>CAVWLU010000001.1:0-60154 GCA_963755965.1 uncultured Gammaproteobacteria bacterium
ATTGCCGTGATCCGCGCCATGAGTGAGTTTACTGCCGGTTTGCTTTCGTCCGCTTGCCGTTCACGCCCTTTCCTTTCGACTGTCGCCGAATCCATACCCAAAGGTCTATCAAATCGTCGATCCGCTGCCGCTTCTTTGCCATGCCGACGAGCGTGACCGGGCCGGGGCACCAGCACCAGCGCCATGTGCATATCGGCCGCGATCATCGATTTATGGACATACAGCATTGACGCGGCGCCCGCACCGTAATAGACGCGCTCGCATACTCTCGCGACATTTCACGGTAATGGGCGGCGGAGCAGATTGGAGGAAACTACATAATCACGGTTTTTTCGCGCCTCTGTTTGGTTGCACGCCAGAATGTGAGCTGAGACAGCAACGCAGCCCCGGCGAGTAGGACATGGCGCACGGTATAGCGTGCCGTCGGGGGCGCTAAATGGCAAAGCCGGCCGGCTCTATCACCGGGCAATTGGGGCTCCAACGCAGTGATTCATACCAATTTCTAAGTGACTATATGCGAGTTGACGATTTCATTAAGCACTGGGTCGGGCCCATCGTATTCATAGCATCAGCGTGCTGCACCATCAGTACAGCTGACGCATCATGCCACGTGTGGAATGGCTGTATGGGGCGCGTTGCCAAGCATCTGGCAGAGTTTCGCGGGCTTGCCAAGACTTACGTTGATTTGAGCCAGAAGTGCATCGATGCGTTGAACGGCGAGAGGAGTATCGTCGCGCTTCAGTACTCCGTATGTATAGATGCCGAATCCTACGGAAAGCGCGTACAAAACTTGTTGAATGACGTAGACGTTCAGGACCAATTGACGGCGGACGACAAAGCCCTGCGCGACGGCATTGTTAAGAACGCCTACACCATCGTGAGTCTCGCCAATGAATACAGGACTCCCACCGAACGCCAGGCCGCCGAGCAGAGGTTGATGGATGCTCGCGCGGATGAAGCAAGGAGCGCAGAGCGACGCGCCGCCATCGTCGGAGCTCTTGCGGCTGGTGCGCAGGCCGCGGCCAATAGCGCCAATCAGCAGGCCGCGCCGCCCCCCAACTACACCTGTTTTACACAACCCGGACTCGGTGGCGCGACAACTACGTGCTTAACGCACTGACGAATCGCCTGCCGCTATATAGCCGCATCTCAATGGTGCGACGACCGCGCAGGACCATCAGGCCACCCAACAAAAGCGTCAGCGCGCTGGCCGACGACGACGGGTCGATCTCGGGCGCCGACACGGTGCCGATGACAGTCATCGCTAGACTACATGGTCGATGAACTTATACGAGGAAACAGGCGGCCAGGGCGGCGGTCTTTCCGCAACCGCGAACACGCGATCAGGAAATCTTTCACGAAACTCCTCGGCCAGCATCGAAGCCGCCTCCCGCGTCGGCCCGTCGAGCGCTTCATTGCTGTGGCCCCAGATAACCGTGCGTAGAAGGTGGGCGGCGTAGAGTTCCAGCGGGTCTGTCAGGCTGTCGTCGCACAGCCAATCTAGATTAAGGTGATTTTTGAGAAACGTCAGATTGGGCGATTCGAGTGCTTCCTGATATGTCGATGGCAGGAAATCCAAAATATGCAGTGACAATTCGACGCTACTTAGTTCGGCCACATCCCGCACATCCCGGAGCGCTTCGGGATGGCAGACGCCCTTCGAGCCTCTCCAGGCGGCGTTCAACGGTGGGCATCCTACAACCCCGCGTCTATATGGGTGATGCGAAGAACCTTTCGTAATCCATGAATGGGGCACGTAGGCAAGTCAGGCTCTGGCGTCTCATCAATGGCAATCAACAGCTCGCCGCATGTGCATACCGAGACGCCCAGCAGTTCTTCAATCTTCCTAATGCGACATTCACTTGTGCCCATACAGCACACTCTTTCCGCCCAGTCGCTGTTCAAGCGCGGTGGCGTCTAAGCGACGTCCATGCTCGTCTACCTCGATGATCCGCGCCTGCGAGCCGATGACCTGCATTGCGATGCTGCCTCATCGGGGGTTATTTCACCCGCTGCCATGGCATCAACAATGAGCGCACCCTGCTCCGCAATGCTCTTGCCCGCCATGTCGGGAACTTCGAGGGGTTCGCCCTGATTCTTGTTCTTGCTCCAGAGGTAGTCGGCACTCAACGAGATGGCCGTCAGATTCCCGCCCTTTGCCAGTTCTGCGAGCTCCTCGGCAATGGCTGCCTCATCCTTGGAGAGTATCTCGGTCAGCAGCCGGTTTCGTTTGTCCCTGAGTCCTTTAGGACGGCCCGCTGGATTTCCAGACTGCCCCTTTTCGAATGCGATAAAGCGCCTCGGGATTGCTCTACATTGATGTTATCAACGTTCTTGGACATTGCCGCGACGATCCAGAGTCGGACACTTTTCCAGGCTCCCGAAACCCGTCCCAATCCGTCCCAATCCGTCCAAGTCTGTCAAGACTGACTCCCACACTTTGCAGTGTCGGACAGAGACGGACACTCGGACAGAGGGGACAGGCGTCCGAGACTGGCGCTCATTGCGCTCGCGGCAGTGACCAATGCCATGCTCCAGCGAATCCGAGCGGTCCGGCCAGTACACCCAATGCACCCTTAGCCCGCTTTAGGTCGCGTTCAAAAACGCCGTCCCGCTCGGCGGCTGCGCAGATAGTGGTCGCCGGTTGCGGCTCGCCCTGAAGCTTCTGCGCAGCCATCGTTGCGTCTCGGCTCCGCGCTCGATCACGGCCTGCTTCGGGGCGAGGGAGTGCCTGAGAGTATTTCCTCCGCCGTCTGCGCGATGCGCTCATCGTCCCAGCGGATGCAGGGGGCATCGTCGTCGGCCACGCTAACCCGGTAGGCGTAGCCGTGAGTATCGGGGCCGAGGTTGCTCTTAATGGGTAACACAAGCCGCCGCTTGTCGTCATCAGGGTCTCGCGCTACCGCGAACACGGCCCAAGCCGCCGCGACAAAGGCCAGTGAGCCGGTGATCCGGTACGCGGCGCTGTTGCCGCTACCCTTGTTCAAGTGACTGACTACCAGCACAGCAACGCGCAGCTCCGCCGCGAGGCGCCCTGATGCCGCCAAGAGCCCGCGCACCTCGCTGTTAACGTGCGAGTCAGCCGTCCGAGAAACGCCGAGATCGGGTCGATAATGACAAGTTGCGCCTTGGACTTGATCAGCGCGGCACGCAAGGCATCAATGTGCCGGTCAAGGGATACAGCGCCATCATGAGGCGTGCCGTTTTTATCAAATTCGCGAACGGCATCGAAGAATGTGATGCGCTTCAGCTCAGCGCCCGCCGCTATCAAGCGCGGTACTATCGTGTCGTCGGGGTCGTCCTCGGCGGACAGAATCAGCACATTGGCGGGCGCACGCTCGGCGGTATCGCAGGGCCAGGGGGAACCCTTCGACACTCTGGCGGCAATATCGACGGTGATCAGGCTTTTCCCGAGCCCTGGATCGCCAGCGAGTAGCGTCGGCTTGCCGATCCATAAGACTCCGGGCCAAATCGGCTCAAGGTCTCGCGGCTCAATGTCCTTCGCGCAACGGGTAACGGGCTGCGGTTCGAGAATGTCCAGCACGCTCGCATTCATTTCAGGCCCCTCGCGTAGTTAAGGCCGGACTTGATGCGACTGACGGAGAGCGCGAACCGAGCCTGCTCTTGAGCATCGAGGGTGCGTCCTGCAGCATCTTGAAGAAGCAGCACGGCGACGGTCAGTTCATGATCGAGCGCGATCAGCACATCTGTGGCCGGAATTCGAGGACTTGCGGTGCGCACATACGACGCGAGCGGTTTCTCGAACAAGTCCGAGAGCGAAAGCCCGAGGGCCGCGAGCACCGCGCTTGTGGCGCAGCCACCGAAGTCATGCAACAGCACGCGGTCGTCAACTTCGCTAATCGAGAGCGACGGACTGCGATCTTCGTGCGCCGGGCATCGGGCAATCCACCGGCTCGGCCTCGTCTGCCGCACGCCGTCGAGATGTTCAAGAATCGCGTTGACGGCGCTCATCGTCGCACCATGATCACGGTTGACTTTGTGATCGCCGCCACCAACTGCTGAGGGAATCCGGCCTGGACCATTTCACGACGCCGTTGAGCTTGCCGCTCGGGCGACATCCAGGTGAAGTACATGCCGACGATGCCGAACTTATGCTGCGGTCGGGCGGCTTGCCGCGACAGCGGCGCAAACCGTATGATAGCCATGCTCGTGTAGTTCCATGTTGTTGATGTATCTGCCGCCTCGGGTGCTTGTCACACTCGGGGCGGTGTTCGCTTGGGAGATCGGAAACATCACGCGGCGACCCCTGTGGATCGGGACTCGGTTCTCGATGCCAGCCCGTTGAGCCAGGCGTCAAGGTCTTCGATCAAGTAGATCGCTGATCCGCCATCCGTTTTGAGCCAGCGTGGGCCCGGATCACCGGGATCTGCGTTGCCGCGCAACCGCTTCTTACGCAGCCAACTAGGGGATCGTCCGATATATCGCGCAGCCTCACGAGTGGTGTAGCCGCGTTTCCAACTGTGCGCCGATTGAACCATTAGACCTCCGTCTGCACCCTTGACAGGGATTAGTCGGAATTGACTATGGCATGCCTAAAAATCCCGATAAACGCCGATTCGGGACGAATTATTGTCTAAGTTTTTGGGATTTCTTCTTTAGACGGCGTTTATCTCGAGGACGAAATCGCGATACCTGCTTCGCGAGCACTTCAGTACGTCTTCTTAATTCCCGATCAGAGATGGACGGGTCGTCCTCCTTGAGTGAATATCGAATAACTGCCCTATCCGTTAGCGGTTTTCGTTGATTCTCCGACAACCTTGCTTTTTGCAACTCGAAATCCATCGATATTGAAGTCTTATTCTCTTCGCTGAAGCTAGGCGGTCTGCCGCGCTTACGCTTGATTGTCTCTTTCGGGGCCATGTAACGGGCCATGAACCCCGATAGGGATTCCATCGAGAGCTCTTCAACTGTCAGTTTGCGCCATTTATCTGGTATCGGATCTTTGCCCGCGATGGACCGCAGCTTGGCAGCGAATCCACGAATCAATTTTTCCGCCCTCGCATCCTTGCGAATTTTTTGATGTTCGAGGCGCGACTTTCTTACCGTACCCTTCTCGTTCATCACGCGACCTTTTCGACGGCGGCGCGTAAATTGTCAGGCGCGAGATGTGCATAAACTAATGTCGTCGCGATCTCGCTATGACCGAGCAACGTGCGCACCGTGTTGAGATCGACACCCGCTTGCACGAGCCTCGAAGCGAACGTGTGCCTGAGATCGTGAAAATTGAAACCACTGAGTTTCGCGAACTTCACGACGCCGCCCCACGACTTGGTGATGTTGGTGAGCCGCGCTCCGTCCGCGCCAGGGAACACGAGACCCTCAGCATTCCCCTGCCGATTGCGCCATGTGGTCAGGACCGTCAACGCTTCCTCATTCAACGGAATGCGTCTTGTCTGGCCGCTCTTCGCGCTCGTGGCGACAACGGTGAGCATCTTGGCGTCGAGGTCCACATCGGACCACTTCAAACTGAACAGCTCGCCGCGCCGCAATCCGGTATTGAGTGCGAGCAGTACCATCGGCTTCAAGTGATCGATCAACTCGCCCTCGCGTGGCGGCAGGGGATCGAGGTGTCGCTCATTGCGCCAGGTGTTCATCCGGATGCGTTTGGCCCGCATTCGATCTTCGCGGGCGATCAGCGCGTCGCGCAGGGCCGATTCCTCTGCGGCAGACAGGAATCGCACGCGACCCGATTTGTCGGCCTTCATGGGTTTCATTCCCTTAAGCGGATGCGCCGTGAGCACGCCCGCCTTGACCGCTTGCGTTAGGACCGAGCCGAGCCGCTGTATATCGCGATTGATCGTGCTCGGCTGTGAACCGGCGTGCAATTCTGACCAGGTTCGGGGTGAAATCGGCGTCCAAA
Organism: uncultured Gammaproteobacteria bacterium; assembly: GCA_963755965.1. Classification (GTDB taxonomy): domain Bacteria; phylum Pseudomonadota; class Gammaproteobacteria; order Steroidobacterales; family Steroidobacteraceae; genus Bog-1198. The sequence continues at coordinate 5,882 of CAVWLU010000001.1, forward strand.
ATTGACCACCCCATACTCTTTACGGCTTTACCGGCCGTACGGAGTGAACTGGGGTGCTGTGCGTGGAAACGATTGGCAAGATTCGCCGACGGCGGCTGGTTCAGGGGGAGTCGATCAGCGCGATCGCGCGGGACCTGGGGCTATCGCGCAACACGGTCAAACGGGCGCTGCGCTCGGAGGGCGAACGGTTTGAGTACCGGCGCTCGAGCCAGCCGCGGCCGAAGTTAGGACCGTTTCTCGAGACGCTGGAGGCGTGGCTCGAGGCGGAGGACGAAATTGCCGGCCCGGGAGCAGCGCACGGCGCAGCGGATCTACGAGGCGCTGTGCCTGGAAGGCTACACGGGCGCGGTGGACACGGTGCGCCGGCAGATGCGCGCCTTCGAGCGGCGGCGGCACTCGGTGGCGGGCGCCTTTATCCCGCAGTATTTTGCGCCGGGCGAGGCGTACCAGTTCGACTTCAGTCACGAGCACGTCGAGCTCGGCGGCATCGATCAAGTGGTCAAGCTCGCGCACGTGCGACTGTGCCACAGCCGCGCATTTTTCCTGGTCGCTTATCCGCGCGAGAGCCAGGAGATGGTGTTCGATGCGCACGCCCGGGCGTTCGAGTTCTTTGGCGGCGTGCCGCGCCGGGGAATCTATGACAACTTAAAGCCCGCGGTGGATGCGATCTTCACCGGCAAGGAGCGGCGCTACAACCGGCGCTTCTTGGTGATGTGCAATCATTATCTCGTCGATCCGACCGCCTGCACACCGGCCTCGGGGTGGGAGAAGGGCCAGGTCGAGAACCAGGTCGGCAACGTGCGCGAGTGGCTGTTCACGCCGAAGGTACGATGCGCGGATCTGGCCGAGCTCAATGCGCATCTCGCTGCGCGCTGCCTGCAGCTGGCACGCGAACGCCACCATCCGGAGCAAACCAGCCGCAAGATCATCGAGGTCTGGGAGGAGGAACGCGCGGCGTTGCGTGCGATGCCGGTGCCCTTCGACGGCTATGCCGAAGACACGGCGCGCATCTCCCAGACGTGTCTCGTGAACTTCGAGCGCAATCGCTACAGCGTCGATTGCCGCTTTGCCAGTCGGGTCGCCACCGTGCGCGCCTACGCCGAGCGCATCGTGCTGATGTGCGGGGAGGAGATGATCGGCGAGCATCCGCGCTTCTTTGGCCGCGGTCACGTGCAATATAACCCCTGGCATTACGTGCCGGCGCTGGAGAGAAAGCCCGGGGCGCTTCGCAACGGCGCGCCCTTCAAAGACTGGAATTTACCGGCTGCCATGACGCGCCTGCGCGAGCGGCTCGCCCGCCACCCCGACGGCGATCGGCAGTTCGTGGAGGTGCTCTCGATGGTCGCCCTCTACGGCTTGGATGCCGTCACCGAGGCCTGCGCCGTGGCGCTCAATGAACAAGTCGCCACGAGCGCGCACGTCGTGAACCTCTTGCATCGGGCGGCGGCGCCGGCGCCCGTCGCGCCGCTGCAGGTACCCGATGCGCTGAAACTTACGCTCGAGCCGGCCGCCAACTGCGATCGCTACGACCGGCTGCTGCGTTCCCATCACCGTTGTTCCCATCCATCACCCACCCGAGGAGAATCATGCAAACCCAACAACTGACCGAACAACTGAAAACCCTGCGCCTGCGCGGGATGGCGAGCGCGCTGGAGGAGAGCCTGACGGCCTTGAGCCAGAAGAAGCTCGCCCCGACGACCTGGCTGGCGCAGCTGCTGCAAGCTGAAATGGCGGACCGGCAGGCCCGCTCCTACGAATACCAGCTGCGCCTCGCGCGCTTCCCCGTGCCGCGCGACATCGACAGCTTCGACTTCAAAGAATCCGCGGTGAACGAAACGCGGTTCCGGCAGCTGTATGCCGGAGACTACCTCACCACCGCCCGCAATATCGTTCTTGTCGGCGGAACCGGGACCGGCAAGTCGCATCTGGCGACCGCCTTGGCTCGGCACGTCATCCTGCAGGGTAAGCGGGCGCGCTTCTACAGCGTCGTCGATCTGGTGAATCAGCTCGATGCCGAAAAGCGTGCGGGGCGCGCCGGGCATCTCGACCAACCGCTTGCTCAACCAGGACGCCATCGTACTCGATGAACTCGGCTACTTGCCCTTCTCGGCGGATGGCGGAGCGCTCCTGTTCCATCTGATCAGCAAGCTCTACGAGCGCGTCTCGCTGATCGTCACCACCAACTTGTCCTTCGGCGAATGGAGCGCCGTGTTCGGTGATGCCAAGATGACCACCGCGTTGCTCGATCGGCTCACGCATCGATGCGAAATCATCGAGACCGGCAACGACAGCTATCGCTTCAAGAAACGCCAATGAGTCGGAAATCCAAAAAACCGGGGTACCTAAGGCCAAGGGTATACCCTCGATCGCCGCTCTCAAGCCTTCCTATGCGGTCGGATTTTAAAAGACCCCGGAGCTTCTGCCGCTAACGCGGCAGACCGCGCTTCTTCCATCCATCAAATGAAACCCGATACCAAAGAGCCTTCAAATAACCGTCCTACCCTGGTCAATGTTGGACGCCGATAGCTGGTCAGTTTTGCGCGCCGGTTGACAGGAATCGGGTCGCTAGAGCGCTACTTTTGCGCTCTTGAAAGCCCTTTAACGCCTTTAACGTGCTCTTGAGAGCATATATTGTTGAAGGGTCAACAAGGTTCGTATATGCTCTTGAGAGCAGTTTATGTATCTTAATGTGCTCTTGAGAGCCCATGGTCGCCAAAAATCAGCTTCTGAAAGCCCCGCCCTTCCCCGTCGAACAGGCGCTCTCGCGTCTAGGTCACGGCTTGCGCACGGCCCGCGTCCGGCGAAATCTCTCGATCCAGGAAGTCGCCGACAAGATCGGGACAGGGCCCCGGGCAGTCCGGGACGCCGAGAGGGGGAAGGCTTCGACGGGTATTGGGGTCTACGTCGCCCTGCTCTGGGCGTATGACCTACTGTCGCCTTTGAACGAGGTTGCGAACCCTACCCAAGACGAACAAGGACTGACGCTCGCCACGGCGAAAGAGAAGATCCGCGCGCGCAAGAGCGCGGGCCTCGACAATGATTTCTAAGGAGTCCTCCTCCGAGTGCTACGTCTACATCACACTGCCGGGGCACGTCTCCGCGATCACGGCTGGCCGATTCGCGCTCGCCACCCATGGGAGAGGGGATGCACTCGGGCGATTTGTCTATGGGCGTTCGTACTTGAAGAACCCGGAGGCGGTGGAGTTTGATCCCGTGGAGCTCAAACTCTCGGACCGCACTTACGAAACCACGCAGTTAAACGGCGTTTTCGGTGCGCTGCGCGATGCAGGTCCCGACTTCTGGGGCCGTCGCGTCATCGAAAAGCACTCGGGACGTGTTCAATTGGGTGAACTCGATTACCTGCTCGAATCCCCCGACGATCGCGCGGGCGCACTCGGCTTCGGGCGCCATCAACACCCGCCCGCTCCGTTACGAAAATTCAATCAGGCGATCGACCTTGAAAAACTTCAGTCGCTCGCGCAGGCGCTCATCAAGGATGAGATCCCCAATGACCCGCATGCGCAGCAGGTTCAAGATCTGATGCTGCTAGGCACCTCGATGGGCGGCGCACGACCGAAGGCCGTGGTGCAGGACGACGTGGGTCTCTGGATCGCGAAATTCAACCGCGACGATGATCGCTGGAATAACACCCGCGTCGAGCACGCGATGCTGCGCCTCGCGCGCGAATGCGGACTTACCACCGCCGAGAGTCGGATCGAGACGGTGGGGACGAAAGATGTGCTTTTGGTCAAACGCTTCGATCGCGAGAGAGCGGGGAAAGGCTACGCGCGCGCGCGCATGGTGAGTGGCTTGACGCTGCTGCGCGCCGATGAATTCCCGCAATCGAGGCAGAACTGGTCGTATCTTATTTTGGTCGAGGAGCTGCGCCGGGTGGTTCACGATCCGAAGCGCGACGCCCGAGAGCTCTTTCGCCGTATCTGCTTCAATGCGCTCATTTCGAATCTCGATGATCATCCGCGCAATCACGCGATCCTCGCGAAGGAGAAGCCCTGGGGGCTTTCGCCCGCGTACGATCTCACCCCCTCGGCGCCGGTGAGCACCGAGCGCCGAGATCTCGCCATGGAGTGCGGCGATCAGGGTCGCTACGCGAACGCCACCAATATTCTCTCTCAGCACGCACGCTTCCTGCTCGGTCTCGATGAAGCGCAGAAGATCGTGAACGACATGAAAGCGAAAGTTCAGGCTACTTGGTATGAAACCTTGCGCGCGAGTGGCGTCTCGGCGAACGACGCCGAGGCGCTTCGCGGCGCTTTCGTCTATCCGGGCTTCTCGGTATAGCGCCCTAAAAGAACGCGCTTCCTGGTTATGACTCGCCCACGCCTCGTTGGTCCATCGCGAAATCCTCCAGATACTGATGGTAGTCCGCCTCATCGGTACTCAATTCGATTTCGCCAAATTCACCTAGCGTGACCATCGCGTGCAGCTTCTCGGCGATCGCAGTCTCTGGGCGATAGGCTTTCAACCGCGCCTGCGGAAATTCGAGCAAACCTGGATACTCCAACCACTCGGGTTCTGGAACTACGGCGTCACCGATCCCGACATCAACCTGCACGTGAAGGCGAGCACTGCCCAACCGTGCCTGAATCGTCGCGCGCAATCCACCGTATGCGTCCTCCTGACGGACCGGCGCGATTCTTATCGATGACGACAGATACTCCAGTCCGTCGGGTTCGACGTCGACTTTACAGACATCCGTGAAAATTTTCGCCAGCGATTCCTGCGAGACTTCGCCGAAGCCCAGCAGATCGGCATCCCGCGTCGGGCGAATGGTTTCACCGAGCCAAACCAGCATCAGCAGTGACACCCTTGAGCACGAAGCGGTCGGCGTAGCTCGAGCGGGAAAGTCGATAGAGGAACCGCTCAGCGGCATATCGCGCGAGCACTACATTCGGATCGATACCGGTCGCCTTGGCGTGCTGAACTAGGCGTACCTGAACCGATACCGGCAGGCCCTATGGGGCATCCGTCACGCGACGAGCGCCTCGAGGTAGGGCCGCATCACACGCTCTACCCGGCAGATTCGGGCGTATCGGTGCATTTTATCCATGGTGAAGCGCCGCGCCCGCCAGGCCTCGCGCAGCGCCTCGAGAGCCACGTCCAGACCGATCTTGTTGCGGTACTTGAAGGTATCTGCGATGGTCTTGACGACGCTGTACACGCGCACTGTCACGCCTTCGATGCAGTGAGTCTCGACGCCTTCAGTCAATGTCTCTCCGCCAAAGCGCACAACACGTAGGCGCGGATAGCGCAGCGAGGGGCGGCGGCTGCGACGGTCGAGCGCAATCCAAACCTCATGCGGAAGTTGAGTGCCGATCCGATGAAAGCTCAGTGCGGACAGCAGGCAGATCACTGCCTTCGGCGCCGCTGCGGCAGCGAGTGCAAGACCGTGATGCTCGGTCACCGGGGCATTTGGCAGCCGGTAGCGTCCGCGGGCAACCCGTTCGAGAGTGCCGGCACGAACAAGCCGACTCAGAGTCTGAGTGTGGATCTTCGCTTCGGCGACTTCCCGCCTAGATACCAAACCATGCCGGCCAGCAAGGCGAAGCAGGCGAGCCGAGGAGGTAGCGGTGGGCATGTGGCAAAGTGCAGACAGTTACTCATAAATGTCAACGTTTCGCCACACCGCACACTGTACCGGCAGTTGGCTCCCGACTATAGACTTCCGGCACCGTCCTTGAAGGCATTCGACAGCAATCGAATCAATGCATGGTAAGGCACCAAGGAGATCGCAAAGGCTAACGACAACGCGAGCATCGTCCAAAGAGGGAAGTCTCGGGGTCCAGCGCCCGACCATTTTGAGATGGTCCGTTCCGGGAGTTGCTCCGGAAATTGGAATCGATTCGTTCAATCGATCGATCAAACAGACCATCGCGATTCGGTCATAGCGCGGCGGTTTACTCCCCCTCGATATTGAGTAAGCATAGTTTAATTCCGTCAAATGATTTAAACCCCCGATCGAAGGTCACCAGTTCATGATCGAGTGATCGCGCCAATGCTGCAAGCCACGCGTCCGTCCAGAGATTCGGCGTCGATTGTCTGCCCGCAACCATTGACGCAAAAAAATTCTCGTGCGAGGAGGGCGCAACATCAACGAAAACGGACCGCGGGTCAGCAGCAAGAACCTGCCAGGCATTCAGCGCAACTTCAGGAGTTGTCGGAGCGCCATTCATTGCTAAGCGATTAGTTAACAGCCGCAGCACAGCCATGCGCGTCAACAGGCACAAGCCGACACTGTCGTCGGGTCTCTTCTCCCACCAGCCTCGCGCGGTCTCGTGCGCGACGTGACGATCAACAAGCAGCGGGAAGAGGACGTTAGCGTCCGCGATACACGTCATTGAGATTCGCAAAATCTTCGTGATCGAACAGCGTTGCGATTTCGCCGTTTGAAAGTACGCGAATTGAGTGGCCCGGAGGCAGTTTGACCGGCGCCTCGGTCATTCTCCTTCGCTGTACGTACTGTTCATCCGATAAGACTCGACGCAGCCCTTCCGCGACCAGATCACGCAGGGTAGCGCCGCGCTTAATCGCCGCAATTTTTGCCCGCTTAACGAGGCTATCTGGGAGATCAAAAGTTGAACGCATAAATATGCCTATATGCTTTGCAATATCGATATATTCCCAAATTCATTCTGCGCCGTCAAATTTAGGCGTCAATTTAGGACACCCTGGCTAAACGGAAACACTGAAAATCACCTATGGTCGCTAGGCGCGGAAGGTGCCGCGAAGACGGGTATTAATAGACCCACACGATAGTTATTATTACCCACCATAAAAAGCCGAGATCTAACCACAGCACTCAAGGTTTTCCGGGATAAGGGCGGGACTCTGCGCACGCGCGATCTGATCAGGCTGGGAGTGCACACCGACGCGCTCTACTCGCTGCGTGAAAGTGGTCGAATCGTTGAGCTCGGCCGTGGCCTCTACCGTGTGGCTGAAGCAAGCGAAGCCGAGCATCCCGACCTCGCCGTCATCGCCGCGCGCGCGCCGAGCGCTGCCATTTGTCTGATCAGCGCGCTCTCATATCATGGCATCACGACCCAGATCCCCTCCTCCGTCCATCTGGCTGTACCAAGAGGCAGCTATCACGGCATCAAGCTGTCGATGCCTGTCTCGGTGCATCAATTTAATAAGAAGACCTTCAGCGAAGGCCTTGAGACACAGCGCATGGGCGGAATGCCGCTCAGAATCTATAGCCCAGAGCGCACTGTGGTGGATTGCTTTAAGTTCAGCAACAAGTTTGGACTGGATGTCGCGCTCGAAGCGCTGCGTCTCGCGCGACAACGAAACCGCGTACAGAACCGTGAACTGCTCCACTACGCGCGGCTGCTTCGTGTCGAAGGTGTCATGACACCGTATCTGCAAGCGATCGAGTGAGCGGGAAGGAAATGAAAAACGGGGCAGAGTGCATCTCAACATCCGGCCGCATCGTGTACCCGTGACAAGTAACCCTGCAAGCGCCGAAATCATCTACTGCAACGGTCACTTTATTCTCATGACTGGACTAGCGGTCGAGCGCCGCGCCGAAGTTGAGCGTGGTCGCGGCTTCGCTCGGGGAGTTCCGTACCTCATTGCCCTTTCCCAGAACCACCCCATATCGAAGATATGCCCCTAATCGATGCCTACGGCCGTTTTTCCCAAAGCAACGTCGAGTGCCAGGCGTGCGGTTGGACCGGGCTGGGCTTCGAGATGCCCACGGGGGACACATGTGGCGACGGATGCGAAAAGGATTGTCCCGCGTGCGGCGAGCACTGGGGCTTCGTTCAGTGGTCCATTACCCTAGCAGAGGACGCCCCGGCTTAACCTCGCCATGTAACGTTCTAGTGTCCAAGAATGTGCCAAATGACAGCTGCAGCCAGCCCTCCAATGTATGTCCAGCCGAAAACGCGGTTGTGCTCAAGACATGCACGGTGGTACCAAAGCGGCCAACCAACGTAGCCAAGCGGTTGCACTGCAGGGCGTTCACGGCTCATTACTTTTATTGCGTGCATGGCTTGCGGTAGTGCTATGACGATAGCTGCTGCAAAAAGCGTAAGCCTTCACATACAACGTCGTTACGACCCCCGGGCGTGTCTGACCCCGCTCTTGACGAAGCAACGCTGACCAGGCTAGCTAAATAGTCGAGAATAGGCCTGACGTTCGGCGACGTAGCAAGCGCAAGATGCTGCCTCGAGGCCGGTGCGATTCCGGATCGAGATATCGCCACGGCTATATTTGATGAGTCCGCCGCGTTGCAATTCTCCGGCCGCGGAGGTGATGGCGCCGCGTCGCACACCGAGCATGTAGGCAAGCGACTCATGCGTAACGTGAAAGTCGTCGGAATGCGCGCGATCGTGGCTCATTAGCAGCCAGCGAGCCAGGCGTGGAACGGTTAAATGAACGCACATGCAACCAGCCGAAGATGCGATCTGAGCCATCAGCACATAGAGGTAGCGGTATAAAGCACGCTGAAGCGCAACGCTCCGCGCGAGTTCCTGGCGAAAGGCGCGCGTTGGAATACGCCACGCGCGTCCGGGGCCTTGCACCAACGCATACAACGAGTCAGTCACCATACCGAGCGCAAGATGCGCTCCCAACATGCCTTCACGACCGACCATACCCACTTCCAAGACCGGCCGACCGTCTATGCGAGCCACGAGTGAAATGTAACTGTCGGTCGGAAAGTAGACATGGCGCGTCGCAGCGCCGCGGTCCCCGAGGATTTCACCCGCCGCTAGATGAATTGGCTCGCATATGGCGAGCAAGCGCCTGCGCGCCTCTCTTGGAAGCTGTTTAATGAGGTGATTCTCCTCAGTAAGCAAGCTTACTCTCCCTTCAGGCGCCATGCCGGCAGCAGCAGCCCTGAACGAGCTGTTTCCTGCTTAACGCAGTTTGCGCGGCTGCCAACTGCGGCACCGTCTGCCAGCGCACATAGCGGCCGATCATATGGCTCCTCAGCCCGATCTAGCTCATCGTCGAAGCGAATCGCTATCGGTAATGTTGAAGTGGCGAGCGTCGCGCGTGCGCAAATAAAACCCTGAAGTTGTAACGGCGATTTCCACCAGTTGAAGTGGAATACCCGATACTAATAACCGACGAACGGAGACAGGGGAATGACGATTGGCAAGTGCTTCGCCTCATATTTTGCAAGGTTCTCGCGACGGTTTTCGCATGGGCGATGCCAAGCTCGTCGACAGGCCGGCTCAGCTGTCGATCCAGTTAGAGGCGTCTCAGTCATTCGAAAGTGCTGATGCGCCGCCTACGCCGACCGATGGCTTCGCGTTGGTTCACATGATTTATTATCGGCGGCTTGCATCAATGATGCTCTCAGGTGCGTTGATTTGGGTTGCCGAGCGCCGGGCGGCGTGCGCGTGAATAGCCTTGATCCGCGCCAATCTGTCCGCGAACTCAATCCACGATAGCTTTTCACGCCAGCAAGCATGAGATCCTTGGCGCAATGGTTACGACCATTTGGCGCTTCGGCAAGGCGTTGCCGCGGTTCACAGTATTCGTCGACTTTACGTATCGTTTCGTGTGGTATCAGTGTCGATGGGTCAGGGCCTGCGGCTTCGGACGCCTTCTGAAGCACATCCGCCAACTCCGCGTGCCCGCGGTGCGTGCCGGCCAGCGGCCAGTCCTCACCTGGAATGATCCACTCAATATCTTCGGCAGACAACGCCAGCAGACCTCGCCTATCACCCCGGCCCATTGCTGCAAAAAAATTCTTCACAATTTGGACATTCTCTTGTGTGCTCATCGAAATCTCTCCATTTTCCTTACGACTGAAACACTCGCTTACCGCCGGAGGTCGACATGAATTCGGCGCCGGGACCTGTCAGGGCTTCACGAACCGATAGGCGAAGCGATCGGTCTCGCCCTTGATCGAGGGATCGAACACCTTGATCGAGTGCGGATCGTCCTTGTTCGCGAGCATGGTGCTTTCCGCGTCCAGTACGAAGCCGGCCGCCTCCACCTCCTCGCGAGCGGATGCAGGCTCAATCCGATGCAGCGACTGGGCGTCGCTCGTGCCCGCCCCGACGGCGGCGGCGTGGTCTACGATGACGTAGAACCCACCGGGCTTCAGCCGCTCGTAGACAGCTCGATTGAAGTCGGCCGCCGTCGCGCCTTTGGCTTGGATGAGAGCAGTGTGGAGATCGTGGTAGAACAGGTGTAGCCACAGGACATCCGCAGGTTGCGTTGCCTCCGGCATCGCGACGAGGTCCGCTGAGACGGCTTCGACGTTCTCTCGGCCCGGCTCCTTCGCGAGCGTCCGCATGCGACCGACCGGATCGTTCTTGAAGTGGGCGACTTCGGTCGGCACGAAGCTGAAGACGCGTCCTTCGGGTCCCACGATGTCGGAGAAGAGACGGGTCCAGTCGCCGTCGCCTGGGTAAACGTCGATGACGGTGGAGCCCGCCTCGGCTCGTGCGAAGCGGATCAACTCGGATAGCTTGGATTGGTTATACATCGGGATCTCCTTTCAGGTTAGGCCCAGCGACCGGCCTTCTCAGAACTAATAAATGTGATCATCGAACTATTCGATCACGATTCATCAGTCGAACTTGACCAGGTTCTTAAAGATCAGTTGACCCCAGCTATTTCCGCGCGCCTGGACTAGCAGCCCACCTTCCGAAAGCCCGCCCAGTTTGATCGGCGCGAAGCCGAGATTTTCCGCAAGCGCACCAATCTCCTCTGCGGCGCCGTCATCGTCGCTCGCCAGAAACACGACTCTCCGGCCGCCATGTACGGCCGGATCTTGGGCAAGGACGGCAGCTACCAAATGGTTGAAGCCCTTGACCAGTCGTCCACCAGTGAAGGCCTGCGCGACGACCTTGGAAGAAGGCTGTCCCCCAGTTTCTCAGGGGACACGCCGTAGGCATTGGTCACGTCGATGATGGTCTTTCCCTTCCAGGTCGGCAGCGCCTTCGCGACATTCTGGTGCGACTCGAAACGGACAGCTAAAAAGATGATGTCCGCCTTGACCGCGTCCGCCAATTTTTTGGGAATGATCGTGGGTCCGATCGCGGCCGCAGCGGATGCAAAGCTTTCCGGGTCGCGCGTGGTTGCGACGGACACTTCAGTGCCGTTGCGGGCAAATGCTTTGGCAAGAGCCTGACCGATCTTGCCAAAGCCGATAATCGCGTAGTTCATACACTCTCCTTCGGTTTTTCGTCGCGCTCAGAGCTTGTAGCCGCCGCTAGCCTCAATCGTCTGGCCGGTTACCCAGTGGCCTTCATCGGAAGCCAAAAACGCCACGACGGCAGCGATTTCCGAAGGCTCGCCAAAGCGTCCCAGCGCGATTTGGGCCTCGGCCGCCTTTACGAGTTCGGGATTCTCTCGGAAGGCAGCGTTCGCGTCCGTTCGCGTGAAGCCCGGCGCTACAGCGTTCACGGTAATTTTGCGCGGCCCCAACTCGGACGCGAGCGCATGGGTCAGGTTGTTGATGGCCGCTTTGGCCATCGAGTAAACGGGCGCGGCTGTCACGGGCTTCGTGGCGGCAGCGGAGGAGATGTTGATGATGCGTCCGCCATCGGCGAGACGATCCAGAGCGGCCTGAACGATGAAGAAGGGCGCGCGGGCGTAGACCGCGATCAGGGTGTCCCAACTGTCCGGCGTCGCGTCTTTGAAACCAATCCAGCCTGAATTGCCAGCGTTGTTGACCAGAATGTCGAGGGCTTTGCTTCCGTTCCGCTTGGTGAACTCTTTGTCGAGTCTCTCGAACAAGGTCGGGACGGTCGCCGGGTCAATGAAGTCCGCGTGGATCGCGAACGCGGTGCCTCCAGCCTTCTCGATGGCCGCGACCGCCTCGTCTGCGCCAGATTTGCTGGCGTTGTAGGTTAGCGCGACCGTCGCACCATCTTTTGCAAGACGTTCGGCGATGGCGCGGCCAATGCCTCGAGATGCCCCGGTAATGAGAGCAGTTTTTCCTTTAAGGGATTGTTCCATTAGGTTTTCTTCCGTAGATGTGTACAACGTCGAATCACTGGAGTTACCGGCCGTAGGGCGTAGCGGCTCAGAGTTGCGCTAGGCCGCCGTCGACCGCGACCTCGCTGCCGGTCATGAAGCTGCTGTCCGACGACGCGAGAAAGGCAGCCGCCGCCCCGACCTCCGCCGGATCACCCATGCGCTGGAGCGCAGTCATCGAGCCGTAGGCCTTCAGGCCCCCCTCGCCTAGCGCTGCCTTCGCGAGTTCGGTCGCGGTCGCCCCGGGCGACAGCACGTTTACCCGGATGCCGGTGCCCTTCAGGTCCTCCGCCCAGGTCCGCGCGAGGTTGCGCACTGCCGCCTTGCTCGCGCTGTAGGCGGTGAACGCCGGGGCGCCCGTGGTGCCGGCGCTCGATCCAGTCAGGATGATCGAACCGCCCTTGCCCATCAGCGGCAGCGCCTTCTGGACCGTGAAGATCGTACCCTTCACATTGATGTCGAAGGTTTCGTCAATGTGCTTGGCGGTGATCTTGCCGAGCGCAAGCTGGCTTCCCACTCCGGCATTCGCGAAGACGATGTCGAGGGTTCCGCGCTCGGCCTTCACCGCCGCGTAGAGTCCGTCGAGGTCGGCCTCATCCGAGACTGAGCCCTTCACCGCGCGGGCACTGGGCCCGAGTTCAGCAACAGCGGCGTCGAGTTCTTTCTGCCGGCGGCCGAAGATGAAGACGAAGGCGCCCTCCTCGATGAAGCGCTTTGCTGCGGCGCGGCCGATGCCGGTAGCGCCACCGGTGATCACGGCGGTCTTTCCATTCAGTCTGTTCATGTCATGCATCCTTCATTGGAGTGTTCAATTCCAACCGATCTGGGGCCTTGACTCATGAAGACAATTGACGATAAATGCATAGGTAACATCTACTCTTTAGATGGCCATGCTCGATAACGTCACGATCAATCAACTTCGGGCCTTCGTTGCCGTGTGTGACCATGGAAGCTTTTCCGGGGCTGCACGGAAGCTGAACCGTGCACAGTCGGCGATCAGTCACGCGATCAAGGCACTCGAGAGTGCCTTTGATGTGGAGCTGTTTGAGCGCAACACTCGCAAAGCGACGCTTACGGCCGCGGGCCGAAGCCTCCTGCCTGATGCTCGTGCGGTGATCTCACGCACCGAGGAAATGAAAACGCGCGCGGTTTCTATTGCCGAAGCCGGGGTACCGCAAGTCTCGATTGCCGTGGATACCTATTTTCCGCGCGCGCACCTGATTGAATGCCTGCACAGCCTGCAGGCGGACTGTCCAACGGTTGCGATTAATCTGCGCATGACGACCATGCAGGGCGGCGAGCGTTTGGTTCTCGAAGGCACGTGCGCATTGGCGGTGACGATCCTCGACGTGCCGGAACAAAGTCCGGGTACCATCGAAAGGCAGCACCTATATCAGGCGCAAATGGTGACCGTCTGTGCGCCAGCGCACCCGCTGGCCGCAATCGCAGGGCCGATCCCGCGTGAGGAATTTGGACGGCACATCCAACTCGTCGTAACCGACAATCAGCCCGATGCTGAAAAGACACAACAGGGGGTCGCCGGAGAGCGCCAGTGGCGGGTGAATGACCTCGGCGCGAAGCACGATCTGCTTAAGGGAAGTTTGTGCTGGGGGCACATGCCGTGTCATATGGTTGCCGAAGACCTCGCGAATGGAACACTCGTCGAACTCCGACGGCGCGCTTGGCACATGCGCCCCCTCACCTTCATGATCTCGCAGCGGCGGGGGTACGCGTTTTCCGAATGCGAGACACGGCTGGTCGAGCTGCTCGGCAATCCTCAGCGCTTCGCAAAGGATGCCAGCCAGCGCCCCGTCTCACGCAAAGGCAAAAAACTCTGAAGGCCCGCGATGCGTAAGCGACAGTCAGTACGGCCTGCCGCTCCTCGACGGATGTGGGGTGACCTCAGGAAACGGATTTTTGCGATATTAAGACAAACGAAAGGCACTCTATCAATTCACATATCCCCGGGCGGTACGTTGCTTCGCCTGTGACAGCGGGTTTCGTGACACAACCGTCGACCTACGGCGGGATCCGAGGAGCAGCCTTTTCTCTCTGAGTGAATTCTTAGCTCTGCACTCGGCATTAGCGTCACAGCACCTTTGGCGGCAGCCTCTCTTCCATTCTATTGAGGGTGAGCGCCCAGGTCGTGCCATGACGTTTCTGCGAGGTCGACGTCATAGTAGTTTGCAGCTTTCTCGATGTTCGCGAACGCCAAAGCGCGGTCGGCGTCGGAAACGTCGATGACTTGATCGAACCGTGCGACCGCGTTGCGCACATGTTGTGCGTCAGTGAGTGGTTCTTTCCGTTGTTTCGGAAATGCGTAGACGCTGTCGGGTAAGTCGCTCTGCGTCGTCAACCTTCCATGTTTCTCGCGAGGTTCCCAGGTCGCTTCCGGCATATGTGTATCATCCTTCCTTAAACTTAGAGGGCGAGCGCGGTGTCCTTCATTGTTCCTTACGTGAGATCGGTGCTCTGTCCGACCTCGATGATATAGCCGTCAGGATCGCGGATGTAGCAGCGAATCTCGCCGTACCTAGGGATCGGCTCTGTGATGAACTCCGCGCCTCGACTTTTCCACAACTCGTAGCAGGTTTGAATATCCGCAACGCGAACATTCATAAAGCTGCTGATTTTATCCGGGTCGGCGAGGACGCTGAGCGTTACCGTCGGCTTATCCGGGGTGGGCCCGCCCCCGACGTTCACAATGAGCCACGTATTCGCAATCTGAATGTGCCCGGACGCACCCTTGCTGTCGCCTCTGCTTAGAATGCGGCCGCCGAAAACCTTTTCATAGAAATCAGCCGATCGGTTGATGTCGGCGACGGTGATAAATAGCGTGAGCGTGAACCCGTCGCGGGGAGGCATCTCATAGCTCTTCTGTTCGATTTGAACGCTCATTGACAACCTCAATTTCGACAGGTAGTGCTCGTTATGCGCAAGGAAACACGCGCGTCAGCCGTTGATGTGAGTTACACCCCCGGGAATCCGAACATCAACCACGACTGATTAGCTACCCAATCCGGATATAGCGCCGTCATCTGATCGAACAGATCCTGGTCGGACGTCGCGGTTTTCTGCACACGATCGAAGTCCTCAAGGTAACGCTTGGTTTCCTGGATTGCCGAGGGAGAGTCGGGCGCGCCAGACTTCTTGTGACCGGCCACAACAATCGTCGGGTTCAGCGCTGCTAACCGGTCCAGGTCCGCGATCCAATTCTTTCGGCTCTCGGGGGTCGTGTCGCCGACATACATGCGACATTGGTTGTACACAACGTCGCCGGCGACGATCAGACCGATCGATGGGACGTAGAGAGAGGTCGAATCGGGACTATCGGTGCGGCCCTGCTCGATGATGCGCAATTCGTGGCCCTCGAGAGTGAACGTGTCGTGCTCGTAGGGCTCAGGTGCAACCAACTTAGTGGGCACTTGCCCGGGAAACAACCGGCGGGCTAGCCGCTCCACTGGGGGAGTGAAAGACATCTGCATGGCGTTCACCGCCTTGGGCGTTGCGATCGCCCGAGCGCCCGGGAAACGGTCGAGCAGAATGCTCAGACCGTAGAAATGGTCGAAGTGGGCGTGCGTTATATAGATGGTCTCCAGGTTGCGGTTGTGCAGAGCAATCCAGTCCGCGAGAGCCTCGGCCTCAGCCACCGTCGTCATTGCATCTACCAGCACCGCGTCGTACTCGCCGTAGATTAGAGTCGACGTGATCGGGTCGAAGCCGAGCGCTTCGCCGAAGGGCTTTGGTCGCTCGCCGACCATAGCCTTTCCCGGGGCGGTAAAAACGTTCACACTCAGCGTGCTCGACGCGACACGCGCAGTCACGCGCGTGGTCTCTTTCAATTCATTTGCGCCGCCCATTTGGAACTTCCTTTCGATGTTGGACTGTTCGAACAAGGTTGCCAGACGCGCGACGATGAATCTATTGGACGAACGTATCGTTGACCTCCTCACGTGGACACGCAAAAAAGCTCCAATGCGCAGAATCGGTAACCAATCTACTCACAGTTATCGAGCGTGACCTTTGCACGAGGTATGCACGGCATTCCGTGCATACCCACAATTGGCCTACATCCGAAGAAAAGCGTAGTTCCTAGCCTGCGAGGAGTGCTGCGACTATCGCGTCAAGGCTCCATGGTCCCGGCCCTGCCAGCATCACGACGGTCAGCCCTATGCAGTAGAGCGCCTCGGGGACGTAGAGCAAGTCGCCGAGCCAGTCGGCGCGATCGATTGGCTGCCATGCACGTATGCGTTTGACGGCGTCGAGTGCAAGGGCCCCGATACAAATCACGAACAGTCCGAACGCCGCGAGCACGGACAATAAACCCACGATGAGTGCCCATCCGCCACTGAACTCCGCGCTAGGGAGCAGCCATCGCATGATGGGTACAGCGTGTACGCCGTCGTCTTGCAGCGTACGAGTCAGCGTCGCGTGCCTGGAAGCGTTGAATAGCTTGTGGTAGCCGCTGATCGCAAAGAACGCCCCGAGCGCCACACGATTGAGAGTCAGCGCAGCGTTGGGAGCTTGCGCACCTTGTAAGAGAGTGAGTACATGCATGGTTGGAGTGCTCAGGAGTTCCTCGCGTCCGCTTGCGAAAAGACTTATCGGCAATCTCAATCGTAGAATGCAGGGACTAGCCTAAGCTTGTCTGTTTGGCTTTTGTCATGATTGATGAAGAGCGTTGCCTTGTACGCTGCAATCAACTGCCTGACTCTTGCCATTGACGCAATTGATTCTGCCTTGCTGGTATTGAGGGACGGAACGATGTTCTTCTCGAAATTCTCTTCCAAATGAACCACGTCGCCGGACAGTAAAATGAAGCCGGAATTCTTAAGATGGACCAGCAGCGACTGGTGGCCGGGGGTGTGACCCGGCGTGGAAATCAAAGTGACGCTTCCATCGCCGAATACATCGGTATCACCCTCGATAAGCTGAAGCTTCTTCGGCGTGCCCAGGAGCTTGCGCGCCAGCGCCATCAATTGATTAACGTTATCGTTCGGTCCGTCAGGCGAATGTATCCAGCTGTACTCAGCTTTCTGCATCACAATGGTGGAGTCGGGGAACAACCCGATGTTCCCGATGTGGTCTCCATGCGTGTGCGATATTGCAACACTACCGATGTCGCCGGGCTTCAGTCCGATTTCCGCGAGTTGATCTGTGATTGACTTGTCGAGGTGATAGACAATCAATTTGGGTAAGGTGGACCAACCTCGGGGGTCGTTAAGCGTAGCTTCCGGAACACCGGTATCCCAAAGCAGCCACGTGCTTCCGTGCTTTATCAGCCAACAAGTGGACGAGAATTCGATATCGCGCCCGACGTTTTCGCCCGGTGTCCACACGGACTCGTCGTTGGCGAGCGAGTGACCACAGTCCAATCGATAAAGCCTTTCAGCGACACCAGCCTTGATGGGATCCGGTAGTTTGGATCCTGCAGCCGCATCTTTAACGCCGTACATCATGAACATGAACACAAGCACGCCTAATGCTGCTGATACTTTTATTTGGCTCAACATGACGACTCCTCTCGGCAAACGCTGGGCAATCAGAGACGCCCCTATTAGGCCCATGAGCACCCCGCCGATGCCATTGCACCAAGGTATCGACGAGTATCGTCGATACCTTGGTCTAACAGATTCGTCTTCGCCCTCGTGCTCTATTAGTGCCGATGATGGCAGCTGAACCATTCGACGCATATGCTGTTTCGCCAAAAGAGATGCAGGCGCTCGTCTCATGCGAGTCCGTGCGCGGTCCCTTTTGTTTGATCGTCTTTGCGCTGACTCTCGCCCTGCAGGGCTGCATCACAGCACCGAAGCTCGATCAGCGGCAGCAGATAATAACGAACGAGCGCCTTGGTCTCGCGGCGCAGGTATCCACGCCGATGCCGGTGCAGGCCTGGTGGAGCGCGTTCAACGATCCTCAGCTCGATCAACTGATGCGGCAGGCTCTCGCCGACAACCCCAGCCTGGCGCAGGCAATGGCGCGGGTGCGCGAAGCGCAGTCGCTGGCCGACGTGGCGCGGGCGGGTCTCGCGCCCTCCTTGTCTTTCAACGCACAGGAAACTCGCCAGCGCTTCAGCGGTCATGACGTGATCCCGCCGCCCTATGCCGGCACCAAACGCTGGGAGGGGCATGAGGGTCTGAATCTGTCCTGGGATATCGACTTCTGGGGCCGGCAGGACTCGCTGCTCAAGCAAGCTCGCTCACGCGCCACCGCCGCCGCCTTGGACGTCGCGAGCGCGCGGCTGGCATTGAGCGGCGCCGTTGCACAGGCTTACATCGACCTATATCGCAATAACGCCCTGGCCGATGTAGCGCAACGCACCGAGGCGCAACGCGAGCGCATCCTCGAGATCACTCGCAGGCGCGTGCGGTCGGGACTCGATACCAACGTAGAGCTGCGCGAGGCTTCAGGGGCAGTGCCTGAGGCACATGTTGAGTTGCTCCAGGCGCAGGCGGCAGCGGCCTTGGATACGCACCAACTCGCTGCCCTCTCGGGTCAGGGCGCAGTGGTTTATGCACAGATCCGGCGCCCGACGCTTGATCCCGCCGCCATCCTGCCGTTACCTGAGGCGCTGCCGGCAGACCTTCTCGGCCACCGGCCCGACGTACTGGCGGCGCGCGACCGGATCGAAGCGGCCCGCGCCGGTCAGGCCGCAGCCAAGGCGGCCTTCTATCCTGATATCAACCTGGCAGCCTTCGCCGGGACGAGCGCCGTCGGATTCGACAATTTGTTCCATGGCAGTTCAGGCGCGTATGGCGCCGGGCCAGCGATTCATTTGCCACTGTTCGACGCAGGCCGGCTGCGAGCTGAATACCGAGGTGCCGCCGCCGAGATTGACGACGCGGTGTCGGCATATAACCAGTCCGTACTGCAGGCGGTGCGCGAAGCCTCCGACCAACTCAGCCTGATCGAAGCACTGAACGCCCAGATCGTGCTACAGGAGCGATCGCTGGACGATGCAGAGGCCGCATATCGACTGGCCGAGGAGCGTTATCAGGCCGGCCTCTCCAGCTACCTCACGGTACTCAATACCGAAAGCGCGGTCTTGAGCGCGCGCCGGGAACACGTCGCGCTCGTCTCCGGCGGGGCAATCGCGCGCGTCAATCTTTTGCTAGCCGTGGGAGGCAGCTTCGATCCGGGAGTACAGCATGAATGACGATCCAACCCCACCTGCCAGCGCGCAAGCCGCAGCACCGACTTCCACGTCGAGCAAGCGCCGACGCGGCCTGATGGCTCTCGGCGCCGTGGCGATACTTGGGGGCGCCGTGTATGGCAGCTACTGGTTCTTGTCGGCTCGTCACTATCAGAGCACCGATGATGCCTACGTCGATGGTGACCTCGTTCAGATCACCAGCGAAGTGCCGGGCACCGTGATCTCACTCACTGCCGATGACACTCAAGGCGTGCGGCGCGATCAAATTCTATTGGGACTCGATCCCGCCGATGCGCAAATCGCGATGAGCAACGCGGATGCGAGGCTCGCTGGGGCGGTCCGTGAAGTGCGCACCCGGTTCGCCACTGCCGAGCAACTGCGCGCTCAGATCGCGGAGCGCGAGATCGAACTGAAGCGTGCGCAGGATGACTACGGGCGCCGTTCCAACTTGCTTGAGGACGGAGCGGTCTCCTCCGAGGAGCTGTCTCATACCCAAGATAACATTGCGCAGATACGCGCAAGCCTGATCGAGGCGCGTGAGCAGCTCAAGGCCACGACAGTGCAGATTGATGGCACTACCGTGGACACTCATCCGCAAGTACTGGCAGCGGAGGCGGCAGTCCGCGATGCCGCGCTGGCGCTGCGCCGAACGCAGATCTTGGCGCCGGTGGCCGGGGTGGTGGCGCGCCGCTCGGTGCAGGTTGGACAGCGAGTGGCGCCGGGCACTCCGCTCATGGCTGTCGTGCCGCTGGACGATGTCTGGGTCGATGCCAACTTCAAGGAAGTCCAACTCAAAGACATGCGGGTCGGCCAGCCCGTGGAAGTTCGTTCCGATATCTACGGTCGCAGCGTCAAATATCACGGCAAGCTTGTGGGCCTGTCTGCCGGCAGCGGCAGCGCCTTTGCGCTGCTGCCGGCGCAGAACGCTTCCGGCAATTGGATCAAGATCGTGCAGCGCGTACCGGTACGGATCGCGCTCGACCCCCGAGAGCTTAAGTCTCATCCGCTGCGCGTCGGCCTGTCGACGAGTGTATCGGTGGACATTCGCGATACTTCCGGCGCGTTGATTGCCTCGCAAGTGCGAAGTCAACCCATTCCTGTAAAGGCCAGCTTGGGCAACGATCCGGAAGTGGAAGCGCGCATCGCGCACATTCTCGCTGCCAATGGCGGTGGCGGCGCCGCCGGCACAATCGCTGCGCGGTAGTACAGCACGCAGCCATGAGCGACTCCCCGACCCGGAGCGATCCTCCATCACCACTCAGCGGGGCCTCTCGAACGATTACCTTGTTGGCGCTGGCACTGGCTACCTTCATGCAGGTCCTCGACACCACTATTGCCAATGTGTCGATTCCCACCATCGCCGGCAATCTCGGGGTCTCGGCCGATCAGGGCACGTGGATCATCACGTCGTTCGCGGTTGCCAACGGTGTATCGGTGCCACTTACGGGTTGGCTGATGCGCCGTTTCGGTGTTGTGCGCACCTTCGTACTGTCGATTCTACTGTTCACAGCGGCCTCGGTTCTGTGCGGGATTGCCTGGAGTCTGCCAGTGTTGCTTGTGTTCCGCGTGCTGCAAGGCGCGGTGTCGGGTCCGATGATACCCGGCTCGCAAGCGTTGCTACTGTCGCTATTCCCCGCCGAGAAGAAGGGTACCGCGCTGGCGATCTGGTCGATGACCACACTAGTCGCACCCATCTGCGGACCGATCCTGGGTGGCTATATCTCCGACAACTATCCCTGGGAGTGGATCTTCCTGATCAACGCCCCGGTCGGCCTCTTTTGCTGCGCGATATGCTGGCGCTTCCTGCGCCGCTACGAAACGCCGACCTTCAAGATGTCGATCGACAGAGTGGGCCTG
Source organism: uncultured Gammaproteobacteria bacterium (assembly GCA_963755965.1). Taxonomy (GTDB): domain Bacteria; phylum Pseudomonadota; class Gammaproteobacteria; order Steroidobacterales; family Steroidobacteraceae; genus Bog-1198. The sequence continues at coordinate 26,853 of CAVWLU010000001.1, forward strand.
GCGCTGTTGATAGTGTGGGTGGGTGCGCTGCAGATAATGATGGATCAGGGCAAGGACCTGGATTGGTTCTCCAGCAAACTCATCGTCACACTCGCCGTGGTGACCGTGTTGGCCCTGGCCGCATGGATCATCTGGGAGCTGACCGAGGAGCACCCCATAGTAGATCTGACGCTGTTCAAGTCACGCAGTTTTTCCCTCGGCACGCTCGCATTGTGCCTGTGCTACGCGGTGTTCTTTGGGAATCTCGTACTGATGCCGCTCTGGCAGCAAACGCAGCTGGGTTATACCGCCACCTGGGCAGGTCTGGTTTCCGCTCCCAGCGGCGTAACGGCCGTCCTCGTCGCGCCCTTCGTAGGACGCTTCATTGGCAAATACGACGCGCGGGCGTTTGCGACGGCTTCCTTCGTGATCTTCGGCATCTCCTACCTCATGCGCGCGGCCTACCCGCCGGATGCAAGCCCATGGGTGTTCATCGTGCCGCTGCTCGTACAGGGGGTAGCCATGGGCATATTCTTCGTGGCGCTGGTGACGATCGCCCTCGATGGGCTGCCGCCCGATCGCGTGCCGGCGGCTTCCGGCCTCAACAACTTCCTGCGCATCACCAGCGGCAGTTTTGCCACCTCACTCACAGCCACCTTCTGGGACCGCCGCGAGGCACTGCATCAGTCGCGGTTGGTGGAGTCACTGTCCGCCTATGATCCTGGCTACTCCAGCGCGCTGACACAACTTCAGGCCTATGGCTTTGGCGGGGACTCAGCCGCAGCCAGGGTGCTGCAGCAGGTGATCGGTCAGGGCTACCTGCTGTCCAGTCTGGATTTCTTCTATTTCTCAGCCTGGCTGGTGATGTTGCTGATCCCACTATGTTGGCTGGTGCGCCGGCCAGCGGGCGGCGACGCCGCCGTACGCGCCGAATAGAAGGGATCGGCCAAGAGACCAAAAGCGCTCTGCCGCCAGGGAATTCCCTTCTTACGCCAAAGAATCCACAAACTCGCGCATCAGATCGGCAATTTCGTCGGCAGCGGTATCCAGTGCAAAATGACCGCCGTCGAGAATGTGAATTTGAGCGCTCGGGAGATCGCGCCCGTAGGCGGCGGGCTCGGACAGATCGAACGAGAGGTCATACTTGCCCCAAACCACCAGCAGCCGTGGCTGAGTTTTGCGCATCCATGCTTGCCACTCGGGGTATGCTTCAACATTCATGCGATAGTCGTAGAAGAGATCGCTTTGAATGTCGCCCTGCCCTGGCTGACTGAGAAACGCAAATTCATCTGTCCATAGATCCGGGTCATACCGCTCTACATTGGGATCACTTCCCACATGGCGCGTTCGCGTCGCCGCCAGTGACAGCAGGTTTGTACGGAGCGTTTTCTCATTCGCGGTCCGATCGGCCCAAAACGCGCGCCTTGTCTTCCAATTCTCACCCAGGCCTTCGTTGTGCGCGACGCCATTCTGGACAATCAGCGCCACAACGCGCTCCGGATGCGCCAAGGCCATGCGAAATCCAACCGGCGCGCCGTAGTCCTGCATATAAAGCGAATATCGTGAGAGTCCGATCGCCTCGGTAAAATGAATCATGAGTTCGGCAATGTGATTGAATGTATATGCGAATTGTTTCGGATCCGGCCAGTCGCTGTGCCCAAAACCCGGATAGTCCGGTGCGACAAGGTGATAACGGTCGGAGAGCCGGTCAAAAAGCGATACGAACATCCGCGAAGAGGACGGTAGGCCATGCAAGAGCAAAATCGTCGGCGCGTCCTTCGGGCCTGCTTCTCGATAAAAGACGGACACGCCGTCTATCTTCACCGATCGATAACGTGTCGACTGCATAACCCCCCCATCGCCCGGCCCAGCATAAAAGATTCGAAGAAGCGCGATGCAAAAGCCATCTCCTCCGCGCCGAAGGGTGACTCATCCGGATGGCTGGCCTCGCGGCGAATCTGCCGCGAGGTCCCACCCTTTGGCTAGGCGGCTTTTTGCGCCGAGAGTAAATTGATGAGAGCTTGCGCAGTCCCCGTTGAAGATGCTGGGTTCTGCCCCGTTATCAGAAGCCCATCGATCACGTGAAACGGCTGCCAGTCGGCGACCTTCTCGAAGATCGCTCCCAGGCGCATCAGTTCATTCTCGACCAGGAATGGCACCACATGGGTCAGCTTCATTTCTTCCTCCTCGCCATTGGTAAAGCCGGTCACCTGCTTTCCCTTCACGAGCGGCGCGCCTTTGTACATTACGTGCCGAAGGACGCCGGGGGAGTGACATACCAGCGCAATCGGCTTGCCGGAATTGTAAAACGACTCGAGTAGAGCGATGGAATCCGCGCTCTCGGCAAGGTCCCACATGGGCCCGTGCCCCCCGACATAGAATATCGAATCGAAATCTTGCGACTTCATATCTGCGAGTTTGGCGGTCTGGGAAAGCGCTTTTTGGGCGGCCGCGTCCTTTTTAAACCGCGCCATTGCATCGGTCTGATTTTCCGGCAGGTCGCTCTTTGGATCGACCGGCGGTTGACCGCCCCTGGGTGAGGCAAGGGTCAATTGCACGCCGGCATCCCGAAAAACAAAGTAGGGAGCGGCAAACTCTTCGAGCCAAAAGCCAGTCGTGCGACCGGTGTTGCCCAGTTGATCGTGTGAAGTCAGTACCATCAAAATCTTCATGTTCCTATCTCCTGTGTCATTCAAAGACGACTAAGTTTCATCGTATTGCGATGGCAACACGCACCAAGACTCGCGGCAATAGAACAAAGGTATTGGCGCTTCGTTCCGCCGAGTGCCGTCTCATTTTGCCGGAGAGCCGCCTCAGTACTGCGGTGGCCATCAGCGTTGACTGAGGCACCAGACCTATCGTCAGACAGCCGTCAATCGCTGCCATCATGGGAAGGAACAGAGCCGGCCAATCGCGAAATCGGACTCCGCTCATGGCAGCCTTGCACCTTTGACCGATCGACGAAGCGATTGAGCGAATGTCCGCAGCAAACACGTAAACGATCGGCGTTGATGGTAAGGCGATCACGGGGCTCTCCGATGACGATAAATGCAACGAGCGTCATCAGACCAAAGAAGTCAGAATCAAGCGATTGCACGATGGTATAGAGAACACTTTCGTATGACTTCCGCGACGACAACAGCGAGTCCCGGGTTGTCGCCGGCCGACCTCACGAGTGTCGCCAATACTATGGTCCAATCGATCTCCCGCTGCGCGCGTGCTCCACTGAGTCGGAACCGTGCGACAGCGAACTGCTGCCGTGTAGGAACGAAGGCCTTTTATCAGAGGAGTCCAACGATGCGTTCTGATATCGTACCGGGAGGCGTTTTTCCCGACTATGAGCTGCCGAATCACATGGGTGATTTGCGCAGACTCAGCGCGCTGCAGGGCGACGATCCGCTGGTCCTCACGCTCGCGCGCGGCCATTACTGCCCAAAGGAGCATCGGCAGCATCTCGAACTCGCCGCGTTCTATCCCTCGGTCGCTGTGGCGTACACTCAGATTGTTACGATCGCCACCGACGACCACCACACGCTCCAGGAGTTCCGCGCGTCAGTCGGCGCCGAATGGACCTTCCTGTCCGACCCCGGGCGAGTGATCCAGAAGGACCTCGGAATCGAAGAGTACACCGACCCCGAACATAACCCGATGATCCCTCACACGCTGGTGCTCAAGCCGGGTCTCATCATCCACAGCATCTACAACGGCTACTGGTTCTGGGGACGTCCCTCGATCGTTGATCTTTGGCATGACCTACGCGCGGTGACCGGCGAGATCCGACCAGATTGGGATCTGAGTACTCCCGGACTCCGCGAGGCATGGGACGCCGGAGACTTCTCGCGTTTCCACGGATGGAACAAACGAGTCGGAGCGTCCAGTGCTTAAATTCCACCGAATTGTCGGCTGCACCAGCCGCTGCCCTGCACTGGAAATGCGCGGGCGGGAAATGTCGGGGGAGACAGCCGCACCGAATGCATGGCCAAGCGCGGAATCTGCCTGTACGCAAACGCGGAGAATTTTCGTTCGACTTCGGCGGCGGGATCCTTTTCGAGAGTACGGTTCGACTCTTGCGCAAGTTGGGGCCAGTACTTGTTGATGCGTGAGGCGAAGGCTTGTGCGTATCCCAAAAGGATACCTGAGGCAACCATGGCACCCTCGCTTATCAGCTGTTTCGCTAGCCGCCTTTCTGGCCGGTTGATCCGCGCCTGAATCGCCGCTCCTTTTTGAGCGTGGCGCGGACCGACGACGAGATAGTCTTCCTCGCCTCCGGGATGAGAATCAATCATGCCGAGCGTAGCGACACTCTCCGGTATGGCTCGCAGCTGCCCGAAGGCTTTCTCGATAGCCTCGGTCAACACGGATTCACGCGCAACCCAAAAATCACTGGGAGGATGGCGATAGGACAGGAGGGATCCTTGGTTGCGATCGACAACACGGCTGCGGTGTAGGCATGACATCTAGTCAGGCTGCCCCAAGTAATAGCCCAGGCGAGTCTCTACGCTCCCTGGTTTGTGGAATCCTCGTGCCATCAACTCCTTGATTCTTTCTTGCGTCGTCGGGCGCACTACCGAGGCAATACAGGCATCCCAACCAGCCGCGATTTCGACATCCTGCGGTAAGCTGGCGGCGTTCACCAAGCGCTTCGTGTTAGAGATGGCCCATTTATCGAATGCACTTATGCGTGTCGCTAGAGCCTCGATAAACGCATCCAGCTCGGAGTCTGGTAGTGATCTATTGACGTAGCCGTAGGCCGCAGCCAGGTCGCCGCAGATGTCGTCGGAACCCAAGAGCACTTCCAAAGCCCGGCCTCTGCCTATCAGCCGCGGCAGACGTGCCATGGGCCCACCGCCGGCGACCATGCCAACGCCCACTTCCCACTGCGACAGAAGGCCTCTTTCGCGACTGATGAAAGCCATGTCACAAGCCAAGGTGATTTCACTGCCATTGCCTGTTGCTCGTCCTTGGATTTTGGCGATGGATACGACAGGGGCGCGAGTGATCCGCACAAGAATGTCGGGCCAGGCTTCCAGCCCCGTGGGCCCTTGCGGCAGGCTGGTCAGTTCTTCGAGTTTGACCGTGAAATCGCTGTGGTTCAGAAAGAAGCCATCGACCGCGCTATCGAAAACCACAACCCTGAGCTGCTCAGCGCTCTCGATCGCCGTGATGATCTCGTCGAACTCCATCACGAATTCAGGGCCCATCAGATTGAGCGGCGGATTATTGAATGTAACCCTCCAGTAAGCCGGCGAGACCTTACTCAGAAATATCTGCTTTGCGTTTGTTGCGGGTGTCGTCTTCACTGTCGCATCCATCGGAATCTCCTATTGCAACCACGTTGAAGGAAGTCAGTGTCAGGTCCCCGCGGCGATCCCGCTATTGCACGTTGGTATCGACTCTCACAGCCGAGCGTTGACAGCCCTGCACTCGCGAACGCCAACATACCGTAATGACCAATACCATCGTGCAATCGAGCAGTCCCATATCTTGTGATCTGATGACACTTCCAACACGCCAACGAAGGAACTCACATGACCCGACCAGCCTTGTCTTTGGACCTCGCCGACGCACGGCAAATTATCGCGGCAGGCGAACGCAAAGCGATCGAATTGGGAATGCCGTACAACATCGCCGTTACCGACGCTGGCGGAGGCCTCGTGGCACATGTGCGTATGGACGGCGCATGGCTGGGCAGCGTCGATATTGCAATCAACAAGGCCTGGACCGCTCGAGCATTTGACATGTCGACCGATGACCTCTCGCATTTGGCGCAAAGCGGACAGCAGGGCTTCGGGATCAATACGACCAACAACTCCAGGGTCGTGATTTTTGGCGGAGGAATTCCCATCAAACGCGGTGGCGTGGTAATTGGGGCCGTCGGAGCAAGCGGCGGCAGTGTCCAGCAGGACGTTGAGGTCGCAGAGGCAGCCGCCGCCGGGTGGCCAGGATAAAAATGAGGACGCTTGGGGATTGGCCGGGCGACCGATACTTAAGTGTTATAGCTCGAGCCGTTCGTCCGGCGCGAGAATTGCCAATGGCCTATCAATCACCGAGCACCAATAGGCGCCAACTTCGGGTGTTGGCGCCCGCGGCGCGGGGCCGGAATAGCGCGGGCTTGGAAATCCCATGAAAAGCGCCGCAATCCTTGTAGCCGTCGTCGACGATGATGAGTCTGTGCGGGAATCGCTGCCGGGCCTCCTCAACGAATTTGGATTCGGCACGAAGGCGTTTGCGACAGCGGAGGAATTCCTCCAATCAGGTGTCGCTGACAAAGCCAAATGCCTGATTCTTGACATCGCGATGCCAGGGATGTCGGGTCCGGAGCTGCATCGCGAGCTGGTGAAGCGCGGCTATTCAATTCCTACTATTTTTATGTCCGCCCACCCTGAATTTGCATCTCTCCCGGATATGCGCGAAGGAGCGGTCGATTGCCTGTTGAAGCCGTTCAGCGAGACCGCCTTGCTTGAGGCGTTGAAAAGAGCGTTAAATTTGAAGTAACCCCTCTTGCCTAAGGAGACGCCCCATGCATTTAATAGATACAACAAATCTCCTTGCGAGGTTGCTTGCGATGACGCCGGCCAGACCTACAGTTGTCGTTGTTGACGACGATATCTCGGTTCGCGAATCCCTGGAGCTCTTGATCCAGAACGAGGGATGGCAACCTGCGCTGTTCGAATCGGCACAAGAGTTTCTGGCGCAGTTGCCGACCGTGGTGCCAAGCTGCTTGATCCTGGATGTCAATCTCCCGGATCTCAGCGGTCTTGATATCCAGCAGCGCATAAGTGATGAGAAGTCCTCGACACCGATCATTTTCATAACGGGCTACGGCGATATTCCGACGTCGGTCCGGGCAATGAAAGCGGGTGCAGCTGAATTTTTGACCAAACCGGTCGACGACGAGATAATGATCGGAGCGATTCGTGACGCTGTGCTTCGCAGCCAAGCTAATTTGAAGCGAGAAGGCGTTCAGCGTCAATTACAAGAGCGGTTCGCCTTGCTGAGTAAACGCGAGCGCGAAGTCATGAATCTCGTCGTGAAGGGACTAATGAACAAGCAGGTCGCTTTCGAGCTGGATATCAGCGAGATCACCGTCAAGGCACATCGAGGTAGGGTCATGGAAAAGATGCGCGCCACCACCTTCGTCGACCTGGTGAATATGGCGGGGCGGCTTGGAATTAGCACAGCCCGCGAAGCCTAGCTGACGGTGACGTCCGCCAGACTGAGAGTCGGAGAAGCCCTGGGCTCGTGATGGCAGCCGTATCAGTGACGGCGCCGGAGGCGAAAGGGATCCAGAAACCAAATGTCGCGCCCGGTCCGTCGTTGGCCGTCGCCCACAGCTGTCCCTTATGACTCTCGATGATCGAACGGCTGATCGCGAGACCAATACCTAAGCCATGCGCTTTGGTCGTGTGGAACGCTTCGAACAGCTTCTCGATGCCGCGCGGGTCTAGGCCGACGCCGGAGTCCCGAACGAGCAGTTTGATCCTGTCGCTGCCATGGATTTCCGTCTGAACTCGGAGCGTTCTCGGCCGATCCTCGATGCCGGCCATTGCATCCGCTGCATTCAGCAGCAGGTTCAGGATTACCTGCTGCAGCTGCACGCGATCGCCGCTGATCGCCGGCAGAGGTTCCGCGAAGTCGGTCTCCAAGACCGAGCGGCTCAGTCGTAGCTCGGCCGAAGACATGGCGATCACTTCCCGCGCCGCATCATTGAGGTCGACCATCTCCATAGTCGGCGCCTTCTTTGCAAACATCGCTCGCAGACGCTTAATGACCTCGGTGGCACGATTGGCGTCTCGGATCGTGCGCCGAACCGTCTCGGCGGCTCCGACGACGTTAGGTGGGTCGGCCGCTAACATCCGCGCGCAGGTGTTGGAGTTGGTCAGGATGCCGGAGATAGGCTGGCTCACCTCGTGCGTAATGGAGGCAGTCATCGCGCTGAGCGTCGCGAGTCGCGCTACATGCGTCAGCTCCAGCCGCGCCTGATTTAGCGCTTCGTCGGCCCGCGTACGGCCGATCGCGATACCCGCGATCTTTGCGAACCGGTCAATGAGGTCTTGCTGTTGTGTTGTTGGGTTCACTGGCTCGCGCCGATAGATCGCGATGATCCCGGCGGCTTCACCTGAACCCGACATGATGGGCATCGACCAGCATGCGGCGTAGCCGTGGGTCTTCATCATCGCCGGCCAAGCCGACCCATCCCATCTCGGGTCATTTGCCAAGTCCCCGACGATTATCGGGGCCTTCTCGATGAACGCCATCGAATAGGGGTCGTGCCCGTCGCGGTCAATGGTTTTGCGGTTGAGGAGATCATTGAAAGTGTCGGGCAGGCTGGGGCCGGCGCCGACCTCGAAGTGCTGGTTGTCGGGTGCAACCACGAGGATATTGCAGAAGCAACCGACGCAGAGCTCTTCCATGTGACGGCTGAGGGCGTCCAGAACCTGGCTCAATGGTTCGCCTCGCGCCACCTTCTCAAGCAGCTTCACTTCAGCCGCAAGCAGATCCTCCGCCCGTTTTAAATCGTCGACGTCAATCTGGAAGGTTACATAGCGGACGATGTTGCCCTGCGCGTCACGGACCGGGACGCAGCGTGCGCGCGTCCACCGATAGGCGCCGTCCGGGTAGAGCATGCGAATTTGCTCGTCGAACATGTCGCCCGTCGTCAGCAGAGCAGTCGCAGCGTTGTCGTTCCTCTCGTGGTCATCCACGTGGATGATCCCGGACGTTCTCCACTGCTCCAACTCCGCCTGGGTCATACTGAAGTCCTTGAGGGACTGCAGGTTGCTGAACTCCGATACGCCGGCCGCGTTCAGGAACCCCGCCTGCCAGGGCAGCATGTCAAAGAAGCGACGCAGGCGGCCATCAAGCGAGGCACTTTCGTCCACATTCAATCCGAGCCAACACCAACGACCACGGCCGCTTATATCCTCCATCAAGGAAGGCCGGAACACGAACCAACGGTATTCTCCGTCGAAGCGTCGCAATCGACCGTCGATCTCTTTGGCGACGCCGGATTGCTGGATGCTGCTCCAGCCGTCCAGGAATGAGGTCAGATCATCGGGATGGATTGCCTTCTGCCAGCCGTGATCGAGCGCCGCATCAGGTCCGAGACCCGTGTATTCGCACCAGGAACGGTTGACGAAATCGCTCCGACCGTCGCCTTGCGTTGTCCAGACCAGTGCGGGAAGCGCATTCACAATGCTGCCGAGGTCGAGCTTCATCTCCGCGTTTTCGTCACTGACCATGTTCACCCCGCCTGTGCCGTCGAGCGCGCGTCAAGGATACCTTGATGCTGAGGGTCCAGATGTTGATGTTAAGGCTTCGGCGCGAATCTCTCACGAGCCGGCTCCCCGAAGCAATGCTTGACCGTCCAGCGCCCTTGTTGCGTTAGAATGTCGGCGATCGGCAGCCGTCGAGCCCACACTCCAACATGAAAATTCAAGATTGCGTGGCATTGGTAACCGGCAGTAATCGCGGCCTAGGCCTCGCTTATTGTGAAGGCCTCCTTCAAGCCGGAGCCGGAAAGGTTTACGCGGCGGCGCGGGATGTCTCAAAGATCGGCATACGCGATTCAAGAGTCATGCCTATCGCGCTGGACGTAACCTCGGTCGCCGATGTCATATCGGCAGCGCACAGGTGTCAGGACATTTCACTTTTGGTTAACAACGCAGGCGTACTGCGAGACTCCCCCATGCTCGGAACGCAGAGTGAATGGGCGGCGCGCCAAGAAATGGAGACAAACTATTTTGCAGTGCTTTCGATGGTCCAGCGGTTCGCCCCCGTCTTGGCGAAAAATGGCGGAGGCGCAATTGTAAACGTGCTGTCGGTCGCGAGCTGGTTCGCAAGCCCATTCATAGCAACCTACTGTGCGTCGAAAGCGGCAGAGGAAGTACTAACAGACGCCATCCGCGTGCAGCTGCGGTCGCAGCGAACCCACGTCGCGGGCGTCTATGCGGGTTACATCGACACCGACATGTCCGCGCACGTCACCTCTCCTAAGACTAGCCCAAGCCAAGTTGTGAACCGCACATTGGAGGGATTGGAATCCGGGTTAGACCGAATATTTGCTGACGATAGTGCAGTCTATGTCGACCAAAAGATTCGCACGGATCGAGCCGCATTCGATGCAGACGTTTTACAGAGTTGGGAAGATTCACAGTCCAGCTAATAGTGGACCGAGGCACTCAAGCCAAAAAGTCGCGGATCAAGATACTGTGCGGCCACCACGTAGGGCGACGAACCAACGCCCGCCACCACCGTGGCATTGAATGCGTTGTTGATCCAAGCAGCCACGCTCCAGCGATTTCCTTGCAGGGCGTACTGAATATAGAGGTTCACGAGATTGTAGGCCTTTTGCTGGACCTCATCGCCCGCATCGAAGTAAAAGCCGCTGTTGTGATAATAGGTGGCCGTCGTGGAGACATTGCCGGTGCTGATGGGAAGTAACCACTGAAGCTGTGCGGTGGAAGTAAGAAGTGGCGAGCGCTCCGCGCGATTTCCGGAAGCATCCACCGATTTTGTCGAACCTATGGCGGTATCGGTGCCCAATTCGTCGTTCACGATGTTGGGAACCTGCGCGTCCGGAAAGCTCTCATACCGGGCATCCAGATACTCCATGCCGATGCTTGCGGTCAAATTCCTGACGATGGGTACGGCGAGATCCAGATCGATCCCCTTGCTGATAAGCGACGCGGCATTTTGAGAAGCCGCGATTCCGCCGACGCCCGGGTCTTGAACGGCGACTTGTATGTTGCTGTAGTTGTAGTAGAAAACGGCCCAATCCAGGTGTCCGTGATTCAAGAATGGGAAGTCGTGCTTTCCTCCGACTTCATAGGACTTAATGTTCTCAGGTTCTAGCGGGCCGGGGGAGTTTTCGCTGATAAGGTTATAGGAACCGGCCTTGAAAGCCGTCGAATAACTTGCATACAGCAACTGACCCGGATTTTCCCATTGAAACGTGGCCTTTGGTTTTGTGGTGGTCCAGCTCTTCGAAGCATCGAGCGGGGGTAAGCCCAACTCAGCGCGCACGGCGGGATCGAGCCAATCAGTCACAAAATTTGATTGCGCGGTCAATTTCCGCTGCTCATAGCTGGTTCGAAAGCCAGCGATTAGCTTAAATCCGTAAGGCAACTCGTAACTTGCCTGGCCATACCCGGCATACGAGCTGATGCGGGTTCTCCCATCTAGCAAGGCTGCATTTGCCGGATCCGTAGTGGGAACGCCTGCCCAGACATTCACGGGTCCTTCAAAGGCATTCGCCTTGAGGAAATAAAGACCGCCAATCCATTGCAGCGGCGATGAGCCGGATGATGTCCATTGAACTTCTTGCGTGAATTGCTGTTCGCCTTCGTAAGCCTGATAGGCCAGCAACGGCAGTGACGTAAGATCTCCGTCCGACATAGACACCAAATAGTCGTCACGAAAACCCGTGGTGGCCGTGAAATCCGCCCAGCCCATGTGGCCGTGCACCGTAAGATTCGAGCCGAAATCGGTGGCCGTTTGAAAAGGAGTGGGGTCAACATCCGTATAGGTGTTGCGCGCTCGAAAGCTAGGGCCCACACCGGGCGGCAGCGGCATGTCGCTTCCCACCAACGCCGTGCACACGCAGTTGGAGGTGTCGTTCCTATGCGCGTAATCCCCGCCAAATAAGATGTCCCAGCTGTCATTGATTTGGTATTTTATTTTGCTACGAAGTCCAAATTGGTCGAGGTCATCGACGCGGTCTCCATTGTTGAACACGTTGCCAAACCCATTGTGGATCGTGTACACGCCCGCGAAATTGGCGCTCAATTCATTGGTTAGGCCCCCGGTAATATAGGTCGTTGCCTTTGCGTATCCAAGATTCCCGGCGCTTAACGTTGCGTCCGCCGAAAATGTTTGTTCCGGGTCGCGCGTGATGATGTTTACGGCACCCCCTGTGGTGTTGCGGCCATACAGGGTGCCTTGCGGCCCTTTCAGCACTTCGATACGCGATATATCGCCGAACTGTTGCAATACACTGGGGGTCCATGGCAAATAGACACCGTCGAGATAAAATCCGACTGGCGAATCTTGTCCCGGACCGATCAGGTCAGTACCAATCCCCCGGATATACGGCTGTGCAAAACCGTTCGTATTGCCGAAAACCAAACCCGGGGTCGCCAATTCAAGCTCCTGAGTGCTGCCGACTCCCGATTGAATCAGTTCCTGGTTCGTTAAAACCGTCATCACGATCGGTACCGTATTGACGTTCTCCAGCCGCTTTTGCGCCGTCACGATAATCTCTTGCAGGCCCGAGGTGTCGGAATCCGCCGTTTGAGCGACCGACACATCTATCCCCGCCGCCACAATGAATGAAGTGACGACCGCTCCGAGTAGGAATCTACGCATGAAATCGCTCCCTGTTTTTTGTTCGGCGGTCAAACTAACCTCGGGGGTTGCCACGCCTCCAACACAATCAGGTATTGGAATAACTCAAAGCCTCGCGCCCTGGCGCGCGTGCGCAGGCTCGTCGGATCCAACGTCGTAGTTTGCCTCAGCCGCGCTCGCAAGCTCCGCACGCAAGCGCACGCGCTGCGCGCATAAAAACAAGGCCATAGCGACCGCGACGCAAGCCAAAGCCACATACCCGAGTGTCGTGAAGTCAACTCCACGAATCACTACTCCCGCGATACCGGGCCCCAACGCCCACCCCGTTAGCACAAATGCCGGCCCGATCGAGGCCCAACGACCAGCCTTATCCAATCCCGCCAACAGCGCGTAAATATACGGAACCACGAACACGATGCCCATGAACAATACGATGGCACCGCCGACGAACGCGGCAGCTCCTCCGCCTACGGTAACCACAAGCATGGCGCTGCCGAGTACGCCCGCGCCGGCGAGTAAGGGCCGGAGCAGGCCGGCGCGCTCGCCCAGTCCACGGGCAAATATCGCGCCGCAGAGACTGGCGAGCAATCCCAGTGATATGACACGTCCCACCCATAGGACATTCAGACCAACTGCCGCGCCGATCGACACCAGTGAAGCGTTGACAGAACTCTGGCCGGCAAACAGAAGAACAGTAGCGCATAAGCTCAGAACAGCCGCACCAGTGTTAGGAGGGGCGTGGCCCGCTTTCAACTTAATGACGCGTCCCTCGGTACTGACAGACGCGTCCCCTTCCGAACCCCCAGGGGCGCAGACGGGTACACCAGCCAGCAAAACAAAGACCCCGGCGCAAAGCACCGACAGCGCCGCAAACACGGAGAGACTCCCAAATCGCTCGACAATGGGCGGCACGCCCAGAAAAAACCCAATGCAGAACAGAACCTCAACGAGCTGCACGATCGCGTAGCCACGTTGTGGAGCAGTCGAGCTTGCAACCAGACGGTTCGTGACGTTCAGCAACACTCCGAAAGCCGCGCCACACAGCAGGCAACCCGCAATGAACACGGAAGACGATCCGAGCCACGCCAGCCCGTTCCCCAGCAAAGCAACCGCGGCCGCCACGAAGGCCAGTTTCTTGAGGTGCGCCCCCCGGAACAGCCAGGGAGTCGCCGCATTGAGTAGAGCCGCGCAGGCGAGCTGCCCCGTGGCCACGGCCCCCGCACCCCATGAAGGATAGCCGAAGTGAGCGCCCACACTGCCGACCCAGATCGGTACCGCCGTCGAGGCCGAAAATCCGACGCTGTTCGCCAGGGCAATCCGCAAAAGAGTCGCCTGCCGGTATTCGATCAAGATTTCTCCGCTGCCGGGTATCGCCTAATACTCAGGTCACGTACATCAAGGCGAATAATGACTGAAAACCAAATCCCTTGCCTTGAAAGGCTGATGGCAAGGAAAGCAAGTCTTGAGCGTCGCCTCCTCGGCAGGTTTTCCGTCCTTGAATTGAGCGAATCCCCAGCCACCCGTCGCCGCGTATTTTATTGAATCCTTGACCATGAACTGAACATTTATCGGGGCGCCGGCGACGAAGGATTGGGCACGGCCAAAGACTTTGTTGTTTTCCTCAGACGGGACATAGCTCCACGCTAGCCGGGCGATGATCGTGCCGTCCGGAAACGGCAGCGTTCCTTGCTGATACGCCTTAATCGCTATATCGTTGCCCAGAACGGCGCGAAGATCGTTATTGCTGCCTTCCTCGTGAGCAACGGTGATCACTCTCCAGTCGCGGTACCCTGGGGGAATTTTGATACCGAAGATGGGGCTCGCCTCTCCACCGGCCTGTACGGATGCATGAGCGACGTAGACAATCACGCCGCTCAGCACCAAAACAGCCGCCAACATACAACTGATGCCCTTCATCATGTCCTCCTTCCGAAACGAGGCAGGATACCTGTTCGCCTCTCTGACCGGAGAATGCGCCACTCGCTAGGCCGCATCCATTAACCCTTGGTATCGGCTTGGCTACGTAATGGTGTCGCTCAACACTCTCGATCAAGAGCGCGCCGCTGTCAGCCTTGAGCGGGTCTGCCAATCAGGCGCGTCATTGAACCTCTCTGTTCGGGGCCGGAGCGCGGGCCCAGCAGAAATCTTGCAGACATCGAACATGCCTTTGATACGAATCGGATCAGCGTGCGCAGCGCACGGGCGGGACGCCTTATCAAAGCCTCCACCTGGTAACTGCGGTGCTCGCCGTACACACACCATTCGCAGAAGTGTTCACAGTTGTTGCTGAACAGCCTATAGCTGTTCTCGCCTACTCGCGACCGCGCGCGGCGAACCACCTCGCATCGATCAAAATGCGAGGGCTCCGCGCCCGCTCTCACCCGAATTGAGCGACCATCCGTGAAACGGGCCAGTGAGATCTCTTCTACCGGCCCTCTTCGAAGACCGTACGCCAACCCTGAATAGTGCACGACGCGGCCGGATCCGACGTATATTCCATGATGCAGGTAGCCGCGACGAGGTGTTACCACGTGGGAGCCCAATGAGGGCTCGTGTGTGGCCAGCGCAGACCATTCGGATTCATTTGGAAGCGACATGGCGCAATCAAAGCAGAGAAATGAACGGAATTTGATTGCACGAAGGTATGTGTCAATACCTTTGGCCAACTCGGAGTCATCACTAGACGTCAATTGCAGAAACGAGGGATCGAGCAAACGCAAATACGCCAATGTGCGCTCCAATACCTTGGTGCAATTTACCCGCCTCACTGGAGCTGATCTGATTGCCTTGGATAGGTGTAGAGAGCGCGAGTGCAGGAGTAGTTCAGAGCGTCCCCTGCATAGGATGTAATGCCTGCCCGGCAAAACTGATTTAGCGGCGTCTTTTAGTTTTCAGTGAGGCCAACTTGAAACACGTAGATCGATTCAATCCTTTACAACAGAATGGCGCCCGAAAGTGAGCGCGCACCTTCATCATAAATTCGCAAAGCTTCATCAGAGTTTGCTCCATGGCAAACTACCAAGAAGTTTGCACTGGAGCGACGTCCTTGATCTCATCGGACATTTAGGTCAGATTCAGGCACACGGAGGAGATGAATTCGCCTTCGTGGTGGGTACGCGACGCGAGGTCTTCAAGCGACCGCACACGCCTGAAATCAGTGTCGAGGAGGTGTCGCGACTTAGGAAATTTCTTAAACTGGCAGGATCTGAATCACCCCCGGCTAAGTTCATTCAGCCGGGTCGGATGATCGTCGTTATCGATCACCATGCAGCACATATCTTTCACGATCTCGGTGAGAGTCGTTCGCAGGATGCAGTAACCATCACGCCCTACGACCCCCACCACTACCATCACCATTTGGTTCATCGGAAGGAGGCTCACTATGAGGGCGATCGCGTACCCGAAGAAACGTCCTTCTATGAAGAGGTGGCCGTTGCCTTGGTATCTGCGAACGAAATCGTGCTGGTTGGGCATGGAACCGGCAAAAGTAGTGCGATGAGCGTCCTGGTGGAGTATCTAAATAAGCACCACATTGACCTTTCGCAACGGATAAGGGCCACCGAGATCATTGATCTTTCGGCACTCACGGAGCCCGAGATCGAGGCGATTGCGAAACGGCATATGATTGCAGTTATTTAGAAGTATGTGCCGGTGATCATCATGATGACGTGTTGGGTCGTTTAGCGTTGGCTGCTTCAAGCTACCGTACGCTCGAGTCGCTATTGTCGGCAGTGCGCGCTTGCCATGTTTGCGATGGGCATTTGCCGTTGGGAGCGCGGCCGGTGCTGCAAGCGGCTAAGACGGCCCGGATCCTGATCGTCGGACAAGCTCCCGGGGTGCGCGCGCATACAACAGGTATTCCCTGGAACGATCCTAGCGGACAACGATTGCGCGAGTGGATGGGCCTGAGTGCAGTTGAATTCTATGACCCGTCGCGTATCGCGATAATCCCAATGGGCTACTGCTATCCGGGTCGCGGGAACGGCGGCGACTTGCCGCCACGGCCTGAGTGCGCGCAGTTATGGCTCCAACAGTTATTGACCAGGCTACCACTCATTGAATTGACATTGCTCATAGGTCAGTATGCGCAGCGTCATTTTCTCGGCGAGCGCCGCAAGAAATCTTTGGCGGAAACAACGAAGGCGTGGGCGGAGTATTGCCCATCCTACATTCCGCTGCCTCATCCATCGCCGCGCAACAGGCCATGGCTAAAACGAAATCCAGACTTTGAACAGCACTTACTTCCCGAGCTACGCAGGCGAATTCAGCCGCTGCTTACTCGCTAGTTCGCGCTCGCAGCAATCCTATGATAAGCGACGCCATCCTCGGTAAGCGCACTGCCCGCCGCACATCCACCACAACCTCTATCCGGTGTTGTTCGAGTGTCCAGACCGTCGAATTCATCGTCGTGGCGCACTGAAACCAAGTGGCCAATCGCTCGGACATGCGTGCTCAGTTTATCTTCTGCAACACCGGTCCCTTATGCATGGCAATGTGATCAGTCTTGTCGCTCTTGATCTCGAATTGAGGTTCATCTTCACTGGCATGGCGCGCATAGCCTTTGTACTCCGTATCGCGCGTGTGGATCTTGATTATCCGGCCGGAAACATAGCCAGCCTCGGAATTCCAGCGAACGTGATCGCCGACCTTGAAGTTTTTGCTCATGTCAACTTGTTGATGAACGAAGCTGCCTAGTTACTGGATCAGCCCCGCAAAGAGGGCCGGTTTCATCGCAATGAACAATGCAATCATGAGGCCGAGAGCCAAACCCATAATCGTGCCGGCAGCTACCAGTCTGCAGGCTCAACCCGATGGTACCCAGATGCGCGCAGCTTCTACTCATGATTGGTGTGGACACCGAGGAGGTACCAGAGGCGACATGACGAATCATCGCTTCTGGTATGAGTGAAAAATGTAATCCCTGTCCTTCACGATCGTGTGGCACGCGAAACCGCAATTCACCGTGCCGGTCGGATCCGCTGTGAACGTGTCGGATGCCGGCTGATAGTCAAATACCGCATAGGCCCATCCCTTGGTGTCCGGGAACCGCTTGCTGTCCTTTTCGATGAGAAAAACATCCTGCAAGGTGTCCGGCACGTTTACTGCGAAAGGTGACTCCGCCATTTTTTTCGGTCTCCACTCGATCTTCGCGATCTTGGAGCCGTCGGGGAACGGCTTGCCGTTGCCTGGAATGCCGGCCCGATAGGCCTCGATCATCGTCGGGTTGGCGACCTCTACCTTGAGCAGCTCTGTGGTCTGACTGACGGAGACCACCTGCCAGTTTTCGTATCCCCTGAATTCTGAGAAAGCCAGCCCGTTCGGGAGTTTCAGACTGTACTTGTCTTGTGCGGACCAGGCTATTCCGCCGGCGGCGACGAGCACGACCGCAATTGTCGCAATCGTCAGCTTGTTCATGGTCTTCATCGTTGTCACCTCGTTTGTTAGGTTCGGTGTCCGCACTTCTTCGGCTCTCATTCAATCAACAGTCGTGAACTCAGGCCATTGCACGAAAGTATCGGTGGACTACGGCGGCATTTGATAGCTTTTCTGCTCGACTTGTATCTTGTTCATAGATAACTCCTGCGGTTGGCGCTTACGCATGTGCGGCGGCAGGAGCTTCGCTCCGCGCCGGGTGGTACTCGAAGGAAGACATACCCGAGGACCTCAGTACTTCTTGTACACGCGAAATCTCCTGGCTGTCGCCCTGGACCATCAGGATGAATTTGTTCGCACTTAACGCCGTTTGATAACGCAATACCGAGTCCTTGGGAATACCAATCGACATCAGAGCACCCGCCAGCGCACTCACGCCACCGACCACCACCGCGCCTTGGAGGCCGCCGAAAAGCGTGGCGGCGAGCGGGCCCAAAATGACGACATGGCCTAGAATGGGAACGAACATCAGCGCCGAACCGAATAGCAGTCCCATCAAGCCACCCCAAAACGCTCCGTATTTGCCGAAAATCTTGGCCCTATCGCCGGCGTTGAGGAAGCCAATGACGTGTCCCTCGGTCTGGTAATCCCTGCCGATGATCGAAATCTTTTTCATGTCGAAACCGGCTCGCTGCAACGCCTTCACAGCATTTTCCGCCTTAGTGTGCTGGTCATAAAGTGCAACGGCGATATCGGGGTTATTTGTCGACATGATGAAAGCCTCTGTAAGGTTTAAAGGACGATTTACTCTGACTCGCGCCCACCACGACCACGCTGCTCAGCACACCAAAAGCTCTCAAGAAGTAAGCGAGCCGTCTCATATCCTGCTCTCCTTTTATTACGATCGGATACGAGTGGCGGATCCTCCGGATTTCCGCTGTTCCTCCATCGGTATGAGCGCCCGGGAGCCGCTTGTCATTTCGCCGTCTGGGCCGCCTTCTCGATAAGCGCCGCGATCTCCTTGGGGTGTAGAAGAAATATCACGTGGCTTCCGGGGAGCTCGAGCGTCTCGGACTTGGCTCTGCTGGCCATGAATCGTTCGAGGTCCGGATTGATTTGACGATCCTTCGACGGAATCACCGCGAAGCTCGGCTTTTTCGACCACGCAGCGACCGTCACCTTGGCTCCAAACGAATCTGCGGCGATAGGCACCTGAGAGATCGCCATGAAGTGAGCCGTGGCACCCGGCACTCCAGCGGCAAAGTCCTTGTCAAATGCCGTGGGATTCACGTAGACGAATCCACCACCGGAAGGGACGACGCTCTGTCCGCCAGCAGGCGGATTCTTCGCCTGCAGCGCGCCGGCAGTCTCGCCGACATCCGGCTCAAACGCGGCCACATACACTAGACTGCGGACTGACGGCCGGTCACCCACTTCGGTGATGATCATCCCGCCCCAGCTGTGGGCCACCAGTACGCACGGACCCACGCGGTCCAGCACGTTGCGCGTGGCCGCAAGGTCGGCATCCCAAGACGTCAATGGCTCTTGAACAACGTACACGGTGTAGCCGTCGCGTTCCAGAATGGTAGCAATCGGTCTCCAGCCGGAACCATCGGCGAAGGCGCCGTGCACGATGACTATATTCTTTACGGCGGCCTCCGCAAGCGGCGTCAGAGCCATGGTAAGCACCGCAAGCACGATCGATAAGGTTTTCATCTACAGCCTCGCTGGTTGGTAACTCTCAAGGCTATTGGGCCACAACTATGCCGCTCGTCGTATTGCACGATGGTATTGGTGAACCGGCGCGCGTCCGCGCGATGCCACGTGTAAGAGTCGGTCGCGATACCAAAGTCCAATCGCCTCGCACCATTAACTCTGATGTGCTTGCTCCCCGGTGTTAACTGTCAGCGCCCTTGCGAACCGGCCGGCGATCTTAGAATTGTCGACGGCTTTGTTCGGCCTCATCTAAATTTGCGCGATCGGCTAAAGGAGAATCGAATGGCTCAAGCAAGCACCAGCGTCAATCAACAGTCCTCTGGCATCAGTGGAACGAGAGCCGAGATGAAACTCGAGGTGCATGTGATTCCGGTATCCGCCATTGAGTTATCCAAGCAGTTCTACGAGCGCTTGGGTTGGACGTTCGATGCGATCTCGTCCCGGCGAATGAAATGGTAAACCACCTCAACGATGGGATCATAGTTGCGGCCCGTCTTCTTCTCGCAACGCTATTTCTGATTTTCGGCTGGAGAAAGCTCAGGGATTATTCGGGTACGGTAAGTCAAATAGTGCAGCTTGGCGGCCCGATGCCAAGGCTGGCTGCTGCCATAGCGATCTTCATGGAGCTCCCGGTTGCGTTCGCGGTCGCTGTGGGTGCGTTCGCGCGTCCTTCGGCTTTACTATTAGTTTTGTACACGCTGGGAACTGCGCTTATTGGGCATCGCTATTGGACAATGACAGGTGTGAGGCAAGTCGACAGCATGGATGGCTTTTATAAGAATCTCAGCATTATGGGAGGCTTTTTGCTGTTGTTCATTACTGGTGCGGGAAAATATTCGATTGACGCGTTGCGCAGTAACGCCGCCCCATAACCTGTGTGGTCTGCGATGACGCCCCTCGGTTCGACAGAATAATCCTGACTCTACCGGTGCCGCTACACCCTATGTCGCGTCGCGTCTTCCAATTCTTCCAGTCGTTGAATACGGATTTCATTACAAGGTCGTGCGTTCATTGGACCGGCCGATTCACACAGAATTAGCGCCGATACTTTGGTCTAATGGGTTCGTTGTCGCGCTCGTGATCCAGTAGCATGTGGACATCTAATTTTCAATGTCGGGTGCGGTAGCGCACATCACTGGGAGGCCACCGATGAGTTTTATCAACAGGTCGACAGCGGTGGTTCCGACGCGTCAGCTGCGATATAGGACAATTCCAGCGTCATTTTTCGCGATTCCCCTTGGCCTAGTCGCGCTGGGACTCGCCTGGCAGACGGCTGAGTCAATCTGGTCCGAGCCGAAGTGGGTCTCAGAAACACTCATTTGGTTGGGTGCCACACTCTGGTTTTTTCTTTTGATAAGCTATCTGGGAAAGTGGCTATTGCGTCGTGCCGACGCCATGGCGGAATTGGACCATCCAATTCAATCCTGCTACATCGGGTTGGCAGGCGTGGTCTCCCTACTTGCTTCGACAGGCTTCTCGACTAGGCATCGGACTTTGTCGCTCGGATGTTTTTGTTTCGGCATCGCATGGACTCTGATATTTGCCATCTATCAAACCGGCCGGTTCTGGATGGGCGACAGCAAACCCGAAACTCTCACACCCATTTTGTACCTTCCCATGGTGGCAGGCGCGTTCGTTAGCGCCAGTGTTTGCGCGGCTTTGGGTTATGTCGACTGGGGGAAACTAGCCTTTGGCGGTGGTTTATTCACATGGTTCGCGCTCGAGTCTGTAATCCTGCTCCGTCTCTACACCGCTAGGCCCGTTCTGCCGCCGCTGCGCCCGGCAATGGGTCTGCAATTCGCCGCTCCCGCAGTGGGCGCTGTGGCCTATCTGAACGTTGGCGGCGGCACGCCTGATATTTTCGCGTACGCCCTTATTGGGTACGCTCTTCTGCAAGCGCTTATCCTCATTCGCTTACTTCCTTGGTTAGTACAAGCAGAACTCACGCCCGCGTGGTGGAGTTTCAGCTTCGGAGCTGCTTCGCTGCCTACGGCCGCGATGAAAATAGCTGCGCATCGAGAGGCCGGAGCGATCGCAGCACTGGCTCCCTATCTTTTTATTGCGGGCAATATCGTTATCGCGGCGATCGCGATCGTCACAATAAAGTGGGCATTCAGCAGCGCGCCACAACCGCTATCCGCCGTGCAATCTGTCGATCAAGAATGCACATAGCGCCTTAGGCGACTCGATCCCTTCGACTCGCCGAGTGCAGGGAGGTTTTTGCGGGGCTGCAGTCTCTAGCGCGCTGACATCAAAAGCCGCGAGTCTATGCTTTTTATGACATCACCACTTCTTACGCCAAGAGGTAAATCAGACGAAGCCTAGTCCGGCTGCATTCACTTCGCGACTTCGCAAGTCGCGCTGCCGAGTTCAACCTGTTGCAGGCTGGGCAGATCTGCGTCGGAAACGGCTGCTGTCCGTCGCCGGCGGGCTGTACGCAATCGTAGCTCAGCAAGAACGCCATATGACGGCTCGCATATTGACGCGTTTAAGTGCGAACGGGCGAAGCTAGGTCCAGTCAATGCGGGCGCCAGACGCCCTGCAAATTGTC
Source organism: uncultured Gammaproteobacteria bacterium (assembly GCA_963755965.1). GTDB lineage: Bacteria > Pseudomonadota > Gammaproteobacteria > Steroidobacterales > Steroidobacteraceae > Bog-1198. The sequence goes on from CAVWLU010000001.1 coordinate 48,817, forward strand.
GCCATGGCATACCGCGCACTCCCTCGTATAGACCGCAACCAATTGAGCTTGACGTCCTGTCACAGGAGTCCGTCGATCGTGCCGTAGCGAAGATCATCGCGACACACGGAAATATCGATGTGGTCGTTCATAACGCGGGTCATATGGTCTTTGGCCCCGCTGAGGCCTTCACCCCGGAACAACTCGCCGAACTCTACGACATCAACGTGCTCAGCACTCAGCGTGTAAATCGTGCAATTTTGCCGCAGCTACGTAAGCAACAAAATGGATTATTGGTGTGGGTGTCGAGCAGCAGTTCCGCCGGCGGCACACCGCCGTATCTCGCCCCCTACTTTGCCGCGAAGGCGGGAATGGATGCGATGGCGGTCATTTACGCGCGAGAGCTCACGTTGTGGGGCATTGAAACATCAATTGTCGTCCCTGGGGCGTTTACCGGTGGGACAAATCATTTCGCGCACTCAGGCCGGCCGTCTGACGAAGCTCAAGCCGCTGAGTACGAAGCTGGCCCATACGCCAACTATGGAAACAAGATCATGAAAGCAAAAAAAAAAAAAAAAAAAAAAAAAAAAAAAAAAAAAAAAAAAAAGTTCTCTGCGATCGTTCCGCCCGACGCCGATGCTGCAGCAGTTGGAGATGCAATTGCGAGAATCGTCGACATGCCGTTCGGCAAGCGTCCCTTTCGGGTTCACATCGACCCGACGCAGGACGGTGCTGAGGTCTCTTTCACGGTCATCGACCGTATGAGAACCGATATGCTTCATCGAGTCGGACTGGACGAATTGCTGATACCGGCGAAGATAAACCTCGTCCATTACCACATGGCACATGGTGCCCTCAGGCTCCAGATACCAGGAGTGATAGAAGCTCGGCTTGGCTCCAGGCACGTAGCCGTACCATCCCAGGCGCTGGTTCAATACATATTCGTTAACTTTGCTTTCGATCGTCAAGCCGAACGTGGTCCACTGGAACACCGTTCCGTCCCGGAGCACCGGATCCCCTGCCTGGACTTCGACATCCTTGGAGTTGGGGTACCAGGCCGGCCACCGGCTCGCTTCGATGATATGTGTCCAGACTCGCTCACAGGACGCATTGATGATCAGGTCATTGTGGGCGAACAGGTCGGCCTTCTCCGGCTCGAAGCCGGCAGGCCAGTGGATGTCGGTGGAGCGGTGGGCAAGATCGTCGTTCATTGACATGGCTTTGTACCCTTGTGAGTGATCAACGGCGTGGGAGACCCGTGCGCCCGCGCCAGTGAGCCCGAAGACCAGCAGGGAGGCAGCGGCAATGTTGCCGGCTTTGAGCAAATTGGTGATGTGGTTCATGCGAGTTCTCTTTGGATGAGGGTGGCAATGGCCTGATCGATGCTGATTGAACCCTTGCGGGCGTTCGCGCCGCGATTCGGAAAGTCGATCCAGCCGGCATTGAATCCGTCGAGCATCTGTATGCGGGCTATGGGGTTCTTCATGCCCTGGGCACGGAATATAGATTCCCAGCGGTCCCGCGGCACCGCTTCCGCCCGCACCGGTTGCGCAAGCGCCTTGGCGAATGCATCGGCCAAGGCGTTTGACGACACGCGTTGTGCGCTCTCCAATTCGACCACGCGCTGCCCTTTCCACTGCTCTTGCAAGAGCGCAGCAGCGGTACGGCCGACGTCATCCGTGGCGATCATCGGGATAGGACGGTCCAGCGGCTGAAGGTAGCATTGAATTTTACCTTCCCTGGCCGAGACGATGTCCCATGCGGCGTTTTCCATGAACCATGCCGCGCGCAAGAATACGACGGGCATGGGCAGTGGTTTAAGGGCATCCTCCATCAGACCTAGCACGTTCAATAGATTCGGTTGAGGCGCGTCGGCGCCGATGGAGGACAGTGCAACGACTTTTTTCGGTTTCGCCTTGGCAAGAGCTGTGTAAAGCGGCTCGATGAATCCCCTGGCTTCAGGAAAGCCGGGTGCCGGATCGAAGAACGGGGGAAGCATCGCAAAGACTCCTTCTGTCCCCGCGAAGGCCGCGGCAAGCGCCCGCGCGTCCGCGAGATCAGCGATGGCAATGTCGCAGCCAAGGTTTGCCCAAGGAGCGCCCTTGAGCGCGTCTCTGACCACCGCACGAACGGGTTGATCGGCGGAAAGAAGGCTGCGGGCTACCGCGGCCCCGACTTTTCCGGTGATACCGGTTACTGCATACATGTTGGTTACTCCTCCTGTGGAATGGCCTGTCGGCCCCAATGGCAGTACTATCCCGCGGCGACATTCATGCTACAACAGCGTTTATGTAAACGGAGCCGTGACTATAAATCAGGAATGGAAATGGCATTCAGCGGCAAGCTTCTTTCTGGAGTGACCGTGCTCATCGCAGTGGTCGAGGCGGGAACAATCGCAAAGGCCGCCGAGGCCCTGGGACTCTCTCCCTCAGGTGTGAGTCGGGCACTCTTGCGCTTAGAGCAGCGCGTCGGCGCGCGGCTGCTGGCGAGGACCACTCGGTCGCTCTCGCTTACGGATGAAGGGCGCCGTTTTTATGAACAAGTCGGGCCGCACCTAGCCGGCATCGAGGAGGCGGCCATCGAAGCCTCCGGGTCCACGAACAAGGTGCGGGGACGCTTGCGCGTGAATATCGATCCATTCTTCTCTAGGATCGTCTTATCAGGGCATGTCGCGGCGTTTCTGATGCGCTACCCAGATGTTTCAGTAGAACTAATTATGAGGGATTCGGTGGGCGATCTTGTCGCCGATGGATTCGATCTGGCATTACGCTTCGGCGAGCCGCCCGTCGGCTCATTTGTCGCTCGAAAGCTAATCGAAACGCGGGTGCTGACCGTCGCCTCACCTTCGTACATCAAAACCCATGGGCGACCGCGGCACCCGAAGGATGTCGAGGGATGCGATTGCATCGACTTCTACGATGCGGCAAACGCCAGACCTTACGACTGGGAGCTCAGACGGAGGAAAGAAGTGATCCCGCTCCGGGTCAAGGCGCGACTTCTGGTATCGGACGCGGGGACGATGATTGGCGCGTGCGAGGCCGGCGCCGGAATCGCCCAGGTCCTTGAACTGGGATGCAAGCATCTTCTGGAGAAGGGCCGGCTGGTAGAGCTATTTCCGGAATGGTCCGATGAGCGCTTTCCCCTCTACGCTATATATCCCTCTCGGCTCCACCGCGCGGCGAAAGTGCGCATGTTCATCGAGTTTTGTATGGAAGTCGTCTCGGGGAACTCACACGGAGTTGGCAGCAGGGCGCGGTGACCGAGAACGACGCGCACCTCAACAGGGTGGCGTGCGGCTGGATGCTGACCTTGTTGGTTTGGCGGTGCGGCGAGTCAATCGAGATCGACGGCTAAGCGCTTGAGGTCCGCGAGCGAACAGTAGCTCAAGGCACCTTCATGCGTAGCGCGCAAGACCACGCGCGGCGCACTCCCCGCTTGCAGCGCTTCCTGATAGCGAGGTGCGCACAGACACCAGCGATCGCCGGGCTTCAGTCCGCGAAAGCCGAATTCCGGAACCGGCGTCGAGAGATCATTGCCGGAGGACTTCGAAAACTCGAGAAAAGCTGCGGTCATAACGGCGCACACGGTGTGGCTGCCGATGTCCTCGCGGCCGGTGTCGCAGCAGCCGTCACGAAAGAAACCCGTCATCGGGCTCAAGGAGCAGACTTCAAGTCGATCGCCGAGCACGTTCTTGGGCTCATCGCGCCGGCCGCCGCCGCCCTTTCCTGCGTCATCTTTCAACATCGGGACTCTCTGCATCGTCGCTCCCTCCCCCACTCGAAATTGTCCATTCCGTTTGATCCGATCTGACACACTCTTTAGCCGGACCCGTAGATTTAGTCATTCTACACACCGCCAAGATACCAACGGCTAAGTGCCTGAGTCTGCTCAGTTCCGCCCCGCCGGCAATTGGGTCCGATAGACATCGTGCGATCGTCAATTGCCGACATAGAATATGCACTAAGCGGGAACTAGGTTCCCACATACTGCCAAAAAAAGCCGGGTCATGAATGAAGACAACTGAATCCATCTCGGCGCCCCGCCTATATGAAATCGACGGCATCCGCGGATGGGCCGCGTTGGTTGTACTGATGTCTCATCTGACTTACGAAACGTTCGGCGCCGTTCGAAGCGAGTTTCAATCACCGATTCTGAGAACTTTGCTCGACGGAAACCTAGCGGTCTACGTGTTCTTTGCGCTTTCAGGCGACGCATTATCTCTGTGCTATACCAGGCTGGATGGTCGAGGCATCGAGCCCAAAATGATCGTCAAAAGATACTTTCGACTCGCCGGGCCGATCGTGTTCTCGTGTATCGTCGTCTACCTGTTGATGAAATTGGGACTTACCTATAACAAGACGGCCGCGTCCATTGTTCACAGCGGCGATTGGTTGGGCGGTTTCTTGTCCTTCGACCCTTCGCTCCTGCACGCAATTAAGACCGGGTTGATCGGTGTTTTCGCGAGCGGATATCTGGATCTTTCCTATAACCCGTTCATGTGGCCGATGGCGCCGGAACTCGCGGGATCGTTTTTGGTATTTTCACTTGGAATCGTCTATCCGAAGGTTAAGCGCCCTACGGTCATCCTCGCGGTACTCGCGGTGTATCTCGGAATACTTGGTTCACTGTACGCGTTGTTTCTGTTTGGCATTTTGCTGGGAAGGCTGCGAGCCGCAGGGCTTTTCGCGAGATTGCAAACTCTCAGGTACAACGGGATTCTCACTGCCGGAGCGATTGTCGCAATCCTAGTACTTGATACGACAGCGAGAGCCAAGTTTCTCGGTCTCGATCCCCAGATTCTCGTGGCTTCCGGCGCTGTCTGGACGATCTATTCCTCGAAAGCGCTCACGTCTTTGATGCGAACTCGGTTGTCCCGATTCGTCGGCAAAATATCCTTTCCGGTCTACTTCATGCAGTTCTCCGTCATCGTAAGCTGGACTTCATGGGCGATCGTCGCCGGCGAATCGACCCCCGGCAGCATTTGGTTTTCACCCTATGCAATTATTGCGTCCAGCGTCGTGATCATCATCGGTCTTGCATCCGCAGTAGAAGTGGCAGAGGCCTGGTACCTTAGAAAAATTGACGGCGTAATAAAATCCATCCTTTTCGCCGCACCCTCGTCGCAAAGACTCAATTAACGGTGCTCAATGGTGCTTGGCCTGGTTTTGGTGCACCGCGCCAGTGATCGTGGTAGCGGTATCAAGCAAAGGGTACAAAAGTGGGCCTCGGTGATAGAGTCACGACAGCTTAAGTGGCTGTTTTAGCGGCCTTCACCTGCGCATTAACGGGGCCCCAGCTTTTGAACATATCCTGTCACCCCGACCACGGGACTCTGTAACTCAATGACTCTAACTGAGTTGAGCTATGTCGTGGCGCTGGCGCAGGAAAAGCATTTTGGACGCGCCGCGGAGCGCTGCCATGTCAGTCAACCCACGCTGAGTATCGCCGTCAAGAAGCAGGAAGACGGGCATCGCGATAGCGAAAATCTATCGACCTCCGATTGTTTCTGCCAAGATGTGCTGCTTATGATGTTGCGCCTTTGCAACCGATGACACCCACCTGGATCAGCACAACTTAAATCGCAGACAAGTATTGCAAGGGCTGATGGCGGCCGCTCTACCCCTGAGCGTGCCATCCTGTGATAACGGATCTGGCGGAACCACCAAGGGTAAGGCGTTGGTGGTGGGCGGACTGCCCGTGACCTGCAATCTCACGCTTCCGGTGGCGTGTGCCTCCAAGGCGCGGACCAACGCCGCCCTCCCCGCCGGCCAACCGAGATTCGACTATCAGTACAGCAAGTACAACGGCTGGCCTGAGGTCAAGGAATCCTTGATGGCGGGCCGCATTCAGGCAGCTTACATGCTTGCGCCACTGGTCATGGACCTGGCCGACAAGAAGGTACCGGTAAGAATCGTGTCGCTCGGGCACCGCTCTGGTGCCGTCATCATGGTGCGGACCGACTCACCATACCGCACGTTCCGGCAACTGGCGGGCAAGCAGGTGGCGATTCCCAGCCGCTTCGCCGTGGACTTTCTGTTCTTGAGAAAGATGTTGGCCCGCGAAAACATGACGCCCGGCGACATCCAAGTCGTGGAGATGGCACCGCCCGATATGCCGGCCGCGCTTTATGCGAACGCAGTCGATGCGTACTGCACCGGCGAACCCTTCGGAGCCGCCGCTCAGCGAGCCGGATACGCGCGCCCGCTGAGCATGACCCGGGACGAGTGGCGAAACTATATCTGCTGCGTGCTGACGGTGCGTGAGGAGTTGATTCATGACAATCCGGCCATGGTTCAGGATCTCGTCAATCAAGTCCTGGGTGCCGGGGTATGGCTCGATCAACAACAGGAAAACCGCACCAAGGCTGTCGCCATCGCCGCGGGTCGGGATTTTTTCAATCAAGATCCAAAGATCATTCAGTTCGTGATGGAGCATCCCGCGGATCGGGTGACCTATGGCGATTTGCGAATGATCCGCGCTGAGTTCGAAGAGCTCATGCAGCTGTCAATGGCGGCAGGCACGATCAAGCACCCCATCGCCTACGAATCCTATGTGGACGAGAGATTTGCCAAAAACGCACGCGCTGCCGCCATCTCCCTGTAGTCATTCATGAGATGTACGACCCGACTTTTGCCTTTATTGACATGCATGCTGTTGTCCATGACGACGCGAGCCGCCGAATCCGAGGCACTCAAAGCCGGCATTTTCAATCCGGCACGCGAAGCGCCCGACTTTTCTCTCCACGGTTCCGACGGCGTGCCGCTCACTCTTAGTCATTATCGCGGCAAGGTGGTGGTTTTGGGATTTGGTTACACGTCTTGTCCCAATGTCTGTCCGGCCACTCTCGCGGTTCTCGCGCTGGCACACCGCAAACTGGGAGCGCTGGCGTCGGAGGTGCAGGTCATCTATCTCACGGTTGATCCCGAGCGCGATACCGCCGAACGGCTAAAGCAATATCTGGCCGCCTTCGATCCCACCTTCGTGGGCGGCACCGGCACCGCCGCACAAATGGCAGCGGTGCGCACAAGCTATGGCGTCACGGCCGAAAAGGTCGGCAGCGGAAGCAACTACGGCATCGCACATTCGTCGTTTATCTATCTCATCACCCGTGAAGGCAAGCTGCGAGCATTGATGCCTTTCGGTCACAAGGCAGATGACTACGTCCACGATATATCCATGTTGTTGAATTAGACGTGAACCTCGTGCGTCCGTTTCACAAACGAGCAAGCGTAATTTTCATCGCTGTGGCCACGCTCGGTGGCCTTGCCTGGGCGGCGTTCACCCCCGTGACCTTTTCTTCACGGGAAGAAACTTTCGAAATCCCCAAAGGGACCTGGGCTCGGCGCATGGCGGGAAACAAGGTGGAGATCCTGCCGTCCAGCGTTTTTCTGACACTCGGCATCAGGGACATATTGCTGCTGAAGAACCTGGATGATGTGCCGCAGATATTCGGTCCGACCTTGATGATGCCCGGCCAAAGCTTCCGCTTGCCGTTCGAGGTGGCCAGCAGTTATCAATTTGCCTGCACGGCACATGCGAGCGGTCAAATGATCGTAGTTGTGGATGAGCAGCCGGACAATCCTTGGCGGCGGCTCGTGTGGAGAACACGAAGACTTTTCAGAGTCGTTGCGTAAATGAACAAAATAAAAGAGAGCCTGCCGGCGATGGCCGTCATCGCAGTATTGCTGGCTGCATGGTGGCTGATCGTCGTTGAAACCCGCAGCGTTATTTTCCCTACTCCCTGGCAAGTGGTAACGGGCACCGCCGAACTCATCGAGGATGGCACCCTATTCACGCACATTGGGGCTTCGTTGATGCGCGTCGGCGTCGGTTTCTCACTGGCGGTTCTGGTCGCCGTGCCGTTGGGACTGTGGTTGGGTTGGGTTAAAGGGGCCTACTCCACGCTCAATCCGCTGTTTCAGATATTGCGGCCCATTTCGCCGATCGCGTGGATTCCTATTGCCATTCTGTGGTTCGGCGTCGGCAATGCCTCGCCGATCTATCTCATCTTTATTTCGTCGGTATTTCCGATGATCGTGCAAACGACTGCCGGCGTGCACACCATCGAGCGTCGATATCTGCGTGCCGCGCAGAATTTCGGCGTCTCGCGCCATACGCTGTTTCGTCACGTGGTGATTCCCGCCGTGTTGCCCCAGATCATCGTCGGCATGCGGATCGGACTGGGTGTAGCTTGGCTGGTGGTGGTCGCCGCGGAAATGATCGCCCTGCGCTCCGGACTTGGATATCTCATCATTGATTCCCGTAACGCCGGCAATCGATACGATCTCGTGATCGCCGGAATGATCATCATCGGTTTGATCGGCTTGTTGCTGGATGGCGTGATGCGATTGCTGGAGGGATTGAAATCGGTCAGGTGGCGTTATGCGCACTAAGATCGAAGTGAACAACATCCGCAAAGGATTTGCGTCGGACGGTGGGACACTGCAGGTCGTCGATGATGTCAGCCTAAGCGTGGGGGACGGTGAGTTTGTTGCAATCGTCGGTCCGTCTGGGTGCGGGAAAACGACGTTGATGAACATGGTCGTAGGGTTCGTACAACCGGAATCGGGATCGATTCTCATTGATGGAGTGCCGCGCGCCGAGCCCAACGCCAAGGGCATTCTCATTTCGCAGCAGGGTTCGATCTTCCCCTGGCTTACCGTGCAGCAGAATCTGATGTTCGGACTGAACGATCATCCCCAGGCAGATAAGAAGGGGGTAGCCGATCACTATGCAGCCATGGTGGGATTGAAGGGCTTTGAGGGCAGCTATCCCCACGAGCTCTCGGGCGGGATGCTCAAACGCGCTGAACTGGCGCGGGCGTTCGCGGTGAAGCCCGAAATTCTTTACATGGACGAACCGTTCTCCGCACTCGATGCTTTGACCAACCTGCGCATGCGCAATGAGCTGCTGCGTATCCTGGAGGAAGAGCGCCACACCGTCATGCTGATTACTCATGACGTGGAGGAGGCTATTCACCTGGCTGATCGGATCATGGTGTTGTCGCCGAGACCCACGAGAATCCAAGCGACCTTCAATGTGGACCTGCCGCATCCGCGCAAGCTCACGAGCCCAGAAGTGCAGGATCTGCGCGTTGCAATCCTGCATGAGCTTGGCGTCGATCGAACCGCGGGAGAGTGACGCACGATCAGCGAGGAACTTTATATTTGGCGGAGCTTCCTTTAGCAGGGTGTCCAGCAGTGCTCGAAGCGCGTCGGGCTCTTCCAAAGCGGGGTTTACCTGTCCTCCCGTTGCAGCTCGAATCATGCCGGCGCGGTCAATCACCACGACTTGCGGAATGCTCAACATTTCGTTGCCACTGCGCTCCAAATAAGCGTCGACGTTGCCGCTGCCCGTGTATCCCACCGGATACGAGAGTTGCAAAGCTTCGACCATGGATCCCAAGAATTCGCCGCCGCTCGCCGCGGCATTCGGTGCATCGAGCGCTAGGCGGCTCTGCGTGCGAGAGCGACGCATTTCCATAAAAACTTGAATCCGCTCTCCGGATCTTTTATCAACTCAAAGGCATCGGTGAAATGTCGGCGTTGAGCGACAGACTAGAACTGAAAACAGCCGCTCAACGAGCCCGTTTTGGCCAAGTGCTGTCCGGGAGCAGGTGCAGGATCTACGCGTTCGGGTGTTCGCGCTCAAACTCCGCGACAAGCTGCTTCAATAGACCAAGATAGGTTTGACAACCAGCGTCGATGGAATCCTCCGGCCTAACGGAGGATCTTGTTTCGGATTGCTTGACTGGGGGTTGCGGTGTGGTAATCACTCCTCGCCGGTATGCATCCTGCATAAACTCAATGAGCGACACGGTCGTGAAGGTATTGTCTGTAGCACCAAAGAAGTCCATGAGATCATGATCTTCCACAGACAAGCGTGATAACCAATCGCGCGACCTCGGTTCTTTTTCCTCGGAATTCTCGATTCGCAAGATGAATGCTACCGAACGTGCAGCCGTGAAAAACGCACTGAAGTAGAAGTCTGACGCCTCGGGTTCCCGATTCGTCGCCTGCGACTTCCCCGCGAGCAGACGCCCCAAGAAGAACTCGGCCTCGCGGAGCTTTTTGAGCGTGCGGTCCAGCATTTTAGTTTCCCAAAGCGCCAGGAACATGATGTGCCAACTTTGCGTTACAAAGTATTATTCTATGCCCTTATGAAAGTGTCCACTAAACGCGGGGAGCGTTCCTCTTTCGAGGTGCTACGGGTGTTCCTCAAATTAGGGTTGATCTCATTTGGTGGACCGATTGCGCACATCGGCTATTTTCGAGACGAGTTTGTCATACGCCGCCGCTGGCTCGACGATGCAAACTATACCGACCTCGTGGCGCTCTGCCAGTTCCTTCCGGGTCCGGCCAGCAGTCAAGTGGGATTCTCCATTGGGCTGATGCAAGCGAGCTACCTTGGCGGTCTTGCGGCATGGACAGGCTTTACACTGCCCTCCGCGATTGCTCTCGTGTTATTTTCCTTTGGTGCTTATGCGCTGGTGGGGTCGGTCGGCGTGGGATTGTTGCATGGGCTCAAGCTCGTGGCTGTGGCTATCGTCGCGCAGGCGATCTTCGGCATGGCGCGCACGCTATGTCCCGACCGACAGCGGGTATCGATTGCGGTGCTCGCCGCGGCTCTAAACCTTTACTTGAACTCATCGATCACGCAGATCAGCGTCATCCTTCTAGGCGCGGTCGCAGGCCTTCTCGTATGCCGAATGCCCTCACCATTGTCAACGGCATCGATGGCGGTACCGACCTCACGCCGCGTCGGCATCGCCTCGCTCGCAGTGTTTATCCTTTTGCTGATCGGGCTACCCCTCTGGGTTGGTTTCGGTTCGCCCCGAGGCGTAGCACTATTCGATGCCTTCTATCGGTCTGGCGCACTGGTGTTTGGCGGCGGTCACGTCGTGCTACCCGTGTTACGGGATGCCTTTGTAGCGCCCGGGTGGGTGAGCGACAGCACTTTCCTCGCGGGCTACGGTGCCGCGCAAGCTGTTCCCGGCCCGCTCTTTACGTTCGCCGCATATCTCGGTGCCGTTGTTGGACCTACCCCCCACGGCGTAGCGGGTGCTGTGCTGGGACTCGTTGGCATTTTCTTGCCGGGCATGCTGCTTCTCTTAGGCACGCTGCCCTTTTGGGACGCCTTACGCACTCGTGTGGGGGCGCAAGCCGCGATGCGGGGCATCAACGCTGCGGTAGTCGGCTTGCTCGGCGCCGCTCTCTACAATCCGGTTTGGACCAGTTCGGTTAGCACAGCCGGAGACCTTAGCGTGGCTGTTATTGGCTTCGTGTTGCTGACGGTGTGGCGGGCTCGACCGATAGTGGTGGTAATCATGGGTGCGCTCGCCGGTATCGCCTTGGCGCAA
>CAVWLU010000002.1:0-93991 GCA_963755965.1 uncultured Gammaproteobacteria bacterium
AATGACCGCAATCTTGTGCCTGCTCATTCCTCGCATCGCAGCTCCGTATCACAGCGCGTAGGGTAAGAGAGACTCACTCTACTGCACGCTATGAATCGCCAGCAGCGCTATAGCCAAGTTGTAGATGATCGTCGTCACGGCCTGCCAGATCGGCAGAGCCCTGACCCGCTCCGTGTCGAGCGGAACTACGATCGTATCTCCCGGACGAATTTCCACCGAATGGGAGCGCCTGAACCACCCGGAACGCTGGCCTGAAACGACGTCCCCGTTTGCGCGCACGACATAGATTCGCTTCCGATCCGCCTTTTGCGTGGTTCCGCCGCTCTTTTCAATGTATTCGTCACGCGAGAGGCCTGGCTCATAAACGTGTGAGGTAGGACTCTGGACTTCGCCCAAAATCGTGATCTCCTGGCTCTTCTTGGGCACGAGGATCTTGTCGCCGTTCCTGAGTGCAACGTCATCCGGAACGCCTGCAGGCCCTTTGAGCACTCGACTGAGATCGATCACGAGGCGGCCGACCGGCTTCGTATCACGGAGTTGGCTCAGCAATTGTTGGCCAACCGCCAAAGCTTGAGCTGCGTTGCCACCACCCCCACCCGAATTAGTGGCGCCACTGCTGACGATCGCTTCGAGCGAAAGAGCCGCAAGATCGCTTTGTAAGCGATTTCCCAATATTTCGAGCTGATCCTTTTCCCGCTTCTTCAGCTCCTCGCGGATAAATACCGCGCCGTAGGGAAATGCCAAATCAGTAAGACCCCCTGCCCGCTGCAGTACAGAGCGCAAGGTCTCGCCCTGATGGATCGGATATTTACCGGGAAACCGCACCTCACCCGCGAGCTCGATGGTCCCCGGCTCCATCCACATCGGAATGGGCTTGATTACCAAAACGTCGTAGGGCTTCAGCATCACGTCCGCAGTCAAATCCCCGCGTCGAATTGCCGCGAGATCCACCGGAATCAACTCGGTTCGCCGAGAATCCCCATCGACCACGACATACCGGGTGATCTCAGCCTCACCGCGAAACGCCGCGTCCTCCAAGCTGCCGCCGGCGCGGATCAAGTCGCTGACACGCATCTTGGTTTCAAGCGGATAGTGCCCCGGCGCCTTTACCCTGCCGTCGATACTGACAACCTGCTCCGGCTTGTCCGGCGTCGCTTGTAGTTCCAGCTCCCGGATCACGGGCGCCAATATGCGCTCGCGATCTGCCGAGAGATCGAACACATAAATCTTATCGCGTGGCCGCAGTTCGGGATCAGCCGCGGAGCCGCGCGCCGCGAGTGCACGCCGCAGGTCGGCAGAAGTGACCTCTATCGTGTCGTCGGACAACACCCGCCGAATCATGATGTAGCGCTGGTCCGCATTGAGTCGTAGTTCATCTAAACTGCCCAATATATTGGACAGCCGCAGGCCCGGCTGATATTCGAACTTGCCGGGACGAAATACGTATCCGGTGAGTTCGACGGAATTCTCCAGGGTGGGGCGTATTTCCGGTATGCGCAGCTTGTCGCCATTCGCCAATTCCACCGCGCCGCCGCCATGCGTCAAATCGATGTTCCGCATCTGACGCAAATTCGACGGCAAAATACGCTCCAATTGCCCAAGTTTTCCGTCCGCCTCCGGCACCAATCCGCCGGCGATGGCGATCGCCTGCTCGACGGTCCTTTCCCTCTTGAGCTCGTAGATCGCGGGACGCCGCACCGCGCCGTCGACCGACACCGTACTACCGATGGGCGGAATGAAAATGACATCGCCCGGCAATAACTGCCGGTCGTTGCTCGTATCGCCGTGAAGCAGGAGGTCGTAAAGATCGAGGGTCGTTATCAAGCGCCCGTTCCGCATGAGGGCGATGTTGCGCAGGGACCCGATTTTCTTTACGCCTCCGCTCACGAGCAGAGCATTCGTCATGGTCGACAAGCCGCTCACCGTGTAGGATCCGGGCTTCTCCGCTTCGCCCAGTACGAACACGCGGATCGATCGAAGATCACCCATGGTGACACTCACGCGCGAACCAATCAGCTGCTCGGACACGCGATGTTCGATCGCAGCGCGCGCCTCATCGAAACTCATGTTGCTGACCATGATTGGGCCGAGCTTCGGGAAATTGATCCGACCGTCCCGCTGAACGGTCAACTCGTAAATCCCCGGTTGATTGCCATAGAGCTGAACTTCAAGCGTGTCGCCCGGACCGACAATGTAGTCAACCGGTACCTGGATATCGGAAACCGGCGCAAAGGTGCTCGGGAACCCCTTGAACAAGTCGTAACCAAAGGGCTTGAGTGCCTGCTCGCCCGTCGGCAGAAGGCGCAACAGCGTGAGCTTGACCCGAAAATCCTTGAATTCCGGATCAGCGCTGAGCCTTCTCGTGGCCTCGAACGCAGTCAGTCCCGCGAGAGGGATTGCCAGCATTCCGGGAATCTCCAGAACCCCAAATCGATTAAGTTGGTAGGGATTGTTGCTCAGAACGCCATTGCGAAATTTTTCCGCTTTTTCTTTATCTTCGTCTGTTTTTGGCTTTTGGTCCGGCAGAATCTGACTATTGTTGTTGGCTCCATTACCGTTGCCGTTGTTGTTGCCGTTGCCATTGCCATTGCCGTTGCCGTTGCCATTGCCGTTGCCGTTGCCGTTGCCGTTGCCCGCGTTGCCGTTAGCTATGCCGTTGACACCTGCGATACCCGCGATACCGCCGAGGGCCCCAAGGGCGTTGCCGTTAACGCCATTATTGGCATTGTTACCGTTATTGCCGTTATTGCCGTTATTGCCGTTGGCACCGTTTTGATTGTCAAATCCATTCCCGGGTCCCGCTATATCGATCGGCGTAAGTTCAATGAGCACGGTATCGTCCGGGCGCAACTCGGGGTTTTCATCCATCTGACGCAGTATTCGTCCGTCGAGCGTTTCCCCTTGCCTGGCCTGCTCCAATAGCTTCGATGGCTCTTCTCTCGGCTTTGTCAGCGTGTCAGGGTTTTCCAGCTTCTTGTCGGTCGTCTTACCGCTCGTGTCCTTCCCCCCCAAAACGCCTTGCAATATCGAACTCTGCTGATCGGGCGACAGGCTGTCCTTGATAGCCTGAAGTGGATCTTGGTTTTGGGTGCGTGCCGACGATGCTAGACCGATCGTCAATAAGACGGCTGCCGCGCGTAAAAATCTACTTCGCATGATGCGAGGTTGAAACATACAAATACGAAATTACCATCGACTCATCCTGCATGGGCACTACCACTTCCATCATCTCGAGACCTCACGGCATCTCATCGGCTCTACAGTTGGGGGGTACAGCCGGTCGCACATGATAGCGTGTGCTGCGATCCAGGCAACCCCACTCTGCGCCGCAGAGTCGCCAGAGTCTAACCGATAAGCCGTTCACTGCTCGTAATTCTTCTTCACCCAATCGGCGTAATCGCGGCCGAGCAGTGCCTGCCACCATCGAGTGTCCGCCAAATACCAGTCAATGGTGGCTCTCAATCCGCGGGCCAAGTCGCGTGCGGGCTCGTAACCCAATTCGGCCCGCGCTTTCGCATAGTTGATCGCATAGCGCCGGTCGTGCCCCGGGCGGTCACGCACATGGGTGATCAAATCGACCGCTCGCTTGCCATTAGCCGCCGGAGACGTCGGAAACGTCGCCCGCAGCTCGGGACTCTCGCCGAGAAACTCATCCACCATCCCACACAGCGTCTGCACGATCGCGATATTCGTAGTTTCGCTGTTGCCACCGATGTTGTACACGTCTCCCGATCGTCCGCCCGCCAGCGCGAGCGCTATCGCCATGCAATGGTCTTCCACATGCAGCCAATCGCGCACCTGCAACCCGTCGCCGTATACCGGCAACGGCTTACCCAGCAAGATGTTGACGATCGTGAGCGGGATTAATTTCTCTGGAAACTGGTAGGGACCATAGTTGTTCGAGCAGTTGGTGATCGTAGTATCGAGGCCGTAGGTCTCATGATAGGCGCGCACCAGATGATCCGAGGCCGCCTTGCTGGCGGAGTACGGCGAATTGGGGGCATAGGGGCTTGATTCGTGGAACGGCGCGTCCCTGGGACCCAAGGATCCGTACACCTCGTCGGTCGACACATGATGGAAGCGGTGAGCGGGCACCATCTTGCGATCCACCCACAAATCCTTCGTCGCTTTGAGCAGCGCGTGCGTGCCGATCACATTGGTGCGTATGAAGTCATCCGGACCCAAGATGGACCGGTCGACGTGCGATTCGGCCGCAAAGTGCACCACCGTATCGATGCTGAATTGCTCGAGCAACGCACGAACAGCCCCCTCATCGCAGATATCACCGCGCACGAAAGCGTAGCGCGCATCGCGCTCCAAACCCTCGAGGTTTTCGAGATTTCCGGCATAGGTCAAGGCATCGAACACCACCACTCGCCCCTCTTGGGGCTTCGCCAGCCAGTGGCGAACGAAGTTCGCGCCAATAAAGCCGGCACCACCGGTAATGAGTACGTTACGCGGTTCGAAGTTCATCCAACATGGCCCCTAAGTTATGTCGCCAATGCCGCGCCGGAATGTTGAGCATGGCCCGCGTCGATTCCGTGTCGAGGACGCTGAACGCCGGGCGCCGCGCGCGAGTCGGATATGCGGCGCTTGTAATGGGTACGATCGGAATCGCGCGGTTCAGCAAGCCGCGTAGCAGAGCCTCGTCCTGGATGGCCACTGCAAAATCGTACCAACTCGCAACACCGAGATCCGTCCAGTGATATAGACCCCCGGGCACAGCCGCCCCGATCAAGCTCCAGATCGCCACGGCGATGCCCGCAGCCCAGGTTGGCGTCCCGATCTGGTCGCAAACCACGTTCACCTGCTCTTTTTCGCGCATCAGCCGCAGCATGGTGAGCGCGAAATTGCGGCCGGCGGCGGCGTACACCCACGCGGTGCGCAAGACAATCCCCGCCCCGGCAGCATTCAATACCTGGCGCTCCCCGCCAAGCTTGCTTGCGCCGTAAACGCTGAGTGGATTGGTTTGATCCGTCGGTCGGTACGCTCGATTGGACTCGCCGTCGAACACGAAGTCAGTCGATAGATGCAACAGCCGGCTGCCGTTGCGCGACGCTGAGTCCGCGAGGACCCCAACGGCGGTGTCGTTGACCTCCATCGCCTGACCCCGCTGGTCTTCGGCGAGATCCACCGCGGTGTACGCGGCCGCGTTCACGATCCAGTCGGGCTTAAGGTCGGTCACAAGCCGGTCCACTGCAGCTCGATCGGAGATGTCGACGTCCGAACGGGCGGTGACGACGAGCTGAGCTCGCTCCGGGACCGCTCGCGCGACCGCGCGGCCGACCTGACCTGCACCGCCGAACAGCAGTATCTTCACGCGAATTTCTCGATCTCGGCGAAGTTCTTACCCTGCTTATCTTTCGCCGACAACACGGGCTCCACGCCGGAAGGCAAGGGCCATCGAATTCCGAGCGTTGGATCGTCCCACGCCAACGTGCGCTCGTGCGCCGGGCTATACAGATCCGTGCACTTGTAGAGAAAATCCGCGCTCGGCGAGGTCACGAGGATGCCGTGAGCGAGGCCAGGCGGGACCCACAGCATCCGGTAGTTCTCGGCAGACAGCTCCACGCCCCACCACGCCCCGAAACTCGGCGATGTGCGCCGCAGATCCACCACCGCATCGAAAACGCTGCCGCTCGACACGCGTACCAATTTGCCTTGGGTTTGCGCGACTTGCATGTGCAGGCCGCGCAGCGTCCATTGGGCAGAGCGAGATTGATTGTCTTGGAGGAACGTCGCGCCGATGCCGGCCGCAGCGAATTTGTCGGCCTGCCAGGTTTCCATGAAAAACCCCCGCGCATCGCCGAATACCTGCGGTTCGATGAGCAGCACGCCATGAATCGGTGTTTCGAGAAACTTCATCGCCAAGCACGCGTCACGGGTGTGCGCGCTCTTTCACGATTCGCACCAGGTACTCGCCGTAGCCGCTTTTCGCGAGCGGTTTGGCGAGATCGAGCAACTGATCGGCATCGATAAAACCCTGTCGCCAAGCAATTTCCTCCACGCACGCGACTTTCAAGCCCTGCCGTTCCTCGATGATGCGCACGAACACCCCGGCGTCGAGCAAGGAATTGTGAGTGCCCGTATCGAGCCACGCAGTGCCCCGCCCGAGCCGCTCGACGCGTAAGTCTCCAAGCTTAAGATACGCCCGGTTAAGATCCGTGATCTCCAGTTCCCCGCGTGCGGACGGCGCCAAGGACTTCGCGAGATCGCAAGCGCGGGTGTCGTAGAAATAGATCCCGGTGATCGCATAGTTTGACGGTGGGCGAGCCGGTTTTTCCAATAGCTCTGTCACCTTACCGTGCGCATCGAACTCAACCACACCGTAACGCTCGGGATCCTGCACGTAGTAGCCGAACACCGTAGCGCCGCCTGCGCTGTCGGATGCCGATTTCAGCACCTCCGGAAGATTCGCGCCGTAGAAAATATTGTCTCCGAGGATCAGTGCCGAGGGCGCACCTTGGAGAAACGGCTCCGCAATGATCAGAGCCTGCGCGATGCCGTTGGGCTGCGCCTGCACCGCGTATTCGAACCTGACGCCCCACTGCTGTCCATCTCGCAAAAGATCGCGAAACGCTGTTTGATCCCGCGGCGTGGTAATGATCAGGAACTCTCGAATTCCCGCCGACATCAAGGTGGCGAGCGGATAATAGATCATGGGCTTGTCGTACACCGGCAAGAGCTGCTTGCTCTGCGAGACGGTGATGGGATGCAGCCGCGTGCCGGCGCCGCCGGCCAAAATGATACCCTTGCGTGGATTTGACAAAATCTGTTGCCTTGGCTTGAGAGGCGCGATTATAGGGTATTGCGTCGAACGGCCACATATTTGATCAAGGCGGCCAATCCCTCTGCCCCGTAACCCGTGGGCGCCGAATCGCCTTTCATGGAAATGCCGGCAGCCAGCTTCTTTCCAAGTTCAACCCCGAATTGGTCGAAGGAATTGATTCCCCAGAGCGTGCCTTGCACGAATACGCTGTGCTCATAGAGCGCGAGCAGACCGCCCAAGCTGGCGGCCGTCGTTTGGGGATACAGCAGAAGAGAGCTTGGCCGGTTTCCCTCATGAACTCGATGCGCGCGCAGCCGGCTGATCTCGGCCGCATCGGCGCCCGCCTTTTGCATCTCCGCGTCGACCTCTTCGGGCGTGTGCCCGAAAGCAAACGCCTGAATTTGCGCGAAGCAATTCTTGAGGGCGAGGTCCTGTGCTTCGGTACCGCCCCATGAACCTCGCAAGGGAGCGATGAAATCGAGCGCCGCGGTGGGCGTTCCCTGATGCAACATCTGGAAAAACGAGTGCTGCGCATTCGACCCCGGCTCGCCCCAAACCACGGGCGCAGTGGCGAAATCGACGCGCTCGCCGGCGAGAGAAACCGACTTTCCGTTGCTCTCCATTTCGAGCTGCTGCAGATACGCCGGCAGACGCGCCAAGCGTTCATCGTAGGGCAGCACCGCCAACGTCGGGAGCTTCAAAAAACTCCGATTCCACACGCCGAGCACTCCCATCAGCACCGGCAGATTCTCATCGAAAGGTGCCTGCATGAAGTGCCTGTCGATGGCACTCGCACCCTGCAGAAATTCCTCGAATTTATCGCTGCCCATGACGAGCTCCGCGATCAATCCGACCGCCGACCAGACCGAGTATCGGCCGCCCACCCAGTCCCACATCGTGAAACGGTGCTCGGACCCAATGCCGAACGCATCCATGGCCTGCGCATTGGTCGACACCGCCACGAAATGATGGCCGGGCGCCTTATCCCCCAGCGCCCCGACGATCCAGGCGCGCGCCGCGTTTGCGTTCGATTGCGTCTCCTGGGTGATGAATGTCTTCGAACACACAATGACCAAGGTCTCGGCCGGATCGATGCTGCGTATCAAATCCTCGAGCTGCGTGCGGTCCACGTTCGAGACGAAGTGTGGCGTGATCTCACCACTCCATTCAGCCTTTAGCGCATTGCATACCAACAGAGGGCCGAGATCCGACCCGCCGATGCCGATATTCACCACGTGCTTGAATTTCTTCCCCGTCACCCCGCGCTTGTCCCCCCGCCTCACCGCGCCGACGAAGCTCGATAGTTTCCGGCGCGAGTCTTTGACTTCGGCTTGGATGGCGGCCGAGCCGGCAAAATCCGAGCGCAGCGCGGTATGCAGAACCGCACGCCGCTCGGTGGTATTGATCGGATCACCGCGAAACATCGCGGCGATGCGCGCCGGCAACTCCGTCGCCCGGAGCAGGTCGAACAACACCGCCAAGGTTTTCTGGGTGATGCGTTGGCGGGAATAATCGAGCATCCAGGTATCATGTTCGACGTGAAAATTCTGCCAACGCTGCGGATCGGCTGCCGTTAGGTCGCGCAGATGCGCGTTGCCGATGTCCCGGGCATGCGCGTCGACAACGCGCCATTCTGGTAGAGAGGAATTCAACGCTGTCATAAATTGGCCTGTTGATGAAAACTTCGGTTCGAATTCGATTTTAGACCTTCACAAGGTCCGCCACACCGTCTTGCCGCCGGAAGCCTTGTCGAGCAGGGCGAGGGCATGTTCATGAGCCAGCATTTCGGCCTCGTTCGCGGTGACCACGGCGATGCGCACGTTAACTGCGGCACGGTTCGGCGTCTCGAGCCTCGAGACACTGCGCACGGTATCCGATTCCGCGCTTAAAATGAGCTTCGCCTGGCCGCCGGTCATCGCGAGATACACTTCGGCGAGGATCCTGGCGTCGAGCAGCGCGCCGTGGAATTCGCGATGCGAATTATCGACCGAATAACGCTTGCACAACGCGTCGAGGCTGTTGCGCTGCCCGGGATGCATTTGACGCGCCAATGCCAAGGTGTCGAGCACGCGGCAAAGATCGGTCATCCGCTGCGTGCCGTCGAGCCTGGCGAGTTCCGCATTCAGGAAAGCGATGTCGAACGGCGCGTTGTGAATGACGAGTTCCGCATCGCGGACAAAATCCAGGAACTCCGCATGTATGTGCACGAACTTCGGTTCTTTCGCGAGTTGTTCGCGCGTCAAGCCGTGCACCTCGAGGGCGCCCTCGTCGATGTCGCGTTCCGGATTCAGGTAACGATGGAACGAACGGCCGGTGAGACGCCGGTTGAACAGCTCTACGCAGCCGATTTCGATGACGCGATGCTGCTGTTCGACCTCGAGGCCCGTGGTTTCAGTATCGAGAACTACTTGACGCATCAGAACCTAATGTCCCGCCAACAGCCGATCGATGGCGCGATTGGCAAGCTGATCGACGTACTCATTGCCTTCATGCCCTGAATGCCCTTTGACCCAGTGCCATTCGATATCTTGCGCCGTTGCGGCTGCATCGAGCTTCTCCCATAAGTCCTGATTTTTGACGGGTTCTCGCGCTGCGGTGCGCCAGCCCCGCGCCTTCCACTGCGGCAACCACTCGGTTATCCCCTGCAGTACGTACTTCGAATCGGTATACAACTGCACCGCACAGCGGCGTTTGAGCGCGCTCAAAGCCCCGATTGCGGCCATCAGTTCCATGCGGTTATTGGTGGTGGCCGCTTCAGCCCCCGACAACTCCTTGCGCTCACCGCCGGCGATGAGTAGGGCCGCCCAACCCCCGGGACCCGGATTGCCGCGACACGCCCCGTCGGTATAAATCTCCACCTCGGTCATGGACCCACTTTGGTGGTCGGTTCCGAGGCCGGCACCAGGACGCGCTGACGCGACCAGCGTTTCGGCCGCACCAGGGTCAGCGTCTGCACGCGCTTGCGCGCTTTGAGGAGATAGGCGCCGGCAGTCATCGCGGCGCGCGGCCTATATTCGGGCTGACCACCCGTCACCGGCAGAAGACCCAAGTAGCCGTAGACGCTGGCCACCTCAAAATCGAGCAGCGCCATCCAATCTCGCAATCGCCGCTCGGAGAGCATGCGGCGCGTCTGCGGCGGAAAGGCGGGACGGCGGAAGTACTGGGCAAAGAGCCGCAGCGCACCCCAGCCGCTAAAAGGATTGAAACCGCAGATCAGCATGCAGCCTTCGGCACACAGCACCCGCTCCGCCTCACGCAGCACGGCGTAGGGATCCTCGACCAACTCGAGGGTGTGGGGTAGAAAAATCGCGTCGATGGAATCGGACGCAAACGGCAATGAGGCAAGCGGCGCGCAGAGCGTCACTCCCGGCCGGAGTTGCGGTGCCATTAAGGTCGTGTGCTGCGTGCGCGCGCCGCCGAGCAGATGTAGGCTGGGCCCCCAAGCACCCACTTGCAAAAGCTCGAAGCCGAACACGTCGTCGAGCGCGAGCCGCGCGAGCGCGGTTTCCTCCCGCAATACCCGCGCGCCCAGTGGGCTTGCGAACCAATCTTCCGCCGCGTTGTCGCGCGTTACTTGCAACGGCCGTCCTTCATAAAATCACTAGCGAACTTCACATGTTACAGGTTAAATACGCCGCAAAATGCCAAACCAATCAACCCCTCTCGTTGTACGGCCGGTACGCGCGTTTGCCGATAACTACATCTGGCTGATCGAGGCGCCGCGCAAGCCAACCCAACTGATTGCGGTCGACCCGGGCGATGCGGCTCCGGTCATCGCCGAACTCCACCGCAGCGGCGCAAGCTTAGCCGCGATTTTACTCACTCACCATCATGCCGATCATATTGGAGGGGTCGCTCGACTCCTCGAGCTCGGCCCGGTGTCCGTCATCGGGCCCGATGACCCACGAATTCCGCACCGCACTCGAACCGTTCGCGGCGCAGAGCATTGCGACTTGCCGGACTTGGGACTTGGGTTCGATATTTTAGAGGTGCCCGGACATACCTTAAGCCACATCGCGTTTTGGGGGCATGGCGCGCTGTTTTGCGGGGACACGCTTTTCAGCGCGGGCTGCGGTCGCATGTTCGAGGGTACGCCTACGCAAATGAATGCTTCTTTGAACCGGCTACGCGCCGTGCCGCCGGACACGCAGATGTATTGCGGTCACGAGTACACCGCGGCGAACCTGCGATTCGCATTGACCGTCGATCCCGCCAATCGTGCCGCGCTCGAGTATCAGGAGAGGGTCTTGCGCCTACGGGCTACCGATACCCCGACTCTACCCTCAGGGATGTCGCTCGAGATCGAAATCAATCCATTTTTGCGTTGCGATGTCGCCGCGGTACGTGCGGCCGCCGAATCGCATGCCGGCCGCTCGCTCAAAGAGGCATCCGACGTCTTCGCTGTCTTGCGTGCTTGGAAGGATCAGTTCCGGTAACGGAACTTAGGGAGGCGCAATCGGATGGCTGTCGTGTCGTTAAAGGTTCCATACATTGCCTGTGTCGCACTGCTGCTCGGCGCCTGTGCCCACCAAGCGCCGGCGACGCGCGAGCGTATCGTGGTACCGCCCACGTCAGGTTCGGAGGCTGCCACATCGCCGAACACAACCGGCAATCCGGGCCCGGCCGCCACGCCCTCGCTGACCATGCCGCGCGAATGGCAGCACCACAACGGCGAGGACTATGACGATCTATTCGATCGTATGCGCGCCGGCTTTGCGTTCGACGAAGTCCAAGAACCGGCAATCGATCAGCAACTGGCGTGGCTGGAACACAATCCGGATTATCTCGAGCGGGTATTCCAGCGCGGCCAGCGCTACATGTATCACGTCATTACCGAAGTCGAGGCGCGCGGCATGCCGCTCGAGTTCGCACTACTGCCGGTAGTCGAAAGCGCCTACGAGCCCTTCGCCTATTCGGTGGGACGCGCCGCCGGTTTGTGGCAATTTATTCCCGCCACCGGTGTGCGCTTTGGATTGAAGCAGGACTGGTGGTACGACGGAAGGCGCGATGTCATCGAGTCGACGCGGGCGGCGCTCGATTATTTGCAGGCATTACACGACCAATTCGGCGGCGATTGGTTGTTGGCCATCGCCGCCTACAATGTGGGCGAGGCCGCGGTGCAGCGGCAGATCGAGATCAACGAAGCCCGTCGACTGCCGACCGACTTTTGGCATTTGAATTTGCCGGCCGAGACTCGTGCATACGTGCCGAAATTACTCGCCCTGAAGCGCCTGATGGCGGAACCGGAACGCTACGGGCTGGAATTTGCCTCGATCCCGAACGAGCCATACTTCGCCGTCATCGAAACCGGCTCGCAGATCGACCTGAAAGTCGCCGCGCAAATCGCCGGCACCAGCTATGACGAGCTGATTGCGCTCAATGCCGGATTCAACCGGTGGGCGACGGATCCCGCCGGACCGCACCGCTTATTGGTGCCGATCGACAATGCCGACGGTTTCGAGGCGGGACTTCAGACGCTGCCGCCGGACGACCGCGTGCCCTACCTCTCGCACGAAGTGGCCAAGCGCGAAACATTGGCGATGATTGCCAAGCAATACGGCGTTTCAGCCATGGTGATCGCCAAGATCAACGATCTGCCTAACGGACGGGTGAGCACGGGCGACACGCTCAAGATTCCACAGATCAGTGTGCAGCTGCCCGACAAGGTGCTGCTCGCTGCCGCGCGCGTCGATCGACCGGAAACCGACGTCGGCCGCAAGCAGCGGCAGATCGTGTATCGCGTCCGCTCGGGGGAAACGCTGAGCAGCATTGCGCGCCGCCATGGGATGCCGGTGAGTACCCTGGCGCGGCTGAATAACATGGGCCTTGGCGATCCGGTGGTGAAGGGTCAACGCCTGATCATCAAGGCCAGCGCACGGCGCTATCGCGACGAGGGGGTGGTGAGCGGCCGGCGCGTGCTGTATACCGTGCGCCGTGGCGATACGGTGTATAGCATCTCGCACCAGTTTCAGGTCTCGGTCACTCAGCTCAAGAGCTGGAACGGCCTGAACCAGCGCCATCAGATCAGAGCCGGACAACGGCTGGTCATGTACGTCGATGCGGGTCGGCAGCAGGGTTAGGGCGAGGAGATATCATGGGTTTTCTGAACGGTAAGCGTGCACTGATCGTGGGTCTCGCCACCGACCGCTCCATTGCGTGGGGTATTGCGCAGGCTATGCATCGCGAGGGCGCGGTGCTCGCGTTTTCGCATATCGAGCGCATGGCCGATCGCGTCGTACCGCTCGCCCAACGCTTGGGATCGAACATCACCTTCGCCATGGACGTCGCCAGCGACGAAGATATCGCCCGTGGCTTTGCGCATCTGAAAACGCATTGGGACTCATTCGACGTCCTGGTGCACGCGGTGGCGTTTGCGCCCCGCGAGGCGCTCACCGGGACCTTCATCGATGCCACGACCCGGGAGGGATTTCGTGTGGCGCACGATATCTCGAGCTACAGCTTGACGGCTCTGGCGCGGGCCTCCTTGCCCTTCATGCAAGGGCGCGCGGGCGCGATCCTTACCTTGAGCTACTTGGGTGCGATGCGATCGTTGCCCGGTTACAACGTCATGGGGTTGGCCAAAGCCAGCTTGGAAGCGAATGTGCGCTTCCTCGCCGCGGACTTAGGATCGCAGGGGGTACGGGTGAATGCGGTGTCGGCCGGCCCGATCAAGACACTTTCCGCGGCCGGCATTCCCGGCTTGCGCAAGATGCTGGCGCACGTCGCCGCGGTATCGCCGATCAAGCGCAACGTGACGATCGAGGACGTGGGCAACGCGGCGGCGTTTCTCTGTTCGGACCTGGCAGCCGGAATTACCGGTGAGGTAACCTATGTCGACGGCGGGTTCAACTCCGTGGGCATGAGCTTTCCGCCAGAGACCGAGGGCACGTGAAGCCGGGCGCCATTGGTGTCAACCGAAACGCCGCCCCGGCGTTGGAATGTCAGGGGTCGGCTTGAGTACCTACGCATCGCGAGGTTGATATTATGTTTGAACAGCGAATCATTTTAGGCGTGCTCGGAAGCACGGCCTTGGCGCTCGGGGCGTGCAGCGGCCTGCCGGTCACCACGGACGTCAATCCCAATTACTCCGTGTCGAATTGCCATACCTACGCCTTTGCTCGGGAGCATGTCGCGAACATCGACCAGCCGGCGGCGTGGGGTAATCCCTTGAATGCCGACCGGCTGCGGGCGGCCATTGAAGGGAACATGGCCGCGAGAGGCATTTCGCGGGTGGACGATCCGGCCTCGGCGGACTGCGTGGTCGGCTATGCCATGGGTACCCGGCAAGTGATCAATGATTACTACGCAGGATGGGGACCGGGTTGGGGGTGGGGCTATGGCTGGCGAGGCGGCTATGGACCCGGCTGGGGCTACGGCGGCCCGTGGGTCAGCAATGAAACGCGCATCGCGGTGGATGTGTTCGACGTCAAGGCGCACAAGGCGATTTGGCATGGAGCGGTTAGTCAAACCACCTATGATTTGACCGGCCCGAACGCCACGGCAAAGATCGATACAGCCACTGCGGCTATCTTCACCAAGTTCCCGGTCAGAGGAGCGCCGCCGGGCGCTGCGCACACAACGAGCTGATCCTCGCGGCAGGCGCCCACCACCCGCTCTTGCCGCGGCAGTGGAGCGGTGCAGCAATTGCGGTTCAGGGTCGGCGCGACGCGGCGGCCACGGGCCGGTGCACGAAGAAGTAGTAGAGCCCTACGAGCACCGCACCGGCCGCCAGAACCAGCAGGAGAAACCGGTTTAGAGACCCCTTGAGGAGCTCAGGGTGGCTTCCCAGCGTCGTTCCTAGCCAGCCTAGCACCGAGCACCAGAGCAGCGAGCCGGCCAGCGTGGCAATCGAATACCAACGAAAGTCCAAACGCAGAATCCCCGCGGGAATGCCGATGAGATGGCGAATGACGGGAAGGAAGCGGGAAAAAACAACGCCGGCCCATCCGTAGTGGGTCGACCACCGTTCCGCCAACTCGATCTTGGAGGCTGCCAGCCCAATATAGGGCCCGATGCGCAGCACCAATGGACGACCTAACCAGCGCGCGCCCCAGTACATCAGCGATGCCCCAACCCAGGATCCGACGGTTCCGGCCAGAACGATCCCGATCAAGGAAAGGTTGCCCTGGGTATGGGCAAGGTAGGCCGCCGGGGGAATGATCGTTTCGCTCGGGATGGGCACAAACGTGCTCTCGAGGGCCATCAAACCGGCAATGAGCCAGTAGCCGCCCTCACTTAAGACGGAGAGATACCAATCCGAAAATTGATGCAATAACGCCGCCACGTGGACTTGTCGAGGACTTACTCGATGGCCTGAAGGTTGATTTGCACCTTGGCGTCTGCGCGCGCCGCTGCGGCATAGCCCTGCGCCTCGGCCGACGCTGCCTGTTGAGCAAATTCGCGGCGCAATTTCGCATCTTCCGCTTTCGGATCGCCGCTCGGGTCCTCACGGACGGCGCTGAGCGCCACCACCGCGGCATCGCCGGTGCCGAGCGCTACGCTGGAATAAATCGGCTTGCCCGCGGGTTTCGGCTCCTCGAACGCGTCTCTGCGCACCTCGAACGGCACCGCCTGATCGGCGCGCGCCACAAATTTGGGCGCTTGCGGGGGGACGCCGAGGGACTTCGCTACGCTGTCCCACGACTCGCCTGCCGTCAGCCGCTTGGCGGCGTCGGCGGCCGCTTGGGCGGCGAGTTCAGCGCCGCGCTGCTTCTTCCAGGCGGCCGTGATTTCGGCGCGTACCGTCTCCAGCGGCTTTTGCTGAGGCAGCGTGTGATCGGTGGCGCGCAGCACCACGCCTCGCCCTTTCTCCACCTCGACCATCTGGCTCAAGCGCCCATCGAGCACATCTTGGCTGAACGCCGCCTCGATCACGGTCGGCGCTTTGCCGAGATCGCCGCCGCCGTCGGTGCGGCTGAAGTTCTGGATGTCGTGTACTTTGAGGCCCGCCTTGCGGGCCACGACGTCGATATCGGTCGTATTTTGCAGAGCAGCGTCGGCGAGTTGGTCCTGCGCATTGTTGAATAGCCGCTCGGCCTCGTTGCGCTGAAACTCGGTTTCCAAATCGCTCTTGCTTTGTTCGAAAGTTTTGACGGTGGCGGGGTGAATGCCCTCGAGTTTGAGAATGTGGTAGCCGAACTGCGTTTTGACCGGTCCGCGAATCTCGCCCTCTTTCATCCCAAACGCGGCATCGGCGAACGGCGCTACATACGCCTTGCGGTCCGCCCAGCCGAGGTCCCCGCCCTTGGGCGCGGAACCCGAGTCCTGCGAGAATTCCTGAGCCAGTTTCGCGAAATCCTCGCCGCTTTGTGCGCGCTTGAGGATGCCTTCGGCTTTCGCCTTCACCGCAGCATCATCCTTCGGGTCCGTGACCTGCAACAGGATGTGCCGCACTTGGCGCTGTTCGGCCTGGGTATAGCGCTCCGGCGTCTTGGTCTTCTGCTCCTCGAAATAGGTCTTCAACTGCGCATCATCGACGCTGACTTTGGCCGCAAGATCCGCGAGGCTGATCTCGGCATAGCGAAGATTCACGGTTTCCGGCGTCATGTAGTCTGCCTTGTGCGCGTCGTAGTACGCTTTGAGCGCCGCATCGTCCGGCGTCGCCTCGGCGGCGTACTTTGCGGCCGAAAGCGTGAGCCAGGCGAGTTCCCGTTGCTGCCGCATCAGTTCCCGCAATTGCTTGAGTTCGGCCCCCGTCACGAAGCTCGAGGAAGTCAGAGCGGAATCGAGTTGGCGCAGCTTCACGTCGCGACGAAACAGCGACTCGATCTCCGCGATCGACCGGCCCTGGGCCTTCAAGATCGCGATGGCGTGCGCCTGGTCGAATTTACCGTCCACTTGAAACGCCGGGACCTGCGCCATCGCGGCGAGCAGTTCCCGGTCGCTGACGCGATAGCCGAGCTCATCGGCACGGGTCACCAACGCCTCGCTATTCACATAGTCGTCGAGCACGTGTTTCTTCAGCTCGTTGCGCTTGGCATCGTCCAGCGGCCCATTGGCCTGCCGCTCGTACTGCGCGAGCTGGTTCTGGTAGGACTGGCGAACTTCGCTGCTCGAGATCTCGCTGCCGTTCACCTTGGCGGCATAATTGGGCGCACTCAACGTCCAATTGATGCCCCAAAACACGAACACGAGGCCTATGGCGCCAAGCACCACGCCGGCCAACCATCCCTTCAGCTTGTCGTGAATCGTCTGCAACATGATTTTGAAACCTTCTACCCTTCGAAGCCCAGCCCCACTACCCTAGCGCGGCCAGACGGCTCGCGCGGGACTCTTCGTCAGGAAATGGCGGAGTGGACGGGACTCGAACCCGCGACCCCCGGCGTGACAGGCCGGTATTCTAACCAGCTGAACTACCACTCCGCATGTTGGTGGGTGCTGAGGGGATCGAACCCCCGACCCTCGCCGTGTAAAGGCGATGCTCTACCAGCTGAGCTAAGCACCCCCTGGAAGAGGCGCGGAAGTCTACCGAGGCGGCACCTCGTTGTCCAATGCGCTTGACGGACGCGGCGCTCCAGCGAGCGCCGCGCTTCAGTGGGCGTGGACCTGGCTCTTTACCCGCGGGGCTTTCCGGCGGCGTTTTTCACCGGCAATGGCCTCCGGCGGCTTGGTGTCCGGCGTCAGCAGCGGCACCGGCATGTGGGTGAGGGCCACCTGCAGCACCTCGTCGATCCACTTTACCGAGCGGATATCGAGCTTTTCCTTGATATTGTCCGCGATCTCCACGAGATCCTTGGTGTTGTCGTCCGGGATCAGCACGGTGGTGATGCCGCCGCGGTGCGCCGCGAGCAACTTCTCTTTCAATCCGCCGATCGGCAGCACTTCGCCCCGCAAGGTGATTTCACCCGTCATCGCGACATCCGAGCGCACCGGTATCTTGGTGAGAGCGGAAATCAAAGCCGTGCACATGCCGACACCCGCGCTCGGCCCGTCCTTCGGAGTAGCACCCTCCGGCACATGTATGTGCACGTCGGACTTTTGATAGAAATCCACATCCAGCCCGAGCATCGTAGAGCGGCTGCGTACCACCGTCATCGCGGCCTGAATCGATTCCTGCATCACTTCGCCGAGCTGGCCGGTGTGCGTGAGCTTGCCCTTACCGGCAACCACGGCGGCTTCGATGGTGAGCAATTCGCCGCCGACTTCGGTCCAGGCGAGACCCGTCACCTGACCCACGCGATTGCTCTCCTCGGCTTTACCGTAGCGGAACCGGCGCACGCCCAAGTAGGTGTCCAGGTTCTTGGAATTGATGGTCACGGTCTTGTCGCTCGGCTTCAGCAACAGCTGTTTCACGGCCTTGCGGCCGATCTTGGACAGTTCGCGCTCGAGGTTGCGCACCCCGGCTTCGCGAGTGTAGTAGCGAATCATGTCCTGGATGGCCAAGTCCGCAACAACCAATTCGTCGGGTTTGAGTCCGTTCTGCTTCACTTGCTTCGGCAGCAAGTAGCGGCGTGCAATGTTGCTCTTCTCGTCCTCGGTGTAACCGGGGATACGGATGACTTCCATGCGATCGAGCAGCGGCGCGGGAATGTTCAAGCTGTTCGCGGTACACACGAACATCACCTCGGAGAGGTCGAAATCGACTTCGAGATAATGATCGTTGAAGGTGCTGTTCTGCTCGGGATCGAGCACTTCGAGCAACGCCGAGGACGGATCTCCGCGAAAGTCGGTCGACATCTTGTCGACCTCGTCGAGAAGGAACAGCGGATTGCGCACACCGCACTTGGCCAGATTCTGGATGATCTTGCCGGGCATGGAACCGATATAGGTGCGCCGATGGCCGCGGATTTCCGCCTCGTCTCGAACGCCCCCTAAGGACATGCGCACGAATTTACGGTTGGTGGCACGCGCCACGCTTTGGCCGAGCGAGGTCTTGCCGACGCCGGGAGGTCCCACCAGACAGAGGATGGGGCCGCGCAAATTCTTGACCCGCTGCTGTACGGCGAGGTACTCGACGATGCGCTCCTTGACCTTTTCCAAGCCAAAATGGTCGGCTTCCAGCACTTTTTCGGCGGCAGCGATGTCGAGGTGGACTTTGCTGCGCTTCTTCCACGGCGCCTTAACCAGCCAATCGATGTAATTGCGCACCACGGTGGCTTCGGCCGACATGGGCGACATGAGCTTGAGCTTGGCAAGTTCCGAGTTCGCCTTCTCGCGCGCCTCTTTCGGCATACCTGCCGCCTTGATGCGCTTTTCGAGTTCGCCGATTTCGTTCGGCGCCTCGTCGAGCTCGCCGAGCTCTTTCTGAATGGCCTTCATTTGCTCATTCAGGTAGTACTCGCGTTGGCTCTTCTCCATCTGCTGCTTCACGCGGCCGCGAATGCGCTTTTCGATCTGCAGCACGTCCATCTCGCCCTCGATCACGGCGAGCATGTGTTCCAACCGTTTACGCACGTCGGGAATTTCGAGAACTTTTTGCTTCTCGGAGAGCTTCAGCGACATATGCGCGGCAACGGTGTCGGCCAAGCGGCCGGCCTGTTCGATACCCGCCAGCGAGGTCAGGATTTCCGGTGGAACCTTCTTATTGAGTTTTACATATTGCTCGAATTGCGTGATCACCGAGCGCGTGAGCACATCCATCTCGCGCTCTTCGTAGCGCTCGACGTCGGGCATATGGGTGACTTCGGCCGAAAAGAACTCACCCTCGGAGAGCTTTTCGATGCTTGCCCGATCCACACCCTCGACCAGCACCTTGACCGTGCCGTCCGGGAGCTTCAGAAGCTGCAGGATGGTCGCAACCGTTCCGACCCGATACAGGTCCTCACCCTTCGGATCGTCGACGTCGGCCTGTTTCTGGGCGACCAGAAGAATGCGCTTGTCGGCCTTCATGGCAAGATCGAGCGCAACGATCGATTTCTCCCGCCCGACGAACAGCGGAATGACCATGTGCGGGTAGACCACGACGTCGCGCAGCGGCAGCACAGGCATGCCGGCGTGGGTCGGGACTATGGCCGGGGCATCAATTTCGGGTTCGTCGCTCACTTAGGCTAGCCTTATAGTTGTGGCACATACAGCATCACTGCCGAAGTACATGCGGCCGCCGCCCATCAGTTTCAAGCCGGAGATTCTCGGATCAAAAGACTCAAAGATGGTCCGAACCCGTGGGGCGTCGCTGTTCTTCAACCGGGGCCACCAACCGAGTCTCCTCGGTTCGATGGACTATGTAGGGTTTGTTCTGCCCTTCGATCACTTGTTCGTCGACCACCACCTTTTGCACATTACGCAATGACGGCAGGTCGTACATGGTATCGAGCAGCACATTCTCGAGAATGGTTCGAAGGCCGCGCGCACCGGTCTTGCGTTGCATCGCTTTGCGGGCGACCGAGCGCAGCGCATCCTCGCGGAAATCAAGTTCCACCCCTTCCATGTCGAACAACTTCCGGTACTGCTTGGTGAGCGCGTTCTTCGGCTGCAACAGAATCGAAATCAACGCCTCTTCGTCCAGCTCTTCCAGAGTCGCCACCACCGGCAGGCGGCCGACGAACTCCGGAATCAGGCCGTACTTGATCAAATCCTCGGGCTCTGTGTCATGAAATACGTCATTGCCATGCGGCCGCGCATTCTGTTCGCGAACCTCGGCGACAAAGCCGATGCCGCTCTTGTGGGTCCGATTCATGATGATCTTCTCGAGACCCGCGAATGCACCGCCGCAAATGAACAAGATGTTGGTGGTGTCGACCTGCAAGAATTCCTGCTGAGGATGCTTGCGGCCGCCCTGAGGCGGCACCGATGCGATCGTGCCCTCTATCAGCTTCAACAGCGCCTGTTGCACGCCTTCGCCCGACACATCGCGCGTGATCGACGGGTTATCGGACTTGCGTGAAATCTTGTCGATCTCATCGATGTAGACGATCCCCGTCTGCGCCTTCTCCACATCGTAGTCGCATTTCTGAAGAAGCTTCTGAATGATGTTCTCGACGTCTTCGCCGACGTAGCCGGCCTCGGTCAGAGTCGTCGCATCCGCGATGGTGAACGGGACGTTCAGCAACCGCGCCAGGGTCTCCGCCAGCAACGTCTTGCCTGACCCGGTGGGCCCGATCAGGAGGATATTGCTCTTGGCGAGTTCGACTTCGTCCCGCGACCGCACGCCTTCGGCGCCGCGCGTCTGCAGGCGCTTGTAGTGGTTGTATACCGCGACCGACAGGACCCGCTTGGCGCGCTCCTGACCGATCACGTACTCATCCAATACTTTTTTGATTTCCTGAGGTTTCGGCAGCTTGTCGCGGGTGCGCTCGGCGCGCTCCTCGAGTTCTTCGCGAATGATGTCGTTGCAAAGTTCAACGCATTCGTCGCAGACGAATACCGAAGGGCCGGCGATCAGCTTCCGTACTTCATGTTGGCTCTTTCCACAGAAGGAGCAATACAACAGTTTGCCGTCATCATGTTTGCCGCGCGAATCTTCGCTCATGCTGTCCTCAAGTTGACCGCGCCCCTGATTTGTCGAGGTGCGGCGACGACACTGACTATATAGCACCCGGCCGACTGCACGCAAAGAAAGGCACGCGCAGGGTGTGACCGGGGTCCCTTAAGGACCATTGGGCGGCTATCCGAAAGCGGAATAGAGGCCCCCCTCAGGTCTTTAAGGGTAGCGCGGCGGTCACGGGGAGTTCGCCGCGTTTTTCGAGCATGGAATCCACTAACCCGTAGGCGCGGGCCATCTCGGCGCTCATGAAGTTGTCGCGGTCGCTATCTTGCTTGACGCGCTCGATGGATTGCCCGGTGTGCTTGGCCATAATTCGATTCAGACGGTCCTTCGTCTCCATCACGTCGCGGGCATGGATATCGATGTCGGACGCTTGCCCCTGAAAGCCGGCCGAAGGTTGATGAATCATGATCTTCGAGTTCGGCAGCGAATAGCGCTTGCCCGCCGCTCCGCCCGCCAACAGGACCGCGCCCATCGAGGCCGCCAAGCCGACGCAGATCGTGCTCACGTCCGGTTTGATGAACTGCATGGTGTCGTAAATCGCAAGCCCGGCGCTCACCGAGCCGCCAGGAGAATTGATGTATAGCGCGATGTCTTTTTCAGGGTTTTCCGATTCCAGGAACAACAACTGGGCCACCACGAGGTTTGCCATGTAGTCCTCGACCGGCCCGACGATGAAAATCACGCGCTCCTTGAGCAACCGCGAGTAGATGTCATACGCACGCTCACCACGAGCCGTTTGTTCGACCACCATCGGAACCAGATTGAGCGCTCGAGTCGTCATGAATAATCGCCTTCTCTTACTATATGTAAAGTGGCACCGGTAGTCCGTTATTGAGGACACCGGGCCAACATTTCAAGTAACCGCACATCAGCCATCGAAGTTCATCAACTCTTTGAAGGTCGACGGCCTCTCGTGCACCTTAGCATGTATCAGAATCCAGTCCACCGCCTGGTCCTCGAGCGCCAAACTCTCCACCTGGCGCATCGCGTCGGCATTTTGCAGGTAGGCCCGCTTCAACGCTGCGGCATCCCCGTACGCACCGACCATTTCATCCAGCCGCGCGTTCGAACGCTCCGGATCGAGCACGATGTTCTCGCGTTTGATCAGATCGCTGATCAGCAGGCCGAGAGCGACCCGGCGCCGGGCGGGCTCCAGCAGCGGCTCGCGCGCGGGCGCCTGCGAGACGTCTTTGGCGCCGGTACGGCGCATGACCTCGATTTGCATGTCTCTTACCTGAGACTCCAACAAGGCGTTCGGCACCTCGAGCGGATTGGCTTGATAGAGCTTGTCCATAACCGCCGTTTTGTTGCGATTGCGCAGGGCTTGGTCCAGTTCTCGGCGCATATTGGCGGCCACATCCTCACGCAGCTTCGGCACGCCGCCTTCGGTCACACCGAACGACTTGCAAAACTCCTCATCGAGGGCCGGGAGCGAGGGTTCCTCGACGCCCTTCACGTCAACTTTGAAAACTGCGTGTTTGCCGGCAAGATCCGTCGCACGGTAATCGGCGGGGAAATCCACGCCGATCTCCTTGGCTTCACCGGGCGCGGCGCCGAAGAGACCCTGCTCGAGCTGCGGCAACATGCGGCCCTCGCCAAGGGTGATGGCGGTGTTTTCGCCCTTCCCTCCGGCAAACGGTACACCGTCGATTGAACCTTCGAAATTGACCGTGACCTTATCGCCGCCGGCAGCCGGCCTGTTCACGGCGGTGAACTTCATTTGTTGTTTGCGTAGCCGCTCGATCATCGCGTCGATATCGCTCTCGGTGACTTCCGCCGTGATGCGCTCGATTTCGAGCGAGTCGACGGGTCGCAATGCGACCTCGGGGAAAACCTCAAAGGTCGCCACGTAGGTCAGGTCCTGGCCCTCGGCGATGCTCTGCGGCTCGATGCGCGGCGAACCCGCGGGCGCGAGCTGCTTCTGGGAGACCGCTTCCGCGAAGCTCGACTGGAGAAGCTCGCCGATGACTTCGCGGTGCACTTGCTGCCCGAATTGTTGGCGAATCACCTTGAGCGGAGCCTTGCCGGGCCGAAAGCCGTTCAAACGCGCGGTGCGGCTCAGCTGCTTCAGGCGCGTGGCAATTTCGCTGCTGACGCGCTCGGCCGGCACCTGCACTTGCATGCGGCGCTCCAATTTCCCGATACTCTCCACGGAAACCTGCATGTCTATCCTTTTTAGATGTTGGGAATCAAGGTCCCTAGAGCTTCGTGGTGCGAAAGGCGAGACTCGAACTCGCACGGGTTTCCCCACCAGGTTCTAAGCCTGGCGCGTCTACCAATTCCGCCACATTCGCATCGGAACAGCCGACAAGTATAACCCAGCTCAGCGAGGTTCGCTTTCGCGCACCAGCAGGCGGGCGACTTCGCGCAACCCCGGCAGGCCGTTCTCCAACATGAAGTAAAGAGGGCTGTCGCCCGCGAACGGTGCACCATCGCGCGGCGCATGCACCCAGGCCCAGGCTCTCTCCTTGTTTTCGGACTCCAGAGCGAGGGAATACTGGATGTTGGCAATGAGTGCGGCCCGCTCTTGCTGCGCGGCCGAGAGCCGCGGTGCCTGACCCAAGCGGTAGCGCTCGAGCACCTGCGGGGAAGGTATTTTGAGCAGCCGGCACTGCTGCAGCGGGGAGAGTTCCCACGCGTCGGCAATCGCGAAGAAACGCTTCAACGCGCTGGTGCTGGTATGACGCGAGGCGCGGCGGCTCGCCGGCTGCAGCACCAATCGCGGTCCGGTTCGAGACTTATGGGACACAGCGGTACTCACTAACTTTAAGCATACTCTCTATACGCTCGCTATCATGGGGCATGCCGATGATGTTCAGCGAACGCCTCGATCAAGCGGTGGCAGCCAGCGGCGGGTTGGTTTGCGTAGGCCTGGATCCGGACCTCGAGAAACTGCCCGTCGATTTGCGCAATGAGCCGCAGCCGTTATTCGCATTCGCTCGGCGCGTCGTCGACGCAACTTTAGGACTTGCGGCCGCCTATAAACCGCAAATCGCGTTTTATAGTGCCCTCGGGAGGGAAGCCGAACTCGCAGCGAGTATCGATTATATTCGCGAGCGCGCTCCCGCGGCGCTGGTGATCCTCGATGCGAAGCGCAACGACATCGGCAATACCGCGCGTGCGTACGCGAGCGAGGCATTCGAGCGCTATGGTGCCGATGCCGTCACGATCAATCCCTACATGGGCGAGGACTCGGTGCTGCCCTTTCTCGGCTACGCCGGCCGCGGCGCCATACTGCTGTGCCGCACGTCGAATCCGGGCGCCCGCGATTTCCAAGATCTGCTCGTCGACGGGGAACCTCTTTATAAGCGGGTCGCCGCTCACGCCGCGGCGCATTGGAATCACCATCGCAATTTGATGTTGGTGGTCGGCGCTACTTACCCTTCGGAAATGACCGAGCTCAGGCGGGCGCATCCGGAACTTTGGTTCTTGGTACCGGGGATCGGAGCGCAGGGCGGTGATCTCGACAGTACCCTCGCCGCGGGCCTTAATTCCCGGGGCACGGGACTCTTGATCAACTCGTCACGCGGCATCATTTATGCGGGCGGCGGCGCGAGCGCGGCGATCCAAGATGCGGCAGCGGCGTTGCGAGCCTCGATCAACCGCAAACGTTAAGTTGCCGGACTAAACCGTGGGCGGCGCGCCACCGAGCGCTCGCAAGCGGGAAGTCGCGCTCTTCGACTGCGAACGGCCAAAAGATATCCGGTCCTTGCCGGCTGCCTTGGCCGCATGCAAAGCCGCATTCGCTCTGCCGTAAACGGTCTTCCAGTCCGGATCGTCGGGCATGCTCAGCGCCAATCCAAAGCTGCCGGTGAAGCGCAGCAAGCCCTTGGCGGTGGCGAGCGGCTCTTTGCCGATGTGGTTGTGTATCCGCTCCGCGACGTCATGCAGCGTTTGCTCGTTGATATCGCCGAAGCACAGCACGGCGAACTCATCGCCGCCCAAGCGCGCGGCCATGTCGGAGGAATTGCGCAGGTGGGCCATGAGCGTACTGCCCACTGCACGCAATACGTCGTCGCCCACCTCATGGCCGTGCTCATCATTAATCTGCTTGAAATTATCCAAGTCGAAAAGAATGAGTCCGTATGTTTTGCGCGATTGCCGCAGCGCATTGGCGGCTTGTTCACTGCGGCGGCTGAAGGTACGGCGGTTGGGCAGCGCCGTCAGATTGTCCGTCGCGCTTTCCGCCGCCAGCTTGGCATTCGCGGCCTGTAACGCCGACTGCGTCTCGCGCTGGCGCTCTTGCGCGTCGCGGAGCGCCTCCTGGGTGCCGCGCAAGGACTCTTGGGTCTCGCGGAGCGACGTTTGCGCCTCACGGAGCGCTTCTTGCGCCTCGCGCTGCCGCCCCTCTGCTTCGCGCTGGACCTCTAATAGCGCAGCCTGTGCCTCGCGTTGCTTCTCTTCCGCTTGGCGCTGCGACTCGAGCACCGCAGCCTGTGCCTCGCGCTGCGCTTCCTGCGCCTCCTCGAGTGCTCCTTGCGTTTCGCGTTTGGCGTCTTGCGCCTCCCGCTGCGCTTGAGCCGCTTCGAGTGCGCGCGTAATCTGCAATTGCACGGCGTCATTGCTCTCTTGCAGCATCAGCGTCTGCAATTCCACTTTTTCCTGCAGGAGATCACGGGCCTTCCGCGAGTCCGCTTCAGCCTGCTTCTGAGCCGAGATATCCTCGAACACGACGATGCTGTAATCGGTCGCACGCGACGTGGTGCGCTTGAGTGCGACGGACAGCAGAGTCCACGCGTAACGTTGATCCTTGCATCGCAGCCGCTGCTCCAGCCGATAGCAGTCGATCTCGCCCGAGAGCGCCCGCTTGAATTCGCGCACGTTGTTCGGCAAGTCGTCGGGATGGATGATCTCGAGGAAGGTCAGCTCGCGCAGCTGTGCGGGGGTATAACCCAACATCGTGCACGCGCGTTGATTGATGCGCAGGATCGCCCCGCGCAGCGAAGTGTGCACGATGCCTGCCGCAGCCTGTTCGAAAGTCTCGCGAAACAGTTTCTCGCGCTCCATCGCGTACTGCAAAACACTGTCGCCTTTCGCCGCGTGTTCTTTGGCGCAGAGAAGCTCTTCGACGATCTTGGCGAACTCCGTGAGCGCGACCAAATCGACGTCGCCGAAATCGCGTACTTGGGCGTCCATGGCGCACAAAGTGCCCACGGGTTGGCGGTCGCGGGTATACAGGGGGATTCCCAAATACGAGCGCACATGCTGAGCCCCGCTCACCAGAGGATGATTTGCGAAGCGCGGATCCTTGGTGGCATCGGAAACCAACAGCGGTTGCCGCTGCAGCACCGCGTGCGCGCAAAATGACCGCAGGCGCGGGGTCTCGCGCTGAGGAAGGCCAATTCGCGATTTGAACCAGAGGCGCTTTTCATCGACCAGGGACACGAGCAGCATGGGGACCCGCAAGGCGGCCGCGGCCAGGCGTGTGACTGCTTCGAAGGCCTCGGCGGGTGCAGTGTCCAGAAGACCCAGTCGCTGCAGCGATGCCAGGCGCTCCGCTTCGTCCGCGGGTACGCTAGTATCTTGCATTGCAACATCCGGTGGCGACTCGATCGCTGGTCTCATGCACCGGAGGTTAAGGTCCCGGAACTGTTAAGTTAAGTACACCGATCACGGATTTTCAAAATGCGCTCTTGACCACGCCGCCATCGACCCGTAGTGCGGCACCGTTCGTGGCCGAGGACACCGGGCTCGCGACATAAGTCACCATCGCAGCCACTTCTTCCGGGGTTGAAAATCGCTTGATCAGGGACGTCGGGCGCGCTGTTTGGAAGAATTCGCGTTCCACGGCCTCGGCGGACTTGCCCGTGGCGGCGGACATCTGGCCGACGAACTCGCCCACCCCGCGCGAGCGGGTCGGCCCCGGCAATACACTGTTAACCGTGATGCCGGTGCCGGCCGAGAGTTCGGCCAAACCGCGCGACACGGCGATTTGCGCCGCCTTGGTCATGCCGTAGTGGATCATTTCAGCAGGTATTTGATAGGCGCTCTCGCTCGAGATGAAAATGATGCGGCCCCAATTCCGGGCGCGCATGTACGGAAAATACAGCCGCGCAAGCCGTGCGCCGGAGAGCACGTTCACATCGAAGAACCGCTGCCAATCGGCATCGCTGATATCTTCGAAGGCCTTCACCTCGAAGATGCCCAGGTTATTCACGAGGATATCGACTGCCGGATGTCGACGCACCAGCGCCTCAGCGACCGACGCGAGACTCAAATCACCGGCAAAGCCCGACACTTCGCCGCGTGCCTGCGGTTTGATCTTTGCCAAGGCGCCATCGACGGCGGCCGCGGTTCTGCCGTTCACGATCACGTGAGCGCCCTCGCCTGCCAACGAGGACGCAATCGCATTTCCAATGCCGGCGGTGCTGCCGGTGACCAAAGCAATTTTCCCGTTGAGTTGAAGATCCATCGTAGAACTCCTCGAGGCTACGGTGATCGTTCCACCGGTACTCCGTTCAGTTTGTAGATGACGCCGTCCTTCATCACGAAACTCACCTGCTTCATTAGGCTGATGTCCGCAATCGGATCGCCGGGCACCGCCACCACATCGGCGATCTTTCCCGTCGCCACGGTGCCCAGATCCTTGTCGTGTTTGAGCAGCTGCGCGGCGTTGATGGTGGCCGCCTGCAGGGTAAACATCGGCGGCATACCGGCCTGCACCATCAATTCGAATTCATGCGCGTTCTGTCCGTGAGGGTAGACGGCAGCATCGGTGCCAAAGGCGATCTTCACGTGCGCCTTGTACGCCCGGCCAGCCGTGCCCATGATCAAGGGGCCGATTGCCGCGGCTTTTGCCGCCACCTGCGGCGGGTAGTAGCCCGGTACTTTCGACTGTCTCGCGACGAAGTCGCCGGCAATGATGGTCGGTACATACCAGGTGCCGTGCTCCACCATGAGCTTCATATCCTCGGGGTCCATATAGGTGCCGTGTTCGATCGAATCCACGCCGCCCAGCACAGCTCGTCGAATGGCTTCCGCGCCGTGCGCATGCGCGGCCACGGTAAATCCATAGTCGTGGGCGGTCGCTACAACTGCGCGAATTTCCTCGACCGTGAGCTGCGCATTGTCGCCACTGGTACTCTCATCGAGCACGCCTCCGGATGGCATGATCTTGATCAGATCGTCGCCGGCCTTGTAGTGAAGGCGCACGGCTTTGACGGCATCTTCCGGGCTGTTGATGATGCCGCTGGAGGGTCCGGGATCGCCGGCGAGATCGATTCGATAGCCGTTGGTCGGATCCGCGTGACCGCCGGTTGAACCCATCGCCTCTCCCGCCGTGAAGATTCTGGGACCCGGAATGATTCCCGCGTTGATCGCGTTGCGCAGCGCAACCGATTCGTTGGCTTGGTCGCCGACGTTGCGCACGGTGGTGAATCCGGCCAACAAGGTGCGCCGCGCGTACACCGTGGAACGCACCGCGTAGTCAGCGATGTTCCAATGAAACTGGTCCACGTACTGCGTCGGACTGGTCTGGCTGGTGAGATGCGTGTGACTGTCGATGAGCCCCGGCATACAGGTCTGGCCCAGCAAATCGATTTCGGCGGCGCCCGGCGGAGTTTGCGTTCCGTTTGCAACGTCCCGAACGCGCGTACCCTCGACCACGATGGTAGTCGCGCCGAGTGTTTTGCCGGCGGCCGTGTCGATGAAATGACCACAATGCAACGCTGTGACCGTCGGGGGCGCCGGCTCGAGTGCCGGCACCTGCGCGGATGCGGGCGCGGGCGTGGCGGCCGGCGAGACGCTATCGCCGGCGATCGCGCTGCCGCCGGCGACGCCGCACAGAAGAGCGATGCTCACCCGGACAGCGCCGGCAATCCCCACCTGGATCGGACCGGCGGCTCCCTTCATGCTCGAATTTCGCATTCATTTTTCTCCGTTGTTGTCATCCGCCAAGGACATCATCGCATGCAACAGTACATTGGCTCCGGTCTCCAAATCGGCCGGCAAGGCGCTTTCCGCTTCGTTGTGACTCAAGCCCCCGGCGCACGGCACGAAGATCATGGCGGTGGGTACCACCGCGGCGAGATTGCACGAATCGTGGCCGGCACCGCTGACCATCTCCATGGAATCGCACTGCAATGTCGCCGCCGCCCGGCGCACGGCGGATATGCAGGCGGTGTCGAACACCACACCCGGTGCCTCCCAAACGCAACGAATCTCGCCGCCCAGTGCGTGCCGCTCGAGAGCGGCTTGAACCAGTTGAGTGACCTCCTCGCGCAGCGAGCGGTAGTGCGAGCCGTCCGGGTGACGCAGGTCGACCGTGAAGCGCAAGCGGCCGGGAACGGTATTGGGCGATCCGGGTAACGTTTCAATGAAGCCGACAGTGATGCGTGCCTGGGGCCCGCGCTTCGCCGCCGCCGCATATAGCGCGGGCAACACGTCCGCCAACACGCGAATGGGATCGCGCCGCATGTCCATGGGGGTGGGACCTGCGTGCGCCTCTTGTCCCTCGATCACAATTTCATGGCGGCTCATGTGCTGCACGCCCGTAACAATCCCGATGTTTCTCGCTTGCTGCTCGAGCACCGGCCCTTGTTCAATGTGCACTTCGAGCGCGGCCTTGACCGGCTGCCTCGACAACGGCGCCTCAAGATTCACCCCCAGCCGTTCGAGTTCCTGGCGCACGCTGTTGCCGTCGCGATCCGTCAAGGCATAGGCCTTTTCGAGCGGCAATCGCCCCGACCACACGGCCGAGCCCATCATGGCCGAGGGAAAGC
Organism: uncultured Gammaproteobacteria bacterium; assembly: GCA_963755965.1. Lineage (GTDB taxonomy): Bacteria > Pseudomonadota > Gammaproteobacteria > Steroidobacterales > Steroidobacteraceae > Bog-1198. The sequence continues at coordinate 29,915 of CAVWLU010000002.1, forward strand.
GGCATCCTTCCTCGTTGCACCACACGGCCACTTCGATCGGGTGCGAGGTCGTGATCGCATGGTCGTTAAGGGTCTCGATGACCTCGAGCCCCGCCAGCACTCCGTACACCCCGTCGAATTTCCCTCCCGTCGGCTGGGTATCGAGATGGCTTCCGGTCATGACCACCGGCAGTGAATTTTTGCGCCCCGGCCGGCGCACGAACAGATTTCCGATAGCGTCGACGCGCACGCTGCAACCTAGGGCTTGCGCCCACCTCGAAAACAGCTCGCGCCCCTCGAGGTCGCCGTCGGTCAGCGCTTGCCGATTGCAGCCACCATGAGCGGTCGCGCCGATTTGCGCCATCGCCATCAGACGCGACCATAGACGTGCGCCATCGACGCGCGTTGCGCCGACACTAATATTGTTCTGCATATGAAGCCCTCCGATCAGGATATTACTGTCCTTTGGACGAATAAGGGAGAAGCCGCAATCAACGTGGGCGCGCGCCAAAGCGGACCGGTTGCGTGAACTGTGTCGAAGTCTTCGTAATCGGACGTATCCTTGAGCGCCCGGCGTCGCATAGCATTTGCCGATGTCGCACGGGCTGTACCCGTTAGTGTTGACCCTTGTCATGTCATGGCCCGGATATGCCGGTGCTGTCGGCCTGGGCGACATCCACGTTGATTCGTCGTTGAATGAGCCTCTGTCGGCGCAAATCGACATCGTCGGTGCGACCGATCAGGAGTTGGTCGAACTCAGAGCGGTGGTGGCGAGCGCCGAGATGTTCCAACAATACGGGCTCGAGCGTCCGGCGTTTCTATCGTCGGCAACTTTCAAAGTGTCCCGCGACCTCAACGGCCGTCCCGTCCTTGCCGTGCACTCCGACCAACCGTTTACCGATCCGCTCGTGAGTTTGTTGGTGGATCTGCGTTGGGGACATGGCGGACTCATCAGAGAGTACTCGTTGCTGTTGAATCCGGCGGGTATGGGCAACTCCCATCGCGCGTCTGAAGTGGCTGCATTGGGCGCGAGCGACCTGCCTCACGCCTGGTGACCGGCGGCATTTCTTTAGGTGGTCACAGCCTCGCGTTGATACTATGAGTCGGTATGAACGACAGCGTGCCCGATCGAGCACCGAGCAGCCGGGACGTATGTGCGGTTCTGGTGACCTATCATCCGGATCTCGAATTTGCCCACAGAGTGAGCCTCATTCTGCGTCAGATCGGCGCTCTGGTAATCGTGGACAATGGCTCGGACGAAACCGAACTGAAGATGCTGCGGCAGCTGGGTACGAATCCATCGATTACCCTGATTTTGAATTCGGACAATCTCGGCGTGGCGCGCGCATTGAACATCGGCGTGCAGCGCGCCGCCACGCTCGGCGCGTCCTGGGTGCTGCTTCTTGATCAAGATAGCTGCGTCGATGAGGACTTGCTGAAAACATTGTTCGCGGTACGGGCGGCGTTTCCTGACCGAGATCGGTTGGCGGTAATCGGCTCCGGCTTCAGGGACGTCAACAAAGAATCACGAGATGCAGGTCAGGATTCTCTCGGCGCCGTCTGGGAAGAGGTCGAATCGGTCATCACGTCGGGTTCGCTGATTCCCTTGGCGGCTCACGCCATTGTCGGCCCCTTCAGGGAGGAATTCTTCATCGACTATGTCGACTCCGAGTACTGTTTCCGAGCGCGGGCCAAAGGCTTTCGGGTGATCAAAACGCGAAAGCCGATCATGTCGCACGCGATCGGTGCCGCCACTGAGCACGGTGTTCTGTGGATGAGAAAATGGACGACCAATCATTCACCGGATCGACGTTATTACATCGCGAGAAACGACACGGTGATGCTGCGTGAATACGGGCACTACGCGTTTGGACTATGGGCATTGAAGAGTTTCTCGCGCTGTTTGCGCCTGTGTAAACGCATAGCCTTCTATGAGCAAATGAAAACCCGCAAAATCATCGCAGTCGTGCAGGGTTGGTGGGACGGCGTACGCGGCCACATGGGGCGACGAGCTTAGAGCCCATTACAAGGCACCATCAGTGAGACACGTCGACACAAGTTGGAGTAGAGATGATCATTGCTGACCACCCCCTCCCCAGATCCGGACGAGCGGCACTACCGCATCCGGCTTCCACCTCGGGTGGTAACGCGCAAGCGCTGGTCGGGATAGGGATGGCAGATTCGAGCGGGCGGAAGCCAGGTATCGAGCACCAGCGACATGCGACGCCACGGCAAGTGATTGCCTTGACTGCGCCGACGCAGAACTCGCCACCATACGCAACCGACCGCATAGCGGAAGGCGCAGATTGCAGGGCCGTTCATTGGGACGCCGTAGTAACGCACGTGACCAAGAACAACCGCACGCAGGTACTTGCCAACCTCGGGGATGGGGTCGTGCAGACGGGTTTTAAGTTCGGCTTTCACCGCCTTGAGCTTCGCCTGCCACCGTTTGCGCATCGTTTGACGCAGCACCGTGAAGCCGCCCCTCCGAGTCTTCCCGCAACTGTGCGTGAAGCCAAGGAAGTCAAAGCTCCCCGGCGCGCCCCGATCCCCACGATCCTCTCGATTGCGCCGCGCTCGGCGCCCGAACTCGATCAGTCGCGTCTTCTCGGGGTGCAGTTCCAACCCGAAGCGCGTGAACCGTTCACGCAACTCCGCCAGGAACCGCTCAGCCTCGACTCGATGCTCGAACCCAACAACAAAGTCATCGGCAAAACGTACCACGATGACATCACCGCGAGCTTGCTTCTGCCTCCATCGTTGGGCCCACAGGTCGAACACATAGTGCAGGTAAATGTTGGCCAGCAGCGGACTAATGCTCCCGCCCTGAACCGTACCAACCTCACTTTGTATTCGCTTGCCATCCTCAAGCACCCCCGCAGAGAGCCATTTCTGGATCAGCCGCACGATGCGCTTATCTGCCACACGATGCTCGATGAACTGCACGAGCCACGCATGCTTCAACGTATCGAAGAAGCTACGCAGATCCGCATCGAGCACCCAGTTCACTCTTCTTGTCTCGATCCCGACCGTCAACGCATCCAACGCATGGTGTGGGCTACGTTTGGGCCGGAAGCCGTACGAGAAGCCGAGGAAGTCCTCCTCATAGATTGCGTTCAACACCTCGATGACGGCGCGCTGGACGATCTTGTCCTCCAGCACAGGCATCCCCAGTGGGCGCCGCCCTCCGTCTTTCGGTATGAACGCTCTACGCACCGGTCTTGCTCGGTACGCGCCTCGCTTGAGTCGCAACGACAGATCCTGAAGATTGCTCTCCAGATTCTCCCGATAGTGCTCCCAGGTCTCGCCATCCACCCCTGGTGCGGCCTCTCGTTTTATCGCGAGATAGGCCGTTCGCAGTCGTTCGATGTCGTACACATGGTGCAGAAGCGCAGTGAACCGCTGTTTCCTATCCTCTCTAGCTACTTGACGTACCCGCTCGAGCGCGCTGTGCACACCATCCCGGCCCTGAGTCCGGAGTGTGTTGCCTTCGAGCAGGTTCCCCTTGGTCCGACCCCTTCCCTCCATCGCCTCCGCGGCCGAGCTCTCGGCTTTGTTCGGCGACTTCTCAGGTATTACGGGTCGGTCCGACTTCCCATCGGCGTTCATCGTCGGCTCCAGCCTTTCGACCGCCCGACACGCTCTGCCAATCTTGCGATCACAGAGGCCAATGGGATCTCCCGGTTCCCGAGCGAAGTGCATCCGTACATGCGTGGGGTCTTTGACCGCGCAGGGTCCCGACGTGTCTTGCCATATCGACTCGCCAGGTTTTGCCTTCCGCCTATCTCCAGGACGTCGGCACCCCGAAGTAACCCGCCTTGCGGCGGGGCATTAATTTCGCAGCTCAATACCCAGCCTGGACGTTCCCCTGTCAACGCTTCACCTGCGACCTTGCGGGCGCCGATGCATGACTCGAGGCCAATGTGGTTGGCTAGACCTTCAATGTATAAAACTTTCATTTACAACACTTCGCCGGTTTAACCGGCGCACGGAGATTTTGATGCCCGATGCGAAGCTACGACAACCCGCCGACCCTTTATACCTGCTGATGCGGGAGGGTCGGGCGGAGGAATTCAATCGTCAGCGCAAAGCCGCTGAGAAATACGACCTGCATGCCTGCGACTTCCGTGGAATCGACCTGCGCGGGATCAATGTCGCGAACATCGATTTCTCGGACTGCTACTTTCGCCAAGCGGATTTGCGCGGCCTCGATCTTCGCACCTGCCAACTCGAAGGCGCGAGCCTGCATGGCGCTCACGTCTCGGGCGCCTATTTTCCGGCCAAACTCGAGCCGTTCGAAATCGAGATGTCGGTGCGGATCGGCACGCGCATGCGTTATCGCTGACGCGGCTGCTACGCCGGCGACCTCCTCGGTGAGGTTTCGCGGGCGAAGAAACTTATGATCACACCGAACAAAAGCATTGCCAGCATATTCTCGACGAACGTGCGGATGCTGAAGTGCGGCACATGCCCCACCGCCGAAAGCGGCACCACCACGTAGTTCATCACGACGAATGTGATGAAGCCGAAGGCCAGGCCGCCCTCAACCCAGCGTTTCCGCAGCATCGGCAGATATTGACCCGCAAAGACGCAACACGCAGCGATGAGGATGGACATCAACCACTGCAACAACAATCCCAGTGCCATGGAGGCAGCGCCCTCATGAAAAGAGGCTCTACCCAAGAGACCGCTCGCAACGGCTTGGGCGATGACGAGCGGGTTGACCCAATTGATCAACGAAGCGGCGCCGATGTCGATGGTCCCGGCGACGAGCCCGCCCAATAGGGCAGGCCGAAGTACAGAGCGGCTACTGGGTTTCATGTGTTCGTTCACGCCCGAATCCCCCAGCAGAACGGGTCCTTTGGGTCGAGGCGCAGGTTTGTTTCGCCGGTCACGTGCGCTATGCCGGTGATGGTCGGCACGATTTCGCCCTTGACCCGATCGTGCCATCGATAGCGGGCGAGGAAGGTACTGCCGATGAGGCTCTCTTGCACCCACGCCTCTCCTTCCTCGACAGTGCCATCCGCGGCGAGACAGGCGAGTTTCGCGCTCGTGCCTGTACCGCAGGGCGAACGGTCATAGGCGTTGCCGGGGCACAGCACGAAGTTGCGGCTATCGGCGCCCGCCAGCGCGGAAGGCGCGAAGATCTCTATATGATCGACCAACGGCTGTCCCTGAACATTGATCGCCGCGCGGACGCGCGACGAGAAATCCGTCAGCGCGTCGACGTGTTTCAGATCGATGATCCGATCGTGCTCCGAAATCAAAAAAAACCAATTGCCTCCCCAGGCCACGTCGCCGATCACCGGCCCGATTCCCGGTACGTCGACCGTGAGTTGGCGGACCGCGCGATGGCTCACGACGTTCTGCACGCTGATCTGCCCATCGGCGTGCAAACGAGCCTCGACCGGGCCCACAGGCGTATCGATCTTGATCGAACCGGCCGCCAGCTCGCCCGCAAAGGCAAGCGAGGCGATCAAGCCGATCGTGCCGTGCCCGCACATCCCGAGGTATCCCACATTGTTGAAGAAGATCACACCGAGATCACAGTCGGCGCGGTGGGGGGTGACGAGAAGCGCCCCAACGAGCGGATCGGAACCGCGGGGCTCGTTCACGATCGCAGAGCGATAGAGGTCGAAGTGCTCGCGAAAGCGCTGCACACGCTCCGATAGAGGACCCTCGCCTAACTCAGGGCCCCCTTCACGCACGAGCCGTGTGGGTTCACCACCGGTGTGAGAATCGATGATGCGAATGCTTGGCATTGATCACCGTGCACGAGTGTCGCGCGCGCGTTCTACCATCGCAGTCACGGCGCTGCGGCGATCGCCAACCAATGGCAGGCGCGGCGGCCGCACGCGTTCGGAGCCCCGCCCCATGATCTGCTCGGCGAGCTTGATGGATTGCACCAAATCGTGCTCCGAATCCAAGTGCAAAAGCGGCATGAACCAGCGATAAATTCTGCGTGCGGCCTCCAGATCGCCGTTGCGCAGCGCCTCAAAGAGAAGCAATGATTCTTCGGGAAAAGCGTTCGTGAGTCCCGATACCCAACCCCTGGCGCCGAGCGCCAAGCCTTCAAACGCCACGTCGTCGAGTCCGGCGAAGAGTACGAAACGCTCACCGAATGCGTTGATCAGGTCAGTGAAGCGGCGCGGATCGGGAGCGGACTCCTTGATCGCGACAATATTCGGAACATCCATCAGGCGCTCGAGCGTCGCAATTTCGATATTCACCCGATAAGAAGGCGGATTGTTGTAAAGCATGATGGGAAGCCCGGTCGCCGCCGCCACGGTTCGAAAATGATATTCGAGCTCAGCGGCCGTCGGTACATAAACCATCGCGGGCAGCACCATGAGTCCAGTCGCACCGATTCGTTCGGCATCGCGGGCGAAGGTTACCGCCGCGGCGGTCGTGAATTCCGAGACACCCGCGATGACGGGCACTTTGCCCTCACTCACTTCCACAGCCGCTTCGAGCACGCTGCGCTTCTCCGCGGCACTCAAGGAGTTGCCCTCTCCGACCGTGCCCATCAGCACGAGACCGTGGACCCCGTCTTGGAGGAGCGCTTTTTGCACCCGCTGTGTCGCCGGTAGATCCACTTCCAGGGCGGAATCGAACTGAGTGGTCGCGGCTGGGATGACGCCGCGCCAATTGCAAGTAAGGTGAGTCGTCATCACGCCACCGCCGTCAAGGGTTGCCTGCAGGATCGTAGATCGTATACGGTTCGTCGACCCAATTGAATGTCATACCTCGAGGAAGGATCCATTATGTCTTTGCTTTGCCGCTGGTCATTCACAGGGGTGTTCGCCATGACTCTTGCAATCTCCGCCTGCACGTCGAAGACCGATTCCGCCGACGCTCGATTTCGGGCGATTTACACCGCGGAGTGGAAATGGCGCGATGAGCAATTCCCCGACAGTGAGGATGAGCAAAGGCCGATCCAGGACCATCTGCCCAAAGTGGATCCGGCCTCTCAAGCGATGCGGCTTCGCACGTGGCAGGACACCTTGCAGAAGCTCGATTCGATTCCACTGGCCGAGCTCTCGCCCGCCGAACGAATCAACTACGAGGTGTATCGTCCTCAGATCGAGACGCTGATTGCCAGTCAGCAATTCCGCGACTACGAAATGCCGGCCAATTCGGATACGACCTTCTGGACGGATCTAGGTTACACGGCCCGCCGGCCCTATCGGAACGTGCAGGACTACCGCAACTGGATCGCGCAGATGCGCGATATTCCGCGCTACTTTCGCGAACAAATGGATGAAATGCGAGAGGGGCTGCGGCGCGGGTTCACTCCTCCGCGAGTGACCATGGCGGGACGGGACGCGTCGATCACCGCGGTCACGGAGGCCGACTCCGGAGATGAGCCTCTTTTACGCTCCGTTCAAGGACATGCCCGGGGTGCCGGAGGCGGATCGAGCGAGCCTGCGTGCGCAGGCGGTGAGCATCATCCGCGATTCGGTACAGCCGGCCTACCGTGATCTTTTGACGTTCATGCGCAGCGAATATTTGCCGGGCACGCGTACATCTATCGCGGCCTACGACTTGCCGGACGGAAAAGCCTATCTATCGAGCGAAGATCCGGGAATTCACGACGCTCGATCAGGATCCGGATGCCATTCACGCCTTTGGCGAATCGGAAGTCGCCCGCCTGCATGAGCAAATGCTCATCGGCCATGAAGGAAAGCGGATTCACCGGCGATTTCCCCGCGTTCCTCGCGTACTTGCGCGCGGATCCTAAGTTCCAGGCGAAAACGCCCGAGGAACTCTTGATGCGTGCCGCGTGGATCGCGAAAAGGTTCGACGGCAAAGCCTCGCAGTACTTCGGCCTGCTGCCGCGCGCCCGGTTTGCCATCAAACCCGTGCCGGAGGATCTCGCCCCCTTCTATACCGCCGGCCGCGGCGGCCCGGGCCTGTATTTGCTCAACACCTATGACTTACCGAGCCGCCCGCTCTACAACCTCACTGCGCTCACCTTGCACGAGTCCGCGCCCGGTCACGCGTTTCAGATACCCCTCGCGCTCGAGCACAAACATCAGCCCGAATTTCGTCAGCACACGTATCTGTCCGCCTATGGCGAAGGTTGGGCGCTCTATTGCGAGTGGCTTGGCCTCGAGATGGGCATGTACGAAACTCCTTATGACCGCTTCGGCATGCTGAACTATCAGATCTGGCGCGCGGCCCGTCTCGTTGTCGATACCGGAATTCATGCAAAAGGATGGAGCCGAGATCAGGCCATCGCCTACTTCCATCAATACACCGCGCTCCCCGAGCACGAAATCGAAACGGAAGTCGATCGATACATCGCCTGGCCTGCACAGGCGCTGTCCTACTATTTGGGAGAGCACGCGATTCTGGAGGCGCGCTCAAAGGCCGAAAAGGCCCTCGGTGCGCAGTTCAATTTACGTGCATTTCACGACACAGTGCTCGAACTTGGATCGGTGCCGCTCCCAGTTCTGACGGCGCGCATCGATCAGTTCATTGCCGAGGGTGGTAAAGGCCCCTACCCGGAATACGAATGACGAGATCTGTGACGCGTACCTCTGCCCACGGTCATCCGCTGCGACGCCCGTGCGTTACCTTGGAGTAGCTTCGATCAGTGGGAGTTCTAGTTGAAACGTGTACTTTACAGCCGGCTGTGGTGCCTCTTGGTGCTGTGCGGGGGAGTTTCGGCGGCGCTGTCTGCGCGGGCCGACCCATTGTCCGCGGTGCAATTGCTGCGAGAAGGCGGCTGCGGAGGCATCCTACCGGCCGCTGGTCCCCTGCATCACGATGCATTATTGGACCGGGCCGCCGAGCAGTGGGCCGCCGGGCGCTCGCCTGCGGCAGCGGTCGAACGCAGCGGCTACAAGGCGGAAGCCACGTCCGGTTTGCACGTCACCGGCCCGGAATCGTCTACGGTCCAAATGCTGAGGCGATCGAGCTGCCGAACGGTGGCAAACCAGAGCATGCGCGATGTCGGCGTCTATCGCCGTGGCCTCGATACCTGGCTCATATTGGCGTCCGCCTATGTGGTACCGGCGAGTTCGCAGGGGCCGGTGCTGGCGACACGTGCGCTGCAACTCGTCAACGAGGTGCGCGCTCGCGGTACGCGGTGTGGCGAACACTCCTTCGGGCCGGCGCCGCCCGTGAGGCTTTCCGGCACACTGGCGAGTGTCGCGTTTGGGCATGCGGCGGACATGGCCCGACACAACTACTTTGAGCACGTGGATCGCGCGGGCCACTCGCCGGCGGACCGGGTCCGCGCCGTCGGATACCGGGAAAAGCTGGTCGGCGAGAATATTGCCTACGGTCCCAAATCCGCCGAGGAAGTCGTACAAGGCTGGCTCGACAGTCCCGGTCACTGCGAAAACATCATGGACCCCCGGTTCGCCGAGATGGGCATCGCTTATGCAGGTGGCCAGTCTTCCCGGCGCGGGCTGTTCTGGGTTCAATTGCTGGCCGACCCACAGGCATAAACATTGATTGCCAACGGAACATTCCATGGCCACCAACGAAGTCGCCGCTGAGTTTCTCTTCGCCTATGGCACGCTACAGCTCGAGACGGTACAACTGGCGACATTTGGCCGGCCTTTGGCCGGCACCCGCGATGCCTTGGCGGAGTTCGAACTCGTTTCGTTGAAGATCGACGACCCGGCGGTGGTTGCCATCAGCGGAAAGACCCAGCACACCATGGCAAAGTTTACGGGACGCGCGTCCGACGTCGTACCGGGAACAGTGTTTGCCGTCACGCCGGCAGAGATTCACAGTGCCGACAAGTACGAGGTAGCGGCGGTCAAGCGGGTGGCGGTTGTTCTTGAATCGGGGATGCGCGCCTGGGTGTACGTCGATGCTCGGTACAATCCGTCGCCCGACTAGCGGCCAAGCCCGCGCTCCATCAGGGATTCTCTTAGCCGCGGGATTTAGCCGCTGGCTTATTGCGTAGACCGAGGAATGAGAGCAGCCGTTTGAATCGGTCGCTGGCGACGAAGAAGGCAATTCCAAACGCTACGACAAATACGTCCAACTCATTCATTGCATGCTCGCTCTGGAAGGAGCGGGCAGATTCAAACATTCCGGCAGATTATTCCGTTAAATTCGTCGCAAACGGTAATACTCGCCATGATTCAAACGCAAGGTTTTTCGCGATGCCAGCGGGTAGGCTGGCTCGGCGCGCTCGCGATGCCAGGGTGGCCGATGATAAATTAGCGGTTGCTCGAAGCCCAGACACGGGAGAAGACATCAGTGGACGCGGTACGATGTGTTGATTGCGGGTACTTATCCAGGCGCGCGCGAATGCAAAATGGCGGATGGCGCGCGCACGAAGGGTATTACGAAGCCGACACCGTATTCCGAAAGAACCCGAGCGAATCCTTCGAATTCGTGCCCGGCGAAACAAACGCCGTAAATAAGGGGGAAATAGGCTGCTATCGCCAAGCGGCCAATCTACCAAGTGAGATAAGCGCCGTGCGAGAGGCGAAACGCATCTCCGCGGTTGATCCTGCCCAGGAAGTATTGAATCGCTCCCGGCAATGCCCGAAATTTTTCCTTTATGAAGCCGGCGTCGACCCTCCTGGACATTTCGTCGAAGAAAAAGCAGCCGCGCTCGAGGAGGATCGAAGAGAATTTCAAAAGACACTGGCGGATTTTCAAGTGAAGCTGTCCGCCCGTGAGGCTCGTCAGAATCGGCGTTTGGGCATTTACGCCTTGATCGTCGCGCTGATCATCGGATGCGTCCAGATATGGGCATCTGCGGTAACGATGTCCTCGAATTCGATCGGGATAGACTTCGGGCACCGAGTTCTTGCCTACACGCAAACCGTAGCGTCTTGGTTTAATCGGACATTTTGAAGGGTCCACCCCTAGAATAAATCAGTTGCTGATTCCCGCCAGACGCAGGCCCTCGTACAGTACCATTAGACTTCGCGGATCAACAATTGCGGGGGAAGACCATGGCTTTTTCACTCTACGCCGCCACCGTTCCGTCCTATCGGCAGATCCTGGACGCCGTTTCCGGCCTCCTCCACAAGGCTGAAAGCTTCTGTGAAGAGAAAGGGATCGCGCCTCGTGACATCATTCAGGCCCGTCTCGCCGAAGACATGCAGCCCTTCGCTTATCAGGTGAAGTCGACGGCAGTGCACTCCGTCGGTGCCATCGAGGGTGTGCGGAGGGGCGTCTTCTCTCCCGATGTGGCGCCTCCTCCCGAGACCTTCGCCGCGCTCAACGCACGAATCGCTGAATCGATCGCCGCACTCGAGGCGATCGAAGCGGCCGAAGTCGACGCTTTCGTCGGCCGCGACATGCGATTTGTGTTTGGCGACCGTCATCTCGACTTCACAGCCGAGAACTTTCTCCTCTCTTTCTCACAGCCCAATTTTTACTTTCACGCAAGCACGACCTACGACATACTGCGCTGGAAGGGAGTCCCGATTGGGAAGCGCGATTTTCTGGGCAAGACGCGCCGGAAACAGTAAGCCACGACAATCTGCACCCACCGTCGGCCTGAGAGTGCTGGGCGACCATCGCTACAGCTGGCGGTTTCGTCTTAGACGTCCGCAACCGCAATGTACCAAGGCTTGAAGGAATTCATCGGTCAGCCGACTGGGTCGACCGAGGTATGCTTTTCTACGTCGGGCTGGAGCAATGATCCATCAGCTACATATATCGCTCTCTCACGCCATGCGCGTCAAGCGATCAATCGGGCGTAATCATCAAGAAAGACCCATACCGCCGCCACGCAAAAAACCCCGGCCCTGGCACCGACTACGGCGCTTTTAATCGGCCGAATCTGTGCTCTGATCGGCAAATTCGCGGCGACTCGATACGACTTTCGCGAAGACTCCCGTAGGGTGTCAGCTTGGACGAGCCGACTGGCTGATGTGGAGCGCCGTACACATGCTGAATGCGCACTTTCGAAAGCCTTCGAAGGCTTTTATCCAGATCCTGGTGGTGACAGCCCTGATCGCGGTGCCAATCATTTGCTTGCAAGCGCAGCCCACCGCCCCCGCGGACGGGCCGGCCGGATACGATGTCGCATGTTCCATTCAGGCTTCATCGGGAATCCGTGACTGCGAAGAGGTTCCATCCGCGCAGTCGTGCGATTCGGAGTCCGACTATGCATCTCGAGCCTCAAATGAATCCACTGACATCGCCTTTGTCAATCGCAGTGACCAACCGGTCAAAGTCTATTGGCTGAACTTTCAGGGGAGACGTGTACTGTACGAGAAATACCTTCCTCCGGGCGGTCGACGTGCTCAGCAAACCTTTGTCGGTCACAACTGGCTTGTCGCGACGCTGGGAGAACAATGCATTGGGATATTCAAAACGGAGTCCTCAGCGATTGTCGGTGATGTGTCAGCGACCATCGCACCGCCGGCGATTCCGGAGTACGAACAACCGCCGCCGCCCGAAGAGAATCTCATTTGGACGCCCGGTTACTGGGCTTGGAGCGGGAACATCGGTGACTATTATTGGGTGCCCGGCACTTGGGCCGCACCTCCAATCGTGGGCTATTTGTGGACTCCGGGCTATTGGATCGTACAACGCGGGATATACGGTTGGCATGGGGGATATTGGGGTCCGCATATCGGCTTCTATGGCGGTATCAATTATGGCTATGGATATTTCGGCCGAGGATTCGTCGGCGGCTCATGGCGAGAAGGCCGGATGATCTACAACCAACCGGTTAACGCGGCGTCGATTAGCCGGGCGAGCTATATAGGCGGTGGCGGCGGCCTCCTAGTGAAACCGAACGCCGCGGAACTCTCCGCAGCAAACGAATACCACATCGCTCCTACCGCGATGCAAATTCAAGAGCTCCATGCAGCTCGCGACAATTCTGCGATGCGCGCCACCTTCAACAATGGGCACCCGTCGATCGCTGCGACCGCACGACCCGGGGAGCTTTCCAGTGCGGCGATGTCTCCGACACACCACGCAGGAACTCTTAGTATTTCGCATTTCTCCTCGCCGCAGCATCCTGCACGAGTCGATCCCGCAACCCCGTACAGAGCTACGCACGCAGCATCAACATCCCCTGTCACTCACACTCAAAACCAACCGGGCGCGCCTCGACCACCGGCGCACATCGTTCAAGCATCGGCGGAACAACAATCCACGCCGCAAGAAACTCAGCACCCCCGTCAGAACTCGCCCCAGACGCGGCCTCGAACCGTACCGCACACAGAGGGGCACTCGCCCTAGCGTTCGACCTTGATTGTCACCCCTTAAGTCCTATTCCTCGCACTCGATCTCGCCCCAGGTAAACCCGGGGAGTCTAGCTGCCAAAGAACGTAGCTGATCTCGGTCGACAGGCTCGTTCCGGCCAATTGGAGCGCGCGGATCATCTACCACTTTGATAGACCCGTCCCGATAAGTCACCTCGATGACGTCATAGTGGTTGCACTTGAGGACGACGGAAAGTCTAGCTACCTTCTTCGCTTGCAGTGCATCGCCCAGTGTGTCGCTCAATCGAGTTCCACTGCTGGTCTGCATGTCTTGGCTGAGCTTGACGCTGTCGACAAATTGCTGCGTGTCGGCTTGAACAAATACGACGGTGTTTTGCGCGTTTGCCGGTACGGTTGCGACCCCGAGGGCAATGACGCAGCACGACGCGAAAGCGAAACTGAATCCGGTTAATCTAGTCATTTCACATATCCTTTTGTTGCCCCTAGATCAGCAGCCACAAGTCTAAATCGGCTCCCGTGATGCAACGCTCAGTAGACGGTTATTTTTCCGGCGGATGAGTTCCAGCGCACTGTGTGACTTGCACTATGACAAACAAAATACCCGCTGGTTGAGCAGGAACAATCGTCGCCGCACCATTTCCCTAAGCGGGACTGACATGACGCATTTCCCCGCCGCGCCGTACCGAAATTTTTGCGATCACGCCGTCGCGAAGCTGATAGCTCACCAGCACTCGACCCTCGATGTATTCACCTACCTTCAAGGCGCCGACGACGAAATCCGGCGCGTCTTGCACGGCGGTAAAACGCGTTATCGCATCGAGTTCAATCGTGTCATCCGTCGCAACCACGCTGTTCACGGTTAGGTGCTCGCGAACCCGCTGAAACATCGGTCGGTAGAAGTCGATGATCCCCTGCCGCCCCAAAATCGGCGGCACCGAACCCAACTCGAGACGCACGTCCTCGGTGTAGTACATCGGAAATCGCTCGAATTCCGCATTGCTGAATGATGCGCAGTAAGCGTGGAAGGCTGCCACCTGGCTGGGGTGCGCACCCAGGCGCGGCAGTTGCGAGACTCCGCGGCCAGGCGGCCAGGTCATAGACTTGAGTTCCACCACCTTGCTGTCCCGCACGGTGTACGTGACAAAGAACTTCACCGTCACGAGATCACCGGGACGCAGATGCCCGAACGGAAATTCCGCCCTCTCTTTGCTCGCGTGGAAATCCATGTCTATCTCGGCGAAAAGCAGATCTTCTCTCTGCAACACATTCTGCGGCCGCATCACCTCGCGCACGCCGTCGTGCGCCCAGTCCAAGAATCCCTTCAGCGCCGCTTTGCCCTGGTAGGTGCGCGCGCCGCCGCTGAAAGTCACGTTCTCGTCGAAGAAACGCTCCAGCAGCAGGGAATCGTCGCCGGTGTTGAAAACACGGATGTAATCATTGTAGTCCAGCATCTCAAGCACTCCGTGGAGGCGGGCCGCTGGGTCGGATAAGCAGGGCATTCGACCAGCTGCCGTGGTAAGCGGGCTTCAATCGGAAGGGAATCTTCGCCGCCGTGTTCGAAGCGGAACGACGCTCCGGCTCGTGATCGCCGGACGAGACTTGGCGAAGTATCCGAAGCCCATGTTATATGCGCCGCACGAAGACACAGTCAACCTCGGCGTGCATCGAGTACACACGGGCGGACGTTTTTCATCCTGGCTGCAGGTTCCGCTCAGTCGGTAAAGTTGCTGGGCGTATAGGCGTTCCCACGATTCGATCTGTAACATGGTCTTGTTCGACCAAGCTTCGACACTGGAGAAGAAAAATGGGAGCCGAGCAGCGTGGTCCATCGATGCGGCGGATGCAGTGGCCAGGTTGGCTGATTGTCTCAGGATTTGCGGCGGGAGGAGTCTGCGTCTTCGGCGCCGGCGCTGCGGCGCAGTCCCTATTCGACAGCGGGAGTGTTGGCTTCACTGAAATGCAGGCCAACCGCGGCCAAGTTGCCTACATGGAAAGCTGCGCCGCATGTCACGGCCCCAATCTGAATGATGGCCAGTTCGCTCCGCCCGTGAAAGGCGCGGCCTTCAAGGCGCACTGGCACGATCAATCGCCGGAGGCACTGCGGTCGCTGATCGTGAAGCGGATGCCGCCTGCCAGTCCCGGCAGCCTTGGTACCCAGACCTATACCGACATTGAAGCCTATTTGCTGCGGGAAAACGGGGATAAGGCAGGGTCGGCAGAACTTGCAGCGGCTAACGCGACGACGACGACCGCTGCGCCGGCGGAGTCTGCCGCCGCGTCTGAGCACGCCCCGAACCCGCGCACCGTGGGTGCCGCCCTCGTCGACAACCAGGACGCCACTTATCATGCCGCTATGGCAGCGAGACAGGCCCTGCTCGACCACCTCACGCCGGTCTCCGATGCGATGCTGCGAGATCCTGCCGCCGCCGACTGGCTGATGTGGCGAGGCACCTATGCCACGCTCGGCTACAGCCCGCTCGATCAGATCAATAAAAGCACGGTGCGCAATCTTGTCGTCGCCTGGACATTGGCGCTGCCGCCGAGCGCCAACGAAGCCGCACCGTTGATTCACGATGGCGTGCTATTCATTGAAGGCGGCGATACGGTAGAAGCGATCAATGCCGCCGACGGCAGCATTCTTTGGCAATACGCCCGTTCGCTGCCGGACGCGCTTCACAATGGTCGCGACGCACGGATGAAGGGTTTGGCCATTTATGGGGACAAACTCTACGCCCCCACCGCCGACGGACACATCGTCGCGCTCGATGTCAAGACCGGCGATCTGCGTTGGGACCACGCCGTCGTGACGCCCGAACACGGCGTGCATCCCGGACAGTTCGACGGAGCCTTCTTCCATATTTCCGGCGGCCCGCTGCTCGTTCACGGCAAGGTGATTGTCGGTGTCAGTCTTGGGATCGATACCGGCGGCGGCGACTTCATCGTCGGCTTGGACGCCCAAAGCGGCGACGAAAGGTGGCGTTTCAACACGATTGCACGGCCGGGACAACCCGGCGGCGAAAGCTGGAACGGTGCCCCCGTCAACGAGCGCTACGGCTCCGGGGTATGGTCGATCGGCAGCTACGATCCGGATTTGAATCTCGTATATTTTGGCACCGGAAACACCTACGACGTCGGGACCTTGCTGACGCCGCGTGGCGGCAAGAGCGTATCTAACAACGACGCGCTCTATACGGATTCGACGCTGGCGCTCGATGCCGATAACGGCAAGCTGTCCTGGTATTACCAACACATGAACCGCGACGTTTGGGATCTCGACTGGGCATTCGAGCAGTCGCTGATTACCTTGCCAGTGAATGGTAAGCCTACCAGGCTGGTGGTGACCGGCGGCAAGAGCGCGATCTTTGACGCAGTCAACAGAGTCGACGGCAAGTACGAGTTCTCGAAAGACCTCGGCCTGCAAAATCTAGTCGCGAGCATCGATCCGAGGACAGGTAAAAAGATTATCAAGCCCGCGCTCGAGCCGAAGGCAGGCAGAACCGATGTCATCTGCCCGGCGGCGACCGGCGCCAGAAGCTGGCCGACGACGGCGTTTGACCCGACTTCCGGTTATCTCTACGTGCCGATTCTCGATAACGATTGCATGGATTACAGCTGGGTCGAACGCGACGCCGACAAAATCGCGGCTGGTGGCTTGGATATACACCTTGGCGGCCGCCCGAAACCGGATAACGACGGCAATTTCGGCCGCGTCGAGGCAATCGACCTCAAGACCAAACAAGTCGTCTGGTCGACACGTCAACGCGCGCCTATTGCCAGTTCCTTACTGGCCTCCGGCGGCGGGCTGGTTTTCAGCGGAGCGCGCGATCGCGGTTTCCGCGCGTATGACGCAGCGACCGGTCAGGTGTTATGGCAGGTGGGCTTGAGTGCTAGCCCGAGTTCCTCTCCGGCGACTTACAGCGTCAATGGAGTGCAGTATGTGGTCATCGTCTCAGGCGGCGGCGGCGCCTTCGACTCCGGCAGCCGTAGCCTGACGCCTGAAATAATCGATCCCGCCGCCGGCACGACCTTGTGGGTATTCAGGCTGCGCGACCCAATCTCGGGTCGATAGCGCGGAGAGCCGCAAATATTGTCAGCTTATGGAGATTCTTCTCCACAGTTCGCGGCGAGAACGGCCGGAATGAGACGCTTCGCCAATTCTGCATCGACCTCGGGTTCCTTGAGAATGTCCCAGCCGGTAAAGGTAGCGATCATCTGTTCCTCGGGAAACACCATCAGTCGCTGGCCGCCGAAGCCTATGCCCATCCACACGAATTGATTTGCCTTGCGAGGATACAGCCACCACTTGAATCCGTACTTCAGGCCCTGCCATCCTGTATCGATAAAAGGCGTCACAGATTGTCTTACCCAGTCCTTGGACACTATTCTCTTGCCGCTCCAAATGCCGTCGTGCAGGTAGAGATAACCGATCTTTGCGAGATCCGCGCCATTGAGATATAGCCCGCCCTCCGTGTCCACGACGCCAAGGTACGTTCGTTTCCAGTGGTGCCTGATGCCAAGGGGCGCAAAAAGGTATTTCTCGCCGTACGCTTCGATGTCCTGTCCGGTCTCCTTCTGGAAAATATATGCGAGCAACTCCGTTGCACCACTGCTGTAGTTGAAGACCGTTCCAGGTTCTTTCGCCATGGGTTTGTCGATCACGTACTGAACCCAGTCGTCGGTGGCCTCCATTAAGCTCGAATCGCTTCGAGGATCGTCGTAGGGTACATCCTCGATCCAATTGAGCCCCGTGGTCATGGTCAACACGTCTTTGAGAGTCATGCGACGCTTGCGGTCGTCCACGTTCTTGACCTTGGTGACGTCAAAGTACTTCAAAATAGGCGTGTCCACGCCCGCCTTGAAATCGCCGCGCGTTATGGCGATACCGAATATCACGGACGTGACCGTCTTACTGACCGACTGCATGGTGTGTAGGTCCGTGCCTTGATAGTACGGATGCCAGCTAGGATCAAAATAGTTGTACCGCCCCGTTAACCGGGCGTTCAGCGGTCCTTTTTCTTTGGCTTCTTTCCCATAGATGCTCGAATAATCATGGGGGTACTTACGCTCGAAGACTTCCTTACCGCAACGAAATATCTGGAAGCTGTCAACAAGCCCAGCTTTTCCGGCGGCCAAATCGGCATCCAGGTCCTTGAGAATCTTCTCGTCGAGCCCAACAGCGGCCGGTGTTCCCTTTTGCCACCCTTGAGTCGGCCAGATGATGGCCGGGCCGGCGTTGGCTTCATCGAGGCCGATACCCGCGAGCGCCGCGATCCCGACAACCAGAACGCCGAGCAACCATTCCATCCCCCGCAATCTGATCATCACTCAAATCTCCCCATGTCTGCGCTTGATTATAGCCGTGAAGATATCTCGAACACCCGAAGGGGCGGCTCGGGGCTTCACTCAGAGGGCATGCGTTCGTTAGGCGCGGGCCGGGTGGCGATGAAAGCGTCGGTGCCTTCGAGCGCGTTACATAGAGCCTCGAGGCGCGGATAACGGCCTTCCGGAAACATCGGCGCCACCCTCAATTTGAGGTAGAAGACAAGGCAAGCCGCCGAGATGTCCGCCTGGCTGAGATCGGGGCCGCATAGGCGACCGTCCCGCGTTTGCGCATCGAGCCATGAGAGCGCGCCGGTCAGCTGCACCTCAAAACGCGCGAGCATCGTCTCGCTGCGTTGACCAGGCGGGTGAAAGTGCCGCTCATAGACCCACGCGTCGGCCTTATCCATCGCGCCCACCGCCAACGCAGTCGCTTGCAGCACGCGTCGCCGTGCCCTTCCGGAGAGGGGCGTAAGCGCGCCGCTGGGTCTCACCATCTCATCGAGCAGGTCAAGGATTGCCACGCTGTCGAACAGCGTCTCGCCGCTCGCGAGGACGAGCGAAGGGATCCGCATCAAAGGATTAATCCGCGCCATCTCGTCGGCATCGGTGAAAACGGAAATTGGGTTGCGCGTGAACGGTATGCCGTAGAGATGGAGCGTCACTCCGACGCGCCGCACAAAGGGGGAATCATACTGACCGACGAGGATCATAAAGGCTCCTGCTGTGGCAGATCGATCGCGATATAGCTGTGTGATGCGGCCGTGACTGCAGCGGCGAGTATACCGATCCGCAAACGTACGTCTGAAAAAAAAGGCACCTTACCCCCTCGGCCGGGAGGGTGCGGCTGCGAGTTATTTTTGGGCGGGTGTCGTTTTTCGTCAGAATTTCTCGATATACCAATTAGCGACGCGAGAGATCGTGTCTAACAAGGAGCTGATGCGATGCGTACTCAATTGAAATCGCTGGTGGTATGCGCCGTTGTACTGGCCGCCGTTGTGCTGCTTTTCTTGGAAATCAAAGTGCCTGCAGTGGGGATCGATGTTTCGGGATCTGCTGTGCGGGGGGCGCTCGGCGTTTCCCTCGCTGATCTTAGCTTCGATAATAGTCTTGGCGAGTCCTCCTTTCTGCTGAATGGCGGATTCGTTCTGCTGGCCGCCGCCTTCGCATGCTTCGCAGCCGCCAACCGTCGTCGGGCGCCTGTGAGCGGTCGCGACCATCAAGACCATCGCCGGTCTGGTGATTATGCGAGTTCGATCTGATTAAAGCCCGATCCATGTCCTTCCGCGCCGCGTAAACCGAGGCGATCCAACAGGCCTTTTCGCCGCCGAACTTTTGTTCGCGAAGGCTCATCCAACGTTTCATCGCCCCCGGCGACTAGTCGGGAGGTTTGCGACGGCCTACTCTGTCCCTCAACGGTGGTGACGCCGTTACGGCGGCAATTGTGCGCTCGCCCCTACAGCGTTCGGAGGAGTTATGCAGAAGCGGAAATTGGGAAACAGCACTCTCGAAGTGTCGGCACTCGGCCTAGGCTGCATGAGCATGAGCTTTGGCTACGGGCCGCCGGGCGACAAGCAGAAGATGATCGAGGCCATCCGCGGGGCTGTCGCGCGCGGTGTTACGTTCTTCGACACGGCAGAGATCTATGGCCCTTTCACCAACGAAATTCTGGTGGGAGAGGCACTTGCACCGTTTCGCGGGCAGGTCATCATCGCTACCAAATTCGGCTTCAAGCTGGTCGATGGCAAGCAGGCGGGCCTCGACAGCCGGCCCAAGCACATCCGGGAGGTCGCGGAGGCGTCGCTGAAGCGCCTTGGGCTCGAGACAATAGACCTTTTCTATCAGCACCGCGTCGACCCCGACGTTCCAATCGAGGATGTCGCAGGCGCGGTGAAGGACCTGATCAAGGCAGGTAAGGTCAAGCATTTCGGCCTGTCGGAAGCCGGAGTCAAGACGATTCGTCGTGCTCACGCGGTTCAGCCCGTAACCGCACTCCAGAGCGAGTACTCACTGTGGTGGCGAGACCCGGAAACGGATGTGCTGCCGACGCTCGAGGAACTCGGCATCGGCTTCGTGCCATTCAGTCCGCTCGGCAAAGGCTTCCTCACCGGAAAGATCGACGAGAACACGACGTTCGACAGCACGGACTTCCGCAATATCGTCCCCCGCTTCACTTCCGAGGCACGGAAGACGAACAAGGCACTCGTCGATCTACTCTCTGCGATCGCAGCACGCAAGAACGCGACCCCGGCCCAGCTTGCACTCGCGTGGTTGCTCGCCAAGAAGCCATGGATTGTTCCAATTCCGGGCACGACCAAGCTGCAGCGCGTCGAGGAGAACAACGGCGCCGCAACGCTCGCGCTGACCCCGGACGATCTTCGGGAGATCGACAGCGCGGCTTCGAAGATCACGGTGCAGGGCGAGCGCTACCCGGAGAGCATGAATCGTATGGTCGACAGATAACTTAAAGGAGCAATGATGTCCAATAAACCGAGTATCGCGCGCACTGCCTATGGCGATATCGCTCCGGCACTGGCCGACTACACCGATCGGGTGCTGTTTGGGGATGTCTGGGAAAGACCGGGACTCTCGCCGAGAGACCGGAGCCTCATCACCGTGGCGACCCTGGTCGCGCTTTACCGGACAAATGAGCTGCCGCATCACTTGAAGAGGGCTCTCGACAACGGCGTCACGCGGGAGGAACTCATCGAGCTCATCACGCATCTTGCGTTCTACTCGGGTTGGCCGACGGCTAACTCGGCCGTGATGATCGCAAAGCGAGTCTTCGAGGAACAGACCACTTAAACCGCTTACTTTGTCGCGGGAGCGTTTGCCACCTTTAAATTCCACCCCGCTCCGAGCGCCTTGTAGACAGCGACCAGCGATGTCGCCGCATCGGTGCGGCCTTGCGAAAGCAACAGGTCCGCGCTCAAAGCGGTGCGCTCTGCATCCAGCACTTGCAGGAAATCGACCAAACCGCCTTCGAACCGCCGACGCGCCAAGTCGGCAGCCTTGTCGCTGGCTGCCGCAGCCAACTGCAAAGCGCCCTGGCGTGACTGTGAGCGGCCATAGCTGATCAATGCTCCCTCGGTGTCCTCAAGGGCATTCAAAACTGCGGATTCGTAGCTTGCCAGAGCGGCATCGGTTTCGGCTTTGGCCGAACCGATGCGAGCGTGGACTCGCCCGAGGTCGAAGGCTGCCCAGGTAATACTCGGTCCCACTGAAAAGAATCGCGTCTCGCTTTCTCCCAGGCCGCCGAACGTGGGACCCAAGTAACCAATGCTGCCGAGCAATGTGACTTTGGGAAACAAATCACCCATCGCAACTCCGACACGCGCAGTTGCGCCCGCCAGGCGTCGTTCGGCGACCCGGATATCGGGGCGCCGCCGGAGCAATTGCTCCGGCGTTCCGATCGCATTCAGCGGCGGTAGAGTTGGGCACGGTTGCGGCGCGAGTATTTGCGTCAGAACCGTCGGCTGACGGCCCGTCAGCACGCTCAAGCGATACATGGTCGTGGCGATCGACGACTCCAGCGTCGGAATGGAAGCCAAGGTCGTCTGCCATTCCGCCTCGGCACGCGAGGTGTCCAGTTCATTGCCGCGGCCCGCCTCCAAACGAACCCTAGTGAGTTTCAGCGAGCTGAATTGATTGTCGGCATTGCGAATGGTCAATGCCAATTGATCCTGCAGTCCGCGCAAGACGAAATAGTTGCGCGCAACTTCCGCGATCACGCTTACCCGGGCATCCTGCAGTGTCGCCGCAGCGGCTCCAACGTCCGCGCGCGCTGCCTCTACATTTCGCCTGACGCGTCCAAACAAATCGAGCTCCCACAACTCCTCGAATCCGCCGCTGGCCGTGTCAAATTTGCGATTCTGCTGACTGATGCCCGGCGCCTGTTGCTGGGCATCCAAATTGCGCGAGTAGCCTCCCTCCATTGTGACCGTGGGAAACTGATCGAAACCGACCAAGCGCCTTGCGGCGCGCGCGGCCTGCAGATTAGCCGCAGCCACGCCCAAGTCTTTGTTATGCGCGATCGCGTCATCCACCAAGGAATTGAGCAATGGGTCGCCGAACCCGACCCAATATTGCTCGACAGCGGCATTCTCAACGATCCCAGGCTCGCCGGCGTTCGCGAAATGCGCGTCCACAGGAGTCTCGGGACGATGATAATTCGGACCCACCGCACAGCCTGCCATCAGGGCTGCCGCGACCAAAACGCCTCCGATGTTACGCACGAGGCGGCTCCTCAGCTGCGACCGTGATCGGGGGCAGCACGGAATCGGCGTGCGCGTGTTTCGCAAACCAGGTTTCGATGGTCACGAAGAATACCGGCGTCAAGAATAGACCGAAGAACGTCACGCCGAGCATGCCTGAAAATACGGCAATGCCGATCGCCTGGCGCATTTCGCTGCCCGCACCGCTCGCGGTCACGAGAGGTATGACGCCCATGATGAATGCAAAGGAGGTCATGAGAATCGGGCGTAGTCGCAGCCGGCATGCTTCTATGGCCGCCTCGATCGGCGCTTTTCCGTGATCCACACGCTCGCGAGCGAACTCCACGATCAAGATCGCATTTTTACATGCCAGCCCGACCAGTACGATGAACCCGATCTGGGTCAGCACATTGTTATCCGAACCTTTGAGCCAAACGCCCACCATCGCGGACAAAAGGCACATCGGTACGATGAGAATCACGGCCAGCGGCAATCCCCAATTCTCGTACTGAGCGGAGAGAATCAAAAACACCAGCATGACGCAGATGGGGAACACCAGAAGTGCCGTATTTCCCGCCGACTTCTGCTGGAAGGTCAAATCGGTCCATTCATACCCGAAGCCGTTCGGCAAGGTTTCCTGGAGCACGCGTTCCATCGCGGCGGCCGCCTGACTCGATGATGTGCCGGGAGAGCCCTGCCCGTTGATATCGGAGGCGAGATAGACGTTGTAGTGCGAGACGCGATCAGGTCCCGATTCAAACCGAACATCGGCGACCGCTCCCATGGGCACCATTTCGCCGCTCAAATTGCGCATTTTAAGGTTGGCAATATCTTCGGGCTGATTGCGAAATTGGGGCTCCGCCTGTGCGTACACTCGATAGGTCCGCCCAAAGCGGTTGAAGTCGTTGATATAGACAGAGCCCAAGTATGTTTGCAGCGTGTCGAATACGCTCGACAGCGGGACTCCCTCACGTTTGGCCTTCACTCGATCCACATCCGCAAAAAGCTGCGGCACGCTGTTTTGAAATGTCGTGTACGTGGCATAGGGATTGAGCTCGTGCTGTTGTCTGGCTTTATTCAAGACTTCAGCCGTTACCCGCGCCAATTCGTCGTAACCGTGGGCACCTCGATCCTGCAGATACAGTTTGAATCCGCCGGTGGTACCCAAGCCCTGGACGGGCGGCGGCGGAACGGCAAAGATCACGGCGTCTTGAATCGCGCTGAATTTCTTGTTCAGCACTCCGGCGATAGCTCCGGCGGACAAATCCTTCGACTTGCGCTCATCGAAGGGTTTGAGCGGAAAGAACAGCACCGCCGCATTGCTCAGGTTGACGAAACCCTGCACCGACAGGCCGGAAAACCCAATCGCGTGATCGACACCGGGCGTCTCCTTCGCCAGCTTGGAAACTTGCCGCACGACTTTCTCCGTACGGTCGAGAGACGACGCATCCGGCAATTGCACGATACCGATCAGGTACTGCTTGTCCTGGGCCGGAATGAACCCGCCCGGGACCAAGCGAAACATACCCCAGGTAGCCACCAACAGACATGCAAACACACCAAGCACTACCACGCGTACGGCGGTAACGCGCCTAACTCCTTCGCCATAGCGCGTCGACGCGCTTGCAAAGCTACGATTGAACAAGCCGAAAAAGCCCCCAAAAATCTTGTCGATTCCGCGCTGGAACCGATCCGGCGGCGCATTCCTCGGCTTCAGGAGCAGCGCGGCCAGTGCCGGCGAGAGAGTGAGCGAGTTGAACGTGGAAATGATCGTGCTCGCCGCAATCGTGATGCCGAATTGCCGGTAGAATTGACCGGTGAGTCCACTGACGAACGCGACCGGAATGAACACGGCGCACAGCACCAGCGCGATGGAGATGATGGGTCGAGTTACCTCGTCCATGGCGGCATGAGCCGCGGCGTGCGGATTTAGGCCGTCTTCGATCTTGCGTTCGATGTTCTCGACTACCACGATGGCATCGTCCACGACGATACCCGTGGCGAGCACCAAACCGAACAGCGTCAGAGAATTGATCGAAAAACCCGCCACGAGCAACGCCGCCAGCGTCCCGATAATGGCCACCGGCACCGCCACCAACGGAATGACGCTGGCTCGCCAGCTCTGCAGGAAGACGACGACCACCAAAACCACCAGGAGCACCGCCTCGAACAAGGTGTGCACCACGGCCTCGATGGAACTACGGACGAATACGGTGGGGTCATAGTCGATTTCGTAGCTGACGCCCTGCGGAAAATCCTTCGCCAGCTCTTTCATCGTGCTGCGCACGGCATCCGACAGCTGCAGCGCATTGGCGCCCGGCAACTGGAATACTGGAATGGCAACCGCCGGTGCACCGTCCAACATGCTGCGCAATGCGTACGTGTCCGGACCGAGTTCGAGCCGCGCAATGTCGCGCAAATAAGTCGTTTCGCCGTTCGCGCCGCTCTTCACGACGATGTTCTCGAAGTCCTGCTCGCTCTGCAGCCGCCCTTGAGCATTGACGATGTACTCGAATTGAGTACCGGGAAGCGAGGGCTGGCCCCCGATCTGCCCCGCCGCAACTTGCACGTTTTGCTCACGGACGGCCGCCAGTACTTCATCGACGTCGATGTTGCGCGCGGCGATCTTGCCGGGATCCAGCCACAGCCGCATGGCATAGTCACCGGAGCCGAAGACTCGCACATCACCCATTCCGGGCAGGCGCGCCAAAACGTCCTTGACCTGAATGACCGCGTAGTTGCGCAGATATAAAGAGTCGTATCGACCGTCGACGGAACGCAGAAACACCACCATCGTCAGATCGGGCGAGCGCTTCTGGGTTACCAAGCCGATTTGGCGAACGACATCGGGCAGCCGCGTCTCGGCCTGTGCCACCCGGTTTTGCGTCTGTACTTGCGCTATATCGAGATCGGTGCCGAGTTTGAAGGTGACGGTGATGGAAAAGCTGCCGTCGGGCGTCGCCGTGGAATTCGTGTAAATCGCGTTTTCCACGCCGTTGATCTGCTGTTCGAGCGGCGTGATGACGGTTTCCGCTATTGTCTTGGGCGAAGCGCCCGGATATTGGCCGCTGACCACAACCGTGGGCGGCACGATTTCCGGATACTCGCTGATCGGAAGTACCGGCATGGCCAGCAAACCGGCGACCGTGATCAATATCGCCAGCACCGTCGCGAATATCGGCCGCTCAATGAAGAAGGAGGAAATATTCATCGGCGCACAACCTCTAGTTCGATGTTGGCGCCCCGGCGGCGCCCCCATCCGCGCCCATCGAGACTTTTTGCGGGGTTACCGTGACGCCCGGATGCACCCGCTGCGCACCGTTTACCACGATCACATCTCCGGCCTTCAAGCCCTCTCGCACAATTCGCAAGCCGTCGATCACCCGCCCCAGTTTCACCTTGCGATACTCGATCACATTGTTCGCGCCGAGCAACAGCACATATTTCTGACTCTGGTCCGTATTGACTGCGCGATCGTCGATCAAGATCGCCGAATATTCGCCGCTGCCCAACAATTGGACGCGGGCGAACAGGCCGGGTGTGAATTGCCCGTCCTTGTTCTGCATCACGGCGCGCGCGCGTATGGTACCGGTCTGCGGGTTGAGTTGATTGTCGACGAAATCGACGGTGCCCTCGTGTGGAAATCCTTCTTCATTGGCAAGGCCGACCCGAACGGGATTTGGCGCATCCCGTGAACTCGGGCGTTCGCCGGTGCGCGCCATCTGCGAGTAGCGCAAGTACGCTTGCTCATCGCCATCGAAATATAGGTAGATAGGATCCAGCGATACCACGGAGGTAAGCAGCGTGCCGCCGTTGGTGCCGCCCGTGACGAGATTGCCGCGCGTGACCTCGGCGCGGCTCACGCGCCCCGCAATCGGGCTCGTGACGCGAGTGAAATTCAGGTTGAGCGCCGCTGCGTCACGGGCGGCCTCCGAACCCGCCACATTGGCTTCGCCCTGCGCGACGGTGCTCTTACGCTCGTCCAATTCTTCTTCGGAGACGGCGCCGCTATCCTTCAAGCGTTGCACACGCACCAATTCGATGCGCGCCAAGTCGAGAGCGGTCTTGTAGCGCTTCACGTCGGCAGCGGTCCGATCGAATTCGGCCTGGTAGGGCCTCGGATCGATGACGAACAACAGGTCGCCGCGTTTAACCTGGCTGCCTTCTGTGAAACCCACCTTGTCGATGTAGCCCGATACTCGCGGCCTGATTTCCACCGTCTCCACCGCTTGGAACCGGCCCGTGAATTCATCCCAGTCCTTGACCCGCTTCTCCAATACGGTTGCAACGGAGACTTGCGGCGGGGGTGGCGCGGATTGGGGGCTGCCCCCCCATTTGCCACAACCTGCCGTCAACGCAAGCACGCAAGCGATGACGCTCGCCACCTTGATTTTGGTATTTCTCGTCACCCAGTTCTCCTGGCTGCTGCGCCCTCCCCCTTATCATTTCAACACATCGGGACAAAGACGACTATTGTCATCGCCAAATGGACCTGAGGCATCCAACTCGCCAGCGGTTGACTCAGGATTTTCTTCAATCTAATACTGATGAGGGGAATCTGGCAACGAGGTGGATTGTGGATGTACGCAGTGACTGGTCGATCGCCGAAGTAGAAGGGCTGTTCGCGCTCCCGTTCTTGGATCTACTATTCACCGCACAGCAGGTGCACCGTCACTTTCAGGTGCCGAATACCGTGCAGATCAGCACTTTGCTAAGCATCAAAACGGGAGCTTGCCCCGAAGACTGCGCCTATTGTCCGCAAAGCGTGCGCTATGACACCGGGCTCGAGGTCCAGGAACTGATGGAAGTCGGAGAAGTCGTCAAACGAGCGAGCGCAGCCAAGGAGTCGGGGGCCACTCGTTTTTGCATGGGGGCTGCCTATCGTTCCCCCAAGCCGAGGGAGCTGCGCAAAGTGATCGTCATGATTCGCGAGGTCAAGGCGCTAGGGCTGGAAACCTGCGCCACCTTAGGAATGTTGAGCCACGAGCAGGCGCAAGAGCTCAAGACCGCGGGGCTCGATTACTACAATCACAACCTCGACACGTCCGCGGAGTACTACGAGAAAATCATCAGCACCCGCACGTACCAAGATCGTTTAGATACTTTGCAGGCCGTCCGAGATGCGGGCTTGAATGTCTGCTGCGGCGGTATCGTTGGCATGGGTGAGAAGCTTCAGGATCGCGTACTGCTTCTGCACACGCTCGCCACCCTACCTGTGCATCCCGAGAGCGTGCCCATCAATCAATTGGTACGGGTGCCGGGCACGCCGCTGGCCGAAGAGGCGGCACTTGACCCGTTTGATTTTGTGCGCATGATTGCGGTCGCACGAATTCTCATGCCGCGCGCCCACGTGCGTTTGTCGGCCGGACGCGGCGAAATGAGCGATGAGATTCAAGTACTGTGTTTCATCGCTGGAGCGAACTCGATCTTTTATGGCGAGAAATTACTCACCACCGGTAATCCTGATACCGAGCACGACCGCGACCTGTTCGAACGCCTGAAGATTGTCGCTGAAACTTTCAATGCTGAATCCAGCGCTGCGCCCACCCTCGGGCCCACTCTCGGCACGTCGATGGGACTTCATTAGATGCATCCCTATCAATCGGGCCTATCAGACTAGAAGCAGGCCGATCGGTATCAGCGAGCCTCCGATCACCAACAGCCAGTGGGTACGCTTTCGGTGCGTTTGCGTCAAGCCCATCCATAGTCCAAAAACGGTGGATACGGCGAGACTTAGCGCCACGAGGAGAAAAAAGCCCTTCAGCAGATAGGTCGATATGGCAGGCTCGTCGCTATCCTCTTCATTGCCGGCCCGCGTGCCTGTGTCCGCTGCGGGCTTTCCGGCACCCGGCTCCGAATCTGCCCGCGCGTGGTGATCGCCAAATGCAAACACTTGATCCTTATGAACCGAGCTCAATTTCTCGACGAGGGCGGGAGGCTGATATTTACCGTGTGCTTCATGAAGGCTGAAAAGTTGTATAGCCCCAGTCAAGGCGAAGAATAAAACGCTTGGAGCGATAAAAAGACCGATATAAGAATGCCATCGTCGAACAGTCACCATATTCATTTTGAATCACCTATGCATCTGGGTGCATTGTATGCGAGATGCCACGACCAGGTAGGCGAAGCACGGCAGATGAATGTCGTCTTTGGTCGGATTTTTTCGATATACCAATGAGCGGGGCGGGACGAAAGTGGCCTCTCGGGGTTTCTCGGCCAGCTTGCGGACCTAAGAATCGATAGGGAGTATCAGTCCATGAAATCAAGCAAACGATTCCTCTTAGCCTTGATCGGCGCGTCAGCCGTAGCCGGAACGGCTCACGGCACTCAGCCGCCCGATGTGGTGACTAGCGACTCGGCTCAAAACACTGCGATGGGGGTGGGCGCCCTCTACTATCTTGCGTACGGCGGCGCCGACAACACTGCCTCTGGGGCCGGCGCGCTTTATGCCAATACGACCGGCAGCAATAACACTGCCTCCGGGGTCGGCGCGCTCTATCTGAACACAACCGGGTATTACAACACCGCCTCCGGGGCCGGCGCACTCTCCGACAACACGACCGGCAGTAATAACACTGCCTCCGGGTACATCGCGCTCTATTACAATACGAGCGGCTCGAACAACAATGCCTCCGGCGCCAATGCGCTCGAATACAATACGACCGGCGCTGCCAACACGGCCGACGGCTTTAGCGCCCTATCTGCAAATACGACCGGTAGCTACAACGTTGCGGCAGGTGCCGGCGCGCTTTACGCCAACACGACCGGAACGGACAACACCGGGGCGGGCGTGTGGGCGCTGCACGACAACACGACCGGAAGCAACAATAACGCATCCGGTGTCGAGGCACTCTTCCACAACACCACGGCGGATGAAAACAACGCCATGGGCCATGCGGCGCTCTTTAGCAACACCACGGGCACCCGTAACAACGCGATGGGCAGCGAGACGCTCTACGACAATACGACCGGAAACTACAACGACGCCGTCGGGTATCTCGCGCTTTACTACAATACGACCGGAAGCTCCAACGTGGGGATCGGCTATGAAGCCGGCTACTATTTGACGAGCGGCAGCAACAACATCGATATCGGCAATCATGGCCAGGCCGCCGACAGCGGCATCATCCGCATCGGCGCGCCCAGCACGCAAACGGCGGCCTATATCGCCGGTATCGAAAACGCCAAGATCACGGGAAGCGCAGTCTATGTCACCGCCTCTGGACAACTCGGCGTGCTCGCTTCCTCGGAGCGTTACAAGACAGCCATTGCACCGATGGGCGCCGGCAACACCGAGAAGCTGCAGCGGCTGCGTCCGGTGAGCTTTCACCTCAAGGGCGACCCCAAGGGCGCGGTTCAATATGGGTTGATCGCCGAGGAGGTGGACAAGGTGTACCCGGAACTCGTGATCCGGGATGAGCGGGGCAAGATCCAGGGTGTGCGCTATGACGAACTCGCCCCGATGCTGCTCAATGAGATCCAGCTGCAACAGCGAATCAATGCAGAGCAGGCTTCTGAGATTCGTAACCTGAAGGGCCAAGTCTCCGAACTAAATGATCTGAAGCAGGAGATTCGCGCGACGCTGCTTCAACTGCAGGCCAAGGATACACTTGCTGCTGCGTCGTACAATGCTACGAGATCGTTACGCCCAGGAGCCGTATATGACCCATTCTCCTTACAGCATTACCAATGATCACCCAGAAGCCGATACCAGCTTGGTGAATGAAATTCTGCTTGGGCTTACCAATGAGAAAAAGACGCTGCCGTCGAAGCTGCTATACGATGCGACGGGTTCCGAGCTGTTCCAACGCATAACCGAACTCCCCGAGTACTACTTGACCCGAACCGAAAAGAAGTTGCTCGGGGAGCGCGCGGCCGACATTGTAGATTCAGTGCCCTTTGAGGCCGGTCGCGGGCGCGCACTGGTGGAATTCGGGGCCAGCGACGAGAGTAAGGCAGTCTCGTTGCTCGATGTCGCGGAGAGTTTTTTTTCAGCCTATCTTGCAATTGACATTTCTCCGAGTGTACTCGGCCCCATCCGCACGCGCATGCAGGTGAGTCACCCCCACATCAACGTGGAAACATTGCAGGCTGACTTTTTGCAGCCGTTAGCGTTGCCAAGGACATTCCATGAAATGCATACGGTCGGGTTCCTGCCGGGAAGCACCGTCGGTCAATTCTCCCCAGCAGCCGTCGTTCAGTTTCTCGAGAATGTCCGACGCGCTCTAACGGGGGCGGCCCGGCCAGCCTTCGTGATCGGCACCGACCAGTGCAGGGATGCTGGACGCTTGCTTTCCGCCTATGACGATTCCGCCGGCATCAGTAGTGCGTTCAACCTCAACATATTGTCGCATATCAACCGTTTGACTGACAGCGATCTGGATCTAAACAACTTCGGGCGCAAGGTGCTGTGGAATCCTTTCGAAGAACGAGTGGAAATGTACCTTGAAAGTCGCTTCGCGCAGAGCGCGCGCATCGCGGGGCGTTCGATCCGCTTTGCCGAGGGCGAAACAATCCAGACCGGAATAAGCTACAAATACGGAAAAGAGCGGTTCCTATCGATCGCGGCAGCTGCTGGCTGGAGTTCGGCCGGCTTCTGGCAAGATTCCGAGAAGCTGTTTGGAATTCACCTGCTTCAAGCACGCTAGCCAGAACTAAAGTGACGTCAAAACTCGGCATTGAGTTTGATGCCGTAAGTACGCGGGGGCGTGTATTGCGAGAGGCTCGTAACGGCATTGCCCGCGAGAGCCGAGTAAACCAGCTCGTTCGAGAGGTTCCGTCCCCACAGCCCGATCGTGTAGTGATTGTTCAAACGCCAGTACACACTGGCATTGATCAAGTTATAGGCGGGTTGACGCAATTGGTTGTCCGGCTCGCCAAACCAACCGCTGCTGTGGAAGTAATTGCTAGCCAACGTCCACTCGCCGATCGGTGTCGGTATCACATAGGTCGCGCCCAGCATGGCAGTCCAGTCTGGCGTGTGCGGCAACCGATTGCCCTCGGCCGAGGCGAAGAAAGAATCGCTGCCCCCCGGAAAAGGAGGGTTGGGTACGTTCCACTGCACCGTCGGGGTATCCGCGGTAAATCGATCATGGATATAACTTCCACCCAGGCTCAATGTCAGACCGCGGGTCACCCGCGCCTCAGCGTCAAAATCGGCTCCGTATGCGGTGGCGCGAGGGCCGTTGTACTCCTGCTGTTGGTTGTTGGCCGTCAACTTGACCATCTGAATGTTCGTGTATGCATAGTAAAAGGCAGCACCATTCAAACGAAATGTGTGATCGAAAAGCTCCGATTTGAAGCCCGTCTCGTAAGCGTTTAGCGTTTCGGGCTCGAAAGCCGGCAAGCTCGGCTCGGAGGTGTTGTAGCCGCCGCTCTTGAAGCCGAGATTTTTCGAAACGTAGATCAGCGTTCCATTGTCGAACTTATGATCGATCGCCAACCGGTAAGTCAGCTGAGAAAACCACGTTGTTGGCACGGCAGTCAGAGGCGGAACAACAGTGCCGGGAGGTTCAGGCTGGTTGTAGTACCCGGAGCTGACCGACAGTTCCTTCTCCTCGTCCGTGTAGCGCAGACCGAGAGTCAAGCGGGTTGCTGGAAGAAACTCGATATGCGCCTCGCCGAAACCAGCATATGAATTCGTAACCACTTGAGAAAAGCTGCTCTCCAGACTTTCATTATCATGAAAATAATACAGGCCAGTGACCCAGGTCAGCCGCGAGCTGTCTGGCGATAATAGCTGAAGCTCCTGAGAGAACGCTTTATCGCGTGAGAGAATATTGACCACCGGCAGCGGGACAATTACAGAGAAAGGAGGAAAAGGCACCGGAACTCGAAGACAGCAAGCGGGTGTCAGAGTGATGTCAAAAGTACTCGAAATTTCCTCGCTACGGTACGCTGTAATCGAGGTCAAATTCGCCCAGCCCATCTGGTGATCGATTCGAGCACTCACACCGCTATCGGTAAGGCTGTCCGTTGGATCCACGAATGTGTTGATGTCATAGGGACGCGGGAGCGGCGTCGTGAGGGGCGGAACGAGGAACGCCGAAGGATAGGTTCCCGCCGGAACATAATCCACCGTCGCGGTGCTGCCGTCGCGGCGCGAAAAATCGACGATGAAATGGATCGTGTCGGCGTCGGTGGGCTTTAGAACCCATTTGGAGCGCAGGGAGAGGTCCAAGTTCGCTTGATAGACCTCGGAGCCCGTGAACAGATTCCTGCCGTAGCCTTCCCCCTGGTGAGTGGCATGAATGGCGAAATCCGCGGCCACCGCCGAATTCAAACCGTCCGCTACGTAGCCATTGACCGTCGTGGTCTGGTAATTGCCATAGCTGACATCGAAATTGCCGCTGAGATTCGGCGTTGGATCACGCGTCTGTATGAGCAGGGCGCCGCCGGTGGCATTGCGTCCGAACAGCGTGCCTTGCGGACCCTTCAGCGTTTCAATCTGTGCAATATTGTTGAGCGAGAGCAAGGCAGCTGAAGGGCTGGCGATATATACGCCGTCAAGATACATGGCGACCGAATTTTCCACATTCGGGAGATCGGAGCCGACTCCGCGGATGCGAGGCGCGAGTGAGCCCTGAACGGTCTCCATCTGTAGTGCGGGCGTCACCTCGTCGAGGGCGGTGATGTTGGTCGCTCCGGCTTGCTCGAGGACGTTCCCAGAGATTGTCGAAATCGCAATCGGGACCGCTTGCAGATTCTCCGAGCGCTTTTCGGCGATGACGACGATCTCTTCGAGGCTTGCTTCGGTGGCGTCGGCCGGAGCCGCAGAAGCTACGCCTGCCCAAGGCATCCCCAACAGAATCAACATTAGACCAGAGATGGCCTTCATGAATCCCCCAAGCACATAGCCACCGCAACTCGGTCGAGACGCTCAGCACGTTCGCGTGGTCGCTTTAGTAGTTATCTCAACCTTCGGCGTCGGCTAGTTCAAAATTCAGGACACCGCGGGGGTCCGACAATCCCCCCGCCTGGACGCAAAGAGCGACGCTATTTGTGTCTCGGCGATTCAGGCTACGATGGGCGCATCATATTTTCCAATATATATTAATCCCACCTTTTTATATCTCGACCATATGACTGATGTTGATGGCGAAGAGCGGCGCCGATACCAGCGAGCCTGCCTTGGAAGCTGCCCCGCGAGGTTGCTGTTCTGCCTTCAGCGGTCCGAATATTTCCGCAGAAAGGCGTACGGCGGTGCGCCGTATCTTCTGCGGAACATCGCAATAAATGCACTGACGCTGTCGTAGCCTACGTCAAATGCGACAGAGGCCACTTTATCTCCCGAGGCGATGCGCTCCAAAGCGTGATGAGCGACGACGGCACGATTCCAGCGCGCAAACGATAAGCCGGTTTCCTGTCGAAAGTGGCGGGTAAATGAGCGCCGCGACATGCCGGCCACCTTTGATAACCGATCTAGATCTTCCGCGATATTGGGACTATCAAGCGCGCTCCGCACTGCTCGCAGTATTCTCGGCGCGCCAGGCATCGGTACTTCGAACGGTTCAGGCGAGGCATCACCCATCTCCGAGGCAACCACGCGCCATAGCAGTCGGCGCCTCCGCGTGTCATGAGACTCAGTTCGCGTTAAACGTTCGAGTGCAGCCCTCATCAACGAAGACACGCGCAGCACACAGACTTGTCGCGGTAAACCTCTCGATGAAGCCGGTGGTGCCAGAACTACCCACCCGCGACCGCGTCCGCTAGCGCGTGATGCGTGCCGCACACCCGGCGGTACCCACGCCACTCGACGCGCGGGGATGATCCACGCACCGAGTTCCGTGAGCAAGTGCGAGATGCCGGTGTCGACCAGAATGAATTGACCGCCTCGATGCCTGTGCCAGGTTGACCCTGCCAGCATTTCGCTATCGAAACTATTGGCGCCGCGTCGCCGAACCCGCGCTCTGCCAGAAGGCGTTGCCGTTGCCGTCATGTGGCCCAAACTCGACATCATTTGGAACAATGAAGATAACACTACCGGCGATGATTGCTCCACCATGTCGGGCAGAACGGGGCGGGCTCGAACCGGCAGGACCAACTTATACGTGTGCAATATGACTAAAGGATCCACGACCGACAGGCTGACGACGTGGCACGGGTCGGCCCGCCTACTCTACGTGGCGCCGGTCATTTGCTTCGTAGTAGCGATGATCGACGGGTATGACACTCTCATGCTGTCGTTCATCGCTCCGCTCATTTCCAAGGAGTGGGCGCTCTCGCCCCAAACCTTCGGCAAGATTTTCGGCAGCACTTACGCCGGCGCGGCCGTGGGCGCCGCCATAATGGGCATCGCCGCGGATCGCTTCGGGCGTAAGACCATGCTGCTCGCATCGCTGCTATTGGCAGGCATCTGTACATTCATCTCCGCCTGGTCGAGCGGTCCAGCGGCGCTAATGTGTTGGCGCCTAGCCGCCGGCATCGGTCTCGGTGGCGCTATTCCGGCCATATCGGCGCTCACCGCGGAGCACGCATCGCCGGGTCGACGCAGTGTGGCTGTCGCCCGCATGTTCCTTGGCTATCCAGTCGGCGCACTCATCGGCGGCGTTATCACGGCCGCTATCATGGCGTCGGTTGGATGGCGCGGCGTATTAATGGGCGGAGGGATCTGTGCGCTCCTGGTCGTTCCGCCTGTTCTGTTCTTCGTCAGTGAGACTCCGGGCGAGGCCCGCGCGATCTCTGTGGTGCACTCTCGGCATCCACTCGCCGAACTCGTATCGGGGGGGCGCATGTGGGGAACGGTGCTGGTCTGCGCTGCGACGTGCTTGACATTGCTTGTCAGCTATTTTTTGGTCAGCTGGACTCCCACTGTGCTCACACTGAATGGTACAAGTCCGCAACGCGCGGCGGTGATGGGCGCCACGCTAAATCTGGGCGGATTGACCGGGGCATGGATTTTGTCGTCTCTAATCGCAAATTTCAGTCCATCCCTCACCATTGCGGCCAGCCTTGCGGCAGGCGCACTGGCGATCGTGTTTCTTGGTCAAAGTCTCGCGGCACCCGGGGTAACAGTTTTCATCCTCATCTTCGCGATCGGCCTATTGGTGATCGGCGCGCAGGTCAACATACCGGCGCTATGCGTGCACTACTACCCCGCGTCCGTCTATTCGACGGGCGTCGGTTTGGCGATGGCGGTCGGACGTTTGGGATCAATTGTTGGCCCGCTGATCGGAGGCCGATTGATGTCTGCTCAGATCGGATGGGGTCCACTATTTCTGCTGGCCGCTGCGCCGGCAATGGCGGCGGCGTTCGCGCTCGCGGCCATGCCGATCAAGAGGAATACGCATGCCCTATAGCGCACGCCCGGAGTTCAGCGACCTTTATTCAATATTTACTTCGGACGCCGACAGCATCGCCGCGCATCTCTGCGGCATCAGGGCGCGTCACTCCGCGGACGATCCCATGCTCGTGACGACCGGTAGCGACATCATCGTCTTTCCAGGGTCCGGGCGCGCGCCCGTCACGGAGAGTTTTCGTACCACGACGCGCGGATTTGTCGAATTGACCGCGATATCGCATCTCGCGGTAGCGGTTCCGTACATCATCCGCGCGCGCGAGCTCGGCGACCACGCTTGGGAAGTCGATGCACATCGCCTGATCGACAGGATATTGAAAGTGCGCGCTGTCAACACCGACGCATATTGGCGCGATACAGTAGCCGTAGCCGCCTGGGCGGGCATGGAGAGCAAGATCGCGGATCTCGTGGAGTATAGCTGCGATGTGACACTGGGTTTTCTGAGGCGCGGGATACAAGATCAGACGCGGATGTCCTTTGACCATCTGCGTCACCATTTCCTTGATCCGGTCGATTCTCCGGATGTCCCCGTTCCCATGAACGACATGATGGCGGGAACATTCGGACTCGTGCTGCTCGACAGCAGCCATCGAATTATGGGCTGGCTTCGAAAGCAGGCCCTCGATTGGGAACGACTCATGGTCATCATCAGCGGCCGGGCGGGCCGGACGACGGCAGGACTTACCTGGCAAACCAACAGCATGTGCCATCTGCTTTGGCAAGCTTCGGAACGTCGGCTATCGCCAGAGCGCCTTTACATTGCGCCGCACGCGCCGTCATTGACTCTCGAAAATCTCGGTGATAATGCCAGTCGCGAAACTCTTGAAGCTCAGTTTCGGGCCATTTGGATCGGTATACGCGTTAGTGTCGAACTCGGTCGTTCGATGTTCGAGGGCTATCCAGCGTTCCGGCCGGTGATCGACAACGCCCCGGTCATTGATGCAAATACGGAATCGCTGGGGGCACTCCCTACCGTCCAGTCACCTGAAGATCGTCGTGCCGTCGTGACACGTTTGCGCTTCGTTATGGAGGATCCCGCGCAGCAACTTGCCAATGCAACCGCACACTACATCATCGACCAACTTTGCGCCTGCGACAATCGCCCCGCTGACGTGATCATCCCGGGCTTTACCAACATAAATTATCCTCGAAGAGCAACGGAACCTGAGGTGCGCTGACTAGTCTTCGGCCGTAGCGCACATCCCGCCGACCGAGCTAAGCTCTACTACGCTTGGATCCTACGCTACGATCTTGATTTTCCGGTACCTTCGCCTGTAGCCGCAGCTGGGACAGCAACACGCCCAAATGGGGATTGTTATCGCTTCTGCGGAACGCGAGATACAGCGTCGACACAGCCTGTGAGTCGAGCAGGCTTATATAAACAACCCCCTTGAGCTGAATGAATTTCGTGTCCGCCGGGACGATTGCAACTCCGATATCCGCCGCCACTAGGCCCACGATCGTCGTGGGCTCCTGTACTTCTTGCACGACTCGGGGACGAAAACCGGCCTTTGCGCAGAGTTCCATGACGTGCCAGTACAGGCCAATTCCCGACGCTCTCGGGTAAGTAATGAGCGGCTGATCCCGCAAATCCCGCACGTATACCGCGCGCCGCTTCGCCAGCGGGTGGTCCTTAGCCACAGCCAGGACCAAAGGGGCACGATACCATTCGTTGAGAAGAATACCCGGTGGGACGACTACCCCCGGATTGCGAAGTATGCCGGCGTCTAGTGTCCGATGATGCAGGGCATTGAGTTGATCCAGGGAAGTCATTTCATTCAGCGTGAGCGACACATGCGGATGCTCGGCTCGAAACTGCCTAATTGCCGCCGGCAACAGAGACGTGAACATCGACGAGGCCGTGTAGCCGAATTCCAATTTCCCAACCGAGCCCATGGCGGCGCTGCGAACCTCGAGCTTCGCGTCCTCTACCGAGGCCAATATGCTGCGTGCGCTGAGAAGGAAGTGTCTTCCGGCTTGAGTCAGAAACACATGTCGCTTATCGCGCTCAAAAAGGCGTGCGCCCAATTCCTCCTCCAGTGCGCGAATCTGCGTGCTCAACGGGGGCTGCGCAATATGCAGGCGTTCAGCCGCTCGCGTGAAGTTCAGTTCCTCGGCGACCGCGATAAAGTAGCGAATTCTTCTGAGTTGCACGATACGGCTTCGATATATAAATGCGCCACTATTTGGTATTGGCGAATATAACGTCTAGCCCCTACGATCCGTCAAGGTGAATCCGTCATCCTCTGCATAACTGACGGCACGACGAACCATTATCCGAATGTCACATGATAGATCGCATTGATCCGTGGCTGAGCGCAAAGGCGCTCATGGAGCGTCTTGTGCAAGGCCTACCGGTGGCTGTACTTGGGGTGCGCTGCAGCCGTACTGCCGAAATTGCTCGTATCGCACGCAGTACCGGCCATCAGGCCATATGGATCGACATGGAGCACAGCACCATGCCCATTGATACAGCCGCCATGATCTGCGCCTCAGCCCTCGACCTCGGCCTCGTGCCTTTCGTTCGCCGACCGGAGAGGGATTTCGGGGTCATCGGCCGGCTTTTGGATGGCGGAGCCTTGGGCATCATTGCCCCGCGTATTGAAACCGCAGAGCAAGCCAGAGACTTGGTCGAGGCCTGCAAATTCCCTCCGCTCGGTCATCGCTCTGCGATCAGTACCTTACCGCACGTTGACTTCAAGGCGATCCCGGTCCGCGAATTCAACGCCCTCATGAACAGTGCCACGATCGTAAAGATCCTCATTGAAAGTCCGCTCGGCATCGAGAATGTCGAGTCGATCGCGGCAGTGCCTGGCGTGGATCTAATTGGTATCGGTACCAACGACCTGACTGCGGAAATGGGAATTCCAGGTGAATTTCGGCATACCGACGTACGCCGGGCGCACGAGGCCGCGCTGGCTGCGTGTCAACATGTCGGCAAGCCGCTCGCAATTGGCGGAATTGGTGATGCCGCCTACGCGGCGGAGTTGATTCGCATGGGAGCGGCTCCATTTCTTTTCACCGGTATCGATACGGAGCTGCTCTTGGGGGCTGCACGCGATCGCATCCGGCAAACGCTGACAGCGAATGGCGTCGAGTTTCCCAGTCAATAGGGCGAGCATGACATCAGACATTCTGATATCCAAACCCATGCGAGGTGCGCACGCCCTGACCCTCCCAAATTTCGACGTTCCCGCCGGAGCTTGCGACTCGCACGTTCATGTGTTTGGACCCCAATCCCGCTATCCGCGGGTCGATAAGCCGCACTACACACTGCCGGACGGCAACCTGCAGCAGCTACAACAGATGGCTCGTGTACTGAAGCTTCAGCGCTTAGTCATCGTCCAGCCGAGCTATTACGGGTGCGATAACAGTTGCATGCTGGATGCATTGGCCGCCGCGGGCGCGGATGCGCGTGGTGTGGCCATGGTCGACGAACGGGTGAGCGATGCGGAGCTTCAGGCGATGCATGATCGTGGGGTCAGAGCGCTGCGATTGGATCTTTTTCTGCGATCCACGTTGCCCACTTCCGAGCTGATCGCCTATATCGAGCGAAGCGTTCGCCGAACTGAGGCGCTAGGCTGGCATGTGCAATTCTACACACCGGGTTGGGTGGTTCGCGATCTTCTGCCGTTTCTCTCCTACCTCGAAGCGAACTTCGTGATCGATCACATGGGCTACATGCTGGAGAGCGACGGCCTCACTCGTGCCGATTTCGACCGTCTGCTCGCGGTAATCGCCTCCGGACGGGGATGGATCAAACTCTCCGCGCCCTATCGCCTCGCGAGAGACGGAAAATATGCTCGGCTGCAGCCGCTCGTGGCAGCCGTCTTGGACACCGCTCCCACCCGTGTGATTTGGGGAAGTGATTGGCCTCATATTCCGGACGGTGATAAAGACACCGGCGAACTCTTGAATCTCCTTGCGACATGGGTACCGGACTCGGAAGCGCGGAAGCGGCTATTGGTCACTAATCCAGCGAAATTATTTAGTTTTGATGAGTGAGGACCCGGTGGAGTTGGACAGTACACGTGGAAAAGCGCCGGAGCTCTTGCAGCTCGTTCAGCGTCTGGAGACATCGGGCGCCCGTGCTGTGGAAGCTTTTGTGCAGGCCGGAACGCAGTATCTGGCAGTCGCACAATTCGCGCGAGACATTCCCGGGCGCACAGCGCAGATGAATGGCGGCGACAGCAACGTAAATACCCATGTGTACCGATGGCAAGACGGCCGGTTTGTTGAGCATCAACGACTTTTTGTGGCGGGCGGGGAAGATGTCGAGTTCTTCAGGATTTCAGATCGCGCCTTCTTGGCAACCGCGAGCTTGCGAACCGGTGCCGATCCTTACGAGCTAAACGCTCACTCCACCTTGTTTGAATTCGTCAACGGCCAATTCGTGGCCTTCCAGGACTTTCCCACTTTTGCGGCGAAGCAATGGAAGCACTTCAAGATCGGCGATCGTCACTTTCTCGCGCTGGCGCAAGGGGTGGTGATCGATGGCGTCTCGCCTGTGCATCCTTCGCAATCTTGCCTATTCGAGTGGAACGGGTCGCGCTTCGCGCCGTTTCAGAATGTTCCATCGGCGTGGGGCTACAATTGGGAGTTCTTCGAGGTCGGAGGTCAACTGCTCCTTGGCTATGCCGATCATATTGAGCGCTCCAGATTGCTGCGCTGGAACGGCAGCGTGTTCGAAGACTTCCAGTATTTGGATGGCCGCGGCGGTCGCGCATTGTGTTTCTTCGAGACGGGGGACGAGTGCTGGTTGGCGTTCGCCAAGCTTCATGAGGAGTCTTTGCTGTATCGCTGGGTGGACAACCGATTCGCTCCTCAGCAATCCTTGAGCGGGCCAGGAGGGCGGGAATTCGAGTGGTTCGAGAACGCCGGCACCGGTTACCTGGTGCAAGTCAATTTCCTGCACGGTTCGCGAGAGGCTCCACAAACCGCCTTGCAGTCAATTGTGTACGGGTACGTAAACGGAACGTTCGCGATCGTTGATACGTTTCCAACGCTCGGCGGCACCGACGTGACCGCATTCAAGGTCGACAACCAGCAATACTTAGCGGTCTCCAACAGCCTTACTGCGGATGTCCGGTTTCGCGTCGACAGCGATATTTATCGAGTCTCAGCGTTCGAACACGGCACCTAACGCGCATGTTTCCGTTGAAGCCAATGTCAGAACAGAGTCCAAAATAGTGAAACAAACATCGGCGTTGATCTCAATTGTGCTGAGCTCGTCGCTTGCCTCCCTTGTCACCTACCCGAGCTTTGCAGCACAGGCTGAAGAAAGGCCATCTGTGCCATGCCCTACCTTCACACCACTGCACGGTCTACTCCCTATACTGATTTGGCTTGGCATCCTACCAAGACCTGTTATGGCGTCGACTATCGCACCGAGCGACACGAGTACGAGCACCGTTATACATCCCGATCCAAATGACCAAATCACTTGTGGCAAGACGGTATTAAGGACGATCGATGATGTTGTGTTCGCGAGGCGGTCCCTGCCGACTGGCAAGTCATTGGATTTGCTATTAGACGTACAGATGCCTCAGTCACCAGGGACGAAGCCCCTGGTGGTTTACGTTACGGGTGGAGGTTTTATACGCGCGCCGAAAGAAGCCGCGCTCAATCTGCGCACCTATGTCGCCGAAGCGGGGTTTGTTGTCGCAAGCGTGCAGTATCGCACGATCACGGATGGCGCGAATTATCGCGACGGCGTCGCAGACGTTAAATCCGCGATTCGCTACCTACGGGCAAACGCTAACAGATACGCAATTGATCCCGCGAAGGTCGCCGTGTGGGGTGAGTCCGCGGGGGGCTATATTGCCGCAATGGTTGGTGTCACGAACGGCGTAAAGAGCTTTGATATCGGGAACAATCTCGATCAGCGGAGTGACGTCCAAGCTGTCATCGATAAATTCGGAGCTTCCGATACGTCCAAGCTTTCTGCCGACTTCGATTCGCGCGCGCGCGATGCAAACAATGCCAAGGACAATCCAATTGCCCAATACATCGCGTTGGATCCCATAAGCCATTTGCTCGACGCCCGAGTCGCCATGACCGCCGCCAACCCGCTTACATATACAAAGGCAGGTGCCCCGCCATTTCTGATTTTCCATGGCAGCCAGGATCGACTTGTGTCTCCGAGCCAAACTCTCATTCTGCACAAAGCGCTAATCGCAGTAGGCGCGAATAGTACGCGTTATGTGCTTGAAGGCGCCGGGCACGGCGATCTTTCATTTCTGGGCGACACCAAGGCGGGTCTGCCCTGGTCCACAAACCAAACGATGCACATCATCGTCGATTTTCTCGACCATTCGATTGGTGTGAAGGCAACGTCCCCCCAGGCCGCGGCGCATCAAGGCTAGACTACTGGCGGGATCGGCAGCGCGGGGCCACGAGTTTTCCAGCAAGTCGATCGGTCCATCCCACCGCTGCCGGCTCTCGCGCTCCTCCCCGCGCAGATACTCCGCCATGCGTTCGTCCTTGGAGGCAAAACGGCCACGCACGCACGCCTTGTGGCCGGCGAAAATAATCCCTTTCCCTACAGGTACTTGCGCCTTCCTAGGTGGGTTCACGAAAAACTCCGCTTGACTTGTGACTGAACGGTAACTAACTTAACAGAACCATGAGTTACTGACCGGTAACACACATTGTCTAGGAGTCCACATGGACAACAAACGAAACCACAGGCGCCAACCGCTACCCGTAGCGAACTACAGCTCAGCGATCGCTCGAGCGGTCGACTGGTTAGGGGATCGCTATCTGCTGGCGAAACCAATAAATGCTCAACCCACTCGCGCAACGCCTGCGGCGAATATGTCGGGGCAAAAGGTAGCCTAATGCGCGCCATCGATGTGATCTCCGGGCTAAGCGCACTAGGTGGGCTTTCCTCCTTTCTCAACACAGCCAAGAAATTTACTCGCTACGCGATAACGTGGCTGCGGCGGCCGCAGCTGCGACTCTCGCTTGCGATCCTACTCACGTGCCT
The DNA here is from genome assembly GCA_963755965.1 of uncultured Gammaproteobacteria bacterium. Lineage (GTDB taxonomy): Bacteria > Pseudomonadota > Gammaproteobacteria > Steroidobacterales > Steroidobacteraceae > Bog-1198. Next base: position 72,878 of record CAVWLU010000002.1, read on the forward strand.
CCTAAGCCTCTTGACTCTTCAAGGATGCGCTCCACTCGTCCCTAGGGCGCTCTCGCCACCCTATACGAATGTCGCGGCGAACTCGCCGGGCGATGTACGGATAATGGGCGCCGATCATCGTTTTGCGAATGAATCCATGCAGCGCGTCGCACGGCGAGCTCGTGACCTGCGAGGGGCAGAACCAATCAGCATTCTTGCTCTTTCGGGCGGCGGCGCAGATGGGGCGTTCGGCGCGGGCGCTCTGATTGGGCTCTCGCGCTCCGGAGGGCGCCCGCAGTTTTCGGTGGTCACGGGGGTGAGCGCCGGCGCCTTGCTCGCTCCGTACGCGTTTCTGGGTCCCGAATGGGACCAACAACTGATGGACTCCTACACGAGTGGGCGCGCAGAACATCTGCTCAAGTCGCGCGAGCTCGGGGTGCTCTTCGGCTCAAGCGCCTATCGCGGCAGGCCGCTCGAGCAGCTAGTTGATCATTACCTCAGCGATGCGCTCATCCAAGCGGTCGCCCGCGAGGCTGCTTCGGGGCGTCTGCTGCTCGTGGCCACCACAAACGTCGATACCGGAGAGACCGTGATCTGGGATCTCGGATCGATCGCGATGAACGGCGGTGCGAATGCGAAAGCGCTCTTTCGGGAGGTCTTGGTCGCATCGGCCAGCGTGCCGGGCATGTTTCCACCGGTCATTATCCGAGTGCAAGAGGGCGACGAAGAGTACAGCGAGGCTCACGTCGATGGAACGGCCACGGTTCCGTTTTTTATCCCGCCCGCTTTGTTGCAACTGCCGGAAGATGCAGCGCATGGATCGCCGCCCTCGGTGTATGTGATTGTCGATGGTCGATTGGGCGAAGCACCAGTTTCCACTCCGCTGCGCTTCAGGACGATTGTGTCGCGGAGCATTTCTGCGGGTCTGACTCACATGTTGAGGGCAACACTCGAGTTGACCGCCACCAGCGCGCAACAGCAGGGAGCGCGTCTTCAATACTCGGCAATTCCCGCAGCGTATCCGAACCTCGCCCCGTTTGACTTTCGCGCCGCGCCGATGCGCCAATTGTTCCAATATGGCAATGATTGCGCTCAAGCAGGCCGATTGTGGATCTCCTCATCACGCGCCGTTGCCGATGACCGCGGCAGCGGCGAAATCGTCTCGGGGCACAACATTAGATGCCCCGCCGATGATGACTTCATCGGCCGCTTCGCGGTGCGATGAATTTCGTGCTCGAGTGCGCTGCGCGCCAGCAACTCGTATCAGTGCGATTGTGACGACCGGCTCATCTGGTCGGACCTGTATGGTTGACAAGGAAACTATATAATGATAGTTTACTAGGCAACCAAGGGAATCTGCATGCCACGCTCACGTCCCGCTTCCGATCTAACTTCTCACTTAGGATATTGGCTACGCCATGTGTCTAATCACGTCTCGTACGCCTTCGCACGCAAGCTCGAGAGTCGCGACGTCACCGTAGCGGAGTGGGTTGTCATGCGAGAGCTTTACGGCGAGGATGCCTTGGCTCCAAGTCGCCTCGCAGACAAGCTTAGGTTGACCCGAGGTGCGATCAGCAAGCTCGCTGAGCGGCTGATTGCCAAAGGGCTCGTGATGAGAGCGCCCGATGAGAGCGATGGGCGGGCTCACACCCTTGCTCTCACCACAAAGGGGCGCAGCCTCATTCCCAAGTTAGCGACGCTCGCCGACCAGAACGATGCAGAGTTCTTTGACCATCTCAGCGCTCAGGAGCGCGCGACCGTCGAACGCGTCCTGAAAGAGATCGTGAAAATACGTGGTCTTAAGTCCATACCCGTCGATTGACAGCCCACCTACCCGACTTAATTAACGGAGCCAAGCCGTGGATACGCAGATGGAAGCAATCGCCCACAAGTGCCTCGAAGGAGCCGAGTCGAACAGCATGACCTTCCCGCAGGTCGTCTCGACGCTGATGGGGGCGGGATTCGAAGGGTACTCGGTAGACTTGCGGAGGGGGATGGTTGCTTATTACTCGCCGAGTGGGGAGACCGTCGAGTTCTCGGGCGCTAAACCCGCTCTGCCGGTGGCCGCGGACTTCGATGCGACCGCAGTGAAAGAAGCGATCCGTGAAGCTCAGACGCTCGTTCCCGGTTACACCTATAAGGGATTTCTCACTAAGGTTGCTGGAGCCGGTTGCGCCGGCTATATAGTTTCATTCCTTGGCCGTCGCGTTCTTTACTTCGCGCGAAGCGCCGAAACTCACGTCGAACATTTTCCTCGGACAAAATAGTTTGCTTAGGATCGACTGCTTGAAGAACCCGAAGGACCTTTATTAATATGCAGTACTCGACTTAGGTTATCCCGCATTTCTAGACTCTTTGCTTCTAATCCACATAACTAGGGGCTACACATACATGAAAACTTCAGTCGTCGCTCTTGGACTGCTCCTCGCTCCCTCATTGCTGTTCGGCGAATCCATAAGGTGCGGCAGCCAATTGATTCTTAAGGGAAGCACAAGCGAGGACTTACTCGAATATTGTGGCAAACCTACACAAGTAACGAGCAACGGTACCACTCACGGTCTGCTCGGGAATACTTATCGGGGCAGCGGGGTTATCGGCGAAGCCACCGGCGACATTGTAGTCGAGACCTGGACCTATGATTTTGGTCCGAACCAGTTGATGCAACGAATTCGCATTGAGAACGGCGTGGTCGTTCAAATCGATTCGTTGGGCTACGGCCACAATCAGCCGTGAGGGCTTTTTAGGAAGGCTTTGTAGGGGTGCAAAAGAGAATGGCATCCTCGCCATTCCAGGGAGAGGTAACGTGGCCAAAACAATCTCGCGGCGCGAGTTCAACGGATTGCTGAGTTGTAGTGCCGTAGCGATTGGTTTCGGCGGTCGCAAAGCACTGGCCTCAGAAAATGGGGATGTCGCCTGGACCTCGGACGATCCGCACCTAAGTGGCAATTATCTTCCAGTCGAGCGCGAGATTGATGCCGACAACCTGCCGGTGATTGCAGGACGCATCCCGCCCGATCTCAGCGGCGCTTACATGCGCAACGGGCCGAATCCGCTTTTCAAGCCGATCTACTATGCCTATCCAATGGACGGCGACGGCATGATTCACGCCGTTTATTTCGAGAACGGCCGGGCTCGTTACCGTAACCGTTTCGTCCAAACCGGCGGCCTCAAGGCTGAGCGCCGAGCTGGCCGTGCCATTTACGGCAGCTTCACGCACCCGGTTCCAATCGATCCGGCGCTCATCGGCCCGGATGATCCTCCCGGTCCATTCAAGAACGGCGCCTTCATCAGTGTCCTCCACCACGGTGGTCACTTGCTGGCGCTCGACGAGGCCACCACCTGCTACGAAATGACGATGGATCTCGCCACGATCGGCGAATGGAAGGCCGGCACCGACAAACCCATCAGACTTGGCGCGCACAACCGCCGCCACCCAAAGACCGGGACCTTGTTTACGCTCGCCTATTCTTTCCGTGAGCCTACGGTCGAGTTCCACCAGATTGACCCTTCCGGCAATCTCGCGAGATCCTTTTCGGTCGCCCTCGCGGCGCCGACCATGATTCATGACTTCGTTCTGACCGAACACTACATCGTGCTGCTCGCCTGTCCGGCAATTTTCGACTTAAAGGCGGCACAGACGGGAAAACCCATGTTGCAATGGCAGCCAAACCGCGGCACCCGAATCGGCCTCATCGCGCTAGACGGCGGCTCTACGGAATGGCTCGATGCCGATCCTTTCTTCGTGTTCCATTTCGGCAATGCTTACGAGCGCGGCGGTCAACTCTTCATCGATTATGTTCGCCACGAACGCCTCAACCTCGGCTACGCGGCGGCGAACCAGAAGGTCCCAACGCTGCATCGTATGAACATCGATCTTGCAAACCACAAGATCTCCGACGCGGAAATCGCCAACATGGTCGTCGAATTCCCGCGTGTCAACGACGCGCTGAATGCGCTTCCGACTCATTTCGTCTATCTGCCGACGCGAACTAATACGCTGCGGGTCGACAACCCGCCTTCGGCTACCTTTAATACCATGCTTAAGGTTAACACCGAGACAGGCGATATCGCTCGCCACGACTTCGGGAACCGAGTGGCCGGCGAAGCCACATTCATTCCGCGGCGCGCCAACGGCGGTGAAGACGATGGGTACTTGGCGATCTTCGCCTTCGATGTTGTCAATCGCACGAGTGATCTGGTTCTGCTCGACGCGGCGCATATCGACGCTAAGCCCGTCGCCGTTATCCGTCTTCCCCAGCGCGTCCCGCAAGGCTTGCACGGAACTTGGATTCCGAAGGCTTGAACATTTTGGATACTCCTGAGTCTCCAAGGACAAGATCTATGACGAATGAGTTCGACCGGCGTGGGGGAATCTCACGGCAACTTCCGGTGCTGATTCTATGCGTACTCACGTTGGCTGCTGCGCTCTGTGCAGCCGCAGCCGCTCAGCGTATTGGCACAGCCGAACTGCTTTCGCCCACGTGGTCTGGCGGAGTGACCGCCAACACCGATTTCACACCGGGATCAGACGCTGTGACGGAGCACGCGCCGTTTTTGGGAACGCTGCGATTGACCGAGACGGAGATGACCACTCGGCCTGCGGTATTCTCGCCGACGTCAGTCCTCGGTCGGGATCCGAAGTTATTTCCGGGCGTCGCCATCTCCTTCTTCACCGACAAGGGCGATCTAGTTCCTTTTACGCAAGACGTGATCCGGTACGGTTCCAACAATCAAGGGCGCAGCTACTGGGACATCATCGTGCAGCCCGGCCGGGTATGGTCTCAACCTGACGATGGCGGCTGGTCGCGTGCCGGGTTCCCTTTTGCGCTCGTGAACTCCATCGAGGGCGAGACGCACAATGGCTTGGCGACATTCCTGTACAAGGACGGTCGAGTATCGAATTTGCGCTTTCAGATCGTGCAACAAACGGCGCCGTTCTACATCAAGGATGACTTCGTCGCCGCCGGTCTCGTTCCGGCGACCTTTGCGCCCGTAGCGACCGACCAACTAAGTTCCCTAAAGCGGGACTACGAGGTCGATCGCACCGATGCTGTTCCGATTGCCGGTTGGGACGAACTCTCGGCAAAGGTTAGCGGTGCCGAACTCGCCAATTTCGATGGCACGATGCGAACCAGCGACATTGTACTTTCCGGACTCGACTATCGAGGTACCTTCTACCTGAAGGGATGCCAGAGCGCCGGTGGTCAGTTGCCGTGGTGCGATCGCGCGCGCTTCGGAGTCTGGTCGGCCACCAAGGCATTGGCGAATGAAACGGCGCTGTTGAGGCTCGCCGAGAAGTACGGCCCGGCCGTGTTCGAAATGAGGATTGCAGACTATGTGCCGGAGGCGGCCCGCTATCGCGGGTGGCACAACGTGAGGTTCGAAGATGCGATCAACATGACGACTGGAATTGGCAATGGCAGTATGAAACGCGAGCCGAATGACACAAGTGACGGTTATCTCGATGCCAGTTACTCGACATGGTACGAGGCCCGCTCGACCCAGGAGAAGGTGGCCGCGCTGCTCAAAGACGGCGGCGTATATCCGTGGGGTCCCGGCCAGGTCACGCGCTACCGCGATCAGGATATGTTCATTCTCGGAGTCGCGATGGACCGTTTCCTCAAATCGAAGGAAGGACCTAGAGCCAACATCTGGTCGATGTTGCAGCGAGAAGTGTTTGCGCCAATCGGTATTCATCAGGCACCGACCAACCGCACCATCGAAGCGGATCGCAGCGCCGGACATCCGCTCATGGCCTACGGCTACTACCCAACCATTAGCGACATGGTGTTAATAGCACGGCTTTATCAAAACGATGGCAAGCACGGCGGCCAACAGATCTTGTACGCGCCGCGCATACGAGAGTTGCTCGCCGGCCCCAATCCGCGGGGTTTTCCAACCGGCGAGAAGCTGACCGCGGGAGAGACAACCTATATCAATGCGTTCTGGGTCACGTCGTATGCAGCAGCGCAGGGTTGCCGATTGTTCTATCCTCGAATGATCGGCTGGGGCGGAAATATTGTGGCTCTGATGCCTGGAGGTTTGACGGGCGTCCGCCTCGCCAAGAGCGGTGAAACGGCGGATAACTCCGAGGTCGATACCAGCGGGATGGCGCGGGTGGCAAACGCCCTGTCGAAGTTCTGCCACTGACATTTCGCAGCGTATCGGTGAAGAAGCCTGTAGCAGCCCGCATCAGTGTCGCCTCAGTATAGGCGTACGCGTAGACTGTCGCGATCGAACATCAGCCGCTAATCCGGGTATTTTTGGGATCGTACATCGACCGCATCGACACCACCGCGGGATAGAGCGATCCTGCAATGTCGACTTCCCAATGGCCCGACTCAAAGTACTTTGCATCGGCGGCGCTGCCCTGCCCGTCGATCATCGCCAACCCCACCGCCCCGCCCAAGGTGTGGCCGTAGGAGCCCGCTCGTACATAACCCACGGGGATGCCGTTCCGTCGCACCACCTCGGAATGGAACATCAACGGGATGGGGTCCTCTACGAAGACTTGGACTAGGCGACGGCTCGGCGCGCCGCGTGCGCGGCGTGCGAGCACTGCCTCTTTGCCGATAAAGCCTTCGGGTTTTTTCGTATCGAGCGCAAACCCTAGGCCGGCGGAATCCGGGTCATCCGTGTTGTCGATGTCGTGGCCGTAGTCGCGATAACCTTTCTCGAGACGCAGGCTCGAGAGGGCCGCAAGTCCCGCGTGCGCGAGGTTGAATGGCGCACCCGCCCTTATGATCCGATCATAGACGTGCAGAGCCTGCTCGGCGGGGATATAGAGCTCGTAACCGAGCTCACCGACGTAGGTGATCCTCACGCACCAGGCGCGAGCGAATCCAATGTCGATCTCGCGCACCGTGCGGAATGGGAATGCTGCGTTGGAAAGATCCACGCTCGTGATGGATTGCAGCAGTTCCCGGGAGCGTGGCCCTTGGACATTGAGCTGCGCATAGCCTGAGGTGACATCGGTAATGGTCACATGCGCATCTTGCGGGAAATGCCGTTTCATCCAAGTGTGCGAGTGGCGCACCATGGTATCGGTGACGACGACTAGGTATGCATCTTCCGAGACCTTGCTCACCGTGAGATCGGCCTCCAAGAGGCCGTGCTCATTGAGCCACGGGGTATAGGTGATTTTACCCACCGGTCCATCGACATTGCCGGCGGAAATGAGATTGAGACTGCGGCCGGCATCGCGGCCTTGGACCAAGAACTTGCCCATGAAGGACATGTCCATGACGATGACGCGCTCGCGTGCGGCACGATGTTCGTTTTCCCAATGCGGAAACCAGCGCTCGCGCTGCCAGGACAAGGGACCGGGGTCGGGGGTCTCGCCGGGAGGTCCATACCAGCCGGGGCTTTCCCAGCCGCTGACCTCCTTGAAGTATGCGCCCGTCGCCGCGAGCCGATCGTGAAACGGGGAGCGACGCACGCCGCGCGCACTGGCTAGTGACAGCGAGGGGTAGTGGCATTGGTACACCATGCCTAGGGATTCGACTGTGCGCTCGCGCCGGTATTCCGGATTGGCCTGATAGGTGTGCAGGCGGTCGATGTTGAATCCCGTCACATCCACATCGGGCGTGCCATTCATAATCCAGTGCGCGACGACCCGACCCAAACCGCCGCCGGTCAGGACACCGACGGAATTCAAGCCCGCAGCGACAAAGTAGCCGGCGAGTTCGGGCGCTTCTCCGACAATGGGGCGAAGATCCGGGGTAAAACTCTCCGGACCACAGAAGAATTTGCGCATGCCGATCGTGGAGGTGATGGGCACGCGGCTCATGGCGCGCTCTAAGAAGGGCACCATCCGATCCCAATCCGGCGGCAACTCGCCGAAGGAAAAATCCTCTGGAATCCCTGCAATCTTCCAGGGCGCACACACCGGCTCGAAGAGCCCGACCATGAGTCCGCCCCCCTCCTCGCGGTAGTAGCCGTAGTTGGCAGGATCTTCGAGCACCGGCATGGCGGGCAGTCCCGGAATCGGCTCGGTAATGAGGTAGTAGTGCTCCGCAGCTTGGTTGGGGATGTTGACCCCGGCCAGGGCGCCGAACTGGCGGGCCCACATGCCCGCGCAGTTCACCACGTAGTCGCAGCGAATTTCGCCTTGTGCCGTGCGCACCCCCGACACGCGGCCGTTGCTTTGCGTGACGCCGAGAGCGGCGACGCGTTCCAAGATTTTGACGCCGCGATTGCGGGCACCCTTGGCGAGTGCCATGGTGACATCCACGGGATTCACGCGGCCATCTTCCTTGACGTAAAAACCGGCTTCGATGTCATCAACCTTGGCGAGTGGAAAGAGCCCTTCGACTTCGCGGGGCGAGAGCTCCTGCACATCCACCCCACAGTAGCGGTTGAAGGCCGCGACCCGGCGGTACTCCTGGAGACGGCCTTTGTCGGCGGCCACTTCGATAAAGCCGATGGGAGCAAAGCCGGTGGCTTGGCCCGTTTCGGCTTCCAGGCGGCTGTAGAGGGCGCGGGTGTACTTGCGCATCTCGGTGGAGGTTTCGGAGGTGGATCCGAAAGTGACCATCAGACCGGCGGCATGCCACGTGGTGCCAGAGGTAAGTCGATCGCGCTCCAAGAGTACGATGTCTTTCCAGCCCAAGGAGGCCAAGTGATAGGCGACGGAGGTGCCGATGACGCCGCCACCGACTACCACGACACGAGCGTGGGCCGGCAGCGATGCTGATTTCTCTGCAGTGGTTCTTGTGCTCATCGATCTCCCCCCATGGTGCCGTTGATTGAATACAACCTTGGCGCGCTGTTCAATCCCTCGCGCTGACGCAGATTCCATGTCGGCACGGGACACTACGATCCCATTTCAGATGATTGCTTCTCCTACTTGCGGGAGGAGTCCATATACGTTAGTTAGGTGTCTCTCCGAGACAAGCTATAACCGTGGTTTTACAAATGAAGGCGTTGTTGTTCGCATAAGCGATCTTCCACTTTTCAAAGGCGCCATCGTATGTCTCAGGATAGACTGATCCCCGCTTGAACGGAGCAATGGCACTTGCTCTTAGGGCCTCCTCCGTCACGGCCATATGATGCGCGAGCGATTTGAATTTCCAAGGCGGATCGATGCTTCGTCTCTCCAGGACCTCGATATGGTAGAGGCCGTCTGCTTTGGCGGTGTTTAGATTGTGTATCTCGAGCCAACGGACGCTACCGCTCGGAGCGGCAATGGACCACAACGGCGAGGATATCTTTCCCGACCAATACGCGCCGCTCGTTTGCGAAAAGAGGCAGGCGAAAACGGCAATACTTATGAAACGCAACATGTCACCTAACTTGTTTTATCCGCTAGTCTCATGACGGATAACGTAGCAGAGTGACGGATAACTTGGCCACTTAACGGAATCCAAGTTATGACCGCTCTGCTGTCGATCGCCGATTTGAGGAGAACCAAATTCCCGCATCGGCTCGCCATTTGCAATCGAATTCTGATCGCAAATGGAAGCCAGGATGGCGCGCCATTGGGCGGGAATCCCTTGCGGGGGCATGTTCTTCATAGCCTGTTCACGATCTCTCTTGATGGCCTCCCGCCCGACCGCGTGCCGGCCGCCGCTGGACGCAACAACTCTCTGCGCATCACCAGCGGCAGTTTCGGCCAAGCGTCTCGTGTCCGTTGGAAACGACGCAGCTATCATCGATGCCGCGAAACCTTTGAACGATTTCGATTTCGAATTGCCGTGTGTAGTGCCGATGGACGCTTGGCCGGCGTCATAACCAAGTCAGACATCGTTCGGCAAATCTGCCTGATGTCTGGTCATTCGACTGCCGCATCAGAGGTGATGATGGAAGGTTATTCTCTGCCGCCAGCCGACTTATTGGAGGACATCTGGGCCGTCATGAAAGAGCGCCGAGATTCTCAGCCGATAGGGGTACTCAACGCGCACGATGTCTTGAGGCTCTCATGGCTGAGGCGGAGTACGAAGAAGATCTGTTCGCGACAATGTCATATCGATCGGCTACCATCGATTGAACCCGTCCGTCGTATCGGAGATGTGAATGGGCCGACCGATCAAAATTTTACTCCAGACCACGATTCCTCCAACGAAGGACGATTGGTCGATCAAGCGCTTCAGCCTGCTGGGGCGACTGTTGCGCGAATTTGGTGCGAAAGGCGCGCCAGCATTCGAGATCACGATGCGCGACCGCGACCCATTGGGTGCGCCCGATTCACTCTTGTCTAACCTGGATCGAAACGACTTTGACCAGCTTTGGCTTTTTGCTGTCGATACCGGCGATGGCTTGACGCCCGCAGACTGTGACGGCATTTCGCAATTTCGCCGGGCTGGTCACGGTCTCCTGATTACCCGTGATCACATGGATTTAGGATCCTCGGTATGCACGCTTGGCGGCGTCGGACTCGCACATCATTTCCATTCTCATAACTTGGATCCGGACATCGATCGACGTCAAGTGGACGACCTCGACACGACGGCGATCTCCTGGCCGAACTTTCATTCCGGCGCCAATGGTGACTACCAGGAAATCAGCCTAGTCGCGCCCGCTCATGCCGTGCTTGCCAATCCGGACTCTCCAACCGGCGTCATTTCCTACCTACCTTCGCACCCGCACGAGGGGGATGTGAGCGCGCCCTTGGGCCAAGAAGCGCGCGTCATCGCCATGGGCACCAGCAAAGTGACGCGAAGACCCTTCAATCTGGCAGTAGCATTCGAGTCCGGTGCCGATGGAGGACGGGCGATCGCCCAGAGCACCTTTCATCACTTCGCTGACTACAATTGGGATCCCCGCTCCGGTTGCCCGAGCTTCGTCAGCGAACCGCCGGGTGACGCGATGATCCGTGACCCGCGAGGTCTCGCCGACACTCATCGATATGTCCTCAACGTTGCCGCCTGGCTTTCCGGGCACCTTGGAGTTAGCGGAGTCTTATAGAAACAGCGTGGTCAGTTTCGCTGCATTTCGCGCGAAACCCGCGCCCACTTTCTTTCGCATGATGGCGACTTGAACGGTATCGCTCACGCGCGATGTCAAATGTGGGGGCAAGTGTTTGACTATAGTGGCTTAAATGGTGGGCCGTGTACCCACCGAACTCGACCCATAATCCATTGTTTATTATAGTTTTTTTGTTCGCCTCAGTAGGAAATGCCCCCAGTGAGGCCCCCTGTTCAGGGTGGCTGTATCCGGACGTCCGTGGACATCGAAAGACTCCGAGCCTCTTACGCCGCCAATTTGAGTCATCCGTTTCGTGACGTCAACGCATGCCTACTGCTCGGCTCAACGTGACCACGCTGGTTGACGAAATCGAGAGGCTGCCATCGGACCCGTTGCTGACAGTCGTGGGCGGCGGCTTTGGGGACGCAATATGAGTCTGTGCCGTCAATCAACGACACAAAAACCGACGATTCGCGGCATCGTGGCATACCACCACACAAAAGCACCATCTGCGCGAGACGACCGACAAATAATCGATGGTCTACTGCAAAGCGTTCTTGTAAATCTTCCCGTCCTTCATGATCACGACGAAATTCTTCGCTGGATCCGCGATGAGTTGCAAATCCGCTAGCGGATCGCCGTCCACCATCAATAAGTCGGCGAGCGCGCCTTCGGCAACGATTCCCAATGATCCGGCATAAGGACTACGCTTACCGGACAGCGCGAGCAGTTGCGCGTTATCAGCAGTTGCCATCTTCAGTACCTCAGCTGGCGTATACCACCGGACGAGCAGTGCAAGCTTGGCTCCCTCAGTTGCCGCGGCCTCAGCGTCGAATAGGATGTCGGTGCCAAACGCTGTCTTGATCTTGTACTTCTTCGCGAGTTTGTATGCGGTGTCCGTGCCGCTGTACATCTCGAGCTGCTTGAGGCGGTTGGGCGAACCTTCTGCGTAACGCGAGTTTCCATCGTCGAGAAACGGCTGCAAGCTCCACCAGACCCCTTTCTCTGCCATCAGTTTCGCAGTCGCGTCATCGACGAGTTGGCCGTGGTCTATGCATTTCACTCCCGCTTCGAGTGCCTGACGTACCGCGCGCGGAGTATAGGCATGCACCGTCACATAGGTGCCCCAGTTCTCGGCAGCTTCCACCCCAGCGCGAAGTTCGGCGACCGTGTATTGAGTAACATCGAGCGGATCATAATTCGAGCTCACGCCACCGCCCGCCATCATCTTGATTTGCGATGCACCGAGTGCGAGTTGTTCTCGTGCACGCATTCGGACCGCATCGGCACTGTCAGCGATCTCGGCCGCACCGACACGCTCGCTATACGTGAATTGACCGGGCGCCGCAGGCAGATCGATCGGCAGGCGAAAGTCGCCATGCCCCCCCGCTCTGCGAAATGAATGCACCCGATGGCCAGATACGTGGTCCCGCGACCAAACCTACGTCGATCGCACGTTTCAAGCCAAACACCGGACCACCGAGGTCACGGACACTTGTGAATCCGCGCATGAGCGTGTCGGTCGCGGCCTTCCCGGCGGCGAGATTCACAAAACCGATATCGGTTACAAGCAGCGCCTGCTGCGGTATGGTCGCAAACATTAAGTGCGTATGCGCATCGATAAGCCCCGGCATCAGGGTGCGCCCGCCACCCGGAATTCGCATCACTAAGGTCGCAGTGGGGTCGGCAATGGGGGCGACGGATATCGTCTTGATCACGTTTCCGACCACCAAGACATTAGAAGGTGCAGAAAGCCGGTCCGAAGTACCGTTGAAAATGCGAACATTCTCGATGACCACGGCAGTTTGCTGAGCACCCTGCGCATGTGCTGCGGGCACCCACATAGTCGCCATGAGGGTTATTGCGAGCGCCAAAACGGTATCGCGCCCAATCGTCAATTCCATCGGCCACCTCCCCGTTGTGACAATTGAACCGATTGCTTCGAACCGTTGGCACGTAGAGCGCCCACTGATGTTACTGGATGTACATTAAATCAGGTAATTTTCGGTGACGACTTCTGCATTGGGAATAAGCAAGTCTCACCACCGTTGCTCAAGCTTTTTGTGCTAGTTAGAGCCCAGTCCTGAAGGTCAAGTAACGGGCGAGCATTTCAGCCTCCCGATCTACCGCAATTGGCCGGCTACTGCCCGACGCCGACGCGATGGCCGCCCATCGACTCGTGTCGACCCGCGAAGCGACACTTGACCAGCGATGAGCACGTAGATAGGGTCACGGGCGATTGGTTTGGTCATTCGCAGCGCTTTTTTTTGAATGCCCACGATGCACCCGCGCCCTCTATATTCTCAACATGGATGTACTTAACGGTAGCTTGCGCACGCGGCGCCCGGATGCGGCAAAAATCGCATTGCAGAGTGCGGGTAGCGCCGAGGGATAGGCGGGTTCGCCGAGTCCTGTGGGTGAAAAATCCGTCTTGATGAAATCGATGTGTATTGGCGGGATTTTCCGGTTTCGCAACAGCGTGTAGTTGTCATAGTTACTTTGTTGGACTCGGCCATTTTCAAACGTTATTTGCTGTCCGAATGCCGCGGACATGCCGTCGACAATGGATCCAATGATCTGATGCTCCGCATTCGTGGGATTGACGATGTGTTTGCCCACGTCCACCGCTACCCAAATTTGTTGAGGAGTGACCGTGCCGTCCGTACCGACCGCCACTTGATGGATTTGGGCGACATAGCCAACATGGCTCCAATAGCAGGCGAATCCCATTCCCGTGTGCGCCGGCAGATGGTGGCGAGATGTCCAGTTCGACTTGGCACGGGCGCTTTCGATGACGGCGATCATGCGCGCGGCCATGAAGCTGGGTCCGAACCGACCGGGAGGTTTGCCCTCACCCTCACCAGGATTGGGATTGCGCAATAGCGCCAACTGAAAGTCGATCGGATCGCGCCCTGCAGCATGCGCGATTTCGTCCAAGAACGATTGGAACACCCATGCATGCGCGTTATCTCCGGGCGCGCGTAGCGGACCTACCGGAACATTGAACGGAATGCGCGATGTGTGCAACGCGTAATTTTTGATGAATCCAGCGGGAAACGAGTCTCTATTGGGAACCGCCAAGCCCGCGAAATAGTCGTTGCGCGCGAACCCCGCAAAATGGTTGTTCCACACCTCAAGCCGACCGTCTTTGCTAAGTCCTGCGGTCAGATTGTGATAACCGCCAGGCCTATAAAAGTCATGCTGCATCTCGTCCTCACGAGCCCACAATACTTTGATCGGGCCATTGATCTCCTTCGAGATCGCAGCGGCCTCAATCATGTAATCGTTGGCCAGTCGCCGGCCAAAGCCGCCACCGCAGCGAATCATGTGAATCGTGATGTTGTTGGGATCGATGCCGAGCAGCTTGGCGACACCCGCGCGGCCTGGTCCAGGATTCTGGGTGGGGGCCCAAATTTCGACTTTTCCGTCCTGGTAGGAAGCTACACAGTTCTGCGGTTCCATCGGGACGTGCGATATGAATGGGTATGAATAGGTCGGCGCGCACCAACTTGGCTGCGTCTTTCAGCGCAGCATCGGGATTCCCGTCGACCCGCACTTGTCCCTGCGGGTGGCTGCGAGAACAATTCCTTCGCCTTCGCATCGAAGCCTGCGGTCGAATCGTTGGCATGCGGACCTTCATCCCAGTCTACTCGTAACTTGCCACGTGCTTTTTGTGCATGCCACCAAGTATCGGCGACGATGGCGACACCGCCGCGCAAGCCATCATCGATACCCAGTCCCGGCGTTCCCGGTGGGACCTCCATGGCGCGCGAAGAACCCTTCAACACAAACGCATGACTGACGCCCGTCATCGCCTTGATTTCATCCAAATTGGCACTCTTGACCACGGCGTCGAAAACCGGACCCTTTTGGTACACGGCATACTTCATGCCCGGGACTTTGACATCGATGCCAAACTGCTGGATGCCCTTCACAATCCGCGCTTTGTCGGGATCGATGACTGATTTTCCGATGATCTTGAAAGTTGATTCGTCCTTCAGTTTTACCTGCTCAAGATCTGGCTGCGGCAGCTTGGATGCATCCTCCGCCAGCAAGCCGTAGGTCAGCGAACGGCCGCTTGCTGCATGACTCACAATTCCGTCAGAGGTCGAACATTCCGAGGCGGGAACACCCCATTTCGCCGCTGCCGCGGAAATCAGCATCTGTCGGCCCGCCGCTCCGGCCTTGCGCAGCGGCATCCAATTTGACGGGGTCGAGTAGCTACCGCCGGAAGACTGACCTCCCATTTTGCCGCCTTGGTAATCGGCCATTTCGATCACCACGTCTTTCCACGCGACATCGAGTTCTTCAGCAAAGATCATCGGCAACGCGGTCTTCGTGCCCTGACCGACTTCGGGATTTGGAGCGAAGATCGTCACAACACCAGACGGAGCGATCCGCGCAAAGAGCGTGACCATGCTGGCGCTGGGGTTAGCGCCTCCGGCGATGGCCCTGACTGTTTGCGAGGGAAAGGTAGCCGCGAATAAGATCCCACCACCAGCGGCGAGGCTGGCTGTCAGGAAGCTGCGGCGCGACACGGTGGTTTGCGGCGGGCAGATGTCGGGATCAGAAGGATTTGTTGCCACCGACTTCTCCTTTAAGCGCTTTGCGCTTCACCAAGATGTTTGATGGCTGCGCGGATCCGACTGTAGCAACCGCAGCGACAGATGTTTCCCGCCATACCTGCATCGATATCCTCGTCCTTGGGCCTAGGCGTGTGCGTGAGCAACGCGACCGCCGACATGATTTGTCCGCCTTGACAGTAGCCGCATTGCGGTACGTCCAAAGTGAGCCAGCGCTCTTGGACTCTCTTGCCGATGTCCGTCTCGCCGACGCCTTCGATGGTAGTGATCCGCAAGTTGACCACGGCCTCAAGGGGCAATTGGCATGAGCGGGTCGCAGAACCATTCGCAAGTACTGTGCAGGCGCCGCACTGTCCGATTCCGCATCCGAATTTCGTGCCCGTCATGTTGAGGATATCGCGCAATACCCACAGCAGCGGCGTATCGCCCTCGGCATCCACGTCGTGCTTTACGCCATTCACTTCGATGGTGTAGCTCATTCTAAGTCCTTCTAAGTCTCGTTCAGGACACTGATAACGGTGGAGCTGCGCTGCGCTCGCAGAGAATGTAATGTCGACGAATATTGTGTCACTGACAACCGCAATTGCTCGAGAGTTCACGATCAGGCCCGGGCGTGCACTGGCTATCAAGAGATACATTAAAGAATAGTGTATTGAATTCATTAGTGTTTCCAGCCTGCAGCAGGTGGTCGTGCGACAACTTGGTGATCTTCACGGCCATCGCCTCAAGGAGACCATTGACCGAGAAATGGGTGAATGTTTGGCCGCGTTGACGCCAATTTAGAGTGCAACTGATTGATTATCGAAGTATAAAGTTTCTCAAATCCATCGATACCGCCGGGCCGCTGATCGCCAGCAGCGCACCCGCAATTCCGAATACCAACGGCTATGCTCGCTGAGCCAGATGAGTTGCGGTTCCGACGTGACGTGACCCGCAAGCGCACCCCAGCCCCAATCGCCACAAGTATCGCCGGAAGCACAAAACAAACAACCGCGGCAGAACTCGCGAGGAGCGCAACATTTAGGAAGTGCTTGACAATACGATATTAATCGAAATATCGTATTGTCATGAAGACACCGCAAGTGATCGACGCATTGGGGGCTTTGGCGCACGAGCATCGCCTTGCGATTTTCCGACTACTTGTTGAGCGCGGTCCTGCTGGGTTGCCTGCCGGCAAGATCGCCGAACGAGTGGGCCTAGTGCCCTCGTCTTTAACCTTCCATCTGCAAAATCTGCAGCGCGCGGGGTTGATCGCCCAGCGGCGCGAGAGCCGTCAGCTCATCTACTCGACGGACTTCACCGCCATGACGGCGCTCGTCGGCTATCTCACGGATAATTGCTGCGCCGAAAGTGCAGCGGAGTGTTGTCCGACGGCGCGGCAACCGAAGGCTGGGAAACGCACGGCGAAAGCAGTATAGAAGAGCATGCCGGACGTAATCATGATCCGAGAACGACCTCCGCACCTTAGGGTTGTGGCGCTACTCGAAGCGGAGGGACTGCCTGCGTCCGACTTGACTGAGGCGCACCTGGAGCACTTCTTCTTTACCGGCACTGATGGCGCACCGAGCGCGCTGGTGGGGCTCGAGATTTACGGTGACGCCGCATTGCTACGCTCCCTGGTCGTGAGTGCCGCCGCCCGAACCCTGGGCTTGGGTTCTGCGCTTGTGCAGCACGCGGAAGAGTACGCCGCCGCGCATCGAGTGCACTCTCTCTATCTCCTCACGACTACGGCAGAAGCTTACTTCCAGCATCGAGGCTATAGACGTATCGATCGATCTGAAGCGCCGACTTCCATCCAATCCACACGCGAGTTCTCGAGCCTTTGCCCGTCGAGTTCCGCCTTCATGATCAAACGACTCTAAACAGGTGAGTTATGAAACGACTTCACGTGCACGTCAGCGTCAAAGACCTTCCCGCCTCGATCCGCTTCTATCGGACCCTCTTCGGCGCGGAACCAGTCGTGACCCAGCCCGACTATGCCAAATGGATGCTGGACGACCCGCGGGTGAACTTCGCCATCTCGATGAATCGCCAACCGGTGGGCGTCAATCATTTGGGCTTCCAGGTCGAAACCGATGAGGAACTGCGCGGCATGCGAGCGCAACTCGAAGCGGCCGATGCGCGCATGGTCGAGGAGAACGAGCAGCCGTGTTGCTACGCCAAGTCGGACAAGTACTGGGTCACCGATCCCACCGGGATCGCGTGGGAGACCTTCCACACGCTGGGCCGCATCCCGGTCTATGGCGAGGATAGCGCGGTGTTCAACCATGGCGAATCGACGGTCCCGGTCGAAGCGCCCACCTCCGGCTGCTGTGTTCCGCACAGCGGCAGCTCAGCCCGGCCAGTTTGCTGCGCAAAATGAACACAGCACGGACTTACAACGTGCTCTTTTTGTGCACCGGCAACTCGGCGCGCAGCATCTTGGCCGAGTCGCTCTTGAATCATTGGGGCAAGGGCAAATTCCGTGCATTCAGCGCGGGGAGCTTTCCCAAAGGCCAGGTACATCCGATGGCGATCGAACTTCTCAAGCGCATGAATCTGCCGGCAGAAGGCTTTCGCAGCAAGAGCTGGGATGAGTTCGCAGCACCGGGAGCGCCGCCAATCGATTTTATCTTCACCGTCTGCGACAACGCCGCTGGCGAGGTCTGCCCCATCTGGCCCGGAAAACCCATGACGGCGCATTGGGGAATTGCGGACCCCGCGGCGGTCCGAAGGTAGCGATGCGGACAAGGCGATCGCATTCCGCAAGGCCCTCAAAGAGCTTGAAACTCGAATCAAACTCTTCATCAATCTGCCGATCGACTCGCTCGACGGCATGACGCTGCAAGCGAAGCTCGGTGATATCGGGAAGAGAGCACGGCAACTGAGACCGCTTAACATGCTACGCCGTGCGCTCATCGCCGAGGGCTTGGGCTCGCTTCTCTTGGCCGCGACCGTGATCGGGTCCGGCATCATGGCCGAGCGACTCGCAGGCGGAAATCTCGCAGTCGCACTACTGGCAAACACTGGGGCGACCGTCGCGGTGCTCGCCACGTTGATCGCGCTCTTAGGACCCATCAGCGGCGCCCACTTCAATCCAGCCGTTTCGATCGTTGAGGCATTGCGCGGCCGACTACCTATCCCCAAGGCGATAGGTTACATCTGCATTCAGATTGCTGGTTGCTGCCTAGGTGCACTGCTCGCGCATGCGATGTTCGAGATGCCTCTTGTCCAAGCCTCCGTACATTTGCGCACGGGCCCCGCGCAATGGCTTTCGGAAGGCGTTGCTACGGCAGGGTTGATCTTGGTTGTCATGGGGTGCTCAAATCCGAACGAAGCGGCATGGCGCGTCGCGGGCTGGATCGGCGCCGCTTATTGGTTTACGGCATCGACCTCCTTCGCAAATCCCGCAATCACCATCGCGCGCTCACTGAGCAATACCTTCGCCGGCATTGCACCAGCTGACGTACTGGCTTTCATTGCGTCCCAGCTCGCCGGTGCGCTGCTGGGATTCCTGCTCGCCAGGCTACTTGCCATCGGGAAGCAACGCGATTTTGCCTCACCCTAAATGCGAGCCGCGCACCACATAACCGCCTGTACTGCTCGCTGGCACGTCCTCAAACTACGATCTGCTCACGCCGCACAGCGGGCAAAGATAACTGCCGACGTGCATGCGGCCCTGTTCCGCCTCCCACTCTCGCATCGTTACGCCGAAGCGGTGCTTTCCGAGGGCGGTCTTTAACGCCGAGGGATCGATTCCATGGGCGAGCAGGTCACGAAAAGACTTGTGGCGTGACCTAGCCCAATCGAGCGTAACCACCGGGTAGGATCCTAAAGCGAGCGTCTTGCACTTCCCGGCAAAGCGATACCGAAATCGCCAGTGAAGGGCGCCCTTGGGCGTAACGAGGAGGTATAAGCCCTGCCCGTCAGTCACCTTGCGCTCAAAGCGAACCGGTTTAATCGCTTGGATCTGAGCCTCCGTCAGCATACGGACACACGTTGTTGAGTTCTGGTGCAGTGGCGGTCGAACCTGACCCTGCGGACCGTCTCACGCACAGTTAGTACATCGTCGTTGCACATCAGCGCGCGTGCCCAGGCGTGCTTGAGAGAAGAAAACTGGTGCGGACCGCGCGCGCCGAATGTGAACTGGCTTTTGCGAATACGGTGCGCGAGCTCCACGCCCGCGAGCGTAGTGGCGGCTGTGCGAAACGACTTCATGGCCAGCATTGGTGCACATCGTCGCTTGATCGCGCGATGGTCCTGCTCGACGATGTTGTTGAGATACCGGCGGCTGCGGATCTCGACCGACTGCCAGTCGGGATTCTCCTGACGCAGCACATACAACGCCCGGTGACTAGCTGCGTTGCCGTCGAGATTCAGCTTAGTCGGCCACCGCGGGTGTTGGGTCTTTACCGCCTTGGTAAAGAACTCTCGAGCCGAACGCTCGCTGCGATCTGCACACAGCAGAGAATCGACGGTTTTGCCGTACTTGTCGACGGCACGGTACAGGTAGCGAGTCCCGCGCGCACCGAGACCGCTGTCTCGTCCATTCGCCAGGACGAATGCACGCCGCGGGCATAGCGAGACCAACGCCTCTCGAATTCGGGTACATAGCGCTGTACCCAACGAAGAATAGTCGAATGGGACACCGTGACCCCGCGTTCGGCCATCATCTCCACGAGATCTCGGTAGCTCAGCCGGTACGTGAGGTACCAGCGGACGCATAACTCAATGGTTTCGGGCTGGAATCTGCGACGCCGGTAGATCGGGTCGCGCACGAAGGCTTTGGTCATTGGGTCTTCTCAAAAAAGCCCGGATTTTATGCCTTTCTATCAATGCACCAGAACCCAATTAGGCCCCCCACCAGAAGGTGGCTGTCAAGTTTGGTTAGTGGATGTTAGTAGACGAGAAAGTGCCTGTTTTTATAGTGTTTTCAGCGGGTTTTTGTGCGGCACTGGACGTTGGTGGAAGTGCTTGGAAGTGTGAATTGGTGGGCCGTGTAGGGATCGAACCTACGACCAATTGATTAAGAGTCAACTGCTCTACCAGCTGAGCTAACGGCCCGTGCAAAACTTCTACGAAATCAAAATCTACCTGACGTCACTCCCGACACCTTAAGGTGGGGTGGACGACGGGACTCGAACCCGCGACGGCCGGAATCACAATCCGGGGCTCTACCAACTGAGCTACGTCCACCATCGTCGAACACCCGACTTAAGGTGGCGCGCCCGGCAGGAATCGAACCTGCAACCGCCGGCTTAGAAGGCCGGTGCTCTATCCGGTTGAGCTACGGGCGCTTGTAAATCAAGTACTTATAGCGCCAAACGTATTTCTTTCAGGCCGGTGCTCGGGTCTAAAGCAAACCGAAGTCGGGAATGCGCGCGGATTATATAGGACTTTCCGACCAGTTTGCCATCGGAGGAAATCGCGCCGCCCGTTGGATGTGGTCGGGGCAGAGGGATTCGAACCCCCGACCCTCTGCTCCCAAAGCAGATGCGCTACCAGACTGCGCCATGCCCCGTGCCTACCCGCGGATCTTTCACTGCGGGCCGGCATCGTATCATGAAAGAATAAGCGGGCAGCCACGCAGCGCCACCGAACGATCCACCGTCCGGGGTAGGCACGCCGCAATTCTTTCAGTGACGTGCGTGGCCCGCTCAGGAAAGCG
>CAVWLU010000003.1:0-62850 GCA_963755965.1 uncultured Gammaproteobacteria bacterium
GTGGGGATCGGCTATGAAGCCGGCTACTATTTGACGAGCGGCAGCAACAACATCGATATCGGCAATCATGGTCAGGCCACCGACAGCGGCATCATTCGCATCGGTAGCGCCCAGCACGCAAACAGCGGCCTACATCGCCGGCATCGAAAACG
Source organism: uncultured Gammaproteobacteria bacterium (assembly GCA_963755965.1). Taxonomy (GTDB): domain Bacteria; phylum Pseudomonadota; class Gammaproteobacteria; order Steroidobacterales; family Steroidobacteraceae; genus Bog-1198. The sequence goes on from CAVWLU010000003.1 coordinate 153, forward strand.
CCAAGATCACGGGAAGCGCAGTCTATGTCACCGCCTCTGGACAACTCGGCGTGCTCGCTTCCTCGGAGCGTTACAAGACAGCCATTGCACCGATGGTCGCCAGCAACATCGAGAAGCTTCAGCAGCTGCGTCCGGTGAGCTTCCACCTCAAGAGCGACCCCAAGGGCGCGGTTCAATATGGGTTGATCGCCGAGGAGGTGGACAAGGTGTACCCGGAACTCGTGATCCGGGATGAGCAGGGCAAGATCCAGGGTGTGCGCTACGACGAACTCGCCCCGATGCTGCTCAATGAGGTCCAGCAGCAACAGCGAATCAATGCAGCGCAGGCTGCCGAGATTCGTGACCTGAAGAGCCAGATCTTCGAACTAAATGATTTGAAGCAGGAGATTCGGGCGACACTGCTTCAACTGCAGGCCAAGGATAAACTCGTCGCGCGGCGCTAGCCTGCACTGCGACGATCTTCGGACTGCCAAACCCACATTTTTTGCATGAATACGTCAGAATGGCTGACTGACTACCAGGTTTCCGGACGTGAACACGACGTAAGAGCCTGCGACAGCTCCGACAACTTCCGAGGGGGTACCGGTCCAAGTGGGCGCACCCGTCGACACCGAAAAGATACTGTTCTGGCCGGGCACATAAATCGAGTCGGGTCCCACGACCTGAAAGGGATCCTGGAAGTCGTGCGGGGCAGGAGTGCTAGTTGTGACGCCCGACGGATCGACGATTACACTGCTGGCGTAGCCAAGGCCTGCGCTGCTGTAGGTCTGCACGAGCAGGTGGGTATTGTCGAGCCAGCAAGCGGCCCAGCCCGGTATCGCCGTGACCAAGGCGCCGTTCTTGTAGATGTTCGTCGTCGCTGTGACATTGTGGTTGGACGACACGGCTATCAAGGTTCCGTCAGGTGAAAGTCGGATGGGCTCCGGTTGCGCAGAATTGGGGACATCGGACCAAATTACTGGCCCACCGGTGGTGGCCGTGACTTGCCGGCTCACGGTACAAGTCACCCCGACGCAGGGCTCAAGAATCTGACCTAGTACGGTTCCCGAATCGGACAACACAAATGGCAGGAAACTCGCCGGAGGCCAGCTATAGGTCAGCGTGCCGCCTGGCAGCGAGTAGACCTGCACCGCGCCTCCGCCCCCGGTGCTGCCGGCGACCAGCACGCTGCCATCTGCCGACAGCGCGATCTGCGAGCCGGGGTAGCCGGGGTATACGGGCGAGTCGATGGTCTCTTCCAACGCGCCAGTCGCCACATTGAAAACGAGAATCTTCCCCACGGCCGTCGAGACGGCGGCACGTTGCGCGCTGCCGGCGATGCTGAGTACGTTGCCGAACCCGAAGTACCGTAGCGTGCCTCCCAGACTCGATCCATCGAGCAGCGTGCCATTGAAATTTCCGACCAGCCACTGCGAGCTCGAGATCGCCGCGTAGGCCGTATTGTCATTTGCAGGCGTGGTGTAATCCACCATGACCGGACTGGCGCCGGATAGATCGATGACGTGGACCACGCCGGCGACCGATGGCGGCGATCCGACGATTGCGTCTTCCAACACGCCGATCGTCATGGCGGACGGGCTTGGCACGCCAAGGGGGCCGACAGAGAAAGCGCCGGCGGGCGATCCGCTCGCGCCGACTTTGTAGACGGTGAGCGTACCGTCGGAAGTCCAAAACCAACTGCCTTGCCCCGTCAGATTGGCCATCGTCGGCAGAGCTTTGATATCTTGCTGAGTCCCGTCTGCCGAGTACACCCAGACGGTATTTCCCAAGTTGGTCAGGAACTGCCCGCCGTCCTGGAACCATGAATCGAACTGCCCCTGGAAGGCCGGCCCCGTGGACGACGACCCCGAGGGCAGCGATATCGTCTCAATGACGGACATGCCGGCGGGCCCAAGGCCAACGCGCACCGCATCTGTCGAGGCGAACGCGATCGCGCTCGAGTAGTCGCCGGCACGGGACGCGACGACTGTACCGGAAGGCGACCAGACAGTCAGCCCGTTCGAGCCGCCTGCACAGAGGTAACTGCCATCCGACGCGAGCCGCCACCACGTGAAGCCGGTATCGGGCAACGTCGCTATTAGGCTGCCGTCCGCTGCAGAACGAATCTCGAACGCACCGCTTATCTCGATGACGACAATCGACCCCGCAATGTCTGCCAACGGTTCAGTGTGACAGGCGGGATCGAGTGTACTGGGCGGACTCAGACAGTCGGCGGTGCCGGTGGCAACAACAGCCGTCGTGCCGGCATCCCAGAGCACCCACGAGTAGCCACCCAGGGTCAAGACGCGGGAATTCCCGAGGCGAATTCGATCGATGCCGCCTGTGTTCCCGAGGTTGAGCAACACAGACTGGACGGCGAGCACCAGGCTGACTTGGGTTTGGCCACCGGAATTTTGAGCCGTCACCACATAACTCCCGGCGGCCGTTGCCGCCGTGGGCGTGCCGACGATGCTTCCGTCTGTCGTGCTAAACGTCAATCCGGCGGGAAGGGTGCCACTCATCGACCACGTGACGACGGCACCGCCGCTGTTCGTGGGTGTCAGGTGCACTGGCCCCTGCTTCGTCAACGTGAAGTTGGTGCCGCCGTAGCTAATCGCCGGAGGCGCATTGTTGACCATGATAGTGATTGTCGCGCTGGCGCTGCCCCCGGCGTTGCTCGCTTCAACCGTATAGCTTGCAGCGCTGGTCACCGCGGTCGGAGTACCAGAGATGACGCCTGTGCTCGCGCTTAGACTTAGGCCCGCGGGTAATTCAGGACTGACGGAGTATGTGGTCACCGTACCGGTAACCGAGGGGGACAAGGGCGAAATTACCTTCCCTACTACGAAGGCGGGCGCGGCGGGATAGCTTAGATTGGTCGGCGCGGGAGTGCTGCCACCTCCACCACCACCACCGCCGCTACTACCGCCTCCCCCTCCGCCGCCGCCACATCCGGCGACGAGCATCACGGTTGCAAACCCAAATAACAGTCGAACGGATCGCGAATGCTGCATGGGCTCGCCTCCCTGCGCTGGAAGGAATTTAGAAAACTTTGCCGCAATCCGCGCCAGCATTACTCTTTAAATCCATCGTGTGCTTTCGGGCACATAGGTTACAGAGTATTCCGACTGAGCATATGGGTAACATTTTTGGGCATTTGCGGAGATGCGCAGGTGGGAACCTCCGCCGCCGAACCCCGTGAGACGACACTCACCAAACCCAGCACCAGCCATCGAAAGCTGTCCCTGCTTGCACGCATACGGCTCCCTGCTCATTGTTTTTCCAATTCTATATTTGCGCGGAGCGTGCCTCGCATCAAACAGAATCAGCCGCAACTTATGTAGGGGCAAAGAGTATCCAGGCTTGGGCACGCTTAACAGAATCTGGGAACACGAACAGGCGAGGCACGATCGTCGTATCTCAAAAACAGTCGCCGGCTCGTCTTGAGTAAGAACACTGTGGTCGATATTGTTAAGCGTCTGCGAGTAGCCGTTGCTGCCGCCTCGTACAACGCCACGAGATCGCTACGCCCAAATGGAGTCGTATATGAGCCATTCTCCTGACAGCACTGCCAATGATCATCCAGAAGCCGATACCAGCTTGCTGAATGAAATTCTGCTTGGGCTCACCAGCGAGAAAAAGACGCTGCCGTCGAAGCTGCTATACGATGCGACCGGTTCCGAGCTGTTCCAACGCATTACCGAACTCCCCGAGTACTACTTGACACGAACCGAAAAGAAGTTGCTCGGGGAGCGCGCGGCCGACATTGTGGCCTCAGTGCCTTTTGAGGCCGGTCGCGGGCGCGCACTGGTGGAATTCGGGGCCAGCGACGAGAGTAAAGCAGTCTCGCTGCTCGATGCCGCGGAAAGTCATTTTTCAGCGTATCTTGCAATTGACATTTCTCCGAGCGTACTCGGGCCCATCCGCACGCGCATGCAGGTGAGTCATCCCCAAATCAAGGTGGAAACATTGCTAGCCGATTTTTTGCAGCCCTTGGCGATGCCGGGGACCTTCAGTGAAATGCATATGGTCGGGTTCCTGCCGGGAAGCACCGTCGGTCAATTCTCCCCTGCCGCCGTCGTTCAGTTTCTGGAGAATGTCCGACGCGCTCTTACGGGGGCGGCCCGGCCAGCCTTCGTGATCGGCACCGACCAATGCAGGGATGCCGGACGCCTGTTATCCGCCTATGACGATTCCGCCGGCATCAGTAGAGCGTTCAATCTCAACATATTGTCGCATATCAACCGTTTGGCCGACGGCGATCTGGATCCGAACAGCTTCGGACGCAAGGTGCTGTGGAATCCTCGCGAAGAACGAGTGGAAATGTACCTTGAAAGTCGCTCCGCACAGAGCGCGCGGATCGCAGGGCGTTCGATCCGCTTTGCCGAGGGCGAAACAATCCAGACCGGAATCAGCTACAAATACGCAAAAGAGCGGTTCCTATCGATCGCGGCAGCCGCCGGCTGGAGTTCGGCCGGCTTCTGGCAGGATTCCGAAAAGCTGTTTGGAATTCACCTGCTTCAAGCACGCTAGCCAGAACACCTCAGATGCATTGCCGCGCGCGTGGAAGCTTCCGATACGTCCAAGCTTTCTGCCGACTTCGATTCGCACACGCGCGATGCAAACAATGCCAAGGACACTCCAATTGCCCAATACATCGCGTTGGATCCCATAAGCCATTTGCTCGACGCCCGAGTCGCCATGACCGCTGCCAACCCGCTTACGTATATAAAGGCAGGTGCCCCGCCATTTCTGATTTTCCATGGCAGCCAGTATCGACTTGTGTCTCCGAGCCAAACTCTCATTCTGCACAAAGCGCTAATCGCAGTAGGCGCGAATAGTACGCGTTATGTGCTTGAAGGCGCCGGGCACGGCGATCTCTCATTTCTGGGCGACACCAAGGCGGGTCTGCCCTGGTCCACCAACCAAACGATGCACATCATCGTCGATTTTCTCGAGCGCTCGATTGGTGTGAAGGCAACGTCCCCCCAGGCCGCGGCGCATCAAGGCTAGACTACTGGCGGGATCGGCAGCGCGGGGCCACGAGTTTTCCAGCAAGTCGAACGTCCATCCCACCGCTGCCGGCTCTCGCGCTCCTCCCCGCGCAGATACTCCGCCATGCGTTCGTCCTTGGAGGCAAAACGGCCACTCACGCACGCCTTGTGGCCGGCGAAAATAATCCCTTTCCCTACAGGTACTTGCGCCTTCCTAGGTGGGTTCACGAAAAACTCCGCTTGACTTGTGACTGAACGGTAACTAACTTAACAAAACCATTAGTTACTGACCGGTAACACACATTGTCTAGGAGTCCACATGGACAACAAACGAAACCACAGGCGCCAACCGCTACCCGTAGCGAACTACAGCTCAGCGATCGCTCGAGCGGTCGACTGGTTAGGGGATCGCTATCTGCTGGCGAAACCAATAAATGCTCAACCCACTCGCGCAACGCCTGCGGCGAATATGTCGGGGCAAAAGGTAGCCTAATGCGCGCCATCGATGTGATCTCCGGGCTAAGCGCACTAGGTGGGCTTTCCTCCTTTCTCAACACAGCCAAGAAATTTACTCGCTACGCGATAACGTGGCTGCGGCGGCCGCAGCTGCGACTCCCGCTTGCGATCCTACTCACGTGCCTCCTAAGCCTCTTTACTCTTCAAGGATGCGCTCCACTCGTCCCTAGGGCGCTCTCGCCACCCTATACGAATGTCGCGGCGAACTCGCCGGGCGATGTACGGATAATGGGCGCCGATCATCGTTTTGCGAATGAATCCATGCAGCGCGTCGCACGGCGAGCTCGTGACCTACGAGGGGCAGAACCAATCAGCATTCTTGCTCTTTCGGGCGGCGGCGCAGATGGGGCGTTCGGCGCGGGCGCTCTGATTGGGCTCTCGCGCTCCGGAGGGCGCCCGCAGTTTTCGGTGGTCACGGGGGTGAGCGCCGGCGCCTTGCTCGCTCCGTACGCGTTTCTGGGTCCCGAATGGGACCAACAACTGATGGACTCCTACACGAGTGGGCGCGCAGAACATCTGCTCAAGTCGCGCGAGCTCGGGGTGCTCTTCGGCTCAAGCGCCTATCGCGGCAGGCCGCTCGAGCAGCTAGTTGATCATTACCTCAGCGATGCGCTCATCCAAGCGGTCGCCCGCGAGGCTGCTTCGGGGCGTCTGCTGCTCGTGGCCACCACAAACGTCGATACCGGAGAGACCGTGATCTGGGATCTCGGATCGATCGCGATGAACGGCGGTGCGAATGCGAAAGCGCTCTTTCGGGAGGTCTTGGTCGCATCGGCCAGCGTGCCGGGCATGTTTCCACCGGTCATTATCCGAGTGCAAGAGGGCGACGAAGAGTACAGCGAGGCTCACGTCGATGGAACGGCCACGGTTCCGTTTTTTATCCCGCCCGCTTTGTTGCAACTGCCGGAAGATGCAGCGCATGGATCGCCGCCCTCGGTGTATGTGATTGTCGATGGTCGATTGGGCGAAGCACCAGTTTCCACTCCGCTGCGCTTCAGGACGATTGTGTCGCGGAGCATTTCTGCGGGTCTGACTCACATGTTGAGGGCAACACTCGAGTTGACCGCAACCAGCGCGCAACAGCAGGGAGCGCGTCTTCAATACTCGGCAATTCCCGCAGCGTATCCGAACCTCGCCCCGTTTGACTTTCGCGCCGCGCCGATGCGCCAATTGTTCCAATATGGCAATGATTGCGCTCAAGCAGGCCGATTGTGGATCTCCTCATCACGCGCCGTTGCCGATGACCGCGGCAGCGGCGAAATCGTCTCGGGGCACAACATTAGATGCCCCGCCGATGATGACTTCATCGGCCGCTTCGCGGTGCGATGAATTTCGTGCTCGAGTGCGCTGCGCGCCAGCAACTCGTATCAGTGCGATTGTGACGACCGGCTCATCTGGTCGGACCTGTATGGTTGACAAGGAAACTATATAATGATAGTTTACTAGGCAACCAAGGGAATCTGCATGCCACGCTCACGTCCCGCTTCCGATCTAACTTCTCACTTAGGATATTGGCTACGCCATGTGTCTAATCACGTCTCGTACGCCTTCGCACGCAAGCTCGAGAGTCGCGACGTCACCGTAGCGGAGTGGGTTGTCATGCGAGAGCTTTACGGCGAGGATGCCTTGGCTCCAAGTCGCCTCGCGGACAAGCTTAGGTTGACCCGAGGTGCGATCAGCAAGCTCGCTGAGCGGCTGATTGCCAAAGGGCTCGTGATGAGAGCGCCCGATGAGAGCGATGGGCGGGCTCACACCCTTGGTCTCACCACAAAGGGGCGCAGCCTCATTCCCAAGTTAGCGACGCTCGCCGACCAGAACGATGCAGAGTTCTTTGACCATCTCAGCGCTCAGGAGCGCGCGACCGTCGAACGCGTCCTGAAAGAGATCGTGAAAATACGTGGTCTTAAGTCCATACCCGTCGATTGACAGCCCACCTACCCGACTTAATCAACGGAGCCAAGCCGTGGATACGCAGATGGAAGCAATCGCCCACAAGTGCCTCGAAGGAGCCGAGTCGAACAGCATGACCTTCCCGCAGGTCGTCTCGACGCTGATGGGGGCGGGATTCGAAGGGTACTCGGTAGACTTGCGGAGGGGGATGGTTGCTTATTACTCGCCGAGTGGGGAGACCGTCGAGTTCACGGGCGCTAAACCCGCTCTGCCGGTGGCCGCGGACTTCGATGCGACCGCAGTGAAAGAAGCGATCCGTGAAGCTCAGACGCTCGTTCCCGGTTACACCTATAAGGGATTTCTCACTAAGGTTGCTGGAGCCGGTTGCGCCGGCTATATAGTTTCATTCCTTGGCCGTCGCGTTCTTTACTTCGCGCGAAGCGCCGAAACTCACGTCGAACATTTTCCTCGGACAAAATAGTTTGCTTAGGATCGACTGCTTGAAGAACCCGAAGGACCTTTATTAATATGCAGTACTCGACTTAGGTTATCCCGCATTTCTAGACTCTTTGCTTCTAATCCACATAACTAGGGGCTACACATACATGAAAACTTCAGTCGTCGCTCTTGGACTGCTCCTCGCTCCCTCATTGCTGTTCGGCGAATCCATAAGGTGCGGCAGCCAATTGATTCTTAAGGGAAGCACAAGCGAGGACTTACTCGAATATTGTGGCAAACCTACACAAGTAACGAGCAACGGTACCACTCACGGTCTGCTCGGGAATACTTATCGGGGCAGCGGGGTTATCGGCGAAGCCACCGGCGACATTGTAGTCGAGACCTGGACCTATGATTTTGGTCCGAACCAGTTGATGCAACGAATTCGCATTGAGAACGCCGTGGTCGTTCAAATCGATTCGTTGGGCTACGGCCACAATCAGCCGTGAGGGCTTTTTAGGAAGGCTTTGTAGGGGTGCAAAAGAGAATGGCATCCTCGCCATTCCAGGGAGAGGTAACGTGGCCAAAACAATCTCGCGGCGCGAGTTCAACGGATTGCTGAGTTCAAGTGCCGTAGCGATTGGTTTCGGCGGTCGCAAAGCACTGGCCTCAGAAAATGGGGATGTCGCCTGGACCTCGGACGATCCGCACCTAAGTGGCAATTATCTTCCAGTCGAGCGCGAGATTGATGCCGACAACCTGCCGGTGATTGCAGGACGCATCCCGCCCGATCTCAGCGGCGCTTACATGCGCAACGGGCCGAATCCGCTTTTCAAGCCGATCTACTATGCCTATCCAATGGACGGCGACGGCATGATTCACGCCGTTTATTTCGAGAACGGCCGGGCTCGTTACCGTAACCGTTTCGTCCAAACCGGCGGCCTCAAGGCTGAGCGCCGAGCTGGCCGTGCCATTTACGGCAGCTTCACGCACCCGGTTCCAATCGATCCGGCGCTCATCGGCCCGGATGATCCTCCCGGTCCATTCAAGAACGGCGCCTTCATCAGTGTCCTCCACCACGGAGGTCACTTGCTGGCGCTCGACGAGGCCACCACCTGCTACGAAATGACGATGGATCTCGCCACGATCGGCGAATGGAAGGCCGGCACCGACAAACCCATCAGACTTGGCGCGCACAACCGCCGCCACCCAAAGACCGGGACCTTGTTTACGCTCGCCTATTCTTTCCGTGAGCCTACGGTCGAGTTCCACCAGATTGACCCTTCCGGCAATCTCGCGAGATCCTTTTCGGTCGCCCTCGCGGCGCCGACCATGATTCATGACTTCGTTCTGACCGAACACTACATCGTGCTGCTCGCCTGTCCGGCAATTTTCGACTTAAAGGCAGCGCAGTCGGGAAAACCCATGTTGCAATGGCAGCCAAGCCGCGGCACCCGAATCGGCCTCATCGCGCTAGACGGCAGCTCTACGGAATGGCTCGATGCCGATCCTTTCTTCGTGTTCCATTTCGGCAATGCTTACGAGCGCGGCGGTCAACTCTTCATCGATTATGTTCGCCACGAACGCCTCAACCTCGGCTACGCGGGGGCGAACCAGAAGGTGCCAACGCTCCATCGGATGAACATCGATCTTGCAAACCGCAAGATCTCCGACGCGGAAATCGCCAACATGGTCGTCGAATTCCCGCGTGTCAACGACGCGCTGAATGCGCTTCCGACTCATTTCGTCTATCTGCCGACGCGAACTAATACGCTGCGGGTCGACAACCCGCCTTCGGCTACCTTTAATACCATGCTTAAGGTTAACACCGAGACAGGCGATATCGTTCGCCACGACTTCGGGAACCGAGTGGCCGGCGAGGCCACATTCATTCCGCGGCGCGCCAACGGCGGTGAAGACGATGGGTACTTGGCGATCTTCGCCTTCGATGTTGTCAATCGCACGAGCGATCTGGTTCTGCTCGACGCGGCGCATATCGACTCTAAGCCCGTCGCCGTTATCCGTCTTCCCCAGCGCGTCCCGCAAGGCCTGCACGGAACTTGGATTCCGAAGGCTTGAACATTTTGGATACTCCTGAGTCTCCAAGGACAAGATCTATGACGAATGAGTTCGACCGGCGTGGGGGAATTTCACGGCAACTTCCGGTGCTGATTCTATGCGTACTCACGTTGGCTGCTGCGCTCTGTGCAGCCGCAGCCGCTCAGCGTATTGGCACAGCCGAACTGCTTTCGCCCACGTGGTCTGGCGGAGTGACCGCCAACACCGAGTTCACACCGGGATCAGACGCTGTCACGGAGCACGCGCCGTTTTTGGGAACGCTGCGATTGACCGAGACGGAGATGACCACTCGGCCTGCGGTATTCTCGCCGCCGTCAGTCCTCGGTCGGGATCCGAAGTTATTTCCGGGCGTCGCCATCTCCTTCTTCACCGACAAGGGCGATCTAGTTCCCTTTACGCAAGACGTGATCCGGTACGGTTCCAACAATCAAGGGCGCAGCTACTGGGACATCATCGTGCAGCCCGGCCGGGTATGGTCTCAACCTGACGATGGCGGCTGGTCGCGTGCCGGGTTCCCTTTTGCGCTCGTGAACTCCATCGAGGGCGAGACGCACAATGGCTTGGCGACATTCCTTTACAAGGACGGTCGAGTATCGAATTTGCGCTTTCAGATCGTGCAACAAACGGCGCCGTTCTACATCAAGGATGACTTCGTCGCCGCCGGTCTCGTTCCGGCGACCTTTGCGCCCGTAGCGACCGACCAACTAAGTTCCCTAAAGCGGGACTACGAGGTCGATCGCACCGATGCTGTTCCGATTGCCGGTTGGGACGAACTCTCGGCAAAGGTTAGCGGTGCCGAACTCGCCAATTTCGATGGCACGATGCGAGCCAGCGACATTGTACTTTCCGGACTCGACTATCGAGGTACCTTCTACCTGAAGGGATGCCAGAGCGCCGGTGGTCAGTTGCCGTGGTGCGATCGCGCGCGCTTCGGAGTCTGGTCGGCCACCAAGGCATTGGCGAATGAAACGGCGCTGTTGAGGCTCGCCGAGAAGTACGGCCCGGCCGTGTTCGAAATGAGGATTGCAGACTATGTGCCGGAGGCGGCCCGCTATCGCGGGTGGCACAACGTGAGGTTCGAAGATGCGATCAACATGACGACTGGAATTGGCAATGGCAGTATGAAACGCGAGCCGAATGACACAAGTGACGGTTATCTCGATGCCAGTTACTCGACATGGTACGAGGCCCGCTCGACCCAGGAGAAGGTGGCCGCGCTGCTCAAAGACGGCGGCGTATATCCGTGGGGTCCCGGCCAGGTCACGCGCTACCGCGATCAGGATATGTTCATTCTCGGAGTCGCGATGGACCGTTTCCTCAAATCGAAGGAAGGACCTAGAGCCAACATCTGGTCGATGTTGCAGCGAGAAGTGTTTGCGCCAATCGGCATTCATCAGGCACCGACCAACCGCACCATCGAAGCGGATGGCAGCGCCGGACATCCGCTCATGGCCTACGGCTACTACCCAACCATTAGCGACATGGTGTTAATAGCACGGCTTTATCAAAACGATGGCAAGCACGGCGACCAACAGATCTTGTACGCGCCGCGCATACGAGAGTTGCTCGCCGGCCCCAATCCGCGGGGTTTTCCAACCGGCGAGAAGCTGCCCGCGGGAGAGACAACCTATATCAATGCGTTCTGGGTCACGTCGTATGCAGCAGCGCAGGGTTGCCGATTGTTCTATCCTCGAATGATCGGCTGGGGCGGCAATATTGTGGCTCTGATGCCTGGAGGTTTGACGGGCATCCGCCTCGCCAAGAGCGGTGAGACGGCGGATAACTCCGAGGTCGATACCAGCGGGATGGCGCGGGTGGCAAACGCCCTGTCGAAGTTCTGCCACTGACATTTCGCAGCGTATCGGTGTCGACCTGAGCAGCCCGCAGCAGTGTCGCTCTCGGGGTGTAGGCGTGTACGCGTAGACAGTCGCGATCGAACATCAGCCGCTAATCCGGGTATTTTTGGGATCGTACATCGACCGCATCGACACCACCGCAGGATAGAGCGATCCTGCAATGTCGACTTCCCAATGCCCCGACTCAAAGTACTTTGCATCGGCGGCGCTGCCCTGCCCGTCGATCATCGCCAACCCCACCGCCCCGCCCAAGGTGTGGCCGTAGGAGCCCGCGCGGATATAACCCACGGGGATGCCGTTCCGTCGCACCACCTCGGAATGGAACATCAACGGGATGGGGTCCTCTATGAAGACTTGGACCAGGCGACGGCTCGGCGCGCCGCGTGCGCGGCGTGCGAGCACTGCCTCTTTGCCGATAAAGCCTTCGGGCTTTTTCGTATCGAGCGCAAACCCTAGGCCGGCGGAATCTGGGTCATCCGTGTTGTCGATGTCGTGACCGTAGTCGCGATACCCTTTCTCGAGACGCAGGCTCGAGAGCGCCGTAAGTCCCGCGTGCGCGAGGCTGCATGGCGCACCTGCCCTTATGATCCGATCATAGACGTGCAGAGCCTGCTCGGCGGGGATATAAAGCTCGTAACCGAGCTCACCGACGTAGGTGATCCTCACGCACCAGGCGCGCGCGAATCCAATGTCGATCTCGCGCACCGTGCGGAACGGGAATGCTGCGTTGGAAAGATCCACGCTCGTGATGGATTGCAGCAATTCCCGGGAGCGTGGCCCTTGGACATTGAGCTGCGCATAGCCCGAGGTGACATCGGTAATGGTCACATGCGCATCTTGCGGGAAATGCCGTTTCATCCAAGTGTGCGCGTGGCGCACCATGGTATCGGTGACGATGACTAGGTATGCATCTTCCGAAATTTTGCTCACCGTGAGATCGGCCTCCAAGAGGCCGTGCTCATTGAGCCACGGGGTATAGGTGATTTTACCCACCGGTCCATCGACATTGCCGGCGGAAATGAGATTGAGACTGCGGCCGGCATCGCGACCTTGGACCAAGAACTTGCCCATAAAGGACATGTCCATCACGATGACCCGCTCGCGTGCGGCACGATGTTCGTTTTCCCAATACGGAAACCAGTGCTCGCGCTGCCAGGACAAGGGACCGGGGTCGGGGGTCTGGCCGGGAGGTCCATACCAGCCGGGGCTTTCCCAGCCGCTGACCTCCTTGAAGTATGCGCCCGTCGCCGCGAGCCGATCATGAAACGGGGAGCGACGCACGCCGCGCGCACTCGCTAGTGACAGCGAGGGGTAGTGGCATTGGTACACCATGCCTAAGGATTCGACTGTGCGCTCACGCCGGTATTCCGGATTGGCCTGATAGGTGTGCAGGCGGTCGATGTTGAATCCCGTCACATCCACATCGGGCGTGCCATTCATAATCCAGTGCGCGACGACGCGACCCAAACCGCCGCCGGTCAGGACACCGACGGAATTCAAGCCCGCAGCGACAAAGTAGCCGGCGAGTTCGGGCGCTTCTCCGACAATGGGGCGAAGATCCGGGGTAAAACTCTCCGGACCACAGAAGAATTTGCGCATGCCGATCGTGGAGGTGATGGGCACGCGGCTCATGGCGCGCTCTAAGAAGGGTACCATCCGATCCCAATCCGGCGGCAACTCGCCGAAGGAAAAATCCTCTGGAATGCCTGCAATCTTCCAGGGCGCACACACCGGCTCGAAGAGCCCGACCATGAGTCCGCCGCCCTCCTCGCGGTAGTAGCCGTAGTTGGCAGGATCTTCGAGCACCGGCATGGCGGGCAGTCCCGGAATGGGCTCGGTAATGAGGTAGTAGTGCTCCGCCGCTTGGTTGGGGATGTTGACCCCGGCAAGGGCGCCGAACTGGCGGGCCCACATACCCGCGCAGTTCACCACGTAGTCGCAGCGAATTTCGCCTTGCGCCGTGCGCACCCCCGACACGCGGCCGTTGCTTTGCGTGACGCCGAGCGCGGCGACGCCTTCCAAGATTTTGACGCCGCGATTGCGGGCACCCTTGGCGAGTGCCATGGTGACATCCACGGGATTCACGCGGCCATCTTCCTTGACGTAAAAACCGGCTTCGATGTCATCGACCTTGGCGAGTGGAAAGAGCCCTTCGACTTCGCGGGGCGAGAGCTCCTGCACATCCACCCCACAGTAGCGGTTGAAGGCCGCGACCCGACGGTACTCCTCGAGACGGCCTTTGTCGGCGGCCACTTCGATAAAGCCGATGGGAGCAAAGCCGGTGGCTTGGCCGGTCTCGGCTTCCAGGCGGCTGTAGAGGGCGCGGGTGTACTTGCGCATCTCGGTGGAAGTTTCGGAGGTGGATCCGAAAGTGACCATCAGACCGGCGGCATGCCACGTGGTGCCAGAGGTAAGTCGATCGCGCTCCAAGAGTACGATGTCTTTCCAGCCCAAGGAGGACAAGTGATAGGCGACGGAGGTGCCGATGACGCCGCCACCCACCACCACGACACGAGCGTGGGCCGGCAGGGATACTGATTTCTCTGCAGTAGTACTTGTGCTCATCGATCTCCCCCATGGTCGCGTTGATTGAATACAACCTTGGCGCGCTGTGCAATCCCTCGCGCGTGGGAACGTCAATCGAAGTCTCGCGCGGATCCTAGCAAGCAACTCTACTCATCCATGCCGGACGCTATCCACATCCGACTGTACGGACGAGAGAGAATCACTGTACGTGGGGAGGCTGAACGCTACCGCGTTGGAATCCGGTAGCCGCCTGAGTGTCTGTCTCTCGACACGGATCCACACAAACTTGCCGGCGCGGGCAGGTCACCACAACACAATTCACCAAGAACTTCGCGCATCTCCACCGCATTCGCAGCGTGAGGATGGCTGTTCCTTTTCTCGAAGATGCCGCGCGAGATCGACTATGGATGAGGCCGGTCGATGCTTGCACTGCAGGATGATTTATCCGCCACCTGCGTCGAAGCAGCGCGCATCGTTTGTGTAAAGTCACTCGCTATTTGGTTACAAGAAACATCTTTGTGCGTACTGGGCTTAATACAAAAGGCTGGCTGTATCCCGAGTAACGAAGTGCGAACCGACGGCCAAATGATTCGCCCGATTCAAACGCCAACTGGAAAGGGATCACGGCGCGTTCTAGTGCTTATTTTTACAGGGTAAATTGGTGGGGCCGGGGGCGATTCGGGCAGTTTTGGTTCGCATCAGGCTGTGAGTCGATTTGATCGATTAGTCGATCCTTATTGGCTTAAGGATTGATTTTAGAGGCATGATGCTTGACTTGGGTTCACTGTAAACCGTATCCTCTATGCTCGATTAATCGAGCAATATCTATTTAATGAATGACTAAACGAGCATGAAAGTCACCCAATCCGCAGTACTGAACCCGACCCTGGCCGCCCAGGCGAAAAGGCTGGGGGCGGCCCTCGCACGCTTGCGGATCGCTCGAGGCATGAAGCAAGACCAAGTGGCCCTGCGGGCGGGCCTTTCACGAAATACGGCGTATCGGCTGGAAAAAGGCGATCCTGGGATCGCCATGGGCCAAGTCCTGCGTTATTTGGATGCCATTGTTCCGGGCAAAACACTACTCGATCTCTTGTCCGAAACGGATCCCGCTTTGGCTGCCCTCGGCGCACACGAACAGCGGCGCCGGGCAAGGGCGCTCACGAAACGCGAGCTGGATGAGATCGATTTCTAGCCATGGCCGTGACAGAACGGAAATTGTATGTCTTCGCCTACATCGATACGCAGTGGATTCCTTGCGGCCTGCTCACCTTGACGCAGGACGGAGCGACGCTATTGGCTTCGACATTCGCGTACGGACTGCGATATCTGGAACGTCCCGGCGCTCTCGAAGTCGATCCGGTGAGCTTGAGCCTTCGGGACAAGAGCGTAGTGCGAGGTAACGCCCTCTTCCCACCCAACAACCTCCCAACGTTCGGTGGGATTCGCGATGCCGCACCTGACGCCTGGGGCCGCCGGGTGATCGAGTCGCGACTGAAAGTACCCGCGAATAGCCTGCCGGAGTCTACTTACCTGCTCCATGCAGGCAGCCAGCGTGTGGGAGCATTCGACATTCGCCCTTCCCGAGACTCGGGCACCACGCCAGGCTATGGCGCTTGGGACAATCTACAGTACCTGATGGAGGCCGCCGAGCGCATCGATGAGGGTTTACCTGTCCCGGCAAATCTCGAAGAAATCTTTGTCGAAGGCAGCCCGCTAGGAGGCGCACGCCCGAAGGCAACGGTTCGTGACAACGCGCAGGTGTTGTGGCTGGCAAAGTTCTCAAGCCGAAGAGATGCGCTGGTCGTTCCTATCGTTGAGACCGCGACTCTGCAACTGGCGGCTGCGGCAGGTCTCACTGTTCCCCCGGTCAGGCTGATTCACCTGGGCTCCCGCGCCGTGATGCTCATCCGCCGATTCGATCGATATTGGGCGAAGCCAGGTGAGGATGCCCCGTTGCCGGAGAATCTGCTCCGCACGGCTCCGGCGGACGGGTTGGCGGAGAAGCGTTTGGGGTTCGTCAGCGGTCTCACGCTGGTGGCATGCGACGAGATGGAATCACAGGACAAGTCCTACGCCGATTTGGCGCAAGCGATTCGACGCTACTGCCATCCGAGTGTGATTCGAGAAAATAACCGCGAACTGTTTGAACGTTTGGTCTTCAATATCTTCGTCAGCAACGATGATGATCATCTGCGCAACCACGGCTTTGTTTGGGACCCGCACCTTCGGGGGTGGCGGCTCAGCCCGCTCTACGATGTGATGCCGCGGGCAAGCTTGGCGTCCGAGCGGCGCTTGCACCTGGGAGTAGGGCCGGAAGGCAAGATCGCAACTCTTGACAACGCGTTCGCCGGCCGCGAGACATTCACATTGTCCTCTGACGTCGCCGCACAGAGCATCGCGAGAATCTGGGGAACCGTGCGCGAATGGAAGGTGCGCTTCGAAGAGTACCAAGTGCCTGCCGATCAGATCGAGAAGATCGCGCCCGCATTTCGGCACATTGATGATGTCTCGACGCAAGCACTACGTAAGCTCATTCCTTGAGCGCGGCGTAAGCCGGAGGCGCCGGTCATTTTGAAGACGTGCCTGCATCGCGGCCTTCGAAGCCTTTGAATTCATAGGTCCCAAGATCTTTCAGTGACACAACTCCAGAGCGATTGCTTCTGACCTAGCGCATTTGTGTTATCGCAGCGGCGTCGATATTCCCTGCTCAATCAACTCCCGTAAGAATCGTGTATAGGGAATACCTCGCTCTTTGGCGCGCCGCTTTACCGCATCCAATAATGGCTTCGGCAGCCGCATGTTCAGCTGAGCGGATTTCTTCTCGAATTCAAATCGGACCGGCTTGAGACCCGATAAGTCGTAACGCGTCAAATCCGCGTGACTGACGAAACGCTCGGCAGCGGCATCGGATTTAAAGCTCGGGATTTTCTTTTTCATAAGAAGCGACCTCTCTCGCATGCATATAACGCGCGCTGATCGGCCGAACCACTCGCCGACCGCCCTTGAGACGTATCGTAAACACTAAAAATATCATTCGGCCCGCACTGGTCCTGCCGAGCGCCCGAATCCGAGTCTCTGATTTCGAATGCGTTGCATCGGGGACAATCAGCAGCGGTTCGGAAAACAAGGCCTCTATTTCCGCGATTGTGACACCATGTTTTTGACACTTCGCGCGATTTCCCGCGTCCCAGTCAAATCCAGCGTATGTCTCCGCCATCCATATATACTATACAAATGTATATACAAACGCTAGCGGCGATTAACCATTGGATGTAATTACAGCGCAGCCGAGCTGAATAGCCGAATGGCGGGTTTGGAGCTAACTCTCCAAACCATGTGCGCAATAAATCTACTGATCCGCTTACATGAGAAGTTCTCGGGATCGCCGGATGACCCGAAGCCACCGACGATTGGTGGCAATCGTATCCGCCGCCGCGTGCACCCTCCTCGCGATAATGCCGGCGTTGAGCATATTTGTAGCACCAGCGTGCGCGGCCGAGGAAGAAGCTCGCGTCCTGATCCTCAACGGTTTGGATCCGTTACCCATGTGTCCAGAATGGACCGGGCTTAAATGGTGGGCCGTGTAGGGATCGAACCTACGACCAATTGATTAAGAGGGGGATTGTCGATTGTCGAAATGAGGAAACCCCTATTTTTATAGGGTCTTCTCGATAAGGCCGGTAGAAAAGTAGCAAGAAACCAATAGATAAACATGGCAACGGAGCTTAGGCGGTGAGCATCACCCGGACCCGATTGGCGGTTTGTTGAGTATTCGTTATTTTACGGACACGGGCGCCTAAAATAAGGTAAAATACGGACATTCTTATCTTTCCGAGCACCTGAATGGCCTCTATGGCGGACACGATACCCGAACTCGTCCTGGTCGCCGAGACCGACGCGGCGGCCGCCCGACGCGCGCGACGACTCGCGGCGCAGGGCACACTGCTCCGACTATACCCGAGCATCTATACCTCCAACGTAGACAGCCCGCCGGAAGCGATCGTTTCGCGCCACTGGCGGGCGATCGTTGGGCACCTGCTGCCCGATGGTGTGATCTCCCATCGTTCGGCATTTGACAGTCGTCCCCATAAGGGCACTCTATCCATCACTCGCGGCAAGACACGCCGAGACATGCGATTGCCGGGACTGACCGTCCACATCGTGCCAGGAGCAGGCCCCCGACTTGTACCTCCCGCGCCAGACTCGCGCTTCGGTGCACTGTACCTCGCGAGTGATCCCCGGCGATTCTTGGAGAACCTCACGCGTGGGCGCGGCTGGAGTCATCGAGTGCTACCGCAAGAGGAAGTGGAGACGGCGCTCGATCGCATCCTGATGGTCGGTGGTCCGCGGCGTCTAAACCAATTGCGCGATCACGCGCGCGAGATCGCACCTTCCTTAGGATACGAAGTACAGTTCAAGCGCCTGGACAGCCTCATCGGCGCGTTGCTCGGTACACACGAAACAAGAAATTTGACTGCCAAGCAGGCCCTTGCACGCGCCGCGGGCCGTCCTTACGATCCCCATCGACTGGAAATCTTTGACTCGCTTTTCACCGCGCTGAATCAAGCAGCCTTGGAAAACATCGAAGATCCCGCGCCCACCGGCGTCGCGCGCGAGGATTTCGCCTTCTTCGAGGCGTATTTCTCCAACTACATCGAGGGGACAACGTTCGAAGTCGAGGAAGCCGAATCCATCATCTTCGACGGCAAGATCATTGAAAACCGCAGTGAAGACTCGCATGACATTCTGGGAACCTTTCAGGCGGTCACGACCTCGCCCTGGCGGGACCGTCCGGCGCAAAGTACCGATGAATTTCTCGTTTGGCTGCAAAACGTCAACGCGCTCGTCATGCAACAGCGGGCGGACAAGAAACCGGGAGAATGGAAAGAAAAGGCCAACCAGGCCGGCGGCACTTACTTCGTCGTTCCGGAACTCGTCATCGGAAGTTTGCGGGAAGGATTCGAACGGATTCGCGCCCTGCGGCATCCCACGGCACAGGCCATCATGATCATGTTCGTGGTTGCCGAAGTGCATCCTTTCAGCGACGGAAACGGACGCACGGCACGGCTCGCCATGAATTGCGTGTTGAGCGCGCACGCTTTAAGCCGAATCATCATTCCAACGGTCTACCGGGAAGACTACCTGTTGCCCTTGAAGGCGTTGAGCCACAACAAAGTTGCCGAACCGCTCATCAGTTCCCTAACTCGCGTGCAGCGATGGTCCGCGGCCTTTGATTACTCGTTACCACGGCCGCAATTGCGCGAATCCCTGGCCCGATGCAATGCGTTTCAGGAGGATCTGCGCAACTACAAGTTACTGTTCCCACCCGCCAAGCCGGCTACTTAAGCAGCGCGTAGCGTCGAATGCCTACTAAAGGACACGACGTGAACAAACGCCACAGGTCGGGAGCGATCCTTTCCAGACGTACGTCAAGGCCATAGATTGCAGTTTCTCCATACCAACGCTCTCTCCGCACGCAAAAAAAGCTAGCTATGTAACGCGCGACCGACGAATGAGAGAATGTCACAACCGGCGTTCAATGGCACAGCGCGACTTTCCGGCGTGCACGCCACACGTCGCCTTCTCACGGGCATGCTCATTCATCCCATCTCCGCAAACCGACCGACTACCCAATCGGCGATATAGCTGCGCACCGGTTCCATATTGTCTGCGCTGACATGCTCTACGCCGCCCTCGCGGTCCGTGAACAGCTTCAGCTCACGGCGCGGGCTGTTGATGGCCTCGTCATGGCTTTGGTGAGCATATTGGACAGGAATCTGCCGATCCTTCGTACCGTGGGTGACGAGATAGGGCACCGTCATATACTGCATATGGCCCGCGAGAGTGACGCACGGCACGAATTCCATGAACTCGTCCAGCGTTTCCTTGCCCCAAACCCACATTACGTGGTCCCAGTAGTGCGGCACCGGACGATCACCTTCGCGTGCGAGGCGGCGACGCTGCAGCTCTCCCCAATTGTGGTTGGCGCCCCACGCGACGCAGAGCTTAAAGCGCTTCTCGTAACAGGCAGCGCGCGGCGCGAAATAGCCGCCAAGCGACCAACCCATCATGCCTATTCGATCGTGATCCACATCCGCGCGTGTTTCCAGATAGTTGACCGCGGCACACGCCCAACGCTCGCTGTCGTGGATGGCGAAGAGCTCTTTGAGACGCAGTGACTCACCAACGCCTGGCTGGTCGACCATGAGAACAGAAATGCCGCGCACGGCGAAGGTGTCGCGCACGGAGAGGTAGATCATCTCTTTGACGCTATCCAGCCCGTTGCAGAAAACCATGCAGGGAAGCGGTTCCGTTCCCTTGCCCCGGACAAAAAGGGCAGGAAAACTGCTGCCCTCGTAAGGAATTTCCACGCGTTCGCAATTCAATCCGCCAGCCTCGACAGCGCGCCGCATCGATTCAAGCATCTTCCGATACATATCCCAACGAGGTGCGTAGTGGCGACTTTGCATTCGCTCCGCCGTCATATAGTACGCGGTGGCGCGCGCATATTTCTCAGAGGCACTCAGCATACGACCGGCACTCTCCGCTTCTTGGCCGAGACCGGCCACGCGGTCTGCCATCGCCCCCCAGCTGTCGAAGAAGGCCTCAGTGCCCAGGTCATCTCCCTCAGCGGCGATCGCACGAACCTGCGCGTTTGCGATGTCCATCTCGCCGATAGAACCTCCCATGCAAATGGCGAGATTGACGGACAGATTCCAAACATAGTTCCCAGGAAAGGGCTCGAACACCGTCATTCCTCGAAAATGGCAACGGCCCGAGTCCAGCCAGCAGACGCCGCGCGGATTTTCATGGGAAAGCACGCAATCGTGAAGCCGGAGGGCGGCAACGCTTCTAAGTTGTGCAGTTTCTCCAAATGACAGTAGCCGATGTTGCGGCCCGCTTTATGGCCCTCCCAAATCAGCGAAGCATCGCCCGTCTCAAGATATTTCTCCTTGGTATATACAAAAGGAGCGTCCCAGCTCCAACCATCGGTGCCGGTCAGTCGTACGCCGCGCTCAAGCAGGAACATAGTGGCCTCATAGCCCATCCCACAGCCGGCAGTAACATAGTCGTGCTGCCCGTAGCGCTTGCCCGCTGAGGTGTTGACCACCACAATCTCGAGCGGTGACAACACGTGCCCAATTCGGGCAAGCTCAGCCTCAACATCTTCGGCGGTTGCCACGTAGCCGTCGTCAAAACGGGTGAAGTCCAGTTTCACGCCGGGTTGAAAACACCAATCGAGCGGCACCTCATCTATGGTGATGGCCCGCTCGCCTTTGTTCATGGTCGAGGCAAAATGATAGGGCGCGTCGAGGTGCGTTCCGTTGTGGGTGATGAGCTCAATCCGCTCGATTGCCCAAGCTTCACCGTCGGGTAGGTCACTGGGCTGAAGGCCCGGGAAGAAGCCCGCCAGCTCCGGCACCGACATCTTGTGGTCGATATACTCGATCTTCGGCCGAAATACCTCTGGATCTGAGACCACGTCATTCTCGAGGTAAATCGACAGATCGACGAAGCGCCGTGCCATGATCAGAAATCCACTCGGCCGCCGCCCTTGAGGGCCAACATTTCGCGCGCTTCGGCCGGGGTCGCGGGTTCCAGCCCCATCTCCGCAAGGATGCGTACGATCTTATCAACCTGCTCGGCATTCGAAACGGCAAGCTTCCCGCGCTCGATGAACAGGCTGTCCTCCAGACCAACGCGGACGTGGCCGCCGAGCAGGGCTGCCTGCGTGAGGAACGGCATTTGGTGCCGACCGGTGGCGAGCACGGACCAGCGGTAGTTCTTCGCGCCGAAGAGTCGATCGGCCGTGCGCTTCATAAAAATCAGATTGTCTAGATCCGTTCCGATCCCACCCAGGATGCCGAAAATCATCTGAACGAAGAACGGCGGCTTCACCGATCCGCGGTCGACGAAATGGGCGAGGTTATAGAGATGACCCACATCGTAGCACTCATGCTCAAAGCGAGTACCCGCTTCCGACAAAGCCTCGAGAATGGTCGTAATGTCGCGAAAGGTGTTTCGAAAGATATAGTCGTCTGAATTGACGACATAGTCCCGCTCCCAGTCGTGCTTCCATGTCGTGATCCGCTTGGCGGCTGGGAAGAAAGCGAAGTTGAGCGAACCCATATTGAGTGAACACATTTCAGGTCGGAAGCGCCGCGCGGCGGCCAGGCGCTCAGAGACTTTCATTGTTGCGGCGCCGCCCGTTGTGATATTGATGACCGCGTCGGTCCCTTCGCGAATCACCGGCAGGAAGCGAGCAAAGACATCCGGGTCACCTGTCGGCCGTCCGTCTTCCGGCACGCGCGCGTGGAGATGGAGGATCGCTGCTCCCCGCTTCGCCGCAGCAATAGACTGCTCAGCAATCTCCTCTGGAGTCACGGGCAGCGCGTCTGACATGGTAGGCGTATGTGCCGAGCCGGTGACTGCGCAGCTGATGATGACCTTGTTGCTCATGCAGTTCTCAGAGAGCTCTCAATAGGGCTCCATCATTGCCAGCGTCGCCTCATGGAGAAGCTCGCCAGGTCGCGCATTAGGATTGTCGATACCCTTCCACTGCTCCAACTCCCAGGTCAGGATCTGCTGCGAGCTTTCGACCACGTAGCGTGTGCGGTCGAATCGCCGACGCATGAATTCATCGAGCAACGTGTCCAGTGGCGCATCACGTCCCAGTAGCTCGCCGAGCAGCACCGCGTCCTCGATTGCCATCGCAGCACCCTGTGCGAGGTGGGGTGTGCTCGCGTGTGCAGCATCACCGATGATGATTGTTCGGCCCTTCATCCACGGGGCATATAGAAGTACATTCTCCAGTGGCTTGAGCACGACCGCGGCAAAATCATTAATTTGAGTCGAAATCTCCGCAATGAAGCCGCTATAGGACTTTAGCCGCTCGCGCATCATGACCGCGAGATCCTGTCGTGGGTAGCGGCTATTCTCCGGCTCGGCCGTCACGAGGAACATGTACATGAGGTCCGCTGCGAGCGGCACGAGGCCGACCTTACTGTTCCGCCCAAAATAGAGTTCGCCCCATTCGACTCGCGGCGGCCGCGCCAAATTGTAGCGCCAGACGCACTGCCCGCTATAGCGAGGCTGCGCGGTTTCGCCAAACAAGAGACGCCGCGTTTCTGAGTAGACTCCATCACAGCCGATCACGAAGTCATAGTCGGCCTCCCGGTCGTCGGAAAAGCCGATGTGTACGTGATCACCTCGATCGTCAAGCGCGGTAACGCTGGTGCCCACGTGAATCTCAGCGCCTGCCTGATGGGCGCCCTCCGTCAGAATATTTTGGAGCAACGGGCGGGTGATACCATTGATTGGCGGCATGCCAGGTGCGGCGCTGTCAGTCGCAGGCGCCGCCATGAGGAAATTGCCGGCTGCGTCGTGAATCCGCCACCCTGGAAAGGCAGCACCCAGCAGTACGCATTTGCTGGCCAGTCCAATTTTATCGAGTGCACGCAGCGTATTGTTCGGCTGGATGATGCCTACGCCATACACGCCAAGATCCGGTTTGATTTCGATGAGGTCAACTGCGATTCGTTGCTGACGGAGTGCAATGGCCGCAGTGAGTCCGCCTACGCCACCACCAATGACAAGGGCGTTGGAGATCGCGGCCATCAGTGGTGCCCATCATTGGGCTCGATGCCGGTGATGTACCGGAAGTCCCACGCAGGGGGCTTCGCGAGAAATGGCGGCAGGTTGTGGACGAAATGCGAATAGGCGAAGAGAGGATTGATCCATTCACGCGGCACCCAACTATCGTCAATGTAGTCGGCATCCGCGCCGTATTCGGCTTCCCCGCCCGCTGGGCACGGCAAGTAATAGAAAAGCGCCGAATCGATTCGGTGACGCCCAAGCCCGAGATGCGATGGCTCCCAGCCCTGACGCACCATGTGGTTGGCCCCCACCATGATCTCATCAATGTCCTCGACCGCGAAGTTGGCATGATGAAATCGATGTTTGCCATCCATGCCAGGGAACGGCGCTGAGGCGTTCAGCAACAGCAGGTTATGGTGATTGTTGGTGCCGTCGGCACGCAAATACATTCCGAAGCCGCGCTGATTGTCGGAGAGGCGAAAGCCGAGTCGGTCGCGCATAAAGGCGGAACCTTCTTCGTATTGCGGGATGGCGAAGACGACATGGGCGATCCCCTTGGGATTCGCACGCAGCCGCCACTTGCGGTGCTGGTTGAGGCGCCGCACGTGTCCGGGCGCATTGACCGGATCAGGCGCACAAATAGTCAGCTCGCGCGTAAATACAACCAAGCCCATGGCGAGGCCGAAGTCCGTGACAAAGCGTGCGACTCCATCCGATCGGCGCGTCACATCTCGGTCGCGCGACAGATCGACGACGATTGCATCGAGCGATTCCTGAGTATCGACTCCCCAGATCACCTCGCGTACACCATCACCCACCAGTGAGGAGACAGGCAATGCAGGGTCGTCGCGATGCCGGATCACGACCTCCGAACCCTCAGGTAGCTTGAAACGACACACGGCGTCTTCCTTGCGAATTGCACGTAACCCGAAATCATCGAAAAAGCGCGCGCATTCGGGGACGTTGTCGACGCCGTAATTCAATGATTTGATCCCGATAATTGCCATGTCAACACCCTCGGTCGAGTTCTGCTAAAAGCCTGGACTTAAGCGTCCGGCGTTGGACGTGACTTTGAGATTTAGCGTTGGCCAAGGCCCCCCGCGCCGCAAGGTCAGCGACTCTCGGTGCAAAAAGTGCGTCTTCACTTCTCGCTTGGGAAATTGCTTCATGATTCACGCTGTACAACTTAGCGTTGTCGTTGGACCAGTCTTGGCTATCAAGCGCCCTGCTCTCGGGTTCCACATACGCCGCTTCATTGGGAATCTCTTCGGTCGCACGCGATTCGCTAGCGATGTCGCTGGGGGAGTCATCGGGAACCAACGCCAAACATCTTGTCCGGCCAAACCTCGCGGTTTCTTCCTTCAACATCAATGTCGCCTTAGCTGTTTTCAGAATCTCCAGAACGCGCGGCCGAAGATTTTGGGCAAGCGGCGTTAATTCCTTTTGTTTGGCCTTGTAAACAAAGAGCTCATCATCAAAGTACTCTCGCATCTGACGGAGAGCGACGCTGAGCGTCGACTGTGTGACATAAAGCGCGCCAGCTGCTTGCGTCAACGTGTCCGCCTTACTAAGCGCTTCGAAAGCGACGAAAAGGTTCAGATTGAAGCGGTCTAGGTTCATCTTTACCAACATTCCCACTTTGTGCACTTGTCAGACGGCTGCAAAGGCGGCCGCAGTGGTCGGCTCGAGACCCCATCGCCGTCGATTAGCGGGCCATTGGAATTGTTACTAGAGCACCACTGTTTATCAAATCATTAGTTTTCGCTGTTACTATTTGCTATATAAATAGTATGCGCACTGCCAGCGTCCGCCTTGCCGACCTCGATCTCAACCTTTTAGTGGCCCTTGATGCGGTATTTACCGAACGTCACGTCGGCCGCGCTGCCGCCCGGTTGCACCTGACGCAGTCGGCGGTCAGCAATGCGCTGACGCGGCTGCGCCGGCACTTTAACGACCCGCTGGTAACTCGTGTGGGCGGCGCGATGACGCCGACTTCCCTTGGGTTGCTGTTACAGCCCGAACTGACGGATTTGCTCGCTAGGTTGCGAGGATTTGCAACACGCGGCGCTGTATTCGTACCGGCTGATTCGGACCGCGAATTCCGTGTCATCGCGGCCGACTTTATTTCCTATGTCCTCATACCACTTATGATTCAGAAATTAGAAATCGAGGCGCCCCGTATCAAGATCCGTATGCTGCCCTATTCGCCCTATGCCATCGACCAGCTGACGAGGGGCGAGGCGGACCTTTGTATAGGTCTGCTTCAAGATCTCGGCGACTCATTGCCTGCGGAGAATCTCTACGACGAGGCGCTAACCTGTATCGCGGGTCACAAAAGCCCCATCCGGAGTGACCGAGTAACTCCTCATGAATACAGCGCTGCCCGTCACGCAGCCCTGATCGTTGGCGAGGGGCATATCAATTTCCTACGTGGTATCGACTTACCTCGTGAGGTGGCTGTCTGGCTGCCGAACATCGGTGCGGTGCTCGAGATTGTCTCTCAAACCGATTGCATCGCAACAATAAGCACCTACATCGCTCACCGATATCGACATCGCTTCAAGCTTCGAATACTTGCGCCTCCCTTTAAAGCGTGGGTTATGCCGGTCGTGATGCAACATCATCGCCGCATGACCAGTGATCTCGGTTTGACCTGGCTCCGGCGTCAGTTCGTCGACGCCGCGAAGGAACTGCGACCACCTACACTATCCCGGCAACGCCGCAACGCAGACCTATAAGTCTTATGTAAGTTGCCCCGCAACCTCGTGAGATACGAACGTGCCGTATCCGCCGCGGAAGAAGAGCAATGGCCCGACCGGTTTCTGAACCTCCAATTCCGTAACATGGCCGAGCGCGATAACGTGATCGCCCGCTTCGTATACTGCGTGGAGATCGCATTGGATCCAAGCGATGACGCCGTCCAAGATGGGCGAACCGTTGCTCGATAAACGATGTGATACTCCGGCAAATTTGTGATCGCCACTAATCGCGAACTGCTTACATAGGGACAGCTGATCGCATGCAAGAACGTTGATACAGAACTTGCCGACCGCCGCGAGGCGCGGCCAAGTCGTGGAGCGTCTACCGGGTAAGATTGCGACTAGCGGCGGCTCAAGTGACACTGAGGTGAACGATCCCACAACCATCCCGGTCGCAACACCATTTTTCTCCATCGCGGTCACGATGCACACGCCAGTAGGATAGTGGCCAAGCACGTGCCTATACCTCAGCCCGTCAATCACGTCACCTCCATTTATGACACCGAACGCCAGAGCAATACCCGACGCTCAAGTCAGACATGGTGTCGTCACCCGCATTGGGCGGTGAAATACCGAGTGCGTCGACTTTCACCTCCGGGTTGGCGCGAAGAGTGCGACGCGCGCTTACTCGCATCGGCCCTATTCCCGCGGTTCTCATGCTTCGCCAAGTGTTTCCGCTATCGACAAAAGGCTAATCCACGATTCGATCACGCCTCTAATTGAATTTCTTCATGACGCAGCCGAGCAAATACAGTGTCTAATCCGTGCGTATCAGCTGGCAGTGCTCGGTCTGAGGGATGACTAACCTTAGGCCCAGTGCTCCGATGTGCTCTTGGCTTGGCATGACAATTGGCCCAACGAAGCGAAGGAGTCTAAGTGGCCGTCGCACGTATTTACAGAATGAGCTGCGCCCCTGGAAGACGTGAGGAGCTTCGCGGTGCGCTTGAGGCTCTGGCGGGTGCACTTAGAGAAATAGAAGGCGTACAGAGTGTGTCCGTCTTACGAAACGTTGAACAACCGGACGATTTCGTCTTCGTCGAGAAGTGGCCCTCGGTCCAAGCGCAAAAGAGCAGTGGAAAGTCACTCCCCAAGCAAGCTTTTGCGCGAGTTATCGCGACACTCGCCGACAAGCCCTACGGCAGATCCTTCGAGTACCTGCTTGAGACCTGACAGGCATCTGCCATGAAATCGCGCACGATGCCAACTGCTTGGCCGAACACTTCGAGGCGGCCCGGCATTCGAAGCCGAAACGATGACTTGCAAGCACAAGAGGAGGAGCGAGTGAGACAGAGATCTCACGACAGTGAACTCGACCGATTTTGCGGACGTTGCGGCGCGCCCACGGAATTGGCAATCCCGCCCCACGATCACATCGAACGCGCCGTCTGCTCACGTTGCGGATTCATTCGCTACCAAGGCCCGAGACTTCTTGTGCTTGCAGTGGTCTTTGCCGAAAACCGCATGCTAATGATGCGACGAGGTCGCGCGCCCTACGCAGGCAGCTGGGCCCTACCCGGAGGATACGTCGAGTCTGGGGAGACTCCGGAGGCTGCGACAATCCGAGAGGTCCGGGAAGAGACGGCCCTAGTCCTTAGCCCGGAATACCTTATACCTTTCGGAACACTCAGCGTGCCAGCGATGAACCAAGTGCACTGCCTTTTCATCGCGCGCCTCGAACGATGCTTGCCAATCTCGCCGCACCCGCCGGAATCACTTGAGGCTCGTTGGTGCCTGCGCGCAGAACTCAAGGAGCAATCGCTTTGGCAACCCGCCCACGAATTTGACATGGATCTGATCTATAGCTGCGGAACAAGCGATCGTTTCGATTTCTACCAGCGTACAGCGGACTGGATGCGCGTTATCACGGATGGGACCAAGATTCAGCAGGTATGGCTTCGCAAATAGGTTGGTGCTGAATCCTGACTGCTACATGGCGGAGCCTTCCGTCCCGGGCCTTGCAGTGCCCAGAAGTCTTCATTCACATAAGCTCCGTAAATTGAATCCGTGCCACGGTATTCCCACACAGGAGTCTTCGTCGCCATACCGTGTGATTGCGAGCAGCTCCCAACAGCCGTTTAGCCATCGCGCCACCAAGCGGCGCGATGCTAAAGTACTCAGATCAGTCAGCTAGGGGGCAAAAAGTATGAACCTTGATCGGTTTAACCTCAATTTGCTGGTTGCACTGGATACGTTGCTCCATTCGCAATCGCTAACTGATGCCGCGGAGAAAGTTTGCCTAACGCAATCAGCGATGAGCATGGCCCTAAAACGGCTGCGTGAGCATTTCAACGATGAATTGGTGATCTACTCGAGTGGTCAACAGCGGTTCACGCCGTTAGCCATTACTCTCATGCCTCGTGTTAGAGATGTCGTATTGGCCTGCCGCGAAACTATCCAATTTCGTCAGACCTTCGATCCGGAAGTAGCCAATGATTCGTTCCGGATTGCGACGACGGATCTCTCTGAACTTACATTTTTGAATGGTTTGGTAGTAGAGATGGTGCGCAGCGCACCCCATATTCGCGTTACCACGGTCCCATTTCGCTTCGAGCCAATGGATCGATATTTCGCCGAGGGAACTGACGTTATTCTTCTCCCGAGCACCTATTCCTCAGATAGGTTTGCGAGTGCCGTCGTGATGAGGATGGGCTTTGTGTGTATTGCGAGTATCGATAACCCGGCGCTTTCGGAGGGGCTAACGGAGGAGAAGCTTTACTCGCTACCGCATGCCTCGATCAGCATAGCGATGCCCACCGGGCTGCATCCAACAACCGTTGCATTGGAGACTCTTTTTGAGCGTGTGCATATCGCAGTGCGCGTCAATACCGTCGCATCATTGCCCCAGATCGTCATGGGCACCGAATTGATTTCCATAGTACCGCGGCCTTTCGCGCAACAATGGAGCGCGGTTGCTGGAATCAAGACATTCCAAATGCCCATTGAGCTCCCGACGATCGATATCGTCGCCCAGTGGCAACTCGCTCGAACCCAAGAACCTGGAATCGCCTGGTTTCTCAATAAGCTTCATGCTCACGCTGTAAAACTTGAGTCGGAAAACGCGAGTTGAGGACGACTATTTTTAGACGGTGCAAGCACCCCTCCATCCCCCGCCGCACCAGGTTGGACGCAATTTGTGGAATGTTTCCACGTTTGCCGCATCAAAAGCGATGATGTGGCCTTAAATTTAATTGCATTGCGCGCATGCCCTAGGACCCCAAAAATCGCTCCCGAATAATAAAAGCAAACCTTCAACAGCGTGGGGGAACATGAAGATGTGCAGAGGCGCGATCCGGGTGTTGAGTATCGTTGCGTTAGGGATGACGGCCAGTTTGACCGAGGCGCAAGTTGCGGCGCAAACGGGCTTGCCGAGTTCACCCAAAGCTACGACTGCGCCTGAGCAAGAGCTCACCGAGATTGTAGTCACGGCCGAAAAGCGCCCTGCCGATTTGCAGCATACGCCTATCGCCATGAGTGTGATTGGCGCGGCCGAAATTCAAAGCCGACATCTGGATAGTCTTACTGACCTCAATGGCGTAGTGCCGGGCGTCCAAATATATCCGGTCTTAAACTCGACTCAAGTCTCAGTGCGAGGACTGGGGTCTACTTTTCTAGATCCACGCGGGCAACCCGGCGTCGCCTCGAGCCTTGACGGGTTGTACTTCGCCCAACCTACTTCCAATGGGGGAGGTTTCTTCGATATTGCCCGTATTGAGATCCTCAAAGGCCCTCAAGGCACCCTTGAAGGACGCAACGCGGCCGCAGGCGCAATCAACATAATTACCAATCGACCGGACGTCGATAATTTTGAGACTTCTGCCAGTGTGACGGCCGGAAACTATGGCCTATGGTCGACCGAGGGAATGATCAATATCCCGGTGAACGATAGGTTGGCCTTTCGAGCAGCCTTTCAAACTATCGATCACGACGGGTATATCGGGCATGTCTACAACGATGCCAAGGATGCTTATGGAAGGGTCGAGGCGCTTTGGACACCTCTGGATGACTTAACCATTTTCAACGAACTCAACTACAACCACGCCGGTGGACATGGCGTGTCCCCCGAATATCATCCATTCGCCGGCATACCTCCTTGGACGTTGGACTCACCGATTCCTGGGCTGTCGATTCCGACTGTGGGCACTCAAGATAATGCGACATGGAATGACCAATTGCATGTCGACTACGATTGGGATTTCGCTACGCTGACCTCAATCACCGGGTTCGCGCATCAGCAGAACGAGGTACTGACCCCCGATGGAGTTTATTTCAACGCGCTGACAGTCAACAATCTGAAGGATTGGACTCAAGAGCTAAGGCTTGCCTCGAAGACGAGAGCCGACCATGCCGGTGGCCTGCAGTGGTTAATCGGACTGTATTACCTGAACGAGGAGTCCTTTTACCATTACGAATTTCCCTTAGGGATCATTGCGCTACCTCATCTGCCGGCCACTTCGGAGTCCGCATTCGGCCAAGTTTCGTACGGCCTCACTGACGCGCTTCGCCTTACTGCCGGTGTTCGGTATACCGAGGACAAGAAGAAGGCGACTTATGAAGATGGTACGCGCAGGAGCGTGTCATTCTCTAACACCAGCTACAAGGTGGGTGCCGAATGGGATGTCGCTCCCAAAAGCTTGCTCTATGCGAATGTATCTACAGGCTATGTGCCGGGAGGACTTAATGCCGGCAGCCCGGGGCAACCCACGGCACCGACGCAGTATGCGCCGACGTTCGACTCGGAAACCAATACTGCCTACGAGATAGGTTCCAAGAATCGATTTCTTGCGAATCGTCTTCAGTTGAATGCTGACGTCTATCTGTACAACTTTAAGAACTATCAATATCAGTCCATTGCTTATCCCAACGCCGGCCCGTTCACGCCGGGTATTGTGAATATAGGAAACGTCAAGACCTATGGGGCTGAGCTCGATGCCATCTTTCTGCTCACGGTCAGCGACAAGATAAGTGTGTCGTCTGAATGGGCGCACGGCGAATTCAACAGCATTTCCTACCCTTCGCTTGTCTTTTTTCCGCCATTTCCGGCGTTCGTCTTCGCACCTCAGGGCAAGCAGCCACTGATCAATCTTCCAGACGCTGGCGTGTTCTTCGGTTATAGCCACACGTGGACGATCAATGATCGCTCTTCGCTCGAAATGGGAGGCAACTCCCACTACTCCGCAGCGTACCCGGTAGTTGCAGGCTCGTCAGATCCGAACGACCGCCAACGATCGTACTGGATGAGCGACGCAACGATCACCTTCAGCTACAACAAATGGCAGGTGGAGGCCTGGGTCAAGAACATCGAGAACAGCGCCGTTAACGTGTACGGCGAGGGGCCGGGACTATATCTCTACCAGATCTTGCCGCCCCGGACATTTGGCCTAACCGTACGGGCCAGGCTCGGTGGTCCGTGAGTGGAAGCCGATCCCAGAAAACTGACTCGTCCAAAAGAAATCCTTGCGTGCACGCCCAATCGGACCTGAGGAGGCCGGAAACGTGGGGTCTACCTACGACATTCTGATCGTTGGAGGCGGCATTGCCGGCTTGTCGGCCGCGATTGCCCTCGGCAACCGCGGAATGAAAACCGAGATAGTTGAGGCCGGCGGAGAACCTTTGGGAGCAGCAATCGGCATTCACGGCTGGGCGATCGACGCCTTGCGCGAGTTAGGCGTGCTAGAGGCGTGCATCGATCGAGCCACAATGCTGGCCATTGATGCGCCAATCAGGGATGCGACTGGCGAACCGATCGTGCAGCAGCCGCGCAGAACGGGCGACGCAGCACGACCGAGTTTCGGCATATACCGGCCGACTCTGCTTGGCATTCTTCGCAACGCGGCGGTCAAGGTCGGGGCATCCATACGCTACGGGGTCAGTATCCAGAGCATTCGTGACGAAGGAGACGGCACCTCAATTCGCCTCAGTGACGGAACATTGAGGCGCTGTCACTTGTTGATTGGCGCTGATGGAATCTATTCACGCGTGCGCACCTCGCAGTTTGACAATGCACCGATTCCCATCTACGCCGGCCAATACGCCATTCGCTGGATGGCACCGGGGCCGCCGATAGATGACCCAGGATGGTTCCTTTCGCCGACCGGAAAGTTGGGCGGGTATTTCGTGCCGGAAGGCTTCACGTATGTCGTATCGGTACTTGATCGAGCTACTTGGGCCAGGATGGAGGCAGATGAAACCTATGAAACAATGTCCCGCCACCTCGATTCATATTCCGCGCCGTACGTGGTCGAGCTGCGTCGGCGACTAAAACCAGACTCGGAACTCATTTGTCGTCCATTCGAATGGATCCTCGTTCCTCAGCCTTGGTCCCGCGGCTGTTCGCTTCTGATCGGTGATGCCGCCCACGCTACCACCGCCCACATGGCCATGGGGGGTGGCATGGCGATCGAGGACGGAGTCGTGCTTGGACAGTGCGTCTCTGACAGTAAATCCGTCTCTGAGGCAATTGGCGCCTTCACCGCGCGACGATTTGGCAGGTGCCGCAAGGTGGTGGAGACCAGCCTGGCTCTGTCTCGGCTCGAGCAGTCACGTGCGGCCCCTGCCGAGATTCGCGCCATTGCTGCTCCAGCATTTGCCGCACTCAACACCCCCTACTAACCGAAGCTCACAGCATATGGTCGCAGGTCCATCTCTTTCTCGGTCATACACGGTGTTGGACGGCGTGGCCCTTAGTTCTCCATTTCGTACGCTCGGAGAAAGCTAAGTGTACATGGGGATTTTTCTCGGCCCGTTTTCCCGAGGTGCAGATGATGATCATGCGGTCATCGACCTGTGCATCGAACAGGCCATAGAGGCCGCCGCCGCGGGCTTTGCACTCGTCACATTCGGCGAGCAGCATTTCAATAATTACGAACCCTATTGCAATCCCTTCTTGATGGGTGCGCATATCGCATCTCATCTCAGGGACGCGTACTTCGGCACCACGATTGTGCCTCTGCCACTTCACCATCCAATCCGGCTTGCCGAAGATATGAATGTCTTGGACAACCTGACTCGGGGCAAGCTGATCGTCGGGCTTTCTGCCGGTCGCGCACAGTTGGTCCGGGATTTTGAGGCGTTCGGCGTCAACGTAGCGGATCGTGATGCGCTGTTCGAAAGCAAGCTCAAAATAATGGAACGTGCGTGGGCGAAGCTGGGACAGGAACCGGATTTTGTCTTCGACACGGGATTTGAAAAAGGGGGCATTCTCGGCGGACAGATGACCGGGGGACAGTCTCGTCTGATGCCCTCGTCCTATCGAGCCGGTCGGCCACTGTTTGCGATTGGCACCAACACCGAGGCAACGATCGAAAGGATGGGCGAGCAGGGTTTGCCGGTGTTCCTCGGGCCCGCCACACTGGAAACGGCGGCGCGTCGATTTCGCCTGTACCGTGAGGCGATGGAACGAGCGGGCCACTCTCAGGAGCTGATCAATCGTAATCGACAAATGTCCATGATCACGCGTTTCGTCATCGTGGGCGAGACTGAGACGGAGGCCCACGAGCGGGCAAAACGAATGATGGTCGCCAACTCATTCATGCCACCGGGCTTTGAGCCCATGGTCGGAGCGCCGGCAAGCATCATTTCTCAAATTCGAGAGTACGAGCAAAACGGCATTCTGCACCTGCATGCCCGGTTTACTGTTGGAGCCGGCAACTTTGACGATATGCGCCAATCGTTTCGCTTGTTCGTCGATGCGTGCGCGCCCGAACTTGATCTTCAGTCCTTCCCTGTGCCAACCGCAGCCGAGCTCCGCGTCTCAGGAAGCGATTTGACTCACTAACTGCCACGAGGGCTTCAACATGCCGACAGCATATCTAGAGAACACCTGGTACCTCATTGCCTGGTCAGACGAAATTGGGACCGACACCCTGCTGGGGCGCACGGTCCTTGATCAACCGATCGTCATGTTCCGCGCGAGCGATGGCGTCGCGGCCGCGATTGCGGACATGTGCCCGCACCGCTTCGCCCCGCTCAGCATGGGAAAGAGGGTGGGAGACGCCGTACGGTGTGCATATCATGGACTGGAATTCGATCGCACAGGGTCATGCGTCCGTAATCCCCATGGTGTTAACGGACATATCCCGCGCGCAGCGCACGTACGCAGCTATCCAGTGGTCGAGCGATATGAGGGCGTCTGGGTCTGGATGGGTGATAGTGCTCGCGCCGATTCGAGTCTCATTCCGAATCTGGAAGAGGAGTTAGTCGCCGCGGAAGGAAGAGTTGTCCATCGGCAATATATTCACGTAGGAGCGAATTACGAACTGATGTCGGACAACATCATGGACCTCAGTCACATCGAATACTTGCACGCAGGAAGCCTTGGCACGCCGGCTGTCGGCAAGGGTGCAATTGTCGTCGAGCGCGATGGCGACACCGTGTGGTGTAAGCGGCGCATTCCCAATGACGTGTTGACTCCGGCGCTGGCAATGTTTTTAGGAGCCCCCGGAGAGGTTGTGGATCGGTATCTCGATGCGCAGTGGGTCGCTCCTTGCGTCAACAAAATGGACATCTACTTCACCTCACCGGGGTCACCCAAAAAAACCGGTCTGCGAATGCCAGGTGTCCATATCTTTACGCCGGAGACATTCGCCAGCACTCACTACTTCCTTGCCGGCAGCTACCCCAAGTCGGACAAGCCCCCGGTCATGCCTGAGAACTACAAAGATTCGATAAGAGATGAAGACAAGCCCATGCTGGAGGCCATTCAGCGGAGGATGAAGGACCGTGATTTCTGGTCAATGAAGCCATTATTGTTGACAGTAGACGGCGCGGCGGTACTTAGTCGCCGAATTCTTCAGAAAATGATCGCTACTGAAGAACAGCATCGGCCGAGCCCTGTACCCAGCCACGCCGATGCCGGAGACGCGGGTTGATCGCTAATGCCGAGAAGTCGGCAGTTAGAACTCGTGGGGATCAATGGGATCTCGCGCAAGATACTTCTCCGCAATTGCTGATGCCCGAGAATCTGGTCCATCGAGCCGCCAGCGGCAAAGCTGGCGATCTTAAGTCGACGCCATCAGGCAAACCAGCCCGCGTCCTCAAAATCCAGCCGGGGATTGCGCGAAACCGGCCGATCCGCATTTGCATAGCCGAAGCTGCAAATGAAATTCGACTGGATGTGCTTACCTGCGAAGGACGCGCGGTCAACACCCGCGTTGTCGAAGCCCGACATGGGTCCGCAACGCGAAGGCCTGCCGATGGACGCACTCAAGCCAAAGACCCTGCCGTCGCAACTCGATGCTTCCCGATGCGTTCAAGCGAACTGATGGCGGGATCTAGGAGATTGAATTGCCTGTCTCGAACTTTCGGCTAGTGTGTCGCTTTAGTCGGCGAAGGGTTGCGTGCACTAGGGCATCAAAGTACCACGTGAACTTCTTAAGACCGCGCGAGGTGGCGTAAATCTCGCGCGGCTTTTGGGAAATGGCGCCGGCAAAGAGAGCATAAGAATGCGTATTGATGTTCATGCCCACTACTATCCAGACGAGTACATAAAGCTTCTTATGCGCTTGGGTAACTCCGCCGTAAACGCTCAGGTATCTCAGCCAGCGGAATTCAGCGAACGCCTCTGTCAACTTGACGAAGCCGAAGTCGACTGCCAAATCTTGTCTGCCATCGGCTGGGACACCCAGTTGGTAGATCCAATTAAGTCGGAAATCGCTGCGAGATGCATCAATGACAGCTATGCCGAATTAATGGCGCGATACCCGGGGCGGTTTCAGGCATGGGGATGGCTTCCATTCGCCGATGTCGATCTCGCCATTAAAGAAGCATCTCGATGTCTGGACGAGCTTGGCTTTGCAGGCATCTGTCTTCCACCCGCAATTCATTCTCTAACGCTAGATGACCCAAAGCTTCATGCTTTTTGGGAAGAAATGAATAGGCGGTCGACCGTAATTTACATCCACCCCGTGGGCTCCCTTTCATGCTGCCACTGGGGTACCGATAAATTCATGCTCGATATGCTTTGCGGAAGCCCGATGCAGGAAGCCATCGCAGCATGTCGGATAGTTTACTCAGGTCTTACGCGCCGCTTCCCGAACGTCCGATTTATCTTCGCGGCCTGCGGCGGCGGCCTGCAGCAAGTGTGGTCGGTTCACGAGAAATTGCTAAGCGGCAAGCTTCAGCGCGCCGATTGGGTAACCAACGCCGGACTCGACCCGGCAGACCCTATGGCCGAGTTTCGTCGGTTTTACTATGACAGCAGCACCGCTAATAGTCGCGTTACGTTAATGGTGGCACGCGAGACTTATGGCATCGATCGCCTCGTTCTCGGTAGCGACGCAACCTTCGGCTCGGTAACCGGCATCGTCTCCTACATCAAGGAAACTCCGCTCCTCACTAATGAAGAAAAGCGCGCAATTCTCGATCAACGCGCGCAATCCATTTTGCAGCTCAAGATGCGGAATTAAGGGGTTTATCTTCAAATGACTTACATTCAATAGGAACATAGCGATGCGTTTTTCCTGTTTCCTTGCTCCGACGGGACGTGGCCCGATAGACGATCTTCAGCTGATGGACTTCTGCATGGAATTCGCGCTTGCTTGTGATGAGGCGGGTTTCGCGATCGTGACCGTGGGAGACCAGCATTTCAATAACTATGAGCCCTATGGGAATCCGTTTACGATGCTAGCGGCGCTCGCCGGCCATATGAAGCGCAGCTATCTCGGCATCACTGTAGTGCCGCTGGTCTTCTATCACCCTTGGCGCTTTGCGCAGTTCTCCAATCTCGTGGATCTGATGACGCGCGGGAGATGTCTAATTGGATTGTCTTCCGGATCCATGTCGGGTCTTCTCAAGGCCTTCGGCATCCCTACGGATATTGATCCCAAGAAGGTGTTCGAACTCAAGCTAGACGCAGCTCTCAAAGGGTTTGCGAAGCAGATTGGCGACCCACCTCTATCCTTCGATAGCGGAGTCGACAGTGGGACACTGCCAACACGAATAATGCCTATCTCTTACCGGGCTCCTCATCCACTGTTCGCGATAGGGTCAAATACGGACAAAACGATAGCGGCCACCGGTCTTCGCGGCTGGCCGGCATACCTTGGGCGGTACCGCACTGACGTGGCCATCCGAAAAATGAGCGTGTATCGAAAGGCGCTTGCGGATGGCAATCATCCGCCGTCGGTAGTGGATCGCTGCCTGGCGTACTCCAGCGTTACCAAAGGCATCCTGGTTGCGCGTACCGAAGAAGAAGCCTGGGAGCTGGCCGAGGGTAATCTTCGCGACTACATGAATTTCTATATGACCATGTCCCAGAGGACGGGTACCGACATGGGTCCCGTCGCAGTTGAAACTCGATCAATGCGCGAGCTTTGGAATGACCATAGCAATCTTTCCGAGGAGGTTACTTGGCCTACTCATGCCCAGTGGCTTCAAAACGAGGCCATCGTCGGCGGCGTTGATTCCGTTGTCGAGCAGCTCAAGCACTATCGAGACAACGGTTGTGATCACCTCAATCTTCGGTTTTTCTACGGAACGTTTAATCCCGAAGAAGCCTGGAGGAACTTCAACCTATTCACTCAGGAAGTAATGCCAAGACTTGATCCGCAGTGTTTGCCAGAGGTTACGCCCGATGAGATCAGGCACGAGCACCGTTCCGCCCCGCTGGCGCCCACGCCCCGCTTGGATAAAGTCTTCGCAAGTCGGAGCCGCTGAACTAGCTCGGGCAGGGCAATGGCGGGGCGCCATGGCGATCGCGTCAGTAGGCGCGTATTCGATATGACCTGAGGGCGAAAATCGTAAATGTCGCGGGTTCTTCATGAATTCTACGATTCTAATAGTGGGAGGAGGCCAGGCCGGCGAGTTCGAATCGCCTATGCACTAGCTAAATTAACACCGGAAAACCTGTAGGTTCGACTCGCGCCCTCCCCATGCGCTGTCCCTACAGTCATTGATTTTTAAGGGATTTTCTGTGCGGTTTTCGGTAAATGGTGGGCCGTGTAGGGATCGAACCTACGACCAATTGATTAAGAGTCAACTGCTCTACCAGCTGAGCTAACGGCCCGTGCAAAACCTCTACGAAATCAAAAACTACCTGACGTCACTCCCGACACCTTAAGGTGGGGTGGACGACGGGACTCGAACCCGCGACGGCCGGAATCACAATCCGGGGCTCTACCAACTGAGCTACGTCCACCATCGTCGAACACCCGACTTAAGGTGGCGCGCCCGGCAGGAATCGAACCTGCAACCGCCGGCTTAGAAGGCCGGTGCTCTATCCGGTTGAGCTACGGGCGCTTGTAAATCAAGTACTTATAGCGCCAAACGTATTTCTTTCAGGCCGGTGCTCGGGTCTAAAGCAAACCGAAGTCGGGAATGCGCGCGGATTATATAGGACTTTCCGACCAGTTTGCCATCGGAGGAAATCGCGCCCCCGTTGGATGTGGTCGGGGCAGAGGGATTCGAACCCCCGACCCTCTGCTCCCAAAGCAGATGCGCTACCAGACTGCGCCATGCCCCGTGCCTACCCGCCGATATTCACCGCGGGCGGGCATCGTAGCAGGTTCAGAACCTCACGCAACACGATGCGAGATATGAGTGGCCGGCGGTCTCGGCGTCGATACGTTCCATTATCTGATTAGGCATTTGCATTGTAGATTGCGTTCGACAGAATGAAGCGGATGGATTCCGCGCGCGCGGTATCGATGGGAACTTCGGGAATGGACGCGTCGATTTTTGAGCTACGAGCACGCAATACGTCGCGAAATTCCGGGTGACTGAGTATAAATAAATCGTTGTTCTTGATCCCGTTGAGCACGAAACGCCCTGCCTCCACCGCCTCCATCGCGACGTCCATGAAGGAGGGTTCATCATCGCGCGGGGATTCGCTCTGTTGGTAGCCGCTATGCTTAAATTCTTCCGGTCGGACGCCGCCGCCTTCTCCAATGTTGGATTTCACCGTCCCCGGACAGTAGACCGAAACCCCGACGTTGCGACCGATCATATCCGTGCGCAACGACTCACTGAGCCCGACCACGGCGAATTTACTCGTTGTATAGAGTCCGACAGATCCCAGAGCGGCGATGCCGCCCATCGAAGCCACATTGACGATGTGCGCCTCTCTCCCACTTGCAAGCATGTCGGGTAAAAAAGTTACCAGCGCATTGATCACGCCGCCCACGTTCACTTTCATCATCCAATCCCAGTCATCGTAGGTTGCCTGCTCCATCGGGCCATGCAGAGCAACGCCGGCATTATTGATCAGTAACTGCAGAGGACCATATACCTGTTCAATTTCTCGCTTTGCGGCGGCAAAGCCGGCGCGGTCGGTGACATCCAGCTTGATCGGGTGGACTTTAAGATATGGTTTGGCATCAAAATACGTCATCGCCTGGTCCAAATGGCTCTTACGGCGGTAGCTGAATGCCACTCTCATTCCTTCCTCGGCGATGTTTTTGACGATGCCGAGTCCAATGCCGCTGCTGCCTCCTGTAACAAAAGCAACCTTGTCTTTCAATTCCTTCATCGTGAGAGTTCCCTTGGGATTTTCAACGGCTCGTCCCATGGAGACGCTTGGCCGTACGGAACCCGTCGAACGGCCGCCTCGATGCACGCGATGTTATGTCCGTCAACCTTGAAGAGTTCGACGTGGATATCGGTGCACGGCGCCGCAAAGGAGGGAGCTGCGCCGACCTTACCCATACCTGTGATTGCGACCGATTGGACCGCGCCCGAATAATCGAACAACGCCAGATCGAGCACGAGGCCAGCCTCGCTGTCCACGACCCATGGCCGACGACGCACGCAGGACAATGACGCGAGGTAACCGAGATCGAGTTGGCTCGCACAATCGCCGGAGAACGCGGAGAAATTAGGGTGCTTGGCGTCAACGATTGGTCCGCCCGAATTATGAGTGGCGGCGACGCCATTCTCACGGCGTACGCAGCTCTCAGCGAAATCGACTCCAGCGCTTTGCCGATTCCGCAATCCTTCATAGTAACGGTCCACGATGGACACCAGTTCTTCGCAGGAACGACGCGTTGACGGCGCGCGCAACAGCCGTGGATCCGGTTCCGCAAATCCTGCTGGATTGACGTCCGCCAACAGCGGCGCAATGAACATACTGTGGGTCGCGGCGCTGAGTTTACCCCACTCATTTGCCTGTTCCGGTCGCGCGATGACAACCTCTATCTCGGTGACTAATCCGCCTGCGACACGCAGACGCACCGCAATGAGTGCGAACCGGCCGTTCTCGTCAAAATTGCCGTAGTAACCCGCTTGGGCGGTTGCAGGGTCGGCTAGGTAAACGCAATATCCTCCGCGCCCGCTGATGGACTTCCACAGTCCATCCCCGAGTTCGACACGTACTCCGTTCTCCGTGTATTCAACATTGTCGGCCAGTGGGAGGTCACAGGGACAGCAACTGACCATTGCATCCAGAAATACGTCCATCAATCCAATGAGTCGGGCGCGATCCGTAGCGAGCACTTTGGGAACCGGCGGTCTGACGCTGACGATCTCCTGCGTGGAGGTCGGCTCCTTACGCCATACAGGACGAGTCCCGAAGGGCACTTCCAGCAACATCATCTCGATAAAGCGATACGAGCCGTTCTGCACCTTAAAGGCCTCGTTCATGTGATGTGTCCGAGGTGTTCGAAAATAAGGAGGTATCTCGAAGACGCCGCCCCCGGTCAAGTTAATCTGTCGGGTCATTCCGTCGAAGTCGAAACAACACGAACTCAAAACGGCGCCTCTTTCTGTATCCACTGCCAGCACACGCCGGTCGCGAACACCCGAGATATAGCCCATCATGCCGAGCGCGTACTGCTGCTTTGCTTTGAGCGTGACAAAATCAACGGTGTTGTCAGCATGGCCGTAACTCTCATTGCTCGGTCGATTTACGCTCGGCCGGGCATGCTCTAGGCGCTGGCAGTCTTCGGTGAAGGGATAAATGCCTGCACCATCATTTCGGTATAGAGCTTGAAAGTACATCCATGCCGCGGCCTCGAGAGCCTCACGTGTCTGGCGAAGCTGGGGCGGAATTGCCTCGAACCAAATTTCCTCGGGCCGAGCGAGCTGCTCATAGCGTTCATACGCCCCAGCATCTCGAACCACAAATTGCTCGGCCTCAATGATGAAACGGCCCTGCAATTTAAGCCGCAGTATCACAACAGCGCCAGCCCCGTTTTCGGTTATGTTCGCAATGACGCCGACCGTTGCAGCCTCAAAATCGCAGAACATGTGCCGATAATGCCCGAGACCGTCGATCGTCGCCCATGATGCGGCGCCGAGTGGAAGTCGCTGGTCGTTCTCTGCGAACACTGCGTTCGAGGCGAGCGGCGCGGCGCTTGGGTCACCCGCGACCAACGCCTCCAAGTACGCCTCTGCAATGCATTCAAGACCCTCGCGGTCGAGGCCGGTATCTTTCATATTTTTCACTCCCCATCCGTACGGTTCGCCCGAGCAGCTCTGGAATTCAATCGTAGTCGCTCATCGGAGCCAAGCCTCCCGCCGCTCGATTCGGCGGCGGAGCCGCTTTGCCGGTCACCGGATTCGGATAGTGGAATGGTTCGTTGTAGAAACTCGGAAAGGTCAGATAAACGACGCTTGGAGCAAGATCGGGCGGCGGCGGGAAACTATCTGGACGCGTGTTAGCTACCGTGGATTTATGCCAGCCCTCCGCGTACAGGGAGTACATGGTAAACGGCGCATGCAGGCGCGCTAGCTTCCATACTCCATCTTCCTTGATGTAGTCATTCTCATAGGTCACATCGCCCCATTGTACGGCGGCGTAAGGGCTGCCCCCCATCACGAACGCCGTCCATCGACCTTTCGCAGTCTTGCCGTCGGGAGCGACGCTAACGATACCCTGAAGCTGTTGATGATTGATGATTTGGCCAGGCTGTGGGCCAACGGGACCAAGGCCAACTCCAAGGTATTCCAACACACGCTTCTTTCCGAGAAACACACCGCGACCCCCAATCTCCAGCGATCCTGCCTCGCAAAAAAGATCAGCGACATCCGGCCACATTGCCTTGTCGACGTAGTAGCCATACGCGCGCTGCACCCGTTCAACGGCGGACTCATCGGCGAGGCTTGTGATCCGCGCACACAACGTACGCAATTGGCTCGAGGCGACAGCCGCATCCGGCAAAACCGTGGCGTGAGAATCCCTGTCGATCACTGGCGCGGCCGGCGCCGCGCGGGAGACGGGATGTTGATAGTGATAAGCCGGGAGGTACACTCCCGGCAGCGACTCATACACCTCCGTAGGCGCTCGGTCGGGCGGTGACGCGGCGCTCGGACCGTCCATGGGAACGTTTCCCACAACCCAACCCTTGTCGTAGTCGCAAAGCATCGTCACGTAAAAATGTAGCTTGCTGATCTTCCAAGTGCCCGCGTCCCGGGTGTATTCGTTTTCGTACGTGCCTTCGCCCCAGTAAGCCTTTCCGTCGACCAGCAACTGAATGTCGCTGCGCCAGCGCGCCTGGGCGGTCCTGTTGTCGGACGCAACATCGATGATGGGTTGAAGCATCATATAATTGTTGAGCTGACCGGCCGCCAACCCGGGTGGACCGAACAACGCAAGCGCGTCGCGAATGCGATTTTGCCCTACGTACACTCCGCGCTGACCGTATTCATAGGTTGCGTCGACGGTAAATAACTCGACCGCGAGGTTCCACAATCCCTTGTCGATGTAATAACCATACATGCCCTGCAGGTTCTCTATTTCTGCCGCCGATGTCAGCATCGCCAGATTCCGCTCGTACTGAGCCACGACCGTCTCGAGGTATCCGATATCCTTGAGGGATGTTTTCACTTCGGGATCCCCGTGCGCGCATAATGTGGCGGGGGCACGAAGTTATCGGGGAATGGCCGGTAGATCACGCTCGGCGGCCGATCGGGCTCGAATGATTTGGCAACATCCGACCTCCAGTCCGCAGCGGCCGGCTTCAGAGTCGCCCATCCCCCTTCGTAGGGGGCAACAAAATTCAGATAGAAGTGAAGCTTGCAGATCTTCCAGACACCATCCGCTTTTAAATATTCATTTTCATACACGCCGTCACCCCAGGCGGCGTAGTTCTTGAACTGACCAAGCAAGGCAACCTCGCGCCAGCGTCCTTTGGCTTCGGTGCCGCCGGCCTCGAGATGGATGACGGGTTGCAGCTGCATCCGATGATTTAACTGGCCATAAGGCAAGCCTGGTCCAGGATTGCCGCCCGCTTGACGCATCAAGTATTCGTGAATGCGGGCTTTGCCGATGTAGATGCCGTCCGCCCCGCTTTCGAAAGTCCCATCGTCCGCGAACAAGTCGGATGCTTCCTTCCAATAACCCTTGTCGATGTAGTACCCGTACGCACGCTGCAGTCGCTTGATGAGGCTGATGTCCTCGAGTCGTTGCGCCGGCAGTCCCAGCGCGACGATCCGCGCCTCCAGCTCGGAAATTCGCTCAGCGCGCCCAGCGTTCGCATCGCCCGGTTGTCTCTCGGAGTTCTCCATTAACGCTCCTGCAAAGAAATCGGCGCGAGCGGATCCTGCGGGGGAATATCTCCGATCACAACCCGCTTCCAAAATTTCCAGCGGCCTCCCTCGCGAATGAACTTATCGTCGTAGTGGCCGCCACGGCTCGGACTAGGCGTGTTGTCCGAGTTCTTGATCATGTAGAGGATCCTGGAA
This sequence comes from uncultured Gammaproteobacteria bacterium, assembly GCA_963755965.1. Taxonomy (GTDB): domain Bacteria; phylum Pseudomonadota; class Gammaproteobacteria; order Steroidobacterales; family Steroidobacteraceae; genus Bog-1198. Next base: position 44,400 of record CAVWLU010000003.1, read on the forward strand.
AATGCCGTCGCCTCGTCACCTTGAACGTCGATTTGAAAATTGCTCAGGACGTGGAAGTCCGAAACATTCCTGTAGCCGTCGGGCACGGATCCTAGCCCTTTCTCCAGCATCGCCTCGATAGCCGCCGGTCCCTTTGCGCGGCCCAATCCGCCGATCCATTCACCGTCTCTTGCGAATAGCTGCGCATACCCACGGTAGTCGCGTGCGTCGAGTCGGCGTCCGTATTCGATCAAGAGTTCGCGAATTTCCTTTTCATCTTCGAGGCGTAGCACTCTAGCCTCGAGTGACGGTGCAGTCGCCATATGTGCCCTCAATGCGTGGCTGCGTCAGCAGCTGCGCACGACCAAAGAATTAGTTTAGTGAGTTTAGTTTATACACCAGGGACTAGAGGCGGTAAAGCTTCTTGCGTCGAAGGCTTATTGAAGCTCAAATCTTCCCTCAAAGTCCGACACGCCAGCCAATAATGCAGCGCGGCCCAGAAAAATAAACAACTCATTACTCGCATCGCACCGCGCATCCCAGAAGCGGACGCGGCGTGACATGATCCTACAAGATTGATCGCCAGCGGAACTTTCGAACCACCTCCTCGGCACGCCGAGGCGTAATCGCCCAATAAAAAGGCATGTTGCGCAAGAAGATCGCTGATTAGGCCGAGAAGAGTGGGCCCTACACCGTAGCCCAGCATACTGACGATGAAAAAGAAAACGAATGCCGCCGTGGCGCGCATTCTCGGCTCGACCATGTTCTGCAATACTGCTTGAGAAGGAGCGTAGTGCAAGAACATGAATACTCCCGCCACCACGAGCATTACCGCCGCGATCGCGGGATCGACAATGGTGAAGGCGCCCAGATATAGCGGCGCGGCGATCACCACGCCGAGTGCGGGCAACCACACGTACCAACGCTCATCGCGCCGGCTGACCCAGTCGACCGTGACGCCACCCGACACGTTGCCGATCAAACTGGATATCGCTCCAACGAGGCCGAACATGAGCCCGGCTCTGGCGATAGGCAGATGGAGTACGCGTGCAAAGTATTGGGGAATGAATGAACCGATACCGGCCGCGGCAAAATACGTCAGCGCGAGCGCTACGACTATGTGCCAGAAGGACCGTCGGGCCGCAAGGTGTCGAAACACGGCACCGGCTGAGGGGGGCATTTCCTGATCTCGAAATGCCTTTCCCTCCGAGAGCCCTCGAGGCGGATCGCTCAGCGTGAGCCACGCAACTATCGCTAACAGAATCCCCGGAGCTCCAAGGAACAGGAATACGGTTCGCCAGGAGTACGCGCCCGCCAGATACCCGGCGCCCGCGGCGCCCACCAGTGAGCCTATAGGAAGACCTACGGATAAAATGGCAAGCGCTGTTCCCCGCCTACCCGGCGGGTAAAGATCGCTGATGATTGCGATTGCCGGCGGCTGAACTCCCGCCTCTCCAACGCCAATGACGATGCGGCACAACAGAAGTTGCACAAAACTTCGTACGAATCCGCTCAAGAATGAAAAAATAGACCAAACGGCAACGGCTATCGAAATAAGCCCCACTCTGTTTTTCGATTCCGCAATCCTTGCCAGCGGCAGGCCGACTAACGTGTAAACGACTGCAAAGGCGAAGCCGCTCACTAGACCGAACTGAAAGTCACTGAGGCCCAAATCACGACTGATCGCCTGGCCGACCGTCAGCAAAGCGACACGATCGATGATGGCGAACGCACTGATGATGACCATCAGCACCAGAAAGTATGTCCGATAAGCTCGCGAGTATTCTTTGGGAGCGTTCTTTTCGATTCTGTTCAAACTCATCCCACCTTCTAATTGGCAAATAGGTTTCGTCTGGGTCAAAATGAAAACAAGCGATTGCTCACGGCGCCCATCACTCATCGAACTTGATGAAAAACCCCAATAGATCAGCGCGACCGCATCAGCTCGCTTAGCCGATGCGCAAAATCGCGCACCATATGGTCAACTTTGGCTTCAGTTTTTATTGAGTCCAGACGCGGTAACTGCAAACGCAGAACGCGTGTATCCACGGTCGACTCCTGATCGGTAACTCTTGCCCCCACTCGAGGATGGGCGCGGCGGTAACAGCTCAAGAACTCGGACTTCTCCCCTGGGGTGAAATGTGCCAGCTCGAAAATAAGCTTCAGGTGCCGTTTCGGCACGGGGGTGGCGTAGTTCGGATTCGTGATCTGCGAAATGAAACTCTTATTCCTGCCGATGCCTTCGGCAATCTTGAGGCGGATACCGGACGGTCGTCGATCTACTACCTGCTGAAGAATAGTTTTGTAACGACGAATCAGTTCATCGCGAGCCGGATGCCCGTCGCTGCTCTTCATGAGCTGTTTACGCCTGCCATCCTGATCTGCGACTTGACCTCGGCGCCACGTCGGGCCGGAACAGAGACGGTTGAAATTCCCGTCCGCAGCAACGCCGCCAGATCCGGCCCGAAGGCGGCGTCGCCGCAGACGCTGACTTCCTTTGCCACTTCTCGGCCGTGCCGAGCCACGCGCGAGATCAACTCGATCACAGCCGGCGCGGTCGCAGACTGCAGATATTCAAGTTCGCGCTGATCGCGGCCCGCAGCCATGACGTACTGGATCAGATCGTTGGTACCTATGGAGAAAAAATCCGCATCGAAGCGGTCGACCGCTATCGCCGCGGCCGGAGTCTCCACCATAATTCCGAGCTCAATCGTAGCGCGATCGACTTTACGCCGGCTCGTGATTTCCTCGAGAACGGCGCGGCACGCCTCGAACTCCTCCGGAATTGTAACCATCGGAATGAGGATGCGCACACAACTGCCCTTCGCTGCATCGAGTATGGCCGTAAGCTGCGACTTCAGGACGTCGGGCGCTCTTAAAAGCAAGCGTACCCCCCGCATCCCAAGGAATGGATTCGTTTCACCGCCGAGCGTCAAGCCTGGAATGGGTTTATCGGCCCCTGCGTCGAACAACCTAATGGTTGTAGGCCGCCCCGCTGACCAACTGAATAGGCGAGTGTAGCAATCAACTTGCGTGCCGATGTCTGGAATCCCCGTCGAAGTGTCCAACAAGAGCTCCGTTCGCGTGAGTCCAATACCCTCGAACCACCCGCCAGGAACATTTCGCAGCGAATCAAAACCATCGATGTTTGCATATACACGAATTGGGCGGCCGTCTCTCGTCACGGCGGGGCTACAGGCATTTAGCCGATCTTGATTTGAGCTGTCGGATGCTGCCTCGAGCTTGGCCTGATAATGCGCCAAAGTATCGGCATCAGGGTCGAGAACCAGCACTCCCGAGTCGGCATCGAGGATACAGACAGCGGCTTGCTGCGCTGTTGCAGCGTGTTCGAGCCCGACTATAAGCGGTATGCCGCGAGCTTCGCGCAAGCATCGCGACGTGGCTGAAGGAACTACCCCCAATTAGGGCCGCTCCCCTCGTTCGACTCCAATCGATCTCGATGAACCCGCTCGGCGTGAGATCCTCGATGATCAGGATTGCGCCGGCGCCGGTCGGAGCTATCGCCACTCGCCGAGTTCCGGTGAGCGCCCGCAGCACCCGATCGCGCAAATCGCGTACGTCCGACTCGCGAGCGCTCAGATACTCGTCGGCCGAATCCTCGTAGACTCGCAAGTGTGCCCGCATTGCATCTCGGAAGGCGTCGTCAGCGCGGGTGCCCAAAGCTATCGCCGCAAACGCCTCCGCGGTCAAGGCCGGATCCTCGAGCAGTTCGATCTGGAACTGTAGGATCTCTGCGGAGCCCGGATCCAGACCCCGTTGCAAATCGCGTAGTTCGCCGATGGTGACGCCGATCGCCTCGGCAAGCGACACGTTTACGTCGCCCTCGTAAATTAAGCTACGAGACTCCGCGACATGGATGCTCCCGACGGCAACCCCGGCGGACGCGACTTGGCCGACGAGTCTGCGTTCAGCCACTCTCTGAACCGCGCACGTCGTTGAAGTTGCGGCCGACGAGTGCGGCCAACTCAGCAATTGCACGCTCCGCGTCACTTCCGGTAACCGAGAACTGAATTTGATCACCTTCCATGACCCGCAAGGTCATCAGCCGAACGATGCTTTTGGCATCCACCCAATCGCCGGAGTCGCCGCTTCTGACCAAGACAGTTGCATTGAATTGTTTGGCGAGCCTCGACAGCCGAATAGCGGGACGCGCGTGCAAACCTGTCGGAGCGGCCACCACTACAGAGATCCGCAGTTCCGTGCCCTCCTCTGGGGGTGTCTCGTTCCTCAGCGGAGGAACTCCTCGGCAGCCTGGCACACATGTTGAAGGTCGCCGCCCGAGGCGGCCTCCGCGGCCGCAACAATAGCGCCCTCCACGAGCGGCGCGTTGCAGATTGCAACGCGAGCGCGTTGGTTGGCAGGCAATCTCTCGACCGCCATTTCAGAATTCGTTTCTGCACCACCGAGATCGACAAACACCGCTACGCCGGCCTCGGACCAAACCGATTCGAGCGCCCGCTGAATCTTTACAACGTCAGTGCCGAGACCACCGCTCGGGTCCCCGCCGGTCCAGGCTACACGGACCTCCGCTCCGACCATCTGGCGCACCATATCCGCCAAGCCTTTCGCGACGTCCGGAGAGTGAGAAACGATCACGATCGATACAGAGCTCGTCACGTCGATCCTGCCGGCGCATGATTGTGAAGGGCCACTCTTGCAATCGCATGCAGGCACAAACGAGCCGAGGCCGCTCCGGGGTCGTAGTGTCCGATTGAGCGCTCGCCCACGTAGGCCGCCCGCCCCTTGCTCGCGCGCAGCGCTCGGGTAGCCTCCAACCCCGCATCGGCGGCGGTAAGCATTGCTGTCATTGCATCCGCCGACGTCCCGGAATTCGCGGACGCGCGCAACGCGTCGGACGCAGGGATCAAAACGTCGAGAATGGTCTTCTCGCCAACCGTGGACCGCCCGCGTCTGCCTACCGCGGCGACACCGTCGGCGAGCGCCGCGGCAATCGAAGCTGCGCTGGTGTCGCTCGGCCATGAGCGCGCCATGGCGAGCAGCAATGAACCATAGAGCGGACCTGAGGCGCCCCCCACGTGAGTCACCACGAGCGTCCCGGCACTTTCGAGCGCCTGAGCCGCCGGCAGCGCCCGCAGTTCGACCTCCGCGGCGAGGATCGCTCGTGCTCCGCGCGCCAAGTTGGCGCCATGGTCGCCGTCTCCGATAGCGCGATCCAGCGCCGACAGCGAAGCCTCACTGCGCAACAGATCGTTGCAAACTTCGTGCATGCACGCCCAGAGCAGCGCTCTTTCCTCCAGAGAGGGGCTCCCCCTCGAGGCAGCCGGAAACACTACGGCCACCTCAGAGCGGGTGTACGTACCTGAGCATCCCAGAGCGCCAGGAGCGGCGTCGACAGCCGGGTCAAGGTCACTGACGCGCCCGCCATTTCAAGCGACGTAACGTAGTTGCCAATGAGCGATCTGCAAATCGCGACACCCCGAGCAGCCAAAATCCGTGCGGCTGCGTCGTATAAGATGTACAGCTCCATCAGCGGCGTGCCCCCGAAGCCATTGACGAATAACAGCACCGGCTCGTCGGACCCAACGCCCAAATCGTTCAGCACCGGGCTCAACATTTCGGACATAATGTCATACGCGCGCTGCAGCTTCGCGCGGCGGCGGCCTGGTTCACCATGGATTCCGACGCCCACTTCGATCTCTCCAGGCGGCAACTCGAGATTAGGATGATCGGCCGTGGGCACTCGGCACCCGCTGAGCGCCACGCCCATGCTGCGGGTCCTACTCATCGTCTCCTCCGCGATCATCGCGCATCTCTCAAGATCGGCCCCGGACTCGGCGGCCGCGCCTGCCAATTTTTCGACTACCAAGGTACCGGCGACTCCACGGCGACCGACCGAATACGTGGAAGCCTCAACGGCAACATCATCCTCGACTAGCACGCGCCGCTGTGCGCCTCCATTCAACTCCATAGCCATCTCAAAATTCATGACATCACCCGAGTAGTTCTTCACGATAAAAAGAACTCCGGGTGCACCGGCGACTGCCTGCGCAGCGGCGGCTATTTGGTCCGGCGTGGGGGAGCTAAACACCTCTCCCGGCACAGCCGCATCGAGCATGCCGAACCCGACGAAGCCCGCATGCATCGGTTCATGCCCAGATCCACCTCCGGCAACCAGACTCACCTTATGGAGATTCGGCGCTCGTCGTCGTATGTAACGCGGCTTCTCGTTCAAGACGACGTCTTGGGCGTAGCATCGCGCAAATCCCCTCAAGCTCTCAGCGAGCGCGTCGCGCGGATCGTTTAGAAATTTGCTCATGATTGTGTCTAGGCAATTCGATGCCATGATTGCCAGTTTAGTTTATATATGATCAATGCAGTCGCGTAAAGGCCGGCTTTTCGAGTGAAGAACGCTGGCGCTAGGCTTTTTAGCCTTCGTTCCTATAGTATTACTAAACTAAACCGACAGGAGATGCCCGTGACGGAAATCGCCTCGATGCAAGCCATGAAGCAGCATATCGAACGCCTGACGCGCAAAATTGAAGATCTGGAAAGCGTCAACGCGGTTCGATCTTTGCAATATAAATACGGGTATTACATGGACAAGGGCTATTACAACGAAACTGTGGATTTGTTCTCTGAGACCGCTGCCATCCGATTTTTGAACGGCATCTATCGAGGAAAAGCCGGCGCCCGCCGCTTGTATTGCGATTGGTTCAGAGATCATTTCGCCGGGGGACACAACGGCCCCACTTATGGATTCTTGCTGGATCATTTGCTTCTTCAAGGTATTGTTGACATTGGAGTGGATGGCGATACCGCCCTAGGCCGTTTTCGTTGCTTTATGCAGGGTGGCTACCACGAATCGCGAAAAGAGCGCATTCCAGGATTTCCGGACCAATGCTGGGAGGGCGGCATTTATGAAAACGAATACGTCCGGGAAGATGGTGTGTGGAAAATAAAACTCTTGAACTACAACATGCTGTGGCAGGCCAACTATGCCGAGGGCTGGGCGCACAGCGCGGTCCATCTGCCGGCGCTGACCAAAACATTTCCCGAAGATCCGAGAGGACCTGACGAGTTGGTTGAAGTACAGAATGTCTGGCCGCACACTCGCAGCGTGCCGTTCCACTACCATCATCCGATCACGGGGAGGCCCACTCTGTGATCTCGGTTGAGGCTCGGTTGCAACGCTTGGAAGACTTCGAAGAGATTCGGGACTTGCTGACGGCGTACGGCATCCTGCTCGATCAGCGCGATCTTGCAGGGTATTCGGCGCTGTTTGCCGGCAATGGGACGTGGACTGGGCCCTATATCGGCTCAGCTCAGGGTCCCGCGGCGATTCAGGATTTGTTGGAGCGAAAACTGGGGGACGTTGCGGGTAAGGCACCGGAAGGGTCTCATCACATCATGTCCAACATGGCTATAACAATCGACGGAGACACGGCGACTGCCTGGTCGCGCTGGACATTTGTTGTCGGGGGCGACGGCCGTAAACCGACGCTCGCCCTCAGCGGGCATTATGACGACGTCCTGGTGCGAGAATCCGGCCGCTGGAGATTCCAATCAAGGGTCGTATCGGGCGATCTGCCGGGCGTGACGGAAGCATTGGAGCGATAATGGCACAGGATTTACAAGGGCAATTGCGCGGCATGCTCGATATCGAGAATATACGGCGCCTCCTGATCGAGTATGGCCGCACGCTGGATCAGCGAAACTTCAGGGCCTATTCTCAGTTGTTCGCCAGCGATGGTGAGTGGGTCGGAGCGGGAACGATCGGAAGCGCGAAAGGACCTGAGGAGATCCAAAAGTTTATGGAAACTCACATTGGCGTGACGCCCGTACGCTGCAATCACCTTATGACGAACATGTTGATCGACGTCGATGGCGATTCCGCCACGGCTTGGTCGCGCTGGACACTCATCGATGCCGATGCGAACGACCGCCCAACTCTCATCTACAGCGGCCACTACGATGACATTTTGATGCGCGAACGTGGTAGTTGGAGGTTTCGCAAGAGAATCGCATGGGTGGACATCCCGGACGTGTCGCGCCCTGGTTCAACGCCGCAGTCTTGAAAGTCAGGCACGGCTTGCGCCGCGTTCAGATCCGCAACTCCGACTCGAGCGATGCCATATCGATTACGAACCGATATTTCACATCGTTTCTCAACATTCGCTCGTAGGCCTCATTCACCTGCTGAATGGGAATGATCTCGATATCGGCACCGATTCTGTGAGCGGCGCAGAATTCCAGCATGGCCCGCGTCTCCGGCAGGCCGCCGGTGACCGAGCCGGCGAGACTGCGGCGCTGTTGAATTAAATTCACTACTGCCGGCGAAGGGTGCGGCGCCGCCGGAATACCCACGAGCACCATGGTGGCGTCTCGTTTCAGGAGCACCATGAAAAGATCCAGGTCATGCGACGCGGCAACGGTATTTAGAATAAAGTCGAAGCTCTTTGCGTGCCGAGCCATTTGGCCGGCATCGTTCGATAGGACTACCTCGTCCGCGCCCAATCGCAGCGCGTCTTGCACCTTGCCGGGCGTCGTCGTGAACAAAACCACATGCGCGCCCATGGCATGCGCCAACTTGATGCCCACATGGCCGAGACCGCCCAAGCCAACGATCCCGACTTTTTGACCATTACCTACATTCCAATGCCGCAAGGGAGAATAGGTCGTGATCCCGGCGCACAAAAGAGGAGCAGCCTGCGCCGGGTCTAAGCCTTCGGGAATATTCAAAACAAATCGTTCATTGACGACAATCAATTTTGCGTAACCGCCATAGGTCTGGCGTCCCGTTTCCTTTTCGATGCCAGAATACGTTCCGGTGAACCCGTTCTCGCAAAACTGCTCAAGCCCTTGGGTGCAACTGCCGCAAACCTGGCAAGAATCAACCATGCAACCTACACCCACTACATCGCCGGGTCGGAATTTCGAGACCAGCTGGCCCACCTCGGCGACACGGCCGACAATTTCGTGACCCGGCACGAACGGATATTCGGCCGGCCCCCACTCGCCGCGCACGGTGTGGATATCTGAATGGCAAATCCCGCAATAGAGAATGTCGATTCGGACATCACGCGGGCCGATCTCGCGGCGCGAGAACGCAAAGGGTCTGAGCTTCGTGGTGCTGGAGAACCCGGCATACCCGACCGTCGGAATCATCCTAACCTCCCGTTCTCCGCGGACCCCTCGAAGGCCTCGCTCATGTCTTTACGAATCGTGCGCGCCGCCAGCAGAAAGTGCAGCGCAGCCCATGCCGCCACGCACGCGACTCCCATCATTGCTTCCTGCAGCCCGACGCTCGACGCGACCCGACAGCCATCGCTCAGTCCGACCGTCAACGCGCGCGCGACTCCTCCGGGACATCGCAACGCATAATCCCCAAGACCGAACGAATGGGACGCGAATTCATCGCTCAGGAGTCCCACAAGCGTGGGCCCCAACCCAACTCCGACGAGTCCTACGACCAAGAAAAATACAAATGCGACCGTGGCGCGCATCCGAGGCTGGGCCATGTTCTGCAAAACCACCTGCGTCGGGGTGTAGTACAGAAAAATGCAAATGCTGGCGAGCGTTAGCAGAACCGTGGCCCATACCGAATTGACGGTCACGAACGATAGGATATAGAGAGGCGCGCTTAGCAAGCACCCGGCTGCCGAGAGCCAAACGTACCAACGACCGTCGCGTCGGCTGATCCAATCGACGACGGTGCCTCCGCACACAAAACTGACCAGAGTGGCGCAGGCGCCGATTGAACCGTAGACAATACCCACTCGACCGAGATTCAGGTGGCTCACACGAGAGAAATATTGGGGGAGAAAGGCACCGAGCCCGTTCACGGTAATGTTAGTAAGTCCGATGGCGGCCAACAGATGCCAAAATGAGCGTTTTGAGCCCAGGTGACGGGCAACTGCGAGGAGGGTCGGCGTCGTATCCACCTCCTTCGCCAGAGAGTTTCGTTCGGACATTCCTCGCGGCGGATCTCGCAGTAGTAACCAGACAAAAGCCGCCAGCACGAGGCCTGGCGTTCCTATGATGATGAACGCGCTTCGCCACGATAAAAGCTCTGTGAGATAGCCACCGCCTACGGCGCCTACGAGCGTCCCGACGGGTACCCCGAGCGCCAGGAGGCCGATCGCGAAGCCGCGCCGCTCCGGTGGATAGAAGTCGCTGACCAGGGAGACTGACGGCGGTTGCACTCCCGCCTCGCCTATACCGACGGCGATGCGGCAAATTATCAGGTGCACGAAGTTACGCACAAATCCGGACAGTATTAGGAAAATCGACCAAACCGAGACCGCGAAGGCGATTAACTTCACCCTATTGTGAGTATCGGCGAACCGCGCGATCGGCAGCCCCAAAAATGCGTAGAACAAAGCAAAACCGAAGCCGGCAATGAGTCCGAACTGAAAATCGCTGAGGCGCAAATCCTGTTTTATCGCAGGGCCCATCGTGATCGTGGCGACCCGATCGATAGATGAGCATGTATTGATGGCCACCAATGCCGCTATGAACAGCACCCGTTGGGTGGGCGGCGATGACGCGCCTTCGATGACGGGCAGCGATTTTATATTTGCTTGGATCGTTTCTCCTCCCATCGTTTCCTCGCATCAGGCGAGAGATCGAGCGGCCGCACGTAGGACCTATCATCAGAAGTCCGCAATCCCGTCAGGGCGCGCGGCGGCAGCTGTTGCGTGTCCGCCCGAAAGGTGAAGTCCATCGGTGCTTCACGGTGCGCCAGGGCCCATACGCCGTCTCGCCGCTCGAGTCGATCAATATAGCGCGCGCCACCCATTAATACCGACCCGCCGTCTTTGGACCATACACAGGTAATCACATAACTTTCCGTGTGGGCCGTGTCGCCGTCAATTTCGCACGAGATATTGCTAACGTTGTGCGACGTGCCTGCCGCATTCTCCAGAATCGGCAACAGCCACGCTATGTACTCCGTAGGATGGCCGACGAAGGCGCCCCGGTCGTCCAGTGCGTCGGAATGATAAGCGGATTTGATGAGGTCGATGTCGAACCGGTCGACTCCTCGGCAATAGCGGTTGATGCAGTCCATGATATCGAGCCGGTCGCGAACGTAGCGAATCTCGCTGGCTAGCTTCTCAATGGTGATCGTGGGGTCGGTTGGTGTCATGGCAAATCAATCCTTGGAAATGTTTATCACATGTCGGCCGTAACGGCACCGAGGCTGGACGAGTCGGACCATCCGTCGGTCACGCCAAAGGGAGCGGGTCGGGAAATCGATTCGATGTACGCGACGCGGCCGTTCTTAATCTTTGTAAGCTGCACCGTGAACTCGGTCATCGGCATGCAGAAGTTCGGTTCATAGCGCTTGACGTAAAACTGCGCTCCCCCTTCTGAGTCGGCAAGATCAGCGGCGCGGATTCCGCTCGGCAGCTTCACACGTCCGATCTTCGGCACGCTGATGTCCTTGATCTCGCCCGGTTGGTCAAGCATGGCGATCGTCAAAACAAGACCTCGCCTCTCGTCCACAACGATGTGCCTGCGACCTCTGATTCGCGAGATGCGTCGAAAGAATCCGCTATCGATCTGCTCCGCACAACTCAGTGAGAACGGACGATAGGCCGGAACGGCGGGATCGAGAGGCGCAGCTGCAAGATTGTTCGTGACTTGTACGCCATTGTCTCGCCGCTGACAGCCCGCGGCGAAGCCAACAGCGCTGCTGTCGTTGTTTTTCAGAGCATCGAAATAGCGATCCACAGAGGCGGTTAACATCGAGTGCGGGGTGACTTCCGTCGATTTGTCCGGATCCAGCAACATGGAATCCGGCTTCCTGAAGAAAGCAGCATCGAAATGCGCCAACAGCGGCGGCTGAAACAATGTCACCGTCCCGCCTCGCTCGCCCGGTGTTTCCATACGCACGCAAACCGCCTCGATTTCCGAGACTCGCCCGGCTTGCGTCTTTACGCGCAGAGCGAGCATGCCCGGCGTCGTGGTTTCCAGGCTTCCGCCGAAGTAAACGGATTCTGCACTGGCTGAATCGACGAAGTCGATGCGATAGGGCGGCGGCTGTATATCACCGGTCAGAGTCTTCGAGTTGTCAGCCGAACCGGCATAGCCGGTGAGCGTGCCCCAGAGTCCGTCGCCGATCTTCAACGTTTGACCGTTCTCCGTGTAGCGCGTGTTCGCCGCGAACGCCACGCGAGAGTGGTCGCGCGACACGAAAGCATGAAGCAGATCATCGATCGTCACGCAACAATCCTTGACATGCTCAACATCAAGGGTGCCGCGAGCCGTAAGGAACTTCGGTCATAGTCGCCTCAATTCGGTAGAGCTTGCCATCTCGAATTCGAAAACCTTCGATGATCTGCAGTGTGCGGGGGACGTCGAAATATGGCGACAGCACGAAGACGGAGCCCGAGCTCAGATTGATCGAGCGCACCGTTCCGTTGTGGTCGAACATGGCAAAGGCAAGAACGACCTGGCGTTCTTCGTCCACGATGACGTAACGGCGGTCGCGGATTTCGGTGACAAAACCGAGAAAGCCCGTCTTCCATTGCTCCTCAGCGGAAAGTCCCATAAAGGTGGTGTCTGAGGAATGACCGTAGCTTGCAGGCGTTTTGACATTGGTGGTCTGCAGACCGTGATCATGACGATTGCATTCCTTGTCGAAGAAGGAATAGTCGCCCTTGCCGTCGTTGCGTTGAAGACTTTGGAAGTATCGATCGACGAGCGCAATCAGCGCCTCGCGCGGAACTCGCCTCTCGGCCGGAACGTGCTCCAGCCACGCCTGCATCGGGCGTAGCCTGGCTGTTGAGCCGTTGTCCTCCTATCGGATCTCTAATGACATAAGTTTCCACAGCGCAGATACGATCGCCCTCGACGTGCAATATGATGTCGATGAGCGTAGGGACTGAATTTTCCAGAGCTGTGCCAATGAAACCGACGCGCCCGGCCGCAATGTCGGTGTAATAGTGCTTGTACTCACCGATCCCCGAGATGCTCTTCCAACTTCCTTCACCCAGTGTCAGGCGTTGGTTTTGCTCGATGAATGTCACATCATCGGTGACGGGAACGCCTGAAGGATCGTTGCTTGCCAACGCGGCGAGATAACGATCGATGATCCCCTCTAATTTCGCTCGCTCTCCATCATCGCTCAGTGCAGCATTCCTGGCGACTCTCATTGAGACTTGAACCTAACGGTCAATCCGAAGGTGCGCGGCGCAAAGGGGAAACCCATCGCCGGCTGGGGCTGGTCGTTCACGTCATATACCGCGCCCTTGTTCTCAATATTGCGAATCCATGCCAATACCGTCCACGAGCTATTCGCCATCGAATAAGCAAGGTTAGCCGAACTCATGTGGTAGGCGGTCTGCAGCGTGCCGGGCTCATGGTCGGATTGGTCCAGGTGGGCCCAGTTTCATGGATGTCGGCTGCGGCTGTCAACGTCGAGCTATCCGGGAACGTGAAGGTATGTTCGTACCCGACCGTCGCTGTGTAGGTCGGCGCGTTGGTGGCCCGGTATCCATCTCGGTTCACGCCTCCAACGTCAAACTCGGTGTAGTGCGCATCGAGAACGGTAGCTGATACGTTGACTCGATCGCTTCTCGTGACGAGGGCAATCGCTTCGACTTCGCCGCCGTTGAATGTTGCGCGCTGGGAGTTCTCGGTCAGGAAAAACAGCAGACCTGAAGGCTCGAATACCGCGTTCAGGGTCTGGAACCCCTTGTAGTCGTAGAGAAAAACTTCAGCGTTGATCTGCAATCGATCGTTCATGAATCGATTTTTCGATCCCACCTCATACGCAGTGATCGTCTCGGGTCCGTACGAACCCGGAAGACCAATGCCGGGCGTCACCTGATTGATGCCGCCGGATTTATAACCTGTGCTCGCGGATGCATAGGCAAGCGAGTTTGGCGCGACGTCCACTTCGACACCCGCCTTCCACGTAAGACCCGAATGCGTTTCTCGCGCACCCGTCGGGGAACTGATCAGTACGGGGTCCGCCAACGCTGCCTCCATAGGCATTGGCCGTTCCCGTGGATTGCTTATCCTCGTCCGTGTAGCGCAGTCCGCCCGTCACCCGTACCGTCGAAATAATGGGATAGGTCACTTGGCTGTACGCGGCTTTGGAGGTCGAGACGTAGGGGAATAGAGTCGAAGAAGTTAGCGACTCCGTCCACGCCGGGGATGCCGAATGCCGGAGGAAAAATGAACTGCTCCTGCTCTTTCAGGTGCTCGTCCGAGTAAGTAGAGGCCTCCGACCCAAGCGATCGAGGATGACGGCAGAGAGGACAATCGAAGCTCTTCCGTATGAAGTTCGTCTCGCTCGTCGATTCCGAAGCTCGGGTAGCTAGGCGTCGCAAGGCTGTCGTAATGAACCGTGCGGTATGTGGGTATGTAGGTAAGATTTGCCCAATCGAAGGCATAGGTGGCTTGAATATATGCGCCGGAGTTGTGCGTATCGGAGAAATCGGGCGTCGGCGTAATTGTTGGGTTGCCCAGAAACGGTTGCCACGACACACCGATGCAAGGCCCGTTCGCTCCTGGCGGGCACGGCGACGCGCCGTTGTTTTTGCTGTTCTGCGCCGAATAGTCGACCGTGCCAAGGATTGATAAAGCGCTCGTCGGCGTCGCGAGAATACGTAGTCGGGCGGCGCGGTCGCGCTCATCGTTGTGTCCATCCTCGAGATAGGACTGGTGATTGTCGGTGGCGAAAGAGGCGCGCATCTTTAAGTCCTCGTTCACCGGCACATTCACCATCCCCTCGGTTGCAACGAGGCCATAGTTGCCGCTTGTCATTGACCCTGAGGACTCAAAGTGGTCGGTCGGCACCGCCGTCACCAAGTCTATGGCGCCCCCGTTGCTGTTGCGACCAAACAACGTGCCTTGCGGGTCCGCGCAGAGCTTCGACGTGTACGAGATCGAACAACAGCGGCGGGAGGGCCGCTGCCTGCGCAATGTAGTTTCCGTCCACCGCATAAGTCACGGCGGAATCGACCCCTGGCTGAAGATTGAATGTGCCCACGCCGCGGATGTTCGCGAACAGAACGCCAATGGGCTGGAACTCGACAGCTGGCAGCAAGCCCTGTAGGTCCGCAGAGGAAGTGATCCCACGGGAGCGCAACTCCGCATCCGAGATCGTGGTGATTGAAATCGGCACCTTTTGCAGGTCTTCCTGCACTTTTCTGAGCCGTGACCACAATCTCTTGAAGCTGGCCCGCAGAGTCGTTTGCGCTCTGTTGAGACGCCTGAGTTTCTGCCGCGTGAGCTCCAAATGCCCCCAACAGCGACAACCGCGCCGAGGCCTGCCTGAACAGCGACAGTTGTTTTTAGTCTTACGTGCGCGCCAAGCTGCGGCGAAACGGTTAAAAATCCAAACATAGGCCGACCCCCTTGTGAACCGATCGCCCGTCGTCGGGCTTGCGTACAAGCACCGAAGCGGGACTTTTGTGTGGCGGCTAATACACAACAGCTGGAAAACGGAAGCAACGCAGCCATCACTTGCACCCACCCACAAGTTATGGCTTGATACCCCGCATGCTGAAAGCCACCTTCCGGCAGCTCGAAATGTTTGTTGCTGTCGTCGAAACCGGCGGCTTCACGAACGCAGCAATTCGGCTCGGTGTTTCGCCCGCTGCTATCAGCGACCAGATTCGCGCGCTCGAGCAGCGGATGGATTGCCAATTGTTTGATCGTCGACCTGGGACCACGCCCGCTCTTAATGGGCGCGGCGAGCAGTTGCTGCAACACGCCCGTCAACTTCTAGATAGCGCGGCCAAGGTTGCGGCTTTATGCGGCGCCGAAGTGCAACCGATTCTCACGGCGAAGCTGACTGCCGACGAATACATCGCCGAGCGTCTTCTTAGACCGATACTCCCCAAATTTCAAAAGGACTTTCCCGGAATCCAAATCGAATTTTTGCAGCTCAATTTTGCGGCCGACGTGGTGCATTCCATCCGAAGCGGACGAACAGATCTCGCATACATCACACTGTGGACGCTCGATGTCGATTGGCCCATCGACGTGATCAGCACTGTCGAGGTCGGCCTGTATCTCAGTCCTCTGCACCCTCTGGCTAGTTCCTGGGCGATGAATCGCCAGCAGAAATTGCCCTTGATCACTCCCATCGCCGGCTCTCCGATGGAGCGGGTCATGAGCAAATCATTGCTGCAAGCCGGGCTCACCAACTTCGAATCGGTCGCTCATACTCAGTACGGTGCGACGATGGCCGATCTGGCGAAAGACGGAGTTGGTGTCTGCTACGTCATGCGAGAGGCAGTGACCAACCAGGTGAAAGCAGGTGAACTGGTCGAGCTCGACGCGAACCTTCCTTCAGTACATCGATGCGCGCTGCGGCGAACAGGCGCACTTGAGATCGAACATTTGAGACAGGTGGACAAGTTCGCAGTGGCGCTCATTCGAGCGATGCCGGCGAAACAGTAAAGGCTCCCAGGACCTCTGGTCTGTCGAATCCACAATTGGTGGTACGATAATTCCACGATGACCAGAGGAGGTGTTCGATATGTCCAGCTTAACTGAACCCACTGCCGCACAATTAGCCCGCGCCAATCAGGCTCGACGCAACAAAAAAATGATCACTGACTATTACGATCTTGCGCTCAACAAGAAAGACTTCGCGGCCGCTCGCGCCTACATTGGCGCCAGCTATACGCAGCATAATCCTGACATCGAAAACGGCCCCGAAGGTCTCGCCCAGTTCATCGAATGGGCTAAGACTGAACTTCCGAATCTGCACGTCGAGTTCTTACGCATAATCGCCGATGGCGATTTCGTCCTGATGCATAATCGCGGCAGCAATAGCCCGGGAACCAAGGCGGTGGTCGATATATTCCGAATCGACCAGGGCAAGGTTGTTGAACACTGGGATGTTCTTCAGGATGTTCCGGCGACTGCAAAGAACTCCAACACGATGTTTTGACCCGAGAGAATGTGACATGAACAAATATCCTTGCGCGAGCGGCGAGTCCGAATACACCGTCGAGGAGCGTCGCAACCGCGACGCTGTCATGGCCTTTTACGAAGACGGCCTCAACCGCCGAAATTTCACTGCGGCCCTATCCTATCTGAGCCCGGACTTTGTCGATCACAACCCGCAGGTTGCAGACGGAACGCAAGGATTAGTCGATTATTTCACCGAGTTCTGGAAAGCGCACCCTCGATTTCGAATAGAGGTGAAGCGCGTCTTTATCGAGGGAAATCTAGTCGCCTGTCACGTTCGCTCGCACGGCGGACCGACCGAGAACGGCGAGGCAATCGTAGACATCTTTCGCCTCGAGAATGGCAAAATTGTTGAGCACTGGGACGTCAACCGGCCAATTCCGAAGAGCGCCGCCAACCCAAACTCGATGTTCTATACGACCGACTCAACGTAAACTCGCGCCCTTCGACGGCATTCGTCTAAACCACGACGACGATCTTTCCGAGCTGCTGGTTCGATTCGAGGTAGCGATGTGCTTCGGCGATCTGGCCCAGCGGAAAGGTTTTCGCGATGACTGGTTTCAATCGTCCTTGCGCAAGGCCCGACAGAATGAGGTCCCGATTGACTGAGAAACGCTCCGGCTTGTCCCAGATTGAGGAGGCAACCCAGCTGCGCAACGACAGTCCCTTCAATGCGGCAAGCAAGTGTGGGTATGGTGTCGGCTGGCCGCTCAATCCACCGTAGATGATGATGGTTCCCCCGTCCGCAGCCGCCTGCGCAAGAACCTCGACTTCCGGGCCGCCTACCGGATCAAACACGATGCGGGCCCCTTTGCCGCCGGTGATGCGTCGCACCTCGCCGACCAGATCGGACTCCCCCGTTGAAATGACGTGTGTGGCGCCATTCGCTTTCAGTGCGGCCGCCTTGGAATTGGTGCGCGTGACCGCAATCGGTACCGCGCCGGCCCAATTGACAAGCTGGATAGCGGCAATGCCGACACTGCTCGAGGCGGCGCGGACGAGTACCATGTCGCCCACCGACGCGTGCCCAATTTCATAGATCGCTAGCGCCGTAAAGTACTGCATCCAGATCGAAGCGGCTTCGAGGACGCTGAGACCGGGCGGCGGTGCAATCAGACTGCGCGCGGGCACGATCGCATGCTCCCCGTATAGGCCATACGCGCCGAGGTCGAAAGTCGGCATGACACAGACCCGTTCGCCCGGCGAAAATCCGTCGACCCCCGCCCCTAACGCTTCGACGATACCCACACCTTCGTAGCCGATCATCGACGGTAATTTCGGCGCAAAGAAATAGGTGCCTGCTCGAAACATGGTCTCCGAGCGGTTCAGACCGATGGCTTCGACCCGGATCCTAACCTCTCCGGCACCAGGAGCGCCGACGTCGATATCCTCGATCCGCAGCTTCTCGGGGCCTCCGTGCTCGTGAAAACGAACTACTTTGCTCATCGGGGCGCCTCCACAATCCATAGTATGCACGTCTATGCTCTCATACCGAGTTGCCGGCGTCAGAGCACTTTCTTACGCGCGCACATCCGATTGTTCGGTGCTCCCGGCG
>CAVWLU010000004.1:0-1341826 GCA_963755965.1 uncultured Gammaproteobacteria bacterium
GTTACTTGCGAGGACCAGTCAGCGCAAATGCCGCGCCTTGCGGGTCTACGGCCTGAAGGATCCAACCGCCCCCCGGCACTTGCTGCGGAACCTGAGTAATCTTGCCGCCGTTCTCGCTGACGCGTTTGGCCGCGGCGTCGATATCATCGACAATGAAATAGTACAGCCAAAAACACGCAGACTTCGCCGCCGGACTATTGAACATACCACCGGCAGGCGAGCCCCCTATCTTGAAGAGCTGATAGGTGCCCATCGGCCCCATATCGACGGCATCTCCCTTCGTCCACCCGAACATCGCACTATAAAACTCGAAAGCATTGGGCCAATTATTGGTGTGCAACTCGTGCCAACCGATATTTCCGGGTGCCATGGAAGCCGTGCGCGTGTCCGCTTGCGCGGGTTTGAACATTAAAAAACCCGCTCCCTGCCGGTCAGCCACGACCGCGAAGCGCCCGACGTTCGGAATGTCGGCGGGTGGGCGATGAACCTTGCCTTCCAATTGCTGCAGTTTGGCCACGGCAGTGTCCACATTGTCGACCCCGACATGAGCCATCCAAGCAGGCTTCATTCCCGCGGCCACATCCTTAGGCATCGTCATCATTCCACCAATCTGGCGGTCGCCGATGCTTACCAAAGTATAGGTCATATCTGATATCGGCACATCCTGTGTGCTCCACCCGATCACTTTGCTGTAGAAAGACTTCGCGGCTGCGACATCGTTGGTCATCAGCTCATACCAAACGAATGAACCTGTGGCGCTGCTCATGTGCATCTCCGTTTATGTGGACTCTGTACACATAGGCTAGCAGAAGAGATTAATCCGGTCCACAATGCGCTCGATGAAAAAAAATACTCGTTTCGCTGCGCTGCGAAAAACTTACCGGCATGGAGACTTACGACGGGCCTTGCTGAATTCCGCTATCGAGCTTGCAAAGGAATCGGGGCCCGAAGCGGTCGTGCTGCGCGAGGCGACGCGTCGTGCCGGAGTGGTTCCGAACGCCGCCTATCGCCATTTTGAGAATCGAGCCGCACTCTTCGATGCCGTGCGTGACGCGGCGCTTTCAGCGATGGCCGTCGCCATGGAAAAGCGTCTCAGCGCACTCGGGCCCGAGCGCGACGGACTCGACTATGCCCGCGCCACGCTGCGTGCCGTCGGCGTCGGCTACTTGCATTTTGCGCGCAAAGAAACCGGCCTCTTCCGAACGGCCTTTGCCGTTCAATTCGACTTATCCTCGATCTCGGAGCACGTTGACGCCACAAAGCCCACGCGAAATCCTTTCCAGCTTTTGAGTGCGGCACTGGATCGGCTCGAGCGCTCTGGGGGATTGCCGCCGGAGCGCCGACCCGGCGCCGAATACTTCGCGTGGTCTGCCGTGCATGGCATGGCGATGCTGTCGATCGATGGACCGCTGCGCCGGCGGCCGTTGAAACAGTTGAATGCGATGGGCCAGCGATTGCTCGACATGGTTGAGCGAGGGATCTGACCGCGGCGCCCGAAGGAACCTCAATTGGAATATTTTCGCGGGAAGTGAATCCGGAAGGTGGTGCCGACATCCACGATCGATTCCATCTCGATCGTTGCATCCAACATTTCACAAAGCCGCTTGACGATCGACAAACCAATGCCTTCGCCCGTTTCATCCCGTGATGGTGAGGTCTCGGCGCCGCTAACCGGCGCGTCGCTGCCCTGCGATCCCGGGTTGACTTCGAGTACTTGAGCCAATGGCTTGCCGCCGCCGGTACGAAATCCAGGGCCGGTATCCTGTATGGACAATGCCCAACGCTTGGGGTCATGGGCGTCGCTGTCGCCCCAACTCACGGTAATCCCGCCTTCGCGCGTGAACTTGACGGCATTGAGAATCAAGTTCTGCGCAATGCGCCGAATCTTGACTGCATCGCCCTCGGCCGCAAAACCGGCAGGGCCCTCGCAGCGCAGGAAGAGGTGGCGTTGCTGCGCCAACGGCCGAATGCCCTCGCAGAGCTGCTGCATGATCGGCGTCACATCGAGCGGCTCAGCGCACCGCTGTTCCCGGCCCGCTTGCAAGCGGGCAAGGCTCGTTACATCGTCGAGCAAATGATGCAGCGACGTAACGTTGCGCATCAAAATGCGCACAAAATCGTCCCGCGAAGACTCGCGAAGTCCGCTGTGCGTCAGCCCGACGGTCGCATTGGCGACGACGCCGAGGTTCCCCCGCAAATCGTGCGCCGCCTGTCTCCATAGGTCCGCTCGTTGCTGTTCCAATTCTTGAATTTCGTTGAGCGCGCTCTCGAGATCCTTGACCTGGCCGGCCGCTTCCTGCTGTTGAAGTGCGAAGTACTGACCGACGCTCTCTTCGATTCCGGTGCTGCAGAGCGCTGCCCAGACGCGGCGCGCGGTGGCCATGGCAGCGTGCGAGACCTCCGGATGTGCCATGGTGTAGCCATCGAATTCAGCCACGACGCACTCGTTCAGCTTGCCCAACTCTCGCGTGACCTCACGCAAATCATATCCTTGCCGCCATCGCTGCAGACCGTGCGCCGCCGCGGGCTCTTGGCCGGCGCCATCAGCGATACCTGTCCTGGGTGAGTGTTGAAGTTCACGCTCATAGGTCGCGAGAATGGCGGGGATATGGTCGAAAAGTTGCCCTCGGGGAAGGGAATCGCCGGTACTGAGTGCGGGATCCTTCCTGATAACGCTTTGCCAGGATTGCAAAATCGCCTCGCGCCTGCTGCCCATGTGATTTGCAAGTGCGGCCAGCTCTAGGTCGATGTTTGGCATTTACTCTCCGCCGAATCGGCAAAACGTGGGCAACGATGGATTCTGAGACGTTTACCCCGGTATTTCAATCGCCGCCATTCGAACGCTGAGGCAGCTAGAAAACGATGCTGCCGACCGAAGTGCCGCCGCAAACGAATAGCGTCTGGCCGGTGATAAACGAGGCTTTAGGGTCCGCAAAGAAGGTCACCGCCCGCGCCACGTCGGCGGGCGTGCCGAAGCGGCCAACGGGTATTTGACGCGCCGCGGTGGTCATTTTGGGACTGTCCGGCGGAATGATTTCCTCAAACATTTCGGTCTCCGCGATCGGCCCCGGAGCCACCACATTGACGGTGACTCCATGGGGCGCAAGTTCCAGCGCCCACGTGCGTGCGAGGCCCAGCATTCCCGCCTTTGTCGATGAATATGCGGTTCGTTTTGCGAGTCCGAGGATGGCCCGGGTCGAAATCAAGACGATACGTCCAAAGTGCGCCTCTTTCATGGCGGGCAAATTCGCCTGCACCATTGATAGTGCGGCGGCCAAGTGCAAATTGGCGAGCTCCGCCAGGTCCGCAATGCTCGTCTCCTCGATCGGCTTTTCTCTGATGGCACCGGCACAGTGGACGATCGTGGTTGCCGGAGCTTCGGCGGCCAACTCGACGGCCGCCGAGCGAGTTGCATCGGCATCCATCAGATCTACGATGATCGATCGAAGTCGCTCCGATCGCAGCGGACACGGCCGGCGCGCGAGGCTCACGACCTCATACCCACCATCCAGGAAGGCTTCTGCAATCGCCAATCCGATACCGGAGCTTCCGCCGGTCAGCAGCA
Organism: uncultured Gammaproteobacteria bacterium; assembly: GCA_963755965.1. Taxonomy (GTDB): domain Bacteria; phylum Pseudomonadota; class Gammaproteobacteria; order Steroidobacterales; family Steroidobacteraceae; genus Bog-1198. The sequence goes on from CAVWLU010000004.1 coordinate 3,566, forward strand.
CCCGATTCATGGAAACAGCTGCAGCGAAGGCAAAGCCGCTTCGCAATTGAGCAATTCGACTTTTTTGAGAACTATCGCGAGGCGTTGTCCAACTCGCCTCAGGTGATGCCATACCACGCCCGCGTAGACTTCCTGACTGTCCTGTTTGCTCTCAACGTACATAAATGCCGTGCGCATCACGGCGACACCGCTCGTGGCACCCCGGTCCTCGACCGTGGGCGCCTGCAAAATGTGTTGACACCAGCTCGGCGGCGATTGCGAGTACGCATTTGGGTTTCGCAGCCGAGTGATGCGTAATTTCAGCAGCAGCTTGTCCTCGAAGAGCAGGGAATTCTCCGTGCGGCCGCTTTTCTGCCCGCGCGTGAGCGGCATCCAGTAGCAACCGTCATCGCTGAATAAATCGTACCATTCATCGAGCCGCTTCTCGTCGATGAGCCGCGCTTCGGTATAAACGAACTCGATCAGTTCACCGTCATCTGCAACCCCACTCATCATCGACCCCACGCATCCGCCGTCATCGCGGCGAGCCACGCGCGAAACTGACCCCGCACCGAGACTTCACTCGTACCGTTGTAGGTGCCGGCGATCGCGCGCTCTTCATCGCCGCTCGAGTAATTGCGGTGCACGCTGACCCATTCATTTCCCCCAGCCGCGAGGCCCTCTTGTATCGCTCGATAGCAGTGAATGTCATCATGGCCGACCACCGACGTCGGTGCATTGATGAGTCTGTTATACATCACGCTACGTTCGAGCAGCGCCTCAGGCGCACCGACCAGCCGCAACGTAAAGCTCTCGATCAACGTTCGATCCACGGCAATCGGGCGCGCGACTCGTATCGTCTGAATCGCTCCTTTGACGGTGAGGCTCGGATAGTAAACGGTGTTATGGCGGATCTCGCCGAGGATGGCACGCGCACGCTCGGCGCCATAGGCGGCATCCATTCCCGCCTCGTACTCGGGCATGTGCGAATACTTCGAGTGAATCGAATAATTGACGCCCGTGTAGCTGTGCCCGTTCTCGTAGATCTTGACTCCCATTTTATCGTAGAAGTCATAGTTCGAGACAAAGGGCAGAAACTGTTCGATGACCATCGGCTTTGGCGCGTCCGGCGGCTGATCTTTCCATAAATCCCTGGCCGTCCCGGCGGAGGATTCATGCGCCACCATGGGGTGCATGGCATCGTTGAGGTTTTCAACGAACATTTTCCAATTGCAGTTGTGCATGTAACGCAAAGTTCCGCCGACGACCTCGAGGCGGCCCGCGGGCGAGCGGTCCGCCATATTGTCGATCGATGACAGTGAATCGCCGAAATAGTCGCTAAAGGAAGGGCCATTGCGGCTGAAGCGAGCGAATACAAAGCCGCGATGGACGGCGAGGCCAGGAACGGCGGTGAGTCCTGAGGCCGCCGGGGACCCCTCAAAACCGGTACCGGTGTAGCCGCCCTTTAGCGGGACGGTGCGTAATCGACCCGTCAAGCCGGTAAGTCCACCCATGATACGGGCAGCGCAGGATGCCGCCGCAGTTACCCGAGAGTGCGCTGACGACGCGGGAGCCCCGGTGTGCGCAGCGGTTGTAGAACACGCGCACTTCGCCATCCGGTGCGCGCGTCATCAACAGGGGCTGACGCGCCACCTCGGTCGTGTAGTAATCGCCTATTGCCGGAACCTGCGAATCGTGGCCGACGTATACCCACGCGGTGTGCCATAGCCGCTCCATCTCTAGATCGAACAGCTCCGGGTTGACGTAAACGTCGCGGTGGATGTCGCCGCCGCGTACCAGGGAGCGGATGGCGTTGGGGTTGTCGCGATACTGGGTCACCAAGACCTCCTTAACATGACTCTACCGTACAATGTCTTGCTCCGCAGTCTCACGGCAGCCAGTCCGGCGCAACCAGCCGGCGCTTGCCGTCAGCCGATCGCGCGACACCATCTTGATCCAAGTTGTCGCGGTCCCACAACTCGCAAGTGACCTCGCGGTGGCGCTGATCGAGCGCTTCGCAATAGTTCGTGTACTTGCAAAGCCGCACCGCCTCGCCCCGTCCCAAGCGAACTTTCAGAAACCAGTCAGGGTCGGCAAGCGCCTGCCGCGCGAAACCGACGATGTCGCCTGCGCCGTGTGCAAGCGCGGATTCTGCCTGTTGAAAATTGTGAATTCCCCCGGCCACGACAATGGGAGTCGGATGACCGGCGGCACGCACCTCGGCGCGAATGCGCGATGATGGCAAGAGATTTCGCCCGTACGGTCCGGGCGCATCGGAGTAATAGCTCGGCATGCATTCGTAACCGCTCGGTCCCGTATAAGGATAGGCGGCGGCGCCGATTTTAGGTTGCTGAGCGTCGTCAAATTTGCCGCCTCGGGACAATGAAATGAAGTCGCTTCCTCCCCCGGCAAGCTTGCTCGAGAAAAACCCCGCGTCAGACAGCGTCGAGCCGGAGGCGATGCATTCATCCGCCAGAATTCGCGCGCCGACGACGAAATCTCGGCCGGTCATCCGGCGTACCTCCGCCAATACTTCGAGCGGCAGACGTACACGCCGCTCCCGGGTTCCGCCGTAACCATCGGTTCGAGTGTTGGTCGCCGATAAAAAGGAGGCCATGGTATAGGCGTGCGCGTAATGCAATTCGACGCCGTCAAATCCGGCATCGCGAGCGCGAACCGCCGCCCGAGCGAAGAGTTCGGGGAGCACCTGCGGTAATGCCGCAATGTGCGCTTGATCGGTATCGGTGATGCGTTCTCTGGCACCCATTCGCAAAGCTTCGAGCTCTTGCGCCGTCAGCACGTCCGCGAGTTCACCGGCCTCGAGGGTCAAGAGCCGCGTACGAATATCCGCATCCGACGCTTCAGGCATGTTCAGAGCGCAGCGATGCTCCGGAGAAATTGACAAGTACCGTTCGAAGAACTTGTGCGGATCCGGCCGCCTGCGGATCGACAGAAAATCGATGAGCTGAATAAAGACCCGCGTCTCGCCCGCGCTCGCCTGTCGGACCGTCTCGACCAAGGTTCGGAGTCCCGTGACGAAACGCGGCTCGCTGATTCGCAGAAGCGGGCCGCTCGCCACATCGCGAATGCCGGTGGCCTCCACGACGATCGCGCCGGGTCGCCCGCGGGCGAAGCGTTCATACCAGGCGAGCACCTTGGGAGTGACCAACCCATCCTCGCTCGCACGCCAGGGAACCATGGCCGGAACCCACGTGCGTTGACGCAGTTCGAGCGCTCCTACCTCAATGGGTTGAAACAGCAATGCGCGTTCCGCCTGCGCCGCCGAAGGCCACTGGCCTGGCTTCGCGTCGTGGCGTATTCGCTCCGGTGGTCTCCACATGGACATCGGTTAGTTGTCCGGCAGCACGGCCGTCGCTTCGATCTCGACCTTCGCATCGGCCTCGATGAGTGCGGACACTTGAACGACCGACATCGCCGGATAGTGCCGTCCCATCACGGCGCGATATGCCTCGCCGATCGCGGGTAATTCGTTGAGATATTCCTGGCGGCTGGTCAAATACCAGGTCAGGCGAACGATGTGCTCGGGCCGGCCGCCGGCCTCCGCGAGCACGCGAAGTACGTTTCCGAGCGCAATGCGTACCTGCGGCGCCAACGCCAAGTGAGAAAACTTCTGATCGGCATCCCAGCCGATCTGTCCGGCGATGAATACCTGCGTCCCGCGCGCGGCGATGCCGTTTGAATATCCCTTGGCTCGGAGCCAGTCCGCCGGTTGCAGGACTTTATGCGTCATTTCAAGACCTCGCGTCCAATGATGAGCTTTTGCACCTCGGTGGCGCCTTCGTAGATCCGAAGACTGCGAATCTCGCGATAAAGGCGCTCGACGATCTCGCCTCGCTCGACGCCTCGGCCGCCGAACATCTGCAGCGCGCGGTCGATGACGCTCTGAGCGGACTCTGTCGCCGTCATCTTGGCCATCGCAGCAGCCAGCGTCACCGGCTGAGCGGTATCGCGCAGCCACGCCGCGCGATAGGTGAGAAGCGCAGCGGCGTCGATGGCGCTCGCCATATCGGCAAACGCCGCCTGCGTCAGCTGAAAATCCGCCAGCGTCTTGCCGAACATCTTTCGCGTCCGGGCGTGAGCGAGGGCTTCATCGAAAGCGCGACGCGCCAAGCCTGTCGCCGCCGCCGCGACGGATGAACGAAATACGTCGAGGGTACGCATGGCGATCTTGAAACCATCGCCCTCTGCGCCAATCAGGCGATCCACGGGGATCCGGCAGCCCCTGAACCCGAGCTGGGCCAGCGGGTGAGGTGCATTGACGTCGATACGGCGTTCGATCGACAACCCTAAGTCGGAGGCCTCGACGACGAACGCACTGATCCCTTGCGCGGCGGTGGTCCCGTCGGGGCGTACTTGACCCGTACTGGTGCGCGCGAAAACACAGTAGAAATCTGCGATCCCGCCGTTCGAGATCCACGTCTTGACGCCATCGAGCAGGTAGTGATCTCCCCGGCGCTCGGCGCGGCAACTCATCGCTGCCACATCGGAACCCGCCTCGGGCTCCGATAGAGCAAAAGCAGCGATTGCCGAGCCGCGGGCGATGCGCGGTAAGTATCGTGATTGCAATGACGGGCTGCCGGCCAGCGAAATGGCACCGCTGCCGAGTCCCTGCATCGCGAAAACAAAGTCGGCAAGCCCGTCGTAGTAGGCGAGGGTCTCACGGATGAGGCATATCGCCCGCGCGTCGAAATCAGGCAGTGCACCGCCGAACTCCTGCCGCACGCAGTAGCGCGTGAGACCGGCGGCGCCCAGATTGGCGGCTAGATCACGGCATCGGGCGTCGACGGCGTCGCGGGTCTCATCGTGCTCGAGATCCTCGAGCGCTACATGGGCCCACGTGTTTGCTTGGCTCGCGATCGATCGATGCGCCGCCTCGAAGAAGGGGAGCGACAAAAGATCGCCGTGGTAACGCGCGAGCTGCGTCACCGGCCGCCAAACTCCGGCTTGGTGTGCGCCGCAAAGGCTTCAAACGCGCGCTTGAAATCATCTGTCTGCATGCAAATGGCTTGGGCCTGAGCCTCCGCTTCGAGCGCCTGGTCGATGCTCATGTTCCATTCCTGATTCAACATGTTTTTCGTCATCGCGTGAGCGAACACGGGGCCGGCCGCACACTGAACTGCCATGATCTCGGCGGCCGCCAGCAGCTGATCCGGTTCGAGAAGCCGGCTGTAAAATCCCCAGGCCAAGCCCTCCTCCGCGCTCATCGCGCGTCCGGTGATCAACAATTCAGCCGCGCGGCCCTGGCCAATGAGCCGCGGCAGGATGGCGCACGCACCCATGTCGCAGCCGGCAAGCCCGACGCGCGTGAATAGAAATGCTGTGCGCGCGGCCGGCGTTCCCAAGCGGATATCGGAGGCCATCGCGAGGATCGCCCCGGCGCCCGCACAGACGCCGTCGACGGCCGCGATGACAGGCTGCGGACAAGCCCGAATCGCGCGCACCAGATCGCCCGTCATTCTCGTAAAGTCCAGCAAGTCCGGCATGGCCATGCGGGTCAGCGGACCGATGATCTCGTGCACGTCTCCCCCCGAGCAGAAATTCCCTCCGGCGCCCGAGAAAACGACGGCGCGTACTTCACGGTCATACACCAAGGCGCGAAACAGATCGCGAAGTTCCGCGTAGGATTCGAAAGTGAGCGGGTTTTTGCGCTCGGGACGATTCAGTTCGACGAATCCAACGCGATTGGCAACACGCCACTTAAAATGCGCAGCCGTGTACGTCGAGAGCGGTGGCGTGGGCATGGCAACTCCTGTTGTGTTCATCGACTACATCACCTCGCCGCCGGCGATCGCGATGCTCTGGCCGGTAATCGCTTCAGCGCCGGGCAGGCACAGCCATGCCACCGCATTGGCGACTTCGGTCGGTTGAATGAGACGGCCCTGAGGATTGTTCTTGGTCAGTGCGGCTCGCGCCTCCTCTGCGCTGCGGCCGGTCACCTGTTGGATGTTCGCGATGGTTCCCCGAACGAGATCAGTCTCCGTGTATCCGGGACATACGGCATTCACGGTGATGTTGCGCTGAGCCACTTCGAGCGCCAATGCCCGGGTCAGCCCGATGACGCCGTGCTTCGCCGCGCAGTATGCCGCGACATAGGCATAGCCATGTACGCCGGCCGTGCTGGCCACGTTGACGATACGGCCGAATTGGCGATCGATCATGTTCGGAAGTGCGGCGCGTATGCCGTAATAGGTCCCCGTGAGGTTGACGGCGAGCATGTTATGCCAAAGCTCCTCGGGCGCCCGGTGCGTGGGGGCACTCTCTGCGTGGCCTGCATTATTGATGAGAATATCGACCGGCCCAAAACCTTCCACCGCGCGCTCAAACGCTTCGCGGGTGGCTTGTAAGTCTGTGATATCCGCGCAGACGGATTGAGCCGGATCGCCGAGTTCCCGCACCACCTGATCCAGTTGACTCTGCGTGCGCGACAACAGGGTCACCCGCGCACCCTCGGCGACCAACCGCGCGGCGATCGCCGCGCCGATGCCCCGGCCCGCACCGGTCACCAGCGCGTGACGTCCTTGCAGGGGAGTGGCCATCAGACGGCGCCCAGAGCGAGTGCAGCACGCTCGAGGTTGTGCTCCAGCTGGCTCTTGCCGGCCAGATACGGATCGGGCCACCATTGCGATGAGTAGTGCTGACTCGCCGCCGCATGGAGAGTCCAGGCTGGGTCCGCAAGATGAGGCCGCGCAATGGCGCAGAGATCGGCACGGCCCGCGCCGACAATGGTGTTGACGTGATCGGGTTCGAAAATGTTGCCGACGGCGATGGTGGGAATGCCGACCACGTTACGGATCATGTCCGCGAAGGGTGTCTGCCACATCCGGCCATACACGGGCCGCTGGTCCGGAACGGTCTGCCCCGTCGAGACGCTGATCGCAGTGGCACCGCCAAGCTTGAATGCCGTCGCCACGGCAATGAGATCGGCCTCATCCAGTCCGTCCGGCGCCCAGTCGTGCGCGGAAATTCTTATGGACAATGGCTTTTCGGCGGGCCACGCGTCGCGAACGGCTCGCAATACCTCCAACGGGTAGCGCAGGCGATTGGAAACCGGCCCTCCATAATCGTCGCGACGTTGGTTCGTGAGCGGCGAGAGGAAACTCGCCAGGAGATATCCGTGCGCCATGTGCAATTCGAGCATGTCGAATCCGGCGGCGGCACCGAACCGCGTGGCCCGAACGAATTCCGCGGTAACCCGGGAAAAATCGTCCGCCGCCATCGCATGCGGCGTCTGACTGACTCCTGCAAAATACGGCGCCGAGGATGCCGATATCAGCGGCCAGTTCTCTTCGAGCAAGGGCCGATCCATCTCCTGCCAACCGAGCTGCGTGGAGCCCTTTCGGCCGGCGTGTCCGATCTGCAGGGCAATCTTCGCGGGCGAGCGGTCGTGCACGAAATTGACGATTCGCTTCCAGGCTTGCGCTTGAGCGTCATTCCACAAACCCGTGCAGCCTGGCGTGATGCGGGCATCGGGAGCGACGCAAGTCATTTCGGTGACGATCAACCCGGCGCCTCCCACCGCCCGTGACCCGTAGTGCATCAGGTGCCAGTCGTCCGGCAATCCATTCGTTGCCGAGTATTGCGCCATCGGCGATACGACGACGCGGTTGACCAGTTCCATGGATCCTAAGCGCAGGGGCAGGAACATCGGCGGCCGTGGCTCGGCGAGTCCGCTGCGGCGCGCGAGGTCGCGTTCGACGGAATCGACGTACCCGGGGTCGCGAAGCCTGAGATTCGCATGGCCGATTCTCTGGCTCGCCGTGAGCAGGCTGTAGGCGAATTGCTGCGGCTCGAGATGAGTGTAACGCGCCACGTTCTCGAACCATTCCATGCGGTTGCGCGCTGCGCTCTGCAGCTTGAGCGCCTCGAGATTGCGTTCCGCGTGATAGCGCTCGAGCCCGGCGCCGACATCCCGCGCGGTCGCCACTTGCGATACCAGCGACATCGCATCCTCCATCGCAAGCTTCGTGCCCGACCCGATGCCGAAGTGCGCGGTGTGCGCCGCGTCGCCTATGAGCACGAGGTTCCCATGATGCCATCGCTCGCAAAGCACGCGGCTGAAGTTCAGCCACGCCGAGCCTCGCAAGTGGCGCGCGTTGCTCATCAGACGATGACCACCCAAGTATTTGCCGAACAATTGTTCGCAGAACTCGATGGACTGGTCGGCCGTGAATTGGTCGAGGCCATGGGCCTTCCAAGTCTCCTCGCGCGTTTCGACGATGACGGTCGAAAGATCCGGACTGAACTGGTAGGCATGAATTTGAAACCAGCCGTGCTGGGTGCTTTCAAAGGCGAAGGTAAAGGCCGGGAAGCTCTGCTTCGTGCCGAGCCAGATGAATCGGCATTTGCGGACGTCGATGTGGGGCTTGAAGACATCCGCATGTCGGCTGCGTTGCACGCTGTTGACGCCATCGGCCGCGACGATCAAATCGGCGTCGGCAAATTCTGCCGTGGGACCGATCTCGTGCTGGAACGTCTGCAGAACTCCGAGCTCGGCCGCGCGTTCTTGAAAGATATTCAGCAGGCGCTTGCGCGCGATGCCGCAAAATCCGTGACCCCCGCTACGCACCAATTGGTTGCGGAAGTGCACATCGATGTCGTCCCAATGATAGAAGCTACCGACGATGGCATCGTGCGTGGGAGTGTCGGCGTCGCGAAACCCCGCCATGGTCTGGTCGGAAAACACGACGCCCCAGCCGAACGTGTCGTCCGGCCGGTTGCGCTCATGGACCTCGACCTTGGCGTCTGGCAGAGCTTTCTTGAAGAGAATCGCGGAATAAAGGCCTGCGGGGCCGCCGCCGAGACAGACGATGCGTTTCATGGCTTTGCAATCTCCCACCGTCCCGGTAGTATGAGATAGATATTTTAAGTGTCAAGTATTAGTATTGAGTCTCTGTTCACCTCGCGGCGCGGAGCGGATAATGGCCAATGCCGGTAACCCAACGTTCACTGACAGGCTCGGGGGTGCTCCTCATTCGAAGCAGTCCCTGCGTCTCTGGCTCAAGTTATTGAGCTGCACCATGACTGTGGAAAAAAGGCTCCGCGTAAGGCTAGATGAGGACTTCAAAACGACGTTGCCGCGCTTCGACGTGATGGCGGCCCTCGAACGCCACGCAGAGGGCCTGACGATGTCGGCTCTGTCCGAATCCCTCATGGTCTCGAACGGAAATGTCACCGGCGTCGTGACCCGGCTGATCGAGGATGGCCTGGTGACCCGTACGGTCGATCAGGAGGATCGCCGCTCCGCTACGGTGCGCCTCACTCGCAAGGGGCGCGATACATTCCTGAAAATGGCGTCGGCCAATGAGCATTGGATGGACGAGATGTTTGCCGATCTATCGGACAAACAAACCGAGGAACTGATGCGTCTCCTGATGCACCTTCGTCGCTCGATCGAAACCCATCGGATCTGACTTTTAAGCGGCGAGTTCGCGCAACGCCGAATCGAGCTGCTGTCCGTCCTCATCGGCGAGCGCAGCCGAACGTAGCCGACGCACGCTCGCGGCGAGATCGGGGCGATTTTTCTCACGATCGATGAATTGCATGATGGTCCCGTAGTTTCGCAAGCCCCGCTCGTGCGTGTCGCTATACCCCTTGACCAGCCGCTGACATTCGGCGATCTCCACGGCAAGGTCATAGGTCGATGCGCTGTCGCGTATGCGCATAAGCCACGCGTCGATCCGGGCCTGCTCAACCTGATAGCGCAGCGTGCCGCGCCGCCACCGCCTGAGCCCGGCCAGCACGTACAAGGCGATGAACCCCGTTATTTTGGCGGTATTCATGTGTCGGCCTCGGCCGAATAGGGGAGCCAAGAGCCGCGCAGCGGAGCGGCTGCGCGCGAGCCGCCGCCCGATCGGCGCGGGCAGCGTTTCGCAAAGCTCCTGGAAACGGGGGTGCATATACTCGGTGACATAGACGATTTGCTCGGGCGCGGCACGTACCTCCTGACGAAAACGCTCGAACCGCTGCCGGCGCGTTTTCAGATCGGCGACGCGAATCGTGTCCTCGTACGACATCCACAGGGCGAGATACCGTGCGATGCCGGCCGTGAGCGCGAACCCATGAGTGATGCCCCCCGCATCGGCGTCCCATTGCAGCGCCTCGGTCAATCGCATCAGATAGAAGTCAGCATAGGCGCCGTCCTGATAATCCATCAGCCGGCGCACGCCCTCGACGATGAGTCCGTGCAGGTGGGCTGGGAATGCCGCGCGGACCTTTGCATCTAGCTGCCTACCCACATCGCTGACAGGCGCCGATCCCGGCGGGATGACACCGGCCACCGGGGAAGACTTCAGCGCTTGCGCAAAGCCCGCGGCGAAGCCGGCGAGATTCGCCGCGACGGCGACCCCGCCGCTCCGAATCGCTTGCTCGTACAAATCGCGTGGAAAGGGCAGCGCGCCCGACGCGGCGAGTGCTCCGAAGAGCACGGAGCTGATGACGCTGCTCGTCTGCACACAGGTCGCCTCCATGTCGAAACACACGAGACGGCGCGCTTCGCTGCGAAGCGCCGCGAGCACCGCATTCGCGTCGGCGATTCCATCGCCGAGAGCGGATTTTTCCGTAATGCCGTATACGCGATGCGTCGACGCCACGAGCGTGGTGCGATCCGGCGTGACGAGTCCACGCACAACCGCGCGCCCCGCTTCCATCAATTCGGCGGCGATCACGACATCGACGTCGCCGGGCACCGGCATCAGCGCAAAAACCGGCTCCGATCCGCTCGCCGATGACGGACAGGTCTCCAGGTAGTACACCGTCGTCCCCGTCCGTTGCGCCACGCCCGGCACCGATGTGCATTGCACCAGCCAGCCGTAGCGCTCCGCGACCTCGACGATCCAGTCGGCGAGGACACCGCCGCCCTGCCCGCCGAGCGCCGCAATGGCGATGCACAGCGGACGGCGCACCTGCGCCGCAAGAGACCGGTTCAGAACTCATGACGCAACCGCCGGCTGTCCGCCAGTCGTTGGAAGAATCCGATGACGGCACCTCGAATCGATGCGAGATATCGGTCCCAGCGGGTGGGATTGAACACGAGCTCCGCCCGATAGAACGACGGGCAGAGTACCGCCGCATGAGCGACTTCTCCGCACAATCCACAGCCCACACAGGAGTTGTCGACATGTGCGATCGGATCCTGGCGCAGTGGATCCGGATTCGGACGAATGGTCAGCGACGGGCAGCCCGACAGCCGGATGCATGAGTGGTCGCCGGTGCAGGTATCGGCGTCGACACCGAACCGCGCGCGCACCACCCTTGCGCCCGAAGCGATCGCACGAGCCTGCTCGGGCCGTTCCCGCCGCTGCCGGTTGAGCATGCATTCGGATGCCGCCACAATGACTTTGGGCCCTTTTTCCAAAGTGGTCATCGCTTCGCGGAGCGTATCGCGCATGCGCTTAAGATCGTATGTTCGATCGACCACTCGCAGCCATTTGACGCCGACACCTTTCACTGCCGCCGCAATGGGGTGCTTGGTGCTTTTCGATCGGTTAACCGCGCGCGAGGACAGGATGTCCTGCCCCCCGGTGGCGGCCGAATAGCCGTTGTCGACGATGACCAGCACATTGTCCGTCTGGTTGAACACGGCGTTGCCGACACCGGAGGTAAGTCCGTTGTGCCAGAAGCCGCCATCACCCATGACGGCGATGGCGCGTTTTCCGCGCGGCGAATTGAATGCGGCGGCGCCCGCGGCACCCAAGCCATAACCCATCGTGGTGTTGCCGAGATTGAACGGCGGCAAAATCGAGAATAAGTGACAGCCAATATCGCAGCTGATGTGCAAAGGACCGAGCTCGCGCTGGACCAGCTTCATGGCCGTAAAAATGGGTCGCTCCGGGCAGCCGGTGCAGAATCCCGCCGGCCGCATCGGCAACAGTCCGGCGAGCGCTTGGACCTCCTTGGACTGCTCGCGCCTCGCCCTGCGGGCGGTCCTAAGATCCCCGCGGCCTTCGAGCGCCGAGGCTTCGAGCAGTTCCGGGGCATACCGTTGCAAGAACGATTCGACGCCGCGCTCCAGCACCTGGCCGGTGTATTCCCCCGCGCGAGGCAATAAATCCTTGCCGACGATCTTGGTCTGCAGGTCGGCCTTGCGCAGAATCATGTTCAAGTTCTGTTCGATGAATTCTGGCTGACCTTCTTCGATCATCATGACAGCCGTCTTGCCCGCACAGAAGCGAACGACTTCCTCGTCGAGCAGCGGATAGGTGACGTTGAGAACGTAGAGCGGCAGGCGCGCATTGCCGATTGAATCGGCCACGCCGACGAGTTCGAGGGACCGCAGCAGCGTGTTGTACAAGCCGCCTTGCACGATGATGCCGACGTCGCCGTCCGGCGTGCCCATGAACTCGTTCATTCGATGTTCGCGAATGAAGGCGAGCGCAGCCGGCCATCTCTTATGAATCTTCTCTTGTTCGTGCTGAAAACTGGCGGGCGGAAGCACGATCCGCGACACGTCGCGCACGGGCTTGTCGAGAGCGTCCTGAACCGAGAAGGCGGGCGGACGGTTGTCCATCGCGCGAAAGCGCCCGTACATATGACAGGTGCGAATCCGCAATTCCAGCATCACCGGCGTATTCGATGCCTCTGAGAGCTCGAATCCGCGCGCGACCATTTGCACGATGCTTTCGAGATTGGGACGAGGGTCGAGCAGCCAGATTTGCGATTTCATCGCAAAAGCGTGCGATCGCTCCTGCATGATCGACGAGCCTTCCCCGTAGTCCTCTCCGATGATGACCAACGCACCGCCGGTGACCCCGCCGGAGGCCACGTTGGCGAGAGCATCCGATGCCACGTTCGTGCCAACGGTGGACTTCCAAGTGACGGCGCCTCGAATCGGGTAGTTCACCGAGGCGGCGAGCATGGCGGCGGCGGCCGCCTCGGATGCACTCGCTTCGAAGTGCACGCCCAGTTCCTTGAGCACACCCTGAGCATCCGACAATACGTCCATCAGATGCGAGATGGGAGCACCTTGATAGCCGCCGACGTATCCCACACCGGACTGCAGTAACGCTTTGGTGACCGCGAGAATGCCCTCGCCGTGAAACTCCTCACCCGCCCCCATGCGGAGCTTCTCGACTTCTTGCGCGAATGAACGTTCAGCCATGATCGCCGCCTTCAGCTCGGCACGAGCGCCAACGCTCGAATGGGACTGCCAGAGCCGTTCCTGATCTTGAGGGGAGCACAAAAAACCACCGCGCCCGTGGGCGGTAGCTGATCGAGATTCGCGAGACACTGCAGTCCGTATCGTCCCGAGCCATGCATATAATAGTGACACGGATACGGCGGCTTGAGGTGGTAGCCCTGACCGGCATCCGTGCCGATGGATTCGGAGCCGAACCCGACGACGTCGCGCTCATCGATGAGAAACCGTACGACATCGGTGGCAGGTCCGGGCGTGTGTTGACCGGTCTCATCGTAGTTTTGATAGGCGACAGGATCGGTTCGCTTCGACCAGTCGGTGCGCATGAGTACCCAGGCGCGCGGGGGAATGCGGCCGTGGACGGCTTCCCACCGTCGGACGTGATCCGCGGTCAACAAGAAATCCGGATCCGCACCCGCTTCTTGGGAACAATCGATGACGCAAGCAGCCCCGATCAGATGCTGCACCGGTAGCGTGTCGGTCGCATTATTGGGCAGGTCGCGGCCCGACACCCAATGAATGGGCGCGTCGAAATGCGTGCCGGTATGTTCGCCGCACGAGAAATTATTCCAATACCAGGCGGAGCCGCGCTCGTCGTACCGAGACACCTCCTCGATCCTGAAGGGCCAGCACTGACCGAATTCCGGCGGCAGCACAATTTGCGGAAATTCCGGCGATAGGGTTTGCGTCAGATCGACGACGCGGATCTGTCCGGACGCTAATTCGGCCGCCAACGAAATCAGTGAATTTGCAGCCATGCGGGCTTGTTCCTCATATGCTCACTTCCCGTTCGAGGGTCTTCGGACTCTCTACCCAGCGAGCGAGCCACTCTTGGGCCACATCGCCAGGATAAACGTCCTCTATGCCGTCTTGAAGCGCCTTGACAATCGCCCGTGCCAAGGCGTCGGGTGCGAGCTTCGGGGGCGGCAATACCTGATTCCACTCATCGTCGATCGGACCAGGGAATACATTGATGACCCGGACGCCGCCTTGCCGCATCTCGGCGCGCAGGCACTGCGACAATGAGAACGCGGCGGCCTTCGACGCCGAGAACGTGCCGTGGGGAGGATAGTTGCTGAGCGCATAAATCGACAAGAGGTTGACCCATGCGGTCGCGCTCGATTGACCATCGGCACCGCGCGAGCGCATCACGGGACCAAATTCCTGCGCCAAGCGCAACAAACCGAAGTAATTGACATCCATCTCCGCCCGAGCGACCTCCACGCCGCTTCGCGAGGCAATCCCGAAGGTGCGATGTACCTCGGCCGTGTTCACCAAGATATCGACTTTGCCGCCGATTTCGCCGGCCAGTTCCTTCACGGAGCGTGAGTCGGTGAGATCCAAAGGCAACAAGGTGACTTGCGGCAAAGCCTCGAGTTCCGCAAGACCAGGGACTTTCTTCCACGGCTCCGCGTGTCCCACCCACACCAAATCCGCACCCGCCGCAATGAGGGCTCGCACGACGGCTTGGCCGACAGCGGTTTTGCCATCGGTCACCAATGCCTTTCGAAATTTTGGATCGCAGGTCATTTCACGAAGTTCACTATCGTCCGCCATATTGGGCACCTCATCGATGGGAAATGCCAGTAGAACGCCCTGGCCGGATTTATCGAGGCGGGCACCGACTCGCGTGCGACTCGGCGCCGGCAAGCAGCCGCTATGCAAATGCGCGACCACGGTAGGACCCGCATCGAGCCGCACCAAACCAAGGCGCCACGGCACGCGCTCGCGGAAAAACGAATCGTGGCTGAGGCGGACGGTCGTCTCCGAAATCAGTTCCCCCAATCCCGACTGCTCGCGCCACCTTAGCTGATCGGACAGGCAGCGATGGCACGACTCGCGGGGCGGGTACTGAACCGTGTTGCAATTGCCGCACACCTGCAATTCGAATCGGCCGAGCGCTGCCGCCGCGGTAAGCCCAAGCGCCGCGCGAGACCGGGCCCAGGGAGGCAGCAGCGGTACCCGCGTGCGAAGGATCGGGTTCTTGCGCTTGGGCCTGCCGAGCGGCGGGATCATGCGTCGGCCCGGCCCAGGACCGCCGCACCGGAACACAGGCCGCGATCGTAGGTGATCATGCCGAAACCCACGGCTAGCCCTAAGCGTGCGTCCGGCACGGCCCGCGCCAAATTGCGGTCTGTCAATTGTCGAATGGACTCGACCAATCCCAGAAAGCCGGCCGCGCAGCCGGCCTGGCCGACCGAGAGTTGGCCGCCGCTGGTGTTGATGGGAAACGAGCCGTCAGTGGTGAAGGAATGGCGGCGGATGAACTCGGGTCCCTCCCCTTTCTCGCAAAAGCCCAGGTCCTCGAGCTGAATGACGGACATGACCGGATAATCGTCATAGGTCTCTACGAAGTCGATATCGGCGGGCTCGACGCCGGCCGCCCCATACAGATGCTCCCGGTCGAGGACCCAGCCGCCGCGGAACTGAATCGGATCATCAGGAAACGCGTTGTGACGCTCGCAGGTCGAACGCACGACTGCGTATGGCAGCCCGAGTTCTTCGGCGCGCTGACGGGTCATGACCAGAAAGGCCTCGGCGCCGGCACAGGGCATGACGCAATCGAACAAGCGGATGGGATCCGCGATCAGCCGCGCGTTGAGATACTCCTCCAGCGTGAGCTTTTTCTTGAACATCGCGTGCGGATAGCCGAGTGCATTGTCTCGCTGCGCCACGCAGATCTTGCCGAAATCTTCGCGTGTGGCTCCGTATGTGCGCATGTAGTAGGAGGTGAGAAATGCGAAGCTCGCGTTCGGGCCGCCGGACCCATAGGGAAAAACGGCATCGCGGGCGAACACGCTGAAGCTACCGAGACTTTGGCGAAACGAATCAACGTGGTTCGTGTCCGCGCCGATACATGCGACGACCTCGGCATCGCCCGACTGCACGGCGCGCAGCGCGCGACGCAGCGCGACGATACCGCAGGCACCGCCGAGCGGGACGTAGTCGAGCCAGCGCACCGTGATCCCGAGATGCTGTGTCAATCCGATTGCCGTATCGGGCGCCAGCATGAAGCTGCCCACGCTCAAACCGTCGACGTCGGTCTTTTCGAGCCCCGACGCTTTGAGCAAGCGGGACAGCGCGTTCGCGACGAACCAATGGGCATTGCGGATGGAATACCTTACGTACGGCACGGTGATGGGCGCTACCAGCACCACATCCAAGTAGTCCCGGGCGTCGCCGCCTGCGGCAAATGAAGCGTGTCCGACTGTTGCCATCCGAAGTAGTTTAACCCTAAAATATCCGCGCGGGTCAATGTTCCATCAAACGGCAGGTGCCGCGCCGCGCTTCTTGAGGTGCCTCAGATCCAGTGCCTCTCCTGATTGGATTGCACGGCTTCCCAGCGCTTTGATCTCGGCCCGGGCAAGCTTTTGGGAGGCTGTTTGCGGCAAATCCAGGCGAAAGCCGATATATCCCGGCACTTTGTAATAGGCGAGCGACAGCTGACAATGGATCTGTAGTTGCATCGCGGTATCAACGGCGGGCGACAAGCCGGCGCGCAAGACCACGAAGGCAAAGACTTCCTCGCCCCGGATATCGTCGGGCACCGGACACACGGCCGCTGCCAGGACATCGGGATGGGTCAGCAGCGCACTTTCGACTTCGACCGCCGCGATGTTCTCGCCGCTGCGACGAATCACGTTCTTCGAGCGGTCGACGAAGAACAAGGATCCGTCCTCCGAAGCTCGCACCAGGTCGCCGGTATGAAACCAGCCGCCTGTCCACGCCTGCTCGGTTGCCGCTTCATCTTTATAGTAGCCCGAAAAAAATCCTTGGCGCGGATCCGCGCCATCGCGCCTCACCAATAATTCGCCTACGGCTCCCGGTGCGGCGTCGATCCCGGCGTCATCGACGATTCGATAGGCCAGACCGCGCGGCGCTTTCCCAAAGCAGCGCTGGCCGACGTGTCGAGGTTCCTGATTCGCGGTAATCCAGGCTCCGGCACCGGTCTCGGTCATCGCCCAGGCTTCGACGAGCGGCACGCCAAATCGGGCTTCGAACGCCGCGTGATGCCGCGGGTCGACTCCGGCTCCGAAGCCAAATCGCAGCGTCCCTGCAAAGTTATCAGCGGTGGACGGGGGAGCCTTCAGCAACATGGCGGGCATGACGCCCAGATAGTGAAACGCAGTCGCCCGGCTGGTACGCAGAGAATGCCACCACGTCGACGGATGAAACCGATCGAGCTGAATCAGGCAACCTCCGGTCATCAACATCGCCATGAACGAGACCGCGAGGGCATTCATGTGCGTGACCGGTAGCGGAGTGGCGAGCCGATCGCTCACCCCGTCGAATTGACAGTGGCCGCCGAGGCTGGTGTAGAGCCTTCCGACGCCCAAGAAATAATCGTTCGTCAAAATGCAGCCTTTGGGGGTTCCGGTGGTACCCGACGTGTAGAGCAGCGATGCCTCTGCGGGCCACGCGACCGGCGGCAGCGCCGCGGCTGGAAATGCGTCCATCGCCTCCGTCAGCACCACGAGCGGAGTGTTCGCCGATAGGCAGGTGCGTATGTGAGACGCGTGATCAGAGTGCGTCACCGCAAGTGCAACATCGGAGTGCGCAAGGACGAACGAGAGTTCCTTCACGCTCATGGCGGCATTCAGCGGCACGATGCTGATGCCAAGCGAGTTGAGCGCCAGCAGGTACAGGAAGAACTCAGGACGATTGTCGAGCGCTATTGCGACCCGGTGGCGAGGGCCGTAGCCCGCGGCCCCAAGCCGCTCCGCGATGGCTTCAACGCGGCTACGAGCTTCGGAATATTGGAGCGTTGCGGCAACCGGGGAGTAACTTCGGCACTCCTCGAGCGGAACGTGCAAAAACTCCCGCTCCGCGAACTTCGCCGCCGCCAATTCAAAAACCGCGAAGACGGACTTGCCGCCTGAATTTACTATCATACCGCTGAGATTTGCTGCCTAACCACGCGGTATTAGACAACATTTAGCGCCGTTGCGCCCCGACTCCGCGGGATGCGGTCTTAAAGATCGATTCTATCTTGCAAGATCCGTCTTATCTGGGCTTGCGAGGGAATCGGACCGGTTCCGATTCTCACCAGCCGCAACCCGGCGGATTCCACCGCGTTTGTTTTGAGAGTTTCCACATCCTCGTGATTGAGCGGCGCGTTGGCCGAATCGGCGAGTTCAATGACCGCTACGACACTGAAGTCGCGCCTGCACAAAACGAAGTCGGCAACGAATTGTTTGAAGCGATCCGGGTTCGACGACCGCCCTTTAGTCGCCGGAATGATGTCCATCAACCGCGATAAAGGTAACTGCGTGAAAATGACGTGATCGGGAAACATGGTTGCGAGGCGACGATGAAGAATCAGCTCGCGGTCCGTTAAGGTGGGACGACCGATCAGCCACCACTGCGTGCCCGTGCTGCCGACATTGGCAGCTATCTGGGGCAGCCACCAAATGGCGAGAAAGCCCAAAATGAGTAGTGCAGGCACCAACAATTCATTTCACCTCGAGCGCTATGCAGCAAAGGTTGCCGTTAAATCTCGCACGTTTTCAGCGCCATTTCGGTGACGTAATTCTCGATTGTGCACACCGCCCGTTTCTAGGTGTTCAGTTCCTCCAGCGCAACCCCGTTGGTAGAGGTTCCGAGTCCTACAATCATCCCAATTCCCAGAAGCATCGCACCGCCAATGAACAGCGCGACCGCCCGAACGCCGCCCGTTGCGAGAAGCGAGCCGACGATCAACCCCGCAAAGGCGGCGGCAAGCCGGCTCCACGAGTAGACAAAGCCCACGGCTCGAGAGCGGATACGGGTAGGGAAGAGTTCGGCCTGATAGCCGTGATAAGCGTAGGACATGATGTTCGCGGCAAGAGTAAAGGCGATGCCGATCAGAATGAGCAGCAGCGGCGAGGTTGCGAACGCGAAAGCTGCCATGAGGACCGCCATGCAAGTCAGACCGCCGATGATTTGGATTTTGCGTTCAATCTTGTCGGCAAAAAAGCTGCCGATCAGTGGGCCCGCCGGCTGCGCAATGGCGATGATGAACGCGTATTCCAGCCCATGTGTGATGTTGATCCCACGGGCGATCAGCAGCGTTGGAACCCAAGAGTTGAATCCGAAGAAGCCGATGACCTGAGCGGCATTGAACACGGAGAGCATGATGGTTCGGCGGCGAAATTTGGCGACAAAGATATCCGCAAGCTTGGAGCGACCTCGCTCTTCGATCTTGACCGCCTGAATTGCCGGCAGCACGCCGCCGGACTCCTCGGCTACTTTGCGTTCGATCTCGCGGACAATCGCATCCGCTTCATCGATCCGGCCGTTGCTCGCGAGCCAACGCGGGCTTTCCGGAATGCCGGATCGCAGTCCCCAGACGATGATGGCACCGACCGAGCCGAACAGTACCACCCAGCGCCAGCCGTCGAGACCGTACGGGCTCGAGGGCACCATGACCCATGCGAGCAACGCGACAACCGGCACGACGCTGAAGCAAATGCACTGGTTAATGGCAAACGCACGTCCCCGCAAGCCCGGCGGCGTCAGCTCCACGATATAAGTGTCGATGGTAACGAGCTGCACACCAAAGCCCACTCCGGCGATGAATCGCCAGATGTTCAACCATTGGCCGGAATGCTGAAACGCCATGATGCTCGTGCAGACGACATACCACAGCAACGACCACGTAAATACCGATTTGCGGCCGAACCGATCCGCCACGTGGCCCAGCGCCACGACCCCGAGCCACAAGCCGGCGAAGGTTGAAAACACGAAGGTGCCGAATCCCGACACGCGAACAGCCTCGAGGAAGGAGAAAACACCCAAGGACTCCGGCGTAAACAAGCCGCTGTTGAGCATGCCGGGCGCGACGTACGCGGTAAAGAACACGTCGTAGAATTCAAATACACCGCCGAAAGAGATCAGCAGGACGATGGTCCAAACCGCGCGCGACGGCGGCAGCCGGTCGAGCCGTGCCGCGATGTCACCGGCTGTCACAGGAGTCAATGCGGAGTTTCCCAGTTACTTGTGATTGAAGCCGGGTATCGCGTGCGCCAAATGACTCTGTGCCAGGCGCATTGCGTCCTTCACTGCTTGGTGAAAATCGGCGGTCACGTCCTCGACCGCAATATTGCGCCGGAAAAAATCGGCCCAGATGAATTCCGCGAACGCGGTGGGCGTCTTCTCGTAGCCGCCGGCGTCGCGCACAAATCCCGCCAACGATCGGTAGACATCATCGACCAATTGGTCCAAGCGGCTCGGTATAGAACTATAACGATGACGCACTCCGTTATGGTCCAATGGATGAACCCACTGGTTCTCATCCATCT
Source organism: uncultured Gammaproteobacteria bacterium (assembly GCA_963755965.1). Lineage (GTDB taxonomy): Bacteria > Pseudomonadota > Gammaproteobacteria > Steroidobacterales > Steroidobacteraceae > Bog-1198. The sequence goes on from CAVWLU010000004.1 coordinate 23,978, forward strand.
TTTCCCAAAAGTCATCAAGATCGTGGGAGGAGAAATCCTCTTGGACCATGAAACAACCGTTGGCCACACCGGCATTCAACGCGGCTCGCGCCAAGTGATGATGATCCGTGATGTACATTTTCTTACCCGGCCCGATGACGGCCGGCATGGGGTGCGCCTCCAGAAACTCGCTCTGGTCTTTGGGCGAAAGCGCCGCCAGGCGTTTTCTCTTCTCTTCCACCTCGATCATTCCGACCGTCAGCTGCGTCGGATTCAGGCTCTTGATCGGCGTTTGTTGAAGTTTGGTCATCTTGAGTGATTGCGGCTCCCGCCGGACGTCTATTCTAGGCTACGACCGGTGTGCTTCGCAGAGCCGGTTTCATCTATGATATATGATGGGTGGCGCCATATCGCGGTACGAGACAAGGATCGAGAACGCGCATGAATCCGTTGGCGTTGTTGCAGCTCGCTCGTGTCAAGGGTCTCCTTTCGGCTGAAACCGCGAGTGCCGCACTGGGCATCGACGGTCCGCAGGTCGCACGGGCATTTGAACAATTCCGGGTTGCAGGCTGGCTCGAATCCACGGCCCGAGGATGGCGGCTCACCGCGGTCGGTCGGCACACGGCGGCCACGATGGTAGAACAAGAACGAACCACCTTGGATGCTTCGCGCTTGCGGACGCTGTATGAGGAATTCTGTACGGTCAACGTTGAACTCAAGGCGACCATCACGGCGTGGCAGCTGCGTGCCGACGGTACCCCCAATGATCATACCGATAAAGGGTACGATCAAAGAGTGGCGGCGCGGCTCAATCAGCTGCATGTCAGCGCAGATCCCATCATTCGACGCATCGAGCAAACGGCGCCGCGTCTGACGCATTATCGAAGGCGCCTGGCTCATGCGCTCGAGAAAATCCGCCTGGGTGAGGCCAGTTATGTCGCCCGCCCAATCCTCGATAGCTATCACACGGTCTGGTTCGAACTGCACGAAGAGCTCATCGCCATCAACGGCCTGACACGCGCTGCGGAGGCGCATGCAGGTCGAGCGCAGTGAATGCAACGCCGGAGGGTACCTCAGCTGCACCGGCCTATCGATGGTTGTCCGTTCTCGATGGAACCCGGGCTCTGAGCAGGGAACTCGTCGGCGGCAAGGCGTGGAGCGTAAATTGGATGCGTTCCTTGGGACTCCCGGTACCTCCAGCGGTGACCTTGACGACAACCGCTCATGCACTCGTGGCAGAGGCCGGTACCCTTCCGGATGAACTGTGGCAGGAATTGTTGGCAGGGATCCGCTATTTAGAACTCGCCACCGGTAAACTTTTCGGTTCAGAAGATCGACCTCTGCTCGTTTCCGTTCGATCTGGAGCGGCGGAAAGTATGCCGGGCATGATGGATACCATTCTCAATCTCGGCAGCACGGCGAAGATTTGCGAATCGCTCGCCGCACAGACTTCGGATCGGTCCTTTGCGGATCAAATCGCGGCGGCTTTCCGTGAACAATATCGCCTGACGGTCGGCTGCAACGAGACTGCCGATGTGCCGGATGACGTCTGGCGTCAGCTTCGCGCCGCGACCGAAGCAGTATTCGCTTCGTGGAACTCTCCCCGAGCCAAAACGTACCGACAGCATCGCGGGTTGAACGATTCCGCGGGAACTGCCGTCACTATTCAAGCCATGGTATTCGGGAATTTCGATGAGAGTTCCGGGTCAGGGGTATTGTTCACGAGAAATCCAGCGACCGGGGATCGAAGACCTTACGGGCAATGGCTTCGCAAATCCCAAGGAGAGGACGTCGTCTCCGGCCGCAAGGCCCCCTCGCCGCTCAGCACGCTGCAAGATACGATGCCGTCCGTCTATTCCCAACTCATTCAAACGGGTGAGCTGCTCGAATCTCATGCCGAAGACATTCAAGACATCGAGTTCACAGTTGAACGCGGCCGGCTCTGGATCTTGCAGTCCCGACGCGCCAAGCGCTCGGCGCGTGCCGCCGCAGCGTTCGCCGTCCAGTTATGCGAAGAAAAAATGATCGACAAGGACGAAGCGTTGCGTCGATTGACTTCCGAGTATGCCCGCCAGCTACTGAAGCCCGGCCTGGATCCGGCTGCGCTGCAGGACTCCGAGATAGCGGCAACAGGCGAAGCGGCGTCGCCCGGCATAGCATCCGGCATGGTCGTCGTTTCGGCCGACGACGCGGTTGAGCGCGAAGACATCGGTGTCATCCTGGCCCGCCCGACTACCAGCCCCGATGACATCCACGGCATGCTTGCAGCCCGCGCCGTCATCACTGAAGTGGGTGGGTCCAGTTCCCACGCGGCCGTGGTCTGCCGTGAACTCGGATGCCCGTGCGTGGTCGGTTGCGGGCCGGCTACGCTCATCCGGTTGGAGGGACGAGAAGTCACGGTGGATGGCGGCAGCGGGCGCATCTATTACGGTCGACTACCCCTGGTGAACTTCGATGAACGCGAGGATCGCGTGCTGCGCACCCTCATCGAGTGGGCCGAACCGAAGTCGCCTCTGTCCATTCAGCCGCTGGCGTCCATCGATGCCCTGGGTGCCAGCGACATCGGCGTTCTGGACGACGATTTGGATGCGAGACTGCAAGGCATTCGAGCAGCATATGGCTCAGCGCTCGAGACGGACGAGGGAATTTCCAGAGCGCTCAAGGCGGGCGTGCAGGTTATCTATGTTCGTCATCGGTTGCCGGCTTTGCTGGCGGCTCTTGCTGAAGCCGCCAAGTCGATGACAGCCATCGAGTGACCGGTACAGGATATATTGCCCGTGTATTCGCCCGCCGATCTCGTGTTCCCCAGCAAATTATTTGAAATGGAATTCGACGAACGGTTGCCCTACGCAACCCGGGTCAACAGCCGTGAAGCATATCCCGGTGTGCTCCGGCCGTTGGACCTCACTGCGGTGCAAGTGCCCAACGATCATGGCATCCGTCGTCAGTTGCGCGATCTCGGTGTCGATACGATCGACCCACCCGGTTTGTTGACGACGCGCGTGCATCAAGGACGCCTGTACGTGAATCTATCCTGGGTTCTGTGGATGGCCGACATGTTGCCGGGTGCGAGCGCGGGGGATTTCGAAGCGCAGCTCTTCGGGCAGCACATTCCTTTCAGGATCACCCGGCCCGGAGATTTCCCGGCGTGATCGCATGCGCGTGCGTCTCTACGCTCCGCGCTTCTACATGATGTGCACCGCGTCACTCGCTGTTTGCGAGCCGAGGCTCAATCGGCACCTCCGAAAGCGCGCCGCGTTGCGTTTGGCGGAAAAAACCGCCGCAGAATTAGATGCACTGATCGAACCCTATCAACAGGAATTGATGACTGCTTGCGATTGGAACACGCGCGCAACGATTTTTGGTCTCATCATGATCGGCGCACTCTCGCGCATCGCGGGCCCGGAGCGCGCAAAGCACATCATTCCGATCTTGAGCGATTTGGGCGACATCGAGAGCGCCGCCCCTGCTCGGCGCATTCAGAGAAATCGTGCAAGCTGCCAAATTGCGCACACCGGAGTTGGTCGAAGCGCTGCCCGCGTCCGAGCAGCGTTGGAGCACCCTCGATCGCTTGGACCCTCGAGCTTACGAGTCACTGCGAGCCGTCGTAGATCGCTACGGATACCGCTCAGTGGCAGAATTTCTCATCAGCATGCCCTCCTGGAGCGAAGACCCCACGCCCGTCATGGACGCTTTCGCAGGACTGCTCAAATCAAACGTGCACGAAAAAGGCAGTGCACGGGAGGCCAGAGGCGCTGCTCTCGCCGCATTGCTAGCGGACTTGAGCCCTCTGCGCAAGGCGGTCGTCAGGACGCTTGTTCGCGGTGCACACTCGGGTGCGAGAGCCCGCGAAAGCGCCAAGGCCTGTCTCATCGTTCGCGTCGATATGCTGCGCAAATTGTTTCGCGAGGTGGGGCGCCGGTTGGTCACGCAATCGCGAATCGATGCGGTCGCAGATCTCTACTTTTTATCTCTGGAGGAGGTTCGCGGGGTACTTCAAGGCGACGCGTCGATCAATCTACGGGAACTTTGCAGCCGACGCAGACAGGAAGTCGCGCGTCTCGAAGACTTGCCGGAATACGAACTCATTTGTGGAGGCGAGGCGGTAGCGATTGGTGCGGAGTCTCGCGATGCTGAACATCCGGTCTTCAAGGGGTTGGGCGTCAGCGGCGAAATTGTCGAAGGGCGCGCACGCGTCGTTTTCCACACAGATGACCTTGACGGCTTCGAACCGGGGGAAATCCTGGTCGCGCCGCACACGGACGCCGGATGGACACCTTACTTCACACTTGCCGCGGGAGTCATTGTCGAGACCGGAGGCTTGCTCACGCACACCTCGACTGTGGCGCGCGAGCTAGGGCTTTCCGCTATCGTGAACGTTCGCGAATGCACTACCATGATCAAGAGCGGGGATCGGTTGCGCTTGAACCCCGGTACGGGCGAAGTCACAGTGCTCACCCGCGCCGGCGAGCAGCCGCTCCGACCACAAACTGCATCCTTGAGCGGAGATATGACATGAAACCACGCCAGCCAACGCTACCGGTCGACCAGCAAGGGCATCCGGAGCGCCCGTTCGTCAGTGCCGATCCGGTGTGGTCCGATACGTGGGCCACCGCGGCCGTCGATCCGGACAGCAAGCAAGCGTTCAATATGCATATCCTTTGCAATTCGGCCACCGGCAAGACCCGGCACTCGCTGCTAGTGGTGAGCGGAGGCCGGGCATGGCGCGACGACACGTACACCGACACGCTTTTGCACTCTGATCTGATCGAGGTCGAACTCGACGGGTGGCGGCGCTATAGTTTCAAGCAAAGCAATCGGGACATCGACATCGATTCAGTGTCGAATCACGAGCCCATCGACTTCAAAAAGTTGCTCACCTTCAAGAATTTCTCCTTGGGCCATTATGAAGTGGGCTGCCATGCCACCGGCCATATCGGCGGCCGTCCGTTCGATGGCGTCGGACTGCGCGATCGTTCCTTCGGTCCCCGGCCGCGGGGTGGCGTCGGCACGGTGACCACCGTCATCATGTGTACCATGGATGGCAAAGTAAGCGTTGCCGCCAACGTCGTGCATGGCTCGCACACACCGCTCGCGAACGACGCCGATACTCGCTTCGCATTCAAGAACACGCCCGAAGGCACGGTGGTGGCGAAAGCCGATGAGATCGGCATTCGGCGCTATCCGGACGGTATCGTCGAGAGCCTCAGGTTGGGGGACGACATCATCACCTTGACCGAAGAGATCGGGCATTACACCTACGCGCCGCACTGGTATCCATCGCTCGATATCTCGCCGGGAGAGTACAAGGTCTACGGCCATTTGCTGCGGTTTTACGAAGGCCACTCCAAACGATATGGCCGAATGGCCGGGATGGTCGACATGGGCGTGCTGTCGCCGAGTTGAGGTTGGCAACTAGGTCAAGGTTCCAGATACAGCGCTCGCAGCCGCTTGATCTGGGCAGGACCGATGTCGAGTGCTTTGGCAAAGTAATGGTCCAACGAACCATATTGGGATTCTATGGCGGCATACGCCGCTTCAAGATACTTCGGATCGGCGCTCATCATTGCGTGTTGGACATCCGGTGCAAGCCGTAGGAATCTCTTCATGAACTCCGTCTGCGGTGCCCCCGACGGCGCCTTCAGGAGTTGGTCCGTCAGTTCGTAATCCTGCACGATGATCGTCCGCGGCACCCCGAGGGCACTAAGTATCAACGCCGAAGCGAGACCACTGCGGTCCTTTCCGGCCGTACAGTGCAGCAGCAACGGCGCATCTCCCGCAAGAAGCTCGTGGAATATCGCCCGATACTCGGATGCGTACAGCCCCGGCATTTGGCCGTAGAATTCGGCAAGCGCGGCGCGAGCACTTGCGGCATTCAGGTTGGGATCTGACAGAGTCGCCATGGTGCTGGAAACCGTGCTCGACTTCGCCGAGGCGAATACTCGCACGGACCCTGCATCCCAGTGAGTAGGCTGGCCCGCGCGCTCGTTTTGGTCCCGCAGATCGTAGACCGTTCGGACATGTAGGGCTGAAATTCGGTGATAGTCGGCGGCGGTCAGGCGAGAGAGTTCTCCCGATCGAAAGATCATTCCCCATTTTACGTAACGGCCATCGGTGGTTTCGTAGCCTCCCAAATCGCGGAAATTGCTCTGGCCTTCGAGGGGAATTACCCGCCGAGCGATGCCAGAATTGGTACCGGATGTCCCAACGTGTGCCGGGATCGATGGCACTGCGCCCTCAACAACTTGCGCCCGAACGTGGACAGCGCCTGCGACGAGCATTGCCGAGAGGCAAATGTAAACACAATCTGACCGAAGGGAGTGCGTCATCTCTGTCTAGTCATGGCGGCCTAAGTTTGACCGCACTATGTTTCGATGAAGTGACCGCTAGCGGCGAAAGAGCAGCGCGAGTGTTTATCGACGATAACGGCGATTATCCGATATTGTACCGCGATCTCGAATTGCGGAGCATCAATGGCAGGCGCCGGACAGATCGGACAGAAAGCAACGGTAGTCGGTTCCGTTCGCGGGCCCGCGGGCGTCCTGCTTGCGGATGAGATTGAACGCCAGATCCGCGATTCGTCATTGTTGCCCGGCTCGGTGTTCGCGTCTGAGCAAGAACTGCGAAGCCGCAGCGAAGCCGGGCGATCGGTCGTTCGTCAAGCGGTGCGGCTGCTCGAGAAGCGAGGCGTGGCGTCCATGCGCAGAGGTGCCGGGGGCGGATTGATCGTCAATGCCCCAGACGTTGAGGTCGCGGCCCGCAACCTGTCGCTCGCAATCGAACGGGAGATCGGCGGTTACCCTGATCTCAGCAGTCTCTTCCGAGCAAGCGACACCTACCTTTTTGTTTGCAGGGCCCAAAGTGTCAGTTTTGAACAAGTCGATCTGCTGCGCAATCTCGCTCGGACCCTCACAGAGATGTCGGATGAGCAGTTCGAACATACGTCCGGGCATCGTCGCATGGTCATCGCTTTTTTCAAGGCTTTCGGTGACGCGGCGGGTACGTTGGCCGTGCGCACTGCCATGGAATGCGGATTGGATTTTATTCCGCGCGCACTGGGCGAACCGGAAGAACGGCTCCGAGGCGAGTTCTGGCAGCTGACGCTTCAGAGCATTGAAGCGTTGATCGCCGGTGACGTGCCGCAGCTATTTGCGATCAGAGTGATGCAGTCTCGTTTCTTTGCTTCAAGCGCGGAGTGGAGCGAGATGGATCGCGCACCGCGAACAAGCAGGCCTCTCCCTACGCGTGCGCCCGAATTGAAGGCAGAACTGGTGGCGCGAGAAATCCTTCGTGACATCCGGTTGCAAGGTTGGACTCCGGGAATCAGGTTGGGCGGCTTCCACGAATTGGCCCTGCGCTATGACTGTACGCCTGCGGTGCTCCGCGAAGCGATTCGGATGCTGGAGGAGAATTCTGCGGTCTCCATGCAACTCGGGAGAGGCGCAGGGCTCATAGTCGCAGCACCTGACCGCCGGAAGGCGGTTCTGCGCGCCTTCCGATATTTGCAAGCGGTCAACTACCCCCCAACAGATGCCTGGCGATTCGTGGATGAGATTTTGCTCGAGGCGATGGCGCGTGGCTGCGTCGGCGCAAGTAAAGAGCACATTCTCAGTCTGCAGCGCGCAATTGGCGTGGTGGCGTCACCCACCGGGGCGTCGGTCTGTGCCGTTCGCCAGATGTACGTCGAACTCGCGGGCGTAGGGGGCAACGCGCCCCTACGCACTGTCGCGGAAATTCTGTTGCTAGTGGCGTGCCCGATGGACCCGCATAGCCTGGTCCGCTGGAACGATGCCGCTGATCTTGAGCTCATGCTCGAACGACTCGCATCCAAGGACTCGGCGGGTGCTCGGCGAGCTTATTTAAGTCATGTACAGCGCAGGGAAGCGGCACAACCAAAGGAATAGCCTGAATAGGGAATAAATTCTTCCAAATCAACTTAATTCCGCCATTTAGATCTATTGCATTAACCTCTAACGTGTGCAATCCTCATCTGAGCCGGCGGATAGCTTGCTACCTTTCGGCTGAATTCGTCACACAGAAATAGGTCAGGGGGAGCCATGGACAATTTTGGCCGCATTTGGAATTCCCGACACGTGAGCCGGGCGGTCTACCTGGGTTTGGCATTGCTCGGCCTAGCCGCTGCGCTTCGGCCTGGGGTCGCGGCAGCACAGACGCCGTCCCCGATTATTTCGCGGCCGCCTATCGGAACCCACGGCTTTCCGTTCTCTTCGACGGCCATCGACCTGTCTAAATTAGGGTATACGGAGCAGGAGTTTTTCATCTCCGGTCAGGCGCGCAGCTACCTGTCGACCGGACCTTTCGGCTCTGACGGCGTTTGGCCCGCAAGTCCCGCGGCGGACACCGCGCCGTATACGACCCGCATTTTGATACGCCGTCCCATCAATCCGCGCGGCTTCAACGGCACTGTCTATGTCGAGTGGATGAACGTCACCGGCGGCGCGGACGGCACACCCGACTGGGATCAAGGCCATGACGAACTGCTGCGCGATGGATATGTCTGGGTGGGTGTTTCGGCTCAATTCGTCGGTGACGCGTTCCTGCAGATTTGGGAAACGGGGCCGGGCGCGCGCTATGCGGCAATCTTTCATCCGGGCGATTCATTTTCCTACGATATTTATTCGCAGGCAGCGGTGGCCCTCAGGAAGCCGGCGGCCGGCGGGCCCGCCCCGCTCGGCACTCTCACAGCTCATATAAAAAACTTGATCGCAGTCGGCAATTCTCAGTCCGCGTTCTTCTTATTCACTTATTACAATGCCATCCAGCCGACGGCACATGTCTATGACGGCGTGCTCATCCATAGTGCTGGGTCCGGCTCCCCTCTTTCCCAATCGGTCGCTACTAATTTTGATCCAGCAATCCCGACCCCCGCCGGCGTCCCGGCGACGCCGAATATACCGGTGCCGGCAGTCGCTCAAATTCGCACCGATCTGGAACAACCCGTGCTGTTCTTGAACACCGAAACCGATCAGACCGTTCTCGGCGCCGGAGTAAGCGTTCACTTGCAGCCTGACAGCAAACGATTTCGCATGTGGGAAATGGCGGGCACGTCGCACGCCGATCAGTACTTGTTGAACTTTACGTTAGCTGATGCGGCGAAATCTGACTTTCCCTTTACACTCGATTGCGGTATTCCGCCGATCAATCAAGGACCCGCGACCTATGGTGAGCGTGCAGCGATGCGGTGGCTGGATCTGTGGGTCCGTTTCGGAATCGCACCGCCGATCGCGCCGCGGCTCAGCGTCGCGCTGCCTGCGCCTCCCGGCCTAGCCTCATTGAACCGCGATGCGACGACGGGGCTTGCCATCGGCGGCATCCGCTATCCGCAGATCGCCGTTCCGATCTCGACCGAGACCGGCGACCGGCCATTGGGTGCCCTGGCAGCGAATCCACTTTGTGTGCTGTTTGGCGCGCACGACCCATGGGATAACGATACCGACGCTTGGGACGGGGTGGCGGGATTTGATCCCTCGCCTACGCCAGAGCCAAAACTCAATGTGCTCTACCCCAGCCATCAGCTCTATGTTCGAAAGGTAGAGACAGCGGCCATCGAGTCAGTATTCGCAGGCTTTCTGCTCCCGGAAGACTTTGGCGAAATCGTCAAGCAGGCGCAAGCCGCTTCCGTGCCATAGAGAGACCTTCGGGGCGTGTAGTTTGCCGCACCAGGACCGAGCCCTTCTCGGCAATCATGATGCTCGCGGCGTTGGTATTGGCGCTGATCAGCCGCGGCATTATGGATGCGTCAATGACGCGTACGCCGTTAACTCCACGCACCCGCAATTCGGGATCGACCACCGATTGACCATCGGATCCCATGCGGCAAGTGCCAACGGCGTGAAGACCGAGCCCCGCATGGTCACGGATGATGCTTTCCAGACTGCGCTCGCTGTCGACATCCGCGAACGGAGGGCTCGTGCCGATCACTGAGGGCGCAAGCGCGGGCGCAGCGAAGATGTTCTCGATGAGGCGTATCGAACGCACGATGGTCGCCATGTCCCGCTCATCGGCGAGCATGCGGTGGTCGATCACAGGGCGGTCCTGCGGATCCTTGCTGCTCAAGCGGACGCTGCCGCGCGCAAAGGGGCGCGAAACACAGGCACCCACGCTGACGCACGGACGCTTGTGCATGGCAGGTGGCGTCGAATTGTAGTCGACCCCGAACGGAAACCAATTCAAATGAATATCGGGCTCAGCAAGCGTCGGCTCGCTGCGCGCCCACGCCATTGCCTGCACCGCCGCAGAGGCTAACGGCCCGCGGCGGAACAGCAGATAATTGCCAAGATGGCGTAGACCATTGAAGGGATCCATCTGGCTGTTGTACGTCGGCACGTTGACGAACTTGCCGACCATGACGCCCGCATGGTCTTGCAAATTCTCGCCAACGCAGCTCGCTGCCGCTTGAACCTCAATACCCTGCGCACGCAGCGCCTCGCCGGGACCAATACCTGAACGCAGCAAGATCGCGGGCGATTGAATGGTACCGGCACTCAACAGCACTTCGCCGCGAACCTTGACCTCCTTCGTGAGACCGTGAAGACGGAAGCGTACGCCGCACGCGCGTCTGCCTTCGAACTGAATTTTGTCGACGTGGGCGCCGCGGATGACCCGCAGATTTGTCCGTCCCAACACCGGCTTTAGATAGCTCCTAGCGGTGCTTGCGCGCTGACCTCGCCGCTGATTGGTGAGATTGACGAATGCGCCGTCCCGGTCGCCTCGATTGTAGTCTTCAAGCGTTGGAACGCCGACCTGCGCACACGCTGCCACGAACTTGGGCGTCAGTTCATGCAAGGAACGAATCCGGGACACGGAGAGGGGTCCATTCGTTCCCAACGATGCAAGGCCGTCGTCTTCGACATGCTCGGCTCGTCGAAAATACGGGACCACATCGTCCCAGGCCCAGCCGCTGCAACCGGCCGCCGCCCAATCATCGTAGTCTCGCCGTAGCCCGCGTATGTACACCAATCCGTTGATGCCGCTGCCGCCGCCCAACATTTTCCCAGCGTGCCAGGTGAGCGCGCGACCGTTGAGCGTTGGATCGGGCTCGGCGCGGTGGCACCAGTCGGTACGAGGATTCCCCATCAGGCGCATGGTCAGTCCGGGCACATCGGTGACGAAGTTATGATCCCGCTCGCCCGCCTCGAGCACCAGCACTTGTATATTTGAATCCTCCGATAGGCGGCGCGCCAGAACGCAGCCCGCACTTCCGGCGCCAATGATGACCAAGTCTGCTTCGATTTCCTCCACGTCTACTTGCCGACCAGCGAAAGGATGCCCATGCCTTCGAGCATCAGGCCATAACCGAGATCATCGAGCATGCGGCGTTTGATGTGCTGGGTCATCGCCACCCGAGTAAAGCGCAGCATGAGCGGCGGTTTGGCGAGGAGTTCGCGCGCCACTTCCCACGCGCGCTCGAGGGTGTGCGCATGGGGGACCACCTCGGCGACGAAGCCCAGCTGTTTAGCCTCCTCGGCGCCGATCTCTGCGCCCGTCATGAGAAAGTGACGCGCACGATTGGGCCCAAGCAGCATGGGCCACCAGACGTGCACGCCGTCGCCAGGGACGACGCCGCCCGGTCCATGGGCTTTGTCTGCGAAGGAGGCGCGATCTGAAGCAATGACGATGTCGGATAGCGTCAACAATTCCGCATGGATGAAGGCCGGTCCGTTCACGGCGCCAATGACCGGCACCTCGATTTCCAACAGATTTTGCAGAAGGTCCTTCCCTTCCTTGTAGATTCGGTCCCAGTACTGGGTATTGATTTCTCCGACGCCGGACGTATCCATTTTGGTGAGAAACTCATCGCCGGTGCCGGTGAGAATGACCACGCGATTCTCCCGATCGCGGCCGATGCGATAGAACAAATCGCCTAACTCTGCGTGAATTCCGTTAGGCGCCGCATCCCAGATCGCGCTGCCGCCCCGGTTGTGGAGCTGGACCTGCAGGATGCCGTCGCGGCGATCGAGCCGGACAAATTGGTATGCACCCGAATAAGTTTTGAATTCCGCCATACCATTCTCCGGTTGATCATCGCTTCGCTGCAGCCACCAATTGGAAAAGACCCGCGCCGTAGAAATATAATTTCTCCGGTGAAAGATGCCGATAGGGCGTCATGGGGCACAACGAATCGGCCGTCTTCCAGTACGGCTCCAGCTGCTCCAGCACCTCGTCGATACCGCCGCAAGCCACAAAGGCCTTTACCATCTCATCCGGAACCTGGTGCAGGATGGACATGACATCCCCGTGATTTTGTTCCGCCTGTTGGCAGATTTTCGCTTCGGCTAGGAATCCCCGGGCCTCAAAAAAGCTTTCATACGCCTTGATCCCTGCATAGGCCGCCACTGTGGGCCGCGAATCATCGAGCGCCTGCCGTCGATCATTGTTGATCGCCACCCACGGCCATGCGTTGATCTCAATGTCCTCACGCTTGCGCCCATATTTCTGCAAAGACGCATTGATGCTCGATCCCATGTCGGACGTGTATCCCGGCGACCACAACGCATGCAGCATCAGCCCATCGGCAACTTCTAAGCTCAGTTGAAGGACCCGGTCGCGTAATGCCGCGATCCAAAGGGGTATGTGCTCGCGCACCGGTGGTGGCGTGAGCATCACTTCCTTGAAATCGGCTTTGAAGTAAGTCCCGCTATATGGCTGAAGTCCTTTATGGGCGCCCCTCACGATGTGCCGCACCGCGCTCACGGTGTCCCGAAGGTGCGCCACCAATTTATATTCGGGCAGTCCGTAGGACCCCATGTTGACGGACAAGACCCCGGTACCCAGACCTAGAATGAAGCGGCCTTGGCTCACGCGATCGAGATCCATCGCGAGCATGGCGGTTTCCAAAGGGCTGCGGGTTGCCGCGACCGCGATGCCGGTGGCAATGCGCAGGCGCTTTGTCGCAACAGCGGCGACTGCAAGCGGCACGAATGGCGGCGCATAGATCTGCAATGCTGTCACGCCGTCAAACCCGATGTCCTCCATTTGTCTCGCCGTGCCATATATATCTGGGCCTTGCACTACATGCACCAGTCCCCACCACTCGCGAGGTTTACCTACGGCATTTTGCGCCCGAGTCATCGATGCCTCCCCTTATCGAAATATTCGCATCGAATAAGATCTTCAGTTGAATGCAATAGAAGCGGCTTTCGTTACGGATTTGCCGGTCTTGGCATCGACCGGCACCGAAACCGCTTCTAACACCGAGTACCATTTTCCTCCCATGCGGCGCATGCAGTCGCTCTGACGCAGGAGGAAGTTGGACTTCGTGCCGTCTCTCTTGGTGACTGTTACATCTTGCGCGTCGATTTGCACGGCGAACACGCCGTCGGAATCAACCACGAAGTCGAGCATTTTCACCCGCGGATCGGTGTAATTCATCACCGGGGCGAAACCGTCGCCGATCTCTCTCCGGCCGCGGAATTCCCCCGGTGGATACAACACGTCATACACAATGACATCATCAGTCGGCCCGTAATACGTCATCAGTTCGTCGAGATTGCGGGAGAGCACGCCGGCGTCGAGCCATGCGCGAACTTCCCTCTTAGCTTGCGCGGGCGGCACCGCCGGTCCGGTGAAGGAGTTTTCATTCCACGCGAGCGGGCCTCGCACGGGCATCGGAGAATCGAGCAGACCCATTCCCGTTTTCGGGTCCATCGGGAAAGATATGTGCTGTTGCACGATGAGCCACTTGCCGCCGATCTTCTTGAAGGCGTCCAATTGACGGAGGGTAATGGTGCCCTTGGTGCCGTTCTTCATGGTGAAGTCGAAGTGGATCTGCATCGCAGCGCAGGCGAGCTTGCCGTCGGATAGGATGTTCATATCGGGAATCGCGCCCGTCAGACTCTCGCCTAGAGCGAACTGCTGCTCGAAACCATCGTAAATCTGCTTCGTGCCGCGATACACTCCGGGTGCGTAGGCATCGTATACGACAGCGTCCGGTGCGTAATACTGAATCAGGTCCTTCATCGTGTTGAGCGTCGACAACTTTCTTTCAATGCCGGTAATTGCTTCGACATCGACCGGTTTGTTGAAGCTTGCACTCCCATGAGCCGTCGACGCCGCCCAAAGCGCTAACATGGCGGCGGAGAAACAAGATAATTTCGTGAGAGCAGGGCATGGTGAATCATCCCGGTTCGAATCGTACCTTCGGTCGCGGGATGCTAAATTCCTACCTTTGGATAGGACAGCCCTGACTTAGCGGGGTCTTACCCGCGTGCCGGCAAATAGGCCCTGGCGAACGAACTCGTAGTTCAGAAAATCATGAGGAAAGCCGAGTTCGATGCGGCTGATTTCATCGAGCTGACGTTTCTGCCCGTCGTCCAGCGACACTTTCAGTGCGCCCAAGTTTTCGTTCAGTTGGCGCACGGAGCGGGCGCCGACAATGCTGGACGTCACGGCGGGATTGGCAAGCGTCCAGGCTATCGCCACTTGGGCGGGGGTGACGCCCATGGCGTCAGCGACCTTTTTGACGCCGTCGGCCACCGCGACCGATGCCGCATTGACGCGGCCCGCCGCGCTAATCAATTCTTTGCGTCCGCCAGGCGGGTCGCCGGAGGGACCCGCGTCGGCCGCATATTTTCCCGATAGCACACCGCTAGCCAAGGGAGACCAGGGCATCACTCCCAGCCCGAGAGCGCGCGCGGCCGGGATGAGTTCGCGTTCCGTAGTGCGCTGCAGGAGGCTGTATTCGACTTGGAGCGCCGCTAATTGTGTCCAGCCGCGCAAATCGGCCATGGTTTGCAAGCGCGCCACTTGCCACGCCGGCGCATCGGATATTCCAATGTAAAGGACCTTGCCTTGACGCACCAGATCATCGAATCCCCGCAGGATCTCGTCCGCCGGAGTCGTGTCGTCCCACACATGCAAAAACAAGAGATCGATATAGTCGGTATCCAGCCGCTCCAGGCTGTCTTCGACGGTCCTCATCATGCTCTTGCGGCCGTTGCCGGCGGCATTGGGATCTCCGGGCTGCACGGCGAGCGAGTACTTGGTCGAGAGCACGAGCCGATCCCGCCTGCCTATCGCAAACTTCCCGGTCAGCGTTTCCGAGCGTCCCTCGGCATAATGCCCCGCGGTATCGATGAAGTTGCCGCCGTGATCTACATAGGTGTCGAAGATTCGACGGGACTCCGCCTCGTCTGAACCCCAGGCGGCGCCAAAAGTCATGGTGCCGAGCGCGAGCGGCGAGACGCGCAGACCAGAGCGGCCGAGCAAGCGAAAGGAGTCGAGTGACAGGGGTGCGCTCATGGCGAGGGATACTGACATCCGGGGCGTCTCAGCCGAACGCCACGTTATCTTTTCCTTTGGTCTCGAGCATCTGGCGCGCCTCCTCGGGGGTTGCGATCTCCAGGCTGAGTTCCTCGAGAATCCGCCGGATCTTGGAGACCTGCTCCGCGTTGGAGGTTGCGAGTCTGCCTTTCCCGGCATAGAGACTGTCTTCAAGCCCAACGCGAACGTTTCCGCCCAAGATGGCGCTCAATGTCGTAAACGCCATCTGGTGCCGACCGGCGGCCAACACCGACAAGTAGTAGTCGTTGCCAAACAGCTTGTCGGCAATCGTCTTCACGTGCATCAAATTTTCCGGATCTGGCCCCATCCCGCCCAGAATCCCGAAAATACCCTGAACGAAAAACGGCGGCTTGGCCAGCTTGCGGTCCGCGAAATGGGCCAGGTTATAAAGATGTCCGACGTCGTAACATTCAAACTCGAAGCGGGTGCCGTTATCACTCATCTGCCGCAATCCGCGCTCTATTTGAGCAAAGGTGTTGGAGAGGATGAAATCCTTAGTCATTTCCAAGTAGGGCTTTTCCCAGTCAAATTGAAATTCCCGAATCTTGTCGGCGGCCCCTGAGATGTTGAAGTTAAGCGATCCCATGTTCATGGAGGCGATTTCCGGTTTCGCCCAGAGCGCTGGTGCGAGACGCTGATCGAGCGTCATGCCGAGACCCCCACCCGTCGTGATGTTGATGATGGCGTCCGATTGCTCCTTGATACGCGGCAGGAACTCGGCGAATAATTTCGGCTCTTGGCTCGGCTTGCCGGTCTTCGGATCGCGCGCGTGCAGATGAATCATTGCAGCACCGGCATTGGCCGCCGCAACCGACTCCGCAGTAATCTGCTCGGGAGTAATGGGCAGGTGCGGCGACATCGTCGGGGTATGAATCGAACCTGTTACCGCGCACGTGATAATGATTTTGCGGGCTTGGCGCATGGCTTTTCTCGACTAGGTCGACGGGTTAAATCGGCCGCACAGGAGCGGTACGCTGCATAAATCGTAGCAGATCGGCGCGGTGCCGGCTGCCTCGGAAGCTCCGAAGGCATCATGCCCGCGTCGACCGGTGGTGCTATTCTGAACCGGCCGATTCAACCGAGGAATATGCATGTCTGCACAGAACCCTGCCCCCCTCCGTCCCGAACGCATGCGGGCGAAGTACGGCCCATGGGCCGTTGTCGCCGGAGCCTCGGAGGGCACGGGTGCCGAGTATGCCCGGCAGTTGGCGGCTTTCGGCATCCATTGCCTGTTGGTGGCCCGGCGAACGGACCCGCTGCAGCAGATCGCGCGCGAGTTGGCCGATAAGTACCGGGTACAAACGCGTGTATTGTGCGTCGACCTGTCATCCCCGGACGCGGCACAGCAAATGAAGGCGGCAATGGCAGATGTAGAAGTGGGGCTTTATGTGTCCAATGCGGGTGCCGACTCCACCGGTAAGCATTTTTTGGATGTGCCTCTCGAACACTCGCACCGCTTGATCAACTTGAATGTGCGCACGGTGATCGACGCCGTCTATGCCTTTGCACCTCCCATGAAGGCTCGCGGTCGAGGCGGGATTTTACTGATGTCTTCGGGTGCTGCGCTCGGTGGCCAACCGCGGGTTGCCATGTACTCGGGCACCAAGGCTTTTGAGGTGAATTTCGGAGAGTCTTTGTGGGTTGAGCTGCGCAAATTCGGCGTTGACGTACTGAGTGTCGCCGCTCCGGCGATGGACACTCCAGTACTGCGCGCTGCGCTCGCGGCAAAGAATCTGAAGCCACAGGGTGTCTACGATCCGAAAGACGTGGTGCGAATCGCGCTTGAGTATCTCCCCACCGGTCCAACCTATGTCTTTCCGTTGGGACCGCATGAAAGCGCGGACGTCCTCAACGAGGCGCGTCGAACGCGATTGCTCGCCGTTGCTGAAATCACCAAGGCTTTCTTCGGATCGGATTGAGTTGATGCCGCCGGGAAGCGATTCGCGGGGACTGAGTGACGAACAGGACATTTCTGCGGTTTTGATTCGCTATGCGACGGGAATCGACCGGCGCGACTGGGCGCTATTTCAGGACTGTTTTACTGACGATGCAACCGCGGACTACGGGACATTCGGTCAATGGAACTCCGCGGTAGAGATCACCGCATTCATGAAGGGGGCGCATGCCGGCGTGGGCCACACGCTGCATCGCCTCACCAATTTCGTGATTACGGCGCAGGGGAATTCTGCGATTGCACGCTCCTATGTAGACGCTCTATTGATGCCAGGCCCCGCCGGCGGCGAGGCGCATCGCGGCATCGGATTCTACGACGATGAGTTGGTTAAGACAGACCGGGGATGGCGCATCAGGTCGAGGCGCTTCACTCCCGTCCAGATTCTCTAGCGCGCCCTCGAGTGCGTCCTTGAGCGCATCCTTCCGGCCGCTCTTATGAGATGGTCCCCACCCGGCCGCCCTCCACGAAGATCGTGCTGCCGGTGCTATAGCTCGATGCATCGCCGGCGAGCAAGATCGCAGCGCCCACGGCCTCATCCGCGGCTCCGAAGCGTTTGATGGCATTTCGTTCCGCGAGATTCAAGCCCTTGTGTATATCGGCTTCTTGACCATCGGGGCTCATCGACCCCACACACAGCGCGTTGACCCGAGTGTGCGGCGCCAACGCCTTGGCGAGCGAACGCGTAAGGAACGCCAGAGCGGCTTTGCTCACGCCGTAGGCAACCGCCGGCGGCAGGGGCGTAAATCCGCCGCAGCTTTGTACGGAGATGATGCTGCCCTTACCGTGCTGCTGCATGTCATCCGTTGTAAGTTCGGTCAACCGCCAAGTGGCGAGCACGTTCACATCCATCGCTGTTTTCCAAACCTCGTCGGTGTTCGCCCAGAGGCCGCCATCACGCGCGTAGACGACACCGGCGGCGGCATTGTTGAAAACGATGTGAATCGGTCCGAACCGCTTGCGCGCAGCATCCGCCAATGCCGCCAGATCCGTCTTGCTGCCGGCATCCGCCGTCACGGCGAGCGCGCGGCCGCCGCCGAGCGCATTGATCTCGGCGGCAATCCGATCGAGCCGGTCCTTGGAGCGTGCCGAAATCACGACGTTGGCGCCGAGCTCGGCGTAGGCCTTCGCGACATGTTCTCCGACTCCCGGGCCCACGCCGGTGAGAATGGCCGTTCGGCCGTCGAGCCGAAAGCGCTGCAACGCGGATCTCATCGCGGCTCCTGGAAGAACTTGCCGAATCGGGCGAGATACTTCGGCAGCAGTGAATGCACTTCGTCGCGTGTAATCCCGAAGTCCTCGGGCCTATGCGTGTGTTTGCCCAGGCGTCGGGAAATGGTCTTCATCGCGGCTCCATGCAGTGCAGCCTCATGTTCGGCACTGAACGGCAGCTTGAAATACTGATGGATTCGCCGCACGACCTCGATCCGGTCCGCGATCACTTCCTGGTGTGAAATGTCGATGACGGCACGGTCGATCTCCGGCCTGCGATTGCGAACGTCGGTCGCATGTTCGAGGGCGGTACTCCAGGTGTCAATGACGTAGCGACCGACGGCCATCGGGTCATCTTTGACGCCGGCGGCTTTACGAAACTCGTTGAGCATGCTCGAGAGCGAGGAGAAGGCGCTGACGGGATCGCGATGTGTCCAGACCAAACAGGCATCCGGATACGCTTCGAGCAACTCTTCGATGCTGCACAGGTGTTCGGGCGACTTCAGTGTCCAACGACCTCGCGGTCCCTTCCACTGCAGTTCCTGCAATAAACGCTTGTGCGCCGCATAGCGCCCGGGAACCGAAGGATTTTCCCGCAACCATCTACCGTACGTTATCGCACCCCACTCGGCGGGAAATTGCGTGCTGGCGAAGTGGTGTGTGAAGGCGAGATTGCACTCGCTGCAGGCCCTGGCTTCGATATCTTGAATGTCCGCGAGCTTGGGCGCACCCCGCAACAATTGGGCGAAGAGCCCATCCAATCGCGCAATGCGGGGATCCGTATCCCAGGTGGCGATTTCGGGGGCCGGCCAAGGCATCGCGAATTCCCAATTCCGCGGGGCTCGCGCCGCGGGGTCGAGCGCCAGTAAATCGTAGGTGATGGTGGTTCCCGTCCGAGGGAGACCCACGATCACCACCGGGCGTTCGATCTTACCGTCGAGTATTTCCGGATGAAGCTTTTCATCTTCGACGAAATGCAGAAGCGTCATCAGACTGCCGGTCAAACGCATTCCAACCTGCTGCATGAGCGAATCGGGCGCACCGAGGTCATTCATGGACTCGATCAGCTTCCCAAGTCCAATACGAAACGTCTGATCCCGGCCCCAGTCGGACAGCCCGGTCGCCGCTTCGGCGGCGGCCGTCAATTGCCGTGCATCGAGTCGTACCCCCGTATTTACCCCGGTCGTCATTGCAGTTTCCCCAACTTCGCCTTGAATCCCTAGCCGCCGAAGGACTCGGCCATTGGCCTCATCAGCCGCGTATGTCCGTCCCAGTCTTCGTGCGCCTTCGACATCCGGTCGATTTGAGCCAGGATGAACGGCGACAGATCCATGATCTCGACAAATCCGCCGCTGTCGCGACGCGTGTCGAACAGGGTGCAGCGCTCGCCGCTCGGCATCAGACCATGGAATGCCGGCTCGTAGCCTGCTCTCGATAGCTTCGCGTGACCCGCGTCGTAGTCCTGGCGGTACATCACGTGGTGATAGCCCGGACCGGTGGCATTCAAGACCTCGCCGAAGACGGAAGGAATGTCGCGAATCGGCCGCACGAGTTCGATGATGAGACCTCCACTGAATCCGAACGCGACCTGGATGGACAGTGGTACGGCCTTACCTCGATAGAACTGATTCTCGGAAAACTCCATGTCGCCGACAAAGAAAGGTCCGGCATCCAATTGCGAACTCCAGTAGCGAATGGCGGAATCCATGTCTCGCACGACATGGCACAACTCGATCACGGACCCTTGCGGCTGGAGCATGAAGGTTCCTCCTTCACTTCTTGTGTTGGGCTTCGAATTTTCGCACGTCGGCGACCTGGGGTTGATGCGCCAAGTGCCCTCCGTCGCAGGAGATCGCCTGGCCCGTGATATACCGCGATTCATCCGAGGCGAGAAACGCAGCCAATGCTGCGATGTCTTCGGGTTCCCCGAATTCCCGCGTGAGAATGTGCGGTTTGATCAAGGTCACGAGAATTGGATCGTCTTTCATGGCGGGACTCAATATGACGCCCGGTGTAATAGCGTTGCAGCGTATGCCGTAAAGACCGTACTGGGTTGCTATGTGCTGGGTGAGGGAAATGATCGCGGCCTTCGATGCCCCGTAGGCCGTACGGGTTACGTCCCCTACCCGGCCGGAATCCGACGACGTGTTGATAATTGAGCCCCCGCCGGCCTTCATCATGTGGGGTATCGCGTGCTTGCTGCCCAACAGAAATGAGGTGACGTTGACGTTCAGAACGGCATTCCAAATTTCCAACGGAATGTCGGTCACCGTCGTGTCTTGCGCGTGAATCGCTTGTGAGGTCAATGCCACATTGTTGTGCAGAACATCGATTCGGCCGAATTTTTCGGCGGCACTCTCGATGAGCGCTTTGATCGAGGCGGCGTCTGCAGCGTCGTAGTGAACCGCAACAGCGTTCGGCCCCAGAGACACAGCGAGTTGGCGGGCAGTCTCGAAGTTGAGGTCCCCCACTACGACTCGAGCACCCTCGGCGATGTAGCGCTTGGCGCAAGCCGCGCCTATTCCGGTTGCACCCCCCGCAACGATTGCCACCTTGCTCTGTAAGCGCTGCATACTGATCTCCGATTGCGGTGGCTGGAAACTGCGCTCGGCGCATTCCGCCCGCACCTATCTACCGATAGGTTTTAAGATCCCGGACATTAGTGCACATTAACAGCGTGACATCCGGGGGGTAGCGTCATGAGCAAGAGCATCGAAGAGCGGCTGCGAGCGCTCGAGGATCGCGAGGAGTTGATCAAGCTCAAGGCACGTTACGTAAACTATAACGACGGCGGCTGGCAGGGTCCCACGCATACCGATCCCGATGCGGTCGCCGACATGTTCGTCGAGGATGGAATATGGGATGGCTCGCCGAATGCCGGCTATGCCCAAGGGCGCGCAGAGATCAAGGCGCTGTTCGAACGCTTCCGCGCCGTTAAATTCATCGTCCATTACGTCACCAATCCCTTGATCGAAATAGACGGCGATACGGCCACAGGCCACTGGCATGCATTGGTGACCTCGACGATGCCGGATGACACTTCGCTATGGATTCTCGGTCTGTACAAAGAGCAGTACGTCCGAACCAGTCGAGGTTGGAAAATCAAGGTACTGCGCTTCGAAACGGCGGTAACCGCGCCCTATGAAATCGGCTGGGGTAAGGCCCTGCAAGCTCTGGCCGCGGCCCCACGATGACGGTGCGACTTCCGGGCCGGCCGTCGCGCAATGCGTCACTCGAGAGTTGCGAAGGAATCCAAGTTGAAGCGTCGAAACGGTTCGCTGCGTTCGACTTTGTTCACCCAGTCCGGATCGCCGAGGATGGAGCGGCCGACGGCGATCAAATCGAATTCGCCACTTGCAAGTCGAGCGCGCACGTCCGGCAGGTTGTCGACCGATTCGCTGCCGTTTTCGAACGTTCCGGGCAAGTCCTTCTGTAGCCCAACGCCCCCCACGGCCATGCAGGGCTTACCGCTCAATTTTTTCGTCCAACCAGCCAATGTCAGGGGTGCATCCTCGAACGCGGGTTCTTGATAGCGCCGCGCGCTGGCATCGAAGATGTCGACGCCGGCGTCCGTCAGCGGCCTCAACATCGATTCGAGCTCCGCCGGTGTGCGCGCGAGATATCCGTTGTAGTCCTGCAGTTTCCATTGCGAAAATCGAAACATGATAGGCAGATCGGGGCCAACGGCGCGCCGAATGGACCGAACGACCTCCGCGCCGAAGCGGGCACGCGCGGCCAGATCGCCGCCCCAACCATCCGCGCGACGGTTCGTTTCATGCCAAAAAAATGTGTCGATCAGATAGCCGTGAGCGCCGTGGACCGCGATGCCGTCGAAGCCGATCGCCTTTGCATTCGCCGCGCTACGGCCAAATGCGTCGATGACGTCGCCGATCTCAGAATCGGTCATGGCGTCCGTCGGCGCCAGCATTGTGTTCACGTACGCGGGCGGCATGGAGGCGAGCCCAGTGGCGGGCCCCCACAAGCCAGAAGGTCGGCACGACAGCGCCTCCGGCGACGGCCCGGAATTCGCTTTGCGAATGGCACCCATATGCCACAGTTGCGGAAAGATCAGCCCTCCCGCCGCATGCACCGCACGCACGACGCGTCTCCATCCGGCGAGCGGAGCCTCGCCGTGAAGCACCGGCACGTTTTGCTCATCCATGCTGCCGGCGCCGAGTGCCGCAGGATGATCGACGCCTGTGCCTTCGGTTATGATCAAACCTACGTTTCGTTCCGCTCGACGTTCGTAGTAATCGGCGACGTTCTGCCCTGGAACACCGTCGGGCGAGAATCCTCGAGTCATGGGAGACATGACGATACGGTTGCGCAATTTGAGATGGCGCAGTTGAAACGGCGTCAGTAGCGGATCTTCCTTAAACGTCATGCAATCTCCGTTGTGCTCGGATCGAAATCCACCGCATCATGTATGCACTCCGCCACAGGAAGCAATATGACCACGGTACAAGAACTACTTGCGATCAAAGCCATCGAACGCACCAAGGCGCGCTACTGTCGATTCATGGATACGAAACGCTGGGACGATTGGGGCATGCTGTTCACGGAGGATGCCACGTTGGATGTCAGCGAGGATGTCACCCCGGAGATGGGAGCCCAGATCGTTCACGGCCGTTCGGCCATCGTCGCTCAGGTACGCGCTGTCGTGCACACGGCGCGCACGACGCACCAGGTGCATTCGCCGGAAATCGACTTGATTTCCCCGATTGCTGCCGCCGGAATCTGGGCCATGCATGATGTCGTGGTGTGGCCCGAGGGAGTCGCCCGTCCGCTCCCGGGAGTGCGCTCCCTCTCCGGCTTCGGCCATTATCATGAAACCTATTCCCTGGCTGCGGGGGAGTGGCGCATCGCTTCGCTGAGGCTCACGCGGTTGCAGCGCATATTCGCTTGAGATTCGGCGCACGGGAGGCGGCCTATCGAAAGATAGAGGCCAAAGCACCGCGCCGGGCGCGACAGTGCCCACTTTGTCGAGAGCTTTAGGAGCAAAGTCATGTCAGTCTCGCCCACTACCTCCTTCGGCGCGGTCGACGCGAGCCACGTATCTGTCGATCCGCCGTATGTCCCCTATGTTGGCGAAGACTTGGTGCGCAGTCGCGCCTACGTCACGACACTGGGCGACTTGCTGCTCGATGCCTGGGACCGATACCCCGAGCGGGCTGCACTCATCTTTCCGGATTCGCGGCGCACTTATGCGCAACTCGTGGCCAATGCAATGCGCATCGCTCGCGGCCTTCGTGCCGTGGGCGTCAAACCCCGCGACCATGTGGGCATTCTCATGCCCACGAGCCCGGCGCTGGTGGAAATGTTGTTCGGCGTGGCGCTGTGCGGCGCCGTGGCGGTTCTCATCAACGCACGTTTCCGCTCGGCAGAACTCGCCTACGTGATCGAGAATGCGGATCTGGTGACGCTTTTGACCACCGATGCCGTTGCCGAGCAAGTCAACTTCGTCGAACGCCTCGAAACAGCGCTACCGGAACTGGCACGCAGCGTCGATCCCCTGCGCCTGCGGCTCGCGGGGGCGCCAAAGCTGCGCAATATTGTACTGTTCGGGGTGCCTCAGTCGGGGTTCGTTACGCAGCAGCACTTCGAAACCGGTGCGGAAGGGGTGCCCGAGATCGACGTTCACCGCTGCCGAGTCAGCGTGTGCGTGCGTGACCCGGCGCTCATCCTCTACACCTCCGGCACCACGGCCCATCCCAAGGGGTGCGTGCTGTCTCATGAAGCGATGGTGCGGACGAGCATCGTGCTCGGTAAGGACCGTTTCCGGCTGACGCACGAGGACAAGGTGTGGTCGCCGCTGCCGCTGTTTCATATCGCGGCGGCCTGCCCGCTGATTGCCGTGTTCGCGGTGGGCGGCTGCTACATCAGCATGGGGCATTTCGATCCGGGCGTTTCACTCAAGCTGCTGCGCGAACACGCCGTCACTCTGATTTTCGCGCCGTTCGTCACGTTCCTACAGGCTTTGGCCTATCATCCCGATTTCAAGAAAACCGACCTGTCTTCCGTCAAGCTGATGAACAGTTGCTTCGCCGCGCAGCCGAAGAGCGTCGGTGAAATCTATCGCGTCGCCATGCCGGGCACTCTGCAACTCGGCACTTACGGCATGACCGAAGCTTCCGGAATCGTCTCCACCGGCCACTACGGGATGGATCCGGAACTCGGCTACACGCGTCTGGGCGTTGCGCTGCTCGGCGTGGAGGTGCGGATCGCCGATCCACAAACCAATACCGATGTGCCGACCGGCGAGCGCGGCGAGATCTGCCTGCGTGGTTACAGCATTCTTAGCGGCTATTACCGCGATGCTGCGAAAAATGCCGAGTGCTTCGACTCTGAGGGCTGGTTCCACACCGGAGACATCGGTTCCTTGGACGAGAGCGGGCACATCATGTTTCACACCCGCTTGAAGGATATGCTCAAGGTCGGTGGCGAGAACGTCGCAGCGGCGGAGATCGAAGCGCAGCTCACCAAACATCCGGCAGTGAAGCTCGCGCAGGTGGTGGGCATTCCGGATCCGAAATACACCGAAGTCCCGGCCGCCTTCATCGAGTTGCATCCAGGCCAGGAGGTCAGCGAGGCCGAGCTCATCGAACTATGCCGAGCGGAAACCGCTTCGTTCAAGGTGCCGCGGCTGGTGCGCTTCATCACGGAATGGCCGATGTCGGCATCAAAAATCCAGAAATTCCAGCTGCGCAACCGCTTGATCGAGGAATTAGGTCTGGACAAGAGCTAAAGAACTACTCGTTCCGGCCGCCTGTGCGCGGTCGGGAGCCGAGCAGCCGTGCCCCTCCGTTAGCGGGATTTCTTCGAATAGCGTAGAACCCGGCGGGCGGCGATCTTTCCGGGCAGACCGCTCACTCCGCCGCCCGGATGAATGCCGGCACCGCCGAGAAAAAAACCCGGAACGATGGGTTCAGACCCACCGAGTCCGAACGCCGGGCGCTTGCTTCCCGAGCGAGATGCGGCGAAGTCGATATGAGTCACGCAGCCGTGGGTTACATTCAAACGCGCCGCCCGGTCCGGCGGTGCTTCGACGAAGCGGCCGATCTCGCTGTCGAAGCCCTCATAGAACTCGCCGATGTGAGCGATGACCGATTTCATGAGGCGATCGCGCATCACGTCCCAACCCTCGCGCGCCACGACGGGTGCCGCGGGTAAATAGATGTAGGCGAGCGATTGGCCTGCGGGCGCTTGCGTCGGGTCGCTATTGCTGAGCGGTGTCACGGATACGGCGTGCCTTTGCGGTACGTCGCCGCGCTTGGCATGGGCGAAGCTTTGGCGCACTTCCTCCGGTGTACCGATCAACCCGACGGCTTTGTTGAGATCCGCTCCGTCGCTTCGCAACTCTTGATGGCGGCGCAGCCGCAGTGGTGCCGCCATCGCGATGTTAGCCAGGAACGGCAGGACATTCGCGCGCCCGGCGGGCGCATGCTCCATCCGCACCCTCATCCGGCGTTCGATACCCTCGGGGGTGGCTAGCTGAAATGCGGTGCGGGGGTCGCATGTCGCGACGACCACGGGGGCGCGGATGATTCGCCCGTTCTCGAGCCGAACGCCGCGCGTCTTGCCGTCCTCGATCAGAATCTCCGCCACCGGTGCGTTGAGCTCGAGGCTGCCGCCGCACGACGTGAAGCAGGAGCCGAGCGCATTGGCAAAACTTTGCATGCTGCCGATGGGCTTGCCGACGCCGGTGCGGTGGAGCATGCCGAAAATCATATACGCGGCCGCATTGCCATCGTCATCGATCGGCCCGGCCCCGGCGGCAATACCCGTGAGCAAGGCGATCGATGCGGGATGTTCGAACCACTCGCAGGCAATTTGGTCGGCGGTGCCGGAAGTGAGCACCGTCAACTCGTTTCTTAACCGCCGGTTGCGAATCAGGGCTCCTATCATTTTTACCAGATCGCGCAACTTCCAACGTCCCGGATCATTGAGCATCACCGGCAGGCCGATGTCGACCAACGCATCGAGAAGCACCGAAAACCGCAGATAGGCCTCGCCATCGGCGCGCGACAGCCGCGCCATATCCTCGGCTGTACGCCGCGGGTCGCGAAATACGGCGATCGAGCTTCCGTCGGGATGAAGATAGGCGTATGACGGGTCTGGATCGACCGTCTTGAGTCCATGGCGGAGCAGGTCGAATTCCTGGATGATGCCCGTGGCTCGAACGAAGATAAGTTCCACTGCACACGGGGTCACCATGTGCCGCGGGGCTTCCGGAATGAGAAATCCAGAACTCGTCATGCCGCCCAACTTCGGGCTGCGCTCGACGATCAGCACGCGCCGCCCAGCCTTGGCGAGATAAGTCCCGGCCACGAGCCCGTTGTGGCCCGCTCCGACGATGACGACGTCGTACTCTTCACTCATGCTCGATCCCTCTCGATTCAACCACCGTAGAACAGATCCGCGATTCCGGCCGTGTAATAGTCCAACTTATCCTGCGCCAGCGCATAGTGAGGTATCACAGGTGTACAGGCGTCAGCGTCGCGCGTGCGCTCGCGCACCCGGCGGCGAACCTCGTCCGCGGAACCGACGATCGCGATACTCTCCACCATCGCATCGCTGCACGCCGCCACCATCCCCGCAAGATCGCCGCGCGCAAAGCACTCCTGCAAGGCCCGGGCTTCTGCGCCAAAGCCGATCTCGTCGAAATAGCGCAAGTACTGGGGCGATTGGCTGTAATACGCAACGCTCGGCCTCGCATCCTCGATCGCGGTGCGGCGATCCGGGTTTACGGCCACGAACATCTGCAAGTTCAACGTGACGGCGGTGCGATCGCGGCTCACTCGGGCGAGACCGCGGTGCAGTGCCGGAAGGGTTTGCTGTGCGATCCACTGCTCGTTCCACAATGGATGGCCGAGCAAACCGTCGGCGGTCTCGCCCGCCAATTCGCACGCCTTCTCGAACACGGCCGGTAAATAGATGGGAATGGCGCTGCGCACGGGCGGCGCGAACGTCCGGAAGTGACGCAGGTCCAGGCGATGATACTCACCCTCGAGTAAACCCAGCTCGCCGGTATGCGCCTTGGCGACGATCAAACGAATCAATCCTATGACTTCGCGCATATGCCTGAGCGGTTTGCCATAGGGCATGCCAAACGCACCTTCGGTGAGGCTCTGAGCGCTCGAGCCTAGGCCGAGTACCGATCGTCCGCCGCTGAGGAGGTCGAGGTCCATGATGTTACATGCGGTCTCGAGAGGGCTGCGCACGAAGGCGAGCGCAATGCCAGTTCCCAGCTTCAGCTGTTTGCTGACGGCTGCCGCGGCAGACAACGTGCCGAAGGGTGCACCGAAGGTCTGCGAGGCCCATATCCCCTCCAACGCGGCGGACTCGAAACGCTGCACCGCTGGAACCAGTTGCTCGCGCGGCATCGGCGGCAGCTGAGCCCAGATACGCAGCTCCTTACTCACGGCGTATCGGCCCTTGCCGCCGGTAGCAGCCCGGCAAGAATGAAGTCCGCAAACGTCGTCACTTGCGCTTCGAGATGCGACGGAGCTATTTCGTGCGCCGCCCCGATTCGCTCGAGCATGGGCCCCGATGCAAAGTAGAACCCGACACCTTGTACGAGCATGGACATGAGCGCCGGCGTCGACAAAGGGCGCACGCGGCGAATCCCTGCCACGCCTTCCATCAAAGCATCGAGCCGCTGCTTGAAGGGCAGCAAGTAGCCGTCGACGATGTAATCGAGCCGCCACGAGGCATGTCGGCACTCGACGTTCGTAATGCCGACCAGCTCTGGATTCTCCTGTGCCCAGCGACAGAAGCGATGAATGAATTGTTTCAGTCGCGCCTCGTCGTCGAGACCAGGCGCGTCAAACGCGGCATAGACCGGAGGCGCAGCGCGGGCCACCCGCGCATCGACCGCCCGGCGCCATAGGCTGGACTTCGTGCCGAATCGCACGTTTAGGAGGTTATGGCTCACACCCAACTGTTTCGCGAGCGCCCGCAGGGTGGTCCCTTCATAGCCCCGCCGTGCAAAGGTGTGAAATGCCAAATCCAGCACCCGAGCCTCCGGGACAGCGTGCAGGGCATCCGCGCGCGGCCGGCCCCGCCGTCGGCTCAAAGGTTTAGGCTTCGGCTGTTTATTCATATATTGCCATATGACAATTTTATATTAAAATAGAGTACGGAGGAACCATGGATTCGACCTGGTGGGCGGTGGCCTTGAGCGAGGAAGTCACGGGCGACAAACCGCTATCCGTGGATATCGGCGATCGTCCCGTCGTGCTGTGGCGCGACCTCAAAGGACATGCACGCGCATTGGAGGACCGATGCCCGCACCGGCGTGCTCCTTTGTCGCTCGGCTGCATTCGCAAGGAGGGCTGGATTCAATGCGGCTATCACGGATGGAGCTACGATGGCGAAAGCGGCCGTGTAATGGAGATTCCGAACCTCAAGAATGAACAGCGTTTCTCTCCCGTCTACCGAGCCGAACGTTTTGCTGTGCAGGAGGGAGGAGGTTTCGTGCGCGTGGCGTTGAACGCCAGCGCGGCGCCTTCCGGAGCGGCTTCGCTTGATATGCCGCTGTCGGGCACCAGTCACGTGGCGCTCGATCACGAACGCTATCTGGCAGCGCTGTTCGATGATCCCGGTTTGTTGATCACGATTTTTGGAGTCCATTTCACTACCTATCTCATGTCGGAGCTTCACGAGCAAAACGGGCAATTGGTCATGGAGCGCAGTTGTCAGTGGAAGCTGCCGCATTGGCCCGCCGCGTTCAGCAGCGACTACCCGCTCAATCTCATCTCCTCGACGGATCCCGTGAGCGGAGAGACCACGCTGTGGCTCAATGATCGCGACTTCAGAGAGTTGTTGTCGGTGCACCTCGCGCCGGTACCGGCGGGTCGCGGAGTTACCGCCGTGCGCTGGCGCGCCGCTCTAGGTGCCGGCGTGCCCAACCTGGCGCGCCGCATGCTGCGTCGGTTCAAGCCGTTCGAGGCGCGTACCACCATCGACGCGGCCGCACTGCGTAAACTCAAGCCGACCGCGTCGGTCGTGTTCGAGGATCTGCGCCGCTCGCTTCACCCCTTACTCGTACAAAGCGTTGCTTAGGCAGCAAAGGTAGCCATGATGCTCGATCTCGCTTCTGAAAGCCGCGACGCGGATACCGCCCCACCGGCGCACTCATCGAGTCCCAAGATTTCCCCCAACAGCTGGACGCCCCACGGCATCGTCATGCGCGATACCTGGTTTCCGCTTGCACACGCCGACGCCGTCGGCGAGCGCCCGGTCCGGCGTGCGGTGTATTCTCATCCCTATTTTCTATGGCGCGAAAAGGGCGCAGTTATCGCCGCCGAATTTCATCCGCGCGAAAAGCTCTCGCGTCCCGCGAGCGAGTTGACCGGCGGCACGGGCCGCTATCCGGTGTTGGAACGTTACGGCTATGTCTGGGGCTGGTTCGGCAATCCCGACGCTGCTGACGAGAAGCACCTTCCCAACCTACCGTTCTTGCCGCCAAGAGGCGGGCTCCCTTCACACATGCGCGGCACGGTGCGGTTCGATTGCACGGCGCCGCTATCGCTTGAAAACCTGATCGACCTCACCCACGCAGATTTTTTGCATGCCAACGTCGTCGGCGATGAGAAGTCTGAAAGCGAAGAAATCAAGTTTTTTGCGGATTCCGAGACGATCACCATGACCCGCCACTGCATCGGCAAATCGGTGGCGCCGGCCATGCGTTTCTTCGGCGGCGTGAAGGCCAAGACCCAGGAAGTGCGCCAGGTCATCCGCATTTACGTGCGTAGTCACGCGGCGATCGCCTACGGCCGCTTCCGGCCGGGCGATGATGTGCCGCTGTTCCATCCCTGCGTCCCCGAGACGCGGGATCGCACGCGCTTGGACTTCGCCATGAACACCTCCCGATCGCACAACTTGTTCCGCTACGTGATGCCGAAGTTCAGTTATCTGGTTTCGCGGCAAGACAGTTCAATGACCTCGCCGCAAAGCGCGCGCTACGCCCGCCCGGAAAAGCGCCGCGATCTGCATTCCAAGCTTGACGGTCCCAGTGTGGGTTATCGCATGCTGTTACAAGAGCTGGCAGCGCGCCAAGCCGCGGGCGATTACGCGTACCGGCCGGACGGGATCGTCAGCCGGGACTGCAGCGAGATCATCGGCGTCGATCCGGGAATGTTTCCCTATCCAAACTGATGGATACGCGTCTCAAAGGCCGCGTGGCCCTGGTCACGGGCGGAGCGACAGGTATCGGCAAGGCCTGCGCGCTCGCGCTGGCGCGCGAAGGCGCACGCATAGTCATCAGCGGACGCCGTGAGCAGATTGGCGAAGAAGCGGCAGGCGAAATTCGCGCGGCGGGAGCGGAGGCGCTGTTCGTACGCGCGGATGTCGGGCGGCGTTCCGATGTCGAGTCGCTGATCGGACGGACGCTGGACGCGTTTGGACAGCTCGACTTAGCGGTGAACAATGCGGGCATCGAGGGACCTGCTTTCGTGCCGACCGCCGATTATCCCGAGGAGGCGTGGGATGAGGTTTTGAACACCAACCTCAAGGGTCTTTGGCTCTGCATGAAATACGAGATCCCTCACCTGCTGAAACAGCCCGGGGCTGCGATCGTCAATGTATCGTCGGTGGGCGGGGTCAACGGCAGCGCGCTCGGTGTTGCCTACCACGCCAGCAAGCATGGAGTGATCGGCATCACGCGTGCAGCGGCGGTGGAATACGGCGGCCGAGGTTTGCGTGTCAATGCGGTAGCGCCAGGCTCGTTTCACACGGATCTGTCGCATCGACTGTTTCCAGAGACCATGCACGATTTCGTGGCGGCCGCGAGTCCGATGAAGCGCTGGGGCGAACTCGATGAAATCGCAAGCGCCGTGGTCTGGTTGTGCTCGCCCGGAGCAGGTTTCGTGAACGGCCATACGCTCGCGGTGGACGGCGGCTTTCTGATCCAATGACGCGCGGTTTGGTATTGGGAGGCGGCGGCGTCACCGGAGTTGCATGGACCACAGGCTTGTTGTTCGGACTGCACGAGCGGGGAGTCGATGTGCTCCGAGCGCATCACATCGTCGGCACCTCCGCCGGATCGGCCGTCGCCGCACAGATCACGAGCGGCACGGCGCTTTCCGAACTCTTTGATCGGCAGGTCGATCCGACCAAGCAGTCCAGAGAGCTGAATCCGGAGCCGCAGCAACTGCAACTCCTGGCGACCACCCTCCTGCCGTTGCTGAATATCGAAAACGGTGCGCAACGGATCAAGCGCGCGGCCGAACTCGCGATCGAATCGAAGACCGTCGACGAGGCCGCCCGCCGGAGCGTCATTGGAGAGCGCTTGCCCAATCATCGCTGGCCGGAGCTTGCGCTCACTATCGTCGCCATCGATGTAAAGAGCGGTGAGACCAAGTTGTTTGATCGGCAGTCGGGCGTCAGCATCGTGGATGCGGTCACCGCGAGCTGCGCGGTGCCGGGGTTGTGGCCGTGCGTCACCATCAACGGGCGCCGTTATATGGATGGCGGTATTCGTTCGCCCGACAATGCAGACCTCGCATCCGGCAGCACGGTGGTTCTGGTGGTTTCCCCTTTGGGGAACGCAGCAGGCACAGCTCTCGCGCGCCAGGTCGCAGCAATGCAGAAGAACGGCGTGCTCGTTCAGGTGATCGAGCCGGATTCGACCGCGAGAAATTCGATCGGCCTCAATCCATTCGACCTCCAGAGACGTGCACCGGCCGCTCATGCGGGGCGTCAACAGGGTAATGCCGTGGGGGAAACGGTCGCTGAGTTTTGGGCCTGACGGCCAGACGGCCAGCGTCTGGTCTGCGTCTGCCTGTCGCTAAAGCGTCATACCGCCGGACAGCGGGATGACGGCTCCGGTCACGAAGCTGCCCGCCTCGGAAGCCAGATAGATGACCGCTCCGACGATATCCTCTGGCTTGCCCAGGCGCCGGCGCGGTACCAGATTGAGAACCGCCGGCAGTTGCGCCTCGGGGATCTGCGTCATTCGCGAGACGAAAAATCCGGGAGCAATGGCGTTGACCGTAATATTCTCAGGGCCCAGCCGCTTGGCCAAGGAGCCGGAGAGGTGGTGCAAGCCCGCCTTAGCGGCCTGATAGGAGTAGTTCTCCTTCGGACCCACGCGTGAGCCCCCCATCGATCCGATGTTGATGACAGCCGCGAGACCGCGCTCGCGCGCCGCGGCACGCAGTGCCGGCAATAATTTCTGAGTGAGGAAGAAAACCGATTTGAGGTTGAGGTCGGCGATGCTGTCCCAGCCCTCCTCGGTGAATTGATCGATTGGCGCGTCGTACATGCTTCCCGCGTTGTTGACCAAGATGTCGATCCGACCTTCGCGCGAATTCAGCGCCGAGGCGAGCGACTCGACTCCCGCCACGGTCGACAGATCGCCGGGCAACGCCTGACAGACGCCTTGCGAGCGCAAGTCGGCGGCGACCGCTTCGCAGTTTTTTGCATCGCGCCCGACGATGTACACGCGCGCGCCGTGCTCAACCAGACCGCGTGCGATCATCAGACCAATACCGCTGGTGCCGCCGGTCACCAAGGCGACCTTGCCGGCCACGGAAAATAAATCGCTCATATCATCGCTCGCTGTGGAACATCCAATAGTTACCAGCAGGCAAAGCCGCCGTCCACCACGATGTTCGTGCCCGTGATGTAAGCCGCGTCGTCGCCGGCCAGAAACAATGCAACGCCCACCACGTCATTCGGCTGCCCGACGCGCTTGATCAGATTATGTGCCAGCATCAGCTCGCGAAAGGCCGGGTCCGCCAACATGGGCGCGGTGCCGGGAGACTCGATGACGCCGGGGCTGATCGAATTGACGCGGATGCCGTGGGGCGCGCCTTCCACCGCCAGTTGCCGAGTCATCGCGATGATCGCACCCTTGGTCGCCGCGTGCGCGGTGCCGCCCACCGCTGCGCCGACCATACCGGCAACGGAGGCGACGTTGATGATGACGCCGCCGCGTTTCTGAAGATGGGGCCACGCGAAACGAGTCGCATAGAACACCAGATCCAATTCGTTACGGACGGTAAATTGCCAGTCCTCGACCGAAAACGACTCGATGGGTGCAAAGCGCGCGGCTGAGGCGTTGTTGTAGAGCACATCGATGCGGCCGTGAAGCGCAACGGCATCCACGATCCAGCGCCGCGCTGTTTCCGGATTGCCGAGGTCGATCGGCTCCATGGTCGTAATGGATCCGCCCGCATCGCGAACGAGGGCGGCTGTCTCGCGATTGCCCTCCTCTTTCACATCGCAACCGACGACCAACGCCCCGGCTCCAGCGAAGCGCAGGGCCGCAGCGCGGCCCTGGCCACCTCCTGTGCCGGTGATCAGCACGACCTTGCCGTCGAAATTCGCCGCCATCGTTTGCGCCTTTGCTCTTGGCCTTGGGTTCGACCGGCTACTTATACGGATCGACCGGCTGTTTGTAGTCGATCACGCCGATGTCCATCAGCATGCTTAGCACGTCGGAGATGCTGTAGATATGAACGATCTTGTCGTTCTCGAATTTTAGCCATGAGAACCACCACACGTTGATTTCCTGGCCCTTGGGTGGTACCCCCATATAGGGGCCGCCGGTCTGTTTGCCGTGATGGTGGCACAGCACGCAAATCTCATCGTCACCGCGCCCCCACGCCTTGACCGTGCGGTACAGGCAGGGTGGAAACGTCTTGTAGAGTCCCTGCGGCGAGCTCTTCCACTGTTTGTAGGTGCCGAGATCCGGACGATTCGGATTGGCATAGGTCATCTTCCCGGTGTCGAAGAATTTGTCCATGCCGTCCCAGTCGCCGCGGTTGATGGTTTCGTGCAGATCCATCCAGTGAGTGACCATCTTGGTCTGCTTGGCCGTCAAACCCTTCGTGATTTCGGCCCGTTTTTCCGGACTCAATTTGAAAAGACTCAAATCAGTCATATTCGCTCCTCGCGCTATAGTGGGTGTTGATTTTGATGCGGATTGCCGTCAGCCGACCTTCGGCATGACTTCGGCGGCGACCCAGCGTAGGCGATCGAGATAAGCTTCCAAGTCTTGCAACGGCGGCATCGGCACGACTACTTCCGTGACGCCGAGACCTTTGAGCCAGTTGCACTGATCGATGATCTTTTGCGCATCCCATAAGCCCTGAGCGCGCGGGTCGCCCGTCACTGCATGAGCATCGCCTACGTTGAGCATTGACATCGCGAACATGACTTCCAAGGCGCGCCCGTGATAGTCGGGTTGCGAGCGGATGAAGTCCAGCCGCTCCGGAAATTTCTCGGGCGGGGTGCGAAAGGGCGACCAGCCGCTGCCCCAGCGCGCGACGCGTTTGAGCACGTTGTCAGCATCACCGCCGCACCACAGCGGCAGGCGCGGCTTTTGGGCCGGCTTGGGTGCAAAGCCTACGTCCTTGAACGAGACGTACTTGCCCTCGAATCGCGGAGCGTCGCTGGTCCACAGTTCGATCATGGCAGCGATGTATTCGTCGCACATACGACCGCGCTCGTGGAACGGCACCCCGAGCATCCGATATTCTTCCTCGAGCCAACCCACGCCGACGAGGGCGACGGCGCGACCGCCGCTCAGCCAATCGAGCGTCGCCCACGCCTTTGCCTGGACGATGGGATTTTGCAAGGGCAGTATGGTCACCGACGATGACAGCTTCATGCGCGGCGCTGAATTGGCGACGAACGATAGTGCCGCAACCGAGTGCAGATAGTGATCGCCCGACAGCGGCACATGCGAGGTCGGGATGATGAAGTGCTCCCCCGTCAGCAGCTTCCAATACCCCAGCTCATCCGCGACCCGCGCCGCGCGCGCGATGTGACTGCCGTCCAACGCGTGCTCCCATGGCTGCGTCATCGCGACCACATGCATCGAGTTGAGCAACGTCAAATCGAATTTCACAATGCTGCCTTTACAGGGAACCGAAATGCCATAAAGCGACTAAGCCTTGCTCGCCTCCGCACCCGACGCCGGATGCCACTTGCCGTCCTGATGGCTTTCATAGGGTGAGGCAATCTCCAGCAGCACGCCGTGCGCGCTCTTGGGCGAAACCCAACCCCATTTCTGCCAAGTCATGTCCGGATCGTTGTAGGTCTTTCCGCCTCCCGCGAGCTGGATGCCTTCGCTGGATAATTTGGCCAACGTCCCGGGCACATCGGTGGTGGTGAAGCAGAGGTGGTGCACGTGCTCGCCCATTTTCTCCAGGCGATCGCCTAAGGGCGTCCCCGGAGCGGGTTGAATGAATTGAATCTCGGTTGCGTGGTGCGACACGAATGTGGCCCACTTCATACCGGCATCGGCACCGCTCGAGAAGGTATCGTAGCGGACGATGGGATCTTCGAGCTGTCCCGGATCGAGCACGCGCAGCATCTTCGTCCAGTCATCGACCGCTTTGTCGAGATCCTTGACCAGCATACAAACATGAGCGAAAGGTCCACTGGGCATGACGAGTCTCCTGAAAAAAATGGCTTAAGCTATGGTAGGTTAATTCAGACCGCGACGGTTGCAGTTCCGGTAAGAACCGCTCCGCGGGCGTCGGCGCGCAACCACACGTCGCAGCTGATTCGGCGTTTGGATCCGTGCGCGGAGACATCCTTCACCGTGCCTCCGGCTTCGACCGCCTCTCCGCCGAAAACATTATCCACATAACGGACTTCCAATGATTCGATGAAACCGTTTGGAATGGCGGATTGCAGCATGTTGATGAGATACGCAAGGTTGGCCGGACCCTGATTGATCACACGGTCGCCAAGGCCTTTGGCTTTGACCATCACCGGATCGAGATGTATTGGATTCGGGTCGTGCAGAAACTTCGCCCAAGCCTTCATACCCTCCGGGCTCACGGATGCTATGCGGAAGGGCCTGAGCGTATCGCCGACGTTCATGCGAGTTTCCTTCGTGGCAGCACCCAGACATTGGTCGTGCTGAGCACCGGCGTACCATCGGGAAGCGATAGCTCCAAGAGGTACTCGAGCATGTCCATCACACCGAGCTTACGGCTGGGTTTGCGCACCAGACTCACGATGCGGCCGGTGACTCTATAGGGTTGGCCCGTAACGAGCGGCCTCGCGAATGTGACCTTGGATGACGCCATCATCGGCCCGTCTTCCACGTCGAATTCGCATGCGGCGCACAGGCCGGCAACCGTCATACCCATACCGACTTGGGTGGCGATGTAGAAATAGATGGGATGCGCCGTACCGTCCGCTGCCGGTGCCACACCGGTGGATTCGCACAATGCACGATTTTCCTCGGCGCTTATGACGTACGGAAGCGCACCCGCGAGCGATGTGCCGGCCACTTGGGGCGGCTCGGGCAAACCGGACGAAGGTGTGGGCTGGTTCATCAGCCGCCGCCGGCATGAGCCTTGAGGGCCGCCTGCACGCCGCGCCAAACCGCGGTTGCGTTGCCGGCGCCGGTGTAGAACCAAAGGTGCAGTACCGCTTCTTCGAGTTGTTCGGCGTTCAGCTCCTTGTTGAGCAGCGCGCCGGCCACTTGCTGCTCGATCAAATCGGCGCGGCCGAGCATTGCGGTGGCGCCGATCACGAGCAATCGGCGGTCGCGGATCGACAGCTGCGGCCGACTCCAGATTTCACCAAACAGAATCTCTGCCGTCTTGGACGGAAACGGCACGTCGCGCAGCGGCTCCATCATTGACTTGATGTTCGGTCCATAGACCTTTTCCATCATCTCCAGTCCGCGGCGGAACCCGGCGTATTCATCGCTGCTGTCCGTCATCTTTGGTCTCCTTAGGCGCTAAATCTTCCAGACCAGGGGCACGGTCTCGGGTTCGATCATCATGCCGATACCGGTGCGGATCGTGACGCCGGGCTTGACACGAAAGCTTGGCACGCTCGCCAAGAATTCCTCCATGGCGATCACGAGCTCGCGTCGGGCAAGCGGCGCGCCGACGCAGCGGTGCGGGCCGGTGGCAAAGGTGATATGGCGCGGATTGCGGTCGAGCAGCACTTCGTTGGGGCGGTCGAAGGCTTGCGGATCGCGGTTGGCGAGCGTCGTGGCCATGGCCACCTTGTCCCCGGGCATCAGCTGCACGCCGTTGACGGTCACCGGCTTGATCACCGTGCGAAACGTGGTGACGGCCGCATAGGCACGCAGCAACTCCTCCAGCGCGCTCGGGATTTTCGACGGATCCTTGCGCAGCTGCTCTTGGTGATCCGGATGCTCCGCCAGATGCCGAAAGTGCAGGCCCATGTTGGTGGACACGGTATCGAGTCCGCCGATGAACAGATTGAAGCAGAATCCGAACAACTCGTCCTGAGTCAGTTTGCGTCCGTCCACTTCCGCCTTGATTCCGTAGGAAATGAAGTCTTCGCCCGGATGCGCGCGGCGTTCCTCGATCACGCCCATCAGATAGCTCTTGACCTTGCGTACGCCATCGATGATGACCTCGAGATCGGCGGAATGCAGCAACTGCATCTCCCACTGCAGGAACTCGTCGATGCGTTCGAGCGGCAGGGCCATCAACTCCAGAAATACGGCGATGGGAAAGCGGAACGCCAACTCGCTCATGAATTCGCATTCGCCGCGATCTTTGAACT
Organism: uncultured Gammaproteobacteria bacterium; assembly: GCA_963755965.1. Lineage (GTDB taxonomy): Bacteria > Pseudomonadota > Gammaproteobacteria > Steroidobacterales > Steroidobacteraceae > Bog-1198. The sequence continues at coordinate 61,938 of CAVWLU010000004.1, forward strand.
TGGCGATGTAGCCGCGCGCGAACTGCCGTACTCGATCGTCCATCAACTGCATCTTGCGGGGCGCGAACAGAGGATTCACCATCGCGCGGTACAATACGTGCATCGGCGGATCGGTCTCCGCGGGCAACAAATTCCAGCTGTCTCCGAGAAGCTTTGCAAAGGGCGCAAAGTCCTTATTGGAAAAATGTTCGGTGTCCTGGTAGATGGCGGCCAGATCCTTGGCGCGGCGGAATACCCAGCCTGGTCTATTGCCCGGATAGACGTACGGTGTGTAGAAGACCTCGGGCCCTTCGTGCACCTTGGGCACCAAGGTGTCGAACGGATTCTCATCGCAAGTCGCGCCGAGCACGAAGGGATACTCGCGTACCAGCTCGTGCGGTACGTGGCTCGGTATTGTGACAGCGTTTGTCGCAGCGTCCATGACTTCCCTCCCCTACATATCCGCTCGGTTGATGTTCCGCACGCTACATTGCCGCCGTAATCCTGAGCTCCTATCTTTGGGAAGGTGCCCATCGCGTCTTCCCGGTTGAAGCTGCGGGCTCATGCGGAGCACATCTCTTCGAGTTGAAGTCGGTGACATCACGCCGTTCGGCAGCGGCGTCTCAGTGGCGGCGTGGTTGTTCGCTCCGCCGGTTGGAGCGCGCTTGCGGGGTGAACTGCTGGTCTGTCTGCATGGCGCCACGTGCGATCACCGCTACTTTCACGCAGAGTTCGAACATCACAAGGGCTACAGCTTCGCCGAACATTTTACCGCTCTCGGCTATCACGTGCTGACCATCGATCATCCTGGAATGGGCTCGAGCACTCGTCCCGAACCCGAACGCTTATTGACGCGCGACGTCGTGGCAGCGGTCAACGACCATGTCACCCGTGACGTGGCGCTGGGTCTCGCCGCCGGCCGCTGGTTTGATCTACAGCCGATGAGGGAACTGCGCATCACCGGCCTTGCGCACTCCCTGGGCGGCATGCTCGGCATCGTGCAACAGGCTCGGCACCGCACTTTTGCGCGGCTCGCCGTGATGGGCTGGAGCAACATCGGCGTGCGATTCGAAGGCGCGAGCGCCGCGGGCATGGCGGAGGCGGCCGCACGCGAGGGCTATTTACCCGCACCGCGTAAGTTGACGCGCGCACTCTTTCACGCGGCGGATGTCCCCGCCGATCTGATCGATGAGGATGACGCGCGCACGAGCCTCACGCCGGCGAATTTGGGTCGCGACGCCATGACCCCAAGCATTGTCTCCGCCGATGCGGCGACGCTCGATTGTCCGCTGCTGCTGCTGTTCGGCGACGTGGACACCAGTCCGGACCCTCACGCAGAGGTAGCCTTTTACCGCGCTTCCCGCGATATTACGTTGGTGTTGCTTCGCGGCTCGGCTCACATGCACAACTACGCATCAACGCGACGCGATGGCTGGCAGCGCTTGGAGGGATGGCTCTGCTGCACTTGAACGCGAGGCTCGCTTCGACCGGTTAATGCGGTTCGCCTTTGGCGAGCGATGCCTCCATACCGAGAGCCGCCATGAGCTCTGCGAAATCGGCTCCGACTTCCGGGAGCGGCTCGCCCAAAAGACCCGCGAGAAGACGCACGATCGGCGCGTTTTCTCGGGCCGTCGTGTTCGCCGGAATACGGCCGCGCTGGATCTGCCGATCCGCCGAGCGCATCCCCACTATCGCCATGCGGAATGCCGCGAGCACATCGTAATAGCCCAAGTTCTGAACGCGGCGGCCAAGCGCGGCCTCGTACCATTGAATGCACAGCGCACGCTCGGGCAGGCCCGCGAGGCGGGGCACGCCCATGCCCTTGCTGAAAAGATCATCAAAAAACAACCACCAGGCAAGATCTGCCTCGGGCGGCCCAAGCACGGCCATCTCCCAGTCGATGACACCGCTAATCTTTCCGTCGGGAAGGAACAGGAGATTCGTCGGCTGAGGATCTCCCCATAACAACGACACCGGAGCCTCGACTGGTCGATTGGCCTTGAGGTATTCGATCGCGATGTCGGTGATTCGATGCGGCCGGCCCGCTCTCGCCCACTGATACCACTCCTCGATCCAATTCAAGTACTGATCGAAGGGCGTGCGACCGCGCTGGGGCCGGTCGAGAAAGGCAAAGTGCCCGGTTACCGGCAACCGGTGGATGCGGGCGAGCATTTCCAGGCAACCGCGCCAAACCTGCGCCTGGCTGTCGGCCGCCATATCGGCGAGCCAGCCTTCTTTGTTGTAGTTCGGGCTCTGCGGCAAAATGCGGCCCGGAAGCTGTTCCATCACCATGAATGGCGCGCCGATCAGGTTCACGTCGGATTCCAAGCCAATGACGCTGGGTACCGGAATTCCGGTCCCCGCAGGATGTGCACCAATGGCCGCCATCACGCGAGTCGGCAGACTTAAGTCCGACTCCAGAAAAATGTCGCTGCCCTGATTCTGACGGCGAATCACCAACCGCAACTCGCGCGCCGCGCCGCCGGCAACTCCAGCCACGGTGGCAAAAAAAGTATCGGCCGAGTTGCCGGATCCGGCGGATCGCCAAGACACTATAGATAAGTCGGGGATTTGCAAGTGCGCCGCAAGCCATGGAGTCAGGGCAGTTTGAGCGCTGTGCAGCGTCAACGGACGTGCGGAAGGCAGCTCAGAGGTTGCCATAGGCTCGTACCAAAGGACCGAGCCGATCCGTGGTGGTTCCGTGCAGCACGATTTCATCGGCGCCTGCGCTGCGATAATCGAGCAGCCGCCGCGCGACCTCGTCCGAACTTCCTGCGGCGGCTCCCTCCTCGAGCCAGTGCCGCGGCAGTACACCGATCGCCTCTTTCATTCGATCGCGCAATTCTGCGTGCGAGCCCTCCTGTCCCTCGATATTGAGGAAGCGCGGATTCGCCAACAATTGCTCCATCGGCGTGGGATCCCAGCCGTTCATGGCGATTAGCTGAGCACCCAAGTCGCGGATGGTGAAGTAAGTCACCGCACGCATGCTGACGGCCGAGAGGATCTCCGCTGCACCGGCATCCGGCGCCACCACGACCTCTGCGTAGATCTTCACCGCATCAGGATCGCGACCCGCCTCTTCAGCGGCTTTGCGCACGATGGCAACCGAACGCGCCACCCCCTCGGGCGTGAGAAAGGGATGCAGCACGGCGCCATCGAAGTGCTGTCCTGCGAGCGCCAGGGTTTTAGGACCGATGGCGGCGAGAATCAGCGGCGGCGGCATCTCCGGAAGCTCCGGCATGCGCATCTTGGGGTATCGGCCGGCGGGCCCATCATAAGTCACCGTCTCGCCGGCCCACAGAGAGCGCAGAATCCTCGCGTAATCCGCCATCGCCGCGTTCACCGGCACGGGGATTCCCAGATTCTTCCAGATGAATGCCACGGAACGTCCAAAGCCGAGCACGAAGCGGTTTCCCGACAGCGCCTGCAGCGTCGACGCCATACCGGCGAGCACGATGGGATGGCGCGTACCGAAGTGCGTCATACCCGCCACCAATTTTACGCGCTCGGTTCTCTGCGAAAGCGCGCCGAGCGTCGCGGCAATCTCCTTTTTCTCCCAGCGCTCCGCCACCCAGATGCTGCCGAGGCCCAGCGCTTCACCGGCTCGAGCTTGCTCGAGGCCTGGGCGAGGATCAGCGATACGTCCCGGAAGCGCATATGCGCCAAGGTCGAGCGGGGAACGCGCCATCATCAATCTCCTTGTTTGAATGCATCGGCAGCTCGACGCAGCTTGGCACGTAAGGTTGGGCATTTACCAGGCACCGGCACCTCCCGAAAGATAGGTTTGGGTGGCGGATCGCGCAGGTGTAATGCAAGAATCGACGAAAGTTAAGCCATCCGTGCACCGCGAGGTTGTTTTGCAGAAGCAATATGATTACGTCATCGTCGGTGCCGGTTCGGCCGGCTGCGTGCTGGCGAATCGCCTCTCGGCGGATCGAGCGGTGTCGGTCCTTTTGATCGAAAGTGGTCCCCCCGACAGCAGCCCGTTGATCGCGATGCCGCGCGGCATCGGAAAGCTGCTGGTCGCGGGCAACCCGCACGTCTGGGACTACGAAGCCGTGCCGCAAGCGGGCTTGGCTCCGGAACTGTGGCTCAAGGGCCGCACGTTGGGCGGTTCCAGTTCCGTGAACGGCACCGTTTACGTGCGCGGAGCTCCTGCCGACTACGAGAATTGGGAAGCCATGGGTTGCGCAGGTTGGGGCTGGCAGAATGTGGGACCGCATTTCGTGGCGTTGGAAGATCACCAGCTCGGAGCGTCCCTGTGGCGGGGTGCGGGTGGCCCGTTGAAAATCAGCGTCCACCCATCGGGGTCTCGGTTGTGCGAAGCCATACTCGACGCTGCGAGCCAGGCGGGCACGCCGCGCGCCGTCGACATCAATGACGTCAACACGGTGGCGACCGGCGGCATGGGCTACCAACCCGTGACGACCTACCGAGGTAAGCGCTACAGCGCGGCGCGAGCATTCTTGGCGCCGGTGCGCGGCCGCCCCAATCTTGAAGTGCTGACCGATACCGATGTGCAGCGAATCGAGTTCAAAGATCGGCGAGCCATTGGCGTTACGGTGAAAGATCGCAGCGGTATTCGCACCGTACCGGTGGCCGGAGAATTGATCCTGGCCGCCGGCGCCATCGAATCGCCCAAGCTGCTTCAGCTGTCTGGTATCGGCCCGGGCGAGTTGTTGCGGACCCACGGCATCCCGGTAGTGCTCGATGCACCGGGCGTCGGAAGCAATTTGCGCGAACACCGGTATCTCGCGATGCAGTACCGCGTGATCGGCGGCAGCCTCAACGACCGCTTGAGCGGATTCGGGCTGTTGCGCTCGCTTCTTAGTTACACCCTGCGCTCCAAGGGACCGCTGACTCACTCTGCCCACGAGGTTGGAGGTTTCGTCAAGACACGGCCGGACCTCGCGCGTCCCGACGCGCAGATTGGCGTGGGCTTGTACTCGATGAGCGTGTCGGGCAAAACGGTGAATATCGATCCGTTGCCGGGTATTTCGATCGGGGGCTACTTCATGCGGCCGGAAAGCCGGGGCATCGTCCATATCCAGTCGCCTGACCCGGCCATGCGCCCGTACATCAACGCCAATCAGCTGACGGCCGACATTGACGTCAAGTCGGCAATCTCGCTGTTTCGATGGATCAGGCGCCTGGCGGCGCAGCCGGCGCTCGCGCCGTGGCTGGTATCTGAAATCACGCCGGGGCCCGGTTTCGAGACCGACGCCGAGATCATCGATGCGTTCCTGCGCTTCGGCTCCACGGCTTTTCACGTCTGCGGCACGGTGCGCATGGGCGCGGACGCCGATGCCCCTCTTGATCCACAACTGCGATTGCGTGGCGTTCAGAACCTGCGCGTGGCCGATACCTCCATCATGCCGACTCTCGTGTCCGGTAACACCAATGCACCGGCCATGGTGATCGGCCTGCGCGCCGCCGAACTGATTCGCGAATCACGCATCGGATTGGCGAACGCGGCATAGAGACAGGATCTTAAGCCATGCCGACTCCCTACACGCACATCGACAAACTCTACATCGGCGGGCGCTGGGAGAACGCAGCCGGCACCGAAGCGGTGTTGAATCCGGCCACTGAGATCGCTATCGGTCACGCGCCGGTCGGCAATGCGGATGCGACGCGCGCCGCCATCGAGGCGGCACGCGCGGCCTTTGATCGGGGTCCATGGCCCCATCTGACCATGGCCGATCGCGCCGCCATCATGGGCCGGATGCACGCGGCGTTGGTGGCCAACCGCGATCGAATTCGCGGGCTCATCCTCGCGGAGGTCGGCTGCGCCCAGGGAATCACGAATGCAATGCAGGTCGACGCGCCGCTCAGCCACTTCGCAAGCGCCCTGGCCCATTCTGCATCCGACGATCGCAGCTACTTGCCGCTGGAGGCGACACCCAATCTGATGAATCCGATGGGCCCGCGCATTCTCGGTGGCGGCAGCGTGGTACGCGAGCCCATAGGCGTCATCGCCGGCATCACCGGCTATAACTTTCCGTTTCTGCTGAATCTCGCCAAGATTGTTCCTGCGCTGCTCGCCGGCAATACCCTGGTTCTCAAACCCTCGCCCTTCACCCCCTACTCGGCGCTGCTGTTTGGGGAGATAGCCGACGAAATTGGGCTACCGGAGGGCGTGCTCAGCATCGTCACCGGCGGTGCCGAGGTCGGTTCGCTGCTGAGCGCGAGCCCGGATGTGGATATGGTGTCCTTCACCGGCTCCGAGACGGTCGGCATCGCCATCATGCAGCAGGCGGCACCGACCCTGAAGCGAGTGCATCTCGAGCTGGGAGGAAAATCGGCGCTCATCGTGCGCGCCGATGCCGATGTCCAGCAAGCCGCCCTCGGCGCGATCGCCGGGCTTTCAGTCAACTGCGGCCAGGGCTGCGCACTACTGACGCGCTTTCTGGTGCACAACTCGATTCGCGCACAATTCGTCGAAGCCGCCAAGGCCGTTGCGAGCCATTGGAAAATCGGTGATCCGGCCGATCCAACCGTTCTCATGGGACCCCTGATTCGCGAGTCCCAGCGAGGCAAAGTGGAACGCTTGATCCGAGAAGGACGCGATGAAGGCGCACGCCTGGTCTGCGGTGGTGGACGCCCAGATCACCTATCCAAGGGATTCTTTACCGATATCACGCTCTTCGACGATGTCAAGAACCGCATGACGATCGCCCAGGAGGAGGTTTTTGGACCCGTCGGTGTCACCATCGGATTCGACAGCGATGAGGAAGCGATCGCAATCGCCAACGATTCGCGTTATGGATTGAATGGCGGCATCCTGAGCGCCGATGCCGCGACTGCCTATGAGATGTCGCTAAAGATTCGTGCCGGCAGTGTCTATATCAACGGCGGCACGGGTAAAATGTCGTACGCCCCTATCGGTGGTTACAAACGCTCTGGCATTGGACGTGAATATGGACCCGACTGGCTCAAGGAATTCACCCAAGAGAAATCGATCTTCTATCCGGTGGGTCGCTGAGATGTATCCGGCATGAGCACCTGGGCGCTCGTGCCGATCAAGTCGCGCGATCTTTGCAAGACGCGTCTCGCATCCATTCTCTCGCCGGTCGAACGAATGGCGATCGTGCGCACGATGTTGCGTCATGTGATCTCAATATTGCGTGCGACTCCCGAGATTGATCAGATCGCTCTCGTGAGCGCCGAGCGCGACGAAGTCGCCGACGATGTACCTTTGATGTTCGACCATGAGAACGACCTCAATAAGGGTCTGGAATCAGGCGTCGCTCGGGCCATCGCCGCGGGCGCCGCCAGCGTGCTCATCGTGCCAGCCGATCTGCCGCTGCTGTGCGTCAGCGACGTGCGCCAACTGCTCGCCGGCGCCCGCCGCGCCGGTATCGCGTTGGCGCCTGATCGGCATGAACGCGGAACCAACGCCGTATGCATGACACTGCCGGCGCGGCTGCAGCCGCAATTTGGTGAAGATAGTTTTCTGCGGCATTGCCGGCAGGCGGGCGAGCGCGGCGGCGCGGTCGCCTGCGTGCGTACCGGGAGCCTAGGTTTTGACTTGGATACCGCGGAGGACTGGGGCTGGCTCGCGAAACATGAGAGCAATCCAATGAGCACGCCGACGCCGATCCTCGAGGAGTTGCTGCACACGCCTCTCGAGGAGATGATGAACTCCGCGCAACGCCTCACGCTGGCGGGTCACGGGCGGCTCGTCAGTTACTCGCGCAAGGTGTTCATACCGCTCACTCAACTGTGCCGCGATGTGTGCCACTACTGCACGTTCGCCAAAGCTCCGCGCGCGCTCGAGGCGCCTTATCTTTCGATCGATCAAGTGCTCGACATCGCGCGCGCCGGCGCGTCGGCAGGCTGCAAGGAAGCGCTGTTTACGCTCGGCGATCAGCCGGAGCTACGCTACGCCGCGGCGCGGCGTGCGCTCGACAAGATGGGTTATGCCACGACCCTCGACTATCTCGCCGTGGCTGCGCGGACCGTGTTTGAAGAGACCGGCCTGCTGCCGCACTTGAATCCGGGCGTGATGAGCGACGCCGACTTCGAGCGATTGCGTCCCGTGAGTGTCTCAATGGGTCTGATGCTGGAAACGGCTGCCGAACGGCTAGCCCAGCGCGGTGGCCCGCACTGGGGATCGCCCGACAAGCAGCCCGCGGTGCGGTTGGCCACGTTGGAGGCGGCCGGCGTACGCGCGATTCCCTATACCACTGGCCTCCTGATCGGAATCGGCGAGACGCGGGCGGAGCGTCTGACCTCGCTCCTGGCCATCCGCGAGCTTCACGAGCGCTACGGACATATCCAAGAGATCATCATCCAGAACTTTCGCGCCAAACCGGGCACCAAAATGGCCCATGCGCCGGAACCGACGCTCGAGGAACAGCTGTGGACCATTGCTGCGACCCGGCTCATGTTCGGGCCGCAGATGACGATACAGGCGCCGCCCAATCTGCGGCCCGGCGCTCTCGGCGCGCTGGTCCGGGCCGGCATCAACGACTGGGGCGGCGTATCGCCGGTCACCCCCGATCATGTCAATCCCGAAGCGCCATGGCCGCATCTTGAACGCCTGCAGTCCGAAACCGCCGCTGCGGATCGCGAATTGGTCGAACGCTTAGGCATCGGACCCTATTATGCCCAGCGTCCCGAGCGCTGGCTCGATGCCGGCATGCGCGCCGCTGTGCGCCGCGCGAGCGACGCTACGGGTCTCGCCTTCATCGATACCTGGCACGCCGGCGCGGGTACGGCGCCGCCAACCGACGCGAAGAATTGGCTTGCACCGCGGACGTCCCGGCGCGTTGCCCCGATGGCAAGCGCGCGGCTGTTGCACCGCGCCGCACGAGGCGATTCGCTGAACGAAGCTGAGATCGTGTCTCTCTTCGATGCCCGCGGCGAGGAACTGCACACGTTGCTGCAGGCGGCCGACCGTCTGCGCCGTGAGGCCTGCGGCGACACTGTCACTTATGTAGTGAACCGTAATATCAATTACACCAATATCTGTACCTACAAATGCGGCTTCTGCGCGTTCTCCAAGGGCCGCAGCTCACGCGACCTGCGCGGGCCGGCTTATCTTCTGGATCTCGAGGAGATCGCAAAGCGCACGACGGAAGCCCGAGCCGCCGGCGCGACCGAAGTGTGCTTGCAAGGAGGCATCCATCCCTCGTACACCGGCCACACTTATTTGAATATCGTGGCCGCCGTGAAGGCGGCGGTCCCCGAGATGCATGTGCACGCATTTTCTCCGTTGGAGATTACCCACGGCGCAGAGACTTTGGGGTTGTCGCTGGAGGAGTACCTCGGGCGATTGCGGGCGGCGGGACTCTCCAGTCTGCCGGGCACCGCCGCGGAGATTCTCGATGATGAGGTGCGCGCGCTGATATGCGCCGACAAAATCAACACCGAGCAGTGGCTGGCGGTGATGCGCGCCGCGCACGCCGTGGGACTTCGCAGCACCGCGACGATCATGTTCGGCCACGCCGACAATCCGCATCACTGGGCGCGACATTTGCTCAATGTCCGAGCGCTACAACAGGACACCGGCGGGTTCACGGAATTTGTGCCGCTGCCGTTCGTCCACATGGAGGCGCCAATGTGGCGGCGCGGCCTGGCGCGTTCAGGCCCGAGTTTTCGCGAAGCGGTGTTGATGCATGCGGTGGCGCGTCTGATGCTCAATCCGTGGATCCAAAACATCCAGACCTCGTGGGTCAAGATGGGCGAGGATGGCGCCGCGTTCTGCCTGCGTGCGGGCGCGAATGATCTCGGTGGCACGTTGATGAATGAATCCATCACACGCGCCGCCGGGGGCGTCAATGGCCAGGAGCTGGGGCCCGAACGCATCGCCGCCGTCGCCGCCGCTGCCGCCCGCCCGGTGCGCCAGCGAACGACGTTCTATCGCAATCCTTGGCCTGCCGCCGAAGAGAGTTTTGCGTCGTGAAACTGGGAGCCTGTCATCTCTGGGGCGATAGCCTCGAAGATTTTCGCAGCGATTTGCGTTTGGCCGCCGAACTCGGATATGGCATTGCAGCGGTGGGCGACTCGCCGGCCGGCTGGCACGAAATGTACATTTCACTCGCGATCGCCGCGCAGGAATCGCCCAACGCCATCGTCGCGCCTTACGTCACCTCGCCTTTCGTGCGCCACCCGATCATCAATGCGAATGCGATGTGCTCACTGGCGGACGCTTACGGGGATCGGTTTGTGTTGGGACTGGCCACCGGCGGCAGCAATGTGATGGCCATCGGCCATGCGCCCGCGAACCAAGCTGAGATCCGCGATTACTTTCAAATTCTTCAGAGTCTGTTTGCCGGCCGGCCGGGCCAGTACGCGGGTGCCCCGGTAGCGGCGCTGCGGCACGCGCGGCGGATTCCCATTTTCTATTCTGCCTTCGGCCCCAAAGCCCTGGCATTGGCCGGCGAACGCGCCGACGGCGTGATTTTGTTCATGAATCACGACCTGGAAGCGCTTGACCGCAAAATCGCAGCGGTGCGCGATGCGGCAGTGCGTGCGGGACGCCGCGCCGAGGATGTGGAGGTGTGGGCCACGGCCTTTTGTTCGGTGCGCGATACCCGCGCGGAAGCGCTCGCGGATCTCACCGCCTTTATCGTGGTGAACGGCATGGCCATCGCACGCATGCCGCAGGTCTTGGCGCAGATTCCCAAGCAGTACCACGCTCCGCTCGCGGAGCTGGCACGCCGTTACGACCCCACCGAACACTGCGTGGTGGGAGGCGCCAACTCGCGACTGCCCGGCGAATTGGGCTTGACCGATTTCCTCGGCGGTTTTGATACCGTCGCAGGGCCGCCCGCTGAGATAAAGAAGGTCCTGGATGGACTCGAGCAGCGCGGCGTCGCGGGCTTTATTGCGAATCTGCCCGGCGCCGCCGACAAGCAGGGCACGCTGCGCCGGCTTGCTGCCATCGTCAAAAAGAACTGACGTGGCCGACTTAAGCGCACCGGCTGCGCTATCCCTACCGCTGCGCGGTTTGCCCAATTTCCGCGATTTCGGCGGGTATGAAACCCAGGACGGACGCCGCGTGCGCGAGGGCATTCTGTACCGATCGCAGGCATTTGGGGGTGCCACGGAAAAGGATCTCGAATACCTGGCCGGCCTCGATATCCGCTTGGTCTGCGATCTGCGCAGCAAACTCGAACGTGAACAAGCACGCGACCGTTGGCCCGTGGGACTCGCGCCTCCTCGTCTGTATTTGGACATCCGCAGCGACGCCCGCGCCGGTCACAGCGAACTCATCGATGCCATCCGGAAAGAGCCAAATCCCGCCGGTGTTCATCGCGGCATGCTGCTGATCTACCGCGGCATGCCGGCGGCCTTTGCACCGGTGCTGCCGAAGTTGTTCGCACACCTGCTCGATCCCGTTCACCTGCCGATGGTAATTCATTGCCATGCCGGAAAGGACCGCACGGGATTCATTTGCGCCATCATCTTAGCAGCGCTCGGCGTCCGGGATGAGCACATCAGCGCCGACTACCTGCTCACCGCCCAGCGCATAGATCGGATGCAACTGAGCCTCGAACTGGTAGAAACGTTCTCCGCCTTCGTGGGCGTGCCGCTCACTGTGGAGTCGCTGCAGGTCGCTTTGGACGTTCGTCCAGAGTATCTCGATGCCGCGATGCAATCGCTCGACGCCGATTACGGCGGCATCGAGGGCTATTTGCAAACCGTCGCCAAACTGGGGGCTGCGGACCACGAACGATTGCAAAGCCTCTTGCTACGCTAGCGGTGAGCTCATGATATCGACACTCGAAGCAAACAAGGCCTTGGTCCATCGCTACGCGCAAGCGGTAATTGATGGAGACATGACTACGATCGAGGCGCTGCAACACCCTGATGTACAGTGGTGGGTGCTCGGTCAGGGTACGTTGGATCGAAAGCGCTTCAATGAGTTGGTGCAATACGGACTATTGGCCGCCCACAAACGCTCGGTCAAGATCATCGGCATTACGGCCGAAGGCGATCGCGTCGCTTACGAGGCGGAAGGCGAGATGGTTTTTGCGGATCGAGTGTACCGGAATCGCTACCACAACCTACTCGTTATTCGGGACGGGCTGATCGTCGAGGGGCGCGAATACATGGACACGAAGGCGGTTGCGGAAACATTCGGTTGACGGCAGTCCCACAGTCATTCTACGGAGGCAGTAGTGAATACATCCATCTATGACATTCCGGTTCGCAAAATCACCGGCAGCGATTCGTCCTTGGCAGAGTTCAGAGGCCAAGTCGTATTGATCGTCAACGTGGCGTCGAAATGCGGCCTGACCAAGCAGTATGAAGGCTTGGAAAAGCTTTACGAACAGTACCGCGACCAGGGACTCGTGGTCGCCGCGTTCCCCGCCAACGATTTTGCCGGCCAGGAACCGGGCACCAACGAGGAAATTCAAGCTTTTTGCAAAACGAGTTTTGGGGTGAAATTCCCTCTGTTCGAAAGAATTACAGTCGTTGGGCCGCAGAAACATCCCCTCTATCGAGCGCTGGTCGACGCGCAGCCGACCGCACAGAGCACGGCGCACGTTCCGTTTCGCGAGCAACTGAAGGGTTACGGGATGACTCCCAACCCCGAACCGGAAGTGCTGTGGAACTTCGAGAAATTCCTCGTCAGCCGAGAAGGCAACGTAGTGAAGCGGTTCACGCCCGACACGGCTCCGGATGATCCCGTATTCGTCACAGCGGTCTTGTCCGAACTCGATAAAAAAACATGAGCAGCGTACGTGCAGCCGCGGCCGACACGGCTCCGACGATTCAGTTTGCACCGGTGGCAGAAGGACTGCTGCTTCCGGAAGGTCCCGTCGCGATGTCGGATGGGTCGATCCTGCTGACGGAAGTGGCGCGCGGCACCGTCACCCGCGTGAGCACCTCGGGCGCCGTGAGTTTGGTGGCTGAACTCGGCGGCGGCCCAAACGGATTGGCGATAGGCCCTGACGGCGCCCTCTACGTGTGCAACAACGGCGGCGGCATTCGCGCGCACCCCGGCGATGGCATGCTGCACATCGAGTTTGCGCCGGAGCTGTATCGCGGCGGCTCGATCGAGCGCGTCGATCTCGCGAGCGGCGCGAGCACCACCTTGTACACGGCCTGTAAAGGGCGGCCTCTGTTGGCGCCGAACGATCTCATCTTCGATCGTCAGGGCGGCCTATGGTTTACGGACTACGGAAGAGCCACGGCCACCGGCCGCGATTTCGGCGGCATTTATTACTGCCAGCCCGACGGCTCGGACATCGTCCGGTGTCTCGATCAACAAATATCGCCCAATGGGATCGGACTCAACGCCGCGGAGGATCGCTTGTACTGGGCCGATTCGATGACGGCGCGAGTCTGGGTTTGCGAGATAACGAGCCCCGGGAACCTGGCGAAACCACGCTCGCCCTTCATGGCCGGTATCGCGGCTTACACGCTTCCGGGATTTCAGCAGCTCGACAGCCTTGCCGTCGAGGCCGACGGCTCGGTGTGCGCGGCAACGGTCATCAACGGCGGCATCACGGTGATCGAGGCCGAAGGAAGGATGACGCACTATCCGATTGCAGACCCTTTGGTCACCAATATTTGCTTCGGCGGAGCCGACTTGCGCGACGCCTGGATTACGGCCGGACTGACCGGCCGCTTGTACCGTGCCCGCTGGCCGCGACCCGGGTTGCGCCTGGCATTCAATGCCTGAGCAACGCATGGACTGGGATGTCATCGTCATCGGATCGGGTGCTTCGGGGCTTACGGCGGCGATTCGCGTCGCGCACGCGCGTTTGAAAGTCTTGGTATTGGAGAAGGCCGGCCATTTCGGCGGCACGACCGCCATTTCCGGCGGCGGCATTTGGATTCCCAACAGCCCGCAGGCGGTCGCGGCAGGCGTTGTCGATCCGCCCGAGGGAGTGCGACAGTACGTGCGGGAAGTGATCGGCGAGACCGCACGCTCGGAGCTCATCGACGCGTACCTCGCGACCGGTCCGGATATGGTTCGCTGGCTGGCTGAAAACACTGAAGCTGAATTTGTGCTCTCGCCGGAAACCAGCGACTGGTATCCCGAGATTCCAGGCGCCTCACGCTTCGGCCGGCTCCTCAGTCCACTCGAATATGACGGCAAGAAACTCCGAGACCTCTTCGCGCAATTGCGGCCCGCGCGGGAGGAATTCAACGCTCCGGGCGGTTTCATGATCGATTTGTTCGATCTTCCCTATCTCGCCAACCTGCCGTCGCTCAAGTCCTTGCTGCATCTCGGCAGGCTCGGCCTCCGGTTCGGATTCGACAAACTGCGCGGCTATCCACGAGGCACCCGGCTGACGATGGGCAATGCGCTTGCTGCCCGCTTGTTACGCTCCGCCCTCGATGCCGGGGTCACGTTGCGGCGGGAGGTTACGGTGGAAAAGCTCACGATGCACGGCGGCCGCGTGACCGGCGTCAGCATCGCCGTCGACGGCCGAACCCAGGAGTTGCAGGCAAGACGCGGCGTGGTGCTGGCCTCCGGTGGGTTCTCCGCGAACGAAAAGCTTCGAAAGAACTACATGCCGTATCCGGATCAGCATGTCTCGCTGATGCCGGCCGAAAACACCGGCGATGGCATCGGCATGGCGCGGGCCGCCGGTGCAACGCTCGACGGAGAGAATCTTTTCAACGGCGTTTGGGCGGTGGTATCGAAAATGACTCGGGAGGACGGCTACGTTGCCCGCTATGCTCACCTGATCGACATGTCAAAGCCGGGATGCATCGCCGTAAACGACAAGGGAGATCGTTTCGGCAATGAAGCCTCCGTAAGTTTCGTCGATGCCATGCACTCGAGCGGCGCAGTGCCCGCGCACATCATCGGCGACGCACTGTGTGTGAAGAAGTACGGAATGGGCCTGATATATCCAGGGGCCGGCAACCTCAAAAAACTCGTGAACGCGGGCTATGCCGTCGCAGCGCCGACGCTGCGTGCACTCGCGGCTGAGATCGGTGTCGATCCTGACGGGCTGGAACGAACGGTCGCGAAGATGAACCGCTATGCCATCGACGGGGAGGATGCCGACTTTCACAAGGGCGAGCGGCAGATTGACCGAGAGATCGGCGATCCCAAACACGGCCCCAATCCTTGTCTGGGAGCGATCGAGAAGCCGCCGTTTTACGCGATCAAGATCTATCCGGGCGACGGTTCGACTACCGTCGGCCTGCGCATCGACGCTAAATGCCGTGTCCTCGGAAGCTCCGGGAATCCGCTGCAGGGCCTCTACGCCGTGGGGCTTGACGCCAACTCGATCTGGCGAGGTAAGTCTCCGGCTCATGGATGCAACGTCGGTCCGGCCATGGTGCTCGGCTTTATCGCGGGCACGGCTCTAGCCGAGGCGACATCACCGACCTCTCAGTAGCGATTCACGAACACGTCGGCGATCAACTCCTCGGTCTTCTCCGCTCCCGGCAAAGACACCTTGAGTTTTTTCGCGCTCTGCAGGGCGGCCGCCATATCTTTTTTACCCAATGCCCCATGCGGACCGAATGCGCCCTCGAGGACCGCGGCGCCCTGCTTCGCAACCTGATCGCGGGCGCGAATGAGCATCGCCATGCTCGGGGTAATCACTCCGTTTACCTTGCCGACCTCGTGCAGCAATTCTGGATCGAGACCGAAGGCTCGCGCCAGCTTGTAGGCTTCGTGGATGGCGATGAACGAGGCATACGTCATCATGTTGTTGCATAATTTGAGAGCAATCGCAGCGCCTACCGGCCCAGCGTGAACGACCGAGTTGCCGCCCGTGACGAGCAGCGGGCGGCAGCGCTCGACGATCGCTTCTGCGCCTCCGAGCATGTAGCAAAATTTGCCGGGTTCAGTGGCCCTGGTTACGCTGGCGTCGATCACGTGCAGCGATTTCGCCTTGCCGCGCTCATGCCACTCCAGAATGGATTCTTGCTTCACGGTGCTGTGGATGGCGACTATCGTATCGGGGCGCGCATTCTCGAGGATACCCCCCGCGCCGGACAACAGCTGTTCCACCTCCTTGTCGTCGCGCACGCATATGCCGATGATTTGCGCCTGCTTTGCGAGTTCCGCAACCGACACCGCGGCCTTGGCGCCGGCCGCCACCAGATCCACAGTCGCCTGCGGCACGACATCGAACACCAAAAGAGGTTCGCGGCCTCGCGCCCAGTGCATCGCCATGGGCTTGCCGATATTGCCAAGGCCAATAAATCCTACGCTCATTGAATCTCCTCAAATTTTCGGTTGTGTTTTTGCCTGACGCGAACGTCTAAAGCCCTTGATCAATAGCATCGGCAACCGAAGCAGTAGCGAGCCCTTGAACAGCGAGAAAGCTTCCCACAAATCCTCGGGATGCAAATGGATCGTCAGCGGCATCGACCGCATGATCTTGCCTTTCACCACCAGCACATCGCCCTCACGTTCGAGAGAGCGGATGTCCATCATTTCCACGCCGTCTTTACTGGTGAGCTTCATCAGGCTGTAAACTCGTTCAGGCGCCGACCACCCGGTCGAAATCCAGCCCGAGATCTTCCAGGATCACGTGAGCTGCGTTGCGCCCCGATCCACCGGTCACCCCGCTGCCCGGATGGGTGCTCGCGCCGCACAGGTAGAGCTTGGGCACGGGCGTCTTGTACTGGCCCCAACCCGGAACGGGGCGATTGCCGCCGAGTTGCCAGCTGTACAAGCCGATATGGCCGATATCGGCATGTATCATCGCGTTGTTGTGCCGCTCGAGATCGAGCGGCGTCAAGAAATGATAGCCGAGGATGTTTTCGTCAGACATGTTGGTCGTCACCTGGCGCAGGTCATCGATGAACCCCTCGTACACCTGCTTGCCGATTTCGTCCCACTTCTTCGGTCCTCCGTCCTTCAAGTTGTAGGGCTGGAACGCGTACAGATGCAGCGCGCCCTTGCCGGCGGGAATGCGGCTCGGATCCACCTTGTGCTGGCCGACGTAGCAGGCGAAATCGCGGCGAGGATAGCCGTATTCGAGATCCCGAAATGTCTGTGCGAACTGTTCCACATCCGAGTGCGACTTCTCGACCCAGAAAAAATCCTTGATGTCCTCCCGAACCTTGAATTTCGGATCCTCATTGAGGGCGAGATGAATTTGGAACGGCTGAAGGCCGGCGTACTTGATCCGGCGCACGTTGTGCGTGAAATCTTCCGGCAGTGAAAAGCCAGGCACCATATCGGGAAAGACTTGCTGCACGTGAAGGCTGGACACGACGCCCTTCGCGGCCAGAATTTCCTCACCCCCCTCGAGAATTACGCCCCGCGCCTCCTGCCCTTGGATGAGAATCTGAGTGACCGTGCTGTTGACCTTGATCGTCCCGCCGCTGTCGAGGAAACATTTCTGCAGTGCATCGGCGAGCGCCCAGGATCCGCCGACAGGAACCCCCGTTCCGTATCGATACATGAACGGCAAAATGATGTAGAAGCCGAAACCGGTGCCGTTGTCGAATGGATTGGTCATTGCCTCGGACGCATAGCGCGCCAGCGCGATCTTGATCTTGGGATGTTCGAACCACTCCTCGATCAGGTCCCAGGAACTGATGGCCTGAGTGCGCAGCAATTCACGCCCTTCGGCGCTCTGATCCAACATGGCCGCCTGAACGCCCGCCGTCGGCGGCACGCTGAACATGCCCATGACCAGCATGTCGAGATTCTCCATGACCTGATTATTAAACCGGCGATAGGCTTCGGCGTCTCGCTGCGAGAACTTCGCGATCGATTGACAGGTACGGTCCAGATCCGAATAGAACTCGAGAATCGTACCGTCCTCGAAAATCGCGGCCGTCATCTTGTCGGGATTGACATAGCGCAGCCCGTATTTCGATTTGAGTCCGAGTTCATCGCGCTGAATGAGGGGATTGCCCTGGATGATGGTATGCGCAACGGAATGCGTGTCGTGCTTGAAGCCGGGCAGCGTGTACTCGCGCGTCATGACGCCGCCGCCAACCTTTTCATTGCGTTCGATGACGCAAACTTTGACGCCTGCCTTGGCGAGATAGCAGCCGAGTATCAACGCGTTGTGGCCGCCGCCCGCAATGACGATGTCGTATTTTTCGCTCATGACTGCCTGCCGGTGGTTCTAAGTTCGCTTACGATGAACTCTCGAGTGCCTTCAAAGTCTCCAGATCATCGCCCGCCGTGAAGAAACGCTCGTTCATCGGTAGACCGTTTTGGCCCCAATGGTCCATGTTGGCTATCCAGGCCTGCTGACCATAAATGATCCAGCGGCGGTAATGCTCGAAAATCTCGTCGAGGTCCGCTACGCCCTGCGCCCCGGTCGCAACCAGCGCGTCGCGGTAGTGTTTGTGCAATGCCCGTTCAGATTGGCGGCGCTCTTCGATCGTCAACGATCCGATCATGAAATAGGTCAGATCGCGCCAAGGCCGGCCTTTGCGCACCAGCTGCCAATCGAGCCAGATGCGCTCGCCATCCGCCCGCCGGTAGCTGTTGCCGAGATGGCAATCTCCATGGACAACGCAGCGGGGGCCGGTTTGCGACTGCTCGAATCGATTGAGTGCTTTATATGCCCTGACGAAACGCTGCGGATCGTCGAGCACCCACTGGGAGATGACTTTGCGAAACGCAGGTTTGGCCATGTTCGTCTGGGCGTATTCCCACATGATCTCAAGCTGGTCGCTGTCCACCGGCGTCTGCATCGAGGTCGGCAACCAAGTTTGACTGTCGAGCTTCGGACTTGCCCACCAGGCACCATGCAGGCGTGCGAGACCTTCCAGCGCGCGGGCAACTCCATCGACGCCGATGTGCTGCAGGCTTTGCCCAAATTCTCCGCCCTTGAGCTCGAGATCCTCCATCACTACGATGCCTTGGCCGTCCTCGGGGTCCCAGTCGGCGTAGTAGTAAGCAGGAGCCGGAATGTTCAGCGAATCGCGCACGAAGTAATAGAAACGGGCCTCGAGTTCGGTGATGTCGACGTTGCGGAAGTTCCCCGACCAGTTGGCTTTCAGGCACACCTGCCGTGGAATACCGGCCTCGCGCCCGGCTTGATTGAAGTCGAGCGCCAGGCGCATCTTGGTCGTGTGGGTATTGATCAGCTTCAAGACTTCCATGTTCTCGATCACGAGATGGGGGTAGCGGTTCTGCAATAGCCGGGTCAACCATGCGGCATTGACCTGATCCACCCGCTCGGGGAGCTTTTCGGTGCGGAGCGGATACGGGCGGTCGCCGGGGCCTTGGACCTGATTGAGCATGCCGTCGCCTCAAGGATAATGTGATACATATATTGTCTTAAGTGCAGAGTGCCGCACCTATCGAAAGGTAGCGGCCTCGGCAGATCGACCCGGATCCCATGGAGTACCTGAATGAACGTCCCCGCCCTCGCATTGCCTGATCATGTTCCCCCCGAACTCGCCCGGGCATTCGCATTGACTCCGAGGAAGGTGTCGCACCGCAATCCGTACACCGACATCATCCCGGAGTTGCATCGGGGCCCGGCGATTTTCTATGGCACCGATATTTTCCCGGGACCGGGCGGCGGCGGGTGGGTGATTCGGCGTGCCGAGGATCTCAAAGCGGTCTACGACAACACCGTCGACTTCGTCAAGAAAGGAAACGGACAGTTTGCCTCCATGATCGGCGAGAGTTGGGATGTGATTCCGACTGAACTCGATCCGCCGCGTCATACGGCGTTTCGCAAGGCCTTAAACCCGGTGTTTTCGCCGAAGAACATGACGGCGCTCGATGCGCTGGTGACCGAGCGGGCACAGAGTTACATCGCGAAATTCAAGGACCGCGGCGAGGTCGAATTCGTCAAGGAGTTTGCGATCCCTTTTCCGGTCTCTATCTTTTTGGATTTGCTCGGCCTGCCGCAGGCTCGCATGGAGCAGTTTCTCGAATGGGAGTTCTCCCTCCTGCACACCAATGACATGGGCGCGCGCATGGCGGCCATTCGGGCCGTCAAAGCGCTGCTGCTCGATGAGATCCAGAAGCGCCATGGCAACCCGGGCGATGACCTCATCAGCAGTGCCCTGCGCATGCAAGTCGACGGCCGGCCTTGGACCGACGAAGAGGTGTTCGGTCATTGCTTCAACTTGTTCTTGGGCGGCCTCGACACGGTCTCGGCCAATGTCGGACTGCATTTCTACCATCTCGCGACCCATCCGGAGCATCAACGGGAGTTGCGCGATGACCCCAGTAAACTCGAAATCGGCTTGTCCGAGCTTTTGCGCGCGTACTCGGCGGTAACCACGCTGCGCATATGCGCGAAGGAAATCACCATTCACGGGGTGACGATCAAGCCCGGCGATCGGGTCGCCATGCCGACGCCATTGGGCTCGAACGATCCGGAGGCTTTCGAAGCACCTACGGAGATCAGGCTCGATAGGCGTCCCGCACATCTGACTTTCGGGTATGGCCCGCATCGATGCCTAGGATCTCACTTGGCGCGGCGGGAGCTGCAGATCGCCATCACCGAAATGTTCCGCGCGATTCCGGAATTCAAACTCAAGCCGGGCTTCGATGTGCCCTTTTTCCTGAGCAACATCATTCACGTCGACGAACTCTTGCTGGAGTGGTAGGGCTGGTCTCTCGCGAATTTGCTACACGATTTCCTTTGCTAGACGATTTCCGTTGACGGCGGATAGGTCGGAATCGCGGCAGCGAGTTGTGAAAGCAACTCCGCGCTCATCCAGACGTGCTCGACGTAGTGACCCAGCGCCGTGCGTTCATCGGTGTAGAAAAAACGCAGCAAATCGCCCAAAGCCCCTTGGTAAGCAATCGGATGACGCGTGGTGTCGATGGCAGCTTTGTGCCGTTCCCAGTTCTCGAGTGACCCCTCGACTCGGATCGCCACATGGTGGAAGCGGATGGCGAGTCGAGTCCGGTCCGGCGGCAGCACCTGCGAGAACAGATTCGCTTTAGGCCCCAGCGGCTCGATGAGCTCGATCTCTACTCCACCGACACGGGCGAGCCCGATACGTAGTTGCGGATCGGCGGCCGAGACCGCGCCGCTTTGCATGGTGTCGAACTTATAGAATCCGGGTGCGCCGTATTCGCGTTCGAACAACGCTGCCGCCGCATCCAAATCATTGGTGACATAGGCGACTTGCGAATGACGCGCATTCGGAAGGGCGAACACGTCAGTTCGCCGCCATTTTGCCGCCGTCGATCATCAACGTGTCGCCCGTGTGATAGCGCGAAGCGTCGCTGGCCAGATAGACCACCGCCCCCTCAAGATCCTCGGGCCGGCCGGCTCGTCCGAGCGGCGCCTTGGCCGCAACCGCTGCCGCAATCTGCGCTCCCAGCACAGGATCGGCCTGCGTCATTTCCGTGATGATGAAGCCCGGCGCGATGACGTTGGCGCGAATACCGTGGGGCCCCAACTCGGCGGCCAAAGACTTGGCCATCGAGTTGAGCGCGCCCTTGGCAGCCCCGTAGTGCGCCATTGTCGGCACACCCTGAAAAATCGACGCGCTGCCGCAGATGATCAGGGAACCGCCAGGATCGCCGGCCTGCGCCCGAGCCACCATATGTTTTGCCGCCTCACGCAGCGTGTAGAACGCGCCGTGCAGATTCACATTGAGCAGGTTGTGGTAAATTTCCGCGGTCATTTCGGTGAACGGCGCTTGATTCGCGAGGCCGGCGTTGGCGACCACACAATCGATGCGCCCCATCTCGGCGATCGCAGCGCGCATGCCTTCTACGACTTCGGCTTCCGAGGACACATCGACGACGCGTGACGCGACGCGGCGGCCATGGGAGCGCAACTTGAGCGCAGCCGCGCGATTATGATCTTCGCGCCGTCCCCAGATCATGACGTCGGCGCCTGCCTTGGCAAGTCCCGTCGCAAAGCCAAAACCGATGCCCGAGTTGGCGCCGGTGACCAGCGCCACTTTGCCCGTGAGATCGAAGATATTCTGTGTCATGAATGCAAGTGTGCTACCAGATCGTACGCATTTGAGCGCGCAGCCGCCGCTCACGCAGCGCGGTTTCGCGCGCGGAGGGCGAAACCACCGGTGTATCGGACGGCATCAGACTGCGAATTTCAGCGATGTTCACCTTGCGCATCGTCGGCAAGGGCCGTTCATCGCAATCGAGCCACCTACCCTGCACGGCGCCCCGTGGGTTGCCGGCCGTATCGAGCCAATTCGGGACCCCGGGATCGCGGGCGGAAATGACGGCTCGGAACACTCGCTGCACATCGAGGTGCGCCTGCGCACCATTCAAACTGCTCTGGTTGTTGTACCAGTCGGTGGTCTCATAGATTTCGTTGGTAAGAATGAGCGACCAATAGCCGCATTGCATTGGCACGGTGACCTCGAACAGCAGCGCCTCATCGTCGGCTAGATCGTAGGCTCCTTCATAATAGGACTGCCTGGCGAGCCCGGTCATCTGGCTGAAATCCACCGCCTTTAGCGTATTGATGTACCCGCCGTTGCGCAGCGCTTCGACCTGGCGCACGAGCATGGTCGCAGCGTTGCCGATGATGGTCGGCAATTCGGCAAAGCGCCGCTCGAGCTCCTGCGCCGACAGACGCGGTCGATTGGGTGCAACGTCGAGGCGGTCGATGCCGAGCCGTGGTTCGCGCTCGACGCCCCAATCGTAAGAGATGAAGCGGATCATCAGTTTCTCCGCTTGTGGATGCAGATGCCACCAATCTCCCGTATGCCCCTGCGGACGCTCCGGGCTCAAGATGACGTCGAACCCGCCGTCCGGGCCAATCGTCAGGGTATCGAAGTCGCCTTCGAGCAGCGTAGGTGCGTGCTTTCCCGTGCGTAGTGTGTCGGGACCCAGCTGCGCCATCCGCATGAACAAAATCGTGCCGCGATCGCCGCGTATGCGATAGCTGCCGCCGCGCTCGATCAGAGCTGCTTTATAAATGGTGTCTGAATTCGGCTGGAATAAATTCTGTGCGATGTTGAGCTCCGGCACGAACATGGGGTGCGCCCGATCGCCAACGATGGCATCGGCCGCGGCCCGCATCGTCGCGGCCAGCAGCAGCCGCTGGGCTTGCGCGAGAGTCTGAGGATCCTCGCGCAGCCGTTCGGGCAAACGCTCGTTCATTTTTGCCCCGAGCGGACGCAGCTGATCGATGAATTCTTCCCAGCTCATGAATCCGCCGTGACGTTATGGCCGGCGTGGATCGAACGGCGCGCCAACAGGAAACACAGCGCCGCGCCGAAACAGCAGGCGGTGGACACGATGGCGAGAGCGTAACGCAAGGAGTTGGCGCCGCCAATCCGATCGCTCAGTATGCCGACGCCGAGCGGTCCGAGTCCAAATCCGAGCAGATTGCACATCCCCTGCAGGGTTGCGGAGCTGACCCCGCGAATGCGCGGCGAGGTGAGCGTGAGCATGCTTCCGAAGGCGACCGGTAGGCCAGAAAATATCAGCGCAAAGCTCACCAAGGTGAATCCGATTGCCGGGGCATTCGCGATCGATAGCGTGGCCACGAGCAGAGTGGGTATCGCCAGGAGCATCGCGCACGCGCCGAAGCCGGTGCGGCGTGTCGCGTCCGTGCGGGCAACACGGTCGGCCATTGCGCCGCCCAGCGTCGAGCCAAGCGCGCCAAAGCCGCCACCTGCCAGACCCAGGATGAGACTCGCATTGCCGATGCCCATGCCATGACTGCGCATGAAGAACGGCGGCAGCCACGCACCGGCAGCGGCGGCGGCGGCACTGACCAAAGGCGCCGCGCCGAAGACATAGAGCAACGCCCGGTTCGTCGCGATCATGCGCAGCGCCGGCACGAAACCGACGGCCCGATCATCCCCCGCGCGGCGGGGCTTCGGTTCGGTGCCGCCGCGCGCCGGCTCGCGCAGCGTGGCGAACGCCAGCACGGCGAGCGTGATCCCCGGAACCGCGGCGACGAACATGGCCGCCCGCCAGCCATAGTGCGCGGCCACCCGGCTGCCCACCAAGTAGCACATGAGCCCGCCCACGGCGCTGCCGAGATAATAAAAACCCACGGCGGTCGAACGCTGGCGCGGCGGAAAATAGTCCGACATCAGAGAATAGCTTGTGGGCGCCCCGCCCGATTCGGCCGCGCCCACGGCCATGCGGCCGATCAGAAGCCAAACATAGCTTTGCGCGAGACCGCAGGCCGCCGTTGCGCCGCTCCAGAGGAACACCATGCATGCCAAAAGCTTGCTGCGATTGACCCGATCCACCAATAGTCCGATCGGGATCCCTGCGATGGCGAACATCAAACCGAATGCAAAGCCGTTCAGCACTCCCAGTTGACTATCGCTCAAACCGAACTCTTTACGCACCGGCTCGGTCACCAGCGAGAGCACGGCCCGATCCAGAAAGTTGCAGCTAAAGATCAACAGCATGATCAGGAGCGCGTACCAACCGCGCCGCGACACGGCTGGCGTTCCGGCGCTCGTCGAGGCGCCATTTATCGATTCCGCGGCGATTACCATCGGCGCCTCCATTGCACGCCGCGGCGACGCGCGCGTAATGATTCATCCCGCTGCGAGAGCGTCACGACGGGAGTATCGGCGGGTAGATGCCGCCGCAATTCGGACGCAGGCACCGATTCCAGGGTGGGTTCCGGCCCAGAACTGCTGCGATTCCAGCGAATCATGATCGAGCCGTTGTCGAAACCGCCGGGATCCAGCCAATTAGGGATTCCGGGATCCTGAAGCGCAATGACTGCGCGCAGGCGCCCATCGCTGTCGAGGCGGACTTGGTGAGCGTTGAGGCTGCTTTGGCGGTTGAGCCAGTCGACGGAGTTCCACAGCGAATCGGAGAGCTGAACATTCCAGTAAAGGCAGCGCTCCGGTACATCGGACTCCAACACCAACACCTGGCCTGGTGCCAAATCGAACAAGCCTTGGAAGTAATATTGGCCTGCGGTGCCGCCGCGGCCCGCCCAATCGTCGACCTCGAACCGGTTGATCAGGCCGCGCGAGCGCATCGCAGCCATGTGCTTGAGCCAGAGCTCTGCGTAGCGTTTGGGATACGCGGCGAGTCGCTCGAGACGGCGGGCTGTTTCCTCAGCGCTCGGGCGGACGGGCTTCAGAGGACGGTCCACCCGCTCGATCGCGAAGCGGCCGTCGATGTCCTGGCCCCAGTCATACGAAGCTTGGCGCAATACAATCGTCCGCGCACGCGGATCGAGGCGCAGCCAGTTGCCGCGATAGGCGCTCGGGCGTTCACCCGACAGCATCAACTCGAAGCGGCCTCCCCCGCCGATATCGAAGGCATCGAGATCGAATTGCCCGACCGAAGGCCCGAGCTCATCGAGGACTCCAAGGCCTCCGGCGATGATATCGCCGTGAACGAACAGGCCGGTGCCCCGAACGCCGCTGATGCGATAGACGCCGGCGCCATCGACGGAAGCCTGCAGGTAGACAAAATCCGGATTGGTCGAGCTCGCATTGAACAGCGTGTTCACCGGGGCAACGAAGTCCGGAAGATCGGGATCAGCGAACGCCGTCGCGAAACCCGCGCCAAGTCCCAGGAACAGCAGTCGATAGATTTCTTGACGCGCACGCGGATCTTCGGGATCCCGCAACAGCTCTACGAGTTCGCCCGCTTCTCCCAACACCTTCAAGTAATCAGGCCATTGTGCCAACGCGCTATCGCCCTCGATGCCGGCGTCCATGGGTTCCCCTCCTCGCCTACAGGTAGTCTCGGTAGGCATCCATGTAAGGTCCATACACGGCCTGAACGTCGCGTTGCGTGAGCCCGTAGTCCTCGAGCTTATACGTGTGTCTTCCATGTTTGTCCGCCGGATTCTCGGCCAACCAGCGGCGAATGCCCGCTTCGGACTCCGGCCGAAATTCGATGCCGAAGTTCTTGTAGACGCCGCGCACCGCCTTCACCGGATCGGCGGCGAGTTCGCGGTAACTCATGTCATACACCTTGAGTTCCGGATGCGCCGCGCGGTACTCCATCAAACGCACCTGACCATGATTCCACAACTGCAGCATCTCCCGGCCCAACGCCACGGGATCCTGCGCAGCGAAGCTGTTGCTGCGAATCACTTGGATGAGGCGCGATATGGAAGCGATGACGGTCACGGGGTCGCGATGCGGCTGTACCACCAGCGCTTTCGGATAGGCGGCGACCAGCTCCGGCATGTGGTACATGTGCTCCTGGACTTTCAATACCCAACGTTCGCGCGGATTGTGCCACTGTAAATGCTGCAACCACATGCGGTGCACTTCGTACCCGTAGCCGGTATCGGTGTGCAGGAACCAGTCGAAGAACGAGGGCACGCGGAACAGCATGGCCGGATTGGCGCTGCAGAACGCGGTCTCCAGCATCATCCCGCATTCCTGAGGTACGCGCGCACCGATGGGATGCGCCTTCAGTACATCCTGCCACTCACCCGCAAAGGCGGTGCGAACGTAATCATCGAAAGCCGTCGCACGTGGATCGCTCTCAAAGGTCGACGCCTCCGGCGGCGGCGATGGCGCGGCCACCTCCCACATGAGGGGTGCGCGAAACTGCGGGTCCGCGGCGAGCAGCGCGTGCAGAATGCTCGTGCCGCAGCGTGGCATACCTAAGATAAAAATTTGCGGCGATATCTGTACGCGCTCGATGTCCGGATGACGGCGGCGGTCGGCGCGGATCGCTGCGAGGCGACGCAGGCTGTCATCGATACCGTCGCGGGCGCGCTGGAAGCCATCCGAGGTCAGACTCGACTCGCGAACCAGTGCCTCCGATAACGCTTCGAGCCCGGGGCGAACGCCCCGCACATCGTGCGATTCCAACTCGACCGTGCTAAGGCTCGCCTCCACCATCTCTCGGGCGCTTGGACGCACCATGCCCGCGGCCGATGGCGAGACGGGCGACATCAAATGAACGACGGATGCGGCGCGATATTCGGTTCGACGCCCATCAATGCCCGTCCATACATTTCGTAACCCACGTTCGGCACGTTCGCCGCATGCCGCGCCGCGACGTTGAGATCGCGCCAGTAACGTTGCAGCGGCGTCGATTCCGAAAAACCCGACGAGCCGGAAACATACATGAGTTTGTCCACCGCCTTGACCAGCAAGTCGGTCGCGAACACGGTCTCTCCTTTGTTGCGCGTCTGTTCCAAATAGCTGATTGTGCGCTCGGCGAGAGCTGCCTCATCAATCAGGCGATTGGCGGCGTCCATCAGCACGCGCGCGGCGTGGATCATCGTCGCGGCCTCCCCAATCTCTTTCTGAACGACATGTGAATCCGTCTGGCGCATGTACGTGGTGTAGACGATGCCCCGCTTCGACGTCGCGCCGGTGACGAGCTCGAGCGCCGCCTCCGCCATGCCGACCAGCACCCCCAGCATCACGGAACGTAAATGCGGCAACAAGGCGAAATAGTCCGACGGTTCGCCAACATGCTTCTTTCCCGGCGGCTGACCGGGAGGCGCCGGCGGCACCAACCGATGCTCCGGCACGAACACGTCGTTGAACACCACCGTGTTCGAGCCCGTCCCTTTGAGTCCTGCCACAAACCAGGTGTCCTTGATCGCTGTATCGGACATCGGCGCATAAAACTGTCCGGCGGGAATGAAGCGGCCCTCCGCATTCTTGCTCGCCAATGCGAACATTCCCCACGCCGAATCGAAACATCCGGACGCATAAGGAAAGGCACCGGTCACTCGGTAGCCGCCATCGACCTTGGTGAAAGTGCCCGGAGGATTGACCGCGCTGCACATGACGGGCACACCGTCCGCAAAGACGTCCTCCTGCACAGCGTCCGGCGCGAGGCTCGCGACCCAGCTCGCGGAGTTGCTGATGCAGTAGACCCAGCCTGTGGAGGGACAGCCTTTGGCCAACTCCACAGCAACCTGCGCCATGCCGTGGGCGGACAGACAGAGACCACCCCAGCGCCGCGGCACCGCCACTTTGAACATTTCCGCGTCGGTGAGCTTCTTGATGACCTCGGCATCTATGCGTCGAGCCTGCTCATGTTTCGGGGCCATTTCCAGCAAATAGGGCTGCATGGACTTGGCGGTGGCCACCAGATCTTCGACGCGCTCATCGCCAAAACGGCGTTTATCCAGCATTACGGTAGTCTCCGTGATAAGGGCCTAATACACTCTGTGCCCATGCGTCCAAAATACTCGTGTATATTTTTTGTTTCAATATATACTTTTGATACCGCGCGTAGATGCGAAGTTAAGGGAGCGAGATATTGAGTGCACGTGTCGAATCGCTGCGTGCCCCAGGGACTGGGGCCAGCCTCACCCAGCGCGCCTACGATCAGCTCCGGGATGACTTGCTCAACTGTCGTTTTGAACCCGGCGAGCCGTTGCGTATCGGCGAATTGTGCAAAAGGCTCGAAGCCAGTCAAGGGGCCGTCCGCGAAGCGCTGTCGCGGCTCACCTCGGAAGGTCTGGTGCAAGCGCGGCCGCAGCGTGGCTTTCGCGTCACCCCCATTTCGGCGGAAGATCTGCGGGACCTGACGGCCGCGCGAATCGAAATCGAAGAGCTCTGCTTGCGACACGCCATCGCGGCGGGCGATGTGCGGTGGGAATCGCGCATCGTTGCCGCTTTCCATCAGCTGTCGCGCACGCCGCCGCTGGAGCCGGGAACACAGCGTCGTTTCGACCGCCGCTTCGTGGCTCTGCACCATTCGTTTTTCGACGACTTGGTATCGAGCTGCGACAGTCTGTGGCTCGGACGAGTACGGCAGATGCTGCAAGTCCAGGAACTTCGCTATCACGGACGCTCGCCTCCGCCCACGCCGGGTGAGCGCGACCTCGTCGGCGAACTTCGCGAGGTAATGGAAGCGGTGATCGCGCGCGACGCCGACCGCGCGTGTCAGTTGCTCGCCCTGCACATGCGCCGCTCGGCCGAGGTGCTGATCGCGCAAATCGGCGGATAGAGCGTGCGCCTCCCCCTGCGCAGATGCCGCCGCGCTCATACAGTGATTTCCGCAACGAGCCCGGCCGTATCGAGATCCTCGTAGGCGGTGGTCAAGCGCAAGTGATTGACGACGTTGATCTCCCATCCGTAATTCGCAATCGGCGTGGTCAACCATCCGATATAGACGCCCCATACGACAGCGCGGCGATATTCATTCCAGATCTCATCGCTGCTCGGCGGGTTCGAAACACCCAACTCTAAAAGTCGTTCCCGGTAGCGGTTCAACAAGATTCGTTCCTGTGCGCGCCGCTGCGCGATGGAGAGGCTGGTAACGATCAGGTAGCTCACGTCGTGCATGCAGTAGCCGCGGACACAGAGCTGCCAATCCAAGAGACCGGTGGCACCTTGCGGCAGCAGATAGGTGTTGCCCAAATGAGCATCGCCGTGCAGCAGCGTCTGCGGTAGCCGGGCCTGATGGCGCTGCACTCGCTTGACACCGTCCAGAAGCTCCGGCCCGGTGGTGCGCAACCGCTGCACCAGTTCGCGCTTGAAGGCCTGCGTGTCGATCTCGTGCTGAATCAGCGGCGGCGCCAATTCGTTCATCAAGTAAG
This sequence comes from uncultured Gammaproteobacteria bacterium, assembly GCA_963755965.1. Lineage (GTDB taxonomy): Bacteria > Pseudomonadota > Gammaproteobacteria > Steroidobacterales > Steroidobacteraceae > Bog-1198. The sequence continues at coordinate 91,235 of CAVWLU010000004.1, forward strand.
AGACTCGCCCATGAATGTGGCTCTGCAGCCAGGACAGATCGCTCGAAAAGCGCGGGCTTTCCCAAAGGCTCGCATGCAGCGCCGCCAAGGTATCGACCAGCGATTCGACGGCCGGCAACCCCACGTCTTGCGTGACATTGGGGAATCGCGCGCCGCGCTGCGACAGGTCCTCGAGCATCAGCACGCATTGCTCGCTCTTCGGATCATACAGCGCGCCTAGCGAGTGAGGCGCCTCGATCAGGAGCTCCGGGCGGAGCCGCGTGTACACCTGAACTTCATTTTCGTAGAAGGCGGCCATCACCGATTCGGCACCGAGCGCCAACTTGCAAACCACACGCTCAGGCAGCCCATCGGGAGCGCCCGCCGCATAAAGTAATTTGAGCATGGCGCGTCCGGAAGTGGATACCATTTGTTCGCCGTATTGGCGGCTCTCGAGTAAATCGAAACCGGCGAGCGTCACCGCCGGATAACGCGTGTGAATGACGGCCGCGAGCAGCTCCAGGCTCAACTCATCGGGGCGGCTGGTGAATTTGAGCGGCATCGATGTGAGCGTGGCGTTCATTCCGGCAGCAAGCCGGGCGGAACGTTATGCGTATAGCAGCGCTCCTCGTAGCGCTCCCGAATGCGCCAGCCTTTCACCGTGCGCACGAAAATATCGCGATACCACAGACCCACGAACATGGTTTGTTTCGCGCCGTTCACCTCAATCACCATCGGGTTGGAACACAGCGTACGACCGTGGGCAACATCGCCCTGGATGCGAATTTGGCTCGTGGAAATGGAGTGCTGATAGGATTTGAGCTGGCGCAGACCTTCGACGAGGAACACTTTTGTCTCGGCGAGATTGCCACGAAAGCCGACCATCTCCGTGTAATCGATGACCGCATCGGGCGTGAACACGTCATCGAGTTCATCCCAATTCTTGCGGTCGATCGCATAACAGTAGGCGACCATCAGGTCCTGAATTTCCTGGCGATCGGACAATTCCTGCAAAGTCATCGTCATAAGGGTGCTCCCTGTGTCTCACGCCGCGCGCGCCGCAAGGCGCTTGCGCAACTCGGCCGCCAGCGGCCCCATCTGTTTGGGTGCACTGCCGTGCAGCACGATCTCGTCGGCACCGGCGTCGAGAAACTCGCAGAGCGTGGCCGCACACTCGGCGGCGCTGCCGACCGCAGCACCCTGTTCGTACCAAAATTTCGGCAGCGTCCGGCTCACCTCGACGAGCTGCATACGCGTGAACGCCTGATCTGCAAGGCTTCCGCCAAGCGCGGCGATCTGCGGATGCGCGCGCATGCGCTGCAAGCGGACTCGGATCCCAACCGTTGATTTGGGCGATCATTTCACCGTAACCGGGAACCTGAAAATAGGTGATCGCGCGGCCGCCGACGACGGCCTCTTCTTCTTCGTGCGGCAAGTCGGGTGCCACGATGATGTTGTGATAAATGCGCACCGCGCCCGGATCGCGGCCCGCTCTTTGCGCCGATGCGCGAACCCGCTTTGCCGAGTTGCGCACGCCGTCGGCGGAGATGAAAGGATGCAGCAGCACCCCATCGCAGTGCGCTCCCGCGAAGTCGAGTGCTTTCGGACCGATCGCAGTGAGCACAATCGGGGGCGGCGGCCCCACGTAGCGATCCGTGAGCTGAAGCGCCGGGAAACTCCCCAGAATTCCCTGATAGTTCACTTTCTCGCCCGCCCATAGGCGACGCATCAACGAAATAAAATCCGCCAAACGAGCAAAGGTGATGGGCGGCGAGCCGATCGTTGCGAGATGCCACGCGACGCCGCGGGCGAGCAGTAGACGAAATCGATCGGCGGAGAGAGCCTGCATTAGGTTGCAAACGCTCGCCGTCACCACGGGGTTGCGCACAGTGGCATACATGGTGCCGCAAATGCCGACGCGCTTCGTCAACTGGCTCACTGCGCCGCTCAACACCGCGGGTTCTTTGGTGGCGTAGCGCTCCGAGATCCACACGGCGCCCAAGCCGATGCGCTCCGCTTCCACCGCTTCCGCGAGACCCCGAACGGGATCGCTCACACGCCCGGGAAGGATGTAAGTGCCGAACTTATCGAACAGTGCTTGCGCACCCGGTTCCGATGTGGCCATAGATGTTGCACCCATGCATTAGGTGTCGCGGCTCGTCCTTGCTGGTCCGCGCCTACTTAAGCGCGGACCAGCCCTTGAACGAAGAAACTCAAATCGCAGGCGTTTTACTTGAAGCGGTACTTGGCAGAAATGCCAAACGTACGCGGATCGCCCTGGAAGTTCTCGGCGGTGCCCAGACCCGCGTAGCTGTCGAATTGCTGAATGTAGTATTGCTCGTTGGTGAGGTTACGGCCCCACAGCGCCAGCTCCAGATCCGGGTTATCCAGATGCAGAGCGATGCGCCCATTGAGCAGGCCGTAGCTTGGGATCCAGCCGAGATAATTTTGCGTGGCATAGACCGCTTGAACCGCGGCCGGTTGCAAGGGCGATGCCGTGTCCTGGGTGTAGACCATCTTGTCTCTCCACGCGTAATCCACATGGAAGGACAGCTTGCCGAAGGCCAGCGGGACTGTCTGGGTTGCTCCGAGGCTGTAGGTGAATTTCGGTGCTTGGGGAACCGGCTCGCCGCTGCGATCCACGGTGACGATGGTGCCGTTGGGCAGCTCCTGCAGTTCATTGAAGGTACCTGACTCGTAGGCCGCATGCAGGTACGCGCCCGTCGCATTTATTTCCATTCCCGTCCACGGCATCGCCGTGATTTCAAGCTCCACGCCGTAGGTCTGCGTCTTGCCGGCATTGGTCACATACTGGGTGACGGTCGGCTTGCCGCCCACCTCGACGATCGTGTTCAGGATGCGCTGCACGTTGTCCTGCCAGGCATGAAACAGCGCGACGTTGGTGCGCAGATGATGGTCGAACATGTCGCTCTTCAAGCCGAGCTCGATATCCTCGTTGGATTCGGGTTCAAAGGACTGCGACTGCCCGGCGGTACCGGCCGCGTATTGAAGCCGCCGGCCATGGACGCCTTGTCGGTCTTTACGTAGACGAAGGTATTCGGCATGACCTCCCAGTCCAAGCTCGCGGTCCAGGCGGGGTAGCTGAAATACGCCTGATGGTAATCGGCGCAGGCGTTGGGATAGGCGGCGAGCGGCGTGCCTGCGGTGACCCCCACGGAGCATACGTTCGCCCCGTAGATATCGTTCCGTCCTTGATTGGTGAGGTCCCGCTCATCCCAGGTGTACCGGTATCCGACCGTGCCGCGTATCGTATCGGTGAAGTGGTAGTTGGTCTGGCCGAACGCCGCGATAGAGCGTCCATCGAAGTCCGCGTAGTTGCGGTTGACGGGCTGCGGGCCTGATCGGCACCCCGAATGCGTTGAATACCGGCGTGAGAAAACCAAACGCCTGCGAGTCCGAACGCTCGGAGCCGCCTTCCTGGAAGTAGATAGGTGCCGCCGATCCAATCGAAGTTGCCGTTCTTGCCCGAAAATTGCAGCTCTTGGCTCGCCTGATGCTGGTAGTACTGGCTGACGAAGGCGTAGTAGTTGATCGGCATGCCGGCCAGCGTTTCGGAATTCCCCGAATTGCTCCAGCGATAGGCGCTGATCGACTTTAGATGGACTGAACCGATATCGGCATCCAGATTCTGGGTGAAGCCCTGAGCGATGTTTTCATCGAAGGGATTATTGATTTGCGAATCCGGATTATCGGCATTGGTCGGAACGCCGCCGTAGTTGAACCGGTAATTGTTGTTGTGCTGACTGTAGGGATTGACCAGATACGTGTTCGGGGTGGCTCCCGGATAGCCCGCGAGTGCAAGGCCGGCTCCGGCGAGGACCCCCAAGGGAACCGGGCCGGCAACGGTCGAGTTGGCGTTGAATCCAACCAAGGCCGTGGGAATGCCGGTATCTCGTTCATCGGCGTAATCGAACGACCAGACAATTTTCAGCGGCACACCGTCCGGCGTCCATTTGAGTTGCGCGCGCCCTTGCATGTCATGCAAGACGTCGTCGGTGTTCCACATTGAATTGAGTGGATTGGTGTAATAGGCACTGTGATCGGCCCAACGGAATGCCACGCGCGAGTCGAGCGTGCCGCTCACGAGCGGCAGGTTCACCACCGCTTCGCCGAGCTTCGAATTAAAGTTGCCGTAGTCGCCCTGGACGTAACCTTCGAATGTGTCCGTAGGCTGATTTGTGGTGATGTTGAGCGCGCCGCCGGTGGTATTGCGGCCGAACAAGGTGCCTTGCGGACCGCGCAGAACCTCGACCTGACTGACATCGAGAAAGCCGTAATTGCCGACGATGGGGCGTGCGAGATAGACGCCGTCGACGTAGATGCCCACCGCGTTATCGGAAGCGGAGTTCGGGCTGTTCTGCGCTTCGCCGCGGATCGCGAGGTACACGATGCTGCTCGGACCCGTGCCGCCGCCGCCGATGGCGATGTCCGGAGTGCCCTGCTGCAGATCGGCCACTTCGACGATCTGGTCGCGTATCAAAGCCGCCCCACTGAAAGCAGTTACGGCGACGGGGGTCGTCTGCAAGGGTTCGGACGCTTTACGAGCGGTAACGACGATCTCTTCGAGTCCCCCGCCGCTGGCAACATCCGACGCGGGCGTTGCCACGGGCTCCCCCCATGCAGTCGCTGTTGCACAAATGCAAACCGCCAGAGCTATTGGCGCTAAATGAAATCGACTTTGAATCCCCATAGCCATCACAAGATCCCCCCTCGCGGCTTTGAATGTTCGAATTCGTACTTAATTTCAAGAATCTGGTTCGTACGTTGCATGCCCCCGCCTGCAATTTGGACCGCGGCACGGGCCGTCGGGTGTACTTAAAGTTGGCAACTATGTACTTGTCTACGTAAAATACATTTTGCTCTCGGGACCGAGCTTACACTCCGAATTAGGCCGCCGCAAGGGTCCGCCCCCGTGTTGCTGTAGTGCAACACGGGGCGCAATCGATCCTATCCACGCGGCGCAAGGCGTGCAGGCTCGCGCTCAGGGAAGAATCTTTACTAATGACGCGATGGCGCTAAACGAAGGGGCGAAGATGCATTGGGACCGGGAAGTCGATGTGCTCTGCGTCGGGTCCGGCGCGGGCGGAATGACTGCGGCGATCGCGGCTGCCGACACCGGTGCGCGAACGCTTGTGGTCGAAAAAGACGATAAAGCCGGCGGTGTGCAGGCTCTGTCGTCCGGCCAGATCTGGCTAGGCGCGACACACATGCAAGCGGCGCTTGGCATCGGTGAGACTCGCACGGAATTTGCGCACTATCTCGATAATTTGTCGCAAGGGCTCGCGGTTCCGGCGATGCGCGACATGTTCATCGATCGCGGCAACGAAGCGCTGCGTTTTTTGGACGAAAGAATCGGTATTCCCTTTGTCGTGGTACGCGGATTGCCCGACTACTTCTATCCGCGAGTCTCCGGCAGCCGAGCTGAAGGCCGATATATCGAGGTAAAGCCCATCGCAGGCAGCGCGCTCGGTGGATGGGCCGCCAAGTGCGGCACATCGCCGTATGGCGTGGGGTACAGCTACACCACGTCGAGCGAGTGGGTAGCGATGCAACTTCACGGCGGCCGTTTCATCGGCGACTGTTTGCAAGAGCATCTGTCCGCAGATGAGCGCTGCGCCGGAGCGGGTCTTGCGGCCTGGTTGCTCAAAGCTGCGCTCGATCGACACGTCGACGTGTTGCTCGAGAGCGCCGCGACGGAATTGATTTACGAGTCCGGCCGTCTCACGGGCGCGGTCGTCACGACCCCGCGTGGCCGGCTCAAGGTAGGCGCGAGCCGCGGCGTGGTGCTCGCAACCAGCGGCTACGACTGGAACCCGGAACTCGTACGTGCGCACGAAGCGTTGCCGCAAGCCGGCAGCATGTGTCCGCCGACGGTCGAGGGCGATCATTTCAAATTGGCAGCGGTGACCGGAGCCATTCCTATCCCCGCGCGGGCACCGTCGCAAACACCCATCTTCGTCGGCTATTCGGTGCCGAGCGAAAAAATACATGGACGGCTGTCGCATCGCATGCTGTTACCGGGGCATCCGCACTCCATCATCGTCAATGTCAAAGGCGCACGCTTTTGCGACGATGGGTTTTATCCAGACGTCGCGGTGAAAGTCGCGCGCTTCGACGGTGCGGATGCGGGTATGCCGAACTGGCCCGCGTGGCTGCTCTTTGACGATGACTTCCGGGAAAAATACGGCTTATTGCCGGCCTATCCCGGGCAACCGATCCCCGAGGGGACTGCCGTTCAAGCCGGTAGCCTCGCGGCGCTCGCAGAAGCCGCCGGCATCGATGCGAGCGGGGTCGCCACAACCGTTCGGCGCTTCAACGAGCTCGCCGCTACCGGCGCCGATTCGGACTACGGACGCGGAACAGTTCCGTGGGGCAGGATCATGACCGGCGATCCGCGGCGCACTTCTAATTGGAATCTAGGACCGATCGCCCGGCCGCCCTTCTACGCGGTCAAGCTCGAGCGCGTGATCATGGGAGTGCCCACAGCCGGGCTGCACATCGATGTGCATGCGCAGGTCGTGAATGCCCGCGGCAAACCGGTACCGGGTTTGTACGCCGCGGGAAACTCCGCGGCATGGATCGATATTGGCGGCGGATACAACAGCGGTATCGCCAACATGCGCGGACTGCTACAAGGATACGTTGCCGCTCGCCACATGATTTTTGGCGACAGTCTCGGAGGTGCAGCATGATCGGAGGTACGGTGTGATGTCGCAACGATATGCAGACAAAGTAGTGCTGGTCACGGCGGGAGCCTCGGGCATCGGCGCGGCGACGGTCGAGGCCTTTGCCCGCGAGGGCGCACGCATCATGGTGTCGGATATCAACGCCGCCGGCGGCGAAGCCCTGGTCGCACGGCTGAGGGGAAACGGGGCCGACGCTCGTTTCTTGCGCGCCGACGCAACGGTCGAGGAAGACGTCGCGCGCCTGATACGCGGCACGGTCGAGGCCTTCGGCGCACTTCATGTGGCGGCCAACGTGGTCGGCGACGTACATCCGCAGGCAGCGGGACCTGAGTTTCATCAGCAGAGCCTCCTCTCCTGGGAAGCCACGCTCGCCGTCAGTCTTCGGAGCACGTTTCTGTGTATGAAACACGAGATCGCTTTCATGATCGATCACGGCGGAGGAGCCATCTGCAATGTCACCTCCTTGGCGGGAATGCTGCACGTCCCTGAATCGGGCGCAGCCTACGCGGCAGCCAAGGCCGGCGTGATTAGGCTCTCCAAGTTTGCCGCTATCAACTACGCGGCGCGCGGCTTGCGCGTCAACTGCGTGGCGCCCGGAGTCACGCCGACGCCGGCGTATTACAAGGCAGGCCCCGAAGGGGCCAAGATGCTCATCGAGCGCATGCTAGAAGGCCACGCCATCAAGCGTGTCATCGACACCAGCGAGCAAGCGGCCGCCATTCTCTGGCTATGTTCGAACGAGGCCGCCATGGTGACCGGACAGGTATTGGCCGTGGACGGCGGCTGGACGGCTCGCTGACGCCGCCTCGCCATCAAGGAACCCGTCCATATGACAAATCCGCTCGCGACGAATGATCAACGAGATCTCGAGGCATTGGCGCTGCACATCGCGGCAGCGCCCGCGGTGCGCGCCGCGCGCGAACAAGCGCGCGCGCTGTTGGTAACCAACCCGACCGCGAGGACGCCCGATGGCGCCGCCGGTTTGGATAGAGCTCTTGATCAATGGGTCATGGCCGGTGTGGTCGCCATCGCAAATAACGATCCATCGCGCCCGCGCGCGCTGTGGGCCATCGATAACACGCCGCGCGAGTGGTTCGGACATGTATTCCCGGGCGCTGCGGTCGCCATCGACAACCCTGACAATGTCAATCGCACCGCGCCGCTCGACGGAGCGTATACGTACCGAATCAACGGCCGCTTCGCCAAATATGCGACCGCTCAGACGAGCTTTATCGTCACGCCGGCCGAGAAGGGCCAGTTGCGTTTGGGAAACACGATCGCCGCCCTAACCAATCTCGATCTAAAGGCCGATGCCGACGGCCGCTTTGCGATCACTCTTGATCGACGGCCGGCGGAAGCGCGCGCGAATCATATGCAAATCGCCGAGGGCCCGCAAATGCTGGCAATCCGCGACAGCCATTCCGATTGGCGGCAACAAGCGACCGAGATCGAGGTCGTGGCAGTGAACGGACCGGAAGCACACCCGCCGACTGCGGAAGACGCCTTGGTGCGTGCGGCCGCAGAGTCCATCATTGCCTTCGTCGCCTTCTGGTTGGAATTCAAGAACACTTTCTGGAATACGCCGCCCTTTAATGAAGTCGTCGGCCCGTTGGGCAGGGACGGCGGCTGGGGCTACCAAGCCGGAGGCCGTTTTAAACTCGCCGACGACGAAGCCTTGGTCATCACGACCATTGACGGCGGGGCGGCCTACACAGGCTTTCAAGTGAGCGATCCTTGGACCATCTCGCCCTATCCTCTTTATGCGACGACCAGCAGAAATTCCTCTCAAGTAACCGCCAATCCGGATGGAAGTCACACCTACGTCATATCGCTGATCGACCCCGGCGTCGCCAACTGGATCGACACCGCCGGCTTGCATGAAGGGTGGTTCATGCTGCGATGGCAGAATGTCAAAACGACCGACGCCAAAAGTTTATTGCGCAGCGCTCGATTGGTGCGAGTGTCTGAGCTCGAGCCGGCGTTGCCGCCCGGCACGCCACGCGCCACGCTGCAACAGCGCAGCGCCGAGATCCGAATGCGTGCGAGGGACTACGAGAGCCGTATTCGATAACGCATCGGTGGTCTTGGGCGCGGCCATCGTTCGGCGGCACCGTCCTCTCAGCGCGGCCAGGTTGGTAGACGCCCCATCAGCCCTTCGAAAATGGGTCTAATCGCATCCGTCGCCGAGCCCGTGCCGATGCCCGTGCCGAATTGAACACTGACCCGCCGGCTCACCCGCCAACCCGACGGTCCGCGCTGCAACTCATCTTCGTAGCCACCGACGGCGAGCAAGTCCGCGGCCGGGAGCTGGGATTGGCGCTCCGAGTTCTTGTGCCAATGCCAGGCCATGGCGCGGCACAGCGACCGGGCTCGATCGCCCGTTACCTCGATGTGGAAATTGCCGAGATTGTGAGACGTACCAAGCAACGCGCCTTCGAAACCGGAATAGAACGCATGAATCGCATCTCGCCCCCGCAGGCGGCCGGTTCCATAGTCGACTTCGGCATCGACGGTGAAAATATCATCCGCGACACGATTGGTTTGGCCTGTGTCGAGCAGATGCGCATAGTAAATTTCATGCTCGTACACGCGTCGCCAATCCTCGAGCGCTCGAACGCGAGATTCCAAACTTTGCAAATCAGCCGTCATGGTACCCCCTGATCAAAAGATCAAGTCAACCGGCGTCGACGAACGACAGCGGCCACGCTTGAACCGTCGGCAGCACGTCGCGCGCGATCAGATCCATCACGCTCACTTTCTGTTCCGGCGTTCCGATCCCGAACGCCAAGTCGACGACGCCCACTCCGCAATCGCGCAATGTCGCGAAGCGTTCTAGAAGTGTCGCGGGACTGCCGACGAAGTAAGGCTGGGTCACGAACGAGACGAGCGGCGGTCCGCCCAGAGTCTTCGACTGAAATTTCGCGGACTCGTCCGCCTTCTGCCCGAAGAATGCGGCCATGTCGGCACCCGCCTGCAGGTCGGTAAGGGCCGCGTAAGTGATCCCACGATAAACGATGTGTTCCGGTGTCGGAGTCCACCCCGAGCGCGCCGCCTCGGTCCGATAAATACCGATCCATTTTCTAACGACATCGGGGGGAGCAAAGGAGAACGCAATGCCCATCCGCCGCCTGGCCGCAAATTGGAGCGACTCCTCACTGTTCCCCGATCCAAAGATGGGCGGATGCGGATGTTGCCTCGGCCTCGGCCAAACTGAAACCGTTTCAAACGCGTAATTTGCACCTTTCCAAGCGAAGGGCTGTGTTTGGGTCCACGCCTTGACGATTAGATCGATGCCTTCCTGGGTCATGGCTCGCGTATCGCCCGTCGTGTCGAAGGTCTTTTGTTCGTTGGGGGTTCCGCGAAGAAACAGCACGACGACACGTCCGCCGGAAAGCGAATCGAGCATGGCTACTTCCTCAGCCACGCGGATCGGATTACTGAGCGGTATGAGGGGCCCGAGCAGGGCAATCGTTGCCCGCTTCACCACCTGGCTGACGGCGGCTGCCATCACCATTGGATTGGGAGTCATGATGTAGGGCGCGTAATGATGCTCGGACACGCTCACCCAATCGAACCCGAGCGCATCGGCGCGCGCACACATGGCCAACGAGCGCTGCATGGATTCGCTCGCGATCTTCGGATCACAGTACGCGGATGGCGCCGGCCAAATTTCGATTCCCGGCGCGGGTCCGTCGTACGAAGTCATACTCAGATAGCCGACTTTCATCTCATCGGCTCACGTCGCGCATAAACCTGCGTCGGCCGAAACCACCGAGCCGTTGATATAGCGGGCTTCGTCCGAAGCGAGAAACAGCGCTAGCGAGGCAATTTCCGACGGGTCGAGATAGGCGGTGCCAAGGCTGAAGAATTCCACTGCGCGCGCCATCCCCTTGGGGTCGAGTTCGGCCTTGGGCATCGATTCTTCAATGTTGGTTTGCACCGCTCCGGGGCAGATCGCGTTGCAGCGAATGCCTTCTTTTGCATAGCGCCACGCGGTGTTCCGCGTGAGACCGAGGAGCCCGTGCTTTGCTGCAGTGTAGGCGGCCCCCGCTGAGGCGCCGCTGAAACTCGACAGGGATGCAATGTTCACGATCGACCCGCTGCCCTGCTTGAGCATGTATCCGAGCGCGCGACGGGTCATGAACATGGGTGCATCCAGGTTCGTTGCGAGCACACGCCGCCAAATGTCATTGCTGAGCTCTCCGACGCCCTGAAAATGGTCCATGATCCCAGCATTGTTGACCAGGACGTCGATGCGGCCATGGCTCGAGACCGCCAAATCAACCAGCGCCTCAGCTACCGACTGATCGCTGATATCTCCTGCGGCACTCTCGGCTCTCCCACCGCTCCCGCGGATGAGTGCCACCACTTCGCCCAGCCGCTGTACGTGTCTATCGCCGACGACGAGGCGTGCACCCTCCGCCGCAAAACGGATCGCCATCGAACGTCCCATTCCCGATGCGGCGCCCGTAATGACCACTACCTTGTCTCGTAGTCTCATGGCTATGTTCTCCGGGGCGCGCTGCGCGCCCGGCCGTCATGCAAATTTCTCAAACAGACGCACCGTGGTGCCAGGGTCTCCGACGAGGATGGCATGATCGCCTTTTACTTCGTGTATGTTCCACTTCAGTTCGCGGGCGCGTTGATGCATGGGCGTCATGATGGTGTCGGAAACGGCAATGTAGTCGACCGGCTTCTTGATCGACTCAGCCCCGACGCGCACCGGGTTTACCGCACAGGCCGTAGGCATGTTGGACAGATGCCGAAGCAGCCACTCCTGGCGCTCGGCGCTCATGAGAAAGGGCTTCTTTTTGGCCTCTTCACGCTGTTGATCCGCCACCGGCGAGTAGATCGGTATCGCGCCGGCGCTGACGCCTGCGGCCACCGCGCGCGATTGTTCCGCACTCATATAGCCCATCGCTTCGGAAACGGACTCACCGGAGCGAACTACCAATGCATCGAGATACACGACATGGCGGATGCGATGCGGCGCCGCTGCAACCACGCCGGGCGCCACCGAACCCGCATAGCTATGGGCCACCAGCACGCAGTCCGAGACATCCTCGAACTCCAGGGTATTGAGGACGTCCACGACGTGCGTTTCGACGGTGCAATCGCGGCTGATGAGGTGCCGGCGTTCGGCGAAACCCGTAAAAGTCACGGTATGCACCTCGTGGCCATTGCTGCGTAATGCCTCGGCGCAGTGCTTCCAGATCCATGAACCGGCAGCGCCGCCATGAAGTAATGCAAAAGTCGCCATTGGAAATCCCTCCCCGCCCCTCGCCCTGGTTGTGCCAGGGAAATTGGGCTACTATCGCACAAATAATATACAACTAGTCGTAAAATACATTGCCGCCTACGGCATGTAAATGGTGAGTTTTGGTGCTTGAGCACCAGGAGGAGCACCGTGGAAGTAGTCAGAACAAGGCTCGATCCCCCGCCGGAGCCGAGCGATCTGCTCGCCCGAACCCGACTTTTAGAACGACTCGATGATCTGGCGGCGGCCCGTGTGACGATGCTGCAGGCACCAGCCGGCTATGGCAAGACCAGCCTGATGTCCCAGTGGTTTCATACCCTACGCGATTCACGAAGTTGCGTCAGCTGGCTGTCGCTCGACACGAGCGATGTCGGTCCCCACGGGCTTCTTTCCTATATCGCCGCAGCCGCAGCGCCCGTCGTGCGTGGCGATGCGGTAGCCGACATATCCACCGCAAACGGCTGCTCTACGACGTCATCGCTGCTCGCCTCCCTCGTCAACGCCTTGCAACCGCGCGTGCATTGCTTGTATCTGTTCATCGACGACATCCATCTGCTCGCTCCAGAGCCCCTCGCGACGTTGTGTCAATTCATCGATCGAAGCCCGGCTGCAATACATTTCATTTTGGCGTCGCGCGCAATCCCGCAAGTGCCGCTGGCGCGCATGCGCGCTCGAGGGCAGTTGTTGGAACTCGGTGTGGACGATCTCAAGTTCAGCGCAGCCGAAGCCGCCGAGTACATGGCGAATGTCGTTGAACCTGGCTTGAGCGAGTCGCAGCTCGCCACCTTGCTCGAACGAACGGAAGGTTGGATAACCGGGATCAGATTCGCCAGTATGGAGCTGCGGAAGGGCGTAAATCCGGCCGCGATGCTGACCTCCCTGACGGGAAGCCGCTGTACGGTATCGGATTTCTTTGCCGAAGAAGTGTTGGCGTCGCTGCCGCAAGACGTGAGCGATTTCCTCTTGCAGACCTCGATGCTCGGGCGTTTGTGTCCGGCACTGTGCAATGCCGTCACGGGACACGACAACGCCCGGCAGATGATCAATTTCATCGCTCAGTCGGGCCTATTTCTCGTTCAGCTCGATGATGAGCGCAACTGGTATCGATACCATCCGCTGTTTGCCGAATTCCTGCAGCGGCGTTGGATCGACGAACACGCCGGCGAAAACGCGAAGCTGCACATGCAGGCGAGCTTTTGGTTCTGGACGAACGATGCGCCCGTCGATGCAATCGAACATGCCTTGAAGGGTGGGGACGTCCGGCGCGCCGCCGAATTGCTGGAGCTGCGATGCGAGGACATGACCTATACGGGCAAACTGCAACTCGTTTGCCAGTTCGCCGCTCGAATTCCGGAGCCGGTATTGCAGCGCTGCCCGCGCGTTCTGTTGAGCGTCTCTTGGATGCTCACTCTTAACCTACGTCTCGAGGAAACCCGCAAGATCTTCGGCACTGTCGCAAATTATCTGCAGGAGCACGATGAAGGCGGAGATCTCCCCGCGGAGGAACTGCGGAACTTACGTTACCTCCTGCTGCACCGGCAGATGATATTATCCGTGGCCGAGGATGATGCCCCGCGAGTCGAGCAACAGTGCCGGCATCTCATCGAAGCTTTCCCCGAAGAGGGGCATCCCTACCTCGTCGGAAATATCAATGCTCAACTACTCTACGCACAGCGGGAACAATACCAACTGAACGAACTCGATCGCCTGACTGCCACCGCGCAAGGCATTCTCGCCCGCTCCTGCTATAGCTTTGCATCCATTGCCCTCCAGGCAAGCATCGGGCCATCTCTGTTTTTCGCCGGCCGCACGGATGCCGCACGGCGGGCGCTGGAAAAGGGATTGTCGGAAAGCATGCACTTTGCAGAGAGCAATTCTTTCCTCATCGCCATTCCCGCACTGCCGATGAGCGAGGTTCTATACGAATGCAATGAACTGGACCGCGCGCAGGAACTCATCGATATCGCACTCCCTTGTGCGACCGAACTCGGCTTCGTGGACCAACTCTTGCCCGGATACATCACCAGCGCACGGCTCAAGCACGCGCATGGAGATCTTACCGGCGCTCAGCAAATTCTCGATGAGGGTATGGGCGTCGCCATGGCGCGCAAGCTCGAGCGCCTGCGGCTCGCGATCGTCGCCGAGCGCGTGAAGTTCCTGCTCCAAGATGGCCGCAGCGAACAGGCCGTGCGCTTCGCGCGCTCGGCGGGGATACCGCAGTCCTGCGAGCACTTGCTGCCCAAGCGCGGGGTAACGACCCGCGACGAATGGCGTGCGGTTGCCTGGTTTCGCATCGCCTTGAGCGAAGGGCGTATGCAAGAAGCGCTATCCGTTGGAAAACACTGGCGCAATTTTTGCTGTGCGAGAGGTGCCATTCGTTCCTTGATCCGCTGGGATCTTCTCCTCGTGCAGGCGTTGTTCGTCAGTGCCGATGTGCGTGCCGCGCAACGCTCACTGCGCGAGGCTATCTCGCATGCTGCGGCAAGCCGTGCGATCCGCAGCTTTATCGATGAAGGTTCGATCATTCGCACGTTGCTCGCGAGCACCTATGAAGCGGACCTGGACGTGTTGCATCCCACCGATGCGTTCGCCGCGGAGCTGCTCGAAACGTTCGACAAAGTCTCCAAGCGAAGACCCGCGTTGTATGCGGTTCCGCATCGCGCCGCGCCCGAGGGCCTCTACGGCAAGCTCAGCGTCAAGGAACGCGAAATTTTGGCTCTCGTCAGTACGGGCATGCGCAATCGCGAAGTCGCGAAGAAGCTCGGCATGACCGAGGGATCCGTGAAGTGGTATATGCAGCAGGTCTACGACAAGGTGGGCACGCGGCGGCGGCTGCAGGCCGTGGAACGCGCCCGACAGTTCGGGGTCATCGCGTAAGCCGTACTCGTTCTCAAGGCTTCCGAGGCGACTTTCCGCGTGGAGTTGCGCCGCTGCGTCGAGTGGCACTGCCGTTGCCGCGGCAATTGCCGCTGCGGCGGGAATTGGCACGGTATAGCTGCTCGAGCATGCGCGATAGGGCTTCGGGCAATGCGTCCCAGGCGCGGCCCGCCGGAACGATGATCGTGCTTTGCTCGGCGCGGAGCAGCACCTCGCTCACCAATAAACGATTGATGCGTATGCCGAGATGGGACTCGATGTCATCGTAGACGGGCGCCAGAGCTTCGTTGAAAACCGCGACATGTTGAACGAAATGGGACTGCAGAAACTTGAGCACGAAGCTCGGCTCGATTTCGAGCATGCGATCGCTTTTTACCTGTGCGGTATACCGGATGAAGAACTCGAGCACCAGGCGAAGCCGGTCGATAGGGACGGTACTGCCGGCAATCGCCTTCTTGATCCCATCCACAAAATTGCGCGACACGTGCTCGCCGACCGCCGAGAGCAAATCCTCCTTTCGTGAGAAGTAGCGGTACAGCGTGGCGCGCGATATGCCGGCCGCATCGCAGACATCGCTCATCGACAACTGCGTCGCCCCGCGGCGAGACAACGTGGCCAGCGCGCCGTCGAGAATCCGCTGCAGGCTGCGTCCATTGGCGACGGTAATATCTTTCGGCGGCGGCAAACCCGCGCGCTGATCGACGGCTGCATCCGGCGTACGGGCGTTTAAGGACATTTTGAATTCATGCCTTGGTGAAACTGGTCAGGTCTTGGGGCTTGGAGTGATAACGCGGCACATGCATGCCGCCGTCCACATGAATGACCTCCCCGGTCACGTAGCGGCAAGCCTCCGAGCCTAGAAAGACCGCAACGGGCGCGATGTCCTCTTCCGGATCGCCGACCCGGCCGAGAGGATTCATGGCGGACGCCATTTGTTCGAATCCGGGTATGGCGCGCACCAACTCGTCGTAGACGGTGCCGGCCGCCACAGGTGCGATGGCATTCACGAGGATCTTGAAGCGGCCCCACTCCATCGCGGCGCTGCGAGTCAACGCCTCGATCGCACTCTTTGTCATGTTGTAGTCGGCATGCAGCCACGCTGCCGCCTCGGCGTCCACCGACACGAAGTTGATGATCCGCCCGCCCCCCTGATCGCGCATGATCGGCATGGCGAGCTGCATGAACCACCAGGTTCCCCACGCTCCCACACCCAGCGTCGCCTGCAGCATCTCATCGGTCTTCTGCTCGAGGAGAACGTTGGGGGACAGCTTGCTGGCATTGTTGACGAGTATGTCGAGGCGGCCGAACTGCTTCATCGTCGCCGCCACAGCGGCTTCGACTTCGCTTTTCTTCGACACATCGACTCGCACAAAGAGGCTCCGGGCTCCCAGGGATTCGAGTTCCCCGGCCACTCGGGCGCCATTGCCCGTGTCAATTTCGGCGACGACGACCGATGCGCCCTCGCGAGCGTAGCGTCGCGCCACACCACGTCCAATACCGGCGCCGGCGCCGGTCACCAACGCCACTTTGCCATCCAATACTCCCATCATCACTCCTGCAGCCGCCTCGGGGGCAGCCCGCGTTTTTAGTTATAGAAAAACGGCAAGATTGGCCATGCCGAGCACTGACTGGTCGACGATGATCTCGCGCCGCGCCAATTTGAACGTGCCAGGAGCTGAGCGACGCCACAGATCGTGGCGTACGCAACTCAGCATCTGAAGATGGGACTGCTCGTAGCGGCTGCGAGACAGCAACAGATAACTCTCCACTTCGAATTCTTGCGGCTTTGCGGCCTCCCAGACGCGCACGTTGGTAATCAGCCGCCGCGTTCGCGACGGAGGATCCTCAGCCCACGCGCTTTTGGTTCCGAGCCGCTGCAATCGACCCATGATCGAGCTGAAGTCGTCATCGAAATGCAGCGTCGTGCGCACGATGGTGTTGAGGCGGTCGGCACCCTGGCGTGTCGTGCGCAGAGGCGCGGTGTAGGAGAGATCCTCAGCCAATAGATTTCCCCACTCTTCGAAGTTCTGCTGGTCGAGCAGCGCCGCTTCGTCGTAGAGAAATTCCAGCACCTCGCAATAAAGCGCGGAACCGGTAGTAATGCGTTTGCCGGTGATCGGGGCGGGCTCCGCCCGCTCCATTCCTTTGCTCAACGTGGCAGTCGTCATGTCATCATTCTCCTCGTGTCGGCGCGCCGGCTCAGCTCTTGGCGGTCATCAGCTCGCGGTAGTACAGCCACCAATTCCATTGGGTGTCGTCTTTGGTGAAACCCTCGTAAACGTAACCACCGCCCGGCCAATCCTCGGGCTTCTTCTCGCCCAGCAGCGCTCCGTACTTCATCGTTCGCGTGCGTCCGATGGCGCCTCGCGCGTTACGGCTCATATGCGGCCAGGTATCGGAGTCGTCCTGCTCGATCGTGCCGGACGTGCCCGCTTGGCGAACGGCGTTGGCCATCATGTCGCGCTTCATTTCCGGAGTGGCATCCTTTTCCGCGAAAATCCAGTTCGTGAATTCCAGATGGTCCGGCCCGCGCGGCACATAGGTATGCAGCGACAGCGCACCCGAGTATTTGCCGTCGGTGCGAGGTGCATAGATGAAGAGGACCAACACGTTGGGGAACATACCGCCGACCTGCGGAGGTGCCTTCGCCATCAGCTTGAGTCCGTCGGGACTCATGTGCCGCTTCAATTCCGGCAACATCTCCTTGGTAATTCCGGGCGGCGGCAGAAACTCGAGCCGCTGATCGGGAGTGAGCTTCTTCAGTTCATCCATGGACATGAACATCGTGAAGGTGACTTCGGCTGGGATGCAGCGCAGCGAATGGCCTTGCCGGCAGCTGATGTCGACGCCGTACATGGCCGGCGCGTTCGCATAGATGTCGTCGGCCGTCGCACGCCCGTATTGTCCGGTTTCCATGAGGGAACGGTGCAGCGTGAGCGTGTGAAAGCCGTCCGAAGCCGACTGCTCCGCGGCGGCCTTCCAGTTGGCCGGCACGATGAACTTCTGCGGCGGCCCGAGGACCTCGAGACCGCCGTCCGTGCGGCAGAACAAGAGATCGAAATAGAACTTCGAATCTCCGAGGAAGTCCTCGAGCGACGGACCGTCAATATTCCAGGTCGCGAATATCAGGCCGCCGTACAATTGTACGCGTGCCTTCTTGAGGCCGAGATCCTCTTTGGCAAAAATGTTGCCGTGCATTTGCTCGCGCTCGATCGGCGCACCCATGAAACTTCCGTCGGGGCGGAACGCCCAACCGTGATACACGCAGCGATGCATCTGCGCGTTGCCGACTTCTCCCATGCACACCCGCATTCCTCGATGCGGGCAGACGTTCAAGAGAACGTGGACTTCGCCCTTGCGATCCCGAGAGACGATGACCTGATCCTCGCCCATGTCGCGCACCACGAAATCCCCGGAATTTGGAATTTCCGTGTCGTGTCCGAGCAGCAGCCAGGTCTTGGTAAATATCTTCTCCATCTCGAGCTTGTAGACCTCGTGGTCCGACAGCAGACGCATCGACACTTCGCGCGTCTCTGCGTTGATGAGCTCGTCGATGGTGGTGCCGTCCGACAGCGTGGGCGTGGATTTGTTGAGCATGGAATCACCTCACTTTTGCGCGTGGAGTATGATACATTAAATTCGTTTTTTGTACCATTCGTATCGGCAGCAGGAGAGGAGATGTCAGCCATGTCCAGTTCGAAATCTGCCGCGGGCGCCGCCATTCGGCTGCGCGTCATCGCCGATCGCAGCGCATGCTGTGGTTATGGAGTGTGTGCGGAAATCTGCCCAGAGATCTTCCAAGTGGACGATATAGGGATTGTCAGCCTGATCACGGATATTGTGCCGGAGGGTCTCGAAGTCAAAGCCAAAGAGGGCGCCTCGGCGTGCCCGCAGAGTGCATTAAAAGTGGTGGAAGAGCCGCGGGACTGACGAGTTTCGACGCCGCGCCGCTGCGATCTCCCTCAGCCGCAGCCTGCCATCCCGCCGTCGACGACGATTTCTGCAGCCGTCAAATAACGCCCGGCGCGCGACGACAAGAATATGCACGCGCCCACGATGTCGTCCGCTTCGCCCAGCCGCCCCAACGGCACGCGCTCGAGCAGTTTGCGGAGCTCGGTATCCTGGCCGCGGATGTGGGCTGTCATCTGAGTCGGAAAATAGCCCGGTATGATCGAGTTGACGGTGATGCGCCTGGCGGCAAGGTCTTTGGCAAGCACTCGCGACAAGTGGTGGATTGCCGCCTTGCTTGCGGCATACGAGTACGCCGACAACGGCTCAGCTCGCAGCCCCGCGAGCGAGCCGATATTGATCACGCGTGCCGGATCCTCATCGGCCGCGGCCGCAGTGAGCAACGGCAACAATTCACGGACCAGTGTAAAGGGCGCCTGGACGTTGACCGCCATGACGCTGGGCCAAGCCTTATCGGGGAATGTTTCCAACGGCGCCCCCCAAGTGCGCCCGGCATTGTTGATGAGGATGTTGAGCTGCGGCTCGCGCGCTTTCATCTCATGGGCCAACGCCACCATCGCTTCGGGCGTGGTCATATCGGCCGCAAGTGCTACGCAGAGGCCTCCTTTGGCGAGTTCGAGCGCGGCCGCTTCGCCGACCTCCGGCTTTCTTGACGTGATGTAGACCTTGGCTCCGGCGCCGATCAAGCCCGCTGCGATCATGCGCCCCATGCCTTGTGCGCCTCCCGTCACCAGCGCGATTTTCTTTTCCAAGCTGAATAGTGAAGACATGACAGTCGCTACAAGGTGATCACGATCTTGCCGATTTGGTGTCCGTCCTGCAGAAACGTAAGCGCCTCGGGTGATGCCTCGAGGGCAAAGGTGCGCTCGATGACCGGCTCGATCCGATGCTGTTCCACGAACGCGATCATGGCCTTGAAATCCTCAATATTGCCGACGTTGGTGCCGGTGATCGTGATGTTTTTGAGAAACAGCTCCGGCGCATTGACGGGGAATTGCATCCCGCCTGTCGAGCCATAGACGACCACGCGCGCGCCCATGTTGAGCGCGCGGCCATAGTTGGGATAGGAAGACGCGGGCGCACCATCGAACACGATATCGATGCCGCCGGTCGCCTTGGGCAATGATTTGCGCCAGCTTTCGTCCTTGTAGTTGAAGCCGGCCTTGGCGCCGAGGGTCACGGCGCGCGAAATCGTGTCGTCCGATCCGCTCGTCACGTACACCTCCGCTCCGTGCTTATGAGCGAGCTGCAGCGCCATCATTGCAACGCCGCCTCCGATGCCGGTCACCAAGAGCTTTTCCCCACGCTTCAAACCACCCTTGGCGAACAAGCCGCGCCACGCAGTCAGCCCCGCCAGCGCAATCGCAGCGGCTTGAGCGAAGCTCAAATGCGCGGGCTTCGGCAACGCATTGGCTTCCGGAACGTTGATTTTTTCAGCAATCGTGCCGGGCCCCGGCATGCCGAGCAGCCCGAAAGCCGCGGCGGGAAATCGTGGATCGGTTCCCCAATTCAATCCCGGATATAGCACCACGGATTCCCCGACACGCGTCGCATCGACGCCTGGACCGACGGCTTCGATGACGCCCGCGCCGTCGCAGCCTAATGTGAATGGAGCCGGAAGCATCCCCGGATACTGCCCACGCGTGATCCATAATTCGCGGTGATTGAGCGCGGCGGCCTTGATCGCGACCAAGACTTCGCCCGCTTTCGGACTGGCGGTTTCAATGTCCTTGACGACCGCGCGGTCCGGGCCCTCGGCGGCTTCCAAAACCAATGCCTTCATCGTAACTCCAGAATGGTAGTTGCCCAACGGCGATGCACAGTGACTTGAAAGACGGCGCTACGGCTGCATCTTGGCAAGCAACGCTTTGACCGGCACGGTGGTCGGGGTGTGGGCGTAGAAACCTCCATCGACCGGCAGGAGTTGACCGGTGATGTAGCGAGACCGGTCCGATGCCATGAACACCACCATCTCGGCCACGTCACGTGGTTCGCCGAGCCGCGCAGTCAGTTTATTCTCCCGGAATATTTCCCGTAGCGGTTCCGGCATCGTTGCTCTGAGAACCGGGGTGGCGATCAAACCGAGCACCAGCGCATTACAGCGGATGCCTTGCGACCCATACTGAGTCGCCACGTAGCGGGTCAACGTGTTGATCGCGCCCTTCGATGCCGCGTACGCGGTCGCGAAAAAATCCCCCGCCGTCGACGTGCCGGAACTGATGTTGATGATGGAGCCCCCGCCCCCGGCAATCATGAGGGGCAGCGCGTGCTTGCAGACAAGCATCGTGCCGCGCGCGTTGACGGCCATGATTTGGTCCCAAAGTTCGACCGGCATTGAAGTGACTTCCCGGTCTTCAACTTGACCCTGGCTGGCCGCATTGTTGTCGAGAATATCGAGACGGCCGTACTTCTGCCGAGTGAACCGAATGAGCGCCTCGACGCTAAGTTCATCAGAAATATCGGTGACGCACTGCGCCACATCGAATCCATCCTTGATCAATGCAGCCGTCGTCTTGTCGAGACTGCTTTTGCTCAAGTCAGCGAGCACCACGCGGGCACCGCTTTCCGCCAGCAACCGCGCCGTGAACGCTCCGATGCCGCCTTCGCCGCCGGCGCCGGTCACGATGGCAACGCGGTCGCGTAATTCCTGAGTTTTCTCCGACACTTAGCTAACCTCGATGCGTCTACGCTTCGTCTGCCACTGGGTTGACGAGCGCGCCCACCCCTTCGATTTCCACTTCACAGACATCGCCGGCTTTCATGAACAACGGCGGTTTACGCGCGAACCCGACCCCGGAGGGCGTCCCGGTGACGATGATGTCGCCGCTCTGCAGGGTAAACGCTTCGCTGAGCATGGAGACCAGCGTTGCGACGTCAAATATAAGATCCGAGGTGTTCCCGTCCTGAACTATTTGCCCGTTCAGGCGAGTCTGCAATCTCAAGCCCGTGGCACCAGGAGGCAACTCGTCGGAAGTCACCAGATAAGGTCCGAACGCTCCAGTGCCGTTGAAGTTCTTGCCGACGGTCCACTGAGTGGACTTCATCTGATAGTCGCGAACAGAGCCATCGTTGAATACCGAGTAACCAATGACATGCGAGAGCGCGTCACCCTTCGCGATGCGCCGGCCGCCGCGGCCGATCACCGCCACGAGTTCGCCCTCATAATCCAATTTGTCCGAGATCCTCGGTCGCAGCAGCGGCGATCGATGTCCTATCAGGCTCGAATGAAAGCGGACAAAAACTGCCGGGTACGCGGGGGTCTCGAATCCCCCTTCCTTGGCATGCGAGGCGTAGTTGAGTCCAATGCAGATAATTTTTGGGCTAGCGGATAGGGGCGGCAGCAGGTGAATCTTTTGCTGATCGAAGAGTTGCCCCTCCATGAGGTCCTTCCCAATCGAGCGAAGCGCGGTCTCGCCGCCGGCAACGAGGTGATCGAGCGTTCCTGGGAAACGCTTATCGCCGGTGAGGAAACCCCGCACCGCGCCGGACTTGTCGAGTACGCCAACTCCCTCATTCCCATCCGATTTGAATGCCAGAAAACGCATGGCTCCCTCCTCATAAAATCACTCGGTCATCTTGCCGTCAATAATTTATTTGTCAATATTAAATATATTTCTTGTTGCCCCGAATTAAGTTCAGGTACAGTGCCCCGAGTTGCGCCAAAGCCACCTTCCATGAGCCAAAAATTCAGCCTGACGCAGGACGCCTACGAGCGGCTACGCGCCGATTTGCTGGCCTGTCGACTACAGCCGGGTGAGCGCCTGCGAATCAACGAACTCTGCAAGAGGCTGTCCGTGAGTCTTGGCGCGGTGCGGGAAGCGCTGTCCAGATTGACGTCCGAAGGGCTGGTTTCCGCAGAACCGCAACTGGGATTTAGTGTCGCACCAATATCCATCGTAGATCTGCAAGATTTGACGATGGTCAGAAGCGAGATTGAAGCATTGTGCCTGCGCCAAGCCATCGCTCACGGGGATCTGGCGTGGGAATCTCGAATCGTCGCCGCCTTCCATCGCCTCTCGCGAACGCCTCACAATGCACCCGACGATCCTAAACGCCTCAACGACGACTTTGCCGCCGCCCATGCCGAATTCCACGAGGAATTGGTCTCGGCATGCTCGAGTTCCTGGCTGCACCGCATGCGCGATATTCTGTTCGCGCAGTCCGCGCGCTACATTGCGCTATCGGTTCCGTTGGCTCGTCAGGATCGAGACCGCAACCAAGAGCATCGTGATCTGATGGACGCCGTCATCGGACGCAACAGCGATCGCGCCGTCGAGCTCATGACCGCTCATTTGAATCTGACCACGCGAATTTTGCTCGAAGCTCTCGCCGCACCCGCCAATAGCGACGTGTTGTACGTAAGCCGTATGAATTCCGATTTGCGGCGTTCGGACGGTGTAAAGCGCAGCGTTGCCGACTGATCTAGATCACCCGGCCGCCGCGCCGACCGCGGCGGTGGCCATCTTTTTGAGATCGACACTCTCGTCCGCCGCTTGAGCGGGTGTAAGCGCCACGCGATTTCCCATCAGCCGCCGCGCAATCATGTGTTCACCAGGTCTGTTGACCGACTCCACACCAAGCAGCCGCCCGCTACGGAAGCAAAACACCGAGCACGCCGTTCCGGCAGAGTCTCCCCGAACGACGGTTTCGTCGTGACCGGCGGTGAGGCCTGCAATTTGCAGCTTGAGAGGCCCTTGGTCGCTCCAGAACCAGGGGACGGCAGCGTACGGCAGTGCTCGGCCCATGATGCGCGAGGCCACGCAACGCGCCTGGTCCGTGGCGTTTTGAACCGATTCCAATCTTACGGATTCGCCGGCCGCAAAGCCGCTCGGAAATGAGCAGCAATCGCCAACGGCGCTGATATGGGGATCCGCTGTCGCAAGCGTGGCGTCCACTGCGATACCATTTCGCACCTCGAGATTGCACGTGGCTGCGAGTTCGACGTTCGGAATGACTCCGATGCATATCAATACCAGATCGGCGTCCAGCACCGTTCCTTCCACCGTTTCGACGGCCGCCACTCGCCCCTCATCGTCGAGCAACCGCTTGACCTGAGTGTTGAACAAAAAACGCGCACCGGCTTTTGAATGTTCTCGTGCGTAGAGATTAGCCATCGGCGCCGACAAAGCGCGCGACATCGGCCGATCGGCGACTTCGAGCACCGTCACGGCGACGCCCAGCTTCATCGCCGACGCGGCAAACTCGAGACCAATGAATCCCGCTCCGATCACCACCGCTTGCTTCGCCTTGTGCAACCGAACTCGAAGCGCCCGCGCCTCATCGAGATGGCGCAGGAAGAAGACGCCGTTGAGATCATATCCCGGCACATGCAGCGGACGATTGCGCGCGCCCACGGCCAACACCAAGTGATCGAAGTCAACCACCGATCCGTTGTCGAGTGCCAACTTGTGGTGGCTTCGATCAATCGCGACAGCGCGCGTCGAAGACAGCATTTCAATTTGCTTATCTGCGTAGTACGCATCGGGCCGCATCGCCAAGCTCGACTCATCGGCGCCGAGTAAATAACCCTTCGACAGCGGCGGCCGGTGATACGGCCGATGCGATTCCTCTCCCACCAGGACCACGCGGCCTTGATAGCCTTGCTCGCGCAACGCGCTGGCAACTTGGAAGCCCGCCAATCCGGCGCCCACGATGGCGACGGTTGGCGCAGACATTAGACTTGCCGAGCCGGAAGTTGCACGACCAATCCGTCCAACTCCGGCGTCACCTTGATTTCACAGCTCAATCGACTTTCGGGGCGGCGTTCGCATACGGTGTTGTCGAGCATTGCTTCCTCTGCCTCATTGATGGGTCCCAATCGTTCCCGCCACTCCGCCGCAACATAGACATGACATGTAGCACACTGGCAACAGCCGCCGCATTCCGCCACGATCCCATTGATTCCACCGTCGATGCCCGCCTGCATGAGGCTCGCGCCTTCCTTGGCTTCAATGATCGACAGAGAGCCGTCCGGCTTGATGAAAGTTACTTTTGCCATGGCTTGGTTGTTACTCGGTTGCCGATCGCGGCATGCTTCTAATCATTGTAAAGTATTTATTATTAAATAATATATATTTATCTGACATCAACAGGCTACATCAAAAAGAGCGCGGTAACCCCAAGCTCTCGGCTATGCCATTGCGCGCCATCTCATTGGTGATTGGTCCGATGCGCCACAGACGGGCATCGCGCCAATAGCGTTGCATATCCGTCTCCGCGGAATAGCCCATACCGCCCAAAATCTGAATACCCAGATCCGCCGCCTGCACCGCATATTCCGAAGTCAGAACCTTGAGCATGCTCGACTCGGTGTGGCAGGGCTTACCTTTGGATTGCAGATCTGCGGTGTAGTGCAACATCAGGTGGCCCGCCTGCCGCCATATCGCCATATCGGCGACGTAGTGCTGCAGAATTTGGAATTCGCCGATCGTCTTGCCGAACGCCTTGCGTTGCTTCATGTAGTCGAGGGCATCCTCCAGGACTCCGTCCAGCACCCCCATGCAAAACGCCGCCACCATGATTCTCTCGTTGTTGAGAGTCGGCAGAAGCATGTACCAAGCTCTGCCCGGCTCACCGAGAACCAGCTCATCGGGCACGAATACGTTTTCGAAATGCACCGCGCACGATCCCATGGAGCGCATGCCGAGCTTCGGTAACGGCGTGATTTTGACGCCGGGAGACTTCGCGGGTACCCAGAATAGACTCACACCTTGATGGCGCTTGGCTACAGTCTTGTCGGTGCGTGCCAGTACCAAAAGATAGTCCGCAACATGCGCGGATGAACTCCAAATCTTCTCCCCGCTTAAGATCCACCCTCCATCGCCTCTTATCGCTTCGGTACGCAATGCACCCAGCACGTCGGTGCCGCCGCCGGGCTCGGTGAACGCAATGGCAGCACGCAGCTTGCCGGCCGCGATCTGCGGCAGAAATTTCTTCTTCTGAGAATCCGAGCCGTAAATCCCGATCGATTTACTGCCGGCGAAAGAAGTGATTCCCCAAATCCACGCGAGTCCCGCGAGCGAGCGAGCCAGCTCTCGACCGAGCGTCATCTGCATGACGACATCACCGCCTTGGCCGCCGAATTCCTCGGGAATGCCGACGCCGTGGAAGCCGGCATCGGTGAACTTGTCCCAGAGCGCGAAGGGATAGTTGTGCTCGTCCATTTCGAGTTCGCGGGCCCAGCTCTTGGGAGCTTCCTTGTCGACCCATTTGTGCACCATGTCTTGAAAGGCGAGGTGCTCTTCTGACAATTCGAAATCCATGCTGTCTCCGCAACCTATGCTTAGTCAACAACTCAAAAAGATGCGTGAAAGAATGCCATCAAGGCTTGGCCAAGCGCGTGGGATCGACGCCCCAGTCGGCCAGCACGGCTTGCATGTCGGAACCTATTTTCGCGGGGGCCCGTGGTGGCCCCGGCACAGTGCGCGAGAAGCGCGGCGCCGGCGCATTTTGTAGCAGACCCCCGACTTCAATGAAGGCCTGACGAGCCCGGTTGTGCGGGTGCTCGGCAGCTTCCGCCAATGTCAACACCGGCGTCACGCATGCATCACTGCCGGCAAACAAAGCGCACCACTCGTCGCGGGTTTTCGTTTTGAACCGCGCAGCCAATTCGAGCTTCAGCGCGGGCCATTCTTGTTCGACGATCCGTGCATCGTGCGCGGGATAGCCCGCCTGTTTCCAGCGCTCGGTGTCCAGGCCCATTTTGCTGAGGAATGCTCCGTAGAATTGCGGCTCGATGGGGGCGACTGCGAGATGACGGCCATCCTTGGTTTCATACGTGTCGTAGTAATGCGCGCCGCCGCCGAGCAAATGAGAACCCGTGCGATCGGCAAATTGACCCAATGCACGGTAACCGAAAAACATCGCCATGAAGGACAACGCACCGTCGAGCATCGCCGCGTCGACGACCTGGCCGCGTCCCGAAGAGCGCGCCTCCCATAATGCGCAAACCACGCCGAACGCCAAGAGCAGCCCGCCTCCACCGAAGTCGCCGATGACGTTCAACGGTACCGCGGGTTTACCTCCGGTCGGACCAATTTGATGAAGAAGGCCGGTGAGTCCGATGTAGTTGAGGTCATGCCCCGCGGATTGGGCCAGCGGACCTGTCTGTCCCCAACCTGTCATGCGTCCGTAGACGAGCCGAGCATTTCGAGCGAAACACGCCTCCGGCCCGAGTCCAAGCCGTTCGGCGACACCCGGACGAAACGCTTCGATGAGCACATCTGCTTTCTCGGTCATTGCAAGCACGAGATCGCGACCCTCGGCTTTCTTCAAGTCGAGCGCGATAGAGCGGCGATTGCGCAGCAGCGGCGAGAGTTCCGGCGTATCGCCGCTGCCGCTCAATCGTTCGATGCGCACCACGTCCGCGCCCATGTCCGCAAGCATCATGCAGCCATAGGGCGCCGCGCCCAGACCCGCTATTTCGATGATCTTGACGCCGGCGAGAGGGCCCATCACTTGAACTTGCGTTCATCGAGGCCGAGGCTGCGCCCGATGATCTCTTTCATGATTTCCGAGGTACCCGCAAAAATGCGCATCACGCGCGCGTCCCGATATAGGCGGCTGATTCGATATTCTTCCATGTATCCCGCCCCTCCGTGCAGCTGAACGCAGGAATCCACCACACGGCCGGCAAGCTCGGTCGCGAGCAATTTCGATTCGGCGGCCAAATCGGCGGTCAGACGATTTGCGTTGTACTCGAGTACGCATTGATCCACAAAGGTTTGAATGGCGTCGATTTGGGCGCGCATCTCGGCCATGACAAAGCGATTGTGCTGGAACATGCCGATGGGCCGGCCAAACGCCTTGCGCTGTTGCACGAATTCCAATGTCAAGTCGAAGGCGGTTTGAGCCAGTGCCATCGCGTCAATGGAGGAAATCAACCGTTCGCCGCTCAGGAATTGGCTCAAGTAGCCGAATCCCTTGGCCGCATCGCCGAGCACATTGGTCTTGGGTACCTTCACGCCATCGAAGAAGAGCTCCGACGTGTCCTGCGCGTCCAAGCCCATTTTGTGCAGACGCCCGCCGCGCTTGAAACCCGGCATATCCGCTTCCACGACAAATAGTCCGATTCCATAGCGCTGGTCCGGCGCCGAGCGCGCCGCGACGATCACGAGATCGGCGATGCGCCCGTTCGAAATATAGGCCTTCGAGCCATTGAGCAACCAATGATCGCCGCAATCCTGTGCGCTGGTCTTCATACCCGCGAGATCGCTTCCGGATCCGGGCTCCGTCATGGCGACCGCCAGAATCTTTTCACCGCGAACGCACGCCGGCAACCATCGCGCCTTTTGCTCGTCGTTGCCCAACTTGCCGATGTAGGGAGCTACCAGACCCGAATGCAACTGAATATAGAAGCCTGGTTCGCCGTGCCGCATATTCTCTTCATAGACTATCTGCTCGAACCTAAAGTCGGCGACGCCCGCGGCGCCGTACTTTTCATCGGCCCACATGAGCAAATAGCCCTGTTCGGCAGCCTTGGTGAATGCCCACCGATCAACGAAACCCTGCTCACGCCATTTCTCGGCATGCGGTGCAATCTCATTCTGAAAGAAACGTCGTACCGAGGCGCGAAACTCGTCATGCTCGGATTCAAAGATGAGGCGGCGCATAGAGAGGGTTTCGGCCTAGGATCCCGCGGCGGATCAAGTCGAATAGAATGCCTCGCCGCGCGCGGAGCGGTCGCGGAGCCATTTGGACGGCGCAAAGCGCGCGCCATGACGCCTTGCCAAAGTTTTACACTCGGCCACAAATCTCTGAAGTCCGACCGTATCGATCAGCGACAGCGGTCCCCCCGTCCAGGAGGGGAAACCCCAGGCCAATAGCGAACCGACATCAGCATCGGCGGGATGGGCGACAACGCCCTCTTCTATGCATCGCGCGGTCTCGAGCGACTGAATGTAGAGAAACCGCTGCTTGAGTTCGTCGATCGAAGGTTGTTCGAGCTGCGGGCGGAAATGCGACCGTGAGACCGCTCCACAAGCGCTTCACCCCTCCCTCGGGATATTCGTAGAAGCCTTTGCCGTAACGCTTACCCGGCCGTTTGTATTCTTCCAGCATGCGCCGCATGACCTCGTATGCGCAGGGCTTCACGAATTTACTGCCGAGCGCCGCTTCGGTCTCTTTGACGATCTTCCAAGGCAGCTCGAGGGTCACCTCGTCCACCAGAGCCAGCGGCCCCACCGGGAAAGCCCGCGAATTTCGCGGCGTTCTCGATCAGTGACGGAGCCACGCCGTCCTCCAGCATGCGCATACCTTCATGAATGAAGGTTTGAAACACTCGGCTCGTGTAAAAACCGCGCGAATCGGAAACGACTATCGGCGTCATTTTGAGCTGTGCGACGAAATCCAGTGATTTTGCCAGCGTCTCTTGGCTGGTCTCGGCTCCCATGATGACTTCGACAATCGGCATGCGTTCCACGGGAGAGAAAAAATGCAGCCCGATGAATTGCTTCGGCCGTGCGGAAGCTTTTGCGAGCCCGGTAATGGGCAGCGTCGAGGTATTGCTGGCAAAGATGGCACTGGTCGGTATCGCGGCTTCCGCCTTGCCCGTCACGTCGGCCTTGATCTTCGAATCCTCGAATACGGCTTCGATCACCAAGTCGCACTGCGCCAGGTCCGCATATTGAGTGGTCGTCTTGATGCGCCCCAGTGTTTCGTCCGCCACCGATTGCGATTTTTGGCCGCGCTCGACGGCTTTCGCGAGCAATTTGAGCGACAACGCTTTGCCTTTCTCGGCGAGCTCCGCCGTACTGTCGAGCAGTACGACGTTGATGCCGGCGGCGGCCGCCACGTGCGCGATGCCCGCGCCCATCATGCCGGCGCCGAGTACGCCCAATGTCAGTGACTTTGGAAGCTGGCACGTCTTTGGGGCGCCGCGCCAGTTTCATCGCTTCACCCTTATTGATGAAGGTCGTGCGAATCAGGTTGAGAGACACGCGGTCGCAGAGGAGCTTCGCGAAGTACTTCGACTCGAGCTTAAGCGCCTTGTCGAACGGCATCATCATGCCTTCGAAGATACAGTCGAGGATGGCGATCGGAGCCGGGTAATTGTACTGGGTCTTCGCGCCGATAGCGGCGGGTTGGAAGGTCATCACATTGGCGATCGCGGGGTTCAGCAATCCGCCGCTGCTGCGATAGCCCTTCTTGTCCCATGCGCGAACGGGATCCGGCGATTTCAATATCCATTGGCGCGCGGTTTCTATGAGAGCGTCGGCCGGCACGACGGCATCGACCATCCCGAGCTTGAGAGCGTCGGCCGGAGCGACCGGTTTGCCCTCGAGCAATACGGGCAACGATTTGTCGATGCCGATCATTCGCGGCAACCGCTGCGTGCCGCCCGAGCCGGGCAACAGGCCGACGGTCACTTCCGGAAGACCCACGACGGCCTTGGGATTATCGACGATGACTCGATAATGACAGGCAAGCGCCAATTCATAGCCGCCCCCCAACGCCAAGCCGTTGATGGCCGCTACGAAAGGCTTGCCGCAGGTCTCCAAGCGTCTATGCATGGCGACCGAAGGCCGTTGACTGAATTCGAACGCCTGATGCAGCGTGATCGCGCCGCCGGCGCGCGTAACGATGTATTTCAGATCCGCGCCCGCCATGAATGCGGGTTTGGACGAGGTGATGATTGCGCCTTTGATGCCGGCATCGGCGGCAACTCGCTCGATGGTCTCGATCAGTTCCTCAATCCACTCGGGCGAGACGACATTCATCGGCTTGGCCGGATCGTTGAGAGTGATGAGCGCGATCCCATCGCCGTCGATGTCCACAGTTAACGTCTTCATGGGTCTTTTCTCACACTCTTTCGATGATCGTCGCCGTTCCCAAGCCATTGCCCGCGCACAAGGTGATCAGCGCGGTGTTTAGATTGCGCCGCTCCAATTCGTCGAGCGCAGTCCCCAATATCATCGCGCCCGTGGCGCCGAGCGGATGGCCCATGGCGATGGCTCCGCCGTTGACATTGACCTTCTCCGGGTCGAGTTCGAGCTGGCGTATGTATCGCAGCACCACCGCCGCGAAAGCTTCGTTGATTTCGAACAGATCGATATCCTTGATCGACATGCCGCAGCGCTTCAAGAGCTTTTGCGTCGTGGGCGCCGGTGCGCTCAGCATGATCGTCGGTTCCGAACCCATGGACACGAACGCCTTGACGCGTGCGCGGGGTTCCTTGCCAATCCGTTTCCCGAACCTCTTGTTGCCCAGGAGCACCGCGGCCGAGCCGTCCACGATGCCGCTCGAGTTGCCGCCCGTGTGCACGTGCTCGATCGCTTCGATTTGCGGGTACTTATGCAGCGCCACCGTATCGAAACCCGCCTGCCCCAACGCGACGAATGATGGCTTCAATTTGCCCAGGCCTTCCACCGTCGTGTCCGGGCGCATGAATTCGTCTCGATCGAGAATGACCTCATCGAGGACATCGCGGACAGGAACGATCGAGTTCTTGAAGTATCCCTGCTGCCACGCATGCGCCGCCCGGCGCTGACTCTGCGCCGCAAAACTATCGACGTCGGTTCGTGTAAATCCGTCCAAAGTCGCGATGACGTCGGCGCCAATTCCCTGCGGCGCAAAATAGTTGTGGTAGGCCACCCAAGGATCCGCGGACCACGCGCCGCTGTCGGCACCCATCACGGTGCGCGACATCGATTCGACGCCGCCGCCGATGGCGGCGAAATGCTGCCCGGTCATGATCTGAGCCGCGGCCGCATTGACCGCCTCGAGCGCCGAGGCGCAGAAGCGATGCACTTGCTGACCGGCCACGGATTCGGCATAGCCGGCGAGCAGCACCGCGGCCCTTGCGATGTTGCCGCCCTGTTCGCCGACCGGTTGGGCACAACCCATGATTACATCGTCGATCAACGAGGTGTCGAGTTGATTGCGATCCGCGAGGGCGCGCAACACCTGTTGAGCGAGCTGCACGGAGCTGATTTCATGCAGCGATCCGTCGGGGCGGCCGCGCCCGCGAGGAGTTCGTACATGGTCGTAGATGAAGGCGTCGGTCATCGCGTAACCCTCGCGGAATCCAAATTGCAACGATGATTCGCTGTGTGGCTTCGTGGCTGCAGCGCACGCGAAGAATCGCCGGGCACCGGAATACCAGCACCTATCGAAAGATAGAACACACGGCGATGCGTTCTTGGGATATTGGCGTGGTGCATCATACCTTTTTTACATCCTTCGCATCGTGCGCCGGCGCATGTGGTGCAACCTCAAGTGCCGCGTGATTCGATGAGAGCCGATGGCGCCGCGGGCGCCATGACAACCAAGAGCTTTGCGGCGTATGGCGGCGTGAACCTAATCGGGGATGTCGGCGGGGACGGGAACGGCGTGCCGGTTATCCTGATCCACGGAGGTGGTCAGACGCGTCATTCTTGGGGAAGAGCCGCACTCGAACTGGCTGCCCGAGGCTACCATGTGGCGGCGATCGACTTGCGCGGCCATGGTGATAGCGATTGGGCTCCCGATTCGAACTACAGTATCGATGCGCAGGTGGGCGATGTTCGGGCGGTCATCGCCCAGATGCAGCGGCCGCCGGTGTTGATCGGTGCATCGATGGGCGGACTGATTTCGCTTACGGCCGCAGGCGAGACCCGCGATGGATCCGTTCGCGCGCTCGTGCTGGTCGATGTCACGCCGAAAGTCGATCCTGCAGGACGGGCGCGCATCATTGGCTTCATGCGTGATCGCCCCGATGGATTTAACTGTGTGGAGGAAGCCGCGGAGGCCATTGCCGCCTATTTGCCACATCGACCGCGGCCGAAGGATCTCTCCGGCCTGCGTCGCAATTTGCGTCACCGGCCGGATGGCCGTTGGCACTGGCATTGGGACCCGAGGCTTTTCGATACGTTCGAACCCGACCATGAGATCGCGGTACGGCGCTACACGGCGGCGGCCAGAAGCGTAAGCATTCCAACTTTACTGGTGCGGGGATCGAAGAGCGAACTCGTTACACCGGAAAACGTACGCCACTTTCGCCAAGCGATCCCGCACGCCGAATACGCCGACGTCACGGACGCCGCGCACATGATCGCCGGCGATCGCAACGACGCCTTCAACGCGGTGGTCCTGGACTTTCTGCAGCGTCGCGTACCGGTCCTATGAGAGGGGAATCTTACGAGTACATCATCGTGGGTGCCGGTTCAGCCGGGTGTGTGCTGGCTAACCGGCTCAGTGCTGACCCGAAAAATCGCGTGCTCCTGATGGAGGCGGGACCCGAGGACAAAAGTCCGTTGATCCATATGCCGAAGGGCTTTGGGGCCTTGATTCACGATCCCAAACACGCGTGGCAATTCGAGGCGCAGCCGCACGAGGGTAACGGCTTCCGCACCGAGAAATGGGCACGCGGCAAGATGCTTGGAGGCTCGAGCAGCATCAACGGCATGACCTACGTGCGCGGCCAACCCGAAGATTACGACGGGTGGGAGAAGGATCTCGGTTTAAAGGGCTGGGGATGGCACGAAGTCGGCGCCGCGTTTCGCGCCATCGAGGACCACGCATTGGGTGATGACGGTGTGAGGGGAGTCGGTGGACCCTTGCACGTATCGCCTCACCCGGATCGTCATCCGGTGAGCGACGCGATCATCCAAGCGGCCGAGTGCATGGGCATACCCCACAACGACGATCAGAATCGCCCGGACCAATTCGCCTTGGGCTACATGTGCCGCACCATCAAAAACGGACGCCGCCAAAGTGCGGCCGTGGCTTTCCTAAATCCTGCGCGCGGGCGCCCGAACCTACGCATCGTTACCGACTCGATCGTGCACCGGGTGCTGTTCGACAATAAACGCGCCATGGGCATCGAATGCGGACCCGCCGCACGACCGGGCGCAGAGTCCATGACATACCGAGCCGAGCGCGAAGTCATCGTCTGCGCCGGGACGCTGCAGTCTCCTCAGATTCTACAGCTCTCGGGTATTGGCCCCGCTGCGCACCTGCAAGCGTACGACATTCCCGCCCTCGTGGACCTCCCGGGGGTTGGCCAGAATCTGCGGGAGCATTGGGCGGTTTGGATGAATTACCGGATGACTCAGCCCCTCTCCTACAACCGGGAATTCTCGGGTCTGCGGCTGATCAAGAATTTGTTGCGCTATGTGTTTACCCGCAAGGGAATCATGGCCACGAGTTCTCACGACATCAACGGATTCCTGAAGACGAGGGCGGAACTGGATCGTCCCGATATTCAAATTCACGCCGCGCCCTATTCGTTGGATATGAGCACCGTGACGACCAAGACGCAATTCGAACGGCTCCCGGGAGCGAACATATTGGTCTATCCCACTCGCCCCGAAAGCAGCGGCACGGTCATGATTCGCTCCGGCACGGTCGCCGCCACGCCTCTGATCAGTCCCCGCTACCTCGCGACCGACAACGACTGCCGCACGGCCGTCGACAGTGTTCGGCTGATCCGGCGCTTGGCGGCCCAAGCGCCTTTAAAGCCGTTTTTGACGGAGGAGAGTTTCCCCGGACCCGGCGTGAATACGGACGGAGAGATTCTCGATGCCTGGCGCCGCTTCGGTCAATCGGGATACCACGCGGTCGGCACCTGCAAAATGGGACTCGACAACGACCCCAGCGCCGTCGTGGACACCCGACTGCGTGTGCGGGGCGTAACGGGGCTGCGCGTCGTGGACTGTTCGGTCATGCCCGCGAATGTTTCGAGCAATACCAACGGACCGGCGATGGCCATGGCCTGGCATGCGGCCGACTTGATTCTGCAAGACGCCCGCTGATGACCCAGAACATCAGAGGTCGAGGCACGCCTCATCGAAGTCGAGTCTGGGATTGCGAGGATATAAATTTTCGTCCGTACCATACCCAACATTGAAGAGAAAATTCGACTTCCAGCGACCGTCCGGAAAGAATTCAGCGTCCAGGGTGGCGGCATTGAACCCGGACATGGGACCGCAATCGAGGCCGAGAGAGCGTGCCGCAAGCATCATATACGCACCCTGCAAGGTGGAATTGCGCTTCGCGGTTTCCTCGATCAGCGGTGCGTTTCCAGCGAATGCGGCGCGCATATCGCGTGAAGGAAACAATTTGCCAAGTAAGTCGTAAAACCGCAAATCGTACGCGACGATCACGCAGCACGGAGCGGCCATGGTCTTGTTGACGTTGGAATCAATCAAGTGCGGCTTCAACCGTTCCTTTGCCGAGGCGCTGCGAACGAAAATGAACCTTCCAGGAGTCGTATTGGCTGCTGTCGGACCCCATTTGGTCAGTTCGTAGAGCTGATGCACGAGCGCATCGGAAATGGGTATCGAAGCCCACGCATTACGTGTGCGGGCCGCTCGAAAGACCTGGTCCAATACTTGATCGCTTAACCGGTGGCGTTCTTCCGTCATTACTGATGCGTCTTATTCGAAAATGTTGATTATTTCAATTGCAATACATTACTGTAGGTAATATACATTAGGCCGCCAATGTTGGCGGCTCTTCCGCCGCGCGTGCAGCCGTAGTCGGCGGAAAGTAACTCCTATGATCAACGAAAGCGATTTTGTTTTGAGCGACTCGCAGAAAAATGCCCTCTGCAGCCATTTGACGCCGATCCAAAAACAGCGGGCGCTTGCGTGGATGAAGTTGCAGGAGACTCTCAATAAAGGCGACTTCGTCGCCATGGACAGCTTCTTCGATTCGGACTTCACGTATGGAAATCCCAGCCGGCCGGATCTTGGAAGCTACGCATCGTGGAAGCCGTCGCCCGTCGCGCTATTCAAGACCTTCCCGCCGAGTCTCTATCGAACGCTGGCGGTGACGGGGCGCGGCGATGACGAAATCTGGGTGTACTGCCACCACGCCGGCAAGCAGACGGGCGGCAACTACATGAGAGTTGCCCCAAAGGGACAGGAAATCAACGTGCAATGGTTTTCCATCGTCACCTTCAAGGGTGAGAAAATCCTGCGCATCTTCAGCATCGCCGATGTGCTCGGCATGTTCATCAGCGTGGGCGTAATCGATCCGAAAATGATGCCCGTGGATCCTTACAAATGAACGGCGGAGAGAAATAAATGGCAACCCAGCAAACGACGAATCGACGACCCGGCGTGCTCGCCGCGCATTCGCTCGATCATTTCGCAATTGAAGTGCCCGATCTTGAGGAGGCGCGCCAATTCTATTCGGCCTTCGGGCTCAACGTGCGCGATGAGGCGGGCGGCATCGGGCTCTATACCCACGGCCATGCACATCGTTGGGGTTTTGTCGCCAAGGGTGAACGCAAGCGTTTGCTCTATCTGAGCTTCGGAGTGTTCCCGGACGAGCTCAACGCGTTCGGAACACGTTTTGACTCCATGGGCATCAAACGGATTGCCCCTGTGAAGGCAGACTTGGGCGGAATCTGGATCGAGGGCTTCGATGACCTACCGATCAATGTTCGCGCCGCGGAAAAATCGTCGCCCGAAGCCAAGAGCGTCTTTGAGGTCAACTCCGTCGGACCCGGCGTGGCGGGCACGATAGTCAACTCCAAAGCTCCCAAGGTCCACCCGCGCCGTCTGTCGCATTTCGCGATCTTTACGACGGATGTCGCCGCCGCGATTTCCTTCTACGAGCGCACCCTCGGCTTGCGCCTGTCGGACAGTAGCGGACCGGTCGCTTTCATGCACGGCGCGCACGGCAGCGACCATCACATGCTGGCGCTGATCACGTCCGATCATCGCGGCATGCATCACGCCTGTTGGGACGTCGCGTCAATTCAAGAGGTCGGGCTCGGGTGGGCACAGATGGCGCGTGCCGGCTTCGAGCAGGGCTGGGGACTCGGCCGGCACGTCCTCGGCGCAAACTACTTCCGCTATGTCCGGGATCCTTGGGGCAGCTACAGCGAATATTCGGCCGACATCGACTACATCCCCGCCGATTGCGACTGGAAGGCCGGTCACCATGCACCGGAGGATTCGATGTTCCTGTGGGGGCCGAATCCCTCCGAGGACTTCATCGGCAATTTCGAACCCAAGGATGTGTGATGATCGATGTTGTCGCGTTCGCCGCGGATGTGGAAGAGGGACTCATTGCAGCGGTGCGGCAAATCCAACCGCTGTTGCGGCGAAACGCTCCGCTGGGGGAAGCGCAACGGTCCATGACCGACGAGGTCTTGCATACCTTGGAGCAACTGGGTCTGTGGTCCCTGCTGCTTCCGCGGCGTTGGGGCGGGAAGGGATTGTCATCGGCCGCCTTTAGCAGAATCAATCGCGAGGTGGCCAAAGGAGATCCTGCGGTCGCCTGGGTCGTGCAGATCATCAATGGATGTACGTGGATTGCGAGTATGACGTCGGATCGCCTGCAAGAGGAACTCTTCAGTCAGGGGATTCCGCGATTTTGCAGCTCATTCGCGGTCGCGGGCACCGCGAAGCCGGTGTCCGGCGGCTTCCTTGTCGATGGTAACTGGCCCTACAACTCAGGGTGCAGGCAGTCGAGCTGGGGTCAGTACCTCGTCAACTTACAGCGTGAGGATGGAACGATCGCGCCGGGCAATTTCGTCTACATCCCGATGACCGAGGTCGAGATCAAGGACACGTGGTACACCGTGGGCATGCAAGGAACCAGCTCGGATTCCGCGGTGGGCAAGAATATATTTGTACCGCAGCATCGCTTCGTCTCGTTCGACAAGTCATTCGGCTACCGCGAACCCGGCAAGAAACACGTGGGCGCCCCATCCGACAACTGGCAGGTGTTTCCACTGATTCGAGCAGCGGGCCTGGGCCAGCTCGTCGGCGCTGTCGACGCCGCTTTGGAGCTCGCATTGGAGGGCGCACAGCGCAAACCCGTTCCCAACACGACTTACACCAGGCAGATGAACTCCCCGGTCGTCCAGCGAAATCTTGGCGAAGCCGCGGCGAAAATCGATACCGCAGCGCTGTTGGTCGACTCGCTCTGCGACGTGCAGGATCAAGCGGCGCTTGCCGGCCGGCAATTCACCGCGCTGGAGCGAGCCCGGCAAAAAGCGGGCTGTGCGATGACGATCGATCTGTTGAGCGCGGCGCTCGAGAAAATCATGTTCGTGGGAGGATCCTCTGCGTTCGCCCATGCCAACGAACTGCAACGCTTTTGGCGAGATTACAATACGGCTGCCCGTCACGCGATTTATCTTCCGGATTTCGGCTACGAGGTGTATGGGGCCATGCGTCTCGGCATCAACCAAACCGTCGTGCCCCCAAACTTGTTGTGAGTATTACCAGCGGCCGAAGGCTCTTTAGTAAGAGCGCGGCAGCCCGAGACTCTCGGCAATGGAGTTGCGCACCATCTCGTTCGATATAGGAGTCATCCGCAAAATTCGGTGGTCGCGCCAATACCGCTGCATGTCGGTCTCCGCCGAATATCCCATTCCCCCGAGTATCTGAATACCGAGATCGGCCGCTTTGACCGCATATTCGGAACATATCATTTTCAGCATGTTGGCCTGAATACCACATTCTTTCCCCGCAGCCTGCAGCGAAGCGGTGTAGTACAGCATGAGTTCCGCTTGTTGGCGCCACGTGGCGATGTCGGCAATGTAGTGTTGTATGACTTGGAACTCGCCGATGGGCTTTCCGAATGCCTTGCGTTGTTTCGCATAGTCGAGCGCGTCTTCCAAGACCCCGTCGATCGCGCCGAGACACTGCGCACCGACCATGATGCGCTCGTTGTTGAGGGTCGGCAGCAGCGTATACCAGGCTTTGCCGGGTTCGCCCAATACCAACTCATCGGGCACGAATACATTCTCGATGATCACCGAACAGGACCCCATGGCCCGCATCCCGAGCTTCGGCAGCAACGTCGCAGTGATGCCGGGCTGCTGCGCCGGAAGGAGAAACAGCGTCAAACCCTGATGACGCTTTTGCACGTTCTTATCGGTGCGCGCCAACAACAGGATATAGTCGGCGGCGCGGGCGGCCGTACACCACATCTTTTGACCATTGATCACCCAGCCGCCGGCCGAACGCTTGGCGGTGGTTTGCATCGCGCCCAGCACGTCCGTGCCGCCGCCGGGCTCCGTAAATCCGATTGAGACGCGGCACTTGCCGGCGGTTATCAACGGCAAAAATTTCGCCTTCTGCTCCGCCGTTCCGTATACCCCAATGGACTTTCCGCCGGCGAAGGAAGTCAGGCCCCAGGTCCACAACAACCCGCCTAGGGTTCTGGCGAGTTCGCGCGCGAACAGCATCTGCATGACAATGTCGCCGCCCTGGCCCCCGTATTCCTCCTCGATGCCGATGCCATGAAAACCGGCCGCCGTGAACTTATCCCAGAGTTCGTATGGATACTCCTCTTCACGCCGTTCCAACTCACGCGCCCAACTCTTGGGAGCTTCGGCATCCACCCACCGACGCACGGAGTCGCGAAAAGCCTGCTGTTCCTCGGACAATGAAAAATCCATACTGCTTCTCCCGCTAAAGTCTCAAGCCGCCGTCGACAATAATCGTCTGCCCGGTGATGTAGGAGGATCGCTTGCACGCGAGAAACGCCACGGCTTCGGCAACCTCTCGTGCTTCTCCGAAGCGCTTCAACGGTACGCGATTCCGCTGTGCCTCCCAGACTTGGGGTCCGAACAATTTTTGCTGGAATTGTTCGCCGAGCCCTGCATTGATGATGCCGGGCGCCACCACATTCGCGCGTATGCCGTGTCGTCCCTCTTCCCTCGCCACGGCCCGGCACAGCATTTCGATGGCCGCCTTGGGCACCGCGGACAGTGCGTCTCCCGGAGGAAAGCTATAAGTTGCGAACGACCCGATGGCGACGATGCTACCGCCCGCTTGCGCGCGGAATAATGGTATCGCCGCGCGAATTAAATGAGTGAATCCGATCAACTCGGTTTGAACGACCTCCTCCCATTGCTCGTGTGTGATTTCGGACACGTAGGGCTGCAAGATGTTGACGCCTGCCGCGAAAATGACCGTGCCCACCGTGCCGAAGCTTTCCTTGGCCGTGCGTAACGCCGCCGTTATCGACGCAGCATCGCGAAGATCTGCGGACATGGACATGGC
Source organism: uncultured Gammaproteobacteria bacterium (assembly GCA_963755965.1). GTDB lineage: Bacteria > Pseudomonadota > Gammaproteobacteria > Steroidobacterales > Steroidobacteraceae > Bog-1198. The sequence continues at coordinate 130,975 of CAVWLU010000004.1, forward strand.
TCGACATTGGATCGACAACTCGCGCTCCAGTGCTTGAGCTTCTTCGCGACGCGAACGATACGTAAATGCCACGGCTTCCCAGTCCGATGCCAGACAGCGACACACGGCTCTGCCGAGACCGCCGGTCCCACCGATGACGCAAGCCGCCCCCTGGTTCACCGGCGCCACGGGTCGCCGAAACCGGATGCCGGCATCAGCATCGTCGCCAGGCCGCCATCGACCAGCAGATCGATACCGGTAACGTAGGCGGCGTCGGGACTCACCAGAAAGGCAATGGCAGCGGCCTGATTCTCGGGAGACCCCACCATGCGCAGCGGATTGCGTTGCGCCGCGGCCTCGCGTTGAACGGGATCGGAATAGCGCGCATCAGTCATCGCCGTGTGCGTCGAACCCGGCGAGACGGTGTTGCAGCGTATGCCGTCCGGACCCCATTCCACGGCCATTTGCCGCACCAGCATGATGAGAGCCGCCTTGCTCGCGCTGTACGCACCCAACGGCGGCGTGGGTTCGTGCCCGGAGATCGAAGCGGTGGCTACGATGCTGCCCTTCGAGGCAGCGAGAAGCGGATGTGCCGCTTTAGCCAACAACCAAGTCGCGCGCGTGTTGATCGCAAATGATCGCTCGTAGTCTGCGATCGACAGATCGAGCAAACTCGCCCGTTGGATAATACCCGCGTTGCTCACCAGGGCATCGAGGCCGCCAAAGATTCTGCGCGCAGCATCGACGGCACCCGCAGCACTCGAGGCGTCGGTCAAATCAGCCACATGCGACTCCGCAGCGGCACCTTCGGCCCGCAGCAGTACGGCGACCTCGTGGAGCTTTTCTTTCGCAATGTCGACCAACAGAATTTGCGCCGGCCGCCCTTCTCGGTTCGCCGCGTCGCGGGCCAGCCGGAATGCCGTCGCTCGCCCGATACCACTCGCCGCTCCGGTAACGATCACTTTCATCTCAGCACTCTCCCCTCGGTGGCTGCCGATCTATTTACACTACCATCACAGAGGCGTATATCCCCGGTCGCCTGCCGAAAGATAGTGCTGCCTCCCCGGTTAAACAGGACAATGCGCCAATGGACGAGAATGGGGAATTTGACCCCCGCGAATTTCGCAGTGCGCTCGGTGCATTCACCACCGGAGTGACCATCGTCACCGCCGCTGCACCCGACGGCTCGCGCGCCGGCGTCACGGCTAACAGCTTCAATTCGGTCTCGCTCAATCCGCCCATGATCCTGTGGAGTCTTGCCAAAACCTCACGCAGCCTCGCCATTTTCGAACAGGCGGCCTATTGGGCGGTGCACATCCTGGCAGCGCACCAGGACGGTCTGTCAAACCACTTTGCCAAGAGCGGTGCTGATAAATTCGCCGGCTTGGACACCGAAACCGGTGTCGGCGGTATTCCGTTGTTGGGAGACTATGCAACCCGGCTGCAATGCAAAACCGCATTCATGTACGAGGGTGGTGACCACGTGATATTCGTCGGAGAGGTGCTGCGATTCGATCACCGCGCCGTCGCTCCCTTGGTGTTCCACGGCGGCAAATATGCGGTCGCGGCTCGCAAGACCGAGCCTGCCGAGCTGTCCGGAAATTCACCCAGGGACTCCGACATCAGTTTTGGGGAGGATTTCCTGGGATATTTGTTATGGCGAGCGGCACAGCATTTTCAAAGTCGAGTGATCGTGCATCTGCAAGCGCATGGGTTGGATCCCGACAGCTTCATGATTTTGGCGATGCTTCTGCATCGTGACGCACGCACGACGAGCCAGCTCGCTTCGGGCCTGCCGCAGCCGGGCGCAGCGAACGTCGAAGCATTGCTCGCCTCGCTGATCTCACTCGGATTCGTGAATGCCACCGATACGCACGCGGCGCGAGAAGTGCGGCTCACGACAAAGGGCCGTGAGGCCACTCTGATGATTCACGCTGCTTCGAAAGCGATTGAAGCCGATTTGCTAGGGCGGCTGGAGCCGGGGGAAGCCCTGGCATTCAAGCATTTGATCCGTCGATTCATCGTACAGACCGACAGCGGGCTTCCGCATCCGTGGCAGAGTACGACGACAGACTAACGGAGCACCGACTTACCGTTTTTCAAGACGGTCACACCCCGCGCCCTGATCTCGGCCTCGAAGGACACGACGTCTGCGTCGCGCCACAAATTCACCGTAATGATCTCGCCCGGATACACGGGCGAGGCGAAGCGTGCTTGGTGACTGGCGATGCGCTTAGGATCGAAGTCGGCATAGACTTCCAACACGGCGCGACACGAAATCCCGAAACTGCCCAGACCGTGCAGCAGCGGACGGCTAAAGCCCGCATGGCGAGCAGCTTCGGGGTCCGCGTGAATCGGGTTGCGATCGCCGGTCAGTCGATAGTGTAATGCCAAATCGGCTCGAGTGGCGATATCGAGCGAGTGGTCGGGCGGTCGACTCGGAACTATGTGGGGTTGAGGGGGGGTATCCGCCGAGCCGCCGCAACCGCCATCCGCCCGCGCAAAACAACTCGTCGTCAAGGTGGCAATTTTTTCGCCGTCGCCCGCATCGGTCATCACGTGTCGCGTCACGATGATCGCGCCCCGCCCCACGCCCTTGTCATACACCGCGGTCACAATGCCTTGAACGCGCACTCTTAGCGGAATCGAGATCACTCGATGCAGCTCGATTTTTTGCTCCCCATGCAGGGCAGATACAGGATTCACACCGAGCGCCGCAAAGGTGGGCTCAGCGATCCACGCCACGACGGTGGGCAGTGTGGGCACGACCTTGAGATGTTTCTCGTAGACAAAGGGCAACGTCCGCTCATCGATCGGGTCGCCGCCGAATCCGAGACACAGAGCGTACAACATGGCATCGCGGTCGCTGAACGAGAATTCCTGCGGACTCGATTGGTGGTCCAGAACCGCCGGGTATCGAATAGCCAAGATAGGTTCCTCGTAGTTCGCGTCCGAGATGATCTGCGTCGTCGCCGGCGTGCTCACCTTTCCAAAGATAGGGCGACCACTTTAGGCATAGCTACCAGGTTGAGGCCAGGCCCTCGGCCTGCAATACACGTTCAACCGCAGGACGCGCGCGCACGCGCGCCCTCAAGAATCCCCGGATGGATAGGATACGATAGCTGCATGAAGCCCATTAGCCAGTTAAATGCCGAAACGGCACTTCCGGCAGGCGCAGGTATTCCCGCTGCCGAGACAACCGCCAATGCATATCGGCTCTACGTGCTGGGACTGCTGTTCTTCGTTTATGTCGTTCATCACCTAGACCGTAACATTCTGCTTTTAATTCAGGAGCCGATAGGCAAGGAATTTGGATTGAGCGACAGCCAGCTCGGAATGCTCACCGGCGTTGTTTATGCGCTGCCTTTTGCATTGGCCGGAATTCCGTTTGGGGCGTTGGTAGATCGCGTGACACGCACACGTTTCATCGCCATTCTGGTGGTCGTTTGGAGCGGCTTCACCGCGCTGTCGGGTCTGGCACAGAGCTTCATCGGACTCGTCGTCGCACGCGCCGCGATCGGCGCCGCGGAAGCCGGTGCGCCTCCCGCGATTCTGTCCATTCTGTCGGATACCTTCTCCGCGAAATCCCGGGCCTCGGTAATGTCATTTTTATTCATGGGCCCCTTCGTTGGCTTGCTCGCGGGCTCCATTCTGGGCGGCGCGGCGGCTGCAGCCTTTGGTTGGCGGGGTGCGCTATTCATTGCGGCGGTACCGGGCTTGCTGCTCGCCGCTCTCATTTTATTGACCTTGCGAGAACCGCAGCGCGGTGGCTTCGATTCCCCGGCTGATCGCAAAGAGCCGGCCGTGGCGGTGCGCAACGTGATCGGCTTCGCGATGCGCCACATTCGCGTGCGGGACACGATTCTCGCAATGGTCATGGCGAGCGTCGTTTCGATCGGCGTTGCCAGCTGGATTCCCGTGCTGCTAGTGCGCGTTTACGGCTTGCCATTGGCCAAAGCCGGCTTCATCACCGCATTGATCGCGGGCTTGCCCGGCGCGCTCGGCTCGATCTCAGCAGGTTGGATCGCGTCGCGCTTTGGCGGCCGCGACGATCAATTGCTTCGGCTTTGCGGGGTTGCGGTCGGTGTGGCCGCGCCTTTGGGTTTCCTGGGTGCGTGGCTCGGGTCCCTGCCATTCACCATCGTCGGGTTCACTCTATGGGGATTCGCAAACACGATGTTCGTCGGGCCCGGTCACAGCCTATATCTCAATGCCGTGGCGCCGCGCATGCGCGGGACTCTCTCCGCCGTGGTCGTCATCGCCTGCAATCTGATCGGAGCAGGTTTTGGGCCGCAGCTGATCGGCTCAGCCAGCGATCTGCTGCGCCGGGCGGGCGATGTCCGCCCACTTGCGCACGCAATTGGACTTCTTGCCCTCGCGGGCCTGGTGTCCTCATTTCTTTTTCTGCGCGCGCGGCACGTTTCGCTCAAGAGCTCATGAATGGCCCGGCTCGCTGCGTCATTTAACTTCCGGGGCGACAGCAAACCGATCGAAGTAAAAATCGAATTTCGAGCGAATCTCATCGGCCGAGATCCCAAAATCGCGCCGCAAGTGGTAAGTGATTTTTCCCCCTGCACCATGCTCGTGCCCCTTGAGGTACGCGTGCAATTCAGCCAAGGTGTCATCGGTCAGCGGTAGATCGGCGCGACGATAGATATCTCGCAAGATCGTGTCGGGGTCACGCGTCCATTCGTGAAAATAAACATCCAATGTTTGCGCCTCCGGCAAGCAATCCCGATCGGCCACACAACGCTTCAACAGCCGTTCATAGCGATCGATCCAGTAGTCACGATAACCTTGGGTATCGATGCGCCGCCGGAAGACCCGGGCCGCGTAGCACGACATGGTAATGGCCGATTGAATCGACGCCACTGGATCTCGATGCGTCAGAACAAACGTCGCATCGGGAAAGGTCTTCTTCAGCACCGGCAATTGCTCCAAATGTTGCGGACACTTCAACACCCACCGGTTCGGCCCATGCATGTAAGTGAGCACTTGCAGCCCGCGCTTCAGATAGGCGTAGGTGCCGCTCTGGTCGTGCGAAAAATAATAGTCGCGCCAGCGCGGAACGTGCGCAAGCCACTCGAGTAGATAGGAGGAGAAATTCACGGCCTGGAGTTCGATGTCCTCGCTGATGTGGTCAGGAGAGAATTCGTGCATCAGCTTCATGTATGGTAGCAGCGCATCGTAGCCGCGCCACCCTTGTTCGGCACGTACCCAACGCGGGTCGGTCTTGCCGCGCGGTGCCGCCTCTCCTGGAGCGGGAACCGGTGCGGTCGCTTCCCACCACGGCAAGGAGCGCAACCGAGAATCGGCACTGATGAGCCCCAGCAGATGCGTGGTGCCCGAGCGTGGGAGGCCGGCGACAATGATGGGCCGGTCAATGTGGATTTTCAGAATCTCGGGATATCGGTGGATCATGTCCTCGATGCGCAATCGCGTCGCGGCATATCGCACGCACATTTGATGCAAGTTGACGCGTGCGATGTCCGACGCATCTGCGTCCTCGCCGATGGCCTGCAACCAGACATTCAGCCGCTCGGTGAAGTCCATCGCACCGAAATCCTGTAGGCCGGTCTCGCTCCGCGCAGCATCTAGAATCGCCGATTCGCTGAATTTCAGGGGATATGCCGCTGCGCCCGCCAAGGCTTGTTGCTGGATGGCCGTCAACATGGGATGGCGCAAATCCGTGATGTCAATAAGTTCGGAACTCACGCGAACGCCGCTCGAAGCTTGGGCAGCACCTCGAGCCCGTATAGTTTCAAAAAGCGCCGCTGGTCGGGGCCTGGGGCGTGAAAAACCAGGTGACGAAATCCGAGATCGATATAGGGGCGAATTCTTTCGACGTGTTCGTCCGGATCCGTCGATACGATCCATCGCTTGGCGGTGCGCTCTGCCGTCAGCTGATCCGCCAATCGTTCCATCTCTAAGGGGTCTTCCACCGACATTTTTTCCTCGGGGGAGAGCGACAACGGAGCCCAGAAGCGGGTGTCATCCACCGCGCGCTGCCGATCGGCATCGAATGATACTTTCATTTCGATCATCATTTCAAAATCTTCCGGCTTGCGGCCGGCGCTCGTCATCCCCGCCCTTACATTCGGCACCAATGTTTCACTGTAGAGTTCGGGCGCCTTGCCGCTCGTGCATATGAATCCATCGCCGCTCTCGCCCGCATATTTCGCCATCAGCGGTCCCGCGCCCGCTATGTAGATGGGTGGCGGCGGAATTGAGCGATCATATATGGTCGCGTTCTTCGTCTGATAATACTGTCCCTCGAAGCTGACGCGCTCCTGACTCCATAATTGCCGGATGAGAGACACGGATTCCTTGAGCCGCGCCGTTCGCTCCTTCGGCGGGGGCCAAGCCATGCCGGAGGCCGGTACCTCATTGAGCGACTCGCCCGTGCCCAAGCCGAGGATGACGCGCCCCTGGAACATCGCGCCCAGCGTCCCGAATGCCTGGGCCACGATCGATGGGTGGTAGCGAAAGGAGGGAGTCAACACGCTGGTTCCCATCGTAACGCGGCTGGTACTCGCACCCAGAGCGCCCAACCACGCCATCGAGAACGGCGCATGGCCACCGGTGTGGCGAAACGGCTGGAAATGATCGCTGATGAATATCGAGTCGAAGCCCTCCCGTTCAGCCTGCACCGAATACTCGAGCAGTTCACGGGGTCCGAATTGTTCCGCTGAGGCTTTATATCCGAGACGCAGCACTGTCTTTCCCCTCGCGACGACACATTGAAATTATTCTACACCCGCTTTTCGCCTTAACCGGTCCAGACACACCTGCGCCAGCGTTCGACGGTCCTCCGCCGTGCGCATCAAGATAGGCGCCGTTTCCAATGCCGGATCGTTCGCCTCCCGCAGCTCGAGCAGCCCGGCGTCCGCCTCATCGATGTACATCACATCGAGAAAATCGCGGTATTGCCTTGCAATCTCCAAGGGCGACACCGTCAGGTTCAGTTCCCGCATGATTTTTGCGGCGGGCCCTTTGACGGCGGTGCCGCCGATGATCGGGGATACCGCGATGACGGGAATGCGTAGGCTCGCCAGCCGGTCCCGCAGCCCGCGAACGGCGAGAATCGGCGCGACGCTGAGATAGGGGTTCGACGGACAGAGAATGATGCCCTCGAGATTAGGATCGTCGAGCGTGCGCGCAATCTCTGCCGATGGATCGAGATCGCCGCCGGCGTAGCGAAAGCCGCGCACCGCGGGATTGCAACGATGCTTCACGAAATACTCTTGGAACGCCATCTCGCCCTGATCGGTCAGCACGGTCGTCGGCGCGGGCCCGTCGCACATGGGCAATAGCACGCTCGGCACGCCAAATTGTTGCGTGAGCCTGCGCGAGATCTCCGTCAGTGACATCCCTTGCAATCGCAGTTCTTGGCGGTACAGATTGAGCGCGATATCGCGGTCCCCCAATTGGAACCAGGTATCGATGCCCCACTCGCGCCACTGCGCTTGAACCTTCCAGGACTCGTTTGCGCGGCCCCATCCCTGGTCCGCATTGGCGACGCCGGCGAGTGTGTACAGCACCGTATCGAGATCGGGACAAATCGGCAGGCCTCGGTGCTCAAAGTCATCACCGGTGTTGACGATGAGTTGCAATCGGCCCGGCGGCAGGCATTGCTGCAATCCGTCGGCGAGCTTCGCCCCACCGACACCACCACAGAGCGCGACGACGTGCTGCATGCCGATAGCCTATCGAAACAAATCTTCGGCTAGCGGCCTCTGCAAGTCCGCCGCTCGGGCAGAAGAGCTTCTCCAATTCCGCGGCAAACCTCGCGCCAGCACGACCGGTCGTCCTTCCGCACCCTCGCCCATGAGCAGCGTCGCCGCGGCGGCCATACCATCTGCAATCGCGACCTGTGTAACTTTGAGCGCACGCCCAAACCGATCCTTCTCACCGCGGCGATCCAGCAAGGTTACGAGGCCCGACGAGCCGATAGCGGTACCGCAGACGCCTTGCCGCCAGGGCCTGCCAAAAGTGTCCGTTATTACGACCGCCGGTGACGATCCCAGCGCCTGCGACAGGTCGGCGCGCAACGCCGCTGCCGATCCATCGGGATCGAGCGGCAGCAACAACACCTGCGAATCGGAGTTCGGAACATTAGACTGGTCCACGCCCGCGTTCGCCATCACAAAGCCGAGCCGGTGCCGGACAATGAGAACTTGCGGCGCGCAGCGCACGACGTCGGTCGACTCGCGCAAAATGATTTCAACCAGGCGCGGATCCTTGCCGCAAAGCGCTGCCAACTCCCGTGAACGCCCGGACACTTCGATCGCCGCGAGATCCACGAAGCGGTTCTCTGATTTGGACACGACTTTCTGGCAAACGAGCAATACATCATCCTCGGAAGCCTCGTATGCATGGCGTTCGAGTGCCGCAAGGATCAATGGCGCCAACGCCGCTCCGGCCGCGACTTCCGGAATGCCTTCGAGCGCCACCAAAGACAATGAGCCCGGGCTCAAGGTGAAGGATCGACGGCGACAAAAATACAGCAGCGTGCGCGCTCAGCGAGTGTGGCTCGCGGCGAGCTCGACCACCAAAACCCGCCGGACGGTCGCGGATAATGGCCCAATACAATGAGGTCAATCGCCAATTTGTTGGAGTACTCGAGTATACGGTCGATGGTATTGCCGCTCGCCAAGTGCCCCTCGGCCGCGAGGCCGCGCGCCTTCAACCATTCGACCGACTCGTCGAGCATTTTACGATAGCCGTGATCTTCGTCGACGATGCATGCGTGACCGGCCGCGCCTGCGACCAGCACCGGATCCAAGGTGCCTGCCGGAATGATCGACAAGACATACACCTGAGCGCCCAAGAAAATTGCCAGGTCGGCGCCGCGGCGCAGGGCGCGACGACCCGCTACGGATCCGTCGTAACAAAGCAGTACGCGCTTAAACATGACAACCTTCGCGCTGGGTGAGCGCGGCATACCGCTGCAAGTGGGTATCGCTGTCGCCGAACATCACTCCGATAGCCGTGAGTCGCTTGAACCAATGGCTCACTTTGAGCTCATCGGTCATGCCCATACCGCCGTGCAATTGCACCGCCTGCTGTCCGATGAAGCGTCCGGCCTCGCCGATCACCACCTTGGCCGCCGACAACGCCCGCCGGCGCTCGCGAAGATCGGCCGAGGTGCAGCGCAAGGCGGCGAGATAGCTCATCGAACGGGCCTGTTCCAGGTGCATGAGCATGTCGGCGACCCGGTGCTGCAAGGCTTGGAATCGTCCGATGGGCTGACCGAATTGCTGCCGGGTGCGAAGGTACTCGACGGTCGCGTTCAGCAGCGCCTGCATGATGCCCACCGCCTCGGCACAGATCGCAGCGAGGCCGATGTCGAACGCGGCTTCGATCTCGGGTAGCGCGGTGCCCGCGTCGCCTAGTCGACTGCCGGCAGGCAGTTCTGCGTCCGTAAGATAGACGTCCGCGGCGCGCTGGCCATCGACGTTGAGGTACTCATCGAGCCGTAGGCCCTGGGTTTCTCGAGCCACCAAGAACAGCGTCACGCCTTGCGGATCGTTCACCTCCCCGGCCGTGCGGGCAGACACGAGCAGGGTATCGGCCAGCCCCGCATGCAATACCACGGCCTTGTGACCGTCGAGCCGGTAGCCCGAGCCCGCGGGGCTTGCCCGTGCAGCGACCCACCGCGTGTCGAAGCGCGCTTCGGGTTCGAAATGCGCCACGGTCGCGATCCGCTCACCGCCCGCCATGGCGCGAAGCAGATCGGCGGCGGACGCCGCGCTCGCATATTCCCTGAGCAGTGCGGTCGCGATCACGGCGCTGCTTAAGATAGGCTCGAGCAGCAGACTCGGGCCGCAGGCATCCATCAGCGCCAGCGTTTCGAGCGGCCCGTAGCCGAGGCCGCCCTGCTCCGCCGGCACGTTGATCGCAGGCACGCCGAGTTCCGCCAATCCCCGCCACACCGCGGGATCTCTACCCGATCCGGAACGCTTGATGGTCTGCAAGCGGTCAAAGGCGTACTCCTTGGCAAGGAAGCCCTCCACCGCGTCGTGGAGCTGACGTTGTTCATCGCTGAATTCAAAATCCATGTCCGCTCGGCTCCTAAAGTCCCATCATCTTGGCGATGATGTTTTTCTGAATCTCATTGGTACCGCCGAAAATCGATAATTTGCGCTGATTCAGATAGGCGGCCATTACCGTCGGGCCGTAATGCTGCCAGCCCGCTTCCATGGCCTCGCGGCGCAGGGGCAGGGCATACGCGCCGGCGGCACGCATCAAGAGCTCAGAGATCTCTTGCTGGATCTCGGTGCCCTTGATTTTGAGTATCGAGGCCTCGGGTCCGGGGGCGCGCGAGCCACGCTCCGCCGACAGCACTCGAAGATTGGTGATCTCGAGGGCGGTCAGTTCGATTTCCACTTTTGCGATGCGAGCTCCGAACAGCGGATCGTCAATCAACGGCCGTCCATCCTTGCGCTCCTCTGCGGCGATGCGCTTGAGACGCTTGAGCTCGCGCTTCGCGAAGCCTATGCCCGCGATGTTGGTGCGCTCGTGGCCGAGCAGGAACTTGGCGTAGGTCCAACCGCGGTTCTCCTCGCCGATGCGGTTTTCAACCGGCACGCGTACATTCTCAAACCATATTTCGTTGACCTCGTGACCGCCGTCCAACAGCGCGATCGGGCGCACGCTGATGCCCGGGCTCTTCATGTCGATCAGCAGAAACGAGATGCCGGACTGCTGCTTCGCTTCGGGATCGGTGCGCACCAGGCAGAAGATCCAGTCCGCATACTGGCCGAGCGTATTCCAGGTTTTTTGGCCGTTGACGACGTACTCACTGCCCTCGCGCACTGCGCGGGTGCGCAAGGACGCCAAATCCGAACCGGCTCCCGGCTCGGAATAACCCTGGCACCACCAAGTCTCGCCCGTGCTGATCTTGGGCAGAAATCGTTGCTGCTGCGCGGCGCTGCCGAACGCAATGATCACGGGGGCGACCATTTTGATTCCAAACGGAATCAGGCGCGGCGCTCCAGCCTGCGCAGATTCCTCCTCAAAGATGAACTGCTGGACGGCATTCCAGCCGGCGCCGCCGAACTGCACCGGCCAGCCCATGGCACCCCAGCCGCGATCGTGCAAACGACGCTGCCACAGCACGTAATCGTCGCGGCTCAATTCGTGGCCGCCGCGCACTTTGTCGCGAATGTCGTGCGGAAGATGTTCGTGGAGGAAGGTTCTCACTTCCTCGCGAAATGCTTGCTCTTCCTCAGTGAATTCAAGCTGCATGATGCTCCCCGCGCTGCTTGATTCGATTCTACTATAGAGCGGCGCGGCGACATCGAACTCATCGAAACCACTGGCATGCCTCACCCGCAGGTGAGGCATGCCCGATTCCTGCGCGAAACCTCTTACGTGCCGGGAGTAATGGTTATTCGAAGAATTTGGCCGGATCCGGGAGGCGCACCTCCCGCAGGCACGGCCCCGAAATTCGAGACATACAGCGCTCCATCCGGCCCGAACGTCATTCCAGTCGGGACAACGAGGCCCGTGACGACTTCCTCGATTGCGCCTGAACTGTTGACCCGAACTACCTTCCCCAATCCCCCAGCGGGATTACCGGCTCCATCGGAAAGTTCGAGCGCATAGAGCAGCCCATCGGCGGGTCCAAAGGCAACCGCAACGACGGTGGTGAAACCTGCCATCGAGTTGACGATGCGAAATCCCGTCGCCTCAAATCCCGGCGCCACGCCCTCGCCCGTAAACGGAGTCGTATTTGAAACGGTCAATATCCGGGCCCACTGCGGATCGATCGGAAACAAGTTCAGATTTCCAATGTAGTAGTTGCCGCCAAACGCAGCGATCGAGGTCGGCACGATGTGGCCCTCGGACGCGGAGATGTCGATTACCTGGCTGATCGCACCGGCGTTATTGATGGAAAGAACCTGGCCGTGATTCGGTTCAACCGCGATCAGCGCTCCGTTATTGGCGATCATGTTGTAGAGCGTGCCGTCCGGTTCGAAATCATCCGGGCTTTCGTACTTCGAAGGATGGGTTTTCAGCCACGCTCCTACATCGGCTATCGCAGCCCAGGCATGGGTCGTACGGTTGACTCTATAAATGCCGGTCGGATATTTGAGATTTCCGTGCGAGCAACCGCCGCCCGCCATCAGGGCGTACATGTTTTCACCGATAAATGCGATATCCGCCACCCCGAGGAGGTCGCCCATGGCGTCCTGCGCCGACGGCATTCTGGACGTCACGGTACTGACCGTCCCATCGCGAGTAACCATGGAAATTCGAGCGGTCAATCCGCCCGTGTACGGCCCCACCGGCGGTATCACCTGCGTGCAGGCGGTGCCCGTACTGATCGTCCCACCCAAGCCCGCCTCGGCCACATAGAGATTGCCATCCGGACCGAATCGAAGTCCTCTTGGCCCCTCCAGGCCCTTTGCATACACGGTCGCATTGGCGGGTAGCGGTGGTTGTGCCACTACCCAACTTGGAATAACAGCCGCCGCAAGAATCCCCGCCGCCAAGAGAGTAAACCGCCTTCGTCTTGTCATGAGATGTCATCCTTTTTGGTAGTTTGGAAGTCCTGCCCGTGATTAACCCCTGGCCAGCCGCCGCTCAAGTCACCCGGTGCCGACTGGCCGGCGAATTAGGCCACGGACCCCGTTGGTTTACTAGGGGATTCCCGCAAGATTAACTGCCCCTGGGGCTCAGGCCGAGGCGACGTACTCGGGTACGAAGGTCCAATGGACTTCGATAACAATTCGGCTTAAAGCCCGCCTACCATCCGCCTCCCAGGGCCCTGAACGAACCTACTGCCGAACGAGCCGCGTCGGCGCGCGTCCTCGCCATCTCATCCTGGGCGACCAGCAATTCGCGATCGGCATCGAGCACGTCCGTAAGATCGATGGCACCGCCCAAATAAGCCGCCTGGGATGTATCGCGCGCTTGGGTGAGCGCGCGAACCTCGTTGGTCAATTCCCGACTCTGCGCCTCGAGTTGCACCACGGACATGAACGAATCTTCGATCTCTTCGGTGGCACGCAGCAGGGTCTGCCGATAGCGCGCCAGTGCTTCCGCCGTTGCGGCATCGGCCGCGGCAACTTCTGCATCGACCCTGCCAAAATCAAAAAGCCGCCAATGCAAACCGGCCAGGGCCACCGGCTGAAACGATTCGGCGGTGAAAAGACGATCGGCGCTCAAACTTTCAAATCCCAACAGCGCCGAAAGCGATATGTTGGGGTAATACTCGGCGATGGCTGCGCCGATCCGTGCATTTGCCGCAGCGAGCCGGCGCTCCGCCACGTTCACGTCGGGGCGGCGGCGCAGAATTTGCGCCGTCTCCCGACTCCCGTCGATCGCCGGAACGGATGGAATGTCCATCGGAGCCGACATTTCGGCGGCGATGGTACCGGGCTGCGCGCCGACGAGAACATCGAGCCGGTTCATCTCGGCATCCTGCGTCATGCGCAGCGGCGGAAGCGAACTCCTCGCGCGAGCCACCAACGCCTCGGCCTGCGCGACCTCACGCTCTGTGGCAACGCCCGACGTCAAGCGCAGCCGAACCAAAGCGAGCAGCTTCTCATCGGTGCTCACCTGCGATTCGGCGAGCTGTAGACGCGCCTGTGCTCCTCGAATTTGCAAGTACGCATCGGCTGTTTCCGCCGCCACCATGATGCGCACGCCGAGTTGCTCGGCCTGCGCCGCCTGCGCTTGCGCTCCGGCGGCCTGTGCGCCTCGACGCAAGCCGCCGAAGACATCCAGATCCCAACTCGCCCCCACGCCAACATCTTGCAGGGTCTGATCCCGCCGGTACCCGGGAAGGTTTCGCGCGATGGCGCCCAGGGGACTGTGGAGCGATTGGTGCAGACTCACGGATTGCCCCGACAATTCTCCCGAAGGCGCCAACAATGCGCCCGCTTCGCGAGCCTGCGAACGCGCTTGATCGACACGTGCCCGAGCGGCGGCGAGATCCAAATTCTGTTCGAGCGCGCGCTGTACCATCCGAGTCAGAAGCGGGTCGTGAAAACCGTCCCACCAGGTTTCAAGGGCGGGCGCGGGAGCGGTCGATTGGCGCGCATCAACGAGGGCGGCGTTATGCAGCGGGGATAAGGAGATGTTGGGTGGTCGGTAGTCCGGGCCGACCACACAGCCCGCCAGAGCCGCGAGGACGGTCATGCACAGAGCGGCCATCCGAGTCGCAGACATATCAGTGAGCATCGGCCGGAGGCGCCGGTGGTGCAGCCACCTTGCGCATCAGCGGCACCATCAGAGTGGCGATAACGAAACAAAACAAAATGCACCAGAAGGTGTCGGAAAAAGTTTGTGTCTGCGCCTCGCGCCAGGTGAGAGACCATAGCGAGTTGAGCGCGCCGGGCCGGGTCAGATCGCCGAGCATCGGATTGGCGGGGGTGAGATGCTCGGCAAGGCGCAGAAAATGCAAGTTGGCGCGATCGTTGAGAATGGTCGCGCAGCCGGCGATGCCGATGGCACCGCCCAGAGTTCGCATCAGATTGAAAAGCCCCGATGCGAGCTTTAGGCGCTCGGGAGCAAGACTCCCGAGGGTCAAGGTTACAGTGGGTGCCACCGCAAATTGCTGCGCGAAACCGCGCAGCGCTTGGGGCAACAGCAACTCGCGCCAACCCCAGTCGTGGGTGATCGGTACGAAGTTCCACATGCTGAGCGCAAACGTCGCAAGCCCAAACATCATCAACCATCGCAAGTCCACACGCCGCGCGCAGTAGGCGTACACGGGAATCGCACAGACTTGGAAAATTCCCGTCGAGAACACCGCCTCGCCGATCTGCAGGGCACTGAAACCCCGCACTCGGCCGAGGAATAACGGCGTCAAGTAAATCGTCGCAAAGATTCCGATGCCGGTGACGAAGGAAAAGAAGCAGCCCAGCGAGAAATTTCGGCTCTTGAGCGCACGCAAATCGACGACCGGTTTAGGGTGCGTTAGGCTCCGCCAGATGAAGGCGATGCCCGATAGCGCCGCAATCCACGCGGTCGTGCGGATCGTAGAATCACCGAACCAATCCCAGCGCGGCCCTTCCTCCAAGGTATATTCGAGACACCCCAGACAAAGCGCCATCACCGCCATCCCGAGGTAATCGGCGCCACGCAGTACCTTGAGGTCCGGCTCGTCGACGTGAACCAGCATGGGCACCACCACGGCAACAAAAATGCCGGGCACCAAATTGATGAAAAAAAGCCAATGCCAGGAATAGTTGTCGGTAATCCACCCGCCGACCGTCGGCCCGAGCGTGGGTGCCAAGGACGAGATGGCGCCGATCGTGGCTGCGGCGATGACTCGCTGGTGCCCGTTGAAGTAGATGAAGGCGGTGGTGAATACCGTCGGGATCATGCTGCCGCCCAGAAATCCCTGCAGCGCCCGAAACACAATCATACTTTGGATGTTCCATGCCCAGCCGCACAGCAAGCTCGTCACGGTAAAGCCGAGGGCAGAGGCGCAGAACAGCCATCGCGTCGACATCACTCGGGACAGCCAGCCCGACAGCGGGATCACGACAATCTCTGCGATCAGGTAGCTGGTCTGCACCCAGGCAGTTTCATCGGTGCCCGCCGACAGTCCGCCGCCGATGTCCCGCAGCGAAGCAGATACGATCTGGATGTCCAAGAGCGCAATGAAGAAGCCGACGCACATGGCCGCGAAAGCAAACACCTTCGTTGTCACGGAAAGTTCGGCTGGCTTCACCGTGACGAGGGCGTCCATCGGACTACGAGGCGCCCTGATGAGGCGGCGTGGCAGTTCGGCCGTCGACCTCGGCGGTGACCGACAGGCCCGGCCGCAATCGACCGAGCACCGAGGCATCGCCGTCGAGCACGATGCGCACCGGCACGCGCTGCACGATTTTAGTGAAATTCCCCGTCGCGTTCTCCGCCGGTAATACGCTAAATTGCGCGCCCGTCGCGGGGGCCAAGCTCGTCACATGACCCCAGAGCGTTTCGCCCGGAAGGGCGTCTGCTTTGACGCGTGCCGCGGATCCGGGACGGATGTGGTCCAGTTGACTCTCTTTGAAATTGGCGTCGACCCAAAGACCTCGCGCCGGCACGATGACGAGGAGTTCCGCCCCGACGGTCGCATAGGCACCGAGACGGGCGCTGCGATTGCCGACGATGCCGTCGATCGGCGACCGCAATTCTGCGTATCCTAGATTCAGTTCCGCAACCCGCCGGTCCGCCAGGGCGCCCGATAGCGCCGCCGCAGTCTGCTGTTTGCGTGTGGCTATTACATCGAGTTCGCGCTCGGCGGCAAGCAACATCGAGCGCGCCTTCGCCTCGTCTGCCACCGCCACCTTGTAGGCCGCATCGGCCTTCTGGAAGGTCTGCACCGAGGCGGCTGCGTTTGCGGACAGTTCGAGATAGCGCGTCCGATCATCGCGTGTGCGGATAATTTCCGCCGCCGCCGATGCCAGACCCGCTCGGGATTGGGCGATCACCGCGAGTTGCAATTGATGTTGCGCGTCCAAATTGGCGAGTGTCGCTTGTTGACCGGCGACCAACGAGGCCGCCTTGGCCACCACCGCCTGGTAATCGCGGTCGTCGATCTTGACGAGCAGGTCGCCCGCATGGACCCGTTGGTTGTCGCTGACGGCGACTTTGTCGATGAAGCCCGGAATTTTCGTCGCAATGACGGTCACGTCGCCGCCGACGAAGGCGTCATCCGTGCTCTCGGTAAATCGGCCGACCGACCACCATCGGTAGCCGCATCCGGTTCCCAGCACGACGGCGAGCGCAGCTAGGGCAACAAGCAAGGCCGGGTGGCGTTTCGCAAAACCGTTCATACGGAGTTCGGCTCTCGAGGCAGGTTATTGATGCGCCGGCGGGTTTGTTCGTTCGCGGCGGGCCCGGGCGCGTACCGAAATGCAGGGGAAGTGAGCAGCCGTCCGCTCGATCGATCCACCAATACTGGATCGGCCTCAACGCCGGTCTCACTGTCCACGATGACCACGCTCGCGCCTTCGGGCGCGAAATGCTTATTTCCGAAGGCCAAGAAGGCACGCAATACCGGCGCAAAATCTCTGCCGCGCGCCGTTAGAACATACTCGTAGCGCGGCGGACGCTGGCTGTAACGCCGGCGTTCGAGCAGGCCTGATTTGACCAAACCCGTCAGCCGCCGCGTCAGCATGTTCGGCGCGATGTTCAGGCTCTTTTGAAATTGATCGAAACGCGTCAACCCATAAAGTGCGTCGCGCATGAGGAGGATGTTCCACCACTCCCCGACGCGCTCCAGACTGCGGGCGACGGGGCATTGCATTCCCTTCAAGCTCTTGTGTTGCATCTCGGTCGCACCCTGGTAACTATCAACATGCAACTAACTTACTCCAGTAACTATCATAATGCAAGTTACTGGCTGTCGGTACGTTTGCACCCGGCTACGCACCGTGCCCGAAGTCTGTGAGGAAGCGCCGGATTCTTGTAGGATCCCAACCTGGCACGAAGCGAACCTCCGCGGTCGGCGTAATGGCACAGGAGACCCGTGATGAGCTCGACCCCTCTCGATACAACCGAGCACCCGAGCCCGTTCGGGTTTGAGCAGACGCTCGACCGTCTTCGGCAGAGCATAGAGAAGGCAGGTATGAGGATCTTCGCGGAGATCGACCACGCGTTGGGCGCACGCCAAGCCGGCATGGCGATGCCTGCAACAGTCGTGTTGCTTTACGGAAATCCCAAGGGCGGTACGCCCATCATGCTCGCCTCGCCCGCTGCCGCACTGGACTTGCCGCTGCGAGTTCTGGTCCGCGCGCTTGACGCGGAACATGCGTCCATCTCGTTCCACCCGATCGCGCCTGTGCTGCGGGATGCCGGTGTGCCCGAGGCGCTGGCAAAGACGTTGGAACCAGCACAACGCCTATTGATTGAGGCCATTCGGACCTGACATGAACATTGAAGCAGAGAATCTCGAAAATGCCGGCGGAGGATTCGCCGACACGGGGCGCCGTGCGCAGATGTTCCCTAAACTGACCCCCGCGCAGATCTCACGCCTGGCAGCTCACGGAACGAAGCACGCGACCCATGAAGGGGAATTGCTGGCAGAGCCGGGCGAACGCCGCCCTATGTTCGTGGTGCTATCGGGGAGCATCGAGGTCGTGCAAGTCGGAATCGAGGGTGAGGTATTCGTGGTATTGCACGTACCTGGCTCTTTTAGCGGCGAAATGAGCACGCTGCGCGGCATCGGTGGCGTGGTTCGCATGCGGGTCCGCGAGGCAGGTGAAGTCTTGGTGATCGACGACGCACACCTGCGCACGATCATTCAGACCGACCCGGAACTTGGCGAACTGTTCATGCGCGCATACATTCTGCGGCGCGTGCGTCTCATTGAGTCCCAGACCGGAGACGTTGTTTTGCTCGGTTCCACTCACTCCGCGGGCACGCTTCGTCTGCAGCAATTTCTGACGCGCAACACCTTCCCCTACGTCAATCTGGACCTCGACAGCGATCCGTCCGTACGCGACTTGTTGGAACGTTTGAATGTGAAAGTCGAGGAGATACCGGTTGTGCTGTGTCGCGGCACGGTCGTGCTCAAAAACCCCAGCAACGAAGAGGTCGCGGCGTGCTTGGGAATGAATCAGCTGATCGATGACAACCGTATTCGTGACATGATCGTGGTCGGCGCTGGGCCGGCCGGCTTGGCGGCCGCTGTGTATGCCGCCTCCGAAGGACTCGATGTACTCGTACTTGAGACCGGGTCGCCGGGTGGACAGGCGGGTTCAAGCTCCAAAATCGAAAACTACCTGGGATTTCCCACCGGGATTTCGGGTCTCGCGCTTGCATCGCGAGCCCTCATTCAAGCGCAAAAATTCGGGGCCGAAGTCCGAACTGCTTATACTGCGCTCCGCCTTCATTGCGGCGGACAGCCCTACGCAGTTGAATTCCCGCACGGACAAATCGTCCGTGCCCGTGCGTTGATCATCGCCACCGGGGCGGAGTACGTTCAACTGTCGCTCCCGAACGCATCGCGCTTTCTCGGTACCGGAATTTATTATGCGGCGACGACGACCGAGGCGCGGCGCTGTGGAAATCGCGAAGTCATCGTCGTCGGGGGCGGCAACTCGGCCGGGCAGGCGGCGGTATTTCTCTCGGGGAGTAGTCGGCAGGTGCATCTCTTGGTTCGTTCCAGCGGCTTGGCGGCGAGCATGTCGCAGTACCTGATTCGTCGCATTGCCGATACGCCGAACATCACTCTGCACCTCAATACCGAGATCACCTCGCTCGAAGGGGACGAACAACTCGAGGGGGTCACGTGGAGAGCCGCGACGAGCGAAGTAGTCGAGACGCACCCCATTGGCCACGTCTTTCTCATGATGGGCGCGCTGCCTTGCACCCCCTGGTTGACGGGCTGTATCGCACTGGACGAAAAGGGGTTCGTACGGACCGGAACTGATTTGCGGCCTGATGACATGCCGCCTCAAAGATGGGGTTCCCGACTGCCCCAGGCCTATGAGACCAGTATCCCCGGGATATTTGCGGTCGGCGACGTTCGCAGCGGCAGCGTCAAGCGAGTTGCCGCCGCGGTCGGCGAGGGATCGGCCTGCGTCCAGCAAGTTCATCGCGCTCTGCAGAATACTCAGTAGTATTTAGGAATCGGCCCCACTTGAGGCGTCGTGTTACGGCCCAAATCGATGAAGACTTCATCCACATAGCACCAACCCCAGCCTTCGGGCGGGTCATACCCTTCGATGATTGGATGGTGAGTGGCGTGATAGTGGTTGGTCGCATGGTGATTCGGCGAATCATCGCAGCAGCCGACATGTCCGCATGTTCGGCAGAGCCGAAGATGTACCCAGGTACTTCCGATCTTTAGGCATTCCTCGCACCCCTTCGCGCTCGGGGTAACCTTTTTAATCGTGCTCAAATGCCGGCAGGTATCGCTCATGACATGTCTCCTAGTAAATTCCCATCGCGATACCCGCCGCCAACGTAGCGCCAAGTTCCGCGCATTGCTTCAAATCCGCTTCTGCTATTCGCTTCGGACTCAAGATTTCTTCCGGTGATTGCGAATGTGTACAGACGATAAAAGGATCGGCGATTGGCCTCAAGCGCCAACCGGTTGCGATTCGCTGTATCTGAGCCGCGGCATTGCGCCCGTCGCTGCCGGCACAAATGAGCACCGCATAGGGCTTGCCGTTAAGGCGGTCCAATGCTGCATAGTAGGTACGGTCGAAAAAATCCTTCATTTGACCGGACATGGCCGCGAGATTCTCAGGGGTTGCAAAGACATAGCCGTCGGCCCGCAGCACGTCCGCAGCGTTCGCGTCCGCGGCGCGCAGCATGGATACCTCGAGTTCGGGTTCGGTGCGGGCACCTGCCGCCGCGGCCTCTGCCATTTGCAGCGTTCCGCCCGTCATTGAGTGATACACGAGAAGCATGGTCTTCATGCAGTATCCTAATATGGACGCGAAGATGCGGGTCGTGCGAATTGTAAATTTTCCACTTTTTGGAGCGAATCGATGAAATACCGCAAACTTGGAAGCAGCGAGCTCATCGTGTCGGAGATCGCTTTCGGATCCTGGCTGACCTTTTCAGACGCCGCGCACAAAGCAAATGCCATCGGGTGCGTACACCGGGCGCTCGATCGCGGCGTCACGCTGCTCGACACCGCCAATGTCTACGGAAGGGGTGCGGCCGAACGCGTGCTCGGCGAAGCACTGAAGGGGATCAGACGAGACAGCTACGTGCTGGCCACGAAACTGTTCTTCCCGATGAGCGACACCGATCAAGGGCTCTCGCGAGCCCAAATTCACAAGCAGATCGACGCATCTCTCTCCCGTCTCAACGTCTCCTATGTAGACCTTTACCAATGCCATCGCTATGACGCCGATACGCCACTGGAAGAAACGATGGAGGCTCTTACCGAGGTCGTGCGCGCCGGCAAGGCCCGGTACATTGGCTTTTCAGAATGGCCCATCGACCGAATCGAAGCTGCGCTCGCGCTTCCCGGGGTCCTGAAGTTCGTCTCGAGCCAACCACAGTACTCGCTCCTCCATCGCGATCCCGAACGGGCGCTGTTGCCGCTCTGCAGCCGTTCCGGCATCTCGCAAATTGTGTGGTCGCCGCTGGCACAGGGGATGTTGACGGGTAAATATCTGCCCGGCGCACCCCTGCCCACCGACAGCCGTGCCGCCAGCGACTCGATGAAGGCTTTTCTGAGCCCGTCATGGTTCCGACCTAAGTTCCTGCAAGCAATTCAAGCGCTGAAACCGATCGCCGCCCAAGCAGGCCTTACCATGGCGCAATTTGCGCTGGCTTGGATCCTTCGCCAACCCAATGTGGCCGCCGCGATCATCGGCGCGACGCGGCCCGAACAGGTCGATGAGAATGTCGCCGCTTCGGGACATGAAGTGCCCGCCGAGCTTTATACCCAAGCCGAGCGAATCATCGACGAAGCGGGCACCTTGGCGTGAGGCACGGGTGAACCGAATGCACTCGAGACACTCTAAGCTCAAGTCGCACAACGACGAGGTTCAGACCATCCCCATGCTTTTTCGCTGCTTTTTCCTGCTTCTGGCGACCGCCGATCTGTCCGGGTTGGCCCACGCCGGTGCTGCCCCGTTTGATCTTGCCGGACCCGTCCTCAAAGTCAGGATCACCCGTGGAAACACCACGCTGCCGGCCGCGCAAGTTCCGAATCTCGCCGCCGGCGACCTAATCTGGATAAAGGCGGATCTACCGGCCTCGCAGTCCGCTCATTACTTGCTGGTGTCCGCGTTTTTGAGCGGCTCGACCAATCCGCCGCCTGAAAGCTGGTTTTCAGTATGCAAGACTTGGACCGGCAAATGCGCGCATGACGGCTTGACGGTCACGGTACCCAAGGATGCACAACAGGTCTTGGTCTTCCTGGCACCGGAAACCAGCGGCGATTTTAAAACACTGATGGGTGCGGTCCGCGGTCGACCCGGCGCCTTCGTGCGCACCTCTCAAGATCTGAATCAGGCCGCCTTGGATCGTTCTCGCCTCGAACATTATCTCGCGACCATTCGCGCCCTCAACGACACCGAACCCGGGAAGCTTGCGCAGGTCGCGCCGATGCTGGCGCGCAGCCTCGCCATCAAGGTGGACGAAAAGTGCTTGGACAAAATGCCTGAGCTGCAAGCACCTTGCCTGATGATGGGACAGGAGTCGCTCATTTTGGACGATGGGCATAGCACCTCGATCGTGGAGGCACTGACATCGGGTGCAGCAAGCGATTTGGCGATGGAGGCGAGCTATACCCCGCAGCTGAGCTACGGCTCCTATAGTCCCTACATCGCTTCGGTGCTGGACATCGCCCGCATCATGGACTCCTTTCATACGGCGCAATATCAGTACATTCCGGCGCTCGCCTCCCCGCGGGGCGATGAGTTCATCTTGACGTTGAACGCCGCTCCATCGTTCCACAATCCGAAGTCAGTGTTGGTGGTGGCGCTGCCGGCAATTGAGCGGCCGCAACTACCGCCTCTGCATGCGGTGGATGCGAAAGAAATTTACTGTGCGAGAAAAACTGCGCTGGTATTGCCGGTCGAGGGGGCGCCATTGGTTTTTTCCACCGCTTATGCACATGACATGAGGTTGAGCCTGACCGGCAGCGATGGTAAATCGTTGGAATTGCCCGCCGCTGCCGATGCGGCGCAAGGCGGATTCGTGATCGACACGTCGGGCTTGGGTTCAGCCGTTCTCGGCGACAGCGTGCAGGGATCGCTGCGGGGCTACTGGGGATTTGAACCCTATCACGGCCCCAGTTTTCAGCTGAGAAACGCTCGTGCGACGGGTTGGGAACTCGCGGCAGGGGACGAAGCGGCACTGATCGTGGGTCGTCAAGATATTGTGCATCTGCGCGCCGACAACGTCAGTTGCGTCGATTCGATCATGCTGAAGGATCCGGGCGGTAAGGAACTGAAAGTCGATTGGAAGAGGCTCAAACCCGATGAAGTAGAGGTCAAGTTGCCGCTGCAGGCATCGCAACCCGGAGCGATGACTTTGTTGGTTACTCAGTATGGTGTCGGCGAGTCGCAGCCGATTGGATTGCAAACTTTTTCGGATGCGGGGCGATTTGATGGCTTCGAGATCCATGCCGGCGATCTTCAGGGCACGTTGAAGGGCAGCCGGCTCGATGAAGTCGCAAGCCTCTCCATCAAGAACGTTGTCTTCATCCCAGGAGAGCTTTCGAGCCGCCAGGGCAATGACGAGCTCACCATGGTGGCTGCGGAAGGGCAGGCTGCGGCTGGCTTGAGACCCGAACGCAACGTGGGCGCCAAAGTCGCCTTGAAGGATGGGCGCGTTCTTCCGCTGACCGCCGCAGTGGATGGGCCGCGTCCGCGCGTTACCTTGCTTGGCAAAAGCGTGCAGCCTTCACCCTTGGGGGGCGAGAGCAACATTGAGCTGACGGATCCGGGCGAACTGCCGCAGGACGCGACGCTGGTTTTCTCGATGCGCACGCAATCACCGGCGGCATTCGAGCGCGATCAGACTGTCGAGGTCGCCACTGGCGATGAGTCCTCCACGGCGGTTTTGAGCCTCGCGAGCGGCGGCCTCGCGCTCGAAAATACGCACGTCGCGGTAGCTACACTCAATCCCTCCAAGGCATTCGGCGCCTCGGTGTTTGGGCCGCTTAAATTTCGGGTGACAGAGAAGGGAGTCTCGGGTGACTGGCAACCGCTGGCCAACCTCGTGCGCCTGCCGATGTTGAAAGAACTCGCGTGCCCGCCGACGCCCGAATTGGCGTGCAAACTTTCCGGCACCAGCCTATATCTGATCGACTCGGTTTCCGGCGACGCGCAGTTTACGGATCCCATGCCCGTGCCGGAGGGCTTTTTAGGATCGGCATTGCCGGTGCCGCATGCAAAGGCGGGTGTGCTGTACATCAAGCTGCGTGACAACCCGCTGGTCATCAATCCGATCACGCTGTCGGCGCGGCAAATCCCGGCTGCGGCGGGAGACGCCGACCGCGCTAAGAGTCTCTAGTCAAGCTGCGCTATCGACGGTCGTTGACGCGCGATGCCTTTCCGCTAGAGCGTGGGATGGAACCGCTGCTCACCACTTTGATGTCCGCCGTAATACCGATCATGGCTTTGAGCTTGCCCGCGAGCAGCATGGCTTCGGCCCGGTGCTCATCAAGAGCGAGCTCAGGGCGCGCTTCCACCGAGACTACGACCTCGTCCAAACGATGCGGCCGTGAGATTTCGATTTGATAGTGCGGGGCCAGACCGCCGCAATGCATGATCAGTTCTTCTATCTGCGAAGGGAAAACATTCACGCCCCGAATGATCATCATGTCGTCGGTACGGCCGGTGATTTTAGCGATGCGCCGCATCACCGTGTCATTGCCGGGCAATAGACGCGTAAGGTCACGCGTTCGATATCGGATCACAGGCATTCCTTCCTTGGTGAGCGAGGTGAAGGCCAGTTCGCCCTCCTCTCCCTCTCCCACGACCTGTCCGGTCGCCGGATCCAACACTTCGGGTAGAAAATGGTCTTCCCAAATCGTCGGGCCTTCCTTGGTGAGTGCAAACTCTTGCGCAACGCCTGGGCCCATTACTTCCGACAATCCGTAGATATCGCACGCATCGATTCCAAATGCGGTTTCGATTTCTTTGCGAATCCCCTCGCCCCAGGGTTCTGCGCCGAAAATTCCGATGCGAAGCGAACTCGATTCGGGGTCTATACCCTGGCGCTTGAATTCATCCAAAATCGCCAACATGTAGCTCGGCGTCATCATGATGATTTCCGGCGCGAAATCTCTTATGAGCTGAACCTGCCTTTCCGTCTGACCCCCCGACATGGGAATGACCGTGCAGCCGGCGGCTTCCGCGCCGTAATGGGCCCCGAGGCCACCCGTGAACAAGCCGTAGCCGTACCCCACGTGAACTTTCATCCCGGGTCGCCCGCCGGCTGCCCGAATCGACCGCGCGACCAGATTGCTCCAAGTCGTGATGTCGTTTCGGGTATACCCGACGACCGTCGGTTTGCCCGTGGTGCCGGATGAGGCGTGAATACGCGCAATCTGTTCCATGGGCACGGCGAAAAAACCGAAGGGATAGCTCGCACGCAGATCGGCCTTGGTGGTGAACGGGAAGCGGGCGAGATCTGCAAGGCTGCGCAAATCGTCCGGATGTACGCCGGCGGCGTCGAAACTGCGGTGATAGTAAGCATTGTTGGCATAGGCGTGGTGCAGCGTCCAACGCAGACGCTCGAGCTGAATCGACTCGAGCTCGCGGCGCGCCACGCCGAGAATCGGCTCGAACGCCAAGTTCTCCGAGAGATTCCTACTCGTCATGCTGAGGAGAACCAAAGTTCGCACGGCGTTTACCCCGTGCTGCGGCCAAACCCTCCCGCACATCGGCGAGCCTGAAGCCGAGGAACTCGAGCGCCAGAGAGGTATCGAAACTCGGTCCGGCGAGCCGCAACCAGTTGTTCAAAGCATGCTTGGTGAAGCGGACGGCGGTCGCGCTGCCGGCTGCAAGCGTGCGCGCGACTTCGAATGCCGATGCCATCACCTCCGCATCGGGGACGCATGCGGCAACCAAGCCAATGCGCTCGGCCTCGAGACCCGAGAGCGGCTTATTGGTGAGCAGGTGATAGCGCGCCTTGGCGAGGCCACACAATAGGGGCCAGATGATGACGGCATGGTCACCGGCCGCGACGCCGAGCCGGGTGTGCCCGTCGAGAATACGTGCATCGTCGGCCGCGATCGACACATCCGCCAGCAGCGCGATGGCAAGTCCGGCACCCACCGCATTACCGCGAATCGCCGATACGACCGGCTTCGAGCAATTGATCAGGTTGTAGACGAGGTCGCTGGCTTCTTTCCAGACGCGGATCAAGGTTGCCTCATCGTCGATCATTCGATCGATCATGTCGAAATCGCCGCCGGAGGAAAAGTTCGATCCCTCGCCGCGCACGATGATCACTCGCACAGCATCGTCGATGTCGAAGGCGCGCCACACCGCGGCGAGATCGCGATGCATGGCTTCGGTGGCGGCGTTCAACCGGCCCTTGTTCGCAATCACGAGCTCTAGTATGCCCCGCTCCGGCGCCAGGAACTCAAGACTCGGGAAGTCGCGCGCATAACGGGGAACGTCAATTTGCATTATCGGGAACCGCGTGAATGGAGACCATGGTCAGCACGTCGTAGGAGGCGACTGTTTCGCCGTCCTGATTGGTGATTTCCGTATCCCAAGCGACTTCGCCCCAACCTTTATCGGCGCGGAGGCTTTTCTGCGCACACGTCAAGCGCACCTTGATTCGATCTTTGGGTTTCACTGGCTTGACGAAACGAAGCTGGTCCAAGCCATAGTTGCCGAGCACGGGGCCATAATCCGGATCCACGAAAAGCCCGGCGGCCGCGGAAATCAAAAAATATCCGTGCGCCACCCGGCCGCCGAACAACGGATTGCGCTTAGCCTCGGTCTCGCTCATGTGCGCGTAGAAGTTGTCGCCGGTGAGTGCAGCGAAGCGTTCGATATCCTCCACGGAGACCTCGCGCTCCGTCGACGTGAAAGTATCTCCCAATTGCAATTCGTTGAACGGAATGCGAAACGGATGGATGCCGGGGTTGCGAAGCCGGCTGCCCCGCACCCACCGCCCCCCCAGTGCCGTCAGTGTATCCGGCGAACCCTGCACGGCTGTGCGCTGCATATAGTGCAGAACGCCGCGGATTCCCCCCATTTCTTCGCCGCCGCCCGCTCGGCCAGGTCCGCCATGAACCAAGGAAGCGAGCGGCGACCCGTGTCCGGTGGACTCTTTCGCACAACGGCCGTTCACCACCAGGACACGTCCATGGTAGGGCGCCAGCCCAAGCACGAAATCACCCGCAATGACATCGTCTGCAGAGAATACGGACGCGACCAAACTCCCGCCGCTGCGGCGCGCCAGCGCGATCGCCTCCGCCGTGTCCTGGTAGGGAACCACCGTTGCAACGGGTCCGAATGCCTCCACTTCGTGGATCGCACGCGCGCTGCTCGGGTCACGGCACAGCAGCAGCAGCGGCGGCACGAACGCGCCTCGTTCGCAGTCGGCGCCTTTGATCTCGAACGCACCCAAGTCGCCGGCAACGAGTTCAGCCTCGCGACGCAATTTGCCGAGACGCGCCAGCACGTCCGCACGCTGCGCGAGACTGACCAGCGGCCCCATGCGCACACCCTCGCATCGTGGGTCGCCCACGACCACCTTTCGCAGGGTACTTTGAAGTGCCGCTATCACGTCATCCGACCACGCGGCCGGGACGAGCGCCTTGCGGATGGCCGTGCACTTTTGACCGGCCTTTGCCGTCATTTCGCGGGCGACCTCTTTGATAAAGAGGTCGAATTCCGCCGTGCCGGGCGCCGCATCCGGCGCCAGGATGCTGGAATTCAAGGAATCGGTCTCTGCGGTGAATGGAACCGAATTGCGAATCACGTTCGGATGGGCGCGCAGCCGCGCGGCGGTATGCGCCGACCCGGTGAAAGAGACGACGTCTTGGCACGTCAAGTGGTCGAATAAATCGCCCACGCTGCCGCACACGAGCTGCAGCGCGCCCTCGGGCAAAATGCCCGACTCAATGATTCTGCGCACCGCGAGCTCGGTGAGATACGCCGTCGCCGTCGCGGGTTTGACGATGACCGGCACGCCGGCAAGAATCGCCGGCGCAAGCTTCTCGAGCATTCCCCAAACCGGGAAATTGAATGCATTGATATGCACCGCCGCGCCTTCCCGCGGCAGATAGATGTGCCGGCCGACGAAGCTGCCCCCCTTCGAAAGCCCCTCGACGGCGCCATCGAGATACACACGGCCGTTCGGCAACTCTCGCGAACCCTTACTAGCGAAGACGAAAACCGTGCCGATACCACCATCAATATCGATCCACGAGTCGTCCTTCGTCGCTCCGGTTCGATACGACATCGCGTACAACTCGTCCTTGCACTCCAAAAGCCGTTTGGCGAGCGCTTTGAGCAAGCTCGCCCGCTCGTGAAACGTCATCGCGCGCAACGCCGGGCCGCCCCGAGCATGTGCATGGGCCAGCATCGCGGCGAAGTCGATACCGCTGGAAGACGCCTCGCCGATGATGTCGCCCGTCGTGGCATCGTGCATCGCAACGCCCGGATCTCGCCCGGTTCGCCACTCTGCGCATACGTAGCTTTGCAGTTTCATGGAATATCGCTTTAACTGATTCGTTCGATGAGCATTGCGATGCCCTGGCCTACGCCGATACACATCGTGCACAGGGCACGCCGACCGCCGGTTCGCTCCAGTTGATATAGCGCCGTCGTCGCGAGACGCGCGCCGCTGGCCCCGAGTGGATGTCCCAGCGCAATAGCGCCTCCCTGCGCATTCACATGCGGCGCGTCGTCCGGTATCTTAAGATCGCGCAGCACCGCGAGCGCTTGCGCGGCGAACGCTTCATTGAGTTCGATGAGATCGATATCGGCGAGTCCGATTCCGATTCGCGTGAGAAGCTTCCGCGTGGCCGCCACGGGACCCATGCCCATGATTCGAGGCGGCACACCGGCCACTGCGGTGCCCACGACGCGTGCCCGAGGTGTGAGGCCATAGCGCTTGACCGCGTCGGAGCCCGCCAGCAACAGAGCACACGCGCCGTCGTTGACGCCCGAAGAATTCCCCGCCGTGACCGTGCCGCCGGCGCGGAACGGAGTCGGTAATTTACCGAGCGCCTCCATACTGGTCTCGCGCGGGTGCTCATCCACATCCACCACCGTGGCTTGACCGCGCTTGGACGGCACCGTTACCGCGACGATTTCGCGGGCGAACCAACCAGCGGCCGCGGCGGCCAAAGCGCGCTGTTGACTGCGCAAAGCAAAGCGGTCCTGGTCCTCGCGTGATACCCGGAACTCCTCAGCGACGTTCTCACCGGTCTCGGGCATCGAATCGACTCCGTAATCTTTTTTGAGCATCGCATTGACGAAGCGCCAACCGATCGTCGTGTCGAACATTTGTACGTCGCGTGCGAACGGCGACGCGCTCTTCGAAAAGACGTATGGGGCGCGGCTCATGCTCTCGACGCCGCCCGCCATGACCACCCCGGCCTCGCCGGTCCGGATCATGCGCGAAGCGCTCGCCACGGCATCGAGACCGGAGCCGCACAAGCGATTGAGGGTGACTCCCGGCACCCCGACGGGTAGCCCTGCGAGCAATGCGCTCATTCGCGCGACGTTGCGATTGTCTTCGCCCGCCTGGTTGGCGCAGCCTAAAATCACATCATCGACCGCAGCGGGATCGAGCCCTGGATTACGCCTCATCAATTCGCGCAGCACGATGGCCCCGAGGTCGTCGGGCCGCACGGCCGAAAGCGCGCCGCCGTAGCGGCCGATCGGCGTACGAATGGCGTCGCAGATGAATGCCTCACTCATCGTATCGGGTCCTCGCTGTTATGTTGTCTTGGATGGTACGCGCAGCCGCGCACAACGACCGCGAAAATGCGCCAGCGGCTCGCCGGAACTATTAGTGATCGCGACGTCGTAGATTCCATGGCGGGCGCTACGCGATGTCTCTCTCGCAGTGGCAATCAGGCGCTCTCCGCTCGAGCCCGGCGCTAGAAATTCGATGCTGGCCCCGGCCGCCACCATGGCGTCGCCGGGCAAGTTGCACGCATACGCGAATGCGGTATCGGCCAACGCGAAGAGCATGCCCCCATGACAGATGCCGTGGCCGTTGAGCATATCCGGACGCACGACCATGGTCAGTCGGACAATGCCCGGCGCGACATCCAGCACTTCAATTCCGAGCGCCTGGGCCGCGATATCGCCCGCATAAAGTGCGTGAATCGCAGCCGACGTCACGGCGGTCGAATTGGCCATCCTCAACGTCCCTTAAAGCTCGGCAGTCGCTTTTCGGTGAATGCGGCGACACCTTCGGCATAGTCGGCAGAACGGCCAAGTTCACGTTGCGCATCCCGCTCGACATCGAGCTGTTCGGCGAGGGTACGCTGCCATCCCCCGCGAATG
Source organism: uncultured Gammaproteobacteria bacterium (assembly GCA_963755965.1). Lineage (GTDB taxonomy): Bacteria > Pseudomonadota > Gammaproteobacteria > Steroidobacterales > Steroidobacteraceae > Bog-1198. The sequence goes on from CAVWLU010000004.1 coordinate 160,866, forward strand.
GCGATCTTGGTTGCCGCTAGCCCGCGTGTCGGTGCTACCGCCAACTGCTCTGCGAGCGCATCGACGGTCGCAGCGAGTTCGGCGTCTTCCACGCACTGCCAAATCATTCCCCAGGCAGCCGCTTGTTCCGCGGGAAGTTTCTGACCGAGCAAGGTCAAGCCGAGTGCACGCGCGTTCCCCACCAGCCGCGGCAACGTCCATGTTCCGCCCGAATCCGGAACCAGCCCGAGCTTGGAAAAGGCCTGTACGAAACTCGCCGATCGCGCGGCAATGACCAAATCGCAAGCGAGCGCGATATTGGCGCCGGCGCCGGCGGCCACTCCATTGACCGCCGCTATGACCGGCATCGGAAGGTGCTGCAACGCCAGCACCAAGGGCTTGTAGTTCAACTCAATCGAGTCGCCCAGATCGACTCTCTGCCCGCCCGGCGCCACGGCCCGATCGGAAAGATCCTGACCGGCGCAAAAGCCGCGCCCGGCGCCGGTCAAAATCAATACTCGGGCATCGGTCGTATGCAAGCTTCCCAAGGCATGTCGTACGTCTACATGCATTTGAGTGTTGAAGCTGTTGAGCTTGTCCGCTCGATTCAGAGTCAGTCGAGCGATACCACGGTCGACGCCAAAGATGATGGTTTCATATGACATAGCCACTCCCCCCGGCATTTCGGCCCGGACTATTTTTCGTCATAGCTGAGCTCGAGCGACGAAGTCGTTGGACGCGCCTGGCAACAGAGCACGAAGCCGGCATCGGTCTCCCAGGGCTGCAAAGCGATGTTGTGCGACATCACTGCCTCGCCGGCAACGATTCTCGCACGACAGGTGGCACAGATACCCGAACGACACGAAAACGGCAGTTCGAGCCCTGCTCTTTCGGCCGCCTCCAGCACTGAAGAATCGTCGGGCGCCATGGGAAAAGTGCGCCGCCTGCCGTCCATGACAATCGAGATCGTCGCCAGAACTTCCCGCGGCGGCTCGACGGTTGCGATGTCGGCGCGTGCGCGCTGCGGCGCACCGGGCGATGGGCTCGCGGCAAAGCGCTCGAACCGAACGGGTGCGCTGGGGTTCAACAGCTTTATGGCGTCGCGCACTTCATCGACCATGCGGCCCGGACCGCAGACGAAATATTCGTCAGCCGAAGCGATATCCGTAATTTCTTTCGCCAATTCCCCGACTTTGACCGCATCGATGCGCCCATTGAGCAATGCCGTCTGTTGCGGTTCGCGACTCATGACGAAATACAAGGAAAATCGTCCGAGATAACGATTCTTCAAGGCGAGCGTGTCTTCGAGGAACATGGTCCGCGCCATGCTCCTGTTGCCGTAGATCAGCGTGAAGCGGCTGTGCGGCTCGCGGCCGAGAATGTCCGTGGCCAACGACAATACCGGTGTGATGCCGCTGCCGGCGGCGAACGCCACATAGGAGCGAGTCCGCGCCGCGTCGATGGACGTGCGGAACCGGCCGATAGGCGTACCGACATCGAGCATGTCGCCGCAACGTATCTGCGTAGCCATTTCCCGGGACATTCGCCCGCCTAGTTGTTCGCGTACGCCGAGACGAAGCGAGGAGCTACCCGGAGCGGTCACGATCGAGTAGGTTCGGCGCTCCTCGCGGCCGTCGATCGTACGACGCACCGTCACGTATTGCCCGGCCTCGAAATTGAACTGTTCGCGCAATGTGTGCGGGACGGAGAGCGTCATACATACCGCATCCTCCGCAATGCGATCGACCGCTGTGACCTTAAGTGGATGAAAGCTCAGCACGCAAACCCCATTAAATGCATTTGAAGCACTCGAACGGCTCCAGGCACTGACGGCAACGGTGCAAAGCCTTGCAGGGCGTCGACCCAAACTGACTGATGCATTCCGTGTCGACGGAATCGCATCTCGGACAAGCGACGGGCCGGCGAGGGAGCGCATCAGGAGGGGGAACGATGCCGTATGCCAGGAGCTTGCGTCGACCCTCGGGAGTGATCCAGTCGCTGCTCCATGCAGGCGAGAGCACTTGAGAAACCGCAATCGGACCGACACCGGCGTCGATGAGTGCACGCTCCACCGACCGGCCGATGACCTCGGTTGCCGGACAGCCGGTATAGGTGGGCGAAAGGCCCACCTCGAGCACACCGTCGGATCGCGTCTTGACGAAGCGGATGATCCCGAGATCGACGAGGCACAGAGCGGGGATCTCCGGATCCTCAACCGCGGCCAACGCGCTCCAAGCCGCTGCCACGCGCGCTTCCGTATCCAATGGCGCCGGTTCGTCGATATACAGTGCAGTGCCGTTCACCAACGCGCTCCCGGATAGGCTCGCTGCAAATACTGCATCTCCGTCAGTATGTAGCCCAAGTGTTCGCTGTGCTCTCCGCGCTTGCCGAACCATGAATTCACGCGGTCTCGCGGCCGCTCGAGCGTAGCCTCCGCGAGAACACCATCGATGCGCTGCGACCATGCGGCCCGAACCTCGGCGAGTCGGGGGGCGATGCCGCTGTCCGCCATCTCGCGATCCAAGTCATCCTCCTCGATCAATTCCACCGTGTATGGCCAGAGGCGCTCGAGCGCGGACTGCACCCGTGCTCGGCTTTCCGCTGTGCCATCGCCGAGCCGTAGCAGCCAGCCGGAACTATATCGCCAGTGATAGCGAGTCTCCTTCACCGCCTTCGCAGCGATGGCGGCCAAACGTTCATCGGTCGAGTTCACCAAGCGCTCGTACAGCTCCAGCTGAAATGCATCGATGAACACCTGGCGCACAATGGTCTGGCCGAAATCCCCGTTCGGCTGTTCGACGAGAGTCGGGTTCAAGTACTCGCCTTGTTCGCGCAAAAAGGCAATGTCGTCTTCGCCGCGACCGCGCCCTTCGAGCTCACCTGCGTACGTGAGCAGCAGCCGCGCTTGGCCGATCAGGTCCAACGCAATGTTGGCGAGTCCCAAGTCCTCCTCGAGCGCCGGTGCATGACCGACCCACTCGCCCAGCCTCTGTCCGAGCACCAAGCCAAGATCGCCCAGTCGCAGCACATATCGAAATAGCGAACCCGCGGCAGGAGCTGCGGTTGCATTCATAGCGTCTTGACCTCGTCGGGGATGTCATAAAAAGTGGGGTGACGATAGATCTTGTCGCGGGCCGGCTCGAATAGAGCTTCCGCTTCGCCGGGGTCCGACGCCGTAATGTCCGTGGACCGCACGACCCAAATGCTGACGCCTTCCTGACGCCTCGTGTAAAGATCGCGCGCATGCTCGATCGCCATGCGAGCGTCGGTGGCATGCAAGCTGCCCACGTGCTTGTGATCGAGGCCGCCGCGCGCACGAATGAAGACTTCGTAGAGCGGCCATTGGCGTTGATCGATTGACGGGTTCATCGGAATTCTCCTGGAAGGATTCAATCCATTCAAGCCGCGCAATCTGCCGTGCGCTTGAGCTGCTTTTCGGCGTAGGCGCTCGCCGCTTCGCGTACCCAGGCGCCTTCTGCGTGGGCGTCGCGCCGCGCCGCGAGGCGTTCGGCGTTGCAGGGTCCATTGCCCTTGAGTACTCGATCGAATTCGCTCCAGTCGATCGGCCCGAACTCATGGCGCTGCTCCGCCTCGTCCCAACGCAGCAGAGGATCGGGCACGGTCAGCCCCAAAAACTCCGCTTGGGGCACTGTGAAATCGACAAATTTTTGACGCAGTTCGTCATTCGAAAATCGCTTGATCTTCCAACGCTGCGAATCTCCGGTATGAGTCGAGTCGGCATCGTGGGGTCCGAACATCATGAGCGCAGGCCACCACCAACGATTGAGCGCCGCTTGCGCCATGCGCTTCTGCTCGACGCTGCCTTGCGCCAACCGAAGCATGATGTCGTAGCCCTGCCGTTGATGGAAGCTCTCTTCCCGGCAGATGCGCACCATCGCGCGCGCATAGGGGCCGTAGGAGCAACGGCACAGCGGAATCTGATTCATGATGGCCGCGCCGTCGACCAACCAGCCGATGGCACCGATATCGGCCCAGGTCGGCGTCGGATAATTGAATATGCTGGAATACTTGGCCTTGCCTGTCAGCAATTGATCGACCAACTGGTCGCGGCTGATGCCCAGGGTCTCGGCGGCACTATATAGATAAGCACCATGGCCGCCCTCATCTTGCACCTTGGCGATCAGGATGGACTTTCGCAGCAGCGTAGGCGCGCGCGTGATCCAATTTCCCTCCGGCAGCATACCGACGATTTCTGAATGCGCGTGTTGGGAGATCTGGCGAATCAAGGTGGCGCGGTAGCGCGGCGGCATCCAGTCCTTGGGCTCGACTTTCTCTTCCAGATCGACGCGCGCCTGGAAGCGCCGCTCGAGCGACGTCTCATCGACCGGCCCGGCCGGATCCAATCCCTGAACGTCGAGCGCCTGTGTGTACATGTAGGTCCCGCCTCTTTGCTCAGCCAACCATATTCGATGAACTGATCGTGACACACAATGCTGATAAAATCAATTTTTTCTGTGTCATAAGTTCCGACATAGCGATACAATCGCATGCCGTGATCAACCACCCAGCTAATCCATCTACCGTCGCTCTCGATCTCGTCAGGCGCTTTCGGCGTCAGCGGCCGCTGCGCGCCGGATCGCTGATCGTGACGATATTCGGAGATTCGATCATGCCGCGCGGTAGCGCGGTGACGCTCGGCAGCTTGATCCGGCTCGCAATTCCCTTTGGCATCAACGAGCGCCTCGTCCGAACCGCTACTGCGCGTCTCGCCCAAGAGGGCTGGGTGAAGGCGCGGCGAGTGGGAAAGCTCAGCGAATACGAATTGTCGAACGACGGTCGCGATCGATTTGCCGAGGCGACCGAGCGAATCTACGGCGAACCAGGTGCAAACTGGTCCGGACGCTGGACGCTCATGCTGCTGCCGACCCTACCCGCTGCAGAGCGGCGTCGGCTGCGCAAGGAACTTATCTGGCATGGCTTCGGGGAGTTGTGCAACGGGGTATTCGCCCATCCCGAAGTACCGGCTCAAGGACTCGAGCTGCAATTTCGCGGTGCTCATTTGCCGGCCGGCACATTGATTTTTGAAGCCGCTCTCGCCGGCGACTTAGGTCCGGCTCGGCTCGTGGATCTCGGTTGGGATCTTGCGGACCTCGCCAAACGCTACCAAAGGTTCGTACAGCGTTTTGAGCCCGCGGATAACGCATTGCGCGGCCACTCGGTCAATCCGTTGACGGGATTCATCCTGCGCACGCTTCTCATCCATGAGTACCGCCGGTTGCATCTGCGCGATCCGCTATTGCCCCAGCGCTTGCTCCCCCCGGATTGGCCCGGAATTCGCGCGGCTGAGTTGTGTCGCGAGATCTACGGCAGCGTCTTTGCAGCCTCGGAATCCTATCTGTCGGAGGCCGCCGCACTGCTCGAGGGTCCCCTGCCGCCGCCGGATCGATCCGTGATGAAGCGCTTCGGCGGCATTGCAGAACCGGCTGCCGCCGCGCGCGATTCTTGAGGGTCGGCACCTCATTCGTCGGCCCACTTCTCGAGCGTGTTCACGACATGCGCGAGGAAGGCGTTCGCCTGAAACGCATCGAGTGCCCGGTGGTCGATCGTGAGCGTGAGATAGCACATCGATCGAACGCCGATGGCCTCCGCACCCTCGGTCTCGAGCACGCATACTCGGCGTTCAACTTTGCCGATGCCGAGAATGGCAACTTGAGGCTGGTTGATGACAATCGGCGCCGCGAGCAGGCTTCCGCCGACTCCGTGATTTGAGATCGTAAATGTCCCGCCACGAACGTCCTGCGGCGCGAGCTTGTTCGCACGTGCTGCCGTCACGAGTTGGCCCAATTGACGAGCGGTCTCGAGCAGATTGAGGGCCTGGGCGCGGTGGATCACCGGCACGATGAGACCATCGTTACCGAGCGCCGTGCCGACACCGATGTTCGCATCGGTATGCAGCTCGAGAGCATCCTCGTGGAAGGTGGCATTGACCAGCGGGTGAACGCTCAAGGCACGTGCGCAGGCGGCGACGAAATATGCGGTCAGCGTTAGACGCACCCCTTGGCGCTCGAAATCGACCGCATGCAAAGCGCGGTGCGCCTGGACGCGAGTGAGGTCGGCTTCGAAGAGAGTGGTGACATGGGGCGCCAACGCGAGACTCCGTGCCACGTGTTCCGCCACACGACGCCGTATGGGTGTGTGAGACACACGCGATCCCGCGGAATCGTCGCCGCTTGCGCCAGTCTCGGGGTCGAGGTTGGGGTCGGTGGCGATACGGTGCTTCGCCGTGGTTTCGTCGATATACCGCAGGACATCTTGGGCGGTGATGCGCCCGTTGCGTCCGCTGCCCTCGATATCCGCAGGCGACAACCCGTGCTCGTCCAACAGCTTACGCACCGCGGGACTCAACAGCAGACGGGCATCTTCGTCGGGGGCCGTCAACGACCCGGCCGGCGGGCGAAGTTTGGGGGCCGGTTCCTGCGGCGGCGTCGCAGTGCTCGATTCGGCGATCCGGACTCGAGCCAACAGTTGTCCCGGCACGACCTCCTCATCAGGCTGTTTTAGAATTTCGCAAAGCTCGCCGGTTGCCGGGGAGGAAATTTCGACGGTGACCTTGTCGGTCTCGAGTTCCAGCAGCGGTTCATCCTTACGGATGGAATCACCGACCGCCTTCAGCCATTTCAAAATAGTGGCCTTACTGCCCTCCTCGTTGATGGGCGCAATGACATCCGCGATGTTGCTCATGCTAGATCGCGGCCAAATCCTGCATGCTTCGGGCGATGGCATCGACGCTCGGCAGCACGGCATCGAGCAAAACCGGGCTGTGCGGACTCGGAATGTCCGGCATCGCTAGGCGCTCGATGGGCGCATCGAGATCGAAAAAGGCTTCTTTGGCGAGCACGGCAGCGATTTCGGCGCCGAATCCCGCGGTCATGGTGTCCTCGTGAACGATGAGGCATCGATGAGTTTTGCGAACCGATTCGAGCGTGGCTTCCCGGTCCCACGGCGACAATGTTCTAAGATCCAGCAAGTCAGCTGAGAGTCCAGTGCGTTGAATTGCGAGTTCACTGCGCTCAACCATCGCACCCCAAGTGACCACGGTCAAGTCCGTGCCCGTTCGCAGAAGAGCCGCCTTCCCGAACGGCACGACAAACTCATCGCCAGGGTAGGCGCGCCGTGCCCAGCTGCCGTCGAGCAGCGATCGGTGCTCGAAAAATATCGTTGGATCATTACCCCGGAGCGCCGTGCGCAGCAGCCCCACGGCGTCCTCTGCGTTCGACGCCATCGCCACGCGCCAACCGATGCCGTGTACCCATTGAACCTCGTTGGATTGGCTGTGCCAGGGGTCGCCGCACTTGAAAAACCCGCCGGGAATCCGCACGACCATCGGCGCAGCGAATCGATTGGCCGTGCGCCAGCGCATCGTGCCGCAGTCATTGAGTTGTTCGGCCGCTGGATCTGCGTACTTGCGAAATTGGATCTCCGGCACAGGCATGAGTCCGGCAGCAGCCATGCCGACGGCGCGGCCGATGATTCCTTCTTCGGACAAACTGGTGTCGAACACGCGTGCGCTGCCGAACTTCTCCTGCAAGCCCACCGTCGCGGCGTGCACGCCGCCCTTTCGCCCGACGTCCTCGCCGAACACGACGACTCGCGGGTTCACTTCGAGCTCATGCTCGAGCGTACGGCGCACCGCGGTGACCAGATTGATCCGCGGCCCGTTGGGATTGGGTTGTTCGGAGCCGACGGGCGGCTTCGCAGCATCGGCCCACAATCCGCCCTGGGTTTGGATGTCGACCGCCCCATCGTCCGCTGTTTCGGTGAATACATAGCGCTTCACCCGTGCGGGATCCGGAGTACTGCATCGTTCGACGCGCGTCCGCGCTTCAGCCACCCGAGCCCGCGAATTACTCACTTCAGCGTCCCACTCGGCAGCCGTCAGAACGTGGGGAACGAGCTGAGCTCGGAGTTTTACCCAAGGATCGCGCTCCTGCTCGGCCGCTATTGCCGCCGATCCTTTATAAGCTTGGGTGTCCTGTCCGGAGTGTCCCGATAGACGGGGCACCACCAGTCTCAGCAACGCGGGTCCGCCGCCGGCCCGCACTCCGCTGATCGCGTCCTGGATCAGTGCTGCGGCGGCGATCGGATCCGAACCGTTGCCGTCAAGCACTCGCAATCCTCGAAAGGCGCTCAAGTTTCGCGCGATATTGCCGCCCGGTGTTTGCATATCCGAGGGTACCGAAATGCCGTAACCGTTATCCTCGATGAAGAACAGCAAGGGCAAACGCTCGGTGGTGACGATGTTGAGAGCCGCCCAGAACCCGCTGGTGGCCGTCGAGGCGTCCCCGCCATGAGCGACCGCGATGCTTCCCTTATATTGCTGCTCGCCGAGCGTATCCTGGCGATAGCGCAATGCCTGAGCCCAACCGACTGCCGGTGTATATTGAGTGCCGACACCACCGCACACGGGCAGAACGCATGCCCCGTCTCGCCGCGGAAAATTGAACACCACGCCGATATCCCGGCCTTCGCTCATACCGCCCACGCGCATCATGCTCGAAGCGAGCGCCTCATCGATCGATAGGCCCAGCGTCAACAACAGCGGGCGAGACCGGTAGTAGGCTCCCACCGCATCCCGGGCGCCGGTCAGATGGGTACCCAGTAGAACCTGCGTGACGTCGTGGCCGCGGGCGGAGAACTGGTACAGCACTTTGCGTTCCGGGACCAGCGTCGACTCCTCGAGATCGTCGAGCGCACGCGACACTGCAATCTGCCCTACCACGGCCCGCCAATCAGCGACTTGCGGCACCGGCACCATTTTCTTGGGACTTGCAGCCATCGCGGTCCTTCCCTTAAGGTTACTCCGCACCAGCCTAATCCGAAGTTTTCGCCGGAAATCGCCAAACGAAGAGAGCAAAGAGGCGACCGTTGGTGGTATTCACTAATTCAGGGCCGCGGCGTCCTTTGGGGCTCCCGCGGGACCTACCATGTTCGCCATGTCGCGAGCCATTTCAGACCCTCGGCCGTAGTTCCCAACGGCATATATTCCGCCCCGAGCCACCCGCCATATCGCCCGGTGGTGAGCGCCGCGATCAGTGATTCGAAGGGCACGCTTCCCGTGCCGGGCTCATGCCGTCCCGGGGCGTCAGCGAACTGCAAGTGTTGGACGCGCGGCAGCGCATGTTTGAGTTCATCGACGGGATCGAGCCCCATGCGTGCCACGTGGTACGCATCGTATTGAAGCCCAATGCGATCGCCGCAGCGATCGAGAATGGTTTGGGCAGTCGCCAGCGAACCTAAGAGATAGTTCGGTACATCGATCGTGTTCAAGGGTTCGATCAGCACCTTAATACCGCGCGGTCCCAAGATCTCCGCGGCAAACAAAAGATTGTCCACATAGGTGCTGTAGCAACTTTCGCGCTCGTCGGGAGAATGGACGCAACCGGCCAAAACGTGCACGAATTTCACCGCGAGCGCTTGCGCATAGTCGCAGATTTGCGGTAGTTGCGCGCGGAACGTATCGCACATTTCCGGTCGACCCGCGATGCCAAACGGATGGATCGCCGGCAATACCGGAACATTGATCAGTATCACGGGCATTCCCGCCGAAAGGCCGGCGCGCGCCAGCACAGCGGCGGATTCTGAATAAGGAAACTGCATCTCGACGGCGTCGAATCCTTGAGCGCGCGCTGCTTGAAACCGTTCGAGCAATGGCACCTCGCGAAACAACATACTGATGTTGGCGGCGATATTGAGCACGCGGAGCCCGCGCTCTACGGCTTGGGGGGAGAGTAAAGAGAGTAAAGGGAGAACAACGCCGCGAGGTCTTGCCGCAGTAGTCCCCGTTCGCCGGCCTGCCGATAGATATCGAGTGCGGTGCGCGTCATCGGAAGCTCGCTCTGGTGTGCGCGAGCGAGGCGATCGACCGCGCGAAGGTCCTTGAGCATCAGCGCGAGTTCGCCCAGCACGGGCGTGGTCACTCCTTGCGCCATGCGCCTTCCGAAGATCTGCATCGGCAGAGAGTCGGCAAATCCGCCGGCCAAGGCGTCGGGTATGGCGCCGAGATTCAAGCCGCTGGCCCGGGCCAGGCTCAACGACTCGGCGATGGCAACGAGATTCGTCGCGACGATCAACTGATTGCATAGTTTGAGCGTTTGACCCGCGCCGAGATCTCCGATGTGCGTGGCGCGCTGGGCGAGCACGCCGAAGATCGGCGCCAAGCGGGCAATATCCTCCGCCGAACCGCCGCAGAAAACGACCAACTTTCCTTGCTCGGCACCGGTCGCACCTCCGGAGACCGGCGCGTCTACCCAGGACGTGCCGCACTGTTTGCGCAGCCGTCCCGCGAACTCGACTGTCGCTTCGGGGCCGATCGTCGAAAAATCGACCAACAAGGACGGGGCGTTTACAGCGTTGGCCACTCCTTCCTCTTCGAACAGTATCGCATCGACCGCACCCGCATCCGTGACGCAAACCAGGACTGCATCTGAATTGTTCGCGGCATCGGCGGCACTTCGCGCGGGAATGGCCCCGGCAGCGATGAGACCCTTGAGCTTCTCGGGAGTGCGATTCCATACTCGCACCTGTAATCCGGCTGCCAGCAGTCGCCGCACCATCGGCGTGCCCATGAGCCCCGCGCCTATAAATCCAATTTGTCTGATGGCGGTGCGAGTTGGCCGAGACATTGAACTTCCGTTGCCGAGTTCGCTGGTATCATGCCTTAAACTAAGCCAAAAAGAATCGCCAAAACACGCTCCGTTAGGCATCATTGTTGGCGACATTCACTATCTCGCTTAGCCTAAGGAGCGCATTCGCGATGCAGTTCGACCGCTTCGATGCACATATTTTATCTGCACTGCAAAAGGACGGGCGCTTGCCCGTGGTCGAACTGGCTGAGGCCATTGGCCTATCTCCAACCCCATGCGCGCGCCGAATCAAGGCACTCGAGTCGGGCGGCGTCATCGAAGGGTATGCCGCAATTCTGAATCCCGCTCGGGTCGGCCTCGAAGTACAGGCCATCGTGCACGTCAAACTAACTGAGCATACCGACGAGACGGTGGCGCGCTTCGAGCGGGAGATCGCGTTACTCGATGAGGTCACGAACTGCTTCGCCATGACAGGGAGCTATGACTTCATCCTGCAGGTCTTCGGCAAGGATCTCGACTCGCTGAGTTCCGTGATCCTAAAGAAGCTATTGCGAATCCCTCATGTGCGCGACTTGCAGTCGAGCGTCGTTCTCGCCACGGTCAAGCGCTCGACGCGCGTCCCTTTGAGCCATTTGCAACTTTGACCCAGCGAGACGAGCGCTATGACTGAAACTGATATCGTCGTCATCGGCGCCGGAATGGCTGGCGCATCGGTTGCCGCGCACCTCGCTGAGACGCACCGCGTCATCTTGGTCGAACAGGAGGATCGCGCGGGTTATCACTCCACAGGGCGCTCGGCGGCATTGTTTACCGAGATTTATGGCAACACCGTTATTCGTGCCTTGACCCGCGCAAGTCGCAAATTTCTCTTTGCCCCGCCGCCGGACTTCACGGAGAGTCCCCTGACTCATCCGCGCGGTTGCCTTTTCATCGCGACTGCCGCGCAAGTCGAGACACTGCGACAGTTCGCCGCACTGCCGGATATCGCGTTCGCGACGCGACCAGTAAGCGTGGCGGAAGCGCGACGGCTATGCCCGGTCCTGCGTGAAGATTACGTCGCGGCTGCTTTATTGGAGCCCGAATCCACCGATATCGAGGTCCACGCCCTACACCAGGGGTACCTGCGCATGTTTCGGAGGCGCAACGGCCGATTTCTCAATAACGCTCCGGTCCGCGCGCTCGAATACGCGGCAGCTGGTTGGACGGTGCGCGCCGGATCCGAAACGCTGACGGCGCCGGTCGTCGTCAATGCAGCGGGCGCGTGGGCGGACGAGGTCGCAGCGCTCGCAGGCATTTCCCGTCTCGGCCTGGTGCCTCGGCGCCGTACGGCCATCCTGGTCGAGCCGCCGCCGGGGATGACAATCGCCGCCTGGCCCTTCGTCAACGATATCGATGAGCTATTCTATTTCAAGCCGGAGGCGGGCCAATTATTCCTCTCCCCCGCGGATGAAACGCCCGCGCCGCCGGGCGACGCGCAGCCGGAAGAATGGGATATCGCAGCAGCCGTCGATCGAGTCGAGGCTGCCACAACCTTGCAAATCCATCGTCTTAAGGCCCGGTGGGCCGGGCTGCGCACTTTCGCTCCTGACCGCTCACCGGTGGTGGGATTTTCGAGCGAAGCTCAGGGGTTCTTCTGGCTTGCTGGACAGGGAGGTTATGGGATTCAAACCGCTCCGGCTCTGTCGCGTGCGGCCGCCGCTATGGTCCGCGGTTTGCCGCTACCCGAAGACTTGAGCAGCGCGGGAGTACTGGCTCAAGATATGTCCCCGTCTCGGTTCGCCGCACTGGAACCGTGAGTTTTGTCCTACGGCCCCCCTAGCGGCTTACCGACTGACGCGGTCATTGGTTTGGTGCAGAGTGCGACGGCGTCGAGTTGATTCTTCTATCCCAAAATAGGTGCGCTCATGCTTCATTATGCTGTTGTGTTCTTTGTCATTGCCCTAATTGCGGCGTTTTTCGGATTTGGCGGCATTGCAGTCGGAGCGGCCGGCATCGCCAAGGTGTTATTCATCGTATTTTTAATCGGCGCCATCGTCAGCTTCTTGATGAGTCTCGGCCGTCGCGCCTGAGAAGCACAGTGCGCGCCGGTGCCTGACCGGGCGCCTGTTGCGCCCAGCGTGCCCACACATGTGGACTGCCTTCACATGTGTGGTGCCTTCCCATTTAGCGTGCCTTCACGTTTCTAAGATAATGCAGGAGTGACTCATGGAATCTCAACTGGACAATTCTCATCTGCGCAAGGTTAAAAACTTCGCCAATGCCAATATCAACGAATTTCTCGAGGACGTCGAGGATCTGACCAAAGCAATCAAGGACGTTGAAACCCCCGAGATCGCCAGAGTTCGAGCGAAAGTCAAAATCGCTTTGGCCGCCGCAAAAAGCGCGTTCAACGATGGCGCAGCTCAGGTTCGCGGTCAGGCGAGACAAGTGACCCAAAGTACCGATAGCTACGTGCGCGATAATCCGTGGCAGGTAGTGGGAATCGCCGCGGTGGTAGGCGTTGCGCTCGGCGTGATGATGACCCGTCGATTCGACTAGGCGCGATGATCTAGGCGCGATTGGAGCGACTAGGCGCGCCGCCATTCGGTCGCGCCGCCGGGTTTGTCTTCCACGACCACTCCGGCGGCGCTAAGCTGGTCGCGAATGCGATCCGATTCGGCGAAGTTTTTGGCCGCCCGCGCGGTTCGGCGTGCTTGTAGAAATCCCTCGATCTCGCTATCGGTTAGGCCGCCGCCCAGGGCAGATGACCCCGTCGCCACGCCGCGTTTGAGATAAACGTCGGGGTCTTGCTGCAGGAGCCCGAGGGTCCCGCCCATCGAGAGCAGGGCAGCGGCCGCGGCCGCGGCTGTTGCCTCATCACCCGCCGCTTTGGCGCTGTTCAAATCACGTGCCACTCCTTGCATCACGGCGAACGCATCCGGTGTATTGAAATCGTCTTCCATGGCGGCATGAAAATTGGTCAACTCTGCACGAAATTTGTCGGGTGCGCCGAGAGTTTGAGCCGTATTCGTACCCTTAGGCGCGTTCGTACCCTTTAGCGCGCGGTATAGACCCAGCAGCGTCTCGTCTGCCTGGGCGAGTTGCGCCTCGGAATAATTGATTGGGCCGCGATAATGGCTGCTCAACAAAAAAAACCGCAAGACTTCCGGATCGCGCAAGGTCTTGAGTACGTCCCGCACGGTAAAGAAGTTTCCAAGCGACTTCGACATTTTCTCGTCGTCGATGCGTACGAAACCATTGTGCATCCAGACGTGCACGAACGGCGTTTCACAGGCGGCACAGGACTGTGCGATCTCGTTCTCGTGATGCGGAAACTTCAGATCCATACCGCCGCCGTGCAAATCGAAGTAGCTGCCGAGCAAACTCGTCGACATGGCGGAGCACTCGATGTGCCAGCCCGGACGGCCCGGCCCCCATGGCGACTCCCAAGAGGGCTCGCCCGGCTTCGCGTGCTTCCACAGAACGAAATCCAAGGGGTCAAGTTTGAATTCGTCGACTTGCACACGTGCGCCCGCACGCAAATCGTCGATTTTCTTGCCGGAAAGCGCGCCATAGTCAGGGAACTTGCGCACCGAATACATCACGTCGCCGTTCGCAGCGGCGTAGGCATAGCCCTTGTCGATCAGGGTCTGCGTCATGGCGATGATGGGCACGATGTAGTCGGTGGCGCGCGGCTCTCGATCGGGCGTCTGAAGGCCGAGTAGCGCGCAGTCTTCCTGCATCGCTGCCGTGAAGCGGCGCGCGAGTTCGGTCCAGTCCTCGCCGTTTTCTGCCGCGCGTTGAATGATTTTGTCGTCGATGTCGGTGATGTTGCGGACGTAAGTCACTTTGAAGCCGCGCGAGCGCAAGTAACGCTGCACGAGATCGAACACCGTCAACATGCGTGCGTGACCCAAGTGAATGTAGTCGTATACGGTAATTCCGCAGACGTACATGCCGATTTCGTTCGGTCGCAACGATTTGAATTCGGCCTTTTTGCCGGTCAGTGAGTTATGAATTTCGAGCATGGGACTCGAGGCGGCGCCGGGCCGTTTCCGGAGACATCAACTTGAGCAGCGGCGCGAGTTCAGGCCCGTGTGTTTGGCCGGTCAGCGCGACCCGCAACGGCATGAAGAGCTCGGCGCCTTTGCGCCCGGTGCGCTCTTTCAATATTTTCGTGAGTAACTTGAGGTCCGGCCCCGACTGCTCGAACGCGGCGACGGCAGCGACGAAGAAATCGGCCCCGGCCGCGGCGATGACGCGCTGTTCGTCCTCTCCCAGCGGCGGGAGTTCGCCGCGGACCACGGCCACCCACGGCGCAGCATCCGCCGGGAGCACCACGTTGTGCCGCACGAGATCGACGAATGCCGCTGAATCATCCTTCGATCCCAGCCAAGCGCCGATCTCGGCGGCCGACATACGCTGCAAAGTCTCCTTCTGCCAGTGAACCAGTTGCGACTCTTCGAATCGCGCCGGAGCCCTGCCCAAGTGTTCGGGTCGAAAATGCGCCGGCATTTCCGCTGCCGGCAGCCAACCGTCGACATCGCTGGTGTGCCCCAATCGGAACAAGTGATTGAGCAGAGCAGCTGGCAGGAATCCGCGCTCGCGAAACTCTTGCACGCTGGTGCTGCCGTGGCGCTTGGACAGCGGCGCGCCGTCCGCGCCCACCAACAACCCAACATGACCGTAGCCGGGGCGCCGCAACGACAACGCATCGAGCAGCATCAATTGCCGCGGCGTGTTGGTGAGATGATCGTCGCCGCGCACCACGTGCGTGACCCCCATCATCGCGTCGTCGACGGCGTTGCAAAAAAAGAACGCCGATGTGCCGTCCTCGCGGCGGATGATGAAATCACCGATATCGCTCGACAAAAACCTCTGGGGGCCATGCACGAGATCGGTGAATTCGATCACCGCGTCAACAGGCACAGCGAAGCGCAGCGTCGGCCTCAATCCCCGCGCCAGCCGCTCCGCGCGTTGCGCCGCCGTCAACATTCGGCAGGTCCCCGCATAGCGCGGCGGCTTGCCCGCCATCCGCTGCAGCTTTCGCGATAGCTCGAGCTCCTCGGCCGTGCAAAAGCACGCGTATGCGCGGGCGTCGGCCTCCAATCGAGCGAACAACTGCCGGTACAAGTCGTTCCGCTTCGATTGTGAATAGGGCGCGGACGGGCCGCCGACGTCGGGCCCCTCGTCCCAATCCAATCCCAACCAGCGCAATTCAGCCATCAACTCATCACAGAAGCGCTGCTGACTGCGCTCGACATCCGTATCCTCGATCCGCAAAATGAATCGTCCGCCGCTCTTGCGGGCCCACAAATGGCTGAAAAAGGCAGTGCGCGCGTTCCCCAAGTGCAGGGACCCTGTCGGGCTGGGCGCGAAACGCGTGATGGCGGCTACGGACATATCGCAAGATTGTACCCATATTATTCGAGTAGAATCTCAAAGCATGAAACAGTTAGTACTCAGTGTTGGGCTGCTCCTCGCAGCGTTCGTGTCGGCAAGCAACGCGGCGGATCCACCCGCCGCTTCGGCCGCGGCAGAGGCCAAACCGGCCCCCGTCAGCCCTCAGGTGCAAGTCGTCACCTCGTTGGGCAATTTCACGATCGAGCTAAATGCCGAGCGCGCTCCGCTCACGGTCGCTCAATTTCTGAAATACGTCGACCAGGGCTTTTATTCCGGCACGATTTTTCATCGCGCAATACCGAATTTTGTGATTCAAGGCGGCGGCTACGACGCCAATTACAAACTCAAAGGCTCCCCGACTAAAGTCGTCAACGAATCGGGGAACGGTTTGACCAACCAGCGCGGCAGCGTGGGGCTTGCGCGGCCGCCCGAACCTCACGCCGGCGACGTCCAGTTCTACGTGAATCTGAACGACAATGCGGCGCTCGACCCTAATCAGGCCCGCTGGGGCTACGCGGTATTTGGCAAAGTTGTAGCCGGCATGGATGTGGCGGATCACATTAGCGATGTGGCCACGGGCGCAAAGGGCCCTTTCAAGGACGACGCACCGCTCAAACCTGTAATCATCGAGCGGATAGAGCGCGTTCCGGCACCCTAACTGCGGGCGGTGCTTGAGCGTGGCGATCCTCTTCATCTCCGACCTGCACATCGACGCGACTCGCCCCGAAATTACCGAGCAATTCCTCCATTTTCTGCGCACTGAGGCGCCGGGCGCCGATGCCCTGTACATTCTCGGCGATTTGTTTGAATCGTGGGTGGGTGACGATGCGCCCGATGCCGGGCAGTCCGCCGCAATCGCGGGGATCAAATCCCTCACGGCGAGCGGCGTGCCGTGTTTTGTCATGCACGGAAACAGAGATTTTCTACTGGGGGAGCAATTCTGCTCGGACTCCGGCGCGGCGTTGCTGCCCGATCCGTTGATTGTCACGCTCTACGGCGAACCGGTGCTGGTCATGCACGGGGACTCCCTGTGTACCGATGACCGCGCCTACCAACGGTTGCGTGGCACCGTCCGCGACGCGGACTGGCAGCGACAATTCCTCGCGCTGTCCGTGTCCGCGCGTCAGGCACTCGCCGGCGCCGCGCGCGTCGGTAGCCAGGCACACACCGCGGCCACGGAGTACGCGATCACCGATGTCAATGCCGAGAGCGTTTCCACCGCGCTGAAAACCGCCGGCACGGCCACCCTGTTGCACGGCCACACACATAGGCCCGGGATGCATGCCCTGGATATAGACGGTCGTGCCTGCACGCGCATCGTGCTCGGCGACTGGTATACCCAGGGCAGCGTGTTGCGGTGGGACTCGAGCGGCCCCGAATTGGTGTCGTTAGCGCGTTGAGATGTCCCCGGCGGTTACGTCAGAAATTTCACGTCACTAAAACGTCAAAAGCGTCAAAACGTCACTCTTTTTAGACGACATCCCTTCGGGCGGCGTCCGCTCGCTATGGGGTTCCCGAGTGGAAACGAAACAGCTCATCGCGGGTCGTGATCAACTCCGCCTCGAGCGATGCAAACGCATCGATCCGCAGACCCATGTCGACGCCGGCGCGAATGGCGGCGCTGCGTGCCAGATCCAGGTAAATGCCGAAATGCCGCGCTTCCGCGGCGTGCAGACCCTGGAAAAGCTCGCCCAGCAGGCCGCCGAAGCTTGCACCTAGGGCGGCAAAGCGCTCGCACGAACGCGCTTCGATAAACGCTCCGCATATCATCAGATCGATCTCGCGCTGAGGCTCGGTCTTGGCCACCAGGCGACGCAGGCGCTCCGCATAGCGGCCGGGAGCCAACCGCTGCGGCAGAATCTTCAGGCGTTTGATGAGCCTCGATACTTGTTCGTAATGCCGCAATTCCTCGCGGGCGAGCCGCGACATCCGGCCGGTGAGATCCAAGTCCTCAGCGTATGCAAACATCAAAGCGAGAGCGGTCGAAGCCGCCTTCTTTTCGCAATTTGCATGGTCGATCAGCAGTACTTCGTGCGAGCACTGCGCGCGGGCGATCCAACTTGCGGGCGTCCGCACCCGCAACAGAGAATGCGTGGCCGCATCATTCACGCGGGGGTCTTCAATTCAGCGACTGCCTCGACCAGCGCGCTTGCCGACTGGAACCGGTCGTTCGGAGACTTCGCGAGAAGGCGCTTCAAGAGAGGTTCATAGCTCGCGTATCGCCGGTCGATAGGCGGCAACTCCGCGCGCTTGTGCTTGTAGATGACTTCCATGGCGGACGCGCCGGTGTAGGGTTTGCGGCCGATCAACATTTCGTAGAACACGACGCCCAAGCTGTAAAGATCGCTGCGTGCATCGATAAGCTCTGCGTGACCTTGCTCTGGACTCATGTAATAAGGAGTGCCGAAGATCTCCCGCGTACCGGTGAGCTCCGCATCCAGCTCATTGGCTTTGGCCAATCCAAAATCGATCAGACACACCGACCCGTCGGCACGTAACATGACGTTGGCCGGCTTCAAATCGCGGTGTAGCACGCCCACGGCGTGGATGGCTCCGAGAGCACTCGCGATCTGCTCGAGATAGTGCAGTGCCATCGCGGGCGCCAGCGGCGCTTTCATCCGTTGGCGCAGATCACCGGCGGGGAAATGCTCCATGGCGATATACGCGTGGTCGTCCGCCACGCCCAAGTCGTAAATGCGCACGATGTTCCGGTGATTGAGACCCGCGACGATTTCATATTCCTGCAGGAAGCGATCGAATCCGACGAAGCGCTCCGATACGTCGGGAACCTGGCTGAATACTTTGAGCACCACGAGTGTGCCGGCGCGTTCGCTTTCCGCAAGATAAATCTTGCACATGCCGCCGCTTCCGACCTGTCTGATGCAGCGGTGGCCGCGAATCTTCACCGAACCGAATGTGTAGCGTTGCTCGAAGTCCGGGTTGGAACGCAACGCGGTCAGAGCCTGTTTGTGTTCGCGCGACGCGTTCGTAAGCACTCGGATGAGCCGGTCCCGATCGATCTTGCGGCCATACAGACGGTGCAGTCCGACGACGTCCGGCGGCAGAGAAGCCGGCGCATCGTGCAGCAACAGCAATACCAGCGGCGCGAATTCCGGTTTGGCCAATAGGACCGACACCAGCTGTTCGGCGGCATCAGTGGGTGGTACAGCGGCAATGACCACTGCGTCGAAGCCCGCCGCAACGAACTTGGCGTCCAGCGGTTCGTCCTCTCCCAAACGGTGTTCGTGGATGGTTGCCCCGGGCCACTCGATCTCGACGTGCTTGCTCACGAGCAGCCGATACTCGGGGCGTTCCGCAATCAAGAGCAGACGCAGGCTCAAGATTTTAGGACCAGAGCCGTCCCGCGCGCAGCCCTACAGTATTCGAACGGACTTGAGTTCACGACCAGCGCCCTCGCGACGTTGCTGTTTCGCTTCGTCGGACCGCTCTCCCTGCAGGCGCTTCAGGTACTCGGGCGTCACGTCACCGGTGACATATTCGCCGGAGAAGCACGATGTGTCGAAATCGCTGATCTTCGCATTGTCATGACGAACCGCATGCACCAGGTCTTCCAAGTCCTGGTAGATCAGCCAGTCGGCGCCGATGATGTCGCGCACCTCGGCATCGGTGTGCCCGGCCGCCACGAGTTCCGACGCGTCGGGCATATCGATGCCGTAAACGTTCGGATAGCGCACCGGCGGAGCGGCGGAAGCGAAATAGACCTTCTTGGCTCCGGCCTCGCGCGCCATGTCGATGATTTGCGCCGAGGTGGTTCCGCGCACGATCGAGTCATCCACCAGCAACACCGTCTTGCCGCGAAATTCCAGATCGATCGCGTTCAGTTTGCTGCGCACCGATTTCGAGCGCTGTTCCTGCCCCGGCATGATGAAAGTACGACCGATGTAACGGTTCTTGATGAAGCCCTCTCGATACTTGATGCCGAGGAGCTGCGCCACTTGTACCGCGCTCGTTCGGCTGGTGTCGGGAATGGGAATCACGACATCGATGTCATGATCAGGTCGTTCGCGCTTGATCTTCTCCGCGAGCCGCTCGCCCATCCGCAGACGCGCTTTGTATACCGAGATATTGTCGATGATCGAGTCGGGTCTCGCGAAATATACGAATTCAAAAATACACGGCGTGTGCCGGGCCATCGCCACACACTGTTGAGCGTAAAAGCGACCCTGCTCGTCGATGAACACAGCCTCGCCGGGCGCCACGTCGCGCACCATGTCGAAACCCAACATGTCGAGTGCGACACTTTCGGACGCCAGCATCCATTCGGTGCCCTTCTTCGTATCGCGCTTTCCTATCACCAACGGACGAATGCCGTTCGGGTCGCGGAAGCCGAGGATGCCGTGGCCGATCACCATGGCGACGACGGCGTAGCCGCCGCGGCAGCGCCGATACACGGCGTTGGCTGCGGCGAAGATGTCGGCGGGCGTCACGCGGGGGGTGCCGACCCGCTGCAGTTCGGACGCCAGTACATTGAGCAGGACTTCGGAATCGGATCCTGTGTTCAGATGCCGGCGGTCTTCCCGGACCAGCACTTCGGTGAGTTCGCGCGAATTGGTCAGGTTGCCGTTGTGCCCGAGACAGATGCCGTAAGGCGAATTCACGTAAAAAGGTTGCGCATCGTGGGCACTGTCGGCGCCGGCGGTCGGGTAGCGGACATGACCGATGCCGACATTGCCCTTGAGCTTGAGCATGTGCTTTTGTTGAAACACATCGCGGACCAGTCCGGAATCCTTGCGCATGAACAGCTCGCCCGCTTCGGACGTCATGATCCCGGCCGCATCTTGACCGCGATGCTGGAGCACAGTCAGCGCGTCATAGATCCGCTGGTTGACCGCACTCACCCCAACCATTCCTACGATTCCGCACATGAAGGACCTCCGGTCACTTGGCTCTTACTTTGACTCCGGTGAGGCGCTCGAGTTTGGCCCAGGGTTCGCCTCGCTCGCCGACCATGGCTCGCAACCAGTCGCCGACGGCTTCACCGTATGGAACCAGCTTCGATCGATTCCACCAATCTTCCTGATTCAAATGCAGAAGTTCGCCGCCAATGATCATGAGCCCCACCAAAACCATACCGCGAACAATTCCAAAGAGCAGTCCGATGACTCGGTCCAAGGGGCCAAGTCCCGCGCTGCGCGTGAAATAGCTGAGCAGCATGCCGA
Source organism: uncultured Gammaproteobacteria bacterium (assembly GCA_963755965.1). GTDB lineage: Bacteria > Pseudomonadota > Gammaproteobacteria > Steroidobacterales > Steroidobacteraceae > Bog-1198. The sequence goes on from CAVWLU010000004.1 coordinate 182,011, forward strand.
TGACCCAGCCAAGCAACAGCACGAGCACCAAGATCACCAAACGTCCCACCCAAGGCGCCACCTTTGGATCGGCCAAGAGACCACCGAGGTGGGGTTCAACCACCGGGCCGAATTTCCAAGCCGCCCAAATGGCGACGATCCAGAACGCCAGTGATGCGGCTTCACGCACGAAACCGCGCAGTAATCCGATCAAGGTTGAGCCCAATAGAATCAACAGTATTAGGACATCGGCTCCAGTCAATCTTCCACCTTTAGCGCAACATCAGCGGCCGGTCCGGCTCATGACAGGGCGGCATTCTACCCAACCTAAGCCTTGGTTGCCGTGAAACCATCGGCACAAACGCAAAATCGTCATGCCGGAGGGACGATGGTGCCGGCATGACCCGCGCCTTTGAGCTTGATCATCGCGCGTTCGGCCGCATCCCGATCCGGGAGGGGCCCGACCCGCACTCGAAATCGCAGGGACGGCCCCGCTCCGCTCGAGATTACGTAGACCGACGAGCCGCTCGCCTTCAACTGATGCACCAATTTGTCCGCGTTCGCCTTGCTGGCAAAACTGCCCAACTGCACCGCCCACACACGGCGGCTTTGCGGGCGGACGGATTCCGCCGTTTCCGAGGAGGATTTGGGGGAAGAACGCGGCGTTTCAAGCGTAGAGGGAGCATCTTGGGCCCTGAGCGTCGACTCCGTTGGCGGCGCACCGGTCCCCGAGGTATCACCGCCGCGAGCAGCGCCGCTGGATGTGGCAGCGCTGCCTGCGGCACCGTCCTGCGTGGCGCTGCCCTGCGTGGCGCCGGCCGGCTGTGCCGCGGACGCCGCTGAAGCCGGCTCGTCCGGCGGCAGCACGGGAGTAGCCTTGCTCGTGGCCAAATCAACCGACACATTGCGCGTAGGGGCCGGCAGGTTCTCCGACAGCCTTGGCTGTGCGGGCGGCTTCGGGCCCGACAACAATTCCGGCACGATCAGCACGATCAGCACCACCAAAATTGTGGCGCCGATCAGCCGCTCCTTGACGCGACGATCCATTTGAGACCTTGCTTTATTCATGTTCGCGGGGCGGGGAAGTATATTCGGGAAGGGTCTCGGGTGGCAGCATGTCGTGTGCCTCCAGCCAGTCGAGTGATGGCCCGACGGCGTGGAAGGATCCAAAGACAACGATTCGGTCGGCGGCACCCGCATCCGCTAACGCCGCCGAGCAGGCGGCAGCGACGTCCTGCGCCAAGTGGATCGGGGCCGAAATCTGAGGCGCGATGCGCGCCGCCAATCCCTCGCTGTCCGTGCCACGCGCACCTTCGATGGAGGTCAACCACCATACGTCGATGCAATCGCGCAATTGCGCCGCAATCCCGGCCGCATCTTTGTCGGCGAGAATTCCGCACACCGCGAGCGTTCTGCCCGCGGCCGGCAGCGCGCGCAAATTACGCGCCAGCACCCCCGCCGCATCGGGGTTGTGCGCCACATCCAATATCCACGTGGGCTGACCGGGCGCCGACGGCGCGATCACTTGGAAACGCCCGATCAGACGCGCGCTCGCCAATCCCCGCGACACAGCCGCGGCCGGTATCGGCAAACGGGACGCGACCTCCTCGACGGCCGCGATAGCCGCAGCGGCATTGCAAAATTGGACATCGCCCAAAAGCGCCGGCGGGGCGAGATCCGGCAAGTCCCAGCGAGTGCCGCGGTAGTGCCAATGGTCGGCATGGCGCGTGAAGGTGTACTCGTGGCCCAAGCGCTTCTGCGGCGCGCCGACGGTCTCGGCAACGGTTTCAAGCACCGCGGGCATCCCCGAGCTGCCGAGGACCGCCGGCGTATTGCGGCGAAAAATACCGGCCTTTTCTCGAGCAATGCCCTCGAGCGTCGAACCCAGGAAGTCTTGGTGATCGAGACCGATACTGACCACCACGGCAACCGTTGGATCGACCACGTTGACCGCATCAAGGCGGCCGCCCATGCCAATCTCCAGCACCCATGCATCGAGCTTCGCGGACTCGAATATCAGCATCGCTGCCAATGCGTTGTATTCGAAAAAAGTCAACGATATGGTGCCGGGCGCGCCCAAACGGGCGGCCTCGATCCTTTCGAACGCGCCGACGAGGGCCTCACTGGTAATCTTTGCGCCGCACAGACGAATGCGCTCGCGATAGTCGCGCAAGTGTGGCGAGGTAAAAGTGCCGACCCGGTAACCGGCCGCCGTTAAGATTGCAGCGCAGTACGCGACGACCGAACCTTTACCGTTGGTTCCGGCAACGGTGATGACCGGCACCGGCGGCTGCCGCCACTCGAGACGATCGAGTACCCGCTCGAGGCGATCCAGACCCAAATCAATCGTCTGTGGATGCACCTGTGCTTGGTAGGCCAACCACTGCTCGAGACTCCGCATGGCTTTCAACCCTAGGCCGCCGCGGGCTCCTTGCCGGTCAACAATCTCAACATGGCGCCGATTCGATCGCGCAGCTCGCGCCGATCGACGATCATATCGAGTGCGCCGTGCTCGAGCAGAAACTCGCTGCGCTGGAATCCCTCGGGCAAAGTCTCGCGCACCGTTTGTTGAATCACTCGCGGACCGGCGAAGCCGATCAGCGCCTTGGGTTCGCCGATGTTGATATCGCCCAACATGGCGAGGCTCGCCGATACCCCGCCGGTCGTCGGATCGGTCATGACTGAAATAAACGGCAGCCGTGCTTCGGACAGGCGTTTGAGCGCCGCGCTGGTCTTGGCCATTTGGAGCAACGAATACAGCGCCTCCTGCATCCGTGCGCCACCGCTCGCCGAGAAGCACACCAGTGGCGTGCGATTCTCCAAACAATGCTCGACCGCGCGCACGAATTTCTCGCCGACCACTGAGCCCATGGAGCCGCCCAGAAAGCGAAATTCAAAGGCGCACGCGACGATGTCGAGCCCGGCCAATTGTCCGGACATCACGATCAATGCATCGCGCTCGCCCGTCAGTTTCTGCGCTTGAACGATGCGATCCTTGTAGCGCTTCGAGTCCTTGAACTTGAGCGGATCTTCCGGATCGACCTTGGCGGCGATCTCTTTTGTCGACCCGGTATCCAAAAATTTCAGCAGGCGCTCGCGCCCGTTGATCCGCATGTGATGGCTGCATTTGGGACAGACATGCAGATTGCGCTCGATTTCAGCGCGATACAGCACGGCATCGCAGGCGGGGCACTTGGTCCACAGACCTTCGGGAACCGAGCGGGTGCGACGCTCGGTCTTGATACGCGACGGGACGATTCGCTCGAACCAGGACATGCTGTAGTCTAGCAAAACCGCCCATCGGGCGTTGGAATGCCATAAACGGCCGGGTATTCCACTCGCCATAGATACAAGCCGGCGGCCGGGGCGGTCGCACCGGCCAGGCGGCGCTCGCCGCCGGAGAGGATGCGGGTCATCGCGCCGAAGGGATCCGCCTCCCGCTGCACCTCGAGCAGAGTGCCCACGATGTTTCGAACCATGTGGTGCAAGTAGGCGTTCGCCGCAATCTCGAGCCACACGCGGTCACCCGCGCGTTGCACTACCACGCTCTCCACACGCCTCCTGCTGGTCTTCGATTGGCATTCGACCGAACGGAAGGCTGAGAAATCATGCTCGCCCAGCAGTGCCTGCGCCGCAGTGTGCATGGCCTCGGCATTGAGCGCCCGATGGATCCACGCGGCGCGCACGCGTTGCAATGCCGAACGCGCGCTGCGATTCAAAATGTAGTATCGATAAATGCGCCGCAGCGCGCTGTGCCGCGCATGAAATCCCGGCGTCACCTCGCCTGCCCACTGCAGCGCGATGGCGGGCGGCAATTTGGTATTTGTGCCCAGCACCCAGGCTCGCGGCGTGCGCACGGCCGACGTATCGAAGTGAATGACCTGGCCGATGGCGTGAACACCGGCGTCGGTGCGGCCGGCGCAAATGGCGATGATGGGCTCGCCCGCCACGAAGGTGATCGCCTCTTGGACCGCGTCCTGCAGCGATGCCGCATGTGCTTGCGACTGCCAGCCGGCGTAGTCCGTGCCGTCGTATTCCACCAGAGCGGCAATGCGCCGGGCGTCGCCACGCCGGGCGTCACTACGCCGGACGTCCTCACGCCGGCCGAGGTCCGTCATGTCTAGCCGGGCAGCGATTCGATCAGGCGCGAAGCTTCCTGTTTCTGGCTGGTGGAGCCTTCCTGCACGACCTCTTCGAGGATGCTGCGCGCACCTTCCGGATCTCCCATATCCATATAAGCGCGTGCCAGGTCGAGCTTGGTCCCCACCTCACTCATGGTCACGGGTTCCAGCTCGGAGATCGGCACATCGACCGACTTGAGCTTGCTGGTCTGGATCTGCTGCATTTTATTGGTCGGATGCTCTGAACCGTTCAGCGCTTCGCCCACATCGAGGTCCACCCGCCGACTGCGCTGACTGGCCTCGAACACTTCGGTCGAAAACACTTCCTCGGCCGCTCGCGGCTGCTCGAGCGTGTCGCCGCTGCCGAGGGCCGTTGCCAATCGATCCAGATCCAAATCGATGCTGTCGGCATTGATGCCGCGCAGCTTCGAGGTGGAATCTATGTCGGGTCGGTCGGGATCGCGAATGTCCGAGAATTCGGGCGAGGATTTGAAGCGCGAAGTCGAGGCCGTACTCGGATCAGCCTCGCGCGGCATCAACACCGTGGGCGCGGATTCAGGTCCCAACACCGCCGTCTTGATTTCGTCCTGATGCGATTCGAGGTCGGCAATAAACGAGGCTTCCAGCTCCCGTTCCAGCTCGGTCAAATCACGGTCGCGCGAGTTCTTCGCCGCGTCTTCCATCATCCGCCGTGACCGTTCGTCGAGGCCCGCCACCATGGTCGGAGCATCGGACGGGTGATCGGTTTCTTCGAGTTCGTGAATACTGGGGACAGACGGAGCGCCGGTCTGTTCCAGCTGGTCGAGATCGAGCCCGAGATCGTCGATGGAAACCTCGGCGGTTTGATCCGGCTTGGTCCCTGAGAGCTTCGAGGAGATGCGATCGCGCATTTCCGCAGTCTTCAGAGCCGGCGACTCGGTCGTCGGGGAATCGGCGAAACTCAACAGCTCCGATTCGACGGTCGGCTCATCACGCGGCGGCATCTCACGGGTCGGTGACTCGTCGGCGCCGCGCTCCGGCGTATCTAAGGTGAAGTCCAGGCCCGACCGCGTCGTGAGGCCGGGCGATTCGCCCGTGGCCGCCGTGTCGTCGTTCTCCTTGGCCAGCGTGTGATCCAAGCTGCTGCGCTCGCCTTCGGGATCACCAAACAAATCGATGTCGACACGATTCTCGCCGCCCTCGAGATTGAGGTCGACCAATGCTCCGGCGCCGCGGCCGCTGCCGGCGCTCGCCGCGAACAGCGGTTCGTCGGGGCAAATCTGTTTGCCCATGATGACGATCTTGTCCCACTCGCCGGCGGGTGCACGATCGCGCGTGGATTCCAGCCCCTTTGCGGTCTGCAGGAATGCGTCCTTATTGCCCCACACGAAATAGATTTCCAATAACTTGAGCCGCAGATCACGCCGATCCGGCTCCCGCTCCAGCGCGATTCGCACCAGATCGGCGGCCTGGTCGTACAGGCCGTATGCCATGTGAAAATCGGCCTCGGCCAGCGGATCGCCTTGATCCAGATTGACCGCGCTCTCGCTCGACATGGTGTCATCGGGCGACTTCAATTCACCCGTGTCGCCGAAACGGTTCGACTCCGCATTGAAGTCCGGCGCCGGGTGCTCACCTGACTCTTCGACTACGAAGGACTCGTTGCCTTTGCGCATGGCGGCGAGCTTCGAGGTCGGATCACGCATGTCGGTAACGTGCGTTTCATCCAAAAGGGACCCCAGGTCGCCCATCGGCCCAGAGCTCTGTCTGCGCTTTCTGAATCTAGCGAACCCAAGCGCGGCGAGCAGCGCGAGCAGCACCGCAGCAGGCAGCCACCAGTTTTGTGCAACCCAATCGAGCCAGGATCCGGACTCGGACGGTGCGGGAGCGACGGGCTTCTTCGTCACGACTGGCGGTGCAACCGGCGTCGGCGCAGGGGCCGGTGCCGTCGAGGTCGCTTCCGGCGGCAAGGGCGCAATGACCGGAGGGCTCGGCGGCGCAGTGGCAGTAGACGCAGCCGGCGGTTGCGCTGGAGTCGCGCAGGAGTCGGCGCAGGTGCAACTTTTGGCGGTACCGCAGCGGAGGGCGGTGGCGGGGTCGCCGGCATTCCGAGCTTGTGTTGGAGCGAGCTGAGTTCAGCGTTGCGGATATCGATCAGTCGCTTCGACTCCGCTAGCTGACCTTCCAAATCTTTGACCCGATCTTTGAGCGCTCGTGCTTCGGCATTCGTCGCCGTCGAATCGCCGCTGCCGCTCGATGGGCTGCTTGATGTGCTGGCCGATGTGCCGCCTCCGGTGCCGGGCGTCACGAGGCGCAAATGACCGCTGGGTGCAGCCTCCGCGCCGGCGCCGCTTCGCCAGGAGTCCATTTGGCGATGCACTTCGCCCATCGCCTCTTTTTGATTCAGTGCGGCTATCTCATCGGCACCCGGAACTCGCAAGACCGAGCCGCGGCGCAAAATATTGATGTTGCCGCCGAACGCCTCGGGGTTCGAGCGATATAGCGCGATCATGGTTTGATCGATATTCGCCGAAGGATCGGAATTCAAGCTGCGCGCGATCTTGCTCAGCGTATCGCCCTTGACGACGTGCACGGTACCGGGGGTCGCGGAGCCTGCGGCCTCTTCTTGCGGTGCGGCTGCGGAGACCGAGGGTGCGGCAGCCTTCGGTGCGGCAACGACCGGCGCGCCGGTCTCAGCGGGTGCGGGCTGAGCTTTGGGACTTCGCTTATGCGCAGGGGGAGTCGTTGCGGACGACGGTGTCGTCGGTTGCGTGATCGTGGTCGGAGGCGGCGGAACGGCGGCAGTGCTCGGCGCGGTAACCGGAGCCGAAGAACTCGCGTTCTCGCCGGGCGTATATACCGGCGGGTCGAGCAGCACGGTGTATTCGCGCATCAAGCGGCCGCGCGCCCAATTCACTTCCACCAGGAAAGTCACGAACGGCTCGGGAATCGCGTCGGTGGAGTGCACCAACAGAACGTCCCGGCCATCCTTGCTCTTGCCTACTTTGAAGGTAAGCGTCGACAAAAATGGCGGGCGGTCAATGCCATAGCGCGAAAACGCGTCGCGGCCGGCCAAGGAGGCGCGTAGCGCGGTCAATTCGTCCGGGGTCGCCGCAATCAGGTCGATTTCGGCGTTCATGGGCTCGTTCAGTGCTGAGTTCAGATGAATCTCACCCAGCCCCAACGCCCATGATAGGGATGGTAGCAAGGTGCATAGGGACAGCAGGCACGCCATCACCGTCATGCGAGGCATCGTCACTGACATTTCAACTCCCAGAATTCTGGCGGGCAAGCGGATAAAGTGCATTGTGCGATAGGGGCTTGGAAGCGAATTCTCACTTGCCTTTTACATAAGCAGTTAACTATATCTTACCGGGAACTATTTACCAAAATCTGGGCTACCGAAACTGCGTTATGTGCCGCACATTTCCGAACATTATCCGCAACGATCCAAAAATTTAGAGACCGATCACGCGTCAAATCGGCCCGTAGACGCCCTACGTATACCTTATCCGGGGCCATCGCCAGTGTGGCCGGCGTCGGGAATTCCGTACTTGATGCCGCGTCGATCACGGACAAACCACTCCCGCGCTGCAGCACTTCTGCGGCCTCGAGTGGGCCCACGGGTCGCCGGAAGCTGGCGTGCACAACGAGGCTGTGGCCAAAGAAAACCGGCACTCGCACGGCCGTCGCGTTGATCGCCAATTGCGGCAGATCCAAAATCCGCCGGGTCTCCTCCCATAAGCGCCGCTCTTCACGCGTCGAGCCGTCGGCCTGCAGGGAGTCCACCTGCGGAATGACGTTGAACGCGATTTGGCGCCCAAACGCGCGCCCGCGCGCCTTTTTTCCGCTGAGCATCGCCACTGTTTCGCCGGCAAGTTCATCCATAGCCGCACGTCCGCTGCCCGACACTGCCTGATAGGTCGCGACTTCCGCACGCTCGAGACCGGCCAGAGCATGCAACGGCGCCAGCGCAGTGGCGAGCGCAACGCTGGCGCTGCCCGGCAATGCCACGAGCCCCCTCGCGCCGATGTCCCGAAGCGCCCCCGCGTTGACATCGGCCACCACCAGCGGCACATGCGATTGCGTGCGATGGGTCGACGAGCTGTCGATCACCCAGGCATGCGCCGCCGCCGCTTCGGCGTAGCGCTCGCTCAAGCTTGCCCGGCCGCAAAAAAAGGCCAGATCCACACGTGAAAAATCAAAGGCAGCGACATCGGATGTCTTGAGGCTCCGGTCCCCCTCTGCGCCCTCTTCTTCCGCCGGCGCGCGGCCGAGGTTGCGTTCGTCATCGAGCGCGTAGAGTTCGGCATACGGGAATTTTTTTGCGCGCAGTTCGTCGATTACCGCCTCGCCGATGAGAGTCGACACGCCGACGACGGCAATTCGCGGTGCGGCGGTTGTCATTCTCGGCTCCTGGTAATCACCGGAGTAGTCCTGATCACATCGCCGCACTGCGCGCGATTACGCAAGTAATGATCCATCAACACGATCGCCATCATCGCCTCGGCAATCGGCGTGGCGCGAAACCCGACGCACGGATCGTGGCGGCCCGTAGTCGCTATTTCCGCAGGTTCGCCATCGACATCGATGGTAGCTCCCGGAACCGTGATGCTCGAGGTGGGTTTGAGCGCGATGCTGACTATGATCTCCTGACCCGACGAAATTCCGCCGAGGACACCACCGGCATGATTGCTCTTGAATCCCGCCGGGGTGAGCTCATCGCGATGTTCGGAACCGCGCTGCTCCACGGCCTTGAAACCGGCGCCGATCTCCACACCCTTCACCGCGTTGATGCCCATCATGGCGCTCGCCAAATCCGCATCGAGCCTGCCGAACACCGGTTCTCCCAATCCCGGCGGCACGCCGGTGGCAATGACGGTGACACGCGCGCCGATGGAATCACCCGCTTCGCGCAGGCGCCAGATGAACTCCTCGAGCTCTTTGACGCGGCTCGGATCGGGGCAAAAAAAGGGATTCTGATAAGCACTCGCCGGATCGACGGGATCGAGCACCAGCGGTCCCATCTGCGTGAGGTAACCGTGGATACTCACGTTCACGCGTTCGTGCAAGTATTTGCGGGCAATGGCGCCGGCGGCGACTCGCATCACGGTCTCGCGCGCCGAGGAGCGGCCGCCGCCACGATAGTCTCGAAAGCCATACTTCTGCTGATAAGTGTAATCCGCATGGCCCGGGCGGAAGCGATCCTTGATCTTGTCGTAATCTCGCGAGCGCTGGTCCTGATTCTCGACCATGAGGCCAATCGGTGTGCCCGTGGTCTTACCTTCAAAAGTGCCCGACAAGATGCGTACCGTATCGGGCTCGCGCCGTTGGCTCGTGTACTGCGAAGTGCCCGCCCGGCGCCGATCCACATCCGGTTGCAAATCGGCCTCGCTCAAGGCGAGTCCCGGCGGGCAGCCGTCCACCACGCAACCGAGTGCGGGCCCGTGACTTTCGCCGAAAGTCGTTACCGTGAAAGCCCTGCCGAATGTATTGCCCGCCACGCGTCATTCCCCCTTGATTGGCGCCGCCTGAGACAAAGCAGCCGCCCGCAACACGAAAACGCCGCCGCCGCCCATGGCGATGTGTGGCCAGATGAAGGGCAATCGCGGAAACGCCCGTAACAGCGCGTCTTCAGTGTTGCCGACTTCCACGACCAAGATTCCATCGTCGACCAGATGCTGTCGCGCCGTCGACAAAATCGTTCTCACCGAGTCCAAGCCGTCGAGCCCCGCTGCCAGACCCAACGCCGGTTCATGGCCGTATTCGCGCGGCAACGCGCGCATTTCCGCACGCCCGACATAAGGCGGGTTGCTCACGATGATATCGTAACGGGAACCCGCCACGGCGGCGAAATGATCCGACTGCAACACCCTGACTCGCTTGGCCAACCCCAAGCGGCGGACGTTGCGCCGACACACCGAGAGTGCCGCGGCGGAGATATCGAGCGCATCCACTCGTGCGCGCGGAAACGCTTTGGCGCTCGCCAAAGCGATCGCGCCGGAGCCCGTTCCGATATCCAATATCCGTCGCACGCCGGCCGCCTTCACCCACGGCGCAAAGCGTTTTCCGATCAGCTCCGCAATGGGCGAGCGCGGCACCAGGACGCGCTCATCGACATAGAATTCGAGGCCCCCAAAAAACGCCCTATGCGTGAGATAGGCGAGCGGCACACGCCGCGTGATCCGCTGGCGCAAAAGCTCCTTTATGCGCGCCGTGCGGCGGGAAGTCAGCGTTTTGCCGTACCCGGCGACGCCCACGGAATGCGCAAGGCCCGCCGCGAAAAACACCAATTCGGCGGCTTCATCGCGTGCGTTGTCGGTGCCGTGTCCGAAATGTACCCGCGCGCGGACGAGTGCCCGGGCGCAGCGTTCGATGGCCGCGCCGACGGTTTCGAGCGGCGTATGGGATAATCGGCGCATGGCTCCTCAGTCGAGATTCGTAACTCTTGCGGTCATCTGTATCGCCGGCATCGCAGGTGTTGCCACCGCGTTCATTTGGTACCACCCCGCGGCGCCGGTCGAACTTAAGACCGGAACCTATCTCTCGCCGCGGCGCGCACTGCCGGATTTTAGCCTGATCGATCAGCGAGGCCGGCCATTTGGGCCCGGCAACCTGCGCGGACATTGGTCCATGCTGTTCTTCGGCTATACGAACTGCCCGGATTTCTGCCCGGCCACTCTCACTACGTTGGCGGCCATGGAAAAGCGCCTGCGCGACGGCGGCAGCACCGTACGTCCACAGGTAGTCTTCATGTCGGTTGACGCCAAACGCGATACGCCGCAACAGCTCGCGAAGTACGTGCCTTATTTCGACCCGGAGTTCATCGGCATCACCGCCTCCGACCAGCCCGCCATCCAAGCGGTTGCGCACACTCTTGGGGTCGCAGTGATCATCGTACCGAAGCCGGATGGTAGCTATACGGTCGATCATTCCAGCGCGATCTTCGTTCTTGACCCGAGCGGCAAGCTCGCTGCCATTCTGACGGGACCCTTCACGGTCGACGCCCTGCAATCGGACTTCGAGCACATCGTGGCCGGCCGCGGATGAGTCAGGAGGGTTCCGCCGGCTTGCGCGGTCGGCTATTCGTCTGGTTGCAGTACGTGCTGCCGCAACATGGGGTCTCCCGCGTGATCCTTGCTGCGACCCGCATACGGACGCTCTGGTTCAAGAATTTGCTGACCCGTGCATTTCTCAAGATGTTCGCCGTCGACATGAGCGAAGCGATCGAGACGGATCCGTATCGATATGGCAGCTTCAACGAGTTTTTCACCCGGCCGCTGCGGCCGGATACGCGTCCCATCGCCGCCGGCACGAGTACGATCGCGAGCCCGGTCGACGGCACGGTGAGCGAATGCGGCGCCATCGATCGCGATTCACTGCTGCAGGCGAAAGGGCGGCATTACACACTGGGCGAACTACTGGCCGGGCAGCCCTGGGCACGACGCTTCGAAGGCGGCTCGTTCGCCACGATCTATCTCGCTCCCTTCAACTATCACCGCGTACACATGCCGGCGCACGGCCAGTTGTTGGATACGGTGTATGTGCCCGGCCGACTATTTAGCGTGAACGCGGCGACGGCGCAGCACGTCCCACGCTTGTTTGCGCGTAACGAACGGGTACTGACTCTGTTCGATGGCGATTTTGGCCAATTTGCGGTGGTGCTCGTCGGAGCACTCAATGTGGGCAGCATCGACACCGTCTGGGCCGGCGCTGTCACGCCCGCCTCGCGACGGACCGTGAGGCACATTCCTTCTTCCGGGGTGGTGCTCGGCAAAGGTGCTGAACTCGGACGATTCAATATGGGCTCCACGGTCATCGTATTGTTCGAGGCCGGCCGCGCGCGCTGGGATCCTCTGCTCGGCGCCGGTTCTAAGGTTGTGTTGGGGCAGGCCCTCGGCAGCCTTGCATGAGCACCGAGGAGGATGCGGACTGGCGTCCCACCGCGACCCTGGCGGCTCTGCGCCAGCGCGCCCACCTAACGGCGCGAGTTCGCGAATTTTTTGCCGCCCGCCGCGTCCTGGAAGTCGAGACACCGGTATTGAGCCGAGGCGCCGTCACCGATCCGCAGATCGAATCCTTAGTCACCCAAGTCACCGGCATGCAGGGCCCGTTCTACCTCGGCACGTCGCCGGAATTCCCCATGAAACGTTTGCTGGCCGCGGGCAGCGGCGACATTTATCAACTGTGCAGAGTATTTCGGGATGCCGAGCGCGGCCGTTGGCACAACCCCGAATTCACCCTGCTGGAATGGTATCGGCTGGGCTTCGACGATTCGGCTTTGATGGCAGAAGTCGAGACGCTGCTCGGCCTGTTGCTTGCGCCCAAGCGCCTACTGGTCCCGGCGGAACGCCTGACGTATGCGGAAGCGCTGGGGCGGTATGCCGGGGTGGATGCGCACACGGCCGGCGACCCCGAACTCGAGCGTGCGGCCGCGGATCACGGCATCGTGTGCAAGGCCGAGCTCGACCGCGATGCCAAGCTTGACCTCCTGATGGGGCTCGTCGTGGGACCGCAACTCGGACGTGAGCGCCCCTGTTTTATCTGCGACTATCCCGCTTCGCAGGCTTCGCTCGCGCGCCTCAAACCGGGACTGCCGCGCGTCGCGGCACGCTTCGAGCTTTATTTGGACGGCATCGAGCTCGCGAACGGCTTTCATGAACTCGCCAATCCGGGCGAGCAGCGCCACCGATTCGATCGTGACCTCGCAACTCGGCGCTCGCGCGGCCAGACGCAGCCGCCGGTGGATGAGCGATTGCTGGCGGCGCTTGAATCTGGGATGCCCGACTGCGCGGGGGTCGCGCTCGGCTTCGATCGGTTGGTCGCCATCGCGCTCGAGGCCACGCGGCTGTCGCAGGCAACGGCGTTTTCCATCGATACCGCGTAGCTTTTAGTGCCCGTGCACCGGCTTTTCGCGGATACGCTCGCTTTTCGCCGCGGGAAACCGCGCCGCCGGCGGCTAACCCTTACCGCGCGACAGGTACTCGCCGGTGCGAGTATCGATGCGCAGAATCTCGCCTTCGTTGATGAACAGCGGCACGCGCACCATGGCGCCCGTTTCCAATTTGGCCGGTTTCGATCCGCCCGTGGCGGTGTCGCCGCGAACGCCCGGGTCCGTCTCGATTACCTTGAGTTCCATGTGCGCCGGCGGAGTCACCTGCAACGGCACGCCGTTCCACAGCGTGATGATGCAAATCGTCCCGTCCTTGAGCCATTGCGCGCCGTCGCCGACGGCCTGTTTTGAGGCCGTGAGCTGTTCAAAAGTGTCGGGCCGCATGAAATGAAAGAAATCGCCATCGCTGTACAGATATTGCATTTCCGTATCGACGACGTCGGCTGCCTCGACCGTATCGCCTGACTTCCAAGTGCGTTCAATGGTGCGACCGGTCTTGAGGTTGCGGACCCGGACACGGTTGAAAGCCTGACCCTTGCCCGGTTTGACCATCTCGTTCTCGACGATCGTGTATGGATCGCCGTCGATCAAGATTTTCAGACCGGACTTGAATTCGTTCGTGCTGTAGTTCGCCATCGAAGGCCTCGGGTGGAAGGGCGCGTATGATAGCCGCAACGCCTTCCTGAAGCCAATTGGCAAGACGCCGGTCCCAGAATCATCAAAAACCTGATGTTACACTTTGCACCCATTTTGCGAGGAATTTGACCAGTGACCGAACAGGGCGCCGTTCCATTGATTGTCATGACGCGGTCTCAGGACCACGTCGAGGCGATCAACAGCACGTTACGCAAGGCCGGCCACCCTGTGCACTGCACCTGGCTGCCGGACGCCCGGGATCTGGGGGACGCTCTGACTCAGCTCAATCCCGAGATGCTGATTGCGTTCATCGATGAGCTGGGAATCGACTTGGCCTCGATCATGAAGGTGAAGCAACAGACGGCCCCTGAGATGCCGGTGTTGATCGTGAAGGAGAACGTCGACGAAGCCGCCATCGCCGAGGCGATGCGCCTCGGTGCGCAAGATGTCGTCACGCTGACCAACCGCAGCCGCTTGCAGTCGGTCGCCACGCGGGAATTGCGCGCCTATCGATTGGAACGTGCCCTTTCGACGACGCTGTCCTCGGCTCGCGAGTATCGCGAGCAGCTGCAGAATTTTCTCGAGGGCTCGGCCGATGCCATCACGCATGTGCAGGAAGGCATCATCGTCGATGCCAACCGTGCCTGGCTGGAGCTTTTCGGTTACTCCGGCGACGATGCGCTGACGGGCACGCCGCTGATGGATTTGTTCGAACAGGAAACGCATCCGGCCCTCAAAGGTGCCCTCGTCGCTTGCCTGCAAGGGAAATGGACGGATCACGGGCTCAAGGTCCAGGCCCTGCTCTCGGACGGCTCTACCCTGCCGCTGGTTCTGACGCTGACCAAGGCCGACTATGAGAACGAGCCGGCGACGCGCATCAGCATTCCCGCGCACAACAAGGAGGATCATAACCTCGAGGTCCAGCTCGCGGACGCGGTCAAGAACGACGCCTCGACGCGCTTCCTCCAGCAGCGCTATTTGATTGCCGCAGTGCATGCCCGCTGCGGGCACAGCATGAAGGGCGGCGTGCGCCAGTTCGCCTACATCAAGCCCGACCGCTTCATCGAAATCCAGAATGCGATCGGCGTACTCTCGAGCGAAGATTTCATGGCGCAGCTCGCGGAGCTTTTGCGAGTGCAGTTGACGGCCAGCGACCTGTGCGGCCGGTTCGGCGGCAACGGCTTTTTGATCATGCTCGAGCGCGGCACCGCACGCGACGTGGAGACTTGGGCCGAAAATGTCGTCAAACGCGTCAACGATCATAGTTTCGTCTTCGATGAGAAGAATCTCTCCGCGACCGTGACCGTTGGCTTGGGACTCCTGCCGCCCGCCAATCCGGATGTCTCGGCCGCGATCACCGACGCGGTCAACGCCACGCGTCGGGGACGGGAACTTGGCGGCAATCAGATGTACGCCGTCGACAAGGCCGACACCGACACGCGGGTGCAGGCCTACGACAAGATTTGGGTCAAACACATCAAGAGCGCGCTGATGGAGAATCGCTTCCGGCTGGTGCAACAGCCGATTGCGAGCCTGCTCGGCGAGGACAAGGGCATGTTCGACGTGTTGGTCCGCATGCTGGATGAACAGGGCAACGAGGTTCTTCCGGCGGAGTTCATCGCGGCAGCCGAGCGAAACGACCTGATGAAGAACATCGATCGCTGGGTGATCGGTGCCTCGATGTCGTTTGCCGCCAACCGCAAGGCCGCGTGCATTTTCGTGCGCGTATCGAAGGATACGATTCTCGACAGCGGCTTGATCGGCTGGCTCGAAACCCAATTGAAGTCGCTCAAGATCGAGCCGAAACGCCTGTGCATTCAGGTCACCGAGGATTTGGCGACCCAGTATGTCCGGCAAACCAAGGATCTGGCCGACAATTTGCGCAAACTTGGATTCCGCTTCGCGTTGGAACACTTCGGCACCGGCCGCGATCCCTTGAAATTGCTCACCGGTATCGGCATGAACTTCATCAAGGTGGACGGTTCCCTGATGCAGGGTCTCTCGACCAACCAACTGCAGCAACAGCGCGTGAAAGGGTTGGTCGAAGCTGCCAAGCGCAAGGGCGTCGAGACCATTGCCGAACGAGTGGAAGATGCCAACACCATGGCCGTGCTGTGGCAGCTCGGCATCGAGTTCATCCAGGGATATTTCGTGAACGCACCCGAGGACGTCACGATGTCGGGCGATCGATAGCGCGGCCTACGGCGGCGCGGCTACGCCTGCGCGGGCTACGCCGGCGATACCTCGAGCCGATCGACCTGCTTGTAGGCCCTGGAGAATCTCTGCCGCCGCTGGCCCTTCTTGTCCTGGAACTGCTTGAGCTCCTCGTACTTGAGCTTCATCGGAGCACTGTTGCCGCTGTACACGGTGAGGATTTCGCCCGGCGCGACCACGGCCATCGCCGTCAAATACTCATCTCTATCCGCCGATTTCTTTCCGGGAATTCCATATAGGTTCTGGCCCTTGCCGGCCGTCATTTCTTCGATTTGCGCCGTCGGCAGCGCCAGCGCTTCGCCGTCCACGTTGACGAGCACCGCGATGGCCGTGGGGTCCGTGATCGGCTGCGCCGGCAGGACGCGCGAGTTCTCGGGCACCTTGAGCACAGATTTGCCCTTTTTGTTTCGCGCGTACAGTTCGCGCAATTTCACCTTGAAACCGTAGCCCGCATCGCTCGCCAGCAACCACAGATCGTCCGGCTCGCCGATCAGCACAGCGGCAAACGTCGCACCGTCGGGTGGATCGACGGTGCCCGATAGGGGTTCGCCGTAACCGCGCGCCGCCGGTAACTGATGGGCATCTAAGCTGTAAGCCCGGCCGGTGGAGTCGATGAATACTGCCTGCTGCAGATTGCGGCCCTTGGCAGCGGCCTGAAACTCATCCCCGCTCTTATAGGAGAGCGCCCGGGCATCGATGTCGTGACCCTTCGCGGCCCGCACCCAGCCCAGCCGTGACAGCACCACCGTGGTCGGCTCACTGGTCAGAAGCTCCGCTTCGGAGATGGCCTGAGCGGCCTCGCGCTCGACGAGTTTCGTGCGGCGCACGTCGCCGTATTCTTCGGCATCGCTCAGCAATTCCTCGCGCACCAGCTTGGTCAATCGTGCCCTGCTCTTCAAGATGGCCTGAATCTCGTCGCGTTCATCCGCAAGCCTTTTCTGCTCCTCCCTGATCTTCATTTCTTCCAAGCGTGCGAGGTGGCGCAGCTTGGTTTCGAGGATCGCCTCAGCCTGCTCGTCGGACAGCTTGAAACGCGCGATCAGTTTTGGCTTCGGGTGCTCCTCGGTGCGCACGATGCGTATCACTTCATCGAGGTTCAAAAAGGCGATGAGCAAACCGTCGAGGATGTGCAGCCTTGCACTCAATTTCGCAAGGCGGTGGTTCAATCGCCGGGTCACCGTGGACTTGCGGAACTTCAGCCACTCCAACAACAGATCCTTGAGTCCCATCACCCGCGGCCGCCCGTCCAGGGCGATGACGTTGAGATTCACGCGATAGTTGCGCTCGAGGTCGGTGGTCGCGAATAAATGCGCCATGAGCGCCACCATGTCGACACGATTGGACTTCGGCACGATGACCAACCGGGTCGGATTTTCGTGGTCGGACTCATCGCGAAAGTCTTCGACCATCGGCAGCTTTTTTTGCTGCATCTGCGCGCCGATCTGTTCCTGCACCTTGGCGCCGGACACTTGGAACGGGAGTGCGTCGATGACGATTTGACCGTCCTCGATTTCGTACGTCGCTCTCGCCTTGAAGCTGCCCGAACCAGTCTCGTACATTTGCACGAGCTCTTCGCGCGGAGAGACGATTTCCGCGCCGGTCGGCAGGTCCGGACCTTTGATGTGCGCCATGATCTTGCGCGTGCTCAAGTCCGGATCGTCGAGCAACGCAACGCAAGCTTTGACCACTTCGCGTAAATTATGCGGCGGAATGTCGGTGGCCATACCGACGGCAATTCCCGATCCGCCGTTCAGCAGCAGATTCGGCACGCGTGCCGGCAACATGGTCGGTTCATCCAGCGATCCGTCGAAGTTTGGTATCCAATCGACCGTGCTCGCGTCGAGTTCCTGCAATAGCAACGCCGCGTAGCGAGTGAGTCGCGACTCCGTGTAGCGCATCGCCGCGAAGGATTTCGGATCGTCGGTAGAACCCCAGTTTCCTTGGCCGTCGACGATCGGATAGCGATAGGCGAAATCCTGCGCCATGTGCACCATGGCCTCGTAGCAGGCCGAGTCGCCATGGGGATGAAATTTGCCGATCACGTCGCCGACGGTCCGCGCGGATTTTTTGTGCTTGGCGCCGGCGGCCAGCCCGAGCTCGCTCATCGCATAGGTGATTCGCCGCTGCACGGGTTTCAGGCCGTCGCCGATGTGGGGGAGCGCCCGATCCAGGATCACGTACATGGAATAGTCGAGATAGGCACGTTCCGCGAACGACTTCAGCGGTTCCTTCTCGACGCCTTCGAAATTGAGTTCCTGGGTTTTCACGCTACACGTGCGCCAGATTGCCTTTGCTTTCGAGCCATTCTCGCCGGTCGCCGGCACGCTTCTTCGCGAGCAGCATGTCGAGCAGCTGATCCGGGCTGTCGTGCGCGTCGATCGTCATCTGCACCAGCCGGCGTGTCTGCGGCGCCATGGTCGTCTCGCGCAGCTGCAGCGGGCTCATCTCACCCAATCCCTTGAAGCGCGTCACGACCGGCTTGACGCGCGAGTTCTCGGCGGCGATACGCGCCAGCGCTCTTTCGCGTTCGGCCTCGTCCAGCGCATACACGACTTCCTTGCCGGCATCGATGCGAAACAGCGGCGGCATGCATACGTAGACGTGCCCGGCGGCCACCAGCGGCCGGTAATGCCGCAAAAATAAGGCGCACAGCAAGGTTGCGATGTGCTGCCCGTCGCTGTCCGCATCGGCCAGAATGCAAATCTTGTGATAGCGCAGACCCGACATGTCGCTGGCGGCGGGATCCACACCGATCGCGATGCTGATGTTGTGCACCTCCTGGGACTGCAAGACTTCGCGAGTGTCCGCTTCCCAGGTGTTCAATATTTTGCCGCGCAGCGGCATGATGGCCTGAGTCACCCGGTCGCGCGCCTGTTTGGCCGAGCCGCCGGCGGAATCGCCCTCGACCAGAAACAACTCGCCGCGCGCCGGATCCTGGCTCACGCAATCGGCCAACTTGCCGGGGAGCGCCGGACCCGCGACGATACGCTTGCGCGCAATCTTCTGGCTGTCCTTGAACCGCTGCTGGGCATTGGCGATGGCCAGCATCGCAATTTTCTCGCCCTGATCCGGATGTTGGTTGAGCCACAACGCAAAGGCGTCCTTGATGACGTTCTGGACGATGCCCGCCGACTCGCGCGACGACAGCCGCTCTTTGGTCTGTCCGGCGAATTGGGGCTCGCGCATTTTCATCGACAGCACGAAGCTCACCCCGTCCCAGACGTCTTCCGGCGTCAGTTTCAGACCGCGAGGCACCAGACTTCGGAATTCGCAAAACTCACGCACGGCATCGGCCGCTCCGGTGCGCAAGCCGTTGACATGCGTACCGCCCTCCACCGTCGGAATGAGATTGACGTAGCTCTCGGTGATGCGATGATCGGATTCCAGCACCCAGGCGAAGGCCCAGTCGAGCGAGCCGCCGTCGATGTCGCGCTTTCCATAGAATGTCTCGGCGGGCAGCCACTCGCCCTTGCCGAGTTCCTCGGCCAAATATTCGTGCAGACCGCCCGTATAGAACCACTCGTCGTGCTCTCCGGTCGCTTCATTGGTGAGCGTGACGCGCAGGTTCGGACACAGCACGGCTTTGGCGCGCAACACCTGCTTGAGGCTCGGAATGGCGAACTTGTCCGTATCGAAATATTTCGGATCGGGCCAGAACCTGATGGTCGTTCCGCTTTTCGACTTCGGCACGTCGCCAACCACCTCGAGTTTCGAGGTGGGTTTGCCGCTGGCGAAGCTCAAGTTGTACTCCTTGCCCCCACGGCGCACCCAGCACTCGAGATGCTTTGAAAGCGCATTGACCACGGACACGCCGACGCCGTGTAGCCCGCCGGAGTGCTGGTACGTCTTGTCGTTGAATTTTCCGCCCGCGTGGAGCCTCGTCAGAATCAGCTCCACGCCGCTGATTTTTTCCTTGGGGTGAATGTCCACCGGCATCCCGCGGCCGTCATCCTCGACTTGCAAGGATCCGTCCTTGAACACGGTGACGTCGATGTTGTCGCAGTGTCCGGCGAGAGCCTCGTCCACGCTGTTGTCGACCACTTCATGCGCCAGGTGATTCGGGCGCGTGGTGTCGGTGTACATGCCTGGACGGCGGCGCACCGGGTCCAAGCCGCTCAGCACCTCGATGTCGGAGGCGGTGTAAGTCGATGCCATCAGTTACCTCTTTCGAAGGCGGCGGAGTCTAGCATGCGAAACCGCCGTTGATCAGCTAGCGACCTTGGGCCGATTCGGCTAGTCTCCGCGTTCATGGGAATTGCAAATGCTCAGAATATGGTTCGCGGAGTGCCGGTGCTGCCGCGGCCTTACGGTATCCGGGTGCGCCTGCGCCACGGAGATCCGTTTGCGAAGCTCCTCGGTACTGACTGGCAGAAGACTCACTGGTTTTTTACCGCAGCCGAACGCGATCGCGTGTTGGAAGATATGTCACGTAAGCACGAATACTCGCGCATTGGGGATCAGCCCGCCTTGGTTTTCGAGAAAGTGGAGAAACTCGCGGAAAGCCGGAGTTTGTAACAATACGCGAAGAATCGCCGCTCGCTCCCGGCGCTCAAAAGGTGCGGCCCAGGAATAAATAATAGCCGGCGTTGCCGGTTTGGTCGTAACCCGTGCCCAAGTAGACCGGGCCGAGAAAGGTATCGAAAGCCACGAACAACGACGCATCTTTGTGAGCTGAGCCATAACTGATGTCGCTACGACGTTCCCAGGTGTTGCCGAGTTCCAGCGACATGCCGACATAGGCGGGAAATTCAAAGAAGCCCTCTCCGCCGTGGCCGATTTTGCGAAAGTAGATGGCGCGCGCGATCGCGAAATTGGGACCGAGCAAAGACTGGGGCGCGAGACCCGACAGATTGAAAAATCCACCCAAAGAATAGAAATCCTGCACGTCCGTCGGCTTGAAGTCGCCGTCCACCGTCGTGCCCGCGGACGTCCACAGCAACAGCGTGTTGCGTCCGCGCGAAGTGGCGAACAACCAGTCGGCAGTGACTTTGTCAAACGCAAAGTTGCCGCCCAAATTGGTGCGGTTGGCATCCCATTGCAGCGAGAACGTTTGACCCTCGCGCGGGAAACGCACATTGTCCAGCCGGTCGTACGTGAACTTGAAGAAATATTCTCCGTTGTTGTAATCCGGCGTGACGAGATCCGGGTTGCCGTAACGGTCGTACGTCTCTCCGTTGATTCTGTGATATCCGACCCGGATCTCACCCCAATTGCCGAGGTTGCGGCCAAAATCGATGTCGCCCTCCACCTCACGATCGCGGAAATCGGCGATCTCGAGATTGTTCATATAGATCGGCAGATCCCGCCCCTCCACACGGGCGCTCGGCGCCACGAACCACTTGCGAAGCGCGTCGAGAGGTTGATAGAACTCGGTGGTGAGCTTTGGATCGCTGCCTATTTGCACATCCGTCAAGAGCTCAGCGCCGAGATCATCGAGTTCGGTCATCAAGAACCGCGCCGCCGCGTTGTATTGATTGTTGCCCTGAAAATCATCCTCCAGGGTCAATCCGAAGCGCACATAGTTCGGTCCCCAGGATTTGCGGCGCGCCCGCACCTCGAGCCCAGTTTCCTCATCCGCCCCCTCGCCTTGCTGCACGAGCGAATAGTCGAGGCTTTCGAAATAACCGAGCCCGTAGAGCTCGGTGATACGGGAACCGACCGCATTCAAATCCAAAGGTTTACCGGCGAGCGGCTGCATCTCGGCCACGATGGTCTTTTCATACCGCTTCGACTGCTCATCGACGCGCACGAATTTGATCACGGGCAAGCCGGGCTGCCGGGTCGCGCGGCGCGACAAATAGGCCTCATATGCACTGTCACCGACGCTCAAAGCCGCGAGCCGCTGCGAGACGCCACGCGCCGCCGCCTCACCTTGCGTTATCGTACTGACTGCAATCGTAAAATCCGTGGCTGCGGCCGCACCCAAGGCGGGTTCGATCAGAATATCCTGCGGACCCAGCGTGGCCTTTTGCCGGTCGGCATCTTTGCGCACCAAAATAGCCAACATTTGATTTGAGATCGCCAGTGCGGAATCAAGCTGGTCCCGGGACCGTAGAGGAAAACTCACGTCGGATACAATGAGAATGTCCGCATGCATCGCGCGCGCCACATCGATGGGAACGTTTTCCACGAGGCCGCCGTCGACCAAAAGTTTGCCCTGGTAATCGACCGGTGCGAACACTCCCGGCGCAGAAATGCTGGCGCGCATGGCAATCGCGAGGTCGCCCTTTTCCATCAGCACGGCGTTGCCGGTTTCCAAATCCGTTGCCACGGCGAGAAACGGCGTCGGCAGCTGGCCAAAATTCGTCGTGTTGCTGAATGGCAGAGTCAGCTGCCGCAATGTCTCCTGTAGTTTCTGGCCTTGGATGAACCCCTTGGGCAGCAGGATTTGACCATGCTTGAGGCCGAGAGGCAGGCGCACCAGAAAGTTGCGATCGTCCTGTTTGCGTCGAAAAGCGAGATCCCGGCGCGGGGGCGCGTCGCGAAACGCTTCTTGCCAGTCGACCGAACGCATCGTGGTTTCGATTTGGCTCGCGGTCATGCCGCTCGCATACAGCCCCCCCACGACGGCTCCCATGCTCGTCCCGGCAATGCAGTCAATGGGAACTTTGAGGTCCTCGAGAACCTTCAACACGCCAATATGCGCCATGCCGCGCGCACCGCCGCCCGACAGCACGAGGCAAATGCGCGGGCGCACCAAGTTTTGTCCAGGGGCCGGTTCACCGGCCGCCTGAGCGCTCCCGTCCGCACTCCACACGCAACTTGCGATCAGCGCCCCCGCCAACCCGAGCCGTAAACAGCGATTCCCCATAGTGGGGATGTAGTTTAGAGCACGAAGTTGATGCTGGTCGCGCGAAAGATGTTGGTCACGCGGTCATATACGCCGCGTGCCTCCAACTGCCGCGCCGGATTGGTCGCATTCATCGCGCCATTCAGCCCCGTGATGAAGCTTGGAAAGTCGCTGAAGGTGCTGATCGCCGTAGTCGATGTAACGGTACTCGTCGAGGTGAACGTGGCCGGATTGCCATACGTATACTGCGGAGAGAACGTGCTGGTGGCAGTCAACGTGGTCGGAACCACCTGCGGACTCGCCGGCAATGACTTCAAATCGATGCTTTCTGGGCCAATCCTGATGACTCCGGAGTTAAGCTCCGCGTTGGCGAGGTTGATCGAGAACCCGGCCGAAGACACCACCTCGAATGGTGTGATGGTTCCCGGAGGGCTGGTCCACAGAACCTGCAGACTCGCCGGTTGGCACAACTGACTGCCGATACCGCAGGTCTGTGTCCCTAGGGCCGTCGAGCCTCCGCCGCCCACGGGGCCGCCCGCCAATGAGACCGTCAACTCATTGTTGACCGCGACGGCGTTGAAATCCGGGGGCGCCGATCCGAACCGCGTGACGAAGCCGTCGACCCACAGCGAATCACCGGCCGCAGTGCCCGTGGGCAGGCCAATTCCCGGCGAAACAACGGAAAAGGCGGCCGGCGACGGGGCGGTCGCGCCGTTGCCTGCAAAGTTGTAGTCGGCAATCGGCCAGTTGTTGATGTTCTGCACGTTCATCATCAAACTGCCGGTCGCCGAGGAGACGAGCGGTCCATATAGTTCGGTGGCTTGCAGGCGTACCGAGCCGGTGTTGGTGCTGGAGGTACCGGTTGCATCGAGCAGCACCGTTCCGTCAGCCGTGAGGGTATAGATGCCTCGCGCCGAGACGTGTTGGCCGACCGCAATGGACTCGGAGTTCAGGCCGGTGAGCGTCGTATTATCGTCAGCCGTCACGATGGTACCGGGGCCGAGCAGCAGCTGGGTTTTATCCACATTATAGGCGTACGTGTTGGCCGTGTTCAGGAACAGCGTCGAGCCGAGCAAGGTCACTGTATTGCCCGTGCGGGCAATCACATCGCCGCTCAGGCCCTCGGTGTACTGGTCCTCCAGGCTGCTGGCACCGATGACGTACACCAAATTGAACTTGCCGGCATACGCGCCGTTAGCCGGGTTGTAATCCGTTTGGAACGTCGTGAATCCCGCGGTCATCGTCGTGCCGGCTGACAGTATCGACATGGCTGCGAGACCGGCGGGACCGGTATACGTGTTGCCGTTTACGGTATAGACGGTGCTGGGCTGGCTAAACAGCGAGACAGACCCGATATTGTTTGCCTCATCGTAGAACGGTCGCACGTACACGGAGTAGGTGCTGACGTCGGTGCTGGAATTGATCATCGGACCGCGCACTCGGATGAGCTTGGTATCGGCGGGCAGCAAACTTGCGGTCACGTAGGGTCTGACGTAAACGACCGGAACTGCGGGGGTCACATCCACCCGGCCCGAGGCGGCGAGATCGAAATCAATGGCAAAGCGCAGGGCGCTCGTTGATGCATAAGTCTCGGTGACGTTCGGTTGATGTAGAGCATCGAAGTTTACCGTGATCGCATAGGTGCTCGGAGTTCCGCCGGCGACATCGTCCACCAGCGTCGCAGTTTTCGGCACGCCGCCGACCATGACGGAGACAACGGCGCTGGTGTAATCCAAGGTAATGGTCGCCGACACGTAAGTACCGGTCGCGATCGCCCCCGAGCCCCACATCTCGGCAATATTATTCAACTGAGCGAAGTCGACGATTTCGGGAGTCGCCACCGCGGTAACCACGGCGCCGTCATTGCGGGTCAGGGTAATCGAGTCGATAATGACGCTGTAGCTGGTGTAATCGCCCGGTTCGTCCGTGACGGTGACCCAGCCGATGCCGAAGCCGCTGGTGTTGTTGTTGCTGTGGCAGCCGGCCACGAGAGCGGCCGCACATAACAGCGTGCACATGGCTTTTTTTGCGTATTTTCCGAACAATAGATGCACTACGGGTTCCAATATGGTGGGCGGGGTTGAAGGATCGAGGGTGCGTAGAATAATGGCTTTCGAGAGGCCGCGCGCAGCAAAGTTCCATTTGCCCGCCTGAATGGACCGCTCGGGACCTCAGCGATCGACCGAACGGGGCACCTGCTGGGTAATGCAATGGATATTGCCGCCGCCGAGCAAAACCTCACGCGAGGCGACGCCGATCACCTGGCGGCTCGGAAATAGGCGCTGGAGCGTGCGCATCGCCGGCGCATCCCAGCGTTCATCGTATTGCGGCATCACCACATACTTGTTGGCGACGTAGAAGTTGATGTACGACGCCGGTAGGCGATCTCCGGCCCGGCGCGGATGGGAACCTTCCCGAACGTCGATTCCGGCGGCCTCTTCGGCAGTCATATGGAGCGGCCCGGGCTGGTGTATTTTGTGAATCGTGAGAGGCCGGCCGCGCGCGTCTCGTGCATGGCGCAGGCGCTGGTAGGCATCGAGTGAAATCTCGTATTGCGGGTCTGTGCGGTCTTCGGTCCAGGTCAAGACAACCTGGCCGGGACTGGTAAAGCACGCGAGTTCATCGATATGTCCGCCGGTCTCGTCCAGGTACACGCCCCGCCCGAGCCAAATCACCGTTGTCACGCCGAGGTAGCGTCGCAGCGTCTCCTCGACGTCGGCGCGCGTCAGATTGGCGTTGCGATTTGCGTTCAGGAGGCACTCCTCGGTGGTCAAGCAGGTACCGTGACCGTCGACATGAATGGCGCCTCCCTCCAACACGAATTGCGTGCGGTAGCGATCGGCCCCTTCGATCTCCAACACTTTCCGCGCGACCTCATCGTCGCGATCCCAGGGGAAATACAAACCGCCGGCTAGGCCGCCCCAGGCATTGAAGGTCCAATCCACGCCGCGGCGCCGCCCCGTGGCGTCGATGACGAACGTCGGTCCACTGTCTCTGATCCAGGCATCATTGCTGGTAATTTCAACGACGCGCACTTGGCGCGGCAGCCGTGCACGCGCATTTTGAAATTGCGCGGCAGAGACGCCGACGGTGACCGGTTCACCGGCGCTGATGGCCGTTGCGATCGCTGCGAAGACCGCTTGCGCCGGTTTTGCACCGTCGCGCCAATTGTCGGGCCGCTCGGGCCATAGCATCCAGCATCCGGAATGCCGCTCGAATTCGGCGGGCATCCGAAAGCCGTCTCTCGCGGGTGTCGATGTGAGTGTGCGCAATGCGGGTCTCCGGCCGCGCATGCTAGCATTGCCGCTGAATTTAGAGGAGCCAACGAATGTCCGCAAACAAGCCGATCGCCGTGCACGTCCCTGTGGGGGGCGAGAAAATCACGATCGCAGACGGCAAGCTGCACGTGCCGAATCAACCCATCATTCCCTTCATCGAGGGCGACGGGACCGGCCCCGATATTTGGCGCGCGAGCGTGCGCGTGTTCGACGCGGCGGTCGCGAAAGCGTACGGCGGGAAGCGGAAAATCCACTGGATGGAAGTGTTCGCCGGCGAGAAGGCCAATAACGCCTATAACACCTGGCTGCCGGACGAGACGGTGACCGCCTGCCGCGACTACTTGGTGTCGATCAAGGGCCCGCTCACCACGCCGGTCGGCGGCGGTATCCGCTCACTCAATGTCGCTCTTCGGCAGTTGTTGGATCTGTACGTCTGCCTTCGGCCGGTGCGCTGGTTCAAGGGAGTGCCCTCGCCGGTCAAAACACCGGAAAAGGTCGACATGGTCATTTTCCGCGAAAACACTGAAGACATTTACGCGGGCATCGAGTTCGAGGCCGGATCGCCCGACGCCAAAAAATTTCTCGACCTGTTCAAGCAGAACTTTCCCAAGCAGTTCGCCAAGATTCGGTTCCCGGATAGTTCGGGAATCGGCCTCAAGCCCGCGTCCAAGGAGGGTACCGATCGGCTGTTCCGCTCGACGGTTCAGTACGCCATCGCCAACAAGCGCAAAAGCGTGACGATCGTGCACAAGGGCAACATCATGAAATTCACCGAGGGCGCATTCCGCAATTGGTGTTATCAGTTAGCCGAACGCGAGTTCGCGGAGCACGTGTTCACGTGGGAGCAATGGGAACGCGTCAAATCCGCGCAGGGTGAACCGGCGGCGAATGCGCAAATGGACGCCGCGAAGAAAGCCGGCAAGGTCATCATCAAGGACGCCATTGCCGACATCACCTTGCAGCAGGTTTTGACTCGCCCGGACGAATTCGATGTCGTCGCCACCATGAACTTAAATGGGGACTATTTATCGGATGCGCTCGCGGCCCAGGTCGGCGGCATCGGCATCGCGCCGGGCGGCAACATCAACTATTTGACCGGTCACGCCGTATTCGAGGCGACGCATGGCACGGCGCCCAAATATGCAAATCTAGATAAGGTCAATCCCGGTTCGGTGATTTTGTCGGGCGAGATGATGCTGCGGTACATGGGTTGGCTGGAAGCGGCCGACGCCATCATCGGCGCAATGGATAAAACCATCGCGCAAAAAACCGTGACCTATGATTTCGCGCGCCTGATGCAAGGTGCGACCGAGGTCAAGTGCAGCGAGTTCGGCGATATCTTGATTCGCAATTTGTAGCGCGCGCGATTCACGCCGTCGCGCGCGATTCACGCCGTCGCGAGGGCGCGTTCAAGGTGCAGAGGTAGGGGCACGCTGCGCTGCTTCATGACGTCGAACGCGGCGATTCGATACGCCTCGGTCATGGTCGGAAAGTTGAATATCTGCTCGATGAAGAAATCGGCGGTGGCTGCGGCCGCAAGTGCCGCCTGGCCAAGGTGGACGAGTTCCGTGGCGCCCTCGCCGAGTACTTGAACACCGAGCACGCGCGCGGAGGTCCGCTCGCAGATGAGCGTCAAGAAGCCAGCGGGCTCTCCTGCAATATGGGCTCGCGCCACTTCGCAGAAGTCGGCGCGGCCGACGATCACATCGATTTTCTTTGCCGACGCCTCGGTCTGCGACAAACCGACGCACGCGATTTCCGGAATGGTGTACACGCCTGTCGGCACCAAACTGGTCGCAGCGGGCGGCGGCAGGCCGCACGCCGCGAGCGCGGCCCGCCGCCCTTGATCCGCGGCCGCGCAAGCGAGAGCGGGCGGTCCGATGGCATCGCCCGCGGCATAAATCCCGGAAATGTTGGTCTCGAAGCGCTCATTGACCTCCACATGACCGCGCGCGTTGATGCCAAGGTGCAGTCGATCCAAACCGATTCCGTCCACATTCGCCACGCGCCCGAAGGCGGCCAGGACGATGTCGGCCTTCAGGACTTCGCCGTTTTTGAGCGATACTTCGACCTGCGAGAACCCATCGAAACTAGCCCCGCTGACTTCGGCTGCGGCCCGATATTGACCACCCATCGAACGGAACGCCGCGAGAAATCCGGCGCGCAGCGAGGAATCCAAAAAGCCCAACGGTTCGGCCGCTTTGTCGACCAGCGTGACGGCGCACCCCAAGGCGGAAAATATCGAGGCGTACTCGCACGCGATCACGCCGCTGCCGAGCACGATCAAGGTTTGCGGTATATACGACAGACTCAGGATCGAGTCGCTGTCGAGCACGTGTTCGTGATCGACGCGTATGGCCGGTACATGCCGCGGCCGAGAGCCCGTGGCGAGCACGATGCGCGGCGCATCAAGCACGCTTCGGGACCCGTCCACGCGCTGCACTTCGATGCGATGGGCGTCCAATAACACGGCGCGGCCGCGTACCAACTCGACGTGGTTGCGCGCGAGCTGCGCTTGCAAATAGCGATCCTGAGCTGCGATCACGGCGTCGACGCCCTGCAACAAGGCCGACAAGGGCGCGTCGCCCCGCAGTTCGACCGCGAGCGAAGAGGCGCTGCCGCGCATGCGCCGATAGCGCAACGCCTGTTCGCGCAAGGCTTTGCTGGGAATGGTGCCCGACAACAAACAAGACCCGCCGACCTGCGGCTCGCGTTCGATGATGGCGGCGCGGAACCCTGCTTTCGCGGCTTGGATGGCGGCTTTCTGGCCCGCAGGCCCCGATCCAACGCAAATCAAGTCGAAACTTGCGGCGGATTGCATCGCTCAAATCCCCGCGAGGCTGCGCACGTGGTCCCGCTTCGCGAGCATGGCCCTTCGCTCATCGGGGAATACGCCGAGCTGTTCGAACACCGGGCTCTCGACCACCAGATCTTCACTCAACAGCTGCGGATGGAGAGTGTGAGCTGCCAACAAATGCGCCGCATGCACGGTGCCGGCGAGATCGCTGTGCGGCGATTCGCGGTAGGTCCGCCAGTCGCACGCCCCGTCCTGCACGTCGCTGGGTATGCGCCAATTGCTCATCAAAAGCCGGCCGAAGGCGGGTTCGAACTCCATGACCAATTCCGCGAAAGTGCGCGCATCCATCACGGTGCGCTGATCCGCCTCGAAGCGCGAGAGAATTTTGAGCGCCAGCGCCGCGCCGGTACGATGCATCAACGCCGCGAGGAAGGCGCTCTCCACGTGCTTGCGCCGATCGCGAGCGATCTCTTTTGCCCACAAGCCCGCGAGCCAGGCTTCCCGCCACAGCTCCTCCGATTCGGGTTCATGACCCGGCGCGTTGAAAACCTCGCCGCGCAACATCACCGCCATGGCAATGTTGCGCACTTCAGCGACCCCCAGCCACGACACGGCTTGTTGCAGCGACACGATGGCCGCGCGCGGCCGCAGTGCCGGGGAGTTCGCGACGCGCATGATCTCCCCAGCGAGCGCCGGATCGGACTGAATCAGCCGTGCCAATTGCGCCGCGTCGGTGCTCTGCTGAGCCGTGACTTCGGCGAGTTGCGCGCAAACCCGCGGCAGCGGCGCAATCGTCTGCGGAGCGGTCAGGGAATCGCTCAAATAAATCCGGGCTGTTTGGCTGTGTAGCGCGGAAAGAACAACGACGGATTCGAGACCCACTGGAATACCCCCCGTAACGCGACAGCCGAAGTCAATAGATCGGCAAGCGAGCCCGATGCTTGAGAGCAATAGGGGTTATGTTAAGAGAATTAAGTTAGACAAATGCCTTATCGAGAGCCTGCGCCAAGTCGGCAAGCAGGTCCGCCACGTCCTCGATGCCGACGGATAGGCGAACCGTGCCGCGGTTGATCAGCGAGGCGGCACGCTGCTCCGGTGTGTATTCCTGACCGCTAAGCAGCTGCGGCGGCATCACCAGCGACTCGGTGGACCCCAAGCTTGCCGCAATCGAAAAAAACTGCAGCGCTTCGGCGAAGCGATTTCCCTCTTCGAAGCCGCCGTCCAGCTCGAAACTCACCACGGTGCCGAAATCGCTCGCTTGCCGCTTGGCCAGAGCATGCTGAGGATGGGTTTCGAGGCCCGGATAGAAAACGCGCTTGACTCGAGCGTCGTCTTGCAAGAAGCGGCTCAGCGCCAGCGCGTTCGCGCATTGCCGTTCGTAGCGCAAAAAATAGGTGCGCAACCCGCGTTGAATCAAAAATGCGGCGTGCGGGTCGAGCGTCGGGCCCATCGACACGATGTCTTTGCGCATCCCGGCAATCAATTCACGACGCGCGATGATCGCCCCCCCCATCACATCGCCGTGACCCCCGGCATACTTGGTTAGGCTGTGCAGAAAGATATCGATATCGAAATTGCCATGGTTATGAAATCCGGCAAAGGTGTTGTCCATGACGGTCAGACACCCCGTGCGGCGGGCATGCGCGGTCAGATGCTCGATATCCGCTATTTTGGTCACCGGATTGGTCGGACTCTCGAACAACACCAAACGGGTCGGCCTTTCATTCAGCACGCGCTCGATGGATTCGCGGTCTTCGATGGATAGCAGGTTGTGAGTGACCCCGTATTTGGCCAACAGATGCTGCACCAAGTAGCGCGTCGGCCCGTAGGATTCGACGAACGCGAGAATATGATCTCCCTGTTTGCACAGAGCCAGGACTGTGGCGGCGATGGTTGCGACGCCCGAGCCCACCAAAAGACACTCGTCTCTGCCTTGGATCTGCGCGAGCAACAGTTCCAATTGCCGGAGCGTAGGATTCGACGAACGCGAGTAATAAAACCCCTCTCGCTCCCCGCGTAAGTAGCGCAATGTCTCGGCCGTATCGTCGAAAGAGAATTTCACCGACTGGTAGATCGGTGCGACCAGAGGTCGATTGTCCGCGGGCATTTCGACGGTGGGCGGGTGATTGACGAAGGTATTGATTTTCATGAAAGCAAGATAATCGAGCCGCGCCCACATTGAAAGCGCGCGGGCCGACGCAGGGCCGGCCTCGCATCTCACGGCGCCAGATAGCGGTCCAATTCGGCATTGATATCCGCCGCGGAATCAAACAGCGGTATGCCGTCTTCCGCTGACAGTCCCAAATCCCGGTATGCGGGGTCGACAACGAGTAAATCGCGTGCAAGATGGGTGGATTCGAGCAGCGTGCAGTCGGCCAATCGATGCGCCACATTGACCATGTTGCATTCAAAAAGCGCAGTACCTGCGTTTTGATACGCCTCCCACTGGGTGACGACCGTGAGGACAGTCGGAGGCAACTCCCACGCACCCACGACACGCGCGCCAACATCGCGATGAAAGGTCTCAACCAGCCGGTCGTAGTCCTGGCTCGAGAGTTCTCGACCCGACTGTCGCGTCAGATCGCGCGCCGCCCTAAGCGTCACCGCCTTGCCTATGTTGTGGAGCAAGCCGCACAGATAGCTCAATCCGGCCTCCCGGGCCAGCATGTGCGCGAGTTGTCGCGACCACAGTGCACTCGCGAGGGAATGTCGCCAGAGTCGCCGCGCTTTGTGTTGATGCCCGGGGACATCGAGCATCTTGCCCTGCAGCGCCAATGTAAAGGCGATGTTCGCGACCTCGTCGAAACCCAGCCACGCCACGGCGTGCGGCAGCGAGACGATGGGGGTCACCGGACGTTTGACCGCAGACGCGGCGATTCTCAACACGTACATGGTGAGCGCGCGGTCAGCTCCAATAATGTCCGAGAGCTGCTCGGCATTGCTCGACTCCCGCGCGCGCACGACTCGGACAGCCACTTCAGGCAACACCGGTACGGTCAGTTCGCCGAGCACCAGGCGCTCTTCCAATAGGCCGTGGACGACCTCGCAGTTGTCGGTCTCATTGAGGGGATGGAGCAAGGGCCGCTGCATGAGCTTGAGTTAACGGCCAAAATCAGACCCACTTGAGGTTAGCCACACTCGGGGAAATAAGCGGGTAAAATTATTGAGACATGAACGCCGTCCCAGATTTTGTCGACACAGATGCTCTGACAGCCGCGAATCGCGTCCCGGAAGCGCGGTTGCGGGAAATCCCGTACAACTACACCTCGCTCGCCGACCGCGAGATCGTCATTCGTCTGTTGGGCGAAGCCGCTTGGAATCTGCTCGACGAACTCCGCCACGAGCGGCGCACCGGACGGTCGGCGCGCATGCTGTACGAGGTGCTGGGCGATATTTGGGTTGTGGAACGCAATCCCTTTCTGCAAGAGGATTTGATCGACAACCCGAAACGGCGTCGGCAGCTGATCGATGCGCTGCATCACCGGTTGCGCGAGGTCGAGAAGCGACGGGATCCGACCGATGCGCTGCGCGGCGACAAGGTGTTGCGGCTGCTGCGCGCCGCAGGTACGGCGGTGCAGCGCTTCGAACAGCAGTTTCCTGAAGTCGGCGCCATGCGTAAGCGCGCTCGGCGGGCGTTCATCAAGCATACCCGGGAAGACAATATTCACTTCGACGCCTACGCGCGCGTCACTCACGTCACCGATGCCACCGATTGGCGCGTCGAGTTGCCGTTCCTGGTATTGACGCCGGACACGGAAATGGAAATTGCCCCGTTGATCCGCGCCTGCGTCGAACTGGGATTGACGGTGATTCCCCGCGGGGGCGGCACGGGTTACACCGGTGGTGCCGTGCCGCTCACGCCTTGGTCGGCGGTTATCAATACCGAAAAACTCGAGACCCTCGGCGCCATTGAGCGGCTCACCCTCCCAGGTACGTCGGTGTCGATGCCAACCATTCTCACGGGCGCCGGTGTCGTTACCAAACGGGTAACCGAAGCCGCGGAGCGTGCCGGGCTGGTCTTCGCCGTCGATCCGACCTCGGCAGATGCCTCGTGCATCGGTGGGAACATCGCCATGAACGCGGGCGGCAAAAAAGCGGTTTTGTGGGGAACCGCTGTCGACAATCTCGCCTGGTGGCGCATGGTCGACCCGGAGGGGAACTGGCTCGAAGTGACGCGGCTCGATCACAATTTCGGGAAGATCCACGACGTACCGGTAGCGAGCTTCGATCTAGTGTGGAAGGACGGCCGCGCCCATCCGGACCGGGCCAAGATCTTGCGCAGCGAACGCCTCAGTATCGAAGGTGCGAAATTTCGTAAGGCGGGACTTGGAAAAGATGTTACCGATAAGTTTCTGGGTGGCTTACCCGGGGTGCAGAAGGAAGGCTGCGACGGCTTGATCACATCCGCACGCTGGGTATTGCATGGCACGCCGAAACACATCCGCACCGTGTGCCTGGAGTTCTTCGGCCAGGCGCGCGACGCCATTCCAAGCATCCTGGAAATCAAACGTTATCTCGACACCGCTGCGCGAGGCGCGGTGCTGGCCGGACTCGAGCATTTGGACGAGCGCTACCTGCAGGCTGTCGGCTATAGCACCAAATCGAAGCGCGGTTCGCTGCCGAAGATGATCTTGCTCGGGGACATCGTCGGTGAGGACGATGCCGTCGTGGCCGCGGCCACCTCCGAGATAGTCCGCATCGCCAATGCACGCTCGGGCGAGGGCTTCATCGCCGTCAGCAGCGCAGCGCGTCAACAATTCTGGCGCGACAGGGCGAAAACGGCTGCCATCGCCAAACACACCAACGCATTCAAGATCAACGAAGACGTGGTCATCCCGCTCGAAAGATTAGGTGAGTACACCGACGCGATCGAACGCATCAATATCGAGCTATCAATTCAGAATAAGCTCGAGTTGGTCGATGCGTTGGAGAAGTATTTGTCCGGCGAGGTCGGGTGGAGCACGCCCGAGGACGGTGATTTCGATCGTCGCGGCGAAGCGCACGCACTTCTGGAGCGGGTACGCGCGCGCTGGCAATACGTGCTCGACGCCATGGACGCGCCCATGAGCGCCGCGCGTCCGCAGTTGGAAGCGCTCGGCGTCGGCATCCCTGAAAACGGCTCGGGGAGCCTATTCGACCGCCTTCAGGATCGCAGCATTCGGGTGAGCTGGAAAGCCGAATTGCACAACGAACTTGCACATCTCCTTGTAGGTGCCGCGTTGGCCCCGATCCTCGCCGAGTGCGCCGCCATTCACAGGCGCGTGCTGCAAGGGCGCATTTTCGTGGCACTGCACATGCACGCCGGCGACGGCAACGTGCATACCAACATCCCGGTAAACTCCGACAACTACGCCATGCTGCAGACGGCGAACCGCACCGTCGCACGCATCATGCACATCGCGCGAAACTTGAACGGCGTGATTTCGGGCGAACACGGCATTGGAATTACCAAGCTCGAGTACCTCCGCGAAGCCGAACTCGCCGACTTTCGAGCGTACAAGCTTAAGGTGGATCCCGAGGGCCGCTTCAACAAACACAAGCTGATGGCGGGCAGCGATTTGCGCCGGGCCTATACACCGAGCTTCGGACTGTTGGGTCACGAATCCCTCATCATGCAGCAGTCCGACATCAGCACGATTTCCGATGCCATCAAGGACTGCCTACGCTGCGGAAAATGCAAGCCCCAGTGCGCGACTCACGTACCTCGTGCCAATTTGCTGTATTCGCCGCGCGACAAAATTCTGGCGACATCCCTCCTGATCGAAGCCTTTTTATACGAGGAACAAACGCGGCGCGGCGTTTCGATCAAGCACTGGGATGAACTCTCGGACGTCGCCGATCATTGCACGGTTTGCCACAAATGCCTCGCACCCTGCCCGGTCGATATCGATTTCGGCAACGTCTCCATGGGACTGCGCGACTTGCTGCGCCGTATGGGCAAGAAGCGGTTCAATCCGGGCACGGCGGCAGCGATGTTTTTTTTGAATGCCACCAATCCGCAAACGATCAAAGTGGCGCGCAAAGTCATGATCGATTGGGGTTACAAAGCGCAGCGGCTTGCCAACAGAGCCCTTAACACCGTAGCGCGAGCGCAAACCAGGCGGCCGCCGTCGACCACGGGCAAGCCCGCGATCAAGGAACAGGTTATTCACTTCGTCAATAAGCGAATGCCGGGGGGTCTGCCGAAGAAAACGGCGCGCGCGTTGCTCGACATCGAGGATCGCAATTACGTACCGATCATTCGCGATCCCGTCAACACCACCAGCGATTCGGAAGCAGTGTTTTACTTTCCCGGCTGCGGCTCGGAACGCTTGTTCTCTCAAGTGGGCCTCGCGACCCAGGCCATGTTGTGGCACGTGGGCGTGCAAACCGTGCTTCCCCCGGGTTACCTGTGTTGCGGTTATCCCCAGCGCGGGGCCGGCGAGTTCGAGAAGGCTGAAAAAATCATCACCGATAACCGTGTTTTATTTCACCGGGTCGCGAACACGCTGAATTATCTCGACATCAAGACTGTAGTGGTGAGTTGCGGCACTTGCCTGGATCAATTGCAGGGCTACGAATTCGACAAGATTTTTCCTGGCTGCAAGATCATGGATATTCACGAGTATCTGTTGGAGAAAGGCGTGCAGCTCGAGAACGTCACGGGTGTGCGCTACATGTATCACGATCCCTGTCACTCGCCGATGAAAATCCACGATCCTCTCAAGGTGGTGAACGCCTTGATGAACAGCGCGCAGAACGGTCATATCGAGAAAAACGATCGTTGCTGCGGTGAGTCCGGGACCTTGGCCATCACGCGGCCCGATATTTCGACGCAGGTGCGCTTTCGAAAGGAACAAGAGATGCGTACCGGGGTCGAGCAGATCCGCTCGAGCGGTCACCAAGGCAAGGTTAAGGTGTTGACTTCCTGCCCCTCCTGCCTTCAAGGCCTCAAGCGCTACAACGATGACGCCGGACTCGATGATGCCGGTCTCGACGCCGATTACATCGTGGTGGAGATCGCCAAGAACCTGCTCGGTTGCGAGTGGTTACCCGAGTATGTACGGCGGGCGAATACCGGTGGTATCGAACGCGTGTTGGTCTAGAAAGATGTGTTGGTCTAGCTATGTCAGCCTGGGTGTCGCCCGGACCAACCGCGCGACACCCAGCAACGCAAGACCCAGCAACGCAAACATATCGAGGCTGCCGCCGCCCCCGGTATACAGCGAAGGAGTAACAGTCAAGGTCACCGTGGTCGCCGGCGAGACACCGGCGGCGTTCTGGCACACCAGCGTAAAGGTGTATGTGCCCGTTGCCGTAGGAGTCTGCGTATAGGAGCCACTGGTCGTTAAGGCTCCGCTCCAGCTCCCCAGGGCCACTGTAGCCGCGTTCCCCGAAGCCGTGCAGCTCGTCGCGTTCACGGATGACCAGGTAATCGAGACCGAGGTGCTGGCGGGGACGGACGTGCTGGCCAGCGCGAGGGTGGGTGCCGCAGGCGCCAGTAACGTTGCGGTCAGCGTTACCGAGCTCGAAGCGGATGTTCCGTCGGAATTGCTGCAGGCCAACGTAAAGGTCAGAGGCCCGACGACCGTTGGAGTCACCACCTTGCTCCCGCTAACGGCCAAGGTACCACTCCAACCCCCAGAAGCCGTGCAGCTCGTCGCGTTGACGGATGACCAGGTAATCGTGGTCGAGCTGCCGACCGCCACTGAATTCGAAGCCAACGAAAGCGTGGGTGCGGCAGGCGGCGCGGCCCCTGACGTCACGGTCAAAGACGCCGAACCCGCGGCGGATGTGCCGGATGCATTGGTGCACGTCAAGGTATAGGTCGCGGTGCCCACCGCGGTTGGAGTCAGCGTGGCACTACCGTTCGCTGCCTGCGCTCCGCTCCAGCCGCCCGAAGCGGTGCAGCCGGTTGCGTAGATCGAAGACCAGGTGAGCGTGGTCGAACTGCCGAGCGCAATGGATGTTGAAGCCAACGAGAGACTCGGCACCACGAGCGCGGTATCAGCCTGGATGAAGCCGTAGCCGGAATTGAAATTCGGTGTCGAGCCACTCATCGGGAGGGCGCTGCCGCGCAAAGAGCTGTAGATCTGGGTCGGCGTGGCGGCGGCATTGGCCTGCAGCATCAGCGCAGCGATGCCCGCGGCGTGCGGCGTCGCAGCCGACGTGCCGAAGAAGCTCGGATAGCTGGAGAGGTTTTCGCATGCGCTGATGGTGGTATTGACCGTGCCGGCCGCCAGCGCGGTTCCCAGGAAGGTATCGTTTCCGCCGTCCGGCCCGACAAAATCCGGCTTCTGACGCACGATCGGCGTAGCAAGCCGAACCCCCGAGGTGTCAAAGAGTATCGGGGCACCGCCGGCCGATGAGTAAGGCTCCAAGGTCGCAGGAGTCGTGCCGCACGCGGGTGTTTGGAAGTAAAACGCCGCGCCCACCGCGGCGGCTCCGGCGGCGCCGGGATGCCCCTGTATGGACGCGCTATTGGTCGCAAAGGAATTGATCGTGCTGCCGAGACCGCCGTCCTCGACGGCGACAATGACGCGACCCGGCACGGTCGTGCCGTTGCTGTTGGCGGCCAAACCAACGACGATGTTCAGAGTCTGTTGCTGGCTGTTGCCCGCGGCATTCGCTGGATTACTAATGACCAGAATCTGGTACGGATCGACGCCGACCGCATTCGGACCTGTGCAGCTGACCGCATTACCATCATAGTCGGTGATCGTGACGCCAGTCGCGCCCGTGATGCAAAGATCAATGCTGCTGCTTGCCCCAGGGCTTCCGGCGGCGCCGGTGACGTACGGTTGATCCCATTGCACCACCACCCCCACGAAATTGCCGGGCGGAATCGGCGGGATGGTGACCGGCAGAGCTGTCGTGTCGGTCGCGCCCGTCTGGTCAAAGTTCAGCAGATGTTCGCCGGCATTGGAGCCGCTGCTCGACACGAAAGTAAAACTCGGCGCCGTGTTCTCGTACGACAACGTTCCATCGTTGCCGGCTGCGGAGAAATAGGCGACGCCCTGTGCTTCGACGGCGTCGATTGCTTGGGCGATGATACCGTCCTGGAAGAACGGCTCATCGAAGAAGCCCAAGTCATCGGCGATGACCTTCGCGCCGGCGGCCGCAAGTTTACCAATGCCCACGGCAAAGTCGGCCTCATCTGATGGTCCGTAGAAGGCCAGACTCGAGGCGGGTGCTACGTCATAAACGATTTGCAACATCGCCCGACCCTCATCGGTGAACGGCAGCTGCGTGGGTGCGCCATAGCTGAGGCAAGTGGCCTCCTCGAGCACGTTGACGTTCGCGGGAAGATCGCCGGTCGATACATCCGTGGCATAGTCGGCGGTAAAGCCGTTGGGTGCGTACCCCTCATTACCCGAGACGGGCACGCCACTTCCGGGTGCGGCGTACACCGCGTAGCAGTTGAAGCTGTCGGACAGGACGCCAACGGTAACGCCGCTGCCGTTGAGCGCGGGATAATTCGTGCGCACCACGCTGCTGCGTTGCGCATAATCACCCTGAGACGTCACCGCCCCGGTGCGTGCGCGCGACATCGTGGCGCGCAGGGAAGTCACCTCTGCACGCGAGGCCGCGTTTTGGAGCTGATTGACCGGCAACCAACCACCGACGTCATTGGAATACACCGCCGCATGCGTAAGTCCAAGGCCGATCAGCGCCGATTCCAATTGCCGCGGATCGCCGCGGGTGGTGGCATCGATGAGGACCATCGGCGCCGCCTGGACCGAGGTTTGGCTGAACCGTGCTGCGGGGCTCAGCGAATGCAAGTCTGCAAGTACGTGGTCGGGGCGCGCCAAGGCTGCGTGGCGCGACAGATCGGCGAGAATCGAGTCCAGCTTCCCCGCCACATCGCTTTTGCGCTGTTGCGCGCTGCGCGTGCCAACGACATACAAGCGCCCGTGGCCGGCAGCCACTGCGGGTCGCAAGGTATTTGGACGCAATGGGGCGACAGCCGAGGATGCCGTCACGGCTGCTAGCACAGCCAATCCACCAATTGCAAAGAAACGTGAAGCCATCCCAATCCCCCAAGGTCCAACGACGAACTCGTCCATCAGACTAGCATGCCGCACATAAGTTTAACTGTGCGTCCACTTTCGCCTGGAGTCGCTGCGAGATCGAATTCGGCGCGTCGCGCGATTCGGCCACATGCGTGATTCGGCCAACTGCGCGATTCGGCCAACTGCGCGATTCGGCCACGGCGCCGGCGGGATGCCCCACTTTTGCAGCATGACGTTTCAGCGTTTTGGCGGTACAACGTCACCGCTCAAATACACATGCCAGGGGCCGCGGCTCATTTTTCTACACGGCTGCCTTTTCTAGCTTGCTGGCGCGCGCCATCCAGAAGCTCACCCCGACGATCATGAGCGTAACGACGCTGATGGTGAGCGTCGCCAGCACGTTGATTTCCGGGCTCACGCCGAGCCGCACCTTCGAGAACACCACCATCGGCAGCGTGCTGCTGCCCGGGCCGGAGGTGAAACTCGAGATCACCAAATCGTCCCATGAGAGGGTAAATGCCAGCAGCCAGCCCGATAAAATAGCGGGAAAGATGATGGGCAAAGTGATCACGAAGAACACCTTGAGGGGACGGGCTCCCAGATCCATGGCGACCTCCTCGAGTGCGGTATCGAAAGTCGCCATTCGCGAGTTCACCACCACGGTGACGTAGGCCATGGAAAAAGTCATGTGGCCTATGGTCATGGTGGTGATGCCGCGGCCGGCGGGCCAGCCGATCGACTGCTCCAACGCGACGAACAGCAGCAGCAACGAGAGACCGGTGATCACCTCAGGCATTACCAGCGGCGCCGTGGTCATTGCGTTGAGCGTGAAGCGGCCCCTAAATTGCGAGAAGCGCGCCAAGCCGAATCCCGCGAGCGTACCCAAAATCACCGACCCGGAAGCATTGATCAGGGCGACTTTGAGCGAAATCCAAGCGGCATCGAGAATCTCCTCGTTGTTGAGCAACGAGTAGTACCACTTCAGCGTGGGCGAGTGCGCCGCGTCCCACACCGTCACCAGCTTTGAAGCGTTGAACGAAAAGACCACCATGGAAAGAATTGGGATGTATAGAAATGCGAAGCCGAAGGCAAGGCAGGTGACGATGAAATACGAGCGGCGGTAGTTCATCTCGCCCCCGCCGACTCGCGCGCCTGCACGCTCTGGTACCACATCATGAAGGGCACCAATAGTATCAACAACAGGATCGCCACCGCACTCGCCACCGGCCACGCTCGATTCGAAAAGAACTCGTCCCACAGCACCCGGCCGATCATCAGCGCGTTGGGGCCGCCGAGCAGGGCCGGTATCACGAACTCGCCGACCGCCGGAATGAAGACCAGCATGGAGCCGGCCAGGACCCCGTTCCGCGATAGAGGTAGCGTGATCTTGTAGAACGCCTGCCACGGTCTGCAGCCCAAATCCTCGGCCGCCTCGAGCAGTTGCCAGTCCATTTTTTCAAGATTCGCGTAGAGCGGCAGAATCAGGAACGGCAGGTAGGAATACACGATGCCGACGTACATGGCGAACGGCGTGTACAGCATGGTGAGCGGTTCATGAATCACGCCCAGCCAAATGAGCACGTTATTGATGACGCCGTTCGCCTTCAACAAGCCGATCCACGCATACACCCGCAGCAGCAGCGACGTCCAGAACGGCAGTATGACGAGCAGCAAGAGGACATTGCGTGTGCCCGCCGAGGAACGCGCGATGCCGTAGGCCACCGGATAGCCGATAACTAAGCACAGGAGCGTGGAGATGAACGCAACCTTGATCGAATTCAAAAAAGCGTGGATGTACAGCGAGTCGGTGAATAGAAACGCGTAATTGTTGAAGTTGACTTTGATCGCGAGCGAATTCTTGCCGATCCATTCGAAGAGAGGTTTGTACGGCGGGATCGCGAGGTCGATGTCGGAAAAAGAAATTTTGAGGACGATGACGAAGGGAACGACGAAGAACAACAACAGCCACAAATACGGGAGCGCCACCACCAGGCCGCGGCCCGTCACCCCCACATTGAGCAATGGCCTTAGGCGTCTCATTGCGCTATCGAAGCACGACCACCGGACTCGATGCATCCCACGACAGGTACACCTGCTGTTCCCAGGTAATCGCTTCGGCATGGCGCGAGGTGTTCGGCTGCGTCACGCGCACGACTTTACCGGTTGGAAGTTTGACCAGATAAATCGACAGATCCCCGAGATACGCGATGTCCTGAACGGCGCCGCGCACGACGTTGTCCGTACCCTGGCCGATATCCTGGGGCGGCGCGGTGGACATGAAGATTTTTTCCGGCCGAACGGCAGCCCAAACGATGGCCTCCGGGGCCGCACTGATACCGTGGCTCACGTATATGGTCGCGCCCAACTCGTCCGAGGCGATGCGCACATACTCCGGTTCGTCCTCGAGGAGCTTGCCTTCGAAGATATTCACGGATCCTACGAAATCGGCCACGAATTTCGAGCTTGGGAATTCGTAGATTTCCGATGGCGTTCCGGCTTGGACGATTTCGCCGTGATCCATGACGCCAATACGGCTGGCCAAGGTCATGGCCTCTTCTTGATCGTGGGTGACCACCAAGAAGGTCACTCCGAGCTTGTCTTGCAGGCTGATCAACTCGAATTGTGTATGTTCTCGGAGCTTCTTATCGAGCGCTCCCAAGGGCTCATCGAGCAGCAATAATTTGGGCCGCTTGACCAGCGAACGCGCGAGCGCCACCCGCTGCTTTTGGCCGCCGGACAATTGATGCGGTTTGCGCGCGGCGAAGCCGCCGAGCTTCACGAGCTCCAGCATGGTGGCGACTCGCTCGGCGATCTCGGATTTTGGCACGCCGTCTTGTTTCAGTCCGAAGGCGACATTCTGTTCGACGTTCATGTGCGGAAACAACGCGTAGGACTGGAACATCATGTTCACCGGCCGCTCGTAGGGCGGCACACCCGTCATGTCCTCGCCGTCGATTAAAATGCGGCCGGACGTTGGGGTTTCAAAACCGCCGAGCATGCGCAACAGCGTGGTTTTACCGCACCCTGAGGCTCCCAAGAGGCAAAAAATCTCGCCTTGATAGATCTTCAGACTGACATCATCGACGGCTTTGAAATCACCGAACGATTTAGTGACGCGCTCTATCTGCACATAGGCGCGAGCGCTCGGATCCCTCCACGGAGCAGCTTTGGCCGC
This sequence comes from uncultured Gammaproteobacteria bacterium, assembly GCA_963755965.1. Classification (GTDB taxonomy): domain Bacteria; phylum Pseudomonadota; class Gammaproteobacteria; order Steroidobacterales; family Steroidobacteraceae; genus Bog-1198. Next base: position 223,865 of record CAVWLU010000004.1, read on the forward strand.
ATCGCCGGTGTTGGCCATCTCCTATTGACCTGTCTTGAATTTTTGCCACATGCGAGTAATGGCGCGGGTTTGTTCGGGGGAGTCCGCCAATTGAACCGACAGTTTTTGCCGCAACTCCGGCGGTGGGTAAATCGCCGGATCGTCCCGCACGGATGCCAACACCAACGGCTGGGAGGCCGAATTGGCATTCGCGTAACGTTTGAAGTCCGAGATGTCGGCGATCACCTGCGGCGTCATCATGTAATTCAAGAACGCATACGCGCTTTCCGGATCCGGGGCGTCCTTGGGTACGGCCAGCATATCGAACCAAAGAATCGATCCCTCTTTCGGCACCGTGTACTTGACCTCGATTCCCTTGTTCGCTTCGCGGGCGCGGTCGCGGGCCTGGAGCACATCACCGCTGTAGCCGACGGCGACGCATAGATCGCCGTTGGCAAGCGCCTCGATGTATTCCGAGGAGTTGATGTTGCGAATATACGGTCTGATCTTCAAAAGCGTGGCCTCTGCCAACGCCAGGTCCTCGGGTTTCTGCGAGTTCGGGTCGCGTCCCAGGTAATTCAACACCGCGCGCATCATCTCCGCAGGCGAATCGAGCACGCTAATTCCGCACTTGGCGAGCTTCGAGGCCACCGCGGGATCGAAAACGAGCCGCCAACTGTCGAGCGGCGCATCGGGCATCAACTCTTTGATCATCTTTTCGTTGTAGCCGATACCGTTGGTTCCCCAGGTGTAAATGACTCCGTGGGCGTTGTCGGGGTCGTGCATGGCGACCCGCGACATCAGTTGAGGGTCCATATTCTTGAGGTTGGGGAGCTTGGATTTATCGAGCGGCAAATAGACGCCCGCCTTGATCTGCCGCTCGAAGTACGACGCCGTCGGCACGACGATGTCGTAGCCGCTGCTGCCCGCAAGCAGTTTGGTTTCCAGCGTCTCATTGGTATCGAAGTAGGCAACGTGAACTTTGATGCCCGTCTGCTTTTCAAAGTCCGAGAGGGTGTTCGGTGCGAGGTAATCGGACCAAATGTAGAGATTGAGTGCCTTACCGGTACCTGAAGCCGCCCCGGAGGCGGCAGGCGTACCCGACGAGGTTTCCGATCCCGGTTTGCCGCCACCGCAGGCGCTCAACAACAACGACAACCCGACCGCCACTATTGCCGTCAGACGAACGCTGAACATTAAACGCATCCCCTTCGTTGCTGCGAACCCTAGTTATATCGCAGCCGGCGTCCGGGGGACAGAGCCTCGGCCCTGAAACGATCGGTCAACATCAAACATTCAGCAGCAGGTGCTCGCGCTCCCACGAGCTGATCACTTGCGCGAAGGTTTCATACTCGGCTTCCTTGACCGCGGTGTAGGCAAGGACGAAACGGTCGCCGAAAAGATCCACCAGCGGCTTCGATTCGCGCAGCAGACGCAGCGACTCCGCCAACGTGCGCGGCAGCGCAATGGCGAGGTCATAAGCGCTGCCGGCAATCGGTTCGGACGGTTTCAATCCTTCCATCATGCCGAGATACCCGCAGGCCAGAGAGGCGGCAATGGCCAAGTAAGGATTCGCATCCGCGCCGCCGACCCGATTCTCGACCCGGCGCGCTTCGGCGCCGGACATCGGAACACGGAGGCCGGCAGTCCGGTTGTCGTAGCCCCAGTGCACGTTGATGGGCGCCGCAGAATAACGACTGATGCGCCGGTAGCTGTTGACGTTCGGTGCGAAAAGCGACATCGATCCAGGTAAATATTTCTGCAAGCCGCCGATATGGCCGAAGAACAGGGCGGAGGGTGAGCCGTCGGGGTTGCTGAAAATGTTCTTGCGAGTCTTGGCATCCACGATGCTCTGATGCAGGTGCATGGCGCTGCCAGGCTCCTTGGCCATGGGTTTTGCCATGAAGGTGGCATACATCTTGTGGCGCATCGCGGCCTCGCGGGCGGTGCGTTTGAAAAGAAACGCCTGATCCGCAAGGCTCATCGGATAGCCGTGCAGGAGATTGATCTCCATTTGCGCAGCGCCGGCTTCATGAATCAGGGTGTCGATCTCGATATCCTGTGCCTCGCAAAACGAATACATGTCGTCGAATAGCGGATCGAACTCGTTGACCGCGGCGATGCTGTAGGCTTGCCGGCCGATTTCCGGACGCCCGGACCGGCCCACGGGCGGCTTTAGCGGATAGTCAGAGTCGATATTCGGTTCGACCAAGAAAAATTCGAGTTCCGGCGCCACCACCGGCTCCCAGCCCTGCGCCTCGTACAGTTCCAGCACCCGTCGCAAAACGTAGCGCGGCGCCATGGTGACCGGCCGACCGTCTCCGTAGAAACAATCGTGAATGACTTGCGCGGTGGGTTCGGCGGCCCAGGGAACCACGCGCACTGTTTTCGGATCCGCTTTTAATACGATATCGATGTCGGACGGATTCATCGCGCTTTGGTCATCCGGGTAATCGCCGGTGACCGTCTGCAAGAAAATTGCTTCCGGGAGCCGCATTCCCTCCTCTTCCGCGAATTTTTCAGCAGGCATGAGCTTGCCGCGCGCGATACCCGCCATGTCCGGGATTATTGCTTCGACTTCGGAAATCCCGTGCTCTCTCAAGAATTGCTGAATTGTACTAGCCATAACTCACCTTGCTGCCGATGCGCGCGCGGCTGGCTTCACCAAAGGCGGCAAACAGCGCGCGGGAAAATGGATTCGTTTCAAACTGCCACTCCGGATGCCATTGCACGCCGAGCGCAAAGCTCGGAGAGTCCGCCACCCGGAACGCCTCGATGACGCCATCCGGTGCGCGCGCCTCAACGGCTAAATCGCCGCCAAGTGTTTCGACTCCCTGCCAATGCAGTGAATTGACTTGCAGGCGAGCCTGTCCGGCGATTTTCCGCAGCGTCCCTCCGGGCTCCAGTAGGACCTCGTGGGCGGGTCCGTATTGCACCTCGAGCGGTGTGGACTCATCTTCGCGGTGGTCCGAGAATCCAGCGATCTCGTGCAGCCGCTGATGCAAGGTGCCCCCGTAGGCAACATTCATTTCCTGAAATCCGCGGCAGATCGCCAGCACCGGCAAGCCGGCAGCGATCGCCTGCGGAATCAGCGGAAGCGTCGTAGCATCCCGATTTGGATCATGTAGCGTTCCCGGTGCACTCGCCGGGCCTCCGTAGTGATGGGGTTCGACATTTGATGCGCTCCCCGTGAACAGCAATCCGTCGCACGATGCCAGTAAGGATCGCAAGTCCAGTTCGGACCCGAGAGCGGGCACGAGCACCGGCAGCGCATTCGCACCGACGGCGACGGCTTCGATGTACTTCTCGCCGACCATGTGGAAGTAGTGCTTCCCACACAGCCGGCGGTCGGCTGGAATTCCGATAACGGCTAAGCGAGACATGTTTAATATATTAAACGCCTAGAGGAATGACTAGGCTTCCTTAACGACTGTATTACACCATACCGCCGCCGACTCGTCCCGGCTGGTCACGCAAAATAGGCTAAGATTTAGGCATTTCCAACACTTACGTTCGATTGGTGCGGTGCGTCAATCTTGCGTTACGTCACGATAACCCGGTAGGCTCACAGGCACCCAATCCTGTCAATAGCAACAAAATTTTAAACACTCACAGTGTTTCGAGTTGTCAAGTGCGCTTGAATTTTCCGCCCGCCCCCTCCTACTACGCCGCCTCGAACGCCGAGGGCGCCACCCCGCAGCGCGAGATCCTGACGGGCGAGTTCCGCGCGGATGTCTGCGTAATTGGCGGCGGCATTTCCGGCTGCTCGGCGGCGTTGCACTTGGCCAAACGTGGCTTCAAGGTTGCCGTGCTGGAGGCGCGCTTCGTCGGCTACGGTGCGTCCGGCCGCAGCGGCGGGCAAACGATTTTCGGACTCGCGACGAGCCAGAAGGCGCTCGTCGCCCAGGTGGGAACCGCCGACGCTCGCCGTTTGTTCAATTTCTCGGTCGAAGCGCTCGACCTGACTCAATCCTTGATTCGTGAGAACGGCATCGACTGCGACTACCGCCCCAACCATGTGCATGTCGCGACCAAACCGCGACATCTTGATGAGTTGAAGGAGTGGGTAACGGAGCTGCAAGATGAGTACGGCTATCATTCGCCGCGTCTGCTCGATCGGGCCGAGCTACAGGCGCACGTGCGGAGCGATCTATATCTCGGTGGGATCCTCGATTCGCGCAGCGGGCATTTGCACCCGCTCAAATACACCCAAGGTCTGGCGCGCGCCGCCGAGGCTAACGGTGTACGAATTTTCGAGAACACGCAGGCGCAGAGCTACGTGGATGGCAGCGAGGTGACGGTGCGTACCTCGCTCGGCAGCGTGCGCTGCCGGCATCTGGTTCTTTGCGGCAACACCTATCTTGGATCTCTGGCACCGGTACTCGCGCGGCGCATTTTGGGCGTGGGTACGTACATCATCGCAACGGAACCGCTGGACCCAGCGCTCGCAGCGAACCTGTTACCGAGCAATGCCGCAATTGCCGACATCAATTGGATTTTGGATTATTTCCGCCTGTCCGCGGACCGTCGTATTTTGTTCGGCGGACGCGTCAGTTACAGCGCCTTCGAGCCGCCGCAATTGGCGGAGTCGATGCGCCGGCGCATGGTGAGGGTCTTCCCTGAAACCGAAGACGTCAAAGTACGGTACACATGGGGCGGATACCTTGACATCACACGGAGCCGCGCGCCCGATTTCGGCCGGCTGGCAGCCAATGTATTTTATCTGCAGGGTTTTTCCGGCCATGGCATGTCCCTGACCGGCCTCGCTGGTAAATTGGTCGCCGAGGCGGTGGCCGGGACAGCGGAACGTTTCGATGTGTTTACCCGTCTGCCGCATCGCAATTTTCCAGGAGGCCGTTTGCTCCGACGGCCTTCCTTGGTTTTGGCCATGTTGTACTACCGGCTGCGCGACATACTCTAGCCAGAGATTCGAGGTCGCTGGAAGCGGCCATCGCCGGCCTGATTCACGACTCGAGTACCGTCAAATACCAGGTGTCCGCGAACGAAGGTCGCGCCGACTCGAATCCGCATTTCACGGCCGTCGAAGGAACTCCATTGCACCGCGGATAAGCTCTTGGAGGCGTCGAACGCGAAATGCCCCGGCTCCGCGATCACGATGTCGGCATCCGCGCCCATATCAAACGATCCCTTTCGATCTCGCATCAGAAAATGCCGCGCAGGACCGTCGCACAGCATCCTGACGACCATCGATGGCGAAACGCCACGTTCCTCGCAGCCCGTCCAGAACGCCGGCAACAAGGTTTCCAGTCCCGGGCCTCCGGATGCGTTTTTGAATATATTGGGATTGGATTTGCGCTCGAGCCCCCACGACACGTGATCGGATGAAACGAAGCTGCAGCGCCCGGCAGCAATGTGCGTCCACAGTAGATCAACTTCCGACTGCGGCCGAATGGGCGGGTAGTGCTTGAGTTTCGCGCCCAAGCGCTTCATGTCGGATTCCGCGTTCATCATCAAATACTGCACACACGTCTCGATGCTCACGCTGTGTCCGGCCGCTTTGTAGGATTCGCAAAGCTCGAAGCCACGCGCCAGGGAGCAATGCACGACGTGCGCGCGTGCACCGGTGAGCGCTCCGAGTTCGAAGATCATTGCGGTGGCCAGATGTTCGATCAGCGGAGGATGAGCTCGGCCGAAAGCATCCCAGCCGGTATCCTGGGCCTCGGTCAGCAGCCTGATGTTCTTGCGAGTGAGATCTTGAATCTGGTTGTGCACGCCGCAAGCGAGCCCACTCGGAGCAATCTGCGCGAAGGCATCGTGCAGCAGATCCTCTTCAATGCGCGGGAAACGTCCTGGCGCCGCCTCGAAAGTCGAGAACTTGAATGCACACGCCCCCGCCTCGATCAGGCCGGCGATGGTAGAGGTGCCGTGCGCTTCGGAAATGGTGGCGTATAACGCCACATCGACGTGCGAGTCGCGCTCAACTTGCGCGATCTTCCTGCGCAGCAACTCGGCATGCCACACCGGTTCTGGATCGTCATATGGCATGTCGACCATGGTCGTCACGCCGCCGGCGGCCGCGGCTTGCGACGCGCGGCCGATGCCTTCCTGATTGGCTTGGCTCCCGGCATGCACCTGGCCGTCGATGATGCCGGGCATGACCCATTGGCCGCTCGCATCGAATGACTCACGTCCTGCCGGCGGCGCACCGCGTCCGACCAGGGCGATCCTGCCGTCGGATACCGCCACGTAACCGTTCTTGATGATCCGGTCCGCGAGCACCAGATTGCCAGCCACGACGAGATCGAAGTCTGCCATGTTCTACTCCTCTTGCGCCGGCCAGCGCTTGAGCGCGGGGACCGGAATGCCGAGTACCTCCAATGCGCGCGCCGCGGTCTGGGTCGCGATCTCCCCAACCGTGGCGGGACGCGTATAGAACGCCGGCACGGGCGGCATGACGATCGCGCCGAAACGCGTGACATTCGCCATCAGCTCGATATGCCCGAGATGCAGCGGCGTTTCTCGAAACAACAGCACCAGCCGCCGCCGTTCCTTCAAGCAAACGTCCGCGGCCCGCACGATAAGATTGTCGCCGAGCGAAACGGCGATCCCGCCTAGCGTGCGCGCGGAACACGGCGCGACCAGCATGCCATGCACGGCGAAGGAACCGCTGGCAATCGGCGCCGCAATGTCCCGAAATGAATGACAGACATCCGCCATGGCGTCGACCTGGGCCGGCGTGAATTCGGTCTCCTCGAGAATGGTGCGAGTCCCGGCGGGGGAAGTCACCAGATGGGTCTCGACGGTACCGAGTTCACGAAGCAGCTGCAGCGCCCTGACGCCGTAGATCGCGCCCGAGGCGCCGGAGATCGCGATGATGACGCGCGGTTTGCTCATTTCAACCACCCGCGGCGATCGGCGGGGAGATTTGCGCGGAGCCACTCCTTGGCTGATTCGCGCGCGTCGGCGGGCGGTCTCGCCAGGACGTTTCCTTCGGCGCGATCGCTGGTCTTCGCCGTGGCATCGAAGCCGACTTTGGTAACCAGACCACCCTCCTCCATCGGCTCGGATCTCGCGGCGTCCGCGTTCGGCACCAGCACCAGGTCGCGCTCGAGCCGCATGCGGTTGGTGCGCGCCCAGTCGACGGCGACCGCATCCCACGGATCGATGTCATCGTCGACCACGGTGACACGTTTGACGATTTTGACCGCATCGAACACCGCGAACATCGCCTGGCGGGCCTGACCGGGTTGCGCCGCCGCCACTTGGAGCACGACGTCGGTACGGCCGGCTCCGGCTTCAGTAACCGCGACGTCGCGCACATTCGGCACCACCGCTTCGACCACTCTTTGCAGACCTGCGGCAATCGGCAATGCCGCGAGATACATATGCTCGAGATGATATCCGGGTTCGATGACTTGCAGGATCGCATCAACGCGGCGAGTCAGGGCACTGAAGGTGGCGAGGTATCCGCTGCCATAGTCTTCGTACATACCGTGATATTCCGATACCAAGCCCTCCTCGATCAGCCGGTCCGCGTCGATGCGTCCTTCCAACACCAGCTCGGCCTCGGCGGGAACCATCAAATCCACGGTGCGCGCCTTGATCACTCGGACGGGCTCGCCGAGCAAACGTCCGGCGCATTCCATTTCGTCGTCACCCACTCCCAAATACAGGCAGGCTGCGAGTTGGACCGCCGGATGCGCGCCGATGATGACCGCTATTTCGAGGGTGCGGCCCAATGCTGCCGCGCGACGAGCGAACAAGGCCAGGTGGTGATTGGGAGCGATGCCGATCATCGCGCGGCTGCCGTCGATAAGAGCAAGGCGCGCAAATGACAGGTTGCCGCGGCCGCTCGTTGGATCGCGCGCCACGATCGCGCCGGCCGTGATATACGGCCATCGCTCGTGTTCAAAGAAACGTGGTGCTTGCAGCGCATCAAGCGGATTCTCCGTGATCACCACTGCCTGCACGGGAGCCTCGACAACCGTGCCGGTCGCCAGCGGCGCGCGAATCGCCTCACGCAGCCTGGGCAGAATCTCGCCGACCCCGATTCCGAGGGCCGCCGCAATCCGCTCGCGCCCATTGAAGAGGTTCCCGGCGATGCGCAGCTCCGATCCCTTGACTTTTTCGAAGCACAGCGCCGGCCCCGCATCGGCGGCCGATAGAAAAGCGGATAGCTCAAAGCACGGGTCGACGACTTTGTCGACCCGCAGCAAAGAGCCTTGCCGATCGAGTTCGGCCAGAAACGGGCGTATAGACTGCCGATCGCTCATCGACTATCTGCGCTCCTTCTCAAATTTCGCTTAACATCGCGCGCACCTTAGATCGCGCGCATATTATTAGCTTTGTCCATTGCAACACATATCCTGGAGTCATTTAGGGTGAACGCTTGACCGTTATTCTCAATTCCCGTTCGGACGTCAATCTAAGGAGTATCTATCGGGTCGCCTGGCAACGTGAGGGAGTGCGCATCAGCGACGCCGCTATGGAGCGGATCGCCATCAATCGCGCTTCCTTTCTCGAATTGCTCGATAAAGACCCGACGGTGACGATCTACGGGGTCACCACTGCCATGGGCGAACGCGCCAACCACCGGTTGACGCTCGATGAACGCAACCAGCACGCCCGTCTCAAACCCTACCCAGCAGGCACCTCATTCGGTGATTACCTGCCTGATCGCGTGGTTCGCGGCATCGTTCTCGCGCGCCTGACAAATTTCGTCGAGGGCCACGCTGCCACCACACCGCGCATCGCGCAAGCGGTGGCCGAGATGTTGGATGGTGACCCGATGCCGCCGGTCGCCGCGGCCGGGCAAGGCGGTGCGGGCGAAATACTGGCGCTCTATCCCCTGTTCGCCGACCTATCGACTCGCTTCCTGCTCGAGGTAAAGGAGCGCGGATCGCTGATCAACGGCTCGCCGTGCGCGGCGGCTCTGCTTGCCGACGCGGCAATCGCCGGACGCCGGCGGCTGCAGCTTGCGCTCGAAACGTTCGCCCTGTCGATCGAAGCGTTCCGGGCGCCGCTCGAACACTATGACGAGGCGCTGGAATCACTCTGGGGCGACAAGGACGAGGCTGCCGTATTGCAGTCCTTACGCGGCTACTTAGGTCCTGTCGCCGGCCGCCGCAATTACCAGGCGCCGGTCAGTTATCGCATCGTGCCGCGCATTTTGGGGCATGCCCATCGCGCCGTCAGCGCGGCTGAACACGCCGCGACGATCTCGTTATCCTCGATCTCCGACAATCCGGTTTATCTCCCGCCCGATGCGACGCATCCTTTCGGGCGCTGCATCAGCACGGGTGGATACCACAATGCCGTGGCGGCCCCCGCGCTCGACGACCTGGCGGGCATTTGGGCGGATATTTGCCTGCTCTGCGACCGTCACAGCGCCAAATTGTTGAATGGTCAGGTGTCGCATTTACCGGATCAATTGCTGGTCGGTCGGAAGCCGGGACAGAGCGACGGGCGCGGCAATATCGGCTATGTGACGATGGCGGCGAACGGCTACATCGAGCTCGCCAAAGGCGCGGCACAGCGTACGTTCATCCCAGGCAGCGACAGCTACACGGCGGGACAAGACGATGTCGCCACCCCCGCGTTTCTTGCCTGGAGCAAGGAAGCGCGAGCCGGCCGGTGTCTGGATGCCTCCATCGCCATGCTCGCCGTGGTCGCATCCCAGGCGTTATACGTCACCGACCGTGAAGCGCCGCCCGCGCTGCGAAACTTCATGGAACTCATTCGCACCTACGTGGCGCCGGTGGTGGAGGACCGTATCCTCGGCCCCGAACTCGGCCGGCTTACGGACGCAATCACCGCGAAGGTCTTTGCACCCAACGAGAACATCGACTCCAATAAAGCGTGACCGAGCACTTCGAACCAATCCGCCGGCACGCGACTGAAATCCAAAATGCCGTGATCGAGGATTACCTCGGCGGTCGCATCGACCGCCGGGAATTCCTGCGCGCAGCCGCGGTCCTCGGCATGACGGCGGCCTTCTCGTCGGGACTCGCACCGCGCGGCGCGCGTGCGGCGTCGAACCTCAGCAAGGTAATGACCGTCGGCATGCCGGTGCCCGCCAGCCTCATCGATCCATTGACCGTGGGCGACACCGGCGGCATCTGTCTGATGTCCCAGACCGGCGAATACCTCGCGGTTTCGGACCCCAACCTACATTTGAATCCGGCACTCGCCGAGAGCTGGCTACCGAATGTGGACGGAAGCGTTTGGACGTTCAAGATTCGACGCGGAGTCAAATTTCATGACGGACATACGCTGACTGCACGTGACGTGGTCGCGACCATGGACCGCCTCGCGGATCCGAAGAACGGCTCCATCGCCTTGTCGGCCTTCGCCGGCACCCTCTCGAAGGGCGGAGCGCGCGCGCTCGATGAGGACACCGTGCAATTTCAGCTCGATGCGCCGAACGGCAGCTTCCCCTACTTGGTCTCGTCGGATAATTACAACGCCATCATATTGCCGGCGGATTATGCCGGCGACTTCGAGAGCAACTTCAACGGCACCGGCCCGTTCCGGCTCGAAAGATACACCGCGAAGGCGCGTGCGTCCTTCGTGCGCAACGAGGAGTATTGGGGCGCGAAGGCGATCCCGAACCGCGTGCTATTTAGCTTCTACGACAGTATTCAAGCCCAGGTGCTGGCGATGCAGGGCGGACAGCTCGACGTGCTTCTGCACGTGCCCGTGCAGGGCAGCCAAGCGCTGCTCGCCGACCCGCGCTTGAACATCGTGGCGTTGAAATCGAGTGCGCACGAACAGGTGCATATGCGCACCGATAAGGGATCGTTCGCCGACAAGCGAGTGCGCCGAGCGATTGCGCTATGCCTCAATCGAGAGAACTTGGTCCGCGGCATGTTCCGGGGACGCGCGGTCCCCGGGAATGACTCGCCCTTTGCGCCAATCTTTCCGGCGACCGACCCCGCCATACCGCAGCGCGAGCAGGATCTCGTCAAGGCCAAGGAACTCTTGGCCGCGGCCGGTGTGCCCAACGGCTTCAAGGCAACGCTGACCACGGAGCGTTTCCAGGAATTGCCGGATTACGCGGTCGTCATCCAGAATGCCGTGCGCAAGATCGGCGTGGACCTCACGCTCAATGTAGAAGACCAATCGGCCTATTACGGGCGGGCGGTTTTCGGATCCTCGGATTGGCTGGATTCCGAGATGGGGATCGAGGACTACGCGCATCGCGGCGTCCCCAATACCGTCCTCACCGCGAGTCTCGGCAGCAACGGGACATTCAATGCCGCCCATTTCAAGAATCCGGAGTACGACCGGCTCGTCGCGAGTTACATCGGCGCGCTGGATCCGGCCGCACAGCGCGCCATGGCGGGGAGCATTCAGCGCCTTTTACTCGAGGAAACGCCGCTCATCATCGCCTATTTCTACGACTGGCTCTCGGTGACGGCAAAACAAATCAGCGGTGTACGGCCGACCGCCACGGGGCAGCTCAATCTGGCGGGGGCGCGGGTAGGCTAGGGGCGTCGTTTGGTTTGAGCTGCATCATGGCCAGCTCCGCGGCGGGAATGTGGCATCGAATCGAATGCCCCTCGCCCGCATCCTGAAGCGACGGCTCTTGCTCCTCGCAGATCTTGCCTATTTTCCTCGGACACCGGGTGTGAAACACGCAACCGGACGGCAGATTCAACGCGCTCGGCAATTCGCCCGTCAAACGGATGCGCTTCGTCGCTTCACCGGAGGCGGCGGGGTTGGCGGATAAGAGCGCCTCCGTATAGGGATGATGCGGACCTAAGAACACCGCCTCCGATGTACCGATCTCCATGAGCCGGCCAAGGTAGAGCACGGCGATCCGGTCTGAGACATAGTGCACGACGTTCAGATCGTGCGAGATGAAAACGTAGCTCACCTGCTGCTCGGCCTGCAGATCGACCAGCAAATTGAGGATTGCGGATTGCACGGAAACGTCGAGCGCCGATGTCGGCTCGTCGCACACCACCAACCGCGGGCCGCCGGCAAAGGCGCGGGCGATGCCAACCCGCTGTTTCAAGCCGCCGGAGAGCTGCCGCGGTTTTTCATCCAGATGCCTCTCGGTGAGACGCACGGAAGCTGCGAGCTCGCGCAGCCGCGCCTCCCGCGCTCGCCCGTGCAATCCAACCAGACGCAGCGAACGCCCGATCAACCGGCGCACGGTCTGGGAACGATTCAGCGCCGAGCCCGGATTCTGGAATACGATTTGCAGCGCCTTGAGCTGCGCTTGAGTCCGATCATTGGCGCGCGGCGGCAGCGGCTCGCCGGACAAATCCAGCTGGCTCCCGGCGTCGGGAGCTGCCAACCCGAGCAACACTTTGGCGAGCGAACTCTTTCCGCTGCCGGACTCGCCCACCAATCCCAGCGTCTCGCCGGACCACAGATCGAGCGACACCTCATGCACCGCCTGCAGCGACTTGCCGGCAACTTGGTATGTCTTGGAAACGTTCCGCGCGCAGAGCAGCGGCCGGGTCTGCGACCCAGACGCATCGGCTCCCTGTTGGGCAAGTGCAAGCGGAGCGGCGTGGGCCTGGAACGGCAGGTCCGGCGCCCGCTCTGGATAGAAACAACGCGTCACGCGGCCGCCGAGATCGACCAACGGCGGCGCTTCGCGGCGACATCGGTCGGTCGCGTTCCCGCAGCGATCCACGAACACGCAGCGGCCGGTGATCGATCCCGGCGGCGGCAAGAATCCGGGTATGGTTTCGAGCCGGCCCTGATTCTTGCGCCGCCCATAGTGAGGCACACAGCGTAAGAGTCCGACCGTGTAGGGATGCCGCGGATCCCCGAAAACGCTCGCTGCCTCCCCTTCCTCGATCAGCTCTCCGGCATAGAGCACGCCGACCCGGTCGCACATGCGAGCGACGACGGGAAGGCTGTGGCTGATGAACAGAATCGAATTATTGAATTCGGCGTGCAATCGGCCAATGAGCTCGAGCACTTCGGCCTCGACCGTGGCATCGAGTCCGGTGGTCGGCTCATCGAGAATCAGCAGCGCAGGATTGGTCGACAATGCCATGGCGATGACGACGCGTTGCTGCATTCCGCCCGATAGCTCGTGCGGATAATTGCGCAACACCCGCTGCGGACTCGGGATCTGGACGCGGGCCAGCATCTCGGCCGCCCGCTCGAGCGCGGCGCCGCCCTTCAGGCCCTCCGCTACCTCGAACACCTCCGCCATTTGGCGTCCTATACGCAGCGTCGGGTTGAGAGCCTTGCCCGGATCCTGGTAGACCATCGATACGCTTCGCGTGCGCAAGCGGCGGAGCTCAACCGGCGAAAGCGCCATCAGATCGTGTCCATCGACCAGGATTCGACCGGCGCTCACCCAGCCATTACGGGCCAGGTAACGGATCGCCGCAAACGCGACAGTCGACTTCCCGCAGCCGGATTCACCGACCAATCCGTAGGACTCGCCGCGACGAATGGTAAGACTCAAGTCGCCGAGGACTCGCCGCTCCCGACGGCCGACCCGAAAAAGCACATCGAGGTGCTCGATACGCAGCGCGTCGGTGTCCCGCTGTACGTCATCGTGGCGATTCATGCCTCGAATACGCTCTGCAGGCCGTCCGTGACCAAATTCACGCCCACCACCAGCGAGGCCGTGGCCGCCGCATCGAACAGCACGGTCCACCAGTAACTGCCGATCAAACTGTAGTTCTCCGCGATCGCGATGCCCCAGTCGGCCGACGGCGGTTGGATGCCGAAGCCGATGAAGCTCAACGAAGCGACGAAGAAAATGGCGTAACCCAACCGCACGGTCATCTCCACGATGGCGATAGGCAGCACGTTGGGCAGTATTTCAATGAACATGATGGCGAGCGGGCCATCGCCCCTGAGCCGCGCAGCCGCGACATAGTCCATCTCGCTCTCGACCAGAACGGCCGAGCGGACCGTGCGGGCGATCAGCGGCGTGAAAACGAAACCGATGACCAATATCACCGTGGCGTTGGAGGTACCGACGGCGGCCAAGGCCATCAAGGCTACGATGACGAGAGGCAATGCCTGCAAGGCCTCGATCACGCGGCTCACGACGTCATCGAGTATGCCCTTAAGATAACCGACGCATAGGCCGAGCGCAGTGCCGAGCAGCGTTCCGAGCAATGTCGCGAGCGGAGCGACGATCAGAATGTCGCGAGCACCGATGATGACGCGGGAAAGCACATCTCGGCCCAGTTGGTCGGTGCCGAACCAATGGGACGCGGAAGGCGGGGAAAGCGTCGAGAGTAAATTATCCGCGTACGGATCATGTGGCGCGATCTCGGCTCCGAACAATGCACAGACCACCCAGAAGGCCAAGATCGCGAGGCCGACGAGCAACGTGGGTGATCGCAGCGCGGCCTGCAGACGTTCGTGTGCAAGGCTCTGAACAACAGCAGAAGGGTTCGAACCCAATGCGGCCTGCGCGGCTTCGGTCATGCGCTCTCCGCGCGCATCCGCGGGTTCAGCGCCGCGCTCAGTAAATCGGCGAGCACCGAGGCGAGCGCATAAATGACGCCCACGGTCAGTACCCCTGCCTCCAGCATGGGAAAGTCCTTGGTGCGCGCAGCAGAGTAGATCAGGGCGCCGATCCCGCGGTAGTGGAACAGGGTCTCGATCACCACTAAACCCCCGGCGAGATATCCCACCAGGCTCGCCACGACGGTGATCGTGGGCAAGAGGGCGTTCCGCAGCACATGCCGTCGCATCACCGCCGGCATGGACAAGCCCTTGAGAATCGCCGTCCTCGTATAATCCGCGTCGAGCGCTTCGATGGTGCCGACGCGTGCCACCCGGGCGATGTAGCCGAAAAAAACCAGCACCAGCGGCAACGACGGTAAAATCAAAAAGTGAATCTGAGTCAACGGTCCCGCTCCGGGAGGCCAGTCCGCAGACATCGGCAGCCAGCGCAACCAGACGCCGAAGATCAAGATGAGCACGATGGAGGAGATGAATTCGGGGACGATGCCGAGCGATTGTCCGAGCAGCACCATGCCGCGATCGCTCAAGCGGCCGACGCGAAGCGCCGCCCACACGCCGCCGGCGATGCCTAGCGGCACCACCAGGACGAAAGCCAGCGCCGCGAGCTTCAATGAATTGGTCAAAGCCTCGGTGATGAACGGTGCCACCGGCGCGCGGAAGGTGAAGGATCTGCCCATGTCGCCGGTCAGAAAATGCGTGATCCAGTCCCAATATTGAACCAGCAGCGGGCGGTCCACACCTACCTGGTGATTGAAGACTGCGACGGCTCTGGCATCGGCCAGCGGTCCTAAAACCGCACGCCCGACATCCCCCGGCAGCAGCTGTCCGCCCATAAACACCACGACCGACAGAATTCCGAGCGTGATCAGCGACAGCAACGATCGCTTCATCAAGAACTTGAGGATCTTGGGGTTCGCCGCCTGGAGCAGTGTTCGTATTTGGAGGGTCACGTCATGCGAGGCTACCAGCCGTGCGTGCCCGGCGCAGCAAGATTGCTCTAAACTGCGGCTCTTTAGCTTCAAGGTCCAAGGTAGCGGCCGACAGTTGAAACAAGTACTGCGAATCGACGAATTGGTGGACGGGCAGAAGTTCGGCCGTTTCAATTTCGGGCTGCTGTGCTGGTCCTTTCTCGCAATGATGGCGGACGGTTTCGACATCTCCGCTCTCGCATCCGCGGCACCCCAGCTTGCGCGAACCTGGCACGTGGCACCGCACACGTTCGCGCCGGCTTTGAGCGCGAGCCTATTCGGTATTCTGGTCGGAGCCCCGGTGCTCGGCATGATGGGCGATCGCTTCGGCCGCCGCACCTCCATCATCACAGGATGCATCATCTACGGGTTCGGCACCTTGGCCACGGTCTGGGCCGCGAATCTCGACCAGATCGTGATCTTGAGATTTCTCACCGGTATCGGGATCGGCGGCCTGATGCCGAATACCATCGCACTCAACTCGGAACTCTCGCCGAGAAGGATTCGCGCCACGCTCATCGTGCTCATGTTCACCGGCATCACCACCGGCAGCGGCCTGCCCGGCTATATACAGGCATGGCTCATCCCGCGATATGGCTGGCAAATCATGTTCTGGATCGGCGGCCTGGCGCCGCTCGTCATCGCGATCGTTTTGCGCTTCACGTTACCGGAATCGATCAAATATCTGGCCTCGAGACCTCTTCGGCAGGCCGAACTGATGAGGACCGCGCGGCGCATGCGCCGCGATTTGCACATAGCCGATGACGCGCAGTTCCTCACCGGCGACGCACCGCCGGCGACGGGCTCGGGACTTGCCCAAATATTCAGCGGCGCACTTCGGTGGATCACTCCGATCCTGTGGGTTTGTTTTGCGACCGCCCTGATGGCGAATTTCTTTCTCACCAGCTGGCTGCCGTTGATACTGGAAAATAGCGGGTTCACGCCGCGCGAGAGCGGCGTCGCGACCAGCTTCTACCACTACGGCGGCACGATCGGCGGGCTGCTCATGAGCCTGCTGCTCGCCAGGTTCGGCTTTGCGGTGATCGCCGTGCTTTTTCTGTGCGCGATTCCCGCGATCGCCGCCATCGGCCTTCCCGGCATTCCCTATGCCGCGATGGGATCGGCGATTGCCCTTGCCGGCTTTTGCATTTTAGGCGCCCAATTCGGCAACAACGCCGTTTCGGGATTGATCTATCCCACGGACGTTCGCTCCCGGGGCGTAGGTTGGGCGTTAGGCGTCGGCCGTTTCGGTTCGATCGCAGGCCCACTCGCGGGCGGGATACTCATCGGCATGAAGTTGCCGCATCAGACATTATTTTTATGTGCCGCCGCTCCGATGATGGCCGGCCTGATAGCCTCCGTGTTCGCTGCCAAGCTGTGGCATGCCTCACTCGGCGACTTGCGGCTCAAGGAAATTTCCGCAAGCGCCGCACCGATTACTTGAATCCGATCACGAAGCAGCGGTGGATTCGCGCATTGCGTTCGAAGTCCTTGGGGATGGTCTCGGCACTGATGTCCTCGACGGAGAGATCCGCGAGCGCCTCGGAGTCGAGCTTGAAGCGGGTGTAGTTGGTCGAGAAAACCAGGCGGCCGGCGGGACGCATCAGTTTCAAGGAGCGGCGAATCATGCCTACGTGATCGCGCTGCACGTCGAGCACTCCCTCCATTCGCTTGGAGTTCGAAAACGTCGGCGGATCCACGAAAATCAAATCGAAGCGCGGACCCCACACCGTTTGACTCTCCAGCCACTGGAGACAATCCTCTCGATGCAGCTCATGTTCTGTTCCACCGAAGCCGTTCAGCACTAGATTGTCGTGCGCCCAATCCAGATAGGTATTGGACAAATCGACGCTCACGCTGCTTCGCGCGCCGCCAGCGGCGGCGTAGACCGTTGCGCTGCCGGTATAGCAAAATAAATTGAGGAAATCCGTATCCTTGGCCCAGTCGCGCAGCATCTGCCGCATGATGCGGTGATCCAGAAACAGTCCGGTATCCAAGTAATCGCGAAAGTTGACCCAAAACTTGAGTCCCCCTTCCTGCACCGCGTGCCGTTCGGCCGTGAGCGCGCGCTTTTCGTACTGTTCTGCCCCCTTCTGCGGTTTGCGCACGCGAGAGTGCACCCGGGACAGCGGCACCGACAGAACGTCCGGCAACACCGATAACACCTCGCGGCGGCGCTCGCGGGCGCTCTCTTGATTGACGGTCTTTGGCGGAGCATATTCCTGTACATGGATGTGGCGCATCTCGCGCCCGTAAACATCAATCGCGAAGGCGTACTCCGGCATGTCGGCGTCATAGACGCGAAAGCAGTCGATGTGTTCGCGCTCGGCCCACGCATCGAGGCGCTGCAGGTTTTTGCGCAGCCGATTGGCGAACATTTGCGCGCCGGGACGGCTCGACCAATCCGCGCGCACTTCGTCGGCCGGGCGCTGCTCGCTGGCCTCGTTCAGATCGAATCGCAGCAGCCGGCATTCGATCGTGCCGTTGAAGACCCGATGCGTACGCTTCGCGTAGATTCCGAGATTCCGGGCGAGGGGCGGGTTTCCGGTCAGAATCGCGGCTCGCCAACCCCGAAATCGTTCGCGCAGCGTGCGACCCAATTCGGAATATAGCTCGGGTAGTCCCTCTTCGGCGCCCATGCGCTCCCCATAGGGCGGGTTGGTGACGACCAGTCCGACTTCACCCCGAGGCGCGCTCACTTCGCTGAGCGTGCGCTTCTCCACGTGCAACCACTCGGCAACGCCGGCGTGCTCGCCGTTGGCAATCGCGATGCGCACGGCATCCGCATCGATGTCCGAACCGAGAATGCAACGCCGCGGCACGCGTGCGGCGCGGCGCGCGCGCGCCTCCTCGCGCAAACCGTCCCACAGCGCGACGTCGTGCCCGCGCCAACCGCTGAAACCGAAATATTCGCGCTCGAGCGCGGGTGCGGCGTCAGCCGCGATCAAGGCCGCTTCGGTTAAGAACGTACCGGAGCCGCACATGGGATCGACGAGGACGCCGGTGTGGTTCAAAACATCGGGCCAGCCCGCGCGCAACAATACGGCCGCCGCCACGTTCTCTTTGAGCGGCGCTCGGCCTCCCTCGGTGCGATAGCCGCGTCGATGCAGGCTTTCGCCGGAAAAGTCCACGGACAACAGCGCCGTGGGCCCTTCGACATGCATGTGCAGCAGCACGTCGGGACGCTCGGGCTTGATGTCCGGACGTTCGCCGGTGGCCTCACGCAAACTGTCGCAGACTGCATCCTTGAGCAATTGCGAACCGTAAATCGTGTGGCGGATGGAGGCGTTGCCGCCGGTGCAATCGCACGCGAGCGTGGCGCCCGGCGCAAGGTGATCGCGCCAATCCATGCGTTTCACGGCCTCGAAGATGCTCTTTGAACTCGTGGCATCGATCGAGCCCAAGCTCAAGAGCACGCGCGACGAAGTGCGCGACCACAGGCAGGCGCGATAGCCTACCTCGAGCGTGCCTTGGAATTTCACATCATGGCTGCGCTCGCGGATGTCGCTCGCACCGTACTGCGCGAGTTCCTCAGCCAGCACCGACGCCGCGCCCACAGGCGCCGTCGCGATCCAATAACGCACGTTGTCATTCAATGGATCGCGTCCGGGCGCGTCAGATCGCGCCAATCTGGATTCGGATGGTTCGTGAAATAACGCACCAGAATCCGATACATCGCTGGATCGAAGGGAGCATGGCTCTCTCGAGCCGCAATCGCAGCCAATTCCTCCGCGGAGCGCGCGGTGCCGAGATAGGACCAATGGTCGATGACGTGCAGTTCCGTGTCGCCGAGCCGGTTGCGTTCGCGAAGAGCGACTCGGCCGGGAAACGGCCACGCCTTCAGCTTCAGAGACGACAAGGCCGTATGCACCCGCACATGGTGCAATATGAGCGGCTCCTTACCGACGCACGCGCCTTTGCAGCGGCCAACCTGGTGCGCCAGGCACGACCCCGCACTTTCCTCCAGACCGAGCACCTTTAAACAGAGCAGTTTCGCGCCGGCGATTTCGATCAGTGCCTTGCGCGCGTCTTTATGCGAGTGAAACAGGCCGCGGCAATTTTCGAGCTGCGTCGGTTCCACGTCGGCGATCCCGATGAGTTCAACGCTACCCGTGTTCCCGGCGAACCTGAGTGTGACGGCATCGGATGCCCGCTTCAGGTGTCGATTGTGGAGCGGTTGCTGCGTCTTGGTCCACTCGGCTTCGCGCAGTGCCGCGCCGAGCTCACCGGCCGTCTGCAGCCAATCGATACGCTGCACCAGTTGCCCGAGCTTTCGCTGCTTCGGGCCGGAGGGCGGCACGGCGAAATGACTCAGCACATGCGTGCGAAGGGAATTACTCCGCCCGACATACAGAAGAACATCATCCTGTCCAAAGAACCGATACACGCCTGGACCGTCGGGCAGCTCATCCGCCAAGCCTTGAGGCAAATGCGCCGGCAATTTGTGGGCGCCGAGCACGGTTTGCGCGGCCGCGGCGAGCGCCGTCTCGGGCAATTCATTGCGCAGCTTGAACCAAAAATCGCTGAGCACCCGGGCATCGCCCAACGCCCTGTGACGCGCACTGCACGCCAAGTCGTGCCGTTCCATCAAAGCATCCAAACTGTGCCGCGCATACTGCGGAAACAGACGCCGCGACAGTTTCACGGTGCATAGAACTTTGGCGCAGAAGTTCACATCGACGCGGCGGAACTCGGCGCGCAAAAACGAATAATCGAAGCGCGCATTGTGCGCGACGAACACCGGTTCCGGCGGCGCGCCCGATTGAAGCTTCTCGAGCACCAGCCGAGCGATATCGGCAAAACGCGGAGCCGCAGCGACCATCTCGTTGCTGATGCCGGTGAAGCTTTCGATGTACGAGGGGATGAGGCATTCCGGGTTCACGAGTGAACTCCATTCCTCGACGCACAAGCCCTTTTCGACCCGGATGATGCCGACCTCGGTGATGCGGTGATAGTCCGCGTTGCCGCCGGTCGTCTCTAAGTCGACAAAGACCAAATCTTGCGGAAGTTCGAAAACCTCAGCCGCGTCCATCGAGTGACAGAATTGGGTAGTACAGATCGGGGCGCCGATCGCGGAACACGCCCCATGCCTGCCGGTAGCGGCGCACGGCCTCCAAATCGAATGTCGCCGTCAGCACGGTTTCGCTGACGCGATCTGCTTCCGCGACCTTTTCGCCGGTGTGCGAAGCGATGAACGACGACCCGTAGAACGTCATGCTGTACCTTTCGCCTTCTTCGATGCCGATGCGGTTCGATGCCACTACGGGCATGACATTGGCCGCCGCATGACCCTGCATGGTGCGCTGCCAATGCGCACTGGAATCTAAATCGGGGTCCTGCGGCTCAGAGCCGATCGCCGTCGGATACATCAATATTTCCGCATCCATCAGCGCCATGGCCCGCGCTGCCTCCGGGAACCACTGATCCCAGCAGATCGCGACGCCCAATTTGGCGAACTCCGTGTCGAATACCTTGAATCCGGTATCTCCCGGCGAGAAATAGAATTTCTCGTGATATCCCGTCCCCTCCGGAATATGCGATTTGCGGTAGCTGCCGAGCACCGCACCGTCCGCGTCCACCATCACCAAAGAGTTATAAAAGGCATTATTGGAGCGCTCGAACACGCTCACTGGAAGCACCACGCCGAGCTCCCGCGCCAGACCGCGAAAGTGCTCCACCGCCGGATGTGCTTCCAGAGGTTTCGCCAGATCGAAATACCGCGTCGCGTGATCCTTGCAGAAATACGGAGTCTCGAATAATTCCTGAATCAACACGATATTGGCGCCGCGGCGCGCCGCCTCGCGTATCAATTTCTCGGCGCGCGCCATATTGGCGTCGCGATCCCAACTGCATGCCATCTGGGTGGCGGCTACCGTTACCGTGCTCATGGGGTCGTATGCTACCTCAAGGCCGCGCTAAAACGTGGGTGGCGAACTTGCGCTCACGATCTCGCATTCGTCGCGTCCGGGATTGCGAAATCGATGCGGAATGGAGCTCTTGAAGTAATAGGCATCGCCCGCGCCCAATACTCGTGATTCGCCGCCCACGGCGAGCTCGATCCGACCCTTGACAATCACGCCGCCCTCTTCGCCCGCGTGCGAGAGCATCTCCTCGCCGGTGTCGGCATTCGGTGCATAGCGTTCGTGCAAGATCGACATGCTGCGCTTGGCCAACCGGCCGCCGACGAGACGTAATTCCACGGCGCCCGTGCCAATGTCCGCGAGCTCAGCCCGGGGAAAAAACACCTCGGGCTTGCCCGCCAAGTCCAGAGTAAAGAAGTCGGCCAGAGCCATGGGGATGCCATCGAGGACTTTCTTCAGCGAACTCACCGACGGACTCACGCGGTTCTGCTCGATCAGGGAAATCAAGCCATTGGTGACGCCGGCGCGCTTTGCGAGTTCACGCTGCGACAGGCCGTACATCTGCCGTACGGATTTCAAATGGGCGCCGACATCCAGACTCATAGTGTCCATTATATTAAACAGTAGCACCTCAAATACAGCTAAAATTGAGGAATCTGTTGAATTTCCTTATCATCGGCTGCCGACATTGGCAAAACAGCAAGCCCAAAACCTAAGGATCCCGCGATGAATGCCCAAATTACTCCCGCTCCCGCGCAAGGTGACCTCGACGCTTTTTGGATGCCGTTCACCGCCAATCGCCAATTCAAGGCCAATCCGCGCTTGTTGGTACGTGCCGAAGGCATGCACTACTGGAGCGCCGATGGCCGGCAGGTGCTCGACGCGGTCGCGGGCCTCTGGTGCGTGAATGCAGGCCACGGTCGCCGTGAAATCACCGAAGCCGTGACGCGCCAGCTCGCCACCATGGAATTCGCCCCGGCCTTTCAAATGGGCCACCCGATCGCCTTCGAACTCGCGAATCGACTTTCGAAGATTGCGCCGCCGGGAATGGATCGCGTGTTCTTCACGAATTCGGGCTCCGAGTCCGTCGACACGTCGTTGAAGATGGCCATCGCCTACCATCGCGCTCGCGGCGCCGGCCAGCGCACACGCTTCATCGGCCGCGAAAAGGGCTATCACGGCGTGGGCTTTGGCGGCATGTCGGTCGGAGGCATGGTCAACAACCGCAAAATCTTTGGCTCCTCCATGCTTCCAGGCGTGGATCACCTGCCGCATACGCTCGATATCGGACACAACGCCTTCTCGCGCGGCCTGCCGCATTGGGGCATGCATTTGGCCAATGATCTGGAACGGCTCATCGCGCTGCACGATGCGTCGACCATCGCCGCCGTGATCGTCGAGCCCGCGTCCGGTTCGGCCGGCGTAGTGTTGCCGCCGGTGGGATACTTGAAACGCCTGCGCGAAATCTGCGATAAGCACGACATTTTGCTGATATTCGACGAGGTCATCACCGGCTTCGGCCGCGTCGGCAAACCGTTTGCGGCCCAGGCCTTCGAGGTGACTCCCGACCTCATGACCACGGCCAAAGGACTGACCAACGGCGCCATACCGATGGGCGCCGTGTTTGCGCAGCGGAAAATTTACGATGCCTTGATGCAAGGCCCCGAAAATGCCATCGAACTATTTCACGGGTATACCTACTCGGCTCATCCGGTTGCCTGCGCGGCCGCCTTGGCGACGCTCGACATCTATGCCAAGGAAGAGTTGCTGACGCGCGCAGCAACGCTAAGCTCGACTTGGGAGGATGCCGTGCACACCATGCGCGGACTGCCGCATGTGATCGACGTGCGCAACTACGGCTTGATCGGCGCCGTCGAATTCGAGCCGCGTGCCGGCAAACCGGGCGCGCGAGCGTTCGACGTGTTCCTCAAGTGCTTCGAGCGCGGGATCATGGTGCGCCAGACCGGCGACGTCATCGCATTGTCTCCGCCATTGATCATCGAGCCCAAGCAAATCAGTCAGATCGTGGACATCTTGAGCGCGGTGATTCGCGAGACGGCCTGACGCGCGAGCGGTCGCCGCGTTCGGCTTGGGCGGGCGGGGACCCAAGCCTCAGCTAGGTCTTCGCTTCAAATATCGCGTACCATTTCTTGCACGGTTCGGCGACTTCCCAGGTGCCTTCGAAACCGGCCGGGACTACGAAGGCATCGCCCGCCCGCAACTCGTGCTTCTCGCCGGTGACCGACTCGAGCCGAACGCGGCCTTCGATCAGCACGCACAATTCGTGTTCCGTATAGCGCACGCGCCACTTGCCGCTTGTGCTGGTCCAAAGCCCGCAGAAAAATTGTTGCGTGGCATCCGTGTATTGATTCGAGACGCGAGTGCGCGGTATGCCGGCGAGGATTTTTTCGGGCGAGGGGTTCGCCGATTCGCCTGTTTGCAAGCGGTCCAATAACACGATCTTAGGATGGTCAACCATACGCTATCGTAGGCGTGTGGCGGCTGCGGAAACAAGAGCGGCTCGACGCGTCTTGACGCCGAGCCGCCCCTGATCACTGCTTTTCGCTCATTTGGAGGGTATCCACCGGCGCCGACGGATCGGCCGCCGAAGTGGCTGCGCCTACCCGGGCGACCGGGGCCGGCCCTGCCGCTTGCAAGGTCAGCCTCACGCGACGCTCCAGCGCGTAACCGTCGTTGTCCGCGGCGACGCTCTGACTCTTTCCGTAGGCGTTGACTTCGAGCGCCTCGTCGTCGACACCAGCCGCGAGGAACAGATCGCGCACTGCATTGGCGCGCTGCTCGGATAACTTGAGGTTGGTGTCCACGGTACCGCGCGGATCGGCATAGCCGTCGATCCTCACTTGAAGCGCGGGTGATTTCGCGACCGCTCCGGCCAAAAGCTGAATCCCGTGCGCCGTCTCCGGCGTTATCTCTGCGCTGCCGGTGCGAAACAGCACTTCGCCCTGCAGACCGTCGAGCACTTTGGCGGCGTTCTCGCGCGCGGTGTCGTCCTTGGCGCTTTGCGCTTCCTCCACGCTGTGGGAAAGTTCATCGAGCCGCGCGGTGAGGGTGCGGTTGGTCTCCGCCAAATCGCTGGTCTCGCTTTCGAGCGCCGCGGTCTTGCTCTGCAGCTGCGATTTATCGCTCTCGAGCGCCGCGACCTTTGCTTCCGCTTTGGTTGCCTCGCCCGCTCGGTGTACCCGTTGACCCAGCCAGGTACCAATTCCGGCGCCGATGACGGCCCCCACCGGACCGGCCGCGAAGCCGCCGATCACGCCGCCCGTGACGAATCCGATCGGCTCTTGAGGGGGTGCGGTCTTGGGCGGCGGCATATCCGCTAGCGCGGCTGCGCTGATGCCCATCAGTCCGACCGTCCAAATGATCTTCGATAATGCATTGTCCATAACAGCTCCTCACGTAGGATTTCGCCACTTCGGGCGACGACCTTCGCCGCCTCGTGGGAGCTATTTCGCGCGGCTATTCGGGCAAGCCGCTTGAGACACGGTGGCAAATTGTGGCGAAGCGCCGACCAATTACAATGGCCGCCGCTTCGCCGGTGCATCGGTTAGCCGGTGCGTCGGTTAGTGATAAGCCCAATGACCCGGTTTGAATACCCACTGGCCGTCGCGGTTCACCCATTTCGGCGCAACCCAGACGGCGGTGGCACTGGGGGGCCGCTCGTAATGGCCGCCATGCCACACATACGCGTTTCCTTCCCAGCGCCAGTGCCCGGGCTGCCAAACATACAATTCGCCTGCCGGCGGCGGGGGCACCGCTTCAACGCGCAATGGCGGCGGTGGCCGCGCGACCACGACTTCCACTCCAGGCTGCACGACGACACGTGGCGCGGTCGCCGTGACGGTGCAAGCGCTCACGCCCAGGGTCAACATAACGGCCAAAATGCAGCCGGAATCGATTCGCATCATTCTCTCCCTGTAATTTGATCTAGCTACATCGCAAACGCGCGTTGCGCCAATCGGTGCACACGGCAAAGCGAGAAATAGTTCGCCAGCGGCCTTATCTCAGGCCTTTAGAGAGAAAGGTGTGAAGTTCGTCCCAATGTCGTAGTAATCCTCGTTTTCCGCCCTTTTCAGGAAGGACACGACACGATAGGTGAGCGGCGCGGCGATGATCTCCCAACCGCTTTTCAGCGCGTACTGAGTGAACATGAGCACCACCAGATGCGACTCCGGGATGCGGCCGTAGAAGGCGGCGAAATAGAAAATTACAGAGTCGACCAGTTCGCCGCACAATGTCGACCCGACGATGCGGGTCCACAGCCAACGGCCCCGAGTCCATATTTTCATCTTCGCGAGCACATAACTGTTGACGAAGGTGCCGCACAAAAAAGCGCTGATCGACGCCAAGACGATGCGCGGCGTGTTGCCGAAAATGACCTCTACCGCCGGCTGGCTTGTGCGCGAGCTTGCCGACGGCGGCAGATGCACGACCACCGCAGCCATGACGGAGGCAAACGCCAGTGCCCCGAAACCAGCCCAGACCACGCGGCGATCGCGACCGTAGCCGTAAACTTCGGTCAAAATATCGCCGAATATGTAGGAAATGGGGAAAAAAAGGACACCGGCCAAGAACGTTACCGTGCCGAATATCGGCACTTGAATCGAGGTCTCTTTGGCGGGGCCGATCAGATTTGAGCACAGCAGAACGCATACATAGGCGGCCATCACAAAATCGTAATAGCGATATTGACGAGATCCTGCGGTCGGAGCCATGGTTTACAAAGTGTAGTCGTAACTGCAAACGGATACCGATGATATGTCATACCGACTACATCCCCCTCCATTTCCCGCCCGCCACGCCGTGCGAAGGCTCTCCCGCATTTTGGCGAAGACCATCACACCAAGAAAGATGCCGGTACGGTAGATATGTACGCTCACTCTAAAAGTATCGGAACTATGGAGCAGGGCAAACCCTTCAGCGCAACGGAAAGTCCGCTCGTCGATTTCGATGCCGTTTGTCAAAAAATGCGCGCGGCCGTCGAGCCGGCGCGCGCGCTTGCCGTATCTCTGCACGATGAACATGGGGACGTGCTCTGGCTGAGCGAGAGCTCCATGGGCCCCGATGAGCACAATGCGGTGCGCGAAGCCCTCGAGGCATTCTCGAGCAACGATGGTCCCCCGGTTCTGGCATACGATCTTGGCGATTCGCGCTCGGCACTGCTGCTACGAGCAGTGAACGGACGCCGCAGTTTGGTCGGCGTCGTCATGGTGATCATGGATAGTCGCGTCATCAAACCGGATGACCGCGGCGCCGTTAAATTCATGACGCCGAAGGTGCAGCGTGCGCTCGCCGATTTCGTCGGCATGCGCCCGAACTCCGAACCGGCGCCTGAGACGGCACGTGCGCCCGCGGCGCCCGCCGCCAAGGCGCCTGCACTGGCAAGTCTCAAAGGAGTCGGCAAATCCGAGTCAACGGTGCGCATAGCCTCCACTCCGACTGCGGCGCAGGCGAGGTCATCGCCGCCCGCTCGACCCGCTGCGCCGGAGCGGCGCACGCCGCCGGCGCAACAACCCATACCCGCGCACGCCGCGCCCGCTCCTGCGCGCGCCGCACCCACGCACGCCCCTCACGCGCCTCACGCGCCTACGATCGGGTCGACGTCCTCCAGACTCCGGGCAGCATCTATCGGATCGACTTCGTCCAGACTCCCGGCAGCGTCTCTCGGGTCGACTTCGTCCAGACTTCCGGCAGCATCTATCGAACTCTCGCTGGCGGATTCAGGGAGCATGCCGGCCGCGAAGCCGGCTGCGCCCGCTGCCCCGGCGGCTGAGCCCCCATCGATAGGCTCAGCGGAAAGGCGGACCTCACAGGCCGTCACTCCGGAAATCGATCGCTTGCACGCAGCGCTGCGCCGCAGCCCAATTGCGCTGCATGTGCAACGCCTGGTTCCCTTGACCAAGGGCAGTCAGCTCAAGCGCTACGAGGTGTTGCTTCGATCCAAATCCGATGACGCTCCGAATTCCGCTCCGCAGGCGATGCTGAAAGCCGCAGTTGATAACGGATTGGGTTCGATGATCGATCGCCGGGTCGTCACCGAGCTCATTGGCTGGCTCGTCCATCACCCCGACGTGTGGCAGTCGAGTGCCGTGATGTTCTCCGTGAATCTCACGACGACGGCGCTGCACGACGAACACTTCATCAAGTTCGTGGGCCTGTGTCTTGCCAAATCATCTTTGCCGAAGGCGATGATCGCTTTTGAAGTCGATGTACCGACTGCGGTCAAAATGTCGGATAGGATTTCCGAAGTTGCCGCGGCCTTGCATCGCCTCGGTTGTCCCATGGTGCTCGATGATTTCGCAATGCGTACCGAATGCTTCGACTTGCTGCGCCTACCCGGTGTTCGTTATATCAAGCTTGCGCCGGAGATCACGGCAAAAATGCGCACCGACAAAGTATCGCAAGCGGCAATTACGGCGGTGGTGCAAATGGCGCGAGTCCTCGGAATGCACACCGTGGCAAAGCGCACCGAATCGCCGGCCGAGCAGGAATGGCTGACGGCGCTCGGCGTCGACTTCGTTCAATCACACTCCGTCTCTCCGCCGGCCTCCATCGAGACGCTGTCGAAGGGACAAAAGCCCCGGAGCTAGTCCGTTCGCGCGACTGTGCTCGGCCCTGGGGTCCAGCCGCCGCCCAATGCCTTGACTAGGTACACGGTCGTGACGAATTGTTGGCCGTGAATCTGCACCGCCTGCCGCTGATTGCCGAGCAGTGTTTGCTCGGCCGTGATTACATCCAGATACGTGTCCACACCATCCTTGTAGCGATCGCTCGCAATATCAAATGCGCGTTGTTCGTCCCGCACGCTGGCGTCAGCTAGCGTCGAGGCCCGATCGAGAGAGGTCAAACCAGTTATGCCGTTTTCGACCTCTTCCATCGCGGTCAGCACCGTCTGCCGGTAAGTCGCCACCGCCGCGGAATAATCGGCATTTGCAATGCGCACGTTGGCTCGCGTTTTACCGGCGTCGAACAGTGTCTCGCTGACGGACAAACCGATCGACCAGAATACGCTCGGCGCCTCGAACAAAGTCGACAGCGCACTACTCTGCCAGCCGGCATTGGGACCGCCAAAGGTCGGCACGAGATCGATGGTCGGATAATAGGCAGCGCGTGCCACGCCGATTCGTGCATTTGCGGCAGCCATGGCCCGCTCCGCCGATGCAACGTCGGGGCGGCGCTGCAATAGATCGGAGGGCAGACCCACCGGCAAGACTGGAATCGAGGTCACGGCCACGGTGGGCGGCAGACTGAAACTCGGCGCCGGCGTTCCCACCAAAGTGGCGATGGCGTGTTCGTACTGGGCGCGCTGAATTTGCAGCAGTTCAAGTTGCGTACCGCTTGCCTCGAGCAGTGCCTGCTGCTGTGCGAGGTCCAGACCCGTCGCGTCTCCGAGATCGTGTCGGGCGGTGATAAATCCGAGCGCTTCGCGCTGCAATTCCAAGCTGCGGCGTACGACGTCAATCTCGGCATCGGCTTCCCGCAAATTGAAATAATCGGTCACAAGCTGCGCCGTCAGCATCAGACGCATATTTTCAAAATCCGCTTCCGCCTGGTCTGCGGATGCCCGCGCACCTTCGACCTCGCGCCTCACGCGCCCGAATAGATCCACTTCGTAGTTGACGGTCGGACCTAAGATAAAATCATTCTGAGTGGTGGAAGCGTTCGGAAGCACATAACTTGCCAGAGGCCGATCCGCCGAGATCTTGCCCCGGCCGGCGTCAGCCGACAGGCCGACCCAGGGATATTGCGCAGACGCTACGACCGTGACTTGATCGCGCGCCTGCTCGAGACGCGCGGCCGCGACGCGCAAATTCTGATTGCTTTTGAGCGCGCGCTCCACCAGCGAATCGAGGCTCGCGTCCTGAAACAATTCCCACCAATTGCCCTTTAGCGCGGTGTCGCTCGGCGACGCTTCATGCCAGGGGGCCTGCGGTTCCCATGCCGGCGGCACTTCCGCGGCGGGCCGGTGATAGTCCGGGCCGACGGCGCAGGCGCCGACGGACAGCAGCGTCATCCATCCCGCGACCCGATACCACCTTTTCGGGGCGCTCCGCATCGCTATGGAGCCTTGTCCGCCCGCGCGGCCAGCGTCACCATATCGCCGTCGGCAAGCGAATCCGCCGGATTCAAAACCACCCGATCCGATACGTTCAGACCGCTCAAAACCTCTACGCTAGTGCCAAAATCGGTGCCCAGCTTTACCAGCTTCAATTGCACGCGCCCGCGCTCGTCCACTAATGCGACCAGAGTGCCTTGCGGCCGAAACAGCAAAACATTGGTGGGTATCACCAGAGATTTGGTATCGACATGGATCGGCATCATGACCTGCACATAGGATCCCGCAATCAGCGCGCCGTTGGGATTCGGAATCCGTATTTCGACCTGCATGGTGCGCGTGGCCGTATCGATCGCACGCGCGGTGCGCGCAACGGTGCCCTGATACTCCTCGCCTGCCCGCTCAGCCAAGTTGACGGCGACCGCGTCGCCGATCTTGATCTGGTGCGCATACACCTGCGGCACATACACATACAGGCGCAGGGGATCGATCTGAGCCACGGAAAAGAGCGCCTGTCCGGTACCGCCATTGCCGGCGTTGACCAGGTCGCCGACATCGATATTGCGCCGCGTGACCACGCCGTCAAACGGCGCCACCACTTGATTGAAGCCCAAAAGCTTGCGCAGGCGCCCCACGTTGGCATCGGCAGCGTCGAGATTTGCCTTAGCTTGGTTATAGGCACTTTGACGTTCATCCAACTCCTGTTGGGTTACCGCGTCCTTCTTCCGCAGGCTTTGCCAGCGATCCGCGGTGCTCTTCGCGAGGTTGGCGCTGGCGTCGGCCTGCGCGCGCGCCGCCATGGCCTGCGCGTACTCCTGTTCGATCTCCGGTGCCGCAATCTCGGCGAGCAATTCACCCTTGGTGACTGAACTTCCGATGTCCTTGTGCCAACGGACGATGTAGCCGTTGCTGCGCGCATAGAGCGTCGATTCAATGACCCCCTGCAGCGTCCCCGGCAGGGTAAGCGGCTGCCCACTGTTCGCCGCACTGGGAGTCACCGTCGTCACATACTGCTTTGCGTGCAGCGCCGTGGAAGCGTCCAGAGCGCGGGCCTGAAAACTGCGCAAGACGAGCACGATCACGGCTCCCATCAGGAGCGCGCCAACGATACCGCCGGCAATGAATTTGGCGCGCCTCAAAACCGTGGAAGACTTCGGATCCGTCATATCAAACAATTCCGGCCGCATGTTTGCGACGTTCCAACCGCAGGTGGATACCTGCAAAAATCACAGGAACAAACAGCAGCGTCGAGAGGGTCGCAAACAGCAGACCGCCGATCACCGCGCGACCCAAGGGCGCATTCTGCTCCGCACCCTCACCCAGGCCAAGTGCCATGGGAATCATTCCGATGATCATCGCCAGCGCCGTCATCAAGACCGGTCTGATTCGGGTGGCGCCGGCATCGAGCGCTGCTTTCACAGGATCGAGCCCCTCTCCCATGCGTTGGCGCGCAAACGAAACCACCAAAATACTGTTAGCGGTTGCGACGCCCATGGTCATGATCGCGCCCGTCATCGCCGGAACGCTCAACGTCGTGCCGGTCAGCAGCAACATCCAGCAAATTCCCGCCAAAGCGGCCGGCAGCGCCGTAATAATGATGAATGCATCGACCCAGGATTGAAAATTGACGACGATCAATAGATAGACCATCACGACCGCCATCACGAGCCCGACACCCAGCTCGATGAAAGATGAATGCATGGTTTTTACCTGGCCAAGCAAATCCACGGTCACGCCGCGCGGTAGCTTAGGACGCAAGGCATCCACCAATTGTCTGATTTGCGCGCCAACGCTCCCCATATCGCGGCCTTGCGCACTTGAATATATATCGATCGCCGGCGCCAAATTATACCGCGAGGCGACCGCTGCTTGTACCGCAGGAGCCACGCCGACCAGATTACTCAGCAGCTGCGGCGGCACGGTCTCGGCCGCCGCCGCCGCGCGCACCGGCGTGCGCAGCAACGCATCCAAGCTATCGACCGCATATTGCGGTGATTGCACCACCAAGTTATAGACCACGCCATTCGTCGGACTCAACCAGAACACCGGTGAGGTCTGCGTGGTGCCGGCCGTTGACACCAGCAAGTCCGTGGTCACGTCGTTGGGACTCAAACCGAGCGTCTGCAGCTGCGTGCGATCCATGTTCAACGACAGTGTCGGAAGATCGAGCCGCTGATGAATGTGGGTATCCACCGTCCCCGGAACCATTTGGATCTGCTTCATGAGCTTCGCGGCAATATCATAATTGACGCGCAAGTCGGCGCCGGTGATCTTGACATCGAGAGCGGACGGCATGCCGAAATTCAAGATCTGCGTCACCATGTCGGCGGGTTGGAAGAAGAACTCCACGCCGGGGAAATGCCGCGGCAATTCACGCCGCATCTGCTCCACATAGCGCTCCGTCGGCCGGTGCCCATCATTCAGGGCGACTTGAATCTCACCGTCCAGGCTGCTGAAGGTTCCGGCGTTGCTGTAGGAGTTATTGATACCGCTGACCGGAATCCCCAAGTTGTCGACCACGGTGCCAAGATCACGCGCCGGAACTATCGTCCGTATGACGCTCTCCACCTGATCCGCCGCCCGCGCCGTTTCTTCGATGCGCGTTCCAGAGGGCATACGCATGTGCAGCCGAATTTGACCTCCGTCCACGCTTGGAAAGAAATCGCGCCCCAAGATGAACACCAGACAGCAAGACAGCACGCAAAAACCCAGGAACAGGCCCGCGAAGAGCCGGCGTCGTGCGAGAACTTCGGAAAGAATCACCCGATATCCGCCGCGTATTTTCTCGAAGCGCGCATCGAAAGCGCGATACACGCGCTGCAGCGGGCTCAGGACAGCGGCTGTGTCCGCCGGCGTATGTTCGGTCAGCAACATCACCAACGTGGGCACCAAGGTGCGCGATAGGACATACGAGGCCAGCATCGCGAACACCACGGCCTCCGCAAGAGGAGCGAACAAATAGCGCGCCACGCCGGTCAGAAAAAACATCGGCACGAAAACGATGCAAATACACAGCGTGGATACCAGAGCGGGGACCGCGATTTCGCCGGCACCCTCCAATATCGCCTTATGCAAATCGGAGCCCAAATGCATGTGGCGCTCGATGTTTTCGATGGTCACCGTGGCATCATCGACCAAGATACCAACCGCGAGCGCGAGCCCGCCGAGGGTCATGATGTTCATCGTCTCGCCCAAAAAGTAGAGCGCAATGATCGAGGAAAGTATGGACAATGGAATGGACACCGCGATTATGCAGGTGCTTCGCCAATTGCCGAGAAACAGCAAAATCAGCGCGGCAGTCAGGCAGGCGGCAATCAGCGCCTCGCGCACCACGCCGCTGATGGCGGCTCGGACGAAGCCCGACTGGTCGAACAGCGGTGTGATCTTGAGGTCCTTCGGCAAAATCTGCTGAACTACCGGCAATTGTGCGAACAGGCCGCTGACGATATCCAAGGTCGATGAGCCGCCGTTCTTGATGATGGAAACCAGCACACCGCGCTCGCCGTTCTGACGTACGATGTTGGTCTGCGGAGAGAAT
Organism: uncultured Gammaproteobacteria bacterium; assembly: GCA_963755965.1. GTDB lineage: Bacteria > Pseudomonadota > Gammaproteobacteria > Steroidobacterales > Steroidobacteraceae > Bog-1198. The sequence goes on from CAVWLU010000004.1 coordinate 256,706, forward strand.
CCATCGCGCACATGCGCCACTTCGGACAAATAGGTGGTCGCGCCGCCGCGGGTAAGCACCGGAATCCGGTTGAGTCCGGCAATCGTATCCGGAGAACCGTTGGTGGCGAGAACGTATTCGGTCGACCCGATCTTGGCCGTCCCGGAGGGCAGCACCAGGTTTTGGGTATTCACGGCGTTGACGACATCGTTCGGCGTCAGCCCTTTCGCGAGCAATGCGTTGGTGTCGAGGTCGACCGAAATCACGCGTTGCTTTCCGCCGTACGGCCACGGTACGGCCACTCCCGGAATGGTCACCAGCCGCGGGCGCAGGAAATTCACCGCTGAATCGAACACCGCCTGCTCGGTCATGGTGGGGCTGGACAGACCCAATTGGATGACCGGAATGCTCGACGCCGAATACTTGATCACCAGGGGCGGCAAGATTCCGGGAGGCAGTTGCCGCAATTGCGACTGTTCGATCGCCGTGACTTGCGCAATGGCCGTCGGAATATTGGCGTGCGGCTGAAAGAAAATCTTGATCACCGAGAGACCTGACAACGACTGCGATTCGATGTGTTCGATGTCGTTGACGGTGGTCGTGAGGCTGCGCTCGTTGACCGCAGTGATGCGGTTGCCGACTTCTTGAGCCGACAGCCCGCCGTAGGTCCAGACGATGCTGATCACCGGAATATCTATTTCGGGAAAGATGTCGGTCGACATCCGGAGCAGCACCAGAGGCGTTGCGATCAGGATCAGCAGCGCCATCACCAGGAACGTGTAGGGACGGCGCAGCGCAACTTCAACAATCCACATTAGATAGACAACCTCGCCGAGACCCGGACCGTGGCGCGGTCAATCAGAGCACGGAAAGCCGATCCGCGACAGTTTATCCCCAGTTGGTCGGCTTGCATGCGGGCTACCCTGGGCTCAACACGGTTAAAGCCCAATGGCCGAATTATTAATGTCCGTTAATGAGCGTAGCTCGGATCCGAGCGTGAAACGAATCACAGCGCAGGGAGCTGAATGTGCTCCCAACCGCAGACAATCGTCCTTACCACTTGCAAATCATTGGAAACACAGCAAACTACGGGGTGTCTGCAACGAGACACCGGGGCCGAGCTAAGTGTTTTTGTTAGTCCCATGAGGTTCGGTTCCGGTTCCCGTTAGATCATCGCCCATGACACTCACAGCACTGATCGCCGTCTTGGGGCTCGCCGGGTTACTCATGTTCATCGCGGCGGTGCGTCGCTTTCGGCGTCGCCGCGTCGTCGGCGGACTGTTCAGCGGCGTCACCTCACTCGCGCTATTCCTGCTTGCGGCAAGCGCGCTCTTGATGGGCGCAAACCTGCGTACCTATCAACGATTGAGCGCGGAACAGCCGGCAGGGGAACTGCAGATTTCGCGTACGGGGGCGCACCAATTCAACTGCGTCCTCACCTATCCTACGGGAGAGCGTGCGGATTTTTCCTTGAGCGGCGATGAGTGGCAAATCGATGCGCGGATTTTAAAATGGCAGGCAATCGCGAATCTGGTGGGCTTTGATGCCGCTTACCGCCTCGAAAGAATCAGCGGCCGATACTCGAATATCGAAGACGAACGCAATTTGCCGCGCACCGTATATCCCTTGAATCCCCCGAATCGCGTCGATCTGTGGAACCTGGTGCATCGCTACCATGCCTGGGTGCCGTGGTTCGATGCCCTATACGGCAGCGCTACCTATCTGCCCTTGGGGGACGGGGCATTGTATGAGATCAAGGTCTCCCAGAGCGGCCTCATCGCCCGGCCCCTCAATCAGGCCGCCCGAGATGCGGTCGGCAGCTGGCACTAGGCGGGCATACGGCGCGATCCAATCCGCCACCCGAACCCCGTGAACCAACCGCATTCTCATCGATCGAATATCGCGCGACGCATCGCGCGTTATTCATTGATCGGCGCCGCCTCGCTCATCGTGATACTGGCTGCCAGCGTGACCTGGCTCAAACTGCACGAAGACGAACTTGTGTTCGCTACGGCGCGCAGCCAAGTCAATCTGCTTCGAGAACTCCCGTCGGACGCCGAGAGGGTCAAAGTTCCCACCTTCGCCGGCACGATGCTCATGGGTCTCGTATTCCATGCCCATGAGGCCAACGACACGGGCTATTGGATACTGCAATTGCACGGCAACGCCGATTCGGCCTTCTCAGCCGGACAGGTGGAGCATTGCCAGGCGCTGCGCGAGGCGGGCTTTAGCGTCATGGATATCGATTATCGAGGTTTTGGAATGTCGCCGGGGACCGCATCCGAAGCCGCGATGTACGAGGATGCCGACGCGGCCTATCGAGCGCTGTTGATGCGCGGTGTAACCCCGAACCGAATTATCTTATTGGGCCACTCTCTGGGTTCCGGACCCGCCGTACTGCTCGCTACGCACCACCCTGCCGCAGCGCTCGTGTTGTTCGGGGCATTCACGTCCATTCCCGACGCGGCGGCCGACAAATATCCGCTGCTTCCGGTACGCTACGTCGCCTCGGTACATTTCGATTCTCTGGCTCGAATGCCCGAGGTACACATGCCCGTCTTGATCACACATAGCCGCGCCGACACGCTGATTCCCTATTCCCACGCCCTGCGCCTATACGCCGCGGCGAACGAACCCAAACGCCTGCTCACCTTCGATTCTCCCGCGGACGACGGCTTCGGCGGCCATGTCGATGCGTTGTTCGCGCATGTGGCCCTGCTCAAATCGGCGCTTGCCGATTTGCTACCTACGCCGCCGCCGGCGCGTCAATTATGAGCCCGTTGCACAAGGCATGGACCGCCGGGCTCGCGCTGTTGCTGATCGCGGCTGGAGCGGGATGGTGGCATACGAAACCGCCCTCGCCGGGATCGGTCAAGAAACGCGACACCGCCGTGACGTCGACGGCATTGGTCGATGAGAGTAGCTATGCCACGGCACTTAGACTGGCCCAGCTTGCGACGACTCCCGAAGAGCAACCCTATGCTCAGTCGGCATTGCGGTATGCCGACCACGAACTTGCCCTCGCCTTCACCGCCGCCCTGCGCGACGTGGAGGCGCATCCCCCGACCTTGAGTCCCGAGGCGCTCAAGATCCGCGATCGCCTGGTGAAGTCCCAGGCGCTTTTGGACGCCGACCAGCAACGTGTGGCCCAGCTGACGGCCACTCTCGCGGCAGCTACGACTTCCCAGAAGGATGGGCTGCAGGATGAGGTAGATCTCGCTCAATCGCAGCTGGATTTGGACAAGGACGAAGTAGAGGAAGCCGATCAAGATCTCCTCGCCGCCGGCGGCAATCCGCAACAACGCATCGAAGCCATGGTGCAGGAGCATGATGCGCAGGTCAAAGCGCGCGCCGCGGCTGCGCCCGCGGCTGTGCCCCCCGCCGCGGAACGCCGCGGCTCCTTGGCACAGCTGCGCGATTGGCTCAAATTGCGGCAGAAATTGCAGCAGCTCGGCGACGCCGAAGGCAGCGCTCGGCAGAAAACTCAGACTTTAAGTACGCAGCGCGTCGCGCTCGCGGAGAGTCTGGAGAATACGAAGGGGGGAATCGCCGAGCTCTCTCACCACACGAAGAGCGCTAAAGACGGCGCCAATCCGGTGACGCCCGCGCCGGCGGCTCCTGCGCCGGTGACTCAGCATAACCACGAAGACGCAGCGGCACTGCTGACTCAGACCAAAATGATCTCGGCCAATCAAAAACTCCTGACCCTGCTCGATCAGCAAACGGCGGATCAGCGACAGCTCACGGGGGTGTATCAGCAATGGGCCGGGATTGTGGCGGTTCAGTCGAACGCACTGGTACACAAGCTGCTGTCGGACGCCGCGATCGTGCTCGTGATTTTTCTCACGTTGTTGTTCGTCGATAAATGGGTGCAGCATCTGCTCACCAATCCGAAGCTCGACCGCCGCCAGGTCGAAACACTGCGCAGCATCACGCGGATTAGCCTCCGTGTGCTGGCGGCGGTGGTCATACTCTTGATTCTCATCGGGATGCCGAGTCAGTTCGGCACCATGATCGGCATCGTCGGCGCCGGCCTCACCGTGGCGCTCAAGGATTTTATCGTGGCGTTTTTCGGCTGGCTGGTTTTGATGGGCCGCAACGGCATCCGGCTGGGAGACTGGGTAGAGATAAATGGCGTCAGCGGCGAAGTAACCGAGCTTGGCATGTTCCACACGGTATTGCTCGAGACCGGCAATTGGAGCGATGCGGGCCATCCCACTGGGCGGCGCGTCACGTTTACCAATAGCTTTGCGATCGAAGGCCACTACTTCAATTTCTCCACGTCCGGTCAATGGCTGTGGGACGAGTTGCACGTCGTAGTGCCTTCCGGCAGGGATCCCTACCCGATCGTTGATGCCATCACCAAGCAAGTGGTCGAAGCAACGGCCGAAAACGCTCGTGAGGCGGAGCAAGAATGGCACAGAGCGGTTCCCACCCAGCGCGGCAAAACGTTCTCCGGTACTCCGGGCGTCAACATCAAACCCGTGGTCGGCGGCGTCGAAATTGCCGTACGCTACATCACTCGTGCCAATGAACGATTTCAACTCCGCGCCAAGCTGTACCATTCGGCCGTGGATTTATTGGGGCAGCCGGCGACCTAGTCATTTCTAGTGGCGCGTGCGCACCGCCGAAGCGGCGGCTATGCGTGCGCCGCCTCGGTAAGCTTGAGCTCGGAGCTTAGCTGCTCGCGGATTAGATACTTCTGAATCTTGCCGCTGATCGTGAGCGGGAAGCTGTCGACGAAGCGCACGTAGCGCGGTACCTTGTAATGCGCAATCCGGCCGCGACAGAATTCGAGGATCTCATCCTCCGTGGCCAGCATCCCGGCGCGCAGCCGGATGCATGCGCAGACAGCCTCGCCGTACTTGGCGTCGGGAAGGCCGACGACGGCCACATCGAGTATGGCCGGATGGCCATAAAGAAAATCTTCGATTTCGCGCGGTGAGATGTTTTCGCCGCCGCGGATGATCATGTCCTTCACGCGGCCAACGATGTTGCAATAGCCTTCCTCGTCGATCACCGCCAGATCGCCGGTGTGCATCCAGCCGCCTGGATCGATCGCTTCCCGCGTGCGCTCGGCGTCCTGCCAATAGCTGCGCATCACACTGTAGCCTCGAGTCAGCAATTCGCCGGCGGTCCCCCGAGGCACGACATGCCCCTCCGGGTCGATGATCTTTACCTGCACGTGGGGATGCACTCGGCCCACGGTCGTTACACGCCGCTCAAGGGAATCATCGTGTCGACTCTGGAAACTTACAGGACTGGTCTCCGTCATCCCATAACAGATCGTCACCTCCGGCATGTGCATCTCGGTGACCACCCGGCGCATCACGGCGATCGGACACGGCGATCCTGCCATGATACCGGTGCGCAGCGAAGTCAGATCGAACTCGCCGAATTGCGGATGTTCCAATTCCGCGATGAACATCGTGGGAACGCCGTAAAGGGCCGTGCACCGCTCGTCGGCGACGGTCTGAAGTACCGCCAGCGCCTCGAAGCCGTCGCCGGAGAGCACACTCGTCGCAGCATGCGTCATGGCCCCCATCACGCCAAGAACCATCCCGAAGCAGTGATACAACGGCACCGGGATGCACACTCGGTCGTTGGCCGTGAGTCGCATGCCCTCACCGACGAAGAATCCGTTATTGACAATGTTGAAGTGCGTCAGCGCCGCGCCCTTGGGAGTGCCGGTGGTGCCGCTGGTGAACTGAATATTGAACACACGGTCTGCGTCCAGATCCTCCCCGATCGACCTCAGCACCGCGTTGTCGAGACCATGTCCGGACGCCATCAAATCCTCGAACGAGAGGACTCCGCAGAGCGGCTCTGCCCCCAATCCGACGAGCAATCGAAGCTCCGGGAAGGCTGCGCAAAACAGCCGTCCGGGGGCGGCGGAGCGAAGCTCGGGGATCAGCGAGTGCAGCATCTCCATATAGTCGCTGCCCTTGAATCGCGGCGCAAAAACCAGCGCGCGGCAGCCGACGAGGCGCAGCGCAAACTCGAGTTCAGTGGTTCGGTAAGCGGGGTTGATGTTGACCAACACCAGACCGGCACGCGCCGCTCCGAACATCGTCAGCAACCATTCGAGACAATTCGGTGCCCAGATGCCAATGCGGTCTCCCGGTTTGAGTCCGTAAGCGACCATACCGCGTGCGGCTCGCTCGACCTCGCGATCGAATTGCGCGAAGGTGAACCGAACCGACTGATACGGTACGACGAGCGCAAGGCCGTCCGGTGCTTCGTCGACGGCGGATTTGAGGACGCCGTCAACGGTGCGATAAAGCAACGGCCGATCGCCGGTGCCCGACACGAAGCTCGCTTCCGACGGCTTTTTGAGTAATGACATGCTCGTGGACGTATATACCCGCCATCGGTTCGCGTCCAATCCTGCGCAAACCATTGATTGAACGACCGTCCGTCACGGTAGAATGCGCAGCGGGAAAACGCAGTCATGAAATGCCGGCTTAGCACAGTGGTAGTGCAACGGTTTTGTAAACCGTAGGTCGGGGGTTCGAATCCCTCAGCCGGCATGCCCCGCCAAAGCGATCCGTAGATGCACGAATGTACGGGTCGATAGTCGGTGAAAATTCGAACCCCCGACATAAAACAAGCAGGGTTCGACGACGCCGCGAAGCGGCGGCGAGCGCCCGTTAGGGCGACCCGGAGGGCGAGGCGCGCAGCGCCGAGTAATCCCTCAGCCGGCATCATCTACCCCGTCCGGCGATGTCTGATAATCTCCATCCACATCCAGGGACGTTCACGAAACCCCTATATTTTAAGCCACGAATCAATTACGCATCGACTATGGACGTCAGCGGATGTTTTTTGAGATCCATTGACAGTACCCCAATTCTGGGGGTACTTATGGGGTTAAAAGGACCTCCAGAATTGCGATACCCCCAGATTTGCTCACTCAGCTTGGTGCTTGCTAATGTCGCTCACCGATACCGCTATTCGGCAAATCAAACCCGCGGTTCGGCCCATCAAACTGTTCGACGGCCGCGCCGAAATGACCGCCTGTTACCTGACGCTCGGAGATTCCCGTGCGCTGCCGCGCTGTGCTGGCGTCCCGTCGCAAGGGGTGACAAATACGAAGAAGGTACGGTTGCCGTGCCGGTATGGTGATTGGGTCAAAGGTCCAATAGCCGCCCCAGCCCCCGGGTTGTAACGTTGTAACTTCCTCAGATCAGCAAGAAAAAAATATCAGCGGTGGGGAATATCAATGGTCAACAACCAAGCCACGCCTCGGGCTTCAACCACGAAGAAAGTTCTGATTACCCTTGCCGTGCTTGCGGGGATCGGCGCTGTAACGGGCGTCGGGCTGCTTCTCGCCTATCCGGCACCGACCGTGTTCGCCGGCGGTATGGCGATGAATTTCCTAAAAACTCTGGGTGCGCCGGCCGGCACGGTGAGTCAGGAATTGAATCCCGCTTACAAAGCCCCTGAGGCCGCCGCGTCTTCTGCTGTCGCCGAAGCGACCCCAACCGGGAAGGACGCCGCTGAGGACTGGCCGAGCTATAACCGAACTCTTTCTTCGGATCGCTTGTCACCCTTAAGCCAGATCAACACGACCAATGTGGGGAAGCTGCGGGTGCTCTGCACCTACGACGTCCACGAATTCACCTCCTTCGAGTCCGGCCTGATCATGGTGAACAATGCCCTGATCGGCACCACTGAACACGATATTTTCTCGGTCAACCCCGCGACGTGTGCCCAGAATTGGCGAACGCACGAGTCCTATACGGGCGGCATGTTGCCGGCCATCCGGGGCGCTGCCTACCTGGACGGCATGTTATTTCGTGGCACGACCGACGGGCGCGTAGTGGCTTACGACTTCAACACTGGAAACCGAATCTGGGAAACCACGATTGCGGATCACAAGTTGAAGGAGTCGGTGCCGGCGGCTCCGATTGCGTACGACGGGCTCGTATTCATTGGCAATGCGGGCGGTGATTACAAGGGCGGCAAGGGCCACATGTATGCGCTCGATGCCAAGAGCGGCAAGATCGTCTGGGAGTTCTTTCTCGCTCCCAAACAGGAGGGCGACACGGTTCGTGGGCCTCTGGGGGCAACACCGCTGGATACCTCAACTTGGCAAAACGCGCCGGGCATACCGATCAGCGGTGGCGGCACCTGGACCTCCACGACGCTCGACACGAAGACCGGGGCGCTGTATGTCCCCGGCGGAAATCCAGCGCCGGATTTCGACGTAGGCGTTCGGCCGGGAGGGAATCTCTATAGTGATTCGGTAGTCGTGCTCGACGCGAAGACCGGAAACTACCGATACCACTTCAAGATAGATGCCAGCGATTGGCACGATTGGGACGTGTCGAACCCGCCGGTCCCGATTCAGACTCGGGGAGGCAAGCAACTCCTCGTGGTATCTGTCAAGAACGGATACCTTCACGGCTTCGATCTGGGTAACAACAACCAGCTGCTCTACCGTGTACCCGTGGACCAGATCGAGAATGCCGACGTACCTTTCACGCTCGAGAAATACATTCACTTCTGTCCGGGCGCTTCGGGTGGCGAGGAATGGAACAGTCCCTCCTATGTTCCGTCGACGAACCTCATCATTACTGCGACGGTCGATTGGTGCGCGTCGGCGCGCCTGCAAGACGACAAACAGCTGCGGGCCAAGCCACTCGGGGCACTCTGGTCAGGGCAGGGGACGCTCAATCCCTTCTGGTGGTTTGGCAAACGTGCTCAAGCCGACGGTCACTGGTCCGGTTGGGTGTACGCGACCGACGCTGATACCGGCGTATGGAAGTGGCGTGTCAAATCTAACTACCCGATTGTCGCGGGTTGGACGCCAACGGCCGGCGGCCTGCTGTTCTTTGGCGATGTGGGGGGCAACCTCTACGCGCTTGATTCCGCGACCGGAGAGAAGCTTTGGAGTCAGGCGCTGGATGGCGCACTCGCCGGGGGCGTGATTACGTATATGGCGAACGGTGCGCAGAAACTGGCCGTGGCGGCCGGCTTTACGCACCCAGAGTGGCCCACGATTATCAGATCCGCAAAGATTGTGGTGCTGGGGCTCGACGAGGGAGCGGTCGCAAACCGATGAACGGGAGGCGAGAAAAGCCAATCCCCCAAGCGCGCAGTCGCAGGATTCATTCTCAGCTTCGGTGTACTCGCCGCTGGCAGTGCAGCGGCTCAGGACGTCATTGCCCTCGCTAACGGCGTGAACATGAGGGACGGCCAATGGCACGTCGAAGCATCGCCATATGGATGGTTGCCGCAGCGGCTAGACATGCTTAAAAACGCGAATCGTGTCGTCACGTCCAAAAGCACTCAGGTACGAGGTCCTGATTCTCGGTCCCCCGCGGTGTGCCCGTCCCAAGGCGGCGGGGCAATGATCATATGCGCGAGATACATCGGGATCAGCAGCATTCCCCGGTTGAGCCCGCGAGCAGCGCTCAGCCCCACCCCGAAGCACATGATCGCCATTACCCCCGCGCCCGCCACTGGGACCGCCCCGGACACGATCGCGACCGGAGTCAACGCTGTCAGCAAACCGACGCTGAGATAAGCGATCGGCCGGCCGCCGATCATCAGGTTCGTCAGCGCGACGGCACCGCCCACGACGATGCTGTGACCTGGCCGCTGATCGCAGCGAACACCGCAAACGGCACGCTCAGAATCGCGATCGCCGCGACAGCGACCACAGTCCGGCGGGCCAGCACTTCAGGCAGTCGTGAACTTGCGCTGTCAGGTGATTTTGCAAGCCCAGCCATAGTTCCTCTAAGCGACAATCCAATCCGTTCGGCCTGTCTGCATATTCTGGCGATCGTGAATAATCACTCCACGCGCGATGGTGAACGGGGCGCAGTCGAGCACTGGTCGTCCGAACTGCGGCAACGGCCAAGGCTGACATTCGTGGAATCGAGAATCACAGGCAGCCAAATAGCTACACGAACGACTGCATGCGTCCTACGGGGCGCTCGCCGCTTTGGGCATGCTGCTGTCCGGCGTGTTACCCGTCGTTACCAACGAAACGTTGCGCCGAACACCGGGCCCGTCATCCGCACCTTCTGGATGATCGGCCGGTCAGATACTTGATAGGTCAGATTGCGGGCGGCGAGCGTGACATCGCCCCAGTGAAAGTGATACCCGATGCCGAGAAATTCGTTGTTTTGCCAGTTTTTGTTACCGTCGGCGACGTCCGCCTCATAGGGCAGATACCACTTGCCGTCCCTGCTGAGTCGGAACGACCCCTTCACGCCGATCAGGCCATCCGTCGAATCCGATGTCGGCCAGAAGCCGCCGCCCTTCGCCAACTTGGTCGGTGGCGCGGTGAACTCGTAGGCGAGCGAGATTCTCACGCTCGTGTAGCGCAGGCCGACCAGAACGTCCAGCGTGCCAATGTCGTTGTTCATGACCGTGTATCCAGGGGCAAGGGTCCAAATCGCCTCCCGAAGTGAAGCGTCGATGCTGCGATTCACCGATAGTAGGGGGTCGCCGCCCGGCAGGCCAATTTCCCTCGTATGGGTGGTGCCCGCATTCAAGTTAAAAAAGACGAAATCCGTCCACAGACTCCAGTCACCCTTGCGTACGGTGCCCTGGACCAACGCTCCGGCCTCGACGTACTTTAGGTATTGATGCGGCTCGGTTTTGATGGTCTCACTGCCGCCGCCGGCAATCGGTGGAAGGTTCACCGTACTATACATCCACGGCACCCAGCCGTAGCCCGTTGCGTCGAAGTGCCACTGCCCATCCCACATGTTGATTCCGTCGGCGACGGCGATGACGTCCTGCGCCGAGGCGCTCAACGATGCCAGCGGGCCGAGACCGATGATGAACGCTGCAAGTCCGAATTTCAGTTTTTTAACGTCCCGCATGATGACCTTTTTTGGCTATGGCTACCCTGAGCCTTGATGGCGAACCAGCAACCACCTCCACCGCTCTAGGGCGTCACGGATTGCATTATGCAGTTCATACCGCAAAAGCGGGTTTGCCTATTGGACCTTGGTTCCAGTGATGGACGTCGCTTCATGGATAGAATCAGTGATGGTCGAAAGACTGCAGGTGGCCTGAATCGCGGCCCTTACTCGTGAGTAGGTCTCGCACTCGACGGACAACGGCACTCGTTGCCGACCATATTAGGACAATTCGGCTCTCAGGGGCCATGCCTAGCCACTCCTGCGTTTTGAAGCATCGTCTAGATCTGTAGGAGGCAGCACCATGTTTTCTGCGGTGACTTTCGACGCGCTAATTGCTGCGGCCGAACAAAACGATTGTAGTGTGCGCCCGGGCACTGTCGCAAAGACTAGGTGGACTCGTGCGAAGATCCTATCAACGCTTCAGGATCGCCATGGAGCAGGGCTACGACTCGACTTTACCGCTGTGAATCGTGGTTAAGGGGTTATTCCGTGCCGCTTCACGCGAATTTGGATCCTACGGAGGTGCGGTCGACGCGGCCGGCTTCAGGTACGAGTCGGTGCGGCGAATAGCTCCGGATTGGACGCCGGCGGCGGTGCTGAGAAAGTATTTATCTGCGAAGGGAACAAGGTAAAGGCCTGAATGTTTCTGCCGTGGAGCACGAGCAAAGCAGTCTAGTGCCATTAGCGATCAAATTCTTCGGATCATGGGATGCCGCCCTCCGAGAGGCTGGCTTCGATCCAAAGATCATTCGCCTGGATGTGCACAAAGAGACTGGCAAAGGCCGGCTCTTCGATAACCTGTGCGATGCACTTTTCAGTGCGATTTGCCCAATGCGGCGACTTGATTTTCGCTTTCCGACGGATACGGCAGCCCAAGGTGGTATTTCAATCGGTCTTTGACTTCGAGGCCCAGCCGAGAACTGCAGAACTCCAGGAAATGTTTGAGACATTACGGGCGCTTTCTGCCTACGTGGTGCCCAATACGAAGCTCGCGATCTGGTCGAGGGTCTGGACCAAACAAAAGCTAATTGACTTCATCCGGCAACTGCCGGCACGCCACAACAATTCCTCGTACGTCAGAACAAATCACCCGCGGGAATTTATGGCGGCTGTTAGACAATTTGGACGATAGCCCGAAGCCCTGGAAGCGGCAGGTCTGTCTCCTAGTGATATCCGGCGACATCATCTCCCATACACAATCGTGGAGCTCGATCAATTCATTCACGACAGAGCTTTGACGGGCAAAGCGCTGAGCGCGAAGGCAGTGACGTCAACTGCTTCTGGAAATGGGTTGTATCAAGCAGCTCACCGTCTCTACGGCGGGTGGGGCCAAGCCCTTCGTGCTAATGGTTTCGACCCAGACGCCGTAAGCGAGCTGACGATCTCGAAGAAAGCGACGCTCGGGAAGCTGAACCAATTTATTCGGTCAAGACATGCTGCGACTGAGCCACTGAACCTGCAACTCATCCGCGATCATTACAAGCCGGAGCACGGCGTTGCATGCCGCCTGCGCGGCGGCTGGCGTCAAGCTATCGAGGCCGCTCTGTGAACTTGCGCTCCGATTCGGCTCGCACTAGGGGTCGTTGTGACCGTAACCCAGTGACTCAATTTTAACTACTACGCCATTCTCGACGCGCACTCGTTGCATCAATTGATTGGGTCCGAAATTGAAGGTCCAGATCTCAACTTGGGTCTGACCACTGGTATCCTGAGGGCGTACTCCCGCCCGGACGCTGCCCGTAACGCCATCGACAGTAAAACGACTGATCTCGGCCGGTTGCCCACAGGCCTCGCCCATCTCAGCGCTGCTGTCCCCCACAGTGAAAATACGGCCGCCGCAACGGACTCCATCCGCCCAGGATATTGAAGGCAAAGTGACAGCGACAATAAAGATCAGAATACCTTTCATGGCGACAGACTCCTCCCGAATGGCTCGGCTGAAGCAAAAAGACGACACCTACTCCAATTAGAGTAATGCTACTGCACGGCGCCAATGCATGTTTGGAAAGATCGCGATTTCAACTCGGGGGCGAAAGGGTGAGTTCGCCGGTGACGTCGAGGCGTGGGGCAGTCGGCCAGTTGCCGCAATTCGACACACGAAGATGCCTTCCGGCTTGCTGTCACCCGCCGCGATAGTGTGGCTCCGAGTCCAATTCTGGTTACGTCAGGGAGGTCGCTGGTAAAAGACATTGCTCGACTACCGTGTGGTAGCGAGATGACCACGGTCCGCCAGTGGCCGCACGCCCGCGAGGCTCGCTATTTTGCGAACAACAGATAAAGCGTGCAAACCAGGGTCGCGGCGTCTGCGGCGGCAACCGCCCAATCAATCGTCTTGTCCCGTGTGAGTCGCTTTAACGTTACCAGCTGTCCGACAAATCCGATCGCGGTCAGAATTAGCGTCACCCAAAGGACGTGGGGCAAATCAAGGAAGACCCCTACAGCCAACGCTGCGTCAACGAGCGCATAGACCAAAAACGCAATGTTCCCCTTCAGCCCGAAACGAAAAATGATCAGCACATGCAATACAGCGTTGACCGCGAGTAGTGAGGCGAGAATGGTCATGGTCTGATCCTCATCCAGTAGTTATTCGATTAACTCAAGGCGCAGACACCGGCCGCCAATCGAGTGGCGCGCCCAGTTTGGGCGCTAGCAGAGCACGGCGCTCAGCTGCGCCGCCCGAACGCCAAGTGCGCTTCCCCGGTGCCCGGGTTTTCCGTCGCAGGACCGTCGCGGGGCGGACTCCTTCACCGCCGTATGGGATAGATGGTCAGTGAGAAAATGGTCGCGTTCAATGGGACCTAAGTCCCGAGAGCGCGCTCGAACTTCGCGTCGTTCGCGCTTCTCCGACCAGCGCCGTAGGCGCGCCAATAGCGGCGCAGCCTGCCCCGAAAGCAGTCACTGGCGAGCGTCTCCTGAGGGTCCGCGAAGCGACCGACGGGCGCTGGAACCGAGTCGACGTAACAATCGACTTGCGATGGATCAGCGATGGTCTCCACCCGCAAAGACGGCCGCTCAGCAGGTCAGCCCGACTTCCACTAAGCAGTCACTCGCGACTGGTTGGCCACTCATTGCGCGTACTGCTTCATCTCCTTCGAAGTTACCGGCTTGTATGCTTTGTGCGGATACCGAACGCCGCGTTTGATTATCATGTAGACGCTTCGAATATTCGCGATGTCCTCCAATGGGCTCTTGTTTAGCACGACCAGGTTCGCGAGCTTACCGACTTCGATGGATCCCGCCTCGTTCTCCTGACCCGCAGCGCGAGCCCCAATCACAGTCGCCGATCGAAGTGCATCTGCAGTAGTCATCCCGCCTTGTCGACCAACAATGTTAGCTCCGCATCGATGGCACTATTCGGGTCATCCCAAAGTGGATCATCGTCGGTGCCGGCGGACAGCGAAACACCTGACTGGTAGGCCTCGCGAGCAAGATAGGCGCTGAGCGGCCCGCTGCAATTATGGGACTGCTTAAATTCGTAGGGAAACAGCGTAGCGTCGAGAACAATGCCACGTTGTTTCATGGTTTGGTACAGGGCGCTCATCGCCGGACTGGGTTTTAAGAACTTCGATGCATCCACAGGAGTTGGTTCCTCGTTGGTCAACAGCGGCGGGTCCGAGAGTTGGTATCCGAGAAGTCAGGCATGACTCATGACATCCACCCCCGCATCCGCGATGTCGCTTGGTAGCGCCGGAACACCGCAGCGTGCGACCAGACGAGCAAGTGTTGACGGTGGGCTTCTACGCTTATGTTTTTAACTAGGGATCCGCTGAGATCGCCATAAATCTTGACGGCCGTTGCCCCTGTTCCGACTGCCTCCGCCATCGCAAAGGGCAAATTGGTCTCATCCGTAATAGCCTGCATCCACGGGACTCGCCCAGCAACGCGGCCTCGAGCGGCGTCGTGAGTTCGTGGATCGACAAAAAACTCAGGACCAGCGATCAATGCAACATAAAAAATATCGGGCGACGGAATCTCGCCAAACGCCGCTTCCCGCTTGAGTTCGCTCAACAGGCGAATGTCACCAGCCATGTCACGCACCGTCGTCACACCGCTATACAGTTCGCGGCGCAGGTAGGCCTTCGCGACGGCCGGGACAGCCACCGTGGCGGTAAGGACGTGTGAGTTGACGAGTCCCGGAATAACGAATTTTCCGTGGACATCCACCGGTTCTTGACCGTTTCGCGCGACAACTTTCCCGCCAGAGCGAATTTCGACGATGTGATCACCTAGAGTAAAGATCGCGATATTTGGCCTGGTGATACCAGTCCTGGTATCGATCAGAGTGACACCCCAATAGACCACCGTTGTCGCTGGCTTTTCCGCAGCTTTCACAGGCAAACTGAAGATGAATACTGCAAGCAGCGCAGGTCTCGCAATATGGAACATTGTTTTCCCTCATTCGACGTCGAAACGTGATGTGGCGGACAGAATGCTAACCGCGCGGGCATTCCGGCCGGCATCTGCCCCCCAGGTTACTCTTCGTATTTCTTATGCGCTAAACCAGCCGTTCGCGATCGACCGGAATGGGTCGGTGGACCGAACGATGCGTAACATATCCCATCGTCCAGATTTCTAATGAGGCGCCACCATGAGAGTCGTGATCCTTCTACTCTGCACCGCGGCATCGGCCATCGTATTTGCCGGTAGTCAGAGCGAACCTCCCACGCCAAAGTCGGGTGCTGTGGGGCTGGCAGCCCCTAATCTGTGGCCCGCTTTGACGGGTCTTTTGTTTTGGCGGGCCCTCGCGGATGACTGCTCTTGGGCCGATTTGGAACATTCGGCAACGGCTCAAATAGCCAATCGTCATGAACGAGATCCCGTATGGGCTGCTTTTTTGGGGTACCAATCGATTTCATCGCGAGAATCTTGAAGGATTTCCGATCGTTATCGCGCGAAAGCGAATCCCTCAGCCGCACCAACCCCTACTTCCAGGCACTTTACGATCGGATTTCGGACTCAGAACGGATTGGTAACGCGCAACTGATCGTAAATGATCTGCCCGTGCTGCAGATCCTCTGAGTAGAGGATCTTAGCGCCCGAAATCAGTGCGGTGGCGACCAGAATGGAGTCGTAGAGCGAAAATCTGTAGCGTTCGTATACCGCCAGACCGCGATCGTGTGTTTCAACTGTGATCGGTTCAACAGCGCAGACGGCTCGGATCGTCTCGAGAATCTCGCGAACTTCATTGAGCGACATCTTTAATTTCCGCAAAGCGACAACTGCGAACTCATTCAGTACCTGAACGCTGATGACGCCTCGCGCAGCTAGTAGAGTCTCGATTCTATCTGCTCTGACGCTGTCGTCCGAAAGCAGGTACAGGAGTACGCTGGTGTCAAAAAATGGATCAGCGCCGCTCATTCGCTTCGAGTCGATCGAACTTGAACGTTGCCGGCAACCTGCCGCGGAACTTGCGCAGCCTCGCCAATAATTCGCGCGTGCCGGGCACCTTGGCTATTGCGAACGCGTGCTTGGCAGCGACCTGAATTTCGATCTGATCGCCCTCTTTCAGTCCGAGAGCATCAACCACGGTCGCGGGAAGTCGAACTGCCAGGCTGTTACCCCATTTTGAGACTTGCATCGCGCACCTCGTAGATATACATTTCATTGTGAGTATACCATCGATAATATTGCTGGGCGAGATTGCAAGGGCGGAACGCTCCTCTTCCCCGGTCTTGGAACTGGTCTCGGCTCGACCCTCGTCGCTGAAGGCACCGTTGTTCCAAATGGAATTGGGCCACCTCTCTTACGAGTCGGGGCCTACGAAGACCATGTAGGCACCCGAAAAGCTGCCCCGTGGTTGCCGAAGAGGCGACAAAGCAAATGCATTCCTTGAGGGGATTTCGCCTCTGGGATGAACCCCGCCAATCGGCCACACCCTATTGGCTCAAAATCTCGTTCTTGATAACTCAATTACGTTCTCGCCGCCGGGCAGCGTGGCTACAATCGTGGGATGCCCTGCAAAAATTCGCATTTTCAATCCCTCATGCCGGCAAACCCCGCCAAAGCGATCCGAAGAGGTGCGAATGTGCGGGCTCGACCGAGTCCACGATGCTGATCGGTCATCCCGTGTTCTGGATATTGGTAGTCGCCGTTATCGCTCCTTTATTGGCCGAGATTCCCACTCCATTCAAGGTGCCGGTCGTGGTTCTCGAAATCGTCCTTGGAATTGTGATTGGCCCGCACGTCTTCAACTTGGTCCACTTTGAGGGGTTCGTGGAGACCATGTTCGACTTTGGCATGGCCGCCACGTTGTTCACGGGCGGGATGGAGCTTGATTTCGCCG
This sequence comes from uncultured Gammaproteobacteria bacterium, assembly GCA_963755965.1. GTDB lineage: Bacteria > Pseudomonadota > Gammaproteobacteria > Steroidobacterales > Steroidobacteraceae > Bog-1198. The sequence goes on from CAVWLU010000004.1 coordinate 273,851, forward strand.
ACATAAAAGGCCGTCCAATGCTCCTCGCCGCCGGTGGTTGGGCCATATCAGTATTGCTGAGTGTCACGATCGTGAGCCTGCTGCATGCAATTCCTCATGTGCGCACGCCTCTGGTGGTCGCCATGGCGATGTGCACAACGGGGCTTGGCGTTGTGGCCCCCGGATTTCGCGACAGTGGGCTTCTTGAAACCGCATTCGGTCGATTCATCTTGGCTGCCGGCACGCTCGGAGAAGTGGGCCCGATTCTCGCAATGTCACTGTTGCTATCCCAGCAATACAATATCTGGCAGGAGGGAGCGTTCCTGTTGGTATTTCTAGCCGTTATCGCAGCAGCCTTCGCCATCGGTATCGGCGTGCGGCCGCCGAAGGCGCTCGAAATACTGGGTCGGCACATGAACAAGTCGACTCAACTGCCCGTACGCATCTGTTTATTTATGTTGGCCGGCCTGCTGGTTCTAGCGCAGAAGTTCGGATTCGAGAATTTTACCGGCGCTCTTGCGGCGGGAATGATCGTGGGCACCGCCACTCGCAGCGAGCGCGGCAGCGTATTGCGCGAGAAAATGGAGACGATTACGTTCGGCTGGTTTTATCCGTTCTTTTTCGTCGGTGCGGGAATCCAGTTCGATCTCGGGGCGCTCGGACACAACCTGCCCACGATGCTTCTAGTGCCTGCGTTCGCCGTCTTGTTCCTCGTCATTCGAGGGTTACCGGCATTGCTTTATCGCGGTAAACTAGACACCGTGCAACTGCTGCCCTTCGCACTCTCGTCGGCAGTGCCATCACTTACCATCATTGTGGTTATTACCCAAACTGGAGTAAGGGCTGAGTCGATTACTCCCGATGTGGCGGCGGCGATGGTTGGTGCCGCAATGCTGTCGATCCTGTTGTTCCCGACAATTGCGGGCTCCCTTTTGACCCGAGGCAGCCGAGCGGGAACGCGGCCGTCTGTGAGCGGATAGATTTTGATACGGCCACAAAGTCCAATGGCACGCCACGGCGTCACGGTGTCAACTTTCGCGACATGCATCCCTAGGCATCATTTCAGGAGACTTTCATGCGTATCGTTCCGGTCCACTTGTATATGTGCGCCCTGGCCGCAGCGGCTAGCGTTCTGGTCGGCGCCTGCGCCAATCCTCCGACAATCCATCGTGAAACCAATCCGGTGTCGACCTTCAGCAGCTATAAGACTTTTGGATTTCTCTCACCGCTCGCCACCGATAAATTCCCCTATGAGTCGTTGCTCACCCAGCACCTCAAGGATGCCACTCGACAAGCGATGGAATCGAAAGGTTACATTTTCAGCGCGAGCGCCCCGGATCTACTGGTTAACTTCTACGTCAACATTCAGGACAAGCAAGACGTGCGGACCACGCCGGGTTCGGCAACCTATGCGAGGTACGGATACCCCGGCGGCTATTACGGCTACCGTACCGGATATTATCGTGTCACTAACACTGCAACCGTCGAGACGGTCAATTACAAGCAAGGCACCCTGACCGTTGACCTCGTCGACGCCAAGCAGAAAGTGCTGGCGTGGACGGCGACCGCAGAAGGCCGGATTTCCAACGATGCGCTCAAAGCTCCTGGACCAGCGATCGACACGTTGGTCACTAACATGATGTCTGAGCTGCCGGCCGCTGTCAGATAGCGTTAAAATGAGAATCGAAGTCACCGACGCGCCTTGCAGGGAGGACGAGGCGTTCGTGATTGCTCAGACTCGCAAATACAACAGTGCGTTTGCGCAGAATGACCATAAAAGCCTTTGTGTCTTTGCACGTGATGAAATGGGTAACATTATCGGCGGCCTGACGGGAAGAACGTATTGGCAATACCTGGAGATTTCATTCCTGTGGGTCGATGAACAATATCGCGGCGAAGGCTACGCCACCAAGCTTATGAAAGCCGCCGAAGCCGAAGCACGAGAGCGCGGATGCGAACGTGCATTTCTCGATACCCTAAGCTTCCAGGCGTTGGGGTTCTATCTAAAACTGGGCTACGCCGAATTCGGTCGTCTTCCGGGATTCAGCGGCAAACATGATCGACATTTTCTGTCTAAGCGGCTTGATGCGATGAACACGTCTAGCTAACTAGAGTGGTTGAGATCCTCCTCCATCAGTTGCGGCCCGGACCCCCGGTCAGACACTGTATCCTCGGGATTTCGCAGGTGGCAAACCTTTAGCGACAAGCACCCACAACCGATGCAGCTATCAAGCTGACCGCGAAGTATTTGCAGCAATGCGATCCGTCGGTCCAATTCCTTTCGCCACTCTACCGATAGTCGCTTCCAATCCTTAGCGGTGGGCGTACGACCCCCGGGTAGAGAATCAATGGCATCCTTAATCATCGATAGTGGCAAACCCAGGCGCTGCGCAACCTTGATAATCGCGACGCGTCGGAGAACATCGCGACTGTAACGGCGCTGATTGCCGGTGCTTCGCCAGCTTCTGACTAAACCCTTCGCTTCGTAAAAGTGGATGGTAGAAACAGCGAGACCGCTTCGCTTGGCGAGCTGGCCGGCCGACAGTGGCCTTTCGAGTTGCTCTGGAGTAATCCTTGCCACCGGTATCCCCTTGACCTCAAGTGCAGTTGAGGTTGTACGCTGTCGGCCATCTAGAAATCAAGGTATTGGCTATGCTCAGCACAATAGCTCTGCTCTCCAGCTCCCGCCGCCTCGGGAATACTGGTCAGCTAATTGATCGCATAGCGTTGGAGCTGAACATCGATGTCGTCGATCTCGCAACCCAGCGCATGTCATCGTACGACTACGACCACCTAAACAGGGATGATGACTTTGAGCCTCTGATGAAGCGTGTGTTGGCGCACGAACAGATCATCTTTGCGACGCCGATCTATTGGTACGCGGTAAGCCCGGCAATGAAGGTTTTTCTCGATCGTATTTCTGATCTCCTCGAACTACCGGACCTTCTTTCCGAGGGCCGCAGGTTGAGGGGAAAGAAGGCGTACGTGGCCTGCACATCGATAAGCAACGAACCTTCCATGGCATTCGTTGATGCGTTCCGCGAAACCTTCGATTATCTCGGCATGCACTTCGGTGGCATGGTGCACATCAACTGCGAAGATGGATATTTGCCCGCCGTGCATGATTCGGAGGCAATGAAATTTGCAGCCCTCGTCGGAGGCGGTTCCGGGGCACTCTAATTCGTTGACCTAGCGTTCAGTCAAAGAGCGCTGCGGAAGTACGATTCGGCGAAATCCACAAGGTCGCGCGTGGAAAATAGCATCGCCTCCGCATCACCGGTGCGCCCAACATGAATCGTACCGTTTGACGCGAATTTATCGCCGACAATCGAGAAATGAACGTCGTTGTCAAAAGCCATGTCGGGCCTCTCAACCCAGACGCGTTCACCATTTTGCATGATCGGGAACCGGCTAATGGTCGTTCTCCTGGCCGGAACAAGCGATTCCGCATAGTGCAAGGACGAGCATCGATTGAACCCAACACCCAGCAACAGCGTATGGGCGTCAAGGGTGTAAAGTTTTTCAAACGGAGTGCCCTTACCTTCACAAAAGTCCAATGCGTGATGCTCTGTTATCTCCTTGGCGAGGCGACCATTGGCGCAGACCGATACGATGGGATGGTGGCTCCTGAGCGTACCTGGGAACGTCCGGAAAGCCTCTGGTATTGCGCCCATCGTCGTTGGTGTCGTAAGCGGATCAAAAACCGGTAAATGTGCGCGTATGGTGTCATGCCATTCGACTTTGACTCGATCGTCATTCCAAGTACTTGGGTCAGACACATCCGGCGACTCCGCCGGCATAACCAAGGTTCCCGCTGTTCCGAGCACGCCGAGAAGAGCGCGAATGATCGTAACCGGCCCGCCAACGGTCCATCCGACCTTGCTGAGGGACGAATGCACCATAACTGTCATACCCGGTTGCAACCCTAGATCAGACAACTCCCGGCGCAATGACTCTAGCGTATTGGGAACGGACATCAGGCTGGCACGCCACCCACTAATGTTGAGTCAAAGCTAGCCCAGACCGGAAGTACAAGCAATGGTAGGGATCAAGTAGGCGTTATGGCATCGTGGCCGTGTACACGACGCGGCCGTTGTTGGTGTTGACACCACCGTAGGTGCCGGTTGGCGCTGTCGCGGTGTTCGCATACGCGAACGTCCACTTCGCATCTTCCACGATGACCTTGGTGGCCGGCGCAGTAAGGACGACGTTCGTACTCGTCGCGTTGGTCAGCACCGGTGCGGGCAACGCCGTGGCGGAGGTCAACGTCGTCGCGGTCGTGGTGATCTGAGAGAAGGAAATCGTATCCCCCGCGGCGTCGCTGAGCGCGCCGGTGGCGGTGGCCTTGAGCGTGACGTTGCCGCTGTTGCTTACGACCGCCGCAGTCTCGACGCCGCCAGTGAGATCACCGCCGGTACCGGCAACCGCAGTGCCATTGCCCACTTGAGCTGCGGTCGGTGAAAAGGTGATCAGATCGACGGCTGGATTGGAGCTAAGCACGCCGGTTGTGTACGAGGAGCCGGTACCGACGCGCAAATAGAGAATCTTCGGGATGACGATGGAAAAGTCCACATGGGCCGTCGCGCCCGGCGCAGCGGTTGCGGCACCCGTTTGAACATTCGATTCCGCGAGCGCCATGAGGGGTAGCGCCAGTGATGCTGCGCCCAAGACGGTCTTCAAGACAATTGATATCTTCACGATCTGCTTCCTGTGCTTTGTAGGGATATCCCGGTGCGAAAAGCAGATATTAGGGAATATGGTCAATTGCACGTTGAACCAGGTCGCAGTTCAACTTGGTGGGCGCTCAAGATTCGGCCGGGGCGGCCGATATAAAGCGGTTTTGTGTGCCAATGCGCATACTTGCCCGCAAAGTAGCGCCAATCGACGTCGCCCGTCGAGGACGAGTCGTTTACTTGATCGTGTTGGGCCGCCGGACGACCCTCACCTTGCCGCTGCTTCCGCCTCCGCAAAAGAACTGATCGCCGCCATCGGACTCGAGCCCCGACACTCCCACTCCAGGCGGCATCTCGAGCCTCTGCAATACCTCACCCGTTCCAGGATCGATTCGCGTCAAATCGCTCTCGTCGCCTTGCCACGTACCATGCCAGAGCTCTCCGTCGACCCAGGTGACACCCGTGACGAAGCGGTTGGTCTCGATCGTGCGAAGAATCACCCCGGTGTCGGGATCGATTTGGTGGATCTTCCGCTCCCGATACTGCCCCACCCAGAGCGATCCTTCGGCCCAGGCGAGCCCCGAGTCACCGCCGCCGCCGGGCGCCGGGATGGTGGCGAGCACACGGCCGGTGCTCGGTTCGATCTTCTGGATGCGATCCTCGGCAAGCTGAAACAGGTGCTCACCGTCGAAGGCCGTACCCGCGTGCGCCGCGACATCAATCGAGCGCAGCGTCTTCCCGCTCGAAGGGTCGAATGCGTTCAGCTTGTCTCCAGACGCAAACCAGACTTGCTGACCGTCAAACGTCACACCATTCACTCGGTCCACACCCGGAAATGGTCCAAATTCACGCACAATATTGGCCGCTGATCTATTCATGCGTCCATTCTAGTCAATCGGCAAAGGAGCGGGGAGTAACAGGCTCGTCGCGAATGCCGGAACGGGTGGGGTCATCCAACGGCGAGCTCGCCCACGACCCAACGACTGCACCTTGCCTGCTGCCGCGGCTGAGTCGAGTGCCCGCTGCACCGTGCGCTGGCTCGTTCCAAGCGTAAGTGCCAGAGCCGAGCTCGACCACAGCTCGCCGTCCGCGAGGAACGCAAGAACCGCTGCGTGCTCGTCTTCGACGGGCTGCGCCAGCACGACGACCTCGCGCGCACGGCACGGCTCCAACGCAAACCCCCGCTTGGTCGCGGTGACCCCGGCCAACGTCCGAAGTTCCACGCGCAGCCGCCCGACCTCAACTCGCAACCGCGCGCGATAAGATTCATCGGCGCGCTTCGCGCGGAATGCCCGCGCAACGAGCGTGTCCCTCGATACGTCTCCCGGCCACGACTCGCCCAGCGCGCGTGCGATCGCGAATAACACCGGGCGCCTTGCAAGCGAGACCATCTTGCTTTCGTCGCGCACGACATAACGGCACGCGTCCACGATAAGCGCCTTCGAATTCAGCAGCTCTTCAACGTCCTCGAGCAGGAGGAGCCGTTCCTCGCCACGGCCAACCAGGCGCGCCGCGGGCGTGTTGAGGAGGAGCGACGCGCTTTCGACCTCCGCCAGCAATGCAGCGATGCCTGTATGGCGCGCAGCGCGCGCGGCCCGAGCGAGCGCGGTGTGCGCCGTCTTCGTCCGGAGGCGTCGCATCTCGATTCCGGCAACGACCAGCTCGTAGGCAGCCCTCGACGCCGGCGGGAAGGGCGCGGGGTCCAGCTCGCCGAGCGTACGCTCGGCTTCATCCAGGCGCCCGATCAGGAGGAGGCGCCGGACTTCGAGATATCGCGCATGCGCCGCGTTCACCAGGTCGCCGTGCTCTTCGAGAATCGCTCGCGCCGCGTCGAGCGCCTTCGTTGGCCAGCCTAAGTCGCGCGAAACGAGCGCGATTTCGGCCTCGGCGACGACGCACCTCGCACGGGCTACGGCCTCCTTCGGATGGAAGGCGCGCGCGGCTCGTCTAACGAGAGCCTTAGCTCGAACGAGATCGCCTAGCTGCGCCATCGCGATGCCTCGAAGCGCGAGCGCAGGTGCATCGTCGCGCAAGGCAACTCGCTTCAGTGCGCCGAGAGGATCACCCGCTGCGAGTGCAAGCGCCGCGGCAGTGATCAGCGAGTCCATCGGAATCTCCTCACGCTAGTCAGTCCTTCATTCGCTTCCCGGTACGAATCATATCGTCGTCTCGGAGCGACATGCCATTTGGCGCGTCGCTTCGATTCGTTTACGATAAAATTATGATTACCCGGCGAATACATCATGCGCTTTTCGGCCTGCTCGATCTCTTACTGGCGACCGCTGTCGTCGCCCAATCGAACCCTGTCGGATTGCAGAACAATGTGATATTCAACGATTACTCGCCTCTGTCGCGGAGCGCGGAATTGGTGCGTCGGATGTTGACTCCGCTGGAAGCGCTACGCGTAGCGGAATTGGCGGTGCGACAGGGCAAGGTGTTACGCGAACAGTCCGTCGATCTCTCGAATGAGATGTTTGCCGTATACGTGCCGCCCCGCGCGCCCCCGCACGGTTATTCGCTGCTGGTGTTCGTGCCGCCGTCGGATAGAGCCGTGGTGCCCGGCGAATGGTTGTCCATTTTGGATCACCACGACATGATTTTTGTCACGGCCGCGAATTCTGGAAATGGAGCCAACGTACTCGACCGCCGCGAACCTTTGGCGTTGCTCGCCGCGCAGAACATCGTGAACCGCTATCCGGTCGACCCGCAGCGAGTCTACATCGGTGGCTTTTCCGGTGGGTCGCGAGTCGCCCTCCGGCTCGCGCTCGGCTATCCAGACATATTTCACGGCGCATTGCTCAGCGCCGGCAGTGATCCGATCGGCACCGCGCAAACACCTTTGCCGGTGGCGCAACTGTTCAATCAGTTTCAAGAATCGACGCAGCTCGTCTATGTCACCGGCGAACGTGATGAATTTCATCTTGCCGAGGACGTAGTAAGCAAGCAATCGCTGGAGCAATGGTGCGTTTCCCTTCCGGTCACCGAGACGATTCCATGGAAGAGCCATGAGCTTCCCAATGCGCCGAGTCTGAACAACGCCCTCGATGCTCTGGTCAAATCCCCCCGTCCCGACGCCAACAAACTTGCCGGCTGCCGGGCGCGAGTCGATAGGGAATTGAATATCCGGTTGACGCAGGTGGAACAGCTGGTCGCCGCCGGCAAACTCGATGATGCACGCCGCTCATTGGATAAGATCGACGCGCACTATGGCGGATTGGCCGCTCCTCGCAGCGTCGAATTGGCGGGCACGTTAGTTCTCAATCGGTGAGATCCTTGAGCGGGATGTAAACGTTGCATCCGTGACGATCGGGTACGATACGAATGAGATTTATTCGCATTGATCCGAACAAATACCGCTTCGGGTGGCGGATGCAGGCCGACTCTGGCATCGTTGCTCGTATGCAGCCGCGCGCTCGTGCTCATCGGCAACGAAATTTGGCAACCCGCCTGTTGCTGGCGTTCTTTTTGTTGCGCGCCTACGTGCCGCTCGGCTTCATGCCGGCGAGCGGTACACCCCTGCTGCTGGAGATTTGTCCGCAGGGACTTCACATGCCCGTGTCGGCGCAGCACCTGCACCACAATCCGGGCAACCACGGTCATTTCGAGAATTGTCCGTTTGGAAGCGCCCCGGCTAGTGGGCCGATCTCACATTTAATTTCCTTCCAAGCTGCCGAACAAGTTGCCTCCCCGTCCGTGCTCACGTTTGCACCTTCTCTAGTCGGTGTGCGACTGCAACGCGCGCACCAAGCTCGCGCACCCCCCGCTGTCGCTTGAACTGAGCTCGTTTGCTGATTGCGCACGGCATCCTCGGGTGACGTGCGCGATTCAGCCGCTTTAATTCATCCAAGCAGTGATCGCGACCGTGGGGGGATGCGTCACTTGATTCAATCTGTCAAGCGCGCCGGGATTGCGGCTCTATTTGCCACCGTGGCTCCGGTTGCAAGCTGGGCTTGTGCCACCTGTGGCTGTACCGTCAATTCCGATGCGGCCATGGGCTATTCGACCGCCACCGGATGGCGAATCAACTTCGAGTACACCTATATTGATCAAGATCAGCTGCGGACGGGTACGAACACCACCGGCCCCGCCGCCCCCGTCAACAATCCGTCAAACCCCGCGCTCGGTGGCGGCGAAATTGAAAAGCAAACGATCAATCGCTACTTCACATTGGGCTTAAGTTATCGGCCCAATGCGGATTGGAATTTCAATGTGCTGATTCCCTATGTATCGCGCGATCACACGACATATGGTCAGCACCAGGAGCCCTACGCGCCGACGGACATTGCGCCTGATCAGATCAGCGGCGCGCATGTCTCCAATCTCGGCGATGTTAAAGTGATCGGCAACTACCAAGGTCTGCTTCCCACTCATAATTTTGGTTTGCAACTAGGCGTAAAGCTGCCGACCGGCCAATACGGCACCGCCGTCGATTTCTATGACGGACCGAATGTGGGTTCGCCGCTGGATGCGAGTTTACAGGCGGGCACCGGCAGCACGGACATCATCGTGGGCGCGTATTACTTTCAAGCGGTGAGCCAAGACTTCGATGCGTTCGCCGATGCCCAATTCCAGTCCGCCGTGGCGCACGAGCAAGATCGGCCGGGAAATGATTTTCGTCCGGGAAACGCCTCAACGGTGAGCGTCGGTCTACGGTACGAGGCGAGTCCACGATGGATACCGCAGTTGCAGTTGAATCTCTCGCGCAAGAGCGCCGATCAGGGTGCTCTGGCCGACACCACCGATACCGCCGGCACTGTGGCGTACCTCAGCCCCGGGCTCACGGCGCTCCTGGTACCTAAGCTCTATATGTACGCTGTGCTGCAAGTGCCGGTGTACAGCAATTTAAGCGGATATCAGCTCTTTCCGCGTTGGACGGGAACCGTAGGTGTAAGTTATGCGTTTTGATTCTGGACGGCGCTCCTTGGCGATTTGGACGCTCCTTCTCGCGTTCGCACGGCCTGCGTTCGCACATGACACCGCGGTTGCGGGGACGCCAACCGTTCGCGTCATTGACGCGTGGATACGCTGGCTTCCCGCTGGAGTGCCGGCCGGGGGTTATGCGACCTTGAACAACATCGGTGAGAAGCCGGTGGTTTTGATCGCGGCCTCTAGTCCCTATTTTGGCGAGATCTCGATGCATCGCAGCCGAGAGCACGGAGGCACCATTACAATGACGCCCGTGGAGCGCATCACCATCGATCCGCACTCGAGCCTCAATTTCGCGGCCGCAGGTTATCATTTAATGATGATGCAACCGACTCGCTCGATCGAGCCAGGCGAGCGTGTTCCCGTCACGCTGCGCTTCGCCGGCGGCTCTACGTTGACGGTGACGTTCGACGTGAAGACGCCCGGCGGGGGCGGAACCTAAGATGGCGGCGCGGCGTGCGCTGCTCGGCGGTGCCGCTCTGGCACTGATCGCCTTTGGCTTTAAGTTCGCGCCTCCGGCGTGGGCCAACTCACTGCAGGTCGGACAGCCGGCACCCCCCGCGATCTTGATAACGCTCGATGGCAAGCGCATCAGCACCACGGACCTCGCGGGGCACGTCGTCATTCTCACGTTTTGGGCCACGTGGTGCGGCCCCTGTCGACAGGAATTGCCTTTGCTGTCGGCCTATGCGGCCCAGCACTCCGAAGACGGTTTATTGGTACTGGGATTCACCCTGGATGCGCCGGAGGATTTGCGCAAGGTACAGGCGGTAGCGCAGTCGTTGTCTTTTCCGGTCGGTCTGCTGGCAAATTCCAGTTTGCCCGGCTACGGGCGAATATGGAGAATCCCGGTGAATTTTACGATCGACCGTCAGGGCCGATTGATCGACAACGGCTGGAAGGACAAGGACGCGGTTTGGACTCTCGAGCGTTTGGATCGCATCGTGACGCCGCTACTCAAGCGCTAGCGGGTTCGTTGGACCCCTCGTTCAAGCGACTCCCACAATCGAGCGACTGAGCGCAACGTGGCCCACAAAAAGAGCACCATACCCGGCACCCACATAATTGTGCCGCCGAGCTGCTGGTCTTGCAGCGGCGTCAGTCCCCAGGACTCAGTGGTCAGGAGATGCCAGGGAAACAGCGGTCGGTCCGCGAGTGCCAGTACGGCGCCGAGCAGGCCCATGTGCACGAAGGTGAGTTGGCCGGCAACAAGCACTTGTCCTGTTTGACGCGGCGAATGATGAAGCAAATTTCTCCACAAGAGGAGACTGGTTCCGAACAGCGTGATGTGCATGACCCAATACACCCACACCGACGTGAATGTGGCCTCGTACGGAACGGGCATGTGCCAGAACCACAACGTGACAAAGAATGCCGTTGCGCTCATCCATAATGACCATGCACGGCTCGAGGCGTGGACTCGCGCCAGTCCCATCGCGATCAGCGGCGCTGCCACCAAGGTCAGAATCATGTCCTGCGCGATCCGCGCCGAGAACAGGGCAACCGATAATGCGCAGAGCGGCGATAACAACGCGGCCGCTGCAACCAGCCATCCGCTGGCTGCACAAACCGCAGTCGGGCCACCGCCCCTTTTGCGTATGGCCATCAATTGCCATGCGCAAATGAGCGAAAGAGCAATGATGAGCCTAGGATCGAAATTGAAGCGGGCGAGAAGTTCACCGGGGGCCGGCGAGGATCCGCAATACGGCAACTCCTGGAACACTGCTCAACTCCGGTGTTTGATGCGTCTGGTGCCTCGCGCCGCTATGAACGCGGAAAGCCGACCGCGTAGTTGTCCCGACCGGCGACCGAAACTACCACCAACTTTTGTTCTTAAGATGTCAGTCAACGGCAAGGAATTCAGTAGGCTTAAGCTGACATGCTTCTCCCTCAGGAATCGTAAGTGGTAATGTGGCGGCCGCACCGTATCCTTCGGAAGCCGGTCTCGACAACAACGGAAACGCCATGCCACAACACTGCCGAATTCGATGGTTTAGCGTGCTGGGCACGGCTGCGCTAACGCTGGCCGGACTTGCGTGGAGCACTATCGTTTCGGCGGGCACGCTGAATTACCCTACAGCGCGACGCGACTCGCAGATCGATGAGTATCATGGCGCCAAAGTCCCGGACCCGTATCGTTGGTTGGAAGACATTGATTCCGCAGAGACGCGCACCTGGGTCACCGACCAGGATCGTTTGAGCCGCGGATTCCTCGATGCGATTCCGGGAAGGGGCGAAATCGCAGAACGTCTGCGGAAGATCTGGAATTTCGAGCGTTGGACCGCGCCGGTCCGATATGGTGAGACCTGGTTCTCCGCTCACAATGATGGTTTACAGAATCAATCCGTCGTATACGTCATGTCCGATCCCGCAAACGCGGGACGCGTGCTGCTTGACCCCAACACACTATCGAGCGACGGTACCGTGGCTTTGCGAGAGATGGCTATCAGCGCCGACGGCCGTCTGTTTGCGTATGCACTTTCCGAGGCCGGTTCCGACTGGCAGGTCTGGCACGTACGCGATGTCAGCACCGGTAAGGATCTTCCAGATACGCTGCAATGGTCCAAGGCCGGCGGGGGGAGCTGGCGCAAGGACGGATCGGGTTTCTATTATACGGCTTACGATCCGCCCAAATCCGGTACCGGACTCAAAGCGGCCAATGAGTACGAGAAGCTGTATTTCCATCGTCTCGGCTCGCCGCAGTCGGACGATGCCTTGATTTACACCCGCAGCGACAATCCAAACTGGTTCGTCGAGGGCGCGGTGACGGACGATGGCCGGTATCTCGTCATTCAATCGTCGCTGGGCACCGACGAACGCAACACGGTTTTGATCCAAGATCTGACCAAGCCGAATGCGCCGGTCGTGCCGATCATACCGGTACCGACGGCGACCTATGATGTCATCGGCAATATCGGCAGCCGATTGTTGGTGCGCACCGATGACTCGGCGGCGCGATATCGAATCATCGGAATCAATGTGGCGCAATCCGATCCGAGTCATTGGGCTTCCGTTGTGCCCGAAGGTCCGGATACCCTGGACGCCGCGACGCTCGTGGGAGGAGAACTCATCGTGCACCGCTTGAAGGATGCGCACAGTGCCGTGCAGCGCTATACCCCCGAAGGACGTCTGCTCGGCGACATCGATCTTCCGGGGCTGGGTACGGCCAGCGGATTCAACGGTCATATTGACGACACGCAAACCTACTATAGCTACAGCGGTTTCAGCACGCCGCCCGCGATTTACCGCGTAGATATCGCGACCGGTAAGGTCACCGTTTGGCGCTCACCGCAGCTGAATGGGTTTATCCCTTCCCAGTATGAGACCAAGCAGGCATTCTTTAAGAGCAAGGACGGAACTACAGTTCCGTTATTCATCACCGCGCGCAAGGGAACGCAACTCGACGGAATGAATCCGACCATTCTGTATGGCTATGGCGGCTTCAATAATCCGCTGACTCCAAGTTTTTCTCCGGCCCTCGCGGCTTGGGTACAGTCGGGAGGCGTCTATGCGGTCGCCAATCTACGCGGGGGCGGAGAGTACGGGCGCTCCTGGCATCAGGCCGGCATGAAGACACTTAAGCAAAACGTCTTCGACGACTTCATCGCCGCCGCGCAGTATTTGAGCACGGCGCATTGGACGAATCCCCGCCGACTCGCCATTTACGGCCGCTCGAACGGTGGTCTCTTGATCGGGGCCGTGGAAGAGCAGCGGCCGGACATCGCGGCGGCGGCCATCCCTCAGGTAGGCGTGATGGATATGTTGCGCTTCCGCGAGTTCACGATAGGTAAGGCGTGGGAATCGGATTATGGATCGGTCGAAAACCCCGAGGAGTTTCGCGCCTTGTACGCGTACTCGCCGTATCACAACGTGCGCACCGGGGTGAACTACCCCGCAACGCTGATCATGACCGGCGATCATGACGATCGCGTATTTCCGGCCCACAGCTTCAAATTTGCCGCAGCTATGCAGCACGCGGACCCGCAAGGCCGGCCCATCCTGCTGCGCGTCGAAACCCGCGCCGGACATGGTCAAGGAATGCCGACGACCAAGCTCATCGACGAGGTCGTGGACATGTATGCATTTGCCTTGCAGGCATTCGGCATGGCGCATTAGGTACTGATGATTGCTACATTGGCTGGACGGACTTCGAAGGACACGTTATGAGCAAGGCACTCTACTTCTGTCGACCACTTTTGTTGGCGGTTCTCGCAGCTCTTGCTGTGTCAGGCTGCGGTGACTCCACGAGCAGCGATTCGTCAAGTAGGGTCAATGGCTCGGTACGTATCCCGGCGGGCAGGGCTCCCGATGTCGCCGAAACCGTGAATGGGGGCATCGATGTCGATGCGAATGCGACGGTAACCAACGCGAAAACAGTGAACGGCGGCATTCGTCTCGGCGCTCATGCCAGCGCAGATTCATTGGCCACCGTCAATGGGGGCATCACCCTCGAAGACGGTGCACGGGTTGCCGGCACCGCCGAATCGGTCAATGGCAGTATGATCCTACGCAGCGGTGCGGAGGTCGGGGGTTTGCTCGAGAACGTCAACGGTAAAATCGAGCTGGTATCGGCGCACGTGGCCGGCGGCATCAAGACCGTCAACGGCAACATCAGCATCACCGGAAATTCGCGCGTCGAACACGGAATCCTGGTACAAAAGGGCGGCTCCAACGGGCTGATCCATTTCGGTAATGATGTAGTGCGCGTTGTGATCGGGCCGGGTTCCACCGTTGAGGGCGAGTTGCGTTTCGAGCGCGAAGTGCAACTGTACGTCAGTGACCATGCAACCATCGGCCCGGTGACCGGCGCGACGGCCATTGCATTTTCAGGGAGCACGCCACCGGGCTAGGTTGCCAATTACTCATAGCGATCGAGGAACAATCCATGAAAATCCTGCTATCTCCATTAATACGCCGCGCAGCAACCCTGATCGCCCTGACGGGATGCATCGGCGCGGCGGCGGCGACTCCGGATCCCGCGCTGAGTACGGCGGTCGCGGATCCCGCGCGCAGCGCCAATTTCGTGTCGCGCGACAGAGCCCGGCATCCGGTCGAGGAGCTAACGTTCTTCGGCATCAGACCCAATATGACGGTGGTCGAGCTGTGGCCCGGCGGCGGCTACTGGACCGAAATCCTGGGGGTGTATCTTGCCAAGGGCGGTACGTACTACGTCGCGCAACCTGCTCCCGGTGGTGCCGAGGAGGACAAGACGGTGGAGCATTGGCGCTCGCGAGTTGCCGCACAGAAAGATCGCCTTGGCACAATTCACGAGACTACACTGGGCACCGGTCATTTCGATATCGCACCGGCCGGATCCGCGGATCTCGTGCTGACATTCCGCAATCTTCATAACTGGATGGATGCGGGCTATGCCGAACAAGCACTGGCGGCGTGCTTCAAGGCGCTCAAGCCCGGCGGCATTTTAGGGCTCGAGGAGCATCGCGGCCCTAATGACAAGCCGCAGGACCCGAAGGCCGAGAACGGCTATGTGCGTGAGGACTATGCGATCGCCCTTGCCAAAAAGGCAGGATTCGTGCTGCTCGGCTCATCCGAGATCAACGCCAATCCAAAAGACACGAAGAACTGGGTGGACGGCGTGTGGACATTGCCGCCCACTTTGTCGCAGGGTGACAAGGACCGCGCCAAATACATTGCGATCGGCGAAGCAGATAATTTCGTGCTCAAATTTCGCAAACCCAACCAATAGCTAAATTTCGGGACCAATGACGATGGGCGATCCATCGTTGAATCGCGATACTCGAAAGGCAGAGGGATCGACGCAAGGTGTCTGCCCGGTTGCGAGGTCGGCGGCAAGCCGCCCTGCCCCGGGCCCTATCCCAAAACCGTGCCCAGAAAAGCCGGTCGCCAGCGTAAGGCCGGGGACTGCACCGACGGCGCCGATGTAGGGCACGACGTCCGGCGTAACATCGATGTACCCGCCCCACTCCTGAACAATGGGTACGCTTCGAAACTGCGGATACAGCCGAATCATTGCATTTTGCGCTTCCCTATTCAGAGCCTTGTTGGGAGCAGGATCCAACACCCGTGTCCGTTCGAACGGGCTGGGCCGATCCAAAGGCCAGTGCCGCGGTGTACGCAGTTCGCGCCAGGATTGCGAGTTCACCCGCGGCCGGAGCGCCGACCCTTCTTTGCGAATGGTAGGGAGAAACTCGCTCAGATATCGAAGGGAATCAGGCACCAACGGGACGACATAGCCAGTGCCTCTGGCGATGGTGTAACCGCCATCGAGCCGCTTGCGGTAACCCAAGTCGTTCATGTAGGTGCAGGTATCCGGGCCGCCGGTAACCGGCGCCGTGCGCATCACCGACGAAAGTACCTTCAATTGCGGTAGACGAACTCCCAGGCTTGCGCAAAAGAGGCCGCTCCATGCTCCTGCGGCCAATATAACGGCATCGCAAGCGATAGGTCCTCTTTCGGTGACGACCCCTTTCACTCGGCCGGCAGCACGATCGATGCCACGCACCGCGCAATCCGCGAGGATGATGGCACCCTTGCGCTGTGCCGCGCGGGCAATGGCGGGAGCTGCTTTTTGAGGCTCGGCGCAGCCATCGGTCGGCACGTGCAAGGCACATCGGTACGCGCTGCTCGCCCCGGGCATCAGCGCCTTGACGTCCTCGCCGCGCGCGATGCGGGCGCCGACGTCGTAAGTACGCGACATCTCGAGCCAGGCATTGAACCGATTTTCGTCGTCTTGTGATTCGCCCACGTACATGACGCCGCATTCGCGAAAACCCGTTGCGCTGTCGGTCAGTCGATCCATGTCGCGCCACAGGCGCAGGCTCTCGACGATCAGCGGCATCTCGCGCTCGTCGCGACCGGCCTGTCGGCACCAGCCCCAATTGCGGCTGGATTGTTCACACGCGATGTATCCCTTCTCGCACAACACCACCGGGATACCCCGGAGAGCCAACGTCAGTGCGGCCGACGTACCGATGATGCCGCCGCCGATGATGACGACGCTCGTGGCGGGAGGTATCAGTTCATCCGGCGTGACCGAATCGACGTGTGGGCCCATGAATTCGCCTTCTTCAAACGTGGCATTATACGGTGCCGGGCAGAGAATTATGTCGACACAACCTTCCATACCTCTCATCGACGTTGCATCTCTATTCGATGCGCCGTCGATGGCGCGCGAGCGGACTGACCAGGCCATCATGGGCGCAGCGGCGAGTTCGGGATTCTTCGTGGCTCGAGGATTCCCCGCAGGAATACCCGTCGACCGTCATTCGCGATCTGATCTGCTGCGCCTGTTTCAACTGTCTTCGCGCGACATCCGGCCTCTTTGGCGCAAAAAATTCGATGCCTCGAACGCAAATCTCTATCGGGGATGGTTTCCGCTGCAAAAAGGATTTCTCACCAGCAAGGAGGGCATCGATCTTGGCCCGGACGTGGCGTACGGATCGGCCGTCGTGCACGCCGAGGACCCTTTGCGCGAGGCTACGCCGTTGCCTCCCACGGATATCCTGCCGGGCTGGCACGACTCGGTGGCCCGCTACTATCTCGCAATGGTATGTGCCAGTCAGGCGCTGATGCGCTCCATCGCGCGCAGCCTGACCTTGGAGGAACATTTTTTCGATCATGCTTTCCACCAGGGGCTATCTACTTTGCGGCTGCTCCGCTATCCACCGCGCACCGATACGGAGGATGCCGCCGCAAAAAGCCCGGGCCTGTGGGTGACGCACCAGGGCAATCGACGGTATGTGACGGGAGCGCCGCATGTCGACACGGGATTTCTGACCCTGCTGGCGCAGGACGGAATCGCCGGCTTGCAGGCACGGCACAAAAACGGGGAGTGGCTCGATGTGCCGCCGGCCGAAGAAACACTGGCAGTGAATTTCGGCAAGACCTTGGAACGTTGGAGTAGTGGGCGAATCAAGGCTACCGAACACCGCGTCATCGGAACCGGGCAGCCGAGATTGTCCATTCCATTCTTCTATGAGGCACGCGCGGATGCGGATATTAGGCCTCTGCCGATGGATCCGAGTGATTCGTTCGAACCATTCTTGTATGGCGACTATCTGTGGGCAACGACGACGCAATTCGTCGAGTTCAAGGGAATGGAATCGCTGCGAAAGCCGATGCGCATGCCCTGGGAGTCTTGAAATGGTGGTGGCGGCCCCAATGCAAGGGAGCAGGATCACGCACCGATGACTGCCCGCCGCCGTTTTTTGCATCCGATCTGGCTCTTCGTGTTGCTGCCGGGCTACATCGGCGTGCGATTGCTCCCGAACTTGGGATTCGGCATCTACGGTTTGTGCGGCGGCGTTGCCCTGTTGATCGCGGCGTGCTTCGTCATTCCCTTATCGCTCCGCGTCCGTTCCATGCGGAATCGAGGGCTCGCGGATCGGATCGCCTGGATCGGCCTCCTCGCCATGGGCTTTTTCTCGTCGCTGTTCGTGGCGACTTTGCTTCGCGATCTTTTTCTGCTGGCAACCCATTGGATACTATCCGGTCCGAAAGCTGCTGCGTTGTCCGTGTCCTCGGCGAGATACGCGGTAACGCTGACGCTCATTGCCACGCTCGTCGGATTCATCATCGCGCGCCGACCGCGGCTCGTCGAAGTGAGTATCCCGGTTCAGAACCTTCCTGAAGCGCTGCACGGCTTTTCGATCGCTCAAATCAGCGACATACACGTAGGACCAACCATCAAGCGCGGATTCGTCGAACGCATCGTTGGCCGGGTGAACAACTTGAAGGCCGACTTGATTGCCGTGACGGGTGATTTGGTGGATGGAACGGTGCACCAGTTGTCTCAGCACACGGCGCCCTTGGCCAAGCTCACGGCGCGTCACGGTGCCTACTTCGTCACCGGCAATCACGAATATTACTCCGGCGAACGCGCATGGACACAAGAGATTAGGCGGCTCGGCTTGACGGTTCTCAAAAATCAACACGTAGTGTTACAACATGACGGCGCGTTGCTCGTGCTCGCGGGCGTCACCGACATCGGCGCACATCATTTCGATCCGGCACAACGAAGCGACCCGGCCGCGGCGCTTTCGGGCGCTCCGGGCAACGCGGGTGCCAGAATACTATTGGCGCACCAACCGAGTTCTGCGGATGCCGCGGCCAGCGCCGGCTTCGACGTTCAAATTTCCGGGCATACTCATGGCGGTCAATTCTGGCCCTGGAATTTCTTCGTCCGCTACTTCCAGCCGTTTACCGCCGGACTGCATCGCCTGAAGAATCTTTGGGTCTACGTGAGCCGCGGCACCGGCTACTGGGGACCGCCCAACCGCTTAGGCATTCCGTCCGAAATCACTCGAATCCGATTGGTCCCCGCGACGGCGTAGACTCACGGTTCAACCAGTGCATTAGACCGAACCGCGTCATGCCGATGCGGGCGTATTTTGTAGCCACATTGAGAAGCAGGGGCAGGCCGCCGAGCGCGCCGAACGCGGTGAGTGCGTAGATGAAGTCGATGGCGCGCACGATGCTACCCCAGTGCGTACCCATCGCGGTGCTGATGCGGGCGGTCATGGAGATCTCGCCAGTTTCGCCGGCGTGCCATCGCCCAGCGTCTGCCCGACGCCTCCCAACGCTTTATAGATCGCGACGACCGATACATTGACGGCCGTTTCGGCTTGCGCCACGGAGTCTTCCGCATCGAGCTGTGTGCGCTGCGCGTCGAGCAGGACCAGGAAATCCGCGACGCCTTCACGATACTGCGCCTCGGCGAGCTCCGCGGCGCGGCGCGATGAGCTCGCCTGCTCACTCAAGCTCTTGAGCTGCGCTTGCCGGGCGCCGTAGGCAACGAAACTATTCTCGGTATCCTCGAGCGCCGACAGAACGACTTTTTCGTAGTTTGCCGCAGCAGCGTCGGATTGCGCTTCGGTAGCGCGCAGCCGCGCGCGCACGGAGCCGAGATCGAATGCGGCCCAGCTCAACGTAGGCGTAACGGACCACGCCCGCGCATCATTGCTCGAGGTGGTGCCGAAGAGTCGGCCCACGTCACCCGACAGAAAACCGATGAAACCCGTGACGCTCACGCGGGGAAACAGGTCAGCCGTTGCCACGCCGACGCGCGCGGTAGCCGCGGCGAGCTGTCGCTCCGCGGCCCGTACATCGGGCCGACGACGCAAGAGCTGCGTCGGATCGCCGATCGGCAATGCTTTGGCATAGGTCGCGACCGCGGCAGTACCGAGCTCCTGATCCAGCTCGCCGGGTCGCTTGCCTTGCAGAACCGCCAATCTATAGGCGGCCTGCTTCTCGGCCGCCTCGAGCGGAGGTATGGTGGCCTCGGTGGCCTTCAGACGCGCGCGGCTGCGCTGCACGTCGAGCTCCGAGCCGCGGCCCGCCTCATCGAGCAATCGAGTGAGCTCCAACGTCTGCTGCTCACTATCCAGATTCTTACGCGCCACCGCGAGACGCTTTTGGGCGCCTCGAAGCTCGAAATAGTTGCGCGCGACCTCGGCGGCGACGGTTACCTCGGCGTCTTGATAATTTGCGCGTTCGGCGCCGAGGTCGGCACGCGCCGCCTGTACCGATCGGCGCACATGGCCGAACAGATCGACCTCCCAGGCAGCATCAAATCCGAGACTGTCGCTTTCGGCGTTGATGCGTCCAAGACCAAATCCAGGTTGTTGTTCGTCGCTGTGCGAATAGGCACCGGTCAGCTGAACGTGTGGAGCGTAGTCGAATTTTCTCTCGACAAACACGGCCCGAGCTGCCTCGACTCGATCGTACGCGGTCCGCAGGTCCAAGTTTTGGGCAAGAGCGCGGCCCACGAGGCTATCGAGCTCTGCGTCCTCAAACCCCTGCCACCAAACCGCCTCCGGCGCCTGCGTGACGAACAAGGGCGACTCGGCGTTCTTGAGGACCGCCGGCGCAGTCTCCGGAGCGCGATAATTGGGACCGACTGCGCAAGCGGCGAGAAGAAGGATGCCCAAGGTAATCACGATTGTTTTCTTCATATCTTCTCTCCGAGAATCAACCCGTCTGCGCAAGCCGTGCCGGGACGGTCGCCCGAGGGGCACCTGCGCGCCGTGAGAGCTTGCGCACCAATACATAGAAAAGAGGCGTCAAAATGAGACCAAATACGGTCACGCCCAGCATTCCCGAGAACACGGCAATTCCCATGGCATGGCGCATCTCGGCTCCCGCACCGGTCGAGATCACGAGCGGGACCACACCCATGATGAATGCGAGCGAAGTCATCAGGATTGGACGCAGTCGCAGCCGCGCGGCATCCAACGCCGCTTGCAGCAGCGGTACGCCCTCGAGTTCCCGGTCCCTCGCGAATTCAACGATGAGGATCGCGTTCTTGCTGGCGAGACCGACCAGCACGATCAACCCGATCTGCGTGAAGATGTTGCTGTCGCCGTGCGTGAGCTCAACGCCGGTGATGGCCGAAAGCAGCACCATCGGCATGATCAAGATGACCGCGAGCGGCAAGCTCAGGCTTTCGTACTGAGCAGCGAGCACCAGAAACACGAGCAGCACCACGAGCGGGAAGATGAGTACCGCGGTGTTCCCAGCGATGATTTGTTGATAGGTAAGTTCGGTCCACTCGAAGCTCATGCCGTTCGGCAACTCTTGCCTCGCGAGCCGCTCCATCGCCGCTTGGGCCTGACCGGAGCTGAAACCTAAGCCCGGGCCGCCGTTGATCTCGGCGGTGGGATAGGAGTTGTAGTGCATGACGCGATCCGGACCGGAGGAACGCTTGACGGTCACAAATGAACCCAAGGGAATCATGTCACCAGCCGCATTGCGAGTCTTCAGCCTGACCACATCTTCAGCCTGAAGGCGAAAAGCTGGCTCGGCCTGAGCCGTCACGGGGTACGTGCGGCCAAACGCGTTGAAGTCGTTGACGTAGAGTGAGCCCAAGTACACCTGCATGGTGTCGAACAGCTCCTGCACGGACACGCCTTGAGATTTCGCTTTCTCGCGATCGACATCGGCATCGATCTGCGGGACGTTGACCTGGTAGCTCGAAAACAAGCCTTGGAGTTCCGGGGTCTGGCTGCCCTTGGCTATCAGGTTTTGAGTCTGCTTGTAGAGTTCCTCGAAGCCTAAGCCCGAGCGATCTTCGATCTGCATACGGAATCCGCCGATCGTGCCCAATCCCATGACCGGGGGCGGCGGGAACACGGCGATGAATGCTTCTTGAATCTTGCCGTACTGCTCATTCAGCGCAGCAGCAATGGCGCCCGCGGACAGGTCCTTGGATTTGCGCTCCTCAAAGGGCTTTAGGGTCACGAACACGATCCCTGAGTTGGGACTGTTGGTGAAGCCGTTGATGCTGAGGCCGGGAAAAGCCACGGCGCTCTGTACTCCGGGCTGCCTGAGCGCGACATCGCCCATGCGACGAATCACCGCTTCCGTTCGATCGAGGGTCGCCGCATCGGGCAGCTGCGCAAAGCTCACCAGATACTGCTTGTCCTGCGCGGGAATGAAACCGGTGGGCGTGCGAGCGAACCCCAAATACGTGAGCGCAATCAAGCCTCCGTAGATAAAGAGTGCGACGCCCCCGGCGCGCACGACGCGGCCGACTCCGCCGACATAACGCTCCGAGAAACGTGCAAAGGCCCGGTTGAACGGGCCGAAAAAGCCGCCGAGCAATCGATTGAGTACACGAGTCAGACCATCAGGTTCGGCTCCATGCTCCTTCAGCAGCAAGGCAGAAAGCGCCGGCGACAGCGTGAGGGAATTGAACGCCGAAATGACCGTGCTGATAGCGATGGTCAGAGCGAACTGCTTGTAGAACTGGCCGGTGAGACCGCTGATAAACGCAGTCGGCACGAACACCGCGCACAGTACGAGTGCGGTGGCGATGATGGGGCCGGTCACCTCGCGCATTGCCTGGCGGGTTGCATCAATGGGCTTCAGGCCGGTGGCGATGTTGCGCTCGACGTTCTCGACAACGACGATTGCGTCGTCCACGACGATGCCGATGGCGAGGACCAGGCCGAAGAGCGATAGTGCGTTCAGGCTGAATCCAAAAATGTGCATGACCGCGAAAGTTCCGACCAGCGAGACCGGCACGGCGACCAGCGGAATGACGGAAGCGCGCCAGGTTTGCAGAAAGACGATTACAACCAGAACGACCAGCAGGATCGCCTCGACCAGCGTGTGCACGACCGCGTGTATGGAACCACGCACGAATACCGTTGGGTCGTAGACGATCTGATAGTCGACGCCTTGCGGAAATTCTCGTTTGAGCTCCTGCATCTTGGCGCGCACGTGTTCGGAAATCGCGATCGCGTTGCTGCCCGGCCGCTGAAAGATCGGAATCGCAGCCGCTGGTTTATTGTCGAGAAGCGCGCGCAGTGCGTAGGTGTCTGCGCCGAGTTCGATGCGCGCGACGTCCTTGAGGCGTGTGACTTGGCCGGCGTCACCGGTCTTGATGATGATGCTGCGAAAGTCGTCCTCGGTGGTGAGGCGCCCTTTGGTGTTGATCGCCACCTGGAATTCGGTCGCATTCGGCAAGGGCGGCGCCCCCAGCTGGCCCGCGGCAACTTGCACGTTCTGTTCGCGGATTGCCTTCACGACATCGTCTGCCGTGAGGCCGCGGCTGGCCACTTTCTCCGGATCGAGCCAGATCCGCATCGAGAACTGGCCGGACCCGAATACCTGCACATCCCCTACACCATCGAGGCGGGCTAGCTCATCCTTGACGCGAAGGAGCGCATAGTTCGACAAATACAGTGTGTCGTAGCGATTGTCCGGAGAGACCAGGTGGACCACCATGGTCAGGTCCGGAGAGGCTTTGTTGGTGATCACGCCAAGGCGCTGGACCACGTCCGGAAGCTTCGGTAACGCCTGGGACACGCGGTTTTGCACCTGAACCTGTGCCTTGTCGACATCGGTGTTCAGCGTGAACGTGATCGTGAGGGTCATCACGCCATCGGCGGTCGCCTGCGAGGACTGGTAGAGCATTCCCTCGACGCCGTTGATCGACTGTTCCAGCGGACTCGCCACGGTATCGGCAATGACTTTGGGGTTCGCACCCGGGTAAGTTGCTTTCACGATGACGGTCGGTGGGACTACTTCCGGGTACTCGCTGATCGGAAGCTGGGGCAACGCGATCAGGCCTGCCAGGAAGATAAGTGCCGAGAGGACGCCTGCAAAGATCGGGCGGCCGATAAAAAATTGCGAGAGTTTCATGTCGGGTCCTGCGAAAGGCGACGGCGGTAGTTCAACGGTTCAAGCGAAGCGCAGCGACGGTCTGGGCGAGCCGGCCTACCGCGTCTCCCGGACTCGAAGTCGCCGCCGGGCTCGGCTGTGCCGCCACCTGGGTGAGACCAGCCACGTCGTCGCTCATGGCGGCGCGGGTGGGCGCGACGGTCTGGCCGGGCCGCACGTGCTGCAGACCGCTGACGACGATGAGATCGTTCGGAGCCAGTCCGCGCGTCACGACACGCAGGCCGTTGATCTCAGGTCCGAGCTCGACCAGTCGGTACTCGATGCGGTTATCGGCCGTCAGCGCCAGCACGAACTTTTTGGAAAGGTCCGTACCCACGGCTCGGTCTTCGATAAGCACGCTGTCGTGATCTTCTCCGCCGATGAGGCGCACGCGTGCAAAGAGTCCCGGCGTGTAGCGGCCGTCGGGATTTGCCAACGCTGCTCGCGCTCGTATGGTCCCGGTCGCCGGATCGACCTGGTTGTCGACGAAGTCGAGTTGTCCTGGGTGCGGGTAGCCATCTTCGTCCACGAGTCCGATAAAGACTTGCGACGGGCCGCCATTCGCACGTGACAGATCATGTTGTCCTTTCGCGTAGCGTAAATAAGTCTGCTCATCGGCGTCGAAATAGACGTAGACGGGGTCATCAGAAACCAACGTCGTGAGAAGGCTCGCGCTGGTCACGAGGTTCCCCGCCGTGATGATCGCCCGCGACACGTGACCGTCGATCGGTGCACGCACTTCCGTGAACTCCCGATTGAGCCGTGCTTCCTGCAACGAGGCGTCGATCGAGCCTAGGCCTCCTTGCGCGGAAGTTTCGGCTGCCACCTGGCGCTCGTACTCTTCGCGCGAGATGGCATGGGCGCTGATCAGCCGTTCGGCGCGGGCACGATTGGCCTTGGCGAGTTCAAGGTCCGAAACGCTGCGGTTTCGCTCCGCGATCAGCCGCTCGACTTCCGCCTGGAAGGGACGCGGGTCGATCTGGAAGAGAAGCTGCCCTTTCTTCACGCGTGCACCATCGGAGAAGGCGACGCGGTCGACATAGCCGCTGACTCGCGGCCGGACCTCTACCGTGTTAACGGCCTGTAGGCGGCCGCTAAATTCCTGCCATTCGCGCAGCGGCCGGTGGATTACTTCGGCGACCGTCACCGGAGGCAGAGCCACGCTCGCCGCGGCCTGAGGCTTGGCTCGCGTGTGTCCGAAGCCGGAAAAAGACAGAAAGGCTGCGAGGAGGCCAACGCCGGCTAGGGCAAACACAGATATCTTGCGAAGGAATAATGGCTTGTGAGGCACGTTCGGCTCCGATCGAATAAGTGGCGACACCGGACCATTCCGGGGTACACGTGGACCGACCTTAAGCTTCACTTGACTTAGCGCGAAAACGCGCCGATGCTACGCCTCGTGTGTTACCGGTCAGTCACGTTTTGTGATAAGTTACTGACCGGTCACTTACATGTCAAGCGGAGATATACATGGCCCGATCGAAAAACACGCAAGTGGTTGTAGAGGAAGAGGTTATTTCCGCACCAAAATCGCGTGTGCGCGACCGCATCATGCAAACGGCCAGCGATCTTTTTTATCGCCGCGGCATTCGCGCCGTGGGCGTAGACACCATCGCAAGCGAGGCTGGCACCAACAAAATGAGCTTCTACCGGAGCTTTGCCTCCAAGGACGAACTCGTTGCGGAGTATCTGCGCGGCGAGGAGCGCGAGGCTTGGCGCTGGTGGGACGAAACGGTCGCGGCGCACGCGGGAAATCCGCGTATGCAAGTCGAGTCCCTGTTCGATGTTCTGGTAAAGACCACTTGCGCCGATGGTTCGCGAGGCTGCGCTCTCGCCAATGCTGCGGTGGAGATCACCGAACCGGACCATCCGGCGCGGCCCGTGGTCGAGAAGTACAAGGGTGAAATGCGCCGGCGCTTTCGGCAGCTCGCGCGCGAGATGGGCGCCCGCGAACCGGGCGCGCTCGGCGACTCGCTGATGCTCTTATGGGAAGGCAGCTTTCTGACGCGCCTCACCTTGGGTCAGCATGGCCCGGTCCAAGGCGCGGCCAAAGCGGCGCGCGCGTTAATCGCTGCGTACACCGATTAAATCGCTCGAGGCGAGATCTGCACCCATGCGGCGGGTTGATGCCGACGTTGCGCAAAGCGGCAACCAAATTCTAAACTCACTCTATGGGGATTCCAAAGGTCGATTGGAATAGGGTTTTTGAATTCGCGTGGCGGATTCTAGTCTTCATAGTGGCCGTCGGTATCATCATCGTCGTTTCGACGAATTGGACGCGCTGGGAGGGCGGAGCCGGGTGGCAAGTTACGAACGACGCCTACCTCCAAGCGGATCTCACGCCAATTTCCGCGAAGGTGGCCGGTTACGTACGCGAGCTACCCATCCAGGACTATGAGCGTGTACACAAAGGCCAGGTACTTGCTCAATTGGTCGACGATGACTATCGGGCCGCCGTTGCGCAGGCGGAGGCCGGCGTCGCCACCGCATTGGCGCAAACCCAGGCGCTAAGGGCTCAACATGAGCTTCAACTCGCAAATGTCGAGGCGGCGCGCGCCGTAGTAGCGTCAACCGCCGCATCTTCCGAACAGAATGCCCGCGATCTTGCGAGGCAGCGCCGCCTTCTTGAAACCGGATCTTCTTCCACCGAGGCCGGTGAAAGAGTGGCCACCGCACACGCTCAACTCGGCGCACAATTCACGCAGAACCGGGCACAGGCACGTGCCGCCGAACGCCAATTAGCGGTCCTAGAGGCGCAGCTCGCTCAAAGCGCGGCGAGCGTCGCTGCCCAGCGCGCTCTACTCGATGCGGCCAAGATCAGTCTCGGGTACACCACCATCACCGCGACTCAAGACGGCGTGATCGGCCAGCGTCAGGTCAAACCAGGCCAGTTGGTGGGGGTGGGTAGTCAGATCACGACTCTCACTCCGCTACCGAACGTCTGGGTGATCGCGAACTACAAGGAAACGCAGCTCACTCACATGGCCGTCGGGCAAAAGGCGAAAATTACGGTCGACACTTTTCCGGGACATACCTTGCGCGGACATTTGTTGGCGTTCGCGCCGGCATCGGGTGCCGAATTCGCGTTGTTGCCGCCCGACAATGCGACGGGAAACTTCACCAAGGTCGTGCAGCGCATCGCGGTGAAGATTGCGATCGACGATGCGGATGGCCTCACCGACCGGCTGGTTCCGGGTATGTCGGTCGAAGCAAAAGTCGACGCTACAGACGGCCGGCGATGAACGCGACTGCGCCTCCTGTACAGGGTCCGGGCTTGTCGGCGCCGACGCTGCCCTCCCCGCCTACGTCCATCCCGTGGCTCGGACTTCTCGCCGTTCTCATGGGCACGTTCATATCGACTCTCAACGGTAGGCTGTCGACCTTCGGCCTAGCCGATATCCGCGGTGCCGTGGGCGCCGGATTTGACGAGGGAGCATGGATCACGACGGCGCAGACTACCGCTCAGATGTTCATCACGCTCGCGGCTGTTTGGATGGGCAGCGCCTTCGGTCCGCGGCGAGTATTGATCGGCGCCTCGATCGCTTTTGCCGTGATTTCCCTGCTGACCCCGTACTCGCCGACGCTGCCCATGCTGTTGACGATGCAATTCCTCGGCGGATTGGCATCGGGATTCTTCATACCCCTCACCTTGAGTTTCATACTGCTCAACACGCCTCCCAAGTATTGGGCGTTCGGCATCGCGCTCTACGCGCTCAACCTCGAGCTGTCGCTCAACATATCCGCCTCACTCGAGGGCTGGTACGTCGAACACCACTCCTGGCAATGGATCTTCTGGCAAAACGTGCCGCTCGCGTTGATCATGTCGTTGTGTCTGCGACGGGGGATCGCCGTCAAGCCGATCACGACCCGTCCGCCGTCCGACATATTCGGACTCCTGGCAGGCGGTTCCGGGTTGGCGTTGATCTATGCGGCGCTCGATCAGGGCAATAGGCTCGACTGGCTAAACTCGGGTCTGATATGGGGGTTGATGTCGGCCGGCGCCTTACTGCTGGTCGCCTTTTTGATCCATGAGGGAGTCACCGCTCGCCCGCTGTTGAATCTCAAGGTCCTTTTCGGCCCGCCCATGCCGAGTCAATTCCTGCTCATCGCGTTTCTCCGTCTAACGATCCTTTCCACTGCGTATTTGATCCCGCTGTACTTGGGTTCCGTGCGCGGCTTTCGTGCGCTTGACGTAGGCCAGACGCTGATTTGGATAGCCGCGCCCCAGCTCATTCTGTGTCCGCTGGCGGCATTGATGCTGCGCCGCTCGGATGCGCGGCTGGTGGCGTCGATCGGGTTCATTTTCATCAGCGTCGCTTGCCTCATGGTGGCGTACAACCTGACCCCGATCTGGGGGTCGTACCAATTTCTTCCTTCGTCTTTCCTCCAGGCGGTGGGGCAAAGCTTTGCTCTGTCCGGCGTCATATTCTTCGGGATCCTTCACTTGAAACCGCAGGATGCGCTCACGTTCGGTGCCGTGCTACAGACGGCGCGTCTCATGGGCGGAGAAATCGGCACGGCGTTCGTGAGTACCCTGGCTCGAGTCCGCGGTCAGGTGGCGTCGAACTTGATCGGACAGCACATCCGGGTAGGCGATCCGCAGGTCATCCAACGAATCCGAGCCTATGGCGCCGCGACAACGCGCGTCATCGATCCCCTCTCAGCTGCTTCGCGCGGCCAGCTGGTGTTGGGAAACGCAGTGCGAGCCGCTGCAACCACTCAGGCAGTAATGGATTGTTTCGTCGCCGTCGCCGCGCTTACCGCGCTGGCGTTGTTGATCGTGGTTTTTCGCAGCGCAGCCCCGGAGGGTCCGGCGTCCGCGGCGCCGCTGTTTCGCGCACGCGGATCGAATCCGCCATGACTCGATCAAAGCGAATCGTCGCCCTGAACGCAGTGCTTGTCGCGTCGCTCGCCGCTTGCCGAGTTGGGCCCAACTATCACGCACCCGCGCTGCCGCCGGGCGCCGAAGCCCCCCTCGTGTCGCTAAACACTGCCGCCGAGATCCCCGCATCGCCGCCGGATGATTGGTGGCGGATATACAATGACTCAAGGCTCGACGCCCTGGTGCAGGAGGCGCTCAGGGCGAATCGCACGCTGGCCGCTGCCGACGCAAACTTCGCCGCGGCTCGGGCTGCTTTGTCGGCGGTGCACGCCAATCGCTATCCATCGACAACGGCAGTTGCAGGAGGTCTTTACGGGCGCGATGCCGTTACGGATGAGATCCTGGAAATCGGCGGGCATCCCCCGCAGACGATCTGGCTTTACGAGGACATCTTTCAAGCCGCTTACGAGGTCGATCTTTTCGGCCGGGTGCACCGCGCGATCGAAGCTGCCAATGCCAACGCAGACTCGGCAGCCGCCGCGCGCGACGGCGTGAGGGTGGTGGTTGCTGCCGAGACCGCACGCGCTTACGCGGCCGTGTGTGCGCTCGGAGAGGAGCTCGGCGTTGCTCGCCATTCGCTCGATGTTGTATCCCACGAGGCCGCAATTACGGTACAGCGCCACGATGCGGGAGCCAACTCCCTCTACGACGTCACCCGCGCGGAAGCACTCGTCGCGCAGACTCGATCATCTATTCCCGAGCTCGAAGGCCAACGGCGGGCAACACTTTTCGAGCTCACCGCGATTCTTGGCCGCACTCCTGCCGAAGCCCCCAATGAGTTGGAAACGTGCGACGCACCGCCTCGCCTCGTCGCGCTCATCCCGGTGGGCGATGGATCGTCGCTCGTCAGACGACGCCCGGACGTGCGCCAGGCTGAGCGGCGATTAGCAGCTGCGACCGCCGAGATCGGCGTCGCGACGGCAGATTTGTACCCCACCATTCGATTGGTCGGGCTCTACGGCGGCGCCGCGACCCAGCTATCGGAGCTCAACACTAATATCGGACGAACCTGGGGCATCGGCCCTTCAATCAGCTGGTCATTTCCAAACATGGCCGGCCCGCGCGCGCGGGTGCGTCAAGCGAAGGCACAACAAGCGGCGGCGCTGGCGTCATTCGATTCCGTCGTGCTCAATGCCCTCAAGGAGATCGAGCAGGCGCTCGCCTTGTACAGTGCTGCACTCGACAATCGAGAAGCTCTTGGCGATGCCCGGGACAAAGTACATACGGCCTTCGGCATGGCTCACGATCAATTTCTCGCGGGCTCTTTGAGCAACCTCGACTTGCTCACCACGGAACAATCGCTGGTTGCGATCGACGCCGCAGTTGCATCATCCAATGCCGCCATTGTAGGGGACCAAATCGCGGTATTTAAGGCGCTCGGCGGCGGGTGGCGCGATGAAAGCCAAGCCGCCGACGCCCGCTAATTCCTCGATTGCTGCTTTAGATCAGTGGCAGTGCTCGTCCCGATCACCGCACTCATGCCAGCCGCTCTCATGATAATACCGGTGGTGATCCCGATCGTAGTAGCCTTCGGATGGCGCTACCACGCAGCCCATCACGATGCCGATCAGTCCCAATAGGAAGGTGCTTTTAGCAATACGCTTTATATTTATCATTAGTGGCCCTACCAGTTAAGTAACACACGCAGTTAACGGGTAAACCTTAACTCACGCAGGGAATCGGCAGGATCGGCTTATCTCCCCCAACGAGTGTCCGCGACTCTCCTACACCAGGAACTCATCCACCTCGCAGTAGATGCATTACGCGAGCTCGGATCTTGCGATAGTTGTCGGGCTTGAGTGGTCCAAGCAATCCGTGTTGCTCCGCCGGGAGATGCTTCAAGGGGTGTCCGCTGCTGCGAAAAACGTAATGGTCGAAAAATGCTTTCCAAGCTTGGCGTTCCTCGAGTGGACGTTCGGCAATCGTAATCATGCTCAAAAGCAGGCTGGTGTAAGGGGCATCGGGTCCTCCACTGAAGGCATCCCACCAATAATTTACCAGTCCATTGAATGGAGCCGTCGACTCGACCTTGTGCCACCAAAGTTTCGGCAAAAACAAGGCATCGCCCGGATAGAGCTCAGCAGTCAGAGCCTTGTCCTTCACGTCTCGAAACAGAGGAAACTTCTCATCGTCCGGAGACGATGAGGCTGCCAAGCTCACCGGCTGGCCGGCCATGGTGTTGTCGATCGGGCCGACATAAAGTTGAGCGATGGTGTCCGGAGGAAATAAAGTGAAGCGCCGAGTTCCAGCCACGACGCAGGCGATGTTTTCGAAAGCATCGTAGTGAGGCGAGACGTTCGACGCATGCCCCAGCCATATTCTCGGAGCGACGTTTGGCGCCAGCACCGGCATGATATTTTGTGCGGAGAAACCAGGAAGGCAGTCGTCGGCGGGAACCGAACCCAGGTAGACCGTGGGTGAACCCGGGCTATCGAGCGTAGAGACGATGGTGTCGAGCGCCGCGGCGAAGCTCATCCGCTTGCGTTCGAAATTGAATCCCTTCAAATCATCGTTGTAATAGTATTTCCCGGCGATGCGAGGCTCGCCGAAAAACGCCTCCGTCAATGCACCGACATCGAACCGCGCCAAGTAGTCCCGGAATGCCGTCGGTGAACTCGCGGCCTGAACCACCGGCCAGTGCTTGACGAGCCCACGCAGAACGACAGGGCGGCAAGGTTCGACGACATCACGCAGGAATTGCTCGGCGCCGGCGAGATCCTGACCTGATATTTCTCTCGGAGTCATAACCCGAATCAGCCAACGCTTCCCGTCAGGGCTTTACTGCTTTGCAAAAACCGTTCGTTCTTCTTCTGTGCCAATACCGCGACTTGATTGACGGAGGCAATGAGCAGGTAGATGAGGTGCAGATAGCCTCGCCGGAAAAGGTCGAGCACTGTGGCATCCGGCAACCCTCGCAGAACATCCTTATCGATGGTATACAACCCGGTCACGTCGCGCTTCGTGCCGTCGTCGAACCCTACGTTGATGCTCAAGGGTACGACGAGCTTCAATTTCATCAGGCTCTCGACAAAAACCTTCGTCCGCTCCAGCCCGGGACGGAGTTCACGCATCAGCGCCATGATGCTTTGAAGATAGGGCGTCGGCTCGCCGGACTCGCTAAATACGGGCTCGGCACCGGCTGCATCGATGCGCGAACTGTCGAGATCGACGGCGAGCTCGCTGCCGGCGGTGTAGAAAGGGCCGCGCTGTAAATTGAGCGGGCGATAAGCTTCATAGCGATTGCCCTCACCGAGAAAGAGGTTCTCTCCCGGGTCAAACCCCAACATCGCGCCGCAATAGAACACACCCGTTTCCGCATCCTTCGATAAAAGAATTGGACAATGGACCGCGAGTAGCGGGAATTCGCTGATGATGGCCGGCACGAAGCGCTGATTGTCGCCATGCTGCATCGAAGCCCCGGGGTGGACGCGCAGCATGCGATGGGTTTGACTGTTCAGAACGACGATATTGGTCACGATCTTTGGATGCCCTTAGGTTCATATAGGCTGCAAGCCATACTCGAAAATCTTTCGCACCAGATCGCGATTCTTGGGAAGCTGGGTCCGCATCTGCTGGGTAACCGCCGCGTTCTCGTTGAAGAGTTTTGCCGCTATCGATTCCGTGGTGGAATTGTCCATGGGTCCGATTTCCGTGCGGAATCCCATACCGTAGAGAACATATTGGTAGCTGGCAGCCGGAAATACTTCTTCAAGCCGGTCGAACTCATCGAAGAACCACGGCGAGTGATACTTCCACAGACGCAGCAGGTTCTTCAGCCGGTCGGGAACGGTGACCGGGTCGACATTGTCGGTCCAGAATGCATTGTCCGTTCTTTTGGTCAGTACATAGTGGAGCTTGAGAAAGTCGATGATGCGGCCCCAACGGTAGCTGGTCACGTCATTGAACCTTGCCGCAATGATGTCCATGACCTCGCGGTTGACCGGCATCTGCTCCGCGATCAGTTTCGCAGACAGTTCGATGAGGACGATGGCGGATGATTCCAGCGGCTCGAGAAATCCCGCCGAGAGACCCACGGCTACGCAGTTGTTCTTCCAAAAAATATCCCGGTGTCCCGAACGTATCCGTATCTTGCGCGGCGATAGATCTTTGTGCTGCGGACCGATATAACGCATCAAGACCTCATGCGCCGCCTCGTCGCTGGTATGGCGACTGGAATAGACGTACCCCGTACCGCGACGCGTGGGCAATCCGATGTCCCAGATCCATCCGGCCGATTGAGCGGTCGAAATCGTATGAGAAGCCATCGGGGCATCGGGCGTCTCATAAGGCACTTGAACTGCGAGCGCGGTGTCGCAAAACAGAATGTCGCTGCAACTCTTGAAGCCGACACCGAGAGCCTTGCCCAGCAATAGCGCCGAAAATCCCGTGCAATCGACAAAAAGATCGCCTGCGATCTCTCCTGTCTGTTCGGTGGTCACGCTCGCGATATCGCCCCGCTCGCTTTGATTGACACTCTGTACGTCCGCCAGAACGTGGCGTACGCCCAGTTTTTCCGTGCAGTGTTTCTGCAGAAACGGCGCAAATTTTCCAGCATCAAGATGATAGGCGTAATTGGCAACGGCCTTGTATTCCGGCGTCGTGATCATCTTTGGCGCCAGCCCGTCCTCACAGATTTTTTCCTGCGGGCAGACGGATTCGCTGAAATTTCGGCCCCGAGAGTTGCTGAGCCAATGAGGAGCAAGATTGATCTGCGTGAAGCTCTGGGGGAGCATTAGTGGATGATAATAACCGTCGTCCGACGCGCCGGTAGTCCAGCCGGCAAATTTCGCACCCTGTTTGAATGCGGCACCGCAGTGGCGAAAGAATTCAGTCTCAGATACACCCATTTTTTCGAGAGTGGACCTTAGCGTGGGCCAGGTGCCTTCGCCTACGCCGATAATGGGGACATTCGGCGACTCTATCAGGGTGACCGTAAAGCCGGCCTTCATACGCCCCTGATGACGCGCGGCAATAATGCCCGCGGTGAGCCATCCCGCCGTGCCACCCCCAACTATGACGATAGATTGGATCTGTTGAGCCATGTCAGCGATTTAACTATCTTGCAAAGCCTGCATTTCGCACTATCGCAGAAAAAAAATAGGGCCGCCACGGTTGATGGCAGCCCTATCCTCTCTAGCTGCCAGACTATAGCTTGAAGTGAAAACCCAGCGTGAAGGTTCGCCCGTAGTCGATCACATCAAGAATCTGCTCTTGAAAGCGGCCGTGGGTGCTGTAGGTCGCATCGGTCAGATTAAGAGCCTCGAAATAGACTTGCAGCTGCTTGGTCAACTGGTAGCTCGTGCTGAAGTCGACCTGGGTCGTTGCATTGACGAAGGTCGGCTCAGTGCCGTAAGCCGAGTTGTTCTGCTGCTGACCGAAGTGATCCAGATACTCGTCGCGGTGGTTGACGGCGACGCGCGCCTGGAAGCCGTTCTTGTCATAGAAGGCGATGAGGTTTCCGGAGTTCGCGAGACCGGTTACGGCGAAACCCGAAACGTCCGTACTGTAAGGGTTATACGGCTTGTTGGTCGTGACGAAGGTGGCGTTGGCGTACAAGCCGAAGCCCGTGTCCCAGAACGTATGCTGGAGTGCCAATTCGATGCCCCGAACCTGAGCGGAGGGACCATTCACTTGCGAAGTGACGCTGAACAGCGCAGGCGTCGTGGTTCCCGGGAGAACCACACCGTTGATCGGCTGCTGGGCGGTGCCGCCGACGATGAAGTTGGTCACGTTCTTGACAAAGCCGTCCACCGACGCGTACGAGTTGTGGGCGTAATACCATTCGGCGCCGAGGTCCACGTTGTCGGACAGGAATGGAAGAAGATTGGGATTTCCGCCGGTCGCGACCAATGAGCCCACCCGTTGACCCTGTGAAACCACGAGGTCGGGCGTCAAGTAGTTCAGCGGCGGCCGTGTCAGAGTACGCGACGCGTCCAAACGCAGTTTGATTTGATCCGTGACCAGCAAGTTCAAGTCCACGTTGGGCAGAAGATACTGATATGTGTTCGTCGTTTCCGCGGGCACCGTTCCCGTATAGGACACGAGGTACGCGGTGTGGTCCGAGGCTTGCACGGTCAGCTTCGTCGGAAGCTGCTCCAGACCGGCAGACCTTGTTTCCGTTCTGTCGTACCGCAGACCGACATTGATCAACAACGGCATGTTGTCGATGGTCGTTTTGGTGTTCAGGTTCAAATACGGTGAAAACGTCTCTTCCTGGATCGTCTGGTAGTCGCCAACGTTGAACGCCATCTGATAGACACCCGTGAACGGCGGCGTACAGCAGGTCTTGTTCGCCCCGGGTATGTTCTTCGTTTGCGGATTGCCGAGACCTTGCAAGTAGGCCAACACCTGATAGGGGTTGAACTGCAGGATGTTCGCGGGCAAATTGCCGTTGTTGTTGAAGCCGTTGATGAAATTTCCGGTGTTGAACGAATTGGTGAAGTAGCTCTGAGGGAGCGCGACGCCGCCGGTATTGTGGGAGGCCGGTCCGTAACCCGCATAGGCCTGCCAATCATTGTTCACGAAGCTGTCGAATTCGCTCAGGTTTTCCTTGTTGTACACATACTGCAGACCGTACTTGAGTTTGAGGTTGTCCTCGGTCCACGTGCCCTGCAATTTATACTGATTGACGGTGTTATCGTTCTGCGGACTTTCCATCGGAAGGACGTGCGAGCCGATGATGCCGTTGTTGATGAACAATGACGCATTACCATTGGGACCAATACCGGTCGGGTACGGCAAGTTGTTGACGCCCACGCCGGAGATACCGACGGTGGTGCCGTTGCACTGCGGTTGCGGTGCGTTGCAGGTACCGTTTGGGCCGGACGGACCGTAGCCGACGTCCGCGTCGATGCTGCTCAACTGGCCGCCGGGATTGAGCTTGGACGTCGACTGATCGGCGTCGAGCTCATACATCAGGTGGGAATTTACCGTCCACTTGGTGTTGAAGCCGATTAGGTTGTTTTGAATGACCGAGCCGTTGACCTGACCCTGGAAGTCGGTGGGCGTGTTCGGTTGAACGAAGCTGGTCAGCGTACCGTTGGAGTTCTGTGTGACGTTGGTCAAGCTGCCGTTATTGAACCAGACGCTATAGCCATATTGGTCTTGGGTGAGCCATTCGCGCGAATAGTCGTCGTTGACGGTCAGTTCGATATTGTCCGCCGGACGCCATTGCATGACGATGCGAGCGTCGTCACGCTCGGACTTGTCGTGTTCCTGATAAACCCCGTAATCCTGAATGAACCAGTCCTTGATGCTTCCCGTCGTCGAGGCGCCGGGGGGAGCGCCGGCCAGTTGTGAGGGTGCCAGCAGGTTTCCCTCCCAGCCTTGAATATTGACGTGGTTGCCTAATACCTTGTTCTCCGCGTAATCCGCGTCCACCAAAATCCCGAAAGTGTCATCGGCAAAGGTATCGCTGATTAGAACGCCGCCATTGGGTGTGCCGTTACCCTGTTCTGGAGAATAGGAGGCCGATACTCCGCCCGCCAATTGCAACCCCGGATGATCGAAGGGCTTCGGGAACAGGATATTGATCGTCGCTCCGATCGCCCCCGCCGACAGCGTGGCGTCCGGGGTCTTCAAAACATCAACTTGGCCCACAAAATTCGAACCCACCGAGCTGAAGTCAAAGCCGCGATTACCGGTGCCCGAGGCAACGGGCCGGTTGTCATACAGCGTCTCGTTGTAAGTCGGACCAAAGCCGCGAACCGTAATTTCTGTACCGATGCCGAGGGTGGTTGGCACACCACCCATGTTGGAGGTGCCGCGGCTGACCGAGACGCCCGGGATTCTCTGGATCGCCTCGGCGATGTCGTTGTCGGGAAATTGACCGATATCTTCGGCCGAAATCGCGTCCACGATGCCGTCATTCTCTCTCTTGATGTCCAGGCTCTGCTGCAGGGAGGCCCTGATTCCGGTGACGGTGATTTCGCCCAGTTCATCGGACGCGGGTACGGCCGTTGCGTCCGCGGCATAAGTCGGCGCCGAAATTGCGGCGAAGGAGAGCGTCGATGCGCCTCCGAGACATATGGCGTGCACCACTTTGCGCAAATAGTCGTTTGGTACCGTATTTTTCATTTAACTCCCCCGATCGCAGTTCACGTTCATATGTAATTTTAAGATTGCGCTGCAGCCACGCAGCGCTTACGCAAGATGCTCGTCGAATAGGATCAATCGCGCCATGAAGGGCATTGTGGCGTGGCAGCCATTAGGGGTTTCACCACACGGTTTGGTCGCGAGAACAGCCCTTTTAAGATCCAACATATCGCATCCCCCGGCGCCATTTCTTTATTGGTAGCGGTATCAAAACCGGTAACTTTTTTATGGTTGCGCTACCATTCTATAAGGAATTTTGGCTTTTGCAAACACTTTATGGTGGCGCTACC
Organism: uncultured Gammaproteobacteria bacterium; assembly: GCA_963755965.1. GTDB lineage: Bacteria > Pseudomonadota > Gammaproteobacteria > Steroidobacterales > Steroidobacteraceae > Bog-1198. Next base: position 310,840 of record CAVWLU010000004.1, read on the forward strand.
ATGGTCGCGATATATCAGTTGGCGGCGGGCATGAAACGCGCGCTCATCCGACCATGTCTTCCAATTCCGTGCCGCGCGTTTCGTGAACCATCTTGAGCACGAAGACGATCGAAACAAAGGCGCAGGCCGCGTAAAACCCGTAAGTAATCGGCAGACCAATGGATTTCGCCAGCACAGGGAAACTTACGCTGATGAGGAAATTGGCGCTCCATTGCGCAGCGCCGCTGACCGCGAGGCCGGAGCCCCGGATCTGATTGGGGAACATCTCCCCCAACATCACCCACATGACCGGACCCCAGCTCAGATTGAAGAATATGACATATAGATTCGCGCTGATCAGCGCCAACACACCTACGTGAGGCGCCAGTTGCAAGGTGCCGTGGGATAGATCACCGGTGGCGAAGGCGGCCGTGAGGACGCTCAAGGTCAACGCCATTCCGACCGAACCGATCAAAAGCAGCGGCTTTCGCCCGATGCGATCGATGAGAAAAATCGCCAAGAGACAGGCCGCGATCGAGAGGGTTCCGCTCAAAATATTGATCTTGAGCGAGTCCGCTTCGCTGAACCCGACCGCCTGCCAAAGCACCGCACCATAGTAGAAGACGACATTGATGCCCACTAATTGCTGGAAGGTAGCGAGGCCGATGCCGACCCATACGATCCCTCGCAGCCGGCCCGTCGATCGATCCAAAAGATCGGCGAGTCGGGGAGAATGGTCGGCAGCGAGGGAGCCTCGAATTTCCACGGCTTTGACCGCAGCCGCGGCGGCGCCAAACAATCGTGTCAGTACCTCGATGGCTTCCTCGTTGCGTCCGCGCGCCACCAGATAGCGTGGACTCTCGGGAATGAGCAGCAGCGTCAGGAAAAACACGCTTGCCGGGATAACCTGCATCCAGAACATCCAACGCCAGGCCGCGTAACCCAGCCAAAAGGCATCGGTTGACTTGCCGGCGCCATATGCCAGGAAATAATTGGCGAGGAACGCGCCGGTCAGCCCGGCAATGATCATGACCTGCTGCAAGCTCGATAGCCGCCCGCGCATGCTCGCCGGCGTTACTTCGCTGATGTATGCCGGCGACAACACGCTGGCCGCCCCCACGCCTACGCCTGCTGCGAAACGCGCCAAGATCATCATGACCGCCGAGGTTGCCGCGCCCGATGACAGCGCACTTAGAATAAAAAGCAGCGCCGCAGCCACCATGACTCGGCGTCGACCCCAAATGTCCGCCAGCCGCCCCGCCAGGAACGCACCGACCGCGCAACCCGGCAGCAGCGCGCTGACTGTGATGCCGAGCCCCGCTTCGCTCAAATTGAAGGCGCTTTTGAGGCCGTCCTGCGTGCCGTTGATCACGCCGCTGTCGTAGCCGAACATAAAGCCGCCGATAGTGGCAACGCCGACGATGGCGGCGACCAGAGGCAGGTTGATATTCCCGTCGCGATTGTCGATCAATCTGTTCTCTCCCCTCGAGTTCACAGCCAGTGCCAGCCCTTTAGTCGGGTTCTTTTTTTGAGCACCGCCATCAAATCACTACGAAATGATAGCGCTACCGTATACTATAAACAGAAGAATTTTCCCACAGCAATAAACGCGCGATTTAACACATTGTCGGGTACTCGAATGAAGTGGTAGCGGTACCGTTGAGTTGGGGACAAGGGCGGCTCGCAGGGCAATAACTCATGTATATGGGAATTGATGTCGGCACCTCTGCTGTGAAAGCGGCAGTGATTGACGATACAGGAAATGTGATCGATCAGGCTATCTCGCCGCTCATGGTGTCGCGGCCGCGGGCGTTATGGTCCGAACAAAATCCGGCCGATTGGTGGGCGGCGACCAACAATGCTGTGAGCGATTTGCGCTTGCCGGTGCGCAACGCCGTGCGCGCCATCGGTCTGTCGGGTCAAATGCACGGCGCTACGCTGCTCGACAAGAACGGGCGCGCGCTGCGCCCGGCTATCTTATGGAACGACGGCCGCAGCGCACAACAATGCTTCGAGTTGGAAGCGGCGGTGCCGGAGATGACGGCGATCACCGGCAACCGGGCGATGCCCGGATTCACGGCGCCGAAGCTTCTTTGGGTGCGATCGCACGAGCCCAAGATTTTCGCCGAAACGGCGAAAGTTCTGCTGCCTAAAGACTACGTTCGATTGCGCATGACCGGGGAAATTGCGTCCGACATGTCCGATAGCTCTGGAACTTTGTGGCTGGACGTCGCGAATCGGCGGTGGTCCGAAACGATGCTCTCGGGCACTGGGCTCGACGTGTCGCACATGCCGAAATTATTCGAGGGCAACGAAATCACGGGCGAACTGCGCGCCGAACTCACGGAAGCCTGGGGCATGTCGCGCGTACCGGTGGTGGCCGGTGGCGGCGACAACGCGGCGGGTGCCGTCGGCGTCGGGGTCGTGCGCCCCGGCGACGCGTTTCTGTCGCTCGGCACCTCCGGTGTGTTGTTCCTCGCGAACGGCGGCTACCGGCCGAATCCTGCGGGCGGGGTGCACACCTTTTGTCATGCGGTACCCGAACACTGGCATCAAATGTCGGTGATCCTGAGCGCCGCGAGCTGCGTCGACTGGGCCGCCCGTCTCTGCGGTCTCGAAGATGCCGGCGCACTGTTCAAGTTGGCCGAGAGTCGCAATAAGCCTGCCGGAACCGAAATTTTTTTACCCTACCTATCCGGCGAACGCACGCCTCATAACGATCCGAATGCCCAAGGTGTGCTGTTCGGATTGAATCACGAAACCGATGCTGCGGCGATTGCGCAGGCGGTGCTCGAAGGCGTCGCCTTCGCCTTTCGTGATGGCATGGAGGCATTGCTCGCGAGCGGCGCCAAGATCGAATCGATCTCCGTGATTGGTGGCGGAGCACGTTCGGCATATTGGGGCAAGATTTTGAGCTCTGTCCTTCGCCGCACGTTGACTTACCGGGACGGCGGCGCAGTGGGGCCCGCCTTTGGCGCCGCTCGGCTGGCCCGTATGGGCTCCGAGAATGCGAGCATCGAGGATATATGCACGCCGCCGCCGATTTTGCATGTCGCCGAACCTGACGATCGGCTGACTGACTTTTACGGACAAAAGACCAGGCGCTATCGCGCCCTCTATCAAAATCTCAAAGACCTATTTCGGGAGAAAACACCGTGAACCGCTCTTATTTCGGAGATATCGCCCCAATTGCCTTCGAAGGGCCGCAATCCACGAATCCGCTCGCATATCGTTACTACGACAAGAATCGCGTCGTGCTCGGCAAAACCATGGAGCAACAACTGCGAATGGCCGTGTGCTACTGGCATTCGTTCGGCTGGGACGGCTTCGATGTTTTTGGCCCGGGCACCTTCCACCGGCCCTGGCATGGCGGCCCTCTCGATCAAGCCGCTGCGGACCACAAGCTCAACGAAGCGTTTGAATTTCTCACGCGGCTGGGACTCCCTTATTTCTGTTTCCACGATGTCGACGTCATGGCCCAGGCAAATAGTATCCGCAAGCACGTCGCGAATTTTTCGCACATGGTCGACAAGATCGAAGCGAAGATGTCGGCCACGGGAATCAAGCTGCTCTGGGGCACGGCGAATCTGTTCAGTCACCCGCGCTATATGGCGGGAGCTGCTACCAATCCCGATCCCGAGGTGTTCCGCTTCGCCGCCACCCAGGTGCGCCACTGCCTCGAGGCGACACTGCGTTTACGCGGCGAGAACTACGTACTCTGGGGCGGACGCGAGGGCTACGACACGCTGCTGAACACCAACCTGAAACAGGAGAAAAACCAACTCGGCCGCTTCGTGACAATGGTCGTGGAACACAAACACAAGATCGGCTTCAAGGGCGCTATCCTGATCGAACCGAAGCCGCATGAGCCTACCAAACATCAGTATGATTTTGACGTGGATACGATCTACGGCTTTCTGAAGCACCATGGCTTGGAGAAAGAGGTCAAGGTCAATATCGAATCCAACCACGCCACTCTTTCGGGCCACAGTTTCGAACACGAGATCGCGATGGCTGTCGATTTTGGCATTTTCGGCTCCATCGACATGAACCGCGGCGATATGCAAAACGGATGGGATACCGACCAATTTCCGAATGACGTTCGCGAAATCACACTGGCGCTTTACTATGTGCTTCAAGGCGGCGGGTTCACGACCGGCGGAAACAACTTCGACGCCAAGGTCCGTCGTCAAAGCATCGATCCGATTGATCTCTTCTATGGCCATATCGGAGCCGTCGATATGCTGGCCCGGGGTTTACTGAGCGCCGCCGCCATGCTGACGGGCGGCGAGATGAAATCATTCGTGGAGCAGCGCTACGCTGGATGGCAGGCGGAATCCGCCAAAACCATCCTGGAAGGCAAGACCACTCTGGCCGAAATTGCTGACGCTGCGGTGGCTGACAACGTAGCGCCCGTCCAACGATCCGGGCGCCAGGAATATCTTGAGAACTTGGTGAGCCGTTACACGTCGAGGTAGCGAGCCTTGCGGTCAGCCCCCGATGGTCAACTGGATCGTCTTGAGGTCCACGGAGTTGGGGCCGACCATGACTTCGAAGACGCCCGGTTCGACGACTCGCTGCATCGAGACGTTCCACATGCGGAAAGCCTCGGAGTTCAGCAAAAAAGTGACTGTCTTTACCTCGCGGGGCGCCAAGGTGATGCGCTGGAATGCCTTGAGTTCTTTGATCGGCCGGGTGACCGAACTGACCAGCTGATGCACGTACAGCTGCACCGTCTCATCTCCCGCGCGGGTGCCGGTATTGCGCACCTGCACGCTCACGGTTACCGACCCGTTCACGCCGATACGCTCGTCCGACAAGCGTGGCGCGCCGATCTCGAACGAGGAGTAGCTCAAGCCATAGCCGAACGGGTACAGCGGCGCCACGGTATCGAACAAATACCCACGGCGCGCCGACGGCTTGACGTTGTAGAACATCGGCAACTGGCCGACGCTGCGTGGAATCGTCACGGGCAATTTACCGCCCGGATTCACATCGCCAAATAGCACGTCGGCAACGGCATTGCCGCCCTGCTCGCCGAGATACCAGCCTTCCAGCAATGCATTGGCTTTATCGGCAATCTCCACCGTCGAAGCGGGACGGCCGTTGATGAGAATCACGGTGATCGGCTTGCCGAGCGCGTGCAGGGCATCGAACAGCTCTTGCTGTTGTCCGACCAAGTTCAAGCTGTCTCGATCGCCCAAATGAGTTTTCGCCCACCCTTCACGGCTGGTCTGCTCCGTATCGCCGATGGCAAGGACGATCTGATCAGCCCTGCGTGCGACCGATACCGCATCCTCGATCAGACGACGGTTTGACGCGGGATCGGCAAGGGTTACTTCATCCGCCCACCAATCGTCATTGGCGGTGATCTTGACGCCCTCGGCGTAGACGACCTCTGCCAGGGCCCCGGCTTTTACGCGAATACCATCGAGGATCGATACGGTTAGGGGAGGTTGTCCGTAATAACCCCCGAGACGAGCCACCGCAGCGTTGGGTCCGATGACCGCAATGACCGGCTTGGCTGCGCCGGCCGGGGGCAATCGCAGCGGCAGCACGCCGTCGTTTTTCAACAAGATGATGGTCCGCTCTGCAGCTTTCCGCGCCAATGTGCGCGCCTCGAGGTTGTTCGTCAGCGCGACGGCTTGATTGGGATCGGCATAGGGATTTTCGAACAAGCCAGCGCGAAATTTAAGTGATAGCACGCGGCGCACCGCGGTGTTGATTCGTTCTTCCGCCACTCGCCCATCGCGAACCTGTTGCGTCAGCGTAGCGTACGCGCCCCCGCTCGGCAGATCGCAATCCACACCGGCCTCGAGCGCAAGGCGCGCCGCCTGTTCAGGGCTGCCGGCGATGTGATGCAGGGTTTGCAAATCCTCGATGGCGTAATAGTCGCTCACCACCAAGCCGCGGAAACCCCATTCCCCCCGCAATACCTTCTCGAGCAACCAGGTATTTGCATGGCTCGGTACGCCATCGATCTCGTTATAGGACGGCATGACGACACTGGCCCCGGTACGTCGGATAATTTGCTCGAAAGGAGGGAAGAAAAATTCGCGTAAGGTGCGCTCAGAATACGGTGCGGGGCCGACATTCGTGCCGCTTTCCGGTTGGCCGTGGCCGGTCAGGTGTTTCAAGGTGGCGAACACCTTGCCAGAGCCAAGCACCCGGGCCTTGTCCCCGCCCTGCAACCCCTCCACCGCGGCGACGCCCATCTCACCGACTAGATAAGGATCCTCGCCGAACGTCTCCTCAATGCGGCCCCAGCGCGGATCACGCGCGACATCCACCACCGGCGTGAGGGCGAGACTGACTCCGCGCGCGCGGATTTCGCGCGCCGTGATGCCGTTGACCGCGCGCACCAGCGCCGGGTCCCAGCTGGAGGCAAGCGCGATGGCCTGCGGAAAACTGGTGGCGCCCCGAGCGGCGTAGCCATGCAGCCCCTCCTCGTGAAAGAGAATGGGGATGCCGAGCCGAGTGCGCTCGATCGCATAGTGCTGCAAGGCATTTACGAGTCGAATGGTGCCGCGGACATCGCGCCCCGGGATCACGCGGGGTGACGCAGGACCGGTGGCATCCGACGGTCGCGCAAACTGACCGACGCCGTTCGGAAATCTCTGTGCCATCTTGGCCGGATCAAACTCGAGCTTGGCGTCGAACACGTCGGACTTGGCGTCCCAGATGCTCATCATTTGAGCGACCTTTTCCTCCAGTGTCATCCGAGCGAGTAAATCCTCCACTCTCGACTCGCTCGACGCACTGGGGTCCTTGTAGACAGGCTTCGATGTCTGCTCGGCGCCAAGCACATGATTTACGAGCGCCATGCCAATGGTCACGCCGCACAACCGGGTGATCGCTGATAGTGTCATCGCTTTATTTCTAGATTTTGTTTGCGGACCATCGTTCTGATAGCGCTACCATGATCGATTGCCTTCAACTTTGTCAATTCTATTTGCTTTTTTTACCGTTCCAAGCGCCAAATGCGAGTTGGGATGTCTTAAGTACTAACCTGGCGCGCGAATGACGACTAGATCAACTAGCAAACGGCCGAGAATCCGGCGCAACCGCAAACCCACGCGCCGACAACAGGGGGCCCCCACGATCGCCGATGTAGCCGCCTACGCCGGATTTGCGCCAATGACTGTTTCGCGCGTGATCAACGGCGAGAGTAACGTGCGGCAAGAAACGCGCGAGGCCGTAGAGGCGGCAATCGCCAAGCTCAAGTACTCACCCAATCTCGCGGCCCGGACATTGGCCGGCGCCGAGCAAGTACGCATCGGCTTGCTCTACAGCAATCCCAGTGCCACTTACCTGAGCGAGTTTCTGGTCGGCAGCTTGGAGCAGGCCCGTCTCAGCCACGTTCAGTTGGTCGTCGAGAAATGCGACGCGAAGCAGCACGAGGACGGGATGGTCCGCGAACTGCTGGCGACGGGCGTCGATGGCATCATTCTACCGCCGCCTCTGTGCGATTCGAAACGGATCCATACTGCTCTGACCAAGGCTGGCGCACTCGCGGTCGCCGTGGCGAGCGCTAGCCCCCGCGCCGGCTTGCTTGCTGTTCGAATTGACGATCATGCCGCCGCGGTTGCCATGACTCGTCATATTTTGTCCTTGGGCCACAAGCGCATCGGCTTCATCATGGGCAATCCCGATCAGACCGCCAGCGCTCACCGCTTCGCCGGCTATAAGGCTGCACTCGCGGAGGCCGGCATCCCCATCGACAAGTCGTTGATTGGCCGAGGACTGTTCACCTATCGTTCGGGTCTTAAGGCCGCTGAACAATTGCTCGGCCTGGCGAACCCTCCCACGGCCATATTTGCGAGCAACGATGACATGGGCGCCGCGACGGTGACGGTAGCCCATCGCCACCACCTGGATGTTCCTAAAGAGCTGACCGTCTGCGGCTTTGACGATACTGAGTTTTCTCGCTCCATTTGGCCGGAACTCACCACCATCCATCAGCCGATCGCGGATATGTCGCGCGCGGCCATGCTGTTGCTGGTGGAAAAAATCAAGGCTCGGCGGGCCGGCAATGACGAAGACTTCAAACACGTCTTGCTGGATTTTACCTTGGTGCGGCGGGATTCGGACGCGGCGCCGCGCCGTTAATGTGGCGAGCTTCGCGCCGCGTAGACGCCGATCAACGTACCTGTGAACTGATTGGTCGGCTCGCTGGCCAGGATTCTGCCGTCGGCATTCGCGAGCAGCATTCTAAAAGAAGAGCCCGCAATGGCATACGAGAAATCGTACTCCTTGCCGCGCGCGGTAATACGCAGACGAATTGCCTCGCCGGGAGCCCCTGGGCGCGGGATCGACGCGATGATGCGGCCCTCGTCCGGATCATCCGCGCCGTTGCGCAACGTAACCACGAGCATGGTTCCTGACGGAGTTTGGCTGAGGCCAAGAAAATAGTGATGTCGCTCATCGGAAAAGGCCACGAGACCCGCGCGGTCACCGCCGCGTGCCGGTACATAGCGCAACTCGGTTTCGATCACCGCGTTCTCGTGCCGTTGACGCTTACCAAGGAATGAAGGATTGGCGCTACTGCTGATGGACACTGCGCGCGCCTGAACTGTAAGGCCCGCAAGGTGCACGCCCGAGGCATACCAAGTCTGAATAGGGGTGCGGATCATTTCCCAATCGGGAGAGAGTCTCGCCGAATCGAAGTTGTCGCGCCAGCGAGATCGATCGATCACGAAGGTCGTCGGCAGCGCAGGCCGAAGATGTATTTGGGGCACGGGAGATTGGGGCGGCAGTATCTGCGGCCAGCCCTCCTGCCACGTGACGGGCAACAAAAATGTCTCGCGGCCCATATTGGACAAATTGGCCTCGTACGGTCGTGTGCCGAGAAATACCGACCACCAGCCTCCATCTCCTGCCTGCACAAGATCGGCGTGCCCGGTCGCGGCAACGGGAAAGGGCCGCCCGGGAAGGAGGTCGCGTTGGGTCAAAATCGGATTCCCCGGCCCCGGTGCATACGGTCCGGTCACCTTTTTGCTGCGAAATACCACCTCGGAGTGCCCGCTCGCCGTGCCGCCCTCCGCCGCGATCAAGTAATACCAACGATCTTTCTTAATCAGATGAGGGCCTTCTATCCATATCGGGTGAAGCGCGAAGTCGACGCCGCCGTTGACGAGAACTGAACGCGGCCCCACCATTTTCTTGTTCCTAAGGTCGAACTCCTGAAGCCAGATCGCGCGATGCCCCTCGTACGCAGGAGCTCCCTGCGGCGGCCCGCTATTGGCAATCCATGCCCGGCCGTCGCTGTCCATGAACAAGTCCGGGTCAACACCGTCGATCGATTCCAACCACACCGGATCCGACCAGGGCCCCGCCGGATTTTTTGCACTGAGAATGAAATTGAAACCGCATTCTTCACAGGTCCCGACGATGTAAAACTGGCCTTCGTGCCACCGGATCGTGGGCGCAAAGATGGCCCGTGCAATCCCAAGACCGGAAAAATCGAATTGACGGGGCCGGTCGATCGCATTGCCGATCTGTTTCCAGTTGACGAGATCGCGGCTATGAAAAACCGGAATGCCGGGGAAGAACGCGAAACTCGAGTTGATCAGGTAATAATCGTCCTTCACGCGCACTATGCTGGGATCCGGCTGGAACCCAGGAATGATCGGGTTGCGATATATTGCTCGCGTCGCCGGAAAGGTGTCCTCAACAGGATCGTGGCCGACGTAGGATACCCATGCAAAATTCGCCGCGCTGCCGGTATCGGCAGCCAGCGCTGCTGCCCCCAGGGATACAAGAGCCACCGCAGCAAAGACCAGCGCCTTCATCGAGCGACTGCGCGAAAGCGAATGCTTGCGCGGAATGTCTCCCCGGGCGCGATAACCGGCATGGCTGGTTCCTGGCCGCGCAGATTCAGCGCATCGTTGATATGAGGAACGGGCTCGAAACAGAAGGCATCCCGACCGCTTCCGATAAAGACGACCGCGCTGGAGATCTCGCGCGAGTGTTTTATCTCCAACGCCAACGATTTTTCCGGCCACGAGATATAGGCAGGCCCGCTCCAACCGGTAAAGCAATTATCGACTTCACCCCGCTCCACTGGCGTCTCTTGGCAATAGTCCAATTTGCCGTAGGGCGTGACTCGTTCGCTCGGCAGTCCGTCATCCCCGGCCAGCCACACACCCTGTGCACGAAATGCCAAATAGGCACCCTTTTGAGGAAAGTACGGATGATGCCCGAACGCCAGCGGCGCAGGATGCGGCGCCAAATTGGTAGCGCTCAAATGCAGCGTCAACACGCCATCGGCAATGGTGATGCGTTGGTGCGCCTCAAAGGGCCACGGCCAGCCGGTATCCGGTTGATGTAGCAGCGCCAAAACGGCCGAATCGGCGGTGCGGGCCTCAACTTGCCACGGCCGCTGAAACCCGACGCCGTGAATCGAGTGCGGCTCGGGAGGAAAATTCCGCGCGAGGGTGATGATCTTTCCATTCCACTCGAACTCACCGTTGCCGATGCGATTGGAATACGGAACGAGCGGAAAACTGCCCGTCCCAAACGGATCCCGTGCTGCGATGCTGGCGGCACTCGCCGCGCGTAACATCTGTTGCCCTTGGACCGTCCAGCCGCCGATGCTTCCACCGACCTGCGGGAGCAGCTCGCAATGATCGGCGCCGTGTACCAAGGTGAGAACTTCGGCGTCGATTTGCGGTAGCTCTATCACGGCGTGTCGGGCAACAGCACATGGACCAGGCTGAACATCCCCTTCCCCCTATTCTGATTTTTCTACGCCTATGATAGCGCTATCAATTATCTGGAAGCAAAGTCACGTCCAGGGCTAATACTTGCACAGGCGACTTGGTAGCGCTAACAATACGCCGCGCCAGGCTTTTAAGTGAGGGGAAATTGACGCGGCACCTTTGGCTCGCATTAGTCATATTGTTCGGTTTACCGCCGGCGCACGCGGAGGACGGCTACGATCTATGGCTGCGCTATCGGGCGGCCGAAGCGCCTTGGCTCGAACGATATCGGGCATCGGCCCGCGAATTGGTGCCGCCGCTCGGCGCATCTCTCGCGGCGCAGACCGAACTGACGCGCGCGATTACGGGACTGCTCGGGGCGCCCCCGATGATCGTCGGAAAGATTACGCAAGACGGTGCAATTGTATTCGGCACGCCGCAGTCCTCCGCGGTCATCGCCAAATTGCGTCTTGACCTCCACGACCTGGGATCGGAGGGATATGTCTTGCGCAGCGTGACGATCGACGGCTACCGCGCCACGGTTATTGCGGCCAACGCGGATGCCGGCGTGATTTTCGGAACCTTCCACTTCTTGCGTCTGCTCCAGACGCGACAGGCCGTGGATCGTCTCTCGCTCACCTCCTCACCGCGTCTGCAGCATCGAGTCCTCGATCACTGGGACAATCTCGACGGCACTGTGGAGCGTGGCTACGCCGGCGCGTCCATTTGGGACTGGCACAAGCTGCCCTCCTTTATCTCACCGCGCTATGCGGACTATGCCCGTACTTGCGCATCGATCGGCATCAACGGCACGGTCGTCACCAATGTCAATGCCGACGCGATGAGTCTGACTGCGAGCTATCTGGAAAAGGCGGCTGCGCTGGCGGCGGTATTTCGGCCGTACGGAATCCGTGTTTATTTAACGGCAAGGTTTACGGCTCCGATCGAAATAGGCGGCCTCCGGACCGCCGATCCGTTGAATCCTGCCGTGCGCAGCTGGTGGCAGCGCAAGGCAGATGAGATTTATCGCTACATTCCCGATTTTGGAGGACTGCTCGTGAAAGCGAATTCCGAAGGGCAGCCGGGGCCGGAAGATTACGGACGATCGCAGGCCGATGGGGCCAATATGTTTGCGGAGGCGATCGCTCCGCACGGCGGCATCGTGATGTGGCGCGCTTTCGTGTATTCGAACAAACAGCCGGAAGATCGGGCCAAGCAGGCGTACGACGAATTCGTGCCGCTCGATGGCAAGTTCCGAGACAACGTGCTCCTACAGGTGAAGAACGGCCCGATCGATTTTCAGCCGCGCGAACCGCCCCATCCGCTGTTTGGCGCGATGCCAAGCACGCCGCTGATGTTGGAAGTTCAAATCACCAAGGAGTACCTCGGTTTCGCTACCCACCTCGTGTATCTCGGTCCGCTGTACGAGGAGGTACTGCGCGCCGACACGCTTGCGAAGGGCACGGGTTCGACGGTCGGAAGGATCATCGACGGGTCTTTACACGGTTATGCGCACACCGGTATGGCAGGAGTCGCAAATATCGGCGCCGATCGCAATTGGACCGGTTCCCATTTCGATCAAGCCAATTGGTACGTGTTCGGACGCCTCGCGTGGGATCCGGATCTCGCTTCGCGCGACGTCGCCGAAGAATGGGCTCGCATGACGTTCTCCAACGACTCTCGGGTCGTCGCCCCCGTGGTCGAGATGATGATGGGCTCGCGTGATGCCGCAGTCGACTACATGACCCCGCTCGGTCTTGCGCATCTTATGGCGCGCGGACATCACTACGGGCCGGGAGCGTGGCAAAGCGGCGGACCTCGTGCCGACTGGATGCCGCCCTACTATCACCGTGCCGATGCGCGAGGCATAGGCTTCGATCGCAGCGCCAACGGCACCAACGCCATCGCGCAATACGCACCTGCCGTCGCAGCGACATTCAACGATCCAAGGCTGACCCCGGAGAGGTACTTGCTGTGGTTCCATCACCTGCCGTGGAACTATCGAATGTCGTCGGGGAATACTCTATGGGACGAACTCGTCATCCATTACACGCGCGGCGTGGAGTACGTGCAGCAAATGCGCAAAACTTGGTCAGAGCTAGCGCCCTTCGTCGATGCCGAACGGTACGCGGAGGTATCGGTGTTTCTGGGCATTCAGGAGAGCGAGGCGAAGTGGTGGCGCGACGCGACGCTCAGCTACTTTCAAAGCCTCTCCGGCCGGCCTTTTCCTCCGGGCTTTGCGCTCCCGCAGCACACGCTCCAAGACTACGAGGCAATGTCCTTCCCCTACGCTCCGGGAAACCCCGGTTGGACCGCGGCGCCTTTCCGCCACTGACCCGACACCTTATGATAGCGATACCATAAGATGACGCGACTGTTCGCTAGAAAGGGTGAAATGACTATCGATTTGCGGTCCATGCTGGCGACGATGGCTGCGTTGGCAGCGTTGGCTCCCTGGGACGGCGCCGCCGCGCAACCGCATCCCCTCCTCGATGGAGTGTTTCAGGATCACGCGGTGCTCCAGCGCGACCGGCCTATCCCGGTCTGGGGCGAAGCGCGACCAGGGGATGATGTCGCCGCGTCGTTCAATACCTCTATCGTTCACGCGCACGCAGACGCGTCGGGTCATTGGCGATTGTCGCTCCCCGCCACGCCCGCCGGTGGCCCATATTCGCTCAGCGTGCGTACGCAATCCGGCGCGAATCAGTCAATTTCCGACCTGCTCGTCGGGGATGTTTGGCTTTGCTCCGGCCAATCGAATATGGAGTTGCCGGTATCTAGATCGCTGGATGCGGAACGCGAAATCAACGGCTCCGCCAACGATCGGATTCGAGTTCTGACCGTACAACATGCAAGCAGCCCGGCACCGCTGCAGCATTTTGCATCGCCCGTTGCCTGGCTGGCGGCACAGCCATCGACCATTCGCGATTTTTCCGCAGCTTGTTATTACTTCGCGCGAGAACTGCAGAAGTCCGTATCGGTGCCGCTCGGTCTCATTCATGCGTCGTTCGGAGGCTCGAGTATCGAACCCTGGTTGAGCGAGTCTGCCCTACGCAAAATAGGCGGATACGATGAGCGCCTCGATCTATTGCGTCTATATGCGCACGATCCACAGGCGGGTACGCAAGGGCTGGCGGACTTGTGGGAGCGGTGGTGGCGTTCGCACGCACCTGCCGGGTCGACGCCTTGGAAGGCCGTGGCCGGCGACTCAGCAGAATGGCATGACGTTCCGCAACCCATGCGTGATTGGAAAACCTGGGGGGTCCCTGAACTTGCGAACCACGACGGCATGGTCTGGTTTCGGCGGACCATTTCCCTCACGCCCGCACAAGCGGCAGGAACCGCAGCACTGTCCTTGGGCGCCATCGACGAAGTGGACGAGACATGGGTGAACGGGCGCGTGGTCGGCAATTCTTTCGGTTGGGGAACAGAACGAACCTACCCATTACCGGCCGGTGTACTGCACGCCGGCGAAAACATGATCGTCGTCAATGTGCTCAGTACCTGGGATGCGGGTGGGATGTATGGCCCCCCGGAACACATGGCGCTGCGCTATCCGGACGGCAGCTCGGTAGCCTTGGGAGGCCAGTGGTTGTACCAGTTCGTTCCCGACACCATGGGCTATCCGCCTCGGACGCCGTGGGAATCCATTGGCGGACTCTCGAGCCTGCACAACGGCATGATTGCGCCGATCGAACCGTATGGTTTGCGCGGCATTGTGTGGTATCAGGGTGAATCGAACACCGGTAGCGCCGCGCAGTATCAAAAGCTGCTGACGGGTCTCATGAGCGATTGGCGCAGCAAGTTCGGCAGCGACTTGCCTTTCCTCGTTGTGGAACTACCCAACTTTGGCATACCGGCGACGGCGCCGGCTGCGTCCGATTGGGCCAGCCTGCGCGAGGCGCAGCGCCGGGCGGTGGCCGGCGATCCGCGCGCGGGACTGGCCGTGACGATCGACGTGGGCGACCGTCATGAACTCCATCCCCCCAACAAGCAGGAAGTCGGACGCCGTCTTGCAGGAGCTGCTCGTCACCTGGTTTACGGTGAAGCCCTTACCGCTTCCGGCCCGACTCCCCTCGCGGCACGGCGGCAAAAGGACCGCATCCTCGTGACGTTCGCGAATATCGATGGCAGGCTGGTCGCCTACAGCGCCAAAGAGCCCATCGGATTTGAGCTGTGCGGCGAAGCTCAAGCCTCCTGCCGATTCGTCGATGCGACGATGCAGTCGGACAGTGTACTGCTCGATGCCGCAAACGCCGGCGGCGTGGCGGACACTTCGACGCGGGTCCGTTTCTGTTGGGGCGATGACCCCATTTGCAATCTCTATGATGGCTCAGGCCTGCCGGCAGGCCCCTTCGAACTCCAGATTCAATAAAAGCGAAAATAACTATGGATCGACGGTGTCTCCTCCACTCAATGCTGACTCTATCCGGTGCCGCGCTCGCGTCTCGGCCGGCTTACGCCCTCTCGCTGCCGCCCTCGCTGGCTTCCGAACCGATCATCGAGCATCCCTGGGTCAGTACATTCCCGAAAGGTTTCTTGTGGGGGGCTGCGACCGCGGCCTATCAGATCGAGGGCGGCTGGAATGAAGATGGCAAGTCGGAGTCGATCTGGGATCGCTTCGTACGAGTTCCGGGCCATATCAAGAATGGCGATACCGGCGATGTGGCGTGTGACAGCTATCATCGCTATGCAGAAGACGTGGCGCTGCTGCGCGACCTTCACTGCAAAAGTTACCGCTTTTCAATTTCCTGGCCACGCGTTTTGCCGCACATGGGCGCGCCGCCCAATCAAAAGGGATTGGATTATTACAAGCGCTTGGTGGACGAGCTATTGGAAAAGAAAATTCGGCCCCTTGCGACACTGTATCACTGGGACATGCCACAACAAGTCGAAGACGCCGGCGGCTGGCCGATGCGAGACACCGCTGATCGCTTTGTGGATTACGTGGCCGCCGTCTCTCATGCACTGGGCGACCGCATCGATCACTGGTGCATCTTTAACGAGCCGAAGACTTTCACTCAGCTAGGTTATTGGAGCGGCCAATTCGCACCAGGCCGTAAGGACCCTTTGGCGTTCTTGCGGGCAACGCACGTCGTCAATTTGGCACAGGGTAAAGCCTTCGCAGCGCTGAAGGCCCAAAATTCGAATGCGCAAGTGGGTAGCGCGTTCGATCCCGCGCCCATGATTCCTGCAACAAACTCAGATGCCGACAAGGCGGCTGCGGACCAATGGTTCCGCTTCAATAACCTGTGGCACATATGGCCCGCACTGACTGGGCAGTATCCAGAGGGGGTATTGCCTGCCGAGCAACAGCAAGATTTGCTCGGATTTCGCAGCGGAGATGAAGACCTCGTCCGCGCACCGTTTGATTTCGTTGGTCTGAATTACTACACACGATGGACGGTTCGGGCGGCGCCCACCGGCTTTCAAGGCATACCGGGCCTAATGGCCGATGCCGAATGGGCTGCCGGACCGCAAGAGAAAACCGACATTGGATGGGATGTCTATCCAGAGGGCTTTTATGACATCGTGATGAAAATGTCGAAGCTCATGGGCGGCCACATGCCGATTGAAATTACGGAAAGCGGCGCCGCGTACAACAACAAGCCGGACGCCCACGGTGTAATTCACGACCCAAAGCGCATCGAATACTTGCGCGGTCACCTGTGCGAATTGGCCCGCGCCATTCGAGACGGTGCGCCCGTGCGCGCCTACCACGCCTGGAGCTTGATGGATAACTTCGAATGGGCGCAAGGCTATTCACAGCACTTCGGCTTAATTGGCGTGAACATCGCAGGTCAACAGCAGCGCACGATCAAGGATTCCGGACGATGGTATGCCCAAGTCGCGGCCGCCAATCGGGTGCTCTAATCCCGGATGCACTGGCGCACTGAGGCATGTCGCCTCTCTTGCGGGCTATGTGAACGCCGAACAGTTTTGATCTATGAATTCCTGATGCGGCGGCATTGCGTCCACGCATTTCCTGACTACCCCACGAATATCATCTAGGTTAGCCCGTACTTCTTGGGCGTTGAGCGTATCGGTCATCGGATCATCGGCGCTCGGCAGAATCTTCTGGCCGACAAAAACGTACAACCAGCTTTGAACGGGAAATAGTTCCGTATCTTCGCGCATGATGCGTCCGAAGCTGCGGAACAAACTGACCTTTTCCTTGAGGCTGTCCGGATGTGCGACGTTCCTGCAATAACGCCACAATTCGCTGTCGTCGCGTTCCGTCATACTGTAATGCAAAAGTAAAAAGTCGCGTATTCGTTCATATTCGAATACAAAGGTCTTGTTGTATCGATCGATATCGGCGGCGTTGAAATTGCGATCAGGGAAAAGCTTCAAGAGCATTGCAATGCCCCTTTGAATCAGGTGGATACTGGTTGATTCGAGTGGCTCCAGGAATCCCGCGGAAAGCCCGATTGCGACACAGTTCTTGTTCCAAAACAATTTGCGGCGACCCGTCGAGAATCGCAGTTGCAGCGGAGCGGCCAGAGCTTTTCCCTCGAGCGATGACATCAACTCCTCGTGGGCCCTCGCATCGCTGACGAAATCGCTGCAATACACATAGCCATTGCCGACCCGGTGCTGCAGAGGAATGCGCCACTGCCAGCCGGCTTCTTTGCCGGTTGCCCGCGTGTGCGAAGACAGCGCTCCCGTTCGTTCGCAAGGGACGGCGGCGGCGCTGTCGCACGGCAGCCAATGGCGCCAATTCTCGTAACCCGTTTTCAACGCATCCTCGATCAAGAGACCCCGAAAGCCCGTGCAGTCGATATAAAGATCCGCGTCGACCCGCTCGCCGGTATCCAAGGTCACGGATGCGATAAAGCCGTCTTCGGGTCTCAGTGAAACATGCTTCACCTTGCCTTCCGTTCGCACCACCGCTCGCGCCTCGGCGTAGGCCCGCAAATACCGGGCGAAAAGTCCGGCATCCAAGTGCAGGGCGTAAGTAATTTTTTCCAAAGGCGTGTTAGGGGCGCGAATCGGGCGCATGAACTTGCCCATTTGTGCCGCCGCCGCTTGCAGGGAATAATCTTCGAGTCTGCTCGCGTTGCCCTCCCGAAGCGACTTTAGCCAGTAGGCGGAAAATGGAATTCCTTCCATATCAAAACCGGTTTGGCCAAACGGATGCATATAGGAATGCCCGATGCGCGTCCAATCCTTGAACTCGATTCCCAATTTGAATGTCGCTTTGGTCTTGCGAATGACGTCGTTCTCGTCGATTCCAAGCGCTCGGATAAAATCCATGATGGGTGGAATAGTGGCTTCGCCGACCCCGATGGTTCCGATCTGTTCGGATTCGATCAGGCGAATCTGGCAATTCATGTTCTTGAGAAACTTGGAGAGGCTCGCGGCTGCCATCCAGCCTGCGGTCCCGCCGCCAATGATGGCAATCCGCCGGATCGGATTGGCGCTCATTCGGGTAGTGCTGCCAAGCGAGCTATCCGACTTCTACCGAACGTCTTGTTGACCACTCGCATATCCAATCGCATTTTGGTAACGATATCATTTCCGCGGCCTTCCAAAATGCTTAACGCAGGGACGCAAGCGCTCAATTAAGCCGTACGCAGGTTCGTTGCCTCGATCAATGCGCGCTCCAACGCTCTGATGGCCGATAAATTGCCGTCCGCTTCCTGCGCGGCGAGCTTGATGCCATGGCGTCGCGCGGCTCGACGTTCCGAGTTCCTCCATTCCTGTGCAAAATGAACGGCAAGATCGACATACTGGTCTCGTGACGATGCGATTCCGTCGACAATGCCTATCTGCCGCATCAAACCTGCCGCCAACCGCTGACGCAGATACTTTCCTTCCAATGTGACGATCGGTAGGCCGCGATGAACGGCCTGCCAAGCCGTTGTGTAGCCGGAAAAGGCGGGGCAGTCGAGATAGATGTCCATTGCGTCCAAAAATCCCAGGAATTGCTCTCGCATCAGCCAAGGCGTCACGCGAAGATGGGCGCGGGGGTCGAGTCCTTCCGCGAGAAATGCCGCGGAGAGCCGATCCATGAGTCTCGGCGTGGCCCAGGAATGTTTGGCGGGCGAAGCTAGCCAGAATTCGCAGCAACCGACACTCTTCGCAATGCGCGCCAGCAAAATATCATCTGCCGGATCGAACTTGATGGGCTGATGGCAAAGCGCAAAGCGGACGGCATCCTTCTCATCGTCCGAGCCCTGCCACTTCTGCGCGGAAATATTGGGCGATTCAGTGCAGACTCCGGTTCCCGGCAGGCGGATGAGCTTTTCGCGATAGTGGTTGTCGGCCTGCGCGTGCTCCAGGAGCTCCGCCGAAAGATATAGATCGATACTGGGCAATCCGGTTGTTACGGGATGCCCCCAGGAGGCGACCTGCAACGGCGCTACACGCAATGCGGCCAGCGCGCACGCGGCGGGATCCATGCCGACTTCGGGATAGAAAATGATGTCGGGTAGATCGTGATCGAGATCGTTGAGCCATGCCGCCGTCGGCTTGGGGCCCTGCACAAAACGATCGACTCGTGATTGTGCCCAGACCGTTTCGTCATCGACGATCGGGCTCGTATGGTAGAGGAAAATCTCGAATCTCTCGCGCTCCATGTGGGCAATGATTCCCCGCAACAGCACCTCCCACACGGGATGGTGCCGTCGAATCTGTCCGCAGATGATTATGATGCGGATTCGATCGCGCGGCGGATGATCGAGCCGACTAGTGCGAGGCTGCCGCGGCCAGTATTCCGCCGCAGCCGGGCAGACTAGATCGCCATAGTCGGATAGCAGAGCGGTGACGTCCGAGGGCCGGTAAGCCAGATAAAATGGTTGATTGCTGCCAACCGATTTCCCTAACTTTCCAGGCACCTCGAGGTTCCAATGCTTCAATTCACCCAGCGATCGCGCGAACTCTTGGCCGGCCCCTACGCTTTCGGCAATACTGCCGGTGTAAATGGGGATTGCCGCGATAGCCAAACCCACGCGAGCTTCCGAGTCATTCGGCTCGAGTGACAGCGCGCGGCGATAGCAGGCGACGGCCTCCAGCTTTTTACCTTGTTCTTTGAGTGCATTCCCCAGATTGCGGTGCGCCTCAGCGTAGTCAGGTTTTGACGACAATGCGCGTCCGTACGATTCGACCGCCTCGTCGAGTTTCCCTTCTTCCACGAGAACAATACCGAGATTGTTGTGTGCAGCTGCGTAATCGGGACTGATACGAAGCGCGCGACGGTAGGAAAGTACTGCCTCACTTAATTGGCCTTGCGCCTTGAGAACATTCCCGCGATTCACATGCGCAAGCAAAAAGTCGGGCTTGAACTGCAACGCACGCGCGTAGCACGCCGCCGCCTCCTCTAACCTACCCTGATCATGGAGTATATTGCCCAGGTTGGTTTGCGCTGCAGCATGCCCGGGGTTGCGGGCGATCACCCGCCTATACGCGGCTGCCGCCTCATCGAGCCTTCCTCGCTCGTGCTGGGTAACAGCAAGGTTGTAAAGAGCGTCCTGCGAGCCTTGATCCAGTGCGAGCGCCTTTTCGTAGGACGTAGCCGCCTGCTGCAAGCGACCGAGCGCCCGTAGCGCGTTGCCGAGATTGTTGTGAAACGACGGAACTCGGTCATTTTGCGCAATGGCTTTGGCCACAAGTTCCACTGCGGCCTCATTACGGCCCGTCTGGTGGGCAAGCACGCCGAGGAGATGCAGCGTATCCGCGTGGTGAGGGTCCGCTTGCAGAATTTGGAGGTAAAGCCGCTCCGCCTCTTTGAGCTTTCCCGCTCGATGCTGATGTGCGGCAAATACGAACATTTCTTGAATGCGTTTGGCTAGCTCGCGCTGCATAGTTCAGTTGCCACCGAAGCTGTAAGTCGTGCGCAATCCAATTGTCCGGGGACGATTCACTGTGACCGCCTTGTACCCCAGGCTGTAGTTCGCGAAGAGCTCGGAGCGCGTGTCGGTCAAATTCTCGCCATACGCCTGGACGACCCATCCGTCCTTTCCTGTACCAAGCGCCGCGTCGTAAAAGGTGAAGGGCGGCAGCTTGTACGCGATAGAATTGCCCTGCAGATCGAGCGTGAGCCGATCGGTGGTCGAGAACGAGTCCGACTGATGCACAGCGCCGATCTGAGCAAACGCTCGATAGGCGTCAAAGGTCAGCTCATAGCGTGCGCGGAAGTTTCCCTGGAACGTCGGCGCCCCAGCGAGGGAACTGCCGACCGTACCTGCCGGATTCGCCAGGTTTTGTCCGGTCGAGGTTTGGAGCGAGCTGAAATTGATCGGTGACCCGTTCGCCCAGTAAAACACCGCCTCCTTGACCAGTGCACTGTGATTCCAGGCGGCACCCGTCTCGAAAGTCAGCCCCGCAGTTGCGCGCGCTTGAATGAACGTCTCGACACCTCGTACGCGGTAATTGCCACCGTTGATGGTTGCACCCGCCAGCACGTCCGTCGCAAACGCGCCGATTTGGGCCTGATTCCAGTTCTCCTGATAGACCGCGCCGACCCATCGAAGGCGTTGGTCCAGTAATGTCGTCTTCCATCCGATTTCGTTGTTGGTCAGCGTGTCAGGACCGTAGGCCAGAGGCGCATTCCATCCGCCATTGGCCTTTGCCTGCGCCTGCCATGATCCGGAGCCCATCGCCAACGGCGAATCCGAGGGAGTTCCGAGAAGCCGATTGAAGCCGCCCGCGCGGAACCCCTGCGACCAGGTGTAATAAAGGAGCGCATCTTCGCTCGCTTTCCAGCTTAAGTTCGCGCGGCTTCTGAAACCCGAGTAGGTCCGGTCAAGCCCCTCCTGATTGAGATTGACGAAGCCGCTGTGATCAACACAAGGATTCGGTGGACCGGCGGTGAGTTGGCAGCCGAAACTGCTCACGAGCGAGCCCACTTCGGACGTATTCGTTCGGAAGTAGCGAGTTCCAGCAGTGAGGGTCAACACCTGGGGGACGATCTCCGCATCGACGGAACTGTACGCGGCCTCCTGGCGATAACCGCGGGTGATGTCGTTGAAGAAGCCGTCGCCGAGCGGCCGGACATTCGGATTGTTTGATGTGACCGGATACGGTACGAACACGCCCGGCTGACAACAGACGACGTGACCGTTCAACGTGAAGTAGCCGGTCGGCGGCCCAATCGGGTAGAAGTACGGAAGCGCCGTTAGATAAAACCAGTCACCTTGGTCCTGAATCTCGTAGTTTTCATAGAACAATCCGCCCACAGCCCGGATTCGCCAATCATCGGGTGTACTGAGCCGCAACTCCTGGGTCAGATGCGTATTGCGCTCCACGTCGCGCCAGGTGGAACTCGGTGTGAAACATTTCGCCGCGGCAGGTGTTGGGCCCGGATTCACGCATTGATAGTAATCCACATAGCGCCCGGTGTGCGCATAGGCCGTATAGTCCTGGACCTGATCGACGTTGCGAACCAGATAGGCCCCCGCGTAAACGACCTTCAGATCCGCGAGGCGCCCATTGATCGTCAGCGCAGTATTCTCAAACTTGTCCTTGTCGTACGACGGGTTATAAAGCTGCGTGGTCAGATCGGGTTGCGGCGTGCCGAAGGAATTCGCCGCCGTTTGGGCGAATACGCCGTCCGCCTCCATATTCTGGTACGACTGTGCTATCAAGGCGCTCCAGTCGTCGTCGAATTGGTACAAGGCTTCGACGCGCACGCCGCTATAAGTGACTGGATTGATATTGTCGGCGACCACGGCCGCATTGTTGATCACCACACTGTTGGCCGGCACGTGCCCACCCGCATAGGAAATGCTTCGATCGGTATCGGCGCGCAGGAAAGTCGCCGGAATGTTATCGATATATCCTCCGCGCTTCTCATCGTAGATCACCGCCCGCGCCGCCAGTCGATCGGCGATGATTGGAATATTGATCATCGCTTGTAGCGCGCTGCTCGGATCACCGTGGGCGGTCGTCGAGTACTCCGCATTCACGCTCGCCTCCGTCACGTTGAGCTTTGGTTTGTTCGTGATGTAGCGCAGCACGCCCGCCTGCGCGCCGGCTCCGAAGAAAGTGCCCTGCGGGCCCTCCAGTACCTCGATGCGATCGAGATCCGCGGCATAAATATCCAGATTGCGTCCCGGGAGTTGCGCGGATTGCTCATCGAGGTAAATGGCGACGTTCGGGAAGCTGCCGTTTGATCCTGCAGCCTGATTGCCATAATCGCCGGTCCCGAGTCCCCGTATGTAAATGTTGTTTTGACTAGGGCCCACACCGTGGGCGGTGACACCGGGTAAGTAGCTCACGAAGTCATCGAATGTCGTGACATTGAGCCTGGAGAGCACGGCGTTAGTGAGCACTTGAATCGTGATGGGGACGTGCTGGAGATTTTCCTCGCGGCGGTTGGCAGTAACGGTCACTTCGGGCAGTGGATCGTCTAAGCTCGTTCTCGTCGTGGTCTTGGACGACGGGGGATCGGCAACGATACGGACGGTATGCGCGGTCAGATACTCGAACCTCAGTCCAGTGCCTCGGAGCAACCGTGCGAGCGCCTCCTCTACGCTCTCGCCTGCTGGTACCGCATGAGACGTCTGATCGCCTACGACCCCCGAAACATAAACGAGCTGCAAGCCGGTCTGGCGGGCAAACGACTCCAACGCACGGGCAAGGGATTGCGCGGGAATGCCCGCGGTCAGCGTCGCAGATTCAGCGGCGTGCACATCTGAGAGGTGGGCGCCGGCGAGGGCAACCGGTGCGCAGATCGCTAGGCTGCGCAGCGCTTCGGAGACGGCGGTCGCGATATCCGCCGATGGTCGTCGCGAGCGAACACGCATGCGATACCTGATCGTTTAGTATTCTTTGACCCGCGAGTATACGCGGCCAAAGCGGGTCTAGTCTCGCGACACCCGTATGCGTGTTGGAGTCACCTCGACGTGCACTCCTTCTAGGCTCCTCAGGAAAGCGATGAACCCGTCGGTGTCGTCGGTGGCGAATACTCCGCTGATTTGCAGGTCCCCCAACGCCGGCGTAGTGATCTCGATCGGCTTCGACGCGTAGCGGTTGAATTCGGTCGCGACGCGAGAAAGCGGTTCATGATCGAACATAATCTGCCGCCGCAGCCAGGACGTCGTGCGGTGCGCGTCAACCGCTACGGGCACGGCCGGCCACGCTCCTTGGGCCACGGTGATCTGCTGGTCTGCGTGGAGTTCTACGAATCGCGCAAGCCCCTGGCTCGGATCCGAGCCCTTCCCGCGAAGCATTGAGGACGGTCCCACTGCGGCCCTCCCGTCGACGACCGTGATCACGGTAGAGTCATGCTCCAGACGTACATCGAATTGCGTTCCGATGTCGATCACCTCCGCCGACCCGGCGAACACCCGGAACGGGCGCTTGGGTTCGTGGGCCACTTCGAAATCAACCTCGCCCGAACTGAGCATGACGATGCGTTCGGATTTGCTGTAACTGATGGCAACCGCGCTATCCGTATTGAGGTGCACAACCGAACCATCCGTTAGCCGGCGAGTCTGCTGCTCGCCGTGCCGCGTCTCGAAGCGGAGCATCGCTACCGCCTCGGGGGCGAGGCCGCGCGGTGCGAATTTGAGATTCCACCACGCGAGCAAACCCAAACTCATCACGGCAAATGCCGCCGCGGTGATTGCGGCCGTCCGCCAGCGAGCCGAGAACTGGTCGCGAGGGGTCTCAAGAGCGCCCGGCCAAAGCGGACGGATGGGCTCGTCCTCTGCGGCATGAGCACGGGCCACGATTGAATCGACGGAGCTCTTCGAATCGGCGCCAACCTCGCGCAAATCGCGCGCGATGACGGCTAAGCCAAGGTACTCCTCCACGTGCAGTGGAGACGTCTTGAGCCAGGCAGTAAAGTCTTCGCGCTCGCGCGTAGAGAGCCCTTCTCGGTTGGCCACGAACCAATCCGCCGCTTGCTGGGCTATGAGACTTCGCAGTTGTTCGTCGCTTGCGCTCATGAATTCATCCCAGCCGTGTCATGCGGCGGCGGCAGTGCATCAACGCCTGGCTCAAATATTTCTTGACCATATTTGTCGACACTCCGAGCCGCTGGGCGATCTCTTCGTAACTCATACCGTGCCAGTACTGCAATTCCACCGCGGCCCGGCACTTTGGCGACAACTGACTTAGCACTTCCCTCAGCCTCTTCGCGCGCTGCTCGCGATCCAGTTCTCCGGCCAAGGGCGGTAGCTCCGCCAGCTGCTCCTGGACCAGCGGATCATCGATGTCGATGACCTTGGAGTAGTCCGGTGCGCGCCGAGCGTGTTCCTTGGCGAGGTTGCTCGCGACCGCGTAGAGATAGGCCTCCGGATTGCGAACGGTGGTCATATCCGGAACTCGGAGCATCCGCACATACACCTCTTGTGCGAGTTCCGCGGCCTCCGGATGCCTGCGAACACGTCGATACAAGAATGCTTGAAGGGCACCCCTGTGTTCCGCGAACAGCCGCTCTACTAGTGATTTTTTTATTTTGGTCATTGAGACCCGAGTGTTCGGACCGGAATTTTCGAACCCGCCGTCATATGCGTAGTTATCTCATAGTTCGTCCTCGCATCGGACCGGCTCCGGTCGATCGCGTGTTCCCGCATCCAGGAATCAACGAATACGGGAACACGACCGAACGCAGTCGAAGGACCTTAAGGCGAGATGCGCGTTCCTGCCGACGTGCCGACGACGTCGCGAAACATGTTGCCGTCGAGGTCATAGAACTTGGTCTCGTTGTGTCCGGTATACGAATTGCCGTCGCGAGACAAATCATCGCTCTCAGTCTCGATGAAATGCCCCGACAACATTCCGTCCGTGTACAGCCAGCCGACGTGGTACCTGAACACTCGGTTCTCATTCACGGGCTTCCACGAACCCATGCAGATGTTGCCACCTAGGATCGGGAAATCGATGTTCTCCCATTCAGTGCGGTCGCTATGCCACTGAATAAACGCCTCGGCGTACACGGTGCCGCCAGCGGCGTAGGCCACCTGCCAGGTACCCACGATTTTTTGCGCAGCGTCGGTCTCCGCGGAATTCGATGCCGCCGGCGCGGCCAGAGCGAGCTTGGGTGACTGGTGCAAGCTGCTTAGACCCGTCGCCGTCTGTGGATCCATGCAGGCCGCACCCGCCGGGGCCGAGAATAGAGTTCCGAGAACGCTCGCACACACGATCGCCCCCACGCCCAGGATCTCAGTCTTCCTTGACGGGTTGGATTCAGTTTTCATTGTCATTTTCTCCTGTTCTGGCTTGTTTGATGAGCACACGATTACCCAAGCCTGTTGCGCTTGACGGTAGGTCCGCTAATTACCCCTTACATTGACTAAGAGTCGTACCGGCGCGATTCAGGTACCGTTATTTGTTGTCGCGTCATCCCCGTCTCTGGTGGCGGGTGACGGGAGTCAGTGGAAATTATGCTGCGCTGCCGGATTGAGGGTCCGCCTCTCGGGGGCGGCTCCGGTATAAAATTGTCTTGAACGTAGGGCAGATCTGTCTGCAAGACGAACGCACCGCCTACAGCGCTCGCGCCACCGTTCGGGCCCACTATCCGGCGACATTCCATTTACGAGGAGCAGATCATGGACACACTTGGAAGCCCAAACAATTTGGCAAAGCAGGGACAGGACCTCGCTGATACGGCCGCTGAAAAAATTCAAAGCGGCATCCGAAACGTCAAGGACACTGGCAGCCATGCCGCCGATCGTCTCTCGGATAAAGTTGAGAGCGTTCGGAGCAGCGCGGGCCCCGCGATCGGAAAAGCGGCAAACCAAACGGAATCGCTGTTGAGCCAAACGGTAGATTCATTGAGCGTGGCGGGCAAAAAGGTCCGTTCAACGGTATCTGACGTGGGCGACAGTGTAGTCACTTACACGAAAGACAACCCGGTGAAGGCGATTCTAATGTCGGCCGCGGCCGGTGTGCTCATTGCCACCATCGTCCGCGCGTTCAATCGCGAGTAGATACCCAGGGCCGACCGGCCCTCAATAGGAACGAGGAGCGCCGCCGCAAGGCGGCGGTTCTCGATGACATTGATTTCGACCGAAATCTAGGACTTATCCACAGCACAACACTCTCCCCTCACCAATATTCGTCTTGCCCCCCATGCCTCCACCGGAAACGCGCCGATCTCTCGATCCCACCAATCCTTCCATGGCCGATGGCGGTTGGACGCTGACCGCAATTTATTTGGCGTACGCTCTGGTCAGTCTGCCATTCCTACGGAGCGTATGGGCATCATTAGGTGCGGATGAATTGGTCGGCATAAAGCCCGTCCTTGCACTTTTTTTTATCGCGTTTTGCGCGGTCGCGCTGTCTGCCTATCTCGCTCCGACGACATCGGCGACTCTTTCCGCACGGCTCTCCAACGGTATCCGCTGCAGAACGGGGCTAGCGCTCTCGTTGCTGCTCGCGCTGGCATTGATAGCACCTGCGGTGATCGCCTCCGCCGTGCTCGACTTCTTTCCGAATTCGGGCGACGAGTTCGCTTACTTCTTTCAGGGAGGGTTGTTCGCTAAAGGAGAGCTGTGGGCCAAAGCACCGCCTCTGGGCTACACCTTTGTGCCCTACCGAACCTGGATCTTCGGAACCAAATGGCTGAGCCAATATCCGCCGGGTTGGCCGCTGATGATCGCCGGGGCTCTGCGTGCGGGACTTCCGGCCTGGTCCCTAAACGCGCTAATCGGCGCAGCAAGCGCAGCGACACTCATGTCGCCGCTCTGGGGCTTCAAGAACCGTGTGACCTGGTTCGTTGTTGTTGCATTGTACGTACTGACGCCTTTCTATCTACTGAACGCGGCGTCTTTTCATTCCCACATGGTGTCGGCCCTCCTCGTCCTGCTGGTATGCGTGTGCTGTCTCAAGTATCAACGCGATCGTCGCGCCGCGGCCCTGATAGCTTGCGGCGCCCTCCTTGGACTGATCGGCCTCACACGTTATTACACTTTTATTCTCGTGCTGCCCGCACTTTGTTATTGGCTGTTCATTGAAAATCACGGACGCCGCCTCCGCATCGTCGTCGCTTTGCTGCTGGGCGGGTTGCCGTTTCTCGGTTTGCTCATGACATACCAATATTTGGTAACCGGAAACCCTCTCCAGAGCACTTACGCGCTGATCGCGAACAAAGACTCCTTTCTCTCATTTACCTCCCGTGCCGTCGCGGTTGGGGTGAATCTGACGGCTTATCGATTCGAAGAACTCGGCATCTGGACTTCGCCCATAGTGGTTCCGGTCTATCTCTTTTGCATCTTAAGCAAGCTCAAGAGCCGCTCCATCGCCTTTTATGACTTGGTGTTTCCAGCATTCGTCGCGGGGTACGTTTTTTTTCCGGATCTAGGTGGCAACCGCTACGGTCCGCGCTATTACTTCGATTCCTTTCCATTGATGTTAGTGACGATTGTGTCGGCTGCACCACATGCCGCTGAATGGGCGAGGCGCCTCTGGAACCGACCGCTCGCCGTCTGTGCCATGCAGGTCAGCGTCATTTATATCCTGGTGGAATTACCATTCGCGTTTGCGACATACCACCGGCAAGTAGAGTCGCGGGAAGAACCCTACCATTTTGCTTCAGCGCAGAGACTCGACAAAGCGGTAGTGGTCGTTGAGACATCGAGCGGGGACGGTTTCTTGGCCGAGGACCTGGTTCGCAACGATGAGGCCCTCAAGGCGCGCATCCTCTACGCCCGCGCTGGGGTCACAGCAGGAGAGCTGCGCCGCGCACTCCCTGGCCGCTCCATTTGGGTGTATACGCGCGACGATCCGGAAAGCCTCGCCCGGCTAGAGTCCATTTCTTCCTCAACACTTGACGGCACTCGATTGGAACCTGAGAAGCTTCCGTAGCACCGGCATCCGTGAACGCCGCACACCGCCACCGCGGCGACGCAATCGGAGGCGTTATATCCGCGACCATGCCATCGGTTTTCGCTGACGATGTGCCGACGCCGCTGCCACCGAGGCAGAAACAATGATCGACAGCACGATCACCACAACTGCGCGATGCCGGTAGTCAGCGTATTTCATGAAATTCCGGGATTTTGATTCTTGTGCGGACCGTGTATCGCAACTCGAACTTGATGCGCTACTGCGATCTGCTGCCGACATTTCGCCCGCCACTATTTTGAGTTAGTAACGCGAAAAGTAAGATCAAATTAGTCGCCGACCTCTGATTAGTGTGCCTGGTTGGCGAGTCGGCACTAAAAGAATTATTTGGGATCGCGGGCGTCAAGGCCTCTGTAGAATTGAGACAATCACGCATAAAGGCGTGTCGCTCTTCGCCGGGCTCCACACTCGTCCCATCCGCTTGTTTTTTGCAAGCCTGCCATTGAGAATTGTTTACGCGGGCACGATTGGCACCTGCCGAATCGTCCGGTGCGCCTTGAGCGAAGACCAATGGAGCGATAGTTCCAAGCGCAAGATTCATCAGTACCCTTCTCAGCACCCTCCGAATGTTCATCGCTCGCCTTGTGGGTTCGTAATGGATTCCCAATTCGATGTTGGAGCCATTACGTGATGGCGCCTCAGCGTACTCATAAGAAATGTTCTATTCAGGGTATCGAGTAACGCGTATCGGGTTAAATTCCAATTCGTGACTCGGTCGTGCCGTCCATGCCAGGCTTGCTGCGCCGCGAGGGCTGCCGATCGATGGTCCATGTGACCGTCCGAGCGCGGATCACGCCCAAGCGAGCGTTGCCTCGAAGGTGCGGCACGCGCCAAAAGAGCTGGCTGCCGCGCCGCGCCAGATGTCCACGCACGTGATGTAGCCGCGGACCGCGCCGCGCCATGGCCGCTCCCCCGCTGCGAGGGGACGAGGACTCGAGCATCACCGGCGAGAGTACTTCGACGTGATCGAGCAGCGGAGCCTTGCCCGTGCGTGCGCGGGATCTATTCAGCCGATCGAGTGCCGGCATCCGCCGTGGCAAGCCCGTGCGAGTCGATAATAGTAGAAAGAACGCCGACAGCATGGGAATATCCGCGGCGATCGTGCCGAGCGCGTGACGCGCGAGCGTCTCCTGCCGATCCGGCGTCAACATCGCATGCTGGTAATACTCTGCCCAGGTGCGTTCAAAGCGGAAACGAAAGCAACGATGCAAGAGATCCGTGCCCCGATTGGCACTATCGGATACGCACAGTGCCGGCCGATCCTCCGCGTCCGGCGGATCGGGCTCTTCGCCTTCCGCCGTGTCCAAATCGAAGTACGCCTCCATGCTGCTCGCGAGAAGATCGAAGTCGGTCTCTCCCGTGCTCCAAAATGTTCTGATCGAACCGCGGCGTCCATCACTCGATGACTCAATCCAAGCGCCGCGGCGGCCTGCGCACCCGGTTTCCTTGCCGTCCCGCTTAAATCCGTAGCGCTTGAGCTCGGCGAGCCACGCGCTTTCGCACCATTCGACCCAGACGCGCTCCGCAGGCATCCGCAAGAGGTCGGCGCACGCGAGATGCCGTGCGCCCTTCGAATATGCCAGGGCCGTGCAGAGACGGGTCAGATTGTCGCTGAGCACATAACGAATCGGACATTGCGAGAGATCTTTCGCGAAGTCGGCGGCGCCGTTCAAGCGCGTCGACGTATTGGTCGTCGCGCTCTGGACGACGAACGGCGTGCGGCACTGAGCGATTCGATCAACCAGTCTCATGCGGGGAGATCTAGCAGCCCATCAGGCGGCATTCTTGAGATCGCGATGAAGCGAATCGCCATGCGGAGCAGGACGAGGCTTGCGACGGCGGGAGTGAGGCACCGGGCGGCGGTGACTAGTCTCGGCGTACTCATAAGTATCTCACTCTGGCCGGTTTGAAAGGTTCTCTCAGGGTATCGAGTAACGCGAAGAACACCTCCGTGTTGACGCGATCATGAGTTAAGGGCGTGCAAAGAATTGTGAGGATGTCCGACGGATTGGTCCGCTCGTGACCGATTACGACTCACGCGCGGCACTCCTCGGTGACCTGGCGGCTCATGCTGAAAGAATCTGCTCTGGGTCGCAAAGCAACACGGACACAGCATCGAGGTGATGTTGCGCATGTACGCCGCTTGGCTCGAAGGCGCAATGGACGCCGATATTCATGCGATCAAAAAGGCGACGGAAGAAGGACCCTCTACGCGCGTCGCAATTCCCGATTCTCGTGCTGCAATTTCCGCGGTAAATACAACGCCAAATCGGGTCACACAGATCGTGATTCGTCCCCTCAATTCCCCGGAATTTGGCAGTAGGTAAAGACCTGAGTGACTCAAGTCTCAGAAACGATTCAAAAATTTAGTGGCGGAGAGGGTGGGATTCGAACCCACGTGCCGGAATTACCCGACCATCCGATTTCGAGTCGGCGCCGTTATGACCACTTCGGTACCTCTCCGTTAAACTTAAAATGTCGGTCGCATTAACTTAAAAACAGGTCGCGTTTACTGAATCCTGTTCCCGTTAACTTAAGCATTTTTGCCATGTGACGCGATCGTCCGCCCTGTAAGAAACACATTTGTCAAGAGTTCATTGACGACAATAAAGGATTATTCTAGCGCATCGGCATAGGGCCCGCCTCTAGAACGGAACCGAGCCCTGCCCCACGGAATCTATATAGCTCACGACCGTGCGTAATTTTAAAGTCTCAAAAATTTGGCAACGGTGGTCAAAGTTAAGTATCGCGGTCTGCGCCGTCATGCTGCTTGGCACCTGCTCACCCTTACCGAGCCTGATCGAGCAGATCAAGACGCTTGGGGAGTTGCGGGTTGTGACACGCGACGGCCCGCTGGTATTTCATCGTGGAGCGGATGGTTTGCCGGAAGGTACCGAGTATGAACTCGCGAGCCGGTTCGCGGAGGAGCTTGGAGTGAAGCTCCAAATAACGCCGGTGCGCAGTTATGAAGAAATTTATGCGGCGCTTAATTCAGGGCGGGCGCACTTGGCCGCTGCCGGATTGAAGGTGCCGGTTCAATCGATCGCCGGCGTCGAATTTGGGCCCGCTTATCAGCGCGTACACGAGCACTTGATTTACCTCCGAGGCGCGACGCGACCCGGTTCGCTCGCCGAGATTGGCAATGGCGATCTCGAAATTGCTGCGGGCAGTTCTCACGCCAAGGCGCTGAACGCAGCGCGCGACTCCTTGCCGGGCTTGGTGTGGGTGGAAAATACCACCACCGATTCGCAGGCGCTCTTAGAGGGCGTCGCGAACGGCACCATCGACTACACGATTGCGGACTCTACTGAATTTGCGCTCGCTCACGATGCTCACCCGGACTTGCGCATCGCGTTTGACTTTCCGGGCGGCCAGTCCTTGGCGTGGGCGGCAAGCACCCGCTACCCGACCTTCCTGCGCGACATGAGCGATTATTTCGCCCATCTTAGCGGCGACGGTGAATTGGCAGCGATCATCAAGCGTTACTACGGCCGTTCCGAGGATATGGAATTCGCGGGCGCGCCCGGATTTATGCATCATTTGCAAAGTCGCCTACCGCTCTATAAGAAATGGTTTGAAGAAGCAGCTGAACAAAGCAGTCAAGATTGGCGCCTGTTGGCCGCCATCGGCTACCAAGAGTCCAAATGGAATCCGAGCGCGGCTTCTGCCTCGGGCGCCAAGGGGCTCATGCAACTGACCTTGGAATCCGCAAGCGCAGTTAAAGTCGCCAACCCTTCCGATCCGAGGCAAAGCATCTTCGGGGGCGCCCGCTACTTCAGGCAGGTCTATGAAAAGATCCCGATCCATGTGCCGGAGCCGGATCGAACCTGGTTTGCGCTCGCAGCCTATAACATCGGATATGGACATTTGGAAGATGCGCGCGTTCTCGCGCAGAAAGCAGGCCGCGATCCGGATTCCTGGGACGATGTGCGGGATTTTCTACCGCTGCTCGAACAAGAGTATTGGTATGCACAGACGGAGAACGGCTACGCGCGCGGCTGGGAGCCCGTACGCTATGTGGACAACGTTCGAGGCTACCGGGATCTACTCGAATGGGTTTGGGGCGGCAGCAGCGGCAGCGGTGCAGTCGCGCTGAATTGATGAGGCGGTCTAACGCCGCGCCTCGAAGAAGCGCCGCAACAGCGCGCTGCATTCTTCGGCGCAGACCCCGCCGAATACGTCCATCCGATGGGTCAGACGAGGTTCACGGGGCAAATCGAGTACGCTGCCGCAGGCGCCGGCCTTTTGATCCCAGGCTCCAAAAACGACTCGCGCCACTCGTGCATTGAGTGCGGCGCCCACGCACATCGTGCAAGGTTCGAGGGTCACATACAGGGTTGCCTTCGCAAGCCGGTAGTTCTTTTGCCGTGAAGCCCCAGCACGCAGCGCAACAATCTCCGCGTGGGCCGTGGGATCTTGGGCGGCGATCGGACGATTCCATCCTTCGCCGATTACTTCTCCCGAGAGCACCAACAGGGCACCCACCGGAACCTCGTTCTGTTCATGCGCGCGACGCGCCAACGCCAGCGCCCGCTGCATGAAATCTACGTCAGTGGGTAATCCGCCGGGCGTCACAGGTTATTTCCATCGCAGGTACCGGGCCACGAACAATACCGCGTACAAGGTCAAGAGCGCGGCCGCGCTCAGTGCCAGCGAATTGTGAATACCGAAACTCGCGCCGAGCAGGCCGACGGAAAGACCGCTGAACGTACGCAAACCCATGGCCGACATCGAGAACACGCCGATGACTCGGCCGCGTATCTCGCTGGGCGCGTTGATTTGCACCAATGTCTGCGCCATGGCGTTGAATGCCAGTTCCATGAATCCCGCAACGAACAGTAGTACGACCGCGAGCGCATAGATATTTGAGCGCGCGAATCCAATCAGGGCGCCGGCCCAAATCATGGCCAAGAAAAATGCGGTGCGCACTCGAGGCTGCAGCAACCCGCGCGTCTCCAAAAGCAAGCCGCCAGCCAACCCGCCGGCGGCATCCGCCGCGAGCAGCATGCTGTAGGAAAAATCGGCCCGTCCATGGCCTAAATCGCGCGCGAATTCAGGCATCTGCGCCTGATAAGCATTTCCGACAAAAAATGAGGCGGCCCCGATCAACACGGTCATGGATAGCAGCACTTGGCTGCGCGCCACGACCTGCATCGTCGACCATACGTCGGCGAAGCCGTTGACCGCCGGTTTGGGAGGCTGCAAGTCCGGCGCAGCCAATCCGTAGGGAGCTCTGATCAACCATACGAAAAGCGGTGTGTAGATCAGCGCATTGACGATGATGCCATACGCCGGACCCAAGATCAGCAACAATCCTGCACCCACGGCAGGGCCGACCAGGAAACCGAGGTAACGGCCCGTTGCATTGAGGCGCACGGCGCTCGGCAGCTGTTCAACAGTAACGATTTGGTGAATCAACACTTGCGACGCCGGAATCCAAATCACACCGGCAAGTCCGTGGATGACGAGCAGCAACATCGCCATCCACAGCGTCACGAAGTCGGTCAGAAACATCACCCCCCAACAGAGCGAGACGCCGAGGAGCATCAGCATTCCAACTTGAATTAGCCGGCGGATGTCGAAGCGATCGGCTAACACACCGGCAAAGCCAGCCAGGAAGAGATACGGCACCCAGTGCGAAATCACGGCAAACCCGCCAAGGGCGGGCGAATGAAACTTCTGGAATATCACCCAGTAGCTGATGACGTGTTCAATGTTGTCGGCCATCATCGCCGCGGTGGCCCCGATGAAATAAATCCGAAAATCGCCGTTGGCGAAGGAAGCAAAGGCGCGATGCTTGGGTGCTGGGACGGGAACGGCGCTCATGTCTTAAATTCAATTTGATAAGGGCGCCGCAAAGAGCGCAGAGGTGCCAATTGTATCGGAATCCAAAGCCGGAGCACGGCTTAGGGGGCCCTCTCAATGGCGGAAAAAGCGAGTCGACCCTTCGTGCAAGTCAGTAGAATTACAAGCGCGCCACGTGGCAACGAACAATGCACAAGAGAGACCGGCATGCGCATGATATTCCTGGTGGCGGCGATCGCCTTATCCCTACCGGCACTCGCCGACGAAGGTATGTGGACCTTCGATCATTTTCCTTCTGCGGCCGTGAAGGAGACATACGGATTCGACGTTACACCGGCGTGGCTCGATCACGTACGGCTTTCGACCCTCCGATTGACGAACTGTACGGCCGCATTCGTATCTTCCGACGGTCTCATCCTAACCAATCACCACTGCTTGGAGTCGTGTCTCGGCGAACTCTCGTCAAAGGACGACAGCTTGCCCGAGCGCGGTTTCGTGGCTGCGGATCGCGCCGCCGAACGACGTTGCGCCACGCAGCTGGCGGACGTTCTGGTGGGAATGGAAGACGTCACGTCGGCGGTGCTGAAAGCGAGCGCGGGGCTCGGCGATAAGGCGGCGAATGATGCGCGAAAAAAAGCACTGACCACGCTTGAACAGGTCTGCGAGCAGGCAAGCGCCGGCTTGAAGTCCGGCAAGCTCAAGTGCCAGGCTGTGACGCTCTACGAGGGAAGCCAATACTTCCTCTATAAGTACAAGCGTTACGACGATGTTCGATTGGTTCTAGCTCCAGAGCAAGATATCGCGGCGTTCGGCGGCGATCCTGACAATTTTCAATTTCCGCGCTGGAGCCTCGATTTCGTGCTGCTCCGAGCCTACGAATACGACAAGCCCGCCAAAACACCCAACTTCCTGCCGATCGATTTCGCGGGCCCGCAATTGAATGAGTTGGTTTTCGTCTCCGGTCATCCGGGCGCCACCTCGCGTTGGGAAACCCTCGCACAACTGGAGCTCGATCGCGATCTGCTTTTGCCAACCACGCTGCTGCGCGCCTCTGAGTTGCGCGGCGGCTATATTCAATTCGGCCGCGCCAACCCGTCCAATGCACAGTTGGTTATCGGACCGCTCAATGCCCTCGAGAACGTGATCAAAATTCGGCGCAAGCTCCTCGATACATTGCACAACGATTCTATGATGACGCACAAAAAAGAAGAGGAAAGCACCCTAAGCGCCGGTTCGAAGCTTTCCGGGGCCAACCCTTGGCAGCAAATCGAATTGGCCTCCGCTCGCGAACGTGCACTCTATTTGCCCTATAACTTCATCGAGGGCGGCGCGGGGTTCAACAGCATTCTATTCCGCTATGCGCGCCTGTTGCTGCGGGCAGCCGACGAGCGATTGAAGCCGAACGCCGGTCGGCTGCGTGAATACACGCAGGCCTCACTGCCGCGCATCGAGCAGCAGCTATATGCTCGTGTACCTGTCTATTCGGAAGTTGAAGCGATGACGCTCTCCTTCTCGCTTCAGCGCATGCGCGAAATGCTGGGTCCGGACTACCCGCTGGTGCGCAGCTTGTTCGACAAGGAATCGCCCGACTCGCTTGCGATACGGCTTGTCGCTGAAACGAAACTCGATGACGCCGCCGTGCGCATGCAGCTGTGGCAAGGCGGGAAGCCAGCCGTGGATGCATCGCGAGATCCCATGATGCAGCTGGTGCGGGCGCTCGATGGTCCTTCCCGGTCGATTCGCCAGCAGTTCGAAGACGAAGTTGAAGCGCCGATCAGCGCAGCATCCGAAAGGATCGCCGCCGAGCGAGTCAAAGCCCTTGCAGGCCAGATCTATCCGGATGCGAATTTCACGCTGCGCCTAAGCTATGGCAGAGTAACCGGGTGGGTGGAAAACGGCATACCGGTCGAAGCCTTCACTCGTCTTGGTAGGGCGTTCGAGCGGGCGACGGGGTCTTCGCCGTTCAAAATCCCCGACAGTTGGATGAAGATGAAAGATCAGCTCGACATGCACACACCGTTTTGCATTTCGACGAGCAACGACATGGTTCCGGGCAATTCCGGCAGCCCGCTGATCGATGCACAAGGTAAGATCGTCGGCCTCATGTTCGACGGAAACATCCATTCTATCTCCGGCGCCTACTGGTACGACGCCGCGAACAATCGCGCGATCGCAGTGCATCCCGCAATCATCCGCCTGGCGCTCGAAAAGGTGTATGGCGCAAAAGCCCTTTTGACGGAGCTCGAGGGCAAATGAGCGACGTCAAGACCGCGAAGATAGGCCAGCCCAGTGAACCGGGCGAATATGATCAAGAGATGCTGACTCTGCTCCAGATCATCTGGGGCGACGGTTTCTTGTCGCCGGGTGGCCCCGAGGAGGTGGCACGCTTACTCGAAGGCAGCGACATCCGAGATTGTCACGTGCTCGATGTCGGCTGCGGGTTGGGAGCGATCGACGAATTGCTGGTCGCGAAGTACGGCGCGCGCACTGTCATAGGGATCGATATCGATCCGGGTCTGGTAGCGGGTATGCAAAAGCGTGTCGAGCGTGCCGGCCTTGCGGCTCGCATTAAAGGGATGCGAGTCGATGGGGGTCCCATGCCGTTCGCCGCGGCGAGCTTCGACGTGGTTTTCTCGAAGGATTCCATGGTGCAGATACCCGACAAGGCCGCGATTTTTTCCGAGGTGCTGCGCGTTCTGCGGCCCGGCGGACGATTCATTGCCAGCGATTGGCTGCGCGGCGGAGCGGCAGACTATTCTCAGGAAATGATGGAGTTTTTCCGCCTCGAAGGCATCGCCTACAACATGGCCTCGCTCGAGGAGAGCGCCTCGGCGCTGCGCGATTCGGGCTTCATTGAGGTCAAGATCATCGACCGGCACAGTTGGTATCTCACGCTGGCCCAGCGTGAACTCGAAGCCATGGAAGGTACCCTGAAGGCGCTGATCGTCAGCCAGATCGGCGCGCAGCGTGCGCAACACTTCATCGACAACTGGCGTCAACTGGTAGTCGTGCTCGAGCGCGGCGAACTACGCCCCGGACACCTGAAAGCAAGCAAGCCAAGATAGCCGCCTGTCGCACCCATATCGGGTCATTGCCGCGCAATCGCGGACTGCTTTCCGCGCAGCACGAATTTCTGGATCTTTCCGGTAGCCGTCTTCGGCAACTCGCTCACCAAATGAAACTCGCTCGGCACCTTGAAGTGCGCCAGCGCACCGCGCGCGAAGTCGCGCAGCTCGGCCTCCGTGACGATTTCGCCGGGCCGCAGAACGACGAATGCGTGGGGCGTTTCGCCCCACTTCCCGTGCGGCACGCCAACCACCGCCGCCTCGAGCACGGCCGGGTGCCGCAGCAGAGCGCCCTCGACTTCAATCGAGGAAATGTTCTCTCCGCCGCTGATGATGACGTCTTTGAAGCGATCCCGTACTTCGACATATCCGTCCGGCTGGATGACTGCGGCGTCACCCGTGTGAAACCATCCGCCGGCCAAGGCCGCTGCGGTCGCCTCCGGGTCGTTATAATAGCCCCGCATCACGACATTCCCGCGCGCGACAATTTCGCCGAGCGTTGCGCCGTCATGCGGCACGTCACGCATGTCATGATCCACGACACGTAGTTCGCCGGACGTAATGAGCTCCACTCCTTGGCGCGCCTTGACAACCGCGCGATCGGCCCCGGACAACGACGCATGCTCGGGCAATGGCTCGCAAATCGAAATAAATGGCGCGGTCTCGGTCAACCCATAGACGTGGGTAATATCCCAGCCGAGCTCCGACTCCATCCGCTCGATCGTCGCAGCCGCGGGCGGCGCTCCCGCGGTGAATACCCGGACGCCTCGGCGCAGCTGATGACGCATCGACGCGGGCCCGTTCGCAATGCTGATGAGAACCGTCGGCGCGGCGCAAAGATGCGTCACGCGCTCGCGGTTTATATGGTCATAGATGCCGGATGCGTCAACCTTGCGCAGGCAAATATGAGTCGCGCCAGCGGCGGTCACTGTCCACGGGAACGTCCACCCGTTGGCGTGGAACATGGGCAGAGTCCAAAGGAAGCGGTCGGCCGGCGTCATCGGCCAATGCGCCAGCGTCCCCACCGAGTTCACCCATGCGTTTCGGTGCGTAATCATGACGCCTTTCGGGCGCGATGTGGTACCGCTCGTATAATTGATGGCGAGCAGGTCCGTTTCGAGGATTTCGTCGGCACGGTTTGCACTCGCACTCTCTTGGAGCAACGACTCGTAGGCGAGCCAACCGGGTCGTTCGCCCTCGAGCGCGACGAAATTCCGCACGGTGGGCATCTGCGCGCGGACACGGTCGATCGATTCGAGGTAATCCGCATGTGCGCAGATCAATTTCGCACCGCTATGGGTCGCCATATAGACGAAGTCATCCGCACTGAGCCGATAATTCATCGGAACGATGACCGCACCCCTCTGCGGGATTGCAAAGAATTGCTCCAGGTGTTGATGGGTGTTGGGTGCGATGGTTGCGACCCGGTCCCCTTTTTCGATGCCAAGCGCTGCGAGGCCGGCGCTCCATCGGTCGCAGCGCTCGCCAAACTGCGCATACGTCAAACGAACGTCGCCATCGACGACCGCTTCGCGGCGGGAATGCAACTTGACGGCGCGGCGCGCGAAGTCAAGAGGTGTGAGCGGCGTTTCCATGGCGTTGGATTGCGAGTGTGCCTTTGCGGAGGCCGATTTGTCGAGCGCAGGCGCAATCGCCCCGTACAATGAGTCATAATCAGCCGCTTGCGATATTGCCGGAGCGAGCATGGCGGATCAAATGGGCGTGACGGCCGAGTCATGCGACGTCGTAGTCATTGGTGGCGGCCCCGGCGGTAGTACCGCCGCGGCATTGCTCGCCCGAAGCGGCTACAAGGTGATTGCGCTCGAGAAGGCGCACCACCCGCGTTTTCACATTGGCGAGTCTCTGTTGCCGATGAACCTTCCGGTGTTCGAGCGGCTGGGTGTGCTCGATAAAGTGCGCGCTCTTGGGGTATTCAAATCCGGGGCGGATTTCGAGGCGAATAACCAACGAGGCTATAACAACTTCGCGTTCGCCCGTGCACTCGGCGACAGTCCGCCGCACTCCTTCCAGGTGTGGCGGCAGGATTTCGACAAGATGCTTTACGACCACGCACGCGAATGCGGTGCGGATGCGCGCGAAGGCCATGAAGTCGTCAATGTCGACCAGGGCGGACCGCGTGAAATCCGCGTCGACGTCCGCACTGACAACGGCCGAAGTTACTGCGTTCAGGCGCGCTATTTGGTCGACGCCAGCGGACGCGACGCATTCCTTAGTTCGAAACAGAAGCTGAGGCGAAAGAACGACCAGCATCAAAGCGCGGCGATCTTCGGCCACTTCTGCGGTGCTGAACGTCGAGACGGCGAGGACGCGGGCAACATCAGCCTCTACAGATTCGAGCACGGATGGATGTGGATGATTCCTCTCCCCGACGGTGTGATGAGCGTCGGCGCGGTATGTTGGCCGGATTACCTCAAGCAACGTAAAGGCCGAACTGTGGAGTTCTTGCTCGACACGCTGAAGCTGAACCCGGGCCTCTGGCAACGGCTCGAAAATGCCGAACTGATTGGCAACGAGATACGTGTCGCGGGTAACTATTCCTACGACTCGACGCAGATGGGTGGCCCAGGTTGGGTCCTGGTCGGAGATGCATTCGCGTTTCTCGATCCCGTGTTCTCCTCCGGCGTGTACTTGGCAATGAGTGGTGCGGAGCAAGCTTCGGCAGTGGTGGACGCCGCGTTGCGCGAACCTGAGCGTGAGATGGCGCTGTTGCGCAAGCTGGAAAAGCGCATGCGGGCCGGCATGGACCGGTTCTCGTTCTTCATCTACCGTTTCAACGGCCCTGTGATGCGCAAGATGTTTCGTGCGCCGAGCAATGTGTGGCAACTGGAGCAAGGCGTGATCTCGATGCTCGCCGGCGATCTATTCGATTCGCCGAAAGTGCTCTGGCGTTTGCGGTTGTTCAAACTGCTCTATGCCATCTCCGGACTCCTTGACTGGCGGCGCTGGCGAGCCGAGCACAAGTACCGGCTGGCGCAGGCGCGCACGCACTTCACCGCCGGCAGCGCACCGCTGGACAAGACGTAAAGTAAGGGCAAAAACGCCCCCCTGCGCGCTTTTATGGTTTAGCGGCCGGTTTATCCTGGCTGCCGGCGACAGCCGCCTCCGCCGCCTTGAAGCCGGTTCGAGAGTGCGTTCCATCGCAGAATGGCTTGGTGGTTGAGGCTCCGCAGCGACACAGCGCAAACGGACGTTTGGGAATCGCGTACGAGGCGCCGTTCCAATCAACCGCCGTTACGTCATCGCCTTGGACCAGGTAGGGTCCATTCTGAAGCACTTTGATGGTTGCCATTGAGATGATCTCCAGTGAAAGTCCGCTACAAGAAATCGTATGAGAAATGACGCTGCGCGCGACGGACGCGGCCAGCGGGTGGATCGGGGAAATGAGCGGGATACAGAACTGCATCGTTCTCCACGCACTGCGCGAGCAGGCGCTGTCTCGTGGCACAGGCTTCAGCGGGACTCTCGTCGGCGAAGAACGGGATGTCCGGCCGAACCAGCTGGATGGGGTGGTGGACAATGTCGCCCATAAACACTGCTCGCGATCCGCCGCGTTGGGCGTTCACGACGACGCTGCCCGGAGAATGGCCGGCCGCATCTTCGAGCCAAATGCCATCCTCGATCTCGCGGTGCACGCAGTAGCTACTCTCCACGATGTCGGCAAGGCCGGCCTCGACCACCGGCAGCACCGAATCGACGTAGGATTCTCGATTGTGAGCTTCACGGGTTTGCCGCCCAAAGAATTCAAAGTCCTTGCGGCTGAACACGTATCGGGCGTTCGGAAACGTGGGGATCCAGCGCCCATCCTCAAGACGCGTATTCCACCCGACGTGATCCGCGTGCAGATGCGTGCACAACACAAGATGAATATCACCAGGATCGCAGCCGGCGCCGGCTAGGTTTTGCAGCCATTGAGACTGAAGCCGATGGGCCCAGGGAACACTGCGCTCCTTGTCGTTGCCGCAACAGGTGTCGATGAGCACGTTGAGACCATCGACGTTGAGCAGATAGCTGCGTACCTCGATGCGGAAGATCGCAGCCTCAGGGTCCGTCGACAGTTCATCGCTCCAGTACCATGCCTGCAGCGCCGAGAGGTCTTCACCAGTCACGCCGGGCACGGCAAGCTGCATGGGTATCCTGCCCTCGCCTTCGCGAACGCTCTTGACCTCGAGCTTGCCCAGGTACCGTCTCATGGAACGCTCCCCGTTGGTTATATCCGCCATACTCTCACAGCGATCGTCGCCTGAATAACTCTCGGATGCTCAAATCCCGCCGCCTCCGGGTATCATCTGCTGCCGAAGATGTCGGGGCGAACGGAGGTGGGGATGGCAGATGTCGCGCAGGGGTTCGATTATGTCGTAGTGGGCGGCGGGACCGCCGGCTGCGCACTCGCTGCCCGGTTGTCAGAGGATTCCCGTAGGACGGTCTGTTTGTTGGAGGCCGGCGGTTCCGGCAAGAGCGTGTTCATCAACATACCGGGCACGATCGTGATGGCGCAGCGGTCGGCCGAACTGAACTGGCGCTTTCAGTCCGTGCCTCAATCGCAGCTCAACGGTCGCCGGATATCGGTGCCTCGGGGGAAGGGTCTCGGCGGCTCAGCGCTCATCAATGGCATGGTCTACTTCAGGGGAAACCCCAGAGACTACGACGCGTGGGCCGCTGCTGGAGCCAGTGGCTGGAGCTACCGGGATGTTCTACCGTACTTCCGCAAGAGCGAACACAACGAGAATTTCGGTCCCGACGTGTACCACGGCCGCGGCGGACCGATGAACGTTCGCGACGTTACGCGCCCGAATCCTCTCAATTTCTCTTTCTTGGACGCGCTCGCAGGTCTCGGATACTCCTATCGCAATGACTTGAACGGCGAGGACAGCGAAGGGATGGGCCTACGGCAGGTCTCGATCCGGGGTGGCACGCGCGAGACCACGGCAAACGCGTTGCTTGAACCCGCGCTAGGACGGCCGAATCTTACCGTGCTGACCGGCACGCAGGCCACCCGTATCGTCCTGGATGGCCGGCGCGCAGTGGCAGTCGAGGCTCGCTCCGCGGGTACCAATCTCATCGTGAAGGCGCATCGGGAAATCGTGCTCACCGCGGGCGCAATCCAATCGCCCCAGCTCTTGATGCTCTCTGGAATCGGCGACGGCGAACACCTCGCCGCCTTAGGGATGACGGTGCGGCATGATCTGCCGGGTGTCGGGCGCAATCTGCACGATCATCTTGCAAGTCCGGTGCACATGCGCATGCGGAATTCCGCATCCTACGGCGTCTCGCTTCGCGCTATGCCACGTAATCT
This sequence comes from uncultured Gammaproteobacteria bacterium, assembly GCA_963755965.1. Classification (GTDB taxonomy): domain Bacteria; phylum Pseudomonadota; class Gammaproteobacteria; order Steroidobacterales; family Steroidobacteraceae; genus Bog-1198. Next base: position 353,499 of record CAVWLU010000004.1, read on the forward strand.
CTGGAATGTCGCCGAGTATTTGTTGTTTCGCCGCGGCCCGTTGGCGAACAACGTGTTCGAATCGGCAGCGTTCGTCAAGTCGATTTCGGGTCTCGACAAGCCCGACATACAACTCGTCTTCCAGCCGGCTAAGCGACCCGGCACATCGTTCCCGTATCCGGTGGGCCATGGCTTTGCGGTCAGTCCCGTCGGCCTCTATCCGCGCAGTCGCGGGCGTGTCACTCTGGCGAGTCCCGACCCATTCGAAGCGCCGCTGATCGACCCGAATCTGCTTTCCGCGCCGGAGGATCTGCCGCCGCTGATTCGCGGCATGCGCCTGGCCCGAAAAATCTTCGCGTCGACGGCCTTCGCGAAGTACCGAGCCCAAGAAACCTCGCCCGGAAGCGCAGCTGAGAGCGACGCAGAACTTGCCGCTTATGTCCGCGCAGAGGCCTACACGGTCCATCATCCGGTCAGCACCTGCCGCATGGGCAACGATGCCCGCGCTGTAGTGGACCCTGAGTTGAGAGTCGTCGGTCTCGACAACCTGCGTGTCGCAGACGCGTCCGTGTTTCCGTCCATCATCGGCGGCAATACAAACGCGGCGGTCGTCATGATCGCTGAGAAGGTCTGCGACCTTATTCTTGGCCGCGCGCCGCTGGCGCCCGAGACCTTCGACGCCTCGGGCAGCTCGCATAGCGCACACCTTCCTAGTTCACCGATCACCACATAGCGGAGCTCGCCCATGACTCAAACACCCAGCGCTTCGGAACGCATCGAGATCGAACGCGCCTGTGAGCGCATCGTCTATGCCTATTCACGTGCCCTTGATTTGGGCGATATGAGCGCGGCGGCGGACTTTTTCGCCGAGAACGGCTCGATGGCGAGGCCGATGGCACCCCAGCAGGTCATTCAGGGTCGGGAGACCATTCGTGCCGCCCTGTTGACGCGACCGAAGACGTTGCTGACCAAGCACCTGGCAACAAATGTGATGATCTACGTCGTCAGCCGGGACGAAGCCTGCGGACTCTCCTACCTGACGATGATCTCGACGACGCCCGGTGATGCCGCCGCACCGTATGTTTCCGCGGGACCGGTTTACTTCGGCGAGTTCAAGGATCGCTTTGTGCGCGAGTCCGGCGAGTGGAAATTCCTCGAGCGGCGCGGTTCGATCCAGATGAAATTCTCCGGCACATCGGTCCCCTGATCTCCACAAGTCTCCCCGGCGGCTAGAAGCGCGCTCTTTTTCTCTAGCCCATGAGTGCCAGTGGTTTCGGCAGCGTAGCCAGCAGCTCCTCGCTGAAACGCGCATCGATATGGAAGAAGGCGGCGCGCGCGACTGTGATCGAGCGGTTCTCCCAGGCGTGGTCCGTACCTCGTTGCACGACCACGTCGCCCGGCTTCAGGGTTACCTCACTGTCATCGAGAATCAGGACTAGCTCGCCCTCGATCACGACCACATAATCGAGTGTCCGTGTCCGATGCATCACGGTTCGCTTACCGCTGTCCCTGAGCGGATAGACATCCAGGATCCGCAGCAGGTGTCCCGCCACGGGCATGATGGTGAATGGACGCTCATTCGGTTCCCGGGCTGCGACCGACGTCAGCTCAGGAACCGTATCGGAATCGCTCCATATTTCGTGAAAGTCGGCGCCGATCTCCGGACCGCGCATCGAGTGATGCTGAGGCGGAGTTTCGTCCGATAGAACAACTGATTTTCCGCCGGTATCGTGGCCCGTGACCACGCGTCTTGTGAGTCTCGACATCGACCGCTCTCCTTACGTTGCCCCACAAACGCATATTAATCCATCAACTCGGCGTTGCGGCGAGCGCGACATGTCGACTGACCCCTGTGCGCTGGACTGGTGAGCGTCCTCGCTATCAGACTATTCTCAAACGGATGGTCCGCTTATCCCGTAGTCCAAATCTTCCATCCGCGCATAGACCAACCCAGCTCGGCTGGAGCTGGTTGAAAATGGAATTCTGCGTTCAAGTGCACTTCAGTGAGCACGTATTGTGTTGGATCGGTTGACTGTACCTTCGCCGGGAACTGTGCAGCCAAATAGTTGAGCGCCGCAACGAATTGAGCTTGACTGATCGACCACTCGAAGCTCTGCCAACCCATCCAGGGAGTACCCGTCCACGCAGCACTACCCTTTACTCGGGCGACGAATCGTTGGTCTATTCCGAGCGGGGAATTGAGCATGTAGGAATTGGATGGCGCATCGTAGCCGGACGCTACGCTTGAATCAGCCGATCCATTGTGAAATATTTCCACGCCATAACTGATGCGCGCACCGTTAGGGCCTACGAAGAGTAAGTCTGCGACGATATAAGTTTTCGCGCCTACCGCCGTAGGAATCTGCAAATCCATCGAACCGCTCAGAGTGGAATTTGAACTCGCAAACGGCACCGGTTCGTTTCCCGGATTAAAGATGAACTGTGGCGTAATCATCATCTTCTGGCCGGCCGGAGACGATGGCAAGTCGTTTGAGTTCAAATAGGCTCCGACCATGTTGCTTCCCATTTGCGCAGTGCTCGTTCCTGGCTTGTTCTGAAAGCCGAGTTGGGCACCCGTCAACGGGGCTGAAGGGGTGAAGCCCGTTTGTGCACCCGCATCCCATGCGGTCGGCACGAGCTGACCACTGGAGAGCGCAGGGTTTGGCTGCCATAAGACTAATTCGAACACTCCTTTTGGCGGGGCCGTGTGGGTTGCGGTAGGAACGAGCAAGTGCCCCGCGATACCGTTCTCCTGAGGTTGTTCGAATAGAACAGTAACGTTGCCTACCGGCGGTGGTGGTGTTACCGGCGGCGGTGTTACCGGCGGCGGTGTTACCGGCGGCGGCGGTGTTACCGGCGGCGGTGTTACCGGCGGCGGTGTTACCGGCGGCGGCGGTGGTGTTACTACCGGTGGTGGTGATCCTCCCACCGGTGCGCCGCCGGAAGCAGGTGGGCTAGCTGCCCCACTGCCAGACCCGTCGCTCGAGCCTCCGCAGCCCACCAGGGCGGCCGTGAGGGTTATAACGGCCAATGATTGGCCTAGATTCGCCCAAGTCTTATCCGTATGCATCATTCACCGCCTCAGCTAGCTCTAATAGCGCGGAGCACTCAGGCGAGATGCGTACAGGGGGGATAGTGGATGTCGGACGTGCGGCGATGCCCCAGCATCGCTGCCTACCGGCAACCCCGCTATCCCATGTCCCTATCGGACCTGGACCGGAGGCTTTGCGTCCCCGCCTTGCGGCGGGTTTGCCCTATGAACGAGGTTAATACTGAATGATTGACACGCGCAAAATGTCTGTCCCAGCGCACGTCTCCAAGAAGCGACATTCGCGCTCAAGACGCGAGACTCGGGTGCGACGGTGGAACTCACCGTCGATGCGTAGCATTAAGTCAAAAGCATTTTTGCGCCCACGACCGCGATCATGAGCGAAATCGCTGACCGCACAATTTTCTCTGGAGCATGCGTGCTTGCGTAGGAGCCAAGCACGATCCCGGGAATCGATCCCAGTAGTAGGTTGATGAGCAGGCCGTAATTCACGTTACCCATCAGCAAATGTCCCGTGCCGGCAAGAATGGCCAACGGGATGGCGTGGGCGATATCGGTGCCGACCAGCGAACTCGCGGTCAACCTGAGCGGATAGAGATAAAGCAGCATTACCGCGCCCAGCGCGCCTGCTCCGATCGACGTAAATGTCACTAGAAATCCCAGTATTGCGCCCGCCAACACTGTGAGCGCGGGTTGCCAGGATTTGAACTCGATTGGCCTCGAGCCGCGCATGCGCTCCCCAAAGGCATGAACCCGCTTTCTGAATACGGCTGCGATGGACGTCAGGATCAGCGTCGCGCCCAATGTTTTTAACATCAGCCGGCTTTGACTCTGACCCGCTCCAGTGGTGTAGAGCCACACCAAAGTCAGTGCCGCCGCAGGCAGGCTACCGCAGAACATCCGGTATATGATTTGCTTGTCGATGGTCCCTTTCTTGCCATGAATCCATGCACCGACGATCTTGGTCGTTGCCGCGAACCAAAGATCAGTGCCGACCGCGGTGCTGGGCGCTATACCGAATATCAGTATCATGACAGGCGCCATGAGAGATCCGCCGCCGACCCCCGTCAGACCTACCAGCGCTCCGACGCCGAATCCGGCGGCGCAATTAATCCAATTTATTGTCATATCAACCTTTCTCGTACATACGCGCATTGCCAATCGTCCGTACCGCCATGAATGAACGACGATCGGTATTTCGCGAAGGTTGGTTGGTCGAGCAGCTTAGGGCAACGGAGCGTTATTCATCAGTGGCTCGGCGCTGGAAAGACGTCCAAGCGCAAGCGCAAGCTGCGCCCGCGCGACTTTCCAACCGAGTTCCGCAGTGACGCGCAGTTGACGCGCGGTCGCGAGGGCCGTCTGGGCGGTCAACACATCGACGATCGAGCCAACGCCTTCCTTGTAGCGGCCCAGCGCCACTTGCTCGTTCTGCTCGGCAGTCTTGAGCAAGTCCGCGGTCGCCGTCAATTGCTGATTGGCCGAATCTAGCGAGTAGTAACCGTTCCACACATCGAGCGTCACATTGAGACCGATTTGATCGAGGTTCGCCTCACTGACTTGAAGCGCGGCCTGCGCCTGACGCACACTGTACTTCACATTGAAGCCGGTGAAGATCGGCACGGTCACGGTGATTCCCACTTGATTGTAGTTCTGATTCGGAACGCCGGTAGTGGACGTAAAATTGTGCAGGGCACCGATCGAGATCGACGGACGGCCGGCCGCAGCGGCGACCGTGATATTCGCTTCGGCTGAGTCGCGCTGCGCCTGCGCCGCTGCCAAATCCGGCCTCTGGCGGGCCGCTTCGGCCATCAGATCCGCCATGCGGGCGGAAAGCGCCGGTACCTCGGTCGGCACCGGTTCCGGAGCAAGCCTGAACGGCTGATCTGCCGTGCCCCCGAGTGTGACCGCGAGCGTGCCTTGCGCATTCTTGGCGGCCGCCTCCGCTTGAATGAATGACAGCACCGCTTCTTCGTACGCGGTCTGGGCCTGCAGCACATCGCCTAGCGCGGCAGCACCGCCGGTTTGCAACGCGCGTGCGATCTCCAGACTGTGCGCGGCGATGGCTTCGGTTGCTTTAGCTGCAACCAAGCCGGCATCGCCGGCCACGGCGCCGTAATAACTCTGCACGACCGTACTCACCGTCTGCTGCACCACTCTGCTGGCAGTCGCAGCGGCCGCGTCCAATAACCGGCTCGCACTCTTGATACGCCCGCTGCGAGCGCCGAAATCGTAAAGCGTCCACGTCAAGTTGGCCGTGGCATCGCCGCTATTTTGCGCGCCCGACTCGATGTTGCCGTTTACATCCGCGACTTGACCGAAGTTGCGAACTTCCGAGCCCGTGGCGGAAATGGTCGGCAGCCACGCGCTTTCAGATACGCCGAGTGCAGCGGCCTGTTGGTGCGCTTGTGCCCAAGCGGAGCGCGTCTGTGGATTGCGGCATAGCGCAAGACTCACGGCGGCGGCAAAGGTCAGATCACGACCGGGAACTACACAATCGTGTCCCGATGGATCGGTGAGGCCCTGCGTATCTCGTTGCAGCTGCGCGTCGGTCCGAAACGGATCCGACAGATCGGCGTGTGCCGCAACAGAAAGCATCGTTGCCGCGAACAGACCGAAGCTCTGTGGCACCCGCGCTTTTCTCGGATTATGTTGTAGAGCGATTGCCGTTCTCCCCACTACAATTTAGCATGAATTCATTGGGCGGAAATTTATGCGGCCGGTGTCGTTGGGCATTGCTTGGCAAGCCGCTTTGAGCGCACTCCCGCCGTGTTATGTTTCATGGCGGGCCCCGATGCGGCCTTCTTGGACCTCGGCCAAACGGGCAGTCGCCGCCTCATTGCCGCTGTCCGCGGCCAGCCGATACCAGTGCATTGCCTCGAGCCAATCGGCATCGGTGGTCGCACGATCTGCGATCAAATCGCCGAGCGCGAGTTGTGCAGAATCATGATTGCGCTCCGCCGCGGCCCGATAGCTGCGTTCCGCCGCCTCAGCATCCGGGCCCACGCCGAAGCCTCGCCGCAGACATACGCCCAGGTTGTATTCCGCATCGATGTTGCCCTGTGCGGCGGCGCGCCGGAACAACTCGACCGCTCGAGGAAATCTTGCTGTATTTTCGGGACTCTCCAAGATGAGTCCGCCAAGCAATACCATCGCCGCCGTATCGCCTTGGTCGGCGGATGCGGCCAGCCACAACTCTGCTTTATTCGCCGAGCGCTCAACGCCGACTCCGCGCATGCAGAAATCGCCGACGACCCGCTGGGCGAGCGCATCTCCCCGTTCGGCGCCCTTGAGCCAAAGATTGAATAGCCGAGCCATTTCCTCGGGGTGTGCCCCGGCGGCAAGTCCCATCTGAGTCAATACGCGGGTCGCGCCGCCATGACCCTGCAACGCGGCGCGCTCGTACCACATTGCCGCTTCGGCTAGATCGGCCTTTACCCTCTCGCCGGTGGCAAACGCGTCGCCGAGCCATGCCTGCGCAAAGGCATTCCCGCCACGCGCAGCGCGATGAAACCATCGCATCGCGACCTGCCCGTCCTGTAATCCGTGCCTACCCTCGAGATACCATAAGGCAAGGTTGGCTTGAGCGTCGGCATCACCGCGTGACGCGCTGCGTGCCAACAAAGTGACCACTCGCTCTTTCGCCGGCGTCGTTGGATCAGCGTGGTCGAGCATCTGCGCCAAAAGACAAGCGGCGCGCGCGCTACCCAAATCTGCGGCGCGAAGTAGCCATTGCGCCGCCAGTTCTGCGTTTTGCACGACATACGGGCTTGCGGTGAACTGCTCATACAGAGCCCAGGCGGCCTCCACGCTGCCCGCTTCCGCAGCTTGCTCCAAGAGTTCAAGTGCCCGCGGCGTATCTTGGCGCACGCCCAAGCCGCGCAGGTGCAAGAACGCCAAGTTATAGCGGCCTTCCGTCAAACCCTGCTCTGCTGCCTGCGAATACCACCGGGCCGCTTCGGCATAGTTTTGCGGCACTTCTTGGCCCGTGGCGTAAATGACGCCTAGCTGAAGGCTGGCGGCGCCACTGCCGTTCTCCGCAGCCCTTTGGTAACCGGCGAGTGCGGCACTGGGATCGCGCTCGATCCCTAGCCCGCGCATTTGCAAGGTGCCGAGGTGATACAGCGCGTTCGCATCGCCCTCTACCGCGGCGCGGTTGAACCAGTCGGCCGCCGCTTGAAAGTCTTGCGGTAGCCCATGGCCCTCGGCGTACAACGCCCCCAGCCTTTCGTACGCCGCGGTGACTCCCTGATCGGCCGCTTTGGAGATCCACCGCGCAGCTTCCATGGGGTCGGAAGGCACTCCCTGGCCGGCAAGGTAGTATTGCCCCAACCGATATTGCGCTTCGCTGTCGCCGAGTTCGGCCGCCTGGCGGCACAGCACCGCTGCCACGTTGGCGTCCCGCTCGGGGCCGGTGTCGAATAGCTGCGCCAGCGACAATATTGCTTTCACATGGCCGCGTGCCACCGCACGACGCAGCCAGGTTTCTGCCTGCGACGCGCTGGTAGATACGCCGTGACCTCGGCGATAAAGCTCGCCCAAATGGAACATCGCGGCCGGCTGCCCCGAATCCGCGGCTTCTTGCAGCAGCTCGCGTGCCCGCTCTTCATCGTGGGTAACACCCTCGCCGTGCAGCAACAGCAGGGCCAGACAAAGCTTGGCAGTCCCATTATTCTGAGCCGCCGCCTTCTCGAACCACTCGATCGCCCGAGCATTGTCGCTCGATCCGCCGAAGCTTGCCGAATGCAGCATGCCCAACCCGAGGTGGCCGGCAGCGCTATTTTGGGCGGACGCGGCCGAAAACCACTGCTCTGCGATCGCTAGATCGTGAGGCACGCCAAACCCCGTGGCGTACTGGTAGCCCAAGCGGGCCTGCGCGCCCGCATCCTGGGCTTGGCCGGCAGCGTTATTCCAATGCGCCGCCTCTGAGGGGTCCTGACGAACCGATAGACCCTGCGGGAATAGGCGATTGAGGACCGACTCCTGGTCCCCGGGCGAATCGATACGCGCGACTGCCGAGGCCGATGCCGTGGCCGGAGCTTCCAGACCCGTCAAATAGATTTCACCCAAACGTGCCTGTGCCGGCACGGAGCCTCGTTCCGCTGCGGCGCGAAACCAGCGTACCGCCTCGACGAAACTCTGCAGCACGCCCTGACCGTGTTCGTACAGTTGAGCCAGCCGCAATTGCCCCACAACGTTTCCGGCGTCCGCCAATTCGCGAAACAATAGCGCAGCCTCGGCGAAACGGTCGTCGGCGAACGCGCGCTCGGCGCGCTTCACCGTCGATTCGGGCTTGGCCGAAAATGCCTTTGACAAAACCGAGCGGACGCTCAATGAATCTCCCTCCTACGGTTCCCGCATCGCCTCCGAAGTCGTGCGGAGGATGCCATCCATCAAATAGGACATGATGGTGCGCTTGCCGACCATGACGTCGCCCGTGAGCGTGTCCCCTGGAAGCAATCTGAAGTGCTGCGGTACGCCGCGCAGTTTCACTTCGGTGATCGCGACATGAACCTTGAAATACGGCGCTACCGGTTGGTTATTGTCATCGACTGTGAACGAATTTTCGCTGATTGTCTTGACTACGCCTTTGGCCACGCCGTACTCCAGGAACCGATAGGCATCGAGCTTCATGCGCACTTCATGACCCACTTTGACGAACCCCACATCCTGGGAGGCAACCCACACGTCGGCGAACAGCGGCGCATTCACAGGCATCAGCGTGAACAAGGGATCCGTTCCGGGAGTCACCGCGTCGGCGCCGCCGCCGCTGTAAACCGATCCCGGCGACAGCTTGCCCACCTTGACCACGATCGCATCCTCCGGCGAATCGAGACTGACGAGATCGCGGAGCTTTTGAGCCTTTTCGAGGGCCTGACGTGTTGTGTCCAGATCGTTTTCGTCGGTCACCAGCTGCGTACCGGTATCGGTATGCCACTGTTGGACATACGCTTCCTTTTGGGCTTTCAAGGCGGCCATGGTCTGGCCATTCGATACCACCAGGTTTCTCGCATCGGACAACAGGCGCGTCATTTCGGTGCGATTGTCGGTGGCCGTCAACAGCTGAAGCTTGGATACGTAGCCCTGAGCGAGCAAGGGCTGATAAACATGTTCGACGTCGCCCGCAAGCTTCAAACGCTCCGTGTATTGCAGCACGTCGGATTTGTACTGTTCGACCAAGGCCTCAGAACTATAAATTTGCCCGTCGAAGTTCTTAAGATTAGCCTGGTAGTCGTCATAGCGCTTGCGCCAGATACGGGCTTGAAGTTTCTGATAGGGATCGCTATCGGAAAAAACCGGCTGCACTCCACTGAACTCAGCCTTTTCCCGCGCGACCACCGCTTCATCGCTGGCTAAATGCTGTTGCAGCTGAAGCAGGTCCGCCTGTGTGAAGGTCGGATCCAACGTCGCGAGCGCTTGGCCCTTTTTGACGAAATCTCCGGCCTTCACATTCACTTTCTTGACCAGACCCGAAGTGTAAGGTGATACATATAGTTCACCTTGCACCGGTGCAATGCGACCCGTGCCACTTATCACGATGTCGAGCTTCACCACGCACGACAACACGATTGCCAGCGTCAGAAGCCCGACCAATATATAGAGCGTCGTGTGCTCGCGGACGGGCGCGGTAAGCAAAAATACTTCGGCGGTCTCCGACTCAAATGCTCCGACCACATCGCCTACGATGTCCGTTTTGCGCCGCAACGTCAGCCAGCCCGGCCGAGTCGTCAACTCGGTGCCCATCAAGCGCTACCTTGCGAAATCAGCGGCAGATCGTCCGCCTGGCGTGGATCAAGGTGCCGATTCTGTTGATACCACATGTGCTTGTAGATATCGCAGCGTCGCAGCAGTTCCTCGTGGGTGCCGACGTCGTATACCTTGCCGCGCTCGAGCACCAAGATCGCATCCGCTTCCACCAGCATCGACAGCCGATGCGAAATCGAGATCACCGTCCTGCCTTTTGCCATTCGCTTAAGATTGGCATTTACGATGGCTTCGCTCTCCGCGTCGAGCGCGCTGGTTGCCTCGTCGAGAATCAACACCGGCGGATCGATCAGCAGCGCTCGTGCAATGGCAATCCTCTGCCGCTGGCCACCGGACAAGTTGGTCGCACCCTCCTCGAGTATCGTGTCGTAGCCGCGCGGCAGGCCTTCGATGAACTCTTCAGCACCGGAAAGCTGAGCGGCGTGCACGATATCGATAAAGCTCGCATCCGGGCGCGCCATCGCGATGTTGTCGCGAATCGAGCCGGAAAACAAAAAATTCTCCTGAGGCACGACACCGATACTGGCGCGAAGATGCATCAGGTCAATCTCGCGCAAGTCCATGCCGTCAATTTTGATCATGCCTTCATAGCCCGTATGCAAGCGCTGCAGCAAACGAGTGACCGTGGTCTTGCCCGAGCCGCTGCGTCCCATGATCCCCAGCATAGTGCCGCGCGGAACGGTGAACGACACCTCATCCAACGCGTAAGCCGCGCCCGGCACATAACGAAAGCGGATGTCTTTGAAGGTGATTTCGCCTTTGATGGGCAATTTCAACCCGTTCTGCTGGGCGATTTCCGGGGCCACATTCATGACAGTGGCGAGTTGGAATATCGATCCGCGTACCTCGGCGAGATCTTGCTGAAGCGTTGCGATACTAATCAACGGGGCGGCAAGACGCATCGACAAGATCGCGAAGGCCACCAATGCTCCTGGGCTAATGGTAATAACCGCCGCCGCGGGAGTAATGGGAGCGTTTAACATAGTGCCATGCGCCCCAAGGATCATGCCCTGCGACCCAAGGATTATGTAGGCGCCAAAAGCGAAACAGCCGGAATAGATCAAGCGCTGCAGCGGCACCGACAGCGTTTGCGGCCAATTCGAAACCAATCCCATCTGATGGCGCGCCGCCGTTGCTTCAGCGACGAGCACATCCCATTCCTTGCGTCGTCGGCCCTCGAGGGACAGCGACTTGATCGTGCGCATGCCGTAGAGAGTCTCGACGAGATGTGCTGTTTTGGCTTGCTCGGCCACCACTACCCGGCTGTGTGCGCGGGAAATATAGGGCAAGAAGATCATGACAATCACGAAAATGATGCCTGCAAGCGTGAACGCCAGGAGCGCGAGGTGCCATTCGAGGATCAGCATTACTGGAATGAGCCCGAACAATGGTATGGTTTCCAAGAATGTCCCGAATAATGCCCCCGTGAGAAAATAGCGGATCTGCCAGATATTATGCAGTTTGTTCAGCGTGCGGCCGGCGGGATTGATTTCGAAAAAATTCAGCGGAAGTTTGAGCAACTTCTCGACGATGTACAGATTCAGCCGGCCGTCGATACGAGTCGCCACGACTTGCGTCAGAATACGCCGTACGTGGCTGAGGATTGTCTCGGTCACGATCATGATGAGAATGGCACCAACGAGCACGTTGAGCGTTGGATAGGAGTTATTTACCAACACGCGATCTATCACGATCATGAACATGAATGGCGGCGCAATCGTAAAGATCGTGCTCACCATCGCACCCATGCCAATGTCACGAAAGAGCTTGCCTTCCCTTAAGACTTGTCCGGCCACCCAAGCCATGCCAAACGGCTGCTGATCGTCAGTGATCGCGAAAGTCCGCTTGATCAGGATGAGTTCGCCTTCCCAAAACTCGGCGAGATGAATCTCTTCGACCGCGACCAATTCGGTTTCAGGAGCCGCCGGATCACGAATGATGACTACCGAACCCTTCATCGGATCCGACCGCGCGCCCTCCAACAGCAACGCGCCACCATCCTTCGCCCGGAGAATTGCCGGAAACGTCTTGGACAATCGCGGCAACTCCGAAAACGTCAGGTGGAGCGATTTCGCTTGCAGTCCTAAGTCTCGCGCCATCGCAATGAGCGTTCCAGTATCGGGTTCGACCGTATCCATGGAGAAACGCCGTCGCAATTGGTCGACGGTCGTCTCCACGCCCAAGCGGGTCGCAACCGCCGCAAGAGCCGCCAGCGCGCTGGATTTCGCCTTTGCTGTGCCGCTCGCCGGCCGGACTATGGTCTGTTGCATCGTTTCCCTGCCCACGCGCCAAGGTGACTGAGAATCATTTCTGAACGCGCAGTGGCCATTGATCCAGAAATCCGTCGCTCATTCAACAAGGCCGTTTTTCTTCAGTGCGGCGCGAAGCCGGAGCCAAGCCGGAGCAAGCGAAGCTGCTAAGAAACGGGCGTCATCGCCTTTTTGATCCGCGAACCATTCTTCTGCAAGCGTCAACTGTTCCTGCAGTGTGCGAACGGCCAATTCTCTTTTAAGTCGTCCCACTTTCGCGTAGCCCTCGATCCAAGTAGCTACTTCTTTACGCTCCTCTTTCGTCAGTGCCGCGGCAAGTTCCTCCGTGATCTTCGGGTTGGACCTTACCAACCGCCCGACTATTTCATTCTTGCCTCTCTTTAAAGACGCGTCATACTTGGTGCGAATAATTTGAACAATTTGGTCGCGCTCGCGAAAATGCATGTCGAACTTTCCTTCTGAATGAAAACATGGCAATATATTGCCGATGTTTCATCCGCCAGTCAAGAGAATAGGGGTCCACATGCTCAGCGTTTACGCGGAAGAGTTTCCGGACATTTTTATGCTCGACGCCTGAAGTGAATATAATCTCGCGATTTACATTGGCCGAGCAAGAGAGGCCTACAGAGTCTTTTTATGTAACATTGAGTCGAACGCATGCCTAAAAGCCCAGTATTCATCGTTGGATCTCCCCGTTCCGGCACCAGCATCCTTGTCAGAGCGTTGGTCGGTGTGGGCTATCACGGTTACAACGAGGGGAATTTTCTCCCTCTCATGAATATCATTGACCGAGCCGTTGATAATCATTTCGGAATATTTGCCAAGCCGAATCCGCATGTACTCGCGGCACAGGTCGATCCCAAGGTTTTGAAAAGCCGAATCGAAAACATCTTCAAAGATCTGGCGGACACTCTAAACAAGGAGCCTCTTTGGTTTGACAAGAGCGGCAACGCTGAGATGATTCAGGCGATACCCGTCTTGCGGCGTCTTTGGCCGGACAGTGTTTATATTTTTGCCAAACGCCGCGCGATTGAAAATGTGGTCTCCCGAGTCAAGAAGTTTCCCGCCCATGACTTTGAACATCACTGTGCCGACTGGGCGAAAAACATGGCGGCATGGCGGCAGGTTCGCGAAGAACTGCCGAGCGGAGTCTATCTTGAGGTAGATCAGCAGGACCTGATTCGAAATACGGAAGCCACGTCCGCGAAAATCTCAAATTTTTTGGAATTGGGACGTGAACGCCTGGAAACTCTCGTCAACATTTTCCAATCCAGACGTCCGCAAGAGACTACTCGAGGAAGTGCTTTAAGGACATATTCGCTCGAGAGTCTCGGCTGGTCGGAAACCGAGCTGGCAATTTTCAAAAAGCATTGTGATCCAGAAATGCGGGCTTTTGGATACGGGTCAGGATCGGAGTACGACCTGGAACGTTAGGTCCTAAATTTGCTCGAACCCGTGCGAGGTTAGCGATGTCGTGGACTGCGTTTGAACATTTTTCCCAGATTTTTTTCATGGCTGGGATCATATTGGGTTCCCACGCGCTATCGCGCCGCACTCACCGGAAACGAGTGCACCATGACGCGCAACGGCTGCGCAGTGCTCTGACTATCAGCCTTCCGGCGCTTCGCAAGCTTTACGAGGATAATCTCTCCATTCTTTCCGGCGGCGAACGTCAGCTCATTTCCGGCCGCAACCAGATCAATTTACTTCGCACTCAGCTGGGGCGCCTAACGTCCCTCGATCCGCCCGAGATCGAGGCCGTTATGCGGGCGAGCATTGCGGCGGAAAGAGCGGAGACGGCAATGGCAATTGCCGACAGAAAAGTCGGCGGTGTTGCTTGCATCATTTCCGGGAATAATGAGGCAAAAAAAATTCTCGAATCAACGCTGCGAGAAGTGTGTTCGATGCTTGAAACCGCCGAAGAACTCTTGAATCCGCATGGAACCGCGCGCCATGAAAAGCCGTCCGCCGTCCCGCCAACCTGCGAACCCGACATCGAAAACGTTGGCGCACATGTGAGCGCGCCTGGCTTCAGCGATGCCGCGCGCCAAAATCAGCGTCCTCGCGAGAAAGCGAAACTTCGCGAGCTTTCCTTCTAGCCCCACCCTCTGGCGCTGCAGGACATCGAGTCGATCATGTGCATGGCGCCGAACTCAGCGCGCAGTGCGTTCTCTGCATCCGACTGATCGCGCCAGCTTAGGCAACGATCGCCCAAAACGAGCTCAAATCAGGCTCCATGCCGCTCATACAGAGCGATGAAATCCCGCAGGGTCACCGGGAAATCGACATCCTCCGGCGAGTCGAACGGATCGACTTTTACAGACTCCTCCAGCGAGACGACGACAAGCATGAAACCAACCGAATCCAGACCGCATTCTGTCAGCTTCAACTCATCGCTCAATGGCGCGAGCCGTCGTCCTTGCGCCTCGGCCACTCGCCTGAAAGCTAACATAATCTCATCTCGGATCAACATCGCTGCTCTCCTGCTTGTTCACGGGCCTCTGCGTTCAATGCCGCCGCACGGCTTGCTCGACACGCGGCTGACTCGAGCGCGCGGCTCACAAACACACGAATTATTCGCAGGTGCCCTTGACGAACACGAGATTAGACCAATTTTTGATCCCCGAACAGAAAGGGGTTGCGCGGCGCTTGATTAATTCAAACGACTCCTGCGTTACCTATGGAAAGCGCGGCCTGGATCTTGTAGCATCATTTCACTACAGCTCGAGATCGCGAAAGAATTACACAGGAAGTCTTCAAGGTGAACTCGGAGGCCGAGCTGCCCGTCGAAACTCTCGGGACGTTCATCGACGAGCGCTATGCGCCGTGGGTGCGCGAGCATGTGGGCGATGATGCTGCCGCTCGGCTTAAGACGGATTTCGCTGGGTGGCTTTCCGAACCGTTGACGGCTTTAAGTGCCTGGCGCATCGAAACCTGGCGCCGCGACCAACTCGACTCGGTCGCGCAGCCTCTCATCGTCAGAAGCCAGTTGCAGGCGTTGGGTAGTTGTCTAAGCAAGGCAGCCGAGTGGCAGCTCATCGAGCGCAATCCGCTGCGGGATATCAGTTTAGAGGCCGACACCGACTACTTCATAGAGCTGTTCGGCGGGGGAGTCGGTCAAGGCTATCTACGAGAAGGCTGGGCGGCCATTGGCGTCAATTGGACCTGGACGTTGGGCCATCGTGCGGTCCTTGAACTGCCGCCCATTAGCGGCGAGGCAGATTATGTCCTCAAAATGCACATTGCGGGAATCTACCAGGGACATCCGCAACGCCTGATCGTTGCCGTGAACGACATGGCGGTGGGTATTATCCTGTGCCGGGGGCCCTCATCCTTTGAATTCCTGGTGCCAGCCGGCGCGCTCAATTCGCGGGATCGGATCGATGTTGTTCTGGAAATACCGGACGCAAGCCCGCCGATGGACCATGAAAAGCGCGCCGACGGGCGTTTTCTCGGGTTTCGCGTGGCAAAGATCGAATTTCGACCGATGACCAGGAGCCAACAGGAGACGCAGGTCGCTTCGGACAACCTTCCTGGCGTGCTCGAGCAGCGTGCGGCACTGCAGGAAATGACAAGTCTCGGTTTCAATTGTGAATTCGGTTTAGTGCAGCGCTATGTGGGAGCAGAGCCGATGAGTCTTCTTCGCTGGTCGAACGCGCCCATCGACAAAGTGATTGAAGGGCTGGAGAAGCGCTTCGCCGGAATGAATGCGCGCGACGCCCTCGAAGTCAAAGTCAACTCTGACGGCAAATTCGTGGTGGAAGACAAGGTGTACGGCTTCCGCCACCACACATTCGTGTCTGCACTCCAGGGCGGTGCACTCGAGCGCGTGCAGCGCAATGAATACGTCCGCGTCGGTATCCTGTGCAAAACCCTGCTCGAGGACTTGCGCGAACGGAAGAAACTGTTTGTTTACCATGACGCCGGCGCATCCAAATTGGCGGATATCCGCGCACTGGTGCGCGCACTACAAATCTACGGCAACAATACCCTCCTGTGGATTGCCGGCGCGCCCACCGCAGCGCAGATTGGTGAGACTCGACTGATCGAGCGCGGCCTGATCCAAGGGTACGTTGGCGGCTTCCAGACGAGCCCCATCAAGCCGGTATCGCCGCATATATCCTCATGGATCAAGGTTGCGTGCCGCGCCCACCAGATCTGGAGCACGACCAAGGAATCGCAAAGGCAGGCCCGCTTGCAGAAGCAGCTGCAGGACTCCGGCAAGCAGTAGGCGTTGCGGCCGCCTGCTAGATATAGCCGAATGCCCGCATAGCGGGTCCGCAATGTTTTTCGAAAGCTGCCACTTGGTCCGGTGTCCAACCGGCTCGCAGGCGGTCGGTTTGCCCAGCGCCCGCACCGGTTCGCTCTAGCGAATCCGTCTTGAGTGATTCGCTTATTCGATCCGCACACTCAGAAAGACCAATATATTCGGCAAGCGTTCTCGCCACCCGGTCCGGGGCGTCGAGCATGTCCTCCTGCTGAATCTCGACATAGTGCGGTAACAAGGCGCGAATTTTGAGCCACTCATTCATCGCGCCGGCCCAGTCCCTACAATGAGCTTCAAAGCTACCGCCAAATTTCGCCATTCGCGAGAGGACATTGGCGACGGGATTTCGACGTTGAAAGACGAAGCGGGATCCCGCAAAGCACTCGTTCAGAAAAGGCGCAGCAGCTATCATCTTCACACCCGGAGTTTTGTCGACAAACGAAGCCGAGCCGTGCATATAGAAATATGCGCTCTTTGCGGCTTCAATGGCGATCTGCCTGAAGTTTTGGCGGGCAATGAACCGGACCAGGCCATTTTCTGCGTTGATGTCTCCGCTCAAGGCATCGGCTGCGCTTGCAAATAATGGTGCGCCGTGACCCTCGCCGAGCCACGGTAGTCCGAGGACTTTCGTCAGCGTCGATCCGAGTTGGGATGTTCCTGAACGCGGGGATCCCATTAAAAAGAGACGTAATGGCGGAGATCTATCGATCTTGACTTGTTTGGCTCTTGGAAGCATCGCCGATTGGCCGACGATAAATACGTTGATGGCCTGGACGAGTTCAGCAGCCAAGGGCTGCTTGAAAACTACTATGAAGGCGTATGCGTTAAGTTGACTGTCCTTGCGAGCGCGCTCCAGGTCCGGCCGAGTAATATTCGCGACACCGACTCCAATGATCTCGGTATCGACCATGGCCAACACATGCGAGAAGCGATCGGCTGCCGAGACGGAGGCCCACCCTATCACGAAGTCTGTCGACAGCGTTTCAACTCGACCGGTGATTGTCGAAGTTTGCGGCGGTTGGTTTTCCACAGAACCGGTAACCTTTCAGCGGCCGCCGATAGCGGCCGAGCCCATACAGTTTGCCACGCTGCCGGACGAATTCATGCGGTTTTTGCCGTGGGCAGTCCATTCTCAGGAGCGTAATAGGACTCATCATAGCTGTAACCGAGCGCCTGCATCACCGGATCGCACACCGCCATCATCCGTCGCGCATCGTTCTTATCCAGGCCAAGGCGATCCAAGGAGTATATAGCTCCAAAGTTTTCGTCCGTCTGTTCCGGGCGGCTTTTATTGACATGGCGAAGGAAGCGTGCCGCGGCGGCATCCGGTAGCTGCAGGAAACTCGCAATCGATGTACCCACCGCATCCGGATCGAGAACGAGCTGCCGGTGATCGACCTCCAGTGCCGCGTCACCCAGCGTGTCGCGCACGGCAAGCCATGCCGCCATGACAGCCGCCCAATCCGAGTAGTGACGCTCGGTGGAATCTTCGGGAAATCTCCGCAGGCGTGAGAGCACGTTCTCGATGACCCGCCGCTTCATGAAAATAAATCGGGCATTGGGCCAGATTTCCTTCATCAGTATGGACGCGCGAACCATCTCCACCGTGGGGGTTTTGTCCAGCCAGCGCACCGTCGGGAACAAATCCGACGCCAACTTCACGAAACTACGGCGAATCAATTTCTGAAATGCGTCGATTGGGACCCGACCCAGCATCGTATTGGGGTCATACGCGCGCTGCTGATAATACTGGTCGATCACTGAGACGAGGGCATGTGCCAACGGCAATAGGTGTCCTTCGCCCGTACCGACATAGCTGGCCGATTCAAGCAGCGCGAGAGTAATCGCACTGGTTCCGGAGCGCGCGGGACCCAGAATAAAGAGTGGTAGCTGCGTCTCATCGCTCGTCGGTTCAAAGGGGTCGGATGTCAGATCGGCGATGCCCGCGGGAGTGGCCCGTGTGCGCGGAAGTTTGATCACTTCTGCGCCGGATATGGCATGAACCTCCAAGATGGCGGCATCCTCGGCGGAAATATTCGTTCCACGAAGATCAATGCTGAAACCATGCTTGCCATCGCCGATTCCAGCCAATAACAGGTCATCGCGCTCGATTTGAGCAAAGTCGGATGCGCAAAATTCGTCGCCGACCCTGACCGTGATTTCGAGACGTACCAATGGGGACTCGGAATCGTATGCCCAGCCGTTCACATAACTCGTATCCACGAACTCCACCAACCCCTTCACTGTCATCGCAACCTCTTCGCCTCTTTGGGCTAATTTATGCGGTTCCAGATATCATAGAGCGTCAGGACGCGAGTTCAGCCACCCGATCCCGATAAACGGACAAATAACCATCCGTCATGACCTCTGCCGTCGCCGGCACGGTGATGCCATCCACCAAACGCTTCCACAGACCGTCCTCGGAGCAGGCACGGCGGATGGTTTGCGCGAGCGAGGATGCGTCCGCCACATCGAACAATAAGCCGTCCTTTTCGTGCGTTATCCGCTCTCCGGGTCCGCCGACGTTCGAGGCGATGACGGGTCGTTTGAACATCCATGCCTCGGAAATCACCAGCCCGAAGATCTCCCACCATACTGAGGGGACGATGCACCAGTCCACCCTCGCCATGCGCTGTGGGAGCTGATCTACCGAATATGATCCGTTGAATACGACGATCCGATCCTCGATCGGCAATTCGTCTTCTTTGACGAGAAACGCCTCGATTTCAGCGCGTCGAGCGGCAGATGCGTATTTCAAATTATCACCGTTGATCTCAACGACGAAATCCTTGAATCCTTCTGCCCGCAGCTGCTGAACCGCCTGCAACAGAACCCATACTCCTTTGTTGTCCACCAATTGCCCAAAAAAGCCGAATCGATTGCGCTTTTCGCGGGTGTTAGGCGCTATACGGCCATGACTGTAGTCCGGTTGGCCATTGGTTACGTGAGTGACCTTCCCTGGATCGAGCCCCCATGAAACGTAACGCTCGATCATGAACCGGCTGGGTACGGTAAATTCGTCGACAACCGATAAATGTCTCTTGAACCACATCTCCCGAATGAAGAAATGCTCGGGCTGGCGATCGGGGAAGCATTGATGGCAGCGCACCGGCGAGGCTCGGGTACAGAGCGACTTATCGGACTTGCGCAGCATATGCCCATCGGCGTCGCAGATCGACATGAATTCGTGGAACGTAAGTATGATGCGGACCTTCGGCAGAATACGCCGCGTGAGCGTCAGCAAATCGATGCCAAACAGATGAAAATGGTGGAAGTGAACGACATCCGGATGAATGAGCTCGAGAAATTCTGCGAATGACCTAGCCAATTCGACGCTCGAATTCTTGTGCCACAAATAATCGTAATCGCGACTGAGGTAGATGAACTCGCCCTCCCGTCCGTCGAAACCGGTAATTTGAGCACCGCTTTTATAAAGCGATTTGAACGAGGGATCTACCGCCGACAACAACGTTGGCTCGATTCCATCGCGAGACTTCAGGGCATTGAATAATTCATAGCAAATTTGCTGAGCGCCACCTCGAACCAACTCGGGGTGATACAGGCTGATCAGCAGGACTTTGGTCAACTTACACGCCTTTGCCGAACAATCTTGGGTTTGACGTATTCCTCGTCGGATGTCCAAAAGATCGGCACGTCCGTTGATTGCATCAGCGCATGCGTCGGCGCCGGGCCTATCAGCCCATTCTCGATCATGGGCATCCACGTGGCGGAGAAAAGCCAGCGATTGACCATTGAGCCTCCTTCATGGTGGGGGCGGCGCGTCGAGCCCTTCCCCTCCAGATGCCAAAGGCGAATGTCATGGATCCAAGGCGCACAACCTTTCGCAATGCTCTTGAGGCAAAGATCGGCATCCTCGTAGTGGCCAAATATGAAATCCTCGGTGAAACCGCCAAGTTGTTCGAACCATGACCGTTCTACGGAAATAAACGCACCCGTCACTGCCGGAACCGGGCGCGCACGGTTAAATTGTATGGATTTAGGCGGGGCTCCCTTGCCGTAATGTTGCGTTCGACACATCCGTACAGGCGAGGGCTTCCCGCCGGATAAAGACAATCCAACGTCGATTTCAAAATACATCCCCCCATGCATCAACGAACCGTCATCGTAATAGAGCGGCACGCCGAACATTCGAGACTGCTCTGGGGGAGCCGAGCTGATCAACTCCGTGTGCTTCTTGGCCCAATCCCGGTCGCGCGGGAATACATCCGGATTCACCACCAACAGACGATTGCTGCGCGCCACTTGAGCTGCGGCGTTGTTGGCTGCGCCAAAACCGGCGTTTCCCGGCAGGATGACGATGCTGATCGTCAACCCATAAATGAGACTTGCACAGTGCGCTTCGCGCAGCAGCGGCTCCGCCATTTCCGGACTATTCGAGACGTAAACAAACTCATAGTCCTCGATGCCCGGGAGGCCGGCAAAAAGACAATTTTGCAGGAAGAAAAATTCAGGTTTTCCGTAAAGACAGACAATGATGGTGCCGCGAGGATATCGATCTTGCGGACCGAACCGTTCCACATAGGGCGCAGAGACTATACGGCGTGTGATCCACTGATTGAATCGGACCAACTCCGCGCCGACACCGCGTTGCAGATAACTCATGCTCTCGATGCTGGGACTGCCAAAAAATGCCGCGCTCGCGAGATGAGCTAATACCGTGTCGCGCAGCTCGACGTCTTCTACGAAAGCGGGCACACACTGTATTGCGGTTGAATATCCGCCCGACTGCCACAATTCGACCCGCATTGGTCCAGAAGCTTCACCGCTTCGGTCGAAATGCAGAAAGCCGATAAAACCGAAGGGGTGCGAACGGTTACCGCCGACTGCATTCTCAACATCTACCCGCCGGACTCTCACGAAGCGTGAAGCATCGATCACGACGCGCCAATCCGAACCCATGAGGCGGATGCAACTGAGGGGCAGAGCTATATCGTCGATCCAACCGACGATCATCAGTCCCCCCGTCGGGGCAATAATCAACGCGTCAATCGAGCAACGCGCTTCCTTTGGAAATACGTCTGACCGCTCTGCGTCGTCGCGGGCGATCGCGTGCATGATGTTCCGCGCCTCACGGGGGGTATCGGGCAGCGTGCGACCCTCGGATCTTCCGTACAAAAGATAGTGTGCGTAGCCGGATGCGACTTGGCCTATGTCGATCGCACGTCGGACATCAGGGTTGAGGCGCAAATATCCGTCTTCGTCGAAGTTCTCGGCCACCACGAAATCGCCATCGGCAGGATCCATCGGCGGGGAAAATTCACTGCCGGCAACCTGCTGCTCATAGTCGCTCATCGGCATCAGGCCAGTGATACGCGATTCGACGACATCCACTGCCTGCCCTTCGTCGGCGTCGTCCCCGCCATAGACAACGTCGCTCGTGACTTCCGGCGAGGTCAAAATTTCGTCGCTATCGGAATACTCTGATGCCGAAATTTCGCCGAGTAAGGCGCTGTTCTCGACCAGCGTGATCACATCGTCAGGCAAAGCCGGCGACGGCCGCTTTTTGGAACTGCGCGAAGACGGTTGTCTCACCCGCCGAGCCATGAATTTCTCTCCGATTGAAGCGCAGCTATCCTATTCTGATCCGACCGCAACCGCCCGTCCCGTGCCCGCTATCACAATTGGAAATTGGCATACGGCAGCCGTCCTTCGCGGAACCCAGCCAACTCGAAATGCGCTTGCCCGGTTTTATAAATCCCGGTGCGAATCGCTTCCGCCACATCTGGGTAAGATTCAAGATACCACTTTTCATTGACGTGAATCGAGGTAGGCATGCGGTGTTCATAGTATCCAAATAAGACATAATGCTCGCGGCCCGACGGAACAACTCCGCGTTTGACTGCATCCTTTACGTCCGGGTATTTGGAAAGATACCAAGCTTCGTCAAATTTTATCGTTGCGAGTCTTTTCGCCATGACCGCGATTAGGAAATTCCGCTCCACCCGAAAGTGAGTGTTGTTCTCCTGAACCACGAGACCCTGATTTTTCAGCGTTGCCATGCTTCCGAATGGATCCATCATTATGACCCTCTGCGCAAATTGATTTGATCGATTCATGCAAGCAATGCGACCTTCAGCCTCGATCAAACGCTGAATACGCGCGCGATTTCGCTATTGTCTTTCCTGCATGAACTTTAAGGACTGTCTCGTAGTCACGCCCTCAAGTCAATTTGTAAGCAGGTGGTTTCAACCTCCGCGAACGGCGGATTGACATATGCTCGCGCGCGCATCCGAGCCCGACACTCGGTATCGAGCAAGTGTGAACCATAGCCTCACGCTGATCTGCCGCGCACCACCGCGGTCCGACGCCGCGCCAATCCGATCACCCGCGGCCCGATCGCCCCGGGCCCGATCGCTCGGAATCCGGATTGCGCGAATATGATGACCGTGCTCTGCACTTCGACTTTGGGAGGACGTCTAGCACGAAATGAACCTCAATAAAAGTCGAAAATTGCTAGCACTTATGTCAAATTTTAATTGTGCTGCAGTTCACGGTTTGTTAAGGTCAACCCCTAGGCGAGATTGAGAGCGCCGACCAGTCGCTAGACATCGTTTCACCCAAGAGATGCAGGGAGATAGAAAATGGGGACATCTGTAAGCATTTCGGGGGGCGGCAACGCCAATGTCCACATCTATGGCAACGGTTCCGTTGTCGCAGGCGGTGGCAACGACACAATTAGCATCAACGGCAACGGAGCCATTACGGTCGGTGCGGGTCACGATCAGATCAACCTGCGGGGTTCGGGCTCTATCGTCCAGCACGACACCCTGGGCAAGCAGGGGCACGACACGATCAATTTGGGCCACGGGAGCGACACGATTTCCGAGGCAGGCCGTGCAACGGTTCATGGAGCGTTCGGCAGCGCCACCATTGAAGGCGGCAAATTCGAGTTCCTGCGTGTACCGGACATTGCGCACAACGGGCACATCGGCATGATGTATGAAGAGATAGCGTCCAGTGGCTCGGCAACGCTGGTGGGCGGCGATCACTGTACCCAGTTCGTCGGGGGTTCGGGGTCTGTGGTCATGCGCGGCGGCAGCGGCAACGACACATTTATGGGTGGCTCGGGCCACGCAACCATGACGGGCGGTTCCGGCCTTAACCTGTTCGAGTTTACTCATCATGCGAACGGCGGCATGGATGTCATCACGAACTTTGTATCCGGCAACGATAAGCTCTACTTGGAAGGCAAGACCTTGTCTTACCTGCAAAGTCATCACGATATCAGTGTGAGCCACGGCAACACCTATATCAGTCTTGATGGTGGACACACGACGGTGGAACTGAAAGGCTTCACGAGTCTGACGTCGCATGACGTCACCACGCACAAGGGCTGAGACTGCGGCCACCGTAGTCTTTGACCCACGACGGCATTCGGGGTGGAAGCAGCGCTAGCTGCAAGGCGGTCCACCCGGTCACTCATGTTCGCGTCAGCACTTCGTGCGCTAGAACACGAGTTTGTTGGTGGCTCCGGTCGTATTCTCGCTCGTTCCTTTCAGCAAATTCGCTTCGCACTGCAGCACGATTCGGTCCAAACAGCCATACGTTTGATTGATCGAGTTTGGCGCACGCTGCCCGAAGAGGCCGAGGCGCTTGCGCCCATATACGGCCGATTGATGTCGCTCGAAGATCGCGATCCTGATGCTGCACTGCGCCTGCTGCAGCGGGTCGACACGCAAGATGCCGACGTCGCGGCGCTGACCGCACATGTTTACCTCAAGCTGCGGCGACCCGATGATGCAAAGCGGCATCTCGAGCTCGCCTTGAAGGGGCATAGTGTGACACCGGGCGGCCTGCTCGCCCGCGAGGCATCGCACGCCCTCGAGATTACGGACGCGCAGATTGCCGGATGGGTCGGCCTCGGACCGACACTCGAGTTCCACGGCGAACTAGCGGCCGGGTGGTCCGCGGACTCCTTGCAGGTCCGGCTCGGAGAATCAGCCCTCGCAAATCCCCCCAAAACCGTGGATCTAGACGGTCGAATCGCATTCAGTTTCCCGGCACCGCGAGTAGCCGGTCAGGAGATCCTCCACGTGAGCTGTGGTGGGATACCGCTGTTGGGAAGCGGCCGCCGCTTGCCATTGGAATTCGCACTCGATGGACGAGCCGAAAGCGTCGGCGACCGAATTGAGGGTTGGGCGCGCGTCGGGTGGTTACCCACGGAACCGGTGCAACTTCGCTTCGAGGATGAAAATGGACACTCTCATCGGTCGAGAACAAAAGGGATCGCTCGCCCAGGCCTTCGTTGGCCGTTCCGGATGGATCTACGAAACGCTGGTCTCCGCGGCGGTCGCATACACATAACGGCCCAAATGCCCGACGGGAGCTGGCAACCGTTGCCGGACACACCGCTTCTACTTGATCGTGCGTTCTGGTTCAGAGATCTCAAACCGGTCCGACTCCCGCGTTGGCCCAAAGATAGCTCGCCCGTCAAACGCTTGCGGCTTTCTTCGTCGAGGCGCAGAGCACAGATTGACGTTCTCATCCCGGTGTATGGAGGTCGGCAAGAAACGCTGGCGTGCATCGATAGCGTACTGGCCACCGTCGCAGGGGCCGTGCGTGTCATCGTGGTCGACGACGCGACGGAAGACGCTGCGCTCGCTGCCGCGCTCGATGAGCTTGCGGCCGCGGGACGCATCACGCTGCTGCGCAATGGACAAAATCTGGGCTTCGTGCGCTCTGTCAACCGCGTGCTGGCGATGCGCTCGGCCCATGACATCGTGCTGTTGAATTCCGACACTCTTGTGTTCGGTGACTGGCTGCAGCGATTGGCAGATGCGGCCTACGGCTCGCCCCGCGTGGGGACAGTGACTCCTTTCAGCAATAACGGATCGATCGCGAGCTACCCTCGCGAGTTCGGATCATCGATCGACCCAGAGGGAGCGGCTGCGCTGCACGATCTCGCCACCCGCACGCACGCCGGGGTCTCCATCGAGGTGCCGGTTGGCGTCGGCTTCTGTATGTATTTACGTTACGACTGTCTGAGCGACGTGGGTGAACTCGACGCTGCCGTTTTTGGCAAGGGATATGGCGAGGAAGCTGATTTTTGTCTCCGGGCACGCCAGCGCGGATGGTCGCATCGCATCGCGGCGGATGTGTTCGTCTACCACGCTAGCGCCCGCTCCTTCGGTGCACGCCGCGCGGCGCTGCTCGATCGCAGCGAGCGCCTGCTCAATCTGCGATTCCCGGGCTACACCCGTTTCATCACGCAATTCCTGGCACAAGATCCGTTGCGTCCGCTTCGGCGCCGGCTCGACGAGTCTCGGTTGTCTTCGTTCGACGGGCGATTCGTCCTACTGGTGACGCTTGCCCTGGAAGGAGGCGTCGAACGATTCGTTGCCGAGCGCAGCCTGCAAATCCGCTCGCGAGGTTTATTCGCGATCGTGCTCAAGGCACACAAGCCCGGCGATGCGAGCGTTTGCGAGTTATCGACCGATGCGATAGACGCGCCCAATCTTCGTTATGAAATTCCGATGGATCTGCCCGAATTGGCTTCGATTCTGGGCGGTCTACGCATCGATGAAATCGAAATTCAGCACTTTCTCGACCTCGATGCCAGGGTCATCGATACGGTGCGCGCGCTGGGTGTGCCCTACGACGCGATGATCCATGACTATTCCTGGATTTGTCCGCGCGTGACATTGATCGACGGCAGCGGCCGCTACTGCCACGAACCTGTGGTTTCGGTGTGTCGGTCCTGCGTTCGAAAGAACGGCTCGCGCCTGGGAGAACCCCTATCGGTGCCGGCGCTTCGAGCCCGCAGCGCTGTTTGGTTAGGGGGAGCGCGCCGGGTGTCGGCACCCTCCGCCGACACTGCCGCGCGCCTGAATAAATATTTCCCCACCCTGCACATCGACGTGCGGCCCCATGCGCCTCGCATCACGACGCTCCCGCAAATGGCGATGCCACTCCCCGCAACCAGAGTTCGCGTCGGCCTGATCGGCGCGATCGGCGGCCACAAGGGTTATCGGGTGCTTCTCGATTGCGCGCGAGACGCAGCCGCGCGTCGCCTCCCTCTGGAATTCGTCGTGATCGGTTACACCGAGAACGACAAGCCACTGCTCAAGACCGGAAAGGTTTTCATCACCGGTCGCTACACCGAAATCGAAGCGCCGCATTTGCTTCGGCGCGAGCGGCCCGATATTGTATTTTTGCCGTCGGTATGGCCTGAAACGTGGTGCTACGCGCTCGATTACGCGTTGGACGCGGGATTGCAGGTGGTTTCCTTCGATCTGGGTGCCATTGCCGAACGCTTGCGTGAAGCCGGACTTGGGGTATTGCTGCCGCTGGACCTGAGTTCGCGGCAAATCAATGACCGCTTTCTGGGTCTCATCGTCGATCAGGAGAATACGCAGCCTTATGTCCAAATGTCGCAATCGATCATGCGCGATGACGCTAATATGGCTGACTCCAGGGAGAAAATAGTGATGAACGCTTCCGTCGCCGAATCTTCACAGGGAGAAGGGCTGAGTGCATCGGTACAAGTCCTTCCGCTGCCAAGCGGTCTGTATCTCTTTTCCGTTAAGGCGGGTGGCACGGTCGTCGAGCGCACCGGGGAAAAATTGAATTTGCCCGCGATGCACGTTGGTTTAGGTCCCGGCGTGCGCTCCGAGCAGGTGGAATTTGTCGCCGGGCCGGGCACGGATGGAGCGTGGCTATTCGCACAAGGGGACGTGCTCGTAGCGAAAGTCAACGGTTCCGGTGCCACCCTCATTTTGACTTCGGTCCGCTCGTCGATTGGCGAAGTACTGTCGATCGAGGTGGAACGGTTGGAAGGCCGCTCGCAAGCTTTGGCTTCAGCGCCGACGGATGGCGCGGCCATGCCAATCAAGCTTACCGCAGCAGCCGCTCCTACGAGCGACGTCGGCGTACCGGCCGCGCTGAAGTCAAAATCAGCCGTGGTTGCCCCGGGCGAAACTCTCGCCCTGCCGCTGCAGATCAAAACGCACATCCGTTCGAGAGGCGACATGAGCTTCGCTGAAGCGCCTTGGGCAGGACGAGTGGCTCCCGGGCTTTGGATTGAATCCTTCTCCATCCAGCCGCTGAAGCACCTTGCCGCGCACCACATTGAGTACAAGGGACTCACCGGCACCGGGTTTGAAACCCCGTGGCTCAGCGATGATCAGATTTGTGGCACCAAAGGTATGTCTGTGCCATTGGTGGGGTTCGCGGTGCGGCTCAAGCCGAGTCCTGAGACGTCAGCTTACGATTGTGAGTATTCCGGCTACTATAGATCGGGCGTTACGGTGGGTCCGTTGCGCAACGGCGCTCCCTGCCGTTCCACTGTGGCGAATGATCCGCTCGAGGGCATTCAGATCCACATCGTTAAGCGTGCAAAGGCCGCCGCTGTGAACAACGTGATAGCTACCGCAGCAGCGCCGGCCAAGATCGAACCGCAGCGTTCAGGCATCAAGGCGCCGTCGTTTGGCCGATATCGAGATGCGGAAGCCACATCCTCCAATGGAGTAGTCAAGGAGGCATCCAAGCCACTGGAGAACGCGCCGAAGGCGGTGAAGCGCGCCAAGCCCGCCACTGCGTCCAGCAAGGCCGACCGCGTCGCTCGTACCACCCCACGCTCTCAAAATCGTATTTCGTGAGCCGGTCGGCAAGCGACCCTTCCCTGATCGACGTCGGTAGCGGTCCGGGTGAGCCGTATGGCCAGGCTGCGCCCGAGCGATGAACTATTTGTTCATTCATCAGAACTTTCCCGCGCAGTACGTTCACCTGCTTAGGCACCTAGCGAACCAACCCGGCAATCAGCTCTACTTCATTACCCAACCGAACGCCAACGCCATGTCGGGCGTTCAAAAAGTCACGTATCCCAAGGACGAACGCGATCGCATCAACTGCCATGCGTATTCAGTCGAAATCGACCGCGCCATCTATGCCGCCGCATCCGTAGCCAATAAGTGCCGCGATCTGCGCGGCCAGGGATTTCGTCCCGATCTGATCATCGGCCACAGCGGTTGGGGCGAGACCATGTTCGTCAAGGACGTCTTCCCGGATGTGCCGCTGCTCGCCAATTTTGAGTTCTATTATCACTCCAGCGGCGTGGATGTCGGCTTCGATCCCGAATTTGTTTCGATCTTCCAAGACCCGTCGCGCCTTCGCGTGCGCAACGCCACCAACGCACTGGCCTTCGAGGCCGCCGACTGGGGCCACTCCGCTACGAAGTGGCAGCGCAGTCTATATCCGCCCGAAATGCGGTCGCGGATCAGCGCAATTCATGAGGGAGTCGATACCGATATCGCCCGCCCAAGTCGGACCGCCACATTCAAATTGCCCGGATCCGGACGGGTACTGACGAGCCATGACCAGGTTGTCACTTATGTGGCGCGGAATCTGGAGCCCTATCGTGGATTTCATACCTTTATGCGCTCGCTGCCCCAGTTGCTGCGCCGACGCAAACGCGCCGAGATCGTGATCGTCGGCGGCGATGGCGTCAGCTACGGCGCGCCGCCGCCGCCGCGGTCCACGTTCAAAGCGATGATGTTGGACGAGCTGGGTGCCAAAATCGATCTCGCGCGGGTACATTTCGTCGGTATGCTCGAGTATCACGACTATCTGAACTTGCTGCAGGTCTCATCGGTGCACGTGTATTTGACGTACCCATTCGTGCTGTCCTGGTCGTTCATCGAAGCAATGGCCTGCGGTTGCCTCATTGTGGGCTCGCGGACCCCGCCGGTAATCGAAGTGCTGCAAAACGGCGTCAATGGACTCACGGTTGATTTCTTTGCCCCAAAGTCGCTCGCCGCCCGCATCGAATCCGCGCTGGAACAACCAGACCGGATGCAAGCGCTGCGCGATGCCGCCCGCATCACCGCGGTCAAACACTTCGATTTGCAAAAAGTGATGTTGCCGCGTTGGAATACGCTCTTCGACGATCTGATCAACGGTCGCCGGCCGGCGTGTTTTGAGTGATGTAAATTTCAGTGACAATTTTTTACAATTGCGCGAGCCTTTGTGTTTCACCACTTCATGAATTATACAGGCTAATATCATGTTCTTGACGCATTTGCAGCGGCTCGAAGCCGAGTCGATTCATATCATGCGGGAAGTGGTGGCTGAAACCGAGAAGCCCGTGATGCTGTACTCGGTCGGCAAGGATTCCGCTGTGATGCTGCATCTAGCTCGCAAGGCATTCTACCCCGGGCGGCCTCCGTTTCCGCTATTGCATGTGGACACAACTTGGAAGTTTAGGGCGATGTACGAGTTTCGCGACCAGATGGTCCGCGAGTCCGGCATGCAACTCATCGTGCATCAAAATCCCGAAGCAAAGCGTCGCGGCATAAACCCGTTTGAGCACGGCTCTGCGCTGCATACCGATATGTGGAAAACGGAAGGCTTGAAACAGGCGCTGGATCTTTACGGCTTCGATGCTGCGTTCGGAGGCGCGCGCCGCGACGAGGAAAAAAGCCGCGCCAAGGAACGCATATTCTCTTTTCGGTCGAGCGCACACCGGTGGGATCCGAAGAGACAACGGCCCGAACTGTGGAATCTTTACAACGCCAAAATAGCCCGAGGCGAGAGCATCAGGGTGTTTCCCATTTCGAATTGGACAGAGCTCGATATCTGGCAGTACATTCATCTCTATAACATTCCCATCGTACCGTTGTATCTGGCTGCAATGCGGCCCACGGTCATCCGCGACGGACTCATTTTAATGGTTGACGATGAGCGTTTTCCCTTAAAGCCGAATGAAGTGCCGGTCAATCGCTCCATTCGATTTCGAACCCTCGGTTGCTATCCCCTGACCGGCGCTGTCGAAAGCCACGCGGCGACATTGCCCGATGTAATTCGCGAAATGCTTCTGACAGTTACCTCTGAACGGCAAGGACGCGCGATCGATCACGACCAGGCAGCGAGCATGGAGAAGAAAAAACAAGAAGGCTATTTCTGATGACGGATGAACTGACAGACGGTAGCTACAAAGCACAGGCCCTCATCGCGGAGGACATCAATGCTTATTTGCACCAGCATCAACACAAGAGCCTCCTTCGATTTATTACCTGCGGCAGCGTGGACGATGGTAAATCGACGCTCATTGGACGCCTGCTATATGACTCGAAAATGATTTTCGAGGACCAGCTCGCGGCACTTCAGGCGGACTCCAAGCGGTCCGGCACGCAAGGCGACAACATCGACTTCGCCCTCTTGGTGGACGGTCTGGCCGCCGAGCGAGAACAGGGCATTACCATCGATGTCGCCTATCGCTTCTTCTCTACGGATAAGCGAAAGTTCATCGTCGCCGACACACCTGGCCATGAGCAATATACCCGCAACATGTTTACGGGAGCTTCGACCGCCGACCTTGCCGTTATTTTGATCGATGCAAGAAAAGGAGTGCTCACGCAGACGAGGCGGCATTCGTACCTCGCGCATCTCATCGGCATCCACAATCTCGTGCTCGCAGTAAACAAAATGGATTTGGTCGGCTACGATCAGAGGAAGTTCGATTCCATAGTTAGCGAATATGCCGCTTTTGCCCGCGGCATTGGTATCGCAGATTTTGTTGCAATTCCGATTTCCGGACTGGTCGGCGACAACATCGCGGTTCGTTCCACGAATATGCAATGGTATTCAGGCAGCACGCTGATCGAGCATCTTGAAGCAGTGAAACTCGACGTCGCCGCAGACCAGGAGCGGCCATTTCGAATGCCGGTTCAGTGGGTCAATAGACCTAATCTCGATTTTCGTGGATTCTCTGGACTCATATGCAGCGGAACTGTCTCGCCCGGCGACAGTGTCCGCGTTCTGCCCTCAGGCAGAACTTCAAAGATCAGCCGTATAGTGACGTTCGACGGCGATGTCACGCAGGCCGTGGCGGGGCAGTCGGTGACGCTTTGTTTGTCAGACGAAGTGGATTGTTCGCGTGGAGATGTCCTGGCCGCAGTCGATGCTGCGCCACAAGTTGCCGATCAATTCGAAGCGACGATTGTTTGGTTATCAGACGAAGCGATGCTACCGGGACGGCCGTACTGGCTCAAGCTCGCGACTCAGACGGTGGGAGCGAGCGTTCATGCGCCTAAATACCAAATCAACGTCAACACCATGGAACAGCTCGCGGCCAAAACGTTCGAACTCAATGCTATCGGGGTCGCGAATATCGTTACGGATAAGCCCCTCATATTTGAGCCGTATGCCGCCAATCACACTCTGGGAGCGTTCATTCTAGTTGAGAAATTGACCAATGCCACCGTAGCCGCGGGGATGATGCACTTCGCGCTGAGGCGGAGCCAGAACGTGCACTGGCAGGCATTGGACATCAGCCGCGAGTCCCGAGCCATTCTCAAACATCAGAAGGCAGCCGTGCTGTGGCTTACCGGCCTTTCCGGAGCAGGTAAATCGACAATCGCCAACCTCGTCGAAAAGAAGCTTCATCTGATGAATCGGCATACGTTCTTACTCGACGGAGATAACGTCCGCCATGGTCTGAATAAGGACTTGGGCTTTACGAACGCGGATCGGATCGAGAACATACGCCGGGTGGGCGAAGTGGCGCGACTCATGACGGACGCCGGCATCATCGTGATCACCGCATTTATCTCACCGTTTCGCGCCGAACGTCAGATGGTCCGCGACATGATGGCGCCCGGGGAATTCATCGAAGTTCACATCGATACACCGCTCAACGTTGCGGAAGCACGCGATGTAAAAGGTCTTTACAAGAAAGCACGCGCCGGCGAGCTGACAAACTTCACGGGAATCGACAGTCCGTACGAAGCGCCCGTCGCCGTCGAAATACGCATAGACACCACTCAACTTACTGCAGAACAAGCCGCGACAATGATCGTCAGAGAGTTGATCGGCGACATCTAAGCCGGTGCTCACGGCACCGCTTTCAGCGCGCGGGGCTGCACCATTGATCCGGCGTTCGCATCACTTATGCGCAGCTTTCTGGCTCGACGATTTCTTCGTCGGTGACTCGCGGCCCGATCGCCCTCCCCGCGGCGAACCGACACTGGTTTCGGGACGGCTCTCCTTGCTGAGTGCGTCCGCCAAGGTCCAGCCATCGAGGATGTTGGCCGTACTGTCGCGCACCTCGCGAAACAGTTTTCGCAGCTCGCAGGTTCGGTCGTCGGCGCAATCGGCACACCGGCGATATTGGCTGACGCTGACACAGGGAATCAACGCCAGCGGTCCTTCCATCAGCCGCACCACATTCCCGAAGGTAATGTCTTCCGGGCTTTGCGCCAATTGGTAACCGCCATTGCGCCCGCGCTGACCACTTACCAAACCATCGCGCTTCAACTCCACGAGAATAGCTTCCAGGAACTTCACGGGAATATTGCGCCGGGTGGAGATTGTCACCGACGGTAGCCTAACCCCCGCTGGAACCAAGGCAAGTTCCAGCAAAGCCTTCAGCGCGTAACGAGTCTTTTGCGAGAGCACGAGGAGGAATCCTTTTTTCAACTCACATTATGTTAAGTGGCACTTGACATTTAATTCATTTAATACCTATCGTATTACTATGTTTTAAACATTTCCACTTATAAAGCCAGAGGGGAAGTATGAATTACACAGATGCACGGCGTCCAAAGGGATTTGCCCGGCTCGCGCTCGGTTCCATTCTTTCCCCTGGGCGCTGGTTTGGCGCGCGGCTGGGGTGGAGCGCAGTGGTATTGCTGGGCGCGATGAGCGCGGCGATTCCGGCGTTCGCGCAGCAGAAGACCGGTCCGGGCATTAGCGGCGATGACAGCCTGACGTGGCACGGCATTACCCTGTACGGGGTCATCGATATCGGTCTGCAATACGATACGCACAGCGCGCCGTTCACCCCCTATCGGCCGGCCGCCAGTGGCAACATCGTGCGCCAGAACGACTACCAGTCGGTGATCGGACTCACGCCGAGCAACATGGGCCAGTCCAGAGTCGGCCTGCAGGGCATCGAGCCGCTGTACGGGGATTGGTCGGCGGTCTTCCAGGTGGAGACCTTTTTCAATCCCCAGTCCGGTGAAATCTCGGATTCTCTGAAGTCCCTCGCCGTGAACAACGGTCGAGCCCTGACCGCCCAGAACATCGGTGTCGATGGCAGTTCGGCCGGTCAAGCCTTCCAGACCGCCTATGTGGGGCTCAAATCCGCCCAGTTCGGCACCCTCACCTTCGGTCGTCAGGTCACCTTGCTCTCGGAAGGCACCATCAAGTACGACCCGAATTACAACGCCACGGCGTTCGGCTTGCTCGGTGCGTCCAACACCTATTCGGGCGGCGGCAGCAGCGAGGACAACCGGCTCGACTCGATGGCGAAGTACTCCATCGGCTTCGACGATCGGGTGCACCTCGCCGCCCTGTACAAGTTCAACGGGTCCAATGGCTCGGCCAACACCGCCTGGCAGGCGGATATCGGCGCTGAATTCGCCGGCGCCTCGCTCGATGCTTACTACTCGAAGCTCAACAGCGCCATCACCGCCTCCGCGTTGAGCTCCGCTCAAGTCGCCAAGCTTCCGGCGTTGGGGTATTCGGTCTCCAATTCCCTGGCGGCGACCGTGTCGGACAATACGACCTATGCGCTCATGGCGTTGTACAACTTCGACCCGCTCAAGTTCTTCGCCGGCTACATGCACATCAAGTACGCCAATCCCAACACTCCGCTCAGCGCCGGGTTCACCGACATCGGCAATTACGTGCTGGCCTTCGTCACCAACAATGCCTACAACAATTCGAAGACCGTGCAGGTGTATTGGACCGGCGTTCGCTACAGCGTGCTTCCCCATCTTGATCTGACGGCGGCCTACTACGGCTATCATCAGAACGCCTACGGCACCGGCACCCAGGCGGGCTGCTCGAGCTCCGCGCACAGCACCTGCAGCGGCAGCTTCGACGCTTTCTCCTTCGATGCCGACTACCGATTCAACATTCACTTCGACGCCTACCTCGGCGCCATGTACAGCGGCGTGCACGACGGGGTGGCCAGCGGCTATATCAACACCACCAACATCAACCCCACGGTTGGCGTGCGTTACAAGTTCTGATGCGGACGATCCGGGAGCAATTTGCCATTACTGGCCCCATCGATTGGCTAAGTCTGGAGATTCAAGTGTCAAAAGTACTCGTACTCTATTACTCAGCATTTGGTTATGTAGCCATCGTGGCGCACGCGATCGCTGATGGCGCCCGTTCGACCGGCGCCGTTGTCGACATCAAACGGGTGCCGGATACCGCATCCACCGCGACCCCCCAAGGCGTACATTTCAATCCGGTGCACGACGATCCGATCGCCGCCATCGACGATCTCACGAATTACGACGCGATCATTGTGGGCAGTCCCACTCGCTTCGGCCGCCTGTCCTCGCCGGTGGCTGGATTTCTCGAGCAAGCAGGCGAGTTGGCGAGCCGGGGCGTGCTCAACGGCAAGATCGGCGGCGCATTCACATCGCCCACCAGCAGGGGCGGCGGCCAAGAGACCACATCGATGTCGATTATCACCAACTTATTACATTTCGGCATGATCGTGGTCGGACCTCCCTACATCCCGACCGGTCTTGCCGACGAGACTGGCCAGCGGCATCCCAGCGCGTTCGACTTGGAGGCCGCCCGACAGCAAGGTAGGCAGATCGCGCAAGCGGCGGAAAAGTTGTCGGAAGGCCGAGGAGAATCGGGCGGCGCGGCGACGCCTTCCACGCAACCCATTTCAATCCCACCGTCGGCGTGGGCTGCAAATTCAGAATTCTACTGACTTCGCTTTCGGGGACTGCCTGCTATGAGAGCGATCCCCCTGCTCCATGACGCATCGATGCTTGGTGAAGCCGACATGCTGCGTTGCCGAACCCCCCGTCTGTTTTAGCAGACGTCTGCTAAAGCAGACGTCTTGCCCGATAGCTTGAGTGAGTAATACTCGCGCCTTCTAATATTTGCATGCGGGGAAGTTTGATATGAATTTTGATAAGGGCTCGGGAATTCTACGTCGTTGCGTTGCCGTTATGACTCTCACGGCGGCCGTTACAGTCGGCTCGCCGGGCGTAGCCGGAATCACTAATTTATTTGAGCAGCCATCAGAGAGCGGTATCGCCAATAACATATTTGTTGCTCACGTCACCAAGGCTGGAATGCCCAAGGGAACGTTCGACATGGTGCTTTTGCAGCCAGATCCCCTCACTTCAAACGGCTACCTCGTACCGACTTCTTGGAACGCCGGTTCGAAAACCGGTTTCGTGCCCACATCGCCCTCGACTGCTCAGCGTGGCTTTCTCAACAAGGTCGGTACGAGCACGGCACAGCTGGAAGGCGACACGGTCGGAGCCTACATTAACTCCAAGGACTTACCGACAACACTGACCAATCAATTGATGATGATTTCGCCTCAATATATATTTCCGGCGGGAGTGGCGCCGGTACCGTTTGGGAGTTCCACCTCGGTGCTGAATGGTGAATTGGATCTGCAAATTCCTACGGCCGTAGGAAAAGCTACCTACATTTCCGCAGATTTATCGTTCTTAGACCCAAACGGCTTGCGCATCAGCTATAGCATCAATCTGTTTCATAATGAGGCTCCTAAGGCATTAAAATTAGCCACCGCTTACGATGCACCTGAAAGGTTCTACATCCTCGATACCCCGCTCCAAGCGGACCAACCGCAGTACATCACCCTTGCGAAAGGAAGTATGTCGGCAACGGGTACTCCGTGGGTAGGTTACCGGCACTTCCAATGGTCAATCGATCAAGCTCAATTCGTCGCCGGGATTAAATATTTGAGTTCTCAATTCCCCGGGAAGATAACTTCAACCGACCCGACCCAATACGTACTTACCGAAGTGCACTTGAATGCAGAATTCCATTATTCACCCGCGCCGGCTGAACTGGGTTGGTCCATGAAAGGGTTGAAGCTTTGGTTGAGCAACTGAGGACGACCTCAGCCGTAGGGACGAGGACGGGGATTTCTGGGTACTCGCTCAGTCCGTCGTCCGATATCCGTCTGAGCATCGCGAAAAGCAGCTGGATTCATATGCTTTCGCGGTGACCAGACGGAATCGAACTCACTCCCACTCAAGGGAGTACCCTTATAAAAATCAATCACATAAGCGAGGCGGGTACATCACGGGTACCGAGCCGCGCGCAAATCGGGACGCTCGCGACAGAAATCCCGATTTTTTTATGCAATAATTGATGCCAAGATGCATCATTATTGATGCGCGAGAGGTTTGCCTGTGAGAACCACTATCACCGTCGACGATGAACTCTATCAGCGAGCACTGGACTTGGCCGATCCCGCAATGGACAAGTCCGACTTGTTTCGTGAAGCGATGAAGGTATTCGTTCGCGTTCAGGCAGCGAAGCGGCTTTCCGCCCTCGGCGGCAGTTCGCCGAAGATGAAACGCATTCCACGCCGCAGGCCTGCATAGGGCCCGCGGATCGTGGCGGCCGTACTCGCCGACTCTTCCGTGTGGGTAGCACATTTCCGCAAGCCAAACGATACACTTCAGTCGCTGCTCGCGGCGGATCAGCTGTTGTGTCATCCGCTGATCGTGCTCGAACTCGCTTGCGGGACGCCCCCGGGCCCTCGTGAACGCACCCTAGGCGATCTGAAGACGCTACAGACATCTGTTTTAGCGACCACCGAAGAGACATTCGAGTTGATAGAGCGAGAACGACTTCAAGACTTGGGATGCGGAGCGGTCGATATTTCTCTGCTTGCATCCATCCTTCTCACCCCCGACGCCTTGCTGTGGACCGTCGATAAGAATCTCGGGGCCTTGGCGAAGCGGTTCAACGTAGCCTTTCCCGTCGCCTCCCAGTGAATTCCATTGATATCGGCCTTCGTCAGGAATCTCGTTTTCAACGTAGCCTCTAGCCACCTTCTAGGCGCGCGGGCAAATTGATGCCGAAAATCCACTTCCAGGTGTCGCCGTCCTTGACATAGATCGACGATCCCCAAACGGACCCAACCCTTTGGCCGAAGCAGGTACCGTCCGCACGGGCGTGAAATGTCAGCACTCCGGCTGTTGGCGAGAACATCGCCGCAGCAGCATCCGTAAGGTCGACAGCCTTTACCTCGCATCCTTTGCCTGACCAGTCCTTCAATGCCTCAGCCTTGGTTCCGAAGTGGGTGCCAAAGATATTGATGAATTGGATATTCCTTTCCATCAGGGCAGCGAGTCTCTTGGCATCGTGATTCTTCCAGGCCTCCCAAAGCGCCTTTTCCCGAAACAGCAGATCATCGGTTCGAGCATTTTGATCCGTGGACCGCGTCTGCTTGGCGTCACCAGTCTCCTGATTGCCGGCCGGTTTCGCAGAGAGCACCGCCGGATCGACGATTGCAGCTTCGGCGTGGAAGGCCGCTTTCCATTGATCACCCTCGCGCACGTACACTGTAGCTGCCCAGCTGGCGGGCGGGTTCTTTTGTCCGCCGCAGGTGCCGTCAATGGTCAGCTTGTGAGTAAGCAGCGCCGCATCTCGACCGAGTCGAGTCATCTGCACGTCGGAAATGGCATAGCTCTTGATCTCGCAATCAAGCCCCGCGTATTCTTTTTCCGCTGATCCCTTATCGAGCCTGCCCGAGGAACCCCAGCCGACAAACCTGTCCGAAAGAAATGTACGCCAGAACTGTGCGTCCTTGGACTTCCAAGCCTCGTATGCGTTCGTCTCGAGAGACACGAGGCGCACCTGCGTGGGTTCCGATGCGGCCGCCTTTTCACCTGCCTGGGCGGCATTCGCATCACCCGACAGTGCATTTACGACGCTGGCGGCGAATACGAAGGCGGCCGTCGTCGCTCTCATTCTCAATAGCTTGAGCATAGTCATCCCTTTATGAATTCTTGTTTTGGTCGGAGCTGAAAGACAGTATCAGTCGAATGCTTATTCCCACTCAGTTTGGTAACCTTATATAAACCATACGGTTAGCTCAGACGGGTACATCACGGGTATTGAAACGCCAAACGCTATTTTTTGTCGGGCGTCGCTCGAATCATTTCAAGCGGATAAATTCGATTCCTATCGGTGAGCCACGATCTATTCGCAGCATCAAGTGCGGCAAAGCCCCCAGAGCCATTCGACTTCTCAGCAATTTTCCAAATACTATCGCGTCTTGTGACAAGAACCAGGTCGGATCGAGTTCTCAGACTTCCGATCGATTCCAATCTCAGTGTCCGATTATTGGAAAGACTATCCATTTCCGAAAAAGGTATGTTATTGGCCGCAGCGATCATCATAAAGTACCGCGGGCTTCCATAATATTGCGAAGAGATTTTCCACAATGTGTCGCCATTTTTAACTCTGTAATCCACACCCTCGGGCCCCACATTTTCCTCGCCAGTTTTGAGTTCGTTTAAATTGTCTTGAATTAGACACGCCTCTCCTTCGCTGGGCAGGTTGGAAGTGTTTTGCGTACTCGTAATTGAAATCGATGTCTGATTTCCGTTCTTTAGAAAACCTGCTTGAGTGAACAAAAAATCAAAGGTGAAGCCAGCCACTTCGGTTGGACCAGCACCGGGGGTCTTTCCCAGTAGGTCTTTTTCGTACCCCTCCATCATTTTAAGAGATTCTTCGATGGCTTGATGCCCGTCAATGGCTTGTACTTTCGCCTGAGGGACGAATCCAACCGTCACGACTTGCGCTATCGCACCCAGCCCTTGAGCGAGAACCTTTAGGAGAGGCGAAGTATTATCTGAAGACCCGTTCGATGGGATGGGGCCGATCGTCCTTTGATCCGACGAAATTTGTATGCCGACGCGATTCCAATAATCGAGCTCTGTCGTTATCAAATCGATTTGAGCGCCAAGCTTGCAAAGACGTTTCACATCTTTGACGTGAAAATGACCAATCCAGCCACCGTTTGCGTCGACTTCCCAAGTCGGATTTGGGAACCAAACCGTACGACTTGAACAGTCGACATCCTCCTGTGCCCTGACTATCTTCATCCATTTATGAACGACATTCGACGCGTCAAAAGTCATCGACACCGTCATATCCACGACTTTGTGTTCGACACCAGGGATTTTATGAGGCGGGCCAAAACTAAAGGTGGCGCCGCTCAACTGAACGTCCGGGTTGATAGGTCTGTCAACTCCCAAAAAATACTTGATTGCCCTTGCAAAGGACGGCTCGGGAAACTCTATGGGCGCAAGTTCGCACAATGGCTTATCCGCATTAATGTGATGCTGACTGGCAGCCGAGCTGAGTCCTACCGATGGAGCATATAGTGCCAGCAGGCCGACAAGCGCCAGAGCCGGTCTTATCCATTTCTTCATATCCGCCTAGAAGTCCACGCCCACGCATCCGGGCGCATCTGTACGAACCATCAGTCGCTTTCCATCTGCTTCTAGCCACTTTATTCCGCCCCCAAATTCCGAGTCCAAAGCGTGCTTAGCACCTGACTTCGAATCTATAAAGGCAACGGTGGGACGAGGATTGCCTTCGAAATTGAGGCGAATGTCGTTTGCGTTGCGCGAACCCCAAGTAGCCTGAAGCTTTGCTGGTATATTGATATTGATACGGATCTTATTGTTCTGCGTGGACGCGTTGATCGCACAATCGTCTCCGCTATTACTAACACTGACTCCATTAACTACTGTAGCGCCCCGATGACACGGGTCGTCAGCCACGTTGAACATCGAAAGCAACTCTTTAGGATCAATTGTCGAGGCGGCCGGCGAGACAACCTTATCTTTTAAATGCTTGAGGTAAGCGGCATCTGACGATGTTAGGTGTGTCGTTAAACAGTCCGCAGTGACTTTTCCCGCTGGACAATGATTCAAGCAAGAATCAAAGGAATCCTGCGTTGACACAGTCTGCGGCGTACTGGGGGCTACAGGGTCAGGCGCAAGTACTCTAAGCGCCGCCCGCGACATTCGGGGTGGCTCATCCACTGATGCGAAGAAATTAAGGCGTGACCCGTTATTGCTTGAAAGATTTCCGCAGCCGAGCTGTTTTGCTTGCGCCGGATCGGTGGTGCAAATAGCTTTGCCACCACAAAAATCTGAATGTGTGACGCGAGGCGGCATAGTGGATCCGTACGACGGATCGTAACAGCAGCATTGCGGGCCATTTTCGTCGAAAATGCCGCCACAGCTGGTCAGCAACGTAGCCAAAAGAACTAAACAACTGCGTCTTAACATACGCTCATCCCTGATCGCATCGCTTCCACGCTAAGGACAGATTGACATTTCTGATCCCCTCGCGATCAAACTTTAGGCCTTAATCTGAGCGGATGCAATTGCCTTCTCCGCAGGTCTCACTCTTTCGATTTACCCTCCGCAAGTTTCCTTACGACTCGCACGTTAGTTCCGACTAATTTTGGTGTCTCCAACGGGATTACTGTCCCTCCCTTTCCCATAGGCTCGAAGTGACTGTGCCTCCGCCTCAGGTCTCGACCTCCTCACACGCACCAAAGTCAGGTCCTGCTTCTTGCGTCCGCCACCTTTGTTTTTGGCTGTGGCACCAATGTCTTCCAGCCCAAGCTTGTCCAACCGACCGCGAAGCTTCTTAGCTAATTGAGCCCCGTAATAGTCCCGACCGGGAAACCGTCCTTCGGCCACGTTCAATAGGAGGATCTTTCCGCTCAACTTCCACCGGTTCACCTTTTTTGCATCAATTCCCCTCCGAATTTCGAGCTTACTGCCAAAACTATCCGGATCGCGGTAAAAGAGCCTTACTGCCACGCTTTTCTTGCCAGTCGTCATCAACGTTTTCTTCTGTTTGTCCAGGCGCGCTTTGATCCCCCTATACACGTTCCGAAGAAGCTCCGTCTTTTCTTCTACCGTCTTACCAGCATTCCGAGGATCGAACTCGACGTCCAGATAGCGCTCGTATTGTTTAAGCCGCTTGTAGTTCACGTCCCCAACAAA
The DNA here is from genome assembly GCA_963755965.1 of uncultured Gammaproteobacteria bacterium. Taxonomy (GTDB): domain Bacteria; phylum Pseudomonadota; class Gammaproteobacteria; order Steroidobacterales; family Steroidobacteraceae; genus Bog-1198. Next base: position 394,626 of record CAVWLU010000004.1, read on the forward strand.
AGCCCACGGTGGTTTGGTTTTGAGACGCTTTGTGCCCCTTTGACTCGTGACCAACTGGCTGACTTGACGCTTCACCTGAACTGCCGTCAATGAAGTCGGAATCTTGACCGTTACAAAGTCATTAGTCGCCTCCACCAATGAAATGGTCCGAATCGCCTCCTGAAAAAGCGACCTTCCCGTTATAAGCCACCAGCGGTTGAATGAGAGCTTTGCCAACTCATCACGCGTTCCCCAAGAGCGATAAAGCGGCTCGTTGATCGGCAAGCCCTGCGCAATCGCGAGCTTCAACATCCCGAACCATATTTTTACGGTTCCCGTTTGCGCTTCTATCTTCATCAGTTACTCAATGGGCTGGTTAGCCACTTCCCGATCAAGCTAGAATAGTTCCTGCGGGTCCCATTAAGGGAGCCCTTCGGGGTTTCCTTACCTCCGCAGGTTCTCATCCATCCACGCGTCCGGTCTGTCAAAGGCTTCCCTCCCGTATGCCGCTTTGAAAGTTTCCATCTCTAAAAAATGCGCGGGAATTTTCTCGGGCTAATTCAAAGGTTTGATCCGCACGCTCGACGACTACACCTTATGTAAAGTCGCCTATTATCTCAACCCTATCATATCCCTTGTGTTGAGGTCTGCCGGTCACAGTCTATCCATCAAAATGGGTACCGTGGATTCGACGTTTTTGCTCCTGCTTCGGACCCACCTTATTCACCGGGAGCCATTTTTGAGGATTGTTTTATGAAGACCGTGAACAACAATGTAATCCAACTCAGCACAAAGTTTGTGAAAGCAAACTGTGCGCTGCCTGAATCGATTTCCGTTCAATCTGCGACCCCTGAGGTAAATCAAGCCATTGCCGACCTTCGGGATCTTTGGTCTGCCACTGACGGATTAGTCCGAAGTTCTAGAGACTCGTTGTATGAGTTTCTGGGGGTCACCTATGAATTTGCGGAAGGTCTCGGCGCCGATAGTGCACTTGTAATCGACCTTCGGCTTTCCGTCCGCACGCTTTACGACGGCGACAAGGAAAAGAACGCGGTAAAAAAGAAGTCCGTGGCGGAGCTTCTGCTCGCGGCATCAATGGGCATTGAGGCGGCGTCGCTACGGTCTAAGTACAAGCGCATCCTGACCAATGCTTGCGCGGCTGAGGTACCCCCTGACCGAGAAAGTTTCAAAGTATGGCTTCGGGGCACCGGTGGCATTGTCGACGCCTTGAAGGTGACTGCCGGCGCGTTGAAGCCCAACGACACTAGCGTGCTCAAGAAGCCAAGGGCTGTCGAATCAATTATGAGTGATTTGATCGGTCAGTACGCGCAGATGCCGAAGGAACAGCGCACGTTCGCCGGCAACCATAAGGGTTTCACGGTGGTGCTTTACTATACGAAGCCCGGTACTACCGAGGCCGCGAAGATCGCTGAGCTCGCTGATCCGTCGGTTGTCGAGCGAGCCATCAGCGACGTCTCCAAAACCGCTGCTGCGCTGACGTCGATCGATATGGCCGCTTAGTACAAGAGCACAGAAGAACCCCGATGCCTCGCATCGGGGTCTTCCCAGAGGACATTGTGAAACTTTCAAAGCAAACGATCGCGATACTTCAATGGTGCTCGGCTATTCAGGAGGACCTTCTGCTTGAGTCCGGAAACCGCATACGCACAATCTCAAGCAACAAAGCCATCCTTTTTGACTCAACGGTGGCGGAGACATTTCCCAAGAGAATCGCATTGCGTCGCATCAGTCGTGCTCTGTCTTATATCGATGAGAGCACAGAGATATCGTTTGAGAATCCGACGCACTTAGAGCTCCAAAACGGTCGCACGCTTACCAGGGTTTCCTTGGTAGACGAAAAGCTAGTTTTTTCACCGCCATCCAAAAACATTCGCATTACGGACTTTGATGAATCGATATTCCTTCATTCTGACGATGTTTATGAGATACGTCGCCTCAAAGGCGAGGATACCGTAGTCGAATTTCACTCTTCCGGAAATGGCGAACAAATCCTAATGGATTACTTCGACAAGGAAGAGGGGGCGCCAATTCACACTATGAAAATGGTGAAACCGCAAAACGGTAGGCGGGAGTTCCGGGCCCGCCTCAAGGTATCGAACCTGAAGCTTTGGGAAGGATCGTACCAGCTCGATATAGCTTCAGCTGGTGTAGCGCGGTTCTCTTGGCTCAACGGCAACGTAGTTCTTTGGGTTGCTATTGAAGCAGCACATTCCCACTTCAGCGCTGTCACGCCAACTGTCACCACAGCGGCATCGGTCGCGGTAGTCACTAGCTCTACTGCAACAGCCGCCTCGACCAGTCGTTCGTGACCTCGAAACTGTCGAGTTTAACGACAGTATAAATAAGACCCGTATAGCAAGAACGCTGACCGAAAGGCGCTCCTGGCTTGGCGAGGTTGCCTGCCTCGCTCTGCATAAAGATCCGGTCGCCGTCCACCAGCGGTCGCCGGATCTTTCGCCGTCGGGCTTTCGCGCTGATTCGAGGTTCGAATCACTGGCGCCCAAGCATCGAAGAACACCAATCGCTTTGGACCTAATGCGGAGGTCCTAGTTGAAACTTTCAAAGGAATCCCACCAATGCAATCACCAGCAATGCCATCACCCGTCCGACACACTATCGAGGAATCGATCCACTTTCGGCCAGATGAAAGAACCAGACTTCTCACGCGCACAGGATGGGATGCCTTCATAGCCAATGTTCCACTTCCCGCCCTATGGGTCACCGCCCACGTCGACCTGTCGCCTTCCCGACCAAGTAACGAGGCTCTTGAGCAATTAAAGATGGATCTCGCCGGCTCCCGATCTAAAGATTCAATAGCCGATTCATATCGGTCATTCTTACAGAAGCTAATTACAAAGCTCAATCGTAAGATATTGAAATCAAGGGTTTCCACGAGAACCTTTCGATTCCTTGGATCCTCGGAAAGGAGTCCGTGTGGCCTTAATAGCAAGGAACTTCATTATCACTTTTTCCTGTGGGATCCGGCCAATCTATTTGTTCACGACCCTATGGCACTGGATCGGACAGCGAAAACCTTGAAGTCCCTTTGGCTTGAGAAAATCAATTCCAAGGAGACCGCACGGTACAAGCCAATCGATATACAGATCATTCGCGACCGCGAGGATGCCGTCCGCGTGGCGGCCTATACAAACAAGTCAAATCCCTTTGTCACCTCCTATGAGCTGTTCGATGATTGGTCAACGTCCAGACAATGGAGCACTTCTATAGACAACTGCCATTAGCTAAATACTCGCGTATATATCCGGTAAAACGGCTGAGGCCTGAGAACGTGTTAAAAACGCCAATTACGCCCATTGGCACGTCGGTTTGGCTTCGGAAGCATTTCACTAGGAGACTGACCAATGGATGACCCATTACGATTACACAGCGTCGCCACGCCAGCGCCAATTCGGGCTCAGCAAGTCGCACCGCCAGTTCATATCACCAACCTTCACAAGCGCATTACAAGCGGTTACAACGCCGATTCATTGGAGACCCGAATCCTCCTACTCGCGCACTTGATTTTCGTTACCTACACCGATCTAAAGGAGACCCATACGAAATGAACGAACAACAGGAAAACATTTACAACGCCTTCATCGGTTTCCGAGCGCCAGACGATTTCCTGGCACGCTTCCACCAGTTCAGCCACAACGTTGGACGCAGTCGAAGCGCTGTTGCCAGATACTTAATCGCGAAATGTCTGACCAGCTATGAGACTGACAAAGTAGCAATCGCAAAAATCAGGCAGGAGATTCTATGATGATCACCCCCATCAAAACCAAGCAAGACCTGATTAGAGCACTCGGTCAAAGGGAGCTCAGTTTTCTTAGTGAATATGAGGTGGTAAATGACGCTGGCCTGAAGGTTGCGACCGACAAAGCGAAGACACTCCTAAGGCAGAACAAAAAGCTACACTTCGTGGTGCTTGAGAGGTCCTGACGGACTTAGATGGGTACATCCCGGATATGCCCAATAGAGTCTGCGGCTGTCGTAGTGCTACCATAGGGCAGCGGTGCCGGCGCATAATTTCAGGGAGGGGCGAATGCGACTGACGCAATTCCGTGTTCAGAATTACCGAAGTGTGCGGTCAACGGACTGGATCGACGTAGCTTCGATGACAGCATTAGTTGGGCAGAATGAGGCCGGCAAAAGCAACCTCTGTGAAGCCCTGTACATCATAAACCCGATACTTCCGGCAAAGTATAACGTTGATGAGGATTGGCCGGTCGACGATTGGGGCAACAAAAGCCCAACCGTACTGGTGTGTGAGGCTCGATTTGAGATCGTCGATCCCAGTGAACAAATCGCATTCCTGAAGGCGGTCGGTCTGCTATGGACGCCACTTGCCCCGCCAGCAGTTGCGACCTCAGACCCGACCGCCAATGTGCCAGCACAACCTGCCGGAACTTACATTGCGGAGGAGCTACCCACATCGCTACTCATCCGAGTAACGAAAAACTATAGCAACACACGTGCCTACTATCTGGAAGCGAGTTCAACGAACGAGAATGAAAAGGTGTTACTGGACTTTTCGAAAGCTGACAGTTGGGCGGCATTGAACCTTCCAAAATGCGTTTATATCAACGAGTATGAGTTTCCTGGTTCTCGCGTCGAACTGAATGACCTCCATACGCGATCCCAAGGGAAAGATTGGAGTACCCTTAGTCGGGAAGATCAGACCATCCTCGTGGTGCTCGACCTTGCGAAAATCAAACTCGACGAATTTATATCGCGTGGACAGACGCAAGAAGGCAGAACCATTCGATCCTTCGATAAACGCCAAGCGTCGGCGTACCTAACCTCTCAGTTTGCCAAGCTCTGGGGACAGAAAAAGATTCGATTTGATATTGATGTCGATGCGACAACCCTGAACGTTTTCGTGGAGGACGACGGTGTTGGAATGCCAGTTCGCCTCGACAAGAGGTCAACTGGCTTTCGATGGTACGTGGCATTCGCGTGGAAATTCACTCACGCAACCAAAGGCGCATACAAGAATACAATTTTGATCCTCGAGGAACCCGGCATTCATCTTCACTACGACGGTCACCGCGACCTACTCGGCGTTTTGGCGAGTCTTTCAGAGACCAATACTGTAATTTACACGACGCACGTGGCGACGATGCTTGATGCTGGGTACCCGGAGCGCGTCCGAATTATCGAAATCCACGACCATCACACGAGCGTGGTGCCAGGCGTAGTCACCCAGCAGCGGGTGCCAATGCTGCTCATAGAGTCGCGCCTCGGGCTTAGTCCAAGTATGGGGGGGCTGCTGGGTGCGCGTCAGACGCTGATAGTAGAGGGCGGCGATGATGCGCTTATTCTACAAAAACTGTCCGGTTTATTAGTTAGGAGTGGCAAAGAGGGACTGTCGGATCGCATCTATCTTTGGCCTGCTCTTGGAGCGGCAAAAACTCCGATGTATGCCGGATTTCTAGTTGGCAATAAGTTTGATGGCGGCGTGTTACTTGACTCGGACGAGGAAGGGAAAAAGGCGAAGGCAAAGATCAACGAACTTTATCTATCTACGCTGGCTGGTGAACAGAAGTTCAGAGTGCTGATGCTCAAGGAAGCCGCTGGCTTGGCTAAGAACGAACCGGCGATCGAGGACATTTTTCCTGACGAGTTTTACCTCGACTGTACCAATGCGGCGTATCATTTTACGATTAAGCCGGAAGACTTGCCGGTTGACGGATCCGATCAAATCACAAAACGGATCGACGCTGTATTGAAGAGTCGCTACGGACGCTCGGAACTTGATAAACGTATCGTGATGGCAGAAATGCTTAGAAGGTTTGATGGGTGGAAATCGTTGAGCGACCTACCCGGCGACACCGCGAAAAACGCCGCGAAACTCATTACAAAAATTAACAGCGTATTCGCCTGACAGCTATACGGAAACCCTCCGCGTTTTGTGACTGAAGCGGTCGCTGAAAATCAATGGCTTAGGGCGTCAGCGACGCTTATACGGCAATGATGTCTTTCTGGTATACCCTCCCGGTTTCGCAGGTTATCGTTTTCGTGAATCGTCATTTACGGAGCACGAAATGAAACGAGTTGGAATCTACCTCCGAGTCAGCACCACCGATCAATCCACTGACAATCAACGCCTCGATCTTCAACGTGTCGTCGCGCAGCGGGGATGGCAAGTCGTCGAAACCTACGTCGATCACGGAATCAGCGGCTCAAAAGGCCGGGATAAGCGACCAGGTTTCGACAAACTCTGCAAGGATGCCACTCAGGGGAAGCTTGATTTGGTTGCGGCTTGGTCGATCGACCGCCTCGGGCGCTCATTGCAACACGTTGTTGCTTTCTTAAATGAACTCAATGCTGAAAACGTTGATCTTTACTTACATCAGCAATCGGTTGATAGCTCGACTCCAGGCGGAAAGGCGATGCTGTCGATGTGCGCCGTTTTTGCAGAATTTGAGCGGAACATCATCATCGAGCGCGTCACCGCAGGAATGGCTCGCGCCCGCTCTCAAGGAAAAAAATTCGGACGACCAAAAACGAGCGAGGCAAAAGCTGCAGAAGTAATTCGGCTGCGTAAGACCGGCTTCGGAATTCTAAAGACGGCGAAGCTCGCCGGACTAGGCGTGTCTACCGTTCAACGCATTCTTGCAGTCTGCCTGAATCTCTCGACTCGCGAACGACGCACGCCGCAGGCGCGCAATTGGACGGACGGGGCCATTGCGCTCGCCCGAACCGACATCAGCGACTACTTTTCCGCCCGTTACCCCAACGGATGCGATCGGCTGTGCAGATCATATATCGCGCGGGTTGCTCCCTGAAGGCGGCCGGGGCAGTTCGGTAGACGCCCCCTGACCGGCCAACGCCACGGAATTACCATTTCTGAACAATTGGTTACGCCTAAAGCGTGAAAAATCAACCGCCATATGTGAAATGTATCTCCATAAACGCATTATTTGGTGCTATAAAGGCATCACATGTTGCGTATATATGGAGAATGTTATGGATACAGAATCTAAAAATGTTAGAGATAAACGTAAGAAATTTGAAGATATAGCGGTACGTCGGGTTAATAGGGTGATCAAAGAGATTCGCCTGATTGGTAACCTGTCGAATCGGTCTTCCTATGAATACAGCGACGAGGACGTTAGAAAGATAATAAAAGCGCTGCAGCGCGAAGTGGACGCTGTAAAAGCACGCTTCGAAGGGCCAGGTAAGGGCGCGGATTCGGCGTTCTCTCTATAACTGTATGAAATTGAACTAGTTTCAAGAAAAGGAAGTCAAGTGGAAGAGAAGTTATCAAAGAAGATTGCCCTCGAGATGCTACAGGCCGAATCTGCGGCCGACGTGAAGACCATATTGGCCGACGAGGACGCTAGCTATTATTTTTCAGACTCTGCCAATTGGTCGAATTACGGCAATCGTGAGAAAAACTGGGACACCGTAGGTAACCAACAGACGAATGCAGTTAGCTCTCTGGTTGAGCTAATCGTAAACGCCGAAGACGCGATTCTGCTACGGAAGGCAGCAGAGCACGGTCTAAAAGATTTCCGGGGTGCGGGCGCGCCCAACTCGATGACTGACGCAGTGAAAATGTTTTTCCCTCAGGTTAACGAGGGCAAAATTCAGAAGTTATCGCCTGCTGAACGGACCGAACTCGCGGACCAATGTATTCGAATCGGTATTCGCCGGTCCGACAGGAAAAACGGCCGGTTTCCCACTTACGTCGTGCTCGATTCGGGCTGCGGCCAGCCGCACGACAAATTTGCAGAAACCTTTCTTTCCTTGGGTGAGAAAAACAAGGAAGGCATTCAGTTTGTGCAGGGCAAGTTCAATATGGGTAGTACCGGTAGTCTCCGGTTTTGCACCCGCTCTGAAATCAAATATGGCCACTACAAATTGATAATGTCCAGACCAGCTGGCTCGCTGTATTGGGGCTGGACTCTGGTGCGGATAAGGTCGCCCGAGGGCAGAGAAGTGCTCCCGGTTACAGAGTATTTTTCGCCAGGTAAATCGATTCCGCGATTTCGTGACAACGAGCTGCAGGGCTTCAACCACACGACGTATGGACTGATCGACTCGGGCTCCATCGTCAAGCTCTACGAGTACGACATCGGGCGTGGCAACAGTGGGGTTGATTTCGGCTTATATGATGCGTTAACGGTAAGCCTCATCGATTGTGCACTCCCTATCAGGCTCTACGACTTTGATGCCGTTCCGCTAACTGGCAGGGGAAAATTGCGCGCCGAGGGTATTGCGGCTCGGACATTCAGCGGCCTGAACGTAGTCCTCGGTGCGGAAATGACCGAAGAGGTCGATGAAAATGGCGAGTTCAAAGAGAAGGGAGACCCGGATACCGAGTTTGTTTATCAAGTCACGGAATACAACGATGACGAACTTGGAAAGATCAAAATTATCGCGACTGGACTGCGCAAGATAAAAGATTTTTTACGGCATCAGCCAGCCCGCATTTTTTACACCATCAATGGGCAAGCACACGCTACCGAGCGTGCGAGCTTTTTGAATCAGCGGTGTAATTTGGCCGACTTGGTAGGCCATCTGATCGTTAATGTGGTTTGCGATGACTTGAATCGCACTGCTCTCGCGACCATTTTTATGCCAGATCGTGAGCGAAAGACACAGACCGAGTTGGCTCGGCGACTCGAAGATATCGTGATACACGAGCTTAAGACCGACGAGAAGCTGCGCCAATACGCTTCTGAGATTCGTATGCGACGGGCCACCGAAAAGGTGGACGATTCCGATGCTACCAAGGAGTTGCTGAAGGAATTGGTCAAGGCTGATCCGGCCATTCGGGATCTCTTTGGGATGGGCGCATTTATGCCTATGGGCATCGGTGGCTATGAGGATGGAGAAGGCAAAGGCCAGAAGATGGGCGATGTGAAAGGCTATAAGGGAAAGAAGTTCCCGACCTTCTTAAAGATGCTCAATGTGAGAGAGGAAAACGGCGTTTTCTACAAAGAAGTGCCTATTAATGCCTTCCGTCGAATCGAATGTGGAACCGATGCGGAGAATGAGTATCTGACGCGCGTGGATAGTCCCGGCAAAGTCTGGACCTCTCTGCCGCCTGAGCAATTGCCCAGTTCGATCAAGCTCAATAACGGTGTCGCGAGGATCACCATACGTGCCCCAGAAGGTGCCAAGGTGGGCGAGGTGCATACGGCCGAATTCGGGTTCGTTGATCACGGGCCGAATGTAGAGCCGCTGAAGGTGAGCGTGCAGGTACGTTTCACCGAGGCCGAAGAACCGCAGAAGGGCGGTAATGGATCCAAAAAGAAGACCGCGGAGGCGGCGCAACAGGGCGCGGGTCAGCCTGAGTTTGTCTTTGTCCGCCAAGCAGACTGGGGTGAATACGGGTTCGATGATGATGCTGGCGCGTATGTGGCTCTGAGCGATAACCCTCGCGTATACGTGAACCAAGACAATCGGTACTTGGTCAGTATGCGAACCAAGGAAAAGGACGAGGCGCAAAGGATATTAAATGAGAACACGTTCAAAATGGGTTTGGGCCTGATAGCGCTGGCGGTCCATAAGAAAGCCAGCGCTCCTGGGAAGGGCGAAGACGCGGGGGAAGCGCCAGCTGAGGAAGTGGACGCGGAACAAGCGACGAGGCAGGCGACCGCTGCAATCGCGCCGTACATCGTTACCATTGTTCGACGGCTCGGCGGGAGCGCGTGACCGCGAAGGATCAGAACAAAGCGATAGGCAGGGTGCCAGCATTCGGCACCAAGATCGAGTTGGTTATGGGTTCCGCCCTATGGGCGGCTGGGGTTCGGTACCGGAAACAGTATCGAAAGATCCCGGGACGCCCTGATTTCGTGGTGCCGAAAGCGAAGCTAGCCATCTTTTGTGACTCGTCTTTTTGGCACGGTCGGGGCTGGCCAGACTCCGCCGTGCAATTTCGTACTAATCGCGAGTTTTGGTTACCTAAAATTGAGCGTAATATTCGGCGCGATGAGGAAGTCAATAGACTCCTCGCCGAATTGGGCTGGACGACTCTTCGGTTTTGGGACGACGAGATCCTAAAACGGACGAATGAGTGCGTGGCCCAGGTGCTGGACGCTATCTATAAGGGAATCTCTAGTCACGATGACAAGAACTGTAGCGATTGATTTTTTCTGCGGCGCGGGAGGGATGACCAACGGCTTGATCAAAGCCGGGATACACGTCATCGCTGGCGTCGACAATGAACCGCTGTGCGAAACAACTTATCGGCAGAACCGGAATGTTGACGGTACGGCTCCCGAGTACATCTGCAAGAATGTGTTCCCGAAAAGCTCCTTCTGTCCCGAAGGGCAGAGAAAAGAGATTGTTGCTCAGATTGAGCAGTTGCTCCACGACTACAGGCGGCGCACGGGATTGCGCAAGCTGAATTTGATCTTGGCGATTTGTGCACCTTGCCAGCCGTTTACAAAAATAACCAAGATCAAGATGTCGAAAGGGCGGCAGTTCAAGAGAACGAACGACAGGAATTTGCTGCTCACAACAACCAAGTTCATATCGGTATTTCGACCTGATGCCATCCTTTGTGAGAACGTCGAAGGGCTGGCAAACGAATCAAACTCACTGTTGGCCTCGTTCAAGCGACGGCTTAAGCGCCTGGATTACGAGTTCGACGCAAAAATCGTCAATGCAGCGAAATTCGGTATCCCTCAGAATCGCAAGCGCACGATAGGGATTGCGGTGGATCGTACCAAGCACAAGTTCGAATTGACTATCGAAGAGGCCAACTCGCGGGTTAAGGAGCCCCCCACTGTCGAATCGGTCATTGGATATCTGCCGCCTATTGCCGCTGGAGAAATCCACCCTACCGTCAGAAATCACCGAGCGCGCGACCTCAATAGCTTGAACTTGAAACGTATTTCCTGCGCGGTGCCTGGCGAATCCAACGCCTACCTTTCGAAAACTCCGTATGGCGATTTGAGTTTGGATTGCCATCGTCGATTAACGAAGAAGGCTGGGGCGCCAAGCTTTACGGATACATACACTCGAATGCGAGGGGATCTTCAAGCCCCAACAATCACTACCAAGAGTATGTCGATAACAAACGGTCGCTTCGGTCACTATGACGTGAAGCAAAATCGCGGCTTGAGTCCGCGTGAAGCAGCGCTTCTGCAAACATTCCCGAGAGGCTATGTGTTTCATCCGGAAGACAACCTTGAATTTACTGCGCAACTCATCGGGAATGCGGTGCCACCTCGGTTGGCGAAATTCTTTGGCAATTATCTTCGAGAGCAGATAGAAGGATAGTTCCGCAGTTCCAGGCCCCGGCGAGCGAAGATTTGCGATGTAACAATGGCCAGTGAATCACCAGCCCCCTCCTTTTGCGGATTAGGCTTTCGTTTCTCTTAAAGATTGGCTCGCAGCTTTGAAATTTGAAACAAGATTTCCTGATTGCGATGAATTGAGACGCGTAATCTGGCTACAACCGCCGTCGCTTCCTTCAACACCGCCAAATCCGATGCCACATCAGCCGGAGACGTCTTCAGATCTGACTTCGTGGTGAGTCTGCCGAGTAAGGCAGGATTGGGGACCGCTTAACTTCGCGTGCGCTCAATCGGTTTGCTTGCAAAATTGCATAGCACATTCATTCCGCCTCGGCGATTTACTTTCCCTTTGATCACCACGATCTTTCGCTCCCGTCGTAAACAACTGGAGTGATCGAAAATGAACCTAGAAGATTCAATGTCCGTTGCTCGTGATCGCGCACGAAAAAACGCCAAGTCAAAATCGAGCAAGAATCGTCGTCGATCTCCTACGAAGGTCGCGAAACACACAGGCAATCAGATGACGTGCCGGCTTTGTGATAAGCGTGTCGGGCAATCTGAGCGCAGAGGAATGACCACGTCAGACGCGCAAGGGGCTGCTCAGGAAGAGCATATGCAGGCCCAGCCCACGGCACCGATGTTGCCTCGCGAATCTGTCGGGACTCTTGGTAAGAACTTGGCCGCGAAACGCGCGAAGGCGGCTTCAACGCCTGCTTCTGTCGAGGGGGCGAGGCGGGTCAAGGTCACTGTGAAGCAGATGGTCCTGGACGCGTTCTACGCGGATCAGAGGAAGGTACTAAGCACCAAAGATGCCGTGGCCGCGATACAGGCGTCTCATCCCGGGACGAATGAAAGCAGCATCCGCGTTTGGATCAGTGACTTCCGCAAGGACGGTTCCATCAAATTGGTGAGAAAAGATGGACGCGAGCCATTTTTGAAAGCTGGCAAGCTGGGTAAGTTCGCCCTGCGATAAAACTGCGCCGATTCGTTTAGCAATTCCCCTGTGTTGAGCAACGCAGAACTAAACTCTTAAGGAAACTCCCGGTATCCTTCTAAGGTAGTAACAACTTTCTAAGTTATGGAGATTGAGATGCCCAAGACCAAAGATGAAATCGCGATGCTAGTGGATAAAGGTACTGCCAGATATTTTGACAAAAACAATATGTGGGAGTGGATTAGGGAGTATGTAACAGAGTGTCTCGGTGATACTGATGAGATGACTGATGAAGATTGGGAATCTATTGATCAGACGTTCGCTGAAAAGCAGCAAACGTTTTTTTGGGGTTTTGAGACTACGAAAGACATCATCGATGAGCCTAATCCAGGAAATGAGGAGGTCACCTCGACCTAACCAACAGCGATGGCGGAGCGCCGGGGTCAAAACTGCCGCCTCAAAGCCTTAAAAAAGCTGCCGATTGCGATCTACCAACGGGGTTAGCCTACATCAGCCGGAGACGCCTTCAGAGCCGACTATCGGGTCGGTTTGCCTAGTGATATGGGGCTGCGCTTCGGCTTGCGAGCTTTGATTCCTGGCCTTGATCCGAACGTTTTTAAGGTCGGTTCAAGCGTGGGCAATTTGAACTTGCGTTTATATGCAATTGGATCAACTTTAACAGCCTTATCGACATCCGGTGTGTTCACGACGGTGAATCCACCTTCATCATCGTACTGGACCTGGCGCTTGCTGAATTGCTTGGTCGCCATTTCGCCGAGCACGTGCGAATACGTACTTTCGATTTCGGAAACTGAGGTTCCAGCCGCCTTCGCTATCAAATGGATCGGTTCACCTGCGAGCAAGCGATTAGTAATCCAAAAGTGCCGGCAGTGATAGGTATCGAACCAACCAATACCGCGTTCCTTTAGCTTCATTCGCAATAGCTTGTAATTGTGGTAGTAAACATCCCGGGCATCCTGTTTTCCGTCATTCATTGTTGAGAAGACATAGTGGCCAGGTTCATTGAACTTCTGATACTCAGTTATCCACCGGATAAGATAATTGGTTTGCTCGGTTCGTTTGACGTTGCCACCATATGACGCGTGAAATGAGATTTGGCGTCCCTGCCGAACCTTTGATGTTTCAGGTCGAATATTGATGAGGCATTCGTTTGCCTGACTCCGCACAACAACGTCCTTGTTTCGCAGTCCGAACAGCTCGCCAGAACGCATTCCCGAGTTGGAAATAACCAGTACAAAGTGCCTGAGAAGCAAGCGATTGTAAGTTTCCCGTTCATTTTTGGCTTCTTTGATCCAATGATAGATCGTGGTGAGAAAGTCCAAATAATTCCGTTGAGTCATTCGCTGCCGTTTGGGACCTTCTTTTTCGACCTGGAAAGACCATTTTGGAATGACTCTTTCAGTGCACAGCTTTTCCTTGTTTGCATAAAGGAACATTTTGCGGATGGTGAGCAGTTCATCGCGAACCACATCGCGTCTTATCGTTTTTCCCCGACTTTGAGCTTCCGCAAAGCGCCATTCCAAATATTCGTTCCAAATATCGCCATCCAAGCTGGATATCCGAGTTTGTAGATCCTTGCCTTTGTGCTTCAAAAAGCTAACGCAGTGATTCAGGCGAGTGCCGTGATTATCAAGCGTGTTTTTGGAGAGTTGGCCCTGTTCAACAAGGGCTTGTTGATGAAGGCTGAAGCGCCGCCTCAAATCCGCGAGTGAGACCGCCAAAATCCTTTCGCCGGATTGAACCTTCGCAAGGACTTGAATCAGCTCTTTGGTCGCTAACTCGCGCGCTATTCGCAAGTCATCAGTCTTTAGGGACTTCCGGAAATGCCGGCGTTCCTCTTTGAGGTAAATGCGAAAGAACCAGCTGCTTCTCGACAGGTCAGCTCGCCGGTACAGCGTTCCGATGTAGGGTCCGAACGCGAAAGATTCCGTGTCTTTTTGGTAGGTGTCGGTCATTTTCATACCCGTTTGAAAACCCGTTACCACGATGTTGACGGGTATATCTACGGGCTAGACGATACGCTAACCGACTGTATTTACTATCGACGGGTACGTCGCGGGTACGTGTCACGCTTTATATAAGTGTCTGATTATAAAACGTTTTATACTTGTACAACTACTCCCACTCGATCGTCGCCGGCGGCTTTCCCGAAATGTCGTATACCACGCGCGAAATCCCCGGCACTTCGTTGATGATTCGATGCGTGACTTGATCTAGAAACTCGTACGGAAGGCGCGCCCACCGTGCCGTCATGAAATCGATGGTCTCGACGGCACGCAGCGCGATCACATGATCATAGCGCCGGCCGTCGCCCATCACCCCGACGGACCGCACAGGCAGGAATACCGCGAATGCCTGACTTACTTTGTCGTAGAGCTCATGGCGCCGCAGCTCTTCGATGAAGATGGCGTCGGCCCTTCGCAATAAATCGGCATGAGCCTTGTGGACCTCGCCCAGAATCCGCACCCCGAGCCCCGGACCGGGAAAGGGATGGCGATGAACCATGGCGGCCGGCAGGCCCAGGGCCAACCCAAGCTTGCGCACTTCATCCTTGAACAACTCGCGCAACGGCTCCAATAACTTGAGCTTCATTTCACGAGGCAGACCGCCGACGTTGTGGTGCGATTTAATTACATGCGCTTTACCGGTCTTGGCGCCTGCTGATTCGATGACGTCAGGATAAATCGTACCCTGCGCCAGCCATTTCACGTCCTTGAGCCTCGCGGCCTCTTCATCGAACACTTCGATGAACACGCGTCCGATGATTTTGCGCTTGAGCTCGGGATCTGCCTCGCCCTTGAGCTCGCGCAAGAAGCGTTGCTCCGCATCGACGCGAATCACCCGTACTCCCATGTGTTCCGCGAAGGTCGCCATCACTTGATCGCCCTCGCCGAGGCGCAACAATCCATGATCGACGAACACGCAGGTGAGCTGCGGGCCTATGGCACGATGCAAGAGCGCCGCCAGTACCGAAGAATCCACGCCGCCCGACAATCCCAGCAGTACGTTGTCGAAACCCACCTGGGCGCGGATTCGAGCCACGCTGTCCTCGATGATATTGCTCGTCGCCCAGGTCGCATCGCATCCGGCGATCTCGCGTATGAAGCGCCGCAGGATTTCACCGCCCTGCAAGGTATGCGTCACCTCCGGATGGAATTGCAACCCATAGAGGCGGCGCTCCTCATCGGCCATGGCAGCCAGCGGCGCGTTGTCGCTCGCCGCAATCACGCTGAATCCCGGCGGGACCGCCACGACGCGATCACCATGGCTCATCCAGACATCGAGCACACGCCGGCCCGCGGCATCGCGATTGTCCTCGAGACCGTCGAGGAGGCGCGAGGCGCCGGTAGCCCTCACCTGGGCTGCGCCGAATTCACGATGAGTGGATGGCTCGACTTGACCGCCAAGTTGGGCAGCCATGGTTTGCATTCCGTAGCAAATCCCGAGAACGGGGACGCCGAGATCGAAGACGCTGGGCGGCGCTTCCGGGCCTTTAACCGCGTAAACCGATTCAGGACCGCCGGAGAGAATCACTGCCTTGGGACGAAAATGCCTAATGTCGGCCTCGGCGGCGTCGCAGGCGTATATCTCCGAGTACACGCCGAGTTCGCGGACGCGGCGAGCGATCAACTGGGTGTACTGCGCTCCGAAATCGAGGATTAAAATTCGGTCCGCATGAATGTCCGGCATCAGCCTACCCGGTAATTCGGTGCTTCTTTGGTGATCGTCACATCGTGCACGTGACTTTCACGAACACCCGCGGTGGTGACCCGAACGAATTGCGGACGGGTACGCATCTCTTCGATATTGCTGCTGCCGGTATAGCCCATGGCTGCGCGCAACCCCCCTGCCAGCTGATGCAATATCGACACGAGACTGCCTTTGTAGGTCACGCGGCCCTCGATCCCTTCCGGCACGAGTTTCTCGAGCTCGGTCGTCGTGTCCTGAAAGTAACGATCGCTCGATCCGTGTGCCTGCGCCATGGCGCCCAAGGATCCCATGCCGCGGTACGCCTTGTACGAAGCGCCCTGATACAGCTCCACTTCACCCGGAGACTCCTCGGTCCCCGCAAACATGCCGCCGATCATCACGCAGTGCGCGCCCGCCGCCAGCGCCTTGGCAATATCGCCGGAATAGCGGATACCGCCGTCGCCGATCACGGGAACTCCGGTGCCTGCAAGCGCTTTCGAAACGCGGGAGATCGCGCTGATTTGCGGCACACCCACGCCCGCCACGATTCGGGTCGTGCAAATCGACCCTGGGCCAATCCCTACTTTGACGGCATCGGCCCCGTACTTGACGAGATCCAGTGCCGCCTCGGCTGTGACGATATTGCCGCCGATTACTTGGATATCCGGAAATTTCTTCTTGATCTTGGCGACCGTCTCCAATACGCCGCGGGAGTGGCCATGAGAGGTATCGACCACCACGACGTCCACACCGGCTTCTCGCAATGCAGCGACGCGATCCAAGGTATCCGGCGCCGTGCCCACCGCGGCGCCGACGCGTAAGCTGCCGACGCTGTCCTTGCAGGCGCTCGGAAATTCGGTGGCCTTCTGGAAATCCTTCACGGTGATCATGCCCTTCAATTCATGGTCGCCCGCAACCACCAGAACTTTTTCGATGCGATGCCTGTGCAGCAGCGCCAGCACTTCGTCCTTGGGCGCGTTCTCGCGCACGGTGATCAACCGCTCCTTGGGGGTCATCACCGAGGAGACGGGAGCATCGAGTTTGGTTTCAAAACGCAGATCGCGATGGGTCACGATGCCGACCACCTTGGTGCCGAGCACCACCGGCACACCCGAGATATTTTTTGCCCGCGTGAGTTCGATTACTTCGCGAATGGTCATGTCCGGCTTGACGCTGATCGGATCGCTGATGACGCCGCTCTCGAATTTTTTGACGCGGTCGACTTGCCGCGCTTGATTGTCGATCGACATATTCTTGTGGATGATGCCGATACCACCCTCTTGAGCGATGGTGATCGCCAACCGAGCTTCGGTAACGGTATCCATGGCGGACGAGACCACCGGTAAGTTGACGCGAATTTCCCGGGTCAATTGACTGGCTAACGAGACTTCGCCCGGCAGTACTTCGGAGTACGCCGGCACCAGCAGCACGTCATCGAAGGTGAGTGCCTCTTCAAGAATACGCATGAGCGTTCACTTAAGGTTCGTCTAAGAGGCGGCGCATTGTACCTCGCGCCTCGGGCGCGGTAAACCGCTATCATTTGGCCATGGAGACAGCCCAATTATCCGGTGCCACCCTGCGCCCCGACCGCGATATCTACACGGTTTCGCGCCTGAATCGCGAGGTGCGAGTGCTTTTGGAGCGCGGTTTTGGCAGCCTGTGGCTGGAGGCTGAAATATCCAATTTCGCGAGGCCGAGTTCGGGACACTGGTATTTCTCGCTGAAAGATGCCGCCGCGCAGGTCCGCTGCGCAATGTTCCGGCAGCGAAATATGTTGTGCTCCTTTACCGCACGCGACGGTCAAAAGGTGTTGGTGCGCGCGCGTATCGGGTTGTACGAACCCCGAGGCGAATACCAGCTCGTCGTCGATCACATGGAGGATGCGGGCCTCGGCGCCCTGAAGCGGCAATTCGAGGAATTGAGCGCAAAACTAGCCGCCGAGGGCTTGTTTGCCCCTGAACGCAAGCGTGCGCTGCCCACACTGCCGAAGCGAATCGGCATCATCACGTCGCCCACCGGGGCGGCGGTTCGCGACATTCTGCAGGTGCTCGCCCGGCGCTTTCCCGCCGTTGCCGTGCTCATCTATCCGGTTGCCGTACAAGGCGCGCAAGCGGCCGCAGAGATCATCGCGGCACTGACCCTTGCCGGGCGCCGCGCGGAGTGCGATGTCTTGATCCTGGCGCGCGGCGGCGGCTCCTTGGAAGATCTTTGGGCCTTCAATCATGAGGGACTGGCGCGTGCCATCGTGGCCTCGCAGATTCCGGTGATCAGCGGCATCGGCCACGAAATCGATTTCACAATTGCCGATTTTGCCGCCGACGTGCGCGCTCCCACCCCCTCGGCGGCTGCGGAACTCGTGGTCCCCGACGTAGAGGACTGGTTGACCGCATTCCTGCGCTTGAGCACGCGATTACAACGCGGCGTGCGGCGTCGGCTAGCCGAGCGGCGCGAGCGCCTGAGTTGGCTTCGCGGGCGGGCGGCACTGGTGAGCCCGATCGCGCGGTTCGCCCAACAGACACAGCGCCTCGACGAGTTCGAGCAGCGCTTGTCGCGCGCGACGCGCCGCCGCCTCGATAGTCATCGCGAACGTCTGCGCTGGTTGACGGGACGCGCCGCCCTCGTCAGTCCATCCGCGCGGCTCGTGCAGCAAGCGCTGCGACTGCAAGATTTCGCGCAACGCATGGGACGTGCGCTGCGCCACATGCAAAATACGCGTCGATCCCAATTCAGCAACTATGAGAGCCGGCTTTGGAAGGCAAGCCCGCTTGCCCGCGTGCGCGATGCGACGGCGCGCCATGGTGCTCTACTGGTGCGCCTCCAGGCGGCAGGTGTCGAATGCGTGCGCCGCGCGCGCGAACGCCTCTTGCCGCTGCTGCGCACTTTGAACGCCGTGAGTCCCCTCGCCACGCTCGAGCGAGGTTACGCCATCGTCACCGGTGAAGACGGGAAAATTCTGCGCGATGCGGCCGAGACCGGTCCCGGCATGATCATCGAGGCGCGCCTCGCGAGAGGTCAGGTTCGAGCGAAGGTTGAGAAATCATGACAAGGGCTCAGAGTCTCAAGAGTGCGGCGCTGATCACTGCGGTGCTGATGCTCATCGCGGCGGGGTCCGCCGACTGTATGGAGCTGCCCCATGAGAGCGCGGTCCCAGGCGGGGTAAAGATCATTCGGCTGAACGCTGCCGGCGATGTCCCTCCCTACGTCGAAGCCAACGGACACCGCGCTCTGGTCGTGCAAGACGGCTCGGGGTGGGTCGCGGTGGTAGGAATTCCCCTGGCGGCAGTACCGGGCACGGAGCAGGTGACGGTGCGCGGTGCCGAGGGCCGCAACGACATTGAATTCATGATCGGCCAGAAGCTCTATGCCAGCCAATCTCTCAAAGTCGCGCCGCGGCAAGTCAATCTGTCGGCCGCCGATCTCGCTCGGGTTAACCGCGAGCGGGCGAGCCTCGAGCGCGTACTCAACCATTGGAGCGAAGCGCCGCCGAGTACGCTGCGCTGGTCCCCGCCGGTCCCCGGCGTGCGTTCGAGCTCGTTCGGCATGCGCCGAATCTTCAACGGGGAATCACGTAACCCGCACAGCGGCATGGACATCGCCGCGCCCACCGGGACGCCGGTACTGTTGCCGGTAGCCGGCACGGTTGTGGAAACGGGTGATTATTTCTTCACCGGTAATACCGTGTTCGTCGATCACGGCCGCGGATTCATCAGCATGTACTGCCATTTGAGCGCCATCGACGTGCAGCCGGGACAGCACATCGCGGCCGGAACGCGCATTGGTGCGGTCGGAATGACCGGGCGCGCGACGGGGCCCCACTTGCACTGGGCCTTGAGTCTGAACCACGCCTGGGTCGATCCTGAACTGTTTCTGCTCTAGCTCGCGCTCAACATCTGGTCGACTTGAGGGCCGTCCAACCCAGGGGCGGACAGCGCCGCTTGGCGCAGCCGCGCACTGTGCTCCTGTACGGCCGCACCGGAAGGCTGCATTTCGACTTGTCCCTGGAAGAAGGCGCCCTCGGTGATTCCGACGCGCGGTGCGAATACGTTGCCCTTGACCTTGGCGGTCGCGCGAATATTCACCGATTCGGTGGCATACAGATCGCCCTCGACTTTTCCGTCGATGACGATCACGCGCGCGCGAATGTCGCCCTTCATCGTGCCGTCCGTACCGACGGTGAGGCTCTGGGTGTGGGTGATCGACCCCTCCACGCTACCTTGGATGATCAAGTCTTCCTGTGCGGAGAGTTCGCCGCGGAATCGCAACGTGGGTCCGAGCACGGAGGTTCGCGGCGCTTCTGGCGCGCGCACTTCTGGCGCACGAACTTCGGGTGCGCGCATTTCCTGTGTTCTCGGATCGGATGGACGCGATGGCGGCGGCGGCACCGGGGTTCGCGGCTCGAGGCGGGGTTCGGGCCGCGCCATTGCGGGTTCTTGCGCGGTCGTACGGCCGCCTGAATTGGCATTCATCATATCGTTGTCTCCCTCGTCCGATTTTTTGAACCAGGCCATCGTTACGCCGCACTGCCGGAAATTTTGAGACCGCGAGCAGGCGCGGGCTCCTGCTTGCCGTGGGTTTGGCCGGACTTCTTGCCGTCCATGTCGATGCTGCCGCTGAAATTTGCGCCTTCGATGATGCTGACCGTGGGCGCGTAGATGTTGCCGCACACCTTTGCCGTTTCTTTGACGAAGACGGATTTCTCCGCCTGCAAATCTCCGTCGACCGTGCCCTCGACAATGATGAGCTGTGCGCGAATATTCGCTTTGACCGTACCCTGCACTCCTACGGTCAGACGCTGCGTATGGGTAATCGACCCCTCCACGCGACCCTGTATCAACAAGTCCTCTTCGGCGCTCAAATCACCCTTAAAATACAGGGTCGGACCAAGGACCGAAGCACGCTCAGTGGCGCTGTTATAGGGGTTGCTCATGCGGTTTCTCCAGGTGTCGAGGACTTCGGACAAGTGGGGCAAAGACTACCTGGCATAATTACGCACGGAGTGCGACTTAGGTCACGAAATCCAGGAATGAGGAATTTCGGAGTTCTGAACTGTCGCCGTTTGCGGACGCCCGCGCGCTTGCCGTCGCGGCGCCGTCGGCGCTACTCGATGCTCTCTCCATGCAGGGAGATATCGAGCCCCTCGCGTTCCTGTTCTTCCGTGACGCGCAGGCCGATGGTCTTGTCGATGATCTTAAGGATGGCGAAGCTGACGACGAATCCGTAGACCAGGGTCGTCAACACCCCTTTCAGCTGTGCGAGGAGCGACCCGTCCACCCCGCTGATTTCCTTGCTGACAAATACCCCCGTGAGCAGGGCCCCGACGATACCGCCGATGCAGTGCACACCGAAAGCGTCGAGCGAGTCGTCGTAGCCGAAGACATGCTTGAGAGAAGTGGCGGCATAGAAACAGACAATCCCCGCCGCGACACCGATGATGACGGCCGCGGTGGGACCGACGAATCCGGAGGCTGGAGTAATGGCCACCAAGCCGGCCACCGCACCGGAGGCGATTCCGAGCACGCTGGGCTTACCCTTGCTCACCCACTCGGCGAACATCCACCCGAGCGCGGCAGCGCCGGTGGCCATTTGGGTTGCAAGCATTGCCATGCCGGCACGGCCATCGGCCGCCACCGCCGAACCGGCATTGAAGCCGAACCAGCCCACCCACAGCAATGAGGCGCCGATGAGGGTCAAAGTCAGATTGTGGGGCGGCATGGCTTCCCTGCCGTACCCCAGGCGCTTACCGAGGACCAAGCAGCTTGCTAAACCCGCGATACCCGCATTGATGTGGACGACGGTTCCGCCCGCGTAATCGAGCACGCCGGCCGCGTTGAGCCAGCCCGTCGGTTCCCACACCATGTGCGCGATCGGGGCGTAGACCAATAGCGACCACGCTGACAAGAACACCAGCATGGCCGAGAATTTCATGCGGTCGGCAAAGGCACCCGCAATGAGTGCCGGCGTGATGATCGCGAATGTCATCTGAAACATGGCGTACACGGATTCTGGAATGGTGGGCGCCAGGTGGGAGACGGTCAGCTTGCCGGCGGGATCACCATGGACGTAGGTCAAACCACTGAACAGCGCCCGGGCCGATCCCCCGATGAAGCCGTTACCCGGAGTAAACGCCCATGAATAACCGATGAGCCACCAGAGAATCGTGACCACGCACGTGCATGCGAAACTCTGCATGAGCGTCGCCAGTACATTTTTCTTGCGCACCATGCCGCCGTAGAACAGGGCGAGACCGGGCACGCACATCATCAGCACCAGCGCCGTCGAGGTCAGCATCCACGCGGTGTCGCCCGCGCTTATCTTATCGGCGCCGATCAGCGTGGGCTCGGTGATGGCGCCGGATGCCGTAGCGGCATTCGCGGCGGGTACCGCCATGCTGGCGGCCGATGCCGCAGCCGGTGCCGCGGCCGGTGCGTCATCTGCCCAGGCAGTGGGCATCGACAGTGCCAGCATGCCGAGGAAAAGCCATTGAGACAGCTTGATCATCTATGCGAATCTCCCAGAAAACTAAGACTAAATCGCGCTGGCGTCCCGTTCACCCGTCCGTATGCGTACGACTTGAGTAAGCTCAAACACGAAGATTTTCCCATCGCCCACTTTGCCGGTTTGGGCGGATTTGTGGATCGCCTCGATCAATTGGTCCACCAGCGAGTTCTCAACCGCGATTTCAATCTTTGTCTTGGGAACGAACTCGACGACATACTCCGCGCCCCGATAGATCTCGGTATGACCGCGTTGGCGGCCAAAGCCCCGCACTTCGGTGACCGTGACTCCCTGTACGCCTACGTCGCTGATCGCCTTGCGCACCTCATCGAGCTTGAAAGGTTTGATGATTGCCGTAACGAGTTTCATGTGTGACCTTCGAATTGCGTACGGTCATGCGATCGGGTCGGACTGAAGCACCGCTTGTGCCATCACTGGAGACTTGAACGCGATCAGGAGGTTAGCGTGTTCACTGAGAGAAACCCCGAGGCACTCTTGCACCGAATCAGGGCGAATCGAAAGCCCTGCATGCATCCTTTTAAGGCGCGGCTCGAGGTGCGGCGATGCGGCCGGCGCACGTCTCGCGTCGATTCATTCGTCGCACCTCGTCCATTCACTTGAGCGATAGTTCCAAGCGGACCACACCATCCTTGCTGGTCGCCTTATTGTTGGCGACCAAGAACACTCTCTCGCTCTGTATTTGCGTGTCGGCGAGGATGGCCTGTTCCAAAGCCATCGCACGTTGTTGGCCCAACGCACTGAGTTCGGCATCGCCGACAACCAGGTGCTCGTGTATTCCCGTCGTCAGAAACTCGATCTTGGCCGCTACTATGTCGGGCTTTTGCTTGAGGCTGGTCACCGTCTCGGGATATTGCGGCTGCGCTCCCACGTCTTTCGTGTAGAGCTGCGTCAAGAGTTCCAGCTTGGCGGCGGGATCGAGCTCATCGAAGGGGGGCGGGCTGGCGCCGGGCGCCGCCTTTTTGCGGTTCCCCTGGGTGGCCTCGAGTTGACCGAGCTGGGTATTGAATTGCGCGGCCGCAAGCGCCGGGCGGTCGATGTCCGCCACGACGGCTATCGGCAATTCTATTTTGAGCTGCGGGCGAGCCACCAGGGCTTTCGTGACCGCCTTGATTTTATCGGCAGCAGCCGCGTCCAAGGCGCTGACGCCCGGCTTGAAATCGATGAACTGTATGTCGGGACCTCCTCCGAACAAGGCTCCCAATAAGGCGAATGGCGCGGTGACCGCCTTCTCCAGAATATTGACGATGATCTTCCAAATGATGGGAGCCAAACGGAATTTCGGATCGTCCAGCGAGCCGGTCACCGGAAGCGTCAGATCGATGACGCCATTTCGATCCTTGAGCAGTGCCACCCCGAGTTTGACCGGCAGAGACACGGCGTCCTTACTCGCCGTCTTCTCGCCGAATTCCAGCTGATCGATGACTACGTGGTGTTGCGCATCGAGCTTGCGGCCTTCCACCTTGTAGTGCAGTTCGGTGGTGAGCTTGCCCTTGGTGATGTTGTATCCGGCGAATTTTCCGGAGTACGGGTTGAAGACGCTAAGCTCGATATTGCGAAAATTCAGTTCCAAATCGACATACATCGGCGCGCCCAGAACGTTGACTTCTCCGTTGAGCGATACCGGCGAGAACTCGTCTACATTGCCGTGCAAATCAACTTTTGCGCGCGAATTCAGCTTCGACGATAGGCCTACCACGATGCCGTCCAGTTTTTGGATGCCGGCCGAGAAGTTCGGAGCGATCGACAAATCCGTGAAATTCGCGCGAGCATCCTGCACCACGATTTTCTTGATCGACATCGGCATGGATGCGCCGGTGGGCGGCGGCGTGGCCGCGGCTAACTTGGTACCGCTTGACTTAGCCCCGGCAGACTTAGCCCCGGCAGACTTAGCCCCGGCCGATGTGACCTCGGTCGATGGCGGCGCGGGTCCAGATCCAGGGGCGGCCAATACCCGTTTCACGTTCAGGCTGCTGTCCGATTCTATGATGACCCGCGCATAGGGCTTGCGCGCCACGACCTGGGCAATATCGAGCCGATCCGGGTCATGTTGGTAATTCACGCCAAGGACATCCAGCCGTTCCCAATTGATGAAATCATCATGCAAAGCGTTGTCGACGGTGCGCAGCTTGTCCACATGGACGTTGCCGGTGAATTGCAGGCCAGGCTTTTGGCCCAGCGCGCCATAGTGCAACTTCGCCTCGGTCGCCAAGCGTCCGCCGCGCAGGGTCATGGACGTCTGCCGTGCAATGTAGGGTTGAATCGCCGTCAGATCGAGACCGGCTAGCTTCAGGGTTAAAGAAGCTGCTGTCGGTTGTGGCGTTACATCTCCGTTCACCGTCAGCGAACCCGTTTCATTGATGCGCGTCTCGAGAGCCACACTCACCGGCTTCGCCATATCGAGGCTGACTCCGCTGACGCGCAGTGAAAGCGGCGCCAACACCACTTTGACGGCAGGCTGGATGGTGCGATCCTCGGCGGAGATGCCGGCATCGCGCAGTTCGAACTGGCGCATATCGAACTGCCAGGGAGTCGGTGCAGCCGATGCGGGCTGGACTGTGCGAAGCGTAGGCGCGCCGCTCGCCGCGCTTTGCTGAGCGGGCTGCTCACCGGCAGGATGTGCGGCCGCGAGCTTCAACAAATTGACAGAACCGTCGGGCTCCAGCCAAGCCGCCAGCTTCATTCCGGTCAATGTCAGCGAATCCACATGCGCTTCGCGCTTCAAGAGATCCACCGAAGTCCCCGCCACCAGCAATTGGGGAACCGTGACCCAATCGACGTCCGAATCCATCGGTCGAACGGACAGATCGGTCACCGTGACCGTCGAAACATCGACATGCAAGTCGACCGCATTCTTGAGAGAGAATTTGTACGTGGCATTAAGGTCGATGCTGCCCGATTTGACTACGAAGTTGAGGCGATCTTTGAGGTAGTCGTAAATCGTTCGCCCGCGCAGCCCGGAGAGGCGAAACTCCCCATCCGACTCGATCGGCTGCACCGACAAATGTCCGTGCCACTCGACTCGTTCCCCGAGCTTCGATGTACCCGTGAAGGTGAATAGACCGCCGACGACGTCTGTGGTGAAATTCTTGAGTTCGAAATTGATCGGTTCCAAACTCGCCGCAAATTCCGACGGCCGGCTCCGATCGTCATAGCTCATCGAGCCCTGGGTGACTTTGAAGGAACCTATGTGAACTCGGGGCAATGGTTCGTTTTTCTTCTCATCGGGCATGGGCGGCGATGGCTTGGGACGCAGCTTGAGTAGATTCAGCGTTCCGTCCGGGGCGACCGTCGCGTTGACGAAGGGCGCTGTGACTTCGATGCCGGCGAACGTATAGGCGCGTTTCCACAGCGACGAAAATTCGAAATCCACGAACAGGCGCTCGAACCCCACCAGCTTCTCGCCGCGATCCCCGTGTAGCGTGAGGTCCTTGATCTCCACTTGAAGGAGAAACGGGTTGATGTGAATTTCGCCCACCGTGGGCGTAACCGACATGGTCTTCGGAATGTTCTCGAGCAGCGCCGAGCGGACCAATTTTGGAGCGATCAGGAATCCGAACGCGGCGTACAGCGCCACAGCCAATGCCACGGCCGCGAAAATGCGTATGATCTTCGATCTTAACAATTGCAGCACAGGACGTCCCGCCTCTACGCCACGGCTGTCTAGTGTAGCAAAAGACTCCTCAGCGCTTGTTGCGCTGGATCAGCCGCTTACGCTTGCGCACTTGACGGGGTGTCAGCGGATTGCGTTTGCCTGCATACGGATTCTCTTCGCCGCGAAACGTGACGCGCACGGGCGTACCCATCAGATCGAACGCCTTGCGATACACGTTCACGAGATAGCGGCGGTAGGCATCCGGCACATGATCGGTTTGATTGCCGTGAATCACGATCACCGGTGGGTTGCGTCCGCCCTGGTGGGCGTACCGCAGCTTGATGCGCCGCCCGCTCACCAAAGGAGGTTGATGGCTCTCGACGGCCGCTTCCAGCACGCGTGTCAACTCCGGCGTACTCATGTCGCGCGTCGCTGCGGCGTATACCTTGCGCACCGCCGCGAACAACTCCCCCACTCCGCTGCCGTGGCGGGCGGAAATGAAGTGCAGCGGTGCGAAATCCGCGAACTGCAGCCGCTGTTCCACCTGGCCGCGAATCAGGTCGCGTTGTTCCGTGGGAATGTTGTCCCATTTGTTGACTGCGAGGACGAGCGCTCGGCCCTCTTCGATCACGGTGCCCAACAAACTCGCGTCTTGTTCTGCGACGTTGTCATGCGCGTCCATCACGACAACGACCACGTGGGCGGTCTCGATTGCCTGCAAGGTCTTGATCACGCTGAATTTCTCGACAGCCTCTTCAACCCGTGCGCGGCGCCGCAGGCCCGCCGTATCGATAAGGGTAAAACGCTCACCATCGCGCTCGAAGGGCACCATGACCGAATCGCGGGTAGTACCGGGCTGATCGAAAGCCACCATGCGATTCTCGCCGAGCAGGCGATTGATCAATGTGCTCTTGCCCACATTGGGCCGGCCTATGACGGCGACTTTGATGCCGGTCATTTCCGGGCCATCTTGAGGATCCGCCGTGAGTCCCTCGAGCGCCGCCTCGAGCAACGAAATCACGCCCTGATCATGTGCGGCCGCAATCGGGTAGGGCTCGCCCAACCCCAGTTGATGAAAATCGGCAACGGCGATGTCGTGGTCGAATCCCTCGGTCTTGTTGACCGCCAGCCACACGGGTTTCCCGCTGCGGCGCGCCAACTGCGCCACGAATTGATCCTGCGGCGTCACCCCAGCGCGGCCGTCGACCAGCACGATCAACCGATCGGCCTCGGCGATGGCACGCTCGGTTTGGGCAATCATGAGGCTTTCGATGACGTCCGCGTTTTCGACCAAGCCGCCCGTGTCGACAACGATGCAAGGCACGTCGGTACGCCGGGCGAACCCGTACTGCCGGTCACGGGTGAGTCCCGGCAAATCGGCGACCAGGGCGTCGCGCGTGCCGGTCATGGCATTGAACAACGTCGATTTGCCCACATTCGGTCGACCGATCAGTGCGACGACGGGCAGCACGCGGTGACTACGGTTTTGGTGTAGGCGTAGGTGTAGGCGTAGCGCGGAAGGCGGCTAAGCTGCCGCTATCAGTGAGCACCACCACTGTGTCGTTCACCGCCACCGGCGGGTTGCTGACACGGTATTTGGCGACGCGTTCCCTGGCCACGAGTTTGCCCGTGGATTTATCCAGCCAATGCAAATAACCCTGGTAGTCCGCCAGCGCGATGGCGGTGCTGGTCACGGCCGGCGTACTCAAGCCCCGCCGCTTCAAGTTCTCGTTGCGCCACAGTTCGGATCCGTCTCGCTGGCGCAGCGCCACGACGACACCATCGGATTGCGTCACGAATATATTCTCAGCATCGACCGACAAGCCGCGATAACTCGACATGTCGTGCGCCCACCAAATCTGGCCGGAATCGAGCGCGATCATCGCCGTGCGGCCCTGGTATCCGGCGGCGAACACATTGTCGCCGACCACGTGGACGGTCGAGTCGATGTCGATCAAACGGTCCAATTCCGTTCGACCGTGCGGCGAGGCGAGCGCCGTATCCCACACGGTGTCGCCGCTGGTCAGCGATACGGCCATGACCTTCCCGTTGTCGAAACCGCTGACGGCCACTTCCTTGGCGATGATCGGAATCGCCGTACCGCGCAAGCTCAAGCGCGGCACTTGCTGCTCCACCGACCAGAGTTCCTTGCCATTGCTCGAATCGAAGCCGTGCAAACGACCATCGACCGAGCGCATCACCACGGCTTTTTCACCGATCGCCGGCGCGGACAGCAGTTCGGAATTTACCCGCGTGTGCCACAGTTCGCGCCCCGTCGCACCATCGAGCGCAAGCACCTGACCCTTGCTGGTACCGACCACCACCATCCCAAATCCCGCAGCGGGACCGGCGGACAGAGGCAGCTTGAGTTTCTTGAGCCAAACCTTCTTGCCGGTATCCAAGTTCACTGCCAGAAGTTCGCCGGCATCCGAGGCCGCGAAGACCACACCGTTGTCCGCTGCCGGCCCCAGACCTAGCCGAAGCTTCACTTGCTTCTTGCCGCCCCCGAGGTTATTGCTCCAAAGTTTTTTCACGGGAAGCGTGGCCGGAAACTTCACGAGCGCAGCCGGCGGTTCGACGTCCTTGTCCTTACTGCAGCCGACGGCGATGAGCATCGCCGCGAGAGTGAACGGGAGCAATAAGCGCATTAGGGTTTAGCCTTGTTCGAAGTGTCGGCGGAGGGGGAGGTCGCGACCGGCGCTGCCTGCGGGGTCGCCGGCAAGCCAATGTCCGCTATTTTCAATGCCAGAACTGCGGAGTCCGCGCTGCTCGCAGAGTCCGCGCCAAGCGCCGCCTTGTATTCGGTCACCGCCTTGGAAAGGTCCTTTTTGGCATAAAAAGCGTCGCCGCGGACTTCGTGGTATCGGGCGGCAAACGTGCCCGGATCGCCGGCGATCATCTTTAGCGCATCATCCGGCTTGCCTTCATCGATCAACACCCGTGCGAGGCGCAGCCGAGCGATGTGCCTGAGTTCAGTATCCTTCGAGTTATCCATGACTTGCGTCAAAGGAGGAATCGCGTTCGCGTCTTGGCCGTCATCGACATACAGCCGTGCAAGGGTCAAATTCGCCTGATCTGCGTACGGCGAGCTCGGGTAATCCCTGATCAAGCCATCGGCGATCTGCCGCGTCTTCTTACTGTCGTTATGCTGGAGAGCGGCTATCATGTCGCCGAACTGTGCGGCCGCCTGCAGCGCGCGCTCGTTTCGATGATTCTCGTAATAGCGCAGCCCGAACACAAAGGCCATCCCAAGCACGACCGCGCCGATCATCCAAGGACCATATTCCGCCGCCAAGCGCTTGACGTGCTCGAGCTGCTCATCGTCCGTCAAATATTCTTCAACCATTGACCACTCCGCTTAATCCAGCCCTCTTAAAGACCCAACAATGTCCCCAAGCGTTCACCGGCTTGTGCAATAGGACACTCCTCCTGCGCCAGTTCTTGACGCAGAGGCTTCAGTGCGACGACGCCACGGGCGACTTCGTCATCCCCCAAAATGATGGCAATCTGCGCGCCGCTCTTGTCGGCACGCTTGAATTGCGTCTTGAAGCTGCCGCCGCCCAGGTTGATTTGCAACCGGAGGTCCGGCCATGCCTCGCGCAATTGTTCCGCCAGTTTGAACCCTTGGATCTCGGTACGTTCCCCGACGAGCACCAGATAAGCCTGCGGCCGATCCGTGGGAGGAGCCAATCCTTGCTGTTCGAGCAACATGAGGATGCGTTCCTGTCCCATCGCCCAGCCGATACCGGGGGTGCCGGAGCCGCCCAACTGCGCCACCAAGCCGTCATAGCGTCCGCCGGCGCACACTGTGCTCTGGGAACCGAGCGCATCGGTCGTCCATTCGAACACCGTGCGCGTGTAGTAATCGAGTCCCCGGACCAGGCGCGGGTCGACATCATACTCGATGCCGGCACTTTTGAGGTGCGTGCAGAGGCACTCGAAATGTGCCTTCGATTCCGCATCGAGCGCCTCGAGCAAATGGGGCGCACCGGCGACGATGCGCTGCATGTCCGGATTTTTGCTGTCGAATATGCGCAGCGGGTTGCCGTGCAGACGCCGCTTGCTGTCCTCATCGAGCGCCGCTTCGTGCGCGGTGAAATATGCAATCAGTTGGTCCCGGTACGCGGCGCGCGTCGCCGGTGTGCCGAGCGAATTGATCTTGAGCCTGATGCGAGTCAACCCGAGCCGCCGCAGCAGCCGGGCAGATAGGAGAATCATTTCCGCATCAATGTCGGGCCCCTCGAACCCAAAAGCCTCGGCGTCGATCTGGTGGAACTGGCGATAGCGCCCGGCCTGCGGCCGTTCGCGTCTGAACATAGGGCCCATGCACCAAACCCGGAGCCGACCCTCGCGCAGCAAACCGTTCGAGATCACCGCGCGTACGATGCCCGCGGTCGCTTCGGGCCGCAGCGTAATGTGATCCTCGCCCTGATCGACGAAGCTGAACATTTCTTTTTCGACGATGTCGGTGAAATCGCCGATGGAGCGCTTGAACAATTGCGTCTGCTCGATGATCGGGACGCGAAATTCCTCATATCCATAGCCCGCGAAGACCTGACGCGTGATCCGTTCCAAGTGCTGCCAGGAAGCAATCTCGGCAGGCAGCACGTCGTGGACGCCGCGCAGGGGCTCGATGACCTTACCCAAGGAAGTTCCTAGCTCAGCCGTGCGGTTCGGCGGTGCGCGTTTGCACACCGTTCGTTGGCAGCGGGTGTGAGTCGTGCCGCAGGACACCGTCGGCGCCGGCCTCGAAGCGAGCAACGTCGCCGGTGATAAATTGCGGCCCGATCACGACCGCGCGATCGTTGACCTCGAGTTGTACGCCGCTCGCGAATCCCAAAAACACCTTCAAGGGCGCGGTCCCCGCAATCGTCTTGACGCTGTTGGCGCGGCCGTTGCCGGAGTACACCCGCCGGCCCGTCGAGTCATGCACGTCGACCCATGAGTCCGCCGAAAAGCTCAGGCGCAGGTGCGCCGAGCCGGCGCCGAGCGCCGATTCGGGCTCGCTCGCCGTGCCGGCGGGACGCGATATGACGTCGGATGTGGCCGCGGAACTCGCCGCGTCGCGGGCCATGGCGAGGGGTTCGGTCGCACCGTCCGAATTCTGAGGGGCCACCGGCACTGAACGCTCCGCGGTTTGATCCGAGGCGGGCAACGGCGCACTCGCCGCCGAACTGTTCGACGCGACGGCCGCCGGGGAGGAGGCTGACCGCTGGCGCCACGGCTGCCACCAAAAGATGCCGCCGATCACGACGGCAATTGCCGCGAAAGCCGATATTTGCGGCCATGGCAAGTTCGTTGCGTCAGGGGCCGTCGAGCGCATCCACAAGCTCCCAGGCTGCGAAGCGGCGGCGGCCGGCGCCGTCTGGGGTATGTCGTTGGCTGCGGCAATATCCGCCGGGGACAGTCCTAAAATGCTGGCGTACTTCTTCAAGTGACCTTTGGCGTATACGGACGGGCCGATGCGTTGATAGTCACCGGCCTCGAGCGCATCGATGACCCACGCATCGAGATGCATCTCGTCGGCGACCTTTTGCGTGCTCATACCGCGCCGTTCACGTTCAGCCTTCAGCCGCTGCCCGAGCGTTGGCGAGACTTCGCTCATCGCTCGACGCCGGAGCGGATCGATTGTGCCTGTTCTGAATTGGGAAATTCCGTCTGCACTCGTCGGGCGAAACCCGCGGCCGCGGTGTTGTCGCCGAGCTTGCGTTCCGCACGGAAGCCCAACCAGAGGATTTCGGGGGTTGCCGGGTTCACTCCCAAGTAGCGCTGCACGAGCGCGAGCGCCTGAGACGCGTCGCCACGGTCGAACTCGAGGTTACCCAGCTCCAGCATGGCCTCGGGCATGTTGGGCTTGATCACCAACGCGCGATTGAAATAGCGTTCCGCATCCACGACGTCGCCCGCGCCGCTCACACAGACTCCGGCGTTGACCAACGCCACCTCCGGTGTTTGATAGGCTGGATTGCGCGCGACTTCGATGAAGAGTTTTTCCCCGGCGATTGCCTTGCCGGTACGGCATAGAAAACCGGCATAGCTATTCTGGATTGCCGGGTCCTGCTTGCCCAAACGCGCGGCGGTCGAAAAGGCGCGTTGAGCCTTCGTCATTTCGTTGAGGCGCTCGTAGACCAAGCCCGCGGTTTCCTGCACGTTCGCATTGTCGGGCGCTTCGGCGAGGGCACGCTCGATGCGATCGCGCGCCCGTGCAAGATTGTTGAGCCTCATGTACTCGAGGGCCATCTGCATGTTGGCGACCGCCGCCTGACCAGGATCATCCTTGTAACCGCGATTTGGATTCTGGTAAGGCGCCGGCGTGCTCTTACAAGCCGGCAGAATCGATATGAAAGTCATCAAAAGCGCTGTGATAATCCCCGTTCGCATCGACCTTCCTATCCTCATGGGACCTCCGCCAACGCGGTCGACCTCGTCAATTTGGTACCGAGGCGCACGAGCGTGCGATCCCTCACGCGGCCTGCCAGCTGGCCGCAGGCGGCATCGATGTCGTCGCCGCGCGTCCGCCGGGTCGTCGCAATCACGCCATGCTCATTGAGAATGTCGCGAAATCTCAAAATCGTGGCCGCCGGAGAGCACCGATAGCGCGTGCCGGGAAAGGCATTGAAGGGGATCAGATTGAGTTTGGCGGGCCGCCCGCGCATCAGCCGCGCCAGTGCCCGCGCGTGCTCAGGTTTATCGTTGATGCCGTCGAGCATGACGTATTCGAACGTGATGCTGCGGCCGTTTTGCTTCTCGATGTAATGCCAACAGGCCGCGAGCAATTCAGCGATGGGGTGTTTGCGATTGATGGGCACGAGTTCGTTGCGCAGGGCGTCAGTCGGAGCATGCAGCGACACCGCGAGCGCGACATTGCATTCCTCAGCGAGCTTGTAAATCTGCGGTACCAAACCCGAGGTACTTAAGGTCACGCGACGGCGCGACAAGTCGTACCCCAAATCATCCATGAAAATCCGCATGGCCGGTACGACATTGCGATAGTTGGCGAGCGGCTCACCCATCCCCATGAATACGATGTTGGTGATGGTCCGGCCGTCGGCACGGCCGGCGGCTCCCGCCGACAATTCGCGATGAGCCAGCCAGACTTGACCGACGATTTCCGCGACGCTCAAGTTGCGATTGAAACCCTGTTGCGCAGTCGCACAGAACGTGCAATCCATGGCGCAGCCCACCTGGCTCGAAATGCACAGCGTTCCACGATCCGGTTCCGGGATATAAACCGTCTCGATGCCTTGCACCTCGTCCATGCGCAGCATCCACTTGCGTGTACCGTCCGAGGAAATCTGCTCCGTGACGATCTCCGGCACGGCAATCTTGGCCACTTCGTTCAGTTGCGTGCGAAAGTCCTGGGCCAGATCGCTCATGGCAGCGAAGTCGGCTGCGCGGCGCCGATAGATCCATTTCATCAACTGGCGGGCGCGAAACGGTTTCGCGCCCAGGCGGTCCGCCACAAATGCCTCGAGTTCAGCACGCGGCAAGCCGAGAAGATTCACGCGATCGCCGATCACTTTAGTTCCGGTGCTCCCGATTGTGCTGGCTGCATACGCTAGCGCGTACGCGGGCAGACCTCAATTTCGCGAAAAAAGTACGCTATTTCCCGCGCGGCGGTCAGAGGCGCGTCCGAACCATGAACGATGTTCTCATCGATGCTGGTGGCGAGATCCGCGCGAATCGTGCCCGGTGCAGCCTTCTTCGGATCGGTCGCCCCCATCACCTCGCGATTCTTCGCGATGGCATCCTCTCCTTCGAGCACCTGCAGCATGACCGGACCCGACGTCATGAATTTCACCAAGTCCTTGAAGAACGGACGCTCGCGATGTACGGCGTAGAACCCTTCAGCCTCCCCTTGAGTGAGGTGCATCATGCGCGCCGCGACCACCTGCAAGCCCACTTCCTCGAATCGACGCACGACGTCTCCGATCAGGTTCCGGCCGACGCCGTCTGGCTTGATAATGGAAAGAGTGCGCTCAATGGGCATGATGACCTCAGGTACGGTTGCGGGGCGGCCCGTCAGGGGGCCGACAAAGACGGCGAAGTGTACTGGAGCAGGCGCGTCCAGGCAATCGCGATGACAGCCGAAGTGCCTGTATTACTTGGAAAAACCGCTAGCCGGCGGCGACCGCCGAGGCCTGTTCGTCAGACGTTGAAACTCTCGCCGCAGCCGCATTCGCCTTTGGCTTTGGGATTCTGGAATTTAAAGGCCTCGTTCAGGCCCTGTTTCACGAAATCAACCAGGGTGCCGTCAATCAGCGGCAAGCTCGCCGAATCCACCACGACTTTCACGCCGCGAACCTCAAAAACCGCATCGCCGGGATGAATTTCGTCAGCGTAATTCACGACATAGGCAAATCCCGAACATCCGGTCTTCTTGATACCGACCCGCAGGCCGACCCCGGCACCCCGCATCGCCAGATGTGACCGGACTCGATCAGCCGCCGATTCTGTCAACAATATCGCCATACCGCGTTGCCCTCGCATCTCAATCTAAGTGTCCACCGACAATACATAACACGCATGCACTCCCTGCGCACGGACCTTCAGCGCATTTTTCGCATGGGTTTTTGCATTGCGCTGCAAAAGTCGGCCGAATGTGCGGTCAACTCCTGATGGATATGGGGGTGGCTCGACCGGGACTCAATAGCCGCCACTGCCGGGGGCCGCCGCGCTCATCGCGGCGATCCATGCGTCTTCCACGATCAACAGGCGCCCGAGCTTCGGGATGGGCACGTCAAAACGCTCGCGAATCGACTGCACGCTCTCTGGCAATTGAGGTTTGGCATCGAGCCCGGGCGCCTGTTCCGCCAGCCAAGCCGACACCGCGATGACGTGAGGACATGCAAAGGCCAGGAAACGCGCGGCCTGAATGGCCGCTCGCCCGGAAGTCGAATTTAACTGGACGTCGAATTGCACCCAGGTCCCCTGCGCGCGGCTACCGGCCGCGCCCCGGAAGTTGCCGGGCCCGACCAGAACCCCCGCACAGGTGGCGCTTTCAAAATAACGACGCGTCAATTCATTGTATTTCATGCGCCGCCGATCCTACGCAGCCGCTCGACGGCCTGCGCCACCACGCCCACCGCCGTGTCGACATCGGCCTCGCTCGAAAAGCGGCCGAGACTGAAGCGCAGGCTACTTTCCGCAAGCCGATCGTCGCGACCAATCGCGCGTAGCACATAGGACGGCTCCTGATGGATCGACGTGCAGGCCGAACCAGTCGATACCGCGATATGCGGCCGAATGGCTGCGAGCAGGCTCTCCCCTTCGACGCCCTCGAACGACACGTTGAGCAGATGGGGAACCGAGCGCGCACCGTCGCCGTTGCGAAGTACGCCGCCGAGCGAGACCAGGCCGTGCCACAACCTGTCCTGCAAAAGCGCAATCCGTTCGGCCTCCACCGCCGGGGCCGCCTTCGCCAATGCAAACGCCGCACCCATGCCGACTACCTGATGCGTCGGTACCGTGCCTGAGCGCAGGGTTCGCTCCTGGCCGCCGCCGTAATGCAGCGGCTGCAGTTGCACACCGCCCTGTCGCGACACTACCAACGCGCCGACCCCCTTGGGGCCGTACGCCTTGTGCGCCGAGAGCGACAACAAGTCGATGCCGAGCGCGCCGAAATCAAGCGCGCACTTGCCGACGCTCTGTGCCGCGTCCACATGCAGCCGCGTGGTGCCGGACTTTCGACAAAGCCCCGCGACGGCGGCGATATCCTGGATGACGCCGATTTCGTTGTTGACGTGCATGATGGAGACCAGCACCGTGTCGGGCCGCATGGCCGCCGCCACGCGTGCGGGATCGAGCACCCCGTCTCGCTCCGGTACCAGATAGCTCACCCGCCATCCGCGCCGCTCGAGTTCCCGACAAGGGTCGAGCACCGATTTGTGTTCGGTACGCACGGTGACGATGTGCCGGCCGGCGTCGCGGTAATAATGGGCAATGCCAAAAATCGCGAGATTGTTCGCCTCGGTAGCACCTGAGGTCCAAATGATTTCGGCAGGATCGGCGCCCACCGCTTGAGCCACCTGCGCGCGCGCCGCCTCTACGAGTTCGTTCGCGGCCTCGCCATAATCATGACTCGCGGATCCCGGATTACCGAATTCCCCGCTCTGCGTCAGGCACTCGGCCATGCGCGCTGCGACAAGGGGCTCCACCGGTGTGGTTGCCGCATAATCTAGATATGCGCAGGGCGCCTTGACGCTGGGCGCCTTCGCGACGGGCGGCTTCACGCTAGCCGGCTTCATTCGCGCGAGCGGCGCGCCGATTGGCCCCGCCGGCCCTGAACCGCGCTCAAAATGCCGCGCATGATATTGAGCTCGTTGCGGTCGAGCTGCGCGCGATTGAAAAGCCGCCGCAGACGCTCCATCAGGTGCCCGGTACGGTCGTCGAAATCAATTTCGTTTAGAACCTGGTGCAAGTGCGCGTAAAAGTGCTCGACATCGCTCGACGGTGCCAGCGGCAGCTCCAATTGCACCCGCGATTGCGGCTCCTCGCGCGCCATAAAAATCTCATACGCGAGAAGTTGCACCGACATCGCCAAATTCAACGAACAGTAGTCAGGATTGGCGGGTATCCGGACCAGCACATTGCAATACTGCAAATCGTCCGTAGCGAGTCCATAACGCTCGGAACCGAACAGCAGCGCGGCGCGATTTTCTTCGCCGAGGCCGACGATGCGGCCCGCCACATCGCGCGGAGTGGTGAATTCCCAGTAATAGGAACGGGGGCGCGAAGTCGTGCCTGCAATGAAGCCGCAATCGCCGATCGCCTCCGCCACCGTCTCAACGATGCGCGCGCTCCCCAGTATGTCGTCCGCACCTGCGGCGAGCGCATTGGCTTCTGCATGCGGAAAAGAGCGCGGTCTAACCAGCGTAAGGTCGCTGAGCGCCATGTTTTTCATGGCCCGTGCGACCGAACCGATATTGCCCGGGTGACTCGGGTCAATGAGGACGATGCGAACGAGAGCGGTCATGCTCTGTTATTCTACCGCGACCTTATGCAACCACTGCTCAATATCGGCATGCGTGCCGCGCGGCGCGCCGGTGATTTGATCGTGCGCAGCCTGTCCCGTCTCGATTCTCTGAAAATCGACACCAAAGGCCGCAACGATTTCGTCACCGATATCGATCGCAAGGCGGAGGCGGACATTATCGCGACGATTCGGCGCGGTCATCCGGATCACGCCTTTTTGGCTGAGGAGAGCGGCCGCAGCGGCGACAGCGAGTACGTCTGGATCATCGACCCTCTCGACGGCACGACAAATTTCTTGCACGGCTTCCCGACTTTCGCGGTATCGATTGCGGTCGAGCACCGGGGCCGGCTGCAGCATGCGGTCGTTTACGATCCCATGCGGCAGGAATTCTTCACCGCATCCCGCGGCGACGGCGCGCAGCTCGAAGGCAAGAAAATTCGCGTCAGCAGCCAACGCACTTTGGAAGGCTCGCTGATCGGCACGGGTTTTCCCTATCGCATGGACGCGGCCCACATCGATAGTTATCTGGCAATGCTCAAGGTGATCATGGCCACCGCCGCCGGTGTACGCCGTCCGGGCGCCGCCGCGCTGGATCTCGCCTATGTGGCGGCGGGCCGGATCGACGGCTTTTGGGAATTCGGCCTCTCACCCTGGGATACCGCGGCGGGCACTCTGCTCATTCAAGAAGCGGGCGGGCGCGTGGGAACGCCGGCCGGCGTCGAATACGCTCTCGGCCCGAACATCGTCGCGGGCAATCCAAAGGTGTACGAGGGGCTGCTCGAGGCCTTAGGTCCCCTCACACCGGCGCCCTTGCGCAGCTAGAGGCCCTTGCGCAGCTAGAGGCCCTTGCGCAGCTAGAGGGGAGTGACCGGTGCTGCGTGGCCGGAACTCACCGGTTTGCGCAGCTTGCTGTTCCGGTATCCATAGACGAAATAGAAAGTGATTCCGATCGCGCTCCACAGGACGAGCCGCAGCCAAGTAGCTCCGGGGAGTGAGGCAGCCATACCGGCGCAGAAAATCACCCCCATGGTCGACGTGAACCAGACCCACTTGACCCTGAAGGGGCGCGGCAATTCGGGCCTCGTATACCGCAGCACCAAAACTCCCACGCAAACGACGATGAAGGCGATCAGGGTGCCGATCGAAACCAGCTCGCCGAGAATGCCGATGGGTAAGAGACCGGCAAGGGTGCAGGCCGCCGCGCCGGTGATCAGCGTCGCAATATGCGGTGTACGGAACTTCGGGTGCACGGCGCCGAAGAACTTCGGCAGGAGACCGTCATGCGACATGGTGAGCCAGATCCGCGCCTGCGGGATGATCATGGTGATGATCACCGAGGTCAGTCCGAACAGTGCGCCCCATATGACCCAGGTCGACAGCCAGAACAATTGCGGGTGCGACTCGAGAGCGACCGCAACCGGCGCCGCGTCATTGAGCTGCTTGAAGGGTACGAGGCCGGTCATCACGCTCGCCATCAAGATATAGAGCACCGTGCAGATGGCAAGGCTCCCCAGCATGCCGATCGGCATGCCGCGTTGCGGATCCTTGGCCTCTTGAGCCACGGTCGAGACGCCGTCGAAACCGATGTAGGCGAAGAAAATAATGGCCGAGGCCTGCAGAATGCCGCTCCAGCCGAATTCGCCGAAGGTGCCGGTATTCGCCGGTATGTAGGGCACCCAGTTGGCGGGATTCACGTACACGGCGCCGAAGACAATGACCGCGATGACGATGCTGACCTTTATCGCGACGATGATGGTGTTCACCACGGCGGATTCTTTGATTCCCTTGTAGCAGAGCGCCGTGGCGGCGGCGACGATGAAGATGGCCGGCAAGTTTAGATAGGCGCTGGTTCGATGCACCTGATAGCCCACCTCGGCTGCCTCGAACGGCGCCGAGCTCAACCAGTCCGGGATGAAGTTGATGCCGAAGTGATCGAGCAGTTTTATGAAGTAGCGGCTCCAACCGACGGCCACCGTGGAACATGCCACCATGTATTCGAGGATCAGGTTCCAGCCGACGAACCAGGCCACGAATTCGCCCAGGGTTGCGTAGCTATAGGCGTAGGCGCTTCCGGCGACCGGCACCATGGCCGCAAACTCGGAATAGCACAGTCCCGCGAACATGCAGCCAATGCCGGCGATGACGAAGGATATGACGATGGCGGGGCCGGCGTGCTGCGCGGCGGCGA
The DNA here is from genome assembly GCA_963755965.1 of uncultured Gammaproteobacteria bacterium. Lineage (GTDB taxonomy): Bacteria > Pseudomonadota > Gammaproteobacteria > Steroidobacterales > Steroidobacteraceae > Bog-1198. The sequence goes on from CAVWLU010000004.1 coordinate 433,800, forward strand.
GGCCCGTGAGCACGAAGATGCCGGTGCCGATGATGCCGCCAATGCCGAATGCGATCAGGGACGGTATGCCGAGTGCCCGCACCAAGCCTTCATCGGAGGCCTCCTTTTTATAGTCGGCAATCGGCTTGGTTGCGAACATCCCTCTTATATTCATTTTATGCCCCAAGTTAGCTTAAGGTAACGCACTTCAACACTTTACTTCCGCCGTCGCAAGCGTACGTTGACCCATAGCACGGCGGCTGAGCAGGCCATCGCAAAATACAAATAGCCGCGCGGTATCTCCATATCCAGGGACTGCGCTATCAAGGATCCCCCTACGAGCACGAGGAACCCCAAGGCCAAGCCTTTGATGGTCGGATGCCGCTCGATGAAGCGGCTCACCGCACTGGAGACCACCATCATCATGAGCACCGAGACCACGATGGCGGCGATCATCACCTCGACGCGGTTTGCGAGACCAATCGCCGTGAATACCGAATCGATCGAAAACACGATGTCGATGATGCCGATCTGCAGAATGATGAACCAAAAGCTATGCATCACTCCCGCATCGCGTCCGGCTTTCTTGCCCCTGAGCATGTCGCGAATTTCCATCGCACTCTTGACCACCAAGAACGCTCCGCCGACGAACAAAATGATGCTGCGCATGGAAATGGGCTTGCCCAGAAACGCAAATAGCGGCTCGCGCAGATTGGCGAGCCAGATGACCGAAAACAAAAGCGCAATGCGTGTCAGCATGGCGAAACCCAAGCCCAGGATGCGCGCGCTTCTGCGCTGCGCCCGGGGCAAGCGGTCGATCAGAATGGAGAGGAAAATGATGTTGTCGATGCCGAGAACGATCTCGAGCACCGCCAGAGTGGAGAAGGATAGCCAGGTCTGCGGATCTAAGAGTAGTTCCACCGAACGACTCTATAGGAATTCACCCGCCTCAGGGTAAGCCGTCGATTTCTTCGGGCTTGGTGAGCTTGCGCTCCAGCAGGTCGTCGGTCCTGAGGCCCAAATCCAAAGCAAGCGCAGCTGAAATGTAGATCGATGAGTAGGTGCCGGCGAGGATGCCGATCACCAAGGCCGCGGAGAATCCGTGCAGAGTTTCTCCGCCGAAAATCAACAGCGCCACCACCACCAGCAATGTCACCAACTTGGTCATCAAGGTTCTCGACAGCGTCTGGTTGATGGATTCGTCGATTACCTGCGCAATCGGCAGTTTACGCGCCATGCGCGCGCGTTCCCGCACCCGGTCGAAAACGATGACGGTGTCATTCAGCGAATAACCGATCACCGCGAGGATGGCCGAAATCGCGGTAAGATCGAAGGTCATCTGAGTCAGGGCAAAAAAGCCCACCACGCATATCGGGTCGTGCAACACGGCGAATATCGCGCCGAGCGCCAGTTTGGGCGTGAACCGCAACAGCACGTAGATCAAGATGAGTACCAGCGTCGCCACCAGCGCCCATGCGCCCTTGACGAAGAGTTCCTGACCCACTTGAGGCCCCACGACTTCCGTCCGCTGCAGTTTCACGCCGCCGTCGACCGTCTTGAAAATCTCGAGGATCCGGGCGCCGATCTGTTCGCCCTTCACGTTCGGATCGGGCGGCAGTCGCACCAAGATATCCCGCGAACTTCCGAAAGCCTGAACTTGGGCAGTGGGCACCCCCGCTTGGCCTAAGGCGGCGCGTAAATGCTCGATGTTGGGCGCCTGCGGGAAATTCGTTTCGACGACCACACCGCCTGTGAAATCGACGCCCAGATTCAGGCCGCGCACCGCCACCAGTCCGAGCGATGCGACGATCAGCATCGCGGACAGCCCGTACCACACCTTGCGGGTGTTCATGAACGGGAAGCGCGTTACCTTATGAAAAAATTCCATGGACTTAAACCTCGCGGCGAACCTATCGGCTAGATGGACAAGCGTTCGACCTTGCGCTTACCGCCATATATGACCTGAACCAACGCGCGGCTGCCCATCAGTGATGTGAACATCGATGTCGCAATACCAAGCACCAGCACCACCGCAAAACCACGTACCGCACCGGCGCCGAACAACCACAAGACCAAGCCTGCAATCAGCGCCGTGACGTTGGAGTCTGCGATCGCCGAGAATGCCCGGTCAAAGCCGGCGGTGATCGCGGCGCGCGGCGATACGCCGTTGCGCAATTCCTCGCGAATGCGTTCGTAGATCAATATGTTCGCATCGACCGCCATACCGACCGTCAATACCACGGCCGCAATTCCGGGCAATGTCAGCGCCGCCCCCACCAGAGACAAAAATGCCGTGAGCAGCACGACGTTGGCGACGAGCACCACATCCGCGATCAAACCGAACAGCTTGTAGTAGATCGCCATGAACACGAAGGCCGCCAACATCCCGAAAACCATGGCATTGCGGCCCTTGTCGATATTGTCCTGCCCCAGGCTCGGGCCGATGGCGCGTTCTTCCACCGGAGTCAATGGCGCCGCCAAACCGCCGGCGCGCAGCAACAGAGCGAGCTCGCGGCCCTCGATGGGATTGACGCCCGTGATTTGGAAGTTGTTGCTGAACACTCCACGGATGGTCGCTCGATTGATGACCTCTTCCGTGGTGCGGTCGACCTCAACGCCTTGGGCATTTTTTTCGCGTGAGCGGTCGATGAACACGACCGCCATCAGATGACCGATATTTTCCTCGGTGTTCTTCAGCATTTTCCCGGCGCCGCGGCTGTCCAGGCTGACCGACACCGCAGGGCCATCCTGAGTGTTGGGCTGGAAGGACGCATCGGTGAGCTGATCCCCGGTCACGACCACGTCGCGCTTCAGCAGCACCGGTTGCTTCTCACGTGTGTAGTAGAGCTTCGACCCCAAGGGAACACGGCCGGTCGCCGCGGCTTCGAGCGGGTTGTTGGTTTCGTCGACCATGCGAAATTCCAAAGTCGCCGTCTTGCCGAGAATTTTCTTCACTTCGGCGGAGTTTTGCAGTCCGGGCAATTGGATGGCGATGCGATCGACGCCTTCGCGCGCGACCTGTGGCTCGGACACCGCGAGTTCCGGGCTGTTCAATCGATTTCGGAGGATGACGATGTTTTGCTGGACTGCGTAATCCTGGCGTTCCTTGATTTCCTGCGGCGTGAGTTTCAGCTCCAAAGCGGGTAATCCGTCGACGGTGACCTCGGTCAAATGTAAGTTGCGGTTGTCCGCAAGGATCGCTGCGTTGCCCTTGGTCATGCTATCGGCGTCGCGAAACACTACCCGTACGCGGTCCGTCGGATAGTCCACTTGCACGTCCTGGTAGGGCACGCGCGCACTGCGAAGCGAGGCGCGAAAATCCTGTTCGCGATGATCGAGCTGCTGTTTGACCGCTCCCAGCACGTCCACCTGATACACGAGGTAAACGCCGCCGCGCAGGTCCAAGCCAAGCTTCAACGGACTCAAGCCCAAATTGCGCATCCAATCAGGCACGCGCGACGCTTGCGACAAAGCGATGGTGAAATCGCCGGGTCGCGCTTCGGCAATCAAATCGCGCGCCTTCAGCTGGTCTTGCTTGCTGATGAATCGCAGCGTCAAGCGGCCCTGTTCCAGGAACGCGCCGCTTGGGCTTACGCCTTTGGATGCGAGCAGCTGCTCGATGCTGGTACGGTCGGTCGTTTGCACGGCCGCGCGATCGCGCGCCAGCTGCAGCGCGTTCTCTTCGCCGAAGAGATTCGGCAGCGCAAGGAAAATTCCGATCAGCAGAACCACCGCGACCAGCGCGATCTTCCAGCGCGGATATGAAATCATGCGCTCTTGACCGTGCCCTTGGGCAGCAGTTGCGCGACTTGGAACTTCTGCAGCTTGACGGTCACGCCGTTGGCTATTTCCAAGGTCAAGAACTGTTCGCCGACCTCGACGACCTTACCGAGAATTCCACCGGTGGTGGCCACTTCATCCCCCGCCGCGATTTTGGACAGCATCTCGCGCTGTTCCTTGGCGCGCTTGTTCTGCGGGCGAATCAGCAGAAAATAGAACACTACCAATAGCAGCACGGGCAACAACAAGGCGCTCATGATGCCCTGCCCGCCGGCCCCGCCGGCGGCCTGCGCGTGGGCAGAATTAATGAAGAAATCCATAGTGTTACACCCATTTTTTGCGGCGGACGCCGCGGCACAAAGCCGCATACTATACAGCAGCCGGCCAAAACTTAACGCGCGGGCGGCTGTACGGCGGGCCCCTAACCGACGCCGGTCGGCAGAGCGGCCCCGTCAGGGCGGCGCCCTAGCAACGCGTAGAACTCATCCGCATAGACCGCAAACCGCTTTGCCTCGATCGCCGCGCGTATTTCCCCCATCAGCCGCTGATAGAAAAACAAATTGTGGATCGTGTTCAAGTGCGATCCCAAAATCTCGCTGCACTTGTCCAAATGGCGCAGGTAGCTGCGGCTGTAGTGGCGGCAGGTATAGCACCCGCATCCCTCCTCGATGGGGCCGGTATCCTTCTGATGCATCGCGTTACGGATGTTGAGCACCCCCGCGCGAGTAAAAAGATGCGCGTTGCGCGCGTGCCGCGTCGGCATGACGCAGTCGAACATGTCGACTCCTCGCCGCACCGCCTCTACGATATCCTCCGGTCGGCCGACACCCATGAGATAGCGCGGCTTGTGCAACGGCATCAAGGGCATCAGTCCATCAAGGACCTCGCTGCGTTCCGTCTCGCTTTCGCCGACTGCGAGACCGCCGATGGCCAAGCCCGCAAAATCGATCTGCTCGAGCGCCGCCAGCGACGCGGCGCGTAAATTGCCGTGCACTCCGCCTTGCACGATGCCGAACAGTGTCCCCGGCGGATCGCTGGAGTAGTACTCCTGATGACCACGCAGCGCCCAGCGCATCGATAGCTCCATGGAAGTACGCGCCTCGGCCTCGTCCGCCGGATAAGGCGTGCACTCATCGAAACTCATGGCGATATCCGAGCCTAGAACGCGCTGAATGCGCATCGACTCCTCAGGCGATAGAAAAACCTGCGCACCGTCGACCGGCGAACGAAAACGCGCACCCTCCTCGGTTATTTTCCGCATGTCCTTGAGGCTCCACACTTGGAACCCGCCCGAATCGGTGAGAATGGGCCGGCTCCAATGCATGAAGCGATGCAAACCCTGATGCGCTTCGATCACGGAAAGCCCGGGACGCAGATATAAATGGAAGGTATTGCCGAGCACGATTTCGACGCCGATGTCCTCGAGCTGTTCGGGCGTCATCGCCTTCACCGTGCCGTAGGTCCCAACTGGCATGAACGCCGGCGTCTCGACGGTGCCGCGCGCAAACGTCATACGGCCACGCCTGGCCGCGCCGTCCTGCAACAGCAACTCGAAACGCATGCGGGGCAGCGCGCTCACGCTCGCTCCATAACTGCTGCTGCCGGCGTCAAGAACATCGCATCACCGTAGCTGAAAAATCTATATCGTGCCGCGACGGCGTGCGCGTACGCCGACAGCAATGCATCGCGGCCCACGAAGGCTGCGCACAGCATCAAGAGCGTCGATTCGGGTAAGTGAAAATTGGTCAGCATCGCGTCCACCGCGCGAAACTTGCTGCCCGGCTTGATGAAAATGCGCGTCGGTCCCTTATAGGGGACGAGATTACCGCGCGCACTGCCTGCTGCTGCGGCGGTTTCCAAGCTCCTCACGACGGTCGTGCCCACCGCGATCACCCGGCCGCCGGCGGCGCGCGTGGCGTTGATTGCGGCACAAGTGGCTTCGGGCACCTCCATATATTCCATATGCATTTCGTGCCCGTCGATGTCGTCCACCCGCACGGGCTGAAAGGTGCCCGCGCCGACGTGCAATGTAACGAACGCATGCCTGACGTGGCTCGCTTCGAGCGCGCCAAAGATATCTGCGTCGAAGTGCAGTCCCGCCGTCGGTGCGGCAACGGCGCCAGGCGCTCGCGCATACACGGTCTGATAGAGCTCACGATCCATAGGCTCAGGTGCGCGATCGATATAGGGAGGCAGCGGCACAGCGCCGTGAGCCTCGAAGAAGGCCAACACGTCGGCCGAAAATTCCAGCTCAAACAAGTCCCCCTGTCGGCCGAGCATGCGCGCGGTCTGACCGCCGGGAAGCTTCACGACGGACTGCGGCCTCAACGCCTTGCTGGCTCGAGCGTGTACCAGCGCCGTGCGGGCCGAGAGCACCCGCTCGAGCAACAGCTCGATTCTGCCGCCGCTGTCCTTCGTCCCGAAGATTCGCGCAGGTACGACGCGCGTGTCGTTGAACACCAAGAGATCGGCCGCTGTCAAAAGCCCCGGAAAATCGCGGAAGTCGAGGTCTCGCCAAGCACCCCCTTTCCCCTCGAGATGCAACAGCCGGCTGGCTGAGCGCGGGGTGACGGGCCGCTGGGCAATGAGTTCCTTGGGAAGGTCGAAGTAAAAATCCGTGCGCTGCATTCTTAAGCAATACTACCAAGTGCGCGGATCGCATATACTGCGCTGATCTGGCATGCCCGGATGGCGGAACTGGTAGACGCGCCGGACTCAAAATCCGGTGGTGGTGACACCGTGTGGGTTCGATTCCCTCTCCGGGCACCAGATATTAAATAATGGACTCCCTTTGAATTTCTGCAGTCACTGCGCCTCACCTGTTACATCGAAAATTCCTGCGGGGGATCACCTGCCGCGGTTCGTGTGCACCAGCTGCGGCGCGATTCACTACAAAAACCCGCTGTTGGTGCTGGGATGCGTACCCCAGTGGGAAGGGAAGATCCTCTTGTGCCGGCGCGCCATTGAGCCGCGCTTAGGGTACTGGACGGTGCCCGCGGGATTCATGGAAAACGGGGAAACCATGCAGAACGCGGCAGCGCGCGAATGCTACGAAGAGGCTTTGGCGAAGGTCGAGGTGGGTTCTTTGCTGGCGGTGGTCAACGTGACTCACGCCGGCCAGGTGCACGTGATGTTTCGGGCGCAATTACTGCAGCCGGAGTTCGCGCCGGGGCCCGAGAGCCTGGAGGTCGGATTGTACGAGGAAGCGGAAATACCTTGGGCTGATTTGGCGTTTCCGAGCGGGGAGTTTACCCTGCGAAAGTACTATTCCGATCGCGCCGCCGGCCGCGAGGATCATCATTTTACGGAGCTGACGCGTCCGTTGAAGAGGTAGGAGCCTTTCTGCTCGGCTGTGGCAGAATAGCAGCCCATTTAGCCGATCGTTCACACATTTAAGCTGTTCATCAAGAAGGGTAAGTCATGGCGTTCGTGGTCACCGAAAGCTGCATCAAGTGCAAATACATGGACTGTGTGGAGGTATGCCCCGTCGATTGCTTTCACGAAGGTCCGAATTTCCTCGTGATCGATCCGGATGAATGCATCGACTGCACGCTTTGCGAGCCCGAGTGCCCGGTGGAAGCCATCTATTCCGAAGAAGAGATCCCCGACGGCCAGGAGAATTTCCGTCAACTGAACGCCGAACTCGCCAAGAAATGGCCTGTGATCAGTGAGATGAAAGAGCCGCCGGCGGACGCCAAGCAATGGGAAGGCGTCAAGGACAAGCTGAAATTGCTGGAGCGATGAGCGCCGCCACTACTTCAGCAGCAGCTAGCGCATTCAGCAGTTAGCGCTTCCAGCGGCTAGCGCTTCGCCACCTGGGTCTCTTTGATCGCCTGCAATAGTTCGCGCGGCGGCATGTATCCATTGAGGAACTCGCCGCTCTCAGTGACGATTGCCGGTGTCCCGCGCACCCCAATGCTCTGCCCAAGTGCATATTCGCGCGCCACCGGATTGGGTCCGCAGGTTTTGTTCATATCCAACTGACCCCCGGCCTTCGCCTTGGTCAGCGCTTCATTGCGATCGGCTGAACACCACACGACTTCCGCCTTGCGCCAGCTTTCCGTGTTCGGACCACTGCGCGGATAGAACATGTAGCGCACGCGAACGCCGAGCTTGTTGATTTCCGCAATCTCGCTGTGCAGCTTGCGGCAGTACTGGCAGTCCACATCGGTGAACACAGTGATCGTATACAGCGGATTCTTCGGCGAGAAGATCACCATCTGAGATTCGGGAACGGCGTCGATCATGGCCAACCGCGCGTGCGATCGAAGCGCCTCGCTCAAATTCTCGCGCGTGCTCATGTCGTACACGTTGCCGTCGAGAAAATATTTGCCGTCGGCGGTCAAATAGCTCACGTCGGCGCCCTGCATGAATTCGTAGATGCCCGGGATCGGCGAAGGCTTCAAATCCTCGATCTTGGAACCGGCCGGAAGCAGCTTTACCAGCGCCGCACGCGGATCCGCAGATACGTCGGCCGGGGCGGCCCACGCGTTCAAATTAGCGGCAGCAGCGAGCGAAACCAGCACAGCAAGACGTTTCAACATGGAGCGCTCCAAAGGATCACGCGAATTTAGACTCCACCTAAGGCCAGTGGTTCACGAAATTCTAACAGACGATGGCGGCTGAGCGCCTAGCCGCGCGGGTGGTGCTGCGAGTGCAGATCTTTCAAGCGCTCGCGCGCAACGTGCGTATAGATCTGGGTCGTGGACAGGTCGCTATGCCCCAGGAGCATTTGCACAACCCGCAAATCCGCTCCGTGATTCAACAGATGGGTGGCAAATGCATGCCGCAGCGTATGCGGCGAGAGTTCCTTCTCGACCCCGGCTTTTTTCGAGTAGCGCTTGATGATGTGCCAGAAAGCCTGGCGCGTCATTCGATCGCCCCGCCGGGTCGGGAACAAGTAGTCCGTCTGCCGTTCCAGCAGGATTTCCACCCGCGGGCCTTGCATGAACTGCTGCAGCCACTTGACCGCCTCATCGCCCAGAGGAATCAGGCGTTCGCGGTTGCCCTTACCGACCACACGCATCACGCCCTGGTTCAGATTCACCTGGTTGTGCTTGAGGCTCACGAGTTCCGAGACGCGTAGTCCCGTGGCATACAGCACCTCGAGCATGGTGCGATCGCGGTGGCCCAGCGGATCGGACACGGTCGGCGCCTCGAGCAGAGAATCGACCTCTGCCTCGGTGAGAGATTTGGGGAGCGAGCGGCCGATTTTCGGCATCGCGATTTGCGCAGTGGGATCGGTCGTAACCAACCCTTCGCGCAGCATGAAACGAAAGAATCGCCGGAAACTCGATAGCTGCCTCGCGGTCGAACGGGGCCTGGAGCCGCCCTCCACGCGCGCGGCGATGAAGCCGAGCAGTTCGATGCGTGTGGCTTTCAGTAGAGCGCTGTCGCGCTCTTCGAGCCAACGCGCCAATGCGGTCAAATCGGCGCGGTAAGCGGCGAGCGTATTGGCCGAAAGGCCGCGCTCCATCCAGACCGCGTCGAGGAAACGCTGCAAAGCCGGATCCGCGGCATCGCGAGCCGTCGGTACCCCTGCGCCCGAGCTGCGTGTATAAACCGACCGTTTGAGAGCCGTCGCCATAATTTCCCGCGTGAAAGTCGCACGAAATGGTGCTGTACGCGCTACCGGATTGCAGTATGCGAGGGGTCCTTGCAGGTCGGCGTGACCAGCCTCACAGTAACTATAACTATTAACATAAGGAGAACCAGATCACAGAACTCAAACCGCCGAATGTGTTGGGAATCCTCTACGCGGCATACTGCCTGGTGCTGTTCCTCGCAATGGCCCTGATCGTGCTCACGATCAATATGTTCCTGCCCGGGCTGCGCGGCCGGCGCCGGGTCGCCGGGGTGTTTGCCCGCGGTTTCTTGCGCGCGGCCGGAATCCCCTTCCGAGTCGAGGGAATAGAACGGTTGCCGACCGACCCCTGCGTGGTCGTCGCCAATCACGGCAGCTACATCGACGGGATCGTTGCCGCGGCAGCCTTACCTCCCGAATTTGCCTTCGTAATCAAAAAAGAAATGGTGCGCGTGCCTTTGGCCAGCCTTTTACTCCGGCGCTTAGGCTCCGCCTTCGTCGAACGCTTCGATCGGCACAAAAGCGGTTCCGACGCGCGCCGGGTGTGGAAGCTCGCGGCCAGCGGCCAATCGCTGGTGTTTTTTCCCGAGGGGACCTTCGATTCCACCCGCCAGGTGGGCAGATTTTTGGGGGGTGCGTTTGCGACCGCCGAGCGGTCGCAAATGCGCATTGTTGCCGTCGCGATACATGGCACGAGGGCGGTTCTGCCGAACGGGAGCATCCGGATTCGGCGCAAGCCCATCCGGTTCGAGATCTTGAGCGTTCTCGATCCCGAGGGGGCCCGCCAACGCAGCCGCGAGCTCATCGCCGAAGCGGTCGGAGAGCCGCTCGCGCCCTAGATTTCGCGGCCACCCCGCTGGCCGGGGTTATACTTGGAAGTCCCTCTTTACACCCACGGAATGCAGTCATGAGCTCGGATCCCATCGTCATTGTGGCCGCCCGCCGGACTCCGGTTGGCGCCTTCCAAGGAGTTTTCGCCGGCGTCACCGCCCCGCAACTCGGCGCCGTGGCCATCAAGGCCGCCGTCGCGGACTCCGGGGTACCCGCCTCCGAGATCGATGAAGTGATCATGGGCTGCGTCCTGTCTGCCGGCCTTGGCCAAGCACCGGCGCGCCAGGCGGCCTTGGGCGCCGGGCTCCCGGCGAGCGTTCCCACCACCACGGTCAACAAAATGTGCGGTTCCGCCATGCGAGCCGTGATGCTGGCCAGCGACCAAATTCTGGCCGGATCTGCCCGCATCATCGTCGCCGGCGGCCTCGAGTCGATGACCAATGCGCCCTATCTCCTCCCGAAGGCGCGGGCGGGCTATCGGATGGGCCACCAGGAAGTACTGGACCATATGTTCTTCGACGGGCTACAAAGCCCCTGGGACGGCCAGCTGATGGGCTGCTTTGCCGAGGCGACCTCCGGAAAGTACGAATTTACCCGTCAGGCGCAAGACGATTTCTCCAGCGAGTCGGCACGCCGCGCGCAAGCAGCCGTCGCCGGAACGGCGTTCGCAAATGAAGTGGCCCCGGTCACCACCAAGACCCGCAAAGGCGAAGTGTTGATCGACAAGGATGAGACGCCGACCACGATCGATATATCGAAGATTCCGGGACTCAAGCCGGCCTTCAAGAAGGATGGAACCGTGACCGCCGCCAGTTCGGCGAGCATTTCCGACGGAGCAGCCGCCGTCGTTCTGATGCGCGAGTCCCTGTGCAAAGCGCGCGGCCTGAAGCCGCTGGCACGGATCCTGGGCTACTCGAGCTTCGCCCGAGAGCCTGAATGGTTCACTTTGGCGCCCGTGGGCGCGATCCAAAAATTGCTGACACAGCTGAAGTGGCAGGCTAACGATGTCGACTTGTACGAGGTGAACGAAGCGTTTGCGGTGGTTACGATGGCGGCCATCAAGGATTTAGGGTTGGATCATGCCAAGGTCAACGTCAACGGCGGCGCCTGCGCGCTCGGGCATCCCATCGGCGCGACCGGCGTGCGAATTTTGACGACCTTGATCCATGCATTGAAAAACCGCGGCAAGAAGCACGGCATCGCGAGCCTGTGCATCGGCGGAGGCGAAGCGACGGCGATCGCCATCGAGATTATCTAGATCGTGAAGCCTACCTGACATGGGCGACTCCGTTCAGACGTCGATAGTTGCGGGCGTTGCCCGCATTGCCATTAACCGGCCGGCGAAACGCAACGCGCTCGATCGCGCGACCATCGCCGCTCTCTCGACGGCGCTGCATCGTTGTGAGCACGACCCCGCCGTGCGTGTGGTAGAGATTACCGGCGTGGGCGATGCATTCAGCGCCGGCGCCGATCTCGCGGAGATGCAATCACAGCGTGACGCCCATGAAGACGCCAACCTGGCGGACGCGAAGGGACTCGCGACGCTGCTCGGCACCCTCGATACGCTTCCCAAGCCGACACTGGCTCGGGTCAACGGCAATGCCTACGGCGGAGCAATTGGATTGCTATCGGCCTGCGACATTGCGATTGCCGCGTCGCACGCGAAATTCGCATTTACCGAGGTGCGGCTCGGCATCATTCCGGCAGTGATCTCGCCCTTTGTGCTCGCGAAAATCGGCCAAAGTGCGGCACGGCGCTATTTTTTGACCGCGGAGACGCTGACGGCCGACCAATTGAAGGAAATGGGGCTGGTACACGAGGTCGTGGCCGCCGGCGAACTGGATGCGAGCTGCGAGCGCATCACAGCTGACTTGCGCAAGGCAGCGCCGGGCGCATTGGCGGAGGCCAAGCTCTTGATCCGCGACGTCGTCCGCTCGCCTCACGATCGCACGGCAACGGCGCTTGACATGGGAGAACGGCTCGCGCGCCTTCGAGTGCAGCCGGAAGCTCAAGAGGGCTTCGAGGCATTTTTCGAGAAACGCAAGCCGGGGTGGGCGTCCCTGCCCTGACCATGCCCAATCCATCGGCCATCCTGGTTGGCAGCTTCCGTGGCCTACAAACATGGTGATCCCCACTGGGTAAAGCGACGGCGGCAGAAAAATCCCCTCATCCGCCTGTCCGATAGGTGGACATCTCGTTCAAAATCGCGGTTTATGGTGTACTACGCGGCCGTTTTACCGCGACAAATGGGGTTTTAGAACCTTAGCAGGGGCGAATGCGATGACCGAAAGCCAACGTGATGTCATGGAATACGAGGTTGCAATCATCGGCGCGGGCCCTGCCGGGCTCGCCTGTGCGATCCGTCTCAAGCAATTGAACCCCGACCTCGGCGTCTGTGTGCTCGAGAAGGCCGCGAGCTTGGGCGCGCATTCCCTGTCCGGAGCGGTGTTGGAGCCGGGTCCCCTCGATGATCTCTTGCCCCAGTGGCGCGAGCACGCACCCGCAATTTGCGTGCCTGCCGGGCGCGATGAATTCTCATTTCTGACCCGGCGCAAACGCTACAAGCTGCCGATCACACCCCCTCAAATGCGCAATCACGGCAATTTCATCATCTCGCTCGGGCAACTGATTCCGATCCTGGGGGCGGAGGCGGAGCGGCTCGGCGTCGACGTCTTTGCCGGTTTTGCGGCCGCCGAAGCACTGTTCGATGCTTCCGGGGCCGTGATGGGCGTGCGCATCGGCGACATGGGAGTGGAAAAGAACGGTGAACCCGGGCCCAATTTTGCGCTGGGACCCGAAATCCACGCCAAAACCACCATGTTCTGCGAAGGCTGCCGCGGAAGCGTCTCCAAGCAGTTGATCAAGCGGTTCAAGCTCGATGCCGGCAAGTCGCCGCAGACCTACGGTCTGGGATTCAAAGAGCTCTGGCAGCTGCCGCCGGGGCGCGTACAGCCAGGTCTCATTCAGCATACGGTGGGATGGCCGCTCGACAACCGCACCTACGGCGGCAGTTTCCTTTATCACCTCAACAACGACCGTGTGTACGTGGGCTTCGTGGTGGGCTTGGATTACGAGGATCCTAGGCTCAAGCCCTTCGAAGCTTTTCAGCAGTACAAGAATCACCCGGACGTCAAGTCACTGTTGGACGGCGGCGAGATTCTTGCCGGAGGCGCTCGTACGGTGATCGAGGGCGGCTATCAATCCATGCCCACGCTTGAGATGCCCGGTGCGATGTTGGTTGGCGATGCGGGCGGTACCCTCAATACCCCGAAGATCAAAGGAATTCATCAGGCGATCCGCTCCGGCATGACCGCCGCCGCGCACTATGTCGAGAACGGCACGAGCGTTGGCTTTGACAAGCGCTGGCGCGGTTCGCCCGGGGGCCGCGAACTGTACCAGGTGCGAAATATCCGTCCTGGGTTCAACCGCGGATTGATGTTCGGCCTCGCCAACGCGGCGTTCGAAACCTACGTGACCCGGGGAAGGTCCCCTTGGACGCTCGCGAATCACGCCGATGACAAGGCACTCAAGCACCTGGACTATGCCTCGCCCGACCGCGACTGGGGCAACCGGGAGCTGCCGCCGCGGGACCGGCTGGCGTTCGTATTCTTTGCCTCGACTACGCACGATGAGAACCAACCCGTGCATCTTCACGTGGCCGATCCGGGACTCTGCGCCACGCGCTGCATTACTGAATTCGGCAATCCATGCACCAACTTTTGCCCCGCCAACGTCTATGAAATGATCTCGGACGGCAGCGGCGGCAAGAAACTTCAAATCAATGCGTCGAACTGCGTGCATTGCAAGGCCTGCGATATCAAAGAACCCTATACCGATCAAATCACTTGGGTCACGCCTGAGGGTGGGTCGGGTCCTAACTACCAAAGCCTGTAGCTTTGGAGTTTTTTCGTGACCAGCGTCGAGCTTAAGACTGTGAGCGCGCGCTTGCAGGAAAAGGTGGCCGCTCATCGATTGGAATTCGATGCGGCACAGTCGGACGCGGCAGCGCGCCTTTCCGCCCTGAGTGAGAATCTACGTCGCCACTCGCCCACCTTTCTTCGAACGCTGCGTTCTTGGTTACCGCTGTCGGTTGGTGCGGCAGAACCTGCTCCGCGTGGGCTGTATCTCTGGGGCGGGGTAGGCCGCGGCAAGACGCTGCTGATGGATCTGTTCTTCGCTTCGCTGCCATCCGGAGCCGAGCGTACTCATTTCTACCATTTCATGCGCCGGGTGCATGCCGAGCTCGGCAGTATCGAAGGACGCAGTGAGCCGCTGGACGTGGTGGCAAAACGTATCGCCGCGCGCACTCGGGTCATCTGTCTCGACGAGCTCTTCGTCGCGGACATCGCTGATGCGATGATTCTGGCGGGTCTTTTCGAGGGGCTCTTTCGCCGCGGCGTAACCCTGGTTGCGACTTCTAATCTGCCGCCCGAGGATTTATACAAAGATGGCCTGCAACGCCAACGATTTCTACCCGCCATCGAACTCATTCGATCGCATGTCGACGTCCTGCACTTGGACGGCGGCATCGACTATCGGCTGCGCCAGCTCGAACAGGCGCCGACCTACCTGCAGGCCAAGCTGCCGGGAACGGCGCCGGCGCTCAAAGAGCGGTTCGCCGCACTTGCGGGCGACACCGTGTCAGGACCCGTTACGCTCAACATCGAAGGCCGCGCTCTCCATGCCCTCGCCACCGGTCCGGGCATGGCCTGGTTCGAATTCCGTGAACTGTGCGAAGGACCGCGCAGCCAGAACGATTACATCGAGCTCGCGCACCTGTACGGCACTATCTTCATCGCGAACATTCCGCAGTTCACGCACCAGGACGAAGACGCGGCACGCCGTTTCATCATGTTGATCGACGAACTCTACGACCGCGGCGTCAAGATCGTGGTCTCGGCGGCGGCTGCGCCGAATGCTCTGTATCAGGGCGATCGATTGCACTTCGAATTCCAGCGCGCCTCCAGTCGGCTCATCGAGATGCAAACTCAGCACTATCTCGCGGGTCAGCACCGTGCCTGAAGCGCCGGCCTGCAAGCCCTGGCATAATTCGCACATGTCGACGGTCGCCGAATTCAAAATAGAATATAAGCAGATTCTCGATTCCCGGGGTGACGTCGTGGCGCCGCTGCCGGAGTTCGCCGCGGACCCTGCCGATGTCTTGCGTATGTATCAAGCGATGACGCGGGTAAGGGTGTTCGATGCCAAGGCCGTGAATCTGCAGCGCACGGGACAACTCGGCACCTATCCATCCTGTCTTGGGCACGAAGCCACGCACGTGGGGATTGGCGCAGCCATGCGCCCGGAAGACGTGTTGGCGCCCGTGTATCGAGAATTCGGTACTCAGCTATGGCGCGGCGTAACCATGGCGGAGATTTTGACGTATTGGGGCGGCGACGAACGCGGCAGCGACTTTGCCCATCCCAGACACGATTTTGCCTGGTGCGTGCCGATCGCGACCCAGACGCTGCATGCGGCGGGCGCGGCCATGGCGTTCAAACTCCGAAAGGAGCCGCGCTGCGCCCTCGCCTACATCGGCGACGGCGGAACTTCCGAAGGGGCGTTCTACGAGGCGCTCAATCTAGCCGGTGCTCGTGCCTTACCCGTGGTGTTCGTGATCGTGAACAATGGCTGGGCGATCTCCGTTCCCGTCGGCCTGCAAACGGCGTCGCGCACCCTGGCGCAAAAGGCCGTGGCCGCAGGAATTCCCGGGGTGCAGGTGGATGGCAACGATGTATTCGTCGTCCGCCATGTGGTAAGCCAGGCATTGGAGACGGCCCGGCGCGGCGGCGGCCCGTGCTTGATCGAAGCCCTGACCTATCGATTGAGCGACCATACGACCGCGGATGATGCCAGCCGCTATCGGGGCAGCCAAGAGGTCAAGGAGGCATGGGCGGTGGAACCCTTGATTCGCATTCGCCACTATCTCGTCAAGGCCGGCATCTGGAACGAAGAGCAGGAGCGGGCTCTGCTGCATGACTGCACCCGCCAAGTCGATGCCGCGGTGAACGAATACTTGAACTACGCCAAGCAATCGACCGACGCCATGTTCGACACCTTGTTCGCTGAATTGCCGCAGCACCTGCGTGAGCAGCGTGCCACCGCGCGCAAATATGGCGCGAAGCCCAGCGGGCATTGAATTGGCAAAAATAACCATGGTCGAGGCCATCGCGATGGCGCACGGCTGGGAGATGCAGCACGACGAAGATGTGGTCGTGATCGGTCAGGACGTAGGCGCAAACGGCGGAGTGTTTCGCGCGACCGCGGGACTGCAAGCGCGTTTTGGCAAGGATCGGGTGCAAGACACGCCGTTGGCCGAAGCGACCATCGCCGGAATGGCTGTTGGGATGGCGACCCACGGCCTGAAGCCGGTCGCGGAAATTCAGTTCATGGGTTTCATGTACCCGGCGCTGGATCAGATCGTGAATCACATGTCTCGCATGCGTTACCGCACGCGCGGGCGCTTAAGTTGCCCCGTGGTCATTCGTACGCCGCACGGCGGAGGGATCCATGCACCCGAGCACCACTCGGAGAGCACCGAAACCATGCTGTGTCACATTCCGGGGATTCGCGTCGTATGCCCATCGTCGCCCGTGCGCGCCTACGGCCTTTTGCTCGCGGCGATTCGCAACCCCGATCCCGTGATGTTTTTGGAACCGGTGCGTCTGTATCGCGGAATGCGCCAAGAAGTGAGCGATGACGGGCAGGCACTACCCCTCGATCAGTGCTTCATATTGCGCGAGGGCAGCGATGTCAGCATCGTGACTTGGGGGGCCATGACCCTCGAAACGCTGCGCGCCGTCACTGAGCTCGACAGTCAAGGCATCAGTGCCGAAGTCATCGATCTTGCGACCTTGAGCCCTATCGACAGCGAGACCATCCTCGCGTCGGTAGCCAAGACCGGTCGGCTGGTGATCGTGCACGAAGCGGCGCGCAATGTCGGCGTCGGCGCCGAGATAGCGGCGATCGTCGCAGAACATGGCTTATACGATTTACACGCGCCCATCCAGCGAGTTACCGGATTCGACACGATCATGCCGCTGTTCAAACTAGAACACGACTACATTCCTGGCGTGCAGCGCATCGTGGACGCGGTACAAGTCACCATGGCCGTTTAGAGACCCCAGCATGAGCACATTCAAACTTCCCGATTTGGGAGAGGGATTGGCCGAGGCCGAGATCCTCGAGTGGCACGTCAAGCCCGGCGACCACGTTCTGGTGGATCAGCCGATGGTATCGGTGGAAACGGCCAAAGCCGTGGTCGAAGTGCCCGTGCCTTTCAGCGGTATCGTCACCGCGCTGCATGGCGCCGTCGGCGACATCGTGGAGACCGGCGCGCCGCTCATCGATTTCGATTCCGGAACGGTGGTCGGCAGCATGCCGAATACCAGCGACGATGAATTTGTGGAAGCTGTGACTACCGGGCGCGCGCGCGGAAACGGCGTCGCCCGCAATCGTGCGGTCCCCATGGCGCGCGCACTCGCCAAGCGGTTTGGCATCGATCTCGAGAGCGTCGCAGGCTCCGGACCCGCCGGACTCATCAAGCTCGATGATGTCCTGGTCCACGCGCAAATGGCTGCCGCGCCCGCACCATCGCGGCCCGACGGCAATCAGCACGCACGGCAGGGACCGGGCGCGAACGGACTTAGCTTGAACGTTCCCGCCGGAGCAACCGCGGAGCCGCTGCGCGGCGCGCGGCGCGCAATGGCCAACAGCATGACGCGGTCGCGGGCCGAGATCCCCTTGAGTACCGTGTGCGACGATGCCGATATTCACGCCTGGACGCAGCGCGGCGATTACATGCTGCGGCTCATTCGCGCCATGATCAGCGCCCGGCACGCCGAGCCGGCCTTGAATGCCTGGTACGATGCTGCCAGCAGCACTCGCATTCTGCACTCGCACATCGACCTTGCAATTGCTGTCGATACCCCGGCGGGGTTGATCGTGCCGGTATTGCGCAATATCCAGAACAAGACGCCGGATGAGCTGCGATCTGCGATCGCTCTGCAGAAGACCGCAGCTCATCAACGCAGCACGACGCCGGAGGACCTGCGTGACTTCACGCTGATGTTGTCCAATTTCGGCACGCTCGCCGGCCGATACGGGATTCCGCAGGTGGTGCCCCCGGCGGTTGCGATTCTGGGCGCAGGCAAGGTGCGCCAGGATGCGGTGGTAGTTGCCAATGCCGTCGTCGCGCATCGGCGCATGCCGCTCTCATTGAGCTTCGATCACCGCTGCATCACCGGCGGGGAGGCATGCCGATTTCTGGCTGCCGCGATCGGCGATCTCGAAAAGCCGGAATAGCGCTTAGGAAACCATCATGCACCAGGCGACCACCGAACAATATCGGAAAATCATCTCCGCGATCGTAGCAGCGGCGGCCCGTTTGCCGAAGTCCATGCGCGGCGCCGATCCCAAACGCTTCTTGCAAGCCTATTACGCCAACATCGATGCCGAAGATATTGCCGCCCGCGATCCCGCGATGCTCGCGGCCGCGGCGTTATCGCATCTGATGTTCGCGCGCCAGCGTCGCGGCCGGGCGCTGGTCCGCGTAATCAATCCCACGCTGCGCGAACACGGCTACATCTCGCCGCACACCGTTATCGAGATGGTGAACGACGACATGCCGTTCCTCGTCGATTCCATCGGACTCGCATTGACGCGGCGCGCTCTTGCCCTGCATTTTTTGGCGCACCCGATCTTCGCGGTGGCGCGCGACAGTGCCGGCGTGTTGCGAGTCGTCGAGCCGCGCGAGGGTGCCGCCGACAGGCACCTGCGACTCGAATCCTTCCAGCATGTCGAAGTGGATCGAATGGTCGATCCGGTACAGATCCAATCCCTGTGTGCCGAGATCGAGCGCAGCATGCGCGACGTGCGGGTTGCCTGCGCGGATTGGACGAAAATGCGCAGCGCCGCGCGCCAGGCGGCGGATGAATTGAATTCTTTGCATACCACTTTCGATCCGCGCGATGTGAGTGAAACGCAGGCGCTGCTCGCTTGGATGGAAGACCGGCATTTCACGTTCTTGGGTTACAGGGAGTACAGGCTGCGCAGCCGCAAGGCCTACGACGCATTGGAACCCGTGGAAGCCAGCGGCTTGGGACTCATGCGCCGCGGTCACAAACGCCCGCAAAGCACCAGCCGTACGCTGCCCGCCGACATTCGCCGCCAAAGCCGTCTACGCGACTTGGCGCTCGTCACCAAGGCAAATCTTCAATCCACGGTGCATCGGGCCGGGTATCTCGACTATGTCGGCATCAAGCATTTCGGTCCCAAGGGAGGGTTGATCGGCGAGAAGCGCTTTCTGGGGCTGTGGACCTCGTCGGCTTACAACGCCAACCCGCGCGAGATTCCCTTGGTGCGACACAAGGTCGCCCAAGTCATACTGCACTTCGGACTCGCGCCCGATAGCCATGACGGCAAGGCGCTGCAGCACATTTTGGAATCCTTTCCCCGCGACGAGTTGTTTCAGGCCAGCGTGCCGGAACTCAATCGCATCGTCACGGGAATCCTCGGTCTGCAGGAGCGCCCGCGCGTGCGACTGATGCTGCGGCGCGACCCATTTCGGCGGTTCTACTCCAGCCTCGTTTTCGTACCGCGCGAAAAATACAATACCCAGGTTCGCCAGCGCATCGAACGTGTCATCAGCGACGCTTTCTCGGCCTTCAGCATGGAATCACAGGTGCAGATCGCCGAATCGAACCTCGCCCGCATTCACATCGTAGCCCGCACCCTGCCGAGCGAGGGGGCTCGCATCGATGCCGACGCATTGGAACAGCGCGTCGCGATAGCGGTTCGCTCATGGGCCGATGATTTCAAAACGGCGTTGTTGGCGCGCTTCGACGAAGCCTATGCGTTGAAATTGTTTGCGACTTACGCGCAGGCATTTCCCGCCGCCTACACCGAGGATTTTCAAGGCGATGCCGCCGCGCTCGATGTCACTTTCCTCGAGGCAGCAGAAAAAGACCCGCAGCGCCTGCACCTTGATACCTATAGAACCGATTCTCGCCGCAAGGACAAGTTCTTCCTGAAGATCTTCCGCGGCCAGGACGCCATACCGATTTCCGATTTATTGCCGATGCTCGAGAACATGGGCCTCAAGGTGATCGCCGAACGACCGTATGGATTGGAGTTCGCGGGCGGCCGCCGCGCCTGGATTCAAGATCTCGAATTGGTCATTCAGGGCTCGGCGGTGGCCAAATTCGAAGTGTTGGAAAGTGAAATCAAGAGCGCGTTCACCGCTGTCTGGACCGGCCGGATGGACAGCGACAGTTTCAACCAGCTCACTCTCGTCGCGGGAGTGCCCTGGCGCCTTGTCACGGTGCTGCGCGCCTACTGCCGCTATCTCTTGCAGACGGGTCTGCCTTTCAGTTTGGGCTACATCGCGCAGGTGCTCGCGAATAATTCGAGCATCGCTCGCATCCTCGCGGACCTATTCGTCGCGCGCTTCGACCCCGCGATTTCGGACGCAACCCGGCGCAGCGTGCTCGCCCGACTCGACCAGCAAATCCGCTCCAAGCTCGAAGAGGTCACGCGCTCCGACGAGGACCGCATCCTGCGCGCTCTATGGAATGCCCTGTCGGTCACGGTGCGCACCAACGCATATCAGACGACGAAGGCCGGAGATTTCAAGGATTATCTGTCCTTCAAGATCGAAAGCCAAAAGATGCGGGAACTGCCGCTGCCGAAGCCGATGTTCGAAGTGTTCGTATTTTCGACGCGCATGGAAGGGGTGCACCTGCGCATGGGGTTCGTGGCGCGCGGCGGCATCCGCTGGTCCGACCGGCGCGAGGACTTCCGCACCGAGGTACTCGGCCTCATGAAGGCGCAGCAAGTCAAGAACACGGTGATCGTGCCGGTCGGCGCCAAGGGCGGCTTCGTCGTCAGGCGCATGATGCAGGGCGACCGCGAGGCGCAGCAAGCCGAGGTCGTCGCGTGCTATCAGACCCTGATTCGAGGGTTGCTGGACATCACGGACAATATTGTCGATGAAAAAATCGTCGCTCCGGTGCGCGTCGTGCGCCACGACGCCGACGACGCGTATCTCGTGGTTGCGGCGGACAAGGGGACGGCGACTTTTTCGGACATCGCCAATGCGATCTCCGAGGAATACGGCTTCTGGCTGGGCGACGCCTTCGCGTCCGGAGGCTCGGCCGGCTACGACCACAAGAAAATGGCCATTACGGCGCGGGGCGCTTGGGAATGCGTCAAACGGCACTTTCGCGAAATCGGCACCGACATTCAAAAGCAGGATTTCTCCGTGGCAGGCATCGGCGATATGGCGGGCGATGTTTTCGGCAACGGCATGCTCCAGTCGCCCCATATCCGGCTGATTGCGGCCTTCAATCACCAGCACATTTTCCTGGATCCGAATCCCGATGCGCCGCGATCCTTCCGCGAGCGGGAGCGCTTGTTCCGCTTGCCGCGTTCCTCGTGGGACGATTATTCCCGGGCCGCGATCTCGAAGGGCGGCGGCGTGTACTCGCGCAGCGCGAAGAACCTGACGCTGTCGCGCGAAGCCCAGACGCTGCTCGAACTGCCGGCTCAAGTAACACCCAACGAGGTGATCAAAGCCATACTCAAGTCCCACGTCGAGCTCCTGTGGAATGGCGGCATCGGCACCTACGTCAAGGCGAGCACTGAAAGCCACAGCGACGTCGGCGATCGCAGCAACGACGCGGTGCGCATCGACGCCGTCGAACTGAACTGCAAGGTCATTGGCGAGGGAGGTAATCTCGGTTTCTCCCAGCTCGGGCGCATCGAATTCGCGCGTCGGGGCGGCCGGCTCAATACCGACTTCATCGACAATTCGGCGGGCGTGAACACATCCGACGTCGAAGTGAATTTGAAAATTTTGTTGAACGGTGCCGTTCGTTCCCGGGAAATCACCAAGAAGGCCCGCGATCGATTGCTGGTGCAGATGACCGACGAAGTGGCGGCGCTGGTGTTGCGCAACAATTACCTGCAAGGTCAGGCGATCAGTACCAGCGAGTTCCAGGCGAAAGAGCGCTTGAGCGAAAGTGCTTTCGTAATCCGCGCGCTGGAGCGCTCCGGAGACTTGAATCGCGCCTTGGAGTTCTTGCCGTCCGAGGAGGAAATCGCGGAGCGGCGCAAGGCCGGCGAGGGACTCACGCGCCCGGAACTCGCCATCGTGTTGAGTTACGGCAAGATTTGGCTGTACAGGGCCTTGATCAACTCCAACGTGCCGGAGGACTCGTATCTGTCCGCCGAGTTGAATCGCTATTTTCCCTCGCCCGTCCGCCGGCGCTTCGCCGCGCGATTGAAGCGCCACCGCCTGCGTCGCGAGATCATTGCCACGTCGATCACCAATAGCCTCATCAACCGCATGGGACCGGTGTTCCCGGTGCGCGCGCAGGATGATACCGGCGCGGATCCGGCCGCCATTGCGCGTGCGTACACGATTGCGCGCGAAGTGTTCTCGGTTCGCGACATCTGGGCGCAGATCGAAGGTCTGGACAATCGCATCCCGGCCGTCGTTCAGTACACCGCCATGTCGCAAACCACTCGATTGTTGCGTCATATGAGCTATTGGCTGCTCGAAAATCAGCGCGGGAGCCTCGACATCGAGCGGGCAGTACGGCGTTACGCCGCACCCGTGGCAGAGCTGTGGCATGAGCTCAGCGACGTGCTGTCGGTTAGCGCCGGCGCACGCTTGAGCGAACAGCGCTCACATTTGATCGAACAGCACGTGCCCGAGCAACTCGCCAGCCGGATCGCGGCGCTGGAAACGCTGGGCTGTGCGCTCGACCTGGTCGAAGCGGCCATGCAGGCACGCGTGAAAATAGGCTATGCAGCCAGGGCATATTTCGACATCGGCGAACGCATGGGACTCACCTGGATCAAGGAGCAGATCGAAAGTTTGTCCGTCGATGGGCATTGGCAGGCGGTGGCACGCAGCACCTTACGGGATAACCTGTATGCCATGCAGCGAAAGATCACCGGCGCCGTGCTCGCATGCAAGGGCCGAGAGGCGGTTCAACGGGTCGATCAGTGGAGCCGGCGCCATGCGACCGCCGTGGATACGCTCAAGCGTATCGTGGTCGACCTGCGCACCGGTTCGCCGCCGGATTTCGCGACGCTTTCTGTGGCGCTGCAGGCCGTGCGCCGGCTCGAGCAGAATTGAATATAGTACGCGGACGTCAGAGGAGGACTGCGCTGTGCCTGGAAAATTGATCCTGGTCCGTCACGGCCAAAGCACGTGGAACGTCGAGAATCTGTTCACCGGCTGGCACGATGTCGATTTAAGCGAATTAGGCCGTCAAGAAGCCGTTATCGCCGGCCGCGAACTGCAAAATGAAAAGCTCGAACCGCATATAGCTTTCACGTCCGTCTTGAAGAGGGCGATCAGAACACTTTGGCTGATGCAGGACACCACCGATCGGATGTGGATACCGGTCGAGCGTAGTTGGCGGCTGAATGAGCGTCACTACGGTGCTCTTCAGGGGCTCAACAAGGCTCAAACGGTCGAGAAACACGGTGAGGCTCAGGTCAAAATCTGGCGCCGCAGCTACGATATCCCGCCGCCCGCGTTGGCATTGGACGACCCGCGGCATCCGCGTTTCGATCCGCGCTATGCCGATCTCGACCCGAAACTGCTGCCGGCAGCTGAATCGCTGAAAGACACGCTGGCGCGCGTCCTACCTTTTTGGGAAACCCGAATTGTTCCTGAACTTCGTGCGAATCGGAATGTGCTCGTGGTCGCTCACGGCAACTCACTGCGCGCACTGGTCAAAATGCTGGATCTCATGTCCGAAAGCGACATCGTCGAATTCAACATCCCGACCGGTATTCCGATGCTCTATGAATTGGACGAACAGATACAACCCACCAACCGGCGGTTTCTGGGAGATCCAGGCGCTATCGCCGCGGCGCAGGAAGCGGTGCGGCGGCAGACGGAGAAAAAGTGACCGTGCCTCAAGTGTCCGGGGCGATCGCCAACTTGATGCCGCTGAGCGCGTCGGTGAACTCGACCTGACAGGACAGACGGGACGTGGCCGCCCGGAAATCGGATAGTTCCTTGAGCAATTCCAGCTCATCGCTCTGCGGCTTCGGCAATCGATCGACCCAGCTTTCGTCGATATACACATGACAGGTCGCGCAAGAGCAAAGACCTCCGCAAATCGCAGCGACGCCGTAGTCGAGCTCACGCAGAATCTCCATTAGCTTAAGGCCCCCCTTCGCCTCGATCTCGTGCTCCTTCCCATCACGATCCACCACGATCATCCTCGCCATTGAAATCTCCGTTGCATTGAATCACGCCGCAGGCCGGCTAGTGTGCCGGAACTTACCCGGCGCGACCACCGGACCCGCACAGTAGCCGCGCTGCCAGCAATTGTGCACGCGCGGAAATGCTCGCGCCCGCCGGACCGGCCTCGAGTTTCAAGTAAAGTTCGCTCCACAACAAGCACACGTAGTCATACAGCCAAACCAGCCCTTTCAATCGTGTTTCTTCCTTCGCCGTCGGTTGCCGGCCAAGATAGCTCGCCAGCAGGAAACTCTCCGAATCCGCGCCCAGGTCATTGTTGCCGATCCATCCCGCCAGGTCCCAGTAAGGCTCCGAAACGTGCGCGTACTCCCAATCGAGCAGCACCAGTCCGTGACCCGCGACAATGAGGTTTTGCGCGTGCAAGTCGCCATGGCAAAGTGCGGGTGCCGCCGCGGGCGGATCTGCGAGCGCCGCGAGGCGAGTTTCGAGACCGGATCGCAAATCGAGCAGACACCCGCCGCTGCCGGCGAGCAGGTGATTCGCCTCCACACCGTGACGGGTCAGCGCCTCCTGGTACTCCCCAATCCACGCTGGCGGGCTCATCCTGCGGGGCGCATGCGGCACGGGCAGCGCGTGAATGCGCCGTGCGAGTTGGGCGAGTTTCCGAATATTTTCCTGCAGCCGCATTTGTTCGAGCGTCCAGGACCGGCCTTCGACCCAACGCGTCACCAGAATCCCGGCGAGGGGCTCGCAGCACTCGATAATGGGGGCGATACCGGCCGCCGTCGCGCCGGCGAGCACCCGGCATTCCCAGCTGCGATCGAGGCCCAGAGCCGCCGCATCGGAGACCGGAACACGCAATGAATACATGCCGCCGTCGCGCGCCACACGATAGCTTTCGTTGACGAGACCCAATCCAAGACGCTCAATCGCGACGGCACCCTCACCCGGCACATAGCTCCGAGCAAGCTCTTCAATCTCGTCAGGCCGCATGCGCCACGAGGGTGAGGCTACGGCGCCATTCGCGCATTCCGATCACGATTAACGCCAGGTACAGCGCGAACAGCAACGCAGTCAGATAGAGGCGCCGCGTGACATACAGGCACAGGCTCACGGCATCGATGACCAGCCACCAGTGCCAATTCTCGTACACCTTGCGGGCGACCAAGAAAGTGGCGAACACACTCGACCACGTCACCATGGAGTCAAGGAAGGGCCATGCCGCGGGCGTGAACCGGCGCAAAAAATAGGAACTCACCGCCGACAGAGCGATAACTCCGCCGAGTCCCAGGGCGTTCCGCCCCAAAGACCAGCGACTGACCGCGAGAACAGCCGCGCCGCCGCCGCCTCGCCACTGCCAATATCCGTATATCGCCATGGCCGCATAGAACGCGTTCAGCACCGATTCCATATACAGGCGTGCGCCGAACAGCACCCACACGTAAAGGCAAGAACTGACGAATGCGGCCGCCCAACAACCGATCGATTGTCGAATCGCAAGCAACAAATAAACCACCGCGAGCACCGCCGCGATGATTTCGATCCAACTCGTGCCGCTCCATGCGTTCACGAGTTGGACCGAAAGTTCGTCGATCACGGCGGAGCCAAGCCCGGCAATACCTTCATGACGAAGACCAACTGCGGCCCCTTCGTCGCGGAGCTCTCGATCTCTTGGGCGATGATTGCCATCACTCGATCGAGAGCCCCCCACACCTGGGTGCTTAGCGAATTGGTTCGCACCACCAGGTCCGGATAGGTATTTAAGCGGTCGATGAAACCTTGAATGAGTGGCAGATAGTCCCCCGCCAAGGGGTACATGCTGATTTCCACCGCGCTGCGCATTGACATCGATTCACCTGCTCCCTACGCCGGTACTAACCGGGTCAGGTTCAACGGGTTCGCTCAGGATCGGAAATACGATCTGCCGCGTCTCAGGTCCGGTCACGGACCACCCCAGGGTTTACAGAAGTGTAGCCTGCTGCGCGGATGCGTGCAAAACTCCCGCATCGGTTGCGGAGCTCCGCAACGGCCGTGGAGAACCCGGTTGCGAATTTTTCAGGTAGACGCTTTCACACGCACACGCTTCACCGGGAATCCGGCGACCGTCGTGCTCGATGCGGATGGACAATCCGACGCCACATTGATGTCCATCGCACAGGAATTCTCCCACGCCGAGGTGGCTTTCGTGCTCTCCGCCACGGCGCCCGATCACGATGTCCGTTTGCGGTTCTTCAATGCGCGAAAGGAAGCGCCCTTCGTCGGACACGCCACCATTGCCGCTCATGCGGTGCTTCTCGCGCTCGGCCGCCGCGACTTCAGACTGATTCGCCAGCATTCCGCCGGCGGCATCATCGAGGTCCGCGCGCAAGAGTCGCAACAGCCCACTGGCAGCGAGACCATTATCGAGTTTCGCCAAACGATGCCCGATCTCGACAATCCGCTGCCGTTCAAAACCACACTGCGGGTTGCCGAAGCGCTGCGAATACCCGCAACGCAACTACATGAGGTCATGCCCGCGCGCATCGCCCGCAAAGGCAGCACGCGTTTGCTCGTGCCGATCGGCGATCCCCGCGCGCTGGAATCGATCGTGCCGAATGTCGAAACCTTGATATCAATCGGCAATGAACTCGGTTGCGACGGTTTTTTCGTCTTTGCCTTGAATCGTGGTTCGAGCGCCGATGAATTGTCGACAGAGGCGCGCATGTTCTGCCCCGCGCTCGGTATCCCGGAGGATCCCGTCAGCGGCAACGCGTATGCAATGCTCGCGTCCTATCTTTTCGAACTCGGCGAGTTCGGCAAGCACTCGACGCACTTTATCGGATATCAGGGCCGGCAAATGAAGCGTCCGGGGCAGGTCAGCGTCAAGCTCGAAATCGATCAAGGCAGCCTGGTGGCCGCGCACATCGGGGGTAGCGCGATCATCGTCAGCGAAGGCACGCTTGCGCTCTAAGAGGGGTACGGTAGCCCTTTAAAAAAGGTGACGTTGTGGCGCTGTGACGTTTTAACGACGCCTTTCAAAGAGACATACCGGGGGGCGGGCGGCTTTCCCGCTCGCAATTGTCCGGTTTCGGCTCAAGTTGCCGGAGTCGCGGCAGGTGCCGATAGATCCATTTTCAAGCTGGCCGCCAACCCATCGAGCTTGGCTTTAACGTCTTTCGCCGCTGACACGGCTTCGTCCATGTTTCCGTTGCCAAATGCGCCTTGCGCCTTCGACCAGAGAGAGGTCGCATCGCGGAAGCCTGTTTTCGCTGCATCCAAATCTATTCCCGCAGCCAGTTTTCGGCTCGACTTCTTGCTCAACAGATCGATGCGGCTCTGGATGGCCGTCATGTACCCCGGCACAGCGCCCGACAAAGCAGTCCATTGTTCGTTGAGCCCCTGAACTACCTCGGCTTTCTTCGCGGCCGCGGCGCTCGCCAGACCCATCGCCTCGCTGAGTACGGCCGGCGCCGCGGTCACGACCGATTTATAATCCTGTCTGTCGAAAGCTGCTTTCAAGTCACCAAGCTTGGTCTGGACGTCGTTCAACTGATCGGGAACGTATTTCGCGGCATCGGACGAGGCCATCGTCACTGCGGCCTCGATATCGTTGATCATTTTCTGCGCCGGTTCCCGCTGACTTGCGCAAGCCGCGATCATCAAGACAGCGAGAGATATCAGGGCGGCTTCTCGAATCCGGGGTACGGACAGCATGGCGAACCTCCTAGCCGACTCAATTCTAGCCCAATTCCCGCCGCGCGCGATCAAGCCATTGTGCTTGAGCCCTTCGGTAATGCGCCGGGCCCAGCTGCGCACCGTCCAGCAAATCCTTGAGTATGTTGCGCGCCTCCTCGGTCTTGCCACGCCGCTTAAGCAACATCGCGTAACGAAGTCGCGCCTCTGCTCCGGGGTAAGCGGGAGCGATCGCGGCATATTCGTGCTCGGCTTCGTCGAGCGCATCCAGCTCCTCGAGGGTACGAGCATACAAGAGATGCCCGTCCGTGGATTTGAAGTCCGGATTGTTTTGGATCAAGCGCTCGAGTGAAGAGCGTGCGGCGGCAAAATCCTCCTTGCCAAATTGCGCTCGCGCGAGGCCCAGAAGGAGAGTCGGATCATGTTCGAAGATTCCTTTCAGTCCGCCTTCATAGACCGAGATGGCCGCATCATATTGGCTGCGATCGAACAGCTCTTCTGCAAGCCGGCGGCGCGCGTCGACGTTGCCGGAAATTTCCACCTCGGCACTGGCGCGACGTAGATCGCGGTCCGGATCGATCATGCGCTGCACACCCGCCTTGGCACGGCGTCCGGTTTTGCCGCCGACCAATTCCGGCAGGACTTCGACCACGATGTAGGCAATGGGGCCGGCGGGCGGCAAGAGCGCAATGGCCCAAATCCACAGCGAATTGCGGCCAGTTTTGATCACGTGCACGATCAAGCCGGCCTGGACCGCGATGGATAGAACTGTGACGAGAATTACAGGCACATCGAACTCCGAGCGCGACGCCTTCGGGCGCCTGGTGCCCATTGTAAGCTCGAGATGATCTGTCGAGCGGCCTAGCTAGACCGGTGTGGGAACGACCCTAGCGCTCCGCGATCCGAATCTTGCGCTCGACTTCCCGGCATTTGGACCAGCCGATATTCGAGAGTGAATAACCGAGCACGTGTTCGGAGCGGGCATCGACGGTAACTTCCATTTCGCAGCCGTGAAAGCCCGCCGGTGCGCCGTCGGGTTTTTGCTCCAAAAACCAAACATAGACCTGCTTCGTCGGTGTGGTGTCGACCTTGCGGGGTTGTCCGAAGGCTTCGCGCAATGTGCTTACCGGTTTACCTACGCTGTCGGCTGCTATGCGCGGTATTGGGCGCACCGCGTAACCGGAGCCGTGGCACCCGGCCAGCACCAAAGCGGCGACCGCGACTGCAGAACCTAGGACACGCAACATAATCCAGTCCCCATGCCGAGAGCGAATGCCGCAGTGTGGCCTAAGGCCGCTCCGTTGCCGCCGACTCAGTTCGCAGAATGCAAATCTGCGGGCAGGGCCCGCTGCTTGCGCAAGCACAAAGCGTGCGTCATTCCGCCCGGCAGATCTTCCGCATGGTGCACGGCAATGACCATGGTCAAATGCCTGCGCATCAGCCGCTCCAACAAGCGTTTGACGATGGCGCGCTGCCGCGGATCGAGACCCGTCAGCGGTTCGTCGAGCAACAAAATACGCGGCTGACCCGCCATCGCTCGCGCAATGAGAGCGCGTCGCAGCTGCCCATAGGACAATTCACGCGGACGTCTGCCGGCGACGGACAACAGCCGGAAGAATTTGAGCCAACGGAGCGCCGTCCGGCGATCCTGTGCGGTCGGCGAATCGATGAGGCCGATGCTCGCATACCGTCCGCTTGCCACTAAATCCAGAACGGTCACGTCTACCGCATAGTCGGTCTGCAGCTCCGGCGATATGTAGCCCACTTGTCGCTTCCATTCCGAGATCGGCGTTCCTCGTGCAAATCCCTTGCGCTCAATTCGGCCGCCCAAGGCCGGGGATAGATCGCCATACAACAATCTCAAAAAACTCGTTTTGCCGCTGCCATTCTCGCCGAAAAGCGCCCACCGTTGGCCCCGGCCCAATTCCCAATTAAGATCGCGCAGCACCGCACGGTAGTTGACATACAGATTCGCGCGATCGAGCCGCAATATCGGCGCTTGATCGGCGGCCGCTCGGCCACTTTTCGTGCCGGTCTTGCTTTCCCGTCGCTTCACGCGGTGTCGGGACCGCGGGCGAGCGCATTCGCCCGCGTCGAAGCTCAATCGAGCGAGTTCGGCATGGTCCAAGGGTTTCATCGAACGCAGCCGGCCCTGGTGCAACTCGATGATTCCCCGGGTGCCTCGCGGGACGTCGCCTGCGCGATGCGTCGTCACCACCCACGATCGGCCCTCCTCACGCACGACATCGAGGACCCGGTTCATGCGCTCGCGATGGGCCGTATCCAAGCCGTTGTAGAACTCGTCCAACAGAAACCAGTCCGGCGCCTGAGCCAGGGTGCGCGCCAGCAGCGCAAGTCGTTTCTGCCCGTAAGACAGCGACAGGAAGTTGCGAGCAGCCAGGCGCTCGAGACCACAGGTCCGCAATGCCGCCTCCACCCGCCGATTTTCGGCGGCGGTCGGCGGTGTCAAGAGTAGATCCGTCCGATGCAGGCCGGTGGCAATCAAATCGCGAACGCGAAGGTCCCAGCCGTAGCGCGAATATTTGTCCTGGAGTTCGCCGCCGAGATAGGCGATACGAGGCTTTGCCTCGATCAGATCCACCTCGCGGCGGCCTATTCGATAGACGCGCTTTTCACGACCGGTCGGTGTCGGCCACACGTCGGCGGCAAGCAGTTTGAGCAATTGAGTTTTGCCCGAACCATTATCTCCGATGAGCGCCCAGCGCTCGCCTCCTTTGAGCCGCAGCGTGATGTCGCGCAATGCCCAATTGCCGCCGCGCCGCACGCTCACGGCGTGCAGCGACATGCTCAAGCGATCGGTCATTGGCGACGGACTCGCCAAACGCCATCGTGCTCGGTGACTCTGCCCTCGCCCACCAACTTGATCAGATGTGCTTCCAAGCTGAATCTCGCCCACGGATGCCGTTCCACCGGCACATCATCGTAGACCGCCGCCGTCAGGCCATCGAGTGTCGCAGCGCCGGCGAGACAGCGCAGCACCTTGTCCTCGCGCGCCATTCGGTGCGCGCGCAATTTCTCTACCGCATTCTTGGCGTCCGAAATGATATCGCCATGGCCCGGTGCGATGCGATCGAAGTCGTAGCCTCGCAGCTTGTCGAGTGAGTTCATATACGCCGCCATTTCCCCGTCCGGCGGCAGGATCACCGGCGACACTCCTCCGAGCACGTGATCGCCGGTGAATAGCAGTTTTTCCGCGGCCAACAAATAACACAGGCAATTGGACGCGTGCCCTGGAGTATGGATGGCGACCAAAGACGTATCGCCGAGCTCGAGAGTTTGGCCATCGCGGGGCGACTCATTCGGTCGAAAACCTTCGTCTTGACGGCCATCTGCAGGGGGCTCCAAGCCGATGAGGCGCGCTCCAGTCTCACGGGCAAGCGCTGCGGCCAGCGGCGAATGATCGCGGTGCGTGTGGGTCACGATGATCCAGCGAATGGATTTTCCGGCAACCGCAAGGATGCTCTGCATGTGGTCCGCATCGTCGGGTCCGGGATCGAGCACTGCGACCTCGCGGTCACCCAATAAGTAAGTGTTCGTACCCGGGCCGGTCATGAGACTTGGATTTCTGGCGAGGATACGGCGCACGCGCGGCGAGAGGAACTCCGGCTTACCTGGAATCATTGCAGTCGATGCTTCATTAAGTTTTTTTACCGTGCGGCCCACGGCGCACCAAGCACGGCCGTTTTTTCGAACTTCCGTGTCTGTCAGTGAACTTGGTCCCATTTTGACATAGTTGCGATGGGCCGCGGAGCGGCTACACTGGGAGCCATGTCGAACTCTCCCAACGCTAGGCGACTCGGCGGTTCACGCGCCTGGGCCGAGCTGTCGCGGCCGGACGCGGAACAGAGCCAGAGGTTCTTGGCCGAATCCTTGGCATTGCTGCTTGCAGACTTGCTTCGCTCGGTGTTATCCGACGCGAGCCCAGCCCTTCCCGCGGACGAATTCGCGGTCGAGCGCTATCGCAATTTGGCGGACTCGTTGGCGGACGGGGAAACTCGGCGGCGCACGAGTCTTGGGATTACTCGCGCCGGTCTGGCCAAGCGTTGTGTGACGTGGCTCAAACTCCTCCTCACGCCGGCCCCAAATGCACAAAGCAGCGCGGCGATGCGCGAATTCGTCGACGCACTGGGTTTGTTCCCGGCACTTTTTGACAGCGAACCCTCGGCTCGCTCCCGGCGTGCGCGGCTTACCTGGCTGCTCACTCACGACCGCCGGCTCGATGCCAGTACGCGCGAGGCCGCCACTGCCCTGATTGAAGCCTGTGAGCACTTAGGGGTTTTGCTCTGGCCCGATGCCGAGTCTGATTGACGTAGTTCCTATGTGGTTGGGCAGACTACGGCGTATAATGCGTGGTTAGCTTGTCGTGCCGCCGGAGTTTTGAATGCGCACACCTTTGACCCCCGAAACTGACGCCGTGGCCACGCCCGCCCCCCCGCCGGCCCCCGATAAGTCCCGGTTCACCTTCCAGAAGCTCATGCAGCCGTTCACAGTGCAACGCGGCATTGCAACACCGCTCGTGTGGTTTTTGCTGGACTGGTTGGTGCTGGGCGTTGCCATCGCGAGTTTGCTGGTCGTCGACACCTGGTGGGTCAAGGTCTTCGCTTCGCTGGTGGCTGCGCTGTGGATTGCCCGCCTTTTCGTCATTGGCCACGACGCCTGCCACGGCTCTTATACTTCCAATAAAATACTGAACAAGTGGATCGGCAGAATTGCGTTTCTACCCTCGTTAACTCCCTTCAGCCTCTGGGAAATCGGTCACAACCTCGCGCACCACGGCTTCACGAATCTCAAAGGCCGTGACTACGTGTGGACGCCTTACTCGCCGCATGAGTTCGCCCGACTGTCGTGGATCCGCCGCCGGCTCGAACACATTTACCGCAGCGGCGTCGGCCAGGGCATCTATTACATGATCGAAATGTGGTGGAAGAAGCTGTTCTTTCCCAGCCGCAAGCACGTATCGACCCGGCGCATGAGCTATACCTGGGATAGTTTGTTGGTATCCGGATTTGCCGTCGTTTGGATCGGCGGCCTCACGATTTGGGGAATTTACAGCGGCAAATCGATTTGGTCGCTTTTGATCTTCGGCTTCGCCGTGCCGTTCTTCTTCTGGAATTGTCTGATGGGCTTCGTGATCTATGTTCAGCACACGCACCCTCGTGTGGCTTGGTATGAGCGGCGCGACGAATGGAGCGCCAACGCGGGCTATGCCACGACCACCGTACATATCAAGCTCATGCGGCCGCTCGACGGTTTGATTCACTACATTCTCGAGCATGGTGCGCATCATGTGAACATGGGCGTGCCGCTTTACCGCCTCAAAGAGGCCCAGGCGCGGCTCAGCGCCACTTTGGATGAGCGATTGAAGTCGGAAGTCTTCACTTGGCGTTACTACTGGAATACCGTGCGGCGCTGCAAGCTGTACGATTTTGCGGAGCACGTCTGGATGGATTTCGACGGGCGCATCACCTCGGCACCGGTCGTCTCGCGTTAATCGGACCGGAGCCGCCGGTTTCGGCAAGGACCGCCGGTTTCGGCAAGGACTATCGTTTCAGCCGGCCGCTACCGCTTTAGAAAGCCCGCGTGATGCCGCAGATGATCGGCCATAAAGGTTTGAATGAAGTAGTAGCCATGATCGTAGCCTGGCTGCATCCTCAAATTGACCGGCTGACCCGATTTTGCAGCGGCGGCTGAGAACTTCTCCGGGTGTAATTGTTCGGCGAGGAATTGGTCCGCCGTGCCTTGATCGATCAGGATCAATCCAGGGAATCGATGGCGCGCGACCAATTCGCTGGCGTCGTACTCGCGCCACGCTTCC
Organism: uncultured Gammaproteobacteria bacterium; assembly: GCA_963755965.1. Taxonomy (GTDB): domain Bacteria; phylum Pseudomonadota; class Gammaproteobacteria; order Steroidobacterales; family Steroidobacteraceae; genus Bog-1198. The sequence continues at coordinate 467,709 of CAVWLU010000004.1, forward strand.
GTGTCCTTGCCTAGATAGTTCGTGAACCCTTTCTGCCCCCAGGGACACTGCATCGGCGCCGCAATCGGCGCGAATGCGGAAACCGATTTGTATTGAGACGGATTGCGCAGCGCGCAGACCAATGCGCCGTGACCTCCCATCGAATGGCCGAAAATCCCGACGGTCTCGGCGAGTGCGGGCAGATTCGAATTCACGAGTTCCGGCAACTCACGCGTCACGTAGCTGTACATACGGTAGTTCGCCGACCAGGGTGCCTCGGTAGCGTCCACATAAAAACCGGCACCCTGTCCAAAATCCCAACTGTCCGCATCGCCCGGCAGACGCGGTTCCCGCGGACTGGTGTCGGGCGCCACCAACATGATTCCCAACTCGGCGGCGATACTCTGCGCATGGCTCTTGATCGGAAACGTCTCCTCGGTGCAGGTCAGTCCGGCCAAGTAGTAGAGCACCGGTACTTTCGCTGCTCGCGACTGCGGCGGCAGATAGACGGAAAATTTCATGGTACCGCGCGTTTCGCGCGATACGTGTTTGTAGAATCGCTGCACGCCGCCGTAGCAGCCATGCTCGGACAACAATTGAATTGTGCTCATGATGACGCCATCTTACCCTACCCTACCTTAGAACATCCCAAACCGGCTTGGAAGCTCACAACGTATGAACATTGAATTCTCTGCCATCGAAGCGCGCGTGATCGGTTGCCTGATCGAGAAGGAAATCACTACCCCGGATCAATACCCGCTGTCTCTGAACGCGCTGACCAATGCGTGCAATCAGAAGACCAACCGCGAGCCGGTACTCGATTTGTCGGAGGCCGCGGTGCAACAAGCAGTGGATTCGCTGATGAAGAAGTACATGGTGAGCGATAAATCCGCAGGCTATGGCGGCCGCGTCACGAAGTATAAGCACCGCTTTTGCAATACGGAATTCGGCTCGCTGAAATTCTCCAAGCAGGAACTCGGTGTCATTTGCGTCATGCTGCTGCGTGGACCCCAAACCCCCGGCGAATTGCGATCGCGCACCAATCGATTGTGCGAGTTTACCGATGCCGACGCGGTCGAAGAGACTCTCAAAGGTCTCATGGCACGGGAAGACGGCCCCTTCATCGCTCGTCTGCCGCGCTCGGCGGGGGCACGCGAATCGCGCTACGCCCATCTGTTTTCCGGGGCGATCGAGTCGGCGCCGGAAACGGAGGAGCGGCCGGAAGCGCCGGCGATCGCAGCCAGCATGAATCAGCGCCTCACGCTCCTCGAGGAACTGGTCGCGCAGCTGCGTTCGGAAGTCGATGCGCTCAAAAACGCCCTTCCGCGCTAGTGCGGCAGCGATGCCGTTTGTTTAGCGATGCCGTCTCGCTCCGACAGCCATTTGCCGAAGGCATCGACATCGGCGGCACGCACGCCGTGAGCGTCAGTTCGATGATCGCTCTGCCACTTCTGCATTGCCTGCATCAAATTGTCGGCTAGATTGGGCGAGTGGTTGAAAAGATCCATGTAGGCAATTTTGGCATCTTCCAATCGATCGACCGCAAGGTAGGCCTCGCCGCGGTGCTCGATCGCCTCGAGCAGATCGGGTTTCATCGCCAGCACATGATTGTAATCGTCGATGGCTTCGTTGTAGGCGCCGAGCCGCAAATGGATGTAGCCCACATTGTCCCAAGCCTCGACCATGTCCCCCTTGTTGCTCAAGGCTTCGGTGAATTGGTCCAAGGCGCGACTGTAGTTGTCGCCCACTTTTTCCATCTCCTTGGCCTTCTTGTCGGCATTCGGCGTAGCGGCGGCCGCCGCCTCCAGCTCCTTGGCCTTATTGAGCGATTTCATCCCTGCCTTGAAGGCTTTTCGGGCCGCCTCATCCGGTTTCACAGTCGATTGGGTGGGAGTGTCTTCCTCCTGCGGCGGAGACGGAGATCCCCGGCCGCCGGGCATTTGACCCTGACCACCGGGCATCATCTGGGCAAGCGCGACGTTCGCGTCGATCAGCGCAGCGGCGATGATGATCGCAAGGCAGCTCAAGAACATTCGATGCATGTGCCCACCCCTCGGCCATTTCCCAAATCGTGCAATACTTGCGGCATGAACCGTAATCTTAGGTTCTTACTGACCTGCGCGCTGGGCTATTTGGCGCAAACCGCATCGGCCGGAACCCACCCGAGCATGGCCGAGGTGCTGGCGGCCTCCCGGCCGTCGGATTGGAAGCCGCTGGATCCCAACGACACTTTATATGTCGAGTTGCCCGCCGGAAGGGTAATCATCGAATTGGCGCCGCGCTTTGCGCCGCTGCATGTCGTCAATATTAAAACTCTGGTGCGCGCCAGGTATTTCGACGGTCTGTCGATCTTGCGCGTGCAGGATAACTATGTCGCACAGTGGGGAGATCCCGACAATCGGCATCCCGTTCCGTCAGGCGTCGGCAAGGTCGCCCCGGAGTTCGACACAGTCATTTGGCCGCACATGTCCTTCACGCGTTTGCCGGACGGCGATGTGTATGCGCCCGAAGTCGGCTTCAGCGAGGGTTTCCCCGTGGCCCGGTCGGAAAAGGAACACCTAACCTGGCTCGCACACTGTTACGGCATGGTCGGAGTGGGACGCGACTTGGACGCGGAAAGCGGCAGCGGCGCGGAAATGTATGTCGTCATCGGCCATGCGCCGCGGCATTTGGACCGCAACGTAACCTTGGTCGGACGGGTCGTGAAGGGTATAGAGTTGGTGTCGAGCTTGCCGCGCGGCAGTGCGGAAATGGGCTTCTATTCCAAAACTGAGGCCGCGATGCCGCTCAAGGCCATTCGCCTTGCCTCCGAGGTACCGGTGGCCGAACGTACCGATCTCGAGGTCATTCGCACCGATACGCCGCTATTTGCCGCGCTGATCGAATCACGCCGCAACCGACCCGAGGATTTTTTTAAGTTGCAGGCGGGGCATATCGAGTTGTGCAATGTGCCCATCTCCGTGCGCGAATCTGCGCCGCCCGCGCCTCAATCGCCCTGACGATTCGCCTCTTCGATACCGATGCGCAGGGTCGTTGTCGCAATTCGCACTTCGATCAGAAATGCCAGTAGCGCCGCCGCGAGGGTCACCATCGAGAGGATGAACATGCACGCGATGAACGCCGATAGATCCCAGCGCAAAAACGCATTCACGAACAGCATGACGACGACGAGCGCGATGAATAGCGCCGACAGTGTGATCAAGGTGATCGCAGCATTGATCCATCGGGCGCGGCGCGCGAGGACCGCAAGCTGCGCATGAAGCTCTCGACTTTCTGGATGATGCGTCGACGAGCGTAGTCGATCTTCCATCGCGCGGGCCCGGTCAACGATGCGCGCAAGGCGGCTCGTCAGTACGTTGAGCGTGACTCCGATCGCCGAGATCAGGAAGATCGGCGTCAGCGCAATTTGAATCAAATGCGCGATATCGATCGATTGGACCGAGCTGACCGCCGCAGGGATGCCGTTCAATTTAGGCCACCGGCCGATCTTGCCTGTAAATCAAAACGCCCCGGCCACCTCGAGGCGGCCGGGGCGCTCAGCACAGCCGTTTTACTTGGCGGTGGACGGAGTGGTGGTCTTCTTCTTCTTGCTGTGCTTCTTGGAGGCGGGCTTTCCAGCGGAGGTCGAAGGAGCGGCAGCGGCAGGTGCGCCGGCGGCGGGTGCATCAGCAGCCATCGGAGCAGCGGTTTTCGGCATGTCGGCGGCCATCGCACCGGCGGCGATACCGATCGTCAACAAGGCAGAGGTGATCAAGGATCCGGACTTATTCATGGGGTCTCCAGCAGTGGTATAAACGAGCGCTTCGAAGAATACGCCGGATCAGCGAAATTCAACCGAGATGAAGATCATTTCACAAAGACGCGCCGCTGCGCGGCAAGCCGGTGATCCGCTAGCTCTTGGTTTTGTGCCGGTGGGATACGTGCCAGTACAAATACCCGACGATCAAACCGTTGGCAATCAGCACGAGTGCGGCACCGACGGTTGGCCTGTGAAACAATTCCCAGGCTTCCAGGGGCATCAACGAAGCGGTAATAATGGTGGTCAACCACTCTGCCCAGCGGCGCTGCATCCACAACCCAACCCCTTCCACGGCGAACACCGCTGCATAACACAGCGTTACCACTCGCAGCGCGCGAATTCTCGATTCACTCAATCCGCTGAACCACTGAAGCCCATGCTTCACCACGTCGTGCTCGAGCCCCGACGGCCGGCCCGCGAGCCAAGACAGCAGCTTGGCCGACAGCGAAGCGTCGTGCAGGCGCAATTCACCATATGCAGCCAGCAACAACAAAATAACCTTGAGCAGCTTGTAAACCGCAATGGTGCGCAGCATCCCGAAGCGCGGCTGCGGCGCCGAGTCGCCGGCGGTAGCCATAAGCCGTTAGGCCTGACCCGCCGGGGGCTGAAATTCCAAAGTGGCGTCCAGCAATGCCGGGATATCGAAGACGGCGCGCTCATTGTCGATCACCAGCGGCGCAACTCCCGCCGCTGCGACCAGGGCGGCGGGCACTTGGATCCGGTCGCGCTCTCGAGCGACCGTCCAGGTCTCCAACCGCTTGTCCTGGAAAGCGAGGTTCAGAGCCCCCCAACGCAACAGCGCGGCCCGCGCCAGGGGCGTATCGCCTCCCCACTGGCGGTGCGCCAGCGTCATCGCGGAACCGGCCGCGATTTCACCCTGCGGCAGGGTCATGAGATCCTGGATGTACTTCACCATTTCATCCGGCGGCACATGCAGATCCAAGTAGGGCGAAACCAGGTCACTCATCGTAGACTCATTTTATCCTATTGCGCCGAAGAACGCGGCCTGGATGCGCCGTTCCTGCAATGGTTGTGGACCGGTTCACGACCGCAATGCGAACGCAGCGAAGAGCGCTTCCGTCGGCCCTTGGGGTTCCACTGCTTGTAGGAGTGACGGGCGTGGCCGTACGGGCCCAAGCTGATGGTCAAGTTGGATTTTCGAGACTGAACATCGCATTCTCGTCATCGTATGCAAAGGCCTCCGCATACCGGGCCCAGCGTACGACCGCACGCAACGTCTGCTCCGCTTCTTCTTCGCTCATGAAGTCCTCCAACTCGTCAATGAAGCGGCTCTTCCTCGCGGAGTGACTGGCACGCTCATCGAGAACCCTGCGAATGTGCGCCGCCAGCGGCACATAGGTCAGCAGATGCCTGAGGAAAATCCGCTTGCGTTCGTCGACATCAGCCTGGGCGAACGCCAATCCGTCGTCGGCAAGTTTGAGGTCTCCGCCCTCCAGCTCAGCGAACCGCAGCAGCTGGAGAGTTTCGGCGACTGGAAACAGCTCGTCGATTTCCATTTGCAGATCGGAGGCAATTTCCGGCAAATCCGCCTTGCCATTGAAGGGCGCGGCCGCGACCGCCTCCATCAGGCCTGCGAGCAAATTGGAAGAGACCTGCGGCAATACGCTGCCGATTCCGAGTCCGGGAAAGCGTTCTTGACGGCCCCCCGCCGCAGGACCCTGCGGTCGTGCGGTCATTTCCACATAAATGCGCTCGACCATCTCGCGAAAACTGGGGTCGAGGCGGTTGCGCGGCTGGGGCAGCGTGACTTTGATTTCGCTTAAAATCCTGCCGGGATTGCTGCCGAACACCAGGATACGATCGCACATCAACACCGCCTCTTCGATGTTGTGAGTGACGAGAATGACGCCTTTGATGGGCATCCGGCCTTCGGCCCACAAATCCAAGAAGTCCGTGCGCAGAGTTTCCGCTGTGAGTACGTCGAGGGCAGAAAACGGCTCGTCCATGAGCAAAATGTTCGGGTGTACGACCAGCGCACGCGCGAAGCCCACACGCTGACGCATGCCTCCCGACAACTCACGCGGATAAGCGGACTCGAAGCCGTCCAGTCCAATTAAATCGATGGCGGCGAGGGAGCGTTTGCGGATTTCGGGCCGCGGCAGGTGCTGTGCCTCGAGTCCAAGAGCGACATTTTCGTAGACGGTGAGCCAAGGGAACAATGCAAAACTCTGAAAGACCATGGCGATCCCGCGGGCCGGACCTAAAATGGGCTGACCCAGATAGTGGAGATGCCCGGCGCTCGGTTCCGCCAGTCCGGCGATCAAACGCAGCAAGGTGGACTTGCCCGACCCGGAACGGCCGAGCAGACCCATGATTTGTCCCTCGTGCAACTCCAGATTCATACCCTCGAGCACCAGCAACTCCTCGCCGTCCGGTTTAGGGAATGCTTTGCCGACGTCGGTACATTGAAGTAATGGAGAGCTGTTCATTCCTGCCCCTATCAGGTCAGTCGATATTTGCGCTCGGCGTAGTAATACAGGGGCCGCCAAAAGAGTCGGTTGATGGTGACGACGAATAGACTCATCACGCCGACGCCCAGCACGATCTGGTGAAAGTTATCGGCAGCCGCGGCGTCGGCAATATAGGAACCCAGGCCCCGCGCCCTAACCTCCGTATGACCCCACGAGACCAGTTCAGAGACCTGCGCAGCATTCCACGATCCACCGGAGGCGGTGATGGCCCCGGTGACGTAAAACGGCAGTACCGCCGGCAAAGCCACTTTGCGCCACCACAACCAGCCTTTGAGTCCCAAGTTAGAGGCGGCATAGCGCATCTCGGCCGGAATCGACGATGCGCCCGCGATAATGTTGAACAAAATGTACCACTGGGTACCTAAAATCATCAAAGGACTGAGGTAAATATCCGGATTCAGTTTCCACACGACGATGCCGTAGACGGCAAGGGGAAACAACAAGTTTGCCGGGAATGCGGCCATGAATTGGGCGATCGGCTGCACGATCTGCGTCGCCCGCGGCCGCATGCCGACCCAGATTCCGATGGGCACCCACACCAGGCTCGCCAAGGCGATCAGAACGAAAACTCGCAGCATCGTAATGAACGCCAGGCCGCACACGTGCATGGCCTCGTGAAGCGGAGTGTTCGCGATGAGCACCGCCACGATGTGCCAAAGCCCGAGCACCACCGCGACGATGACGACGGACAGCCAAAAACGATCCCAACTGCGCTTCGGCCGCTCCATCGTGTCGACCACGGGCCCATCCGTACGCCTCACCGCTCGACTGGTCCACAAAACGGCGGCATGAAATGCCACCATCGCGGCGCTTACCAGGCGCGAGCGGCGCATCATGGTCAGAGCCCATGAATCCGGCACGCGCTCGCCGGGCTCCTGTTCGACTCGGAAGCGATCGACCCATGCAACCAACGGGCGGAACAGCAATTGGTCGTAGAGCAGAATCACGATCAACATGGTGACGATGGCCCAGCCAATGGCTTTGAGGTTCTTCTGTTCGATCGCGAGAGCGATGTAGGACCCCACTCCGGGCAAGGCAACCGCCGAATGCCCAACGCTGATCGATTCGGACGCCACCACGAAGAACCAGCCGCCGGACATCGACAGCATCATGTTCCAGACCAGCGCCGGCATGGCGAACGGCACCTCCAGCTGCCAGAAGCGCATCCACGGCGACAACCTAAACGATTCGGCCGCCTCGGTAAGTTCCATCGGCACGGTGCGTAATGATTGATAGAAACTGAAGGCCATATTCCAAGCCTGACTGGTGAATATGGCGAAAATGGCCGCGAATTCCGCGCCGAGCACCCGCCCCGGGGCCAAGGAGAGAAAAAAGACGCTTGTAATAGAAATGAAACCTAAAATCGGCACCGACTGTAGAATATCGAGGATCGGTACCAGCAACTTGCCGGCTCGCTCGCTCTTCGCCGCCCAGGTCGCATAGGTCATCGTAAAGACCAGCGAAAAGAAAAGCGCCGCGAGCATGCGAAAAGTGGTTCGCGCGGCGTATTCCGGCAAATGCACAGGATCCAACGAGAGGGGCGAGACCTCGAGTTGGGTCAGGGGCGCGAACAAGCCCCGCGCGGTCTCGCCCAAAAAGGCGATCAAACCGATGACGACGATAAATGCCAGTACGTCCCAGCGCGAGGCCAGCTCACGCAAAAAGACATAGGGCTCGAATCGTTTCATCGACGTATTCTCGCAGGACAGACAACAAAGTAGCTAGTAGGTTAGTGACGATGGACGACACTCTCGCTCGTAATACTTCTGCCATCACCGAGGTCGCGCAGACGCGCTTTAAAATCCTAGGCGCGATCAGTTTTTCGCATTTTCTCAACGACATGATCCAGTCGCTGATCATTGCGATCTATCCGTTGTTGAAGGGCGAGTTTCAGTTGAGTTTCGTTCAGATCGGTGCAATTACGCTGACCTATCAGGTCTGTGCGTCGGTATTGCAGCCGCTCGTCGGCGTCTATACCGATAAACACCCCACGCCTCATTCCCTGAGTGCGGGGATGGGCTTCACGCTGCTCGGACTGGTGACGTTGGCAATCGCCCCGAATTACACCAGCGTTTTGATTGCCGCTGCCTTCGTCGGGGCCGGCTCGTCGATTTTCCATCCGGAGTCCTCGCGCATCGCCCGCCTGGCGTCGGGCGGCCGCCACGGTTTGGCGCAGTCGATCTTTCAGGTCGGCGGAAATGCCGGTAGCGCCGTCGGACCGTTGCTCGCCGCTTGGATCATCATTCCGCACGGCCAGAAGAGCGTCGCCTGGTTCTCACCCGCCGCCATCCTCGCTATAGCAGTGCTGTGGAACGTCAGTACTTGGTACAAGCGCCAACATCTCGACAGACCCGCACACAAGGCCACGGGGCCCGTACAAAGCCCGCTGTCCTCGAGGCGGGTAGCCTGGTCGGTGTGCATTTTGCTCGTGCTCATCTTTTCGAAGTTCTTTTATATGGCGAGTTTTTCGAGCTATTACAGCTTCTACTTGATCGAGAAATTTCATCTATCCGTGCAATCGGCGCAGCTTTACCTGTTCGTATTTCTGTTCGCGGCCGCGCTGGGCGGCCTGTTCGGCGGACCTATCGGCGACCGTGTGGGACGAAAGCGCGTCATTTGGTTTTCGATTCTAGGCGTTGCGCCTTTTACCATGGCGCTGCCCTACGTCGGCTTGCTCTGGACCTGTATCTTGAGCTTCGTCATAGGCCTGATACTGGCATCGGCATTTTCGGCGATCCTGGTGTTCGCTCAAGAACTCATGCCGGGCAAAGTCGGTACGGTCTCGGGATTGTTCTTCGGCTTTGCTTTCGGCATGGGCGGCATCGGTGCTGCCGTCCTCGGCGGGGTTGCCGACCGATACGGTATCGAATTCGTGTATCACCTATGCGCATTTCTGCCGCTGCTCGGTTTGACCGCCGCGTTCCTGCCCGATATCGAACGCCGCGTGGATCAGAGAAGCAGCGCTTGACGCACCAGCTCGTTTTGCTGATCACGCAGTATGGATTGCTGATCGTCGGCGCGAATGTGCTCTTGGATCAAATCGGACTGCCGATTCCTGCATACCCGACGCTGATCGTGGCGGGTGCGCTGTCGGCAACAGGCAACTTGGCCTTAGGCCCGCTATTCGTCTTGTCGGTGCTCGCCTGTGTGCTTCCCGACTGCGGCTGGTACCTGGTAGGACAGATCTACGGCATTCGAGTGCTGAAGGTGCTGTGCCGCATTTCCTTGGAGCCCGATTCTTGCGTGAGCCAAACCCAAACGCGTTTCGAGCAGTGGGGAATCAATTCATTGGTCATCGCGAAATTCGTACCGGGCCTCGCCATCATCGCCCCTCCCCTCGCCGGCGCCCTGCGCATTGGTTGGCCGAGGTTCATCTTCCTATCTGCAGTGGGCGCCGCGCTCTGGGTAGGCAGCGGACTGGTCGCCGGCATGCTGTTCCAGTCGCAGATCGACCGCCTGTTGGCACACCTGGATCGCGTCGGCAGCGTGGCCGGATTGATGGTTGCGGGAGTGCTGGCAGCGTACATCGCGTTCAAATGGTGGGAGCGCGCCCGCTTTTACAAGTCATTGCGGATGGCAAGGATCAGCGTCGAGGATTTGTATGGACTCATGCAGTCGGGTGCCGCGCCCATCATTATCGATGTGCGTTCACCCACGGCCCGGGCCCTCGAGCCCCGCTATATACCGGGCGCGATACACGTTCCCCTGGAGGATGTCGGTCAACACCTGGGTCATCTGCCGCGCGATCGGGACATCATTCTGTACTGCGCTTGCCCGAGCGAAGCTTCCGCCGCCCGAGTTGCCAAAATGCTGATGAGCCATGGTTTCAAAAAAGTGCGTCCCTTGTACGGCGGACTCGATGCGTGGATCGGTGCAGGATTCGCGGTCGCAACAGTAACCGAGGCCGCCCCTTGAGCGAATCAGTTCTTCATCACGTCGTGATCGTCGGTGCCGGCTTCGGCGGCTTGGCCGTGGCGCAGGGTTTGCGCGGAGCCGCTGTGCGCATTACCTTGATCGATCAGCGCAATCATCATTTGTTTCAGCCCCTCCTCTATCAAGTCGGCACCGCGACGTTGGCGACCTCGGAAATCGCGTGGCCGATCCGGCAGCTCTTGCGAAGACGAAAAGAGATCACGACCCTGCTCGCGGCGGTGACCGGAGTCGATACCCTAAATCGCATGGTGCTGCTCGAGGATGGGAGCACGGTGGGTTACGACACGCTGGTGCTCGCAACGGGTGCGCGCCATGCCTACTTTGGCCACGACGAGTGGGAGCCGCATGCACCGGGGCTCAAGACGTTGGAGGATGCAACCGCCATCCGGCGCCGTGTGTTGCTTGCATTCGAGCACGCAGAGCGCGAGATCGATGCGGCACGCCGCCGGGCATTGCTCACGTTTGTCATTGTCGGAGGCGGCCCTACCGGGGTCGAACTGGCGGGCGCCATCGCCGAACTTGCCCATAGCACACTACCCGACGGCTTCCGGCACATCGACACCCGTAAGGCGAGGATCGTCGTGATCGAAGCCGGTCCGCGAATTCTCCCCAGTTTCACGGCCGAACTATCGGCCTACGCTCATAAGGAGCTGGAGCACCTGGGCGTGGAAATACGCTTGGGGTCGCCGGTGAGCGAATGCTCGGACCGAGGAGTTGTCTTCGGCGGCGAACCGCTGGCGGCCAAGGTGATCCTCTGGGCAGCCGGCGTGCGCGCGTCACCGGCCGCAGCCTGGTTGGGCATGCCCGCCGATGGAGCCGGGCGCCTGAAAGTGGCGCCGGATCTATGCGCGCCGGGGCGGCCGGAGATCTTCGTCATCGGCGATACCGCAACCATCGATGCCTGGCACGGCAGACCGGTGCCGGGAATTGCCCCCGCGGCCAAACAACAGGGAGTACATGTCGCCGCAACGATCAGACGACGCCTCGAGGGCGATGCCGCGGCGCGCCCCTTTCATTACAAACATTCCGGCAATCTGGCGACCATCGGCAAACGCTCCGCCATCATCGACTTCGGCTGGATCAAGCTTCGCGGTTGGATCGCATGGTGGATCTGGGGGCTCGCGCACATCTACTTTCTGATCGGAGTCCGCAATCGATTGGCGGTCGCTCTGAACTGGCTCTGGATCTACATCACCGGCAGTCGCAGCGCCTGCCTCATCACCCAAGGCGAGCAGCGCCGGAACTCCCCCTAGAGCGCGTCCGCGAGAAGCTCAGGAAAATGCCTGAATACCGGTCTGCGCCCTGCCCAAAATGAGAGCGTGAATGTCGTGCGTGCCCTCGTAGGTGTTGACCACCTCGAGATTCACCAAGTGACGGATGACGCCGAATTCATCCGATATGCCGTTGCCTCCCAACATATCGCGGGCGGCACGCGCGACATCGAGCGCCTTGCCGCAGGAATTGCGCTTGAGCATGGAGGTGATCTCGACAGCTGCGGTCCCCTCGTCCTTCATGCGTCCTAAACGCAGGCACGCCTGCAGCGCCAACGTGATCTCGGTTTGCATATCGACCAATTTCTTCTGGATGAGTTGGTTCGCAGCCAGCGGGCGGCCGAATTGCTTGCGATCGAGCACATAGCTTCGCGCCGTGTGCCAACAGCTCTCGGCCGCGCCCAGCGCACCCCACGAAATACCGTAACGAGCGGAATCCAGACAGGTGAACGGACCCTTCAATCCTTTGACCCCCGGCAACATGTTCTCCTGCGGCACGAAGACATCATCCATGACGATTTGCCCGGTGGGCGAAGCGCGCAGGCCGACCTTCCCGTGCAGCGGAGGCGCCGAAAGCCCCTTGAAGCCCTTCTCGAGAATGAAGCCTCGGATCACGTCGTCATCGGTTTTCGCCCACACGATGAATACGTCCGCGAAAGGACTGTTGGAAATCCAGGTCTTGGAGCCCGTCAGTCGAAATCCGCCGCTAGCGGTGCGCGCGCGTGTGACCATGCTGCCGGGATCGGACCCATGATCGGGCTCGGTCAAACCAAAGCACCCGATCGATTCACCGCGTGCCAGCGCCGGCAGGTAGCGGTGCTTCTGTTGCTCGCTCCCGAACGCGTAGATCGGCAACATGACGAGGGATGACTGGACGCTCATCATCGACCTGTAGCCCGAATCCACGCGCTCCACTTCCCGCGCAATGAGCCCATAGCTTACGTAGTTGAGGCCGCCGCCTCCGAATTCTTCGGGAATCGTCGCACCGAGCAGCCCAAGTTCACCCATTTCACGGAAGATTGCCGCATCGGTATGCTCGTGCCGAAAGGCCTCGACGATGCGCGGCGCCAGCCGTCCGTTCGAATACTCGCGCGCCGCATCGCGCACCATTTTCTCTTCCATGGTCAATTGCTCGTCGAGCAGTAGCGGATCGTCCCAGTGAAAGTTCCCCTGCGCCATATCGAATCCCTTTGGTTCCAACAAAAGCTTGAGCATCGCATAATCAGGCACCATGTCCTAGGGCCGATGCGGCTCCACAGCATAACAAGCTCAAAGCATAACAAGAGGTCGCGGAGGACTTTCGATGAATCACGCCCTGTCGCATATCACCGTACTGGATTTGTCGCGGGTCCTCGCAGGTCCGTGGGCCGGACAAGTTCTCGCTGATCTTGGCGCCGAAGTGATCAAGATCGAACGACCTGAAACGGGGGACGATACCCGACGTTTCGGACCGCCATTCTTGCGCAACGCCGACGGAACCGAGAGCGCCGACGCCGCCTATTACTTATGCGCCAATCGCAACAAGAAGTCGGTCACGGTGGATATTTCAACACCCGAGGGACAGGCCATTGTCCGGGACCTTGCCCGTACCTCGGATGTCGTAGTGGAAAATTTCAAGGTGGGCGGTCTCAAGCCCTATGGTCTTGATTACGAAGCGCTCAAGGCAGTCTCTCCGCAACTGATCTATTGTTCCATCACCGGCTTCGGCCAGACGGGACCGTATGCATCGCGCGCCGGATACGATTTCCTGATCCAAGGCATGGGCGGTCTGATGAGCATCACGGGACGTGGGCCGCACGAAATTGGTGCCGGACCGCAAAAAGCCGGCGTTGCGGTAACCGATATTCTGACGGGCTTGTACGCGTCGATCGGAATACTGGCCGCACTCGCTCACCGCGACCGAACCGGCGTCGGGCAATATATCGATGTATCGTTGATGGACGTTCAAGTCGCCTGTCTGGCGAATCAAGCCTTGAGCTACCTGGTGAGCGGACAGGTGCCGGAACGGCTGGGAAACGCCCACCCGAATATCGTGCCTTACCAGGATTTCCCGACGAGCGACGGCTACATGATCATTGCGGTGGGAAACGACGCCCAATTTGCGCGGCTGTGCGCGGCGGCCGGCATGGCGGCACTCGCGAGCGATCCGAAGTTCGCGACCAACAAGGCGCGGGTCAGTCATCGCGAGCTGCTGATCGAAACGCTGTGCGGCGCCACACGCACCCGTACCACGGCGCAGTGGGTTGCCGACTTGGAAAATGTCGGCGTTCCATGCGGCCCCATCAACTCCATCGACGCCGTGTTCGCGGACCCTCAAGTCAGAGCGCGCGGGATGCAGGTGGAGCTGCCGCATCCGTTGGCGGGTTCGGTCCCTCTGGTAGCGAATCCGCTGCGCCTATCCGCCACTCCGGTGAGCTATCGTACGGCACCGCCGACGCTCGGAGAACATACTCGCGAGGTGCTGAGCGAGAGGTTGGGACTGTCCGCCTCGGCCATCGACTCCCTGGTTGCCAAAAACATTGTTTGATCGCCGCAGCCGTCACGCCTTGCGATGCGGATCGGAATTGTGGGCTGACAGTACGTTTTGGATGCGGCGGTCAGGCACGAACCATAGAACCGCAACAAGCAGATAGATTCCCTGAGATAGCCGCGGAGACCAAAACGCGGCCGCGATGCCCGCAAGATAAAGGACCGGCGATAGCTTTCCCTTCCAATCCCGGCCGACGGCCTGCTTCAGGAGCGAGTCCGCGCCTTGGGAAACAATGATGGCCTGCTGCAATATGAAATATGCGAGGGATGCCATCAGCAGAATCACGCCGTACAGGGCAGAAGGCGCCAAGGCAAAGTGATTTTCGCCCATCCACGCCGTGGTGAATGGAAATAACGACAGCCAGAACAACAAATGTAAATTGGCCCACAAAATGCGCCCGCTCACCTCAGGGCATGCATGCAGCAGATGATGATGGTTGTTCCAGTAGATGCCGACATAGACGAAGCTCAGCACGTAACTGAAGAACACGGGAATCACCGGCTCGAGCGCGCCCAGATTCTCGCCATGCGGTACCTTGAGCTCCAGTACCATGATGGTGATGATGATGGCAATGACGCCATCGCTGAAAGCCTCCAAGCGGCTGCTATTCACGTAGCGACCCCAAGGGCACGCATGCCAGATATTTCAGATCGCACTCGATTCCTCTCAGCTTCCGATATGCTTGCAATCAATCGCCGCGAAGACGGCATTTTTTAAGGATGTGACCGCGCATGAAAAGAGCCTACCTTACGTCGCTCGCCGCCTCCACACTAGCGTATGCGCAGGTGCTCTGCGCGACGGCAGCGGCGCCGCTGCCTCCGACCGTCGACCAACAACTGGCGCGGGACATGCTGAAAGGGCTGGTAGAGATCAACACGACGCATGCGTACGGCTCAACCGAGGCGGCGAAAGCCATACGAAGTTGGTTGTTGAATGCGGGTTTTGCCGAGTCCGACGTGGTGCTCCTCGCCCCGCCCGGCCATCCGACGAAAGGAAGTGTCGTGGTGCGCTACCGAGGCAAGAACACCGGCAGAGCAGTGCTCTTCTTGGGACACCTCGATGTCGTTGAAGCGAAGCCGGAAGACTGGTCGGTCGATCCGTTCAAATTGACGCAAAAGGACGGCTGGTTTTATGGGCGGGGCAGCATCGATATGAAGGACGGCGACGCGGCGCTCGTGGAATCGTTGATCCGGTTGAAGCGTGAACACTTCGTGCCCGATCGGGATTTGATCTTCGCGTTCACTGCGGACGAAGAAGCCGGCGGAGATTCGAACGGGCCCGCGTATCTCCTCAAAGAGCATCGAGACTTGATCGATGCGGCATTGGTCATCAATCTCGACGGAGGCGGCGGCAATTTGAAAAATGGGCGGCCCCTGTATTTCGAGATCGGCACCAGCGAAAAGACTTACGTGACCTACACGTTGGAGACGACCAGTCCGGGCGGACACGGCTCTTTGCCGGGGCCCGACAACGCAATCTATCGCCTGGCGGATGGCCTCGGCCGTCTTGAGGCTTTCAGGTTTCCGGTGATGTTGACCGCGACGACGCGCAGCAGTTTCGATGAGCTTGCGACGCTGGATCCCGGACCGGCGAGCGCCGACATGCGCGCCGTTGCAGAGTCGCCGCCCGATCTTGCCGCGGCGGAGCGATTGAGCGGGAACGTGCGCTTCAACGCGCAGTTGCGCACCACGTGCGTGGCGACGTTGATCTCAGGCGGTCACGCCGAAAACGCTCTACCGCAACGTGCGAAGGCGACCGTTCAATGCCGCATGATGCCGGGCGACAACGCCGCCAACGTGCAGACGCTGCTCGTCAAGATTTTGAACGATTCGGCCATCCGCGTTACGGAGGACGCGCCGCCCATCGTGAGTCCGGAATCGCTGCCGACGCCTCAAATCATGGACAAAATAGCGGCGGTTGCTCACTCAATGTGGCCTGGAGTACCGCTCGTACCGACGATGGCCACCGGCTTCAGCGACGATCGCCAGACGCGCAATGCGGGAATGCCGAGCTACGATGTAAGCGGCGTTTGGATGGATGTGGATGAGAACCGGGCCCACGGCCGCGATGAACGGGTCGGAGTCGAAGCGTTCGACGAGAGCGTGGAATTCACCTATCGCCTCATCAAGGCGTTGGGGCGCCCTTAGCTCCGTGTCTGCGCGCGTAGTGGCTGGTAAATTCGGCGCCCAGTAGAAATACTTGCGCGGAGTAGTAGACCCACAACATTAAAACCAGAAACGATCCCGCAATTCCATAGACGGAGGCAACGGCGATCCTGCCGAAGTAGACCACGATCACCAGTTTACCGGCGGCGAATAGCGACGCCGTCACGAGGCCGCCCACCCACACATCGCCCCAGGCAATCTCCGCGTTGGGAACGTACTTGTAGATCAGCGCAAACAACACCGTCGCCGTGGCGAATCCGAACAGCATATTTAGAATGAATAGCACGCGGGGCCATTCGGCGATGATGGTGCCGAGCCAGTTCCCGAACCCTTCGAGACCTGCACTGACAATCAAGGACACCAACAGCAAAAATCCAACGCCCAAGATCAATCCAAAGGACAGCACTCGAGCGCGAATCAGGTTCCATAAGCCCTGCACCGCGTCCCGCGGCGGCGTGTGCCAGATTCGATTGAGCGCATTCTGCAATTCGGCGAATACGCTGGTGGCGCCGATCAGCAAGGCGACGAGTCCGATCGCTTTGGAATAGCCGCTCTGAGTGCTGTACTTGGCGCTGATCAGCAACGCGCTCACGGCGGCTGTCCCCGTGTCGCCGAGCAGATCGCGCATTTGCGCCAGGATCTCCGATTGAACGATGTCCGGCCCGATGAACTCGCCCGCCACCCATATGACAATGAGCAAAATAGGTGCGATCGCGAAAAGCGTATAGAAGGCGATCGCCGCTCCCATGCTCGGCGCACCATCTTTGAACCAAGAAACCAGCGACTCGCGGACGGTGTAACCGATATCCAGCAAGCGCGAAGCGCGAGATCTCCGCGGCACACTCGCTATCATTCAGATGCCCCTGTCGACCTGCGCATGGGTCATTATGTACAACAGAAAATCGGGGCGCAGTAGGCTCTTGTCGTCGGCATCGTCCTACACCGATTTAGCGACGCCGGTACTACATAAAAAGACGCGTTTGATCCACTGTAGTACAACGGCGCGGGTTGAGAACCAAAAAAATGAACATGTCATTGAAAGAGAATAAAATATTTCCCGAGACGCGTGGTGGCGGACGTACCGTGCACCGAAAAGTCACCGCGGTTCGCATCTTGGTCGCAGGCGCGATCGGTCTCTTGCTCTACGTAGCGCATGATGCCTTTATTCCCGTCGCCTTGGCCTGTTTGTTTGCACTCGTTCTCTCGGGCCCGGTCGAATCATTGCATTGCGTGGGCGTACCGCGCAGCGCGAGTGCTGTGCTGATCATGCTCCTGATCATCGGTATGGTCGCCGGCGTATCCGATCTCGTTTCGGACCCCGCACAGCATTGGTTCGCCGATGCTCCGCGCACGGTGCGGATTATCGGGAGAAAACTCAAACCCGTGACCCAGTTCATGAGCCGGATCGACGATTTGCGCAATTCGGCCGACAACATCGGCAGTTCAAATCATCCGGCCCCGTCCGCGGCACCGGCGAGCCCTCCCCAGGAAAGCGCACCGATCATGCTGTTCGAGATCACCCGCGGCGTCGTGCTGAGCACGGTCACCGTGCTCATTGTGACGCTTTTCTTGCTGGCCGGCGGGCCGCCCATGCTTGCGCGGATGACCTCGGCGCTGGTCAGTGATCTTAAGTCCGCGCACGTGATTGAGGTGATCGAGAAAGTCCGCCGGGAAGTCGGTCGATTTTACGTGACCACCACTCTGATAAACGTGGGCCTCGGGCTCGCGACCGGTTGCGCGATGCTGCTGTGTGGCATGCCGAACCCTTTCCTGTGGGGCACCGTTGCCTGTGTGCTGAACTTCATCCCCTATGCCGGTCCGACAGTCACGTTTATCCTGTTGACTTCGGTGGCATTCGTATCCTTCGAGGGATTCGCTCACGTGACCGCCGTCGCGGGAAGCTTTCTCGTGTTGACCGGCCTCGAGGGGCAAGTCGTGCAGCCGCTGTTGGTCGGCCGACGCCTTCGACTCAATCCGATGCTGGTGTTTCTGGCGTTATGGTTTGGCGCTTTTTTTTGGGGAATCGCGGGCATTGTGCTCGCGACCCCTGCCCTGGCTGCTCTGAAAGTGATTGCCGAGAACTCCATTCACGGAAAGCCGCTGGTGGAATTCTTGAGCCCCGACGGGGTTAACGGCCCCGAACCCATGGCGAGGCCCGAGTCAAGAGACAGTTCCCAAGCGGGCGCCGCTCCCGAAGCAGTCGCCAACGTCTGAGTGGCGTCGGAGCGGCGTCGGAGCGCTCCCGGGGAGCGCAAGCGATCGGTAAAGCCACCGATTTGCAATCGCCGGCGCTAGAATATCGCCATGAAGCAAATCAACGAGCCGGCACGAAATGTCGATGTGGTCTGTGAGACCGAAGTGCTGGTCGTCGGCAGCGGACCGGCAGGCCTCGCGGCCGCGCTTGCCGCTGCGCGCGCCGGCGCTCACACCACCCTCCTAGACCGGAACGGATGCTTCGGGGGCAATATCACCCAAGTTGGTGTGGAAGGTTTCGCCTGGTATCGCCACCCCGGCACGGTGGATAGCGAAGGGATCGGCATCGAATTTGAGGAGCGCGCCAAGGCGATGGGGGCAGCCATGCCGGAACCCCAATCGACCAGTTACGCGTTGGACGCCGAGATGTTCAAGTACGTCGCCGATGTCCTCGTCCAGGAGGCAAAAGTCGATCCCATGCTGCACCGGCTGTTCGTGTCGCCGATCATGAGCGACGGGGCGATTCGAGGCGTGATCACGGAGAGCAAATCCGGACGCGAAGCAATTCTTGCCGGGCGGGTCATCGATGCCACGGGAGATGCGGATGTCGCCATGCGCGCCGGGGCTCCTACGCGCAAGACTCCGAGAGAGCAGATGATGGCGGCATCTGTGATGTTCTCGATGACCGGGGTCAACAAAAAGCGATTCATAGAGCAAGTGAAGGCGGACCCTCAAACTTACAGGGATTGGTCGGGCAACGGGGAATGGGATATCGAAACCTCCGGCAAGGAGGATGCCCTGTTCTCTCCCTTCCTGCGTAAACCCTTCCAGCAAGCGCTGGCGGCCGGCGTCATCCCCGCGAACCTCAGCACCATCGCGGGCACGTGGGGAGCCGTCTCGGATCAAGGAGATCTCACTTACTTGAATCTCGTCCACCTGCCGCAATGCGATGGAACGGACGCTCGGGACTTGACCTCGGGCGAGATGGCAGGCCGGCATCAGGCAATCATGGCGGTTGAGGCACTGCGTCGTTTCATGCCGGGATGTGAAGACGCCAAGCTGCGCAACTTCGGCATGACGCTCGGCGTACGCGACACGCGCAAGATCGACGCGCTGTACAATCTCACCGACGCGGACGTGAGGCAACAGGGGCGCTTCGAGGACTCGATTGGAATATTTCCGGAATTCGTCGATGGCTACGGCATTCTGTTGTTACCGACGACAGGCCGCTATTTCCATATCCCCTATCGCGCTCTGGTGCCCAAAGGAGTCGAGGGCTTGATCGTCGCCGGCCGATGCACCGGCGGCGACAAGGTCTCCCATGCGGCAACCCGCAATATGATGTGCTGTGCCGTCAGCGGCCAAGGCGCCGGTGTCGCGGCGGCCGTCTCGCTGAAGACGGGGGAATCCTTCGAGCACCTCGACATTGCCCGGGTGCAAACGGAACTTAAGCGTCAGGGCGCGCGTATCGCCTAGCATTCGATGTCGAACCTCGAATCCTCTGAGTATCAAAGCGGCTTCGGCAACGAGTTTGTGAGCGAGGCGTTGCCGGGCGCTCTGCCGCGCGGCCAAAATTCGCCGCAGAAATGCCCGTACGCTCTTTATGCCGAACAGCTATCCGGTACCGCGTTCACCGCGCCGCGACACGCGAATCGACGCACTTGGTTGTACCGCATTCGACCATCAATAACGCATGGCCCCTTTCAATCTCTGCAACACGATGTATTTGCCGACCAGGCTTCCGATGCACCGCTCGCGCCAAACCCGCTGCGCTGGGATCCATTGCCGCTACCCTCGAGTCCGACGGATTTTGTCGAAGGCCTCGTGCCGGTAGCGGGAAACGGTTCGCCGGAGCTTAATTCCGGTTGCGGCATTTATCTTTATGCGGCGAATCAGTCGATGCGCAACCGCTACTTCTACAGCGCCGACGGTGAGTGGCTGATCGTGCCGCAATTAGGCGCATTGACGCTCGATACGGAACTCGGCCGCATCGTCATCGAACCGCAAGAAATTGCAGTCATCCCGCGCGGTCTGCGCTTTCGGGTGGACGTGCAAGAAGGGGCCGTCAGAGGCTACATCTGCGAGAATTTCGGTACACCTTTCAAATTGCCCGAGCTCGGGCCGATCGGCTCGAACGGCCTCGCCAACCCTCGCGATTTCTGGACACCTCGAGCGCGGTATGAAAACAGCGACGGACGGCACGAGCTGATTGCCAAATTCCTCGGCCGGCTCTGGGTTGCGCAGATGGATCATTCGCCGCTCGATGTGGTCGCCTGGCACGGCAACAATACACCTTACAAATATGATCTTCGGCGCTTCAATGCGATCGGCTCCATTTCCTACGACCATCCCGATCCCTCGATTTTTTCGGTGCTGCATTCGCCCAGCGACACGCCCGGCATCGGCAATGTCGATTTTGTCGTTTTTCCTCCCCGCTGGCTCGCGATGGAACACACCTTCAGGCCGCCCTGGTTCCACCGCAATGTGGCGAGCGAATACATGGGATTGATCACCGGCGTGTACGATGCGAAGAGCGCCGGCTTTGTGCCGGGCGGAGCCTCGTTGCACAACTGCATGACGGGGCACGGCCCCGACGCGCCGACCTTCGAAACGGCGATCCACGCCGACACCTCGCAGCCGGTGCATCTGACCGACACGATGGCGTTCATGTTCGAGAGCCGCATGGTGATCAAACCTTCCCGTCATGCGCTCGGAGGACGTCCGGCGCTGCAAAAGGATTACATGGCTTGCTGGCTGGAACTGAAGAATCGCTTTGACTCGAGTCGCCCATGACGGCGCAATCGCACGTGAGTGATGCCATGCCGCTCGATGCCACGAACGACCCGAACCGCAAGAGCTGGGTGACATCCGCGAATAGCACGGACGCCGATTTTCCGATTCAAAATCTGCCCATTGGGGTCTTCCGTCAGCGTGGATCGGCTGCGGAGTTTCGCGGCGGCATTGCGATCGGGGATCAGATCCTCGATCTCGCCGCCCTTGCGAGTACGGGTGCGCTCAGCGGCGACGCGGCAGAGGCGGTGGCCGCAGGCGCGGGTTCGACGCTCAATGTTCTGATGCAGCGGGGTCCAAAATATTGGAACTCGCTCCGAAACTCGATGTTTGCGGGATTGATTGAAAACTCCGCACTTCAGCCTGCATTCTTGCGTTGCCTCATTCCGCAAGCCGAAGCGGAATATGCGGTACCTGCGCAAATCGGCGATTTCACGGATTTTTATTCATCGATTCATCACGCGACCGCCGTCGGCCGCCTCTTCCGACCCGACAATCCCTTGACGCCGAATTACAAGTGGATGCCGATCGGCTACCACGGCCGAAGTTCATCGATCGGCGTCTCGGATCAAAGTTTTCATAGACCTCAGGGGCAGCGCCTTCCGCCTGGCGAGTCGCGACCGGTCGTCGGCCCAAGCGTGCGGCTGGACTACGAACTCGAGCTCGGTGTGTTCTTGGGAAACGGCAATGCGTTGGGATCTCAGATTCCGCTCACTGCGGCCGAATCGCACGTCTTCGGGCTGTGTCTGCTCAACGATTGGTCGGCGCGAGATATACAGGCGTGGGAGTATCAGCCGTTGGGTCCGTTTCTCGCGAAGAACTTCGCAACGACTCTTTCACCGTGGATCGTTTCATTGCAGGCGCTGGCGCCCTTTCGCGTGCCGGTCACGAGGGTTTCGAGCGACCCCGAACCGCCGGGATATCTGAAGTCGGATTCGAACGATGCGGCCGGCGGATTCGATATCCGGCTCGAAGCCTATCTTCAGAGCGAGTCGATGCGGGATCGCGGGGAGCCACCCCAGCGGCTCTCCTCCAGCAGTTTTCGCCACTCCTATTGGACCATCGCGCAGCTCATCGCACATCACACCATCAACGGGTGCAATATGCGCGCGGGTGATTTGCTGGGCACGGGAACTCAATCGGGTCCGGCTCCAGAACAGGCCGGCTCGATGTTGGAATTGAGCTCCGGCGGAGCTCAACCGATCCGAATTGGTTCTACCGAGCAACGTACCTTTCTGCAAGACGGAGATACGGTGATATTTCGCGCCTGGTGCGCGCAGCCGGGCGCCGTCCGCATTGGATTCGGCGAGGCGCGCGGCTGTGTTCTCCCCGCACTCGCGCCACCTTTTGTGCCTTCCCGCTAGCAAGCATAAGAGCGCGGCACCATTGGGCCAAAGTCCGATGCCACTGCACCGATTCTGACGCAAATATCGGATTTTGTCCTACAGGACCCGTCCGGGGATTCGCCCCAGCATGCGCACATCGGGTCCTAGAGTTAACCGTCCGTAATCTTCGAGTCCACCATGCATCTATTCATTGCGTTCGTGTTGATTGTTGGGTTTTGCCTAGTGCTCGTCGTCGGACTGCTCAACGTGTTGCAAGACATGATGGCGCGAGACTTCCTCGCGGTCCCCTCGATGTCGGAACGAGATTCACCCGTTGATTATCGGTATCGAGGCACCAATTCGCCCTGTGCCGCAGGGTCGGCGGAATTGGACGCCCCGGAGCAAATGAGCGGCGCGCGACGCGGCTAAATTTCGATTTGTCTCGCGATTTCGATTACTCGTTCAGGCGGAAGATTGAACCGATCCACTATTTTCGCCGAGTTGCGGTATAGAAACGCGAAGAGTGCAATGCGCCAGCCCCAGAATGCGCGGCCATGAGGCTTCGACACCACGAGATCGCGGGCGGCGACAAACATGGCCCGGTCGAAATCGACCGCCTCATCGAGGCCCCGAGCGTGATTGAGCGTCGCTCGCAAATCCGGGATTTCAAAGAAACCAAACCGCGCGACCACGCGCCACATACCGACGCCTACGTGGTCGACGACGGAGCACCTCGGTTCAGAAATTCGCGGGGTACTTTCAAACACGATGTTGAGTGCAATGGCCTGACGCGGGAGCACCCCAACGAAATGCGCGTGGTCCATGATGAGCCGCGACACCCTCTGGTTGCTTCTGGTCAGAAAAACGGTCGTGCCATCGACGCGGGAAATCGCTCCGGATTTCAGTTCAGACAAAAATACCTGTGCAGATTCGGGCGACTGCATCAGCGCGGCGTGCATCGCGTCGACGCCGGCCCGCCACGTGACCATAACGACGAATAGGACCGCGGCAAAGGTCAACGGCAACCAGCCGCCTTCGGCGATCTTCAAGAGATTGGCGCAGAAAAAGCTCGCATCCACGGCGAGGAAAACGCCCATCACCGCTACGGCGGCGATAGGAGGCCAGCGCCACACATCGCGCATCGCCTTGTAGAGCAAGATGGTTGTGAGCAGCATGGTCGTCGCAACGGCGGTACCGTACGCGCCGGCAAGCCGGCTCGAGCTGCCAAATGCTATCGTTGTCGCCACGGTCGCGACCATCAGCAGCCAATTGACGACCGGGACGTAGATCTGTCCATAAACGCGATCCGAAGTCTGGCGAATGGAGACGCCGGGCAGCCAACCCAGCTGCATGGCTTGGCGGGTCATTGAAAAGGATCCGGTGATGATGGCCTGGCTCGCGATGATGGTGGCAATGGTCGCAAGCATGACTAGCGGATAGATCGACCAGGTGGGCGCGATCTGGAAGAACGGGTTGCCGGTGACGGAGCTGTTGCCCATTAAGAAGGCGGCTTGCCCGGCATAGCTCAGGAGCAAGGCCGGCAGAACGATCGAGTACCAGGACCAGCGGATCGGCCCCTTCCCGAAGTGGCCCATATCGGCATACAGAGCCTCGCCGCCGGTAATGCAAAGAAATACTCCGCCCAGGACCAGAAACCCGCGGCCGCCGGAGTGACGCATGAATCCGAGCGCGTGCCGCGGGTCGAGCGCGACGAGCACTCCGGGGTGCCGGGCAATGGCGAACACACCCAACGCCGCGATGACGATGAACCACAGCAGCATCACGGGTCCGAACAAACGGCCGATGCTCTCCGTGCCGAAACGCTGCGTCGCGAACAGCAAGATGAGAATCACCACCGCCGCAGGCATGACGAACGGTTTGAGCGAGTCGGTGGCGACGTTGACTCCTTCGAGAGCACTGAGCACCGAGATCGCGGGCGTAATGATTCCGTCACCATAGATCAAAGCGGCACCCAGCAGACCCATGCCGGTGAGGAGCTTGAACCCCGGCTCAAACCCATTGGCACCGATGAGCGACATCAGAGCCAAGATACCGCCCTCGCCCCGGTTATCCGCGCGCATCACGAATACGCAATACTTTATCGAAATGGTAATAATCAACGTCCAAATGATGAGCGAGAGAACGCCCAGCGCGACGGAGGGAGTGAACTGTCCGCCCGTCGCCTGAACGACGGTCTGCAGCGTGTATAGCGGACTGGTGCCGAGGTCTCCGAAAACGATCCCGAGCGCGGCAAGCCGGGCCCACGGCACCGGTTCCCTGAGGGCGGACGCAGGCGTCGAATTATTCATCATCATGAGATCGGCAGTCACTTAAGAATTGGGGTGGTGTAGCCCCCCACCATACTTGTTCCCGGGGCTGTTCGCGAATACATCGGATGGGTGCGCGCTTAGAAATACGCTGTGAGTGTTGGACGAGGGAAGTTTGAGCGTTTCGCCTACGCATTTTTGGCCTGACTAATATCGTTATGTGGCCCCTCGAATGGCTTACCGTTTTCCAAGTCGTTCCATCAGCCATCAAAATGAAGACAGTCTTGATAACGCACCGAAAAACGATGTGGGCGATGGTCGTGATCGCCGGCGTAGTGATTACGACATTTCTACTACTCGCTTTTGTCGACGGCAATGTGTTCAAACCAGCAGTAGCCCGAGCAATTTCCGCCCGGACCGGGCGACAAGCCGTCATCGCAGGGGACTTAAAACTGCATTTGTTGTCCTGGACGCCGAGTGCGGAAATAGACGGACTGAGTCTGACGAATCCCGAATGGGCCGATAAGCCGCTCATGTTTGAGGTCAAGCAAATCGGCCTCAGCGTCAGCCTTGGGCGGCTGCTGCGCGGCCAAATTGTTATTCCACAAATCAAGCTCATCGATCCTGTGTTCAATCTGGAGCGTGACTCGCGGGGACGCGCGAGCTGGAATTTTGACAGTGCCGCGGGAGTCCCGAAGGGCAACACAAAGCCTGCAAAAATTCCCACGATCCGCAGTCTTCTGATTCAAAACGGACATCTTCATGTACTCGATCAGATCCGCAAACTGCGCTTTGGCGGATCACTCGTGGCGGACGATGAGTCGGGAAAGAGTGACGCGGCGGCCTTTAAAGTTCAGGCAAAGGGAACTCTAAACGAGAAGCCGTTCAGGCTCGATGCCAATGGGGGCCCCTTGTTGAATCTCGCCCCCGAAAAGCCTTATTCATTTGCGATGCAGGTAACCGCAGCGGATATCAAACTGGACACCCACGTGACCGTACTCAAGCCTTTTGATCTAAGTTTGCTGGACGCTTCCTTTGTCGTGAGCGGAAAAGATCTAGCTGACGTCTATTACCTGACAGGACTGGCGTTGCCCAATACACCCAGTTACCGGCTCGCTGCATCGGTGCACGTCTCCGGTACGACTTTCCGGGCCGCAAACTTGAATGGCCGGGTCGGCTCAAGCGATTTGGAAGGCTCTTTGCGGGTCGAGACCGGCGGCCCAAGACCGAAGCTTCAGGGCAGGCTCATGTCGCGCTCGTTGAATCTCATCGATTTGGCCCCGAGCTTGGGCCAGCCGGCGGAGGCGACGGATACTTTGTCCGGGCCGAAAGTCCCACCCGACAAGAAGACCCCCAAGAGATCGAAAGAGGCCGTCCCGCGCACAGACGGAGAATCGACGCCGAAGGCTGCCGACTGGGTATTACCCGATGCGGACCTGCAAGTCGAGCGCGTACGCGGTATGGATGCAGACGTTACATATGAGGCCGCTTCTGTGCGGGCACCAAAGCTTCATACCACGAAAGTCGATTTTCATTTGGTGCTCAACAACGGCATCTTGACCCTCGAGCCGTTACGTTTTGCGTTGGATCAGGGCACTTTTAGCGGCAGCGTGCGCATCGATGCTCGTTCCGATATTCCGCAATCAGCTATCGACATGCGCATCGCGGATGTGGATCTGGGTCAATTCAAAACCGCCAAAATGACGGACGCGCCGCTGTCCGGAGCGCTGATGGGCCGTGTCAAGATCCAGGGTAGCGGCGGCTCCATTCATAAATTCGCCTCCACTGCCGAGGGCGCCATCAGCATGATCATTCCGACGGGACAAATCAACGAGGCGATGGCAGAACTCACAGGTATCAACGTGACCGAGGGCGTCGGATTGCTCTTGGCCAAGAAAGACACGCAAACCGCGATTCGCTGCAGCGTCATCGATTTTCAGGCGCAAGACGGTTCGCTAAATGCCAAGAACCTGTTTATCGATACCCCGGATGTGTTGATCAACGGTCGAGGCAGCGTTCATCTCGGCGATGAGCGATTGGATCTCGAAGTTCAAGGCAATCCCAAAAAGCTTCGGCTTACCCGCATACGTGCCCCGATTACGATCAAGGGCACGATGGCGCACCCCGCGATAGGTGTGGATGCCGGCAAATTGGCGAAGCAAGGCGCTGTGGCAACAGCGCTGGGCACTTTGTTGACGCCGCTCGCGGCGATCATCGCCTTTGTCGACCCGGGCCTTGCTAAGAACAAGGATTGCGCTGCATCGCTATCGAGCGTTAGCGTCTCGGCCTCCGACGCGACCCCGCCACTTAACCCCAAGGCCTCCCCGTAGGCAATCTCCCACCTGCCAACGAGCTTAGGTCCGCTAGTGAAACCGGCCCCCTGCGGTTAATTTTATCCTTGGTGCAGTCTTAAATTGCTGCGCCAAAGGAGAAGACCATGCCTGTCAATATCAAGAAGTCATTGATGTGGACCTGTCTGCCGCTGCTCCTCGTCAGTAAGGCCGCGCTGGGGGGCCTCAACGGAATCGACCTCAAGATCACCAACGATGGGACAGAAGACATTGTCGTGACGGTGTACGACACCAGCACGGAACCCAACAGCGTCGTTCTTTCGCATGAACGAATCAACGGTTTTACATCCGTGCCTATTTCTCTCGCCGCGGATGCCGCCGGGCGCGCGAACCTCTCGTGGACCGCCATAACAGCGGATTCCAACGCGCGTAAATGCGGCCATGAAAGCAAAGCTGGGTTAATCGATTCGGCCTCCGTGAACGTGCATGCGGACTCCGCCTGCGCCGGAGGATAGCCCTTAAGTATCGACCCAGGATTAACTCGCTCACCACCCGTGTGATTAAATGACGAGTCTGATCCTGCCGTTGAAGAGGGCATTTGAAAAACTCCAAATCGATCTGCCTCCGTTTAGGGGCCGGGTTCGTGTGCATCTGGTTCGGATGTGCCGCAGCCGCCGACCGCTCACATGTGTTGAACATCTATGCGTGGCCCGAGTACTTCCCGCCCGCGCTCGTCGCCAAATTCGAGGCGGAATCGGGAATTCACGTGAACTACGCGGTTCTCGACTCCCCGGAGATGGCCGAGACGATTCTGTCGGTCGGCAGCTCCAATTACGATCTGGTCACGATGAATGCGGCGCCCGAACTGGGGCGGGAAATACCGAGGGGCTTCTGGAAAGTGCTGGATTGGACGCGCATTCCAAACGCGCGCAACGCGGATCCGAAGATCATGCAGTTGTTGGGCACCGTAGATCCCAAGAATCAGCACGCCGTGCCCTGGATGTGGGGCACCACAGGGTTGATTTACGATGTCGACAAGGTCAAGGCGACCATGTCGAACGCGCCGCTCGACAGCCTCGACATGATTTTCAAAAAGGACGTGGCGGCCAAATTCGCGACATGCGGGATCGGATTGATCGATTCATGGGGCGATATACTGCCCATGGTGTCCCGATACCTCGGTCAAACCAATCTCTCTTCCAATCCGGCAGAGCTCGACGCGGTGATCGCCAAACTCCGCGAGATCAAGCCTTATATAAGACGTATTTCGACGTCGGGCTACTACCAGCAATTGGCGGAAGGTGAGCTGTGCGTGGCCATCGGTTATTCCGGCGACGCCCTGATCGCCCGTCGAATGGTGAATGAATCTCACGGCACCAGAAAGATCGATTTCTCTTTCGCGCGAGAGATGGTGCCCTTCTATATCGACAGCATGGCGATCCCGGCCGATTCGCCGAACCCTGCAGCGGCACTTGCCTTCATCAACTTCGTCATGCGGCCCGACGTGTCGGCCTCAGTTACGCGCTTCATAGGATTCGCGACCGCAAACGCCGCGGCACTGCCTTATCTCGAACCGGCGGTGCGGGACAACATCGTAATTTATCCTCCGCCGAAAATTCGCGATCGTTTTGAATTGCAGAAGGTCTATTCGTCGGACGAAGCGCGCGCATTTTCTCGCGCGTGGCTGCAGTTCAAATCGGAGCTCTGAAAGGGCGATTCGGACGTTAATCTACTCGGCTGCGCCGAGCGATTTCGACAGGCCGAAGAAAAAGCCGCGCCGCGGACCGTATTGCGGTGCGCCCACCCCAACGCCCGTACCGTTGCGGATCTGATATTCCTTGTCGAGTATGTTGACCACGTCAAAGCGGGCCGTGAGCGTGCCGGCGCCGGGAATGGTAAAAATATGGGTCATCCCGGTGTTGACCTGAGTGTAGTACGGCAGACTCTGGCCGTTCGGTATGCCGGTCCCGCCGTACGCGGTTGTTTCGCCCGGCGGCAACGGGAGATCTGCACGCAGTCCCGAACCCACCAGGAAGTCCGCGCTGAAGCGCGTGTCCTGCCACAGATAGGACAAGCCGCCGGAGGCGGTTTTCTGCTGCTCGTGATCAAGATGAATATAATTGTTGGCGATGTAAGCGAGATCCTCGGGCGCAAAGTTGAACTGCGCGGATTCGATGGCTTTCCCCTTGGCGCTTTGGGCGGCGAAGTTAAAATACGCCGTGAAATCGTCCCTCGTATAATTCGCGGTGAATTCCCCACCGTATTGCTTGCCGTAGCGGTAGTTGAACGGCGTCAAAATAATAGGCGCGCCGAACTGCCCCTCATCGATGAGGTCCTTCGATTGTTTGTAGTAGGTATCCATGCCGACGACAAAACTGTGAGTGATTTTTTGTTGAACGCCGAGATCGTAGTAGTTGGCATGCTCGGCCAACGGCGAGGTGGCTTCGGGCGTCAACGGTGGGTTGGTCGTATTCTCAAATAGGGCGATGTCCTTGCCGCCGACCAACTCGAAGGGCGGCGGTGACATATAGCGGGAATAGCCGGTGTGGAAGGTGGTGTCGGGTAGCGCTTGCCACACCACATTCACCCGCGGGCTGGTTTGGTTATCGCTGGTGTAGGCGGTAAAGCGGTCGAACCGCAGACCGTAATTGATCGTTAAGGTAGGGATCAGCTTCCATTCGTCCTGCAAGTACGCACTATAGATCCACTCGGTCTTGCTACCGTTGTCAATCAGCGAGGTCGGCACGTCGCTCAAGGGAATCCCCATGTCATCGGTGAGGAGTACCTGCGAGTTGGTGTTGCTGACCGCATGATCGGTCTGCATAAAGAGGCCGGCACGGATGATGTTGTCTTCGTTGAGATGGTACGCGGCGTCGCTTTGCGCCGCGTAGGCCACATTTTGTTTGAACGCATTTTGGGCGACGCCCGTGAACAAGAGATCGCCCGGGAAATCCGGGACGAACGTCAAGCTGGAATAGCGGGCAATGATCGAGGTCTGAATATCGAGCGCGCCGGCGGAATAGAGCCAGCTCAAGGCGCCGAACTGCGTGACCTCACGCTGATTCTCGTTCAGATCCTCACTGGGGTATGTGGATATGCCGTTGACGGTGTACCCCAGCGACGGCTCGACCCCATCAAGATTCGGAATTTGGTACTTACCCACCGCGCTGCCCAGCATCAGGGCGATCCTATTCGCGCTATCCAAAATGTCTTCGAAGTAGCCGAAACCGTGATATTGCGTCGTCTGATCATGAATCGGATTCGCGCTGCCATCGGGCGACTCGATGCCCAGATCATTGCGCAGAAAATCGCCGGTGACGAAGTAGCTGAAGGCCCCGGTGCCGCCGCCGTAAGTAATACTCGGCTCGACGGTGCTATGGCTTCCGCCATATATCGCCACCGAACCGCCGGGCGATTCCAAGCCGTTTTTAGTCGTGATATCGAGAATACCGGCGGTGCGCAGTCCGAATTCCGCCGGCAACGCGCCGGTAATCAGACTCACCGAAGAAACAAAGCGAGCATCCTGGGACTGCCCGAAGACACTGATGCCTTCCGGCAGGATGACGCCATTCAAGCGATATTGCAGTCCGTTGTGTTCGCCCCGGATGTGATACTGGCCGAATGAATCCTGCGCGACCTCGGGCATCTGCAGTACTACTTGATTGAATGGCGTGTTCGCACCAGCCGGCATCGCGGCAATGGCCGCGGCGTCGACGGTATAAGTAGATGCTCCGGTCTGCGTTTGTATGTGCGAGCGGCCTTCATCCAAACGCTGTGAGATCACCACGATCTCGTTCAAATCGGTGCCGCCGGCGGAGGTGTCGGGCGTATCCGCGGACGAAAAGGTACCTGTCAAAACAAAAATGAGTGGCGCGGCGGCGCCGAACGAGGCACCCCTGAGGGAAAATGGGAACATGAAAATGACTCCGCAAAAGCTGAAAGCAGGAGACCCGCCACCGATTGCTCTGGGCGGATCAATGCAAGGCAAAGTTTCAGCTTAAGGAGGGAGGACCGCGACTGCGCGGCTGGGGAATTGCCGCGTCGATGACTGCAAATTGAAACTCCACGCCGCGCTCGGTCTTAGCGCGTAGGAGCGGTGGAATATGAAAAGAATGACTGAAGGCCGGGGTAGTCGCCTGCGCGAAGGCTGGGCACAAAGCGCACGCCGTGTCCGCGAGCCCGCCGACATCACGGTGAACATCGGAACCCTGAACGCCCGAAAAATGGCTGAGTTCATGAACGACCGCGCCCTGCTGTGCGGTGATCAGGAGTAGCACGAGACACAGTGCCTGCCGCATCTGTCTCATTTAATCAGGAACCTTTTCACAGGGTCGCATACCGGAAAGCTAACAGAATCGCGGACCCAATGCAGCATCCATCGCAAATGGCTGCTATGCCCCACAACCACCGTATTGGATGCAATAATCACTCTAGTTGTATTGTTTGTTAAACGAGGATTCAAGATGAAACTGCGAACCAGAGTCGAAGCCGGGGGTACGCCGCGCCCCGAGCGCTGGGGCGTCGACAGCGAATACGGCCAATTGCGCGATGTACTGGTGGGTCCGATCGATCATTTCAACTGGCAGGCGGGCAATGCGGTCGCGCAACGCGCCGAACGCGTCGGCTTGCAGTTCGATTTCAAAGTTGCCCGTGCACAGTACAACGAAATGCTCGACGTGTACCGGCAAGCCGATGTGAGAGTTCACTCATTGCCGGCCGATCCCGTTCTGCCCTATCAAATTTTCGCCCGCGACAGCAGTGTCATGACGCCGTGGGGTGCTGTGATCATGCAGCCCCAGAAAGCGTACCGGCGCGGAGAATATGCAGCGTGTCTGCAATTTTATCTCGATGCCGGCATCCCGATTTACGATCTTGTCACCGCCGGCAATGTCGAAGGCGGCGATTTCATGGTGCTGAAGCCCGGGGTAGCCATCTGCGGCTTTTCCGGCGAACGCTCGATCGAGCCCGCGGTGCGCCAGCTCCAGACCTGGTTCCAGGCCGAGGGGTGGGAATTCCATACCTATGCATTCGATTCGCACTTCCTGCATTTAGATGTGCAGATGGGCATGATCGCCGAAGGTCTCGCGGTGGTGTGCATCGAAGCGGTAGAGCCGGAACTGGTCGACTGGCTGAAGTCAAAGGGCATTCGTGCGATTCCCATTGCATACGGCGACGCGATGCAATTGGGAAGTAACGTGGTGGCGCTCGGCAACGGACGCGTGCTGGTTCCAGCCTCCAGCAAGAATCTCGTTGCGGCCTGCCGCGCCGAGGGTCTTACGGTTTACGACCCGGATGTTTCGATGATCGGCAACGGCGGGGGCGCGGTGCATTGCATGTGCCAGGCATTGAAGCGGGATCATGTCCGAGTTCCATGACCGCACGAGGCGTACCTTGGTTCTCGGCGCCGCCGCGGCCGCTGCGGTGTCCGCCGTCCGCGGCGCAGCTTCGAGTGCTTCGAGTGCTTCGAGTGCTTCGAGTGCTTCGAGTGCTTCGAGCGGCTCGAGCGCGACGCCATTGGCCTTAAGCGAACTCAGCGCGGTCGAGGCTGTCGCGCGCATGACTCGCGGCGAACTTCGCGCCGAGCAATATGCCGAGGCTCTTCTCGCACAGTGCCAGGCGGCCGGCGCGCTCAATGCATTCATCACGTTGGAACCCGGCCGTGTACTCGAGGATGCGCGCGTTCGTGATCGCGAGCGCCGAGCCGGCGCGAGGTTGGGCCCTCTGTTCGGCTTACCCATACCGGTCAAAGACAGCGTCAACACCCGCGACTATCCGACCACCGGCGGCACGCCTGCGTTGCGAAATTTTCGGCCGAAGGAAGATGCACCGGTGGTCGCGTCACTCAAGGCAGCCGGAGCCATCGTGCTCGGTAAAACCAACCTCCATGAGCTGTCGTATGGCTGGACCAGCAACAATCTGGCGTTCGGCGCGGTCCACAACCCTTATGACCCAACGCGCATTCCCGGCGGCAGCAGCGGCGGGACGGCGGCGGCGGTCGCGGCGCGGCTAGCGCCCCTCGGAGTCGCGGAAGATACCGAGGGCTCGATTCGGGTCCCTGCAGCGTTCTGCGGCATCAAAGGATTCCGACCGACCACGGGGCGCTACTCGACCCAAGGCTGCGTGCCGATTTCTCCGCTCTTCGATCAGGTCGGACCGCATGCGCGTACGGTGGCGGATTTGGCCCTGTTCGATGCGGTGATAACCAAGGATGCGCGTCCGCTCATCCCTTCTCCGCTGCGCGGCGTGCGGCTCGGCATCGTGCGCGATTATTGGTTCACCGGTCTCGATCCGGAAGTCGAGCGCATCTCGTCGATTGCCATCACACGACTCAAGGACGCGGGCGTGGAGATCGTCGAGACAGAATTGCCGGGGCTTGCGCAACTCATCGATCTGACGACCGATCAGGTGCAAAATCACGATGTCCGCTTCGCTCTTGCACGCTATCTCAAGGATTATGGAAGCGATCTGACGTTGGATGAGTTGATCGCGCGCGCGAGCCCGGACATCCAAGCAGTGTTTCGCAGCGACGTCATGCCGGGCGGCGCCAATTTCGTCTCCGAGGCGGCCTACGCCGCCGCGCGCGATCAATACCTGCCGGCACTGCGCCGGCTATATCAAGAGTATTTCGCGCGCACTCGGATCGCGGCAATGGTCTTTCCGGCGACGCGGGTGCCGCCGCCCCGAATCGGCGAGGAAACCGTTGTGCTCATTCGAGGCCAACCGGTCCCCTTCGATATGGCAGTTGCGCGCAACATCGCACCCGGCAGCACCGCCGGTATACCGGGTCTGGTGTTGCCGGCCGGCCTTACTCCCGATGGCCTACCGGTCGCGTTGGAGTTCGACGCGCCCGCGGCAAGCGATCGTGCACTCCTGGCACTCGGTCTGAGCCTGGAGGAGGCGTTGCGGCCCATACCGGCTCCCCGAAATCGGCCGTAGCTTGTCGGCGCCCCGCGTGCGGTTCATGCTCTACGGCTTGAGCAGCCATCGGAGTATCAGGGCGATGACACCCAGTCCGGCAACGCTTGCCGCCCAAATGGCGAGGAACCACAACAGCCGCTGATATAGCGCACCGGGTGCTGGTTCGCTCAATGGTATCCCTCTTGTCCAACCTTGCCGCGAAACACCCAGTAGGCCCAACCCGTGTAAATGAGAATTATCGGCACGAGGACGCTCGCCCCAACCAACATGAAGATTTGGCTGCTACGCGGTGCCGCGGCGTCCCAGATCGAGACACGCCCGGGAATGAGATCCGGCCACATGGAGATCGCGAGGCCAAGCATGGATAAGCCGAACAGGATGAGAGTGAGTAAAAAGGGCAGAAAATCCTTGCCCTGACGGATTGAGCGAAACAGCAGCCAACCTATGACCGCCACCAGCAGGGGCATCTGCACGGCCGCGAGTTCTCCGGGCCATGCAAACCAGGCGCGATAATACTGGGACTTCAGAAACGGTGTGTACGCGCTCACTGCGGCGATGGCCGCGAACAGCCCGAGGCTTAAGGGTTTGGCGATGCGCCGCGCATCTTCGTGCAGCGGTCCCGCGGTCTTCCAAATCAACCAGCAACAGCCCAACAGGGCGTATCCAATGATCAGGCTGACGCCGGTCAGAATGGTAAAGGGCGTGAGCCAATCCCAATATCCTCCTGCATAAGCCCGCCCGCTCACGCTGATTCCCTGAAGAACTGCGCCGAGCGTGATTCCCTGCGCGAATGTCGCAACCATCGAGCCGAGACAAAAAGCCGCATCCCACCGCGCCCGGTGGTTCGGATCGCGCCAGCGGAACTCGAATGCAACGCCGCGAAACACCAGACCCATCAGCATCGCGATTATCGGCGCATAGACCGCCGGTAGGATGATCGCGTAAGCGAGCGGAAACTGAGCCATGAGGCCGCCGCCGCCCAGCACCAGCCAGGTCTCGTTGCCGTCCCAAACCGGCGCGATGCTATTCATCGCCATATCTCGTTTGGCACCCACTTCGAATCTCGTGAACAGGATGCCGATGCCGAGATCAAAGCCGTCCATGACGACGTACATCATGATGGCAAAGCCGATAATGGCGATCCAAATCACCGTCAGTTCGGAGTGCATGCCTAGCTTCCTTTAAGAAGTGTTGGCGCCGGCGTGATGCCGGCAGCTTGTGTAGGCACGTCGGCAAGCGCGGTTTCATGTGCAGCGGGCGGCCGAGCCATGAGCTTCAGGAGATAAACGGTTCCCGACGAAAATGCGACGAAATACACCAGGATGAAGGCAATGAGGGAGCCGGCCACGGCCGGCGCACCGACCGGCGACACCGACTCGGCGGTCCGCAGCAAGTGATAGATCGTGTAGGGCTGCCGGCCCACCTCGGCGGTGACCCAACCCGCGATCACGGCTATGAATCCGGCCGGTCCCATGATGATGGCCGCACGATGCAGCAGCGGCCATGTATAGAGCTTGCCGCGTACCCTGGCCCACACGCTGAACAACCCCAATCCCAACATCGCGAGACCGAGCCCCACCATCAGCCGAAAGGACCAGAAGAGAATCGCAACCGGCGGCCATTCGTCGCGCGGTATGCTGTCGAGGCCTGCCAGCGGGGCGTTAGGGTCATGCCGCAGAATCAACGAGGCGAGTCTGGGGATTTCCCAGCTGTAATCGACCCGGCGATGATTTTCGTCGGGGATGCCGAGAAGAACGAGCGGCGCGCCAGCGGAGTAGGATTCAAATCGCCCTTCCATTGCCATGACCTTGGCGGGCTGGTATTCCAGCGTGTTGAGGCCCTGAGTATCTCCGGCAAGGATTTGAATGGGTGCAACCAGAGTTGCCATCCACATCGCCATGGAGAACATCCTGCGGGCGCCGGGATTCGCGCGATCCCGCTTAAGATGCCAGGCGCCGACCGCGCCGACCACGAGTGCCGTGGTGAGAAAAGCGGCAATGACGGTGTGGACGAATCGATAAGGAAAACTCGGGCTAAAGATGATGGGCAACCACGATCCCTTCGGTACGAATTGACCCAGGTTGTTGATTGCCCAGCCCGCAGGTGTCTGCATCCAACTGTTGACCGCCAATATCCAGGTTGCGGACATCAGCGTGCCTGCCGCCACCATGCAGGTGGCGAAAAAATGCAGCTTCCGCCCGACCTTGTTGATGCCAAACAGCATGACGCCGAGAAAGCCGGCTTCGAGAAAAAATGCGGAAAGCACTTCATAAGCCATGAGCGGTCCGACGATGGGGCCCGCCTTGTCGGCGAACACCGCCCAATTCGTTCCGAATTGGTAGGACATCACGATCCCCGACACCACCCCCATGGCGAAGGTGATGGCGAATATCTTGCTCCAGTAGCGGTACAAATTGGCGTAAACACCGTGACCGGTTTTGAGCCACAAACCTTCAAGGACCGCCAAATAGCTCGCCAGGCCGATCGAAAACGATGGGAATATGAAATGGATGGAGAGCGTGAACGCGAACTGAAACCGGGCGAGGAGGAGCGGAGTCATGCGTCAAACCGGTATGCTAGGCGATGCACACTATTTCTTGCACGCGGCCAGTATGACACTTTGAGGCGGCAGATATAATTTGAGTTACCCTCCAGGAGTTCGCATATGGTCAGATTTTTGATCGCTGGTGCCGCAACCGCGATGCTCGCCGGCATTCTTTACGCCGAGCCGACGGCGCAAACGCCCGGCGAATTAAAATTCCGCGAGTTGTACAAAGAACTCGTCGAGACGAACACGACGCTCTCCGCCGGCAGCTGCACGTTGGCCGCACAGCGCATGGCAGATCGCCTGCGGGCGGCCGGTTTTAGCGATGGAGACTTGCATCTTTTCGCCGCTCCCGACCATCCCAAGGAAGGCGGCTTGGTGGCGATCTACCCCGGTCGCGATCCGAAGCTCAAGGCAATTCTGCTGCTCGCCCACCTGGATGTGGTCGAGGCAAAGCGCGAAGATTGGGTCCGCGACCCATTCACGCTCGTGGAAGAAAATGGCTCGTTTTACGCCCGCGGCGCGATCGACGACAAGGCGGAAGCTGCGATCTGGGTCGATTCCCTCATTCGCTATCGGCAAGAGAACTTTCGCCCCCGTCGCACCCTGAAACTTGCCTTGACCTGCGGCGAAGAAACGTCGAATGCCTTCAACGGCGCGCGTTGGCTCTCGGAAAATCGGCGTGATCTCATCGATGCGGCGTTCGCCATCAACGAGGGTGCCGACGGTGAGCTCGACGCGGACGGCCATCGCATTGCGCTCGAAGTTCAGGCCGGGGAGAAAGCTTCGCAGAACTATCGGCTGGAGGTCACGAATCCCGGCGGCCACAGCTCGCGGCCCGTCAAGGACAACGCCATCTATCGTCTGGCCGCGGCGCTGATGCGCATCGAGGCCTATGAGTTTCCACCGCAATTTACCGACGGCAATCGCGCCTACTTCTCCGGGATGGCTCGCATCCAGGCCGCCAAGGGCGAGACTGATCTCGCTGCGGCCATGCAGGCGCTCGTCAAGGATCCGAACGATGCGGGGGCGATCGCGCTGGTCTCCGGCAAAGACCCGACTTGGAACGCAACGCTGCGCACGACCTGTGTCGCGACCATGCTCGATGCCGGACACGCGACCAACGCCCTGCCGCAGCGAGCTCGTGCGAATATCAATTGCCGCATCTTTCCCGGCGTCGCGCAGGAAACGGTACGGGCGAAACTCGAGGAACTCGTCGCCGACAGCCAAGTCAAAGTGATCACCCTGGAGATTCGCGGGCCGAGTTCGCCGCCGCCGCCGTTGACTCGCGAGATATTGGGTCCCGTCGAGAAGCTGGCGGGCGAGTTCTGGCCCGGCGTGCCCGTGCTGCCGATCCTCCAACCCGGGGCGACCGACGGTCAGTTCTTGAATGCCGTGGGAATACCGACCTACGGCATCGAACCGGTATTCATCGGACCGGACCTCGGCCACATCCACGGGCTGAATGAATATGTCGGCGTGAAGTCGCTCCTGGATGGCCGAGATTTTCTCTATCGTCTGGTGAAGATCTATGCAGACCAGAAATAGAGTGCGATCGGTTAAACTCGACGCCGCAACTTACAACAACGCGAATCAAGGCAGGTAAACCATGATCAAAGTCAGCGTACTGTATCCGAACAAACCCGGCTCTCACTTCGATATGAACTATTACGTTGCCAAGCACATGCCCCTGGCCATACAGCGGCTGGGCAGCGGGTTGCGCAAAACGGAAGTCGATGCCGGCCTTCAAGGAACAGCTCCCGGTGAGCCCCCCGCCTTCTTCGGCGGTTGCCAATTTTACTTCGATTCGATCGACGCATTTGTCAAAGCATGGGGTCCGGTGGCGGCGGAAGTCACCGCCGACATCCCTAAATATACCGACGTGGCGCCGCTCATCCAGTTCAACGAGGTCAAGCTCTCGGTGTGAGTAGCGCGGCGGCCCCGCCCGAATTCCGATGAGCATTCACGAGTTCTTTCCCACGCGCGTGTACACGGCTGCTTTGCAGAGGGCCGGTACCCGCGAATTGAACCGCCAGCTTCTCAAGGAATGCCGGCAGCTGCGAAAGGACGATGCCGGGGGCCGCCGCTGGTCCGCCGAAAACTATCCGGGCGGGTACACATCGTATGGCTCGATCCATTGGTTGCAGCGCGCCTCGCCGACCTTCGACGCCCTACGGCGGAAGCTCGACCGCCACGTCAAAGCATTTGCCGCCGCCGCGGAGTGGGATCTTGATAAGCGCGAATTATCGATGACGGATTGTTGGGTCAACATCATGCCGCGGCGGACGGTGCACGGTTTGCACCTGCACCCGCTGTCGACATTGAGCGGCACCTACTACGTAAAGGTCCCCAGGGGTGTTCCCGGAATAAAGTTCGAGGACCCGCGGCTGGACCGTTTCATGGCGGCGCCGCCGCGAAAAATCGATGCTCGGCCCCCGAACCGCGCGTGGATGACGGTTCCCGCGCGAGCCGGACACCTGGTGCTGTTCGAGAGTTGGCTGCGGCACGAGGTCGTGTTCAATCCCGTCGACGCAGACCGGGTGAGCGTGAGCTTCAATTACAATTGGTTTTAGTGCCATTGAGATGCGCCGCGCGGGTAGAATCGCGCCATGCCAACCACAACCTCAGATGCCACCATGGCCGTGTTTCTCGATCTCGAGAACATCGCCCTCGGCGCGCGCGATGCCAACTATCCGAGCTTCGACATCGAGAAGGTGCTCGCACGGCTGCTGCTCAAGGGCCATATCGTCGTCAAGAAAGCTTATTGCGACTTCGATCGCTACAAGGATTTCAAGCGCGGCTTGCACGAGGCGGCGTTCGAACTCATTGAAATCCCGCACGTGCGTCAGTCTGGTAAGAATTCAGCCGATATCCGCATGGTCGTCGATGC
Source organism: uncultured Gammaproteobacteria bacterium (assembly GCA_963755965.1). Lineage (GTDB taxonomy): Bacteria > Pseudomonadota > Gammaproteobacteria > Steroidobacterales > Steroidobacteraceae > Bog-1198. Next base: position 507,097 of record CAVWLU010000004.1, read on the forward strand.
GCTCGACCTGTGTTACACCAAGGGACACGTCGACACCTTCGTGATCATCAGCGGCGACTCGGACTTCTCCCCTCTGGTCAGCAAGCTGCGTGAAAACGCCAAGACGGTGATCGGGGTCGGCGTCAAAAACTCGACGTCGGACCTGTTTCTCAATAACTGCGACGAATTCATCTATTACGATGACCTCGTGCGCAAAGAGCCCTCCAAGCGCCGCCGCGTTGCAACCGCCGCCCGTGCCGCGACGGCGCCGGCGGAAAATGTACCGGCGGAGAATAAAGGGCCCGATGTCTCCGATGCCCTCGAACTGGTGGTGGAGACTCTGGAAGCGGTGACCGAAGAGCGTGGGGAGAATGAACCGATTTGGGGTTCGATGATCAAACAAGCTATCAAGCGCCGTCACCCGGGCTTCAACGAGCGCGCCTACGGCTTTAGGTCGTTCAATGATCTATTGGCTGATGCGCAGAAACGCGGCCTGCTGACGCTGCGCGCGGACGAAAAATCCGGCGGCTACACCGTGCGGGTGGTGGAAAGGGCTGCGCCTTCCAAGCCTTGAACTGAACCCAACCGCCCTCACCTTCTAAGGTCTTAAGGGTCGCAGCGGTTGGGAATCATGACTGTTTCTCGCAGAAAATCTTGGATGTGGGCTGAAGCTTGCGCGCTGCTCGATGCGGCGGAGCGGCGGCATCGTCATTTCTACGAGTTGCTGGCCGCACCGTCGAAAGTGCCGGTTTGGGAACCCCCGGCCAACGTCTTTGCGCGGGGCACCGAACTTAACGTCATGGTGGCGCTGCCGGGTGCGAGAGCCGAAGAGGTAGTGGCTCAAATCACCCCGTCCGGCATCCTGATTGAGACCACCGTCGCCCCGCCCGCCTTTGAGACAGGCGTCGAAGTGGTGCGCTTGGAGATTCCCTATGGCCGGATGCGGCGGCGCATCGAACTGCCGCCCGGAAGTTACACGCTGCTCGAGCATCGGCTCGAACGGGGCTATCTGTTTTTGCGTCTGGTGGAGTCGAGGCTATGAACGCTAGCGTGAATCAACCGCACAGCACCGTTGCATCCGAGGATGTACTCATCATATTGCCGGTGCGGGATCTCGTACTGTTTCCCGGAGTCGTGCTGCCGATTGCCGTCAGCGGCAAGCGCGCGCTCGCGGCCGCCCAGGAGGCGGTGCGCACACAGCGCCGCGTCGGATTGGTGTTGCAAGCGGAGACCAGCGCGGATGCCGACTCTGAGGAATTGCATTCGGTGGGGACCGCCGCGTCGATCGTTCGGTTCGTCACGGCGGCTGACGGTACGCACCATCTCATTGCCCAGGGTGAGGAGCGATTCACGGTGCTCGACTACGTGAGCCGAGACCCGTTCTTGGTCGCCCGCATCGAAGCCCACAAGGAAGTCACGACAATCGATCGCGAAATCGAGGCCCGTGCACTCAACGTGCGCGAGAGGGCCATCGAGGCAATGCAGCTCCTGCCCCAGGCACCTGCGGAACTCGCGAATGCCGTTCGGGCTATCGAGTCGATTCCGGCTCTCGCCGACATCGTGGCAAGCTTCATGGATCTTAAGGTCGCCGACAAACAGGATATTTTGGCTACCTTCGACCTGAAGACTCGCCTGGACCGCGTGCTGGCCCACTTGAACCGGCGAATCGAAGTGCTGAAAGTTTCACGCCAAATCGACGAGCGCACCCGCGAGGCCTTCGATGAGAGGCAAAAGCAGGCCGTGCTGCGCGAGCGGCTGCATCAAATCCAAAAGGAACTGGGTGAAACCGAAGGTTCCGGCGCCGAACTCGAGGACCTGAAGAAGGCCATCAAGGACGCCGCCATGCCTCCGGAGGCAGAGGAGCAAGCGCAACGTGAACTCGCGCGCCTCGAGCGTATGCCCGAAGGTGCCGCGGAGTATTCCATGACGCGCACCTACCTCGATTGGCTCATCGCGATGCCTTGGTCGAAAATCGACCCGGAGCAGCTCGACATCGAGCGCGCACGCAAGATTCTGGATGACGATCACTATGGATTGGAAAAGGTCAAACGGCGCATCCTCGAATTTCTGGCGGTACGGAAACTAAATCCGAACGGCCGTAGCCCGATACTGTGCTTCGTGGGTCCGCCGGGTGTCGGCAAGACTTCCTTGGGCCAGAGCATTGCCAAAGCGCTTGGGCTTCAGTTCCGGCGCGTGAGTTTGGGCGGCGTGCACGATGAGGCAGAAATCCGCGGACATCGGCGCACGTATATCGGCTCGTTGCCGGGGACGATCGTGCAGGCCTTGCGCAAAGCCGGCCGGCGGAATCCCGTGCTCATGCTCGATGAGGTGGATAAGCTCTCGGCCAGCTACCAGGGTGATCCGTTCTCGGCACTGCTCGAGGTACTCGATCCGGAGCAGAACAACACCTTTCGCGACAACTATCTCGGCGTCCCGTTCGATCTGTCGAAGGTGTTGTTCATCGGCACTGCCAATGTGCTGGACTCCATTCCCGCGCCGCTGCGCGACCGCATGGAGATCATTGAACTCACCGGCTACACGGAGGAGGAAAAGCTGCAAATCGCCAGACGCTATTTGCTGACGCGCCAACTAGAGGCCAATGGCCTCACGGCCGATCAAGTCAAAGTGTCCGATGAGGCCTTGCGCCGCGTCATCGCGGACTACACGCGAGAGGCCGGCGTAAGAACCCTCGAGCGTCAGATCGGTGCCTTGCTGCGCAATGCGGCAGTGACGATCGCCTCGGGCCGTGCAACCAGCGTCGTGATCGACGCCCCCGAAGTGCCCGGAATCTTGGGGGCGGCACGCTTCGAAAACGACGTCGCGCTTCGTACCAGCGTGCCGGGCGTGGCCACCGGGCTTGCCTGGACACCGGCCGGCGGCGACATTCTGTTCATCGAATCGAGCCGCGTAAAAGGCACCGGCAAGCTCATATTGACCGGCCAACTCGGCGATGTGATGAAAGAAAGCGCTCAGGCGGCGGTTACCTTGGTGAAATCTCAGGCGGACCGGCTGGGAATCGATTCCGCGGCACTCGACAATTGCGACCTGCACATTCACGTACCGGCGGGCGCCATCCCGAAAGACGGGCCGAGCGCCGGCGTCGCCATGGCGACATCGCTCGCTTCGCTGCTAACTCAGCGCACGGTGCGCTCCGATGTAGCCATGACGGGCGAGATTAGCCTACGCGGCGTCGTGCTGCCGGTAGGCGGCATCAAGGAGAAATGCGTGGCGGCTGCGCGCGCGGGCATCCGCACGGTCATCCTGCCGGCCCGCAATCGTCGAGATCTGGAGGAGATTCCGGAGAGCGCGCGCAACCGGTTGGAATTCGTTTGGGCAGAAAAGATCGAAGATGTCCTTGCCCGCGCACTCGAAGACGCACCGGCGCATCGAGCCGCGGCCTAACGCTAGTCCGGTGCGGCGGCGAGCCGATGCAGCCGCGCGATGCGCTCGAGCGCAGGCGGATGGGAGTCGTAGAACGCCGAGTGGACGGGATCCGGGGTCAGCGTGGACGCGTTGTCTCGATAGAGCTTGACGAGAGCCCCCGCCAATCTGTGGGCGTCGGTATGTTCGATTGCAAAATCGTCGGCGGCGCGCTCTTGCCGGCGCGACCACCATGATTCGAGCGGCGTCGCGAAGAACGCAAAAACCGGCACGGCCAATACGAACAAGAGCAAGGCCATCGAGGGCGAACCCGCCGGTACGCCCAACGCGGTATAGAAACCCGGTTCGCGCGCGAACCAACCGAGCAGTGCCAGCCCTGCCAGCACCGACACCGCCGATACCGCCAATCGCTGTCTGACATGATGCAGACGGAAATGCCCGAGCTCATGCGCCAGTACCGCTTCGATTTCATCCATGTTGATCCTCGCCAACAACGTATCGAAAAACACGATGCGCTTGTTGCGTCCGATTCCCGTGAAATAGGCATTGCCGTGTGCGGATCGACGCGAGCCGTCCATGACGAACACGCCCCCGCGTGCCGCGAACCCGCAGCGGTCAAGAAGCATCTCGACTCGTTGCCTGAGCGCCGCATCGCGCAAGGGTGCAAATCGATTGAACAGCGGCGCGATGAATCGCGGCGCCGCCCATGTCAATCCCAGCGTCGCCGCCGCCCAAACGAGCCATGCCCATGCCCACCACCAGGCACCGGCTTTTTCCATCAGCGCCAAGGTCGCGAGAATTAGCGGAGCTCCCAGCACCAGACCGAGCAGCAGGCGCTTGGCAAAATCGAGGGCGAAGAGGGCCGGCGAAATCCGGTTGAATCCAAAACGCGCCTCGATGCGGAATGTTCGCCACAGCGCAAACGGTAAACCGAGCAGTTGCAGGATCAGGAGCACGCAGAGCACCACCAAAGCTCCCTGCCAGGGTTCACGCCAATTCACATGCCGGACGAACACATCGACCGCGGCGAGCCCCCCGCCAACCGTCATCAGAAGCTTGATCAATGCTTCGAAGAGCGTAGCCCAGCGTCCTAGCCGTACCCGCGTGATCGTGTAGTCGGCGGCGCGCTGCTGGTCGGTAAGCGCGATCTGGCCGGAAAATAACTCGGGCACACGGTCACGATGGGCGCGCACGGCGTCGATCTGCCGCGACGCGAGCCAGAGACGTATGGTGGTTTCCGCCGCCAGTGCGGCGATAAAGAGCTCAGTCAGCCAGCGCATCGCGCACGGCGCCGTAGCCAGGGTTCAATGTTCATGGAAACAGGGTAGTCGAATTGGCCGGCGACCGGAATATCAAAGGTTTCTCTTCGACAGCGGGCCGCTCGGCACGGCTGACGACCTCGGTGACCAGGTGATGATGCGGCGACAGATCGCAGACTGGATCCGCATTGGCCGCATCACCGGTCAAAAGAAATGCCTGGCAGCGGCAGCCGCCGAAATCGCGACCCTTCTCGGGGCAGCTGCGGCAGGGTTCCTTCATCCAGTCATCGCCGCGGAAATGGTTGAAGCCCGAGGATTCGAACCAGATCTCGGCGATGCTCGCACTTTGCACGTTCGGGAACTCGAGACCCGGCAGCATACGCGCGGCATGACATGGCAGCGCAGTGCCGTCGGGAGTCACGGTGAGAAAAATCGAGCCCAGCCCATTCATGCAAGCCTTCGGCCGACGTTCGAAGTAGTCGGGTACCACGAAGAAGATCCGCATCGGCCGACCCTCGCGTTCGCGGAAACGCCGTGTGGTCTCTTCCGCTCGCTCAACCTGGGCTCTGCTCGGCATCAGGTGTTCGCGGTTCTGCCAGGCCCAGCCATAGAACTGCGTATTGGCCAATTCCACATAGTCCGCCCCCAAGCGATCAGCCATTTCGAGGATTTGTTCCACGTGATCGATATTGAGCCGGTGCAGCACCACGTTCAGCACCATGGGATAGTCGTATTGCTTGATGAGTGCGGCCACCTTGGATTTGAGCTCGAAGGTGCGGGTACTGCTCAGGAAGTCGTTCATCTGCTGCGAACTATCCTGAAATGAGAGCTGAATATGATCGAGCCCAGCCTCCTTCAGCGCGCCTATCCGCGCCTCATTGAGACCGACGCCGGACGTGATGAGATTGGTGTAGAACCCGAGCCGGTGGGCCTCCGCCACGATGATCTCGAGGTCGTCCCTCGCGAGCGGCTCGCCGCCGGAAAGGCCCAATTGCACCGCGCCGAGCGCGCGCGCTTCGCGCAGCACGCGTAGCCAGTCGTCGGTGCCGAGTTCCGGACCGTTGCGCGCGAAATCGGTGGGGTTGTAGCAAAAAACGCAATGCAAGGGACAACGATAGGTAAGTTCGAGCAACAGCCATAGCGGCGGTCCCGGTTTGGCGGTCACGACGCCGGCCAAGGCGCTCATGGCGCAAGCACCAGCCACTGCTTCTCCACCGCCATGGTCACGAACGCGACGACGTCGCCCGTCAACCCGGTCGTGGCGAAGGTCCGCTCGAGATCCGCGGTAATTTCGGCAATCGTCGCTTCTCCGCTGCAGCGTTTCAGGATTTCGCCGGCGCTGGCATTGAGCTTGATCATGCCTTCAGGATACAGCAGCACATGCGCATTCTGCGCGGCCTCCCACTGCAGCCTGAAGCGGCGCTCGATGGCCGGCCGCGAAGTCGCAGTGATCGAACTCTCGTTCATTGCGAACTCGCGTAGCGCAGCGCCATGGCATCGCTCATCTGCCACAGGACGTCCAACTTGAACTTCAATATATCGAGAGCCCGCTCCTGCATTTGGCGCGTATCGAAGTGATTCAAGGTAAAGGCGAGCCCAAATTCGACGTCGCGGCGCGCCAGACTCACGCGACTCTGGAAATAATGCAATCCGGCCGGGTCGATCCAGGAATAATGCTCCGGCCAGTTAGCGAGGCGCTGTTTGTGAATCTCCGGCGCGAACAGCTCGGTGAGCGAGGAACAGACCGCCTCAGGCCATGGCGCCCGGCGAGCGAAATTGACATACGCGTCCACCGCAAATCTCACACCCGGCAATACTTGCGTTAGGTTCTCCACCGATTCGCGCGACAAACCCACCGCCTCCGCCAAACGTAGCCAGGACTCGATCCCACCCGGGTCATCGCCGTAGCCGTCGTGATCGAGAATGCGCTGCACCCAGTTGCGCCGCACGGCGCGGTCTGGACAATTCGCGAGAATCGCCGCGTCCTTGATCGGGATACTGATCTGGTAATAATAACGATTCGCCACCCAGCCGCGGATCTGGTCGCGGTTCGCGGCTCCCGAATTGAGCAGCACATTGAATGGATGATGAATATGGTAGGCGGCGCCTTGTTTGCGCAGCCGCGCTTCGAATTCTTCGCGACTCCACGGCGCGCCGTTCACAACGAAATCTCCATGCCGTCGCGCGCCACTTCGACGCCGCGCCGCACCAGCTCGTCGGATTCCGGGGAACACTCATCAAGGATGGGATTGGTGTTGTTGATGTGGATCAGGATCTTGCGAGTCGCCGCGGGTAGTTTCTCGAGCCACTGCAGCATGCCTTGCGAACCGCTCTGCGGCAGATGACCGATGTCCCGGGCGCGCTTGGTCGATACACCCAATCGAATCATTTCGTCGTCGGTCCAGAAAGTCCCGTCGACTAACACGCATCGTGCCGATTGCATGGCCCGCCACAAACGTTCATCGATGGCGCCGAGCCCCGGAGCGTACACCGCCGTTTGCCCGGTGGCCCCATCCTCGATCACGAGCGCCACGTTGTCGCCCGCAACCGGTGACTCGCGATTCGGCGAATACGGAGCGGGCTTACTGGCGACCGGCAGTGCGCGCCAACGGAGGTCGGCAACCGCATCGATGGTGAATTCCTGATCGAGATCGATACGGTGCCGGTCGATCCCGCAGTAATGGGCAAGAACCCCGAGAACAGGGTTGCCGCGAGTCAGGTCCGCATAGGTGCTGTCGGTGCACCAAACGGGCCAGGGACGCGCGGATTCACGAAGCATGTAAAGGCCAGTGGTGTGATCGACCTGCCCATCGACCAGAATGACCGCTGCCAGCGCGCTGTCACGTACGGCACGGTTCGGCTGCAATACGGGGGCAGACTGCAATTGGGCCCTGATGTCCGGGGAGGCGTTCACAAGCACCCAGGAAGCGGGGTCTTTGCCGCTGACCGCGATCGACGACTGGGTGCGCGCCTGGGCGCGCAAGGTGCCGGCACGATAGCCCGCACAATTGGGGCAGTTGCAGTTCCATTGGGGAAAGCCGCCACCGGCGGCAGACCCCAGGATGCGAATCTTCACAGGAAAAAGCGGGCGCGCCCGCTCACGCGGGCGAGCGCCCTATCGGCGTTTCAGCGATTGGCCACGTACATGGTGATTTCCATGCCGAACCGGAAGTCTATCGCTTGCGGGGTTTCCCATTTCATGACGAATCTCCTAGAGGATACGCGCTCATATTCCGCCCGCGCCGGGCCCATTGAATCAGCAGCATCATGAAACTCATCTCATGATTTTCATGAGCCGCGGCGCCGCCAACCCCAGGGTGGTCGCGCCTTCGGCCCGACGCGGCCCTGGTACCATGGGGGGATGAGACTGCGGACGCGCCTAAATCTCGTGGTAGCCGGCCTCAGCGCCGCCTTCGTGATCGTGCTAATCGCCGCCGAAATTCAAAGTTCGCGAGATTCGGTGCGCGAGGAGATCGAGGCGGCCAATCGGGTGGCGGCCCATCTGCTCGGCCGGCTCGCGTCCGTTTATTCCACCATAGGAGGGCCGGATCTCGTGTTGCAATTTCTGCAGCAAATCGGCCGGGTACGCGCCAACGAAGTGTACTTACTGTCGCCGACGGGAGAGGTCTTGTACCGCTCGCCGGCGGCGACTTACAAGGCCGGAAGGGAGGCGCCTGCCTGGTTCGCACGCTTGCTCACGCCGCAATTGGATAAGGTAACGTTCGAGCTGCGCGGAGGTGTGCAATTGGTGGTCGAACCGCAATCCTCACGTGCCGTGCTCGATGCGTGGGATGAGATCGCGCGCTTGTCCGCCATTGGGGCGATCATGCTGGTGATCGTGAACGGACTCGCTTTCTGGATCGTCGCGCGCGTTCTCGAGCCGATCCCCGTCATTGCGGACGGATTGGAGCGCATTCAGCGAGGCGAGCTGACCTTTCGCCTGCCGCCTCTTGCGGGCTTTGAGGCAAATGTCATCGGCATAGCGTTCAATCGCATGGCACATGCCGTTGAGGATAAGGTGCGAGCCGAGCGTCAAGCCCGCGATGCCGAGACGCGGCTCGAGGAGCGCCGCGAAATGGCCTCCTTGGCGGATCAGCGCGTCGAGGAAGAGCGGCGCCTGATTGCGCATGAGCTGCACGATGAGTTCGGTCAGTCGGTCACGGCCATTCGCAGCCTTGCACTCGCCATTGCAACACAGGGCGGCACTCGCGACCCGGCAACCGGCGAAACTGCGCGGCTGATTTCCGACGAGGCTGCCCGGCTGTACGATGCAATGCACAGCCTGATCCCGCGACTGGCGCCGCTGTCGCTGGACACACTCGGTCTCACGGCGACACTGGAAAATCTGGTGCGTGACTGGCAGCGCCGCCATCCCATGATTACCATTGCATTGCGGCATGACCTGCCGCCGGATCTTGGACCAAGCATGACGCTCGCGATCTACCGCGTGGTGCAGGAAAGCCTGATCAACGCGTTGCGCCACTCGCAGGGTTCGCGCGTCGACATCGTCGTGCAAAGCGACCCGCAACACATTGTGGTGACGGTAGCCGATGACGGAGTCGGATTGCCGACCGATTGGGCACGGCCCGGACACTTTGGGTTAAGAGGTTTGACCGATCGGGTCGCGCAGCTCGGAGGCACCATGACTGTCGGCAATCGGCCGGAGGGCGGCGTGTTGCTCACCGCCGATATTCCGTTGGGGGCGCCAACATGATTCGGGTTTTGCTTGTCGATGATCACGCCGTCGTACGAACCGGATTTCGGCTGTTGCTGCAATCGCTCGCGGACCTGTCGGTTGTCGCCGAGGCGGATTCGGGTGAGGCCGCGTGCCAGATCTATGTTGATCTTGCGCCTGATGTCGTCGTGATGGATCTCGCCATGCCGGGCATGGGAGGGCTCGAGGCACTGCGCCGCATTCGCGCCAGACATCCGCAAGCGCGCGTACTAGCGCTCTCGGCGCATGATGACCCCATGCACGCTCGCCGATCGCTCCAAGAAGGTGCACTCGGGTTTCTCTCCAAGCGAAGCGCTCCCGAGGCGCTGCTCGAGGCGGTTACCACCGTGGCCGCCGGACGGCGTTATATCGACCCTGTCCTCGCGCAAAAGCTCGCATTGGCAGAATTTGACGGCGGATCGAAATCGCCCGTCGAGCGATTGTCGGAACGCGAGTTCGAAGTGTTCGTGCGGCTCGCCGGCGGGGCCACCGTGCAGCGCATCGCTCAGGATCTTAAGCTTTCGGCTTCGACCGTCGGCTCGCATTTGTACAACATCAAGCAAAAACTCAATGTCGAGAACCAATCCGAGCTCACGCTGATCGCCATTCGTCACGGCCTCATCGAGGCGTGAGTTCGGCCGCCGCGCGCGGATGGGCGCGTTTCCATCACGTATGCCATCTCATATATTAGCGTCTTCGGACGATTGCATATCGGTAACAATCGCTTGATACCCTGCAAATCATAGGGGAATCCGGGCGTTCGGACACCTTGGCACGTCGCCGTTTGCCGACGCACCATTGCACGACACAAGGCGGCGGCATGTCCAAACGGCGGTCGCACTCTAGGGCCTTGCCCTAATTCATATATAGGAAATATCGTACATCGCTAGTAGTATGCCACTAAGGGTTTCTACCAAGAGATGCTTCGGCACCGCTTGGATCATGGGAAGATCAGGTTTGACTGGGGAAAGAATGGATCATATGCCAACTGTCGAGTACCTCCCTGGGACGGCGAGCCACGTGGGCGGCGTCACGCAGCAGAATAAGCTCTTGGCGGCGCTTCCCGGCGTCGACCGGAAACGCGTGGAAAGGCATCTTTCGCTGGTGCAAGCGCGAGCCGGCAAGACTCTGTATGAATCGCGCGCTCCGTTCCGCTACGCTTATTTTCCGACCACGTCGATCATTTCGATCGTACACGAGGCGCCCGATGGAGCTTCGACGGAAATCGGGACGGTCGGCAACGAGGGGCTCATTGGAGTGACCGCGTTCCTGGGCGGCGGACCGACGTTGAATCGAGTGGTTGTTCAGACCGATGGACAACTTTACCGGATACCGAGTGAGATTCTTAAGGAAGAATTCAATCGAGGCGGCATCGTGCAACATTTGCTGCTGCGGTACACGCAGGCGTTGCTCAGGCAGATCGCGCAGACGGCGGTATGCAATCGGCGTCACTCCATCGATCAACAACTGTGCCGATGGATATTGCAGAGCCTCGATCGCCTCTCGTCCGAGGAACTCACGATGACGCACGAAATGCTCGCCAACACGCTGGGTGTGCGCCGTGAAGGAATATCGCAGGCAGCCCATAAGCTGCAAAGTGCCGGCCTCATCACCTATCGGCGCGGGCGCATCACGCTCATTGATCGCGGCGGCCTCGAATCCTGCAGCTGCGAGTGTTATGGGGTGGTGCGGCGCGAGTACGATGATCTGTTGTGTGCCTATTTGTTGCGGGCGACGCCCTTCGCTGCCTCATCTGCCAACGATCACAGTTCGGCGCGCAGCGAAGTCGACAGCGTTGGTGAGATGTTTTCCGTTTGAAGCCGAGGCTCGCGAAGACCTGAAAGAATTCGCAAGGTCCGGGAACAAATTCGACAGGGGCGACGTCCACCTCATTGCTCCCCCGACCTAAAGTGAGGCGAACCTAAATGCACACGACGCCCGCGTACTCAACAACGGGAATTCCGCTCATACCGGTGCCGCTCTCGCCCGGCACCGCTGAGACGATCTGCGCCACGGTGCTGTCCGTAGACTTGCGCGGATACGATATGCTGGCCGAGAAGTTATCCCCTGCCCAAGTCGTATCATTGTTGGGGGAGTTCTTTGCCGTTCTAACCGGAACGGTGCTGGAAAGCGGCGGGCAGATCTTCCGAATGGCTGAGGCCGACATGATGGCCGGCTTTGGCGTAGGCGATTGCCGCCACACCCAAATCCGCGAGGCGATGACAGCCGCCCGCATGATTCAGCAGCGTTTTGCGCCGATCCGGGCATCGTGGCAAAGCCTTTACGCGATTGACGCCGGTATTGGCATTGGTGTTCATCGCGGAGAAGTCGCCATCGGTGTTTTCGGTCCGTCCGAACATGCGGCACTCACCCTCGTCGGTGATACCGCCCATGTCGCGTCGCTGTTGTGCCGGCGGGCACGCGCCGGCGAAGTGTTGCTTTCCGCTGCGGTGCACCTTCGGAACGAACCCATGCCCCTTTTACACCTTCCTCAACTCCAATTGCGAGGGCGCAGCGCAGCACTGGACGTCTGGTGCGCCCCGGTGGAAACACGCCTGCAAATGCGCCACGCCGAGCGCGCCGGCAGCGCCGCGCGCCATTGAAACGCGGCGCCACGACGGCCGCGGTACTCAAACCGCGGCAAGGGCGGTATCCAAGTCGGCAACAAGGTCTTTGATGTGTTCGAGACCGATCGACAGTCGCACGGTATCCTCTGAGACTCCGGCCTGCACCAGTTCGTCCGGCGAGAGTTGTCGATGAGTCGTCGAAGCGGGATGCGTGGCGAGAGACCGTACGTCGCCGATATTCACCAGTCGGGTAAACAGCTGCAGGGCGTCGAGAAAGCGCGCGCCGCGTTCACGCCCTTGACCGGCCGGACCTTTGAGCCCGAAGGTCAAGATACCGGATGCTTTTCCCGACAAATATTTCTTCACCAACGCATGGTCGGGATGATCCTCGAGTCCCGCATAATTCGTCCACGCCACCTTGTCGTGAGCTTTTAGATGCCGTGCCACCTGTAATGTACTTTCGCTGATCCGATCCATGCGCAAGGACAGTGTTTCAATTCCCTGCAAAATCAAAAATGCATTGAACGGCGAAATCGCAGCACCGGTATTGCGCAACGGCACCACGCGCGCACGGCCGATATACGCCGCAGGCCCGAGCGCTTCTGTATAGACCACGCCGTGATAGCTCACGTCGGGTTCGTTGAGCCGTCGGTAACGTTGCTTGTGGGCGGCCCACGGAAATTTCCCCGAATCGACGATGGCTCCGCCGACGCTCGTTCCGTGGCCCCCGATGTACTTGGTCAGCGAGTGCACGACGATGTCCGCACCGTGCTCGATGGGTTTGCACAAGTAGGGAGTGGGAATCGTATTATCGACAATCAAAGGCACGCCGTGGCGATGAGCAATCTCGGCGATGCGCGCGATGTCGGTGATGTTGCCCTGCGGATTGCCGAGCGATTCGACAAATACCGCCTTGGTTTTTGCATCTATGAGCGCTTCAAAGGTGTCAGGCTTTCGGTAGTCTGCGAACCGGCATTCGATGCCGAACTGAGGCATCGTGTGCGCAAACAAATTGTAGGTCCCTCCGTAAAGCGCGCCGGAGGAAACGATGTTGTCCCCCGCCTCGGCAATCGTCAGGATCGAATAGGTTACGGCGGCTTGCCCTGATGCCAGCGCCAACGCCGCCACCCCGCCTTCGAGCGCGGCCAGGCGCTGCTCCAACACATCCTGGGTCGGATTCATGATGCGGGTGTAGATGTTGCCCGCGACCTTGAGATCAAATAGATCGGCGCCGTGCTGAGCGTTATCGAACGCGTAGGCCACCGTCTGATAGATGGGTACCGCAACGGCCTTGGTGGTGGGTTCCGGTGAATACCCACCGTGGACGGAGATCGTTTCGAAGCGCCAGTTTGCGCGGTTGTTGGGGTCCGCCATACGAGATCCTCCTGATAAATTGAGTGGCCACGAGCCTAAAAGAAGCCCTTGGCCTTTTACTAATCAAGAATCGGCATGTGCTTATTCATTACACCAATAACGCAGTCGCAGTCCCAAGGCAAATCGGCTTTGATTCGCATAATGAATTCACGACCGGTGAAGTTCCAGCCAAAGACAAGTAAGCTCGACGCATGCGAGAGCTTGGTATGGTGACACTCATAGCCCCGGAGAGTCGGCATACGGCCGCGCGGGTTTGCCTGCTCGCGAGCCTAATCGTTCTCGGCGCCACGGCCTGTCTCAATCGTTCTTTTGCCGGATCGACCACGGGCGGAGCGCCGCCGCTCTCGATCGATCTCAACGCGTTCGATGCACAGAAGAAAACTGTCGCATTGCCCAATGGCATAGTCCTGGCCTACATCGACATGGGAAATCAATCGGGCCCCGCGGTGGTGTTGATCCACGGCTACACTGACAATGCTCGCGATTGGGTGCCGATGCTGCCGTATCTGTCGAAGCGATTTCGCCTGATCCTGGTCGATATCCGCGGGCACGGGCAATCGAGCAAACCCGAATGCTGCTACACCCGCCTCGATTTTGCCTACGATATCAAGCTCCTATTGGATGCGCTTGGGGTCCAGAAAGCCGATATCGTCGGCCACTCCCTGGGAAGCATCATTGCGCAGACATTTGCCGAATTCTGGCCGATGCGAACGGAACATGTGGTCTTGATTTCCTCGACCGGAGGTCCGCCGCCTGGCGCCCCGAAAAAGCCGCCTAAGTTCGATTTCGCCGCGCAAATCCGCAAGCTCAAAGAACCCATCGACCCAGACTCGCCGTTCATGATCTCCTGGTGGGCTTCGCCGACGGCCGTGGATCCTGATTTCATCCGCCGGCAACGCCACGATGCAGCCGCAATTCCGCTGCGGGTCTGGATCGCCGTGCTCGACCAAGGGCTGCCGGGCGATATCATTTACGCTGATCTACAAAGCACTCTGCCTCATCTCACGGCTCCCACGCTGCTGATTTGGGGAAGCAACGACCCGATTATGGAAGAGCCGGTGCGCACGACTCTGCGCGACGCATTGCCGAAGGCCCAGGTGAAGGTCTTCGAAGGCCTCGGCCACAATCCCTTCTGGGAGGACCCAATTGGCGTCGCGAAAGTCATCAACGCCTTCTTGGAAATCAACTCTTAGTTTCCGTTGTCCTTAGAAGTTGTTCTTGTACTGAAGGAGCACGGTCAGCGGTTGCAGAGTCGCCACCTGCGGTATTACCGTGCCCACGTTATTGAACTGGGCATAGCCGATGTAGCCAATATCGCCTAGGTTTGGTTTCGTGTTCGTCAAATTGTGTACGTTCAGCGATACTTCGGCCTTGTCGCGCTTGACGCCGAATCGCAAATTGGCCAACGAGTAGGGGGGCCGCTCCGAGAGTGCACCGATGCCTCCGCCGTTGAGCAGCGAGACGCTGTCGCCGGTGTAGCTGTAGTCGGCCGATACGAATCCGTCGAGCTGCGAGGTGAGGGCTTGCGTATACACGCCCCCCACCGATGCGGTCCACGCCGGGGTGTCGAGAATGCGCGACCCCGGAAGGATCCCCAGATCTCCCAATATGCCCGGATTGTTGATATCGGTCTTTTCATAGCCGACACCGAATCGCAATTGGAACGCCGGTGTGACGCGCCCGGTTATTTCGACCTCGCCGCCGTTGATCTTCGCCTCGCCGCCGTTGAGTTCGAGATAAAAGCCGCAGGGCAACGCTACCTGCTGCTGCAAATTGCTCCAGTTGATATGAAAAGCGGCGGCTGAAATCAATATGGCCGGCTGCGGCAGCTGCACTTTCGTACCCAGCTCGTAGCTCCATAGGGTGTCCGACTGCAGATGCTCGATATCCGCCACGGGAAGGCCCGGCAAACTGCAGGCTGGGAAATTAGCCTGTGCGCCCCCTGCCCTAAAGCCCTTCGAGGCGGATGCATACACCATGGCGGCGTCGGTCGCTTGGTACGCCAGGCCAAACTTCGGATCGAGACCCGACTGCTTGCTTTCCGTCGGGCTGCTCGGCGTTGGCCCGTAGTCCAAAAATCCGTCGGCTGTGTAATCGGTGGTCTGTTTGAGCCAGTACTGCCGGGCTCCCAGCGTCGCCGTGAACTTGGTGAGAAACTTGTAGTAGAGCTCCCCGAACAACGAAGTGTCGGTTTCGGTTCCCGGATTATTTTGCGTCCAGATCAAATCGTTGGGCCAGGGGCCGGGTCCTATTCCGACATTGTTCGCAGTGGCCGCCACGAGCCCATTGGCATAGGTCGGTGGAATGTTGAACTGCGAGCGCGTCTTCGAATAGAAAGCCCCGACGGTGCCGCTGAGGTTATGGATGGGATCGAAGGATAGGCGTAGTTCTTCGGTCAGTTGATTGTGGTAGTGCTCGCCGTCCCAAAGGAATGGCTGGCTGGGCAGATTCGTCACGCCGTAGAAACTACCGGCGAGAATCTGCTGTGTCCCGTAGGTCGAATCCTCCAGGTCGTGATTGTGCCGGTAGAAGTAGCTGGACGAGGAGACCACGCTGAAGCCCTCACCCTGATACTTGAGATCGAGCGAAGGCAGCGCCCACCGGTCCATCGCGTCGGGCTGCACGTCGAACGCGCGGTTGAGCGTGTACTCGGGCTCGAACCCCGGCAACGGCGCGAAGGTCGCCGGAAAGCCGTGATAATCGGTGTCCTGATACATGATTCGAAGCCGCGCCTCGAAGCTCTCGGTGACTTTGAACAGCGCCGCAACCGAACCGCCATAGCTGGTTTGCGCACCTTGATTGCCGACGCTGGTGCGCGGCACGGTCAGGAAGGGATTGCCGGTAGCGGGGCTCGTGGGGTCGGTCGGGAATGTGCGCGTCAAATAACCCGCATCGTGATTTCCGAACAACACGATTCGGACCGCCAAGACATCCGGGCTCAGCACGAGATTGCCCACGACTCCTGCACCCCCATCGACGCCGCCTCCGCCGGACGTTACACCGGTCTGGGCCATATAGCCGAAATCATCCGCGGTCAAGTTCGGCCGTTTGGTGATGAGGCGGACGTTGCCGCCGAGTGAGCTCTCGCCGAAAAGAGTGCCCTGGGGACCTTTCAGAACCTCGATGTTGTCGATATCCAGAACTCTCGGATCGACGGATCCCGGAACCGGTGTGTCGTCGATGTAAAAGCCGGTCGCGCCCCCCGTGCCGAAAAGATTCTGACCGGTGATGCCGCGGATTGCGACTGTGCGCGCATCGGAAATTCCGGTCGGACCGCCGCCATAAGCGAACGAGATATTGGGCGTCTTGGTCGCATAGTCGTCGAATGACTGGATGTTGTACGCCTCCAGTGTCTGGGCGGAAAAAACGGTGACGCTGATCGGTACTTCGGCGAGCGACTCGTCGCGTTTGCGCGCGGTCACGACGACGGTGTCGAGCGTGGCATCCGCAATGGCGGCCGCAGCCGTTCCACCGGCATCCGCGGCGCACGCGTCGGTGGCGTGAACAGCCGCGCCAAGAGTGGCGAACAAATATATGAGTGAGGCAAATGAATTCCGATGCACCATCGATCTATCTCCGGCCTCGTGCTTCGAGCCGACCCCCAGGGATTTAGGGCTTTGAGTTCCTCCCTGTCAAGCGCGCGCGATCGCCTCGCCGGCGGCCCGGGCCCTGTCGCCGCGGCTTTCTTCAGCGGCTCCGATTGACCTGCTGGCGCACCAGAGAACGAAGACCGCCGCGACCATGATGCCAAGGACGGCAAGCATGCCCGCTCGCAGCGAGCCCGTCAGTGCGGCCACTTTGCCGACGCTGTAAGGGCCGAGCGCGAGGCCGAGCAGCGAAATGACAAGCAGGAAGATCGCGCCGGCGGTGCCGCGCATGCGCGGCAGCACGCAGTCCTGAATCGTCGCCGCCGCAGAGCCGACCCACAGATAGCCTGCAAAGGCGAGGAAGGGATTTACCAGGTAGATAAGTTCCACGTGGGTCGCGTGGAGGACGACGATGATCAACGGCGCCGGTAGGATGCTCGCCAGCATGCACACGAAGATGCGCCCGCGCGGATCGTGACGCTTCCACGCATCGGACGCGAATCCGCCCGCTGCGCAACCAGCAGCGGCGGCGAAGGCCGAGGGGACTCCGATCATCATTCCGGCGACGTCTGCTCGAACGCCGAAGGTACGCATCACGTAGGGGGGCAGCCAAAAGCCCAGGGAGTAGCTCACGAAGCCGGTGACGCCGAATCCGATGAGCGCCAGCACGACGGCACGGTGTCCAAAGAGGAGCGCGAAGGTCGGTCGATCGGTGGCACGAAGCATCTGCATCCACGAACCCACGGCATAAAAGCCAATTCCTATGCCGATCCATTGCGCCTCGTCGCCGGTAATCCGTACGAGCATCGCCGCAATAATCGCCACCGCCGTCAACAGCCATAAGTTGATGCGCAGCGCCCCCGGAAATCGGCACACGCTCCATAGCGTAAACGGCGGCAGGATCGCCGCCAGTTCCCGAAGGAAATCGCGCCATACACCGGACTTGACCACCGGCACCTCGTGACCGTCGGCGAGACCGCGAGCCGGTTCGCGCAGGGTGAGTACCCACAGCGCAAGCAGCAGACCCGGAAGACCGACGGCAAGAAACGCAGCCTGCCAGCCGGCAAGCCCCAACGGCGCGGGACGGCTCGCGTAGGCGTTGGACCAGGCGTGCGCGACCCAGCCACCAACCGGCAGGCTAAGCCCCGCGCCGACATACAGGCCCGATGAATACAGGGCGAGCGCAATCGCACGACGTCGGGCGGGGAAGTAGTCTGCGAGCAGCGAGTATGCGGCCGGCGACGCGCTGGCTTCGCCGATGCCGACTCCGATGCGAGCGAGCGCCAGTTGCCCGTAGGAGCCGGCAAGGCCGGACAAGGCGGTCATGATCGACCATGCGGTAAGACCGGCGGCAATCAGCCGGCCGCGGTACCAGCCGTCAGCGAGGCGGCCAAGCGGAACGCCGAAGAGCGCGTAGAAGATTGCGAACGCCGTTCCATAGAGAAAACCGATCTGCGCATCGCCAAGACCGAGATCTCTCTTGATATCTTGCGCAAGGATCGAAAGGATGCTGCGGTCAACGAAGTTGAGAACGTACACAAGGAACAGCACGCCGAGGACGTACCATGGGTAAAGACCAACGCCAGCGGCAGGGCTTGGCACCCGCTCAGCGTCCGGTATGGCGGGTAGGTCCAGCGATGGAATCATGCAACGGCTCCCCTGCTCGACCGCACTTTGCCGGACAGCGCGAGTATTGCTTACTCGCAGGCGATCTTAAAGCCGCCGCGGAGGATCGATGCCGATCGACTAGGAGGAGTGCTCCCAGTGCCCGGGCAGGTAATGCCATTGCGCACCAACCTGTTCCCATCGGTCGGCAACCCAATGAGAGGCTCGGCGCTCCATGATCCAAGTCCCGGATACCCAGACGTAGGAGCGGCCATTCCACTCCCAATGTCCAGGGCCCCAAACGTAGCCATCGCGCGCAGGCGGAGCATGTTCAATTCGATCAGGCGGCGGCGGCGTGCTGGTCACGATGTCCGCACCAGCGGCAGCGAATTCGGAGATGCCAGCGGCGCCTGCAGCGAGAACAACGGTAATTATCAAAGTGTTACGGGCGGATCGAAGCTTCGATTGACGGGGTGCCATGACGACCTCTCCTTACCTGAATATGAACGAAGCATACGATAATCGTTCAATTTGTCAAGTAACCGTGACTGAGAGGGTTTTTAAGTCAACTTCGCGAGCGCCCTGACGCCCGCCAAGTGAATGGCCGCGAAAGCGCTGAGTTCAGCCTCCATTTCGGCCGCGCTCCCGCTGCGATTGGCGAGATCTGCACTACCAAAATAAAGGGCCCGCGCGAGCTGGTTTGCGTTCGGCGATAGCTCCGGATCATCGGCCATCGCGGCACGCAGCATCTCCAGAATCGCCGCATCCAGTTCGGTGAAAATCGCGCCGGCCATGCTGTGCGTGTATGAGAAGAGTTCCGCGGCATGCGCCGATCCGCGCACCAGCGCAAATATCGGCCGGTGTTTGGCAATGACGGCGTCGGCTAGACGTGCGTCGAGCGATGCATCCGGCTTCATCAACGCCTGCTCCACGGCTCCACGCAATAAGCGCGCCATGCGCGCGCACACCGCCAAAAAAAGTTCATCCTTGTTCTTGAAGTAACTATAGAGAGTGGCCTTTGCCACATTGGCTTCGCGCGCAACGAGTTCCATGGTGACAGCACGAAACCCCACCTTCTTGAATAATTCTTCTGCCGTTCGAATCGCCCGCCGATAGCGGGCGTTTTCTTCGTTCGGCGCGGTTTGCAGAGCGCTGTACATAGACGAATCGTCTCAACTCACTATCGAGGAAATGAGATCGAAGAATTTCACCATGTCCACGTTGCCGCCCGAGATTATCGCAACGATCGGACCTTGGCCCGCCTTGCCTGTCAAAGCGGCCGCAACGGGAAGAGCACCTGCGCCTTCGGCAACAACGCGCGCTTTTTCTGCGACCAACCGCATTGCCTTTCGGGTTTCATCCAGACTCACGACGATGCACCCATCCACTGTCGTCTGCATTCGCTCCCACATTCTGGGAAATAAGCTCTGGCCGCCCGCGCCGTCCACAAACGAAGGCTTCCAGTCCTTGAAGGCTTGGGGCGATCCCATCGAATAAGACAGCGCCGTCGGCGCGGCTGTATCTGGTTCAGCACCCCAAACCTTAATCCGCGGATTGAGCGCCTTCATCGCACTACCTACACCTGTGATGAGCCCCCCACCGCCAATCGCGGCAATGACAGCGGTGGTATCCGGCAGGTCTTCGAGAATCTCAAGACCCATCGTCGCATGACCGGTGATGAAATTGTGATCGTCGAACGGGTGCACGAACGTCCCCTCCGCTCCGGGGAAGGCACGATCTCCGAGGGCCTTCCATGCAGTTGCATAGGGCACCAGGATGAGTTTCGCGCCCAGTGCCCGCATTCTTTCGATCTTCGATGCCGGCGCCGTCTCAATTGCGACGACGGTGCAGGGCACGCCCGCCTGCCTGGCCGCATATGCGATTCCCTGCCCCGCATTCCCTGCGCTGATGGTCCACACGCCTCGTTTGCGCTCGGCGTCGGACAGCATGGCCACTGCATTGACGGCACCGCGCAGCTTGTACGAGTTGGTTGGCTGCAGATTCTCCAACTTTAGAAAAATGACCGGATGGTCCCGTCCCAGATCAAGACGAACCAACGGGGTGCGTACGATGGTCTTGGCGATCCGAGCTCGCGCCTCCTGAATTTCGGCTAATGTAATGGCACGCACTGCTTCGATTGTTTGAGGCACTGCGGGCGGGATCTTCAGTCCCCTTCTTTGCTGCTTGTAGCTTTCGCGGCGTACTTTCTCGAAGCCCGTGCGCTTTTCGTGCCCGGCGTCGGCGGGATAGTCACGAAAGTCCTGTAGAACCTCGTCGAACAGCTCGCGCAGCTCGTCCTTGAATTCCGGATGCGAAAATATGTGGAAGCGGTTCTCCTGCATGGCCTCGAGCACCCGCGCGGCGAGCACGTCGGGCTCCATGCCGAACTCGTGAATTTCCGCCAGACGTTTCACATTTTCCGTGTCGACCGGCTTGGCGCCGGCCTTGAGAGTATCCGGCCGGATATCGTCGCTCGCATAGATATAGGACTTCACCAGTCCCGGGCAGAGCAACGAGACGCCGATGCCATGGGGCGCGAGACTTCCTCGCAATGATTCGGACATGCCGCGCACCGCAAACTTGGTCGTGTTGTAGATCCCCGGTTTCCCGGCGCAGAGAAAGGCGGCCATCGAAGCAGTATTGACGACGTAGCCGCCCTTGGCCGCCGCGATCATGCGCGGCACGAAGGTCATCACGCCGTTGATGGGGCCATGCAGGTTGACTCGCATCACCCAGTCCCAATCGTCGTAGCTCGATTCCTCGATGGTTTGGAACAGGTTAATACCGGCGTTATTGAAGAGCAGACTCACGGTCCCGAACTTCGCTTCGACCGCGTCCGCGGCCCGAGCCATGGCCTCGCGCGAGGAAACATCGACCTGCACTCCCATGACTCTTTGGTTGGGGAGCGACTTCAGTGCCGCATCGATCGACTCGCTGCGAATATCGGCAATCGCGACGTTACACCCCTGCGCGAGAAGAGCGCGAACCAGCCCGATTCCAATTCCATTCGCGCCGCCGGTGACGAACGCGGTACGGCCTGAAAAGTCCTTCATGTCTTCAATCCTTTCTGACGCGCAATTTCGGCTTCGTGAATCGGGTTGCGGAACAAGACACTGAACGTGTTCTTGTACTCCTGGTTCTCCGGGAGGTTGGGTACCGCCGCGCACATCGCCTGCGCGCGATCCTCGACCCCCTTCCGAAATTCGCTGTGAGTCATGATGTACAGCTCGTCGTTCAGTATTCCCTCCAGCACCCTTGCGCCGACATCCTCCTTGGTCATGTACAGATGGAAGAAGTTGCCTCCCTGGCGACGACGTTTATCCGCCTCGGCATAACCGGTGTCGGAAAGCTCCGTGGGGCGCGTTTTGGCAGCATCTGCGATGTTCGACTGGACCGCGCCTGGACAGAAAGCCGAGCAGATGATCCCCTGCGGCTCGAGTTCCGCCCGCATGCATTCCATCATGTGAACGGCGGCACCCTTTGAGGTACCGTAAATGGTCGCGCCCGGATGCGGCATGAGACCGGACATGGAGGCGGTGTTCACGATATGGCCGCCCTCACCGTGTTTCTTGATCCGCGGCAGGACGGTGACGATGCCGTTGATGGTTCCCCCTAAATTGACGCCCATCACCCAGTCCCAGTCGGAGAAGGTAGCTAGGTCCGTCGGGCCGACGACGGCGACGCCCGCGTTGTTGCACAGGATGTGGATCTTGCCGAAGCGCGCTTCCGCTGCGTCCGCCGCGCGCGCGTACTCGGCGCGGTCGGTCACATCGAGCTTCAAAGCAAGGACACGATCGGGAGACCCCAGTTCAATTTTGGCTGCCGCAAGATGATCATCGCGGACGTCCGCGATGACCACATTCATCCCCGCGCCCAATAGCGCTTTGGCGATGCCGAGCCCGATACCGCTCGCGCCGCCGGTCACAAACGCAGTCTTGCCGGGGAGATTTTTCATACGGTCCTCGTGGCGACATCATTAAAAGGCTGGACAATCAGCCGCAAGCCATATTGTATCTAACACTTATAGCTCGTGGTACGTACGGCGGCTGGCCGAAGAGAACGATAATGACGAAAGCAATTCCTACGACGATCATCGCTCCTGCGGTGGATGAGCAGCCTGACGTGCAGCCCTGGCCTTCGCGCCGCGCCGCCCATTACGCGCTCTTTGTCATCATTCTTGCCACCATGCTCAATTTCCTCGACGCCCAGGTGTTCGGGATGATGGCGCAACGGATCAAGGTCGATTTCAATCTGACCGACGAGCAGCTGGGATTTCTGATCGGTCCGGCCAACATCATCTTTTACGTGTTGATCGGAATCCCGATGGCGCGGCTGGTGGACATTTACCCTCGTAAAATCGTGCTTGCATGCGGGATCGCTGCGATTGGCGGCATCACGGCGCTAGGTGGACTTGCGCAGAGCTTCCGGCAGCTCTTCTTGAGCCGCATGTTGGTGGGCGCGGGCGGCTCGGCGCATGCACCGGGAGCGTATTCCATATTGGCCGACTATTACCCGCCGGCAAAGCTGCCCCGCGCCATCGGCTTCCTGCAACTCGGCTTCATCGGCGGCAATGCGCTCGGCATATTCCTGGGGGGGCAGCTCATCAGCATGGCTGCGGCATGGCCGGTCAGTCAATTGTTGGGGCTGCGCATGCACGGCTGGCAATGGATCCTCATGATGGTAGGCGCGCCGGGCTTGGTTATTTCCTGCTTGTTGCTGCTGATGAAGGAGCCGCGGCGGCGCGGCGTGAGAGCGCACGGAAAGGCACTTCCGGTGCTGGCCGTGCTGCGCGAAATGCGCGCGCGCAAAGCGATTTACCTACCGCTGTTCATCGGTCTTGCGTTCAGCGCCACTCAGTCCGTGGGCATGCTGGCCTGGCGCGCGCCATTCCTGATCAGGACTTACGGATGGAATGAAGCTCGGATCGGCAAGTGGATGGGCCTCATGTTCCTGGTGTCCTCGCTGATAGGAGCCGCGTTCGGCACATTGTTTGTCGAATGGCTCTCCAAACGCTACAAGGACGCGAACGTGCGCGCCTCCACAATTCTCTTTGCCGTCGCGGCGCCATTCGAGATCATCGCGCCGCTGATGCCGTCGGGCGGACTTTCGCTGCTATGCCTCGGCGCGGCCGGCGTATGCGGACTTGCATCGGCCGTACCGCAAAACGCCGCCATTCAGCGCATCACACCCAACGAAATGCGCGGTCAGGTCACTGCCGTCTATCTCTTCATGTTCATCGTATTCGGCGCGCTGGGGAGCCAGTTGATCGGCAGCATCACACAACGGGTGTTCTCCGATACGGAATTGTGGAAGAGCATTGTATTGACGGCCTCGATTCTCATGCCGCTCGCCGCCTTCACGATTTCGCGCGGAATCAAACCCTATGGCCGTGAGGTAGAGCGGCTCGAGGCTATTGAGAACAGCGCAGCGCGTTAGTGGAGGCGCGCGGCCGCGATATCCGCACCCTCGCGCAGCGAACGCAGCTTCTTCCAAGTCACTGCAGGATCGATCTTGCCGTAGCCGGCGAAGGTACCGAAGCCGCAATCCGTGCTCGCGATGACGCGCTCCTTCCCGACAATATTGGCGAACCGTTCGATGCGCTGCGCGATGAGTTCCGGGTGTTCGACGTAGTTCGAGCAGGTATCGATCAATCCGGGCGCGAGTACTTTGTCATCGGGAATCTTGGTCGCAGCCCAGACCTTCCACTCGTGTTCATGCCGCGGATTGGCGGCCTCGAACAAAATAGTCGACGGCCGCGCTTTCAGGATGATCCCCATAATCCTCTCGAGGGGTATGTCGTGGTCGTGCGGGCCCTCATAATTTCCCCAGCAAACATGCATGCGTATCTGGTGAGGCGCGATGGCCGAAGTCGCTGCGTTGAGCGCCTCCACATTGGCTTCCGCAATCTTGAGGAATTCCGCCTCGCTCGCATCCTGGAATCCCGTGTGCCGCGACATGGCGAGATCGGGACAGTCGAGCTGCAGCTGGAAGCCGCTTGCCGCGATGGCGGTGTATTCCGGCCTCATGGCCTCCACCAAGTCCGCAAGGTAGGCTTCGTGGTTTGGATAGTACGCATTCGGCTGGAAGGCCGTGATGAGACCCGGCGAGGCCGCATTCATGAAGCCCTTCACGCCTCTGCCCCTCGAGGAGTTCTGAAAACGGCGAATGTCATCGCGGCACGGCTCGAGATTCTTGAGCTTCACCGGCGCCACGCAACTCGCCCTCACGAACTCCTGGTCGCCCATGATCGCGGCAAGCTTCTTACGCAGCTGCGGTAGCGGTGCGAGGTCAAGCGCGGGCTTGCGCGTGACGTTGCCGCCGAAACCGGACAGGCGCTCCGTGATATAGGTCGAATATCCGACCTTTCCGAGTTCGCCATCGCTCACCACGGATATGCCCGCCTCGACTTGCCGGGCCACGGCATCGTCGACCGCCGCTTGAACCTTGCGATCGAATTCGGCCGCGCAAAAGGGTTTGCCGTGATCGCGCGCGAGAAGAAGCGGCACCAGTTCATCGCCGCGGGGCAAACTGCCGACATGCGTCGTGAGTATGGGGAGCAATTCCTTTAGTTCGCGATGTTCGACCGATAAGAACTCGGTGGTGAACCGTATCGTTCTCGAAATCGGCGCGTGAAGTGACTCGGTTCGCTGAATCCACAATTCCAGGCGATTTCACCAATTCCAAGCCCATCGAATCGCTTGTCGCACAGCAGCCGCTGCGCCCGGTGCAGACGGCAGGCATACAGTTCCTGGCTGAATGTCGTGCCAGCGGAGGCAAACAGCAGATGAACGTAACGACGCGACAGGCCGAGCGCGGCGGCGACCGTCGCAGGGTCGAGGTCGGGTTCGTGGCAGCGCTCCCGTATCGTTTCCGTAACACGGCGCAATAAAGCCCGCTTGTGGGTGGTCGGCGATGGATCATCGGTTGCGGCCGCGAGCCCCAACAAAGAGACGATTTGTTCTGCCACCGCTGTCGGCGGTAACCCGGATGCCCCAACCGTCGTGGGCGTGATGTTGCCCAGCGCGGATGCCAACGTCGCCCCCCAACCGCTGCGCCCGTCGATCAGGCGCGCCGCCGCATCCTCGGGCGCGGGTAGCCAGTTCCGGAGCCAATCTCTTCGGATCTCGAGCACCAAAGCTTCGACGCCCTGGGGAAAGTCGAATTCGAAGCCGGCGAGGCAATCGATCAGCAGGCAGTCGCCGGCCTCGACTTTCAGATTGCGGCCGTATTGTTCGGCCAATTGAACGCCCTTACGCACATGGATTAAATGGAAGAGATGATCCTTGGCGTTGCAGGCCGCCGTGCGTTCGCGCCAGACCTTTTGCTCGCTGACTGATATGAAATTCGCCTTGATTGGACCGAAGGCGTGTTTCTCGATGTGCCCGAAAAACGCTCGCTCTTGCGAACTCTGAATGTGCATCTGCAGAAGATTCTCGCAGATCACGTCGCGCCAATATGGCAGCGCCTTGCCGGGCTGCAGGTGTTCGGTCGACCAACTGTGTTCGAGTATCGCCATGCAGCCTCCCCGCCTGATCTTAGGTCGCCGCCTTTTCGTATAGTTTGGCAGGCAGCCGGTAACATGGGATCCCATCTTGATCGGTTGGGATCTTAGATACAAGACGACTCCGCTGGACGGTCCTCCGTCACCTTCGCCCCCGCCTGCGGCCGAGGTGTCGGCACCTTGCAACGAAGGTGCACATATCTCGGTATGGCAACGCAATCTAGCCACTTTTGACGCCAACGCCATACTCGATCTTGGCGTTCCGCGTTGCTTGAAACTCTGCCAGCGACTGTCCGCGCATGGCGGCGTAAACGTGCAGATTCGACACGCCGACCACTGCGGCCAGCTTCTCGAGCACGAAGAAAATCACGCCGTAGTGAATGAGCCCGCGCCAGTCCAATCGACGCACGAGTAGAGTCTCCTCTGCGGTCAATTCGTGCGCAACCATCAGCGCATCCGCGTTCTGACGGAACGCTTCGCGGTGTTGCGGAATGATCAAGTCATGCAGGAACCGGTTGAGCCGATAGGCTTTGGCGCTTCGCTCCAGCGTGTACGGATACGTTCCGGCGAGACGCTCGATGCCTTCGAGCTGTAGGTCGCGGAAAGGTGCGCTTAAGGGATATTCTCCGTCATTCTCGTAAATCGCCGTGGCGATTGCCGTCATGGACGGTAGGTAGTACGTGCGGTGGATCCTACGGATTCGATCGGTCAGAGCGCCCCGCATGATCAACCACATGATGACCTCTGCGCCTTCGAAACCTCCGCGCTCTGCGTACTCGGCATGAGTCAGGTTCGTCAATGCCTCAGGGTCGTTCTCCAGTAGATCGAGAAACTGCTGATCCCATTCCGGGTTGTTGAATCCGCAGCGCTCCCCATGGACCTGATGCGATAGACCTCCGGTCCCCACGATCACCACCCTAAGATCCGAAGGATAGGCGCGGATCGCGCGGCCCAGCGCGCGTCCCAACCGATAGCAGCGCCGGGCCGTGGGTATCGGAAACTGCAGCACCCCGACTTGGAATGGAAGTATTTTCCAAGGCCAGTTACCGTCGGGGTCGGCAAGCATCGACAACGGCGAGAAGCACCCGTGATCCAAGGGCTTGCCACGGAAGAACGAGATATCGAATTCCTCTGCAAAAAGACTGGTTGCGATCGAGCGTGCGAGTTCGGGAGCACCTGGCAGCGGCGGAACACTGCGCACACCGCCGCCTTCGTCAGCCGGCCGGTACAGGTCATCGACCCCAAGCGCAAAGGGCGAGTAGTGATCGAAGAAAAACGACGTCACGTGATCGTTGTAGATGGTGAGTAGAACGTCCGCGCGCTTGTCGGCAAGCCAAGCACGAATCGGCTCGTACGCATCGAAGATAGGCTTCCAGATGGGATCGTTCTCGAGGCGTCGATCCTTGGCAAACCCTATCGTTGGGGTATGCGATGTTGCGATTGCGCCGATGATCTTGGCCATGATCTAGAGTCCTCAAATGCGAGTAAAGCTTCCGGGAGGAGGTTCCTACCATGCGCATGCTAATCCTTGGCGGGCGTGGCGACGAGAGCGGGATCGAGATTTTCCGGCAGGCATTGGCGCAATCCGTGGTGTTTGAATTACAGTCCGCCTGTTCACACCCGGCAAAGGAGTTTTTGTGTCAACGTTGCCCAGTCGCCGCGACATCATCCGGTTGATCGGCGCAAGCGCCGCCGCCGCGTTCGCGCAGAGTTTGGGCGCAGCAGAAGAGCAGCTCCGATTCCCAAGGGAAGCGGTAATACGTACGGTCCTGAAAGACGTGCCCCCCGAAGCGCTTGCGGGTGGCGCAACGCTGTTTCATGAGCACTTGTCGGTTGGCTTCGATTTCATGCCGAGGGTCATGTCCGAGTTTCGCACCCTGCTGGGTCCTGATGCGGCCCTTCCTCCGCTTCCGCCCCCCGAACAGCGGCGGATGATGCAGGATCTCGGTGTCATGTCGGAAGAAATGCGCTGGGCGGCGGCGGAAGGCGTCGCGTGCATTGTGGACGCAGGCCACCCGGATATGGGCCGGAATTTTCAGTTCCTGAAACAGCTGTCGCTGAAATCAGGGATTCCGATCGTCGCGGGGACCGGCTATTACACCCAGCCATTCTATCCGCCGGAGATTGCCCGCTGGGACGAGGATAAGATCACTCAGGAACTTCTCCGACAGGTAAAGGCCGACGCGATCGGCGCGTTTGGCGAGATCGGAACCTGGAACGACATGACGCCCGACGAGAGGAAAGTGTTCCGCGCCGTAGGCAAGGCGCATCTTGCGACGAATCTGCCGATCTTCACTCACACGAACATGGGCAAGGGCGCGCTGGAACAGCTCGACGTGTTGGAGTCGGTGGGAGTCGATCCCAAGCGAGTCGCGATCGGGCATCTTGGTGGCCTCGCGGACTCCACGGCTGCAGTCCAAAAAGCTATTTGCAAACGGGGCGCATTTGTCGGTTTCGACCGCCAGGGCGGCCCCGAAGATAGCGATCAGGTTCCTGCCGTCTTGGCGCTGCTCGAGTCCGGTTACGCTGACAAACTCTTGTTCTCATCCGATTTCTCTTTCGCCTCCGATCTCAAACGCAACGGCGGCGCTGGGTACGCGATGACGGTGACCGTATTCGGACCCAAACTCCGCAAGGCCGGCGTCACGCAGAGCACGCTGCACGGAATCCTCGTGGATAACCCACGGCGATTTCTGGCGTTCATCCCGAAGACGCGCCGGAGCGCGTGAGCGCCGCGGTGCTATCATTACTGCACCGACGATCGCCATTCAATCAAGGGACATCAAATGAGCGTGCAGGCACCTAACGCCGAACGGCAGATTTGGATCTACACCCAAATGCTGCGCATCCGCGAATTCGAAGAGCGCGTGAAGCGTACCTTCACCGAGCATCCCGGCGTGATCCGCGGCCATACTCACCTCGCCGATGGCGCCGAGGCGTCGATCGTCGGCTCGCTCTGCCACTTCCGCGCCGGTGACGCGGCTCTGGCGACCTATCGCTGCCACGGATATCCGATGGCTCTCGGCAGCGACCCGAAGGCCATGATGGCCGAGATTTATGGGCGCGCGGACGGCCTGTGCAAAGGCCTCGGGGGGTCCATGCACCTCACCGACGTCAAGCGCGGTTTCCTCGGCACTTCCGGCATCGTGGGGGCCGGCATTCCCCACGCGGCGGGCGCCGCCTGGGCGGCGCAGATCCGCAAGAAATCCGAAGTCGTGTACTGCTTCTTCGGTGACGGCGCCTCGAAACAGGGCGCGTTCCACGAGACGCTCAACATTGCTTCCCTGTGGAAGCTGCCGGTGATCTTCGTGATGGAGAACAATGGCTACAATGTCGTGACAACCTCCGAACAGGAGGACGCGAACGCCGCGAACGGCGAGCCGCTCGCCGTCAAAGCCAAAGCGTACTCGATGCCGGGCGTCACCGTCGACGGGACGGATCCATTGGCCGTGCACGCCGCCGTCGGCGCGGCCGTCGAGCGC
Organism: uncultured Gammaproteobacteria bacterium; assembly: GCA_963755965.1. Lineage (GTDB taxonomy): Bacteria > Pseudomonadota > Gammaproteobacteria > Steroidobacterales > Steroidobacteraceae > Bog-1198. The sequence continues at coordinate 536,546 of CAVWLU010000004.1, forward strand.
GCGCGCGCCGGTGCGGGCCCGACGCTGGTCGAGTCGAAGGTTTACCGGCTTTCGGCGCACGGCAACATCATCGCGCCACCCGGCGTGCCGCTGCACTACCCAGAGCACGAAGCGATTACCGTGTTCGGCAAGCGCGAGGAGTACGAGGCGGCGCTGCGTGGCGACCCGGTGCCACGCTTTCGCGCCACCTTGATCAAGAGCGGCGCACTGACTCCCGCGAAGGCCGACGAGCTTGGCGCACAAGTCGCGAAGGAAATGGACGAGGCGGTAACCTTCGCCGTCAAAAGCCCCTATCCTAAACTCGAGTCTGCACTCGAAAACATCTACGCCTGAGCCGGAGCGAAACACATGGCACAGCTTCCCTTTATCGCCGCCATCGATGCCGGCATTCATCAGGAAATGCGGCGCGACACAAGCGTCCTCTACTTTGGCCAGAACATGGCAACCACCGAGAACCACGAGTTCGTCGCCGCCTATGGGCACGATCGCGTCCGCGTCACGCCGATTTCCGAGACCGCAGAGATTGGTATCGCGATCGGCGCCGCGATGGCGGGCTTGCGCCCGGTGGTCGAACTCTACATGGCGGAATTCATGCTCGTCGCCATGGATCAAGTGGTCAACGAAGCACCCCGCTTCCGCTATATGTCTGGCGGACAGGTGAAAGTGCCGCTCGTGCTGAAGGCGGGTTTCGGCTTCGCCTGCGGATGGGCCGGTCAGCACACCGGGTCGTTGACTGCGCTCTTCATGGGCGTTCCCGGACTTAAGGTCGTCGTGCCCTCAACGGCGGCCGACGCCAAGGGACTGATGGCGACGGCAATCCGCGACGACAATCCGGTGGTCTTCCTGCATCACTACCTACTCACGCTCGAAATGGGCGAGGTACCCGACGGCGAGCACTTAGTTCCATTTGGCAAGGCCGAGATTCGGCGCCCGGGCGGCGACGTCACAATCGTTGCGACCGGTTGGATGGTGCCGCGCTCGCTTGCTGCGGCCGAGAAGCTCGCCAAGGAAGGGATCCACGCAGAAGTGATCGACCCGCGCACCGTCGCGCCGCTCGACCTCGAGACCATCCTCAAATCGGTGGCCAAGACCGGACGCCTCGTTCTCGTCGATCAGGCGCCGCGCCACGCGACAGTCGCCGGCATCATCGCCGGCGATGTCGCCGAGCACGGATTCTCGTCGCTCAAGGCACCGATCGTGCAGGTCACGGCGCGCGATACCACGGTACCCTACAGCGAGCCGCTCGAGGCGTATGTGATTCCCGATGAGGAACGGATCATCGCCGCCGTCCGAAAGGTACTGCAGGGCCGGCGCTGACGGCCCGCAAGCTTACTCCACGCGCCAGTCGCGGCCCTCGAGTATCGCGACCAGCCGCGCAAGAAACTGCGAGGCGAGACGGCCGTCGGCCACGCGGTGATCAACCGTCAGCGTGAGATCCGACAGCGGGCGCACGACGACGCCTCCTTCTCTAGCCACGGCACAATCGCGCTGGCGGCCGACTGCGAGTATCGCGGATTGTGGTGGATTGATGATCGCCGTGAATCGATCAGGCCCGTTCGCGCCAAGATTCGAGATGCTGAACGTGGCGCCGTCGAGTTCTTCGCGCTTCAGCCGGCCTTTGAGGCCGCGCTCAACGCAATCCTGCCGACGCCGGGCAATCTCCAAGAGGCCCAGCTGTTCGACATCATGGAGTACCGGTACCAGCAGTCCATTGTCGACCGCAACCGCCAAACCAATATGTGCGCCGCTCGCCTGTACGACGTGGGCGTCGGCGGACTCCGGATCGCCTGAGAACATGGCGTTCAAAGCCGGAAACTCGACGAGCGTTCGGGCGACAGCCTGCAACAGGAAATCGTTCACCGAAAGTTTAGGTGAACCATCGGGCGGTCGCCGAGAGAACTCGCCGCGCAATCCCTTGATCTCGGTCCAGTCGACCGAGAACGAGACCGTAAACTGCGGAACGGTGGCGTTGCTCAATGTCATGGCGCGCGCCAATGCGCGGCGCATGGGGGACAGAGGCCGCGCCGAAGAGTCGGCGACGCGCGGTGCTTCGATGGCTCGTTGCACATCTTCCAACTGAATCCGTCCGCGAGGTCCGGTGCCGGCGACTGCGCCAAGATCGACGCCGCGTTCGGCAGCGAGTTTGCGGGCAACGGGCGTGCTCAAGATGCGTTCGCCGTCGCGCGCCGCCGTCGCCGCTGTCGCGGCTGTCGAGGGAGTCGCCGCGACAGTCTTGAGATCGGCCGCGCGTGGAGCTGCCGCGGCGGTGCGGGCACCCTGCGCCTCGGCGGACTCGATCCAGGCGACTTGATCACCGACAGTTGCTTGGGCATCGGCCTGTACTAGAATCTCGGTTAGTCGCCCGGTGGCAGCCGCCTCGATTTCAACGACCGACTTTTCGGTTTCGACTTCCAGTAACGGCTCACCCGCAACCACGCGGTCGCCGACGTTCTTCAGCCAGCGGACGACCCTGACTTCCTCCATCACGAGACCGACCTTCGGAATTTCCTGCGCAACCAGGGGCACTGACGCTACTCCATGATCTCGCGCACTGCGCGCACAATATCCGAGCTCCCCGGGAGCAACGCGCGCTCCAGCTCCGGAGCGAAAGGAATCGGGACAAAGCTGCAACCCACGCGCAGCACCGGAGCGTCCAGTTGGTCAAAGAGCTCCGCGCCGATGCGCGCTGCGATCTCGGCCCCCACACCACCGTTGCGCACCGCCTCATGCACAATCAGCGCGCGATGGGTCTTAGACACCGACGTCGCAATCGTCGCCATATCGAGCGGCAGCAATGTCCTCAAGTCGATGACTTCCGCTGAAATCCCTGAGTCATCGAGTTCCCGCGCCGCCTCCAGTGCGTTTTGCACCATCGCCGAATAGGCGATCACCGTGACATCCGTACCCGGCTTTGCGATCCGCGCCCTGCCGATCGGTGTCAATTCGGCACCGTCCACAAGCTCCTCTTTCATCGTGTACAGGCGCTTGTGCTCGATGAACAGCACCGGCTCGCCGAGCCGGATCGCACTCTTCAGCAGGCCATAAGCCTCGGCGGGCGTCGAAGGCGCAACCACAACGAGCCCCGGCACGTGGATGAACCAGGCCTCGAGGCTCTGCGAGTGTTGCGCGGCGGCTCCGCCCGCGGCGCCCGCCTGCGTTCGCACAACCAAGGGAACCGCGAGCTGGCCGCCGGACATGTAGCGATACTTCGCGGTCTGGTTCACCAGGCAATCCATCGACAGCGTGGCAAAATCGATGAACATGATTTCGAGCACGGGTTTCAGACCGCACAGAGCGGCGCCGGTGGCGAGGCCGGTGATGGCCGCTTCGCTGATGGGCGTGTTGCGTACGCGAGCGCTTCCATGCTTGTGCGCGAGGCCCCGGGTGACGCCGAATGCGCCTCCCGCCGCGACGTCTTCGCCCAAGAGGTATACCGCAGGGTCGCGCGCCAATTCCTCGTCGAGCGCTCGGCGCAGGATCTCGATGAACGTGTGCTGCATGAAAGGCTAGCCCGGTATTCCCGCGAGTGCGGGTGAGCGGTAGACGTATTCACGCACGCTTGCCGGATCCGGTCGCGGCGCCTCGAGCGCGCGCTGAACCGCCTGCAGCACCGCGTTTCGGGTGCGCTCTCCGATGGCCTCGAGCTCTTGCGAGTCGACCCCGCGCTCGACGAGGTAGCGCTTCAGGCGCTCGATGGGACATTTCTCGCGAATTTCCGCGAGCTCCTCTTTAGATCGATACTGCTGTGAGTCGCCGACGTAGTGTCCCGCCATGCGAAAGGTCATGCACTCGAGCAGATAGGGGCCGGCACCCCGGCGCAGGGTCTCGATCGCAACCCCCGCGGCCGCGAACACCGCCGTCAGATCGTTGCCGTCGATAGTCTGCGTGGCGATGCCGTAGGGGGCGGCGAAACTACTCACGTGTTTGACGTTGGAGTGTTCCTCGCGACTCGTGAACTCGGCATACCCGTTGTTCTCACAGACGAATAGCACCGGCAGGCGCCACAGCGCGGCGAGATTCAGTGTCTCGTGAAACGCGCCGGCGCCCGTCGCACCGTCGCCGAAAAAAACCACGCTGATATTTTCACTGCCCTGCGATTGCAGAGCCCACGCGGCACCCGCTGCGAGCGCGAGATTGCCCGCGACGACGCCGGTCGCGCCCAGCACGCCATTCGCCGCGTCGACCAAGTGCATCGAACCGCCTCGACCGCCGCACAGGCCCGTTTGGCGGCCGAGAATCTCGGCGAAAGTCGCCTCAACATTGCTGCCCTTGGCGAGCACATGGCCGTGGCCGCGATGACTCGTAAACAGCACATCCTCGCGCTTGAGCTGAGTGCAGATCCCGACTGCCACGGCTTCTTGCCCGGTCGACAGGTGCGGGAATCCTGGGATCTCGCCCGCTGCCGCGAGCCTCTGTACGTGACCTTCGAACAGGCGTATCCGCCACAGAGCCGCATACATTTCAGTCCAATCAGCCAGTGTCGGTTCGGTCACGAGGCTCCCCGGCTACTTCCTGACCTGACGCGCCGAGATCAGTACCCGCTGCGTCTTTGCGAACGCCTCGGTCGCAGCGGTCTTAAGGTCCCATTTGCGAATGTATTCATTGAGCACCTCGACGCCGATCGGCCCGTCATAGCCGATCGACCAGAGAGCCTGCAGGAACGCCGCGATGTCGAACTCTCCATCGCCGGGCAACAAGCGCTTGTTGACGACGGAATCTTCGAATTTCAACGGCACGCCGAGAGTGCCGTCGTTGATTTCGACACCCATCAAGTCACTGGACGTAAGTTTCCGGACGATCTCGTCGGAGCCGATGCCAATGCGCTGCAAGTGCAGATTATCGAGCATGATGCCGCCATTGCTCACGCCCGCTCCACGGGTGATCGCGAGCACCTGATCGAGTGAAGGCACACGCGAGAATTGCGCCGGCAGCATTTCGAACAGGACCTTGGTTCCGCGCTCGGCGGCTTGACGGCAGAGCGGCGCAAACTCGTCCGTCATCTGCGCAACATCCGCGCAATCATTTCCAAGATCGGCAATCTTGATATGCCGGGCGCGCAAAACCTCGGCCGCCTCGAGAAGGAGCGCGCGGGTTTCATCCGACGCGGCCCTGCGTGCGTCGGTGCAAAACCAGTCCAGCAGCCATTCGACTTCCACGTGAACGATGCCATGCGCGTCCAGGATGTGCTTCATATCCTTAAAGCTGTACTTCTTCCTGATTTCGAGGATATCGGCGTGCCAAAATCCCATGCCGGTGAATCCGGCTCTCGCGGCGATCTCCACGCGTGTCCGAAAATCATGCAGACAGCGTTGATCGCCGAGCGGATCCGCTCCGACCGCGAGCGTCCAGAAGGAACCGATAATTTCAAGTGGCTTTGTCATGATGTCGTTCGCTTAGCTGCAGTTTCGGTCATGATACCTTCACGACGGCTTCGCCCGCCAACCGGGAGAGCACAAGGAATCTGCCCTCAGCGCACGTGTTTCTTCCGCGTCAGCGCCGCGGGCGCCGTCTCGCGCAGCATCGCGGCCAGCACGATGATCGCGACGATGATGCCAACCAGAATCCACAAGGTCGTGCCCAGCCCCATAAGGTCGGCCACTTTACCGGCGACGCTCGGTGCCAAAACGCCGCCCAGAATCTCACTGACTCCCATCGTCAACGACAGCGCGGTAGCCGTTCCGGCCGGGCCCATGATCTCCGATGGGATCGTTGCCATGGCCAGGGGAAACACACCGCTCAAGGCCGCGCCTACCGCGATGCAGGCTATCATCGGCACGAGCGCCGTGCCGCCGATGAACAACAAGCCGAGCGGCAGCACCAGACCCAGCAACGCAGCAACGACGATGACCGGCTTGCGGCCGTAGCGGTCGGAAGAGCCTGGCACCAGGAATGCCACGGCCATTGAGGCCACGCCATAGGAGGCCATGATCCAGCTCATGTGCCGCTGGTCGAAGCCGCGCACTTGAATGAGGTACAGCGGTGTGAACGTGAAGAGCACCATGAGGTAGGCCACCAGCAGCGTCGAGATCGCGATACACAGCAGGATGGAGCGGTCGGCAAGCGCGGCCGCAAATCCACCGCGCTCGAGCGAAGAGCCGGGCGCGAGCGGGGCGGGTTCGCGCACCAGCGTCGCGATCAGCAGCGCCATGAGGAGGCCCGGTAGAGCGGCAAGAAAAAATGCGTTGCGCCAGCCAAAGCGAATCGCCATCCACACGATGATGACGGGACCCAGCGTGTTCGCGATCAGATTGGCGCCGAAGTTCTGAGTGATGCCCTGCGCCAGCCCGCGGCGCTCATGAGGCACCTCTGCCGCTATCAGCGTCTGCGTAATGGGCATGATGCCGCCCTCGGCGATGCCCATCAACAGGCGGGCTCCGAGCAGCCAGGCGAATCCGGATGCATAGCCGGAGAGCACTGACGCCATCGAGAAGACCACGGTTGCCACGACCAGCATCAGCTTGCGGCGGCCGAACCGATCGACGAGGCTCGCCATGCCGAGCCCTGCAATCGCCCAGCTGAACGAAAAAGCCGAAGCAATGTTGCCGATCTGAAAGTTGCTGAGATGTAGATCCGCCTGGATGAACGATGTCAGATAGCTGAAGACATTGCGATCGAAGAACACGACGCCGAAATTCGCGCTCAACAGAGCCACCAGCAGCCACTGGTAGCGGCTCATCGAAGTTGACATATCGTTCCCGCGGCCGGTGGTATCAGTGACGTATGGTACAAAGTGCGCCGCCGTCCACGGACCAGGCCGCGCCATTGACGAAGCTGGCCGCGGGCGACAATAGAAACGCGACTGTCTCGGCGACTTCGATCGGCTGCCCGATACGTTCTTGCGGTGCCACCTTGCCCAAAGTCCGCTTGCCGAGTTCGACGTCGCCGTTGAACAGGGTCTTGAGCATGGCTTCGAGCAGCGGCGTCTCAATGACGCCCGGCATCACCGCGTTCACCCGCACGCCGCGGGCGCCGACGTCGGCGGCAGCGGTGCGCGTAAGCCCAATCACTCCGTGCTTGGTGGCGTTGTAGGCGCACGCTCCGGCAAGCCCGCGTTCACTGGCGATCGACCCGGTGTTGACCACCGAACCGCCGCCTTGGCTTAGCATCATGGGAATCACATGCCTCAATCCCAAAAATATGCTGCGCAGGTTCACGGCGATCAGGCGATCGAATTCGGTTTCGTCATAATTCTCGATCGACGCAACCTTGCCCTCCGTGCCGGCGTTGTTGAACAGTCCGTCGATACGTCCGAAGGCCTTTCGGGCCGCGGCGACGTAGCCCTGCACTGCATCCGATCGGCTGACGTCCGCATGAAAAATTTCGACTTGTGTGCCGAAAGCCGCGATGGCCCCGCGGCGCTCCTCCAGCCCGTCGCGATTGATATCGACCAATAGAATATCGGCGCCCCTCGCCGCCAGCACTCCGGCCGTCGCATGCCCGATGCTTCCGGCACCGCCGGTAACGATGATTTTCTTGCCTTCAAAGTCTTTCATTTGAGTTTCCCCAGTAACAGATCTGCCGCCCGCTCGGCCACCGCATTGACGGGAATGTTGCTGTTGCCTGCGATCACGGTAGGGATGACCGAAGCGTCCACAACCCGCAGTGCATCGACACCTCTCACCCGCAGTGCATTATCCACCACATCGCCCATACGGCATGTTCCGCAGGCATGGTGCACTGTCACCAAGGAACTGCGAATATGCGTCTCGATCTCGGCGCGCCCCTGCACCTTAAGGCCCGGCGAAATCTCCCGGCCGGCCAGCGGCGCGAATGACGGCGCCGACAGAATCGAACGCGCGACCTCGAAACCCCGCGCCAACACATCGATGTCACCAGGCGCGGCGAGGAAGTTGAAATCGATCGCTGGTTTATCGTGCGGGTCGTTGCTGGTCAGCGTGACACTGCCGCGGCTGGCCGGCCGCACGTTCACGAAGATGATGCCGTAGCCATGCCCGCGCGGCAGCCAGTGGCCGTCGGCATTGCGATGCGCCGGCATGAAGATGATCTGCAGATCGGGGCGATCGGCTTGCGGCCTCGAACGCATGAAACCATTGGCCTCGAACACGTTGCTCGCCAGCGGCCCGGAACGAAGCAGCAAGTATTGTGCGGCGAAGCCTATGCTTCGCGGCACGGTACGCCACGACAGGCCGTAAGATTCGGTATTGGCCGTGCGTACGGAAATCGACGCGGCCGGATGATCGTGCAGATTTTTGCCGACCTCCCGCAGATCTAGCAGCGGTACCAGCCCCAAGGATTGAAGGGCAGCGGCATCGCCGACGCCTGAGAGCTGCAGCAGTTGAGGTGAGCCGTAGGCGCCGCAGGCGACGATGACCTCGCGACGCGCTTTCACGATACTACGCGCGCCGCCGCGCTCGATCTCCACGCCCGTGGCACGCCGCTCCTCGAACAACACGCGGGTGACCAGCGCGTCGGTCACGATGTTGAGATTTGGCCGACGCCGCGCGGGATTCAAGTACGCCGTAACTCCGGATTCGCGCCGCCCGCTGCGGATCGCCGCCTGCCGCGGGCCGAATCCTTCCGGGTCCCCGCCATTGAAATCGGCACAGCGCGGCAGGCCGAGTGTATCGGCGGCCGCAAGGAAGCGCCTGACCAGCGGATTGGGTTTTGGAATATCGATGACGTTGACCGGACCGCCCCGCTGACGCTCCGGCGTGTGCGCCGCGGCGTAGTTCTCCAATCGCTGGAAATAGGGCAAAAGATCGGCGTAACGCCAGCCGGGCTGCTGCCATTCATCATATTCGCGAGGATGCCCGCGGAAATACACCATGCCATTGATCGACGAACAACCGCCGAGCACGCGGCCGCGAGGCACCGGCAGCGTACGGTTATCGACGTGACGCTGCGGCACGGTCTGGTAGCCCCAAGACTGTCGTGGATTTCCGATGGCCTTCGCCACCATCGCCGGCACATGGATGGCCGGGTCGTCATCGGGCGGCCCCGCCTCGATCAGTGCGACCGTGACCCCCGCTTCGGCCGACAGCCGATTGGCCAACACGCAACCGGCCGTGCCGGCGCCGGCAATCACGTAATCGAAGGCATCGCTCATCGGGCGCGGCGACAGCGGTGCTGGGTCACGCGCCGCCGCCGACCAGGGTCGCGACGTAGTGGCTGTCCATATATTCGCGGATGGCAAAGATCTTGCCGTCCCGTACGTCGATGCTCCAGGCGTAGCGATTGTTGTAGGGGCGACCGTCGCGCAAAGTACCCGTGCCGCGCGATTCGCACATCACGGTGTCGCCGCTCGACACCATGCGATCGACGGTGGTCTTCGGATCGCCGGCTACGAAGAGTCCGCGTACGGGTGCCAGGAACTCATCGACGATCTTGTCGCGGGGCCCATGCACGCCGGCCCCCGGCACACCCTCGACCATCGGCTGCCAGGTGGCATCAGGATGCAGAGTCGCGCGGATGGCCTCGAGTTCGCCGCTGCTCAAGATACGGAAGAAATCGAGTACCAGCTGTTCCTGCGGGGTGCGTGCGGTCAGCATGATTGTTACCCCTGCTTCGCCTGATCAAGCTCGGCGAAGGCCTCGCGCGCGATTCGCACGCTGTCGATGCCGGCCGGCACGCCGCAATAGACGGCCACCTGCAGCAGCACTTCTCGAATTTCCTCGCGCGTCACGCCATTGTTGAGCGCCGCCTTGACGTGCAGTTTCAGCTCGTGCGGCCGATTCAGCGCGCTGATCATCGCGATGTTGATGAGGCTGCGTTCGCGCAGCGCCAACCCCGGCCGCGTCCACACATAGCCCCAGCAGTATTCGGTCGAGAGCTCTTGCATCGGCATGCTGAATTCATCGGCGCTCGCCATCGAGCGCTCCACATAGTCGGCTCCCAGCACCTGCTTGCGTAGTTTCAGTCCTTTATCGAATCGATCCTGTCCCACAGTCTTACTCCTCTATGCCGCCGATTTGGCAACCCGCCCAGTTTTCTACGACCTTCACCAGATCGGTGCAGTCCGCCGCCGCACCGTGGATCCGGTGTGTAATGGATAACATCTGCCGCACGGCCGCGCCCACCACCATCGGCACGCCCAGTGCCTCCGCCTCATCGAGGCATAGCCGCACGTCCTTGAATGACAGTGCATTGGCAAATCCGAAATCAAATTTGCGATTGAGCACATGCTTCGGGATCTTGTCCTGTGTCGCACTGTTGCGTCCCGACGAGGCGTTGAGCACATCGAGCATCGCGGCCGGATCGACGCCGGCCTTGACGCCCATCGCCAGCGCCTCGGCGGCGATGGCGAGCGATGCCGCGGACATCAGATTGTTGGCGAGCTTCACCGTCTGGCCCAGTCCCGGCTTCTCGCCGAGCTCATAGACCTTGCCCAGCACCTCGAGGAGCGGGCGTACTCGTTGCATGGCCGGCGCCGGGCCGGAAGCCATGATCGCGAGCTTGCCCGCGACTGCCCCCTTCACACCTCCTGAAACGGGTGCGTCGATGGCGGCGATTCCGCGCGGCGTGAGCATTCCTGCAATCGCTTGCGCGGCGGCAGGACCCGAGGTGGAGAGGTCGACGAATACCTTGATCGACGGCGAGTCGGCGATCTGCCGTGCAGTCTCGCGCGCATCGGCGGGACCGGGCACACTGGCCATGGCGACCGTGCTTGCCGCCGCAGCGTCCGCCGCAGAGGTTTCGACCTTCGCACCCAGCGCTGCCAGAGGCGCCATGGCGGAGGCCACCGGATCGTAAATCGTGAGCTCATGCCCGGCCGCGATGAGTCGCCCCACCATTGCCGAACCCATGCGGCCTACGCCGATGAAGGCAATCCTTTCCACGCAAACCCCTATGTCAGCGTCGCAAGCTTGAGTCTAGCAGCCCGGCAGCCGGCCGCGTCAGCTGCGCGGATCGAGATCCACGCGCACCGCATTGGCGAGACCGGCGTACGCCGCCGGATAGCGCGACAGCACCAGCGGATCGTGCCCCGGAATGACGTGTTGTGGCGAACTCGCCAGCGCCTCGATGATCGCGAAGGCATCGAGGTAGGCCGCAACATTGTCGACAATCGGAAATGGCCGCCGCTCGAGCCAATTGGCGTAGAAATGCGCGGCGTCCGATGCCAGTACCACCCAGCCTCGCTGCGTGTGGACGCGCACGATTTGCAGGCCACGGGTATGGCCGCCGATGCGGTGTAGCGTGATGCCGGGCGCCAACTCGACGGTTCCGTCATGATATGCCACTCGGCCAGCAAACAGCTTGCCGACCATCGCCTGCACATCGCGCGCGTCATAAGCCCCACGCATGACGGCGTGGCACATCGCGCTTCCGGTGCAAAAAGCCATCTCCTCGGTCTGCAGGTGATAGCGGGCGCGCGGAAACAACTCGTGGTTGCCCGCGTGGTCGTAATGCATATGACTGATGATGACATCGGTCACCCGCGCCGCATCGACACCCACAGCGGCAAGCCCCGTCTCGACGGGCTGCACCAGCTCCCGGCCGCGCGCGGCGCCCATTGCCGCATCGAATCCGGTATCGAGCACGAATGAGACCCCGGGACCCCGAATCGTCCAAACGTAGTAATCCAGCGGCATGGGGCCGTCGTGCTCATCGCCGTCGATGAAATTGTGGCTGGCGGTGCGCTCAAGATGAGCATAACGGACCGCGCAGATTTCATAATTCGGAGCCATATCGGTATGCTCGCGGGATCTGCTGCAACAAGCAACTCCGGGAACGAACACAATCATGACAGCCGCCGATATCGTTGCCGTAGGGTCAGGCCACAACGGGCTGGTGGCTGCCGCCTATCTGGCGGTGGCCGGCAAGAAGGTATTGGTGCTCGAGCGCAACGCCTGGTTCGGCGGCGGAGTGGTCTCGCGCGAACTCACGCTGCCGGGCTTCCGCCACGACCAACATTCCATGAGCCACATCTTCATCCAGGCCAATCCCCTGCTGAAGAGCGACGAGCTTGGGCTCAAGTCGCGCTATGGACTCGAATACATATTGCCGGACGTGCCGATGATGTCGGTGTTCGAGGATGGCCGCACGCTCAAACTCTATCGCGATCGCGAGAAGTCGGCCGCCGAAATCGCGAAATTCTCAAAGCGCGATGCCGAGGCTTTTCGCAAAGTATCGCTGCAGGCCGCGGCTTGGCTGCCGATGATCGCTGCCTCGCTGTATGCGCCGCCGGCGCCTGTCGGTGCCACTTATGCGATGTTCGACCAAAGCCGCGAAGGTCGCGAACTGTGGCGCGTGATCCAAATGAGCAGTCACGATCTGCTCTGCGATCTGTTCGAAAACGAACAGGTGCGCATGCATTTCGCACGCGTGGCCGGCGAGAACCTGGTTTCTCCCGATGAAAAGGCCACCGCTATCGGTGTTTACGTGTTCTTGGGCTTTCTCGAGGGCTACGGCTTCGGTGTCGCGCGCGGCGGCGCGGGCCGGTTGACCGATGCCCTCATCGCCTGTATCCGGGATCACGGCGGCGACGTCATCGCCAATGCCGATGTGGCGCGCATCAAGGTCGCCAACGGCCGGGCCACCGGTGTCGAGACCGTCGATGGCCGCAGCTTTGCGGCGAAAGACGCCGTCATCGGCGCCATTCATCCGCACCTGCTCGGCAGCATGATCGAGGGAATGGATTCCAAAGTGCGCGCCGGGGCAGAGGCGACCCACATTACACCCGCGGCCTGCATCACCGTGCACGCCGCACTCAGCGAACCGTTGAAGTTTCGAAGCCGAGACGCGATCGATGGGGTGATGGTCGAGATGCTCCCGATGAGCTACGAAACCCTACGGCGAGACTTCGATGAACTGCGCTACGGTCAGTTCATGCCCTGCCCGCTGCTAGGCCTCGGTTCTCTGTCACAGTTCGACCCGAGCCGCGTGCCCCCGGGCAAGGCCATTCTGCATTTATGGGATTATGTCCCTTACGAGCGCCCGGATGGCCGCAGCTGGGACGAATCGAAACAGGAATACGCGGATCGCATGCTGGCCCACCTCTCTAAATTCGTCGCGAACATTCCGGACTGTGTGCTCAAGGCTCATGTCGACAGTCCAGTCGACATGGAGCGCACCAGCCCAAGCTTCCGACGCGGTGACTTGCACGGCATCGCCACCGCCACGTATCAAAGCGGCGCGCATCGTCCCACGCCGGAACTTGGGGGATACACCGTACCCGGCCTCGACCGCTTCTATTTGGTGGGACCGTTCCAGCATCCAGGCGGCGGCGTGTTCGGCGCCGGGCGGGGCACGGCGATGAAGATGTTCGAAGCGTTAGGCATGAATTTCGAGAAACAGGGACGCGTCAAGTGAAGCTGCACTCGACCGACGGCAGCGAACTTCTGACCGTGAGCGCGCTGGAGCGCGACGGCAACTCGCTGCTCATCAAGGGCAAGGTGTTCGGCGCGATGCCGATGGACGCGCGCTTGAATCCCGAGGCCGCGCGTGCGGCGCTCAAACTGCTGTCCCCGCGACTCATTCTGTTTCTGCTGACGCTGCCGTTTCGCAGAGGGTAATTAGGCCCCGGTTGCCCGCACGCAGAATATCGTGACGATCAACTCCCCTTTCGACTACGTCATCGTCGGCGCAGGCACTGCCGGATGTGTGCTGGCCGCGCGCCTCTCGGAGGACCCTCACACGCGCGTGTGCCTGGTCGAAGCCGGCGGACCGGCGCGCCACCCCTTCATCCGAGTACCGGCGCTGGTGGGCGCGGCCATCATGCATAAGGGACTCAGCTGGGGCCTCACCACGGAACCGCAGACGGCCCTCAACAATCGCCGTCTGCCGTTGCCGCGCGGCAAGGTGGTAGGAGGTTCGGGCTCCATCAATGGCATGGCCTATCACCGCGGACACCCCAAGGATTATGATGATTGGGCGGCCGCCGGCAACGCCGGCTGGAGCTGGCAGGACGTGCTGCCTTATTTTCGATTGTCGGAAAATAACGTCGATCGGCGCGATGCCCGCCTGCACGGTATCGACGGTCCCATCCACGTGACCTTCATTCCGAAACCCAATCGCCTGAACCAGGCGTTTCTCGACGCCTTCGCAGCCGTCGGCGGCTTTCGACGCTGCGATGATTTCACCGGCCTTGATCCCGAAGGGTACGGACTTCGCCAGGGTACGATCCATCGCGGCCGGCGCGATTCCAGCGCGCATGCGTTCCTGCTGCCGGCTCTGCAGCGCCCCAATCTCACTTTGCTCTCCCGCACCACCGTTACCGGCATTCGCATCGAGGCGGGCCGCGCCACCGGCGTGGACATATCCCGGGCCGAGGGACCGCCGTCGGTGCTTGCATCGCGCGAAGTGCTGCTATGCGCCGGCGCGGTTCACTCGCCGCAGCTCTTGATGCTGTCAGGCTTGGGTCCGGCACAGCATTTGGAATCGCTCGGCATCAAGGTCAAGGCGGATCTCGCCGGAGTCGGCGCCAACTATCACGACCACCCGGCCGTGATCGTTGCATTGGAGATGCGCAATACGACATCTTACGGACTATCGTGGCGCACGCTGCCGCGTGCGCTTTGGAACCTAGCCGAATACGCCGCCGTGCGCAGCGGGCCGCTGGCGAGTAATGTGTTCGAATCGACCGCATTCATTCGAAGCGGCGCCGGCGCCGATCGCCCCGATATCCAGATCGCGTTTCAGCCGGCGCGCCGCAACCCTAATACTTTTCCGCTGCCTTTAGGTCATGGCTTCGCCATGAGTGTGGTAAACCTCTACCCTCGCAGCCGTGGTGAGGTGAGGCTCTCGAGCAGCGACCCACGGGTCGCGCCGCGCGTGAATCCGAATATCCTGGACGACGTCGCGGACAGCGCGCCGCTGCTGCGCGGTCTTGATCTTGCCCGGCGGCTCTGCGACACGGCCGCCTTTGCGCCCTATCGGGCTACCGAAGTACGTCCCGGCCGCAGTGTCCGAAGCGAGGCCGAGCTCAAAGCGTATCTGCGGGAGGCGACCGCCACCGTCCATCATCCGGTGGGCAGCTGCCGCATGGGCGTCGACCCGATGGCGGTGGTGGATCCCACCTTGAAGGTCCGCGGCATCGATGCACTGCGGGTAGTGGACGCCGCGGTATTTCCAGGTATTGTCGGCGGCAACACCAACGCACCCATCGTGATGGTGGCCGAGAAGGCCGCCGATTTGATCACGGGGGCGAAGTCCAGAGGAGTCACGAATGGCGGCTGAACATATCAGGCACTGGCGAGTGGGCGATGTCGAGATCGCGCGCATCGTCGAAGTCTACGGCTATGAGGACGACATCAGCATGTTGCTGACCGACGCCACACCACAATACGTACAGCAGTTTGGGTGGCTGGTGCCGCACTTCGCGACGCCCACCGGCAAGATGATCATCTCCTTCCAGTGCTTCGTGCTGCGCTCGAAGGGCCGCACGGCCATGATCGACACCTGCATCGGCAACGACCGGAAGCGTGAGTTCGAAGTGTTCTGCAACATGCAGAACAGTTTTCTCGAGGATCTCAGCGCCGCCGGCTTCCCGGCAGAGCAAGTCACCGATGT
The DNA here is from genome assembly GCA_963755965.1 of uncultured Gammaproteobacteria bacterium. Taxonomy (GTDB): domain Bacteria; phylum Pseudomonadota; class Gammaproteobacteria; order Steroidobacterales; family Steroidobacteraceae; genus Bog-1198. Next base: position 552,014 of record CAVWLU010000004.1, read on the forward strand.
GCTGTGCACCCATCTGCACTTCGATCACGTGGGCTGGAATACCCGTCTCGTCGACGGCAAGTGGGCACCGACTTTCCCGCAGGCGCGTTATTTATTCGGGCGGCGCGAATGGGAGCACTGGAAGCATCTGCGCGAAACCGATGGTTATCATCACATGGACCATCTGCAAGACTCGATCGACCCGATCCTCGCAGCGGGGCTCGAGGAATTCATCGACGCGGACTTTCGTCTCACCGCTGAAGTCTCGCTCATCGCGACGCCGGGCCATACTCCCGGGCATGTCAGCGTACTGATCGAGTCGCGCGGTGAGCGCGCCGTCATTACGGGGGATTTGATGCACAATCCGATCCAGATCGCCATCCCCGCCACGGAAGGCCGCTTCGACATGGACAAGCCCCAGGCGGCGCGCACACGCTGCGACTTTGTGCGGCGTTTCTGCGATACCGGCACTCTCGTGATCGGCAGTCACTTTCCCGAGCCTACGGCCGGCCACATCGTCCCCGACGGAAGCGCCTGGAAACTCAAGGTATGAGCGGTGCTGCGGCCTATCCCGATTTGTCCGGTCAGCGCGTCTTCATCACCGGTGCCGCACGCGGCCTCGGGCGCTCGGTGGCCGAGAAATTAGCCGGCTGCGGCGCCATCGTGGCCGTGACCGACATCGAAGCCGCCGGCTGTGACGAGACGGCGAGTCGCATCCGCGCCGCGGGCGGTGCGGCGTACGCGTACTGCGTCGATGTCGCCCTGCGCGACCAGATGATGCACACCGCTGCGAAATTCGCGGAGGCGAGCGGCGGCATCGACGCCGTGATCAACAACGCGATGCTGCTGCGCTACGAACCGGTGGAGAAAATCACGCCGGAAACGCTCAGCCGCATGACCGCCATCGGCATCAACGGAAGCGTCTGGGGCGCGCAGGCGCTGCTCGCGCATTACGATGCGGCGCGCGGCGGCGCCATCATCAACATGGCCTCGCCTGTGGCGGAGAAGGGTTTCCCGAATACGGCGGCCTATAGCCTGGTGAAAGGCGCCATCGTTACTCTGACCAAAGTTCTCGCGGCCGAATTGGGGCCGCGCAATGTGCGCGTCAACGCCATCGCACCGGGTTCGGTGCCGACTCCAGGGGCACTGGGGCTCAACGACAAGGAAGAATATGCCCGCCGCACGCGCTCCATTCCGTTGCGGCGGCTGGGCAGCGAGCAGGACAACGCCGAGGCCTGCGCTTTTTTATTGAGCGCCGCGGCGTCGTTCATCAACGGCGAAATTCTGCACGTAGATGGCGGCATTGCCGCCGCGGGGTAGGTCTATGCTGAAGGCGATTCCGGAATTCGACACTGATCCGTTCTCGCGCGAATCGGTCATCAATGCGCGTGTCGTCGACGATCGGCTGCGCGAGTTGGCGGCGGTGGTCAGGCTGCCGCGGGAAAACATCACCATGCTTGCGCGCTACGAACATGTGGCTGCGGGTCTCAAGGACTGGAAGAGTTTCTCGTCCACGTCGCGTCCCTGGCACGATCCAAATTCCGTGCGGCCCGAACTGCTGCTCACCGACGATCCACCCAAACATTCTCGCGTGCGCGCCGTGGTGGCAAATGCACTCTCGCCGCGGGCCCTATCCCACATGGCTGAAAACTTTCGCCGCGACGCCAGGAGCATAGTCGATGGTCTGCGCTCGCGCGAAGGGGACATTATCGATGCGGTCGACGATATCACGCAGCCGTTCGTCTACAAGGTGCTGCCCGATCTGATCGGCCTGCCGCTCGAGGGTCGCGAACACATGTACGCCTTCGGCAACATGGTGTGGGCGACGATGGGGCCGATGAACGAGTTATTCCACGAAGCCATGAAGGACACCGACGCGGTCATCGCCTGGGCGAGCCAGTGTTGCAATCGAGAGAACCTTGCTCCCGGAAGCCTCGGTATGGCCATGTACGAGGCCGCCGATCGCGGCGAGGTTTCCGTGCAGGAAGCCAATCTGCTGGTCGGCATTCTGCTGTCGGCGGCTGCGGACACCACCGTGCTGACCCTCGCCAACACCGTCCGCGCATTTTGCGAATTTCCCGACCAATATCGGCTGGTGCGCTCCGACCGCACGCTCCTCAGGGCCGCGTTCGAGGAAAGTCTGCGCTGGGATTCACCGTCGCGCATGGCCGGACGCATCGCCATGAAGGAAGTCGAGATCGACGGATTCGTCATTCCCGCGGGGGAGCGCTGCGGACTGATGTTCGCCGCCGCCAACAGGGATCCGCGCCGTTGGGAGACACCGGATCGTTTTATCGTGCGCAGAAACAACCGCGATAACTTAGGGTTCGGGTACGGGGTCCATGCCTGCGTGGGCAGGGTGTTGGCCCTTCTCGAGGCCGAGGCGCTCTTAGGGGCGCTCGCCGAGAGCATCGAGCACTTCGAACTCGCCGGTGAACCCGAACCGTGGATGACCACCATTGGTCATGGTCCCATTCGGCTTCCCGTCAGGGCGCGATTTGCCGCGCACTAGCGCACGGCGGAGATGACCATGTCCGACAGCTTCTGGAAGCGTTCGGTATTGGCATTGCTCTCCATGAGACCGGCCGAGAGGAAGCTGAACGTGAGCTCGCGCTCCGGGTCAACCCAGAACAGCGTAGTGCCTGCTCCGTAGTTGCCGAAGGTGCCCGGCGATGCCAGCGTGCCGAACATATGACGGCAGATCGCCGTGCCTCGCAACGAGAAACCAAGACCAATGTACGCCGGCGCCGGATCCCAACCGCGCTCACGGCCTCGAGCTGCATATAGCTCGTTGGGCTTCTCACCTGTCCAATTTCGGCGCGCCAGGGCGAGCGTAGCCGGCGAGAGAATGCGCGCGCCATCGAGCGTGCCGTCCTGCCGGAACATCTCGGCGAATCTGAACATGTCTGGCACGGTGGAGGCGATGCCCACCCAGGGCATCTCGGCGTGTTCTTCCTCAAACGCTCCGTTCGGGCCTAAATTGCTATGCCCGCGATGCCCGATCGGATAGTTGCCGCGAAAATCGGGCACCACATGGCGCGGTTTCAGATCGGCGCGCAATCCCACCGAGGTATCGCTCATCTTGAGCGGCGTCAGGATTTCATCCTGCACAATTTGCCGGTAACTGCGGCGCTTCGGGTCGGTGCGGCGCACACATTCCGCCATCAGCACGTGATTCACCAGCGGCGCGTACGCCACCGTCGTGGCGGGAGGTTCCTCAGGCTTCACGATTTCGATGACGGCGGCGATCATTTCGTCGAACCGATCGATGTACATGTTGGGCTTGAGTTCGAAAATGATCGGAAAGCCCGCCTGGTGGGACAGCAAGTGCCAGATTTGCACCTTCTCGCGGCCGTGACCGCCGAACTCGGGGATCAGTTCCGATACCGTCGAGGTCAAGGCAAAGTGTCCGAGCTCGATTGCCCGCAGCACCAGCGTATTGGTGAATGCCTTGGTAATGGAGAAGATGCTGAACACCGAATTCAGCGCGAGCGGTTTGGTCTGAGCGGCATCGCTTGATCCTATGGCCGCGTCCAGCGCGACCGCACCCGAACGTGCCACTTTAATGACGGCGCCGTGATATAGGCCGGCTTTGATATCCGCGCGGATGACATTCTGCACGTCGGTCAGACGTTGTTGATCCATACCTGGCACGGCCATTTAACCCCTCTCGCTGATCAGTTGTGTGGAATACGTCAAGTATAGCGAGCGGTCGCTAGCTGTATCCTGATCTTTCCACCAGCCACCCGGTTGCGGGGGCTAGTGACTTTTATGCAACGAACCTTACCCTGTGGGACAAATAAGAGTGCGCTGTGAATTGAAACAGGCATGCGCTGATGGTGTATAAAACGAACAAGTACGGTCCCGACGCGACCCATTGCGACGGATTTAAGTGATTAGAGGGCCGGACGGGGGATGCAATTAACGTGATTGTGCTCGCGCACCAACATGCGTGCTTGGACCTGGCAAGATCATTGGGGGAATTGGGATGTCTAGAAGAATACTGCTTGGGAACATACTTCCGGCTAGCGCCCGCGGCCACCGCTTTGCGGTAGGTTCGGTCGCCGCGGCTGTGGCGTCGATGCTGATCGCATCGACGGCATTCGGCGATGCACTGGAAGAAATCGTCGTCACTGCACAGAAGCGCAGCGAGAACATCGAGAAGGTGCCCATCGCCATCACGGCCTTCACCTCCGAGACCATCCAGAGTAAAGGCCTTACCGACCTACACTCGCTCTCGAACCTGACGCCGAACGTCAACCTGGACGGCGGTGCACCATTTTCCGGCGATACGTCCGTGCTCTCGGCGTCGATCCGTGGCATCGGCCAGGACGACTTCGCGTTCAATCTCGATCCGGGCGTCGGTGTTTACCTGGACGGCGTCTATCTCGCGCGCACGATCGGCTCCAACCAGAGCCTCTTGGATGTGGATCGCATCGAGATCCTCAAGGGTCCTCAAGGCACGCTGTTCGGACGTAACACGATCGGCGGCGCGATCAGTATCGTCACCCACACGCCGGGTACCGAAGAGAAGATCAGCGGAAGCTTGACCCTGGGTCAGTTCAACCGCCACGACGTTTTGTTGACGGCGGACCTGCCGATTTCGAGCAACCTCCTCTCGACGATCAGCGTGTCCTCGCAGACCCGCGAAGGGTACCAAAACGTCATCAATTACCCGCCGAATTCCGTCATCGGCAGCACCCCGTATCAAGTCGATGGACAGAACGACTTCCCGAAGGCCCCCGGATCTCAGAGTTCATCCACCAATGGCGGCCAGAACGTGCAGGCGACTCGCGGCAAGCTGCTTTGGCATGCGACGGATGTATTGGATGTGACGATCTCGGGCGACTACACGCACGAAGACCAGTCGGGTCTGGCCAACGTGGTCCAAAGCGTCACGACGGCCAACGCCACCGAATACCAGCCGCCCACGCCCGGTCTGTTCGGTGCGAACATCTTCGGCAATCTGTACAACATGTGTATCACCACCCCGAGCTCGGTAGTGAACAATGGCGGCTTCGGCGGCCTCTTTAACACGACGAACGGCCTGTGCGGTCCGCTCGCGCAGGGCACATGGAACACGGCCACCCAAAAATACTCGGGATCAGGTTTTGGACCGGGTAGTCCGGCGCTGGGCGGCGTGGGTGCCGTGGGGGTACCGAACTCGGTCCTGAACGGACTTATCGCTGCCTATCCGGGAGTTGCCCAGTACGTTACGAAGGGTGCGAACGGGGTCGGCAGCGTGCTCTACCCGGGGCAGACGCCGCGTATTTACTGGGATCTTGCGAATACGCAGTCCGGCAGCATCGATACGACTTACGCCAATGGTCCGAGTTTTGCGAAATCGGATGTGTACGGCGCGTCGGCCACGTTCGACTGGCAGATAGCCCCGGAAATGAGGTTCAAATCGATCACTGGTTGGCGCGGTATCACTTGGAACATCGGCACCGACCTCGACGGTACCCCTGAGTCGATTCAAGAGGTGACCGATAGCCAGGGGCAGCACCAGTTCTCTCAGGAACTCCAGCTCAACGGCACGACGTTCAACGATCGCCTCAACTATTCCGCGGGCCTGTACTACTTCACGGAAGCCGGCTACGTGCACGATTACGTACCGTTTGACTCGGGCTATCTGTATGTCTACGACCTTCAGAACGACGTCAAGACCGATTCGTACGCCGTGTACTCTCATTGGGACTTCAAGCTGACGGATCAATGGGGCTTCACGGCCGGTGGCCGCTACTCGGACGAGCGCAAGAAATTCCTGGGTGGTCAGGCGGATCTTGACGGATTCAATTACAAGATCTCGGGCTGCCGGGATCCGGCCGCCAATGCCCAGACCTACCTCGGCCCCAATGTCCCCCCCATCACCTGCCAGCAATTGCTGGGATTCCCGGTCGCCGGGCAGCCGCTGCGCTATTTCCCGAACACTTGGGACAACCAGGACTGGAATGTGTTTACGCCGACCCTGGGGACGCAGTACCAGATTACCCCGGACATGATGGCCTACTTCAGCTTCTCGAAGGGGTTCAAGTCGGGCGGCTGGACCACACGCCTGTCCAACCCGATCCCGAGCCCCGTAGATGCCCGGTTTAATCCCGAGTACGACAAGACCTACGAACTGGGGCTCAAGTCGCAGTGGTTCGATCACCATTTACAGGCGAACGCGGCGGTCTTCTACAGCCTCTACGATGGCATCCAGCTGAACGTCCAGGAAGGCCCATCGCCCGTTTATCAGAACGCGGGTAACGCAACCATCAAGGGGGTGGAACTCGAGCTGCAATCGGTGTTCGACAATGGCCTATCGCTGGGATTGGCGGCCGGTTATATGGACGCCTACTACACCTACCTGAATCCTTGCTTGCTCTACGTCAACTGCGTGGCATCGCAAGGGTCGCAGTACGTCCCGGGGGTTGGCGGCTTCACCTACAGCAGCGAATTGCCGAAGACGCCGAAGACCAAAGCCACCTTCAGCCCGACCTACGACTTCCGCGTTCCCAACGGCGGCATGGTACGACTTCAGGCCGACTACACCTACGTGGCGCACCTGTTCAACGATGGTCCTAACACGATCCAACTGGAGAGGGACGCGACGAATACCGTCAACGCGGGCATTCACTACATCGTACCGAGCGAGCGCTACGAGTTCATCGTCGGGGCAACCAACATAACCGATGACCGGTACATCACCGTGGGTTCGACGAATTACGCAGCCGGCGAGGTCGTCGCTTCTTACAACCCGCCGCGGATGTGGTACTTCACGATCCGGGCCAAGATGCCGTAACGAGGACACCCATGTCCGCATCGTCACGAGGCGTCGTTCAGTCGCTCGAATCGCTACTGAACGGCGCCGGCAGCATCGTTGAATTCCTGCGCAATCAACAAGCGGGCCCGAATGTCTATCCGGGCGTGCCCGCCGAGTACACGAACTGGCGGGATGAACAGCGCGCTTGGGCTAAAAGTTGCGTCCTGTTCAATCAGTCCTACCACATGGCTGAACTCATGGTGGAGGGACCGGACGCACTCGCGTTCCTAAACGGGCTCGGCATCAACAGTTTCAAGGGCTTTTCCCCCGACAAGGCCAAGCAGTTCGTGCCCTGCAGCCATGACGGCTACGTCATCGGCGATGGCATCCTGTTCTACCTGGCGGAAAACCAGTTCAATTTCGTCGGTCGTGCGCCGGCACTCAACTGGGTGCAGTTCAACGCCGAGATCAGCGGTAAGCGGGTGACGTGCAGCTATGACGAACGCACGGCAGCGCGTCCGGATCCGCAAAACCGACGCCACTACCGCTATCAGCTGCAGGGACCAAACGCCTCGAAGGTGATCGAATCGGCAACCGGTCGCCCCGCACCGGATCTTAAATTCTTCAACATGTGCGGCATGCAGATCGCCGGCCGCGCGGTGCGCGCGTTGCGCCACGGAATGGCCGGGCAGCCGGGGTTCGAATTGATGGGCCCGTGGGCCGACGGCCCCGCCATTCACGCGGCCCTGGTCGAGGCGGGGAAGGCGCATGGCTTGAGACTGGTGGGCGGTCGTTGCTACTCCTCCAATACGCTGGAATCGGGATGGATACCCTCGCCTCTTCCCGCCGTCTATACCGGCGAGAAAATGAAACCCTTCCGCGAATGGCTGACGGCGAATCACTACGAGGCCAAGGCCTCTATCGGCGGGAGTTTCGTCTCCAGCAATATCGAGGACTATTACCTCGCGCCCTGGGAGCTGGGTTACGGATTGTTCGTGAAATTCGATCACGAGTTCATTGGCCGTGCTGCGCTTCAAAAGATGGCCGCTGGACCGCATCGCAAGAAGGTCACGCTGGCCCTCGATAATGTGTCCGTGACCGACGCGCTGTTTACGATGTTCGATCAGGGTCTGCGCGCCAAGTTCATCGAATTCCCGAGCGCCGTCTATTCGATGCATCCGTTCGACCAAGTAACGGTGGACGGCAAACTCGTGGGTCTCTCCACCTGGGTCGGCTATAGCGCCAATGAAGGCAAGATGCTCACGTTGGCCATGCTCGATGAGCGTCATGCGACGCCGGGCACCGAGGTGAATTTCGTGTGGGGCGAGCCCGGCGGCGGTACCACCAAACCCGCGGTCGAGCGCCACAAGCAGGTGCAGATCAAGGCCGTGGTATCGCCGGTGCCGTATTCGAACGTGGCCCGCACCGCTTACGCCGACAGCTGGCGCAATCGATCCGCTTGAGTTAGCTAGCGTTCGGCGCCGTTACGCGCGTCGTTGCACGCGCCGTTACACGCGTCGCCGTTTCCTCGATGATGGCCGCGGTTTCCTTGGGGAGATCGATCATGACGTCGTGTCCACAGGGCAGCTCATAAGAGACGCAACTTGGTTCCTTTCTCATGGAGCGCGCAAACTCCTGAAAGAGTGACACCGGGTTCTTCGTCGCGAGCACGTAACTTTTGGTTTCTATGCGCTCGTGACTTCCGGTCAGTTCGATGGTTTGGGTCAACGTACCCAACGGATGGGGGGTACACAAAGAATCCACCCACAACCGATCCTCTTCATTGACATTGAATGCCGCGGCCGCGATGGGCGGAACCGACAGCCCGTCGCTTGCCCTCGCGCTCTCTATTTGGGCTGCAGCGACTTCGGCCGGGAGAATGCCGTGGAAGGATTTGCCGGCCGTCGGCAAGAAAGCGTCGAGGTACACCAGTGCCGATACCCTATCGGTCAATGCATCCGCCACGCCGGTTACCACCATGCCGCCATAAGAATGTCCGATGAGAATGATGTCCCGAAGATCTTCCCAACGTATCAAGTTGGCAATGTCGGCGATGTGGGTCGATAGATTTATCGAGCGGCTGAGCAAGTGCGAGCGCTCACCGAGTCCGGTCAGGGTGGGTGTATAGACCCGATGTCCGCTGCCGCGCAATAGATCAGCAACTCGCCCGTAACACCAGCCGCCGTGCCATGCGCCCGGAACCAAGACGATGGTCTGCTGATGCATCAGTCTGCCGCCCGCACCTTGAGCGCCAACAGAGCCGCCGCCGACAACAGCGAGCCTGCGGCCATCATCGTGGCGACGGTCTGCAATCCGAATCCCGCTTGGAAAAGATACCCGGCAATGATGGGCGCCAGCACCGCGCCGCCGCGGCCCACGCCTATGGCGAAGCCGGTGCCTGTTGCGCGCACATGCGTCGGAAAGACCTTCGCGAACAACAAATAATATCCTGCTATCGCCGAATTGATGAACAGGCCTGCAAATGCCACCGTGCTCGAGAGCGCCGCCAGATCAGCATGGCCGCGCCCGAACAGGACAACCATTGCCGACGAGCCGAGGAGCGCGACGATGGTCAATGCCTTCAGGCTGATGCGCGTTGCAATCAGTCCGAAAATCGCGACTCCCGTGGCACCCCCCACATTCGACCAGGTCAACACGCCGGCCGCTGCCTTCGGCGCAAAACCCATGTCGACGACCAATTTCGGCACCCACTTGATCATGAAGTAAAAGCTCGTGACATGCGCGAAATAACCCAAAGTCACGAGCACTGTCGTAACGATCAAGCCCGGTTTGAAAATATCCATGACGGAGCGCTTGTCTGATTCCACCGTGCCCTCGGTAAGCGCGAGGATCGACTCGTGACCAAAACGCGTCAGAATCCGATTGATGAGTTCCAATGCTCCCGGCTTTCGCCGGCGATCTAGAAAATCCACGGATTCGGGCACCAGGAACCATACGAGCGGAATGAATGCCGCAGTGAGGCAACCACCAAAGATGAACACATCGTGCCAAGTGCCGCCGGCCAGCAATCTCTGCACGACCATCCCGCCAAACACTCCGCCCAACGGATAACCGATCACCATGAGCCCGACGGCCAGGCTCCGCCAGCGTTGGTTGGATAATTCCGCGGCTGTCGCATTAATCGAAGCCAACATGCCGCCAATCCCGAGACCGGTCAACAAGCGCCACACCAGCAATGCCGGGACGCCGCCGGCATGACTGGCGCCGAGCATGCCGACCGTCATGGCAAGAAGACAAGCGAGGATGGTCGGGCGCCGCCCAATCTTATCGGCCACTCCCCCGAGCAGTACGGAGCCCAAGCCCATGCCCACCAATTCCATCGAGAGAATCCAGCCGAGCGTGGCCTTGTCCACCCCCCAATCCTTCGCAATTCCGGGTGATGCGAAACTGATTGACAGCACATCGATGCCGTCCATCGCGTTGAGCCCGACGGTGACGAGGACCGCCAGCCATTGCCCGACGCTCATCGCGCCGTGGTCGATAATCGATTTCGGGTCTTTATTTTGCATGCTCTTCTTCTTGACGCCCGCGCACGTAGTCGCTTTGACTTTTCTCATACTCGATGAAGTAGTCGAGTGCAGCGGGATTCCTCAAAGCGGCGCGGTTGACCGCCTTGTCCGGATCGACGCCCATTAGAATTCGTCGAATAGGCACCTCGAGCTTCTTGCCCGTGAGCGTGTAGGGAATATCTTTCACCTGATAAATTTTGTCCGGCACGTGGCGCGGAGAGTAATCGCGGCGAAGTTGCTCGCCCACCCGCCGGGTGAGCGATTCGTCGAGTAGCCTTGCGCCCCGCAACTTCACGAACAGCGGCATGAAAAATTTACCGCCGGGCAAATCCAAATTGACGATCAGCGCATCGTCGATCTCCTCGAGCAAGGCGAGCGAGCGGTAAATCTCCGCAGTGCCGATGCGGATGCCGTGCCGGTTGAGGGTGGAATCCGACCGACCCAGCACGTACACACCGCCGCGCCGATTGAACCGAGCGAAATCCCCGTGGCGCCAGATGCCGGGATAGACGTCGAAATAGCTCTCGCGGTAGCGCCGGTCCTCGGGATCGCCCCAGAATTTAACTGGCATCGACGGCATCGGCTGAGTGATGACAAACTCGCCCACCTCATCGACGATTTCGCGCCCCTCGCCGTCGAATGCAAACGCGGCACACCCCAGCGCGCGCGCTTGAATCTCGCCAGCGTACACCGGCAGCAACGACACTCCACCGACGAACCCCGTGCAACAATCGGTGCCTCCGCTTCCGGATGCCACCCACAGGTCCGACTTTACATTCTCGTATAGCCATTGCATGCACTCGGCGCTAACCGGTGAACCCGCCAGCGTCACGGCTTCGAGCCGATCCAAGTTGAATCGCTCTTTGGGGACAACACCCGCTTTGCGCTGCAGATCGATATAGGCTGGGCTCGTGCCGAAGAGGGTCGCTCCCGATTCCTCGATCACCCTCCACAGTGCGTCAGGTCCCGGGTATGCCGGGTTGCCGTCATAGAGGACCGGGATGACATCCGCTGCGAGTGAGCTGACCAGAAAGTTCCACACCATCCAGGATGTCGCGGTAAAGAAGAACAGTGGATTGCCGCGCGTTGCCTCGTAGTTGAAGTGCAGATGCTTCAGATGCTCTAGGAGAATGCCCCCATGACCATGAACAATCGGCTTGGGCAATCCCGTCGTTCCCGAAGAAAATAGGATCCAGAGCGGATGGTCGAATGCCACCTGCTCGCACACAAAATCCTCCGCGGCTATCGGCGGTTGATTCATCAAGTCGTCCCAGCACCGAACATCGCCGCCAGGCATCGTCTCCTTGCCCTCAACGGCGCAAGGTACATAAATCGCGTGTTGGACGGTGTCGAGACCTTTCAGAATATCCCGCAGTTCCGCGCTCCGGTCGTAGCGCTTACCGCCGTACTGATAAGCATCAACGTAAAAGAAAACCTTGGGTGCAAGCTGCCTGAAGCGCTCCAACACGCCCTTGGTGCCGAAGTCGGGGCCGCAACAGCTCCAGATCGCGCCAATGCTCGTGGTGGCCATCATGGCGATCACCGCCTGAGGCGCATTGGGCAGCACCGCCGCGACGCGATCGCCGGGTCGAACGCCCATTCGGCGCATTTGCGTCGCGAGGATTCGCGCTTGATTGCCGAACGTAGCCCAACTCATGCGCGTGAGCGGCTCGCCCTCTCGCATGCTCATGAGGGCCGTCGCCTCGGGACGCTCGCGGGCGAGAATATAGCCCGCATAGTTGAGCCGCGCCCCCGGGAACCACTCCGCTCCCGGCATGCTCCGCCGCCCAAGCACTCTCTCGAAAGGGACCGACGCCCGAATGTCAAAATAATCCCAGATCGAGCGCCAGAACGATTCCAAGTCAGTGACGGACCATTGCCACAGGGCCTCGTAGCTTTCCAGGTGCAGTCCTCGATGCTCTTTGAGCCATTGCATGAAGCGCAGCACTTGCGAGCGTTCTCGTCGAGCCTTGCTCGGCGTCCACAATAGATCACCTTCGCGAATGGCGGTCACGGAGGCACACTTTCAAGGAGATCGCCGAGGCGCCGCAGCACATGGTCAGGACGCCGCAAGCCAGTCTGACGCTCCCAATCCTTGCGCGCAAATACTCCCGTCGTCACTGCGAAGGAATTCGCGCCGCCCCGTCGCGCCATGATGATCTCGACCGATGGGTCATCGCCGACGATGCCGAGATCGGCACGACGCAACCCCAGTCGGCGCGCCACGAATCGAAGCGCATGCAGCGAGGGTTTGCCCGTCAGGATCATCGGAGCCCGAGTCATGCGCCGAATGGCGCCGACGATGGCGTACGAGTAGCCCATTGCTCGGCCCTGCTTCGTCGCGAAAAACGGTACATCGGAGGCCACATAGAGCCGCGCCCCAGCCCAGATCGCATGACAGGCGGCTTCGATGGCCTTCATCGTGCACTCCGGATACCAGCCCACATACACGGCCCCTACTTCGCGTTCGCCGGACTCGCCCGTGTGTACCGTTTCGATTCGCGCGTCCCGCAAAGCTTGACCCACCCCAGAGCTGCCGAGGACCAGCGCGCGACGAATGCCGGCGCGCACCATGAGATCGGCCGCGACGCAGGACGGGGTGAGCATGCACTCGTCGCGCACCGGCAAACCGACGCTGCGCAATTTCGCCGCCTGCTCCGCCGGCGGATAAGCGCTACCGTTAGTCAATACGACGAAAGGAAATGAGCGCCGCGCCAGTTCAGTCAGAAGTTCAACGGCGCCCGGCAGGACTTCATAACCGCCCAAGGATCGATCGCTCAACAGCAGCGTGCCGTCCAGATCGAACATCAGCCCCTTGAGGCACGGCAGTGCGGCAGCGCGCGCTGTCTTGCTCATTGAGCAGCTCCTGCGCCATCGTCCGCGGCAGCAGCACACGCGGTATGGCGGCGAAGTTCCAGCTTCATTCCCGCCTTGTCGACTGCCACATAGTCGAGATCGCTGCGCTTGCTGAGCTTTCGAATGAGATCGAGGATAGGACTTATGGTCGGATTGTAGTGCCGCCGGGCGGGTCCGGCCGCCACCATCGCATCGACTTGGCCCCCCGGCATCGTGGCGCGCAGCAGAAATTCCTCGTCGCTCAAGCGCCGGCCGATACGACCTCGCAACTCATCAAGGCTCGCCATTTCAGGTTCTGCGCGCAGCTCCCGCGTGCGGGGCAGCGACTCGATGCGCTCCAACACGTCGGCGGCTATCGGCGCCGTTGGCCGGCCGAATCGACCGATCGCGTAGCGAATCGCCTCGTCCGGGATGACTGTGTAGCGCTCCTTGTTCATCACATTCATCACGGCCAACGTCATGAGGATTTGTGCGAAGGGCGTCATGACGATGGGCCACCCGAGCTCCTCGCGGACGCGGCCCAACTCTTCGATCACGGCTCCCTCGAGGTGCGACACTCGGGCTTCCGCGAGCTGGCGGCGCGTGGTGCCGACCATGCCGCCCGGCAGTTGATGCTGAAGATAACGGGCATCGAAAGCTTGTGGTGCGCCGACGGGAAGACCCTCGGCTTCGGCCAGCCGAGTGAAGTACTGATTGACGCGGCCCAACGCTTCGTCATCCACCGCCACGCGATGGCCCAGCGCGCGAAGATTCGCGACCACACGTGCGGAATGGGGGTTCGACGTCCCGTCCGCGGCGGCCCCGGAAGCGCACTGCAGCGCCGACACACCGTGATTAGGCGCATCCATATAGGTGTGTTCGGCGAGCCCGATGGTGCAGTGGGAGTGGAGCTCCAGTGGCTTCGCGCCCATCACAGCCTTGACGGCCGGAATCAGGGCTTGCGCCCGTGACGGGCTCAGCAGCCCACCCGGATCCTTGATATAGAGCGCATCGATGAACGGGCACGCCGCGAGTTTGCGAGCTCGCTCGATGTAGTGCGCATCGTCGTGGATCGGGCTCAAGGTGAATACGAGTGCCACGATGACGTACTCGCCGCCGCCCTCCTTCACCATGCGCGCGCAGGCCATGTTCGATTCCGCGTCGTTCATGGGGTCCGCGAGGCAGAAGCGCCGGATGCCGTTGCGCGCCAGCGTCCGGAACGCCAGCGCCATGAAATCAGGACTGGCAGTTTCCCACGAGATGAACCGAAAACCGGTCGACATGAACTGCAGCGGCGTACGCGGCGTTGCGGCTGCCATGAGTCGAATGCGCTCCCACGGGTCTTCCTTCTTGAACCGCACCGCCACACCCATGTGTGTCGAGGTCGTGAAGTCGATGGCACGGAAACCGACTTGGTCCATCACCTCGGCGATGCCAAGTGTCCTAGCCGTATCAATCCCCAAAGCTGCCCACAGGCACTGATTGCCATCGCGAAGCGAGGTCTCGACCAATTGGATGTCAGCCATGCGAGGCACCGATCTCGTCTTGATGAGCGAGGTCCGGACGGCGCGCGAACAAACGGTCGACGAAGCCAGTATCCACGCCGCCGGCTTGAAATTCCGAATCGTCCAGCGCGGCAATGTGGAAGCCGAGATTGCTCTTTACCCCGATGATGCGTGTCACTGCGATTGCTCCGCGCAGGCGCGCCAACGCGCCGGCGCGATTCGGAGCCCACGCGATGATCTTGCCCAACAGCGAATCATAGAAAGGCGGAATGCTGGAACCCGGTACGACGTGAGAATCCACCCGAATGCCGTCGCCGGACGGCCATGACACGTCGCGGACACGCCCAGGACTTGGGCGGAACTCGTTGCGATAGTCCTCGGCGTTGACCCTGCATTCGATGGCACATCCAGTTGTATGAACCTCGGATTGCCGCAGCCGCAGGCCGCTTCCGTCCGCGATAGCGATTTGCTCGGCGATGAGGTCGACGCCGGTGACAGCCTCGGTCACCGGGTGCTCGACCTGGATACGCGCGTTCATCTCGAGAAAATAGAAGGCCTCGCGCTGCGCGTCGACAATGAATTCGACCGTTCCGGCGCCGCGATAGCCAAGGCGTTCCGCGAAGCGAACGGCAGCTTGATGCAGCGAATTGCGTAGCGCCGCTGAAAGGGCCGGAGCCGGTGTCTCCTCGATGAGTTTCTGGTAGCGGCGCTGCACGGAGCAATCGCGCTCACCCAGCTGAATGACTCGTCCCTCGCCATCGCCGAGCACCTGCACTTCGACATGGCGGCCGCGGCCAATGTAATGCTCCAGATAGACACGCGCATCGCCGAATGCCGCGCCCGCCTCGGCTGCGGCCAAATCGAGCAAGTCCGGGAGGTCTTCGATCCTCTCGACCAGCTTCAAACCGCGGCCTCCGCCCCCGCCCACAGCCTTGACCAGCAGCGGCGCCCCAATCTTGCGCGCGAGAGCCTCTGCCTCCGCGCGTGAATTCGCAGCGCCGCCGGGCAAGACCGGTACATTGGCCATCTCGGCCTCGGCACGCGCCCGCAGCTTGTCGCCGACGGCGACGATCTGATCCGCCGTCGGCCCAATGAAAATGATGCCTGCAGTTGCACACAACTGCGGCAGAACCGCGCGCTCGGACAAGAATCCGTATCCGGGATGAATCGCATCCGCACCGGTGGCAACGGCGGCATGCACAATGGCCGCGGCATTCAGATAGCTATCCGCGGATTTCGCCGGGCCGATGCATACGACACGATCGGCCTGTCGCGCCGGTTCGCCGTCGCGGTCGGCTGACGAGACGGCCAGCACCGCCTCGATGTCCTGGGCGCGGCAGGTTCTGATGATGCGCGCGGCGATTTCTCCGCGATTGGCGATCAGGATTCTGCGGATGGCCATGAATCAAGCGTCCTTGCGGGCCCGCATCAGGACTTCGCCAAACTCGACCAGCGTCTCGTCGGCCGGCAGGATTTCCGTGATGACGCCCTTTACACCGGCGCGAACCGTATTCATGAGCTTCATGACTTCGATGATGCCGATGACGCTGTTTTCGTCCACCAGCGAGCCGATCTCAACGAACGGCGCGGATCCCGGCTTGGGCGCTCGATAGAATGTGCCGAGCATCGGCGATGTGATGTCCTTGAGGCTCGCGTCGACTGGGTCCGCAGCAACGCCTGGCGCAGCCGTTTGCGTTTTGCCTACGTCCGAACGCGAAACGGCTGAGGCTGCTGCTTCCAAAGGAGCCGGCGGCGTCGTTTCGCTGCGGGTCAATCCACCGGATGCGCCCCCACGGCGCAGCGTCAACTTGACGCCGTCTATCTCGAGATTCAGCTCGTCGAACGTCGACTGTTCGACGATGCGCATGATTTCCGCGACATCTGCGGCAGTCAGGGTCACCGTTGTCCCCCGAAAATGTTCATGACATGCAGAAGCGGGTCGGTGACGCGCGCCGCGGCAGTTTGACTGTCCTTGTTCGACCAAACGGTCTCGGGCCGACTCTGGAGCAACAGGATCTCCCGAGTGTGCCGGTCAATGGCCCACTCGATGTCCTGCGGACGCCCGTAGTGGCGCTCAATCTGTCTGCCGATGGCGCGTAGCGACTGCAGTTCCTCGTCGGACAGGCAGGGTTCACGGCGCAGAGCCTCCTCGACGGGAAGCTCCTCGACACCGCCCATCGGCGAGCGTGCGTGGCGGATGGCCTTGTCCGAGATGTCGCGCACGGAGATTTCGCCGGTGATTTTCGCCACGACCCAACGATCCGGCGTCACTTCGCCGCTAACCAATGCCGAGCCGAGTCCCCAGGCCCCCTCGATGGCGATCACGGATCGGTCACCGCTGATCGGACTACGCGTGAACATCACTCCGGCGGTGCGCGCATCGACCATGGTCTGCACGACAACCGCCATGGCCACCGCCGATTCCGCAATCCCGCGCCGCCGCCGATAGCTCAGCGATTCGGATGAATACAGGCTGGCCCAACAGCTGCGGATCTTGTGCAGCAACGAGTCGGCGTCGGTGACCCAGAGATAGGTGTCCTGAAGGCCGGCGAAGCTCGCATCCGCAGCATCCTCCGTCGTCGCCGACGATCTCACCGCGACGGCCGGCGGGGGCCCCACCTCGCCCATGATCCGGTAAGCATCGCGGATCTCCTGCCGGAGATCTTCCGGCAGGGGCGCATCTTCGATGCACGCGCGCAGCTCGCGCGACACGCTCGCTATTTCCTCCAACGCATCCGCCGCGAGTTCCTCGACACGCGCCCGTACCGCCGAGTGCTGCTCCAATACATTGATGAAACCCTCGAACGCCTCAGTGCGTACGACGAAGCCCGGCGGGACATTAATGCCGGCTCGATTGAGCTCGCCGAGGCTCCCACCTTTGCCGCCCTACCTTGGGACGGTCGTCGAGACCGATGTCGCGAAACCAACTGATGTACTTCGCCACGGTTGCTACCGAAATCAGTGCAATAACGTGACGATGCCCCGTCCACCGTCGACGCGGATACGCTGACCATCCTTGATCTTCGAGGTCGCATTGCCGGTGCCCACGACAGCCGGCAGTCCATACTCGCGCGCGACGATGGCGGCGTGGCTCATGGAACCGCCGATGTCGGACACGGCGGCGCGAATTTTCTGAAAGATGGGTGTCCAGGTCGGATTGGTGACGTGGCAGACCAGGATATCCCCCTGCTGCAGACGTGAGAGCTCCTCTACCGACCTCACGATGCGTGCGATACCTTCCACCACGCCCGAGGAAGCCGCGAAGCCGCGCACCTCGTTGCTGTCCGTCCCCGCACCGGCCGACAGCCAATTATCGAGGCTCTCGCGCGTTATCCCCCACAGCATCACGATGGCGGGGTCATCGATGACGTCCGGAATCGGCCCGAGCGCCGGCGGCGTTTCGTGACTGGGCCCACTCGGCGATGGCCGCCTTGCGCTCCGCGACGATCGACGGCCAGTGGATAGGCCCGCGCGGTTCCGAGCCGCTCGACCACGCATTCATCAGGTCGATAATGGCCGCCTCGAGTTCGTAGTGCGTGAGCTGGAACACGTCCTCGGCGTTGGCGAAGAAGCCGTGCGCGGCCAGCAGTGTCCCGAAGCTACGGATCTTGTTGAAGAACAGGTTGGTGTACCAATGTTCGCAATAGAACTTGTGTCCCTCGACATAAGGAAAAACCCGGTGCGCCAGAGCGATCATCTGGTCGTAGGCCGCGCGATCTTCCTCATTTGCAAGAAGCTCTCGATAATCCGCGATCAACCGGCCGCGCTCATCGCGCAGTCGCTCAACTTGGCGATCTAGCGACTCGCCGGCGCGCACGCTGCGCGCGTAGGCCGGAATCGCGGAGAACGGCATCGATAAATCGTCATTCCAACTGCGGTGATAGTGATAGAACCCATCGCCGACGTTGATGTTGAACCAGGGATCGCGCGAGGTCGCAAGTTCCTCGAGCCAGCGGCGACCCGGTTCGCCCGCCGTTCGCAACGATCTCAGAATGTCGTCGACCGAGGACCCCTCAATGAAGTGTGCATCGACATTGAGGTCGACGGCACAGCGGGCGAGGCGCCGCAGTTCATCGTCGGGCCGGAATATCTCTGCATCCATTCCCGCCACCATGCGCGCGATGGTCTGATCCGTAATCTCCGGAAACGCCTTTTTGCAGAAGCCGAAAAAGGTCAAGTAGGCGCCGTAGCCCAGCAACAGAAACTCAAAGTGGTGGTGCCACATCCGGAAGTAGCCCTCGAGCGTCTTCTGGTAAGTCACCAGCAGGTCATGGTTCGAGGCAATGCCGCGGCCCGCGTGCACGTGTTCGAGCGGCTCGAACTCGGGCAATGCGGGATCGGGCATGGCCTTTGCGTCCTCGATCAGCTTCAGCATCTTCTGCTTCCACTGCGCGTAAAGCGTTTCCCAATTCTGGTAGTAATAGAAGGCGCGCTTCT
This sequence comes from uncultured Gammaproteobacteria bacterium, assembly GCA_963755965.1. GTDB lineage: Bacteria > Pseudomonadota > Gammaproteobacteria > Steroidobacterales > Steroidobacteraceae > Bog-1198. The sequence goes on from CAVWLU010000004.1 coordinate 571,045, forward strand.
GGAACTCCGCGGTGCGGCGGGCAATCTCCTTGGGATCCGTCACCGCATTTCCGCCGATGTATACCCGGCCATTGATGATGCGGTGATCGATGCCAAGCGTGGTCGGCAGACAATGCACCCGGGTGTTGGCCGCCCCGAGCGCGCAGTAGGCCGCTTCTGCCGTTACCATGTCGAATGCCGACATGGGCTCGGGAAAGTGCATGGAATTGTAGAACCAGAATTTCTGATCGTCGGCTTTCGAGAACTGAATGTGATAAGGGTAGGCCGCCTGCGCCTTTTCGGTTCCCGATATGACCTTCACCGAGCTCGGCAGCGGGAATTCCCGGGGTTTAAGCTTCGCATTCATAGTGCACCTCCCGAAGCGAGAATGTGATCACCTGATCAGGACTGCCGCGTCCGCCAGCCTTCGTGATATCCCTCGCGCGCATCGGCAGCATAGGGCACCGGCGCCACCTTCACCCGTACATCCATCTGTTTGTGCCGTTCGACGGTGGATTTCTTCGTGCCGCCGCCCTCTTCCCCCCACACCAGCGTGAGAATGTCGCCCACATTGATGTTGGGATCGACAACACCCAGCGACAGCGCCGAACGTTCGTTGTAGCTGTAGCCGCCAAACATCGAGAGCCCGACAATCTTGCCGCCCATCATGACTTTGTCATACGAGGACGACGCGTAATTGGCGATCGGTATATCGAGGAATTTGTAATGCTCGGTACCGGGCATGAACAACGACGCGTAAATCTTGCCGCAATCTTCGCCGTTCCAAGCAAAGGTGACTTTCTTGCGATGCGGCTCCTTTGATTTCTTTTCAAGCGCCTCGCGCCCGATGAAATCATGATCGAACTTTACGAACGGGCCGTAGCCCAATTCATAAGGCGTCATGTAGTAGTCTTCTATGTTCTTCGAGACGAAGCTCCCGCCAATCGAACCTGTACCTTCATAGCCGCCGGCCGGCAGCCACTCCCGATATTTCTTCATCTTTTCGCCGGTATATACCGCCGGCAGTGGTGAGGGAATCCATCCGGATTCCAGCGTGTTGCTGGCATAGGCGCGCGAACCCACCGGCACCAGATCAAACTCGCGTCCGGCTTCAAGTATCGCGTCGCGTATCTCATCGCCCTCGGCATAGGGACCCCATACCTCGAGTCCCGGAGCGCCCGCCATGCCGTGACGCAGCGCGCGCACCTTGCGACCCTTGATGTTGATGGCATCCATGGTGAAAAATTTGACGTCAGGGATCGGTCCGCCGTTGAGTTTTTCCAACACCTTGGAAGCATTCGGCCCTTGCACCTGATAGCGATAGTGGCGCCGCGTAACGGCCTTACCGCGAGGATGCGAGGGCGAGCGATCGTCACGTATCATATCCACTTTGAAGCCGCCGGTCTCGCCGTGAAATTGGATCCAGTTCACCGACGGCGCGCGACCGACAAACAGCAGCTCGTCCTTGGCGAGATAGAACAAGATGCCGTCGCCGATGACATACCCGTCGTAGCTGACGGGCACCATCTGCTTGGCTTTGTTGACTGCGAAGTTATTGAAGCTGTTGATGGTCGTATACGAAATGAGCTTCATGGCGTCGGGTCCCTTGACGGTCAACTCAGCCATATGGTGCGTCTGGTCGAAAAGCACGGCGGTCTCGCGCCAAGCGCGCTGTTCATCGCGCCAGTTGTAGAACTCGCTGGGCACCACGGGATACACGTAGGCCCCAATACGAGAATTGCGCAGCATGTCGACGGTATTGCCGGCGCTCTTCAAGAGACTTTCGAGATTTTGCTGACTCATGACGGAGATGTCCTTTGGTGTCTAATCAGATTGTTAATGAAATACGACTCGCGATGCGCCTGAGGTATGGCTACACCGCCGCCAGCCGCAGCCGAATCAGATTGCCGCCGGCGACCTTGCGCAGCGGCGTTTCACGTTTCGCGGCCGCGTGTAGATTGCGCTTGGCAAGATTGGAATGTTCGCGCGCCACACTTTCAGCGCGGGCGCTTGCGCCTGCCGCAAGCGCTTCCAGGATCGCTCGATGCTGCTCCTGCGAGAGGATCAGAGTTTGATGCGCATCGGCGAGAGCCGATTGCGCCACCACGAAGGCGCTGGGCGAGGCGAAGGGCAACGCCACGATGCGCTCGACGGCGCGAGTCAACACCGGGCTTCGCGCCAATCCCACGAGCAGAGAATGGTAGCGTTCATTCAGACGCACAAAATCGGTAAATTGCTGCACACCGAGGGTGCGGCGCTTGACGATGGCGTCCATGGCGCCCACGCAGTCACGCAGATCGCTGAGTTCAGCATGAGATGGGCGCCGGAGAGCAGCGCGCCGTGCCGCTGCGCCTTCGAGCATACCGCGCACATCAATGGCGTCATACACCTCGGTTTCGTCGAAGGCGCGCACGACAAAGCCGCCGGAGCTGGACGGTTCCAGCAACCCTTCCTCCGCAAGGCGCAACAAGGCGGCACGGATCGGCGTGCGCGACACGCCGGTGCGCTCGACGAGCATCAGTTCCGGCACACGTTCGCCCGCGCTCAACTCGCCATCGAGAATCATCTGGCGCAGGCGCAACTGCGCCTTGAGAGTCTGTGCGGCGCGCGGATCGCCGTTGCGCATCAATCGAGTCATGGGTGGCTTAGGTGTGCCTCAATGTATACGTTATTTAAATATGTATACAATAATTCAGCCCGGATGTAAAAACTGAGTGCGCTATGGGATCCTAAGGAACGAAGCCGCTGCGCGCCTACAGCCGCCCTGCAGATACTTCGCGCCCAATGTGATCGGCCTGGCGCAGCACCAGGGCGACGATTGTGAGAGTTGGGTTCGCGGCGCCCGCCGTAGTCTGCACGCTGCCATCTGAGATGAACAGGTTCGGTATCTCGTGCGTGCGCCCGTAAGCATTCGTGACGCCCCGCCCCGGATCGTGGCTCATGCGCGCGGTACCCATCTGGTGCGTTGCGGGCGGGATGGGACTCACCACCGTGCGTGTCGCGCCCACTGCTTCATAAATCTTCCGCCCCTGCCCGGTGGCGTGAGCACGCATGGCAACGTCGTTGGCATGTGGATCGCAATGAATATGCGCCACCGGCAGGTCATAGCGGTCTTTCAGCGTGGTCGACAAGGTGATGCGGTTATCTGGGCGCGGCAGGTCTTCGCCGTTGACGAGCATGCCGGCCATGTTGCGATAGTTATCGATGACCGAGGCGAAATCGCGCCCCCAACCGTAAGGCAATCCGATGAGCGGCAGCGTCGGAAGGTCGAGCATCGCGAGTTCCAGGTGATAGCCGCCCACGAAGCCGCGGCGCGGATCGTCGATATTTTCATCCTCGACGACGCCCGCCAGCACTGCACCGCGCCAGAAACTCACGGGTTGATCGAAAATGCCAAAAACGAAACTCAAAACGTGATGGCAGTAATTGCGACCCACCTGGTCGGATCCGTTCGCCAGACCGTGCTTGAAGCGCCCTGACTCGGAAAGCAGAAGCAGCCGCGCGGTCTCGATGGCGTTCCCAGCAACGCACACGATACGCGCGCGCTGACGTTGTTCCACTCCCGCGGCGTCTCGATATACAACGCCGGTGGCGCGGCCCGCATTGTCGTGCTCGATTCGTGTAACCATGCATTCAGTGCGCAGATCGAGCTTGCCGCTGGCCTCGGCCTGCGGAATCTCCGTGTACAGCGTGCTCCACTTAGCGGCGGTCTTGCAGCCCTGGACGCAGAAGCCCTGCTGAATACAAAATCCCCGGCCGTCGCGCGCGCGCGAATTGATCGCCAGATAGTTGGTATGCACGCGTTTGTAGCCCAGGCGTCGCGCGCCGGCATACATCACCTTGAAATTGTTCGACGCGGGCATACCCGGATTGCCATTGCGGCGCGTGACCCCGAGGCGCTTCTCGGCCACCTGATACCAGCGTTTGAGTTCAGGGTAGTCGATCGGCCAGTCGGCGAGCGAGGCTCCGGGTATATCGCCATATACGCTGCGCGCGCGTACCTCATAGGGTTGCAAGCGCGGTGTTGCGGCGGTCCAATGCACCGTCGTGCCGCCCACCGTGCGGCAGTGCCAGGCTGGAAGCGTCGGCGAAGTTTTAACCGGATCCCAGGTGCCGCTTTGCGAGCGCGGCTCGAGCCAAGTGAGCTGACCGAATGCTTCACCTGGGTTTTGCGAAAAAGTCGCGGGCGATTGACGCTTACCCGCCTCGAACATCACAACCTTGAGGCCGCGACGCGTCAGTTCATTTGCCATAGTGCCGCCGCCGGCACCGGAACCGACGATGACGACGACGTCAGTATCGTTGAGATCGAAACGTGGCATGAATCGGGCCCCTTACCCGATCGGCATCGGACCGCTATCGGCCAACGGCACTTCGGGAAGCCACTTTAGATTGTTGAAGCCGCGCAACAGGTAGCCACCCTTCGAGAACGACTCACCCTCAAAACCAAAGTGCGCCCAGGCGATCGGGTTGCTATAAAGCACCAATAAAGTTTTCGTCCGTACAGATTGGAAGAATGCGCCGGATTCGATATGCCTCAAGTGTTCGACGCGTGCGTCCTCGGGCATACGGGCGAATCCGTCGCCCAGAGTCTCAACGCCCGCCGTGAGATCGGTGCGCGCCCGTGCCGAGGCGGCCGCGTCGTCATCGATGGCATTGACGACCAGGGCGTAGGCGGCATCATCGAGTGTATCGTGCGGCGAAATCGTACGGATCATGGCCAGCAGCGCCGCGGCCTCTGCGGAAGTCAGCACGCGCAGCTCCACTGCCCAGGCGCGACTCGGCAGCAGCGAAGCGAGTGGACTGCCCAGGGCAATCACCCCGGTCAGTACGCCCATCCCGCGTACGAACGACCGGCGATCAGCGCTCTCGAGCGAAAGGGCCTGTGTGGTGCGTGACAATACCACTCCTCTGGACAGAATAATTCCTGCCGCAAGGGTCTGCCATAGGGAGCTGTTAGACTCTACCCATAGCGAACAAGAACCTGATGTCCAGCGTACCCACGAGCGAACGCTCATCGAGTAGAGTCGCCGCTGTTCGGAAAACCAAATGATTCCTGAGGTAGACGGGGGATGAAATACGAAACCAGGCTGATCTGGGTGCTGACCATCACTTTTGGTTTTGTGTTTCTCGATCGCAATGCCGCCAGTTTCCTGATGCCCTTCATTGCCAATGACTTGCATTTCAACAACAGTCAAGTTGGATATGTAGCGTCCGCGCTGTCGTTCACCTGGGCCGTCGCCGCGTTTCTAGGTGGCATGTACTCCGACCGCACCGGCAATCGCAAGACCTTTCTTTTGATCACAGTCGTGGCTTTTTCGCTGTGCTCGTTCGCTTCCGGGCTCGCGGTTTCATTCGCGACGCTATTTTCAACCCGTCTGCTGATGGGCATGGCGGAGGGACCGATACTCCCGATCGCTCAATCGCTCGTGGCAATCGAATCCACGGCCGCCAAGCGCGGCAACAACATGGGAGTGATGCAGAACTTCGGCAGCAACCTGTTGGGCTCGTTTGTGGCGCCCCTCGTGTTGGTGGCCATCGCGTCGACCTACAGTTGGCGTTGGGCTTTCTATCTGTCGGGAGTGCCAGGTCTCATCATGGCGCTGCTTATTGTCAAATATGTTCGCCAGCCCGCCGCGACGATAATACCTGCCCAACACACCGGGGAGACGCACTCGCCGCCCGCTCCGAAGAACATGGGCTATGGAGAAATGTTGCAACACAGGAACATGTGGCTTTGCATGCTGATGGCCATCTTCATGGTGGCGTGGATGGTGTTGGGATGGGCCTTCCTGCCGCTCTTCTATATTAAAGTCCGGCAAATCAGCAACGGCCAGATGAGCGTTCTGATGAGCGTTCTGGGACTGTCGGCGGCCTTTTTCAGCTTCGTTGTGCCCGCGCTCTCGGACCGCTTTGGACGGCGCCCTGTCATCGTCATTTTCAATTTCATCGGATTGCTGGTTCCGCTCGCCGCGCTGCATTTCCAGGGCTCGCTATTCGTGCTGGGTACGCTTATTTTCTTCGGCTGGTCCGCGAGTGGGACTTTCCCTCTGTTCATGGGCACCGTGCCATCGGAAACCATCCCAGCGCGCTACGTCGCGACTTCGCTCGGGATGGTGGTGGGGCTCGGCGAGATATTGGGCGGCGTCGGTGCACCGGCGATCGCCGGCCGCGCCGCCGATCAATACGGTTTGCAGGCGCCCGTCATGATAATGGCGGCCTGTGCAATCGTCGGCACCGTACTGGCGTTGTTTTTGCGCGAGACGGCACCAAGCCGCTTACTGCGATAAAGCCATTGATGGGGTTGCGGGCCGTACTGCGTCGCAAGTATCAGGCGTCGGAAGTATCAGGCCTCGTCAATTTTCCGCCACGCCAAAATGGCTTTCGAGTTGTCCTCGCCGTCGCCCAAGGAATCGCGGGCTTCGGCCCATCGCTTGTTCGTCAGCCTTACGTGCGGCGTCGCGCACCCAAGTTGTTCGCCGAGTTCCGCAGCGATGTTGACATCCTTTGCCATGAGGCCGACGGCAAACCCAGTATCGTAGGTTTTCGGCAGTATGTAATTCTTCATGACGACGGTCGACGCAAAGGACTGGCCCGTGGATACATTGACGATATCGACCAATGTTTCCTGATCGATCCCGTAGCGCTCTGCAATCAGCAATGCCTCCGCGAGCACGGCAAAGTTGCACGCCCCCACGACGTTGTTCAGCGCCTTCGCCGCGTGCCCGGAACCCAATTTACCAACCTCGAAGAGCGTTTTACCCATCAATGACATGACCGGCTTGATCTTTGCTATCGCGGCAGAATCGTCACCACCGATCATGATCGTCAGTGTCCCGCTCACTGCACGCGGCACACCACCCGACACCGGCGCATCAATCAGCACGATCCGCTTTTTAGCAAGAGCCGCTCCCGTTTCACGAGTGATCATTGGTTGGCTCGAACTCATATCGACCCAAATCGTGCCGGGCTTTGCCCAGGCAGCCACACCGCCTTCGCTTAGAGCCACTTCGCGCACGGCCTTGCCCTCCGGCAACATTGTAACAATCATCTCCGCCGCCGCGGCATCGCTGAATTGCCCTAAGGGTGTTGCGCCGATCTCTTGGGCAACGGATGACGCCAGGGATGGCTTGGCATCATAGAGAACTACTTCATGACCGCCCTTCACAAGGTTGGCGGCCATCGGTTTGCCCATGTTCCCGACACCTATAAAGACAATCTTCATGGATCATCCCGTCGCGGTAAGCCGTTATGATGCGTAAAGCATACGCGAATCTACACGGATTTGACTGCGCACATGCCCTACGTTTGGCGGTCCCTCACCGGCACGCGCTAGACTCGAGTACCGCGAACTTTGGAAGATGGAAATATTAGTGCGAAGACTGGTTGCCATTTTGTGGGCTCTTATCTCCCTCATGCTTGCTTGCGAGCCTGCCTTTTGCGCTGATGCGGGACCCCTCGTGATTTCGGTGCCGCAGGGATTTGAGGGGCCGACCCGGGATAACGGGAATGGCGGTGTGACGGTCGCATGGATCGAACGCCATCCCGCTTCGGATGGGGGCACGTTGCTGCAAGTCTCTGCCATTGACGTGGGGGCCTCCCTCGATAGAATTACCCACGCTCAAGCAGTGGAGGGCGCGAACCATTATCTGTTGGAGTTCGTCCGCGGCATTGGGCACTCGCTCAAGAATTTCGAATTTGGCGAGTTCGAGCAGGTATCCCTGGCAGGGTTGCCTGCCGCTCGGGTGCGATGGACCGCAACCATTTCGGGCCATGCTGCGATCGGCGTCATCTATTGCGTGTTAGTCGGTCGTTCCGTCGTCAGTCTGCAGACCCAGGACATCGGGTCTGAGATCACGCCGGCCATGTACAGCGCGATCAGCGCGATTGAGAGCGCCCGTGTTCGATGAACTCTCAGCCGTTCCGTCGCGGGCGCTGTCGCCGCTCGTCGTCAGCTGTTTGGCGGTGACTTGGCTGGTCTGGGGTTCGACCTATCTGGTCATCCGTTTCGCGTTGGTTGGTTTCGCGCCCTATTTTCTGATGGCAACGCGTTTCATGGTGGCCGGTGGACTCCTTCTTGGGTGGCAACTGGCGCGCAGAGGGGCGATGCCGACTGTGCGCGAGTGGCGCAACTCGATAATTGTCGGTACGTTGATGCTCGGCGGTGGTATGGGCGGGGTCGCTTATGCCGAACAAAGCATCGCCTCCGGTTTAGTCGTTGCCTTCATCGCGGTTACGCCGCTGCTCTTGGTGTTGATCAATCTTGCGTTTGGAATTCGTCCGCAGCGAAGTGAGGCGCTGGCGGTCGTGGTCGGTCTCGCCGGCGTGCTGATGCTCACGCAGGGAAAGGGACTTCACGGCTCCCCGACGGGCCTGATCGCCATCATGGTCGGCACTACGGGGTGGGCGCTCGGTAGCGTGCTCGCGCAGCGAGGATTCGCTCTTGCACCCGGCGCGACGGGGTTCGCGACCGAGATGCTGAGCGGCGGACTCGTGCTGCTCCTCATTTCTGCCCTTCGGGGAGAATCATGGCATTGGCCGGCACAAACCGGCGCTTGGCTGGCGTGGCTGTATCTCGTAGTGTTTGGATCGTTGATTGCGTTTAGCGCGTACATGCTACTGCTGGCACGCACCTCGGCAAGCCTTGCGGCCAGCTACTCGTTGGTGAATCCGGTGGTAGCTCTGCTGCTTGGAGTGACTGTAGGCGCCGAATCGGTGACGGGCTGGGAGTGGTCGTCCGCGGGCGTCGTGATGATCGGCGTGATCATCTTGTTTATCGGTCGGCGTCGCTAGACCGCGAGCGTCGCGCGGGCGGCATCACCAGGCAACATCGAGGGGCACATAGCCGGGCTGGCTCGCGACCCGCGTAAGCCATGCGCCGATTGCGGGATAGGCGGCAAGATCGAATCCGCCATCCTCCGCGCAGTGTGTGTAGCCGTAAAGCGCAATGTCCGCGATCGAGTATCGGCCGCCGGCAAACCAGTCGCGCCGAGCAAGGTGACTCTGCATCACGCCGAGCGCTGCATTGCCCTTTGCATGCCATTCAGGGATTAAATGTCGCCTCTTCTCGAGCGCCTCTTTGGGCGCAAAAGAGAGCCAGAAGCGGGCCACTGCGATATAGGGTTCGTGGCTGTATTGCTCGAAGAACATCCATTGGAGCACCTCGGCGCGGCCCCAACGGTCGACGGGCAACAGAAACGTATCCTCGCTCAGGTACCACAAAATCGCGTCAGACTCCGCGAGGGTGCGTCCATCCTCGAGTTCGAGCAACGGAACGCGCCCATTCGGATTCTTAGAAAGAAAGTCGGGCTGACGCGTGGCTCCGTCATGAAGTCCGTAATTCTGGAGCGTGAGCGGTACCCCGAGTTGTCGCGCGGCGAGCCGGACTTTGTAGCAATTGCCGGACATCTGCATCTGGTGAAGCACGGGCATGTAAGGAATCCTCCTGGTGCGCGCCGCTCATGGCCGTTCGCGCTCTTGCGCCGGCTTAGTCGACCTCGGTCGAGTATCAAGAACATTCCCGCACCTGTCAAATTGCGGCTTTCGAACTGTGCCGCATTCCTGGATACTCTCCACCTTAGAAAGGCCCCGCGTTCCAACAAGAGTCCGCATGAGCGTGCAACGATTACAGCAGGTTTCATTCCGTGCCCCGGGCATCGCTCGGCGCAAACGTCTGCTCGCGGCCGCCCGGGCTTTGTTGGGACATCGCGACCTCGACGAGATCAGCCTCGCCGACGTGGCCCGAGCCGCGCGCATTCCAAAGAGCTCGGCCTACCACTATCACAGCGATATCCTCGATCTCTACGTACAGCTCATCGGCGTGCTCGGGGAAGAAATGCTGGCGGATGTGCGCAGGCCGATTCACGGCGCCGCATCCCGCTCATGGTCGGATATCGTCGCGGCGCTCGTGCGCCGGGGGGCGCATTACTTCGGCAGTCACCGAGCCGCACGCGAGCTTCTCATCAGCCCGAAAACCCCACCGGCGCTCAAGCTGCGCGACCGGCAAAGTGACAAGCTCATCGCCAAACTCTTCGAGGAACAGATCGAACGCCGATTCGTGCTGCCGAAGCGCAGGGCCCGTACGGCCATTTTCTTCCGCGCGGTGGAAATTGCCGATCTCATGTTCAGCCTGTCCATGCTCGAGCATGGCAGTATCACGGCGCACATGACGGAGGAGGCCATTTGCGCCGTCGTTGGCTACTTGCGCACGCACTTCCCGGCAACCCTACCGCGGCGCGCGCCATGAGGCGGCGGCCCATTCAGCTTCGGATACTTGAGGTTCAAAGCACATGACTATATATTCCGTGCGCTCGAAAACTAAATGAAACACATTCCCGGAAAGACATTGCGGCATCATCGGGATCTCGGACCCAATGCGCGCCTCATCGGGAAGCCGAGGTCGCGTCAAGCGCTGGCGACGCCGGCGCTGGTTCTCGACCTAGATGACTTCGAACACAACCTAAAAACCATGGCGAGGCTCTGCCGCCAGGCGGGTTTGAACCTGCGGCCGCATGCGAAGACCCACAAGAGCGTCGAGATCGCCAAACGCCAGATCGCGGCCGGCGCCGTCGGCATCTCGGTTGCGACCCTGCGCGAGGCCGCTGTCATGGTTGAGGCCAGGGTGCCCGGCGTGCTGCTGACCACGCCGGTCGTCGGCGCGGTCAAGATCGACGTCTTGTGCGGCCTCATCGGCAGGAGCAAGGGATTCATGGTCGCCGTCGACAACCCGGCGAACGTCGCCGCGCTCGAGGCGGCTCTTGCGCGTCACGGGAAGAAGCTTCCGGTGCTCGTGGACGTCGACATCGGCATGGGCAGGACCGGCGTGCCCGACATCAAGGGCGTGCTCGCGCTCGTTCGCCGGGTCGAATCCTCGGCACTGCTGGAATTCGCCGGCATCCAATCCTACTCCGGCAGGGTGCAACACATCACGCGGGCCGTCGACCGATCGCGCATCTACGGCAGGCAGCTTCGGCATCTGGAACGGGTCTTGAGCGCCGTGGCGCAGGCGGGCCACACGCCGGGCATCGTGTCGGGCGGCGGTACCGGCACCTTCGACATCGATCGGCAGGCGGGACTGTTCACCGAATGTCAGTGTGGCTCCTATGCCTTCATGGACATCGAGTACGAGGACGTGCAGCTGTTTGCCGGCGGACCGAATCCGTTCAAAACCGCTCTTTACGTTCAATGCATGGTGGTGAGCAACAACCGTCCCGGATGGCCGACGATCGACGGCGGCTTCAAGTGCTTCTCGATGGACGGCCCCATTCCACGGCCCGCAGCAGGCGCTCCGGCCGGCGCGGTGTACGAGTTCTACGGAGATGAATTCGGCAAGATAAAGCTCGCTCGGAAGAACGACGGGCTGAAACTCGGAACGAAGATCGAACTCGTGACCCCGCATTGCGATCCCACCATCAACCTGCATGATTTCTACCATTGCGTTCGGAAAAATCGCCTGGTGGACATCTGGCCGGTCGACGCCCGCGGATCGCTGTAGATCACGCTCGGAATGCGCCTTTACCGCTACGTCGTCCCCGGCCTCGTCATTCAGGCCGTACTGGTCGGCGGTGGCTACGCCACCGGGCGCGAACTGGTGGAATTCTTCGTGTCGAAGGGACCTGCCACCGGATTGGCCGGCCTCGCGTTGACGGCGCTGTGGTTTAGTGCGGGCGCGATGGTTGCGTTCGAGCTCGCGCGCCGCTACCGCGCCTTCGACTACAAGAGCTTCTGCCGGATCTTTCTCGGCCGCTTCTGGGTGCTGTTCGAGATCGGCTACTACGCGTTGCTGCTGCTCGTCTTGTCGGTGTTGTCCTCGGCCGCCGGCAAACTGCTCGCGCAAATGTTCGGCTTCCCCGAGCTCACCAATTCGATCCTGTTCATGGCGGTCGTGGCGTTCGTCGTCTTTTTTGGCAACAAGGTGATCGAGAAGGTCATCTCGGCGTGGTCCATCGTGTTCTACGCGACGTACGGCTCGATGTTCGCCATGGTGGTGTGGAAATTCGGTCCCCAGTTGCACGCCGCGCTCGGCGCCACCCCCCTCGACTGGGCGGAGGCGGTTCGCGACAGTTTCAGCTACTTGGGCTACAACGTCGTGATCCTGCCGATTCTCATGTTCGTGGCGCGTAACTTCGAGTCTCGGACGGAAGCGCTCGCCGCGGGCGCGCTCGCCGGCCCTCTCATCCTGCTGCCCGGCCTGGCGTCGCTCCTGGCGTTGTCCGCCTTCTATCCGGGGATTCTGACGGAACCGCTGCCGATTTCCGTCGTGCTGACGCGAGTCGCGAGCCCTGGGCTCGCGATCTGCGTAGAGCTCGTGATCTTGGGCGCCTTCGTCAAGACCGGAGTGGGCCTTTTGCACGGCCTGAATGAGCGTTTTGCCCGGGCCGCCGTCGATCGCGGCCGGGCCATGCCGCGCTATGTGAGACCTGCGCTGGCACTCGCCTTGATGATCATCGCCGTGTTCGTGGCTTCTGCCGTCGGCATCATCAACTTGATCGGCCAAGGCTATCGATACAGCTCCTACTTCTTTCTGTTGGTCTTCTTCTTCCCCTTGATGCTGCGCGGACTCTGGCTCCTCGTCCGGGGGGACCGCGCCGCCGGAGTGACCGAGATATGACATTCATCCGTGAGCGCCGCCAATTATCGCGGTCCGCCCTCGTGCTGCTCTGCATCACCTGCGTCGTTGCGGGACCGAGCCGCACGCGCTCCGAGCCCCCGTCTCAGCCGCCGCCGGTCCCTGATTTTACGGCTATCCTCGACAAGCAAGTCGTCGACATCCGCATGCGCGATGGCGTCGCACTGCACACCGAGATCTACACGCCGAAAAACGCCTCGGGTGCGCTGCCCATCATCTACGAGCGGACTCCCTACGGCTTGCACCCCGACGCGCACGGATACTCGGCGCACCTCAAGATGTATCCCGAACTCATCGCGGACGGCTACATATTCGCGCTTCAGGATTCGCGCGGGCGCGGCGATTCGGGCGGTGAATTCGTGACCGGCGGACCCATGAGGGACAAATCGAGTCCGCGCGCGACCGACCCCTCCACGGACGCGTACGACAGCATCGACTGGCTGGTCAAACACGTCCCCCGCAACAACGGCAAGGTCGGGACCCTGGGGATTTCCTACGGCGGCTTCTTAGTCACACGCGCGTTGGTCGATCCGCACCCGGCGCTCAAGGCGGCCTCTCCGCAAGCCACGTGCGCCGACATGTTCGTCGGGGATGACTGGCATCATAACGGCGCCTTTCGCTTGAGTTACAGTTTCGATTGGATCTCGGAGATGGAGGCGGAGAGACGGCCAGGCGGTGAAGCGGCGCTGTCTTCGCTCACGCGCCGCGACAGCTACGAACAATTTCTCGCGCTCGGTCCGCTATCGAACGTCAACAAGCTGTATTTCCATGGAAGCGCGCCGAGCTGGAATGCGTTCGCGGAGCATCCGAATCTCGACGGTTTCTGGACCAAGGAGATGTGCGGCGTCCTCCCCTACGTGCAGCCGGTCACGGTTCCCACGCTGATGGTGGTGGGGTACTTCGACGCCGAGGATTTTTATGGGCCCCTCGAGCTCTACCATCGGTACGAGAGAGAGGATCCCAGGCACTTGCTCCGCCTGGTGATGGGACCGTGGTACCACGGAAGCTGGAGCAGAAGCCCCGACGGACGCTCGATCGGCAAAGTCGATTTCGGTCAGGACACGTCGCGGTGGTTTCGAGATCGTGTTCAGGCGCCGTGGTTCGCGTACTGGCTCAAAGGCAGGGGTTCGCTCGATTTGCCTCCCGTGCTGGCATTCAGAACCGGCGAGAATAGATGGGAGCGATACGATTCGTGGCCGCCGCAGCCGAGGACTCTACGGGAGCTGTACCTGCGTGCCAATGGCGCGCTGTCCTTTGACCCTCCCTCCGGCTCGGATTCCGGCGGGCATGATGACTACACGTCGGACCCCGCTAAACCCGTCCCGTACTATCCCCGCCCCATCACCGATGATGACTGGCCGACGTGGGAGGTCGCCGATCAACGTTTCGTCGATGGACGGCCCGATGTGCTCACCTACGAAAGCGAACCTCTGAAAGAAGACATCACGGTGTCGGGAGACCCGGTCGCGCATCTTTTCGCCGCAACTTCGGGCTCCGACAGCGACTGGGTGGTCAAGCTCATCGACGTGTATCCGGAGAACTACGAACCTGATCCCCGCATGAGAGGTTATGAGCTCATGCTGGCCGGCGAGGTATTACGCGGTCGCTACCGCACGAGCTTCGAGAAGCCGCAAGCGCTCGTCCCCGGCGAAGTCACCGCCTATGCCATCAAGCTGCGAGACCGAAACCACACCTTCAAGGCGGGCCATCGGATCATGGTGCAAATCCAGAGCACCTGGTTTCCGGTCATCGATCGCAATCCGCAGCGCTACGTCCCCAGCATCTATGAGGCCGTGCAGGCCGATTTCCGCCCGGTGACTCAGAGCGTCTATAGGTCGGCGCAATATCCTTCTCGCCTCACTCTGCCGGTCAACACGCGACCGGCAGAGTCCTGGTCCCCAAATCCTCAGTAGCGAAACTGCACGTCGATGCCGATGGTCCGCGGTTGAGCCGTTACCCAGCGATTGACCGTCGGGATATTGACCGTCTGCGCGTTGTTGTTGGTAAGGATGGCCATTTTGTTGGCCACGTTGTCGCAGAACAGGTAAGCCGAGAACTTGTCGGAAGTGACTCCCGCGCGCGAGTTCACGAGCGAGTAACCGGCCAAGTTATTACGCGTGTAGGTGATGTCCTGCATCGGGCCGACGTAGGTATAGGTGCCGCGGGCGGTGAAGCTATAAAGCGCCGACACAGGTTTCGTGTACATGACGGCGGTGGTCGAGGTCACGTCCGGCACGTCCAGGAGCTTCTGGCCCTTGACGGTATTGGTTGCCTGGACGGTGTCGTTGAACGTCGCATGCGTATACCCGAGGCTCTCCGTGACGGTCCATGACGGGGACAAATTCGCGTCAATCTCGATCTCGGATCCGTAGACCGTGGCCGTGCCGGCATTCGCCGTGAAGCTGAAACCGCATGAGGGATTCACGAGCTGCTGAACGTCGGTCCAGGTTTCGTAGTAGACGTCGCTGTTGATCTGGAACGTGTTCCCCAAGGCGCGCGCCTTCTCGCCCACCTCGTAGCTCCACACATTGTCCGGGTTGAACTGATTGGGCGCGGAGTTAAGTCCGAGCGACTCGAGATTCCCCGGACCGGTCAGACACTGCGCGGGACCCGTGAGCGGAACGGGAGTGTTGGGACCGCCCGGCCGGAAGCCCTTCGCCGCAGTCGTGTAGAGGAGCACATCGTCGGTCGCGGTATACGCGAGGTTCACCTTGGGGTTGAATCCCTTGTTGTCGGCGCTGCCGAATCGCAGTACGGTGCCCGGGCCGCCCGCGAGGGATGCGAGACCGCTATTGATCGATTCCTCCGTGCTCGAATATCGGTAGTAGCGCAGTCCCAAGGTAGCTTTGAGCTGATCGGTCAGCTTGTAAGAGGCCTCGCCGAAGAGCGCGCGCTGCGTGACCTCGATGGGCTCGCCGACGGCGATCAGGCTCGTGGTGCCGAAAAAGGGTTCGAGGCCTGCATAATCGGACAGGGACGTGGTATTGGAATTGAAGTCGCTGTAGAAAATGCCGCCGATCCACTGAAACCGTCCGTCGCCGCTCGATGCGACTCGGATCTCCTGGCTGAACTGATCCGTGAAGTCGGTTTCTTCCTGAGAACCCCCGCCGATGCCCGCCGGCGGATAGAAGCTCGGGAAGCCGAACAGAAAAGACATGGTTTCCGAGATGTCCTGAGTCTGCTCGTCGTGCCGATTCCACTTCGCGGTGGCCGCCGTCACATCAGCGGCGTCAAAATGATACTTCATGGTGAGCGTGTAGAGGGTGAAGTTGTCCTCCAACGGCTCGGCAATGTCGAAGGGCTGATAATGGGCATAGACGTTGCCCGGCGGATCGTCGATGGTAAAAGGTCCGCCCGTGGAAATTTTCTGGTACAAGATGCCGGGCTGGATCGTCAGCCGATCGCCGAGCTGCAACAACAGGCTGACGCGGCCGCCGTCGAGCTTTTCCCAGTTCACGTCCGAGTAGTTGGCCTGGACCGGCGCTGCAAGAACGTTGCCGCGCGTCTGGCCGCCATTGGTGTCGGGGGGAAAGGGATTCAACACGATGCGGTCGATCCACCCGGAGGTGTATTTGTACGTCGCGACGAATCGCACCGCCGCCACGTCTTGGGCGAGCGGCAAATTGAGCATTGCGCTGCCGCCGTAATTGAAGCCGCCGCCGTCGGTCCCCGACTCCTTGGTTTGAGCCGAGACCGCAAAGGTGTTGAGCTGCGGGGCATTCGTGACCAATTTGATCGTGCCTCCCATGGAACCGGCACCGTAGAGCGTGCCTTGGGGCCCGCGCAGGACCTCGACACGGTTCAAGTCATACAGATCCGGATCGACGACCACTTTTCCCTGTGCCGCCTGCGCGGGCGCTGTGAGCGGCGCGTCGTCCAGGTAGAACCCCACTGTCGGGGAAAAACCGCCGGTCGCATCCAGTCCCCGCATCTCGAACTCGGTTTGCCCGGGTCCGCTCGTCTTCATGGAGATTCCCGGTGTCTGCTCTGCGATCTGCCGCATGTCGGACAGGCCCTGCGCTTCAATTTGCGCCTCCGTAAAGGCTGTCATGCTGATCGGCGTCTTCTGCACGGTCGACTCGCGCTTTTCGGCCGTGACCACGATCTCCTCGAGTGCCGAAGTTTCCTTGGCGGCCGGTTGCGCAACCGTCTGCGCGAATGCCGGATCGAAAGCGCAACACAGCGCGAGTGCAATCAATGAGCTTGTGGCTCTCATGGTAGTCATCCCCGTCACTTCGTCCTCTCTTTGGTTCAATTCAAATAATCGGCGGCACGCAGAATCGCCCGGCCGATGCACCCGCACCGGCGCCCATCACGCGCAGAATCCATTGCACCCTCGTCAACTAACGCCGTCGTCTCAGCGTCTGGGAGGGCTTCTCTCCGAAAATCTTCTGATAGTTGCAGGCGAATCGGCCGAGATGAAAGAATCCCCAGCGCTGCGCGATCTGGGTCACGTCATCGGACTCATCGCCCTCCTCGAGCTCCTTGCGTATCGCCTGCATGCGGATCGCCCGGAGGCACGCCATCGGCGAGGCGCCCTTGAATCGACGGAAGCCCTCGTACAGTGCGCGTCCGCTCACACCCGTGACGTGGGTCAAATCCCCGATCGTGATGTTTTCACGGGCGTTGGCCACCATGTATTGGTAGGCCTTCACGACATGCTTGGGGCACACGGAGCCGTCTGCAGCCTCCAGCGCGTCTCGATAGGAATGATGCGCACCGCACAAGATCAGCGTGAGCAACGTCTGTTCCAGCTGCGTGCAGAGGAGCTTCGACCTCACGATGGCATCGTTGTGGGCGAGCTCCGCAACCAGGTGCCGCACCAGACCATAGAAGCTCGCGCCGAGACCGTCCGTGAGATCGAATACCAACGGAAACTCGAGCGGCCTATCGATGGGTTGGAAGATGAGGTGACTCAAGTAGCTCTCGAGCGGCTTGCGATCGATTTTGAGCATGAGCTGCCGGCAATCGGCCGTCCAAGTCGTCGATAGCTGATGATTGGGAGACACGATGGCCGCGGCCCCGGGTCGGAGGTGGAACTGATGCCCTGCAGCACGGATTGAGGCGCGGCCGGCGAGCGGGATGTGCATCAGATAGAAGGTTTCGAACTCGCGCGGCCGGATCTCGACCTCGGCGCCGTACTGCAGGTAGTTGAACGACATATTCAGCAGCGGACTGTGCGAATACCTGACGTCCAACGAGGCGCTGTGGTCCTTCCGGAATATGCTGTGCGAGCAGTATTGTCGAGTGAGAATCTCGCGCGCTTCGTCAATATCGGTGGTCGCCAGCCTCTGCCCTTTCAGCTGTACCACTTGATCCATGGATTAACCTTTGTTGGTCGGGGTCGGACTAAATAGCACCATAACACGCGCACCGTGAGCCGGCCCAACCGACATCGCAAAAGCCGCGCTTATCGGCTAGTGTCGTCGAGAAAATGGATAGTAAACTTCGGTCGAGTAACAAAAGCGGTCAGGGCGAGAGCCCGCGCGCGAGCAAAGTCGCGGATTTCATCTATACCCAAGCCTGAATGGTGTAGTCGAACGGGGCCTGGACGTTCATGAGATCCACCCTTTGCAGCTCGATCTTGAAGTCCTCTCCGCGCCGCAGCAGCGTGTGCCGATAGACCCCCGCGAAGCTTCGCAGCAGATCGCGGCGGAGCTCCAGAACCTGGAAGCGTGAACGCACGCGGATCCGGGTGTCGGCCAAGTCCTCGATCACGATGTTGCCCAGCACATGGTTGGTCTCCCACAGCGGCGCCTGGGACCACGCGTTTGGGTGCGTGATGCGCCCCATGCGCACGGTCATGAGCTGCCGGTCCTCGGCAAAAATCGACGGCGAGTCAAGCCATTCGGTTTGCTCAGGACGCGCCGGCATCCAGTAGACGCCTTCCTCGGCGAACAAGTCGATATACGCCTGCCAGCTCTTGGTATCCAAGAGCTCAGACTGATAGAAAAGAAACTGCTCGACGTCCCGCTGCAGGTCTGTCTGCACTAGAACGGCGCTGCGCCCGGGAAGCTCATGAGCTCGATAGCGCTCGCGCGGCGAATGATCCGGAGCGAGCGCCTGCGCGCCGGTCTGCATTTCTTGCTTGCCCGGGAAGATGACGACGTCTTCCAACAGGCGCTTGTTCAGTTGATCCGTCATTTGCGAATCTCCGTCTCGCCCTGGTTCGACATGTATTTGGACCAGGCCTCGAACTGGCTGCGCATCACCACTTCGGAGGTTCCGTTGTTCGAGTAGGTGATGTCTCCGTCGCGCGTGTCGCGTCCAAAGTTGCGATGAAAGCTCACCCACTCTCCGCCCTTGGATTGCAATCCCCACTGGGCCTTGGTCCAGTTCTCGAGATCGTCCGCGTTGATCATGGTGGCCGGGGAGTTCACCAGGTTGAAGTACCACAGCGAACGCCGGTAGATCGCCGGCGACACGCCTTTCAAGCGGAAATGCCAGATCTCAGAGAGTGTCTTGCCGGGTGCCAAAGGCCGAAGGCACCGCAATTGCTGGAGCGGCGACTGCACCGATAGGTAGGGGTAGATCAAGACGTGGTGGATGCTGCGGCCCAGATACTGTTCGGCGCGCTCGGCGCCGTACGCCTTGTACATCGCCTCGGTGTATTGCCGCGTGTCCGGATCTTGGGGCCGGAGTCCCATGTAGCCTTTGAGGATGCCGTGACCGCGGGGGAAATTCACGGTCTGGACGGAATCCCATTGATCAAAGGAGGAAGCGAAGGTCGACAGGTAGTGGTAATAGAGCGGCGCCTCCTTGCCTTCGGATTTGAGCGTCCGCTCGACCCTGCTGGCGGAGGCCCCAGTGGATTGGTGCGTCACCGACGGATGCAATGCATCCAGCTGGTTCTCCATGAAAAATTTCCAGTTCGAGTGCTGGATGACGCGGTGACAGACCGGAACGATCTCGACCTGTCCTTCCGGCGACCGGTCGCACATATCATCGAAGGCGATGCGCGCATCGCCCAGAAATTCCAAGAGACTGGGGCCCTCGCTCGCGAGACTTGCGAACACAAATCCGCGGTAGCTGTCGACCCGCGCGGCGCGCTTGATCGAGCAGTCCGGATTTGCCGAGTTCATTCTCGTGCCTTCATACCCCTGCGGCAGGGGTATTCCTCGAATGCTGCCGTCGAGGTGAAAACTCCAGGCGTGGTACGAGCACACGAAACTCGACCCGGTGTTTCCGGACATGGCGCCGCAGAGTTCCACGCCGCGATGAGGGCACCGATTGTGGAGTACGTTGATGGCGCCGGATCGGTCCCGCACCATGATCATCGGCTGGCGCCCGATCTGAACCGTGTAGAAGTCGCCGGGACCCCTGACCTGCGACTCGTGCCCGCAATACACCCAGACTTTCTCAAAGATCTCCTCGATCTCTCGATCGAAAATTTCTTGATCTGTGTAGACCGTCCGGTGAACGCGATCCGGCTCAATCAACTCGCTGATCGACCGCATTCCGTAGTCTCCAATGTTGTGGTTTCGCCGACGCCTCGTCAGCCGCATCATGATCGCATGCGCTCAAGGTTAGCTATCCGGATACTGCCGCGGCCAGACGATTTATGCGCCAATCTGACTCGAATGGCGAGTGGACGAGCGCTGGCGTACCCCATTGCTTGTGCTTGTGCTTGTGCTTTTGCATCGCATCATTCGAGGCGCGTGCATACCGACGTGAATTCTCGGCATCCGAAGACGAGGGGCCCTTTGGAGGGGCCCAAGTTTTTGGCGCGAGACTATTTTTTTTGTTATTTGACCGATTGTTATTATCGAGCGGCACGGAGATTACCACTATGTTGAGGTGGTCGGCCATCGAGCAATCGCCTCGGTGCAGCGCCGGGTCATGCATTCTCTGACATCGTAGTGAAAGCCCGTCGCCCGCTCTCATTTGCTAATGGTTTGGAGGCCATGGTTTGGAGGGTTTTGGAGATGCGGCAGCATCGAATTCGCTTAAGGGTGCGGCTGCCGTCAGTCTCGTGAGTAGCAAGTCCCTCCGAGGTCCTCGGACCTTAGTTGCCCGGCTCGAGCCGCAAGACTCGGCCGTCCGGCTCGTCTGTGCAGACATAGAGATAGCCGTCAGGCGCCACGCGCACGTCGCGAATGCGCCAGTTCAGATCGTTCAATAACTCTTGTTGGCCGACTACGTTGCCGCTTGGATCGAGATGAACGCGGCGTAGATGTTTGAACGCCAATGCACCCACGAACAGATCGCCGTACCACGCGGGAAACTTATCGCCGCGGTAAATTGCCAGTCCTGATGGCGCGATCGACGGCGTCCAATAGATGACCGGCTGCTCAAGCCCCGGCCGCTGCGTATAAGGTGAAACATAGGCGCCCGAATAGTCCAAACCGTAGGTAATCACGGGCCAGCCATAGTTTTTATGGGCCACGATAATGTTCAGTTCGTCGCCCCCCCGTGGACCGTGCTCCGTTTCGTAGAGTCGTCCGCTTGGCGCATCGAAGATCAAGCCCTGCGCGTTGCGATGGCCCCAAGTGTAAATTTCCGGACGTACCGCCGCTTCTCCGACGAACGGATTGTTTTGCGGCACGCTACCGTCTTCGTTCAGACGGACGATCTTGCCCAGATCGGAAGTCAAGTCCTGGGCCTTCTCGCGATATTCGAACCCCTCGCCAACCGTCAATACGAACGTGCCGTCTGGGAGAAACGCCATGCGCCCGCCGTAGTGGTTGTCGGTGTCCTTCAAAGGCGTTGCCTTGAAGATCACTCGCAAGTCTCGCAGTGCACTACCATCCAACCGCGCCCGCGCCACCTGAGTACCGTTGGCGGCCGTCGTTCCAGCCGCGTAGGTTAGATAGACGATGTTGTTCTGGGCAAAATTCGGATGCAGCACAACGTCGAACAGCCCCGCTTGGCTGCCCGTATGCACCGACGGGACACCCGCTATCGGCTGAGGCAGCAACGAGCCGCCTTTGATCATGCGTAACCGACCCACACGCTCGGTCACTAGAATAGAACCGCCCGGCAAGAACGCCATTGACCAGGGGTGATCAAGCCCCTTGGCGACTTCGGTGACCTTATACCCCGTCTTGATCACTTCGGCGGGCTGCGGCGGGGGTGGCGGCGGACGCGCCTCCTCCGATGCCACCGCGGGCATCACCATTGTGGAAATCGTGACCGTTACGACAGCGGCGAAAATCGACGACAAGACGCGCGTGCGAGCCTCCTGGAAGGACCGCCCATCCGTTACGATAGGGAACTCTCACCTAACTCAGGGCATTAGCGAATGACAGAGCACTGGAGAGTTTGGATGCTACGCCGGATCATGGCTTTTGTCGTTGCTGCTGCCGTGATGGTGGTGCTGGGCTCAGCCGCTCATTCGTATTTCGTTCAACAGGCTTGGTCCATGGCAGCGGGCCTCGCCGACGGAACGGCTGCCGCTCCGATCCCGTTTACCGATCGCGTCTCCTGGGCTGCTCATGATCTCGGCGGCATGATTTTACCTTACGCTACCGTCACCTCGATCGCACTGCTAGTTGCATTTCTGATCGCAGGCATGGTCGCTCGTTTCAGCGGTCTCCGCGTACCCGTGTTCGGGTTCGCCGGCGCCGCCGCAATCTACGTGCTATTCGCGGTGTTAAAAGCTCTCTTGGGAACTGTCGGCATTTTCGGAGCGCGTGGAGCAATCGGACTGGCGGCGCAAATGGCAATCGGTTTGCTGGCGGGTTTGCTGTTCGCGCACCTGACAGCGCGCAGCCAGCCATTCAAACGCGGGTTGCGTCCAAGGTCACCGGCCAAGTAAAGGAATAGCGCAGAAACAAATGACTTGCACCCTGCCGCACATCAATCAACTTCCCCCACAACGGATTGCGCGGCGCAAACACCTTGCCCATGACCATTCCCGGCCTTCCATCGCCCGCCACGCGGCCCGCGATCTGCGGCGCCAACGTCAAGAACTGCTCCGACACCAATCTCTGCTGGAAGAAATCGGCCAGTAATCGCGGGCCTCCTTCCACCAGTACTCGCCTGACCCCGCGAACACCGCAAACCTCGTCGCAAATCGCGCTGGCCGCAATCTCCTGCCCGCCGCGACCGATCGCGCGAATTTCAACCGTATCGGGAATTCGCTGCTTGGCCAATCGTTTTGCACCTGCGGCCGTCGTGATGATCGTCACTTGCACTCGTCCGGACGAAAACACCGGCAGTCGCAAGTTGAGCGATCCGCTACCACTGACGATGACATTGATCGGCGGTGCCGAGAGGCCGAGCGCCTTCCTCAGGCGATCATATTCCGGCGCAAGTTCGGGGCATATGGCCTCCGGCGTCCAGGCATGTTGACTATCAGCTCCCAGTGTCCCCGAACCGACAATGACGACGTCGGCTACAGCACGCAGCAGGCCCATCACCATTCGATCTTGGGCGTTGAAGCCGCTAATGTCCCCGCCATTCGCGTGTCCTCGCGTGCGCAACGACACCACCCCGTCAAGGGTCGTTACAAAATTGCTGAAAACGTAAGGATGCGAGCTGGCCTGCGGCAGCCGAAATCTGCCGTAGAGGCGTGCCAATCTCGCTGGTAGTGGCAACGCTTTACCCTGGTTTCCTGTCCAAAGTGTTTTGAGTGGCACTAGTGCGCGGGATTGGGGCATGGTCAATGGTCGCAAATATTCGATAGTCGTCCGCGAGTTGCGGTCTGCATGATGGCGTTGGTACTCGATAGTAACCATGATGCCACGCCAGTGTCAGCCCGCTTCATCAAGTGCCACATGTGCTGGCCGAATTATCTAAATTGGAGTTTTGTCGTTTGTAAGCGTTTGATTCTGAACAACCCCGCAGGATTGCTGCACCGAATGATGAATTTGTCCCACAAATCGTTGACGCGCGGCGCGGATTTTCCGCGGGGGATTGATTGTTTGTCGCCCCCCCAAAGTTCGCTATCGCACAGATCGAACGAGTTTCATAACGTAGATTTGCTGAGTCTCTCCTTGACCGTTGAGTGCGCATGAATAGCATTCTCGACATTGACTTCGTCGAGTCCACCACTCCGCCTGAGATCTCGAAAGACAACGTAGCGAAATTTCAGGCAGCATCGCTGTGGAGGGCGAGGTGGCAAGTGATCAATTCATTTGTCCCGTACGCACTGCTTTGGTTTGCAATGGATCGCGCGCTCGCCGTTTCATATTACCTGATGCTACCGGTTGCCATCCTTGCCGCAGGTTTTCTCGCCCGCATCTTTATAATCTTTCACGACTGCGGTCACGCGTCGTTTTTCAAATCCAAACGCGCCAACAATGTGATAGGTGCAATTGCAGGCTTACTGAATTTGACGCCCTATCGACATTGGCGCTGGCAGCATGCTGTACATCACGGAACCGCGGGTGATCTTGATCGCCGCGGCTCGGGCGATATATGGACGTTGACTGTGCAAGAATATCTGCAGAGTACGCGCGGGAGGCGGATTGCCTATCGGCTCGCGCGCAATCCAATCGTACTTTTTGTGATTGCGCCGCTGTACGTATTTGTCGTTCATCATCGTTTCGCGACGTCCGAGGCACCCGATCGAGAGCGCCATTCGGTTCGGCGCACGAACTGGGCCTTGCTTGGAGGCGCGCTCGTGATGAGTGCGGTTATCGGCTGGAAGGCATTTGTGCTGATTCAGCTCACCGTGTCGGCATTTGCCGGCGCCATCGGCCTGTGGCTGTTCTACGTGCAGCATCAATTTGAGGGTGCTTATTGGGCGCGGTCCGAGGAGTGGAATTACACGGCGGCGGCACTTAAAGGCAGTTCATTTTATAAGCTGCCGAGAATCCTACAGTGGTTCACCGGTAATATTGGGTTCCATCATATCCATCACTTAAGTCCGCGTATTCCGAACTACCATCTTCAACGATGCCATGATGCAGACCCCTTCTTTAGGACAATTAAGCCGGTCACGTTGTTCGGGAGTTTCAAATCGCTCACGTTTCGACTTTGGGATGAAAAGCGCAATGCGTTCGTGGGCTTCCGCAACCTCAACTTGAGTTAATGGCCCAATTACGGAGGCGTCATGATCGACCACACTGGCCTTCAGATTAGCGACCCGGTTGTGAGCCGCGCATTTTATGATGGGACCCTCGCGCCGCTCGGCTACAAGATGATGGTGCAGATCCCCAAAGAGCACACCGGCGGCTTAGCCGTTTTCGGTTACGGGGTTCCGCCGAAAGCCGATTTCTGGATCGGTGAGGGAACTCCGAACGAGCCTAGGGTACATGTCGCTTTTCGTGCCGAAACTCACAAGCAAGTGGACGAGTTCTACCAAGCTGCGCTTGCCGCCGGCGGGAAAGACAATGGCAGTCCCGGTCCGCGACCGCACTATCACAAGGACTATTATGGCGCATTCGTTTTGGATCCCGATGGACACAATGTCGAGGCGGTTTGCCACGAGCCAAAATGATGCACGCGCTCAGTGGTATTCTTAGGGAATCTGCGGGCCTGCCGCTTTTGTCAGCCTCCGGGTGAGGCGCTATTCCCCCGGAACTAGACCTATTTAGGGGCTTCGGCCGGCGGCGCGCCGTAGTAGAGGTGGTACTCGGATTTGAGGTCTGCATACTTTGAGTCGCGCGCGAAGTCGATCGCGAACTGGCCCGCCGTTCCGATCACCCAGGCTAGCCCGTCGTCGCCGAGGCCGTAAGTTCTGTCCTTCGAGTACACGCTGAAGACCCGCGTCACACGCTTTGAGTAGGCGTAGCTTGTGAGCACACTCTCGTTCACGAGAACATCGTAGGTGAGGAGTAGATCCCGATTGTTGACCGCTGGCAAAAGTCCGAGCGTCCCCAGGGTAAGAATTGCGCTCGCGACGTTAGATGGCGATGTGGTGCGGCCGTACTCTAGGCTCACGCGGATGTGGATCGGACTCCCGAGCTTATCCTTGTCGAGTCTCTCAAAACCCGGCTGCTTCTTAAGTGCCTCATAGATATCGTCTGAGGCGGTCGTCGAAAAGAACGACATTGAGGGCGTATCGGGTGCGATGGCGTCGATCGTCTGGGCGAGCCCGACGGACGTCGTCAAGAGACCCGCAATCAGAATGACACTCATTGAGCGCATCGAATGCCCCTCATTGGTAACACGACACTTGCACCACGGCCGGAAGTGCGGACTCAGTCGCAGCGCGGGCATCCGCCGTGCGACCCCGCCCGACGGACACGTATCTGATTTTGTAATGATCCAGGAAGCTCGAGGCGTAGCGCGCATCCAGCGCGAAATTCACGTTTTGCGGGAGGATGCCTTTTGCGACGAGGGCAGCAACGCCCAATGAGGCGACTGTCACGCCGAGAAGCTCGCCCGTCTCGGACACGACGGGGCCTCCGCTCGATCCCGGCTGGACCGGCGCGGAAAACTGGAACTGCCCGAGCGATCCGGCGAGCGCCTCGCGGGAGCTAATGTTGCCTCGCGTGACGTTGGGCGAGTCGGCGAGCACGCCGCTGAGCGGAAAGCCGATATCGATAACGCCTTCGCCGAGATCGAAGCTCGTCCCGGCGCGTAGCGGGATCGTATGCGGCGAGACACCGCCCGTATCGAGCACGGCGAGGTCGAGAAGCGCGCTTTTGGCGCGTACTGTCGTCGCGATCGCCTTGCCATCCGCCTTGGCCTCGATCACCGGACACCCAAGCACGACATGGGCGGCGGTCATGATCTGTCCGCGATCGTTGATGAAAAATCCCGTGCCGGTTTTCGCCGGCTTGTCGCGATCGACGAGAAACTTGCGATCGAAAGCCGCGGGCGACGCCGTGAGCGAAATGGGGCTCGCAGCCTTCTCGAGAAAGGCATCGTCCGAGACGATGTCCTTCATCACGCCGAGTGACACTTTGATAAAGGCATTTTCACCGAGAAGCTTCGGAGTCTTGATGTCGTCGCTCTTCGTGCCTTCGAACAGTACCGCTCCCGATGAGTCCAGCAGCTTGTATTTCACGGTGAGCTTGGAGAGGCCGTCCTGGGTGTCCCACTTGAAGTGCATCGTCAACAGTACGTTGAAAGGGGCATCAGAGGCATTGTCAAAGAGCGCAACGGATTTGAAGTACGGACCCGCGGCCGCGATCGCAGCCTGCTCGAGCGCCTTCCCTGGCGCGAACGAGGCGTTCCAGTTTGGAATGAAGATCCGTGCATCGCTCTCCAATTGCGGAACATAGATCGCCAGCGTGCGATCGACCGCATCCTTGGATTTCTTGACGCCCTGCGCCGCGGCCGGCGGCGGCGCAACGGCGAGCGCGGCCAGAAGCGCGCACAGCGGCGCGAGGAAATGTGCCTGTCGTATCGACATAACGATCGTTTCTCTTCGGTCCAAGGAGGAGGTTGCCGGGTTGACGGCATCCGCGATAAATCGACCGTGCTGCAGGCTCAGAGACCGTCCGGCGGTGTACTCGGCGGTCCAGGCCACGGTGAACATGCGGCCGATGTTGAGCAATGCAATTCTCATCATTCCATGAATGCAGCGGATGTAAGAGCGCTTGCCGCCGGACGCTTGGTGTTCAGAGATTACCGTAAAAGGGGTGCGGGCGCCGTTCGACCACTTCACACCTTGGTGGTCGAAGATGCCAAGAGATCGAGGCGGCGGCGAAGAGGCAGAAAGGACGCAGGGGGCTCGATCTTAGCTGGAAATCACTTCTGAGCGCATAGGATAATCGTCGGTGCCATGGTTTCCGTCCAGGGCGTCATGCAATCCAGGACTATCATCGGGAGCCTTCCAATGACCCCCACTATTACCGCCTTTGAACGGTCGCCCGATCGCGGCAGGGGACTGGCGCGTGATATGCGCGTTCGTTGGGCGCTTGAAGAAGTGGGTCAGCCTTACGAGGTTCGTCTTGTTTCGTTCGGTACAATGAAGGAGCCCGCGCATCGAGCGCTTCATCCTTTCGGGCAGATTCCAACCTATGAAGAAGGCGATCTTGCCTTGTTCGAGTCGGGGGCGATCGTGTTCCATATCGCAGAGCGCCATGCGGGCCTGCTACCAGACGATGCGAATGCCCGGGCGCGAGCTATCGCATGGATGTTTGCCGCGCTCAACACGATTGAGCCCCCGATCCTTGATCTTCAAACCACTAGGTTCTTGGAGGCCGACAAGACCTGGTTCGAGCAGCGCCTGCCTGTCGTCGAGGATCGCATCCGTGTACGGCTGGGCGAACTTTCATGTCGGCTTGGCGATGCCGACTGGCTCGACGATTCGTTCAGCGCGGGCGACCTGATGATGGTGGCGGTCCTGCTCAGGTTGAAAGCATCAGGCATGCTAGATGAATATCCGAACCTCTCCGCCTATGTCGCCCGTGGCGAAGCGAGGCCCGCCTTCAGGCGTGCTTTCGCCGCTCAATTGGCGGTTTTCACTGGCAAGCCGCCGACCGGCGGATAAAGGTCAAAGAATAGCTTCCAAATGAATCGAATCACCCTTCTCGGGAATAAATAAGTGTCTCGATTAGCCTTCCGCGGACGGAATTGCCTCCAAGTTCGCCGAGCTACGCGAACGAGCTTGCCGTGCTGCCTGCTCGCGGTTCCGGCACTTTTACTGGTTCACTTAGCGTTGGCTGCCGAGACAAGGCACGTGTTGGTCGTCCATACCACTCATCGATTATCGGAGACCATCATCGCGGTCGAATCGGGACTGCATCAAGTGCTCGATTCGAACCCCGGGCAGCCCGTGGAGATCTTCTCAGAATTTTTGGAACCCACCGTCTATGGATTACAAGGTCTACGAGTTTAACGCCGCCATCGTCCGTCGTCCGGCTTGCACCGTTACCGCCGGGTTGCGCGCACTTGACCGGGGCGATCCAACATATGACGGCGTGAGTGCCGAGCACGACGCCTATGTGGCAGCGTTGAGACAAGCGGGTGTCCAGGTCGAGGTCTTGGAGCCGGTCGAAGCATATCCCGACTCTATTTTCGTGGAGGATCCCGCGCTCGTATTCACCGCAGGTGCCATCCTCCTTCGACCGGGCAGTGTCAGCCGTGAAGGTGAGGCGGATCTCATGGGCCCGATTCTGAAGCAGCACTTCGAGAAGGTACTGCGACTCCCACGCGGATACGTCGACGGCGGCGATGTGTTACGCACCCCCAAGAAGATGATGATTGGGCTTTCGGCTCGAACGACCCGCGAAGGAGCCGAGGCTCTGATTGAATGCCTGGCTGAATTCGGGGAAACAGGTGTCATTGTCAAGACGCCAGACAACGTCCTGCACCTAAAGTCCGACTCCTCGCTGCTCGACGATGACACGATAATCTCAACGAAACGACTCTCCTCCTCCGGCGTGTTTTCTGGTTTCAAGCAGATTGTCGTGCCCGAGGGTGAGGAGGCGGCCGCCAACGCGTTGCGGGTTAATGACCGCGTCTTCGTCGGCGAAGATTACCCTGGTACGATCGCCTTGCTTCGTGAGGCTTGCTATAAGATCGTGCCGCTCCGTACGTCGGAGATCAGAAGGATTGACGCCGGCTTGTCCTGCATGTCGCTCCGCTGGCACCGTTGAGCCAGCGTCTTGAACAGTGAAACGCGAGTTCCTGACGAACTGCCGGCAGGGAGACAATAGCGCAGCACTTCTGCCCATGCGGATTCAATCGAACAGGCTGAGGATGCTTTGATACTTTTCGATATAACCGGTATTTTCGCGGTTGTAACGTGGAATGCTGACCGCTTGCACCACAGAGGCTTGCTCGCGCCAGACACAGGGGCATGTGACCGCGGAGCCCGGCGTTAGTTGGCCCGCGCGGCGAAGTTCGTCGAGTTGGACCCCCATGCGGTCGAGCGCGCGATAAAGCTTTGCAACGTTACGCGGGCCGCCGTTGTAGGCGGCGACTGCAAAGATTCCGATCACTTCCGGATTCTTGCGGTAAGCCGAGCGGATTTCACCGCTCATCTGCGATAGCTCGATGTCCAGCAGGCAGACGGCCGCCTTCATGGCGTTCGACAAACGGGTCGCGCCGCGCTCGAAGTTTGTGTCCAGCTGCGCGCCGCGGCACCTGCGCACGACGAGCGAATAGGTGCCGTTGCCGTGCCGGTCGGTGAACTGCATGGGGCCCAGCGCTTTCGCACTCGAGACGCTGTAGCGATACGCTTCCTCGCGCTTCAGGCCGTACTGGCTGAGTACCTCGTCGAATGCATCTCTACCCTTTTCGAGGAAGTCCTCATCGTCGGTCTGTTCTATGACCGCGAGCGTCGTAATCACCTCAGCTGGTATCACATCCGCGAGCAGTTCGCCCGGAAAGGCCGCGCTCGGCACGTTCGAGATGCGCAGCTCGTCCAAGGCGCGCCGTGCGGTGGCGAGCAGGAAATCTCTGCCGCCGGTGACAAAGCCAGGGTCAAGGGTATCCTGGGTATAGGGCAGATAGACAATGGGTCGTGCCGTCGCCACCGCCTCGCGCCAGCGTTTCTTCTTAATAAGGGTGTTGTCGAATACCGGGAACTTGCGCCCATAGACTTTCAGCTCCTCGCCGCCGCGCGAGAATGCGAACATCAGTCGCTCGGCCCCTGTGCCCTTCACGTGCCGCACCTCAATGCCGGGCGTGCGCACGGTGAAGGGCAGTGGCCCGTGGCCGGGCTTCCATTTCACCGGCGGGCTGGGAATCTCCAAGTCAACAATGGTCCAGTTCTTCTGTGCCTCGCTCCATAACGCGAAGGCGACCGGCCGGCCGCGGAGCACCTCACGCCCACCCTTACCGATAAAGACGTATTGCAGTTCTACGTCGCGCAGCTGCGCCTGGCCCTCAGCAACCAAGTCGCGGATGACGAGATGGCGCTCGCGCCCCTCCACGACCAACTCCGGCAAGCCCTCCGTCTTGGGTGGCGTCTCGCGTTGCTCCGACTCGGCGACAACCGCTGGAACCTCGGGCTCACTCTCCTCTTTAGCCTCGCTCGCAACCACCGGACGCTCCTGCACATTGGGCGCGGCGGTCTCCGCGACCAGCGTGGGGTCGTCCACTGCCTCGATGCGGCCGCCCGAGGAGGCGCACGCGGAGCAGAGCAGGAAGGCCAGGAGCGGCAGCGCCGATGAGGCACTGCGGGAGACGCTCACAGAGGAACTCGCAAATGCAGAAGCGGGCGTCAGGAATGGCATGGTTGTCCGATGATACCGGCGAACGGCGCGCAGTACGACCTCGGAGCGCGCGACGCGCCTCGCAGTTTATAGTTCGCGTAGCGCCGGGCGCGCGACAATAGTCAGGTAGGTAGATACGCCGGTCTTCGCAGCCGCACGTAGGGCGCCAAAGAAAAATGAGGGTAGACTTGGAATGCATTACGCGGCAGCAAAAAAACCGCAGAAGAAGCGCTGTGTCATGGCGGGCACGTTGGAAGCGAATGCTAACTTCGATGTAACGAAGCCAGATCATGGTTAGCGGCGGAGGCGCTAAGTACCTGATCTGATGCGATATTGATGGCGCGCCCGGACGGATTCGAACCGCCGACCACCTGGTTCGAAGCCAGGTGCTCTATCCAGCTGAGCTACGGGCGCATCACCACCAGTTTAGCCGAAAGTCCGTCTGAGTGGACTTGAGTCTCCCCCAATCTCCGCCATGCGCTCATTGAGCAGCCTTCGTTCAGGCTCGAGCTTAGCTCCCGCAAGCGCTGCCTGATAGGCCTCGCGAGCCTCATCAATCCGCCCAAGACGCGCCAGCAAATTGCCGCGTGTTGCGTGCAACAGGTGGTAGTCCGTGACTTCGCCTCGCGCAGCAAGCGACTCGACCAGGTCAAGCGCACGCGCAGGTCCATCGACCATCGACACCGCGACCGCATGATTGAGTTCGACGACCGGGGTCGGGTGCAGCCGCAGCAATACTTCATACAATCCGACGATCATGTGGCCAGTCAGTGGTGTCCTTGTTGGTTGCGCGAACGTGAAGCGCCGCAATCGCGGCTTCGACGGCGAAGTGGCTCGCGCGTTCCGGAATTCGCAGCGACCGCTCGACCAGCGCCAGGCCTTCTTCAATCTGACTTCGATTCCACATTGTGCGGTCTTGCTGCTCGAGCAATATCACGTCGCCGGCGCTTGAAACGCGCGCGGGACGCCGAGCATCGTGCAATAACATGAGTGCGAGCAGCCCTATAATCGCTGCATTATCCGGCAGCAATGCGTCGAGCAAGCGCCCCAACCGAATGGCCTCGCGACAAAGCTCCGGATCTATGAGCTCAGTTCCTGAGGTTGCGGCATATCCCTCCGTGAACACACCATAGACAACGGCGAGTACACCCTCGATCCGCTGATCGAGCATCGACGGTTCCGGCGTTTCGTACGGTATTCCCGCGTCGCGAATCTTTCTTTTCGCGCGGACCAGGCGTTGGGCCATCGTGTGCTCGCTCACGAGAAAGGCGCGCGCTACAGCCAGTGTCGTCAGGCCGCATACTTCGCGTAGCGTCAGCGCGATGCGTGCTTCGCCGTTTAACGCCGGGTGGCAACAGGTAAATATGAGACGCAGCTGATCGTCCCCAAATGAATCATCGGCGCCCGTTTCGATAACGGCCGCATCAGCTTCAGCGCTTGCGATTTCACGATTGAGCACTTTGCCCCGAAACGCGATGTCCCGGCGGATCCGGTCGATCGCTTTGTTATGACCGATCCGTATCAGCCAAGCGCTAGGATTAGCCGGAACCCCTTGAGAGGGCCATTGCTCGAGTGCAGCTGCAAATGCGTCCTGCCTGGCCTCTTCGGCAAGATCAAATTCCCCGAGAAGGCGGATCAACGTTGCGAGGACGCGACCCGCCTCTCGGCGGAACAACTCTTCCAGGGTTTTTTCAGGTAAGGCGTCGCTCATACCGCACGGCATTCGTGTAAATCATCGCCGTCCTCACTGTGCCGCCGTCCAGATGGGGCGCACCTCGATGCTTCCGTACCTGGCACCGGGGATGCGCGCGGCCATCGCGAGTGCCTCGTCGAGGTTCTTCGCCTCGACCAGATAGTAGCCGCCAAGCTGCTCGCGGGTCTCGGCAAACGGCCCATCGGTGATCAAAACCTTCCCATTGCGCACTCGAACGGTGGAAGCGGTGGCAGTCGGCTTCAGCCGATCGGCTGCCTTCAAATGCCCGGCTTGCACGATCGATTTTGTGAATTCCGCATATTCTTGCGTCATGGTAGTCAGAGCGGCCGTTCCCATCGCCGCGAACTCCTGCTCGTTTGAATAGATCATCAATAAGTACTGCACAGCGTTCTCCTATAACTGTATGTGTGGTTTCGACGCTTCTAGTCGAACGGCATGCGATCGAATCGACACTGATCGCAAGATTATTTTACTTCGGGTGGCGGTAACGCATTGATGAGCAGCACGCGCAGCCCAAAATTCGCGACCTTAGGATCAAACTGCCAGATCTGCACGTAGGCGTAAGTGCTGCGCTTGCTCCCGTCTGTGAGTTCGCCCACTGTATAAACAAGGGTCGAATCGGCGGAACTACCGCGTGCGTCTTCCTTCCATGCGCCCATGATGGGATGAATGCGCAAATACTGGTTGGCCGCCCTGATACCTATCGGCGCTTGTCCATCCGTGAAAAATAAGAAATTGCCATTGCGGCCATAAGTACGCAGGGCCGCGGCAAATCCGTCTTGCCGGGCAGTATCCTGAAATTCCTTGATAGCATCGCCAACTGGATCATTGCTTGGGGATTTTGCCGGCGGCGCTTCCGCCGTATCCAATGACACCTGGTCGGGAGGTAATTTCGCTTCGACGCTCGTGGGTGCCGCGTGCGAGATTCCGCCGTCGAATTGCACATGCCATGTGCAATTGGCGTCCCGTTTCCAAATGGTCAAGAAGTGCCCGTAGTACTGAAGTCCGCTGTCTACAGTGGTGAAGACCCAGGGACCTGAGGTAAAGCCGAGATCGCCGCTCCGTGCCACGTCGCCGACGGCCGGATACCACTCAAGCTTGCCCTTGTCGCGCTTGGCAGCTTGATAGATGGGGCGGCCCGCCCGCGGGGCGGGATTCAAGACCAGGGAGTCCTCGGCCAAATATTCCAGGAACGCGTCCGGCAGCGAAATTTGTGCCTTTTCCGCGAAGGCGTATTCGCTCTCCAGCAAAGCGCGCATGGCCGCAGGTGTCGTCGGGCACGCCAACGCGACCGCTCCATCGGCTCGGGACGTATAAAGCACGAGACTCGCGATCGCCGCGATCAGGGCGATCGTGCCCCGGGGACGAGAAGTGCGCGAGGCTAATCTCACAGGAACTCCCGAGAATGTGTGGGTCGCTGCACCACTTTACAGGCTTACCTTATGCCCGCATTTATCTCGCTTTGGCCTTGGCCATCGACCCCGGTCGGGAACTTGGCGGCCGGATCGGCGCTCAAATAACTCAATAATCAGGTACTTACGAGTCCATCGGGGAACGCTGGCGGCCTTAAGCCCTTGGCCGTAAGATCGCTGTGCACCGATAAACATCAGTTTGGATAACTAGAGGATTCCCGATGAAGGCTTGGATACCGCTTATGCTGGTTTTCGCACTTGGTTCTGCCGCTCACGCGCAGGCGACTTGCACATACCCGCGCGCGCCCGATGCGCCCCCCGACGGCAAGACGGCGACGAAGGATCAAATGATCGCCGCAAAACACGATTTTGATCGCTACAACGGCGAGATGAATTCTTATCTGGACTGCCTGAAACTCGAGATGGACTCCGCGGCTCCCAAGGATCCGTCGAAGCTCACGCCCGATGAAAAGAAGAAGGCCGACGAGCAGCAGAAGATTTTGGTTCAGAAGAACAACGCCGCCGTCGATGAATTGCAGGCCACCGTAGGTCGCTTCAATGAACAGTTGAAGGCTTATAAGGCGGCACACCAACCTTGAAAATAGGGCGGCGGATGCCCTCCGCCGCGCATTTTTGAACTATGCAGGCTAGTACGCTCATTACACCGCGTCTGGCCGAAGAGGCAATCAACTCTCGGCTGACGTGTCTGCCGATCGAATCACTGCCGCTGACGCAGTGTGTCGGTGGGACGCTGCGGGAAAATATTTACGCGGAGCGCGATCACCCGCCCTTCGATCGCGTCACCATGGACGGGATCGCGGTCGATAGTGAGTCGCTGCGCCGCGGCGTGCGCCGCTTCCGCATCCAGGCAACGCAATCCGCCGGCTCGCCGGCGCTGAAACTGTCCCGGGGCGAAGATGCGATCGAAGTCATGACCGGTGCCATTCTCCCCCTCGCCAGCGACTGCGTCATTCCGGTTGAGCAATACGAGATCGCAGACGGTGTTGCATCGTTGAAAGCGAACGTCGTATCGACGCCCTTCCATAACGTGCATCGCCGCGGCACCGATGGCCGCCAGGGCGCGTTGCTACTGCAAAGCGGAACCTTGCTTCGACCCCCGGAAATCGCGGTCGCGGCCTCGGCCGGAATGGCGCGGGTGCGAGTGAGCAGCCAACCGGCCGTCATGATCGTCTCCACCGGGGACGAGCTGATCGAACCGGGTGATCCCATAGCGGACTACCAGGTGCGCCGCTCCAATGCCTATGCAGTTGCGGCCACTTTACGCAGGCGCGGTTTCGCGCGCGTGGGCGATGATCATGTGCCGGACGACGAGGACTTGCTTCGCGAGCGGTTGACCTTACATCTGACCACTCACGAGGTGGTAATTCTGAGCGGCGGAGTATCGATGGGTAAGTTCGATCTGGTGCCCAAGGTGCTGATCCAGTTAGGTGTGCAACAAGTGTTTCACAATATCGCGCAGCGTCCGGGTAGGCCCATGTGGTTCGGCGTCGGTCCCCATGGGCAAGCTGTGTTCGGTCTGCCGGGAAATCCGGTTTCAACCCTGGTATGTCTGATTCGCTACGTCATTCCGGCGATCGCCGAGGCCATGGGCACTCGGCGCGTGGTACCTGAACGACTGGCGCTTGCGGCGCCGGTGACCTTCCAGCCGCCGCTCGCGTACTTCTTGCCTGTCGCCGTCGAACACGATGATTGGGGCCGCGCTTGGGCGAATCCGCGGCCGCCCAACGGCTCGGGAGATTTTTTGAGTCTGGCCGGCACGGACGGCTTCGTCGAGCTTCCCCCCGGGCCCAATACGTACCCAAAGGGTTTCGTCACCGGCATGTACCGCTGGTGACTTGAACGATCCATGCAAGATTCCAACGTTCACGACATTCTGGGCGCGAATAATCCGCTCGACCGGCGCGGACGGCCGCTGCACGATTTGCGTATTTCGGTGATGGACCGCTGCAACTTCCGTTGCCCCTACTGCATGCCGAAGGAGCAATTCCACGAGCACTACCGATTCTTGAAGTCGCAGGAGCGCTTGTCGTTCGAGGAGATCGTGCGCCTCGCGCGCCTGTTCGGAAGCCTAGGTGTTCGCAAGCTGCGCCTCACCGGCGGAGAGCCGTTGCTGCGGACGAATCTGGCCGACTTGGTCGGCGACCTCACCGGCATACCAGGCATCGAGGATATTGCACTGACCACGAACGGCGTGCTGTTGGCGCAACATGCGGTGGATTTGCAGGCGAACGGCCTCAAGCGCGTCACCGTAAGTTTGGACACCTTGGACAAGGAGATTTTCACCCGCCTGAGCGGCGGATTTGGAGCCCTCGAACAGGTCCTCAAGGGAATCGACGCTGCGATCGCCGCCGGGCTCACGCCGGTCAAGATCAATGCGGTAATCGAACGCGGTGTGAATGATCATACGGCGCTCGATCTGGTCGAGCGATTCCGCGGCATGCCGGTGATCGTGCGTTTCATCGAATTCATGGACGTCGGCAATCGCAACGCGTGGCGTCCGGAGATGGTCGTGCCTTCGCGCGAGTTGGTTGCGCGCATCAGCGCTCGCTGGCCGATGCATCCGATCTCGGAGAACTACCGCGGCGAAGTGGCGCAGCGTTGGCGCTTCGACGACGGTGTCGGCGAGGTCGGCTTCATTTCCTCGGTGTCGCAACCCTTCTGCGGCACCTGCACCCGGGCGCGCTTGTCCTCGGAGGGCAAGTTCTATACCTGCCTGTTCGCGACGCACGGACTGGATTTGCGCGGGGCTCTGCGCAGCGGCGCGACCGACGCCGAATTACTGCAGATGATCGGCGGCACTTGGCGCGAGCGCACGGACCGCTACAGCGAACTGCGCGATGTGTTGCGCCAACAGAAAGATCCTGTGGAACGCAAGATCGAGATGTACTACATCGGCGGCTGAAGATCATGACGTTTTCACACCTAGATGCCGAGCGGCGCCCTACCATGGTCGACGTGAGCGACAAGGCGGTCGCCAAGCGAACCGCAGTCGCGGAATCCCGAGTTAAATTCCCGGCGGCAGTTGCTGCGGCGCTGCGCGAGAGCGGCCTTAGGTCCAGCAAAGGTCCGATATTCGACACCGCCATCGTCGCTGGCGTCATGGGCGCGAAGCGCACCCACGAGTTGATTCCGTTTTGTCACCCGCTCGCACTCGAGAACTGCCACATCTCCATCGACCTCGACGGAGATTGCGCCGTGATCCGATGTACGGTGAGCGTGCACCATAAAACCGGCGTGGAAATGGAGGCGCTGACCGGTGCCGCCGTAGCCGCGCTGACGATCTACGACATGTGCAAAGCCTTGTCCCACGACATCGTGATCAGCGACACGCGCTTGCTGGCCAAGGATGGCGGGAAAAGCAGCTATGCGCGGGAGGCATCGACATGACCCCGCCGGTGTACGGCCTGATCCTGGCCGGCGGCGCAAGCTCGCGCATGAAGCGCGACAAGGCGGCGCTCCAGTATCAAGGCAAAAGCCAGCTCGATCGCGCCTTTGAACTCGCAGGCCGGCACGTGAAGCCGGTTTTCGTCTCGGTCCGCGCCAATCAGGCGAGTGATCCGACGCGCGCGCACCGTCCGCTGATCGTCGACAGCGTCGCGGGTGAGGGTCCCATTGTCGGCATCCGTTCGGCGCTGGCGCTGCATCCGGACGTCGCATGGCTGGTATTGGCGTGCGATTTACCCTTCCTCGGCGATGCCGCGCTCGCGCATCTTTTGGCGAAACGTGACGCGAGCGCGAGCGCCACGGCCTATCGCAGCGCCCATGATGGTCTTCCGGAGCCGCTCTGCGCTGTGTGGGAGCCCAAAGCCGCCGCCGAGCTTGCCGCATACCAGGCGGGAGGAGGACAGTGTCCGCGCAAGTTTTTGATGCGTCACGCTGCAAGAATCCTTGAACCGCTTGATCGGCAGGCGCTCGATAACGTCAACACACCTGAGGAATATGCGCAGGCACTGGGGTTGCTCGACGCGAACCGGCAGGAGAACTCCTTGCAGCTCAAAATCCAGTACTACGCTTTGATGCGCGAGCAAGCGGGGCGCTCGGAGGAGACGATCGAAACCTCGGCGGCCACTCCCGCCGATCTGTATTCGGAACTCAAGGCGCGCTACGGCTTCACGTTGTCCCCGGAGCAATTGAAGGTGGCGGTCAACAGTGAGTTTGCTCCTTGGTCGCGCAGACTCGCTCAAGGCGACGCCGTGGTATTCATTCCCCCCGTGGCAGGCGGCTGATGCGCTTTCGCTTCACGCAGTCGGCCATCGACACCACAACCGCGCGGCTCGAGTTGCTCGATCTCGGCGCCGGCGGATACGTGGGTTTCGAAGGGTGGGTCCGTGATCATAATGAGGGGCAGGAAGTCACTCGGTTGGAATATGAGGCATTCCAAGAACTGGGCGTGAACGAAGGAGAACGCATTCTCGCCGAAGCCCTAACGCGCTTCCCAATCAAAAACGCGCTGTGTATTCATCGGCTGGGAGAATTGGGTCTCGCCGATATGGCGGTCTGGGTCGGAGTGAGTTCGGCACATCGCGGCGAGGCATTCGATGCCTGCCGTTTCATCATAGATGAAGTGAAACACCGCGTACCGATCTGGAAGAAGGAACATTATCGCAATGGTGATTCTGGCTGGGTGAACTGCGAGCGCTGCTCGGTTGCGCCGCTTCACTCTCATGACCACCGGCATGAGCGCGACGACGAGCAAGCGGTATTGCCGCTATCGGACTAGGACTGCCGATGCAGCCCGATTATTCGAGACAAATGCTTCTCAAGGAAGTCGGTCCGGCCGGTCAGGCCACATTGGCGCGGAGCCGTGTCCTGATCGTGGGAGTCGGTGGGCTGGGAAGCCCGGTATTGCAATATCTGGCGGGCGCGGGGATTGGTTTCCTGGGCTTGGTCGACGCCGACGCCCTGCATGCCAGTAATTTGCACCGACAACCGCTATACGCCTCGGACCAGGTTGGTCAAATGAAGACAACATTGGCGCAGGCCGCGGCCGCGAAGCAGAACCCCAGCGTACGGGTCGAAACGCATGCCGTACGCTTTTCACCCGACAACGCGCTCGACTTGGTTCGCGCCCATGACATCGTGGTCGACTGCAGCGACAATTTTCGCACCAAGTTTCTCATCAACGATGCGGCGGTCCTTGCCGAGCGGCCGGCTGTGTTCGCAAGCGTCTATCAATACGAGGGGCAGCTTCAGGTATACAAGCCACTTCAGACTCATGCCTGTTTACGCTGCCTGTGGCCGGATGCGACGGCGGATGGTGTCGTCGGAAATTGCGCCGAAGCGGGCGTGCTCGGCCCCGTGCCTGGGACTTTTGGTGCGTTGCAGGCATTGCTGACGATCAAAATCTTATTGGCCATGGAGGGACAACTCGACGGGGAACTTCTGCTCCTGGATTTCATGAATTTTTCCAGTACGAAACTCAAAGCCCGCCGGCGTCCCGAGTGCGCTGCGCCTGGATGCGCGCTCATCCGCGAGCTGCCTCGGGATGACGCGGATCTCGAAATGCGAGTGCCCTCGCTCGCGGACGCCGCAGCACGGCACTTCGAATTGATCGATGTGCGAACGCCCGAGGAGTATTCGGCATCGCCCACTCCTGGACGGCACATTCCGATGCCCACTCTGCTCTCAAACCCAGAGTTGCTCGCGCCCGAGGTGGAATACCTGCTCGTTTGCGCCTCCGGAAAGCGTAGCCTTGCCACCGCACGCGAATTGCGCAAACTCGGGCTTTCGGTGCATTCACTGGCCGGCGGCTTGCAAGGGCTTGCCTAGATCATGCGTTTTCAGAGCAAGTTGCCGGATATCGGTACGACCATCTTCACGGTGATGTCGCGGCGGGCGCTCGAGGAAGGGGCGCTCAATATTGGGCAGGGATTTCCGGACTATCCCATCGACCCTCGTCTCGCCGAGTCTCTGCTCGAGGCCGTCGCCGAAGGGCGCAACCAATATGCGCCGATGGAGGGTGTGACGGAGCTGCGCGAGCAGATCGCGCGAAAGCTCAAGACGAGCTACGCCATCGAGGTCGATCCCCCAGCGGAAATTACCGTTACCTGCGGCGGGACGGAGGCGCTGTACGATTCGATTCAAGCGGTGGTTGGCCCGGGCGATGAGGTGATCATTTTTGATCCTGCCTATGATGCCTATGAGCCGGCGGTGCGGTTGGCCGGGGGCCGGTCGGTGCGCATCCCATTGGCGCCTCCCGCGTTTCGTTTCGACTGGGATCGCGTGCGGCAACACTTGAGCGATCGCACACGCCTGGTCATCGTGAACAGTCCGCAGAATCCGAGTTGCACGGTGGCCACCCGAGCCGATCTCGACACCCTCGCGGCACTCATTCGCGACCGCCCGATCAGCGTTCTCGCCGACGAGGTGTACGAGAACGTGCTGTACGACGGCAGACTCCATGCGTCGGTCCTTGCACACCCGGAATTGCGCGAGCGCAGTTTCGCGGTTTTCTCGTTCGGCAAGACACTGCACGCGACCGGCTGGCGAGTGGGGTACTGCGTCGCACGGCCTAAATTGACGCAGGAACTGCGCAAGGTTCATCAGTTCAATACATTCAGCATCGTGTCGCCGCTGCAATACGCGATCGCGCGCTATCTGGCGCAATTCCCCGATGCGTGGACCGGGCTGTCGGCGTTTTTCCAGGCCAAGCGTGACCTGCTCTCTACCCGGTTGCGCGGCTCTGGATTCGAGCCGTTGCCGGCGGCCGGAACCTATTTTCTCCTTGTCGATTACGGCAGTCTCGACCGGAGCACGGACCTCGACTTCGCCGACCGGCTGATACGCGAGGCAAAAGTCGCGACCATTCCGCTCTCGCCGTTCTACGCCTCACCGCCACCGATGACGCTGCTGCGCCTATGCATCGCAAAGCGGGATGAGACGCTGAATAGCGCAGCTGACCGCTTGTGCGCCTTCGCCGCGCGGCGCTAACGGCGAAGCGAGCGTGTGCGCGGCACGACGTCGTCTCACGCGCCCTCACGCAGTTTCACCGACTGTAGGTTTTGGCGCTGCCGGATCCGTGCAGCATCCATCAGCATGCGGCCCGCCCAGCGGTAGACATTATTTTCCTTTACCGTCCGGCGCATCAAGCTCATCCGGTCGCGGCGCTCGTCGCGCCCCATGCGCGTGGCGATTTCGATGGCCTCCGCCGTTTCGTTGACATCGAACGGATTCACCAAGACCGCCTCGGTCAGCTCCCGCGATGCGCCGGCAAACGTGCTGAGTATCAGCACGCCGTCCTCATCATCGCGTGCGGCCACGAATTCCTTCGCGACCAGATTCATCCCGTCGTGCAGGCTGTTCACCAGGCAGAAGTCGGCAGCTCGATACAGCTCAAAGACGCTTCCGGGCTCTTGGTGTTCGTCGATCAGAATAATCGGACGCCAATTCCCGGCACCGAACTTCGTGTTGATGCGTTCCACTTCGCTGTAAGTCTGCTCCTGCAACTCCCGATAGGCAGGCAATTGGCTGCGCGACGGCGATGCGATCTGCAGCAAACTGATCCGGCCTCGGTGCCTCGGGTTCCTGTCCAGCAGTGCTTCCAGCGCCTGAAAGCGCTCGATGATTCCTTTCGTGAAGTCCCACCTCTCAACGCCCACTCCCAGCATCACGTCGGAACCCACGTTGTAGCGCTCGCGCACCGCCACACGGCAGGCGGCGACGTCGGGTAAGTGTTCGAGCCAACGCGGCGGCCACTCTATCGATATCGGATAGGCCGCCACACGGCAAACTCGGCCTTGCAAGGTAACCGTCATATGTTCGTGATCGATCTGGCATTCGATGAACCGATCCACCGTGGCGAGAAAGTTCTGACAGTGATAGCGCGTGTGAAATCCGAGTATGTCCGCTGACAACATATGCAGCAGCATCTCGCGCTTCCAGGGACATACGCCGAATGTCTCGGCATTCGGCCAGGGAATATGCCAGAACAACGTGATGATCGCTTTGGGTATTCTCTGCCGGATGAGATGCGGCAGCAGTGCGAAGTGGAAATCTTGGATCAACACCACCGGCCGCTCACTGGTCGCTTCGCTGGCGACGACGTCGGCGAATTTCGCATTGACCTCTTCATAGGCGCGCCAATCGCTGGGGCGAAACGCGGGCCTCACATACGCCAGGTGACACAGGGGCCAGAGCCCCTCGTTGGAAAACCCGTAGTAGTAGCCTTGTTCTTCCTCCTCGGTCAGCCAGACCCGCCGTAGGCTATACGACGGGTCGCCCGGCGGTACGCGGATTTGGTCGAATCGATCCACCGTTGCCCGATCCGCGGTGCCTGCGCCATGGGCAATCCAAACGCCGGAGCAGGCACGCATGATCGGTTCGAGCGCCGTGACCATGCCGCTGGCGGGCGTCTGCACGACGGGTCGGCGATCCGCATCGTAGTTGTGAATATACGGTTCGCGATTCGACACGATGATCACCTGCGAAGAATGCAAATGATCACGCACGACCTGCCTCAGGGCTTGCGGCGTCCAGTTCTCGCGAAAATCGATCTCGAGCCGCTGCTTCGCCTCCGCCTCGGCCAGCACCTGCCGCACTTGGGAGAGAATGGGCATCGACGCGCGCGGCGACTTGGCGTTGTCGAGAAATCGCTTACCGCGGATGTCGCCGAGCAACACATTGACCCAACGGCGCAGCTGCAGCCACGCGACGAGCACGATCAACAATGCCAGCAATAGCACGGAAATCCCGACGAACACCAGAATGAAGTCCCGCGCGGTCCGTTGCCGGCGATCGACAAAACTCAAATCGTACAGCATGACCACGCGAAACGGCGTCGGCTCGGTCGCGTCAAAATCGAAGCGCGACACGAGCACCGATCCGGATGGCAGCTCAACGGTGCGCGACGTAGGAGGCCCCGCTTGACCGTTCGTATCGCACGAGATCGCCGCCGGGGTTCGCTCCGTTTTGACGATGGTGGCGCCGTCCGGTCGGCACACCAAGACGGCGAGCACACGTTCGTCGGCAGTCATCTTGGTCAAATAAATACGCAATCGAGCCTGATTACCCTGCCCGACCAGTTCCGCGATGGGCTCTTCCATGGAGTGCATCGTGAGTTGGGCTCGCAATTGCACGTCCGAGCTGAACCATTCGGCCAGCAAACGCTGAATGTATGGGAGTCCAAAATAAGCGACCACACAGGAGGCCAAGGCAACCGGCAAAACGAAGCGCAAAATGACTGAGCGAAACACCGTGCCAAAATAACAGACGCATCAACGATTAGCAGCACGCGTCATGCGGTGCAATGTAAAAATTACATTATAATTGGAGCATGTGCATTGGCAGTGGCCATGGCGTGAGCTATGTTTTCACATGACACAAATATCGACTCTCGCGCCCTCGCTCAACTGGTGCGTGTTTCTGGACGTCGACGGTACGTTGCTCGAGCTTTGCGACACGCCGTCCGAGTCTTTCGCTGATCAAGAACTCAAGACGCTGTTGGCTGAAGTGACTGAACGGCTTGGCGGCGCAGTCGCGTTGGTGAGCGGCCGCAGTATCGCTTACCTCGACGCGCTGTTTGCACCGCTGAAACTTCCAGCGGCGGGATTGCACGGCGTCGAGCGGCGCAAGGCATCGGGCGCCATCCAAGGTGCAAGCTATGTTGACGCTCAGCTAGACGCCGCGCGAGTTGCGCTGACGACATTCGTCGAAGCGCATCCGGGCACTTTGCTCGAGGACAAGGATCGGAGCCTCGCCGTGCACTTTCGCCTGGCGCCCGCGCTCGAATCGATGGTCCGCAAAACGGTGGCCGCGATCGCAAAGCCAATGGGAACGAATTACCACGTACAAGAAGGCAACATGGTGCTCGAGATCAAACCTTACGGATTCACGAAAGGCACCGCCGTAAAGGAATTCATGCATGAGCCGCCGTTTTCGGGCCGACAGCCGGTATTCGTCGGAGACGATTTGACCGATGAGGG
Organism: uncultured Gammaproteobacteria bacterium; assembly: GCA_963755965.1. Classification (GTDB taxonomy): domain Bacteria; phylum Pseudomonadota; class Gammaproteobacteria; order Steroidobacterales; family Steroidobacteraceae; genus Bog-1198. Next base: position 614,721 of record CAVWLU010000004.1, read on the forward strand.
CGGTTTTCGAGCTGTCGAGGTGTTCGGCGGAATTTCAATCGCGGTTGGCAATCGGATACATGCGCAATGGCGATTCGATGACCCAGCGGCGGTACGAGGTTGGCTCGGGCAAATCGCCGCATTGACGGATGTGCATCGCGCGTGAGGCTCGCCGGCGGCTAATCCCGTGTTTGCCCGCTACCGCGCACCAAATACTTATAGCTGGTTAGTTGCTCCACCCCGACCGGGCCGCGCGCGTGGAATTTGTCGGTGCTGATGCCGATCTCCGCCCCCATGCCGAACTCACCGCCGTCGGCGAATTGAGTCGATGCATTGTGCAATACGATCGCGCTATCGACGCGTGTCAAAAATCGCTCGGCGGCGCCGGCATCGTCCGATACGATGCACTCGGTATGTTGTGAGCCGTATTGACGGATGTGTGCGATCGCGGCGTCGACGCCGTCGACCACTCGCACGGCGATGATTGCGTCGAGATATTCCGTGTACCAATCCTGTTCGGTTGCAGGTTTTACGCGCTCATCGGCGTGCGCCGTCAACTCATCGCCGCGCACCTCGCAGCCGGCCTCGAGCAACATCTTGACGAGCGGAGGCAAGTGCGTGCCCGCGCAGCCCCGATCCACCAGCAAAGTTTCTGCGGATCCGCAAACACCGGTGCGGCGCATTTTTGCGTTCAGCACGATCTTGAGCGCCATCTCGAGGTTCGCACCGCGGTCGACATAGACATGGCAGACACCCTCGAGATGCCCAATCACCGGCACCCGCGCTTCCTTTTGCACGCGAGCGATCAAATCCTTGCCGCCGCGGGGCACGATGACGTCGATGTCCTCGGCCATTCGCGCCAGCATGTAGCCGACGGCTTCGCGGTCGGTGGTGGGCACCAGCTGGATGCACGCGCCCGGCAGACCCGCGGACCTCAAGCCCTCATCCAAGCACGCATGAATCGCCGCATTGGAATTCATGCTCTCTGAACCGCCCCGCAAAATCACGGCGTTGCTCGACTTCAGGCACAACGCGCCCGCATCCGCGGTGACGTTGGGGCGGCTCTCATAAATGATCCCGATCACGCCGAGCGGCACGCGGCGGCGCTGAATGACCATGCCGTTTGGCCGGGACCACTCGGCCAGCACGGTGCCGATGGGATCGGCAAGGCGTTCGATGTCCTCGAGTCCGCGGGACATGGCTTCGACGCGCTTTTCATCGAGCTTGAGGCGGTCGAGCATGGCGCTCGTCATTCCCTTGGAAGCGGCGCCTTGAATATCGCGGTCGTTCGCCGCCAGTATGTTCCGGCAGTGCGCCCGAAGAGAGGCCGCTGCGGCCCTGAGAGCGCGATTCTTCTGCTCGCTCGGCGCGAGTTCGAGCACCGGCGCCGCGGTCCGCGCGGCGCGGCCGATCCCGGCCATGACATCGGCTACGTCGACCACGAAGCTCTCAGCAGGACCAGATCGTCGCGATGCACGATTTCATCACGGCCTCGGTAACCTAGAACCTTTTCAATCTCGGCCGATTTTCGGCCTATGATCCGGGCCGCATCGCCGTCCGAATACGCACAAATGCCGCGTGCCACCTCTAGGCCGTCAGGACCGATGATGCTCACGGTATCGCCCCGTTCGAATCGCCCCAGCGCGCGCGTCACGCCGGCGGGTAATAAACTCTTGCCTTGCCCCAGGGCGCGCACCGCGCCCTCATCGACGGCAATCGCCCCCGCCGGCCTCAAGGTACCGGCGATCCACTGCTTGCGGGTGGCCACAGGCGTTGAGGAAGGCACGAACCACGTGCAGCGTGCGCCATCCTCGATGTGCTTCAGAGGATTCTGGAATGCTCCCTTGGCGATACACAGATGACATCCGGCTCCTACGGCAATTTTCGCGGCGGCAATTTTGGTCTGCATGCCGCCGGACCCCATTTCGCTGCTCACTCCACCCGCCATCGCTTCGATTTCGGGGGTGATGTTGAGCACACGGGGAATGAACGCGGCGTCGGGATCGTCGTGTGGATTCGCCGTGTACAAGCCATCGATGTCCGACAAGAGCACCAGACAATCGGCGCTCGTCATCTGCGCCACTCGCGCCGCCAGCCGGTCGTTGTCGCCGTACTTGATTTCAGCGGTGGCCACGGTGTCGTTTTCGTTGATGACCGGCACCGCCCCCAGCGCCAACAGGGTATTGAGGGTGCCGCGCGCATTGAGGTAGCGGCGGCGCTGCTCGGTGTCGCCCAGGGTCAATAAAATCTGCGCCACGGTGATTTCATGGGCATCCAGGAGCTCTTTGTAGGCGTGCGCGAGGCGAATCTGCCCGACCGCCGCAGCCGCCTGACTCTCCTCGAGTTTTAGCTTGCCGGCGGTCAGACCGAGATGCCTGCGTCCGAGCGCAATCGCGCCCGAGGACACCAGGATGACTTCTTGCCCGCGCTTGCGGAAGGCGGCGATGTCCGCCGCAAAGCCTTCGAGCCATGCACGATTCAGGCGGCCCTTCTCGGCGTCGACGAGCAGCGCGGAGCCTACTTTGACGACGATGCGTTTGGCTTCCGTCAAGCGGCGAGCGATGGCTTTGCGGTCAGCAATGGTCATGTGTACGCAATATTGCCATTTACTTAGCGGAGGGGCCTCCCCTAATATTCGCCCTAACAACCAACGTGGCAGTTCAAAAGAAGGACGACCGTAAGTGGGCAGAGAGTACGAACCGACCGTCGGGCAGTGGTACGAGGACCTGGAAAATGAGGAAACCTTCCAGGTGCTCAAAGTGGATGAGGATCGAGAGGTTGTCGAGATTCAGCATCTCGATGGCGACCTCGAGGAATTGGACGTCGACGGCTGGGCGGAACTGGACTTAGAGCTCACCGAGGAGCCCGAGGGCTGGTCGGGCTCCAAGGCCGAGAAAGATGCTGAGGAAGATGAAGAAGACGACGAAGATTGGGACGACGAAGACGATGAGGATGATGACGACGATGACTTGGACGATGACGACGATGAGGATCGCGAAGAATACTGAGCGTCGCGCTCGTTGATCACACCCGCTCGAGCCAGCCGTGAGGGTCGGGCGCCTCTCCCTGCTGAATGGCGACCAGCTGCGCACGAAGGGCGCGGGTCAGCGGGCCCACCTCGCCGGTTGCTACCCGGTATTCAGTGCCGCGGTAGATCAATGTTCCCACTCCGGCGAGTACCGCCGCCGTTCCCGATAGAGCCGCCTCACCGGATTGCACCCACTCGAGCATCTCTTTGACGTCGAACGTGCGCTCCGACACCGAATAGCCCTGATCGCGCGCCAATGTGAGCAAAGAATCGCGCGTGACACCATGCAGAAACGTGCTGTCCAAACCGCGCGTCAGCAGTTCGCCGTTGCGAATCAACAGAAAGTTAGCGGCTCCGGTTTCCTGTACCTGCCCCCCGGGGCAAAACAGCACTTGATCGGCCCGATAGTTCGCTCGCGCACTCAAGGTTGGGCCCATCGCCGCCGCGTAGTTGCCGCCCGTTTTCACCATGCCCATCTGTGCCGCCGATCGGGTATTCTCGCCATCGACCAAGATGCGCAGCGGTTTCATGCCGCCGGCAAAGTAATCCCATACTGGGCTTGCGAGAACCAGCAGCGAGGCTTCGCCGGCCGGCGTTGCCGCTGCGCCGATATTCGCGCTCGTCCCAAATAGAATCGGCCGCAAATATAGCGCGCCCGGCGCTTCCGGGACTGCATCGCGGCAGCGCGCGATCACACCGCGTACCATTTCGGCCAGCTGCACCGCATCCGGTTCGGGCAGCACCAATTGGCGGGCGCTCTGACGCATGCGCAGAATATGCCGGTCCATGCGAAATATGTGGATCGATCCATCGGCACGACGAAAAGCCTTGAATCCCTCGAAGCAAGTACTCGCGTAGTGCAACACATGGGCCGCCGGAGAGAGTTCGATCGGCGCCACCGGCTTGATCTCGGCCTCATCCCAGCGACCCGCGCGATACGCGGCGACCGCCATGTGGGAAGTCAATAGAGTGCCGAACGCCGGTCGCTCGGGTTGTGCAGTCATGGAGCCTTCACCTCGGGTATAAAAATCATCGCAGGATGTTCAAGCCGCTCTTTCATTGCCTGAATCATCGCTGCCGCATCGTAACCGTCCACGAAACGATGATCGAATGACGACGATAAATTCATGATGCGACGTATCGCCACGCTGCCGTGGTGCACGACCGGTCGATCCACTGCTTTGTTGAGTCCAATAATGGCGACCTCGGGAGCATTGATGATCGGAGTCGAGGCAATGCCGCCGAGCTTGCCGAGGCTCGTGACCGTGATCGTCGACCCCGTGAGTTCCTCGCGTGTGGCCTTGTTCGAGCGCGCTCGCTCCGACGCGCTGCGGACCCTCTCGGCAATTTCCCACAAACCCAACGCTTGCGCATTCCTCACGACCGGAACCTTGAGTCCGTCCGGCGTCTGGGTCGCAACGCCGACGTGCACGGCGCGATGGCGCACCAGGACGCCGCGCGCGGCGTCGTAAAGCACATTGCACTGCGGAAATGATTCGAGCACGCGAACCAAGGCGAGAATGATCAACGGCAGGAACGTCAGAGTCGGTTCTCCCTTGGCCAATTTAGAATTCAGATGCAGGCGCAGCGCGTCGAGCTCGGTGACGTCCGCTTCTTCCACGTAGGCAAAGTGCGGAATGTCTCGCTTCGCTGCGCTCATGCGTTCGGCAATCAAGCGCCGCACGCCGATGACTTTGATTTCTGAGGTTTCCGCGGCACCTCGTGCGGCTGTGGCGGGAGAGCCGTGCCCAGCTGGATTTGCCGCCGGATGGGCGGCGGCCGCGACTAAATCGTCGCGCAGAATGCGCCCGCCCGGTCCGGAACCGGCGACGTGACCTAAGTCGATGCCGGCCTCGCGAGCACGCCGTCGATTGGCCGGAGAAGCCATGACTCGACGCGGGCTGACACTCGCCGGATCTGCGCTCGCCGTTGCAAGCAAATTTGCCGCGGGGAGTGCCTTCGCAGCCACGCTGAGGGCAGCGGCCTCCGGCTTCGAGGTGGTCTCCGTTTTTTGGGGGGCTTCGAGCTTCTGGGGAGGCTGCGCCTTCTGGGCGGTCTCCTGCTTTGCGGTGGCTTCCGGAACGGCGCCCACCTCGAACACGATCAGGGGTGAGCCCACCGCGACTTTATCGCCGGGTCCACCCGTGATGGAGACCACTCGTCCGCTGACGGGCGCGGGCACTTCGACAGCCGCCTTGTCCGTCATGACTTCTACAATCACCTGATCCTCGGTGACCACGGCGCCCGGCGCGACGTGCCAGGCGACGATCTCTGCCTCGACCGTACCCTCACCCAGATCCGGCATCTTGAAGACAAACTCACTCATGCAGGCTCCATGACGGCCTTGATGGCCATTGCCACCCGCGCTTGACCCGGGAAATACTCCCATTCAAAGGCATGCGGATAAGGCGTGTCCCAGCCGGCCACGCGCTGAATCGGTGCTTCCAATTCCCAAAAGCACTCCTCTTGCACCACCGACACGATCTCGGCTCCAAATCCCGAGAAACGCGTCGCTTCGTGCGCCACCACGCATCTGCCGGTCTTCTTGACCGAACTGACGATGGTATCGACGTCGAGCGGCACCAACGATCGCAAATCGATGACCTCAGCGTCCACTTTGAGCATCGCCGCAGCGGCCAAGGCGACGAATACCATCGTCCCGTAAGTGATGATGGTCAGTTGCGAGCCGCGCCGTACCACATCTGCCATTCCCAGCGGCACGGTGTAATAGCCCTCGTCCACCTGGCCTTTCGGATGAGTGCTCCAGGGCACGGCAGGTTTGGTCGGATCGCCGTCGAACGGGCCGTTGTACAGACGCTTCGGTTCGAAAAATACGACCGGATCGTCATCCTCGATCGCCGTGATCAAGAGTCCCTTTGCATCGTAGGGATTTGATGGCATCACGACTTTAAGGCCGCTGACGTGGGTAAATATGCCCTCCGGGCTTTGCGAATGCGTCTGGCCGCCGCGAATCCCGCCGCCGGCCGGCGTGCGTATCGTCACCGGTGCAAAGAATTCGCCGGCACTGCGGTAGCGCAGCCTCGCCAACTCGCTCACGATCTGATCGAATCCCGGATATATGTAATCCGCAAATTGTATTTCCGCGACCGGTCGCAGACCGTTCACGCTCATGCCGATGGCGGCGGCCACGATGCCCCCCTCGGCAATCGGTGTGTCGAGCACCCGATGCGCACCGTACTTGCGTTGCAGCCCTTCGGTGGTGCGAAACACGCCGCCGAAATAGCCTATGTCCTCACCCATGAGCACGACCGACGGGTCTCGCCCGAGCATAATATCCATGGCGGAATTCAACGCCTGAATCATGTTCATGCTGGCCATGGACTAGCCGCGTTCAGCGCGCATCAAGGCGCGCTGCCTCTGCAAGTTCTGCGGCATTTCTTTGAACACGTCCTCGAACATGAGATCGGGGTTGAGCTTCGGCCCCTCATTCAGCGTGCCGAACGTCACTGCCGTCTGCCAACTCGAAACGACCAGCGCCTCGAGTTCGGCCGCGAGCGCGCGATGGCGCTCTTCGGACCACTCGCCGAGTTTGATCAGATGTTGCTTGAGCCGCTCGATCGGGTCCCCGAGCGGCCAGTGCTCCTGGTCGTCCTTCGCGCGATATCGAGCCGGATCGTCGCTGGTGGAATGTGCGGCCGCCCGATAGGTCACGAGTTCGATCAATGTGGGTCCCGCGCCGGTGCGCGCCCGTTCCGCCGCCCACTGAGTTACCGCATACACGGCGAGGAAGTCATTGCCGTCCACACGAATGCCGGCAATGCCGTAGCCGAGACCTCGCGCGGCGAAGGAGCGCTGCTCGCCGCCGGCATACCCCTGAAAAGTGGAGATCGCCCACTGGTTGTTCACCACGTTCAGAATGACCGGCGCCTGATACACCGAGGCAAACAGCAATGCATGATGAAAGTCCGCCTCCGCGCTGCTGCCTTCGCCGAGCCAGCTCGCGGCCAAATGATCCTCGCCTTTGATCGCCGCCGCCATTGCCCACCCAACGGCTTGCGGAAACTGCGTCGCCAAATTTCCCGAGATCGAGAATATGTTGCCGGCCTTGGAGTGATACATCACCGGCAGCTGACGGCCCTTGCACATGTCGCGTGTGTTGGACAATACCTGGCACATCAGGTCCACGAGCGCGATGCCGCGCGCAATCTGCAAACCTTGATTTCGGTAGGAAGGAAACAGCATGTCGCCGGGCCGCAGCGCCATGCATTGCGCGACCGAGACGGCTTCCTCGCCCAACGAGCGGATGTAAAAGGAAATCTTGCCCGCACGTTGCGTGCGTTGCATTCGATCGTCGTAGAGGCGCGTCAGCAGCATGTGGCGCAATCCGACTTGGAGCTCGGCCGGGTCGAGATGCGGATTCCAGGGACCGACGGCATCGTGGCCGCCGTCGAGCACGCGCACCAGTTCGGTCGCCAACGGCTCGATGTCGCGCGCGCGCGCATTCACGTCGGGTCGCGAAACGGCGCCCGCGGGCGCTAAGTGCACATAGCTGAAATCCGGTTTCTCACCGGGGCGGGCCGGCGACTTCGGCAGATGCAAACGCGAGTGTTTGTTCATTCCCTTAACTTACGTCCGGCGGCGTCGCTGTATTGCATTCATTTAGCAGCAACCGGATAATCCGGTATGTTTGTTTCGAAATATCGATAATTATGGAAAATTCTAATCAACAACCGATCGATCGACTCGATTTGCGCCTCCTCGACATTCTACAGCGCCACGGCGCGTTGTCGGTGGCCGAAGTGGCATCGCAGGTGCGCATTTCGACGACGACCTGTTGGCGGCGCATTCAACAACTCGAGCAAAGCGGCGTCATCAAAGCGCGCGTCGCACTGCTCGACCGCAATGCGCTCGGTCTCGATGTAACGATCTTTGCGCACGTCAAGCTGGCGACTACCGGCCGAGATGCCATCGCCGAATTCGAAGCGGCGATTCGCGATCGCGCCGAAGTGCTCGAGTGTTACACCCTCACCGGTGAATGGGACTTTCTATTGAAGATAGTCACCAAGAACATCAAGGCTTACGAAGCATTTTATCTGGATTATCTTTCCAGAATTCCCTGCGTGCGGTCGGTCAATTCGTCGGTGGCGGTAACCATCATCAAAGAATCGACCGCGCTGCCGTTGAGCATCGCAGAGGGCCGTTGAGTTGAGTAACACCGTTCTCGATCGCCTCGCCGCGGGGCGTCACTTCTTGCGCTCCGCAAATCGGCGGATACGGATACAGCCTTCGCGCAGCGACGCCTCATCGGTGGCGAAACACAGTCGCACGAAACCGCCCGTCCCTTTGCCGAAGGCTCCGCCATCCAGTACCGACACCCCCTCCGCTCGATACAATTCGTTCATGAAGTCGTATCCCGACCGGCCGCTGCCGCGCACGTCGATGAGCATGAACATGCCGGCATCGGGCGTGTGGCAGCGTATCCCAGGAACATCGGCGAGCGCCGCGAGCACCAGATCGCGGCGGCTCGCGCAGAATTCGCGCATGCGTGATTCGGCGGCGGGGGCGACGCCCACGGCCGTCAAAGCCGCTTCTTGCACGAACCCCGGCAACCCGTAGAGCATGCAAATCGCCAACGCCTCAGCGTGAGCGATCAGTGGCTTCGGACCCACCAGCCAACCCGCCCGCCATCCGGGCATCGCATGCGTCTTCGACAGACTGCTGATGGTGACCACCTGCTCGGGCAGGCTCGCCGCGAGGCCTGGAACTCGGCCGCCGGGCGCAAGTCCGGCGTACACCTCATCGACCACCACCCAAAACCGATGTTGCCGAGCCAACTCACCGATGACGGCGAGATCGGCGGCGTTCATGACGATACCGCTGGGATTGTTGGGTGATGCAAAAAACAGCGCGCGAGTGCGCGGTGTGATTGCCGATGCGAGCGCTGCGACGTCCACGCGAAAACCGGACGCCGCAGACGCGGGGATGCGCACCATGCGCGCGCCCGAGGCCTCGATCGTCGCGGGATAGGTGGGATACAGCGGCTCGAGTGCCATCACTTCGTCTCCGGGACCCGCCAGACACAACGAGGCCGTAAACAGGGCATTCTGCGCTCCAGCCAGGAAAATCACGTTAGCGGCCTCGACCGCCTGGCCGGTGCGTTCCCGGTGCGCCAAAGCGATGGCCTGTCGCAGCAATTCACGACCGGGCACCGGCGTGTAGTGGGTATCGCCCGCACGGAGGCACTCGATCGCGCGATCGATCACGGGCTGCGGTGTGTCGAGATCCGGGTCGCCGACACTCAATACGATAACGTCTTCCCCGCGATCCTGAGCCGCGCGCGCCTCGTAGTGGATGGTCCACGCGTCGGCCCCATCACCGGCGATGAGTTCCACCAATTGTGAATATTTCATCCGCAAAAGCCTTCCCTTCTTGCTTGTAGGTCGGGGGTTCGCTTACTTTTCGAAGCGCCGCATGCCATCCTATCGCGGTTTCTCAAACGACGTTCAAGAAGGCTCAAATGTCGCGCAGCATCGGACGGTATCTTGTCGAATTATTGGTTGCCAACGGCATCGATACCGTGTTTGGAATTCCCGGAGTTCACAATTTGGAATTGTACCGCGGGCTCGCGGGCGCGGACATTCGCCACGTCCTCGTGCGCCACGAACAGGGTGCCGGTTTCGCCGCCGATGGGTATGCCCGTTTGAGCGGCCGCCCGGCGGCCGCGTTCACCATCTCGGGTCCCGGCCTCACCAACATCTTGACGGCGGCTGCCCAGGCCTATTCGGACTCTATCCCGCTGCTGGTAATCGCCACCACGCCCGTGCGCGCATCGCTCGGCAAACAGTGGGGCGTGCTGCACGAACTGCAGAATCAATGGGCGCTTGCCGCCGGGGTATTCGGGGTAGCGCGATCGGCCGCGAGCGCAGAAGATGTGCGCGACCACATGCGGGTGTGCATGGCCTCGTTGCGCGCCGGGCGCCCTCGCCCGGCTTATTTGGAAATCCCGCTCGACGTGTTGTCCGAGTCGACAACTCTACCCGCGGAGCGCTTCGCGGAAGCGGCATCCCCGCCACGGGCCGCGGCCTCTCAAATCGACGCGGCGATTCGTCTTCTCTCGACCGCTGCCCGGCCCATCGTCATCGCGGGCGGCGGCGCGCGCCACGCCGGTCCTGAATTGCACCGCCTGGTCGATACATTGGACTGTCCGCTGGTCACGACGGCCGCGGGCAAGGGTCTGCTGCCGCCGCATCATCCCTGCAATCTCGGCACCTCTCTTCACCACCCGGCGACTCAATCCTTGATTGCCGATGCCGACGTGATCCTTGCCGTGGGCACTGAAATGGGTGAGACAGACATTTACAGCGCACTTCAACTGTCGCTGAGCGGCCTTTTGATACGCATCGACATCGATCCGAAAAAGCTAGCCGATCACTATGCGGCCGAGGTGCCGGTATGGGGAGACGCGCGCTCCAGTTTGCACGAGATTCAGCAGGGATTGTCGCCGCGCTCGGGTTGGAGGAAACAGACGGGCGGAGCGTCGGGTGTACGGACCGAGATCGAGAGCACGTTCGACTCGAAGGCGCGCGCGCAGCTGAATGCGCTCGACGCCATTCGAGCCGCCTTGCCGCGCGACGGCGTCGTGTTCAGCGACATGACGCAAATCGCTTACTTCGGAAACTATGCCTATCAGACCGATGAACCGGGCCTCTGGTTTCACCCGTCAGGCTATGGGACTTTGGGTTTTGCGTTGCCCGCTGCGCTCGGCGCCAAGATCTCGAGTCCCGCGCGCACCGTTCTGGCGCTGGCCGGCGATTTTGGATTGCAATTCACGCTCGGCGAGTTGATGACCGCGGTGGAAGCGGCGGTGAGTCTGCCCCTGGTGGTCTGGAATAATTCGGCGCTCGGTCAAATCCGCGACGACATGATCGCGGCAAACATTCCGCCCACCGGCGTGATCGCGCAAAATCCCGACTTCGTCGCGCTTGCACGAGCCTGCGGCGCCGCCGCGGTGCGGGCTCGCACTGCCTCGGCTCTCACCGAAGCCATACGCACTGCGCAGAGCTATGCGGGTCCGACACTGATCGAGGTACACGCGTCGGATTTCTAGCGACTGGCCGTAACGATATGTCTCGCGAGGCAAACCCTGCGCGGCTTGATATCATTGCAAGGACCAACAAACCGAAGCGCGCCGCGCCAAAAAAAGGGGAACAATATGACCAAGTTGTTGATTCGGATGCTTGCGTTCACGGCCGCGCTGGCGGGACTTCCGGCGTTCGCCGCAGAGCAATTCACTGTCGTCGAACGGCCCGTGGGCGAAACCACCGTGGACCTCGGGCCCAAGGGTGACTCCATTGGCGATCTCCTGGTGTTCGCCAATAAGGTCTATGACGCCGCCAACAAAGTTCAGCTCGGCTCCGACCAGGGGTACTGCGTGCGCACTGTGGTGGGCAAGAGTTGGGAATGCTTTTGGACGCTGACGTTGAAGGCGGGTCAGATCACCGTGGAGGGGCCGTTCTTGGATGCCGGCGACTCACTATTGGTCGTCACCGGCGGGACCGGCAAGTATGCCGGCGCTAAGGGGAGTCTTAAGCTGCACCCGCGCGATGCGACCCCGACCGGTTATGACTTTACCTACGACTTACTCTAATGCCGTACACCGCCGAGCACTCACTGCGCAGCAGACAGGACTTTCCGGCTCTTCATCGGCGCTGCGAGGGCCTTGATCTCGTGTATTTGGACGGTCCGGCCGGTAGCCAGGTGCCGACGGCGGTCATCGAGGCGATCGGCGACTTCTACGCGTCCTGCAATGTGAACACCCACGGCAACTTCCCTCCGTCCCGGGAAGTCGACCGTCGCATTCAGAATGCGCGCGAGATCGTGGCCACCTTCCTCGGGGCCGAATCCGCCCAATGCATCTCGTTCGGTCAGAACATGACCACGCTCAACTACGCATTGAGTGCGGCCATAGGCCGCACATTGAAACCCGGCGACGAAGTACTCATCACGCAGCTCGATCATGAGGCGAATCGCAGTCCGTGGCTGCGATTGCAGGAGCACGGGGTGGTCATTCAAGAAGTGCGCATGAAGGAATCGGGCGTATTGGATACCGACGACATGGCGGCCAAGATCTCGGCTCGCACCAAACTCTTCGCCCTCGGCGCTTCGTCGAACGCGCTCGGGACCGTCAATGACATTGCCCTCGCACGGCGGCTGACGCTCGAAGTCGGAGCACTCCTGTTAATCGATGCGGTGCACTACGCGCCGCATTTTCCGCTCGATGCGCGCGCGATGGACGCGGATTTTCTGCTCTGCTCCGGTTACAAATTCTACGGCCCGCACGTCGGCGTCCTGTATTCGAAGCCCGGTGCCCTGGAACGCCTGCCTGTCGACCGATTGAGCGTACATTACGCGGCCGCGCCGTACTGCATCGAAACCGGCACGCTCAATCACGCTGCAATCGACGGTTTGCGGGCCGCAGTGGAATACCTCGCCGGCTGGGGAACAGGCTCGACGTTGCGCGAACGTATCATCGACGCCATGACCGGCATTGCCGCGTATGAGCACCAGCTGGCAAGTTCCTATCTTGAGGGCGTCCGGCGCATCCCCGGTGTGCGCGCATGGGGTCCTGGCTTCGCCACCCGCGCGCGCGCGCCGACCGTATCGATCACGCTCGAAAAACATACCGCAGCCGCGGCGGCGACCGCGTTGGGCGCGGAAGGAATTTGTGTGTGGGATGGAGACTTTTATGCGCCGCGTCCCGTTGAAGTGTTGGGGCTTGCCGGTCGCGGCGGCTTGCTGCGCACGGGAATCTCCATGTACACCTCGCAAGACGACGTGCGCCGATTGCTCTCAGGGATCGAACGGCTTCATTGATCTCGTCACCGTCCGGACAAGTGCTGCGATAATTGCTCGGCATGCGTGCGAAGCTCCGTGGCCGCGGTCGCCTCCCAATGATCGGCACGCAACATCGGACCCAGATAAAACAGATGCTCACTGGGCACGCCATTCGCCGATACGCAGGCGCCGTTCTTGGTGGTGCGCAGTCCGAGGTTCAATGCGTCCTCCGATACCAGTCCCGCGGCGCGCAGCGATTGAACCAGAGGATCACCCGAGCGCTTCAGCACGTAGTCGGGTCCGGTGGCATTGATCACCGCACCGACCGCGAATGATTCCGTCTCGGCGCTGGCTCGGCGGCGCCACACTACGCGCAACTCCTCCCCTTCCGGAATCAATTGTTGAATTCGGCCGGCGTAGATCTTGAGCCTGCCGCTTCGGCGCATGTGCTCGATGCGCGCCGACATGCGCGGCGGCAACCGATGCCGATGCACATCCCAGTAACACTGGACATGCCGCAAGAACCGGCTCCGCTCGCTGTCGGGCAGCTGTTGCCAGAGTCTCGGCGCCAAGTGGCGGATGAAGGTGACGACTTCGCGCCAATCGCCGCCCAAACGCTCTACGTCGCGTGCCAACGCGCGGCTTGCCGACAACACTCGCCGAATCGACGTCGCGTTCGACAATAAAACCTCGCCGCTCCCCTGCACGGCGGTCGGTCTGAATATCGTTTGTGCTTGCGGGATCAGACCGTGCCGCGAAATCGTGCGCACCAGCGGGACTTGCCCACCCTCCAAGCTCAGCGCGAGCGCCACGTCCACCATGGTCAACCCGTTGCCGACGATCAATACGGATTCCTGGGGGCGAAACGCGCGCGGCATGCTCCAAGGGTCATGGATATATGCCGGGTGATGTCGCACTCCGCGCGCCCAAGATTGCACAGGCGGCGGCGGATTGCCCAGTGCCAACACCACCCGGTCAGCCGCGATGGCGTCGCGATCGGTAAAATTCGCCTGCAGCGGCTTGTCGGCCGCCCCTCGCGTGATGCTCGTCACCTCGCCGAACATACGGGTGAATTCCACATGCGGCGGTGCCGTCCGTTCTGCTTGATCCAACACATCCTGCAAGTAATCCCCATACAGGGCGCGCGGCATGAAGTCCTCGGCATCGGCTTCGGGATGCAACTGCCGGGCAAAGCGCAGGAATTGCAGGGGATCCTGCGAATCCGCCGATAGTCTGCCGGCCGGCACGTTAAGCACGTAAGGCACATCGTGGGCCGCGTAGGCGAGTCCGCGGCCGATGGCCGTGCCGCGCTCGATCAACACGATATGCGTGGGAACGGACGGCGGACGGCGCAATAAATTGGCGGCTAATACGCTGCCGCAAAATCCCGCCCCCACGATGACAATGGTATGACGCATCTTTGAAAATAGTACCCTATGGCGGGCGATGAAAAGCTTGGGCTCCGGCCTAGGGCGCATCCATCGACTGGCATTGTGCAGAATTCGTGGTGAAATAGCGCATTCTACTTTGCGAGGTGCACATGAACACCACCAATCCGATGCGCACCGACGGCTTCGAATTCGTCGAATATGCCGCTCCGGATCCGGAGTCTCTGCGGCGGCTGTTCGAGAACATGGGCCTGCCTGCCGTCGCGCGTCACCGCTCCAAAAATGTCACGCTGCATCGACAGGGAGACATTAATTTCATCATCAATGCGGAACACGACAGTTTTGCGCAGCAATTCGCCCGCGCTCATGGCCCGTGCGCGTGCGCCATGGCGTTTCGCGTCGCCGATGCAGCCGTTGCCTACGCCCGCGCTCTAACGCTCGGTGCAAAACCGGGACCTGTCACCGCCGGGCCGATGGAATTGAACATTCCCTCGATCGTAGGGATTGGCGGCAGCCTGATCTATCTGGTTGATCGCTACGGGGAACGTACCATCTACGACGTCGATTTCGTGCCGGTCGCCGTAGCACCCGCGGCGAGCGGCGTCGGGCTCACGCGCATCGATCATTTGACCCATAACGTGAAGCGCGGCAACATGAACTTGTGGGCCGGCTTTTACGAGAAGCTGTTCAATTTCCGTGAAATTCGCTACTTCAGCATCGAAGGCCAGGAAACCGGCCTGTTCTCCCGCGCCTTGACTTCGCCTTGCGGCAAGATTCGTATCCCCATCAACGAGAGCCAGGACGACAAGAGCCAAATCGAGGAATATCTGAGCGAATACAAGGGCGAAGGAATCCAGCACATCGCCTTGGGGACCGACGATATTTATCATACGGTGGACGCCCTGCGCGATCGGGGCACTCAATTCCAAGATACGCCGAGCACCTACTACGAAGGCATCGATGCGCGCGTCAAGGGTCATCAGGAATCGTTGAGCGAGCTCCAGCGGCGGCATATCTTGATCGACGGGAATGCCGACAGCGGCATTCTGCTGCAGATCTTCACCAAGAACGTCATTGGTCCCATCTTTTTCGAAGTGATTCAGCGCAAGGGTAACGACGGCTTCGGCGAGGGAAACTTTCAGGCGCTGTTCGAATCCATCGAACTCGACCAAAAGCGCCGCGGCGTCATTTGACGGTTGAACTTCACGTACCCGCCCATATCTAATCGGGCAACGGTCGAATCGACCATTCAGGGGCTGGTTATGCGAAAACTAATTGCTGCATCCCTGGCCGCCACGGCCTTGACTTTCGCCATCAGCACAGTCCAGGCCCTGGCGGCCGATGCCGAGCCGACGGTGCATCAAATCTATGAAGCGGCCACTACCGGGCACCTCGATCAAGCACAGCAGATGATGGATCAAGTGCTGCGCAATCACCCTCAAAGCGCGAAGGCGCATTACGTACAGGCAGAACTGTATGCGCGTGAAGGCAATGCCAGCGGTGCACGCTCCGAACTTAATCGTGCCGAGCAGCTCGAACCGGGGCTGCCGAAGGAAAATCCGCAGTCGGTGCAGGCGCTGAAGTCGGAGCTTGGCATTGGCACGCGGCAAGCCCAAGAGGCGCGCCCGTTTGGTCTGACGCGCGCTCCGGTTGGACCGCATTTCCCGTGGGGCACTGTACTGATTCTCGCGCTGGTGGTCGGCGTGTTTTGGATGCTGTTCCGAAGGCGCAGGACTTACGTGCAATATCCCGCAGGCGGCATGCCCGCCGGCGGCGCACCGGGTACCTACGGTCCCGGAGGCTACGGTCCCGGAGGGTACGGCCCTGGCGGCGCAATGGGTGGCGGCATGGGCTCGGGTATTGCGGGAGGGCTCGCCTCGGGTCTCGCCGTGGGCGCAGGCGTCGTGGCGGGGGAAGAAATTGCCCACCACTTCCTCGACGGCGGCCAGCGCTCAGGCACCGTGCTGCCGCCGGCTGACGACAGCCAATCGAATTCCTCCAACAGCAATATGGGTGGAACCGATTTTGGCGTCAACGATCCCGGCTCATGGGACGATAGCTCCGGCGGCGGTGACTTCGGCGGTGGTGGCGACGGCGGCGGGGGCGACTGGAGCTAAAGATTCGACAGCCGCGCGGCGACGGTCGCGCGGCGGTTTCGATTTCCGTGTCCGCACGCACAACGACCCGCGCATACATTCGGCCCCGGTCTAGCCGCTGTGCGCTACCGCGGCCGCGACGGCGTCGTGCAAACCTTGCATGCCGAAGGAGATGTCCTGCACCACTCCGTCGACGAAGAAGGTGGGCGTCGCACGGATATGGCTGCGGCGGCCTCCCTCCGCATGTTCGCGGACCTTTTGCAGGTAAATGTGGTCGTCCATTTCGGCGGTGTAGCGCGCCATATCGAGCCCAAGATCGCTGGCGTAGCGATATAGATCCCGGTCCTTCAGATGTGCCTGATTCTGGAACAGCACGTCGTGCATCGCCCAGAATTTCCCCTGCGCGGCTGCGGCCTCCGACGCCTCGGCGGCCATGAGCGCGTGGGGATGAGCCGCTTCCAGCGGAAAATGCCGGAATATGAAGCGAATCTTATTGGGGAATTTTTCGAGGAGGAGTTTCGGCGTCTGTACCGCGACTTTGCAGCTCGGACACTCGAAGTCGCCGTATTCGAGAAACGTGACGCGTGCGTGCTCCGATCCTTGCAAGTGATCGAGGGGTTCGGGGGGTACCACCAAAGTCATCGCGCGCGGCTGTGGATTCATTAAACCGGCTCCATTTACGCTGACGGCGCGGGTGATTCAACTGGCCTTAGTGTCACACGAATCAGCGCCGATCTTCTCAACAACTGCAACTCGCAGTCGCGCCCAATGTAGCTCGCATCCAATAGCCGCTGCAATCCATCGATGCCGCCGACCGGCACTCCATCCAGGGCAATCAAGCGATCGCCCACTGCGACGCCCGCCTGAGCCGCCGGGCTGCCCGGGACGATCTCCAAGACATGCACCGCACCCGAACTCTGTAGATTGAAATGCCGCACGACGCGCGTGGCGACGGAGACGCTCGCCCCGGAAACCCCCACATAGGCGCGACGTACCCGCCCGTGCGCAAACAATTGGCCGATGACCCATTTTGCCGTGTTGATGCCAGTGGCAAAGCAAATCGCCTGGGCTTGCGGAATCATGGCCGTGTTGACACCTATGACTCGGCCTCGGGAATCGACCAGCGGACCTCCGGAATTGCCGGGGTTCAATGCAGCATCCGTTTGAATGACATCGTGCATGAGTCGGCCCGAAGTCGCGCGCAGAGTGCGGCCCAATGCCGAAATAACGCCGGTGGTAACGGTCTTCGAGTATCCCAATGGATTGCCGATGGCGATCGCCACTTGGCCGACGCGCAAATTCGCGGAGTCGCCGAATTGCGCGAAGGGAAGTGCCGTGGGAGAGCCGATTCGAAGCACGGCCAAGTCCGAGTCAGGATCGTTTCCCACGAGGTCAGCATCGAAGCGCGCGTCATCGTTGAGCCGCACGATGACACGATCCGAGCCGTGGACAACGTGACTGTTGGTCAGCAAGTAGCCGTCGGGCGTGAACAAGAAACCCGAACCGCTGCCCCGGCGCGCGCCTCGGCCCCGGGATTGTGCGGTATGGTGCTCGACCTCGATGAACGTGACCGCGGGCGCCACGCGCTCCAGAGCACCGATCACGGCGCCGGAGTAGGCATCGAGCAGCGCGGAGTCCCCACCCGGGATGGAGTCGCCCGGCGCGGTTATGTCCGCCGTCGGCTCGCTCGCATTCTCGGTAGATGCGAAACGCGGTGCGAGCATGCGCTAGCTCAGAATAATCTTGGGCGCCGCGGAGAGTCCCTCGACGATGAGGCGATTCACCCGCCGCACGAACACTACCGGATCGTCGAGTTCGCCCCCTTCGGCCAGCATGGCCTGGTCATATAGCACATGCGCGAGATCCGCAAAGGCAGCGTCATCCGCTGTGTCTTTGAGCCGCTCGACGAGCGCATGGGTCGGGTTCAATTCGAGAATCGGCAGCGTGGCGAACGGATTGGTCTGACCCGCCTGCTTGAGAATCCGCCCCATCCGCAAGCTCACGCCGAACTCGCCCGCGACCAGCACTGCCGGTGAGTCCGTGAGACGGCCGCTCACGCGCGCGCTTGCGATCTTACCGGCCAAGGTCTTGCCCAGCCGCTCCAGGGTCTCCTTGTAAGCCGACTCCGCGGCGGCTTTTTCCGGCGTCTCTATGGCGGAGGCCACGTCGCCGGCAGCACTCGAGACGTTGGCGAGCGGCTTTCCTTCGAACTCGTGCAAATGCCCCGCCACCCATTCATCGATGCGATCGGTGAGCAGCAAAACTTCCATGCCGTGAGCGCGAAAGCCCTCCAGATGCGGGCTGTTGCGTGCCGCGGCCAGCGTGTCGGCGGTCAGGTAATAGATGCTCTTTTGGTCCGCCTTCATGCGCGATACGTAATCCGCGAGCGTGGTCTCGGCAGTATCACCGGGGACCGCAGTCGAGTGAAATCGCAGCAGTTTGGCAACGCGCGCCTTTTGGCCAGCGTCGTCGATGACCCCCTCTTTGAGGACCACGCCGAAGGTCTTCCAAAATTCGGCGTATTCCGCCGGTTTGTCGGCGGCGAGTTCTTCGAGCAGATCCAAGGTGCGCCTTACCAGCGCGGACTTGATCTTCTCCGCCGTCCGATTGTTCTGCAGCAATTCGCGCGAAACGTTGAGTGGTAGATCGTCGGTGTCGACGAGTCCGCGCATGAAGCGCAACCATTGCGGCAGCAACTCGGCCGCCTTGTCCATGATGAAGACTCGTTTGACGTACAGCTGCACGCCGCCGCGCTGCTCGCGTTCGAACAAATCGAACGGTGCACGCTTCGGTAGATACAGCAGCGACGTGTATTCGATATTGCCCTCGACCTTGTTGTGCGCCCAAGCGCGCGCATCCTCGGAATCGTGAGTCAGATGTTTGTAGAAGGCCTGATAATCCTCGTCCTTGAGTTCCGATTTCGGACGGGTCCAAAAAGCCTTGGCACGATTCAGCGTCTCCTCGGTCTCGCCCGTCTTCAGGACGATGGGCACGCTCAGATGATCGGAATACTTGCGCACCAATTGGCGCAAGCGCGAAGCCTCGAGAAACTCCTTGTCTTCCTCGCGCAGGTGCATGATCACCTCGGTGCCGCGATCTGTCTTGTCGTGTGCCTGAATCTCGTAGGCACCTTCGCCATCCGAATCCCAGCGCACCGCCGCCGCGTCCGCGCGCTTGGACAGTACTGTGACTCGGTCGGCAACGATGAATGCGGAATAAAAACCGACGCCGAATTGACCGATCAGCTGGGCGTCCTTGGCCGAATCACCGCTCAAACCCTCGAGAAATTTCTTGGTACCGGAACGCGCGATCGTGCCGAGATTATCGATTACTTCCTCCTGGCTCATGCCGATGCCGTTGTCCTTGACGGTCAAGGTGCCTGCCGCCGCGTCGGGTATCAGCGTGACGGAGAGCGTGTCCGAACCCAGCAATGCCGGATTGGCGAGCGCTTCGAAGCGAAGTTTCTCGCAGGCGTCCGAAGCGTTTGAAATGAGTTCGCGCAGAAAAATCTCTTTGTGCGAATACAGCGAATGGATCACCAGTCGCAGTACTTGCTTGGTTTCGGCTTGAAACTCTTTGATCTGTGGCTGTGTTTCGGTGGTCATGGCCTTAAAATCATCGTACCTTGTGGCGTCTGCGAGTCATCAGCGGGCTGACATGGGGCCGCCTCCCGATACTTCAAGCCAGCGGCCCCGAGCCTAAGAAGTACAGGAACCACTTAGAGATGGCAAAAAGCGGCAGCGTTGTGGCGGTCTGGGCGGCACTCGCCGGCAATTTGCTGGTCGCCCTCGCGAAATTCGTTGCTGCTGCGCTGAGCGGCTCGGCGGCCATGCTGAGCGAGGCCGTGCACTCGCTGGTCGACACCGTCAACGAACTGCTCTTGCTGTACGGTATCGCGCGCTCCGCGCGGCCCGCCGACCGCCTGCATCCGTTGGGCTACGGCCGAGAGGTGTATGTCTGGAGTTTCGTGGTGGCGCTGCTGATCTTCGCCCTCGGCGCCGGCGTCTCGCTGTACCAGGGCGTCGGCCGCATCCTGCACCCTCAGCCCATCGAGCGACCGGATGTGATCTTCACGGTACTCGCCGTGGCCCTGGCTTTCGAAGGGGCTTCGTGGTGGATCGGCATACGCGCCTTTGGCACCGCCAAACGCGGACTTGGCTGGTGGGAGGCATTCCGCCGCTCGAAGGATCCGCCGGCCTTCATCGTCGTTTTCGAGGATTCCGCGGCGCTGTTGGGTATTTTTGCGGCGGCAGGCGGCACGGCTGCGGCCCTCGCGACCGGCGACACCCGCTGGGACGGCGTCGCATCGTTGGTCATTGCCGCAATCCTCGCTGCCGTGGCAGCGCTGTTGGCCGAGGAATCGAAGAACCTGCTGATTGGAGAGCGCGCCGACCCTGCCTTGAGCGACGCCATCATGCAGATCGCATCCAAGATTCCCGGCGTATGCAGCGCCAATAGCATTCTCACAGTGCAACTGGCGCCGCGCGTCGTAATTGCCACCCTGAGCCTGGATTTCTTCGACTACTTGCGCGCCCCCGAGATCGAACGCGCCGTCATCGAGTTGGAAACGCGTATCCGCACTGCCCACCCCGAAGTGTCGGCGCTCTTCGTCAAGCCGCAAAGCGTCCTGGTGGCCGCCGAACACCTTAAGCGGGGAGCCGCTGGTTCTATGCCGGATACCCTTACCGACAGCCAGGCCGGCCCCGAGCCGGTTGCCGACGGCTGAGCTCTACGGCCATCCGGCGCGCGGGTCGAAGTTGAGATCGCGCTTCATGCGCTCATAAGCTTCCTTGGCCTCCGCCGTTCGGGCCGTGGGTGTTACGAGTTTGATGCTGACCAATTGGTCGCCGTTCGGTACCCCCGGCAAGCCGCGGCCGCGCAGCCTGAGCTTTTGACCGGTCTGAGCGCCTGCCGGAATGGTCAATTCAACCTGCCCGCCGAGGGTCGGTACGGCGACCTTCGCGCCAAGCGCGGCTTCCCAGGGCGCCAGCGGCAAATCGATTTGAACGTCTTTGCCCAGCAGCGAATACAGGGAGTGCGCAAGCAATCGGATCCGAAATATCAGCGGCGGGCGATGGCCGGTGCCGGCGATCCGCAACGCCTGACCGTCGGCAATACCCGCCGGAATTTGCACATCGACCGACTGTGGACGCCCGTTGTCGTTGATCGTCACTCGGCGTTTGGTCCCCGCGAACGCCTCCTCGAGGGTCACTTCGAGTTGCCCGGCGTCGGCCTCCGACTGACCATGGCCGCCGGTCGATCCACCGAACAATGTGGAGAAAAAATCGCTAAACCCGTTCAAATCCGAAAAGCGCTCGCTCCCGGAGTGCCCAAATCGCTGTTCCCAGCCGGGCGGAGCGCGGAATTGCTGCCCCGGCCGATAGTCACGGCCCAGCTGATCGTAGGCGGCGCGCTTCTCCGGGTCCTTCAATACCTCATAGGCTTCCTGCACGTCCTTGAACCGGGCTTCCGCGTTTTTTTCCTTGCTGACGTCCGGGTGATACTTGCGGGCAAGCTTGCGATAGGCGCGCTTGACCTCCTCGGCGCCGGCATTGCGCTTCACGCCCAACGTGTCGTAATAATCCTTGAATTGCATGCCAAACCCTGTTGCTGTTGTAATCTCGATATTACCGATAGATAGCCGGTAGTGTCCGAGGAGCGGTCACGATCCCGGAGGCGCCAAAGATGCGAATCCTAAGGCGCGCTCCTTGAAATTGGACCGCAACATCCCGACCATTGTCCTGCGGCGATACCATATTGCGGTTTGTTTCCCCAAAGAAAAGGTCTATGAAGCGCATTTTCCTGTTCATCGTGACGAACCTGGCAGTGTTGGTGCTGTTGAGCGTCGTGATGTTCGTCATCCAGCGGGTGTTCGGCGTGCACCTGCCTCAGGGCAGCCTCGGCGGCTTGCTGGTATTCGCGGCCGTGTTCGGCTTCGGCGGGGCGTTGATTTCATTGGCGCTTTCGAAGTGGACGGCCAAGCGCATGATGGGCGTCCGCGTCATCGGCACGCCGCAATCGGAAGTCGAAGTTTGGCTGATGGCGACCGTGACGCGGCTGGCGGCACAAGCGCGCATCGGCATGCCCGAAGTCGGCATCTTCGAGGCGGAGGAAATGAACGCCTTCGCGACGGGGGCCCGGCGCAATGCCTCGTTGGTGGCGGTGAGCACCGGCTTGCTGCGCGGCATGTCCCGCCCACAGGCCGAAGCGGTCATGGGCCACGAAATCACTCATGTGGCCAACGGCGACATGGTGACATTGGCGTTGCTGCAGGGGGTGCTCAATACCTTCGTGATTTTCCTGGCGCGCATCATTGGCGGTCTGGTGGATAGGGCCTTGTTCAAGAACGACCGTGAGGAATCCGGCATCGGCTTCTTTTTGACGACCCTCGTGGCGCAAATCGTGCTCGGCATCCTGGCCGGCATGATCGTCAACTGGTATTCGCGCCGGCGCGAATTCCGCGCCGATCGGGGCGGTGCTAATCTGGCGGGCACGGGCAGCATGATTAGTGCGCTTGAGGCCCTGAAACGCAGTCATGGCCAGCCGATGCCGCAGCAAATGCAGGCATTCGGCATTAACACGGGCGAAACGAAAGGGTTTATGCGGCTTTTCATGAGTCATCCCCCCTTGGATGAACGTATTGCAGCTTTGCGTGCAGCGAATCTATAAACGCGCCGAAAACATCAATTAGGAAACCAGATGACTCCAGACAATGAAATCGTGGTGTTGCCGCCGACCGAACGCGTGAATCAAGAGCTGTCGCGATGGTTCGGAAACAGCAACTTCGCCGCCCGGTCCAAGGATGCGTCGCCGGGTGTGGACTTCAGTCGGCGAGTCGACTGGGCCCGGGTCACACCCTTCCTTCTGATGCACGCGGCCTGTCTTGCGGTGATTTGGGTGGGCTTCAGCTGGGTGGCTTTTTCGGTCACGGTAGCGCTCTACCTCATTCGGATGTTTGCAATCACTGGTTTCTACCATCGTTATTTCTCTCACCGCACCTTCAAAACATCGCGCGTGGGTCAGTTCATTTTCGGAATGCTCGGCGCCTCGGCCGTGCAGCGCGGACCGATTTGGTGGGCGGCCCATCATCGCCATCATCACGTGTACTCGGACAAGCCGGAGGACGTGCACTCGCCGGTGCAGCATGGTTTTTTTTGGAGCCACATGGGTTGGTTCATGTCGCACAAGCACTTCGCCGCTGATCTCACGCGCGTGAAGGATTTACTCAAATATCCGGAACTTCGATTCTTGGATCGCTTCGATGTGGCCGTGCCGACCCTTCTAGGGGTCGGCGTCTTCTTGTTCGGTGTGCTGCTCAAGCACGTCGCGCCCGGGCTTGGCACGAACGGCTGGCAAATGTTGGTGTGGGGATTCTTCATCTCGACGGTGGCGGTGTATCACGGCACCTACACCATCAATTCGTTGTCGCACGTGTTCGGCCGCCAGCGATACAAGACCGGGGATACCAGCCGCAACAATGTATGGCTCGCGATCATCACGCTGGGGGAGGGATGGCACAACAACCATCATCATTACCCTTCGTCCGCCCGCCAAGGATTTTATTGGTGGGAATTCGACATTACGTTCTACATGCTGAAGCTCATGTCGTTTTTCGGCGTGATTTGGGACTTGAAACCGGTGCCCGCGGCGATCCGCGAAGGGGCCGGTAAGCGCTTCTAGTCATGCGGCTCTGCGCTTCGGCGACGTGCGAATGCTGTTGACCAAGCCGCGCTCGCGGCGCCCCTCGGTTGCAATCGTCAATGCCGCGGCCGCCTGAAACGACGACTCTCGCGGCACTGAAGGCTGTCGTCGGCGACGGCGCGTGGCTCGATGCGCCGGCTGATCTTGCACCTTTCAGCATCGATTTTCGCCGTCTCTACCACGGCGCGACTCCGCTGGTACTGATGCCCCGTACCGTCGATCAAGTCTCCCAAATACTGAAGGTCTGCCATCGCGACGACGTTGCGGTGGTGCCCCACGGCGGAAATACCAGCTACTGCGGTGCCGCGACGCCCGATGAATCCGGCTCGCAAATCGTACTGTCGATGCGGCGGCTCAATCGCATCCGACATGTCGACGCCGCCAACTACTCCATGATCGTCGAAGCCGGATGCACCCTGGCCGGGGCGCAGGCGGCCGCCAGTGAGCAGGCTCGGCTCTTCCCCTTGAGTTTGGGGTCGGAAGGCACTGCGCAAATCGGCGGCAATCTGTCGACCAACGCCGGCGGTACGGCGGTACTGCGCTACGGAATGATGCGCGACTTGGTCCTCGGCTTGGAAGTGGTGCTGGCGGACGGGCAGGTGATGTCGGGTCTCAAAAGTCTGCGCAAGGACAATACCGGCTACGACGTCAAATCCCTGTTCGTGGGCGCCGAAGGGACGTTGGGCATCATCACCGCCGCCTCCTTGAAGCTATTTCCCCAATCGGCCGATACGGCGACTGCGCTTGCCGGACTCGATTCGCCGCAGCAGGCTCTCGAGTTGCTGGCACAGTTGCGCCGCGCCGCGGGCGATGCGCTCAGTACATTCGAACTGATGCCGCGCCTCGCGGTTGAGCTCACCGTGAAGCACATTGCCGGTGTCGCCAATCCCCTGGATCAGGGCACCGACTGGTATCTACTCATCGAACTCAGTTCGCCCAACCCCCAAGCCAACTTGGACGCCCTATTGACGGGCGCGTTGCAGGAAGCAGCAGCGCGAACCACCATCAAAGACGCCTCGATAGCATCGTCGCTCGCGCAATCCAGAGCGATGTGGAAACTGCGCGAATCGGTGCCGGAAGCGCAGCGGCACCATGGCGCGAGCCTCAAGCATGATATCTCCGTCCCGGTATCCTGCATCCCAAAACTCATCGAGGTTGGTTCAGAGCTCGTACACCGGCTGGTCCCTGAAGGTCAGGTTGTGAGCTATGGCCATATGGGCGACGGCAACCTGCACTTCAATGTCAGCCAGAGACCGGATGCTCCTGCAGCGGCGTTTCTTGAACGCGCCAAACCTCTCGAGTCGGCCATGTTCGATTTGGCCGAAAGTCTCGGCGGAAGCATCAGCGCCGAGCACGGCATCGGGAGGTTGAAAGCGGCCGAGTTTGCTGAACGGGCCGACCCTGTCGAACTCGCGCTGATGCGCGCGCTGAAGCGCGCATTGGATCCGAAAGGCATTTTGAATCCCGGTAAAGTATTGACATGACGCGAAGCGTCAAGCTTTAGCGGCGTATGCGCACACTCACCCTACCCGTTCGCACTGCGCGCCTGAATCTGCGCGAGTTCGTGCAGGGCGATTTTGACGCCATCCATGCCTACTCCGCCGACCCGCGGGTGACCCGGTATCTATTCTTCGGACCTCGAGATGCGGACAGTACAGCGGACTACCTCGAAGGTCTGCTGGCCTCGCAAAAGGAAGTGCCGCGCACGCGATTCGAACTGGCGGTCGAGGAAATCGCTTCCGGCCGCGTGATGGGCGCGTGCGATTTGTCGCTGATCGAACGCAATGTCGTCGACTTAGGATACATGCTGGGAACCTTGGACTGGGGCAAGGGATTCGCCACGGAGATCGCTCTCGCGCTCGTCGATGCGGCATTTTTCGATCTCCGTGCGGAACGCGTCATCTCAACGGTCGATGTCAACAACAAGGCGTCGATTCGCGTGTTGGAGAAAATCGGCATGCGCTGGGAGGCGGTATTTCGCAAACACCGGCGCGCCAAGAATCGATGGTGGGACTGCCACTTGTACGTTCTGCCGCGAACAGTGTGGGAGTCATCGCGCACTGCCCCGGCGCCCTAGTCGTCTTTATCGGACGCCGCCTGCTCCCGAGCACGTTTACTGGCGCGATTGAGCACCTCGGCGCTCGGCATGCCGGCACTGCGGCTGGTGCGCAGTGTCAGCAAAAGGCCGACGAGTGCGACAACGACGAGTACGATGATCAGAGCGGCCTTCATGGGGTAACCACCCGAAGCAGTCCTTCTTGTGCAGTGCTGGCAACCAATCGCCCATCGCGCGCGAACACGCTGCCGCGCGTGAAGCCCCGTGCTCCTGAGGCGCTGGGACTGTCCGTAGCATACAGCAGCCAATCATCCACGCGTACAGGCCGGTGAAACCACATGGCGTGATCGATGCTGGCAATCACGAGATTCGGCGTCACCACGGAAATTCCGTGCGGAATCATCGCCGTGTCGAGCAGGTTGAAATCGGAAACATAGGCCAATAGGCATCGGTGCAACGCCTCGCCGTCCGGAAGTTCGGCCACGGCCCGGAACCAGATGTATTTCGAGGGCGAGAGGTTTTGCGGCTTGAGAAAATTCGGCGGCCTTACGGGACGAAATTCGAACGGCCGCTTGACATCGAGCATTCGGCGAATCACCGGTGGGAGGTCCCCCGGCCAGTCCCGATAATAGGATCGCTGATCGGCCAGATCCTCGGGCGGCGGTACATCAGGCATGGCGAGCTGATGATCGAGCCCGTCTTCGGCGGATTGGAATGAAGCCGACATGTTGAATATCTGTGCACCGTGCTGAATGGCCACGACGCGGCGCGTTGAGAAGTGATTGCCGTCGCGCGCTCGGTCGACTTCGTAAACGATCGGCGAATTGTAGTCGCCGCGGCGCAGGAAATAGGCGTGCAGCGAGTGCACGGTTCGCCCTTCGACCGTCGCGGTCGCCGCCATCAAAGCCTGGCCGAGCACCTGACCGCCGAACACTTGCGGACTGCCTATATTGCGGCTTTCGCCGCGAAACAAGTCCAGCTCGAGGCGCTCGAGCGTCATCACCTTGATCAAATCCTCGAGCAACTGATTCAATGCGAATCGGCCGGGGCGTGTGAATCGGGCGCGGCAACGCCCAGCCGCTTTTGCATGATGGGGCTCGTGGTGGTGTACTGCAGAAACTGGCGCTTCTGTGGAAACAGGTGGTGCTGGATTGCGAACGCCGCGAGTGCGGCCTCGTGAAAGCCGCTGAGAATCAATTTTTTCTTGCCGGGATACGTGTTGATGTCGCCGATAGCGAAGATCCCGGGCACGCTTGTCTGAAATTTCTCGGTGTCGACCTTGAGTGCCTTTTTCTCAAGTTCCATACCCCACTCGGCGACCGGGCCGAGTTTTGGATGCAGCCCATAGAAGGCAAGTACGTGGTCGGCAGCGACGTTGAGGGTTGTGTGTCCATCGTTGCTTTGCAGAACGACACCGGTCAGTTTGTCGTTGTCGCTGTGCAAGGCC
This sequence comes from uncultured Gammaproteobacteria bacterium, assembly GCA_963755965.1. Taxonomy (GTDB): domain Bacteria; phylum Pseudomonadota; class Gammaproteobacteria; order Steroidobacterales; family Steroidobacteraceae; genus Bog-1198. Next base: position 642,211 of record CAVWLU010000004.1, read on the forward strand.
ACCGCATGACCTTCCACGAATTTCATCTTGCCGGCCGCGACCAATTCGCGCATGCGCGCGACGGTCGCCGGTGCAGCCCGAAATTCCGCGCGTCGATGCAGCAGGGTCAAGGAGCGCGCCTTGTCGCATAGCGCGACGGTCCAATCCAGCGCGGAGTCACCGCCGCCGCAGATCACGAGATCGCGGCCGTGGAAGTCGCCGGCGGACTTGACCCGATAATGCACGCTCTTCCCTTCAAGGGCCTCGACCCCGGGCAAGGCAAGGCGGCGCGGCTGAAACGAGCCGACACCGGCAGCAATGACTACGGCCCCCGCCATCAGGCGGGTGCCCGCAGCCGTGGCCACGAGAATTTTGCCGTCCGGCTGGGGCTTGACCTCGGTGACTTCCTGGCCGAGATGGAACGTGGCATGAAACGGCTTGACCTGTTCCAACAGACGGTCGATCAATTCCTGAGCACCGCAAATCGGTAGAGCGGGAATGTCGTAGATTGGTTTGTCCGGATAAAGCTCGGTGCACTGGCCGCCGACTTGGGGCAGCGAATCGATGATGTGAGCATTGATGCCGAGCAACCCGAGTTCGAAGATCTGAAATAAGCCAACGGGGCCAGCGCCGATAATGACCGTTTCGACCGGGGTGGCGGAGACGGACGGTGCTTCGATTGATTCCGACATGGTAACGGCGTTTCCCTTATGGTTCAGCAAAAAATTCGAGCCGAATTGTAGCTGAACACGCCCTCGCTTGCGGCAGCAAGGGCCTCGCGCCCTACAACCAAAATCGCTCCGGCCGGTACCTACATGGGCAGTGGGGTCGCTTGAACTCGCCGATTGGCATACACATTTTGTCCAATATGCTTCTGCCCACTTGATGAAAGAGAATCGGCGGAGAAACCCATCGCTAACTTAGCGTTCGGAAGGAAGTCACCATGCATGCGAAGGTAGAACCGTCTAGGCCCCACGAAATCAGCGAGCGTGCCGACGGCCCGCGGGAATCCACGCGGCCGATTAGAGCCCTGAATCGCGGGCTCGATATGCTGACAGAACTCAACCGGTTGGAAAGAGCGGCGATCAACACCCTCGCCACTGCGGTGGACCTGCCGCGCACCACCACTTACCGGATTTTGGAGACTCTGCGTTTAGCCGGCTATGTCGAACGCGATCCGCACGATGATTGCTACCGTCTGACCATCAGGGTACGCGCTCTGGCGGATGGTTTCGATGACGAAGCGATGGTGGCGCACATCGCCAAGCTTCATCTCGCTGCACTATGTTCGCAGATTGTGTGGCCCGTTTCGATCGCCACACCCGCGGGCGCCTCCATGATGATTCGGGAAACGACGGGTCAGCAAGGCTCGTTTGCCCTGGAGCACTACGGCATCGGCGCCCGAGTCCCGATGCTGACGTCCGCGGCCGGCAGGGCTTACCTTGCCTTCAGTCGAGCGCCGCAGCGCGACACGTTGTTGGAGTTGCTGGCCCGCTCTTCGCTGCCGCAGGACCGGCTCGCTCGCAGCCGTCCGGAGGTCGATAGGCTCCTGAACGAAACTCGCACCCAGGGTTTCGGAATGGCCCAAGGGCCGCGCCGTGGGTCGGAGGAATCGAGCCTCGCCGTACCGGTGCGGGGAAACGATCGGATCCTCGCCACTGTCGCCGTTCGCTACGCTACGACTGCGGTGCCACCGCGATTAGCGATCGAGCAATTTTTGCCGAAGATCCGCGAAGTTGCCAGCAAGATTGAGCAACAATTCACTTAAAAGGATGCGGCGGCAGCTACAACTGGGGAATTCGGCTAATTATTTCGGCCGCAATTTCCGGGTATCTGCCGCCGAAATGGTGGCCGCCGGGCATTTTCACGGCGCTACCGCCCTTCCCCGTCAATTGAGGGCAGGCCGCGTCGCCATCCTCCTCACCGTACAGACAAACATACGGTGAGCCGCTCCAGCGCTTGAGTTCCGGCTCGGTCGGAAGGCCTCCGCTTGACCCTAGCCAGTTGGCGAAGTGAAACTCGAAATTGGCGCTATCGCTCAATCCCAGCAGGGTCGTCAGTCCCACCAGGCTGCGAGTTGCCTGTGGAAGCCGATTGACCATGAAAGGCAGGGTGTTCGCACCCTGTGAATACCCGATCAACACCACGTGTGATTTTCCCCACGCGGTCGAGTAATGCCGGAGCACCCGATCGAGATCTTGCGCAGCCCCGTCGGGCGTGCGCGGCGACCAGAAATACTTGAGCGAATCCCAGCCTACGATCGGGATGTGGTGCTTCGCGAGGTTTTCGGACACGCCCTTGTCGAGCCCGACCCAGCCGCCGTCGCCCGACAGAAATACCCCGAACCATGGACTTTGGCCGCCCTCCGCTGCGGGGACGATGACCAGCGGCAGATCGGCGACGGTCGCCGGCAACGTCGGGGCGTCGGCCGTTTTGGAAGCAGCGGTGACTCGCGCATAGGCCGCTTCGTACTGCGGGACCCAATTCCTCTCGACCGAATACCCATGACCCACTTTGGGCAGCATGACGATCTCGCCACCGGGTACGGCGGCAACGAATTTTTCAGTCTCCGGGGCCGCGCAGACCTGATCGGTCGCTCCTTGGAGAGAGATCCATTTGCCGGAAAGCTGCTTGGCGGGGAGAAAATTCACCCCCTGCAGTACACCCTTCGAATCGAGCCGAGGGGTCGCCTCGATGCCGGAACCCTTGCACACCGGCTTTTTCAGATCGAGGTCCGGGCAGAAACCGATGCTCAGAGCACCCTTGAACAGACCATCGGGGGATTCAGCGAGCGTTGCATACACCAGCGTCGCACCGGATGAATAGCCGACGAGGGTCGGCTGGACATACGTCTTGAACTCGAGCTTCGATTGGAGGTAGTGACTCAAATTCTCGAAATCAACCGCCGGCGAAACGCACTTATCCGACGCTTGCTCGAGCTCGTGCAAATAGTGACGAACGTCGATCCCTGCAACCACGGTACCTTTCGCGGTGAGAAGTTGCGCCATAGTGACGACGCCGAGATTCCAACCGCCGTCTCCGGACACGAACAGCACGACATCACGCGGTTCGCCGCTGCCCCGATACACGCTGACTTGGCCGAAGCGTCCATAGTTGTAGACTTCCGCGGGCGCGGCGACCGGCGAGGCCTTGGCCTCGGGCGTCGCGGGTGCGGGCGCGGGCGCCGCCGCAGCCATGGCGGCTTGGCATCCGAGTGATAGCACGATAATTCGTGCCGCCGTGACTAGGTGCTTCATTTGACCAAGACCTTGCTGACACCGCCTGAAATGAGCGACGTGACGTCGAGCAAAGCGCCTGCCATGCCGAGGCCGCCCGGCGCCGCGAGATAGCGAGGACGCCACACGGGCAAGAACTTCTCCTTGTACTTTCGCAGTCCTTCGAAGGGATAAAACGTTTCGCCGTAGCGCTGCACCATGCGCCCGAGCTTGTGCCACGCCGGGGCGAGCGCGTGCTCCTCCAATCCCGACAGCGGCGCCATACCTAAGCTGAACCATTGATAGTGCTGCGCCTTACCCCACAGCATGCACTCGGCGAGAAGAAAATCGATCACGCCCTTCGGCGCCGCGTCGTCGTAACGCATGAGATCGATTGACAGTTGGCTGTCCGCACCGGCGCGCAAGATGTTCGCAAAAGCGACGATCGTGCCGTTGCGCCGGATCACTGCGCAGTCGAAATTTGCAAGATAACGCTCGTCGAAAAAGCCCAGGGAAAAACGCTTCTCGGCCGTGTTCTTGGACTCGAGCCACGCGGTCGATACGGCGCGCAATTCGGGCATGATGGCGCCGACGTTTTCGCGTGCCACCACTTCGAACACAGCGCCTTCGCGCAGCGCCCGGCGATGCGAATGACGCACAGCCGCGCGCGCGGCACCTTCCAGGGAGAAGGTATCGAGGGGCACCCGTGCCTCCTCGCCGAGTTTGCTCAACGTCAATCCCAGGTCGATGTAGAGCGGCAAGTGGTCGGGCGTGACTTGATAGAAAACCGGCGATACCGCCATCCCGTCGCAGTCCTCGATGAACGTCCAGACCAATGGTTCGTACAATGCCGACGGTCCAACGGGGTCGCCCATGGAAACCCAGCTGCCGCCGGATGCCTGATACATGATGAACGCCGTCCGATCCGCGTTGAACAGCAGGTTCTTGTCGCCAAGCAACGCGAGATTCGCCGAGGTGTCGTGAGCGTTCTCGATCAGCTGGGCCGCGCGGTCGAGATCGGCCTGACTCGGCGGCGAAATCAGCGGCTTCGAGGGGCGCAGCAGGCGCCACAGCGCGTAGGCGGCGGCGATCATGGCGGCCAGCAGCAAAGCGCGCAGACTTCGAGGCGCCGGCGCCTCGAATGCAAACTGCCACCACAATTCATTGCTGTAGGGCACGTGCCGATACGCGAACAATACCAGCCATGTCGCCGCGCCGAGCACCAACAGTACCGCCACGACCCAGGAAGCTGAAAACCGTTGCTCGATCAGAGATGCGCGGCGGCGAAAACGCTCCCGTGCCGACACCAGCACCACCGCGACAGCGCCGAGAATGATCGCTTCCTCGTAATCGAAGCCCTTGAGAAGCGACAGCAAGACGCCTGCACAAAGCAGCCACATCGTCATGTACCAGGCCGCATCGAGCCTGCGGTACAGACCGTTGGCAAGCACCAACAACCCAACGCCTACCGCACTTCCCAGCAGATGCGATAACTCGAGCACCGGCAACGGCACCACATGGTGCAACGCCGCCAGGCGATTGCCGAGACCGGGCTTTGCGCCGGAAAAAAGCAACACTGCGCCGGCGCCGAATACGGCCACCGCCGTCACCTGAGGCGTGACGGTACTGAGCCACGTGCGACCGAGCCGGGCAATCCGCACCAAGGGCGCCCGGTGCGCCCATAACTCGTGTGCACCCAGCAGCGCAAGGGCTACGGCAAACGGAATGAGGTAGTAAATAATGCGATATGCGAGCAGCGCGCCCAAGAGATGATCCGGCGGCACCGAACGAAACAGCAGCAGGAACACCGATTCGAACACACCCACGCCGCCGGGTACGTTGCTGATGATGCCGGCAGCGATCGCGATCAGATAGATGCCCGCAAATGCCGCGAAGCCCATCGCTGCCTGCGGCGGCAGCAGCACGTACAGCACGCCGGCGGCACACAGGAGATCACCGCAGGCGGCAGCGATTTGGGCGAAGGCAATGCGCGGGCGCGGAACCGGAATCACGATCTTGCCCCAGCGCAGCGGCTCATGACGCTTGTAAGCCAATAGGAGATAGGCCGCGACCCCGGAGAGCAGCAGGCAGCCGGCGAGGACGATCGGCGCGCGGTGTAGATGCAGCACCGAACCGGATAGCGCGGCATCCGAGAGCAGGGACAATCCCAACAACACCGCCGTGCCCAGGGCAAACGTCAAGGTGCCGAACGCAATCACCGTCGCGATTTGTTTCGCGGTCAGTCCCAATACCGAGTAGGCCCGGTAGCGAACGGCACCGCCGCTCAAGGTATTCAGGCCGACGTTATGGCCTATCGCGTATCCCATGAAGGAAATCAGGGCGAGGCGCGGATACGGCACGCGGGCACCGGCGAAATGCAGACCTAATGCGTCGTACAGCGTCAAACAGCCGTACCCGGACCACGCCAGCACCACCGCGCCCAACAGCCGCGTGCCGGGAATCGCCTTCATGTGGGCCAGAATGTCCTGCCACCGGTATTGGCTGAGGACGTGATGCAGCCAAAACAACGCCAGCCCAAACAGGGCGATCCCAAGCAGCGTCGTCCATGCCGGGACCTTGCGAATTGTGTGCGGAAGTGTCAAGCCGCGTATCGTATCAGGGCGCCCGCACTGCGGCTGCAGTGGACTTCCTCCCGAGGGGTCTGTCCACCGTGTCCCAGAAACTGCTAGGGTAAGGACTACGAGCCTCTTTACAGAAAGGTAACCCGCACATGAGTTTCGCCAACGATGGCCGCCAGGCAGCTATGGACTCGACCCAACTATATCGCGAAGAGACTTTCACTGATCGCAGGGTAGGGACTATTCGCCGTCTGACACCGGTGTCCGCCGACGGATCGCCAGACGCCGCGCGGCCTGTCATATTCGTCGGCCAGGCCCAGGTCATGACGCCAATGGGTGCCGTACCGATCAGTTTTGAACTCGACGCTGCGACATTGAATGCGGCAATCGCGAATTTCGGCGAAGCTGCCGAACAGGCGGTGCAACAGACCATGCGCGAACTGCAGGAAATGCGTCGCGAGCAGGCATCCTCGTTGGTCATCCCCGATGCCGCCGGAGGTGCGTTGCCGAATCCCAGCGATCTGTTGGGTCGAGGTCGCCCGCGGCGCTAGCACTATTCAAGGGATTCCAGGGCATCCCAACGTGCGTACGCAGCCTCGAGATTTTGGGTGAGACGCTGCAACCGTTCCAAGGTCGCGCTGGCCTCGGCCGGATCTCGCCGGAACAGTTCCGGGTCGCTGACCGCCGCTTGCAGCGCGGCCTGCTCCGTCTCGAGAAGTTGAATCGCCCCGGGAATCCCATCGAGTTCGCGCTGCTCCTTGTAGGAGCGTTTGCGTGGTTTGGACTCGCCGCGCGCCGATGCGCGCGCGGGTGCTCGGGTGATTGATTGTGCCGGTGCCCGTGCCGAGGAAGCGCTCGGGTTGCGCTGCCGTAGCCAGTCGCTGTAGCCGCCTACATATTCATTGACGCGACCCTGCCCCTCGAAGACCAGAGTGCTCGTCACGACACTATCGAGGAATGCGCGGTCATGACTGACCAATAACAATGTGCCTTTATAGTCGGCGACCATCTCTTCCAATAGATCGAGCGTTTCGGCATCCAGATCGTTGGTGGGTTCATCCATGACCAAAAGATTGCTCGGCTTGGCGAATAATCTCGCGAGCAACAGGCGATTGCGCTCTCCCCCCGACAACATGCTGACCGGCGCGTGCAATCGCTCGGGCGGAAACAGGAAGTCGCGCAGGTAGCTCGAAACATGGCGTGCGCGGCCGTCGATCGTGATCGTCTCGCCGCTGCCTCCGGTGACGTTATCCATGATGGACGCCGTCGTATCAAGCTGCTCGCGTTGTTGATCGAAGTACGCCGGAAGCAGGGAAGTGCCGCGGTAAATCGATCCCTCGGTAGGCGGGAGCTCGCCGACCAGAAGTTTGATCAGCGTCGTCTTCCCGCACCCGTTGGGCCCAATGATGCCGATTCGATCGGAGCGCATCACGCGTGTAGAAAAATCGACGATGATCGGCGCGCCGCCGAAATTGAACGTTACGTGCTGCGCTTCGAATACGAGCTTGCCGGACGGCGCCGCATCCTGCACCTTAAGATCCACTTGCCCGATCCGCTCGCGCCGTTCGCTGCGTTGTATACGCAGCTGCTTGAGCGCCCGGACGCGGCCTTCATTGCGAGTCCGTCGCGCCTCCACTCCCTGACGGATCCACACCTCCTCTTGCGCAAGCTTTTTATCGAACAGCGCCGCGTGTTTCGCCTCGACCTCGAGCGCCGCCCGCTTTTGAAGCACATAGTCATCGTAGTTGCTCGGCCAGCCGCGAAGTTGCCCGCGATCCAATTCGACGATGCGCGTCGCGAGGCGGCGGACAAATGCACGGTCATGGCTGATGAACAACAAAGCGCCGCCGAAGTCGATCATCATGTCCTCGAGCCAGATAATGGCATCGATGTCGAGATGGTTCGTCGGCTCGTCCAACAAAAGCAGGTCAGGCGCCGAGACCAACGCCCGGCCCAACATCACTCGCCGGCGCCAGCCGCCGGACAGGGAGCAAAGCGCCGCGTCACGGTCCAACTGCAGCCGCGAAATGACTTGATCCACCTGCAATTCGCCCTGCCAGTCGCCGTCCGCGCCGCCGGACGGGACACCCTGTTTGACCACCGAGAGCACGGATTCGTCACTGGCGGGAGATACTTCTTGAGCCAGGCTAGCCACTTTGGCGCCCGGTCGTATCCAAACTTCGCCGCTGTCGGGAGAGATCTCGCGAGTAAGCACTCGCAGGAGCGAGGATTTCCCCTCGCCGTTGCGTCCGAGCAGGCAAACGCGTTCGCCCTTGCGAATTTGCAAGGCGACATTGTCCAGCAGAGGCTTGAGGCCAAAGCTCAATGATACTTTGTCGAGGCGAACGAGCGGCATGAGGCCGCGTATAGTAAGCGGCTTCAGCTGCCAACTCACGCTCAAAAACGAGCCCACAACAAAAATCTTGCCGCGACTATCATTCCCTGACTCGATGACGGGTATTCGGCTGACTTGATTTTTTTGTATTTTGCATCGACATTGGACGACCACGACCCGCTACCTTCGACGGTTTGGCATGAGATACCAATGAACCACTGGATTGTGATGGTTGCGGCCGTCTGCAACGCGTTGTTGATCGGGGTCGCCGCTCGTCTGATTTATAAATATCTGCGTGGGCGCGCACGGCAAACTGAAGAGTTGCGCGACCAAAAGCACCGGCTCGAGCGCAAGGTCGAAGAGCGCACCCAGGAACTCGTCGAACTATCGACCCATTTGCAGGGCGTCGCCGAACGTGAGAAGGCTAGTCTCGCCCGTGAATTGCACGACGAGCTCGGCGGATTGCTGGTCGGAGCGCGTATGGACATTTCTTGGGCCGAGCAGCATCTCGCGGCCAACGAGATCGACATGAAGCATCGCCTCAATCGGGTGCAGCAGAATCTGTCCGCCGGTATCGATTTAAAACGCCGCATCATTGAAGAGCTTCGCCCCACACTGCTCGACAACGTGGGATTCATTGCGGCGCTGCGTTGGCAGTTCAAGGAAACTTGCGCCCGCGCCAACCTCAATTGCACCGAATATTTTCCGGACGAGGAACCAAAGTTCACCCCCGATGCCGGGATCGCGCTGTTTCGGATCGCGCAAGAAGCTTTTGCCAACATCATCAAACACTCCGGCGCGAAGTCGGTGGCCATAGCCCTTGATATCGATGACGACAACGTCGTGTTTCGCATCACCGACGATGGTAAGGGAATATCCGATGCAGGCTCCGCAAGAGGCACTCACGGCTTGGCCTCGATGCGACACCGCGTCTTTGCGCTCGGCGGAACCTTCGACGTGACCAATTCCCCTTCAGGCGGAGCGGAGCTCAACGTGCGAATTCCTGTCTCCAAGGCGCTGCGATCGTTGGTCGAAGCGGAAGCGTCATAGTTGGATTCGACCTGCGCCGTTCCGGGGATGTGAACATACGATGCCCACCGACGACTCTGCTGCGAACGAGCCCTCCTGGCTGACCGTCGGCCGGGAGTTGCGGGCCATCGCTCAGACTGGCCTCGGCTTCTGTAGCGATCCGTTCGACCGCCTGCGCTATGAGCGCATCCAAGAATTGGCGGCGTCTCTGATCGCACAAGGCACGGGCCACGCTCGCGCGGCCGTGCTCGAGTCATTCAGTGTGGAGAAGGGGTACGCGACCCCGAAAGTCGACGTTCGCGCAGCGGCGTTCCTCGACGGCCGCGTGCTCATGGTCCGGGAGATCAGTGATGGTGCCTGGACGCTCCCCGGGGGTTGGGCCGATGTGACTGAATCGGCGGCCGAAAGCGTGGTCCGGGAAGTTGCGGAGGAATCGGGCTACCAGGCGCGGGCCATCAAGCTCGCCGCCGTTTACGATTACCGCAAGCGCAACCGGCCTCACCATCTCGATGCCATCTACAAGCTTTTTTTTATTTGCGAGATCACGGGCGGCAGCGCCCGGCCGAGTATCGAAACCAGCGATGCGGCATTTTTCTCCCGAGACGCACTTCCGCCGCTTTCCATTGGGCGAACGAACTCACAGCAGATCGACCGTATGTTCGACCACGCGGAGCATCCCGATCTGCCGGCGGATTTCGATTGACCCCCCAAGTGTTAGCATTCTGCTTCCAAGCAAGATCGAGGTGCCCTTTAAGTGTCTCAAGATATTTTGCTCGCGATCGATCAGGGAACGAGTTCCACTCGCGCCATCGGCTTCTCCGCCGCGGGCGAAATGCTGGCAACCGAGCAGCAGTCGTTTGAGCAGATCTATCCAGCTCCAGGGTGGGTGGAGCACGACGCGGAGGTGATTTGGGCGACGGCGGTGTCCACTACCCGGCAAGTTTTGCAGCGGCTCCGCGAAACGGGCGGTACCGTGGCAGCGGTCGGCATCACAAACCAACGGGAGACTACCATCCTGTGGGATCGTCGCAGCGGCGCGCCCATCCATAACGCCATCGTATGGCAGGACCGTCGCACGGCGGATCGCTGCCGCGAATTGAACGGTGCCAATGCCGAGGTAGAACTCGGCCGAAAAACTGGTCTGCTTCTCGATCCCTATTTTTCAGCCACCAAGATCGCTTGGATTCTGGATCATGTACAAGGCGCGCGCGACGCCGCCAAGGCTGGTCACATTGCCTTCGGCACCGTCGACAGTTTTTTGCTCTGGCGCCTCAGCAGCGGCCGATTGCACGCGACCGACGCAACCAACGCTAGCCGAACGGCTCTTTATGACATCCACAAGGGTCGGTGGGACGAGGCCCTGTGCGAGATGTTCAACGTCCCTCGATCCTGTCTTCCCGAGGTGCGAGATAGCGCGGGAGACTTCGGACACATCGAGAAGTCCGTGCTCGGTCACACCCTGCCGATCAGGGGTATTGCCGGCGATCAACAAGCGGCGCTCGTGGGTCAAGCCTGCTTCGCGGCCGGCGACGTCAAGAGCACGTACGGCACGGGTGCGTTCCTGGTGCAGAATACCGCGCAGCAGGTGGTGCCGAGTCAGAATCGATTGCTTAGTACGATCGCGTATCAATTGAAGGGGAAAGTGACCTACGCTCTCGAAGGCTCCATCCTATCGGCGGGCACAGCGATCCAGTGGTTGCGCGATGGACTCGGTGTCATTTCACGTGCGTCGGACGTAGAGGCATTGGCGGCTTCCGTCGAGGATAGCGGCGGAGTTTACTTGGTGCCCGCGTTTACGGGACTCGGTGCACCGCATTGGGACCCTCACGCGCGCGGTGCGCTGATCGGACTGACGCGCTCCTCGAGCCGCGGAGAGATCGCGCGTGCGGCGCTCGACAGCGTGGCCTACCAGACCTACGACCTGCTCGAGGCCATGGCGGCTGACGGCATGCGTCCGACCATGCTGAAAGTCGATGGGGGTATGGCACAAAACAGGTTATTCATGCAGCGCCTCGCCGACATCTTGGGAGTTCCGATCCAGAGGCCGAAGATCACCGAGTCGACGGCTTTTGGCGCAGCCTGTTTAGCAGGTCTCGGCTCAGGCATGTACGGCTCGCTTGAAGATATCGCCGCGCTAGCAGCGGCCGATGCGCGTTTCGAGCCGAAGACCGGCGCCGCACGGGAAGCCGAGATCAGCGGTTGGCGAGATGCCGTGCGACGGGTGAGGTCCTCATAGGGTTCCTCTTTCAGGGCCGACCCTTCAGGGCCGACCCTTCCGCGCAATGTGACGGCATTTGCAATTTTCACCGACACTGACTCTTCGGCCTTCCGTCAGCCATCGATTTGTGAACAATAGAGCGGGAGCACTATCATCGATACCGTCGCGGCCACTCGGATGCCAAACTTGAAGTTCAGATTGAAAGCCTTCGGACTGCATCTTCTCGGCAGCGCCATCGTCCTGACGCTGACTCTCGGTGCGCTCTACCTCGGCTGGTATCATTGGCCGGGCTGGTATTTGGCCGATGTCCCGCGTGTTGTCGCGGTGTTGGTCGGCGTCGACTTGGTGGTCGGTCCCCTCGTCACGTTGATCATCGCCAGCGCCGCCAAATCACGGCGTGAACTCGGTCGGGATATCGCAATGATCATAACCGTTCAACTGATCGCGCTGGTGTACGGCTCGACGGCACTCTGGAACGGTCGGCCCTTGTATTATGCGTTTTCGGAAAACTGCCTCCAAGTCATCCAGGCCTACGACATAGACCCCAACGAATTAGACCTCGCCCGCCAAGAGCACGCGGCCCTGGTGCCGCATTGGTATAGCTTACCGCGCTGGATCTGGGCGCCGCTGCCCAAGGATCCGATGGATCGCGGAAAGATCATATCCTCGGCGACTCAAGGAGGCCTCGATGTCATATCGATGCCGCGATATTTCAAGTCCTGGGATGAGGGACTGCCGGAGCTGCGCACACAGCTGAAGAACGTGGATGACATTGGATTTTTCTCGGGCATTGAAAAGAAAGCGCTCAAGGAGCGGATGCGAGTAGCCGGCGTCCCCTCGGATCGGCGCGACTCCATACCACTGACCGGCCGGGGGCGACCTCTGCTCGCAGTGATCGATCCGGCCAGCTTGAAGATCAAGGCGATCTTCAAGGCGACCTAGCGTCGCGCAAGTCCGAGCCGCTCTCGCGTTTGGGAGGCGGTGAGCACACGAACGCCCAAGAGTTCGATGATCGCACGGGCCCGTTCGACTAATTGGAAATTGGTCGCGGGCACACCGCGATCAAGATACAGGTTGTCCTCGAGCCCCACGCGCACATTGCCCCCGAGGAGCACGGCCTGGGCGACCATCGGCATTTGCATCCGGCCAAGTCCGAACGCCGACCAAGGCGAGCCCGGCGGCAAGGCATCGCGCATGGCCTGCATAGCCTCGGAGCTCGCGGGAGCGCCGTACTTGATACCGAGGCATAGCTGAAACAAGGCCGGCTGATTGATGAGGCCTTCGGTGAGGAGTTGCTTGGCGAGTTCGATGTGGCCGAGTTCGAATACTTCGAGTTCGGGACGAACGTTCTTTTGTTGGTAGGCACGCGCCATGCTGCGCAGATAACCGGGCGTCGTCCCGTAGAGCAATTCATCGAAGTTCAGCGAGCCGCAGTCGAGGCTGCCGATCTCGGGAGCTAATTCCATCACATGGGTGATCCGCTCGTTAGGCCCGACAAAATCAGTGCCGGCTCTGAAACTGAGCGGCGCGTCCTCCGGTCCTATCATGAGATCGCCGCCCATGCCGCCCGTCAGGTTCAGGACGACCTCACTGTTCTTTTGCCTGATTCGGTCGACGACCTCCCGGAAGAGTGCGGGATCCCGGCTTGCGGCACCGGTGTTTGGATTGCGGACGTGCAGATGCACGATGGCGGCGCCGGCCGCGTGCGCATCGAGCGCGGACGCGGCAATCTGCGTCGGCGTCACGGGCACATTGGGGTTTTTGCCGACCGAATCCGCCGAACCCGTCACGGCGCAGGTAATGAAGACTTCCGACGCTATCATCAGTGTCATGGTAGTTGAGAGTTGCCGTGATGAGCAATTAGGCTACGATTGGTCTCCTCCTTGGCTAGTTGACCGGCATGAGCGAATCTACAGCCCGCGTTCCAGCCGCCACCTCGCCGCCGCGCGTTGCCGCATCCGCGTGGGCTCCGTTTCGCCACAGAGTGTTCGCACTGATATGGATCGCCACCGTCGTCTCGAATGTCGGCTACTGGATGTCCAACGTCGCTTCCGGGTGGCTCATGACGAGCCTCAACCCGGATCCCTTCATTGTCTCGATGGTGCAGGTTGCAAACAGTCTGCCCATGTTTCTGTTCGCGATACCGGCGGGGGCGCTGGTGGACATCGTCGATCAGCGCCGATTCCTGATCTTCGGCGAGTCTTCAATCACGATCACTTCCACCGCATTCGCCGTGCTCGTTTGGCTGCATCTGATCATGCCCGGCAGCCTCTTGCTGTTCACTTTCATCGTGACAGTCGGTTCGGCCATCACAGCGCCCGCTTGGGCCGCGGTGGTCAGTCAGCTCGTGCCGAGAGGCGATCTGCCCTCGGCGATTGCGGCGAACAGTGTAGGCATCAATGTCAGCCGTGCCGTCGGTCCGGCGCTCGGCGGAGTCCTCGTGGGAGCCTTCGGAATCGCCCTGCCGTTTTGGCTCGACGCGTTTAGCAATCTCGGAGTTATCGCCGCTCTTGTGTGGTGGCGCCCGCCGAGAAAAAGCGGCCCGCGACTGGCACCCGAACCTTTCGGCAACGCCGTGCGCACCGGCCTTAGGCACGCAAGATACAATCCGCATCTCAGTGCTACTTTGATTCGGACCATCGCTTTCTTCGTTTTCGCCAGTGCCTACTGGGCATTGTTGCCGCTCGTCGCGCGCAAACAGATCGCCGGCGGCCCTACACTTTACGGCGTATTGCTCGGCGCCATTGGGGTCTCGGCGGTGGGCGGTGCGTTCCTGTTGCGATGGCTCCGAGCGAAATTGGGCGCAGACCGGCTGCTCGCCGCCGCCACTTTCGCCAGTTCGATGGCGACGGCGTTGTTTGCCCTCGCCGGGGACATCGTGACGGCGGTCGCGGCCAGCCTCATCGCGGGCGCGTCGTGGATCGCAGCGGTGTCGAGCCTCAACGTCTCGGCGCAAGTTGCCCTTCCCGAGTGGGTGCGCGGCCGTGGCCTCGCGATGTATGTCACCGTGATGTTCGGCGCGCTGACCATCGGAAGCGCCATATGGGGCGAGATTGCTGCCGTCGCCGGCTTGCGTGCCGCTCTGGCTCTTGCGGCCTCGGGCGCGATCATCGCGATTCCACTGACCTGGCGCTGGAAATTGCAAACGGGCGCGAATCTCGATTTTTCACCATCCATGCACTGGCCGGCGCCCGTCACGACATATGAGATAGAGCCGGACCGAGGGCCGGTTCTGGTGACGATCGATTACCGCATCGATCCGAAGAATCGGGAAGCGTTCCTCCACGCGCTCGGCCGATATTCGCGCGAGCGGCTTCGAGACGGCGCCTATGACTGGGGCATCTTCGAAGATCCCGGTTTGGAGGGACGGTTCATCGAGACCTTCCGGACGGACTCGTGGCTCGAGCATCTACGACAACATCAGCGAGTGACAAAGGCGGATCGCATGTTGGAAGGGAATGTCCGACGGTTTCAAGTCGGCGAAGGGCCGCATGCGACGCATTGGGTCGGCGCACGAGAGCACGAGTAGCGCGCCGATCTTGCTGCGCTGCCGAATAATCGAGCTACTTGTGCGACAGCCCCTGATCGGCTTGATGGAGCCAATCATCCCGATCGGCCGAGACGGGCAATGCCAGCGCTGCGTCGCGCGCGCGCGTGTAGCTTTCCCGGGCATCGCTCGCGTCTCCTGTTTTCGCCAACGCTTCCGCCAGCACCAACAGGTTTGGCGGGTAGAGCGGCCGGAGCGCTACGGCTCGACGCGCGGCAGCCAAACCTGACTCGGCATCGCCGGGTCCCAGCGGCCACCCCGGCGCACGGATCAGCACCAGCGCCTGCACGCGCGCGGGTCCTGCTTCGTCATAGCCGGGATCCACCGATTCGGCACGTGCCAGATTCTCAAGCATGCTCTTCAAGAATTCGCCCGCGCGCGTCGGGTGGGCGCGCGCATTGAGCCCGAGCGCGACCGCATTCCCGTAGAGACACGCGGCCGCTTGCGGCTCACGCGCGAGGCAGACATCCGCATCGCGGCTGGCCTCGGCCGCTAGTTCGTCTCGGATCTTCGAGTCGGGTTCGTGATCGCTCCGCTGTGCGTCCGCCTCGATTGCCGCAGCAAGTTCAGGGACTGACGACGGCGGCGCGCCCTGTGCCGGCGGGACCGGTCGGGGTTGTGCCGCGCAGCCCGCGACCGCGAGCATCGCGATCCCGCACCAGAACCGCGGGGTCACGGGCCTGCCGCAGTGGGCGGCAGTTTCGGCAGCACGAATCCTTGCAAACGCAGCGGTCCCAGTGAGTTGCTACCTCCCGCAGCGTGGCTCATCTTCAAGAGCCCCTCCCGCAGCGATCGTGCGCGGTCCGCGGTCACGCGCGAGCCGACCACGGCAATGAGAGCGACGGGCAGCTCCGGAGATTGCATGACGGTCTTGATCTCCGATGCGAACGGCAGGCTGGAAAGCGCCGCCGCCTGGGTCTGATCGAGCAGGGCCGCCACGGGTTCGCCGCCGGCCACCCGCCTTAACGCGCTGAGGATTTGTCCCGTCGACGCGATCTTCACGTCCGGCGGCAGCGCAAAGCCCGCGAGCGCGCTGTGGCGAACGAAATCGGGGGCATAGCCCGCAACACTGAGTATCGTATACCCCGCCATTGATGCTGGCCCGGTAACGCGGCCCGCCTTTGCAACCAACGTCCATCGCTGCTGTGGACCGATATCCGTCACGTCTGCCTGCACGAGCGGCGTCAGATGCAGCTCCGCCGCGTGCTCGACAAAGAACGGATACGGCACAAAGGCGAGCACTGCATCGGCCTGCCCAAGCTTCGCGAGACCACCCTCCTCGGTCGGATCGTAGACAGCCGTAAGACTTCCCGCCGGCCATCCGGAGGCGGCCGCGGCCGCGCTCGCGAATTGGTCCACGAGCGGCTGAGCGTCGCCGGCGCCGCCGGGATAGCCGGGGGCGCAGAACACCAGGGTCGAAAGCGTCGCTGCTAGCAGTGTGCTCATGTGTTTAGGCTATTATGCTACGGCGCCGAGACCTTTTCCGGTTGAAAAGAGCGCGCCTGCATCCATGAGTGTGCCCGCTTCCCCCAAGGTCGTTCAGTTCTTCCTCAGTGTACTGCGAGCGCGACGCTGGATTGCGGGCGCATTCCTAATCCTCACCGCAGCCGGCATATTCGGTGCCTTGCGGGTGCCCAGTGACCCTGCAATCGAACGACTGATCGTAGCCGGCGATCCGGTCGCGCGCGCCACTTCCGAATTCGATCGTCTGTTTCCCGAGGGCGACCAGGCGCTGATCGTGCTCGAATCGCCGGATCCTCTAAGCGCGGCCTCGCTGCGCGCCGCTGACCGGCTCGAGCATGAACTCGCAAAGATTCCGCAGGTCGAGGCCCACAGCCTCCTCGACCTTTACCGTCGCGGGGGTTCGGCGGTCGAGATCGGTTCCGCTGAGGCCGAGCGACTGCGCACGTTCGCGACCGGAACGCCGCTGTTCCGCCGCGCCGGCCTTCTGGGAGACCATTACTTCGGCATTGCGCTCGAATTGCGCGTCGCCTCGCCCGCCGAGCGCGATCGCGCACTGGGGGCGATCGATGCGCTCGCCCTGCCTCTCGAGGCTTCAGGCGGTCCATTCACCAAGGTCCGGCGTGTCGGATCGCCGTGGCTGGATGCCTGGCTCGAGCGGCAAACCGGCGCGGCGACGGTGCGCTTCATGCCGCTATTTGGACTCTTCCTGATGACGCTCGTGATGATCATCTACCGCTCATGGCGCGCGTTGGGGGCCATCATTGTCACGCTTGGCGCGCTGGTCGCGATGGCGATGGGACTGGCCGATATCTTCGGCTGGTCGCACACGGTGATCTCGACCCTCGTTCCGCTAACCGTCATGGTGACCACCACCGCGACGCTCGTCTATGTTCATTCACGGTATATCGAGCCGGACGATTCGCCGACTCTTCTCGAGCACCATGCACGTGCGATTGCGAATAAGTTTCTGCCGTGTACCGCCTCGATGTTCGCCACTGCGGTCGGTTTTGGCGCGCTCGCCATCTCGGATATTCGTCCCGTCCGCGAGATGGGACTGTGGACCGCGTGCGGGGTCATCGTGGCGTGGATAGGCTGCTTCACGTTGTTTCCGGCACTGCAGTCGCTATTTCGCACCCCGATGCGTTCCGAAATTGTTCCAGTCGGCAAATGGTTCCCCGGTTTCGTCGATGTATTGGTTCCGGCGAGCCGCCGATATCGCTGGCCGTTGGTTGGCGGCGCCGTCGTGTTGATGCTGTGCGGGGCGGCCGCGTTGTTCGGCATTCGCGGCGTGGTTGCACCTCTTGCTCTGGAGATGGACGTGTTGAGCTACGTCAATCCCAACGAGCGCGTGGCGCAGGATACCCGCCATTTCGAGGAGTCGAACGCGCTCGACGTCGTGGAGCTTTGGTTGCAGACACCGGCCGGCCACGCTTTGGACCCGGATTTCCTGCGCGCTGTGGAGCAGCTCACCCGACGACTCGAAAGCGACCCACGTATCACTGCCGTTGACGGCCCCACATCCGTGCTGCGATGGGCGCGCTACGTCGAAACAGGATCCGATCAACTACCGACGGCAGCATCCGCGTGGCCGAAGCTTGCCGACGATCTCGAGCAGATCATGCTGACCGAGCCCGGCGCGCGCGCGTATGTCGATGTGACTGACCTTGCAAATGTTCGGATCTCCATCCGTGGGAGAGCGAAGCTCTTCGGCCGAATAGGCGCCATGCGCACCTTCGTGGAGCGGATATGGGCCGAGGCTCAGGCCGAGGAGCCGGCTCTGCACGCGGTCCGCGGAAGAGTGGTCGGCAAGGGCGTCCTCGGCGCGGAGATTACGCAGCGCCTCCTTCCAACGCTCACCGAGAGCTTCGCACTCACGGCCAGCGTCATTTTTCTCGGGTTCCTGCTGGTGTTTCGCAGCCCATCCGCCCGATTGATGACGATGATTCCCTCGCTGTTCGCGATCCTATGTGTGTTTCTCGTGATGCGCTTGACGGACATTCCGCTCAATATCGCAACGATACTCATCGGCTCTACAGTGCTGGGCGCGACCGAGAACGATCAGATTCATTTCTTCTATCATTTTCAGGAAGGCCGCTCGACCGGCACGACCGCCGGCGCTCTTCAACACGCCTTGCTGGTAGCGGGTCGCCCGATTCTATTTGCAACTCTGATCAACGCCAGCGGCTTTCTGGCACTCGCGCTCTCCGACCTGCCGCCGATGCGCGAGTTCGGCATCGTATCCGCGTCGGCCTTTGTGCTCGCGTTGCTCGCCGATTTCACCGCATTGCCGGGCGCGTTATGGATTCTGAGCCGATACGATCGTCAGACTGTGCCTCGATAGCCGGCGCGGGCCCCGCAACCCATGCAAATCCTGATACTCCTCTATGCTGTTGCTTGCATCTTCGGCGCCGCCGTCGTGCGAGGGTACAGTGGTTTTGGCTTCTCGATGCTCGCCGTCGTATCGCTGTCTCTTTTGTTGCCGCCGGCGCAGATCGTGCCATCGATCTTCATCATGGAGGTCGTGGCTAGCCTGCATCTTTTGCCCGGTGTGTGGCGCGACATCCATTGGCGGTCGCTTTTTTGGCTCACGATTGGCAGCCTCGTGGGTACGCCTGTCGGAGTCTACGCACTCGCTCATGTGCCTGCGGTCCCGATGACCCTGGCTCTCGCGGTCTTCGTGCTGCTCGCTGCGATCCTGTTGGCCCAGGGTTATGCGCTAAAGTCACTGCCGGGGCCGGCTGTCACTTTCACCACGGGCACCGCCTCGGGTCTTTGCAACGGCGGCTTCGGTATCGGCGGGCCGCCGGTGATCCTGTTCTTCTTCAGTTCGCCCGCCGGAGCAGCAGCCGGTCGCGCCTCTTTGATCGCCTTCTTTCTGATCACCGATGTCACCGCACTTGCGTGGCAGGGCTGGAGCGGCCTACTCAGCCGGACGACGGTCTGGAACGGCGTGCTTTTTTTGCCGCCCCTTGCGGCCGGCGTCTGGTTGGGCAATCGAGGCTTCATGAACGCGAACCCGGTGGATTTTCGACGCTGGGTGTTGCGCCTCTTGATGCTGTTGGCGGTCCTGACCGGAGCGAGAGCATTGACACAAATGTTATGACGGCACCAACGGCGCGCGTACGGCCCTTAAAAGGGCTTCGATTCACACGTGCGGCCCGCTTCAAGCTACCATCACCAGGTGGGTGACACGCAGCCGCCGCCAACGAGGGTCAGGCAGTGAGCGAGGTTTGTGCCGGGGGGATCGATTTGCGCCGCATTGCACTGTGGCTCGCGACCGCGCTGCTGCTTGCGATTTCCGTGTCGAGTCGCGAGACCGATGCAGCCGCGCCCGTTGACCGGTTCGCAACCCTGGTCGAACTCAGCGGCCCCATCGGCCCCGCAATGAGTCGCTATGTCGAGGACTCGCTCGCGGATGCGGCGAACCATCACAGCGCCGTCGTCATCCTTCAGATGGATACGCCCGGCGGTCTCGATACTTCCATGCGCGATATCATCAAAGCCATCCTTGCTTCGCCTGTGCCGGTCGTGACCTATGTGGCACCGAGCGGCGCGCGGGCGGCAAGCGCCGGAACCTACATTTTGTACGCGAGCCATCTCGCCGCCATGGCCCCGGCGACTAATCTCGGCGCTGCGACGCCCATATCGATTGGCGGCGAGCCGAGTACACCGCCGGCATCGCCGACCGCCAATCCTGGCGAAGACAAGAAAAAGAACGACCCGGATCCGACGCCCGCGGGCACCGCCGGTGAGCGCAAGGCGGTCAATGATGCCGTCGCGTACATTCGCTCGCTGGCACAATTGCGCGGGCGCAATGCCGTGTGGGCCGAATCCGCGGTACGCGGTGCCGCAAGCCTGTCCGCGAACGACGCGCTCGAGCAAAACGCCATAGAAATCGTCGCGAAAGACATCCCGGATCTGCTGCGGCAGCTGCAGGGACGCAAGGTCAAATTGGCGGATCGCGAGGTGGTACTCGACACCCAGCAATTGGCGGTGCGAAGGGTTGCTCCGGACTGGCGTACACGGCTGCTGCTGGTATTGACTCATCCCACCATCGCCTACGGGCTCTTATTGATAGGCATCTACGGGTTGCTACTCGAGGGTTATAACCCCGGAGCGGTGCTGCCCGGTGTCGTCGGTGCGCTCTCGCTGCTGCTGGGTCTTTACGGATTGCAACTCCTGATGGTCAACTACGCGGGTCTCGCCCTCATGGCTCTAGGAATCGGCTTGATCGTCACCGAATTCTTCATGCCGGCGTATGGATCGCTCGGCGCCGGAGGCTTGGCGGCATTTGTCATCGGATCCATCATTCTCTTCGGCAATCATGAGTCGGGACTGCGTGTGGCGCTACCGTTGATCGTGGGAATCGCCGTGGCCGGTGGGCTCGTCATCATCACGATCGGCTGGCTGGCCGCGCGTGCGCGACGCCGGCCCCTGAGCGCCGGTGTCGAGACGATGATCGGCGCAACCGTGGAAGCGATCAGTGATTGTCAGGACCGGTGCGTCGTGCGCTATGGCGGAGAATTGTGGAACGCCCGCGCCGCGAGTCCGCTGCGCGCCGGTCAACAGGCCCGCATTGTCAAAGTCGTGGACCTTACACTCTGGGTCGAACCGCAGAATTAGAAGGAGAGTCTCTGATGAGCCTTTCGTTACCCGTCATCGTCGTCGTATTGGTGCTTCTGTTCGCCAGTTCGCTACGAATTCTGAAGGAATATGAGCGTGGCGTGATGTTCACGCTCGGCCGGTTCACTGGCGTCAAAGGCCCAGGTCCGCGACTGGTACTGCCGTTGATTCAGCAAATGAAGAAGCTGGAACTGCGCACGGTCGTGCTAAATGTGCCGAAGCAGGACGTGATTTCCAGGGACAACGTTTCGGTCAAAGTCAGTGCGGTAGTTTATTTTCGTATCGTCGATCCTGAAAAGGCCATTTTGCAGGTGACCAACCCGTGGGAAGCCACCAGTCAGCTTGCTCAAACGACCCTGCGTTCGGTGGCGGGGCAACACGAAATGGACGAGATGCTGGCTCAGCGCGACAAGCTGAATGCCGCTATTCAGCAGATCCTGGACGCGAATACGGCGGCCTGGGGCATGAAAGTGAGCAATGTCGAAATCAAGGATATTGATCTCGATGAGACCATGATCCGGGCAATGGCTCGACAGGCCGAAGCCGAGCGCGGCCGACGTGCCAAGGTGATCCACGCGGAAGGCGAGAAGCAAGCGGCGGAAACACTGGCGGAAGCTGCTAGAATCCTGTCGAGCGAACCCGCATCTTTGCAGCTTCGCTATCTGCAAACGCTCGCCGATATTTCGGGCGAAAAGAGCTCGACCATCGTGTTCCCCTTGCCCATCGATCTAATCACTCCGCTACTGCGAGCGGCGGCGAAAAATAGCTGATGGGTTTCTTAGCTTAAGAGGCAATTACCGGCAGGGGCCAGGCCGTATCGTTGCTGCTCCATCTCATCGTCGCTAGACGTATTAAACCGTGCGCAGATTCACCGACTGCTGCACTGCTAAAATCTATGCTAAGCATTGAGCTTAGAGCGACTCAATGAATTCAAAGGCGACCGCCCACCAGTTCGGTAGTTTCTTTCGGCCCGATGTCGAAGGATTGCGAGCCGTGGCGGTCTTACTCGTGGTGTGTCGCCATTGCGGCATTTCATGGTGTCCGGGCGGCTTCGTCGGTGTCGACGTGTTCTTTGTTCTCTCTGGATACTTAATTACCGGGCTGTTAGCGGCTGAATATCGCGCAACTTCCAGGATACATCTTCTCCGGTTCTATGCGCGTCGTGCGCGCAGGCTTCTGCCCGCATGCGCTCTCGTGCTGTTGGCGACTACGCTATTTGCCGCTTTGGTATTTTCGCCGCAGGAAATCGCATTCACTGGACGCGCTGCACGAGCGGCCGCGCTGTACATGAGTAACGTCTTTTTCGACCAGAGCGCTGCTGACTATTTTTCGCCGAATGTCGAAGGGAATCCTTTACTTCATACATGGTCGCTCGGCCTCGAAGAGCAGTTCTATTTGGTGTGGCCGATGTTGATTTTGGCAGCTAATCGAGGCCCGGGGGGGAAACAGCGATCGATTTGGATTCTTAGCGCGGTCGTGGCCTTTTCGTTCACTTACTGCCTCTACCTCACCCAGCACTCCCCGACCGTCGCTTTCTACGAACTGCCGGCGCGGGCGTGGGAATTCGCGGCCGGGGGACTCTTAGCGCTGCTGCCCGTCCCTAGGACACCGGTAAGCACCAGCTGGCCGGTCTGGGGTGGAATCGGCGGAATGGCTCTCATTCTCGGTACCGGACTCCTGTTTAAGGGAGGCGCAGGGTTTCCCGGGTGGATCGCGGTGTTACCGGTCGCCGGGACGCTGGCGGCGCTTTTCGCCGGAGCCACGGCGCCTCAGCGTGGGATCAGTGCGGGGCTGAGTGTCGCACCTCTCCAATTTATCGGAGCCCGATCGTACTCCTGGTATCTTTGGCATTGGCCATTTGTCGTGTTCGCCGGGACTCTTTTCCCCGGCGTTTCGGTGGGGGGCAAGATCTTGGCGGCCATCGCATCCCTGCTGGCTGCAGCCTTTACCTTCACCTTCGTGGAACGACCTATTCGAGCGAATCCATACCTCGGGGCGCGCTCAGCGTTGACGTTGGGCGCAGCTGCTGGCGCGACCCTGCTGACCGTCGCGGCCTCATGGGCGTTGCTACACTTCGGAGAGGAGTTGACGACAGACCGGAGACTCGAGTCAATCAGTGCGGCCACGACCGACGTCGCCGATATATCGCCGAAAGCTTGCTGGAGTCAGGGTGCCACGGCGGAAGTTAGAATCTGCGAATTCGGCGCTTCGGGTTCACCACGATCCGTTGTATTGTTTGGCGACTCGCACGCCATACAGTGGTTCAATCCGTTTCGGACAGCGGCCAACGCGAAGGCATGGCGCCTCATCACCGTCCTGAGACCTGGTTGCGCAGCGAGCGACATCAACCCACACCATTCCTCGGCGGTCTACAAAGAGTGCAACGAATGGCGCACTCGCGCAATCGAAAAGATCGTCGCGATCCATCCCTCTGCGGTAGTCATGGCGAGCTACAACGGCGCCATTTTTCGCGGCTTCCGCGCGGAGGAACTGATGTCCACGGAAGAACTACGTTTGGGAACGCGACGAACCTTAGAAGGGCTTGCACGTGCCGGGGTCCCGATCATCGTGATCAGGGATACCCCAATCCCACCGTTCGACATTCCCGCCTGCGTCGTGCGACGTGAGTTTCCCCGCCTTCATGCCGTCGAATCCTGCGACTTCGACGCATCCGTTGCACTCAACGGGGCAGCCTTTTCCGCTGAGCGGGCGGCTGCGGCCGGTTTGACAAGTGTCTACTTTCTAGATCTGAGCGACCTTATTTGTCCAGGAAGATCATGCCCCGCCACCCAGCACGGACAACTTATCTATCGTGACGACAATCATCTGACAGGGACGTTTGCCGAGACGCTTGCGCCAGCGATTCAAATGCGACTCTTCCAACTCTTGGATAACGCGCAATAGTTGCAGTGCGAACGCGGCGCCGAAAGTGATCGTCGGGACGATTCAAATTTGATCGAAGCCACCAGATAGTCTGCTTGACCGCGCGCTTGGCGGAGGGCCTTATATAGCCGTACGGCAATTGGCTAAGGTTCTAACCGTCCGGGACGCGGGTGGCTGCTTCGAGGATTTTGTTGCTGCCATCGCCCTGAGCGGTCATGCAGCAATGTAAATTCCGGGCGTCAGCGCCGCCCCTCGATGGTCTACCATTTGCAATAGGCACGAATCAATTGCCGCCGGTGTCGAACACCACTTTTATAGGGTGAACCGTGCGAAGCCTCACGTAATGGATAGACCGCGCAAGTTATCCTGCCAGGCTTCACGGTCGTAGGATTGCCAATGAAGCGATGTTTTTTACTTCTCATCGTTACCACAGCTTTGACCATATTATCAGCATGCACGCACATGCAGACCCAATTCGTCGATGCTACGACGCTGTTGAAAAGCAACGAATTCGCAAAGCTCGATGGACAATATTCCGCGCTACAGCGCAAATATGAAAAGGGTTCGATTACTGAGGGGAATTTACGCGACGCATTTCGCGTTTTTTACCCCACCGATGTTGCTCTGGCGACCAAGTACGATCAGTGGATAGGCCAATTCCCGAAGTCTTATGTGGCCCACTTGGCGCGCGCGATTTACTACCGGAAGGTCGGCGAGGAAAAGCGCGGTGGCGCGTACATTGAAAATACCAGCGAGGACCAGATTGTCGGCATGAAAGAGGCGCTCGCCAGGTCCTGGCAAGATGTCGAAGCTTCGCTTACCCTGACCGGGAAACCGCTACTAAGTTACGTTCAGGCGATCGATATGGCCGGCCAACTTGGTATCGCCGATAGCGGGCGACAATTCCTAGATGATGCGATCAAAATTGCACCCGACACGCTCATTGCCCGGATGAAATACATGAACAATCTTGAAACTCGCTGGGGCGGAAATGTCGAAGCGATGCGGGCATTTTATGCGGAATGCGAGACCTCTCATCTTTCGAAGTCTCAGTTGAGCGTACTAGGTTCGATGATTGCGGAAGAAGAGGGTTGGTTGCATGTCCATGTCGAAAAAGACGCCGCGGCTGCTCAACGGGACTTCGACCGCGCGGATGCTCTGAGTCCAGGGCTTTTCTGCTCGTCGTGTGATAGACGTGAACTGGCGAGTCTCTTCATGCAGCAGGGCAATTATTCCGATGCAATTCTCGTGCTGTCGAGAAGCCTGCAGAGTGAGCCGAATGACTCTGCTTTGTTGCGCAATCGAGGCATTGCATATATGCGCACCGGAAAAGCGCGCGAGGCCATCGAGGATTGGACGAAAGCGGGTTCGAACGGAGATACCTTCTCCGAGAACGAGTTAGGACGTGCCTATATGATGGGAATTCCGGGGGTACTAGACAAAAATAGCAAGTCGGGAATCGAGTGGTTTGCCAAGGCGGCTGCTGGAGGTGATGCCGCCGCTCAGAAAAATCTTGCAATTGCGAACGCCATGCAGCCGCCAGGTCCACGATTTCTGCCTAGTTGCGGTCAAATAGTGAGGAACTTTCCCCTTATTGCTCTACGATCGCAGGATTCGGTCAAAATGCGGCTTGAGCCGTAACGCCGCGCGGGGATCCCAATGTCGTTGCAAGTGAAGCTTCTGTTCAGTGCACTTTTAATTATCAACATAATATTTTTCGTTAACTGGTTTCGGAGTCGAAAGACCTACGTTGGTCGAAAACGGCCACTCTTATCGGAATATCCGGTGGGATTTGTCGTTGCATTTTTTGACACACTGGGAATTGGCTCATTCGCGCCAACCACCGCGATTCTCAAGTTTCAGAATAAGCTGGCGGATGAGTTAATACCCGGGACCCTCAACATCGGCCTTAATACCGCCGCGATACTTGAGATGCTGATCATGGTCACCGTGATTGTGATCGATCCTGTCTTGCTGATGGCAACTATATCCTCCGCAGCACTAGGTGCTTGGATCGGCGCGGGCGTTGTGAACCGCTTGCCGCGACCCGCCATTCAATTGGCCATGGGAGTGGCTTTGCTGATTGCGGGTTGCGTATTTGCGGCGACGAATATGCACTTATTGCCGGGCGGGGGCCTCGCGATGACTTTGACGGGTTGGCGGTTGGGTGTTGCGGTTGGCGTGAACTTCTTGCTGGGCGCGCTGATGAGTATTGGCATCGGGCTGTACGCACCTTGCATGATTGTGGTCACACTCCTGGGTCTGCACCCGCTCGCAGCCTTTCCGATCATGATGGGCTCCTGCGGACTGGTGCAACCGACGGCCGGGCTGCAATTCTTTCGCTCGGGCCGATTTGGATTTGGGACCTCGATTGCACTGACGATAGGGGCAATTCCGGGGGTTTTTCTTGCGGCTTTTGTGGTCAAGCGCCTGCCGCTTGTCGCGTTGCGGTGGCTGGTAGTGTTCGTTGTGGTCTATGCCGCCGTAACGATGTTGCGCTCGTTTCGGGCGGGTCGCGCGGCCGCAGGCACCGTGCATCCTTTGCCTGTGGTCTAGAACCACCAGCAACAATTGGACCTTCGTCCACTCTTTCGCTGCGCTGCACTGCGCGCAGCCTGCACCTTCGTCCAACATGGCGCCTTGAATCTTTGCGATATGCTCGGGACAGCTGTTGCGACGTGAAGGATCAGGCGGATCAGAGTGCAACGACGCCTAGTGATCTTCCACCGAGACCCACAGCTCGAGTCCCGTATGGCTGATTTATTTGGGGCCGCGATTGTCAGTCCAGTTCTCCAGCGAAGGGCACCGCCAACTAGTCGCGATACCGGCTGAGTCCAATCGTGATCACGCCGCTCTGGTGGCAGCGTATCCACTTAAGCGAGTCTCAGGCTCTCGCACGCCGAGTACCGGTGTGGAGCGCGGCGCCGATACGATCGCGTCGGCCGATAAGGTCGCATCGGCCGAGCGACCGCGGAAATCAAGGATCGCGCGCGCGATATCCTGGAGCTTGAGCTTGCTGGTGGGATGCGCTCTGATTTTTCTGCTGCTGAGCACCACGCGCCTGAATTCGCTGTTTATCCATCGCGCTGCCGCCGACTTGAAGTTCGAGATCAGGCCGGGCGCAAGCCCGGCTGTGCTGTTTCCTCGCGCGGGACCATACGATCGACGTCTGGGCTACGCTTATATGCCCTCCCTGATCCAACGCTTGAAGGCCCGCAATTTCGGGATCGTCAGTCAGGCGGTTCAGTCGCCTGCTTTGCTGCGCTTCATCGAGGCGGGTGGCTATGCTGTTTACCACGAAAAGTCTCAGGCAGGCTTGGTGCTGAAAGATAGTTCAGGCCGCACGCTCGAGACCGCATCTTATCCGTCAGCGGTTTATCGGCATTTCGAGGAGATCCCCGCGTTGGTGATCGACACCCTACGGTTTATTGAAGATCGTGAGCTTCTCGATTCGAATGATCCCTATCGTAACCCGGCCCTGGAATGGCGTCGCTTCGCCTGGGCGGCGGCTGGACAGCTCGGTGGAATCGTCAATCCCCGCCTCAAGCGCGGAGGGGCCAGCACGCTGGCGACGCAAATCGAAAAATATCGGCACTCGCCCGATGGGCGAACGGAAGGCGTTACCGAGAAGATGCGGCAGATCGTGACCGCGACTGCGCGGGCTTATCTTGACAGTCCCGAGACGATTATTGCCCAAAGGGAGATCGTCACCGCGTACCTTGACTCGACGCCTTTGGGCTCCAGGCCGGGATACGGCGAGGTCGTCGGTTTGGG
This sequence comes from uncultured Gammaproteobacteria bacterium, assembly GCA_963755965.1. Classification (GTDB taxonomy): domain Bacteria; phylum Pseudomonadota; class Gammaproteobacteria; order Steroidobacterales; family Steroidobacteraceae; genus Bog-1198. Next base: position 669,857 of record CAVWLU010000004.1, read on the forward strand.
CGATGCGATGTCCGCGTGGTTCGGTGTCGATCTGCTCGAGGCAAACAAACTCCTTTCGCTTCAGGTTGCCTCCGACGCCGAGACGGCGCGCCGCGCGCAGGTCTACAAGGAGGTGCTGAGCCTGCTGATCGCTCAGCGTCGACCCTCCTATTACTTGAACGCCGGGCGTGAGGATCTCGAGCGGCTTACCGACAGCTATTTGCGGGCTCTGGCGTCGGCGGGCGTGATCGATCCCGCAATGCGCGACGCGGCGCTGGTGCGCCCGCTCGTCTTCACGCAGGCGCCGCCGGCACCGGGCGCGCGCTCATTCGTCGAGCGCAAGGCCGTCGATGCCGTACGGACGGAGTTGATGGGGGTGCTTGGCCTGCCGCAGGTCTACAGCCTCGACCGGATGGATCTTTCGGCCGATATCAGCATCGATGGGCCGACTCAGAGCCGGGTGTCGGCGCTTCTCGAACGGCTGAAGGATCCAAACGAGGTCCGTGCTTTAGGGTTGACGGGCGACAAGCTACTGGGCGACGGGGATCCCGGCAAAGTTACCTGGAGCGTGGTTCTCTATGAGCGCGGTAAGGACCATAATCTGATCCGCGTTCACGCCGACAGCATGGAGCAGCCCTTTGATCTGAACTCCGGGGCAAAGCTGATCCTGGGTTCTACCGCCAAGCTGAGGACACTCTCAACCTATCTGGGCATTATCGACAGGCAGTATCGCGAACTGTCGGAGCTCTCCGTCCCGGTGCTGCAGCAGTTGGCCGCGACGAGTGATGACCCGCTTCGGCGATGGGCAGCGGATTATCTGGCGGGCGTATTACCAGGCCGCCGCGCGCTTCAGCCGATGCTGGACGCCGCGATGCAGCGTCGCTATTCCGCCAGTCCGTTCGAGGAATTCTTCACCGGCGGCGGCCTGCACGTCTTTCATAACTTCGAGCCCCTCGAAAACAGCGAGATTCCGACAATCAAACAGGCCTTCGAGCGCTCGATCAATCTGGCCTTTGTGCGGTTGATGCGTGACGTGATACGGCATTACGAAGCCAACTTGGGCGCGCACGAGGGAGTACACGGTTCCGATAGTTCGATACGCAAAAATCTGTTGCACCGCTTCGCCGATCAGGAAGGCACGACTTTCCTCAATCGTTTCTATTCAACGTATGCGAGGCTGGCACCAGATGAGGCGCTTGAGCACCTTGCCGGTAGCGTGCAGCCGTCGCCGCGCCGGCTCGCCATGATCTTCCGCAGTGTCCGGCCCGAGGCCTCCGTCGTGCTGATGCAGAGTTTCCTCGCTCTCCATGTCCGCGAGGAAGTGCCGGCAAGTACCGCACGAGAGATGTACGTCCAATTCGCTCCGAACAGATTTTCGCTGAATGACCGCGGCTACCTGGCCGGTGTCAACCCGCTCGAGCTCTGGCTCGTGGCCTACTTGTATGGCCATCCGCACGTCACTCGGTCGCAGGTCATCACGGCGAGCGCCGATCAGCGACAACTGGCATATGCGTGGCTCTTGAGGACCGAGAAAACCCACCAGCAGAACGTACGCATCCGGGAGCTGATCGAGCAAGATGCGTTCGACCATCTTTTGCGAGACTGGAAGCAGCAAGGCTATCCATTCGCTCGTCTGGTTCCATCGTTGGCGACCGTGATCGGCAGCTCCGGCGATCGCCCTGATGCACTCGCCACACTGATGGGGATCATTCTCAATGACGGCGTAAAGCTGCCGACCACCGACCTTGAACACGTGCGTTTCGCTGCCGACACGCCGTACGAGACGGAGATGATCTATCGTCCCGACGTGCCAACGCGGGTAATGTCCGCGGAGGTCGCCGCGACACTACGTCGCACCCTCGCCGGCGTCGTCGATGCCGGAACCGCAGTCAGGGTGCGCGGCATCTTTTTCGCACCGGACGGGAGGCCGCTTCCGATCGGCGGCAAGACGGGAACCGGCGATAACCGTTTCGAGTCATACGGTCCCGGACACCAACTTATCCAATCCCGCTTGGTCGACCGGACTGCGACGTTTGTGTTCTTTCTGGGCGACCACCTGTACGGCACAGTCACCGCTTTCGTGCCCGGGGAACAAGCGGCCAACTACCACTTCACCAGCTCTCTGGCCGTCTTGCTGCTGACGACACTGGCGCCGGAACTCCATGCGTTGATCGAAAGGTCGACGGATGCGTCCGTGGCGCGGCCTCAACTCGTCAGCCTACACTGAGCCTGCGACGGCCCCATATCTCTGTCAGACGGGTCCGGCCTTGAATATGGCCAATCGATGATGGCAATCAAGACAGCTGTTTAAGAACATATGCTTGTGGTCTCGGTTGGCGGCATCAAATTAAGGAGATGGGAAATGAATCGCATGGCGCTTTGCGCATTGATCGGCACCTTTGCGGCTTTCAGTGTGAGCATGGAAGCAGTTGCCGATGATTCCAATTCCGCGCGGCCGGTCGTCAGTCCCAAACAAATGATGAAAGATTGCATGGCTAAGGAAAGGCAAGCCAATCCAGGTGCTTCTGAGGACGATATGAAGAAGACCTGCCAAGCGAAAATTGACTCTTACAATAAGCATCCAAGCGAGACCACATCGCCGCCGAATAATCCGTGAAACGGTTGGTCGGTTTTGATGTAATTCTCCATCGTCTCAGCTAACTATTTCCCCGCCTTCGTTTTCGGCCCAGAACTGAACGGTCCTGCCGTCAGGATGCCGGCTTGTGTGCTTGCCAACCTCGTCTCGAGTGGTAATGAATCCCCGCCCGACTTGCATGTGGTTAAGGTCCTTGATCGCGGCTAACACGCCTGCTAAGGACGCGTACCTGCGTGGTTCGCTTTGCGCGGATGTTCTCATGTAGTGATAGTCGACTCCTGGCTTTGCCATGCTCCGCGCCCTTCTTTGCTAGTAATGGCGCAGGATGCGGCTTTTTATCAGCGCATTCTATCGACCCGATTTCACCAGAGCTCCCCTCGGCGTTAATCAGGTCACGATTTTATCTATTGACCTCTCTGCGACTTGACCTAGGACTCAGCTAGTTGACCGTGGTGCGCTGACAAATGAACAAATGTGCCGGCAGAATGTTGAGAAGTTCAAACCGGCGCCGGACGTAACCGAAGATTCTTTGTAAATCTCCGAGCACTCGAGTCGAGAACTGGTAGACGAGAAAGGAGCCTCCCGGCTCGAGCGCAGCGAAAGTCTTATGCAAAATCCGATCGCGAACCGGTGCGGGCATGGTGCTGAAGGGGATACCGGATATGATATAGCTCGCCCTTTCGTGGCATTGCTGTCGCAAGATCTCGATAACCGACTCCGCCGAAGCCTCAACTACGCGCAGGCGATCGTCCTTGGACAGGGACCGAAGGCGATACACGAACTGCGGGTTCGTTTCGATTGCTATCAATTTCGCGTCGGGACGCATTCGGCGCAGGACTTCCGTCGTAATGCCGCCAATCCCTGGCCCGTACTCCACGATGACGCGAGCATGTGCCCAGTCGATCTCCTTCAGAAGCTTTTTGATTAGAAACCGTGAACTCGGAACCATCGATCCGAGCATTCGGGGATACCGAAAAAAATTGCGGGCGAAGAGGAGTGCGTCGCCAGACCGCGTCGTTGAGATTTGCTCCTGGAACGCCATTGCGGAACCCTCAAAAATGATGCCGCTTAAACGCGTAACGCCAGCACACACGACTCGCGACGGGCCCTCACTAAAACACGATTGAAGGCTGCCAACCAGCTCGCTGCGCTTGTCTTGTTGCAAGAAATCGCCTACGAGGCGAACGATGCGTATTATCCCCCGTCTGCCAGCAGCCCGCTCACCCTGGACTACACGAAATCTAGGCGGAAGCTCTCACGCATCCTATGGGTTTTCCTACCCGATAGTTTTCCGCGAATCGATATTCTAATCACGTTCGGGCACGCCTTCCCTAGGGTTGGCTCATCGTCCGGCTGGAACACGGGCCGCCTTAAACAAGCGGCCTGTTTTTCTACTCACGACGCCAGGCAATCGCAAGCCTAGCGAACTTGACCCGCCTCGGGACGCGAAGCGGCAATCAGCTGTTCGAGTTCCGTCGGGTCCATGGGCTTGGTCAGATGATGATCGAATCCGGCCAGATGCGCCTTCTCCTTGTCTGATCTCTGACCCCAGCCGGTGACCGCAATCAAGATCATCTGACGACCCCACGCCTTGGCGCGGATCTGCTGGGCGACCTCGTAACCCGTTAGGCCCGGCATCCCGATGTCGAGAACTGCGACGTCGGGCCTGACCCGTTCAGCCAACTCGAGCGCCGCCGCCCCGTCGCCTGCAACGTGTACATCGTGGTTGGAGATCTGCAAGAGCATTCCGAGGGCCTCGGCAGCATCTTGGTTGTCGTCGGCGATCAAAATGCTGCGCGCTGGGCCGCGGGGCGCCTCGCCATCGGTTGCTCTGAAAGGCTCTTCGCGCGGCACCACAACAATGGAGCGCGGCAACTTTACCGTGAATTGACAGCCTTTATCACGCCCATCGCTCTGTACGTCGACTTCGCCACCATGCAGTTCCACCAGCGCTTTGACCAATGCCAACCCGATGCCGAGTCCCCCCTGGGCCCGTTCCTTCGCCGGCTCCGCCTGGACAAAAACGTCGAATACTTTCGTGCACATGTCAGGTTCGAGTCCGATACCAGTATCGCGCACAAATATTTTTAACCAATCCGCCTCGACACAGCAACCCAGGACGATTTGGCCGCCCGGATCCATGTATTTGGCCGCATTGGTCAGCAGATTGCTCACTACCTGCGATAGCCGTATCGGATCTACATGCAAAAGGACCGGCAATGATGGCACCTCGATTTGCAGTCGATGTTCCTTGGCATCGATCAATGGTTGCGCAGTCTCGATTGCAGCGTCCAGTACCTGCTGCAGCGAGATGTCCAGCTTCCGTAAGCTAATCTCGCCGCTCGAGAAGCGCGACATATCCAGCAAGTCATCCAATAGAGTGGCCATGTGTGTAACTTGCCGCGCGATTATTGCCCTGCTGCGTTGTAACTCCACGTGACTCATATACGGCGATTCCAATAGCCGAGCCGCCGTTCTTATAGGTGCCAACGGATTGCGCAACTCATGGGCCAGGGTGGCGAGGAAGACGTTTTTACGCCGGTCGGCTTCGTGCAGTGCTCGTGTGCGCTCAGCCACTCGTTCTTCGAGGGTTTGATTGAGTTCAAGCAGTTGTTGTTCCGCGCCGCGACGCTGCTGAACCTCGGCGACGAGTGAGCGGTTGACGAACTCGAGCTCACGGCTCTTCCGGTACAAATCGACAAATACCGCCACTTTGGAGCGCAGTACGGAGGCGTTGACCGGTTTATGCAGATAATCCACAGCTCCGCTGTCGTAACCATTGATCGCGTGCTGATCTTCATTGTAATAGGCGGTGAGGAAGATAATGGGCACGCTCGCTGTCTTTTTGCGCTCCTTGATCATCTGAGCAAGCTGCAGCCCGTCCATGCCGGGCATTCGGATGTCCAGGATCAACAGCGCAAATTCCTCCGCGACCAGCGCCAGCAGCGCCTGATCTGCCGAGTCAGCGCGCACTAATCGATAGTCCGGATTGTCGAGCACAGTTTCGAGGACGGCCAGATTTTTCGGCTCATCATCGACGATGAGGACGTTAATCGCTGCCCCGCTTTTCATGAGCTGGCCGTCCTTCGAGAGCGCGGGTTCATCGGAACAGCCAGAGGCGCATGAGTGACAAGAGTTCGGAAGTGTTGACCGGCTTGGCGATGTAGTCGCTGGCTCCTGCCTCCAAACATTTCTCGCGATCGCCTTTCATCGCTTTGGCCGTCAGAGCCAGAATTGGCAGCAGTCGCGAACTCGCTGACTGGCGAATTTCACGCATGGTTTGATAGCCATCCATGTCGGGCATCATGATGTCCATCAAAACCATGCTAATGTCCGGCTTCTGTTCGATAAGATTGATGGCTTGGCGCCCGTTGGTCGCGCTCACGACCTCCATTTCTTGGTTCTCGAGCACAGAAGTCAATGCAAAGATGTTGCGTGCGTCATCGTCCACGATCAGCACCTTGCGGCCGCGAAGTACTTCCCTACCGCCGTGCAATTGCTGGAGCATAGTCTGCTTGGCCGCCGGCAAGTCTGTTACAACTCGATGCAAAAACAATGCAGTCTCGTCGAGTAGCCGTTCGGGCGAATGGACGTCCTTCAGTACGATGCTCTTGGCCATCGCCTTCAGGCGCTCCTGCTCGGCCAAAGTAAGGTCCTTGCCCGTAAACACGACGCAAGGTATATCGGCGAATGTCGATGAGGCATGAACTTGGGTAAGCAGATCGAAGCCGTCCATGTCCGGCAGCCGCAAATCGAGCACGATACAGTCAAACTTCCCTTCGCGAAGTGCTGCGAGCGCTTCCCCGCCGCTGCCCACGGCGAGAATATCAATATCGTCATGCCCGAGCAGTTCGACTATTGAACTGCGTTCGATGTCGTTGTCCTCGACGACCAACAGGCGCTTGGTTCGTGGGACTGTAAACTCATTTATGCGCTCGAAGGCCGCCTCCAAACTGGTTGTAGTGGGCGCTTTGATGAGATACGCGAATGCACCATGCGCCAACCCATGTTGCCGCTCTTCATCCAGCGTCACGATCTGCACCGGGATGTGGCGGGTCGCTGGGTCAAGCTTGAGCTGATTCAGAACTGTCCATCCGAGCATGTCGGGCAGAAAGATGTCGAGCGTAATGGCCGCAGGTCGAAACTGACGGGCGAGCACCAGACCGACGCCGCCCTTCGTCGCGACGATACCTTTGAAGTGATGCTCGCGAGCCAGACCGAGCAGGATACGTGCGTAGTGCGGATCATCTTCGATGATCAGAAGCACTTTGTCGCCTGGATCGATGGCATCGCGATCATCAGTGATGCGTTCTTCGCGCGGGGTGGGTAGGACGGTCGTGACGGATCGAGCAAGGACCGTTTCAGAATGTGTTTGGCGCGTCGTCGGCCTCGCCTCCTCCAGACCCCCGTACCGCACGGGTAGGTACAACGTGAAGGTGCTGCCTTCTCCATGCACGCTTGAGAGTTTGATTTCTCCGCCGAGCAACATTGCGAGCTCGCGGCTGATGGCCAGTCCCAAGCCGGTGCCGCCGTATTTGCGGGACGTACCGGCGTCAGCTTGTTGAAACGCCTCAAAGATCAGCCGTTGCTTTTCCGGGGCAACGCCGATTCCGGTATCCTCCACCGCGAAGGCAACGACGTGCGAGGCATTTCTAAGAATCGCGTGATCGGCGCTCCAACCCTGCGTTGCCAAACCGACGCTAACTTTCACATGGCCATGAGCGGTAAATTTAACCGCGTTGGACAGCAGGTTCTTGAGGATCTGCTGGAGCCGCTTTGGATCGCTCTCCATTTCTCGCGGTAAATCAGGGTCGAGATGAACATGGAACGGCAAATGCTTAGCCTCCGCGACGTGGCGGAAGTTGCGATCAATGGTCTCTCGGAGGTCAGAGAAGCTTATGCCCTCGATTTCGACCGTTACCGTACCGGATTCGATTTTCGAAAGATCGAGAATGTCGTTAATAAGATGCAGCAGGTCCGAACCGGAGGAGTTGATGTTGCGCGAGAACTCGACCTCCTTCGATGACAAGGAACCCGCGGCGTTTTCGGCCAATTGTTGGCTCAAGATCAAAATGGAATTGAGCGGAGTGCGCAGCTCATGCGACATGTTGGCGAGAAACTCGGACTTGTACTTCGATGTAAGTGCGAGTTCGGCAGCCTTCTCTTCCAGCGCGCCGCGGGCTTGCTCCACTTCAGTGTTTTTACGTTCGACCTCGGCGTTCTGCTCCGCCAGGAGCCGTGCTTTGGTACCGAGTTCCTCGTTTGTCTGCTGCAGCTCGCTTTGCCGAGATTGCAATTCCACGGTGAGCTGCTGTGACTGGGTCAGCAGCCCTTCGGTACGCATCGTTGCCTCAATGGTATTGAAAACGGCCCCAATCGATAGCGTAAGTTGCTCGAGAAAGGCGAGGTTGACACCACTGAATGACTGCAGCGATGCCAACTCGATTACCGCCTTGGTCTGACCCTCGAAAAGCACCGGCAGCACGATCACACTCACCCGAAACGACCGGCCTAAGCTCGAGCTGATCGTGACAAAATCAGACGGGACATCGGAGAGCAGGATGCGCTTTTTTTCCACGGCGCACTGGCCAACCAAGCCCTCGCCGAGAGAGATTCTGGGTGCGAGCCGCAATTCGCCGGTCTGTGCGTAGCTTGAGAGTAGCGCCATCTCCGATGTATCGGTTACATGATAAACCGATCCCTGATGGGCCTGGACCAGAGGCGCCAGTTCCGACAGAAGCATCTGGCCCACGGTGTTCATCTCGCGCTGTCCCTGCAGCATGCCGGTAAAACGCGCCAAATTGGTTTTGAGCCAGTCCTGTTCTCGATTGCTTTCTGTGGTTTCGCGCAAGTTGGAAATCATCGTATTGATGTTGTCTTTGAGTTCAGCCACCTCCCCGCGCGTCTCCACCTGAATGGATCGCGTCAAATCACCTTTGGTTACCGCAGTGGCGACTTCGGCAATCGCGCGGACCTGAGTGGTGAGATTCGCCGCCAGCAGATTTACGTTGCCGGTGAGATCCTTCCAAGTGCCGGCCGCGCCCGGTACGTTTGCCTGGCCGCCCAGACGTCCCTCCACGCCGACTTCGCGTGCAACGTTGGTTACCTGGTCGGCGAAAGTGGCCAATGTGTCGGTCATATTGTTGATCGTATCGGCAAGTGCGGCGACCTCGCCCTTGGCTTGCACGGTCAGTCGTTGCGTGAGGTTCCCATTGGCAACAGCCGTCACTACCTTGACGATTCCGCGCACCTGTTCAGTAAGATTGGATGCCATGAAGTTGACGTTATCAGTCAGATCCTTCCAGGTTCCCCCGACGCCTGCGACCTGCGCCTGGCCGCCGAGTTTTCCTTCGGTGCCGACTTCACGGGCCACCCGTGTGACCTCTCCGGCAAACGAATTGAGTTGATCGACCATTGTGTTGATCGTGTTCTTGAGCTCAAGGATTTCTCCTTTCACATCGACCGTGATCTTTCTATTGAGGTCGCCGCGCGCCACGGCTGTGGTGACTTCCGCGATGTTGCGAACTTGCGAAGTCAGGTTTGCACCCATGGTGTTGACCGAGTCGGTCAAATCCTTCCAGGTACCGGCAACGCCAGGCACCACGGCTTGAACTCCCAGCCGTCCTTCGGTGCCGACTTCGCGCGCCACCCGTGTGACTTCGGAAGCGAACGAGCGCAGTTGCTCGACCATCGTGTTGATCGTCTCCTTGAGCTGTAAGATCTCGCCGCGCACGTCTACCGTGATTTTCTTAGACAGGTCTCCGTTAGCCACCGCGATCGTTACATCGGCGATGTTGCGCACCTGCCCCGTGAGGTTCGAGGCCATTGAATTGACATTGTCGGTCAAATCTTTCCAGGTACCGGCGACGCCGAGGACCTGGGCTTGGCCGCCGAGCTTACCTTCCGTACCCACCTCTCGCGCGACGCGAGTTACTTCCGAAGCGAAGGCGCCGAGCTGCTCCACCATGGTGTTGATGGTTTCTTTGAGCTGTAGGATCTCGCCTTTCACGTCGACCGTGATCTTGCGGCTCAAGTCGCCGCGCGCAATGGCGGTGGCGACATCGGCAATATTGCGCACTTGGCCCGTTAAGTTCGAGGCCATTGAATTGACATTGTCTGTCAGGTCCTTCCACGTTCCCGCGACACCGGGTACTTGCGCCTGACCGCCGAGCTTGCCGTCAGTACCGACTTCGCGCGCGACTCGACTCACTTCAGCCGCGAAAGAACGCAGCTGATCGACCATGGTGTTGATGGTTTCCTTGAGTTCGAGAATCTCTCCGCGCACGAGGACAGTGATTTTCTTTGACAGATCACCGTTGGCCACCGCGATGGTGACATCCGCGATATTGCGCACCTGGGAAGTCAGATTGTTGGCCATCGAGTTCACGTTGTCGGTCAGATCCTTCCATGTGCCTGCCACCCCTTCCACCGCCGCCTGTCCTCCCAGCTTGCCTTCCGTGCCAACTTCACGCGCGACTCGGCTCACCTCGCCCGCAAAGGCGTTCAACTGATCAACCATCGTGTTCAGCGTATTCTTCAACGTCAGTATTTCCCCGTTTACTTCAACGGTAATTTTCGATGACAAGTCGCCCTTGGCGATGGCCGTCGCCACGTCAGCGATGTTGCGAACCTGACCCGTGAGATTGGAGGCCATGAAGTTCACATTGTCGGTGAGGTCCTTCCACGTACCGGCCACTCCCGGCACCTGCGCTTGCCCGCCGAGCTTGCCCTCTGTACCAACTTCGCGTGCAACGCGCGTGACTTCCGAGGCAAATCCGTTCAGCTGATCGACCATCGTATTGATGGTGTCTTTCAGCTCCAAGATCTCGCCCTTCACTTCGACCGTAATCTTACGACTCAGGTCACCCCGGGCGACCGCAGTGGTTACATCGGCGATATTGCGTACCTGCGATGTCAAGTTGTTGGCCATGGAGTTGACGTTATCCGTCAAATCCTTCCAAGTGCCCGCAACGCCGCGTACTTGGGCCTGACCGCCGAGCTTTCCTTCGGTTCCGACCTCACGCGCGACACGCGATACTTCGGAGGCGAACGCATTGAGCTGATCCACCATGGTGTTGAGCGTGTTCTTCAGCTCCAGGATCTCACCCTTCACATCGACCGTAATTTTCTTCGACAGGTCGCCATTAGCGACCGCTGTGGCGACCGCCGCGATGTTACGCACCTGACCGGTTAGATTTGATGCCATGGAATTGACGTTATCCGTCAAATCCTTCCACGTTCCGGCCACACCGGGCACTGCGGCCTGTCCGCCCAGCGCGCCTTCCGTGCCCACTTCACGCGCCACGCGGCTAACCTCGCCTGCAAAGCCATTCAGCTGATCGACCATCGTATTGATGGTGTTTTTGAGTTCCAGAATTTCTCCGCGAACGTCGACCGTGATTTTCTTTGACAAGTCACCGTTGGCCACCGCGGTGGTCACATCAGCAATATTGCGCACCTGGCCCGTCAAATTGGTCGCCATCGCATTGACAGAGTCGGTCAGATCCTTCCAAGTGCCGGCGACGCCGCGAACCTCTGCTTGGCCGCCGAGCTTACCTTCGGTCCCGACCTCGCGTGCGACTCGCGTGACTTCGGAGGCGAACCCGTTCAGTTGGTCCACCATTGTATTAATGGTGTTCTTGAGCTCGAGGATTTCCCCTTTTACATCGACCGTGATCTTCTTCGACAGGTCCCCGTTGGCCACCGCCGTCGTCACGTCGGCGATGTTGCGCACCTGGCCCGTTAGATTGGACGCCATGAAGTTCACATTGTCGGTCAAATCCTTCCAAGTTCCCGCCACGCCGCGCACCTGGGCTTGACCACCGAGCTTGCCCTCGGTGCCGACCTCACGCGCGACGCGCGTGACTTCCGAGGCGAATGCGTTCAGCTGGTCCACCATGGTATTCATGGTATTTTTTAGAGCGAGAATCTCCCCTTTCACCTCGACGGTGATCTTGGAGGACAGATCTCCCTTGGCTATGGCGGTCGCCACATCGGCGATATTGCGAACTTGACCGGTAAGGTTTGAAGCCATCGAGTTTACCGAGTCGGTCAGATCCTTCCATGTCCCGGCCACACCGGGCACTTGTGCCTGCCCGCCGAGTTTGCCCTCGGTGCCCACTTCGCGTGCTACACGCGTCACCTCTGAAGAGAAGCCGTTCAATTGATCGACCATCGTGTTGATGGTCTCTTTCAATTCCAGAATTTCGCCCTTCACGTCGACCGTGATCTTGCGCGAGAGGTCACCTCGCGCCACGGCTGTAGTGACGTTGGCGATGTTGCGCACCTGGGCCGTGAGGTTCGTCGCCATCGCATTCACCGAGTCGGTCAAGTCTTTCCACGTACCCGCCACTCCCGGCACCACTGCCTGTCCGCCGAGGCGGCCATCGGTGCCTACCTCGCGCGCGACCCGAGTCACTTCCGAGGCGAACGAGCGCAATTGATCGACCATCGTATTGGTCGCCTCTTTGAGCTGCAGAATCTCGCCGCGCACATCGACGGTAATCTTCTTTGAAAGATCCCCCGTGGCCACTGCGATGGTCACCTCGGCAATATTGCGCATTTGAGCGGTCAAATTACCGGCCATTTGATTGACCGAGTCGGTAAGATCCTTCCATACCCCGGAGACACCCTTGACCTGGGCTTGGCCACCGAGTTTCCCCTCGGTGCCCACTTCGCGGGCCACCCGCGTGACCTCCGAGGTAAACACGGCAAGTTGCTCGATCATCGTATTGACGAGCTTGGCCGAACGCAGGAACTCACCCTTAAGCGCGCGCCCGTCCACCTGCAACTCCATGGACTGCCCAAGATCGCCCTTGGCGACTGCGCCAATGGTGCGTGCGATTTCGGTTGTGGGGCGCACCAAGTCATCAATCAGCGTATTTAGAAAATCCACTTTTGTCGCCCAACCCCCTAGCGCGCCTGGGAGCGACATGCGCTGCTTGAGGCGGCCATCCCTACCGACGGTTTCGCTGAGCCGCGCAACCTCCCTCGAGATGTGTTCCTCGTGGCTTAATACTTGATTGAAGGCCTCGGCGAGTCGCCCATCGAGGCCGATCCAATCGTCGGGCAGACGCGCTGAAAAATCCCCATCTCGAAACGCAATGATTGCCGTCAGCAGTTGCCGAGAGCGTGCTTCCGCGGATTCATTCTCCGATTTCAGTGCCGCGAGTTCGTGATCGACCGGGATCGACGAGCGAACTGATTGGCCGTTATTCGGGCTCGAATTTTCCATTGCGTTGCTCCCAAAGATCGGGCGTATAACATAAGGCACCAAGCACATTTCTATAGGCTGAATAATTAGCGTAGTGCATCCCGCGAGCGAAATTTATCGTAGGTGAGGTAGTTCGTCGACTGCGGCGACGAAAGTTAGGGCTTCGCCGCAGTTCGAGCGAGTTGGCTCCTAATAAATCGTGTAATTTTTACAATTACGCGGGTCTGGCGGCACGGAGCCGGCGCTCGAGTCTGCGGCGATGCCCCTCGGCATTGTGAGCAAATCCTCACGCATGTTGTTGGTGAGGACCTATAGAACAGCCGCAACATTGAACTCAATCTTCTTAAGAGTTTCAACTGCTGAAAAGCCGCTCAGGGAGACATGATGGCCGCAAAGACAAAGAGTGCCAATCGTAAGGTCAAACGTGCCATGCACGAAATGAAGCGTGGAAAGCTGAAGAGTGGCCGCTCGGGCAAGACGGTGAAAAGCCGGAAACAGGCCATTGCAATTGGGCTGTCAGAAGCGCGAAAGGCCGGTGCGAAAGTGCCGAAGAAAAAGCGCAGCGCAGGTCGGAAATAGACTCCGTAACAGATCATTTGGCACCCCGCGGGAAGAGCGCGCAAGCGTCAATGATCATGGATCGTCCGACTTCTTTTTTCGTAATAATGGGGGCGATCGCGCTGCTGATGCTTGTCGGCTGTAATTCGGGCATGAACACGAGCTCGGCGCCGGGATCCGCGACGCCGCAACGTGGGCAGCTGTTGACCGATCCGCCGGTCCTGGTCGCCACATACACCACCTCGGACCTCCTCGGCCTACTTACTCAGGATGCGATCGGAAAAGAGCTACTGACGGTTGCCTACTCACCTGCCTGCGCGGTGAACGTCTACCGTTTGAACTACGAGACGGTCGGGGCGAAGTCTGAGCCGACCACGTCCACAGGCGCGCTCCTGGTACCGAGCGGATCGGCCTCCGGCTGTCAGGGTCCCCGGCCCGTCCTCGAGTACGCCCATGGTACCGCCACGAGCAAGAACTACGATATTGCACAGCTGTCTGGTTCGAACGCGAATAGCGAGGGGCTCATTATCGCGGCGCTCTTCGCCGCCGAAGGTTACATTGTCGTCGCACCAAACTATGCGGGCTACGACACCTCGACGCTTAGTTACCATCCGTTTCTGGTCGGTGCTCAGCAAGCAGATGAGATGATGGATGCGCTCACGGCGGCGCGCGGCGCGCTGCCAGTGTTGCTCGCATCGACCGTCACCGACAATCATAAGTTCTTCATCACCGGCTATTCGCAGGGAGGGTACGTGGCGATGGCCGCGGCCCGCGCGATGCAAGCAGCCGGCGAGACCGTGACCGCCTCGGCGCCGATGTCCGGGCCCTATGCGATCGCAGCATTCGGTGATGCCATCTTTCTGGGGGAAGTGAACAACAGCGCGACGGAGAACCTGGCACTCCTCGCGAATAGTTATCAGAGCGCATACGCCAATCTCTATTCAGAGCCAACGGATGTCTTCGCCACACCCTACGCCAGCGGCGTCTCCGGCTTGCTGCCGAGCACGACGCCGATTAGTACCATCTACACTGAGGGTCTGCTGCCCGCAAACGCCCTCTTTAGCAGCACACCGCCCTCGTCGCAGTACGCCTCCGTCACCCCGGCGACTACGCCGCCCGATCTTGCCGTCGTGTTTGCGATGGGTTTTGCGAAAAGCGATTTCCTCATCCTCAACAGCTACCGGCTCGCCTATCTGCAAGATGAGCAGGCCAATCCCGACGGCGGCTTTCCGACGACGACCACCGGGCTGCCCGCCCAATCGCCCCAGAATACTTTGCGGCAAGACCTTAAGATTAACGATCTGCGCAACTGGACGCCCACCGTGCCGACGCTGCTGTGCGCCGGCAACGAAGACCCTGACGTTTTCTTTCTCAACACGCAGCTCATGCAGCAGTATTGGTCCAAGAACGCGCCGATCGCGCCCGTGACAATCTTGGACATTGACTCAACGCCGGCGGCGAACGATCCGTATGTGATTGAGAAAGACGCGTTCAAGGCAGCAGTCGCGGTCGTCGAAGCGGCCGCCATCGTCGGCGGTGCTACGGACGGCGGCCATGCTGCCGTGCTCGAGGACTACCACGCGCAGCTCGTGCCGCCATTCTGTCTGGCGGCCGTGAAGTCCTTCTTCGACGGGCAGGGTGGCTGATCTGCGTCAGGAAGAACTCACAACTTGGAAACAAACATGAAAATCCGGAAAGTGCGAATTCACCGCTTCGGAGGCCCGGATGTGCTTCGCGTCGAGGAAGTGGAACCCTCAATGCCAGACGCCTTACAGGTGCTGGTGAACGTAAAGGCCGCCAGCGTCAATCCTGTCGACTTTAAAATTCGCAACGGTCAGTACCCCGCAGTCAAGGAGGACCGGCTCCCGTACACCCTCGGTCGCGATGTTTCGGGCATCGTCGAGAAATGCGGCGCACAGGCAACCCGGTTCAAAATCGGTGATGAAGTGGTTGGCATGGTTGGTATTGGCGGTGGCGGGTATGCGGACAAGGTTGTGCTCAATGAAGGAGCGATGGCCCACAAACCTCAAGAAATCGATCACGTACATGCGGCCGCGATTCCGCTGGCGGGACAGACAGCCTGGCAGGGGCTGTTCCGATACGGTCAGCTCAAGGCCGGACAAGCCGTGTTAATCCACGGCGGCTCGGGCGGCGTCGGTCATTTCGCCGTCCAGTTCGCAAAGGCAAAGGGCGCTAGCGTGATTACGACTGTGTCAACCGAAAGGCTGGAATTTGCCCGCAGTCTGGGAGCGGACGTCGTCATTGATTATAAAACCCAACGCTTCGAGGACCTGGCTCAGGATCTCGATATGATCTTCGATCTGGTCGATGGAGAAACCCGTGAGCGCTCTTGGAAGCTGCTAAAGAAAGGCGGCGTGTTGGTCTCGACCCTGACGGATCCGTCTCAGCAGACGGCGGCCCGCCACGGTGTGCGCGCCCTGCGATACACCGTCGAGCCTGACGGCAAGGAACTCGCCGAAATCCTGAGTCTCGTCGCATCCGGTAGAGTCAAACCTCATGTCCAAAAGACGTATCCGCTGGAGGAGGCCGCTCAGGCATTGAATTGCGTCGAGCAGGGCGACTCGACTGGCAAGATAGTTCTTATCGCGGGTTAAGGGAATTCCGAAGATGCCAAAAACGAAAGCAAAACGTGGTCTTGCCGATCCGGTGCGGCTCAAGCCCTTTGATCAGAGAGACTCGCAGCTCGCCGTCGTTATCATCGAAACGCCCAAGGGCAGCCGCAACAAGTACGCGTATGATCCAAAGGAGCGAATCTTCGAACTGAAGAAGGTCTTGCCGGCGGGCATGACGTTTCCATACGATTTCGGGTTCGTTCCGTCAACGATTGGAGGCGATGGAGATCCGCTAGATGTTTTGGTCCTCATGGACGAACCCGCCTTTGCAGGATGCAAGATCTCGGTAAGAAGTTTTTGCGTGAACTCGAGGAATTTTTCGTTAACTATCATGCGCTAAGCGGTGAACAGTACCGGGTGTTGGCCGCAAAGGGGCCTTCCGCCGCTCATCGCGCCATCAAACGCGCGCGCGCAAACTCATAGCGTCATCGGAGATCGGCCATGCCCTCAGCGTCTATCTCCAAAACCCAAGCTCGCGCGCTAAAACGGCAGGTGCGCTACGCGGTGATTGGTTTGGGTCATATTGCTCAAGCGGCCATGCTCCCGGCCTTCGGTCACGCGAAGCGCAACAGCCAATTGACAGCACTCGTCTCCGGGAGCCCGAAGAAGTTGAAAGCGCTCGGGCGTCGTTATGGGGTGAAGCACCTATGTCCGTATGAGGACGCGGACGCGCTTTTCGAAAGTGGCGAGATCGACGCGGTGTATATTGCCCTCCCTAACGATCTGCACGAGGAATGGACTGTCCGCGCCGCGCGCGCCGGCCTGCACGTGCTGTGCGAGAAGCCGATGGCGGTGACCGCTCGAGAGTGCGAGTCAATGATGCGGGCGACGGCAGCGGCGAAGGTCAAACTTATGATCGCGTATCGCCTGCACTTTGAGCAGGGCAATCTCGAAGCCGTGAAGTTGGCTCGACAGGGTAAATTAGGCCACTTGCGATTCTTTAGCTCCGATTTTTCCATGCAAGTCCAAAGCGATAATATTCGTCTCAAGCGCGCCAGGGGCGGCGGTCCCCTTTATGACATCGGCATTTATTGCATCAACGCGTCGCGCTACACCTTGCGCGATGAGCCGCAATCCGTATTCGCAACGGCAACGAGAAGCCGCGATCGTCGGTTCCGGGAAGTCGAGGAATCGGTCTCAGCCGTCATGCGATTCAAGGACGAAAAACTCGCCAGCTTTAATTGTAGCTTCGGGGGTGCTGACCGATCCACTTACACCGTCACCGGCACTCGCGGAAGCATTACCTTGGACCCCGCTTACGAATATGCTGAAGGGCTGTCTGCACACATCAGAATCGGGGCAAAAGATCGGAAGCGACATTTCGGTAAACGCGATCAGTTCGCCGCCGAGTTGGCGTACTTCTCACGCTGCATCATCGATGGTCGCAAACCGGAGCCCGCGGGACAGGAAGGGCTTGCGGACGTTCGCATCATTGAGGCGATGCATCGGTCCATCAAGAGCGGTCGCTGGATCGACGTTAAACCGTTATTACGAAGGCGGCGCCGGCGCCCGACATTGAAGCAGAATATCCGTCGACCCGCGGTGCCCCACGAGCCGGATTTGGTGGACGCGGAGGCGGCGGCTCAGAAGTCCCGCCCGCGTTGAATTCAGAGTTTATTTAGGCGAAGACAGCAAAGATTTGACTTGTTCTTCCGCTGCGAGCCAATCTTCGAGCGCGCGTCCCCCTGCAAAGCCGCGCTTTTCTGCGCAAAAATAAGCTGCTTCTGAAATCATGCGATGCCAATCGGCCTCCTGCGGGGGATCAAAAGGCCGCGCTTGCCCTACCGCCTCGTCAGCACCGGATTTCACTGCCCTTTTCTTTGCCATACGTGAAATTTACTGCGGGCGACGAGAACGTATTGTCAGGCCATCACCCGATCACGTGTCAGCGAACTGGAAACCGGATGATCTAATCGTGATGCTCAGTCTCCTCATCGCGGCTGAAACCCCTGCCAAAACCTGCGCCCCCAGCTGCGCCACCCAGCCCGCCGCTGCCGCCGCTCTTTTTCGGATTCCTTTCGCCCTCTTTGTCACTCTTTGAGGGCATCGCACGCGAAGGCCCCTGCTTCGGAATCAAGAGTTGCGAAGGCACCGGCTGTAGATCCAATACCTGTCGAATAAAATCGCGCAGACAGACCACCAGCGCAGCAGTCTCTACCGGGCGACCGGCGGCGAGTTCTGCGGCGGCCGCCGCAGCCAGCCGTACCTGCTCCTCAGTCCCGAGAAGAATGATGTCGGACAATGAACCTTCGACCGCGTCGCGAATGCGGCGCGAGCGATTGGAGCCCACTCGCACACTATCGGCCGCTCCCTCGGTCCCATGATCAGTCGCGCCATCCGCATCACGTTTCAAATCCCTAAGATGGACGGGGTCCACCGCAAGATCGCCCGTGAAGGAACCGCCCAGGGTTTTGTAGGCCGCGATCAACGTGCGCAGGCGTTCGTTGATCTGGCGATTTTCTCGCTCGCGGCGCTGTTGAATTGTCTGCATCGCGAGCAGCCGGATGCCAACTCCGATGAGGGTAATCACGCTGAGCCCGAGCAAGGTCGAAAGCAGCGCCTGCCAGGAAGTGAAGTCTAGATTTCGCACATCGACCTAATGATCACCGACTACAACAATGTAGCCTGCGCAGAAGGGTAGGTAATTTGTGTTCCTCTCACGAGGGCAAAGGGCGTGAGCGTGTGGGGGCGATGGTTGCTGTGCGACAGAATTTCAACGACCGGCAGGCCGCGCGCGGTGAGTGCATCGGCGACCAGGGAGCGGTGACAACGCCAGGGCACGGCTTCGGCGCACATGATTGCAACTCGATGCTTCCGACCCATTTGCATGAGCGTTTCGAGCGCTTCCTGAAACTCCGCCGTCTGCATATAGTCGGCGTAGCCGCGAAAACCAGCATTGCGCCAGCCGGTATTGGGCGAGTCCTTTCGGGCGCGCCGCAAACCGCCCAGCCCTTTCAGCGGCACATAGTTGATGTGCGCGGCCTCGAGCGAGGCGGCCAACGACTTCTCGTTGAATTGCGGGTTGTGACGCGAACCGCGTACGGTGCGAATATCCACGAGACATTCGATCCCATAGGTTTGCAGCAAGGCGATAAAGCGCTCGATTGGCAACGTCGAATGGCCGACCGTGAAAATACTTTCCTCCATACCTACGCGACCGGCGAAATCGCCATAAGTTCCTGGGCCAACAGGCAATGATTAGTTGAAGTAGACTTTTAAGGTGACCGCTCAAATCCCGCTCGTTTTGCTCCCTGGAATGCTTTGCGACGCCGCCTTTTGGGAGCCGCAGGCTGAAGCGCTCGCAGATATTTGCCGGATATCCATCGCTGAGTATGGAATGCTGAACACTGTTAACGCGATGGCTCGCAGCGTCATCGTGAGCGCGCCTGCACGCTTCGCGGTGTGCGGCCATTCCATGGGTGGTCGTGTGGCCCAAGAGATCTATCGGATGGCGCCGGATCGCGTCATCGGCATGGGGCTATTTGGCACTGACTATCGAGGTCCCTCGAGCGACGCCGAACGGGAGCAGGATCTCAATATTCTGCTCGGGGAGGCGCAACGTGCCGAAGAGATGGGGATGCGCGAATGGGGAGCCGGGTGGGCGCTGCGTGTTTTGCCGACGCCGCGTCATTCCGATCGCAAGCTCGTCGGTTCGATCGCCGAGATGGCCGCGCGTCATTCGCCCGACGTCATTCGCGCGCAAGCACGCGCCGGCGCCAGCCGTCCGGACTATGGTGATTTGTTGGCGCAAATTCGCTGTCCAACACTAATCTGTGCCGGGGCTCTGGATACGCTGCGGCTTATTGGCCCCCATCAGCATATGGCGGAAGCGATTCCGGGCGCCCGCCTCGTTGTCATTCCGGGAGCGGGACACATGATGGCCATGGAACAGCCTCGCGACACTTCCTCGGCTATGCGCGACTGGCTCGCGCAGATACAAGCCGGACAATAAAAGGGGTCCTTGGTGGTAAGCGGCAAACATATTTTGCCCGGAAGACAAATCCGCGTAGGTATTGCCGGATGGAACAATCCTCCAGGTAAGCGAAACGAGCGGCGACCGCATGAATCGCATCTTGCGTATTACGGTTCTCGGTTTTCGTGTGTAGAAATCAACTCGTCTTTCTACAAGACCCATCGAGCCGCAACTTACGAACGCTGGCGAGATGAGACGCCTGCCCACTTTCGCTTCTCGGTCAAAATGCCGCGAAGCATTACTCATGAGGCGCGATTGCGGCGAGCAGCTCGAGAGGTGTCAAGATTCTACGACGAGATCGACCTCCTGCGGCCAAAGCTCAGGGCAGTACTGGTGCAATTGCCGCCCGCGCTAGAATTTAGCGTCAAGACCACCCGGACATTTTTTGAAGCAGTACCACCGAAGAGAGGCACCATCATCACGTGCGAGCCACGGCATGCGAGCTGGTTTTCCGCCGCAGCCGACGCGGTTCTGCGCGAGCTTAACGTCACCCGCGTCGCTGCGGATCCTGCTCGCTGCGCGGGAGCGGGCGAAGCAGGTGGGGCGCGTCGCTTTGCGTATTTTCGCTGGCACGGCACGCCATGCTTGTACTATTCAAAATATTCTGACGCCCAGCTTCATACTTTCGCTACTGAAGTCCGCAGGTCCAAGGCAAGAGAAATCTGGTGCATCTTCGACAATACAGCTCGTCACGCGGCTTGGGAGGATGCACTTCAGTTTCGCAGTCTCATAAGCCAAGAGAGCGAACTTGAGCCGCGGAACTCACAGCGCCGGTTGCTCGACCGCGCTTAAGTTCTTGATTAATTGGTGCGCCCGGAGAGATTGCTCGGCGCTGCGCGCCTCGTCCCTTCGGGACCGCCGTCGAACGGTACGTGGATACGGCGATCGGAGTTTCCTGCGCGTCTGTCTATTTCAGTACGCCTTCTACTTGGAGCCGGTGAAGGTGACGCTCGGAGGCTGCGGCGAAAGCGATGACGGTTGGTTATCTGTCTGCGCGGCCGAGCTTGGGAGGCAGAAGAGCAGCAGCCAAAGCATCATCCCTGTCCGTGAGTCCCAGCGACCAGGTCCAAACAAGGAAGGGATGGCTGCCTTGCTGGCACTCGTCTCGCCCGGCGGCCGTTGGCCGCCGGGCAAAACCAGATGAACGAAAGAACTACTCGCTGATGGCGACTCCGCTGAAAGCGGCGACACCGATGGGGTTTGATGTCGCCGCGGCGGTGAGGTCGCCGTACGCGTCGATGGAGAATACCGTGACATAGGCGCTGGCACTGGCACTGTAAATGACGGCGAGCCACCTCTTATCCGCGGATACCGTGATGTCCGTCGGCGCCCCTGGTAGGGGTATCGACTTATAGAACACCCCGCCTTCGCCGTCGGTCAGGAATATGGATACGGCATGTCCGGGTGAGTTGGCCGTGTACCAGAGGTTCCCCGGTCCCTTAGCCACCCAGCACGGGGCGTTCGTGGGATATGGCGGCGTGGGTCCGGTTATCGGGAAGAGGTCCCGGCTCTTGTTCACGATGGCGAAGCTGTCGGGACTATGGGCCGGTGTGAATCCGAGAACATTGTCCCAGAACGCGGCTCCGAGCGGGGTATTGTCGGCCGTGCTGGGGAGCGTCACGGCAGCGCTTGACCCACGGAGCGCCCCATCCCACCTGAGAGGCAGCTGCAGGAGGGAGCCTGAGGTCATGGTGACAGCCGCCCAGTCCCTACCGACCGCGATCTGCGCAGCGGAAGGGTCGGTGAGCGCGACAACAGAGCCGTCCACGTTGCCTGCCGGCCACGCGTGACTCTCCGCGCAATTCGCACCGGCCACGAAGAGATGGTCCCTGGTCAGTGCGACTGAGTTGGGATGTGCGCAATTGGGCGCTAAACCTATCTTTCCTTCGATGCTGATGAAGTCGTGATGGCGCACGATACGGCTGACACTATTCGAGCCATAGTTTCCCACGGCTCCAAGATCGTCCTTGAACTGCAGAATCCCCGCGCCGCCCGCGCCGCCTTTGCCTTGAGTCGGCAACGTGTCGACTAGGGATAACGCGGGGGTTCCCGCCGTGTCGAGCTTGAACACGACCACCTCGTTGGCGCTCGGATCGTTCGTGCTCGTCAGAACGAACACGCCGCGCTCAGGCTCGTCGGCCGCCGCTGCGGCGGCCACGAGCAAAGTGATCACCAGCAGGCTGGCGGCTTGGCCTACATGAGACTTGGTTAGTTTTCGAGAGCTCATCGCAGATCTCCTCATTGAGACTTTGTAACTGGCATGCACTCCCAGGAAACGTGATCCGGGATGTGGTGTAGTCTTCAACCTGTACCCGCTCACGAGTCCTGGGACCCGTTTAAGGCAAAAATCGCATTCGACGAGAGGGCAGTTCGCCGCGCGCCGGTGAAAAGTTACGGTGGATTACGGCGGCCAGCTGAAAAAACGTCTAAATGGAAACGAAAACGTAACTTTCTCGCGCTGTGCAACGAACACCATGGACCCGAAGAGTAATCTGGACACGCTGATGGCCCGCTACCAGGCGGGTGATTCCGCCGCCGTCACGGCACTGGTCGAGGGTGTCGGCCCGCAGCTGCATCGGTTTTTTATGGCGCAATCTGCCAACCGTAGCGATGCGGATGATCTGTTGCAGGAAACTTGGCTGCGCATTCACCGAGTACGGCACACCTATCGGCCGGGCGAGCCGGTGCTGCCCTGGTTCTACGCGATCGCACGCCGCGTGCGCATCGACCACTACCGCAGGGCGAGCCGTACTATCGCCCGTGAGCGCCCGCTGGAGGAAGCGTCTGATCTATCAGCCACGCTTCCGCGAGAAGAGACTCATGCGGATGATCTAGAAACGCTTCTGGCCCCGCTCTCGGACAGACAGCGTGAGATCATTCGGATGCTGAAGGTCGCAGGAATGTCGCTGGAGGAGGTCGCACGGGCAACCTCGTGCAGCGTCGGGTCGGTAAAGCAAAAAGTGCATCGCGCCTACAGGAAGCTCAGAAACAGGATGAACGCGACGGGTCCTAAGAGAGGACCGAGCCGGGAGCCGTCATGACAGACGAAGAGGTCGACAATGTCCTGCAGAAGACTTCGGGGGTTGCGCCCCAAGTTGAGCCGGCATTGCTCAAACGCATCGCCGACTCGATCAATGTATCGTTGCAGCCGGTACGTCCGCTGCCGCCACCATGGGTGCTGACCGGCGGGCTGGCTCTGATCTGCGCCGTTGTCGCTGGGGCGGCAGCCGCTCGCGCCGGATTTTACGGAATTGAAAGACTGGGCCTCTGGAAGTGCGTGCTGATCTTTTCGACCCTCGCCATCCTGGTGTGGGTGGCGGGGAAAGAGTATGTCAGTCAACTAATCCCCGGAAGCCGCCAACTCTTCAGTGTCGGCGCGCTGCTCACGATTGGCATTGCGATGTTGCTGAGTGTGTTTGCGCTGGTATTCCGTGACTACCGCACCGATCACTTCATCTCCGCCGGGATCGCGTGCCTGCTGACGGGCCTGCTCCTGGCCATCCCCGCAGCCTTCCTGAGTTGGTTGCTCCTCCGGCGCGGTTTCGCAGTGAATTCCGTTGCAGCGGGACTCGTGGGAGGCGCGCTCGCAGGCCTCTGTGGCGTGACGATGTTGGAGCTTCACTGCGCCAATTTCCAGGCGCTGCATGTACTTGTGTGGCACACAGCGGTGGTGCCCGTGAGCGCGGCAGCCGGAGCGCTGGTGACGTGGGCGCTACGTGGGCACCCGTATCAGTAGTGTAAGTGGCCCGATATCCTCTCTGAGTTTGGCCTACTCCGGATATGCTTTGACGCTGTCGGCGACGGAGTCAGCGACGTGTTCCTTGGTGATCACGCCGGCAACGTCGATGCCCCGCGGCACGCCGCGCCCACGCACGACAACTGCCATGATGGCGTTGCGGCGCCACATTCGGCGGATCACGTCGAAGGCGGTCTCATCCTCGCGCACCACGGTGACGTACCGCAGCCGCCCGGCGTGCTCGGGCTGGCGCAAATATTCATCGAAACTCGCGGTCACCGGCAAAACCTGGATGTCCGCGTCCATCACCTCGCGCGCGGAGCGCACGAGAAACATATTTGCGTGGCGGGCCTTCGGAATAGCCCGACCCCGGCGCACCAGCTTAAGGGTGTAGATAGTCTCGCGAGAGAGTACGCGGCGCGTGCCGATGCTCATCGCCACCGCGACGATCATCGGCATCACGATACTGTAGTCGAGTGTCATCTCGAAGATCATAGTGACAGCGGTCATCACCGCTCCGGTTCCACCACCCACCATCGCACCCATGCCCACCATTGCGAAGGCGGGAACGCTGAGATGAATCGGCAAACCAGCGGCGTTCAACAGCGCCGCGAACGCACCCCCCAGGGCGGCGCCCATGAACAACGACGGCGAAAAGATCCCGCCGGAGGATCCGGAGCCGAGACTGATCGAGGTCGCTAACGCCTTACAGAGACCCACCAGTGCCAGCAACCAAAACGTGGAGATCTGTCCCGCCAACACCGCCTGAATTGTTGCGTAGCCGACGCCATCGACGTAGTACTGTTCCAGGGTGCGAAAGAGGATGTACATCAGGGCACCCACGATCAGCATGCCCAGCATGTGCCGTAGGTAGCGGGAATTGATTCGATCGAAGCAATCTTCCGCCAGATGAAGGCCCCTCTCGCCCCACTGAGGCGCCGCTACCGATCGCAAGGGCCGATGCCAGAGATTTCACCAACGCCACAACAGGTCTGATCACGCCGCCCTTGTGGTAGATCGCGTCCATCACTTCGGGGACCCCGTGGCCTTTAGCCTCGGGGGCAAAATTTGTCACCAGGAACGTCACGCCGACCGCGCCCAGCACGGGAACCAGGATCACCAGCACGCTCTATCACTTGTGCTTCTTTCGCGGCATAGTGTAGCGTATGTAGATCGCTCGCAGCAAGGAAAGTCACCCGTG
Organism: uncultured Gammaproteobacteria bacterium; assembly: GCA_963755965.1. GTDB lineage: Bacteria > Pseudomonadota > Gammaproteobacteria > Steroidobacterales > Steroidobacteraceae > Bog-1198. Next base: position 694,746 of record CAVWLU010000004.1, read on the forward strand.
AAGCCGACTCGAAACATCGCAAAATATCTGAAGTTGTACTCTGCGGCATTCCTAATTGTTGCCTGCGCAAACCAGATGGAACCCGCTAAGAACGCGCTCGACAACATCAATGCGAGGTTGGCCGCCGTTTCGGCGGATGCGCAGAAGTACGTTCCCGACCAGCTAACCAGCGCTCAGAGCAAGGCAGCGGCACTCACCGCCTCCTTTGACAAGAAGGACTACGCGGCGGTAGTGGCGGGTGCGCCTACCGTATTAGCCGAGGTCAATGGTTTGGCTGGCGCAGCGGCAGCCAAGAAGGAGGAAATCTTGAAAGCGTTGGGTAACGAGTGGAGAAACCTAGTCGCGTCCATACCTCAATCGGTTACAGCCGTGCAAACGCGCATCGAGGCCTTGTCGAAAGTCAAGCACGTGCCGAAAGACATCGATCTCACTGCTGCCAAATCCGGGCTTGCCGACGCAACGTCGACGTGGGAGAAAGCGCAGTCCGAATTCAAATCGGGCAACGCCTCGGATGCTGTGCTTCTGGCCAAAGATGCAAAGAGCAAGCTCGAGTCGGCTGCAACGGCACTGAAACTGAATTTGCCTCAGGCTGCCGCGTAACTACGCGAGCCCGGTCCACTTTGGCCGAGCATGTGACGCGCTTGAGCTATAAATTTCGCGGTGCGTTTAATGGCTGCGACGGCCGCCGACACCCTGCGATGTTATGGAACGCTCCGCGGCCTTATTGTGCGGTGATCACGCGCAATATGTAGTCAACGATCTGCCCTGTGTTCTTACGGCTCATCGAGGCGTGGCCAAAGAGAGTCCGAAAGTAGAAAGGGCCAGTGAGCATGTCGAGGAGCAGTTCCACATCCAAGTCATTCCGGACCTCGCCACGGACGCGCGCGCGCTCAATCGCCTCTCGCATAGATCTGCGCCGTGGAGTAAGCACTCGCTGTCGAATGCTCGAGGCGAGGGCCACGTCCTGTGCCATGTCGGCGACGAGGCCGGCAAGCGCATGGCCCATCGGCCCCCGAAACGCGCGCCACAATGTACGAGCCGCAGACAATAGATCGCCGCGAAGAGTCCCCGTGTCCGCAGCGGGATTTTCGCCTAATTCACTTACCACCGCGTAGGCAACGAGATGACGCTTACTTGGCCAGCGGCGGTAGAGGCTGCTGCGGGGTCGAACCACATTCTTGGCTATCCCATCAATGGTTACAGCCCGATAGCCACCGTTTTTCAGGGCGCTCAAGACCGCTACGACCACCTCCCTGTCAATCCGCGCGTCCCGCGGCCGACCGATTGCCTTTCGCTTCATGGAAACACGTCGCGACGCATGTTCCCTTCGCGTCGTTCGGTTTTGCTTCATCCGTCATACCCCAAAATGTCTTGTTTCTCCGGTTATGGACAACCGCACATTTATTGCCGATATCTGGCGTAGATTACGACAGTCACGAAGGCAATGAATGAAGTCTTCCGCCGGATGAAGGCGAAAATGCCGGAAGAGCTTAGCGCCCGGAGAGATTGTTCGCGGCCGCGACGGCCGCTCATCCCTCGCTCACGCTCGGGACCGCCGTCGCTTCGCTTCGGGCGTCCAACTTGGCCTGCGGCCAAGTTGTCGAACTCCACGGCCTCCTATCGGCCGGGAGTTCCAAACGCAACGTTGCATGTGGTGCGCCCGGAGAGATTCGAACTCCCGGCCTCCTGGTTCGTAGCCAGGCGCTCTATCCAACTGAGCTACGGGCGCGCATTGAGCAAATCGAAGGCAAATACATGGCGGAGAGGGAGGGATTCGAACCCTCGATGGGCTTTTGACCCATACGCCCTTAGCAGGGGCGCGCCTTCGACCACTCGGCCACCTCTCCGGATCGGGCTCTGAGCCCCATCAAGGAGCGCGGGATGATACCCGTGCGGAGCAGTCTAGGTAAAGCTGTAGGTGTCTAAACGCCTGTTTTAAGCGTCGTCGATGACTTTCGCGACCGAACCGTTAGTCCGTCCTTCATGATCTTCTTCGCGCTTGATGCGCTCGTAGATCTCTTCGCGGTGAACCGCTACGTCCTTGGGAGCATTAACCCCAATGCGCACTTGATTACCTTTCACGCCCAATACGGTAACCGTAACTTCGTTGCCGATCATTACGGTTTCGCCGACACGCCTCGTCAATATCAACATGTTCGTGCTCCTAAGTCTTCCTCGGCAACTGCTGCGGCGGAATTGACTGCCTTTGTGATCACATCGCCGCCGAGCACTCGTTGATGCGAATGCCGGCTATCGAGTCGCAACGAGTAACTACCGATCAATCACTCAAGAATACAAGAATACTAAATGCAATTGTTGCATCTTCTTGACAGAATAAACAAACCGTTCAATTAGACAGTCGGTTTCGTACCAGAGTCTCGACAGCCGCCAACGCCGCGCCGAGATTCTCAGGCTTGGTACCACCGGCTTGAGCGAAATCCGCACGGCCGCCACCGCGTCCGCCGACCTCAGCCGCCACCGCACCGGCGATATCGCCAGCCTTCAACTTCGCGACCAAATCCGCCGATACGCCTGCAACCAGCACGACTTTACCGTCCTGCACCGTTGCGAGCACGATCACCGAAGAGCCGAGTTTGTGCTTCAGCTGATCTACCGTGTCTCGCAATGTCTTAGCATCCGCACCTTCAATCTGTGCAGCTAAAACCTTAATACCACCCACGGACTTCGCCTGACTGGATAGGTCGCCACCCTGCCCGCTCGCCAGCTTCGATTTAAGCTGCTGCACTTCCTTTTCAAAGCGCCTGGAGCGTTCGATGAGTTCGCGAACCTTTTCGTCCACGTCTTCCCGGCTACCGCGCAGCATGCCCGCAATATCGCGGAGCACCTGATCCGTGCGAACCACCCACTCGTAAGCCGCCTCACCAGTCAATGCTTCAACGCGGCGGACGCCGGCAGCAACACCGGACTCACTGATGATCTTGAACAATCCAATGTCTCCGGCCCGTTGGACGTGAGTACCGCCGCAGAGTTCCATCGAAAAATCACCGATCGAAAGCACGCGCACATCGTTCTCATATTTCTCGCCGAATAACGACATCGCACCGGATGCAACGGCTTCTTCCAACGCCATTACTCGCGTTTCGGCGGGTGAATTACGGCGGATCGCGGCGTTGACCAGTTCCTCGATGCGATGCAACTCTTCAGGGGAAAGCGCTTGACTATGCGAGAAATCAAACCGCAGTCGGTCCGGCGCGACGAGTGAGCCCTTTTGCTGCACGTGCTTGCCAAGGACCTCCCGCAGCGCCGCATGCAGCAGATGAGTCGCGGAGTGATTGAGCACGATCGCGGCGCGACGCTCGCCGTCGACGCGAGCGGCCACGACGTCGCCGACACGTAAGTCCCCATCCTCCATCACGCCCATGTGGGCGAACGACGCGCCGATCTTCTGCGTGTCTCTTACGGTGAAGCGCGCGCCTTCGCTGCTGAGCGAACCCGTATCGCCCACCTGGCCGCCGCTCTCCGCGTAAAACGGCGTGTGATCGAGTACTACCTGGCCTTCCTGTCCCGGGCGCAGGGCCTCAACAATCGCACCATCAAAAATCAACGCGGTGACTCGAGCGCTGTCGGCCAAGCGATCGTAACCGCAGAACTCCGTTTTGCCCGGCAGCTTGACCGCGTCGCGCAGCTCAGCACCAAACTTGCTTGCAGCTCGCGCGCGGCCGCGTTGCGCTGCCATCGCAGCATCGAAGCCCGCTTGATCGATGGTGAGGCCTCGCTCGCGCGCGACATCGGCGGTCAAGTCGAGCGGAAATCCATATGTATCGTATAGGCGGAATACCGTTTCACCCGGAATCACAGAGGACTTGAGCTTTGCGGCCTCGGCATCGAGCAGGGCCATGCCGGTCGCAAGCGTTTCGGCAAATCGGCTTTCCTCCTGCGCGAGCATTTGAACCGCGCGCGTCTCGCCACCGACCAATTCAACATAGTAGGAACCCATTTCGCGTACCAGAGTGGGTACCAACTTATGGAAAAAGGGCTGCGTTTGACCGAGCTTGTAGCCATGCCGAATCGCACGTCGGATGATGCGCCGCAGTACATAGCCACGACCTTCATTGGACGGCACGACTCCGTCGATGATCAGGAATGTACACGCGCGGATGTGATCGGCGATCACTCGCAAGCTGGAGGATTCAAGATCCTGCGTACCGGTAATCTCAGCCGCGGCTTGAATCAATGCCTTGAACAAATCAATGTCGTAATTGCTGTGTACGCCTTGCATGACCGCGGCGACCCGCTCCAGACCCATTCCCGTATCCACCGACGGCTTCGGAAGGGGCACCAAAGTGCCGTCGGATGACCGATCGTACTGCATGAACACAAGGTTCCAAATCTCCACAAAGCGGTCGCCGTCTTCATCCGTCGAACCCGGCGGGCCGCCGGGAATCTCCGGGCCGTGATCGTAGAAAATCTCGGTACACGGGCCGCAAGGCCCGGTTTCTCCCATCGACCAAAAATTGGAACTCTCGCCCATTCGCGTGCAGCGATTGGGGCCGATGCCGATCTCCTCGGTCCAGATGCGTTCGGCTTCCTCGTCTTCTTTGAATACCGTGACCCAGAGACGGTCCTTCGGAATACCCAAGGTGCCGGTAACGAAGTTCCACGCGAAATGAATCGCCTCGCGCTTGAAATAATCACCGAAGCTGAAATTGCCGAGCATCTCGAAAAAAGTGTGATGCCTCGCGGTGTAGCCGACATTCTCCAGATCATTGTGCTTGCCGCCGGCGCGCACGCAGCGCTGCGCGCTCGCCGCACGCGAATAGTCGCGGGAATCCTTTCCGAGAAACACGTCTTTGAACTGCACCATACCGGCGTTGGTAAACAGCAGCGTCGGATCGTTGCCGGGCACGAGCGAACTTGACGGCACGACTGCGTGGCCGTTTTTGCGAAAAAACTCCAAGAAGCTCGCTCGGATTTCCGAGCTTGTCATCATCCTCAATTTGGCGTCGCGTTTCATAATCCTAGGTATCTATATCAAGGTCGATGTCAAAGCCTAAAGCCATTCGAATTTGAGCGCCCGTGAAACCTCTGTAACCGAGGAATCGCGCCTGGCGCTGTCGATCAGCGTAATTGCTTGGCAACGAACTGCCAAACTTCTTCAGTCGCGCTCTTCGCAGTTGCACAATCCAGTCGGGATAGGCTTCGATGCATGCCTCGACTTGCTCGCCGTGCATGCCGATCCTGCGTAAATCCGCGCGCACCCGGTTGGGGCCGTGGCCGCGTGCCGCATGATAGGCCACGAAATTCTCCATGTAGCGGCCATCATCGACCAACTTCTCTTCGGCAAGCCGCTCGATCAGCGGGTCTACGACGGCCGGCTCATAGCCTTTGTCGAGCAGTTTGCGGCGCAAGTCCCCGGATGCGTGGTCGCGCCGCGCCAATGCATTGAGCGCCGCAACTCGAGCCGCGCGCGAATCGAGAGGATCTACCTCGCGGCGGCCCAGATGTTACGCCTCTTTTGCGTCGCCACCCCGGTTCATGGTCGCCTTCTCCGGAATCAACTTGGCGCGAATTTGCCCCTCGATGTCCTTCGAGATTTCCGGATGCTGCTGTAAAAACGTGCGGGCGTTGTCCTTGCCCTGTCCGATGCGTTCGCCCTTATAACTGTACCAAGACCCTGATTTTTCGACTAAATTGTGCTGCACGCCGATCTCGATGAGTTCGCCTTCCTTGGAGATGCCGGTACCGTACATGATCTCGAACTCGGTCTCGCGGAACGGCGGAGCCACTTTGTTCTTGACCACCTTGACGCGCGTCATCGAACCTACCACTTCCTCGCCATTCTTGATTGCGCCGATGCGCCGAATATCCATGCGCACCGAAGAATAGAATTTCAGTGCATTGCCGCCCGTCGTAGTTTCCGGATTGCCGAACATCACGCCGATTTTCATGCGGATCTGATTGATGAAAATGACGATGGTGTTCGACCGCTTGATGTTGCCGGTGAGCTTGCGCAGCGCCTGAGACATGAGGCGTGCCTGCAAGCCCATGTGCTGGTCGCCCATTTCGCCCTCGATCTCCGCTTTCGGTGTGAGCGCAGCGACCGAATCGACTACGACCACATCGACAGCGCCCGAGCGCACCAACATGTCGGTAATCTCCAGCGCTTGTTCGCCCGTATCCGGCTGCGACACCAGCAAATCGTTGACCTTGACTCCCAATTTCTCTGCGTATACCGGATCGAGTGCATGTTCGGCGTCCACGAACGCGGCAGTGCCGCCGTTGCTCTGCGCCGAGGCAATGATGGCCAACGTGAGTGTTGTCTTGCCCGATGATTCGGGCCCGAAAATCTCGATGACTCTCCCGCGCGGAATACCGCCGACTCCAAGCGCGATATCGAGTCCCAATGAACCGGTGGGGATCGAATCCACCTCGTAGGTGGCGCCGGCGTCACCCAAACGCATCACGGAGCCTTTACCAAACTGTTTCTCGATTTGGCTCAGCGCGGCCGCGAGAGCCTTCTTGCGATTCTCTTCCATGTGGGAGTCCTTGACGAAGTGTGGTGCCATTATTTCATATTCAGCGCCTCGCGCTCATCTCATATGCATCGAAATGAAAGAGTTTCTCTACGTTGCCGCGCCGTCATCCAGTAATGGCCAGGTGTCGACTACTGTATAGATGGGCCATGCGCCGGTCGTATCCGAATGCATCAGGCTGAACGACTGCGCCCGTAAGTCGAATGCAGACATTGCTTGCAACACAGGAGCTTGCGATACCTTCCTCGCCAGGGTTACATGCGGCCGAAGTCGCGGAAGTGTGGGCGCCAAGTTGTGCTTCGGAAGGGCGGCATGAATCTGTCGCCACAATAGATTGAGCGATAAGGGCGATTCGCGGGCCGCCGCTACGACGACTTTGGCCTTCGGCCAATATTCGTACGCATCGAACGGTATCGTGAATGCGGGTATCCGCTGTGCACCGCCGATCTCGCGCAAGGCAGCGACTTGCGATGCAGGCACATCTGCGACGAAAGCCAGCGTCATGTGCAAGCTTTCGGGCCTCACCAGCCGCGACGCCGGACCGAGCCCGAGTTCTCGAGTTGCGGTGGTGATGCGCTGTCGCGTATCGCGATCGGGCAATAAGGCAAAAAATAATCTCATGGCGGAGCTTCTGCCGGCGGAGAGTCAACGTTTGAGCAGCCCCGCCAGGGCCAGGCGCACCGTTTTTCGTCGCACCGCGTCTCGATCGCCCCGGAATCGTTTGCGCTGCGCGGTGAGCAGAATGCGACGCCCGCGCTTTTCCGCCCAGCACAGCCACACGGTTCCGACGGGTTTACCCGGCACCGCCCCATCGGGACCGGCAATACCGGTGACTGCCACCGCCAGGGGCCCGTCCGTGCGATGGAGGGCTCCGCCGGCCATCGCGCAGGCAACCGCTCTGCTCACAGCCCCATCGCTTTCGAGCAGCGAGCGCGGCACGCCGAGCCGGCGCAATTTGGCGTCGTTGCTATACGTTACAAACCCTTCGCTGAACCACTGTGAGCTGCCGGCGATGTCCGTCAGAGCCTTGGCAATCCAACCGCCGGTACACGATTCCGCGGTTGCCACGGACCGTCCGGTTTTAAGCAGATGGCGCCCCACCCGTGTAGCGAGCCGCAAAATCTCGTCATCCTTACCCTTCATCGGTGATCCCCTTATTGCCGCATACCCTTGCGGCACTCGTAGTTGGTGCGATTCGCGTTCCAGACGTGGACAATGCGTGCGCATGAGCACGAGCGCCCCAGTAGAGCACACCCCCATGATGCAGCAGTATTTGCGCATCAAGGCCCAGCACCCCAACGTTCTGTTGTTTTACCGCATGGGCGATTTTTACGAAATGTTCTATGACGACGCGCGGCGCGCGGCGCAATTGCTGGATATCGCGCTGACCCAGCGCGGCGCCTCCGCCGGAGCACCGATTCCCATGGCCGGCGTACCGGCCGTCACGCTCGACACGTACTTGGCGCGATTGGTGCGCAAAGGTGAATCGGTCGCCATTTGCGAGCAGCGAGGCGATCCAGGCAAGACCAAGGGCCCCATGGAACGCGAGGTGGTACGTATCGTCACGCCGGGCACCATCACCGATGAGGCCCTTTTGGACGAACGTCGTGACAACGTGCTCGCCAGCGTCTGCGGCGCCAACGGCCGCCTCGGGCTGGCATGGCTCGATCTGTCGGCCGGCCGCTTCAACGTCATGGAACTCGCGGGCGGCGCGGCCCTCGAGGCGGAACTCGAACGGCTGCGTCCCGCCGAGTTGTTGGCTCCGGACGGCGCCCAACCGCTGAGCGCGGCTCCATATGCGTCGGACCGGTCGTGGCGGCTGCGACCCCCATGGCATTTCGACACGGATTCGGCGACCCGCGCACTCGCCGAGCAATTTCACACTCGAGACTTGAGCGGATTCGGCTGCGCCGATAAACCACTCGGAGTCGCCGCGGCGGGAGCGCTGCTCGCCTATGTGCGCGAGACGCAGAAGGCTGCACTGCCGCATCTGCTGTCGCTCACGGCCGAAGAACACGACGGCGGGTTGATTATGGATCCTGCGACCCGCCGCAACTTGGAACTGGACGAGAGCCTCGCGGGCAAACCCGAGTTGACCCTTGCCGGCGTATTCGACCATACCGTCACCGCGATGGGCGCTCGCATGCTGCGTCGCTGGCTGCATCGGCCCATACGAGACCACCATACGTTGCGCACCCGCTATCAGGCGGTTGCCACACTGATCGAAGGGTCCCGCTACGTGGCGCTCTCCGAGTCCCTGCGCCCGATAGGCGACTTGGAGCGCATCTTGGCCCGGATCGCCTTGCATTCGGCGCGGCCGCGGGATCTTGCTCAGCTTCGCGTGGCGCTCGCTGCCCTGCCGGACTTGCACCAGTCGCTCCGCACGGTGCAGGCGGGTACGACACCCGCGCCGCTGATTGCACAGCTGCTCGACGAATTCAGCGATCATCGGGACGAGCATGCGCTGCTGGTGCGCGCCGTGGTCGACTCACCACCGCATTTTTTGCGAGACGGCGGCGTGATTGCTTCCGGCTACGATGCGGAACTCGACGAACTGCGTTTGCTCGGCAGTAATACCGAGCAGTTCTTGCTGGATCTCGAGCGCCGGGAACGTGAGCGGAGCGGCCTGTCCAGCTTGAAACTGGGCTTCAATCGCGTACAGGGATTTTTCATCGAAGTCAGCCGCTCGCAAGCGGATGGGGTCCCCAAGGATTATCAGCGCCGCCAGACCGTGAAATCGGCCGAACGATTCATCACGCCTGAACTTAAGTCCTTCGAGGATAAGGTATTAGGAGCGCGCGATCGTGCACTCGCCCGCGAAAAAGAGCTCTACGATGGAATACTCGATACCCTCACGGCGCGCTTACCGGCGCTGCAAAAAACCACTTCGGCAATTGCCGAACTCGATGTCCTGACCTGTTTCGCTGAACGCGCCAAGACGCTCGATTGCGTGCAACCGGAGTTGGTGCAGACGCCGATGCTCGACATCGACGGCGGCCGACACCCGGTGGTGGAACGCGCCAGTCAGGAACCGTTCATTCCCAACGACTTACGATTCGACGAGACACGGCGCATGCTCATCATCACCGGCCCGAACATGGGCGGTAAGAGCACCTATATGCGCCAGACGGCGCTGATTGCCATACTTGCCCACATCGGTTGCTTCGTGCCGGCTAAACGCGCCGTGATTGGACCCCTCGATCGCATATTCACACGCATCGGTGCCTCGGATGATCTCGCCGGGGGACGCTCGACGTTCATGCTCGAAATGACCGAGACGGCGAATATTCTCCACAATGCCACGAACAAGAGCTTGGTATTGATGGACGAGGTTGGCCGCGGCACCAGCACCTTCGACGGGTTGTCGCTGGCCTGGGCATGCGCTGCCTTCATAGCCACCAAAATTCGGGCCTTCACGCTATTCGCCACTCACTATTTCGAGCTGACCAGTCTGGCCGGTGAGACGCCCGGCGTGGTCAACGTGCACGTGGAAGCAGTCGAACATGCCGACGCATTGGTGTTCTTGCACAGTGTCAAGGAAGGGCCGGCGAATCAGAGCTACGGATTGCAGGTTGCGGCGCTCGCCGGAATTCCCAAATCCGTCACCGCCGAGGCTCGCCGCTATCTGACCGAACTGGAGCGCGAACGCGACGCCTTGCGAAACTCGGTATCACCGCAATCCGAACTGCCTTTGTTCATCGCGCCGCTTGGCGCCGCGCGCACAGAATCTGCCGCGCTCGAAGCCTTGCGCGCCATCGATCCTAATGCTTTGAGTCCGCGCGAAGCGCTGGATATGTTGTTTCGCCTGCAACAACTTGACGCCGGGAGGACATGAAGTGCCGCACGAGACCGCTCCTGACTACACCGTTCTGCGTTTGCAGACCCTGACCGATGCACAGGTTCAGGGTCTTAGCGACGTGCTGATCGAATGCGTGGACGGCGGCGCGTCAGTGAACTTCATGAGTCCAATGAGCGCGGCGAAGGCGTCGGCCTTTTGGCATCGCGTGGCCGACGGCGTGGCCCGTGGGGAGCGCGCGCTGCTCATCGCGGAGGATGCCGGGGGCATCATGGGTACGGTGCAGCTGATCCTCGATCAACCGGAGAACCAGCCACACCGAGCCGACCTGTCGAAAATGCTGGTCCACCCTCGAGCGCGGCGCCGAGGTTTGGGAGCGGCCTTATTACGGGAAGCGGAACGCCTCGCCCGCGAGCTTGGGAAATCGCTGCTGGTACTCGACACCGCGAGCAACGATGCTGAGCGGCTCTATTCTCGGCTCGGATGGGTCAGAGTCGGCGTGGTTCCCGGTTATGCGCTCCTGCCGCACGGGGGGCTCTGCGACACCACATATTTTTACCGTACGCTGGACGCCTAGAACCTGCGGCTTTTTCGTGTTCACTGTGAAAAGTGGCCGTCCCTCAAGAAAGCGGCGATTTGTCGCGCCACGGCCGCCGAAAACACCATGCCGCTATGAGTCACGGGTAAGCTGAGGCGTTCCTTTGCGCCCTCAATGCGCGTCTCCTCGACCAATACTGTACCGTCGTTCGGCGCATCGATGGATCCGAGCAGCCGGCCGAGGCCGAGCGGCACGTCCCCCGCGATAATTCCCAATTCACGCGCGCCGCTCCAACTGCGCTCTCGCGATGTCAACAATGCGTCGGCCGCGGCCGTCCCCAGGATGGTCTTTCCGAAAGGTAGTTTCGCCAGACGCTGCGCCGAAATGCTGCCGCGCACCGGAGAGCCCAAGAGCACGATGCGTCCCGGCGGCAAGGATCTGTCACTTGCAAAGCATTCCAAAATGACCAGGCCGCCCAGACTGTGGCCGACCAGGTGCAAGGTGTCCGCCTGCGTTGTCGACAGGAATCTCGCCAGGGATGAGGCGGTTGCGGCCATGTTCCCAGACAGCGAAGGATAAGGGAAAGAGCACGTCTCGCATCCAAGTTCCCGCGAGAGGCTGTGACGCAGCCAAGCGGACTCCCAGCCGTTGAACCACAGTCCATGCACATACACGACCATCGCGTTCATTGATTTGAATTGCCTAGTGTCGCAATTGCTGAATGACAGCGCGATTGGTGCTCGATGAAGTGGTCGCCACGGCCTCGTCCGCCGGCACCCAACGATACTGCACGTGTTCATGCTCGCTCAAGGTGACGGGCACCCGCTCGTGCAGCTTCAATGCGAACGCGTGCTCCAGATTACGCGTGATGCCGGGCGCATATTTCTTGCCGAACGAGGGCAAGATTTCATACACCTGCGTCCAGTTGAGATTTCGCAAAAAACCTTGCGTGATACCGGTCTCTTCGATGAGCTCTCGGCGTGCCGCATCGTCCGCGCTCTCGCCCCATTCGAGGCTGCCGGTGACCGATTGCCAGAAGCCCGGTGGTTTACGCCGCTCCAGCAAGAGAAATTCGCCACCGGCGGTGTAAATCACGATCAGCACGGATTCCGGACGTCGAAACGGCTGCAACGTCTACTCGACCTTGGGCGGAACGCGTACGCGAATGTGCAATTCCTTCAGCTGCGCCTCGCTTACCTCGGTTGGCGCATCCATCAACAGGTCGGCGGCGGTCTGAGTCTTCGGAAATGCAATGACATCCCGAATGCTATCTGCACCGGCCATCAGCATTGCCAGTCGATCGAGTCCGAAGGCGATGCCGCCGTGGGGCGGGGCGCCGAACTTGAGTGCGTCGAGCAAGAAACCGAACTTGAGCCGTGCTTCTTCGGGCGAAATACCCAATAACTCGAACACGGCGGCCTGCAGTTCCTGCGTGTGAATTCGCACCGAACCACCGCCGATTTCCGAACCGTTGAGCACGAGATCGTAGGCCTTGGCGACCGCTTGGCCGGGATTCGCCACGAGCGCGGCCGAGTCCAAATTCACCGGGCTGGTGAAAGGATGATGCATGGCTGCCCAGCGCCGCCCATCGGCATCCCACTCGAACATCGGAAAATCGACCACCCACAGCGGCCGCCATCCCGGCGCGGCCAGTTTGAGGTCTTGCCCCACCTTCAAGCGCAGTGCTCCTAGCGCGTCGCTCACCACTTTACGCGGTGTCCGCGCCGAAGAAAATCAGATCGCCGCTCGCCGCGGACGTGCGCTCGAGAATCCCGGCAACGGCCGCATCGCTCAAAAATTTCAAAATCGGCGATTGCAATCCCTCGCGCCCCTTGGCGGCTTCGTTCACCTTGATGTAGGCCAACCCCTTGGCGCCGAAGCGCCCCACGAAGCCCGTGTAGTCGTCGATCTCTTTGCGCGTGAGCTTCCCGCCCTGTGGCACGCACAAGGCCGCGACGCGCCCGCTCGGCTCGGCCGCCGGGCCCGCGAAGACTTTGAAATCGCAGCCCTTAACGAGATCAGCGACATCGACCAATTCCAAGGCCACGCGCAGATCCGGTTTATCCGAGCCGTAACGACGCATGGCCTCTGCATACGTCATGCGGGGCAGCGGATTTGGCAGCTCCGCTCCAAGCACTTGCTTGAACAAGAACCGCACCAAGCCTTCCATCAGTCCCTGAATTTCCGCCTGATCGAGAAAGGAGGTCTCGATGTCGAGCTGAGTGAATTCCGGCTGCCGATCCGCGCGCAAATCCTCATCGCGGAAACAGCGCACGATCTGGTAGTAGCGATCGAAGCCCGCAATCATGAGCAATTGCTTGTAGATCTGCGGCGACTGCGGCAACGCAAAAAACTTGCCGGCATGGGTGCGGCTCGGCACCAAGTAATCGCGCGCGCCCTCGGGTGTCGCCTTGGAGAGCATGGGCGTTTCGATATCGATGAAACCGGCGTCATCGAGGTAGTGGCGCATGGCGCGCGTAATGCGATGCCTGAGCAGCAGGCGCTCGCGCATCTCTTCGCGGCGCAGGTCGATGTAGCGAAAGCGCAGTCGAACCTCTTCGCTGACGTGCTCGTCCAGCTGAAACGGGAGGGGCTCGGAGCGGTTCAAAATGTCGAGCGTTTGACACAGCAACTCGACTTGCCCTGACTTCAAATTGGCGTTCGCCGTCCCGCTTGGGCGCATGCGCACGACGCCTGTGACCTTGAGCACGAATTCATTGCGTACGCGCTCCGCCATGGCGAACACCTCGGCGGTGTCCGGATCGAACACGATCTGCAGCAGCCCCTCGCGGTCCCGCAAGTCGACGAATATCACGCCTCCGTGATCTCGGCGCCGATGCGCCCAACCGGCCACCGTGACGACCTTGCCGATCGACGACTCGCCGACCTGACCACAATAATGAGTGCGCATAAGCTTCGAACCACAAAAGGGAAAGCGCGGGATGCTAAGGCTTAGGGCGGGCGCGAGCAAGCCCAAACGCCGGGGCCGGGCTATCGAGCTTAGCGGCGCTCCTGCCGTATGAGGCTAGCGTCGCCGCGCCGGCTTCGCGGCGCTTCTTTTGGCAGCCGCCCTGACCGGCCGTTTGGCCGCCGACGACCTCGATCGGGACTTCTTCGGGGCGGACGTTCCGCCGCGATTGGACGCGGCACTCGCCGGCGGTTTCGTCGCACCGTCCGCTGCCGCAGGCTTGGCCGCGGTCTTTTCCGCGGGTTTGTCGTTGGATTTCGCCGCATCAGTCTTCGAATCGGACGTCGCGGAGTCCTTGGAGGCGGCCTCGGTCGTCTCCTTTTTGTCTTCCTTCTTGTCCTCCTTCGGTGCTTCCGCCTCCGGTCGATCCGCGAGATTGCGCTTGTTATCCTGGTCGGACTTGAAATCCGTCTCGTACCAGCCGCCGCCCTTCAACCGAAAAACGGGTGCCGACATCAGCTTTTGCAATTGGGACTTGCCGCAATGCGGGCATTTCTTCAGCGGCGAATCGCTGACCTTCTGCATAGCCTCGAGCGTGTGGCCGCAGTGGTTGCACTGATACTCATAAAAAGGCATGTGTTTCCTTAATTCTGGCCTTCATCCCGATGTTTTGGTTCGCGAGAAAGTATAACGAAGCCGGAGGCCAATGACGCAGCTCAGTGCAGGCGCTCCTTCTCGAATATCAGGCCGTCGCGTTTGAGCTTCGCCACGACCCGATCTCCTGCGACGAAGTCGCCGCGCAAAATCTTCTGTGCCAGAGGATTCTCGATCTGCGATTGGATGGCGCGTTTCAAAGGCCGCGCACCGTAGACGGTGTCGAAGCCGGCCTCGCCAATTTTGTCGCGTGCCGCCTCATCGAGCCGAAGTTGGATATCGCGCTCGGCCAGCCGCTGCCGCAACCGCCCCAACTGGATGTCCACGATGGAACGGATCTGCTCGCGGCCGAGCGGGTGAAATACCACGATTTCATCGACACGATTGATGAACTCCGGCCTGAAATGCTGCGTGACCACTTCCATGACTGCCGCCTTCATCTTCGCGTAGTTCGCTTCACCGGCGAGTTCTTGAATGACTTGACTGCCGAGATTCGACGTCATGATCACGACGCAGTTGCGAAAATCCACCGTGCGTCCCTGACCATCCGTGAGGCGTCCGTCATCCAGAACCTGCAGGAGAACATTGAATACGTCGGGATGCGCCTTCTCGATTTCATCGAGCAGGATGACGCTGTAGGGCCTGCGGCGTACCGCTTCGGTCAAATATCCGCCTTCCTCGTAGCCCACGTAACCCGGCGGCGCGCCGATCAGGCGTGCGACCGAGTGCTTCTCCATGAACTCCGACATGTCGATGCGCACCAAGGCCTCTTCAGTATCGAACAGGAATTCGGCCAGGGCCTTGCAGAGTTCGGTTTTACCGACGCCGGTTGGGCCGAGAAACATGAATGACCCGCTGGGCCGATTCGGATCGGACAATCCCGCGCGCGAGCGGCGTATCGAATCCGCCACCGCTTTAACCGCTTCTTCTTGACCCACGACGCGCTTGGTCAACACTTCTTCCATACGCAGCAGCTTGTCGCGCTCACCCTCGAGCATTCGGGACACGGGAATTCCGGTCCACTTCGAGACGATCTCGGCGATTTCGACTTCGGTCACCGAATTGCGCAACAGTTGGTTGGGTTTCTGTTCGACCTCCAACGCCTTGGAGAGTCGCTGCTCGAGAGCGGGAATGCGTCCGTACTGCAGTTCCGACATGCGTCCCAGATCCTGCGCGCGCCGCGCAGTATCGAGGTCCTGGCGAGCTCGCTCCAGTTCCTCTTTGATGTGGGCGGCGCCCTGCACCGAAGCTTTTTCCGCCTTCCAGACCTCCTCGAGATCCGAGTATTCCTTCTCCAATCCCTTGAGTACGTCTTCCAGCATGCTCAGACGTTTGCGGGAAGCCTCATCGGTTTCTTTTTTGAGCGCCTCGCGCTCGATCTTGAGTTGAATGATTCGCCGGTCGAGTTTATCGAGCGCTTCGGGCTTCGAATCGATTTCCATGCGAATCAGCGAGCCGGCCTCATCGATCAAATCGATGGCCTTATCGGGCAATTGCCGGTCGGAAATGTAGCGATGCGATAGCGTCGCCGCTGCGACAATGGCAGGATCGGTGATTTCGACGCCGTGATGGACTTCGTAGCGCTCCTTGAGTCCGCGCAAAATGGCGATGGTGTCTTCCACCGAAGGCTCATCCACCAGCACCTTTTGGAAACGCCGCTCGAGCGCCGCGTCTTTTTCGATGTACTTGCGATATTCATCGAGCGTGGTCGCGCCGACGCAATGCAACTCGCCGCGCGCCAGCGCGGGTTTCAGCATGTTGCCCGCGTCCATTGCCCCTTCGGCTTTACCGGCGCCGACCATGGTATGCAATTCATCGATGAAGAGAATGATCTGGCCTTCCTGCTTGGCCAAATCGGTGAGCACCGCTTTTAGGCGCTCTTCGAATTCGCCGCGAAATTTCGCACCGGCGATCAGAGAGCCCATATCGAGCGCGAGAATGCGCTTGTTGCGCAATCCTTCCGGCACCTCGCCGTTGACGATGCGTTGCGCAAGCCCCTCGACGATGGCGGTTTTACCGACCCCGGGCTCCCCGATCAGCACCGGATTGTTTTTGGTTCGCCTCTGCAGGACTTGAATGGTGCGGCGGATCTCGTCGTCGCGGCCGATGACCGGATCGAGCTTCCCCTGGCTCGCGCGCTCGGTAAGATCGATGCTGTACTTCTCGAGCGCCTGGCGATTCTCTTCGGCGCCGGCATCTTCCACTTTGGCGCCGCCTCGAACTTCCTCGATCGCCTTCTCAACCGCGCTGCGAGCCGCGCCGCAGGATTTTAAAATCCGGCCGAGTTCCCCGCGATCATCGCAGGCCGCGAGTACGAATAGCTCGCTGGAGATGAACTGATCGCCGCGCTGCTGGGCAAGCTTGTCCGTGACATTGAGCAGCTTATTGAGATCGTTGCCGAGCAGCACTTCGCCGGCCGACCCTTCGACTTTCGGCAAGCGATCGAGCGCTCCCGCGAGTTCGGAACGCAGCTTCGCCACATTGGTGCTGGCCTTCTCCAGCAAGGGACGTGCGGTTCCGCCCTGCTGATCGAGCAGTGCCGCCATCAAGTGCACCGGTTCGATGTACTGATTATCGCGGCCAATGGCGAGCGACTGGGCATCGGCCAGAGCCGCCTGGAATTTCGTCGTCAGCTTATCCATTCGCATGAGAATGCCCTTGAGAATCGTTCTTCAATGTTCACTAGGTGGGGATTCGGCCGAGCAATTCAACGGTTCTTACGGCTCCCGCAGCCAAATGAGAGTTGCCTGCCGGCCGGTCGTACCGTCGCGCCGGTGCGAAAAATACCGATCCGAGTCGGCGTAAGTGCATTCGCCACCGCCGTAGATCCGTTCGATACCGAGCCGGATGAGCCGCCGGCGCGCTAGGCCGGTCAAGTCGGCCATGAAGCGGCCGCGCGCGTTCGCCTCGAAAGCCGTCTCGGCTCCAGGGTCGCCCTTGAGCAGTTCATCGCGGACTTCGGCCCCAATTTCAAAATGCCCGGGGCCGATGGCGGGGCCCAGCCATACCAGCAAAGCCTGCGGGGCCACTGCGATCGCCTGCACGGTCGCTTCGATCACTCCACCGGCGAGCCCCCGCCAGCCCGCGTGCGCCGCGGCCACGACGTCGCCCGAGTCGCTCGCGAATAGGAGCGGCAGGCAGTCGGCGGTGAGAATCGCGCAGACCCGGCCACGCCGGCGGGTGACGGCGGCGTCAGCCGAAGCCGATGCACCAGGAGCCTCCAACCCAGCAGCATCCAACCCATGAGCATCCAAATGCGCGACCCGCGTCCCGTGTATCTGGGCGAGCCATGAAGGTTCGTCGGGGAGTTCGGCTGCGCTCCGCAACCGCCGGCGATTCTGGGCGACCGTTTCCGGTGCGTCCCCGACGTGAGTGCCCAAGTTCAGAGACGCGTAGGGAGCAACGCTCAAACCACCGATGCGCAGGGTCGACAGCGCGCCCACGGCAGGCGGCGCCGGCCAATCTGGCGTGAGCCAAGTGATCTCCACCTAGGCGGTCCCGAATCGCTCGTCTGCGGTTCCGCGCACATCGTCGCGCAGCGCAACGAGGAGTTCCTCCAAGTCCTTGGGCGGGGGGCTCTTAAGAGTGAGGCGCTCGCCGGAACGTGGATGGTCGAAGGCCAACGTGGTGGCATGCAGCGCCTGGCGGTTGAAACCCCGCAAAATCTCGATCAGCGCGTCCCCTGCGCCCTTGGCACGCGCAAAACGGCCGCCGTACACCGGATCACCCACGATGGGATAGCGTAGATGCGCCAAATGCAGCCTTATTTGGTGAGTCCGCCCGGTCTCGAGCTTGACGCTGAGGAACGTGTGGGCGCGAAAACGCTCGAGCACGCGGTAGTGGGTAATCGCGGGCCGGCCATCCTGCCGAACGGCCATGCGCAGCCGGTCGCTGCGATGCCGCCCAATCGGCTCATCGATGGTGCCCCCTGCGGTCATGACGCCCACGCATACGGCGAGATACTCGCGAGACACGGAGCGGGCGAGGAGCTGACGACTAAGGGCAGTATGCGCTTCGGGTGTTCGTGCGATGACCAACAAACCGCTGGTGTTCTTGTCCAGTCGATGGATGATGCCGGCGCGCGGCAGTGCCGCCAATGTAGGATCCAGTCCCAATAAGGCATTTTGCAAGGTATGTTGCGGGTTGCCGGCTCCGGGATGCACCACCAATCCCACCGGCTTGTCCACTACCAGCACATCAGGGTCGTCGTACACCACATTGAGCGCAATCGCCTCCGCCAACACGGCAGTTATCGGTGCCTCGACGCTCGTCCGCACGTGGACACGGGACCCTGCAACGGCCACATCGCGGGGCTTGCAGGGCAGGCTGCCGACCCGCACCTGGCCCGCATCCATCCACCCCTTGATGCGAGTGCGTGAATGTTCCGGCAGAAGCCGCGCCAGCGCGCTGTCCAGGCGTTGGCCGGCCAATTCCGCCGGGATTTCGAGGTCGATGACTTGGAACTCTGCGTTCATAGGGCACTCGAAGCTAGCGGCGGGGCATCGGGTATACTGCCGCGCCCTAGGGTCCACCCATTGTAAGGAATTGCTTGTGAGACTGCGTGATCTTGTCCGTCCGTGCGGCGTTCTATTGTTCGCAATCAGCATCGCGATGCTGGCCGGGGGCTGCCGCAGCCATCGAGACGACGCCAAATCCGGGCCGGAGGTACTCTATGCCCGTGCTCAGAAGGCCATGAAGAATTCGAGCTATGCGGAAGCCATCAAACAGCTTGAGACCCTGCAATCTCGATTTCCTTTCAGCGAACCCGCACGCCAGGCGCAGCTCGATCTGATTTACGCCTACTATAAGAATCGCGAGGTCGATCCGGCCATCGACGCTGCCGATACCTTCATTCGCGAGAACCCGACCAATCCCCGAGTCGATTACGCCTACTACATGAAGGGTCTGGTTTATTTCGAGCGCCAGGCGAACTTCATGGAGCGCTGGTTCAATGTCGATCTTTCGAAGCGACCTCCGGTCAACGCGAAGAAATCCTTCGAAGCCTTCGATGAGTTGCTGAAAAAGTACCCGCACAGCGGGTATGTGGCCGACTCTAGACAACGCATGATATTCCTGCGCAATCGTCTGGCCGATTTCGAATTGTACGTTGCGCAATACTACATGCGGCGCGGTGCCTGGGTCGGCGCCCTCAATCGCGCCAAATACTGCATCGACAATTATGACGGCGCCCCCGCGGTGCAAGGTTCCGTCAAGGTGCTCGTCGATGCCTATCGGAAACTCAATATGCCGGAACTAGCGGCGAATGCCGAGCGCGTGTACGCCGATAATTACCCGGCCAACGCAAGAGACACACAGCGAAAGAAGCACTGGTGGAAGCTCATCGGCTAGCCGCACGGCTACCAGGCGCCTCGTCGCTGCGAGGCAGTTCTCCGGACTCTTAATGCGAGCGGTAGCCGCTCGTGATCGGGTAGCGCCAATCGCGCCCGAATGCCCGGCCGCTCACTCGCACGCCGGGCGGCGCCTGCCGCCGCTTGTACTCGTTGCGCTTCACGAGATCCAGGATGCGTCCGACGGTCTTGCGGTCGAAGCCGCGCGCGGCGATCTGATCGACCGATAAATCATCTTCGATGAAGGCCTCCAGGATGGGGTCGAGCACTTCATAGGGGGGCAAGCTGTCGGTGTCCTTTTGGTCATGCCTAAGTTCCGCCGAGGGCGGCCGTTCGATGACCCGAGCGGGAATCGCCCGGGATTGGGCATTGCGCCAGGTACAGAGCCGGTACACCAACAACTTGCTGCAGTCCTTGATGGGCGCGAAGCCGCCGGCCATATCGCCGTACAAGGTCGCATAGCCCACCGCCATCTCGCTCTTGTTGCCGGTGGTGAGCAACATGCGGCCGGTCTTGTTCGAGATGCCCATCAATAGCACGCCGCGGCAGCGCGACTGAATGTTCTCCTCGGCAGTATCCGGCGGCCGCCCCGCAAACTCGGCCTTCAAAGCGGTCAATGTCGCCTCGAACATGCCTTCGATGGAAATCTCACTGTGCTTGACGTTGAGCCATCCCGCCTGCAGTGCGGCGTCCTCCCGGCTCATCTGCGAGGTGTAGCGCGACGGCATCGCCACCGAGTGCACCCGATCCGCTCCCAACGCATCGACGGCGATACACAGGGTCAAGGCAGAATCGACGCCCCCCGAGAGTCCCAAGACCACACCCGGAAAGCGATGCTTGTCCACATAGTCGCGCGTGCCTTGGACCAAAGCACCGTACACGCTCTCTTCTTGCCCCTGCAGCGGCACGATGACGCCGGGCGCCGGCGCAATTTCCCCGGCATCGTCGCGCGCAAGATCCACGACATACATGCCTTCGGTGAATGCCGGAGCCCGCATCGTGACCTCGCCTTTTTTATCGAGAACGAAGGAGTTGCCGTCGAACACCAATTCGTCCTGGCCGCCGATCAAATTGACGAACACCAGTGGAATTCCCGTCTCTTCGACTCGCTCGCGGCCGACTTCCTTTTCACGCTGGATTTGCTTGTTGACCTCGTAGGGCGAGGCATTGATGACCAGCAGCACTTCGGCACCGGCGCGGCGCGCACGGCCGGCGGGCTCGGGATCCCACACGTCTTCACATACCAAAATCCCCGCCTTCACGCCGTTCAATTCGACCACCGTGGGTTCGGTACCGGATGTGAAATAGCGCTTTTCGTCAAATACGCGATAATTGGGGAGGCAGGCTTTGCGGTGATTGGCGAGTACCGCTCCGTCGCGGATCACGATGGCCGAATTGAAGATGCGCGCGCCATCGTATTCCGGATAACCCGCGATCAAAGTGATTCCCCGCACATGGGTTTTCAGCCGAACGATCGAGTGGGTTACTTGCGTACGCATACCCGAATGGAACAGCAAATCCTCCGGTGGATAACCGGAGACGGCGAGTTCAGGCACCATCACCACGTCAGCGCCGCTCTGGTCGCGCGCCTGGTTCGCCGCGGCGATGATTCGCGAGGTATTACCCTCCACGTCGCCGACGACCAAATTGAGCTGCGCCATGACACAACGGAGCTGACGTGGACCGCTCAATCCGATCCCCTACTATGTTCGTGCAGATTCATGAATTATCCTCGATTGCCGATCTGGTCGCATTGAGGCGCGCTATTCTGAATTAAGCTTAAGTCCAGCGCAAAGCCGCAAGGACCTGGACGGAAAGATGTGGACCTTTTGAACCGCCAATTCGACCGCAATACCGGTCCCAAGATCGCACTCAATTGGCGCGTGCTGGGTCTGCTCAACTTGTACCGGGTCCTGGTGCCCCTGGTGCTTCTAGGTCTTTATTCCCTGGGCGGTTCGCGCGGCATAGCCGTCGACTCCCCGCAACTCTTCTTCGCCGTCGCGATTTTTTATCTGTGTTTCGGCTTGTGCAACGTCGTCATGGTGCGCCGGCGCCTGACGACAGCCCATATCCAGACGATCCTCCAGGCAACCGTCGATATCGCGAGCCTGATGTTGCTTATTCACGCCTGCGGCGGCATTACGGGTGGCTTGGGGCTGCTGCTGCTCGTCCCGGTGGGCGGTCTCGCGTTCCTGCTGCCGCCGCGCAGCGCCTTGTTCCTGGCTGCGGTCGCGGCCCTTGCCGTCCTTGCGCACACGATCTGGCAGCAACTCAGCGGTCATGGCGATATCACGGCGTACGCCGCCGCCGGCTTTCTGGGCCTGGTGCTGTTCACCATCGCAGGATCCGCCAGCGTTCTCGCGACCCGCATGCGCGAGAGCGAGGATCTCGTTCGCCAAAAAGACGTCGACCTCGCAAACCTTGCCGACTTATCGCAATACATCGTGCAGCACCTGCGCGAAAGTCTGCTGGTCGTCGATGCCGCGGATAGGATTCGCTTGATCAACGAATCGGCGGCCGAAATTCTCGGCGACACTCACGCAGTTCCCGGAGCCTTGGTGGGCGAGGTCTCGCCGCGCCTGCTTTATTCCTTGAGCACGTGGCGTCAGGGTGCGCGAGACGAAGACGCCCCCTCCAGTTTCGTGGCGGCCGATGGCGCGCGAATGATTCAACCGCATTTCGCACCGCTCGGCGGGCTGGCGCCGGGCCCCACCCTGATTTTCCTGGAAGATACGAGCCTTCTGGCCGAGCGCGTACAACAGAGCAAACTCGCGGCGCTCGGCCGTCTGTCCGCGAGCATTGCACATGAAATTCGCAATCCCGTCGGCGCCATGAGCCATGCCGGCCAATTGCTCGCCGAAAGTCCGCGCATCGGCCCCGACGAGCGGAGGTTGACCGACATCATCCACAGCAATTCCGAACGAGTCAGCACCATCATCAACAACGTATTGCAGCTCTCACGGCGCGACGCCACCAAACCGGCTCGATTGATGCTCGGCGACTGGCTCGAGGAATTCGTGAGTGAGTTTTCTGAGACCATGCAGATCCCGACAGCACGGATCGGCCTCTACGAGGAAGCGGACGATCTCGAGGTGCGATTCGATCCCAGCCAGCTCCGTCAAGTCGTTTGGAACTTGTGCGACAATGCGGTCAAGTACGGCGAGGCACGCGACGGTATCAGCGTCGAAATCAGGTTGAGCCGAATAAACCCGAGTTTTCGACCCTATTTGGAGGTATCCGATCGCGGCCCGGGTATTGATATCGAGGCGGCGGACCGTATCTTCGAGCCCTTTTTTACCGGGCGCAAGGGCGGCACGGGATTGGGACTCTTCATCGCCCGTGAATTGTGCCAGCTGAACCGAGCCATTCTCCTTTACGAACCGCGCACCGGCAGCGGCAGTACCTTTAGAGTCGTCTTCAGCGATCCGCAGCGTTGGGAGGAATAGCGCAGACCCGGATCCGCTGACGCTACAATAGAGCCATGCCGAAGCCTGCAGTATTGGTCGTCGATGACGAGCCGGACATTTGCGAATTGCTGTCCATCACGTTGCAACGTATGGACTTGAGTCCACGAACGGCCGACACCCTCGCCGCCGCCCAGCGCATGCTCAAGACGGAACAGTTCGATTTGTGCCTGACCGACATGCAGCTCCCTGACGGCGATGGGTTGGATCTGGTCAAATGGATACAGCAATATTCCCCGAGCGTCCCCGTCGCGGTGATCACTGCCCACGGCAACATGGAAACGGCCGTGCGGGCCCTCAAACTGGGCGCGTTCGATTTTGTTTCCAAGCCGCTCGATCTTGCAGGATTACGCAAATTGGTCGCCACGGCCATCAAGCTGTCCGACCCCAATGACGGTGATACCAGTGTATTTGGACCGCGCTTGCTCGGCACCTCGAATGCCATGCAGCACATGCGCGAAATGATTGCGCGCGTCGCGCGCAGTCAGGCGCCGGTTCATATCTTCGGCGAATCCGGTACGGGTAAGGAACTGGTGGCAAAACTCATCCATGAATCGGGACCGCGCCGCGACGGCCCTTTTGTGCCGGTCAATTGCGGGGCGATACCCACGGAACTCATGGAAAGCGAGCTGTTCGGGCACAAGCGCGGCAGTTTCACCGGCGCGGTCAGCGACAAGAAGGGATTGATTCAGTCCGCGGAGGGCGGCACGCTGTTCCTCGACGAAATCGCCGATCTGCCGCTGCATATGCAGGTCAAGCTGCTGCGCGTCATTCAAGAGAAGGCCGTGCGCCCGATCGGCGAACAATCGGAGGTGGGCATCGACGTGCGCATACTCTCCGCAACGCACAAGAATCTCGCGCTGTTGGTGGCCGAAGGGAAATTTCGCGAGGATCTGTTCTATCGCGTGAACGTCATCGAATTGCGTGTGCCGTCGCTGCGCGAACGGCCCGAGGATGTGCCGGAACTCGCCGAAGCCGTGCTGCGCCGCCTGGGGCGGCGCATGAAAATCACTCCGCCGATGCTCGCGAAAGACGCGCTGGCGGCCCTCGAATCGTACGCGTTTCCCGGTAACGTGCGAGAACTCGAGAACATCCTGGAACGCGCGATTACCATGAGCACGAGCGGCGAGGTGCGCGCCAGCGATATCCAATTGCGGCCCTCGCCGGTAGGATCCGCCTCGACCGCGAACGCGCCGAACGGCGGTGCCCTGGGCGATCATCTCGAGGACATCGAGCGCGACGCCATTCTCAAAGCGCTGGAACAGACGCGGTTCAACAAAACGGCGGCCGCCAAGGTATTGGGAATGTCGTTTCGCGCGTTGCGCTACCGGATCAAGAAGCTCGGTATCGAGTAGCGGACGATCCGCATCCGACCATTGATTACGCATACGCCTGCAAATCGGCTAGCCGGGCAAGCCACTACCATCGCATTGACGTTGACGCTCGTCGCGCTTTGGATATGGATGCGCCCGTATAAGGGGCTCACCGGCGACGCCGAGCTCTACGCGGTGCAGGCTCTCGCAAGGATCCAACCCGGCCTCGCCCATGATCTCTATCTAAGATATGTGTCGCAGGATAGTTTCACCATTTTTTCGCCCCTTTATTCGTGGTGTATCTCAGCGTGGGGGTTACAAAACGCCGCTTTGGCGCTGACGATTATTTGCAGTGTCGGCTTTTATGCTGCCTCCTGGTCCCTCGCGCGCCAACTTTCCGACAGCGCCATGGCGTTCCTCGGCGTAGCATTGCTCATCATTACCGTCGGGAGTTACGGCGCTTATAGCGTATTTCACTATTCAGAAGATTGGCTTACGGCCCGATCGCTGGCTGAGGTTCTCATCGTAACCGCACTTGGCTGCCATTTTCGCGGTTGGAAGGCGCTTGGTCTGATACTGGCGCTCAGCGCGCTGATTATTCATCCGTTGATGGCGCTGCCCGGCGTACTCCTATTGGTCTGTCTGTGGCTTCCGCTCCGAGTCAGTGTGATCGCGTCGGGACTGGGGGTCTTGATCGTCCTCGGCGTGGCGGTCATTTCATCGAAATACCGGATGTCCCAACATGTCCTTGCGATCATGGATGCGGAATGGCTCGAGATTGTCCGCGAGCGCTCGAAATTTCTATTCCTTGAGCTATGGTCGTTCAATGATTGGGAATTAGCCGCCCGTCCGTTCCTAAGCTTGTCGATCACGATAATGGCGCTGCGTGATATGCGTGTACGGAAATTATGTTTGACTGCGATGCTCGTGGGCGCCACCGGAATTGCGGTGGCATTGGTAGCGAGTGCCGTCGGTCCGGTCGCTGTCTTGGTTCAAGGTCAGGCTTGGCGTTGGGTTTGGATTACAACCTTCACGGGCGTTTTGTTGCTCCCGCCGACGGTATTGCAAGTTTGGCAAGACGACCGCTGCGGCCCTCTTTGCGCCATTTTGCTCGTGGCTGCTTGGGTCTTTCCTGACGGCGACGCTGCAGCGCTTTGCGTGCTTGCGTTGATTCTCTGGTTGATACGAGGTCATTTCTCTCACGCCGCCGCAAGGTATTTGCGCTGGGCTGCCTCAGTGTTCGGTATCGGAATTGCCGCCTGGGTTTTCAGCAAATCGTGGCACCTGGCCGTTCCACTGAGCGGCGGAGCCAGCGCCTCGACGATCATGACGGTAAGAAATATCCTGGGGCTCGAGGTCCCTGCCTTGGTGCTGGTATGGCTTCTCTGGTCCTGGATCAGATCCCGCCGCTCGGCATGGGTGGTGACAGCGATCTCGGCCGCGCTTATTACAGGAATCGCATTGAGCTTACCTGCCTACATGAGCCAACGAGCCTCGATCACTCCCGCCGAAGTGGCGGAATTTTCGGACTGGCGCCAGGCGATCCCGATCGATAGCAACGTATTCGTCATGCCATCGCACAATTCGGCCTCATTCGCCTGGTTCGCGCTCGAACGGCCGAGTTATTTGTCCGTGGACCAATCTGCCGGGGTGGTCTTCTCGCGCGAGACGGCCATGGAGGTGCGGCGACGCTCGGAAGTGTTGCTGCCCGTATTGGATCCGGATTGGAGGCTCATGACCGCGGCAAAATCGGTCTCCCGACCGCTGACCAGGGATCGTTTAGAGATCATATGCAACGACCCACAACTGGGGTTCGTCGTGTCGCGAGAGAACGTGGGCTTTGATCCGATGCGTCACACGCAGTCGGGCAGGTGGAAGGATTGGAACCTCTATGACTGCCGGCACGTGCGGGCTCTGGCGCCCTCCGCATGAATTCCGTCGATGAACGCAGAAAGAACGCCGTCATCGCAGGAGCCGGCCCTGCGGGATTGACGGCGGCTCTGGAACTGCTGCGCCGTTCTGATATCACGCCTGTCGTGTTCGAGAGCGACGAGCAAGTGGGCGGGATTTCCAAGACCGTCAATTACCGCGGCAATCGAATGGACCTCGGCGGTCATCGATTCTTTTCGAAGTCCGACTGGGTGATGCGCTGGTGGCAAGAAATTCTGCCGGTGGCCGAAGGCCAGGTGGGCGCTAACAAGGCGCTGCGGATCAATTACCAGAACCAATCGCACGATGTGGCTCCGGCAATCCTTGAACCCGCCTCACCCGATGCCGTCATGCTGGTTCGCCAGCGCCTGTCGCGAATATTTTACCGGCGCCGTTTCTTCGATTATCCGCTCAAGCTCAATGCGAACACGCTCAGGAATATGGGGCTCATCGAGACGCTGCGCGTGGCCTTAAGTTACGGGCACGCCAAACTGATTCGCCACTCCCCGGACGCCTCTCTGGAAGATTTCTTCGTCAATCGATTCGGGGATCGCCTGTACCGCACGTTCTTCAAGGAATACACCGAAAAGGTGTGGGGCGTGCCTTGCCGGGAGATCTCCGCGGAGTGGGGCGCACAGCGCATCAAGGGGCTGTCGGTGACGAAGGCGATTGGTCACGCACTGACCAGCCCGTTTCGCTCATCGGAAGACGCATCTCAAAAACAGACTGAGACCAGTCTCATCGAGCGTTTCCTGTATCCAAAGTTGGGCCCCGGCCAGATGTGGGAAGAGGTGACGCGCCAAGTGCGCGCGCTGGGAGGCGCCCTCCACTTGCGTCATCGGGTGGTGGGAATTAAACGCGAAGGCTTCAAGATCACCGCGGTCACCGTCCGTGATGAGACCACCAGGTCGGTGCGCAGCGTCGCGTGCGATTTCTTGGTCTCCACGCTGCCGGTCCGGGACCTGGTCGCGATGCTCGAACCCGAGAACGATCAGGTGAGTCGGGTGGCGCAGCGGCTTCCTTATCGCGATTTCATGACCGCAGGGCTGCTGCTCCGCAAAATGAATGCGCCGCGCGGGCAGCGGCGTCAGGTCGCTCGCAACGGCATGCCCCCCGATAATTGGATATACATCCAGGAACCGGACGTCAAAATCGGCCGGCTACAGGTTTTCAACAACTGGAGCCCGGCGTTGGTCGCCGACCCCGCCACGATTTGGTTGGGGTTGGAATACTTCTGCCGCGAGGGCGACGATTTGTGGTCCATGGACAATGGACGGTTCCTCGATTTCGCCGCCGGAGAGCTCGAGAAGATCGGACTGATCGACCGTCAAGACGTGCTCGACGGGACCGTGGTTCGAGTCCCTAAGGCGTATCCCGCGTACTTCGGCGAATACCGTGAATTCGAGACGGTCCGTTCGTATCTGAACGAGTTCCCAAATCTGTACTCGGTTGGACGCAATGGAATGCATCGCTATAACAACCAAGACCACTCCATGCTGGCCGCCAACGGCGCCGTCAATTCGATGCTCGAGGGCGGCGCCGGCAAATCGAGAATTTGGGATATCAACGCAGAAGACGGGTATCACGAGGAGATCGAAGAGCTCACGTGACCGGGTTCAAGCCCGATAGGCTGACAAAAATTGTCACTGTGTGACGGAGGCCGCCACATGGCGGCGCTGGTTGACGACGGTTCTATGTCAAACGGCTCCGCAACTATAAGCCAAATAATCAAACTGCTTCAATGGGTTATGTGACCCAATCGGTCCTTGGCACAGCGCTTGCTCTACTACTATCACCGGCACAGGCCGTTGTTCGAAAGACTAAGTTTGTTTGTGTTCATCATCAGGAGTCAAAATGTTTAAGAAAATGCAAAAAGGCTTCACGCTCATCGAATTGATGATCGTGGTTGCCATCATCGGTATCTTGGCCGCGATCGCGATTCCCGCCTACCAGAACTACACCATTCGTTCGCAGGTGACGGAAGGTCTGAACCTGGCTGACGGTTGGAAGACTGCCGTTTCTGAGTATTACGCCCAGTATGGCAACTTTCCCGGCTGCTTCTCGACTGCTGCTGGTGGTGCTGCCGGCTGTATTTCCGTGACCGGTGCCACCTCGGGCAAATACGTTACGGCAGTCGCGGTCAACGCGTCGGGCGTGATTGAGGTCACGTACGGCAACCAGGCGAATGCGAAGATTGGCGGCCTGAAGCTCGCGCTGGCCCCCGGCCTCAGTGCTAACATCGACGTCGTGTGGTTCTGTGGTTTGGCTTCGACCGTGGCTGCCGGTGTGACCGCGCCGGTTGGTGCGAACACGACGAACGTCCCGGCGGCGTATCTGCCGACCTCCTGCCACGCTTAATAGCGGGCAATCGACTCGACCACGAGGTCGTCCGGAAGCCCCTCTACGGAGGGGCTTTCTCTTCCGAAAGATGAAATATTTAAGTGAATGAGGACCCAGCAATGAAGTCGACTCAAAAGGGTTTTACCCTCATCGAATTGATGATCGTGGTTGCCATCATCGGTATCTTGGCCGCGATCGCGATTCCCGCCTACCAGAACTACACCATTCGTTCGCAGGTGACGGAAGGTTTGAACCTGGCCGATGGTTGGAAGACTGCCGTTTCTGAGTACTACGCCCAGTACGGCAACTTTCCCGGCTGCTTCTCGACTGCTGCTGGTGGCGCTGCCGGCTGTATTTCCGTGACAGGTGCCACCTCGGGAAAGTACGTTACGGCAATCGCAATCAACGCGTCGGGCGTGATTCAGGTCACGTACGGCAACCAGGCGAATGCGAAGATTGGCGGCTTGAAGCTCGCGCTGGCCCCCGGCCTCAGTGCTAACTTCGACGTCGTGTGGTTCTGTGGTTTGGCTTCGACCGTGGCTGCCGGTGTGACCGCGCCGGTTGGTGCGAACACGACGAACGTCCCGGCGGCGTATCTGCCGACCTCCTGCCACGCCTAAAAGTTACACCGCGGCTCGGCGACCTGTGGATAACAGGCGCCGAGTTCACGTTTTAGGAGGGCATGCGCGGCCCGGGGGCAGCACCGCATTTTCCGCCCGTAATACGATATTGGGAACGATGTCACGCAGCTCGCTCCTCGCTCTGTGCGACCATTACTTTAGATTTGACAATTGCTCACCTGACAACCAGGTAGTAGACTAGCGGTCTTCCAGCGCTTGGGGTTTCCGTAAATCCATGAATGACAACGCAATAGCGACAGCCGGTAGCACCAGTCGAATGGCGTTGGGCGGTCTTGCCCAGCGTCTCGTGCAGGACGGCCTGTTGGACGAAGCGGCCATGCAGGACGCCATTGCCAAATCAAAGGAAAAGCGCGTTAGCCTGGTCACTCACCTGGTATCCGCGAACCTCACCACTGCGCGGGATATCGCCATATCGGCCTCCAACGAGTTTGGGGTTCCACTCCTCGATCTCGACTCGGTGACCGTAGATATGGACGCGATCCGTTCGGTAAGCGAAAAACTCCTCTCGAAGCATCGCGTGTTGCCGCTGATGAAGCGCGGCAAGCGGCTGTTTCTGGCCGTTGCCGATCCCACCAATCTGCATGCGCTCGATGAAATTCGCTTCCAGACCTCGATGAGCATCGAGTTCGTCGTCGTCGAAGACGACAAGTTGCAAACGGCGGTGAGCAAGGCCATCGATCAAGCCGAAGCGATCATGCCGAGCTTGACCGACGATGATTTCGATCTCGAGAACCTTGAAGTTACCGGCGGCGACGAAGACCCCAGTGCAGATGCGCTGGGCCGGGACGACGTTGAAGACGCGCCGATCGTGCGTTTCGTCAATAAGATTCTCCTCGATGCCATCAAAAAGGGTGCCTCCGACATCCACTTCGAGCCCTACGAAAAATTGTTCCGCATTCGGACGCGTATCGACGGCGTGCTGAAAGAAGTTGCCTTGCCGCCGGTCCAGCTCGCCATAAAAATCGTCGCCCGCCTCAAGGTCATGTCGCGGCTAGACATCGCCGAGCGTCGAGTGCCGCAAGACGGCCGCATCAAAATGCGGCTCTCGAAGAACCGAGCCATCGATTTTCGCGTCAGTACCTGCCCAACTTGTTTGGCGAGAAGGTGGTCACGCGTATTCTCGACCCCTCGAGCGCGATGCTGGGCATCGATGCGTTGGGCTATGAACCGTTGCAACGCGAGACTTATCTACGCTACCTGGCAAAGCCGCAAGGGATGATCCTGGTGACCGGCCCGACCGGCAGCGGCAAGACGGTGTCGCTGTACACCGGCCTCAATATCCTCAATACCGAAGACTGCAATATTTCGACGGCAGAGGATCCGGCGGAAATCAACTTGCCCGGCATCAATCAAGTGAACGTGAACAACAAGGTGGGGCTCACCTTCGCCTCGGCCCTTCGGGCGTTTCTGCGCCAGGATCCCGATGTCATCATGGTCGGCGAAATCCGCGATCTCGAAACCGCCGAGATCGCCATCAAGGCCGCACAGACCGGCCACTTGGTATTATCCACGTTGCACACGAATGATGCGCCGCAGACATTGACCCGCCTGGTTGACATGGGCGTTAAGCCCTACGCCATCGCCACCTCGGTGAGTCTGATCATCGCGCAGCGCCTGGCACGCAAGCTGTGCAGCAACTGCAAACAGCCGATAGACGTTCCAGCCGAGGCGCTCCGAAAAGAAGGTTTTGAGGAATCGGACATCGCGAGCGGATTCAGGATCTACAAAGCCGTCGGATGCGGCCAATGCACGGACGGCTACAAAGGCCGGATGGGGATCTATCAGGTCATGCCGGTCACCGAGACCATCGGCCGCATCATCATGGAGGGCGGCGGGGCTCTCAATATCGGCGACCAAGCGACGAAAGACGGCATATGGAATCTACGCCGCTCCGGATTGCAAAAAGTAAGAGACGGTGTGACCAGCTTGGAAGAAGTGAACAACGTCACGATCGAGTAGATAGCTAACGCAAGGATCGATTTATGGCGATATCGGCAACGGCGAGCAAGAAAGAAACCCAATTTCTTTGGGAAGGCAAGGACAAGCGCGGCCACAAGGTCCGCGGTAAGTCCCTCGCGGCGAACGAAGCGACGCTGCGCGCCGATTTGCGCCGCCAGGGTGTCGCCGCTACGCGCGTCAAGACCCAAAGCAGGGCATTCCGATCCGGCGGCAAAGTCTCCAACGAGGATATCGCGGTATTCAGCCGCCAGCTCGCGACCATGATGTCGGCCGGTATTCCCATGGTTCAGGCCTTCGAAATCATCGGCAACGGCCATGAAAAGCCGGCGATGCAAAAATTGGTGCTGGACGTCAAGGCGAACATCGAGGGCGGCAGCACGCTGCATGAATCGCTTGCGAAATTCCCCCTGTACTTCGATAGTCTCTTCGTCAATCTGGTCGAGGCCGGCGAACAAGCGGGCGCTTTGGAATCCCTGCTCGACAAAATCGCGACCTATAAGGAGAAAACCGAAGCCCTCAAGAAAA
Organism: uncultured Gammaproteobacteria bacterium; assembly: GCA_963755965.1. GTDB lineage: Bacteria > Pseudomonadota > Gammaproteobacteria > Steroidobacterales > Steroidobacteraceae > Bog-1198. The sequence continues at coordinate 726,655 of CAVWLU010000004.1, forward strand.
AGATCAAGAAGGCGCTTTTTTACCCTATCGCGGTCCTGGCGGTCGCCGTTATCGTATCGGTCATCTTGCTGATATTCGTGATCCCGCAATTCGAAGAGCTGTTTAAAGGCTTCGGTGCCGATTTACCCGCCTTCACTCAAATGGTCGTGAATTTATCGCGCTTCGTGCAGCACCAAGGTTGGTGGTTGATATGCGTGATCGGCGGAAGCTTCTATACCTTCTTTTACTTCCTGAAGCGCTCCAGGAAAATGCAGCTCGCGCTCGATCGGATACTCCTCAAGTTCCCGATCATCGGACCGATTCTTCAGAAGGCGGCGATTGCTCGCTTCGCCCGCACCTTGTCGACCATGTTCGCGGCCGGTGTGCCGCTGGTCGAGGCCATGCAATCCGTGGCCGGCGCCACGGGCAACATCGTGTACGAAGAGGCCGTGCTGCGCATGAAAGACGAGGTGGCTACCGGCGGACGGCTGCAACGCGCCATGGAAAATACGGGGCTATTCCCGAACATGGTGGTGCAAATGATCGCGGTGGGCGAGGAATCCGGTTCGCTGGATACCATGTCGGCAAAAGTGGCGGAGTTCTACGAACAAGAGGTCGACAATGCGGTGGACAGCATGTCCAGCCTCCTAGAGCCCTTGATCATGGCGATTCTCGGCGTGCTGGTCGGCGGCATGGTGATCGCGATGTACCTACCGATCTTCAAGCTCGGCCAAGTCGTCGGATAGCGGCGTTGTCGCGCCGCCGAGCGCTGGCTAGTCGATGCTGAACGATCTCGCCGCGCTGTACTCGGGCAGCCCAGTGCTGTTCACGGTCTCCGTGTTCGTGCTGGGCCTCATCATCGGCAGTTTTCTCAACGTCGTCATCTACAGGCTGCCGATCATCCTGGAGCGCGAGTGGCGCACCCAGGCCGCAGAGTTCCTGCCTCCGTCCGATAGTTCTGCGACGACGATTACATCACCGGCGCTCGTAGAGCGCTTTACCCTGAGCACCCCGCGCTCCGCCTGCCCCGCCTGCAAGGCGCCCATCAAGGCGTGGCAGAACATCCCTGTAATCAGTTGGCTGCTCCTCCGCGGGCGCTGCGCTGCTTGCAGTGCGCCAATTTCGGCGCGTTATCCTTTAGTCGAGCTCGCGACCGGCATCTTGTCCGCCTGGGTCGCTTGGCACTTCGGTTTCAGCGCTGCCGCGGCGTGCGCGTTGGTCGTCACTTGGGCGTTGATCGCGCTGACCGGCATCGATATGGATCATCAGCTGTTGCCGGACAGCATTACATTACCGCTGCTATGGGGCGGTCTCCTGGCAGCGGTCGTCATTGGCCCCCTCGCGGGTGCCTCGTTGCCCGTGTCGGCGCGAGACGCCGTCATCGGCGCCGCCGCGGGGTATTTGAGCCTCTGGCTGGTGTTCCACGCCTTTCGCCTGATCACCGGAAAAGAGGGCATGGGCTATGGGGATTTCAAGCTTTTCGGGGCGTTGGGTGCCTGGCTGGGATGGAAACTGTTGCCGCTGGTGATCCTGTTGTCCGCCGCCACAGGCGCCATTCTTGGAATAGCGATGATTGTGCTACGCGGCCGAGACCGAGCCGCGCCAATGCCGTTCGGGCCTTACCTCGCGGCCGCTGGTTGGCTGGCGATGATGTACGGCGAGGGCCTGATGAACGGCTATTTGCACCTCTCAGGTCTTCGACACTAGATCATGGCCGAGCGCCTCCGTGTCGGGCTCACCGGCGGCATTGCAAGCGGCAAAAGCACAGTCGCCCGGCGCTTTTCAGAACTCGAAATACCGGTGATAGATGCGGACGAATCGTCTCGGAGCGTGGTGGCGCCGGGGCAACCTGGGCTCGACAGGGTGGTCGCGGCATTCGGTGCCGCCGTGTTGACAGCGGACGGCGAGCTTGACCGGCGCGCGCTGCGAACCCTGGTATTCGCGGATCCTTTGAAGCGCCAAGAACTGGAGAGCATCCTCCATCCGTTGATTCGCGCGGACATGGAGCGTCGAGCCGAGGATGCCCTCGGACCTTACCTGGTCCTCGCGATTCCCTTGTTGGTCGAAGGCGGTGGCCGCGATCGCGGCGGTCGCAATCGCGTGGACCGAATCCTGGTCGTCGACGTGCCCGAAGCGATCCAATTAGAACGCCTGGTGGCCCGCGATTCGGTCGGCGTCGAAGAAGCCCGTGCGATTCTTGCGGCGCAAGCAAATCGCACGGATCGCCTTCGGGCCGCGGAAGACGTGTTGATGAATACGGGGACCGTAGCCGAATTGCGACGGGAGGTCGATCGACTGCACGAGCGTTATTTGCGACTCGCCGACGCGATGCGCCATTAAAAATTAAGCCGCCTAGCGGCGATTTTAAAACCAAGGTTTACCGTGGCCCTTCGATTGGATCAGAATAGGCGCATGAACTCCTATCCTGAACCGCGGACCGATGCCGAACCCCAATTGGCGCCGGTCGTCTACGAGCAGCCGCTCAACGAGCGTATGCGTACTTTCCTGCGCCTGGAATTCCTGTACACCCAGGCCACCTACCACAGCGAATTGGACAATGCCTGGAGCGCCCGGGCCGCGGTATCGAGCTTACTCGAGATCCTGGCCATCACGGCTCGCGGCGATTCTCGCAGCGATGTGCTCAAAGAGCTCGAGCGTCACGTCAATGTGCTCAAGGAATATCAAACCAAGACCGGCGTCGACCCCAGTCGGCTGAAGTCGCTGATGTCGAATTTGATCAAGCTGCGCGAGGATTTGTCGACGGTCGGCGGCAATTACATGGGCCCGTTGCGAGACTCTGAATTTCTGAGCGCGATCAAGCACCGCAGCGCCATACCGGGCGGTACCTGTGATTTTGATCTGCCGGACTACTCGTATTGGCTCAACCGCCCCGCGGAAGTGCGTGCGGCCGAGTTTGGCAGCTGGCTCGCCCTCATTCGTCCGCTGTGCGACAGCATCGCGGAACTCCTCTGGCTGACTCGGCAAAATGCCAAGCGCAAATCTGAAACGGCGGTAGGTGGAATTTTCCAATTGCAGTTCGATCGCGAGAATCCGTGCCAATTGGTACGAATTACCTTGCCGCCGGAGTCCGATTTATTTCCGGAGATGAGCGGCAGCCAGCATCGCTGCACCATCCGGTTCTTGAATTGGACCGACGCCACGAGCCGTCCCGTCCACGTGGAAATGGACGTGCCTTTCCTCCTCACCTGCTGCTCTTGATTCGGACCACCGCCTTCCATGGCACGCATGGTGAAATGTCCGACCTGTCGGCGGCCGGTGGAGTGGTCGGAAGAATCGGTGTACCGCCCGTTCTGCAGCGATCGCTGCAGGCTCATCGATCTGGGCGCCTGGTTCGGCGAGCAGCACAAGATTCCCGACGAGTCCGCCATAGGGCCGGACGAAACGGCCGGCGATCCGCCGGAATGAATCCCAGAATGAATCATGCAGCCTGAGTTTTGGCACGAGCGTTGGCGCACCGGTCAAACCGCCTTTCATCAGCCTGCAGCGGATCTCAATTTGACGCAGCAATGGCCGCTCCTCGATCTCGGGAGGGGAAGCCGGGTGTTCGTGCCCCTGTGCGGCAAAAGCCTCGATATGCTGTGGCTCCGCGACCAGGGGCATGCCGTGGTCGGCGTCGAACTGTCCGCAACGGCCCTCGAGTCGTTCTGCATGGAAAACGGGGTTCTCGCGAGACGAAGGGTTCTGGGCAGCTTCGACGTCTACGAAGCCGCGCGCCTTCAGTTGTTCCGCGGCGATTTTTTTGAGCTCGAGTCCGCCGCTCTTGGGGAGGTGGCCGCCGTCTACGATCGGGCGGCGTTGATTGCTTGGAAGAAGGAGTTGCGAGCGCCATATGTCCGCCATCTGGCGGAACTCCTGAAGTCTGGAACGCAAATGCTGCTGGTAAGCATGGAATACCCGCAATCACAAATGTCGGGACCGCCCTTTTCCTTGATGAGCGAGGAAGTGGAACAACTTTATTCGCCATACTTTCACATGCGTGAGATTTCACGGCGCGACATTTTGGCGAACGAACAGAGGCTCCGCTCGCGCGGCCTTACGGAATTATCCGAGGTCTGCTACCACGGGTTACGGCTGTGACCGAATCCCGGACGCCGGGGGCATCGGGGCGCTATTTGGCGCCGGCTCTCGTCGCCTGCGCAGCCGCCAGCGCGCCCCACGCGTCAGAATTGACGATCGATCGGCTATTCGATCCGCCGGCCCTATCGGGTCCATCCATCATGGGATTGAAGATCTCGCCCGACGCCTCCCGTGTGACCTATCTCAAGGGCAAGCCGGACGACAAGGATCGCCTCGATCTTTGGGAATACAACATTCACGACGGACGCGCCCGGATTTTGGTGGACTCGAAAGTCCTGGCTCCCGCCAACGACACGTTATCGGATGAGGAGCTTGGCCGCCGCGAGCGTCAGAGAACCGCGGCTCTTTCCGGCATTTTGGAATATTCCTTCGCGCCCTCCGGCGGCGCGTTGCTATTTCCCTTGGGCGGTCAGCTCTACTACTACGATCTGAAAAAAAACCCTGAAAATGCCTTGCTGCGAATTACCCACTCCAACGGTTTCGCCACGGATGCGTCGATTTCCCCGCACGGCCGCTACGTCGCTTATGTCCGAGACCAAAATCTCGAGGTGTATGACCTCGCCAACAATACCGAGAAGGCGCTGACCGGCGATGGCGGCGGCCCGATCAAGAACGGCATGGCGGAATTCGTTGCGCAAGAGGAAATGGACCGCAGCACCGGCTATTGGTGGGCGCCCGACGAGCGCCACGTCGCATTCGCCCGCATCGATGAGAGCGGGGTAAAGCTCGCGCAGCGCTTCGAGATAGCGGCGGACAATGTCGAAACATTTGAGCAAAGATATCCAGCCGCGGGCGGACCGAATGTGCTCATTCGCCTCGGAGTCAGCAACGTGCAGTCGGGCGCGGTAACTTGGATCGATTTAGGAGAGGAGCACGATATTTATCTGGCCCGGGTGAACTGGCTGCCCGACGGCAAGACACTCGCGATTCAGCGGGAAAGCCGCGATCAGCGCCGGCTGGATTTGATTTTCGCAAATATCGACACCGGCGAGAGCCGCGTGGTACTGACCGAAACCAGCAAGAGCTGGATCGAGCTCAATGATGAACTCACATTCTTGCGGAAATCCCCGGAATTCATTTGGGCGTCGATGCGGGATGGCTATCAACACCTCTATCTTTACGACTACGACGGGCATCTCAAGCGGCAGATCACAGCCGGCAAATGGAACGTCGATGATTTTCGCGGGCGCGCCATCAAGAGTGTCGACGAGCATCGGGGCCTGATCTACTTCACGTCGACTGAGAAGAGCCCTATCGAGCGGCATCTGTACCGTACTTCGCTCGACACGCACGACCCGCACGAAGTGACCCGCATCTCGCGCGAGGACGGTGTGCACAGCATCACGCTGTCGCGCGATGAGCGCTTCTACGTCGATAATTTCACCAGCGTCGCCCAACCGCCGAACGTGAGTTTGCGCAGCATCGATGGCAGCCTCATCGCGTACCTGCTCGAAAACCGTTTGGACTCCGGACATCCGGATGCTCCCTACCTCGCGGACAACTCGATTCCGGAGTTCGGCACGCTCACTGCCGCGGATGGGCAGCTGCTGTACTACCGGCTGTTCAAACCCGCCCATTTCGACCCTGCCAAGCGCTACCCGGCCGTGGTCGAAGTGTATGGCGGCCCGGGCGTTCAGCGGGTGCTCGATAACTGGACGGGCAACTCGTTCACTCAAATCCTGACTCGGGCGGGCTACATCGTCTTCCAGCTCGACAACCGCGGCAGCGCCTTTCGCGGCACGGCATTTCAATCGCCCATCCACGATCGCTTCGGCGAGATCGAAGTAATTGATCAGGTGCAGGGCGCTCGCTGGCTGGGCTCGCAGGAGTACGTAGATCCCTCTCGCATCGGCGTATGGGGATGGAGCTACGGCGGCTACATGACGCTGATGTTGATGCTCAAGGCTGGGGACGTGTTTCATGCCGGCGTCGCCGGTGCGCCGGTGACGGACTGGACGCTGTACGACACCCACTACACGGAGCGCTATCTCGACCGGCCGTCGGACAATGCCGCGGGCTACGAGGCGAGTTCGGTGATGCCCTACCTCAAGAATTTACGCGGCAAACTTTTGGTCATTCACGGAATGGCCGACGACAACGTGCTGTTTCTCCACAGCACGAAGCTGTTTCGCAAGCTCCAGGATCTAGGGCTGCCCTTCGACGTCATGGTCTATCCGGGTGCAAAACACGGCATGTTGCGGCAGCACGACGGGCGGCACGCCTACGCGGCCATATTGAAGTTTTTCGACGAGAATCTTCGCCCGTAAAGGGCGCCAAAGCTACGTGCGCGCCCACGCAATCATGTTGCCGACGCTCGCGCGCAGCATCCATCCGCCGATTCCGCCTTCTGCGCGCCGGCGAAGCGCCGCATGCAGCGGACGTTTGATCAGCCGCGGCATCGGGAGCAGCCGAGTCCAGTAATGCAGCGGATAGGTGTTCGCGAACGGTTCGATGCGTGTTTTGTCAAAGCCGGCGCGCCGCAATGCAAACTCGAGGCTCCCCGGGGAAAAAATCTGGAGATGCTCGATATCGATAATCGGCGAGCGAGCGCGAAGCAAGCGCATCAACCAGTGCCGGTAGTTGTGCGAGACCATCATCAATGCGCCGCCTGGTTTCAACAGGCGGCGCGCCGCTGCTAACAGATCGAAGGGATCGCCAACGTGTTCGAGGGTCTGGTTTGCGATGACGAGGGTGAAATGCGCCGGCGGTAGGCGTCCCGGATCGAAACTTTCGAAGCGGATCAGTGCGCGCAGATCCGCCGCAGTCGACTCTGCCGCTTTACGCGAGGGCTCAACGCCGACCAGTTCGCCGAAGCCCAGCGCTCGAAGGTGCGCCAGAAGTGCGCCATTGCCGGCGCCGATCTCGAGAGCACTCGCGCGGTCGGGCAGCTGACCAAGGGAACTTGAGAGCGCCGCAGCGTAACTGGCCGCGGCATAATCCGCCTCCGCGCTGCTGTCGTAACCGGTGTCGGCATAGGCATTTGCGAGAAAATCCGCAGAGGGAACATGCGGCGCATACAAGAGATCGCACACGGGGCACACGACCATGCGCAAGCTCATGAACTCCGGTTCCTTGCGGGAAGCGTACGTCATGGCGTCGATGCGAGCCGGATCCACGCGCTCGGGATACCACTCATTCGTGTCGTCCGTGCTGCCGCACACGGGACATGAGCGCACATGAAGATGCCCAAACGGAGCCGCGCCGGCGACCTGGTCACCCCTGATCCTTGCGCGCCAGAACCGTGTAGCCCAGGGTATCCTCAGCCGTGCCGGGGAACTTAAGACCGAGATGACCCATGAGCGCAGCTAACGCGGCGAGGGGCAGCAAGCAGACTCCCGCCAAACGCGGCAGAACCGCCCCGGCTCCATGGCGACCCTGCCCCGCCAGCAACAACAGAATGAAGCCAAGCACCTTATAGGCCGCCACCGTCAAGGCGCCGCCGCGCGCGTAGACACGCACCTCGCGGAATCCCGCCGCCTTCAGCAAATGCTCGAGTCCGGACGGCGTAAAGCGCCAATAATCTTGCGGCACGAAGTGCCAGCGAGCGGCAAACGGCACGGTCAGAATGAGCCATCCGCCCGACGCCACGGTTCGCTTCAGTTCATTTATAAAGAAGACGGTGTCGAGCACGTGCTCCAGGGTTTCGGTGCAGAGCACGGTATCCGCTTCGCCGTCCGCGAGAGGCAGCACGCCGCCGCGAAAGTAACGCGTGTCGGGTTCCCGATGGCCCGGAGTGCCATAGCCAAACTGCTCCTCCGGGTCGTCGATATCGACGGCGATATAACGCACCTCCGGTCGCAACAAATCGCGGAAAGGCTGGGCGCCGCAGCCCACGTCGGCCACCGTACCCTCAACTTTGGGCAATAGCGCAGCGAGATCGTGCCATATGGATCCGAACTGCAAGTCGGCAAAGCGCCGCAACGACACTCTGAACCTCGCTAGGGAACTTTGCGCGCGCTCATGCGGCGGCGGTCGAAAGCCCTCACGCTCCCGCGCTCGGCGGCTCAAATCCTCGCGCGGCAACGACCAATCAGCCACTGCCGCCCGCTTTACGAATTTCACCCGCGCGGATCAAGTGGCGGCGGATGAAGGTCGGACGCGCTTTCACCTCGTCGAAGATCTTCGCGATGTACTCGCCGATCAGGCTGATGGCGAAAATTGTAAACGAGCCGAAAAACATGATTAACAGCACCACGGTGGTGATGCCGCGCGGAGCGAGTTCCGGGTAGAACAGGCGAGCGAGCAATTGCAGACCCCCGAGAAAAACCGAGATCACGACCAGCGCGACGCCGCTGAATGTGAGCAAGTCGAGCGGCGTGCGGCTGAAGGAGAGAATCCCCTTCTTCGCCCAGCCAAAATTTTTCAGCATGTTGTTGGTGGAGCGGCCGAACATGCGTTCCGGGCGCGTGTAGGGCACGCCAGTTTGACGAAAGCCGACGTAGGCACGCAGTCCGCGCAGGAACAGGTCGCGCTCATCGCACGCCAGCAACCACTTCACCACGCGGCGGTCGATCAGGGAGAAATCTCCCGCATCGTGCGGAATCGGCACCGATGAGAAGTAATCAAAGACCCGATAAAAGGCCTTGTAGGCGATCTGCATGTACCACACCGCCTCACGCTTGCTGCGCACGCCATAAACGACGTCGAAGCCCTCGCGCCATTTGGCGACGAACTCCGGAATCAGTTCGGGCGGATCCTGCAGGTCCCCGTCCATGAGCACCACGGCATTCTTCGCGGCGAGTTCCATGCCGCTGCGAAAGGCGGCCTGCGAACCGAAGTTGCGCGAGTGAGTGATGCCGAGCACATGTGGATTGGCCGCGCTGGCGGCCCGAATGACTTCCTCGGAATCGTCAGGACTACCGTCGTTGACGAAAATGATTTCGTAATCGATGTTAAGTTTTAGGAACATGCGTTCCAGGCGCTCGGCCATGACGGGAATCGCCTGGCTGTCCTTGTAGCAGGCAATGATCGCGCTGACACTGTAGATGCTGTCGAGTGCGCGCTTTTTCGACGCGCGCTCATACAGCGTCACATCCTCGAGCCCGGCGTACCAGCGGGCGGTGCGCGCCAAGCCCTCATCGAGCGACACTTCGGCGCGCCAGCCGAGAGCCTCCGCCGCGCGCGCGGGATTGGCGTACCAGTCCGGGACGTCCCAAGCACGTGCCTTCATCGTTCCGAACTCGGGCTCGACATCGAGCTGGAACTGCGCCTTCGCAAGAAGGCCGAGATCCCGAATGGTCGTCTTCCGCCCGCTCCCAATGTTGAACGAGCTGCCGTAATGATCCTGCCGCAACTCGATGGCGGCGCACAGGAAGGCTCGCGTCACGTCATCGATGTAAACGAAATCGCGCGACGTGTCCGGCTCGACGAAGAGCGGCAGGCGGCCCTCGGCCGCATCCGCCACCAGGGTGGGCATCAAACGCGAGCGGTCCTCGAGGGGCCCGTATACCGAGTACAGCCGCAGGTTGGCGCAGCGCAATCCGCGGTGTCGGCCAGAAAAGTATACCAAGCCTGCCGCCGCACTCTTCGTCACAGCGTAATGACTGTTGGGGGCCGGCGCCGTCGCTTCGACCGGAGCCGCCGAGCCGGCGCCATATTCCGACGAGCTGCCGGCGTGGATATAGCAATGTGTTCCCCGCTGCACCAGTTGCTCGATGAGCGCCTGCTTGAGGACCACATTGGTCTGGTACATCCGCTCGACGTCCTGCTCGAACGGGTAGGCTCCGTAGGCCACGCAATCGAACACCGTAGCCGGCTGAACTCGGTCCAACAATGCCGCGATATTGCCGCGCGCGAGCAAATCGACGGTAATGACGTGATCCGCGCCGAGCGAAGCGAGCCGCCAAGCAGGCTCGCGCGAGGCGGTGCCGAACACGTCGGCGCGCGCCTCGAGCAAGCTACGCATGAGATTTGCGCCGATGAAGCCGCTGGCCCCCAGTATCAGAATAGGTCCATGCAGTTCCCGCACCAGAGATTCGCTCGAGCTCATGCGCTAAGCATGCGCCGTCGCGGCGCGCTCGGCCACGCGGAGCAGAATCGTGGACACGTCGAGCCCGCACTCATGCCGGTGCCAGCTCTGCGAGCCGTAGCGTCCCGACGGATAACCATGCGCGTGCGCATGTATCAAGCCGGGCACCCGACGCCCGAGCAATCCCAGATGGTGCAGAAATTGCTGGCCGAATCCTCCTTGAGCGACATGCTCCTCGACCAGACCCAGCGCCCGCGCGTCCGCAATCGCATCGAGCAGCAGCGCGGGCGGCGTCATGGCTGGGGAATCGCCGCCCAGCTCGCTCACCACCCATAACGATGGACGCTGCGACGATGGCAGTTCGCGCGTCGCGCGCCACAATCCGCCGGCGATCGGGCCGACGACGACGATCACCCCCGCTTTTCCGTCTTGCAGCCGGCGCCAGGGCTCATAGGGGGGCAACGCACTCTCATCCTCGAGCTCGGAGCGGCCGAGACGGAGATAAGCGGGCTCGGAGCGCTCGTTCATGGCACGCACCACCGGCTCGACATCGGCAGCGAAGGCCGGGATATAGGCTCGCATTCCCGCTAACGTGAGCATCACACCGTAGTCCTCGAGCGCATGATGAGTGGCGCCCATGGATCCGTAAGCATAGCCGCCGCCGTTGCCGACCAGGCGTACTGGTAACCGGTTGAGACAGATGTCGTTGCGGATCTGCTCAAAAGGACGCGCGTAGCAGAAGGGCGCAATGCTGTAGACCCAGGACTTGGCGCCCGTGCGGGCCATTCCCGCCGCGACCGACACCATGTTTTGCTCGGACACTCCGGCATTGATGAAGCGTTTGCCGAGCGCTTTCTCCAGGGGCTCTAGCGCCATGAAACCGAGATCGCCCGTCAAGAAAAAATAGGGTTCACGCGCGGCGAGCGCAACCATGGATTTGCAGAACACGTTCCTCACGGCGGCTCGAGCTCTCGCAGCGCCGCGGCATATTGCTCGCCGCTGAGCGGTAAATAATGCCATTCCATGCGGTTTTCCATGAATGACACGCCCTTCCCTTTCACCGTATGCAACAAGATGACGGCCCCAGGATGCTCGCGCGCAGCTACCGCAATGGTCCCGTGATCGTGACCCTCGATTTCTACCACCGGGATCCCGAAGCTTTCCACCCGCTTGCCGAGGTCCTGCATCGAAGCGATCTCGCGTGTGGAACCGAATCCTTGCAAGCCGTTGAGGTCGACGAAGAGCGTGATATTGCAAAGCTTGCGGTGCGCCCAGAAAATCAACGCTTCCCACATCACTCCTTCCTGCCATTCGCCATCCGAAGTCAGGCAATACACATGCCCCGCCTCACCGTTCAAATGACGCGCAAGAGCCATCCCGAGAGCCGCCGGGAAGCCGTGACCGAGGCTCCCGGTCGCGAACGGGATATGCTCGTTCCATCCCGGGACCGGATGACCGGCGAGCAGCGTGCCGTCGGCGTGAAAGGTCTTAAGATCCTCCTCTGCGAGCAGGCCAAGGCTCCACAGCGTGATGTAGAGCGCACCGGCAGCATGTCCCTTCGACAGAATAAAGCTATCCTCGGGCCCCATCACTCGATGATGCAGGGTGAGCAGCGCATCCAACGCCGACAGGTTGCCGCCCAAGTGACCAATGTGGCTTTCGAAGTGCATTTGCAGCAGCCGGCGCCGCGCCTTCAGAGCCAGGAGCGCAAGCTCGGCGTCGTTGGCGCACATGTTCCTCACCGCACGTCCCGCATCTTTGCCTTTGCCAAGTCCCGTTCGTGCATCAAAGTGATCGCTGGGTTCTCGCACGCCGATAAGCTTCCCGGTCCGAGTGGTATCGGGTGCGGCTGACGCAAAATATGCTCGATCGGTTGCTCGCCGAGCCGCGCCACATAGTGCGGTAGGTACTGCCCGCATGCCGCACCGATCAGTGTGGCCCGAAGATTGATGGGCCATGAATTTAGAACGGCAGCGCGTGCGAACTCTTGAAACGGCATTACCGCCCCGACCGCCAGCATACAACCCAGAACCGCTTTTTTGGCTCTGGTACCTGCGTTCATGGCGTCTCGGGTCAGCGCGAGACAGGCCCCGATGGCGAGCATGGCCAAGCTCGGAATCGAGACGCGCATGACGAAGTCGTTAGCAGCTCCGAAACTCACCAGCGGCAGCAACGCGAGTACACTCAAGGCGAGTACGATTTGACTGCAGCGGCGAATCGCCAGGATGGCGAACCCAATGAAGCCCGCCTCGAGGAGAAAGAACCGGGCTTGGCGAAATAGATCCATGGCGATGTCTCCGATTCCGGAGCCGTTGTCGCCGACCGTCCAACCCCTCGGTATTCGGCTCGAATCAAGCGTGAGATAGGCAGCGACCACGAGCCCTACCATGAGCACCGGTGCCCACGCCCGGGGGCGTAACCGGGTGACGGAGTGCTCGCGCGCCACGACGGCACCAAGCTTCCATAACACGAATGGCACTATTCCGAGCGCGGCGAGCGGCGACCAGAGCGCGACCGCCACGACAATGAGAGGCAGCACGGGCTCAATAGGCGCACCGCGTTGGCCCCGCAATAGCAGTCCCATGGTCAGCCAGCCACCGAGCGCATGGTTCGGCACCCAGAACAACTGCGTGGTCATGGAAGAATACTGGTACTTGCCTGCCCACCATTCCATCCGTGTCGTGACGTCCCAGCGAGCCATGAAGTGCGGTATGGACAGGAGATTGCCGATGATGTCGAAACCCCCGAACAACACGATCACCGCCGCCGCGGTCAGCGCGATCCCGATCCGGGACGGGGTTTGCGAAAGCACTTGCAGCAGGAACAGCGTCGCACCCAACGCGGTCCATGCGGCCATCGCGAAGTGTGCCGGCAACAGACCGGCCCACTTGCCGATGAGTGCGGCGGGTAGATAGTACCCGATCGGTGCCCGCAGCAAACTCTGTGCCCCATCGAACACCCCGTAGCCGACGGGCCACTGTCCGATGACGAGATCATGCAATACCGCGTCCCTGAGATGCCAATCCCAATTTGCAAAGACGATATGCGCGGTGCCCCCGCACAGGGTCCACGCGCAACCCGCGACAACCGCGACGGTGAGTTGCAACCGGGTAATCGGCAGCCGTGCCCCTCCGATAGGGAGGGCTGCAGTCAATGGCTTCAGCGCGTAGGCCACGCAGACAATCAGCGGCAGCGCGGCCCAGACTTCGAACCATCCTGCCAGAAAGATCACCAGCGGTACCGTCAGATACAGAATCGCCATTCGATCCAGCGGATCGAGGCACGACGAGAGGGGATGTTGTTTGAATTCTATCGGGTCGGCCATTTTCGAAAAACTAACACACTATGGCATTGATACCGCTCGCGCCAAGTGACCACGCGCGCTCGAGGGTCATCCCCTGCGCGAACACCGGCAGCGCCACCTCGTCGCACAGTGCGGTCAGTGCGCTCTCGGAAATCGCCTCGCGCATGACGAGGAAATCCGACCCGGCCGCTGCCGCCGCCACGGCTTGCCCCGGATTCCTGCAAAATACTCCGAGCAGGGTCGAATCCTTAGAAGGTTCCGTGCTCTCGCCCCCCATGCTCGAGTTGCCGACCCGGTAAAAGGGCGTCGAAATGTGCGTCAACCGCTCGGGCAGCCGCAACAATCCGATGATCGGCTGATCTGCCGGCAAAAGGTCGGCGTCCGCGAGTTCATTGAGGCCGCACCAGCGAAGCTCCTGGTTGTCCAATCTTTGCGGTTCACCGCTGTAGCGCCGTACCACCCACACATCGAGCAGTACTTCGCCATAGGAGTAGAGGTGACGCAGCCGCATCAACGGCCGGGGCTGACCGATCGCGATGCCGATTTCCTCCTTCAGTTCGCGCGCCAGCCCGGCAACGCGCCCCTCGCCGGGCTCCAGTTTGCCGCCGGGGAACTCCCACGCGCCCGCGAGATGTTTGCCCGCCGGCCGCTGCGCAATCAGCACCCGGTCGTGTGCGTCGATCACCACTCCGGCGACGACGTGAATGACGGGGCTTAAATGTTCGAGGGTCAACCGCTCGCTTGCTGCAGAGCGCCGTGACAGTGCTTGTACTTCTTGCCCGAACCGCAGGGACACATTTCATTGCGCCCGACCTTGGGCATCTGGCGCACGAACGGCGCAGCGGCGGGCGCGGCCGCACGAGGCTCGCCGTCCACCGGTGGTGCGGCGTTCGGACCCGCATCTTCGAAGCCCCGCGCTTGAATGGGCGATATCGCCTCTGCGTGCTGCATCTGCAGCGCGCGCGCGAGGCGCTGCTGCCGCTCGAGTTCTTCACGTTCGATCTCGGCCTGGCTGCGCACTTGAATCTTCGAGACCGTCGTCACGGTATCGAACTTGATTCGATCCAGCATGGCGGAGAACAACTCGAATGCCTCGCGCTTGTATTCCTGCTTGGGATTTTTCTGCGCATAGCTGCGCAAGAAAATTCCCTGCCGCATGTAATCCATCGCCGCAAGATGCTCGCGCCAATGTTGATCGAGCGTACGCAGCATCACTTCCTTTTCGATGTAGCGCATGACCTCGAGACCCACGTTGGTCTGTTTCTGCTCGTAGGCTGCTTCGAGCGCGGCGACGATCTTGTCCCGCAGAATCGACACATCGCCGGCTTCCTCGGCCTTGACCCAGTCGACGATCGGGAGCGCGGGTCCGAAATCGCGCTCGATGGCCTGCGCCAATCCGGCCACGTCCCACTGCTCCTCGGGAGCACCTGCGGGCACGTATTGATCGACCAGCTGGGCGACCACCTCCTCGCGCACACCCTTGACGGCCTCACTGACGTTCTCTGCACCCATCAGATCGGTTCGCTGCTGATAGATGACGCGGCGCTGGTCATTGGCGACGTCGTCGTATTCAAGGAGCTGCTTGCGGGCATCGAAGTTATGCTGCTCGACGCGGCGCTGCGCGCGCTCGATTTGCCGAGTCAGCATGCCGCTCTCGATCGCCTCGCCCGCTTTCATGCCGACCCGCGTCATGAGCGCTTTCATGCGCGTCGGATCGCCGAAAATGCGCATCAAATTGTCTTCGAGAGACAGATAGAACCGGCTGGAGCCGGGATCGCCCTGCCGCCCGGAACGGCCGCGCAATTGGTTGTCGATGCGCCGGGATTCATGGCGCTCGGTGCCGATGATGTGCAGGCCGCCGGCGGCGAGCACTTGTTCGTGCCGCTCGCGCCATGCTACCTGAATTTGTTTCAGAGCCGCCTCGTTCGGATTCTCGATGGCGTCGATCTGGGTTTGCGGACTGCCGCCGAGCACGATGTCGGTGCCGCGGCCGGCCATGTTGGTGGCAATCGTTATCGCGCCGGGCCGCCCGGCTTCGGCCACAATATGCGCTTCGCGCTCGTGCTGCTTGGCGTTCAAGACCTCATGAGAGATTTTGGCGCCCACGAGAAGCTTCGCCAGCCGCTCGGACGTCTCGATCGAGGTCGTGCCGACCAGCACCGGCTGACCGCGCTTCACGCAGTCTTGAATGTCCTCGAGAATCGCTTGAAACTTGTCCTGCTCGGAGAGGAAAACGAGATCCGAGTTATCCTTTCGAATCATCGGTTTGTGGGTCGGTATCACGACCACTTCAAGACCGTAGATCTGCTGAAATTCGAAAGCCTCGGTGTCGGCGGTGCCGGTCATTCCCGACAATTTCGAGTACAGCCTGAAATAATTCTGGAAGGTGATCGACGCGACGGTCTGATTTTCCTCTCGAACTTTGACGCCCTCTTTGGCCTCGACCGCCTGGTGCAAACCGTCCGACCAACGGCGTCCCGGCATGGTGCGGCCGGTGAACTCATCGACGATGATGACCTCGTCCTGGCGCACGATGTACTCCACATCGCGCTTGTACAATGCATGCGCGCGCAGCGCCGCGTTCAAGTGATGCATGAGACGGATGTTGGTCGCGTCGTAGAGGCTCTCGCCGTCGCGCAGCAGCCCGATCTCCGCCATTAATTCCTCGACCTTCTCATGCCCGTCCTCGGTGAGCGTCGCCTGCTTGGTCTTCTCATCGACGGCGTAATCGCCGGGACCGTTTTCTTCCTTCTGTTTGGTCAAGCGCGGGATCAGGGTGTTGATCTTGATATAGAGTTCGGTGCTCTCCTCCGCAGGCCCTGAAATGATCAGCGGCGTGCGTGCCTCGTCGATCAAAATCGAATCGACTTCATCGACGATGGCGAACGACAACTTGCGCTGTACGCGATCCTGAAGATGAAATGCGAGGTTGTCGCGCAGGTAGTCAAAGCCGAATTCGTTGTTGGTGCCGTAGGTGATGTCGCAGGCATAGGCGGCGCGCTTTTCATCCTGCGCTTGAGCGTTCTTGATGACGCCGACCTCCATCCCGAGAAAACGGAATACCGGACCCATCCAGTCCGAGTCGCGCTGCGCCAAGTATTCGTTGACCGTGACGACGTGCACGCCATCGCCCGAGAGGGCGTTCAGATACGCCGGCAAGGTGGCCATCAAGGTCTTACCTTCTCCGGTGCGCATTTCGGCGATCTTGCCTAAGTGCAGCGCCAGGCCGCCGATCAACTGCACATCGAAATGCCGTAGGCCCAACTTACGGCGCGACGCTTCGCGCACCAAGGCAAACGCCTCGGGCACGAGTTCGTCGAGCGTGGCGCCGGCGGCAAAGCGCGCCTTGAGTGCCTGCGTCTTCTCGGGAAATTGCTCGTCGGTCAACGCAGCGATGCCGGTCTCTAAGGCGTTAACGGCCGCTACCGTCCGGCTCAGCTCCTTAACGAGGCGCTGATTGCGGCTGCCAAATACTTGCGTCAGAAGCTTCCACACGCGGAGGAATCCTTAAAAAACTGGGTATTGTACGGATAGACCGGGAAGGCGGGAAATCGTTTCGCGGGGGTCCACCCGCTGCCGGTCAAGAAAGGCAGACTGCCTGAGCGGGTTGTGGCCCCTAGCGATCCTCGCCAATGAAGCGCAAAGGATCTACTTGCGCGCCGTTCTTGAGCACCTCGAAATGCAGATGCGGGCCGGTGGAATGGCCGGTCGAGCCCATCAATGCCACCTCTTGGCCCTTGCGCACCATGTCCCCTTGTTTCACCAAAAGCTTCTCGTTGTGGCAATACCGGGTGGCCAATCCATTACCGTGATTGATCTCCACCATTTCCCCGTAACCGGAGCGCTCGCCCGCATAGGTGACCAAACCAGCGGCCACCGAAGACACCTTGGAGCCTTCTTGACCCGCAAAGTCCAAGCCCTTGTGAACCGCCGAGTAGCCCGTAAAGGGATCCGCCCGCCGGCCGAAATAGGAGGAAATAAAGCCGTCCTGCACCGGACGGCCTTCGGGATAGACCTGCTTGTTCAATTCCCGAGTGAGAATGAGGTTCTCCAGCACCCCGAGCTGCTGCTCGCGGTTGGAGAGCTGCGCCTGCAAATCATCCACCATGGCGGTGAGGTTCGGGATCTGTGCCGGCTGGCCGTCGGCGCCGCCCTCGGCCCCGCCCAACGACGGCGGATTGCCGAAATCGAACTCCCCGTCATTCAGATTCGCCATACGCGTCAAGCGCTTACCGAGTGCATCGAGCCGGATCACGTTGGCGTTCATCTGCCCGACGCGCATGGCCAGCGCATTGACCTTTTCCTGGAGCACCCGGCGCACATCTTCAATCTTCGCCTGCTCCCGGAGCAGGTCGGCCGACCAATTGCCCAATTGATCGATGGGATTGGCACCCCGGTGACGGGCCCCTAGGCCGACGCCCATGGAAAATGCGCCCCCCACGATGGTAAACACCAGGGCGAAGGCAGCGGCGACCACCAGGGGGTGGCGCAGGTCGAGTTGTTTAACCAGGCCGGTCTTACGGCCGACGAAAATGACATTCATATTGGGGTTATTGTTCCAAGGCCGTCATTGTTCGCGGAAGCCCCCATGGCTTAGCGGGAGAACGGCTAGACTATGCAGAATTAGGTGACCCAAAACAAGGAATTAAGCACGCTTTGAATACACATTGTCTGGTCTCGCAAGCGTGCTGCAGTGCGAAAATATAACAATATCAGTGAGTTATTGACTTCAGGAAGCAAACGGCTCGCTACGTTGACAAGCCAGACGCGGGAACGTTCCGCGGTGCTGGCTCACGTCTGCTCCGGGCTACCGCCGAAACTCGCCGAGAATGTCGCCAGCGCCGGTGTCGAAGAGGGCCGCCTCACCATCGGGGTGGTCGGCGCCGCCTGGGCATCGCGCCTGCGCTACGTCACCGAAACGCTGCGCAAACGGGTCAGTGAATCCATGGGGGTCGAAATCCAGAGCGTCCGTATCAGGGTCGTCCCGCCCCCGCCTAAGCCGGCCGAGCCCACTGAGCCCTAAGCCTCCCCTTACGCGAAGACTCCCCCTTATGCGCGGGCAGCCGCGGCGACATAGGAGATCGGCGCCTCCGCCAAGCTTTCGAAGGTCACCTCTTCCCAAGCGCTTTGGGTGTTGATGAGCTCCCGCAGCAATTTATTGTTGAGCGCATGCCCGGATTTGTACCCGCTGAATTCGCCGATCAGGCTGTGCCCGAGCAGGTACAAGTCGCCGATCGCGTCGAGAATCTTGTGCTTCACGAATTCGTCTTCGTAGCGCAGCCCATCCTCGTTCAAGACCCGGTAATCGTCGAGCACGATGGCATTATCCATATTGCCGCCGAGCGCCAGGTTCCGCGACCTCAGGCTCTCGAGATCGCGCATGAAACCGAAGGTACGTGCACGGCTTACCTCGCGTAGGAACGAGGTGGTCGAGAAATCCATCGAGGCGACTTGCGAATGTTTTTTGAACGTCGGGTGATCGAATTCGATCTCGAAATTCACTTTGAAACCATCGTAGGGATCGAAGCGCGCCCACTTGTCGCCGTCATCGACTTGTAGACTCTCGAGAATCCGAATGAAGCGCTTTGGCGCCTTCTGTTCCTCGATTCCCGCCGATTGAAGTAAAAACACGAAGGGGCCGGCGCTGCCATCCATGATGGGTACCTCCCCGGCGCTTACTTCCACCAGCGCGTTGTCCACACCCAATCCCGCGAGCGCGGAGAGCAGGTGCTCGACGGTGGAGACCTTGATGTCGCCGCTATGCAGGGTCGTCCCCATCATCGTGTCGCCGACGTTCTGGGCGCGGGCTTTGATATCCACCGGCTGATCCAAATCGATCCGGCGGAACACGATACCCGTGTCCGGCAGCGCCGGACGCAGCGTCATGAGGACCTTCTTTCCGGTGTGTAATCCCACTCCCGTGGCGCGAATCGAGTTCTTCAGTGTTCGTTGATTCAGCATCTATAGGGACCGGGTCGGCAAACTATGTTAACTAGCACAAAGGTATCACAGGCGGTAGGTACGCTTAAAGTTGCGGGACAGTTCAATTCGGCGCCCCCAAGGAACCATTAGTTCCCCGCGGGCGCCATTTGTTGAATTGTCGACTGCCGCAACTAGTCGGCCTGCCGCCGCAAGAATGCCGGAATATCGAGCAAATCCTCCGACGCGGCATCGGACCTTAAACCATCGCCCACCGCGCGCTGCCGCTGTACCGTCGGTTTGTCCAGGATGGCGTAGTCTGTCGGCGCCATTGCTGATTTATGCCGCACCACGCGCATCGTGGGCGGCGGTGCCATCGCGGCGGAGACCGGGTGGTGCTGCGGAGCAGCCCGCGCCACCGGTTTTCCGAGTCCGGTCGCGACCACGGTGACCCGGATCTGATTGGCCATCTCCGGATCGATCACGGTACCCACCACCACGGTCGCATCGTCTGAGGCGAATTGCTTGATGACGTTGCCGACTTCCTGAAATTCGCCGATGGACAGATCCATACCCGCAGTGACGTTGACCAGGATGCCCTGAGCGCCGGAGAGGTTGATGTCCTCGAGCAAGGGGCTGGAGATCGCCGCCTCGGCCGCTTCGCGCGCACGATCCTCGCCTGCCGCGGCGCCCGAACCCATCATGGCCATGCCGGTTTCCGACATGACGGTTCGCACGTCGGCGAAGTCGACGTTGATCAAGCCGGGGCGAGTGATCAGTTCCGCGATCCCTTGAACGGCACCCTGCAGCACCGTGTTCGCCGCTTTGAATGCGTCGAGTAGAGTGGTGTTGCTGCCCAAAACCGACAGCAGCTTTTGGTTCGGAATCGTGATCAATGAATCCACATACTTGGAGAGCTCCAGCATTCCCTGATCGGCCACGCGAGAGCGCTTGTTACCTTCCATTTCGAAGGGCCGCGTCACGACGGCCACCGTCAAGATGCCGAGTTCTTTGGCGACTTGCGCAACCACCGGAGCCGCACCCGTTCCCGTGCCGCCGCCCATGCCGGCCGTGATGAACAACATGTCGCAGCCTTCTATGAGTTCGATGATGCGGTCCCGATCTTCCATCGCCGCTTGACGGCCCACTTCCGGATCGGCGCCCGCGCCCAAGCCCTTGGTGATGTTGCAGCCGATCTGCAGCGCCGTGCGCACCTTCGAGTGCTTGAGCGCCTGCGCATCGGTGTTGATGCAAATGAAATCCACGCCCTCGAGGCCTGCTTGCACCATGTGCGAGACTGCGTTGCCGCCGCCGCCGCCCACGCCTAGTACCTTGATCACGGCGCTTTGACTATAAGAGTCCATTAGTTCGAACATTCGAGTTCTCCTTCGGTTTAAAAATTACCCTGAAACCACGCCTTCATTCGTTCAAAAATCGACTTCATGCCGCCCGCGAGCAGCGGCGCTTCCGTGCGTTGCATGTCCAAGTTGCTTTTCGCGTACAGCAACAATCCGACGCCGGTGGCATGAATCGGATTGCTCACCACGTCGGCGAGTCCGCTGACGTACTGAGGCACGCCGAGCCGTACCGGCATGTGAAACACTTCTTCGGCGAGTTCGATGGCGCCTTCCATCTTGGCGCTGCCGCCGGTGAGCACGATGCCCGTCGCCACCGATTCCTCGAGGCCGGTGCGGCGCAGCTCGTCGCGAATCAAGCCGAATAATTCCTCGTATCGCGGCTCGACGATTTCGGCGAGCGTCTGGCGCGCCAAACGGCGCGGCGGGCGATCGCCGACGCTTGGAACCTCGATGGTCTCGTCGGGATTCGCCAATTGCGACAGCGCGCAGGCGTACTTGATCTTGATGTCCTCCGCATACTGGGTCGGCGTACGCATGGACACTGCGATATCGTTGGTAACCTGATCGCCGGCGATCGGAATGACGGCGGTGTGGCGGATCGCGCCGCCGCCGAACACTGCGATGTCGGTGGTCCCGCCTCCGATGTCGACGACGCACACGCCCAAATCCTTTTCATCTTCGGTGAGCACGGCGTAGCTCGACGCCAGTTGTTCCAACACGATGTCGTCCACCGCCAACCCGCAGCGCTGCACGCACTTGACGATGTTCTGCGCCGCACTGTCCGCGCCGGTGACGATGTGCACCTTCGCCTCGAGACGCACGCCGGACATGCCGATCGGATCGCGAATTCCCTCCTGCGTGTCGACGATGTATTCCTGCGGCAGCACGTGCAGGATTTTCTGATCGGCCGGGATCGCCACTGCCTTCGCGGCATCGATCACGCGCTCGACATCGCCCTGCACGACCTCCTTGTCCTTGATGGCGACGATTCCGTGAGAATTGAGGCTGCGTACGTGGCTGCCCGCGATTCCCGCATACACCGAGTGAATTTCGCAGCCCGCCATGAGCTCGGCCTCTTCCACGGCGCGCTGAATCGATTGCACGGTGGACTCGATATTCACCACGACGCCTTTCTTCAGGCCGCGCGACGGATGACTGCCGATCCCAATGATTTCGAGCACCCCGTCGGGCTTGATTTCGCCGACGATGGCCACGACCTTGCTCGTGCCGATATCGAGGCCCACTATCAAATTGCGGTCAGAACGCTTAGCCATGTCTTTTCAAGAATTCCTTCAGGCGTCGGTATCGTCGGAATGTTTGGCGGGTACCGATGCCGGCGCCACCGGACTGCGCCAGCCGATGGCGAAGCCATTCGAGTAGCGCATGTCCACATAGGTGATTTCACTCAATCGGTGGGCGATCACTTGCGAGGCGGTGCGGATGAAGCGATCGATCCTTTCATCGACCTCGCGCCGTCCGAGCCGCACCGTCACGCCGCTGTCCAAATCCATTTCCCATGCGCCGCGCTCGTCGAGGCGCAGTGCCGCAATGCGCATGCCGGCTTCCAACAGGCGCCCCTGCGCCGACGTGTAGCGCTGTGCGACCTCCGACTCGGTGCCTTCAGGACCGCTCAGGTGCGGCAGCTCCGCGGGGACATGGGCCGCCGCCTTGACGAACAGCTCGCCGCGGACGTTGAGCAGTCCCGACTCGCCCCAACGCGCGGCCGCGGTTTGCTCGATCACGGTGACGTGCAAGCTGTTCGGCCAGCGGCGCTGCACGCGCGCGTGATCGACCCAGGGCACCGTCTCCACGGCGCGCTGGATGCCGTCGAGATCGGCGGACATGAATCCGGCGTGAGCAAACGGCGCGACGGCTTTTTCGATTTGCCCGGGCGAGACTCGCTGGAAGCTGCCATCCATGGAGATCACCTGTACCGGCCGGTCGAGTGCCCACGTGAGGGCGCCCAAAGCGCCGACGGTCAAGGCGAGAAGCGCCGCACGCCGCGCATGCGTGCGCCAATCTTTGACGAATTTCGGCCACTGCCACTTGGGCTTTTCGGCCTTTGCACGATTCTTGAATCGATTGCGGCGGGTAAGCCAATTGAGGTTCATCGGCGCATCCTCGAGAAGCTGGTTTCGAGGACGCGCCATACCAGCTCCTCGAAATCGATACCGGCGCGGCGTGCCGCCATGGGCACCAAGCTGTGATCGGTCATGCCGGGCGTCGTGTTGATTTCGATGAAGTAGAATTTATTGGTCGCCCGGTCGCGCATGAAGTCGACGCGGCCCCAGCCGAAGCAGTCGGTTACGCGAAAGGTGGCGAGCGCGGCGGATTGCAACTCGGCTTCGGCGGCATCGTCGAGTCCGCTCGGGCAGTGATACTTCGTGTCGTCGCGGAAGTACTTTGCCTCGTAATCATAGAACTCGGTCGCGGGCTCGATGCGAATCGACGGCAGTCCGCGATCTTTGAGCACGCCGACGGTGAATTCGTCGCCCGAAATGAACCGTTCGGCGAATACGAGGGGGTCGACCTTTTTTGCCTCCTCGAAAGCGCCGCGCAATTCCGCTGCGGCTTTGACCTTGGTGATGCCGACACTCGAGCCTTGCGAGGCGGGTTTGACCATCAGCGGCAGACCGATGCTCGCAAGCGCATGCGGCAGGTCGACAAGATCCGACAGCACGGCGTATTCCGGTGCGGCCAAGCCCGCGCCCACCACGACGCGCTTGGTCTTGAGTTTGTCCATCGTGAGCGCTGAGGCGAGGACCCCGCTCCCCGTGTAAGGGATGCCCAGCCACTCGAGGGCCCCTTGCATCAGTCCATCCTCGCCCCCCGGACCATGCAGAGCGATCCACGCGCGGTCGAACTTTTCGCTCACCAATTCCTGCACGGGCCGCTCGCCCGGATCGAACGCGTGCGCGTTTACGCCGCGGCGCTTCAACGCGTTCAGTACCGCATGACCGCTGAGCAGTGAGATCTCCCGCTCGGTGGAGTCGCCGCCCAAGAGCACGGCGACCTTACCGAACTCCTCGCTCGCTCCCGCCTGTCGCGCGGCGGGTTGCGCTTTCAGCAAGCTCATGCCGGCTCTCCTACGATTCTGACTTCGGTCGCAAGCTCGATTTTGTGGACCGCGGCGACCGTGCGCTGTACATGCAGGATCAGCGCTTCGATGTCGGCGGCGCGGGCGGATCCGTGATTGATGATGAAGTTGGCGTGCTTCTCGGACACCGATGCGTCGCCGATCCGAAATCCTTTCAAACCCGCGCTTTCGATCAAACGCGCCGCATGCTCGCCCGGCGGGTTGGTGAACACCGAACCGCAGCTCCATTCGCCGATCGGCTGGGTTTGCTTGCGCCGCTCCAATAATTCGCGCATGGCGGCGTCGTTCACTCCCGGCTTGCGCTCGAACTCCAGGCGTGCGGCGATGAACCACTCATCGGCGGGTCCGCGCACATGGCGGTACCCGATCTCATACTCGGCGGCCGGACGCGTGTGCCGGGCGCCGCGACGATCGAGCACTTCGACCTCGAGAACGTGGCGCCAGGTCTCGCCGCCCCAGGCCCCGGCGTTCATCGCGAGAGCGCCCCCCAAGGTTCCCGGGATACCGGCAAAAAACTCCGCAGGTCCCATACCCCATTTCACGCATTGGCGGGCGATGCGCCCGCAGGGCACGCCCGCCCCGGCGTAGATGCGCGTCGCGCTGACGCGTTCGAGCGCGCCAAGCGCACCGTGCGTCGACACCACGGCGCCGCGTACGCCGCCGTCCCTGACCAATAGATTGCTGCCGAGACCGACCCATAGCAGCGGCAATTCCGGCGGGAGCTGTCTGATGAAGCCCGCCAGGTCCATGCTGTCGCGCGGAATGAAGAAGAGGTCGGCCGGACCGCCCGCGTGCCACGATGTGTGCTTGGACATCGGCACATCGCGCAGAACGCGCGTGGCGAACTCCGGCGCCAAAATCGGACCTGGCATGGTGAGTGCGCCGTTCATGCCGCCGCTCCCGCCGCAAAACGGCTCTTGAGCTCTTGCGCGATCGTCCCGATGTTGCCGGCGCCCATGGTCAGCACGACATCGCCGTCGTGCAGTACGCTGCGTAGCGAATCGGCGAGATCATCCACCCGTTCCACGAACACGGGTTCGATGAGTCCGCGGGTGCGCACGGCGCGGCAAATTGCGCGCCCGTCGGCACCGGCAATCGGCGCCTCGCCCGCCGCATAGACCTCCGTGACGAGCAACACGTCGCACTCGCTCAAGCTCCGGCCGAAATCGTCCAGGAGGTCGCGGGTGCGTGTGTAGCGATGCGGCTGAAATGCCAGCACCAGCCGGCGCGACGGCCACGCCTGACGCACGGCATCGAGAGTGGCGGCGACTTCGGTGGGATGATGGGCGTAGTCGTCGACGACCAGAGCGCGGCCGCCCGTCCAATGAATTTCGCCGAGCTGCTGCAATCGTCGATCGATGCCCTGAAAATTGGCCAACGCTTTCTGAATCGATGCATCGGCAACGTCGAGTTCGGTGGCAACAGCGACCGCCGCGAGCGAATTGAGCACATTGTGCCGTCCGGGCAGATTGATGGTCAGCTCGAGCGGTGCGCGCCCCTCTCGCAGCGCGTAATAGCGCGACTGCAAACCCACGCGCTCGATCTCGACCGCTCGGACGTGGCGCCGGCGCCGGCGGCGAAACCGTATGTCACGAACGGCCGCTGCACCGACTGCAGAATGCTTTGCACATGGACGTCATCGACGCACAGCACCGCGAGACCGTAGAACGGCAGGTTGTGCAAAAAATCCACGAAGCTCTGTTTGAGCCGGCCGAAATCGCCTTCATGGGTTGCCAAGTGATCGTTGTCGATGTTGGTAACGATGGCAATCATCGGCTGCAAGTGCATGAACGACGCATCGCTCTCATCCGCTTCGGCGACCAAGTAGCGTCCCGCTCCGAGCCGCGCGTTGCTGTCGGCGCTCTTCAGACGGCCGCCGATGACGAAGGTCGGATCGAGACCGCCTTCGGCAAGCACACTGGCAACCAAGCTCGTGGTGGTGGTCTTGCCATGAGTGCCGGCGACCGCAACGGAGTAGCGAAAGCGCATCAGCTCGCCGAGCATTTCCGCGCGCGGCACCACGGGAATGCGCGATTCGAGGGCGGCCGCGATCTCGGGATTCGCGGGGCTGACGGCAGTCGATACGACCACTACATCGGCCTTTCCCAAATTCTCGGCGGAATGCCCCACGAAGATTTTCGCGCCCAGACGGGCCAGACGATGCGTGACGGCGTTCGCCTTGAGGTCCGAGCCCTGCACTTCGTAGCCCAAGTTGAGCAGCACCTCGGCGATCCCGCCCATGCCGCTGCCGCCGATGCCGACCAGATGGATGATATGAATGCGGCGCATGCGATCGTTCATGCGCATTCCCCCGCCGCCATGCACAGATCAGCGAGGCGCGCCGCCGCGTCGACGTTGCGCGACGAGCGGGCTGCTTCGGCCATCTTGAGCGTCCGCGCTCGGTCCGCCGTGAGTTCGAGAATACAGGCGCTCAAGCTGTCCGGCGTCAAATCGCGTTCTTGCAGCACGCGGCCCGCGCCGATCCGCACCATGACTTCGGCGTTCTTGGTTTGGTGATCGTCGGTTGCCGCCGGCAGCGGCACGAGCAGCGCGCCCAACCCGGCAGCTTGCAACTCGGCGATGGTCATGGCGCCGGCCCGGCACAGAGCGAGATCCGCCCAGGCATAGGCCGCCGCCATATCTTCGATGAACGGCAGTATCTCGGCCTCGACTTCGAGCTTCAGATAGGCGGCGCGCGCGGCCTCGAGTCCGCGCTCACCGGCTTGGTGGCGAACTTGCGGGCGCCGCGCGGGATCCAATCGTGCGAGGGCCTGCGGCACGACGGCATTCAGGCGTTGCGCCCCTTGGCTGCCGCCGAACACCAGCAGGCGTGCGCGCGGTTCGCGGCCTGCAAATCGCACCGCGGGCTCGGGGATGGCAGCGATGTCGGATCTCACCGGATTGCCGATAGTGCGTGCGTGGGCGCCGGTACGAAAGCTGCCGGGGAACGCTTCCAGCACTTTGGCTGCGAAATGCGACAGGTAGCGATTGGTCAAACCGGCGACGGCATTTTGTTCGTGGATCAAGAGCGGAATGCGCAGCAGCCACGCGGCGATCCCACCCGGGCCGCTAACGTAACCGCCGGCGCCGAGCACGGCGCGAGGCCGTACGCGGCGCAGTATTCGAAGCGACTGAAACAGAGCGCCGATGACGCGCAGCGGCGCGAGCGCCCAGGCCGACAGACCCTTGCCGCGAATTCCCGCAATTCGCACCCATTCGATCGGGAAGCCCTGCGCCGGCACCAGGCGCGACTCCATGCTGGCGGGCACGCCGAGCCATACCACGGCGACTCCGCGATCGCGCAACACCTTTGCCACCGCGAGCGCAGGGAACACATGCCCCCCGGTACCTCCCGCCATGATGAGCACGGGTCCTCCCACGACTGACCCGCCGGTCATCGCGACGCTCCCGGCGTGCGCATCACAGCGGAACGCGAGGTGCATTTGACCTCGTGATAGATCCGAAGCAGCACACCGATCCACCCCAAGCTCACCAGCAAACTGCTGCGGCCGTAGCTGAGCAGCGGCAGCGTCAGGCCCTTGGTCGGCAACACCCCCATGTTGACGCCGATGTTCACGATGGCCTGCAGGCCGAGCCAGACCCCAAAGGCGAGCGCTACATAGGACTGAAACTGAAGACCCGCCTGCGCCGCCATGCGCGAAATTTGAAAGGCACGCCACACCAGCACGACGAACAAGGCGAGCACACCGATCACTCCGACCAAACCCAGCTCTTCAGCGAGCACGGCGAACACGAAGTCGGTATGCGCCTCGGGCAAATAGAACAACTTCTGCACGCTGCTGCCGAGGCCGACGCCGAACCATGATCCGCGTCCGATCGCGATCAACGATTGCGTCAACTGAAAGCCGCCGTTGAACGGATCGTCCCAGGGATGCAGGAATCCCGTGAGCCGCTTGAGGCGATAAGCCGAAGTGAGCGCCAGCACCGCGAACGCCAACGCCGCGGCGGAGACGAGCAGCAAAACGTAGCGCAGGCGCGCTCCGGCAACGAACAGCACCGCGAAGCCGGTGGCGAACAAGACGGTGGCGGCGCCGAAGTCCGGTTCGAGGAGTAGCAGCACTGCCGTGATGGTCAGGAGTCCGACCGGCTTGCCGAGACCCGAAAAGGAATACTCAAGCTCCTCGCGCTTGCGCACGCAATAACTGCAAACCCAGGTCAACACCAACACCTTGGCGAGTTCGGAGACTTGAAAATTCATCGGACCGATGCGCATCCAGCGTCGCGCACCGTTGACCGTCGCACCCAAACCCGGAATCAGCACCAGGAGCAGCAGCAGCAAAGCGAACAGCAAGAGCGCGAGACTCCACTTGTCCCACAAAGCTACCGGCACTCGAGTGACGACCCAGGCGCACAGCACCCCGACCAGACAGAAAACGAACTGTCGCTCCAAAAAGTAGAACGGGTCGCCTAAATCCTTGGCGGCGATCGACATGGAAGCAGAGGTGACCATGACCAGGCCCACGAGCAAGAGAGCGGCGGTAAGGCCCAGCGTGATCGTGTCCCACGCGAACGGCATCCGCTCCCGTGCGCGCACGCCATAGGACATTGTGGTGGCGTTCATCACGGTTGCCCCGCGAGCGCATGGACTTCGGCGGCGAACACATCGCCGCGATGACCATAATCGCGAAACATGTCGAAGCTGGCGCAGGCAGGCGACAGCAATACCGTGTCGCCCGGCCGCGCCGCGCCGGCGGCGGCGCGCACGGCGGCTTGCAGCGTCGTCGCGCGCTCGATCGTGCAGATCCCTTGCAATGCCCGCTCAAGGGCCGCGGCATCCTTGCCGATCAGTACCGCGTGCCCGACCTTATCCCGGAACGCCTCCGCGAGCGGCGTGAAATCCTGACCCTTGCCCTCCCCGCCGGCGATGATGACCAACGGTCCGGTCAAGCCCGACACCGCCGCCACGGTCGCGCCAACATTCGTGCCCTTCGAATCATCGATATAGCGCACACCCGCGATATCGGCGACCCACTCGGAACGATGCTTGAGCCCGGGAAATGACTCGAGCGTCTCGAGCATGGCCGCAAGCCCGAGACCCGCCGCCTCTCCCAGCGCGAGCGCCGCCAATGCGTTTGCGGCGTTGTGCAATCCCGTGAGCTTCATGCGTGAGGTATCGAGCAAGGGCTCACCGCGGCGCGCCAAGTGGGTTTGATCCCCGATCCGCAATAACGCGAAGTCCGCGTCCGTGTGCCGCGTGGAAAATGTCACAACCCGCACCGGCCGGCCGGCCGCCCCACGGGTGGCCTCCCCACGCATCGCCGCCACGAGCGGATCGTCTGCATTCAGCACGACTGTCGCAGCCTTGGCGAAGATCCGCGCCTTGGCGCGGGCATAGTCGAGTATCGACGCATAGCGATCCATGTGATCCGCGGTGACGTTGAGCACCACCGCGGCCAGTAGATCGAGCGAGGTCGTGGTTTCCAATTGGAAACTCGACAGCTCGAGCACGTACAAGTCGGGAGTCTCGAGCTCCAGAAGGTCCAATACCGGGACGCCGAGATTGCCGCCGGCAAGCACGCGCCGTCCGGCGGCGGCGGCCATACGCGCGACCAAACTGGTCACTGTGCTCTTGCCGTTGGTGCCGGTGACTCCGATGACGGGCGCGCGTACCGCGCGCGCGAAGAGCTCGATGTCGCCCAACACCTCGATGCCCCGCGCCCGTGCCTGCGAGGCGATCGGCTCCTCGAGCGAAACGCCGGGCGACATCAACACCTGCGATGCGCCGTCGAGCAGCGACATATCGAAGCCGCCCAGGCGCAGATCGAGCGTCCCGGCCAGATCGCCGAGTTCGGCAAGCCCCGGAGGGGCGCTGCGCGTATCGGTGGCCGATACCGGGATCCCGCGTTTGGCCAAATAGCGCAAGCACGATGCGCCCGTCTTGCCGAGTCCAACTACGACGCTGGCCATCACCGGATCTTCAATGTGGCGAGGCCGGCCAACACGAGCAAAAAGCTGATGATCCAGAAGCGCACGATGACTTTCGGCTCGGACCATCCCTTGAGTTCGAAATGATGATGCAGCGGGGCCATGCGAAAGATTCGTTTACCGGTGAGCTTGAAGGACGCCACCTGGAGCATCACCGAAATCGTCTCGAGCACGAACACACCGCCCATTACGAACAGCACGATTTCCTGACGCACGATCACGGCAACGGTGCCGAGCGCGGCACCGATGGCTAACGCACCGACGTCACCCATGAACACTTCCGCGGGATAAGAGTTGAACCACAAAAATCCGAGGCCCGCGCCGACCGTGGTGGCGCAGAAAATGAGCACTTCGCCGACGCCGGTGATGTACGGAATCTGCAAGTAGGTGGCGAATTTGATATTCCCGGTGGCATAGGCAAATACACCGAGCGCCGCGGCCACCATCACCGCCGGCATGATCGCGAGGCCGTCGAGGCCATCGGTTAGATTCACGGCGTTGCTGGTCCCGACGATGACCAGGTACGCATAGGCGATAAAACCCGCGGTGGTCATCGGCACAGCCACGGTCTTGAAGAACGGAACGTACAGCGACGTCTCGGCCGTCGACAGGTGAAAATGGTGCAGGCTGAACGCCGCGCACAGAGCCACCAGCGACTGCGCCAGATACTTGTAGCGGGCCGGCAGTCCTTTGGAATTGCCGACCACCAATTTCAAATAGTCGTCGTAAAAGCCGATGCCGCCGAACGCAAATGTCGTTGCCACGAGGATCCAGACGAAGCGGCTGGACAGATCCGCCCACAGCAATGTCGCGAACACCATGGCCACCAAGATGAGGCCGCCGCCCATAGTGGGCGTCCCGGATTTCAACAAGTGCGTTTGCGGACCGTCGGTGCGAACCTGCTGACCGATTTGGTAGCGGCTCAAGGTGGCGATCATGCGCGGCCCGATGAACATCGCCATGGCGAGCGCAGTCATCGCGGCAAGAATGCCCCGCAGGGTGAGGTACTGAAACACGTGGAAGCCGGAATAGCTCCTCGCAAGATATTCGGTGAGGTATAACAACATAGGGTCAGCTCGCTCCGCCGCTGAGCGCCTTCACCACTCGTTCCAGGCGATTGACGCGCGATCCCTTGATGAGCACCGTGACGCCCGGCGACAGCTCCGCCTGCAAGCGGCGGATCAAAGAATCCACATCCGGAAACCACTCGCCGCCCGACCCGAAGGTTTCGACCGCGCGCGAACTCTGCGGCCCGCTGGCGAACAAGCGTTTGACGCCGCAGTCACGCGCATAGCTGCCGGCGTGGGCGTGACTGTCCGAAGTGTGCTCGCCGAGTTCCGCCATGTCCGCGAGTACCAGCCAGGTAACGCCCGAGAGCGAGCGCAGCACCTCGAGCCCGGCGCGCACCGAACTCGGGTTGGCGTTGTACGAATCATCGATGATCCAGCTGTCGCGCAGACCCGCCTTGAGCTGCAGGCGGCCGGACACGGCGCGGAAATCCGCGAGACCTGCCGCGATGTCGCCGAGCGACGCCCCGGCGGCGCTCGCCGCAGCGGCGGCGCCCAAGGCATTCGCGATGTTGTGCGAGCCGCCCGCCTTGAGCATGATCGGCTGCTCACCGAGCGGGCACTTGAGCGTGAAGCGTGTGGCGAACTCTCCTCGCTCGATCGCCTGAGTGGCATTCCTCGCGATGAAGTCGGCGGAAGCGTGCACGCCGAAGCTGATGATGCGCGCCGCCTTGGACACTCCTCGCCAATAGGCGGCGTAGGCGTCATCGGCGTTGATGATCCCGGTGGCGTCCGCTCCGAGGCCCGCGACCATTTCCCCCTCTCCCTGGGCGACGCCGTCCAGATTGCCGAAACCCTCCAGATGTTCCGCGCCGGCGTTGGTGATCAGGCCCACGGTCGGCCGCGCCAGACGCACCAGCTCGGCGACATCGCCGATACGATTGGCGCCCATCTCGATCACCGCGCTGCGATGCGAAGGCTCCAGCCGCATCAATGTCACGGGCACGCCAATGTGATTGTTGAGATTCCCGTGCGTGGCCAAGCAGGGGCCCATGCGCGACAGGATCGCCGCCGTCATTTCCTTCGCGGTGGTCTTGCCGTTGCTGCCGCCCACCGCCACGATGGGTATGGAAAAATCCGCGCGCCACGCCTGCGCCAGCTGCTGCAAGGCTTGCAGCGCGTCGGCTACCACGATCTGCGGGAGCTTCGCCGACGGCACCGCTCGATCGACCACGGCCCCGACGGCGCCGCGCGCCGCGGCGGCGGCGGCAAATTCCGTACCGTCGAACTTGGGCCCGCGCAGCGCGACGAAGAGCGCGCCCGGCGTCAGCGTGCGGCTGTCGGTCGACACCACGCAGTAGCGACGATCATCGCCGATTAGTTGGCCGCCGAGGGCTGCTGCCGCCTCACGCAACGTTCGCTTCATCGCGGCCGCCCGATCATGCTGCTGCCCCCAAATGGCGCAGCGCTTCCAGCCGATCGCTGAAGCTCAAGCGTCTCGCACCGTAGATCTGATAGTCCTCATGCCCCTTGCCGGCGATGAGCACTACATCGGCTGCGGCGGCTTCGTTGAGCGCCGCAGCGATCGCCTCGCCGCGATCGTGAATCACGCGCACGCCATGCAATTTGATCGCGCCGGTGATGCCGCGAATGATCTCTTCCGGATTTTCGGAACGCGGGTTGTCGTCGGTGACGATGATTTGATCCGCGAGTTCATCGGCGATGGCGCCCATCATGGGACGCTTGCCGGGATCGCGATCGCCGCCGCAGCCGAACACGCACCACAGGGCGCCGCGGCAATGTTCGCGCAGCGCCGCCAAAGCCTTCGCGAGTGCGTCCGGTGTGTGCGCATAGTCGATCACAGCCAAGGGTTTGCCCCGCGCCTCGCTCTCGATCATCTCCATACGGCCGGGGGGCGCCGTGCACTCGGCGAGCGCCGATGCGGCCTCTTCCAGCGATGCCCCCAAAGACAGCAAACAGGCGAGCACGACCAGCGCGTTCTCGGCGTTGAAGCGGCCGAGCAGACGCGTGCGGAGCTCAAGCTTGCCGAAGCTACCGTCGAGTGTCATCGACACGCCGTGCACATCGACCACCACGTCGCTCGCATAGAGTGAGCGGTCGGCCAACCAGCCGGCGCCGCCGGCGCCGCTCCAAACCGCCGTCAGCGGAGCGCGTCCCGCATAGGCCTGGGCTACCTCGCGGCCGAAGGCGTCGCCGATATTGATGATCACGTGCTGCAGATTTTCATCCGCGAATAGGCGTGCCTTGGTCTCGCCGTACGCTTGCATGGAGGGGTGGTAGTCCAAGTGATCGCGGCTCAAATTGGTGAAAGCGGCGCTGTGAAAGCGCACGCCGTCCACGCGGCCTTGATCCAGTGCATGCGAGGAGACTTCCATCGCCACGTCGCGCACGCCCTGCGCCTTGAGCTGCGCCAGCGTGCGGTGAACGCTGATGGCGTCGGGTGTGGTGTGAGCCTGCGTTTCGAGCGCGCCGATCCGTCCCCAACCGATCGTGCCCATATATGCCGCGTCGGAATCGAGGCGCTTCAACGCCTGCGCCAGCAAGTACGCACAGGTGGTTTTGCCGTTGGTGCCGGTGATGGCCACGATGCGCAGCTGCGATGAGGGCCAGTTGAAGAACCGATCGGCGATGCGGCCCACCAATTTGTGCAAGTCCACCACCGGGGCGGCAAACACCGACGGGGACAACACGGGTGATTCCGTATCGGCGCTCGGTTCCCACAACACCGCGCTCGCACCGCGCGCCGCGGCCTCGGCGGCAAATGCAAGCCCGTGCGATCGGCGGCCGCGCAGCGCAAAGAACAGGCTTCCGGGGCGCACCTCGCGGCTGTCGAGGGTGAGATCCACGACACGAGCATCGTTCTTGGGCAAGACCGCGATGCCGTCGAGGAGCCACATGAGAGAGACGCTCGAGCTGTTCATGGTAGAGCGTTGGCCTGCACCAGCGTCGCCGCCGGCACGTTCTGCAAATCGTCGGGCGGCACGTCCATGAGACGCAAGGCGCCCGACATCACACTGGCAAACACCGGCGCCGCCACCGTGCCGCCCTGTGCCAACGTGCCGACTTCGTGCAAATCCCGGCTCGGCTCGTCGATCACCACCACCGTGGCCAATTTCGGGTGCGACGCCGGGACCAGGCCGGCAAATACCGCCATGATTCGGTCGGTGGAATAGCCGCCTGCGATTGATTTAAACGCGGTACCCGTCTTTCCGGATACCCGATAGCCGATCAGCGAAGCGCGCGTGGCGGTGCCGCCCTTCTCGACGACCTGCTCCATCAATTGCACCAACGAGCGCGCGACTTTCGGATCCAACACCTGTTCGCCCGCAACAGGGCCGGAAACGCGCTCGAAGGAAATCGGCCGTCTGATGCCGCCCGCACCGATGGTCGCGTAGGCGTGCGCGAGCTGCAGGGGTGTCACCGATAGACCATAACCATGCGACAGGGTGGCAATGCCGATCGGCCGCCAATGCGAATAATTGCTCAGCATGCCGGCCGATTCGCCCGGGTAGTCGCTGCCGGTCACCTGGCCCAACCCCAAGCTCGTGAGCGTGCTCCAAATCTGTTCGGGTTTGAGCGACAGCGCGATCTTGGCTGCGCCGACGTTGCTCGACTTGGCCAAAACGGTGGCGAGATCGATCACGCCAAGATTCCTTTCGTCCTCAAATACCTTGTTGCCGACCTGCACGAAACCCGGCGAGGTATCCACGACGCTGTCGGCGCGGTACTGTCCGGAGGCGAGCGCGGCGGCAACGATGAACGGCTTGATGCTGGATCCGGGTTCAAAGATATCGGTGGCGGCGCGATTCCGGTACAGCCCCGCCTTGAGCTGTTCGCGGTCATTGGGGTTGTAAGACGGCTGGTTCACCATGGCCAACACTTCACCCGTGTCGACGTCGATGACGATGACGGACCCGGCTTTCGCGTGGTAGTCCTGCATCGCGGCTTTCAATTCGCGGTAAGCAAGATATTGAATGCGCAGATCGATGCTGGTGACGAGATCGCGCCCCGGCCGGGGAGCGCGAATGCTCTCGATGTTCTCCACGTAGCGCCCGAACAGATCTTGAATGACGCGCTTGGCGCCATCCTCGCCGTTCAGCAATTGATCGTAGCCGAGTTCGAGGCCCTCCTGGCCTTGGTCATCGACGGTCGTGAACCCGACCACGTGTCCCGCCACTTCACCCGCCGGGTAGTAGCGCCGATACTCGCGCAGCAGGTTTACGCCCGGAATCCCCAGTGCCTTGATGTGCTCCGCCTGCTCGGGCGGCATGTGGCGCTCGAGATAGAGGAACTCGCGATCGAGATTGCTGGTGATGCGCCTCGCGAGCAACTGCTGGTCTTGTTTCAAGGCCTTGGCGAGCTTCGGCAGCTGATCGATGTTGTCGTTCAATTCCTGGGGATTGACCCACACGCTGTCGACCGGCGTGCTGACGGCCAGGGGCTCGCCGGAACGATCGGTGATGGCGCCGCGATGCGCCGCAATCTTGACCACGCGCATGGAACGATCGTCGCCTTGTTTGGCGAGAAAACCGTGATCCAGCAACTGCAGCTCCACGGCGCGCGCCGCGAGCCCGACCGCGCCCAGCACCACGAGGCCCAGAACCAACGGTGCACGCCAGCGATAGCTCTTCGTAAGAACGCCGCTGTCGCTGGAACGATGCTTCACGGACGCACGATCCGCACATCACGAGTTTGCGGCAGACTCATTTGAAGCTTGGTGTTCGCGACGCGCTCGACGAACGCATGCGAGGACCAATAGCTCTGTTCGAGTTGCAGACGCCCCCATTCCATTTCCAGCGAATCGCGCTCCGCATTGAGTTTTTCCAGGTGCACGAACAGATCTCGCGCCTTGTGCCGGGCATAGATCACTTGCACGGCGGATCCCAGTACGGCGAGCCATAGGACCGGTAGAGCAACCGACATCAGTTTCCGTATCGTCATGCGGCCACTCCGTAGGTCAAGCGCTCAGCTACGCGAAGATGCGCGCTGCGGGCGCGTGGATTGCGATCGATTTCTTCCGCCTCCGGCTCGATCGATTTGCCCACCAATTTGAGCTTCGGCCGGGCGTGCGCCGGTATGTTGGGCAAGCCTGCGTACATCGGGTCGGCGAGCGAGTGGCGGCGCATGAATTGCTTCACCATCCGATCTTCGAGCGAGTGAAAGCTGATGACGGCCAGCCGTCCGTGCGGCGCCAGGCGCTCGAGCGCAAGATCGAGCGCGGCTTCGAGTTCGGCGAGCTCGCGATTGACATAAATGCGCAGCGCCTGAAATACGCGGGTCGCGGGATGCTTGTGGCGGCCGCCCGCTTCGCGGCTGCGCGCGACGCGCGCGATCATCTCCGCGAGTTGCAGCGTGCGCTCGAACGGCCTCGATTGGCGGTCGGCGACGATGGCGCGCGCAATGCGCGGCGCTTGCCGCTCCTCGCCGAATTCGCGAAAGATACGGATCAGCTCGGCTTCGGACGCGCCGTTGACGATGTCGGCCGCGCTCGCGCCTTCACCGATACTCATGCGCATGTCGAGAGGTCCATCGTTCATGAAGCTAAAGCCGCGCGCGGCATCGTCGAGCTGCGGCGAGGAGACGCCGAGATCGAACAGGATGCCGTCGAATTTGAGCCCGGGTTGCACCTCATCGGCACACGCGGCGAGCTTGGAGAACGGTGCGAGAAACACCGCCACACGCGGGTCGGAAGCAAAGCGCGCTCGTGCTTCGGCAATCGCGACCGAATCGCGGTCGAGACATAGCAACCGGCCGTCAGCAATGAGCTTCTCCAAAATCGCCCCTGCGTGTCCGCCCCGCCCAAAAGTGGCGTCCATGTAGGTGCCACTCCCCTGTATGTTCAATGCGGCCAGTACTTGAGGTAAAAGTACCGCCCTGTGTCCCGCTGTCGACTCCCCCATCGCGCTCGCCCATTCCTTCGGGGCTTACAGCGACAGTGTTTCAAGTTCGGCAGGCAAATCGGTCGCGGTTTCCTCGCTTGCCAGCCACTCATCACGCCGCTCATTCCACCGGGCCTCATCCCACAACTCGAACCGCAAGCCCTGGCCGATGAGCATGGCGTCGCGCGTCAGCAATCCGAACTCGCGCAATTTCGGCGGCAGCAGCACCCGGCCATGGCCGTCGAGCTCCAGATCCGTGGCATGGCCGACCATCAGCCGCTGCAAGCGCCGCGCTTGAGGGTTGAGCGTGGGTAAACGCATCAATTTGCGCTCGATCTCCTCCCAATCGGGCAGCGGGTAGATCAGCAGGCACTGGTCTTTATCCACGGTGATGACCAATTTGCCCCCGCAGCGCTCTTGCAGCCGCTCTCGGTACCGGGTGGGCATGACCATCCGGCCTTTGGCATCGAGAGTTAACTTATTGGCGCCTCTGAACATGTCTGAACGGGCTCTGCGACCCATTCTCTCCCACTTTTTCCCACCGGCCACCACTATAGGGAGCGCTATGACGCACTGTCAACGGCTTAAGTTAAAAAAAACTCGGGACAACAGTGACTTAGATCACACTCCGACGGCCATAGAGCGGCAAGACGCCAGCGCCGTTCGGAATCAACCTCTTAGGAAGTCTTTCTAAAACGCTCGCGAAGCGAGCGCCTAAAGTACGGGGTCGCTTCGACCCCGTAGCAGTTGGCGCGTCAGCGCCTAGAGAGTTGGCGCGTCAGCGCCTAGAGAGTTGGCGCGTCAGCGCCATGAAAAGAGTCGGCCGTTAAGCCGGGTTCTGTCGTGGGCAGTCATTCCTCTGGGATGCGCGTCGCCGCGCAGCTCTAGCGACCTACCCGGAAGCCCATGTGGGCCACATGTAGCAGCCAAAACACCGCTCGCTTCCCTATTTGGTCTTGCTCCAGGTGGGGTTTGCCGTGCCACTGATGTTGCCACCAGCGCGGTGCGCTCTTACCGCACCATTTCACCCTTACCGGCGCCGCTTGCGCGGCACGTAGGCGGTATCTTTCTGTTGCACTTTCCGTGGGCTCGCGCCCCCCAGGCGTTACCTGGCACCGTGCCCTGTGGAGCCCGGACTTTCCTCCATGTGCTTCCGCACACAGCGACTGCCTGGCCGACTCTTAGGGCGCACCATACGCTTGTTTCAGCTGCAACGCCCGCTTGTAGGCTTCGTTGTCGCGCACCGCCGCGATTTGCGCCGCGAGATGCGCCGCTTGCTTCAGCGGCAACTCGGCCAGCAGCGGCTTGAGTACGCGGTCCAATGCGCCGCCATGACCGTCCACACCGCCGGCGGCCTGCGCGGCCTTAGGGACAGCGCCCGCGACCACGACCACGATCTCACCGCGCGCAAAGTCCGCCTCCGCCGCGGCCCGCGCCGCCAGTTGCGACAGTGAACCGCGATACGACGTTTCATGCAGCTTCGTGATTTCGCGCGCGACCATCGCGGAACGCGCGGAACCGAAGCCGAGGGCGCAATCCTCGAGCATCTCCCGCACGCGATGCGGCGATTCGTAGAACACGAGCGTGCGCGGCTCGAGCGCCAACTCTTCCAAGCGTGCGCGGCGAGCGGCTCCGCGCGCCGGCAAAAAACCCTCGAAACAGAACCGGTCCGTCGGCAGTGCGGCGATCGACAGCGCCGCGAGCGCAGCGCAGGGACCTGGAATGGAGAGGATCTCGAGGCCGGCCGCGGCGGACGCGCGCACCAAGTCAAAGCCGGGATCGCTGATGCCGGGAGTACCCGCATCGCTCACCAGAGCGATCGTGGCGCCGCTCTGCATCCGTTCGACCAACTCCGGCGTTCGCTGGAATTCGTTGTGTTCGTGCAAGGACACCATCGGGGTTTGGATGCCGAAATGCTTCAAAAGCGCGCCCGTATGCCGCGTGTCCTCGGCGGCGATCAAGGAACTGGTCCGCAACGTGTCGCACGCACGCGCACTGAGATCGCCGAGGTTGCCGATCGGGGTTGCGACGACGTAGAGCCGACCGGGGGTCGCGTTTGTCATTATAATCCGCGCCTATATCTTAAGAATCGAGGAATGCAGGGTATGGCAGTGATCTCGCGACGTCCACGGCTGGTACTCTTCGCGGCGCTCGCCGTCTCGCTGTTGCTCTGCGCCTGCAGCCTCGTGAAGCCGGTGGAAACTCCCGTCGACAAACAGGCGCGTGCGCAGCGCCTGGCGAACGAGGGCAAGCATGCCGATGCGGCGCGCGCGTACGCGGAGCTCGCGGCCGAAGTGCCGGCGCAACGGGACAACTATGAGCTCCTGAGCGCCGAACAATGGGTAGGTGCCGGCAACATCGCCGAAGCCAAACAAGCGCTGGCGGCGGTCTCGCCCGAGGCGCGCACCAAACTCCCAACCTCGCGCGCCCTCGTGGCAGCGGAAATCGCACTTGCGGAGAACGACGGAGCGCGGGCAATTCACGAGTTGGACGCGATCCCCGTGCCCTCGCAGCCGGACCTCGCGCAAAATTATTGGTGGCTGCGCGGCAAGAGCGCTTTTTTGACCGGCCATCCCGTCGAGGGGACGCGCGCCTACGTCGAGCGCGAACGCTTTCTCACTGATCCTGCGAGCTTGCGCGCCAGCCGCGATGAACTGTTCGGCCTGATTCAAAGCGCCGCGGAACACGGTACTTCGCTGAAGCCGCCGCCGAAAACCGATCCCGTCGTCGCCGGCTGGCTGGCGCTGGGACCCGTCGCGATCGAGATGACGCGCAATCCCATGCACGCCGCCGCTGCCCTGGCAAATTGGAAACGTACCTACCCGCAGCATCCGGCCAACGACAGCGTGTTGCTGTTGGCACAGAATCAAATTGCCGTCGCCACCCAATTTCCCGATCAGATCGCTTTGTTGCTGCCGATGTCGGGCCGCGCCGAGGCGGTTGGGGTCGCCGTGCGCGATGGCTTCATCGCAGCCTACCTCGAACAGGACCCAGCCTCCCGGCCGCACGTAAAAATCTATGACGTCGCCGCGGAATCCGTGGCGGGAGCGTATCGCCACGCAATGGAGGACGGTGCGGGTTTCATCGTGGGTCCGCTCACCAAGGAGGATGTCGCGGCAGTCGCTCCCTTGAGCTCCGGCCGTACGCCGGTATTGGCGCTCAATTTTCTCTCCGAGTCGGTGACGCCTTCGCACAATTTCTATCAGTTCGCGCTGTGGCCGGAGGACGAGGCGCGCAGCGTCGCGCGGCGTCTGGTGGCCGAAGGCAAGCTAAGGGGCGTCGCCATCCTCCCCGACGGTGAATGGGGAAACAGAGTTGGCAGCGCCTTTGCGGAGGAATTGAAGCAGCAAGGCGGCACGCTGCTCGACGTCGGCCACTACGAATCCGGCCGCGCCGATTTCGGCGACATCATCAAGCAAGTATTGCAGGTGCATGGAGTCAAGGG
This sequence comes from uncultured Gammaproteobacteria bacterium, assembly GCA_963755965.1. Lineage (GTDB taxonomy): Bacteria > Pseudomonadota > Gammaproteobacteria > Steroidobacterales > Steroidobacteraceae > Bog-1198. The sequence goes on from CAVWLU010000004.1 coordinate 766,676, forward strand.
CGAACCGTCGACGCATCGCGGCGACGTTGATTTCGTGTTCGTGGCCAGCACCAGCGTGGGCGCTGCGCGGCTCATCGTGCCTCAACTTAAGTTCAATTACGCGGGAGACGTGCCGGTCTACTCCACTTCGGACAGTTTCGAACCTGATCCCAGCGCCAATGCCGATATCGATGGGATGTTCTTCCCGGACATGCCGTGGATGGTGTCGGCGGATCCCGTGACCAGCCAGGTGCGCGACAGCGTGCGGGCAGCGTGGCCGTCAAGGACGGCACGCTTCGATCGGCTCTACGCGTTCGGCTTCGACGCCTATCGACTCGTGCCGGCGCTGCGATCCAAGACCCTCAGTCAGACCAACGAGATCTCGGGCGTGACCGGAAAACTAAAACTGGATGATCGCAATCGAATTCACCGAGAGTTGGAGTGGGCGCAGATAAAAAGCGGAGTGCCTGTCGTGTTGTAGTTTCTGCACAAACGCGCGTGGCCGCGACGAGGACGATGAGTCGTGCGGGAGCCAAGCTCGCAAGCGTGGCACAGAGACCTGATACCGGCGACTCGCGGTTGCTGCGCGGCAGCGCCGCCGAAGGGATCGCGGCCGAATACCTCGAAGCGCGGGGCATCGCCGTGCTCGCGCGCAATGTACGCTGCAAGGCCGGCGAATTGGATCTAGTCTGCCGGGACGGCGATGTCCTGGTAATCGTGGAAGTACGGCAACGCAGCGGGCATGAATTCGGCGGCGCGCTCGCCTCGGTCACCTGGCGCAAGCAGCGCAAGCTCGTTCGCGCCGCGCGCTTCTTCTTACGGCGGCATTTCGAGTGGCGCGATTATCCCGTGCGTTTCGATGTAATCGGCCTCGAGGGATTGCCGGATCGCGCCCACGAACTTATTTGGGTGAAGGACGCCTTTCGCGCTACTTGACGACCTGCAGCTTGGGCCGTTTCGCGGCCGGGGGACCTGAGCTGGACGTGCCGGACGGCGTCGGCGGCCCATCGGTAGGATCCGGATCCGCGTCGCCTTCCGGGAAAATCATGCCCTGGCCGGTCTCGCGCGCGTAAATGCCCAATATTGCGCGAACGGGCACCATCACCGCGAACCCTACCCCGCCGAAGCGCGCCTCGAAACTCACGAAATCGTTCCCAAGCTTCAGCATCTGGGTCGCCGAGAAACTGACGTTCAGCACGATCTTGCCGTCCTTGACGTATTGGCGCGGCACGGTCACCCCTTCGGCGGCGGCGTCCACCACGATATGCGGGGTCTCGCCGCTATCGGTGATCCACTCGTGCAACGCCCGCAACAGGTAAGGGCGGCGCGGCTTCAATGTCGCATCTCCCGTTCGGCGGGGGTCAAGCAGGCGCGAAATGCGGTACGCGCGAAAATCGAATGCATGTACTTGACGATGGGTTGCGCCTGTACCGGCAGCTCGATACCGTAGGAGGGCAGACGCCACAGGATCGGCGCAATGCTGGCGTCGACCAAAGAAAATTCATCGCTCAAGAAAAACGGCTTGGCTTTGAAAACCTCGGCGCTCGCGCAAATAGCCTCGCCCAAAACCTTGCGGCTGTGCGCCGCGGTCTTGCTCAGCGGGTCCAACTCGATGTCTTGCGCCAGCGCGTACCAATCTCGTTCAACCCGGTATAGCGCGACGCGAAACTGTGCGCGAGTCACAGGGTCGATCGGCATCAACGGAGGGTGCGGGAAGCGCTCATCCAGATACTCGATGATTACCCGCGAGTCGTACAACACCAGATCCCGGTCGACCAAGGTCGGCACACTGTGATAAGGGTTGAGGTCGAGCAGATCTTCGGGCAGCTTGTTGAGATCGACATTCACCAACTCGATGGCAATTCCCTTCTCGGCAAGGACCAAGCGCGTCCGGTGACTCCACGGATCAGTCGGCGCGGAAAACAAGGTCATCACCGAGCGACGTGCCACTAACGCGATCTCCTAGGACCATAGACAAACGGGAGGCCCCGCTGCTGCGTCAGTGGACGTCCTTCCAGTATTCTTTCTTCAACAAGTATGCGAACACAAATCCCACCAGCAAAAACAGCGTGACGAAAACGCCCATCGATTGACGCCTCGCCTTGACCGGCTCACCGGCATAATCCAGAAAATTCGCGGTGTCCCGGACGAAGCCATCATACTCCTGCGGAGACAAAGAGCCCGGCGTCATCGCTTCGACGCCTACGAGGACCATGTGGGCGTTGCCGCTCGCGTCGGGTTCGTTCTTGAACACGGGTTTTTGCAGACCCTGCAACTCGGCCAGCACGTCCGGCATGGCGGCGCTTGGAAGGTACATGTTGTTCACGCCCCAAGGGCGGGTCTTATCGACATAAAACCCTTTCAGGAATGAGTAGATGTAGTCGACGCCCCGTTCGCGCGCCATCAATGACAAGTCGGGCGGCTGCTTCCCGAACCAGTTCGCAGCATCCGGCGGCATGGCGCTGTTGACCCCGTCGAATACCTTATCCGATGTGAACATGAGGTCCGAGGCGAGCTCGAGCTCCGGAATCTTCAAATCCTCCGCGATCCGGTTGTAGCGCAAGTAATTCAACGAGTGGCACCCCGAGCAGTAATTCATGAAATTTCGAGCGCCGCGCTGCAAGGAGTCGACGTCGTTGATATCCGTGCCGGAACGGAGCACGGAAGTCTCACCCTCTTGGGCCATCGCAGGACCGGCGGGGACGGCAAGGGCGGCGGCAAGCAGTGCAACCGCAATCGTTAACCAGCGCTTAAACATGTCCTGTGACCCTCTCCGGCACCGGCTTCACTCGATCGAATTTCGTGTACCAGGGCATCAGCAAAAAGAATGCGAAATAAAGCACCGTGCAGATCTTGGCCAACAACGGGTAGATGCCGGCCGGCGGCTTCAGGCCGCACACGCCCAACGTGACGAATGACACGACGAATATGGCCAGCATGACCTTGTAAATCGGTCCGCGATAGCGGATCGAATTAACCGGAGACCGATCGAGCCACGGAACGAAGAACAACACCAGAATGGAAGCCCCCATGACCAATACGCCCCACACTTGCGTGCCTGCGAATGAGGGCACTGCCCGCAACATCGCGTAGAACGGGGTAAAATACCAGACCGGCGCGATGTGCGGCGGGGTCTGCAGGGGATTGGCGGGCTCGAAGTTCGGAGACTCCAGGAATAGACCGCCGAACGTCGGGGCAAAGAATACGACTCCGCAAAAAAGAATCAAAAATCCCATGACTCCGACCAGATCTTTCACCGTGTAGTAGGGGTGAAAGGGAATGCCGTCCAGCGGATGACCCTGCGGGTCCTTGTGCTTCTTGATTTCAATGCCGTCCGGATTGTTCGACCCGACTTCATGCAGCGCCATGAGGTGAGCGATCACCAGAAACACGAGGGCCAGCGGCAGGGCGGCCACGTGCAGCGCGAAAAATCGATTTAACGTGGCGTCGGCGATGACGTAATCGCCCCGAATCCAATCGACCAGACCCCCGCCGATTACCGGCAAGCTGCCGAACAGGGAGACGATCACCTGTGCGCCCCAAAAGCTCATGTTGCCCCACGGCAGCACATACCCCATGAAACCTTCCGCCATCAACACCAAGAACAACAGGCAGCCGAATATCCACAGCAACTCGCGAGGTTTGCGATGCGAGCCGTACAAGAGCGCTCTGAACATGTGCAAATAGATCACGATGAAGAAAGCGGACGCGCCGGTGGAGTGCAGATAGCGGATCAGCCAACCCCAGTTGACGTCCCGCATGATGTATTCGACCGACCCGAACGCGTCCGCCGCAGAGGGCTTGTAATTCATCGTCAGGAAAATCCCCGTGATCAACTGGTTCACGAGAACCAATAGCGCCAGGGATCCGAAGTAGTACCAAAAATTGAAATTTTTCGGTGCGTAGTATTCGGAAACCTGGCTCCGCCACAAAGCGGTCAGGGGAAAGCGCCGGTCGATCCAGCCGATGAGGCCCTTGCTGGTGTCGGCGGATTCAGGTGCTGCGGCCATCGCTCAACCTCTCATGCGTCATTTAAGCAGTCTTGGGATTCTCGTCCGTGCCGATCACGATGCGGGCATCGCCGGCGAACGTGTAAGAAGGAACCGTGAGGTTCTTCGGCGCCGGCATGCTTTTGAAAACACGCCCGGATATATCGTATTTCGAACCGTGGCACGGGCAATAAAATCCGCCAGGCCAATTCGGGCCCAAGTCAGTGCCGGCCACTTGGTAGGCGTTCGCGGGTTCGAACGCGCCCAGCGGCGAACAGCCCAAGTGCGTGCAGACCGCCAAACCGACCCAATATTCCGGGTTTCGCGCGCGAGCGGGCCCGGCATCCTTGATGTAAGCCGGCTGAAGCGAATCGTCCGAATTCGGGTCGGCCAGCAAGTCGTTGTGGTTGCCGAGCTGGTCCACGACAGCCTTACTTCGGCGCACGATGAATACGGGTTGCCCGCGCCAGACGACCTTCAACATTTGGCCGTCCTCGAGTTTCGACGCATCCACCGTCACCGGTGCACCGAGTGCTTTCGCGCGTGCGCTCGGCTGCCACGATGCGATAAACGGCACGGCGGCGAAGGCAATTCCCACTGCCCCAACTCCCGCAGTAGCCGCCGTCAACAGGCGCCGACGGCTATGATCAACCTCTTCAGTCATTTAAGCAGCCCCCGCGTTTTGACGCATCGTTGCGGCGGATTGTTGACAAATCTTCACGCAAACCCCTGTGGCCATAGTGTTTCCCAAAGAATATTGCGGGCGCATTATACACAGATAAGCCGTCATCCTGAGCAGGCATGAGTAGCCGGATTGCAGAACACACGCACCCTCGTGGGCTTTTTGCTAAGAGCGGTTGTAGTCGGCCTGGCCGCAGCCTTCCTAGTCGTCTGGTGGAAACCTGCATTGCTGGGAGCCGTCACCACAGCTCCGCGCGGCACGGCACCCGCCCCGCCGCGCACGACCGTGGTCATGCAAAGCTTCGCCGACGCCGTCGCACGCGCGGCGCCGGCGGTGGTCAATATTTACACGGCGCGCCTCATCACGGAGCGCAATCAACCAGCCCCGCTCGACCAACTATTCGGCGATTATTGGCCGAGTTACCGGCAACACGTCGAGCGCAGTTTGGGGTCCGGCGTGATCGTGGATGCGAAGGGCACCATTGTCACCAATCAACATGTGATTGCCGGCGCCGATTCGATCAGGGTACAACTGGCCGATGGCCGGATCGCCGACGCGACCATCGTCGGCCAGGATCCTGACACCGACATTGCCATTCTCGATTTGTCGATCGGCAATCTGCCGATCATGCCCATGGGCCGCTCCGATACGTTGCGAGTGGGCGATATCGTGCTTGCCATCGGTAATCCATACGGCCTGAGCCAAACTGTGACACAGGGCATCGTCAGCGCCACCGGCCGCGGTCAACTCGGACTCGCCACCTTCGAGAATTTCATTCAGACCGATGCCGCCATCAACTTGGGCAACTCCGGCGGCGCGCTCATCGATGCGCACGGCGATCTGGTCGGCATCAACACCGCGGTGCTGAACCGCACGTACGGTGGACCCGAAGGCATCGGCTTTGCGATTCCCGTCAATCTGGTGCGTGGGGTGATGGAACAAATCCTCAAGCAAGGCCACGTCGTGCGCGGTTGGCTGGGATTCTGGCCGCAGGACTTGACACGGGAGGAGGCGGCTCAGCTCGGCATTCAAGCCGGCGGCGTCAGCGTGGTCAACATCCAGGTCAGGAGTCCGGCGTTCGAGGCGGGCGTGAGACCGGGCGATCTGGTCACGAGCTTGGACGGCGATGCCGTGCGCAGCTCACAGGACTTGGTGAGCAAAGTGGCCGCGCTCAAACCCGGCGACGAGGTCGAACTCGCGGGCCTGCACGGACATCTACCCTATAAAATAAGGCTCAAAGTGACCGAGCGGCCGACTCACCAAGCCCAACGCTGAACTCCGCGCCCGGCGTGCGCGGCTAGGCCGGCGTGCGGCGAATGCGCGCGCCCAATTGCTGCAGCTTCTCCTCGATGGCTTCGTAGCCGCGATCGATGTGATAAATGCGTTCGATCTCGGTACGACCGTCGGCCACCAAGCCCGCCAATACCAGGCTCGCCGAGGCCCGCAGGTCGGTCGCCATGACGGGCGCGGCGGTTAGACGCTCGACGCCCTTGATGATGGCGGTATTGCCCTCGAGCCTTATTTCGGCGCCCATGCGCCGCATTTCCAACATGTGCATGAACCGATTCTCAAATATGGTCTCAATGATCGTGCCGACGCCCGTGGCCACGGTATTGAGCGCCGCGAATTGGGCCTGCATATCGGTCGGAAATGCGGGGTACGGTGCGGTTCGGATATCGACCGCATCCGGCCGCCGGCCGCGCATGTCCACTTCGACCCAGGTATCGCCTACCCCCACCTTGGCGCCTGCCTCCTTGAGCTTGGCGATGACTGCGTCCAAATGCTCGGGCCGCGTGCTTTTCACCCTGACATGCCCGCCGGTGATGGCGCCCGCAACGAGATAAGTGCCGCTCTCGATCCGATCTGGCAACACATCGTAGGCCGTGCCGCTGAGACGCTCCACGCCTTCGATGCTGATGGTATCGGTGCCCGCGCCGGTGATCTTGGCGCCCAGGGCGCATAAAAAGTTCGCGAGATCCACGACTTCCGGTTCGCGCGCCGCATTCTCGAGCACCGTCTCGCCATCGGCCAACGTGGCCGCCATCATGAGATTCTCGGTGCCGGTGACGGTCACCGTTTCCAGCACCAGGCGTGTTCCGCGAAGGCGCCCTGCTCGCGCCTTGATGTACCCGTTCTCGATGTGGATATCCGCACCCATCGCCTGCAAACCGGCGACGTGAATATTGACGGGGCGCGCCCCGATCGCACAGCCGCCGGGCAGCGACACGTCCGCTGACCCGAAGCGCGCGAGCAAGGGTCCGAGCACCAGAATCGATGCGCGCATGGTCTTCACGAGCTGGTAGGGAGCGAAATATTCCTTGATGGTCGATGCGTCGACCTCGATGCGCATTTTCTCATCGATGGTCACCCGGACCCCCATCCGCCCGAGCAACTCGATCATCGTAGTGACGTCTTGCAAATGCGGCACATTCGAGACGGTCACCGGCCCATCCGCCAAGAGGCACCCCGCCAGAATGGGCAAAGTCGCATTTTTCGCGCCGGAAATGCGAATTTCGCCTTCGAGCGGTATGCCGCCCTGAATCTGCAGCTTATCCACCGACCTGGCTCGCATATTCTTCCGGCGTAAAGACTTGCAAGGCGAGCGCGTGGATCTCGTTGCCCATCGCCGGCCCCAGCGTGGCGTAGACCAGCTGGTGCCGCTGCAAGGGACGTTTACCCGCAAAAGCCGCGGCGACGACCACCGCTTCGAAGTGCACATTGTCCTGGCTCGTGACCGACGCACGGCTGCCATCGAGGCCCCGGTGAATCAGTTCCGCTATCTGTTGTGGGTTCATGCACTCTCCTCAAGTTGTATCATTGATCGATGGACCTCGACTACACGGACGCAAGCCTCATCGATCTCGGCCGTCAGGCGCTCACCGTGGAGATCGACGGTCTCAAGGCGCAGCTGCCCCGCTTAGGGTGGGAGTTTGCACGCGCCTGCCGCATTTGTCTTAATTGCCGTGGGCGAATCGTAGTGACCGGGATGGGAAAGTCGGGTCACATTGGCGGCAAGATCGCCGCCACCCTGGCCAGCACCGGGACGCCGGCCTTTTTCTTACACCCGGGCGAAGCGAGCCACGGCGATGTTGGCATGATTACCCGCGACGATGCGGTGCTCGCCCTGTCCAATTCCGGCGAAACCGACGAAATTCTCACCATCGTCCCGGTGATCAAGCGCTTAGGCGTGCCATTGATTGCCTTTACCGGCAATTCGAATTCAGCCCTCGCGCGCATTGCGACCGTGCATTTGGACATCGGTGTACCGGCCGAAGCCTGTCCCCTGAACCTGGCGCCCACCGCAAGCACCACCGCGGCTTTGGGAGTAGGCGATGCACTCGCCGTGGCGCTGCTGAAAGCGCGCGGGTTCACGGAAGAGGATTTCGCTCGCTCCCACCCTTCCGGCAAATTGGGCCGGCGATTGCTCATGCACGTGAGCGATGTGATGCGCACCGGCACGGATGTGCCGAAAGTGACGCCGGGCTTGCCGCTCTCCGAAGGCCTGTTGGAAGTGACCCGAAAAGGTCTCGGCATGACGGCGATCGTGGATGAGGCCGATCGCGTCCTCGGTGTGTTCACCGACGGCGATCTGCGCCGCGCCTTGGATCGCGCAGCGGATCTGCGTCGCACGCGCATGGATGAAGTCATGACCCGCCACGCAAAAACCGTGCGCGCGAATTCCCTCGCCGCGGAGGCCGTGCTCTTGATGGAAACGCATCGCATCACGTCGCTCATCGTCGTCGATGCGGACGATATTCTGGTCGGTGCCCTCAACGTGCATGATCTGCTGCGCGCCGGTGTCGTTTGAAGCGGGGCACGAACGCGGCCCGCAAAGCCACGCCGCTCGGCAAGATCGAACTCTTGGTGCTCGACGTCGACGGCGTCCTCACCGACGGGCGGCTGTATTTCTCCGCTCGAGGTGAAGCGCTCAAGACGTTTCATGTCCATGACGGTCACGGCATCAAGTTATTGATGAACAGCGGCGTCGCCGTTGCCGCGGTGAGCGGGCGGCGTTCGGCGGCCGTAACGGCGCGCATGCGTGAACTCAAGGTCCGCAATGTCGTGCAGGGCTGCACCGACAAGGTCCAAGCGCTGACGAATCTCACCGGGCGGCTCGGCATCGACCCCTTGGCCTCGGCCTGTATCGTGGACGACACCTCCGATTTGCCGCTGATGGCCGCCGTAGGCTTCGCTGCGGCCGTTGCGGATGCGCATCCATTGGTCTTGGCCGCAGCGCACTGGATCAGCACGGCGCCCGGCGGCCGCGGCGCCGTGCGCGAGCTGTGCGACGCGCTGCTGCGCGCCCGAAGCCCTTAATGCTGTTCAGAATTTTCACCGTCATTGCTGTCATCGCGCTGGTGGTCAGCACCTGGATATTGAGTTCTCCAACTCATCGGCCCAGGCAGTCGACCGCCGCGGGAGAGGCGAGTATGCCCGGCTACTACCTCAAGAACGCAGTGCTGACGGACTATGACGAGGCGGGCGTTCCCAGCATCCGCATCCAGGCGGACCGCATCGATCAAGTCGACCATGGCCCGGAGGTCGCCCTGTACAACGTGCGCTTCGATTACTCCCCGCCGAACGGACAAGCGTGGGTCATGTTCGGGGACGTCGCACATGTCGAGTCCGGCGGCAAGATCGTCAACGTGACCGGGAACGTGCGGCTGGAAGGTCAGAGCACCGAACACGCGGGGACCGCTGTTATCCGCACCGATGCGTTGACTTACAACGTTCCCGAAGCGCTTGCGACCACCAAAAGCGACGTGCGCATCGAATTCGGCGCGCACACGTTGACCGCGCGCGGACTCGTCGCCAATTTGAAAGAGCGCACCATGCGCTTAGAATCGAAGGTCAATGGCCGATTTCAACCTTAAAGTCTGCGCTCTCGCCGCGCTTGCGCTCTCCTCCTCGCTAACGGCGAAAGCGGTGGCACCGCCGCCGAAGCAGGAAACCATCGCGCTCGACGCGCAATCCTCGGAGCTCGATTTGCGCAACAACAACGTGGTATTTCGCAAGGTGCGCATCGCCCAGGGCACCATGTCGGTTTCGGCGGATCAGGGACAAGCCACCCGGCAGGCCTCGGGCCTCAACTTCGATAACAGTCTGTGGGTATTTCGGGGTAATGTAAAAATTACCATGGACCAGGGGCAGCTGACGGCCGATGACGCTGAGATCAATTTCGCCAAGAAGCTGCTCGCCAAGGCGGTGGCCAACGGCAAGCCCGCCCAGTTCGAACAGCGCATCGCGAAGACCGGAAAGACCGCCCAAGGGCGCGCCGATACGATCGATTACGATGCGACTAAGGGAATCGTGCGCCTAACGAAGAACGCCTGGCTCAGCGACGGCCAAAATGAGATTCGCGGCGAGTCCCTCAAGTACAACGTTCTTGCCCAGAGCATCCTGGCAGAGGCGGCCGAACAGGGTTCGCAGCGCGTGCACATCATCATCACGCCGCCGCCCGCCAAACCATGAGGAGCGTGCTCCGGGCGCTCAACCTCGCGAAGAGTTACAAATCACGGCAGGTGCTGACGGATTTGTCGCTCGAAGTCGAGAGCGGCGAGGTGGTTGGTCTCTTAGGTCCGAACGGAGCCGGCAAGACCACGGCCTTCTACATGATCGTCGGCCTCACCCGCTGCGAACATGGCGAGATTTACCTCGACAACCGCGACATCGGCCGTCTGCCCATGCATCGGCGCGCTCAACTCGGTCTGGGCTACCTGCCCCAAGAGCCTTCGGTCTTCCGCCGTTTGTCGGTGTCGAACAACATCATGGCGATCCTCGAGACGCGGCCCGGGCTCGATGCAGCGCAGCGCGCCGAGCGCCTCAAGGAACTGCTGGCGGAGATGCATATCGGACACGTTCGCGACAGCCTGGGGATGAGTCTTTCGGGCGGGGAGCGGCGGCGCGTTGAGATCGCCCGCACCTTGGCCGCGGATCCCCGTTTCATCCTCCTGGACGAGCCATTTGCCGGCGTCGATCCTCTCTCGGTGGCCGATATCCAACGAATAATCAAGCACTTATCCGGTAAAGGGATCGGCGTGCTAATTACGGATCATAATGTCCGGGAGACCCTCGGAATCTGCGAGCGCGCGTACATTGTCAGCCAAGGCAGCGTGCTCGCCTCTGGTTCTGCGGATCAGATTCTTGCCAACCCGCAGGTTCGTGAGGTGTACTTGGGCCAGGATTTCAAACTGTAGGCTTGGATCTGAAAGAAATATGTTGAAGCCAAGTCTGCAGCTTCGCATCGGCCAGCAGCTCACCATGACGCCGCAGCTGCAGCAGGCCATCCGCCTGCTGCAATTGCCCTCTCTCGATTTGCAGGCGCACGTCCGCGAGACTCTCGAGACCAACGTGATGCTCGAGGCGGAGGACGAACTCGCCCTGGATGCCGTCCCGGATCTGGTGCCCGAGCGGGAAGAGGTCCCGGTCGATGAGAAGTATACCGAGCTTGATGGCAACACCACTCCCGTAGAGCAGCGCGAAGAGCCGGAAGTGGAAATTGCCGATGAAGCCTGGGGCGAGCAAACCAGCGGACCCGCCGACACGTCGTGGTCGGGCGATGACGACCGCAGCGGCGACTTCAGCGATCAGCATGGTCAGACGCTGCAGGAGCAGCTCATCGAACAGCTGGAACTAGCCAAGCTGTCCGCCATCGACCTCGCGATCGCGCGCGTGATTACGGATGCCATTACCGACGATGGCTATTTGAAAGACGATTTGGAAGAGATCCGCCTGAGCCTCCGGCCTGAGATCGAGGCCACGATCCAGGACGTGGAGCGTGTGCTGGCGGCCGTGCAATCGCTCGAGCCCGCCGGCGTCGGCGCCCGTAGTTTGGGCGAGTGCATTGCCCTGCAGTTGCGCCAGCTCCATCCGGACACCCCGGCGCGCGACATCGCGATTCGGGTCGCGCTCGAGCACCTTGATCTCGTCGCCGGCCAGCAGCTCGTGCTGCTGCGGCGCCAACTCCGTTGCAGCGAGGGCGACTTGGAGATGGCGCTCGCATTGGTGCGCTCTTGCCATCCGCGGCCCGGGGCCGCCGTCAACCCCGCTCAAGCCGAGTACGTCATTCCGGACGTGTTCGTGCGCCGCACCGACCACGGCTGGATTGTCGAGATCAACCAAGCGACGGTACCCCGGGTGCGAGTCAATCAGAGTTATGCGAATTTGATTTCCAGGGCGCCCGATCACGCCATGCTGCGCACCCAGCTTCAGGAGGCACGGTGGTTGATGCGCAGCCTGGAGATCCGCAATGAAACGTTGATCAAGGTGGCGCGTTGCATCGTACAGCGCCAAACGAGTTTTTTCGAACTGGGCGAGGAAGCGATGGAACCGCTGATCCTCAAGGATGTGGCTGAGGCCGTTGAAATGCATGAGTCGACGATTTCGCGCGTGACCACTGCCAAATACATGCACACGCCGCGCGGTGTTTTCGAGTTCCGATATTTTTTCTCGAGTCACGTCGAGGCCGCCGACGGCACGGAAATGTCGTCCACCGCCATTCGCGCGAAGATAAAGAAATTGATTTCTCAGGAAGACCCGGAAAATCCGTGCAGCGACAGCAAGCTCGCGGCGATTTTGTCGCAGGAGGGCATACCGGTCGCCAGGCGAACGGTTGCCAAATATCGTGAGGGAATGCAGATCGCTCCGTCCAACGAACGGAAACGTGCTGCTGCCCGCGCGTCGTAGAAACGTGCCTTAAGTCTAGGAGGAAGCTCATGCAGCTCGATCTCAGCGGTCATCATGTGGAAGTCACGCCCGCGCTTCGCGGCTATGTTCTAAAGAAATTCGAAAGGATCTCGAGGCATTTCGAACAATTGATCGACGTCCACTGCGTACTCACGGTGGAAAAGCTGCGTCACAAAGCCGAAGCCACACTCATGTTGCGAGGCAATAAGATTTACGCGGACGCCACCGACGCCGACATGTATGCCGCCATCGATGCGCTCACCGACAAACTCGACCGCTGCGTCAAAAAACACAAAGAAAAAGCTTCCGATCACCACCCCGAAGAAGTGCTCAAGACCCGCTCATCGTCCTAGTGCGTCTCATCATCGTTAGCGGCCTATCCGGTTCGGGCAAGAGCGTGGCCCTGCACCTCTTGGAGGACATTGATTTTTACTGCGTGGACAATATTCCCGCGGCGCTGCTCAAGCCGTTCATATCCCACACGATCCGCGGCACGGATGAGGTCTATCCGCGGACCGCGGTGGGGCTCGACGCGCGCAATCGGCCCAACGAGATCGACACCATACCGGTGCTGGTCGATGAACTGCGGCGCAGCGGCATCAGCTGCGAGGTGCTGTATCTGCACGCCAGCGACGAAGTACTGCTGAAACGCTATGCCGAGACCCGCCGCAAGCATCCGTTGGTTACGCCGGAGGTGAGTTTGCGCGAGGCGATAGCGTCCGAACGCAAATTGCTCGAGCCGATCACCATCGCGGCGGATTTGGTGATCGATACGTCCAATATGGGCGTGCATGCGTTGCGAGAGCGTATTCGCGAGCGCATCGAACAGCGGCGCGATGGCCGTCTCGCGCTGATGTTCGAGTCATTCGGCTATAAGCACGGCATTCCGGGCGATGCGGATTTCGTCTTCGATGTCCGCAGTCTGCCGAATCCCTATTGGGAACACACGCTGCGTCATCTTAACGGCTGCGATGCGCCGGTGATCGAGTATCTTGCGGGGTATGAGAGCGTACGCAGGATGATCGCGGCTCTCGCCGCCTTTCTCAACGACCGCATCGCCGAATTCGCCCAGGCGAACCGAAGTTATTTGACCATCGCGATCGGCTGCACCGGCGGTCAGCACCGCTCCGTGTACATCGCCGAACAACTTGCCAAATACTTCCGCCAGAGTTATCCGCAAGTGCTCACACGGCACGACTCGCTGCAGAAGGCTTGACGCGTTTCAGCGAGAGGAATGTGGCTATCTCGTCGGCACGCGCGCGGGCGTCGCTCAACCCAAGGGCGATCAACTCGCGAGTGTAGCCGCGCTCGAACAGGAGATAGCTCAGCAATTGCGTGCCGGCGCTATTGTTGGCGCCCATCGTGCGCAGCAGCGCGCGCAAGCTGCGCGGCAGCTCGTAGCGGTGCCGGCGCGCGATTTCGCTCAAATCCTGCGACGGAGTGAGCACCAGACAATCGATGCGGCGCACCTTCGGATCTTCGTTGTAATGACTGATGCGCTCGAGATCCGAATGTAATTGGTCCATGAACAGCGAATCGAGCATGAAACCGAACATCTGCCCGAAGGTGGGCTCTGCATTGGGGTTGCGCATGCCGAGACCTGCGACGGACGGATCGCCTACACCGATGACCAACAGGCGATTGGCGCCGAGATGAATGGCCGGGCTCAGGGGCGAGGTCTGGCGCATGGCGCCGTCGCCATAATACTGTTGGTGCAGGCGGATGGGCCTGAACAAAAAGGGCATGGCGAGACTTGCCATCAAATGCTGCAGCGTCAATTGCACCCGCGCGCCTTTGCGCGACGCTCGGGCCCAAGGTTCGATCGGCGACGAGCACGCATAGAAGGTCACGGAATCCGCATCGGAGTAGCTGGTGGAGCAGATGCCGATCGCCTGCAGATGCTGCTTGTATAAACCGCGGGGAATGCCGTCGAAGTTCAGATTCTGCCGTAGTAATTCCCATAACGGGCCGTTATCGAACAGCGAGCGGGGCGGATGCACCAGCGAGCCTCCCGTGAGCAGCGCGAACACCCAGTGCAATCCGGACTTCATCACGCTTCTCACATCGGCTTTGATCACGTGATGCACGCGGAAATTCCGCCAAACCCTCTCGATCGCGTGAACCGCATGTCTGAAATGCGCGGGATCCGAGGCGATGGCGATGGCGCTGACCGCACCCGCGGATGTGCCGGTGACGACTTGAAACGGGCAGCCCGCGCCGCGCCTGACGAGTTCCGCGATGCCCTTGAGCACGCCGACCTGGTACGCGGCGCGTGCGCCGCCGCCGGTCAACACCAATCCTGCCTGGGGTCGCGGCTCGGTCATGCTTAAGTCAGTGCGTCGATGGCGTCATCCAGCCCGCCGAGGGTGAGCGGATACATGCGCCCTTCGAGCATGTCGCGAATCATCGCGATGGAGGCGGTTTGACGCCACCGCCCCTGCGGCTGCGGATTGATCCAGACGAATTTCGGATAGGCCTTCATCAGACGCTGGAGCCAAAGGCTCCCGGGTTCAGGATTCCAGTGCTCCACGCTGCCGCCCGCATACGTGACCTCGTAGGGGCTCATCGTGGCATCGCCCACCATTATGAGTTTGTAGTCGGACGCATAGGTGCGCATCACCTCGACCGTGCCGACGTGTTCGTTGAAGCGCCGCCGGTTGTCGCGCCACAGGGCCTCGTAGACAAAATTATGAAAA
The DNA here is from genome assembly GCA_963755965.1 of uncultured Gammaproteobacteria bacterium. Lineage (GTDB taxonomy): Bacteria > Pseudomonadota > Gammaproteobacteria > Steroidobacterales > Steroidobacteraceae > Bog-1198. Next base: position 781,708 of record CAVWLU010000004.1, read on the forward strand.
TAATAATGCTCGAGATGTTTGAATTCGCTGCGCGCCGCGGAAAACAATTCCTCGCAGGTCTTCACGTGATCGTCCATCGATCCGCCGGCATCGAGCAGCAACAGCACCTTCACCACGTTGTGCCGCTCCGGCACCATCTTGATGTCCAACCATCCGCCGGAGCGCGCGGTCGCATCGATGGTGTCGGCCAAGGCGAGTTCGGTCGGCGCACCGCGTCGCGCGAAGCGCCGCAGGCGGCGAAGCGCCAGTTTCATGTTTCGCGTCCCGAGCTCGACGGTGTCGTCCAGGTTCGCGAATTCGCGCTTGTCCCACACTTTGACCGCGCTTCGGTTGCGCGACCCGTCCTGACCAATGCGCACGCCCTCAGGGTTGTAGCCGTACGCACCGAACGGCGACGTTCCGGCCGTACCGATCCACTTGTTCCCGCCTTGATGGCGGCCCTGCTGCTCTTCGAGGCGCTTCTTCAAGGTCTCCATCAATTGATTCCAGCCGCCCAAGGCTTCGATTTGCGCCTTCTCCTCGTCCGTGAAATCCCGCTCCGTCATTTTCTGCAGCCAGTCGGACGGCAAGTCGCGGGATAGCACGGAAAACACGTCTTGCGCCCCCCTGAAGTGCGCCGCGAACGCGCGGTCAAACCGGTCGTAGTGCCGCTCGTCCTTGACCAAGCAGGTGCGCGCCAGATAGTAAAAGCGCTCCGCGCTCGCCTCGCCGAGTCCTCTGTGAAGAGCCTCGAGCAACGTCAATAATTCGGTTAGGGACACCGGCACGCCGGCGCTGCGCAGCAAAAAGAAAAACTTAACGAGCATTCCGGCGGTTGAGGAACAGGAGTTGCTCGAACAAGTGCACGTCTTGTTCGTTCTTGAGCAGCGCGCCGTACAGCGGCGGAATGAGCTTCTTCGCATCGTCGCTGCGCAGCGCTTCCGGCGGTATTTCCTCGACCACCAGCAACTTGATCCAATCCAGCAGTTCCGAGGTGGTGGGTTTCTTCTTCAAGCCGGGCGTTTCGCGCACCTTGAAGAAGGTCGTGAGCGCCTCACGCAGCAGCTCGCGCTTCAAATCGGGAAAATGCACATTGATGATCTGCGTCATCGTAGCTTCGTCCGGAAAACGGATGTAGTGAAAGAAACAGCGGCGCAGAAAAGCGTCCGGCAGCTCCTTCTCGTTGTTGCTGGTGATGACGATCACCGGCCGATGTTTGGCGTACACCGTCTCTCGCGTTTCGTAGACGTAGAACTCCATGCGATCCAGTTCGCGCAGCAAGTCGTTCGGAAACTCGATGTCCGCCTTGTCGATCTCGTCGATGAGCAATACCGGCTGGACATCGCAATCGAAGGCCTCCCAGAGGTCTCCTTTGACGATGTAATTGTGGATATCCTTGACCTTGGGATCGCCGAGCTGCGAATCGCGCAGGCGCGACACGGCGTCGTACTCGTACAAGCCCTGCTGGGCTTTGGTCGTTGACTTGATGTGCCACTCGTAAAACGGCTTCGACAAGGAGCGGGCGATTTCTGCGGCGAGCAGCGTCTTCCCGGTACCCGGTTCACCCTTGATCAGAAGCGGGCGCGATAGCACCATCGCCGCGTTCACGGCCGCCATCAATTCGGGCGTGGCTATGTATCGCTCGGTGCCGATGAATTCCGGTTGCATGCTTCTGCGCCTCGCACTACTTCCGGATGGCCTGCAGGATTTGCATCGAATTGGTACCCCCGGCAACGCCGCTGAGCTCACCCTTGGTGAGGATGATCAAGTCTCCCTCATTCACCAATTTAAGATCGAGAAGCAGTCGGAAAATCGAGAAGTAGAATGCCTCGCGGTCCTTGTCCGTGACGTCGTAGGCGACCGGATAGACGCCGCGGTAGAGCGTTACCCGGCAGCGTGTGATCTCCTGGCGGGTAAAGGCGTAAATCGGGATGTCGGAGCGCACTCGCGACATCCACAGCGCGGTCTCGCCGGACTCGGTGAGGGCGACGATGGCTTTCACGTGCAGGTGATTCGCCGTGTACATCACCGCCGCGGCGATGGCCTCATTGGCGCGATCGTAATACCCGGTATTGCGCTGACGGATGCGCACGTGCGCGCCCTGGTATTTTTCGGCGCCCACGATGATCTGCGCCATGGCTTCGACCACTTTGGTCGGGTGCTTTCCCGTGGCGGTTTCCGCCGACAGCATCACCGCATCGCTGCCGTCCATCACCGCGTTGGCGACGTCCGATACTTCGGCGCGGGTGGGGATGGTATTGATGATCATCGATTCCATCATCTGCGTCGCCGTGATGACCACGCGATTTTGGTGTCGCGCCTCCTGGATGATCTGCTTTTGCAGTCCGGCGAGTTCGGCATAACCCATCTCGACGCCGAGGTCGCCGCGGGCCACCATCACGGCATCGCTCGCCTTGACGACCTCGGCCAAATTCTCGATTGCCTCCGCGCGTTCGATCTTGGCCACGAGCAGCGCGTGGCCGCCGGCCGCTCTCAACAACGTCCGCGCCTCATTCATGTCGGCGGCGTCGCGGGCAAAGGACACCGCCATATAATCGACCTTCAGCGAGGCGGCGCTCTTGATGTCCTCTCGGTCTCTGTCGGTCAGAGCGCCGGCTGACAATCCCCCGCCCTGGCGGTTGATCCCCTTGTTGTTGCCGAGTTCGCCGCCCACCAGAACCCGCGTCTTGATGCGCGGCCCGTCGATGGCGAGTACTTGCAGGCTGATCTGGCCGTCATTCAGCAACAGCACGTCGCCGACGAACACATCGGAAGGCAGCTTCTTGTACGCGATTCCGACCGCATCGCCGGTGCCGGCATCGACGGCAAGCGACGCATCCAAGGTGAACTCGGCACCGTCGGCGAGAGTCACTTTGCCGGCCACGAATCGTTCGATGCGGATCTTCGGCCCCTGCAAGTCGCCGAGTACCCCCACGTAACGTCCGGCTTTCTTCGCGGCTTCGCGCACGTCGCCGAGACGCCGGGCGTGGTCGGCGAGGTTGCCGTGCGAGAAATTGAGCCGCACCACATCGACGCCCGCACGCACCATTTCGGTCAAGACCTTGGGGTCATCGGTGGCGGGACCTAATGTCGCGACAATTTTTGTTCGGCGCAGAATGAAGCTCATGCTGCGCGTTGCTCCAGGATCTCCACCGCGGGGAGTTTTTTCCCTTCGACGAACTCCAGGAATGCACCGCCGCCGGTCGATATGTACGAAATACTGTCCTCGACGCCGTATTTTTCGATGGCGGCAAGCGTATCTCCGCCGCCGGCAAGCGAAAACGCCTTGCTGCGCGCGATGGCATTCGCGAGTACGCGGGTGCCCTCGCCGAATTGATCGAATTCGAACACGCCGACCGGGCCATTCCACAGCACGGTGCCGGCCGCGGCTATCAGCTTGGCAATGTGTTCCGCCGAATCAGGCCCGATGTCGAGAATCATTTCGTCGGCTGCCACACGATCGACGGGTTTGACATCGGCCTCCGCCCTGGCGGAGAACTCCGTGGCAATGACCACGTCGGTGGGCATCGGAATCACGATGCCGCGTTTCTGCGATTGCTCGATCAACCGCCTGCAAATGTCCAGCATTTCCGGTTCATGAAGCGATTTGCCCACGTTGAAGCCGAGCGCGGCCAGAAAAGTATTGGCGATCCCGCCCCCCACGATCAATTGATCCACTTTGGAGAGAAGCGTCTCGAGCACGGTGAGCTTGGTCGACACCTTGGAACCGGCGACGATGGCGAGCAGCGGCCGCGCCGGTTTTTCCAGGGCCGTTTCCAGCGCCGACAATTCACTGACCAGCAGGGGCCCTGCGCAAGCGATCGGCGCGTACTTGGCGACGCCGTGCGTGCTCGCCTCCGCGCGGTGCGCGGTACCGAACGCGTCCATGACGTAGATATCGCAGAGCGCCGCCATTTTTTTCGCGAGATCGTCGGAGTTTCCCTTCTCACCCTTGTTGAAGCGGACATTTTCCAGGAGGACCACTTCGCCCGGCGCCACCACGACGCCGTTCAGCCAATCGCGCTTGAGCGCCGTCGGTACGCCCAGTAGTTGGGTGAGGCGCTTCGCGACGGGGGCCAGCGAGAATTCCTCGACGAATTTGCCCTCCTCCGGCCGTCCTAGATGGGACATCAGCATGACACGGGCCTTGGCCGTCAGCGCGGCTTGAATGGTGGGCAACGCAGCACGAATCCTGGCATCGCTGGTAACCACGCCCTCCTTGATGGGTACGTTCAAGTCCTCCCGGATCAATACCCTCTTGCCGGAGAGATCCTGGCTCGACATTTTACGGATGTTCATCAAGTGGCTTTGGACCAGGCGAGGGTGGTATCGAGCATGCGGTTGGAAAAGCCCCACTCGTTGTCGTACCAGGCACAGACTTTCACCAGCGTGCCCTGGATCACTTTGGTGAGCGTCGCGTCGTAGGTTGAGGAAGCCGGGTCGTGATTGAAATCCACCGACACCAAAGGCTGGTCGTTGTAAGCGAGGACGCCTTTGAGCGTTCCATTGGACGCCGCTTTGACCACGGCGTGGATTTCCTCGACCGTGGTCGGGCGCGCGGCGGTGAAGCTCAAATCGACCAGCGAGACGTTAATAGTCGGCACTCTGATGGCAAAGCCGTCGATTTTGCCCTTGAGCTCAGGCAACACCAGTCCGACGGCCGCCGCCGCACCGGTTTTGGTCGGAATCATGGACATGGTCGCGGAACGTGCTCGGCGCAGGTCGGAGTGATAGACGTCGGTCAATACCTGATCGTTGGTGTAGGAATGGATTGTGTTCATGACCCCGGCGAGGATGCCGATCTCATCGTGCAGCACCTTCGCGAGCGGCGCCAGGCAGTTGGTCGTGCACGATGCATTCGAGACCACCGTGTCGGTCGATTTCAAACCTTTGTGATTAACCCCGTACACGATCGTGCCGTCGACGTCGTCGCCGCCGGGCGCCGATATCAGAACTTTCTTGGCGCCTGCGGCGAGGTGCGCGGACGCTTTCGCCTTGCTGGTGAAAAGTCCCGTGCATTCGAGCACGATCTCCACGCCGAGTTCGCCCCAGGGCAATTTCGACGGGTCGCGCAGCGCGATCACGCGGATGCGGTCGCCGTTCACGACCATGGCGTCCCCATCGACGCGCACTTCGCCCGGGAAACGGCCGTGGACGGTATCGAAACGGGTCAGGTAAGCATTGGTATTGGCGTCGCCCAGATCGTTGATCGCCACGATTTTGATGTCGCTGGAGTGTTTTCCCTCGTACAGCGCTCGCAAAATGTTGCGGCCGATGCGCCCATAACCGTTAATGCCCACTTTAATTGCCATTATCTTCGTACCCCTTTTTGAATCAATTTCATCGCGCCAACACTTTATCGATCGCCTGCATCACATGCTGCGGCGTGAACCCAAAATGAGCGAATAAATCTTTTGCCGGTGCCGACGCACCAAAATGGTCGATGCCGACGATTTGCCCTTGCAGGCCGACATAGTGCCACCACGGCTCGCTCGCGCCGGCTTCCACCGCCACTCGGCGCGTGACCGCAGAAGGCAACACGCTCTGCTTGTAGGCGTCGTCTTGACGATCGAAGGTCGTACTGCTCGGCATGGAGACCAGCCGTACTTTGCGCCCTTGCGCCGTCACACTGCGGACCGCATCGGCGGCGATGCCGACTTCGGAGCCGGTGGCAATGACGATCGCCTCGGGCGGCCCCTCGGAATCGATCAAGACATAGGCGCCGCGCCTGATTGCAGCGATCTGATCGGGTCCGCGCGCCTGATGCACGACCGATTGGCGGGTCAAGATCAGGCATGTCGGCCCATCGCGATTGTCGATGGCGGCAGCCCAGGAGGCCGCCGTCTCGACCCCGTCGCAGGGACGCCAGACATCCATGTGCGGAATTGCGCGTAGGCCGGCCAGTTGCTCGATGGGCTGGTGCGTTGGGCCGTCTTCGCCGAGTCCGATCGAATCGTGGGTGTAGACGAAGATCACCCGCAATCGCATGAGCGCCGCCATGCGCAGCGCATTGCGTGCATAGTCCGAAAAGGTCAGGAACGTGCCGCCGTACGGGATGAAGCCACCGTGCGCGGTAATGCCATTGAGCATCGCCGACATTCCGAATTCGCGGACCCCGAAATGTACATAGTTGCCCCCGGGCGCCGCAGGATCCAGCGTGATGGAATCCTTGCGCAAGGTGCCGTTCGAAGGGGTGAGGTCCGCGGAGCCGCCCAAAAGTTCGGGGAGCGACGGTCCAATCGTGTTCAAGGTCGCCTGAGACGATTGGCGCGTCGCGAGAGCCTTGCCTTCGGCCTGCACGTGTTTGACGTAGGCGTTGAGAAGGTCATCGAAGCCGCCTGGGATATCGCCGGCCATGCGCCGCTCCAGTTCCGCTGCCAGGGCCGGGAATTCCGCCCGGTACGCCGTGAATCTCGCACGCCATTCCTGCTCCGCGCGTGCGCCCTTCTCGCGTCTGTCCCACGCCGCGCGAATGTCGGCGGGTATTTCGAACGGCGGGGCTGTCCAACCCAGGCGAACGCGCGTGGCGGCAATTTCTTCATTGCCCATCGCTTCGCCGTGCATGGCTGCAGTGCCTTGCTTGTTGGGGGCTCCCCACCCAATCACCGTCTTGGCGCAAATTAGCGACGGTCGATCCGTGACCGCGCGGGCCGCGGCAAGCGCGGCGGCAATCGCATCGCTGTCCTGACCGTCGACATGGGGCAGAACATGCCAGCCGTAGGCCTCGAAGCGCATTGCGGTGTTGTCGCCAAACCAGCCGGAAACTTTGCCGTCGATGGAGATACCATTGTCGTCGTAGACCATGATCAGCTTTCCGAGCTTCTGCGTGCCCGCGAATGAGCCTACTTCGTGCGAGATCCCTTCCATCATGCAGCCGTCGCCGAGGAATCCATACGTGTGATGATCGATGATCGTGTGGCCCGGCCGATTGAACGTCGCGGCGAGCGCGCGCTCCGCGAGCGCCATGCCGACCGCATTCGCAAACCCCTGCCCGAGCGGTCCGGTGGTGGTCTCGATGCCGAGATGTATCTCGCGTTCCGGGTGCCCTGGCGTCTTCGAACCGAACTGCCGAAAATTCTTCAGCTCGTCCATCGACAATGGGTAGCCCGTGAGGTGGAGCACGGAATACAGCAGCATGGATGCGTGGCCATTCGACAGCACGAATCGGTCCCGATCCCACCAGCCCGGATTCCCGGGATTGAACTTAAGTACGTCGCGCCAGAGAACTTCGGCGATATCCGCCATGCCCATTGGGGCGCCCGGGTGCCCCGAATTGGCCCTTTGGACGGCATCCATCGACAGGGCACGAATGGCATTTGCAAGCTCGCGGCGGGTTGGCATGGCGGACTACTTCTGTGGGAGAGGGCCGGTATTCTCCCCGATGCGCTCTTTAGCAGCAACGACCAGTTGGGAGGTCGCCCTCCAGCGGCAAACCGGGACCCAAGTCGCGGTTTGGCGGGGAACGCGTTCACACAATTGCAGTCTAGTTATGTATTGCGAAAGAAGGTGCCGTCATGACCCAGTTCACCGTCGCGCGTTCGCTGCTTTGCTACGATTTCTAATATGCAAATTCTACAAATCACCGATCCGCACCTGTATGGCAACGCCGCCGGAAAGCTGCGCGGCGTGGAAACGGATTCGAGTTTGCGTGGCGTGCTTGATGATGCGTTCGCGCGGGTCCCCGATTACTCGGCCGTGCTCGTGACCGGCGATCTCGTCCAGGATGACCCTTCCGGTTATTTGCGTTTTCGAAGCATCTTCGGCAGCTTGCAAAAGCCGGTGCTGTGCATTCCCGGAAATCACGACGAACCCGAAGCGATGCGCCGCGAGCTCGCGCATGCGCCGTTTCAATATTGCGGCACGTATGAAGAGGCGGGCTGGCAGCTCATCATGCTCGACAGCTACGATCCTGGCCATGTCGGCGGGCGATTGACGACGCACGAGCTCGCACGTCTCGACAGCACCCTCGCGAACTCATCCGCACACGCCATGGTGTGTTTGCATCATCACCCGATCGACATGGACAGCCTCTGGCTCGACAGCATCGGTCTTGCCAATACAGAAGATTTCTGGCGCGTCATCGATTCGCATCCTCAGGTTAGAGCAATCGCCTGGGGCCACGTGCACCAGGAGTACGACGGCAAGCGCAGGAATGTGCGGCTGTTTGCCACCCCCTCGACCGGCGCGCAGTTCATGCCGAAAAGCGATCGCTACGCAGTCGATTCGCGCCCTCCTGCATACCGCTGTTTCGAATTGCTTCCCGATGGCAGCATCAACACAGAGGTCCGCTGGGTAGGATCATTGCCCATGCGTCAATCCGCCGCCGCTCGCTAGTGCCGCGACTTTCGGCACTGGCGCTCGGTTGTTGGGCGCTCGTCACCTCCGCGCTCGTCACCTCCGCTCACGCCGATGGCGGGCAGCATTCGCTATGGGAACTGCACGGCAAGCACAACACCGTATACCTGCTTGGCTCGATCCATGTACTGCGCGCCACCGATTATCCGCTGGCACCCGTGGTGCTCGACGCTTACCGCAACGCAAAATCGCTGGTGATGGAAGTCAATTTGGGAGAAATCGATTCCGAGGAAGTCCAGTCAGAGTTGCTCGCGAGCGCGATGCTGACCGATGGCAAGACTTTGCAGGCGATCATGGGGCCGAGCCGCTACTCGCGTGCCCAGAGCCTGGCTCACGACGTTGGAGTCGACTTGTCGACCTTCGATCAATTCGCCCCATGGTTCGTCGCCGAAGCCATTTCGCAAGTGCAACTGGCCCAACTCGGATTCGATCCGCAATCGGGTGTCGAAATGTACTTCACGGAACGCGCTCGGACCGACGGTAAAGCCGTTGCGGGTCTCGAGACGTTGCATGAACAAATCGCGTTATTCCAGAGTATGTCGATGGACACTCAGGCGGAATACTTGATGTCGAGCCTCGAACAAGCTCGCGACATGCCCAAGGAAGTCGACGACATGGTGCATGCATGGCAGCGCGGCGACACGGTCTGGTTGGAGTCGGAGCTCAAGTCCGACCTGGGGCGCAATCCCGCCGTTTACCAGTCGCTTCTAGTCGCACGCAACCGTAAGTGGATCTCGCGTATCGAAGCGCTGCTCGGCGATGACAAGAATTACCTTGTCATCGTCGGCACCGGTCACCTCGTCGGCCGCGACAGCGTCATCGAACTTCTCAAGAAAGACGGCGTCGCGGCCACCCAACGATAAACGACAATTGGCAAGATGAACGTCAATTGGCAAGCGGCTCGGAATTCGGCTGCGGGTGCTGGGCCTTCCACGCCGCCATCTTTGACTCGCGCGCCGCCTGCGCAGCGGCGACGAGCCCCGGAATCTGGTCCTTCTGGGGCTTCGTCAGCACGTTCTCATAGACCTGCTTCCAGGTTTGGCTCATGAGGGTAATGCGCGCACCGGCGTTGGCCTGCGCGGTTTGTATCAACGCCGGATAGCCGGGATCGGTCGGCGGCGTCGTTGCGAGAGCCTGCCGGTTCGACTTGCCGCTCTCGCGCAACGTCTCGAACTGGGCTTTTTGCCCGGCGAAGATCGACTTGATCTGGGTCTTCTGCTCCGGCGTCAGGTTCAGCTTATGCAGGAGGAAGCCCATCTCACCCATTCCACCGCCGTGGTGTCCGTGGTGCCACCCGCGGCCGCCGGCTGAATCTGATATCGGTGCGGACGGCGTGGTTGTCTGTGCGTAGACCGCCACGGCCGAGAGCGAAGTCGCGAGGCAGAGGGCGGGAACGATTTGTCGTAACGTGATCATGTGACTACTTCTCCTTGGGTCTGTAGTGATGGATAGTTTAGGGTGAAACGGCCGGGCGCAATCTCGCGTTGACGCAATTTTCCGTGAGAATCATGCAAAGAAATGTCAATTCATGTACGAAGGCCATCCATCGCCGGATACTGCAGCCAAAGCACGGGGAAATGTCATGACGAGCACACTCAATCCATCGGCTGCGGAACCCCCAACTTCGCGCGAAGCGCGAGTGCTCCTCGTCGACGACGACCGGGAGCTGTGCCAGATGCTCAGCGAGTATTTGGACGCCGAGCATTTCGAAGTCAAGAGCGTGCACGATGGCGGCGATGCGCTTGCCGAACTCAAAGTCAACGATTTCGAAATTCTGATACTGGACGTCATGTTGCCGAGCGTCGGCGGCTTCGACGTTTTGCGCAAACTCGGCGCATCGTACGAGACCCCCATCCTCATGCTCACCGCACGCGGCGATGACGTGGATCGCATCGTCGGGCTGGAACTCGGAGCGGATGATTATCTGAGCAAGCCCTTCAATCCACGTGAGTTGGTGGCGCGAATACGCGCTATTTTGCGGCGCGCCGGCAACCGTACCGCTCGCGGAGCCACACCGGACGAACTCACCGTCGGGCCGATCGTTCTCAATACGGGGACGCATCAGGTGCGGGTTCTCGATAAGCTCATCGCGCTCACCGGCGCGGAATTTCGGGTGCTCGAACTGCTCATGCGATCGGCGGGACAAGTGATCTCGCGCGAGGCGATGACCGAACAGGCCCTCGGCCGCAAGCTCGTGCCGTACGACCGCAGCATCGACACGCATATCAGCAACTTGCGCCGTAAGCTCGATCTCGAAGTCGGCAAGAATCCCGAGATCAAGAACGTGCGAGGTTCGGGCTACACTCTCACCTGGGCACAGGCATAGCCTCAAGTCGCATGCATAGTCTCTTCCTGCGGATTTTCGTGTTGTTTTGGATCGCCATGGCGCTCATCGTCGGCGGCAGCATTGCGGTCACGTTCACCGTAGCCGCGCGCGAGTACGAATCTCGTGAATTGCAGCGGCGGCCGAATATGGCGATCCAGGCCTCGCAGGTTCTGGCGGGCGGCGGGATATCGGCGCTGAAGAAATGGCTGCAGGCCAACGAGAACTCCGTTGCCGATCGCGATCTATTCATCATTGGGCCGGATGGCCGCGACATCCTCGGACGGCGCCTCACGGAGGGAGCGGCGCGGCGCTTGGAGTTCTTCAATCGCGAAGAGGGAGAGGGGCCGCCGGGCAATTTTCGTCCGCAGCGCGCCGCACCGCAGATTGTCGGGCCGGATGGTGCGGCCTACACGGTATTGCTGGTGCCGCGCCACCCGAGCATATTCGGTGCCTTGAGCCTGCCCGGAATTTCCGTGGCGATTCTCTGCATCGCATTGGTGGTGAGCGCTTTCGCCAGTTGGTGGTTGGCGCAGCATTTGAGCGCTCCCATACGCCGCATACAGGAAGGCGCGCGCGCGCTTGCCACCGAAAAATTGAACGTGCGCGTCAGCGCGGGCCTCGAGGGCCGCAAGGATGAGTTGGCTGTGCTCGCCCGGGATTTCGACGCGATGGCAGATCAGCTGCGCTCCAACCGCAGTGCCCTCACGCGGCTGCTGCGGGACATTTCGCACGAACTTCGCTCGCCGCTGGCGCGAATGCGCGTTGCCGTCGGCTTGGCGCGCCAACCACCGGCCGACCTTCCGCGCCAGCTCGATCGATTGGAACGGGAAATCGAACGTCTCGACGGGTTGATCGGCCAGGTGTTGAAGCTTGCTCGATTGCACGGCACGGAGGCGCCGTTCGAGCGCGAGGCATTTGAGGTCGATGAGGTGATCGAGGAAGTTGTGCGCGATGCGAATTTCGAGGGCGCCGTCAAGAACTGCAAGGTGGAGTTGAAGGGTGCTGCGCGAAGCACGTTGCGCGGAAATCGCGAACTGTTCCGTAGCGCCATCGAGAACGTCCTGCGCAACGCCGTGCGTTATAGTCCGGAGGGCGCACTCGTCGACGTTCGCGTCGAGCGGAGCGTCGAGGGACTCTCGATCTCGATTCACGATGGCGGCCCGGGCGTACCGGCGAGCGACTTGGAGCGTATATTCGAGCCGTTCTACCGCGTGGCGGAAGCGCGCGATCGCGATACCGGCGGCGAGGGTATTGGTCTCGCCATCACGTCGCAGGTCATGAAGGCTCATGGCGGCCGCGCCAAGGCCAACAATCCCGTCGGCGGCGGTTTCGAGGTGCGGCTCAGCTTGCCGCACACAGAATTGACGGCATAGCAGGAGAGGAACGTGAGCCTGTATCAAGAGGCTTGTAGGTATATCCCCGGGGGCGTCAACTCGCCTGTGCGCGCATTTCGCAGTGTCGGCGGGGAACCCATTTTCTTCAAGAAAGCGGCCGGAGCTCACACGCTGGCCGAGGATGGGCGACGGTTCATCGACTACGTCGGTTCGTGGGGGCCGATGATTCTGGGCCACGCGCACCCGGAGGTGATCGCAGCAGTGCAGCGGGTTGCCGCCGACGGATTGAGCTTCGGTGCACCGACGGAACTCGAAACCCAACTTGCCCGGCGCGTCGTCGAACTGGTGCCTTCCATCGAATTGGTGCGCTTCGTAAGCTCGGGCACGGAAGCGACCATGAGCGCGATCCGTCTGGCACGCGGCTTCACCGGCCGCGAAACGATCGTCAAGTTCGAAGGCTGCTACCACGGCCACTCCGATTCGCTGTTGATCAAGGCGGGCTCCGGCGCCTTGACGTTCGGGGTGCCTACATCGCCCGGTGTGCCAAAGGCCCTCGCAGCTCACACGGTGACCTTGAGCTACAACGATTCGGATCAGGTACGCGAGGCCTTCCGGCAGATCGGCGGACAGATCGCGTGCATCATCGTGGAGCCCATCGCCGGGAATATGAACTGCGTCTTGCCCGCGCCGGGCTTTCTCAAAACTCTTCGCGAGGAGTGCGACCGCGCCGGCGCGCTGTTGATTTTCGATGAAGTCATGACGGGCTTCCGGGTCGCCCTTGGCGGGGCGCAAGAACTGTACGGCATACGTCCGGACCTCACGACGCTCGGGAAGATCATCGGCGGCGGGATGCCGGTGGGTGCGTTCGGCGGCCGGCGCGACATCATGGAACAGCTCGCACCGCTAGGCCCGATCTACCAGGCTGGCACTTTGTCCGGTAACCCGGTCGCGATGGTGGCCGGGCTCACCACGCTCGAACTGATCGCGGCTCCCGGATTTCACCATCGCTTGACTGCCATGACCGATATATTGGTGAAGCGCCTCGCCGGCGCGGCCGCGAGCGCAGGCATCGCGCTTGCCACCAACCATGTGTGCGGCATGTTTGGACTTTTCTTCACGGACGAACGCCGCATCGACACCTTTGCCAAAGTGATGGGCTGCGATCTCGAGCGCTTCAAGCGATTTTTTCACCGTATGCTCGAGGAAGGAGTGTACTTCGCACCCTCGGCATTCGAAGCCGGGTTCTTGTCGTCGGCGCATTCGACCGCCGATATCGACGCCACCGTTGCAGCGGCGGCGAATACCTTCGCCAGCCTGCGCTCCGAATAGGCGAGGCCAGGCGAGTGCGCGGCTTCGCATGGTTTTTCGGGACGCTGCTCGCGGCGGGACTCATCAGCGCGGCGCTCGCCTACCCGGCGTACGAGCTGACATCGCAATTCGCTTCCTGGCCGTTTCACCGTGTGGCGGGACGCGTGGCCATGCTGGCGGCGGCCATCGGGCTCGTTTGGTTGTGCCGGCATCTTGGCCTCACGAGCAAGCGCGACTTAGGCTTCGGTCTGCCCTGGCGCCGATTCTTGAAAGTGTCCCTGCTGTGGGGCGCGGTTGGCATCGCTACGGCAGCCGCGGGTGCCGCCTTCCTGTTGACGGCGCACCTGCGCATCTTGTCGGATCCGGATTCGGGAGTCTCGACTGCACGCGTATGCCACCTGCTGCTCATTGGCCTCGCCTCCGGAATCAGCGTGGCGCTGATCGAAGAGACTGTGTTTCGCGGCGCCATGCACACCGCGATCGCGCGCGAATCGGGTCAATGGAGCGCGGTTCTGCTCACCGCACCGTTGTTCGCGGTACTGCATTTTTTTGCCAAGGCCAGCATCCCGCCCGATGAGTTGAACTTCGGCAGCGGCTTCGACTTACTTGTGCGCTCTTTCGCCCCGCTGGGACATCCGATGCTGGTGTTCGATTCGTTCTTGGCATGGCTGGCGGTGGGCCTCATCTTGAGTCTCACCCGCGTACTCTCCGGCAACATTGCCACATGCATCGGACTGCATGCCGGATGGGTGGTGGTGCTGCGCATGCTTCAAGAGGGCACCGTCCGAGGCTCCGGCGCCGAGTACGGAGCGTGGGTCGGCCGCTTCGATGGTTTGTTGGGGTACTGGCTGGTTCCCTGGGCGGCCGCCATCGGTCTCGCCCTCTGGTTGACGCGAAGTGCTTGGGTTCCCTATGCTGCCGGCGCCAACGGGGCGAGTATGTCCAGGCGCTGAATAGGGTCGTCGATCTCGAGGTAGGTTTGCTTGTCCTGAAGCGGCAGCGGCAGGATTTCAGCCAGTCGATGGCCCACCCACGCGGCATCATCGAGCCGCATGTGGATATCCGTGTATACCTCTCCCAACTGCGGAAGCACCGTTCGCAGCAGCTCGGCCAAGCGTGCGTGGCGCGGCGGCACGGGCAGCGCAGGCTCGCTATCCAACCATTCCACGCTGCCCAGATGCAGGCCGTCCGTTTGGCGGCTGTGCTTAAGTATCCGGAAGCGCCCCTGCCCCACGCAAGAAAGCCCGAGCAAGCCATCCGAGAGCTGATGGAAATCGGTGATCTTGGCCATGGTGCCGACGTCATAGGTTTCGATGTCGGCGGTACCCACTTCCCGGCCCTCACGAATCAACACCACGCCGAATCCTTGTTCTTCGCGCATGCACCGCCGCACCATGTCAAGGTATCGGGTTTCGAAGATCCGCAGCGGCAGCGACCCTTCCGGAAACAGGACGATGTTGAGCGGGAACAGCGCGATCGAAGTCACCGGGCCCTCCCTTCCCGCGCGTTCAACTCGGCGAGCAGCTTGCCATGCAGACCGCCGAAGCCGCCGTTGCTCATGACCAGCACATGATCGCCCGGGAGCGCTTCCTCGGCCAGGTCCTTGACCAGTGCATCCACGCTGCTCGAGAAGCGTACGCGCGGCTGTAAGGATGAAACCGCTGCCTCAAGATCCCAACCGAGTTCCGGCGATCTCAAGAACCAGGTGCGGTCGGCCGACGCAAGCGCGGGCGCCAACTGTTCGCGATGCACGCCGAGCTTCATCGTATTGGACCGCGGCTCCAGAACGGCGATGATTCGCGCATGCGGTTGGCGCGCACGCAGACCCTTGAGCGTGGTCTCAATCGCCGTGGGATGATGCGCAAAATCATCGTACACGGTGACGCCGCCGGCCACGCCGCGAATCTCCATGCGGCGCTTGACGCCGCGAAATTGGTTCAAAGCCTCTGCGGAGCGTTCGGGCGGCACGCCCAACGTGATCGGCCGCGGCAATGGCTGCCAACGCGTTCATGACGTTGTGCTCCCCAAAGCTGGACCAGCTGACCTGCGCCACGGCTCGGCCACGCCTGGCCACCGTGAACGCTCCCCACGCCGAGTTCGGCTCGATGGAGGCACTCCAATCGGCATCCGCGCGCGATAGGCTGAAGGTCTCCCGAGGTGTCCAACATCCCGACGCCAAGGTGGCCGCAAGCTCGGCATCGTCGCCATTCACGACGAGACGGCCGGCCGCAGGCACCGTGCGCAGCAGTTGATTGAACTGCCGGCGGATCGCCGCAACGTCCGGGTATATGTCGGCGTGGTCGTATTCCAGATTGTTGAGAATGACCGTGCGCGGCCGGTAGTGGACGAATTTTGCACGTTTGTCGAAGAAGGCAGTGTCGTACTCATCCGCCTCGATCACGAAACAAGACCCCGCACCGAGGCGTGCCGTCGAATCGAAATTGCTCGCCACGCCGCCGATCAAGAATCCCGGCGCAAGCCCCCCATGTTCCAAGATCCACGTCAGCATGCTTGCCGTCGTGGTTTTACCGTGCGTGCCGGCGACGGCGAGCACGTGCCTGTCCCGCAGCACCTGCTCGGCAAGCCATTGCGGGCCCGACGTGTAAGCCATGCCGCGGTCGAGCATTGCTTCGACGACGGGGCTGCCGCGGCTCAACGCATTGCCGACGACCACGATGTCCGGCCGCACATCCAGCTGTTCGGCGCCGTAGCCCTCGATGAATTCGATCCCGAGCGCATTGAGCTGCGTGCTCATCGGGGGATAGACGTTGAGGTCCGAGCCGGTAACGCGAAATCCGGCCGCTTTGGCAATCGCCGCCAGCCCCCCCATGAAGGTTCCGGCTATTCCAAGGATATGCACGTGCATCAGGTGCTGGGCAGCAGCTGCTGCTCCAATGCAATCGACAGCAAGAGGTAACCCACGCTGATCGCCCCTCCCAGAGCAAGCCTCGAATCGAGTGCGGCGCGCCAAATGTTCGCGCAGGCAAGCAAGTACCAAATGAGGCCGACGAACAGCAGTAACCCCAAGGGAATCGAAGCCGGCCGATCCGTGCCGATGAAGCTCAGCAGCGAGCCCAACGGATAGAGCACGAGTTGCGCGATCACCGCCACGCCGAGCAACGCGGTACCGGTCTGCAGGAAGCGCTGGCCTCGATGCGCGATGGCGAGCACCGCCCACGCGAATAACAGCGGCATACCGACGCTCAGTGCCACACGGGTCAGGATCCGGTCGCTCGGATTGGGCGGAAGCAGGGCGCCGAGTACCTCGAGAGCGGCTACGGCGGCCGCAACCAGACTCAGCAAAAATGCCGACGCGGGAAGTTGCGCCGGCGATTTACGCCACAGCGCGATGTCCAAAAATGCTTTTGCAAGTCGCAGCATCGTTCGATTCGGTCATAATGAATTGTCAAATTGTACACTTGGATCAACGGTATGCCTGACGCGATTTGGATCGATCGAAGCGACGCATTGCCGCCGCTGGCACAGACGCTCGAGTCGCGTGCCGCCATCGGTGTCGATACGGAATTCCTGCGTGAAAGAACCTTCTTTCCAAAATTATGCCTGCTGCAATTGGCGGCCGGCAATGACATCTGGTGCGTGGATACACTGCGGGGCGGCAGCCTCGAACCCTTGGTCAAAGCGCTGACCGCGGTAACCTCGCGCAAGGTCATTCATTCCGCACGGCAAGATCTCGAGGCCATTTATCTTAGCGTCAAGCGGGTGATTTCGCCGGTCTTCGACACCCAGATCGCCGCAGGATGCATCGGACTTAAGCCCCAAATAGGTTATGCGGATCTGGTCAAGACGCTGCTCGATGTGACCTTACCCAAGGGTCAGACTCGCACCGACTGGTCCAAACGCCCGCTGACTGCCGCGCAGCTCGAGTACGCGGCCGACGATGTGCTCTATCTCTGCGAGATCGCCGAGCGGCTGACCGATCGGCTGCGCACGCTGGGGCGCGAAGAGTGGGTATTGCAGGATTGTATGGCGCTCGAGGATGCGAGCCTCTACGAACCGGACCCTGCCCAGGCGTGGAAGCGCTTGCGCGGACTGAAGCAGCTGCCGCCGGCTCCTCGCGCCCGCGTCAGAGCCATCGCGGTATGGCGAGAGAGGTTGGCGCGCGAGCGCGATCTGCCCCGAGGTTGGATACTTTCCGATGCGGCGATCTTCAAGCTGGCAGAGGCCAACCCAAGGGCTCGGGCGGCGCTCGGATCCGTGCCCGAGCTTCCGCAACCGATGAACGATGCCATCGCCGACAGCTTGCTCGATGCACTGCGTGAAAGTCCGCGGGCTGAGGCGACGGACTTCACGCCAAGTCAGGAGACTCGCCCCACCCCGGAGCAAAAAGCGGTGATCGAACGGCTCGCCCGCTTGGTCGATGCGCGCGCGGCGGAACTTGGCGTCCATGCGGAAATTCTCGCGCCGCGCGGCGAAATCAAGGCGCTCGCGATGGGGGAGCGCGATGCGCAATCCCTCGTCGGTTGGCGGCGCGAGGTAATCGGTGAAAAATTGCTGGAGGCAATCGGCTAAGGGCCGCCGAGTACCGCGCGCTGAATGCCCTTGAAAACGGTTTCGACATCGGCGTCGGCGTCCACGACGCGCAGCAGTCCCGCCGCCTCGTAATGCTTGATGAGCGGCTTGGTTTGCGCCTCGAATACTTCCAGACGTTTGCCGATCACTTCTTCTTTGTCGTCCGGCCGTTGAAGCATGCGCGGCATGTCGCCGCACCTCTCGCAGTGCGGCGGCGTGCCCGGGGGCGTTGTGAACACGTTGAACATACGGCCGCAATCCTGGCAAATCCTGCGCCCCGTCAGGCGCTTGAACAGTATGCTGAGGTCAAGATTCAAGAGCACCACCGCCTGCAGCGGCTGGCCCAAATCCCGGAGCATTTTTTCGAGCGCCTCCGCTTGCGCGATGTTGCGCGGAAAGCCGTCGAGAATGAAACCGTTGAGGGCATCGGGTTGTGCCAATCGTTCGCCGATCATGCCGAGCACGGTGGCATCGTCCACGAGCTTGCCCGCGTCCATGGCGGTCTTGGCCCGCAATCCCAACTGCGTCCCCTTGGCCACGGCCTCGCGCAACAAATCGCCGGTCGATATATGCGGGACGCCGTAGGCGTCAACCAACAGTTCCGACTGCGTGCCTTTGCCGGACCCCGGCGCGCCCAATAGGACTATTCGCATGGTTCTTTATGGTGGTGAAAGCGCGCTACCGTACCTTCGCCGGGGTACCAGCGTCAAACCAGTGCCTAGCAGGCCCCGATCGGCTATCCTGCGCGGCTTGTGTACTTTGGCAGGCCGTTTGAACCCCAAGTAAATCATGCAGCGCTCAGCCCGAAAAAACGCCTTCTATGCGCAATCCGGCGGGGTATCCGCCGTCATCAACGCATCCGCCTGCGGTTTGATTGAAACCGCGCGCAAGCACCGCGACAGGATCGGCAATGTCTACGCGGGGCGGCATGGAATCATCGGCGCATTGACCGAGGACTTGATCGACACCGGCAAGGAGAGCCGCGCAGCGATCAGCGCTTTGCGCCATACGCCCGGCGGCGCCTTCGGTTCCGCGCGCTACAAACTGGCTGGAATCGACAAGAACCGGGTCCAGTACGAGCGCCTGATCGAGGTGTTTCGTGCCCATGACATCGGCTATTTTTTCTATAACGGCGGCAACGATTCCATGGATACCGCTCACAAGGTGTCCGAAATCGGCGTGCAATTGGGCTATCCGATCATCTGCATCGGTATACCCAAGACCGTGGACAACGATCTTGCGGTTACCGACTGCTGCCCGGGGTTCGGATCGGCAGCCAAGTACATCGCCGTTGCCACACGAGAGGCGGCGCTCGACGTCGAGTCGATGGCGCGCACCTCCACGAAGGTATTCGTGCTCGAGGTCATGGGCCGCCATGCCGGCTGGATTGCCGCTGCCGGCGGTTTGGCCGGCGAAAAGGCCGGGGACGCCCCGCACATCATTTTATTCCCTGAAATCACCTTCGACCGCACCGTTTTTTTGAACAAGGTGAAGTTTTGCGTCGAAAAGTACGGCTACTGCGTGGTCGTGGTCTCCGAGGGGGTGCGAAATCCCGACGGGAAATTTCTCGCCGAAGCGGGCACCAAAGACGCGTTCGGCCATGCTCAATTGGGCGGCGTCGGGCCCGTCGTCGCGCAGATGACCCAAGAGGCATTCGGCTATAAATTTCATTGGGCGGTCGCGGACTACCTGCAACGGTCCGCACGTCATATCGCATCGAAAGTCGACGTCGAACAGGCCTACGCAGTAGGCAAGGCGGCGGTGCTTTTCGCGCTGCAAGGTAAGAACGCGATCATGCCGGTCATCGTGCGTAAATCCTCCGCTCCCTACCGATGGAGCATCGGGGAAGCGCCGCTGGCCGCCATCGCGAACCAAGAAAAAAAGATGCCGCGCAATTTCATCACGGCCGATGGCTTCGGTATCACGGCCGCGTGCCGGCGGTATCTAATGCCGCTGATCGGGGGCGAAGATTACCCGCCTTATAAACGCGGTTTGCCGAGTTATGTCGCACTGAAAGGCAAGAGCGTTCCGAAGCGCCTGCGCAAACCCTTTGTGGTATAGTTTCGACCCGCAAATTCAAATAAATTCATAGTTTTCAATAACATAACTCACTGAGATCGCGAAATGACCCTTGATAACGCCCTTTATTTGGCAATCGCAGCTGGAATCATTGCAATCGCGTACGGTGCCATCTCCGTCCGCTGGATCTTGGCCCAGCCGGCCGGCAATGCACGCATGCAAGAGATCGCCGCGGCCATCCAGGCAGGCGCACGTGCTTACTTGAATCGGCAATACACGACGATCGCCATCGTGGGAGTCATCCTGTTCGTTATCTTGGGTGTGGCCTTGGGTTGGGCCAGCGCCGGCGGCTTCGCCGTGGGCGCCCTACTCTCGGGGCTCGCCGGGTATATCGGCATGAACATCTCGGTGCGCGCCAATGTGCGTACCGCACAGGCCGCGCATCACGGAATCAATGCCGCGCTCAAGGTTGCGTTTCGCGGCGGCGCCATCACGGGGATGTTGGTCGTCGGCTTGGGACTGTTGGGCGTGGCCGGCTACTACCTGCTCATGCTGCGGATGCTGGGCGATGCGGAGGCGGCGCTGCGTTCGCTCGTCGGTCTGGCGTTCGGCGGCTCATTGATTTCGATTTTTGCTCGACTGGGCGGCGGCATTTTCACCAAGGGCGCCGACGTCGGTGCCGATCTCGTCGGCAAAGTGGAAGCAGGTATTCCGGAAGATGACCCGCGCAATCCGGCCGTGATCGCCGACAACGTGGGCGACAATGTTGGCGACTGCGCCGGCATGGCGGCCGACTTGTTCGAAACCTATGCGGTCACGTTGGTCGCCACCATGTTGCTGGGCGGCCTCGTCATGGTCGATATGGGACAAAGTGCAGTGCTCTTCCCCCTGGTGCTCGGAGCTATTTCCATCGTATCGTCCATTGTCGGAACCTTCTTCGTCTCCACCAAGGAAGGCGGCAAGATCATGAACGCCCTGTACAAGGGTGTCATCGTTTCCGGCCTCATTTCTGCCGTCTTCTTTTACTTCGCGTCGAAGTGGATCATGGGCGAGCACGCCATGGCGATTTGGCTGTGCACGCTGGTAGGCCTTGCGCTCACCGCCGCCATGATCGTCATCACCGAGTACTACACGGCAACCGAATACAAGCCGGTGCAGCACGTTGCCTCTTCGTCGCAAACCGGACATGCCACCAACATCATTGCCGGCCTCGGCGTCTCGATGAAGGCCTGCGCATTGCCGGTAATTGCCGTGACATTGAGCATTTGGGCTTCCTATCAGCTTGCCGGTCTTTACGGGATCGCCGTCGCCGCCACGGCGATGCTGTCGATGACCGGCATGATCGTCGCGCTCGACGCATATGGTCCGATCACGGACAACGCGGGCGGCATTGCCGAGATGGCGGGGCTGGATAAAAAGGTTCGCGATGTCACCGATCCTTTGGATGCCGTCGGCAATACCACGAAGGCGGTCACCAAGGGCTACGCCATCGGCTCGGCAGGCCTTGCGGCCCTGGTCCTGTTCGCGGACTACACCCACAAGCTCGAGGAAGTCTTGGGCCATGCCACCGCCTTCGACTTGTCGAATCCGGCGGTGATTATCGGGCTCTTTATCGGCGGCCTGATCCCTTACATGTTTGCGGCCATGGCGATGGAAGCGGTAGGCCGTGCGGCGGGCGCGGTGGTGAACGAGGTGCGGCGGCAATTCCGCGACATCAAGGGCATCATGGAAGGCACCGCGAAACCCGACTATTCGCGCGCGGTGGACATGCTGACCAAGGCGGCGATCAAGGAGATGATCATCCCCTCCTTGCTGCCGATCATCGTGCCGATCGTGTTGGTATTCATCATAAATTGGCTCATGGGACCGGGTTCCGGGGTGCAGGCGCTGGGCGGATTGCTGATTGGCACCATCGTCACCGGCCTGTTCGTCGCGATTTCAATGACCACGGGCGGCGGCGCCTGGGACAACGCCAAGAAATACATTGAAGAGGGTCATTTCGGCGGCAAGGGTTCTGACGCGCACAAAGCCGCTGTCACCGGTGACACCGTGGGCGATCCGTACAAGGACACGGCGGGTCCGGCGATCAACCCATTGATCAAGATCATCAACATCGTCGCGCTATTGTTGGTGCCGGTGCTCGGCAAATTGATGTAGCGCGGGAGCGCTAGATATCAGACTAGATATCGAAGTAAATGGCGTCGGGCTCGGCTGCGCCGTCCCGTGAGGCAACCCGCAAATCCGGCTCTTTGAGCGACACGCGCGAACGCGGCGGCACGCTGCGCGTCAGGAACACCGAACCGCCGATGACGCTGTGTGCGCCGACGACGGTTTGACCGCCGAGCACCGTGGCGTTTGCATATAGAGTCGCACCGCTCTCGACCGTCGGATGGCGCTTGCGGCCGCGAATGATCTGGCCGCTGGCGTCCCTGGGAAAGGACAACGCGCCGAGCGTAACTCCCTGGTAGAGCTTGACGCCTTCGCCGATCTCCGTGGTTTCGCCGATGACCACACCGGTGGCGTGATCGATGAAGAACGCCGGGCCGATTTTCGCTCCGGGATGAATGTCGCAGCCGGTCTTCGAATGCGCCCACTCGGTCATGATGCGCGCCATCATCGGCACACCCAAATCGTACAGCGCATGGGCAATACGATACACGCTGACGGCCAGCACGCCGGGATAGGCCAGAATCACTTCATCGAGATTGGTCGCAGCGGGATCGCCGTCGAATGCCGCTTGCACGTCCCGCACGAGTAGACCGCGAATCTCCGGCAGCCGCCGTAGAAAAATCCCGGTCAAATCGTGCGCGCGGGGTGCACACTCGCCGAACTCGGGCCATGCGGCTTCGCGCTCTCGCCCGTAGCACAAGCAGTGTTCCATCTCGCGTTCGATTTTCGGCGCCAGCGCCGCGAGCGATTGTGCGACGTAACTCCCCAGATTCTCGCTGCTCAAATCGCGGCGGCCGAAGTACCCCGGATACATCAAGTCGAGCACGCCCTGCAAAATCTCGGCGATCGCTTCCCGGGACGGCAGATAGCGGCGTGAAATGCGCCGTGCGCGTTCATCGCCGAGATAGCTCTCGAGCAACTCTTCGCTCAAGCGGTCAAGTTCCGTCGGGCTTGATTTAGGGGTGGCTAGGGCAGTCATAGGCCGTTCAGGCGACCGCCTGCATCTTCTCGACGTCCTCGAACAAGCCTTCGAACAGCGCACCGCTCAGATAGCGCTCACCGGCATCCGGCAGCACCACCACGATCGTTTTGCCGGCCTGGGCCGGCTCGCGCGCCAGGCGTAAGGCCGCCACCATCGCGGCACCGCAGGAGATTCCGCACAGCATGCCTTCCTCGCGCGCCAGGCCTCGCGCCACCGCGATGGCCTCTTCATTGCTCACTTGCTCGACGCGATCGACCAGCGACAGATCCAAGTTCTTCGGAATGAAACCCGCGCCGATGCCTTGAATCTTGTGCGGAGCAGGTACGAGCGGTTGGCCGGCCAACGTCTGACTGATGACCGGCGAATTGGTCGGCTCGACCGCGACCGTGATGATTTTCTTACCCTTGGTGCCCTTGATGTATCGCGACACACCGGTCAGCGTGCCGCCGGTCCCGACCCCCGAGACCAGCACGTCGATCTTGCCTTGGGTATCTTCCCAAATTTCGGGTCCGGTCGTTTTTTCATGGATCCCGGGATTGGCCGGATTGTCGAACTGGCGCATCAAGACATATTTTCCGGGATCAGCCGCCGCTAATTCTTCGGCCTTGGCGATCGCACCCTTCATACCCTTCGCGCCCGGAGTCAGGATCAACTTGGCGCCGAAAGCGATCAGCACCTTGCGCCGCTCCATGCTCATCGTCTCCGGCATGGTGAGCACGCAGCCGTAGCCCCGCGCGGCAGCCGCATAGGCGAGAGCAATGCCCGTATTGCCGCTGGTCGCTTCGACGATCGACATGCCGGGCTTCAACGTGCCGCGCTCCTCGGCGTCCCATACCATGGCGGCGCCGATGCGGCACTTCACCGAGTAGGCCGGATTGCGGCCTTCGATCTTGGCGAGAATCGTGGCACTGCTGCTGGCATCCAAGCGATTGATGCGCACCAGCGGCGTGCGGCCGATGGACTTGGTGTTGTCTTCATAGATGGGCATGCTGCACCTTAGGGGTTTCTCGAGAATAGGACGATTTTCCTCCTAAGCGCAGGACAAATGCCAGAGCAGTTTGTTATGAGCGCCTGCCGGGAGGTTATAAGACCCTGACTTTACAGGGGGATTGGCGTAACCGACAGAGGTTGGGGGCGGCCGATGATGAAACCCTGCACGAAATCGATTCCCATACTTTTCACCGTGTCCAGCGACAGCTGATCCTCGACTTGTTCGGCGACGATCCGAAAATTCAAGCTGCGGGACAGTTCTATCATGGCGGCGACCATCGCCTGATTCACGGTATCCGCGGCGAGATTGCGGATGAATGATCCGTCGATTTTGATGTAATCCATCGGCAACGTCTTCAAGGTCGAGAACGAGCTCAATCCGCTGCCGAAGTCATCCAGCGCGAACTCGCATCCCATGCCATGCAGCACCGCGATGAAGCGGCGCACCTGGTCCAAATTGGCCACCACGGCGCTTTCGGTCACTTCGAAGCAAATATCCCCGGGATTCGCCCCCGTGTGATCGAAGCAATCGACGACGAACTCCAAAAATTCAGTATCTCCCAGCGTTTGCCCCGCGATGTTGATTGCGACGCTTCGGCCCGGCGGCAACTTCATGCCGCCGCGCCCCAGAGCGGATAGCACCGCCTGTACCACCCAGCGATCGACGTGCGGCATCAGACGGTAGCGTTCGGCAGCGCGGATGAATTCGGCCGGCGGCGCGCTGGGTTCGCCGTTTTCGGCTTCCATACGCACGAATACCTCGAGCGCGGGGCCGCGCACCTCCGTGCTGCGTGCATGCACGATGGGTTGGTAGTACAGCTCGAATTTGTTGTCGCGCAAGGCGGACTGCAGCTTTTGAAGCCAGTGAATCTCGCCGCTGTGGCGCGCGTTCGCCTCCTCGCGCGCGGAATATACGTGCACATGCACCCCGCCCTGCTTCTTGGCGACGTAGCACGCGGAATCGGCCGAATTCATGATGTCCTCGATCGAGCCGCCGTCGTGGCCGATTTCCACGAGACCGATGCTGACACCGATATTGAAGATCTTGTCCTTCCATACAAATCGAAAATCGTTGACGGAACGGACCACGTCGTCGGCGATCTGTCGTGCCTTCTCGAGCGGGCAGCCGACCAATAGCAACGCAAATTCATCGCCGCCGATGCGCCCGGCCGTGTCCGAATCGCGCACCGCTTCTTTGATGATGCTGGCGACCTCGCGGAGCATATTGTCGCCGGCCGTGTGACCGCAGGTATCGTTCACCACTTTGAACCGGTCGAGATCGAGATAGCACAAGGCGTGCGGCGCATCTCCCGTCTGTGCGGAGTCCATTGCCTCGCGCAGCCGCCGTTCGAACTCCCGCCGATTCACCAGGCCCGTCAAAGCGTCGTGACTGGCTTGATAGGTCATCTGACGGGTCAAACCGCGCAACTCGCTGGTGTCGTGCATCACCAGCACGAGACCGAGAGTCTCCTTGCCATTGGATTTGAGCGGCGTCACGCTGATCTCGACCGAGCGTTCCGGAGCGGAGACGGCCGGCACCAGTACCGCGCGCTTGCCCATGGTGACCCGGCCCCCGGTGCTCAATGCCTTGCGCACCGGATCCCCCAACGAGCGGCGGTCGGTTTCATCGACCAGGGAGGCTACGTCCGGGAAGGACTTGCCCACGACCTCCTCGAAAGTCTGGGCCAACAGGGTCTCGGCCGCGTGATTGATGTAATCGATTCGGCCATCCCCGTCGACCGTGATGACGCTTTCGCCCATTGCGTCGAGCGTCACCATGGATCGCGGCCGAGACGGTGGGTTATGCGAGATCGGCAGCATTTCCAGAGCCGTGAGCAGCAATGCCGGCTCCCCCGCGCTGTCTATCAGCGTGCTCGCCAGTTCAATACGGCTGACCTCGCCGTGCAGTCCGACGAGTTCGACTTCGTAGCGCTCGGCTGCGGGTTCGCCGGCCAACCGACGGCGCAAGTTGTTGTCCACCAGCTCGACATATTCCGGTGCGACAAAATTTGCCAGCGGCTTACCTACCACATCCGCGGCGGCCATGCCCAAGAGCGCCAAAAAGCGCGAGTTGGCGAATAAGATGCAATTGCGGTGAACCAGCACGGCGTCATGCACCGTCTCGACCAAACGTTGAAAGAGCTGTTCGCGGTCATGCAGGCGCGCCCCGCGCTGCTCGAGATTTTCCAAAAGTTCGTTCACTGCCGAGCCGAGCTGCCCCAGCGCCTCGGGTTTGCCCTTAAGCCCGATGCGTCCCGCGGAGCCCGCGTCGCGCGTGAGCTGCGACACTTGCGCGGAGAATTCGCTGACGGCGCGCTCCTGGCGTTGCTTCCAAACGAGGAGCACACCGACACCCACGGCTAAAACAGCACAGGTCAGGAACCACAAAGCGATAGAAGACAAAATCAACTGAAGACCTCGATAACGATACGTTCCGACGACGTCTGGTTTTTTAGGGCCCCCACGGGTTGGGCGCGTCTTGAATCATCGTGACCGTGAGAATAGCGCACAGGCATGGCGTCGCCTGTGGAAATTGACCATAATCAGCGGCCTTATCGCTAAGGGAAATGAATGGATACGTTGGTTGCTCGACAGCAAATGGTGGATCAGCAGATTCGCACCTGGGAAGTTCTCGACCCACGCGTTCTCGACGCGATATCCCAAGTGCCGCGCGAAGCCTTTGTGCCGGAGGGCTATCGCGAGCTCGCCTTCGCCGATGCGCCGCTCCCCATCGGGTTCGGCCAGTCGATGCTCGCGCCCAAGATTCAGGGTCGCATCTTGCAGGCGCTGGGAGTCAACGGAGGGGACCGTGCGCTCGAAGTCGGCACCGGCACCGGCTATTTGAGTGCATGCTTGAGTTTGCTTAGCGCCTTGACGCATTCTATCGACATACGTGCGGAATTTACCGTTTCTGCTGCTGCCAATCTCCGCGCCGTGCCGAAGGCGCGTGTGCAGTTCGAAACACGCGACGCGTTCGGCCCAGCTCCGTTGGGTGAGTACGATGTCATTGCCGTCACCGGATCATTGCCGGTGTACGACACGCGCTTCGAGCGGGCACTCTCCATTGGCGGCCGGCTGTTCGCCGTAGTCGGCTCGGCGCCCGTCATGGACGCGATGCTGGTGCGCCGGGTGGATCAGAGCGAGTGGATTCGAGAGAGCCTATTCGAGACCGTCATCGAGCCTCTGACCAATGCAACCGCCGCGCAAGGATTTGTATTCTGATGATCGAAGAGCTGAGCCCTCGAGAGTTCCTTGAGCGGCGTGCTGCTGGCGCCGAAATGACGCTGCTGGACGTACGCGAGGATTGGGAAATCAAGTTGGCCCCGGTGCCTTCGCCCAACTTGCACATTCCGATGGGTCAAATCGAGGATCGACTGGGGGAACTCAACCCCCAAACGACGACGGTTGTCATCTGCCGCTCAGGCGGCCGGAGCCTCCAAGTGGCGCGTTTCCTCGCCGCACAGGGGTTCAGTTCGGTGCAGAACCTCGCCGGCGGCATTTTGGCGTGGTCTCGGGACGTGGACCCGCAAATACCGCAGTACTGAAGTGATATAGTTACATATAACACCCAATGAAACGTTTTTTGACTCTGCTCGTCTGTTGCCTGGCCGGCCAGGCCGCGTCCGCAACCGATTTGTTGGCGGTCTACCAGCGCGCGTTGCAAAACGATCCTCAACTCAGGGAGGCCGAGGCCACTCGCCTCGCCGCGCTCGAATCGAAGCCGCAAGCACTTTCGGCATTGCTGCCGCAGGTCTCGGGCAACGGCACCGCCACCAAGGAACGGGACGTCGGAGCGACGAACCAGGTCGAATCCGTTGAACTCGGCAACGGGCAGACAATCCTCGAGAGCTTCCCCTTCGATGGGCACGTCACTACAACCACCCATCACTACGGAGTAGACCTCAAGCAGAACCTGTTTCGCTGGCAGAATTGGGTGGCGCTGAAGCAGGCGGATGCACAGGTCGCCCAGGCCGAGGCTGATTACCAGGCGGCTCAGCAAGACTTGATCGCTCGGGTCGCGCAGCGATACTTCGATGTCTTGGCCGCGCAAGACGATCTCGATGCGCAGAAGGGCAACTTGGCGTCGGTCAATCGGCAGCTGGAGCAGTCCGAAAAGCGCTATGAGGTCGGGCTGATCGCCATCACCGACGTCCAAGAGGCGCGCGCGGCCCACGATTCCGGCGCGGCAGCGGTCATTGCCGCCAAACGCCAGCTGTCATCCACCCAGGAGCTGCTGCGCGAGATCACGGGGGATGCCTACCAGTCCCTGGCGCGGCCCATCGAGCCCTTCGAGCTCGCAAATCCCGAGCCGAGCAGTGAAGATCGTTGGGTGGAAATGGCGCTGCAGCAGAACCTGTCACTCGTATCCAGCCGCTTGGCCGCGGATATTGCCCGCGAAGCGGTGAGTTCGGCACGGGGCGGTCACCTGCCGACGGTCGACCTGGTTGCGAGCCGATACCGAGCGACCAGCGACGGTCAATACATCAACTCGGACGGCACGCCGTACGGCAGTTCCTCCGTGGACCAATATCAGAACATCATCGGGATTCAATTCACGATTCCGATCTACACGGGAGGGATGGTGTCCTCGCAGGTGCGACAGGCCGTGTATCAGCATCGGGCGGCAAAGGAGAGGCTGGAGCGGGTGGCCCGTCAAACGGAGCATGATGCACGCGACGCCTATCTTGGCGTCCTGTCTGAAATCTCCCACGTTAGGGCGCTTCGCCGCGCGGTGGAATCGAATTCGACGGCCCTCAATGCCACCGAGTCGGGTTACGAGGCCGGTACGCGTACCGCGGTGGATGTGCTGGAATCGCGCCGCCTTTGGATACAGGCGCAAACCGATTACTCGCGCAGTCGTTACGATTACATGATGAACGTGCTCAAACTGCAGCAGGCGGCAGGCATCCTGTCGGAACAGAGCCTGAATCGGCTCAACACCTTGCTCAAGGACTCGCCGCAACCGGCAGAGGGGCTACCGGCGGAGGCGCAGCCAACAAAGGAGCAATGAGATCGAGGAGCCGCGCCACGCTGCCGCGATGGCGTTCCACGAACTCACGTCCACGGGCGCCCACTTGCTGACGGAGCGCCGGATCGGCGAGAAATTTGCGCAAGACCTCTACCAACGCCGCCGCATCTTGGACCTCCACGGCGCCGCCCCCCTCAACCAACAACCGCGCAATTTCCTTGCTGTTGGCATTATAAGGTCCCGTGACCACCGGCACGCCGAGCGCGGCCGGTTCGAGCAGATTGTGGCCGCCGACAGGCACTAGGCTTCCGCCGACGAAGGCCACGTCGGCCGCGGCGTACAACGCCGCGAGTTCCCCCACGGTATCCACCAACAAAACTTGCGCCTCCGGCCGCACCGCATCGGCGACACTGCGCCGATCGAAGCGAATTCCCCGCCGCACCAACAAGTTCGACACGCTTTCGAAGCGCTGCGGATGCCGCGGCACCAGCATCAACAAGGCCTGTGCCGGCAAGGCCTGTGCCTGGCCCCCCTGCAGCGCGGCGTGCGCGTCGAGCAGCTGTTCCTCCTCGCCGCCATGGGTACTGCCGGCAATCCATACCGGGCGGGGACCGATGTAGCGCGCCCGCAATTGACGCCCTTTCTCGATGATCGAGTCGCCGAGTTCAATATCGAATTTCACGTTGCCGATGACGTGCGTACGACTCCGGTCGGCGCCGATAGCGATGAAGCGCTCGGCATCCTCCGGCGTCTGCGCCGCGACCAAGGTATTTTCCGACAACGCACCGCGTATCAAGGCACCGATGCGGCGATAGCGCGCCACAGATTTCGGTGTCAGGCGCGCGCTCGCGAATACCACGGGCACGCCGCACCGTCGGCACTCATGCAGCAGATTGGGCCAAAGTTCGGTCTCCATGATGATCGCAAGACGCGGGCGGATTCGTTTCAAGAAGCGCCGTACCGATCCCGGCGTATCGTAAGGCAGGAAACGAATGCCGATCTCGTCGCCGAACAGCGCCTGCGCACGGGCGCGTCCTGTCGCCGTCGCGGTGCTCAACACAAACGGGATCGCGGGATAGCGGGCCCGCAGCGCACGCACCAGCGAAGCCGCCGCGGTCACTTCGCCGAGCGACACCGCATGCAGCCAAATACTCGGTGCTCCGTCGGCGAAGAGTCCCCATCCGAAGCGCTCGCGCAAATTCGACCAGTGGCTGCGGTCGCGCAATCCCCGGAACAGCGCTATGGCGAAAACCAAAGGCGCCAGGAGAACGATCAGTAGGCTGTAGAGGCGGCGCACGGCGGGTCTACCCTAGGAATCATGGTCGCTCGAGGGACTCATCGCTCGAGAGACTCATAGCCACGGAGCAAGCATTGCCAGGCTTCGGCGGAGAATCGGCCGGGCGGCAAATCGCGCGACACCTTCACGAGCGAGCGGCGCAACCGGTTCAAATTTCGCAATGTCCACGCACCTGGATTCCGCACGCGGCCGCGATCGAAATCGATCACGCTGATGCGCCCCTGACCGTCGAGCAGAATATTGTGCGCATTGAGATCCGCGTGATCGACACGATCCTGGTGCAGGTGCGCAATTGTTGCGCCGATCGCGCGCCATGACGCATCGCTCAAGGCAGCGGCGCCGAGCATCGCGCTCAAGGGCTTCGCATCCGTTATGCGTTGCATGATGAGATCACAGCGATAGGTCATGCCGGTGCGCTGGTAACGCGCCGCGATCGGTTTCGGAACCGGCAGCCCGCGCCCGACCATGTCGGCCAGCAGCCGGTATTCCGCGAATGCGCGGACTCGAGCCTCGCCCGCCCAGAGATACCGATCTTGAGAAAACCGCGCCAGCAATCCCCCGCGCCGATAGTGACGCAGCACCCAATGGTGGGATTCGGACTCGAGGAACCATGCGGCGCCCCGCCCGGCGCGCACGGCGATCAGTTCACCGCGAGCGGCCCAAAATTGCGGCTCAAACAGCGCCTCCGCCGCGCTGTCGAGTACTTCGCCGAGGGACCCGGCGTCGATCAGCATGGCGCCCATCGCAGTGACAATGCGTCTATACATAGGAATCGGCGCAAGCTTATCACCCTTCGAATCAATTGAATTTTCGCTAAGATGCACGTATGGACGAAATCAAGGTGCCCGTATCTCCCGGAGAGCTGCTCGATAAAATCACTATTCTGCGCATTAAGTCGCAGCGTATGACGGACCCGAAAAAATTGGCGAACGTGCGTGTCGAACTCCATGCGCTGGAGGACACATGGAAGAGTTCCGCATACGCCGTGATCGACGTCGAAAGCGAGGTTAACGACTTGCTGGCCGTCAATGAGAGATTGTGGAAGATCGAAGACGATATCCGGGATAAGGAGCGCGCGAAGGCATTCGACTCCGAGTTCATCCAGCTCGCGCGCGCGGTGTATATCGAGAATGATGAGCGGGCCGCCATCAAGCGGCGGCTCAACCTCAAACTGGGGTCCGGCCTGGTCGAAGAAAAGTCCTACCGCGAGTACAAGAGTTAACTACTGCCCGGCTCCCGCCCGGTTCACTGACCCGGCTGGTCCACTTCGTGGGCACCGCGAATGAGCGAATACTCGGCCCCGCAATACCCGCATTTGGCCCAGCCTGCCGCTTCGATGGCGAGGTACACCCGAGGGTGAGAATTCCACAAATACATGTCAGGCATTGGGCATGACAATGGCAAATCCGCCGGCGTCACCGTGTATTGATGTTGCGCATTGGGTTCTATCAGTGCCGACATGGGTCTAGCTCCGCTTGCTTCAAATTACGGCGGTATCGAAGGCTTTACGCCAGATCTCCTGTACCCGCGACCGCGTCTTTGCGTGTTGCTCCGCCTCCACCACGCGCTGTCCGCCCTCCAGCGATAGGTGATGCAGGACGGTACGATAGCCTATATACGCTTCCTTGAGCCACAGTGCCGTTCCGGCCTCGAGCACGCCGACCCGGGCAAGGCCCTCGAGCTGGCGGATATTATCGGAGTACGTCACCAGATCCGGATACTCGCTCGCAGCCGCCAGTACCAGATATTGCACCAAGAATTCGATGTCCGCGATGCCGCCCGCATCCTGCTTGATGTCGAACTGTCCGGGACCCGCCTGAGAGAGTTCCCGGCGCATGCGCAGTCGCATTTCGATCACGTCGGTGCGCAGAGTGTCGCGCCGCACGGCAGTGCATAGCGTGTGCCGCCGCGTCTCCTCGAAGCGCCGGCAAAGGTTTGCAGCGCCGCCAACCGCCCGTGCACGCAGCAGAGCTTGATGTTCCCAGGTCCAAGCGTCTTGCTGCTGGTACCGCTCGAACGCGTCGATACCGGTCATCAGGAATCCGCCCTTGCCGTTCGGACGCAAGCGCATATCAACTTCGTACAGCCGTCCCGCAGCCGAATGCATCGTGAGCAAATGAACGATCCGTTGCCCAAGCCTCAGGAAGAACACGACATTGTCGAGCGGCCGCTCGCTCGTCGTCTGTTGAATCTCGCCGCTCGAGTCATGCAAAAACACGAGATCCAGATCGGAACCGTAGCCGAGCTCCAATCCGCCGAGCTTGCCGTAACCCGCCACGGCGACTTTCACGATACGAGTGCTCGCTTCGTCATCGCCGCAGCGAGGCACGCCGTAGGTCTTCGTCATTTGTTCCCACGCGAGATCCATGCAGCATTGCACGATGAGCTCGGCAATGTCCGTCAGCCGGTCGCTGACGGACATCAGCGGCAGGCGCCCCGTGAGATCGGCAAGCGCGACTGCGAATACAGCGACCTTTTGGAATTCCCGCAACGCCTCGACCTGCCGTTCCGGATCATCGGCAGGGAGCCGTTCGGTGCGTGCCGCGAGCTCGCGCGCAAAACTCTCGCGCGACGGAATCTCCTCGAACGCTTTTGCGTCGATCAGTTCGTCGAGCAGCAGAGGAAAATCCGCGATCTGACGTGCCAAAAATCCGCTGATCGCGCAAACGTCGATCAGCCGGTTGAGCGCCATAGGCTGTTCCTTCAACAGCGCCAAGTACGATGAGCGTGCGCCGATTGCATCCAGCACGCGCAGTACCCGCTGCACGACGCCGGCGGGAGACGGTTGCACTGCTGCAGCCTTCAGCAGCCGATCCAGAATGACGTGCAGCCGCCGCCGCCCGGCCTCATCCAGCCTGCGATAGGGAGCCGCGTGTCGATAGGCCTCCAACAAGGCCGCGACTGCCGGAATCTCGGGCGCGGGAAATCCGCCGTTGGCGAGTTCCTCCTCGATGTCGATTTCCTCGACCCCGAGCCAATTCAATGCAGCCTCCCCATTACGGCGCTGCGTGTCCGGGCCGCCGAACAACAATTCTTCGAATTGCCGGGCCACGGTCCGACGCGCAGCGTCGATGCGCGCGATCGCGGTCGGCCAATCCGGTACGTCCATGTTCAAGCAGAGGCGAGCGCGGTCCATCGGGTCCGAAGGAATCCCGTGGGTTTGCTCGTCGCGAATCATCTGCACGGCGTTTTCGGCCTTGCGCAGCACCAGATAGGCATCGCTCAATTGCGCAATTTCAGCGCTCGACAACAGCTTTGAACTCGCCAACAGCGGCATCACCTCGAGTAGTGCGGCGTTCTGCAAACGCCGATCGCTGCCGCCGCGCACCAATTGCATCGACTGCACGATGAACTCGATCTCTCGAATTCCGCCCACCCCGAGCTTGAGGTCCTGCTCGAGATCTCGGCGTGCCACTTCACGAACGATCAGCGCCTTCATTTCACGGAGCGATTCGAACACGCCGAAATCGAGATAGCGGCGGTAGACGAACGGCCTAACGAACTCTTCGTTCGCCGAGCGGTAGTCGTCGGCACCCACGATCGCGCGCGCCTTCACCCAGGCGTACCTCTCCCAATCTCGGCCGTGCTGCTGCAAGTAGTCGTCGAGCGAGGCAAGACTCACGACCAGCGGCCCGCTCTCCCCGAAGGGTCGCAGGCGCATATCCACTCGAAAAGCGAAACCGTCCTCGGTTCTCGCATCAAGCAATCGGATAAGTTCCCGGCCGAGGCGATTGAAATACTCCTCGTTGTCGAGCACGCGCGCGCCATTGGTTTCACCGGCATGAGCGAACAGGAACACGAGATCGATGTCGGAGGAGAAATTCAATTCAACGCCGCCCAGTTTGCCCATGCCCAGGACGATCAGCGGTACATCCCCCGCTGCTTGACTTCGAGGCTTTCCAAAAGGGTTCTCGAGGTGGACCTGCGCCGCTGCGGCGGCGGCGCGAATACAGGCATCCGCCAAGTCCGATACGCCGCGCAGGGTTTCGGTCACGGGAGTGCGACCGGCGATATCACGCCAAGCTATGCGCAACATCTCGCGTCGTCGCCACTCGCGCAACACGCGCTGTGCGTCCGCAGTCGCCGGCGCAGAGGCTGCGCGCCGTTCGTACTCGGCGTTCGCGGCCCGCGCAGGCAACGGCGCCATGTTCTGACTAACCCAGGCGAGAGCGTCGGGATCTTGGATCAATACCGCTGCGGCAAACTCGCTGGCCGCTGCAACCCGCGTCAGTTCTCCTTGGAGCGTGGCGGGCAGAGACTCATAGATCTTCAGCAATGCTCCCTGTCGGCTCGCGCGTTCCCACCAGCGAATCACGGGTTCCTGCAAGATTTCTGGTACGGATTGGAGGGATGTAATGGACACGGTCGGGCGCGATGATTGAATCACATGCAAATCAAGGATACCTTTCTCACCCTAGGTTACCAGGGAAGGACCCCGAGGGAGATCGATGTGATCGATGCGATCCGGCGCTCGGTGCGCTCTCCCACAATACCTGTCCTCAGGTGGGCGCTCGTATTTGCGTTGATTTTCGCGAGCGGCGCATTCGGTTTTGCACTGCCGAGCTTGGGCAGCAGCCTGCCGCTACTGATTCTACCCAGCGGATTTGCGGTTGGCGCGATGTATCGCTGGGGACGGCGGATGTGGCCTGCGGTGTTTGCCGCAAGCGTCGCGACCGACCTGTGGGTGCACCAACCGGTTTTTACGGCCGTCAGCGTTGGG
This sequence comes from uncultured Gammaproteobacteria bacterium, assembly GCA_963755965.1. GTDB lineage: Bacteria > Pseudomonadota > Gammaproteobacteria > Steroidobacterales > Steroidobacteraceae > Bog-1198. Next base: position 816,686 of record CAVWLU010000004.1, read on the forward strand.
ATTGGACTCGCGGGCGGCTCGGCACTCACGGCATGGATTCTCGAGCGGCGCGGCTTCGACCCGAGCTTCAGCCGCGCGAAAGACGTGCCGGTGTTCATTCTTGCCGCAGCAACCGGTATGACGCTCGCACCCACCTTCGGTTTGTTCGGCTTCTATGTCGCGACCTCAGAGTCCGGTGTCGTGCAGTTGATTGACTGGATCCGATGGTGGAGCAATACCACCGCCGGCGTAATCGTCCTCGCGCCAATACTAGTGGCGGCGAGCCGGCAAAGCCTCACGCAGATCACCGATAACCGGGCCGAGAGCGCGCTATGGCTGCTAGGTCTCGCAATCTGCTGCGTCGCGACGTTTCTGGCCTTTCACACCCAGGTCGGCCGGCCACTGGTCATGATTTTGGCCGTTGTTCTCATCGTGATAGGCACCATACGTTTCGGCCTCGTGGTCGCCGCATCCGCGGCATTCGTCGTCTCGTCGCTGACAGCCTATTCCGTGGCCTTCCATCGCGGTGACTTCATCCGACTCAGCCAGTTGGAGGCACTCACCATGATCTGGTCTTACAGTAGCGTTCTCGCTGGTTTGACGCTGATCATTACGGCGCTGCTGGCGGAGCGCGATTCTGCGGGTTTCGATCGGTTGCGCGCGGAGCACCGCTACGCGGAGATATTCGATGGCAGTCCTCAGCCCATTTGGGTACACGATCCGGACAGCTTGAGGTTCCTGATGATCAACGAAGCGGCGCTGCGCCAGTACGGTTGGAGCCGTGAGGAGATTCTTTCGATGAGTGTCGCGGCGCTGATGCCGCCCGGCGAACCGCCGGCGCCGGAAGATAAAGGCGAGCTGGTCGCGGGCTTGCCCAGCGAGCCGATCGAGACACGGCATTTGACGCGCGACGGGCGCGTGCTCGATGTGGAGGTGTGGACACGTTCGATCGACTTCGGCGGTCAACCGGCCGAATTGGTGTTCGCGGTCGATGTCACCGAAAAGCAAGCTTTCAGCCACGCGTTGATCGACGCGATCGCCGGCGAACAGCGCCGGATCGGCCAGGAGATGCACGATGGGCTGGGCCAGGAACTCACCGGCCTCGCCCTCTCGGCGCGTGCGCTCGCCAATCGTGCCGCACGCGAGCGCGATGCGATCGCCGAAGACCTCGATCAGCTGGCGCTGCTCGCGACGAGCTGCATCCAAGATGCCCGGCTCATCGTGCAAGGGCTTTCGCCGTTGACCGACGCCGACGGCAGTTTGGAGATGGCGCTCGAGGGTCTCGCACGTAGGAGTTCCATGAGCGGCACTGCGGTGCGATTTCGCGTCCATCACGACGCACCGCTCACCCTCGATCTCAAAGTACGCAATCATCTGTACCGAATCGCCCAGGAAGGAGTACAAAACGCTTTGAAGCATTCCGGAGCGCACGCCATCGACATTGAACTGTTCATTCGCGACGGCAGCGTGCGGCTGGAAGTACTCGATGACGGACGTGGCCTGCCGACCGAGAGCACCCGCGGCGTCGGGCTCGGCATGCGCACCATGCGCTTTCGATCGAGTGCGGTGGGCGGCCGCCTCCTGATCGGGCGCCGCGCCGGCGGCGGCAACTCCGTGGTGTGCGAAGTTCCTCAGGCGCGCGCATGGGTTCCCGCTCAGCGCACGGGGGCTTGAGACCACACCCGATGCGCTCTCCCGGAATACTTGTGCCCAGATGGACGCTCGCGTTCGCGTTGATTTTCGCGACCGGCGCACTCGGCGCCGAATTACCGAACTTGGGCGGCAGCCTGCAGCTGCTCATTCTGCCCAGCGGATTTGCGGTTGGCGCGATGTATCGCTGGGGATGGCGCATGTGGCCGGCGGTGTTTGGCGCCGGCGTTGCCATAGAAATATTGACGCAAAGTCCGCTCATCGCGGCCGCCGGTGTAGGGATTGGACTGGCCGGCGGCGCAGCGCTCACGGCGTGGGTGCTCGAGTGGCGCGGCTTCGACCCCAGCTTCAGCCGCGCGAAAGACGTATCGCTGTTCATTCTCGCCGCGGCGATCGGCATGACGGTCGCGCCCACGTTTGGCGATCTCGGCTTTTATCTTGCAGATCCATCGGTCGATACATCCACCGTCATTGGCTGGTTTCGCTGGTGGGCCAACACCACGGCGGGCGTGCTGCTCCTCGGCCCGATGTTGGTGACATTGAGCCGGCGGAGCTTGACACAGTTCACCGACCGTTGGGTCGTGAGTGCACTGTGGCTGTTCGGCGTCGCGATCTGCTGCTGCGCGATCTTGTTCGTCGCCGCGGCTCCGGATAGCAGGCCGCCCATTGCCGTGTTTGCCGCTCTGCTCATCGTGGTCGGCGCCATGCACTTCGGTCTCGTAGCCGCGGCGGCCGCGTCACTCATAATCCTGGTGTTGACGGCCTATTCCGTCGCCTTCGGCTACGGCGCCTTCAGTTACGGTTCCTTCCATCATATCGACGAACTGAATGGCCTCATCACGATCTGGTCCTTCAGCGCCTTGCTCACAGGTCTCACGCTGATCATTACGGCGCTGCTGGCGGAGCGCGATTCCGCGGGTCTCGATCGGCGGCGCGCGGAGCACCGCTACGCGGAGATATTCAATGGCAGTCCTCAGCCCATTTGGGTACACGATCCGGACAGCTTGAGGTTCCTGATGATCAACGAAGCGGCGCTGCGCCAGTACGGTTGGAGCCGTGAGGAGATTCTTTCGATGAGTGTCGCGGCGCTGATGCCGCCCGGCGAACCGCCGGCGCCGGAAGATAAAGGCGAGCTGGTCGCGGGCTTGCCCAGCGAGCCGATCGAGACACGGCATTTGACGCGCGACGGGCGCGTGCTCGATGTGGAGGTGTGGACACGTTCGATCGACTTCGGCGGTCAACCGGCCGAATTGGTGTTCGCGGTCGATGTCACCGAAAAGCAAGCTTTCAGCCACGCGTTGATCGACGCGATCGCCGGCGAACAGCGCCGGATCGGCCAGGAGATGCACGATGGGCTGGGCCAGGAACTCACCGGCCTCGCCCTCTCGGCGCGTGCGCTCGCCAATCGTGCCGCACGCGAGCGCGATGCGATCGCCGAAGACCTCGATCAGCTGGCGCTGCTCGCGACGAGCTGCATCCAAGATGCCCGGCTCATCGTGCAAGGGCTTTCGCCGTTGACCGACGCCGACGGCAGTTTGGAGATGGCGCTCGAGGGTCTCGCACGTAGGAGTTCCATGAGCGGCACTGCGGTGCGATTTCGCGTCCATCACGACGCACCGCTCACCCTCGATCTCAAAGTACGCAATCATCTGTACCGAATCGCCCAGGAAGGAGTACAAAACGCTTTGAAGCATTCCGGAGCGCACGCCATCGACATTGAACTGTTCATTCGCGACGGCAGCGTGCGGCTGGAAGTACTCGATGACGGACGTGGCCTGCCGACCGAGAGCACCCGCGGCGTCGGGCTCGGCATGCGCACCATGCGCTTTCGATCGAGTGCGGTGGGCGGCCGCCTCCTGATCGGGCGCCGCGCCGGCGGCGGCAACTCCGTGGTGTGCGAAGTTCCTCAGGCGCGCGCATGGGTTCCCGCTCAGCGCACGGGGGCTTGAGACCGCCGCGCCTTTCCAGATCCGTAGATCCGTAGAGTCAGTAGATCAGCGAATCGCGACGATGAATAATCTGGGAAATGGCAACAGCACGGTCCCGTCCGCCATCGGAGCATACGCGCTCTTGACGGCCGCGGTGTAGCGCACGAGGAAGGCGGCGCGCTCCGTCTCGTCGAGAGGTTCGAGAAAAGGCCGCAGGCCGCTTCCCTTGAACCATTCCACGATCGCGCTTTCCCCTCCGGACAATGGGTGGTAGTAAGTCGTCCGCCAAACGTCCAACGCAGAGCAATTCGGCCGCAACACGTTGTAATACCAATCCGCGTGTGCGACGGACACACGTGTTGCGGCGGCGACGCTAAGCTTGTCCCGCCACGCCCCGTCGGCAGCCAACTCGCGCATCAAGCGATGCGCTGGTTCATCAAGGTTATCCGGCATTTGTACGGCGAGGCTGCCGCCGGGAACGAGCAGGGCCAGGAGCGCCGGCAACAGCGTGCCGTGGTCGGGCACCCATTGTAGAACTGCGTTGGCCAGCATCACATCGAAGGGACCAGGTTCCATTTTGATCCACGCCTCGATATCGACAGTGTCGAATCGCAAATTCGGCAGGCGCTTGCGGGCCGCCGCAATCATATTGGAGGAACTGTCGAATCCGCTCACTGAGGCGTTGGGAAAACGCGCCGCGAGAAGTTCAGTCGAATTTCCGGGGCCGCAGCCTAGGTCGACTACGGCTCGCGCATTCGCATCAGGCACCGCTGCCAGTAAATCCCGCACGGGCCGAGTGCGCTCGCCCTCGAAGGTCAGATACTGTTTGGCCGACCAAGTCACGGAAGACCCGATGCGAGCGCGCGTTCGTGAGCCGCGCTCATCGGAACGCCGCGTCGCTCGGGTCCGATAGCCACCATCAGCGTAATTACCACTACCACCGTTCCGACCACCACGGCCATCGCCATTCCGTAGTTGTTGCCGTGAGCTTCGGCGACTGCCACCTGTAGATTTAGATTGACCGCAGCGAAGAGATTGCCGAGCTGGTAGACCACTCCCGGGAAAGTCGCTCGAATCTCCGGTGGAGACAGCTCGTTCAGATGCGCCGGCATCACGCCCCAGGCTCCTTGTACGGAGATTTGCATCAGAAACGCCCCCGCGGCGAGAATCAACGGAGTCGAGCCAAACGCGAAGAACGGCAGTGCCGGCAGAGCAATGAGCGCTGCAATGATGATGGCCCGGCGTCTCCCGATCTTCTCGGAGAGAGCACCGAAGAAAAGACCCCCGCAGATCGCTCCGACGTTTGCGACGGCCGTCATGAGCGAAGCCAAGTGAGTATCGAAGTGATGCTGACCCTTCAAAAACAGGTTCGGATACGCATCCTGGGATCCGTGGCTAAAGAAGTTGAAAGCGGTCATGAGAACGATGGCGTAGACCGCCAACGTCCAGTCGCGCCGCAAAACAGACAGGAAGCCAACCCGCGGGCCAGCTTGCCTTTCCTTCCACGCCGGCGACTCGTCGACTCCCCGCCGGATGAAAAATACCAGAAGAGCCGGGATCACACCCAGCACGAACATATAGCGCCATCCCAACCTGTCGTAGAACAAGTACACGGCCAGAGACGCAAGCAGGTAGCCCGAGGGATAGCCCACCTGCAGCAAACCGGACACGAAACCGCGCGCCGACGCAGGAATGCTCTCCATGGTCAAAGCCGAGCCGATGCCCCATTCCCCACCCATCGCAACACCGAACAACGCCCGGACGATCAGAAGCGTCGTCATGCTAGGAGCGAACCCCGAAGCCATTTCCAGCACCGAATAAGCCACGATGTTCCACATGAGCGCGGGCTTGCGGCCGAAGCGATCCGCGAGACGGCCGAAGAGGAAGGCGCCGACGGGGCGCATGGCCAAGGTCAAAAGGACGGCAGTCGTCACTACCTGCATGCTCGAATGAAGTTCCGCAGAGATGTCCTTGAACATGAACACCATGAGGAAGAAATCGAATGCGTCCAAGGTCCAACCCAGGTACGCAGCGATCACCACGTTGCGCTGGCTTTTAGTCCACCCCATTTGGCTCCCTCAACGAGAAAATCCCGGCAAGGCCTATACTTTGGCACGAACCGTTCGGTGAGACAGCAATAAAGGCGAGCGCTGCGGAACGCGGTGACCTTGAAGACGGAACCGGGTGGCGCAACCGTGGATGATTTGCGCTGACCGAAAGTTTTAATTTCATGTAGCGCAACTAATCGTCGCGGCGCGAACACGCTGCGAAACTTCCGAAGACGGCGTCTTTTAGATCAAGGCACAGTGCACGTCTCGCCAACCTCAAACCATGGGAGTTGTACGCCGCCACGGTGGGTGCGGCGGCCTAACGGTTTGTGCGCCTCAATCTCGATTTTTCGACTCCATTCTTCGAGGCAAATTCCGTGGCAATTAATTGTTTTCCCAAGTGATTTTGATAGAATACTGTATATAACATCAGTTACGTGGGGAAGCTCATGAAAAGCGGATCAACGATCAACGGTTCGCCGCCGTTGCCGCTCGACGAACTCGAAGCGCAAATCACCGAACTCGCCGGGCATTTGAACGCCGCCCAATATCGCTGGCTCACCCTCATTGGCGAGTTCGATCGTCGTCTAGGATGGGCGGACGGCAAGCTCGCCTCTTGCGCGCACTGGTTGAATTTCAAATGCGGTCTAAACCTCGGCGCGGCACGCGAGAAGGTGCGCGTGGCGCATGCGCTTCAGGACCTGCCGCTGATCGCCGCTTCCATGGCGCGCGGGGAATTGAGCTATTCGAAAGTGCGTGCCCTCACTCGCGTCGCCTGCGCTGCGACAGAGGAGAATCTATTGATGATCGCCTTGCATGGCACGGCATATCACGTTGAATCGATCGTACGTCTGTACCGACGAGCCCAGGAGGCCGAGCAATTATCGCGCGAAGCCCGTCAACAGACGAACCGCTGCGTCGAATACCACTACGACGGCGACGGGAGTCTAGTGCTCAAGGCCCGCCTACCGGCACTCAGCGGGGCGATGTTGCTGAAGGCGCTGGAAGCCGCAATGGAAGTGGTGCCCACGACGGAGGTGTGCCTTGAACTCTCCGAGGAGCAGCCGCAGAGCTACCAAGCGCGACGGGCCGATGCGCTGGGTCTGGTGGCAGAAAGCTATTTACAGCAGAAGACATCCTGTCCGAGCGGCAGGGATCGCTATCAAGTCGTGCTGCACGTGGATGCCGAAACGCTTCGGGAACAGACCGCCGGCCGCTGCCACCTCGAGCACGGACCATCGTTGCCGGTTGAGACCGCGCGCCGCCTTGCCTGCGATGCAAGCTTGGTCCCCCTCGTCGAAGACGAAAACGGCGCGCCGCTCAATGTGGGTCGCAAGACCCGCAGCATCCCGCCCGCCATCCGCCGCGCCTTAAACGCGCGCGATGCCGGATGCTGCTTTCCAGGCTGCACCTATCGACGATACCTCGACGCACACCATATCGAACACTGGGCCGACGGCGGGGAAACCAAGCTTACAAACCTCGTCACGTTGTGCCGTTGGCATCACCGCTTAGTCCATGAGGGCGGCGTGCTAGTGGAGCCCGGGCCTGCGGGGCGTTGGCGGTTTCTAACTGCCGATGGTCGCGAATATGACCCGATGCCGATGCAGTCCTCGGCAACGCCGGCCCACCATTGGCAGGATCTCGAGAAAGCACACGAAGCCGAAGGCATCCGTATCGACAGCATGACCGCCGCCACTCACTGGCGCGGTGAACGCATGGACTATGACCTTGGAGTATGGGTCCTGTGCAATCAAGCAGAGCGCGCTCGCGATGAGGGTCGCCGCTCACTCGGCGTTTCCGCGGAAACGTCAACGCACAAAATTTAGCCGGCATCAAAAAGCTGCGCACGTCGCCACGCAGGCCGTACCGTGCAGCGGGCAAACTTCACGGTGGTTTCTCCGCAGATCGACATCGGCAACCGCACGCCGCATGATCTCTTTTTAACCCACAGGGTGAAGCATGGCCGTCATTTCATTCGAGATCATTTCCGTGCCCGTCTCCGATCAAGAGCGTGCGAAGCGGTTCTATCGGGATGTCTTGGGATTTGAACTTCTGCGGGAGGACGCCATGGGTCCTGGTCAGAAGTGGATACAGCTGGCGCCCAAAGGGTGTTTGACGACTGTGGCGCTGGTGACTTGGTTCGATACTATGCGGCCCGGCGGGTTGCAGGGTGTGATGCTTAACGTCACCGATATCGTCCGTGACCATGAGGAACTAACCGGCCGGGGGTTGAAGCTCACGGAGATTAAGCAGGAGCCCTGGGGACGCTACTCGATGTTTACCGATCCGGATGGCAATGGCTGGATCCTGCGGCAGCCGCCCGACTGAGACACCCAAAAAAGAGAGCGGGCCGAAGCCCGCTCTCTTGACTGCAACTAGCCGGATAACCGGTGTTACATATCCATGCCGCCCATGCCACCCATGCCGCCGCCCGGCGCGCCATGTGCATGCTCATCATCTTTCGGCGACTCAGCGATCATGACCTCTGTCGTGAGCAATAGACCCGCAACCGAGGCGGCGTTCTGCAGAGCCAGACGCGTAACCTTGGTCGGATCCAGGATACCCATTTCGATCATATCGCCATACTCGCTCGTCGCAGCGTTGTAGCCGAACGTGCCTTTGCCTTCGCGGACACGATTCAGAACCACCGCGGCGTCTTCGCCGGCGTTCGCAACAATCTGCCGTAACGGCTCTTCGATCGATCGGGCCAGGATCTTGATGCCCGTTGTCTGATCTTCGTTTGCGCCGAGCAGTTTCTCGATCGCCTTCAGCGCGCGCACCAGCGCAACGCCGCCGCCCGGAACTACGCCTTCTTCGACGGCCGCACGGGTTGCGTGCAGTGCGTCTTCGACGCGCGCCTTCTTTTCCTTCATTTCAATTTCAGTCGCGGCACCGACCTTGATCACGGCCACACCGCCGGAGAGCTTGGCAACGCGCTCCTGCAGCTTTTCCTTGTCGTAATCGGAAGTCGCTTCCTCGATCTGCTGGCGAATGCTCTCGACGCGGCCCTTGATGTCCGCAGCCTTGCCGGCACCGTCGATGATGGTGGTGTTCTCTTTCTCCACCAAAATCTTCTTCGCTTCGCCGAGATCATTCAGCGTCGCCTTTTCGAGCGACAAGCCGACTTCATCGGAGATGACCGTGCCGCCCGTGAGAATCGCGATGTCCTGCAGCATGGCCTTGCGGCGATCGCCGAAGCCCGGCGCCTTGACGGCGGCGACCTTGACGATTCCGCGGATGGTGTTGACGACGAGCGTGGCAAGCGCCTCGCCTTCGACATCTTCAGCGACGATCAGCAGCTGACGGCCGCCCTTCGCGATGGCTTCCAATAGGGGGAGCAATTCGCGAATGTTGGAGATCTTCTTGTCAACCAACAGGATCAACGGTTTGTCGAGCTCCGCGCTCTGACTCTGCTGATTGTTGATGAAGTACGGGGATAGGTAGCCACGATCGAACTGCATGCCTTCGACCACTTCGAGCTCGTTCGCGAGGCCCGAGCCCTCTTCAACGGTGATGACGCCTTCCTTGCCGACTTTCGCCATGGCGTCGGCAATCGTCTTGCCGATGCTCTCGTCGGAGTTCGCCGAAATCGTGCCGACCTGCGCAATCGCCTTCGGGTCCTTGCACGGCTTGGAGAGCTTCTTGAGCTCTTCCGTCGCGGACGTGACCGCAAGATCGATGCCGCGCTTCAAATCCATCGGGTTCGCGCCCGCGGCGACCGACTTCAGACCTTCGCGTATGATCGCTTGTGCGAGCACAGTGGCGGTGGTGGTGCCGTCGCCGGCTTCATCGGAAGTGTTGGACGCAACTTCCTTCACCATTTGCGCGCCCATGTTCTCAAACTTGTCTTTGAGCTCGATTTCCTTGGCGACCGACACACCGTCTTTGGTGACCGTGGGGGCGCCGAAGCTCTTGTCGAGGACCGCGTTGCGGCCTTTGGGACCCAGCGTTACCTTGACGGCATTCGCCAGAACATTCACACCCTTGAACATGCGTTGCCGAGCGTCGTCGCTAAAGCGTACGTCTTTTGCTGCCATTTGCTGATACCTCTATTTGAATTCGATTAGATACGGTCGATCGAAGCGCTTACTTGCCTTCGACCACAGCCATAACGTCTTCTTCACGCATGACTACCAATTCGTCGCCATCCATTTTCACTTCGGTGCCGCTGTACTTACCGAATAGAATCTTGTCGCCGACCTTGAGATCGAGCGGGCGAATGTCGCCGTTCTCTAAAATCTTGCCCTTGCCGACAGCTACCACTTTTCCGAAAATGGGCTTCTCAGTCGCAGTATCCGGGATCACGATTCCGCCTGGGGATTTACGCTCTTCTTCTTCTCGTTTCACGATCACGCGGTCATGAAGGGGTCGAATCTTCATATAACAAGACTCCTAATGCTTGGGTTACAGGTTTGGCGAGCGGAGGCTGTTAGCACTCTCACCTCGTGGCTGCTAATCATAGCGGCAGATTTTGCCAATTCAAGGGTCGGGCGTGCGATTTTTTGCTGTTATGCAGCATCCGTACTGGCCGCGCCCATGTCTAATTATTATAAAGTGCGCCGATGAGACTGAAACTCCTGATTTGTCTGTCGCTGCTCTGTTTGATCAGCGGGTCTGCTTCGGCGAAGCCGTGGTGGATGCGCGGCGTCGAGTCCAATGATGCCGATTTCCTGCCGCCCGACGTTGCGTTCCGTGTCCACTCCCAAGTCGATGGCGGCGTGCTGACGGTGCGCTGGGTCATTGCGGACGGCTACTACCTGTATCGGCGCAAGATCGAAGTGGCTGCGGAGAGCCCCGACTTGATAGTGACTGGCATCGCCTTACCCCGTGGCACGTCGAAGACCGACCCCTATCTAGGCACACAAGAGGTCTTCACGCAGCAGGTCGAGGGGACGGTGGCCTACAAACGCTTCGATTTCGGGGCCCATCCCTTGCAGATCAAGGTGACCTATCAGGGCTGCGCGGAAGCTGGATTGTGCTATCCACCCATTACCAAGGTATTGTTTCCTGGCAGCGCCGTCCAGGCGGCCCCGATCCCGGCCCATCGCTGGGAGGGCATTGCCATCATTGGCGGAGTGTTTGCCTTCCTCTTTGCCGGTCTGGTCCTCCGTAAGGGACGCCGCATCGACCTGCCGGCGCCATGACCCAACGGGTGCTGCGCGCCGCCGGGTTCGCGCTTCTGATTATCGTCGGGGTCTGGGCCGGTGTTCGCATCTATTCGAGCCGAATGACAGCACGGGTAGCCAGCGGCGGCATGTCGGTTCCGGTGGGCGAGGCGAGTGCCCCAACGGCCAGCGATCTTGAGGCCCCCTCCGATGGGCCATTGGCGCCGCCGGCGAAGATACCCGATCGTTTACCCGATTTTTCCCTCAAGAATCGCGACGGCCATGCGACCTCGATCAGAACCTGGGAGGGTAAATCCCTGGTGATCAACTTCTGGGCCACCTGGTGTGCGCCCTGCCGCCGGGAGATTCCGCTCCTCCAGGATGTTTCCCGCAAATGGAGCGCTCGTGACGTGACAGTGGTCGGAATCGCCCTTGATCACCGCGACCAGGTGGTGGCCTACGCGGACGAACTTAAGATCGCTTATCCCTTATTGATCGGCGAACAGGATGCATTGGACGTAGCCGCCGCGTTAGGCGTCGAATCGCCGGTGTTTCCATTCACCGTTTTCACGGACCGTCGGGGCGAGGTGGTCGCACTGTACGTGGGCGAGTTGCACCAGGCCCAGCTCGATCTCATCCTTTCGGTCGTCCAAAACCTCAACCAGCGTCAAGTTGGGCTGCCGGAAGCCAGGCGCACGATCTCCGAGGGATTGCACGCCATAATTGCCGCCCGCCCTGGTTAGGGGATTTCCGGCGTTCGCAGCCGAAGCTTGCCATTTCAACTCAATTTCTGGTTATTATCGCGGACCTTTTCTTTGCGATAGCTCTGGATCGATTTCGAGATGGCGCGAATTTTGTTGCTAAATGGACCGAATTTAAACCTGCTCGGAAGCCGCGAGCCGGCGATCTATGGTTCGGCAACGCTCCCAGAGATAGAAGCCAAGCTTGCCGCTTTGGCCCGGAACAAGGGTCACGAGCTGGCGGCCGCACAAAGCAACGCGGAGCATGAGTTGATCGCCAAGGTACACGCGACGAAGCACGACGGATTTGCGTTCGTGATAATCAATCCCGGCGCGCTCACCCATACCAGCATCGCGCTGCGCGACGCTTTCCTCGCGACATCGGTGCCGTTCATCGAGGTTCACCTCAGCAACGTGTTTGCGCGCGAGGAATTCCGCCACCGTTCCTATTTGTCCGATATTGCCGTTGGTTGCATCTTCGGACTTGGTCCGATCGGTTACGAGCTCGCACTCGAAGCCGCCTGCGCGCGCGTAGCCACAACTTAAAGAGAGTCTTCAGGGGGTTCGCGGATGGACATTCGCAAAGTAAAAAAATTGATCGAGCTGCTGGAGGAATCCGGAATCTCGGAACTCGAGATTTCCGAAGGCGAGGAATCCGTGCGCATCAGCCGCCATCCCCGCATGACGATGCCGCCCGCGATGGCAATGGCGAGCCCCGTAAGCCAGACCACCGTGCCGCTTGCGGCGCCGGCGACCCCTGCAACGTCGGCGGGCGAGCACAAACCACGCAACGACGACAACACGGTGACATCGCCGATGGTCGGTACTTATTACTCCGCCTCCTCGCCGGGCTCCAAACCCTTTGTCGAGATCGGCATGGAAATCAAGGTGGGACAAATACTCTGCATCATCGAGGCCATGAAGATGATGAACCAAATCGAATCGGATAAGGCGGGTCGCGTCACCGCGATGCTCGCCAAGAACGGTGAGCCTGTCGAGTTCGGTCAACCGCTGTTCATCATCGAATAGCCGCGATGATCGAAAAAGTCGTCATCGCTAACCGCGGCGAGATTGCGCTTCGCATTCTGCGCGCCTGCCGCGAACTTGGAATCAAAACGGTGGCGGTGCATTCCACCGCCGACTTTAATACCAAACATGTCCTTTTGGCGGACGAGACGGTCTGCATCGGACCGCCGCAAGCCGCTTTGTCGTATTTGAATATGCCAGCCATCATCAGCGCCGCCGAGGTGACGGATTCGGTCGCGATTCATCCCGGTTATGGTTTCCTATCGGAGAATGCCGATTTTGCGGAACGCGTGGAGAAGAGCGGCTTCATTTTCGTCGGACCGCGCGCCGAGACCATACGCTTGATGGGCGACAAGGTGTCCGCAATCAAGGTGATGAAGGCAGCCGGCGTCCCCTGCGTGCCGGGTTCCGACGGACCGTTGGGTAGCGACAACGACGAGAATTTTCGCATCGCCAAGGACATTGGGTATCCGTTGATCATCAAAGCGTCCGGCGGGGGCGGCGGACGGGGAATGCGAGTCGTGCATACCGACGCGTCGCTGCTGAATGCCATCAGCGTCACCCAATCCGAGGCACTCGCGGCTTTCGGTAACCCGCAAGTCTACATGGAAAAATTCCTCGAAAAGCCGCGGCACATAGAGTTTCAAGTACTCGCCGACAATTACGGCAACGTCGTGCACTTGGGCGAGAGAGACTGTTCGATGCAGCGCCGCCACCAGAAGGTGATCGAAGAAGCGCCGGCGCCCGGGCTCACGGCCAAGCAGCGCAAGACCATGGGCGAGCGCTGTGCGAGGGCATGCCGAGAAGTCGGCTACCGCAACGCGGGTACGCTCGAGTTCCTATATCAGGACAACGAATTCTACTTCATCGAGATGAACACGCGGGTGCAGGTCGAACACCCGGTGACTGAACTGGTGACCGGCATTGACATCGTCAAAGCGCAATTACTCATTGCGGCGGGCGAACCGCTGCCGTACGAGCAGAATGACATTCAAATTCGCGGCCATGCGGTCGAGTGCCGCATCAATGCCGAAGATCCGAAGAACTTCGTGCCCTCGCCGGGCCCGATCAGACTCTGGCACTCTCCGGGCGGCCCGGGCATTCGCGTCGACAGTCACGTTTACACCGGTTACAACGTTCCCCCGTTCTACGACTCGATGATCGGCAAGGTGATCGCGTATGGCGATACTCGCGATACCGCCATCGCACGCATGCGAAATGCCTTGGCCGAAATGGTTGTCGAAGGTATCAAGACCAATATTCCGTTGCACCAAGAGATCTTCAACCACTCCGCATTTCGTCAAGGCGGCACCGATATTCATTATCTGGAGCGTCGCTTGGGTCTGAAGTAAGGCACCTAGGGTGTTGCCGGATGATGGTGTTTTATGAAATTGAATTCCCGCTGGCCGCCTTGAACTTGGAAGAGGTCGAGACAGCGCTGTACGAGATAGGCGCAAGCTCGATTACCTACTTGGACCGCGGCGACGATCCCGTGCTCGAACCGAAGCCCGGTGAGATCAGATTGTGGGGCGACACTCTGGTGCGCGCGCTTTTCGATGAATCCCACGACGCCGCGTCGAGTATCGGTCGCCTCGCGAACCGTTTGGGACCGCACATCACGGCGACCGCGCGTTTGCGCGCGGTTCCCGCAAAAGAGTGGGAGCGCGTTTGGCTCGATGATTGGAAATCTATGCGTTTCGGGCGACGTCTGTGGGTGTGCCCGCGCACCGCTCCGCCTCCGGAAGACCCGGACGCCGTCGTCGTGCGCCTCGATCCAGGACTCGCATTCGGCACCGGCACGCACCCGACGACGGCACTGTGTTTGCAGATGCTGGATGCGCAGCCGCTCACCGGACGCTCGGTAATCGATTATGGGTGCGGTTCGGGGATTTTGGGCATCGCCGCCTTGAAGTTGGGCGCGGTCCATGTGGTGGGGGTCGACTTGGATCCGCAGGCGCTCATGGCGACACGCGAAAATGCAATTCACAACGGCGTCTCCTCGCAGCTCGAAACACAGCCGGTTCCGGCCATGCTGCGGCCGGCAAGTTGCGTCCTCGCCAATATTCTGGCCGGCCCCTTGATCGAATTGGCACCGATCCTGACGGCGGCATGTGAAACCGACGGCGATCTGTTCCTGTCGGGACTCTTAAAGACGCAGGCATACGCGGTAAAGGCCGCGTACACGTCGGCTTTTGATATGGTGCAAGTCGTCGGTCGAGATGACTGGTGCTGCATCCACGCCCGGAGAGCGTCCTAGCTTGTTCACACAATGCGCAAAATGCGAAACGGTCTTTAAGCTGTCGGCCGAAGTGTTGCGCGCCGCGGGCGGCCAGGTTCGCTGCGGGCGATGCGGCGAGGTGTTCAATGCGCTAGCCCGACTCGCCGAGGATGCGAGCGCATTTCCGGCGGGCGAGTCGCCTCTAGAAATGGAAACGCGTGCCGACGAGATCCTGCAATCGAGTGTGATCCCGGCGGTGAAGAACGCGGCGGTGCCGCAGGAACCGCAGGAGCCTCTGGACTTGGCCGCGGCCGACGATGAGTTTGCTCACCTTCAAGTGCTGGAATTGTATGAAGATGACCGGCCGCCGTCCGCACCGGCCGCCGCACCGGCGGCACCGGCACCGGTACGGGCCGCACCGGCGGCACCAGTCGCACCAGTCGCACCGGCCGCACCGGCCGCACCGGCAACGCCCCGCAGCGCCTTCGATCTGCCTCAAGAAACGTCGATGGAGTTCACCCTGCCCCCCGGTGAGCTCGACCGAATTTTCGTCGAACCGAAGCTCCGCCCGCCGCAGTCCGCATCCAACACGGCAGCCGCGACGGCGGATGCCTCCGAAACGACGCGTAGCCCCATCACCGGATTGGAAGTACCCGAGGATGTGCAGCGGGAAATGCTCGCTGGATTCGAGGAGGCCCGGCTTCCGGAAATCACCTCGCCGAGCGCGCGAAGTTTTCCCTTTGCCGTTTGGCTGGGCGCAGCAATCTTGCTGGCACTCACTTTTGGCGCGCAAATCATCCACGGAAATCGTGAATGGTTCGCCGCGCACGTCCCCTTTAGCTCGAGCCTTCGCGGCGTGTACTCGGCATTCGGTGTCGCAGTGCCCGCGCCGGCGAACCTATCCTCGTACCAGCTGCGTCAATGGGGGGTCACAGGAGATCCGGCCGCCAACGGCACGCTGCGTGTGCGTGCCAGCATTCTGAACACGGCGGCTCAATTGCAGCCTTATCCTCTGCTCCGAGTCACGCTGGCCAATCGCTTCGGTAGCCGCATCGGCGCCCGCGATTTCGAACCCGCAGAATACATGGGCAAGCCCACCGTGCGAATGCTCACGCCGGGAGAACGAGTCGATGCAACTCTCGATATTTTGGATCCGGGGAAGGATGCTGAGGGCTTCGAGATCGACGTGTGCCTGCGCGGCGTCGATCAAAAAATCTCATGTGCCGCGGATGTTGCGTCGCAGACGCAGAAGAAACAATGACCGTCAAGATAGGACCGTACGAGTTAAGTTCCAATGTCGTTCTCGCGCCCATGGCAGGAGTGACTGACCGTCCATTTCGTACGCTGTGCCGCAAATTCGGAGCAGGACTCGCCGCCTCGGAGATGCTGACTTCGGATGTGCGGCTATGGGATACGCCGAAATCGCGTCGGCGCATGGACCATTGCGGCGAACCCAGCCCGCGAGTCGTGCAAATCGCCGGCTACGATCCGACGATGATGGCCGACGCAGCGCGGCGCAACGTCGATGCCGGTGCACAAATCATTGATATCAATATGGGTTGTCCTGCCAAGAAAGTTTGCAACAAGCTCGCAGGTTCCGCGCTGCTGCAAGACGAGGCGCTGGTTGCACGCATCTTGCGAGCGGTGGTCAGCGCGGTAACGGTGCCGGTGACCTTAAAGACGCGCACCGGTTGGGATCTTAGTCACAAGAATGGCGTCCATATCGCACAAATCGCCGAGGGTTGCGGCATTCAAGCGCTCGCGATTCACGGTCGTACTCGAGCGGATATGTATCAGGGAAACGCCGAACACGAAACCGTGCGTACCATTAAGGCCAAGATTTCGATTCCGGTGTTCGCGAACGGCGACATTGATTCGCCGGTGCGCGTGAAAGAGATCCTGAGCCAAACCGGGTGCGATGGCGTCATGATAGGCAGGGCCGCGCAAGGTCGGCCATGGATCTTCGATGAAGTCAATTTTTTCCTTCAGGAAGACAAATTGCGCGAGGAGCTAGCGCTGGAAAATGTCCGTGATATTATGCGCGCCCACCTCGAAGACCTATATGACTTCTACGGCGATGAGATCGGGGTTCGAGTGGCACGTAAACACTTGAGTTGGTATTTCCGGCAGCATCCAGGACAAGAGGCTTTGCGGAATCTTCTCGTGCAAATCGAGACGCCACAAGAGCAACTGGCAACGCTGTTGGAGCAATACGACACGGGTGTCCGTCGCGCAGCATGAGCGTACATAGTTGAACAAGAAGAACGATTTGCAGAGAAACTGGATGGGCTTATGGTCGCAAAAAAGAAATCAAAGACACGAAAAGATATGTCGCCTCCGTTCAACGGTCGCGATTTAAAGGTCAATGGCAAGGGTGTGCCTCTTCGCTCTCAAGCCGAGGAGGCCCTCGAGTGCTACTTCGAGGCCTTGAATGGTCACAAACCCGCGCGTTTGTACGACCTCGTCATGCGCGAGGTGGAAGAACCCTTGTTCAAGGTTGTGATGGGCCACGTGCAGGGAAATCAGAGCCGCGCGGCCACCATCCTCGGCATCAATCGCGGTACTCTGCGAAAGAAACTCAAAGAGTTCGGGATCAGCGAGTAGAGGAAAACATTGCTCACGCCCGTACGCCGCGCGCTACTCAGCGTTTCCGATAAAACTGGGATCGTCGAGTTCGCGCGCGAGCTGAAGGAACGCGGCATCGAGCTCCTGTCCACCGGCGGCACCGCCAAGCTGTTGGTGCGTCACGGTATTTCAGTCAAGGAAGTCGCCGAGCACACAGGTTTTCCGGAAATCATGGGC
Source organism: uncultured Gammaproteobacteria bacterium (assembly GCA_963755965.1). Taxonomy (GTDB): domain Bacteria; phylum Pseudomonadota; class Gammaproteobacteria; order Steroidobacterales; family Steroidobacteraceae; genus Bog-1198. The sequence goes on from CAVWLU010000004.1 coordinate 834,185, forward strand.
GGCCGCGTGAAGACTCTGCATCCGAAGATCCACGGCGGGCTATTGGGACGGCGCGGCATGGATGAAGCCGTCATGCGCGAACACGGCATCGAGGCGATTGATCTGCTCGCGGTCAATCTCTATCCGTTCGCCGCGACCGTGGCTCGAGCCGATTGCAGTTACGACGATGCGGTGGAGAACATCGACATCGGCGGCCCTGCGATGGTGCGCGCCGCCGCAAAGAATCATGCCTCCGTCACTGTCGTAGTGGACCCGGGCGATTACCGCGCCCTGCTCGACGAACTTGCCGCCAACCAGGGATCGACCCAAACCGTCATGCGCCAAAAGCTGGCGGCGAAGGCTTTTGCACATACGGCCCAGTACGATGCCATGGTCTCAGCCTACTTCACCGGTGCCATCGGCGGCGTCGCACCGACTTTTCCTGAAGATTTGAACCTGTCTTTTCGCAAGCGTTCGGACTTGCGCTATGGCGAGAACCCGCATCAACAGGCTGCGTTCTATACGGATCCGCGTGCCATCGGCGCCTCGATTGCACAAGCGCGGCAAGTTCAAGGCAAGGAGTTGTCGTACAACAACATCGCGGACAGCGATACTGCGCTCGAATGCGTGCGTCAGTTCGAGGCGCCGGCGTGCGTCATCGTCAAACATGCGAATCCCTGCGGCGTGGCACTATCCGACACACTCGCGGACTCCTATGCGCGCGCTTTCCGTACAGATCCGACCTCCGCGTACGGCGGCATCATTGCGTTCAACCGCGAATTGGATGCGGCCGCGGCACGGGCAATCCTGGAGCGGCAGTTCGTCGAAGTGATTCTCGCGCCCAGCGTCGCGACCGACGCCAGGACGGTGCTCCGGACCAAGGACAATATCCGCGTGCTCGAGGTGGGGCCGCTCGGCAAGCCGGTTGCTCAGTTGCTCGAATACAAGAGCGTCGCCGGCGGCCTGCTGGTTCAAACCCGCGATGACGGCAGCGTGAGCACGCATGATCTGCGCGTGGTCACGAAGCGCGCCCCATCCCAAGCGGAGCTGGACGATCTTCTCTTCGCTTGGCGCATCGCGAAATATGTCAAATCGAATGCGATTGTCTGCGCGAAGGACAAGATGACGCTCGGCATCGGTGCCGGGCAAATGAGCCGGGTGGTCAGCAGCAAGATCGCGGCTCTCAAGGCCAAGGATGAGGGCTTATCGCTGGCATCGGCATCGATGGCATCCGACGCTTACCTTCCCTTTCGAGACGGTTTGGACGTCATCGCTCAGTTCGGCATTAAGTCGGTCATCCAGCCGGGAGGATCGATGCGTGATCCGGAGGTGATTGCCGCGGCCGACGAACACGGCATCGCGATGGTGTTCACCGGAACGCGCCACTTTCGGCATTAGGTGCCTTGCATGAAGATCCTGATCATCGGCGGCGGCGGCCGTGAACACGCGCTCGCCTGGAGATGCGCCCAATCGCCGCGGGTGCGGCATGTGTTCGTCGCTCCGGGCAATGCCGGCACGGCACTCGAATCCAAATTGAGCAATGTGGACATCGCGGCCGACGATCTCGACGCGCTGCTCGAATTCGCCGCGCGCGAGAAAGTCGAACTCACCATCGTGGGACCGGAAGGGCCGCTGGTTGCCGGCATCGTCGATCGTTTCACAGCCGCGGGGCTCGCGTGCTTTGGACCGTCGCGCGCTGCCGCTCGCTTGGAAGGATCGAAAGCATTCTCCAAAGATTTTCTCAAGCGTCACCGCATTCCGTCGGCAAGCTATGCCACGTTCACCGCCGCGAGTTTCGATCCCGGCTTCGTCCGAGCGCAACGCCTACCGCTGGTCGTAAAGGCGGATGGACTGGCCGCCGGCAAGGGCGTCGTGATCTGCGAGACGCACGAGTCGGCAATTGCGGCGGCAAGCGGCATGCTCTCGGGCAGTTTCGGCGGTGCCGGCCATACCATCGTCATCGAGGAATTCTTGCACGGAGAGGAAGTGAGCTTCATCGTCGTCGCCGCCGGCGACAAAACCGTTCCGCTCGCCACTTCCCAAGACCACAAGCGTCGCGACGATGGCGATCAGGGACCGAATACCGGAGGAATGGGAGCGTATTCGCCCGCCCCCATCGTCACGCCCGCGTTGCATGCACGCATCATGCGCGAAGTGATCGAGCCCACCCTACGAGGCTTGGCGCTAGACGGAATTCCTTACACGGGATTTCTATATGCCGGTCTCATGATCGCAGAGGATGGCACTCCCAATGTACTGGAGTTTAACTGTCGATTCGGCGACCCGGAGGCCCAGCCGATCATGATGCGGCTAGAGAGCGATCTCGTTGCACTCTGTGAAGCAGCGCTCGACGGTTCGCTCGACACGATAGAGGTGAAATGGGACCCACGCGCGGCGCTCGGCGTGGTCATGGCGGCGGGCGGCTATCCGGAGGGTTACCACACCGGCGATCCAATCTCCGGCCTCGACGACGCCGCAGGCCTGCCAGGCAAGATATTCCACGCTGGAACCCGGACGCAGGGCTCGCAAACGGTGACCGCGGGAGGCCGCGTGCTGTGCGCCGTGGGTTTGGGCACGACCGTCGGCGCAGCGCAGCGCGAGGCCTACCAACTGGTGCACGCCGTGCATTGGAACCTGGTGCAATACCGGCGCGATATCGGATATCGCGCGATGTAACATACCCACATGACACAGCCTCGCCCAAGCATCGCCGACAAACGGCGAACATTTCGGCATCTGCATGAGAGCGGATGTTTCGTGATACCCAATCCCTGGGACGTCGGTAGCGCTCGCTATCTGCAGGGCCTCGGCTTCAAGGCGCTCGCAACCACGAGTTCCGGATTTGCCTGGTCGCAAGCGCACGCGGACGGTGCGGTCAAGCGCGATCGGGTGTTGGCCCATTTGCAGGAACTGGTGGCGGCCACCGACATACCCGTGAATGCCGATTTCGAAAACGGCTTCGCGGCCGATTCGGTCGGTGTCGGCGAGAGTGTGCGGCTGGCGGTCGAGACCGGGATAGCCGGACTGTCGATCGAGGACTCGACCGGCAATGCGTCGGCGCCGCTGTTCGAATTAAATGCGGCGGTCGAGCGCGTTCGCGCCGCGCGTCGCGCCATCGACCAGTCCGGCGGCGATACGTTGTTGGTCGCGCGCGCCGAATGCTTTCTGGTGGGCCTGCCCGACCTGCACCTCACGATCGCGAGACTCAAGGCTTACGCCAATTGCGGCGCGGATTGCCTATATGCACCCGGAATCCGCACGATCGAGCAGATACGCGCGCTGGTCGACGCCGTGCATCCAAAACCGGTCAACTTATTGGTCAGTGGACCGGGCGATCTTACACTGCGCCATATCGCCGATCTCGGCGTCCGGCGCGTGAGCGTAGGCGGTGCTCTCGCGCGGGTCGCATGGGGCGGCTTCATGCGCGCAGCGCTCGAGATTTCGGAGCTCGGCATTTTTGACGGTCTCGCCAACGCGGCCGCCGGCAAGCAACTCGACGCGATGTTCAAAGATCCTTAAAGCACGAGGGTTCTCCCTAGTGCGCGAAGCCTAGGTCTCCGCTACGTACATGGTGTTGGCGGAATAGCCGCCCTTTTTCCGCCAGCAGCACGAATACCAAGCTCACGAGCCCGCAGCCGAGCGCCCCGGCGGCGAGCGGCACCGTGGTTCCATTGAACTGCCTGCCGATCGCGGCGCCTACGATAGCCGCGGCGAAAGTCGACACGAAACCCTGCAAGGAAGCGCCGATTCCGGCGACGGATCCGACGGGCTCCATTGCCATGGCGCCGAAATTGGAAACCGACAAGCTGAACGAGGCCATGGTAAGCGACTGCAACACGACGAAGGTCCACAATTGCTCTCGCCCCAGCGCGGCAATGAGGACATGCAGCGCCGTCACGCCGATGAACACCAACAAGGCGGTATGCGAAATGAGCCGCATGCCCAAACGCTCCACGATCCTCGAGTTCAGAAACGCCGCCACCCCCATGAATGCCGCACAGAGCGCAAACATGCTGGGCATCAGACCGGCCTTGTGGAACACATCTGCGAATATCTGCTGCACCATGCCTACGTACGCGATGACCGAACCGAACATCAGCGCCATCGCCAAGGTGTAGCAAAGCGATGTCCGGTTGGCGAGCACCAGCTTGACCGCACCTGCAATATGGCTACGAGTCAGCGTCAGGCGGTATTCCGGATGCAGCGTTTCGGGCAGGCGCAACAGTGCCCACAGCCAGACGATCGACGCGAAACCGCCGCATACGATAAAGATATAGCGCCAGGGCGCGACCATGAGGATCAGCTGGCCGATGCTCGGCGCAAGGATCGGCACGGTGAGGAACACCACGAACGTCAGGGACATCACGCGTGCCATGTGGCGGCCGGAATACAAATCGCGAACGACCGAGCGGGTCACGGTGACGCTGGCGGCTGCAAGCCCATGCACGAACCGCCAGCCGAGCAGTGCGTGGAAGCTAGTGCTGAGTCCGCAGAGCAGAGCCGCGAGGACGTAGAGACCAAGACCGCTCAGCAACACCCCGCGCCTGCCGAAGCGATCCGACATCAAGCCCCAGAAAAGCTGGCCAACGCCCAAACCCGCCATGTAGGCAGTGACGATCCATTGGCCGTGGTTTTCGTCCGCAACATGCAGGGCTCGAACGATGATCGGGAATGCCGGCAGCATCGCATCGATGGCCATGGCCTGCGTCGACATCATCGCCGCCGCGAGCACGACGAACTCCAGGAATCCAATGGAGGAAGGATCGCGATTCATCGCCATGGCTCACGCCGGGGACTTCCTGGCGATGCTGGTCGCCATCGTGACGATCGAAGCGAGATCGGTGAGATTCGCCGGCACGACCAAAGTTGTCCCGGATTGCGCCAATTTACCGAACTGCTTCACATATTCCTCGCCAATTCGCAGCTGCATGGCCTCGATCCCTCCGCGGTCGGACAGCGCAATACCGACCTGCCGCAGTCCTTCGGCGGTTGCGGTAGCCACCGCGAGAATCGCCTGCGCCTGGCCCTCGGCCTCGTTGATCTGTTGCTGCTTGTTGGCTTCGGATTGCTTGATCACGCGCTGCTTGTCGCCCTCGGCCGCATTGATCTTGGCGTCGCGTTCGCCTTCCGATGTGAGCACCACGGCGCGCTTCTCGCGCTCGGCGCGCATCTGCTTCTCCATCGCCGAGAGAACGTCCTTGGGCGGGGTGATGTTCTTGATCTCGTAGCGCAGCACCTTGACTCCCCACGCCTCGGAGGCCTTGTCGAGTTCACCGACGACGTTGGCATTGATGACGCCGCGCGCCTCGAAAGTGCGGTCGAGTTCGATTTTGCCGATCTCGCTGCGCAATGTCGTCTGGGCGAGTTGCGAAATGGCGAATCCGTAATTGGCGATGCCGTAGGAGGCAAGGTGCGGGTCGAGCACCTGCATGTACAGCACCGCATCGACGCCGACCTGGACGTTGTCGCGTGTAATGCAGATCTGTTCGGCAATATCGATGGCGATCTCTTTGAGGCTGTGGCGGTAGGCCACCCTTTCCACGAACGGAACCAGAATATGAAACCCGGCCTGCAAGGTCCGGCTGTACTTACCCAGGTACTCGACCACGAATGCGCTCTGCTGCGGCACCACGGTCGCGGTCTTCGCCACCATGATGACGACGATCACGGCGATCGCTATGGCTCCATAGCCCAAAGGAATTTCCAAGGGTCTCTCCTGTTGAAACCTAAGCGTCGGCCTCAACCACCAAGGTGAGGCCATCGACGCGTTCGATCCGCGCACGCCCCCCGGCGGCGATGACGGAGGGACCGGCATTGATCGCGCTCCATGAGCTGCCTCGAAACTCGAGCCGGCAGGTTTCGCCGGGAGGCAGTGCCTCCGGCAAGATCACCGTTTCGCCCTTGGCACCGCCTTTTATCGCGGGCAAATTGCGACGCATACGCTCATAGATCCGCCGCCGGAAACCGACCATCGATACCGTGGCCAGGATGGCGAATATCGACCATTGCAACCAAACGGCGTGCAGCGCTCCAACGAGATCCAAGAATCCCACGATCAGAGCAGCTGACCCTATGAACACCAGATAGAACTGGGCATTGACGAACGCCAACTCGGAACCCAACAGTATGGCGCCGACCGCAATCCACGCCCACCATTCCATTAACTAGCTCCCAGGCGCCCGCTACGGGCGTTAACGCTTCATCGCGTCGAAGAAATCCGCGTTCGTCTTGGTATCTTTCATCTTGTCCAACAAGAATTCGATCGCCGCCAATTCGTCCATCGGGTGCAAGAGCTTTCGCAGAATCCACATCTTGGAGAGCTCCGCGGGATCCGTGATGAGCTCTTCCTTGCGCGTACCCGAGCGGTTGATGTTGATCGACGGGAACACCCGCTTCTCCGAGATGCGTCGGTCCAGATGAATTTCCGAGTTGCCCGTGCCTTTGAACTCCTCGAAAATGACGTCATCCATCTTCGAACCGGTATCGACCAGTGCGGTGGCCAGAATGGTCAAGCTGCCGCCCTCTTCGATATTTCGAGCGGCGCCGAAGAAGCGCTTCGGCCGCTGCAACGCATTCGCGTCCACGCCGCCGGTGAGCACCTTACCCGAGCTCGGCACCACCGTGTTGTAGGCGCGCGCCAAACGGGTGATGGAGTCGAGCAATATGACGACGTCTTTCTTGTGTTCGACCAAGCGCTTCGCCTTTTCGATGACCATTTCAGCCACCTGCACGTGGCGGCTGGCGGGCTCATCGAATGTGGACGACACGACCTCGCCCTTGACGGTGCGCGCCATTTCGGTCACTTCTTCGGGCCGCTCATCGATCAACAGCACGATCAAATACACTTCCGGATGATTGGCCGTGATGGCGGTGGCGATGTTCTGCAACAGCATCGTCTTACCGGCCTTGGGCGGCGAGACGATGAGGCCGCGTTGACCCTTGCCGATAGGTGCGACCAAATCGATGGCGCGAGCGGTCAGATCCTCGGTAGAGCCATTGCCCCGCTCGAGCTTCAATCGCTCGGTGGGATGCAGCGGGGTGAGATTCTCGAACAGCACTTTGCCGCGCGAACTCTCCGGTGAATCGTAATTGATCTCACCGACCTTGAGCAGAGCGAAGTAACGCTCGCCGTCCTTCGGCGGGCGTATCAGCCCGGAAATCGAATCGCCGGTGCGCAGGTTGAAGCGGCGGATTTGACTGGGCGACACGTAGATGTCGTCGGGACCGGCGAGGTAACTGGAGTCGGACGAACGCAAGAAGCCGAAGCCGTCCTGCAGAATCTCCAACACACCGTCGCCGTAGATATCCTCGCCCTTGCGGGCATGCGCCTTGAGCACGCCAAAAATGATGTCCTGCTTGCGCGACCGGCCCATGTTTTCCAGGCCCATGGTCTCCGCCAGTTTGACGAGGTCGCTGATCGGGCGCTTTTTGAGCTCCGTCAGATTCATCGAACTGCGGCTTCGCGCGAGGTCCGTCGGGGCAATGATCTCTAGGTCATCGCCGCCCTCCGGCAAATCGCCGTAGTCTTCGTGCGCAGGCCGGCCGCCATTGGTATTGCCGTTGCGGTTGTCATTGCGGGAGCGATTGGATCGATTCGAGCGCCCGCCGCCCTGGCCGCCGCCGCCTTGTTGCCCGCCGCCTTGGCCGCCGCGGGACTGGTTGCCTAAATAGCCTCTCACAGGTTGCTATCCAGAAAAGCGGCGAGCTGCGACTTGGTGACCGCTCCCACTTTCTGGGCCTCCACGGTGCCGTTCTTGAACAGGATCAGCGTCGGAATACCGCGAATATTGAACTTTGGAGGTGTCGCCGGATTGTCATCGATGTTGAGTTTGGCGATCCTGATCTTGTCTTTGTACTGATCGGCGATCTCATCGAGGATGGGCGCGATCATTTTGCAGGGTCCGCACCATTCCGCCCAGAAATCGAGCAGTACGGGCTTGTCGGACTTCAGCACGTCCTTGTCGAACGTGGCGTCGCTGGTGTGAACGATACTTGGGTTACTCACTGGGAATATACCTCCTTTTGGAGATTCATTTGAATTTTGGGCGGGGTTATTTGTGGGAGAACATGCGCCTACAACTCGCGCGAAGTGACGATGCGCGGCCGTTCGGGCACAATACAGCGACTTTAGCGGTCTTGATTACCTTAAAAGGGTACCGATGATACGGTGGATGGGAGCGGATAGACCAGCTCCGGATTTGTCGTATTGTTAACCGGTCCTCCACCATTTTGCAAGTTTCTGCGATTCTCAAAGGAAAAATGTCAGACGCCCATCTCAGTCAGCTCACATTCGATTCGCTCAACATCCCTGAATCCGTGAAACGGGGTATCGCCGAACTGGGCTATACCCGATGCACGCCAATTCAAGCCCAGACCTTGCCCTTGGCGCTCGCCGGCCATGACGTGGCAGGCCAGGCACAAACCGGCACTGGAAAGACAGCGGCGTTTCTCATCGCTTTGCTCAACCGTTTGCTGAACGATCCTGGCGCTGCCAATCGACCGATCAACGCACCGCGCGCCATCGTCATCGCGCCGACGCGCGAACTCGCCGTGCAGATTCACTCCGACGCCGAAGGCATCGCCAAATATACCGGCCTCAAGCTCGCCATCGTGTTCGGCGGCGTGGATTACGACAAGCAGCGCCGCATTCTTGAACAAGGCGTCGATGTCCTCATCGGTACACCCGGCCGCGTCATCGACTATTTCAAGCAGCATGTGTTCGATTTGCGGCATATCCAGGTCGCAGTCATGGACGAAGCGGACCGGATGTTCGATCTCGGATTCATCAAGGATATCCGCTTCATTTTGCGGCGCCTGCCGCATCCAGGCCTTCGCCTCAATATGATGTTTTCGGCGACCCTTTCCTATCGGGTGCTCGAACTCGCCTACGAGCACATGAACAACCCCGAATTGATTCGCATCGAGCCCGACAAGATGACAGTCGATCGCGTGCGTCAAGTGCTGTACTTTCCGTCCACCGAGGAGAAGATCCCGCTGCTCATGGGCCTGCTGCGGCGCATCGATGCGCGCCGCACCATGGTGTTCGTGAATACACGGCGCATTGCCGAGGTGCTCGAACGCACGTTGACCGCGAATGGTTTCGTCGCACAGGCGCTCTCGGGCGACGTGCCGCAGACCAAGCGCCTGAAAATGATGCGGGACTTCCATAACGGCGATGTCGCCGTTCTGATTGCGACCGACGTCGCATCGCGCGGCTTGCATATTCCTGACGTGAGCCATGTGTTCAATTTCGATTTGCCGAATGACGCCGAAGACTACGTGCACCGCATCGGGCGCACGGCGCGTGCCGGCGCCGAGGGCGACGCCATCAGCTTCGGCTGCGAGGAATACGCCATCTCATTGCCCGACATCGAACGCTACATTGGCCACCAGATTCCGCGTGCGGCAATCGAGGCCGTCGATCTGGCCAAGGTCACCGCGCCGCCTCCCGCGGCTTGGCGCGAACGAGCGCCTCGTCCTGGCCAGTCGCGAGGCGGCGGCGGCCGCTCCGGAGGGAACTCACGCTCCGGCGGACCGCATCGTCCCGGCGGCCGCACGGGCGGCGGACCGCGGCGCGCTCCGGCCACTCCAAGACCACCGCATGCGGCGGCTCCATCACCTCCTCCCCGCAGCACTCCGGACAGCGGCGGTGGCGATGCGCCCTCCGCTGCGGGCCCCCCGCGGCGTCGGCGGCGGCGCAACCGCGGCGGCAGCGGACCTGGAGGCGGCGCACCGGCTCTCACATGAGATCGAGCACTCGATCGACAGCGGCGTAGCGACCGGTATCCTGCGCCGGCCGACCTGAATCCGGAAGCCGCACCGCGCGCAGCCACGCGATACCAAAATCATGGGCGGCGTCGAGGACCGGAAGGCTGTCGTCGACGAATAAGGTGCGCTGCGGGACAAATGGCTCCTCGGCGTTGAGCCGCGGCCAAAACGCTGCATCTTCTTTAGGAGCACGAAACGGATGGGTGGAATAGCACGCATCGAAATACGTCGCGAGCCCGACCTGTTCGTTCTTGATCGCCAGGGTCACGGGATGTGCATTGGTGACCAGCACCCGACGCTTGCCGGTCAACGCGAGCTTCAGCAGGAAATCTTGCGCTCCCGGCAGGTATCCGATCTGTTCCAGGGCGGCACGCTTGATGCGGGCGATGTCCAGACGCAGTTCATCGCTCCAATAGTCGATGCAATACCACCGGATCGTACCCTTGACGGCGTGAAACCTAGGGGCGAGCGCTGACCAGGCCTCCGATTCACTCAAGCCGTTGGCTTCGGCATACCGAGCGGGAATCAGCTCTTGCCAGAACCAATTGTCGAAGCGTTGATCGAGAAGAGTTCCGTCCATATCCAGCAAGACGGTATCGATCGCGGACCAGTCGAGCGCGGCAGTTTCCAACATTTGCGTATGATACCAACCGATGAAAGATCTTCCCGCCCTTGCAGAGGCCCTTTTGCCCATCGCCGAGCTTGCCGGGGCAGCGATCATGGCCGTGTACGACGGCGCGTTCACGGTGGAGCACAAGCAGGACGACTCGCCTTTGACATTGGCGGACTTGGAGTCGCAGCGCGTCATCATCGAAGGCCTCAAGCGACTCACGCCCGACATACCCGTCCTGTCCGAGGAGTCGGCGCAAGCACCCTGGTCCGAACGCCGGGCGTGGAGCGACCTTTGGGTGGTCGACCCCCTCGATGGAACCCGAGAGTTCATCAAGCGCAACGGCGAGTTCACGGTCAACATCGCCCTCGTCATCGGGCACGAGCCGGTGCTTGGCGTGGTGGCTGCGCCCGCTCAGGGACTTCTGTACTGGGGTGCAGCCGGCGTGGGCGCCTTCAGCCGGCACCGGGGCGAGGCCGAGACCCCGATACGGGTTGCGCCACCGGCCGCGCCGATCCGCGTGGTCGGCAGCCGCTCGCACGCAAGCCCGCAAACCGCGGCATATCTATTGCGGATCGGACCCCATGTCATGAATGGGATCGGCAGCTCGCTCAAATTCTGCCTTGTCGCGGAAGGCAAGGCTGACCTGTATCCGCGCTTTGGGCCGACCTCGGAATGGGATACCGCGGCTGGACAAGCGCTGCTGGAGGCCGCCGGCGGCCACGTCACCCGACTCGATGGGCATCGCCTGCGTTACAACTGCCGCGAAAGCTTGATCAACGGCGACTTTCTCGCGTTCAGCCACGCGAGCGTTCTACCCCGTTAGGCGTGCCCCACCGGTTCGCATAATTGTAAAGTCGCATCGAGCAAGGTCGGTATATCAAACACGACCTCGTCCTCGGCCACCTTCAGCCGGGCCACACCGGCGGCTGCAATCAGCGCTGCCGGCACGTGAATCTGGTTGCGTTTCTGCAGCGTGGTCCAAGTGCTGACTCGGGCATCGCCAAAGGCTCGGTTGAGCGCGCTCCACCTCAACTGTGCAGCCCGCGCCAGCGGCGTGTCTCCGCCCCATTGGCGCTCGGCGAGCGCTACCGACGCATCGGTTGCTGCGCTGCCGTGCGGCGTCATGATCAAGTTATGAACGTATTTCACCATGTCATCGGGGTCGACGCGCACGGTCAGGTTCGCTGGGTCATTCGTCATGTGGGCTCTCACGCTTCGGTTCGTTAGTTGCATGTATGGGGGCATATCGGAGGGAAATCCAGGGTAAGCTTTGCCGCATGAGTGACGATCTTTTGCTCTTGATTGCCGGCGCCGGCATCCTGTCTGTCGCCTACAAGATATGGCAGACCTCGCTCGATGCGCGCGAGGCGGCCAACCGCATCGCCAAGGAAACGTGCTCGCGTGCGGTCGTGCAGTTCTTGGATGGAACCGTGGCTTTCGCGGGTTTCAGGCTCAGTCGCGACTCGCGTAATAGGCGCCGTTTGCTGCGCACCTACACCTTCGACTACACCAACGACGGCTTCGCGAGGGCGCAGGGGTTCATCGTGTTGGCGGGCCAGCGCTTGGAAGCGGTCGGCCTCGCGGGCAACCCGTCGTGAAACGCGACGCTATTTTCGACTTGCATACCCACTCCCTATACTCCGACGGTTCCCTGGCACCGGCAGAGTTGGTACAGCGTGCCGCCGCGGCGGGCGTCGGGGTGTTGGCACTGACCGATCACGACACCACCCTGGGCCTCGAGGAGGCAGGGCAAGCTGCCAGGCACGCCGGCATGGAATTCGTGCCGGGCGTAGAAATCTCGGCGACGTGGCGCTCCCAGGCCATCCATGTGCTGGGATTATGGATAGATCCCGCAGCGCCCGAGCTGCAGTGCATGTTGAATTCGCAAGCCGACCGGCGACGGATTCGAATGCGCAAGATCTGTGCGCGCCTTCACAAGCTTGGGCTGCCCGGCGATGAGCTTCTCGCTGCAGTCGAGGCCAATCCCGGGTTGCCGACGCGCTCGCATCTCGCGGCAGCGCTGGTTGCCGGCGGACACGTCAACCGTACCGACGACGCGTTTCGCAAGTATTTGGGAGCAGGCCGTGCGGCGCATTTCGCGGCCGAATGGCCCGCGCTTGCCGACGTGGTCGCGTGGATTCGCGACGCCGGAGGCATCGCATCCCTGGCGCACCCGATGCGTTACACCTTGTCGTCAGGAGCCCGCAGGCAGCTTCTGGCCGATTTCGCCGCCGCCGGCGGCGGTGCGCTCGAAGTGGTGAGCGGCGGCAACGGCGCGCAGCACTCCGAAACCTGCGCGGGGCTCGCAGTTAAATTCGGGCTGTTAGGATCCTTGGGTTCGGACTTCCACAGTCCACAAATGCCTTGGAATCCTTTGGGCCGCTTAGCTAAGCTACCGGATTGCGTCGTCCCTGTGTGGCGCGGCCACTTATAAACACAAAAGCAGCCATTTTAAGTGAGTGAGGAAGAAGGCAACGTCAATACGGACTTGTTCAAGAACATTGAGCGGCTGCGGCAGCTGCGCATTGAGCATCGGGACCTCGATGATGTCATTTCCCGGCTATCCATGGACTTCAAGGTCGACGAGCTTCAGATGAAGCGTCTGAAGAAACGTAAACTGATGCTCAAGGACCAGATTGCCAGACTCGAAAGCCAGCTGATTCCGGATCTAAACGCATGACGGAATTCTGGCGGCACCTCGAAGGCTTTTTCGATATTTTGTTCACACCCAGCGTGTTGACGGAAATCGCGGCGGTCGCGGTCTGCGTGGGGTTGGGCTGGTTCGTCGGGACCGCACTTCGCAATCGCTACCATCGGCTTGGAATCAAAACACCCACCGCGCTGACGCGCAGCTATTTCGCCTCTCACGGCATGGTCGTCATCACCCCCGTGCTCGTGGCTCTCGCTTTGGTCATCCTGGCTCGCGGTCTGCTCGCTGCGGCTCACTACGATGTCACGGTGATGGATGCCGCCATGCGTTTGATCGGCGCGTATATCATCGTGCGCGTCGGCGTCCTTCTGTTTGCCGCCAGTCTCGGCAATCAGTCTTGGATGCAGCACCTGGAAAATCGGCTCACGCTGTTCATCTGGCTCGTGATTGCGGCCGAGTACCTAGGTTGGCTCGACCCGATCATCGGCGGACTCGACAGCATCGGCATTGCATCCGGAAAGAGCCGGGTGACGGTCTGGTCGGTTTTGAAACTGCTGTTCACGCTGACGCTGTTCGTTTTGGTGGCGGCCTGGATCAGCCGATGGATCGATCGCCGCCTCAAAAGACTCAGCAATCTCGCACCGTCGACGCGCATCGGGCTCGCCAAGTTCGCCAATGCGTTTTTGATCGGCCTAAGCATCCTCATGGGCTTGAATGCGGCCGGTGTCGATCTCACCGCGTTGACCGTACTGACGGGCGCCATAGGCTTGGGATTGGGATTCGGCTTGCAGTCGATCGCCGCCAATTTCGTGAGCGGCTTCGTCTTGTTGATGGACCGCTCGATCAAGCCGGGAGATGTGATCAGTTTATCGGGGCAAAGCGGCACCAGTACCGAGAATTTCGGCTGGGTCCAGGAATTGCGCGGCCGTTATGTGGTGGTACGCGACCGGGACGGTATCGAGATGCTCGTGCCGAATCAACAGCTGATCTCCAACGCGGTGATCAATTGGAGCTACACGGATCCGCGAATTCGCCTCAAGTTGCCGGTCCGAATCAGCTACGGGGACGATCCGGAACTGGCGCTGCAAGTTTTGCTGACGGCTTGCGAAGGTCAGCGGCGCGTGTTGCGGGAGCCGGCGCCCATGTCGCGATTGATGCAGTTCGGGGATCACGGCATCGAACTCGAGCTGCGCTTTTGGATTTCCGACCCGCAGGAGGGAGTCAACAACGTGCGCTCCGAAGTCAATCGAGCCATCTGGCGCTTGTTCAAAGAGCATCGCATCACGATACCCGTCGCGCAACGCGAAATCCGGATACTCGGCCCGCACGTGAACCTCGACTGACGGTACATCGGCATGCCGTTGGTCATCTCCCCGCAGATCTCGATACCCGACGAGGAGTTCGAGTGGAAATTCATTCGCTCCTCGGGACCCGGCGGTCAAAACGTCAACAAAGTGTCGAGCGCGGTGCAGCTGCGATTCCTGCTGCCGCTGAATAGCAGCCTCCCGGTGTCCGTGAGAAACCGGTTGCGCCGTCTGGCCGGCCAGAAACTGATCGACGACGGCAGCATTCTCATCGCCGCCCGCAGCGAACGCAGCCAGGAGCAAAATCGCCGTGCGGCGCTTGAGCGGCTCGCCGCGCTGATTCAAACGGCGATGGTCGAGCCCAAGATCCGCAAGAAAACACGGCCCACTCGCGCATCCAAGGAGCGCCGCATCGAATCGAAGAAGCGGCGCGGCAGCACCAAGCAGCAAAGGGGCGCACGCGCCTGGGACTAGCGGGACATCACTGGCTAAGGGTCACCTGAAGGATGTCGTGCCTTATTTGCTCCGATAGGACCAGCTGAGCGTCGGTGGCGACGGCCAGCAACGGATCTGCGAACGTGAGCGCGCCGTCTTGGGATGTCTGCACCACGCCGCGTCGGCCGAGCAGATCGATGAAGTTGCGGAACAAGCTCTTGTCGAAGAACTCAGGCGAATTCAAGCCGTAGAGCAGGGACATGCGTTGAGCCATCAGATGGCAGCGCTGTTCGAGGGCTTCTTGAGTGACGCTTCCCGAGCCCGCCTGCAGCAACAATGCAATAACCAAATAGTAGCGCTCCAGGGTTTGAATCGTGGCCTCCGCAAGCAGAGACAGCTCTACGGCCTCGAGCGAAGTGGGCGCCGGGCGCTGCCATTCGCTCCGGTCCGCGTTGACCTGCAGCAGATTCGAACGGACGAATGCCTCGAGCAGCGACTCGGCCACGGCGCCGATTTCCGATTCCGGCCACCGCAAAAACAACTCGGCGCATATGTAGGGATAGACCCGCCAGACCAGGCGTTGAATATCCACCGTTCGCATACGCGCGTTACTGATGAAGCAGCAAGCCAGGAGCGAGGGCATTGCGAACAAATGCAAAATGTTGTTTCGATAGTACGTCGCGAGCACCGCGGAATCGGCAGTCATGCGCATGACATCGCCGAGCGGGTGCGGCTGCCGCTCGAGCATGCCCATCGATTCGACGTAGCGGACCATCTCGGGGCCGGTATCGTTCGTGACGGTCACCAGCGGCGTGTAGGGTGCGTCACGCAAGAGCCGTTGATAAAGCTCCAGCTGGCGCACCAAATCGGCTTCCGTCAAAGCTTGCCTCGGGGTGGCCAGCACCGCCATGGCGACCAAATTGATGGGCGTCACGGCAGCAGCTGAATTGATTCCCGCCGCGATGCGCGCCCCGAGATCGAGAATCGCCTCGCCAATCCAACCGGGAGGCGGCTGTTCCTCGCCGTAGGGCGCACCTGACGGCGTGTTGCGCCACTGCGGATTGTGCTTTTGCAACAATTCATCGAGAACGATTGGTTGCCCCAAATTGACATGCACTGTGCCGAACTTGCTGCGCAGCACGGACAACGACTTGATCAGTCCGAGAACGCTCTCCTTTTCCTTCGGGCGGCCCGACAGCTCGCTGATGTAGGTCCTGCCTTCGACGATGCGTTCGTAGCCGAAGTAAACCGGCATGAACACGACCGGGCGTTTGGGATCGCGGAGGAAGCTGCGCACCGTCATGGACAGCATGCCGGTGCGCGGCGAGAGCAGGCGGCCGGTGCGGCTGCGGCCGCCTTCGATGAAGTATTCGAGCGGGTGCCCGCGCGCCATCATGAAGCCCAAATACTTGGTGAACACGGCTGCGTAGAGCGGGTCCCCCTTGAAGCTGCGGCGCATGAAGAACGCCCCGCCCTTGCGCAAAAAATGCCCGATCACCGGCATGTTGAGGTTGACGCCGGCCGCTACGTGCGGGACCGCAAAGCCCTTGCGATAGATGATGTACGACAGCAGCAGATAGTCCATGTGGCTGCGATGACAGGGAACATAGATGATCTCGGCGCCGTCGCTGATATCGAGCAATTTTTCGACATGTTCGAACTCCACGCCGTCATAAAGGCGATTCCACAGCCGACCCAGCAGTAGCGCCATGAACGTGACGAAGGATTGCGAATAGTTCGCGGCGATTTCCACCGCGTGTTTGCGTGCGATCAGGAGCACCGCGCGCCGCTCCGCGCGCGGCGTTTGCGCGGCACGCGTATGCCAACGGCGGCTGCGGCCTGCGCGGCTTTGCTCGGCGCGCGCCTGCATCTCGCGCCGCACGGCATGGCGGACGGCCTGGGTCTTCAAGATGTGCACGACCATGGTTCGGCGATGCGATAGGTCGGGTCCGATGGTCGAGGCGCGCTGCGCACGCAGCTCCGCCCGCAGCGATCGCAGGAGGCGCCGCACGCTGCGCTGTGGCGGCAAGTCGCCCATCGCCTCGCGCAACCGGATCGGCTCGCCGAAATGCACGACGGTATTGCGTCCGTTGAATACCATGTTGAGGAGCTTGCGGAAGCGTCCCACCAAGACCCAGTCTTCGGTGAAGAGCAGTCGCCAGAGACTGAGCTCTTTCTCGGGGGCGCGTCCCCAGAAAATCGCGACCGGGACGAGATCGATGTCGAAGTTAGGATCTGCGGCCGCGGCTGCGACGAGTTGCACCAAGTAGCGAGGCGCCCGCAAGTGTCTGCGCGTGCTCCAGAACGGCGTGCGGTGCACCAGCTCGAAACACCGTTCGGGGCGGGGCATGCGCAATTGAGCGCAAGCGTTGTTCAGTACCGCGAGATCCGTATGACTCTCGCGATCGAGGACATAGCATACGGGTCTCGAACGCGCCGCCTGAGCCGCTGCAACGTCGTCGGGTTTGATGGTGACCTTGACCCACAATCCCAAAACCTTGCGGACGCTCCACCGCCAGGCTCGGATCAAGCCGCCGAAGGGGCTCATGGCGATGGGCGCGCTTTAGGGTGACGTATCGCCGCGCTCTTGAGTGTCAACCGCCTTGCGCGTGGCGTCCGTGTTCTGATCGACGGTTTTTTGCACGCTACGCGCACTATCCAGTTGTTGCGTCAATGGATCGAATACCGTTTTTGCGGGCGGCCGCGGCTCGGGCGGCTGTGCGGGGGAGCATCCTTGTATGAACAAAACCGCCAGCGTCAGAGTCGAAAGCTTGAGCACGCCCATTTGCAACCTCGTAACAGCCAGCCCGCGGAGCCCTTAAGTGTACAATTGTCGAGCACTTGCAGTCACTGGGAGATCGCGCATGGTTCGGTTCGTCGTGTTGATGATGTTGGCAGGCAATATTTACGCTGCGCAGTCTGCGGTCGATATCGACACTGCGGCGAAAATATACCAGGCCGCCGCAATACGCGAACAGGTGCGCGCTTCCTTAGGAACGATGCCCGCGCAAATTCGCCAGATTTTCACGCGCGACGTCTCCGCAAAGCTTTCCGAAGAACAGCTCGCCGCCGTCACGGCAGCTGCCGAGCGCGGTTTTCGTATCGATGTTTTCGAGGCGCCGGCGCTCAATGCGCTTGCGCAAAACCTGGACGCCGCCACCGTGGCCAAATCGCAGGCATTTCTCGCCAGCGACCTGGGAAAGCGCATGGTAGCCGCCGATGTTGCGGCCGCTACGCTCGGTGAGGCCAACATCGACAAAGTCATGAGCGGCGAACTTACGGCGCCATCGACGCCGAAGCGCGACGTCATCGTCGAGAAGTTGGAGCATGCGACGCACTCCACGGACTCGACGGTTCAGGTTTTCTTGAGCATGGGTCAAGCCGTGGCCGTCGGCACGGCGATCGGCTCCGGGCTCGATCCCAAGGAGGTCGCTGAACGGGCGGCCAAATCCGGCGAAGCCAGCCGCGCCGGGTTGGAAGAGAGCATGCGTGTGCCCATGCGGCGTTTTCTAGCCTATTCGTATCGGAACATGAGCGATTCGGATCTCAAACATCTATTGGCCTTCTTGGAGTCGCCCGCGGGGACCCGCTACGTGATTGCGTACAACGCATCGATGGGCGCGGGCTTCGATGCCATGGGAAAGCGCACGGGTGAGCAGCTCGGCGAGAGCTTTCGCGAACTTGCCCAGGCACAACTCGAGCCGCCGCCGCAAGAGAATCAAGCGCCGCCGGGGATCGCCGAACCCGCTGAACCCGCCGTTCCACCGGTCGAGCCACCGGCTTCGCCTCATTAGAGTTCGGCTAGAAACGCCTTGAGCAGCGTACAAATCGCTTCGATCTGATCTTCCAACCGATGGTCCGAGTTGAGCAGGTGCAGTACCACCTGGTGCTCGCGAGCCCAACGTATGCTGTTTTCGACCGGCACGACGTCATCGTGCCAGCCGTGCACGATGGCCGTCCTGCAGCGGACGTCTTGCGGCGTGTATGCTTCGTACCCCTTCATATAGAAAGCGGGCGCCAACAAAAACATACCGCGCGGTTCTAGACGGGGAACGGCCGCGGCCGATACGTGGCCGCCCATGCTCGAACCCACCAGCACAATGGGCTTCGGCAGTTGTGCCGCGACGGCGACGAGCTTCTCGACTCGCGCGCCAGGATCATCGATACCGCGATAGTCGACCGACTCGGCCGCAAGCCCC
This sequence comes from uncultured Gammaproteobacteria bacterium, assembly GCA_963755965.1. Lineage (GTDB taxonomy): Bacteria > Pseudomonadota > Gammaproteobacteria > Steroidobacterales > Steroidobacteraceae > Bog-1198. Next base: position 853,133 of record CAVWLU010000004.1, read on the forward strand.
AAGTCCCGCGCCAAAGCGGCCATGGCGGTGATTTTGAGGCCCCAGGGGCCGCTCTCTTTGCCATGAGAAAACACCACGGTAGATGACATAAAACCTCATTTAGGTGCGATTACTGTTAAAGAAACGCCGGTTTGCGGCCGTTAATTCACCCATGGCCTTGGAGGAAGAACAGTCGAGTGCGGCGCTTGAATTGCGTCGCGCCATCGACTGCCTATACACCAGCGCAGACCTCAAGGGCGTGCCTCCGCCGGCTCTGGAGGCGCTTGCCGCAGGGGCCGTGCACTTCTCTTTGCCGGCGGGCGATCTGCTGTTCGAGTCCGGTTCCAAGCCCGACGGAGTATATCTCGTGGCCAGCGGCCGGCTCGGCGTCCGAATGGCCGGCAGCAGCGGTTGGATGGCTGAAATCGAACGCGGCGAGTTGGTTGGGGAGTCGGGTTGGCTATTGAAAGAGCCGCGCGGCGCCACCGTGGTCGCCTTGCGCGATACGGAGCTTTTGCTGCTGCCGGACGCCGTGCTCGATGCCGTCGCGGCCGAATCGACCGAATTCTCGTTGGCGATCGCGCAGCTGTGTGCTCGGCGTCTGCGGCGCAGCAATGCGGTCAAACGCGCGCCCAGCCGGGCGCGGGTATTTGCGCTGGTGCCTAACAGCGAAGAAATCGATGTCATCGAGTTGGCCACCCAACTGGTCGCCGAATTGAGCCGCTCCGGCCACGCGGAACTGGTATGGGACGTGCGCGCGACCACTCATACCTCGGCCTGGTTCAGTCGACTCGAAGAACTCAACGATTACGTGATCTACGTGGCCGATCCCGTTGAGTCGCGCTGGACGCGCCAGTGTTGCCGCCAGGCTGACGTGCTACTGGCTCTCGGTCAGGCACGCGCACAACCGCGCCCGTGGCCGAGCAGCGTTACCGGTGCCGCCGTGGCGCGAGGCGCGCGCATCGAACTCGCACTGCTGCACGAAGGAAAATTCGTGAGCGGCGCCGCCAGCCGCTGGCTCAATTGTCTGCCGGTGGCGCTACATCACCACATCGTCGATTCGGCGGACATGGGCAGAGTTGCCCGGCTGCTTACCCGGCGTGGGGTCGGATTGGTGTTGTCGGGCGGAGGGGCTCGCGGCTTTGCTCACTTGGGCGTCATTAGGGCGCTGCGCGAGGCGCAGGTGCCGCTCGATTTCATCGGCGGCGTGAGCATCGGAGCCATCATCGCCGCCGGTGTCGCGATGGGTTGGAGCGACGAAGAGATGCGCAGCCGCTACCGCAGAAGCTTTGTCGACACCAATCCGGTGAATGATTACACCTTTCCGCTAGTCGCCCTCACGCGGGGCCGCAAGGTCACTCGATTGCTCCACCGGGAGTACGGCGACGTCCTGATCGAGGATTTGCGGCGGCCGTTCTTTTGCGTCAGCGCCAATCTGACCACCGGCCGTGCACTCGAGCACCGCGACGGCCCGGTGGCGGATGCGTTGCGCGCCTCGGTCGCCATTCCGGGTGTCATGCCGCCGGTGTTTCGAGGCGATGAAGTACTGGTCGACGGAGCAGCCATCAACAATCTTCCCGTCGACGTCATGCAGCGCCACGCACCCGGCCTCGTGATCGGGGTCGATGCCGGCGCCGATTACAGTTTCTCTGCGATGGCGGATTCGCATGACGAACCACCGCTGTGGAAATTCTTCGCACGCGGCCGCAGCGGCAAACGGCACATCAATATTTTTCAGATCTTGACGCATGCCGGCATGGTCAACAGCGTATCGAGCGCGGCCGCTCAGCGCTCGCTCGCCGACGTCATGTTGAAGCCGCCGCTCGCGAATATCGACTTGCTGAATTGGCACGCCTTCGATCTGGCCATCGAGGCCGGCTATGAATATGCCCTCCGGGCACTCGAGGAGCTGCCTGCCGTACCGCGGCTGACCGCTACCGTGCACAAAAAACCTGCGGAAAGTTCGCTGACGTCGGAACTCGAAAGACGCGTTGAGCTTAAGGGGGCTCCAGCTGGCTAGCCAGCTTGTCCACCCACTCGAGTTCCGCCGGGCAGTACTCGGCAAGATTGGCGCGATCGAGACTCACCGGCTGCACTTTGCTGCCGGACGCCGAATGCGAAATCCGGAAGCTATGAAACTCCATGCGCCGCGTAGCAGCGAAGCCGATCAACAGTTGAAATTCGTTCGAGCGAGCGTCGCATACGACGAAAAACGCCTCCTCCATGCGGCGCGCAGCGAACGCTCCACCCTCGTAAAGCTGCTCGAAAAAGATTCGCGTTTGAGCGGTGACCGTCTCGGCGACGTCAACCTGCGGCGGCGCCGTCAAAACCCAGCGCGTGCCTCGCTCGATACTGTTGACGATGAACAGTGCCAAGCGGCGCGCGGCAAGGTTCTGCCAGTCTTGAGCGCCCGCGGCACCGGCGGCCAGGGTGCGCGGCTTGACGCCGATGCGCGCAACGGAACGGACGGCCTGCAGCGTGTTCACGCCGCGCAGCAGCAGCCGCATGCGCCGGTCCTCGGGTACCAGGCACGTCGGTCGGTACCCAGGGCGCAGCAATGCTTCCTCGAGTTTCGCCGGAGCCCACACCGGACAGGTCTCATCGGTCCGCGCCAGCATGCCGGCGACGGCGCCGCAAGGCGCAAAAGCCTCGAAATGGCCGCGCAATTTGTCGTGCGCCAAGATGCGCGGAAAATACATCAGCGCGTTTTCGGTGCAAAATTCCCAGTCGCGGAGCCCGCGTAGCGCATCATCCGCCGTGTGCCAAGCGAAGGGCGGATCTACGATCAACAAAGCGCGGTGGGCCTTGCAATATCGCGCCGCCACGAGCAAAGCGCTCGGTCCCACGTCCTGCTCGCGCGACAGCGGCGGGATGCACAGAAGATTGAAATAGGCCGCGGCGTCGAGGGAATGCAGACCGGTCCGCTCGATCTCGGAGCCGATCAGATCATAGTCCGTCAGCGGCGCGCCATCGTCGCCGTCCGCATTGGAACTCACGTAGGCGGCCGAGCGTCCCCCGGCCGCATCCAAAGTCGGATCGGGGCGCAGCGCCGGCAAGTCGCCAACCAGCCGGACCAATTCCGATTGCGCCAGGATGCCGCCGATAAATCGCTCGTCGCCCGATACCATCGACAGGTTCGGAAATATTTCCTGATCTTCAACGTGGCTGCCGCCCTGGATACGCACGCGCTGCACCGTGAGATTGAAGCGTGCGGCATCAGCGGCGGCGATATTGTCGTAATCGATGCTGGCACGCAGGAATTCCCGTGTTCCCGGACTCACCGCCCGAAGCGTGATTTTGGACGGACCCGCGGGCAGCGTCAGCGTCGCCGCGCGGGCGCCGTTGACCACGCGAGCGATGAGCGCCTCGCGGCCGCCATTGTCGAAGAAATGCTCCACCGCATATCCGAGGGGGCTCGGCTGCCAAAGACCGCCAAAGGCGTGTTGGAACTCCGCGAAACTCTTGAGCAGGACCGGACGATTGACGGGGCCGCGCAACGTGCGTCCGACGAACGCAGTCCGCGCAGTACCCAATCGTGCGATTGTTTGCTCAGGGCTGCGTTCTTCTTGTACCTGGAGCCCTGGGCTGCTCGGCGTCACCAAATGTATCCCCGGAGGTGCGACCTCGGGGCGAACTCTAGCACAACCGGCGCTCGTCAAGTGCCCGGCGGTCTACCGGGCAAACAACCTCACCGAGCGTCTCTTGAGCAGCGGCGCCAGCAGCATGCCGGCCAAAAATCCGCCGATGTGCGCGCGAAACGCCACGTTCGCGCCGCCGCCGGAAACCGCAAAATCGCTGATCAGCTGAACGGCGAACCATAGCAGCAACAGCAACATTGCCGGCAAGCGCAGGGTCGTGAAAAAGAACGGCAACAACACCAGCGTCAGCACCTTGGAGCGCGGAAATAGCAGCAAATAGGCCCCGAGCACGCCGGAGACGGCGCCGCTGGCGCCGATGATGGGATAAGCCGAATGCGGACTCCCCCAACTTTGCGCAAATACCGCGGCGACACCGCATGAAAAATAGAACAGGAGATACCGCAGGTGCCCCATTCCGTCTTCGACGTTATCGCCGTAAATCCACAAAAACAGCATGTTCCCGAGCAAATGCAGCCAGCCACCGTGCAAAAACATGGAGGTGAACAACGTTCCGTAACGAGGTATCCACGTAAGGTCGTGGGGCAATCGCGCATCGGTCAACAACACCGCCGGGATTGCGCCCAGCGCGTCGACGACATCGCGAGCGGAACTCGGGTCGAGCGAACGCTGCCACAGGAAGACCGCGCAGCAGGTCGCGATCAACGAGATCGTGACATACGGCTTGAGTGTGGACGGCGTGTCGTGCTTGAGCGGGATCATCCTCTGGCCGGATCGACATGGGGCGATGGTTGCACCGCCTGCTCTTCGCGGCGGCGAGCTTGTTCGATTTGCGCCTGCTCTTCATCGGCCTTCTTGCGCTCGATCTCCTCGAGCATCACTTTCATCCATTCACTCGTCATCTTGCGTCTCGGCCGCGGGAGTGACGATCGGATCGACGGCCGCGATAGTTTGTGATTGGTAGCCCAGCCGGGCCTGCGCATACACCCGCTTCGCCAACGCGGCGCCGCTCGGAGTTTTCATCAACTCCGCGTACAGGGGCAAGATCAGCTTGCGGCGGCCGATGGTCTCGAGGTATTCCTCGAGACGCGGAAAACTCGGTTGGTAGCCATTTCGGATCACCAGAATGAACCAGCTCCGAGCCAGTTCCGCATTGCCGCTGCGCGTGAACGCGAACGCCTGATCGAGTTCCGCGAGTTGATCTTTGCGCAAAGTTGCGGGCATGTTGTCGAGAAAGTATTCCCACTGCTGCGCCATCCAATCGTGAGTGTCGAGCTTTTTCGCGGGCAGCTTACCGCTCAGCCAGATGCTGCGCGCTTCATCCACCGGCTGAAAGGCATTCGACATCGGCAGCACGGCATCCGCCGGGATACCGGGCGCCGTCACCCATTGGTTGACTTGATCCAAGGTGACGACACCCGGAAAGCGATCGAGCAGATTGACCTTGAGGTACGCGAGGAACTGGTCCGTCCCGATGCTCTTGAACGCAAAGTGATCAAAATAGCCGCGCAAAAAGGCATCGAGGCGTTCGCGGCCGAATTTGGCATCGAGGAACGTCAAGAACAGCCGGCCTTTCTCCGAAAGCACATCATTGAAGGCGGCTGATGGATCGCGGTCGCGCAAGTCGATCGCAAGTACCTGGTCCTGGGATTTGAGGCCGGCAAGTTCATCGCGGAGCGCTCGCAGGGCCTGCACCCGTTCCACGGATTCGCGCCGCTCGCCGTAGACCTCATTCATGATGCGGCTTGCCAAATATCCGGCGAACCCTTCGTTGAGCCACCTATCGCGCCAAGTCGCGTTGCTCACGAGGTCCCCCGCCCAGGAATGCGCCAACGCGCCCGCGACGGTCGATTCCAAACTCTTGTCACCGGCGATGAGCGTCGGTGAGATGAACGAAATCCGCGGGTTGCCAACCGCCCCGACGGGAAAGCTTGCCGGCAACACCAAAATGTCATACCGGTCCCAGCGATAGGGTCCGAACAACTTCTCACCTGCCCGAATCAAGGTTTCGGTGTCCGCGAATTCCGCGGCGGCTGCGGACAACAAGGGCTTTTCCGCATACACACCCGAACGCGGACCGGTCTCCTTGAAGCGCAAATCGCCGACGGCCAAGGCGAGCAGATAAGAAGGGATGGCGTCCGGCATGTCAAACGTATAATCGCCGTTGTGTTTCACCTTCGGATCATTTTTCGCGCTCATGACCGCGAGCAGATCATTGGACGAGGTGTGGATGTGAGCGGTAAAAGTCATCCGCACTTGCGGAGTGTCCTGTAGCGGGATCCAGCTGCGCGCGCCGATCGGCGAGGACAGCGTGTACATCAAGGGCTGGTGCTTGCCGGTTGTTTGTTTATCGGTGAGCCATTGCAGCGCCGTTGAAGTTGGCGAGGTGACGTATTCGATCCTGATCACTTCGGTCGTCTTTTTCGCCGAAGGCGGCAGTTCGATGACCAGCGGGCTCCCCAATAGAGGGTCCGCTTTGTCGAAATGGAAGGGTCGGCTTACCCAGGTCGTCTCGCTCTTCGCCGTGGCGCCCAGCACATTGGTCGCGTTCTCGCTGACACCCCTAATATCGAGATCGCGCGTGTCGAGCACGAGTTCGGTCGCGCGCGGGTCGAGCCGTTTGATTTCGAGTGCGACGGCGCCCAACAGTACCTTGTTGTTGAAATCGACGCGCAAGGCCAATTCGAAGCGTATGACGCGGAACTGTTCGACATTGGCAAAGGAGTGATAATCGAGGTCGGGCTGGATCGGCGCCAAGCTCGCATCGGCGCGAGGATCGGCCGCGGCCACTCGGCTCAAGCAGGCCAGCACCAAGCCCGCAGCACTCAAGCGCAGCATTTGATTCATGCGCTATTGCGCGGCCGCTTGCTGCGTCTGCGAGGCGGGAGGTGCCTCCGCCCTACCGCCGACCAGGTCATTAAATGTCTTTTCGTCGACCAACAAACCGGTCTTGCCGTCCCAATTGGAGCCCTCGGGCAGGGTGTTCTCCACCAGCACGGATTGGGCAAGCACTGCATCCAGCCCTTCTTGGCCGTCGGTCACCGGCACGGGCACCGCGCGAGGAGAATGCGCCAAATCGCCGACTCGCTGCCAGTCGATATCGTTGTCGTGAATTTCGATCTGTTGTCCAATCTTCTGGCGCATTTTGGGATTCAAGAGTTTGGCGAGCAGGCGCTTCCGATTTTGGTCCCAATCGCGCGAGTCATCTTCCATCACGGCATAAGCCTGGAAGTAGAGAGTGCCGTCGCGCCAACCGAACAGGTACGGTTGATTGACGACGGTGACCTTGGTACCGATCGGAATCAGATCGAAAAACACCGCGATGTCTTCGGGATACAGGCGCATGCAGCCGTGGCTGGAACGCATTCCCACGCCATAAGGCTTGTTGGTGCCGTGAATCAGATAGCTCGGCCAGCTCAGGCGGAACTCGTAGGCACCTAGAGGATTGTCCGGTCCGGCCGGCACCACGGCGGGGAGTTTGTCGCCGTCCGCGGCATGTTCGTCACGCACCGACTTCGGCACTACCCAGACCGGATCCTTTTGACGCGCGACGATCTTCGTCGTACCTTCGGGAGTCTTCCAACCCACCTTGCCGATTCCAATCGGGTGCGTGTAGACGGTCTGCGGTTCGCCCTTCTTGCGCGGCGGATAATAGAAGATGCGCATGGCGGCGACGTTGATCACCAAGCCCTCGTGGGGAGCCGCCGGCAGCACGAATTGTGTCGGCACCACCACCTCGCGACCGACGCCGGGCAACCACGGGTCGACCCCGGGATTCGCCAACAGGATTTCCTCGTAACCAACATCGAAGAGGCGCGCAATATCCGGCAACGTGTCATCTTTTCCGATGGTGGTCCTTTGCACGTAGCCCACGATATCGCCGTTGTCGGCATCGATGTCGAACCGGTGAGTGGCTATCGGTTTGGGTAATACCGGTTTGGCCGGCGGCGCTTCGACTTTCACTACGGGAGGCGGTGGCGGCAGCGGCCGAAATAGCGAACAGCCCGCGGCGCCGATGCCAAAGAGGAAAGTCAACAAAATTCGCTTGCGCGAAGCACCCACAATTTTGAGAGTCATTTGCCCTATCTACAGCAAAGTTGGTCGATCAGGCAATTGGTTCGACGTGGCGACACCCGGCGTGGCGACGCCCGGAGGAAAGTGGCGGGCCAGCAGTGCGCCGATGGCGTCGACCCCTGCGATCGAACCGATCTTGAAACGTCCGGCACGGAAATGCTCCTCCATTAGCCGGCACACCGCCTCCCACTCGGACTGACTTACGCGGCCGGCAAAGCCCCGGTCGGAGACAATCTCCACGGTGCGATCCGCAAGCTCCACATAGATCAGCACGCCATTGTTGGAGTCGGTATCCCACACCCGCAAGTGAGCGAAAACATCCAGTGCGCGGCTGCGCGGCCCGATATCGCCGAGAATGTGCAGCGGCGTCAAGGCGGTTTCGATGGCAAAGCGGATCTCGCCCGAATGCTGCTGTTCGACCCGCCCGATGGCCTGTTCAATGGCGTCGAGCGTACTCGCCGGGAATAGCATCCGGGTGCGCCAATGTGTCGCCGTAACATGCCGAATCAAGCGTGCAAAGTGCATCACCAGCTACCCGAGGCGCCGCCGCCCCCAAAGCCTCCACCGCCGCCGCTAAATCCGCCGCCTCCACCGCCGCGACCACCGAACCCCCCGCCCAAGCCGCCGCCGAGGCCTCCACCCAATCCACCGCCAAAACCCCCGCCCCACCCGCCGCCGCCGGCCGACCACCCGCGTGTCTGGCCGAGCAGCATCGCAAACAAGAACGCGAGGACGCCGGCACCCAAGCCGATCGGGAGCACATGGCTGAGCAACCATGCGATTCCCCCTGCAAGCCCGCCCGTGGCCACTGAGCCGAACAAGCGCCCGAACATCGCCCGCAGCACACCGCTCGCGACGAACACCACGACCAATAGGAGAGGCAACAGACTGCCCAAACCCCCGTGATGCTCCCATTTCGTATCAGGCTCCGGCAAGGGCTCGCCGTTGACGACGGAAATCATCTGATCGACGCCGGCTTCGACGCCGCCGTCATAGTCGCCCAGCTTGAAATGCGGCGTGACAGTATCATCGACGATCCGTTTTGCAATCACGTCGGGCATTGCGCCCTCCAACCCGTAGCCGACCTCGATGCGAGCGCGCCGGTCATTTTTCGCGACCAGCAAGATCGCTCCGTCGTCGACGCCCTTGCGTCCGAGTTTCCACTGCTCCGCAACGCGAATGCCGTATTGTTCGATCTCTTCCGGTTGAGTCGTCGGCACGATCAGCACCGCGATCTGGCTCCCCTTTTTCGCCTGGAACGCCGCGAGCTGGGCCTCGAGGCGATTGACCGAGCCGCCGGATAGGGTACCGGTGAGGTCAATGACGCGCGCGGTCAATGGCGGAACGGCGACCTCCGCACTCACAGCCAACGCGGCGAGGCCTGTCACCAACGCCAGCGCAACGCGGCGCACTAGTGCGCCGGTGAGGAAGCCGGTGACGGGCCCGAGAAATCCACCGTCGGTGGCTTTGAGATCACCGCCTCATTCTCAACCGTGAAGTTCGGCTTCGGCTTGTAGCCAAATATCATCGCGGTCAAATTGCCGGGGAAGGAACGTACCGTGACGTTGTAGTTCTGGACCGCCTGAATGTAGCGATTGCGCGCCACGGTAATGCGATTTTCCGTGCCCTCGAGCTGGGCCTGCAAATCGCGGAAATTCTGGTCGGACTTGAGCTGGGGATAGTTTTCCGACACCACCATCAAACGCGACAAAGCGCCCGACAATTCACCCTGTGCCGCCTGAAACTTGGCGAGCGCCTGCGGATCGTTGATCAATTCGGGCGTCGCTTGGATGGAGCCGACCCTGGCCCGCGCCTGGGTCACGCCGAGTAGCACCTGCTGCTCCTGGGCCGCGTAGCCCTTTACGGTATTGACCAAGTTGGGGATTAGATCGGAACGGCGCTGGTATTGGTTCAGGACCTCCGACCAGGCGGATTTCACCTGTTCGTCCTGGGTCTGCATCGAGTTGTAGCCGCAGCCCGACAGCAGCAAAACGGCGAATACACTCAAGCCGAAAGCGGATCTAAGCATCGCTCGCCCCTCCATTGCCCCTCGGATTGGGGGCCTGGCGCGAGTTTACCACCGCCACAAAAAAAGCCCCGAGTGATGAGCTCGGGGCGGAGATGCGGACTTCAATGAAGGGAAGTAAAGCCCGCTAGGGGATTCAATGCGGATTCAATGCAGCTGGTGCCACTGCAGCACTTGGATGTCCATTTCCTCGAGGTCGAAACTCTGTGCCAACATCTTTGCGATCTCGCGGCTGCCTTGCACGGACCCCGACTGGCCGAGCAACTCCACGACGCCTCGATACTCGCTGTACTCGATTGCACCGTCCGATTGCGCGATAAAGTGGGTGTAGTATTTGGCGCTCATGGGTAGGGAGCTTAGAGACATTTGGCGTGTCCAATCTGTGAACGAACGCTCAGTCGACCGCGGAAGCTCACGAACCGGTTCACGACTTTAAAAACCGATGGAAACTATTGCACCGTGTCAAGATATCGGGCGCCCACCCCCCCAGGCTCTAAGTACATTACCGCGGAGGGGGCAGAGAGGCTGCGCGACGAATTACATGAGCTCTGGCACGTTGAGCGGCCGCGGGTCACCATGGCGGTCGCCGAGGCCGCGGCGCAGGGTGATCGCTCGGAAAACGCCGAGTACACCTACGGCAAAAAGCGTCTGCACGAGATCGACCGCCGGGTCCGGTTCCTACGCAAACGCCTGGAAGGCATGATCGTGGTGGACCCTTCCAATGGCCGGCGCGATCCGGAGCGAATCTATTTCGGTGCGTGGGTACAACTTGAGGATCTCGGCGGGGAACTGCGCTGGCACCGGCTGGTCGGACCGGATGAATTCGATATGGCGAGCGAGTACATCAGCATGGACTCGCCGTTGGGCAAGAGCTTGCTCGGCAAAAAGCTCGGCGATGAAGTGACGGTCGCCATCCCCTTGGGAACACAGACCCTAACGGTACTCGCGATCAGCTACGGTCCTCGTCCTTGAGGTCAAACGACCCTGATGTTCTTGAACTGCCACGGATCCGTGGTATCGAGATCTTCGGCAAATAGTTCGCCGCGTTGGTAGAGCGGCGTCCAATCCGTGTATTTGCCAACCACGGTGCCGAGGTAAGGCATACAGATGCTCAAAGGGCGCTTGAAATCCATTTCGTCCGGTTCAACCACTCCGCGCTGTGGATTTTCCATGGCCCAGATCATCCCGGAGAGCGCCGACGTGGTGACTTGCAGACTGGTGGCGCTATTGTAGGGCGCCAGTTTGCGCGCTTCGGCGATCGACAACTGCGACCCGTACCAATACGCGTTCTTCTGATGTCCGGCGAGCAGCACGCCGAGTTCGTCGATTCCGTCGGTGATCTCATTGAGCATGATTCGCTTGGCGTCCTGCAAGTGCCAGTTGCGCCCGGCAAACTCGTGGACGGACAAGACCGCATCGTCGCTGGGATGATAGGCGTAGTGAGTGGTGGGACGGTAGACCACCCGGTCTCCCTCCCTCACGGTGTAGTAGTCCGCCAGCGAAATGGCCTCGGAATGAGTGATCAAAAAACCGTGAAAACTTCCGGCTTGGGGCGTCCAGGTGCGAACGCACGTGCTCGCGCCGGGACGGTTCAAGTAGATCGCGCAACCTGAACCTAATTTGTGTCTACCGCCGTCCGCGGGGAAGTGCTTTTCGTGCGTGCCCCAGCCGAGTTCGGCGGGCTGTGCGCCTTCGCTGACGAAGCCATCCACCGACCACGTGTTGACGAACTCATTCATTTTCTTCGGTACGTTGGCGACTTGAGTATCCCGCTCGGCGATGTGCATGACCTTGACGCCCAAGGTCTGCGCAAGCTTGGCCCATTGGTCCCGGCTGACAGGATTCCCTGCCTCCACCTTCGTGTCCTTGGCGATATTGAGCAGTGCCTGTTTCACGAGGTGAGAAACCAGACCGGGATTGGCCCCGTGCGTGAGCACGGCCGTCGGAGCGTCCTTGGCCGAATCGCGCAATGCCAACGCCTCGAGGCGCATGATGTAATTGCTCCGGGTCTCCACCGCGGCCTTCGAATCGACGTAGCCGCCCGCCCAGGGCTCGATGCAAGTATCGAGATACAGCGCCCCGCGCTCGCGCGCGAGCCGAATGAGCGCGACGCTCGACACGTCGACAGACAGATTCAATAAGAAATCGCCGGCGCCCAGCAAAGGCACCAACGTTTGGCGATAATTGTCGCGGGTCAAAGCACTCTTGACGAACTTGACTCCGAAGTGCTCGGCTTCTACGCGGCCCGCGTCCTCTGCGGTAACGATGGTAATGCGATCCGCCGAAGTGCCTATGTGACGCAAGATCAGCGGCAAGATGCCTTGTCCAATGCTGCCGAAGCCGACAAATACGATCTTGCCCGCAAATCTCACATGCACTTCGTGATCGCTCATAACCATTTCTCATTTAGCCCGGAAGGATGCCCATCGCCAGCCTACAGGGTGGCGCGCGAAAAGCTCAAGTATCAGCCGCCGGGACCGGCGTTGTCGCGCCAATGCGGCGGGTAGGTACGCTCGTAGCCCGGGAGTGCTTCAATGCGCCCTATCCATCGGGCCAACGCCGGGTAGTTTCTTTCCATCGGCAGGAAGCGCGCGCCGAGTTCCGCCGCCGCACTTTTGTCCAACGCCCGCCGAAGTAGCTGTATCCACGGAAAAATCACCATGTCGGCGGCGCTGTAATTTGCCCCCACGATCCAAAGCTCCTTGCTCAAGCGCCCTTCGATCGTGCGCGCTTCGCGGCCGACCACATGCATCGCATCCGTCAGTTCATCGAGCGCATCGGCGACTTTGTCCGAGAATACGGCATCTACGATCTTCAAGAGCGCCGGCTCGGCATAGGCCTGAAATTCGCAGATCACACGCATGATGACGCCGGCCTCTTCGGGGCTCGTCCCGAAGATCGGCTGCTCGGGGTATTTCACATCGAGGAAGTAGAGAACGGCGACCGACTCGAACACCACGTAATCGCCGTCCTTCAATACGGGCAGCCGCCCCCGCGGATTCAGCTTCAACATCTGAAGCGACTGATGCTCTTGTTTGTCGAAATGCAGGAGCTGCGACTCGTAGGCCAGGCGCTTATGCTCGAGCGCCAACAGCACCCGCCACGAGAACGGACTACCGCTTCCCCAATAAAGAGTAAGTGCCATGGACGCCGATTGTAGCGGATGCAGTTCAAACGGCATCGCGCTAAGCTCGAAACCGTGGATTTTAAAACTTCAATCGGTGTCGCCGCTCTCAAGGGGCTGATCGGCAAGCCGTTGGTTGCGGTCCTCGATTGCCGTTTCGATCTTACGGCACCGAACGCAGGCAAGCTGGCCTACTTGCGGCAGCACATTCCAACCGCCGTATATGCCGATCTCAACCGTGACCTGTCGGCGCCGGTCAGCCCGAGCAGCGGGCGGCACCCTCTTCCTCCACCCGATGTCATCGCCGCCCGCTTGGGCGAGCTGGGTATCGGCAATTCCTCGCAAGTGATTGCCTACGATGACGCAAATGGCGCCATTGCCGCGCGCGCTTGGTGGCTGCTGCGTTGGCTGGGGCATGAGCGAGTCGCGGTACTCGACGGCGGCTTCAAGGCATGGGTCGCCGCGGGCGGCGCGCTGGCCTCCGGCGAACCGGACGCTCCGGCTTCGGTTCGGTTCACGCCGCGGGTGGACGAGCAGGCCGTGCTCACCACCGCCGAGCTGATCGAGGCGCTCAGACAGGCGCAACGATTGCTGGTCGATGCGCGCGCCGCGGAGCGCTTTGCCGGAACTGTCGAACCCTTGGACGCCGTGGCCGGCCACGTGCCCGGTGCAGTCAATCATCCGTTCAGCGCCAACCTGAGCGAGGACGGACATTTTTTGCCGTCCGCAGAGCTTAGGCGCCGCTGGCTCGAGCGGCTCGCCGGTGCTAAACCTGAGGACGTGATCGCCATGTGCGGTTCGGGCGTCACCGCCTGTCACAATTTGCTCGCGCTGGAAATGGCACAGCTGCACGGAGCCAAGCTGTACGCCGGCTCTTGGAGCGAGTGGATCCGCGATCCCAATAATCCCGTCGCACGCGGCTGAATGCGCTAACCGTCATTTACATGCAGCGCCAATTTGTTATGGTGCGCGCACATGAACACGTCCGTCACGCTGCCGATCGCAAACCACAACTGGAAGATCGAGGAGTCGCTCGATCTGTATCAGGTCCAGGCGTGGGGCAAGGGTTACTTTTCTATCAACTCCGAAGGTCACGTGGTGATCCGGCCGAGCATGGATCCGGGCCGCGAAATCGATTTGTACGAAGTCGTGCGCGGATTGAAGGCGCGCGACTTGCACACTCCGGTGGTCATTCGGTTTTCCGATATCCTCGCGCATCGACTTCGCCATCTCGCGGACGCCTTCGGCACGGCTATTGCGGAAAATGAGTACCGTAACCGCTATGCTGCGGTGTTCCCGATCAAGGTCAATCAGCAGCGCCTCGTCGTCGAAGAGGTCTACCGCTACGGAAAGGAATTCGGTTTCGGGCTAGAGGTCGGTTCCAAGCCGGAGCTGCTCGCCGTCATGTCCATCACGGAGGACGCTCCCGATCGTATCGTCGTGTGCAATGGCTTCAAGGACGACAGCTATATCGAGGCGGTCATTCTCGCCACCAAACTCGGCCGCACGATCATCCCGGTGGTGGAGAATTACGAAGAAATCCATTTGATTCTGAAACATGCGGAACGCTATTCGGTGCGCCCCAAAATCGGCGTGCGGGTGAAGCTTGCCAGCGAGGGTGCCGGCCGATGGCGGGAATCCGCAGGCGAGAAATCCAAGTTCGGCTTGTTCATCAGCGAGATTCTCGAGCTCTATGCGCTGCTGAAGGAGCGCAACATGTTGGATTGTCTGCAGCTCGTGCACTGCCATCCCGGCAGTCAGCTGCAGGATATCCGGCGCGTGAAAGACGCCATCAACGAGCTGGCGCATGTGTATGCGGAACTCAAGATCATGGGCGCGGGCCTTCAGTACATCGATATCGGCGGCGGATTGGGCGTCGATTACGACGGCAGCGGCACGAACTACGAATCGTCGATGAATTACACGCTGAATGAATATGCCAGCGACGTGGTGTACCGCATTAAAAGTGTCTGCGATGCCCGCGACGTACCGCATCCGATGATCGTCAGCGAGTCAGGCCGAGCCATCGCCGCGCATCACAGTTTGCTGGTATTCGATGTTTTGGGCGCTTCCAAGCTCGACCAATTCAAGGTTTCCGGTCGGCCGGAAGAGGACTATCACGGACGGCAAGAACTGCCGCAGCCGGTAAAGGATCTGTTCGACAGCTATCGATCGGTCAACGAGCGCCGGCTGGTCGAGTGCTATCACGACGCCCTGCAGGCGCGGGAACAGGCGCTGCAAATGTTCAACTGGGGCTATTTGAGCCTCGAGTTCCGCGGCCTGGCGGAAAAGCTGTATTGGGCGACCTGCACCAAGATTCGCGACTACTGCCGCAAGCTCGACCGCGTTCCCGAAGAGTTGGAAAACCTCGAGGACATGCTGAGCGACATCTATTTCTGCAACTTTTCGGTGTTCCAGTCTCTACCGGATAGCTGGGCCATTGGCCAGCTCTTTCCCATCATGCCGATTCAACGGTTGGCAGAGCGGCCCACGCGAAATGCGGTACTCGCCGACATCACCTGCGACTCGGACGGCAAAATCGACCGCTTCGTGAGTCCGCGCGACACCAAGCGCACCCTTGAGGTGCACGAACTGACGGTGGGCGAGCCTTATTATCTGGCGGCCTTTCTCGTCGGTGCGTATCAAGAGACTCTCGGAGATCTGCACAATCTGTTTGGCGACACTCATGTAGTCCATATCCGACTCCAAGAGGACGGCGGCTGGTGGATCGAGGAAATCGTCAAAGGAGATACGGCGAACAAAGTCTTGGAGTATATGGAATACGACACCGACGAACTGTATCCCGGCATCGCGCGAGACTGCGAACGGGCCATCCAGGAGGGCAGAATGTCGCTCACCGAGGCCCAATCGGTGAAGCGTTTTTATGAAAACGAGCTCAATGGCTATGCGTATCTCGAGGTCGAGTAACAGGCCGTTCATCCCTCGGATTCTTGCGTTTGCCAACAATAATCCCCTGGCGTAGCATCGTCTCGTAGGTCGTTTTCGCGACCGAAGGCGCGGGCCACGCCGCTGCGGCAAGCGACGTCGTCTGCATAAGGAAACCGCGCGCGAGCGGTATCACTCCGGTCCTTGCGCGCACTGTTAGTGAGACCAGTTGAATGACGACGATCTACGTTGGCAACCTACCGTTCACCGCTACAGAAGACGAAGTGCGTAGCCTGTTCGAGCGCTATGGCAAAGTCGAATCCGTCAAACTCATCAACGATCGCGAGACCGGGCGCCCCCGCGGTTTTGCATTCGTTGACATGGCGGCCGGTGAGGCGCAAAACGCAATTCAGCAGACGAACGGCTTTCAGATGGGAGGACGTCCGCTGCGTGTGAACGAGGCCCAGGAACGGGCGCCGCGATCCAAACCCGCGAGCGGTGGTGGCGGTGGTGGCGGCGGCCCGCGCCGCTGGTAATTCGATGCGGTTAGCCGACTAGGGTCGGTAAACCGCTCACCACATCTCTTTGAGCTGCGCGACGACGTCCACGCTGGCCGCGTCGCCCGCACGCAAACTTTCGACGCCGTGCACGCTTCGAAAAGTAGTGCGCTCGCAAGTTTCGATGACCTTATCGGTCATAAACCTGCTTTTGGCGCCGTAAACGTGCGCGTCGCCGTTTTTTGCCTGTTGAGTCACCGCGTACTTCAGCGGTGCGCACAAATGCAGTTCATTGCGCGCGCGGGTCATCGCCACGTACAGCAGGCGCCGCTCCTCCTCGATCATCTCCGGTTTGCCGGTCGAGAATTCCGATGGGAAGTTGCCGTCGGCGACGTTCAAGACGTAGACGATGTCCCACTCCTGGCCCTTCGCCGAATGGATCGTCGAGAGGATCACGTAGTCCTCATCTTTTGACGCCCCGCTCGACTGATCGCCGGTCACCGCGGGCGGATCCAAGGTGAGTTCCGTGAGGAACCGCTCTCGGCTCGGATGTTGCGTCGCCAATTGCTCGAGCTGCTCGAGGTCCCCCATGCGGCTGAATGCCGCATCGTAAATTCGCTCGAGCTGCGGCTTGTACCATTCGCGCACCAACCCGACCTGACCGGCCCAGGGTGTGCCCGGGTCGGCAAGCTTCTCCAGCAGGGAGCAAAATCTCTTCCAGTCCATTTTCACGGTCTGCGGCGCATCGAAGGCGGCCAAGCTTTTGACGCTGAAGCCCTGTGCTTCGAAATGATCGAGTGCCTGCTTGGCATGGCCGGGACCGAACCCTGGGGCGAGTTTCAAAACTCGAAATCCCGCAACGGAGTTTCGCGGATTGTCCACCCAGCGCAATATCGACAGCATGTCCTTGATGTGCGCGGCCTCGAGGAACTTCAATCCGCCGTATTTCACGAACGGAATTTTTTTCTTGGTGAGTTCGACCTCGAGCACATCGCTGTGGTGCGATGAGCGAAACAAGATGGCATGACGCTTCAATGACCCGCCGATTTCGCGGGTCGCGAGGATCTTGTTGACGATGTATTCAGCCTGGCCCGCCGCGTCTTCCAGCGTGACGTACAACGGCTTCTGACTGGACTGGCGGGTCCCCAACAGCGTCTTGCGGTGCTGACGCGCCCCCTCGGACATGAGCGCGTTGGCGGAGTCCAGTATCTGCTGGGTCGAGCGATAATTTTGCGCCAGAACGACGATCTCGGCCTTCGGCTTGTAGCGGTCCGCGAACCCCAAGATATTCTCGACCGCCGCCGCGCGAAACGAATAGATCGCCTGAGCATCGTCGCCGACCACGGTGATGCCCTTGCCGTCGGGCTTCAGCGCCTGAACGATCTCACCCTGCAAGGCGCTGGTGTCTTGGTATTCATCGACCAGTACATGGTCGAAATTGTTCGATAAATTCTGGGCGAGCGCCGGATTCTTCATCATCACGTGCCAGTACAGGAGTAGATCGTCCAAATCCAACACGTTGTTTTTTTGCTTGCGACCGACATATTCGCGATACAGACGAGTCAGGTCCTGTTCCCACTCGCTGACCCAGGGAAATTGCTCATCGAGCGTCTGTTTGAGCGACAAACGGGTATTGACCCGATAACTGTAAATCGCGAGGCAGGTATCCTTGCGCGGGAAGCGCTTGTCCTTCGCGGAAAAGCCGAGCTCGTGCCGAATCACATCCATGAGATCGGCTGCGTCGCCGCGGTCCAGCACCGTGTAACTCGGGTCCAAACCCAGTTGCTTGGCGAACAACCGCAGAATGCGATTGCCCACGGAATGAAAGGTCCCGGACCACAATAGCCGCGATTGCACGCTGCGATCGCCCGCCTTACCGCGGTCGGCCAGCACTTCGGCAACGATGGTCTGGGTACGCCGAATCATTTCCTGCGCAGCGCGCCGCGTGAACGTCAACATGAGGATGCGTGCCGGGTCGACGCCGTTCAGCACCAGGTGCGCGGTGCGATGCGCCAAGGCATTGGTTTTTCCCGTGCCGGCGCCGGCGAGGATCAACATTGGGCCGGCGGTAACGCCCTTGTCCTTCTCGGGGGTTCCGTAGGTGGCCGCGCGGCGCTGCGATGGATTCAGCGCGTCGAACGCGGTGGTTGTCTTGGCTTTCATCATAAAAACTTACCGCCGGACTGTATGGATATCCAGATGGCGTCAAAATACACCATTTGCGACCCTCAGGATGGCGCATTTCAGGCCGCCTGCGCGCGGAGGCAGATCACAGGCGCCAGCTTTTTAGGCTCCGCAGGAGTTCCGCATAGTCGGTGGGAGAATCGCTGCGATAGACCCAGCGTGGACCGCTCAAATCCAAGAATTCAGGCGGCGGAAGCCCGCCTTCATCGAACTCGCCGGCGAGCAGCGCATCGAGATGACCCGGGTGCCGTTCGCGTGATGTGAAACGACGCACAATTTCTTGCGGCTCGGCGCGACAGCGGATTTGCGCAGCGCGAGCACCATGATCGGCCAGAATGCCGCGGAGCTTCAAAGCATGCGCGGCGCGCCAATTGCCCTCGAGGATGCACGATTGGCCTGCGGCTAGCTGCGTTCCCGCGAGCCCTGCCAGTGCCGCAAAACTCGCCTCGCTCAACAGCCGCGACCATTCGCGATCTTTCGATCCGAGGACATCGAAGAGCGCTTCCTTGATGTCGTCCTTGCACAGAGACGGCAGCGCCAAATCCACCGATAGCCGCCGCGCAAGTGTCGTCTTGCCGCTCGCCGGACTCCCGAGGATGATCGTAACATCCGCAGTTTTCGCCATCGATCTTCACCTCAAAGGGCCGACATGTTGAAACCAACGACCATCGCAAGCAACCACATCCACAAAGGTCGCGTGATCGATGTGTCGAGCGAACGGCTGAAATATTCGGATGGACGCGAGCATGAGATCGACTTCGTACGCCATCCGGGCGCAGCTGCGATGGTCGCGGTGGACGACACCGGCCGCGTGTGCCTGGTGCGTCAGTACAGGCACGGCGTCGCCGATTTCCTGTGGGAGATCCCCGCGGGGAAGCTCGACCGCGGGGAAGCCCCCGAGGTGTGTGCCGTGCGGGAGCTCTCGGAGGAGGCCGGTGTGACGGCACGTCGCTGGGAGTCCCTCGGGTTGTACATCCCGGCGCCCGGAATATTCAACGAGGTGATCCACATGTACTTGGCGCGCGACCTTGAAGTTGGGCCGCCGACACCGGATTCCGACGAGGAATTGGAGCTCAAGTGGATGCCGCTCGATGAAGCGATTGGGCGGGTTCTCAAGGGCGAATGGAACGATGGAAAAACTGCCTTGGGATTGCTGAGGGCCCAATACCACCTACAATTGTGACGTCCCGTCACTTTTAGGGCATTCAGGTTGACATGAGCCGCACAATGGCTAAAAAGGTTATATGAGCACAGGACCATCTAAGCAGACCCCGAAGGCCGGACCCGGCCCGGGAAAACCGTCGACCCCAGACGCACCGGCGGATTCCAAAAAATCCGCGGAAGCTAAAAAGACCGGCCGCGTGCAATTCGATGAACGAGGCAACGCCATTTGGGAATGGTCGATCGCGACCGGTGCCTTCGGCCGCGAGGTGTCGACCCAGCGGCTGCAAAAGCTCGAGCATCCTGCCCTATCCCTCGCGGACGACGCTCCGACTCCCGTCGACCACGTCAAGGCGAACCCGCTCGGCACGGTAAAGGGCTATAACCCTTACGACAGCGGCAAACTGGACAAGAAAGAAGCTCCGCGCAAAAAAGATCTGAAAAAGTTGAGCGACTGGCTGGCGCTGAAGAAGCAGGCCACCAACAACAACCAAGACGACGAGTAGCCTTACGATAAGGCGTATCGCAGTTTGGCTGTGCTTCCCAAACGATAGAATTTGCGCAGCTCTCGTACCAACGCCTCGACTTGCGCCTCGCCTCGGCTCACGAAACGACTCTCCAACCGTCTGCAGAAATTCGCGGCGCATCGGTGCGCCGTCCGATAACGGTCGTATTGTTCCGGCTCGAGACGCTCATCGAAGTTGACCCGATCGAAGAGCCGTGCGTGCACTTGCGCAGGATAACTTCCGCCTTGTTGGTCGGCGACTAGAAATACCGTAGCCGCGTATTTATCCACCTCGGCCTGGGTTTCGAGTTCGAGCAACGACACGGGTGCGTCGCCATCCAGCCGCCACGTCGAATAAACAAAATGACTGACCCCTTCGAGCGCTGTGCAGTAGTCGGCGAGGTTGGCCTCCGTCAGCGCTCCCAACGGATCCGCCTGCTCCAACCGCCGCAGCACCTTTGGATCAATGTACAGCGCCACGCCGGCACCATCCGTCGTCTCCGCCAGCAGCAACTCCTCGTCCGGCGCACGCTGATCGTTGGTGGGGGTTATACCCGGCAGGGAGCGCCGGTCGGTGACCAAGAAGTCGTAAACGTCGTAGTCGAGGCTGACGTCGTAGAGCCGTCCGAGGAGCGACTGCAAGCCACGCAGCACCATTCTAGTTCAATGCTAGCAGGCCGCCGTGTTTGACCGGCTGGACACCCAGGCGATTGAGCAGACCGTGGGCGCGTTGGCTGCCGGTCTTCATCCAGATTTCATACAACCTCAAGATATCCGCATCGGTATGGCAGTAAGACATCTCGCTGACCTCGTTCAGCGCATCTACCAGCCGTTGAAATTTCTGAGCGAGCTGCGTGTACGTGGCCGCTATGCCGCGGCCTGACAAGGAGCGCTGCATGCTGTCCGCCAATGAACTATAAGCGTTGCCGCCCATTGCGATGTGATAATCGATGTCGATCAATTTGCGCGCAAAGCTGCGGGCGAAGAATCCCGCGATGAACAAGGAGACGTCACCCAGCCGCTGCAGCGCGCGTTGCCGCGCCGATGCGCTCGTTGCGTCGAGTGCATCGGCAAGCATATGCGCGAGCGGCCTGATGCGCAGACCATCCGGGGTCTTCTCATATAGAGCGTCGGCGCGAGAAAACATGGTGAGGAGGTTGACGACGTATTGCTCGGCATGCTCGTCGATGTCCAGGTGCTGGTGTTCGCTCGCTTCGTGAAATGCGTCACGAAAAAATTCACGCAGGGAACTGACGGCTACCAACGATTTCTCGCGCATTGCTTGCATGCTTGGCGTCCTTTTGCTTGCCTCACACCATCCTAGCGGCATTACATGCATGAAGTGAAGCGGCAAAACCGCGAACTACAGTCAGAAAACGCCGATAAATTCAGTCTTTTTTCATATCAGCAATCGGCACGGTAGGCTGCTAAGGATTTTGCATCATTGCGGTGCTAGAAAATTTCGGCAAGCGTCGAGATGGTGCGCGCGGGCGGTGCGATCTCCCGCGGCCATCGTCGGGATTCACGGTTGAGCCACACCGCCTGCATACCGGCCTGCGTCGCGCCCACGACATCTGCCAACGGATCGTCGCCGATATGCAGAACTTCGGCAGGGCTGACACCGGCCATTCGCGCAAGCGCCGCAAAGACACGCCCGTCGGGCTTGGCTGCGCCCGCTGATATTGCGGTGACGTGGCCGTCGAAGAGATCTCCGATGCCGCAGCGTTGCAAATCGGCGTTGCCGTTGCTCACGGCGAATAAGCGATAGCTTGCACGCAGCCGCGTCAGAGCCGGCCGCACGTCGGAATAGAATTCGACGCGATTGCGTTCGACCAGAAACACTTCCATCGCCTCATCGACCAACGATTCTGAATACCCGGCCTGCGCAAACTGCGCCGCCAGCGCCCGGTGACGCAGGAACGTGAGATCATGACTCTGATCTGGAAAAGCGGCGGCGACGCGCGCCCGCATTGCGCGCATCGAATCGATGCTGTGTCCATGGACCGCCTGCGGGCAGCGGTCCTGCAACCACGCGAATAGGATCTTTTCCGCCGCGGCGATGACGGGCGCCACCGGCCACAGAGTGTCATCCAAATCAAGACTGATGACTCGCGGCGCTATCGTCAAAGTAAGTATGCCTGCCAAAGAACAGCACTCTAGTTGATCATTTCGGGCGTAGCCATCCTAAGGGCTACAATGTGGATCAACGTGTTCCGTGGAGAGAACTTCGAAATGCGCGTCAATCCCTTTCCTGTGGCGCTCGCGTTGCCCGCGTTGCTCGCATCCGTCGCCGCGGCGCCGCTCGCCGCCGCGCCTGCCGCGCCTGCCGCGCCTGCCGCGCGCGCCGCCGCTGCGCTATCGAACCCGCCTTTCAGCGTTCAGGATTTGGTCCGCCTGGACCGCATTTCCGAAGTCGCGGTCTCGCCCGACGGCAAGCGAATCGCCTATACCTTGCATACCACGGACATGGACGCGAACAAGGGCCGTACCGGCATCTGGCTGCTCGACACCCGCAAACACAATGCCCTGCCCGTGCGGCTCACGGATTTGGAAGCCAACTCCAATTCCGCGCAATGGAGCGCCGACGGCCGGTTCATTTATTATCTGTCCAATCGCGGCGGACTGATGGAGGTGTGGCGCCTGACGCCGGGAGGCGAGCCCGTGCAGATCACGAATTTGCCGCTCGAAGTCGGTACGTTCCGCGTTGCCCCGAAGGCGGATCGCATCTTGGTGAGCCTCGAGGTCTACCGTTCCTGCGCAACGCTGGCCTGCACCAAGCAGCGCCTCGACGCGGCCGCGCACGCCCCAGCGCACGGAGTTCTGTACGACAAGATGTTCGTGCGCCATTGGGACACGTGGAGCGACGGCCGCCGCTCGCAGCTATTCGTGATAACGCTCGACGATGCAGGCCTTGCCAACGGAACGCCCGTGAATCTGACCGCAGGCGTCGACGGCGACGTGCCGGGCAAACCATTCGGCGGTCGCGAAGACTACGCAATCAGCCCGGACGGCCTTCAAGTGGCCTTCTCCCTGCGCATGGGAGGTGAGGGCGAACCATGGTCGACCAATTACGATATCTACACCGTCCCGGCAAGCGGCGGAACGCCGCGCAATTTGACCGCCGACAATGCGGCGTGGGACGGACAACCGGCATTCTCGCCCGACGGTTCATCGCTCGCCTATCTCGCCTCCGATCGACCGGGATTCGAGGCCGATCGCTTCCATCTGGCATTGATCGATTTGAAGACCGGAAACAAGCGTCCTCTCACCGACAAATGGGACCGCTCGATCGGCAGCTTCCAGTGGTCGCGTGACGGCAAGACCCTGTTCGCGACCACCGACCACTTGGGTCAGCATCCGCTATGGGCGATCGACGTGCACACGGGCAGAGCCGGCGCAATCACCGGTGACGGCGATGTCGAGGGCTTCAGCGTCGGCCCGCAAAAGATATTCTATACACTCAGCAATCTCGCGAATCCCGCCGACCTCTACGCCGTGGGATTCGGCGGCGGCAAGCCGCAGGAGCTCACCCATTTGAACCAGGCTGTGCTCTCCAAGCGAAGCTTGGGCGAGTATGAGCAATTCAGTTTCCCGGGGTGGAACGAGGAGAATGTCTTCGGCTACGTAGTGAAGCCCGCAAATTTCAACCGCGACCAGAAATATCCCTTGGCGTTGATCGTGCACGGTGGACCCCAGGGCAGCATGGCGAATAACTGGCACTGGCGCTGGAACGCGCAGAGTATTGCCGGTGCAGGTTACGGCGTGGTGATGATCGATTTTCATGGCTCGACCGGCTACGGTCAGGCCTTTACCGATTCGATCAGCGGCGATTGGGGCGGCAAGCCGCTCACCGATCTCAAACTAGGGCTGGCTGCCGCCCTCAAGCGATATCCATGGCTCGACGGCGAACGCATGTGCGCGCTCGGCGGATCCTACGGCGGCTACATGATCAATTGGATCGCGGGTCAATTGCCGGATCGCTTCAAATGTCTGATTACGCACGATGGCATATTCGACAATCGCAGCATGTACTATTCCACCGAGGAGTTGTGGTTTCCGGAATGGGAAAACGGCGGCCCCGAATATATGAACCCGGCGGGTTACGCCAAGCACAACCCCATCGATTACGTGTCCCGTTGGAAGACGCCGACTTTGGTCATTCACGGCCAGCTAGATTACCGCGTGCCCTACGAGCAGGGTCTCGCGGTCTTCACCGCGTTGCAACGGCGCGGCGTGCCGAGCGAACTTCTGTACTTCCCCGATGAGAATCATTGGGTGTTGAAGCCGTCCAACAGCATCCAATGGTATGAGACGGCAATTGCGTGGATGAACCGCTGGACGAGGCGTTGAGCTAACCGTCGATGCCGCGCCACGCCGCCGGGTAATCGGCCCCGAGCTTGAGGATCCGATGCAGCACATCTGGATAACCCATGCCGGCGGTGAGCGCCGATTGTGCGAAATCTTCGCCCGCCGATAAATTGGGATTCGCGTTTGCCTCGAGCGCATACAGCGCACCGTCCTCCCGCAAGCGAAAATCCATGCGCGCATAGCCCGTCAAATGCAGGGCTCGAAAGATGCGCTTGGACAACCGCTCGAGCCGCGCCAAGGTGTCGTCGGGCAAACTATTCGCGGCTGCGGTCGTGATGCCGTACTTGCGCTGATAGCTCCGGTCCCACTTTACTTTACGCGTCGCAATGGCGGGCAAATTCTCCGGCAAAGATCCGAAGGTCATCTCCCATACCGGCAATACCTTCAGCCGGTCGTTGCCGATCACGCCGACATAGAGCTCGCGGCCCTCGATATATTCCTCGACCAGCGCGTCGGAATGCGTTTGCTCGTGAATGAA
Organism: uncultured Gammaproteobacteria bacterium; assembly: GCA_963755965.1. Taxonomy (GTDB): domain Bacteria; phylum Pseudomonadota; class Gammaproteobacteria; order Steroidobacterales; family Steroidobacteraceae; genus Bog-1198. The sequence continues at coordinate 878,011 of CAVWLU010000004.1, forward strand.
CGCGATTCGCTCCTTGAGCTGCCGTTCATCCGAGACCACCGATGCGTGCGCAATGCCGAGCGAGGCATCCTCGGTCGAGGATTTCACGAACATCGGGAAATGCAGGCGCTTCGGAATCCTCGGGGTCTTGCCGCGCGTAAACACCATGAACTGCGGGGTCGGTACGCGATGATAGGACAACAACTGCTTCGACAGCACTTTGTCCCGCGACAGCAGCATGCCGCGCGGATTGCAGCCGGTGTAGGGCTGATGCATCAGTTCTAGAAAGGCGACGACGTGTTGGTCGTAAGTTACGATGCCGTCGAATTCCTCGAGCAGATTGAAGACGATGTTCGGCTTCCAATCGACGATCGCGCGCCGCAGCTCCGAGAGACTGTCGCTCAATCCCAAGGGCATCACGTCATGGCCGGCGGCTTTCAAATGCGAGATGACGTCGTACTCGGTACGCCATTCGTCGATCTCCTTCTCGGGCACTCCGCGCAACGAATCCGGCGGCACCAGGGTCGCGTGCACCAGCACCAATGCACGCATTTTCTTCACAGCGCGACTCGCGGCAATTGACGCTCTTCGTACGACTCCGCCAAGCGCGCGATGACCCACAGAAGATGGGCTTTGAGTTCGCGGCGTGGACCGCGGATGTACAGATTCAGCGACTCGCAGCGTTCGATCATGAGCCTAAGCACCTGATGCACGAGATATTCGCTGAACGCTCCGGATCTTACGATTTGCTGCCGCAGCGAATTGCGCAGCTCCCGCAGCACGCTGGCTGCTTTCGGAGCCGAGCGCACACGCGGTACCAGGGTGAACACTTTGAGCAATAATTCGTCGGCGCCGGAGCGGCGCGGCATGCGGTAGCGAGCCAGTTTGCGCTCGTAGTGCTGACGCAGCGTGCAGGCCTCCTCGGCGACATCCTCGATCCGGGTGCGGTCGGTCACCTTGGGCTTGGCATCACCGATCTCGGCCGCGAGTCCGTCAATGAACTCCAGTTTGGCGAACGCCGGCCAGCCCAGATATTCCCGGCGCCATGCCGACTTAGGCTTGAGCCAGACCGCGAACGTCTCGGCAAAATCCTCGGTGGGGTGCGCTTGGGCATACCAGGCCCCCAAATGCTGAACGAAACGGCGGCTGCCCGGACGCGGCCGATAGGTGTCCGGATAAGGCAGCGATGCCGGCCCGAACACTTCGCGCCACTGACGCCGCCGCCGCACGCGATACGCCGAGTCGATCGCGTGCCCCGCTTCGTGCCTGAGGATGCGCATCAGCCAGTTGCGGTTGCCGCCCTCCACTTCCCGCATGAGGCGCCGCTCAATGCTGGTGAGCCGCGGATGTGCGAGATAGAACGGTACGGCAATTCCGGGTATGCCGTCCGGCGAGAACCATTCCTGCGACAGCCAGCAATGGGGTCGAAAGCGGATGCCGCGCGTGGCGAGTTCGCCATATAGCCGGTCGATCGCCCGTTCCAGGTCCGTGCCTTCAATCGTCAGCTTCAGGTCGCAGAACCGTAAGCTGAGTAATTGCTCGTCGGCTAGCGTTTCCCAGGGATAGCGATGCCGGGCACGGCGAGAACGGGCGCCTGCCGGCCGTGTTTGCAACTTCCGCTTGGTTACTGGTGCCGTCATTGGGAAAATCTTACCTTTTCCAGGACGGGAAATGACGCCGGCTCACGGCTCGGCTCCCTTGGTTGCTCCGGCGCCCGCAACCGCTCGAGCCCGGCGAAATCGAACAGCTTGGGATCGGCCAGCTGCGATGCCGAGACGTTGCAGATACTGGAGAATATCGCCTCGATTCGGCCGGGAAACTTCACTTCCCAGTCCTTGAGCATGTTCTTCACGGCCAGCCGCTGCATATGCGTTTGCGAGCCGCACAGGGTGCAAGGGATGATCGGAAATTCACGCGCCGCGGCATAGCGTGCGATCGAGCGCTCGGCCACATAACAAAGCGGCCGGATCACGATGTGGCGCCGATCCTCGCTGAGTAGTTTCGGCGGCATTGCCTTCAGCCGGCCGCCGAAAAACATGTTCAAGAAGAGCGTTTCGACGACGTCGTCGCGGTGGTGGCCGAGCGCAATCTTGGTGATCCCGTTCTCGGCCGCAAAGCGATACAGCGCGCCGCGCCTCAAACGCGAACACAGCCCGCACATGGTCTTGCCCTCGGGTATGACGCGCTTGACCACGGCGTAAGTGTTCTGCTCGATGATTTTGTACGGCACTCCGAGGCTGGTCAGATAGCCGGGCAGCACCTCGGCGGGAAAGCCCGGCTGCTTCTGATCGAGATTGACCGCGATGATCTCGAAGCGAATCGGCGCGCTGCGTTGCAAGCTCAACAGAATGTCGAGCAACGTGTAAGAATCTTTGCCGCCCGACAGGCATACCATGACCCGGTCGCCATCCTCGATCATGGCGTAGTCGCCTATGGCCTTGCCGACCGAGCCGCGCAGTTGTGCCTGCAGCTTCTTGAAATTGTTCGAATGGTGCCGCAGGGCTTCTTCCGCTTGGCTCATGGGGCTTCTAGGTATTTCGCTTCCAGATAACGTAGGTACGCCGCTGCGGTGAGCGGCTTGCCCGTGGCCTGCTTGATGAGTTCCTGTACCGGGAGGCGCGCACCGACGCCGTGCACGTTATCGCGCAGCCAATCCATGACGCCGCCGAATTGTCCTGCCGCGATCTCCGCATCGAGCGAGGGCCGCTCCGCGCGCAATGCCTCGTTCAATTGACCGGCAATGACCGCCCCCAAGGCATAGGAGGGAAAATAGCCGAAATGCCCCACGGCCCAATGAATGTCCTGCAGACAACCGTCGACGTCGTTGGTCGGCCGAATGTTCAGGCGTTGTTCGAGATTCGCATTCCAAGCCTCCGGCAGATCCGCCACCGGCAGCGCTCCTTCGAGAATCTTTCTCTCGAGTTCATAGCGCAGCATGATGTGTACGGGATAGGTGAGTTCGTCGGCATCCATGCGAATTAAACTGCGTTTCACCCGTATCAGATGCCGGTACAAATTCTCCTCGCTCCATTCCGGGCCGCTCACTTGCAAATACTTTTCCAACAGCGGTTTCAGATACGTAACGAAGGAGCGGCTGCGGCACAAATTCATCTCGAACAGCAGCGACTGACTCTCCTCGAGCGCCAACCCGCGATCACGGCCCACCGGTTGATCGCGCCATTGCTGCGGTAATCCCAAATCGTACATCGCGTGGCCGGTCTCATGAACCGCACCGAGCAGACCCGAGAACGGATCGTTGGTATCGAAGCGGGTCGTGACGCGGATGTCGCCGGGAACGCCCTCGGTAAAAGGGTGCTCACTTTCGTCAAGACGGCCGCGATCGAACGGGAACCCCAAGGTTTTGAGCACGTCTAGCGAGAGCTGGCGCTGGCGGGCTACGCTGAACTTCCCTATGAGGGGCAGCGGGGCCCGTTCGGCTTGCACTTCGATGGCCTGATTGATGAGCCCCGGAAGCTTGCGTGACAGCGCTTTGAAGATCGTGTCGATGTCGGCGGTCGAGATGCCGGGCGTAAAGGCATCGACCAAGGCATCGTACGGCGCTAGACCGCGCGCCTGTCCCATCAGCGCGGCCTTGTCGCGCATCAGAGTGACCACCTCTTCCAAGTGCGGTGCGAACAATTTGAAGTCATTGGCCTTGCGAGCTTCGACCCAGAAGACCTCCGCGCGCGACGTGGCCTTCGCCAAGCGCGCAATGAGGGAGGGCGGAGTCGCAATCGCGTGGTCGCGCTGGCGGCGCATTTCGTGCAGATTGGCGAGCGGCCAGTCCTCGAGTTGCGATGCTCCGGCCTCCGCGCGCTCCAGCAGCCGCGCCACTTTGGGTGTCGTGAGCAGGGCGTGGTGTTCGGTCTCAAGCGCCGCTAACTGCTCTCCGCGGACATCGGCGCTGCCTCGAGGCATCATCACCGCGGCGTCCCAGCGCAATAGGGACAGTGCGCCGCGAAACGCATGCAGGCGGCGAAATTCTTGTTCGAGTTGTTCGTAGGGAGTCAATGCCATCGCTTCACGCTCGGGGTCGTTGCTTAGGGCTGCTTAGGGCAGCGCCCCTATTTTTAATCCGCGATTTTATCACAACGGCAGCCCGTTGCGCCGGTTTGTTCGGAATAACTGTAATTATTTCAATGAGTTACTGTAATCCTTTGAGAGGGAAAGAGCCATTCTGGTGAAAGGGCAAATTGTTGAGGAAGGGTAGATCGAGACTGGCCGCCCCGGTCACTTCGTAGTCGATGGAATCGGCGTGCTGGTTGGCAAGTTTCAGCAGGATCAAAGCCATGTTGGCGGTAATGGTCATGTCGAATTCATTCTGGCCCATCGCCGGAACCACAAAGGCGCGATTGCTCACGCCGCTCGCGATGCGCTCTCCGCCCACGTTCAATTCGGCGTGCACCCCATGCACCGGCAGGTCGCGGTCATTGGGATTTTGGATTTGGAACTTGACCTGAAAACTTTGCTGCAACAAGTTGCCATGCTGCATTTCGATGCTGACGACCGTCAGGGTGGGTCGTACAAATTTCGGCGTGCAGGCGGCCGTGCACATCAGCAGCGCCAGCCATAGCAGAGTCTTTCCCATCAGCAATCTCCGAAAACCCGTGGCAACATGCGAGAAATGATACGCCAACGCATGTCCTGTGCCGTCGTCGCCGGGCTATTGAATGTCTCGGTTGCGCTGGCTGATTCACCGCCGGCCGCGTCCGGCTTGAGTGCCTTGGCGGCCGCAGCGCCGACTGCTACTGAAGCGTCCACATGTCTGCCGTCGGGCGACGGCTACTTGCGGGCCCACGTTGCAGGCGCAATCGAAGCGCGCATCGATTGGCCGAATAGCGGCACGCGCTGCGATGGAGAACCGAAGACCAAGCCGCCGGGCGTACGCCTAAGCTTTCAGCATGCGCCGGGCGGTGCAGTCGATTTGCTCTTCGTCTTCGGTCTCACGGGCGTGCGCGAAGGGCGGCCGGCCCACGAAGTCGGCGCCAACTTGACGATCATCGTACAGGGCACGGACCGGATTTTCGGAACACTCGGCGATTCGAGGTGCACGGTGGATTCGCTGAAGCAGCGGCGGTTGCCGCAGGCGAGATCGTATCGCGTCGAAGCGCGCGGCTTCTGTACGCAACCCGCGCATGCCATCCGGGGCGATGGCGCCGTGCTCGTGAGCACGTTCGAATTTGCGGGATTGGTGAGCTACGATCGCTGAAAAGCCCGCGCAATCCATGCGAATATTAAAGTGTACCTTCGTGCTCTGGGCGATGGCCTCTGCAGCGATGGCCGGCGCAGAGATGTCCCGCGCAGCCGTTCCGACCTACAGCTTCGACGTCGTGCACACCTATCCTCACGATCCAACGGCCTTCACCGAGGGGCTGTTTTATTTGAACGGCTTTTTGTACGAGAGCACGGGCCTCGAGCAGCACTCGTCGATTCGCAAGGTGCGGCCGGAAACGGGTGAGATCGTGCAGAAGATCGACATTCCATCCCAATATTTTGGCGAAGGAATCGTCAACTGGAAGAGCCACCTGATCAGCCTCACGTGGCAATCGCACGTGGGATTTGTCTTCGACCTCGCCACGTTCAAGCAGCAACGGCAGTTTCATTACGACGGAGAGGGATGGGCCCTGACGCAGGACGGCAGCCAGATCCTCATGAGCGATGGCACTCCGGAGATTCGCTTTCTCAATCCCACGACTCTCGCGGAAATTCGCCGCATCACGGTAACTTTGGACGGCAAACCTATTCACAATGTGAATGAATTGGAATGGGTCAAGGGCGAGATCTACGCCAACGTTTGGCAAACCAATTTTATTCTTCGCATCGACGCACACGACGGCCACGTCGTCGGGGTCGTCAATCTGACGGGGCTTTTAAATGCATCGGACCAAGTCGCGGGGCAAACCGACGTGCTCAACGGCATCGCCTACGATGCCAAGGGCGATCGCCTGTTCGTTACTGGAAAGAACTGGCCGAAGCTTTTTGAAATTCGGCTCCGCAGAGTGAACGTTTTTAGCCAATAGTTGTTGCTGGAATGCAACGCAGCGGCCGCTGAGTCCTACAAACCACGACATTTTCCGGCGTCTGATAGAGAGTTTTGTTGCGACCCAGCATACCGCTAGGGCGCCGTCCGGCCGTTAGATTAGGGGAAAATGGCAACATAGATCCATGGGCATTGCCGCTCCCGCCCTACGAGGAAAATCGGCGGCTCAGACGAGATGCTGGCGGGCCAGAACACCAAATCGGGCGACGGTTAGTTGCCGGCGTTCACTTTGGGGACGGTTCTTATTTATCATTCGCAGCCCTAAAACAACAGAAAAAGTCTCGCCAGCCACTGGTAATTCCCGGCTAACGTGTTTATTGTTCGTGCCACTATGATTCTGAACTTGTAGCTGTAGCGCAACGTTCAGCGTTTGGGGAATTAATCTATAACGGGCGGACCACTGGCCGACGCGGTTGGGTTCGCTAGGGAGCACCAAATATGTCGAATAATCTATCGATCAGGCGCGCGGTGGGCATGGCTATCGGCGCTGCCGGAGCCGCTTCAGCGGGCTACATCCCGCTGGCCTTCGCCGATCCCGCCGCTGCCGCAGGGCCCGCCACACCGGCCGGCGACACTGTGGAGCTGCAGGAAGTCGTGGTTACGGGTTCGCGCATCCGCCGAGTCGATGCAGAGACCGCAAACCCGGTCCTCGTGATCGATCAGAAGACCATCGCAGAGTCGGGCATCACCCAGCTCGGCGACTTGCTGCAACGCATTCCCAGCGTCTCCGGCTCTGCGACCAATCCCAACGTGAATAATGGCGGCGGCTTCGCCGAGTCGACCATCGAACTGCGCGGCTTGGACGCCAAGCGCACGCTGATTCTGGTTGACGGACACCGCGTCGGTTTCGTCGGCACGACTGCCGATGCCACGGACGTGAACCAGATTCCATTCAACTTGATCGATCATGTCGAGGTGCTGAAGGAAGGCGCCGGCGCGACCTACGGCTCGGATGCCATCGGCGGTGTGGTGAATTTCATCACCCGCAAGGACACCGAGGGCCTGGAGCTCACCGGAGACTACGGCGAGACCACGCATGCCGATGGAAAGCATGGCCAGTTCGGCGCGCTGTTCGGCAAATCCAATGACAAAGGCAGCGTCCTGGTCGGCGGCAACTACTACAAGCAGGACCTTGTGGGCGCCGGCCGGCGTGATTTTTCGAAGTACGCCCTGTATCTCTACGGCGCCGCCACCGGCGTGACCAAAGTCGGTTCGTCCCGCGTCCCGACCGGCCGAATCTACTCCAACCCCCTGGGTATGCTGGGCGCGGATGGCACGCCTTGCGCGAGCGTGACTCGCAATGCGAATCAGAGCGGCACCAGCTTGACCGATTATCACTGCTACACCAATGCCGATAGTTTCAACTATCAGCCGTTGAACTTGCTCACCACCCCGGTCGAGAGAAGTTCGATGTTCGGAAAAGCCAACTATTTGATCAACGACTATGTCGAAGCCTACGGAACGGTGATGTATACGCACTCGCATTCCGGCTTTCAGGAAGCGCCGCTGCCGTTCGACTCGTTGGACGACAACATCGTGCTGTCGAAGAACAGCATCTATAATCCTTTCGGCACCAGCTTCGGCGGCAACTCGGGCGCAAACCCGGATTTCACGCTGCGCACGTTCTTGTTCGGTCAACGCGAGAGCGACACGACGGAGGACGGCGCCGACTTCAACGGCGGCGTCAGAGGCGATCTCTGGAAAACGGGTTGGAAGTGGGATTTGAACACCACTTACAGCCGCTTTCAGGAGCACGCGAACATCAGCGGCTATTACTTCGCCAGCAAGCTGGACCCGGCGGTCGGACCCTCGTTCATCGATCCAACCAACGGCCCGACCTGCGGCACCCCGACGACACCCATCAGCGGTTGCACTCCGATCAACCTGTTCAATCAGTTCACCAATACGCCCGCGTCGTTGGCCGGACTTTCGGCCAACTACAATACCGATTACGTCTACACCTACAAGGCCGTGGACTTGGGCTTCACCGGCAAGATATGGACATTGCCGGCGGGCGATATGCAGGGCGCTGTCGGCATCGAATACGATGATCGCCGCGGCAATTCGGTCGCCGATCAAACCGTGCAAGCCGCGCCGCCCCTTTACCTCAGCTGCGGATTGTCGCAGGAGACCTGTACCGGTAATGCGATCGGCAGCTACTTTAGCTGGCAGCAATACTTGGAGATCCTGGTGCCGATCCTGAAGGACGTGCCGTTCGTCAATTCCTTGAATGCCGACATCGGTGTTCGGCACGCCGATTATTCCATTTTCGGCAGTTCGACCAAGTCGGACTTCAAGGTCGAATACCGTCCGATCCGGGATCTGTTGCTGCGTGGTACTTTCTCGCAGGTACTGCGCGTACCGACCATCAACGACATCGCCGCTTCGCCCCTCAACAGCTCGATCACCTTCAACGATCCCTGCAACGGCTTGACGCAAGCCAAGGTGACCGCCAATCCGAATCTGGCCCTGGCTTGCGAAGGTGTGCCGCGCGACGGCAGCTTCAAGGAACCGAACGGCCAGATCACCGGCTTGAACACGTCCAATCCGGACCTCAAGCCCGAGACGGGCAAGGTGAAAACCGGGGGATTCGTGTACGAGCCGAGCTACGTGTCGGGCTTGTCGGTCGAGGTTGACTACTGGGATTACACCATCGACGGCCTGATCACGACGCTCGACTCGAACTATTCCATCGACCAGTGCGTCGCGACCGGTTCTCCCACGTATTGCAACCTCGTCCACCGCTATGGCGCCGACACGGGCACCAACGCGGGGCTGATCCAGGCGTTCGTCAATCCTTCCTTCAACTTAGGCACGTTGGAGACCAGCGGCGTCGATATCTCCCTCAAATACGCACTGAAGGGTACGCCCATCGGGTCCTTCACCGGCGAGCTCGATTGGACCCATACCAATAACTACACCAACACCCCGTCGCCCGGTGCAGTGCCCCAGGAGATTGCCGGCACCTACAACAAGCAATTCGGCAACTACACCAAGAATCGCGCGCTCATGCTCGTGGGTTGGAACTGGCAGGGAGCCGATGTGCTGCTGACGGAGCGCTATATCGGTACGCTCGTAATCACCAATCCTTCGGTGACAGGCGTCACCGCAACCGGCGGCGTGTATCCGAATTATGCGATAGGGTCGGTGGTATACACGGATATCACCTTGGGATATACGTTCCCGACGAACACACACCTGCAAGCCGGTGTGCGTAACTTGTCGGATAAACAGCCGCCGATTTTCTATCAGAACAACGTGACCAACGCCAACACCGACGTGGAGACTTATGATCTTCTCGGACGGCAGTGGTTTGTCGGATTTACGCAAAAGTTCTGATCGGCGGGTTTGCTAAGATAGAGGCCGCGCGGTGATCGCGCGGCCTTTTTTTTGGGAGTGCACACCCCTATGATGACGCGGCCGGACACCGCCAACGGCCTCCTCGCACGATCAATCGAGCATCTGAGCCGGAACGAGCCCGCACAGGCGGAAGACGCTGCGCGGCAGGCGCTCGCCGCCGATCCCCACAATCTCGCCATACTGAAGGCCTTGGCTTACTCGTTGCACGTGCAGGCCAAGCACCGCGAGTCCGAAGAGGTCTATCTTAAGCTCGCCAATCTTGAGCCCTCGCAACCCCTGCACTGGATGGATGTCGGCACCGCGCGCCGCTGCGATGATCGGATCGATGAGGCGCTGTATGCCTTTGCGCGGGCGGCTGCGATGGGGGCGAATTCCGCGGACTTCTACTACAACGTAGCACTCGCCCACATCGGGCGGGACGATTACGAAGCTGCACGGTCGCTGCTGCAAAAGGCCCTGACGCTTGCGCCGGACGATGCCGAGGTGCGCTACCGCTACGCTCTTTGCTGTTACGAAACCTTGCGCACGGACGAAGCGCTGGCGGCGCTCGACGGGTGGGAAGCCTTGGCGGCGGCGCCCGATGTCTCGGCCGGCGCCGGACACCTCATGATGAAGCTCGGCGAAATCGGCAGGGCGGAGCCGACCGTGCGCGAGGCCGCGCTGCATGGCGATGCCGATCCGCGCGCGACGCTGACCTTGATTCAGCTTCTGGAACGTACCAACAGGATGGAGGAGGCCCGCTCCTTATTCGACCATTTGCGGGTGCAAGCGGGCGCGGCGTCCCTGGGCAGCGACCTCAAGATGACCGAGGCGCAGCTCGCGCAACGCGAATCCCGGCACGAAACCGCGGTGGCGCTGTTCAGCGACATCGTCTCGGAATGCAAGCAACCGCATCTGCGGCATGCTCAACAATTTCCTCTGGCAAGATCCCTAGATGCGCTCGGCCGCTACGAGGAAGCGTTTGCGACTGTCGAGCGAAGCGCACGCCTCTCAGCTGGCCTATATCAAGCTCACGGCGTCTCCCGCGATTTACGCTGCGCCGCCGTTGGCCATCACCGAGGACGTTTGCGAGGCCGAGGACATCGCACGCTGGAAAGACGACTCCGAGCCTTCCGCGGGCGAGAGTCCGATCTTCATCGTGGGGTTTCCGCGCTCCGGGACCACCTTGCTCGAGCTCGTCCTGGACGCGCATCCGCAGCTCAAGTCGATCGACGAACAACCATTCCTGCAAAACGCCCTGGACGACATACTTGCGGAGAAGGTTAGTTATCCCGACCAGCTAGCGACGCTCACCCAAGCGCAGCTCGAGCGCATCCGCCGCGGCTACTGGGCCAAAACAGCGCGACGTGTCGAGCTGGCACCGGGCCAACGCCTGATCGACAAGAATCCGTTGAACGTCTTTCGCCTGCCGGTCATCAAGCGGCTGTTCCCGAACGCGAAAGTTATTTTCGCCATCCGGCACCCGTGCGACGTGATCTTAAGTTGCTTCATGCAGCATTTCCGGGCACCGGATTTTGCGCTGCTCTGCCAGGACATTCCGACCCTGGCGGCTGCTTATCGCAAGACCTTTGACTTCTGGTACTCGCAGCAACAGCTGTTACAAGCCGACGTTCTCGAGCTGCATTACGAACTCTTCGTCAGTGATTTCGAGCCGCATGCCAGGCGCGTGTTCGATTTTCTCGAGCTGCCCTGGGATCCTGTGGTGCTGTCACCCGCGCAGCGGGCGCGCGAGAAGCGATTCATCAGCACGCCGAGCTACTCGCAGGTGATACAGCCGGTCTATGCCAAAGCGGTGGGCCGCTGGCGAAATTACTACGAGCACTTCACGGCGAGTCTGCCGGTACTGGCGCCTTACCTCGAGCGCTGGGGCTATTCGCGATGACCGTCCGCTCGAAAGCGCCGATCGCCGAGACATTGCCGTCCGTTTGAGGGGCGGCGCGACGGATCGCATCGCGCCTCGCTTCCCCGAGTCCTTCGCGGGTTAGGACCTCGGTTGCCAGGCGCAGGGCGATCTCAACGTAGTCGTCGTGCGATAGAGCAATCTGATCCTCCCGCCCGATCTGTCGCAACAGGCCCGCCGCCAGACGCTGGCGCAAATAGCGACCTTCCAGCGTCACGATCGGCAGTCCCCGATGAATGGCTTGCCAAGCGGTCGTGTAGCCGGAGAATGCAGGGCAATCCAAATAAATATCCATCTCATCCAAGAAGCCGACAAATTGCGCGCGCGGCAACCAGGGCGTCACGCGCAGATAGGCATCTGGATCGAGACCTGCCGCGCGGAACGCCGCAGCCAGCCGATCGCGCAATCTAACGGAAGCCCAATTGAGCTTTTCCGGCGTCACCAGCCAGAATTCGCACGAGCCGACTTCCTTCGCGATACGGGGAAATAGTATGTCGTCCGCCGGATCGAACTTGATGGGCTGTTGACACAGGGTGAAGCGAACGATGTTCCCTGCACGCTCGGGGCCACCCCAGGGTTGGGCTGACTGGTCAGCCATCCGCGTGCACACACCGGTCCCGGGCAAGCGGATCAGCTTTTCCCGATAGTGCTCCTCGGCTCCGCTGCCCTCCAGGAGCTCGCCCGAGAGAAACAGGTCCATGCTCGACAGGCCCGTCGTCACCGGGTGTCCCCACGCCGCGATTTGCAGCGGCGCCAAGCGCAGCGCCGCGAGTGCCGAGGTAGCCGCATCCATCCCGACCTCGGGATAGAAAATCACATCGGGAAGATCGTGCCTCATTTCATCGAGCCACGCTTTCACAGGCTTCGGACCTTGCACGAAGCGGTCCACGCGGGCTTGTGCCCAGAGCGTCTCCGCGTCGCATGTCGAACTCGTATGATAGACAACTACCTCAAACCGGCCGCGATCGAGATGCTCGAGCATGCCGCGCAAGATGATCTCCCACACCGGGTGCTGGTGCACGTGGCCGCTCACGACCAGCATGCGCGTCCGGGTCGGCGGCACTCGCTGGGCGATTGCCCCAAGCACCTCGGGTCGCCAGTAGGCGGCGGCTGCCGGGCCTATAAGATCTCCGTAGCGCGAAAGCGCTACGCCGATGTCGCCCGGCCGGTACGCCAAATAAAACGGCTGGTTGCTGCCGGTGCACCGTCCGAGTTTTTCGGCATTGACCGTGGCCCACGCCGCCAACCCTTCGAGCGAGCGCGTGAATTTTTCAACGGCGGCGCCGCTCTCGGCAGCATCGTCCGCGAAGACTGGTATGAGTGCGATTGCCATGCCGAGCCTCGCCGCGGCGTCGTCGGGCCGGAGAGCCAGCGCCCGTGCGTAGGCTTCGAGCGCCGCGTCGGGCTTGCCTTGCTCCTTGAGGGCCGTGCCGAGGCTGCAATACGCCGCGGCCAGATCCGGGCTGTGGCGTAACGCGCGCTCGAGGTGCGGAACGGCGTCGGCCGATTTGCCCTGTTCGATGAGAACGGCGCCGAGATTCAGATGCGCCTCAGCATAGTCGGGTGCTTGGATGACAGCGTTCTGATACGACGCCATAGCCGCCGCCCAATTTCCTTTCTGCCTCAGGGCATTGCCCAGATTATTGTGCGCCTGGGCATGGTCGCCCTTGAGGGCCAGCGCCTGCTCGAAACGGCCCACTGCCGCATCCAAGCCGCCTTGCTCCAAAAGGATGATACCTAAGTTGGTATGCGCTTCGGCGTAGTGGGGGTTGACGGCGATCGCGCGTTCGTAAGAAGCCGCCGCCGCGTCGAGCCTGCCCTGTGTCTGCAGTGCGACCCCAAGGTTGTAGTGCGTCTCGGCAGACTCCGGCTTGACGGCGATCGCGCGTTCGTAAGAAGCCACCGCGGCGTCGAGCTTGCCTTGCGCGAAGAGGATCATACCGAGATTGTTATGAAACGCCGGCGCCCGGGGATTTTGCGCAATGGCTTTGCCGATCAGTTTCACTGCGGCGTCCGAATTTCCCGACTGATGCTTCAGAACGCCAAGGAAATGCAGAGCATCCGCATGGCGGGAATCGGCCTTTAGTATCCGGAGGTACAGCCGTTCTGCTTCCTTCAGGCGGCCGGCCTGATGGTCCGCCAAGGCGGCTGCGAACAGCTGTTGCGTGCCGGAAAACGACCTGGGTTGCATGTGCCGTGGCGTCGGGTATTCAGGCCGGCGGTGCTGGTTTATCCGGCTTTGCCATTTCGAACAGCAAATAGGTGGACAGTATGTATTTGTCCCCCGAAACCGGCGGCAAACCCTGGTGTTGATACATCCAGTATGGCGGGAAAATCAAGAGCCGCCCGGCCTCGGGCCTGATTGTTAAATTAAGATGCGGAAACTCGGTCTCACCCCCCACCTCGACGTCGTTCAAGTACCACATCATCACCAGATACCGGTTGCTGACGTAGTTGATGGCATCGAAATGCAACTGAAACCGCTCTTCCAGTCCCGGGCGATACCGTTTGATCACCAACTCCGAAATCTGCGGGGCGGCTGGGATGGCTATCGGCAGTCCGATATCATGGTTGTAGCGAACCAGCGCCGCGTCGATAAATTGGCGGAACATCCCGAGGAAATCTGCATCAGAGAGCGCCGTGACATTCAGTTCAGTCCAGGCAGAGCCTTCCAGCCCAGCCCTGATGCCGCGCCCGTTCGGTCGCTGAAAACGGGCGAGTCCCGCAAACGATTCGATCAAGCGAAGGCAGAGACGCTTATCGAGATTTTGATCATAAGCGCGGATGTAGTGGGACAATTGGCCGACTTGGACGGCGCTGCTCAGCAATTAGCCTCCAATGTCTTTTCAGTCGGCTGGGCGGAAGATCGGTAGAGCATAGATGAAAGAGCAGAACTTATGATGTCCGCCGAGCAGGCGCAACTCTTATTGCGTGAAGGCCGCATTGCCGAGGCCGAACGCGCGTTTGCTGCAATTCTGACCCAGGAACCTGACCACGTTCAAGCACTGAACGTGATGGCCCTCCGGGCGCTGCGCGGCTCAGACTTGAGTGCCGCTCTCGCCTTGATCGAAAGGGCCCGTCGGGCGGAGGCTCTGAACCCGCTGACGCTGCACAATCATGGGCGTATTCTGGACGCTGCGGAGCGCTACGGTGAAGCGGCAGCGGCACAGCGGGCTGCTCTCGAGGTTGCGCCGAATTTATACGCCGCGAGGCTCTATCTGGGCCGGGCGTTGGAGCGTTCCGGCGAATCGCATCAAGCGATCGTCGCGTATGCGCGGGCATTGCAGGATGCCCAGGCAGAAGGCCGCTGGCTCAACGAAGGGTCGACGCCCGCCGGCCATCGGCCTCTGGTCGAACATGCGGCTTTGCAAATCAAACTGGGCCGGCGTGCCACGATCGCAAGGCTGCTCGAGCCTCTGATCCGAACCTACGGCCGCGACTCGATGCACCGGGTCGATAAGAGCTTGCGGCTGTACTTTAAAGAGGAGACCGCGGCGCTGCCAGAGTCTGGACAGCGGCCGAGCTTCCTTCACTTCCCGGATATTCCTGCTAGCCCTTACCTGAACAGGGAGCTGTTTCCTTGGATCGATTCGTTCGAAGCTGAGACCTCCAACATCCGGCGCGAGCTCTTGTCGCTATTGCCGGGGTCGGATGGACGCGAGGCCGTATTCGGCAGCGCCGCCCTGGAAGCCCATCATTTGCGGGGCCTGTTGGAGCAGCCGCCGACTTGGAACGGCTACTACTTTTATCGTCACGGCGAACGTCGGAACGACAATTGCGATCGGTGCGCTCGTACGGCTGCCGCGCTCGATTCGCTCCCCCTCTGTAGAATTCGCGAACACGGCCCGGAAGTCTTGTATTCCGTGTTCACCCCGGGCACGCACTTGCTTGCGCATCGCGGCGTCACCAACATCCGCGTCGTTGCCCACCTGCCGTTGATCGTGCCCGAGGACTGCCAACTGGTCGTCGGCGGCAAGCCGCATCGCTGGCAGGAGGGGCGGGTCGTGATTTTCGACGATACGTACGAGCACGAAGCCTGGAACCGCAGCCGAGAGACCCGCGTCGTGCTGATTTTTGACCTGTGGAGTCCCTATTTGAGCGAAGCCGAACGCGCGGCTCTTACCGTCCTGATCGAAGATATCGGAGACTTCCGCCGCGACGTCGAGGCACTGTCTTAAGATGCGCCTGCCGCGGCCCTTTCAGCGCCTCAGCGTGCAGTTCGATGCCGATCGGATGCGCGAGGAAATCGAACGCATGCCGCGCTCGGCTTGGGCCGCGCATCCGAACGGAATTCCGGGCAACAGCTCGATTCGGCTGATCAGCGTCAACGGTGGCCCGAACGACGACGTCAACGGGCGCATGGCCATGACATCGCATCTCGCAAAATCGCCCTATCTGCGTCAGATCTTAAGCAGCTTCGGCGTCGTGTGGGGCCGCTCGCGCCTTATGCGCCTCGCGCCCGGGGCCTCGGTGCCGGAGCACGCGGACATCAATTATCACTGGTTCAATCGGGTCCGGCTGCACATCCCCATCGTGACTGAACCGCAAGTCCGTTTTTTTTGCGGCAACGAGGCCGTACACATGGCCGCCGGCGAAGCCTGGCTGTTCGACAATTGGCGTCTGCACCGAGTGGAAAATGCCAGCGACCGTGAACGGATACATCTGGTTGCTGATACATCGGGCGGCTCGAGCTTTTGGCAGTTCGTCGCGAACAGCCATTCCCCGGAAAGCAAGGATCTGGCATTTGCGTACGATGCGCGGCGGCCGACGACCCTGATGACCGAACAGACCATGCTGGCGCCGGTGATGCACCCCGCCGAAGTCGAGATGCTGATTCGAGATTTGCGATCAGAGCTCGTTGCGGACGACGCGGGGTCGGCGGCGACCGCCCAGCTCGCGCGATATCACATCATGCTCGAGAATTTTTGCAAAGATTGGCGCCAGCTGTACTTGCTCCATGGCGTGGGCGAGATCGGCTGGTCTGAATTCGCCAACCTGCGCGACGGCGTCCGCGAAGTGTCGAAGGCACTCGGCGAGCGTCTCGTGCAGCGCACCAACCGCGTCGCCGCGCACGTGGTTCTCGATGGTCGCGTGCTGCGTCCCATGCTCACGACCGCGGCAGCCCCGGACAAGACCGGCATGAAGAACTCGCGCAGTCCGCCGGCGGTCCTGCAGCGTCCCGTGTTCATCGTGGCCGCGCCGCGTTCCGGCAGCACGCTGTTGTTTGAAACGCTCGCAGCCAGTGATCAGATCGTCACGGTGGGCGGCGAAGCTCATTGGCTGGTCGAGAGCGTCGACGAGCTTCGCATCGGCGCGCCGGGTATCGATTCGAATCGACTGAGTGCCGACGCCTACTCGGTTGAGCTCGCCCGCCGCATGCATGCCTCGCTGTCCGAAAAGCTGGTTGATTCCGCGGGGCGTCCGGCAAATGCCCTCGACGGTCTGCGTTTTTTGGAAAAGACTCCGAAGAATTCCCTGCGCATCCCGCTCTTCAGCCGGGTTTTTCCCGACGCCCAGTTCATTTTCTTGTGGCGAGACCCACGCGCGAACCTGAGCAGCCTCATGGAGGCGTGGCGCTCCGGCGACTGGCAGACTTATCGGGAACTCGACGGCTTCGAGGGCCCGTGGTCGATGGTGCTGCCGCCGGGCTGGCGCGCGTTGAATGGGCGACCTGTCGAGGAAATCGCCGCTTTCCAATGGGAAACCACCAATCGCATCGTGCGCGACGATCTGGCGGTGCTGTCCAGGGATCGCTGGACGGCGGTGGAATATTCGGAGCTCATCCGCGAGCCGCAAGCGACGGTCGAGCGGCTGTGCGCCTTTCTGGGCATCGAGGTGGATCCGGCGCTTCGCGCGCGCATCGAAGCACCACTGCCGCCGGCGCGGTACACTCAGACGCCCCCCGCCGCGGACAAGTGGCGCATGAATGCGCCCTTGATCGAGCGAGTGCTCCCGAGAGTTGCCTCGACCTGGGAGCGCTTGAAAGCGTTGCATTGAATGCCTTCACCACTGCAATTTGCGGCCGACACCCTGATCCGCTTCAAAGGCGGACGTATCTTGATCCACACGACGTCCAGCGAGTTGGCGGCATTCGAGACCGATAATCCGATGTTGATAGGTTGGCTGTGCCAGTTTTCCAAGAGCGTGGACTCTGAGGCCGCGCTGGCTCGGCTGCCGGCGGGCGACCGCACCGGAATGAGCCATGTGCTCGACTATCTTCGACGGAGCGGTGCGCTGGTTCCGGCCGAATCACCCGATTCGTCGCCAGCAGGCCACGAGCAGGCAGCGCAGCGCAGCCGCGAACACGTGCGCCTTCTCGCCCGAAGCATCTATGATACGGCAGCAGACTTGTTCGGGATCGGGCCCTATGCAGAAGCCGAACTTTTGAGACGCGGCGGCGTCGGAGTCGAGCGCAAGCTCATGGCGCTGCTCGCGGCGATCGATGGATTGCGCAGCGAGCTCGCGGGCCTTCGCATTCCTCATTTGGACGCTCAACTTCGATCGCTCGGGATCGATTCTGCGAGCAGCGAATTGAACCTGCACATCGGCTGCGGCAAGGGACTGCTTCCCGGATGGGTAAACATCGATATCCATCCCGCGCCGCTGAGCATGAACGTGTTGCGCGGATTGCCTTTCCGTGCCGGGAGCGCCCGCCACATTTTCGTATCGCACTTTCTGGAACATCTGTTCTTTCCGCGCGACGTCAAGCCGTTCCTGGCTGAGCTGCGCAGGGTGCTCGCCCCAGGCGGCGTCGTGCGCATCGTGGTACCTGATATCGAGCAGTGCATCGAGGCCTATACCGCCAAGGACCCGGTTTTTTTTGGCAGCCGGCGCGAGACTTGGGATTGGTGGCCGGAAAATCCTACCCGGCTCGAGGATTTCCTCGCCTATGCGGGCGCCGGCGCGGAACCTGCGTATTTGTTCGAGAGCCACAAGTACGGCTACGATTTCGAAACACTTCAACGTATTCTCGAGGATGCTGGATTCATCGGCACGAAGCGATCGAGCTTCATGGGCAGCGATCACCCGGCATTGAGGGTGGACGACATTAGCGAAGTCGCCAAGGCGAAGTACGGGGATCGATACTATTCGCTGTTCGCGGAAGCGTTTGCGCCGGGATAAGGCGCCGCTGTCAGTCGCCGAAGCGATAAGCGTGACGCGATATGATTTCCTCATCGCGCTTGGCGACCAATTTCCGAAGGTCGTCGCTGTAGTAACGAGTGTAGTCTCCATGCTGGGAGGTGTTGCGGGGCAATTCCTCCGAGATGAATGCGCGCATTTCATCGCTCGGCGAATGCGCGACTTGCTCCAGCATGGGCATCAGTTCCTCGCGCATTTCCTCCATCCGGCCGACGATCACCGGTTCGGCTCCTCCCTCATAGAGGTAGCGATATAGATAAGTGTAAAAGCCCAACCGCGTGTCGCGAATCGGCTCCAAGGCGAAGTTCGGCAGGTTCAAACCTTGATTGCTGTACTCCGAAGGCAGAGCACGCAGCAACATCTCGAGGCGAACGCTACCCGCGCCAAGATGGAGCATATTGCGCACGGTCGGTCCGAAGTCGAGCTGACCGTCGTCGCTCAAAATCCGAAACAAAAAATTGGGATGCGGGCGTTCCAGCTGAAACGAATACCAGGACAGGTAATAGCTCCAAGGATTGCGCACTAAACCCAAGGCGGGCAAGTGGGCGAATTCTTGGGGGACCATGCGGCGGGGCAAGTGGTAGCCGACGTGCCGGGCATCTTTGACGAATTTCATCAGGCATTCGTTGACGAATGTTCCGCCCGACTTGTGTAGATGCAGAAATGTGAACCGGGGCGTGACGATCATGATCTTCGCGTGTGCTCCTCGACATCGGCGCGCTGGAAACCGAGGTGCCGGTCGGCGTGAGCCAATAGATCCAGCAGCGCTGGAGTAGGCAGAAAATCGCAAATCAGATGCGTGCGGGATCGAGAGGGATGGGTATTCCAGACTGCGTGGTTTGCGCTGTTGTTCAACAGCCAAACCTCGCCGGTCTGCATCGAATAGCAAAGCCCGCGCGACACCATGAAAACCGATTCATTGGTTTCGACGGGGACGTGAACACGCAGCGTCTTGCCGAAATAGGGCGCTTTATCGATGTGACGCGCGATGACGCCACCCGCCGGCAGACGCGCCAGCAAACAGCGCATCGGTTGCGCGGGAATCAGCTGCTCGATGATGTACCGCGCGTACGGCAAATGCTCGAGAACCGGCCGATCCTCAACCGGCAATTCGCCCTCAGCGGGTGCAAACCCGCGCAAGAAAATCGCTTCTGCCTTGTCGTGCACCCCAACTCGCCCGCCGGGTGTTCCCCACACCGAAGCCGGCAAATGGGTCACTTCCTCGAGCAGGCGCTCACCGTCGATCTGGAGCGGCAGCCGGGCACATCCCCCCACCAACGCGTCTTTGTCGAGAAATGAAGCCCCGGGAATGTCGAGCATACTTGAACTACTGAATTCGCTTGACCGCGACGGTGCGCCCTTGACCGGTGCGCGAAATGAGGTAATTGTCAAACAGCATGCGGGAAATAGTGACGCTGCTGCGGGGGTCAAAATCCACTGCCCAGTCCGCCTGCGTGGTTTGCCAAATCTGTCCGTTGTCCAGAGTCAGTCGGTACAGTCCTTGACCCAATGGCACGGCGTTCACGACCATTGCAGTCAATCGCTTCGGCAGGACCGGCTTCTGGACGCCTTTCAGATTGCCGGTGTCGCCGAACGCTTCTTGCGGCGTTTTCATGACCGATGGTGCAGGCGCCGCGGCTGCGGTTTGCGGCGCGGCTGCGTGCGGCGCGGCCGCGGTCTGCGGCGCGCCCAGTGAAGCGCCGGATGTCGCCGGATGCGGAGCCGGAACCGGAACCGTGTTCGCGCCGAACGCTGCATCGAAACACGCGAGACGCGCCGTCTTGTCCGCTATGGTCGTACAGGATCGTGCCGACGATTCGTCAGCCGTCGCGATTCCCGCGAGCATCAAGAACAAACAAAACCATAATCCTTGCATAAAAAACCGCGCGTTTGTTTAGGTACTGCAGCCGAAAGTATACTCGATCACCCGTGGCCCACCACTGTGAGCGACGGCGACAAAGCGGGAGTTGTTGATGGCGCAGAGCATCTCGTTTCAGGAAGCGGTCGAACTTGCGAAGTCAGGCAACGCTGACGCCCAGTACGCATTGAGTTCTGTATTGCACCAGCGCGGACAATTCGATGAGAGCCTGCATTGGCTGCGTCTGGCAGCGGCGCAAAAACTGATTCCGGCGCAAATAACGCTGGCCACCGTCCTGATGGACGGGCGTCAGTGCCCGCGCGACCGGCGACAGGCCATCGATTTGCTGCAACCGTTGGCGGCTACGCAAGTACAGGCAAATCTTCTGCTCAGCGAAGTGCATGGCTTCGCTGCTCACGAAGTCGCCGATCGTGAAGCCGGCCTGCGTTATCTTTTCGCCGCAGCGCGTATGGGGGAAGCCGGTGCGCTGCGCCAACTGGCTCTACTCAGTGTCTGCCATCAGCGTTGGGATCTGCTACGTCCATTGCTGGACGCCTCGGCACGACGTGGCGATGCCGCCGCCGCCTATGCCCTTGCTTGCTGTTATGTCGAGGGGATCGGTGGCGCGCCGGAACCTGCTCTAGCCGTGACGATTAGCCGCAGTGAAGCCGCGCGCAGTCAATATCTAGCTCAGCGTCTAGACCAGCTTCTCCTGAAACGAAATTTGGCTTTCTCCGTTGCTGTGCCGCCGGTGCTCAGCATCGACTGGCCGGTGCTGGAGCAGGCGCTGCCGCAATTTGCCGCGGACATACAGCTTCCCATGGCCGAAACACTGCACGAAGAGCCGCTGATTCGAAGACTGCCCGGCGTGATTCATCCGCTGATACTGGATACGTTGATAAATCTGGCCGCGCCGCTCGTGCAGCGGTCGCAGATCGTCGATGCGCGTACCGGTGAGATGCGTGCTGATCCGATGCGCACCAGTTCGAATGTCACGCTCAGTCCGCGTCAGCACGATCACGTGCTGGAAGCACTGGAGCGCTGTATCAGCAGCGTCTCCGGCCTGCCGGTGCTGAACGGCGAATTCCTGCAGATCCTGCGGTACCGGCCGGGTGAGGAATTCAGGCCTCACGTGGACTATTTCAATGAAGGCGGAGCCGGTGCTTATCAATCGCTGGCCGACGGCGGACAGCGAGCGCAAACGGTGCTGATATATCTGAACGACGACTACCGAGGCGGCAGCACCTATTTTCCGGCACTGCAACTGGACATCCCAGTCAGCCGCGGCGACCTGCTGCATTTTCATAATCTGGGTGCGGATGGAGTCGGCCACAAAGACAGTCTGCATGCAGGCCTGCCGGTCATAGCAGGCGAAAAATGGCTACTGTCGCAGTGGATACGCAGCCAAAGCTATCCCGCCCGCGTCACTTGGTAGGCACTAATCTAATCATTATCAATGACATATGATCGGTGGTTATTTGCTCAGACAAATAGGTAATAATCCCGCTGCTGGCCGGGTCTTGTTGTGGAAGCAGCAATTTCGCTGCGTTAATAAAAATTGAGGGCTCAAACATGCAGATCAATAGAGTGTCGAGTGCGGCTATGGCGGCAGCGGCCGCGATGTTGTTCACCTCCGGGCTTGCCACGGTATCGGTTGCCGCGGATTCCGCCACCGTGCACTGCACGGGGGTGAATTCCTGCAAGGGCACCTCGGAATGCAAGTCCGCCAAGAACAGCTGCAAGGGTCAGAACAGCTGCAAGGGCGCGGGTTGGGTGTCGATGTCGTCGCAGTCCGCATGCGCCGATGCGCAAGCCAAGGCGAAGGCCGCCAAGTAATTACCAAAATCTGAGCGGAACTTCGGGATCGGGTACGCGACTCGCAGCGGGCGGTGCTGCGTACCCGATCCTGTAGACCTATGCAACTCAGCGGCTTTGGTTTGGGGCTTAGGCCCCCCCACTATGAGGCCGTGCTCGGCGAATCTCACGCCATCGACTGGCTCGAGATCATCACCGAGAACTACCTCGTCCCGGGCGGCAAACCCCTCGATTACCTGGAACGAATTCGCGCGCGCTTTCCGCTCGTCATGCACGGCGTCTCATTGTCGATCGGGAGCACCGACCCGCTCGATCTCGAATACCTGTCGGCAGTGCGACGCTTGAGCCGGAGAATCGAGCCGGCCTGGATTTCCGATCATCTGTGTTGGACGGGAGTCGAGGGCCGCAACATGCATGATCTGTTGCCGCTGCCATATACCGAGGAAGCGCTCGCCTCCGTCGTGGCCCGCGTGAGCGAAGTCCAGGAGGCACTTGGTCGGCAAATCCTGCTGGAGAATGTGTCGAGCTATCTGACGTACCACTCGTCGGAAATGAGCGAGTGGGAGTTTTTGAGGGAAGTGGCGCAACGCGCCGACTGCGCCATTTTGCTCGACATCAACAATATCTACGTGAGCAGCGTGAATCACGGTTTCGATGCGTCGTGCTATTTAAAGGCCATCCCGAAGGATCGGGTGCGCCAATTTCATCTCGCTGGTCACAGCGACCTGGGCGGTCACCTGATCGACACGCATGATCACCCAATTGCCCCTCCGGTATGGGATCTTTATCGCGAGGCGGTCGCACACTTTGGCCTCGTGCCGACCATGATTGAGCGCGACGACAACATTCCGAGCCTGGACGAACTCGTTGCTGAACTCGACATCGCCCGCGCGCTCGCCGCCGGTCACACGCGGCAGGCGGCCTGATGCAACTGCGCCGATTGCAGCAGGAATTTCAGCGGGATTTGTTGGGAGACGAGAGCGCCATCCGCGCCGCCGTCGTCGATGCACCGCCGCTGCCGGCGGACGCCCGCCTTGCGATCTATCGTAATGCGTATCGCGTGCGGCTGATAGAGGCGCTCGATGAGACCTACTCGGTTCTTCACAAGGTGCTGGGCGATGAAACCTTCTTCGCACTCGGTGAGATGTTCATTGCCGCCCATCCCTCAGTGCATCGCTCGATCCGGTGGTACGGAAGCGAGCTTGCGGATTTCCTAATCGATCGGCCTCCTTTCGCGGAGCAGCCTCTTCTTTCGGAGCTCGCGCGCTTCGAATGGACGTTGGCAGAGGTGTTCGACGCGCCCGACGAAGCGCCGCTCGAGCGCTCCCTCCTGAAGACTGTTCATCCGGATGCTTGGGCGGAACTCAAGTTCTGCTTCCATCCCTCCCTGCGCCGCCTGCAATTGGCGTGGAACACCGTCAGCGTATGGCAGGCGATGAGCGCCGATGAGGATCCGCCCCAGCCCGAATTGGCCGCGGCACCCGGTTCATGGTTGCTCTGGCGGCAGAATCTCAAGAACTATTTCCGTTCGATGGACACGATCGAGGAGGCCGCGCTTCACGCCGCGCTTCATGGAAATACGTTCGCCGAGATTTGCGCGGGATTGACGGCATGGCTGTCGGAAGAGGAGATCCCGCTGCGCGCCGCCACCTTGGTGGGTACTTGGGCGGACAGCGGGATCATCGTCGGCATCGGCTGAATTCAGCGCAGCCTCGCGAGAAGTAGCCTCAGAGCAGACTGCCCCCCTCACCCATCATCTGCTTGCGCACCAGCGGGATCGGCGGGCCGCCGAACGACAGAAACTTGTCGTGAAAATCGTGCCACATCGCCTGATCGTTCGCTGAGGCGGACGCACCTGCGGCGGCCGGCTTGGTCTTTGCGATCCAATCGGTCCGCAGCTTGCGGATCATCAATTTACCGAGCGTGTAGTTGAGGTACGCCGGATCGTATGTGCCCCGTGCGGCCTGTTGACGTGCATTTCCCGGATCCTGATACGCCTGTTCCTTGAACATTTTTTCCGATTGCGCCACGGTCATGCCTTCGGTCTGCATGCCGATTGCCGATAACAATCGAACGTCGCGCAGCAGTGCATCCAAGATTTGACCGATGTGCGATTCCGGGTCGCCCTTGCCGAGTCCCTGCTCGAACATCATCTCCTCGCTATAGTGAGCCCAACCTTCCGCAAACGCATACCCCACCCAGAGCGCTTGGAGCTTGTCGGGATTGGCATTGGAATGCAGAAACTGCAAGAAGTGTCCCGGCCAAACTTCATGGACTGAAGTGAACAGCAGCCCTGCCTCGCTTGGTATGTAGGCCGTCTGTTCGGCCTTGGTCCATTTGGGGTCGGGCGGCGCAATGTTATAGGTCGCAGCAACACCGTGATCGTACGGTCCCGGAACCTGGATGAAGGCCGCGTTCGCCCGATTATAGAGCGGTGCTTCGGCGACCAACGCCTGCTCGTCGCTCGGTATGCTCACAACATTGTTTTTTTGGACGAACTCCTTCAGGGTCACCAGTTGCTTTCGGGCGGCCTCCACCGTACCGCCCGGCGGCTTTGTGCCCGACATTTTGGCCACGCAGGCGCTGAGAGTGCCCTTCGGCAAATAGACGGCGCATTCGGTCTTGAGCGCTTCGGTATTTCGCTGAAGGTCCGCACGGCCCGCGGCTTCGATCTGCTCTATGGGCAGGTCGACCTCTTCGGTGTCCTTGAGCATTTGCGCGAATAGATCCTTGCCGAGCGGAAATTTATCGGTCGCGGTTTTGCGCTGGGAAATCAGGTAATTCTTGAGATTCTCCATCGCCATCGAGGCCTGCGTGTCGGCCTCGCTCAGCTGCTTCTGAAGATCGGGATCGCTGACCGACGCGAACACCGCAGCGACGTCCTTCTTGTAGAACTCCTCATACCCTCCGAAATTATCGATGCCCAACTCGATGTAAGTCTTGGGCAACGGACCCTTAAGATTCGCTTGGATATCGCTCACCATCTTGGGGATGCCGCGCGCGTATTTGATGTACGCCTTCATGCGCACATCGAGCGGCGCGTAGTTACGCGACAGGTACATATCCGGATCGATGTTTCCGACGTACCAATAAGGATTGCTCGAGGGATAATTCGCTTTCTCAATCCAAAATAGATCCCGGTCCACAACGCTCAGGAGATATTCGCGATCGAAGCGCTCATTCGGCTCCAACGTTGCCGGATCGACCGCGGAGAGTTGCGTCCGAGCATCTTTCAAGCGAGCGATCTCGCGCTTGATTCCGTGGGCGCTGACGTCCGGCAGTTGACCGTCGTATTCATGCTTACCGGATTGCGCAGCAAAGAACGGTTGAGCCCTGAAATAATCTTCGACGAACCCATTGGTGAGTTGCGTCCATTGTTGACTCGCCTGCGAAGGCGGCCGTTTCACCGGCCCGTTTGATTGCGGTCCCTGGTTGCAGCCCGCCACACTAATGAGCGAAATCACAGACAAAGCCATGCTGGCTTTGATCGATAAAGACATGGTGCCTCCCCCTTACTTTATTTTCGAACTTTCTAACCTAGCTACTATAGTCGTAAGGGCCGCCGCGCTCCAAGGCGCGCTTGTAAGCTTCACGGGCATGGATGCGGTCCAAGAACGACCTCAGTTTCGGCCGAGTGGCATTCAGTCCCGCACGCGCGGCAGCCGCCTCGAGCGGAAAGCTCATCTGAACGTCCGCCGCGGTGAATTCGTCGCCTGCGAACCACGGCCGCCCCGCGAGCTCGGACTCCATGAAATCGAGGTGCCGCGTCAGCTGAGGCCCGACAAAGCCGGCCTGTACGTTGCCGGCGATGCGGCGCGCCACGGCGCTCACGGGCCAGGGCATCGGGGCGGTTGCCACCCGGTCGAAGATCAACTTGAGCAACAACGGCGGCATTGCGGACCCTTCTGCGTAGTGCAGCCAGTAGGTATAGCGCGTCCGCTCGGGTGTACCCAACTGCGGTATCAAGCGGCCGCCGCCATATTTGTCCACGAGATATTCGACGATTGCCCCCGATTCCGCCACCGTGATGCCATCACTGTCGCTAATAACAGGGGATTTGCCTAACGGGTGGACCGCCAACAGAGCCGGCGGTGCGAGCATGGTCTTCGGATCGCGCTCATACCGTTTCACTTCGTAGGGCACGCCGAGTTCCTCGAGCAACCAGAGCACCCGCTGGGAGCGCGAGTTATTGAGGTGGTGCACCGTGACCATGGATGTAGTGTAGCGCATTGACATCCGCGGGCCGTTTGTTCATGTTGTGTGCGCTGTGAAACTCCCTGACGACGTGCGGATCATGACCCTGCAAGCGCACATTCTCGGCGAGCAGGATCGGCACGCGCACGCCGGCGGTACTTTTTCGTGGATTTTGTCCGCTCTGTCGATCTCCGCGAAAATCATTGCCGACAAGGTGCGGCGCGCGCGGCTGGAAAACGTGCTCGGCAACGTCGGTGCCGTGAACGTGCAAGGCGAGGTGCAACAAAAGCTCGACGTTCTCGCCAATGACGTCTTGATGGGCACACTCGGCGGTCGCGAGGGAGTAGCCATCGTGGCTTCCGAGGAAAACGAGGAGCCGGTGATTCTGCGCGATGACAGCCGCGGCGTTCCGCGCTATTGCGTGCTTTTCGACCCATTGGACGGCTCTTCGAATCTCGATGTTTGCGGCGGTGTCGGCACCATCTTCAGTATTCTGGCGCATGACGGCGAGAAGGCGAGCGCGCACGACTCGCTGCTGCAACCGGGCGTGCGCCAGCTGGCCGCGGGCTACGTTCTATACGGTTCGTCCACTATTTTTGTCCTGACGCTCGGCACTGGAGTGGATATGTTCGTCCTCGATCCGGGGATTGGTGCCTTCATTCGAGTCGAACGAAATCTAAAAATTCCCGCCGGCACCAAGACCTATTCCGTCAATGAGGGCAATCGCAAAACTTTTCCCGTCGGGTTTCAGCGGTACCTCGATTGGGCGCAGACCAATGGCTATTCCAGCCGTTATGCCGGCTCGATGGTGGCGGACGTCCATCGCATCTTGCTCAAAGGCGGGGTATTCCTCTATCCGCCCACTAAAAAAGCGCCCGAAGGCAAGCTTCGGCTGATGTACGAAGCAAACCCCATGGCCATGATCGTGGAGCAGGCGGGCGGAAAGACCCTCGCCTCCTCGCATCAACGAGTGCTCGACATCCAGCCGAAGGGGATTCACCAGCGCACACCAGTTATATTGGGCGCCGCCGACCAAGTCGATTTGGTCACCGCCCATCTAGAGGCCGCTCATTCAGGGCCCTAGTGTCCACCTTTGACGATGAGCCCTGCCAGCGCCAAGGCCTGCGCCAGTTCAATCTCGATACGCTCCGCCTCCGCCCGCTTGATGTGCTGCAGATGCAACGTAGGTCCCGTCAGAACCTCCACGCCTCTCTTTAGAACGCTTCCGGCCGCCCTAATTCCAGCCTTGTGCTGATCGAATCGTTGCGCCGGGGCGTACTTGCTCATTCCGACATACACGCCGTACGCTTCCTGTCGGTTGTCGCGATAATCGAGGAGGACCAAATAGATATTCGACCGTCCCGAGGCAGCGGCGCGAAAGCCAAGCGCAACCTCGTAGGCGGTCGGCAACCAATCGATGTAGCGCATCGGCAGCCAGTCCGGAATGGCGGCGGCGGCTTGATTCCATAGCCGATCGAGCGCGCGCTCGATGTTCAGCGGCATTTCGCCGCGCATCCACATTTCGTGAACACAGTGCGCGCCGGCCCGGCCGTCGGACTTCGCCAACGCACGCTCGAAACGAGCCGCGACCTCGGACGGGCTTGCACCCTGCAGCGGGCGCGCGCTTGGTGGAGTTTTAGGGTCGGCGATATCCAACTTCAAAGATGGTAACTGTCTTCTGCCGGTCGTCAATCTCGTAGAGGATGCGGTAATGGTAGACCGCGTGACTCTCTCTGTTTTTTTCGTGGCGTTCTGACTTTGTAACTCCGAAGCGTCACGGGATTTTGAGGCAACCGGGAAGGCGTCTGGGACGTTTCGAGATTGCGTCCTATGGATCACGGTGCGCATCGCCGCCCCTCCATCTAATTTCACCTACGCACGGATCCAGCAGATGGTTCACATCCGGGATCAAGCCCATCGTCCGAAGCAGAGCAAATCCGCGAACGCGGGCGCGTGGAAACGCTTCGTGGAGTCTAGTCGCTGCGGCCAGTAGGGTCCGCCCCTTGGTAACCACGTCATCAATTAAAACGATTTGGGCCGCCCCTGGAAACTGGTCGACGCATTCAATAGCGAACGAATCATAGTGTTTGCCGACCGTCGGTCTCTCTCCCGCAGCCGCGGTCGCCGATTTGCCGACGGCGCACACCCGGTGCAGACCTGCCCAAGCGCATTGTCCGAGACCTTCCCGCACCAACGCCGCCGCCAGGTGTTCGGTAACCGACATGCCGCTGAAAGCCGCCGGACTACGTGGCTCGCTGCCAGGAACCGGGACGAGAACATCGCTTGCGTCGAAGAAGCCGGCAAGCACGGAGCACTCGCTCGCCTGCTGGCGGACTCTGAGGGCGTACTTGAATATGAAGCGCGCATCGCCTGCCTTCAGCAACGCGCGCAAAAGACGCGAGCGCTCGGAGCTCGGGCATGAACCGCAAGGCGAATAAACGTAGCAGGATGCAAAGGCAACTTTGCGCATCATAAGCTGGAGCGGCTAGCGTGCGAGGTCGTCATCCGGGGTGTGATCCTGGGCGCTGGGCGCCGAGCCTTTTGCATTCTCCTGGCGCAATCGCAGCCAACTTTCTCTCGCCTGTCGGCGAATCTCTTCGGGCGTTGCGGACGCCGTGGCGGCTTCGAGGGAATGCTGCGGGGCTTCGCGCGCAAACCGCAACTGCACCCGTTTCTCATAGTTCTCGCGAAGACGATCAGCGATCTCGCTTCGATAACCGCGACGCTCCATTTCGTATGCGACCCGCGGAATATACGGATACGGCTCACGATCTATGCCCTGTGCTTCCAGCGTGCGATGGTCGACCCGCGCTGCCACTTGGGCGCTCTTCAGCGCCTCGTTGGTGACGGTCGCCCAGCGCTCGCGTACGAAAAGAAGCTCATTGATGGCGGGATCGAGTCCTAGCTTGCGGCGATTTGAATCGTTGAGTTCCAGGGTGGTCTTGGCGGCCAAGCCGGCGGTTGAGATCTCACGAGTCGTTGCGAGAAGGTGCGCATGAAAATTGCGCGGATCGCTTCCCGGAAAGTCGCGCGGAGCGTGAATGGCGATATCCACGGCAAATCGATAGCGATCGGATAGTTCCTGCGAGAATCCTCGAACCAAGCCAACCCGTTGATCGGGCGTGAGTTCCACAGGCAGCGCCACCAGGTATTCGCGCGCCACCCTCGCGTTTTTTCGCGACTCGGCTTGTTCCGCGGCATTCCATAGAGCGGCTCGGTCCCGCGCCCAACCCAGGTCCGCATCGGCAAATCTGGTCGGCAACACAATCTCTTTGTGCATGACATCTTGGCGATCGGTGTGGTCGTAGGTTCTTCCGGTGCGCTCGTCCCGAATGCGCTCACCGGCACGATACGCGGCAGCGCTCGGGGCGTTACTACCGCCCGAGCGCCCGAAAGTTTTCAGATTCAGGAAATAGACGGCCATGGGAAGAACTCGGGATCTAACGCATACCCCGCGGCCGCTGCCTCGATCGGCTCGTCTATCCAGAAGAGATGTATGCGGGAGGCGCTCGCCTCACTCGTCGGCAAAAAGGGGCCGTCGGGCTCGCAAAAGAGGTCTTGATCGTCCAAGAGCGAGCCGCACTTTTCGCAGTGATTCGCCCAGTACGATTCCTGCAACCCTGCGCCACCGCCGAGTCGGTACGAAGGAGAGAAGTTCGTGAGCTGCCACTGAACGGCTTCGGGCAAATATTCGATGTAAAACACCAAAGCGTTGCGGGCAGCGCCTTCCCACGAGTCCTGCGCCCATTCTCCGTGCTCGGCATCCATCGAAAGCGCTTCGTGCGCCGGCGGCAGCCCCAAACCTATTACTGGAGTCGGCGCATCGCAGCACCAACACGTGCCCGTCGCGCACGCGATAAAATAGCCGCTCGAACGGATATTGATATCGGAGGGAGCTGAGGTGTTCGACATAGCGGTCAGTCCGCGCGAAATCTGCCGGGTTGAAATCGCCCGCCGCGATCCGGGCTGAAAGAGACCTTTAGCCAACCGCGGGATGAGGCCCGCTTCAAATAGCCGGTGCAATCGGGCAGCTGTTCCAATTCGGAGGGCATGACGGCCGCCTCCGTCACGTGTTGCTCGCTTATATTCTTCGAACGGCGCGAACCCCGCCCTGAGAATGCAGCCTCGCGATCGCTGCCGCGAGAGATCTGTCGTCTCACGATTTCGCGTTCTCCGATCAGCCGCGACGCAAACTGAGAGGTGCCGCCATTTTCGCTTCCCGAGCAGCGTAAAATGACTGTATTTCCACAATTTTCTACGATTGTTTGCGCGTCGGATGCTCCATAGGCACTGGAGACCTGGGCGATCGATTGAACTCCAAGGACGCAACGACCGCCGAATTTTCGCAGGCGCGCGAGGGCGTCTTTGAGTCCTTCGATGGCGCCCAATGCATCCAATTCGTCCATCACGAACCACAAACGCTGATCGCGGTTCTCCTCACCGCTCATTGCCTCGAATATCGCAAGACGCATCCACGTTGCGATCATCGGCTTGAGAGCTGCGATCTGTCCGGCATTGTAGGGGATGAACAAGGTGCCGGGAGCCGATCGAGCCCGCACCCACCGGCGGACGGAGAACGGGGCTGCGCGCTGGGCCTGCACGTACTCAAACGCCGCCATCGCCGATACGGCTACTGAACGAATTGATCCGAACATGCGGCCGTTCTCAGGATCGAGAAAGGGCTGCGCGGGGGTGCCGGCGACGATGGGTTGCAACTCCTCGATCGACGCAATGGCCAGCAGGCGCCAAAGCTCCGCGCCATCACGGCGAATGTCAGGCCGGCAGCGGCGCAACACGGCGCAAAGGAACGTGCGCGCGTAGCCGCGCCATTCGCTCGCCGACGCATCACTGCTCGACGGTATCAGACCGCTCGCGAGTTGCTCCACGTCGTATGAGTTCTCGAGCTCGGAAAAGAGATCCCATTTTACCGATGCACGTTCGAAGGGATTCAAGATCACGTCTCCGCGATAACGATCAAAGAATCGCCGGCAGTAGCCCCCGTCGGGATCGGCAAATATGGCGCGGTCGCCGCGCTCAAGTGCGGTGCGGAGCAACTCGCGTATCGCGGTGGATTTGCCGGTACCGGTGGTGCCGATGAGCTTGAAGTGCTTCACTTCGTCGTGAAATGGAATAGGAATCCCAGCGAGGGTCAACAAATGGGGGTTGGATTTACCGAGCCGCAGGCCGTGGCGCTGCGAGATGGGTCCCTCTTTGATGAGCGCGCCCCGTTTGTGAATCTCCGATGATCTGGACCTCAAGGCTCTCATGCACCCGCCGGCGCCGAGAGTCAGCGCCCCTGCCGTGGCCACCGCGACGAACGGCGGGATGGACTCGAGTGTCGCCAACCACTCCATGGGTCAATAGCCTCGGACGACGTAGTAGTCGGCTTTATCGCCGTAGGTTGGCGCGCTACGGTCAACGCGCACACAAAGCCGCGCCGCATCGCCGCACCGCCGCCAATCAACTCGGCCGCCGCGCTCTTCAAGCCGCGAAACGCTCACGGCTAGCTGGTCACGGCGGGTTTGCAGCGCGGCGATTTCGCTCGCCGACGGAAGCGCCCAGCGCACCACGGCGCTCGGAACTGCCGTACACAACACGGAAATTCCGATGCTCCAGAGGAGCCCTCGCATGTTGGCGGCATTTTTCATGCGATTCAACGCCTGCACAGCCCGTTTGCTTTCCGTTGTTAACTCCTGGAATTCTTCGATGAGCGTCCGGCGAATTTCCTCACGCACGACTCCGTCCAGATCCTGGGTATGCGCCCGAAGGTTTTCGAGGTGTGATTCGGCCAGTTTCTGATGGGCGTGGGCGCTCTCCATCAAAAGGCCGATTTTCATCGTGGCATCATCGAGCGCAGGCGCGCGTTCATTCATGCGTGCTGCCCTCACGGATATTTGAATTTTCGCGATTCGGGGACTGCGGTGTTTGCGTTCGTGCCGAGCGCCTCTCCGCCCAGGCGTGCTTTGCGTCCAACCGTACGCGTTGCCATTGCGGATCGGACGCATGCTTGAGATACCCAGTAAGGTCCGGTAGCTGTTCGATTTGCGAGGGCAAGATCGCCGGTTCGACGTTGAAATGCTCGCTATGCGATACCGAACCCAAGAACTCGGTGGCCCGGCGGGTCCTCGAAACGGTTGTCCTCAACACTTCGCGCTGGCCGATGAGATCGGAGGCAAACCGGGCCGTACCGCCGCCCTCGCTCGCGGAGCAACGGAGGATGAGCGTGTTTCCGCAATTTTCGACAATGGTGTGTGCGTCACCT
Source organism: uncultured Gammaproteobacteria bacterium (assembly GCA_963755965.1). GTDB lineage: Bacteria > Pseudomonadota > Gammaproteobacteria > Steroidobacterales > Steroidobacteraceae > Bog-1198. The sequence goes on from CAVWLU010000004.1 coordinate 910,559, forward strand.
TGCCCGTACGTGTTGGAGACTTGCGCAATCGACTGGAAACCAAGGACGCAACGGCCCCCAAATTTGCGCAGGCGCGCGAGGGCATCTTTCAAACCATCGATTTGTCCGAGGGCGTCCAGTTCGTCTACGACGAACCACAAGCGCCGGCCTTCCTCCGACGGCTCCCCGGCCGGTTGTTCGGTCTGGTTCATGGCCTCGAAGATCGCGAGTCGCATCCATCCCGAAATCGTCGAGCGCAATGCGGCAATCTGCGCCGCTTTGTACGGTATAAAGAGCACGCCGGGGCGTTCCTGGGCCACCCAGTCGCGAACCGAAAATCCGGGTGCGTTCTGCCGGGCAATGTAGTCGAGCGCACCGACCGCCGAGCTGGTTACAGAGCGAATCGAATCGAACATCCGACTGTTGTGCTCATCCAGAAAGGGTTGGGCGGGCGTCCCACCCACCAGGGTGCGTAATTCCTTGGTATCGGCGATCACCATCAGCCGATAGAGTTCCGCCACGTCAGTAACACCAGCCTCGTGCGCCTGGCGAGTCACTGCAGTAAAGAAAGTGCGCGCATAGCCGCGCCAGCTGCGATCTGTGCCCTCATGATCGGGAATGAGCGATCGGGCCAACTGCTCCACGTCGTAAGGAGTTTTCACCTCAGCGAACAAGTCCCATTTCACCGAACGCTCGTCGAAGGGATTGAGTACCACGTCCCCTCGAGCCGGCTCATAAAATCGCTTCAGATAACCTCCGTCGGGATCTGCTATGACGGCACGGTCGCCGCGCGCCAGCGCAGCATTCAATATTTCCTGGATCGCGGTGCTCTTGCCCGTTCCGGTGGTGCCAATCAACTTGAAATGTTTGGTCTCGTCTTGCGCCGGAACCACACGGCCGGCCAGGGTGATGCCGGACCCGCGGCCGCGACGGAGTTTCTGAGTACTAGGCGGCGGATTTTCCTCCACGACCGTACCTCGTTGATGAGTCTTGTTCTGAGGCAGGTCATTCGCCAACACGACGCGACCACCTGTGTAGCCGAAGGCCGCTCTGAGAGAGGTAGCCAGCACAAATTGGGCCAGGCCGTTATGTGCGGCTCCGATGCCGGCGAGTAAGGGATCGGCCATCGCCATGCCGACGCCCACCATTGCGGCCAGCGGCGCCGCAACGGCCGGCGAGGCAAAGAACTTGCGCCAGTGCGCACGAGAACGTAGCAGGCCCGCGAACATCGGGACCTGTACGGCTGCGTACGCAAACACCACGCCCGACAACCCTTCCGTCAGCGCTGCGCCTATCATATGGGTTTACCCGCGGACGCCATGACACGATTCTTGCGCTCGGGGTCGTACCAGATCTCCTTGATGAATCGTTCATGAGATTCGACCCCAAATTGAATCACGACGTCTATGAGAAGGTACAAGAGGCTCTTGATATCGCTCCGCGATAAGTCCCTGCCGCCATGATTTTGCTTCACGAGCAACACCAACTGCTCGAACGCCAAGTCGGCGCTGGCTGCGTGCACGCTGGTGATGGACCCCGGATGACCCGAGTTGACGTTGCGTAGATAGTCGTACGCTTCTTCGGCACGTAGTTCCGCGAGCAGTATCCGATCGGGCTTCATGCGCAAACAGCACTCGAGAAGCTGTTTCGGCGTGGCTCGTGCGATACCCTGATCATCCTTTGAGTAGAACAGACACACGTGATTCGGGTGCCGGTCGAGCTTCAGCTCCTTGGCGTCCTCGATGGTGATGAGGCGTTCGTTGCTGGGGATTTCTCGAATCAACGCCTTGGTCCACGTCGTCTTGCCTGAGCCGGTGGGTCCTGATACCAGAATGTTTTTGCGGGTCCGTACAGCCAAGCGCATGAATGCCGAGTGATCGCCGGCCGACAAGAGACGCAGCAAGTCTTGTTCGGTATCATCGAGGGAATGACTGGCGCGGCGCGTACGGCGAAAAATTCCGCGCCCCGCCAAATCTTCAATGCCCCATACCTCATCCGCCGGTCTGCGAATTGCGATGGCCACGCAGCCTGCGGTAGTCGCCGGGGGCAGCACGATTTGCACTCGCTCCCCGGTCGGTAAGGATGCGGAGAGCAGCGGCGAGGTCGCATCGACACGCTGCTGAGTGGAATTCGCGACCAATTTGGCGAACCGGCTGCACCATTCGAAGTCGGCAAAAGGCAAAGGTTCGCGATGCCATCCGTTGGATGTCTCCACAAACGCCTCGAGGGGACGGTTGATACAGAGTTCCGTAACTTCTGAATTCGCGAGCAACGGCCGCAACGCTCGCAATGTCAGCGCAAGCGCGGATAGGTCCGCCGATCGGTTAACGGACGGGGGCGACGGACTTAAGCTCATATACCGACCTAAAATCCAAATCCCGCGCGACCAATACCTGGATTCGATCTCCGTTCTGTTTGACCACCGTGGGTGGGATATTGACCGTGCTCTTGAGTATTTCGGTCAGTACTCCCTGCGAAGCGGCGGGGTCGATGATGACCGTTCCGCCGCCGTTGCGTGACGACTGTGCTGCTGTTTCGACTGCGCCATCGATGACGGAGACCAGCAATGCGGCACCGAAACGCTCCCAAAAGTGACGATTAACCTCGCCGGGAAGACCAGAGCGTCCCAACTCGTCGGCACCGGGAGAAGCAAGCGGAACCACCACGCCCGTGGGTGTGCGCGCTTCGGTCCACAACACGAAAACGCGGGCCGACCCCTGCTGCACCTGGCCTCTGGTTTCACCGATGAGCTTGGTTCCGCGCTCCAACAAAACCACGTTTCCATCCACGCCGAAGGCATCCGTCGCCATCACGCACGTCGTCATTCCCGGCAGAGTCGAATCGATTGCCGTTTCCAGCGTGCAATCGATGAAAGCCCCTTTCGGCAGCAACAGACGTTGCGCCGGCAGGACTTGCGCGCGCACGGCCGTCGTGGCGTTGGATCGCAGCAATGCCGACAGTTCACTTGGATCCTGGATGCCGCCCGCGGGAGGGCTTGCCGATATGGCGACGGTCGGCGCCGAAGCAATGCCGGCAGCCGCACCGGCACTTTGAGTTGAAAACACCGCGCCGGACAATTGACGATCCAAGGCTAGCTCCGCCGCTGTTTTCGGTACCGGCGCGCCGTATGTGCCATTTGTTGTGCTGACGGCCAAGGGTATCTCGGGCAAGGTGCTCGCTGTCGAGGGGGCTTTATCCGCCAATTCGGGTAGCGGGGGCGGAGGCGGCAGCGGCGGATCTATCCTTCCAAGGCTCGGAAGTGCGGCATCTCCTTGTGCACGCGAGACCGACGCGTTTTGCGCACTCTGCCGTGCGCGGCTTTGCCGTGTCCATGTGCTCGCGTAGTACCAAGTGAGGAAGCCCAATCCGAGCGCACTCATCAGCGCTATGGCCAGAAGGTTGCCGAGCCGAGATTGCACGGACATAGCCCGATTGACGGCGGTGGTGCCGCGTTCCCCGAGCACCTGGTCGGGGGCCGATTCCTCCAGACTCATGGAACGACTCCGGGTACTTTGCGCTCGACCTCGGGCGTGACCGTACCCGATTCCAACCGCAGGCCGCCGCCGCTGAATCCTTGGTTAATGATGCATCCCGTCAGCGTGCCGCGCCGTAGAACGAACTGACGCGCCACGCGATGCACGATGACATCGCCCGCATCCATGCTGAAATTGAGCAACGACTCGCTGCCATCCGCATTGCGCACGAAGATCGCGGGAAGGTCGGCATTTGCAGCGAAGCGCAAGCGCGTATGGACGCCATCGTCGGACGCGGCGGTCGGTTGCAACGCCTGACTCCCGCAGTACCAGTAGTCGACGTTTTGCGGCCTTTTGGCCGAGGCATCTTCCAGCGCGCTCTCGATGCGCTTGGCGGAGGCATCTGCGGCCGTTTGCGACTTGAGCGGCGGATAGGTGAACCGGAGAGCAAAGATGACATCTTGATCATCGCGGCTTGGACGCTCTGCGATCGCCGTGTAGTCGATTTGATAGCGCCGTCGGTTCGTCAGCACCGTCAAATTGGTTGCAACCTTCGCCGCCTTGGGCTTCAAGAACAGATGGTTGTCCTGCCCAAAATAGGACAGGGCCTCGATATCACCCGCACCGAGACCGATAAATGTCTCGCCCTGCTCAAATTCGAGATCGATCTGGTAGCCGACGAAGCCGCGCAGCCGGTAGACCTGCTCGCTATCATACGGAGCGGCGCGGATTCGGCCATCGCCGGCGCCCCGGACCGGAACAATTTCGGCGCGCGACTGCAGCGGGTACAGCGAACTCTGCAATGCGAAGCTCATCAAGCAGCAAATCCTGATGGCCGTGCACGTCCGCGTTCTACGAATCATGGGGATGATCCTTTTCGGCCGGCTGCTCAACCAGCACTTCAGGCTCCGACTTGAAATCGATGATCTTGAAGCCCAGAGGATTCCACCGGCGCGTCTTAGGATCCTTCGCCGGATCCGCGTAGGCGTACTGAATGGTCGCTACCCAGTGGCTGAACGTCTCTTCGGAACCATTGCCTTGGCGGAGGGCCTTCAAATAGCGAACCTGCGCGAGATCCGAAAGTCCGCTCGCGCGCGTAAAAAAACTCACCGACGTGACCTGCACCCGCACGGTGCTGCCGTCCTTGTGAATGTTCAGGGGCGACAATGGATTGGTCGCGGTCCACAAGGCGAACCAAATCTGATTGCGTTGTGGGGAGTGGAAGGCACCGCACTCCTCGTAGTCGGCCTCCGCCGTGGCGAAATTGAAGCGCTCGCAGACAGTGAGGTAGTGAGTCAAGAAGTATCGTGTCACCGTCTCTTGCGGCGTGGCGCGGCCGTCGTATACCGGAACCACATCGACGATGCCCGTTGTGTTGTCCACCCGGACTACGAAGGGCTCAACTCTTTTCAGCGGCATGAGGACGGCGATGGCGACGGCCACGGCGACTGCACACGTCCAACCCGCCGCCGCCACCCACCAAGCGACTCGTGCGCTTCGGCGAAACTGCCGGGCCCGGTCTGTGTCCCACGACTCGGCTTCTCGAAGGTACTCCTGCAGTTCCGATCCAGAGCTCACTTGGAGCTCCGTTCGGACGGCGTTTCCGGCATCGTGGCAGATGCGGGTGGATTGATGGGCCGTAAATGCCGGTCACAGCGCACTCCCTTGGACGCGCACGCGGTCAAGAGCAGAAGCAAACAGACGATCACGCGCATGTCTCACCCTCCTTGGTGTTGAGAATCCTAAAGAATCTCGGTCATATCATGTTCGAGGCCGTCGCCAACTTCGGCTCAGCGCGCCGATGCGGCTACGCATATATCCGGGTGTAGTCCTTATGATCCGCGGAATGTGGGCGACGGCGAATCTCGCGGTCGGCACCCCTGCCGCGATGCCTGTTTGCATGCCCCACCTCATCGTGCGACTCAACAAGCCGAAAGAACTCAATGCGAGTCCACCCGCCAAACCGGATGCGATTGGCATGACCTGACGCAGGATCAGAAAAACGAGCACGGCAATCAACAGCATATTGAGTGCATCCACCGTCAGAATTGCGCTCCCGCGCGCCGCGGTCTGAGCGGCATAGGACTGCACGATCTGGAGCAAGAGAGCGGCGATCATCACCGTGAGGATGGTGATCAGCGAGTAATTGGCGAGTTGCGCAATCCACGCGGAAAAGAATCTTTTGGTCGCATCGAAAAACAACAGGCCGAAAAATAGCGGACCGAGTGCCAACAACACGGCGAGGGCAATGTTGGAGAGCGCGATCAGGAACATCGCATAAACGCAAAGTATTCCCATGAGGCACCACACCAAGACGGCTGCTATGAGGAAGCCGAATCCGGACCACAAATTTCCCTTGATCCACAAATTGTCGGCTACCGCTCCACCGCTCTCCCAAATTGAGTCGATCGTTCCGACCGGGTCGCCGGAGCCGACCACGGCGGCCGCCACTTGCGCGGGCGCGTTGTAGAAGGTGTCCACGATGATCGTGTTATAGAGCCAGAGATGCAGCCCCACCCCGAGAATGACAGCCACCATGATGATGCGCTTGAGTCCCGCGACGAACGGCTCTTCTATTTGACCCATGAGTTGCAAGTAACCCCACGCCATTACATACAGCGTCGCAAGAGTCACCACAGCGGGTTCCAATATGGCAGCGAGACGCGCCGTGTTGTTTCCGATGTAGGTTGCCAGTTGTCCATTGAGCCAAACCCAGAATGTGGCGAAGAATCCCATATGAGTCCCCCGTTATTTACGGCGTGGGCTGAAAGCGGCTTTCAAATCGACCCTGTCCGGCAATAGTTTGTTCGCGCTCGCGCTGCACGTCGGCCGATTCCTGTGCTTGGCTCGCCAGCGCCAGGACTTGGAGTTTGGTTTGCTCGTTTTGCAGCATGCCAAGCTCGGCGCTGATCCGGGCCTGCAGATCGAGGATCGCTTTTTGATCGGCCGCCGTCGAAATGGCTGCAATCAAGCTCTGGATGGCTGCAAAGCGGGCGCTCGAATTGGCCAGCGCCTCCTGGGCAAGCGACTGACGAAGGGCGACCGTCTGACGCGCGGCGATGATCTGCTGCCGGTCGGACGCCGAGAGAGTCGATAACTGCGCCGGCGACAACACCGCGTTCGAGTTGACCGCGCTGCGCACATCGGCCGCCAATCCCGGATATGTGCCGCCTCCCTGAGATGCGCTCGTTAGTTGCAACCAGCTGGTGGGAAGATAATTGCGTGTGGTCCCGGAGAGCAGCTGTTCCATGCCGCGATCGCCCGTCATTGACTGCAGCGTTTGTTTCGCTTGCTGTAGTTGCGCCTGCGCGAGCTGCAACTGTTGCTGCAAGGTTTGGACCTCTTGGATCAACTGCGCGGTCGCCGGCAGATCGATGACCGACCATTGAGCCTGCGCGGTCGGTACCGCAGCCATCGAGATGATCAAACATCCGAGAAGGCTGTGATTAATTCGCACGAACATAAGTTTTTACTCCCTGTTGAATACCGGCCATGAACATCGGCAACCAGGTTGAAGGGTCGGATCCCGTTTCCGAAATCAAATCGTTCATTCGTGCGACGTGGCCGGCGCGACCGGAGATCACGGCCAGTTCGGCGTCGAAGCCCTTTAGATCGAGCTGGCACACGACACTGTGGTGCGCTTGCTTTATCAGGAAAGTTCGAGAGCCAGGCTCTATCTGCTCTTTGACGAGCTTGAATTCTCGTTCGGTTAATCCGAATCCTTCGGTGTACTCTCTACAATTCGCGTCCGCGTTGGGGAAGAAGATTTTTGTGGGAGTCTGTTCGACAAGCGTGCGGCTGATCGGGCTCTCAAGCACATCGCTCGGGCTTTGAGTTGCGAGGCACATGACGCCATTCAATTTCCGCCAAGTCTTCGGGCCGTCCTTTGCAAAGCTTTCGAATGCGGGGTCCGCGAGAAGGCGCCAGAACTCATCCATCCAACACACCAGCCGGCGCCCATCCAGGAGCTGCCGCACCAGATGAAACAAATACAATGTGATCGGCGATCGGGTGAGTGCGTGATCGAGGAATTCCGTCACGTCGAATCCGATCACCGAACGGCCGGCGAGGCGCGCTGCAAGCGTATCGACGGGGTTGTCGAACGCCCAGGCGTAGTCGCCACGAGAGACTTCACACCAAGGGGAAAGACGTGCGTACAGCCCTTCCGGGTCTGTTGGATCCAGAAACTCTACCAGACGAGACAAGCGGCGAGCGGAGGCGTCCAGCGCCAGCGTGCCGCGCAGCGCCTGCTCGAGATCGGCTTGTTCACGCACCGATCGCCCGTTCGGGCTGCTTCGGCGGCCCGGGCTGGCGCTCAATTCGGAGAGCCATAGCTTTAGAAACTCGACGTTCGACGGCGTAACCGGTAGCTGCAGCGGATTGAAGCCGGTCGGTACGCCGTTCTTGAGTGGAAAATACTCACCGCCGAGAGCCCGCACCAGGATTTCGAGGCCTCGATCCTTATCAAAGAGCACCTGCGCGACTCCCTGCCGAGAAAGCATTGCCACCAGAAACCCGATAAAGACCGTCTTGCCCGAACCCGTCGGGCCGCATATGAGCGTATGACCCGTATCTTTGCGGCTGCCGCCGTCAGGATCTTTCGGATCGCTCGCGTGCAGCGAAAAGTAGTAGGGCGATCTGGCGCTGGTAACGAGAACTGCCAACGCCTCGCCCCAGTGGTTCCCGTCCGGGCGACCGACCGGATAGTTGTGAAACGGCACCATCGCTGCCAAATTGCGGGATGTGATTGGCGATTTGCGTGGTCGGAACGGAAAGTTGCCGGGCAGCTGCGCCCAAAACGCCGCTTCGAGCGCCAAGTCCTCCCGGGCCACCAGCATCCCCGTGTCGGCGAGCAAACTGCGTGCCAGAGCTACATGGTCGTTTAGCGCCTTGAGTCGAACCGTTCCGGGCTGGTCAATACTCGACGCCGGTATGTCGACGAGCAATTGCAGGGAAAAATGATGATCTCCCATGACGAATTCGTTGCTGGTCAGCGCATCGAGCGCGTCTTTGAGTTCGGCGGCCTGCGACACCGCGAAGTCGCCGGCGTTGGCCATGCGATTGAATTGCCGCTGAAGCAACATCTGGCCGGTTGCTTTCGTGAGAAACGTGAAGGACTGGCTGAGCACGAATGACAGTGGAGCGGAAAGCAGTTGGTTGTACATACCAACGGCGGTCGGCGTCGGATACTCTTTGATTCCGAGCATCGCTCCCACTCGTGTCTCGGTAGGTGAGCGGTATTCGATCGCTTCTGTGCCGAAAAAGAGCCGTACGCCCGCCAGAGCTTGATTGAGCGGTCCGCGCGGCAGGGCCATGCGCTGCCATTCGCCGTTTACCAGCAATCCGAGGTACTCGAGCAGCGACGAGCACCATATGTTGCCGTGCCGGTAACAACCTAAGATTTCCGGCTCATATCGCATCAAAGACGCCTCCAGGGTCTGCGACAGCTTTTCGCACGCATCGAGTGCGTCCGCGAGCTCCGCGCGGCCACCATCGCGCTGCGTCTTGGCAAATACCCGGGACAATAGACCGGTTGTCTTGCCGGAAATCGGCCGATATAGAACCGATAGATACAACTCATTCAGCATGAGGGTCTCGTTGCAGAGCCTGTTGCGGTACCGAAGATGCAACTCGTCCGCAAAGTGGCATCCGTCGGCCGATCGCCGCGGTCCCACCTGCCCTGACTCCGTGATCCGTGCACGTCGGCGAATGACGTGAGACCAAAGCGCCACACTCGGGCTCGCGATATTCCGCCACAACACGTTCAGCCGCTCGTGCCAATTGTTGAGCTCGTCATCGTCGCTGCTTTCGAAGCTTGCCCCTGCCATTCGAAATGCCAGCAAGTAGTCGCCGAATTCGGTGCGAACGACGCTGGGTGCCACGTGCGATCGATACGGAATGCGCTCTGCAGCGGTGAGTTCCCGCCGCAAGGCCATGCTTCGCCTCACGTCCGGCATGACGTCGGGAACTCCGCAAGTCGAGCGCGCCGCCTGCCGGCGTTGTCCGGCACATCGGTCAGCAACGGCGAATAGCTGCTCGCCTTCCACACCCGCCGGTTGCCGACCAGCGCGGGAAGCCGAGTCCGCGCCCACAGCAACAGTAGGTCGAAAAATCGCGCATCACGCGCGCACAGCAGCACGGATATACCGTGAATCGGCGCGCAGATCGGCAGCGTCAATAGATTCTTCGTTAAAAGAAATACCTCCAGTGTGAATACCAAGTTAAAAAGTAGCGCCGAGTACGTCACTCCCCATCTCATCGGCGGCCGCGTGGCGCCTACGAACAATGGGTCCGCGGTGAGTCCTGCATTGAGTTCGCTCACGGTTCGCTCCTATACGCCGAACATTCCGCGCACCCACGTGACGATCTGAGGAGCGCCGAAGGCGATCGCAATTCCAAGAATCGCGCCCAGGCACCACCCCCACGACATTCGATTTGCCATCGCGAGTCCTCCGAGCACCATTACGAGAATGATGGCGACGGGCGTCAGCCACGCGAGAATGTTGGTCTGCAGGGACGTGGCTCCCGTCATGAACGGTGACGTTTGGGCTACTGCCAAGTCAGGCGCGCAAATGACGAAGACCATGAGTATTGACGGGAGCGCGAAGCGCATCAGCGCGGCGTGACGGGTGTGGGGGCGATGCATGGCGGAATTCCTTTTCCGTGTCGACGAAAACGGAGGTGAGACTATATTTCCGTTTCGAGGGCGCCAATGTCCCGCTCTTCGCGCCGCGCCAGTTCCTCGCGTTTTGCCTTGCCTGGAGCGCCAAAGCGGAAGCTCTGGACTATGAATGAATAGTCGTACTGTTTTTCGCCGTCTTTGTCGGTCCAATTATTGGATCGAATTTGCGCCTGCAAAATCAGCTGGTCCCCCTTCCGCGCATTCTTGGCGATCGCTTCGCCGAGACTTTCGAAGGCCACGAACCACAGACTCGTAACCGCTTCGCGGGCATTTCCTTGATCATCCTTACCTGCGTAATCGTTGCCGACCAAACAGATTCGGGTATAAGTGGTGTCTCCCTTGACGGAGAGCTCCGGATTCTTGGCGAGATTGCCGACGGCGGTGACGCTGAAACTGTTCATGACTCTTCTCCTTGACGGTGTTGGGTTCGCGGCGACATTGAGGCGTCGCTCGCGTGAAATGCAGTTTGCAAGAGCCGGTCGGAAACTAGAATAAAATTAAGTGCCGCGTATGCCGAGAAAGGCGGTGCGCGTATCTTGGGGTAAGATCCATGCATAATCAGCCGATGCCACCTGCTCTGACGGTCGCGAATTTGTGCAAGCAATACGGAAGCGTCGCCGCGGTCAACGATGTCTCTTTCACCGTCCAGCGCGGCGAGATCGTCGGACTCTTGGGTCCCAACGGCGCCGGCAAAACGACCACGATCAATATGATTTTGGGCGTGCTCGAGCCCAGCGGCGGTCGCGTGGTGATCGATGAGATCGACATCGCGAAGAATCGGGCATTGGCTCTCAAGCGTACGAATTTTGCCGCCGTGTACGCCGCGCTGCCGGGAAACTTGACCGTCAGCGAGAATTTGCGCTTTTTTGGTCTGCTATATGCAATCGACGCCCTACGTACCCGGGTCGCTGAACTGCTCGGGGAGTTCGATCTCGAGCATTTGCGCAATACCAAATGCGGCTTGTTGTCATCCGGCGAACAGACCCGGGCTGCCCTCGCGAAGGCGCTGCTCAACAAGCCGAAATTGCTCTTGCTGGATGAGCCGACCGCCTCCTTGGACCCATCTGCCGCGCAAATCATCCGCGAGAAGATCAAGAACCTCGCGGCGCGGGATGGGTGCGGCATCCTCTGGACGTCGCACAATATGCATGAGGTGGAGGCTGTGTGCGACCGTGTACTTTTTTTGTCTCACGGCAAAGTTCTGCTCGAGGGAAATCCGAGGACTTTGCCACAGGTACATGGCTCCGCGAGCTTGGAGGAATTATTCATTCGCGTCGCGCGCGAACCCTTGGTTACCCGGAGCGACGCGCCGTGAAACTGAGACCCATCGCCGGCATCGTCTTGCGGCAAATTTATCTGTTGCGGGGCAGTCCGGTGCGGCTGGTTCCCACGGTGACATGGGTCGCGATCGACATCGTTCTATGGGGATTCATCACCCGGTACCTTAACACCGTCAGCGGCAGCGGCGTCAACTTCGTGCCCACGCTGTTGGGAGGCGTGCTCCTGTGGGATTTCTGCACACGCATCATGCAGGGGGTGAGCACGGCTTTCCTCGAGGATGTATGGTCGCGCAATTTCTTGAATCTGTTCTCCTCGCCGTTGTCGATTTCCGAGTACATCACGGGATTGGTGATCACCAGTGTGCTCACGAGCTGCGTGGGGCTCATCACCATGCTGCTGCTGGCCACCTTGGTGTTCCATCTGCAATTCTTTGCGTTGGGATTGCCGCTGGTGGCGTTTCTCATCGTCTTGTTCGCGTTCGGCATCACCCTCGGAATAGTCGCGAGCGCGATAGTGCTCAGGCTCGGGCCGGCTTCGGAGTGGCTGCTGTGGCCGTTGCCGGCGATGTTATCGCCGTTCGCTGCGGTCTTTTACCCGCTTGCGATATTGCCGCAATGGATGCAAGCGGTGGCGCGTGCGCTGCCCCCGTCCTATGTATTCGAAGGGATGCGTAGTCTGCTTGCCGGCGGGCCATTTCCCGGCACCCTGTTGCTGCAAGGTACGGCGGTCGCTCTGCTGGAATTGCTGCTCGCCGCCTATTTTTATGGACGCATCTACCGCCGTGCGGTCCGCACAGGATTGCTCGCGCGGTACAGCGCGGAGAGCGTCGCTTGAAAGTCAACATTCGACGCGGTTTCTGCCCAGTTGCTTCGCTTTGTAAAGCGCTCCATCGGCCCGGGCGAAGGTTTGGACGATGGTCTCGCCAGGCCTGTACTGTGCCACCCCCACTGATACGGTTAGCGAACCCATCGAACGCGCGAAGGGAATGTCGAGCGTGTTGATTCGATTGCGCAGCCGCTCGGCATCGAGCATCGCACCAGCCAGTGCAGTATGTGGCATGATCTGGACGAACTCTTCGCCACCATAGCGCCCGAAGACATCCGTTGAACGCAACCCGTCGCGCACGGCCTGCGCGAATAGCTGGAGGACCCGATCTCCGGTCAAATGGTCGAATTCATCGTTGTAGCGTTTGAAGAGGTCGAGGTCGATCACGCAGATGGAGAGTGGTTCGCCGGTAGCATTCGCCCGCTGCTTCGAGCCCTCCATCGCGACCATGAGAGCGCGGCGGTTATAGACGCCGGTCAGATCGTCATGGCTCGCCTTTTCCTCGATATCTTCCAGCTTGATGTTCACATCAAGGAGGTCGCGTTGGAGTTGCTTCACGCGTCCCCCGATGAACACGAACCAGGGAAATGTGATTGCAATCACGATGAACTGAAGTACGTCGAGGCGCAGCATCTCGACGTCGTGGTTGTCGCTGTAGCGACGCCAGATCACCAGCGCGAAAGCGGCCAGCGAGACCAAGCCCAGCACGGCCAGCTTAGTGCCGCTGCAGCGAAGCATGCCAAACATCAATGCGACAAAAAAGAAGGCGGTGAAGGCAAGTCGACTGTCCGGCGCGCGGTAAACGACGAACAGCATCGTGAATACGGCCGCAAGAAACTGACCTACGGTCAAGCTCGGGTCTGAAAACCGCAGATTGAGACGCAGGCGGAACAGGACAAAAAATCCGAAAATTACCGTAGCGACGATTGCGCAGGCATCGAGAAGCGTCCTGCGGTCAACTTTGTCTTGTGTGTAAAAGATGACCAGCACAAGCAGGTACAGGACCGAGAAAATACTTGCCAAGACGAACCTGCGCAATCGCAGGTTTTGCTTGAACTCGTCGCGTATCGGCGGCGGAGTCTCGGAAATCAGATCGCGCATAGAAGTAAGGATGTGGCGGCGCAACGCGCTATCCTACATAGATAGGCGACAGATCAGCCGATGTCAATCCATGGGGGTATTCCATAACGGCTACACGCTGAATTCGCGGTCGCTCCGCTTCCGTAGAAGCTCCTCGACGTGATCGGCGTCGACGGGTTTGGTCAAGTGATGATCGAACCCCGCATTGCTGGCAAGTTCCTTGTCCTCCCGCTGACCGTCGACAGGCTAGGCGCAATTAAATCATCCCGTTTTCTGTTGTTGTGGGGTTCGCGCGCAAAATTGTCTGGTGGCACCCGATGGTGATCAAGGATCAGACTGTGTAGGATTTCCCCTTCGCGGTTGTGGGAAGGCCAAGCAGTAGAGGTGTCGTCGCATGCACGAGCAAAACGGAAAATGGGCGGTAGCAGTGCTGGACGATTACCAAGGTGTCGCTCTCGAGCTTGCCGATTGGTCGCCGGTTCTCGCCCGAGCAAGCGTCGATGTCTTCAACGATCATCTCGCCGACCACGATGCCGTGGTGGAGCGTCTCGCGCCCTACGATGTGCTCTGCGTCATGCGAGAGCGTACTCCGTTGCGGCGGGACATCATCGAGCGGCTGCCCCGCTTGAAGCTCATCGCATCGACCGGACCGCGCAATGCCTCGATCGACAGCGCCGCCGCAAAAGAGCGCGGTATTACGGTGCTGCACACCAGCTACACGTCGAGCCCCACGATCGAACTGACCTGGGCGCTGATTCTTGCCGGCGCGCGTCACGTGATCTCCGAAAACGCGTCCCTGCGCGCCGGCGGTTGGCAGCGCAGCGTCGGTGAAGATATGGCGAACAAGACATTGGGGATCATCGGGCTCGGCAATATCGGCTCTCAGGTAGCGAAGGTGGGATTGGCCTTCGGAATGCAGGTAATTGCGTGGAGCCAAAACCTCACCGCGGAGGCCGCAGCCGCGGCCGGCGTGCGACGAGTTTCCAAAGAGGAACTGTTGCGGACGGCGGATGTGGTCTCGATTCACTTAGTCTTGAGCGGCCGGACCACCGGACTCATAGGCGCGGCAGAATTAGCCCTGATGAAGCCCACCGCGCGATTGGTCAACACCTCGCGAGGTCCCATTGTAGTGGAGGCCGCGCTCATCGACGCGCTCGCCAACCATCGCATTGCAGGCGCGGCTCTCGACGTGTTCGACACCGAGCCGCTGCCGGCTCTTCATCCTTACCGGCGTATCGAGAATCTCTTGGCGACTCCGCATATCGGCTACGTCTCGCGCGGATTGTATGAGCGGTTCTACCGCGATTCGGTTACCAACATCGCCGCGTGGCTGGACGCCGCACACTAATGCCCGTTGCCGTGACCCCCATCCCGTGGCGGGTGGCCCCGCCTCTCATCAGTACGGCCGCGATCATGGTCGGCGCGGGAGTTTTGGGGTCGCTATTGCCGTTGCGGTTCTCGGCGATGGGTCTATCGCCGGGCGTAATCGGTTTGATCGCGACAGCGGAGGCGCTGGGATTCTTGGTGGGATGCCTATACGCGCATAAGATCATCGCGCCGGTCGGACTGGAGCGAGCCTACGCGGCGTTCGCGGGGATGAAGGCGGTCTCGATCCTCGGCATGCACTTTGCCGAGGGTATCCCGGCGCTGGCATGCCTCAGGTTCATGATCGGATTGAACGCCGCGGGGTTGGCCATCATCGTCGAGAGTTGGCTCAACGCGCTCGTGCCGAACGAGCAGCGCGGCAGAGTGCTGACCATTTATGTGCTCGTTTATGGACTCTTCTATGGCGCGGGCCAACTCGTAGTCCAGAATCTCAACGTCAAAGGACCTGAGCTCTTGATCATTGCGGCTATCGCGACCACCCTTGCGCTCGTGCCCATGGTGGGAATCGACGTGCGCGCACCGGTCATGCCCCAACGTGTCAAACTGGAGATTCTCAAGGCGCTTCGCAATTCTCCCGTGAGCGTGCTGGCATGCTTGTTGAACGGCCTGATTCTCACAGGGTTTTTCACCGTCGGACCTTTGTTCGGGGTGCGGATCGGTTTCGATCAACAGCACATCGTTGTGTTGATGGCCTGCGTATCCTTGGGCGGCCTATTCCTGCAATGGCCCATCGGCTACTTCTCCGACAAGGTCGACCGGTTGTATGCCCTGATCGGATTGGGCGCCGGGACCCTCGCCGTCTCAGCGGCTCTCGCGACCGTCGATCGGCAGACGCCGTTCGCGGTGCTCGCAATACTGTTCGCGGTGTTTGGCGGACTCGCCGAAAGTCTCTACGCCGTAGGCGTCGCGCACGCCAACGATCGCGCCGTCATGACCGACTACGTCGCGTTATCCTCGACGCTGCTATTCGTCTGGGCGCTCGGCGCCGCGATCGGCCCGACCACGGGCACTTACGCCATCCAGCTGATCGCGCCGAGGGCATTCTTCGTGTACGTGATCGCGCTCACTCTGGCTTTCACCGTGTTCGCAATCTGGCGGCTGTACCGCCGCAAGGGCGATCGCGTGGTCGAGGAGCGCGAAGAGTTTCTCGCCTATCCGCAAACCTCGCCGGAAATTTATGCCTGGCTGCCCTATCACCGCGAGACACTTGGCGAAGAAAGCGCCCGCTCGGAGGCCGTGAATCCTGCCGGGGTCGACGCGCCGCCACCCGCTGCATCGGAGATTGCCGCAACGCAGCGGACACGCGGCTAAAATTCGGCCCCTACGTTTGAGCCCCAGGAGACCTATAGCCCTATATGGCTAGCTCGGAATTGGGACTAAACTGTTCTAGTTGTCGGGTATGACCTTCAGGCACGGAGGATGCAGCGATGGGCACTACACTCGTTTCCGGTGACGATCGGATTTTGCATCTCGAAGTGATGCACATCTCTCCCTTCAAGCCGCTGACTTGGTTAGGTCGCGGATGGCTCGATATGCGCAAGCATTGGGGCGCGAGCCTCGGTTACGGCGCGTTGATCGTGGCGCTGGGGTGGACGCTGTTGATCTTTTGCGGCACTCACCCTTATTTCGTCGCCGCGGCAATTACCGGTTTCTTGCTGGTGGGCCCTGCCATGTCGGCCGGGCTGGTCGAAATGTCGCGGCGCTACTCGCGGGGACAGTCGGCGAGCTTCGACGAGTCGTTGGAAGGTTTCGGGCGAAATGCCTCGGCACTGTTCGAATTCGGAATCATCCTGGCGCTGTGCGCCGTCGTCTGGTTCGGCATCTCGGCCGTTCTACTCGGTACCGTATTTCATATTGCGGCACCCGACATGAGGGAGACGCTCTACCGCGGTTTCATCGACTCGGCAAACCGTTCACAGGTATTGGCGTACGTTGCCGTCGGCGGCGTACTGGCTGCGAGCGTGTTTGCCGTTTCCGTGGTCGCGATCCCGCTGATCATCGATCGGCACGCAACCGCGGGTCAGGCAATGCGCGCCAGCGTGAAGGCGGTGTTTACCAACATACCCGCCATGATTGTCTGGAGCGCGCTGATCCTGATATTGACCATCATCGGGTATGCACCGCTTCTGGGCGGTTTGTTGATCATCGCACCGCTCTTGGGGCACGCCACGTGGCATGCCTACCAGGACCTGATTCACTAGGATCAATCCGTTCAGCTTCCCCGATGGACATGCCTGCAACAGCGGCAGCAGGCATCGATCGCGACACTCTTCGGCGGCTGTCCCGGCGCTCGAATGCGCGTGGGTTTCTGCAGCTCGCCGCACATGGTCTGTTGCTGGGCGTAACCGGAGCTGGAGTCTGGGCGAGCCGCGGCAGCCTATGGTTTCTTCCCGCCATTGTCCTTTACGGTGCAGTGCTCAGCTTTCTTTTTTGCGCACTACACGAGACCGTGCATCGCACCGCCTTCGCGAGCCGCCCGGTGAATGATGCGGTGGCGTGGGCTTGCGGCGCGGTGTTGCTGTTGCCGTGCGAGTACTTTCGACTGTTTCACTTCGAACATCACCGGTTCACGCAGGATCCGGCGCGCGATCCCGAACTCGCGCAGGCCGCCCCCACCACACTCCGGTCCTATCTGTGGCGGATGTCAGGGCTGCCGAATTGGACCAAGCGCCTCACGGTGACACTGGGGCATGCCTCTACCGGACGCGTTACCGAAAACTTCGTGCCCGACGCCAAACGGCCGATCGTGGTACGGGAGGCTCGCGTTCTCTGGAGTGTGTATCTCGCGATCTTGGCGCTGTCGCTGGTGTTCCGAACGGCCGATGCCCTGATCTACTGGGTACTGCCAGCAGTGGCGGCTCAACCGTTCTTGAGGCTGTACCTCTTCTCGGAGCACACCGGTTGCCCTTTCGTCGATGACATGTACGCCAACACGCGCACGACGTACACGAACGCCGCGGTTCGCCTGCTCGCCTGGCAGATGCCCTATCACGTCGAGCATCATGCGTTCCCTTCGGTACCCTTCCATGCTCTCGGCCGAGTCAATGCGCTCATTCGGGATCGCATCGAGGTGAGCGCGCCGGGCTATCTCGCCTTGCACCTTGACTGGATTCGTCGATTGCGTAAGGCCTAGGCGCGCGTTACACCTTAGCCGCTGCGCTCATCGATTGAGAGTTCTCGTCGGTATTGGCGGCCCCGCGCAATATAATGTGCCGCAGTAAAGTCGATCATGGCGAGGTCCCGCTCGTTCACTTCGCGGACGATTTTCCCCGGCATGCCCATAACGACCGATCCGTCGGGGATGACTTTGCCGGGAGGTATCATCGCGCCGGCGGCAATCACGCAGTGGCGTCCCACCGTGACGCGGTCGAGAATCATCGCGCCGTTTGCAATGAGCGTGGAATCTCCCACCGTGCAACCATGCAGCAGCGCACGATGTCCGACCGACACGTTGGAGCCCAGGGTCGCCGGTTCGCCCTCGTCGGCGTGAATGATGGTGCCATCCTGAACGTTGGTCCCGTCGCCGAGAATGATCCAATCGCTGTCGCCGCGCAGTACGCAATTGAACCATACGCTCGCGCCGATCCCAAAGCGGACGTTGCCGATCACGCACGCACCGGGCGCGACATAGTATTCATCGCCAACCGTTTGAATTCTCTTCTCGCCAAGCGAATAGATCACGCTCACCTCCGCACGCCCGCCTCCGCACGCCCGCCTCCGTTCATTGGAAACTCGCTAGTCATCCTTGCTCGGCACGACTTCGAGCGACAGCGGCTTTTTCATCCACAATGCGAGAACAAGATAATACAGGACGCCGATGCCGATCCAGCAAGCGCCCAGAACCTTCGCCGCCCGGTCCATTTCATACAGCACGTACAGGATGATCAGCAGTCCGGCGAGCGGGAAGACCAGATGCTGCAGCCAGGCGCCGCTGCGTTGCCGGACGAAATAATGGTTGATCACGGACAGATGCAGCAGCACGAAACCGCTCAATGCGCCGAAATTGACGATGCGGGTGAGATCATCGACCCGGTTGGAAAAGAGCAGCCCGACCAGAATCGATACGCACGCCACCGCGAGCGTGCTCACATAGGGAGTTTGATAACGAGGATGCACTTTGGCCAGAATCGCCGGCAATTTGCCGTCCCTCGCCATTGCAAAAAGGATGCGCGCGACGGCGGCCTGCGCGGCCATGGCGTTGGAGATTGCCAGCGCGATCACCATCACGACTATCACGATAAGCCGGAGCCATGTCCCTCCGGCACGTTCCGCGATTTCGTAGAACGCGGTGTCGGGAGAGGTAAAATGCATGCCTTGCGCCAGGTCGGTCGCGACCCAGGTTTGCAACATGAATAGCGCGCCGATCAGCACGAGCGCGATCAGCGTCGCCCGGCCGACGGCGTTCTGCTTGCCGCGATTTTCCTCCGACAGCGTCGAGATGCCATCGAAGCCGAGGAACGACAGAACCGCAATCGACGTGGCGCCCGCCACGGTGGCGAACGAAAACACTTGAGGATCGTAGATCGGCTTCAATGTGAGCGCGCCCGCGCCGGCGCCGCTGTAGAGCGTTATCAAGCCGAGCACGAGAAATAGGCCGAGGGTCAATAATTCCAGGACCAACATGTAGCGATTGACCCGTGCAGTGAATTGAATGCCGATCATGTTGACCGCTGCATTGAATGAGATGAATGCCCCCAACCAGAGCCAAACGGGGACGCCGGGGAAAATGGGGCGCAGGGCCGCGGCGCTGAACAAATAAAGCAGCGACGGCACCAGAATGTAATCGAGAAGAATGAGCCAGCCGGAAAAAAAGCCGGCGATTTCGTTCAATCCGCGCTGCGCGTACGTGTACACGGAGCCTGCCAACGGAAACGCCCGCGACATGGTCGCGTAGCTCAGCGCGGTGAAGAGCATGCCGATGAGGCCGAAGAGGTAGGCAAGCGGGACCATCCCTTTGGCGTCGTCCCATACGAACCCATAGACCTGAAACGGCGCGATGGGGACCATGAAGATCATCCCATAGATGATGAGGTCTTTGGTCGTCAGTACCCGGCGCAATTGCTCCCGATAGCCGAATTCTTCTAGCGACATGATTCCTTGCGGGCTTGGATCTTAAGGGGGGCTCGATCGCGACGTAGCTTATCGCAAGATCCCCTGGCCGCGTTCGGCTACTCGTCGGCGCTCGGCTTCGGTTGAGAGCGCTCCCGCGCCGCCTTCTCTTTGAGTGCCGCGGCCAGCGCTTGATGCGCGGCGGGCACCGTGAGGCGCGCGCGGCATGCCCACATCTGCTTCAAATCTTCGATGGATCGCTTGCCGGCGTAGACCTCCGGCTCGATTTTGTCGTCCCAAGCGCACTTGGCGAGCAGGTATTGGGCGAATGATGGAGATCTCGCGCCGATGGCGATTTCGTCGTGCTCGGACAGCCAGTACACGTCGCTCGATGAATGCTTCATCATCTCATCGATTAAATAGCCAGGTACCGCATTGTCCTGCATGAAGGCGCGAGCTTGATCCGCGACCTTGTCCTCCCGGAGGGCCGCTTTTGCGGGCTCGTCCGCCTCTGCGGGCGAGCGCGAGGCCAGTTCGGCGTCATCGATGGTGGGACGATCGATGCCAATGAGCCGCTCGCCGTCCGTCCCGCGTAGATTGGCAGCGGTGTAGATGAGGAAACAAGGACCAACGCATTTGCCCGTAAGAGGTCCCACCACGACCTCGCTATATAGCGCCCTCAAGAGCTTGGCTATTTTGATGGCCTCAGGGACATCGCCGCCCTCCGACGCCAACATCAGTTTGTTTTGCCCGATGAAGCGATTCTCATCCTCAGCGATTTTGGAGAGTAGCCGGTCGTAGTCGCCGGGGACGATGTCGCCGGACAGAACCAAAGGCCCGGTCGCGCCCACGTACTCGTTGGTGAACGGGTCGTGATCCATATAAAAGAGTTCCGCGGCGGCCGCGGACCGGCCGAGGAGCAGCAGCGCAAGCATGCAGGTAGCGGCTCGATGAACCATGACGGGATTCTGCGGCCCCGTCGGGACTCAAGACCGCCGACTGCTTCACGCAAATCCGGCTTTGGAGGCCGGCCGGCGACCTAATGCGCGCTGGCTAACACCGGCCGGCCGCTGTAAAGCTCCGGAAAGGTATGTTTGAAGTTCTCGATCTTGGGTATGTCGAAAGTCGCGATATAGCCCTGGGTTGGATTGTGAAACAAATAATCCTGATGGTAATCCTCCGCCGGATAAAAGCCCTTGAGTGGATCGACCCGCGTGACGATCGGCCGGGGATAGGCATGCGATTGATCGAGCTGATTGATGTACGCCTCGGCGATGTGCTTCTGCGCATCGTCCGCGTAGAAAATGACCGAACGGTACTGGGTACCCTCATCGGGTCCCTGGCGGTTGAGCTGGGTGGGGTCGAACACGACCGAGAATGCGATTTGCAATATCTGACCGTAGGAAATCTGCGCGGGATCGAAGGTGATATTGACCGACTCGGCGTGGCCGGTCACCCCGGAACTCACCGTTAGGTATTGAGCGGTCAGCTTGTCTCCGCCGGAATAACCGGCAACTACTTTTTGAACGCCGCGCACGTGCTCGAAGACCCCCTGCACACCCCAGAAGCAGCCCCCGGCGAGCACGGCGGTCTGCGGAGCGCCTGGTGCCTTCGGGTTATCGATCGACGGCGGTGAGATGACAACCGGGGGTTCCGCGCCGAACAGCGGCGCGTGCATCACTGCAACGCCGATGACGCCGAGCGCGATCACCGCCATCCACTGCACTGGCCATCGAAATTTAAGTTTTGTCATGATCGCTCCTCGATGAATAAATCAAAAACCTTGGGCGCCGTCGATCAGGCGCGCGGCACGAAATGCAGAGCCACCGAGTTCATGCAATAGCGCAATCCGGTGGGCCTCGGTCCGTCGTCGAACACATGCCCCAAATGCGCATCGCAACGCCGGCACGAAACGGCGTCGCGCTGCATACTGAAACTCGAATCGGAGCTCTTCACGACGTTCGCCCCGGAGATGGCCTGCCAAAAGCTCGGCCATCCGGTACCGGAATCGAATTTCGTCCGGGAGTCGTACAGGGCCGTGTCGCAACAGATGCAGCGATAGATTCCGCTCGCATGATTTTTGTCGTACTCGCCCGAAAAGGCTAACTCGGTGCCGTCCTCGCGCGCGACTCGGTACGCGGCCGGGGATAGTTGGGCACGCCACTCCGCATCGGTCTTGATGATTTTCGCGACGCGCACGATGCCCTCGCTCTTGCCGGCCGCCGAGAATTCTTCGATCGACACGTCCTGACTTTGAACCGGACCCGATAGCGTGCTCGCGAACAATTTAGCGAAGTAGCTGCCGCCCGCGAGCGTGGCAACGCCGGCGATCAAAAAACTCCGACGCCCCATCTCCGTTCCCTTCTGTGTCATGGAACCGCCCTCACCCGAATGTAAATGAATAAGCCTGAACATCGTTGTCCAAGAACTCGATCGAAAAGTCGTGCTCTCGGACTTCACCGGATTGTCGAATCAGCTGATAGAGCCGCTGTTCTTTGACGACCCCGGCGCCGCTCGCATCCGTGTCGACCCCGTGATTGGGACCGGGCGCCGCTCCGTCGAGCTGCACCCGAAACCGGACCGGCTTGCCACCCATGCCGGGACCGAGCACGAGGTGCAAATCCCGCGCATAGAAGCGATAGACGATTTTTCCCGGCGCCGCGCTGAGCACGGCCTTCTCGGGGTCGACCATCCAAGTGCCTGCCAAAGCCCATCGATTCAAGCCGAGCGAAGACGGACTCGCATAGGATTGACTGTGGTCTTGCACGAAGCCCCCCGGCGAGTCGAAGTTTTGGCCGCGCCGATAGCCCACGTACGTCTCCGGCGACTGATCATGCGCCTCGTCCGGCGCAGCCTCTATTCCGGTCGCCGCCATGGAGCCGGTTCCTGCCGGCGGGAGGTCCGTGTATCCCGCTTGGGTCAGCAATTGCCGGATGGTTTGCTCCGATCCGTCGTAATCGCCTTCGCCGAAATGATGACTGCGAATCTGTCCGGTCGAATCGATGAAATAGTGGGCGGGCCAGTACTGATTATTGAAACCCTGCCAGATCGCGTAGTCATTATCGAGCGCGACCGGGTAGGTTACTTTAAGATCGCTCACGGCTTGGCGTACGTTGCCTAAATTTTTCTCGAACGCGAACTCGGGGGCGTGGACGCCGATCACCACGAGTCCGTGATCCTTATATTTTTCGTACCATCCCTTCACATACGGCAACGCGCGCAAGCAGTTGATACAAGAATAGGTCCAGAAATCGACCAAGACGACTTTGCCGCGCAGCGACTCCCGAGTCAGGGGCGGCGAGTTCAACCAAGCGGTGGCGCCGCTCAACGACGGCATCTCGCCTTCGACGGGCAGAGCGCCGGCGGAGGACTTGGCGGCCATCATCATGGCGCTGCCGCCGGTCATGGCGCTGCCGCCGGTCATGGCGTTGGCACCGGTCATCGCCATGCTGCCGGCACCGGGCGCTGCGTCGGGTTTGATTTTATCGATGAGCGATTGCTCCCATCGGTTCGTGCCCGCGAGCGACAACCGAGTGAGCACGGTACTGTCCCAACCTAACGCAATGGCTGCGACGGCGATGAGCACCGCGACGCCGAGGCCGCGACGTACCCACTCCCCCGCTCCGAGAGATTTCTTCAAAGCGGCGAATACGCGCCCGCCGGCGAGAATGGCCACCGCCAAAGAAGCGGCCGCGCCGGCCGCATAGGAGAACAACAGCAGCGTGGTACGTGGATTGGGGCCAGAGATCGCCGCGCCTGTGAGCACCAACCCGAGAATGGGGCCTGCGCAGGGCGCCCACAAAAGACCGGTGGCAACGCCCAGCAGCAGCGAAGAGATGAGCCCGGCGTCGGTGCCGGCCGCTAAGGTTGGCGACGTCGAGGTTGGCGACGTCGAGGTTGGCGTAATCAAGCGGTTTCCCAACGCAACGAAAGGCCGCGCCAGCGCGTCTGCCAAGCGACGCGACAACAAGGTCGCCGCGAAGGCGGTGAGCAATACCAGCGCGAGCAATCGGCCATACTGATTCACGCGCACGGCCCAAGCACCACCCACGGCGGCGAGGGTTGCAATACCGGCGAACGTCACCGCCATTCCAATCAACATGGGCAGCCCGCTCGTCAGGAATTTCTGCTCCGAGCGCGCGAACACGAACGGCAATACCGGCAATATGCAGGGGCTCAGAATCGTCAGTACGCCGCCGAGAAAGACCAACAGCACTACAATCATATGTTCAACTCGTCCTCAACTCGGGATTGGCGTGGGCGCTCTGCATTCGTGCGCCCTTACCCTTAAGACCGGGGGCACGCGGTTTAAATTTCAGGCCGGACCAGAGCGGCGCTTCAGTCGGTAAATCGGCCGAATTCCGAGCTCTGGAGCAGCAGCTCCACGGCTGCATTGAGGCCGGCGGAGTCCTCCTCATCGAACCGGGCCAATTGAGGGCTGTCGAGATCGAGCACACCCAACAGATGCCCGTATTGGACCAGCGGAACGACAATCTCCGAGCGGGAGGCGGCATCGCATGCGATGTGTCCTGGAAACGCCTGCACGTCCGGCACGACCAGCGTTTCCCTGCGCTCGGCCGCGGTACCGCAGACCCCGCGCCCCAGCTCTATCCGCACGCAGGCGATCTTGCCCTGAAAGGGACCAAGGACCAGCTCGCCCCCTTGCATTAGATAGAAGCCCGCCCAATTGAGATTAGGCAACGATTGGTAAATGAGTGCCGCCATATTCGCCGCGTTGGCGAGACCGTTGCGCTCGCCGGCGAACAAGCCGGTCAAATGTCCCTTGAGCTCGCGGTAGCCGTCCGCCTTGGGAAGATTGGCGTTAGAGGTCACGGTGTGCATCGAGCTTGATTATGGTGCCAAGGGCGCTTAAATCAATGCTGCGGATTATACGGAGCGCAGCCTCGCTTCGGCGGCTTTGACCTCGTCGGTCCAAACGCGAAAGAGCTGCAAACAATTGGGTCCGAATGCCGTGCTGATGGCGACGTCCGCAGCATCGCGTCCCCGGGCGATCAATATTCTTCCGATGCGGCGCTGGTTGTTGCGCGGATCGAAGGTATGCCACGCGCCGCCAAGGTAGGCTTCCAACCAGCCGGCAAAATCCATTGGACTCTCGGAAACCGGGACGCCGATATCGCCGAGATACCCGGTGCAGTACCGCGCGGGGATGTTGAGACAGCGTAGCAGCGTGATGGCGAGATGCGCGTAGTCGCGGCAAACGCCTTGCCGCTCCGTGTAGGCCTCCGACGCCGTTTTTGTCGGGCGAGCAAAATGATATCCAAACGCAATGTGTTGATGCGCGAAATCGCACACCGCCTGCACCCTTGCCCATCCCGGTGCTAAATGCCCGAAGAGCCGCCAGGCATCCGACATGAGCCGCTCGGTCTCGCAGTAACGGCTTCCCAACAGAAACACCAGAGCCTCTTGCGGCAAACCTTCGACGGGATGTTCTCGGGCCTCGGGAAACACCGGGTCGGGAACACCGCTGTCCTTGATGAGACCGTCTGCCGTCAAACGGATCCCGCCGGTAGGAGCAACGATTCGCGTACAGGTATTGCCGAACCCGTCTATGTACATATCGAGCGGGACTTCGGGCTGGGTTTCCAAAATGTCGGGGCGGAGCAAATCAGGGATTCGGCTCGGATGCGCGTGCAACATCAGTATCATTGGGGTCGGCTGCGGGCAGGTATAAACCAGCTCATATCCAAAGCGGATGTTCATGCGAGGAATGGTGCGTTGCAATGGGTTTGGCCTTGAAGCATTGTGACACTCTCTCGGAATTCGCCGGGTAGGATTTCGAGGGCGCCGCACGTAGGCGCCTTCCGTATTCTAAGCGCGAGCCGACGGCGGGAATTTCAATGAAAACCTTTCACTGCACGCATTGCCAGAACCTGATCTTCTTCGAGAACGTGCGCTGTCTTAGCTGCGATCACAGGCTCGCGTATCTCGCCGATCGGGGGATCATGGCTGCACTCGATCAAAGCCCTGACGGGCTTTGGCGGTCGGAAGTACCCGCTCCTCCTGATCGAGGGTACCGTCTGTGCGCCAACTACGATCAGGCCAGCGTGTGCAATTGGGCGGTACCTTCCGATGAACCCGGCGAGTTCTGCAAGTCCTGCCGCCTGAACCGGGTCATTCCCGATCTTTCCATCCCGAACAACAAGACCGCCTGGTTTCGGCTGGAACTCGCCAAGCGCCGAATGATCTACACATTATTGGGACTCGGCTTGCCGGTCGCACCTAAGAACGGCGATAACGGCACCGGATTGGCGTTTGAGTTTCTGGAGGATTCAGCCGACGGCGATGCGAGCCGCGTCCTGACGGGACACGACAATGGGTTGATCACCGTCAACATTGCCGAGGCGGACGACGTCCATCGAGAACAGCAGCGCACTCTCCAGAAGGAACCCTACCGCACGCTCTTGGGTCATTTCCGGCATGAAATCGGGCATTACTTTTGGGACCGGCTGATCCTGAATGGTCCGAAGTTGGACGCCTTCAGAGCGATCTTCGGCGATGAACGTGCCGACTATCAAGAAGCGCTCGAGCGGCATTACCGCGAGGGACCACAGGGTCCCTGGGAAGAGAAATTCATCAGTGCGTATGCGACGACGCACCCATGGGAAGATTGGGCGGAGTCATGGGCTCATTATCTTCACATGGTGGATGCGCTAGAGACGGCGGGAGCCGCCGGTTTGGCGTTAAGGCCGAAGCGCCCCGACGAACCCAGCATGCAACCGCCGGCGGACCCGCTCAACCCCAAGCACCGCGACTTCGAGCCCATGATCGAGTCATGGTTATCGCTTACCTATGTTTTGAACAATCTGAGCCGAGGCTTAGGTCTACCCGACAGCTATCCATTCGTCCTATCCTCGCCGGTGATCGATAAACTTCGATTCATCCACGACACCATCCACGAAAACCGTACGATTGGAGATCTCTAGTGTCGATCCACGTAGCGCTCAACCATGTTATGCATTACCGCTATGACCGGCAGGTCGCGCTGGGTTCTCAAATCATCCGGTTGCGTCCCGCGCCGCATTGCCGTACCCGCATCCTGTCGTACTCGCTGAAAGTTGATCCCGCCGAGCATTTCATCAACTGGCAGCAGGACCCGCAGTCGAATTATCTGGCACGCGTCGCATTCGCCAAACCGGCGAGCGAGCTGCGCATCGAGGTCGATCTCATCGCCGAAATGGCGGTCCTCAATCCCTTCGATTTTTTTCTCGAAAGCTACGCGCAAAAGTTCCCGTTCCATTACGAATCGGCCGAACGGTCGGAACTCACGCCGTTTCTCATCAAGGCTCCGGCGACTCCGCTCGTCGCGAAGTATCTGGCGGATTTTTCGCGCGAGCCTCGCGCGACGATCGACTTTCTGGTGGAGTTGAATCGGCGCGTCGCGGCCGATGTGAAATATTTGATTCGCATGGAACCCGGCGTGCAGCTGCCCGAAGAGACTTTGCTGAAGCGATCGGGTTCCTGCCGGGATTCAGCCGAGCTACTGGTGCACCTGCTCAGGCACTTCGGACTCGCGGCTCGCTTCGTCTCCGGCTATCTGATTCAACTCGTCGCCGATGTGAAGCCGGCAGAGGGACCGGTTGGCCCGAGTCACGACTTCACCGACCTGCATGCGTGGTGCGAAGTGTATCTGCCCGGCGCCGGATGGATCGGATTGGACGCCACCTCGGGTTTGCTCACCGGAGAAGGCCATATCCCGCTCGCGTGCACGCCGACACCGCAATCGGCGGCTCCGCTCACCGGTGTGGTGGAACCTTCAGAAACCCAATTCGAATATTCGATGAACGTCACGCGCGTCTGGGAGGCGCCGCGGGTGACGAAACCTTATTCGGAGGAGCAATGGAGCGCGATCGATTCGCTCGGGCGTCTGGTCGATGAACACTTGAGCGAGGACGATGTGAGACTCACGATGGGCGGCGAGCCCACGTTCGTCTCCAGGGAAGATCCGCTTGCACCGGAGTGGAACACCGCGGCGCTCGGCGAGAACAAGCGCACGATGTCGGCGGAACTGTTCAAGCGGCTGAAGCAGCGCTATGCACCGGAGGGACTTGCGCATTTCGGACAGGGAAAATGGTACCCCGGCGAGCCTCTGCCGCGTTGGTCGCTCAACTGTTTTTGGCGAAGGGACGGGGAACCGATTTGGAAGCGTGCGGCGCTCATCGCCGATGAAACTCGTGTGTATCCGGACGCGGCGGCGAACGCGCCACGGATCTTGCGCGACGTGGCGGAACGTCTCGGCGTGTCCGGCGAGTTCCTTTTTCCGGCTTACGAAGATGAGGTTTACTATCTTTGGCGTGAGCGGAAGCTCCCCGTCAATGTCGATCGATGCGAGGAACGTACGCTAGGCAGTGCGGTGGGCTACGTACTACCGCTCGCGCGCGCGGACAAAGGCAGCGGGTGGCGCAGCAGTCCCTGGTTTCTGCGACGCGAACGATGCTACCTGATCCCTGGCGACTCTCCGCTAGGATTTCGCTTGCCGTTGGATTCGCAGCCCTGGGTGCGGCCCAGCGATTTTCCCCACGTGATACCCGAGGATCCGACCCAGAGCTTTGCGGCTCTCGAACCGTACACGGAGCTTCGCGCTCGAGGCGCTGTGGATTCTACCGAGGCCCGCGCGCTCGCGGCCGGCGAGCTGGTGCTCGATGATCCGGCGGCGGTCGTTCGAACTTCGCTCTCGGCGGAGGAACGCCACGGCGTTCTGTACATTTTCATGCCTCCGACGCGCACCGTCGATGAGTACCTCGAAATTGTCGCGGCGGTGGAGGCAAGCGCTCAGGCGCTCGGTCAGCCCGTCATCCTCGAAGGCTACGAGCCGCCTTCCGATCCACGCCTGGTCAATTTCAAGGTAACTCCCGACCCCGGCGTCATCGAAGTCAACGTTCAGCCGAGCGCCAGCTGGGAGGAACTCGTGGCGCTGACGACCCACCTCTACGAGACGGCAAACGAATTGAAGCTCGCTTCAGAGAAATTCATGCTCGACGGCCGCCATGTGGGAACCGGCGGCGGCAACCACATCGTGATGGGCGGCGCCACGACGGGCGACTCCCCGTTCCTGCGCCGTCCCGATCTCTTACGGAGTCTCATCTCCTATTGGCACAATCATCCCGCGCTGTCGTATTTGTTCTCGGGTCTATTCATCGGGCCGACGTCGCAGGCGCCGCGCGTGGACGAAGCGCGCAACGACTCGCTGTATGAGCTCGAGCTCGCGTTCGAGCAATTCCCAAAAACTGGAACCGAAGTGCCTCCGTGGCTCGTCGACCGTCTGCTCAGGAATCTCCTGATCGATGTGACGGGCAATACTCATCGAGCTGAATTTTGCATCGACAAGTTGTACTCGCCCGACAGCAGCAGCGGACGGCTCGGACTACTCGAGATGCGCGCTTTTGAAATGCCCCCGCATGCGCGCATGAGTCTGGTCCAGCAATTGTTGCTGCGATCGTTGGTGGCCCGGTTCTGGCGCGAGCCCTATGCGCCGAAGCGGCTTGCGCGTTGGGGAACCCAATTGCATGACCGCTTCCTCCTGCCGCATTTCATTGCCCAGGATTTCGCGGATGTCCTCGAGGAACAAACGCAAGCCGGATTCGGCATGCCCTTCGAGTGGTTCGCGCCCCACTTTGAATTCCGCTTCCCCAGGCTCGGCGACATCGTGGTCCGGGGAATGCAGCTCGAGCTTCGTCAGGCACTCGAGCCCTGGCATGTGATGGGCGAAGAGGGAACGGCGGGCGGCGCGGTACGTTATGTGGATTCGTCGCTGGAGCGTGTCGAGGTCAAGCTCAGCGGACTCGGACCCGACCGCTATATCGTCACGTGCAATGGCCGGGCGGTTCCGCTCCGGCCCACCGGCCGCGAGGGCGAATTCGTCGCGGGCGTTCGCTACCGGGCCTGGCAACCCTCGTCCGCATTGCATCCGAATATCGCAATTCACTCGCCCCTGACGTTCGATATAGTCGATACTTGGATGAATCGATCCGAAGGTGGTTGTCGATATCATGTTGTTCATCCGGGCGGCCGCAGCCATGAGACCTTTCCGGTCAACGCGTTCGAGGCCGAGAGCCGGCGGTTGGGGCGATTTTTCCGCCTCTGCCACACGCCGGGCCGTATGAACGTCGAACGAACGATGCCGAGCGAGGAGTTTCCTTTTACCTTGGACCTGCGCAATCATCGTTAATACCAGCGATCCCCGGCTCACGAGCTATCGCAGCGATCATCGCCGCTACGATGAGCTATTGGACGGCGAGGGCCGCATCCGCAGCCACTGGCAGACCCTGATCGCAGGCGTCGCCAAGGACGACGCGCAGGCGGCTCGGCGCGCCACCGAGCTCACTCGGCGGATGATCGTCGAGAATGGCATCACCTATAATGTGTATGCCGATGCTCAGGGACGCGATCGCCCCTGGGTCCTCGATCCGTTGCCCTATGTGGTGACCGCGAAGGAATGGCAGACGATCGAGGCCGGCGTATCCCAGCGCGCACAACTTTTGAATGCCGTGCTGATCGACCTGTACGGCAAGCAGGAGCTGTTGTCGGAAGGCGCCCTGCCGGCGGAAATTCCGTACGGCCATCCCAATTTTCTGTGGCCTTGCACCGGCGTTCGCCCGCCCGGGGACCGGTGGCTGTCGATCTATGCCGCCGACTTGGCGCGTTCGGCCGACGGCCAATGGTGGGTGCTGGCCGATCGTACTCAGGCGCCTTCGGGGCCGGGGTATGCGCTCGAAAATCGCCAAATCGTGCGCCGTGCGTTCCCCGAGTTGACTCAAGCCATGGACGTGCGCTCATTGTCCACGTTCTTTACCGGTCTTCGAGATGAGTTGTTGCGCGATGCCGAAGAGGAGGCCCTCGCAGTCGTGCTCACGCCCGGCTCGTTCAATGAAACCTATTTCGAACATGCCTACCTCGCCAGGCAGCTGGGATTCCCTCTGGTCGAGGGCCACGACCTCACGGTGCGCGGCGAAGTCGTCTATCTTAAGACGCTCGCAGGCTTGAAGCGCGTGCACGCCATCATGCGCAGGCTCGACGATGATTTTTGCGACCCGGTGGAATTGCGTGCGGACTCCGCGCTCGGCGTGCCGGGTTTGCTCGGAGCCATCCGCAAAGGCAACGTTACCGTCGCCAACTCACTCGGTAGCGGCGTGCTGGAATCCCCGGCCTGGCTCGGGTTTCTGCCCGCCATCGCGGAGCGCCTGATCGGCGAGCGGCTGAAATTGCCGTCGGTGGCGAGCTGGTGGTGCGGCGAAGCACCCGCGTTCGAATCGGTGATCGCAAACCTGTCGCATCTGGTGATCAAACCGGCCTTCCCGAATCAGAAGCTAGGCGCACTATTCGGCCGCGATTTGAGCCCGGAGGATCGCGAGGCGCTGATTGCGCGCATCCGTGCACGTCCCTATGCCTTCGTCGCTCAGGAGCACCTGGCATTTTCGCAAGCGCCCGTGTGGTACACGAAAAACTCGGACGGATTTTCGGCGCGCGCGCTTGGGATTCGCGTCTACGCCATCGCGACGCCTGAAGGCTACCGCGTGATGCCGGGCGGCCTCGCGCGCTTCGCTTCCTACGCGCATGCGGAAATCGTCTCGATGCAGCGCGGCGGCGGAAGCAAGGATATCTGGGTATTGAGCGATCCCGAAGCGGCGAGCGACGAATCGAACATGACCGCCGACAGGGTCGATCAGCGAGGGGCGCCCAAGCATCATGATCTGCCTTCCAGTCTGGTCGAGAATCTATTCTGGATGGGCCGCTACGCCGAACGTTGCGAGGACAAGACACGCTTGCTGCGGGCGACGCTTGCCTTGCGGCACAACCTGCCCTTCTGGCCGCAGGCCATGGAAATTTGCAAGGAGTTCGGCGCGTCGGCCGTGTTCGATCCCGAAAAGCGATTTTCATTGAGCGGAGACATCGGCCGGCTCGGGGAGTGCGCGGCCCAGGTGCGCGGCAATCTTTCGGCGGAGAATTGGCGTGCGCTCACGGTATTGCAGCGCGAATTCCGCCGCGACGAGGCGGCGCGCAGCGACTCGCGCGAAACGCTGGATCGGCTGCTGCTTTCGCTGGTGGCGCTCGCCGGTTTCGCGCTCGACGACATGACCCAGGATGAAGGATGGCGGCTGATGATGATCGCGCGCCGTCTGGAACGGCTGCAGTTTCTCTCCGAGATCATTGCGCGCCGCGTGGACAATGAGGCGTTGCCCACGCGCGGCGAACTCGAATGGCTGCTCGAGATCGGCGACAGCGCCATCACCTATCGAACGCGCTATCGTGCCGCTCCGGAATGGAATTCCACCATCGACCTGCTGGTTTACGATCATCGAAATCCGCGTGCTCTCGCATTTCAGTGGCAGGCCATCGAATCGCTGCTCGTCGACGTCGCCGAATCCTTGGGCTACCCGCCGCAGGACACGCTGAAGGAGTCGATCGCAAAGCTCACGGCGCTGCAAGGCGCGAACCTCGGCGGCGATCTCGACGCGGCTCGCGCGTCGCGCCAGAAGCTATCGCTTTCTCTGATGCACTTGAATTCGGCTGCGGCGCTCTTGTCCGATCAGCTGACCTCGCAACATTTCTCGCATGTCGATTTCGAATTGCGCGCGGTCTCCGCATGACGTGCTACGCCGTTCGCCATGAGACGGTCTATGAGTACGGAGGCGACGTCGCTCATTCGCATCATTTGGTGCACCTTAAACCCCGCGATTTCGAATTCCAGCGATGCCTCGAGCATTCGCTCGAGTTAGATCCGGAGCCCAGCACGGCGAGCGAGGATATCGACGCATTTGGCAATGCGATCTCGCGCTTGGAGTATGACCGGCCGCACGACCGCTTGTCCGTGACCGCCGACATGCGCGTCGAGATCCTGCCCCGGCGTGTGGATGCGTTCGAAGCGTGCGAATCATTGGAAGCGGTCCGGAATCGCTTGAGTTATGCCGCGATGCCGATTGCCGCGGCCGATCTCGAGGCGTGCCGGTTCCGGCTGCAATCGAGCTACGTGCGGATCAAGCAGGCGTTCGGGGACTACGCGCGGGACTCCATGGCGCCGGAGCGTTCAGTCGCAGCGGCTTCGGAGGCGCTGATGCGCAAAATTTACCGCGAGTTCGAGTACGTTCCCGGATCGACCACCAATAGGACGTCGGTTGCCGAGGTCCTTAAGAGCCGCCGCGGCGTCTGCCAGGATTTCGCACACTTGATGATCGCCTGCCTACGCGCGTCGGGACTCGCAGCCCGCTACGTCAGCGGCTATATCCGAACGGTGCGCGCCGGCGGCGAGGAATCGCTGGGCGGCGATGCATCTCATGCCTGGGTCTCCGTGTATTGCCCACCGTTGGGCTGGGTGGATTTCGATCCGACCAATGACTGCGTCGTGGGCGCCGACCACGTGACTCTCGCGTGGGGGCGGGATTTCGGCGATGTTTCACCGCTTCGCGGCATGATCGTCGGCGGCGGCCAACACAAGCTCAACGTGGCTGTGCGCGTGCAGCCGTTGGACGCGCGGTGAACATTCCTTCGCCGCCTTCGAGCGGATTGCGCCACACCTTAAAGCAGCGGCACATGACGATGATCGCTCTCGGCGGCGTCATCGGCGCCGGACTTTTTGTCGGCAGCGGTGTGGTCGTCAAAGCGGCTGGGCCGGCGGCGGTCCTCTCCTTCGTGATCACCGGACTCTTGGTGGTGCTGGTCATGCGCATGCTGGGCGAAATGGCCGTCGCGCAGCCGGCCGTGGGCTCCTTCTATGAATACGCCCGTCTGGCTTGGAGCGACCGGCCGCGGCTCGGCGAGCTCGCGGGCTTCCTGACCGGCTGGATGTACTGGTATTTCTGGGTCATCGTCGTGGCGCTCGAGGCGGTCGCCGGCGCCGGGCTGATTCGCTTCTGGCTGCCGCAGGCACCCGGGTGGTTGGTCAGTCTGTCGCTGCTCGTGTTGCTGACGCTGACGAATCTCATCTCGGTCCGATCCTACGGCGAGTTCGAGTTCTGGTTTGCCTCGATCAAGGTGGGGGCAATCGTTATTTTTTTGGTGCTTGGGGCCGCCTTCGTTCTCGGGCTGTGGCCGGGAGTTTCCGCGAGCGTGGGATTCCTCACGTCGCAGGGCGGCTTCGCGCCGAACGGCATACTTCCGATCCTGACCGGCGCCGTCGCGGCCACCGGTTTCTATTTTGGCGCCGAGATCGTCACCATCGCGGCGGCGGAGGCGGCCGAGCCCGCGAAGGCGGTGGCCAAGGCCACGAACTCGGTCATCACACGCGTGCTGGTGTTCTATGTGGGTTCGATATTCCTGGTCGTGTGCCTGGTGCCCTGGAATTCGCCGCTCATCGCCACCCCCTACGTCAGCGCGCTCAATGCGATGGGAATTCCCGCCGCGGCGCAGATCATGAACGCGGTGGTGCTCACGGCGGTGTTATCCGCGCTCAACTCGGGACTCTATGCCTCGTCGCGGATGCTGTTCGCTCTGACCGGACGCGGAGATGCCCCCAAAGGTCTCGCCAAGCTCAACCGCAAAGGCGTGCCGTCGCGCGCCATCTTGCTCGGAACGCTGTTCGGCTACGGCGCAGTGGTCATGTCGTATGTCTCGCCGGATACGGTGTTTGCGTTTCTCGTCAATTCGTACGGCACGGTGGCGATATTCGTCTATGTGTTCATCGCATTTTCCGAGCTCAAGCTACGGGCACGTCTGGAGCGGGAGGATCCTGCGAGGCTCCGCGTCCGCATGTGGGGGTATCCGTACCTGACCTATATCGCCATCGCCGGTATGCTCGGCATCGTTCTTGCGATGGCCTTCATCCCGGACCAGCGGACGCCGCTGATATTCGGGCTGATCAGTCTTGGCGTTCTGCTGCTTTGCTTCGGCGTGCGCCTGCGCTTCGGAGCCAAAACTTAAGCCTGTAGACTTATCGTCTCTATAAACAAGATTTGGAAAGGAGTGGAACTCGTGAGTCAGTCGCCGCAAAAGATGGGCCCGTCGGAGGCCCTGGTCGAAGTCCTCGCCGTCAACGGCGTCAAGCATGTGTTTGGCATCGTCGGCTCGGCCTTCATGGATGCGCTCGATATCTTTCCCGCGGCCGGCATCGAGTTCGTCCCCGTCGCGCACGAACAGGGGGCGATTCACATGGCGGATGGCTACGCCCGCGCCACCGGCCGCCACGGCGTTTGCATTGCGCAGAACGGACCCGGGGTTACGAATTTCGTCACCGGGGTGGCCGCGGCCTACTGGGCGCATTCACCGGTGGTGTTCATCACGCCGGAAACCGGTTCGATGTCCATAGGCCTCGGCGGATTTCAAGAAACCGAGCAGCTGCCGATTTTCTCGAAGATCACCAAGTATCAGGGGCATGTCAATAACCCTAAGCGCATGGCGGAAATCGCGGCGCGCTGCTTCGACCGCGCCATGCTCGAGATGGGTCCGACGCAGCTCAACATTCCCCGTGATTTCTTCTATGGCGAGATCGAAGCGACCATTGCGCCGCCGATGCGGATTGCCCACGGACCCGGCGACTCGCGGGCGCTCGATGCCGCCGCTCAAACGCTCGCCGCCGCGCGCTTTCCGGTGATCCTTGCGGGCGGAGGCGTGATCATGTCGGGCGCGACCGCCGAGGCGATTGCGATCGCGGAATTGTTGGGAGCGCCCGTGTGCAATAGTTACCTGCACAACGATTCTTTTCCCTCATCGCATCCCCTGTCGGTGGGTCCGCTCGGCTATCAAGGCTCCAAGGCCGCGATGAAGCTCATCGCGCAAGCGGATGTGGTGTTGGCGCTGGGGACGCGCCTTGGGCCTTTTGGAACGCTGCCGCAGCATGGGCTCGACTACTGGCCGAAACAGGCCAAGATCATTCAGATCGATGCGGATCCGCGCATGCTCGGTCTGGTCAAGCCGATCTCGGTCGGCATCCAGGGGGATGCGCGCGCCGCCGCCGCAGGCGCTGCTCGAGCGGCTGAAGGACGTTCCGCTCGCTGCAACGGGAAATCGGGCGGAGCGGGGAGCGCGCATCACGGCCGAGAAGCAGGCATGGGAAAAGGAGCTCGAGGGCTGGACCCACGAGCGAGACGACTACTCCGTCGAGGTCGCGCGCGAGTCGAACTATATGCATCCGCGTCAGGTGCTTCGAGAACTCGAGAGGGCCATGCCCGCGAACGCGATGGTCTCGACCGATATCGGCAATATCTGCTCGGTCGCCAATTCCTATCTGCGCTTCGATGCGCCGCGCTCCATGTTCGCCGCCATGAGTTTCGGCAACTGCGGCTACGCGTTTCCCGTGATTTGCGGCGCCAAGATGGCGAGCCCCGACCGCCCTGCATTTGCCTACGTCGGCGACGGCGCGTGGGGCATCAGCTTCAACGAACTGCTCACCTGCGCGCGCCAGAGGATCGGCGTCACGGTGGTGGTGTTCAACAATGGGCAGTGGGGCGCCGAGAAGAAGAACCACGTCGATTTCTACTCGCGGCGCTATCAGGGCGTGAACCTCGATAACCCGAGCTGGGCAGCGGTGGCGCGCGCCTTTGGCTGCGAGGGCGTGACGGTGGAGCGGCTTGCGGATGTGGGGCCGGCACTGAAGGCGGCCGCGCGGGCGCAAAGCGAGGGGCGTACCACGGTGCTCGAGGTGATGGTGACGAAGGAGTTGGGCGATCCGTTCCGGCGGGACGCACTGACGAAGCCTGTGCGCTTACTCGACAAGTACAAAGCCTTCGTCTAAAGGGGTTCGCGGCTTCACTCCTGCCCATGCAGCTCCTGGTTTTCAACGCCGGAAGTTCATCGCTCAAGTTCGACGTGCTGGAACCATCGACATCGACGAGTGCCCCGGCGCAGCGTCTCGCGGCGGGCGCCTTTGTCGATGCGGCGGACGGGTCGGGCCGGTTCGTGTTCCGCGCGGCCGCGGATGCGAAGGAATCGCCGCCCGCGGTTTCAACGCTGGCCGAAGCGGCCGAGCGGGTACTCGAATGGCTCTCGAACCCCAGGGTTCACGGACGCGATCTCTTGGAGGGCGTCTCGGCGACCGTACATCGAATCGTCCATGGCGGGGAGCGGTTCCGCGCGGCGTCGCTGCTCGAGGAATCGGAGCTCGAGGCACTGACGGAGCTCCGCTCGCTCGCGCCGCTGCACAACCCCCCAGCGCTCGCGGTGATCGCGACCGTGCGCCGCAAGCTGGGAACACGGACGCCGATCATCGGTGTGTTCGACACGGCGTATTACGCCGGATTGCCCGAGAGCGCGGTCCGTTATGCAGTGCCATCGCGTTGGCGGACCGATTTCGGTGTCCGCCGCTACGGATTTCATGGATTGGCGCATCGGTATCTGTGTGAAAGCGTCAGCACGCACCTCAAGGTGCCTCGTGCGGCGACCCGCATCGTGAGCCTTCAGCTCGGCCGAGGCTGCTCGGTGACGGCCACGCTCGGCGGCCGTCCGATCGCGACCAGTATGGGATTCACGCCGCTCGAGGGGCTGGTGATGGGCACGCGCTCCGGCGATGTGGATCCGGGAGCGATTTTGTACATGATGGAAAAGAGCGGCATGTCCCCGTCTGAGATGCGCCGGGAGCTGAATGAAAAAAGCGGTCTCCTGGGGCTTTCGGGCCGGACGGCCGATATGCGTGAGCTCTCGGCACTCGAGCAGGGCGGGGATCCTGGGGCTGCGCTGGCCGTGGAGATTTTTTGCCGGCGTGCGCGCCAGTACGTGGCCGCGTACATCGCCGAACTTGGGGGTGTGGATGCGATCGTGTTCGGCGGCGGGATTGGCGAGAACTGTCCCGACATTCGGCACCGGATCGTGGGCTCGCTCGAGTGGGCCGGGATCGCTATCGAGCCTAAGGCCAATGCGGCATGCGTAGGCGTTGAATCGGCTATCGGGGCCGCGTCCAGCCGCGCGGCGATCTGGGTGATTCCCGTGGACGAGGCCAGCATCATTGCGGCCGATGCCGCTGCGCTGCTTCGAGGTCTAAGGACATAAATCCGTCATAATTTAATCTTATAGTCACCGGCTGGGTGTGGGTAAAAGGCAACGCGAGCTGCCCCGCCCCGCTGCCAGGGACGCCGCCCGGGCCTGGAGTTAGATGTAAACCGCATGGTCTTATCGAGAAATGGTATTGCAACCGGGTGCCCATCGGCTATGCTCGGCTAGGCCTGCCATCTGGGATTGGGCGCGGCTTATGACGTATCCGAGCAACAGGGAGCTTGAATTCCGTTGCTTGCGGACTCAAAAGCTGATATGAGCAATCCTCTTTGAGATAAAAAGCAAGCGTTGACGTCGGGACGACTCGGTCGATAAAACAGATCTTTATATAGGGAAGGGATGGAAATATGAATTCAAATCCGAAGTTATCCTATGCGATTGCCGCGATTTTGAGTGGCTCCGGTATGGGCATGGGAACCTCGTACGCGGCCCCCGCAGCTGACGCGAGCGCTGCTGATACCGACGCAATTCAAGAAATCGTGGTGACCGCCCAGCGGCGCAACGAAACCATCCAGAACGTGCCCATCACGATCCAGGCGCTCAGCGGCACCCAACTGAAGGAACTCAACGTCACGACGTTCGACGACCTTTTGAGATACACGCCGAACGTGACTTTCAGCGGAAACAGCCCCGGCACGGGCAACATTTTCATGCGCGGCCTGAGTTCGGGCGACCAGGGCAACCAGTCCTCCGCGACGACCGGCCAGTTCCCGAACGTCGCCGTGTATCTGGACGACGCGTCGATGCAGTTTCCTGACCGCAATGTCGACGTTTACTTGGTCGACATGGAGCGCGTCGAAGTCCTCGAAGGTCCGCAGGGCACCCTGTTCGGCGGCGGCGCTCAGGCCGGCGCGATTCGCTACATTACGAACAAGCCCAAGCTCGATGTCACGGAAGGCAATGCCAATGCGGGCTATGGCTACACCGCCGGCGGCGATCCCAACTCCATGGCCAACGCGACGATCAACCTCCCGTTGATTCCGGACACATTGGCGGTCCGGGCGGTGATTTTCAACGACCATCGCGGCGGCTACATCGACAACGTGCCGAGCACGGCGCAATTTACCAATGTCCCGACCGCTGCTGCGCTCAAGGCTTTTCCGAATACTCCGGCTAATCCCAATGGGCCGACGGCGAGCCCCGTCGCCAACAACGCGGCTCTTGTACAAAGCAACACCAACACGGTTGACTACACCGGCATACGAGTCTCCGCGTTGGCCAAGTTCAACGACAGTTGGAACCTGCTGCTGCAGCAGAACTATCAGAACATGCAGGCGAACGGCTATTTCTCCGACATGCCGGTGGGCATCAATGGAGCCGCGCTGCAGCCTTACCAGATCACGGCCTTTACCCCGGCGTACGACAACGACAAATACGAAATGACCTCGTGGACCCTCAACGGCAATGTCATGGACCTCTTGAAGGTGGTCTATACCGGCAGCTACTTGGACCGCAATCTCGATCAACAAGCCGATTATTCCAACTATATGCGCAGCGCCCATGGTTCCTATTACGCGTGCACGGGGCGGGGTGCCGGCTACTCCTATTTCAGGTCGTCCAAGCCGACCACTTGCTACGCACCCGTGGGTTCCTGGAACGATGCCGTACAGAACACTCACCAGAGCCACGAGATCCGCCTGAGCACCAACGAGGACAACCGCTTCCGCGCCCTGGTCGGCGGCTACTGGGAAGAGTTCGTCATCAAGGATCAGATGAACTTCAACTATCTGGGAATTCCGCAGTGCGATGCGCAGAATCTCGCGATCGCGTTGACGCCTACGGGACCCGACTGCTTGTCGGCCGTCGGACCGCTGCCGGGCACCTATGCGAACAATCCTGCGCTCCGTGTAAATTCCAACACGGCATTCGGCGAGGACGACAAGCGCGGGTACCGGCAGACCGCGTTCTTCACCTCCATGGATTTCGACATTATCCCGAAGGTGCTGACGGTCACCGGCGGAACCCGCTATTACCACTATGATGATTTCGAGCAGGGTTCGGAATTCTATAGCTCGTCATCGGTCCTGAATTTACCCAATGGGGCGGTCACGGCGAAGGGTGGTGCGGGATTCCCCATCAACTTGAACAAGACCGAGCACGGCTGGAAGAGCCGCGGCAACCTGACCTGGCACGTCACATCGGACATCATGGCGTACTACACGTACTCGCAGGGATTCCGTCCGGGCGGCTTCAACCGAACTCAAGTAAACGCCGATGGCACCATCGTGCTCAAAGCAGAGGCCCCGTACACAGCGGGGGATAGCTCGACCAAACAGTATTACAAGCCCGTCGGTTACGACTCCGACAATCTCATCAACCAAGAGGTCGGCATCAAGAGCGAGTGGTTCGACCATCGGCTCCAGGCCAACATTTCCCTGTACCGAATGGCTTGGGACAACGTTCAGCTGTCGTTGTTCGACCCGGTGCATCTCGGCAACACGACGTTCGATGTCAACGGCCCCACCTACGTCGTCAAGGGCGTCGAGCTGCAGTTGGTCGCCCGCGTGACGGAAGGGCTCACCGTTCAGGGGTCGAGTTCGTGGAACAGCACGAACCAGACGAACGCACCCTGTCTGCAGAGCAACATACCGGCTTCGAAGGGCAACCCCACGCCCATCGGCAATTGCATCACGCAGATCAACGGTGCCGCTTACACGAATCCGTACGGCGTGCTCGACACGTCGCCGGCATTCTCGCCGTCCATCCTGTTCAACGTTCGGGCGCGCTACGACTTCAGCGTCGGCGACTACAAGCCCTTCGTGATGGCGGGCGCCAACCATATCGGCAGCCAGCGCAACCAGCCGGCCAGTTTTCCGACCGGCGACAGTCCGTTCTGCAGTCCGATTCCGACCACGACGCATTGCCAATACACGATGCCCGCCTACACGACCTACGATGCGTCTTTCGGCGTGGCGAAGGACAATTGGACGGTGCAGGTCACGGGCAGCAACATTACGAACTCGGATGCCAGCACCATGACATCGTCGGCTCAGTTCATCGAGTCGCAAGTGCCGCTGCGTCCGCGTGTGGTGATGCTGCAGATGTCGTACAAGTTCTGATCGTCTAGCGGCCTCAAGGCAACGGCGCCAAGCCGGTTGCCGTAGAATCAAGGGCGGACTTAACGTAAGTCCGCCCTTTTTTTTGGACGCTTATGGATTCTAAGGAAACCGAGACGCTTTCACGGATACGGGCTCTCTTCAGAGAGCGGAAGTTCGCCGAGGCGCTCGCCGCCGGCGAAGCGCTGCTCGCCCAAGCTCCGGACCACCGGGACGCGCTGCTGTTCGTAGCCATTGCCGAGCGGTGCCTCGGCCGTGTCGAAGGCGCACTGAAGTCCCTCGCGACCTTGGAGCGGCATCATCCGCGCTTCAGCCGGCTGTATGAGGAGCGCGGGCGTTGCTACGTCGAATTGAAGCAAGCGCCGGAGGCCATCGAGGCTTTTTTGCGCGCGGTGAACATCAATCACGCAATGCCGGGCAGCTGGGCGATGCTCGATGGCCTCTACCGCCTGACCGGACAAGCCGACAACGCCGCCATGGCGGCAAGTCATGTCGCTACCTTGCAGAAAATACCGCCCGAGATCGTGACGGCCACGGGATTCTTCATGGACGGCGATCTCAACGAAGCGGAGGCGATGATACGTGCGTATCTACTCAAGCACGGCAATCAGGTGGAAGCCATGCGCCTGCTCGCCCGCATAGGGATTGCACGAAAGATATTCGACGATGCGGAACTCTTGTTGACGGCGGTCCTCGAGCTCGCGCCGGAATATCGTGCCGCGCGCAAGGAATATGCCGAGGTGCTCATCGAGCTGCACAAGTATCCGCAGGCGCGCCGCGAACTCGAGCGGCTGCTGAAAGAAGACCCCGGTAACCGGCCGCAATATCAGGGTCTTCAGGCCACGGCTTCCGTTGGACTCGGCGAACATGAACGGGCCGTTGCCTTGTACCGGGACCTTCTCGAGGGGACGCCGGAAGATGCCGATATCCATCTGTCGATTGCGCACGCGCTAAAGACGCTGGGGCGGAGCGATGAGGCCATCGAGTCCTACCGCCGGGCGGCAGCGTGCCGGCCGAACTTCGGCGACGCGTATTGGAGTCTCGCAAACTTAAAAACCTATCGCTTCACGGATGCAGAGCTCGAGCGGCTCTCCTCGGCGCAGGCTGATCCCGCCATCGGGCTCATCGACCGTTTTCATCTTAGCTTTGCACTCGGTAAGGCCCTCGAGGATGCGGGCGACTATGCGGAATCCTTCCGCTACTACGAGCTGGGTAATGCGCTGAAGCGCACCGAAAGCAAGTACCACCCTGGCATCATCGAAAACAACACGCGCCGGCAGATCGAGGTTTGCACGGCGGAGTTTTTCGCGAGCCGCCCCGGCTGGGGTGCGCAGAGTCCGGATCCCATTTTAATCGTCGGTCTGCCGCGCTCGGGTTCGACTCTGATCGAACAGATCTTGGCGTCGCACTCGAAGGTCGAGGGCACACAGGAACTCGCCAACATCCAGCAGATCGTCGGCACCTTGCGGGGCCGTGAGCCCGATCTCGACAATCCGCGCTATCCGCGGATATTGGCCGAGTTGAGCGCGGATGATTTTCTCAAGCTCGGCGAGAAGTATCTCGCCGACACTCGTGCCTATCGCACTGACAAGCCCTATTTCATCGACAAGATGCCGAACAATTTCCGGCACCTGGGATTGATTCGCCTGATGCTGCCGCGGGCCAAGATCATCGACGCTCGGCGTGAGCCCATCGCCTGTTGTTTCAGCAATCTGAAGCAGCTCTTCGCCCAGGGGCAGGAGTTCACTTACGGAGTAGAGGATATCGCCCGCTACTACCGGACCTATCTCGAGTTGATGCGGCATTGGGATCGTGCTCTGCCCGGGTGGGTTCTACGAGTACATCATGAGGACGTCGTCGACGATCTTCCGGGCAATGTACGGCGAATTCTCGACTTTTGCGGTCTCGAGTTCGAACCTCAATGTCTCGAGTTTCACAAAACCGTGCGCAGCATGCGCACCGCGAGTTCCGAGCAAGTTCGCCAGCCCCTCTATCGCGAGGGCCTCGATCAGTGGAAGAAATTCGACCCCTGGCTCGGGCCTCTCAAAGAGGCGCTCGGTGACGCGCTCTACCGCTACCGCGATGTCTAAGGGGAGTGCGAAACCGGGTCGAAACGATCCTTGCCCTTGCGGCAGCGGCCACAAATACAAGCGCTGCTGCGGACGGGA
Source organism: uncultured Gammaproteobacteria bacterium (assembly GCA_963755965.1). GTDB lineage: Bacteria > Pseudomonadota > Gammaproteobacteria > Steroidobacterales > Steroidobacteraceae > Bog-1198. Next base: position 953,472 of record CAVWLU010000004.1, read on the forward strand.
GCCCGCCCCCCCGCCGGTACGAGAATCATCGGCGCCGCCGTCCTTGAATCCACGGGAAATCGGCGCGCTGGTCGCCTTGATCGAACAGGAGCGATTGAGCGAGGCCGAACACGGCGCCAAGAGGCTCCTCACGATGCACCCCGACGCCGGGATGCTGTGGAAAATCCTGGGCGTGGCGCTCATGCGGCAGGGTAAGGATGCGCTGCAGGCGCTGAAGAGAACGACGGAGCTCATGCCGAATGACGGCGAAGCTCATGGCAATCTCGGCGCGGCCTTACATGACCAGGGGCAATGGGCCGATGCACTGGTGAGCCTGCGGCGCGCACTCGAGCTCCAGCCTGACCATGTCGATTCTCTGGTGGACGCGGCGAATTCAATGAGAGCGCTGGGCCGGCGCGAGGAAGCCCTAGCGAGCTACGCTCGTGCCGTCGAGCTCGATCCCAAACGCACCGAGAGCCATTACAACCTCGGCAATGTGCTGTTCGACTTGCGGAGGCTCGATGAGGCGGCGGCGAGTTACACGCGGGCCTTGGCGCTCGACCCCAAGCATGCGGCCGCCCATTTGAGTCTCGCCGTGGCGCGGCGCGCGCAGCGCCGTCACGCCGACGCGGAATCAAGCTGCCGGGCTGCCCTCGCCATCACGCCTAAGTACGTCGAGGCGCTGTCTCTCCTCGGAGAACTCAAGGCCGACCGAGGCCAATTTTCCGAGGCAGAAGAATTGTTCAAGCGCGCGATCAAGATCGATCCGGATTTTTCCTTTGCGTTTTCCAGCATCGCCACCCACCGCAAAATGACTCCGGGCGATACCCAGTGGCTCGAGGGTGCTGAAGCGCTGCTGGCAAAACCGCTGCCGCCCGGGCATGACATCAGCCTGCGCTACGCGCTCGGTAAATACTTCGACGACGTCGGCCGCTACGATGAGGCGTTTGCGCATTATCGGCAGGCCAATGAACTGACCAAGCGCCAAGTGCCGCCGTACGACGGCGCGAAACTGAGCCGGCGCGTCGATGAGATCATTCGTACTTTCGATGCGGCGTTCGTTGATGCGGCGTTCGTTGGGCGTTCGCGGGAGCAAGCGTCGGCCTCGGAGCTGCCGGTCTTCATCGTCGGCATGCCAAGATCGGGCACCTCGTTGACCGAACAAATCCTCGCCTCCCACCCGTCCGTATTCGGCGCCGGCGAAGTGACTTTCTGGGATGCGGCATTCGCCGCTTATAAAAAGGCTGACGGCTTGATGCCGGATTTGGCCCGCCGTTATCTCGACCGCCTGACGGCCCACTCCGGCGCGGCGCTGCGGGTGGTCGATAAGATGCCCGCCAATTTCTTGTACGAAGGACTGATCCACGCCACGTTCCCGCAGGCGAAAATCATCCACATGCAGCGCCATCCCATCGATACCTGCCTGTCGATTTACTTCCAGAATTTCTTCAACATGGACCCTTTCGCCAACGATTTGGACAATCTCGCGCACTACTACGGCGAATACGTCCGCATCACCGATCACTGGCGTGCCGTGCTTCCGAAGACCACTCTGCTCGAGATACCTTACGAGTCGCTGATCGAAGATCAGGAGGGCTGGACCCGGCGGATGCTGGATTTCATCGGTCTGCCATGGGATCCGAAGTGCCTGGATTTCCACGAGACCGATCGGATCGTCATCACTGCCAGCAAGTGGCAGGTTCGCCAGAAGATCAATGCCGCATCGCTCGGGCGGTGGCGCAATTACGAGAAGTACGTGGCGCCGCTCGAACACCTTGCGCGCCTTCGCTCCTAGCGCCTTCGATCCTAGCGCCTTCGATCCTAGAGCGCGGGATTGTCTTCCAGCCGCAGCTTGATCGACTTGACGGTCGCCGCCTTGCGCAGGAAAAACACCGCCGATGCGCACACGAACACGATGCCGAGAATGCTGGTGCCGTAGGCGCTGGCCGTGAAGACTTGCATCCAGTTGAGCTGCACCAACCCGAAGTTTCGCCATATCAAGAGTGCGCAGCTACCGACGTAGCCCGACGCATCCGCGACGTAGATCAGGAATCCCGCGGTGCCGATGCGGCCGCTCACGGCGATCATCCGGTCGAATAGCATGGCATTGAACGGCGTATAAGCCATGTACAGCCCCGCCCCACTCAATATCATCCACGAAATCGGGCCGAGCCATCCGGCGTGAAACGCCCACGTCGAGAGGCCGAGCAGCGCGAGTCCGGCGACAATCACGGCGTGAATCACCATGAGCGCCCGCGCATTGTCACGAACAATCATGATGAGTCCGAGTGCCGCCAACGCCAGTATGGCAACCGGCAGCTCGCTCGCCGTGAAAATGGCGGCGCCATTTCCGTATCCCAGACCGGCCCAGAGTTCCGCTGCGAAGTTGTCGCGGAAGTCGCGAAGCGCTGTGGCGAGGACATAGGCCAGAACCAAAAGGCCGATTCCGATGCCATATTCAGCAAGGAACGAGGCTCGCGCAGCGCCATTCATCGGCGCGCGGCGGACCCTCGCGGCCTCATCGAGCGCATTCGGAGGCGGCAGCGCGGAGAGCGCCCAGACCGACAAGAAGAGCAGCGGCAAGAACAACGCGCCGGCGACGGCGGGCATCCAGAACGCGCTGACATGCCAATGCGCCATCACCAGCTTTCCCACGGTTTTGACCGCGCCCGAGGAGACGATGAAGCTCGCGCAGACCACCGCGCCCAATACCTCGGAGGTGCGCCTGCCTTCCATGAAGCCGAACACCAGCCCCCAGATCATGCCGAGCGCCAGACCGTTCAAGAACATGGCTGCCACATTCCACGGAGCGGGGACCAGCGCGAATAGTATGAGCGCGCCCCAGGCCAGCAGAATCAGGACGACGATCGCGGATGCCCGTTTGGCGGGATCAAGTTCAGAGATCACCTTGATGCCGATCAGCTTCGCCGTCGCGTAGCCGATCACCTGGGCAATCACCAGCGCAATCTTGTAGTCGAGCGCGAAGGTCCAGCCCGGCACGACGGCAAAGGTCGCGGCCGAGAAGGGCTTCCGGAAGGCGTACATCGAGAAATACGCACAGAACCCCGCGAGACCGGCGACGATCGTGAAGAGCACCGGATTCGAGCGTTCGAGCACGCGACGCAATTTGTCAGCCACGGATTCATAATAGCCCATGACCAGCTTACAAAGAGAGTTCGACCTTGCCGTCGTGGGTGCCGGCATCGTCGGTTTGTCCTGTGCGCTCGCGGCTGCGAGGCGCGGGCTCAAAGTCGTCGTCGTCGAGCGCGACGCGCGCGCGTGCGGAGCCTCGATACGCAACTTCGGCTTGAGCTTGGTCACGGGTCAAGACCGCGGGGCCATGTGGGGACGGGCGCGCCGGTCGCGCGAAGTGTGGCAGGAGGTGGCGCCGAAGGCCGGCATTCCCATCGAACAACAGGGCCTGTGGATCGCGGCCCGGCGGCCCGAATCCGCCGCCGTGCTCGAGGCCTTTTTGCGCACGGACATGGCGGAAAGCTGCCGGCTCTTGACGCCGGCGATGGCCGAGAAGCGCTGTCCCGAGCTTGAAACCACAGCGCTCGAAGCAGTTCTTTGGAGCCCGCATGAGCTGCGCGTCGAATCACGTGAGGCGCTCCCGAAGCTCGCCGAGTGGCTGGCCCGCGATTATGGAGTCACCTTTCGTTGGCAGACCGCGGTACACACGGTTGAGCCGCCGAGGCTCGGCACGTCGCGCGGCCTTCTGACCGCGGCGTCCGCGGTGGTGTGCCCCGGCGATGACTTCGCGACGCTCTTTCCCGATCGGCTGGCGATCGCGGGGATCGGCCGCTGCACACTGCAAATGCTGCGCCTTCAAAGCCCGGGCTACGTATTGCCGGGTGCGGTGATCTCGGACTTGAGTCTGGTGCGCTACGGAGGGTTTGCAGATCTGCCCGAGGCCGACGCGTTGCGGCGCCGATTGGAATCGGAGCAGAGCGAATATCTGCGTCACGGCATTCATCTCATCCTTGCGCAAGGCTCCGACGGCAGTCTCGTCGTCGGGGACAGCCATCGGTACGATGCGGCCGGCGGGGCCGTTTGCCGATGAAGGAGTTTATGAATTGATGCTCGATGAATATCGGGCCGTGACCGGACGACCGCCGCCCGCGGTGCGCGAGCGCTGGACGGGAACCTATGCGGTGGCCAAAACCCAAGCCGTGTTCATCGATTCTCCGGCACCGAACATCCGCTTGGTCCTGGTGACGAGCGGAGTCGGTGCGTCGACGGGCTTTGCCATTGGCGAGGAAGTGATTCGGGACCTCTGCTGATTTGCTCCCGTGGCTGCTGATTTGGCGCTGCCGATTGTTTATTGTCAACAATCTGCAATTATGCTAGCGTACTGAAATGGAACAGGCCGCCGCCCCCACCATGCTCCAGCTGGTGCAGTCGAACTCTTTACCGGCGCTCGTGCAGGCGGAGATCGAACAACTTATCCTGCGCGGCGAGCTGGCTGTCGGCCAGCGCATCAATGAGAGTGAACTGGCGGTGCGCTTCGGAACCAGCCGCGGCCCCATACGCGAGGCACTGCGCGCCCTCGAGGAATCGCGCCTCGTCAGATCCGAAAAGAATCGCGGCGTCTTCGTGCGTGAGATATCGGTCGAGGAAGCGGACGAGATCTATGATGTGCGCGAAGCGCTCGATCAATTGATCGGTGAGCGCGTCGCCGAGCGCGCAACCCCGGCGCAACTGCGAGAGCTGACGACCCTGGTCGCCGAGATGGATCGAGCGACGGGCGCGCAGGATATCAAAGGCTACCATGCGCTCAATTTACGGTTTCACGACAGCCTGGTCGACTTCGCGGGCAATGTCCGTCTGACCGAAAGCTACCGGCTGCTGACCAAAGGCCTGCTGCTGTTCCGCCTTCGCGGACTGGCGGTGGGCGGCGGATTCGCGGTTTCCAACACGGAGCATCATGCGGTGGTGCACGCCATCGCCGCGCGCGACGCCGCGCGGGCGGGTCAGCTGCTGCGCCGGCACGCGGCCGAGAGCCGCGCCCGGATGCACAAAGCGGCCGCCGTCACTTAAAGCTCCCTAGGAGTAGAACTTGCCAACCGACATCACAGTAAACGGCCGAACGTACCGATGGATGGATCGTCCGATGGTCGTCGTGTGCGTCGACGGCTGCCAGTTCGAGTACATCACGGCCGCCGTGGCGGCAGGCGCCGCGCCCTTCCTCGGCCGGTTGCTCGCCGGCGCAGGGACTTCGATCATCGCCGACTGCGTCATGCCGAGCTTCACCAACCCCAATAATCTGTCGATCGTGACCGGCGTGCCGCCCTCGGTGCACGGAATCTGCGGCAACTATTTCTTCGATCCCGAGCGCGGCGAAGAAGTCATGATGAATGACCCGCGTCATCTGAAAGTAGGCACGATACTCGCGGCGTTTTCCGACGCCGGCGCGAAAGTCGCCGTGATCACGGCGAAGGACAAGCTGCGCAAGCTCTTGGGTCATCGGATGAAGGGCATTTGCTTCTCGTCCGAAAAGGCCGACGAGGTCACCCTGGCCGAGAACGGTATCGAGAACGTGCTTGGGCTGGTCGGCATGCCGGTCCCCTCCGTATACAGCGCTGCGCTGTCGGAATTCGTATTCGTCGCGGGCGTCAAGTTGATGGAGCGCGAGCGGCCTGACCTCATGTACCTGTCCACGACCGACTACATCCAGCACAAGGCCGCCCCGGGCACGCCGATGGCGAATGATTTTTACGCCATGATGGACCGGAATCTCGCGCGGCTCGACGCGCTGGGAGCAACCATTGTCGTTACCGCCGATCACGGCATGAACGCCAAATTTGGATCGGACGGTCAGCCCAATGTGATTTACCTCCAGGACACCCTCGACGGTTGGATTGGAAAAGACAAGGCGCGGGTGATCTTGCCGATTACCGATCCCTACGTCGTGCACCACGGCGCGCTCGGATCCTTCGCGCTCGTGTACCTGCCCCTACCCAAGGATGCGCACTCGGTGGCCTCACGCATTTCGGCGCTGCCCGGCATTGAATCCGTCATGACGCGCGCCGAAGCCGCCGTCCAATTCGAACTGCCGGCCGACCGCATCGGCGACCTGGTGGTGGTGTCGCAGCAGGACACGGTCATCGGCACCAGCCGCGACCGGCACGACCTGTCGGGGCTCGACGTTCCGCTGCGCTCACACGGCGGTACGTCGGAACAGAAAGTACCCTTGCTCGTGAATCGCGGCGTGAGCAAGCTGCCGGAACCCCATCGCTGGCGCAATTTCGACGCCTTCGATCTGGGGCTGAACCGCGCCAATCGAGCCGCTTAAGGTTCATCCGATGTCCTTAGGTGCCCTCCCCGCCACGACGCACGAGCCGATTCGCGAGTCGCTGCGTATCGCGGGCGAAAAAGTGTTTCGCGACCGGGTCATCGAGGTGCGCCACCCCTATACCGGCGCGCTCGCCGGTACCGTTCCCAAAGCGACGATCGAGGACGTCAGGCGCGCGCTCAAGATCGCGCGCGGCTTCAGATCCACGCTCACGCGGCACGAGCGCTACAAAATCCTCATGAAAGCGGGTGCCATCATTGCCTCCAAGCGCGATCATCTCGCGCACCTGATCACGCTGGAATCGGGTCTGTGCCTCAAGGACTCGCAATACGAGGTCGGCCGCGCCTCGGATGTTTTGTTGTTCGCCGCCAATCAGGCGCTCAACGACGACAGCGAAGTGTTCTCGTGCGATCTCACCGCGCACGGCAAGAGCCGCAAGGTTTACACCCTGAAGGAGCCGCTGCTCGGCGCCATTGTCGCGATCACGCCGTTCAACCATCCCTTGAATCAAGTGATTCACAAAGTGGCTCCCGCGGTGGCCACCAACAATCGAGTCGTGCTCAAGCCGAGCGAGAAAACTCCGCTCACCGCCTTTGCGCTCGCGGACATCCTGTACGAGGCGGGACTGCCGCCTGAAATGCTCTCGGTTCTGACAGGCGATCCGGGTGAAATCGCCGATGAACTCTTGACCAGTGCGGACGTCGACCTCGTCACCTTCACGGGAGGCGTATCGATCGGCAAGTACATTGCCGCCAAGGCCGTCTACAAGCGCCAGATTCTGGAACTCGGCGGCAACGATCCGATCATCGTGCTCGAGGACGCGGACCTCGAAGAGGCGGCGACTCTCGCGGCGAACGGGTCGTACAAGAATTCGGGCCAGCGATGCACCGCCGTCAAGCGCATGCTGGTCGAGAACAGCGTGGCCGATCGCTTCGTCGAGCTGCTCGTCGAGAAGACACGCGCCGTCAAGTACGGCGATCCCTTCGATCCAAAGATGGATATGGGCACGGTGATCGACGAGCCATCGGCGCGGCGGTTCGAGACGGTGGTGAACGAGGCGGTGGCGGCCGGCGCCAGCCTGCTGATCGGCAATGTGCGCCGCGGCGCGCTCTACTCGCCCACCGTGCTCGACCGGGTCGCGCCGAGCATGACAGTGGTGCGGCATGAGACCTTCGGCCCCGTCTCGCCGGTGATCCGCTTCAAGACCGTGGACGAGGCGATCCGCATCGCGAACGGCACCGCCTATGGTCTGTCCTCGTCGCTCTGCACCAACCGCCTGGATCTGATCACCCGCTTCGTCCGCGAGCTCGAAGTGGGGAGCGTCAACGTGCGCGAGGTTCCCGGCTACCGCTTGGAGCTGACGCCCTTCGGAGGCATCAAGGACTCGGGGCTGGGCTACAAGGAAGGCGTACTGGAAGCCATGAAGAGCTTCTGCAACACGAAGACTTATTCTCTGCCTTGGTAAATACGATGACGGACCCGATACTGCTGACTCCCGGCCCTCTGACGACATCGGCGGCCACCAAGTCCGCCATGCTCTCGGATTGGGGATCGTGGGACGGCTCGTTCAACACGTTGACTCAATCGGTATGCCGCGATCTCGTTGGCATCGTGAATGCCGAGCGCGAACACGTCTGTGTGCCGCTGCAAGGCAGCGGCACGTTCGCCGTCGAAGCGGCGCTCGGCACACTCGTACCCAAGCAAGGCCGAGTCCTCGTGCCGGACAACGGCAGCTACTGCAAGCGCATCGTGCGAATCTTGGGTTATCTGGGCCGCGGCGCCGTCATCCTGCCGCATGGCGAGCAAGAGCCTGCCGACCTCGCACGCATCGATGCGGCGTTGAGGGACGATCCGTCGATCACCCACGTCGCACAAGTGCACTGCGAGACCGGAACGGGAATTTTGAATCCGCTGGCGGAAATCGCCGGGATCGTCGCGAATCACGGCCGCGGCCTGATCATCGATGCGATGAGTTCCTACGGCGCCATCCCCATCGACGCTCGGAACATGCGCTTCGACGCTCTCATCGCTGCGTCCGGGAAATGTCTCGAAGGCGTTCCAGGCATGGGCTTCGTCATCGCAAGACAGACGGCGCTCACGGGCTCCGGCGGCAACAGTGCATCGCTCGCCATGGACCTGCTCGATCAGTGGCAATACATGCAGAAGACCGGACAGTGGCGATTCACGCCGCCGACGCACGTCCTCGCCGCCCTGCGCGCCGCCATCGATCAGTACCAAGTTGAGGGTGCGCAGCGGGCGAGGCTCGCACGGTACACCGAGAATTGCGCCGCGCTGGTATCCGGTATGCGGGCCCTGGGACTGAAGACGTTCCTGCCGGATTCGCTGCAGGCACCGATCATCGTCACGTTCCACGCCCCGCCCGACCCCGCCTACGATTTCGGAGAATTCTATCGCCGGGTGCGTGACCGCGGATTCATCCTGTATCCGGGCAAGCTGACAACAGTCGATACGTTCCGGGTCGGCTGCATCGGCGCGATCGGCGCCGACACGTTGACGCGGGCGGTGGCGGCCATTGCCGGTGCCCTACAGGAGATGGGGGTTCGGCGGTTCGGGTAGGGGTTCAGGGAGAACTTCAAGTCTCCTCACACGTCCGACCACAGACGCAGCAGACTGTGATAATGCGCCGCGAGCCGTACCAGCGACTCGGGATCGGCACCCGCCTGCGTCAGCTGCTGGATCGTACGATCGAGTTCAAAGAGCTGTTCGCGTTTCGCATCGTCGCGAATCAAACTTTGAATCCAGAACACGCTGGCGATCCGCACGCCTTGCGTCACGGCGGTCACGCGATGCCGCGACGTCGACGTGTACACCACCAAGTCTCCCGCCGCAGACTTGATACTTTGGCCGCCGAGGTCGGTTTCGATGATGAGCTCGCCGCCTTCATAGGATTCGGGCGGCGCCAAGAACAAGGTGGCGGACAGATCGGTTCTGAGCTTCTGGCCGGTGCCCGGAATCATCCGGACCGCACCATCGACATGCGTGCCGAACTGCATCCCCTCGGCGTATCGATTGAACAGCGGCGGATAGACTCTGCTCGGGAGTACGGCACTAATAAAGAGCGCGCTGCGCTCCAACTCGCTGACGATGACATTGCCGAACTCGCGCGCGAGCGGACTCATCTCTTCGATCTGCTGATTTCTCTTCACAGCCGCGCCCTGATGTCCAGCGGTGACTCGGCCATCGACCCACGGAGCGTTCTCGGCTTCGAGAGCGGCGCGCACGGCGGCGAGCCGATCCTCGTTCAATAACTTCGGGATATGCAGCAACATGTTGACTTAAGGCCGGACCCGCAGACGTGCGGCGAGTCTTTCGAGCGGTCCCGGCGCGCCGGCGGCCGTAATCGCATCGAGCACGGCTTGCCGAACCGCTGTTGACCCGCCGGTCGCGGCGCGCTCAAACCACAGAGCCGCCTCATCGAAACGGCACTGTTTGACCAGTAGAGTGGCGAAGTTGTATTGCCCACGAAAATAACCGCCTTCGGCCGAAAGCCGATACCACTGCGCAGCGGCTTCGGGATCGGGCGGTGTTCCCCAGCCCTCTTCGCAGCATCGCGCAACCAAGTTCATGGCACGTTCGTGATGCTGCTCGGCGGCCCGGAGGTAGTACGAATATGCCTGACGAAAATCCTGCGCGACGCCGCGGCCATCCAAATACAGGTGCCCCAGGTTGTACTGGGCCCAGGCATGTCCTGAGTCCGCTGCGCGCCGATAGTGTTCCGCCGCCGCGGCTGCGTCCGGTAAAGTGCCCCAGCCGTTGTCCAGACAACGCCCGACCATGTTGACGGCGTCCATGTCGCCGTTCGACGCCGCGCGCCTGAACCACTTGAGCGCGGCCGTTTGGTCCTTCGGCAGGCCGGTGCCCTCGAGCAGCAGACGGCCGTAGCACACTTGGGCCTGCGGCAGTCCGTCGAGGGCCGCGGCGTACACCCACTGCGCGGCGCGACTTGCGTCCTCCGTAAACAATGCCTTGAGACGTGGAGCGCTCATCCGGCCCAAGAGCGAGACGATCGATGTGCTGGTCGCGCCCACGTCCGGCCTTTAGAAACGATAGTCCGCTGTGCCGATGAGCGTGCGGCCCGCACTCGGCAGTGCGTGATTTTCGTCTACTCCCACGTAGTAGAATCCGGAGTAATACAGCTTGTTCGTCACATTGTTGAGGTTCAGCTGCAGCTTCCAATGCTCATTGATTTTGTACGATGTCATCGCATTGAACACCACAAAGGAGGGCACTCCGGCGGTATTCTCGGTGTCCGCATATCGATGGCTCATGGCGACGAGGCCGCCGGCCACCGACCATGCCGCGGTAGGTTCGACGGTCGTCCAGAGGTTGAACGCATTCTCCGGCGTGTTCGGCACAATTTTACCCAGCGAGAGCGGATCGCTCGTCTTGGTGATGTGGTTATCCAGATGAGTGTAGTTGGCCGTGAGTTCCCAAATGCTCGTGAGGTAGCCGCTGATACCGACTTCGACGCCCTTCACCCGCTGGTCGAACGGAGCGGTCTGCACGGTCGGGTCATCGGGATCCGAAATGCGCGCGTCGGTGACCAGCGTGTCGAACAAAGCGCCGGTCAACCCGGCTTTGCCGTCGAGAATGTTTATCTTCGCGCCCAATTCAACAGTGCTGTTCTTTTCGGGCGTGAGACTTTGGTCGGAAGGCGCAATGATCAGGTATTCGATTACAGGATTGTATGAGTTGCCATAGGAGAGATAGTAGCTCTGGGCGCTGTCCGGTTTGAAAATCACCGCAATGCGCGGACTCGTGAACGTGTCGACTTGCGAAAAGCCGGTGCCGCTGATGCCTTCGTTGAAGCTCGAATCGAAATGATCCCAGCGAAGTCCGGTATCGAGATCCCACTTCGGTCCGAAGGAAATGCTGTCCAGCGCGTAGACGCTCACATCCTTGCCCCGGCCCCGCGGATTCGAATAGGTCGTGAGTGGTGTCGGCGGAGTGTTGAATCCATCCGGATTCAAGAGCGGCGTCGGGGCGATGTCGTCCAAACCATTCTGGTAGCGGCTGACGTTGGATTGCTCCTTGCTGAATTCGAGCCCGGTCGTCAGGACGTTCGGAAAGCCGGCGATATTGAATTTCGTGGTTAGGTCGGTGCGATTGATGGCGAGGCTCGTGGTCCCGGCGCTGCTCGGCTGATCGCGCGAAATTTCGATCTCGGAGTACGGGGTTCCCGGCGGCGGCGGCGGCACGAAGTCATTGCCGAGAAAGGGGCCGGTGACCAGGTACTGAAAGCCATAGTTGGCGTACCGCAAGCTATCGCTCAAGGTCATCGTGTCGGACAGATCGTGCGCGAAACGGATCGTTCCAATATTGGTATTCGTGCGCGTGCTGTCGTAGTTGACGAGCCCATAGTAGTTGCTTCGATTGACGGCGGCGGGAACGCCGTCGATGAAGGGGATGCCGTAGTCGGGAAGATTGTTTTCGTTTTCGTGGAAATAGCTCAACGTCAGCCGCGTCGAGGTGTCGATGCCGAGCGCCAAAGTCGGTGCGACGCCCCATCGACGGTAGACGACTTGGTCGCGATCCACGACTTCGTTGCGCTGATCCATGACCGTGACTCGAGCCGCCATCGTGTCATTGAGGGGCACGTTAAGATCGCCGGTACCGCGCCAATAATCCGCCTGGCCACCGGACACGCTGAGAGCTGCCATCGGCGTCAAGGTGGGCTGCTTGCTGATGGAGTTAATGACGCCCGCGGTCGACCCGCGGCCGAACACGGCGGAGCCCGGTCCGAGCAGCACGGCAATCGCGTCGGAGTTGAACGTGTCGCGCTGATACTGACCGATGTCGCGCACACCGTCGAGAAAGAAGCTGTCGGGGATCGAGAGTCCGCGCAAATTGATCGAATCGCCATGTGCACCGCCCTCGCCGGAATTCAGCGTGACGCCCGGAACATTGCGCAAGGCATCCTGAACGAGAGTGAGGTGCTGCTCCGCCAATTCCTTTTTATCGATGGTGTCGACCGTCTGCGAAATGTCGTGACTCGATTCGATGGCCGTGCCGGTCACCTCGACGCTGGGCAAAGTCGGCTGTTCGAGATCCGTGGCTGCGGCGTCTGCCGCCTTTGCGTGGCCGGAAAGAAAGGCTGTAATGGCGACGCCGGTGGTCGTCAGGCGGGCGGTCACGCCGGCGCTTGCGGTAACCGGTGCGCGGGGTCGTCGAGGGCTTTTCTTCTGCATGTCCTATATATCCCGGGAAACTTGGTAGACGCTAACACGAATCATTCTTATTTGTATTAGCTATTCCGTCAAGGATTTTGATGCGGGAGGGATAAATAGAGCGCAGGGGTGGCGTATTGACAATAATAAGCGCATGAACAAGAACGCCAACCGGACCGCCTCGCGGACCTTCGCGAGCCCTTTGGCCGATCCATTCAAGGACTGGCCCAACAGCGACCTGTTGATCGATGACGAGGATCGCGCATTCTTCACGCGACACTATCCGGCTTTCGGTCCCATCTTTGATTGGCCGGAGCTGCGGGCTCTGTTCGTCACCTACGACACGCCGGCGGCGGGGGCACGCAAGCGCAGCCGCCGCTCCGGCATATTTGCAATTCTTTCGGGCTTTTTGAGTTTGATAGTGGCAGCAACGGTACCGCTGGCCGACGAATTTGCCCGAGGCAGCACCATGGCGCCGTTCCGTGTGCAGGGTTTGCTCGGAGGAATTGCCGCCGTTCTTGCCATCGTGAGCATCGTGGTCGGATACACGCAGGTACTCAAAGGAAGGGAAAAGGCGCAGTGGCTGACCAACCGATTCTGGACCGAACGCATCCGCCAATTTCACTTCCAGCTGATCGTGAATCATCTACCGGAGTTGATCGCCGCCGTAAACGAAAAAAATGCGCTGGAAAGTTGGCTCGATTTGCGCTCGCGCGAGTTGGATAAATTCAAACATCATCATCTGCGCGGCGTCGAAGACAGGATTCACCATTTGAATGCCGACGAGGCGGAAGACCATCCCTGGCTGAACGAGGAATGGGACCGTCCCGGCCCGGTACCGCCCGCCTCCGCCGAGTTCGACCTGCTGCTGAAGCTGTTGGAGCAGCAAAGATTCGGTATCCAGCAACGCTACACCGAAAGAAAACTCATTCCGGGATGGCACTCCCCGGAGACCCGCGCGCAATGGGTGTACAGGCTTTCGGATACGCTCACCGCCGTTTTGTTGCTGGCGACCATCGCCGGCGGCATCGGCTCGATCATCGCGTTCAAACTAGGCGCCAATCCCGGGTTTAGCGTCATCGCGGGCGTCGTCGCTGCGATCGCGAGTTCCAGCGTAGTGGCCCTGCGAGCCTTGAAGGAAGGGCTGCTATTCAATGCCGATGCCGAGCGCTACAAATGGTATTTGGCAGCCGTGCGTACTCTGCATCGCCGATTCGAGCATGCAGACCGTCCGCAAAAGGTCTACCTGCTCCGCGAACTGGAACATGTCGCCTATCAGGAAATGCGCCGATTCATCATGTCCGGGTCGCAGGCACGTTTCGTGATGTAGCCGCCGCTAGCAGCACCCGCACCCGTGTGCTCCGGGTCTGCAGCATTCCGCAGACATGGCATCGCAGCAGTCATGGCCGCACCGATCGCTGCCGCAGCCGCAGCCATGCGCATCCCACTGCATTGCACCGCCGCCGAGCATGCTGGTTCCTCGCGCGAGTGCGGCGTTCAAGAGATCGACGCCCAGCCGGAGTGTGGAGCCGAGACGCTCAGTCAGCGAACCCATCGGATGAGGCCGCATGACACCCGGGGGCGCGAAATGATTCGCGGACGGGTAATTCGGAAGCGCTCCCATCGAAGGCGGCATGGCCCATCCCGGCATCATGATGGGTCCTCCCGCCAGGCGTGCTTTATATTTTCCGAAGGCCTCTTGGGCCGCAGTGCCTCCGGCACCCGGCTGCGGCGAGGCGGGTGGAGTTCCCGAACCTGGGTTGGTGTCGCTCATGCAATACCCCTTGATTTTAGCAGCTGAAAACTTCGCACCAGCGCACTCGTGCCGTGCAGTTGAGCGCCTCGACGGTCAGCGTTGCGCCCGGCTTGGTCGTGATGATGCATTCATGCACTCGATAGCCGGTACCGGCCGCTTCGGATCGTGCCCACAACAGCACGGTGCCTTCGGCGTCCGTCGCTGAGACGAGGACGATGAACTTCGCGGTGCTCACGCTCGGCGCATACTCGACGGCGAGCGTCACGCAGCAACCGCCGCCGATGAAAGACGTGCCCTTCGCGGCGTTGCTGGTATCGATCGTGTCATTGGGTGTCGTGCCGACGCCAAGCGCCTTGATCAGGCTCAGCTGGTTCGCGACGCCGGCTTTACCGGTGGGCGATTGGCGGTCGGTGGTGCTGGGCGTGACCAGCAACTCCTTGGCCTCTTTGCGGCATTCGCGGCAACCGCAGCAGCATGATGCGCTCGGCTGGCCACAGTGCCGGCAATGGCCCGGCGGCGCTACCCCGCGCCACGCGCCGAACGGTTGCGGCGCGGTTTCAGTGTAACGATGAAGGCCCATTGCTGGATGCATGTTCCGACTCCTTTTGACAGCACACGTGACAGCACATCGATCAGCAGCACACCGGCTCGCACCAGCGCAGCCGGGCCATTGCATTCGTCGCAGACAAGGTCAGCTTCGCGCCTTGAGGCAGCGAGCCGAAGCGGTGCGCGTGGAAGCCCGGCGTGACCGTCGTCGCGGTCCACGTCGTAGTCGAACCGCCCGCGACGATGTTCACCGTCACGCCCGGTGTGGCCGCGCCCTGGTCGATGAGGTACTCCACCGATGCTTCGTTGGCGCCGCCGACGCCGGTGAATGCCGCGGCGCTGGTGCTCGTTGAGTCCACTTCCAACTCGCTCAACACAAACCAGTGCCAGCTAGGCATCCAGCACGGTTCATATGACAGGCTGTGCATGATCTTCTCCCGTCATGGATTAGTCGGTGGTGACGTCGGCGCCGGCGTCGTCGGTGCGGACAGATCGCGCACCACGGTCAGCACCTGCGTGACGACGGTGAATCCCGCGCTGATGAAGCCGTTGACCGCGCCTGCGAGCTTGGTCGGAACCTGCTGATCGAGCAGTGTCGATGCCGCGCCGTGTACGAGGTTGTTGATCGGATCTAGGATGCTTGCCATGGATAAGTCCCCTTAAGGTGTCACGTGCCTGCCCACAGGCTCATTTGACGGGCACCAAGGCGCAACGCCTTGGTTGCCACTTCAAGGCCCCAGTCGATGTTCGGCACCGGATTGCGCAAAGCGCCGCGGCCGGCGACGAGGATCCCGGCGGCCGCTCGACGCGCCAGCCGGATTGGTGCAACGGCACCGCCATTGACCGCAAGGAATGCGGCCCAGGCAGCACGATCGCGCGGAAAAACATGGTACAGCGCGCGCGGCGACACGGCAACGCTCTGCGACAGCACACCGCTGAACACACCGGCGCAGAAGGCCTCGAAGCGCCGATCCTCGCTGGTCAATCGCCCAATCTGCTCCAATAAGAACAGGCAAAAATCGCGTAAGTTGGGATTCTTGGCGACGGCTAAAAACAGTTCCGCTGTCTGCCAGTCGCATTCCACATGCCGGCGCAACAACGCCTCGTAGTGGGCGAGCCCGCTGCGTGACATATCTCCCTTCTCGAGCGCACCGAGCGCTGCGTCGGCCGCGAAGTAGGCGCCTTCCATCGCCTTATGAATACCTCCGCCATTCAAGGGATCGGCCTGGTTCGCCGCATCGCCCACCAACATGACACGATCGTCGATGATGCGGCGCGGCCGGTAGAACGCGGCGGACCCTCCCGAAATGCCGCCGCATCTCTCGGCGTCGCACAGCGCATCTTTGAGTTCAACGGCAATGAAGCGGCGCAAACACGCGCCAAGATCGGCGAGCGGGAAGTTGCGGTCGAAGGCGTAGCCCACGCCGATATTTGCAAATCCCGACTCGTCGACGAACAACCAGCCATAACCGGGGAAATAATCGCGATCGAAGTAGACCCGGATCGGAGCCCCGGAAATTTTAACGCCGCGATAGTAAGTTCTGAGCGACACCGCCATCACACCGTCCTTGAGCGTGTTGCCGATGGCCCGAGACACCGCGGAGGAAACGCCGTCGGCGCCGATCACGATGCGGCTGCGAAAGCTTTCAGGTCCTTGTGACGTGCGGGCGTGCACGGTGACGGCCTCGGCGTCGCGTTCGATGCTCCGCACGGTGACTCCCGCGCGAAATTTGGCACCGTTCGCCAGTGCGTTTCGCATCAGGGTGTGATCGAAGCGGCGGCGATCCAGCAGCACCGCGAAATCCGGATAGGCCGTACCGTCGGGGAACCCCCCGGTCAGAACGCGACGCCCGTTCACGAACAAATCGCAGTCGTGGATCAACCCTTGAGTCTGCGACAGCACTTCGTCGATGCAGCCCAGCTGGTCGCACCAGTAGAGCGCCTGCGGCGTCAGTCCGTCGCCGCACACCTTGTCTCGCGGGAAATCCGATTTGTCCAACAACAGCACATCGACGCCGCGGCGCGCCAGGAAACTCGCGGCGGCACTTCCGCCGGGTCCCGCCCCCACCACGATGACGTCATGGATCACGGCTCGACCACCAGTACGACCGGGATTCGCATCGCGTCCTCGGCGTTCACCGCAATGGTGCCGTGATAAATGTCGGGAGGTGAGCTTTCCGGGATCGATCCTTGCAGCACAAACTTCTCGAAGTCCATCGGCGCCACCGCGGCGGTCTCTGGCGCCACCGACAGACTGGCGGGCGGGAGCAGCGCCCCGGTTTTCTCTCCGGTGAAAGGCTCGATGCGCAGAGCGACCTGCTTGTTCGATTGGGCGCTGTCGTTATTGATCGAGAAAGAGATGCTTACCGGCATGCCCGGCGCCAGCCGCAAGCGATTAGTGATGCCGAAGGCGGCCGCGCCGGCCCCGCCGGGCGCGGGTGCGGCAGCGGTTGTCGCGGCGGTCTCAAGATCCGGTGCCGTCGCGTCGATGACCTTCTCGAAGATCTTCTTGTGGGCGGCCGCGCCCAGCGTGCCGACCACCGTCAGTCCCAGCGACAATCCCGCTTCGGCAAGATCGAGCCCCTTGCCGAGCAAATCGCCAAACCGATCTATACGAGCCTTGAGCTCGGAATGATCATCGGCGCTTTCGGGCGGCGCGCCGGCGCCGCCGACCGACCCCCCGCTCGGAGGGGGCACAGCGCCCGAGCCGTTGCCATTGTGCTGCATCAGCGACGCGCTCCATAGGCAAAGCGCGGCCGGCCCACACGCAGGCCGCGCGGATGGTGAAGCGCCTCGCGGGGACGTCCCGGTGTCACAGGACCTTCCGTCGTCGCGATCGGAAAGCTCATGTTGGGAGTGTGAACGTGCGCGGGCCGCGCGCGTTCCTGCGGAATGATGTGCGTGTGCCCCGTCAGATGCAGGCGCAGAAACTCGAAGCCCAAGAATCGAGCACGCGCCGTGTAGTCCGAGGGCATATGGAAACATTGCTGTATGGCGAGAGCGACCGGGGGCAACCGGCTGACACCGATGGCGACTTCCGGAACCTGATTCACCGACAAATTCACCACCGGCAACCGCGTCACGTTCAATCGATCCACCGCCAAAGGATCGATCTCGCGCAGCCGGTCGATGCGCAACGTTTCGATCTGCAGCGGAGCGATCTGATTGACTTCCTTGACGTGCACGGCCACCGGCGAGATCTTTTGAACCTGATCCACGCTGCTGATTTCCACCGGGTCGAGCGGCACCGATGAAATGTTGTCGACTTCCTTGATATTTACATCCACAGCACATGCTCCTTAGGCGATGGTTGGCAACTCAGAGGCCCGGCCAGTTGTAGTTCAGCAGCACGACTCGAGCGTCGTCGGTAACCGTCGGATCGGCCGCGAGTTTCGCCGTGATGGTCGCTTCAGCGGTGCCTCCGTTGTTCGGCGCCGTGTACGTGCACCACCGCGTGTCCGGAAAACCCGGCGTCACAGCACCCTGCGTCGCGGACCAGGTGACCGCCAGATTCGCCGGATGGCGGGGGAAGGCGCGAAACATCCGCAGCTTGTTGCTGTCGTCGATGTACGCGTTATCGTCGTTGTTCATGTAATACAGCGTGACGAGCTTGGGCCAGATTTCGATGCGCGGCGCGGGCGCCGGCAGCGGACCTTCTCCGACCAGCGTCACCCAGGCAGCGGCCTTGCGGAGCGGATCGGCGCGCGCGGTGACTACCACGATATCCGTCGTACCGCTTTCGAGGCCGCCCTTGTCGGGTGCCCGGTACAATCCCGTCGCGTCCACCGTGCCGTGGCCGGGGCCGCCATCGGGCGCGAGCACCCGCCAGGTCACGCCTCGATCACTGTTATAGAGGAGCGCTTCAAAGCGAATCTGCGTGTTGATCGGATCGATCCAGCGTTCGTCGCGAAAATAGAGCTCGGCATTCGGCGGCTGCACCGCCACGCCCACGCGAGGATGGCAGTGCACCGGGATCTTGCGACAGGGGTGGTGGATCATTCTTCGAATTCCACCGCGGCCTTGAGAACTTTGCCCGGCGCTTCGGCGTTGAAGTCGATCTCAGCTTTGCATTTTCCCTGGCAGTGCAACTCCCCGGTGAGACCTTCGGCACCGCCGAGGGTGCCGGTACAGTGCGCGTCGGCAATTCGAAGGCTCGCCTCCACCGGGCGCACGGTCAGATTGAAGGGACCGAGAGACCCTGCGACCACGGCGCGATGCCGATGAAAGGGGATCGCGAGGCGAAGCGGGATTTCGCCGACGCCGATGCGGATCGTCTGCGTCCCGAACGCCAGCGTCGCGTCGGACTGAAGCGCAAACTCCAGTCGATCCACTTGAGCCTTGAGACGCAGATCCGGGTGCGCGGCGATGCCGATTCGGCCCTTCAAGTTCATGGCGGCTCCTCGGCGGTGACCGGCGGAATCTCACCGCCCGGATATACCCGCGCGGCAAGATCGCTGAACATCGCTTCCATCAGAATGTTAAGTTCCTCGAAGCCTCGGAGCGCCTCGACGACCTGAGTGCAGTTCTCGCCCTGGACCTCGAAATGCACCATCGGCCCCAGGCGGATCGACAAGTTGATGCGTGGCACGGTCATTCCCCTGGGTCTTCCTCGTTCCGGTTCAACGACCGATTCGCGGCCCGCAGCCGTTCGGTCACCTCGTCCAGCGTGGCGAGCGCTGTGTCGAGCAGGTCTCTTTCGCGCCGGCCCAAGTCGCGGTACACCGCGCTCAATTGAGCCGTGAGCACTTGCCCTTCGTTCGTCTTCTGGTAATCCCGTCCCCGCTCCTTCAGCACGCCGGAGAATTGACTGACGAGCGAGAGCAGACCCAGCAGTAGGTCGGCACGCTCGGTCGGTTCGCTTGGCTTGGTTTGCTCCGGCAATGGATTGCACCGTTTGCATGCGACGATCAGATCGTCGTGGCCAAGATGCCATCGCCCGTACAGCGATGCACCCACTGGAATTGCGCGACAGCCGCGTCGATGCAGCCTCCCCGCGACAACATCGAACTGGTACGGAGCGGCGGCCGCTTCCGCCGTGTTATCGATCCGCAACAAGACATCGGTAGGCGACTTATTCGCGCTGCGCAGACTTTGCAGCGCAAGCGCCGCCTCGTCGAGCAACGGGCGGGGATGGTCACTCGAAGACATCCCACGCCGTTCCGCCACGCCGGCGCTGCTCGCGATGCTTATCGATCCGCGTGAGATAGTAGCGAAGCAGAAAGCCCAGCAGCAGCTCACGGCCTTCGTTTTGCGGCAACGCAGAACTCAAGCGCGCGAAATAGGCAAGCGCAATGCGCTCGAGCACGCGTTCCGGTTGGCGCACGTAATTCATGTAAGTCACCCGCCCGTCGCGCCGATCGGTAAAGCAATCACCGTGATCGTCGATGAACATGATCAGAGCGCCAGCCGTGAACAGCAGAGTCAGCATCTCGAGCGGCAGCGCGGGTACCAGCAGCAGCGTCAGCACGAGGATGGCGTGTCCGCTTCGGTCGCGGGCGGCGCACTTCAAGACGACGCGGCGGCGCGATTCGATCAGTCCCGAAAGCCGCTTGGGTTCGAGCCGCAGCATGACGTCCCGCTCCTGTGCGGCATGCAGTCTCAATATGGCCTGGCGCAGAAGAGGAACCAGCACGTCGCGCTCGCCGAAAAGCCGCGCCACCACGACGTAGAACAGCCGCTCACGCTCGTTGCGCACGTCGAACCAGCCGCTCGACAGGAGCCGTGCGAACCGGCGCAAATACACACGCGTGGCCTCGGCGCCGAAATCATCCAGGAAGCTGTCCGCCAAAAAGCAGCAGCAGCCGAAGAGCATGGCGATGCGCTGCCGCCGTGCGTCGAACGGGTAGCCGGTCAACACCGAGCACGCATGTCCGACGAGGGTCATCTTCGTCGTGAGTTCCAGCATCTTGGCGTATTCGCTGCCGGAGGCGATCAACTCAGGGTGCCACGCGGCAACGATCGGAGTAACGGTCTCGCGCACACGGGTCCGATACTCGCGCGCGAGCGACTCGATCCGTTGGGCAGTGCCCGATGCCGGAGTCCACAGTGATTGGAACCGCTTACTGATTGGCTGCACGAAATCTCCTCCGCGGAGGGATGCAGAATGCCCATCAATACAAAACGATCTGGCGCAAGACTGGAGTGCGGTGAGCTTTACACACACCAAACTTAAAAATCAACACGGGCAAGATTGCTGCGCTGCCACGTGCGGATGCTTGACAGCCCGTTCACGTCGATCGATGCTGCGCGCGCTACGACTCCCGCGTTGACTCACTCCCCCAGGAGAACCTCATGCCGACACGAGCAACTCTTCCCGGCAGCAAGCGCACCCTCCTGCCCAATTCGCGCCCGGCGGGACCGATCGATCCCACGGAAATCGCCAGTCTGACCGTCCGCACCCGCTCGGCGGGCGATGTCGCCGCTCTCGAGAAGCGCGTGCATCAACAAAGCCGCGAGCCGCTTGCCAAGAGAACCTACCTCACGCGAGAGGAGCTCGCTCGCGGACACGGTGCCAAGCCTGAGGATCTCGACCTCGTGGAACAACTCGCTCACGAACATGACCTGGTCGTTGTGCATCGCAATGCCGCGGAGCGTTCGATCGTGCTACGGGGCAAGCTGGGTAATTTATTGAGCCTCTTTCCCGCGGACGTGCAGATCTATCACCACTCGAGCGGCACGTATCGAGGACGGCAAGGCGAGATCGAGGTCCCGAAGGCTTTGGATGGGATCGTGACCGGCGTGTTTGGGTTCGACACGCGCCCGAAACACCGCTATGTGCACGGTGGAACACGGGCTCAAGGTCCCGGAGGCAGCAACGGCGTCGCAGCCACGGAATTCGCCAAGCGCTACAATTTCCCACAGACGTTTGCCGGCCAGAAGCTCGACGGGCACGGGCAGACCATCGCCATCATCGAACTCGGGGGCGGATTTCGCACCAGCGATCTTAAAGTGTTCTTCCATGAAATCGGAATCGCGCCCCCGGCAGTGACGGCAATCTCGGTTGATCACGCGGGGCACAAGCCCACGACGGCGGATTCAGCCGACGGCGAAGTGATGCTCGATATCGAAGTCGCCGGCGCGGTCGCTCCGAAAGCCAAATTCGCGGTCTACTTCGCTCCGAACAACGGCGATCAGGGGTTCATCGACGGCATCAGTGCGGCGGTCCACGACTCGGAACGCAATCCGAGCGTGATCTCCATCAGTTGGGGAGGACCCGAAAGCAGCTCTGACCAACAAGGAATTACCGCGTTTCACGAACTCTTCGTGGCGGCTGCGGCCGTCGGAATCACCGTCTGCGTCGCTTCCGGCGACCACGGTACGGCCGACTCGGACGCCGCCGATTGGGATGGCAAGATTCACGTCGATCATCCCGCGGTCGACGACATGGTGTTGGGTTGCGGCGGAACGCAGATCGACAAAAATAACAAGGACGTCGTTTGGAACGACGGAACGCCCTTCGATAAGAGCGTAGCGGGCGGGGGTGGTTGGGCCAGCGGCGGCGGAATCAGCGAAATCATCGCGATGCCGAGCTATCAGGCGAACGCGAAGCTTCCGGTTTCCATTGATTCCGGGAAGCCCGGCCGAGGCGTGCCCGATATCGCCATGAGCGCGACCAACTACTACACGCGTGTGGACAGCTCCGAAGGGGCTTCCGGCGGTACGAGCGCTGTCGCACCGCTGATGTCCGCGCTCGTGGCGCTGCTCAATCAGGCGAAAAAGAAGCCGGTCGGGTTCTTGAATCCCACTCTTTACGCGAACGCGAGCGTGGTGCATGACGTCACGGTCGGAACCAATGCCATCACCAACACGGTGAAAGGCTACAACGCCGGACCGGGATGGGACGCCTGCTCCGGACTCGGCACGCCGGATGGGACCGCCCTTCTTGGGAAGCTATGAGAGGTCGTCGCGCGGCGGCTAAAGGTCGTCGCGCGGTGGATCGATCTCCTGCACGGCGGCGTGGTAGCGTTTTTTCAATTCAGGTAATAGGCGCCAGGCCGGATCCCAATCGGAAACCTTGAGAACCTCCCGCGATTGCTTCCCGGTGTCGCTGCGCTCTGCCTCTGCGGCCTGGGCGTCCGCTCTACCCTTTTTGACCGACGCGCGGAGCATCGGTACCTCGTGCCGGTAATCGGTCTCGCGCAGCTTCAGCCGTTGATAGTGCGTGTCTTCTTCGTTGGTGAATTGACTGCGCAGAAAGCCATACGCTTCCAACTCGCTCATCAGTATGACGACGGTGCGCTCCGCCTTTTCCGGTTCGAACTCCACTAGATCGTCGATCGCATGACGCGCGCTTTCAAGACCCAGGTAGAGCATGTACACCACATCGCACGTCGTTTCGCGCCACGCTACGCGCGATGAGTTCTCATGCGCCGTGATGGCGGAACGCGCCCGCAGCGAATCGCGAACGGCCTTCATGTAGGTATAGAAGGCAGTGATGTTGATCACCACCCGGGCTTCGAGCGTTTGCAGATCGCGCGTGTTGCTCTCGAACACCGGGAAATAGCTTTCCTGCGAGGTGAACTGGCGAGCCGGTGATGGCGGAGCGCCGGCGACGGCGGGATCCGCGGGCGGACCTTGGTTGTACTGGTCGATATATCTCTTGACCGAGCGCACGACCGTCGTCACCCGGCAAAGCGTGCTGATTTCGCACGCGAACAGGTCGACGACGCCGAGTCGTGCGCTGCCGACCTGGTAAGACCACGCGAGGACGGCGGCAAAAGCAGCGAGCACCGGTCCGAAAACCGAGAGGAACTTCCCCATGGCGGTGAACCCGACGTGCACGAAGATCCAACCGGAGTGATGATTCTTGATGGCCCCCCATTGATTCACGACTTCGCTCTCGAACGCCAGCAAGAGGCCGAGGAAGAACACCAGGAGGACGGCGCCGAAGCCCACGGCGATGATCAACTGAAGATCGCCGACATGATGCGAACGGAAGAGCCGGTCCACCGTGGCGGCTGAATCGCCGGTCTTAAGCCGGCGCGCGATGGGCTGCAGCAAGCACCTGACAATGGGCGGGACGCGCCGCCGCGACGCCGGGAGAACGCGAGCCGCTCTCTTCATCAGTCGAATACCTCGTCGCCCGTCGGCTCGTAATGAGGTATTGCATTCATGTCATGCCGCAGCGTGGAAAGTGCCAAGTACATGCGCCGCCGGGCGCGGCTCTGATTACCGAGCGGACGATGCTCGGCAATCGAGTGCCAAGGGTTATACGACAGACGCTTTTCGAAGTTCACTTGCGCCGCGGAGTCGAATCGTTGGCGCGGCAGGCGCAGCGTCGCGACCGATACGCGCGGCGAGAGTTTCTCCGGCCACAGCACGCCGGCATTCTCGATCGGCATGAGGAAGGAGTCGGTTTGCAGTTGGATGCGATAATCGAGTTCCACGTCGCCCGCATCGAGCGCGGCGGCCATCGCATTGCGTAGGTAGTTGTCGGGCGGACGCAGCGGCAGACGCGGGACCGGCGTGCGCTTCGTCGTTTTCGGCCACACCGAGTATTGCATCGCTTGGCCTTCGCCGAGCAGATACGGCACGCAACTGAAGTATGGGGCCTCGAACGGACTGCTCTGAGTCTTTACCCACAGCCCCTGCATGATCAGATCGAGGAGGTGCGGACGATGAAAATTGACGAAGTGGAAAATCGACGCGTTCTGCAGGCTTGCGATCTGTAGCTGGGCGTTCGCCCGTACATCGGGGGTCACGAAGGTGGGTGTGGAGACGGCGGTCATGTCCTGAGTGAATCTTTCCTCGCTCATGAGCTTGGGACCGTCAACGCCCATCAGCTTGATGCTGATGCTCATGAAGCCCACGTCGTCGATGTCGGGCGTGATGTACGGGCCGGGCCCGGAAAAGCGGACCCAGGCTCGGTAGGTGCGCGGCTTGGCGAAGATGCCGTGCCGATATTGCTCCGGCAAACCGTCGTGGACGATGAATTCGCCGCGGACGATGCCATGTGTCTTGGTGTTGCCGCCGCGCTCGAAGCCGCCGGGTTTCCACAATCCGCTCATCTGCTTTTGGAACGTCGAGATGATGGAGTCGAGGAATTGCTCCTCTCCGGGCAACTCACGTTCCTCCGCCAGCTTCAGGCCCTCATTCGTACGTTGCCGATTGATCAGAGCCGTGGTCAGACGGGCGATGGGATCCCGGAGTACTGCATCGAACGCGGGCCTTACGAGCGGATCGAAACGCCGCTCGAGCTGAATGAATCTGAACGACGCGTTGGAGATCAGATTCAAGAGTGCGGAGCCCGTGTTGGCGGGCGGGACCGGGCGACTCGTGTTTGAATCCATGTTGATGCAATTCCTATGCGCGCACGGTGGAGAAAAAACGCAGCGCCCTGATCCCGGGCAAGAAGAAATACGCACCGCCCAGCACGGTGACGAAGCGCGGCAGCCCGGTGAGGCGGCGATCCGGCCCATCCGACTGCGGCAGGGTGAATTCGTCCGTATGGCTTTGATTGAGGCCCGGCAGCCGGTTACCCAGCAGAGGATCGGCCTCGTCGGAAAGTCCATTGAATTTGGCGCTCATCAGCCAGGCGCTCTGTACCAATTCGAATTGCCGTTGGATATTGGCACCCAGGCATATGAACTGCAGCCCCGATTCGGCGGCGGCTGCGGGTCCGCGGAGTGCCTGCTCGAGCGGGACCGCGACGCCGTATTCCCGTCCGCGGCGCAGGAGGCGGTGAAAGCGCGTGGACGCGACCAGGTCTTCGCTCCGGGCTTCGGCATTGAAACCCAGCATGCGCACCGCCCGTGAAATCAGACCACTGGCCCCGGGCGGCAAGTCGGCGTTGCGCGGGTTGGTACGGCGGATGTGTGCTCCCAACGGACAGCGAACGCCTTGTGGGTCGGAGCGGTAGGTGAATGCGTTCAGGTCAGGCTGGGTGGCGGCGGCATTGCCGGCAATGACTTCGTTCAACACGCCGACCAGAGGCTCGCCCTGCAGAGTGCGGCCGACCATGGCCTCGGCCAGCCGCGCACGCTCGTCGGGTTGCCCATGTGCGTATCGATCGAGCGCCCGCCAGAAACCGCTCACGTCCTGCCGCAGTTGTCGAAGCACGAGATAGCTTCCGTTGCGCCCAAGGTCTCTCTTGTCAGGCGCGTCTTCGGCTATCGGGAGCGACCCTCGTAGGTCGAGTTGCGGATCGAGCAGCGGCCGAGGCGTGTAGAGTCCGTACTCGTTCGGATAGCCCAGCAGATACTCGCCGAGGCAGCTTAAGTTCGTGTAGGCGAGTTGCGTTTGATCGAGCGCGGGCCGTTGGCGGTTCCAATCAGGTTGCGGCTGTGAGATGCCATCGATGAACCCAAACGGCTCGACGCCGCCCATATCGGAAGTCGACAGGCAGGCCAGAAGTTCGAAACCGGCGGCGTACTGGCCTTCGATGGATCGCTGCCAATCGGCGAGGCCTCCCGGCCTCGCATACAAAAGCGCAGCCGCGTGCGGCACGCGCGTGCCTGTGCCCCACTGCCAGTGGCCGGGATCATTCGGCCCCACATCCCCCAACCGTCGCGCGCGATTGGCGTCCCCCGACATTCCTTCGATGAACTCCACCGAGAATCCTTGAGCGATGTCGGCAGGAACCCCGAGCGCGAGCAGACCCTGGTAGGTAAATGCCAGTTGGAGCACGGTTTCCGGAGGGTGGTCGAGCGTGACGGCGTTCGCCACCGGAGCCTCGGCGATCCAGGCGCGCGCGGCCGCCGGATCCTTGACCCGCAACAGCAAAAAGCAAGCCTCGGTGTTGTACTTGAACGCAAAGCGCAACAGGCCCTGGATGTCGTCGAGTTCAACTTGCGGGGCGATCGAGGGTGCGGGTGTACTCATAACAGTCGGAGCCACGCCAGCACCTCGGCATCGCTCAAATGAGTGCTTTGCAATCCTTGCCGAATGCGGTGGTTGCGTTCGAGATCGATCAACGTGAGACCCGGGTAGGCCTTGTACCAGACCTGTGTCGGAATCTGATGCCGACGTTGGAAGTACTTGAACAGGTGCTCGCGGCGCGCGCCGCGCGCTACCAGCCACTCGGTGCGGGGCCAGCCGATTCCGTTGCTGAACAGTAAATTCAGGCCCCACGCCGCCTTGTTGATGAAGTCATCCATGTAGGCTTGGTGACCCCCGTCGTAGTTGCTGGTGAAGACCATGCGGGACTTGCCGTCCAAAAATGCCCAGCGCGCGAAGTGGATGGTCTGTACGCGTCCGAGGTAACCGCGCGTGAATACATGCCGGGCAAAGAAATTGACCTGCGCGAGCAGCATGCTCGTCAGGCAGCGCCGAAACATCCCCGGTTTCAAGGAGCCGAATGCCGTGTACTGGTTCGTAACGTCAAAATCCTCCAACCGCTGCAAGCTGGTCAACAACTCGATATCAGGGCGCGGACAGATCTCAGGATCGGTGGTTTCGCGCTCACGCAGTTGAAATGCCAGCAAAGGCGACAGCACGATTAAAAACGGCAACGCGATGAGAGCGATGAGCGCACCGACAATTGCATGGGCAATTTGAGCGATCCGCCGGCCGAGCGGCGTCGGCTGCGGCGGCGTCAGCGAAAGCCGCCCCGCCCGGACTTCCGCCTCCACGAAAGCGATCAACTCGTCTCGCCGCTGCCGCGCCTCGGCACCGGAATCGAGCGAGTCGCGACGCACCTCTTCGGTGAGCGCGCGCTGCAAGGCACTCTCCTCTTTGATTTGTACGACTGTGCGGCCGACCGTGTTGACATAGTTTGCGGCGAGCGGCCGATCGTGCGCCGACATCCAGGCGAGAAGACCGGCGCGCGAGTCGAAGCCTTCGCAGTGGCCGAAGATCCGCAGAAGCCCCGGGCTTGCGCGCCGGGCAATCTCGGCGAGAAGCTCGCCCGCAGGCCCGTCGCAATCGCCCATGAACGCAAGGTACGTCGGTAGGTTCGGCAGCGGCAGGCCGTAGGCTGCGACGTCGCCGAGCGTCAAATCTTCCAGCAAGACCAGCCGTGCGAAGTGCAGCCGGCCGAACTCACCGAACGGGAGCACCGCGTTGCCCGGGTCGGCAAGACCCGGCCCCGCATTCATCGTCTCGAGCAACTGCCGTAGAGCCCCCTCGCGCCCGGCGGCCACCGCTGCAATCACCATGAACTCGGATTGGTACGTCACGATTCAGAACTGCAGGCAGAAATCGATCAATCGGTCCTTATTCCACCAGACCTTGCCGAGATAAAAATTAGGCCCGATCAGCCGGATCTCATCCCGTACCCATTGAGCGAGCACCGATGTTTCCGAATAATCAAGGACGATGCAATCCTTGCCGTCCATCCAGCTGGGTCCCTTATAGACCCGGGCAACGACGGCCTGGACGCCGCTGATGAGAATCTTGTTCTTCAAGAGACCTGTCTGCGCGTCGAAGACCTTTCCCTGCCAGTCGAAGAAATTGATTATCTGTGCGATCGCCATGGAATATGGCGTTCCCGGCGCGATGATCGCGGTGCCTGCGGCCGAGCCATTGGGTATGTCGCCCGACGGACTGGCTCGAAACAAATCATCAAGTTGGGCTTGCGACATCTTCAACAATTGCGGTGCGTCGTAACTCATGGCCAACCTCCCTAGTGGATGTTCTGAAAATCTCCTTACGCGGCTGATGCCGCTTCGAGCAGCGAGTCGGCTGCCTTTTCGGCGATCATGTAGACCGCGCTCACCAGGAAAAAGCCTGGGATGCGCGGAAACACCGAAGCGTCCACCACGCGCAGGCCGCGCGTGCCATGCACGGCGAAGGCGCTGTTGAGCACGCCGCCGGCATCTCTCGGTCCAATGGGACAGGAGCACGACGCGTGGTGGCCCCAGGCGGTGTCGCGCACGTACCCCGCCAATTCTTCGGCGCTGCTCACATCGCGGCCCGGGCTCAATTCCTCGGCGATGACTCCGCGAGCGATGAGGGGCAGTGTTAATCGCCGCACGAATTGGATCGCTTCGACGACGGCGTCGAGATCGGGCGCGGCGCCCTCGCCGCCCTCTTCGAAATAGCGGAAATTCACGATCGGCGGCGTGCGCGGGTCGGCGGACTTGAGCGTCACCGAGCCCGCGCGATTGTGCGTGTGGGCTTTGAGCACCGCCCAGGTGAGATAGTCGTGGTGATCGCGGAACAGCTTCGAGAAGCCGGGAAAATATCCTTCGAAACGTACCGGCAGGGCCATGCAAAAGATATCAGGCACCGCCGTGTGGTGCGCTGAGCGGCGTACGAACGCCATCGCCGCGCCATTCGATGCGTATATGCCTTCTTGCGAATCCTTCCAGCGCCGCCACAATGGATCACCGCGCTCGAATCGAGCGCCCTCGAGCAGCGCCCACGGTCGGCGCATGCGATGAGTCACCGCGACTTCGTAGCGGTCCTGCAAATTGCGCCCGACACCCGGCAAGTCGACCCGGACGGGAATTCCGAAGTCACGCAGATGCGCGGCCGGGCCGATGCCGGAGAGCATCAGTAGTTGCGGCGAATTGAAGGCGCCGCCGCACAGAATCACCTCCCGCCGTGCACGCACTTCCCGGCGTATTCCAGGAGCGCTGCTCGGTGCTGCCGCCGCTCCGTAGAGCCGTTCGCCTTTCAAATATTCGACCCCGCAAGCTCTGCCGTCGGCGTCGAAGAGCACGCGCGTCGCAAGCGCATCGAGTTCGATGTGCAGGCGATCCGGATTGGCAGCTTGCGCTCGCCTCACACGGTCGCGTGCTCCGACGCGCCGGTGATCGGCGGTCGACAGCGGCGTATAACAAATCCCCTCGAAGTTGCGCGATCCGAAGGGCCGTGAGTTAGGGTCGCCGGCGCCGAACAGCCAGTGCCAAGCGCGCTTCCAGCGGTGATTCAGGCTGAGAAAGAAACTGCGCGCGGATTCCGCGACCGTGTCGATCATCTCTTCGTCGCCCAACGCCTCGAGGAGGCACGGCTTTTCGGTTTGCAGCCAGCCATTCCATCCGTGTCCGGTTGGATCGATGCCGATGCGCCGCAAGGCACGCCACACCGGCCGGTGGCGGCAATCCTCCAGGCGCTTCGCGTAGCGGCGCATGCGAGGGGCGGCCCATGAGCCATCGCCGGTCAATTGCGCGATACCATTCCAGTCGGAGTCATCCGGCGGCATATAAATCATCGCGTTGTGGGCCGTGCAGCCTCCCAACGTTGCGCCGCGCGGATACATCACTCCGCCGCGCGCGGCGGAGTACTTGGGGTCGCACGATTGACGGGCCTCGTCGACGTAGTGCCTTACTTGAAAGTCCCATCTCATGGCCTGGTTCTCGCAGGCGAATGCATGAAAGCCCGGAACGTCGTAGTCATCCGGAAGACGCTCTGCGTCCATGAGGCACGCATCGCCGCCGGCCTCCAGCAGACAGACTCGCATTCCCGAGTCCACCAACCGAGCGGCCAACGTGCCGCCGCCGGCGCCCGAACCGACGATTACATAGTCCCACTCGAATCCTGTACCGGTCATGTGCGCGGCCGGTGCCCGGTTTCAGAAAGTCTTCAGAAACGCAATCAATGCGTGTTTGTCGTCATCGCCGAGTTCAGGTTCGTGCCCGAACGCCTTTTCGTCCTCGCTCAACCCATCCTGCTGATTGAATTGCGCCGTGCCGAAATAGTGGCCGCGGTTGACGACGAGGTCAGGACACTTGCTGAGCGCCAGCATCGGCCCCTTCAGGTTGCTGAACTTCACCAGCAATTCCTGATCGCTGGCGGCGGCCGGCGCAGTGGCCAGGTCGAGTTGGAGCTTGAGCAGGAAATCGCCGAGATCGCGCACGTGAGCCGCCTTGACGCCGGCATCGTCGCTTTCCGCGAGCAGCCTGATATTGGCAAGCAACCCAACGGGAGTGCCCTTGGGTATCGGGCCGAGTACGACGTCGCCTCCACTGCTGATGAGGCTCGGGAACCAGCGATGCAAGTGTCCTTGCAGCGGCTGCAGCGGCTCGGGTACGAAGCCGACGGGAATCCTGATGTCGCTGCGCTGGGTCGTGCGGTCGATGGTTCCCGGCACTTTTGCCCCGAACACGGCATCATGGTCGCGCTTGTCGGGCCAGAGCATCTGCTCGATCGACGCGTCGAACACCTGCATGCGGTGGGCGACGGAGGGATCCGAATCAAACGGACCGACACTGTTGTTCAAGAGGAAAGGGGCCGTAGACCAGATACTGATCAGCGAGGGCACCCGTGTATAGCCGCGGCCGCCGGCGGGCATTTTGTAGGACACGGGCGCGCCGCTGAAGGGATCGCTCAATGTCACCGTACCCACCGAGGGCAAATTCTTGTAGGACTGTGATGAGAAATTGTCCCAGATATTGCCGGCCAGAGCATTGGTGGCGAGCGGGCTGCAGATATTAGTGCGCAATAGCGTGACGGGGATGCGCGCGTCCGTCGACAGATAGTTATCCTGCAGGAAGTCCGGCGCCTGGACGATGGCGCGCATTTGCGTCTTGAATTCATCGGTCTCGGTCCAGGTCCAATAGCGCTTGAAGCAATCGAGGTAGCTTTCCGCCGCGCAAATTTGCGGATCGAGGCCGAGGTTTGCGGGAGGCGCGGGCCCCTTGCTCGAATGGCAACGGGCACAAGTGTCGGCAAACACGATCTTGCCGCGTGCGAGCGTCGCCGAGTCGGCACTGAGATAACTCCCGCCGCCGGGCGCATCCTTCAGCCGGTCGGGTTGTGCGGCCTTCAGGAAGAACAGCGCCGTGGCGGGCGTGCCCGCTTCGGTCGCCTGCCAGTAAGCGGAATTTTTCTCCGCCGTCGCGATTTCGATCGGCGAGATCGGCTTGCCGCCGACCACGGGATTAAAATGCAGCAGCCATTCCTCGCTGAACAGGCCGATATTGAGGTAAACGCGGTTGAGCGCGCCTAAGAGGCCCACGGAATCGGCGCCGTCTTTCAGCACATGGGGCGTACTCACTGTTGCGGTTTGCGCCGAGTAGAATTCGGTCAGCGGACCTCCGGCGAGGAAATCGTTGAACTGCTTGTTGTTGACTTCGCCGCCCGCAAGATGTTCGTGCCAGAGGCGTTTCGCGAGTCCCATGCGCGCCATGAAGGAGTAGACGGCGTTCATGGTGCGCGGATTGTTGATGTTGTCCGTCGAGACCAGCGAGGTATCCATCGATCCTGGCCGGAATGTCTTGACGAGTTGGTACATGAAGTTGGTCTGGCCTTCCGGCTTATTGGAATTGAAGATGAAAAGCCGGTCGACCCACATGTATTGCGCACCCACCGAGGAACTCAAGTTTGCATACGCCGGGTGCTCCGCGTCGGCCGGAGGATTCACCGGACTCGGGCCCACATGGCAGAAGCCGCAAGACATTCCGACCCGGTACGGGCGCACCAAGTCCGCACGGTTGTAATAGCTCGGATCCGTGTAATAGCGCACCGGGTCCCATGCCTTCGCTGCCTTCGCATCGAAATCGGGGTTGGGAAACAAGCGTAGTCCGACCACTCCGCTGGCGTATCCGAAGTACGAACCCACGGGCTGCGTGGTGCCGTCGCCCAACGGCTTGCCGCGGGCTCCGATCGCGACACCGGGATATCGACTCTCGTTCTCGAATGGATCCGGTGCGCAGCCTTTGCTGCGAACATCCAGCCACAAGCCGGCACGATCCTTGTCCGGACCCGTCGGAGCGTCGAAGCAGGGCTCGTTGACCAAACCGAGATAGGCCCAGCGGTTGGATCGCGAGTATCCGAGGCTCGGGTGCGAGCTCAATATTTTCAACAGGTCGAAGGCGCCCAAGGTGTAGTCGGTCATGCGGTTCCAGAGACGGTCATTCCCGCCGGTCCAGACCAACCACATGTTGCGTCCCTTGATCTCGTCGGCGTCGAACGCTACGCCGCCATCCATATCGTGGAAGTAATCCTCCGACGCTTGCGGGAAAGACGCGGCACTTCGCCCGGCCTGCCGGGCTTCGTCGAGCACCGTACCGGGCTGGGGTTGCTTGCAGCAGCCGGCCGCCACCAAACATGCAGCGCACAGCAACGAAGTAATCGTCCAGCGAATTCGGTGCATTGCATTCCCTTGAAGCCCGCCGATTGACGCTTGGAAGCACCATATATCAGTCTTCTCCGCGATTCGCAATGCGACGGGCACTCGCGGCCATCATGGATTCGCGATACGCTCGGCGTCGTTACACGAGACGAGCGGCGAGATCACGGAGGGTCTTTACTCATGAACGAGCCGGCGATCGAGGCTTCGGTAAAGAACGAGAATTCGCGATGCTTCGGTGAGGTTTTGCGGACCGAACTGAAGACCGTTCTTCCGGACCTCGTACTCGCGCCGCGCGATCCTCCGAAGAGCTGGGAGGAGCAAGTTCAACTCGAGAAAGCGATGATCGACGGCATCGATCATCATGACACGGAGCTCGCCGCGCTGTGTCTGTCGGGCGGAGGCATTCGCAGTGCGATTTTTGCGCTCGGCGCACTGCAAGGCCTCGCGCGATTCGGCCTACTCGAGAAATTTCATTACCTGTCCACCGTATCCGGCGGCGGCTACATCGGCAGCTGGCTCTCTGCGTGGCGGTCCATCGATAGCGACAGATCAGTGTTCGAAGCGCTGAACGCAGCGCAAGTGCGCGGGCGCGATCCACCGCAGATCGGCGGGATCCGCGCGGACAGCAACTATTTGACGCCGACATTAGGGCTCCTGTCGGCCGACACCTGGACCGTCATTGCGCTTTACGTCAGAAACCTGACGTTGAATTGGCTGCTGTTCTTTCCGTTCTTCGCCGGCTGTCTGTTGCTACCGCATTGGTATTACTCGATCCTCGAGTACTCGCAGCAAGACCATGCTTTACCGTCCCTACCGTATGCTTGGGCAGGACGCGTCCTGCTGGCGGTGAGTTTGAGCTTCGGAGTGTACGGACGATTTCGTATGCAGGAGCGCTGGCTGTCGAAGAAGCGATTCCTCATGGCGGTGCTCGCACCCTTGGTCGCCTCCGCCGTCTGCTTCACGCTTGCCGCGGAATTTTCGGGAAGTGCCGCTACGAACGCCGTTCCTTTCTGTTTGCATCCGGTCGAGCTCGCCACCGGCGCGATTTCCGGCGCATCGATCTACTTACTCTCATGGCTCGTCGGCCGAGCGGCCGCAGGTAAACGCGGCGGCAGAATATTGCCGAAGGATCTTTTGGCTTGGATCGTGGCGGGGCTCGTCGTAGGTTTACTGATCTCCGTCGGAATGCAGCTCATTACCTGGCGCAGCCGGCACATTGAGGCAGTCGTCATCCTCGGAACGAGCGGTGCGGTGATTTCCTATCTCGTCGGAGACATCGTGTATGCGGGCGCATCGAGCTTTTCTCCTCGCGGCGATTTTGACCGGGAGTGGCTCGCACGGGCCGCGGGATGGCTGTCGGCCGTTGCAGTTCTTTGGTCGCTGATCAGCTTTATCGCCCTGTGCGCGCCCCCTGTTTTCTCCTTTCGGTTCGCCCGATACTTGGGATTGGGCGCCGGCGGTGTCTCCGGGTTCATCACGCTTTTCTTCGGCTCGAGCGCGCTCACCGCCGCCACCAAGGCAGCTGAGGCAATGAAGAATTTGTCGTTGGCTCGCATCGCCAGCGTCGCGGCGGTCGTCTTTGCGCTCATCCTCATGGCAATCCTGTCGCTGCTGGGCCAAAGCGCCGCACAATGGCTCGGAAACCATTTCGATGAATCTCCGATGGTGATCGACGCGGTGCTGATGGTGGCCCTCATTGTCGCGGCGCTGCTGATTTCCTTATTCGTGAACGTCAATCGCTTCTCGTTGCATGCCATGTACCGCAATCGGCTGGTGCGCGCGTTTCTCGGATCGGCGCGCGCCGCGGAGAGACGTGCCGATCCTTTTACCGGCTTTGATCCCAACGACAATCCAAAGATGGCCGAGGTCGTTCCGGTGACCGGCGACAGCAGACTATTTCATGTCATCAACACCGCGCTCAACATCGTGTCGTCCAGGAATCCCGCTTGGCAGGAGCGCAAAGCCGAGTCGTTTGCCATCACGCGGCTGTTTTGCGGAAATCCCATCGTTCGCTACCAGCCCACCGCCACGTATGGAGACCGGCTCGGCGGCATTTCCTTGGGCACGGCCATGGCGATCTCCGGCGCAGCCGTCAGTCCGAACGAGGGCTACAGCTCTTCGCCGCTCATTGGATTTTTGCTGATGTTGTTCAACGTTCGACTGGGCTGGTGGCTCGGCAATCCAAAGAAGAGGCACTTCCGCTTGGAGGGTCCGACGTGGGGAATTCTACCGGCTCTGAACGAGCTCGCGGGCGCTACCACCGATGAGGGAGAGTGGATTTATCTCTCCGACGGAGGTCATTTCGAAAACCTCGGCCTTTACGAAATGATACGCCGGCGCTGCCGATTCATCGTCATCAGCGACGCGAGCTGCGATCCGAAGTTCACCTTTGCCGAACTGGGGAACGCCACACGAAAGATCTACATCGACTTCGGGGTCAGCATTGAATTCAAGAATCTGGATATCAAGGCGCGCCAAGACCCGCCGGTTGCCGGTGTGTCCTGCGCCATCGGAAGCATCAAGTATCCGGAAAGCGATAGACGCGGATGGCTGCTCTACATCAAGCCGACTTACCACGGTACGACGGAGCGTCCGGACATACGGAGCTACGCCTCGGCGCACCCGGCGTTTCCCCATGAGAGCACGACCGACCAATGGTTCAGTGAGTCGCAGCTCGAGGCGTACCGGGCACTGGGTGCACACACCGTCGAGCTCGTTTGTACCGGCGGAGATGGCGTGGAACCAGGTTCCACGCATGACGCGCTTAGCTTGGCATCCTTCAAAGACGCGGCGGAACGCTACCTAAAATCGGTCGTTCATGAATGAGAGTTCTCCTAACCGAAGGCGACATCTGCCCCTGGGGATTTGGCAGATCCTGACCATCGGGGTGGTCGTCGCAGCACAGCTACCAGGGGCGATTGCGTTCTTGGGTCAGATTTCGCAACTCGTCTCTATTGCACGCACCGGCTTCTCGGGAGCCCCGAAGGGGGACTCGTAGTGCCGCCGCCTGTCGTCACTCTGACCGACGTTCGCGACGCGCACGCCAGAATTTTGAGCTTCGTTCATCGCACGCCGGTCATAACCAGCGGATCGCTCGATCGTGCGACCGGCGCGAGGATTTTCTTCAAGTGTGAGAATTTCCAGCGAGCCGGCGTGTTCAAGGCCCGCGGTGCGTTCAACGCCGTGTACTCGTTGACCGACCAGGAAGCTTCTTCCGGCGTCGTCACCAGTTCCTCCGGCAACCAGGCGGCGGCGCTGTCCCTGGCTGCGAGATCCCGCGGCATCCCGGCGTACATTGCCATGCCGAAGGTAGCGCTGCGATCGAAAGTGGCGGCGGTTGAGCGCTACGGCGGCAATATCGTATGGGTGGAGGCGCAGGGAACCATTCCGACCTCCGAGGAGTACGAGGCGACGGCCGCAGCAATCCAGTCTCGGACACGCGCGAGCCCGGTGCATCCTTATAACGACCGCAGAACGATCGCAGGTCAGGCGACCTGCGCCGTGGAGTTTCTCGAGCAGCAGCCGGAGCTGGATATCTTGCTCGCGCCGGTGGGCGGCGGAGGACTCCTTGCCGGAACGGCGCTGGCTGCCAAGCAGTTGCTGCCGTCGATCCGGGTGATCGGCTGCGAGCCCGAGATGGCCGACGACGCGCAGCAGTCGTTCCGGTCGGGGCGCATCGTGGCGCAATTGCAGCCGCGGACGATTGCCGACGGACTACGGACCTCCCTCGGCGATCTGACATTTCCGCTGATCGCAGAATTTGCCGACGACATCGTGACGGTCGGCGAGGACGGCATCGTAAAGGCAATGCGGCTCGTCTGGGAAACCTTGAAAATCGTGATCGAGCCCAGCAGCGCAGTGCCGCTGGCCGCGATCCTGGAGGGCAAGCTCCCGGTCTTGGCTAAGTCGGTTGGGATCATTCTATCCGGCGGCAACGTCGACCTCGATAACCTGCCTTGGAAGGCCCCGGCTTGACAAAACGCCGCCCGCGAATTATTTCCTCGATTGTGCCGCTCACAAATCCGAGGCCCAAGCATGTGCCGAAATATCAGAATCCTATTCAACTTCGAGCCGCCGGTATCCGATGAGGAGATCCGCGCCGCGTCGATTCAGTTTGTAAGAAAAATCAGCGGTTTTGCAAAGCCGTCGAAAGCCAATGAACCGGCATTTCTTTCGGCGGTGAACGAAATCGAGAGCGCTTCCCGCGCCCTGTTGCGCTCGCTGCAAACCAACGCCCCGCCGAAGAACAGGGAACGCGAAGCTGCCAAGGCGCACGCTCGGGCGGCTGAGCGATTTTCAACTTGACCTCGAGCACGCACCGCCGCCGATAAGCGCTTGATACGCGCTCACGAACCGGCGTACAACTGAAAGGCTCCCCAATAAAAGGGCTTGCGATACACGCTTTCGGAATGAATCAGCGATAGTTTGGCGGCGCGCAGCGCGGCGGCGGGCGTTTTTCCGTCCCCGAGTTCGCTATAGAGCCGGTCCATGAGAAGCGGCGTCGAGGCGTCGTCGGCTTGCCACAGCGCGCCGATCACATTGTGCGATCCCGCGCGCAGAAACGCCCAAGCCAATCCCACGAGTCCTTCGCCCGCATACGTACGAAGACCCGAGCCGTAGCAGGTGGATATGGTGACCAATCTCGCGTGCAGCGGATGCTGGACGATGTCCCTCGCGTAGAGCTTGAAATCCTCTGGATTCCTTTGTGCGGGCGACAACACCACCGCCGAATCGAGCGGGCTCGAACGGTTGGCCGTGCCATGCGCGACGAAGTGGATGTAGCGGAATTGATCGGGGCCGCTGGTGGTATAGGCAGCGGGAACCGCTCTTGACTGCGTGAGCACGGTTTGGCCTTCCGGGGAGAAATGCTTTTCGATGCGTTCGATTTCCACGGACGCATTGGGGAGCGCCTCGAATTCGCTTCCGGCGGAGATGGGATTGCCGATCAACAGCAGTTCCTTGGGGGTCGGTACCGCTCCCTGTGCCTGTGAACGGGAAAGCATTCGAATGGAACTCGTAGTCGTCACGGTGACATCTTCGATCCAATATTTGAAACCTTCTGCGGTAGGCTCGAGGAGCGTCTCGAAATTCAGCGCGTGCAGGGCTCCATCCGGTATGAGAAAGATCTTCGAGTCCTTGGGTATCATTGCAGCGGCGGGCCCAACGAGAGCGGCATATAAAAAAATGGCAGCCGGATTCGCAGTCTGCTTAGGATCAGTCGATTTTTGGATCGCTCTTTGGTACTCATCGACCGCCGACTGGATTTCTTTTTCATTCGGCAGCGTAAAGAGACGGGTCTCGTTCGCGCTGATGACCCAGAGGTAGGATTTTTCAGATCCCAGCGAGTAGAAAAGAATTCTGGCTTCGAGCTTGCGCGCCACTGCTTGTACGTTCTCGACGTCCTTGCCGTGCGCATCTGACTCCGCGTCGGCGACACCGAGACCCTCTTCCAGGGTTCTCGCCCGGCTGCGGTCCAAGAGTTGCAGCGCCTCGACCGGCCGATGAGCATCGATGAGAAATTGCGCATAGTCCCGGTAAACCGCATCGCCATACGCGAAAACCGACAGGCGCAGCGCTTCACTGTGGACCGAAGCCCTCTCGTCCTCGAATGTCTGAATCGACCGGCGATACCAGAGTTCCGCCGGCTGCGCTTGGTGTCTGCCGGAATATAGGTTCGCCAGCGTATTTTCGATATCGGTTTTAATTTCGGGGTCGGTTGCCAATTGCAGAGCGGAGGTCAACATAGGCTCGGATTCTTCGGTTCTGGCCTGCCGGGCGGCGATGAGCCCCTGGATGAACATCGCATAGGCGACCACGTTGACGTCTTTGGAATTTCGGGCGGCGAGCATGGCCGCATCGGTATGGCTCTTCGCGGCGCCGTATTGACTTTGCTGCCAGAGCAAGAGCGCCAGATTCGTCTCGATGTTCACGATTTGATTGATTTCATTGGCGGCGGGCAGGGTCAACGCGTATTGCAGCGCCTCCTCGTCATATTTCCTGGCCTGCTCCAAATTGCCGAGCTTGAACTCTGCCAACCCGGCATCCTGGAGCCAGATGACGCGATAGCTGGTCATCCCGATTTCCTTCGCCTGCAGTTCCGCTTCTTGAAAATTTGTGAGCGCGCGGTCGAAATCACCCAAATTTTGATACGCCCATCCCATATTTCCCAGGGCCATTTGGTATTGCCTGCGGGCCTGAACCGATTGGGCAAAATTCGCGGCCTCCTGCAAGGAGGCCACGGCTTGATCGAAGTGCCCGCTCTGCAAGCTCCAGAAACCGATATCGACGAGATCGGCGGCTTCCAGCAAAGAATCACCGCGCTCATGCGCGACCACCAAACTGCTTCTGAACTTCTCGATGGCCTTATCGGAGTTGCCGGAGTCGCGCTCATCGAGAGCTTCAATCCGGAGCACTTCCCCGATGAGCCCGGAATGGGCTGATTCGGCAAGTCGACGCGCCTCGCGCAATTCTTGATCCGCCTCTCGTGCTGACCCGAGAGAATAGTGGGCCCGGCCGCAGAGCAGATTTCGCTTGATGGCAATGTCGCCCGCTCCCGGAAATGAGACGCCACCGGTGAGGAGCGCGAGCACGTCCTTCGGACGGTTCTGCCTCAGCAGAATCTCGGCTTGGAGCAGGCGAAACTTCAAACCCCAGGCGGAGTTCTCCCCGCTATTCCCCGCGGAGAATTCCTTGCGAGCCTTGTCCGCTCTCGCCTCGGCCACATCCAGGCTGCCGTGGAGATAATCACTGTAGATGCTTTGAAACAGGGCGTCCGGGCCCGCTTTCGCCGAGCCGCTGCAACCTGACAAACCTCCGCCCGACGTTACGGCCGCGAGTACGAGCGCCCATACTGCTAATTGTCGCCCGTGCCCCCGCCCCCGCCGCAGCACACACCGATTTTCCCTTTGACCGGGCAACCCAGTTCGGCTCGTACTGCCAGCAGTTGAACCGAATTGTGCGAGGCGAGCAGCTCCCCGAGAATGACGCGGCCAAATCCCGGAATTTCGACGATGTGACCACAGGACCCATGCGGGCCCGCGCCCTCCAAGCCATCTACCAAGGAACACAGAACGGTGCCGTTCGATTGCTTTGATTCGGAGCTCATCCATCGATGTCTGTTCAGTGCCCACTGGTAGGCATCTTGGTCATGGCGTTCCTTGAAGCAACCGATCAGCTTTTCTGCCTGCCCGCGTCCTGACTCTTGAAGATCCAGCCACGTGACAGCCGCTCCCTGACGACTCTTTTCGCCGTCCGGCTGATGCAACACGGGATTGAAGTGCGGGCGACAGTTGCGACCCGCCAGCCGCAGACCTTCGAAACCAGAGCCGGCCAGGGAAAACTTCAGCGGCCCATGTTCATTCGGAATCGAAATCGAGATCTGCGCCACGATGCGCTCGGCCGCCACTACCTCCAGAATGTTCAGACCTTCGACGACCGACGTAATCAGAATCTCCGTCGATCCGTCCGCGTGATGCTCCTTGCCGGACACACGCGTGTACGCCGAAGAACAGGAGACTACCTCGTCCAGATTAAACGCTTCCGACCGTGCCGTTGCAAATCCGCCGACCGCCGGCAGAGAAACCGGTGCCAGGGTAGGGATGATTTTTTGCAACGGCTCCTCCAAGTATCCGCCAAGAGCATTTGCATCGGCTCGAAACGGATAGAACCTTCTCTGACTAGGTGATTGCATGGCCGCCCTCGCAACGTTTGAGCTATTGGGGAGTTAAGATCCATCGGAATTGTGCAACGTAAACTGATAGCGCGCCAAATCGGCCGTCACCGCGCGGACCGGGCTCGGATACCCCTGCACGATCACCTCGTATTTTCCGCTCCCCCAATTTTCTCCGGGAATGCGGATAGACACCGTATCCTTCGCTTGCTCCGCCGACACCGGGACTCGTGCGACGATGGCGCCGGACGGAGCAACCAGCACGCACGAGTAACCTGAAAATTGTTGCGTTGCCGGAATGTCGACGGACAAGAGAATCGGTTGGGCCCTGGTGACCATTACCGACGATATCGATCCGCCGCGACTGTTGCCGCCAATCAGAGAGACCGCCGCCAGGATTTCTGGATTCTTGGGCTGTACTTCGCCGGCGAGCCGCGGAAAGACCGCTACGTTCTGATAGGCGATAATGAGCAATAGCATCGCAAATGCAGGCGAGGCGAAGGCCGGCGTCCAAAGAAATGAGAATGGCGATTTTTTGGGCACGGGCTTCTTGGGTTTCGCGACGATCCCTCGCTGGAGTTCTATCTTTGCCTGATCCAGGAATTTCGCAGTTGTCTTGAGGTCCGCCGCGCATTCCTGACAATCAAAGAAATGCTCCTCGAATTCGTCGCGTTCAGGCGGCGGCAACTCACCCAACAGGTATTTCTCAACCGCCGACCGCCGCATGGCTTCGTCATGTTCCATAGGATTAAGGCCTCGAAGCGGAGCTGCCCCGCATCACTCGGTATCTCCCAAACGTTTGACATACGAAGACTTGAAAGATTGTTTGGCGCGGTGCACCAGGACTCGCAGATACTCGCGGGTAAGACCCATCTCGGCGCACACCGCGTCCTTGTCACGCTCCTCGATCAACACGGATTGAAGCAAACGACGATCGCGCTCGGGTAAGTCGCCCAAGACCTTGCGCACCACCCGCTCCGCCTCGTCGACGCTGAATAGGCCGGATACGCTGGGTT
This sequence comes from uncultured Gammaproteobacteria bacterium, assembly GCA_963755965.1. Lineage (GTDB taxonomy): Bacteria > Pseudomonadota > Gammaproteobacteria > Steroidobacterales > Steroidobacteraceae > Bog-1198. Next base: position 994,877 of record CAVWLU010000004.1, read on the forward strand.
TTTCGTCGACGAATTCGCGCGCCGGCTCCTCATCGATGCTGGAATCAGTTCTGCCGCGCGACCGGTAATGTTCCAGCAACACATGGTTGCAGACCGAATTGACGAGCGCCCCTAGGCGATCCGGTTGTTTAATCCCGTCCTTTATGCGAACCAATGCCAAGACTCGTACGAACGTTTCCTGCCGGACGTCTTCAATCGCTTCTTTAGAATTCAAACGCGAACGAAGTTTGAGCCTGATGAGCTCGCCGAAATAGGCGGCGAAATGTTGTGCCGTACGCGGATCTCCGCATTGCAATCGTTCGAGGTACGAGGCATCGAACGCGGTAAACTGCAAGCGGCCCCCCTCCCTGGCTACGGTCAGGATGCTCAATTGTACCGGCGTTTTAGCGCCAATAGGACGGCCGCGCCTCAAGTGTTTGTGCCGGTCGACTGCAACCCGGCCTATCATGCGTATTCCAGCGCGCCGGCGTGCAGCATGGTCTCGATGACATCGCGCGGACAGCCATCCCGGACCAAGGCTGCCGCCGGCGTTGGCTCGCTCAGCCTCGCCCATAACTCATTTTCCTGCGGCGAGGCGATGCGGCACAGGGGCTGCAACCCGGGGGCGACCAACAGGGCGGTGACATGCGGCGAGAAGGGAGGCAGCGGCTTTCGTTCCAGAAGTGCTTCCAAGATCAAATCGGGCTCGCCGTTGAAATGCACCATACCGGCATGAAGGGCCCGGCGGACGACACTGTCCGGGCCGAGGAACCCACGGTCGGGGGGCTTGAAGGAACCGACGTCGCTGTTCGCGCGAAGCGTGAACTGCTCGAAGCGGCAAACGGCCAATTCGGGCGACGGATCGGGGAGTTGCTTCGCGATAAAATCAAGGAGCGCATCGCCTTCCGCGGCGAAGAACGAAGAGGTTCCTGAGCCGGAATTTATCCACTCGGCAAGCAGGCAGCGCCGCACCTCGTGGGGCAGAATCGACAAGGCCAGCAATCCTGCGTTGACGGTGCGCCGCGCGCGCCTCGAGCGCTGTACGGCCGCTGTGAACTGAAATCCCGCGTTGTGCGGCAAGACGTCGAGGCAAGCGCGCTCCGCGTGCGTCGGGCGCACTGGTTTGCCGAACGTGCCGGTCCATACGTTCATGCGAAACTCCCCTTCGGTAAGGTTTGAGGTCAATCCCACAGTCAATGGTGACGCCAGGGTGTGAAACGTTACAGAAGTTCCCCCTGGTTTTGGGCATTGCAACAAAGTTGGCGGCACCCCGCTCGCCTTGTGGATATATGCCGAATGACGCCGCCTCGCCATTGCCCCTAAGGACAAGGGCAGAGTTCCGGCGGCTGAGCCAAAGGTGGAATTGGCGGCAGCTTGCCCCTGTATGGGCGACAATGGAGGACAGAATGCGATAGTCCCGGGGAGTGTCAAGTGAATCACGCTGCCATCGTCGGCTGGGGCAAATGCCTGCCGCCGTCTGTCCTGACGAATCACGACCTCGCGACATTTCTACCCACGGACGACGAGTGGATCACGACGCGGACCGGCATGAAGGAGAGGCGTATCTCTCACGTGCCCGGGATCGAGCTCGCGATCACGGCGGCGCGCCGTGCCATCGCCTGCGCCGGTATGCGCGGCGAGGATATCGAACTCGTCATCTATGGCAGCTGCAGCAACGATGAAACGGTTCCGAACAGCGCCTCCGGTGTGCAGCAGCGCATCGGTGCGGCGAAGGCGGCAGCCTTCGACGTCAATACCGCTTGCACCAGCTTCATGTACGGGCTGTCGATCGGATCGTCGATGATCAAGAGCGGCATCGTCAAGAACGCGCTCGTTATCGGCGTGGAACTGATTTCCCAATACTTGGATTGGGACAATCGCAACGTGGCCGTGCTGTTCGGCGACGGCGCGGCCGCCGTGGTGCTGCAGGCGTCGGAGCACGAGTCGGGCGTCATCGCCGAGAAGCTCCAGTGTTACGCGGACGCGCGGCAAATTCTGCGTGTGCGCGGCATGGGAACGATGTACGCCAACCTCGGCGTGCAGTTCGGCCAGACTCGCTGGGACTTTGACGGTCAGGAGATCTTTCGCAAAGCGGTTCAAGGCATGAGCGAGGCTAGTCTCGATGTGATGCGGCGCGCCGGCGTGACGATCGAAGATATTGCGGTGGTCGTCCCGCATCAGGCAAACCTTCGCATCATCGACGCGGTCGCAAAGCGCGCGGGCGCGGGGCCGGAGAAGGTGTTCCTGAACGTGCAGAAATACGGCAACATGAGTGCGGCCACGGCGCCGGTCGCGCTGGTGGAGGCGGTCGAGGAAGGCCGCGTGCCGCCCGGCAGCCTGGTGCTGATGCCGGCGTTCGGAGGCGGACTGACCTTGTCCGCTCATTTGATTCGCTGGGGTGAGCGCACCACCCCGCTCGAGCCCTGCGACGCCGAACTGCCGCCGAGCTCGAAGACGGCGCTCGAGCTGGTGAATGAGATCCGCGCGCAGAAGAAGCTGGGCGACGCCGAGGCAAGTCTCTTCAAGACGCTGAGCTTCGCGGAAAATCGCACCGGCTGATGGCGCTGATGCGCCTCGGGGTTGCTGATGCGCCGTGATCGGGGATGCGCCTCGGGGTTAGCGCGGCGATTCGCGCCGGCTACGCCAGATCTCGATCATCGCGTAGAACACCGGCACGAAGGCGACCGCCAGCAGCGTCGAGGCAAGCATGCCGCTAAACACCGTGATGCCGATGGACTGGCGTGCGGCTGCACCTGCACCTCGTGCCAGCACCAGCGGCACCACACCGAGAATGAAAGCGAACGACGTCATGAGGATCGGGCGGAAGCGGCGCCGCGCGCCTTCGAGAGCCGCCTCGACAACAGGTTTGCCGTCCTTGCGTAGCTGCTGCGCGACTTCGACGATGAGAATGGCGTTCTTGGCGGAGAGCGCGATCAGCAGCACCAGACCAATCTGCACATAGATGTTGTTGGGCAGCCCGAGCAGCGCCAATGCCGTCGCGGTACCGACCAGCGACAGCGGCACCGCGAGGAGCACCGGCACCGGTAGCCACCACGATTCATATTGTCCGGCCAGCACCAGGTAAACCAACAGCAGCGCGAGACCGAACACGAGGCCGACGGTACTGCCGACCAGTCGTTCCTGGTACGACAATCCCGTCCATTCGAAGGCTACGCCGGCGGGAAGCGATTTTGCGGCGAGCCTTTCCATTGCATCGAGGGCTTGCCCGGAGCTGAATCCGGCAGCGGGAGCTCCGATGATGGCCGCGCTCGGCACCAAATTGTATTGGGCGGCAATGGCGGGGCCCGTGGCATTGGCGATCTCGATGAAGGCGCTGATCGGCACCATCACTCCTGATCGGTTGAGGACGGTCAGATCGCCGATCTTGGTTGCATCGGCGCGGAATTTTGGGTCGGCCTGAACGAAAACCGTGAAATTTTCGCCGAATTTAGAAAAAAGATTGACATAGCTCGAGCCGAGATAGCTTTGAATCGCGCTGTAGGCGTCACCAACCGATACGCCGACGCTTTCGGCACGGGCGCGATTCACTCGCAGCTGAATCTGCGGAACGCGGGCACGCAGCGATGTGAACGCGAACTGAATCTTAGGATCGGCCGCCGCCGCCGTTACCAATTCGTCGGTGGCGGCGCCGAGCTTGTTCAAATCATTGCTGCCGTCCAACAATTCCACCTGCATTTGAAATCCGCTCGAGATCCCGAGGCCGTTGATGGCAGGCGGCACCAGCACGCTGGTATTGGCATCGGGCAACCGGGCCATCTCCTTCGCAAGTCGGGCGCGGATGGCCTTGAGATCCACGCCGGGCCCGCGGTCATGCCAGTCCTTGAGCATGACGTAGACCAGACCCCCGTTCGAGAGAGTCGCGTTGCTCGCCAGCATTGAATCGCCGTCGAGAGGGGACACGCCGCCGAAGCTGATGGCATGGGCAACACCCGGAACTTTGAGGCTGGCGTCGACGACCTGCTTGAGCGTGCGTTGAGTGCGCTCGAACGAGGCGGCGTCGGGCAGCTGCACGGCCACCATCAGATAGCCCTGATCTTCCACCGGCAGAAACTCCGTGGGTATACGCAAAAATTCGTACCCTGCCGCCGCCATGAGAACCACGGCGATGACGGTGGCGAGAGCGCGGCGATCGAGCATCGCGCGTATCATTTTAAGGTAGCCGGATTCGGCGCGTTCGAAGACACGATTGAATATCCGCGTGAACCGATTGGGTCGCCGATCGGGATCGAGAGGACGCAGATACTTCGCCGACTGCGTCGGCTTCAAAGTCAGCGCATTGATGCCGGAGAGCACGGCGGTCGCGGCAATCACCAGCGCGAATTGTCGATACATCTGGCCGGTGATGCCGGATATGAAGGCAGCGGGAATGAACACCGAGACCAGCACCAACGTTATGCCGATGATCGGACCGACCAGCTCACGCATGGCGTCGATCGCCGCCTGCTTCGCGGTGTTGCCCTCGGCAATCTTCTGCGCAACGCCTTCAACGACGACGATCGCATCATCGACCACGATGCCGATGCAGAGTACGAGGGCGAACAAAGTCAGAAAATTGATGCTGAACCCCATGATCGCCATGGCCGCGAAGGCACCGACGATGGTAACCGGGACGGTCGTGGCCGGCACCATCGAGGCGCGCCAACTCTGAAGGAACACGAGAATCACGATCAGCACCAGCATCCCTGCCTCGATCAGCGTCTGATAGATCTCGTAAATCGAGGCCTTGACGAACACCGTCGTGTCGAACGGAATGTCGTAGCGCACACCGGACGGGAAATTTATCGCCAAACGCTTGAGCTCCGCCCGGACCGCTTTGGCCGTATCGAGCGCATTGGCATCCGGCAGCTGATAAATGGTGATGCCGCCGGCGGGTTTGTTGTCGAAGTGAAAGTCCTGATTGTAGTTGACGCTGCCCAACTCCAGCCGGGCGACGTCGCGCAGCCGCGTGATGCTGCCATCGGCCGCGGTTTGTACGATCAAGTTGGCAAAGTCCGCAGGGTTGGTCAGAGGACTATCGACAGTGACGGTGAGCTGCTGCTGTTGGCCCGACGGCGCCGGCGGCATGCCGATTTGTCCGGCGCTGATGGTCTGGTTCTGTTGATTGATGATGTTGATGACATTCGCCGGATTCAAGCCCCGCTGGGTCATCTGAGCCGTATCCAGCCAGACCCGCATCGAGTACTCGCCGATGCCAAACACGTTCACGTCGGCAACGCCGGGCAACCGCGCCAAGCGATCGCGGACTTGCAAACTGGCGTAATTGCTCAGGAACAGCGCATCGTGTGCCGGAGCCGACGATGTCAGCGTAATGATTTGCAAGATGGCGGTCGATTTCTTTTTGGTCGAGATACCCTGCTGCTGGACGGCGGCGGGGAGCGTCGGCAGCGCGATGTTCACCCGGTTCTGCACGGCGACTTGGGCCTGATCGGGATCGGTGCCGACGGCAAAACTCACCGTGAGCGAATAGTTCCCGTCATTGGATGCGTAGGACTGCATATACAGCATGCCTTCCACACCGTTGACCTGTTGCTCGATGGCGCGCGCGACCTGCTGTTCAACCGCCTTGGCGCTCGCGCCTGGGAAACTCGTCGTGACTTGAATGGTCGGCGGCGTCAGTTGCGGATACTGAGCCACCGGCAGTTCGAAGAGCGCGACTGCACCCAGCACCAGCATCAAAATGGCGATGACGTTGGCCAGCACCGGCCGCTCGATGAAGAACCAGGCAATCACGTCGATGCTCCGCCCTCGGCCCGCGTCGCCGCACGCGCCGAGGCGGCGCTCCTTGAATTCTGAAGCCGCTCCTGCCACTGCCCAATCAGAACGAAAAATACCGGCACAAACGCCAGCGCGAGTACGGTAGAAGCCAGCATGCCCGAAAACACAGTGATGCCGATGGATTTGCGGGCCGCCGCTCCGGCGCCGCCTGCGACGATCAACGGCACGACGCCCAGGATAAAGGCAAGCGACGTCATGACGATGGGCCGGAAGCGACGGCGAGATCCCTCGAGCGCCGCGCGTTCGAGGATCGTGCCGGTCCGGTGCAAATCGTGCGCAACTTCCACGATCAGGATGGCGTTCTTCGAGGACAAGGCGATGAGCAACACGAGGCCGATCTGCACGTAAATATTGTTCGGCAATCCGACGAGACTCAGGACGGCGACGGTGCCGACCAGGGACAGCGGCACGGCGAGCAGCACCGGCAGAGGACTGAGCCAGGATTCGTATTGACCGGCCAGCAATAGATAGACCAGCAACAAGGCAAGACCGAATACGAGCCCGATTGCGCCGCCGACCAACTTCTCCTGATACGAGCTTGCCGTCCACTCGAAGCCGACCCCGGGCGGCAGCAGTTTCTTGGCCAGCGATTCCATCAATATCAGTGCCTCGCCCGAACTGTAGCCGGCGGCCGCGGCGCCGTTGATGGCGGCAGTGGTCATCAGGTTGTACTGCGAAGCGACGGCGGGTCCCGTGACGGTCTTGAAGTCCATGAAGGCACTCATGGGCACCATTACCCCCGACTGGCTTCGTACCGTCAGCCGCCCGATGGCGTTGGCCGTGCTTCGATAGGGCTGATCGGCCTGAAGATAGATGGGAAAATTCTGGCCGTACTTAGGAAACTGATTGGCGTAGGCCGAGCCCAAGTAATCTTCGAGTGTGGCATAAGCGTCGCCGACCTTGACGCCGAGGCTCTCGGCGCGCGCGCCGCTCAAGATGAGTTTGATCTCGGGGACATTGGTTCTCAAAGAACTCAAGGCCATCAAAATGCGGCGATCCGCCGTCGCCGCGTTGACCATGGCCTGCGTCGCTTCGTTGAGCTTCGCGTAATCGATACTGCCGTCGGTCAGCTCGATCTGCATCTGAAATCCGCCGGATAGACCCAGCCCATTGATGGGCGGTGGCGGCAGAACCTTGGCGCTTACCCCGGGAATCTTCGTCATTTCCGACGAGAGCCGCCGGTAGATCGTCGTAAGGTCCTGCCCCGACCCGCGCAGCGACCAGTCCTTGAGCGTGAGATAAACCATTCCGGCGCTCGACACGGTGGCATTGCTGTCGAGCGGCGACACACCGCCGATGGTGATGACGTGATCGATGCCCGGAATTTCAAGGGTGGTTTCGACGATCCGCGCCAACGTATTTTCGGTTCTCTCGAGCGAAGCCGCATCGGGCAACTGCAGCGCGATCATCAAATAGCCCTGATCTTCGGTGGGAATGAACCCCGTCGGAATGCGCATGAATCCGAAGATCGCAGCCGCGATCAGCACGAGAGCGGCGCCCGCACTTAGCCAACGGCGATGGATCATCCTCTCGATGAGCTTAAGATAAGCTGTCTCGAAACGGCCGAATACCCTGTCGAAGCCTCGCGCAAAGGCGTTGGGGCGACGATTAGGATCGGGCGGCCGCAGATATTGCGCCGATTGCGCCGGCTTCAGAGTGATCGCGTTGATGCCGGATAAAACGGCGGCCGCCGCAATCACCAGGGCGAATTGCCGATACATCTGCCCGGTGATGCCGGGTATGAACGCTGCCGGCAAAAAAACGCAAGCCAACACCAGTGTGATGCCGATGATGGGACCTAAGAGCTCGCCCATGGCGTCGATCGCCGCCTGCTTCGCACTCTTACCCCCTTCCATGTGCTGAGCCACGCCCTCAACCACGACAATGGCGTCATCGACGACGATGCCGATACACAGGACGATTGCGAACAGCGTCAGCAGATTGACCGTGAAACCGAGCGCCGCCATGGCGGCGAACGTCCCGACGATGGTGATCGGCACCGTGGTGGCCGGCACCAGCATGGCGCGCCAGCTCTGCAGGAATACCAGTATCACGATGAGCACCAGGACACCGGCTTCAAACAGCGTGTGATACACCTCGCTGATGGAGGCGCGCACGAATTTCGTCGTGTCGAATGGGATGTCGAAGTGCAAACCCGGCGGGAATTGCAACGCCAGCCGGTCCATCTCGGAGCGCACCGCCTTGGCGGTATCCAGCGCATTGGCATTCGGTAGCTGGAAGATGGCGATGCCGCCCGCGGCGCGATTGTCGAGATGAAAACTCTGATTGTAGCCGGCGCTCCCCAATTCCACGCGGGCCACGTCCTTGAGGCGCGTGATGCTGCCGTCGGAAGCGGTATTGACGATGAGATCGCTGAAGTCCGCAGGGCTCGTCAGGGTCGAATCGACGTTGATCGTGAGCTGCTGTTGCTGGCCAACCGGCGCCGGCGGCATCCCGGTCTGTCCGGCACTGACGGTCTGACTTTGTTGACTGATGACGGAGACGATGTCGGAGGGATTCAATCCGCGCTGACTCATCTGCGCGGCGTCCAGCCAGACCCGCATGCTGTACTGGCCGATTCCGAACACGGTCACGTCGGCGACACCGGGAAGACGCGCCAGATGGTCGCGCAGCTGCAGCCCGGCATAATTGCTCAGGAAAAGCGCATCGAACTTCGGGTCCGTTGACGACAAGGTGACGATTTGCAAGATGGCCGTGGATTTTTTCTTCGTCACCACGCCCTGCTGCTGCACGGCCGACGGCAATGTGGGGGCGGCGATGGAAACGCGATTTTGTACCGCGACCTGCGCGCGATCGATGTCGGTGCCAACCGCAAAGCTCACCGTCAGCGCGTAACGCCCGTCGTTGCCGGAGTAGGATTGCATGTAAATCATGCCTTCCACGCCGTTGACTTGCTGTTCGATGGCGCGAGCCACCTGCTGCTGCACGGTTAACGCGCTTGCGCCGGGATAGCTGGTCGAGACCTGAATGGTCGGCGGCGTCAGTTGCGGGTATTGGGCCACCGGCAAGCGCAGCAGCGAGACGGTTCCCAACACGAGCATCAGCACCGCGATCACGTTGGCCAGAATCGGCCGGTCGATGAAGAACCTAGCCATCGCCGGCAATGATCTCAACGGGCTCGCCGTCGCTCAGCTTGTTGCCCCCTCTGGTGACCACACGCTCGCCGGGCATCAATCCCTTGACGATTTCCTTCTCCTCGCCCGGCAAGGGGGAGGTAGTGAGATTTCGTCGACGGGCTCGATTGTCCTCCCCTACCACAAACACGAAATCCCCTTGCTGGTCGGATTGAACCAGGGCGCTCGGCAATACCAATGCATCGCGGTCCGGGCCGACATCGATGGTCAATTTGGCGTAGAAGCCCGGAAGGAGGTGATAGTTGCCGTTGTCGAAACGACCCCGCAATTGCACGGTGCCGCTCGATGAATTGACTTGATGATCTATGAAGTCGAGCACGCCGACTTCACCGGCGCCCTCATCGCCCTGCAACCGGGCATGCACCACGGCGTGGCCCACACCTCGAGTGACGTCACCCGGAGGGATTTTCGCGCGGACTCGCAGCGCCTCGCGTTCGCCGATCGAGGCATAGACGTAGGCGGGAGAGACTTGCATCAACGTCGCGAGAACGGTACCGCCCTGGGTGGCGCCGACGTAATTCCCGACATCGACCTGACGACGGCCGATGACTCCGTCAAAAGGTGCCTTGACCACGGTGTAGTCGAGGTTGAGTTTCGCCAAACTGACGTTGGCCTCAGCTTGTTTCAGGTTCGACAGCGACGTTTCGACATTGGCCTGCGAGTTCGCATTTTCCTTCAAGAGTTCACTCTGACGGTGGTAGTCGGCGCGGGTTTGGTCGAGTTTTGCCTGGTTGAGATTGATCTGATCGATGTAGGGTGGCTGCTCGATTATGAATAGCACCTGCCCGGCACGTACGCGGTCGCCGTCCTTGAACTTGATCTGCTCGAGCGTGCCCGCGACACGCGCAACGAGATTCACCTGCTGCATGGGCGACACCGAACCATCCAGCTCGATCTCGTCGCGAATGCGTTTGCCGGCAAGAACTTGAACGGCCACCGCAACCGCGGGGGCAGCATCCTTCGCAGTAGACGACGACCTGTGGCAACCCGCCAGGGAGGCTGACAGCAGCGCCGCGCTTACGACAACCGCGAGATGTCTTACCATCGCAACCGCATTCATTGTTCGGCTCCTTGAACGCGAGACTCTGAATCATTCGGATCCCAGCCGCCGCCGATGGCGCGAAATACGCTGATATGGGCCAGAAGCACGCCACCCTGCGCCTGAACCAAGGAATCGGAGCTTTGCGCACGATTCTGTTCCGCGGTACTCACCGTGGTGTAGTCGACCTGACCCGCGCGATACTGCAGCATGGCGAGCGTGACAGCCCGCGCCGCCGCTGAATTGGCGAGTCCTAATTCATCGACTTGACCGGATTGCCCGGCAATCGACGCGAGGCCGTCTTCGACATCCTGCTGTGCGCTCAGAACTTGATTCTGGTAGGTCAACACCGCCTGCCGGAATAGGCTGTCCTCGATCCGCACCTGACTGATCAGCTTGCCGCGATCGAAGATTGGAAAGGTAAATCCAACGCCGTATTGCACGGCTCGATTGTCCCAGCGGAATAGGTTATTCGCGCTCCCGGTGGTGGTGTAGCCGAATGCGCCCGTCAGGCTGAACGTTGGATAGAGCGCCGCTTGGGCCACGCCAATTCTTGCCGACTGCGCCGCGGCGTTGTATTCGGCTTGCAAGACATCCGGACGGCGCCGCAAAAGATCTCTGGGTGCGCCGATCGGTAAAATCGTCGGCACGGTGGGCAGCCCCGTGCGGGCGGGTTCATGGCGGACAAAATAGTCCGGCGTCTCACCCACCAGCACACTCAAGGAGTGTTGGTACTGGGCCAAGGTTTGGCGCAGAACAGGAAGCTGAGACTTGGTTTGTTCGTACTGCGTTTCCGCTTGGCGGAAATCGAGTTCAGAAGTCGCCCCGAGACGGTACTTTGCCTCGGCGATTCTTTTCTCCTCTGCCTGCTGCAGCAAATTGGTCTCCGCCACCTCGATGCGACGCTCCGTCATGCGCAGATTGCAATAGGTACTTGCGACGCTCGCCTCCAAGGACACCCGGGCCGCGGCGAGACCAGCTCGGGCACTTTTGAGACTCGCTTTGTCGCTCTCGAGTTGGCGCCTCAATTGGCCCCAAAAGTCGATTTCCCAACTCAGTTGCCCCAATAGCTGGTCAGTGGCGGCGCCGGCGGTCGTGCCCCTGAGCTGCGATTCGATGGTCGGCAGCCCATAATTGCTGCTCCCCGACAGTTGGACCGCGGGCAGCAGATTGGCGACATCGATGCGAACCTGTTGCTGCGCCTGAACCATTAGCTGCACGGCACTTAGCAGGGTGGGGCTTTGTTCGTCGCCCTTCCTGATCAACCTGGTCAGAGTTTCATCGTGAAAGTCGGCCCAGAAGATTGCGGAACTCACGGAACTCGGCTGCCGCTCCGTTGCAGGCGAATCGATCCAATCCGATTGCAGCTTCGGCACGGGTCGGCTGAAATTCGGACCTACGGGGGCGCAAGCCGATAAAGAGAACAGGCTTACCATCGATAGGCAGGCGGCGAAGCGAATATGAGGGCCGACTGACACTGCCAACAGCCGTCGAGCTCTACCCGCTCCGATTCATTTCTTTTGGGCCGCTAGCAGTGCCGACTGACACAGTGAGGTCAGTTCCGTCGCATGCGCTTGCAGGCAGGCCAGCCCGCGTCCGCCGCCGAGCTCAACGCTCGAACAGTATTTCTGAAAGTCACTGCCGCAATCGGCCCGCAAGAGATGCGCCTGTTCACGCCGCGACATCTGCGGAGCCGCGGATGAGGGCGGCGTCTGCGGCGACTGCGCCGACTGTGGCTGCGCCGACTGTGACTGCGCCGACTGTGACTGCGCCGGCTCTGCGGTTGCCGGGGGCGGCGAGCTTGTCTTTGCGTTGACGGCCGCCAACGCGTCGCGGCACGGACTCGAGACGGCGTCCGCATGCTGCTGCAAACACTGCAGCGATTCTTTACCGCCCGTCGGTACATCGGCGCAAACGCTCCTGTAGTCGCTGCGACAGGCGCTGCGGATCGCAGAAAGTTGCGCATCGGTGGGCGGTTGCCCGAGCGCCGGGGCTGTAAAGGAGATGAGAATAAAAACCAGGGACGAGAAGCCTATCCGACGCATCACGATGCAACTCCTTGTTGATAGCTCCCGCCTAATGCGGCCTCGATCTTGAGCCCGCGGCTCTGGAGCGGCCGGCGCCTGTACTCGCGCCGTTACCCCAACGGCCGCTGCCGGCCTGGCGGCCGAGCCGATCCTGATCCAATTGCTGATATCCGCTGCGATCCATGGTACCGCCGCCCGCACCGCCGCCGCCCGCACCGCCGCGGCTGCCCGGAGTGTTGCCGGAATTTCTATTGGCCGGAGGAGTTTTGGTGCCGTTCGCCGGCGGTTGCACCGGGTTCCATGAACCGTTGTCGTATTTCGACCAGCCGTTATCGGTATGCTGGTAGACGTTACCGTCGTGCCCTGCATACACATCGCCGTTTTGCGTTTTAACGGCACCGCCGCTTCCGCCGGTGACATTGTTCTGATACCCCGCTCCCTTCGCGCCGGTCGATGAGTTGAATCCTCCTGCCCGGCCGTTGGCGTTCGCGCCGCTCTGCGTGTTGATGGTCTGGTTCGGACCCGAAAAAGTGCTCGAACCCGAACGGCCATACGGATTGACGTTCTGGTTGGTAGTGCCGGAGACGCCGGTGCGCGCGTTGTAGTAGCTGGCGGTGCCGCTGCCGCTGCCGTTGCTCCACGATGAGCTGCCGTGAGCATAACTGCCGGTGCTTGGATTGTAGGCCGACCACGCACCTGCGCCGCCGTTGGGCCCATAGACCGCGGCTCCATGCGCATAGGCGCCCGTGTTCGGATTGTAGTAACTCGCACCGGCCACGGCGCCGCCGTAAGGCCCGTACACGATACCGCCGCGGGCCCAGACGCCGCTGCTGGCGTTGTACCAAACCGCGCCCGCGTAAGTGTACGGATAGGGATAGAAAATCGGCACCGGCCCCGCAATGATCACCGGGGGATAGTAGTAGCCCGTGCCGTAAACCAGCACTCCGTAACTGACGTAGCCCAGCGTGTAGCCCGAGGTAAATCCGTAGGTGACGGCGACCGGCGTCACGGCGTATACCTGAACGTAGGTGACGTGATACATCGGGCTCGCCGGCGGAATGGTGTGCACCACCGCGGGCACGCTGTCGGCGAGCAGCCACGGACCTAAGGGCGTTGCCGAAACGAACCACGCGCCGCCCTCGCAGGCATAGTAGCCCGTGCCAATCTGCAGCACATATGCGTTGGTGTTGACCGCATACAGCATCGTCGTTCCCGTGATGGGCACGAAGTGCGGCGGACCGGAATAAATGACCGTTAATTTCGCGGCGCTGCGTTGAAACGTCGCGGTGGTCGGAATCTGCGCCTTGAGCAGTGCCTCCTGAGCGGCCACCGTGCCCGGTACCAACGCAAGAATGGCTGCATCAGGGCCCGTTGGCGAAATCAGCGAAAAATCCGCCGGCAACTTGTCGGTGGCAAATTCCCAAGGCCCATCGAAACCATGGGCGGAGAACCAGCGTCCGGATAGCTGCAAGTAGAACTGTCCCTTTGCCGGGTAGAAAAGCAGCACGCTCGATGTGTTGACCACTCGCTGCAGGCCGGTCCCGGCGACGGCCTTGAAGCTCGGCGCCCCGCTGGTGACAATGATTTCGGCTGGTTTGGTGCTGACGAAGATCTTCGGCCGCGTATCTTTCGACGTCAACGGCTTGGCCGGGATGTATTGATTGACTCGAGCGAAGTTGGTGCTCTTCGGCAATGCGCCGAACTCGACGGGCAAACTTGCCACGGGCTCGTACGGCCCCGTTGCCTTGGGCGCCTTGAACCAAAATCCATTGTTGAGCAGATACCACGTGCCGTGGTCTTCGAATACATCCCAGTTCGTGTTCACCGCGAATGACAAGCCGGATGAGCCGGCCGGAGTCAGTACCGGCTCGCCATCGAACACGATAAGGCTCGCGAGCGTATCGGAATAGAAAATAGTCGGCGGGCTGTTGTTCACCGCGACTGACGCAACCGGCATCTGATTGAGACTGATCAGTATGGAGGACAACGGCTCCGGACGGGGTTCGAACTGGGGCAGCGCATTGCGAATCTTACTCTCCAGAGCCGCCGCCTGCTCAGTGTCGAGCGATGGGAAGTGAGTGGACTGCAAGGCTGGTTTCGTCAGATAAACCACGCCTGCCGCATCATCGACGCGCGTAGCGACGTTCAGTTCCATGGTTCCGAGCAATGGCTTGGTCTGCCCTTTCGGCAGAATCGAGACCGCAGCGTGAGCGGTCAACGTCTTGCGCTCGGGCCAAGAGAGAGCCTGCGGCTCATAGACCGTGATGCTCGCGCCATCGACCATGATCGTGTGAGGCCAGGACGCTGCGGCGGCTGCGGCGGCCTGCGCGGCGGGGTATTGCGGGGCCGCGGCTTGCTGCCCTAGCGCCGACAGGGCGGGGAAAAAACCGGCGGCGAGCGCCACGAGCAGAATTTTCACACCGGTGGTACGCATCAAAGCATGGTCACTCACTCCCGCGAATTAGTCTAGCGGTGCTTGAAACGCCGGACGGCAGCAACAGCCGCGATTCTCGACTTACAATCGTCCCATGACACTGTTCGCCCAACTCGTAGAAGCTTCGCAACGCGTCGGAGCCGCTTCCGGCCGTTTAGCCAAGGTGCGGGAGCTAGCCTCCACGCTTCGGTCGCTGGCCCCTGATGAGATCGAAACCGCCGTGCACATTATGTCGGGGGAATTATCGCAGGGACGAATCGGCATCGCCTACAAGGCACTTCAGGCAGCCGCGTCGGGTCCGGCTGCGCACGAGGCTACGCTGTCGATCGCGGATGTAGACCGGTCTCTCTCTGCAATCGCCGATATCCGAGGCGCCGGCTCCGCCGCGCGGCGCACGCAAGCGCTGCAGGCTCTCTTTTCCAAGGCGACCTCCGCCGAACAGCAGTTCATGCTTCGTCTCATCGTCGGAGAACTTCGACAGGGCGCGCTGGCCGGCGCGATGCTCGAGGCCATCGCCGCGGCGTCCGGCGTGCCGGCGGCCGAGGTGCGCCGGGCGGCGATGTACTCGAGCTTGGGAGCTCTCGCTCGCGTCGCCTTGCTTCACGGAGCCGAGTTCCTGTCGAAATTCCAGCTCGAACCGTTCAAGCCCGCTTCACCGATGCTCGCTCAGACGGCGGCGGACGTTGCCGAGGCGCTGCGGGAGCTTCGAGGCGAAGCGGCCTTCGAGTGGAAAATGGATGGCGCGCGGATCCAAGTGCACAAAGTGTCCGACGAGGTTCGTATCTATACCCGCTCGCTGAACGAGGTGACCGGCGCCGTGCCGGAAATCGTCGAGGCGGTACGCACGCTCGGCGCGCATACGTTGATTCTCGATGGCGAAGCGATCGCCTTCGATGCTGCTCGGCGGCCGCATCCGTTCCAAATTACCATGCGCCGTTTCGGCCGCAAGCAAGGCGTCGAATCGCTGCGCGCCGACCTACCGATCGAGGCGTTTTTCTTCGACTGCTTGTACGTCGATGGGCGAAGCATCGCCGATCTTTCCACCCGCGAACGCTTCCAAGCCCTCGCGGAGGCAGTCCCGCAGGCGCTGCGGGTGCCGCGGCTGATCACGTCGTCCGAGTCCGAGGCGAGCGCGTTCTATGTGGCGGCAATCGATGCCGGACATGAAGGCCTCATGGCGAAATCCCTGGACGCCCCTTATGAAGCCGGCAATCGGGGCGCGGGGTGGCTCAAAATCAAGCGGGCTCATACGCTGGACCTCGTGGTGCTCGCCGCCGAATGGGGCCACGGCCGGCGCGTCGGGAAACTTTCGAACTTGCATCTCGGCGCGCTGGATCCGGCCACGGGGGAATACGTCATGCTCGGCAAGACATTCAAGGGGCTCACGGACGTGATGCTCGAATGGCAGACGAAGGAGTTGCTGGCGCGCGAATCGCACCGGGATCAATGGACGGTGTACGTGCGGCCGGAACTCGTCGTCGAGATAGCCTTCAGCGACCTGCAGGCGAGCCGCCGCTATCCGGGCGGCATGGCGTTGCGTCTGGCGAGGGTTAAGCGTTACCGGGAAGACAAACGCGCGGAAGATGCCGACACCCTGGAATCGGTACGCCGAATTTACGCTGCGCAATCGGGCGGGAAATAATTGGCTGCCCCCGTGACCCTCTCTTTTTTTCCCGACGTTTTGACGTTTAGCGTCGAAACGTCACGGGATTTTGAGGCCTGCCGGCCGTAGGATGCTTGCATGGACGCATCGACGGTGCTGCGACAGCCAGTCAAGACGCTATTTGGCCAGCCTCGCGGTCTCGCGACTCTCTTTCTTACGGAGATGTGGGAGCGGTTCACGTATTACGGGATGCGGGCGATTCTGGTCCTATTCATGGTGGGAACCCTCGCAGACGGCGGCCTCGGCATCGGGGACAAGACGGCAAGTTCCATCTACGGGCTCTTTGTCGCGGGGTCCTACCTCTTTTCCATCCTCGGCGGTTGGATAGCCGACACCCTGATCGGAGCCGAGCGCGCCGTGGTCGCCGGAGGTGTGTTCATCATGGTGGGCAATGCCATGTTGGCCTCCGGAACCACGCAGGTGTTCTTTCTCGGACTGACTTCGATCACCTTCGGCGTGGGGTTGCTCAAGCCCAATATCAGCGCGCTGGTGGCGAACCTGTATCCCGAAGGCGGCTCGCGGCGCGACGCGGGATTTTCGCTCTTCTATATGGGCATCAATGTGGGGGCGCTGCTCGGCGCCCTGCTCGTGCCGATTTGCGCCATGCGCTTCGGTTGGCATTGGGGCTTCGCCCTGCCGGCCGCTGGAATGTTCTTAGGCCTCGTCCAATTCCTCCTGACCCGCCATTACCTCTCTGCCTCCGGCCTTCGCACTCCGGTGAACACGACGCTTCGATCCTGGTTGCCGGTGATCGGTTTCCTGCTGGCAGTCGTCATCGTCGCGACGCTCGCGATCACGGGCGCCTTCACGATCGACCCGCAAGCGGTCGCGACAGCGGCTTCGTGGCTCATCGGAGTGCTCGCGGCTGGATGCTTCGGGTATCTGGTTTTTTTCGCAGGACTATCCGGCAAGGAGCGGAACCGGGTCTACGTGATGATCGCGCTCTTCGTCGCTTCCACCATGTACTACGCCGGCCAAGAACAGACCGGCACGTCGCTCACGCTGTTCGCCGAACGATATACCGACCGGAACTTTTTTGGCTGGCAAGTGCCGGCCGGAATTTTCCAGGGGGTGAGTTCAGTCTTCATCATCGTATTTGCTCCCCTCTTCAGTGCGCTATGGCTCGGCCTCGAAAAGCGCGGAAGGGACCTGTCGACGCCGGTCAAGTTCGCGGCCGGTCTGATCTTGATGGGCATCGGCTTCTTGGTGATGTACTTCGCATGCGGCTACGTGATGGCCGGCCAGAAAGTGCTGCCGACTTGGCTGGTGCTGTGCTACATGGTGCAAATGTGGGGCGATCTGTGCCTTGCGCCCGTGGGCCTCTCCTCCATGACCAAGCTCGCGCCCCCGCGGCTCGTCGGGCAGGTGATGGGTATGTGGTTCCTGTCGATTGCACTCGGCAACAATCTCGCGGGACAGTTCGCCACCCAATATGACGTGACCCACCTCGAGTCGCTGCCGGCCCTGTTTCTCAGGATGTTCGAGTGGGGCGCCCTTGCCGGCGCGGCGATGCTGCTCTTGACGCCCTGGCTGAAACGGCTCATGGCGGGCGTCCGATAATGGAAGAAACTACGCCATCGGCTCGTCCGCGGCCGCGCAAAGAAAGCCGGCAACGTATTCGTCCCGTGAATCCGGCGATTGCGCCGTTCATCAAGCGAGTCATTCCCCCCTACGAGATGCTCGATGAAGAGCAACTCATCATGGTCGAGCAGCACGCCGATCGTATTCTGCAAGAGGTCGGCATGGAGATCCGCGGCGATCCATCGGCCATTCGGTTATGGAAAGATGCCGGGGCGGACATTGCCGGGGATTCGCGGGTGCGCGTCCCGATGGGTTTGGCGCGGCAGATCGTCAGCCGCTCGGCGCCGGCGCAGTTCATCCAGCACGCGCGCAACCCCGCGCGCTCGGTGACCATCGGCGGCCGCGCAACCGTGTTTGCACCCGCCTATGGACCGCCCTTCGTGAGCGATGCGGACCGCGGCCGGCGCTACGGCACCCTCGAGGATTTTCATAACTTCGTCAAACTCACGTACATGACTCCCTGGCTGCACCACTCGGGCGGCACGGTCTGCGAGCCGACCGACATTCCCGTCAACAAGCGCCACCTCGACATGCTGCTTGCGCATATGACGCTCTCGGACAAGGCCTTCATGGGATCCGTCACCACCTCACCGCGCGCAGCCGACTCGATCGCCATGTGCCGAATACTCTTCGGCGCAGACTTCGTCGACAGCCATTGCGTCATTCTCGGCAACGTCAACGTGAACTCGCCGCTGGTCTTGGACGGCGAAGCCAGCCGGGTAATCCGGACGTATGCTGCCGCCAATCAGGCTCCCGTGTGCGTGCCGTTCATCTTAGGGGGCGCGATGGGCCCTGTGACCACGGCGGGCGCTCTTGCGCAGTGCTTTGCAGAGGCGGTGTTCTGCGTGGCCCTGGGTCAACTGGAACGGCCGGGATCTCCGGCCATTCTCGGCAACTTCTTGTCATCCATGTCGCTGAAGAGCGGCGCACCGACCTTCGGAACTCCCGAACCGCCGCTGGCGTATTTCGCGATCGGGCAACTCGCGCGCCGCCTCGGCGTGCCGTTGCGTTGCGGCGGCAATCTGTGCGCATCCAAGGTTCCCGATTCGCAGGCGGCGTACGAGAGTGCGAATTCCATGTGGCCGGCATTCCTCGCGGGCGCCAATTTCATTTTGCACTCGGCGGGCTGGCTGGAAGCGGGCCTCGTCATGTCCTATGAGAAATTCGTCATGGACGCCGAACAGTGCGGCGCCTTTCACGTGGTCGGTCACGGCCTCGATCTCGACGAGAACGGCTTCGCGATGGATGCCTTCCAAGAGGTGGGACCCGGCAGCCACTTTCTGGGCTCCGCACACACGATGCGCAATTACGAGACCGCCTTTTTCGATTTCGAATTGTCGGATAACAATTCCTTCGAGCAGTGGTCGCAGGAAGGTGCGCACGATATCGTCTGGCGGGCCAATCAACGGTGGAAAGCGATGCTCGCCGCCTATCGGGCGCCGCCGTTGGATCCCGCCAAAGGCGAGGCGCTGGCGGCATTCATTGCCGAACGCAAGGCCTCGATGCCCGATATGAACTATTGAGCGGCCCGCTCCGCGAGCTTTGCCGCCACCCAGCCGTGAAAGTGGTGGGTCGGCAGGTCCATGACCGGCGAGAACACGCCGCCGCGGTAACCCGGCGACGCTCGCCCCGCCTGCATGCCTTCGATCGCGAACACGTCCTCGCCGAACACGACGCGCCAGGCGGCGAGGGTTGCCGCCCGGCAGCCGCTATAGGTGTCGGAGTCGGCGCCGTCTCCGACGTAGAAGATCCGCACCTCCTCGCGCGTCAGCGCGGGGTTGACCGGCGTCAGAATGATCGCGAACGCATGATCCGCATGGAAGCCGAGCAGCACGTTCGGATACAGCGACGGGTACTCGGCGACATGCATCCGGTCCGCCGGCCAGTCTTCGAGCGACGGCAGGCGCGTGCCCGCGACCTCGCCGAAGCGATAAGCGAGGGATCCCTGGCCGGCAAAGTCCTTGGCATCGACGAAGCAGTAGTGATCCTCGAGCTTCGAATAACTATTGAGCGAGGGGTGCACCCACGGCAGATGATAGGCCTCGCAGTAATTCTCGACCGCCAGCTTCCAATTGCACCTTACTTCCAGGGTGAGGTGCGAGTCCGTCGTTCCGGGCCGGAGCGTCGGCCATCCCCGCTCGCCGATGAACCCGGTGGCGCGCCGCCGAAGAGGAGCGATGTATTGGTCAAATTCGGGGGCGTCGCCGCTAAGATTGATGAACAGCACTCCCATGAACACCGCGCTGCGGACCTCTTTCAGGCCGTGCTCGGCGACATTGAACCCATCGCAAGTATGCTGGTTCACGCCGCCGATGTGCGGCGTCGCCTTGAGCGCGCCGGTCGCCGCATACGCCCAGCAATGATATCGGCAGGTAATGAGCCCCTGGACTTCGGTTGGCTCCGCGACGAGCTTCATGCCACGGTGGCTGCAGACATTGTGAAAGACTCGCAAAATTCCGCCGCGGTCGCGCGTGATGAGCAACGGCAACCCCATGAACTCGAGCGGCTGCGCGAAAGGTCTTAGGGGAATGGCGTCCGTGAAGGAGAGCCCTACCCAGGTACGGCCCATGACGGCATCGCGCTCGCGGAAAAAATATTCTTGGCTGGTGTAGACGGCGTTCGGCAATCCGGTCGCCTGGCCTATCGGCAAGAGTACCTGCCGGAGGCGCTCGCGGCTGATCGGATCGTCGGTTTCATGCTGGGACATGGGGAGGAGGCAGCCGAAAATAGTCAAGACTATTATGGCAGACTCATAAATATGAGTCATTGCACATCGTGCGGTCTCCTCGCCGCCCTCCTCTGTGTACAGGCATCTGCGATTGCCGACGCGCAGCGCGCGCCGACCGAGTCGGATTACGCCCGCGCCGAGCAATTTCTGCCGCCGAATACCGCTCCGCTGGTGTTCAACACCGCCGAAAATGTGACCTGGCTGCCGAACGGAAAGATGTGGTACTTGACCTCGACACCGGAGGGAAAACGCTTTGTGTGGGTCGATCCGGATCTGCGGACGCACGGACCTGTTTTCGATCAAGTGAAACTCGCCGCCGCATTGTCGGCGAGTTCAGGCGTGCGTTACGACGGGTCTCGTCTGCCGTTTCGCAGCTTCCATCTGTCGGCCGACGGCGCGACAATCTCGTTTCAGGCAGCCTCCAAATACTGGACATGCGACTTGCATTACGTGCGTTGTTCCGAGCTCGGGAAGCGAAACGCGGACGAATCGCTGTCTCCGGACAAACGGCGAGCGGTGTTCATCCGCGACTACAATCTTTGGGTGCGCGACGTCCATTCAGGCGAGGAGAAGCAGCTCACGCGAGATGGCGTGAAGGATTTTGGCTATGCCACCGACAATGCGGGCTGGCAACACACGAATCACGCGATACTGACCTGGTCGCCCGATTCGAAAAGGATAGCCACGTATCAGCAGGATCAACGCGGCGTCGGGGAGATGTATCTCGTCGGAACCAAGCTGGGACACCCGGAACTCGAGTCGTGGAAGTATCCGATGGCCGGAGACGAGGCCATCGCCACGATCCAGCGCGTGATCATCGACGTTGACTCGGGCGAACTCGTTCGGCTGCAGATACCGCCGGATCCCCATCGTTCCTCGCCCTGCTACGATGTTCAGTGCGGGGACGGTCAGTTGGCGGACACCCAGTGGAGTCTCGATAGCTTGCGTCTCGCTTTCGTTTCGACCTCACGGGATCACAAGCGCGCAGAGCTTCGCGAAGCCGATGCGCGCACCGGCGCCGTTCGCAATGTCTTGGACGAGCAGGCCTCGTCGTACTTCGAGTCCGACATCTCCTCGAACGATCGAGGTGCGGTCAATTGGTGCTACTTGCCGGAGGTGAATGAAGTCATTTGGTTTTCGGAGCGCGATAACTGGGCGCATCTTTATTTATACAATCTCGCCACGGGACAACTCCAAAACAAGATCACCGCGGGCGATTGGAACGTGGTCGACGTGCTCCAGGTCGATGTGAAGCGGCGGATTTTATACTTGACCGGCGTCGGCCGAGAGAAGGGGCGTGATCCGTATTTCGTCCACCTATACAAGGTCGGATTCGATGGCAAGGGTCTGACACTGTTGACGCCTGAAAATGCCAATCATGAGATCTCGATGGCTCGCTCGGGGGAGTATTTCGTGGATCGCTATTCCACTCCCGATATGCCGCCGGTCATGGTTCTCAGAAATCGAAACGGAGCACTGGCCGGCATCCTTGAAAGGACCGACATCTCCAGATTGCTCCGCGTCGGCTGGAAACCGCCCGTACCGTTTACCGTCAAAGCGCGGGACGGCGCGACGGATCTGTACGGCCTGATGTTCAAGCCCACCAACTTCGATGCGGGCAAGAAATACCCGATCGTCAATTCGATATATCCGGGCCCGCAGATCGGCAGCGTCGGCAGCCGGCGCTTCATGGCCTCGCGCAGCGACAGACAATCGCTCGCGGAGCTAGGATTCATCGTGGTGGCCATCGACGGCATGGGCACGCCCTTCCGTTCCAAGAAATTTCATGATGTCGACTACGGCGACCTGCGCGAGAACACGCTGGCGGATCAGGTGGCCGGCATGAAGCAACTCGCGCGAGACTTTCCGTGGATCGACCTCGATCGCGCGGGCATCTATGGTCATTCCGGCGGCGGCTATGCCGCGGCCGCGGCCATGTTCGAGTATCCCGATTTTTTCAAGGTGGGCATATCGGAGTCCGGAAACCACGACCAACGGGGATACACGGATGACTGGGGCGAGAAATTCATCGGATTGCTCGAACGTAAACCGGACGGCACGTCGAATTACGATGGCCAGGACAACGAGAGCATCGTGAAAAACCTCAAAGGGCATCTACTGCTGATGCATGGCACGCTCGATGACAACGTGCCTCCCTATTTGACATTGCTGCTGGTCGACTCGCTGATCAAGGCCAATAAGGACTTCGACCTTTTGATGCTGCCGAATCAGCGGCACATGTATCAAGGGGATGCGGAAAATTATGCGACCCGCCGCCGCTGGGATTATTTCGTTCGCTACTTGTTGGGTGCCGAGCCGCCGCATGAATATCCGCTGCAGCGGCGCGCGGCGCCGGATACCGAGGTCATCAGCCCATGACGCGCCATGAATCCTCGCTGCCGTCCGCGGTTAACGACATCGAAAACACCTGGATCACGATGTCCGACGGCTGCCGCCTCGCCGCACGCCTCTGGCTGCCCGCGGATGCGGGCACAACGCCTGTGCCGGCGATCCTCGAATACATTCCTTATCGCAAACGCGACTTCATGAGGAGGCGCGATGAAGGCATGCATCGCTGGTTCGCCGGACACGGCTACGCCGCCGTGCGCGTCGATATGCGCGGATCCGGCGAGTCCGACGGCATCATGCACGATGAGTACCTCCTTCAGGAGCAGAACGATGCGCTCGAGGTGATCGAGTGGATTGCGCGGCAGCCGTGGTGCCGAGGGCCTGTGGGCATGATGGGTAAATCCTGGGGCGCTTACAATTCGCTCCAAGTCGCGGCCCGCCGACCACCCGCGCTGAAGGCCATCATCGCGGTCATGGGGACCGATGACCGGTTCGCCGAGTGCATCCACTATTCCGGCGGCTGCCTCCTCAACGACAATTTCT
Organism: uncultured Gammaproteobacteria bacterium; assembly: GCA_963755965.1. Lineage (GTDB taxonomy): Bacteria > Pseudomonadota > Gammaproteobacteria > Steroidobacterales > Steroidobacteraceae > Bog-1198. Next base: position 1,018,171 of record CAVWLU010000004.1, read on the forward strand.
GGTGGGGCTGCATCATGCAGGTGTTCAACGCGCGCCCGCCGGATCCGGACGTCGTCGGCGAACGTTGGCGTCAGATGTGGCTCGAAAGACTCGCGGCCGAACAATTCTGGCCGCGAGATTTGGCTCGAGCATCAAACTCTGGATGAGTACTGGCGGCACGGCTCCGTATGCTTCGACTATGAGGCCATCACCGCACCGACGTGGTTTTGGGGCGGCTGGGCGGATTTGTACCGCGATACCCCCTTGCGTTTGGCGAAGAACTTATCCATTCCCCACAAGGTCACGATGGGACCGTGGGGACACCTATACCCGCATGAGGGATCCCCAGAGCCCGCCGTCGGCTTCCTGCAGGAGGCGCTCAGGTGGTGGGATCGCTGGTTGAAGGGAATAGACAATGAAATCATGAAGGAACCGCCATTGCGCTTCTATTTGATGGATAGCGTCCGGCCCCTACCCTTCTACGCTCACCGGCCCGGACGCTGGATCACCGAAAGCGAGTGGCCGAGCCCGAACGTAGAGGCGCGGATCTTCGCCATCAATGCCGATGGTCTTGGAACCTCGGCCGCCGCGGACAAACCGCTCACGCTGGCCTCGCCGCAGTCGACCGGACTCGCATCAGGCGAATGGGGCAGCTTCGGAAATCCGGGAGACATACCCGGCGATCAAAGGCTCGATTCATTCGGCTCGCTGGAATTCGACGCGGAGCCGCTTGCCGAGCGCCTCGAAATCTTGGGCAATGTCCGGGTCGTCCTCGAGTTGGCCGCTGATCGGCCGAATGCCTTCGTCGCCGTCCGGTTGATCGACGTGGCACCCGATGGCAGCGCTGCATCGGTGGCGCGCGGTTTCTTGAATCTTACTCACCGCCTCAGCCGCGAATCGCCGACACCTCTCGTTCCCGGGAAGCGTTATCGGGTCGAGGTTCAGTTGACGGGCACCGCGTATGCGTTCCCGGCGGGGCACCGCGTCAGGCTTGCCCTCTCCAATGCGTATTGGCCGATCCTATGGCCTTCGCCGGAATCCGCGACACTGACCTTGTTCACGGGCGGCTCGCAGCTCGAGCTCCCCGCGAGAAAGCCGGAAGCCGGTGACCGGCGAATCGCGTGCGCTGCCCGAGGCGGTCAGCGCACCTCCGTCACCCGCGACCGTTTTGCGCAAGGGCCGGGTCGAACGTGCCGTGGCCATCGATCAGATCACCGGCGAGGTGAGCCATCGACTCTACGTCGACGGCGGGGTGTTCGGCGATTGGGGGAAATTCCGGCTCGACGACATCGGCCTGGAGATGAGCCATGTATTCGAAAGAATCTACAGCATCAAGCCCGATGAGCCCAACTCCGCGCGTGCCACGATGACGCAGACTTACGAAATGGGCCGCGGCGACTGGCGGATAAAAATAGACACGGGCGCCACGATGACCTCGACGGCATCGACATTCGAGCTGTCCGCATGGATCGAGGCCTACGAGGGCGATGAGTCGGTATTTCGCACGGACTGGCAGAACAGCATTCCACGAAATCAAATCTGAGCTCGTTGCTCACATGAGATCGCGTTCGACCGTCGCCTTGTTGACGCGTTCGAAGACGACTTTATCCGCCTCGAGCGCGCGCACCGTTTCTTCGATGAAGAAGGTTTCCGGAGTCGATGTGAGCTTAAAGGAGCTGTAAACCTCGCAGTTCCAGTCGCCGCGCTGGAATCCGCCGCTGCGCTCTCCCTGCCAGACGCAACTATTGTTGTCGCCTTGCTTGATCCGCAGCAACTCCTTGATGCCCGCCGCCCCGTGGATGATGGTTCCGGTATCGGCCACCGGGTATGAGTAGGGGGCCGGATCTTGGCGAATTTCAAACCAGCCCTCGGCGTCGGGGCCTGCTTGTTTGAGCGGCGTCCGTCCATTGGGAGCTTTATTGCCGGAAAGGTTCACCGGGATGGGGAAGGCGGGGTCGCTCGCCATCGGCCGCACCGGCAACTCCAAGCTGGATACGCCGTGCCACAACGTGAGCGTCGTCACTCGCGGGGAAGGCCACACGAGAGGCCACAGGCTTTCCGACACGGCGAGGCGAATGCGGTTGCCCGCTTTGAACCGGTGCGCAATCAAAGATAAATCGATGCGCACATCGTAGGCTTCACCGGGTGTGAGCGCGGCCGGTTTCTCATCGCCCTCCCGGTGCGTGAGGTTTAGCAATCCATAGGTGACCAACCACGACTTGCCGTCCGGAGTCACCTCGCACAGACGCAGCGCCATATGGGCGACCGGCTGATTGGCTGCGACCCGGATGCGTGCGACCGGGTGGCCGAGGATTTCAACGTCCGCATCGAGAGGAGCCGTGTCGAAGAGCAGCGAATTCCGATCGTCCGGCGTCTGTTCGCCCGGCATGCCTTCCGGCGGAAAGGGCAGCCATTCCGGCTTTTGCAATCCGACGATTTTATCGCCAACGTAACTGACTGTATTCCGCGAGCCGATCTTGGGCGCCAAACGGCCCTCCTCCAGATACCACGTGCGCGATTTGATTTGCGGCGGAGGCCAGCTCGACTCTGCGATCCACCGACCGGGAGTGTCCGCGGGATAGAGCTCCGAGGAAGTGCGATAGGGCATGTAGGCACGCAGCATGGGCTCATCCATGATTCCCGTTTGAACACCGGCCAGCCATTGCTTCCACCAACGGACCTCTTCGTACGCCCAGTCCAGGCTCGGTGCCGGGCTCGCCGACTGCGGATAATTGTGAGCCCAGGGTCCGATCAATGCTTTGCGAGGCGCGTCGACGTGGGCGAGGATTCGGGTGACCGTGTTCACATAGGTGTCGACCCAACCATCGACGATGTACACGGCGCATTTGATCCGGCGATAGTCCGTCGATACCGAACCATGCTGCCAGAAGGCATCGTTGCGCTGATGCGAGAGCCACTTTTCCAGGATCGGCGGCGATGCGTCGAGGCGTTGACGCCATTGGTCGCGCCAGCTTTCACCGACGATGGCCGGATCGGGAGGCATGGCCATGACGGCCTTGAACTGAACGCCCCATTGCAGATCGGTCAGACCGAGCGCGCCGCCGATATAATGTGCATCGTCGGTGTACCGCGTATCGGTGCAGCACATGGGCATGATGGCTTTCAATTCGGGCGGCGCGAGCGCGGCGATTTGCAGCGTATTGATCCCGCCCCACGAGATGCCGCGCATACCGACCGAGCCGTTGCGACCAGGCTTGCCGAGCCAGCCAGGCGATCACTTCGACGCCGTCATTCAATTCCTGATCCAGGTATTCGTCGACCAGTACGCCTTGCGAATCGCCGGAACCGCGTGCATCGACGCGCGCATAGGCGATCCCGTATTGCGCGAGCTCGCCGCCCCAGAGCATCGTCATATGCGCGATAGAGGTCGCGCTTACGGTAGGGGATATATTCCCAGACGACCGGCGCTTTGCCGGCGTTCTCCGGCAACCAAAGCCGCGCGCTCAATTGCGTGCCGTCTTTCAAGCCGATCCACTGGTTGTCGATGACATGAACCGCATTCTTGTCGGGTAATCGCCAACCGCTTAAGGTGGCGCCCGATGCCTTCGACATGCCGCGAATCATGGCGACCGGACCGGCCGATAATAGAGCCGCTGAACTTATGAGAACGTCGCGCCGAGAAATACTCATACCGAAGTGTACAATACCGCGGCTTCGGACTGCCGTGAACCCATGACTGCCTCATCAAATCCCGAGATCGAGGCGTACCGATTGATGTGCGCCGGACGTCTCACCGAGGCGTTGACATTCGCCGAGCGCGCGGTCGCGGGCAAACGGGTGTGCGTACCGGCGCATGGCATGCTCGCGACGATATTGCTGCAACTTGGACGACCTCGCGAAGCGGAGGCGGTCGTTTTGCGTGCCCTCGAGTGCGAGCCCGGCATCGCCGATGCGTTCGACGGCCTCGCGCATGTATCGCTGCTCCTCGGACAGTACCAGCGCTCGAATGCCTTGTACCGGCGCGTGGTGGAGCTGTCTCCGGACACGGCGCGGTTTTGGTACAACCTCGCGTCGAGCGAGCGAAGTTTCGGCCGGCTCGCCGAAGCCGAGGCGGCTTGCGATCGCGCGATCGCGCTCGACGCGGCACAGTACGCGACGTATTTGCTGCGCTCGGAGTTGCGGGTTCAGACACCGGAGGCGAATCACATCGAGGAACTGCGCTCGCTGCTCGCGCGTCCGGGAATCGACGATCGGGCGCGAGTGCCGTTGGGATACGCACTCGCCAAGGAACTCGACGACCTGCAGCGCTTCGATGAGGCCTTTCACTGGTTCTCGGCCGCCGCCGGGGCTCGCCGGCGGCACCTTTCCTATGACGTCGCCGTCGATGAACGAAAGCTCGAGAGAATCAAGCAAGTATTCCCCTCCGAGACCGTGCGCGACGCGTCGCGCCGCGGCGGCTCGGGCCGCTACATTTTCATCGTTGGCCTTCCGCGCTCCGGCACCACGCTCTTGGAACGCATCCTGACGGGTCTTCCCGGCGTACGCACGAATGGCGAAACGGACAATTTCTTGCGGGCATTGATGAAGGCCGCGCCAACGGACGGCAGAGACGTGTTCTTACGTGCCGCGGCGGCCGATCCTGACGCTGTCGCCGCAAACTATGCGACGCTGGCGGACGGCGGCGCCGCGAATGAGAAGATCGTCGAGAAGTTGCCGTTGAACTATCTCTACTTGGGTGCGATCGCACGCGCACTACCGCAATCGAAGCTCCTCCTCGTGAGACGCTCGCCGCTCGACAGCTGCTTTGCCATGTACCGCACGCTGTTCGGCGAGGCCTACCCCTTCAGCTACGATTTTGAAGACCTGGCGCGGTACTACGCCGCCTACGAAGGACTGATGGGTCACTGGCGTGACGCCTTCGGGGAGAGCATTCATGAGGTCGTTTATGAAGACTTGGTGAAGGACCCTTTACGGGTGGGCGGCGCCGTCTGCGCGGTACTGCGAACTCACTTGGACCGCACAGGCGATCGATCTTCAACAGAATGCGGCGGTGTCGCTGACCGCGAGCGCCGCTCAAATACGCCGGCCGATCTACGGTTCGTCGTCCGGACGCTGGCGTTCGTATCGAGCGCACCTTGAACCGCTGGTCGGCGCATTGCGCCGCTCTCGGGTGCCGCTTCCGGACGACGCGTAGCCTACGCCGCCAGGCAACTAAAAAGTGTAACCGATCTTAATTCCGATCTCGCGGGGCGGATTGTAGGTGTTGTTCTGGATGAGGCCCCCGCCATTCGTAAAGATGTTCGGAACGAACGGAGCCAATATGGCGCGTTTGTCCAGAACGTTCGTGGAATAAAGACCGACGCGCCAAGGCTTGTGACTCAGCGTCGTGCTGAGATTCATGAGTCCGTAGGCCTGAGATTGGTACAGCGCCATCTGCGGACTCAAGAAAAGCGGTACCGCACTTTTATAGATTCCATTGAGTGCTACCGCAAGGTCGTAGCCCGGCGCGACACTGCGGTCGTAGGTGAAGGTCGCGGCCAGGCTGGTCTTCGGGCTGCCCGGCATTTGGTCGCCGGACTGGCCGCTGATGAGTCCCGGCTCGATCACGCCTGCGCCGTTGTTCGCCGGGAGGGAGAAGCCGCTCGTCAGCTTCGCATCCGCGTAGGCACCGCCGACCGAAAAGCTCAATCCCGGTAGGAATAACGGTCCCCGCGCTTCGAACTCGAATCCCTTCGACTGGGCGGTGTTGGCGTTGTAAACCGCGAGGTTCCCGTCGGGCAGGGTCGAGGAGATCTGCGGCTTGTCCCATTGAATGTCGAAAATCGCGAACGTGTAGCTGAATTCATTGGCAAATCGCCCTTTCAACCCCAATTCGTAGTTATTGACCGAATCCGGAGCATAAGTAGCCAACAGCGGGCTTTCTTTGTAAATCCCCACCGGCGGTACCGAGTTGGCGCCGCCTCGGCGGAATCCCTGCGACCAAATCGCATAGACATATTGATCCTGGCTGTATTCGTAGGACGGATTGACCTTCCAGGTATTCTTCGACGCCGGCGAGTTGTGCGGCGATGCCGGAATCAGCAGACCGTATGTGTAAACGAGATACGACTGCGAGTCAGTGAATGTCTGCTCGAAATGCCGGCCGCCGAAGGTGATCTGCCCGTGGTCGATGAAATGCCAGGTGAGCTCGGCAAACTCGGACTTGTCGGTAAAGTCTTGCGTATCGATTTGAACGAAGTTGGAGTCGGGCGGATTGGACCCGACGGATACCAGACAGTTCGGAAAAGATGCTCCGGCGTAGTACAGCCCGGTACAACCTTGCTGTACGGCGCGCTCGGGGGAGCCCGGGCTCGTCACGTACCAACTACCGACGCGGGTTTGATTCTCATAGAACAAGCCGACGACATAATCGATCTTCGCGTCGGGGTCGGTCTTTGACACCAGCCGTATCTCCTGATCGAAGGTATGTGCGGTGTCGGTGAACAGGCCGGGCTCCACGTAGCGCGGATTGAGAGGATTGCCGGCATAATAGTTATTGAGATTGAACTCGCTGATGAGGCCGATCACGTACGTCCCATCGGACATCGTATAGCCGGTCGTCTGTGCGTAAGTGCTCGTCGAGGAGATCGTCGCGAATCCGGCGTCGTAGCTCAAATCCACGCTCGACAGAGTCGACCTTCTCCAAAATTGCTGATCGAGTGCGCTGAATGTCATGCGGCCGTTGCCGGCAGGAAACGTGATTCTCGGGTCGAGCGGATACGCGCCGCCCGGGTACGTGTTATTCGTGTACGGGCCGGCGTCGCCGTTCGTGTTCGCATAGATGAAGGCGAGGTTCGCATTGAAGGCCTCATTGGGCTTCCATGCGAGACTGGCGCGCCCGGTGAATGAATTTTGATCATTCCAGTCGTTCTTGCCGTAGAAGACTCCCGGGCTGTTCACCGGATCTCCGGGATCGGCCAGCACGGGGATGGATTCGGGCGGGGATCCCGTGCTCTGTAGCAGTCCATAGGCGTTGATATATCCGGGCTCATAAGCGAATTTCGCCGCGGCTCGAAACGCCAGAGTGTCCCCGACCGGCAGGTTGACCATGGCGCTCGTGGTGTAGCTCATGCGGTTGGCGCCGTCGACGTTCCCGGTGCTCGCCTCGAGGCGACCCGCGTACGCGCCGAGTTCGGGCGCGTTCGGAATGATCCGAAGCGCCCCGCCCAACGCGCCGGCTCCGTACAACGTACCTTGCGGCCCGCGCAAGACTTCGATGCGCTGTACGTCGTCCAGTTGAAAGTAGCCGTCGACCGGGGAATTGCCGATATAGGTGCCGACCGGCGCCTGTTCAAACGTGCGGAAGGCGCGTCCCTGCACTGCCACATCGCTCGCGTTAAGGCCGCGAATGATGGGCACCGTCGCACCGCTTTGCCTTGCGCCGAAATCGTAGTAGCTAAGTCCGGGTACCTCGTTCGCCAGCGAGGCGAGGTCGGTAATGCCCGTCGCGGCGATTTCTTCCGCGCTGACCGCCGAGATGCTGTAGGGAATCGATTCGAGCTTCTGTTCGCGGCGGTTCGCCGTCACCGTGATTTCGGACAGCTCGCTGGATGCCGCCTCCGGCTGTTGTTGTGCCGACGCATAATGCGGAATGCCGTAGAGCGCGAAGAACACTGCCGCACCCACCTGGGTCCTCGCGGGCAGGAGTACTCGGCTGTCGGTATGCCGCGGTGACCGCTTCGTGTAGCTATTTCCCATGATGCGCTCTCCCGTCGAGTGTTGTTCTGCCAGCGACAACCCCCACCAATTTGATCACGAATCTCAGATTTGATCCAACACCGGCCGCTGCCAAATTACGATGACGGGAATACCCTACATCGGGACAATCGCTTAGGATTTACCGTTATCATCCATGCCAGTATCACGACGTAGATTCTTATTGGGTTCGAGCGCCGTCATCGCAGGCGCCGCAGTCGTCGGGTCGCCCGCGTTCTCGGCTTCTACTGCCGGCCGCGGTTGGAAACTGCCGGCGAAGCGTCCGTTCAAAAGAATTGAAAACGAGTGGATCCCCCTCAAGGACGGCACGCGCCTCGCGGCGCGAATGTGGATTCCCATGGACGCGGCGGCTTCGCCCGTTCCGGTCGTTTGGGAATACCTACCGTACCGCAAGCGAGATCTCGAACGTCAACGCGACACCGGGTGGGCCGAAGCCTTCGTGCCGTATGGGTTTGCCTTCGCGCGCGTCGACATCCGCGGCTCCGGAGACTCCGATGGGGTGTTGCTCGGCGAATACTTGCAGCAGGAACAGGACGACGCGGTCGAGGTGATCGCGTGGCTCGCGCGCCAGCCTTGGTCCAACGGGTCGGTGGGTATGCGCGGAATCTCGTGGGGCGGTTTCAACTCCCTGCAAACGGCCGCTCTGGCGCCCCCCGCATTGAAAGCCATCATTCCGCAATGCGCCACGGACAATCGCTACACCGACGACGCGCATTACGTCGGCGGTGGGCTGACGCTGGATATGTTCGATTGGGGCGCGGAATTCAAGACCGTACTGGTCGGCCCTCCGGACCCGGCGATCGTCGGCGACCGGTGGAGGGAGATGTGGCTCAATCGTCTGAAGGCGACGCCGCCGATCTTGACCGAATGGCTCTCGCATCAACGCTACGATGGTTTTTGGCAGCACGGTTCGGTTGCCATGGATTATTCACGCATCAAGTGCCCGGTCTACGCCGTCGACGGACAAGTGGATTCCTACCGAGACTTCTTGCCGCGCCTGCTCAGCAACTTGCATGTACCGCGCAAGGGGCTCTTCGGGCCGTGGGGTCACAAGTATCCGCAGCTCGCGAACCCCGGTCCCGGTCTCGACTGGGTCACCGAAGAAGTTCGATGGTGGAGTCAATGGCTGCTCGGAGCCGACACCGGAATCATGGATGAACCCATGCTGCGGGTATTTCTGGAAGATCGCACCGCAGCTGAAGTGTGGCCCAAAGACGTCCCCGGCCGATGGGTCACGGAACCCTCTTGGCCGTCGCCGCATATTATTTCGCGGAACCTGTACTTCAACGCGGATGGTTTGGCCGATGCGGCCGGTGCCGAAACCGTGCGCGTCTGCCGGTCTCAAGAAGCGCTCGGGCTGACCAAGCGTGAATGGTATCCGTGGAACTTGAATATCGATTTGCCGCCGGACCAGACGCCGGACGACAAACGTTCCGTCACCTTCGATAGCGTCCCGCTTGCAAACGACATTGAAATCTTGGGCCGGCCGATCGCGTCCATCCGCGTGTCGTCGAGCGAACCGGTCGCCAAACTCGTCGTGCGCATCAACGAAGTGACGCCGGAGGGCAAGTCCTGGTCGGTGAGTTACGGCGTATTGAATCTGACCCATCGCGACGGGCACGAGTCGCCGGCGGCACTCGAACCCGGACGCCGCTATGACGTGGAGGTGCCGTGCTACTTCACGGCGCATCGATTCAAAAAGGGCAACCGCATCCGCGTGGCCATCAGCGAATCGATTTGGCCCCTGTTGTGGCCTTCGCCTCGGCCCGTGACTCTGGAAATTACCACCGGCGCTTCGCGCCTGGCGCTCCCGGTCCGGCCGGCCAACACGGAGTCGGAGCCGATGACGATTCCCGTACTACGCGATCGAGTGCGCGCCCAGGTGGAAGCCAACCCGGAGGACCTCAAGAACTATTCCATCACTCAGACCGGTCCGGATGCGGAGGGACGAGTCCTGCTGCACAAGCGATTGCGGGACCCCCCGGAAACGCTCGCGGATATCGACACCACTATGTCGGGAGGCAGCGATTGGTACATGTCGATCAAGGAGGGAGATCCCAACAGTTCCGAGTGGAAGCTGGAGTGGTTCAGTCATTTGAAGCGCAAGGGATGGGATACCACCGTGCGGTCGACTCTCGACCTCACGTCGACGCCGGAAGAATTCCGGATCCAGGAATCCATTCATGCGCTGGAAGGCGACACGATCGTGTTCGAGCGACAGTGGGACAATCGGATCAAACGCGATTTTCTATAGCGCGCTCCGCCGCCGTCACTTGTGACTCGCTAATTCCTGCCGGTACACGACACCGCCCTTCATCACGAAGCCGACTCGCTCCGTCACGGTAATGTCGGCGAGAGGATTGCCCGGCACCGCCACCAGATCGGCCAGTTTTCCGACTTCCACGGTCCCGATTCGATCCTGCATGTGGATGATTTCGGCGTTGAGGCGCGTCGCGGAGACGAGCGAGGCCATCGGCTTCTCGCCCAAGCGAACGCGAGTGCGGAACTCCCGCGCATTTTGTCCATGCGCGATGACCGGTGCGTCGGTACCGAGGCCGATCGGCAGCCCGGCGGCTAACGCCCGCCGAAACCCGCCCTCCGCCATGGCGCGGATTTTTCGCATCCGCTCCATTTCCGCCGGCGGGATGGTGGTCGAGCCCTCCTCGTCGAGATTCGCCGACATCAGCGCCAACGTGGGCACGTAAAAAGTGGTCGGCTGTGCCTTGAGCATGGCCACCGCCTCGTCGTCGAGCCCTGAACCATGGTCGATGGTGTGGACCCCGGCACGGATCGCCGCCTTGATGCCCTCGGTGCCGTGAGCATGGGCCGCCACGTCGCGCCCCCATCGGCGCGCCTCCACCACGGCAGCCCGCATTTCCTCATCCGAATATTGTTGCGCTCCCGGAAGGATACCCTTGGAGAGCACGGCGCCGGTCGCGAGGATCTTGATGAAGTCCGCGCCGTTCTTGAAGTTGGTGCGCACGGCCTTCGTGATCTCCTCCGGCCCGTCGGCAAGATTGTGCACGAGGGGAACCTGTACGTAGGGCGAGAATTGGCTGGCGTCCCCGGCGCCCCCGGTCGAGGATACGTAGGCGCCGGCGACCAGCATGCGGGGTCCCGGCACGGCACCCGCTTCGATCGCATTGCGCAACGCGACGTCGGTGTACGGCCAGTTGGGTCCCATGTCTCTCACGGTCGTAAATCCCGCCAGGAGCGTGATCAGTGCATTGTGCGCTCCCCACAACGCCTCCTCTGCGGGCGTCGTCTTGACCAACGCGTCCTCCCAATGCACGTCGCTACGCCCGGTTAGGTGCGTGTGCAGATCGATGAAACCGGGAAGGAGCGTCGCGTCGCCCAAGTTGATCAGGCGCGCACCCGACGGAACCGGAAGAGAGGATGCGACTGCGGAGATTCGCCCGCCCTCCACGCGCACCATCGCGGGTGCGAGAGGCTCTCCGCCACGGCCGTCGATGAGCCGCGCCGCTTGAATGACGACGACCGTGGGCGGTTCAGCCGCCGCTCCCGCGGTCGCACGCTGTGCAGCGGCAGCGCCGGTTGCCGCGGCCGCCACGAGGATAAAGAAGATAGCGCCGCGCGCCATCAATCGCGTCGTGCCGAGCACGGCCAGGATGAACATCGGTTTTCTCCCCATCGGAATCGTTGGGGGTAGCCTAGCGCCTTTCGCGAGTGCGGACTATTTCTCTAAGCATCGATTTCTCTAAGCACCGATTTCCCTAGGCATCGATCGCCGCCATCGACGCCTCGGCATACCTCGCGCCGGTCACGGGCCGCTCGCGCAAGATCCCGTAGAGCCGTTCGAGCTGCGTGTCGCCGAGCCGCACCAGAACCGAGAGTGCATTTTCCTTCAGGCGCTTGATGTTGCGCGTACCAGGAATCGGCACGATGTACGGTGCGCAATCGAGTAGCCACGCGAGCGCGACTTGTGCCGGGGTGTAGCCTTCTTCGCGCGCAATCTCCGAGACGATCTCGACCAGTTGCAGATTGCCGGCAAAATTCTCGCCGGAAAAACGCGGATTGCTTCGCCGGAAATCGCCGGCCTCGAAGTCTTCGGGTTTTTTGAAGGCGCCGGTGAGAAAACCGCGGCCGAGCGGACTGTAGGCGACGAGGCCGATGCCGAGATCCTCGCACGCCGGCAGAATGGACGCCTCGAGGTCGCGTGTCCACAGCGAGTATTCGCTCTGCAGCGCGGCAATGGGGTGCACTTGGGCAGCGCGGCGAATGGTGCTCGCCGATGCTTCGGAGAGGCCGAGATGACGCACCTTGCCGGCCTTGACCAGTTCCGCCATCGCGCCCACGGTTTCCTCGATGGCGACCTTCGGATCGACGCGGTGTTGGTAGTACAGATCAATGTGGTCGACGCCGAGACGCTTGAGACTGGCATCGCAGGCCGAACGCACATACTCCGGCGTTCCCTTGATGCCGAGGAACGCGCCGTCGGGGGCGCGCACACTGCCGAACTTCGTCGCGAGCACGACCTCCTCGCGGCGCGTTTTCAAGACCTTCCCGAGCAGCGTCTCGTTGGCACCGACGCCGTACATGTCGGCGGTGTCGAGGAAGTTGACGCCGATGTCGAGTGCGGCGTTGAGGACCCTAAGGTTGGTGGTTTCATCCGACGGGCCGTAGAAATCCGACATGCCCATACAGCCTAAGCCGATGGCCGAGACTTCCAAGCCTTGACGGCCGAGCGTGCGGCGGGGAATTTTCATAGTTGGGGCTCCGAGTGGGGTGCTGATTAGACTAGGCTCCCGCGGCGCCCCGCCGTTAGATCATTACTGCCCGGTTCTTGCCTGATCCTGCAATCGGCGCGATTTCGGCTTTCGCGTCGGGCGGCGTCCGATTACCATGCAACGTACACGCGAGGAACGAGTAAGACCATGCTAGACAGCGATTTGCAGATGCCGCAAGAACATAAGGGCATCGCCGAACGGCGGCAGGACCTGTCCGCGCGGATTGCCCGATTGACGCCGGCCGATGGCACCCATCAATCGGCCATTCCGTCGCTGGCATTGATTCGCAGCAGCGGTCCCACCCTGTGCATGCCGACGGTCTATCAGCCCTGCCTCGGCATCGTCGTCCAAGGCCGCAAGCGCGCGCTGCTCAACGGCGAGGTGTTCCACTATGACGCGCTCAATTACCTGGTGGTGTCGGTCACTTTGCCTGCGATGGGGCAGGTGCTCGAAGCCAGCGTCGAGCGTCCGTATCTCTGCCTGCGCCTCAACCTCGACTTGGAGGAAATCGGGCGTTTACTGTTGGAGTTGGGAGACCGGGAACTGCCGCCGGCCACGGCGGATCGCGGCTTGTACGTCGCGCGCATGGACGAGCCCTTGTTGGACGCCGTATTGAGGATGGTGAAACTGCTAGATGCACCGGAGGACATTCCGGTACTGGGCCCCGTGGTGGAGCGCGAGATCTATTACCGGATGCTGCGAGGCGATCTGGGCTATCGGCTGGTTGATCTCGCCCAGGGCGAGGGCGGTAATCATCGAGTGGTGCGCGCCATCGAGTGGCTCAAGCGGCGCTATGCGACTCCGCTGCGGATCGAGGAACTCGCCGAGGCGGTGCATATGAGTCCCTCGGCGCTGCATCACCGCTTCAAGGCGGTCACGGCGATGTCGCCGCTGCAGTATCAGAAGCACTTGCGGCTGCACGAAGCGCGGCGGCTGATGTTCGCCGACGGCGTCGAATGCGCCACTGCCGGGCATCGCGTCGGCTACGAAAGCCCTTCGCAATTCAGCCGCGAGTACCGGCGCCTATTTGGCTCGCCGCCTCGCGCGGAAATTGCGCGCTTGCGCGAAACGGGCGTACCGGCGTAGCGCGAGGCATTACTGCGGCGATGCGGCGCCGGTATTTTCGCCGGCATTTTCTGCGATGACCTTGAGTACTGCTTCGGAGACGCGCTCATCGATCTCCACCGCATGCTTGAGGCTCACCGGATAGCGGATCAGCGCCTCCATCCGGCCGTTCGTCAAGTGCATCTGAAGCTGCGCCATGGCGTCGCTCAAGATATTCGACGCCGTGGATTCTTCGATGGCCTTGTTCTGGCGCACGAATTCGTCGCGGTATTCCTCCACCACCCGGCTGACCGCAGTCAACAGCTTATCCTTCAATGCCGCGTAGTCGCTGACGATCGGAAGAATCAGCGTCATCTCGTGCCAGGACAAGGTCACGCCGGGAATTTGTTTGAACAATCCTCCCGACGCTTGAAACACGATCAAGTTGGCAAAGGCGACCACTCGCCCCGTCGGACCCAGCGGACCGTTCGTATTGAGTTCCATGAGATGCATGCGCACCAGCCCGAGCTCGATGACCTCTCCGACCACCGTCCCGATTTGCACTCGGTCGCCGACGCGAACGCCATACTTTCCGATGAGGAAAAAATATCCGACGACCGACACCAGGACGCTTTGCATGGCGACGGCGATGCCGGCTGTGAGCAAACCGGCGAAAGTCACAAAACTGCTGATCTCGGTGACGAAGTTCAAGCCGACGATACCGATGACCACGGTCCAGAGGACGATTTGCCGCACCAGCAATAGTTGGCTGCGCCGGCGCGCATCGGGCGCATATCGCAGCACCATGCGCCGCCAGACCTCAGCGAGTCCGAAAACCACGGCCAATATGCCGATCAATATACTTAAGCGCACGCCGAGGGCGGTGAGAGCCTCTTTGTACTGGCGCTGCGTCGTTTCCTTCCAGTTGCTCAAGTTGTGCCGGTATTGCTCCAGCAGCACATGTTCCTTGGTCAAGGGGATCAAAATGGCCGAGGTCTGTTTGAACAACCATGCCAAGGTATCGAATTGATCACGCAGGAGCTTGAGCTGCTCGCCGCTGGCCTGATCCGCCTGAGATGCCAGCGCCTCGCTGCGGGTCGAATAGGCTTTGAGCTGCTCGCGAGGCGGCGCGCTGATCTTTTGAAATTTCGCCGCCAGAGCGGCGGTGCGCTGATCGATCAGGTCGATCGTTGCGATCTTGTTGTGCAGTCTGAGCGCGTTGGATCCGAGTTCCCAAATCCCCTGGCGCGCCGGTGCGGGCTTTGCCGAATCTTCGGGAGCGAGGGACTTGCCCGACGTCGCGGCGGCTGCCGGCGCGCCTGCGATGAGGGCCGGCGCGGCATTCGTGCTCGAGGCCGGAACGGTTGCGGCGATCGCGTCGATTTGCGCCTTGAGTGCATTTGCACTCGCCGCCTTCGCATCGTTCTCGGTGACGAAATCCGCGGTGGTATCCAGCAGGTTCTTCCGGGCATCGGCCATCGCGAGTTCGCTTTGCAGCTCGGACAGTTTCACCTCGAGGTCTTGCTTATTCTTTCCCGGAGCGGCCAGACGCAGCTTGACCTCAGCGATGTCTCGGTTGATGGACTCCCGCTTCGCGACCACTTCGCTTTGCTGCACGCCGAGCGACTGCGGCGATGAGCTGTTTGCGGGCGCTTGGCTAGCGCTGGTACTCGCTTCGCTGCTCAAGAGCTCCGCGTTGGCGCGTGCGATGTCGAACACCAGAGCGACCACTTCATCCGCCGTCTGCCGGTTGGCGAATAGAATCAACAGATCGCTCGGTTGAGTGGCGTTTTGCTGTTGAGTGCCCAGGGTTCGATACCAATCGACCGTCTCATCCAGAATCTGGATGACTTGTTCCGCAGTCAATACCGACACACGGGGGTTCGGCGCGGCAGCAGCGGGCGGCGCGGGCGTAGCAGGTGTCGCGGCAGGTGCACTCGTGGCGGCACCGGAAGGCGCGGCGGCGGGCGTGGCGGCGGAAGGTGCGGCCGCGGTAGGCGCGGCGGCGGGCTGCGCCGCGTGCACGCCTCCTGCACACAGGATAGAGGCGACGACCGCGCGGACCACGCATTGAAAACGCATGGAGAATCGTACCGCAAATCATGAGCGCAGTACGGCCTCGGGCGCGCCTACGCTTGAATTGCGGTCAGCGCGGCGGGCTGCAGCGAGACAGGTCGATGGACGTGGGCGCCTGACTCGAGACTCTGTACACGGCGACGGAGTCGATGCCCTTGGCGAGTTTGATTCCGAGGAGAGAATTGTAATTTTTATACGAATGATCGTGGGAAAGATCAGTTTCACTGGCGCCGGTAAGAACCTTGCGATACCAAGCCTCGACTCTATCCAGAGAATCGGACGTGTCGGCGTAGAAATGAGTGCACCAGTGTCCGAGCGCATCGGTTCGCGCAAAGGGATCCATGGCTGCATCCGTGAGACTGGGGTACGCCGGCAATCCGGTGAGATTGCGCACGTCAGCCGATGCCGACGCGGATGCGGCGCAGGCCGCCGCGGTCAAAATGATGCAGGTCCAAAACCGTGAGACTTCCATGACACCTGAATCGGCCGGACGGCGAAAAACTTGACCTGACGCGGACGCGTGCTCCGCGCCGCACCTTGGTCCTACCTGATCGAGCCTTAATGGTCCAACGGCGATGGGCGAATTTGGAAATGAACGACGAGCGGCTTGGTGCCCTTGCCCCCTTCCTTGTGCCAGGGCGTCCGGTCGCCGCTCGTGATCCAGATGCCGCGCCCCTTCCATCCCGCGGCAGCGTCATCGATGCGGCCTTCGAGACCCTTGGCGTAAAAGCCGAGCGGATACGGAATGCGCAGCGTCACGAATTTCCCGTCGACCAGCGCGTGCACGCCGTCAAATAAATTGCCCGTGGCAATCGGCACGTTCGCGCCCAGCCCCAACGTATTTTGTTGATCCACCCAGGTGTAATAGCTCGACTCCACGCTCATTTGCGGCACGTTCACGAAGCCGGGCCCCGGCAGGCGATGGAAGCTCCAGCCTTCGGGACAATGATCGCCGGTCGCCGCAGGACCGTTGAGCGGCCCCTTGCATTTGCGCCGATCGAACTCCCCCAGATCTCCGCTCGCCAACGACACCCACACCACACCGTTTCTATCAATGTCGGCGCCGCGCACACCGAAACCGGGCGCGGGTACATTGTAGATTTCGCTCAAGCGGGTTCGCGGATCGAACCGCACGAGCGCGCCCGGATACCGAAAGGCCACCGAGCCCCAAACGCTGCCGTCGGCGGGATTCGGCATGACCGCGTAGAAGCTGACCGCCAAACGCTGATCGCGCGCTCGATCTTTGGGCTGACCGGGTTCGACCCATGAATCGAGCTTACCGTTGCCGTTGGTGTCGAGTACGAACGGAGCCCACCCTTCTGAGGCCGCCGCGTCTCCGGTCAGATCGAATTTCTTGGTGTCGAGCCAGCCCACGACCTCGTGACCCCCGCTGGTCCAGAGGGTATCGTTCGCGTCCTCCGAGAATTGCAGATGATGAGTGCTGAAGCATGTGTCGACGAACACATAACTGCCGCTCTTCGGCGTGTAAACCGCCAATTGACGCTCGGATGATTCGATGGGGAATGCCTTTGCGGATGGATGCGCCGAACCCTGTTTGCAAAACGCCGGGTTGGCCGCTGCGCGTATGCGCGCGGTGTACCAGACGCGGCCGGATCGATCGAGCATCGGATTGTGCGCAAACGCCCGGCTATCCCAGATGCGCTCCTCACCCCAGTACGGCGAGGGACTTAGGACCGGATCGTCGTGAGTGGTCGGCGTATCTGCGTCGCGTACCGGCGCCTTGAACGTGGTCGCAAGATTGTGCAGCGGATCGAGCACGGGAAAATTATCGGTGCTGAGTTCGGGCGCGCCATAAAGCGGACCGTTGGCGTTGACGGTCGGATGCCGCCGATCGGTTCCCGAGAGGTCGTGCAAATAGGCTTTGCCGTCCGACCAATCCCACACGGTTGCGACCACGTTTCGCTCGATGCCGGTCGGGCGCGTGGGAGAAACCGCTGGTAGTTCGCCGGCGGCGATGCGGTCGGTCCAATCCGCGAGATAATGAATGGGAATTCCCGCAAGCGCGCCTTGGATGACGTCGATCATGTTCCGGCCGGCCTGTCCGGATTGCACGCGCCGCAACCAAGCTTCCTCCGAAGATTTGAACGTGCCCAGAGATTTAGGGAGAGTGCGTGTCGCCAAATTTCCGAGCTGATGGCAGCCGACGCAGCCCATGTTCTTCATCCACATGAGATATCCGTTGCGCCCGCCCGGCAGCGTTGCAACTTGCGCCTCCTCAGGAATTTTCATCATCGCGTACCAATAAGCAGCGGGGTAGATTCTCGCTGCCGTGGCCGCATCCGGCGCGATGACGGCCTTGAGGTCGAGACGGTGCCCGGGGTCGGCGTCGACCTTCGGCGAATCGGCGAGTCCGTAGCCGCGTACCCAAACGCTGTACTTCGCGTGGGGCAGTTGCGGAATCAAGTAGCGGCCGGCCGAGTCGGTCACGACGATTTTGGCAAAGCGCGTTTTAAAATCGTGCGTTTCGGCGATGACCCACACGCCCGCTTCCGCGCCATGAGCGCCGGTGACTGTGCCGGCGATGTCATCGGCCGCCACTCGCGGCTCGCTTGCGGACGGTTGCGATACGGCCATTCGACACAGCAGCAGCGCTGCCGCACCCATGGCCCCGAAAATCCGTGCGCGTCGCTTCCCTGAATTCATGGTCTTGAGATGGTAATCGAGATTGCCGAAAGACAACACCGGCCGCGCGTGTCGGGCCGCCCGCGGTTAAGCTTTGGTTATCTCACCATGGCCAAGCCTGGCGCCTTCAGGGAGTCGATATACTGTCATCGAAACGGGATCGCCGCAGTTAGCGGCACAGGGAGTCAGCAATGATTACAAAGAGTCGCCCTTTCGTCGCAATCGGGCTTGCGTGCGCGCTGGCATTTTTCATGCCGTGTCATGCCTCGGCTCAAGATACCGATCCCCCGACGCGCGCGGCGCGCCTCGCCTTCGCTGAAGGCGCCGTGTCGTTTCTGCCGGCCGGTACTCAAGATTGGGTCGCGGCGACCATCAACCGTCCGCTGACTATTGGCGATGAGCTGTGGGCCGACCAGGACAGCCGCGCCGAACTTCAACTCGATGGCTCTTTGTTGCGATTGTCCGCCGGCACCGCCGTGTCGATTCTGAACCTGAGCGACAACGTCACGCAGATACAATTGTCGTCCGGCACGCTGCTCGTTCGAGTGCGGCGCCTGGACGACAATGAAACCTACGAAATCGATACGCCGAATCTCGCCTTCACCGTCCTGCGTCCGGGCCTGTATCGGCTCAGCGTCGACCCATCGGGCGGGACTACGGCCCTTCGCATCCGCAGCGGCCAAGGCGAAGTCACCGGCGGCGGCACGGCATACACGGTGCAGGCCAACGAATATGACGTTTTTTCAGGCACCGATCAGTTGACTGAAAATGTGCAATCGGGCGCGCCCAATGATGACTCGTTCGATGCGTGGAGCGCGGGCCGCGACGCGCAGTGGGACCGCTCGGTGTCCGCTCGCTACGTCTCGCAAGATATCGTCGGCTACGAGGATCTCGACGATCAGGGAGCATGGCGCCCGACGCCCGAGTATGGAAATGTGTGGTTCCCGACCCGCGTCCTGGCGGGTTGGGCTCCGTACCACTATGGCCATTGGTCGTATATCGCGCCGTGGGGCTATACCTGGGTCGACGACCAGCCTTGGGGATTTGCTCCCTTTCACTACGGACGGTGGGCTTCGATCGGCGGGGCCTGGGGCTGGATACCCACCCCGCCGCGGCCGGCATTCGGCGCGTATGTCCGGCCAGTCTATGCGCCGGCGCTCGTCGCTTGGGTCGGTGTGGGTGCCGGCGTTGCTTGGTTTGCGCTCGGCCCTCGCGAAGTTTTCGTGCCCTCCTATCCCGTCAGCCGCCGGTACGTGGACAACATCAACGTCTCGAACACGACGGTGAACACGACCGTCATCAACAATGTTTACAACACGACGATCATCAACAACAAGACTGTGAACGTGACCAACGTGAACTACGTCAATCGAAGCGTGCCCGGTGCGGTCGCAGCGACGACATCGCAAGCGTTCAACACGGCGCAGCCGGTGTCTAGAAATCTGGAGAAAGTCGATCAGCGCGCCTTGTCGAGCGCACCCGTTCATGTGTTCGCGCCGGCAACGGTACCGACGAAACAGGCGGTGCTCGGAGCGGCGAAGCCCGTTTCCGCAAGACCGCCCGCCGCCGTGCAGACACGCGCCATCGTCGCTCGCACCGCGCCCCCTCCTCCTCCGCCCAGCTTTGCAAAGCGCGTACAGGCCATCCAGGCGAACGCAGGAAAGCCGCTGTCGGTGGCCCAAGTAAGGCAGATTCAGCCGAGCGAGGCTCCGAGGAGTACGCCGGTGCACATTGCTCCCGCCGCGACGCCGGTGCAAAAGAATGTACTCGCCGCGAAGCCGGCTGCTCCCGTCGCCGCACCGCCCAAGCCGAATCCGCCGACGCCGAGGCCGGCGTCAACACCAACGCCAGCGCCGCGGCCGACGTCAACGCCGACGCCGGCGACACTCGCCGATCGACCCGCCCCCGCCGCCGTTCACCCGAACGAACTTCCGACTCCCCCGAAGCCTCCGTCACCGGCCGCTGCGAATTCGGCGCTGGAACGCGAGCATTTGCAGCAGCAACAACAACTGCAGGCGCAGCAGGAGCAGCAGCGCCAGAAGGTTCAGCAGCAACAAGACCTCGCGCATCAGCAGCTGGCAAAGCAGCAGGCCGATGAAGCGCGCAAACAGCAATTAGAGCAGCAGCATCAACAGCAAACCCAGCAGTTGGCGCAACAGCACGCGCTCGAGCAGCAGCAGCTTCAGAAAAAGCAGGCCGAGGAGCGGCAACAGCAGGAAAACCAGACGAAGCCCACCACCAAGAAAGTGCAGCACCCACCCAATCAATAAGGCTCAGTCACCGAACCCGTGTTGTCGGGACGGGTTGCAGCCGGGCCACCTGCGGTCATCGAGGGTATCGAAATGACCACTCTTAGCGGTCATTCCCCGAAACATCGACCTGACATATTACAGGCCCTGTACTGCCTAAAATAGTTATTTACAAATCGATGAGGGGGTTTGCTCGCGCTTTGTGCATACTCAGATAAGAGGGGAAATATCGTTCGATGACGGATACCACTCGGCAAACCTTATAGGCAACCGTGGGTGGATGGCCCTCGATTGCAATTGACCGTTGATAGGCGAAATGAACAAAAGGGGACTAACGTCATGACGCGTTTCAATATCAAAGCATTTATTGTGATCACTGCGCTATCGGCATTTGCACAGGTGGCCTACGCGACGAAACCACCCTGCTCGACCAGCGATAACTACGGGAACACAGGTTGCGGTTCGTTCGCCCTCGAGGATAATCTACCTACTGATACGCAGGGGTCTTATAACACTGCCATGGGTATGTATGCGCTTTTTGCAAATACGACGGGTAACGAGAACACTGCCACCGGCTGGGAAGCGCTTGCCGGCAACGTGAGTGGCAACGACAACACCGCGAGCGGATATTTGGCACTCGGTGAGAACGTGACCGGCAGCGACAACACGGCCACCGGGTATCAGGCGCTCTTTTCCAACGTGGGCGGCAGCAGCAACACCGCCGTCGGCTACCAAACGCTCAAACAGAATGTCAGCGGTGGCGACAACACCGCCATGGGTCATGACGCGCTCGAAAATACAACCACTGGCGACACGACCGCAGTGGGGGCATTCGCACTTGCAGGGAATACGACGGGCACTGACAACACAGCGATTGGGAATAACTCTCTACAGAGCAACACGACTGGAGGCGGCAATACCGCAAGCGGATATTGGGCGCTACAGGCAAACAACGGCAACAACAACACCGCCGTCGGCTTCAACGCGCTGACTGCCAACAAAACCGGCAGCAACAACATTGCCATGGGTTACGAGGCTAGCATCAACGTGACAGACGGCAGCGACAACATCGATATCGGCAACGAGGGTGAGACAACGGACGGCGTTGCGACAAACAGCGGGGTCATACGCATCGGGACGGCGGGCAGCCAGAAGGAAGTATTCATCGCGGGAATTAGTAACTCCAAGATCACTGGCAGCGCTGTATATGTAACGGCCGGTGGCCGACTGGGCGTGCTTGCATCGTCCGAGCGATACAAGACGACGATCGCGCCGATGGGATCGAATACGGCGAAGCTTGAACAGTTGCGGCCCGTCACCTTCAAGCTCAAGACCGATGCGACGGGCACGCGGCAGTATGGACTAATCGCGGAGGAAGTCGCTAAGGTCTATCCTGAGTTGGTGATCCGCGACGAGAAGGGCCACATCGATGGCGTTCGCTACGACGAACTCGCACCGATGCTGCTCAATGAAATGCAACAACAGGTTGCGGAGATTCGTGAATTGAAACGGCAATTAGCCGATATTCGCGCAGCACTCATCAAGCAACCGAGCAAGGATCGACTCGTCGCGCAGCGTTAAGGCGGGATTATTTAACTCCCGGCGTCGTGCTGGGAGTTTGTTGTCACAAGCATTCTCCGTAGCAGACGGTCGTGACCGTCTGCATGGGGGTCGACAAGCGCCAGATCGATGCCCGTCGTGGCACGTCGGTCGTCACCCAGCCAATGAGCGACATTCGACCGCCAAACATGTGCGCCGGTAAGCCGATCAAGCGGCGGTACGCGACTTAGTCTTGCGATTCCATACGATGGCACACGACACTAGTGCAATTCCTAGTATCAGCAGTGCCGTAGGATAGGCGCATGAAGATAGGTGCACTACTAGCTGGATGCGCTGTCGCGTTGACCGCGTCGGTTTGCGGACTCACGCACCCGACGCAACATTCTGTGACCGTCAAAATCGTCGCCTTTAATGACTTCCACGGCAACCTTCAGTCGGGTAGCTATTTGCCGGTTGCCGGACAGCCGGCCGTCATAGCCGGAGGAATCGACTATTTGGCCGCGTACGTGGCGGAGTTGAAGAGCGAAAACCCCAATCACGTGGTCGTGAGCGCCGGCGATTTGGTCGGCGCCACCCCGTTGATCTCCGCGTTCTATCACGACGAAGCAACCATCGAAGCGATGAACGTGCTCGGACTTGATTTCAGCGCTGTCGGCAACCACGAATTTGACCGAGGGCCAGCCGAACTGCTGCGGAAACAGAATGGCGGATGTTTTCCCAGCGGGGTTCAAACATGCTTGGAGAAGCGTGCATTTTCCGGCGCGGCGTTCAAGTACCTGGCGGCGAATGTGGTGTACACGGCTACTGGCAGGACCCTCTTCCCGCCTTACCTCATTAAGACATTCCAAGGAGTTCGCGTCGCGTTTATCGGCGTTGGGTTGAAGGGGACGCCGAGCATTGTGACGCCGCAAGGTGTCTCGGGAATCACGTTTAAAGACGAGGTAGAAGCGGTCAACGCCTTGATTCCAGAACTGCATGCCCAAGGGATCCATGCAATTATTGTGCTGATTCACCAAGGCGGATCCCAAAGCCCGGCGACGGTTCCCGCGACAGGTGGGATCAATGATTGCGCGGACGGCCTCGGAGGCCCGACGCATTCGCCGATTGTGGACGTAGTTTCACGCCTCAGCGATTCCGTCGATCTGGTCATTTCCGGCCATACACACAAAGCTTACAACTGCCGATTGCCGAACAGTGCCGGACGGCTCATCCAGGTCACGCAGGCTGGCTATTATGGCCGACTTCTTACCGACATCGATCTCAGTGTGGACAGTTCGACGGGACAGGTGACGCACGTCGCGGCATCCAATCTCGTGGTCAGCCACCCGGCAGCAGATGACTTGAGGTCGCCGGTACATCCCTTTTTGTTGTCTCCGTCGATCGAGCGAATTCGCGCGCTAGTCGCAGATTACGCCGGCGCTGTCGCACCACTGGCTAACCAAGTGATTGGTGCGATCGCGGGGCCGCTGACGAACGCGCCAGGACCGAGTGGCGAAGAGCCGGCAGGGGACCTGATTGCGGACTCGGAATTCGCGGCAACCTCACCTGCGCAGACGGGCGGCGCTGTCATTGCGTTCGTGAACGCAGGGGGCGTGCGTCCCCCCGGGTTCGACGTGGCCCAAGCGACCTATCCACATAACGTCACGTACCAGGAAGCGTTTGCGGTGCGCCCGTTCGGCAACTCTCTTGTGACGATGACGCTCACTGCCGGCGAAATTAAGGATCTCTTGGAGCAACAATTTCCCGGGTGCAATGGTCAAACTACCAACCGGATACTCCAAGTTTCAAGTGGCCTGCATGTTGATTGGAGCGTGTCAGCGGCGCCATGTCAGAAGATCGTTAATCTGACATTGCTTACGCCCGCCAATGACGGTCCGATTGACCGGATCGTGGATCACGGTGTGGTCCAGCATCCGACAAAACTCTACCGAGTAACTGTCGACAACTATCTGGCCTCGGGCGGGGATGACTTTAGCATCTTACCGCAGGGAACCAATCAGATTGGGGGCCCGCAGGATATTGATGCACTCGTTGCCTACCTATCAGCCACCTACAAGCCGCCAAAATCACCCTACGACCCGAAGGACCCCGCTCTGAACCTTCCTCGAGTTGTACGGCTGCCATGACGCTAGCAGCGTCCTGCGGGCAGCGGGCCACCTTTCTGGTGCGCTAGAAGCGCGGGGCCTCTTAGAGTGCGCCTCGAACTATTGCAAATGTCTTTATTTGCGATTCTCGTGCTAGCTGCCATCTGGCTTCGCCACCGTTCTGATTATCATAAGCGGCTCATGCTGCTGACGGCTGTATGCATGCTGCCATCTGTCATCGCACGACTGCCCTTGAATATTCATGGGCTTCAGTCGATTTTTCTCTACCTCGCCACTTTTGTGCTTCTTGTTGTTGGCGTCGATACTTTCGCAATCGACGACTGCATCCGGCATTCGGTTGGGGCGCGTCTCTCCTTCTGGTGGTGATCGAGTTGGGTGTGGTCGCCTCGACATCCGATCGGTGGATCAGGCTCGGCACAGCCTCGGTATCGTGACAAAAGCCTTTCAAAGCGAAGGAAACCTCATCAGTGCAAGGAACGAGGAGTATCGGACATCCCTCGCCTATCCATTGTATGGGAACTAATGCGGGTTAGATGGCATCACAATATTGGCGCTAAATTCCAATATTGCTTCAGAAGGAACTAGTTTATGAAGAAGCTAATTGGCGTATTGCTAATCGTCGCAGTCGCAGTGATCGCTATCCCAATTGCGCGCAGCTTCGGACTTCCGCCTGCGCCCCCGGGTATTTCGACCAATGATTGGATCCCGCTTGGTGACGCGGCTGGGTTTGTCATTGTCCACACTAATGCGCCGCTTGGAGAACAATCAAAGCCGGGGTTCGTGAGAGGCTATTTCATGATTCGCGAAGCTAGCGCCTGGCTGCGCGTCGAATCAGACTTGCAATCACAGCTTCACCCGGCGACGTTGGTGCGGTAAACACAAGGAAACTCCCGACAGAGAGGAAACAGCCCAGACGATAAAAGCCACTCTGGCCAGCAAGCACTACGTAGCTCGCACAACTGTTAGTTGAGGGTCACTGGCGGGGTCTCGCTTGTTACACATCTCCTTCCAGGACATGCAGATTTCGATCGCCTCCCCGAGAGAGTTCACTGAAGGGTCGGGATGATCGCCGTTGTTGGCCGACTCATGTGGAGCTGCGACCCCGGGACAATAAATTCTGATGCGATTAGCTTGCGGCAGCAGCTCATGAAGCTGCCGGCTGATCGTGTCGGCGCGCTCGCGTTCTGGGCCTGGGTAGGCGCTTACGAGAAAAGCGATTGCAACACCGTCGGGGTCTGCACCAGGTGGAAGGCCAGCATCAATTTCTGAGGTCGAGAAATGCCGTGCATCTATTCTCTGGATGCGCAACAGTCGCACAAGGAGCTCGGTCGCAAGGTCGTCGGCTGTTGAGCCCAAGGCTATGCAGGTGACGATAGACCCCCGGGGCACGCCAAGCGGGCCCTGCCATTTGCCGGTCAGTTGCTCGCGCTGTTGACGCAGCCAGCGTCCGGCACTCACCTCCTCGAGCACCGCGCCTCGATTACGGCGTTGCGGGATTTTGGGACCATTGTCGCTGAGTGCGATAGCGACATCGACGATGACGCGGCGAATCTTTAGTTGCTGGCCCCCACTAGTTGCGCCCACCTCTGCGTCGAGACGTATGAAGTGCAACGCTGGAATCATCACTCGATCGCAGTACGCCGCGAGCGAAGCATGTTTCAGAAACGCACGCGCATCGGCGATGATCTCGTGGGGGTCTCCGGACAGCGCCCGTTGGTAAAGCCGCTGCGCTAACGTCAAAGGCCGCGTGTTGCCCAATAGGAGCTCAAGGACTCCGAGCCCCTTCATGTGTCGCCCCGCCACCAGGAGACACAAAGTGAGGGGCATGGATAAAATCAGGCCGGCCGGGCCCCAGAGCCAGCTCCAGAATATCGCTCCCACGACAACCGAGAGCGGCGATAGCCCCGTGGCGTGACCATACAGGTGTGGTTCCACCAATTGTCCCACGACGATGTCGAGCAGGATGAACACACCCAAAGTGCTCAGCGTCAGTGACCATCCTGGATCGACCGCCAGGGCAAGGGCGGCGGCAATGAGTGCGGCTATTCCCACGCCCACATAAGGTACGAAGCGCATCACCCCTGCCAGAATTCCGCAGAGCAGGGCCTGTGGGAGGCGCAGCATGCTCAAGCTCATCAAGATGGCCAGCCCGAACGTGAAATTGACCAGGAACTGCGAAACAAAATATCTCGAGAGTCGGTCGCCGGCGTCGTTCAGCGCGAGAGTTGCCGAGCGTATGTCGGTCGCGCCGGCGATGCGGATGAAGCGATCACGCAGTGATTCGTGCTCGAGTAACACGAAGAGGAGGATGAGAAGCACCATACCCGCGAATTGGACCGGACGCCCAACGGTTGTCAGAAGCTTCCACATGAGCTGCAGTGGGTGGGACCCATATTGGGGTTGCTCGAGCACCGCCACCCCCGGCAACGCCGCTGGCCGGGATCGCTCGACATCACGGACGTCTGCGCGGGGCGCCTCCGCGGAATCGCGGATCTGGGTAAGGCGAGCCGTTTCATCAGTGAGCCGCAATAGCGGGCCGATGGTTACTTCCTCGAGGGTCTTGAGCTTGAGTTGCACATTCGATTCGTATTGAGGAAGGCTCCCGGCGATGCGCAGGATTTGTGTGCCCAGCGCGGCCCCAACACCCATACACGCCACGGTCAGCGTGATCACCGCAATGAGGACTGATGAGATTCTGCCAATTCGAATTCGCCTCAGCGCTCGAACTAGCGGTGCCACCATTAAGCTCAGCATGATAGCGAGCGCGAGCGGTATCAGCACCGACCGCCCGAGATACAACAGCGCCAGGACGATTCCGGCGGTTATGATGCGGCTGCTGTGATCGCGCAGCCAGTCAGGTGCTTCCTTGTGTGCCAACACGGCGCGACCCCTCAATGCCCGACCGAGGCCGGATCGACGGTGCGAGCCGCCTTGGGCGCAAGCACGATGGCTATCGAGGCGGCGACAAAGACAACCGCGATCACCATCATCAGTCCGTTGGTCGCGAGCATCAGGCTCTGGCTCGTTACGAGATTGTTGAACATCTCACGGACCATCTGTCCGGTTGTGCCCGGGGGGAGCGAGGCGGCTAATTGACCCGTGGGATCGACGACGTTCGCGAGCTTGGCGTGCGCAATGATTGTGCGGTTCTGCCAAGAGGTCGTCACCAGCGAGGTGGCGATGGCACCGGAGATCGTGCGTACGAAGTTCATGAGCCCTGCCGCCGAGGCGGTCTCTTCCTCCTTGACCGAGCCCATGGCGAGCCCGGTTAAGGGCACGTAGTACATCGGCATGCCGACCCCCATGAAGAAGAGCGGAATGACGATCACCCAGTAGCTCATATCGGAATTGGCGTAGGCCCGCCAGAACGTATCGAGGCCGAGCCAAGCGCAGCCGATGAAAATGAGAATGCGCGGATCGATCCGATTCGCGAGCTTGGCGGCAATCGGCGAGAAAACAACCGAGAGCACGCCACCCCACGCCACCACGAGTCCGGCCCACGTGGTGGTATAGCCCATGTTGTACTGCAACCATTGCGGCGTCAGTACATTGATGCCGAAGAAGGCGCCGAAGGCGAGGCCGAGCACCAGCATGCAGGAGGAGAAGCCACGATGCCGGAAGACGCGTAGATCGACGATCGGGTACTCCTCGGTCAACTCCCAAATCAGGAAGGAGAAGAACCCGATCACGGCAACGACGGCGAGCACGCGGATCTCGGTCGATGAGAACCAATCAAGATCCTTGCCCTCATCGAGCATGATTTGCAGTGCGGCCACCCAGACGATTAAGAGCAGCATACCGATCTTGTCGACAGGTTTGATGACCGCCGGCTCGTGATGACGCTTAAGCAGAACCCAAGCGAGGACGCCGAAGAGCAGCGCCATGGGTACGTTAATCAGGAACACCCAGGGCCACGAGTACTGATCGCACAGCCAGCCGCCGAGCACCGGGCCCACCACGGGCGCGAGCAGTGTCGTCATGGCCCACAGGCCCATCGCCTGCATCGATTGGCGCTTGGGAAAGATCTTAAGCAGCAGAGTCTGCGACAACGCCATGAGGGGACCGCCCGCCATTCCCTGCAGCACCCGCATGCCGAGCAGCATGGGGAGCGATGTCGACAAGCCGCAGAGGAGCGAGCAGAGTCCGAACAGCACGACGGCGATACAGAAGAGCCGCACCGCGCCGAAGCGGCCGGACAGCCACCCCGTGAGCGGCACCGTGATCGCCTCGGCGACGGCATAGGAGGTGATGACCCACGTGCCCTGGCTGGAGCCCGCACCAAGAGCGCCGGCAATGTTTGGCACGGTGACGTTGGCGATCGTCATGTTGAGCACCGCGACGAAGTTCGACAGCGCGAGTACGATGCCGGCCGTCCAAAGCATCCCGCCCTCAAGAGAGGGTGGGTCCTTGGAGTCGATGGCAGGGTGTGTCATGGCGAGTTTCCTCGTTGGTTGCTGTGTGGGATCAGGTATTGCTGTTCAGGTCGACCTTGGCATCCATCGACAGCCCGACGCGCAGCGGATGGGCGGCGAGCTCCTCCGGAATGAGGCGGATACGCACCGGTAGGCGCTGCACCACCTTGATCCAGTTGCCGGTCGCGTTCTGCGCAGGGATCAGGGCAAAAGCCGCTCCGGTACCGCCATCGAACCCTTCGATGACGCCGTGATACACAACCTTGCCGTGATACAGGTCGGACTTGAGCTCGACGCTCTGCCCGGCGTGAACCTTGGTGAGCTGCACTTCCTTGAAGTTCGCGTTGACATACAACTTATCGACCGGCACCACGGACAGCAGCGGCATGGAGGGCTGGACGCGCTGACCGAGCTGCACTTGCCGACGCGCGATGACGCCATCGATGGGCGCGCGGATTACCGTGCGACCGAGATCGACGTCTGACTTGTCGAGGCGAGCGCGGGCGAGAGCGACTTGAGCGCGAGCGGCATCGAGTGCCGCACGCGCGCCGCTTGCACGGTTCTTGGCGTTGGTGAGTTCGTCACCCGACACCGAGCCCGAGGCCACAAGCGCTTCACGGCGTTGCAAGTCGATGCCGGTGCGCTCGACGTCAGAGATAGCTGCGATCACTTGTGCCTGGGCGCGCGCAAGATCCGCTTGGGCCTGACGCAGAGCCAGCTTTGCGTCCGTGTCGTCAATCATGACGAGAATGTCGCCGCGCCTAACGTTTTGGCTGTCGACGGCGTTCACCTGCATCACCGATCCTTCCGTTTCGGAGGCGACTTGCGCCACCTCGGCCGAAGTGTAGGCATCGTCGGTGCTCACGAAGCGGGAACCGATGAGCTTCCAGTACTCGACGGCGCCGCCGCCGACAGCTGCCACGGCTAGGCCGAGAAGCGAGAACAGCACGGCGCGCTGTTTCCTGCGGGGTTTGACCATCGGCACGTCGGCCATCGACTCGGGGGGGACTGAAGCTTGCATATCCATGACAGTTCTCCTCAGAAGGTTTCTAGGTTTGGGGGTTACGGGGCGGGGCGCTCGAGCTGTCCGGCGTGAAGCCGCCGCCCAGTGCGCGTACAAGCGATACGTCGAGAATCAGCGCCCGGGTCTCGAGCTCGGCCGCGGAGCGGCGCGCTGATATCAGCGAGTCTTCCGCCGACAGGACGTCGAGATACGTGGCGAGCGCCCCCTCGTATCGGGAGCTGACGATTTGGTGCGCTTCCGCCGCTGCGGCGACGGCGGCCTCGGCGGCGGCGAGTTCCTCATCGACGGACTTGCGACTCGTGGCGGCATCGGCCACCTCGCGCAGCGCCGCCGAGAGCGTCCCGTTATACGTGGCGACGGCGGCGTCATACTCCGCACGTGCACCCTTGAACTCACCCTGCAGGCGTTCGGTGTTGAAGATCGGCAGTGAGATCGCAGGACCGGCGGCACCGGACTGAGAGGCCGACTTGAAGAGATTGTCGATGCCGACGGACTGGAAGCCCGCGAACGCGAGCAGGTTGACGCTCGGGTAGAACCCGGCTTTGCGCTGATCAATGCGATGCGCGGCGGCTTCAGTGCGAAGGCGCGCGGCGATGATGTCGGGACGACGCCCGACAAGTTCGAGGGACAGGTTTGTGGGCAATCCTTGAGGAGCCGCCCAGGCGACTTTCGGACGAGTGATTTCGAGGCCCCGATCAGGACCGGCGCCCAAGAGCGCCGCGATGGCATTCCTCTGCAGACCGATGCGCTCGTCGATCGCAAGGAGATCGCCCTTGGCGGCCGCCTGCCGTGCCTCGACCTGCCGCACGCTCGCGAGCGTCTCAAGGCCGAACTGATGGCGCTGGCGAAACAAGGCGGCCGTCTGCATACGCAGCGCAAGCGTGTCGGCCGCGTTGTCACGCAGCGTATAGAGATGCAGGAGACTGGCGTAGGCAGAGGCGACCGAGGTCGAGAGGATGAGGCGCGTCTGTGCGATCTCGACCTCCGCAGCGCGCCGCTCCGAGACGGCGGCCGCCAGTGCGGCGCGGTTCTTACCCCAGAAGTCGAGCTCATAGGTCATGTTGAGGGTCGCGGCACCATAGCCGTTCCAGCCGCTTGGGAGGGCCTGCCGCGGAACTAAGAAGTCGTAGCTCTGCTTGGCCTCGGCGATCTCGGCGGACGCCGTCACCTCGGGCAGGCGCGTGGCGCCGGCACCCTGAACCTGCGCGGCCGCGGCTTTGAGGCGCGCCCGGGCAAGGTCGAGGTCGGGCGCGTTGTGCAGCGCCTGCTCGATGAGCGCATCGAGCTGCGGGTCGCCATAGGCGCGCCACCACTCATTGCCCGGCCAGGCCGTCGAGGGGGCCGCGAAAGAGCTCGAGCTGGCGAGCTCGTTGACTTTCTTCATGGTAGGGGGCGGATCGAGCCGCGGGACCTGCGCGCAGCCACCGGCAAGGGCGAGGCTGACGGCGAGCAGCAGGGTGAGGGGGCGACGTTGCCTTGCGAGGGTTGGACTCTTGATTGTTTTCATCGTGGTCAAGCTCCTTAAATGAACTGTACCGTACAGTATCTTGACTTCCGGCCAGCTGTCAACAAAAATGTACCGAGTGGTACAGGTATATTCAGGAAGCGACTCGGTTATGAACAAAAGCGACAGCAAACGACAGGCCATTCTCGAAAACGCCTATCGACTATTCCGCGCGCAGGGGTTCGATGGAACCTCGATGGCGAACATCACCTCTCAAGTCGGCGGATCGAAGGCGACTCTCTACAGTCACTTCCCCTCGAAAGAAGAACTATTTGTCGAATGCATGATGTCGGCCCTGGAGAACTATATGTCGGACACTCTGAAGCACCTCGACGCATCCCGGAGCGATCCCGAAGCTGCGCTTCGCAACTTTGGCACGAGCGTCCTCAATTTCATTTGCTCACCCGAACAGGTCGAGGTGCGCCGCTTGATGATCGCCGAGGCGGCACGCTCCGGCACCGGAAAGCTCTTCTTCGACAAGATCAGCGCGTTGCGCTCGCAAATCTCTTCATTCCTGGCCGCCTGCATGGACTCGGGTCTCCTCCGCCGGGAAGACCCCGACCTCGCCGCCGATCACCTCGGTGCATTGCTTGAGGCCGAAGTCCTTGAACCGTTGCTTTTGCACGTACGAGAAGCACCGCCGGGTGAGGAGGAGACGGCGCTCGCGGCCCGACGCGCGGTAGCTGCCTTTCTCAGGGCCTACGCGCCGGCCGCCGCTGCGGCAAAAGCCCCGACAGGGCCCCACGCCTATTTGCGCAGGCTCTCCCCGCATGAGCTCTGACCCAGACCCGCGCGATCAAGTCTGGAATGAGCGCCGCGAGGAGTCTGCGGTCGCGCTAAACTGGACCCATCGGTTCTGTTAATACATCCATCATGAAAAACCATGAAGACCAAAACTGAATCAAAACGCCAGGCCATCATCCAAGCCGCTGCCGAAGTTTTTCGAGAAGTCGGCTTCGAGCGCGCTTCCATGTCGGATATCCGTGAGCGGATCGGCGGCTCCAAGGCAACGCTGTACAACTATTTCCCCTCCAAGGAGAAGCTGTTTTTCGAGGTCATGCACCAGGCCAAGGAGCTTGAGCTAGAAGCGATCACAGGGGAACTTAACGCAGATTCAGATGACTTGAGGCGCGAACTGGTGCGTTTCGGGCAGAAATTCATGACCGTGCTCTATTCAGCTGACGTGATTGCTGTGAGACGCCTGGCGATTGCCGAATCGCGGCACTCGGACATCGGGAAACTGTCGTTCGAACAAGCGACCGTCCCCATCGAGAAGCAGGTCGCTGAATTCTTACGAAAGGTTATGAAGCGCCGGGCCCTCCGAACTGCTGACCCGAAGATCGCCGCAATTCACCTGCTAAGCTTGCTGGAATCGGAACTTCTGCAACGTGTCCTTCTTGGCGTGATTGATACCGTGAAGCCCGAGACCCTCACCGGCGCCGTACGGCGCGCCGTGGAAGTGTTCCTCTCAGGCTACGAACGACACTAGATCGCAACATATACTTGCCCCATCACTAACTACACGTCGAATTGAGTCCGGTTACAAGGGCATCTCAATCCCGCACAACGCCTGACACGCCTTCAACAACCCCTCCTGCTGCTTCACGTCCCGCGCGGCAGGATCCACCGCGCGCCGCCGCAGATGATAAAAGTACTGTCCCGTTACTCGCGCGGCCGGATCATTGCTGACCGCCAACCACACCTGCGTGCGGTGCGCTTGATCCATATCATCGGGCGCGCCGGAGCCGCCCATTTTGGTGGGCACCCACCCAGGTTCCAACGCATTCGATAAAACTTGAGGCCAACGCCGCGCCATGGCAAAGGCCAATAGAACATCGTGCAGTTTGCTCTCCGCATAGGCTTCCGCGCCTTGCCAGCGACGCTTCGTCCACGTGAGATCCTCAAGATTCAAGTGCGCGCCGTGATGCATGCCGGAACTTAGGTAAATCAGCCGTTTCGGTTTCTCGATCAGCGCCGTCAATATGTACGGCGCCAACGTATTCACGGCCAATACCCGCGGTAACCCGTCTTCGGTACCGTCGCGCCGGGGCTCTCGATAGCCAACACCGGCGTTGTGAATGACGACATCAAAGTGCCCTAGGCGATTGACCTGTTCTGCCATGCTGCGAGTTTGCGACATACTGGATAAGTCGCCCACCACGGTCGACTCTGCTTTCGGAACGAGCTTGTTTGCATCGCGCGCACGCACCTCATTGCGGGCATGCAATACAACCTGGTGACTCTGTTCGATGAGCAGTCGCGCCGCCATTAAACCCAAGCCATCCGATGAACCGGTGATAAATATCCGCGCCATCCATCTCACCCGCGGTAGGCTCTACTCCCTGGCATTGTAACGCGCTGAAGATGTGAGACCTGCGACAACGATACCTCGTGACCGGACACACATCTATACTAAATCCAGTTACTTTCTATCCCCGACCGGTGCGTCCCGGTCATCATCACCCATTGGGCCGTACCGGGTGGTTCTTCGTCACGGGAAAACACGGTAGGCCTGAGAGGACGCCCCAAGCTCGCCGTGCCACTCAGCGACTTGGATTGCCCGATGCGAAGCGTTCAATCCGGTCGGCGGCCTCGCGGATCCCACCCAGCTTGCCCATGGATTCAGCGACGCGCCGCGCTGATTGGCGATAGCTAGGTTGAGTCAATACTCGCTGTGCCTTGGCGCTGAAATCGCCCACGTCGATTCGAAATCCGGGCCAGGGCAGCTCGATGTCACATCGCAGTCGTTCCCGTGGCGGCCTAGCCATTCGCGACCCCAACAGTTTCCGCGCGGGATGTTACTGCCGTTCTTGGCCGGGTCCAGGAATCGGCATCGCGAGATTGGGCATCTCACCCTCAAGCGGATCCCATGGATCCGCGTTGTCGTTCTGCGAGGCTACGACCAGCCAGCTGCCGTTTCTCTTCTCTGCGACCATTGTCATCATGCCGTACCGTCGCTTGCGCGCTGTACCATCCGGGTTTTTGTCACCGCCGGCCGTCCAGTTCCAGTGAACTACGGCGATGTCCGGCCGCAGAAAGCGCACCGCAACCTGTAGCACTTCCATCTTGATGCCGTGGAAGCGCCCATTGAGCAGACGCGTGTGATATTTCTCAAAGTCTGGCTTTCCGTGCAGCCACATCGCGCCGACCGTCACGAAATCAATGTCATCGGTCATGATCTGCGCCAGCTGGTGACCGTCATGCTTGTTAAAGGCCGCAATGAAAGCTTGTGGCAAGTTGTGGGCCGCCTCCTCATCCGCCTTTGTTTGCGCTTTAGCGGCTGAGATTGCCGCCAAGGACAATACGATTGCTGCGATTGCGGACCGCATCATGGGCGTACTCCTCTCGAATTCATGTAGTCGACGAGGCGATTCCCGCGAACTACTCCGGTGAGTAACTTGCGTCCCCAAATAATGCGCCGCAAACCGGTCGGTGGCGAGAGGCTGCTGTGGGGTCGTGACCCGTCCAAGAACCGCCGTCTGTCCGCATCTGGCGGCAGCCGGGCCAAAACCCGCCTTAAGATTGTTTAGAATCCCCGCCGACAACCTCCCGTTGGAATCATTTTCGGGGAGCACAGTGAGCGAATGAATAGGTTCTTTAAGTGGGTCAATACCTCTCTTCCGGGGCATATCGCCTATTACGGAGCGCTACTCACATTCGTTGAATCAATCACGCTGCTTTACCTGAACTACGTGCAGCATACGTTGACGCCGAGTTGGGCGATTTTCGAGGTTCTACTCTGCACACTTATGGGCCTCGTTTCTGCGATCATTATCTGGTTTGTCATCGCACTGCCGCGCATCAATCGCCGCAAGAACACCCGGTAGCAAGGGTCTCTATGCGGCCACGAGCGGTCTTTGATTGGCAGAAAATGCTTGCATCAAAGCTGCCATTTCGAATCGAAGGCGATATCTCGTCCCATTCACGGCAATTCAGTCGGTGCTCCCAACGAAAACGGTATGACCGGACGGGTGTGCCCTGGTTACGGCGTCGGCGATTGCGAGCGCAAACTCGGCCACCGTTGGCAGTGATCCGACCTGCTCAAGGCGCGCATTCGTAGTGCCTCGATCCATTCGCTCCAATAGGCGCGGCGTTATTGTGCCCTCAATCATATCGCCGCTGACAACCGCAAATGCTATGCCACTATTGTCAAACTCTGTTTGTCGCGCGCGCAATGCTCGCTCCCCCGCATACTTGCTTGCCGCAACAGGTCGATAAGGTCCTGCCATGCCCCGGTCGCCGTAAAAATGTGCCATGTGACTTGTGACGAAAACGATGCGACCACCGCGTGAGATCAACGGAAGAGATGCATCGACCAGGCGCACCTGCGCGGTGAGATTCAGATCCATCGCATATTCCGACGGCTTTCCCTTCTCCAGGCCGCCGCTCGCATTCAAGACAAGCGCGTCCAAGCGGCCAAATGTGTTACTCACGTCGCGGATCATGGCTGTTATTTCGTTGCTCTGTGTCAGATCCGCCTGAACAATTAGCGCTCGGACGCCGCGGGCTTGGACTTGTTCAGCTACAGCTTCTGCACGGGAGCGCTTGCTGTGGTAGTTGATAACAATGTTGAAGCCTCGATCCGCCAACATCGTTGCGACGGATGCCCCGATACCCCGCGATGCGCCGGTGATTAGTGCGACTCGACTGTTGTTTTCCACCAGGTTCCCTTGGCTGGCCGGGGTTTTTGCGACTAAATGCAATCGACCCGATGGGACTATGCCGGAAAGTCAAGAGTATGAATAGCGGGCGCCCGTGGGTGCCTTCTTCGGGTCCGACACGAGTCGGACGCCGACGTTTTCCGAAGAATTGACCGCGAATTGGTGCTCTCGGCCGATGAATGTGCGGCAAGCATAGGAAAGTGCTATCGGGGGATCTATTGTCCGTCTTGATGATCGCCACCGGACTCGCGAACGCAATATTTCTCGGTAACCCCCAATTCCAGTTGATAACCCCGTGCACAACCGGTTCCTTGTAACCAGAACGTCATCGCTTTTCAGCTGCTTACTATGAAGTGCTGCATTTTCGACCACTAAGTCTGTTTCCACGCCAACCATCTTGGCCGCATCGCGGCCGAGCCGCTAGGCGTCCGCCTGGATTACCGCTTTCATTGCCAGTGCGCGCTGCAATATTTCACAGTGACGGCAGTCGCCAGGTCATATATATGTTGGTCGATGCAGGAATCGGAACTCCTTCTTTCATCTCCGGCGAAAACTGTGCCTGCTGAACCGCTTCAACGCACGCTTGGTCAAGACTCGAGAAACCCGTCGACTTAACAACACTTACTTTGCTCAGCGCGCCGTCCGCCGCGACATCGACGTGCAGACCGCAGATCCCCTCTTGGCGCATCTGACGAGACGTCTTTGGATAAAAATCAGGGCCGACACGGAGCGCATAGTCCTTGGCAATCGTGGGCACCGCCGGTAAGAAATCCTTCGAAAGAGTAAAGTGGCGGTGGCCATTTGCGAGTCGCCACTCCGTCGGTACTTGGATCCACTTCGGGAGAGGCTTGCCTTTGACTGTTGGCAAAAAAAGCTTGCCATTCACGAAGGCAGACAGACAAGAAGCGTCGAGGCGCGCAAAACCGGTAGAGGACACTATTTGCACTGCGTTGATTGCGCCATTGGAATCTACCTGGATGCGAACCGCGCAAAGACCCTCTTCACCATGGAGTTTTGACTCCTGTGAATAATATTCCTCGCTAATTGTGAAAGTATGAGTCTTACCGATCCGTACGGGAGTTGGGGTCGTATCGGCGGGTGGTGTCGCGGGATCTGAATCCGACGTTGAGGATATGGCGCGATACCCGGCCAGGGTAAACGCCAACGCGACCAGAAAACGGAGAGAGAGCTCACGTGTGCTCACACGTATTCCCTTACATCACCAATAATCCTACTTGCCGCCGCCGATCCACTTAATTCCTTTGGCGCCACAGGCGTTCGCTTCCTCCCGCTCGCCGACGGCGCTGGCGAATCTCACTTGAGCTGCGCACATCTCGTATCAGCATCTCGCGCCACATGCCGCCAAGGAAAATCGACGTCCACGCCGGCATGGGCTGCGTGTTCGGTAAACACGAGCCCTACTCACTCGAATCCGCGACCGGCGCCATTCTTCTAATCGTCGAATCCGATGAACTGACGGCCCACCGGTGCGGTATCTCAACACCCGAGCGGATCGCCGGCGCGACATGGCCCGGTGATAGCGTGACCGCATAAAGATGGGTTGGTCGGCACGAGTTTTCGCGGACCGCCGTGAACCCATTGCGCTGCGCTGTCCCTGCTTCGCGCAAGCTCGGGGTGACCGTACATGGTCACTCGTCGAACGCATGCGTTCGACCCATGGGGGCTTCGGGAAAAACTTCCGCCGCACAATCTACTCCCGCCAGACGTTCTAGGGCGCGTAAGCGCCGAGGTCGGCCCCCGGCGACCGTCCGCCTGATCGATTGCTCCCACACTGGCAGCCGCGCCAAATATTCAGCCTGGTTGGCTTTCCTGGTCAAACCGTCTGACTCCGAAAATCCGGGGAGCACCCCGTCTTGGAAATTGAATAACTCATGCTAACGCCAACGGTTTGAATTTACGTTAACATTTACCGGCGCGTAAAAGGCGCACAGGAATCTATCTCACTAAAATGTCATCAATATAACGATAGGGAGTATCACAATGAAGACTGCTTTTGCTTGGTGTGTCGTGGGATTTCTTGGACTCAGCCATGTGACGGTCTCAAGGGCCGTAGGCTCATCCGGTGATATCGAGAAGGCTATTACCGCCTTGGAGATGCAGTGGGCGCAAGCAGAGACAGCGAACACCCCCGATCGGATTGCGCCTCTCCTCGCTGATAAAATCACGGTCACGGAATCTACAGGGAAGGTCCTGGATCGCACTGCATTTCTGGCAGAGGAAAAATCCGTTAAGTACACCAGTTCCGACATCGACGATCTGAAAATTACGGTGTTTGGCGACACGGCTATTGCCATTTACGCTTTGCGCCAGAAGTATACGAGCAAGGGGAAAGCGTTCGACACCCATATGCGCGAGACCGACACCTGGGTGAAGATGCCGAGCGGCGCCTGGCAAGTCGTCGCCTCACACGCATCTGCAATCGAAAAGACATAAGCTCTCCGTATCAGGACAAGAGCCGCCTGCCTCTGCGGCGGCTGTTTCCCCTCGTGATCGAACGATATCACTGCGGTTGGCGTCCCCTGATACCGAATGACCCCATAAGCAGAGAACATTCAGTGACCGGGCACTTCCAGTGAGGGCGATTGAGCGGCGGTGTTGTCGCAAAGCGGACGTTTGCCACGGAAACCTGCGGGTCCGACAAGCGACTCCCGATCAGAACGGTAATGGGTCGATAGGCAGTCGCAGTATGAAATGGATTCGTGCCCTCGGTTTTTTGACTGGCAAACAGCAAGTCGGCGAAATAAACGACCTGAAGCGGCAAATGCGGGCCGCGCTCGCGGCGCTGAAATCTAAAGATCAACTCATCGCGCAGCGTTAATGCTGGTTCTTGACACCCTCGGCCTCGCGCCGAGGGGTCCTTGCTGCCCTTCCGTCGCAGAGTCAGCCGTCCGCCCACGCCCATCCGGTTATGCGCCAACCGGATGCAGTTTTCTGGAGGGACATCGTAACTGTCGCAGGCTTGTCCTTTACCGGCTTGCCCTTCTCCGTGTAGGTAAGAGTGGCCGGAACGACCACATAGGCACGGTCACCCGTGACATCGACGTGCCGAGGCTTGCCAAGCGTCGAGACCACGTTTGTCATCCCATTTTTCTTGAAGGATTCTTCGGCGTCGTTCATCCACTTGGCGCAACCGCCGGAGCCGTGCCATTCGTGCGGCGGAAGATCGTCGATGATGGACGTTTGATCGGCGCAAGCCACTACCGCTGTTTTTATGTCGCCCGTGTTGAAGCCATCGTCCCACTGTTTCACGACCGCCATAACGTCTGTCTTGTCAGAGGCTACCGCCCATCCCGCGCTTAACACGCCGACGGCGTAAGCGATGATTATTTTCTTGCGCATTGGATTCTCCCTTTTCCTTTTGAGAACTGGCCTTCTTTTAGACGCCCGCCAACAGTGCGGACCGCCGTATTCCCTAACGAGTGTTACCCCTCATAAGTGTATTCCCTCGGGGCAGAATCTTACAGCTGCGTAGGACTCGAAGGCGTGTGTTTCACGGAGCGTGAAACACAGTAGACTGCGAGTCAAATGAGGAATGCACTATTCCTGCTGATCCTTTGCGCGCTTGCCGCCGCGACGATCGCTGCAGAACCACCTGGTCTTCGCGAGGCCATTGCGAAACACGACGAACTTCGCGCCGAAAAAAGCCGTCGACTCCACGGGGCTCATATTCCGCCCGTCGATCCAGCATCGTACGAGTTCGATTTTGCGCTCGTCGACCTAAATGGCGACGGTATTCCAGATGCCATTGTTTTGTTTACGGGACCAGGGAATTGCGGATCGGAGGGATGCACGCTGGAGATACTTCGAGGAACCAAACGGGGGTTTGAATTCATATCCAGAAGCACAATCAGTCGTGAGCCGATTCAAATCCTCGCGGAGAAGCACTTTGGTTGGCACTCCTTCACCGTTTCGGTGAGTGGGGGCGGCGCCAAGCCATGCAACGCACTGATGCGATTTAACGACCGGATATATCCTCCCAATCCGTCAACGGCACCCTGCGCGACACCTGCTCAGCTTCAGTCCGCCATGCCGGTGACGATGACACAGTAGTTCGTCTCACGGCGGACGCCGCGGGCTCTACCCCTGGGTCGAACGCATGCGTTCGACGGGTGACCAATAGCGTAACGCATGCGTGACGCGGGTGGCCATGAACGGACACCCAGGGCTTGCGCGCAGCATGGATTAGTCGGCGCTTGCGCCTCACCCCTGCGGGGCCGCCCAAGGTGCGTTCGCGCCGTTATACAGCGCAGTGCACAGCACAATGGTGCGAGAAAAACTCTCTGCGCTTTTGCTCTCGTGCATCGCGACGACCCCGTACCCACGAGAAACTATCTTGGTGCGCCAGCACCGAGGGCGCCGGGCGGCGACCTCCTGCCTTACTGTCTTGAATAGATCGGGTAGTGCGGATGCGAAAAATCAATGCAAAGGTGCCAAGGTAGAGCGATGAGACAGGTCTCCGGCAATATCTGAGCGGCCAGACCGCCCGGCCATGAGCGAGCGTTCGGCTGTGCGAACTCGGGTTCTGAGAGCGGTTGTTCAGGCTGACGCCATTATCTTCACCAGATATTGTTTCTGATAACCTTTGATCGCGCGGAAATTCGTGTAGAAATGCTCGCTTGGTGCATACGGATTCGCGCCGATAACAATTCGGTGGGCGGCGCTTCAGATTTCGGCGTATCGAATCGCCTTTTGGAGGAGGATCGATGTTGAGCAACTCAAGACCCGCCACGCTAGTGCTCGCTCTCGTGCTACTCCCTTTCGCGGGCGTACGTGCTGGCAATGGCCCTGAGTACGCTTCGGAGAAACACGACACAGTTTCGAACCCGATTTCAGCGAACGCGCACTACGCCTTAAGGGACGGTATTCGAATTTATCTGTGGGAAAAGCACAAGGCAGGGCTGGAAGACTACTTCGCGAAAAGCGGCAAAGTTGCACTTCTCGTGCACGGAGGCACGTGGTCAGGGCGTCCTGATTTCGACCTTCAGATTCGCGACTACTCTCTGATGGATTTTCTCGCCACGAATGGCTACGACGTCTGGGCCATTGATATTCACGGCTACGGTCATTCGGACAAGACAGATAAAGATTGGTCGGGTGTCCAGTCTGCCGCCGCTGATATCGACGCGGCAGTAGAGTACATAACAAAGCTACGAAGCGTGAGTAAAATCGACCTGCTCGGGTGGTCCGCCGGCACCCAGAGGGCCGGGCTGTATGCCATGCAGCATCCGGACCGCGTGGCAAAGCTGATTCTTTACGCACCGGCATGGAAGGGAAGCGCGGAGTATCGGGACCAGGTCCGCAAGAGGATCGAAAATGGAGGGAAACCTCTCGGGCAGTACCGAATCAACAGCGAAACGGCCGCTCGCAGTGATTTCGTGCGGGGCGAGTTAGCACTTCATCCGCAGTACGAAGAAGACGTCGTCGCGCTCTATGCGCGAGAGGCGCTGCAGACAGATCCCCAGTCGCCGAATGCATTCGTAGACAACTCGGATCTTCCCATTCTGGACCCGCTTCGGATTACGGTCCCCACCATGATCATTTTCGGTGAGTACGACTACTTCGCTAAGGAGGAGGACCTTTTGCCGTTTTTCTCGCAGCTCAAGACACGGGACAAGCGATTTGTGCTGTTACCCCATGGAGGTCACGCTTTGA
This sequence comes from uncultured Gammaproteobacteria bacterium, assembly GCA_963755965.1. Classification (GTDB taxonomy): domain Bacteria; phylum Pseudomonadota; class Gammaproteobacteria; order Steroidobacterales; family Steroidobacteraceae; genus Bog-1198. The sequence continues at coordinate 1,059,565 of CAVWLU010000004.1, forward strand.
TTCTGGAGAAGGACCATCGACGATTCCAACAGGAAGTCTTAACTTTCTTGGACCGTCCATAACCTGGACCACGCGCTGAACTACCGGTGGATCGATGTCGACGTCGACTGAAAGTCGACCGACAGCGTGACCATGTCGGAATATCGTCGCAATTTCCACGCGAATAACTTCGATTACGTTCAATCGATTCCGGCCTTCGGAAACCGCAGCGGGGGCACGGGTGAAATCAACCCAGATCGGCGGATCAGCGACGGCGCCCGAGTCACTCGCGCGAATAATGCTCAGGAATTGATTTCTGAAAACCAGGCCGAGCCATAACAGCAAGAGATCGACCAAATGAAAACTCCCCTCGAGGGCGCTTTGCAGACGGCCTAGAGGGGAGCGGTACGCCGGCCCTAGCTCCAGCGTGCGTTCAGTATCCCTCTGCCATTGGTCTCCGTCTGTACGCGAGGATACGTTGGTTGGCGTAGGATAATCGGTAGCCCTATAGACATAATCGTCGTGGGCAAGTGCTCGAATCTCGGAAGCCCCATCAATCAACTGACGGCCATTAGCAGTAATTGACCTCGTTCAAATGACGGCCGCAAAGCTGTCGTTCGGACCAAGGTCCAATTTCACCTGAGCGAAGTGGGAATTTAGACTCTAAGCAGGCGACGTTTCGAGCGTCATCCGCACAGGAGCAGTTATCTATGAGGTTTGTATCCAATGTTGCGCTCTGGAGGTGAGTGATGAATCGCTTTTTCGATCTCACGTTTCGGCCGTTCTTCGTGCTCACGGGCATCGGGACAGCAGGTGCTTTTATCTATGCTTTTTGGCCCGAATGGGCGCTACCGCAAATCGCGAAAGTCGCTCACCGAGAGGAGTACACAATACTTGTGCGGCATTTTGGGATTATGGTCGGTCTAATGGGCGTTTTCATGGTCGTGGCTGCCTTTCGAGATAATTGGCGCAATCCGATTCTCATCTATAGCGGCGTTGAGAAGGCTTTTATGGTGTATCTGGTCTTGGCGAACTTGAGCCAACCCTATTCGCAGGGTTTTTGGGCGGCCGCTGCGATGGATGCGGCGGTCGTGCTCTACACAATAGGCTACTTTGCCGTGTGCGGATTTAAGCTGCCCTCTTCGACGGGCCCCCTCGCAAGCAAGAGTGATGCCGTGGTGGCGCCGAAATGACCGCTTGCTACGGGACGCATTTTTTTATGCCGACACCTAATTTGAGCGCCGGATAGCGGCCGGTCACAGCCATCAGCAGTGGGTCGCGACGACTCGGTGGACGAGTTTGTCGCCGCCACCGGCTCCGCTCGGGCAAATACCGGTCATGCGAGCGTGCCGGACGCTCACGGTTGTGCTCCGAGGATGATATCCGCCGCCCTCTCGCCGATCATGATCACCGTGCAGTAGATATTGCCGTTCGCCAGGGTCGGCATGATCGAGGCGTCGACGATGCGCAGGCCTTCGAGTCCACGCACGCGTAGCTGCGCATCGACCACCGCCATATCGTCGGTGCCCATCCTGCAGGTTCCGGCGGCATGCTCCGCGAAGCTGCCCCTATCACGGATGGCTTGGCCGAGCGCCTCGTCGCTCTGTGTGTCAACGCCAGGGTAGAGCTCCTCTTTGCGGTACTTCTCGAGGGCCGGAGCCGCAAAGATCTTGCGGACCAGTCGCACGCCCTCGACCAATGTCTTGACGTCGTCGGGGTGGCTCAGCAACTTGAAGTCGATGATCGGAGGGTGCGACGGGTCGGCGCTCGCGAGTCCGACTGTGCCCCGACTCTTGGGGCTTAGAGCGGCGATGTGACAGGAATAGCCATGCTGCCGCATCATTTGAATGTTTTGCGACGCGAAGTCGAACAGAATCGGCTCGAACATGAGATGGATATTGGGCCTCGGCAGTGCCGGGTCCGTCTTCAGGTAGCCGCCACTCTCAACGACCGAGGCGCGCAGCTTGCCCGCGTTGGCGCCGAAATATTCGATCCCCTGGCCCATCATCTCCAGCAGACCGACTAGCGATAGCTGCACGCCGGCGTGGGCATGGCTCGAGTTCTGAAGAAATACAGCCGGATGTTCCATCAGGTTCTTGCCGACTCCAGGCAGCGGATGCACGACCTTGATCCCATTGGCCTTCAGCTCGTCGGGGTCCCCGACGCCCGACAGCATCAGCAATTGGGGTGAATTGTAGGCGCCGGCCGAGACGATGACCTCACGGCTCGCCTTTATCGAAGTGCGATGGCCGCCGCTTTCGTAAGAGACCCCCACGGCGCGCTTACCATCGAAGTCGATTGAAACGACATAGGCGCCTGTTTTGACGGTAAGGTTGGACCGCGACATTACAGGGTGCAGATAACCGTCGGCGGTGCTGCACCGGCGACCGTTTGCGATCGTGTGTTGATAGGGACCGACACCCTCGTAGGGAGGGGCACTCAGGTCGTCAGTTATCGGCAAGCCGGTCTGCCGCGCGGCGTCGACAAATACTTTTGAGATCGGAAATTGGAATTCGCAGTCCGATACCTTCATCGGTCCGTCAGCGCCGTGATACGGGCTCGCCCCGCGGACGTTGCTTTCCAACTTACGGAAATAAGGCAAGACATCCTCGAAGCTCCAGCCGGGATTTCCGAGCTCGGCCCAATGATCGTAGTCCGCAGGCTGTCCGCGGGAATACACCATGCCATTGATCGAGCTCGATCCACCGAGCGTCTTGCCGCGCGCGCAAAAAAGCGGCTCGCCCTTGCGGATCGCCGGGTCGGGCTTGGCCTTGTAGGACCAGTCATATTTCTTGAGAAAGAAGAGAGCGCCCAATGCGCCGGGCGTATGGATTAACTCGAACCGATCACTTGGGCCAGCCTCGAGCACGCAAACGCTGACTTTCGGGTCGGCGGAAAGCCGGTTGGCGAGTACACAGCCGCTGGTGCCGGCGCCAATGATGACGTAATCGTATGCAGTCATATCACAACGCCTCTGTCGAGTCTTCCGACACCGCGGACGGTCCTTGCCGATCCATGCTGGAACATGTGCGAGTCTCGACTTCGCCGCCGAAAGTCGTCGCCAAGGCATGCTGTCAAACGCTTTGAGCCACGCAGATTGGACCCAGGTCCCATTGACTCAGTGGCGAGGGCTCTTCCTGTGCTTGGCTTTCCAAAAGCAGACAGTCGCGAAGGACCGCAACGGGGTCGATACCGGAAGCACGATGCAGACTGGTAACTCGCACAGGAGTGATAATTGAAGTTGACCCTCGAACTGGCGGCATATCTGCTAATTTGGGCCGGCTTTATTCTCTGGACCGTTCGCAAGCTCTGGAGATCACCCGATGATCCCGAAAAGGCGCGGTTCTACAAGGGCGTCAAAGCGCTGAGTCTTTTCTTCACTATAGGATTTGCCGCGATTTTCCCCATGGTGGTGGTGCTGCCTGCGTTCTCGTATCGGGAGGCAATCGCGTATTTCATAATAATTGGTTTCCCAATCGCGTCGTGGGGGATGTATTTCGGCCTTCGATGGTTTCATGCGATCGTAGATCGGTGATCAATAGCGGGTCGCGCGAGACCAATTAGATGATCTTGTTTCCCGATAGCCGACGCCCGCCAAATGCAGAAACGGGTCGTGACGCGACATCCGGTCAGTGCGCGCTCGGCTAGGTTTGCGCTGAAGATGCCATGTGACAGGGAGATTGTAATGGGTAAAGGTATTGCCGCAGTCAGCGCTCTCCTTCTCTTCACGGTTCGCGATTCTTGTCTCGCCGGCCAGCCGGGCGCCATGCCGAGTTCAAAACAATGCTATGAACTACCGAATGCGGAGGCGACAAGCTGTCTATTTTCAGTGGCCGAGGCGCTCGAGCCTATTCTTCAACGGTACTACGAGGCGGCGCGATCCTCCATTCAAAGACGTGCAACAGATGAACAGGACATTATCGCGAATGATCTCCATAAAGCGATCAGCGACTTGGAGCAAGCGCAGTCTTCATGGAGAGCTTATCGGGATGCCCACTGCGACATGGTCGCCGACCTTTTCATGAACGGTTCGGGTAAAGCGGCCGGCGGGGTCCAATGCACAATTGACCTCACAAGGCTACGGATTCACGAGTTGTGGGAGTCTGGAGGTTTTCAACCAAGGAACCTACCAGAACCGAAATAGACATCTGCAAAGCTGCCGTCCGCGAATGACTCTAGTGGGTTGGAGCCGGTGGCTCGCTGAGCTACGAGAAATGCGGAAGAGGACGAGTACGTCGAACGGGAAATTATCGGTCTTCGATTCGGCCGACATGAAGTTCTGCAGCAGGTTGAAGTTGGAGCGGCCCTCCTCGTTCATGGCGACGAGCTTGCCGTCCACAACTGTCTCATCGGGTAGATCCTCGAGCGCCTCGGCGATGTAGCCGAACTTGCGGTTGAGGACGGTGCGGCGGTGGGAGTAGACCGTCACCCGTCCCTTGGCTTTAACCACTTCGAGCCGGTAGCCGTCTCGTAGGTCCAATCGGGGCCTTCCGGGATTCGAGAGACCGGGAGGCAGTTCATGGTGTCGATGAAGCAGGCCTGAGATTTTTTGGTGGCCATGGGGTGTTGGGATACTGTAACACCGCTTGGCCATTCTCTTTGTTTCCCGTTGGGTCGTGGAAGCTGAGACGGGGTGCGGGGGCCAAGTCGGGTCGGATCGGCCACAAGTTGTCGCTGGAGCCTCGATTGCAATTCCGCCGATAGCGGCCACTGACGGGGTCTGCACGGGGGAAAACGCAACTCCTCGGCCGCTCGGCGTTGGCGTAAAATCCTGCGCTCATGATCACGCTTTACTCTTACCCGACTCTTTTCGGCGTAGCCGACAACAACGGCTACGGGCTGAAGGTCTTTGCTTTCATGCGACTCGTTGGCTTGCCGTTCGTGCATGAACACATTTTCGACGCATCGGCGGCGCCGCGTGGGCAGCTTCCCTACATCATCGATGACGGCGATACGTTCGGCGACAGCGAGACCATCATTACCCATCTCATCGGTAAGTACAGGTTAACGATCGATGCGGCGCTCGGTGTCCGCGAGCGCAACCTGAGCCTACTCATCACGCGACTGCTCGATGATCTCTACTGGGTGATGTCCTATTCACGTTGGAAGGACGAGCGTTACTGGCCGGCGTTCCGTTCAGCGCTCATGCGAGAGCATGCAGGCCTCACCGATGAGGGACTCGCTAAAGCGCGCGAATTCAATTTTCAGCGTTATCATTTTCAGGGGATCGGCCGGTATGAGCCGGACGCCGCTTATGCGCGGGGCCTCGCCGATCTCGGCCTCCTCGCCGACCTCGTACCAGCCAACGGATACGTGCACGGTGCAACCCCGACGAGCGTCGACGCCGGCATCTACGGCTTCGTCGCGAACATCCAGTTTTTTGACATTGACACGCCGCTGAAGCACTTCATTTCCTCGCGGCAAAACCTCGTGCGCCATTGCGTGGCGATCCACGAAAGAGTGATGCGCATCTAGCCGCTCCCAAACCGCTCCATTGACGAACGGCCCGAAAGCCGCCTGTCGTGGCCGGCGGCAGAGGGTCGAGAGTTCGCGTTCAACGTATCGCCGCAATCGGGCCAATCGCGGTAGTTCGACATGCCGGAATACCTTCCCGTTTGCTGTCATTCACCGGGGTTACAATAGTTGGGCTCCGTGGTCCAATTCTTATTGATCCGTGTCTTACGTTGGCGCAATGACAAGTGTGGGGTGTATCACCGCTGGTGCGGCGTTCACTACAGATTCAGCACTTCCCTTGCGACTAAGGACAAGCCAATTGAGGCCAGCCTTTTCGATGGTAACGTCGTAAACGGTCGTCGAATGTTCGAATTTCATCGTGCCCGTCAAGCGACAAGGTCGGTCAAAAAAAACGAGAGTTAAGATAGACGAATCATCCGCATCCCTAAACACAATGTTGAGTCTGCTACCGGGTGTCCCCCTCCAATCCAGCAATGTGGACACCCTGGCGAATTTTGTATCGGCTGGAGCTATCTGAAGACCAAAGGCTGCTTGCGGTCATCGTCGCCGCCTCCGGCTCAATCGTCGTGGAGAGGCTGCTTAGATCCATTTCAATCGTCGGTAGCTTTGCAATGCGAACGGTTTGCAGAGTTCGTTTCGGACTTCCGCCTAATGATCCCGAAATGGCGCCCAAAAGCAGAGACGCGTCCTCGGGCCTGTCATTCGCTGAGACGGGAATGCCACTGTTATTTACGAACTTAACTGCGACGGATAAGGATTCGTTGTTCCGAGGAAGATGACTTGGCCCAGTACATCCGGCTGCCAACGTTGCGAACGAAGAGATTGCGATGGCGGAGAAAAATGCGGTTCTACCATGAACACATTGTGTAACCCGATGGCTCTGCGAAAAATGCAGCACTTCAAAGCAACACAAATGAGAACCGGAACCCTTGAGGCGGTATTGGGCGGCTCATCATCGGAACGCACCAACACGCACATAATGGACCCCGGCGTCTCACCGCCGTGTTCTCGCTGCCGGTCCGGTCAATGCCACTACCCACTTTGATTTTGTGTTCATGGTGTCACCTCCGCATTGTGATTGGTTCCTGTTGCGCCACCCGCACGGGCGGCGACAGAGCCCGATTGCGCGCTCGAAGGGAATAATAGTCAACACGCGATGGGTTGCCGGCCATACGGCAATCGTGTGACTTTCCAAGATAAATGGCGGGGTTTTTTCCGCGCACGGAAAATCGAATATGGTGATCGTCCCGTCCATCAGATCGTTGCCGGCGACACCCGCTTGCTGTCCCGCATCGTGACGATTGGGTAGGCCGTCGGCAACAACATTGTGAATTGCGCGACCATCGACTGATAGGGTCTTTAGTGAGTAGGTGGGAGAAGACACACTTCCGGTCTGGCCGTATAAGTCACGAACTTTTCCCTTGGGTAGGTGCTCCTTTGCTGCGAACCATTGATACAGCGCACTTCCGTCAGCTCCGGTATCCAATATGAACGCAAACGGTCCCCGTCCGTTCACGAACGCTGGAATTGTGTCGTGGCCATCGCCAGCGGGCGTGAAGGGTACAGCGGCTCCGCTAAATCGTTGGCCAAAGCTGATCGCCACGATGATCGTCAGTGCAAGAATGAGTTGTTTTCGTGTCATGACGGGTTAAGCAGCGCGGTCACGCTTGACGATGCCCAGCACGGTGTTCTTGCCCAAGCCGAGCCGGTGATTTGAACCCTTCGTGAAAAATACTCCAAAGTAGATGGAACCGATGCGCAGCCAGCTCAGGCAGACCGATGTCCCTGATTGGCCGAGGGCGGAAGTCAATCTTCTCCCGCAGTGACGACAGTCTGCTTCAGCTCTGGCGTCGAAACCCGCTGTCCGCTGTCGTAAACTGAACGTGTCCAACATAGCCAAGACTCACGACTATACATTGCGTTCCGGGACATGGAAGCGCCGTCGGGGATGAACACATGCGACAAATAGGACTGATTGTTTTGGGGTCGCTCGTTGGAGTAGCCAGCGAACTGGCGGGCTGTGGAGGCGATAGGGCTCCTACTCTCTCCCAAACTAACGACAACACGGTAAACCTCTATATGTGGGCCGATGAAATCGCCCCCGACACCCTGCCTACCTTCGAGAAACTGACCGGCATCAAGGTCAATGTCTCCTATTTCGACAGCCCCGAGATGCTCGAATCTCACATGCTCACGGGAAGCAGCGGATTCGACCTGGTCATGCCATCGGACGCGTTCATTCAGCGCCACTTGCGAAGTGGTGCGTATGCTGCGCTCGATAAGACCAAACTCCCTAATCTCACACATCTTGACGGCGCGCTCATGGGGCGCGTGGCGAGCAGCGATCCGGCGAATGCCCACACCGTCATCTATGACTGGGGCACCATGGGCATAGGCTACAACAGCGCCATGCTGGCAAAGCATCTACCCGGCGTAGCCCCGGACAGCTGGAAGCTCGTCTTCGACCCCACCCTCGCCAGCAAGCTTAGCCAATGCGGCATCAGTCTCATCGACGATCCGGTTGGCGTGGTGCGCATGGTACTCATATCCATGGGGCGCAGTCCCAATAACCCCCGCCCCGAGGACCTGACTGACGCTGAACAGGTAATGAGCAAATTCCGCCCATTCATTCGCAACATCGACACCTCCAGCCAGATTCAGGGGCTGGCAAATGGCGATCTCTGCGTGGCGGTGGCGTACAGTGGCAACATCGTGCAGGCACGCAAACGTGCGCGAGATGCAAAGAATGGCATCGTGATCGACTACTTGATTCCCAAAGAGGGGTCTTTGCTCTGGTTTGACTTGCTGGCCATCCCCAAGGATGCGCCGCACCCCGACAGTGCCTACCGATTGATTAACTACCTGATGGATCCTGCCGTCATTGCCCATATTTCCAACGCCGATAGCTTTGCCAACGCCAACAGCGACGCAACACCACTTCTGGATCCGTCCATTGCAGCGGACGCGGCTATTTACCCAACGGCAGTTCAGCAACAGCGCCTCTTCATGCAAACCGAGTTAACCTCCGAACAGATTCGAGTGATTACACGCATCTGGCAGGAGTTCAAGACCGGGGGTAATTAATGTTCACGGTGCGGACCAGTACTTGTAGATCGCCATTCCCTTATTATTCTCCGATTGCGAAGTCCAGGACAGCTTTGCGTTCGCAGCAGGGGGTAACAAACCCAATGCGGCGACACCCGGCCAAACGCCGGCGTTCCGGACCTAGAAATAACGTCCCCAACGCAGGCATTCTGGGAGAGTTCTGATCTCGGCCTCTACAACCACTGGCGCAGGTTCACCAAATGGGGCGATTTCGCGCGGCCGGTGGCGATGATGACTTCGAGGTCTTCGCCTGATGACTGACATTCGCTTCGAACGGATCCGCAGATGATGCGGAGTCTGGGCACAACGACCCCGACTACATGGAAAGAAACTGGTTACACGCGAGAGAAATCAGCCTGACCCGCAATGATGCTTCGGAGCGAAAATCCCGTGACCCTAATCGAACACCGGCAGGTCCAGGCAAACGGCATCACTTTTCATGTCGCCGTCTCAGGGAAAGAAGGTGCGCCGCCGATTCTGTGCCTCCATGGCTTCCCCGAAGGATGGATGAGCTGGCGGCATGTGATGGAGCTACTCCCAAATTGCCGCATCTACGCGCCCGATCTGCGCGGCTTTCCCGGCTCGAGCTACCCGCAGGGTGGCTACGACGTCTTCACTTTGACCGACGATGTGAAAGCGTTGATCGAGGTGCTGGGGATCCAGGGAGCGCTGCTGGTAACGCATGACTGGGGCGGTGCGATCGGATGGATCTTCGCCCATCGTTACTCGAGCATGGTCCGCAGGCTGGTGGTGGTGAACTGCACGCATACCAAGACGCTGGTGCGGGCGGCACTTACCTTCGAAGACTGGCAGCCGTTTCGCATACCGTGGGTGTTGCCCTTTCAGGTGCCGTTTCTGCCGGAATGGTTTATGACGACGGGTCTCGGAACAAAGTTGCTTCGGTGGTCCTTTACCGTGCGCGAAGGGCAGCCGGGCACGATGGACCGTGCGCTGGTGAATGAGATCGTCGCCCGCTTTCAGAACTGGCGGGACATGCATGGACCGGTCGAGTACTATCGCGCTTTCGTGCGTACGCTGCTGTTTCCGTCAAGGCGCAGGCGACTCTACGAGCTCTACAAGACGCCGATCACGACGCCGGTGACAATGGTATGGGGCATGAAGGACACCGCGTTGCCGGCGGCGGTCGCGATCAAGAGCTTTAACGATGCGGGATGCGATGGAGAGTGGCGGCCGCTGCCGGGCGTGAACCACTTCGTCGATCTGGAAGCGTGGCAGAAGCTGGCGGAAGAGATCCAGCGGGTATACACAACATAGGTCCATGGCGATGAAAAAGAGTTTTCCGATTTTTATGGTGGTCGTTGGATATATGGGTGGTTCCTTTGCCTCAAGCGTCGACGACCCGATCTCGGCGGTCAGAGCGCAACGTGCCGAGTCCAACGCCGCGATCGAGGCTCATGACGCCGTTCGCTTGCGCAAATTATTTGACGACGGATATTACGGAATACAAGGAACTTCCGGCGCCCTCGACAGCGGCGGGGACGCCACCGCTCGCAGTTACGCCGACGAAGAATTCAAAGATGCGACATTCGTCACTTATCGACGCACGCCGACATCCGTCGTCAGCGCTCGATCAGGAAAGCGAGTTGCAGAGGCAGGGGATTGGGAAGGTGTTTGGCGAAAATCAGATGGAACCATGCGAAAGACGGGTGTGTACCTTGCGATGTGGATTCCCTCGGGAGTCACCTGGCGTTTGAAGTCCGAAGCCTTCGTGACATTGACGTGCACCGGCAGCGCGACTTGCGATCGAGCAGGCTAGCAGTGCTGCTTTTATTTCGTGTCTGGGCGAAACGAATGCACGATGGCCTAAATTGCGGTCAAATTAGCCCCGCGTAGTCATTACAAATCCGCAATTACTGGTGACGTACCGTGAGCCTCCGCATCGCTGAGACAACAACCTCCGCTGCTCCACGTCGCGGCCTTACGCTAATTCTGAGTGCGATCGTAGTAGCGGCGGTCGTATACGTGATCCGATTCGTGGGTCCCTATCTGTCCATCGATCCGGTCTACTACGACTACTTCTGGCCCTGGCGGTACGCGCTCTGGGCCCACCTTGCGGGCGGTGTGACCGCCCTTCTGCTGGGCCCCATCCAACTGTGGCTCGGCTTGAGCGGCCGCCGAATGGACCTTCACCGACGCCTCGGCAAGGTCTATCTGTGCGCCTTTGGCTTGAGTATCGCGGGTGCCTCGTATTTGATCGCCAAGGAGATTCGGACCGACTGGGTATTTGCATCCGGTCTGCTCGGTTTGGCCTGTGCTTGGACGGTAACGACCGGGTGCGGCTATCTGGCCATTCGGCGGAAGCACCGCCAGCAACACCGCGAGTGGATGATTCGGAGCTATGTCGTGGCGTCGGCTTTTGTCTTCTTTCGTATATTCATCGATTTGCTTCATGCTGCAGGCGTACATGGTCCAACGGGATCGGGAACACCAGAGGAACTGAAGATCGCAGCGTGGCTGTGCTGGGCCGTGCCGCTATTATTGGCGGAGCCATTGATTCAGTGGCGGCATCTACGCCGTAGCACTACGGCGGTCGAACCATCACTCTCGAGTGATTAACCTGACAGGACCTTCGCGGGTCAAGTACTCATCACTTGAGCAATGCGCCGATGCAGTTCGGGATCGTTGTAGACGCTGGGCGGCTTGAGCAACTGCTGCACTTCCGTCATCAACTTGTGAATTTCGGGATCCTGCACAGCCAAGCGCAGCAGCGCGGCAGCAAACTTCATAGATCGCTCGAAGGTTTCCGGCCGCGTGCCGGTTGTTTCCGGATAGATCAGGTCGGAAACCGCGACAGACCATGGTGCATCCAGAACCTCCGCCAGTTTTTTGAAATAAATCAATTGCAACCACCCCAATGGATCGCTCTCATCCGCCGCCGTATTCAATAGCTGTTTCAATACGAGCGCTTGTTGTGCGGCCGCGCTCATGCCTTGCCCAAAGAGCGGGTTGAAGTGACACGCTGCATCGCCGAGCAGTAATAGTCCACGCGGAAGGGTACTGAGCCGCTCCCAATGGACGCGCACGCTTCCGGTAAATCGATGCCGCACGATGGGCGTAATCCGCTCGGCATTTTGTATGGCATCAAAGATGGACCTCGTGCGCAGGCTTTGCGCAAACGCGAAAAATTCTGCATCCGTGGCGGGCGGAGAAGATTGAGGATGCCGCGAAGATAAGGTCACCATCCACTGATTGCCTTCGATCGGCATGATCAGGCCGCCGCGTCGTTCCCGCGGGGCGTTGGCAATAGTCGCGAGCAGCAGCCAATCTGACGATGCGCCCTTCGGTTTGGCGAAGATCGCGGTCGAGTAATCGATGTTAATGCCAATCGACGAAGTCTCCGGGCGCGCGCAGCCGATGGCGTCGAGGAGCTTCAATGTCGGGACACCGCGGCCGGAAGCGTCGACGATAAGATCAGCCGACATGGCGTGGACAGCGCCCCCGGGTGCCGCATAGCGCGCGCCGTTGATTGCGCCCGAATCGGATAGGATCAATGCTTCGACGCGGCTTTGCTCCTGCAGGCTGACATTGTGTATCTGCTCGAGTTCCTGGCGAATGGCATACTCGATCAGTGGGCGTGAAGCGGAATAGATTGGAATCCCGAGATCGCGTTGGGGAAGCGGATCGAATCCGCCCATCTCAAGCCGGGCCATCGTATAGTCATACGCAACAGCGCCGGATTTGACAAGTTGTTCCACGAACCGGGGAAACTGGTGCGCCAATGCGCGAAGTCCGCCGACTAACAAGGCATGCGGTTGTTTGCCTTGCGGGACCCCGGTTCTCGGTGCGGCGTCCCGAGTCAGCTTATCGCGCTCCAAAATCACGACCTGTTCAAAAGAATCGGACAGCGCGCGAGCGGCCGCAAGGCCGGCAATTCCGGCGCCGATTACAATCGCTCGTTGGCCAACTGTCTCTGGCAAACCGATTCCCTTTACGGTTTGCGAATTACTATACGGCAGGAGCATCAATCGTCAAAGCGCACGGCACTGTCTGATCGCTCCCGAAACCTGTATTGTCTGCCCCGCGCAAATGCAGAAGCTGAACCTCCCTCCAATCTGGTCCTCGCAATTCGCGGTCTATGTCGGCACCATCGGCGCCGCGGTCGGACTCGGGAGCATCTGGCGCTTTCCGTATCTCGCGGGCAAATACGGCGGTGGCCTGTTCATCGGCGTATTCGTGATCGCGTGCCTGCTCATTGCGACGCCGCTGCTCATCGCCGAGTACATGATCGGTCGCTACTCCCACCGTGCGCCACCGGTCGCCGCCGGTGCGATGGCGGTTGATATCGGCGCCTCGCGCCGCTGGAATGTGATCGGCCTGTTGGGCACCAGTGCAGCTTTCATTATCTGCTCGTACTACACCATCGTGGCCGGATGGGTCATCGCCTACGCTTGGAAGTGCGGCCGAGGCGCGCTCGCCGGTCTCCCGCGGCCGGAGCTGCACGCCGAATGGGAGCGTCTGCTGGCGGATCCCTGGGCGTTGATGGGTTGGCAGGTACTGTTTCTGGGGGCCGTCGCCTTCATCTCCGCTCGCGGCGTCGGCCGCGGCATTGAACTCGCGAGCCGGATCCGCGCGCCCGCGCTGCTGATCCTGTTGCTGCTGCTCGATGCATACTCCCTCGCCACCGGGGATGTCGCTGGCGCCATGGACTTCGCATTTGCTCCTCACTTCAGCGCCCTCTCGGGCGAAGTAGTGCTCGCGGCGATCGGTCAAGCGTTCTACGCCACCGGAGTCGGCGCGGCCGTCATGCTCGCGTACGGAGCGTACATGCCGCGCAGCTCGCCGTTGGTTCGGCCGGCGTTGGTCGTCACCGGCTCGATTCTGCTGGTCTCGCTGCTCGCGACGATATTGGTGTTTCCTCTGGTTTTTCGCTTCCACATGGATCCGGCAGCCGGGCCCACGCTGGTGTTCGAGGTATTGCCGGCGGTGTTCGCAGTCATGCCCGGCGGGCGGGCGATCGGGACGATCTTTTTCGTCCTGTTGATTCTCGCGGCCCTCACGCCCTCGCTCGCCATGTTCGAACCCATCGTCGCCTGGCTCGAGTCGAGGAACATGCGGCGTGTGTCAGCAGTGGTATTGACCGCGACCGCGTTGTGGTTCGCGGGCTTAGGATCGGTGCTCTCCTTCAACGTGCTCGCCGGATGGCATCCAATCGAGGGCGTGCCGGCGCTCGCCGGAAAAACTGTCTTCGAACTCGCCGACTTCATTGCGGGAAATCTGTTCTTGCCCGTCGGTGCACTGTTTACGAGTCTCTTCATTGGCTGGCGCGTGAATCAGGCGACGTTCGCCACAGAAATGGGCGGCACGGCGGCATGGATCTGGAAAGTGTGTCGCATCATGCTGCGCTACGTCTGCCCCGCCGCCATCCTCGCGGTCTTGTTGGCGGCGTTCCTTCCCAGCCACCCGTAAGCGATGCGACCCTAAGACTCCGACGCCGGCCGTCGACCGGGCGGCGCGAGCAGGTCCGCGGTGGAATTCCCATGCGGAATCGACCAGGACGGAGTCCACTCGGCCGGCGAAGGGACGCAAGTGCGGCGGCAGGGTCGACAATGCGTCGATGAAACGCTCGGCCCACTCGCGCGCATCGGATTGCGCCGCAATCAAATCCTGGCGGAACTCGACCTGCAAATACGGCAGTCGGCGGCGCAAGGCGTGCTCCGGCGTGGTGTAGTCGATCGCCGGCTCGAGCAGATAGGGTTGATTGTCACCGACGGTCAGCCGCGAATCGCGGCGCAGCGCTTCGAGCATCTGAAGCGCCAGCGCGTCCGGCGCCCGGTAGCTCAAGCCGATGTGCCAGGGCCGCGACTCGCCGTTAAGATGCGGCGTGCACGAGTGGATCGACAAGAATATCGGGCATGCTCCGCGCTCCATCAGCGCATCGAGCGTGGTACTGATTGCGCGGTGATACGGCAGGAAGAGCGCGTCGATGCGCGCCGTGCGCTCGGCGCCCGACAATCCGAGGTTGCCCGGTATGGGCGTGCGATCGCTCTCGGGCGTGATCGACGCCGGATCCCAGGGATACCGATTGCAGTCGATGACGAGCCGGGAATACCCTGCGATCAACGCCGGCGCATTCAGCCGTTCTGCAATGTGCTCGGCCACGAAGCGCGCGCCGATGTCGATCGCGATGTGTGTCGAGAGCTCTCGGTCCGAGAGTCCGAGCGCGTCGAGCGCCCCGGGAATCGCAGAAGCCGCATGGTCGCAGACGATGAGGTAATCGGCGCTCGATCCGGGCAGGAATTCGAACGGCGGTGGATCGCCGCTCCTCAGCATGGCTTCGTGGGGTCGCGGTCAGGGTGCATCGTGCGGATCTTCTCACCTGCCTGGCGCAGGAATTGGCCGCTCTGATTCTATCAGGCGCCCTGGCCGTGCCGCGGCTCAAAAACGGCGCTATTATCGCGCGTACGTCGTGGCGAGGAGCGAGTATGGACAATGGGGATCTCGCGTTACTCGCCTGGTGCGACTTGGGCGCCATCTTGCGCACCCGTGCCATTCCGCTCGATCAGCTCGACGCAAAGCGCCGGCACGGTGTCGGTTGGGCCGCGGCGGGCTCCGCGATGACGCCATTCGACGGCATCGTCGAAAATCCATGGGGTCCGCTCGAGGAGGTTCGCCAGGTTCCAGTCGCCGGCGCGTCCATCACCGTCGCCGCGAGAGATGGCATACCGGCACTGCACTTGCATCTCACGCGCACACTCGCGCACGACGGCTCGCCCGGGGACTGCTGCCCGCGCAATTTTTGCGAGACGGCGCTGCAAGCGCTCGAGGCGGAATCCGGCTGGACGCTCTGGTCCGCGTTCGAACACGAATTCACCGCCGTCGATGCGCCGTTTCCGCTCGGCGTCGTGTATTCGGTCGAAGCATTGCGTCACGCGGCGCCGTTCGCCGCGGAGGCGACCTCGGCGCTGCGTGCACTCGCGCTCGAGTGCTTCGAGCCCGAATTCGGCAAGGGACAGTTCGAGGTGAGCTGCGCGCCGCAGCCCGGCCTCAAGGGCCCGGACCATGCGTTGTTGACGCGCGAGGTCATCCGGGAAGTCGCACGACGGCACGGCATGCGCATGACCTTCTCACCGAAGCCGACGCCTTCGGCGGTCGGCAGCGGCATGCATATCCACTTCAGTTTTCGCGACCGCGCGGGCCGACCAGTGCTTCACGATCCCGCGCGACCGGGCCTCGTCACGGCGCGAGCGGCCTCCTTCATTGCCGGCGTGATGCGGCACATCGACGCGATCACGGCGCTGAGTGCGCCGACGCCGGCCTCTTATTTGAGGCTCGGCCCGGGTCACTGGAGCTGCGGGTATGCGGCTTTCGGGGTGCAGAACCGCGAGGCGGCCCTGCGCGTCTGTCCTTCGGTGGACACCGAGCCTGCGGCCGCGGCGGCGGCGACGAACCTCGAACTGCGCACGCCCGACGGCACCTGCAATCCCTACCTTGCGATCGGCGCGCTCGCCCTCGCCGGCCTCGCCGGTATCCGCGCCGGCCTACCGCTGCCGGCCATCGTCAACCAGGATCCCGAAGCGCTCACCGACGCCGAGCGGCAGCGACTCGGCGTGAGAGCGCTGCCTACCAGCCTCGCGGCCGCGCTCGATGCGCTGGCGGCGGATGAGGTCGCCCGCGGGTGGCTACCGCCGCGCCTGTACACAACGTTCATGAACATCAAACGGATGGAAGCCGCCCGCTTCGCCTACGCCGAGCCGGATACCATTACTCTCGCTTACCGCGATCTTTATTGAGCCCCAAGCATTTGAACCATGCCCGGATCTCCCATGGATGACATCCCGCTGATCGACCATCACTGCCACGGCGTTCTCACGGGCGCGATGACGCGCACCTCACTCGAGGGCCTGATGTCGGAGAGCTACGCCCCGCCGGCACCGGGCACGAGCCACTTCCAGAAGCCGCTCGGCCTCGCGATCCGCCGCCATTGCGCACCTCTCCTCGATCTGCCGGCGCTCGCGGCGGCGGACGATTACGTCGAGCGCCGGCTCGCGCTCGGCACCGAGGAGGTCAACCGACGGCTCCTGCGGGCGTGCAAAATCGAGTCGCATCTGCTCGACACCGGGCATCGAGCTTCGGAGATTTCCACACCGGACGAGTTCGCGCAGCTCTCCGGCCATCCCGTGCACGAGATCGTGCGCATCGAGGCGGTCGCCGAGGAAGTTGCCGCCTCCGGCGTCGCCGCGGACGCGTACGTCATTCGCTTCGCCGAAACGCTGCGGGAGCGAGCGCTGGGCGCGGTGGGCCTTAAGAGCATCGTCGCTTACCGCACGACCTTCAAGATCGAGCAGACCGCGCCGACCGCGGATGAAGTCGCACGCGCAGCGGGTACGTGGTTTCGCGCCTTGGGCGGCCGTCGCCCGCGCGTGTCGGATCCCGTGCTGATACGCCATGGGCTGTGGGCCGGCGCCGAGCTGTGCCGCGAGCGCCGTTTCCCGCTGCAGCTGCACGTTGGCTTCGGCGATCCGGACGTGTACATGCATGCCTGCGACCCGACGCATTTCACGGACTTTCTGCGCGGCATGGAAGCGTGGCAGGTGCCGGTGACCTTGCTGCACAATTATCCCTTCATTCGCGAAGCGGCCTGGCTGGCCGAAGTGTTCCAAAACGTCTACTACGACGTCGGCGTGATTCTGAACTTCACCGGAGCATCGAGCGGACGAATCATGGCCGAGGCGCTCGAGCTCGGGCCCTGGACCAAGCAAGTGTTCAGCACCGACGCCTTCGGCCTTGCGGAGCTGCACTATCTCGGCGTGACGCTCTTTCGGCGCACGCTCGCGCAGAATCTCGACGCGTGGCTGAGGGCGGGCGATTGCACGGCACACGATGCCGAGGAAATCTATCGCTCAATTGCACGAGATAACGCCGCGCGGATTTATCCCTTGTAGGCACGAGCGGCGCGCCGCTGGTAAAGATACCAGCCGAGGAACAGCGCGAGCACGACGAGCGTAGCCGATGACCACAGGGGAGCGGCGACGAAGCAGGCGGTGAAGGACACAAGCGATGCCAGCCACGCAAATCCGGACGTGAAGACTCCGCCGGGCGTTCGGTACGAACCGGGTACCTTCGTACCCCGGGCGCGCATGACCCAATGAGCGGGCACCATCAGAAGATACGATAACGTGCCGGCGCTCACCATGAGCACAAAGATCTGTTCGGCCGCGCCCGTCAGCGCGAGCGCACAGCCGATTGCCCCGGGCACGACTACCCCGGCCACCGGTACCTGGCGACGGTTGGTGCGACCCAACCATGCGGGCAAATAGCCGGCGCGTGCGAGCGCATAGGTCAGGCGCGAATAACCGAAGATCGCCGAAAAAAGGCAGGCGAGAAATCCCGCCAGGCCGCAGATATTGACGAGCGCGACGACCCAGTGCCCGGCGCCCGCCGGATGCACCGCCTCGAGCGCAACGACCAGCGGGTCCGCGGCGCTTTTCAGACGCAGCACGCCCGCCGCTCCCGGTCCCGCGACAAGGAGCAGCGCCGCGAATGCCGTCAGGATGAGCATGGCCGCCGTCATGCCGCGAGGTAGATTGCGGGCGGGGTCGCGAGTCTCCTCGGCGGCCATCGCGATCCCTTCGACGGCGAGGAAGAACGCCGTGCCGAAGGGCAGCGCCGACCATACGCCCTTCCAGCCGTAAGGCAGCCAGCGGCTCGCGCCCGCAGTCAGCGTCTCCTCGAACAGCCGTCTCGTTTCAAAATGTCCCGCAGTCGCCGCCACGAACACGATGAGCCCGAACAACGCCACGAGCGCCATCGCCATCAGTACCCGCAGCGCCTCGCCGACGCCCACCGAGTGAATGGCGACGAACAGCGCAAACACGCCGATCACGACCAGTGGTCCCCCGAGGCCGGTCAGCGCCTGCAGATAGGCTTGCAGGAACACGGCGATCACGGCCGCCGCGGCGACATATTCGATCCAAATGCAGCCGCCCGCGAGGCACCCCGCGATCGGTCCAAAGGCACGTTCGGCGAATGCAGCGCCCGCCCCCGCCTCCGGAATCAAGGTTGCGAGTTCCGCGAGCGTCGCGAGCAACGCGGTATACATCGCGCAGCCGAATAGCACCGCCGCCAGCATGCCGCCCCAGCCGCCATGCGCGAGACCGAAGTTCCATCCCGAATAGTCGCCGGCGATGACGTACGAGACGCCGAGGGCTGCCAGGAGCACCCAGCCGATCGCGCCCCGACGCAATCCCGGCCCTGCATCGGCAACGCTTAAACCGACCGTGCCGGCGCCGGCCGCCGCCGACGTGTTCGCTCCCTCTGATGGCATGCACTTACGCTACCATCATTTAGCGCTCGAACTTAAGGCGAATGCGCGCGCCTCGACCGGCACCGCCGGATTCGCGGGAAATGAGTCGCGTGTTATTCTTGGCGCCCTTTTTCTTTGTTTGTCGGCACCGGAGAACTCATGAGGACATTGGCGCGCGGTATGTTTGTGGGGATCGCGATGGTCGCGGCATCGGTGGGTGGAGCGGCGCCCGGCGCATCGCCGGCGAACGCCGATCAACCTCAATCTCTCGACGCGGCGCTCGCAGTACTCAAGTCGCACCGGTTCGTCGATTTGACGCACACCTTCGCGCCTGGCATTCCTCACTGGAAAGGCGCGCCGAACGAAACCGACAAGACCCTGTACACGGTCAAAAAGGATGGCTTTCGCATCAACGAGTATTGCCACATCGGCCAGTGGGGCACACACGTCGATTCTCCCGCGCATTTTCACGAAGGTCTGCACACGGTCGATCAGATCGACCCGAAGGAAATGCTGATGCCGCTGGTCGTCATCGACGTGCACGAGAAAGTCGCGAAGAATCCGGACTACACGCTGCAGGTCGCCGATATCGACGCCTGGGAAGCCCGCCATGGCCGGATTCCGCGCGGCGCATTCGTCGCGATGCGCACCGACTGGTCGAAGCGCTGGCCCGATCAAAAGGCGATGATGAATGTCGACTCTGCGGGCGTTTACCATTATCCGGGCTGGAGCAAGCCGGTACTGAAGCTCCTGTACGAGGAGCGCGGCATCACCGCCTCCGGGCACGAGACGACGGATACGGATCCGGGCTCGGCCACGACCAAGGACGATTATTCCTTGGAGTCGTACATATTGGGACTCAATCACTATCAGATCGAAATGCTGGCGAATTTGGATCAGCTGCCTGAAGCGGGCGGGGTCGTCTGGGTGACTTTCCCGAAGCCCGAGAATGGCGCGGGCTTTCCGGCGCGCGCGATTGCGATCGTTCCATGAGTGCGCCGGTAGCAAGCGCCGTGCGGGCGCCGATCGAATACGCCGACGCGAGCCTCGAGGTGCGGGCGGTATACGATGACATCATGGCCACGCGCAAAACCGATTGGATCAACAATTTTTGGAAGGTGCTCGCGCACGATCCGGCGGCGCTCACGCGCATTTGGGCGAATCTCAAGGAGGTCATGGGTCCCGGCACCCTCGATCCGCTGACCAAGGAGTTGATTTACATGGCCGTCAGCATCACGAATAACTGCCGCTATTGCATTGCCTCGCACGGCGCCGCCGCGCGCGCCAAGGGTATGAGCGCGGCGCAATTCAACGAGATGCTGGCGATCACCGGTCTTGCGAACGAGACCAACCGTTTGGTCGTGGGTCTCGATGTGCCGGTCGACGACCGCTTTCGATAAAGCTAAGGAGAGACACGCGATGATTGCAGATACCGTTCCGAACGTGGTGTTGCATCGCTGGAACGCCATACCAGCCGAGCCGCTCAAAGAGGGGCTTACCCGCAAACTGGTCACCGGCGAGCGCATGATGATGGCGCACGTCTACTTGAAGAAGGGAGTGGATGTGCCGCGCCACTCTCACGAAAACGAACAGCTCACCTACATACTCGAGGGCGCCCTGCAATTCTGGTTCGGCGCGAACGATGAGCAAAAACTCCTCGTGCGCGCGGGTGAGGCCATCGTCATTCCCTCGCATCTGCCGCACCGCGCTCTGGCGCTCGAGGACACGCTCGACCTCGACGTGTTCTGTCCGCCCCGCCGGGACTGGCTCGACGGCACCGACTCGTACTTGAGACGCTGATCATGTCCGAATTCGTGATAGCCCCGGGGGTGGCCGCGGCGCTCGCGGCCTTCGCGTTGCCGGAAAAGCTCGGCTTCGGCATCGTGTCCGCGCCGGTGATGTTCACGGCCGAGTGGAGCGAGGGCCGGTGGGGACGACGCGAACTTCTTCCTTACGGGCCCATCGAGATACTACCCGGTGCGCGCGCGTTGCAGTACGGCGAGCTTGTGTTCGAGGGGCTGAAAGTCTATTGCGTCGATCGAGACTGGCCGAATCTTTTCCGGCCGCACGACAACTGCCGCCGTCTTGCGCGCTCCGCGGCGCGCTTGTCCATGCCTGAGGTCCCGGAAACGCTTTTTCTCGAGGGGATCGATGCGGTCACAGTCGCTTGCCGCGCCTTCATTCCGCGCACGTCCGGCCGGTCGCTGTACCTGCGGCCCTTCCTGTTCGGCACCGAGGCGGGCTATATGCTGCGAAATTCGCAGAGCTTTCGCTTCATGGTGATCGCGAATCCGGTGGAGGTCTATGCGGCGGGTCCGATGCGGGTCGCGATCGAGCGCGGCGATGTGCGCGCGACGGTCGGCGGCGTTGGCACGGCGAAAGCCTCCGCGAATTATGCCGCCTCGCTGCGCGCATCTACCGCCGCGGCGGCGCGCGGCTGCGGGATCGCGTTGTGGCTCGATGCGCATGAACAAAAGTACATCCAGGAGCTTTCGGGCATGAACCTGTTCGCGGTCATCCGCGGTGAATTGCACACGCCGGAGCTCGACGGCGCGATTCTGCCTGGCATCACGCGCGACTCCCTGCTCGCACTCGGCCGGCATCTCGGCTTCAAAATGCACGAGCGGCGGATTGCGATCAACGAGCTGCTCTCGCAAATCGCGTCCGGCGAGTGCAGCGAGCTGTTCGCTTGCGGCACCGCCGCCATCGTGAGCCCCATCGCGGCGTTGGTCGACGCTGCTCACGATCGCGAGTATGCGGCGAAGAGCGTCGATGCCGTCGCCGCGCAACTGCGCGAGGCCCTGCTCGCGATTCAGGAGCGGCGCGCGCCGGACATCTTCGGCTGGACGCGCGATGTCGCGCGCCTCACCGTGAAGCTATAGGCTCAAAACTTGTAGATCATGTGTGCCTTCCACCAGCGTGGCATGCCAGGATAGACCTGCGCCAGCCCGTTGATCGACACGTTGTCGAAGCCCATGACGCCATAATGCTTGTTCGCGACATTCTCGACCGAGGTGCCGAACTGCAGCCTCCCGCCCATGGTCGAGTAGTTCGTCCGAAGATTGAAGATGCCGAAGCCGTTTTGCTGAACGTCCGGATCGTCCGACAAGTTGAACCAGAAGCGCGTCAAGTAGTTGCCGTCCGCCTGCAGCGATAACGAATTGTCCCCGATCGGGATCGTGTACCGCGCCAAGGCGTTCGCGGTCCAGCGCGGCGCGTTCGGCGGCGTATAGTCGCCGACGATCGGCTGACCGAAGTCCGGCGCACCGGGAGTCGTGCCGCAGCAGCGGCCGGCCACATTGGTGACCAGTGCATCGACATAGGCGAGGCCGGCGCCGAACTGCCACGCTCGGGTCGGCGCCCAATCGAGCTCCATCTCCGCGCCTTTGTGGCGCGCATCCGCATTGACGATCAATTGTTCGAGGCCAAGCGTATAGATCAGCGCCTGATAGTTTTGATAGTCGTAGTAATAGGCGGCCGCATTGAACCTCAGCTGATGGTCGAGCCATTCGGACTTGTAGCCCACTTCGTACGAGGTCAAGGTCTCGGGCTTGAACGTCAGCGTCGACAAATCGTTGATCGTGAACGGGAACAGCGGTGCGCTGAAGCCGCCGCCCTTGACGCCGCGGTTGTAGCTCAGATACGCGAGCTGGTCGGTGGTCAGATGGAAGTCGACCTGCGCCTTACCGGCCCACAGAGTGTCGTCGCGGCTGTTGTTGTAGCTATACAGCGAGATCCCTGACGGCGGTGTCAGCAATTGCACCTGGTTGTTCCCGGTGTTCGTGGGGAAGACTTCATACGGATACCAGGTGAAGTCATAGTCCTTCTTGTCCTGCGTGACGCGCATGCCGAGCGTCACACCGATCAGATCGGTCGCGCGATATTCCAGCTGACCGAACGCTGCGTACGACTTGGTCAGCAGGCTGTAGGGAGATTTCGTCTCCGGGACTCCGCCGTTCGGACCGGGAACGCCGCCCGTGGTCCAGTACGGGGCGCTGCCATAGGGCCAAGGACCTAAGTTCGATCCCGCTCCGTAATAGCCATTATTGGGGTTCGCGGGATTTTGATACTGCGAAGCCGTGAAGAACGCCGGTCCGATCCAGCCCTCGTAGTAGTTGCCGCTGATCCGCAGGCCGTACACTCCTCCGGTCCAGTTGAACTTGTCATGGCTGCCGTTCAATCGAATTTCGAGCGATTGCTGGTTGACGTTGCTGCCGTTGAAGAACTCAAACAGCGTGTACGGGGAGGCATCCGAATCTTCCTGGTAGTTCTTTTGAAATGTCGAGTAATCCCCGATCACGGTCAGCGCCCCGAAGGACAGGTCCTGCGTGTACTTCACCGTGCCGCCGCCGAACTTCAGGTGCGCATAGCCGCTGATGTTGTCGCGAATGGTAAACGGCCCACTGTTCTGCAGACCGCTCCCATTGCAGCCGTTGCAGGTCCCGTACGGATTAAGATTGCCCGGGACGAAGGCGTCGACGCCGTTGCCCAGAGAATAGGCGGCGTACTCTTCCCAGGATCCGGCATTCACGTACTCGCGGCTGCCGCGCGCATTCAACAGAAGCTGCGCGGAATTCGGCAGCTTGATCAGCAGTTGGCCGCGAATGGCGTAGTCGTTGCCGTTCTCGGCGTCAGCTGCACCGCCGGCGACGTTCGTGAACAGCGGGTCGTAATGATCCGACACGAACGACAGGCGCCCATCGATGTCGTTCGACAGAGCGCCATTCACCGCGCCCTCCACACGCTCCAAATTGCGTTCCCCGATGGTCACATCGATGTAGCCGCCGGTGACGTCGGTCGGGCGATTGCTGACGAAGTTTGCAAGTCCACCGGTCGCGTTTCGGCCGAACAGAGTGCCCTGCGGCCCGCGCAGCACCTCGACCCGGTCGATGTCGAACAGCGAGAATGCCAGCCCGGCCATTTGGCTCACATACACGTCGTCGACGTAAATAGCCGCCGGGCTTTCTTGGTGATCGGCGAAGTCGTTTTGAGTGACGCCGCGAATCGCGAGGCTGAAGGACGACGGGCCGTTCGGCTGGGTCAGCACCACTGCCGGCATGGATTTGGTGATGTCGGTCGCGGTCGCGGCGCCGAGCGATTGCAGCTCGGAGCCGGTCATTGCGGACAAGGAAATTCCGATGTCCTGCGAGTTTTGCTCGCGCTTCTGCGCGGTGACGACGATCTCTTCGAGCTGCCCGCTGCTCGTGACCTGTTGCGTATGCGCATCGAGCGCGCCCAATAGACACAGTGCGGCGGCGGCAGTGCGCACCGCGTATGAATTTAACTTCTGCATCATATCCCTCCGCAAATTGGTCTTATGCTTTTAAAATGCGGCATTAGCCGCCGGCAGCTTTCGTGAGTCGGCACTTGCCGCGCCCGCTGTTGCAGGTTCGCAACGATAGACGGTGCAGCCAGAATAGAGAAAACACGCCGAGCGCGCAATATGTCGCGGCGCGTATACCCGGATCTTAAGGAATGAGAATGATGGCGCCGGACAGGGCGCGAGATTCCATGACTCGATGCGCTTCCGCGGCCTGGCCGAGCGGAAGCCGGAGAACCGTGTGCCCTTTGATCGTCTGCGCAGCTAGGGCGTCGAAGGTTTCCTGGGACAAGGCCTCAAGCGCGGATCTCTCTTGAAGAAAATGGAAGAGAATCGGCCGCGTGACCACGGTCGAACGCGCGGCGAGCCGGGATACGGCAAATGGCTCGACAGCCCCGGAAGACTGCCCAAAGTTCACGACCGTCCCAAAATAGGACAGGCAGTCGATGGATCCGAGAAAGGTGTCCTTGCCTACGGAGTCGTAGACGACCTCGACCCCTTTGCCATGGGTCAGCGCTTGGACTCGCTCGACGAAGTTCTCCTCGCGATACAAAATCACATGATCGGCTCCGCATGCACGAGCCGTTTTCGCCTTTTCCGGCGAACCGACTGTACCGATAACCTGGGCACCCAAGTGCTTCGCCCAACTGACTAGAAGCTGTCCGACGCCGCCCGCGGCCGCGTGGATGAGCACGGTCTCCCCGGCCCTCACCCGATGAACGCGCCTCAGCAGGAAGCAGGCCGTGAGGCCTTTTACCGTGATGCTTGCGGCAACCTCGTCCGAAATACCATCCGGTAAACGCAAGGCCAGGCTCGCCGGCAGCAAACGCTCCTCGGAGTACGCGCCATAGCGCTGGTTGACATACACGATTCGATCGCCAGGAACGAAGCCCAACGAGTTTTTACCCGCCTCCACCACGACGCCGGCGGCCTCGACGCCGGGAATGCCAGGCAGCTCGAGCGTCTTGTACAAACCCGAGCGAACGTATGCGTCGTGAAAGTTGACGCCGATTGCCGTATGCCGGATACGAAGTTCGCCAGGTCCCGGCGCGCCGACCTCGACAGGCTCGAGGCGAAGCGCTTCGGGGCCGCCGTACTGACGCAGGACGATCGCATGACTCATGAACGCCTCGAGACTCGAAAACTCAGGTACCCGACCCGGAGCGTACCGACTCTAATCGCTAAATGGTACGAGCGAAATTCGGCCCATCGCTCTTTTTACTCGTCCTGGACGGGGTTGCTCAAAATACCCATCCCCTCGATCTGCACTTCGAAGAGATCGCCCGGCTGCATGTAAACAGGCGGCTTGCGTGCCGCTCCAACGCCACCGGGTGTTCCGGTGATGATCACATCACCCGGCTCCAGTCTCATCGCGACGCTGATCATTTCGATCAGCGCTGCAACGCCGAAGATGAGCTGGTCGGTACTCGCATCCTGCATCACCCGGCCGTTCAAGCGGCCCTGGATGCGCAACCTGTGGGCCCCGGGCGGCACGGCATCGGGCGTCACCAACCAGGGGCCGAATGCTCCTGTGGAATCGAAATTCTTGCCCATCGTCCACTGCGGCGTGCGCAGTTGAAAATCGCGAATCGTCGCATCGTTGAACAGTGAGTAACCCGCAACGTGATCGAGGGCTCTATCAGGCTGGATGCGGCGACCTCCCCGGCCGATCACCACGGCGAGTTCTGCCTCATAGTCGAGCGCGGACGATTCGGGTGGCCGCAGGATCGGTTCACGGTGAGCGATCAGACTCGTCGCGAAGCGCGCGAAAATCTCGGGATAGACCGGCTTTTTGAGTCCGCTTTCCTCGAGGTGATCATCGTAGTTCAGGCCGACACAGAGAATTTTCGGCGGCTTGGGCACCGGAGGCAGTATTCGAACTGCGTTCAGGTCGATTGCGTGCATGGGCAAAAGGCCTCTACCGGTGTGCAACAGGTCTGCGCCTTGTGCAATCAGTTCGGGTAGAGTGCCTGGAAAGCCGCTGTCGCGCGCCGTAAGACCATGCCAGCCCGAGCCGTCATCCGCCGCAATGCCGGGGACACCCGCCTTCTCGAAATGGACAATGCGCATAAATTTCCTCTTCGTGGCGTGCGGACACGTGCATCAACGCCATAGATTCGTTCGCGAAGTTATCTTGTTATCTTGTTGGGGAGAGCCTCGATAAATACTCCATGTCCAGTTCGCCTTCATAAGTTTCGGCGCCGACCTTCAATGCTTCCTTCACGCGTGCTTGCGTCACTTCGCTGGCGACACTCAAGTCAGACTCATGGGCTTCAACGAGAAGCCCCTCCGCCATGGAACTAAACGCTCCTGCATCCACGGCTGCCTTGGCGTGAGCGATGGCATGCGCCGGAAATGAGGCGATGCGACGAGCCAGTTTCTCGACAAAAGGAGTCAGTTCGTCCGCCGGCAACGCTCGATTGATATAGCCGTAACGTTCTGCCAGTTCTGCCGAGAGATCATTGCAGCCCAGGAGCACCTCCAAGGCGCGTCCCCGCCCGATGAGCCTTGGTAATCTCTGCGTAGAACCGCCGCCCGGAACAAGCCCGACCGCCACCTCTGGTTGGCCGAAGATCGCTTTGCCAACGGCGGCAAAGCACATATCCATGGCCAGCGCGATCTCGCTCCCTCCGCCCCGGGCCCGTCCCTCGACTTTGGCGATGGTTACCTTCGGCATGTTCCTGAACCGCTCGCCGATCGTCTGCGTAAGACGGAAGGTGCGCGTAGCGGATACCATTTTGGAAGCGGCGCCAACCCTGCCCAAACCAGAGTGGGCTATAAAGAAATCAGGAAGCGCGCTCTGCAAGACCACGACCCGGACGCTACCATCGGCCTCAAGTTGCCTGCCGAGCTTGTCGAATTCCTCCGACAAAACCTCATCAAGAAGATTTATCGGCGGGTGATTGATGCTGATGAAAGCGATTCCAGAATCAAACCCGAACCGGAAACATTTGTAATCGGAATACTGCATAGAGTGACTCCATTGGCGGCCCGTCGAACCGTCCTGGGCGCACAAGATTCGCGGAAAATAGCGTTCCAATCGACGTAGGCCCTCGTATGCAGACCGGAGCAAAGTCTGATGGCGGCGCGTCGACTCGAGATATCCCCCGAATAGGGGGCAAACGAGGACTCGATGGCTAACTCCTAGGCTCATACCGCATCGCCACCTCGATCGTTCGAGCAAAGGGCTCCATCCAATCAGGCGTCGCTCCCGTTCGCGCCGGCGGCCGAAACGCTGCCTCCATCATTTCGTAAGTCACCCGGCCAAAGAGGAGGGCATCGACCTGGGCGATGTTATCGACCGCGTGACGATGCA
This sequence comes from uncultured Gammaproteobacteria bacterium, assembly GCA_963755965.1. Classification (GTDB taxonomy): domain Bacteria; phylum Pseudomonadota; class Gammaproteobacteria; order Steroidobacterales; family Steroidobacteraceae; genus Bog-1198. Next base: position 1,087,024 of record CAVWLU010000004.1, read on the forward strand.
ATTCTTCGTCCGCGACGATTGCACGATGATCGCAGCATCCGTCCAATGTGATGTTGATGGAATACCGAAGGGGTCGCACTGCGTAAGCGTATCGCCGACGGGATAGACCAACAAGTTAGCCAAGATCGCTCATTGCATTGCCCGGAAGCGGACCGTCATCACCGGGAACTGCGGGCCCGCGAGGTCCTTGGTAGAGGGGCCCTGGATTCTCCACGCTGAATGTCCGCAAACGGGGCGAGCATCCGGCGCTTGCCGGGCCATGAGCTGTTGTTAACAACGCTGGTTACGATGGTCCAAAGAAGTCATTCTGTTCAGTCCGAGGATGGGGCATCCTTTTGTGGCGGAAGGATCGGTCCAACGGAGCGGCGCAACAAACCAAGGGGTCTCCCGCGGACGCACACCCGCCGGCCTCCGCGACGGCTGCCACGCGAACGGCCCTCCGAGCAGCGCGATCGAACGTTGTAGTGTATAGCGACGCTATAGACGCCGTCGTATAGCAGTGCTATAGTTTTCGCATGGATACTCGCGAAAGGTTAATCGCTGCGGCTTTGGAGGTTCTTGAGGAAGAAGGCGAGGCGACCTTCTCGACGCGCGCCGTGCTGGACATAGCTAAGGTATCGGCACCGACGCTGTATCATCATTTCGGCAATGCCGACGGCATCTTGAGTGCAGCGCTTGCGGAAGCATTCGCTCAGTTCCTGCAAAGCAAGCAACAGACGGCGAGGAAATCGGCTGATCCGGTAACCGCACTCGTCCTAGGCTGGGACGATTATGTGCAGTTCGCGGCGGCACGGCCTCGTCTTTATGCTGCGATGTTGAGTCGAGTGCTTCAAGGCGGTCAGATCCCGGCGGCCGAGCAAGCCTTTCATCTGTTGCTCGATCAGCTGCGGGCGGTTGCTGCCCAGCGCCGCCTTGCGATCAAAGTGGAGGCGGCGGCTGACCGAATGTGGGCGTCCGCGAACGCCGCCTCGCTGCTGTATGTCACGGCGCGATTGCGCAAGGTGGCGCCGCCTAGCACGGCGGTTCTCAGGGACCTGCGCGAAAGCGCGCTCAGATCCATCCTATCTCCTAACAAGAAGGTTCGAGCACGATGAAAATGCTGGTCACGGGTGGCGCTGGATTCCTCGGCGGTCACCTCATCCCGAGGCTCGTGGCAAAGGGCCACGAGGTCCTTGCACTCACGCGCTCGAGCAAGGAGTCGCCGAAGCTGAGCGCGCTGGGCGCCACCCCGCTCGTGGGCGAATTGGAGGCCAGCGACTCGATGCATATGCCTGCCATCGACGCTGTCGTGCACGGCGCGGCCTATTTCCGCTTCGCCGGTCCACGCAAGCCCTACTTCAAGACCAACGTTGATGGCACCAAAGCGCTGTTGCGAGCGGCGCAGCGGGCGGGCGCGAAGACGTTCGTCCACATCAGTGCGGCCGGTGTAATCATGGACGATCGCGGTTCCCGCATCTCCAATGCCGATGAGAGTGCACGCACCTATCCGCAAAGCTTCTCGGGATACATAGCCAGCAAGGCGCAGGCTGAGGAAGCGGTCCTTGCCGCCAACAAGCTTGGCTTCCGAACGGTCGCGCTTCGTCCACCGGCGCTGTGGGGGCCGGGCGATAACTTTAGTAAGCAACTTCCACAGGCCATCTCATCCGGCCAGTTCGCATTCATCGATCGGGGCGACTACCCGTTCGCCACCACCCACGTCGTCAACGTCGTCGAGGCCGTACAACGCGCCCTTGAATACGGGCAAGGCGGGTGTGTGTACTTCATCCGCGATCAGGAAGTGAAGACATTCCGCGAGTTTATTGAGCTGATTGCGAACACGCAGGGCGTGTCCATCGACGGTCTACGGTCGATGCCGTACTGGCTGGCCTTCACCATTGGTCGATTCATGGAAATCTTCGCAGCGTTGACATTCAAGAAGATCGACCCGCCGCTGTCGCGCTCGTTGGTGCGAATGATCGGCCGCGAGTTCACCGTCGATGATAGCGCGGCGCGGCGCGATCTCGGCTATGTCGGCGAGATGACCAGGGGAGCCGGTCGGCAGATGTACCTCGACGCCATCGAAGCGGCGAAGAGTCATGGGTGATGCGCCGACCGATCAATCAGGGAAGATTGAACGCCAGAAAGCTGCCGGTCGCGACAGGCCGGTAGGGGTCGAGGCTGTGTGAAAACGTGGTGGTGCGCGACGCCGGCGAGTCTGCGGCGCCGACTCCAAGATAGCTGTTAGATGAATCGGATGCGGCAACGATGGCGGTTCAAGCCCTGATTGCCGTCATCAGTGGTCCGATTCCGAGGATCTGCATGGTTCGTTTCAGGTTGTAGGCAAGTACGTGCAAACTCATCTCGGTACTTACGCGCGGCATTGTTTTGGTGAGGAAATGCGTCGCTCCCATCCATGCCTTGAGCGTGCCGAAAGGATGCTCGACGGTTTGGCGCCTTATTCTCGACGCCCGAGGTGTGCGGTTCAACCGCCTTTGCATCGCATCGAGTACGTTCTCGTGTTCCCACCGCGCGATGCGCCGATAATCGCTGCTCGTGCATTTGGATTTAATGGGACATCGTGGGCAGGCGGACGCCCAATACTTGTGTATCGTGATGCCACGTTCGACCGTCGTGAAGCGCCAGATGGCTCGTTGGCCGGCCGGGCATCGATACTCATCCTTCGATGAGATGTAGCGAAAATCAGCTTTGTCGAAGAGCCCAGCTGCTTTATTGGTGGAAGTCTGTGGTTTGGGAATTAGGGTCGTGATACCCGCTTGCGCGCAATCGAGGATCTCCTCGCCCTTGAAGTAGCCGCGATCGGCGAACACTGTCAAGGTATCCTTGCCGACTGCATCTCGGGCTTGGTGGGCCATCGATGAGAGGTGATCGCTATCGTGGCCGGTGTTCGTCACCTCGTGTGCGACGATCAAGTGATGCTTCGTATCCACGGCTGTTTGCACGTTGTAGCCGACCATACCCGTGCCGCGGCCACTGGTGGCCATCGAACGTGCATCCGGATCGGTCAAGGAGATCTGGCCATCCGGCGCCTGCGACATCTGCTTGCCGATCTGCTTTAGCTCCCGCATCTGCTTTTTGACCGTCTGCATCTTCTCCTTGATATGCTCGACGCGAGCTTCCGTCACGAGCGCAGGCTCTCGATCCGCGCGATCAAGTTCTGTCATGTAGCGTGCGATGCCGTCCTCTAGCTGCTGCATCCGCGCCTTAAGTTTGCGGTCGGTAAAGTTCTTATCACGGTTGTTGACCGCCTTGAACTTGCTGCCATCGATCGCCACGATCGCCTCGGAGAACAGCTTCAGATCGCGGCATAGCACGATGAACTCTCGGCATACGCTGCGGATCGCCTTCCCGTTATCCTTTCGAAAGTCCGCGATCGTCTTGAAGTCCGGCGTCAGTCGGCCCGTGAGCCAAATCAGCTCGACGTTACGCTGGGTCTCGCGCTCCAGGCGGCGGCTGGACTGAATGCGGTTCAGATAGCCGTAGATGTAAATCTTTAGCAGCGAGGCGGGGTGGTATGCGGGACGCCCAGTCACCTCCGGATGCATGCCCTCAAAGCCAAGCGCCTGCAAATCCAGTTCATCAACGAAGACATCGATGACGCGGACCGGGTTATCATCTGCGATATAGTCGTCCAGATGCTCGGGAAATAATGTGCTTTGAGAACGATCTTCGCCTTCGATAAATCGCTTCATCATTCACTCCCGCTACTCCAAAGAGTGATCCATAAATTACCAAATTTATTCGTGTTTTCACACAGCCTCGACCCATTGGCGGCAGTGGTGACCGCCGCTTCCAAGGAGGGAATTTCCAGCTTTCCCAAAAGCGAGCATCGGCGAGATTGCGAGCCGGACCATTCGAGCGCTTGCGAAAGCGCCTTACGGCGGATCAAAGTATTTTTGCGAATACTCGACATGTTTGATCTTATAGTCGACTTCATACGTCTTGTAGCGATTTTCTTGCCGCGAGATATCCAGTACTGAATCGATTTCGATAACGATTCTATTACCTTGCACAGAGATTCGAGGCATGCCACTTCGGTCATCTGGCCGGTATTTAAACAGAGTCGTCTTTGAATCACCCTTCCCGTATCCCTCAATAGTTGTCGCGGTAGTATTCCCGACCAAATCGCAATTAGTTTCGGTGATGACGAACGTCAACCCAGAAGGACCGCTGATCTTAGCCTGCTCTCTGCTGATACAGGCCGGCCCGCAGCCCTCTAAAAGTAGTACTGCCATCGTAAGGAAAATCGTATGAAGGTGGATATTCACAGTGGCTACAGAAGTCCAGAACCGATTCAATTCGCAACGTACTCCAGATACCAAGGCCCGTCGATGTGGCGAGACATCTCAACTACGCCACGTTGGTGATCCATCTGCGTCCAGCGATAGCCGTCGGTTGCCTCTACGATGGGTCCTGGGGGCTCGCCTGGAAACAACATAATCGACTTGTCTTGGCCTGCGAACAACATCCCAACGGACCACATAGAGAATTTGGCTTTGGCTGTTGCGCCGGGCCAGTAGTACACGGCGCCATCACATCCGATCATCTTGAATATTTTTGCGTACTCGGCCCGGCGTTGTAGAGAGATAGGCTGTTGACCTCGCGCATCATCCAAGGAATCAGCACAGCCAAGGCGACCGTTGATTCCGTCATGATCGAACATTTCCAATAGCTGGCTAAACTCGGTGCGATGGGCATTGAAACGAGCAATGATCGACGCGTCGCTGGGGGAGTCGCCGGGGCGCACCCCGCTGCTGTCAGAAGAGTAATCCCAAGCGCAGATATATTGGTTGCCAAACGCAAGAACTGCTCCTTCGCAATCATTACGCGACCGCCATCCCTGATAGGTGCGTCTCGCGATACCACTATCCAATCTAGATAAGGCAAAGCGGCGAAAACAAAATGATAAATTATGGCGAGCGATGCTTAGAATGACCGGTTCCCGGCAGTCAGATCGGCTCGACCACTGACTGCAATTGCCGGTAGTAGCCTCTTAGGCTTCCGAGTGAAACTAAAGAACATTATGCGAACTGGGCAGTGCGCGACAACACCCAAGTGCCAAATGATTCATTCAATGAGTACGTTCCGATAAAGAAAGTCGCGATGCAGGCCCCCCAATGACCGAAAGCAGCGCGCTTGAGACTATCGTTTAACAGTGTAAGAACAACGTGAGAAAAGTGCACAGCCTGCCGCCATACCTTCCTATATATGACCGCAGTCACTATGGGCTGGACCAGAATTGTGACCACCTTCCCGCTCAGTTCCGACTACAAAACCTAATCTAAGGCGGAATGATCTTTCGGCTCTTCTGGCGTGTGAACAATGGGATGATCGTCAATGAGCACCAGGAGCTGGCCCAAGGCTGGCGAGCGTGCGGTGACATGCAGCAGAGCGGATTGAACAAGCGATTGAGAAACGGACTGGTGAATCGGAGGAATGCAATGTCAGCAGTACTAAAACCGAAATCGGTAACGGTGCGCCGTAAGAAGATTGAATTGCAGATTGAGCGGGAGAAGCTCGCATATCACCTCCAGAAAGGGTGGCACTTAGAGGTGCGAAACGATAAAAACGAGATGGTAGAGGCTACCCCTGAACAGATCGACGAGTTGCTCTCGCCTTAGCGTTTCGCCTTGTAATGAGCCGAATTCGGTCACAGCCCGGGAATAGCGGCGATTGCTGATGCTCACGCCCCGAAGTCCTTTCGACACCAGGCCGCAGTAATTCTCCCCTTTCGGCCCACATGGCCCGGTTGACGGCCATCACACTTACAGGTGCGTATTGAGGGCGGTCGAATGACTCAAAGTGGGCCGAACTCGGACCAACGGCGCCGGCTCCGCGATGTCTTTGGTCGAACTTCCGGTGTCGACGAGGCTGTGTGAAAACACGAATAAATTTGGTAATTTATGGATCACTCTTTGGAGTAGCGGGAGTGAATGATGAAGCGATTTATCGAAGGCGAAGATCGTTCTCAGAGCACATTATTTCCGAGAGCTGGATGAGTACATCGCGGAGGACAATCCGGTGCGAGTCGTGGATGTCTTTGTCGATGAGCTGGATCTGAAGGATCTGGGCTTTGAGGGCGTCGGAGCCGGAAGCCACCGGGCGCCCGGCCTATCACCCAGCCACGCTGCTGAAGATCTATATCTACGGTTATCTGAACCGCATGCAGTCGAGTCGCCGGCTGGAGCGTGAGGCGCAACGCAATGTGGAGCTGATCTGGCTGACGGGACGTCTGGCGCCGGACTTCAAGACGATTGCCGACTTCCGCAAGGACAACGGCCAGCGATCCGAGGGGTGTGCCGGAGTTCGTGATGCTGTGCCGCAGCCTGAATCTGTTCTCGGAGGCGATGGTGGCGATCGATGGCAGCAAGTTCAAGGCGGTCAACAACCGCGATAAGAACTTCACCGAGCGCAAGCTCAAGGCGCGGATGCAGCAGCTGGAGGAGAGCATCGCGCGCTACCTGGCGGATCTGGATCGGGCAGATCGGGAACCGGCGCTGGTGACCGAGGCCCGCGTCGAGCATCTGAAGGAGAAGATGGAGACGGTCAAGGCGCAGATGCGGCGAGCTCAAGCAGATGGGCAAGCAGATGGCGAAGGCGCCGGATGAGCAGATCTCATTGACCGATCCGGATGCACGTTCGATGGCCACCAGCGGCCGAGGCACCGGGTATGGTCGGCTACAACGTGCAGACAGCGGTGGATGCCAAGCATCACCTGATCGTGGCTCACGAGGTGACCAACGTCGGCCACGATCGCGAGCAGCTCTCATCGATGACGCAGAAGGCCCGGGAGGCTACTGGCAGCGAGAAGTTGACGGTCCTTGCCGATCGCGGTTATTTCAAGGGCGAAGAGATCCTCAAGTGCGAACAGGCGGGTATCACGCCTTGGTGCCCAAGCCGCTGACCTCTAGTAACAAGGCAGCGGGGCTGTTCGACAAAGCAGATTTTCGTTACATCCCAGCGAGGGATGAGTATCGATGCCCGGCTGGAAAACGAGCGATCTGGCGCTTCACCACGGTCGAAGAGGGAATGACGATCCACAAGTATTGGTCGTCAGATTGCCCAAAGTGCGCGATCAGAGCGCAGTGCACGAAGAGCCAATACCGGCGCATCAGTCGCTGGGAACACGAAGAGGTCCTTGAGGCGATGCAAAGACGCCTAGACCGTACGCCCAGGCGTCGCGACTACGCCGGCAGACCGTTGAGCACCCTTCGGCACCCTAAGGCGTGGATGGGAGCGACCCATTTCCTGACGAAGACGTTGCCGCGTGTGAGTACCGAGATGAGCTTGCATGTGTTGGCTTACAACTGAAACGATTGATGCGGATTCTCGGGGGGGGGGGGGGGGGGGGGGGGGGGGGGGGGGGGGGGGGGGGGGGGGGGGGGGGGGGGGGGGGGGGGGGGGGGGGGGGGGGGGGGGGGGGGGGGGGGGGGGGGGGGGGGGGGGGGGGGGGGGGGGGGGGGGGGGGGGGGGGGGGGGGGGGGGGGGGGGGGGGGGGGGGGGGGGGGGGGCCGAGGCTGTGTGAAAACACGAATAAATTTGGTAATTTATGGATCACTCTTTGGAGTAGCGGGAGTGAATGATGAAGCGATTTATCGAAGGCGAAGATCGTTCTCAAAGCACATTATTTCCCGAGCATCTGGACGACTATATCGCAGATGATAACCCGGTCCGCGTCATCGATGTCTTCGTTGATGAACTGGATTTGCAGGCGCTTGGCTTTGAGGGCATGCATCCGGAGGTGACTGGGCGTCCCGCATACCACCCCGCCTCGCTGCTAAAGATTTACATCTACGGCTATCTGAACCGCATTCAGTCCAGCCGCCGCCTGGAGCGCGAGACCCAGCGTAACGTCGAGCTGATTTGGCTCACGGGCCGACTGACGCCGGACTTCAAGACGATCGCGGACTTTCGAAAGGATAACGGGAAGGCGATCCGCAGCGTATGCCGAGAGTTCATCGTGCTATGCCGCGATCTGAAGCTGTTCTCCGAGGCGATCGTGGCGATCGATGGCAGCAAGTTCAAGGCGGTCAACAACCGTGATAAGAACTTTACCGACCGCAAACTTAAGGCGCGGATGCAGCAGCTAGAGGACGGCATCGCACGCTACATGACAGAACTTGATCGCGCGGATCGAGAGCCTGCGCTCGTGACGGAAGCTCGCGTCGAGCATATCAAGGAGAAGATGCAGACGGTCAAAAAGCAGATGCGGGAGCTAAAGCAGATCGGCAAGCAGATGTCGCAGGCGCCGGATGGCCAGATCTCCTTGACCGATCCGGATGCACGTTCGATGGCCACCAGTGGCCGCGGCACGGGTATGGTCGGCTACAACGTGCAAACAGCCGTGGATACGAAGCATCACTTGATCGTCGCACACGAGGTGACGAACACCGGCCACGATAGCGATCACCTCTCATCGATGGCCCACCAAGCCCGAGATGCAGTCGGCAAGGATACCTTGACAGTGTTCGCCGATCGCGGCTACTTCAAGGGCGAGGAGATCCTCGATTGCGCGCAAGCGGGTATCACGACCCTAATTCCCAAACCACAGACTTCCACCAATAAAGCAGCTGGGCTCTTCGACAAAGCTGATTTTCGCTACATCTCATCGAAGGATGAGTATCGATGCCCGGCCGGCCAACGAGCCATCTGGCGCTTCACGACGGTCGAACGTGGCATCACGATACACAAGTATTGGGCGTCCGCCTGCCCACGATGTCCCATTAAATCCAAATGCACGAGCAGCGATTATCGGCGCATCGCGCGGTGGGAACACGAGAACGTACTCGATGCGATGCAAAGGCGGTTGAACCGCACACCTCGGGCGTCGAGAATAAGGCGCCAAACCGTCGAGCATCCTTTCGGCACGCTCAAGGCATGGATGGGAGCGACGCATTTCCTCACCAAAACAATGCCGCGCGTAAGTACCGAGATGAGTTTGCACGTACTTGCCTACAACCTGAAACGAACCATGCAGATCCTCGGAATCGGACCACTGATGACGGCAATCAGGGCTTGAACCGCCATCGTTGCCGCATCCGATTCATCTAACAGCTATCTTGGAGTCGGCGCCGCAGACTCGCCGGCGTCGCGCACCACCACGTTTTCACACAGCCTCGACCGTGAGGCGACGGCCGTTGAGGGGTGGCTCGACGACTGCCGTTGAACGCAGATGCCGGGATGGTCGCTGAGGCTTGAGGGCGGTAGCATCCGTCAGCAGGGGGTCCGGCACTTGCCACGTGCCGGGCAGGCTTCCTACCAAGCGGGGTTTTGCGCTGACGCAGCTCTCGAATCCATCTGCTCATTGTAGATCTTGCGTTTGCTAAACAGCCAATGGCCATTCACCTTGCGCAGCTCATCCTCGTAATGACCATATGCACCCAGATAAGGGCGTCGGTCACGCACATCATCGTTAAGCTCGAACCAATATGCCCGCCCCGCGGCTTGGTTACCGTTAATTCGTACGACAACATTCGTGATCATGTGCCGCAGACGCGCCGGGCGAAGCGGCGCATCTGCCGCCTCATGCTTCTCGAACCGCTCTCGCATGCCACGCACATCCGCGCGGATTGCATCTCGACCGCGGGCGATCCCTCCGGCCCAATCCAGAATGCCATCCTCAGTGAACGTGTCTGAGTAGATGTCCGCGTCCTGCCAATCCAACGCAAACATATAGCGCGCCTGGAGGTCCTCTATTTCGGCCCGATCCTCCGCGTAACCGCTCTTATCGGACATCGCTCCCGTTACGCCAGCGGCCACAAGGGCCGCGGCGAATGGCGCAGCAGCCACGGTAATTCTGTTCATTTGCATTCCCCCCGTTTTAAATGACCATAAATTTCTGAAGTGCGAATCGCCGTCAAGTCATTGTGCAATCTACGGGCGCCGGCTACAGCCCGCAAGCTGCCGGCCATTGCAGACTGCTCAGGGTCGAGGTCGGTCTTTAGCCGCGCGATCTAAACGGAGGTTGCGGCAACGGGCCCTTAGTTTGAATGTGGGTCGGCGTTATTTGGTTGCCTATGCCTACTTCCTCACTTTGCGTACTGAATCTGCGCATCGAATGGCCAAAGTCTTGCTCCCACACCAGCGCAATAAGGTCGGAATGCGATATCCGTCCCGATCCCGATTGCTGAAGCGGGTGCCCGCTACGGGGTCGAAAGGGTGAATTCGCCTGCGTTGTGATCGAAGACGTCGAGTTGTACCCTGCACTGGCGCAGCGCCGAAGAACGCTATGGCCTTTGGCCTTGAGTCTAATTACAACTAATTCTGAGGCGAGAATTTATGGCCAACGTCAAATATTTTGCTTTAGCCGTGGCAGCCGTTTTCATTTATACCGGCTGTGCGAGAGATGCACTCGCCAGCAATGATAATGCACTACACCCGCCGAAGAGACTGCGCCGGCCGGATCGCAAAAGGTTGCCCTTGTGACCCTCGAGAAGAGCGCATACGCGGCTTGGAAGTCCAAGGACGCGAAGTTCTGGGACACGTTTCTTTCGGACAAATTTGTCGGCTGGGGGACGTCCGGGAAACTCGACAAGGTGTCTGCGAAAAAGGAATTCACCGGCGCGGATTGCGAGATCAAGAGCTACGCTCTGTCCGAGGAGCGGGTGAGCCCGCGCCGTAAGGCCGCGCTGATCACGTACAAGGTTACCGTTGACGGCACCTGCGGTGGGCAAAAGATCCCGGCAAACAGTCGGGCGGCAGGAGTATACGTTCGCGACGGCGGTCAATGGAAAGCAGCCTTCCACTCCCAAGCGGCGGTAGTCAATCCAGAGGTGCCTCTTGTAAAGCCGGTTTACCAAAACGGACCGCTGGGAGACGACACGGCCAAACCCACCGCTCCAGATGCTGCCACCGGCACCTTGCTCGCGATCGAACGAGCCGTGTGGGAGGCTTGGAAGGACCACGATGCCAAAAGACTGTCGGAACTAATGGCTGAGGATATTTCGTTTATCAATATCTTCGGTATTTACCTCGCAAACAAAACCGAGGGATTGAAGAACTGGTCAGGGACAGGATGCGATGTCAAAAGCGTTGCCGTCACCGACGCCGCCGCAAGGATGCTCTCGCCGATAGTCGGCATCCTGACATTTAAAGCGATTGCTGATGGCACATGCTTCGGCCAGGAAGTTGGACCCATTTGGGGCTCATCGATCTACGTAAAATACGGCGATGTGTGGAAATGGACCTTTGGGATAAATGTACCCGCACGCGGAGACGGTACTTAGAGGCCACGGGCGCGATCGACTTCCCGATAGCTGTCGGTCGTCAGAGGGGCCTTAGGGTCGATACGGGTGAATTCGCTGGCGATTTGAAACCCATGGGTCGCCACCCGGCCCATTTTCCGCCGCTCGTCTTTTCTTTTTGAATTCTCTGATAGCAGTCGTTTGGCGTAGACTGAAATTAACGACCGACTCAGGGGACATTCCACGACAATGGGAATTCGAAAACTTTCGACCGTGCTCGCTGCTATGGCCGTATTGAATTCCCTGTTGGCTACCTGCGCCCTTGCGGCGGCCAATGATATGGAGGACGTGCGTAATGTTGTCGCCGCGTTCGCGACAACTTGGAATCGCCACGATTTGGATGCCTTCGGTAAGCTCTTTGCGCCGGACGCCGATTTCGTCAACGTGGCTGGTCTGCGGTGGACGGGCCGGCAGTCAATCCAGGCGCAGCATGCCTACATCCACGGCGTGATTCCGGCAGATTCTCCAGGATTCGGCGAACAGGATCGGCGTTATTATGGAATCTTCAAGAACAGCACGTTGAAATTTGACCAGATCGATGTTCGCTTCCTACGGAAGGAAGCCGCCATCTCGCATGTGAACTGGGAACTGCTGGGCGATACCCGAACACAGAACCCACGGCGCGGTGTTTTCATATTTGTGCTCACCCGGCAGGATGTCGGATGGTTGATTGAGGCAGCTCAAAACACGGAGATCGAACGCACTGTTAAATAGCGGATGGCTGTTACCGGGTCGACAAGCGCCAGATCGACGCCCGTCGCAGCGGGTCGGCCCGGCCAAAAATTGACCTTTAATTCGGACAAATGGATCATGGATTGCCCTTCGACGCCGCTGCACGGAATGCCTCAATGACCCCTGAAATTCGAGCGTTCGAATATGCAATTGGCGTATTCGCCGTTCTAATCGGCCTTGCGATTGCCGATATTGCTACCAGCTTCCATCGATTGCTCCGCTCAAAATCCGCGGTCAAATGGGACCCTCTTGCACTCAGTGCGGCCCTCTACGCACTGTGCATGGCGATATACATGTGGTTCGATTTATGGGGTGTGCGCAATTTTGCGGCAACACGCCATTTTCTTTTCTATCTTTTGCTGTTTGCCCAGCTATTCGTGCTCTTTCTTGTGGCGGCCTCGAGCTTGCCAGACGAAGCGAGCGACTCGACCGACCTTCGAGAGTTCTACGCGGCGAACCGCAGAAAGTTTTGGCTCTTGGTCGTGGTGTTTCAGATTGGTTATGTTGGGGCCGGTTTCTATTTCATCGGCGGAACGATCGTGGAACTGCCGATATTGGTAACCGCCATGTTGATTGTTCAGATGATCGCGCCGCTTGTTCTGGCGCTCGCGTTGTTGGCGACGAAGTCGCGGGTGGTGCACTCCATAGGAATTGGACTGCTATTTGTCGTGATGTTCCTTCACTATGGACGTATGTCTATAAATTGAGACTCCCGAAAGCCGTCTATCGCATAGGCTCGTTAGAGCCTCTTTGGGTTCCCCCAATTTTCCAGACACCGAGTTAATGTTCCTCAGTCGCTTCCAGCCTCTAAGCGGTCGGACTCCATTTCGGTTCCTGATGGGTCCGACACCGGTCGCATGGTCACGGATGCAGCATCGAAGCGTGCTATAAGGTTGGCGTCATTAAGTCGCTGACCAATTAATAATTAGACTTGGGGGTATGAAATGAATTCGATATCCAAATGGCTAACGACGCTGGTACTGCTATCCGGCACGGTCTACGGGATGGAGTCTCAGGAAGCGGTGAGCGATTCGAAAGCACCGTCGTCCCATGCCGTCCAGACCAATTTGCCGGGCGTCTACGCCTTCAAGCAGCCGCCAGCGAATTTTGATGTCCGGACCGCGTCGCAAGAGGAACTCGCGGCCTGGGGCTACCCGCCGCGGCCCGGCAAGGAGTCGGCGGCTTACGCGCGCTGGTTGGAGGAAGTCAATCCTGCGATGAAACGGGTGATCCCCCCAATTAGTCAGACATGAAGGCGTCTACCACCGTCCAGTGACGGAGCTTAAGGTCACGTCGGAGCCATCCCTCACCAACACAATCGCGGCGACTTCGGGGAATTGGAGCGGCATGGCGGTCACCCCTACTGCAGGTAGCCAACCTTTCTACCTGGTTACCGGGCGATGGATCGTACCGACCGTCAAGCAGGCCCCCGGCACCTGTTGGGCGGCTGGGATTATTCCTCGCAGTGGGTCGGAATCGGCGGTTTCAACGACGCCGTCCTGTTTCAGTCCGGCTCAGCGGCTAACGTTTATTGCGACGTCGGCAATAACATTCCCGAATATTTCCCCTGGATCGAATGGCTGCCGAGTTCGGAACTGGTGCTGTATAAAAACGCGTCAACCTTAACTCTGTTCCCATTTGCGGCGGGCGACTATGTGATCGTGACGGTATGGGCGCCGACGACAAGTTGGAGCGGCGGAGTCTCGACGACCGGCAACCTCACGTTCCAGGATGTCACGCAGGGCTGGACCATCTCTCTGGCGACCACGGCCGCAGCGGTGGGCGGCTCGGAAGTAACCGGACAATCAGCCGAATGGATCGTCGAGCGAACCGAAGTGGACGGTTCGCTCGCGACATTGCCGGATTACATTACTGTTCCTTGGTTTTTAACGAGAGCAGAGGATCTGGGCGCGGTCTTTCACTACCCCGGCTCACCAGGGACTGCAATCGCGTATAACATCACGATGCTGGACGACGGCAACGCGCCCGTGTCATTCGTCGACGGATTTGGCGCCACTACTTTGTGGTTCTTTCCGGAGGGATCGGCAGTCAGGTAATGGTGCCGCACGACTCGCGATGATGCGGATCAAGGGTCAACGTGTCGTACGGCGATGTTAGCGTACCAGAAGACCCCCGGCACGAGGCCGGGGGTCTTATCAATGGTCTGCCCGATAGCAGACTGTCTACAGGAACTCGAACTTATTTGCGCCGACATACAGTAATCAGCTCACATCCCAGTCGCCAATACCGGTGGACCTTCGCGTTCGGCGCCTATTTGCTTCTTGCATGCGGAGTAGTGCCGGCGGCCGAGCGGAGCGCGCTCCCGAAAGTGGTTGTGATAGGCACCGGTGGCACAATTGCCGGCTCAGCTGCCAGCAGCACGGAATTTCACGACTACAAGCCGGGCAAAGTTGCCATTCAGGCTCTCATCGATGGAATTCCGGGACTACGGGATACTGTGGATGTCAGGAGCGAACAGCTCTTTCAGGTCGGAAGTGCCAGCCTGACGAGCGACCACTGGCTCAAACTTGCCCATCGCATCAACAAACTCCTGGTGCAGGACGACGTTGACGGGATGGTGGTCACTCACGGTACCGACACGCTCGAGGAGACAGCGTACTTCCTGAACCTTGTGGTGAAGAGCCGCAAACCTGTTGTCATTGTCGGATCAATGCGGCCGTCGTCGGCAATCTCGTCGGACGGTCCGATCAATCTGTATAACGCCGTTTTGCTGGCGGCAAGCCCCAGCGCGGCAGGCAAGGGCGTGTTAGTGGTCCTCAATGATCAGATTAGCGGGGCACGCGACGTGACCAAGACGAACACGTCAAATACGGACACCTTCCGCAATTGGGAGCTCGGATTCATGGGATACATGCGAGACGGCGTCCCCCATTTCTACCGCGTCTCAACGCGCAAGAACACCGCGGATTCCGAGTTTGACGTCACTGGAATTGATGTGCTGCCGCAAGTTGACATCGTGTACGGCTACGTGAATATGAACGGTATTGCGGTCAATGCCTTCGTGAAAGCCGGGACCAGGGCGATCATCTATGCGGGGGTGGGAGAAGGAACGGCGGTTGACACTGGAATTGAGCCGGCACTGATTGATGCGCGAAAGAAAGGTGTTGTCATCGTCCGTTCGAGCCGGGTCGGGAACGGCATGGTTACGCGCAGTATCGAGGAGCGGGACGACGAACTCGGATATATTGCGTCTGACACGTTGTCGCCGCAGAAGGCCCGGATACTTACGATGCTTGCTCTGACGCGAACCAACGACGTCGGCGAAATTCAAAGAATGTTCTACGAGTACTAACAGAGGTCCGCTGCATCCACCGGAGAAGATGAATGGCGAGAGTCGCGGTGGTTGGTCTTGGGAACATGGGTATCGGAATGGCAGCCCGGTTGCTTGCGGGCGGACACGAGTTGAGCGTCTACAACCGAACGGCTGCGCGCGCAGAGGCGCTCGTCCGTCAAGGCGCGAGGTTATCGAACACGCCGAAGGACGCGTGCGATGGAGCGGACGCCGTCATCTCGATGGTCGCGGACGATAGTGCCTCGCAAGCAGTTTGGCTTGAGCGCGATGGGATACTCGCAGCAAACTTGCGAAAGAACGCCTTCGCTATCGAATGTTCAACACTGTCCCATGACTGGGTCATGCAATTGGCGACACGGGTTACGGCACTGGGGCTTCGCTACATAGACGCTCCAGTGACGGGCCTTCCGGACGCTGCCGCGGCGGGTTCACTCACGTTGCTTGTGGGCGCGAGTGCAGAGGATCTAAGCGCCGCCCAGGGCCTTCTAGGCGCCCTGTCTGAGCGCATAATTCGGTTTGGCCCGATCGGCACCGGAACGGCTTACAAGCTGATAATCAATATGATCGGTGCCGTGCAGATCGCGTCGGCTGCAGAGGGCTTGGCGATCGCCGAGCGCGCGGGCCTTGACATCGCCGTCGTCGTCGATGCAATCGCAACCAGCCAGGCAGCCAGCCCGCAAGTTATCCGAAATGCGCGCCGCATGGCAGCCGACGATCACGAACAGAACATCTCGTTCACCTCGGCGTTGCGCCTCAAGGATGTCGAGTATGGACTGCGCTTCGCTCGGGCCACCGGCATTGGCAGCCCGTTCGCCGCGTTGGCCGGGCGCATCTACCGGCAGCTCTGTGAGCTCGGACACGAGAGGGTGAACGAAAGCAAGGTCATCGATGTATGTCGTGCTCAACCCAGCGGAACGATAAGCTGAGATATCCGCGATAACGATGCGTCAAATGGTTTTTTCGACCCCGTTCCAGTCGTCGCCCAACTCCGGCACGTTAACCTCGGCCCCGAATTTCCAGATAGCGGCCGTTCTGGGCTATTGATACATCAGCGGCGTTTCGGCGATTTTGTTGCAATTTTTTCATCGAATGTGTTACAAGATGTAACATGTTACCACGCGTCACAATATGAATCGCTCCTTGCCCGCACTTGGCGACCTCGAGCACGAACTTCTCACGATCCTTTGGGCGCAAGGCGAAATGACCGCCTTGGCCGTACGAAAGCAGGTCACCCGCAAACTGAAAGATCCCACAATCCGCACGGTGCTGCGCCGCTTGGAAGAGAAGGGCTACGTAACGCATTCGGTGGTAAGTGGTACGTTCATTTATCGAGCCAAGGAGTCCGCGGAAAGCACTGCCGCGACTGCCGTGCAAGGTATCGTCGAGAGATTCTGTGGTGGATCACTTGAGCGCGTATTGCTGGGGCTCGTTGACGCGGGATTTGTGGACCCGAGCCAGCTTGCAGTGCTCGCGGGCAAACTCAAGAGAAAACTACGGTAAGCCGGAGGGGATGCTCCTGATGGCTGCACCCGAGCTCAAACTTGCTGCGAACCCGGTCGCGGGGATGGATCGGAGGATCCAGCGCAACCGGTGGTCTCCGAGACGTTGGCCGCTCGGAGCCAAGGTCGGTGCCGCAGCCATACTGATTGTCGCCGTGGTCTTGCTAGCCGTGAAGCTTATCGCTGGCGTAGGTGTGCGAACACTCCGCGTCCCGTTTGAACAGGTAGCTATCGCTACGGTGGAGCGCGGCGTTTTTCATGATCTGATTCCACTGCGCGTAAACATCGTACCCCGCTCAACCGTCTACGTTGACGCCATCGATGGAGGGCGGGTCGATCGGGTGCTCGTCGAGGCTGGCGATATGGTCCAGGAGGGGCAGCCGCTGATCGAGCTCAGTAACACCAACTTAGTGCTTCAGGTCATTCAGGAGGAATCACAGCTCAATCAGGCCATCTCTCAACTCCAGCAGAACGAGATCGCACTGGAGCAGAACCAGCTTTCGAACGACCGCGCGCTTGCGGACATTGACTACAACCTGGTTCGCTTGGGCCGTTCGGCCGAGCGTCGCGAGAGTCTGGCTGCGAAAGGGCTGGTTCCCGCCGAACAGCGCGATATCGTTACGGACGAGCTTGCGCACTACAAGCGGCTGAGGCCGATACAGGCGGAGAGTGGACTACGGCAATCAGAGCTTCGAGAACGCTTGCTTCCGGACATACACCAGCAGCTCAAGATCCTGCGAGGCAATCTCGGGGTGGTTCATGACAAGCTCGACAGCCTGATTATCCGTGCCCCAGTAACCGGAAAGGTGACTGCAATTGAGCTCAAGGTGGGTGAAAACCGCGCCCCGGGTCAGCGCTTAGCGGAGGTAACTCCGGATACGGGCATGAAGCTCATCGCGGATATCGATGAGTTCTATTTGGCGCGGGTGCGAACCGGGCAAACGGCAACCGTCACTTTGGCCGGAAAGCCCATAAAAGTGACGGTACGGCGAGTTTCCCCTCAAGTTCACAATGGACAATTCAGGATTGATCTGGATTTCGATGGAGCGAGTCCTCCGGCTCTGGTAGAGGGCTCGGCTGCTCAAGGGCATTTGCAACTTGGTGGGGATTCGCCGGCTATGGTTCTTCCAGCGGGACCCTTTCTCGAGCGCACCGGAGGCGATTGGGCCTTCGTCGTTACCTCAGATGGCCGGTCGGCCGAACGCCGGCGCACCCAGGTCGGCCGTCGCACCAGTGAACAAATCGAAATTCTCAGCGGTCTCGCCGAGGGCGAACGAGTAATCACGTCGGACTATACCGGCCTCGACAGGATCGACCACATTGTTCTTACACACTAGAGGGTGAAATGCTGAGGCTTGAACATGTTACGAAGGTCTATCGCACCACCGAAGTAGAAACCGCTGCACTCGATGATCTATCGCTTGAGGTCAAAGCGGGCGAGTTTCTTGCGGTAATGGGTCCTTCGGGTTGTGGTAAGTCAACACTGCTCAATATTCTGGGCCTCATTGACAGCCCTAGCTCCGGCTCGTATTGGTTCCGTGGGGAGGATGTCGCCCGATGCTCGGAGGAAGAGCTCACCCTACACAGGCGTGCGGGAGTGGGTTTCGTCTTTCAGAGCTTCAATTTGATCGACGACCTCAATGTTTCTGAGAACGTCGAGGTTGCGCTCATTTACCTGCGTGTGCCGAGCGGCGAGCGACGTCAGCGAGTCACCGCGGCGCTCAAGCGCGTCGATCTCGCGCACCGAGCCGGCCATATGCCGAAGCAGCTGTCCGGCGGCCAACAGCAGCGGGTCGCTGTGGCGCGCGCGCTCGTCGCAAACCCGAAGCTGATTCTCGCTGACGAGCCGACAGGCAATCTTGACAGCGCCAACGGTGAGGCCGTGATGGATATGCTCACGCACATTGTGAACGGCGGTACCACCATCGTCATGGTGACTCACTCCGAAGAACACGCCAAGCGCGCGCATCGAATCGTACACATGCTTGACGGTCGCTTAGTAACTCCCCCGGAGGATCAGCCGCAGTGATGGCGAATTATCTCGCAGCTGCCTTTCGGAATCTGTGGCGCAATCGGGTGCATGCGGGCATCAATCTATTTGGACTTTCCGTGGGATTCGCGGCGGCGCTGCTGATCGCACTCTATGTCCACGCTGAGTTGACCTATGACCGGTTCTTTCCGGGTTATCGCAATGTTTATCTGCTGACGGAATCCAAGGATGTGATTGATCATCGTCTGCTTCCGGAGCGATGGGACGATTCCTTTCCAGACCTAGCGGCAAAGCTGAGCGCGCGGTTTTCCGAGATAGCGGCCATTGCTCGGATCATGACTGCGGATAACCCGCCGCAAATTCGTCACGGCGAGGTGACGGCGAATGAACCGGGCTTCCTATGGGTAGACCCGTCATTTTTCGGGGTCATGCCGCTGAACTCTTTAGCCGGCGATCCTCAAACGGCGCTTGCCACGCCCGATAGCGTTGTGCTTACGCGGACGGCTGCACGCAAGTATTTCGGTCGAGATAGGCCGTTGGGCGAATTGCTAGAAGTTAACCCGGCCATGGGACCGGATGCCGCCAAGGTGTCAGCAGCCTTTAGCACACCTCATCCGATGCGCGTGGCTGCGATAATAGAAGATCTGCCGGCGAATAGTTATCTCAAAGGCGAAGTCTTCGGCTCGAGCCTTGCGGCCTACTCCCCGTTCGCGCTTTACGATCTCACATCAGATCAAGGCCCCTTTCGTGCAAGCGCTTATACTTTCATCCGCCTGCGGCCTGGTGCACCTGTTCAGCAAATGGAACAGGATCTCTCCGTATTCGCTACTCGCAATTCACCTGTTTATCCGCCGGGGTTCACCGTTGGAATGCATCTGACGCCTCTTGACGATTTACACTTGTCGCCTCCTGGTTCATCACCGATGTCCCCCAGAGGGGACAAGACGCTTCTCGCTGCGCTGGTCGCCATAGCGGCCTTGGTTATCGCCTCGGCGTCATTTAACTTCGTCGCGCTGATGACCGCTCGAGCAGCCCAGCGCGCCATTGAGACGGGCGTCCGCAAGGCAGTGGGCGCGCTTCGAAGCCAATTGATAATTCAGTTTTTAGGAGAGGCGGTCATCTATGTCGCCTTGGCCATGGCGCTAGCCGTAGCGCTTGCCAAGGTTTCATTGCCTCACGTGAACTCTGTCCTTAAACAGAAGATCGCATTCAGCTCTCTTGGTGCTCCGACGCTATTGGGTGCCCTCCTTCTTACTACCGTAGGGTTGGGCTTAATGGCGGGTGCATACCCTGCTTTTGTCCTATCTGCATATCGGCCAGCCGCGGTGTTGAAGGGAACACTCGTCCAGGGGGCAACCGCAGGAACAGTTCGCCGCGCGCTAGTCGCTCTGCAGTTCGCCATCATGATCGGCCTCGGCATTACAGCTGTAACGATTTGGCGCCAGACGCTGTTCTCACTCGAGAACCAACTTCGAGTGGATGGTTCCAGCATTCTTCTTATCGACAACGCTTGCGCCCCTTCCGATCGAGCCTTTCGAGAACGCCTCGTCACCGTGCCTGGGGTCACTAAGGCCGCTTGTGCCAATGAGGCGGCACTCTTTAACGGCGGAATGATCGTTTCTGCGCAGGCTCAGGGCGGGACTGCAGTTCCGATGGTGAGTGGCGTCGTCGACTACGGTGCGCTTGAGTTTTACGGCCTACGGCCGCTAGCGGGGCGCTTTTTCGATCGGAATCATGGCGACGACGGCCCTCTCGTCGAACGGGAAATGGCGGGGAACCCATCTATCGTCGTCAATGAAACGGCGATGCGGAAACTGGGCTTTAGTTCTCCCTCGCAGGCGATTGGCAAGGCTGTGATGTGGAATCGCCGTCGCTGGAGTGCAAACCCAGCGCCCGGCACGATTGCGCCCTCCGAGATCATCGGTGTGTCGCCTGACTTTGATCTCGATACCCGGAGAGCGACGTGGCCGCAGATAGTCTATGTGGATCCTATTTCGTTTGATGTGCTGAGCGTTCGTTTGAATGGCTCGCAAATTCCGGAGACGCTAAGGGCAATAGATGCTGCCTGGTCCGAGATAATGCAGACGAGCATTCGTCGGAGCTTCCTGAGCCAACGTCTGCAAGACATCTATGCCGACGTCATACTGCAAGGAACGGCGATAAGTCTCGGCGCAGGTCTCGCCGGCGTGATTGCTGCGTTGGGATTGTTCGGGCTGTCAGCGCGGTCGGCCGAAGAGCGCACGAAAGAAATCGGCATTAGAAAAGCTTTGGGCGGAAGTAGGGACGACATCCTACGCATGCTTCTTTGGCAGTTCGCACGGCCGATATTGTGGGCAAATGTGATTGCATGGCCAGTCGCATATCTCTTCATGCGGCGCTGGCTTGAGGGGTTTGCTCATCACGTTGACATGAACCCGCTGGTATTCCTGGCCGTCAGCGTCCTAGCGCTGGGAATTGCGTTCGCAACAGTTTCTGGACATGCGCTTCTCGTCGCACGCGCCAAACCGGTCGACGCGCTGCGGTATGAGTGACGGTCGCCGTCAAGAGGACCTTTATGGCATCACTTCGGTGGGAAGTCTTCGACGACTCGGATGAACTCCTCAGGCATGGATCGAGAGGTACCGCCAGCTCTGGGACGCACGCTTCGACGAGCTAGACAAAGGTTGTCGAGGAACTGACACGGAAGGAGAAGTAGATGGACGCAAGAACAGAGAGTAAGCCCACGCCTACGAAGAACCGCACGACTGTAGAGCGAACGTCCGAGCGAGAGCTAGTCGTTACGCGAACCTTCGACGCCCCGGCACGCATCGTGTTCGAGGCGTGGACCAAGCCCGAGCTGTTCAAGCGGTGGTGGGTACCAAAGTCGTATGGGCTGACCTTGCTTTCGTGCGACTTGGACGTTCGTGTCGGAGGCACGTACCGTCTCGTGTTCAGCCACCCTGCTGCTCCGAACCCCATGAAGTTCTTCGGTCGATACCTCGATGTGACACCGCACTCGCGCCTCATCTGGACCAATGAAGAAGGTGGCGACAGTGGGCAGGTAACTACGATAACGTTCAAGGAAACAGGCGGCAAGACGTTGCTGGTCATGCACCACCTCTATCCCTCGAAGGAAGCTCTCGACGATGCCATCGCCTCCGGGAGTACAGGGGGTACGAGCGAGACGTTCGAGCAACTGGACGAGCTACTCGTCACCCTGGCCAGTTGCTGATAAAAGTAATCAACCGACGATAACCGGAAGTTCCGCGAATTGAAATCACTTCGCTAGAGCGTCCCTTCGTCTCGGCGGTCGAAACCTTCGTCGAGTCGGGAAAGACACAACATAATGGTTAGGCGTGGGACGATTTCCGAAACACGAATAACGGAGCCAAAAGATGAATGGACGTGTGGCACTGGTTACGGGCGGCGGCCGGGGGATTGGGCGCGAGGCGGCGCTGTTGCTCTCGGCAGCAGGAGCGCGCGTGATGGTCGTGGCGCGCAGCGCGGCAGAACTGGCTGCCGTTGGCCTCGAATATGTCGCGGCCGATCTCGGCACGGCCGAGGGCTGCGCCCTGGCCGTTGCCGAAACCGAGCGACGACTGGGGCCCATTGACGTGCTCATCGTCAACCACGGCATCGGCTCTGCGCACGAGCGGCTTGTGTGGGAGCAGGATCCCGAGGTGTGGCGCGAGACGATGCGCATCAACCTCGACGGTCCATTCGAGCTCGCGCGGCTGACGACAGGCGGTATGTGCAAGCGCGGCTTCGGCCGGCTAGTCTTCACAAGTTCGACCGCCGGCGAGAAAGCGGAACGTTCCGGCAGCGCGTACACCGCCTCCAAGCATGGAGTCATCGGACTCGCACGAGCGGTCGCCCAGGATGCCGGGCCCTTCGGAGTCACGTCCAACGCAGTTCTACCGGGCTGGGTGCGAACGGCAATGGCCGAGCGCTCGGCGAAGACCGAGGCCGAACGGCGCGGCATCAGCGTCGCGCAGGTGTGGCAGGAACGCGCGGCCATCTACCCGCAGAAGCGGGTGCTAGAGCCTCGCGAGGTGGCGCAGGTGATTGCGTTCCTGTGCAGCGATGCTGCAGGCGGTGTGAATGGCGAGGCTATCACCGTGGCTCTCGGCGGCATGTGGTAGGACGCGATTCAGGGCTAAATCCCGTCAGTGGAGGTCCCGGACTGGCCTCTCGGAAGAGGCCAGTCGCGCTGTGCCGTACTCTTCGCGCACTCCCGATGGCTGAAAACGTGCTCGATCTATTGATGCGTTCAGGTTATCTCAGATTCCGGCGCGGCGTGATCTGCCAGAGCGCAGAAAATCCTCAATTTGAAGCGCCGCGTCGGCCAGTGGGTAGCCGAGTGCTGCGAATGTCCATACGACCAGCGTGTCGCCATCAGGGGAGGTGCCCCACCCTGTCACACCTTCAAAAACGCGGACTTCTAAAAAAACGAGTGCCATTGCCACACTACGAGTCATCCACTGGCGGTGCTGTTCAACTCGTCGCGTGCGAATACACCACAAAGCCATCGCCGTGGCGAACATCCACAAGGTCGCAAATACGGCCGTCGAGAGCGTAAAGGAGAACGTGTATCCGATCGACTTGTCGAGCTGAGCAAGGTAAACGCCGAACGGAGCCGCGACGAAAACGGCGCCTATGTAGATACGCCCGCAAATGCGGTGAAGTGTCAGAAAGCGCCCTCGTAGCCGATCGTTAAACTGCATAAAAATCAGCAAAAACGCCATCGCGCCAAGCACTCCATGTACGAGCAGCCGCCACCCCAAGTCGCGGTAGTGCGGCCATGAAGCATCGGAGGCATCAACGAGAAAGCGTTCGTTGTGATAAAGCACGTACGCGAACATAAGCCAGATGACCGCAAAAACGACGTGCTTGGGCCGAACGAAAGGGGCGGACCGAACTTCCTGGGGAACGCTAGACATAGCCTGGTTCCTTATAATTGCGCAGCGGCGCTGTCCTCAAATAGTAGAATTAATCGCGGAGTCCAACAATCCCCAGTTGTGATGCACGCCCATATCATTAGATCGAGGTTGCGACGGAAGATGGCGAGCGGCGAGGGCCGTTCGACACGCCGGAATGGCCGCCTAGAAGCAGCCGCTCACGAAATAAGGTAGCCTACAGGGACGATAACAAAGAGCCCGTAAATGGCCGACCTCGCCCAACCAGAAAATATTCAGGGACCTACATGACGAGAGCACCGTGACCGACCCGGCCAGGGCGGTGTTCCTGAGCTATGCGTCCCAGGACGCGGAAGCCGCGCAGCACCTGTGCAATGCGCTGCGCGCCGCAGGCGTCGAGGTCTGGTTCGACCGAAGCGAGCTGCGTGGGGGCGATGCGTGGGATGCCTCGATCCGCCGGCAGATCAAGGCGTGTGCACTCTTCATCCCAGTGATCTCGCGCAATACGCACGTCCGCGACGAGGGATATTTTCGGCTCGAGTGGAAGCTCGGCGTTGACCGAAGCCACCTGATGGCCGGGGACCGACCCTTTCTGTTGCCGGTGGTGGTGGATGACACATCGGATCAGGATGAGCGCGTCCCGGACCGGTTTCGCGAAGTGCAGTGGACGCGTCTACCGCTTGGGTTGGATACCGTGGGCTTTGTCGAACGGGTGCGCCGGCTGCTAACGCCCGAAACGATGGTGCCCGCACCGACCCCTCTGAGTTTGCCTCCGACGCCCGCATCGTCGACGGGCGTTCCATCGTCCGCTGCACCGACTCGCTCGACGACCGCTAAGTCGCGTTCGTTCGTATCCTGGATCGTCGGCGGACTCTTGATTCTGGCGTTGGGTTATTTGATCGCCGACAAGTTCTTATTACAGCGGCACGCAGCACCGGCGGCGCAAGCGCCAGCGGCGGTCCCCGGGCAGGTCGAAGCGGTAAGCGACAAATCGATCGCGGTACTGCCATTCGCGGACATGAGCGAGAAGAAGGACCAGGAGTATTTCTCCGACGGTCTCGCTGAAGAACTCATCGAGCAGTTGGGCAAAACCCCCGGACTCAAGGTGATCGCGCGCACCTCTGCATTTTCATTCAAGGGCAAACCCGACGACATTCCGACGATTGCCTCGAAACTCAAAGTGGCGAACATCCTCGAGGGCAGCGTGCGCCGCTTCGGCAATCAGCTGCGCGTCTCGACCCAACTCATTCGCGCCGACTCGGGACAACCGCTCTGGTCCGAGACCTTCGATCGCGAGTTCAAGGATGTATTCAAGATCCAGGACGAAATCGCCACCGCCGTGGTCTCAGCACTGAAACTTAAACTGGCTGGTGGACAAGTGGCCGCCGGAGTGCACGGCACGACCAATCCTGAGGCCTACGATGCCTTTTTGCTGGCCCGAAGGTTGTATTTGGAAGGGACGACAGAAGCCAACTACCGTCAGGCTATCGAGGCTTACCAGAAGGCGATAAGCCTCGATCCACGTTATGCCGATGCTTATGCGGAACTCGGTCTGTCGGAGTATTTCGTGGGAGACGATACAGGCGACACCGCTCTTGAGCGGTCGGCTGAGCAGACGGTACAGAAGGCGATTGACCTTGATCCCCGTCGGGCAATTGGCTATTCAGCCCGCGGTGCCCTCAGGTCTTTCATTCGCTATGACTGGGTTGGTGCCGAAGCCGACTTCCAGCAGGCGCTGGCGCTCGATCCGACCGAAATTCGAGTATTGGCCCGTTATGCAGGGATGCTGCTCAGTGTTGGCCGGCTGGAGCAGGCCGAGGCGACGGCCCGTAAAGGGATCGAACAGGATCCTTTAGACGCCAGCAATTGGACAGGTCTTGGCGGCATACTCGTGGCATCCCGGAATTACCCTGCGGCCTATGAGGCATTCCATCGCGCGCGGGCGATCCGTCCCGACGGCAGCGGATGGAAAGGTGGTCTTGCGCAGCTGCAACTACTCGACGGGAAGGCCCAGGAGGCGCGGGAGACTTACCAGAGCATACCCTTCGCCGCCTTTAGTGACAGCGGCGTCGCAATGGCCGAGCACTCGCTCGGAGATGCCAAAGCTTCCCAACGAGCGCTCGACAAGCTTATCGCTACGTCGGCCGCCATCGCCGCGTATCAAATTGCTGAGGTATACGCATGGAGAGGTGAACGAGACAAGGCATTCGAGTGGCTCGAGAGGGCCTACCGACAGCAGGATGGAGGGCTTTCCGGGATTAAGCCCGATCCGCTGCTCGGAACACTGCACTCTGATCCGCGCTATGCCGCCCTGCTCAAGAAACTGAATCTTCCGCCGTGAGGCGAACGGCTTACCGCGGCACCAGAGCGGTTTTGAAAACGGTGATAAAATTCGTGAGGCACAACTGGGCATACCAGACAAACGTGGGTTATGGAACGCGCCTATCGTAATCTCGGCTACTTTCTACTCGCACTTCTGCCGATTTTTATCGCAGGCTTTTGGATTCCATATCTATCCGAGATTCCTGCATTTGATCCTTCCATTACGCCACCCGTGCACATCCACGCGATGTTGCTCTTTATATGGGTCGCGCTCTTGGTCCTTCAGCCGTTCGCCATTCGATACAAAGCCTTCGCGACGCATCGACTTCTCGGGAGGGCGTCTTATATTGTGATGGCATTGATCGTGCCATTCACCTTGGCGATGATTTGGAAGGAATATCACGAGAAGCTGTCGGACGGCCAATCTATAACTTCTGCGCTACAGGCGGAATTCGTTTCGGCAGCCCAGCTCGTGGTGACTGTAGCGATCTATGTTTTGGCTATCGCTCGGATTCAAAAACGTGACGTGCCGGCGCACATGCGCTACATGATCTGCATTGCTCTTTTTTTGTTGCCGGCCGGCTTGTCCCGGACACTGGGATACTTGTTCGGTGTACGACAGGTGACGTCTCAGACGATTAGTCTTGTAGTTATTGAGACGTGCCTTGCCGCGTTAATCGCGTTTGACATCCGCCGTCAACTCAATGCGCGGCCTTACGTCGTAGCTTTTTTCGCGTACAACGCGACTGCCGTAGTCTGGATCACCCTTGGGCGGCCCGTTTAGAGCAGCCAAGTCAGCCTTCGACTCCATCCTTGTCGACCAGGCGATCGAAGGCCAGGCCGCTCGACGCCTCGCCGCGCCCGGACTGCTTCTGGACGCGCTGCCAAGTAAACACCTGACCTTGGGTCCAGCGCGTGCGCTCGAAGTACTGGCTCACGCGAGCGCCGGCCCGCGGCACTTCTTCTTCGTGTAGAAAATACGTCTGTGCCGGAGAAAGATCGAGCCCCTGACGCAGCAACGACGTCAGCGGCTGCACCTTCTGCGGCGGATTGGTATCGCCTTCGAGGATGCGCGGCATGGCCGCCCGCTGAAGCTGAATTTCGCGGTTGTCGTTCGGCACGTGAACCGGAATGAGCGGAATCCAATTCTCCGGCACCGAGTTCATGGCCTGGTAGCGGACCGGCGCCGTCAACGGCGGCGGTGTTCCTCCGCCGGGAATCAGTCCCTGCAGATAGTTGAACGTTTGCTTGGCGACTTCGGCGCCCGGCCGGCCGATGCCGCTCGCCAGAGACACCGTTTTTTCGACGCCCCACGCCATGTTGGCGACTTCATCGCGAACGAGGGAGATCTCTTCGAGCGGCGGCCCGACCTGCGAACTCGCGAGCGTCGGCAACAAGAGAAGCGTGGTGTCCGCGGTAGTGCTGCCGGCGGGAGCGTTGCGGATATTGATGGTGAACATGCTCCATCTGCCCCAGGCGTTGTCGGCGCCCTGGTCCGCTGCCGTGATCCATAGGCGTTCGCCGAAGACATTGGTGACGGCGAGTCCCTGCACCAGAGCGAGCGAGCCCGACGGCAAGGTGCAGGGAATCACGAACCAGTCGTTGGAATAGACGAGAGCGAACTCGATGAACAAGAGTTTGGCGAGATCGGTGGTGCTCGCGTCAATGTTGCCGAAGTTGGTCGAATTTTTTTCGAAAGCCCACCAGCGAGTGTTGGGCATGCCGGAGAAGGAAACGGGTATCGGGATCGTGGTGAACGGCGCGTCGGCCGGAAGGCCGGTCGTGGTGGAACCGGCCACCGTGCCGAGTGCCGCGATCCCCTGATCGAGATCGAGGCTGTACCAATCGAGCCTGCCCGAGGAATAGTCATCGGCCACGTAGACTTTCTCGGAGCCGTCGGCCTGCGGCGCCGACGCCGCGAATTGATAATCGAGATGGTCGGGAACCCAGGCATCGTCGGCTGCGGTAGGCTGCGTGAGAAATCGCGCCGCCCACGCCATCAGGCGCTGCGCGCGGTCATCGAGAGCGGCCCGATCGCCGGCCGCTATTCCGGCAACACCGTCGTAGGCATGATGCGTCGGGTCGGCGAGGAGATACTCGAGGAATTTCCCTCCGTCCATCGCGCGGCCCGCCAGCGCTTGAAAGGTATCCCAGGCTTCCGGGTGGGAACACACGTCGACGTTGACGGCTTGCGTGGGATCCGGGACGGCGATCGGGTAGGCCGTTATATAGGCGGCGCGGTAATCGGCGATGCCGGCAATGAGAGCGAACCACTGGCGCGCCACGACGAGACACAGATCGAGCGTGAGGATGCGCTGCTGCCGGTGCATGGGAACGGGACGCCTCTCGACTTTCGTCTCCAGAGGCGTCGCCGCATCGAACAATTGAGCGGCGCCGCCCGCCGGGCGGTACTTGGTGAGTCGAGTGGTTTGCAGTAGGAGTTTGGCAAACACGGGCGAGCCGGCGTCGCACCCTTCAAACTCTCCCATCTGCCATTGCTTGGTGAGCATCCACAAGGGATCGCGAATTTCCGCTTTCAGCGCGCGATCGAAGCTCTGGGATCGGGGACGCGCCTCGAGCCGGTTCCAGGTCGTGATCGAGGGAAAGAGCCGCTCACGCAGCGCGACGGAAATCTCGCCGACATCGAGTCCGCTAGCCATGAGTCGCTCCTTTGAGGATTTCGAGCGAGCCGTTGGCCACCGTCAGCGCCGTGGCGATGGTGATGCCGTAGGACGTCGCGGCGGTGACGGTCGCGGGCAAAAAACGCGAATAGACCGTGGGATCGAGGAAGGCGGGTTCCACCGCCCTCTTCTTCGCAAGATCAAGAGTTTCGTTGAGCGCATCGACGAGATCGGCCCAAGCCCACGCCCCGCTCGTCGCAGGCGAGGTGACGAGCAGGATGGTCTGCGGCGCCTCGTTGTCGGGACGGTTGTAGTTGAAGGTGATGCCGGTGTCGCGGGTGGTCGCGGGAATCACCTCCGTCCACTGATCGATCAGTACGCCGCATTGGCGGCCGGCGGCATTGAAGGGCTCTCCGTAGATGCAGGAGTAAAGGAGGCGGTCGCTGTCGATCGTGTACGTCGTGGGATATTGCAGGGCGAGCCAGGGCGCGGCCGCGTCGTAGGGAAATTGCACCGGAGTGATCGTGGGCGGCGTCAGACCGAATGCCGAAGCCAACATGAGCGCCGATTCCCAAGAGCGCAGCGCGGGACGGACGCGCGCGGCGCCGTAGAACCATTCGTCGACAGGAAAGTCGATTTTGAGCGTCGTCGTGAGGTAAGTGAACAGCGCACCGGAAGTCGAAGCCGTGAGCGCGTTGGCCCACTCGGACCCTTGGGCGGCCGAGACGGTAAACTCGGGAATAATCTTAAAATCATCCCCTAAGAGCGCTTTGGCGGCGGCCGTGAAGGCCGCTACCTGTTCGGTCGGCGAGGCGGCGGATGCGGCCAGCGTCAGCTGTGCGTTGACCGCCGCGATGTTCGTCGCGGCGGCCGTCGACTGGGCGGCGAGCACGCGCGCGATATCTTGGGTAATGACGATCGCGCTATCGCCGATGGGGGACACATCGAAAGGCTGCGAGTCGAATTCCGACGTGGTGAGAGCGCTGATCGAAGAATAGAGATTGGCGAAGGACGTGCCCGTACTCGTTTGAAGGGCCTGGAATTGGGCGAGACGATTCTGAAACGCCGTTCCCCTGGGTGGCAGTGCCGCACGCAGAAGTGCCGGCGTTGCGGGCAGCGGATCGAGCTTCGAGCTCACCAGCAACTCGGCGGCCTGCAAGGCCGCGAAGCGATCGGCATCGCTCGTGCCGGCGGGCAATAAATCGTAGGCATTGAGTGCCGCGGTGAAGGTGGTAAGCGTTTGCGTCCAACGGGTTACCAAGTCGGTGACCGCCTTCTGCAAACCCACGAACGCCGTGTGCAACCAGGCGTAAATAAAGCCCCAACCGGATGAGGGTAGATTCGATCGCGCGGCGCGTTCGAGCAACGCCGCGGCCGCTGCGAGGTTCGAGTCCACGCCTGCGATAATGGCGGCACGGTTGGTGGTGGTATCGGTGAGCAAGGGCGTCAGCGTGGAACTCAAGAAGGTGCCGATGTCGGTGGACAGCGCCGTCAGGAGAGCGAGCGGCGCGGTGATGCGCGCCTGATTCACGAACACAGCCTGGTTGTCCTGCTGGTTGGCGTCGTTCGCCCGCAGCACGTCGCTCGCGAGCAGCGCTCGAGATTGAGTGAGCAGCGAGCGCAGATTCCTGAAGAGCGGGCCGCACTCGAATATGCTGAAACTGCCTGCAGGCGCCGTCATGTATTGAATCTGTACGAGGGCGTCGGGGCGAGGATTCCACGTGGCGACGACATAGCGCTGGATCCGGTCGTCGATTTCGACCATCGCCTGCACGTTGTCGGGCTTCAAGAGATAGATGGCATCGATGGGGTTCAACCCCAGAACGGCGAGCGTCACCGGATGTTGTTGAAGCACTGCCGTGATGGGGTCCTTCCAGGTCACGGTGCAGGCAATTTTGGCGAGCGGCGGCAGCATGCCCTTGAGCCAGTCGTCGATGGCAGGTTCCGCTTGCGCACGCGGTGTTGCACCGGCGGCAGCCGACAGCCCCGAGCGAAACTGAATGGCGACTCGATGCGTAAGACCGATGCCCGGTGGCGACGTGTCGATAATATCGGGTTCCGGCGGAAAGTTGCCCGTGGTGTAGGCGGCGATGGTGCTCGCGACACGATCGTAATTTCCCTGCACCGCTTGGTAGACGCCTTCGGCCAGCGCAAGGTCGGCGATGGCGTCGTAGGCATCACGCAGGGCACTCGCCTCGGTGTCGAGCGCAGTCTGCTGGGCCGTCGTCGACACCGCCGGCAGGCCGGCGACGCCCCACGGGTAAGCGGTGATGCCGCTCTTGGCGATCTGATCGACGAGCTTTTTGCCGTCCATGACATTGCGCGCCTCGATGGCCTCGATGGGGACCGTGGGCCCGGTCTGCGTCGAAGCCATTTGATCCGCCACCAACGGAAAGGCCTTGCGCAGGGGATAAATGAACTGGTCGACTTCCGCGAGAGCGTAGTCGTCATGCAGACCGAGTTCGAACTGATAGCCGAGCAGCGCTCCTAGGCTCTGTCCGCTGCGGATCCCCTCGATCAACGTCATGGCCACTCGCACCCGATCGGAGGAAAGATTGACGGCGAGTTCGCCGGAGTTCGTTCCGCCCACCTCTGCTCCTAAGAATCCCGCACGCAGCACCGCAGCGGCATCCGCGTGCGGAATCGAGGGAGCGTGGATATAGCCGCCGTTATTCGCGTCCGTCATCAGCGGCGCGGTTCCGGGGAATTGCGCGGCCAGGCCGGCCGGCAGTTGGGCGGGGAGAATATTGTCGGTCGACGGATGAAGATTTTCGACCCATGCATATGCACCCAGGTACAAACCGGCCTTCTGTTGATTCCCGGCGCCGGCCACTTGCTCCGCGGCGACGTGCTGATTGACCAGCGCGAGCAGCCACGCGTCATAACGGTACGAGCAAATATCCACATGCTCGGCGAAGATGCGTTCGAGTTCCGCGGTGGAGGCCGTCGCCAACGTCTTGAGCGCGCCGACTTGCGCCGCCAGACCGCTCGTCTGCGGAGCAATGAGCAGCTGCTCGCGGATGTAATCGCTGAGCAGCAGCGTGGGGCTGCCGGTAATCGCGCTCTGGGTCTTATAGAGTGCGGAGTAGCGGCTTTCACTCGTGCCCGGCGCTTCGGCAATGTGGATGAAGGTCGGCTCCGTGCGCATCGACAAGAGCTCCGACGCCGGTACGCCCGCACTCACATGGTACTTGTAGCTGCTGTCGTAGTAGCCGAGCAAGAGCGCATGGCGCAGATACAGATACAGCAACGCCGTCGGGCTTTTATTGCCGCTGAAGCCGGTTTCCGCACGCAGGGTATCGAGAGAGGCCGTGGCCGCATCGATGAGCCACTTGAATATAATTTCGGCCGTCATCGGTATAGGGGCGGACGGGGTTCGTCTCCGACAGGGGCAGATCGTCGATGATGGTGTTGATCTGCGGATTGTCGGTGAGGAAATAATGGTTCAGCAGATCCGGGAGCGAGCTGCCCGTGTAACCGAGCCGGTTCAACAGCGCAACCGCCTGCGCCTGCAGATTGAGATTCGTCAGCGCGGTGAACCAGCCTGGTCCAAGGGCGAAGACATTCATCATGTTGAAAAGCTGCGCCAGGCTCTCGGCATCGCGTGAATAGTATTCAACCGAGGAGGGATTCAGCGCCAAAATGTCGAGCAGCGTCTGATGCGGATCGCCGGGCTTGCCGACGTAGGAGGCGCTTTGGCTGTAAGTCGTCCAGTCCGCGTCCATCTGCCGCAAGAGAATGTAGAGCGAATTCAAAAAGGGCTGAGAAATCGCGGAGGGAATCCGTCTGTCGCCGCGATACCACGCGATGCGCGAGAAGGCCGTGACGGGCAGGATGCCGTAAGGCTGACCGCCGATGCGGATGGCGGGAAGCGCACCGCGGCCGGACACGAATGAGGTGAAGAACTCGCGCGTTTGATCGATCACGCTGTCCGAGAAAATCGACGTCGTTCCCGGATTCGGCGTGAACAGCGTTTGCATCCAATAACCGAGCGTGGCAGGCCAAAGAGCGGTTTGCATGGCGCGAGCCTGCATTTGATCCACGCCTCCGCTGCCATGCACGCCCGCGACGAAGGCAGGATCGAGACCGAGGAACTCCGCCAGCCACTGGCCATCCTTCTTTTGCATGGGGTCGGTGACAGTCGTGAACAGAGGTCGATTCTGACGATCATCGAAGCTCCCCACGGGATCATCCTCGGGAGTGCTGCCGGCATCGGCGCCGGTCGAATTGTGCGCAGGCGTGCCCTGCGGCACGAGGAAGAAACCGCTGCGGCTCCATTGGTGATGCGCCAGCAATTCCTGCAGAGCTGCGGGGCCCGCATCGGCGGCGGTGCCGAGCTGAAGTCCGAGCACCAACAGGCGAGTGAATCCGGCCGCGAACTGGTCGGCGGTGAGAGGAATGGCCAATCCCATTCCAGCGGCGACCGCTTGGTCGAAGTCGACCATCCACTGCAATTGATCGGGCACGTAGAGGTCGGGTCCGGCGGGATGGATGCCGGAAGTCGGATCGACGGTAAGATCCGCCGAAGGATCGGGCCCCGTGTAGAGCGGCAGCGTCACGGGTCCACCGATGGCCTCCAGAGTTTGCGTCGTCCCACTGTATCCCAGCACGACGAAGCGGTCCGGGAACTGGCGAACCTGAGGCGCTTGAGACCAGGACTGCAGCGTCGTGACGGGATCGGGCGGAAACACCACGAAAGCAACCGATAGCCCCACGCCCGCTCGAGTCAAAGGGGGCGCGGGCATGTCGGTGAGATTGAAAGGCGCGAATCCTAAAATAAGTTGGCCGGCGCGGGCTGCGCTGGTGGCCGCGACCAGGGTGTTATTGGCTGCCTGGATCTGGGCCTGGTTGCCGTCGGCGAGCCACACACTCTTCCAGTAGGCCGAGATGGCGGCCGCTTCGGCAGCGCTCAGCGCCGCGGCGGTGGGGATGACGAGTATCTCGTCGGTGGCATTGGTCTTCGTGGGCGCCGCCGAAAGATTGACCGGCTGGAAATTATCGGCAAGCCACCCCGCACGTCCCGAGCCTTGAGCGGCAACGAGATTGGCCCATGCGCCGCGCTCATCGTTCAGGGCGCCGCCGGCGCGCCACATGTTCATCCAATAATTCTTGACGTTGGTGAGTTCCGATTGAGATATCAGCGGCTCGAAGGTGTCGATCGAGCAGTCGTCGGGATAGATGCGCACCAGCAGCTGGTGTGCGGGCGCCGCCGTCGGCGAGGGCCCCGGGCTTGGTAGCCGTTGCCGCCGTTCTGAACCGTGTCTCGATGCGTACCGGAAGGAGCAGGAAAGGCGCGGCATTGCTCAAGAGCCCGACACTTTGCCGCGGGTCGCTGAATCCGCCGAAAGTACTCGCGGCCTGATTCACCGTCGCCCGGGCGGCTTTAAGCGCGCCGCGCGCCGCGGCCTCGGCGGCAGCGGCCTGCTCCGCCGCGGCCTTGAGCGTCGCCAGGTTTTGCGCGTTATTGCCGCCGGCACTGCTCTGCCGAGTTGCCAGATCCAAAGCCGATTGCGCCTTCACCGCGCGGGCGGTCGCCTGCAGTTGGGCGAGTTGCGCGGCATCCTGCGCTGCGCGGGCGGAGGCTAACTGGGTTTGAGTGGAAGTGAAGTCCGCCATGATCAGGGCCTGTTGGAGGCGAGCATTTCGTCGGCGTGGACCGCAACCATCACCGGCTGACGGAAGAGCACGTAGGCCCAGCGCGCGGAACTCACGTCGGCGATATCGACCTTCTTGTCATCACTCCATTGGTCATACTTGTCGGGATCGGTAACGTTGGACGGCTGGGCGAGCACCACCGAAGACAGCGCCGAGGGGATGAGGAACTGGCCGGGTGTGACGCCCGGCATGGCGTCTCCCCACGTGACATCGTCGAAGGTCTCGATGGGCGCGGTGCGCGCGACCTCGAGACCGAAGCGCGCTTCGCCCGGGCGCTCCTGAAGAACGAAGTACCAGCCAGGATCGCCGCCCGTACCCTTCACCTCATCGATGGTCAGATCGAAGCCGAAGAAGAAAATGTCATCTTCCGGCCGCGCCGTGTACAACGGTGTGCGGGTCTTCGACCTCGGCGGCGCCGCCTCCTCCGCCGCCGTGAGCCAATCGGGCGAACGCAAGCCATCGACGACCTTGGCGTGCTCCGCGAAGATCACGGTGTTGGGATATTTCTTCAAGAGCTCGCCGCGCACGATCAGCACCGCTTGAGGCGATGGAGGCTCGAGCGTGGGATCGGCGCGGTTGTTGTGATCCCCGAGGGCGGAGGTCAGCGGCCAGCGGTGGATTTCCGGAATGTCGTAGAGCTTTTCCTTGAGCGCGTCGGGGCTCAAGCCTTCGCTGTCGATGGTGTCGCCGACGGACCAGAACTGCCGGAAGTAGCTGCCGCGCTGATCGGTGGGGTACTCGCGCCATAAGAGCTTGCGCCCAAATTCATAATTGAGGCCGACCATATAGGCCTCGATGAAACGCTGATTCGACTCCATGAGCGTGATGCTGTTCTCGGCAATCTTGTTGATGTTGGGCAGAAAGCGCTCGACCGCACTGTCCGAGAGCGGTTGAAACATGGGCAGATCGATCTTGGGATAGGCCATGACTTCATTGAAGTCCTCGCCGATCTGGGCAAGTATCCAGGGCGGCAGCGCGATGCTGCTGAGTCCGCGGCGGAGAATCGTCGTCTTGGGATTGACCGCGGTCACGAGCGTCGCCGCGACGGTATTCAAGTCCATCGCCACCGGTGCCGGACGCTGACCTGCGGTAACGCCCGCCGCATTCAGCTGAAAGGACTGGGACAGCGCCGTGGTGAACCGAGCGGCGGTTGCACTCGATGCGCCTCCGAGCGTTGGAACAAACGTGCTCCCCGGAGTGCTCAATACAAAATTGCTGCTGGTCGGATAGGCGGCGACGCTGGCGGCGGTTTGCCCGGCCTGCGACAAAGTCTGCGCGGCTTGGCTGTCGGTCGACCATTGGCGAAGCAAATTAAAGAAGTACAGGCCTAGGCCGCCGACGACCACCGCAGCCGCCAGTCCGGCGACGGGCCCCAGAATGAAGAAAAGAACGAGAGCGAGGATCAAGGCGCCGATCAGCACGGCCCAAGGCAGCCAAGGATATTCTTGGAGCAAGCCAAGAATGGTGCTGGGCGCGCCCGGCGGTATCACCGCCCCGACGGCTTGATTCACCGTGGGGACGCCCGCGGGGATGATCTTGGGCGGAGCGCTCGTGACTGCGCCCGCATTGATGCGCTCAATGAGATTCGTGCGAGTGGCCGTTGCGGTAAAGGGCAACGAGCGCATCAGCCGCGCACCCGGCCGCACGACGCGGCGAAAGACCGTGGAGGTGAGCACCGGCGGCACCAATGTCGAGGTGCGCAAGCTGGCAATCGTTTTTCCGGCATACAGCACGCGGCTCGACACGGGCGACGTGAGCGACAGCACGCGTCCGGGCACGGCCGCGGCCGTGACCAGGTGCCGGGTGTACATGCTGGCGGAGGCGGCGGTGGCAAAGTGCAGGCGGCGAATCGATTGATTGGCCGCGAGCACATCGCCAATTTGCTGCCAGGCGTAGTTCATGTATTGCTCGGCGTTCGCCTCGACGATTTCAGCGCCGTAGTTCGCCGGAACACGGAAGCGCGGATCGAGATTGAGCCGGTGTACCCAATTGGTGGAGTTGGGCGCGGTGGTTCCATCGCGGTTGAAGAGCACCCTCTGCGTCAGGGCATGCCAGCGTCCATAGAGCGGCGAGGTGATGAGCGGGTCGGGATCATCGCTGATGCCGGGTCCGATTCCGGTGGCGGCATTGGCATCCGAGGCCGCTTGCGCTTGGTAGTCGTCGGGCAGGTTGATGAACTTCGCGAGCGAGACTTCGAAGGGATCCGGATAGGGTTGATCCCAGTTCTCGTACTGCGTGCGCAGCGCCTCATCGCCGGCGGTCAAGTCATCGTCGGGGACGTCGAGCGCACCGCCCAGCCGCAGGACACCGTCGAGACCCGGCGTGACGATGCCGGGGAGATTGGAGCCCGGATCCGTGACATCGAAAACGCGCGTGCCGACCGTGCTGTCGACGGCTTCCGGCTTGAGCAAGCTCACGAGATAGCGGAAATCGCCGCGGTCGCCGGTCCGAAAGTGAAAGCGGTAATAGTAGGGAAAATTTTGCGGCTCTTGCTGCCCGGCATAGGTCGCCCATGCCGACGCCAGCGCAGAAGGCGTCTTGGTGGGATCCTCGCCGAGTCCGGCGAGACGGCCGCTCTCGAACGCCGGAACGATGAATGCATCGTAGCCGGTATTCACATCGAGCAACCGCGGCGAGAGCAAGCGCGAATAAGCCAAATCGGGATTCGTGCTCAAGATCGATTGCACCAGTGGAATCACCGCGGCCATGTTGGTCGACACCAGTTCGTGAGCGGGATCGGCGGATAGGCCTTCGTTGAAGTGCACATGCGCCCACGCCCAGAGATCAGCCGCCGGCGGCAGCACACTCGCATCGGTGATGGTGATGAAAGGCAGCGGACGGTTGGAAATGTTCTTGCCGTCCGTGTACTCGGACTGGTTCAAGACGACGAGAGCGATCCAGGGACTGAGCTTCAACCCTGAGGGCGGCGCAGGTGTGTAGCGCCAGGGAAAATCGGCGTCGTAAAAATCGACCGCCGCCAGGTAATTGGCTTCAAAGTTGGTAATGCCCGGGCGAGGTTCGGTGCGAACAATGGCGCGGGAGTCTATGCCTAAAATGTCCCCTGGCCCGTACAGAGAGACGTCCTGTGCAATGGCCTGCGTGAGTTCGGCGCCGCCCGCCACGGGATTTCCCTTTAGGTCGAGTTCGACGTGAATCGAGGCGCGGGCTCCCGAGGCGGGAGCCGCCGTGATGGCGTTCGCGACTCCCTCTCGCAGCCACGGCAGAAATGCGTAGGTCCCGAGAAGATCCTCGGGATCCGCGATCGGCGGCGGCGTGGGATTCGCGCTCATGCGGCAACCTCAAATGCGGGAAGGACGTGCAGCGTGCCCGCGAGCGCAGGATTTGCGGCAACCGCGCCGGCAATATAATTTTGCGCGCTCGCCTGGCTCGAGAATGCGGCCGCGGACGGATGGAAGACTTGGTTGGAGGACTGCAACGCCACCGCAAAGGTCTCGCTGGCAACGGCCACCGATCCCGCATAGGGATGAGTCTGAGCGCGGTACGCGGCCGAGAGTTTGGACTGTGCCGCGCTGTTCCCCGCCAGGAAGTTGGTAAACATGGCGCGGGAATGCGCGAAGAATTTTTGCCGGACGGGTTCGGATTCGACGTCGACAATGGTGAGATCGTATCGCAGCGGCCGGGTGATGGCCGTGGCCGTGGTGAGCGCCGAGCTGCCGGCCAATTCGATGCCGCTGTCCTGCGGCACGAAGGCGGGCTGCGAAAGCTTGGTCGCGTCATCGGAGTTCAAGAACTGCGACGGAGCAAAGGGCTGCTGAAGGTTGCCCGTCTTGGTCAATACGGAACCGGCAACCGAAAAGGCAAATTGATTGGCATCGCTCGGAGCCTGGCTGCCGACCTTGTCCAGCTTCAAATCCAGAGGGATGGCATGCTGACTGATTTGCAGCGTGCCCGCGGGATGCAGAATGAAGCCGGCTTCGGCGGCATCGAGTTGCCGAAGCACGACCAGCAGCTTGACGTTCGCCGGTAACGCGGTCTTCCAATTGGATATCTTTTGCGCCTCGGCAGCGAGAATGGGCATGACGGCGATGGGGGGAAGCGTCGTATTCGGATCGTCGCCCCAGGTGAAGTCGATGCCGATGGAGATCGAGAAGAAGAAGAAGGACAGCGACGCCGAACCGTGCACATGCCAGGGTGCGGGACCCGAGAGGGCCACATCGATTCCAACGCCGTACACCCCTACTCCGAACACCTGCACCGAGAATTGGCTCGAGATATCGACCTCGAAATGGAACGGGGAGAATTGGATGAGCGCATCGAAACTCGAACTGCCCGACACCGAGCAGGCCGAGAATCCAAAGAAGAAGTCAGAATTCGTACCAAATTGGACGGTGTTCGTCGTCACCGCGAAGTAGCCGTCCGCGTGGATGCGCGCGTACGACTCATTGATGAGATCGAGCGAAATCCTTTGCAGCGCGGGGAACGGCAGCGGCGGCGGATTGAACTGTGGATTGAAGCCGCCGACCGAGACCACGAAGTTCGCATCATCGCCATACGCGAACAACACGCCCATCGAGCCTGAGATGGTGATGAACAGAATGTGCGAATCGAACAGCGTCGCATAGAAATAGAAGCGCTGTTTGTCGAACTCGAGCACGCCGGCAAAGTTGACTTGAAGGACGAGAATGGCCTCGTCCGGTTCGGGCAACGCCATCAAGAGCACGCCCAGAATGGCCGCATCGCCCGGCGGAATTTCGATGATGACGCCGAGCGACAAGCTGATCAGCGTGGGCTCTCCCCAGCCGAGCTTGGCCATCGGGCCGATGAGGAACACGCCCTCTTGCGGCGGGAAAATGGCCCGCAAGTCGCTGATGATGCGCGGAGCATTGGCGACGACATCCTGCGGAAACATGATGCTTTGGATGGAATTCGATTGAATGCCGTCCATGAGCGGCTGGAACAGCATCGTTCGATTCAGCCCGAGCAAACCGCCGACCGCCAGCAGCGTGAAACCAAAGCCCAGCTGAATTCCCGAACCGAAGTCGGCCGTCAAGATGATGAGGAGCGAGAAGCCG
The DNA here is from genome assembly GCA_963755965.1 of uncultured Gammaproteobacteria bacterium. Lineage (GTDB taxonomy): Bacteria > Pseudomonadota > Gammaproteobacteria > Steroidobacterales > Steroidobacteraceae > Bog-1198. The sequence continues at coordinate 1,126,324 of CAVWLU010000004.1, forward strand.
CTCGAGCCGTCCGGCATTTTTGTCGAGATGAGTCCAATGGCCGAGACCGACAGAAAGTCGGCGATTTCGAGCTGCAGGGCGCCCGCATATTCGCCGCGAGCCGTATCGATGTAGAGGTATCCGCCGCCCACGACGACGCCCGCGTTCACCGTGAGGCCTACGCCGTTCGGCGGCTTGAAGGCAAGGGCGGCAGCGACGGGACCTAGGTTGCCTCCGGTTTTCGGGAACGACAGATTAATCGTGAGGCCGATATCTTCGACCACCGCCTGAAGGGGTCCGAGATTTCCCTGTAGCGTTGCTCCCAACGAGATGGGGATGGCGCCGCTGGTCGGCTGAACAGAGAAGGTGGCGGACTGAATCTCGATCGGGCCAAGCGAAATATGCGCGGGAATTTCGATCTCCAGCCCCGCCGATCCGCTAAAGTAAATTCCCAGTCGCGAGTCGAGACCAACGGTGACGCTGGCATCCACCGAAAGACTCTGAGGCAGAATCGTCGAGAGGAAACCGTCTGCATCCGCTCCCGGCGCGATCACCAGCGCAGCATCGGTGAGTGCCACCTCGGTGTAGAAGCTGCTTGCCTGCGAGTCGGTTCGGAATCCGACTGCAAGGCTGAGTGAGGAGAATTCCAATCGGCTGGCGCCTTCGGTGCCGAACAGCACTTGTTTCGCGCCGCTTGTGTCCTTGTCTTGCAACGCAATCGAAAAGGCGGCAGCCGATCCGGGCGATCCGCCGAAAATTTCGGTGGCGAGCGCCGGAGCTTGGTTGGGCCGGATGCTGACGATGAGTCCGCCCGCCAAATCGAATGCCGCCTTGAGAATCAGGGAGAGCCGGTCGGAGAGGCTGATCGTCGTCCCCGCGGTGCCCGTAACGTACGGCAGAACCGCAAGCCCGGGAAGGGCCGATGCGGTTTGCGGCAAGGGATAGAAATCGAGGCCAGCGGTGAGATTATCCTGGGATACGATGCTGCCGATCAGCTGGCAGCGCACGGCATAATTTTGCAGACTTGTCAGCGAGGTAGCGCCCTGCGTCAGAGCGGTCTTCATCGCCCCGCTGACCACACTGGAAAAAACGGTCAGTCCGAAACCCTGTCCCAGTGCATTCATGTTCTGGAGGAATGACTTCTGATCAAACGTGGGGCTTCCCCACGAATAGGCATTCCGGAAAACTCCGAACGGATCATTCAGCACGTTGCCGAGGTCATTCCAGGCAATGTCCAGGCGCGTGTAGGCCGGACGTTTGCCCGCGGCAGGCTTCAAAGTCTTCCGGATCACGCCGACGGTCAGCAGACCAGCCCCGAGCACGCGGTGATAACTCAGCAGGTAATCCGCGACGACAAAGTCCACCAATTGCCCCGGGAAGTCACTGGCAAATTCCGCCGCATCGATGGTCGCGGGCAGTCCCGAAGCGGAGGACAGAGTTGAAACGGCTGAGAAGAAATTCACCAGCTGACCAATGACGCTTGCTGCCTGGCTTTCGTCCAGGCCATTCTCGACCGCACTCAGAATGTCATTGGCGATGGCGCCGAGGTTTTGTATCTCCGCGATCGGCGTAGCCGTGTCCCAGCCGAGCTCGAGCATGAAGGCGGAAAATTCGTCCGGGCCTTCCAGTGCTGATTGAATCGGCGAGATCGCCAGCCCCAATTGCTCGGCGATCACGGCGAGAGTGTCTTTACCGGCCATCCATTTCCTCTAAATCACACCGACCCAAACAGTTGAAAATTCACGTTGTCCTCCCGGAAATTGATGGTGGGTGCACCGGTCGTCGGATAGTAGTTATAGATCAGGTTGCTCGTCCCCACCTTCACGATGGGCAGCCTGACTGCGTAGACGTAGTGATCCCCTTTGAAGATGAGCAGCCTGACGCCGTCGTACTGGGGGGTCCAGTCAAACCCGGCGATCCAGTCATCGATACTGGAGAAACCGAATCTCACGTGGAGGGGGAAGGGATGCCCAACCGTCTCGCGCGCATCGTTCAGCAAGGCGCCCTTCAGAAATGTCATTTGGCCTGCGACATCCGGAGGCACCGTCTTGCCCGTCATGTCCTGATACGCGGTGAAGGATTCATACCGCGAGGTGCACTTCCCGTTTTTCTGGTTAATCAGTTTTAGGCTGCCCGCCGCCGGGACGACTTTGGTAGAAATGTTGATTGGTTTTTCGTCGGGAAGCCCCGGGGCAAGATCGAGTTGCGGACTGACCCAAGTCGCCCACTTGTCCGGCACGGCTACCGGCGTCCCACCCGTCTCGACGCCCTGCGTGAAATTTTTTTTCCTGAAGGCATCCGCCAGCGAGGCAGTATCGGCAAACGCCTTCGGATTCATGACTGTGAATTCCACCTGCATGGACTCGAGTACTCCCCTATCGGCATCGCCTTTCAAGCTATGGAAGTATTTGGGGGCGGTAACCTGCTGGGGAATAGCGAGGTCTGTCTTCAGCAGTTTCAAGAATGGCAAAGCCGAGTCGGCTCCGACATGGCATCCCTTCACATGACAGTTGGTGGACGCTGTCCGGACCGCGGCCGGAACGGTGATCGTGCCGGCGGCTTTGACCGCTTCCAGCATCTCGTAATCAATTCCGTTGGAGAGAACCGGCGTCTTTGTGGTCTTGTCAAAACCTATGCTAAATGCCTCATCGTTGGCGTGCGCACCCAGGAGCAGATTGTCGGCTTGTTGAGAGTTCGTGACCAGCGACTGCAGAAAATCCGCGATGGTGCTGACCGCCGGATCGTCGATGAGGGTCGTATTGCTGCGCGATTTCATCACACGCTTCAGCAATTCCTCGTAGTCGCTGTGCCCGGGTACGAATGCGTAATCCATAACCATTGCCTCAATGGTTCGGAGATTGCGGAAGCAGGATCGAAGGGAGTTATATCAGGAGATCAAAGATGCGTGCAATACCGATCAATGCGATTGCGCCTCCAGGGCAGCATTCGAATATCGCTTGGGCGGGGGTGGCGCCGGCCGCCTGGAGGTCATTCTCACTTGAGCCAATTTGATTTTGGCCGCGATGCCGGGCGTATTCGGCGCGAGCGCAGCCACGCGTTGATATGTACGAAGTGCGTCCGCCGGCCGCTCGGCAACTAGCAGCGCATTCCCGAGAGCGACGAGCAGCGCTGGATCACCCGGGTTCCAACGAATGGCGTCGTAGCAAGCATCGAGATCGGCATGCGCACGGCAAAGTGCGGTGTCACGCTTGAGCGCCGCTCCGGGTACTTTGCCGGCGGGAGGCGATGCCGCCTCCCGCGGCCACGCGGCCGTTGAGAAGAGCAGCAACACCATGAGAACGCGCAGCTTCATTTCTCAATGTCTCTCACCAACCGGAATCCTACGCTGCTGGTCCTATAATCAGCAGCGAAGTGGTTTCTGATAATTGGCGCGGACAAAGGCCGGCGGGCTGAACCACGAGCCCCCGCGCAGTTCGTGCTCGGAGCAATCAGCGCCGGTGCGGGCCGATCCGTCGACGGGCGCACCGGTATAATCGGCGTGCCAACAATCCTCGGTCCATTGAAAAACATTGCCCAACATGTCGTTGAGCCCAAAGGCGTTCGACTTGAACGAACCGACGGGTGCCGTAAAGACGTAGCCATCATCGCAGGCGAAAACCGTCCATCCCGGATACCGGCGTGCCGCGCTTTGGTCGGCCACATTCGCGTCTGCGCACGCGCCCGATCCGTCCGGATTCCACGGCTGCACCGCTTCGCCGCCTGCGCGGGCGGCATATTCCCACTCCGATGCGCTGGGCAGCCGGTAGGTATGCCCGGTTTTCGTCGACAACCATTTCGCGTAGGCCGTCGCATCATTCCACGACGCACACGTGACGGGATGGGTTCCGCTTTGTGTGAATCCCGGGTCTTTCCAGTTATTCTGGGGCCGGTGTTTCCAATCGCCGTCGTAGACGTCGCACCCCTGTACGTCCTGCCCGGTAGCCGTGATGTATTGCTCGAATTCGTCCACGGTGACCGCATTCGTCGACATTGCAAACGGACGGCGGATGACCACCCAATGCAGCGGCATTTCCGACGCCGCGGCGCCACTCCCAGCCGAACCTTGTTTGAACCGACCTTGGGGCAATACCGTCACGCTGGGACATGTCGGGCAGTCGCGAATCATGGTGCCGACAGGCGCAACGGGCCGCACGACGGCCGCCGGTACCGGCTTCGGTGGAGGCACCATCGCGCGCTGGATAAAGAACAAGGCGGCAACACCCAGAATGAACATCGCCGCGCTGACTCCGGTCGCGGGGGAGATCGCACTCGGCATCCAGGCCACGCGCCGGTCGGGCGACCGGAACTCCGCCAAGAATTTTTTCACGGTCTTCGTACGCTTACGCCGGTCGCGCTGCAGGGCGCGGACGAGAGCCGAGTACTGCGCCTGCGATAATTGCGCCCGGCGCCGCGGCAGAAATCTCGGCCGCTGCGCTCCGGCGCCGGTTAGGCGAGTACCGGTCAAAAGTTCGTACGTCAAAGCAGCCAATGCATAGACGTCATCGACAACCTCGGGAGCCGGCCCGTCCCGAGCAATCCAAGTCGGGGGATCGAAGCCGACCAACTTGATCTCGCCCCAATTAAGGACGATGACATTGCCAAGCTTCAAGTCGCCGTGCACGACGCCGTTGTCGTGGGCGTATTCGAGTGCATCCGCAACGGCCGATATGATGGAAAGCGCATCGTCGCGATCCAATGCGGGGCCCGGTGCGCCCAAGGGCGGCGCATTATCGCGAAGTTTGCTGTCCAGCGACGGACCGGCAAGATATTCCATGGTGATGAACGCGGTCGAGCCGTCCCGGCCGCAATCGAAAACACGCACGATATTCGGATGCGCCAAATCACAACGCGTTTGCACTTCCTCGCGAAATGCTGAATACGACCCGTCGTTCTCGTTCATCGGACAAGTCGATACCTTGACCGCGACGAACTCATCCGACGGAGCGGCCGTCGCCGCATCCAAATCCGATGCCTTGAAGACACGGCTCATGCCGCCCTCGCCGATCAGCGCCACCAACCGGTAGCGATCCATCAAAAGATCGCCCACCGCGAGCGAATCCTCCGTCGGCATGTTCACTGTCTCGTCGCGTAATGCCGCCGCCGCCTCCGATGGCTCGATTCGCATCGTCTTCGCAAATTCGTCTTCCGAGACTCGCGCAGCTTGGGCTGCTTGGCGGCCCGCGCCGCTCGGGCCGCTTGGAACGCTTGAGCTTCTTCCGCAGCTTGCCGCTGCAACGCCTGCTGCGTTGACTGCTGCGCATTCAATTGTGCAAATCGCGAGACTTGTTCGGATTCTCGCACTTCCGCCGCCGCTTGCGATTCGGCCGCGCGCGCCGCGTCCGCGTTCACGGTCATTCTCATCTTGCGGATAAGCTCATCCTGAGCCTCGAGCTTCGCCTGCAAGCTCGCAACCTGGGCCATCAACTGGTCGCGCTCGGTGCTCCGCGCGCCGCTCTCGGCATGGGCGGCGTCGGCCCGCTCGTCCAATTCGCGCAAATCGTTCTGATCGAATCCGCGGCGCCAGTCGCGAGTTCTCAGCAACTCGAGATAGGAACTCGACTGCGCCTTCACGGCGTCCAACTCTGCTCGAACCGAATTGAGTTGAGACTTGCTGCGCTTGAATTCAGCATTCAGCCGGTCAGCGGCCTCCTGGCTCGCTTTCAATTCCGAGGTGATTTCCTCGACGCGCGCGCGGGCCGCCAGTAAATCTTCCTCGAGCTGTTGGCCGGTCTTGGTGCGCGCTTCGAGCGCCGGTACGATTTTTGAGTGTTCCTTGCGGAGCGCAGCGAGTTCGGCTTCGCGGGCGGCAAGCGCATCGTGCAGCGTGTGCGACTCGGTCTGATGAAACTCCGATTCCCGCCGGGCTTCTTCGCTCGCCGAGCGCGCCGCCTTTGCAGCTGCGATGCTGTCGGCCAATGCCTGATCAAGTTTCCGGGCCTTGTCTTGCTCCGACTCGAGGGCATTTTTCGCAGCCGTCAAGTCCGTGGCGAGCGCGGTCGCGCTCGCGCGCGCCGCCTGTAAATCGGTCTCGAGCTTTTGTCCGGTTTTCTCGCGGGCTTCGAGCGCGGGTAGCAACTTTGCGTGCTCCGCCTGCAGCGCTTCGAACTCGGCGTCGCGCGCGGCGAGTGAATCGTGCAAAGCGCGCGATTCGGATTGGTAGCCCTCCGATTCCCGCAGCGCCTCTGCGCTGCGCGCAATCGCCGCCTCGGTCGAAGCGATGCTTTCGGCCAAGGCCTGGTTCAGTTCCCGGGTCTTCTTTTGCTCCGACTCGAGTGCGACCCGAGCAGCCGCAAGGCCCGTGGCGAGCGCCGAGGCGCGGGCGGTCATATCCGGACCGGACGGGCGAACGAACTCCGACACCATCCTCGCGGTCGCACCGCGCGAGTAGTCTTTGCTGATAGAGCCGACTACGTCCAAGTCGATGGGTACATCCTCATCCGGAGGCGGGGATGCGATCTCGGGAACCTCGGCAGCCTGCGCCGCGGCTCGTGCTATTGCGGCATTGAGAAGGCCGAGGACTTCCACATATGCATACTCCGACAATGGTTCGATCAACTCCCGGCGCCGCAGGGCTTCGCGCAGCTCCGTCGGCGATGTGCCGGTCGCGCGCAGTAGCCGCTTCAATTGCGCCAGAACATCCGTGTCGGTGAAGGCGCTGGTCTCCAATGTGCTCAAAAGCTTCTCGAGCAACGACGTCAGCGCAACCGTCCTTCCCCGAGCGAGGTCTTGGGCCCGATGCGGGGGCGGAGCCATTGGTGCGGGCCGCGTCGGCCCGGGAGGTGACTGTAAGGTTAGCTCCGGCGCGGTATCCGAGTCTGCGTTCTGCGCCCCGCCATTGGATACTGCTGCGTGCGACGCGGCCCGTCTTTTCGCCTCATTGAGCAGGCTGAGAACTTTGACATGCGCATACTCCGGTAGAGGCGCAATCAACTCTCGGCGCCGAAGGATTTCCACGAGCTCGGTGGGCGATGCGCCGGTTTCGAGCAGCCGGTTCAGCTGGGCTAAAACATAGGTGTAAGTGAAGCCCCCGGTCCCAAAGGCTCGCAAGACCTTCTCGAACTCCGTACCCGGAGAGGGAGTTTTAGGGGCCATCCGGGTGATACATTACGCTGCTCTCAAGTTATCCTGGTAATCGATGCCGTCCGCTCCGTACGCGCGTCCTGCGCCAGGTCCGGCTGGAAGCGATTTTAAACCACTCTGTCGATGAGCAGCCAATTTGTAGAGAATTATGCCCCTCAACCACTGCCCCGCGAACGTTGTCTCAAACTCCAGACACTCCGGCTGATATCGGCGCCGGTTATCATTTCTTCAAACCTCGCGCGGCCGTCGTGCGGATTCCTCCTATCCTATTTATGCCTTTCTGCTCCTAATTTGTGCCTTTCGGCGCTTCTGGCGACCGCCGCATCGGTAATAGGCGCGGTTTTCGAAATACCATTGACAGTTTCCAAGGCAATGGTCGTTGCGATGTCATGGCCCAGTGCATCGCGAGTTTCGTAAAGAACCCGGGCCAGCGCCAGAGTTACCGCCAGCAGTCGCTGCTGATGATCATTGCCGAGCGGAGCGACGCATTTGTCGACCTTTGCCCGGGTCTCATAGGCTATTCGAAGCGGCATCATCGACGGATAATGCTGGGGCGGCACCGACAAAGGGACTTTTCCCCAATCCTCTCGTCTCCCACTGTGAGTTGCGAAATATTCGAACACGTTTTGCAGCGCCGGGAAGTCCGCTGCGGTAAAGCCTGACCCGCTCAATTTGTCTCGGAGAATCCCGATTATCGAATTAGCCGGCGCGTCCTCATAGCTCCTATCGCCGCAAATCAAACCATTTATATTGGTTGAAAACACTCTTGATCCCGGAGTGTAACTATGTCGACGCGGATCGAATTCGCCTGCCGCGGCAATTGCCGCTTCCCCGACGATGGCAGCCGCCGCGGAGATCAGATCCTCAACTTGGACCCGGCCGTTCTGCGTCAGGGTATCAGTCAACGCCGTGTACACGCACTCGGCGCACTTTTCTACCGGGAGTTCTCGAATTCGTTTCCTAAACATGTGCGAATACTATAGTTGAAACCGGCTAACGCAGGAAGAAACCGTCTCTGGCCGTCATCCTCGGCAACTTTGCGGCGACCGTTTTCGCCGGCCTCATTACCCATGGCGGCACGATGCGAAGCAGCATCGGGACCGTGAGGGCTGCCTAAGACGCTGCCCACCGACATTGCGCGAGAACCGTCTTCAAATCAGCGGCTTGGCTGTCATTGCCGACCTGCGTCGTGGGCGAACGAGTCAGCTCTTAAGTCCGTGTCATCTTTTTCGGGCGTTTTGCGATTGAGTAGTCAGCACCTGAAACTTTGTCTACTTCGACCGGAGTCAACGCCATGTATCTTCGTTCTCGAGCGGCAGCCGCCGGCGCCGTCATCCTTGCCACCGGAATGATCTGCTATTGGGGCGTGCGGGCTGAGCGGAGCCACCCGCAACGACCCGCAAGACAGGCGACGACCGCCGGCGTCAACCTCGAAACGGAACAGGAGAATGCGGCGCGCATTTGCGCCCGGCAATCGGGCGACGGGTGTTGAACTTTAGAGGCGAGACACTCCAGCCGCCGAGGTCTCATGCGCGAAGTTAGCGTATCCTCGATTACCAGATGGAATCCTGGATCTCAAACCTCGCCGCGCATGGCCTTACGATTCTATTCGCTACGGTATTTCTAGAGGCGGTTGGATTCCCGGTGCCCGCCGCATTGGCTCTACTGATCGCGGGCGGCGCGAGCGCGCGCGGTTCGCTGCCGGGCACGTATGCGGTACTCGGGTCGCTCGCGGCGATGCTCGCCGGCGATACGTTGATGTTTCTCCTCGGCCGTTACACGGGATGGTGGCTGCTGGGTATTCTCTGCCGCATATCGCTCAACCCTGAGTCCTGCATCCTGCGTTCGGCGGATTCCTTTTACCGCCGCGGTCGAAAGCTCCTCGTCATCGCGAAATTCATTCCGGGAATCAACACGATGGCGCCTCCGCTGGCGGGCTGCATGAACATGCGCCTCATGCAGTTCATCAGGCTGGATTCTGCGGGTGCCGCTCTTTATATAGGCTCCTACTTTGCCGTGGGGTTTGCATTCTCAGGCGCGCTCGCAGCCGTCACCAAGGGCTACCGGACTTTCAGCCGGATAGCCGGATGGGTTGTCATCTTGCTGATTGCCGGGTACTTGGCATTGCTCTTGTGGCGATGGATCAGAGAGAGCAGGCTCCGCGCCGTTCCATTTTCGATCCCTTTCGATGCGGCACGTGCAATGAGTGGCGGGGCGTGGATCTACGATGTCCGCAGCCACGGCTACCTTGATCCCAAAGCGATGCGTATCAGGGGCTCTAGAAGACTGGATCCTCACACCTTGAACCAATCAAACGAAGAAATCCCGGCCGGACAACGGGTGTTCGTATACTGCACCTGTGTCCGCGAAGCTACGAGTGTACGGGTGGCTCGCGAGATGGAGGCGAAGGGCGTTCTTGTCTCGGTGATCAAGGGCGGACTTCGCGCTTGGAGAAAGGACGGCTTGCCGGTAGAAGCCGTGCCAAGCGAGGAACTGGAGGCGCTACCGGTATTCCGCTGAGGTTCGATGGCTAAAGTTCAACGACTCTTCCGCCATTCGCTCGGCGGACAGCCCACCACCTTCTTGAATGCGCGGCTGAACGCGGCCTCCGATTCATAACCGATACGGTTGGCGATCGCCGCCACATTGTCTGTCGTGCTCGTGAGCTGGTTGGCCGCTATCTGCATGCGCCAGTTCGTCAAATATTGCATGGGCGGCGTACCGACGAACATCATGAAATGTTCCGCGAACGCCGAACGCGACATCGCTACCTTGTGCGCGAGGGATTCAAGCGTCCAATCGTGCGCGGGATCGTGATGAATCTCCGCCAGTGCGCGTCCGATGTGCGGGTCGCGAAGGCCGGCGAGCCAATCCAGACGTCCGGCCGGCAATGTTTCAAGGTAACGGCGAATGACGTCGACAAACATCAGTTCGCTCAGGCGACCGAGCACGCTCTGGCTGCCGATGCGCGGCCGCTTCGATTCCGCCAGCGCAATCTGCACGTAGGCGCCGAGCGGACCGCCCGCCTGATCGCTCACTTTGAATATACGCGGCAGCGAGCCGAGCAACGGGTTATACGGCCGCGCATCGCAACCTAAAAATCCGCATACAAATCCGGCGGACTCCGTCGCTCCCTCCCCCATGGTAATTAGAACCGGCAGCTCGAGCTCATTCGGTGCGCGGTAGCGATCGACGTCGAGAGTCCCACGGATTCCGGGCTTGGTCGAGAGTACATGGGCATCGCCGTGCGGAATCACGACGATATCTCCTGCCGCCAACAATAAAGGGGGCTCATCGGCGACGCAGGCCCAGCAAGTGCCATGGGTGATCGCATGATAAGAGATCAGATGCTCGGCCCCGGGGAACATCCGGCGGACAATCTGATGTCCCGCCGGCGTCTCCGCCGCCCACGGATCCGATGCATGAACGTCGAAGAATATGGCCCCTTTCAGGCGCACGGCGCGCAATACATCCGATAATGCATCCATAGCCGCTCCGCAGACGATCGAGCATGAAGTGCGGACGAGCAGTCATTCGCCCGAAAGGGTCTGCCGCCTACACTGAATCCTCAGGTTGTTATCACGTTCATCTTACTCGGGGGCTTGCATATCATGGGGACTCTTTCAGGAAGCTGTTTTTGTGGAGAAGTGAAGTTCGAAGTCACCGGAGAGCCGGCTGGGATGGGCTATTGCCACTGCGAGTCCTGCCGCCACTGGTCCGCGGGGCCGGTCAATGCCTTCTCGCTGTGGAAGCCGGAGTCGCTCAAAGTCACACACGGAGCCGCAAGCATCGGCACGTACAACAAGACACCGATCAGCTACCGAAAATGGTGCACGAAGTGCGGCGGCCACCTGTTCACCGACCACCCCACGATGGGATTGGTCGACATCTACGCCGCCATGCTGCCGGAACTTAAATTCGACCCAGGTCTCCACGTGAACTACCAAGAGACTGTGCTGCGCATCAAGGACGGCAAACCGAAGATGAAGGACATGCCGAAGGAGATGGGCGGGTCGGGTGTGGCTTTGGCCGAATAGCGGGACCGCCCGGAGGGAGGGTCCGCGTCGCCGCGGCGGCGGCCGAACTCTACCGGCAGATCGTGCGAGAGGACGGTGGCTTTCACCGTCCTCTCGTGGCTGCTAACGGTGCTCGACGGCCGATTTCGTTTTCGCGAGATAGAAGCTGGTCAGCGCCGGCGCGTCAACATCGGCCACCGCGCGTTCGATCGCCTTTTGCCTGCATTCATCCGTACTATGGAGCAACTCCGGCAGCCGGCCGTCCACGGGTAGACACACCTCTCGAGCCGCGGAATTGATCCGCGCGTACAAAACCGCGACTCCGTCGCGTCGGGTCAGGTCGAGGTCGCCGAATTTCACTGTGCGCGTCGGCACGTCATCGCGCAGCTCGACCTTGGCGGCGATTGCGCTCACTGAGCCTAGTAACATCGTCAGCAGCGCGCATTTCATCGCGGTTTTTGCGTTCATATAGCGGGGCATGGCACTCATCTCCTAAAGCCGTCCGGGAAGTTCCGGTCGATGGATACGCTACGCCGCACGGTATGCGCACGAAGCGGGGATCCTCCCCATATTGCGCCGCAGACATCCTCAATTTGGCGCTGCCGTCCGACTCGAAACAGGATCTTGAGTCGCGCGAATTGACAGCGAAGCGGTCGGGCGTTAGAAGGACCCAACGTGCTGAAGAAAAAGGTACCGCGACTCCGGACGGCAACGCAGGCGGATTTGGCGCGCCTGGTTGCGCCCCTGTGGCTGTTGATCAATGGCTGCGACTGGGGTAAGCCCGACCGATTCGAGCATCTGAAGTGCGCCGTACTCGGTCTCGTGTCCGAGCTCGCTTACTGCTCGCCGACCGAAGAAGAAAAGGAGAATCCGCATCGGGCGCGTCTCGTTCCATGCATGCTCTACCAAATGCTCATCGCTCGCGAGACGATCGATGTGACGGCGATAGTGGCGAACGCGGACTTCCAAAATGTAGGTCTCGTGGGAACTCGGCGCTTCACGGCTTTAATCATTCCGGCGGCCGGAAGGATTTTCATCGGTATTCGCGGCACGCAATTCGCCTACGATTGGCTCATCAACCTTGCGGCGACCAAGAAACGCGCGCAGCTTAGCAACGGGTACGCCAAACTCCATACCGGCTTTTTATCGGAGACCAGGGAACTCGCCGATCGCCTAACCGAGCACCTCGACAAACTGAGCCCGACCAGGGAATATCAACCGACGAGTAGCATCTATCTCGGGGGTCACTCACTGGGCGGAGCGATCGCATCGATCCTCAACTCCATGTCCTGGGCGCCGCCACCGTTCACCGTCGAGGGCTGCTATGTCTTTGGCGCGCCGCGAATCGCAAGTGCGTCGACCCAAATCCGTTTGCGACAGCCGTTCGCCACTCGCCGGCCGCTCGACATCGTCCCGTGCGTTCCTCCCACAATTATTGGATACGGAAACTTCACGCACCAAAGCCACACCAACGGCTCCGCATATACCGTCGACGATCAGCCGGCGTTCTTTTCCTTCGCTCAATGGTTCATCGCTCGGGCCTTCAGACGTTTCCCGAGGAATCACAGCATGGATCGGTACTGTCACGAGATTCTCCTCAAGGCGTCCGAACACCCGAACGTACAGCCATTGTGGAAATACGATGATGTAACGGAGTCGCTCAGGGACTTGGAACTGTTCGAATAATGCGCCGCACGGGCGGGGTTGCCCGTGCGGCGCCTCTCACCGAGCGACTTCAATGCGCTTGCGCGAGAGTCACGTTCTTCTTCTCAGTCTTACCAGTCTTCGATTCATAGAGACTCGTCAGCATCGGGCTATTGACTTGGGCGATCGCCCGAGACATCGCATCATCGATACAAGGCTTCAACTTCATCTCCGACAGATCCCACCTCATTGGATCTGCGCAGACGTCGTGGGCCGCGCTCCTGATTCGCTTGTACAACACCTCGACACCTTCAGCGCTGTTCAAGTTCAGATCGCGAAAGCTGACCACCTTGTGTGCAACCGTAGTGTCCGGTTCACCGGCCTGGGCCATGCTGCCGCCTCCCCAGGCAATCACCGCGGAAGCGACGATTCCCCAAACTAATCGAACCGTCTTTGGGACGCTCAATCTATTGCTGTACATGACTATTTGCTCCTTTGTTTAGCTTGATTGGGTTCTCACAACTGAGGAAACCCGCCACTACATCGTCGGGAGCAATCGTGAGCGCATTCATCATGCGGCTCTGTCAAGCGGACGACACAAGACGTACACTGTTTGCAAGGTTTCACACGAGGAACCCTGTGTGGCTTTGACTGCGGAAACAATATTGGAGCGCACCCGTCTTTTCCGTGGCTTGCCCCCGGCGACGATTAAGCAGATTTCAGCCCTTTCGATACGGCGCCCCTATAGCAATGGCGCTATCGTTTTTTCACAAGCAGGCCCGGGTGATGCGCTTTACGGCGTGATCACAGGCAAGATTCGCATTAGCGCCAGTTCCCCGGACGGCCGAGAGATATTTCTAAACATCATGGAGCCCGGCGATACTTTTGGTGAGATTGCGCTCCTGGACGGGCGTCCCCGTACGGCCACGGCCAGTGCCACTACATCATCAGAGCTCATCGTCATCACGCGGGACCACTTTCTCAGATTGCTGGAGCACGAACCCAAACTTGTCAGCCATGTCGTTCAGCTTCTCTGCGAGCGCATTCGCTGGACAAGCGGGTTGGCAGAAGAATCGGCATTGCTGAGTGTGCCGGCTCGAATGGCACGGCGATTACTAAGCCTTGGAAAACTTCACGGGCGCGAGACTCCGAAGGGAGTTGAGCTCACCATTTCTCAGGAAGAGGTCGCGCACTTTCTGGGGCTCTCCCGCCAGGCTGTCAATCAATACCTGCAGATCTGGAAGGTACAAGGGTGGCTCACTCTAGGTCGCGGCAAGATAGTTCTTGTCGACGAGCATGCATTGCGGGATGTCGTTGAGCTCGCAACCGATCGTATCAGTCCAGTTCGCCCAGCACCTTGCGTGCCTGCCTCACGTCAAAGGTATCCAGGCCTTCCGTGAAGCTCTTAAGGATTTCCGCCAACAGTGGCGAGGCCTCGCAGCCACGGCCGTAAGATTGCAACAGGCGAGCGAGGCTCGTGGTGGCGCGCAACTCCAGGGACCGAAGCCGTCTCTCGCGCGCAACGTCTATGGCGCTACGAAACCACTGTTCCGCTTCGGCGGGATGACGGCTGCTTGGACCGGGCTTCGAGGCCGATAGGAGTTCTCCGACCAGGCGGTGGATCTCCGGCTCGTAATAGCGTTCGCCGCATGTTCGAATGATCTCGCGGGCGGTATCAAGCGCCGCTAAACCATCGGCGACCCGGCCGGCCAGTGCATAACCCTCCGCCAACATGGCAAGGTAGAACGGCCTGGTCACAACTGCCCCGGTTTTGGTCCACATGGCGTAGGCCTGCAGCATTTCCCGGATGCCGTCGTCGACCCCTCCCAGTTCCGCCACGATTCTTCCCCGCAGCATCTTGGCGTGGGCCAGCCATACCGAGAATCCGTGGAGCTCACAGATTTCCACCGCTTGGCCGGACCGCTCCAGCGCCAATTCATTTTCACCGCGGAACAAGTGCACGCCCGTGCAGATGCCGTAGGCCTGGCCAATGCTGAACTTATGGTCCAGAGCATGGGCCAGTGCAATTACCTCGTTAGCACGCCTCATCGCCTCGTCAGGATATCCCAATTCCCAAAGGGCCCATGCCGAATAGCACAGGCACATGACGCCGGGATCCTGAACCGCGCCGGGATGGTGTTTGGCGCGATCGTATTTTTGCAGACATTGGTCCATGCGGGCCACAGCCGCTTCCAGTTCACCCTGGTGAAAAAGGATATTCGATATCGCCCAATCGGCCTGGAGTGTTCGCATTTCCGACGGCTGCGGCTGTTCCATCGCCGCCACCTGCTCCGCGAACTCGCGTGCCTTTGCGAAATCGGCCCGCATGAAGTAGTAGCCCTCCATGCCCAACCGGGCTTTCCTTAGGGCGGCAGGGTCGCCTACTTGACTACAGAGTTCGAGTGCCCGCGTGTAAACCTCTTCGACCCGGTCCGCACCATATCCCTCCGTCGCGATGAGCCTGCCCGCAAGCAGCAGCTGCAGACGAAGCTCCACGGTACGGCGGTCGAGGGTGTCGGGTTGGGCCTCTATCAACCGCAGGCCGCTGTTCAAGTGGCTGATCGCTTCGTCATAGGCGGACCGCGAAGCGGCCAAACGAGCGGCGCGCTCCCAATAGGTGACCGCCAACGCATCCAATCCGGCCTGCGTGTAGTGATAGGCGAGCACTTCCGGCTGAATCTCCACCAACGCCGCGAACCGCTCCGTAATCACACCGGCAATCAGCCGGTGCAGACTTTTTCGATCACGCTCCCAAAGGGACTGGTAGGCAGCGTCCCGAATCAATGCGTGCTTGAAAGCGAACCGCCGATCGCGCGGATCGCCGACGGGAATCACCAACCCGGACTCAAGGAGCGTGTCCAATTGAGAAGGGAGATCTTGGATCCGCATCGGCACGCCATCCACATTCAGCACCGCCTCCAACAATGCAAACGGAAACTCCCGGCCAATGGTTCCACCCAGCTGAGCGACCTGCTTTGCATCACCGAGACGATCCAGACGGGCCATTAGGAGATCGTGAATTCGAGAGGGAACCGCCGAACGAATCAAGAACATGACATCCTTGCGGTTAGCCGATTCGCTGATTTCGACAGCCATACGAGTGGATTCTTCGATGTACAGAGGGACACCGTCTCCTCGTTGCGCCAGCAGCCGTACCACCTCTACGCTGAGGGGAGACGTCCCGGATACCCTTTGCACCATCTCACGGGCGACATCCTGCGATAAGCCTTTGAGCTCGATTACCCGGCCGCCGATCCACTGCATGGGCCCTTGAGCGCGCTCGGCACGCACTGTCGCGAGTACGAGTACAGGCGCCGAGAGATTGCACACGAGACCCAGGAGATCTTTGGATGAAGGGTCGATCCAGTGGATGTCCTCGACGATCACGCAAAGAGCGGACTTTCTCGATTCGCCAGCAATCCAACGTGCCATGAGATCCAACGTCAATCGGCGCTCCCTGTCGAGGGCATGCGCCGAGACTGGTCGTTGTGGGCCGCGGGAAAGGCCCAGCAGATTTGCGACGAGTGCTGCCTCGCCCTGGACCGGGAATAGTTCCGACAGGGCGCGCTCAACGCGTTCCTGTTGGGGTTCTGCATTCTCGTCGTCCCGCACCCCAAGCCGACTGCGAAGAAATTCGATCAACGGATAGAATGCGCTGCTAGTGTGCTGCGGCGAGCATCGAAACTCATAGGTATCGTGGCCCAACGTTGAAAGCCAACTGCGAAACTCCCTGACGAGACGGGATTTCCCAATACCGGCATCGCCCGTGATCAGGACCGTACGGACTTCACCCGATTGCGCACTCTCCCATTCTCGCTCGATCGTCTGCAATTCGCTGAGCCGGCCTAGAAAGGGTGTCAGGTGCCGCAAGTTCTGGGCCGGACGCGAACCCGGCGCGCGGCGCTCAGAGAGCACTCTGTAGAGACGGCCCGACTCGCCAAACCCCTTTAAATTGTGCTTCCCCGTGAGGGGCTCGAACGCGACGCGGCCACTGACACTGTCCCGGGTCGCTTCACTGACGATGTCCCGGGTCGCTTCACTGACGACGATCTGTCCCGGAATGGCCACCGTTTGCAACCGCGTGGCAAAATGTATGACGTCTCCGACCGGTTTCCCCTTTCGCACCGCGACCGAGCCGGTGCTGATGCCGATTCGCACTTGGACGTCGAGGCTGCGGACCGCCAAACAAATCGAGAGGGCGGTTTTGACAGCTTGGGTGCTGCAATCTTCCTGAGCCTCGGGAAACCCAAAGAAAGCGAGGATCCCGTCGCCTTGGGGATCCTCGATTGAGCCTAGGTGGCCACGTACAATCTCTGCGACTGTTCTGTGGTACTGCGAAAGTACCTCGCTGTATCTTTCGTCACCCAGCGACTTGAGCAGCTCCGTGGAATGAACGATGTCGCAGGCCAGTATCGTGATCTGCCGGCGATTGTCCACTGGGTGCGATCCGGCCGCTGGAGCGGCGACGACTGTGCGCAAAGGATCGCCGTACAAGACAGCGCCAAGGCCTGAGAACGAGGCCGTGTCCCGAAACCGAGTGGGGGCGCGCGGTGCGCGGACCGATTCAGCCAATCCGGCGCCCTGCCGCAACCCGGCGTACACCTGCCGCATATACTCGAGGTTGTCGCTGGCCGGAGCTCCTGGCCACATTCCGAGCAACACGTTCAACTGCGAGCGGCAAGCAGCGCCGGCAAAGGCGTGTGCGCGGGGGAAGTTGGCTGGCTGATCGGCAGACGCGGGTGCAATTTCACAAACGATTAGTTGCGGCGTTCGTGGGAGTTGGGCGAGGTCGCGCACTGTGATGCTTTCGGACCCGTCCCACCAGATGGTGTCCCCTTGTGCGGCGTCCGCTCCGGAAACCGGGCCGACGTAGTGGACCACGTCGTGTTCCGGGATCAGGTCAAGAATGAATTGCCGACCGTCTTCTACTGCCGCCAGCGTCGGCGCGACTCCGCAGGTTGCCTCCACGAAGTGCTGAGCGAGCGAATGGCGGTAGGGTCCGGAGACCGGCGCGGCCGAACCGTTTCCGATCAGAAGGATGCGCATCTCGCCGGAGGCGTCTCGCATTTCGTGCGCGAGTGGCTGTTGCCGAGACGATAAGACCTGCCGCGACACAAGAAATTTCTCGGCAAGAAAGTCTTCGCCGTCGAACGCGAGTTCCCAGGGCACCCGCAACAGAGACTCTTGGATCTGGAGACTCAGGTATGTGCTCGGACTGCCAGCCAAATACTTTCGAATGGGCTCGGGAAAGAACCGACCATAGAGATCTGCGCCGAGGCGCCGCATCTCGTTGCGGACCTCACATGCCGCTGATGGGAGATCCGGCTCCGTCGACGCGACCTGCAGCGTCTCGGCTTCTCGGGGAAGTTTCTCTAAAAGGGAATCGGCCACGACCGAATCGAGCGAATAGGCGACAGAGCGCGAGTCGCTCAGAAACATCGCCACACGGCCGCGCTCGCGCCGGATCATCAGGCTTATCGGTCGAACGTTGGCGCTCGGCAAATAGCCCCCCAAGACATATTCGTCTAAGAATCGACTCTGCGGCTTTCGCTGGTTCGGACTAGGACAATCTACTACTAATCGCGCAAAGATGCCGCCTGCGGCTAAAGCGGTGGGCGGACGTGCAGGGTCGGGGGCGGTTCCGGCTTGTAGGGCTGGGGCATTGTGGCCTGCCCAAACGCCGACTCCACTTGCTCGAGGGCGGCGAGGAGACGCTCCAGGTCTTGCGCCTGCGGGCATTTGAGCGGGATTCCGGCGGGATCGGATCCTCTGAGCGGCCGGTCCGTTGTCGCGTCCAATATTTGCTGCGAGAGCGGCTTGCAGTACGCGGCGCTCTGCGCCGACGCCCTGAGCGCTTCGATGCGTTCGCGCAATCCGACCAGGAAGGTATTGAAGCGTACCCACCGGTGCTCGTTCCAGCCGGCCGAGGGTTTATTGTTATCGGAGCGGTCGATGAATTTTTCCACCAGCGCCTTGCCGGCCGTCTGCCCATAACCGCTCGCGAAGTCCATGATCTGGTCGCCCGTTAGCTTAAGGTTGAGTCCCCCCTCATCTTCCTTGTGGTAAATGCGAACGACGCGGTCGCGCACGCCGGGCATGCGCGTGGCAGTCTCATCATCCCAATCCTTGCCGCTGGAAACGATGCTGGAGATGAAGGAAAACAATCGGTTCAGGGGCGGTACTTCTTTGCCGGTGGTCAGGGATCTCTGGTCGCTGAATCGATTCCAGCAATCGCCCCGTCCCTGATAGTGCAGTTTCGGCAGCCAAACGAATGGAGCCTTGCGGAAGACGCTTCGGGGCGCCAGCGATATGCCGAAGGTGGGCCATTTGGGAATCGCGGCATCGAACAGGTGGATCGGGAAGTTGGAGCAAATGCCGCCATCGGAAAAGCTGCATCTGCGCACCCTTCTCGCTTTCCGTTCGGGCTCATAGTCGATTGCCCACAATGGAACGGCGGAAAACAGCACAGGGAAGCTCAGGCTTAAGCGAGCCGCAACCACGATTGGAAGATCGGCCACCGGCAGCTCGAGTATTGAGCGAGTTCTGCGCGATCGCGGTGGATCTTCTGGTCCAGCCGGTCTATATCGCTTTGAATGTCTTATCAGGTGCTTGATAACCGACTCGGGAAAGAACGGCTTGAGATCCTTGGCCTTGAAGAAAAGCCGGCTGGTCTCGTCGTCCAGGGGAAGACCGTACGGGCGCCCGAGAGTCAGGTTCGTGGTGACCATCCGAAGGTCGATCGACCTCGCCTTTCGGGTTCGAGTTGCCGCGGGCGCGCTCGCCTGAACCGGTCCGCCGGGAGCTTCCCACAGATCCTTGAAAGTCAGCGGCTGATCGAGCGTCTTGCGGGCTGCCGCCTGGATGCCCTCGTGAAGCCATTCGATGAGCGAGGGCTCGTCGTTCGGAACTCCTGCTGCATGGCCGCCGGTACACAATCCGAAGCCGTTTGGCACCAGGCCGTTCACCAGATCGCGGTAGAACTCGAAAAGGATGAAGGCGAGCACGAAAACCAAAACACCCGCCAGCGTCAGGAGGAGAAACACGATTGCAATGATTGTAACCGTGAAGATCTGGAGGGCACTCGAGGTCGGCGTCGACTCAGAAAGAGAGAACAAAAGACTCGCGGCGCCGACAAACGCGAGCGACAAGCTCCATGCGAGTCCCCGGTACGCGGCCCGCCGATATATGTGAAGGAAAGGCCGCCCGAATTTGAGTCCCCCCGGGACAACGAGAGCGAGAAAGACCTCGAACAGTCTTTGGTTCGAACTGGCGGGCTGGAACAAGGTGAAGATCCGGGTTCTTCCCTTTACCTTAACGTCCTCGGCCAGCTTTCTCGGCATCTTCAGGATTAGTTCGTTGAACCCGGAGAGGAATCCTTGCCTGCGAGCAAACTCCGCCGCCGCCGTCACCGCCGCTGCCAGCGCGCCGACGGAGGTGCCGCCGATGTTTTTGAAACGATAGGCACGCGCGAGTTCGAGGATCGCCCACGGGTAAATCACGCCGTCGGTCACGCCGCCGGTCAAAACCAAGTCGCAATAGCGGTCGATCGGGGGCTGCTTCGCCGCGTCGAGCGGCTCCGGGTCCGGCACTTCGTTCGCCGGTGTCGATTTGCGATCGCATGGAGCCGGCGACGCCCGCCGCCTCATCGTGCCGGCGCTCCGCAACGCGCGATCCTATCGATCGTGCCGAGACTCGGGAAGAACGCATAGAGCGTCCCACGAGTGGTCACGTATCCGGCGAAGCCATCGAGCTGCCGCAATGCCTCGCCCGGCATCGGTATATCGAAGCGCGCACCGGGATCTTGGTGGTCGCTGGCCAGAAGATCCCTCGCGTTGCCTCGGTTGCGGGGGCCCATGGGATTGGCGCTGCCCCACTCAATCAGCAAGTGTTCAAATTGGTCCTCCAAGCTCGCGCAAAAAAACAGTCCCAACAAGCCGCGAGGCGCGTCGGGTTCTTGATCGAATTTCGGACCATACGGCATGCCGCGCCGGATCAGCGGCCGCTTACTCAACGGCACGATCGGGTCTTTGCGCGGATTCATCCGCCGGATGTGTGCCCCGAAGGGGCAGCCATGGGCGCGCGGATCCTCTGAAAAATCGAAGTCGTTTAGTTTGGAAGTCCGCGGGTAGCCGCCGCACCGAGCCGGAGGGTCGCTCTGGCCCGGCTGCACAATCTCGCCGTTCCACCATCTACCTGCCAGTTTAGCCCTCACATATTCCCTCCATTTTTCAAGATCCTGTCCACCTCCAAGTTGTATGGCCCATCCTTCGACCGACGCGTTGAAGCGCCGCACGTCCTGCTCGAGCTGTCGGAACGCGGCAAAGCTGCCGTTGCGGAAAAACTCTGTGAGCTGAGGAGCGGGATTCAGCGGCCGCAGCCAGGGGTTGGGCTTCGGCCACGGATTGATTAGCAGCCACGGATTGAATTTTTGGTCGTTCCGGTAGCCGAGCAGGAACTCGCCCGGCGCGTGCGTATTCTCTTTGCCCGGCGGGAACCCCTCTATGACCGGATTGGAGATTCCGTCGCGAAATCCGAAATGCTCGATTCTGACATCCGTATCCTGGGTGAGTTGGCTACCCTCGAACGGTTGCCCCCAACCGTCCAGACCGCCCGCACCGGGTATTCGTCTCAAATCTGCGGTGAACTGCGCGAGTTCCTCCTGCGTGTCTGCGTGCGTAGAAAGCAGCACGTGGGCATGATCAGGCGCGAACCGCTTGTCCCAGCACTGCGCTGCGCTGGGGCCGCTGTCGGCAAGTCGCTGCGCCGCGCGTGCACTCGCACCCCTGACGAATGCTTTTGCCTTCTCCTCGAATACCCGCCGGTAAGGCACCCCCAATTCCAGCTTCTCGAGGCCGTGGAAGGTGAAGCCGATGTTTGCCGGGCAACACCCCTCGTCCTTCCGTTTCCTCGCATCCTTGGTGTCAACAGACGCAGTGGTAATAAAGCCTTTGGCGACAAGCTCGCCGACGAACCTTCGGGATTCGACAGGTTCGGTCACCCGCAGAACGAAATGCCGGCTGCGATTGAACCTGTAACCAAAGGGGATGATCCGCTGGACTTCCGCCCTGTCCGGTGCCTCGGAGGGGGCAATCATGGGTCCTCCGGCGGGTAGTGATCGGTGATCATCGAAACACTCGCCTTCGGGTACGCGCTGAAAAAATAGCCGCCGGCAGTGCGGTTGTTGTAGCGCCGTACGGTGTCCACGAACTCCTTCGGAAACTCCTTGACCGGCATCGGAGGGGGGTCCTCGATGTGCTGGAAAACCAAGTCGAACATCGGCCCGATTTCCAAGGCAAAGAATTCGATATACGAGTCGAAATCGCGGTCGTATATCGTGGCCATCATCAGTTTTGTGTCATTTTCGAGGAACAGGAACCAGGCAAAATGGACGTGGCCGGCATCGCGCAACTTTTTCTCGATCTTCGGCGCGCCATACTTGATGATTTCCTTCAGCGCCTTGGCATGCTTCGACACCGGTGTCTTGACCTTCATGATCACGATCAGAGGAAACTGCGTCAGGACATCCGTGCGATTGAACTCGAGTGGGTACTTCTTGCAGTTGACCCCCCAGAGCTTTTCCAAACGAAGCAGCTTCCCGGTCCTCGGATCGAATGTTTCCGTCAGGCCATCGAGCATGAGAACTCCCCTGACGATGCGAGCGATCACAGGCATCGCCAGATGCTGGCCCACGCATTGATGGAGGAATGCGCTTGTACCTTCGGGGCCGCCGAAGATCAGCGGATCCCTTTCTTTTCGGTCCTCCTTGAAATCATCGGGATGGTCGATTCCGTCGCGGGTGGCCCCGCCGACGGCTAGGATGACATTCGTGCCTTCTGGAATCAGCGTTGAGTCGAGAAGCAATTCCTTCTTCGTCTTGCGGGGCAGAAATGGGACCGGGGGATTCAACCGCAGAGCTTCCCAGATCAAGTCGTTCAGGGGGCCACCGTCGGTTTCACCCAATCGCCACTTAGTGGCACCTTCGCGTGCCCGCTCAAACAAGGCGCGATGGCGGAAGAACTCATTGATCGCAATGGAAGCACCGGCCTGGATATTGCCGATGCTGCCGGCGATCAGCCCGACGACAATCACCCCCAACTCGTTGCCGCTGTAATCCCCCTTCACACCGGGCAATGTGTCATCGGCGATTATCTTCAAGACCGGCTCGAATTCTGGCGGCGGCGATCCCATGCTTTTGCCCATCGCCTGCCGAAGTTCCTCGCGCTCGAGTTTGATCCGCTCGAACGTGTCGGTCTCCGTCTGCCCGATTCTCGCGCGGTAAAGATCGATCAATTGCGCGACTTTCTGGAGCAGCGCACCCATCGCGCTGGTAGCCTCAAGGACGGCGCCGGGTTCGCTGAGGAAGTGGCGCCCCATGATCTGATAGTTGGCGCCGAGGTAGGCCAGGCGCATCGTCTTTTCGAGTAGAACATGGTCGGCCTGTTCGAAGCCGAACAGGAAGCCGGCGAAGCGCAGGGCAGCCTGTTCGGAGACATCGACAAGATCGAACTTGCGCTGCTTCGATGGCAGCACGGCCGCTGCGGCGAAAGCGACGCTTGCCAGCGCGTCGATGATCCGCGGCTCGTATCTCAGGTATTTCGAGGCGAACGCCCGCTGTTCTTGATGGTCTAACTTCCTCAGCCCCAGCATGAAAGTACCGCTGCCGAGCGCCCTGTAGGGAGAACTGCTAAATTCCTCGGACTCGGTCAGTGCTCTTTTTACGTGCTCCCTTTTTGCCAGCAGATACACATCCTGGTGGAATACCGAGTGGATATCCTGTGTCCGTCGCTCCTTGGTATTTGCCCGGCTTTGAAACTTCAGTACGTCCGTGACGTCCCTGCTGTTCAGGCACCGATAGAGATCAGCTCGTGCATCGTCGTCCGACAGCCAGCTGAACAGCAAGCGGTTTGCCTCAGCGGGGCTTCGCTCTTGTGCAGCGTGAAATTCGTTGAGCTTTGTCATCGAACCCTCCCATTATTCGATTGCCGACTTCTTGGCCAATCTCGACGGGTGCAGAGCTAATAAAAGGCCGCGGTACGGTATGCGTGACACCCGTCGGGACCTAATGCGATTCGCGATTCGCCGCGATCGCAAGTATCGGATGGTGCTGACGAAGAATCACCCATGACTGGCTTCCTTCGCAGAATCTAAACACCAAGCCCAAACGTCGCTCGTTCAATCGACGTACGCCTACTTTGCAACGACCGGATAAATTCTGCAACGGCGCGGCGTAACAGGAATCCTCGATCAATGCCGGCGAGTCTGCAGCTCCTCCAGCGTGTGCTTCAGCGCCTGCAATTTCTCGCCCGCCTCTGCAAGCTTTCCGGCGGCAGTCAGTTGCTGATAGTCGCTGAAGTCCCGAGCCGCCTCGGCGATCAGGGCGTTGACATCGTCGGGAGCTGCGGCCGCCGTGGTGGTTGCGGCGTTCGCTGGGCGTGCCGCGGGAGCGGCCGGCGAGCCTTGCGCGCTCAGCAGCGACGGACCCGTCCCAAACAGGGCAGCTATCGCCGATTCGAACGTCGGTCCGTAAGCGAGGCGATCCTGCACCGCGAGCACCACCAACCGTAGCTCGGGCATCGGACTGCGATCCGCTTGCAGATAGATGGGCTCCGCGTAGAGCAGCGCACGTCCAACCGGGATGACAATCAGGCTGCCGCGGCGCACGTGCGAACCTTGCTGGTTCCACAAGGACAACTGACCGGACAGCTGCGCGTTCTGATCGATGCGCGCCTCGATCTGCAAAGGCCCGTCGATCAGCTTGGTCTTCGGGAAGTCGTACACCACAGCCTCGCCATAGTGTTCACCGTCGCTTCGGCCTGCAATCCAGCCAATCAGGTTGTTGCGATTGGCCGGTGTGAACGGAAGTATCCCGATGAATTCCGTCGATTGTTCCCCCGGCAGCGTCATCAGCACGAAGTTCGGCTCCATGACCTGCTGGCGCTGATCGGGCAACGCCGCCGATGTCGCCACGCTCCACAAGTCCTCCCGGTTGTAGAACACATCGGGATCGGTCATATGATAAAGACCGTAGACCGCCGCCTGTATGTTCAGCAGCAGTTCCGGGTATCGGACGTGCTTGCGCACGGCAGCCGGCATCGCTGCCCCATCGATGAACAGATCGGGGAACAGCGCCCGATAGGCAGCGATAATCGGATCGTTCGTGTCGAACACATAGAAGGTCGTCTGCCCAGTGTATGCATCGATCAGGATCTTCACACTGTTGCGAATGTAGTTAATGCTCTCATTGCCGAGGGAGATACGGCGCGCGTACGGGTAGGCGTCGGAGGTCGTGAAGGCATCCATCAGCCAGTAGATCCGGCCATCCTCGCCGACCACGACGTACGGGTCCGGGTCCAGGGTGAGGAACGGTGCGAGTTCCTGCGCGCGTTCGCTTAAGCGGCGGCGCATGAGCAAGCGACTCTCCGAATTCACATCGTCGCTGAAGGGGAGTTTCGCAAGATCACCGCGGTCGAGCGCGATCAGCGTACGGCGGAGCCAGCCCCCTAAGCGAATGCCGCCGTTACCCTGATACGAGGTCAGATTGTTGGCGTCACCTTGGGGATAATTGAATTCCTTCTGGCGAGTCTTCACGTAGACATCCGTGTTTGTGAGTTCGCCAAAATAGATTTCCGGGCGCGTCACGGTGAGCTCCGGAATCGTGCTCTGGACCGGCATATTGCTGAGCACGAGTGTCGGCAACCCTTCAGGCGTGAATCCGTTCACCGGATTCATCGTGACGCCGTACCCGTGGGTATAGATCAGCTTTTCGTTGATCCAGTTGCGGCTGCTCTGCGGCAATTTTTCCACATTAAGTTCACGTGCAGCGAGCATCATCTGGCGAACGGATCCTCCGATCTGATATCGATCGATGTCGATGTCCGGGAAGTCGTAGTACGTGCGGATTTCCTGAATCTGACGGAGCGTATCCTGGAGCGCTCGCCAGTCCCAGAGCCGTATGTTCTCGAGCGTCGTCTGGTTCTTGGCCGGTTCCACCGCTTCGATTCCGGTGTCGGCGGGAAACGGATGCGTCTCGATGCGATCGAGCGCATAGGCACGCCGAGTCATTTCTATATTGTGCGTAATGAAGGGACGTTCTCGCACCAGTTGGTTCGGTGCGACGATAAAGCCGCTGACGTACCAGCGCACGGCGCCCAAGATTAGAAAGCACACGACGGCAGGAACAGCGATTGCCAATAGCCAGCGCGGGCGCGGTGCGAAAACCGCAGCAACGCCGGCTATGCCAGCGCCGATGAGCAGCGCCACGCAGACAATTAGCGTGCCGCCCAAGGTGACGTGGGCATCCGTGTAGGTGACACCCGTGAAGACGGTACCGTCCTGGAACAGATGATCGAAGCGTCCCAAATACACACGCACGGCCAGCATCAAAAAGAACGCTGCGAGGCTGATCGATAAGCCGCGCCAGAGTCTGGCCTGCGCTGCGGAGGATCGCCACTCGGTCAAGATTCGGGCGCCGCCGGTGATGACAACGAACACCGCGGCGATGAGGCAGGCGATCACCGACAATGTCAGCAACCACCCGGAGATGAGATCGGCCGCCGGCAGGGTGAACAAGTAAAAATCGAGCGATCGACCGAAAATGGGGTCGAGCATCGTTGCCTTGCGCGGCGCGTTCCAGTACAGCGCCAGCGTCATCCAGCGTCCCATCATGCTGGTGCCGATGACGGCGGCGATCGCCAAGGACACGCCGAGCCCCATCAGTTTGAGAACGGGTTCGACCGGCAGCGTTACCGGTCGCCGGTTGACGAGAATCGTGGCCCCGATCAGTTGGCCCATCGGATGGGGTTTCAGCGCCCTGAACACTCCGTAGACCACCAGAAAGGTCAGGAGGGCAAATGCTCCGAAAGTCGCGGCCTGAAGACTGAGCCGCGTCCAGAACACGGTCGCATACCCCAGCGATTCGAACCAGAGGGCATCGACGTAATAGGACGCTGCCGTGGTGCCGCTCAGAAGTACAACGCCCACGACCACCAACAGAGCGAGACGAACACGTTGGCGGCGACGAAGCTGGTCGCCGGCTACGATGTCACTACGGTCTTTCTTATTGCTCATACCTTAACTTTCGAACCCCGCGAGCCTTGGGCGGGCATTCTGCGCTTGGTCGCTGCCGTTTGTCGCTGCTCAAGGCTGATTGACGGTGTTTAGAGCCCACTTAGCCCGTTGGCGGAGTTCGATGGTGTCAGAGAGCCCTTACGCCCGAGAGGGCAAGAACGGAATCACGCGCGCGCGACTTCGGTGCTAACGTCCACGGCAGTAGAACGACAATAAAGGTTTCTTATGCGCAAAAGCACTCCTATCCTCGCAGGCTGCTTAGCTTCGCTCGTATGGGCGACGGTTGGTGCGGCCGACAATTCGCAGAACATTGCCGGAAAAACGGTGGAGTGCCCGGGCGCCCGTTCGCAGCCGTGCGACGCGGATTCGTGCGCGTTCCGCTGCGAATTGATTCTTAGGCTCCCCGTCGGCGCGAAGTATGTGAATACGCACTACTTCACCTCGGCCGACTCCCCCAACGATCGCGGTGCCCCCTACGAGACCGGGTTGAAGGAGCTGCCCAAGGCACGATTCACGCAGGCCGTGCACGCACTCAATCAAAATCACGAGGATGTGGTGACGGTGTACTTCTACAACCGGGCCGATCACACGCGCCAAGTCGCCATCAGCGTCGACTACACCACAGGCTAACTGGTAGTTCTAACTGCTAGCTCGAAACGCGCGACGCGCCGGCGAGAGCCCCGTATCCCGAGACGCACATCACGATACTGCGCGCTCGCTGAGGGCCGAAGCGCGATTTCGCCTACTATTAGAGTAGGAGAATCACGAACATGACGAAATTCGCAGTTACCGTGCTCGCCGCCGTCACGCTCATTCAACCAGCGCTGTCAATTGCTGGCGATAAACCGACCAACTCCAGCGCAAAGCCGAATTCTTTCGTCCCGCACGCTCACACGAGTCATCACGTCTACGGTGCACCCATTGAGCCAGCCATCCTGGGCCATGCAAAGAGTTCGCATCATAAGCACACGCCGAGGACGTGATTTTCGAGAACCGCGAATACCGGTAATAGGATTTCCCTGCTACCCGGACTTATGCTTACCGATCGGCCCGGCGGAGAGATCGACTGCGATGCGCGAGACCGGCAATATTCGCCAAATACCTTATGGCTTCTTCGCCACGACCTTTCCGTCTTCCCAAACGTAAATCGGCGTTCCGTGCATGCGCGCCACTTCTCGGGCACTTATACCAATATCCCACACACCCTTGTACGCCGCGGGATCTGCATTGAATGAAGGCCAAAACCTACAAGCGGTCTCGGCTGACACTCAGGCGGCGGATCATGATGCGTCGCGGTGCCGTCGAACAACGGATGCGGCGATTTGCTATTGGCACTGGACAACGATGAAATGTGCGGGAAGGCGAAAGGTCCGTGGCGACAATGGATTCATACACTAGGAATGGACATGACTGTAATTGACGATACTGCGATCAAACTCTTGTTCACTGGGGCGCGCGCGCAAAATGGATGGAAATCCGGAATAGTCACCGATGCACAACTTAAAGCGGCGTATGACATTGCGAAATGGGGTCCCACGTCGCTGAACACACAACCGATGCGGCTCGTCTTTCTGCGATCAGAGGAACGTAAATCCCGTCTCAAGCCGGCCCTTGCGCCCGGGAATGTCGAAAAGACGATGACCGCTCCGGTTGTTGCAATCATTGCGTACGACACGAATTTTCACAGCCATTTGCCGAGGCTGTTTCCTCACAACCCTGGTGTGAAGAACACTTTTGCGGCTAACGAGACCTTGATTGAAACTACGGCGTTTCGGAATGGGACACTGCAAGCGGCCTATTTTCTCTTAGCCCTGCGGGCGATCGGGCTCGATGTAGCACCCATGTCGGGTTTCGACGCAGCGAAGGTGAATGCGGAGTTTTTCAGCGGCACGACGTTCAAGGTCAATTTTATCTGCGGAATTGGTTTCGGAGACCCGCAGAAGGTATTCCCGCGTTCTCCGCGCTTTGACTTCAACGAGATCGCCGAAATCGGCTAAAACCGCAGCGCATCGACGGACGCCTCGATGAGCCCGCACGCGGGCCCGATCATCCGGAGTTTTGCGCAAGCACCTAGACTTGGGCCACTCTTCTCGACTCGTGACAAATCAACTGGTCACGGCCCGCCTTCTTGGCCATATACACAGACCTATCCGCCGCTTCGATGATTTCAGCGACGCTGCGGAACGGGGTGCTGGCGCTGTGCGTGGCAAGGCCCAAGGAGGCGGTCACGGTCAAGTGCCCCGCGGCGACTGCATGGCGCGTGTTACGAAGGCTCTTGAGTAGTCGTTCGCAAACCGCTT
Source organism: uncultured Gammaproteobacteria bacterium (assembly GCA_963755965.1). Taxonomy (GTDB): domain Bacteria; phylum Pseudomonadota; class Gammaproteobacteria; order Steroidobacterales; family Steroidobacteraceae; genus Bog-1198. The sequence goes on from CAVWLU010000004.1 coordinate 1,155,410, forward strand.
CTGCCTCCTTTGTGGCAAGCCCTGGGAGAATGATCACGAATTCCTCACCGCCGTAGCGCGCCACCACATCCGTATCACGTACTACTTCTAGAATAAGCTTCGCGGTTGCGATCAGCACGGTATCCCCCGCCCGATGGCCGTACGTGTCGTTCACTTGCTTGAATCGATCCAAATCCGCAAACACGATGCTCAACGGCCAACCGCCCGAGATCGAAGCTTGAAATTCCTTCTGAAGCTCTTGATCTAAGTGACCACGGTTGAATACACCAGTGAGTGGGTCGCGTCGATGCTTATCCTCGAACTCTGTGGCGCGGCTCTGAAAGTACTCAGCCGACTGCTGCAAGCTATTGACCTGCTCGATGGCCTGGAGATTTCGCATGAGGAGAAGTTCTCGCGCCTGTTCGATCATGCTGGCGGCGGTGTCGGCATCGAGCAGCGAAGTATCGAAGAGCCGTTCGATTTCCGGAATTTCCGCCACGATTTTTGCCATGGTTTCGGCGAGCGCCTCAGATCCGATGCCGAGCCACTTTTCAGCGCGCTTCGAAAGCGCGCTCAGATCCATCTTGATTCCGGACGCCAGTAGGATCTCCACGCAATCACTTCCCAATGCCACGCAGCGGGCAGCCAACACGGCATTGGTTTCACCCTCGTTTTCCGGAGGTGCATGGCTCCACGCCACTGTACGACAAAGCGTTTCGGCAAGTTTCCAATGAGTCAGCAGCCAGGACCCAAGCGCTGCGTGGTCCACCCCCAACCCCTCAACCTCGTGAGCAATGAATTCAGCGTGCGTCGCATTCGCCGGTAACTTGGTGTAAAAATCCGGTTCAACCCGGTCAATTGCGATCACGGCGATATCCTGAAGGAGCGCGGCCAGAAAAATGTCGTCGACCGCGCTCAGATTCTTGGAGGCGCCGAATGCGCGCGCCGCGCAGGCACACAGGATCGTTCGCCGCCAGTAGCGGGTGTAGTCGATGCCGTTGCTTTTGATACCTCTATACGCTCCGACAAGTGAAAAGCTGAGGGCGAGCGTAGTCGTGGCGTTGAGACCTAACACGACGAGCGCCTGGCGCAAATTTTCGCTCTTGCGTTGCTTTGAATACAGCGGCGAGTTCGCGACGCGCAAGACCTTCGCCGTCAGCCCCGGGTCGTTGGCGATCGCTCGCGCGATTTTTATGACGTCTATATCTGGATCGCTCGCAAGCTCGATGATCTGTTGGGCGATGGCGGGCGGACTTGGAAAATTGACTGCCGATTTGAGTTTGTTTCTAAGGCGCTCGATCACAATCACTCCCTACAACCTTGGTTGTCGCCCGACCCTTATAACGGCGGTGAACGGGATTTCTTAAGGGGTTCCCCTAAAAATAGAGGTTATTGCTCCTGTACGCGGCACGGATCGCCGGCGTGGGTGGCCTGCGGCGCGTTATTGACTGCCGGCCGCCGGCGGATGCGACCGACGTCTGCGTTTTGTAACGTTTCCTCTGTTCGCGTCACGATATAGCGATGCACCCGCATTCCGCGAATGGCAGCCCTTGCCATCGGGATATGCCGGTTGGTTCGTGGCCGCTCTCAAGGAGCACGTAAATCATGTCGGATGAAGTCATTTGTTTCTTCTTGGCGCTTGGCATTTTCGCGATGATGGCGGCGCTGATTCCATTTCTGGATCTAGTACAACGTCTTTGGATAAAAACGCGCAACTCGACCAAGCCGCGATCGAATCACAGCCTCGTTGGGATGCCGGACGGAGAGGAGCGTTCGCACTAACGGGCCGGAAGGGCGACGCGGCACCGAGCCTCTCCGCGGCGTCCATCCTATTTCGGCAACGATGTATATCCTCGCGGCCCGGTCGGCGGAAATGCTCTCAAAGCGCACTTCTTCGCCCCGCGCTTTGAGCATCGCATTCTCTTGGCAACATCAGGGATGCGCGGGCAGAACGGCGTTCTAGCGTATTGACGCCGATTGCGTGGCGCGTAAGCCTAAGTCCGCGGACTGATGGCGAACTGCTGTAATTGCAGACGGGATCATCCTTGATCCCGTCACAAACGCAGCCCCGCTGAAATTAAGAGCGCCGACATTGCGGGCTTACCCTGCCAGCATCGCAAACTGTAAAACGAGTACAGAAACGATCGTAGCGGTGACGGCAAGAAGCCCTTCCGCAACCCGTTCGATGACTTGGATGTTTTTCATGTCTGCTACTCCGTTGACTGAATTGATCGAACAGTCAACAGATTGCACCGCCCGCCATTGCACAACAAACGGGATACCTGATCATCCGTTAAGTAAGCCTTAACGTAATCTTCGACTGGCCGGACGTTTTGCCAGAAAGGCCCCGATGGAAGGGTTTACGCCGGCCCGGAACGTGAATTCGAGTTCCCTACCCGACTCCGTCCAGTCGCCTTCCTATGGCAGGTCGATGATTCCGATACTTCTGCGCCCCGGCACTTGCGCTGCATCGTGAGCAGAAAATGCTATATATCGCCCGTCCGGTGACCATACCGGATGATCCGCATTCAAAGCCGGATCGGTTAATTGAGTAATTCCCGTTCCATCGCGATTGATGAGAAAGACGGCGTACAGGCCGACACTACTCGCGCGATTTGATTCAAATATCAACCGATCACCACCCGGCGACCAAGTAGGCGCCCTTCCCTGCTCCCCGTCAGACTGCAGCAACCTCGGCACACCGCCATCGTTCATCAGCCAAATGGAATTTTTGGTCTGGTCATACTGCTGTCCCTTATTTTCCTGGCCTGCAAACGCAATCCATTTACCGTCGGGCGATACGCTGGGCATGCCCGTATAGATGATCTTGGGATCAGTTAGCGCCGTCGCCGTACCCTTTCCCAGATCAAGTCGCTTCATCGAAAGAGAGTCCGCATCCATGACAACGATCTGCTGGCCATCGGGATACCAGGAGGGATAAAAGACCTTATCCGATAGGTCCGGCAGTTCCACGGCGTGTGCATTCGATCCGTCCGGCTTGGTCAGCCAAACCTGCGATTTCCCCTCCGAGGAAGTTCCCGTGAAGGCAATCACATTGGTTGCTCTCGCCCAATTTGCTCGAGTCGCGGCGACCGGCAAATTCAAGGCACCTAGCTTCGCGGGCTCACCGCCCTTTACGGGAATCAGGAATAGCTCCCAACCTCGGCGCACTCGACGACTAAATAGGATTTGCGCCCCGTCCGGCGAAAAACACGGCCAGAGGTCTTCGCCACCCTTTGTCAGAAATCGCACGGGCGAACGTATGCGCGGTGGTGCGAGATCCGCTGCCCCACTCACGGTCCCTGCCGCCATGATCAGCGCGGCGCACAATGCGAACCCGTACCCAACCCGCCAAACCCTTTCCATCACCCTCTTGCCTGCGACTTGCGCCCAAAACTTTCGCACCGTTACCGCCATGCGATCTACTTCGGTGTCATCGTCGCGACCATCTTCGCCCATTCGTTAGCCACCCAAGAGCACTTCTCTTGCGTGTACTCCGATTCGTGCTTAGCAACTTCCTGTTTAATCGCATCCCACCCCTGCTGCACAAAAGCAGTTTGGTCGGTCCCTTTGTCGAACTGGCGCATCTTCTCGAGAATCGACTTGGCGACCTCCTCTGCGCTTTGATCGCCTTTGGCGATAAATCCCTTCTTGACGCAAACATCGTACTGAGATGCCATCCCGCCAAAGAATATTCCGAATTGTCTTGCTTCCGCTTGCTCACTGCTTGACGCGGCGGGCGCCGGAACATCGTCCGCGTAGGCAGCGGCGCAAGCGACGAGCCCTAACATGATCGTCACTTCTTTCATTGGTGCAGAGTGCCAACTTGAACTCACGAATACCACCCCTAATTGGTCATGGAATCCTCTGAGGCGCTAGGAGGCCTGCGCGCCCAGGTCGTGTTCCCGGGAGCGTCGGCTTGCGGGATTGGCCTCCGCAGGCGGCCTCACGTAGCGACGCGCGAGCGCGGGCAGCACGAAGAGATTCAATAGGGTCGAGGATAGCAGTCCACCCAGCACGGTGACTGCCATCGGCCCCTCGATTTCCTGGCCCGGCAGATTCATTCCGAAAGCCAAGGGAGCGAGCCCGAGCGCGGTGACGGCGGCCGTCATCAGAATCGGCACCAAACGCTCATTGGCGCCGCGTACGACCACGTCGGTGTTCCAAGGCGCGCCCTCAACCTCGACGAGATGCTCGTAATGCGCCAGCTGCAAAATGGCGTTGCGGGCACTCACGCCGAATACGGTCACGAGACCCACGACGGTACCCAGCGAAATGCCGATGCCCGTTGCCGCAATCGCAAGGACGCTGCCGATCAAGGAGAAGGGCAAATTTGCCAACACCAGCCAACTGTTGGCGCGCCAATGAAATGCGATGAATAGAATCAGGACGATGAGGGCGAGCGCGAGGCCGGAATACATCACGAGCTCGGCGCGTGTCTGCTGCTCGGCCTGCGCGGCTCCGGTGAACTCCGTGTAGACCCCGCTCGGGAGGGTCACCTTGGCCGCAATCGCCTGCGAGGCACTCCGAACCACGCTTTGCAGTGACGCACCACTCACGTTGAATGTCACGCTGATGCGTCGCTGCCCTCCGTCATGCTCGATGCTGTAGCGGTCCTCAGAGACGGCGATACGCGCAACTTGTGACAGCGGCACGGGACCCATCGGTCCGCTGATCATGAGCTGCGACAACCGATCCGGCTGGTGCCTCAACGCATCGGGGAGAAGCACGACCACATCCACCGTCCGCGTACCGCGGAAGGTCTGTCCTACCACCGCCCCCGTGTACAATTCTTCGATCGTGTCGAGCACCGTCTGGGCCTTGAGCCCGTTTGCCGCCAGCGCGGCCGGAACGAGTTGAATCGCGATGGCGGGCGTGCCGCTCTGCCGTTTGAACTGCAGATCGACGATACCCGGTATTTTGCCGAGGACCGCCACGATCTTGTCGCCGGTCGCATCGAGGGCATCCAAGTCGTCGCCGAAAACTTTGACCGCCACCTGCGCCGTCTCGCCGCTCAAACTCTCGCTGATCCGGTCGCCCAGGAACGTCACGACCTCGCCCTGAAGACCCGGATAGTGCTCGAGAATGCGCCGCAATTGATTCTGAGCGGTACTCTGATCGACTTTGGCGTCGCCTTTCAACTCGACGTGAAATTCGCTGCGATGAGGACCCCACGTGTCCTCGCCCAGTTCGGCCCGGCCCACTTGCTGCTCGACGCTCTGAACGTATGGCAACGCTAGAATTTCGGCGCTGATCCGCTTGCCCACATCGAGCATCTCATCGAGCGATGTGCCCGGGATCGAGCTCGACACCTGCATGACGAAGTGCCCCTCGCGAAAGTCGGGCATGAACGTGCCGCCCAGAAAAGGCAGCGCGACGCCGGCGGCGATCACACAGATGATGAGCAGGGCGGCCACTATTTTGAAATGCGCTGCCACGCGGTGTACCGCGGAGCTCTGCCACGCCTTCATCCGGACCAACCACCGCGACTCCGGACGGGCGTCGTGCCTGCGCAGGAGCAGCGCGCACAACGCCGGCGTCGTGGTCATGGCGACCAGGAGCGAGGCGAGTACGGCGAATATGAATGCGAGGGCGAGCGGTCCGACGAAGCGACCCTGCACGCTCGAGGTGAATATCTCGGGCAAGAAGACCGCGATGACGACGGCCGTCGCGTATATCACTGGCCCCCGCACTTCGAGCAATGCCTCCCGGATCACGTCGAGCCGAGGCAGCGGCTGGGCCAGGAGCTGATTCTCGCGAAGGCGCCGCATGATGTTCTCGATTCCGATGATGGCATCGTCGACGAGCACCCCCAGCGCGACAGCAAATCCCCCGAGCGTCATGGTATTGAGGGTGAGGCCCATGCGGTCGAGGACCGCGATTGCCGCCAGCAAGGATAAGGGTATGGCTGCGAACGCGATCAACGCTGCGCGGATGTCGCGAAGGAACACGTACAACACGGCTAGGATGAGCACGCCCGCGATCATTAGTGACCGCTCAAGATCATTGAGCGCTCGCTCGATGAAATTCGCAGGGCGGTGCAGTTCAGCGTACAGGGTGATACCCCGCGCGTTCAATGCCGGCCGCAAACTGGCCAACGCCTGCTCGACGGCGAGCGTGGTCGTGAGAGTGTTTGCGCCGTACTGGCTCGCGAGCGATAGGAGAATGCCCGGCTTTCCCATGATGAGCGCGTCGCCCGAGCGCAAGGCCGGCGCTACCTTGATCTCGGCAACCTCGCGCAGCCGGATGGGGACCTCGTTGCGCACCGCGACGACCGCCTCGCCAAGAGGGCCTGTGTCGGGCGCAGGAATCGGCGACTCGAGGAGCACACGCTGGCTGGCGATATCGATAAACCCAGCGCCTCGCAGCGGCAATGCCGCTTTGGCGGCGTCGGCTACGTCGGAGAGCGTAATGCCGAAACTCGCCAATCGACCCATGTCGGGTTGAACTTGAATCTGGCGGACATTGCCGCCGAATACGATGACATGCGCCACACCCGGCACGGCCAAGAGCCGCGGCTTGATGACCCAATCGGCCGTGTCGCGCAGCGCGTAGGCGTCGACCTTGTCGGACAGCAGGCCGATCTTCAACAGGTCCATCGTGCTCGAGACGAGCGGCGAGAGTTTGGGCACGCCGACGCCGACAGGCAAGGTGCTACCGAGTTCCGACAGCCGTTCCGAGATCCCCTGCCGCGCGATGTGCACATCGACGCCGCCGGCAAATATAATAGTGACCACGGAGAGTCCCGGAATGGACTCCGAACGCAGAGTGGCGAGTCCAGATGCGCCGTTCACGGCGTTCTCCACTTGTTTGGTGACGAGCTCTTCCACTTGCTGCGGCGAGAATCCCGGCGCCTCGGTCTGGATGTCGACCTGCGAAGGAACGAACTCGGGAAAGACGTCAAGCGGCGATTTGAGTGCGCCCCAAACCCCGAGGGCCAGCGCCACCAGCGTGAGCGCGGTGACTGCGCCAAAGCGGCGCACGCATAAACTGACCAGCGCTCGCATCAACGTCAGTCCGCCTCGGCGTTCGGGTTCGTTTCACGGGCGAGCAGAAGACCGGCAGCCGCGGTAACTATTTTGTCGCCGGCAGCGATCCCCTCGGTCACGAAGTACCCATCGGCAACCGGCCTGTCCGGATTGATTTGGCGCCTCACGTACACCTGAGGTTTCGTCTCCACGTAGCACCAGTACTTGCCCTCGCTGATCACAAGTGAGGTTGCCGGAACGAGCACGCCCTGCTGCGACGGGCCGGCTCCGGGCGCCCACACCAAGAGCCGCTCCCCCTCCCCTGCATCGGTATTCTCGAGCGGCGCAAAAAAACTGCGTCCGGGGAGGGTCGCATCGGCCGGCGCAGCCCATACCGAATTCAAGCGCCAGCCTTGCGCGGGATGCGGAGCGGCGGGCGATAGGGCATCGAGATGCGCCGCGCGCAAGGCGGCCGGCATCGAGCCCTGCAGCGCTCCCAACGGAAACGTCGCGCGCAGCAACTTGATCTTGCCGCTCGCCAGCCCCTGCAGCACCGAGCCGTTCTTCTCCAGTCCGCCCGTCGGTCCCGCCCCGATAATAGTTGTGAGTCGCTGCTCGGCGAGCGCGAGCGCGGCGCTGTCCGTCTCCGCCTGGCGAGCCGCGCTCTCCACGGCATCGGCCGACATTGCGCCGGGCGTGCCTTTCAGACGTTGCGCTCGCTCGAGTGCCGCATGGCTTTGGCGTGTGGCCGCCTGCGCAGTCGTGAGTTCCGCCACGGCGGTCGCGATGGTGTCGTGAGGAATGACGATGCCGAACCCGGACGTCTCCGCCGTGTACTGAAGGGGCTTCGCCGGCTCGGTCGCGATGCCCACGCTCTTGGCTTGTTCCGCCGTCAGGGTAACGCCCGCCGCGCCCTCTTCTTGCTTCTCATCCTTCGGGGAAAGCTTCGCCGCGTCGGCACTCTTTGCATTCTCGCCCGGCGGTGCGCGATGACACCCTGTCAGCCCGAGAACTCCCAGGCACAGCGCCGCGGCCATGGCCCGCCTGGATGTCGCGGCGCATACGATATTGACAGCGCTAGTGATCATGTTCCTCCTGAAGTTGCCACCCGCCACCTAGCGCCTTGCACAGCGAGACCACCGCCTGGAGGCGTGCCAATTTGTACTGACTGTATTGATCGCGTGCGGCATACAAAGTCCGCTGCGCTTCGAGCACGGCGAGGAAATCTCCCGCGCCTTCACGATAGCGGAGCTTCGCGCCCTCGAAGGCACGCTCGCTCTCTGACAAGCCGACGTTCTGGAAGTCTCGCGCGTCATCAAGATTGCGGATGGCGGCGAGTGCATTTTCCACATCGACCAGCGAGGCCAGTATGGCGGCCCGATAACTCACCACCAACTCCTCATCCTTCGCGCGTGCCTCGTCGCGTACCGCCCGCAACCGTCCCCCATCGAATATCGTCTGCATGAGTCCCGCACCTAAATTTACGCCTGGGCCGACCCCGGGCAGTGCGATGATGGCCGCGTTCACCGCGGGGTTCTGGATTCCGGCCGCAGGGGTCAGGGTCACACTCGGCAGCAGCGCGGCGCGCGCCGCGACCAGATCCGCATCCGCCGCGCGCAGGTTGGCCTCCGCCATGAACACGTCGGGACGGCGGGCAATCAGCTCGGCGGGGAGTCCTGGTGCCACTTGCGGCTCGGCGAGCGAGTCGAGCGACGCCTCGTCGATGCGGAGACCTTCCGGCGGTCGACCGAGCAGCAATGCGAGTGCCGTTCTCGCTTCTTCCTCGCGCTGCTTGAGCTCTGGAAGGGCCAATTGCGCGGTGGCGAGGACCGATCGTTGAGTCGCGAGCTCCACCGGGTTCGCGAGGCCATTCTGGAATCTCGCCTCGACGACATCGAGAAGTCCGCGAGCCGCTTCCAAATTCGACTGAGCGATGTGCGATCGCTCGCGCAACGACAATACTTCGAAGTATCCGTTCGCAACGCCCGCCAAGGTCGTGAGTTCGATGTTGTCGCGATCGGCGCGCGCTGCCGCGTCCAAGAAACGCCCCGCATTGGCGGTCGCGCGATTCTTGCCCCAGAAGTCGATCTCGTAGCTGGCCGACAAAAGGGCCGTCCAGTCAAATTCGTGCGCGCTTCCGTGGACCGAATGACCCGCGTAGTAATTGCCGCTGGCGGTTGCATCGACGCTCGGAAGAATGGCCGCCCCCGCCTGTCGAGCGCGCGCGTCGGCCTGTGTGAGCCGGGCGCGCGCCGCCTCCAAATTCAGATTCTGGGTCGCTGCCTGAGCGATGAGCGCGTCCAGCGCTTGGCTCCTAAACCCGCGGTACCAGTCCTTGCTCGGCCAAGCGACTTCCCCGCCGGGCGCCCCGTTGCCCGGAACCCTGTTTTCGAACGCCGACGGGACATCGGAGACCGGTGGTTTGGGTGCCGTCAGCGCGCAGCCCGTGCAAACCAGCACTGACACTGCGCATGCCGTGGCTATGTGCTTGCCGCCGCGAAACATGTCGCCCTCAATCGCAATTTCCCTGAGCCTACCAAGGCGACGGATTCGTCATGTGTACATCTTTGTAAGCTCCCTCGGACGTCCCCGCAGGTATATTCGCAGTCACGATTTTGGCCGCTGTGATTCTTCAGGGGGCTCCCTTGTGTAATAGCCTTGTCGCAAGAGTTATCGGGTTGGCTATTCTGGTCGGCCTCTCTACCAGCGGGCTCGCCCTCGCCGCCCCCGCCATGCAGGTGGTACAGCGCTGGAAGCTCGGCGGCGCCGGCGGCTGGGATTACCTCACATTCGACTCTGCAACCCACCGGCTCTTCATCAGTCGGGCTACCCGGGTCGAAGTCGTGGATACTTTATCCGGCCAAGTAGTCGGCACGATTGCCGATACTCTGGGCGTTCACGGTATTGCGCTGGCCCCCGATCTGCACCGGGGGTTCACCAGCAACGGTAAAGCGGATTCAATCACCGTCTTCGATCTCGACACTCTGAAGACCATTCAAGAAGTGAAGATCCAGGCTCACAATCCCGATGCCATTCTCTACGAGCCTTCGGGCAAACACGTCTTTACCTTCAACGGAAAGAGTAAGGATATCACCGTGCTGGATGCGGCGACCCTCGCGGTGGTGGCTACGATTCCGGTTCCGGACAAGCCGGAATTTGCGGTCGACGATCATGCCGGCCAGATCTTCGTCAACATCGAATCTGAGCCCGGACAGATGGTGGTCATCGATAGCCGCAAGCTCACCGTCAAGGCCACGTGGCCGTTGGCGGGATGCGATAGTCCGAGCGGCTTATCCATTGATCGTGTCCATCACCGCCTTTTCTCGGTCTGCGACGACAAGATCATGGCCGTTACGAACGCTGAGAACGGCAATGGCGTCGCCCGAGTGCCCATCGGCGAGGGTCCCGATGCCGCCGCATTCGATGAGAAGCGGAGCCTGGTGCTGAGCTCCAACGGCGAGGGCACCCTCACGGTCGTGCGTGAAGAGTCGCCCGATCATTACCGGGTCGTGGACACGGTGAGGACGCAACGCGGCGCTCGCACGATGGCGCTCGATCCGGCGGGGGGCAGGGTCTATCTCGTCACCGCGGACTTCGCGCCGGCGCCCGCGCCTACCTCCGAGCAACCTCGTCCGCGCCCTGCCCCGGTCCCCGATACCTTCACGGTGCTGGTGGTGGGTACCCCCTGACATTGGCGCACATCTGTCGATAAACTCGAGTGAGCGACGCCCATTGGAAACTCCCCGACCATGCGACTTTTGCTGACCGAAGACGACGTTGAGCTGGCGCAATCACTCATCGAGCGATTCCGCGATCAGGGCTACGAGGTTGTTCATGTCGGCGACGGGCTCGAGGGACTGCGTGAGGCCACGCGCCAGGATTTCGATGCGATCATCGTGGATCGCATGCTTCCGGGAATGGACGGCTTGGAACTGGTGAAGGCGGTGCGCAGAGAGAAGGCAACTCCGATCATCTATCTAACCACGATGAGCGGAATCGACGATCGCGTCCGCGGCTTGGAGGCCGGAGGGGATGACTATCTCATCAAGCCTTTCGCGTTTGAAGAGTTACTCGCACGGATTCGAGTAATGACCCGGCGCTTGGCGCCGCTCTCCTCGAAGCTCTTTGCCGGATCCATTGAAATGGACTTGGTGCAGCGTACCGTCAAGCGACACGGCCACCCCATCGAGCTTCTGCCCCAGGAATTTCGACTGCTCGAATATCTCATTCGCAATGTCGACCGCGCGGTGACCCGCAAGATGCTGCTCGAGAGCGTCTGGAATATCCACTTCGACCCACATACCAGCGTGGTCGAGAGTCACATCAGCCGGCTGCGCACCCGCCTCAATGCCCTGTGCGACGTCGATGCGATTCAGACCGTCCGCGGCATCGGATATCGGCTACTTGCGTCCAATTAGAATCTTCAAGGCGGAATCGTTCCGGCTTGCCGCGCTATTTGCGCTGCTGTTTCTGACTCTGACGGGGGCCCTCATCGGCACAGTCCTCTGGATCGTCGAGAGGGCCGAGCGAAATACCCTCATCACCGCCAATGAGGCGGACATCTCCACAGTGACGAACGGCTTTCGCGCCGAAGGGCTCGACGAGGCGATCGAGGTCGTGAAGCAACGATTGGGAACGCCCGATGCCTCGAAACACGGCCACCGTCTTCGTCCCGATCTCTATATGGTGATCGAGCGCACGACCGGCGAACTCGTCGTCGGCAATCTGCCGTCCATCGCCTGCGTCCCTGGAATATTTAAAGTGACCCCACCTGCGCAACCGGGCGAGCACCACGCACCCACGGTGCTCGGCCGCTGCGTGAATCTCGCCGACGGGATCCAATTGTTTGTAGGCCGAGATACCGCGGCCATGAGCGCAACCCGCGAACATATTTTGCAAGCGTTCGGGTGGGTCGCCTTGGGCACTTCCGCATTTGCCGTCTTTGCAGGCCTATTTCTCGGACGCAGATTCATGGCGCGCGTCGATGCCATTACTCAAACCTGCGAAAGAGTGGTCGCAGGCCGGCTGAACGAGCGCATCCCCGTGCAGGGCCGCGCCGATGAATGGGATCGTCTGGCGCGCGCCATCAACGAGATGCTGGACCGCATCTCGATGCTGCTCGAAAATCTGCAGCAAGTCTCCAGCGACGTCGCACACGATCTGCGGACCCCGTTGACGCGCTTGAGAAATCGCCTCGAGGAGGCCCGCGGCAAGTTGGGAAGCACGGACAACTATTCGGCCGTGATTTCGCGTGCGATCGACGATACGGACCAGATCCTGTCCATGTTCTCGGCGGTGTTGCGGATTTCGCAGGTCGAGGCGGGCACCCGCATGCAGAGCTTCGGCAGGGTGGACCTTTCCGGTCTTATCGAGAGAGTCTACGAGCTGTACCTGCCGGTGGCGGAGGATTCGCAGCACCCGTTCTCGCGTAATTTGTGTCCGGACGCATTCATTCGGGGAGATGAGGAGCTGCTGACGCAACTATTCAGCAATCTGATTGAAAATGCGATCCGTCACACGCCGCCAGGTACTGAGATTTGCTTGAGCCTGACGGTGACTCCCGATCAAATTCTCGCGTCGATCATCGACAACGGAACCGGAGTGGCGCCCGCCGACCGCGACAAGGTAGTGAGGCGCTTCTACCGAGGCTCTACCAGCCGATCAACTCAGGGCCATGGGCTGGGTCTATCGCTGGTGGCCGCCGTCGCGCAGCTTCATGGCGCGACCATGGAGCTTGGGGATGCGAATCCAGGATTGCGCGTGGACATCGGTTTTCGGCCCGGCGACTTAAAACCGTAGGACCTTGTACCAATTGCGGCCGTTCTAGCCTCTGTCACGATGGAAAAAAGGAGGCGCCTGTGAATAGAGTTACAGTAATACGATATCTAGCCGGGCTGATGTGCATCGTGGTCGCAACGTCACTCGCCTGTTCATCCGCGCTACGAGCCCAGGGGTCGCCGCCCAGTGTGGTGGACGGTCTTCACCTGCGGTCGAATACCGGCTCTTCCGTGGTGTATGTGAAGCCGGGCGCCACGTTCGGCAAGTACGACAAGGTCGCAATTCTCGATTGCTTTGTCGAGTTCGACAAGAACTGGCAGAACAATTACAACTCAAATCAAGTCGACCCCTCAACCTTTGTCAGCAGCGACGACATGAATCGCATCAAAAAAGAGCTGGCTGCGGATTTCAAGAAGATATTCACCAAGGAGCTGCAGGCGGGTGGTTATCAGGTAGTGACCACCGCCGCTCCGGACGTGCTCGTCCTGCGACCGGCCATCATCAATCTTCGAGTGACTGCCCCGGACCTCATGACTCCGGGCATCGATACAACCGTGGTGAGCTCAGCAGGCTCGGCAACGCTCTATCTCGAATTGTGGGATTCCATGACCAACACGCTGCTTGCCCGCGCGATGAATGCGCAAGCCGCAGATCAGTTCGGGGGGCAAGTCGCCGACAGCGTCTCGAACGCGCAGGCCGCGGATTTCATCCTCAAGGGTTGGGCCGACAATTTACGCAAGCATCTCGAGGCCGCGCGCGCGAGCACGGGTAGCTGAGCGCGTGAATTTCGTCACAGTCTGATCAGCGGTCTAGGTGAGATTCAGTTGAGCGGGTAGCTCGACACGAAATATCGCGCCGCCGTCGGGGGCATTCTCGGCCCGGATAGTACCGCCATGTGCCTCCACGATCCTGCGCGCGATCGCCAGGCCGAGTCCCATCCCCGTTCGTTTCGTGCTGAAGAAAGAATTGAAGAGCTTTGACAAGTCGCCGGCCTCGAATCCAGATCCCCGGTCTTTCACCGAAATCAAGTGGGCTCCGGCCTCGGATTCGACCTGAACAACAATCATGCGCCGGTCGGCCGGAGCGTCGGCCGAGGCGTCCATCGCGTTCATGATCAGATTGATCACGACCTGCTGGATCTGCGTCTCGTCACCGAGGATGCGCGCCGGTGTTCCCGCGGGTCGTAGCGCAAGCGCCATGTCTCGTCGCTCGAGTTCCGGCCTGAGAAACACCTCGACGTCGGCCAGCGCTACGTTTAAATCGAGCGGCTGCCGCCGAGCTTCGTGCCGCGCAAGCAAAGTGCGCAGCCGCTTGATAACTTCGCCGGCGCGCAGAGTGTCATTTCGGATGCGGCCCACGAGGCGTAACAGGTCTTCGCGCCGATCACCTCCGGCCTGAAGAATGAGTTCGGCGGTGTCGGCGTTCGTTTGCGCCGCGCCGAGCGGTTGATTGATCTCATGTGCGATGGCCGCGGTGAGTTCGCCGGCCACGGCGAGACGTGATGCGTGCGCGAGCGCAGTATGCTGCTCCCGCGCGGCGATCTCCGCCGTGCGTCGGCGCCGCCGTTCCAGCAACAAAGACACAACCAGCGTGCTCAGGATCAGAATGACAATCAGGGCGCCCACCACAGCGTTGCGGTACGCCTGCCAGAGCGTAGGGGGCCGGAAGCTAACGATGGCATCGGACGGAATCTGCTCAGGATCGATTCCCCAGCGCTTGATCTGACGCCAATCGACTTGCAGCACGGAAGCAGGAGCCTTCGGCATGCGCTGCCAACCGGGCTGACCACTGAACAAGCGCCCCAGGATCTCCCCGGCCTGTCGGCCGAGCTGCTCATAGCTGAGCACCCGGCCGCCGACTACGCCCGTGCCCATCAATGTCTCGATAGGTGTATACACCGGTGCGGAGGACGCCGCCGCAACAAGCGCGGCAGAATCGTGCAGCAGATAAGAACGACCGTCGCCGTCCTGGAAAAAGCCGAACGTGAGCACCACCGAGTCGCTTCCCAGTTCGCGAAGGCGCTTCTGTAGCGCCGACAGGGTGAGCCCGATCAGATAATCGGCCTGCACGTGCCCCAGAATGGGAGTGATTTCGGGGCGCACGAGCGTTTCCCAAGCGTCCTGTTTCGACGCGCCAATCACGACGACCAAATGCGTTGCACGCGGATGCCATTTCAGCGCCTGCTCGACGGTGCCGGCAAAGTCGAACCCGACGGGCACCCCGACGATATCGGGCGGGAGCGTCGGCAGCGAATGCACCCAGTTTCGCGTCGCCCCGGTGTAAACGATCGGCACCCCAGGAAATAGCCTTTCGCGGTACCGCAGGATGAACCTCAGCGCAGTATCATTTAGTGTCAGCACGGCACCCAGTGGTCGTTCGGCATACTTGTCGCGCAAATAGGTGGCCATGGTGAGTTCGTACCGATCGCCGCCAAATTCGGGCTCGTCCAAAAACTCGGAGAAAATCTGGATGGGCTGCCCGGGATTCTGATTGATCGTCTGATGCAGCCCTGAGTCGAATGCGATGGTCCCCTTCCCGAGGCGACTGTTGGAATAGAGGACCAGCACTTGCCCCGTCTCGGCAGCAGCCGCTGAGTGCACCAATAAAAATGCTAGCACCCACCGCGACACACTCATTCGTGTGGATCGACCTCTTCGGTGGCGGTTCCCACAACAGAAGAACACTTGAATCACCTATGGGCTCCCGCGATGCGAGGGGAATGCACTCGATAAGACATCGTGCTTCGACTGGGCTCGATTGAACGTTAGTTTACCTCAGCCCGCGAAGGGCTGCTTCCTGGCAAGCTTTGCGGTGTGCCCAAGTGCTGCTTATGGCGGGAGCGGTTCCCCGCCGAATGCCGGAAACCACCCAGTTTGCGTCGCCATCCGTGGTGTCGTGTCGATGCTTGAAAGTGCTGGGTTGCTCGGCTCGACGGCCTCCCCGACCGGGGATACCATAGTTAACTGATCCCCTGCAAATGAGGTAAACGCCATGATCATTCATGCGTCGATACCAGCGGACGATCCGGAGAGGGTCGCACGAATCATCGCCGAACTGTGGCGCGGGACCTACGCTCCATTCATTGTTGTCCCCGGCGTATTCACCGCGAGAGCAGGCGACGATCGCGGCACCCAAATCGAAGTCGGCCCGCGGGGACGAGAGGCAGTTCCCGGGAAGATGCAGGTCGGCTTCATCATCAACCCTACTCCATCGCCGTATAGCGAAGTTCACCTGAACATCTTCTCGCCGCTCTCCGAGGTCGAAATATTTGCGATCGCAAAGCGCGAAGGTTGGACGGCACTGTCATGTGATCGCGGCGGCTTTTTCAAGTTGATCGAATTCTGGCTGGAAAATAAGTTCATGTTGGAGGTCATGAACAATCATGAATGGAAGCGCTACAAGAAGTTGGACCGTGCGGTCGGCAAGCCCACCTAGAACTCCCATTTGTAGCCGACGAGGCGAGTTGCAATCGCAAACGCGAACTATCAGACCCAGAGCTGTCGTCCATCAACGGCCGCATTCCAGCTAGCCGCCTGACCAACTGGCGCTAGTTGTATCCGCCAGAATGACCATTCAACAACCGGAACGAGAGTCACACCAAGAGAACAATCATTGCGTGCCGCAAGCGATGCAGGTGTTGGTCAACTTTGCTGCAGCCGGCAGACTATCTCCGACAGTAGCGATTGAGGAACCGGAAGACATCATTTGCCCAAACAGCAGATCCAAAATACCCGAAGGAATGACCGTCTCCCAGGGAATTTCCGTATGGCGGATAGATCTTCAACTCGTATGTCTTGTTAGCGTCCTTCATTGCGGCTGCCAAAGTCTTGCTCGGTGTAAGGTCATAATCGTTGGCGGCCTGAAAAAAGAAGATAGGCGTGTGAGTATTTCGAACCGCGCGAGTCATGAGTGTTTGTAGCTCAGGAGCATCCGCCCAACTTTGCGCACCTCCCGCGGAATCAATGGCAGCGCAGTAGCTGCCTCGGGCTGCGCCCAGCACGGACTCAATGCCTCCAAAGGAAGTGCCGGCCACTGCGATGCGATCAGGTTGCACGAACTCCTGTTTTCGCAACCAGGCTAGCGCCGCCAATTGGTCGTCGAGGTGATCCGTTTCGAGCAGATGGACCATCACTGCGGCTGCCGCCGAGTCACCTCCGCTTTTCTGGGCCGCGGCAATCTGATCACCGATGTAGGGGCCCGCCGAAGCGCTAAGCCCCTGGCCGCGGCGATATGGCCCAAAAAATACCCACCCATGGCTTGCGAACACCGGACCTAGTGCCGCAAATGCGCTGGCGCTGAGCATGCCAGCGGCGCTTCCGTGGTTGTAGACAACAGCCGGAAACGGCCCCTTCCCAGCCGGCTTATATAGAGCCCCATGCAAGGTGAGCTCCCCACTGGGAAATGTGACCACTTCTTCTGCATTCACGAGCGGTGACAACAACAAAAATAAGAGCGGCACCGATGCGAGTCTGATCATGGCGTGATTCATTCTAGCGTGAAGAACCTTAAGCGAGAGAGTTCTCTTTGGGGAGGCGGCTTCGCAATCTCGACGGACCGGTGTTGGCGGATTGCTGCGGTCAAGTTAAGCCACGTTCAAACCACGTCAATTGCACGGCCAGGCAACGCAGTCGCAGCGCCGCCGCATAGGACGTTTCCTATAGTGATTGGGGAAACCAAAGGCTATTTTACCGCGCACTCGGAGAATATCCTCGGATGGGGCCGACGTGCAGTTTTAACGATTACGGATGCATTCATGGATATCGAAGATCAGCTGCAAGCTGTACGCACTTCGAGCGACCTCACTGGTCAAACAGAAGCTTCGCGTCGTGGGCCGGTGAGTTTCGCGAGGCAACAATCTTTGAAAAAAGGGACAGAAGTAGGTGACATCGACACCTTCTCGATGCGGGATATCCGGGCTGTGGACAACCTTGCCGCTCGAACGCAATGGAGCACGATTACTCGTGCAACTGCGTTTCTAGCTCTTATCCTGATCCCATCGCTAAGTTCAGCGGCCATTTATAAATGCACTGCCCAGGATGGCAGCATCACTTACACCGACGCACCCTGTCCCGCAGATACGACGACGCAATATATCGATCCAGCGGCGCCCTCGTGGCTAAACGAGTCATCGCAGAATATGAATACTACCCCGGCGCTTCCCGACGCAAAGTCCCAATCGCAGCCTGAGCTCATCGCTATCCTCTGCGCCAATGAGGAATTTAAATTTTGGCTCAAGGCGCAGAGACATTCCCTGCCGGAACGGGACGCCAGAACTGCGAAATTTATCGAAATCAGCTACCTTTGCCGAAGTGCTCTGCACCTCCCAGATGTAGCGGCGCCGATTCCGCCAATGCCCCTGAAGCGCGTTCTTGGGCAGGAGATGCCGCGGCAGCCGACACTCTCGCGGAACTAGTCAGCCGCTTTGGACTTTACTTTTACTATACCCATTCGCGAGAGACAGGCCGCGCCTTAGACCCGATACCGCCGGTCACGACCGGCCGCTTTGCGGCACCAAAATAAATGGTGAATCACTCGATCTCAGGGCGTTGCGCTCATGACTACCCAACTCAGTTTCCAAATCAAACAATGCCGTCTAGGAGTACTCCGCATTCCAAACCGTAGATACGTTTCCCGCCTGAAGAGAATGAGATGCCGTCCGAGTCTAAGCGGTTCCGCAAAGGCCTGCGTTCGCCGACATGCTTGCTATAGTCGAGCGAAAAATAAAGGCTCGCGGTCTATACTTAGAAATGATGGCGGGAGGTATATTCTCGCAGTGTGATTTCGACCTATTAGGAGGCGATTCATGAAATCCGTGCTCTTTCTGGTTTTGTTGAGTGTAACTACGTTGGCTGCCTCGGGAGTACCGGTTCAAAATTTGTTTACGCCTGACCAGATCCACTATGGACCTGTGCCTGCGTTCCTGGCTCCCGGCGCGCAACTCGCGGTGCTGGAAGGCGACCCAACCGCGTCGACAGGTGATTTTACTGTCCGACTAAAGATGCCAAACGGCTATCGGATTCCGCCACATTGGCATCCCAACCGGGAAAACGCGACGGTGATATCGGGTAATCTAAAACTGGGTATGGGAGACACCTTCGACGAAAGTAAGATGAAGACAATTCCTGCCGGAAGCTTTGGTTACATGGATCCGAACATGCACCACTACGTACTGGCCAATGGGGAAGTTGTTATCCAAGTGCATGGAATGTCGCCCTTGGAAATCAACTATATCAACCCCAACGACGATCCGAGGAAGAAGAAGTAGGCCACCGGTTGTTTGGGAGAACACGCGCCAGCCGCGAGACCGCGAACGCCCAAACGCCGATACTGGCTCACGGCCGGGAAGTGGTGGAGTTCAATCGCTGACGATGGAAATTGAATGGCGGCTTCGAATGAGCATCCATCGGCGAGGGCTAGTCATCCGCGTTAGCTTACCGCTGGCCGCTGATGGCTGCTTCCAGGCATGCATTTTTATGTGATGAAGTGCCGCTTTTGGCCGGTCTGCGACCTTTTTGCCGCCGACCGGCGCGGACTGATTAGACTTCAGTCTGTTCCGCCATGTCTAGGGCATCATCGACCTCAATGCCGAGATAGCGCACGGGTGCCGTAACTTGTGGTATCCAATCCCAATTGTTGAACCCAAGAATCAACGATCCGAGCGTATTGCCGTGTTGATAGGTGGGGCGATGCGTGTATGCGGCTCGGAAACAGGAAATCCTCAGACTTCAACCGGGAGTGGGCAATCCACGCCAACACCGCCTCCCGAGTCGGTTCGGTGATTTCGAATTGGACAGGGCGCCGTGTCTTCTGCTGGAGCACGAGCGCACGCATTGCCATTATCTGGCCATGGCAGACATCGCGCACTCGCAGCTGCATTAAATCACAAGCTCGAAGCTCGCTGTCGATCCCCAAATTGAACAGAGCCAGATCCCGGCACCGTCTGGCGATTTGCAAGCGTACGCGAATTGCCCAAATCTCTTTGATCTTGAATGGCGTCTTCTGGCTGACCAGCTTGCCTTTGTTCCAGGGTTCGCGGGTGATACTGGCTGGATTTACTGATTCCATGGCTGGGCTCCCCGTGTTGCGGGGCCGTTGGTCTGCGCATGAACTGGCCGATCGTCAGTAGAGACTTGAATTACCGTATATACGTATATACACTATATTCGTGCACATCACCTTCGATGCCGCGAAGAACGCCCGGAACATTGCGACGCGGGGATCTCATTTGAGCGCGCGCTCGCGTTTGAATGGGACAGCACGCTGATCGTCGTGGACTCGCGGAGAAACTATGGCGAACTCCGATTTCAGGCACTCGGGCTGATTGCAGAGCGCTTGCATGTTTTGGTGTTCACACCGCGATCGGGAAAGACGCACATTATTAGTCTACGTAAGGCCAACAAACGCGAGGTAAAGCGGTATGAAGCGCAAGCGCAACCCTGAAAGAGCGGATCGTGAGAATCCGATCTGGACCAAGGAGACCTTCTCGCGCGCGCGTAAGGCGCGCGAAGTCTTGCCGGAGATATTTGGCAAGCAAGCTGCTGCCAAAATGCTCAAACCCCGTGGCCGACCCAAAACCGGTAACGCCCGCACATCCATTTCCCTCCGCCTGCCCCCTGATACCTTGGCTCGCTGGAAAGCTACCGGTCCAGGCTGGCAAACCCGTATGGCCGAAACGCTAAGAAAGGCAGTTTGATGCTTTCCCCCAATGCCCTTGAAGGGTCTCCAGTCGACCCCTCTGCTGCCGCATGCGACCGGCCGCTTTCCGGACAACAGTCCGAGTAGTCCGACGGGCAAATTTGATTCTCGCCGGTCAAAACGCGTATGCGTTCAGGCCTTCGTTCACGAGATTCACGTTATCGCCCGTTAGCAGAGGCGCACTTCATTTTGCGCCTTTGGGTTTTAGACTGCACCGCGATGCAGGATAGCGCGGGCATTGATCGCGGAGATCGTCGGCGTACCCGCCTGACGCATGATCGCTTCCAGTTCGCGGGAATAAATATCAAGTACCGCTTCGACTCCTTCCTGTCCGAAGGCGGCAAGACCCCAGCCCTGAGGTCGCCCAATACCCACGCCAGAGGCGCCCAAAGCCAGCGCCTTGAACACGTCGGTACCCCGTCGCACGCCGCCATCCACTAACACCGGGACGCGGCTTTTGACGGCGGTGACCACCTCGGCAACACAATCGATTGTCGCGCGCAGGGTCTCCTCGTTACGGCCACCATGGTTGGACACGACGATTCCATCGACACCATGCGCAACCGCGGCTAGCGCATCCTCGCCAGTCACGATTCCTTTGATAAGCAGCTTGCCGCGAACCAGCCCGCGCAGGCGGTCAACCCACTCGAGGGTCAGCCCGGGAGGCGCCAAGCCTTTCACCTGCGACACATCGATTCCAGAGAAAAGCGGCGCCCGCAGCCACATGTCATGGCGGTTTCCAACATGGCAGGCAGTACACTCACGTTTATCGAGACGTGCAGCACGCCGCAGCGTTTCGGAATTCCGGACTCCCGCAGTGGCGGTAGAATCCACTGCGAGCACGATGGCATCGGCACCAGCCGATTCTGCGCGACGCACCAGGCCCTGCGTTACCGTCCAGTCATCCGTCGGATAGAGCTGTTGCCAGACCGGGGCACCGCGCTGTGTCAGAATTTGCTCGAGCGGAACAGATGCTCCGGTAGACACCATTAGCTGGGTCGATCGGCTCGCGGCAGCACGTGCCACTGCTGCCTCCCCGTCTGGGTGAAAAGCACGCATCGACGAAACGGCGGAAAAATAGACCGGCGTGCGCCAGTGTGTGCCGAACAGCGTCGTGCTAGTACTTACCCGCGACAGGTCCGCAAAGCGCCGGGCGCGGATTTCGTACTCACCGAATGCGTCCTCGTTTCGTCGTAGTGTGCGATCGTCGTCGATGCCGGTGGCGAGATAGCCGAAGTGCGCCGGTGGCAGTGCTGAACGGGCCAGGGGTTCGAAGTCCCGGACGTTTAAAACGTCTGTTACCTTGGGTAGCGCAATCTCAGAACTGCCAGAAGTGCCAATCGCTGCGCTTTTGCCACCATCCAGCACCGCGGCCCAGGTGGCGAATGGCAGCATCGATGTGCTCAGGATAAAGCGGCGACGGGTTATGGAACAACGAAATCCTTGTCGTTTGTGGTCCTGCGTCATGCCCCATTCTGCCAGGAGGACCCGCCGGACTGCCACAACGACTACGGCATGAAGGCTATCGATCCTGACGAGGCGTATTTCTGCCCATAAGGCGGGGCGTGTAATGGCAGGTCTTGGGTTGGTTACTCAGCGTTGCCACTGGCCGGAGTTGGGCCGACTGCGGCGGTCCATCGAACGAGAACTCTCGACCCGATCCCGCCAGATATCACCGGCCGCTTCAAAGCACGAAAGTCGTTGGGGCCATACGACATCGGGGCGAGGTCGTTGATCTCAATTAGCGCGACAGATAGATTTTTAGCGCCTATAACAGCACCCGTGGTTCCAACACTCCCGTGAGATTCCATGTCGGCGATGGTACTGGCATGCACGGCCTGCAGGTCCCAGACTCCCTGTGTCGTCCACTTGACAGAACGCCATTCCGAATGCGCTCACGATAGCTCCCGATGGTGAAGTGGCGCGGCTTGCGCGCCGCAATTGTCTTTAATCAGGAGCTAAAGCAATGCGTATTCATTTAATGAAATTGGCTGTGGCGTGCGCCGTCGTACTTGCCGCCGGTGCGTTGTTCTTCGTGGAAATCGAAGTGCCCACATTTGGGATCGATGATTCGGCATCTACAGCGCGGGGCTCACTTGGCGTTTCCCTTGAAGATCTTGGCCTTGATAGTAATCTCGGAGAGTCCTCCTTTTTGCTGAATGGCGGATTTGCGCTTCTGTCCGGCGCCTTCGTGTGCTTCGCAGTCGCCAAGCGTCGTCGGGGGTCTATCATCGGTCGTGACCATCCGCGTCGGCGGTCTGGGGATTCCGTGGCTTCGGCCTGATGGCGCACGAGCGCGACGGACTCGCTTCTGCCGGTGTCTTCTTCGAGTTGAGGACAGCGCTTATGGGTTCCATATCGACTTTATTTCCAGGCGAATATTGCCAACGTGAAGATTACCTTTCCGACGACTGGTATGACGCCAAACAACGAGATCTGGTCGTTTGAGAGAGGTTTGCCTACAGATTGAATTTCCTGACCATCCACGGACAAGCCCGCCGAGCTAGCTGGGGAGAATCTTATTCCCGTGATCACCTGAAGATGATCTCGAAATTGAGATCGCTGTGCGCATGAGGCGCCGATTTCAAGCCGCTGCCGAGGTGAGGTATAGTAGATGCCGAAAGAGACGCAAGGAGAGCGCAATGACGACTGCGAAGGCTACGTATTTTGCGACACTCGACGCAGGGAACTTCACGTACGTCTTCCTGCTGCGCAATACGAGCTCTGTACCGTATGACGTTTACGCCTTGCTAATAGGGGCGCAATTCGGAGTCCCGCTTGGGGCAGGCGTGCTTCAAAACCTTGTTGCGATCAGCGCGCCCCAAGGTTGGCAGCTCATTCCATCCACACCCTACTACGGTTTTCTCGACGGACAGACCAGTTTTGCGGGCGGCGCGGCCGCGTCTGGCTATATCGTCCCAAATAACGTTGGTACTTTTGTGTTTCAAAGCTCGACCTCACCACCCAAGACATTGCCGTTCGGTTGTTGCTTCTGGAATGGAAGCAACGAGTGGGGCTTTGCCTTCGATGGCGAAGCGGAAAGGGTTGAGTGTGTACCGCTCTCCGAGTTCCCGCGCCCCTGGAGGTACGCTCAGAACCCACCGGCGTATCCGCGGGCCGTTGATGCTACGGGTATAGCCGGTGCCTCGTCGAACACAGTGAAGTCACACACGCTGAATGTACCGGACAACGGTCCGTCGGTGACGGTGGCTTGGGACAAGTTCGGCAACGTCGTCAAGGTTGCAGTGTCCCGTCGCACTACTTGATGAGGATCAGGTCGCCGAACCCAGGCATGCAAGTTACTTCCGGTCTACTCGACCGCATCAACTGTGTCCTTATGCTAAGCCGATTCGCGTTGGAATACGTCTAGCTTCTAACTCACCCTATCGCTAGGCGTGAGCGGCCGCTTTGGGGACAATCATTTCGAGGCCCGCACCGTTAACAGTTGGCCGACAGATGACCGACGCCGGTCACTTCCCGGTGTCGACCCCGCTGCCGTTGGCGATCGTCAGCTTCCGGGTATTGAGTTTGCCGGACCGTTTCAGAAGAACGACCCTCTTAGGCCGGCATGTCAAATTGATTCGCGTTCATCGACGTGTTACGAACTAAACCTTGGCTCGAGCATTTTTTTCTCGTGTGCCGCCTGGGGGAGTGAGTGATATGAAACTGACCAACGCAGTTAAATTGACTTCGCACATTGTCGTCTGTGTGGGGCTTTCTGCCTGCGCGACCGATTACGTTTCACAACTTGCCGAACCCAACTACGGTTTGCATCGCATGCATTACGCGGAAGGCAACGTGAACCCGACGATGCTGATTAACGGCACATATGCCACGAAACAGTTGAACGGTCCGTCTATGCCTCTCGGGGCTTTTTGCTTGACTGACTATCGCTGCTCACCACAATCGCAACTGTCGTCATCCGGGCAAATTGCCAAACTGGCACTGACGCTGCCTGATTACGCTCTCTTCCGCGCGCTGCCCGGGGTGTGATTCTGCCCTCTAGGTTTGCCTGAATGAGCCTTTCGCCCCAAATTGATCAACGATCGCTAACCAGGCCGTCACTGCTGCTCGAGAGGTTTTCGCGCTTGTTCGCCGAGGATCGCCCGATGCCCTATTCGCCGCGCTGGGTGCCTCTGTTTGCGACTTCTCGTCAACAATATGTGAATTCCGCCTAGGAGCCGTCCGCCGAACGGTGTAGGGTCGGGCGACGTTTGACCTAAAAGAAGGTCCACATGCGCCATCGACCACCGAATGCACCTTTGGATCACGGGGGACCGACCGACTGGGAATACGACGAATTCCCTTGTTCCGCCCTCGACGCATCGATCTGGCAGCGCTTCGACGAGATTGCCCGCCGCTATCCCAATCGTCCGGCCATTCGTGACTCCAGCAATTCCTATACCTATGCCGCGCTCGCCGCAGAGGCTCGGCGCATCGGTGCGGGGATCGCCGCCGCCCACACGGACGCGGGTCCGGTTGCGATCCTCAGCGCGAACGAGGCACGGTACGCCGTGCTGCTGCTCGGCGTGCTGCGCGCGGGCCGCATCGGTCTCTTGCTCGATGCCAATCATCCGCTCGAACGCAATCGCAAAATCATGGCGCACGCCCAAGCGACCCTGGTGGTCACCACCAATGCACATTGTGCTCAGGCGCACCGACTCGCGTCCGCATCCTCGATACTGAACGTCGATGAGCAGGGTGGCGCCGCAGTGGACACGCACCAGCCCACGACCGCGCCGGACGCACCGGCCTGCATTATCTACACTTCCGGATCGACCGGCGCACCCAAGGGAGTGGTGCAAAGTCATCGGGGCGTATTGCACGATGTGCTGCAATCGGTGAATACGTCGCACATCGGTATTACCGATACGATGGCAGTGTTCTATTCACCGGCCGTGATCGCGGGTTTTCGAACTCTATTAAGCGGACTCTTGAGCGGCGCGGCCGTAGAAGTCCTGCCGCCGCTGGTCCATGGTCCCGCAATGCTTGCGCAACAGATCGATGTGCTTGCGGTGACAGTGCTGCGGCTGTCGCCGTCCCTGTTCCGTCACGTGGCCGCCGCGCGCAAGGGCGGATTCTTCGCGCACGTCCGTTTGGTCTCTCTCGGCGGTGATCGGGTCGACTGGTCGGACTTCGATCTGTTCGAGACCGTGTGCCGCCGCGACGCGAAATTCTTCGTGCACCTCGGCGCCACGGAATGCTGGACGTTGCACTCGCAATGGTGCGTCGATGCGTCGGTGCGAGACACCGCGAGTTCGCTGCCGGTGGGTTACAGCCTGCCGGAGCGGCATGTCGATGTGCTCGATGCCGACGGGCACGAGACCCCCGTGGGTGAAATAGGGGAGATCGTCGTCTCCAGCCGCTACGTCTCGCTCGGTTACTGGAACGAACCGGAGTTGACGCGCGGCGCCTTTTTGACGGATGCCAACGATCCATCGATCCGGATCTATAAAACCGGCGACCTGGCGCGCCGGCGTGCGGACGGCCTTCTCGAGTTCGTCGGCCGCAAAGATCAGCAAGTGAAACTGCACGGCTATCGGGTCGACCCGAACGAAGTCGAGGCGGCGCTCAAGGCGTGTCCGGGCTTGCGCGATGCCGCCATCGTGGTGCGCAAGAACGAGGAGGGCCTCCCCATCGCGCTAATCGGCTACGCAACCCGTGAGGCGTGCCAGACCAATCTCTTGCCTCGGCACATGCTCGCCATGTTGAGTGGGCGCTTGCCGCCGCACATGATGCCGGCGCAAATTGTGTTGCTCGACGAGTTCCCCTGGTTACCGAATTTCAAGATCGATCGTCAGCGCCTGGCGGCCATGGACGCCGCGATGGTCTTGCATACATCGCAACAGGCGAATCCGATGCTGATCGAGAGACTGATCGATCTGTTCCAGGAAATTACCAAAACATCGGGCGCGACGCCGGAGGACAGCATGTTGTCCCTGGGCGGCGACTCGTTGCAGACCATGGAAGCGGTGCTGCAGATCGGCGCGCAGTTCGACGTCGTCATTGAGCAGGACGGCTATCAGTCGGCGCGTTCCATTGCCGATTGGGGCCGCGAAATCGCGGACAAACAGCGCACCAAGCTGATGGAACCCGCCACATAATGGGCGCTCCATTGCCGGAGCACACGCAAGCGATGGCCCAGCACATCGTTGAGTGCGCCGAGAAAACGGCCAGACTCAATACCGCGCGCGGCGACGTCGCGCACTGGGCCGCCGCCGTGAACCTGCTGCTCGATCAGGAGCGGTTTACCGCCGCTCACTATGCAGTGCGCCAGCTGCGTGTGCCGTTCCCCGACGCCGAGTTCGTCAACAACTTGACGATCGTGCTGGACCATCTTCCCGCCCAAGCATCTTTGACGCCGTTCTTCGACGACCCTACCAAGGAACTGCAGATCGCGAAGCGGCCGGGCGCGGATACCGTGGTGCTTCTGTTCTGCGGCGGTGGCACTTACCGGCTGGGCATGCCCCTGAATGCCTTTCATCGCTGGGGCGGCCAGATGCCCGCGCACTTGATCTACCTTCGCGATTTTCGCGACGAATTCTTTCTCGACGGAGTCGGCACAATCGGTGGCGGCCTCGGCCGAACACTGGAGTTTCTGCGGCAGGCGATCTATGAGCTCGGTGCGTGTCGCATCCTATGCTACGGATTTTCCGTGGGTGGATTCGCGGCACTGCATTACGGTCTTCTGCTGCACGCTGCACGCGTGCTCGCACTCGGGGCGCCTGTGGATCTGCAGCCGGGCGCCAACCTGTTCTTGAGATGGGCGCGCGCAGCGCGCCGGCTCCACAAGAAATACCCCGGGTTAGGCCTGAACATGGTGCACGAGTATCGCGCCGCCCCGACCCCGCCGCGGGTATCTCTAATGTATGGCGAGGACAATTGGGACGACCGCCTGCACGCCGAGCGCATGCGCGACTGCGCCTTCGCCAACCTTCGGCCTGTCGCGCAATTCGCAGGACATAACCCGCTAATCGAACTCATTCGCCGTGGAGAATTCCAGTCCGTGCTTCAGGAATTCTGTCGAAGCTAAAGTCACCCGGCAACCTCAGCCTGAGTAGGCGGCAGGAGCTGCGACATTACTTACGAGACCATCACTTAATCTTGTTCTTGGTTTCGCCTTGAGAGGCCATTTTTTCCTCTAAACCGATGAGTGTTCCTTGCCCATCTTTGCAGGTCTTTAGGCGGCAGTACCCGCGCAGCGAGCGGCCGCTTCGAGGCGGTGATTTCAGCGACGTCAACTACTGGTATTGGCCGGCTGTTGCCGGCGGTGACGCTACTGCCGCTGTCGACCCTTCAAAGTCTCCCGTCGACCCCAAGCCGACCGTGGTCAATGTCGGCTAACTGGAAGCTCAATTAAATGCGAAGTTATCGCCGCCGCGGGCAGGCGAATCCGCGTCAATAAATCGCCTCTTGCTTCAGCGTCGGGCGACGAGTTCACCCCTCGGTTGCAGCGTAACAAGTGCCGCCTGAATGGCGGCTAATTGCCGCTCTAGCGACGCAATCTTTGCCGCTTGTACCGAATTCACCTGTTGCTGTTTCTGGACTTCATTGAGCAGCATCGGAGCAAGTTCGTCATAGCGAACGCCCTGGATCGTGCCGGCCGCATCACGAATCACGAGTTCCGGATAAACCTTGGCCACTTCCTCTGCAATCAAGCCGTACTGCAAGGTTCCCTTAGGGTCAGTCTTCAAGTGGAAGCTTACGGGCCGAAGCTCCTGAAGCTTCTCGGTACCCGCACCCATCGGCGCGATCGCTGTCTTGTAGCGCTCGGATGAAGCCAGTACACCGAGCTGCCCTGAGGACGTAACGTATACGGCAGCGCCGGTTATCTTGGCACTTTCGATTCCTGCAATGTACGTTGCGGTCTGCGTGCCCGGCGTTCCGATCCGTATCTTGCCGCTTTCAGTTGCCACGCCCTCATTGCCGATATCAATATTGTTATTGCCATAAGTCAAGTTATAGCCCGCGCCGGTGCCCACCGCGATGTTGTTCGACCCGGTCGTATTCGAATAAAGGGCCTGAAGACCGAGAGCGACGTTGGTATCGCCGATCGTATTCGAGAAGAGCGCCTCGTAGCCCGAGGCGGTGTTCTCGTATCCGGTCGTGTTTAAGTACAGTGCGTCATCCCCATCCGCCGTGTTGCTGCTGCCTTTGGTGTTCGAATAAAGCGCGTAAAATCCGGATGCAGTGTTGTGGTTTCCAACTGTGCTGGAATGCAGTGCGTACGATCCGGAGGCGGTGTTTTGGTAGCCGGTCGTGTTGGAAAGGAGGGCGCTAGCGCCCGAAGCGGTGTTGTAGTTGCCGGTCGTATTCGACATGAGAGCGCCGGCGCCGTACGCGGCATTCTCGCTACCTGTAGAGTTCGTCGCGCAAAGTCCCCCAACGTTTACGCACTCTCCCATCAGCGCTAAGTTGCCCATCGCCGTGTTTGCCGAGCCAGTTGTGTTGTATGCGAGCGCGTAGCTACCGACTGCGGCATTACCGGATCCGGATGTATTCAGTTCCAAACTAGCGCCGCCGACGGCGACATTGCCCCCGCCTTCGGAGTTCGACGACAGTGCTTGATAGCCGACCGCAACATTCGAATATCCGCTATTGTTTGCTGAGAGTGCATCCCCGCCAACAGCAACATTCTGCGCTCCCGTCGTGTTTGAATTGAGCGCGTACGCTCCGAAGGCGGTGTTGAAATCACCGAAGTTGTACGCAGACATGGCGAGGTACCCAGCCGCAGTGTTGGCGCGGCCGGTTCGATTTTCCTGCAGCGCACCGGAGCCCATCGCGGTGTTCGACTGCTGGTCGCTTTGCACCACATCGGGCGGCTGACCGTAAGCCGTTGCTGAAGCCGCGAGTAAAGCAGCAAGTGAGATCGCAAATAACTTGAGTGAGTGTCTCATGGCACGTTCCTTCGCAATTTTGGTTAATTGTTCTGGCGCCAGACCATCAATCGGTTGCTCCAGCTTTTTAGCTCCGAGCCAATGCCACCCGACAGCCGCTGCGCCGATGGGTTTGACAATAGCTTAGCTACGCCGCTCGTGATTCGGCGCAACCTTTCCTGTTCAAAAGTGTGTCGCAAATCACAGACACAGCTAGATTATGTCAATTAAACGGCTAATTAGGGCAGGTCGCGGGCGCCCCGCCCGTCGGCTTTAACGGCGGCCCATCAAGCGAGTCGAGACTTTTATTCGCGCGCATTTTTCTTTCCACTTAGGCGAGTGCGCATGCCGGCGCTAGCAACTCAGCCGCCCTCATGAATGGCAGCTTACGGGTGCGAATTTCAATCGCGCGTACTTCCGCTCCTGGCCGCCTGCTGCCTGTGGCGGGTGTAGGCGACAGGTACATTGCACTCAGTGATCTTGCTCAATCCCGGTTGTGCTCCAGCCATCGCACTCTGCTTTGAAGGACAGGCAAGATCACTGAGTTCGGACTGGGCCGTTATCAGCATATAGCGGGCCCGCGAGCGCAGAGCCGCGCCGAACGCCGCGCCGGCCAGTAGTCCCACCGCGTCCAGCGATCCCTTGTTTTCCAGCGCAACGTGAACGATCGGTGGGAACATCATCGGAAATAATCACACGTTGCGCCACAAAACAGAACTTAATTAGCGCCTAGGCGCTGGACCCATTTGATTGCGAGCGGTGACGGCGCAGGTCCTTCGTTCCGGTTTCCGGAGCCGACATGTGTTGAAGTTCTCAGACGGCGAAGCTATGGTAGCGCTATCATGGACGCGGCATTTATGTTGAGGGGAGCTGCAGGTAAGTCGTTGCAGCTATCCAGAGGATCGAATATGGAAGCTTTTAGAAGTAAAGCCGCTTGTAGGAGCTAACTAGAATGTCCTCTTTCCGCCGAATCGAAACCCTACTCATCGGATTTTCCGCGTGGCTTTTTTTCGCTCTGCCGGTCGCCCCAAGCGCGTTCGCCGCCGATTTTGCGATGCAGGTGACCGACAAGGGATACCTCGATACCCAAGGGTTTAGTGTCCTTCTCTACGACAGCACGTATCACCCCGTTTTCGTAGACCAGAAGAATACGGCCATGGAAATGATTCTCCACGGCCAGCGCATCGCCACCAACGGCGACGTGCGCTTCATGCCGACACCCGAACAGTGGGACTTGGTGGCAACCCTCAAAGGGCGCCAGGCAGACAAGGCGAACAACCGACTCACCGCCAATCTCACTTTCCCGACCTTCGATGTCAGCTATATGCTGGAGGTAGCCGCAGAACCTGGCGGTGTAAAGGTCAGCATCAATCTCGACAAGGCGCTACCGCCGAAGCTTGTCGGCCGCGCTGGTTTCAACTTGGAATTCCTGCCCTCAATCTACATGGGCAAGGCGTATCTAGTGAACGGATACAACGCTGGCATCTTTCCGCGAACGCCGAATGATCCAATGATCAAGATGTTGCCGCTGCCCGACGAACCGAAAAAGGCCTACTACTTGGAGGACTGGGACAAGGCCAAGGGATACACCCAGCCGCTTCCATTCGCTGAGGGCAAAAGCATCACCTTAGGGGTCGACGATGCGCTGGCCCGCATCACCGTTGTCTCGGATACCGCCGCCCTTATGCTGTTCGATGGACGCAACCGCGCGCAAAACGGTTGGTTTGTATTGCGATCGTTGATTCCTTCGGGCAAGACGACCGGTGCCATCGTTTGGCATTTGAAGCCTGACGTAATTTCGAAATGGACGCGTCCACCAATGATCGCGCACAGCCAAGTCGGCTATGCGCCGGGCTTTTCCAAGGTCGCCGTACTCGAGCTCGATCCGAAGTACAGCGGCCCGCAGACAGCCAAAGTGCTGCGCCTGACGGAAAGCGGAGCTTACCAGCAGGTATTTGAAGGTCCGATCACGCCCTCAACGCCCTGGTTGCGCTACGTTTACTCGAAATTCGATTTCACCACGGTCAACAGCCCTGGCCTCTATGTCATCGAGTATGCAGGTCAGCATACGGCACCCTTTCCCATCTCCAAGGATGCCTACGCGAAGATCTGGCAGGACACCCTGGACCATCACCTTGCGGAGCAGATGGATCACGTTTCAGTGCGCGAAGCCTATCGCGTGTGGCACGGCGCCTCCCACCTGGATGACGGGCGTATGGCGCCCGTAGTGGGGGAGCAATTCGACAACTGGAATCAGGCTACGGCGAGGGATGGCAAGTACAAGGGCGGCGATCATATTCCCGGTATGAACGTGGGGGGCTGGTATGACGCCGGCGATTTCGATCTAGAGGAGCCCGCGCAGCTTAGTGTGATTCAGAATCTGGCTTTGGCGTATCGCGAATTTGATCTCAAGTACGACGAACTAACTGTGGATGAAATCGCGCGCGAGGTTGAGATGCACCGTCCCGATGGCGTGCCGGATACGGTTGAACAAATCAAACACGGCGCACTCCTCATCTTGGCGCAGTTCCACAATATAGGCCACTCGATTCGAGGCACTCACGAACCGGACCTGCGCCAATACACGCACTTGGGCGATGGAGCTTCGAAGACCGACGAGCCGCATCTACGATCCTAGACTACGTCTCAACGAAGTAAAGGGTGATTACTCTGGCAGGCCGGATGACCGCTGGATTTTCACCACCACAAACGCGGTTCTCCAATGGAACGCGATCGCAGCTCTGGCCGCAGCGTCAGATGCGCTGAAGGGCTGGGACGACGCATTGGCGAAAGACTGCCTCGAGACCGCGATCAAGGCATGGGACGGCGAGAGAGCTCATCCAACGCCACAACCGACGGGCGCCGGTTGGGACGAAGGAGCGCCAGAAACTTCCGGAAACGGCGTGCTGGCTGCATCGCAGGGTGTGGTGTCTAGTGGCGTAACTAGCGTGCAAACCGCTCCTCCGCCGGGTTTCGGCCGCGGCGACTTTCGCATTGGACAGGACTGGGCTGCGGCTCTGGAATTGACAATTGCGACGAACGGCGCAGAGCCCTACAAATCGCGTCTGAAGGAATTGTTCCCACAGATGATCACTCCACAGCAGATGGGTAGCCATGGGTGGATGGCCGTCCGAGCGCTGCCTTATCTAGACGCGAACGCGAAGGGTGAAATGCGGGAAGCCGTGAAGACCTACCTCGCGGGCCTGGACAAGCAGTTGGACAGCACCCCGTTCGGGGTGCCTCCGAGTTTGGGCACTTGGGGTGGATCGAGCGCCGTGGTTGACATGGCCATCCGGATGTACTTTCTGCACAAGGCGTTTCCGGACCTCGTGAGTTCGGAATATACGCTTCGTGCCGTCAATTACATTCTCGGCACGCACCCGGTCTCCAGCACATCATATGTGGCCGGCGTCGGAACGGTCTCCAAGACCAAGACCTACAGCAACAACCGCGCGGACAATGCTTACATACCAGGCGCCGTGATTCCGGGCTACGTCATCATCAAACCAGATTTTCCAGAGTGCATCGACGACTTTGGATTTCTGTGGTTCGAGGATGAGGCCGTCGTTGCCGGATCCGCGGCCTGGGTCGTTGCCGGGAATGCTGCGGACGCAATCACCAAGGAATTGAAGTAGTTCACCGGAAGGGGTTGGCGGCCGAGAAGCTGTGGTTGTTAGATACAATGCGTATGTTCGACAACGTACAGACGTCAAGTGTCGGCATGGAGATGCTCATTACTGGAGTGGCTCCGTTGATCTCACTGGGTCCGGAACGATATTGCCAAGAGGGCCATGAAATGGATCGAATGATTACACGGCGTGCGCTGGTGAAGGGCGGCCTGATTGCAGGCTCGCTCGTTCCGGTTGCAAGCCTCTTTATCAGTGACGCCGCGTATGCAGACTTGCCGGCACTGGATCCGAGCGATCCGGCGGCGAGAGGGCGCGATTACGTTACAAAATCGGCAAAGTCCGATGCGTATTGCGGAAATTGTTCGCTCTATAAGAAGACGGGAGATTCGACAGGTTCCTGCGCACTCTTCGCCGGAAAGAGCGTGGCGTTCGCCGGGTGGTGCAGCGGGTGGGTGAAGATGGGAGCCCCTTGATGTCATTTTCTTGAGAAAGTCAGCTCGTTGCTGCGCTTCTCGCCAAATTAGCCGCGTTCCCGATCTTAGCGACTGTGCATGGCCCCGTCCGGAGCCCACGAGGCACCTAGCACGTTCATCACGAGCCTTCCAGCCATGATCGCGGTGATGCCGTTCGCGCTGTCATAGCTCGGCGCAACCTCAACCACGTCCATCCCCACCACGCGGTGCGCGCGGGCGATGCGCCGCAGGACGGGAGCGATCTCGCGGTAGAGTATGCCGCCCGGCGACGGGGCCATGACCGCGGGCATCTCAGTGGGGTCCATCCCGTCCGCATCGATCGTGATGTACACGGCACTGTCTTTGGGGATTGTCGCCAGCACCGGCATCCAGCCTTTCTCGTACAACTCCTCGGC
The DNA here is from genome assembly GCA_963755965.1 of uncultured Gammaproteobacteria bacterium. Lineage (GTDB taxonomy): Bacteria > Pseudomonadota > Gammaproteobacteria > Steroidobacterales > Steroidobacteraceae > Bog-1198. The sequence goes on from CAVWLU010000004.1 coordinate 1,189,203, forward strand.
CGGGAAGACGTGCGAGCCGTACGCGCGCGCAGCCTCGACCTCGAGGCGCCGCGCACTGCCCGTCTGGCGCATCCCGACCTGCGTCATGCCGGTGACCTGCGGTTTGCTGCTTGCCCAGCGCAATGGGCTCGAATAGCCACGGGGCACACCGCCAACTTCCGCGCGCCAGTCGAGATGCGCATCGACATGAAACACGTGGACCGTCTCGCCGACGGCGTCCAGTGCATCGAGCAGCGGGATCGTCACCCCATGATCGCCGCCGAGCGCGAAAATCTGGGCCCCCTGTTTCCACAAGTGGCGGGCGCGCGCGCTGATCGCGGCTGAGTAGTCGTCGTAGCTGCCGCCGCTCCAGGCAACGTTACCGATGTCGATGCAGCGCGGCATGGCCGCCCCAAGCGGGGCGCCGAGATCGAAGTCCCACTGCTCGCGGCCATAGGAAATCTGATCCGAACGCAGACGGATGGCATTCGGCGCGCGCGCCTGGTCGTTCGGGCACGGGTCGTGTGCATACGGCTCGCTGTGCTGGATTCCGATGAGCGCAACGTCCGCCGACCATTCGGTAGGATCCGTCGCCACCGGCCAGTCGAGAAAGCCGCGCACCGGCGCCGCCGTCGGTTGAAGTTCGCTCATGACCGCACCTCCTGCGCAGCGGGGATAGTTATGCGCCTAGAATCTCGTTCAGACCCTCGATGACCTTGGTGACGTCGATCGGCGCAATGCGCCCCAGTCTTTTACCGATTCGCTCCACGGACAAGGTTCGAATCTGACTGATTTTAGCCCACGTCGGTTTGCGCAGCGCCGGCAACTTGAGTTCCAACGTCAGCGGAAATCCCGCCCTCTGTGGCTGGCTCGTCAGCGCAATCGCAATGACCGTGCCGGATCGAGCGTTGAAAATATCGTGGCTGAGAATGAGCACCGGGCGATTGCCGGATTGTTCATGACCCCGCACGGGGTTGAGGTCCGCCCAGCGAACCTCGCCTCTTAGAATTCGGGCCATGCCTTGACATCCTCGCCGAGACCTTCTTCGGCCAACGCCTGCTCGAACTTCTTATCGAGCTTCGCGCACTCAGCGGCGAGACGACTGCCTTCCACGCGATCGATCTTCTCGCGCAGGGCGATTTGGATCGCGCGACTGCGATTGGGGAAGACTCGCCGCGCCACCAGGCCGTCGACCTGGCGCAGCGTCTCTTGCTCGAGGGTGATGGCTACCTTTACGCTGGCCACGGCACTGTCTCCGGTATGATAATGAATCATACCACATCGTGCGGGTCTTGCGAAACAGCTGATATCCAACGACGACCGAAACGGCAAATAGCCCTTAGCACCAACTTTAGATCGCCCCCATCCGCCATGTTCAGCGCTGCCCTTTTCTATGACCGTGGTGTCAGCGTCATCATCATCCCGCGGCGGGGACGAAGCGTAATCAGACCTTGCGGCTCGACGGGATGCCCCGGCACGAGCCGCAGTCGGTAGTGCTGCGCGATCGTAGCAAGCAGAATCGTCGCTTCGGTCATCGCGAACGCCGCTCCGATGCAGATACGACGGCCGCCCCCGAAGGGAAGGTACGAGAAGCGCCGACGTGCGGCGGTTTGCTTCGGCGAGAACCGCTCGGGATCGAATCGTCCGGGATTGTGCCAAAGCTGCTGGTGGCGATGGAGCACCCAAGGGGCGATCAGCACATTGGAACCCTTGGGCACATGCAGCCCGGCAAGCGTGTCGTCGGCGAGCGCCTCGCGCGCGATGGTATGCACCGGCGGATAAAGGCGCATGGATTCTTCTATCACCATTCGAGTGTAGATGAGCTTGCTCAGATCCTCCGAGTTCGGAGCGCGCCCGCCAAGCACGGTCTGCAATTCGGAATGCAATTTCGTCTCTTCGGACGGATGTTGCGACAACAGATACCAGGTCCACGTCATAGCCATTGCGGTTGTCTCGTGACCTGCCGTGAAGATCGTGATCACGTGATCGCGCACTTCCTGTGCGGTCATGCCGCCGCCTGTTTGCTCGTCGCGCGCGGCGATGAGGCGAGCCAGCAAATCTTCGGGACCGTCTTCGGGGCGGCTCGACCGCATTTTGATAAGCCGATTGATTTCCGTATCGAACTCGCCGAGCGTACGACCCGCGACTCCGGTTCGACCTAGGCCGGCAAGCCATCCTGGAAAGCCTAGGAAATCCATCATATTCGGGCGCATCTGCGCCTGATAACGTCCCGCGCTACGCTCCATGATCGCGACAATGTGATCAGAATCGGACGAAAACATTGTGCGGGAGATGATGTTGAGCGTGACTTCCATCATCGCCGTCGCAACATCGACACTGGCACCTGTGCCGCGGCGACTCCAAGCCGCCAACAACTCCAGCGCCGCCTTGGTCATAATTGACGTATAGGAGGCGATGCTGCGATGGTCAAAGGCGGGCGACATGATGCGCCGATGCCGCCGCCACGTCTCCCCTTCCGACGTGATGAGCCCTCTGCCGAGGCCAGGCTCGAGGATGCGGCGAGTGATCTCGGACTTTTGATAGTTGGCCGCATTATCGAGCAGGACGTGCTTGATTGCTGCTGGGTCGTTGACGAGGAACCTACTGCGGCCAAACATCTTCCTTTCGACGATGTCGCGCTCGTAAGCTTCTTCGGCATAGGTGGCGATCATGTTGTCGCGCAGCGTGCGAAAAAACTCAAACAGCGGCAGGCGACCGCGGCGCGGTATCGGCGCCGGCAAAACCGGGGCAGGTGCGGAATCGTCAAGGTTGGTCATGATCCTGATGCCCTCCTCTCGGTGTTTAAAAGTCATTCTTTCAATGCCAATATCGCACAGAGAGATGCCTTAAGAGAATGCAAAATAAGATCCTTTGATCGATCAGAAGAACCGGCGGGCAACCTAGTGAATCGAACGACATTCTTGAACGCACGGATCTTCGATGGCGTGCAGAGCGAGTACCTCGACGAGTCGGTAGTGGTCGTCGAGGGCGACCGCATCGTGGCGGTGGACCGAACACGGGGACTATCGACCGGTGGGGACGTCGTTGATGTCGGCGGAAAGACCCTGATGCCCGGATTGATTGATGCGCACTGCCATGTTCTCGGCGCCAGTCTCAGGGTGACGGACGTCGAGACGCAGCCGCTGACTTATGTCGCGAGCTATGCCTCCAAGATGTTGGGGCACGCCTTAGACTGTGGCTTTACCGCCGTACGCGATGTTGGCGGCGGCGATGCCGGTATCGCGAGAGCTGTCGCGGATGGGCTGATCAGGGGACCTCGAGTGTTCTTCGCGGGAAGGGCGCTTTCCATGACGGGCGGACACGGTGATTTTAGGGACCCCTTCAGTGAGGTGGGTGCTTGCGGGTGCTCGGCGGCGGGGCGAGTCGCGATCGTCGTCGACGGCGAGGATGCGGTCCGAGCAGCGGCGCGAGAGGAGCTTCGGCGGGGGGCTCACTGCATCAAAATCATGCTGTCGGGCGGTGTTTTATCGCCAACCGATCCCATTTGGATGGATCAATTTACCGATCGGGAAGTCGTGGCGGCGGTCGAGGAGGCTGCTCGGCGCCGGAAATATGTGGCGGCTCACTGTCATCCGCCGAGTTCCATCGCGCGAGCGGCGAAACTGGGCGTACGCACCATAGAACATGCGACCTTGATCGACGAGAGCAGCGCGGCTGCGGTCAAATCCGCAGGCGCATACGTGGTGCCCACGACCGTTATCGTGCGTGCGTTGATCGACGACGCCAAAGCCGGCCGACTGCCGTCCTGGATGAGCGCCAAGCTCGCCGAGGTGAGCGATCAATCCCTCAAGGGCCTGGAGATCATGGATCGCTTGGGACTCAAGATGGGTTTTGGAACCGATCTTCTCGGGCATCTCCACACCCAACAAACCCGCGAGTTCCGCATCCGGCGGGAAGTGCAATCGGCCGCCGCCATCTTGCGGTCAGCGACGGCCGTGAATGCCGAGATCTTGATGGAGCCACTGCTCGGTAAGATTCAACCGGGATGCTACGCCGATATACTGATCGTGGACGGTGATCCGCTCGTGGACATCGATGTGCTCGCTGAGGATGGTCGGCGCTTGATGGCCATTATGAAGGCGGGTGAATTCGTCAAGCACCGGTCGTGATGTTTTGGCCGATGCCTTGCTGCGCATCGAGCCCTTTCCGAAACACGTGAATGAGGGCGTCGATCGGAATCGGTTCCGGCTCGCGATAGACGAGATAAAAGCCTAACCCCGTTCGGACCGATCGGTCGGACAGCCGGACGATGCGCCGATCGATGAACAGTTGGTCGACGATGCACTCGTACCCCAACGCAATACCACGCGCCGCCACCAATTCCAACAGCAGAAGGGAAAAAGTCGAGAACGTCGGACCTGAGACCACCGGCAGCTTAACGCCTTGATGGCGCAACCAGTCCACCCACTTCAGTCCAATGGTTTCCTCGCTCGCGAGTCGCAGCAGCGGGAATCTCATCAGCACCTGCGGCGGAGCGTTGAGCAGTTCCGGATGCCTCGCAAGAAGCTCAGGGGCGCAGATCGGGAACCCTTCCTCGTCAAAGAGATGGGCCGCCGTGAAGCCGGGCCACTTCCCGTCTCCAAATCGAATCGACAAATCGATATCGGGTGCATCGAAACTTTCGTAAGTCGTGGCGGTGATGACCCGTACTTGCCGGTCGTCGATGTGTTCGGCGAGCTCGCGAAAGCGAGGCATGAGCCAAATCTGGGCGAGGTCGTGGCTGCACGCGATGGTCAACGTCCGTTTAGTCTCCCGCTGTTTGAGCGAGGTGAGGACATCACGCACGTGCCCGAGTCCGGCCCCTATCGCGTCCGCCAGGCGTTGTCCTGCCGCGGTCAACTCGAGCCGGTTTCCGTTGCGCACGAAAAGGCTGAGGCCGGTTTCGCGCTCCACGGTGGCGACGTGACGACTGACCGCAGAAGCGGCAATGCAGAGTTCAGCGCCCGCCGCCGTGAGGTTTTGATGCCGGGCGGCGACTTCGAATACGACGAGCGCATTGATGGGGGGCAGAGACCGTCTCAATGTCATCATATCAAAATTATAGCGAATCCGTACAAAATCTCTAGTTATACCGAGGTTTTTATCGAATATAAGTATAAGAAAAGCATCGAAGGCGGGACACCCAAGTCCGGGGAGTTGGAGGCTAAGTAATGTCAGAATCGATCTCTCTATCCGCGCTGATAGACCTGGAGCGCTACCCGCTTTGCGACGATGCGGCATTCGCTCCCATCGCCGATCGCTGCAGGGCTCAACTCAAAGAATCAAGCTTCACGAGTCTGCCCGGTTTCCTGCGTCCGGGGGTGGCCGAGGCAATGACGAGCGAGGTCTTGGATGCGATGCCGCGCGCATACCGGCGAGAACAATCGTTCAGCGCCTACGACGAATCGACGCTCGAGCAATACCCCATCGACCACGTCCGTCGTCGCAAGCATGACAGTCGTCAATTTGTCGTCGCAACTGATGTACTGAGCAAAACGGGACGACTGCGGACGCTCTATCGCGATGAGACTCTCACGCGAAGAATTGCGCAGATGCTCAATGAGCCCGCTCTGTTCCAATTGGCCGATCCGGTAACGGCGTGCACGTCGACCGTCCTATATGAAGGCGACACGCACGGCTGGCATTTCGACCTCAACGATTTTGTGGTCTCGATTTTACTCCAGGCACCGGAAGCGGGAGGCACCTTCGACTTCGCACCCAATATCCGCAAAGATGGCGAGGAGAATTACCCGGCCGTCGCCGCCGCGCTCGATGGGCGCTCTCAGGCAGTGCGTTCAATCAAGGTCGAGGCCGGGACGCTGCTGCTGTTCTGCGGCCGCAGAGCTTTGCATCGCGTGCCGCCGGTCCGCGGCAAGGTTCCTCGCGTCATTGCGCTCTTTAGCTACGATCGAAAGCCTGGTGTGTGCTACGGCAGTGAGGTGTATGCCCGCGTCGTGGGACGAACCGTCGCTTACGAACAATGAATCTCTGCACGAGAGAGTCATGAAGTTCATTTGCACGCCGCTCGTATTGGCCGGCCTCCTCACAATCCAGACCGTGGCGGCGCAGACCTCGAGCGATTCTCTTACCGAAATTGTCGTCACGGCGCAGCGTCGGGCTGAACGCCTGCAAGATGTGCCGGCGGCCATCACTGCGATGAGCGGGGATACGCTCAACCAGATGCGCTTGCAGGGCAATGCTGATCTCGCGGCTTACGTACCCAGTCTCTCTTTCGACGTGCTCGGTCCGGGGGAGACGACATTGGCAATCCGGGGGCTTGGGACATCGTATGGACTCGAGCCGGCAGTATCCCTATATCTGAACGAGACTCCACTCGACATCCGCACGGACGGTTTTGCCGGTGCGCCGGATATCGATTTCTTTGATGTCGATCGGGTCGAAGTGCTGCGGGGGCCCCAGGGAACGCTGTACGGATCCAGTTCCATGGGTGGCGCAATTAGAATCCTGACCGCTCAACCCGATCCGAGCGCCTTTGCGGTAAACGCGGAGGTGGGCGGCTCGAGCATGGATGGCGGCGGTGCGGGATATCTAACCAAATCGGCCGTGAATCTTCCGCTGTCGTCTGATGCCGCCGTGCGTATCGTCGGCGCCTTTGAGCATGTCCCCGGTTATATCGATCAAGCGGCCCCCGGCGACTACAGCGTCGCGCAGCCTGAACTCCCGGTCACCGCAAGACGGATCAACGATGTGGACCTCAAGAGCACTCGGGTCATCGGCGTGTGGAAGCCGACCGATGCCCTGACCATCAAGCCGACCTTCATGCTCTCGGAAGTCGATGCCCGCAACAACTCGGATTACTTCACCAACTTGCCCGAATTCACGATAGCTGCCTATTATCCGAGCCCGCAAACCAGCCGACTAGAGGTTGGCAATCTGCAAGTGGACTACGTGTTCGATATTGCAACGCTGATGTCGTCGACTTCGGTACTGTCCCGAGACGTGCAGACGCAGAGCGATTTCACGCTATTGTTGGCAAATATCGCGCCGGCCTTCGACATTGCATACCCGCCTAACTATCCGGAGACGGATTTCGATACGTCGCACAACTCTGGATTCGTTCAGGAATTTCGCTTGACGTCTCCGACCGACCAAGCACTGCGTTGGGTGGGCGGTGCGTACTTCAGTCACTACCGCCAGCATTCGACGGAGACATCGAACAGCGCTACGTTTGCAGACGCCATAGGCCAAACGACAGGCCCCAATTTATATAGCTTTGACCAATCGGTGATCGATCAACAGACAGCGGTCTTCGTAGATCTGACGTACAAGATCATGCCGCGCCTGGAGATTACCGCCGGTGAACGCTACTACGAACTGCGCGACAGTCTGGAAAACGTACAGAGCGGCGTTCTTGCCGCACCCAGTCAACCCCTGGTACACGCAAAAGCGAGCGGCAACAGCCCGCGTCTGGTGCTGACGTATCATCCGTTCGACGATACCACCGTATATGCAACGGCGGCGCGCGGCTACCGCCCGGGCGGCCCTAACGTCGGACTGCCCACCGGAATCGGTTGTACGCTGAACAATGCCTATTCGCCGCTGTATCAGCCAGACACCGTATGGAATTACGAGCTCGGTACGAAGATGGAGTTCCTGGACCGCAAACTATCGATTGACGTCGCTGGCTACCGAATCGACTGGAAGAATGTGCAGCAAGCGGTCACGGATCCGGGCTGCGGGTACCTTTTCGTCGCCAACGTGGGCACTGCGCAGAGCAAGGGCGTCGAGGTAGAGATCAACTTCAAACCTGTCGAATCGCTCTTGCTGAGCGCAAGCGGTTCTTACGATCACGCCGAGTTCACCTCGATCGATGCTGCGTTTCTGGGGGCCGCCGCGGCGCAGGCCGGAGAAGCGGTGCCCGGTGTGCCGCGCCAGAAATTCAATCTCGGAGGCGAATATACCGCCGTGATCGCGGATCACACCGGGTATCTGCGTCTCGATTGGAGTCACCTGGGCAACGTTCCCGCGGGGTTCGGCTACGACGCCGTGCGGCCGGCGTACAGCGCGCTCGAGGCCGCGGTGGGAGTGCGCACGGGACACTACGATCTATCACTTTATGGGCACAATCTTACGAATTCGAACGGCATCGTGGAGATCCTGGAGGGAGCGACGTACAACTTTGGCAATACCTTCAACACGCAGATTTCCACGCCACCGCGGACGCTAGGCATCGATCTTAAAATGCACTTCTGAGATGCGCGGCGCACATAGCAAAAATCATTCACACACTTTGCGAGTCCGCGAAGGCTTCATCGAGGGAGCCGGTGCAAAAATCTATTTCAAGACCCTGGGTCGCGGAGTGCCGTTACTGCTGCTGCACGGGGGCCCGGGCGCCGATCACTCGGACTTTCTTCCCGCGCTTCGACCGCTGGCGCGCCACTGTCAGCTGGTGTTGATCGATGAGCGCGGATCGGGCCGCTCGGAGCGCCTCAAAGATTCTAAAGGTTATACGTTGGATCGCATGGTGAAGGACATCGAGCACGTGCGAGAACATCTCAAGCTACCGCGGATCGTGGTCCTAGGTCACTCCTTCGGCGGTATCCTGGCACAGGCGTATGCAGTCAAACATCCGAGAAGGATTTTGGGATTGGTGCTCGCCGGCACGGGCTCGAGCGCACGGTGCATCGATACGGACTTCCGTAATATCCGCAAGCGCCTGCCGGCGCACCTTCGGACCCGGCTGACACGGCACGAAAGGGCCGGTATCTTCGAAGCGGACGGTGCGTATAAGAAGGATTATGCAGCGGCGTCTGCTCAGGCCCTTGCGCCTTATATGTATGCGAAGGCGCCGCCGCGACGGTTCAAGCAGCCGCTCGACCTCGGTATGGAGGTACTGCGCGAGATGTGGGTGCGCCGTTCCGATTTTCGCATCGACGGTAATCTCAAGGGCTTTGATTTCACCCATTCACTCTCGCGCGTGAAGGCGCCGAGCCTCGTCGTGATCGGCGATCGCGACTTGGTCTCGACCGCAACGGCCGACATCAGCCGCGCGTCCTTGGCGCGAGCCACGTTGGTCGTGATGGCAGAGTGCGCGCATATGATGTTCATCGATCAAACCGCCCGGTTCAATCGGCTGCTCGAGGAGTTCTTGAGTTTATGCACGACGCGACCGCACCACCCCGCATGAACGGTAAAAGACCCGGCATGTTTTTCGCCGCCGAGGAATACCGCTCCCGCTGGGAGCGCGTCTATCAGGCGATGGCCATCCGTGGTTATGAGCATCTGCTCATCTGGCAGCGCGGAGCGGGCACCTTCGATCGGGTGGGCGATGTCCTGTGGCTTACGAATTTCGTGATGAACGGCTCGGGTCAGGATCCGGCGAGCGAGAAGAGCGGGGCGCCCTACACGTTTTCCGCCGTGTTCATGCGCCGCGGCCGGGAACCGGAGCTTCACGTGGGTTTGCCGGCGGAGGACCTGGACTTGTCGCGCGTGGTCTGCGGCGAGGTCATCAGTCATTCGGAAAATTTGATGACCGGTCTTGCCGCATACTTGCGCGAGCAAGGCATTGCAGGCCGGATCGCAGTAGTGGGCGATGATGTATTGCCGGGCATGTATGACCGGTTGCTGCGCCGGCATACGCCGGAAATAGAATGGCTTGCCGATGAGACCTTGCTCTTGGGGCCCCAATCTATCAAGAGTGCGCGAGAACTCGAGGCGTACCGCATGGCCGGGGACATGGTCACCCGCGCGCTCACAGCGGCCTGCGAGTCCTTGATGACCGGGCATTCGAGCGCCGAGGCGGCCTCCGCGGCGGCGGCTATCCTGCTGCGAGACGGCGGGGGCTTTCATCGCATCGATATCCATCACGGAGCGGACACCGAGCGCCGCGTAGTGAGTATGGATCTATATGGCTACCACACCACGCCGCCCGCGCCCGGAGACATGGTGCGCGTCTGGATCATGGGACCCATTTTCCAAGGGTATTGGATGGACCCCGGCCGCTCGTTGATCTGCGGCAACCAGCCGACCCAATCACAACGCGCGTTGCTGGAAGGCGCCGTTGAGGTTGTGGACGCCGTCGTCGCAGCCATGCGCCCCGGTATCACGCCGCGGCAGTTGGGCGTTCTCGGCGGAGCGATTGCCCGCAAGCACGGCTACTTCGACCATCCGCAATTGAAGATTCCACTGCTGGGGCATGGTCTCAGCACGAATTTCATTCCCTACGTCATTCCCATCGACGAAGGCGAAGCGGATACCGACGGAGCGCTGCATTACGATGTGCCGCTCGAAGCCGGCATGGTGATGGCGGCGGAGATTTTTCTGACGCATCCCGGCATCGGGACCGCCGGATTCGAACAAAACCTCATCGTAACGACCGGCGGACCGGAACTTCTCACCCGCACACCCATGCTGTTCGGGTGACTGGTCCCCCGCCCCAAGGTCCGCGCTTCGACTCGCTGTCGCGCCTCGCCTATGTCAATGCACTGTTCATCATCGGCACACTCGGCACGCTCATCACGCCGGCGATGCTCGAGAGCTGGGCGCAACGGAATTGGACAGCCACTCGGCTCGGGGCCGTCGCTGCGATCGAACTGGCAGGTCTCGCGCTGGGTTCGCTGTCCGGCCTGTATTGGCAGCGGCGCTGGCGCTGGCGCCAAGTGGCGTTGCCCAGTATTTTGGTGGCGATCGCCGGCAATGCCGGATGCGTGATCGTGAAGGATTTCGCCGGTGTGTGTCTATTGCGCGGCCTGGTCGGCATATCCGGCGGACTTCTGACGGCCCTGTATTCAGCGGTATTGGCCAATTCGAGATCGCCGGGACGCATCATAGCGGTTACCACCTTCATTCAGATCGGCGTCGAAGCGGCCTTCATGTTCTCCACCGCTTCGGTGTTCGAGCGGTTGGGCAGTTCGGGCCTATTCATCTTGATGGCTGCGCTTTTCATCGCACTTCTTCCTTTCTTGACGCTATTGCCGCCGATGTGGCCCACAGCGATGACCGCCCACCCAGGCGAGCCTGAAAGTCTCAAGGGATCACGGCGCGCCTACCCCTTGCTCCTGTCCTTCGTCCCTTTCATCGTGGTACAGACGGGCGTCTACACGTTTCTGGGCGAATTCGGCCGCGTCGCGGCGCATCTGTCGGTCGAGGCGACCTTGCACGCCATCGGCATCTCCGTGGTGTTAAGTTCGTTGGGTTCGGTGGCGGCGTACTGGCTCAACGATCGGGTCGGTCTCAGGCTACCGATCGGGGGCGCTGTCCTCTTGATGACCGGCATGCTGTTCGGGATGATTTTGGGCTCCCGATCGGCCGCATGGTTCCTGTGCTACATCTCTCTGCTGCAGATCGGTTGGATCTTCCTGAACTGCTATCTTTATTCAGCGCTCATCGACGCGAACAACTTGTTAGTGCCGGCGGCAACTCCCTTCTCCACCCTCGGCTCGGTTCTCGGCGCAAGCTCCATGGGTTATGTGCTCGACCACGGCGGCATGATCGCCTCGCTAATCCTGACAGTCGGATCGATGTTGCTCACGGCAACTCTCACCATGCCGTTTCTCCGCTCGCGCGCGCCTCGCACCACGACCTGACAATGGCAGTCCGTTCAGCTTGCCCGTGACCCGCCATTCGTTTCGAAATAGCGCGGCCGGTTAAGATCGGGAATCAGCGCCGGCTGTTTCGGCTGCCACCCCAGCAGCTCTCGAGTTCGCCGGCTTGAGGCCGGATTGTCCATCGCTGCGAAGTGCGCAAACCAGCCAAAGTGCTGAGCCGCCTCCTCGGGTGATTTGGATACAACAGGAATGTTCAGGCGTCTGCCGATGACTTCCGCAATCTCTCGGAACGCGACGCCCTCCTCGGCAACCCCGTGAAACCGACTCTCCTCAGCAGGAGCCTTTTCAAGTGCAAGCCTAAACAGAAGGGCAGCATCGAGCCGGTGCACCGCAGGCCAGCGATTGAGTCCGTCACCTTTATAGACTGACATTCCCTTTTCACGTGCAATGCCGATGAGCGTTGGAACGAAGCCGTGATCGCCATCACCGTGGACCGATGGCGGAAGGCGTACCACCGAAACGCGCCCGCCGCGCGCTGCCAGCGAATCGGCTGCCTGTTCCGAAGCTGCGCGAGGGTGCGAGCTGGATCCCGAAGGAGGCATGGTCTTCTCGGTGGCAAGCCCACCTGGTGGAAGAATCCCGATTCCGGAGGTGATGATCAAGGGACGGTTCGAGCCCGCAAGCGCCGAGCCGAGTGCCTCAATAGCATGTCGATCTGTTTCGCAGACTTCCTTGAATTTCGAGAAATCATGGATAAAGCCCGTGTGAATCACCCCATCCGACATCGCCGCTCCGCGGCGCAGGCTTTCCAGGTCTTCAAGATCACCTCGATGCACCTGGCCGCCAGCGGCGCTGAGAGATTTTGCGGCGGCGTCCGAACGAGCAAGGCCTATCACGTGATGGCCCGCGTTAATAAGTTCTTGAACAATGGCAGAACCGATAAAGCCGGTAGCACCTGTGACAAAGACACGCATGATGACTTCTCCTTTACTTCGTTTCACCGAACGCTAATCACCGATTGTTGTTGGCTGCGAATATTCGCGCGTAATCCTCGTTTTCTCCGGCCCGGCGGAGTGCTTTGACGCGCTCGACGAGAATCTCGCCGCCGGATGGGTTTGGGTCGCTGAGGTTCTTCATCACTTCGGCAACGTAGTCTCCCAGCGGCATGGCGTGGGGATCGGTCGCCTGATGGGGTCCGCTAAGTTCCGTTTGCACGTACGGAGGGACAAGTTCGAGGACCTCCACGGACGTTTCCCGGAGCTGGAATCGCTGAGGATGTTGGTGTGAATGATAGACCGCGCCACGGAAATATCGCTGGTGTCGGCAGTGAGATCTTCGCGCCTAGAGATTCCGGCGTTGTTGATAAAAACGTTGAGTTCAGGGAACTGTTTCTGAAGACTGCTCGCGAAGGCATCCACGGCACGAGGATCTTCAACGTCGAGTTGCATGCCATGCATGCCGGGGTGGGCTGCCGTGATCTCCTTGAGGAGTGGCTCACGGCGGCCGGCGATGATGACCTGATTTCCGCGTCGATGAAAATCTTCGGCAAGGGCGCGGCCAATGCCGCTGGTACCGCCAGTAATCAGGATAGTGTTGCCCGAGATACGCATAGATCGCCTCGTTGGGTTCTTTGCTTGACCGCTGTCGCGGTCCCGTGGCGATCAAGGTATTCGATTGAGCGAAGACGAGCTATGCTGTAACGTCTGTATTATCTTCGCAATCGTCCTGGATACCCATGGATCCACTCTCAGATGTGCTGTCGCTGTTGAAACCGCGCAGTTATGTGTCCGCTGGCTTTGATGCGGGAGGAGCTTGGTCGATCCAATTCCGAGACCAACAAAATTTCATCAAGTCCTACGCAGTCGTTTCCGGCCAATGCTGGCTGTCCGTGGACGGGATTCCTGACGCGGTGCGCCTCAAGACGGGGGACTGTTTCGTGCTTCCGAGCGGGCGGTCCTTCCGCCTCGCGAGCGACCTAACGTTGGCGCCTGCTGACGCAGGCCCGATTTTTTCTCCTGCTCGGTATGGCGGCGTCGTCACGTATAACGGCGGCGGGGATTTCTTTCTTGTCGGAAGCCGCTTTGGAATCAGCGGCAATCATGCCGGCATCCTGTTGGGAATGCTGCCGCCCGTCGTGCATATCTGGAAAGAATCGGACCAGGCGGTGTTGCGCTGGTCGGTTGAGCGAATGATGCAGGAGTTGCGCGAGCGGCAGCCCGGTAGTTTTCTCGTTGCGCAACACCTCGCCCACATGATGCTGGTTCAGGCTCTGCGGCTGCACCAGGCGGAAGAGTTGAGCGGTAACGTCGGATGGCTCTTCGCACTGGCAGATAAACAAATGGCCGCAGCGATCAACGCCATGCACGACGACCCGGCGCACCGCTGGACATTGGGCGAGCTGGCGGAGTGTGCCGGTGTGTCGCGATCGATCTTTGCCCTGAAATTCAAAAAGAAGGTCGGGACGTCACCCATGGAATACCTGACGCGTTGGCGAATGCTGCTGGCAGGGGACAAGCTCACGAATTCCGGCGATCCTATTTCCGTCATTGCTCCCTCGCTCGGCTACGAATCCGAAAGTGCTTTCAGCACAGCGTTCAAGAGAGTCATGGGCTGTTCGCCACGGCAGTATAGCCGTAGCCGGAATCCGGCAGGGGAAGACGCCGCCCGTACCAATCTGCTCGAACCTATCGCGGTTTGATACGCGTTTGGGAGCTCCTCCAAGCATCCGACCTGGACCCGCTGCGTAGTCGCCTCTTTGCGGATGAGAGCGATCCACTGTCACGATCGGCGCTCAGTGGTTTATTTATTCCCAACGATTGGCGTTCTTTGGAAAGCCGGGACGCTGTATTCGCACGACGCAAAAGCGTTGACCGGTGGGCGCCTGCATCACCACCCAACGCTCTAGACGCTCGATCACCGTAGCGCCAAGCTTCCCCAAACGCGCCACCTCGGCCGCGATGTCGTCCGTCTCGATATCGATGTGAACGCGGCTTTCGTGCTCCACGCGCTGGATCTGCACGATGAGCTCGTCAGGCGGTGTCTCCAGCATTCGGTAGTTGCCGCGAGTACCCGGGTGATTGGAGTCTACCGCGCGGCCCAGCGCCTCGCTCCAGAACTGTGCCGCTTCGTCCACATCGGAAGTCTTGCAGTCGATCAGCAAAGCGCAAAGGCGGGAATGGTGCATATCGTCGTGTCCTCGATTCGCTGCTACCGCTTCCAATTCAATACTTGTGGCGTTCTTTAGTCCAGCACCAACGACCCAGAGGCGCGATTGGAAAAGAGACGGCTACCACCTAGTTTCCAGCGTCGTGCCGGCACCACTGCCGGCTCGGCTAGCACTACTTCGTCCCTTACCACTTACATGTGGGTATCGCGAATGTCATTGAGCCCGAAGCAGGGTCAGCCGACGCCTATTCACGCGCCGACGCAAAACCCCTCCTTGTCGCGTCGGTAGCGAGGCCGTCGGCGGCGACCGTCTCTGGACGGCCAAATTCTGCCGTTGCTATTGCTAAACTAGCCGCAGAGCTGACGTTGAAAGGCATCTTTATAGCCGTCGCGCCCGAGCGAATGGACTTTCTTACACGAAAACCAAGAAAAGCGAGGCACAAACCATGAATCCGATCCATTGGCTTTCGACTGAAACGCTAGGTCAAACGTATACACAGCTCGGAGAACTCACGCTTGCCTTGGTGCTGTCGTCGCTCATAGGGCTAGAACGCGAGATTCGGATAATGAAGAGCGCCGGATTGCGCACGCATACCCTGGTGGGCGTAGCGGCCGCTCTGCTCATGCTGGTATCTAAATACGGGTTCGGCGATGTCATTGTGTTGAATCAAATCGTTCTCGATCCATCTCGTATCGCTGCGCAGATCGTCAGTGGCATCGGCTTTATCGGGGGCGGACTCATTTTCGTTCAACGCGACATCGTGCGCGGCCTCACCACCGCGGCCGGTATTTGGCTCACCGCGGCAGTCGGCATGGCTTGTGGTGCTGGCTTGCCGATCCTGGCATTATTCGTGACCGCTGCATATTTTCTGGTCATGTTCGGTTTTTCGCGTCTTAGCAAACGAATAATTCATGCAGAGGAGTGTGTTCTTTCAGTTGAATACGTGGCCGGCGAAGGGGCCATACGCGAGATCTTGAAGCAATGTACCGGCCGCGCCTTTACGGTCCATGACGTTGCGCCTCAAGATGACGCGTTGAGTGATGCAGGAAAGCATTCGATCCGGCTTCGATTGCGCGGTCGTGGCAATTTGGACTCTCTCATCGTGGCGGTGAGCGATCTTCGCTCAGTCACATCAGTCCGAAGGATTGACATGTCGCAATCAAGGAACCCAGAATTGTCTGATCAATGAGCAATTTCAGATGGTGCGCGTGCGAATCGCCAATCGCCGCCAAAGAAAGTTTGTTGCGCGCCTTATTCACTTTACAAATCCGCTCTCGTAAATCGAAATAGTCTCAAAGCCGGATAGAGGACGGTCGCCACCGGCAGCGACGGGTCGAGGCTGTGTGAGAACCGCCTTATGATGTAGCGCGTGCAATGGCGATTTCGGTGGATACCGATGGCGAAAGCCTACGCAAGAAAGGCTGATCAAGCCCTGATTGCCGCGACGAGCGGAGCGACTCCGACTATCTGCATTGCGCGTTTAAGATTGTAGGTACCAAGGCGTCGCTGATCTATCCTCGAACGAAGAATCTGCGCGCCGTGCAACTGTTGTTGGGCCGGCCATTCGCGCATGACAGTACAAGGTCCGAGACGACCCAGATCAAATGACATCTCCTCCCGCGAGGTGCCAGCCACACAAGAGCTCTGACATGTGACATAGCGTGTTATAGCCTGCGATGAAAGACGTGCTTTTGGAGTTGCAGCATTGCCACGAATCGAGGACGGCAGGACCATTGTTCTTCGGAGATGCGGAGCTTGCGGGGAATGTATCCAAACGCCCACGAGCACGAACTTAAGATGGGGAAGGCAACAATATGAAATCCATGCTATTCATTCTTGTGGCTCAGCTACACGCCGGCGGAACTCAGACCGTGGCTGCGTATTCGAGCCTTGAGCAGTGCAGGGACGCACTCAAAGTCGCAGCCACGAACATGGCGGCGGACTACACGTGCGAAGCGACACCGGTGCAGGGGACCTGGTCGCGAAACGATTCCCGCTACGTCTTGGCGCGGGAATGAGCCGCGCCTACGAGAGTCTGGCTGCAGGGTCGCCTCAAAGATCGAATACGACGCGACGATGACGCTACTAGTTCGGCTCTGGTCTTTGACTTTCCGAACTCTAACTCTAGGCGTGCTGGTTATAGGGGCCCTCGCCGCGGTCGTCGGCGTTGTTATCGCCGCAGCGGCTCTTGTTCCTCGAACGCAGCCGACCCCCAGCCTCTCGTTCGGCCACGGCATCCTCTCGATCGCATTGGGATTAGCATTTGCGGTGATCGGAGTCCGCGGCCTTAAGATCTGGACACGTCGCGTCGTGGACGCGGAAATATCGAAGACATCTAGCGACCGCGAAAGGCTCGAAAGATGGATCAACCGCTGAGCATTAGAAACCGGCTTCGCGTGACATTCGCGCGTCGTTAGCCCGTCCCGCACTTTACATAACGTGTTATCACTTGCGAGAGAGCGCCTGCTTTCGCAGTTGCGGCGTTGCCCGGAACTGATCTCCGACGGAACATCGTTTTATCCGGGGTACGGTCAATTGAGGACGTGTGATGAACAGTAAGATTTTGGGATTGCTTGCCGTCGGATTGCTCGCTGGGCCGGTCGCGGCGCACGCCCAGACCTACGACCTCGATATAGCAATGATTCCCTACCGAGGGTCAACGCCAATCATCTTCACGGGGAGCTTCAAGTTCAACTCAGGCGGTACGTGCTTCGGGTCCGCAGCTTTTTGCCCCGGGGGATCTACGCCCGACTTTACAAACGTCAAAATTAGCGACCCGTTGAGTATAGATTCGCCGGGCGGCGCATTTGCGTTTACGGACGTCACGGGCGGGGTTGGCGGTCTGACTTTTCTCGATACTTACTTCGGTACTGCCGGTAAATCAAGCTTCGTTTATGCGCTCGAGTTCTCAATCAATGCGCCTCTCGGTGGAACCGCGACAAGTATCGGACTGAACAATGTTTTATTTACTACAGACTTCAACATAACTGGCACATTGTCATGCGGGGGCCCCGATCGGTTGCCGAATGGAGGCGTTACATGCACCACGGCCGCTTTGACCAAGGCCCCTGAGATCGATGCTATATCTGCGGCGAGTGCACTCACGCTTTTGCTGGGCGGCTTAACCGTTTTACGGGGTCGACGCAAGTTAGGGTCCTAGGCGGCTCCTAAGTCGGCAGCATGGGAAAGAGAACATGGACCGCCGACAACCTCATCGACGCGCTGGTATGGATGCGGCGAAACACAGAAAAGCATGAGCCTGTCGATGACCTGATCAACTGGCTCGTTAGCATGCGGAGCAATGCGAAAAACAAAACGACCAAACGCAAGCGCATAAAAAGAAAACCGCGTCTCTTGCTCCCGCGGAATCATTCGCGCGGCAAGCGTAGATAATCGCGACCATTAATTCTCTGCCGTTCTCGACGGCAATCTCGACCACCCTCCAGATCCAGACCGCCGATACACAATCGGAATCCGCTTGCGGCCTGCGATCGTCTCTGGACGGCCGAGAATACGCGTCCAAGGTGTCTCCGCAGCCGCCCTCTTGCGGACATTCGGCTTGGTCGAACATCCTTGCGAAATCAGACGGATTCCTCTGAGCTGATATCTGGCTTCTCGACAGATTCACACGCGCAGCCGACATGTAAAACAGGAGGGCTTTTCATGAAGGCTTTCTCACTTGCTTCCCTACTTCTCGCTGTTCCGCTGATGGCGAGCGCGCAGCGAGTGTTCGATACGCACGTCCATATTTGGAATGGCGAGACATCGCTGCGCGCATACGAAGCGCAGCTGAAGGAGACCCGTCAGACCGCGACCCGATTCGCGGGTATTCTGATCGCGGAACGCGGCAACATGGCAGAGACTCGGCGCAAGAACGATGAATTGATCGCACTGGCCGCAAAATATCCCGAGATGTTCCCGATCGCATCGGTCCACCCCTATGACGATCAGGCGGCGCTCGACGAAGTGCGACGCATCGCCGGGCTGGGAGTCACGATGATCAAGCTCCACCCGCATACTCAGAAATTCGCGATTACCGACCCGCGGGTACCCGCTCTGTGCCAACTGGCCGGCCAGCTCGGCATGATCGTACTGTTCGACAACGCCAACATCGTCCCTGGCGACAGTCAAGACCTTTTCAATCTTGCTGTGAACACGCCGGGAACGAAATTTGTCTTTGCGCACATGGGCGGGACTAACTTTCGCTTCTGGAACACAATTTTGTTCGCGCGAACGGCAAAGGACTTCTACAAAGACAATATTTATTTCGATATATCGGCGACCGTCGTCCTGATTGCTGGTTCGCCAATTAAGTCAGAGTTCGTATGGACGATTCGCAACATCGGTGTCGATCACATAATGCTGGGATCTGACTATCCGCAATTCACGCTGCGCCAGACCGTCGACGCATTCGAGAGCCTCGATCTCGACCGCAGCGAAAAGGACAGGATTCTCTACGAGACCGCTCGCAAGCTGCTGAAACCGAAAGCCCCGGATTGATTCGGGCCGCCCGGCCGGGCGCCAATTAATTTTCGTGTTCCTTTGTAACGAAAGTACTCGTTCAGTCACTACTTGATTTGATACGCCACGATCCGCGACAGCACGGGGTATGCGGGCGGGGCTGGTGCCATCTTGGGTCAATCGAGTGGAGGCCATCATGTTTGAGCACAAATTCGGCTTTAAGGCATTAGGGGTGAAGTCGTATCACGCGTCTTCACTTCGATCGGCAGTTTCAAACGCAATTGCAGTGCCGACGATGTTTCTGTTCCTGACGCTCGACGGTTCCGCTTTCGCACAGGAGATCGATCCGGCATCCGCTATAAGAGGCTCGCTTGGTGTTTCCCTCTCAAATCTTAGCGTTAGTAACCATTTCGGCGTGCTTTCGTTTTTCCTAAATGGTGGATTTGCGCTGCTATGTGCCGCGCTAGCGGTCTTCTTGGTCGCCAGAAGTCGCCGGGATCGGAGAGCCAAGTATGGGTATAAGCCGATGCCTTTTAAATTTCCGTTTGTATCGAAGCGCGCCGGTACGGCGGGTCGGCAATCGGGTCTCGCGAAGCGGGGACTCGGAGGTTAGCGCCAGACCGGAATCAGTCCAAATTTACTTGATCTCCTCGGGTCGCCCGGCAACCGCTCCGCCGAGGTCCCTGATTAATGCCAGGGTTCCACTCACCACGTAACTGGTGGGAGCCCGTGCACAGAATTGGCCCATAAACACCAGGACGGTCGAATCGTCTGGTGGGCTCACCTGAGTCACTTCTCGCCGCACATTGACGTCGAAGAAGCCTCTTGCGTTGTATGCTGAGATAAAGCCCGAGACCCACTGTACAACCGTGTCCATCTGCGCCTTGTTGCTTGGTTGTTTTTGGTAGTCGAGAAACTTACCGCAAGAGAGCCCGCCGGTACCGACCATGGTAAAGGGAACCTGATTGCCGGCAGTAGCGGAGGCCCCGGGGAGGAACAGCGCGCAAGCCCAAATCAAGAACCAGTGTTTCATATTAAATCCTCCACCTTGGCGAGCAGCAATCTACCCTAACACCGCCCAGGTATTCACGAAACGTCCCTAGTTGGGTATCCGAAAACTCCCGCGCCTCTCGCTCGAATTGATTCTCCCAATATCCGCGCCGGGCTGACTCGATCAAATAGCGCCAGCGGGTCAAGTCTCCGGTCTGCCACTGCCGTAGGACGTGAAAGTACTCATGCAATAGCAGCTCGGGGCGTGCAACGAACTCGGCACCGCTAATCGCAAGCAGAATGCGGCCGGGGCGCGTCGTCGCCGTCATGCCGCGGTGAAGGCGCGCATAGCGCGAGTGCTCGATTACGATGACCTCTCCCACGGGCTCGGAGAAGACTCGCTCGAGAGCAGAGGTGATCGATTCGGGAAGCAAGTAACGTTTACCGAATAGCCTGCGACCGGCAACATTATTCATGATGATGTCCAGAATCCTCGGAAACGGTCTTGACAGCTCTGCCGCGGAGCCGCGCACCGGCGTCCGATTAAATCGACTACCCGCCGGTATGCGGCACCAACACAGACTGCATCCCAGCGGCTTGCGCAGCCTGTATTCCGAGCGGACTGTCTTCGAATACCAGACACTCTTCCGGAGGTACGTTTAATCGGCGCGCCGCCTCCAGGAAGGGGTCCGGACACGGCTTTCCCCTCGCGTAATCCTCGGCACACACGACGGCGCCAAAGAGCGACCGAATTCCCAGGGCATCCAGAGTCCGCTCGATTTGCCGGTGAAAGCCGCCGGAGGCCACCGCCAACGGTTTGATTCCATACCAACGCCTTGCGACCTGCACTACCGCTTCGATCGGCTTGACTTCGTCGATCATCTCCAGGAAGTAGTCCTCCTTTCGCTCGGCGGCCCTTTGCACGTCGGCGACCTTCAATCCATGCTCATCCCTCAGCAGAGTGAGGATTTGTGCGGTCGGTCTACCACCCAGTTGGTAAAAGAGGTCCTTTGGAAATGTTCCCCCGAGTTCCGCGACGATCCGCGTCCAAGCACGGTAGTGCAGCGGCATCGTGTCGGCCAGCGTCCCGTCGCAATCGAAAATGTAGCCGCTAAATTCGCGCTCAGGAATTGCTAATTTCATTAATAGGAACGGGTTCGGTGATTCAACTGAAGTTACCTGCGGCTGCGGCGTCTGCCTGCATCCTTGGCCCGACTAAGGCGGATCGCTCCTCAAGTACGTGCTGAACCAGTTCACCACCCTGGTCATGACGTCGATTTGATCGGCGTGCCGGAAGAAATCATGGCCTTCGTCAGGGTAGACGACGAATTCTGTTTTCACCCCCATGCGTCGTAGCGCATTCCAATACTCGTACGATTGACTGATCGGTACTTCGGCATCGCGATCGCCGCCCACAATCAGGGTCGGTGTATGCACGTTCTTGATGAAGGTCATCGGGGAGCTCCGCTCATACACCTTCGGGTCATCGTAGACGGAGGCACCAAAGTACGGAATCATCCAAGTATCGATGTTGTTGGTGCCGTAATAACTCAGCCAATCCGAGAGTCCCGCCCCGGCGACCGCCGCTTTGAAGCGATCTGTCTGCGTGAGCGCCCACATTGTCATGTAACCGCCGTAGCTCCAGCCGAAGATGCCGATTCGCTCAGGATCGATCGGCGCCGATTTCTGCACCGCGTCCAGGCCCCTCAGAATGTCGCGCATATCGCCGTAGCCGAAATCCTTTACGTTCGCCCGTGCAAAGGCTTCGCTCTGACCATAGCTCCCACGCGGATTGGGCTTAAACACGAAGTAGCCCTGATTTGCGAGCGCCGCATCGAACGAATCGTATCTCGCGGGAAAAATAGGGTAGTGCGCATACGCCGGGCCGCCGTGTACTTCGACGACGAGAGGGTAGCGTCGTCCCGGAACGACCATCCGAGGCTCGACCAGCATCCCCTGAATCTTAAGACCATCGCTCATCCACGACACGATTGTCGCCTTGCCGGTGAGCGGCTTCACGGCAGCATTGAGTTGCGTGATTGGGTGCCATTTCCCCAGAGGTCCCGTCTCTACTTCGGGTGGCGATGTGTACGATTGGCGGATGACGGCCGAAATAGCATTGTTCTTCGCCAACGAAATTCCGGTATCCCCCGGAGCGAAATCGAGCAGATTATTCGCCCAGATCATCTCCGGTGCGCGCCACAGCTCGTGCTGGGTCCTCAAGTCAACATCGATCAACGCGAGCACCTCCTCGCCGGCGGCAAATTCAGTGGCGACAATCCGCTTGTTAGATCCGTTCCACGTAATCGTATGTACCGAGGCCACTAGGTTGGGACTCACATTTATGGATTCGCCTCCGGCGGCCTTAATCACATAAACGTCACCGCCTGTAATACCTTGATCGCTCATGATCCCGCTGATGTACGCGATCCGCGTGCCGTCTCCGGACCACCGAGGAGAGGCAATTTGCAACGGAGGTCTCAACAGGGTAGTGACCGCGCCGCTTTGTGCATCCAACAGATCGAGTTCCGCGACCCACCAGTTATCATCGCCGGATCCGTGTGCCGCGGTGACGGCGAAGCGCCGGCCATCCGGCGCCCAATCAAATTCATAGATGTTCAAGTCAGCCGGACCCACAAGAGTTGCAACTCCGCCGTGTGCGGAGACGGTCGCTAAGCGCTGCTCAAAAACGGTCGAAGAGAGCACGCCCGCGTCTCGCCCGAGCGGGTTGAGGGGCCCAGGGGTCTTTGGCGCGCCCTCCGAGTAGAGGAAGGCAATGCGGCTTCCATCGGGTGACCAGCGCGGCGTGTCCAGAGGTCCGTGGGCGGTGGTAATTGTCTTGATATCCCGTCCAGTTGCGGATGCGATTGCAATCTGGGGCTGGTCCTTCTCATCAGTCGTGACAAATGCTATTTGCGTCCCGTCAAGCGACCACGCGGCGCCATGCTCATCGCACACGGATCCTGGGCAGGCCGTCAGGCGAATCGCGCCCGAGCCATCGGTAGAATTCACGATCCAAAGTGCGGAAACGTCAACATCAGCGCCACCACGCTTGCCGGTGAGTACGTTGCCGTAGATAACGTGCCTTCCATCCGGCGATATCGAAACCTCACCGACGGAATGCACCGAGGTGAGCGAATCCAGGATTCCCGATACGTCGGACGCCGCCGCCGCGGCAACTCCGCTAAGCATGCAGCAAGATAGCTCAGTTAATACTTTGCAACACCAGCGCACAAAACCCCACTTTTCCATTGAACGGAGCTAACAAATGACCCACATCGCTAAATTCACGTGCCATCGGTGGCGCTATTATGCGTCTCGGTTGCGATCGGGGGACTCTGAACTGCGGGAGAGCCGATTGATTAGTTGGATGAGCTCGTTACCCAAAAACGGCTTGACCAGAACGGACACACCGTACGAGGCGATCGCCTCCATCGTTTTCGATCTGGTGTCACCGGTCATTACAATCGCAGGAAGATCCCAGGCAAGATCGGCACGCAGTGATTTGATGCTTTCAACACCGTTCATTGGACCTGGAAGGTTGTAATCACATAACACGAGATCTGGAGACACATTCTTCTGCTTGATCAGCGCGGCCGCGTCGCCCACCGTCGCGGCGCCAATGACGCCGATGCCGCTCGACGTCAATATCCGATTGAGTGCCGACCGTACAGACCTCTCGTCTTCGATCACAAGGACAGTGCCGCAGAAGCCCTCACCATCTAAATCAGACGTTGGTACCGATTCGGATACACCGACGTACGCTCGCCCCTGCGGAACCTCTATGGAGAAGCCGGTGCCCTTCCCCGGCGTAGACCGCACATCAACCCTATGGTCCAAGATTTCTCCCAGTCGCCTGACGATTGCCAGACCCAGTCCAAATCCGCCCCGCTCAGCATCGCAATAATATTCTTCAAATATGCGAGGCAGCTGATCTCCCGGTATGCCGATGCCGGTATCCCAAATTTCAATCCGAATCTTGCCGCTGGCGCGGCGGCAACCCAAAAGTATTTTCCCTTGATCCGTGTACCGGATGGCATTCGACAGTAGATTTCGGATCATCTCCTCGAGCATGCGCTTATCGCTACGGACCACGAAATTCGAGGGCACGACGCGCCATTGCAAGCCCTTTTCCTCAAGCAATGGAAGGAGATCAGTTGCCGCCGAATCAAAAATGTCATTGACGGCAAAGTCGCTCTTCGATGGGCGGAGATTTCCAGATTCGAGTCGATTGATATCAAGCAGACTCGATAACATGCTGGACATGGTATCGATCGAGTGGCCTATGCCGGCCACGATCTTTTGCCCCTCGCCGGCCGGATGCTGCTGCTGAAGGGCCCCGTGCAGGAGTCTCAAAGTTTGCAGCGGCTGTCGCAGATCGTGACTCGCGGCAGCGAGAAAAATCGATTTGGTGCGATCCGCTCGTTCTGCTAGTTTCTGCGCAGACGAAATCTCTGCTTCGAATCGCTTGCGCTGGGTAATGTCGGTCGTCAAGCCCCGGATACGCATTGGTGATCCGTCCGAGTCGAATTGGGCGGTAGCCACTTGCTCCAGCCATACCTCGCTATCGCCGTGCGCCCGTTGGTAGCGGAATGTCACCGAATAGGAAGGTTTGCCGGGGGTGACGCCGCGCACGCAGGTAGTCACGTGCGGGCGATCATCCGGATGGACTTGTCCTAACATTTCAGATCCGCTGACAACATCTTTCGATCCGGGTCCCAGGATCGGCACGGCGTTCTGGCTGTGACGCACTTGGTCGGCGTCGAGATCCCATTCGAAGGCCATCACGCCTCCGGCCCGAAGCGCCTCCTGGAGCCGGGCCTCCCGGTCCAGAAGTGCGATCGCCTGAAGCCTTCGCTCGCTAAACAGCGCGGTAAGAATCAGCGCGCCGAACGAGATTGCCAAAATGCTGGCTTGAGCAGACTGGATGCGCTCCACCGACGACAAGCGGGGATCGCCAAAAATTCCGACGGCAAATGTTGTTGCCGAGACGATTGTGATCGCGCAGATGAACGTTGCTGCACTGGTAATACCTGGCGGCAAGCGCGCCGCGATCCAAACGAACAGAGGGCACAGAGCGATAATAGCCAGCTCGCCGGTCCAAGCCCTATTTGGCAAGAACACCAGGGATGCGCACAGGACGGATACCACCGCGAGTGCCAGAGCACTTTCTGCGGCTTCGCGCGTCGACGGGACGTTGCGCGTCAATGACGCTAAAGCGATCACGAGCGGCGCAACCGTGAGCGTGCCAAGCGCATCGGAGACGAACCAGTGGAGCCATACGATTGGGACGGATGCCGTCGCACCGTGGAACCAGACGAATCCGATCGTACCGAGAATACCCGAAACGACCGTTCCCGCGATCGTCGCCGCAAACAGTCCGAGCACGCGTCGTAGCGTATCGAGCTCAAATAGGGAGCCGTACCATCGTTCGATCAGGCCCGCAACGATGGCGGCCTCACCGGCATTGGCAACAGCGAAGACAATTGAGCTCCAAACGTTGCGATCGCCCAGCAGATTCGCCAGGATGGTTGCAGCCATCACTCCGAGGATAACGGGCCACCGGGCCGCAGAACCCGCGACGATCAAGGCCCCGGAGGCTACGCCCGCGGCCGGCCAGAACGCGGCAACGCCGTCGGGCTTCTCGAGCAGGGCTAGGCTTAGGCGAGCAGACAGGAAATAAGCAATTGCGACTGCCACCGCGGCCACGACAGAGGTAGCCCACGGCGGCGGCCTCGCCTTAGACTCGCGTACAGCCGCCCATACCCCCTCCGACGACAGAACCATAGCTGACTGCTCCCTGGGACCGGTCAATCCTACAGTGATCAGATTGCCGGTCATATATGTGTAATGGCCGCAACTCCCTGCGGACTCTGCTCTTAAAGGCGTCCACTAGTCATCCTTCCCATACGCCAACCGGTCCATCATCTCTGCGAATCGACCCCAATCAATGCGCTTCGCGGACTGACGCCGCGCGCCGGCCCAGAACAGCGATCCGCGTCCGATCTGCAGCTCACCGAGTTTAAGATCCTTGCGATAGATTTGCAGCGTGAGGGCGGACTTTGCTTTCGCGAGAGTCGCGTTAGAGATTTCAGCCTTCACCTCGTAGGCATGCGGTAGCGATCTTCCGGTCCGCTTGCGCTTGGTCGTCGGCATGGCTACTCCCATTTGATTCCGGACATATTGTACGCGCTGAAAGCCATCCCGACGTTCCGCGACAACACCAATCCCGCCAATATCGATGACTCGGTGACCCTCAGCATTCGAAGTTCGACTGGAACGGTGCTGCCGCAGCTCGTCGAAGTCGCATGGAACATCCCTCAATAGGCGACCGGCCTCACCCGCTCGCAGAGAAGCTTCATCTCACCCTCCTTCCATGTGTCTCCTTGGACCCGATGCCACGCGGTGGATGAAAGCAGATGCGCATCCGCAACCCACCGCGTTCCGTCCTCGTAGGTGTCGCTTCTCGCGTCCAATTTAGCCCTCTTGTCCCTGCAGTCAAATTCCCAATGATCCACCGAATAGTTCACCCACTTACCCAGCCACGATTCGGTATGCGGCGGAAAAACGTGTTTTTCGGAAAACAAACGCAAGCTTCCATTGCTCTGAAAGCTCGCGGTGTTCAAAAAGAGCTCTCCCTTCGGATCATTGAGATCCGATAGCCGCTCCCAACCCATCCCGCCGTTTTTGTTGCCGGCACGCGGCACAATCAATTCTGACCGGGAAGTGGCTGCGAGAGTTGCCGGAGTTATCAGCAAAACTTGCCGTTCGTTATCAATCGACCAAGACTTAAGCCGCGAAAGAAAGCTCTGCCCCAAGAGCAGCGACCCCGCGGATGGAACGACCGACGCGCTGACGTCGCGGAGTTCCAAATTACCCACTCGCAAGGATCGAATGCGAAATCGCTGGGAGAATTCTGTGGATCCGTCCGCTAGTTTATATAACCGCTTATCTAGAAAATCTTGTGGCGACACGGTCCCGGCGCGAGTGAGAGAGAAAAATACGTTCGCGGGAATAGAAACGTCGGTCGCGCCGCTATCGATCGTGAAATCGAATAAAATCTTACCGTTGATAACGACAGGCACCTGCAGCGTGCCATGTTCGCGCACCAGCGGTATTGACTCCGAATAAGCGGCCCCACAGAAAAGCAGCATTGCCAACAACGCCGCGCTCGAGATATCGCTCAGTTTGGAACTCATGCGCAAAAATGTATGTGACTGTGCAGACTCATTGATTCTACTCCGTCACGGGGCGAACTTCCGTACGGAGCCCTCCTCGGCACCTTGCGTGAAATCGTCAAGATGAGTCCCGGCTAACGGCCCACATCCGGGAAATCGATAGAAATTCCTATCTGCCCACCGATTTGCGGAGTCGCGCCGTACTTGCCGCCCAGAATTCCCAGACACAGGGTGAATCCTTGCCGAATAGTGTATTGCGCCCCGAGCAAGGCTTGTAGCTGAGTCTTATCTTGACCGGCGCCATCGGAAACGCCTCCGTATAGTTCGCCGCCCAGGCTGAATCGAGGTGTCACGTCGCGAATCAAGGAAGCGCCGCCCGTGTACACCTGGCCACGCCTAGTCTGAATTCCAACAACGCCGGTGCTCGTGTTGCCCGCGAATAGCAGACCGAGGTTCAAGTTGATCCGCGTGGCGTCGGATAGTGGTTTTTGTAAAATGAAATTCAACCAATAGTCGGTCAGGCCCGATCCCAATTCCTGGCTTGCATCTCCGGTAGGAAATTCAACATAGAAGCTGACGGCAAACGTCGGTTGGTACGAGCCGGGCTTAGACTCGCGCAGGCTCCACTTTGCACCCAGATTCGTATCACCCATGCCCCGTGAACTCTCGGATCCCGGTGCGCGCTGAATCGTAAGATACGGGACATCTAGATCCAGCTCGAGACGGTTCCACGGGCTAAAGTTAACCTTAACATTAGCGGTGTTCTGGCGTTCATCTGGGAACTGCGAAGACTGCAGACCATCGAATTCATCAAATATTTCGACATGCAAAGTGTTAGGCGCGGTCACCGAGGTATCGTCGGTGTAAAACGGCATCTGTGCGTGTATCGGAGCTGAACCGAAGAGAGATGACAAAAAAAGCACCGTGACCGAAACTGAACGAGACATCCAAGAAGTTCGCGACATCTGACCGATACTATCGCAGGCGATGAACGTGCGCGCAGACCGCTCGCGCGCCAAAACGCAATGCGCTACGCTCGTGAACTTCGCATCATAGGGAGATAACATGCAACACGGTCTATCGGCCGGACGGACGGTCTTCGGGCTCTACACGATAGTAGCCAGCCTCCTATGCTTCAATTCGGCGCAAGCGCAGGAAAGTCGCTGGGCACCTGCGGACGATCCGACGGCAAAATCGCTGATTAGCTGGGAGCGCCAATGGGCCGAGGCCGGCTGTACGCATAACGGCATCGAAAAGACCATCCTCGCCGAGGATTTCCACGGCACCTCCCCGAGTGGATCCCTTTATTCCAAGCAGGAAGCGCTTGCCGATGCTCAAAACGAGAAACGCTCTGAAGAAGCCTGCACGCTGTACGAGGTGAAGGTTCACTACTTCGGCGATTCGATGGCCATTTTGTACGGCAGCGAGAGCGCGATCCACACGGAGGCCGACGGCCGTCGGCATACTGTCAAACTCATCTGGACCGATACCTGGCTCAAGCGGCACGGTACCTGGCAGGTCGTGGCCGCTCAAGATATGCCCTCTGAGAAGAAGTGACACACGGATATTCATCATGACGACGAGGCGGAGCGTACTTGCACTGATTGGTTGGACGGTTCCATCGTGGACGGTTCCATCGTGGGCGGTTGCGGCGCGCGGCATGGAGCAGCCTCTATCCTCGCTCGTTGCGGTCGACGATCCTCAGGTGAAGATCATAGAGAATGTCTGGATACCGATGGCCGATGGCATCCGACTTGCCGCACGGCTCTTTCTGCCGGCATCGGCAGAGAAAACGCCGGGCGGTGCCGTGCTCGAGTATCTGCCTTACCGCAAGCGCGACGGTTATCGCTACCGCGACGACGTGTCGGGGCCGTTCCTCGCGAAGTCGGGCATAGCGCTGGTCCGAGTGGATATTCGTGGTACCGGCGACTCCGACGGCACCATGGTCGATGAGTATCTGTCCATGGAGCAGGCTGACGCATTGGCGGCGATTGACTGGATCGCACATCAACCCTGGTGCAACGGTAATGTCGGAATGCGCGGCATTTCCTACGGCGCCTTCACGGCGCTGCAGGCCGCCGCCAAGGCGCCCGACGCATTGAAGGCAATCGTGTCCACATGCGGAACCGAGCAGCGCTATCTCGACGATATTCACTATAAGGGCGGATGCCTGATTAATGACCAGCTCGTCTGGGCGATGGAGTGGCAAGTGATCATGCGCGCGCCACCCGATCCGATAATCGTTGGAGCGGATCAGTGGCGTGCCATGTGGCAGCAGCGGCTCGCCGTCAGCGTTCCGATGACGATCCTCTGGAACGAGCACCAGACCCTCGATGCCAAATGGCGCGACGGCTCGATCCAGGATTACGCCAAGATTCGTTGCGCGATCTACAACATCGCCGGCATGCTTGATCCCTATCTACCTTCCGCGACACGGATGATGGAGCGTGCGCCGCAAGTACCGCAGAAGGCGCTTATCGGTCCCTGGACGCACAAGTGGCCGGGCTATCCGCAACCCGCGAGCCATCGAGGCGTGCCGACAGATGCCGCCAATGGCACCCCAGGGCCCGGCGTCGATTGGCTGCCGATCGAGACCCGCTGGTGGCGACACTGGCTGCTAAGCGAGACAAACGGAATTATGGAGGAACCCAAGATATGGGCGTTCCGCGAAGACCAGCCGCCGGGTGTCAGTTATCCGCACGACACAATCGGGAGCTGGGTCTCAGAGCCGGACTGGCCGAGTCAAGAGATCAAAGCACGCGTGTGGCACCTCAACGTCGATGGTCTCGCCGAGCGAGCCGGAACAGAGACTCTGCTTGCCCACCACACGGACCTCACGATCGGCTTTGCCAATCGTTGGGCGGCTACTTCGGGCGATCCCGAGACCTGGGGGCGCAATCAAGCGACCGACGACGCGCGCTGTCTGCATTTCGATTCGCAGCCCCTCGAGGAATCCCTCGATATCATGGGTGAACCGATCTTCAACGTACGGCTGAACTCTGACAAGCCGGTCGCGAAGCTGTGCGTGCGGCTGACCGAGGTTATGCCAGATGGACACTCGAATTTCGTTAGTTATGCCCTGCTCAATCTGACTCATCGCGACAGCGACGAGGCACCCACTGCGCTCGTGCCGGGACGCAACTACAACGTGCGGCTCAAAGGCCATTTTGCCTGCTACCGATTCTCACATGGCAGCCGCATCCGGGTGGCGCTCAGCGAGACCTGGTGGCCCGTGGTGTGGCCTTCGCCCGAACCGGTAACTCTGCAAGTAACGACGGGAGCCTCGACGGTCGAGCTGCCGGTGCGGCCCTCGAAAGAAGGCGAAACGCCACCGTTCGGGGTTTTTCACGACCGCTATGCCGTGCCCGGTACGCAACCAGCGCCTTATCTGCATCCACTTGAAGGAGTGCTGATTACCGGTGATCTTGGAAGTAGGACCTTCAGTCTGACCGAGGGATCGCTCGAGCCGAAGGGCGAACGAATAGCCGGGATCCCAACACTTTACAAAGAGGCCTATCGTTTGCGCCGATCGATTCGCGAGGACGATCCCAATAGTGCTGAGTGGGAGGCCGAGGCGATCAACCTCTTCGAGCGCAGCGACTGGAGCGTAAAATTGCGCGCTTGGAGCCTGTGCAAGTCGACACCAACACACTTCCTTTGCTCAGAGACCTTCGAGGCATGGGAGGGCAATCGAGCTATCGTCTCGCGCACCTGGGACCGAAAAATTGCCCGCAAGCTTGTTTGATGCCGGCGGTCCGTGCCGCGATAGATCGTTCTCCGCTCATCGACGTCAGCTCATGATACCCAGCTTTTTCAGCACGATGTATACCAGGGCGGCGATTACCGCTGCCGTAATACCGGCCAGAAATACGCGGTTTCGTGTCCATGATTTCCAAGGGACATTAAATTTCTTCGTGGCTTCCAGTACAGCGACTGTCCCGCCGCCGGCGGCGACGGCAACCAGCAGGATGCGTGTGGGTTCCGACTTGATAAAGTTATAAGCAGCATCCGCAAATGTAGGCGCATGGGCTGGCGCCAGCCCGTTTGCGATGAGCCCATCCTGCACCTGCTGCAGCGTCAGGGTTTGAGATGCGTGAAATCCTGCCCAAGCTTTATCAGCCACCCATGCTCCGCCGCCAGCGGAAGCGAGCCCCTTAAACAATTCACCCTCGAGAGTGGGCTTAGTCTCCGCGCTAACGGTCGCCACCTTGATGACCTCAAGCGGAGCGATGGTAGGCCTACCTTGAATGCTGACTGAGCTGATTTTCATGATGCCTCCAACGGTTGGTAGCAAATCACATTCGAAGCCAATTTGAACCAGAGCGGACACGTGTTCTAAAACCGTGCAGAGATACCGGCGAGCACTTCTCCTTCGAACAAGGCGTTACCCTTGAGCACAAAGGTGCATCCTGCCTTGTCGCCGCAGAAGAGCGAACCGCTGTTGTTGTTGAGAAGAATCGCGTAACCGCGCGCTTCGAGTCGCAGACCGGCGTGGGGACCTAACGGGACCATCCATCCAACCCCAAGATTACCGGAAAAAAACGTCTCTGAATTGAGGCCCGCCTGGTCCGGCTTGGCGGTCGTAGCTCCCAGGCCACCCATGACATACAAACCGCGGCCGATTTCATCGATGTAGTTGGTTCCGCCGATCTGATAGTTGTGGAGCGTGAGTCCCACGTTGTTCGCTTGCGGCGAAAATGCACCGGATGTGAGTGCCGTGTGCTGCTGGCTATAGAAAAGCTCGATCTGACGGTTCGGGTCCAGTCCGATGTCGCCCGCCGCAGCAAAGCTCGAACCGCCTGCAAGATCCACGGTGTCATTGTTCGTCGTATTCGTCACGCTCCCGCCAAAACGGTAGCCGCCGTAGATGGTGACGCCATTTTCGAACTTGCCGACCGGATCGCTCTGGGCATACGCGTACTGCAACGGCGCAAGGATGATCGCGGCCAGCATCCCGATTATCGCGCGCAGCCGGAGACCTGGCGCGTCTAACCGCGAAAACCGCTTCGATTGAATAGGGATCGTCATACGAGTTCGCTGCATCAGGTGATGGCCCACTAGTGTTCGGCAAGTCCACCTGAGGGTCAAATGGCGGCACCGGCTACCGCCAGGCGTTGCTGCGCACGGCAATTGTCGCCATGTCCGATGTACGAAGCAGCGAAATCAAGGGGATATGGCACGGTGTGAGCCCGCGCCTACGACGTACAGCGGTTATTGCCGGCTGATCACGGTATGACTTTGGCACAAGCTCCTGGTTTCCATTGCTGCAGCGAGGCCACCGTATGAGTTCTGAACGCCCTGGGCAATTCTCCGAGCCGTCGGTAAGCAGAGACCGCCAAACATCCGACGATCATCGGAACAGCAAAACCGCCGGCGACCATGGACCCCCCGATGATGCTACACGCCCTGAAGCCACGGTCTTGGTGCGTGGCGAGACCATTCGCGATCAGGAGCCAAAGTCACCGCCCAAGGATCCGGCAACGAAGGATAAACCTCCGCGCAAGGAGGTCTCGGAGGCCAAAGTTAAACTGCAGGGCCGCCTACCCGTACTCGATGACGATCCGGACGTCGGGGTTCAGAAAGAACAAGTTGTCATCAGAGACGGCAAAGCAGATCTGGCATTCACCGGAACGCTGCTTGCGTCTACAGCGCCGCCTTCGGCACCCAAGGGGCGGTGGCAAGAGTATCGGATTTATGAAACGAATGCTGGAAAGCATGTCTTCTCAAAGGTGACCCGAAGCGTACTCGCTGAAGAACAGGATACCCACAAGGCTGAGGTGTTCGACCCTTCTCCATCCTCCGTGCCGGTGCAGCTGCTGAGAAGTGCGCGCGATCTCGCCCGCTCCGAGCCGCTGACATGGATGGATGCAGCGGTCGATTTTTTTGGTTACGACCCACTTGCCAAAGCTCTATACCGAAAGCTCAGCGGTCAATTCGAGGAACACATCAGTTAAGAACCCTGGGCTCGCGTGCGCATTTAGGCGGCATCGACTGGCGCAACGGCCCGTAGATCGCCGCCGCAGTTGCGTGACCAGCATCATGCGTTCGGCGGTAACACCGAATATGTGAGTTGGACGACACCGTGATCGAGCACGTCCGCTGACTTAAACTTGAGTCTCACGACCCCGGCTAAGCCATTGCCATAATCCACGATTCCTTGCACTTGCTCCGCTCCGTCGAGCGCTGGAGTGACCAAGACTCGCAACTCGTCGACGACCTGGGCGGCTAGGAAAGTGCCGTTCGTTTTGGCGCCGCCTTCGACCACGAGATGTGTAATGCCGAACTCGCGGGCGAGCACATCTAGCAAGTTCGGGATGTCAAACGCTGTGCCCGCAGAAACAATGTACGAGACGCCATCCGCCGTAAGTTCTGCCAGATGGCTATCGGGCGTATCTCGGCCCACCAGAACGATGACGTGATCGCCGCTCAGTTTTCCGCTCTGAAAGTGAAGCTTGCCAGAAGAGTCGAGCGCAACGGCGAACGTGGCAGCGTCGGTCTTGGCAACGTGAATCGGTCGTTCAACCTTCCACGGCCCCGATGGCGCGTGGGGGCCGGTCCTGCTCATCTCCGCCATGGTGACGCGCCCGACCAGCCAAGCGTTGGCGTGGAGGGCGGCGTGGACTTTCTCGTACTGTCCGGACCAGTCGCGTCGCGTACCATCGGGACTCGCGGTGAAGCGGCTAGGATGTAGCCGGCCATCGATTGAGGTCACCATCAGAATCGAGACATGAGGTTTCATTCGCACTCTCCTAAAGTTCCTTATCGAGAGGCAGCGCGGACAGAAACTTCACCTTTGTTCTCTGCCACGCATTTCGTGCCGGTTCGGTTTCGTAGTGAACGGGTTGGCCATTTTCCTCAGTCGTCCACATTAAATGTTCCTGGCCTTTCGCGCCCTCGCTCAAAGTGACACAGTATGAATTCGAGAGCTTTGTCAACGCGTCGAAGCGGGCTGCTATTTCACTCGACAGTTCGGGGCTGGCAATCATCAACCCGATTTCCGTGTTCAGGTGTTTGGAGCGCTGATCGAAGTTCATTGAACCAACGAAGGCAACTTTGCGATCGAAGACAAATAATTTGGCATGCAAGGCGTAGGTTCCGCGCCTTGCCATTTCTTTGCCCTCCCCGCTCCCCCTCGTGTTCCCCAGCAATGCGCGCACTTCGTACAACTCGACTCCCTCCTGCAGCAATGGCACCCTGTAATGCATGTAGCCAGAGTGTGCTTCTGCGCTGGGCGCCGCCTCCAATGAATTGGTCAATATCCGAATGCGCGCATGCCGCTCGCGCTCACCTTTGAGGGCCGCCAATTCATCCGGCGACGGAATGAAGTAAGGCGTGACTATGAGTAACTCGGTCGACACGGCGTTCGCTTGTTTAACCACGGCTTTGTAAATCAGCCGTCCAGGTGCAGAGCCTCTATCTGTGTCTTTCTTATCAGGGCTGTCGTAGACCAATTCGACGGGCGCCCAGTGCAACGGAGCATTACCCGATACGATGTCCGTGAATGGTTGCTTTGGCTGACCTCGCGTTTCATCCACGTTTTGGGCCTGAAGGCGTTGCCGGTACTCATCGAGGATTGTCAGATAGTTGGATAAGGCTCGTTCTGAAGTCCCGCGCTTGTCGATCGCTTGGGCGGGAACAGCAATGGGTCCGTTCCAAAATTGATCGAAGACGCCCGATAAACGCTGGACGATCGGACCCGCGACCACGAGATCGTCATCGCCAAACTGGGACTCAGGATCGATCTGAAAGTATTGATCGCCGATATTGCGGCCGCCGATGATCGCGACCGCATTGTCGGCAACCATCAGTTTGTTGTGCATTCGATAATCGAGCCGAGATTTGTTGAACAAGAACTCGGTTCCGCGAAGGGCCCGGTTATGTCCGCGGTATCTCAATGGGTTGTAAATTCGCACTTCAAAGCCGGCACGAGCCGCCAAAGCGAGTATTCTTTCATCGCCAGCCACGGTCTCGCCGTCGTCAACCAAGATCCGTATGCGGACGCCGCGATCCGCGGCGCGCAGCAGGGCCTGGACGACCACGTTGCCCGAATTGTCTGCGCGAAATATGTACGACTGAATGTCAAGCGATCGCTGCGAGGCATCGATCATTTCAAGACGCGCCGTTAGACCATCGATACCGGTTGATATCATGCGAAATCCGGAATCACTGCCGCGATCCTTGGTCAGTCCGTGGAATGATTTACCCAAGCTGGTCTCGAGTGAATTATCGAATGCACTCGTAACAGGTTTGGGCCGAGTCGCTGCAGGCGGCAGAGAGGTACACCCCTCCACACTCAACAAGACCATCGACAGGAGTAATGGGTAGAGCGCAGCTCGTGTCGCGGGTGAATCCAGCATATGGCGCCAGTTTAGCCTGAGCGGCGAATGAGGATTTCAGAATGAAGGTACGCGCGCGATTTCGGCACCATAGAAATCGTCAAACCACCGAATGTTCCGCCTTTGTCCTACAAAGAATGTGGCTAGAAAAGAATGGCGAGCGCCCCACTCCTCGTGCAGGGTGAGGAAAATAACGCAGCAACGCCGCGTCTCAACCGCCGATCTGAGTGAGTCAAACCAACCGTGAAAAGAGCAAGCGCTTGAAGCCGGCGCCGTGGTGGCAGCGCTCTGTCATTTACCAGATTTACCCGCGTTCTTATCAAGACAGCAACGGCGATGGAATTGGCGACTTGGAGGGAATTCGGCGACGCTTGGATTTCCTCGTGTCGCTCGGCATAGACGCGGTGTGGCTCTCGCCAATTTATCCCTCACCAATGGCCGATTTTGGCTATGACATATCGAATTACACCGACATAGATCCGATTTTTGGCGCGATGCAGGACTTCGATCGCTTGCTCGAGGAGATCAAACGTCGCGACCTTAAATTGATACTGGATTACGTTCCGAATCACACCTCGAGTCACCATCCGTGGTTTGAAGAGTCGCGCTCCAGCCGCCACAGCCCGAAGCGAGATTGGTATCTGTGGCGTGATCCCTCGCCCGACGGAAGCCCGCCGAATAACTGGCTTAGCAATTTCGGCGGTCCGGCATGGCAATGGGATTTCCTGACCGGGCAGTATTACTACCATTCTTTCTTGAAAGAGCAGCCGGACCTTAATTGGCGCAATCCCGCGGTGGTTGAGGCAATGCACGATGTATTGCGGTTCTGGCTAAGAAAGGGAGTCGACGGCTTTCGCATCGACGTCCTCTGGATGCTCATCAAGGATGATCAATGGCGGGACAATCCCGCCAACCCACAATTTAAACCGGGGCAGCCCGCCTTCAACAATCAAATTCCGCTCTACACGACGGACCGCCCAGAGGTGCAAGCCATCGTCTCCGGTTTGCGCGAGGTGACCAACGAGTTCGAGGATCGCGTACTAATCGGCGAGATCTATCTACCGCTCAATCGCCTCATGACTTACTACGGCAAAGACTTGAGCGGGGTTCAGTTACCCTTCAATTTTCAACTGTTGCAAACCGTCTGGGATGCGACTGTGATTGCAAACCTGATCGAGCAATATGAAAGCGCACTGCCCATCGGCGGCTGGCCGAACTGGGTGCTCGGTAATCATGACAAGCCGCGCATCGCGTCGCGTGTCGGCATCGAGCAAGCACGGATTGCCGCCATGCTGCTCTTGACCTTGCGCGGAACACCGACGATGTACTACGGCGATGAGTTGGGGATGCTGAATGTGCCGATACCTTCGGATCGCGTGCAAGACCCGCTTGAAAAGAATGTGCCTGGCAAGGGCTTGGGTCGGGATCCGTGCCGCACTCCGATGCTGTGGGATGCGACGCGATATGCTGGCTTTAGCGAACAGCCGCCCTGGCTGCCGGTGACACCGCATCATTCCACGGTCAACGTCGAGTTCCAGACCGGCAATGAAACTTCATTTTTAGCGCTCTACCGTGCTCTGCTGCGGATTCGCCACTCCTATGTCTCGCTTTCGATCGGCAATTACGCGAGGTTTCCTGGGCCAACAAGCGTGTTGGCTTACCTTCGCTATTCTGGGGATGAGCAACTGCTGATCGCTCTGAACTTCGGTGCAGCGGAAGCTAAATTGTCGCTAGGACCTATTGGCGCGGGGCGTGTATTGTTATCAACCGCTATGGATCGCGTCGATGAGAAGCTCACCGGCGTTCTTCGATTGCGCAGCGATGAAGGCATCATTGTTCTTGTCTCTCAGGCCAAGGACTCCCCGGAATGATCAACGACCTGTGGTACAAAAACGCCGTCGTGTACTGCCTATCGGTATCTACTTACATGGATGCCAATGGCGATGGGGTCGGCGATTTCGCCGGCTTGATGCGCCGCCTCGACTATTTAAGCGGGCTTGGCGTGACGGCCATTTGGCTGATGCCGTTTCAAACTTCACCCTGTCGAGATGACGGCTATGATATTTCCAACTATTACGAAGTCGATCCGCGCTACGGGACCCTGGGCGACTTTGTCGAATTTACCCACGCCGCGAAGCAGCGGGGCATTCGTGTCATCATCGATTTGGTGGTCAACCATACATCCGACCAGCACGCCTGGTTCAAGGAAGCGCGGCGAGACCCGGATTCCACTTACCGCGACTGGTACGTCTGGTCGAAAAAGAAACCGCGCAACGCCAATAAGGGCATGGTATTCCCGGGGGTGCAGAAATCGACTTGGTCTTACGACTCCGTCGCCCGCTCCTGGTACTTCCACCGTTTCTACGATTTTCAACCGGACCTGAACACCTCCAATCCAAGCGTTCTGGCAGAAATTCTAAAGATCATGGGATTTTGGATTCAGCTTGGAGTTTCCGGATTTCGCATGGACGCCGTGCCCTTTGTCATCGCCACCAAAGGGCCCATGGTCACAAAGCCAGTCGAACAGTTCGACATGCTGCGGGTGCTGCGCGAGTTTCTGCAATGGCGGAAGGGAGACGCCATCATCCTGGCGGAAGCCAATGTGCTTCCCGATACCGATATGCGCTACTTTGGCCAAGCCGGAGATCGCATGCACATGATGTTCAACTTTGAGGCCAATCAGAATCTCTTCTTCGCCCTGGCTTCGAGTGACGTTCGTCCGCTACAGAAGGCCTTGAAAGCCACCAAGTCACGGCCCAAAACGGCACAGTGGGGCATGTTCTTGCGAAATCATGACGAGTTGGACCTGGGCCGGCTCACCAAGGCGCAGCGGGAGACGGTGTTTCGAGCATTCGGTCCGGACCCATCGATGCAGCTTTATCAACGCGGCATCCGCAGACGTTTGGCGCCCATGCTGGACGGGGACCGCCGCCGCATTGAACTGGCTTACAGCCTGATGTTTACACTTCCCGGCACGCCGGTGCTGCGCTATGGGGACGAAATTGGCATGGGGGATAATCTGGCGCTTCCGGAACGCCAATGCGCTCGAACGCCGATGCAATGGTCGAATGAACCGCAGGCGGGATTCACAAAAAGCGCGAAGCCCGTGGTTCCCGTCATCAGCTCCGGGGCATTTGGATTTGAGCACCTGAATGCCGCCCACCAACGTCGCGATCCCAATTCCATGCTCAACTGGACCGAGCGCATTGTTCGCATGCGCAAAGAAGTGCCGGAAATTGGCTGGGGCGACTTCAGCGTCATTTCCGCTCGCGATCCTGCAATCCTGATCATTCGCTACGATTGGCGCAATAACTTCGTACTGTTCGTTCACAACCTCGCCCCGACTCCCCGCGAGGTAGCGTTCTCGGTCGGCATCGACGGCGATGATGGAAAACTGTTGGTGAATCTATTGTCCGAGGACCATAGCCAAGCGGTGAGTGCCGATAAACACAAACTGCTGCTCGAAGCCTATGGGTATCGCTGGTACCGGGTTGGGGGCCTCGATTATTTGCTTCAGCGAAGCGACATCGATACTGATACTGATACTGGTAGACGCTCGGTATCTCGCGCTCGAGCGGCTGCCAGTCGGCCTAAAATTCCTTCAATCACAACATGAGAAACCCGCAGCATCAAGAATCCCCTGAACCGTTGGAGCTGGATCAGATCGTGCAAAGCGGGCTTTGCATCGGATGCGGACTGTGCGTGTCGATCGCCGGGCGCGAGCGGGTCGAGCTAGTCATGACGCCGCAAGGTCGCGAACGACCCGTCGCACGCGAACCCTTGAGTCGCGAAACCTTGGTACGCATCAATGCCGTGTGCCCCGGAACCCGGATCGGCGGCGCCGATCCGAAATCCTCGAGCGCGATGGCAAAACACGACACGGTGTGGGGCTCAGCGGAGCGCCTGAGCGTGGGCCATGCGGCCGATTCGGCGGTACGCTTTCGCGCTTCCAGCGGTGGAGTCCTCACCGCGCTCGGCCAGTTTCTTTTGAACTCGGGGCGCGTCAGTTTCGTGCTGCACGTGGGTGCGTCCAAGTCCGCACCCATGCGCACCGAGCGGCGGCTGAGCTTCGATGCGGCAGCGGTCCTCGAAGGCGCGGGCTCGCGCTACGGCCCGGCCGCACCGCTCGTCGACTTCTTGGCGGTTATCGAGCGCGCGGAACCTTTCGCGCTCATCGCGAAGCCCTGCGACATCACCGCGGTCCGCAACCTCGCGCGCATCGATCCGCGCGTCGATCGCTTCATGCGCTATGCGCTCACGCTGGTGTGCGGGGGCGCTTCGGACCTAAGGAAGTCCGAGGACGTGCTCAAGCGATTCGACGTCGAAGAACGCGAGCTCACGCTCTTCCGCTATCGCGGGTACGGCAACCCGGGTCCGACGCACCTCGAGACAAAAGACGGCCGCGTTTTCGAGCTAACCTATCCCGAGCTTTGGGAGGACGAATCCAAATGGATGCTGCAGCCACGGTGCAACATCTGTCCGGATGCCATCGGTATCGGATCGGATATCGCCGCCTCCGACACCTGGCCCGGTGGCGGCCCTACAGGGGAAGATGAGGGCTTCAACGGGGTGATCGTTCGCACCGAGCGCGGCCTCGAGCTCTACGAAGCAGCGGTAGCGGCCGGCGCCCTTACGATCATACGGGATGCATCGTTTGGCGACCTCGATGACTTTCAGCCGCATCAGGTACGCAAGCGACGCGCGGTGTGGGCGCGACTCAAGGGAATCGAGGCTGCGGGCCGCCCTGTGCCCGTGCTGAGTGGCCTGGAAATCGATGAGTGCGCCCGCCTCAATTCGCTGAAGGAGAATCTCGCGGAGTACCGCGGTGCCCGTGCTCGTGTCAAACGAGGCCGCCTGGGCGAGCCGGCGCCGGAGGAGCGCGACTCTCGGTGAAGGAACCTTAGGCTACAGACAGGCAATGTTTATATCTTGCGCGGTCTTGTCCGTACATTGTACGGGTGCTATAGTGAGCCCATTCAGAAGCGGAGGACTATAAAAATGCGCGGCTCCACGAAACGCCGAGAGGACCGCCTCGAGGTTCGCTTGACACCTAAGGCGAAGTCGATTCTGAAGCGCGCGGCGGCGGTCGAACGCAAGACCGTCAGTGCCTTCATTCTCGATAAGGGCTTGTCCGCAGCCGCCGAGACGCTTGCCGATCGGCGCGAGTTCTTACTGAGCGCCAAGCAGTACGACGCCTTCGTCGCCGCGCTCGATGCGCCGTCGAAATCCCGCCCGCGCCTTGAAAAGCTTCTCAGAACGCCAAGCGTTCTTGAGTGAGCGAACTCGGCGCGATCGAGAAGCTGCGTCGCGAGCACGTGCTGGAGCACTTTGACTGCGGCAAGGAGGATTTGAATCGCTTTTTGGTACGGCAGGCTTGGAACAACCAGCAGGCGCGCGGCGCACAGACCTATGTCCTCGCAAAAGACCTGCGCGTTCTCGGTTACTACAGTCTTGCGGCCGGATCCGTATCCCACGACGAGGCGACCGAGCGGGTCAAGAAAGGCCTGGCGCGACATCCCATACCGGTGATCCTGTTGGCGAGACTTGCAGTGGATGTGTCGATCCATGGCAAAGGCGTCGGGTCGGCGCTGCTGAAGGATGCTCTGCTACGGACCGCGCAAGCGGCCGAAATCATCGGCGCCAGGGCGCTGCTGGTTCACGCCAAGGACGACAAAGCCAGGGCGTTTTATGAACACTTCACGTTTGAGGCGAGCCCAAGCGATCCATACCATTTGCTGCTCATCATGAAGGACTTAATGGCGATCGTCGTAAGATGAGCTGAACGATTTATCGAAAAAGGATCGTGAAACGCTCGAGGTCGCCGACGTCGCCCGTGAGAACTTCTTCAGAAAAATAGCAGCAGCCCCTAACGACTACTATCCTTTGGTTCGCTACGCTAGATCAGTTCTGATTTATAAGCGTTCGGAAACACCGCGGAAGTGATTTCAATTTCCATGTCCGACTCGAAGAAGGCCGGCAACTCTTGGGGCCGGGGGATAGCGAGCGCACTGCTTTGCCTCGGTGCGACGGCAGGGTCAGCCGCGGTTACCCTCGCCATTGCCAGAGCTCAAACCTGTCGCTGTCGAGGTGGACATCGCAGACCATTCAGCCGTCGACTAGATTGATCGGTCCGAGAAAGTCCATCTTCCCGACGTCGACTCCGTTGTGACGCAGAATTGAGTAAGCGGTCGTCAGATGGAAGTACGTGTTAGGGATCGTCATCTGAATCAAATAGTCTTTCCCGGCCATGACCTTCCCCGGCGCCCAGGAAAAGCTAACCTTCCGCTCGCTCGCGCCGGCGTACTGGGCTTCCTTTACACTTTCGACGAATGCCACGGTCTTTTGGATGCGTGCGCGCAGCTCATCGACTGTATGTTCGGTATCCGGGTGCTGCGGCGGTCGCTGACCGGAAAGCCATGCCGCCGCGCCCTTGACGTAGTCGCAAGCGCTTTGGACTTGATAGATAAACGGCTTTTGGTCGGGAGCGAGGCGACCGTTCAGAAGCACGCTAATGTCGAACTTAATGGCCGCCGCATTCTGCTCGGCTTTGTCGAGCCAGGTTTCGAGGTTTTTCAGACTCTGCGCGCACTGCATTATCACTTGATAGTACATTTTGTCCTCAGCTTCTCGCTCGGTTGCCGAAACTCGATCACAGATGTAGCTTCTAGTCAGCCCGTTTGAAAGATGGGCCATCCAATCTCGGTCCGCCAAGCGCTCGTGTCGGGAGTGTCCCGAGGTCCCATGAGATAATACTCTCGCAGAGGTCCTTCGACTGCCAGCGCGTGCCGCGTTACGTACGTTGCCAAGGAACCGTAGGCTAGATCGATGTTGGCATGCGAGCCGTTGTGAATGAGCGTCGCGAGTTCAACGGCCGGAACGACGAGCGGAGTGACCCTGCCTACGACACGTACGGTGCCGTCACAGGGAACGAACATCGTCGCTTCACCGCGCGCGTGAGAAAAGATCGCGTTCGAAAACATGCCTCCCGCCGGTCCGGTGGGAGCTATTCGTTGCGCCCCAAGTACGGCTTGCAGTTCACCCAGCGCCCCTAGAAACCAGGATAATGCGTCCTCGACGTGGACGACTTCGGTGATCGATGCCGTCGACACCCGGTCTACTTTGCGGCGCCCGATATCCCCAACCGGCATCGAATGCTCGAGCAAGTTCCTGAGGGACGCAACGGCAGTTTGAGTTCGCGCGAGATCACCCTCGAGACGCTTCAAATGCGCGGCTATAAGATCGTTACGTGCTTGCACGTCGGGTGCCGAGAGCACCGCGCGCACCTGGTCCAAAGGCATGTCGAGATCGCGAAATCGCCGAATGATCTGCGCGACCTGAATCTGCTCCGTGGTATAGCGGCGATAGCCCGTCTGCGGATCGATCTGCGCGGGTTCGAGAAGCCCCGTCTCATGATAGTAACGCAGGGTCTTCACCGTTAAGTGAGTGGCGCGCGAAAAATCGCCGATGGCGAGCGAGGATGACATGCAGGTTAAGTGTGCGCTCTCCCCCTACTGGAGAGTCAAGCCGCGGAGAGGCTATTGACTCTCCTCCAACTGGAGCCCTCAAGGTAGTCGCAGCTCGCTTGTCCGTACGATCGAGGGAAAATCATGTCTCAAACGCCCTCAGGAGCCGGGAAAGCCCCTGAAACAATCGGTCCAAAACCGGTGGAAACATTTACAACCACTTCAAGTGAAATACCAAACAGGAGATCGACCAATGTTTGACCACGTACTTTTAAATGTTTCGAACAGAAAAGAGAGTATGAAGTTCTATACCCCTGTACTTCAGTCCGTTGGGATCAAGGCTCTATACGACCAGGATGAATACACTGGCTATGGAACTGACAGATTCCATTTCTGGTTACGTGAATCTAAAAAAGAAGATGTGACTCGCAAAGTGCATCTTGCCTTTTCGGCCGACTCTCGGAAACAAGTTGAAGAGTTTTACCAGACGGCGACTGCCGCTGGAGGACAATCAAATGGAGCACCGGGGCTCCGCGAGCACGGTCCGAAATATTATGCCGCCTACGTGCTCGACTTTGAGGGAAACAATATTGAAGTCGTGTGCAATAAATGAAACTTGACCGAGCGGCAACGCGCCGAGCCCGACAGCTGCCCCTAGCGTCTTTCCGGTCGTTGAATCATGTTGGCCCAGAAACGGCGAAGATTCTCTTCGCCCCCGGCGGTAGAACTGAACATGGTCGTGTCGCAGACCATCAGCTTTCCGGCGAAGGTATTGGGGCGCGATTGCAGGAGTGCGTCGAAGCTTGATCGACC
Source organism: uncultured Gammaproteobacteria bacterium (assembly GCA_963755965.1). Classification (GTDB taxonomy): domain Bacteria; phylum Pseudomonadota; class Gammaproteobacteria; order Steroidobacterales; family Steroidobacteraceae; genus Bog-1198. Next base: position 1,233,096 of record CAVWLU010000004.1, read on the forward strand.
TCCCTTCGTGAACGGGTGGGGCGGCGCCGTCATATCGATTTTCTGCCGGGCGAGGACGTCCATCTGCTCCGTCGACGGGCCGATTCGCTCGAGTTGCGGCAGGTGCGGGTGGAGGTGGAAGGCTTCGACGTCCCGAAGCAGGCCAAGCTCATCAAGTCTTCGATCGATCTCGACGGGTGCCGGCGTCCCATCCGGCGCCGCCGCCGGCCGCAGGCCGAAGCGATTCTCGACGGGTACGCCGAGCCCGGCCAGCAATGTTCGCGCGAAGCCGCCGAAACCTTGCCGCGGCGGAATTGCATGGTCGCCATGGTGCCGATATTCGGCGAGCTGGCGCTCAAAGCGCTCCTCTCCAATCGAGCCCGTAGCCTCCCCGATGTCGTGATGGGGACAAACGAAGATCAGGTGATCGGGATTGTCGAGGAAATGCCGGATCGCGTCGATTTCCGCCGCGGTTGCTGCTTGATCGGAGCGCAAAGAGTCGAAGCTGATCACCACGATGCTATCGACCCCGTCGAGCGCGCCATTGAGCGGGGTCATTGCGCCATCATCGGTGATGCGTTCGATCTGAATAACCGGATGGCCCGTCAGCGCTTCGGTCTGTTCGGCAAAGACCTGGAAATTTGGTTTCTGGATGTGGTCCAAAAAGCCAGCGATGCCTTGATCGACATGGCTACGGTCCGACAAAGGCTCAAATTTCGGGTAAAAAAGTCTGCGCAGTTCGAACACCGCTGGAAAGCGATCGTCGATGACGACGAGCGGTGCACCGGTCTCCGCTGGTCGGCTCCACGCGAAATAGAGAAGTACCTTTCTATCGCGCATCTTTACCTCACGTGCCACCGCATCGCTCGTATGATCTCAGCACATCATTGATGCGTCGAGAAAAATGTGGCTGCGGATCCGCCAAGCCCATGACGAATTGAGCGGATGGGAACACCGTGCACGCGGGCAGTTCGGCGCCCAAAGAGACCGGTGCCGCCGCCGCCACCTGAGCGGGTGGCGGCGGGCCGGTCGGACTGGCTCCTGGAAAAAGCTGGGTCCCCGGGAGTTGAAAGCCGGCAGCCCGAACAAGAACGACGGAAACTGCTCCGGCGCATCGAAGTTCAGGTGGACTGCTCTGACGCGAGCGGCTGCGGGACGTACTTCCAGCCTGCGCTATGAGCAGTGTTGGCGGTACCGAGACTGTCTAGGTCGTTCTGGTGGAAGTCGTAGACGAAGATCTTGCTCGGGTTATCGTGGACGTCCGCCTGACTGTCATCGTCGAGCACAAAGCTGGCCAGGAAATCGCTGTCGCTGGACAGGTACAGCGTGTGCTTCGTCGTCCCGTTGAGCACGACGTCCTGCCCAAAGGTGATGCCCTCCAGCTTCGCCGGCAGATCGACGCTCGGGTCGAGGTGGTGATTCTGAATCACCGCGACGATATTCAGGAAGGGCACCTTCTGCAGCGCCACGTTTGCGGGACTGCCCGTAACTGGCGCTGCTCAGCTGACAAAGGGAACTTCGACATTCGCGCTTACCCCGCCAGCATCGCAAATGAATCGCGATCTCGGCAGCTGTCCGGTCGGTCGTTGGCCTCCAAGAAAGGTTCCCGAACGCTGTCATGCTAAGGTATGCCAATACATGAAATCGAATCAGGCATATGTACGGACGTTGACTCAGGTTTACCGTGCGTTGAGGGCGGCGGTTAAATTTGGCTGGCGCGGCGCGATCGCACTTGCGCTCATCGGATTAATGTTCGCGCGTGCGCAGGCGCAATCGAGCGTCCGCATTCATATGCATGGCAGGGGCGACTATGCAGCGGATGGCGCATTATACGTACCCACAGGACAAGGACCATTTGCCGCAATCATGCTGATTCCGGATGAGCGCGGGCTCACACGGCGCGTCACCGATTATGCCGTGAGCTTCGTCGAAGCAGGTTATCTCGTCGTTGCTGTTGATTTGAATCGGGGCCTTGCGGAAGGGGCGGTAAAGCGCTCCGACGAGCAGATCAGCCTCGATCTCGATGCAGCGCTCGCTTTTCTCGCCAGCCAATCCAATGTACGACAAAGCAGCATCGGCGCGATGGGGTGGGGATCGGGAGGAATATGCGCCTTGAGGCTCGCCGCGGATAAGAAGGTAACTGCGGTTGCGATTGAATCGATCCCTCTCGTACAAGGTTTTCCGCACTTGGATGCAATCCCCGCGCCAGTGCTCGGAATTTTCACCGCCCGTGACGCGACTACAACTCTTCAATCGATCAAAGCATTTAAGCGTCGTCTGCGGGCCCTCAGTAAATCGGTGACCATAAAAGTCTATTCTGGGGTCGATAGTGGATTTGATGATTCCGACGATACCGTTCATTACACACCGGCGGAATCTGCGGATGCCCGCCGTGTCTCACTTGATTTTTTTTCGGCTCAGCTTCCTGCGCACGCAGTGAAGGACCAGACAATCATCCCTCCCGGGTAGGGGTAGGAATCGCGTCGTCCCATATTATGTCAACAGCCAAATTTCTTTTTCGAGCAAGCAAACCTTACAACTCAAATTGAATGCTTTCCCCTATTTTCTCGGTAGGGTGCATGATGGGGGAGACCCGTTCGAACGACACGTAGATGTCACGGATGCTTGGCGGCGGATGCACGACAGAACGTAACAGGGGACAATCATGTTAAAGGCGACCATGCTCGTTTTGGTCTTCGCCGCGGCCATGTCAGCGCACGCGGCGGCCGTCAACGTCACGACCTGGCGCTACGACAATACGCGCGCGGGAGAGAACGTAAACGAAACTCAACTGACTCCTTCGAATGTGAACAGCACGACGTTCGGGAAGCTGTTCTCGTACGGAACGGACGGCTACGTTTACGCGCAACCGTTATATCTTGCCGGATTGACCATCGCGGGCGGCAAGCACAATGTTTTATTTGTGGCCACTCAGCACGATACTGTCTACGCCTTCGACGCCGACCAGAATCTACAGCTTTGGAAGGCGAGCCTCATCGACGCCGCACATGGCGCGGCGTCGGGGGCAACTACCGTCCCAAGCTCTGATTTAGGAACCAACGACATCGTCCCTGAGGTGGGCATCACCGCCACACCCGTTATCGATTCCGTGTCGGGCATCTTGTACATTGTCGCCAAAAGTAAGGAAAACGGCGCTTACGTGCATCGGCTCCACGCGCTCGATCTGCTCACCGGCAACGAGAAGCCTGGAAGCCCGGTAGTCATACAGGCGACCGTACCCGGTACCGGCGCCGGGAGCGTAAGCGGCTCAGTTGCTTTTCAACCCGAATGGGAACTCAACCGCACCGGGTTGTTGCTGTTCAACGGCCATATATTCGTCGCCTTCTCGGCACATGGCGACAACGGCCCGTACCACGGTTGGGTCTACTCCTTCAATGCGTCGAGCCTGCAGCAAACGGCGGTATTCAATTCAAGCCCGAATGGAAGGGGTGATGGGATTTGGCACTCCGGCGCCGCATTGGCGGCGGACACGGTCAACGGCGTTCCGCGGGTGTTTTTTGCCACCGGTAATTTTTTCACCACCAACACCGGTAGCCCAAATCCCACGCTGCCCTACTCCAACAACCAAAACTACAGTAACGCCGTGATTCGATTGGATGTGACCAATGGTGGACTGACGATCAGCGACGAGTGGACACCTTTTGACCAAGAACAGTTGAGCAACTCCGACACCGACCAGACCTCCGGCGGGGTATTGCTATTGCCGGATCAGGCCGGGGCGACCCTGCACGAGCTCATTCAGGTGGGCAAGAATGGGCGCATCGAGGTGATTAACCGCGACGACCTTGGCGGTTTCAATACTAGCTACAACAATGTCACCCAAGAGATCAGCGGGCAGATCAGCGGTCTTTGGAGTACGCCCGCCTACTGGAACGGAAGCGTCTATTTTTGGGGCAATGGCGATCGCCTCAAACAGTTCGCCCTGGTGAACGGTCAACTTAGCCTCACGCCGACGGCTTCGGCGTCCGTGTCCTCGGGATTTCCCGGTGCAAGTCCTGTCATCAGCGCAAACGGAACCGGCAATGGCATCTTATGGGCCGTCCGCTCCGACGGTTACACCTCAAACGGCCCCGCGATTCTTTACGCCTACCAAGCTACCAATGTCGGAACCGCCCTCTACAACAGCACGCAAAATCCCAGCCGCGACACTCTCGGCAAGGCGGTCAAATTTGTCGTGCCAGTGGTAACCAACGGCAAGGTGTACGTGGGCGCGCAAAGCGAAGTCGATGTATTCGGACTGATTGCTTCGAGCGTGGGTACGGCGCCAACTCCTGCATTTACGCCGACACCCGGCGTCTACGCCTCGAGTCAGACGGTTACGATTCTCGACAGCTTGAGCGGTGCGGCGATTTATTACACCACCAACGGCACGCCGCCCACGGTGAACTCGACACGATACTCGGGGCCCTTCACCGTGAGTGCGACCACCACCATCCAAGCATTGGCCACGGCCTCCGGCTACAACACAAGCGGCGTTGTGAGCGGCACCTACACGATCGGCACTGCGCCCACCATCAATTTCAGCAATGGGTTTGCCAACGCGAAGGGGCTGACGCTCAACGGCAGCGCGGTCAACACCGATGACAGCCGGCTGCAGTTGACCACCGGCGCCACTAATCAGGCAGGCAGCGCCTTTTCGAACGCGCCCGTGAACGTACAAAGTTTCACAAGTGACTTTACATTTCAGCTCTCCGGATCGGCTCCGATTGCGGACGGGATCACTTTCACCATTCAGGCGGACGGCCCGACCGCACTCGGACCGTCCGGCGGGGGATTGGGCTATGGGCCGGCCAATCCGGGCGGGACGGGTGGAATAACCAACAGCGTTGCCGTGAAATTCGATGTTTATAACAACGCCGGCGAAGGCACAGACTCCACCGGCGTGTACGTGAACGGAGTGTCGCCCAGCGTCCCGGCGATCGATCTGACCAAGTCCGGCATTGTGTTGAGCAGCGGCGATACCATGACCGCGCATATTGCCTACGATGGCGCGTGGCTGTATCTCACGATTAAAGATCCCGTGAAGGGCGGCGTATATACCGGCCGAACCAGCATCAATATTCCAAAGACCATTGGCTCGACTACCGCGTACGTTGGATTCACCGGCGGAACAGGCGGCCTGATCGCAAGCCAAAAGATACTGACCTGGACCTTCACGTCGCAACCGCAGTTCAAGACGCAGATTAACCAAGCGGAGACACTCAGCGGACAGAGCTCAGGCCCTGTATACCGAACCTTCGCTTGGAGCGGGTTTCCGGACGGTCAAGGCACCGTGCTCGATTCCACCAAGGTCGGCGACAGCGTGACGCTAACCGCGAACATTCCGGCGGCCGGCACTTACGATCTTCACGTGACTTCCAAGGACTTCAATATTCGCGCCATCTGGCAGCTCAGCATCGACGGAGTGAACGTGGGTCCGACGGAGGACGAATATTCTGCAACGGAGACCTACGGTAATTTTGACGTGGGGCCAATTGCGATCGCAACCGCCGGCAAGCATGCGTTTAAGTTCACGGTCACGGGCCGCAATCCATCCTCCAGCGACTACAAAATTTCCGTGGACTATTTGGAATTCGATTCGCGCTAGCGAGGGCGCACGAACGGCAAGACTCGAACGATGACGGCGTTATCCTCAATGTCGCCATCAATTGGGCGTCTGGTGGCCAGCAGGCCGCGGTGCCGGCCTCGTGGCGCCGCCGACGAGCCGCGCGGCAATCAGTCAGGATCCATGCTCGCTGCATAGCTATTCTTCAGCTCGGCCCGTTGGTCTCGTTTTTCGAGGACACAGTTTCCGATCACCAATAAATCGATCTCGCTGCCCATGAAACATCGAAACGCATCGTCGGGTGTGCAGACGATCGGTTCACCCCGTACATTGAAGCTGGTGTTTACGAGCACCGGGCAGCCTGTCAATTCTTTGAACCGCGTGATCAAGGCGTGGAAGCGCGGATTTGTTTTCGCGTGCACCGTCTGCACTCGGGCGGAATAATCGATGTGGGTCACGGCCGGAATATCCGATCGCGCGATGTTCAGCTTGTCTATACCAAAGAGCGCATCCTCGGTCTCTGTCATCTGCCGTCGATGAGATTTGGCGACCTCCGCGACCAGGAGCATGTAAGGACTGTCGATGTCGAGGTCGAACCAGTCCGCGACATCCTCACACAACACGGATGGCGCGAAAGGACGAAAGCTCTCCCGATATTTGACCTTTAAATTCAGAATGCGCTGCATGTTGGGATTGCGGGGATCGGCCAAAATGGACCGAGCGCCGAGTGCTCGGGGTCCAAATTCCATGCGACCGCTAAACCAGCCAACCGCCTGACCGTCGGCGAGAGCTTGAGCGGTGCGCTCGATCGTCTGAGCGTCGGTAAGCCTTGCGTAACGAGCCCCCGCTGCATCCAACCGCCGCGCGCTGTCCGCGTCGTCGAACGACGGCCCGAGGAAGGCGCCCGACATTCCATCCCCGGCCGTTCGGCTCAACCTGCGGGGCTGGTCGAGTTGAATGTGGTAGGCGGCGAGAGCAGCTCCGATGGCGCCACCAGCGTCGCCAGCGGCCGGTTGGATCCAGATATTCTTGAACCACCCGTCGCGCAGGATCTTCCCGTTCGACACACAGTTCAGCGCAACACCGCCGGCCAGGCAGAGGTCGTGCGCTCTCGTCTCGGCTGCCAGGGATCGTGTGATGCGCAAGATCACCTCCTCGAGGACAAGCTGGATCGAAGCGGCGATGTCCATGTGGATCTGCTCGAGCTTCTGTTCGGGTTCGCGCACGCAGATCCCGAAGAGATGAGCGAACTTCTCGTTCGTCATGACCAGGCCGACGCAATAGTCGAAATAGGACATGTCGAGCCGGAAGCTGCCGTCCGCCTTTAGATCGATGAGATTATCCAGTATCAGCTGTGCGAACCGCGGCTGCCCATAGGGCGAGAGACCCATGAGCTTGTATTCGCCCGAATTGACCCGAAAGCCGGTGAAGTAGGTGAAGGCGGAGTACAGAAGGCCCAGCGAATGCGGGAAGTGCAGCTCTTTGTGAAGCGTCAGGGCGCCGCCGTCGCCCATCCCCATCGAGGTCGTGGTCCATTCGCCGACCCCGTCGGTCGTGAGCACCGCTGCATGATCGAACGGTGATGGGTAGAACGCCGAGGCCGCGTGGCTGAGATGATGGTCGGAAAACAGCAATCGATCTTCCCATTTCACCCCTGGGGCAACCGCTCTGAGTTTTCGCACCAGCAGCTGTTTCTGAAAGAGCTTTTCCTTGAGCCACAGGGGCATCGCCCTGCGGAACGAGGCGATGCCCCGGGGCGCGTGCGCCAGGTAAGTTTCGAGCAGTCGCTCGAATTTCACGAAAGGCTTCTCATAGAAGACGACGTGGTCGACGTCTTCGAGGAAGACGCCCGCCTCGCTGAGGCAATAAGCCATAGCGCTCGAAGGGTAGGCGCTGTCGTGTTTCTTGCGCGTGAAGCGTTCTTCCTGGGCGGCGGCTACGATGTGGCCGTCCACGATCAGCGCGGCCGCGGAGTCGTGATAGAACGCTGAGATGCCGAGTATGCAAGTCACGCCGGCGGCCCTATACGCTTAAGGCCGGCGCACATTTTTCGGCTCAGAACAGGGCATAGATGAAGGGCGCCAGCGCCGAGCCCTGTGTGAGCACGAGAAGAAATCCGATGATGGACATCATGACCACGATCGGTATGAGCCAGTATTTCTTGCGGCGGAACAGGAAGACCGCCATCTCCTTGACGAATTCGATCACTTTATTCTCAAAATTGCCGGCGCATGTCCGAGGTCTTGGATCCCTCGCGGCAGTCGATCCAGTAGCTCGAAGATTCCGGGTCGCGACGCAAGCGCAGGGGATCTTTGCCTACCGCTCTCATCGTCAAGCCCGCCGGCGTGACAACGCCATAGAACAGCACGATGATCAGAATAGGGCTGACCACACGGTTCAGCCCACGACCAATCCACGCCCATGCGCGATTGAGAGGCCCGAGCCTGCCGGGGGCAAACGTGGCGACCGCGAGGAGCGCGACTGCCAATCCCAGCTCCCAGATTCCGCGTTCGAGGCCGCGCCAAAGCGAAATCACACCGAGGACCGCGAATAAGCTGGAGAAGGTCAGGCCGAACGAACGATTCGACGGACCGGGAGCATCGTCAGGTCGCCACAACGTTTCGTGTGAAGAGCCCGAGCGCTGACCGCTCGTCGTCTCGCCCGCCGGCCTTTCAGTCTTGATCGATGGCGGCATCTTCTCAGCGCTCCTGATCAAGAGAGTGGGACGAAGCGTCCCCGCCATCGTCGCGATCGCGATCCAGCGCCGCCGCTATGGTCTGAGCAGCGAGCTCATAACCGGCGGGATTAAAGTGCGATCCTGGATAAGCGAACAGAGTTTCCGGCGCCGCATGCCGTGCAAAGGCGCTCGCAACGTCGATCATCGGGACGTCACGTCGTCGTGCGATGTCCTGCACGCCGTGATACATCGTTTGGCGCACGATCCCGACCCCGAAGCGCGACAGATAACGGTCCGAGTCCGGAAGGTATACGAGATAGAGTTTGCCGCCCCATCCGCCGACCCGCTCACGCGCACTCACCAGGACCTGATCGAACACCGCAAGTTCTTGGCCGAGATCGCCGCCGTTGTATCCGATCAGGATCGGACCGAGTCCGACCGCCGAGCGAACCCGGTCGAGTGTGACGTAGCGGACAAAGTTCTCCGTAGGGTCGTCCACGCGGTCCATCGCCTCGCGCAGATTGCGGTCGAGGTAGGATCTCAGCGCGGTCGAGATGATGACGTCCTTGTGGATCAGATCCTGACGGAAGCGGGGGTCATGAAGGTAGGAACGGAGGATCGGCGCCTTGAGCTCGAATGGTAGATCCTCGTTGAGGTCATTGCCCTCGCAAAAGACCCAGAGCACAATCTTTGGCCGCATCGGCTCGGCGTATTCCGTCAATGCCGCCAATTCAAGAAGAGGGCCGTCGCCGCCCACGCCGAGGTTTAACGTCGCTCCGAAGCGTCTTTGGAGAAGGGATGCCATGTTTTGGTCTCGCGACACACAACTGCCGTGCGTGAAGGAGTCGCCGATCATCGCGATTTCGGGCGCCGGACCATCCCAGAGGGCATCTGGATTATTGAACCCGTGGCGGTCCGTCTCGTAGACCATCCATTGGCCGGTTTCATTACACGCGACGACCGTCGTCCGGGGCGTCGCGGTGAGCGGCAAGAGTGGCGCGCCGCCGGCCGATAGCAATGGCCGCAGGTGCCCCTCTATGTCTTCGATGAGCAGATTGCGCCCTCTGATGATCGGGTAGGCGCCGATCCCGGCCGTCCTGAGGTCGCGGACGACGCTCAGCTTAGTGCGGCTGTCGAAGGCTGAGCCCGCTCTCGCCGCGGCGGCCTGTTGGGTGTGGTCAATTTTCCAGGCGAGATAGAACTCCCCAATGTACAGGCCCACCACGGCGGCGCTTATCACATTGGCGATCATCAGCCTCGAGTCAGGAGAAAGCCGGAGTGCAATACCCATGAGTCCGGCGACGACTAGCGGTGATACGAATCGCACGATCACCGAAGACGGATGACCAACATAGGCGCTGAAATGCAGCGCATTGTGTACGAGTATCGCCAGAGCCAAGAGCGCGACGGCAGCGAAGACTCCTCGCGAGTAGATTCCCAATGCTCCTATCTCCCCAGGCTTGGATGGCGAGAGGTCTTTGCGCCCGAGGCGTGCACCATCAATGCGTCTTGCTCAGTATTATAACCCGTTAACTTTGTAGTGCAAAGTTCACAGGGCGCGAGCTATTTACATATCCAAATGGTGCGAGCACGGCGACCGTTACTTCTTGGGACCGACGAGTGCGAACATCGCGCCTTGGGGGTCACGCGCGTGGATGACCCAGTCACCCGTCGGCACCTGCATCGGTTGGACGAGCACTTCGCCGCCATTCGTCGTGACGACCCGGCTTGCTGGTTCAATATCGGCGACATTGAAATAGTAAAGCCAGTGAGGATGCGGCGCTTTGGCGTCGTTCATCATGCCGCCGACCATGTCGCCGCTGCCGAAGTTGAACTGCAGGTAGCTGCCGAGGGGGCCCATGCTCATCTCGTGCACTTTCTTCCAACCGAATTGAAGTTCGTAGAAGGCCAGTGCGGCGCCCCAGTCTTTGGTATGCAGCTCGTGCCAGCCGCCGTGCCCCGGCTTGCCGGGCGCGAAGGAGGTTGCGGGGCCGCTGCCCATGGGCGTCATGACGTAGAAACTCGCGCCCTGCGGATCGGCGACCATGGCCGTGCGCCCGACGTTGGGAATATCCATCGGCGGCATGTGCTCCGCACCGCCGCCGGCCACAATGCTCGCGACGCTCCGGTCGACGTTGGGCACGTGGATGTAGCTCAGCCACACGGGACGCATGCCTGACTTGGCAGCACCTTCTGGAATCGCCATCAGGCCTCCGACGGCGACGCCGTTCATAGAGAGGATGCGGTAATCCATGCCAGGTTGACCGGAGTCGGCGGCGTGCCAGCCGAGCACGTTGCCATAAAAGGTTGCCGCTGCCTTAGGTTCACTCGTCAGCAATTCATACCAGATAACGCCGTTAGTCATTGTTTACTCCTCGTGTTAGGCGGCCGCGGCTGCCCGGAACGCGCCAAATACCTGCCTCCCTTAACTCAGGTCGGCAGGAAAGTAGCGGATACCGGATAGCGATTCTTTTCACCACTAGACAGTAAAACAAAGGATTTGTTTTGCAAGAAGATCAGCCCTACATGGAGCAAAGGTTTCGGCTGATAGGAATGACTAACCTAACCGCCCTATATGGACTCCTCCCGCAAGTAGGAGAACGGATCGATTTTGAATGACCGAGCGGGTTTAGCTTGCAGTCGTATATCCGGCATCTGAGGTGACCCCGAAGGCCATGATGGGCGATCTATCTCCGTGCAAGCGATGGGTGGGTCGAGGGTTTAAGCGGGCATAACGAACGGGGTGCGTTGCTCCTTAAGCTCGCCCGAGCACCGGTTGCCATTCCTTGAAGGGCTACTGCGCCTTTGCATTCCAGGGGTAGTAGCCGTCGTTCGAGGGCGGGGATAAGTCGAGACTCCATCATTTGCGGGTTGTAATGGCCTCTTCTAACGCTCGACGAATGAAACGTTGATAGGGCACCCCGGCACGGGCTGCGGCCGCTTTAATCGCTGTCAATAGTTTGGTGGGTAATCGCATGTTGATCCGAGCTTCCTTGGGAGCAAACTCGAAACGCAGCGGCCGCATTTTGCTCAAATCGTACTCGGTAAGATCGGCGCGCTCCACTAATGAGGCTGCTTGAGCGTCAGTTTTTGCGATGGGCAATTTGCGCGGCATAGTGATTAACCTCCTTCGCATGCATGAATCTAGCGCTGATCGGACGAATCAATTGTCCGCCCTGCTTTGCTCGTAACGTGAAGGCCACAAACACGTGACGGCCCGACGAGGTCCGGCCGATGCCGAAGTGATTTATCAGGACCGCACGCACTCGATCGCTAGGAGAAAGGTGTGGAAGTGGGGAGATTTGCATCGAGGAGTAAGGATTGTCGGGAGGGTCGACAAGCGGGCCCACGACCGGCCAGCGATCACCCGTTAGTCGCTGCCGGAGAGCGGACGGTCATAACTTGGATTCCGTTGAGTGGCCAGGTTATCCGTCACTCTGGTACGTTACCCGTCTTGAGACTGGCGGATAAAACAAGTTAGGTGAAATGCTGCGTTTCATAAGTATTGCCGTTTTTGCCTACCTCTTTTCGCAAACGAGCGGCGCGTATTGGTCGGGAAAGATATCCTCGCCGTTGTGGTCCATTGCCGGTCCGAGCGGTAGCGTTCGTTGGCTCGAGATACACAACCTAAACACCGCCAAAGCAGACGGCCTCTACCATATCGAGGTCTTGGAGAGACGAAGCATCGATCCGCCTTGGAAATTCAAATCACTCGCGCATCATATGGCCGTGACGGAGGAGGCCCTAAGAGCAAGTGCCATTGCTCCGTTCAAGCGGGGATCAGTCTATCCTGAGACATATGATGGCGCCTTTGAAAAGTGGAAGATCGCTCAGGCAAACAACAACGCCTTCATTTGTAAAACCACGGTTATAGCTTGTCTCGGAGAGACACCTTACTAACGTCGAACTTGATCGGATGTTTAGGGTCGACCCGCACTGGCGTTTCAATGCCTGGCGTCGGCTGTGCATCTTGGGAGATCGCAGGTCCGCAAGGCAAGAGACTAGATTAGGATGTAAAACGTTCGAAACGGAATTATTCTCGGAGTATTCATCGTGACGCCTTGGATCGGGTTTTCATCACGAAGTCTAAGTAACTTGCAGCCCGAGACGTCAAGGCATGAAGGCAATTCTGAAGACGAGGGGCCCTTCAAGGGCCCCACGTGGCGCGATACTATTTTTGTTGTTTGACCGATTTTTATTATCAAGCGGCAGGGAGATTACCACTATCTTCGCGTGGACTCGGTGGTTACTGTTGTCCGCACTGCTGCGCTAATGGTTTGGCTGGTGCGGCTTGAAGGTTTGGATTCGAGTTGTGGGTTCTAAGTACTAGGGCGGATCGACGTTTCGCTCCCACCGACAATATGCCCGGTTGACCGAGCGGCAATGGGTGGCTTGCGCTAGGCTACGATCGTGAAGACTGGCGAATGTACTACTTCGACGTAGAGACCGCGCTCAGACAATCTGGCAACGGACTATCGATTTCTCGTCGAACGAATAGGCGGCGCACAGCCTATGATACCCGTCAGCAATGATGAGCTTACGAAGCGCTGGATCGCGATACAAAAGAAGAGGCGAGAGGGCCGTCTTGGATGTAATCAGCCGCCGGTCTCTTTTAACGTCGCTGTCGCTAATGGGCAGCAGCGGCAGATTAGCTGCCCGCAAAATATCCTTGGCTGCAAATTTCTCGACTTTCGCACTCTTCAGACTGTCAACGATTTTCTTTGCTTCACGCGGTTTCACGAGCAGACTTAAATACGCTTGTGCGGCAGGATAGTCGAGCTTCTGAGGAACTTTGAGCCATTTGATTTTCATTTTTTCACAAGCGGTTGATGCCCATGTTGCACTCTCACAATGGGTCAGCGTACAAAGGGACTGACGAGCATGCGTACCTTAGTCGCGGCCGGTGCGTCAATCGCTTGCGCTGAATCTTCAATCTCCTGGTACGTGAACACCTGTATTTTGGTCTTGCCGTCGACGGTGATGGAGAATTGAGTGTCTTGTGACTCCGTACCCTGAGCATCGTATTTCACAACGCCACCGACCACACCGCGTTCGTGCAGGGCCGCTTCGATTGCAAGTTTGACGTTCGAAAGCCCCTTATGAAATTGATCTTGTGCCATTTGAGCAAAGCATCCCACTCGTCACTCGGAAGTGCAACCCCTGCGCAGTCTCCGAGGAGCGGCGTTCTGTCGGCGTAAAGCGTCAGATGGACGTTACGATGGCTGACACAAATTGCGGGCTTGAGGCGCTTCGATCGGCTAGATTTTCAGCATAGACTCTTCCTTTGATCCGACGACTTCTCCTGCGCATGCGACTCTCGCTACAGCGGCGAATGCAAGCGGCGGTGTCGCAATTGAACTCCTCGCGACGATGGGACGCTGGGGCATAGGAAGCGAATAGTGATCCACATCCGGCAACAGCAATGCTGAAGATGCAGTAGGAGGATGGTCGAATGCGCGTTCAAGCGCCGGATGCGGCTCAACGATCAACTTTGATTCGCATCATCGCGATAGCGCTGTTGCTGACTCTCACGGCGTGTAGCCAATTGAGCGACACCAGGAAGCCCACTCCAGACAAGAACGCTCCCCGCGCGGAGCTGTCCATCGGCTACAGCCTGCTTTATCAAGAAGCTGATGGGATTCCTAAACTGAAATGGATCCTCATGTTTAAGGACAAACCTGAAGAAATGGGAAGGGTCATCAATGATCTGGTCAGCTATTACCAGCAACTGGCCGGTACCATGCAGAGGCTATCGAACGAATTTCCCGCCATGCGCATCGACGTTGTAGCGATGTCGAAGATCGAGAGCGACGAGCGTAAAGCCATTGGGGAGGACCTCGCTAAGGACTTCGCCCCGCTCATTGGCAAGACCGGCCTCGAATTCGAGCGGGAGGCGCTACTCATGTTTTACGACACGCTCAACGAGCAACGTCACCTTGTCGGGGTGATGGTGGGACTCGAAACCGACCCGGCGCTGAAGAAGTTCTTGGAAACGACAAAGGCGCAGCTGGAAGAACGATATGCGAAAGTCGGAGCACTGTTGAACCGCCGCTATTTCACGCATTAGAGTAGCTACGCTGAGACAGATCGGGGTTGAGTTCGACTCACGGTGGCATGGCCATGACGACGCTTGAACTTTTTCCGACCAGAATGCGGGAGCAATCCCTGTGCATCGGACCCCTGTGCCTTCGGGTTGCCTGGGTTCGCGGGGTGGCGCTGATCGGCTTCGTTATCGCGGCGTTGTCGATCAAGGATGAGCCGCATTAGCTATTCGGAAGTCAGCGAATCAACCTCACGTTTCGCAAAGCGGGTGACCCAGTATCGGCCCGGCCGCAAGAACGCTTCGAAACTATTGTGGTGACCGACTACCGCGAAACTTCTTCGGTTTGGCGGACGAAGAATCACGGTTGTGCCTTTCTTTTTTTCTGGTCGTCCATATCTCGAGAACCCGCATACATGGCTTGGTTGCCGCGGGTCTGGAATTAGCTTCGAGCGCTCATATGATTGTTGCGACGGTGGGTCTTGGGAAGCCTGATCCGGCGGCAGACGGGCCTGAAGATGACACTGACAGATTGGGACTCGTCTGGACAAGCAGACGCTTGTCGCATTCTGAATCGGATGACAACACCGCCGGAACCGGCTTATCTGCAAACCGCTATAGTGCTCCCGAGGTCCTTACAATCGGCTTAGTTACCTTAAAGGGGGCGACTGCGGTCGAACACATATGGCGAAGAATTCGAAAGCTTCATATTGGAGTGCAGTCATCACAATTGGCTTTGCGACGACTACAATAACGATGGCGGCGTCAACCGCGAGTTTGTCACCTAATCTCACGAAACAACTACTCGGCACTTGGCGACTAATTGCCGCCGACTCGAGAAGTGGTCCGCAAACCAATTGGACTCCCGATTACGGACCGCGCCCCAAGGGATATTTCATTTACGACCTGTCAGGCCACTTTGCGCTCCAGTTCTGCGGGACCGGACCGAGGACGGTGTTCGCGTCAGGGAACGACTTCACACCTACGCCCAAAGAGGCAAAGGCCGTTTATCTAAATTATGTGGCCTATTTCGGGACTTTTTCAGTTGACGAGAAGCTCCATGTCATAACCCACCACGTTGAGGGGAGTTTGATTCCCAGTTACATCGCAACGGACCAACAACGGCCGTTTAGTCTAAACGGCGACAGGCTCGAGATAGGTGATGGCAAGACGTGGCGACGCGTCCTAGAGAGGGTTAAGCCCGAGGAGCCTTGAAATTCGAGTGTGCCGAACCAAGCGCGGCTATTGACGATCTCCGACCTCATCGCGCGCGACGCCAAGCGGCGGGTCGTTACCGATGGCTGGGTCGACAGTGCCAGATCGAAGTTCGTCGTGGCGCGGCGGTCGCCACCCGCGCAGAGAGCGGGCGCTGGCGGCTATGGAAATCGTGCCTTAAAGCGTCCGCGACGCTCTGGTCGGCCGACCCTTGATGAAAATACCAGCTCTATACAGCTGTCCTCCGAAACGTGCGCACCACCGGGTGTCGATGTAATCGCGGCGCGGGCTATTGCGACTGTAAGGCTTTTCCCCGATTAGAACACACTCTCATATCGATGGGTTGGCGGTGCATACACCCGCGTTGACGAAAGACGAAGGCAAAGTCCTACGCAATATAAAGTGTCTCGCTACTTGGAGAATTGCTTCGACGCCCCATACTCACACGCAACACAACGGAGCGGCAATGCGCAGGGCCTCAACTACGTGGGCGGTTATTCTCGCGGGCGGCGACGGCTCACGCTTGCAGGAAATGACTACTACACCGGAGGGGGATACCATCCCCAAACAGTTTTGCTCACTCAACCGTGAGGCCTGCCTGTTAGAGGATGCGATTAACCGCGCACGTGCGGTATCCCTTCCGCAGCATATCTGCTCTGTAGTCGCTGCTCATCACCGGCGCTGGTGGACAACCCCACTGAAGCAGTTGCCACCGCAGAACATTTTCATTCAGCCATCAAATCGTGGTACCGCGAATGGAATCCTACTCGCGTTGCTTCAATTGGAAGCGCGTAGCGCGGATGCGATTGTAATGTTGTTGCCCGCAGATCACTATCTCAGCGACGAATCCACGATGGCCCATTCCCTTCGAGTGGCGGCCAATCTCGCTTCTGATAATGGCGGCCTTATTTATTTATTGGGCGCGGAGCCCGACAGCCCAGATGAAGAGTTGGGATATATCGTGCCGACTGAACAGAGGCGCGATTCACCGACGGGCGTGCTGCGGTTCTTGGAAAAGCCGTCCTCCGGCGAGGCCCAGCACCTTCTGTCGGAGGGGGCTTTATGGAATACCTTTATCCTGGCAAGTTCGGTGCGCGCGCTGCTGAGCTTGTTCGAAGAAAAATCGGCGCCCACAGTCACCGCCATGCGCCAAACGTTGGCAGTCATCAACAACAGCGGCGGTGGGTTCGGCGTGCTCGAAGCTCTTTACGAAAATCTTGAGCCCTTAGATTTCTCGCGTGATGTGCTCCAAAGACACGAACAAATGCTCCAAGTACTGCGCGTACCGTCCTGTGGCTGGACAGATTTGGGCACTCCGGAGCGAGTGGAATCCACCGTCAAACTTTTGCAGCGCGGAGGATCAAGCGCCGATCAATTAGCTGATGAGGTCGAGGCGCGGTATCTTGATCTGGCGACTCTACGCTGGGAGCGAGGTCCGGAGCGGCGTCATCAAATGAATCCCAACCATAAAGCCGGCCTTGTAAGAATAGATGAGCAGATTGATGAGATTGGGCGCAAGGCTCTAGAAAGTGCGCAACGAGTGGAGGATGCCGAAAAACTCGGCCGAGAATCTCATTCGATCAATCCGAAAGCGCAAACCGCGTTAACTAACTAAAGCAGCAGACCGTTTATCCGGTTCTGGTAGATCCCAAGGCCCATAATTATTCGAGCCGGGCCCGAGCGGGCTGGTCACCGGCCGGGCACAGATTATACATTTTTCTTAACCAGTAGAGGAACCTATACTTTGACTCGGCGTTTGGCCGCAAGAAAATGGACATTCATTTCTTTGCGATCATCCTCTGAAAAGTGCTCCTTTACATCCTTCCAGACGTTGCGTTCTTCCTCATCGATGTGATGTTCCACGAGTTCCTTGAGGACTTTTCCGGCGGCTTTATGCTCAGGCGAGGCCGCGTTAGCGGTGGCCTCCAAGCGCTGGAGCGTTTTGGCTGCCCATTCGTGCTCTAAATAGCCTTCGTGACCGTCCATCTGCGCATCCTTGTCGCGAAGCGCGATGACGGGATCGTATACGACTTTCTCTTCGGCCTTAGTATGCGGAACCAAGGCCCTCTTGATCTTTTGGACCAGGGTGCGGCGCTGCGCCGGTGTTTCGGCGTCGCTCAACTGCTCCAAGAGGTCTTTCACCTCGTTGTGTTCTTTCTTCAGCGTGTCGAGGATGTCAGTGGACTCGACATCCGTATCGCTAGACGAGAACGTATTGCTGATGGCGCGTGCCGCTTGTTTTACAACCGTCTTAACCCTCATGAATCTCCCCTTTCTTAACGTTAATACCGTGACCGGATAGATTTGACCGCGCTGACCATCAGCGCGCCCGCGCCTACGGCCAACAGTAAGACGACGAGCGGATTCTTCTCGGTATACGCGATAACGGTTTTGCGCAGCTCGGCGACGGTTTCGCTAGCACGGCTGCTCAGGGTATCAATCAGTTCTCCGCTTTGATCCAGCAGTAGGACCCCCGCCTGACGGGTCCCTTTCTCAATTTTAGGGACGGTTGCTCGCTGCAACTGATCGATCGCATCGGACGCAGTGTCACGAAGGGTATCGACATTGGCGGCGGTCATAGGGTATCTCCAGTTATACAATTTTTTTGAAACGATCGCGGCGAAAGTATGCGGGTCGGCGTGTCGTAAGGAAGTGGCGCGAGTCCTCTAAGATCTGTGGGAGGAAGGTGATTGCCGCGTCAGAATATGGCGACAAGGGGAGCGCGCACGTTCCTGACCCGGTCCGAACCCCCGGTAGTGGCCACTCGCCCCCTCCAACAAAAAAAGTTAACGACCGCCTTGAAAAATAAATCGCTAGCCTTAGTTCGCGACAATCGCCCCGGCCGTACGCCGCAGGTGAGAGCGTTATTAGCCATACATTGTTTACATAAAGGAGTGGTGCCATGAGTTCTGTTATGCGACAAGATGCATGGGGCGTGATGCCGCGCCTGCAAGAAGAGATCAACCGCCTATTTGGAAATGCTCGGGAGAATGACAGTAGCTCCGCGACGGCCATGTGGATTCCCTTAGTGGACATCCATGAGTATGCGGACCGATTTGAGCTATACGTGGACCTGCCGGGCGTCGACCCCTCCACCGTCGAGTTGACCCTCGATGGCGGGATTTTGACTTTATCGGGAGAGCGGCCACAACCGGCCCGCAAAGCCAGCGACGAGGCACAAGGCCGGCGGGTGGAGCGAGGCCACGGCCAATTTCACCGTCGCTTTGTTCTGCCCGATACCGTAGATGGCGAGAAGGTGAATGCCATCGGAAGTCATGGCGTATTGACTGTGACGATTCCCAAACAGGCTAAGGCGATGCCGCGCCGCATCCAGATTGGCAGCTAACTCGCTAGGGTGCACTGGCTCAGGGCTTTTAAGCCTAGGCTAGTGCACCCTGGGAAGAGCGAAGTTGCCTGTGTTGAGCGTGTCACGCCGGTTTTTTCTTAAGAGGTGTTTTATGGAAGATACCCCACTGCGAGTACCCGCCGTGTGCCCCGACTGCGGCAAGGAGTTTTTGACGGAATTCCCTAGCATCTTCATCGCCGAAGCGCTCAATACGGGGGGTCCAATTCGCCTGTACGCCTCGTGCCACGACAAAACGTGGTCGGCCAGCAGCCCCGAACGCGAACAGTTGCAGGAATACTTGGAGGCGGTGGACTTGTGCCCAACAGGATGACTGCCTGGTTTCGGCTTTTGTCTCGACGTCGAATCAGCCATGCGTCGGGCGCGGCCCCGTTATAGTTTGCCAACACTCCCTTAGTACGTGGCCGACCCAATGCATGCGCATCGCGTGCTCGGGTCCAATCTATCCGTTCTGCAAAAACTTCACCCCCTCTCCCCGTGGTAGCGGCGCGGGCCAAGTTGATTGCCCAACAGATAATGCAACGACCATTGCTGTGTCGGCGGGTATTGCGCCAGCTCTCCTTTTTAGCCGAATTCGTGGCAGAACCGGCATGGACTTTCCGTCGGCAGGAAAGCGGATCGAGTCAATCGAACTTCCCCGGCCTCAAGCGGCGAAATGAGTTCATCTTCACTCCGCTTCAGCCCGTTTGCGGTTCGTAAATCGGGCATTACCAAGCCCGGTACCGATCGTCATCACGCCCCACTTCGTAACGTCCCTCATAAACGGCGCTGCGCTCAGGCCCTGCACCACCGCATCGTTATGCATTACCGGAGTCATCTCATGACCACCCATTTCTGGAATCGCATCACGCAAAAGCGCAGGCAGGTTGAAGCTTTTATGCTCCCAATTCCCGGGGAGATTTTGACTGCCTTTTTCGATGGACCCATCTTCTCTGATGCGGCCAGGACAACCAATGCCAATAAACGGCGCAAGCCGCACTTTCGCCTTGTCCGCGCGCTTAATCATGGCCTTGAGCATCTCCACAAGACGCTCCACTGCCCCTTCGCGATCGGGATCATCATCTGCGTGGCGCCACAACTCGGACTCAAGCACTCTGCTCTTGGCGAGTTCCCCGGATTTTCGGGCATTCAATTGGACAATGCCGACGCGAATATTTGCCCCGCCTATATCGACGGCGAGAATTCCATCGTGACCCGAGAACATCCAAGAAGGCGCCAACTGGAGACATCCGATAAGGCCTGCCTCGTCTGGATCGTCCCGAATCGGAACGAGCTCAACCTGATGCTTCATTCCCTTTAATAAAACAGCTGTACGGCCAATCGCCAATTCCCCGATACGGCTCGCACGCAATCCACCGCCGATGACGATCCGCTCCGTACCTTTCCATGACTTGAGCCGCAGGAACTCGTGGATGACGTCGGCAAATTCGGTCGCGAATTCTTCGATCGTGCCGAGCACTAACCCTGCCGCCTCCGCGTCACCCTCCACTAGCAGGCGATCGAGTTGCTTCTTGCTGATTTCTGAACTCGCCACTTCCCCAATGGGATCATCAACGAGTTTCCTGACCTCTTCACGGGCGGCCTCCAAAATCGCGCGAAATGCCCGGCCGCTCGCCCGGTCACCAACAAATCCGCCCGCCTTGTCGCTTATCTCAGCATTGTAGTCATTCACGTCAACTTCAGTCAGTCGGCTCGCGCCGTGAACCGCCAACACAGTCGGGGAATGCATTTTGGAGCCGCTGTGAGTCATGTGCCCGGCCGGAGCACCACCTTGATGACCCCATCCTTCTTGTCGCGGAATTTCTTGTACATTTCGGGTGCATCCTCCAAACGGGCAGGATGCGTTACGACGAAGCTGGGATCGATCTTGCCGGATGTGATCATTGCCAAGAGCGGTTTCATGTAAGCCTGTACATGCGTCTGCCCGGTTCGTATGGTGAGGCCTTTGTTCATCATGGCGCCGAGCGGAATCTTGTCACCCATGCCGACATACACCCCCGGAATGGATACAGTGCCACCCATCCGGCAACTCATAATCGCCTGGCGCAGCGCATGCACCCGATCCGTCGCCAGCATCGTCGCGGTTTTGATTTTATCGATGACGGCGTCCGCACCGCCGTGACCCGCTGCTTCGCAGCCCACCGCGTCAATACAGCTGTCAGGACCGCGCCTTCCCTCGGTTCTCGCGGTCAACTCCTCATAGACATCGTCCACCTCAGAGAAGTTGATGGTCTCTGCTCCGCCTGCTTCGGCCATCGCCAGCCGCTCGGGAACCTCATCAATCGCGATAACACGGCCGGCACCCATCAGCAATGCGGAGCGGATGGCGAACTGACCCACAGGCCCACATCCCCAAATCGCGACGGTATCGCCATCTTGAATTTGGGCATTCTCGGCAGCCATATAGCCGGTGGGGAAAATATCGGAAAGGAACAGGGCCTGTTCGTCTTTCAAATTGTCCGGGACTTTAATAGGCCCAACATCAGCCATGGGCACGCGCAAATACTCTGCTTGTCCGCCACTGTAGCCTCCCAGCATATGACTGAAACCAAACAATCCTGCGGGCGATCGCCCCATCGCCTTTACGGCCATCGCGGCATTAGGATTCGTGCGCTCGCACGCCGAGGACAGCCCTTTGGAGCAAAACCAGCAGTCTCCGCAGCTGATAGTGAAAGGAACAACGACACGATCGCCCACTTGAAGGTTTTTGACCTCGCTACCTACTTCGACCACAGTGCCCATGTTTTCGTGACCGAGAATATCCCCGCTCTTCATGGTGGGTTGATAGCCGTCGTACAGATGCAAATCTGAACCGCAGATCGCGCATGCGGTAATCTTGATGATGGCATCACGAGGATGCTGAATAATCGGGTCGGGGACGGTATCGACGCGAACGTCGCCGTGTCCATGCCAGCACAATGCGCGCATTAAATTTCCTCAGTTAAAAATGGCGATGGCAGTGCATCAACCTCAAGGGGGGACAGAAGAACGTGTGGCCAGCGTACACGCTACAAACGCAGCCGATAGGACGGATCCTCTCATCTGAGCGCAAGATTACGCGTGCTCCAACGTAAGACAGGGGCGATCCGCCGTGCAACCAGCTTAATACTAAGACTGGTTATCGAGTCCGGGCGCTAACACCGAGGGCCGATAACAATGAAAGTGCCCGACACCGCACCAGCAGTAGGCGGCGGTTGTTTGCGCTCCTCAATGAATGAGTCTGATCGGCGGGACGCCATGCGTTAGAGGCAATGTCCTATAGCACCTGTTGAAAACCAGGAAGGGCAGGTCCTGAATTATGGTCCAGCCTATGAGGATGACGCGCGAACCCAAAATCCATTTGGCTAAAATCTCGGGACCGGCATAGGGTCGCGGTGCAAGGCGAAGGAGCGCTTCATCGTGCAAATCGATCAAAGGAAAGCGGCGTGTCAGTCCATCGATTCGCAAAACTCCCGACCGTCCGTCGCTTCTCGAGAGTCACGCTAACTACACCCAACAGGAGTGCATACCTTGAAATCAAATCAATCAATTGCCGAGCTCGCATATCATCTTTGGAACGCTCGCGGGCGACCGCATGGCTCTGAGGAGGAAGACTGGCTGGAGGCGGAACGTCAGTTGTCTGCAGCGGAAGACGCCGGTCCGGAAAGCGGAGGTAGCGATGACGCTATAACCAGGTCTCCGAGGGAGATTCTTCCGGCGAGCAACGCAGCGACAAGCTCCATTCCGGACGCGCCGCCGTCAAATCCGAAAGACAAACGGGACGGGGCGGCCAAAATCTAAACACGGCCCGAGAAAGATCGCAGGCCCTCCCTCGAAGAAGAATGAATGCAATTTCCGTCGCCGGTGTAAGGCCTGCCGGCTCTGGCCCAGTTCCATGCATCGAGGTGCATCTTATGTCCATCATCAATAAGGTTGTCGCTGCGGTCACACCACACGAAAGTAAGGAAACTCGGTTTAAGGCTCGAGCGAAGGCTCGAGTGTTGGCGGGCAAGGACGATTGGTTGGCAATGGTTTTGAATCATCACGAGCAAGTAGAGTTGGCCTTTGCAGCGGTCAAGAGCGCTGCCGATTCCGCCTCGCGACTTCGAACATTGAAGACGCTCGCGACCCTGTTGACCGGTCATTCAATCGCTGAGGAGGCCGCTTTGTACCCTGCACTCGCCAAAGTGGATGAGAAAGGTCACGCTATTAAAGCCTATACAGAGCAATCGGCAGCAAAATTGCAACTCGGTCTCCTCGAAGATCTGCCGCCTCTGAGCCAAGAATTTTACGAAAAGCTCGAGCATATTGAGGGCGCGGTCGCTCATCACGTCTATGAGGAAGAGAACAATTGGTTTATAGATCTGAAGACCAAGACGCCGGGAGCCGATCAAATAAAATTAACACAGCGTTACCAAGAACAGTTTGCTCGATACATGGGAGATGACTCCGACATTTGACCGCGGATCGGTACCAAAGCGCACGATGGGAAATCACCAAGATATTTATGACGCCGTCGTCGTTGGAGCAGGCCCTGCTGGCCTCACCGCGGCGATTTATTTCGGCCGAGTCCGCCGCCGATGTCTGGTGCTGGGCTGGGCGAGCGGGAGGCCGAGTTCTTAAGAAATTATTCCAAGCAAGTTACCTTGCTGCATGTCGGTTCACCGAATCTTGTGTTGACTGAAGACGTTCTAAAGTTGCGCGGAATCGAACGCCTGCCGGTAGACGTAGCGGATCTCACCATCCGACAGAACCGGATGACACTTTCCTCTGCGCAAAGGCAACCGGGATTTTGAGGTCGTCTATGCTTGGCTGCAGCCCGCAACACGATCTGGCGCGTTCCCTTCTTGCAATCTGTGACGAACACGGTACCTTGAGGGCAAACGCGCACCAAGAAACCTCGGTTTCGCGCTTATATGCGGCGGGCGATGTCGTTCGCGGGCTCAATCAAGTTGTCGTCGCCGCCGCCGAGAGTGCCATTGCGGCGACTGATATACATAACAAAACTTCGAGGCGCCGCGTAGAAATTGATGTCAGCCATTGCTGACAATGCCTTGCTACGCCTCGCCATGGACGCAGACACAAAACCAGACCACGCTTCACCCGCGCCCAACAGGTGTCGTTAAAAATTAAAGGGGGGTATCGTCATGGGTCGTGGAATTTTATTGTGGATGCTGGGCGTACCGCTTCCGATTATCTTACTGCTTGCCATGTGTTCGCACCGCTGAAGACATCATGATAGAAGCAACTTCCGCGTTACCGCCTCTAGGCGACGCCGCTCGCTTAAGGGCAAATTCCGCAGCTTCCTGGGGGGCTATCCTCGCTGGATCCGTCGTCGCTGTGTCGCTCTCCGTGATTCTACTGACGTTAGGCGCCGGCCTGGGCTTTGCATCGATCTCCCCTTGGTCAGACCACGGTTTATCCGCCCGTGCATTCACGGTTGCCGGAACAATTTGGCTGATTGTGACGCAGTGGCTTTCAGCCGCCGCGGGAGGTTATATCGCTGGAAGGCTGCGTCACCGCTGGCCGGCAACCCATGTGCACGAGGTGTTTTTTCGCGATACGGCGCACGGTCTGGTGACCTGGGCTGTCGCGACACTGTTGGTTGCGACAATTCTCGCAAGCTCAACGACGTCCTTGTTAGGCGGAGGTGCTCACGCCCTGGGTGGACTGGCTGCCGCAGGCGCTCAAGGGATCGGAGCCATGGGACGTCGGGAAATGCCTGGCGCGGGGGATCCTTTGAGTTCGGATTCGGGTGGCCTTAGCGGCGACTATAACCTTGACAAGTTGTTTCGTCGCGGGGGGTCAGGTACTTCCCCCGAGAATAATGGCGCGACTGATTATCGTGGAGAGGTGGTGCACGTCGTCGCAGCCGCCGCAACGGATGGCTCCGTCAGCGACGACGATCGGGCTTACCTCGCCAAGTTAGTTGCCACGAAGGCGGGCGTATCGACAGAAGAAGCGCAAAAGCGAGTCGATGCGTACATTCAAACGGTTCAGCAAGCGAGCGTGCAGGCCAAATCCGCGGCAGACGCGGCTCGGAAATCCGCAGCTACAGCGGCGCTTTTTACCGCTCTAGCGCTGTTAATCGGGGCATTCATCGCCAGTGTGTCGGCAGCCCTCGGCGGTCGCCTCCGTGACGAGCACTTATAAGCGGCGTTAACCTGAGGTGATTTGTCCCGCGTGCAAACGCGCTACGCGACGTCTCTTATCCATCGGGGGAGCGGATTGCAAGACCCGCCGCCCCGAAGGATCAAATCGATCCACCGCTGGCAATTGAGCCATCGAGCGCGTGAAGATTCGCAGCCTAGGTACTGAACCACCCCGTTACCCTTGCGCTTCTTCGTGGTTGGAATCTGACAGGCAAATTGCAGAAAGGGGAACTGTCAACGCATAGCTGCTCCGCTAATCTACTTCCATACTTGATATCGCGGTCGAAAATGATGTCCCATTCGATCCAACCAAGTCACCCGACCACGGGATCACTGAGACTCGGTGATAATCTGGACGTCGTGACGTGCCGGCAAACTGTAAGACGAATCGCCGAGGCGCTTAAATTCTCGATCACAGGGCAAACTATGCTCGTCACTGCTGCGAGCGAGCTCGCTCGCAACACTCTCATCCACGGAGGGGGCGGAAGGTTCTCTTGGGAGGTGATCGGCGTTGGCACGAAGCGTGGTCTGCGATTGACTTTCGAAGACGAAGGTCCTGGCATTCCCGATATTCAGCGCGCCATGAGGAATGGCTGGACGTCAGGCAAGGGCTTAGGTCTCGGCCTTCCAGGGGCGAAACGCTTGGTTAACGAGTTCGAAGTTCACTCCACGGCCGGCCGGGGCACCCGCGTCGTCATAACACGCTGGCGGTGAATGTATCAATTTAGCTCGTTCGGTGTCTGTCGCGTAGTGACTACCTAGCTGAGAAGCCTCGTCGATGGGGCCCACCCATACAAGTATCGATGCCGCCCGAAATCACCTGACGATAGCCGCGATCTCTTACTCCGCGTTGCCATGACTTAGTTTTGGACGTTGGGACGTTCTTAGAACCTCCTGCACTTTTGAAAATTCTACTGGTTTCGCCACATGAGCATTAAATCCTGCATTCAGCGCGCGCTCAATGTCTTCCTTTTGGCCGTAACCGGTCAGCGCAACAAGACTCGACTTAATCCCTGCTGCGCGCAGACGACTAGCCACTTCGTAGCCATCCACGGACGGTAAACCGATATCGAGCAATATAAGGTCAGCCCCGAAAGAGGAGGCTGTCTCGATCGCAGCAAGCCCATCATATACCGCCTCCACGGTGTGGCCCTCGAGCGCTAACATCATAGCGAGAGAGTCTGCTGCATCTTTGTTATCGTCGACGATCAAGATGCGTAGGGGAACGCTTATTTTGTCCGGCTTTCCTTGCTGCTGGCTGGCTGGTGGTGCGATTGCAGGCAATGAGATCTCGAAGGTAGAACCTTGCCCGGCACCAGGACTCGACGCGCTCACCTCCCCTCCCTGCATCTCGATCAGCCGACGAACGACGCTCAATCCGATGCCAAGACCACCTTGCGCTCGGTCGAGCGAGCGCGCATTTTGCACGAATAATTCAAACACGCGCGGCAAAAGCTCCGCGGGGATGCCAACACCATTGTCTGAGATTGACACTACCGCGCGTAATCCCTCGAGCCTCAGGGTGACATTAATCTCGCCGCCGGGATCCGTATACTTCACCGCATTTGTCAAAATATTGGACACGCATTGCACTAGACGGGCGCTATCCCCCTCAACATACAGGCCGGGCACCACGGCGGTGCGGACCGTGTGGCGCTTTTCCTTTATTTGCGGATCGACACTCTCAAGTGCCTGCTCCACGACATCGGCTAACTCCACGGGACTGTGCTGAATGTCGATGCGGCCTTGAGTGATTCTCGACACATCGAGGAGATCATCGACCAGTCGTGTCAACTGTTGGACCTGACGGCCGACGATGCCCAGCGTCGCAGCGGTACGCGAGTCGCCACTCGCGATCAGGCGGGGCAACAAATCGGCCGCAGTGCGTATTGGTGCCAAGGGATTACGTAATTCGTGTGCCAGCATGGCCAAGAATTCGTCTTTTCGACGATCGGATTCTCGCAATGCTCGTTCTGCGGCCTGCAATGCGGCCAATTGATCCCTAATCTGGAACTGCTTGCTCCGGGAGCGCAACGCCGCTTGAATGGCACTTAATAGCGTTCGTGTGGAGGCGGGTCGCTCGAGCAACGTGACGTTGGTCATGCGCTCGACAATTTCCGACATAGCTCGGGATTCCTCCCCAATTTTGCTTAATAAAACCACTGGAATGTCGGACCAGCTAGGCTGACCAGACAATGCCTCTGATAAAAGGTGAGATCCTTCGTCAACCACCACATGATCGGTGAGCACCAGGACGCCCGCGTCCTCGCTGATGGCTTTTGCCGCTAGTGCGACGCTCTGGCAGATCTCGCATACGATCCCATGCTTACGAAGAAAAGCCGCGATCGCATCCCCATCACGGCGCGTCGCCGGCAGCAGGAGGACCCGATGCTCTCGCCCCGAAGCCGCCGACGCGCTCATTCGGCTGCGTCTGATTTGCCGCGGCGGCTTTTCTCGGACTCCAGTTCGATCGGTACGCCCGTGAGGATTCCGCGCAGCTTCATTAAAGGCTCGCTGAGGTGAATGCCTTTCTCGTCAAACCAGATTTCCCGAATGGCCTCCTCGTGTGACCCTGTGCGCTTCTTCAATGCTGAAATTGCCTTCTTCACATTGCCCAAGTGCTCAAAGTACCGCAACACCACGACAGTGTCCGCGAGATAACTCGCTTCCACCGGCGCACTCATAGCCGATCCCATAAGCCCGGATTGCGCAACAATGAGAAAAGTGGCAACGCCGGTGTTATTGAGATACGACAGCAATTCATGCAGCTGCGCGTTTAAGTAGTCATCATGAGGCATCGAGTTGAGATAGCCGTTCAAGCTATCAATGACCACAACCTGCGCCCCGCCCTCCTCCACCGCCGCGCGCACCGAGGCCACGAACTCCCCAGGGGAGACTTCGGCGGGATCGATCTGCCGCAGGCGTATTTCACCGGGGCCATTGCCTTCTCTGATGTGCATTCCGATCCCTTTGCATCTCATCAAGAGCGCCGCCCTCGTCTCATCGAACATAAAGATCGCAGCATGATCGCCGCGTGCGGCCGCGGCCGCGGCATACTGAATCGCGATGGTGGACTTGCCGCATCCGGGTGGACCGATGAGGAGCGTACTCGTGCCGCGGTCGAGTCCTCCGCCCATGAGGTCGTCGAGCGATTTGACGTTACTACGTATCAGTGACTGCTTGTACTCGAGAATGTGATCTGACGCTACGAGCCGTGGGAACACCGTGATACCCGCACGCTCGATCGTAAAATCGTGCAGACCACTGGAGAAATCACTCGCTCGAAACTTGCGAACTTCCAATTGGCGACGCAGTCGGCCGTACGGCGGTGACTTCGCTTCGAGACTAATCACGGCATGGGCGATACTGTGAAGCTGCAGGTCAGGGCCCTCGGCCGTCCGGTCATCGAGCATGATCACCGTGCAGCTACGCCCCAGGAAGAGCTGCTTAAGCGCTAATACCTGACGGCGGTAACGGAGCGAGCTCTGCGCGAGCAAGCGCATTTCCGACAGAGAATCGAGTACCAAACGGGACGGATTGTAGCGATCGATAGCGGCAATTAATTTCTGCGTGGTTTCTGAAAGCTCCACTTCGGAGGCATGTAGCATCGTGAGTTGGCCCTCTCCCACTAGCTCGCTCGGATCGACGATGAGCTCGACAATTTCGATTCCCGCGAGTGACCAGTTGTGAGACTCGGCCGCGGACCGTAGCTCTTGCGCCGTCTCGGAAAGGGTCACGTAAAGGCAAGTCTCGCCGTCGGCCACCCCTTGTGTAAGAAACTGCATCGCAAACGTGGTCTTTCCGGCCCCCGGGTTTCCATCGATCAGATACATCCGCTCGGCGATGAAGCCGCCGCACAGGATTTCGTCCAACCCGGGAACACCGGTTTTGCAGCGCTTTAACGAATTCACGATAAGCCTCGCAGATCAAAAGTATTATCTTACTGTTTTTAGGACGTTTTAGGGCTTAGCTCTCACGCTTACTCAGCCCTATCACGTGAGTATCGTTTTTGCTTTTGGGTGAGCAGATTGTCTTTCCTGGGGCTCGCAAGAATTAAAAAATCCGGAGCCAGGAAGCCGCCTCTCACGGTCAAGGCTGGGGACATGAGAGAAGCCAGATATGCTGAGCGCCCTCCACTACTCGGTGCGCATTATCTTTAGGCATGACTGACCCTCGACCCTTTCATAGTGTCAGCGAACGCTGATAGTCGTAAAGGTAATTTCGATACCAGTAAGTTCAAGGATACGTATTGAGCAGATCTTAAACGCAGCGTTTAGGAAAAAATACGAAATAAAGCACCCATTCTTTGGATGTCGAGGCGCCTGCAAGCGACGAGCGACCTAAGGCGCAGGTAATCGATCTCATGGCGGCGCTCAAAGCGAGTTTGAATAAATCGGGGGTCTGGCGGGAGCCGAAGGTCGTTGGTAAGTCGAGCAAGGGCCGAAAGCGCGCCTGAATCGTGCTGAGGACGGGCCCCACATGGGGATACTGCATCGGCGATTTCGCGCGCGCCTTTATCCTACGCGTAAGAGGACAAACGACCGATAGCCGTGAGCAGGTGTGCCCTTAGACTCCGTAGACCTTATTTTGAGCGCACACCATGTCTTTTGGCCTTCGCAGCACTGCGTCATTTAATCCCGCGAGACGTGGCACGCCCGAGCATCAGTGGGAAGTGGTTTTGGAAAATGCCGCGCCGTTATCGCTACCCGGCCGTTCACTCATGATCGTTAGCCCTCACCCTGACGATGAAGTTCTTGGGGCAGGCGGTCTTATCCGCAGTGCCACGCGCGCCGGGCACGAGATCACTTTGTTGAGCGTGACCGATGGCGAAGCGGCTTATCCTGACTGGCAGGGACTTAACAGAATTAGGCGCCGCGAAGTAAGTGACGCGTTAAGCGTACTAGCGCCACAAACGGTGTCGACGTATCACCTTAGTATTCCGGATGGTCAAGTGGATCGGCATCGAGCGTCGCTATTCGATGCCATCGACCGGCGAATTTTGGGTAAAACGCTATTGGTGGCTCCCTACGAGCGAGACGGTCACCCCGATCACGACGCGACGGGCGAAGTGTGTTGCGAAATCGCGAGATTGCGCACGGTGACGCTGTGGCGCTACCCGATCTGGGTTTGGCATCACGGCACTCCGGAACTCTTCGGCGGTAAAACGTGGGGCCGGTTCATGCTCGATGCGGCTACGGTGAAAGCGAAGGCGCGCGCAATGAGCTGTTTCACCTCGCAGTTGAGGCCCTTAGGTCGCGAACCGATTGTACCGAGTCACGTATTGCCCTATTTCACTCGGCCGTACGAGGCGTTTTTGGTATGAATACCCCGAGTCGACAGTCGCAGGCGTTCTTCGAAGCCCGTTATCGAGTCTCGAGCGATCCTTGGCAGTTTGGCTCGTCCGCGTACGAGCTTGATCGCTATAAAGCGACCCTCGAAGCGCTATCCCGAGCGACCTACCGGCGAGGGTTTGAGCCTGGCTGTTCCGTCGGGGTGCTGACTGCCGCGCTCGCACAGCGCGTTGAGCATTTGATTGCCTGCGACATCGCGGCTACTGCGGTCGCTTGCGCGAAGGAGCGATGCCGGGAATTGCCTCACGTCGAGATCTATCAACGCGATGTCGCGAAGGAGCCACCGGAAGGTACGTTCGATCTGATCGTGTTCAGCGAGTTAGGCTACTATTTTTCCGCCGATCGACTAAATGCCATTGTGCGTCACATGGCGAGCCGGTTGGAACCCGGTGGCGAATTCGTCGCGGTGCACTGGCTTGGGCACAGCGCAGATCATGTATTGCATGGGGATGAAGTCCATGAGGTGCTGGCGAAGACGCTCCCGTGCGAGCCGATAGGGGGCTCTCGTCACTCCGGGTTTCGGATTGATTCGTGGCGCCGGGCGCCATGAGCCAGTCGAACACGAAGTGGTCCGTCGGCGTTGTCATTCCTGCTCAGAATGAAGAGACGACTATCGAATCCTGTATCGGGAGTGTCTTGGGATCACTGGCCAGGGCCGGTGTAACTCATTGGGTGGTAGTGGTTGCAGATCATTGCACCGACTTTACTGTCGGGCGGGCCCGCCGCGCGCTAGGGAACGCCGGTGAGGTTATCGAGGTCACCGTCAGGTCGGCCGGGGCCGCTCGCCGGCGGGGAGTCGCTCAAGTACTCAAGCACTGGGGGGACCTTGATCCGTCTAAGCTGTGGTTAGCTAACACCGATGCTGATACGCAGGTCAGCGATGACTGGATTTCTGTGCAATTGGGCTTCGCGGACAAGGGCGTGACGGCAGTGGCCGGAATCGTGCACTTAGACGCGGGCGGCTCTGCCGCGGCCCATGTGGTCTACCGCAATACGTACGTCACGAGTGCGGAAGGTACCCATACGCATGTCCACGGCGCGAATCTTTCGGTTCGAGCGGATGCATATCAGGACGTGGGGGGCTGGAGTAATCTCGCGCTGGCGGAAGATCATTGCCTATGGTCGCGTTTGCGCGGCAAAGGTTGGCGAGTCAGCTCCCCTGTCAGCAGCGTGGTGACTACGAGCGCTAGGCTCGAAGGCCGCGCCAAGGGCGGATTTGCAGACACGTTAAAGGCATGCGTCGAGGGGCTGTATGCCGACCCTTGAAGATCGGCTCGCGGACTTTGCAAATTCTCCGGATTCCCATTTGCCGTTGCCGGGGGCTGGGCATACCCCTGAACGGCATCAGGCGCTGTCGCGGTGGGGCGCTATCGACCTGTCCTTCGCTAGAATTGCCGAAGCGCATACCGATGCCGTGGCCATCCTCGCTGAATGCGGCCAGATCCCACGCCACGGCGCGCTATACGGAGTATGGGCGTCTGACGCTCCGCCGAGCCGCATCACCTGCGAGCAACTCGATGGCGAATGGCGGATCGAGGGCATCAAGCAATTTTGCAGCGGCGCAGCCTTTGTCGATGCGGCGCTAGTCACAGCGCATCACAAGGACGGCATACTACTCTTCGATCTGCCCATCAAAGATTCCCGCGTGCTCCTCCAACCATCCTCATGGGCCAGTCCCGCCTTCGCCGACACCGCGACGACGGCCGTGAAGTTCGACGGCTTAGTAATCTCTGATCACAACCGGCTCGGTGAGGCGGGTTGGTATCTTAATCGCCCGGGATTTTGGCATGGCTCGGTGGGTCCGGCCGCGTGTTGGGCGGGCGGAGCTCAATCTCTCATCGATGCCGCGGCCAGCTTGAACCGTCGAGATCCTCATTCGCGCGCGCACGTGGGCGCGCTTCAAGCCACCGCGTGGGGCTTGCACGCCATCCTAAGTCAGGCCGGCCGCGAAATTGACGCTGATCCGCAAGACTATTCCGAGACGGCGCGCACCCGCGGGCTCAAAGTGCGCCACCTCGTGGAACGGGCGTGCACCGAAGTTTTAGACCGCTTCGCGCGCGCGACCGGGCCGCACCTACTCGCCTACAATGCGCACATTGTCCGGCAGCATCAAGCGTTGGCGCTCTACATTCGACAGTGCCACGGCGAGCGAGACTTAGCGGGTATTCCCTCGCCTGAGTCGTTATGAAAGCGCTCATCTTTGATCTCGATGGCACGCTCGTGGACTCGGTTTACGCTCATACATTGGCGTGGCAAAAATCGTTGTCGGAATTCGGGATGCAATCCCCGGCCTGGACGATTCACCGCCGTATCGGCATGAGCGGCAAGCTTTTGGTCAAGGCCATCGCGCGCGAGCAGCACCGCGCTCTGAGCGACTCCGAGATAGAAAAGTTGGCCAGGCGTCATCGGCAGCTGTTTCACGAACTCGCTCCCACCTGCGCCCCACTCCCCGGCGCGGTCGAATTACTGATCTACCTTGCGCGGTCGAAGATTGCGCACGGGATTGCCACGTCCGGCCGGCGCGCCGAGATTGAGAGTTCTTTGCAAGCCCTCTCGCTAGGCGCATCCACCCTGATCGTGGATGGCGGCATGGTGCGCGAAGTTAAGCCAGAGCCCGATTTATTTCTGCTGTGCCAGCAGAAGCTGAAGGTGGAGCGTTCCGATTGCTTGATAGTAGGTGATGCGGTCTGGGACATCCATGCGGCCCGCCGCTCCGGTATCTTATCTGTCGGACTCTTAAGCGGTGGCTTCGGAGAACAGGAGCTCTATAACGCCGGCGCCATGCGCGTTTACCGTGACACCAGAGCGCTTCATGAAGGTATCGACGAATTAGGGTTCGACTAGAGCAACGATCGTCGCATCGCATACGACCGCGTCTAACGGTCGCCACCGCACGCTCACTCCCGCCAGAAACGGAGACCCGGAATAAATGACTCTAAGGGAACGCGAGCGAGGATTCGACGAGAAGGGGCGTCGGGCACTCATTTCGCCCCCCTCTAATTCCTCTCGGTGCTCTTCAAGACGAGTACGACCGATTCATGGCTCGGATGTAGTGCTGCAATTCCTCCCCGCGTGATCTACCGCACAGCAAGCCTGTAGCGAGCCGGTTAACTTAACCCGAGTGCGCATCTCCTCTGAGGCCCGCGTCCTTAGGCCGGGCGCCGTTTTTAACCTGTACCGCGACGTCTGGCTGCAATTGCAAGGCCAGCGGCGGGTCTTCGTTGGCGCTGTCGTTCTATTGATTTCCGCCCAGATCGTTTTGCTCTCAGTGCCGTATATCTCCGGAAAAGCTCTCAACGCGCTGCAGCTCCAAGGCACCGCAGGTTTCCGCGAAGCCGGCCTCTGGCTATCGATGGTACTGCTGGTCGCCTGCAGTAGCTGGGTGCTTCACGGGCCGGGTCGCATTCTGGAGCGTCGCGGCGCCCTGCTAATTCGGCAGCGGATGTCGGCATCGCTCGTGGACCGTCTGTTCCAGCTGCCCCTGAGTTGGCACGAGGCACATCACTCGGGAGCAACGGCGCATCGAGTCCAGCAAAGTACACAAGCGCTGTCCAGCTTTGCGCAAAGTCAGTTCATCTATCTCAACAGCGCGGTCCGGTTACTTGGGCCGCTGATCGCGCTATGGTGGATCCAGCCTCTCGTCGGAATCGTGGCCGTGGGCGGCTTCACCCTGATCATTTGTTCGGTAGTGGGATTCGATCGCGCCATGCTGAGGCTCGCGAACCAGGAGAACGAAGCGGAGCGCCACTACTCCGCCACGCTCATCGACACCCTCGGCAACACGGGAACTGTTTACGCTCTTCGTCAGGCGCGAGGGGTCGCCGCCCGGCTCCAGCGCCGACTGCTGGCAGTCTTCGTGCCGCTGCGCCGGGCGATCGTACTGAACGAGCTTAAATGGTTGACGGTGGATCTCTCGAGCCGGGTGCTCAACTGCTGTCTCGTGGGATTGTTCGTCTGGCTGGCGACTCGCCCCAACTTCGCTGGCCTTGCCGGGAAGACGCTGCTCCTGGGTAGCTTGTACATGGTGTGGGAATACGCTCAGCAGGCCGCGGGGGTGATTTGCTCCATCGCGTCGCATTTTCAGACTTTCGCCCGCCAGCATGCGGACTACGCAAGCGCGGAGCTTATTCGGTCTAGCGTAGCCCACGCCCCTGCGCTGGCGTCGACGGCTCCCGCCGTGCAATGGCAACGGTTGACGGTCCGCGACCTGACCTTCCGCCATGCATGCGCTCGGAGCGGCGAGCCGGGCCTTGAGCGGCTTGCGCTCTGCCTCGAGCGAGGCAAGCGCTATGCGCTTATCGGTGCCAGCGGCTCCGGGAAAAGCACCCTGATGCGAGTCTTGGCCGGCCTTTATGCGGCCGATCGAATCGCGCTGAGACTCGACGATGGACCCACTCACGTCTCGCCCGCCGAGACGGCGCACGTGCTACGAGGATGCTCGACCCTGATTCCGCAGGACGCCGAGGTCTATGAAGGTACTCTCGGCGAGAATCTCGACCTCTGCGAGTCGGTACAGGGGCCACCCAAACCCAATGACTACTCGGGAGCACTCAACACTGCATGCGCCACCGACTTCGTGGAGTCAACGCCGCTCGGGCTCGAAATCTCGGTGGCCGAGCGAGCGACCAACTGGTCCGGCGGTCAGCGCAGCCGCGTCGCTTTGGCGCGGGGTATCTTGGCCGCTTGCGGGAGCAATCTCGTCCTGATGGATGAGCCGACCGCCAGCCTCGATCCCGCGACCGAGGCGCGGGTCTATACGAACTTATTCGCCGCCTTCGCCGACGCTTGCGTGATCTCGTCCGTGCACCGCCTAAGCCTCCTCGACCGATTCGATCAAATTATAATCATGCAGGAGGGCCGAATCGTGGCGCAGGGATCGGCCGATGAGCTTGCGTTGACCTGCCCCGAGTTTCAGCGGCTCACTAGCTCGCAGAGCCACCGCACCCTCACGGGGCCGCTTCGGGTGGAGCGTGCGAGCGTCGCGTGACCGGCTGCCGCTCTAAAGTGAGTGCGATGGCCGAGCTCAAGGACTCTGAATCGTAGGGCTTAGACACGATCAACTCAGATATGCGCGACTCGCCGGAAACGACTTGGTCGCCGTATCCGGACGCAAATACGAAGGGCATTTTTGCGTCGCGTAATCGACCCGCAAATTTTAGACTGTTACCAAATCCAAGATTAATGTCGAGAACGGCAAAATCGAAAGAGTCGGATTCACACATACTGTTCGCGCTCGCGATTGTCGAGACGGCGATGATCGATGCGGCACCGAGTGCACGCAACAGGTCTTCTGTCTCCAATGCGACAATAAGACTATCTTCCAGTAACAGTACGCGAAGACCCAGTAATGGCCTACCTCCTGCTTCAGCGCCGAGTGTGCTCGAGGCGGAAGGAGGCTCTGCCAGCGGCTTCTCGAGCTCGTTTGAATTGGCAGCGAGGTACCGCTCGGGAATGAAAAGCTCTGCTTCTAGCCCCGCAGTCAGATAGGACACGGCTGCCGTACCTTGAAGATCGAAGGGCACTACCCGTTCGATGATGACAGTCCCAAAGCCGCGGCGAGTTGGCTCTTGTACTGGTGGACCACCTTTTTCCACCCACTTGAATAGCAATCCGCCGCTCGACGGGAGACTCAACGTTACTTCGACGAAGCCACTATCGCAAAGGGCACCATACTTACAAGAATTCGTTACCAGCTCGTGGATGATGAGCGCGAGCGTCGAATAGGCTTGGGGCTGTAGAAGAACGAGGGGCCCACTAATGGTGAACCGATCGCGTCGGGTTGGCACATAGGCGGCTATTTCATCATCGAAGATCGCGTTCAGCCGGCCGGGCCCCCAGTTTTGTCGAGTGACCCGATCATGCGCCCTCGCCAAGGCTTGTACTCGACCGTTCAGGGATTCAACGTATTTCGCAGAGTCACCGCCTTCGCCATGTGTTTGGCTGATCAGGCCGCGAATGAGCGCCAAGACGTTGCGAACACGGTGATTGAGCTCAGCGATGAGAAGCTCCTGTCGCCCGCTCGCACGAGCTTGCTCACCCGAACTGTCGTACGAGCCACGTAAAATGAGATCAACTAACCCGGTACGGATTAAATCGGCCAATCTCTGCTCCGCCTCGCTAAACGGTCTGGATTGATCGCGAACAGACTCGACAAATACGGCGAAGCTTTTTCGCGGCGACAATCGTGCCGTGTCGTCGCCGGGGAGCGCCCCCTTATTCGGCTCTCCTGCCCATCGTATGTCGCGTAAGAGCCCGCGTCGATACAGAATAAGGTAATCGCCGCGACTGTGCGAAATCGGTATGCAGAGAGCCCCCGCCGCGACATCGAGATCTTGAAAACACTGCGGCTGCAGCACTCTTAAATTGCTGGTGACAAACACGTCGTTGGGCGAGAGTTCGTTTAGAAGAATCGCGAGCGAATCAACTGCTGCCACGGGTGGCGTGCCACCGCAAGTGAACACTTCCCCCTGGATAGCCACCGCAATGCCATCACACTGAATCAGTTCCCCAAGAGCGTCATGCATCCATCCGGCATCGCGCAACAGGACGGCATTACCGGCAATCGCCTTTAGCATTTTGGACACAGCCTCGCGCCCGCGCCGATCCTGATTATCGGCCGTGAGCCTCAAACGACTCTCGAGGGTCATCGAGTACATTTGGCCAAACAGTTCGGCCGCCGTTCGCGTGACGAAGGTGGGCAATTTGGCCTCGGCGTGATGGCAAGCAATTAGACCCCAGAGTTTCCCCTCGATGATGATGGAAATGGACACCGATGCGCCTACCCCCATGTTGCGCATATATTCGATGTGTACTGGGGAAACTGCGCGTGTCACCGCCAGCGAGAGGTCGATCGGTTCCGCTAACTCCTCGCCCGAAGACAACAACGGAACCGTTGCTGCTTGTACATCTGCAATGATTCGAAATGAATTGCGCAAATATAGCGCTCTCGCCTGAAGGGGGATATCCGACGCGGGATAGTGGAGGCCCAGGTAACTTTCTATCCCCGGATTGGCGACCTCGGCGATGACTTCTCCGACACCGTTTGCGGAAAATCGATAGATCATGATGCGATCAAAGCCGGTAAGCGCGCGAACCTGTCGTGCGGCATCGCGATGGAACGCCTCAAGGCCCGGGAGCGTGTTGAGGCGCGCAACCATTTTGCGGACCAACGAGGCGGCATCCATTCGGCTATCGAGCCCCGCCGGTTCGCCCTCCAAAACACAAAGATCACCGGCATAGTGAATGGCAATGTCGAAGGGCGAGCGCCCCTCAACGAGCTTGATTCCGTACATGCGTTCCACGCCGCCTGCCATCGCTAGGCCGGCCATTCGATTGCGCATCTCGTGCAACGACTCTCTATCTACCACGGTATCGAGTATCACTCCGAGCGCGCTACGTGCCTCAACGCCCAGCATCGCGGCCAGGTTCGCAGACGCCCGCGTGATGACCCAGTCGCGCGACATGGCCAGAAGAAAGCCAAACGATTGGATGCGCTCAAGACGGGTAATTGGTTCCCGATCGCAGATGCTCAAATCCGGTTGAGTAGCGTCAGGCACGCCTGAAATCAGCGATTTTTCATGGGTCCCAATTTCGTTGGGTTCATCCGTCACGATCGGACACAGAGTGAAGCACCAGCGAAGAGCAGCAAGGCTTCAAAATAGGACTGCCATTTTGGACAGCGACTCTGACATCACGCCTTGGCGCTGCGTAAATTCGCTAGCAAAAATATTAAATGTGCTGCGGGCGGCGCGAGCCGCGTCGTCCCTACCGCTCGGATCATCTGCGATGGATTCGAGTTCCGAGAGAAATTTGGGCCAGGAAAGCGCCGGCACAAAATCGAGGTAGGAGGTGGGAAAGGTGCCACCAACACCACAGCGCAAAACCGCCGCGCCCAGACGTGAACCGCGGACGACGTAGGCTATGCCCAGCCCTTTGGACAGACTCGCGGGTGTACGAGGCGATATGGGCGGTAAAGTCGTCGCACATTCCAGAGTTCCCAAATCAACCTGCACGCAACGAAGCATCTGCTCGAAGTCTTCGCTATCCTGCAGCCGCCAATCCGCCCGAACAGCCACAAGCGTGGCGAAATGAATGTTCAAGAAGATTCGGTAGTCTTCAGCCCTACGCAAATCGAACGGCAACAGCATTCGATCGATCCATGCATGATCGTTGCGCGTAGCGGTTCGAAGGGCGCGATGCACGACGCCAAGCACGGCCCTTGCTTTTGGGACCACACCGGTGGGCATTTCCTTGACGCGAACGCGGCCGCGCATCACCTCTATAGGGACTTGAGTCATATAAGTGACCACGGGGGTGACGACCGCGAATCGTCACGGACGACGGTATCGGCGGGACCATCAGACTCTTCGTCAACGAGCCGAAGCAACGTCGCTGTGGCTACTTTTCAACCCGCAGACTAAGTTTCCCTGCCCGGCTAGCGTGCATGAGTACGCGTGTTGAGTGTATACCCTAAAAGTGGAAACTTTCGAGACTTTGACAAAGAACTGACTATTCCCGGGCGCGCCAGGTGCACCGCAACATATGCATCGCAATCGACAAATTCGCGTAGGCTGTCTCGGTAGAATTTCTCCATGGACTAGTAATTCAATTCGAAGGTACGTAGATGGCTCTTCCTTTAGCCGATTTCTTGTAAATACCGAACGAGCCGCCGACGCCCACACCTACAGCAGAGCTACCGGAAGCTGAAGTGGATCCCCCGCCGGTCCCCAAGGAACCGGTTTCTCGATCGGAAACGTCACCCAAAATGACGCCATTGGCTCCTAATTGCGCTGCCTGAGATTTTAATCGGCCGATCACTTCGTCGATCGATTTTTGGCCACCGGGTTGGAATACGCTTTGACTGGATGCATCGAGCAAAGCGATTTCCTCATAATGTGCCGGAGGTTCGGAATAGATTTTCACCTCAGATGGCGATATAGGGGGTCGGGGGGTGCCCGTGAGGATGTGGGAGGACGGAGTGCTGCAAGCGGTCATCAGCAAAACCGTGAGTAACCCGATAGATAGTCGCATCGCTGTTCCTTTGTAGATCGCTAGATTCGTCATCCTATATATCTGTTCGCGGATACATCTATAGGTGCGCGCCTATGGTTTCTATCAGTCGTCATCCCTCTAACGCCGGAGCATATTGC
Organism: uncultured Gammaproteobacteria bacterium; assembly: GCA_963755965.1. Classification (GTDB taxonomy): domain Bacteria; phylum Pseudomonadota; class Gammaproteobacteria; order Steroidobacterales; family Steroidobacteraceae; genus Bog-1198. Next base: position 1,272,568 of record CAVWLU010000004.1, read on the forward strand.
CTCCGGTGGCGTTACTGATCTCAGTCGCGCGTGTGGGTTTGATGTCTCGTCTCGGCTCATAAAATGGCACACGAATACCACTTAGGGGTGAATGACCACCGATCCAAAGTTAGTCGCAGTGATTAGGAGGTACCCAAGGAGCATGAGCCAAATTTGCACCGCGAAAAATTCGTAATTTCTACGTGTGCCTGCGTTCTAACGCTCATCGAACCGGATGGTTTGACGATTCGACCTCGGGCATTGCGGATTTTTTGCCCGCTTTTCTGATTGTTGAAACGCTCGATCATTGGCTAAGAATTGCGCGAGGATATGCGGGATCAATGCGACGACATCGACTGGTTGCCCCCATGTCTCCGAATGTAGTCGTGCATATCGGTCGAGCTGCCCTTTTAACCCTATGGGCAACGAAACGTTAGCTCTCACGTTCTCATTGCTTGGTAGCTTGCCCAGTTTTATTTTCATAAAGCCGGCTTCACTTGTTGGTCCGCGTAAGGTCGCAGAATCAGATCCTATGGTACGTCAATGACCTGGGTCGCTGGGCAGCTGCGAGGCCAAATGACTTAGAGCTGCTACGATGGTGGAGCGGACAGCCACACGTCTTGGCCGCCACAGATGATGACTGGACAGTCACTACTGGGGTGATGTCAGGCCCAACTCGCGCGCGATCGACATCTGGATCGGTGATCGGAAGAATCTCGGCCGGGGCTACGGGACCATCATCATGGGCCTGGCGCTCGCGCGATGCTTTGCCGATCCTAAGGTGACCACAGTCCTCATCGATCCGCTCGCCGGCAATGTACGAGCGCATCGATTCTATGAGCGGCTTGGTTTCCGTTTCGTGGAACGGCGTCTCTTCGGCAAGGATGATTTCTTCGTATTCCGGCTCAACCTTGCCGACTGTGACAACGCGCCGTGATTATCCGGTTGCCGCTCACTTTGGCTTCCCGTCGTCGACGCTTTTTGCGATCTTCCGTTCGTCTATGGTTTTCTGAACCTTCCGTAGATTCCCTTCAGTGACTCGAATGGCGTAGTCGGCCTTTGCATCACGGAAAATGAGTAGCGCTGCGTCGTAAGCGCTGACGGCCTCTTCGAGCCGCGTGGTGTCCAGGGCCCGATCCCCCAGGAGTTGAAGCGCGTTGCCCAGGTTATTCTGCGTCATCGCCCAATCGAACGGGACTTTCTCGCGCGTGCGTTCCTGTAGCGCCTCGCGATAGGCGGCCACCGCTTCCGTGAGCCGCGCCGTGTCTGGGTCCTGATTCCCCAGGGTCGCGAGCGCGATGCCCAGGTTATTCTGCGTCATCGCCCAATCGAGCGGGACTCTCTCACGCGTGTTTTCCTTTAGCGCCTCGCGATACGCGGTCACTGCCTCTGTGAGGCGCGCCGTGTCTGGGTCCCGCTTCCCCAGGGCCGTGAGCGTATTGCCGAGATTATTCTGCGTTGCCGCCCAATAGTGCGGGGCTTTCTCGCGCGTGTATTCCTCCAGCGCCTCGCGGTATGCAGTAACTGCCTCTGTGAGCCGCCCGGTGCCTGGCTCACGCTCCCCCAGAATCGAGAGCGCGGTACCCAGGTTATTCTGCGTCATCGCCCAATCGAGTGGGGCTCTCTCGCGCGTGCTCTCCTTTAATGCCTCCCGATAGGCGGTCACTGCTTCCATGAGCCGCGCCGTGTCCGCCTCCCGCTCCCCCAGCCGCTGGAGCGCGGTGCCCAGGTTATTCTGCGTCACCGCCCAATCGAGTGGGACTTTCTCGCGCGTGCGTTCCTTTAGCGCCTCGCGATAGGCGGTCACTGCATCCTGCAACGGCTGCTCCTCTCCGGACTGCTCGCCATAGGTGTATAACGCGTCCCCAAGAATGAACAGGACTCTCGCACGCGTGTCGATATCCCATTGCTCTGTTTTGCTGTTTCCAAGGAGCTCACGCACGCGATTGATAAATGGCTTGAGCTTGTCTGCCGTGTATCGCCCATCTTGAGAGGCGAATCCGGCGTCGCTGGTTGCCACCATTAACCCAAGCACGTTCGTCAGGTCTTGCCAAAATATAATTGGAAGACTCAGGCTATCGGTCATCTGATAACGCGCTGCCGGGTGAAAGTGCGCCACATCCCGTGCCGGCGTCCAGTAGAGCTTTGGCAGGCTTTTACCATCCTGCCGGAGGACCACCCCCCAGATCAGCACATCGGCCCCGGAGGCCTTGAGCAGAGCTCGTGCGCGCTCATGACCCTCACGCTCAGCCTTTTCAACGTTGCCTTGGTCGGTAGCGATGACCCGATCAAATGACAGCGTGACGACGCTCGGAAATTCAGCCAGCGACTCGCGGATCAGCCGTTCTGTCTCATGCTTGTCGTCCCCTTCCAGGTGAGCGACGGCGATGTTGAACTTACCGGGGACCGCCTTCGGCACGGACTTCTCGGTGAGGTAGCCGACCAAGGGCTCAACGCCGGGTAGCTCCTTTACGTCGTTCCACTTCCACCAGATGCCCAATGCAAAGAAGACACAGCTGAGAACTACAAGCCCGCGCCGTCCGAAGCGCCGGCGAATCCAAGACTCGATGATCTGGCGCAGATCTGCAGATTCTTCCTGGGCCGACGGTGGTGTCACTACCTTCTCCCTGACATCCTAAATTCCCAGAATCTTCTTCGCGTGACCTAATCAGGCCCACGGCGGGATTATGCACCCGCTACTACGCGATCTGTAAAACTGGCCAAGCTAAATCACCCTCCTCATGCAGGGCCATGCCACAGCTACCGGGGTACAATCATATCGACATTCAAAACTAGAACGGCAAGATCTGGCGTTGGATATTCACGGGCCGCGATAACGGGTGGATTGAAATGCACGGGATTCAAAGATGCCAAAGATGAAGTGCTTGGCCCTTGTATCGAGATGGCAGTCGCCTCGCCGGAGACACGACGTGAGTTGCCGTTCGAGCAACGCCCGGAAGGTAAATATGCTGCGAGCGGTATTGGTCGTCATCGCACTCACTGGGCCGTTGGTCGGCGCCGTAAGCTGCGCCGAGCCCACGGGGTATGCTGCGATCGTCCGACGCGTTGCCCCAAGTGTGGTGACTATTCTCGTCGAAGAGGAGCGCATCGGTGCCGCGGACCGCGCCGCCGAGCGAGCCGAAAGGCGGGCGGCGGCCGATGCTGATCCCAATGCGGTGAGCGCAATCATTCGACGCCTCCTCTCCGCGCCCACCGGTGAGTCGGGTCGTGAGGAAGGTGTGGTCGGTTCCCTCGGCTCTGGATTCGTCATTCGAGAAGACGGCCTCATCGTCACGAATCGGCACGTCATCGTTGGCGCTCGCACTGTCCGAGTACGATTGTCAGATGGACGAGAGTTCGCTGCGAAAATTGTCGGTGCCGATGCGGTCACCGACATCGCACTTCTCAGCATTAAAGCGGGTCGACTGCCGGCGCTGCGCCTGGGATCGTCCGAGAGGGTCTCCGTCGGGGATGCCGTGATCGCCATCGGCAATCCCTACGGACTGGGGCAATCCGTGAGCGCCGGGATCATTTCCGCCCGATCCCGAATCCTTGAGGACGATCCATACATCGATTTCCTGCAGACTGACGCGGCGATTAATCGCGGCAACTCCGGCGGCCCTCTTATGACCGTGGATGGCACGGTCGTCGGTGTGACGTCCACCATTTTCTCGCCGAGCGGCGGATCCGTCGGGCTGGGATTCGCAATCCCGGCGGAAACGGTTGCGACAATCGCTCGCGAAATTGAAGCGCATGGTCGAGTGGAGCGCGGATATCTCGGAATCTCCGGCCAGTCAATGACGCCGGTGCTGGCAGAGGCCCTGCACATGAAGACCCCAATGGGCGTCTTGGTCACGGCGGTAGAGCAACAAGGGCCCGCAGTGGGTGCTCTTATCGTCGGCGACGTGCTGCTCAAAATCGGATCAGCACGTGTGACCTTCAAAGATCTCAGTAAGATTACAGCACGGCTCGTCCCGAACAGGCTGGTCACGTTGACAATCGTGCGCTCAGGCCAGCAACAAACGGTTGCAATGAAGATCGGCCGACTTCCTGAGCCGATTTCCGATCCGGCCTTAACCGGCGGCCAGGATGTCTGGGTGCCAGCCCTTAATATCGGAGTGGCCGATACGACGACCGAGATTCGCAGGGCGCTCAAAGCCAATGATGAGCCGACGGGGCTGATCGTCACGCAATTGCGGCCGGTAGGACCCGGAGCTTTAGGGGGTCTCAAGGTCGGAGACCTAGTCACCCACCTCGGAACGAAACAGTTGACCGACGCGGCAGAATTCGCAGCAGTCACCAAACCGACTCCCCAAGACCCCGTGCTTCTTCGGATTGTGCGCGACGGGTCCGCGGCCTTTATCGCGCTGACCGGCGAAGCGCAACCTTGACTAGCCGAGCCGCACGGTCAGCCGGAGGCGACCTGCAACGCTGGGCCCGGCGTACCGCGCTTGCTGTTGAGCTTGATGTTGAGGCGCAGCTCATTGGCGGAATCTGCGTTTCGGATCGCCTCATCGTACGTTATCGCGCCCTCATCGTAGAGCTCGAAGAGCGAAACGTCGAAGGTCATCATGCCGAGCTCGCGCGATTTCTGCATGATGTTCTTGATTTCATGGAACTCGCCCTTCAAGAGCTTGTCCGCGACGATGGGCGTGTTAATGAGGATCTCCACGGCGGCGCGCCGACCCTTGCCGTCTTCAGTGCGAATGAGCCGCTGAGAGATGATCGCCCGCAGATTGCTGGAAAGATCCATCAGCAGCTGCTTGCGGCGATCCTCGCTGAAGAAATTGATGATGCGGTCGATGGTCTGGTTCGCACTGTTCGAGTGCAGGGTTCCGAGGCACAGGTGCCCCGTCTCGGCGAATGCGATCGCATGCTCCATGGTCTCGGTATCCCGAATCTCGCCGATCAGGATCACGTCGGGAGCCTGCCGCAAGGTGTTTTTGAGGGCGTTGTGCCAGGAATGCGTATCGATGCCGACTTCCCGATGAGTGATGAGAGATTGCTCCGACTGATGCACGAATTCGACCGGGTCCTCCACCGTAACGATGTGCCCCGCCGAAGATAAATTGCGATGGTGAATCATGGCGGCAAGCGAGGTCGACTTACCCGATCCCGTGGCGCCCACCACCAGCACCAGGCCGCGTTTGGTCATGACGATGTCCTTCAGCGTGTCCGGCAGTCCTAGCGAGGCGAGGTTCGGAATTTGGTTGACGATGGTCCTCACCACCATTCCAACATTCTGCTGCTGCATGAACACGTTGACGCGAAACCGTGAGACGCCCGGCAGCGATAGCGCGAAGTTCGCTTCCAGGTCCCGTGCGAACTCCTCTCGCTGGCGCTGATTCATGAGCGCATAGGCGAGATCGCGTGCGACCTCGCCCGTCAGCTTCTGGTTGATCAAAGGCTTCATGTTGCCTTGCATTTTCATGCTCGGCGGAAAATCCTTCGATATAAACAGATCCGAGCCGCCCGCGGCGCTCATGGCAGTCAACAATTTGGTGATATAGGACTTCGCCTGTTCTTCGCTGAGCGCTGCCATCTGTTCTCTGAGGTCGATGATCCGGCGGCGAGCGTAGCGGATGCTCCGCGCCGCGAACGGTATTGCTTCTCAGTCTCGCGGCCTGGTCGCTTCGCCGCATTAAGTTGAATATCGGCGAGCCGCCGCGATCATGCGCTCTAGTGCCATCCGTCGGGACGTTGCGAGGGCATGCGGACCAAGGTTATCGAAGTCAGTATATGGGGCCTTTCCAATGTCGCTAAGACGCTGATTACAACCCGATCGCGCCACGCGAAGCGAATCAGTCCTTCAATTTCGCTTTCACGACTTTCGAAAACATGCTCCCGCCCGGTTTCAGTTCGTAAGATGAAGCCTTCAAAGTCGCCAAAACGATCGAAGTTTACGCCAACCACTTTGCCGGTGAAGCGCTCGGTATGTTTGCCTTGCTCTGATTGAGAGCCTGCACCCAGCGGGGATGCCACGATGGACCCTGAGTTTCCGCCCAAGCCGTCAACCCGCCCAGCGATGTAACCAACATATCGCTGAAGCACCGGGTACCAGCGATCGCCGTGCGCGGTCTGGTCGAGTTTCCATTTCATGACGGCGAGAGTGTTCTCCTCGATCGGGAGCATCTCCGATGCGACGGTGACGGGAATTCTCACGGCAAAGGTACCCACGACATAGCGCCATAGGACCGCCCCGCCTTCATCGCTATCTCTTTCGCGCGCAACGTTGATCGTGACCTCAATCGGTGGCTGACTCTGAAAGGTACTCAAGCGACGAACGACGATAGTGAACACCTGGCCGGCGGTCACGCCGGTCGGCAAGTCAACGGTGAACAATCCAGCAAAATTAGCGACCGCTCCGGTCGGGATCGGCACAATTGTGAAGCCGCCGGTGGACTTGAATTGAATCGTATTCGGATCGGCAACGATTAATTGGTGCGATGAGTAAAACTGAGCTGCCAACGCGATGACCGCTGAGGCGTCCACTTGAGGCCAATAGATGCTCGCGATACTGCCAATGGGAGTATTGCCCCACTCGATCATCAACTCGTCCGGTCGCTGCAGCAACGAGCCGATTGGGGAAAGGGGTCCGGCACTCGGCCGGACATTGAAAGTCTGCGGAACGCGATGAGTGGCCGCCGGACCGGGATTATCCGACAGCGTAACCTGCAGATTGCGCTGAGCCAGTTTGTCCGAATTCTCAGGGCCTACAATTTCCCCCTGACCCGTCGGTATGGGGGCATTGTCATAGGCTATCTCTGCGACCACGCAACAGTGCGTGCCGGGCAGCATTTTAAGAACTGACGAGCCATTGATGGTGTTTTTTGTTGGGTAAATATTCAGATAGCAGCCGTAGTATGCCCACGCCTCGCCGCTGCTATTTAGTGTGATCGGCTGATTATTGACGCTATTGGCGGAATAATCCGTATTGAGGGCAAAATCGGAGTTCGCTTGGTAGTTGCCGGTGGCGAAAAACGGAATTGTCACATTGTCCGCCCCGAGCAACGGCGCACTTGGCCGCCCCAGAGTATCGGTCGTCGAGGGGTAGGTAGTGGATTGGAAATCCGTGTCATTCGTTTCGGTCGCGAACAACCGGAAGAACACCCGGACATTTGACGGTGTCGTGCTATTGGCCGCGCCGCTCAGCCGCACTCGTGCCACTGCGAAGTTATAGTTCGAGAACGGCGTGCCGCCTGGATCGGACGGATTCACAGTACTCGGCATGACCGAAGAATCGCCGGTCAGCGCACCGGACTGATCGGGAAACAGCGAAAAGGGATCCGTCATGGTTGGATCCGAATACGCCGCGTTCAAATGGGTCAGCAGATCTTGGACATACGTGTAGCCTGCGGCTGTATCGAACTTCGTGTTGTCCGTGGGTTGCAATTGAACAACTCCGTCGATGGGACCATTGTTAATACCCGGGGTTAGCGCAAATACGCGCAGGTCCTCGCTGAGATAGAAAGCGTTATTCCCGTCGGGGTCGAAATTCGAAAAGTACGGGTCGGCGCCCGCCTCGAGGTCCAAGTCCATCTGTGCGGTCAAAATTCTTCCGCCGATGATTACTGCAGAGGAAATGGGCACTTCCGTAGGATCGTTTCCCGGATCGGGAAAGATGCCATTATTCGAGATAGTGTTCATTGCCGCATCCGTGAAACTCACGGTGCAGAGGTACAGGATGCGCTGCGGTGTATCGAGGAGATCGGGAAGCTCGAATTGCGCCGCACCGGGTGTTACCGTGAGACCCGGGACCGTGACATTTACGGACGGATTGAGTGCAGCCGCGGCCGACGGCGTAAAACCTTCGAGAACGAGCCAAATCGATTTGTACGGCGAATTGCTTTTTACTTCGTCCAACCCAAAGCTCTTTTTGTTGGACTGAAAATAATACTTTTGGGTCGCAAACATCTGCGTTGCCAGCGCATTGAGAAGTTGGTTGCCATCGAGGCCTCCAAGGCCCGTGCATGCATCCCATCCGGCACCCGACGTGTAGCCGGGCGATGGACCATCGAGGGTCCCATCAGAATCATTCCACTGCACCGCATTGCTAATGCCGTCGTTGATATCTCGAAATACCGCTCCCCCAGCGAGTCCGTATAAGGTTGGGTTCAAGTAACCCACTCGAGTGCTCAAGCTCGCGTTGATCAGCGCGACCAACGCTGCATAGAGTGGCGCGACAGCGCTGGTTCCCCCAATCGTGCCGACGGCACTACCGGTTCCGGCGCCGCTCGTCACAAGCAGCGTGCTGGTGGACTTCCCGTAGAGAAAGAGATCGTAGCCGCTGTTCGGGCTTGCGTTACCTGCGACGTCGGGTATCCCCCGTCCGATGTGTTTGTCGGTATTGGCGGACATCGGCACATTGGCGTTAACCTGCCAGGAGACCGTGTCTTGCAGGTAGCTGATTCCTCCGCCCGTTGCGCCTCCCGCAGCGCTCATGCCGGTCACAACATTGTCATTCCAGGTGCTCTCGGCCAACGGGCTGAGTGTGTTGATTATCGTCCCTCCACAGCAGGTGATCCATTGATCCGACGAGGGATAGTTCACGTGAGCATTGTTGTCGTGCTGTTCACAGTCGGACCCGGCGTCACCGGAAGCGACAAGAACGGTCATGCCGATTGCAGCTGCGGCTTGGAAAGATGCCGTGAGTTTTTCGAACGCAGACTTGGTCCACTCAAAAGGCCACACGGTACCGGAGGTGTCATGTGAGCTCGTATCCGGGCCTGATTGCAGCTCCGTCCACGCCCAACTGATCGACAGTACATCGGGATCATTCACCTCATCGGCGACGATCTGAGTGATGGCGTCTACCCACCCCGCCTCGGTGTTCGGAGCAAAATAAGCCACCATGCCTGCTTGCTGTGCAACGGTTACTGCCACCTCGATATCCAAGGCGACTTCGATATCCGGATCGTCGATGGTCACATCCGTCGCGCTGCCGTTGGGCGAATTCCCCGGCGACGAGGTCGATGGATCGATTGTGACCGAAGTGACGACCGCGCTAACCAAATCGCCACCGGTCGCGGTGTTCAGAGCGCTGATGAAGCCATCGATATCCGCTTGGGCGAAGCCGCAAGTGAGACTCGTCAGGCTACCGGTGGTCGGCCCGCTGAACTCGAGCACCGCGATAGTCTGGCCCCGCGCGCCATTGGTAGGATTGGGAAAGTTGTATGCGGCTGCAACCTGGGTTGGCGTCACCGCGCCGACACCGCTGCTATGCATGCGACGCGCCATGCGGCGGTTATCCAGTCCAAAAACTCCTTCGACGATCGGCGCAACGTGTTCCGGCAGATGCACTTGACCTTCGTGGCCGCGGTACTCCTCGTGATCCGACTTGTACTGCGAGAGCTTGACGGCGAACGCTTTTTCGATCTTCGCCGTTGTTCCCGAGACCTGCAACAGTCGCCGTCCCTCGTCGATCTTGACGATTTTCAGTCCGGAGCTTTGCGCAAATTCGCGGACCGTATTCAAATCCTTGGGGGATGCGCCATGGCGGGCCGCTAGCTCCGAACGCGACCAATGTTGGCGCTTCCCTATGGGGGTGGCGGCGTAATATTTTTGGTCCGGCAGCGCTTGGGAGCCCGGAGGTCGGCGTAAATAAATACTAACGGTAATCGTTTCGGATCGATCGGCGGGTCCGGTCCTTTTTGCACCGCGTCGCGGCCGCCTTTCGCTGCCCGGCACAGGTCGGTAATTCGCCGGAATCTTCTTGCCGCTTTCTTCGTCGCTGGAGTTGACCATGGAAGAGTTCTCCTACAGTTGGTTGAGCAAGCTCCTAAGACCACGATTCACGACGTGCCCAAATGAAGGGAATACCAGCACTAAAACTCGTTTTGAAATGGGCGCCTGAAATTCAGTGGCGCGGCACCTTAGAAGAGCAAAGTCCCTTCGCTTGACTGAAAGATATCGAGTTACCCGGCCTTCGCGCAACAGGTTCTTTCCGTTAGGGTGCTGGTGCTGTGGTGCTTGCTGTGCAATTTCACAGGTCCCGGGTATGTGCGGGTCCAACGCACGAATAGCCCGGCCCGCTGGAGAACAGTGCATAATCGCCCCGCGATTAACTAATCAAAAGGGGAGAGAAATGAAAACACTATTAAAGACAATGCTTGCGGGCGCAGTGCTTGCCGTGGCCGGGGTAGCCATAGGGGCTGCCGCCGCCGACCCCGTCGTGGGCACTTGGACACTAAATGTGGCGAAATCTGATTTTGGTAGCGGCCCTGCGCTCAAGTCCGAGACGCGAACATACACTCAGGGCGACGATGGCATCTCGGTCATCGTCACCGGTGTCCGCGCAGACGGTTCCGCAGTTGCTCAGCAATCCACTTTTAAATACGATAATAAGGCGTACCCGTGGAGCGGCTCCGCTGACAGCGACTCGGTTTCGCTGAAGCGGGTCAACGGCAGCACCGTGACAGCCGTCCTGATGAAAGCGGGTAAGAAGGTCGGTGCCTCGACTCGTACGATTTCGGGTCACGGGAAAATCTTGACGCTGTCGACTAAAAGTACGGGCGCAGACGGGAAGCCAATCAGCGCCGTTTTGGTTTTCGACAAACAATAATCCTAACAGGGGTGGCCTGTCAGGCCGTATAGCCTGGCAGGCCACGTGACCCCGTGGTTGCGTTAATCGGGCACCCCGGAGCCTTTGTGCGCGGGCGAGCGATAGTCAACCCGAGACACTCAAAAAATTCTCGAAGTGCGTTTGGTCGTCCATTTCGAACGCCGTTCAGCACTTAATCATCGCCTCTTACCTAAAGAACTTAACGTAACTATCAAACAGATACGTACGGCCTCGTTTTCCGCCAGTAATCTCTCGCAGAATTTTCAGCCTCTCTAAGTCGGCCACAAGCTTATATGCGGACGCTGCCGATATTCCAACGATCTTTCCCACGTCTGCGGCGTTGATCACGGGGTGTCGATAGAGCGCATTAAGAACTTTCTGCGCGTTCGCAGCTCGACTTCCGAGCGTGCCAATTTGCTCTTCGACCTTCTTTTGCAACTTCAGAATATTGTCGAACGTCACAATGCCTTTTTTTGCGGTTTCAATTACCCCAACAAGAAAAAACTTGAACCACTGCTGCAGGTCATTTTGCTCTCGAACTCTCACCCGTCGCGATCTCGTGCACAGCACCGGCGCCGGAGGCGTGGTTGCCGCAGACCGAGAGCCAGACGGCTCTCGGTCGATCTTGACTTCATTTCTGGGCGGTCATCACCTCGGCGCTGATACCGAATTTTTGCGCTTCACTCTGACCATTTTTCTCGATGTAGACTTGCGCGAGGTTTGGGTTTTTGGCGTCGTGTATCGCTTTGCTAATCGCCAGATGCACACAAGGGCCGGGAGTACCGTTTATTACTTCGATGTCCGTGCTTGATGTACCGCAAGCAGAATTGGCAGCTCTCTCAATCAGTACGTAGAGGTGGCGGGCGCCTTCGGCGGTAGTCGGGCTTGAGTATTTCACGGTACTTGCGGGTGCGGACTCGTCGGCGTGACCGCAAATGGGCGCCGAGGCTATGACCATGGCGGTAAGCGCCAGAAGTAGGCGCGCATTAGACTTCAACACGTAACCATTTGACTGATTATTTTGATCCATGACATTTCTCCTTCGTGATTCGGGTTAGAGAGCGTCGAACGCAAGCTTTTTATTGCTGCGATGGGTTGAGTGTTTCTCGGAAGCCGCGCAACCGCGACGAGATTGCGACCAATCGCGGCTGGCGGGAGTGAACGTGGCTAATCGGGGAGCGAACGCCGGGCGTCCGCATCGGCGATTAACCAGGCCTCCCTCGTGCCTTCGCAACGTCTTCGCCGATGTTCGATCCGCGAATTCGCTGTCTCACTCCCCAGGAAGACACTTTCGTCGGAATTGAGCGGTGCCCCGCCGAGATCTGCGCCAATTTCCTCTCACCGTGACCGAGATGGTCCCGGACGAACTATTTACCAACTCGAGGGGAAAACATCATGGCAAGGAATTCGCTCTTCACACGCTCAAGTAAAGCGTTGCTGTCCAATGTTGCGTTTGCCGTTCTAGGCATCGCCTTCATGCAGGCCTCCCACGCGGGGTGCGGCCAATACGACCCGCCTTCGAAGAGCGCGGTCGATTGGCGAACGTCGTCGTCTGGTTCTGTGCAGTTCATCCGTGCGGAATACCGGGTGGTGGACGATGAATCGTCGGATTGGCGCGAACACGCGAAGCCGCCCATCACGGGCCTCTGGTACTTCACATATCTGAGCAAGGGAAACACCGCGCTGGGCATTCACGATGGCGCCCCCCTCGATGCAGGGAATACGATTTGGTTCGCCGACGGCAATGAAATGACGAGCTCGGCGATGCGGGCGCCGGACAGCGGCAGCATTTGTTTGGGCACCTGGGAGAGAACCGGCGATCGCACCTACGAGCTCAACCATATCGGGCTTTCGTGGGATCCGGTCCACAATGTCACCGCCGGCCCCGCGTTCATCAAACAATTCGTCACCCTGGAACCCGGCGGCGACAAATACACCGGAGTGGTAACCATCATCCAGTACAAGGCCGACGGCAAGAGCATCGACATCGAGCTGAAGGGGATCATTGCCGCCAGTCGGGTGACGGTCAATTCCACAAGCCAGCCCTAGCGAAGCGCTGCTCTCCCCGCGAGAAGCGGGGAGGGCAGCACGAATGCCGTTCCTATGCGAATATCATGGAGTTTCCTGGGCGACAATGGATTTTGCCGTGGAGAATAAGCAAAACAACCCCGTGGCCGACCACGCGTACGCACTTCGGGAACTGCGCGCAGGGGATGCGCGCGGCGCGGAACTGCGGCTCCGGACCCTTCAAGCGGCCGCGCCGCACGACATCGAAAGCTCGCGCCTCTTGGCTGTTGCGCTGTTGATGCAGGGTAATCCTTCGGAGGCGCTCGACGCACTCGAACGCCTCATCGCTTCGGCGCCGGATTTTTTGCAGGCGCGCATCGACCTGGCTCGCGCCTACCGCGCGGTCCAACGCGCCGACAAGGCCTACACGGAGCTTCGCCGCGTGTTGAGGCAGGATCCTTCGCTGCATCTCGCATGGCTTGCGCTCGGCGACGTGCTGGTCGATCTTCGGCGCCACGCCGACGCCCGCCAGGCATTCCGCAGGGCCTACTCCGCGGACCCCGAAAGCGACTGCCTCGTTAGCGGCTACGCCGCCTTCGGCCGAGGCGAATCGACGGCGGCGGAACGACTGTTCCGGAAAATCCTCGAGGCGAACGCCAGTCACGTCGGCGCTCTGTGCGGACTCGCGGCGATCTACCGCGGCGCCGGGCTGCTCCTCGAAGCCGAACGCCTGCTGCGGCACGCTTTAAACCAGACTGAGCATTCGCCGCTGGTATGGCGCGGCATGGCCCAAACCCTGGCGGAAGCAGGCCGGTTGGCCGAGGCGGAGGCGGCTGTTCGCCGCGCGTTGCTGGTCGAGCCGGATAGTGCGCGGTGTTGGGTCAGCCTCGCGACAATTAGCGGCCGGATGCACCGGCCTGAAGCTGCGCTTGCGGCTTACCGTGAAGCCGAACGCGTAGACCCCGATCACCCGCTGGTGCATTTGTCCATCGGCCATGTGCTCAAGACTCTGGGCCGCCGGGCGGAGTGCGAGCAGGCGTACCGCGAATGCATCGCGCGCGACGCCGCGGCCGGCGAAGCCTATGTGAGTCTGTCGGAGCTCAAGAATTACGTGTTCACGGCGGCCGAGATTGCCGCGATGGAAGCGCAGCTCACCGCAGGAACCGGTGGCGACACCAACGCCGCTCGCCTACGCTTTGCGCTGGGTCGAGCCTGCGAACAGCGAGGTGACGCATCGACTGCGTTCTCTCACTACATCGCCGCCAACCGCGTGCGAGAACGCGAGTCGCCATTCGACTTCACGGGGTTCGAGGCGCAGTGCCGGCGCGTGATCTCAAGTCTCGATGAGGATTTTTTTGCTGCTGCGCGCGGCGGCTGCACCGATCCGGCGCCGATCTTCATCGTTGGACTGCCCCGCTCGGGCTCGACTCTGGTCGAGCAGATCCTCGCGAGCCATCCAGCCGCTGAGGGAACCATGGAGTTGCCCAACATCCCCGCCTACGTGGCCGAGCTGCAGCGTTTGAATGCGCGTCAAGATGCCTATCCCGACAGCCTCGCCGCCGCGCCACCGGCGGTTCTGAGTGCATTGGGCCGGCGCTATCTTCGAGAAACCGCGCCGCTACGCAGCGGACGGCAGCGCTTCACGGACAAGCTGCCGAACAATTTCGTCCACGTGGGCCTGATTCACGCCATCTTGCCCCAGGCGACGATCGTCGATGTGCGGCGCCATCCCATGGACGCTTGCTTCAGCTGCTTCAAACAGTATTTTGCCGCCGGCCAGTCTTTTACCTACAACCTCGAGGGCCTCGGGCGCTACTACCGCTGCTATCTAGACATGATGGATCACTGGGACGCGGTCCTTCCCGGCAAGGTGCTTCACGTCTCGTATGAGGATCTCGTGCACGAGCCGCACGACCAGGTGCGGCGCTTGCTCGCCCATTGTGGGCTGGAATTCGACGCCCGTTGCCTGGAGTTTCACCGTACGCAACGGCCGATTCGGACGGCGAGCTCCGAGCAAGTGCGGCAGCCGCTATTCACCTCCGGTATTGGGTACTGGCGCCGGTTCGAGCGCGAGTTGCTGCCGCTGCGCACGAGTCTCGGAGACTGTCTGATGCGTTTTCCTCAAGGACAATAAATGGCATGAATCGCCGCGACAAACGCAAAGATCCGCCACGCGCGAGCTTGAGCGCGACCTCGGCACTGGGCGCGGCCATTGCCGCGGTGCTGTACGGCGATATGCGCAACGCTATCGCCGACACTCCGGCGGACATTTTGGAAGAGGTAGTCGTGACTGCACGCCACCGCACCGAACGGCTCGAGGATGTGCCCCAGAACATCGATGTATTTGATGCGCGGGCCGTACAGAACCTCGGCATCGAGCAGCTCGAGGACTATTTGACTTTGGCGCCCTCCATCGCCTTCATCAGTACCGGTCCTGGCCAGCAGCGCGTGTTCATGCGCGGCGTGTCGGACGGCAGCAATCCCAACTACGGTCACACCAACATATCGACGACGGGATATCTGGTGGACGACCTGTCGTTCAATTACTACGGGCACATCCCGGATCTGCATCTGTACGACGTGGAGCGTATCGAAGTACTGAATGGTCCTCAGGGCACTTCCTTCGGACCGGGCGCCCTGTCGGGCGCCGTGCGCGTCGTCACTAAAAAGCCCGATCCAAGCGGGTTCAGCGCAGGCGCCGATTTCGACGGCGGTCAAATCGACGGCGGCGCCAACAATTGGACCTACGAAGGCTATGTCAATCTACCGCTGGTGGAGGGCAAGACCGCTCTCAGAATCTCCGCCTACAGCGTGCAGGACGGTGGGTACATCGATAATTTACTGGGCACGCGCCATTGGCTCAACGGCACGACTTCCACCAATGGCGCATGGGCCGGCGACAACTACAACACCCGCGATATCGTCGGCACCCGCATCGGTTTGCAGCAAAATCTGCCGAACGATTGGTCCATAACCGTCACGGGCTTCTACCAGAGACAGCAGTATCGCGGCTCCTGGGAAGAAGACCCGACGCGTTTCGGTCCTCTCAATCTCGAGCGCTTCTCGCCGCAGGGCGGCTATGACTACAACCGCTTCCTCGACTTGCATGTGGAAGGCGACGCCGGGGTCGGCGATCTCGTCTATGCGGGAGGATACACCGCGCAGCGCAAACGCCGTCTATACGATTATTCCGAATACGCTCAGTACACGAGCTACGGGGCATCTGCACAAGCGAGCGCCTGCTCCACCGACCCTGTGAATGGCGCGGGCTATAGCGGCTGCAACGTACCTTACATGTACGCCCAGACCGACGGGCTCATTCAGCAGTGGTCGAACGAGCTGCGCTTGCAATCGAAGGCCGGGGGCCGTGCGCATTGGACCGTGGGGACGTACTGGGAAAAGGTCTACGATCCATATTCCGGATTCATCCGCCTCCCTGGGATCAAGCTCGGCGGCGAAGAAGCCCAACATCTCATTGCGGCCTACGGCAATCTGGCGACTCCGCGTCCCGAGGAATGGTACAGCGATTACGGCGATGACCATTACCGGCAGCTTACCGAATTCGGCGACCTAACTGTCGACCTGGATCCGCACTGGAGCGTGGAGGGCGGCGTCCAGCACTATCACTCCAGTGTCTCCGAAACCGACACGGCCGGACCCTATTACGTTCAGAAAGTGCCGACATTCCACAGCGACACCTCCAACAGGACCAATTTCAAGGCGGGTGTTAGCTTCAAACCGACCGGCCATGAATTGCTGTACTTCTCCTTCGCCCAGGGTTACCGAGACGGCGGATTCAATTATATTTCCCAGTACGACAACGCGACCTTTCCGCGGTATTTCAAGCCGGACTACCTCGATAACTACGAACTGGGCAACAAGAGCGAGTTCCTAGGAGGGCGGGTGGTGTGGAACAGCGCGCTCTACTACATGCGCTGGACCAACTATCAGGTCGTCGTCGATGTTCCCGTGGCGCCTTACTCGTTCAGAGCCAATGCCGGGGATGCCCGTATCTACGGACTCGAGTCAAGCGTCCAGGTGCGTCCAGCGACAGGCCTCTCGCTGTCGTTCGACGGAAACTATAACGACGCCCGGATCGAGAGCAGCGACTACCAAAGTCCTGTCTACACCGTGGTGCCGGGCGAGCGTTTGCCCGAAGCGCCGTACTTCAATTTCAATGCCGTCGCACGTTATGAACGGCCGATCAATTCCCAATTGCGTGCATTCACGCAGTTCGACGCCGCTCACAAGGGCGACATGTGGAACGATCTGCGCGAGGACACCCGCACGCTGCAGCCGGCCTATACGATCTGCAATCTGCGCGCCGGAACGGGCTCCGCTGTAGGCGGGTGGACGGCCGAGGCCTACGTGACGAACGTGTGGAACAAGCGAGCCATCATATTCGCCAATTACACCGGATATTCCCATACGGACATTCCCACCGAACCACGCGTATTTGGATTGCGGCTGAGCTATCGCTGGGGGAAAACATGAGTACCGATTCGCCACCTCTCGCATGGAAAGCACGCTGGGGCATCCACATTCGAAACGCCGTTCCCGGCATGAAATACGCGACCCTCGTGACGCTCGGCTTGATGCTGGGATGGGACATGGAAGGTTTCATTGACGACGTGGCGAAGGTGGGCTGGTTACCGGCCTTGAAGAGCGCCGGGCTTTTCATGCTGGTCATGGCTCTTCACCAGCTGCCGCCGATCCCTGCGGTCGCCATCGCGGTCGAGCTCGCGCCGCGCAGCGGAACCCGCCGGTATCTGTGGCTGGTTGCCGTGGGCGTCACGCTATGGGCGTACTGCACGCTGTTTTGGTTCATTCTCGGGGAGCTGGAAGCCATGAACATACGATACGGCTTCATGGTGGCGCTCATCGTGGCAGCCTGTGCTTATCGAAGCTCGGCGCGCACCGCGTCGAGCGAGTTCCTGCAAAAGCAAATCGAGGGCGCCGCACTCGACGCCGACGTGAAGCGCGCCCGCCTGCAGCTCTTGCGGGCGCAGATCGAGCCGCATTTTCTTTTCAACACCCTCGCGACCGTGCGCGCGCTGGCGCGCGTCGACCGGCGGGCCGCAGTCGAAATGGTCGATAATTTGATGCGTTACCTGTCAGAGGCGCTGCCGAAACTCCGTCAAGAGGAATCATCCCTCGCCGATGAGCTGCAATTGGTGGATGCGTATCTGCGCATCCACCAGATTCGCATGGGGACGCGGTTGTCCTACGAGTTGCTGGTACCACCGCAGCTCGGCGCAGACAGGATTCCGACCATGATGCTGTTGACGCTGGTGGAAAATGCCGTGAAACATGGGATCAATCCGACGGTGGACGGCGGCACCATCCGGGTCACCGCCAGCCATGAAGAGACGCAGCTCGTGCTCAAGGTTGCCGATTCGGGCGGCGGCATGGCGGCGACGGAGGGTCACGGAATGGGTCTGGCCAACATACGCCGCCGGCTGACCATGCTCTACGGCGACAGTGCCGTTTTGTCGTTGGCCCGTGCCGCGACGCACGGTGTGGTCGCGACCGTCTCTATTCCGCTGCCGCGGGCCACCTGAGCGCGCGGCATGTGGCGCGGCATGACCTGGCGTCGGATCGCGCTCACGCAAGCCATCGCCGCGTTGGCGGTGCTGGTCGAAAGCTTCGAGTACCATCTATTGGGCACCTGGATGGGCCATCCGAGCCAGCAGTACGCGGCAATGTCCTTGAGTGCATTTTTCCTGCTCGCCATGACGCTCTACGCCGACGAACTCGTGAACCGTGGCGCGAGGGCCCGTCTGGTGTATCCGGTCACAGTTCTTTTAGCCTTTCCTCTGACATTCATCATTACGGGAATAACCGAAGAGATTTATTACGCGATTCTGCGCCTGCCGCGAGCCGTGGCAGAGGCGCATCGCTGGGTGTTCATCAGCACGGCCGAGGACATCGCAGTCATTTGCGTGTTCGGCATGGTGATTTACATGAATCGACGATCGGCCGAACGCATGCTTGAAAGGGTTCAAGCGGCGGAGTTGAAGCGCGTGCAGCTCGAGGGACAGCTGATCGAATCGCGTCTGGCGATGGCGGAGGCTCAGGTCGACCCCCAGATGCTGTTCAGCGCTCTAGAAGAGATCCGTGACGGATTTAGCCACTCTTTGCCGAACGCCGACGCGAAGCTGGACGAATTGGTGCAGCACTTGCGCAGCGCCCTGGCGCGCACCGTGAAAATCGATGGCAACGACTAGGCCCATCCATGAACGCTCCATCCGCCATGATTGCCGAAGATGAACCGCTGCTGAGGACCGAGATCCGCGACGCATTGCAGACGCTCTGGCCCCAATTGATCATTGCCGCCGAAGTGGGCGATGGCATCGAGGCCATTCAAGCATTGGATCGGTTGTCGCCCGACATCCTGTTCTTGGATATTCAGATGCCCGGTGCGAGCGGCATCGACGTGGCGCGACACGCCAGCGGAAAAGCCCACGTCGTCTTCATTACAGCGTTCGACGCCTATGCGCTGCAGGCATTCGAACAAGGCGCACTCGATTACATCCTCAAGCCGATTACCACGGACCGCATGAAACTCACCGTGGAGCGGCTGCAGCAGCGCCTGCGGGAGCCTCCGGCCGATCTACGCGGCCTGACCGATCTGCTGAAGAATGCGTTGCACGGCGAGCCGCGCCACCTCAAGTGGCTCACCGTACCCAAGGGGCACGATCTGCACGTGGTAGCAGTGGCCGATATTTCCTACCTGCGCGCGGACAACAAGTACACGACGATTACCACCCGCGCATCGAGCTTCCTGTGCACCTCCTCGCTCAAGGAAATGAAGGAGAAGCTCGATCCCAACATGTTCTGGCAGATTCATCGCAGCGTCATCGTGAATGTCGGCGCCATCGAAACCATCTATCGATCCTTTCGCGGGGCCCTGGAGGTCAAACTCAAGGACCGAGAGGAATTGCTACCCGTGAGTGCGGCGTATGCGCATCTATTCAAACAGAGGTAAACGAGCGGCACGAACCACTGCTCGGTGGTGCACCCGCGCTTGAATTGTCGTACCACATCGGTTCGAGAGACATCGGGGCGGCCCCCTGCCTCACGTCTCCGAACAGCCCGCCACCCACAACATAGGAATGCCCTACACAGGCCACCCCGGGACCTATCTTCCCACGGGACAGACTGCAGAGACGCTGCACTGCGAGTTCGAAGGTGCCGGCGTTTACGACTTCCTGCTCGCCTCCTCGATCTCCCTTGTCGTTGCCCTGGCGGCATTCTTCGTCTGTTTGCTCGTGCCCTTCCCGGTTGGCGCAATCATCGCTTTGATCCTCGCCATCCTTAGCATCCTCGGCCTGGCAATCGGCGCTGGAGTCGGTGCCAGCGACAACGCCAGCCCCTCAGACGAAAACCCCGCCCTCGGCGGCGACCTTCATCCCGGCGACATCCTCGTCGTCGCCGGTGCCTGGGTTTACGACTCCGGCCACCAGCCCAGCGGCTGGAACGAAATCCACCCCATCAAGTTCTGCTCGCCCATCGGCCACTACAAAGGCGAATGGCCGCCGAACCTCAACGAGCTCGAAACCTTCTGGGCCACCGCTCTCGGCGACGCGACTTCAACAACCACCATCGAACTGCAGAAACTGCCGCAGAACCAGTGGCAGGTGCATCCCCTTCTGGACGGTTGCGATGCATCGGTTATCGTGTAGCGAACCGTTGGTCATTTTCCATTGGACCGATCGAAGTCAAAGCCCCTTGTATCTTAAGCGCAGCCAAACGGTGCGCGCGTTCAATAAATAGAACGACTCGCTGCCGAATTCGCTTGCACTGACGGGCGGCCGCCGGTTGGTTAGATTGTTTCCCTCCACGGAGACAATGAAATGACCAAAACCGTAGCCGAGTGTGGCGTCAAGATTGGTATAACCGCCGACCGGTGCAATATTCTCTTCATCGAGAAAGCGCCGCCCAACGTATTGCGCGACGATAGTCGAATTGAGACCTTGGCTCGGTGTATAGAGCAACCCTGCTGCGGCGAGAACATGTGGCGACAACGGCAATTGCCGCCCGGCAACGTTCACAGTTGAATCGCCGTCAAAAAAATTGTACTGGGTAAAGTATGCGTCGTGATAAGAACCGTTGGCTGCCAGCGCGAGGTCGGGCGTAACTTGATAGCGTGTTTCGATTTCGACGCCCTTGAGCTTCTCCGCCGCGGCATTGGTGAGCGCACCGGTACTTGTCGCGACCACCAAATTGTTGAAATTCATCAAGAAGAGTTCAGCTTCATAAGTGAAGCGACCGCCGGCAATCGCACCTTTTAAGCCCGCCTCGTAGCTTTGCGCCGTCTCCGGGCTCAACAAGTCCGGCGTGTAGTCGGGCCCAAAATCGATGGCGGACGGCTTAAATGCATTGCGAAAGTCCGCATAGACAACCGCCTCGTCCTTTCCCTCGGCCCAAATCTTGTAGCTGGCGCCGATCGTTTCGGAGGGTCGAATCATCGTCTTGCTCACACTCTCGGCCAACAGCGTCGGCGGCGGAAGCGTGAAATCACTGGAGCTCTTCTGTTCATACGCCTCATTCAAGCGAAGCCCTGCAAGCACGTCCCAACGGGTGTCGGGCTTCCAGTCGATCTGCGCGTACTGGCCGCCGAATACACGTTTGTCGTTTACGGTGCCAATTTCGTTGACCAGCACTTGTGTCGTTGGCGGAGGGATCACGGAGCCGTTCAATGGCACCGTGTAAGCCGCATTGCCGTTTTGTGTGGTCTGAGTCCCGAGGCCGTAAAGGAGGTCAGTGCCGACAATGAGCGTCGCATTGCGCAAGCTTTTGATTGTGAAATGGGTATCGAGATAGTCATCGTCTATATGACGATTCTGATTCTGAGTATCCGCCGCACCGGTCAAATCGGGCTCCAAGAAAGCGCGAATATCCGTGATATTCGAATAAGCTAACGATACGAGGGTATCCCAGGTGCCAAGGGCGGTCGGCTGCGAATAACCCACCGCCAATTGATACTTATCCTCATCGATCTTTGCGTCCGCCGGATTAAAATTAGAGTCGATGGGCGTGAGATTGGTGAGTCCCGAACCGACGCGAATAATCGGACTGGGCGGGACATCGCGTACAAACGTCAAGTTGGCATCAATGCGCAGCGTGCCGGTGCCCAGAGCAAGCGCCCCCCGATATAACAGGTGTCCGTCGGAAACATTTTCGCGATCGTCTGCAAATCCCAGGCTTTGCCCGTCCATCGCGATCGACTGCCGATAGCCGTCGAATTCCGGCAATACGAACGACGCCGATCCGCGCGCGGAGCCATAGTTGCCGACCGCAATATCCGCTTCATTGCTCGCTTCTCCGGCTGGATAATGTAGCAATTGCACTACGGCGACGAAGGAGGTGGCCCCATACATCACGGGTGCAGAGCCCTTCATCACTTCGACGCGCTGAGCGTTGGTAAAATCCAGCGACGTGATCCCGGGGTTGAATGCGCCCCCCCAGGGAACACCATCCACCACCAATAAAAACGCGTCAAATTCGTGCAGTCCCCAAAACGCCGGCACGGCGCTCGAGGGTCCGGCATCGCCACCGGAGGGCGCTTCCACACCCGGCACAAGGCTCAACGCCTTGGACATGTCCCAAGCGCCCCGCGCTATCAACTCCTCGCCGGAAACCACCGAAATGTCGGCGGGAATCCGATCGAGCGGCTCAGGAATCCGTGTAGCAGTGACGACTATCGTCTCGAGCGGTCCGTCCGTGGTCTCCGCGGCGGCCGCACCATCGGTTATAAGCGCGGCAAGCCACAAATAAGCAAGGCAAGCTGTACGCATCGATTGGCTCCGTTCGATTGCACCTCGTATGACGTCGGAACAGCACGACGATGACGCCTAACGACCGGGGTTCAACGAAGACCAAGGGAGTGTAGAAAGAGCGGGATTGCTACTACCAGAGCCCGTAGTAGCCGTAGGCGCTATTTTAGGAAAGAAACCATCGCTTCGGTGGCGGCATGTAGACGCGGAAGTTCCGCGCCGGCGCCCGCAAGAAGCGCTGCAATCAGAATTACAAATCCCAAACCATCGAATCGGCCGCGGGATGTGACCGCAAGCGTTATGATTTCTGGCCGTATCAAGCGGTTTATTCGGTGTGCAACGCCTTCGCCGTTGTGAAGGGCAATCACCGGCAGCGGCAGACTCCCCCGCGCCAGACGCGCGACTTTGCATAGGGCCGAAGCAAGAACCAGGCCTCCGCCCGCCTTCACCACTTCATCATCCGCCGCCTCTTCAGAGGCCTCTGCCCAACGCCGCTCCAGTCGCCGGGCCGTCGGAGTGAATATGAGCAAGTCCGGAAAACTGAGCAGAAGAAGTCGCGCGAAGTTATCACCATGCCGAAGGTGGGCGCGCTCATGTGCCACGATCGCCGCGAACTCATCCGCAGAACATCTCTCCAGAACCTGTCGTGCAACATACAGTCGCCGGCGACGAATCCCGACGATGGCAACCACCGGAAAAGGTGCTTCGATAACGAAGGCCGGAATCGGGAAATCAATATCAAGCGCCCGGGCACCGAATCCCCACGACTTCGATAAGCGCCGCGTGGCCCATATACCGTGCAGTCCGCGTACAGCGGCAGCTACTATGATCGAGGCGGCTGCCAACGCAAGCACTGCCATCGCCAATCCCAGTCGTTCGTCTTCACTGCCGGGCTCATGCCGACATAAGATCGGCAGAAAAATCGTAACCACGAACAACAGCGACACCGTCCCCGGAAAAGCGCGTACCAACAAGTACCTGCGGGCCCGCACACGCGGCGGGCAATCGAATCGCAACGTGCGCACGCCCGCCAGGATTGCAACGGAGAGGATAAGGTTAACCGTGCCAAAGGCCAGCAACGCCAGACACACGACGAACAATACGTCCTTCATGGCCAATCCCGTTGGAAAATATAGCCGTTAGTCACTTCTGATGCCTCTCGGCTCGCCGCTGCCTCAGCAGCTCTTCGAGCTCATCAAGCAACAACTCATCGCGCTGCCCGACTGCTTCTATAAAACTCGACAGCACGAGGCTTGCGCCGACGTCCCCACCCAGAAGGGTTGTGAAAACGCCGTTCGCCAACTTGGATTGAACTTCGTCCCGAGTCAGGCGTGCTTCGTAGAAAAAAGCCCGGCCACGCTTGCTGCGAACCAAGGCGTTCTTTTTGTATAGGCGGTCGAGCGTGGTCATCAGCGTGGTATAAGCCACATCCGGAAAATCCTCGTGCAGGGCTTTTACGCTCAGCGATCCTGAACGCTCCCACAGTGTTTCCATAACCGTGAGCTCGAGCGGACCGAACAAGGAGGAGAGATTTTTCCTGGCCGCGCACGATTGTTCATCCTGCTGCTGCAACATGCGATTGAGGGCGCGGAGTATCGCGTTCACTACATTGCTCGCTCAGAAACTAACAAACGCGTATTTCGCTTCGAATGATGCCGGTTGCGAACTCGTGTTCGTGATCGTCAGGTGATAGGTGATGCCGCTTGGTTCGAGTTCCACATCGAGAACGTCCAGGGAGAATTCTCCACCATCGGTCGTTGGTCGAATCGACCATTGGACGAACCAGCTCTGAGGCCATCCCCACGTGAAGTAGCTCTGGCTCTGGCCGGCTGAAAGGGTTCCGACGAATTGCGTATTGATGTTCACATTATCATCTCCATATTGAGCGAAGGGTTGTCTCCTCCAGAGCCCGCGCCCCCAGGTGGCAACATACAGATAACCGCCGAGCCACTGCAGGCAAGTTGCGCTCGCGTTGGGAAGGCCATCATCGAATGCGGCCCAGGTACTCCCATCATCCCGGCTGACAAATACGCCGGGGTTGCCGGCGATATACAGAGTTTGCGACAGAGAACGATCGACCTGAAGGGACTGGAATCCGGAAGTCCCGAGCTTCGCCGGGGTGACCCCGGAAAGGACTTGCCACGTCTTTCCCGCATTGAGAGATTTGGCGAATTGGTTCGAACTGATCGCGAAAAGCAGATCACTGTCGAGCAGCGCCACAGCCATTTGTATTGGACCCGAAAGCGTCAAGTTGCTGTTCCGGTTCACCCAATCGGCGGGCGAGCTGACATTGTTGTTGCGAAAAACCTTCCCGGAATTCGATAGCAGGTAACCCATGCCTGGAGTGGCCGGCGCGAAGGCTATCGAAACGATGGGTTCACTCAGGCCGATTCCCGGAACCGTGGTCCACACGATGGGAGTGGCGCCGGGATTTTGCGTGTAATGCAGTACCCCCGCCCCATCGCCGACGAACAGAGTCATGGAGCCCGACGTGTTGTCCATGGCAATGCCAGGTTGTCCCGCCGATGCTGCCGACGGGAGCACCTGGGTTAGATCGTTGGGTCCGCCGGTTAGTGGAAAGATTTGTCTCCACAAATCCGCTCCCTGGGTCAGATAAAAAGCCCCCGGCTGGTTGTCAAACCCATAGGTGTTTGCGCTCTCCCAACTATGGCCCTGGATTCCTTCCCATTCCGAGCTTCTCACAAAGCCGGATGCCAAGAGACCCTGATGATGAGCCGGACCGACCGAGACCGGCCCGGCCAGACTATTGCTCGTGACGCCGACTCTATAAAAGAGAGCGGTGTCGAGGCCAAAGTTAAGATCCGCTTTGGTGAAAACGTCATTCCAGCTCCAACTGGAGCCGCTCATCCACGTCTGACCGTCATCGGTCGAGCGCCAGATGCCTCCGTCGTTGCTGAGGTAGGCAACGCCCGGATTCTTGTTATCGAACACAACGCTCTGCTGGTCCTCATGAGGATGATAGTACGAGGCCACCGTGCTCCAGCTATTGCCTCCGTCGGCGCTGCGATATAGCTCTTGGGTCCCGGCGAGGATCACGCTGTTATTGAAGGGATCGACCGCAACGGTGCAATTCCACTCGTATTGCGCCTCACCGGCAGGATCCGTCGGAAGGTTGGACGAGGTCCAAGTCCCGATACCGCCGCTGTTATTTACAAAAACCTGTTGGTCGAATTTGGCCACGACCGTGCGAGTCGACGCACGTCCTTGCCGGCCCAGGCCGATTTTTACGTTGTTGGATCCTGCGATTGTCAGGACCGTCGTCCAAGTGCTGCCTCCGTCACTGGACTTCACGATACCGGCACTGCGCCGGGCCGCATAAACGATCGAGGAATTACCAGGGTCGACCGCCACATCGGTGACATCATCAGCGATGACTTGCTTCCAAGTGGCGGCTCCGTCCACGCTGCGCGACAGTCCCGTGTTCGCGGCCACGAAGATCCGATCGGCGTTCCCCGGATCGATCGCGATCTGTCGCGCCGCATGGCTCCAAGGTCCGTTATCGCTCCACAGCGAGTTTGCCACCGAACTCCAGGAGTTCCCTCCATCCGTGGAGCGGAGCAGATTCGGTCCCTCAGCGAGGTACACGATGGAACTGTTGGTGGAAGCAACGGCGGCGCAGTAACCCGTCAGCGAAGCGTGCGCGTCGCTCAGCGGCACCCAACTCGCCCCCGGATATCCGTTGATGGAGTCGAGTCTCCATAGACCGCCTCCCTGCGCGACACCGAACAAACGGTCGCTGTTGTTGGGATCGACAACCACCTGCACCATGCACCCACTGAGGTGGTTGGGTCCGAGACTGCGCCAGTTCGCCTCCGGGATGATTGTCTTGAAATAGTACTTGGCTTCAAAGCTCGCAGGCCAGGGCCCCGTGTTGCTGATAGTCAGGGTGTACGTTGCCCCAAACTGACCATAGGAGATCTGAACCCGCTCCAGACGAACCTGTGCAGGCGAATTGGTGGGGCGAACGGACCAAAAAACGAGGTAGTTGGGGTCCCAGCCCCAGGTGAACCAGGTCTGGGTCTGCCCCGCATTAAGAGTGGCAGTAAACTGAGTTCCGACTCCGAATGACATAACCGTCCTCCCTGATGGGTAATCGAACGGGTCGACTGCTCCGCTTTAGGAAAGCGGGAGTTTTGTGAATCCAGGCGGGCTCAGCCCCGCTTCCTTTTCTCGCGACGCGATTCCTTGCCGGCCCTGGACCTCGAGGGCTCGAGCGCATCCCTCAAGTCTTCCGCCTCATATTCCTTGACGGATTGGCCGGGACCCGGCTTCACGCCCACGCCGTAAGGCGAGTCCGGAGAGACGCGAGTCGTTGAGACAATCTGCCCGTTCTCGTCGTGCACGACGAGGACCTTCCCCTTTCGGACGACGCCAAATTCCGCGGGCACCTTTTTTAGCGGAGGGGTCGTTGACTTGCCCGCCGCGGAAGGGCCGCTCACGGGAGCCTTGTGCTTTCCGCCGGATCTCTTGCTTTGCGGCTTTTGAATGGGGGACATCAGAGACCCTCCTAAAACGCGAGTTGCGACAGCCAAAGAGAATCGCGAAAGACAGAATGAAGCAGACGCTACCACAGGGTCGGGAAGAGTCAACTGGAAGTCGACATCGAGCGAACTCGAAGCCATCAGCGTCGCGGGTGACGCTTGCGCCATTGGATCGCACCCACAACAATCGCAATGATTGGTACCAAGAACCAAAGCAGTTCCAAAGAACCGGACCCGCCGTCCGGGGCGACACCGAAGATTCGTTCGATAAAGTCCATTTTTAACTCCTACTAGGTTCTGTCAATTAACAGCCTCAAACAACGGTACTCCCAGGCAACTGGTCAATCTTCACCAAACTCCGTCCGGCAAACCCGACATACAACGCAGGGTCAGAAGGAACGCTGATCCAGTCGAAGTAACAGTTCGACGGCCGTCCGGGAAACGCTCCCGAATGCAGCAACCGAATCCAATTTACACCATCGTTCGTATAGAACGCCCCGCCTTCACCCACCGCAAAACGCACCAGCTCATTTGACGGATGGAATTGCATATCCGTCAAAATCAGATCGAAGTGATCTCCAATCCCGCTCGAGTTGTCGTCCGAGGAGAAAGCGATCTTGCCGCCCCATGTCAGCTGCGCCTCGAGCTTCGCGTCCACAACCCAGGTCTTACCTCCGTCATCCGATCGCCTCACATGCGTGTGATCCAAAATGTAAATCAGGTTTGGCTGATACGGATTCACAAAGAATCTCACCGCGGTCGAGGCAGCCCCGGCCGACGGAACGATCTTGAGCCAGCTCGGCATACCCGGAGTCCACTTCCAAAGACTGAAACCAGAATCCCCGCCCACATAGAACACCGTCTTTCCATGACCCCCTGAAGCCTGCGTCACCCCGAGGTCCGCTATGGGCAGCGGAGGACCCTGCAGATAAACCCGCGCTCCCTGTCCCGGTCCCGTGGCCGTCGTAATCCATTCGTTCCGACTCTGGATATCCCATATGTTCTGCGTCCGGACCAGCACGGTACCGGTGGTATTGAACAGAATAAAAATGTAATCCCCCTGGGTCGGCGAAGGCTCTCCCGGAAGCCCGAGCACAATGGGCCGCGAGCCGCGCGAACCAAAGTAACTATCCGCATTCCATACCGTCCCCGAGAGGTCCGGCGGTGCCGTCGGCGGACCCGTCACCGCACGCCTTTGATTGGTGCCCTCGCGAGCATCTGCAAGATTACCCGCACCGGCCTCATACACCGCCACCGTCTGCCCATTTCTCGCACTCGACCCATTCCCAGCCGTATCCCACCGAGGCGTAAACACCATCATGGTGTAAGGCCGCAACGGATCCGCAAACGAGCAATCGTTGTCGCCCCCGCCATACTGCTGATACGACCAGTTCGCCCCACCATTCACCGAATAGAATCCGTCGTTATCCCCCGTATTCAGCGAGAAAGCATTACCCTTGCCTTCGATCGACACACCCGCGAAATTAACCGTCGACAGCGTCTTCGCGTTCTGCGCCAGCGTGAACGGATTGCCTCCATTCGTGCTCCAGTAAATCCCCCCATCCGCCAGCAACCACATTGTTCCCGTCCCCGCTTTGTAATTGCCGTTCTCAATCGACGCGGAGAAGTCCGGCGACAACAAAATCCCATGCAGGTCGTAGTGCACATTGCTGTCCAGCGCATGCCAGTCCGAAGCCGACGCCGGATACAGCGGTCCCACGAACACGACCGGCCGCTGCGACCCATAGAACAGTAGATCGCCCTTGAACTTCTGCGTCGTCGCCAGAAACACGTTCCCGCTATCCTGCCCGGGGGCATTCGGCATCACCACCGCATCCCACGTCGAGGTCTGATTGCCGAAAGGGAATTGCGTATAGTCGCCGCGCCAAATCGCGGGCGGCGTATTTGCGCCGCTGCCGTTTCCGCAGATAAAAACCTCGAGCACAAACTTCGGCGAGATCACCATCACCGTCGGGGTATTGGAATTCGCAATCGTACTCACCGCCCCGCCCACATTCGGCGGAAACGTCGAGGGATTCGCTACCGCCGCCTGATCCTCCATCCACGTCGTCCCGCCATCAAACGACAGAAACATCGTGCTGTTCCCCAGCGCATAAATCACCGCCGGAAAAGGATCCGAGGGAGCGTTCTGCCAAACCGCAACATGGTTCACCCGTTTTGCGGGACCCTTCCCCCACGGCAACGCATCCACAAACGTCGCCCCTGCATCTTTGCTGATCGCCAGCGAACTTCCTCCCGCCGCGTACACCAGATGATCGCTCCCCAGCGCCCACACCAACTGACCCACACTCTCGCCTGTAGGAAACTTGTGCACCTGCGTCCAGGTCGAGCCGCCATCCGGCGATCGCCAAATCCCCTTACTCCCCGCGACGCGATCATTCGCCATCAACGCCAGCACGATTGACTGATACCCAAAGTTCGCCATCACAAAATTCGAAGCAGGGAATCCACCGTGGCCATCGCCCAGCGCCGTCCACACTCCCGCATCTCCGAACCCGACAATATCCGCGAGCCGATTTGCCGTCAGTGCCGCCATAAACCTCGGATGCTCATTCACCTGCCAACCCTGCTGCACGCCAAAGTTCGCCAGCACATAATTCATGTTCTGAAACGTGCCATTCCCATTGCCCACCGCCGTCCACACACCCGCATCGCCGAACCCGATAATGTCCGCATGTCCACTCGCCGTCAGGTTGGCGAGAAAACGCGGATGCTTATCCACCTGCCACCCCTGCTGCACGCCGAAGTTCTGCAGCACAAAATTCGGATTCTGAAACGTCCCGTTACCGTTGCCGAGCGCGGTCCACACGCCCGCATCTCCAAACCCAACAATATCCGGATGCCCACTCGCCGTCAGGTTCGCCAGAACCCTCACATGCTTATCCACCTGCCAATCCTGCTGCACGCCAAAGTTCGCCAGCACAAACTGCGGATCTTGAAACGTCCCGTCGCCATTCCCCAGCGCCGTCCACACGCCCGCATCGCCAAACCCGATAAGATCCGCATGCCCATCACCGGTCAGGTCGAGAACCAGCCTCGGATGCTTATCGACTTGCCAACCCTGCTGCACGCCAAAGTTCGCCAGCACATACTTCGCTTCCTGAAACGTTCCATCGCCATTCCCCAGCGCCGTCCACACGCCCGCATCGCCAAACCCGACAATATCCGCATGCCCGCTCTTCGTCAGGACTGCAAGAAAACGCGGGTGCGACTCAACCCGCCATGCCTGCTGATACCCGAAATTCGCGAGCACATACTTCGCCTCTTGAAACGTCCCATCCTTATTGCCGATTGCCGTCCAAACCCCAGCATCGCCAAATCCGACAATGTCCCCACAACCATCGCCCGTCAGATCAACCACCATTCGCGGGTGCTTATCCACCTGCCATCCGCCCGCCTGCAACCCGAACGCGTTGAGCACGACACGTGCCGGTTTGAAACTGCCCGCGCCATTGCTCAGCGCCGTCCACACTCCGCACTCGCCAAACCCGACGATGTCGTTCCACCCTCGCGGAGTCAGCTTCGCAAGCATTCGCGGATCATTTTCCACCCGCCAACCCAGCGACACCGCGATATCCGCCACGCACCAGCCTCCCAGCGAACCGGGAGCATCAAACTGATTCGGCGCCGGTTGCGGCCAAGTCAACTGATCGAAATTCCGCCCGCCGTCGGTCGAGGACCACAGGTTCGAATAGGATCCCGTATAAAGCGCCTGTCCATCGGGAGAACAAGCAATGGAGAGCATGCGTCCAATCACCGAATGGTTGATCGACGGAGTGCTCGTATTGGACGCGGTCGGGCTTACATCAGTAATTTGGGTCATTGCTAGCTCCTGTCCGGTCGGATCAGTTGAACGTTCCCGGATTCTTGGGAAGCGATTCCAGCCTACGTACGTTGTTAACTTTGGGGCCCGTCGAGCAAGAACGACGAACTTCAACCCGTGACCTTCACCGCGCGTCGATCAATTTCAGCATCCAACCTGAAAGATCCACCGGAGATTCACGCAGCACAAAGGGGACTCACGTGCCTTGAGCGTCTTTTGCGACGACCAATGAAGCTTATACCATTCTCATCAGGCGGTACCCGAGTGTGCACTGCGGCAACGCCCATTTATTTTGACCGATACGGAGAGATAAGGTAGGTTGGAAATACGAGCAGAAGGATTTGCGTTGCTCTGTCTGAAGTCACCTATTTCATTACAGCCGCGGTGAAAATTTAGTCGTGCTCCGGCGCATCCCGTACGGGCTGTGCCGTACGAACCTTAATTTCACCGCGATGTCCGACGATTCGCTGTGACTGAGAGTACTTGCCCCCGTGATGATGCCCGCGGTTGATGCGCGAATAATCCGCGACGATGAAGAAATGACCTCGTAAATATTCTTAAGAGGTGATTCGATGGCAAAACCACCCACGAAGGACGAACCCAAAGGCCAGTGGCCATCGCTCGAGGAACAATTGGCCGCCGCGAAGGCGGAGCGAGGCAGCGCGTTCGAAAAATTCATTCGCCTGAATCAGGAATTTGAATTACTTCGAGCCGGCGAGACGCAAGGCGACGCCATTCGCCTGCCGCCTTGGCTGCGCGTGTATTGGCGCAAACAGCACCCGGACGAATCCCATGCTCCTGCGGGTCCTGCCGGCGACTACCCTGAGTCTCTTAACCGTACGCAGGAATGGATGCAGGTCAACCAGCAACTCGCTCCAGATCCGGAGAAATGGCTGCGTGCTTCGGAGCACAAGCCGCCAAGGGGGAAACATGACAACTAATGTCAGGCTCTCCGGTGCGCAGACCACACCTCGCAGCGAGTCTGACATCCGGCTCAATTACACCGATCCAACCAAGATCGTCGCAGCATCTAACTCGATCAGCGCCGCCGGCAATCAAGCGCAATTTTATTCATCGGACAGCGGAGCTACCTGGCAGCAGACGACTCTGCCGCTGGTCTCGGGGGATAATTTTCACAGCGATCCCGCGGTCGATTGGACCTCGGACGGAACTGCGTGGGCATTGACTCTTGGGATTTCGGCATCGGGCAATGCATTGCGGGCCTATACGTCCACTGATGGCGGTGCGACCTGGACCCTGGAGGCCACTCCCTCCGGTACCCAATCCGCAGTCGATCGGGAAATCATCTGGGTGGATCACAGCCCCACCTCGCCCTTCAAGGATCAGGTTTACACCACATGGCACAACGGTGTGCCTGCCTTTGTTGCCACCCGCACCGCGGGCGGCGGCGGCGCCTGGCAGACACCCGTTCAGATCAGCGGCGCCGAGCAAACGGGGCCGGCCATCGGCAATGACATCAAGACGAATAGCGCGGGGGATGTGTTTGCCTTC
Organism: uncultured Gammaproteobacteria bacterium; assembly: GCA_963755965.1. Classification (GTDB taxonomy): domain Bacteria; phylum Pseudomonadota; class Gammaproteobacteria; order Steroidobacterales; family Steroidobacteraceae; genus Bog-1198. The sequence continues at coordinate 1,304,752 of CAVWLU010000004.1, forward strand.
TATCCGGATGGGGACGGCAGTCACAAGCTGCGGGTGGTCAAGTCCACCGACGGAGGCGGCACTTTCGGCGCGCACGTGGATTTCGCGACCATCATTGCGAGCAGCAGAAAGTTATCCATTCCGGCCGACACCGGCCGCATGGCCCGCGTCTTTATCTCGGGTGGTGCCTATCGCACTACTGCGAAAGACAACGTGTACGCCGTGTGGCCTGATTTGTCCGGCGAGCCCGGCTGCACCTCCGGTCTCGGGCCCGGCTCGAGCGTCACCTCGACGTGCAAGACCAGAATCTGGTTCACCCGTTCGACTGATGGCGGAAGCACCTGGGAAGCTCCCCGGAAGATTTTCGATCAGTCCTCTCTCAATGACCAATTCTTCTCACGATTGGCCGTGGATGAGACAGACGGCAAGCTCATCGTCATCTACTACGATACGGTGAACGATCCGGGGAGGATCAAGAGCGACGTATGGATGCAGACGTCCTCGGACGACGGCATCACCTGGAGTGCGCCGATCCAGATTACCTCGGCGGAAACGGACGAGACCGCCGCCAGCGCGGACAGCGGAAACCAGTACGGCGATTACATTGGGCTAACGGGTAATGCTGGTAATTTCTTTGCTTGCTGGACCGATCGGCGCAGCGGCGCAAAAGAAGAGATTTGGGGTCTCGGCTTTACGATGACGGAGTTGGTGACGGCGATCGCGAATAGCGGCAATTTCGGAAGGGTATGTGTCGGGGCGTTTGCGGATGAAGTGTTGAGCATCAACAACACCGGCTCCGGGCCGCTGATGATCTCGAACATCACGTCGTCGTCGGCTGATTTTCTGCCACCGGGGGTACTCTCCTATCCGTTTGTGTTGGCCTCGGGAAGCTCACTCGAGGTGGTGATCCGCTTTCAGCCCGCAAGTCCCGGGGCGAAATCGGCGACGCTGACGATTATCAGCAATGACCCGGCGGGGCCGCACACGATCACGGTGTCGGGCGAAGGACAAACCTCACGGCTGAGCTTGGTCATTGCCGATAGCGGCAACTTCGGAACGGTGTGCGTGGGCTCTTTCGTCGATAAGCCCCTGGTCTTGAACAACAGCAGCCGCTGTGCCCTGACCATCACCGCGATCTCGTCTTCCTCAGCCGCGTTTTTGGTTCCGGAGGTCCTGCTCTTCCCCTTGGCTCTCGGGTCAGGGGACTCCATTTCCATTCCTATACGCTTTGAGCCCAGCAGCCCCGGCACGCCGTCCGCCACCATCACGGTGACGAGCAGCGATCCCGCGAGTCCGCATAAGATCGGTGTGTCGGGCGATGCACAGACCTCGCGGTTGAGTCTGATGATGGCCGACAAGGGCCACTTCGGCAGGGTTTGCGTCGGCTCCTTCAAGGATGAGCCGCTGATCTTGAATAACAGCAGCCATTGTTCGCTCAACATCAGCGCCATCACCTCCTCCTCGCCCGAGTTTTTGGTTCCCGAGGTGTTGTCCTATCCGCTTAAGATCGCGGGCGGCAACTCTTTGCCGGCACCCATTCGCTTCAGACCGACGAGCTTTGGCCCGAAGTCAGCCCACATCACGGTCAGCAGCAGTGATCCGGCGGGGACGCATGTGATCAAGGTGGAAGGCGAGGCGCCTTCCGGCCGGCTGACCATCACCGGATCGACGCTTTTCGGCGGAGTGAAAAGTTGTCACCGCAAACAGCGCACGGTAAGCATCTGCAATACCGGCGAGTGCAATTTACATGTCAGTAATGTGGGGTTTAAACGCAAGCGGCGCCACTACCGATTGATCAACAATCCCTTTCCCGCGACGCTGCGGCCCGGTTCCTGTCTAAATGTGGTGATCCAGTACTGGGCCGCCGAGAGAGTCTCGCGAGGGTGTGAGTTGGTGATCCACTGTGACGATCCGCATCACCCGTTCAGGGAACTGGATGTCAATGCGTATACGATTTGGGAGTGCTGCAAGGAATGTGGTGAAGATCCCTGTTGCTGCAAGGAGCCACGCAAGGAGTGCTGCGACGATGAGGACGATGATGATGACCATCGGAGAGACGAGCGCCGCGAGGACGATGACGACGACCGGTAATAGCCAATAAAGGAACCGCGATGGATTTCATAGAACGCATTTTTCACGTGTCTCCCGACGGCGGCAGCGGCCTTCTCGAGCTTGCATTCGTGCTCGCGGTTCTGGTCATTCCGTTCGCGGTATTTTTGGTGCTGAGAAATTCCAGATCCAGAGGCAGCGTCCGGTCAGGGCCGTCTAGATCTCGATTTTACGATTGAGCCAAGCTCGCGCGCGGCATTAATCGTTCGCTGTGCGGGAGTCTACTGCCTCTCGCAATGGGGACAGCCTGCGACTCCCTAACCCAAATGTAAGAAAGGAAATCCCGCCGTCGCCGCAAACGTGACCGCCGGCAGCAGCACCGCTCTGACTAGCGGCTGCTCCGAATAGGGAGCAAACGAGCCGTCGCGAAGCTGTGTGACTAGATCAGTCAAGACCTGGAGCTGCTCGACAGCGTCCGGGTGCGAAGGCGTGGCGCCCAGCAGCGACAGTCGGCGATGCTCGATCTTTTCCAGAACCACAGAACGCCACGCCTCGGCGGCCCGCCGCAAGGCTACGACCGACGCCACGATCAGAGCAATACCTGCAATCAGGGTCACCGGATTGCTATCGAAGCGATACCGACCATATTCGAAGGTAAACGTCGCAGCGAACATCCCGGCGATAACCAGCGACGGATACCAAATAAAAGTGCCCACCCACCGGGTGCGCCGCGCCACCAGGCGCAAATGGAGCCAAATCGTCGCGAGTTCGTCGGGTAGACCCAGTTCTACCTGCATCGCTTTTAACGAGGCCTTGGGCCACTGAGGTTTATCGCGCGCCACATCCAGGAGAAATGCGCGTGTCAAGAGGATGGCGTCAATGACCCAAAACATGAGCACTTGCATGCAAGTGAATCCCAGAAAAGTGATCCAGCCCTCCACTCCGTGTTTACGCATCTGGGTGAGCGCCCACGGGACGCCAGCAAACATTGAAAAACCCAACCACTCAAGGGCCATCAGGACGAGTATGAACACCGAAGTCATCGCCAGAACGCGCACCCAGCGCTTTTGCCACACCCCGCGATACAAGTACCGCGCGATCAGGGATTCCAACGGCGAGATGTCTGCTAGCAGTGGTATTTTGTCCCGATCGTTGGACAAATAGCCGATCGGAAAATAGGTCCACTCCTTCACTCTACACTTCCAAGAGGACGCGCGGACCGTCGTCCCGTAATACCTAATCAGCCAACGGTAGTGTTTCTCGAATCGGAACTGGTGGCGGATGTTGTCGGCATTGGCATTCAGTTTGCGCTGACCGCGAATCAGCAATGTGATAACGAGCGGTATCAGGAACGCTTCGAGCAGTTCCTTGCCCCAATGGCTGGCTCCGTCAGCGATCGGCACGGGCATGTAATCGCCGTTTCGAGTGAGGTAACTTAGAACCGCCTTCCAAGGCGTCAAGCGCACGGTCACAGCGCCTACTAGTGCCAGTATAACGATGAGTCCGTTTAGGGTCAGCGGTAGGAAGCGGAGCAGGCGGCGGCGCATAGCGGGCGCTCCGAAAGCCAGGCGCAGGAGGACCCACAATAATCCAGGCACGAGCACAATCAGCCAACTGCCGGTAGTCCGCGTGACAGCATTCAGAAAACTGGCGGTCCGATTGGCCGAGATAGAAGAGCAATTTCCGTCGAAGTCACAAGGAGTAGCGGTCGTGTCCATATTCAAGTCTATGGGCTGCTTCCGTCCTATCTCGAATACCATCGCTCTCGTCGTCCACTGCAAGCCCGCGTCCTCCGGCAGCGCCGGATTGGGTGGATTCACGGACGCACGGTGTAGCGCAAGCAAAGTAGAGTAAAACGTAGTCGACTGGTAGCTATCCCTGAAGGCAGGGATATCTCCTTGCAGATCCGAACGCAGCGACAATCCCAGGCTCGACCCGACAAGAAGCTGACGTGTCCAGGGCAGGTTCTCGTCGTCCGTATAGCGTGCGTCGAGACCAAACGTGAAGAAGACAACGTCGGGAAACATCGGCCGCAACTCCTGAAGAACCAGGAGCTTGTCGTAAATGTCGGTGCCCAAAACTCCGATCGCCTTGATGTAGCGTGGGTGACAGCGGCGACCATGAGGGTCGGAATGGTTGCATCCTGGTAGCGGTGCGCCTTGCGAAGCCGCGAGCGCCGCGCCGATGCGCCGCAGGGAATCCAGCTGACGCGGCCCCGTCGATGCATCCGGCGACCTGTCGCCGCGACCTGGCTGCTCCGACGCCTTGGCATCATTGGCGCCTGCTTCGCCCGGCGCGGCCGCTTGCTTGGGCGGCGGCGGACCAATGCCATCCAGCCCCTTTAGATAAGTGAGACACAGAGGATGCGATTGCCCGTCATTGACCCAACTGCTGGGATCTACTCGCGGCGGATTGGCGCAGCCCCCGAAATACTCACCCATCGCACGGCCATAGATGGTGTCGCGTTCCGCTATAAGAGCGATTTCATCGAGTTGAACGTGCCGGTCCGCGAGTTCTCGACGAACGGCTTTTGCCACGCCATCATCGGTGGTTAACGTGCGATACAGATGCACATTGGACATAGGAAATTGAAATTGTTTTGGCAGTGCAGGCGTTTTGGTGATGCCACGCACAATCGCGTCATCCGCTGCCGACGCGCGCTCAGAATAAATGTCAATTGTTCCAGCACCCGTATTGGGCGGTGCAGCGGAACTCTTGAATTCCTCGACCATCGCACGCAGCCCGTCGGAGTCGGCAGGCCCCAGAATCAACGTTCGGACACCGCTCGGCAAAATGCCGTCGGTGACTTTAGAATACTGACTGATTGGATTTTTACGAAATCCATCTTGATCCAACCACAAGAGCAGCACGCGCGATGGCCGCAATGGCGGCAATGGGTTGGCGTCGACGTTACTGTCGAACCATTCAAACGCGGCCAGATCATTGGCGCGCGTAGGATCGTTGTAGAATTCTGCGAGACGCACGTAGCCTACATGTTGGTTATTGAACGGCATGTACCCGGATCGATACAGGCCCGCGAGTACTGCGTAGCGCATGCGCCGCCGATTCTCTATATCGGCAGCGTAAGGCGCACCCGAAACGATGGCACTGACCACCAAGACGGAAGATCCTGCGGATAGCACCTTGGCGATGGATTGGCACAGATGATTCGCAGAGTGCACTCCGCCAACAGCTTCTAGCGCGGGGTCCTTTGCGGACGCTAACGCAGCCAACGCCTTCGAACAGTTGAACATCGTGGGGGCGGCGCCCGCGAACTTCGCCCCCGGTGTCGCGGTCACCACAACGACCTTGGTGTTGTCCTTCGCGTCGTCCACCCTACGTGCCGTTTCTACCGCCGACAACGGGTCTTGCCACAGGCGCGCCTCGACGTCCTGATCTTCCGATGCCGTGTGACTATAAGTCGGTACCCAGCGATCGGACGGGCGCGTATCCTGAAACGGATATTGCTTTAAGGCGAAAATTCCCATGACCGCAACGGCCAGGGTAATCCAAGCACTGGGTGCCAATCCTAATGGGCTTGATGATTTGTCTGGCATGGTGCGCCATCCATGTGCCATCGAATACCAAGGCCGGTTCCCGTGCCTAAGTTCCGCCAACCGCGGATAAGCAGCTCGCGCGCAAGTGATCCGTCAGCGCGACCCCTTTTAAGCTAGGTTCAAAGTAGACCACGGAGGTATGACGCGGTCAATAAACCACTCTGCACCGCAGCACTCGTGTCCTTCGCGACCGGAGTTTACGCTCGTGGTCTTCGGACAAGGAAATGGGCAGGCATGTATCTCGTTGGTTTCATCGTCCTCATTGGCGGAGTCATGGCTGCTCTCTGGAAGTTGGGTATGCTGCAAAGAATCGGCACCGCGTGGACATTGATCGGTGTCGCGATTCTGATCGGCATCGGTATCATGGTGTCCGTCTCCCATAGCGGCAGCAAAGAAAACATCCAGATCGACAGGAAGTGACTGCTCGCACGCAAGTCACGCGAGTGCCGCAGCGCTCGCGAACACCGCGATATTCACGGATAAGTAGAGGGACACCGGGTCATGCGCGCCTACGACGTCCCGCGACGACTATTTCGATCAAATAACCCCGGCTCTTCCATTCCTCGAGACGAGCCGCTCTGAAGACAACCGAACGGAGATGAGTGATGGCCAAAAACGTGATTTGTCTTTGGTACGACGGCACCGCAGAGGCTGCCGCCAAAGTTCTACGCTGAGACTTTTCCAGACAGCGCCGTGACAGCGGTCCACCACGCCCCGGGCGACTACCCAGCGGGTAAACAGGGACAAGTGCTCACGGTCGAGTTCACGGTGTTGGGAGTGCCCTGCGTCGGCCTCAATGGGGGACCGGCGTTCAAGCACTCCGAAGCTTTTTCATTTATGGTCGTTACCGACAACCAGGCCGAGACGGACCGCTACTGGAACGCGATCGTCAAGAACGGCGGCACCGAGAGCGCGTGCGGATGGTGCAAGGACAAATGGGGCTTATCCTGGCAGATCACACCGCGGGTGCTACTGGACGCAACGACCGATCCCGACCGTGCGGCCGCCAAGCGCGCGTTCGAGGCAATGATGAAAATGAAAAAAATCGACATCGCCGCCATCGAAGCGGCACGGCGCGGCACTGCTCGTACTTAGAGGTCGTGCGCCAGGAGGTATTCCAGGTCGAGCGGAGCGGAAACGAAGCTCCTCTAAGTCATTGATTATGGGCGTCCTGGTTCAGACACCGTTACGCGACAGCTCGGCGACGCGCCCGACGCCGGCGCGTGGAAAGGGCGCCCGCGATAACGCGCGGATGGTATCTTCTCCCGAGGCTTCCGCTTTACGAGTCGGACAAGAAGAGAATGTAAGCGAATGCGTGCCCAGCCCATCCTCCATCCGCGTTCGCGGCGCGAGTCTGCGCCGGAGTTTCCTCTTCTCATCGATGGCAAGTGGCGCGCGGCGCAGAGCGCGGCGTGCTTCACCGCGCACGATCCCTACCGAGAGATCGACTGGGGCCGCATCGCGGATGCCGATGCCGCGGACATCGATGCCGCAGTCAAAGCCGCAGCCCGGGCATTCGCGGACGGGCGCTGGTCCGGCCGCCTTGCGAGCGAGCGAGCCCGGTGCCTGTTCCGGCTCGCCGATCTGATCGAGCGCGACGCGGAAGCGCTCATCCACCAGCAGATTTTCGAGAATGGGAAGCTCATCTCCGAGATGCGTCCGGGCATGGCCGCTGTCGCCGGTGATTGCCGGTTTTTCGCGGGCCTTGCCGAAACGCACGGCGGCACCACGGTGCCACCCGCGCGCCACGGATTCACGACCTTCACGCTGCGTGAACCGGTGGGCGTGGTGGCGGCGATCACACCATGGAACACGCCTCTGGGACTGCTCGGATGGAAGCTCTTCCCGGCTCTGGCGGCCGGCAATACCGTCGTCATCAAGCCATCCGAAGTGACACCGACCTCGACGCTGCTGCTGGCGGAACTCCTCGATGAGGCGGGGATTCCTGATGGCGTCGTCAACGTCGTCACCGGAGGCGCGAAGGCCGGTGCGGCGCTCGTGGCCCACAGCGATGTCGCGAAGATTGCGTTCACCGGATCCACCGCGACCGGCCAGGCGATTGCCGCGGAAGCGGCCGGGCGCAGTGCCCGAGTGACGCTGGAGATGGGCGGGAAGTCGCCCAATATCATCTTCGCCGACGCCGATCTTAAGAATGCGGTGAACGGCGTGATGGCCGGCATCTTTGCGGCCAGCGGCCAGACCTGCATGGCGGGCTCCAGAGTACTGGTGCAGGCGCCGGTCTACGACCGGGTATGCGAGATGCTCGCGGAACGCGGCGGCCGCATGATCGCCGGCGACCCGCTCGATCCGGCGACGCAGCTCGGGCCGCTCGCCTCGCGGGCGCAATTGCAGAAGGTGCTCTCCTATTTCGCCATCGCCCGAGACGAAGGGCTCGAGTGCATCGCGGGCGGGCAACGGCTCGAGAGGCAGGGATACTTTGTCGCGCCCACCGTCTACCGGAATGTTCCCCCCAACAGCCGCATCGCGCGCGAGGAGATATTCGGGCCCGTCGCGGCGATGATCCGCTTCGACGACGAGGATGAGGCCGTGAGCCTCGCGAATGGCACGCGCTATGGTCTTGCGGCCGGCGTTTGGACCGGGGATCTTGGGCGCGCGCACCGCATGATTCATCGCATTCGAGCAGGTACAGTCTGGGTGAACAACTACCGAGTCATCGGCCACACCCTGCCCTTCGGCGGGTACGGTCAGAGCGGCATCGGGAGAGAGCTGGGCGCCGCGGCGCTCGACGCCTACACCGAGGTCAAAAGCGTGTGGATCGATACCGGCAACAAAGTCGAATTCAGAACCGGCCCGACCGAGGATACGCATGGAACATGATTTGGTGGTGATCGGCTGCGGCGCAGGGGGATTGGCCGCTGCTGTCGCCTATGCGGATCTCGCCGGGCGCGATGCACGGATCGCCGTGTTGGAGCGGGCCACTCGCGAAGAGCGCGGGGGCGCGACGCGCTGGACCAGCAGTTGGTTTCGCATCACGGCGGATAGGCAGCTCGATCCCGCCTTCATCAAGATCATGGAACGCGTCTCGGGCGGCAAAGCGGACCTCGAGTACTGCCGCGTGTACGCGAGCGAGGTTCCTGCGACCTTTACGTTCCTGGACGATCACGCAGTACCGTGGATCTATTTCGAACAGCCATTCGCCAACCGCAACACCGGCGGCGGCCTCGGCATGCCGGTGCCGGGCGGCGTGACCATCGTGGATACTCTGGCCAAGGTCATCGACGAGCTACCGAACGCGGCGATCCACTACGAAACCGAAGCCGTGGCACTCAGCACCGATGAGGCGGGAAGAGTGACCGGCGTCCACGCACGCGGTCCCGATGGCAATCAACATCTAGCCGCGCGCGCGGTCGTGATCGCCTGCGGCGGATTCGAAGGAGCTCCTGACCTGCTCGTTAAGCATCTCGGTCCGCGCGGCGCCGAGATGCCGCTGATCGCTCCCACGCTCGTCAACAATCGGGGCGACGGCATCCGGCTGAGCGAACCGCTCGGTGCCGATGTCGCCGGTCAGTTCGACATGTTCCATGGCGAGCCGGTCGACCGGCGCTCGTCGAAGCCTGATGCAGTCGTCTATGCATATCCCTTTGGCATTGTCGTGAATGGCCAAGCCAAACGTTTCTTCGATGAAGGGAGCGACAGTTTCGACACCACGTTCGAGCGGCTCGGCTATGAAATCTGGGCGAATCAGAATCAAGAAGCCTACTTCATCGGCGAAAAGTCGATTCTCGACTGGCCGAACGTTGCGAATATCATTCTGACGGACCAACCTCCGCTCGAGGCATATACCATTGCTGCGCTGGCTCGGAAGCTTGGGCTCGATCCCGCGGCGCTCGAGCAGACCGTGAGCCGATACAATTCCGCGATCGGTCCCGGCGAGACCGATCGCACGATCCGTGACGGCAAGGCCACCGTCGGCATCGAGCCGCCCAAGTCGAATTGGGCGACGCCGATCGACAACGGACCTTTCATCGCCTATCCGTTGACCTGCGCTATTACCTTTACCTTTGGCGGGATACGCAGTGATGCGCGAGCGCGGGTGCTGCGGCGTGACGCTACGCCGATCGAAGGGCTCTATGCCGCCGGTGAAGTGACCGGGCTCTACTACCGGGAGTATCCCGCGGGTACTTCGGTGCTGCGGGCGCTGACCTTCGGGCGGATTGCCGCGCGCGAAGCGGCCGGCGCGAGGAGTTGACGCTAATGGACGTGATCCACGCCGCCGAGATGCCATGGGGCGAGAGTTTGGTGGCCCAGCGAGAAGGCGGCGACGAAGTGGCGCACAAGCGGCTGTTCGAAGGCGAGGAAGGCAGCCCCGATCACTACATGCTGGTGATGGCGAAAGAGCCCAAAAGTTTCTTCTCGCCGCGTCATCGCCATCCCTGGGATCAGATCCGGTACTGCCTCGAGGGCGCGATACCGATCGCCAAAGGCGTGTACGTCGAAGGCGGCGAAATCGCCTACTTCCCGGAAGGCACTCGTTATGGCCCGCAGGAAGGCGGCGAGGATCGCATCGTGGTCCTGCTCCAGTTCGGCGGCGCCAGCGGCCAGGGCTTCATCGGGCCCGACCGCGTCAAACAAGCGCGCCTGGATCTTGCGAAGGATGGCCAGTTCGAAGGCGGAGTCTATACTCGCGACACCGCGCAGGGCCGCAAGAACCGCGATGCCTACGAAGCGATCTGGCTCCATGTCATGGGGGGAGACGTGTCGTACGCGCCGCCGGTCTACAAAACGCCCATCATCATGCGACCGGTGGCGCTGCCGTGGCTCCCCACCAGCGAAGCCGGAGTGTCCGCCAAGTCGATCGGTGTCTTTCCCCATCGGGGACTGTCGATGAGCGCGTGGCAAGTCGAGCCTGGTGCGCGGCACGTAATTCCTGCCAGCCGGGCGTTGAGATTGCTGTTCGTCACGGACGGCAACGGCGCCGCCGGTGCGGCGGAGATGCGACGTTGGAGTACGGTGCGCCTCAATGAGGGCGAAGGCGCGGAATTGCTCGCGACGAGCCGCCTCGAATTTCTAGAACTGATGGTAAAGCCTGTCAGTGAGCTGAAGCGGAGTTCGACGATTGTCACTTAGGGAGCGGCTGACATGAACCGATTACTTTTCACGTCCCTTCTTTTCTTGATCGGCCTGTCATTGACCTTCAGTGTCCAGGCGGCTCAGTTGGTCGGCGCCACGAACGGCGAATGCATCGACATACCGCAGCAAAATACCGCCGATGGAACCCCGATGTCTTTGTTTCACTGCCACGGAAGCCCTAACCAGCAATGGACCATCAGCCACGGCCAAGTCATGGGCATGGGCGGCACTTGTCTTGATGTTATGGGAAGCGCGCCAGTGGATGGCGCGCAAATCATCATCGTTGCGTGTAACGGCAGACCGAGCGAGAAATGGAGTTTCGTAAACGGTCAGATCGTCGGTATCGGCGGCAAGTGCATCGATACCAGCGGAGGTGGCTCGACGGACCACACCCCTGTCATCTTGATGACGTGTTCCGCGGCGCCGAGCCAGCAATGGTCAGTGCAATAGTCACCAGCGGCAGCCCCGGTCGGGTGACTCGGATCAGCACTGGCCGCAGAGCCTGTTGTAAAACATTAGCGATCTAGCCAAGCGGCAAAAAACGGATCCTCGAGACGCCAGCGCATCGAGTTCCGAAGCTCTTCGCGGCGCAAAATTTCACGATTTTCCAGAAATTTGAGCGCCTTACTCATGGTACTGGCCGACACACCATATCGCTCCGTCACCGCTTGCGAGGCCAACGCCGTGCCGTTTTCCTTTACCGCCGCTGTAAGTGCTCGCTGCTGAATGGTCGTCAGCCCATTCCAGACTGTCAAATAGAACGGACCATCCCGCTCGACCAACAGTTTTAGAGCTCGAGCAACCAACTTGGGTGTCAGCACATCGCCCCCTTCGTCGCCGAGCATTTCCCAGGCGACGCTCGACAGCGCTTGTACATTGTACGGCACGTCCTCCGAGCGATCGAGAATCGCTTCAACCGCGCCTGTCTCAACTCGATAGGCCGCCTTCTCGAATCCCTTGGAAATGAATTGACCAAATTCATCCCGCGGCAAAGGACTTAGAAAATGCCATATCCCCATTCGATAGAATGGTCTGGCAGGGTTCAGTGTCATGTCATTCAATAGCGTGGTTTTCGACCCGGCAAAAATGAACCCAATATCAGTGTTGCGCTGCACCGCCGCTCGCATCTGGGCTTCCACGCCCTCTCCGCCTAGCTGAACCACCTTCTGGAATTCGTCTATCACCAGCGCCGTCGGTCTTTTTGCATCGGCCGCAAGTCGTGCCAGCCCACACCTCGGCATCCACCCGGATGACAATTGCGCCATCCCGTTCTGCCGTCGCGGTAGCGGCGCGCAAAATGGCGGTTTTGCCAAACCGCCGCGGACCCAGCAGAAAGAGTCTCCCATGCTCCAGAATCGCACGCTGTACATCGCGCAATTCGAGTTTCCGATTCACGATTTGACTGGCCTTTAGTTCGGCGCCGTACTGAAAGGGATTACGCATGTCCTTCACCGTTATTAAAGTCCTCTTGAGACAGTCCTCCCGCGACTGTCCTCATAGGACCGTCCTGATAGTGTAATGTGCTCCATAAATTCACGCCAAATTACCGTCCAAACCTGCAGCATCAGAAATGGCAGCACAATCTGCGAGTTCACCAGCCGAAGACGCTGGTTGTCTGCCGCGCTGTTTTTAGCTGCCGTAGCGGCCTAGCCGCTTCGCGGCGTCTGCCTTTTCGCTCCGAGATCGAGTGGCTTCGGTGGAGTGTGGGCTCGCCCGAGAACTTCAGAAAAGCAGGGGGCTCGAAAGACAGGAACTACGCTTCAAAAGCTACGGTGCGTTCTGGAAGGAGCTTCGGCCAATCGCCGTTTACGACGAGAACCACATCGACAGGACCGCAGTGCGCGACCTTTCGTCAAAGCTGAGCGACTGGTATTTCTCGGAGTGCGGAGGTCTACTTCTTACGCCTCAGGTACGCGAATTCTATTTCGCCCTTCAAGATCTGCTGCGCACGACGTCACGAGCTGCGGAAGAATGGAAGGCCTGTAGACCCGAAGCGTCGGACCTGACCGAAAAGGACATCTTCGTTGCCGTGCTCAATGCTAAGAATGTTCAAGGCGCGATAGATGCATCCCAGTTTCTTGCAGCCAGCGGCCTTCAAAGCTGGCAATCACAGGCGAAGGAGCATGCAGAAAAATGGAAAGCCGGAATTAGCCACGTCGCGACTGCATGGAACGAGCTAGACAGTGGCCAACGTTTCGCGACGCTCCAGCAAGTCGCGAGCGTTCTGCGCACGAGTCTCTGTAACGACCTTGAGAGCCGCACACTCTGAATAGGCCCGCTCGAATGGGCCTACTGCGGCGTCCAAGTCCAACCGGTGATTCGCCATCCCGCCGCAGTCTTATGCAGCGCAAACGTCGCGGTTGCGATGTTCTTCACCTGCTTACCATCTTTCATGAAGGAAAAGGTAGCGGGTACGATGGCGTAGGCGCGATCACCGGTAATGATGATCTGCCGGGGCTTGCCGATGGTGCCGACCACATCGGTCATGCCATTCTTTTGGGTGAAGGCGTCGTAATCCTTCGCCCAGTTCGCGCACGCACCCGCACCGTGCCACTCGTATGGCGGAATATCATCCATGACGGAGGCATCATCGGCGCAAGTTGCGACGGATTTTGCCGCGTCGGCGTCATTCCATTGATTCACCACGGCCACGATGTCGCTTCGGTCAGAGGCTAGAGCTGTCCCGGCAATCAACACGCTCGCGGCAAGAGCTACGATTATTCTGTTCATATGGTTTCCCCCCAATTCAGGATTTGGATTTCTATTACGCCTCGGGCAGTCGGATTTTAGCTCAAGGCCGGTTCCCTGGGGAATCGCCGCCGGCCGATCAACCCGGGGCTGGTATGCGTCGCGAACAGTCCCCAACCCTTTGGATACGTGAAATTCGCGTCCTAGCCGGAGTGAAGGCATGTTATGTGTCTCGTAGGCCCAGCAGATGAGCGAAGACGCTTGCGCCGGCATGTCGCGGCGGTGCAATCTGATGGTGCACGAACCGCTCTAAGGAGACTAAAATGGGCTTCCCGGAACTCGTTAAAGCTGCACTGGAACTGGGCGTCGTTCCCGCGCTCGCTCTATTTCTGGTAGTGGCAATGTTCCTGCAAAACAAGCAACTGATGAACGATCGCCGTGCCATGGAAAAGCAACTCCTTGAGACACTGCAGAAAGTCGTGTCCGATTATCAAAAGGTAGTCGAGGGTACGCAACAACAACCGCGTGCAAAGAAGTAGGCTGGAGACGTTATGACTTCGCTTGCTTTCGACGATGAAATTCGCAACGACATACACGTTCTGCATGCACGCGGACGACTGACGCTTGGCGAAGGCGCGGTAATACTCCGTAATGCCATAAAGACCTTGGTCGCCGGCGGCCCGGTTCGGATCGTTCTCGACCTCGCGCAGATTAGTTACGTCGACTCGGCGGGAATCGGAGAGCTGGTGTCTGCATACACCTCCGTTACCAGCCAAGGCGGACGCCTGGCGCTCGCCGCTTTACAGAAGCGCGTGATTGATCTCCTGCAGATCACAAAGCTTTTGTCGGTTTTTGAGGTCTTTGATAGCGTCGACCAGGCTACAGCCGCATTGAGCGCACCAACGGCGAATTAACCCTGGCGCAAGAAGCGGCACGCCCAGGGCCCCGTGAAACTCTCCCAACCTTCCACAGCATTCCTCCTCGCGTTTGGACTGCGACTATTGAGACACGTCGATGATCTCAAGAACCGCTGTCGCTCTATTGATTTGTCTCCCGATTCAGGGATGTAATCGTCACTCTGGCGAGGCGGCCTCTCCGCCGCCGGTGGCTTCGGTTGCGGGAGAGCCGATTTCGCAAGACCTTTTCAACTACTACGTGCAGCAGAAATCGGGCGCCGCGGCGGACAAGGTGAATCCCGCGCTGAAGGCCTCACTGCTGCAAGATCTAGAGCAATTGAAAGCCGCCGCTGTTGCCGAGGAACCCAAGACCGACGCGGGTATCCGTGATGCCATCGAGTTACAGCGGCTCGAGCTGCTCGCCCATGCCGGCGCAACCGCTGCTGGCGTGTACGCGACCCCATCGGATGCCGAGCTCAAGTCCGAATACGCTCGCTATGTGGGAAACCTCCCCGCGAATGAGTTTCACGTCGCGCACATTCTGGTGGCCACCGAATCTGCCGCTCAACTCATCATTACGAAACTTCAAGGCGGCGCCGACTTTGCAAGAGTCGCGACCGAACAATCCGCCGACGATTCCAAGGTGAGGGGAGGCGATCTCGGGTGGATTGCACCGGGCAAACTCCCGGTCGACTTTGCGAATGCCGTGCAGACCCTAAAACCGGGCCAGATCACAGCGCATCCGATCCATACAATCTACGGCTGGCATGTGATCAAGTTACTGGAGACTCGACCCGCCGCGGCACCGCCCTTCGAGCAAGTAAAAGCGCAACTAATGGTCAATATACAGCAGGCGCGCAACAAGCTATTTTTAGAATCGTCGCTCGCGAATGCGAAGGCTGATAAACGTAGCTAGCACGCCAGGGTGAACGTACTTCTTTCGCGCCGCCGTAAATTACTCGGCCGTTGTGCAAAACCACCGTCATTTCAAAACGGTCTTCTCACCGAATCTCACTGCTGCTTGTCACTTGCCCCAAGGTCGCTTTTCACAGACAAACCATTCCACCTTCGGCGAACAGGGCCTCCAACTCCATGCGTGCGCAGTGTTCCTGGTAGCGCATCTCAATCAGTTCTACGGCCACTTCCAGTGCGTCGCATTCTTGCGACGCCGTCACCAACGCGAACGTATCCTGCGGACGTGTTACAGCGGTGTTACGCTGCGATGACGGCCGAGCCGAGCGCGCGCGCATATCTTCATGTAACGGGGGCGTTTGCATCGCTGTACTCCTTGGACGATAAAGGCGTCAGACAGTGTCCAGTCCAAATCTGACCAGAGCACGGTGACATATGCGACGAATCGAGGCGGTGGGCACGCCGCGATACATTCAGAGCGACCCAAAGACGTATTGGGGTCTGAACCGCCGTTAAAGTTCCCCGCGGTCACACATCGTGGACGCGATCATTGCCGCCGGCCTTTCGAACCAGGCCGAATACTCAGACAGGCTCCCTTCGCCGAGTCGCAGGAACGGCGTCTGCCTGGCCTCGAGCCCGCCTTGCCAATTGAATCTCATCCAGGGCCGCAACGTACGCTGACCTCGCCATCAATACCGTGTCTTCACCTGCTCAACCAGCCCGCGTACCTTCTGGCACCGGCGATTCTGGGATCGCGAGCACCGGCGTAATGCCGTCGGCATATCCAATATCGAAAAGCATTCCTTCAGAAACGACGCCCCGCATCTTTCTCGGAGCGAGATTAACCACGAATAGAGCTTGCCTGCCCTCGATCTCACGGGGATTTTCGCGTTCCAATTTGAGGCCCGCGACGATCGTACGAGTATGGTCGCCGAAATTGACCTGCAACTTCATCAGTTTGTCAGATCCCTCTATTGCTAACACTGATTCGATCTTACCGACACGCACATCGATGACGTCGAGTACTGCCATATCGACCAATGGCTTGATGGGTGCGGGGGACATAAAGTCAACTCCTGACCGATTCAATCCGATATGCGGCTTCTTTCACCGAATTCCCGACGATGGTTACTCTATGTCCTCGCATTAGGACCAAAGCACCCTTTCCAAGCGAGCACGCCAAGGAATCGCCGATCTCACTGTTGGTGATCAACTTGTTCGTCATGCCATGCTTTCCTTGAATATCAAATACCGGCACACCTTCGCCCACGAATCCGCACATATGTTGTAGCGGTCTCAGCGGAGTACCGTGAACTCCAAACGACATCATGAAACGCGAATGGATATGAACGACAGCATTTACGTCGGAGCGAGTCCTATAGATCAGTTGTTTCAGCAACAAATGTCCGAGGGACCACGACGCTTCGTCGCCTATACCGCAGTAACAGCGTCCCCAGTATCAAAGCGGCGGCCAGACTCAGGCCCGCGTCTGCAACATAGCTCCCTGCAACTCCATGTCGGGCATACGCTGCGCCGTCGACGACAAGCATATATGTGATTGGAATATTGCTTGCCGATGTCAGCAGGCAGTACGTCGTGGCGGCCAAGGGACTATTACGACCGATCGTCGCAAACGTGATAGCGGTTGAAGCGGTAAAGGCGAGCGCCTGGAAGACGTTCTCGCCGATTAAAGCGACTGCGAAGATCCCGGGCAAGGGTGGTCCCAAGATTAGAGCAAGCGTGAAAATCGACCCAATCCCACCTATGGCGAGATAAAGAAATCGCAGCGGCAAGAGGCGATCAATCAAGGGAAAGATAAAGCTCCCGCAAATCCCGGCGAGGAGCACGCCCCCGCCGCCCACGAGCCCGACAAAGTGAGGCGACGCGTGAAAGTCACCGCCCAGTCCGCTGAGAAAGTTGGTCAACGAGAATGTGGCCACCGGTGCCACGAAGAGCAAAATCGCAATCAGCACTTCGCGGTGCTGCAGCAGGCTTATCAATTCGCCGAAAAATTGCGGAAAACTCTCGCGGGCTAGGCGCCGGTCCGGCCCAGGCGCCGGCATCCAGAGGAAGACCACGGTGGGAAGGAAGACCAGCGCGCCAAGCAACAGGGCGGCCATCGTCGACGGCAGGTTCCTCACCAGTTCGCCCGTCACTACCGCCATGGCGCCGCCGGCCCCGATGTTGCCGATGTTCACCCACACGCTGAGACTGTTTTTCTCCTCCGCAGTCGTAATGCTAGAGAGCCATCCGCCTAACGCGCTCTGATAGAGATTTGCACAAAAGAATCCAACAAGCAGCAATGCCTCGACTAGGACGAGATGATTCAGGTTGAGAATCGCCAGCACCAGTAAGAGTGCAGCGCCCGCAGCCGTCACCAAGGAGTACCAGCGTCGGCTGAATCGGACATCCAATACCGGACTGACTACGAACGTCCAGAAACCGGGAGACATCGTCACTGCCGTCATTGCGGCAATCGTCGCCTCCGGGACTTGTCGCGCGCTCAAAAGTTGCGGCACTGAAATCGCCAGGACGCCGCCATACATGCCAAACACAGAATTGGTCAGGCCCATCAACCATACAGGGGCGAACGAGCGACGCGGCATTTACGATTGGAGATTCACTGCGACATCATAGGTCATCAGATTAGATCACAATCTTGGACGACACCGATCCGAATTGCGATTCTTCGTCTGGCCGGCCCTTTTCGTGCTCCTGCACTTGCCGGCATCGGCGAGCCGGAGGCGCGACTCCAACCGCGACGCTCCGGCATTCTGCCGCGCTGCGGCCCAGCCTGTACATCCACTCCGTCCGTTGCCACATCCGTGTGCCAAATGCCGATGCATCAATTGGCTGACCCCTCGCCGAACCCTCTTCGCCGCTTTGCGGCTTATGCCGAGAACGAAGTCTGCCCTCCGGGACTCCCATTTGTGTCAAGTGTCAGCAAGGCAAACTCCCCGGCGGAAAATGCCACGCCTCACTAATCATCCGATTTACGAAATAACCCTAACGCCCGTCCGGTCTTCCTAGAGACACCCAGGAAACAAGGAATGACATGACAGCTCTGATCGATTGGTTTTTTGAATGGCCCGAACGCGTTTCTCGACACCTCGAATGGCTTGCGCCGCTTTTCGCTCGGTTCATCGTCGGCTGGGAATTTTTGTGGAGCGGTTTGGGCAAACTGCAAAATATACCTGCCATCGTCACGAATTTCGTCGGCTGGCATATCCCCGCTCCGCAGATCCTCGCGCCCTTCGTTTCGGGCGTTGAGTTCTTCGGGGGCATATTTCTCTTGATTGGCTTCCTGACACGATTTTCCGCCGGCGCATTGGGGATCACCATGATCGTGGCGATCGCCTCGGCCAAGTGGGACCAGGTGGACTCGGTTCTCACCTTAGTCGGGTTCGACGAATCGGAATACTTGGCGCTATTCTTGTGGTTGGCCATCGCCGGCGCCGGTTCAGTTTCGGTGGATCGCTGGATAAAGCGCTTCTCGCGGCAAGCCCGAAATGAGGCGTGTGCCAGAACTCCTGCAAGGTCCGGGGTTTGAAAGAAGTGACCCCGAAGGATTGCCGCGCCGCCGAAGCGCCAGGGTGCCCGCAGACGGCACGGCTCGATTACTTCAAAAGCTCCTAGAGGTCCTATGAAAAATAGTGCGCTGCCATTCGCCCGATTCGCGTCCCTGTTTGCAGTGGGAACGATAGCGACCCTTGTGTTCAATGCCACCTTTGCCGCAACCGCCTTAGTCATTACGATAGAGCAACAGGGGTCAATATTGAAGGACCCAGGCACAGCCGTACTCGGTGCTGAGCATGCCGAGGTGACGGTGGTGGAATATTTCGATTATAACTGTCCCTATTGCCGCAAGTTGGCACCCAGCATTCACGCCCTCGTCGACAATGATCACAAGGTCGCCGTGGTTTTCAAGGAGTGGCCCATATTTGGCGGCATTTCGGACTACGCGGCTCGCTGCGCGCTCGCATCGCAATGGCAGGGAAAGTACTTGGCAGCCCACGACGCGTTGATCAGCGCTCCCCGCCTCTCGCGAGAGACGGAAGTCGATGAGACGTTGCAGAAAGCCGGCATCAATGTAGTCGAGCTTAAAAGGACTCTTGCGACTCACGGCGCGCAGATCGATGCCATACTCGCCCGCAATAACTCCGAAGCACATTCGCTGGGATTGCGCGGGACTCCGGGCCTTTTAGTGGGCCGTGATGTCTCAACCGGCATTGGCGATCTCGCTGGTTTACAAATTGCCGTTGCAGAAGCGCGCCACGCGCCGTAAGTTGTTTCAATCACCCGTCGCTAGAAAGTTCGCGCGAACACAACGCTCGGCTATCGTGCTTCGCTGCGGCCAGCCGTGACATCCATGTCGCGGTGTTCGCCACCGTGCTGCTCACCCCAGTCGCAATCCAGCACGCGGCGTCGTCTGCCTCTACTTAGGCAGCGATGTATACCCGCGTGGTTTGCTCGGCGGAAATGCCCTCAAAGTGCAATTCTTCTTCCCGCACTTTGAGCATCGCATCCTCTTAGCAACGTCCTCGAGCCGAGCATCCCAGCCGCACAATCGACCCAGCGTATGCGGTTCCGCAGTTCTCTCATGCCCGCACGCCGCGCACTTCAAGACCAATGTGTATTGACCAAATTCGTCGCTCAGTTTCTTGATATGGAATTCGCGCGGCATGCCGCGGATTGTTGCGGGGCGCCGGCGGCGCGTCCATCCAGTACCCAATCGCCAAAGTTACTGTATGAAGGGTGCGCTCAAAGTTAGTTTCGCAGCGGTCCCTACCCTTCTTTGCCTACGTCTCGCGTGCATGCGCTCGTGGCATCGCTTAAAATGGCCTTGGGATCACAACCATTAGCCGCGCTAATCGCATGAACAATCCGACCTCACCTTCATCACCGCGTCCGACGCTTAAGCTCAAATCTGGTATCCGAAGGCCGGCAGCGACCAGCAAGACGCAAGCTGTCCCGCTACCCCGAGACAAAGCGAAACTGAAGCCCGGTGCTCACTGGTCCGATGAATACAAGGAGCGTATGCAGGCGGACATGGATGCTCTTCTCCGATAGCCGGGCCATTCGGATATCCATATCCTCAGATCTCCGTTCGCAAAATTCTCGTGGATTTGGCGACGACGTGACTGCGAAGCAGCGTCTGCCCCTACTCTGCGACATCGCTGCGCCAAATGGCCGCGCAAAGCCCAGCGGCCAACACTAACGCAATAGTCACCCCCGCCGATATCAATAGCGGCGAAGGCGCCTCCATCATCTCCAGCAAATTGAGGTAGCAGGCCACACTTAACGCGGCAACGCCGACGGCAACTGCGATAAACACAAGCACAGCTTTCGAATCACGGCCGGAAAGTAATGAACGTGAGACAAACCATGAAATCACATAGGGTAGCCAAGCCACGGCAGTGACCATTACAGTCAATACACCTGATCGACGAGGGTAGTACCCTGCAATAGTTCCCGGCCGAATCCAATAGACAAAAGCAGCTACGACGCCAAGACAAATATGGGCAATTAATAGGCGTCGGCTATTAACAATAAGTTCATCGACGATTTCTCCGGACGTCTTAACGTTCCGCGTCATTCGATCCCATTCCACATCGGCGTTGGCCGTGAAACAAGCCGGGCTATTCAAGCAAGCAGGCCATGAACACCGTCGATTTCTGCCCCATCGCCGCAATTTCCTCAGTGGACCGCGTGTGCCAGCGCCGGTTAATCGATACCTTGATGCCATGCGCCGCCAGAAAGATCTGCGCGACCTCACCCCGAACGGCGAAGTTCACATTCTGCGGAACGTTCCCCGCGGCCGCGGCCATGGCCGGAGATGCCTGCGAGACCACCACACCGATCACCAGGCCTGACGCGTCAAACACCGGTCCGCCGCTGTTGCCAGGTTGCACCGGTGCGGAAATCTGTAAGAGCGTGTAATCATTGTTAATGCCGGCCACAGAGTTGATTTGCCCGAATGTCGCTTTTGGTTCGGAAGACAAAATGCCGGCCAGCGGATACCCGACCACTCCTATCGACTCGCCCAACGTCCCGGGCTGAGACGGATTGCGGAAATGCACCGACTCGCCCAAGGGTGACCCATGAGCCGCTCGAACGATCGCCAAATCGTTTTTCGGATCCACAGCCTCCACCGTGGCGGCCGCGGGCGGTGAACTCATCGCCTTGACGATAATCGACTTGCAGTGGTTGATCACGTGAGCGTTCGTCAGCACATCCCCCGCGTCGTCGACGACGAATCCTGAACCCGAAGAAAACTTGGGCTTCGTTTGGGTCGACGCTGTGCCGCCGCCCGACGATAACCCGCAGACGAGCGCGAAAATGCGATTATTCATCGGCTTATCGGGAAGGGGAATAAATTTAGTCTTCCAGTCCGCCGTCTCCCCACCCGACCCGACGCGTTTATCGCCCAAATACCCCGTCGTCATTATTCCCACAAAACCTCGATCAGCACATTTGATCGCCGTGCGCTGCACATGCCGATCCATCGTAATGTTGTGCGAGTTCGTTCGCGGTGTCGCGTATGTGGTCGCAATGTCGACTATCGTGATGTCATCAGTCTTCTGTATCGAGTCAGTATCGACCAACACTTTGTCCGTAGGGACTGAGCCATTCCCGACCTCGACCCAGCGGGCGGCATGACTGGATAGCGGGAGGACGCTAAGAATAAGGGCCCACAGGGTCACCAAGCCTCTGGAGAAGCAGCCGGCCGCCGAACGAGCGCAAATGGAAAACAGCTTCAACGTATCATCCCCTGCCGCACTTTGACTTACATCCCGCTCATCGCATCGAGTAGCACCGACATCGCCCGGCGATCATCCTCATTGTAATCAATGATCCCTGGCTCAACGGCGGGATCTTGTTTTCGCGCGCCCAACCGGACGCTCCACCATTCTCCTGCCTACTACTGCCTGGGAGTGGCAGAAGGTTCCGCGCTCGCTGGCTCATTGGTCGATTTGATTACAGGGACCGAATTGGTGGATAGATGACGCGATCTGTTGCCACGGTTTGTGCTCCCTGCTAAATGAGAATGCCGTACTGCCAACGCGTGCTTTCACGAAGTAGGCCTGTCACCTGCAAGTTTACAATCCCTTAGGGCTGCCGTGGTTCGACTACCTTGGGGTCGCGCTCGAAGCCCTCATACTGCAGCGTGATGGACTCCATCGCGACTGAGGTATTGTTGGAGTCTAGCGATCCAATGGGTTGGTAGCGCGAAGGCCAACACCGGTAAACATTGAATGCCATCACTTCCTGCCCAGCTTCATTCATCAAAATAATCCTGATGGTTTTACGCATTTCGTTGAGCTTGACCACATTGCTCCCATTTGTCCAAACCAAGCCCGCCCAGTCTTCGAATGCGGTGTCGTGAGTGCGGCCACGGCTCAGGACAATTGGCTCAAACGTGGTGAGTCCAGGCGCAGTAAAAAACTGATTGTTATTACCCCCTTCACGATACGTGACAACTTGAGCGGTCCAAAATAGCCCCGAGAAAAAGGAGATACCTGGAATACACTTCTGATCCCATTCGACCCGGAATTTAAAGTTTTTGTACGGATCGAACCGCTGGGCGTTAACGGTGAATTCGGCCATGTGCAGCCTCCTTGTGTTGATCTTCTGGAAGAATGTTTATAAACCGAAACCATACGCGTGGAAAGCAAGCCCGTGAGACGTTTCTTTGGAGTGGGCTTCCGGATTTCTGGCGAGATGAGACGAGGCGCAACACGCCGGAGAGTCGCTCGCGAAAACTTCTTGGCCTCCAGCTGGCTCCGCCGCCCCCAGCGGCAGTCCGACTCAAGGGCCCTCTCTCCCGGGATGGTCGCATTGCTTTAATGTCGATTCCCGATTGATTCACGAATCGCACGAATGTGCTCAGGGCCAATCCCACAACAGCCGCCCACGATGTCTGCTCCGCGATTGATCCAGTCCTTGACCCAGGCCAAATAGCCTTCTGGCGTCAAGTCGCTGCGAATTTCATTCAAGTCCGCATTTGCCTGAGCCTCCTTGGGCAACAGAGCGAACGCGTTGGCGTACACCCCGATGCGAAGGTTCTTGGATTCCGGATTCTCAGACACAAAGGTCCGTTGGCGAGCAATGCTAACCGCTGCCCCCATCACCTCGGGCTGGCTGCAATTGAAAAGGACGGCCTCAGCCCCAAGGCGCGCGGTGGCTGCGACTGCATCGACTACGCTTTGGCCCGATCGGAGTCGAGGCTCCAAGGAGCGTGCCTTATCGTCATCGCGCAGCGTGAATGAAAGCCACAGCGGTTTACCGTCATCTCCGACGACCTCACGCACCAGGTTCGCTTCCTCGACGCTGCTCAAGGTTTCCGCCAGCCAGTGATCAACAGAGGGCCGCAGACCCTCCACCAAGATCGAAAGGACGGGTCGAGCAAAGACGGGATCGAACCACTCGGCGCGATACGAACCACAAATCGGTGGCAATGAACCTGCGACGAGAATCCGACGGGCGGCTCCATCGGCCGCCTCGCGACCGAGACGCCCCGCCAGTCGTGCCAACGCAATTCCGTCCCGTTCGAATCGTTCGACACCGATGTGGAAAGGCACGATGGCATAACTGTTGGTCGTAATCACATCGGCCCCACCGTCGATAAACGCCCGGTGTGCACGCGTAACGAAATCCGGCGCCTCGATCAGAGCCAACGCCGACCATTCCGGTTGTCGAAACGGAGCCCCCATGCGCAAGAGTTCCCGACCGGTGCCACCGTCCAGCAGAGTCACGGCTTGTTTGATAAATACCCCGCTATTCTGGCACGTGACTTCAAATGCCGGCGGCGGCCGATTCTTGCGCTGCGACCGCCCCTTCACGCCCAAGCGCGAGGCTGCTCCGGTCTTGGCGCGCTGAGCGCCGCGGGATGAGGGTGTTGCCGCAATTCTCGACGATCCGCCGACGTTGGTCGGCGACGAATACTTAGCAACATTAGATGTGCTATCCGATGGGCATTATGTGGGCGGGTATTCACTTATATGTCACTATCCATGTAGCATTATTCCAAATAGATAGTGTCGGAACAATGCGCGCCGACTCAAACGTCGCATGCGCGGCCGCGCACCCTCAATACGCGACTGCCGCCTCAAGAGCTGTCACGCCGGCAAGGTCACGACAAAACAGCTGCGTCCGCCCTCCATAATCTCGCAGCGCGCATCGCCGCGGTGGCGGCGCGCGATTTGCCGTACCAGTGCCAAGCCCAATCCGGTCCCGGCGGACTTGCCGGCGACCTTCGGACGATAGAACGGCCGGAAGACGTTCTCAAATTCCGTCGGGGGTACACCTGGACCATTGTCCCAGACCGTGATGATCGCGGTGTCGGCTCCGCTCGCGATTTTCACATGTGTGGGGGGTGCGCCATGACGGCGCGCATTCTCGAGCAAATTGCGCAAGAGGCGTCGCAACAGCCGCGCATCGCCACGGACGCTGACGACGGCACCTTCGAGCTGAACGTCGTCGTAGCGTGCGCATTCCTCCGCGGCGAGCGCGAGGAGATCGAGTTCCTCGGCGGCCAGAGGCTCGGTCACGGCGTCGAGCCGGCTCGCGAGCAAGATCTCGTCGACCAGCCAGTCGAGCTCGGCGATGTCCTGCTCCAGTCCTTTCCGGCGCTCGGCATCGGCGGAGTTCTTCATCAATTCGATGGCCAGTCGGATGCGGGCCAACGGGGTCCGCAGTTCGTGCGAGGCGTTGGCGAGGAGGGTCTTGTGACTTTGCACCAGCTGCTCGATCTGATTGGCGGCGCGGTTGAAGCTCGCGGCGAGGCGCGCCACCTCGTCGCGACCTTCGACGGGAACGCGCGCCGTGAGGTCGCCCGCGCCGAGCGATTCGACTCCGCGCTGCAGGCGCTCGAGACGGCGGCTGATCTGGCGCACGATCGGGAATGCGGCGAGGCCGATCGCCACCGCCAGCAGCATCAGCACGAGATGGAAGAGGAGCCTCGTGTGGCCGTAGCCGATGGGTACGCCTGCTGCCAGCCATCGGCCATCGGCGAGGTGTACATACGAAGCGGGCCCGTGCGCCCAGGGAAACATACCCATCGTGTGGTGGCGCTTCGCGTCGGGCGGGGGCAGCGGGCGCCCGATGGCAGCGGTCGGGCGGCCGTCCTGATCGAACAAGGTCACGTCGGCGTTGAGCCCCGCGGCCAGCCGCCGCAGCGCCTCTTGCTGCTCGGCGGCCGACGCGGCGGCGGGCGGGAGCACGTTCTGCACGAGCCTCCCGAGGACAATGCCGGCCTGCTCCGCGGTGCCGCTGGTGAAATGCCACAGGGCCGCGGTCGCGAGCACGAACAGGATGAGACTCGCCACCAGGGCGAGATAGAACCTTAGGTAGAGGCGAAGCATCAGTCCTGCGCTTTGGCGAACACGTAGCCGGCCCCTCGAACGGTGATGACGCGGCGGGGCTTTTTCGGATCGTCCTCGATCGCCGCGCGAATGCGCGACATGTGCACATCGATCGAGCGGTCGAAGGCTTCGGGCTGCTCGCCCTTCACGAGGTCCATGAGGAGCTCGCGCGACAGCACCCGGCCCGCCTTGCGCGCGAGCGCCAGCAACAGGTCGAACTGATAGCCGGTGAGTTCGCACGCCTCGCCGTCGAGCCGGACCGTGCGCGCGGCGGGGTCGATCTCAAGACGCCCGAAGTGCAGCGATTCGTCGGCGGAGGTTCTGGCGCGGACACCGCGCCTCAGGATCGCTCGCAGGCGCGCGAGAAGCTCGCGCGGCTCGAAGGGCTTCGGCAGGTAGTCGTCCGCACCCAGCTCGAGACCCACGATCCGGTCGATGGCGTCGCCGCGCCCGGTGAGCATCAGCACCGGCGTATCGGAGGTCGTGCGCAGCTGCCGGCAAAGATCGAGCCCATCCATGTCGGGCAGCATCAGGTCGAGCACGACGGCGTCGTACTCGGCATCGGAGAGCTGCTTCAGCGCCGCGGCGCCGAGCGCGGCAACAGTGATCCGAAATCCCGCCTGACCGAGATACTCCGACAGCATATCGGCCAGGCGTGGATCGTCTTCGACCAGGAGAATACGTTCGGCCATCCAGCCAACGACTCTAGGGCCTACCGGCCGAATTCACCAGTGCAGATCAGGAATGCGGCATCCCGTGCATATGCTCGAGATGCTCGGCGAGCGCCTTTCGCTGCGCCGGCGTGAGTACCTCGCCGACATCGCCGATGAGCTGCACGATGCGCTTCGAGGCCTCATCGGCGAGTTGCAGATGTTCGGCGCGTGCCGCCTCGAGCGAGGCGCGATCGACGGTCGGTTGCTCGAGGGCCTGCATCGCATGGCTGTGCGCGGACTGCAACTGCGAATGCAGGGGCATCAGGTCGTTGACCGCCTGCTTCACGAGAGGTCCGATCTGGGCCTTCTGGGCATCGGTCGCATCGATTTCAACGTAGAAGTGCTTGAGCATGTGATCGACGTGAGCCGAGACGTCGGCGGCGCTGTGCGTGCCGTCCATCATGCCGTGATGCCAGCCGCTCATGGCCTCGCTGCGGGCCAGGCCGCCGATGCCCGCCACGAGGGCGGCGCCCGCGAGAAATGCGACGGCGGTATAGCGGCTGAAGAGGCGCCGCGCCGACGGCGGGTTCGGGCCGGTCGGTGTTGGATCGTTCATGGGTCACTCCTTGTTTCAAGCGAAGGGAATACCCGGTGAAGCATGGGCGGCCTGGATGTGCGGCGGTTGTACGGTGGGTAAAGTTTTGTGAAGAGCGGCTGGACTGCGGCGCCTCTATGAATGATCGATGCGTTGACTCACCGCCGGTGTTTGCCTACGCTGACCCTGGCCGTCTCGTCCATTAGAAGACATCCGGAGACCTCCCATGACGATTCGCGTACAGCCGCTGCCTACCCGAAGCAATCTCCGTAGCCGGCGAACCGATCGTATGCCGCGCATGCCTTGTGTGCGGGCTTTCCGCGGACTGGCTATCGCGTTTCTGTGCGGTCTCCGCACTGGCTTTCCTGATCTGCGCGCCTGCGAGAGCTGCTGATCCATCGGTCGATCGGCAACCCGTCACGGCCCTCGCCGACCGTTACGTCGCTGAATTCAAGGTGAGATTTCCGATTCAATATGACTTTTCCGGACTCGCGGGAGACCGCCATGACGGCGTCGACATCAACTCCCCGGCCGATCTCGCCAAATGGCACGACTTCGAAAACAGGCTCGACGCCGAGCTGCACAAAGTCCAGCCCGACGCGCTGGTGGGTCAGCCCGAGTGGGTGACCTGGCACTTTCTCAATCAGGCGCTGAAGCAGGACGCCGAGACGCTCGTCTGTCGGAGCGAGCTTTGGGACGTCTCGCCGCTCGGCTGGCAGGCAGCGCTGTCGCAATTGGCGAGCATTCAACCGGTGAGTACCGCCGAGGCGCGCGCACAGGCGCTGGCACGCTGGCGAGAATTCCCGGCATGGATCGACCAGGAAATCGCTAACTTGAAGGAAGGCCAGCGGCTCGGCTATTCGGCGACGCGGCCCAGCGTGCAATCCACCCTCGGGCAACTCGATGGTCTGGTCGATGGACCGGTTAAGGAATCCGGATACCTCAGTCCCGCCGAGCGGGACAAGACGCCGGCATTTGTAGACGAGTGGACGCGGCTGGTCGCGAGCTCGGTACTGCCGGCGGTACGGCGGTATCGAGATTTCCTGCGTGACGAATACCTGCCGCACGCTCGGAAGACCCTATCAATCGAGACCCAGCCGAACGGCCGGGAGTGCTATCGCGGACTGATCTTCGCCATCGTCACGGTCGATGAGGATCCGAGCGCGCTGTACGACGTCGCCGTCAGGCAGGTCGCCAAAGAGCGGGACATCGCCGTGACGCTGGGCAGGAAGCTGTACGGTGCAAAGGCGACCGACTGGAACGCACTTGCAAAGCTAATACTCGCTGATCCGAATAACAAATTCTCGAGTGCCGATGAGATTCGCGCCTACACGCAGCGTACGTACGATCGAGCCTATGCAGCGGCCGGCAAGATGGTGCTCACGCCGCCGGTCGGACGGGTGAAGCTCGAGCCGTTTCCTGAGTTTCAGCAGGCGTCCGCGCCAGGCGGTGAATACATGCCTGCGGCAGACGACGGCAGCCGGCCGGCAACTTATTACTACCGTAACGTTGCAAAGGACCTGTACCGAGCCTCGCTGCAAAACGTCATCCTGCATGAGACCTTGCCGGGACACCATCTGCAAATCCAGTTCCTCGCCGAGCACGGGCACAAGGACGATCACCCGATTTCGCGCCTGCTGTTCTTCAGCGGTCCAGGAGAAGGATGGGCTTCCTATGCAGAAGACTTTGCGCACGAGATCGGGCTGTACGACTCCGACCTCGACTACATCGGCCGGTTGATGAGCTCAATAACGCCGATGATGGTCGCGGACCTCGGCATGCAGGTTAAGGGCTGGAGCGCCGAGCAGGCGACGGCGTATCTTCGAGAGGCGCTGCCGATGCGTCCGCCCGAGCGTGCAGTACAGTCCGTGGCGCTCATCAGTGGAGGCCCCGCATCCGTGCTTGCATACCCTCTCGGGGAAATGGAGTGGGTGAAGATGCGCGCCCGTGCCGAAGCGAGCTTCGGCAAGCGCTTCGATGTGCGCGCGTTCCACCAGATGGAGCTCGAGGACGGCATGCTCCCGTTCGCGGCGCTCCAGGCTAAGCTCGACCGTTGGATTAAGGCCGGCGGAACGGCTCAGTGAAGAGGTCCGTATCCTTTAGTCCACTTCGAAGTGCTCATCGCCGCTCAAGTGGATCGTACCGGCGAGCGGGGTGAGCTTGATGGAGCCCGGCGCCGCGCGCGGTATGTTGAAGAAGGGTTCGTCCGGCTCGGAATGAAGATACATGTCCTCCTGCCGTGAGCCGCAGCGGGGACAGTGGTTGGCGAAATAACCCGCTTCGTCCTCCGGGCCCTCGACCTTTCGGAAGTTGGGCCAAGGCCCAAGCTGCCGAGCCAGGTCCTCGTCCATTGCCGAGATATCCGACACGGTGAACCGGGTGAGCGGTTCACCCGACACCGTACCGCTCTCGCAATGAATGCAGATGACTTCGATGCTGGAACGACAGCGCTGGCAGGATGTCGTCGCGGCGGCGACGTAGCCTCGAGCCGAGGTGATGATGAATTCCTCCTCGTCCTCGATCTCCGGCAGCCATCGCGAGAATCTGGCCGAAGTCTCGTTCGACTCTATATACCAGCGCTTGGAATCCGCGTCCCAGCGGGCACCCAGAGCTTGCACTTCGGATTTCTCTTCGGGCAAGACAAAAAGATAGGTTCGTTCCACAGACATTCCGGGTAGTCGGTCCCTATTCTGCGCTTTGAGGCCGGTTCTCGACAGCGGCAGCGCCCTCGGCGCGGGCAGCGACTTGAGGCGCCGCAGCGCTTTCGGCGGCCGTTGTGTGGCGCGGTGCGGGGGCTCGGCGGGCGGCAGCTTTCCTCTGGCGCGTGCTCTGGGTGCGGGGACTTCAGCAACAGGAGTTCGGGCTTGCGACGATGCGGGCTTTCTCGCGCGAATAGGCGCGGGCTCGCTCGTCGGAGTGAGTCTCACGATCTCCCAATCCGGGACCGAGGCGAGCTTGAGAAAGCCCTCGAGATCCGGCAAACGCTCGATCTCGGAGGCCATGATGGCGGGCTCGATTTTGAGGTGCTGACTGCTGGTGGTGGAAGAGAACCATTCGGTAGCCTTGCTTGTGCTCGAGAGCGTCGTGTGTACGACCTCGCGCTGACCGATGAGCTTCGATGCAAATTCGGATGTGCCGCCGTGCTCGCTCGCCGAGCAGCGCAGAATGAGGGTGTTGCCGCAATTCTCGACGATGGTCTCGGCGATGCCCCGACCGTAAGTGCCCGAGACCTGCGAGATCGACTGAAAGCCCAGGACGCAGCGGCCCCCGAACTTGCGCAGCCGAGAGAGCGCGTCCTTGAGTCCATCGATTTCGCCGAGCGCATCCAGCTCGTCGACGACGAACCACAGTCGCTGATCGGCCTCATCCTGGTCCATGGCCTCGAAGATGCCGATGCGCATCCAGGCCGAAATCACCGAGCGGAGTGCCGCAATCTCGCCTGCCTTATAGGGCAGGAAAAGCACACCGCCCTTACTGCCGGTGCCTCTCGCGGCTCCCTCCCTGACCCATCGGCGCACCGAGAAGGGTGCCGCTTGCTGGCGCGTGGTGTACTTGAGTGCGCTCACCGCCGAGCTCGCGATCGAGCGCACGGATCCGAACATTTTCTCATTGCCGGGCTCGAGGAACGGCCCAGCCGGCGGTGCCGGCCAGGAGTACCCTGAGTTCCTCGGCCGGTGCGCTGTAAACAGCCGATAGAGCTCAGCGTCATTGCGCGCGCCCGCCGCGATGGCCTGCTGCACGACCGCGCTGAAGAAGGTGCGCGCATATTCGCCCCAGGTCCGATCCGGATCGCCGCTGTCCGGGATCAGCGAGCGGGCGAGTTGCTCCACGTCGTAGTCGTTGGTAATTTCCCCGAACAGATCCCACTTGTGAGCATCGCCGTCGAAGGGATTCAAGATCACATCCCCGCGCGCTGCATCATAGAAGCGAGCGAGATACCCGCCGTCGGGGTCCGCGATGATGGCGCGGTCCCCTCGTGCGAGCGCCGCACCCAATATTTCGCGGATGGCGGTGCTCTTGCCCGTGCCGGTGGTACCAATGAGCTTGAAGTGCTTGGTCTCATCTTCCGGGGCGATGGGAATGCCGGCGAGCGTGATGCCGGTACCGCGCCGGCTAGAGATCCGACGGAAACCCGACACGATCGCGCCGCGCCGATGCGCGTGCGGCGCTGATGGACTGCCCTTCGCGAGCACCGCGCCTCCCGAGTCAAGCCCAACATAGCGAATACCAGGGCACCCGAATGCGAACTGCAGCACGTTGAGCATCGCTGTTACCCGAGCCGGGCAACACAGAGAGCGTGAGCGAAGATGATCACGTAAGCGGTCAGCATCAAGCAAAGGGCCAAAAACGGCCACACCAAGTACTTCTTCCAAGGTGCGCGCTCGCTGATCAGGCTGACCAGCATCGTTGCCAGCACGATCGCATAGGCAGAACTCGAAACCCCGGAGGCCGTGAGTGACAGAATGCAGAAATGCGGACATACGAAATTTCCTTTAAGGTCCGAAATCGTGGCCGCGGCCGGCCGCGGGTTTGAGGCCAGCCTCGACGCCGCCATCGGGAGCAACCTCGAGTCCGTGCTCGTGGGCGCGCGGTGTCGCGGGTTCGCGAGCATCGGGCATGGTCAGACTCTCGCGTAAGTCGAGCCAGCCGCGAGCGGAGTCCTCGGCGGTCGGGCCCAGGGGCGCGACTCTCGCGGTACGCCTTCCAATTCCTGGCCGACTCCTCGGCGGTTGGAGCAGTAGATTTCGACCGGCTGCGCTCGGCACGCGCGCGCCGGTATTCGCGCTGCTTGCGGTTCACTTCTTCTTCGTGGGCTTTGCGCCAGCGGCGACGCTCTTCGCGGATCGCCTCGGGATTCTGCTCAAATCTCGCCTGGGCTCTTAGCCGACGCGCTTCGCGCCGCTCGGCTTCGCGCACGGGGTCTTGCTTCTCGATGGCACGGCGCGCTTGGTAGCGTTCGCGCCGGTGCTCGTTGCGCTCCGCACGGGTGAGCGCGTTCCAGCGGATGCGCTTCGGCTGTGCTTCGCGCCGCTTGAAATCCTCGATCGCGCGAGTCCTTAAGCTCCCGCTTCTGCCTTTCAAGGACGCGCGCGAGCTCCCCGCCCGACTTCAGGCGCGCCTCCACCCGCTCACGATGCCGCGCGCGGATGGCATCGCCCGCGACGCTGCGAGCACCCGACTTACGCTCCGCGTAAAACACCTTCTCCGGTATCGTCGGCACCGGCTCACGGCCGATACCTTGGCGCTCGAGGCTGCGGTGATCGACGCGCGCCGTGAGGCCCGCCTGCCGCAGTGCCTCGTTGGTCACCTGCGCCCAGCGCTCGCGGATCAAGAGATACTCATCCCGCGAGGGTCCCAGGCCCGCACGGTGCCGCTCCCTTCCGCCGAGCTCCAGAGTCGTCCGAGACCCGAGCCCCTCCGGAGTCACTTCACGGGTGGTCATCAATAGGTGCGCGTGGTGATTACGCGAATCGGCGCCGGGCCGCGGTTCATGGATGCAGATATCGACAGCGCACCGATACTTGTCGGCCAGCTCTCCCGCGAAGTTGCGTACGAGTGACGCGCGCTGCGCCGGGTTCAACTCCGGGGGAAGGAGCACGAGCCATTCACGCGCCAAGCGCGAGTTGCGGCGAAGGCCCGCGTGCTCCGCTGCATTCCAGAGCGTGGAGCGGTCCTGGGTCCAGGCCATGTCCGCCCGGCCCGTGAGGTCCGCCGGCAGGACGACCTCCTTGTACGCAACGTCGCGGCGATTCGAGTAGTTGTGGACTTCGCCCGTTCGCTCATCGCGAATAAGCTCTCCCGCGCGATAGGCGGCCGCTCTCGTGACGCGAGCGCCCTTGCCCCGAGAGACATGCTTGGCACGTAGAAAGTAGGTTGCCATCGCCCGTCGCCTTCCATTGTGCAACGTCGTTGCTAATTGTTGCGCAGGTAGGGGGGAGCGATTGTTGCGCAGGCTGGGGGGAAGCTCAAGGGATGGCTGCGGGGGTCACTACGCGCGACCAAGGCGTGATGGGCGCCATCGGATCACGATATGGAGCTCGGGCCATGATCTCGCGTCGCCTTCCGATATCGACGCGCATCGCCGGCGCCGGCTTAGGCCCGTCGCATTCGCGATGTCGAGCAGGATCGACCGACGATAATCCTCCAAGTATCAGCAAAAACAGCTGTGCGAACTGGTTGCCGACCGGCGTCATCGAGAATCGATCATCCCCGGCTACTTCAATGCGGATAGTAATTCCAGGTTAAGCGCATATCCAAACTCGTCCAAGCCGTTGAGTTGGCTGCAAAACGCTCGAGCTCAAAGTCAAATAAAAAACGGCGTGCTCGGTCGTAACTCATTGAATTCTCACAACCAGAGATGTCTGTTTTGACAGCTGTCGTCTAGGATATTTGCGAGGGCAATTAAGACAGATGGGTATGTCAACGCCGGGAATTTCGTGGGAGCCCTAGGGTGGCGCTTCCCGTCTTTTCATCGTTTCTTCCCCCTTAAACTCGATCCATGAAGCATCCAGGACGGCTGCGAGTCGGGGGCTCCGAAGTTGAAATCCTCGCTTTTTCAGATAAGCCGGCTTCGTTGCGTACACGAACACAACTTCGAGCCAGAGACTGTGGGTCTCGTATCCGTTAAAACCATTGTAGGACCCCGACCAACGCATCGGGGGCAAGCCACTCTGTTCGAGCGAACTCTTTCAGACACGGATGACATTCGCATTCTCAACGGACCGGAACGCGCGACCTCGCCCGGCATGCAGTCACAGTAACTGCTTGTTGTGGATAGTGGGATCGCAATCGATTATCGCACCAGAGCGCGTGTCCACAACGAAGATTCTGTAAAAAAAATCCGACTCAGGTGCGTTGTGGGTTCGGATCAAGTCATGGATAGTGAGACCACGTTTGTCTGGATCAACTTTATAGTCGAACACTTCTTTCGGTCCTATGTGGATCGGCACTTTCTTTTCAGGCTTGTCGTACAGCTGCAAACTTTGAATCCGATAGTCGGAATCGCCGGTCAAGACAATTTTATAGTCGCTGTCGCCGTCATGCTTCTTACTGACCTCGATTCCGCCGTAACCATCAGTGCCGCCGGTAAATCGATAACAATAAGCGATGGGGTTACCGTGCGGATCCTTCGCCACGAAATACTTGTCCTTTGGCTTAGCCGCACAAGCCAAAATGTCTAATTTGCCTGAGATTTTCTTCCGTGGCGAAGACATGTCTTTAGTATGGCCATCGGAAACGCGCTCCGCAACCACGATTCTGCCGCCCGACGTCGTTGAGACACCCGACGTAATGGGCTCGAGAGGAACGAAGCCCGCCTCATCAAGCCGTTGCCGATGCGGAACAGCGGATGCGGTGTCACCGACGCGATCGAGCGCCGCTATCAGCAGTTCTAGCCTGACAAAGGGTAGCGGCGCGACGCCAAGAGCCGGCTGCTGTAAGAGATCACGAGCCCGGATCCACCAGGCTAGCGCGGTCGGCATATCGTGATTCTGCATCGCGGCATCGCCCTCGATCAGCCAGGCCCGTGCCAAGAGCAGTCGCAAATCCTCACTTGGCGCGCGCTCCCATAGCGGATCGACCGCATCCAGCGACTCCGCCATGTACCGGTTCACCGCGCCTATTTCACCCCGCGCAAGGATAATGCTTGCCAGCGTGTTCCTGGCACGAACCAGCGAGCGAATTATGAGTTCGCTTTTGGGTTCGGCGCGCCGCGCGGCATCGAGCAACTGAACCGCGGCGTGCGCTCGCTCGTCTGCCTCCGCGGGCGAATTCGCCAGCACGGCCTGGCGCCAAATGGCGTTACCCAGTGACACTCGCCATCCGTTATTGGTCGGATCATGTGTCGTCAGCGCAAGCGCGTCTGCAACCGCACGGTCGGTGCTCGCGAGCGCATCTCTGCGCCTGCCGGTCTGGGTTTGCGCGTCGGCGTAAACCAGATATGCATCGACGATGTCCGCCAGCCATTCCATATTTGCCGGGTCGGCCGCGATATTGGCGTTGAGTCCGTCGACGGCCTCACTGGCGTAATCTAACGCCTGCCGGAGATGGCCCTGGCTGAGCGAAAGAGTACT
Source organism: uncultured Gammaproteobacteria bacterium (assembly GCA_963755965.1). GTDB lineage: Bacteria > Pseudomonadota > Gammaproteobacteria > Steroidobacterales > Steroidobacteraceae > Bog-1198. Next base: position 1,339,608 of record CAVWLU010000004.1, read on the forward strand.
GAGCCACGAGGCGGCATTGGTCTCCTCGTATCGCAGTGCAACGTCATTCGGGCGTTCAAGGAGCCACTGCCGGTACAGGGCGAGTTGTTCCTTGATGCCCACTTCGGCAGCCGCATACCGGCCCAGCTTTTCGTCGAGTATCGCGAGATTCTGATTGCCGTAGGCCACTTCCTTTTGCCAGGCGAAATTGCTGCGATCCATGGCAGCGAGCCGAACTGCGCTGGTCCGATAGAGGCTCAGCCAATATTGTGCATCGTCGTACCGTGCCTGTTGAAACGCGACCCACCCGACCCAGTACTCCGCCTGTGCGAGGTCGAATAGCCGCTGCCCGCTGCCGGGACTGCGATCGTAGAGGGCCCTGGTGCGAGCATAGGCTTCCTGGAATGCGTTCAATGCGGCATCGTGCTGCCCCTCGTCGGTGCGCACTTGCCCTATACCGGTCAGGAGTCGCGCTTGCTCCTCGAGCGCGCGGTCGCTCAAGTCCCGAGAATCGAGCGTCGCGTAGTAACGGGTCGCCTTGTCGTCAACCGATCGCATGAGGTCCAACCGCCCGACTGTAGTGAGCTTTCCACGCAAGTCGTCAACCATAAACCCCATCATGTCCTCGGCCGCCGCTTGGCGTCGGGTAGCGTCGTTTCGTGCGAGGACAGCAACTGCCGCCAGGGCCAGTGCCGCAATCATGCCCATGAAAGACACTGCGGCAACGATGCCAATCGCCCGGATGCGACGCTGTGCCTCGCGTCGCACCAGAAGGTCGTAATCAATCCCCAGTAGACCCGCGACGAGCTTGGTAAATGCCCGCTCTCGCCCGTCGCCAGCCGGGCGCGCGTCCGCAGCCATGGGCTCGTGAATGTTCCCGACTGCGTCGCGCGTGATCAACGCATGCGGAAAACACGTTTCCGCCGCGTCTTCCATTCCCGGCTTGCCTCCGACAATAAAGCAATAGACACGCGCGGGCCGTCCGAGGTCTTGGAACGCCTCTATTTCAGCATTGACCCAGCGCGACTGAGCCGCGGCGATCGAGCAAATTACGATGAGCGCTTCGGAGTGGGATAGCGCCTCACGAACCACGACTCCGAGGTCGCCAGCGGCGGCGAGTTCCTCGCGGTCCCGGAAAAATGTGCCAAGGCGTTCCTCGATGACGCCGTGCGCACCTTGGGTTCCGACGAGACGCCTCGGCACGCGGTAGGTTTCAAGCCGGCGCAGCAGCCACTTTGACACGGTAGCGTCGGCGCGGCTGTAACTGATGAACGCAGCGTACTTCATTGCTCGGACGCTTCGTGCGTGTTGTTAGGCACTTTCCTTCGGCTACGAAATAGCTGAATCACGATCGACCGTCCTTCAGTTTCTTCATTGCCTCTACGCAGCCTTTTGCCCGAACCGATGCCCCCAAGTACCTCACATTTAGGTCTGATCGAAAAATTCTTCAGCGGCATTTCTGTTCGCTCTTCGATAAGTTGTATGCCGGTCGAACCAGGTGTGAACACAGTCTACGCAGAAGAATGGCAAGCACATTATTGCTAGCCTACATCGTTTAGACGGTGTATGGATTCTGCACTAGCCAGCCTGCGGGATATCCGCGAAACTGGCCCGGCTCCGTGCATATGGTCGGTAAGTACATGTTGTATTACTCAAGCGCTCGGGGAGCGTTCTTGCTTTCGGCGTCAAATCGGAAGGTCTGTCGATATTCGATCTACCGCTTCTTGTCGGGCTTCTCCTTGCGACCGTGACCATCCAACCACAACCCTAGTCGGGCCTGCGCGCCAACATGCAAAGGTCACGAGCGTGCTCTCAGGCCATCCGAAGCAACGCTGTTCCGGAGTCGTAATCGCGCATCGAGAACTGTGAGGCGGCCTTCACAAGCCACTCGTTTCCACTCTCGGCTTAGCGGGTCCGACCATCATACAAATCACGGTGACGGACGGCGCCAATCGAACACAATCGGCGCAAGTACCTGTCACGGTGACCACACCACCCCCACCCTGTCGATTGGATCCGGTGCCACACAGACGGAAGTCGTGAATTCTCCTATTGCGCCGATCAGCTTCAGCGTCATTGGAAGGGGACCGCTTGCCGTCAGCGCCACGTAGCGCGTAAGAGTTTTGCAGCGATCGTCATTTCGGTGCCCACTGGAGTGTCTCTCGAAAACGTCCCGTTGACGGCGGCGACCGGCACAACCAGTCCCTTGCTTCCCGTGCGAATCCAGACAAGACCGCTGA
>CAVWLU010000005.1:0-33067 GCA_963755965.1 uncultured Gammaproteobacteria bacterium
GTGTCGCGCGGCAATCAACCTGGCAATCGCGACAATCAGGATGGCAAATTTTTGATGAGGTCGTTTTCGAGGCTTTTGGCTCGGAATTGACCTGTTAAGAGGCGATTTTGGCCCCTCTTTGGGGTCCAGCTCGTCGGTGATCGAGGCCGATGGGGTATTGAGGAGGTGTTCCTAAGCGATGGAGTACCTGCCTTATGCCCGGTCGACACATCAACGATCATCAGATGAGGCTGTACATGAAATCCAGATTGACTGTGAAGAAGCCGGCTGCGGCCGCTCAGGCGGGGATTAGCTTAAGAACCGCGTACCGCATCGAGAACGATCCACGATTGCCTTCACAAACGGCGGCGCCCCGCGGCCGGCGTCGCCCAGATCCACTGATCGCCATCTTTGAGGCCGAGATCGTGCCGATGCTCGAAGCGTCGCCGGCATTGAGGCCGATCGCGATCTTCGAGGAGATGCAACGGCGCCATCCGGAGTTGTGCGAGGGTGTGCGCCGAACGATGGAGCGACGGATCAGGCAGTGGCGAGCGCTGCACGGCAAAGACCGCGACGTCATCTTCCGCCAGGCTCAGGAACCAGGGCGCATGGGATTATCGGATTTTACCGAGATGCGGGAGCTCGCCGTGCGCGTCGCCGGCGTGGATCTGGATCATCGGCTGTACCACTTCCGGTTGGCGTGCTCGGGCTTTGAGCACGTTCATGTCATCCTGGGTGGCGAGAGCTACGTAGCACTCGCCGAAGGGCTGCAAAATGCGCTGTGGGCGCTCGGCGGCGCGCCGCGCGAACATCGCAGCGACAGCTTATCGGCGGCCTTCCGCAACCTCGATCGAGACGCTCGGGAGGATCTGACGCGACGCTACGATGCGCTCTGTGCCCATTACGGTATGGAGCCGACGCGCAATAACCGCGGCGTCGCGCACGAGAACGGCGCCATCGAAAGTCCGCACGGTCACTTGAAGAATGCCATCCGCGATGCGCTGCTGATGCGCGGTACGATGGACTTCGAGGATCTTGTGGCTTATCGATCCTTCCTCGACGAAATCGTCGGCCGCAAGAACGCTCGCAACCGTCAACGCATCGATGCCGAGCGTGCCGTGTTGCAGCCACTGCCCGACAACCGCACCGCCGACTACGAGCAAGAGCTGGTGTACGTGAGCACCTCGGGCGGCTTCGTTCTGCGCAAGGTATTTTATACCGTGCCCTCGCGGCTGATCCGGCACCGGCCGCGGGCTCACCTGTTTGATGATCGCGTGGAGTTGTTCGTCGGAGGCACGCGGGTGCTTACGCTCGTGCGCGGTCGAGCGGGCCGCGACGGCAAGCACGGTCATGTGGTCGACTACCGGCACGTAATCCATGCGCTGCGGCGAAAACCCATGGCGCTGCTGAACCTTGTGTATCGAGATCAGCTCTGGCCGCGCGAGGCCTACCGCCATATGTTCGATCACTTGTGCGAGCGGTTGTCCGAGCGAGCCGCCTGCAAAATGATGGTCGAACTCCTGAGCGTCGCGCATGAACGAGCTTGCGAAGCACAGCTCGCCGCGCTGTTGAACGAGGATCTCGCTGCGGATCGGCTGCCGGACCTGAAAATACTGCGGGAGCACTTCGCGCCCGATCTGGCGAGCTTGCCGCAGGTGTCGGTGCAGCTGACCCCGCTCACCGCCTACGAGGCGCTGAACGACTCGTACATCGGAGAAGCGGCATGAGCACCACCACCATCGACGCATCTCGTCTCACGCTGCTGCTGAACGAACTGCGGCTGCCAGCGATCAAACACCTGTGGCAGCAATTTGCCCAACGCTCCGACAAAGAAGGCTGGCCCGCAGCCCGCTTCTTGATGGCGCTTGCCGAACACGAGGTTGCCGAGCGTGATCGGCGGCGTATCGAACGACATCTCGGCGAGGCGAAACTGCCGGCGGATAAAATACTCGACAACTTCGACTTCGCCGCTGTGCCGATGATCTCGAAGGCTCAAGTCTCTGCACTGTGCGCCGGCGACGGCTGGCTTGAAAAGGGCGCTAACTTGTTGCTGTTCGGGCCGCCCGGCGGCGGCAAGTCCCATCTCGCTGCAGCGATCGGGCTATCGCTCGTCGAGAAAGGTTGGCGAGTGTTCTATACCCGCACCTCCGATCTCGTGCAACGGCTGCAGGTCGCACGTCGCGAGTTCGCCCTGGAAGCGGCCATCCAGCGCTTGGATCGATATCACTTACTCATCCTGGACGATCTCGTCTATGTCACCAAGGATCAAGCCGAGACCTCCGTGCTGTTCGAGCTAATCAGCGCTCGCTACGAGCGTCGCTCCGTTCTCATCACGGCAAATCAACCCTTCGGCGAATGGGGGAAAGTCTTCCAAGATCCGGCTATGACCCTAGCTGCGGTAGATCGACTTGTTCATCATGCGACGATCTTTGAGATGAACGTGGAAAGCTATCGACGACGGACCGCACTCGCCCGAAAAAAGCCCGGACCAGGACGGACCGCTCAACACGCGACAATCAAGAACGTTGAATCACTGACGCTCAGCGACAATCAACCCAAGACGTAATGCTTGCCAGCGACAATCATCCGCGGCATGATCCCGAAGCCGCGTGATCCTCTGCCAACCTGATTGACGCGCCACTGCCAAGTTGAATGACGCGCGATACTACTGCAACGGTCACTTTATTCTCATGACTGGACTAGCGGTCGAGCGCCGCGCCGAAGTTGAGCGTGGTCGCGGCTTCGCTCGGGGAGTTCCGTACCTCATTGCTCTTTCCCAGAACGACCCCATATCGAAGGTATGCCCCTAATCGATGCCTACGGCCGTTTTTCCCAAAGCAACGTCGAGTGCCAGGCGTGCGGTTGGACCGGGCTGGGCTTCGAGATGCCCACGGGGGACACATGTGGCGACGGATGCGAAAAGGATTGTCCCGCGTGCGGCGAGCACTGGGGCTTCGTTCAGTGGTCCATTACCCTAGCAGAGGACGCCGCGGCTTAACGTCGCCATGTAACGTTCTAGTATCCAAGAATGTGCCAAATGACAGCTGCAGCCAGCCCTCCAATGTATGTCCAGCCGAAAACGCGGTTGTGCTCAAGACATGCACGGTGGTACCAAAGCGGCCAACCAACGTAGCCAAGCGGTTGCACTGCAGGGCGTTCACGGCTCATTACTTTTATTGCGTGCATGGCTTGCGGTAGTGCTATGACGATAGCTGCTGCAAAAAGCGTAAGCCTTCCAAGTGCAATCAAGGCCGCAACGACCACGTAGATCGCAATCAGCGCAATGATGTTCAATGCGCGGGCGGCGGGCTCTCCGATCAATACCGGTAGCGTACGAATCTGTCGGTCAGAATCGAAACCAATCTGATCAATGTGTTTACCGTTGAGAATGGTCATGACTCCCAGACCATATGGAACGGAGGCAAGGAGCACGTCGGATGATAATTGTCCCGTGATCATCGCAAAGCCGCCGCCGATCATCAACGGCCCCCACACGAGCAGCACCGCAATTTCACCCAATCCGATACTCTTGAGTGGAGTCGGTGCGGCGTCGTATAAAAACAATAGTGAGATACCGGCCGCGGCGAACCCGACTGCTAACCAGCCGCGCTCGATGATGAAGCAAGTGGTGATGGCGATACCGATGAGGACCAGGATCGCAAGTCCAGTCAACAGCGTTCGTTTCTCAAGTAGCCCGCTCGCCAGAGGATGTACGGTATAACGCATTCGCGGCGAGTCCGGGGTGTCGTGCCCGCGCTTGAAGCCGAAGTAGTCATTGCTTAGGTTGCTGATCATGTGGGCAACGACGAATCCGATCAATACGCCGAGGAAACTCCGCCATGCGAATCGACCGACGGCTGCAGCTAAAAGTCCGGCAATGATCGCTGCCTGCGCCGAGATCACCAGAATGACACTGCGTGCGGAGTAAAGGAATCGCGAGACGGCATCCAGATCTCGAACTTCTTGGACGCCCGGTTTGTAAAACCCCGTGAACGCTCCCACCCAGAGCCTCGGCCTTGATGTGCTCATGCGTGATGTACCCTTAAGAGAGATCGACGTAACTCACTTGTTGCAAGTCGTTTTCCAATTCTCCTTCCAAAGTTTCTAGGTGATTTTGAATAGAGCTGCGTACCGATTTGATCTGCCTCGCGCTGTAATCCAGCGCGTATTTTCTCAAGCCGTGCAATGAAAACACGGCCAGATTTGGCCTGGCTGCCAACTTTAGAGTTCTTACTGAGATTCCGCATCTTTGTGTGCAGAACCGCCAAGTCGTGATCATTCCCTAAACACTCCGCCAGCTTCCCACATTGATGATGGATCTTGGTTAAATGTGCTTTATTCGCGCGCTGAACCGCTTCAATCTGGTATGTGAAGAACTTAACCTGCTTGCGCCATTCATGAAAATGCGCGTCTGTGGGCCTGCGTTTAACCTTTGAAAAACCCTTACGGCAGTATCTGTATGCCAAGGTCAGACTGTCTTTAATGACAACCTTTGATAGCGCCGATTGTGGAATGTTCCTTACTGCGTGCACTACGTCCTGCAAGGAAACAATGAGGGGCTTCCAACGGCGCCGTTGTTGAACGACTCGTCGTTGCTGAATTAATTGCGTGAGTAGATGATTTCGATACTCGTCAATCGACTTCTTGTCCGCGTCGTCACTTAGCCGAACGACCGTTTGAACGAGCATCTCGGCGTCACGAATCGGGGTAAGTTGTCCAGCCGCATCGCGAATAGCGCACTTGTATCGACGATATGCGCGTTCGCCAACGCACCCACGCAAGAGGCGCAAGGTAGCCCGCGCCCGCTTAAGATTCGTGTGCACTGCGTGGACGGCGGCCTCTGACGAAGCACCGCGCTGTAGGGGTGAGATAGCGCCCTGCAGCTGATCGGTCAACATCTTCTTCACGATGCAGAAGGCCGAGACCCCGGCAGAGAAGGATTCGTCTTTCATTTATAGAGGATTGCTCAGCGGTTGTTGCTGCGGTAACCAACCGCCGGTTTCCGTCCGCGTTAAGTGACGTAAAGGCGGCTCTAGCGAGAGTTCTAGCGACGGCATCAACAGATTCGCGGGAGTGGGTCGTCTTCGAGCTCATCGAGCGAGCGTTGACCACCGAACGCCGTATTCAATACGACCTCGGAAGAACCTACTGTAAGATCCCCTATGAGCGCGGCCAGAGGCGCGATTGCGCGTAACGCCGCCAGTGCGGCTTCCGCGGCGTCTGGCGCCACCACCGCTACGATGCGGCCTTCGCAGGCCAAATACAGTGGGTCGAAGCCCAGCAGCTCGCACACAGACTGGACCTGCTCATTCACCGGGATCTGCGCTTCGGATAGACGCACGGAAAGACCCGCGCCTCGAGCGAGCTCGTGAGCGACGGTGGCGAGTCCCCCACGCGTGGGGTCGCGCATGAAGCGCAACCCTTCGATACTCATCAGGGCCTGCGCCTGGGGCAGCACGCTTGCTGCGTCCGATTCGAGGTCACCGCGGAGGCCGAATTCTTGGCGCGCGAGCATGACCGCAGCGCCGTGATCGCCGATCGGGCCGCTAACTAAAATGCGATCACCGGCGCACACGCGGTGCAACCCCAAACACGTGCCACGCGGCCGAAAACCAATGCCGGTGGTTGCGAGATAGAGTCCGTCGCAGTCGCCGCGGCCGACGACTTTCGTATCACCGGCAACAACCGCTACGCCACATTCACGCGCGGCGTTGCCCAGTGCATCAATCACGCGGCGCAGCAGCGCAATCTCCAAGCCCTCTTCGAGGAAGACATTTAGCGTCAAAAACCGCGGCGCCGCGCCGCTCACCGCGAGGTCATTGATGGTCCCGTGAACAGCCAGCGAGCCGATGTTGCCGCCGGGGAACTCGAGCGGCTGCACAGTGAATCCGTCGGTCGTCACCACGAGTTCTTGGTCAGCGGGAGCGGGCAGCGAGACGGCATCAACCGTTGTGTCGAGTTGGGAGTTTGCGAGCGCGGGCACAAACAGCTCTTCGATCAGCTCCCGCATCATGCGCCCACCGTTGCCGTGCGCGAGGCTGATATGTGTGTCCCGAAGCTTAAGCGCGAGGGCCATCTTGTCTTTGGCCCATGGCCTGCATGGCGGCGGCCTCGATGAGTTGTCCATAACTGATCGAGGCATCGTTGATCGGCAGCCGTTCAGGGATCAAGACCTCGAAGCCGGCTCCCGTCAAAAGCGCTTGCGCCTGTTCGGTCAACACGCGATTCTGGAATACTCCGCCGCTTAGGCCCACTCGCACGACACCCGTTTGCGATCGTACGGCGAGTGCTTGCTCGCACAAGGCCTGCGCGAAGGTCGAGTGAAATAGGGCGGCGCGCGCGGCAGGCGCGACGCGAGCGTCTAGGAGTGCTGGCAAAATCGGCTCCCAGTCGCTGCGCCAAATTCCGGTCGCATCGAGTGCGATTGGTAGGGCAACGGGTGCGACCGGCTCCGTACAAAGTGCTTCCAAGCGCATAGGCGCTTCACCTTCGTAGCTCGTCCGCAAGCACAGCCCCAGCAAAGCGGCGGCAGCGTCGAACAAGCGGCCGACCGACGTTGTCGAGGGAACGTTAACGCCGCCGTCGATCGCTCTACGTAGCAAGGGGCCGCCGATATGCTCGCCCTCCGGCCAGGATTGGCCGCACTCCCAACATAGCGCAAGCGCCGACCGCCAGGGCTCGCGTGCGGCACGCTCACCTCCGAGCAAGCGGAACGGACGGAAGCTTGCCATCCGATGCCATGCACCGGGTCCGCCGAACAACGCCTCGCCCCCCCATAGGGTGTTGTCCGGACCGAGACCAACGCCGTCCCAAGTAAAGCACAGCATCGGCGCTTCGCTCGGGTATTCTCCGGCCACCGCAGCGGCATGCGCGAAATGGTGCCAAACCGCTTGGGTCGGCAGCCCTGATTCGCGCGCCCAGCGGGTGTTAGGAAAGCCTGGATGGGCATCGTGCACCACACGCTCGGCACGCACGCCATAGAGTTGCTGGAGATCGTGAGCGACCTGCGCAAAGACCTCTCGACCTCGCGGGCTCGAGAGGTCACCGATATGCGGTGACACGACAGCTCGGTCGCCCCATGCCAGTGCCACGGTGGTTTTCATATACGCGCCGACCGCAAGAGTCGGGGCCCGGACGGCTACAGGCAGGTCGAGTTCGAGCGGTGCGATACCCCGTCCAAGACGCAGAGGTCGGACATTGGCTGCGACGACCCGCACGACCGGGTCATCCGCCGGCCGCACTATGGCGCGGTCGTGATGCAGAAATCCATCTGCTACGTCCCCGAGTCTCGCCTCGACTTGCTCTGGCTCAGTCAGCACAGGCTCGCCGCTCAAGTTGGCGGATGTCGCCACAAGCGCGGCGCCGAAATCCTCGAGGAGCAGATGATGCAGGGGACTGTAGGGCAGCATGAGCGCGACCTCACGCAGGCCGGGCGCAACCGCTGCGAGTATGGATTGCGGCCGCGACGCTGCGAGCACAATGGGCCGCATGACATTGCACAGCGCAGCCGTCTCGACGGGCGACAGGAAGGCCAAACCCCGCGCGTAATCCAGGCCATCGCGACCTCTCCACGGTACCATCACAGCCAATGGCTTCGCGGGTCGGCCCTTGCGCAGACGCAGACGATTGAGCGCGCTCTCGTTAGCCGCATCGCACAGGAGATGATAGCCACCCACCCCGCGCAGGGCGACGATCTGACCATTGCGCAACGCCGATACGGTCGCAGCGAGCGCCGCCTCATTGCCGCAAACCTCACGCCCGTCGCTGCGCCAGCGGAGAGCAGGGCCGCAAGCAGCACATGCCAACGGCTCGGCGTGGAAACGTCGATCGCGTGGGTCAGCGTATTCGGCGGCACAATTGGCGCAAAGCTCGAACCCATCCAGCGACGTATTCGGCCGGTCGTAGGGCATCGTGCGGATCAATGTGTAACGCGGTCCACACTGCGTGCAATTGATGAAGGGGTATCGATACCGTCGAGCGGTTGGGTCGTGCAGCTCCGCCAGACATTCATCGCAAGTGAACAGGTCCGTAGGGACGTGGATGCAGGGGTCCTCGCCGATCGTGCTAACCAGGATTTTGAACTCGGCACTCAACTCAGGACGAGCGGGCTGCACTTCAAACAGCTGCGTCACCGCCGCGGGTGGCGCTCGCGAAAGCAATTCATCCCTGAAAACCTGCAATCGTTCCGGCGGTCCCTCTACGTGGATTTCAACCTCACCGCCATTGTTGCGCACCCAGCCCTTGAGTGCATAGACCTGTGCCAGGCGGTAGACAAACGGTCGGAAGCCTACACCTTGTACTCGGCCGCCAATACGCCAGCGTTGTGCAGTCCACGTAGCGGAAGTCGCAGCGCGCGGACCGCCTTGGGCGCCGACGCTCATGCAATTACCGGTTCACGCTGTGAGGCAGCGCCGATGCGACGGTGTCGTGCCAGATGCAGCGGTGTCCAGGCGTGCGGCGTACGATAGACGAACCGATGGCGTGCAATGTGATAGCTCGGATCGAAGCCGTAGAAGTTCATGCGCATTCGCGCCAGCTCATCGGTCCGATAGTCCGCGAGCGGACGCACCTTTTCATCCTGTTCGCGCCGTAGGATCTTCTCGCTCAAGGCTCGTGTGAAGCAATGGCTTGACGCGAGGTCGGCGGCGTAGGTTTCGATGAGCGCGCGAAACGTCTTTTCGTCGGGTCCCGCGTGGTCATCGATCAGTCCGAGCGCACAGGCCTCTTGGGCGCCGAGCGGGAGCCGGCGGCCCATGATCGCGTGCGCCTGTTCGACACCCACACGCCGCGGCAGTAGATAGGTCCAATATTCGGACCCGTAGAGGTTGCCCATGTTGCGGTAGTGAGGATTTAGCACGCTACCACTGCGCGCCAAAACACGGTCGGCCGCGAGCGCTAGAAACACTCCGCCGGCGGCGGCGTTGCCCCGTAGCGCAGCGATCGTTAAGTGTGTGTCGGTCGTCAAAATATCTCGGGTGAGGTCGTCAATGACGTTGATATTGGCCCAAGAAGCGTCAGCGGGACTGGCGGCGGCCTCGATGCAGTGCAAGTGCATACCGTTGCACCAGGAATCCTGTCCGCCCATCAGCACGATGACGCGGATCGTCCGCCGACGCGCCTGTGCGTAGACAGCACGAAGGCGCTCGCATTGCGCCGTGCTCAGCGCGCCGTTGTAGAAATCAAAATGCAGATATCCGACCGCACCGCACTCCTCGTAGCGGATCTCGCGGTTCGCGGAACCCGCGCTCCCGTCGGTTGGGTCGTCATCGAATGTCGGCAGGTCATCCGCCAGAGCGCCGAGTGCGAGCACTGCGGGACGCTTGAAGCTGCGTTGCGATCCCTCGACCGGCTGTAATTGGCCGATCCACACGGCGCCGTCCTGGGTAGCACGGCAGATGGCATTATGGCGCCGAGCAATGACCGCCCCTGGGCAACCGATGAGGCGGGTATCCGCGTGGGCGTCGAAGAGCCGGAAACGACGATTGAATAACAGATCCTCGACACCCGGCGAGCCGTCGGCCGAGTGAATCTTGCGCAGCACGGTGGCCGTATCATCGCGGCACCAGTCGATGGCGCGCTGTGCCTGCAGCAGCGGCGGTTGCCATCCGTGTTCCGCTCGGTCGCCGGAGTCGGCCCGCGGGCCAAGGCCTCCGGCAATACGGGTGAGTGCCTCGCGCGTGGCGCTGACAGCAGCCTCGCTCACCTCGTGGTGATACAGGCTGCTTTTGCGTGCATCGCGCATCGGAAACGACGCGCTAGCCCAGACCGGTCCGGCGTCGAACTCGGCGGCGGCTTGCAAAACGGTGACTCCCCAGGTACTGACTCCGCGCAAAATTGCCCAGTCGAGTGCCGACGGCCCACGATCGCCCGGCGGTCCGGGATGCACGATAAGACACAGATTCCGCTGCCAAACGGATGGCGGGATGGCGCGCTTTAGAAACGGCGCGAGAATCACATCAGGCCGAAACAGCGCCACCGCTTCGCACGTCACTCGATCGTGAATATCAAGTTCGACCGAGAGCTCGTGTCCGTCCCGAAACAGTTCAATATAGAGACGCTGCGACAGACTGTTGAAGGCGTGCACCAACAGCAGGACGCGCATCAGCCGACCGCCTGAGCCGTGCCTCGACGGTACTTATAGTAGGCGGCGCAAGCGCCCTCCGCCGACACCATGCACGAACCGATCGGATTGCGCGGCGTACAGGCGGTGCCAAAAATCGCGCAGTCGGTCGGCTTTTTGACGCCGCGAATGATCGCGGGGCACTGGCAGGCGGCGTTTTCCGCCACAGGTCGGAACTCCATGGCGAAGCGGCGCTCGGCATCAAACTCGGCATAGGATGACTTGATGCGCAGCCCGCTGTAGGGCAGCACGCCGAGCCCGCGCCATTCGAAGCTCGGGCGCAGTTCCAAGACTTCGGCTACCAGCCGCTGTGCCTTGCGATTTCCTTCGCGGGTGGCCCCGCGCGTGAACTGATTCTCCACACAGGCGCGGCCGGTGTTAAGTTGCTGCACCAGCATACGAACCGCCTGTAGAACATCGAGCGGCTCGAAACCTGCGATGACCACCGGGCGTTGGTATTCTTCGGCAAAATACTCGTACGGTTGGCTGCCAATCACGGCGCTGACGTGCGAGGGTCCAATGAACCCGTCAACGCGCACTTGTCCCCAGTCACGGACTTCGGGTGAGTCCAGGATGCTTTGGATTGCCGAAGGCGTAACTACGTGGTTGCAATACACGCTGAAGTTGGACAGGCCAAGGCGGTGCGCTTCGAGGATAAGATACGCGGTCGCAGGCGTCGTGGTCTCGAAGCCTATCGCGAAGAATACCACCTGCCGCTCGGGATGAGCCGCCGCGACCTCTAATGCCTCGAGCGCCGAGTAGGCCATGCGAACATCTGCGCCCTGGGCGCGCGCTTTGAGCAAGCTTCGACGGCGCGATGCCGGTACCCGCAGCATGTCCCCATAGCTGACCAGCGTGACGTTGGGCTGCCGTGCCAGTTCGATGGCGGCATCGAGTCGCGGTACCGCCAGCACGCAAACCGGACAGCCAGGGCCGTGTACGAGATGGACGTTGTCGGGCAGCAAGTCCTCGACACCGTAGCGAAAAATCGCGTGCGTATGGCCGCCGCAGAATTCCATCAGGTGATAGTCGCGCTCCGGGTCCACCTCCGCGATGAGCAGTTGCGACAGAGCCGCCGCCGCGGCACCTTCACGGAAGCCGTGGATGTAACGCATCGACGGGTTTACTGAGGTGCGCCGCGATCTCATCGAACAAGGCCAATGTCTTCTCCGCTTCCTCGACGTCGAGCCGCGTGATAGCGAAACCGGCATGCACGATGAGATAGTCGCCCACCGCAACCCCATCGATCAGCGCGATTGATACGCGAGTGCGTATCCCACCGACTTCGATCTCGGCCCATTGATCGCCGAGCAATACCGCAACGCGCACGGGAACGGCCAGGCACATGCATCAGGCCCCAGCTGCAGCGACGGCGAGCCGTAATCGGGGATTTTGCGCAACCGGCTTCCACGCCGCCAGTTCGTGCTCAAGCCAATCCAGCCAGGGGCCGATCGCGGGGATACGTCGCGCCGCCGTGCGGATCATCGGCGTATCGCCGCCGAGCGCACGCAAGGCCGCCGCCGCGCGCGCCGGATCGAAATCATCGATCACTTCGAGTAAATCCGCTTTGCTCAACACCACCAAATCGCTGGCGCGAAAGATCACGGGATATTTCGCGGGTTTGTCTTCGCCTTCGGTGACGCTGAGCAAGGTGACGTTGCGGTGTTGTCCGAGATCGAAGCTCGCCGGACAGACGAGGTTGCCGACGTTTTCGATGAACAGCAAATCGAGCCCTGCCAACGGCAAGTCGTGCAATGCTCGATGCACGAGGTGCGCGTCGAGGTGACACGCTGTGCCCGTCGTGATCTGCAACGCCGGCACACCGTGCGCGCGGATGCGAGCCGCATCATTGTCGGTTTCCAGGTCGCCTTCGATCACAGCGATCCGATACTTATGCTTCAGCGCCACGATCGTCGCTTCCAGTAACGCTGTTTTTCCGGCGCCCGGCGAGGACATGAGATTGATCGCGAGCACGCCGTGCTCATCGAAATGTTCCCGATTATGCCGCGCGACCTGATCGTTGGCGGCGAGCAGATCTTGCAGCACGTCGATCACCACAGTGCCACCACTCTCGCGATCGCCCCGCAAATGAGCGTTTCCGGGGGTAATTGTGCAGCCACAGGTTTGGCACATCGTTTTTGCTTCCCACTACCAGTTAGGCGGCTGACTCTCGTAGCAACTGCGGCATTCGCAGCTCCACGCGAAGCAGCCGCAGTTCATCTCCCGCCACGATTCGTGTTCGAAACCCGCCGCACACCGCACACACCAAGCGGTTCGGCCCGGTCTGCGATTGCGCACCGCAGGCCGTGCAATCAACGGTGACGGAAGTCGATTCGATCAACAGCTCAGCTTCGGCCGCGCCGCCGCTGGCGCGCATCACTGCAAATGCACGAGCGAGGAGCGCCGGCTCAACGCCGGAGAGCGGACCCACTTCTATGGTAATTCTCTCAATTACAGTAGCACCGCGAGCCGTCGCGATTTCGGCGACCTGCGCCAGCAGGGCTTGGCAGACGGACAATTCGTGCACACCGTCAGCGTACCTCATCGGCCAAGATTTCTATGTACGCCAACGTACAGACCCTGCAGCGTAGAACGTGGTCAGATAGCACAATCTCAACGAGGACAGCCTGTGACAGTAGGGCTTGGGCACGACAAGAACGAATGCCCACCGGCCCAACATGGCGCCACTGTCGCTGTGCGGGTTCGTCCAGTGACCTCGGCCACCCTGGTGCTCGGATTTGGAAACGTTCTTCTAAGTGACGACGGCGCCGGTATTCAACTCGTCAAGCGACTGCGCGCTGAGCTTGGGCCGGACGCCGCGGAGTTCGTCGACGGGGGCACGCTGAGCTTCAGCCTGCTGTCATACGTCGAGTCGGCAGATTCGATGCTAGTAATCGACGCCGCCGATCTCGACAGCACACCTGGGACGGTTCGTCTGTTTGAGGGCACCGCGATGGACTGCTTCTTGAAGAGCAGCCGGCGGCGATCGGTCCATGAAGTGGGTTTGATCGATCTGTTGGATATGGCCCGGCTAAAAGAATGCTTGCCAAGTCAGCGGGCATTGTTGTGCATTCAACCCGGCCGCATCAGCTGGTGCGAGACGCTCTCAACTCCGGTTGCAGAGGCGATGGCCGAGGCCGCGCTGCAAGCGCGAGCAACGCTGCACCGCTGGAAGCTCGCGTGAGTCGACTCACCGACATTCCGATTCGTATGGAGCCGTTGGCCCGGGTCGAACCCCCTGCGATAACCGGTGGGTTAGGCGGCGGCGTCGCCGCGATACTGTCGGAACTGGTCACCCTTCTCGAGCGGCTCGCCGCCAAAGACGAACCGGCGATGATCGACTTGCGAAGCCTGCCCATGAGCCCGCAGGACCGCGTCGAGCTGCAGCGCGCGCTCGGGGATGGCGAAGTCCTGGCGTCGGTCAATGCGCAAGGATTGTCGAACATACGTGAAACTGGCGTTGCGGGAATCTGGTGGGTAGAGCATCGAGACGGCCAAGGGGAATTGGTAGCGGAGATGCTCGAAGTGGCGAAGGTCCCGCAGATTCTTGCGAGTGCGTCCGATGAGATCGCTGCGGGAGCTCGCGTTTTACGCGCGCAAATCGCGGATGCGGGCGCGTTGCTTCAGGGAGGAAGCCATGTCCGTCAGTGAGCAACTGACGGTTGGCGCAACCTTGCATCTGCACGGCGTCAGTCGCCGCGCCTTCATCAAGTTCTGCACTGCCACGGCTTCGGCTATGGCACTCCCACCTTGGATGGGAGCGGCCATGGCCGAGCAGCTGCGCCACGCGCCGAGGCCATCGGTGGTGTATCTCTCCTTTCAGGAGTGTACCGGCTGTTTTGAGTCATTGACGCGATCCTTCGCGCCGACGATCGAGAGCCTGATATTCAACGTCATTTCGCTCGACTACGACGACACCTTGATGGCCGCGGCGGGCGACGCGGCGGAAGCGGCGCTTGCTAAGGCGATGAAGGACAACTTCGGTGAATATGTGCTGGTGATCGATGGATCGGTGCCGACCGGCGCGGGGGGCGCCTATTGCACATCTGGCGGTCGTAGCGCGGTGGACACCTTACGTGAAGCGGCCAAGGGGGCGGCGGCGATCGTTTGCGTCGGAACCTGCTCATCGTTCGGCGGCATTCCCTTCGCCGATCCCAACCCGACCGATGCGTGGCCGGTGACCGCCATTGTGGGCGACAAGCCCATCATCAATGTGTCGGGCTGCCCGCCCATCCCGGAAGTCATCACAGGCACGCTGCTGCAATTCGTCAGCACCGGACGAGTTCCGGATCTAGACGAACATCGGCGTCCCAAGGTCTTCTTTGGCAACACAATCCACGACCGTTGCTATCGGCGGCCGTTTTACGACCAAGGTAAATTTGCCAAGTCCTTCGACGACGAAGGCGCACGCAACGGTTGGTGTCTTTATGAGCTTGGTTGCAAGGGACCGACTACCTACAACGCATGCGCAACGCTCAAGTGGAACGGCGGCACCAGCTTCCCGATTGAGTCGGGACACGGCTGTCTCGGATGCTCCGAACCCGGTTTCTGGGACAAAGGCAGTTTCTATGCCGCGCAGTCCAGCGCCGAATGGGGTAAGGCCGGAGCGTCTTCACCACGGCGGGCCCTAGAACTCGCTGCTGGCGCCGTAGGGGCAGGAGCGGTCCTGGGGACGGCGGCGGCCGGGGCGAGCCGCTTGCGTCAACATCGCAGCGAACAGGACTCCGCCGAGACTGACCATAAGGAAGGCTGAATCATGAATCTTTTAGACGTCGCACGCGGACCCGCGCTCAAGGGAGCGATCGCGGTATTTTGCCTTGGGGTGGCCTGGCGTATCGTTGGCTTTTCGCTGCTGCGCATCCGCCGCGACATGAATCGGCCACGGGCCTCCGTGCTCAAGTACTTTGGCGGCGGTTTGCTCGCCGTCGGCTCGCGATCGTGGCCGCACCGAGAATTCATCGGCCGCACCGGCGCGGGCGAGGCCCTCGGTTATAGCTATCACATAGGTCTCTTTGCCCTAGTGTTGCTGTTCGCGCCGCACATCCTATTTCTCGGCAGCTTATTGGGCGTCACTTGGCCGGGCTTGCCAAGCAGCCTCATCACCGTGATTTCAGTGCTTACTTTGACGTTGTTTCTGGCGGTGCTGTTTCGCCGCGTGACCAACCCGGTCATGCGCATGCTGTCCAATTTCGACGATTACTTCAGCTGGTTCATTACCATGCTGGTCATCGTCACGGGGCTCGCCGCCACTGCCCACTTCGGCGCTCCCTACCAAACGCTGCTCGGGGTGCACATCTTGAGCTTCGATGTGCTGCTCGTCTGGTTCCCGTTCGGCAAACTGATGCATGCCTTTTATATCTTTCCGTCGCGCGCCATCAATGGCGCAATACTCGCGCGCAAAGGAGCCACCTCGTGAGCGACACTCTCGGAGCCCTCGCCGCAAATCTCGCTCCCTCGGAGGCTAGAACCCCGGAGGCTCGCGTGGCGGGCGCCATGAGCGGCTTTGCAAAGGAGATCGGCGCACTCAGTGCCTTCCGCCTCGAGTCGTGCATCCACTGCGGAATTTGCGCCGACGCCTGCCACTTCTACATCGCGACTGACGATCCGCAGTACACGCCGATTTGGAAGGTCGAGCCATTCAAACAGGCGTACAAACGGGAGGCAAGTCCCTTCGCCCCGCTCTACCGGCTCCTCGGTCTGAAGCGCGAGGTTAACGCTAATCAACTAGAGCGGTGGCAGCACCTGCTGTTCGACAGCTGCAACATGTGCGGCCGTTGCAGCTTGATCTGCCCCATGGGCATCGATGTCGCTGCGCTCATCGAGCAGGCACGACACGCGATGTTCGATGCCGGGCTTGCACCCAAGGAGCTCTATCAAAAGGCGGCGCACCAGCGAGCTACCGGCCAACCGGAGGCGAGTGCAGAGCCCTACCGAGACAAGCTCTTGGCGATTGGTGCAAGATTCGATGTTCCGATACCGCTCGATAAACCCGACGTGGAAATCATGCTCTGTGTCCCTCGGACCGACATCGAGCATTACCCGAGTGCGGTCGCCGCTTTGGCTCGGGTGATGCAACATCTCGGCGCATCGTGCACCTTCCGCAGCGATGGTTTGGTGGCCGAGAACTACGGTTATTATGCCGGCGGAAAAGAGTGGCAGCGCGACATCAGTCTGCGGCTGATCGAACAGGCCATTGCCTGCAAGGCGAAGACCCTGCTCGTCCCGGAATGCGGTCATGCGTATACGGCCTTACGCTGGGAAGCTGCTGATCTGTATGGCAAGCCGCTGCCCTTCAAGGTGCGTCACGTCACCGAATACCTCGCCGATGAGTTGCAGGCGGGCCGCCTGAAACTCGGGGCGGCCGGCGGCGGAAAAACCACGTTCCACGACCCCTGCCAGCTGGTGCGCAAGGGCGGCGTCAACGAAGCCCCGCGGATACTCATGAAGGCGATGGGCATCGAACTCAACGAATTGAAGAATCACGGCGGCTTCAGTTTCTGCTGCGGCGGGGGTGGCGGAGTGCTCGACATCGAGCGCGCCGCGCCGCTTCGCTACCGCACGATGGAAAACAAATTGCGCGAAATCGACGACACGGGCGCCGAGACCTTCGTCACGAGCTGCTCCGACTGCCGCCGCACCTTCGACGACGCGCAGGCGCACTTCAACTGGAACAAGGCGCCACACAGCCTGCTCGAACTCGTGGCCAATAACCTGGGTGGGGAGGCGTCTCGATCATGAGTGCACAAACCGTCGTCGTCGACCCTGTGACTCGGATCGAAGGGCACTTGAGGATCGAGGCGCAATTCGACGGCTCCGTGATCACGCAGGCGTCGAGTTCCGGCACGATGGTGCGCGGTATCGAAATTATTCTGCAGGGTCGCGATCCCCGCGATGCCTGGGCTTTCGCGCAGCGCATCTGTGGTGTATGCACACTCGTCCATGGGATCGCTTCCGTGCGGGCGGTCGAGGACGCATTAAAATATTCGATCCCTGCGAACGCTCAGTTGATCCGCAATCTCATGATCGGTACGCAGTTCGTCCACGATCATGTGATGCATTTTTATCATTTGCACGCACTCGACTGGGTCGATGTCGTGTCGGCGCTGAAAGCCGATCCGAAGGCGACATCAACGCTGGCGCAATCCATCTCGAACTATGCGCGCTCTTCGCCCGGTTATTTCGCCGACGTGCAGGGGCGCGTCAAAAAACTTGTTGAATCAGGCCAACTGGGTATTTTCGCCAATGCTTACTGGGGACATCCAGGATACAAGCTGCCGCCGGAGGCTAACCTGATGGCCCTGGCGCATTACCTGGACGCGCTCGCGTGGCAGCGCGAGGTGGTGCAATTGCAGACCATCTTTGGCGGCAAAAATCCCCACCCCAATGTGCTGGTGGGCGGCGCCCCCTCTGCCATTAGCGTGCATGCGGGTGCTGGGACCGGCACCACCGCGGTCAATGTGGTTGGCCTGCAAAAGGTGGCCGAGATCATCGAGCAGATGCGCATTTTTGTCGATCAGGTTTATTTGCCGGACGTGTTGGCGATCGCCTCCTTTTACAAAGATTGGTTTAAGACCGGCTACGGCGAGGGCACGGGGAATTTCATGACCTATGGTGATTTTCCGGCAACGGGAAGTCAGGACCCGAAAACATTTTTGGTGCCGCGCGGCGCGATTGTGGGTCGCGATCTGTCCCATATTCAAGAGGTCGATCTCACGGCGGACGAGGACATTCAGGAATTCGTGGCCCATTCGTGGTACGACTACAGCGCCGGCAAGGAGGCGGGTCTACACCCATACCGCGGTGAAACCCGTTTGAACTATTCGGGGCCACAGCCTCCGTACCAGCACCTTGATACGTCTGCTAGTTACTCCTGGCTCAAGTCGCCGCGCTGGAGAGGCCACGCCATGGAGACTGGGCCCCTCGCGCGCGTGCTCATGCTCTACGCCAGCGGTCACGAGCCGACCAAGGACCTCGCCAACAAGTCGCTTGCCCAACTCAGTCTGCCGCTCGAGGCCATGTTTTCAACGATGGGCCGAACTGCCGCCCGGGCGCTTGAATGCAAAATCCTCGCCGATACAATGCCGGGCTGGTACGACAGCCTCATGGCGAACATTAAGGCCGGCGACGTGCGCACCTTTAACGATGCGCTCTGGGAGCCTTCCAGCTGGCCGCGGCATGCCCAGGGCGTGGGATTTCTCGAGGCACCCCGAGGAGCCCTCGCGCACTGGATCATCATCGACGACGGTAAGATCTCAAACTATCAGGCGGTGGTGCCGACCACGTGGAATGCCGGTCCGCGCGATGCGGCCGGCACCGAAGGGCCGTATGAGGCGGCTCTCAAGGGCCATAGTTTGCAAGATCCGAAACAGCCGCTCGAAATCCTGCGCACGATTCATAGCTTCGATCCCTGCCTCGCTTGCGCCGTCCATGTCCTCGATCCGGACGGCGAGGAGCTAATTCGGGTTCGCGTGCAATAACTCCGCTCCCGTGGATCTGCTGCTGCTGCATGCGCCGAGCGTATACGATTTCCGGGAGCGAGCCATCCTCTACGGTCCGGTGAGCGACATGGTGCCCTCCTCGACCGTATTCGAAATGTATCCACTCGGGTTCCTGACGATAGCGAGCTATCTACACCATCGAGGCATGACGGTGCGGATCGTCAATCTTGCGCTGCGTATGATGAATAGCCGTCGCTTCGACGTGCCCCGTTTTCTCGCGCGTCAGAAGCCCAAAGCGGTCGGCATAGACTTGCATTGGCTGCCGCACGCCCACGGCGCCTTAGAGGTAGCGCGCATCGTTAAGGAATTGCATCCTGGCGTACCGATCATTATGGGCGGACTGTCGTCGACCTATTTTCACCGAGAATTGATCGCCTATCCCCAGGTGGACTTCGTACTGCGCGGCGACAGCACCGAACCGCCGCTGCATCAGCTGCTCATCGCGCTGCAGAGTGGCAAGCCCGTCGACAAGATCCCCAATCTTACGTGGAAGGATGCGGCCAGAGTCCACGTCAATCCGCTCTCGTTCGTACCGATGAGCTTGGACTATGTCGATCTGCGCCCCGATCTCATGGTCGACATGGTGCTGCGTTACCGCGACTTGGAAAGCACTCTGCCCTTCAACGGCTGGTGGAGTAATCCGATCACGACGGTGTTCACGGTCAAGGGTTGCGCCTTCGAATGCGTCACCTGCGGCAGCTCTCATACCAGCTGCACGCATCTGACGAAGCGGCAAAAGCCCGTGTATCGCAGTCCCGCGAGCCTGGTCGCCAACATGAAGGACATTTGCCGACTAGCTCATGGCCCCATCGTCTTGGTCGGCGATTTGCTGATGGCAGGCCCTGAACACGCAGCCGAAGTGCTCGAGCTCTTACGTCAGGCGGATCTGCCGAACAACATCGTGTTCGAGTTCTTCGCCTTGCCGCCGGCGTCTTTCCTCCAAGAGATCGACCGCTGCGTACGCCACTGGAGCATGGAATTCAGTCCCGAGAGCCACGAGCAGGACGTGCGCGACGCTCAAGAGGGCGAGTCCGGCTATACGACCGAGGACATGGAGGCCATCATCAAAGAGGCCGTTCGGCTGCGCTGCTCACGAATCGATATCTTTTTCATGATCGGATTGCCGGCGCAGACGATGGCATCGGTGCGCGACACGGTTGAGTATTGCGGGCATCTATTTCAACTTGGAGACAAGCGGCTTTCGTGCTTCATTTCCCCGATGGGCCCCTTCATCGACCCTGGCAGCCGGGGCTTCGAAGAACCCGAGCGATTCGGGTACCGATTGTTCGCGCGCACCCTCGAGCAGCATCGTCGGTTATTGGTGCAACCGACGTGGGAACACATTCTCAACTACGAAACAAAGTGGATGACGCGCCGCGAACTCGTCGATGCGACGTACGACGCCGCGGAGCGCCTCAATGAACTCAAAGTGGAGCATGGACGATTGTCGAAGCGCCGGGGGCGTGGGGTGGCCAACGGAATAGCGGCCGCGCGCGCACTTCGCTCGCGCCTCGATGCCGGAATTGCCAACGGCAATGTCAGCGCCGTATCGGAAGCGCTCAAAGGCGAAATCACCCGCTTCAGCATCTCAACAGTGTGCGATAAGCGTGAGTTGTTCTGGCCGCGACGCGTCTTTAACTTCAGGATTAGCGAGATCATGCGCATCCTCGGCCGATATGTCAGCCAACGCTTACGCGGTGCGTTGCGAGTCGTTCAGCTCCCGTGAGGCAGCGTGTGCGCGACGCCCTGGTGGCAGTCGATACAAGTCATTCCGCTCTTGGCTAACGATTGGTGGGCGCTGGCCCCTTCCGCTGGCTGCTTCGAGAACGCCATAGCGGCTGGCGTATGGCAGCTGCGGCATTCGGCCGAGTCGTTCGCTTTCAGTTCCTTCCAAATTTTCTGCGCAAGTTCCAATCGGTGTGCTTCGTATTTGGCGGGCGTATTGAGTTCGCCTCTCATGTGCCCCCACACCTCGGCGTAGGCTTGAATATGCCGCCACAGGCCAGGAAGGAACTTCGGAGGGACATGACAATTGCCGCAGCTTGCCTGAATGCCGAATTCGTTGGAGTAATGCGCGCTACGCGTGAGCTCCTGAAATGGCTGCTTCATTTCGTGGCATGACGTACAGAACGAGTCGGTTTCCGCGAGTTTCAGGCCACCGATGAAACTGCCGGTAAATGCGACGCCGACGATGAAAGCAAGCAGCCCGCCAGCCGGTATACCAAGTAAAAACCACCGTTGCGGGCGGCGCCACAACCATGCAGCAAAACCCCTGCGCACGGGCTGCGGTGAATTCACGTCGAGCTTCCGGCTGCTGACATTAATATCTGACTGAGGATGTTTTGCGGAAAATATTTTAGGTTGGGAACGCCGATCGTCAAAGGTTACGGGATCATCCGCGAAATCTCCGTACGCTGCCGTACAGACGCTGCAACCTCACGGCCGTAGAGTCAAGCACGCCGTTCCTCTGAGCCGCTTTGCGTATCCTCCGGGAGAGTCCTATATGTTGTGCGCGATGGGGATTCGCCTCCGGCGTCGCGCCTGTTCGCGCGCGAGCGCGATATGCATCCTGTTGTCGGTAGCGTTGCTTTCATCGTGCAGCGGCACTACAGGTCCCGCGGGTCCGGCAGGCACGCCCGGGGCCACCGGCGCAACGGGGCCGACGACCACAGGCTCAGCACTGAATATCAGTACGGCGTTGGGCATCACGGGAACTATCACGAACGTCGCGATCAACGGACCGCCGGTGGTGAAGTTTCAGCTCACCGACCAGAATGGCGCGCTTCTCCAAGGGCTGCCGGCAGCTGATCTTGGTTTGGCAATCGCGCAGCTAGTGCCCGGCCAAAACGGCTCTTCGAGCCAGTGGAATTCGTACATCTACGGCACCGCAACTCCAGCCGGCTGCCCGTCCGGCGTTGCGGCTTGTGCAACGGCTCCCGAGACGCAAGCCACGGTAGAGGCAGCCACCACCGGCACTCTTCTCGACAACGGGGACGGCACGTATCAGTACACTTTCAAGAAAGACATCACGAAAGATCCGAAGGTCGTCTATAACGCGAGCTTGACTCATCGGGTCGGCTTCGAAATCCGCGGGCTCGCCCAGGCGAACAACGCGGCGTACACCTTCCAGCCGTCAACCGGCGCCACCACCGGTATTTTTTCACGCGAAATTGTCGAAACGGCCACCTGCGACAACTGCCACACGATGCTGAATGCGCACGGCGGGGCGCGCGTCGAGGTGCAGTACTGCGTGATGTGCCACAACCCCGGAACCACCGACCCCTACAGCGGAAATGCGCTGGACATGAAAGTGATGGTCCACAAGATCCACACGGGCAATACACTACCGAGCATCCAGACGCCGACCGGGCCGAACACCACACCCGCGCTGGGTTTGGGTTATTGGATCGTCGGCTACATGACGTCGCTGAACAATTTCAATACGTTGCTCTATCCACAGGACACGCGGAACTGCACAACCTGCCACGTACAGACTATTCCGGCTGCAACTCAGGCGGCAAACTACTCGACAGTGCCTACGGCAGAGGCCTGCGGCGCCTGCCACGACACCGTGAACTTCGCCACCGGCCTGAATCACAGCTCGGCGAACATCGTTGCGAACGACACCCAGTGTACGACCTGCCACGGACCGACCTCGACGATCGACAATGGGCAGTTGCAAGTCATCGCAGCCCACATGATTCCCGAAGATCTTGCGGCAACCAAGTTCCACTACATCGTCAACAATGTGACCTTCAAGACCACCGCGGGCAGCATTTATCCAGTCGTGAATTTCTCGATCGTCGATCCGACCAAGGGCAATGCGCCATACAACATTCTCACCGCCGCGCCGTTTGCCGGCACTGATCCGGGGACCGGCAAGCCGGTCTGCGCCGATAATGCCGCGCGCCTCGCAATCGACATCGCGTGGGAGACGAGCGACTACACGAACTGGGGAAGCGGCATAACAGCGTCTCAATGGGGCCAGCCGATTTCCTTGAATCCGCTCGCCGGCTGTGGCACCGCGACCCCCGCCGCCGGACTGTCCGGTCCCGATTCGACCGGCGCGTTTACAATGACTTCATCCACTCCGCTGCCGACGCCACCGGCCGCTAACTGCCCGCCGGCAAGTGCCACGGCATGCCCCGCCATTGCCAACGTCGGCGTCGTCCTCGAAGGACATCCGGGCGTCGTCACCACCGGCCCCGGAGCCACCGCCATCCCGGTGACGAGTGCAATCGGCTACGGCAATGTCGCAGGCGGTGCGCCGGTTGCGCGACGTACCGTCGTGGATATCGCCAAGTGCGATGTCTGCCACAACTTGCTGGCACTGCACGGTACCAACCGCAATGACAACGCACAGGTTTGCGTCGCCTGTCACAACCCGGCGGCCACCGACGTGAGTATGCGGCAAACATTGACAACGGCGGGGATCGACGGCCTGTGGGAGCAGTCGATCGACTTTAAACATATGATCCACGCAATCCATGACGGCAGCGTCCGCGGCGCCGCGGGCTCGCCTTTTGTCATCTATGGCTTCGGCGGCTCGGTGAACAACTTTACCGATGTTGTCTATCCGGGCCAGCTCAATCGCTGCGACGCGTGTCATGTCGCGACCAGCTACTACCCCGTGGCAGATTCTGCGGTGCAGGCGACCACGTTTATCACCGGCCTGTCGAAGCAATTACCCAATCCGACCACGGTCGGTAATCCCATCGCAACCTCGGCCAATATGTCCGTGTGCTCGGCGTGCCACGTAGACGCCGTGACCAACGCACATATGCTGCAGAACGGTGGCTCGACCGCGGTCACGAAGGACGCGGAAGGTCGAACGATTCTCAGTACCAACCCGGCGAACGTGGAGACCTGCAGCGTATGCCACGGCGCAGGCGGAGTCGCGGATGTGAGGGTCGTGCACAACATTCCCGCCACGGCGAATTGAATGCCGCGGTTTGCGCGTGCTTGCGTGGCCGCCACTGTCGCTCTGCTACTGGGCGGCATCATGCACGCGTTATCGGCCGATGCCCCGCCGAAAACCGATGGCCCACCCCACACTGATTCCCCGTTCAGTCCGCAGGGAGCGGACACCTGTCTCGGTTGTCATAACAATGCGACCGTCACAGGCTTGTTTCGCACCAAGCATGCACGTCCGAACGATCCGGCTGGCCCTTTCGGTCACGGCGGGCTGCAGTGCGAGGCTTGCCACGGACCCGGCGGCGCGCACGTTAAAGCGGGTGGCGGCCCGCTCGCGGGCATGTTCGACTTCGGCCCGAAGGCGAGTGCGCCCGCAACCAAGCAGAACGCGCAATGCCTCACCTGCCACCAGTCGAACGCAGCTCATAATTGGGCATCGAGCGCTCACGCCGCGAGCGGTGTGGCATGCGCGAGCTGCCACCAGCTGCACCTGGCCAAGGATCCGGTCCAGAGCTCCGCGACCCAAATCGAGGTCTGCTCCACTTGTCACCAGGCGCAGCACTCCGATCTTTTAAAACCTTCGCACCATCCGCTGCCCGAAGGCAAGATGGCCTGTACCACGTGCCATTCGCCGCACGGCTCGACAGCGCCGGCGCAGCTCGTGAAGAATACCGTCAACGAAACCTGCACGAGCTGTCACGCCGAGTACCGCGGTCCGTTCCTCTGGGAGCACCAGCCGGTCACCGAGGACTGCAGCAACTGTCACGACGCGCACGGTTCAGTGCAGCCGGCACTCCTCAAGATGCGGCCTCCTTTTCTCTGCCAGACGTGCCACGAGGGCGCCGGTCATCCCTCGATTCTCAACACGCCGCAGGGATTGCCGGGAGGTGGAAATCCAAGCGCGTTTTTGCTCGTCGGCGGTTGCATCAATTGCCACTCGCAAATACACGGCTCGAACCACCCGTCGGGCCGCGCGTTCATGCGGTAGCGCACCCCATGAAGCCCTTTTTTCGCTGCAATCGCGCATGGCTGATCTTAGGGATCGCCGCGGCTTTCACGGGTGCGGCCGCATCGGCTGACACACTGAGTGCGGATACCAGCGATTGGAAGTGCACACAATGTCCTTTCCTTCAGGGCTACACGGCCGACGCGGAAGTCGGTGCGGTCGGCGTCAGCGGTGCGAATGCAACGTTTGGACGCTACACCGGCATCGATCACGGCGGCGCGTATGCGGATGCCTCGGCATCCGGACAAGTTCGGAGCGACAACGGTTCTTTCGCGGACTACGACCTCGAGCACCTCGGTCTTGCTTCTCGAGACGGTCACGTCGAGGGCGGTCGCGAGGGGCGCTACGACCTGCGAGTCAGTTACGACGGCCAGCCTCTGCGTCTCTACGACACCGGAGAGACGCCGTTCAAAGCCAGCGGCTCGAGCGTCGGACTGCCCGCAGCCTGGATCCCGGCGGGGAGTACCGACAGAATGCTCTTGCTCGGCCCAAGTCTCGCACCCATCGATATTGAGTCCAATTGGAACACCGTCGCGCTGCTCGCTCGTTACTTTGCAAGTCCCAGCTGGACGATCTTCGGCGAGTTTCGCCGGCAGGAGCATGACGGAACGGGCCTCACGAGCGCGAGCTTCCTGACGGAGGCCATGCAGCTGCCTCAGCCATTCGACTATGTCACGAATTCCTTCCAAACCGGCGCCGCCTGGGCAGGCCGCATGGCGAGTCTTCGCCTGAGTTACTTAGGCTCCTGGTTTCAGGATGATTACGATTCGATACTTTTCGCGAACCCCTACCTGCCGATCGTACCGGGCTCGACTCAGGGGCAGCTCGGAGTGCCGCCAGGCAATACACTGCAACAGTTTAGCGCTACCGGCAACGTGCAGCTGCCGTGGTCGACGACGCTGACGTTCGCCGCATCCTTAGGTACCCTCAAACAAAATGCCGCGTTTCTGCCCATCAGCACTCTGCCCGGCTCTCCCGTTCCCGCTCCAGGTTCTCTCGATGGCGACGTGCATCTGTCCCACTATGCGCTTGGGTTAGCCTTGCGACCTCTACCGAAGCTGAGCGTCCGCGGTAATGCGATTTATGACGGGCACGACGACAAGACTTCACCTCTCACCATCGCCTATGTCGTCACCGACACATTCCCCGGCGGCACGGCAGTCACTCCGCGTTACAGCGAGGATCGCGTGCGCCTCGACGGCGGAGCGGATTATGCATTGGTTCACTGGTTGAAAATCGGAGTCGGAGGCAAGCTCGACGACATCCACTACGGGCCCGGGCAGGTCGTTACCTGGACGCAAAATGCGGAGAGCTGGGGTCGCGCCACGATCACACCGATCGCACCCTTGAATTTCACACTAAAGATCGGCAATGGGCTGCGCAAGGCCTCCTCCTTCGACAGCGCCGCGCTGCCGCCCGCAGAGAACCCGTTGATCCGTGCTTACGACTATGCACCGCGGGATCGTGTTTTCTCCACAGTCACCGGTGCGTGGTCTGCGACCTCGACCCTGACGTGGTCGGTGGAAGGCTCCATCGCCAAGGATGACTATCGATCGTCCCCGCTCGGTTTGCAAAGCGTGCACGAGTACCGCGGGTCGAGCACTCTCACTTGGACTCCGCATGACTCGTTGAGCCTATATATCGACGGAGGGTACGAGCACTTGTTGAATTGGCAGAATGGCTATAGCGGGCTCGACACACAGCCCTGGGTCGCCGCGTTCGCCGAGCGATATTGGAATTTAGGGGCCGGCGGACGCTGGAGCCCCCAAGAGCGTTGGACCCTTTCCCTGGACTATCTGTTAGCGCCCTCTTATGACAATACCGACACGACCGCGGCGATCGGCCTGCAACAGGCATTTCCGCAGAATTGGACCAAACTCGATTCCACGCGGCTCGATCTGGCCTTCCGCGCGACGCCTGCGATGCAGATCCATTTTCGCTACACGCGCGAGACCTACAATTCCAGCGACTGGGCGCTCAACGGCGTTGGCCCTTCGACCGTGCCGAACCTGCTGGCGATGGGAATTCAACCCTATCGGGACAACGTGAATTTATTCGGAGTGGCGTTCCGCGTTCAATTCGGCCGCGACGGCACGACGCGTGGTTCGCAATGAATCCCGCCTCAAGCGGAGCATTGAGCTAACGCTCGCTGTTCATGCGCCCGGCTGCGTCAGCATGATCGTCCCAATTCTGATCAAGGACTCTGTCTGAGCGTGGCCATCGCGGGAGTCGTCGGCACCTTGTACACCTGCCCGATGCACCCCGAGGTGCGTCAGGACCACCCCGGTGCGTGTCCCAAATGCGGCATGCAGCTGGAACCCTTGGTGCCTACTCTCGCTAAGGGTGAGAATCCTGAACTGCAAGACTTTCGGCGGCGATTTACCTGGACCTTGCCGCTGACCATCATCATCAGCGCGCTCGCCATGGCAGGCGAGCACATGCAGACATTCGGCATAGGCACGCGAGGCTGGATCGAACTCGTGCTGAGCTTGCCGATCGTGCTTTGGGCGGCTCGACCGTTCTTCGAGCGCGCTGCGCAATCGATAATCCATCGCAGACCAAACATGTGGACGCTGATTGGATTGGGAACCTCCGCATCGTTTGTCTACAGTGCTGTCGCCACGGTTGTCCCGGGAGCGTTCCCCGAATCCTTCATGGTCATGGGGCATGTGCCGGTTTATTTTGAAGCGGCAGCGGTAGTCATCTCCCTCACCCTGCTCGGTCAAATCCTCGAACTTAAAGCGCGCTCACAAACTTCCGCCGCGATCAAATCCCTACTGGGTCTCGCCCCCAGGACGGCGAGCCGGATCAATGCAGATGACACAGAACAAGATGTTCCACTCGGAGACGTGCAAGTCGGCGACCGGCTTCGCATACGCCCCGGCGAAAAGGTGCCCGTCGATGGTGTCCTTGTCGAGGGCGGCAGTGCGGTGGATGAATCCATGCTGACCGGTGAGCCTGTGCCCGTCACCAAGCGCATTGGCGACCCGTTGATTGGAGCGACGCTGAACACCAGCGGTACGTTCGTGATGCGCTCCGAGCGGGTCGGCGCGCAGACCGTGCTCGCCGGCATCGTACAGATGGTTGTGCAAGCGCAACGTTCCAAGGCGCCCATGCAGCGCATGGCGGACCAGGTGGCCGGCTATTTCGTCGTCAGCGTCATCGGCATCGCGCTACTTACTTTGGTCGCCTGGGGGCTGTATGGACCCACCCCCAGTTGGGCATATGGACTGATAAACGCCGTGGCAGTACTCATCGTGGCCTGTCCCTGTGCTCTCGGGCTTGCCACGCCGATGTCGATCATGGTCGCGACGGGAAACGCGGCTACTCGGGGAGTGCTGTTTCGCGATGCAGCTGCGATTGAAAACCTTCGCAAAGTAGACACGCTGATCATCGACAAGACCGGAACGCTGACGGAAGGCACACCCAGCCTTGATCGTAGCGTGGCGACATCGGGGCACAGCGACGATGAGATCCTACGGCTGGCAGCGAGTCTCGATCAGGGGAGTGAACATCCTTTGGCACACGCCTTGGTGAGTGCGGCTCGGCAGCGAGGACTCGTGTTCGATAAGGTCGATGGCTTTGAATCCAGCGCCGGCTTGGGTGCGCGGG
Organism: uncultured Gammaproteobacteria bacterium; assembly: GCA_963755965.1. Classification (GTDB taxonomy): domain Bacteria; phylum Pseudomonadota; class Gammaproteobacteria; order Steroidobacterales; family Steroidobacteraceae; genus Bog-1198. The sequence continues at coordinate 28,130 of CAVWLU010000005.1, forward strand.
GCAGATTGAGCGACAAGGAATTAGCACTCGGCAACCTGGCATTGATGACCCAGGTCGGCGCGCGCGTCGATGCCCTCGAGTCGCAGGCCGAAGCGCTGCGCGCCGAAGGCGCCAGCGTGATGTTTCTGGCGATTAATGGGCAAGCGGCGGGCTTGCTCGCGGTGTCCGATCCCATCAAAGCGAGTACGGCCGAAGCATTGGCTGCTCTGAAATCCGGCGGAATCCGGGTGATCATGGCCACAGGTGATAGCTTGACGACGGCGAAGGCGGTAGCGGCCAAGTTGGGTATTGACGAAGTGCAAGCCGAGGTAAAGCCTGCCGACAAACTCGCGCTGGTCGACCGCCTCCAGCGCGAGGGCCGAATCGTGGCGATGGCGGGTGACGGCATCAACGATGCCCCCGCCCTCGCCAAGGCCGACGTGGGTGTGGCGATGGGCACGGGCACCGATGTAGCGATGAACAGCGCCCAGGTGACGCTCGTCAAGGGCGATCTGCGAGGCATCGTACAGGCGCGGCATATTTCCGAGAAGACTTTAGTCAATATGAAGCAAAACCTGGGTTTTGCCTTTATCTACAACGCGCTTGGCATACCACTTGCCGCGGGCGTGCTGTATCCTTTTACCGGCTGGTTGCTGTCCCCGATGATCGCGGCTCTGGCCATGAGCCTGAGCTCCGTATCCGTCATCTTCAACGCGTTGCGTTTGCGAAATTCGAGCGGCGCGTCGACATGAGCTGCTTGGCGCCCCTGAGGTGTACGCCACCGCACCGACTGTGACGGGAAATTGACTTAACTTCACTTGTGGCACTCAGCCAGAAGGTAATTGGTTAGGGAGATAATAATGGGCTCATACGGCATTGCGACTGTCTTTAGAAGCCTTCGCCATGACTCATTCAACCGCAAGTTAGCAGACGCCTTGGCCAGACAGGAACCAGCAGCCGGCTTCGGTGAAATGAAGGGTCATATCAATGGCAAGTACAAAGAATTGCCGGCGAACTGGATCCGTCAAAGTTTGGCCCGCATAAAGCCACCTCGTGCCTGACGCAGACCTCGCGACTTCAATCCCCCTTCGGTACAGCGTATATGCGGTGCGCGCGCGCTTCGAAAGCGGTAACGATGTCATCGACGGCGCTTCGTAGAAATTGGTTCACAGCAAGCTGAAGAACCCCGGACCGCAACTCAAGCTCAGCGGCAACGCCAATGCGGCAACCAACCGGTGGAGTTGCCACGACTCGCCAGGATAGGCTGAACTGTCGAAATGGCGCGTCCGTCGACGTAACATCGATGTGCTCAGGACGATGGAGAGCTGCTTTCGATGCGAACTGTAGTCGGATGGGGCCAAGGCCCAAGACTTGGTCAACGTAGCAAATATTGGACTCGCGCCTTTGAATTCGCGCCGAAATCCACCACGGCAAGAAGTCGGGGTAACGTTCGATATCGGCAGCAAGATCGAAGGCCTGCTCGCAACTAAAGGGCAGCGTCCCGCCAACTTTCTGGATTATCACAAGCAGACCATCCTCACAGCGTCCGTACGCCACGTACTAGGGGTCTCGAGAAGCTAACTGGCGACGTTGGGTAGCAGCCGATCACATTCCCTCTTGACCACCCGGTAGCACTCGCAGGAGCGCGCTTCCAGACCCGCACGATCGAGTACCGTGATCCGCCCCCGATGGTAGTTAATCAGTCGGGCAGCCTGCAACCTTCCTGCCGCTTCGGTCACTCCCCCGCGGCGCACGCCCAACATATTCGCGATCAGTTCCTGCGTCATATTCAGTTCATTGCTTGGCAAACGGTCCAGGCTCAACAACAGCCAGCGGCATAGTTGTTGATCCACCGCGTGATGCCGGTTGCACACCGCAGTCTGCGCCATCTGCGTAATCAACGCCTGCGTGTACCGCAACGCCAAGTGCGCGAACTCTCCGAAAAGCGCGAATTCGGCCTTTAGAATAGTTGCTTTGAGTCGATAGCCGCTCCCTGCGCTTTGCACCACCGCGCGGCTTGGGGTGCTCTCGCCACCCATGAACAAGAAGACCCCGACCAATCCCTCGTGGCCGGTGATCGCGATCTCCGCCGATGCGCCGCTTTCCATGACGTAGAGCAGCGAGACGATGCTGGTGGTAGGGAAGTATACGTAGCTCAAGTGGGCACCAGATTCGTAGAGCACCGATCCCAGCGGCATTGAAATGAGTTCGAGATGAGGTTGCAAGCGCGCGTAAACCTCCGCGGGCAGCGCAGAAAGAAGATGATTTTGCCTTATGACTGGCGGTGGAGTCATGGCGACCGTTTCCGTCCGTAGCGAACCGCGTTACCGATAGAATTCAGAGCCGAACACTGCGCGACAACAAACACTGCTCCCATTAGGTCTGGTTGCTATGCGCCCACTTTTCCAGGGGTTTTCTTCCAACCCGGGCATGCAGCTCTTCTGCAGCCTATTTGAAATGCGATACCGAAATGGATGTGAGCGTGCAGCCATACTTGCTTAGTAGTTTGACACCGGAAGGGGCAACCATCAGGAGGCTGGCGCGATGGTCATTCGCATGTTTGCGCCTGAATACGATCCCTTCTTCAATAAGGATGGCCAATTTTCGGCGGACCGTCGTGCGTGAACAGATATTCAGCAGGAAAAGCTGCTTCAGGGTTAGTGGTTGACCTTGCTCTTCCGCATATCCGATCTCGATGACGATGTCGAAATCGGAGACGGACTTGAGGAAAGACAGTTGTTGTCTCTCAAACTCTCTGATTTTCTTCAATCCTGTAAATAACTTCATCGTTTCTATCGTTTTCGTTATCCTCAACATTGAATAATCAATTCAGAAAGCTAGCAAGCACAATTAGGTCTCTTTTTGGCACACATAGCTTGTCTACGGTGTGACGCCGCATCTGATGCACGGCGATCACGACACGACACGACGGTCGATCCCGTGAACGCCGATCAAATCATCGAGCAGCTTAAGGAACACGGCCAATGAAGAGCATTGAGCTAACTCCGGCCATTCACTCCCCCGGCTGCATCGGTATGATGGGCGCGATCTTGATAAGGGTTCTATCTGAGCTTAAGGCTCTTTCAATGCCATGGACGGTTACGCGTAAGCGCTAGCGTGTTCGACACCGTACAGACAGAAGCAGGACTTGCGTCCAAGATCAGTGGGCGTCTCCACTTCGGTACAGGAGAAATTCGACTATGAATCTAAATGCAAAAGATGCCTTCGTCCTCGCTTGTGGCACGGCGGCTGCTGTTGTGATTATCGGCACCACGTCACTCATTCTTTCTCAACCCGCCATCGCAACGGCACAATTCGCCAAGGACACCGGCAAATCCTGCGGGGATTGCCACACCAATCCACAGGGCGGCGGCCCACTCACTACGCTCGGAGAACAATTCAAAGCGAACGGAAACAAGATGCCGAAGTGACTTTCATAAGAAGCTTACGGAATCGTGCTATCGGGACACAGCATACCGCGGCAGATCAATCGTGAACACGCATCCGGTGCCGGGGATGTCACGAACGCTTAAAACACCATCGTTCGCCTCGACGCTGCGGCGACAAATGTCCAATCCGAGCCCAAGGCCTGACCGATCTTCGCCATTCTGATTGAATGGCCTGAATATTTTCTCTGCTGCTCCCGACGGAAGACCACCGCAATTGTCTCTTATATCAATCAAGACACGGTTAGCCGAACCGTAGGCATCCAGCGTTACTTCGGAATGGCGCCTGGTGAACTTGAACGCATTCTGCAGCAAATTGCCCACAGCGGAAGACAGCAAGTCGCGGTCGACGTTGATCGCAAGATCCGCGTCTACATCGCTAACCGTGAACTTACATTCCCGTGAAGTTGCATCGAGCGATGCCGGAACTCTCGCTTCCGCAACGAAATCGGAAAGGGAAATTAGTTGCTGCTGCGCCGGAATCCCGGCCGTCACACGGACCTCGGCCAGAGAGCGATCGACGAGATTGCGTAACCCCGCCAGACACCGATCGAGCACCGCTCCTGTTGCCCCTGTGAGGCCTACATTCCCGACTTTGATCGCGCTTACGGCAAGTGTCGCCGTATGAACAAAGTTTCTTAGCTCATGTGCGAGAGCTCCGAGTCGTGAGTTTAGTGCATGAACGCCTTCTTCCGCCGCTGCGGAACGCTGCTGGTGTGCATATTCAGTTATCGCCTCGGCAATCGCATTATCGAGGCAACGGTTGAATGTCCGAAATTCATCCACTTCGATCGGAGCGTGAAGTTCAAAGGCCAAATTGGTTATGGCCTGACACAGATCCCCGTAGTCGCGGACCACCTGTTCAAGGGTGTATCCGCGCTTTAAAAGCTCACGTCCGTGCAGGGTCGCCGATGTTCCAACATCAGATGGGGTGCCGCCGCCGGCGACACCCGAAACCTTTCGGCTTTGCATGGGCTCCGCGGTCTGCTCGATGCGCAGGGTCTCGATTAGCTGATCCAGAAAGATGGGGATCCCATGCAGAAGTTCTGGGTCAGTCACCTTGGGTGCCGATCGAGTGGTGACCATTAGGCGACATCGCTCAACCAGCGTAGCACGGTGTTCCGAGAGGAATATATGTAACACGGTGTCCCACTATGAAGAAACTGCCGCTAGGCGTCTGTACGCTGACGTACTCAAAACCTGTAAAAGCGAGCTGAGGTTGCGCGGCATGGAGCCTGTCAATGCGTTATCGGCGTCCTCGAGGTCAGCCGTTTGCGAAACAGAGATACACCATGGCTACGTATATCGCGACAAATAAGAATTTCGTCACCATGGGGAACGAATCACTGAGGTGATAGCGAGCGAGGCAGTTTTCAGAACTGCTATCATCGCTGTGTCCTCCGGCAGTCGACTTAAATCAGCCGCTTCCTATCCAGCCAAGCGTTGTACCCCACGCGGGGTTGCAACTCTCGAAGTAACCATCGCTCTTGAGACCCCGGGCGTGTCTGACCCC
>CAVWLU010000006.1:0-361900 GCA_963755965.1 uncultured Gammaproteobacteria bacterium
AAGTAGCGCGCTAGCGACCCCATTCCTGTAGAAGGCTGGGTGGCGCCCGCCCTTGCGCTCCCGTGCGCCGACAGTTGCTAAAGACACCCGACGCCCTCTTACGGACGCTGCGGGGAAGCGGCTTGGGTCGGCATCATGATGCGCACCACGATGGTCATGATGATGATGATGATTACCGCCACCGCGACTTCAAACAGGTGGTTCCGCTTACAGTCACCATGGCGACGATGATCAGCGCTCGACTTTGAGTTTCGTGACCTTGAAATCCATCTTTCTCAACGCCTTGACCGCATGCTTCAGGCTCACCTTGCTGAAAAATGGAATCTCGAGCGGTCCTTTCACCTTGCTCATGATCGCCAAGCACACTGTGTGCTGCTTGGCGACGGGCGCCACCGAGGGGTCGCTTAATTTAAAACCCGCAGGCAGCAATTTGTTTAAGTTTTTCTATCTTGACACTCACCGCCGGTATAAACCGTTACCCATGTCCCCGGAATAGACCCTTTAAATCTGGTCGGGGTGACAGGATTTGAACCTGCGACTCCTACGTCCCGAACGTAGTGCTCTACCAGGCTGAGCTACACCCCGAAATCGGCTTCACGGTCAGTGCTTGCGTGCCACGGCGAACCTGGCCAGTTCGCTCAAACCTTCTTTGAAAATGCTCTCGGGAAGGGGTGTCAGCGCAGCAAGCGCCTGATCTGCCTCGCTTTGAGCGAGGCGCGCAGTGTACGCAAGGCCCCCGAGGCTTGCAACGGCGCGAGTGATTTCCGCAAGTTGCCCCAGACCGCCCTTTTCGATGGCATGGCGAATCATCGAGCGCTCACCGTCATCTCCGTGCTGCATCGCATAAATTAGCGGGAGAGTGGCTTTGCCCTCCGCCAGGTCATCCCCCAGGTGTTTCCCGAGCCTGGTTTCATCGGCTTGATAGTCGAGCGCGTCGTCGACCAACTGGAAAGCGGTGCCGATATGCTTGCCATAGCGGGCGAGGGACTCTTGGATATGGGGCGGGGCGTCGCTCAACACCGCGCCGATCTGCGCGCCGGCTTGGAACAGGCGGGCGGTCTTGCGGCGAATCACATCGATGTAGCGTTCCTCGCTGGTATTTGGATCGTGAGCATTCATGAGCTGCAGCACTTCGCCCTCGGCGATGGCATTCGTGGCGTCGGCAATGATTTGCATGATGGGCATGCGGTCGAGCATCACCATCATTTGAAAGGCTCGCGAATACAGGAAATCTCCGACGAGAACGCTGGTGGCATTGCCGAATACTTCGTTGGCCGTTTCGCGGCCGCGGCGCAGCGACGATCCGTCCACCACGTCGTCGTGCAGCAAAGTAGCAGTATGGATGAATTCGATGATGGCGGCGGCATCGACGTGCTGCTCGCCTTTGTGCCCGCAGGCGCGGGCCGCCAAAAGCACCAAAAGGGGACGTAAACGCTTGCCACCGGCGTAGATGATATAGGTGGCCACCTGGTCGACGAGCGTGACTTGGCTGTGCAAACGGCGCTTGATGACCCTATCAACGGCCTCGAAATCAGAGCTTACCAGCCCGCGAATCTGTTCTAGTGTCATGAAGCGCTCAAGGGAATACTGCATGGTACCTAAGAATGTGGCGGGTGGCGCGGGGTGTGGTCACTCCGTGGAGGGCCGGTTTGACCTGACCGGCCCGGCGACGTACAATCCCCGGCTCTTTTGCGGGCCCTTAGCGCCCAGCTGGAGTTATCAACCATGTATGCCGTGATTGCCACGGGCGGTAAACAGTACCGCGTCCAGGAAGGTGCTGTGGTGCGTATCGAGAAGCTCGACGCAGACCAAGGCGCCAGTGTCGAATTCAATCAGGTGCTGCTGGTCGGCGCCGGTTCTTCGGTGACGATTGGCGCGCCCTACGTAGGCACTGCCAAAGTGGTGGCGACGGTCGAGAGCCACGGCAAGGGCGACAAGGTGCGCATTGTCAAATTTCGTCGACGCAAGCACTACAAGCGTGAGAAGACTCATCGGCAGCCATATACCGATGTGAAAATCACGCAGATCGTTGCATAAGATTTCGCTGGAGATATTGAAATGGCACACAAAAAAGCTGGCGGCAGCACCCGCAACGGACGCGATTCGCACTCGAAGCGTCTGGGCGTCAAAAAGTACGGCGGCGAAGATGTGTTGGCCGGCAACATTCTCATTCGTCAGCGCGGGACCGTTTATCGCCCCGGCGTGAACGTCGGTATCGGTACCGACCACACGTTGTTTGCGACTGCCCATGGGGTCGTCGAATTCAAGGTCAAGGGCGCGAAACAGCACACCTACGTCAACGTAGTGTCCAAATAGCATTAACGATGCGAGCGCTTCAGCTCGCTGTAGCTCAAAGAAGGGGAGCAGGGCACACCTGTTCCCCTTTTTAGTTTACGGGTCTCGCCTGCCATGAAATTCATCGACGAAGCCAAACTGAATGTGCAGGCCGGCAACGGCGGCCGCGGCTGCGTCAGTTTCCGGCGCGAGAAATTCGTTCCGTTCGGCGGGCCGGACGGAGGAGACGGGGGGCTCGGCGGCAGCGTGTACCTGAAGGCGGTCGAGGGCATGAATACCTTGGCTGACTTTAGGATCTCCCGCACGTATCGGGGCCAGAACGGCGAGGGCGGCAGCGGCAACGATTGCACTGGGCACGGCGGCGATGACGTGTATGTGCCGGTGCCCGTCGGCACGGTGATTTCCGATCGGGAAACCAGCGAGCAGTTGGGCGATCTCACAGTGGAAGGCCAAACCTTGTTGGTCGCCAAGGGCGGCAAAGGCGGCTGGGGCAATACCCGCTTCAAATCCAGCACCAACCGGACCCCGCGCAAAGCCGGTCTGGGTTTGCCAGGAGAAAAACGCGAGCTGGCGCTGGAATTGAAGCTAATAGCCGATGTGGGACTGCTCGGCCTGCCCAATGCCGGCAAGTCCACCTTGATCCGAGCGGTCTCGGCGGCACGGCCCAAAGTGGCTGACTATCCCTTCACCACGCTCCATCCGAATCTCGGCGTGGTGACCGCGGGTCCCGGCCGTAGCTTCGTCATGGCGGACATACCGGGGCTCATCGAAGGCGCGGCCGACGGGGCGGGCCTCGGCATCCGCTTCTTGAAACATCTGCAGCGCACCAGGGTGCTCTTACACCTCATCGATATTGCGCCGCCCGATCCAGAGGCCGACCCGGTCAAGGACGCGCGCACCATCGTCGCGGAACTGAAGAAATTTGCAGCCGATCTCGCGGCCAAGGAGCGCTGGCTCCTCATCAACAAAGTCGATCTACTGGAGCCCAAAGAAGCCGAGCGCCGTGCCAAGGAAATCGTTCGGCGGCTGCGATGGAAGGGTCCGGTGTTGCTGATTTCCGGGGCCACCGGCCAGGGTACCGATGCACTCAAACAAGCGGTGATGCGCTACCTGGAAGAGCACCCGCGGCGGCACGCGGTGCCGGACACCGCATGAAGCTATTTCGCGAGCGCCCGAACCTGTTTAGTCAGACGACTCTTATGCCGCGCGGCCTTATTGCGGTGAATGATGCCCTTGTTCACCATGCTGTCGATGATCGGCGTGGCGTGCGCGAGCGCTGCGGCGGCGTCATCGTGCTTGCCGGCTTTGAGCGCGAGAGTTGCCTTGCGGATGGCGCTGCGCAGCTGCGAAGTCAAAGCGTCGTTGCGGGCGCGGTGCGCGGTCGACTGTCGGGCAGCTTTTTCAGCAGATTTCGTATTCGCCAAGCGGAGACTCCTAGAAGGACGATTGGGGTCCGAGAGGACCCCCAAAAGAGCCGCGTATTCTCCGGCTCAGGTGTGCGCTTGTCAATGCGGCAGCCGGCCCGGGCGACTTCGGTATAATTATCAGCTTTCGCCATGGAATTAGTGCGCGGTCTGCAAAACATCTCCAAAGCCGCTCGGGGCTGCGTACTGACTGTCGGCAATTACGATGGCGTGCATCTAGGGCACCAACAGATGATCGGGGCGGTCAAGCGGCGCGCGGCGGAATTGGGTTTTCCGGCTACGGTGCTGGCGTTCGAGCCGAGTTCCAAGGAGTTCATCGATCCGGACGGCGCGCCACCGCGCCTCACGCGCTGGCGCGAAAAGTTCGTCGCCCTCGCAGCGGCGGGAGTCGATCGCTTGGTGACTCTGCGATTCGATGAACGCATGCGAGCGATGACTCCGCAAGCCTTCGTCGATGAGCTCATCGTCCAAGGATTGGGCGCACGGCATGTCGTGGTGGGCGATGATTTTCGCTACGGGAGCAACGCCTGCGGCACCATCGAGAGCTTGCGTGCGGCAGGCCGTGTGCAGGGCTTTGGCGTCGAGCAGATGGCGCCGTTCGCAGTGGACGGCGTTCGAGTCAGCAGCACCGCGGTGCGCGAACGTTTGGAGTGCGCGGATTACCCGGGAGCGGAGCGCTTGTTGGGGCGCCGCTACCGTATGAGCGGGCACGTCGCACATGGCAAGGAGTTGGGCCGGGCATTGGGCTTCCCCACAGCCAATTTGCGCCTCATGCGGCGAAAGTCGCCGATGTGGGGCGTGCTGGCTGCGCGGGTATACGGTATCCGCGCCGAACCGATGGATGGCGTCGCGAGCTTAGGTACGCGCCCGACGGTGAACGGCAGCGAGCCGCTGCTCGAGGTGCATATATTCGATTTTGACGGCGATTTGTATGGGCGCTTGATTGAAGTCGAATTCATTGCCAAGTTGCGTGACGAAGTGAAGTTCGATTCTTTGGATTCTATGATCGTGCAAATGAAGATTGATGCGGCGCAAGCCCGCGAGATCTTGTCGAAGGTGGATAGTGGCTGATTACAAAAATACGATTAACCTGCCGAACACAGGTTTTCCCATGAAGGCGGATCTTGCCAACCGCGAGCCCAAAATGCTGGCGGCATGGGAAGGGGCGGGTTTGTACGAAAAGATCCGCGCCGCCGCGAAGGGTCGGCCGCCGTTCATCCTCACGGACGGACCGCCGTACGCCAATGGTGCGATCCACTTGGGGCATGCGGTCAACAAGGTGCTCAAAGACATCATCGTCAAGGCGCGCACGCTCGATGGCTATGACGCGCCCTACGTTCCCGGGTGGGACTGCCATGGGCTGCCCATCGAGATGCAAGTCGAGAAAACGCACGGCAGGGTGGGGCAAAAGATCGACGCGAAGGCGTTTCGCGCTGCCTGCCGCGACTATGCCTACCGCCAAGTCGATGCGCAGCGCGCGGACTTCAAGCGCTTAGGCGTGTTGGGCGATTGGGAGCATCCCTACCTCACGATGCTGCCGCGTTACGAGGCGGAACAACTGCGTGCCTTCGCGATGATCATCAAAAACGGCCACGTGTACAAAGGCTACAAGCCCGTGCACTGGTGTCTGAATTGCCGCTCGGCGTTGGCCGAAGCGGAGGTCGAGTACGAGGACATCACCTCTCCCAGCGTCTATGTGCGCTTTGAAGTGAGCGATCGAATCGATCTCGCGCAGCGCTTCGCAACTGCACTCACCGAGCAAAGCGCATTGTTCGAGGACGTTCCGACCTCGCTTGCCATTTGGACCACGACGCCGTGGACGCTGCCTGCCAATCGCGCCGTTGCTCTGCATCCGCAGTTCGACTACGCGCTGGTGGAATTCGACTTAGGCGAAGGCCGTGAGCGGTTGCTGCTGGCCAATGAACTCGTCAAATCCGTCATGCACACATTGGGGATTACGGCGTGGACGGTCATTGCCGAGGCGAAGGGCGAGGCACTCGAAAATCTCAAGCTGCAGCATCCTCTTTATGATCGTGAAGTGCCGGTGATCCTTGGCGATCACGTGACGCTCGATGCCGGCACGGGCGCGGTGCACACGGCACCGGGGCACGGTCTGGACGACTATATCGTGGGTCGTCGTTACAACTTGGAGATCGAAAACCCGGTCGGCGGGGACGGTCGCTTTTTGCCGTCGACACCGTTGTTCGCAGGGGAACAAGTGTTCGACGCGAATGCGCACGTAATCGAGGTATTGAGGGAGCACGGCCGACTGCTCAAGGGCGAGCCGTACCATCATTCCTATCCACATTGCTGGCGTCACAAGACGCCGGTGATTTTTCGCGCCACGCCGCAATGGTTCATCAGTATGGATCAGGCGGGTTTACGCAAAGGCGCGCTCGAGGCGATTTCGCACGTCGACTGGATGCCCGCATGGGGCGAGCAGCGCATCAGCAGTATGATCGCGAGCCGCCCGGATTGGTGCGTTTCGCGTCAGCGCACCTGGGGCGTGCCGATCCCTTTGTTCGTCGACAAGGTATCCGGCGAGTTGCATCCAAAAACGGCCGAGTTGATCGAAGAAGTCGCCCGGCGAGTCGAGCACGACGGGATCGATGCCTGGTTCGACTTGGATGCGGCCACTCTGTTGGGTGCGGATGCGGCGAAGTACGACAAGGCGACCGACGTCATGGATGTGTGGTTCGATTCCGGGGTGGTGCATCATTGCGTCGCGCAGCTCCGGCCCGAGATCACGGTGCCGTCCGATCTGTATCTTGAAGGGTCCGACCAGCATCGCGGCTGGTTCCACAGTTCCCTGCTGACCTCAGTGGCCATGCACGGTCGCGCTCCCTATCGCGCCGTGCTCACGCACGGGTTCACGGTGGACGAGAAAGGCCGCAAGATGTCAAAGTCCGTCGGCAACACGTTGGTGCCGCAGAAGTTGACCAGCACCTTGGGGGCCGACGTGGTGCGACTCTGGATCGCCGCGACCGACTATGCCAATGAGATGAGCGTGTCGGATGAAATCTTGAAACGCATGGCGGACTCCTATCGCCGAATGCGCAACACGCTGCGGTTCCTGCTCGGCAACATGCATGGCTTTGATCCGGTACAGCATGCGGTTCCCTGGCACGACTTGGTGGCACTCGATCAATGGGCCATCAGCAAAGCGTTTGCACTTCAGAACGATGTGGTCACGGCGTTTCGGAACTACGAGTTTCATGACATCTACCAAGAGGTGCACAATTTTTGCGTCGTGGAGCTCGGCGGCTTCTATCTAGACATCATCAAGGATCGTCTTTACACCACGGGCACCGCCAGCTTGCCGCGGCGCTCCGCACAGACGGCGATGTATCACGTGGCCGAGGCCATGGTGCGATGGCTTGCTCCCATCTTGAGTTTCACCTCGGAGGAGGTATGGAGCTTCTTGCCGGGTACCCGCGGCGAATCCGTGTTCCTGAGCACGTGGCATTCGTTTCCCGCCGGCGCGGAACGTTCCTCCGACATCGATTGGCCGGCGTTCATCGCACTGAAGGCAGATGTGGCTCGCGAGCTGGAACGATTGCGATCGTCGGGCGCGATCGGTGCGCCGCTCGAAGCTGAGGTGACGATATTCGCGCCGGCTGCGCAGGCAGCCCGCCTCAGAGCTTTGCATGACGAATTGCGGTTTTTATTCATTACGAGTCAAGCGCGGGTCGTCGAGATCGACATTCCGCCGACGGGGGCGGTTCAAACGCAGGCGGAGGGCGTGTGGATCGAGGTCAAACCCAGTTCCCAGCCGAAGTGTGTGCGCTGTTGGAATTTACGCAGCGATGTCGGCAGCGATCCCCGTCACCCGGAACTTTGCGCGCGCTGTGTCGTCAACATCGAGGGACCCGGTGAGGAGCGCAGATTCGCATGACAGTCGTAGAAAACCGCGGACGTGGTGCAGTGTGGCTGTTGCTTTCGGTGTTCATCGTGCTCGCAGATCAGCTCACCAAGAGCTACATCACGCAGCATTTCGGTGAGTTCGAATTCACGAGTGTGCTGCCGATTCTCGACATTACCCGCATGCACAACGTCGGCGCTGCCTTCAGTTTTCTTGCCTCGGCGTCGGGGTGGCAACGCTGGTTGTTCATTGGGCTCGCGGTCACCGTGAGCATTGCGATTACGGTATGGTTGTGCCGATTGCCCCGCGGGTCTCATGGGCTGCTGGCGGCGGGGCTCGCATTGGTGCTCGGCGGCGCGATCGGCAATGTGATCGATAGGATTAGGCTGGGGGCTGTCATAGATTTCATCCACTTTCATTGGGATCGGGCGTATTTTCCGGCATTCAACGTGGCGGATTCGGCGATAACGGTCGGTGCGGCGTGCCTGTTACTGGACGCGTTGCTAGAACCCAAACGCAGCAGTGCGAAGGCTTAAACGATGCATATCCTATTAGCCAATCCTCGCGGCTTCTGCGCCGGCGTCGATCGTGCGATCGACATCGTGGAGCGCGCCATCGACCTGTTCGGCGCCCCGATCTACGTGCGCCACGAGGTGGTTCACAACAAATACGTGGTGGATCGGCTGCGAGGGATCGGTGCGGTGTTTGTCGAGGAGTTGCACGAAGTTCCCGATGGCGCAACCGTGATCTTCAGCGCCCACGGTGTTTCCCGGGCGATCCAGGAAGAAGCGACGCGGCGCGCGCTGAAAGTGTTCGATGCCACCTGTCCTCTGGTGACGAAGGTGCATATGGAGGTCACGCGCTTTGCACGCGAAGCGCGCGAAGTCTTTCTGATCGGCCACGAGGGTCATCCGGAGGTCGAGGGCACGATCGGCCAATTCGATACCTCATACGGCGGAAACATTTATCTCATTGAGACCGTTGAGGATGTGGCCCGCGTCCAGGTGCGCAATGTCGAGCATTTGGCATTTGTCACGCAAACGACTCTGTCGGTGGATGATACGGCGTCCATCGTCGAGGCTCTGCGTGGCCGGTTCCCGGGGCTCAAGGCGCCGGTCAAGGAGGATATATGCTACGCCACGCAAAATCGCCAGGACGCGGTCAAGGATTTGATCGGGCGGTGCGACAGATTGGTGGTGGTCGGCTCAGCGTCGAGCTCGAATTCGAATCGATTGCGTGAAATGGCCGATAAAGCCGGCATACCCGGCTATCTGGTCGATGGACCGGAACATTTGCATCGGGAGTGGTTCGAAGGGGCCAAGACCATCGGGGTGACCGCCGGCGCGTCGGCACCTGAAATTCTGGTCCAGGGAGTCATCAGCCAGTTGCGCCAATGGGGCGGCGAAGTCGTCGAGGAACTGACGGGCCGGGAAGAGCACGTCATATTCGCACTTCCAAAGACCCTGCGCGAAGTGCTCAAACGGGTCGGCAGCCTTTCGTCGGATAGCTCTGCGGGTTAGAATGCCCGCCCTCTTGAAATTGCCGCAATAGCTCAGTTGGTAGAGCAACGCATTCGTAATGCGTGGGTCAGGGGTTCGAATCCTCTTTGCGGCACCATAAAAGCAATAAAATCAATACCATACGTGGTACTGGACTCCCGCACGCGATCTAGCTGTAGCCCACTTTTGTACCACGCCGCAATGCGTGGGTCGGGGGGTTCGAATCCTCTTGCACACTACAAAATTAGTAAAGGCAACCACATACGTGACGCCGGTTGTTTTCGCATGTGATTCGCTGTGGTCACATTTGCGCACGAACAATGCGTGGGTTAGCGGTTCGAATCCCCATTGCGACCGACCATCATCCATTTTTAAAAGTCACTGCGTCCACTTTTGTGCCGGGCCCATAAAGCATTTAGCCTTGAAAGATTCGCATACTGCTTCAGATTTTCGGGCGATAAGTTGCGCATGCCGCTCGACCATTTTGAGGCTTGCCCAGCCACCTAGGCCTTCTTCGCCGAGCGCGTACGCATGGTATGACGCCTGCGCGATGAACAGATTGACCTCGAAGAAGACCGTACGCATCCGGAACTCAAACGACCTGACCCTTGCGCAGCTCCTCGAAACACGTCTGCGCGAAGCGTACGGAATTTCTTAGAGGCCCGCGATTCGGCGCAGTCTTACAACCAACGGCTCGACGCGTTGTTGCTCCAATGCACTCGGTTGAAAGTGACCCCTGAGCGAGTCGACAAATGTCGGGTCGGCCAAGAGATCATCAAATTCATTTCGTAAATAGAGTCGAACCGACTCGGCGCTCGAGCCTATTTCAGAGACTATTTCCGCCCGTCCATCGATGACATTTACGATGTCCTCCATGTCATGGCTCATGTAGTCACCATTGCCGCGGTCGTGAAAGGCCTCGAGCTTCGTGGCGATGAAGTACGGGGCGGTGATCTGCCGAATCGGCTTTCCGTCCGGCAAGGTCACCTGCACCGAGTGAGTCATGGCCTCGCCGTACCACCGGTTGGTAAAGTTCATGACCGATTCTTCGGTTGCCATGACATCGACTTTCAGGTTCTTGAATCGCCACCGGCAGTAGATATCCGGGTCCTCCTGAAATCCTAACGAGCGAAGTTTGCTCTGCAGTTGGTAGAGAGCAACTTTCGACGCCAACTCCGCGAGCAAGTCGACATCCTGAGTCGCGCGGACAGGTGGCCGCGTCGCATCGGTGATCAACACGCCGGCGACGCAGCCACCCACGAAGACTAAACTCTGGCATAAGTCTTGAAGCGCGCCAGCGACTAACTGAAGCTGTTGCACATTGGGATCCCGCGGGTTCATCTGAATGTCTTGTGCAGCTGCTCTGTGGCGAGCTCACGGTCTCGCGCGCCGCCGATACGCACGGCATCCACCAGGGTGAGCACGTTGTAAAAATCGGCATCCTTCGCGGCGGCTTTTGGGAGCGAGGGATAAAACGGTGTTACGGCAGGCCCGCGTGCCTGACCTGCTGCGAAAGGCCAGACGGGCGGTCCCTCCGCGGAGGCGTTAAGGACGGTGCTTAAGTAAGGGCCTCCGGAGGCGGTTGGCATCCCGCGGGAGATTTCGCCTAGGGCGACCGGAAACGCGAAGCGCACGCCGTGGAGCACGAACTCGGTGAGTTCTCGCATTCTTGCGATCGGCTGATCGTCTTGCCGCGCAATGAGTCCCGCAAACTCACACCGCTTGGCTCCAGCAAACACTTGAGAGGCGGTGAGCGCCAGCTCTTGACCCAAGCGGGCAAAGGTCCAGCGCTCCTCGCGGTGCAGCGCAAGTTTGATGGCCACTACGATATCCTGGCTCTTAAGCGAAATTTGCCGCATAAGCTCACACTAACCATATTCTATATTCTAGAATATAGAATACTTTGGTCTGAGGGCTCTGTATAGACGTTTAAACATTTAAGGCTCTGAATTGGGCCTGACATCACAACTTGTAACATCAGGCTGCTTTAACCTCGTTTAAACTTCAGTATAATAAAATTTGTCAGTTATCTACGAAGTAATTAAGTATATGGACGATAAACTGCGAAAGAAAAGCCCCCGGGCGCCCTCGATCCCCTTGGATGAGGCCATCGAGCGCGCTCAAAAAGTGTACGCAAAAGAGGCCCGCCATCCCGCGCCCACGGAAGTGATTGCCCAGGATATGGGATATAAGAGCGCGAACAATGGGGCGGCCCTCTCGGTCTTGGCATCAATGCGTTATTTTGGATTGCTAGAGCGCCCTTCTGAAGGGAAGCTTGCGGTGTCCAAAGATGTCGAAACCTATCTCTACGCGCCGGATGAAGAGGTCAAACGAAATCTTCGGTTGAAGTGGCTGCGGGCACCGAATGTCTTCGCGGAGCTATTGAACTCCTTTCCCGGCGAGCTCCCCTCGGATGCGAACATCCGTTTTGAACTCATCGGCCGAGGATTCAGTGCGGCCGCAAGCGATGCACTGGTCGCCGTGTTTCGCCGCTCAGCGGAATTCGCGGGACATGGCCCAGCTTCCAGTCCGAGAAGTGTCGGTATCGAGAAAGCGGATGAGGATGTTCCGTCCGCTGTATCGAGCTCGCCGAGTGAGGACATAAGTCCCAATCAGCATCAGCCGACAATATCGATCCCATTTTCCAATGATGAAGTCGACAGAATTCCGGTTCGTCTTTCTAAAGGGCGCAAAGCCTGGCTCATCATCCCGACTCCTTTTTACGAGGCGGACAAAGCGAGACTCAAAGCGCAGATTGATTTTCTACTCACCGAAGAGACGGATGCCGTCGATGCGCTGCTGCGCTAAGCACCCACGCGTGGCAAATTAAACCTTGCTCATCGCTGTGGCCACTTTTGTACCAGCACAAGCAGATTTTCCACTTGTTTTACCGACGAAGATCGCTTTTGGCGTTGGTAAGATATTGATTGATAAGCGTCGCTAGGACGACCTGCGGATTCGTAATGCGTGGGTCAGGGGTTCGAATCCTCTTTGCGCACCATCCCTGAAGGTCCACCAGCCAACGGGGTTGGCAGAAGCCGATGAAGCCTATTCTTGCATCACAGACGGTTGTCTACCTCGACAAGCAATATTTACGAGTTCGCGCCGGAGGTAACGGACTATCCCGATCACCAGACTACGAACCAGGAACCGGAGGCAATCGGGCTGATTCGGTCAGTTTTCAGGACTTGATAAATCAAAGGACGTACACGTTGCTCCGCGCTCGAGGCAAGCGACGAGATTCCCCCACGTCGCGGATATTTCCAAGCCGTGAACGGCGGGTTTTGGTAGCAGGGCCGCATTCAGGCTGGTAGGGGCGCGGCCAAACTGGCCCGATCGAAACGAAGTTCCTTCAGTCCGTAGTCGATTGATACTTTTGAGAACCGCACCAGCATATTCATTCCGATCAGCAGCGCGGGACTTTGAGCCAATCCCCACAGATCGAAGACTTTAAAATCCGCAATTACCAGGGGACAGTCGGTGAACTCCACTTCCATTATTTGGATCTTTTTGGCAATTGTGAAATTTCCCGAGATTTCCCCTCCAGTGACGTCGGTTAGAGAAACGGGCCCAAGGTTGCCGTACGCGGGATTGCGGCTGGCCAAAGCGGCAAACAGCGACATGTTGCCGACTGACACGTCGGCACCGGAATCAATGAAGGCGGCCGCGCGTACGCCGTCAATCGAGCAATTGACGGCCCGCAAATGTCCAGACGACCCAACGGTGTGAATGCGGGCCTCATTGTCCCGCACCCAAAGTGTGCTCAACCGGGAGTGCGGCTCACTTACCTGTAAGGTCTGATTCTTGAAATCGAAGGTCACGCGATGACCATCGAGAGTGTCAAGACCAAGATACCCGTCAGCTCCCAGGGCAGAACGGGGCAATGTCGGCACCACGAGATGTCTGCACCTGATCGACCCGAAAGACAACTCGCGGATCCTCACGGCCTGTGTTTCGACGGCTCGTACGACTCCTTCCAGAATGACCCTCTCGCCGACTAGGAGGCCGAGTTCGGCGGCAACATCAGTGGCCAAGACCGTTCGGTCAGCGCCGGTATCGACCACGAAGCGATAGGGTCCGTTGTCGTCGATGCGTACGTTAATCGTCAGGTGTTTCGCGGCGTCGGTGGCGGCGGTCATTGGCTCGGCGTCCCGATCCGGCGCAGCCCGGTCGGGGGATCCCGTCGCATCTTGCAGCTGCGTGTTGCTCTGCGCCCTTACGACCGATGCGAAGGCCAACGACAGCGCGCCATACTTTAGGAATCGTCGTCGCGAGATGTCATGGAGCGGTGCCAATGCAGGCCTCCTAGACTCATGCCCCTCTGCGGGAACTACTGTACCATTTCAGTGCCAACAGGCGACGCCACCAGCGTTATCGGCCCGCGAACTGTCGCAACGCCCTCTCATATACCTCGGTCGGCTGAGCGCCTTGAATCAGGTGCTGATCGTTGATGATCACGGAGGGCACCGCCCTGATCCCGCGATCCGTGTAAAACTTTTCGCGGGCGCGCACGTCGCCTGCGAACTCATCCGAATTTAGAATCTCGGCCGTGCGCTTCGCATCCAGCCCGACCTTTTGCGCAACATCGAGCAGAACTGCGTCATCGCTGGGATTCCGACCTTCGGTAAAATAGGCTGAAAACAGCGCATTCTCAAGCGCCTCCTGCTTGCCTTGAGTCTCCGCCCAATGCAGCAATCTATGCGCGTCAAAGGTGTTATAGATTCTGCCCCGCTTTCGCATATTGAAGTCGAATCCCAGTTCGGCGCCGCGAGACGTTATATTCTTGGCGTTGCGCTCGATATCAGTAGGCGTAGATCCGTACTTTTCGGCAATGTGTTCCATGATGTCTTGGCCTTCGGCGCCCATTTGGGGATTGAGTTCGAAGGGCTGAAAGTGCAGGTCCGCCGCGATCTCGCCCTTGAGCGTTGCCAGCGCAGTTTTCAATGATTGGAGCCCGATCACACACCATGGACAGGACACGTCCGAAACAAAATCAATTTTGAGTTGCGTTGCCATCAATCCTCCGCGCATTTGCAAACTCGCCATGAGAGCAGTTATGGGGACCGTTGCTTGCATTACAACGCGCGGGGGAGAGGTCGCTGCGGGATCGGGCATATCTAGATTACTTGGCAACTCCAATATGTCGGTCCTGCGAATAACTGTGCGACCTGCCGAATACGCAGTCCCAAAATCATGGGCTTGCGAATCTGCCTGAATAACACCATAATTATGTTTATAATTATGTCGTCCGTATGGTGTAACCATGGCTACTCTGAAGCTGACAGCCGTAGGCACGTCCACTGGTGTCGTCATTCCCAGGGAGATGCTCAATCGTATGAAGGTGACGCGAGGCGATGTGCTTCACGTGGTGGAGACACCTGACGGCTATCTGATTACTCCTTACGACCCTGCGATCGCTGCCCAGGTCAAAACAGGACGCGAGTTTATGAAGGAGTATCGGGACACATTCAAGGCACTCGCGGAGTGAGGCGCGAGCCTCACTGGATCGACAAACGCGCGTTGCTGCTCCTGCATGAGGAGAGTCTGGCGACATTCGGCGGCGCGCGCGGCATGCGCGATGACGGGTTGCTCGATTCCGCGTTAGCACGTCCACGCAATCAATATCTGTACGAGAAGTCCGTCGGTCTGGCGTCTCTTGCGGCAGCCTACGGGTACGGAATTGCCAAAAACCATGCGTTCGTGGATGGTAACAAGCGCGCCGCATTTTTAGCGATTGGATTGTTTCTCGCCATTAACGGCAAGCGATTGCGCGTGCCGCAGGTGGAAGCCATTCAGACCATTCTGGCGCTTGCGGCGGGTGAACTGGGTGAGGACGCCCTGGCAAAGTGGATCAATGCGCACTGCGTGGCGTTATAGCACCGCTGCTATTGCATGTGCTGGCCGCCGTTGATCGCGATGTTGGCGCCGGTGACAAACGCCGCCTCTTCACTGGCCAGGTACGCGACTAGCCCAGCCACTTCTTCAGGCTTGCCGAGCCGCCCCATGGGTATTTGTGGAATGATTTTGGAATCCAATACTTCCTTCGGAATTGCCATCACCATGGTCGTGCCGATGTAGCCAGGTGAGATCGTATTGACGGTGACGCCCTTGCGAACCACTTCCAGAGCCAGCGCTTTGGTGAAGCCGTGCATGCCGGCCTTGGCCGCGGAGTAGTTAGTCTGGCCGAAGGCACCCTTCTGACCATTGACCGACGAGATATTGATGACCCGGCCCCAGCCACGATCCATCATGCCGTCGCATACTTGCTTGGTCATGTTGAAGCATGAGTCAAGGTTTGCGTGCATCACCGCGTCCCAATTGATCTTGTCCATCTTCTTGAAAGTCATATCGCGGGTGATGCCGGCGTTATTCACCAGCACATCCACCGGCCCGAGCTCTTCGGTCAGCTTGCGGATGCAGGCCTGACAGGACTCCCAGTCGGTCACATCGCATGGATATGCATAAAAGTGGTAGCCCCGCTCCTTCATCGACATAAGCCATTTCTGAGCTTTGGTGTTGCCCGGCGAGTAGGTGGTGGCGACGGTCTCCCCCAGCTTCGCCAACTTGATACAGATGGCTTCGCCGAGGCCGCCCATGCCACCCGTCACCAGCGCGATTCTTTTTGAGATTCCCATTCGAGACTCACTTCTTAGTTATCATTGATGCGCAGGGTTTAAGAGTCGTTACTTTGGCGTTCGATCGCGAGCGCGACGCCCATGCCGCCGCCGATGCACAAACTGGCAAGTCCCTTCTTGGCATCACGGCGAATCATCTCGTGCAGCAACGTCACCAAGATGCGGCAACCCGATGCGCCGATCGGATGACCGATGGCAATGGCACCGCCATTCACATTGATCTTTGCTGTGTCCCAGCCCATCTGACGATTGACGCCGATCGCCTGAGCGGCAAACGCCTCGTTGATCTCCATTAGATCGAGTTCCTGATGCGTCCAACCCGCCTTCTTCAAGCACAGCTGGCTTGCCGGCACCGGCCCCATTCCCATGATTTTCGGATCAACACCCGCCGATGAATAGGCGCGAATGAAGGCCAACGGTTTTAGACCGAGCTCACTCGCCTTGCGCGCCGACATCATCATCACCGCAGCGGCACCGTCGTTGATGCCCGAAGCGTTTCCCGCGGTGACCGTGCCGTCCTTGCTGAACGCAGGTTTGAGTTCGCCGAGTGCGGCGACCGTCGTACCGGCGCGAATGTATTCATCGGTGTCGAAATAGGCAGTCGCCTTGCGCGTAACGATCTCGATCGGGGCAATTTCCGCCTTGAAGCGGCCGGCTTTTTGCGCGGCCTCGGCTTTCTGCTGGGATGCGGCGGCAAATTCATCCTGTTCACGACGCGAAATGTCATATTTCTTCGCCACATTCTCGGCCGTCATTCCCATGTGATAGTTGTTGTAGACGTCCCAGAGTCCATCGAAGATCATGCTGTCCACGAGCTTGGCATCGCCCATGCGAAAACCGTCGCGAGAACCTTGTAAAATATGAGGCGAAGCACTCATGTTCTCTTGACCGCCGGCGATGACAATATCCGCATCACCGCACTTGATCGCCTGCGCAGCTAGATGCGTGGCCTTCAGACCACTGCCACAGACTTTGCCAATCGTCATTCCCGGCACGCTGTCGGGAAGGCCTGCGCGGATGAGTGCCTGCCGGGCGGGGTTCTGACCGACACCAGCGGTGAGTGCCTGTCCCATGATCACTTCGGAAATCTGATCCGGTCGAACACCGGAGCGGGCGAGCAGCGCTTTGATGACTTGGGCACCCAAATCGGCCGCCGATACCTTTGCGACGGATCCGTTGAACTTACCCACTGCGGTGCGCAGCGCCGCCGTAATGACCACATCGTTCATATACTCTTCCTCTGGCCCGACACCGGAATTCGACAAGTAGCCGATACCGCGGGCTCGTTGTCTTCGTAGGTCAGTTATTAGTACCGGGGCGGTGCCTTAGCAAGAACCACATAGATATTGCTTCCGCAAGGGTCCCACAGCCGACGGCGCGCGATCGGCGATCTTAGCTTCCATAGACGTTTCACCTATAGACGATTGTCGTGCGGCTGTCGGTGCGGTAACGAACGCCCGAAAGGGCTGGATGAGATGAGCTTGGCATGCAAGGCGGAGACTCCCACGTGAAAGAACAAGAAGATCAGGAGACTTGCGCCTACGACTGGTAAGACTCGACTAGGGTCCTGGGAGAACATATAAAGGAACAAAGCGAAGGTACCGGCTTCAAGTCCAGCTGCGACGGCCGCGGTTTCGAGGACATCTCGCCAGTTCGCTTTCCAGAGAGACCAGGTCAAGTTCAAGAGAGGGGGTGAAATGCTGTGCATGGTTTTAGGATAACGGCCGGGGTCGCACCTGAAAATACGGTTTGGACGAAAGGTTCTAGGGGATTACCCCTAGATTTGTTGACCGTCGAGCGAGCTGACAACGAGAGCCCGCGTTTGGGTACCGCCTCACTGCAATGAAACCCTCATTCTTGATAGTAGCCTTAAGCGTGATCTGACATTATTTAGTAGTGCTGAGTTCGGATATGGCAGCGAGGAGCGCGTGAGTATCCACTGGCTTACTTAGGAAACGACAACGGGCGATTGATGTTTTCACGACACGCATCATCGACTGCAAATCCCCGCTCAAGAGAACAGCGGGAACTTCCCATTGATGTTGCGCGCGGACCTGCTGCAGAACGTCGAAACCGGTCAACGTACCATTTAGATGGTAATCTGCGATCAGCAAGTCACCCGGCCTAAGATTGGCCAGCAATTCCTGGGCATCGCCAAGACTCGCGGCGCTATAGGTCTCGTAGCCCTCCAAGATCAGGAACAGCTCCGTGGCGGCTCTAACGGCATCGTTGTCCTCGAGCAGAACGAGGCGGGTAGCGGCATGCGGTGCTGTGACGAGCGGGTGGGGATCTTCAATGGGAGGCGCGTCGGAGCCGACTTGTTCAGGGGGTATACGGACGCGAACCTGCGTGCCGCGGCCAACCTCCGAGAAGACCGAGACCGAATAGCTCAGCAGCCGACACACCTCACGCACGATGGCCAGACCTAAGCCGACGCCGGATCGTTTCGCGCCGGACTGGTCGACTTGGTAGTACTCATCGAAAATGCGTTCCAGCTTATCGCTCGGAATGCCGGCGCCAGAATCCTCGATGCAGAACAGGAATCCGTCGGCATCGAAGGTCTCGGATACTCTCACGAAGCCCTTCTCAGTGTACTTTAGCGCGTTACCGACAAGATTCTGCAGCAGTTGACTTAACAGGATCCGATCGCTGATTACGATTTTCGAAGTTTCGGGAAGCTCCAGGCGTATGCCGTTCGCCAGCGCCACCGGCTCATACTCGCGCCTCAGATCGCCATAGACCGAGATAAGGTTGATGGGGGCTAAGTGCGGCTCGACGGCACCGGACTCCAGGCGGGTGATATCGAGCAACGCATTGATCATTCGACCAGCAGTGTCGATGGCAGACTCCTGGCGGCGCAAAAGCTCGTATTGCTCGCCCGTTTTCTGCGTGAGTGTCAGCAAAGACGCGTTGAGGAGGCGGATCGTTTGCAGGGGCTGTCGCAGGTCATGGCTCGCCGTAGCGAGGAACCGGGTCTTCGCCATATTGGCGCGGTCCGCCTCCTCGCGCGCCGCCACCAAGGCATCGTTGATAGCACGGCGCTCGGTCATATCGCGGATCGCCGCGGCGACAAAGGTCTTCTCCCCGTCGTGAACAGGAGCCAGGCGGATGCCGGCGGGAAATTCGGTGCCATCCGCGCGCCGAGCAAACAGATCAATGATGCGTGCGCCCATTTCTCGCGCCGTGGGATCGCGAAGGTAACTTGCTACGTGGGCGCCGTGGCGGAACCGAAAGCGTTCCGGCACCAGCATGTCGATGGATTGACCGACGAGTTGCTCTCGGGAATAGCCGAAAAGGGTGCGCGAAGTGGCGTTGGCGAAGAAAATAACCCCTTCGAAGTCCACCACGATGAGGGCATCGGGCGAGAACTGCAGCAGCTGCTGCGAAATAGAGGCGATTTTGTCCATATCTGACGGCGGGGGAAATCCCATTCGGCGTACGTCGTTAAGCCTATCACGAGCGAGGCAGCCACCCGTCCGTTGATGGCTTGTAGGGGGAAGGCGCATATCTTTAGCGGGAACCCGTCAGTGAATAGGCCCATGAAGTCAGGCAAACTTCCCGCAAGCCCCCAACCATGCGACTCGCACACTCAATAAGGCCTCGAGAGGTGGTAATTGAACGGACATACAGGCAATTCTGTGGGCTCGGAGGGTATCCTTAACCGGCTGATGGAACTCTCGCGCATCGCGGCGCTGGCAGAGATGGCGAGCGGCATTGCGCATGAGCTCAACCAGCCGCTTGGCGCAATCGCCACCTTCGGTGAGGCAGGCGATCGACTCTTAAACCGCCCCGAACCTCTCGTCCCGCGCGCACGCGAGGTCTTTCAGCATATCTCCGCAGAAGCGAGAAACGCTGGGGAGGGGATTCGCCGGATTCGACGCCTGTTCGATCATGCGGAGCCCACCCGTATCCAGTGCCAAATGGCCGAACTCGTCGGGGAGCTAGTGCCGGCATTGCAAGCAATGGCGGAAGCGGCTCATGTTTCGCTCAAAGTCGACGTCCAAACACCCTTGCCCGAGATCAATGTGGACCGGCTAAGGATTCAGTTGGTGCTGTTTTCTCTGGTGCAGAATGCCATTGAGGCCAGTACCCTGACGGACGGGACCCCGGTCCTCATCGAGGTGCGAGCGGATCGCTATGCCGTCGAGGCCAGCATCATCGATTCCGGACCAGGGGTGCCCGCGGATCTCGCCGACAGGCTCTTTCGGCCCTTCTTTACGACCAAGTCGGGCGGAACCGGGTTGGGACTGGCGTCGAGTCGTGCGAGCATCGAAGCCCACGACGGCAATATCGGTTTTGAAAAGGTCAATCCAAGCGGCAGCCGATTCTGGTTTCGCTTACCAATCGCGACGTCTTGAGGAGTTCACCATGGCTAAAGCCGAAGTCGCTGTAAACGCAGCTATCGTCTACATAGTGGATGACGATGATGGCATGCGTCGCGCATTGAGCCTGCTGCTCAATACGGTCGGGTATAAGACTGCCGCCTTCGCAAGTCCCATAGAATTCTTGGACAAGTTCAAGGCCGACGCCGCGGGCTGCCTGGTGCTCGATATTCGTATGCCGGGCATGAGCGGACTCGAGTTGCAGCAGCATCTGAACCGTATGGGCTCAATGCTGCCGGTGATTTTCATGACCGGACACGGCGATGTGCCGATGGCGGTCCAAGCCATGAAAGAGGGCGCCTTTGAATTCGTCCAGAAGCCCTTCCGCGATCAAGACGTGCTCGACCGAATCAACCATGCCTTGAAACAAGATCAAGAGAACCGCAGCACCTTGGCGCGCCGCGCGGATGTATTGCAGCACTTCGAATCGCTTACTGCGCGGGAGAAGCAAGTGATGGCAATGGTGGTTGATGGCGCTGCCAACAAGGTCATTGCCATCGATTTGGGGTTGAGCGAGCGGACAGTGGAAATTCACCGGGCGAAAGTCATGGAAAAAATGGGTGCCCGGTCCGTGGCACACTTGGTGAAACTGCAGATGGGCCTATCGAACGCTGGCTGACTCAAGCCGCAGTGACGCACGGGAATCCACGTATTTAAACGATCGCCGGACAGGCTGATACTGTTCTATCGTTTCAATCGGATTTCGCCCATGAGCTCGCCGGTGACCTTGACTTTCCGCCATCTGCCTCGATCTGGGACACTTGAGGCCTCGGCGCGGGATGTCGGTGGCCGCCTGCAGCGGCTCAACCATCGCATGACTCTATGCCATATCGTGTTCGAAGGTACACCCGAGTCACCGGATGGCGTGCCGTTTCGAGTCAAGATCCACGTCAGCGTGCCGGGCGCGCAGATTCACGCCGAAAGCGCGCGACTTGCTGATGTCGAGCAGGCAGCTATTTACAGCCCGCTGCGCTCCGCCTATGAGAACGCAAAGCGCCAGCTGGAAAAACTAAACCCATTCCGCGGCGACTCGCACCTCGCAAGCTGGTAAGTTTCGCATGCACGGAGAAATGCCATGACAAATAAGATCGGTATCTGGATCGATCATCGAAAAGCCGTGATCGTGACCGTCCTCGACGATGGCGAACAGGTCGACACAATATCCTCGAATGTCGAGAAACACCCCGAGCGTGCCGGTGATTCCCCGCTGAAGGGTCGCTATGAGGCACAGCAGGTACCCGCGGATGACAAGCGGCAACGCGCACTGACCGGGAATATGAATGCGTTCTACGACACCGTCATCGGAAAGATCGCAACCGCGGACGCGATGTTCATCTTCGGCCCCGGAGAAGCCAAGGGGGAATTGAAGCGTCGCCTCGAACACCAGCGGCTAGGCTCACGAGTAAGCGCCCTGGAAACGGCTGACAAGCTCACGGACCGGCAGATCAGCGCCAAAGTTCGCCTACACTTTAGTGCGACGTGAGCGCCATCCGACCCGATCTACGTGGTTTCCCTGAATGCGGAACTCAGAGGTAGGTTTAAGCTGCATCTATGCAACTCTTATGCTCGGGCCGGCGACTTCAATCACTGCAGGTCTTGCTGATCACGGCATTCTCCGCAGCCGCGCAAGCCTCGCCCTCAACTTCCGGAGAGCGGCTATACGCGCCTTGCGTCGTGTGCCATCAACCCAGTGCTTGGGGCTCGCTGGACGGGACCATCCCAAACCTTGCGGGTCAACAAAAACGTTACTTGGAAAAGCAGTTGGCCGTTTTCCGGTCCGGGGCACGCGTGGATACCGAGACGGATATCATCGCCGCACATGCGACGTTTGATCGACACAGTGTCGCTACGGTTGCAGACTATCTTTCGAAACTGGGAGCCAACCCTAAACCGGTGGAAGGACCGGGAGAGCACCTGCGTCTGGGACAGGAGACGTACACGCACATCTGCGCAGCGTGCCACGGCGTTGATGGCAGAGGAGCGCCGGCCAACCGAGTGCCGCGCATCGCCGGACAGCACTATCCTTATTTGCAGCGTCAGATCGAGGAGGGCGCAGCCTTACACAAGGATCTTGCACCCCCCGAAATGACCAGTGCGCTTCGGGGCATGGGTCCTGAGGAAAAAGACGCCCTCGCTGACTACATCTCACGTCTCGGTCAGTCCGAGGGGCTAGTAGATTCCAACCGCCCTAACATGGGCAATAGGCAATCGCGATAGGATGACGCAGAGTCTCGCAACGCAGCTTTTTATCGCCACTGCCATGGCTGCATTGACCGTCGTGATGCATCTTTTAGGTCTGAGTGTTCTGATTGCTTCCACTAACCGTCACTCAACCCGCCTGCAGACAGAACGGCATCTTGTGCTGCAGATGCTTGTTCTGGTCGGAGTCTCCTTCGGCCTGTTCGTTCTGCACAGCGTGGAGATTTGGAGCTACGCTGCGTTGTATCGCTGGGTAGGCGCCATTCGCTCGTTCGAGGATGCGCTTTATTTTTCAACTGCAACTTATGCGACCATCGGCTATGGCGATCTGACGTTGTCGAAGAGCTGGCGGCTCCTGGGGGCGATTGAGGGCGCCAACGGCGTCATCTTGCTTGGGTGGTCGACAGCGTTCTTTATCTCCATTGTCGCGCGGATTCGCGCTCTTGAGCATAATTGGTCGGGCGCATTCGGGCAAAGTCCACCGCCAAGGGTTCAACTGAATGTGAAATGAGCTGACCGAAAGCCGATCCTGTGCGTAGTCTCAACCATCGGTATCCGTCGTATTCCGGATACCGCGCGTTCAACGCCTCTTCCATACTTCTGCATCGCCGTTCGACCGGGCGACCGACAAGTGTCCCAAACGCACGCGCCTCCGAGGAGGCGGTCGATCAAGCCACGCAAAACGCGCTCGCGCTCGATGCTCACCCTGATCGCGGCGGTGTACTCCTTTCCCAAAATTGCGCTCGTTGGTTCCGAAGCTCAAGGCAACGCAAGTCGCGCTGGTATCAGGCCGCAGACGCCTTGATCGCGGCAGACCGCAAGCAGGCTTCTTTGTCGTCGCGAGGCCACGCACCAGCAACACCGGTATAGTCGCAGCGCGCACGACTTGTTCGGCATCACTCCCCATGGCCAATCGGAATATTCCGCGGCGACCGTGAGTGCCCATCACAATGAGTTCTGCGTGCCAGTCCTTCGAGTGTTGGAGAATCAGATCCGCCGCAGCACCACCGATGGATTCGAGCATCACGCAAGTCGGATTGATCCCTTGGCGCTTGGCCGTGGTTTCAGCGGCGTCGAGAATCGCCTTGCCGCCTTTGCGCATGGATTCGAACAAGTCGTTCGAGTAGGAGCCCGGCGAGTAGGGGTAGTCGAGAACAAATTCATTCACGATATGCAGTAGGCACAACTGGCCGCCATGGATTTTGGCGACCTTTATGGCTTCGTTAAGGCCAGCAGTGGACGCTTCACTGCCATCGATTGGAACCAAAATTTTGCTGTACATGAGGATCACTCCTGTTGGTTAAGAGCTGATGAGGTGTTTAAATGCCTTTGCGATATAGGGCTTCATCTCGATATTTCTAACATCAATCGGGTGTTGGTGAACTCGGGAATTCCCGCGGTTCGTTGCGGCTTGTGCTTACGGATGCGACTGCGACTAAACGCATGCGGCTTCGCTTGGCGCAGGGCTTCGCACCTAATCCGACGTTGGCTCACCCATTTCATCCCCGGGGAGGGGCAAGCGGAGATCGACGATCCCCTCGCCGCGGAACAGGAACGTGTAGGTTTTGAATCCTACATAGCTATCGGGGGAATTCTTCGCGTTGATGGTCGCTTTGACCATCCAACCATATGTATGCGTTTCGCGCATTAAAAACGTACCGGTGACGCCCGTGGTGTACCCCTGCTTGGGGCTAGTGATCTCGCGATATTGAATGGAATCTGGATACTTCAGGTGCTTTAAAAAGTACTTTCGGATCGCGTCTTTGTAATTGGTTGGTATCTCGCCGTATTTCGTAGCTACCACGGGCGCCGGCTTCGGCGGTCCGGCATCGAGAACGACAGGCGGTGGTGGTGACGCCGGTTGTGCAGGCGGCGCGGCCGGACCAGCGTTCGGTGAAGCGACTTGCGCACTTGCAAGTGGTGCCGTCGACGGCGCCGCAATGGGCTCGTCCAAGTTCCAGGTATCAACTATGCACTTCCAAGTGCCGTCCGGTTGCTTCCTCCAAATCTCGAGGCGTCGGCCTCGGTCCGATAGCGGCGCCCCGCCCAAGTCGGCGAAGCGCAGCTCGTAAGCTTCGATCATCAGAGCCCGCTCGCCTGACCGGGCCACCTCCACCTTGATCGGACTAAAAGCGGCCGAGAAGTGGGGCATCGCCAGCAGGCGGCTCACGGAATAACGAAGAACTTCCTTGCCGCTCGCGAGTCGGTCATTGGGCAAGCGGATCACCGCATCGGCGGCATAGAATGCCATCCAAGCCTCGACATTGACGGTGCGGGCAGCCGCGGACCAATCAGCATCGGCCTTGCGCACCGCTGCTTCGGCCGCTGCCAGATCGGCCGTGGAGCTTGCCGCGAGGCTCAACCGATGAAGATACAGGGAGATGACAGCCAGAAATGCGAGAAATGCCACCAGCCGCAGCCCATTCTTCACGACTAAGTATCGTCGCTGTCATAGAAGGGGTTCCGGAGCATCGGCGGAGTTTGCATGGGCACGGTTTCGAACTGACCCGGATCGCCGGCAAACAGACCTCGGGAGAGGCGGCGCTCGAGGATCGTTATGGGCGTAATTGCGTCCACTAGCCCGGTCGTTTTGCCCAGACTTTGCACCAGCCTTTTGCCGCAACGCTCTTGCCTGGGAAGATATTACATGGTCCGCGAGTGTCACTGGCCTTGCCTTGGAACTGAGAGCACGTCGCGCAGCTCTGGTCGGCCTTGTATGTCGGATTCGTTTTGGCGTCGACCGCGCTCGCATCATCGGTGTAAGCCAATGCGCTGGCGGCCGGATCGGTGGGACTTAGCGCTGCCGCGGGTGCGGCCCAGGCTTCTGATCGGATCCCAATTGCCGGAAAGATAGCTGCCGCGATCAGGCTCCGCTGTAGTAACCAACGCCGCGAAAAATAATTGCTGTTCACAGTGTCACGCTCCAAGTTTCGATATAGATGCCCTGTCCGGCGTATTGTTGGCCCGATCAAGCAGCCATCCAATCGTGACTTTCCGAATCTAGTTACGCGAATACCGACGATCCCCTTCCTCCAAAGTTTCCGCGTACGAACTTCGCCCCAAGTCACGTGGATACCGCGAACGGCTCAGGTCATCCCCTTACATCTTTCCTGAGTCCCTTGTGCGACATTGATTGCACTATCCAATTGAAGGAGAAGAGTCATGAGTTCCGCCCAAGTACGGCCGATAAGTTCGACGCTTGACGCCGGTGCCATTCACGAAAGTGCCTCGTTCGCGGCGCACTTGAAGACAGTTGAGCGAAAAATTCCGCTTCGCTCCCGCTATGAGAACTTCATTGGCGGCGAGTGGGTCGCTCCTGCCAAGGGTGGCTATTTCGACAACATCTCGCCGACCACGGGCCAAGTCATCTGTCGGATTGCACGATCTCAAGCCGAAGACGTCGAGCGGGCCATTGACGCGGCGCACGCGGCGGCCGAAGGCTGGGGCCGTATGTCCGTAGCCGAGCGCGCGCGCATCTTGAACCGCGTTGCCGACCGAATGGAACAATACCTGCCATTTCTCGCCGCGGTCGAGACTTACGACAACGGTAAGCCGATTCGCGAGACGAATCTCGCCGATCTGCCGCTGGCGGTCGACCATTTTCGATACTTCGCGAGCTGCGTGCGCGCACAGGAAGGTTCACTGGGCCAGCTGGACGACGACACGGTCGCCTACCACTATCACGAGCCGCTGGGAGTGGTCGGACAGATCATTCCATGGAATTTTCCGATTCTGATGGCGGTCTGGAAGTTGGCGCCCGCCTTGGCCGCCGGCAACGCAGTGGTCATCAAGCCGGCCGAACAGACGCCGATGTCGCTGCTGGTTTTGGCCGAACTCGTCCAAGATATCTTGCCGCCCGGAGTACTGAATATCGTCAATGGTTTCGGACTCGAGGCGGGCAAGCCGCTCGCGTCGAGTCCTCGCATCGCCAAGATCGCCTTTACCGGCGAAACGACGACCGGTCGGTTAATCATGCAATACGCCTCTGAGAACATCATTCCGGTGACATTGGAATTGGGGGGTAAGTCGCCGAACATTTTCTTCGATGATGTCCTGCGCGAGGATGACGATTTCGTCGACAAGGCGCTAGAGGGATTTGCGATGTTCGCGCTTAATCAAGGTGAAGTATGCACCTGCCCATCGCGAGCTCTTGTGCAGCGCTCGATTTACGAGCGTTTTATGGATCGCGCGGTGAAGCGGGTGGAAGCCATTCGCCAGGGCGATCCGTTCGAAATGAGCACTCAGATCGGTGCACAGGCTTCGAACGATCAATTTGAAAAAATTCTCTCCTATATCGATATCGGTAAAAAGGAGGGCGCGAAGATTCTGACGGGCGGGGCCGCCAACAAATTACCCGGTGAACTGGCCGGCGGTTACTACATCAAACCCACCGTGTTCGAGGGAAACAACAAGATGCGGATTTTTCAAGAAGAAATCTTCGGCCCCGTGGTATCGGTAACTGTATTCGATACACCGGATCAGGCGCTGGAGATCGCCAACGACACCATGTACGGATTGGGTTCAGGAATATGGACGCGTGATCTCAATCTGGCCTATCGGTTCGGGCGGGGCATTAAGGCCGGACGGGTGTGGACCAATTGCTACCATGCATATCCTGCGCATGCGGCGTTCGGTGGTTACAAGAAATCCGGCATCGGGCGAGAGACCCACAAGATGATGCTGGATCACTACCAACAGACCAAGAACGTGCTGGTGAGCTACAGCACGAAGGCGCTGGGCTTTTTCTAAAGCGGACGCGAGCACGTATACGACGGAAAATAGAGGCCACGTTCGCACTCCCTAGTCGAGGCACACCATGCATAAAGATCTCTATCCCATTCCCGAAGACTTTGCCGATTCGGCCCAAGTGAAACGAGCCGACTATGAACGCATGTCCGTCGAGTCCGCCGAGGATCCCGATCGATTTTGGGGGCGTATCGGACGCCGCATCGATTGGATCAAGGAGTATTCGCAGGTCAAAGACTCGAGCTTTGCCGAGAGCGATTGCCACATTCGCTGGTTCTACGACGGAAAGCTCAATGTGGCAAGCAATTGCTTGGATCGCCACCTGCAAACCCGCGCAGACAAGACCGCGATCATTTGGGAGGGTGACGACCCGCAGCAAGCGAAACATATTAGCTACCGGGAGCTTTACGAGCGGGTTTGCCAATGCGCGAATGCGTTGAAATCGCTGGGCGTCGAAAAGGGAGATCGGGTCACGATATACCTCCCGATGATTCCGGAGATCGCCATCGCGATGCTCGCCTGTGCGCGGATTGGAGCGATTCACTCGGTCGTTTTCGGAGGCTTCTCTTCCGAGGCATTGGCTGGCCGAATAGCGGACTGCGATTCAAGATTGGTCATCACCGCGGACGAGGGCCTTCGCGGCGGAAAACGCGTGCCGCTCAAGCAAAACGTCGACGGCGCATTGAGCATCAAGGGTACGGATTGCGTCAAACATGTGCTGGTCGTGCGTCGGACAGGCTCGCCCGTCCCGATGTATGCGCCTCGCGATTGCTGGTACGACGATGTCGTGGACCCGCAGGCGAAATCCTGCGTGGCCGCTGTGATGGATGCGGAAGACCCACTGTTCATTCTATATACGTCCGGGTCGACCGGGTTACCCAAAGGTGTTTTGCACAGCAGCGGCGGTTATCTCGTGTACGCGGCATTCACGCACGAGACGGTTTTTGATTTGCGGGAAGATGACATCTACTGGGCGACTGCGGATATTGGCTGGGTCACGGGACATAGCTACATCGTTTATGGGCCGCTCGCCAACGGTGCGACGACGGTTATGTTCGAGGGCGTGCCGAACTACCCCGATCACGGGCGATTTTGGCAGGTCGTCGACAAGCACCAAGTGACGATCTTGTATTCATCTCCTACCGCGATTCGCTCCCTCATGCGCGAAGGCGAAAAGCCGGTGAAAGCATGGTCTCGCAAGTCGTTGCGTCTACTGGGTTCCGTGGGAGAGCCGATCAATCCGGAGGCGTGGGAGTGGTATCACCGTGTCGTCGGCGATGATCGCTGTCCGATCGTCGACACTTGGTGGCAGACGGAGACCGGCGGAATCCTGATTGCTCCATTGCCGGGAGCGATCGACCTTAAGCCAGGCTCTGCCACCGTACCTTTCTTTGGTGTAAAGCCGGCGATTGTCGACACAGAGGGTCGCATTCTGTCGGGCGCGTGTGAGGGCAATCTCGTGCTGCTGGACAGTTGGCCGGGACAAATGCGCACGGTCTATGGCGACCACCAGCGCTTCATCGACACGTACTTCAAGACCTTTCGCGGCATGTATTTCACCGGTGATGGCGCGCGTAGGGATGCTGACGGCTACTACTGGATCACCGGTCGCGTGGACGATGTGATCAATGTTGCCGGCCATCGTTTGGGTACCGCAGAAATTGAAAGTGCCGTGGTTGCTCATCCTCAGGTTGCGGAGGCCGCCGTCGTCGGATTTCCCCACGACATCAAAGGGCAAGGCATTTACGTGTACGTCACCTTGATCGCCGGAGCGGAACCCAGTGAACCGCTGCGTATCGAGCTGCGGAACTGGGTTCGTCAGGAAATTGGCCCTATTGCGACGCCAGACGCGATTCAATGGGCTCCGGGCCTTCCAAAAACACGCTCCGGAAAGATCATGCGGCGAATCCTCCGGAAGATTGCCGCCGACGAGCAAGACCAATTAGGGGACATATCGACACTCGCGGATCCGAGCGTGGTAGAGCAATTGGTTAGCGAACATGCGCGCGGGCAGCGAGGCGCGGCATCGTCGTAACGCGCGCGCGATGAGCAGGCGCAAGGCCGCTATCATGGCTTGGGTGCCGTGCGGATCAACGGTCCACCACGGATGATGACCCTCACTAGCAGCGTCCGTTAGGCGTTCCATACGTCTTTAAAAAGTCGCGCAAAATTCATCCCCAGGATTTTCTCGATCCGACCCGACGTCCACCCGCGGCGCGCCAAATCACCTGCGAGTGTCTCAAAACGCTGTGGGTCGTTGTACTCGGGGATTACATTGAATATGTCCGCCGCCTCTCCCGGAGCAGATATTCCCGCCTTTACCCGATCCTCAAAAGACTTCCTTTGAAACTTCGCGTACGCCTCATTCAGCTCTATGCGAGAAATACTGCCGTCCGTACCCAGGCCTACGTGGTCTTCCCCGCACACGTTGACTGCATGCTCGAGGTGACGAATGACGTCGTCGGCATGTGGCTGTCCAGATATTCGTAGAAACGGCATAAAATAGATTCCGGCTACCCCACCCCGGTCCGCTAGTGCCTTCAGAGAGCTGTCGTAGGTATTTCTGGGCACATCCACGAGCGCGCGGCAGCCCGTATGAGTAATGGCCATTGGCGCGGTCGAAGCGGCGATACCTTCAGCAATGGTTCGCGGACCTGCATGACTTAGATCCAGAAGCATATGCAGCCGATTCATCTCCGCGACAAAGTCCTGGCCGAGTCTGCTCAAGCCACCGTCGGCCGCTTCCAGGCAGCCGTCGCCTAGCAAATTACGACGATTATATGTTGGCTGCGATATACGCACGCCGAGATCATGAAACATGACCAGCCGCGTCAAGTCTCCGTCGAGCATGCTTGTGTCCTGAAACCCGTAGATGAGTCCCATACGGTTCGTCGCCTTGGCCTCCACAAGATCCTTGGCACTACGAACTTTTATAAACACGTCTGGGTGAGCCGCGAGTTCGTGCTCCATAGAAGCAATTCCGGTGATCGTCTTTTGGAACCGATCCGGGCCATTTCCTACCGCGTCACTATTTACCGTTACATTCACTGCTGTAACGCCTGAGTTTTGGACGTCAGCGAGGAACTTGGAAGACAACGGGGCATCTTCCGGCTCGTCTGGGTCAAATCCACCGGGTTCGCCGAGGGCGTCGATGACGATTGCCCGGGCGTACTGTTGTTTGCTAAAGGCGCCCGGTGCAGCGACCGCGCTGCCAGATCGAATGAGTAATCCGCTAATTGAAATCAGAATTGCATCACGACGGGTCAACACTGTATTTCTCCCAGGCGGCAGACGCTAAAAAGTTACCTATGGGCCGGGTAGCACACGGATTCACTTGACGAGGGTACGGGCGGGCTAAAGGGCTCGCCTCGTGTTTCTTTGCAAAGAACCGTCAAACTAGGTCCCAGCGCGAAGGAGTGTGTCCACCGCACTTTCAATTAGACCTCCCTCACATGAGTGTGAATTCTAGTGACACTTCGCGTCGCGTGGTCAAGTAACTCCGGCTCTTTGTGATAGCCTTCAGACCAGAGGCGGTGCAACCAGCGGGATACCATCAGGAGATTCCGATGCCAACGTATACCTGGGACACGGTAAAGCCCATATCCTCGCCACCTCCTGGATTCGCGTTCTCCAGCAATTGGACGGTGGCTGCGAATCAGGATGGTCACCTGGAGATTTTTGTCGTGGGCGCGGATGGCTCGGTCTGGCATATTTGGCAATTGGGTCCGAATTCGACGGCTTGGTCCAATTGGGCAACTTTTGGCGCACCCCCCGGCGTGACGATGTTGGGAAACACGTCCACAACCCCGATGGTCGCGGCGTCGAATGAGGACGGACGCCTCGAACTCTTTGTGTCGGACGGGGAGTATAACGTTTGGCACGTCTGGCAAGCGGCCCCCAATGCGAATTGGCACACCAACTGGAGTCCCTTGGACCGACCAATGAGCGCGGGCGCTTCGCTAGGCTCGTTCGTCACGAAGGCATTTCTCGACGGGAGTGGCTGCATCCAGGTCATCACGCAAGACAGTGCATCGGGCGAGATTTTCTCGCGCGGCCAATCGTCGCCCAATGGAAACTGGACGAGCGACTGGACGACGCTCGGCTCACCGCCACCGGCCTGTGACAACTTTGTCGTTTCGCCTCTGGGGCGCTCGGTTTTCGATCGTGTTTACGTGACCAGCGGCAATATCTATGCGGCCGCCGCGCTGCCCGTCTACGTCTCGCAGAAATCGAAGTTCGTCGTGGGCGAACAAGTTTGGTCTGGGTGGGTCCCTGCGACTTGGACCACGCCCGAAAACGTTCCCGGTGTCTTCCTCTTCCTGGCCGCTGGTAACCAGGATAAGAGGATTGAGATGTTTGCCATCAATGATTTTGAGTATGGGTTGTGGCACACATGGCAGGACGATAAGGATCAATGGACCGGCGAGTGGGACAACCTTGGACGTCCGCCGGATTCGCCTGGTGATAGCGGTGAGGTCTCATTCGCCGTCGCCATCGACGTTCTTGGTCGCTTGACGGTGGCGCGATGGCAAAGTAAAAGCGACGAGGGCATCTATACCATCGGACAGACGGCTGCCAACAACGGCTGGGGTGAGTGGACTCATGTGACGAATTACCCGATCGGTGTTATCCGCCTCATGCGCCAAGCGAACGGCCTGCTGATGATCATCGGGCTCGGCGAAAACGGGCTGACTAACATATCGCAACTCCAACAGTAGGGCGCATACGCATTTTCTTAGCGTGGGCTTGGGACGACATTAATCATTGGCGGCGTGCACCGTGACCCCAGGGCGGCAACCAGCTCGGGCCAAACTTAGCCAGTTCAGCTAAGCTGCAGATCACCGAGGCGATGAGAAGACTCTCCAAGGATGATGAAAGCCGGTGACTGAGTTCTCGCACGCGGTATTCTTAAGCTACGCCTCGCAGGATGCGCAGGCTGCCCAGAAGATTTGCGAGGCACTGCGAGGCGCCGGAATCGAGGTTTGGTTCGACCAGAGCGAGCTGCGAGGCGGGGACGCGTGGGACACCTCGATCCGCAAGCAGATCAAGACCTGCGCGCTGTTCATTCCGGTCATCTCGCAGACCGTGCACGATCGCGTCGAGGGGTATTTCCGCCTCGAGTGGAAGCTCGGGGTCGATCGCTCACACCTAATCTCCTCCGACCAAGCCTTCCTGTTGCCGGTCGTGATCGACGACACACGGGATGACGATGAACGGGTGCCGGAGCGGTTTCGGGAGGTGCAATGGACGCGCCTGCAGGGCGGGGTCACACCCGCGGCCTTCGTCGAGCGTGTACAGCGTCTGCTGTCAAGAGAATCGGCACCGCCGACAGTGATTCCGTCTGCGGCGTCTCGCGTGCCTGCTGCACCTTCGACCCGAAAGCCCGTCTTTCTCTGGCGGTCGAAGGCATTGCTCCTCGCGGCGATTACCGTACTCGTCCTCGCATTCGGTTACCTCGTGGTAAACCGACTCGTGCTATCGAAGCGTGGCGCGGAGGTTGCTCCAGAAACCGCCTTCAGTCCGCCGCCGCACTCGATCGCGGTGCTGCCGTTCCTGAACTTGAGCGGCGACGCAAGTCAGGATTACTTCTCCGACGGGCTCACGGAGGAGCTGCTCAACTCACTCGCCGAGATCAACGAGCTGCAAGTCGCGGCACGCACGTCCTCATTCTCCTTCAAAGAACACCCGGACATTGCCACCGTGGCGCACAAGCTGAACGTCGGCGCCGTCCTCGAAGGCAGCGTGAGGCGCTCAGCGAACACCATTCGCATCACCGCGCAGTTGATCAATGCCATCACGGGCTTTCACATTTGGTCGAAGACCTATGACCGGGACTTAGGCGATGTGCTGAAACTTCAGACCGAGATTGCCACCGCGGTAGCCAGTGCTCTGAAAGTCAGGCTACTCGGCGATGTCGCGGCCAAAGTCGAGCTCGGCGGGACGCGCAATCCGGCCGCCTTCGATGCGTATCTGCGCGGGACAAAGGCGGGGAGGTCGTTTCGCGACAGCAAAGACCTCCCCGCCGCGATTGCCGGGTACACGGAAGCGATCCGCCTCGACCCGCAGTATGCGCTCGCGTTCACAGGTCGATCGATTGCCTTTTCCTACGTCGCCGGGGAGGCCGATACCGCAGCGGCGGCCCGTGAAGCCTATGACAAGGCGCGGGCGGATGCGCGCCAGGCGCTTATCCTCGCGCCGGATCTGGCTGAAGGTCACCTCGCATTGGGGTTTGTATCGGAAGAAACCCTCAACTTCACACAGGCGAGTGAAGCGTACGAGCGCGCCCTCGCGCTCGCGCCGGGCAATGCACAGGTCTTGCGACGAAGCGGCGCATTTGCCGCGCTCATGGGGCACTTCGATGTGGGTCTCGCGGCCGCCCGCCGCGCCCTCGTGCTCGACCCCCTCGCTCGCCAAAGCCATTCTCTGCTCGGCCAGGCGCTGTATTCGGCCCGCCGCTATGATGAGGCGGTTGCAGCTTTCGCAGAAATCATCAGTCTGGAGCCCGACTTCAAGGGGACCTACGGGTACCGCGGGCTTAGCTTTTACGGGCTCGGGGATCTTGAGCGCGCGCGCGCCTCATGCGAGACAAAGCCCGACTACTGGCACAGTCAACAGTGCCTCGCGGTGATCTATGACAAGCTTGAGAAACACGCGGATGCGGAGGCCGAGGTTTCGAAACTGAAGGCAGCACTGGGCGATTCCCCGGCGTATCAATACGCCACGATCTATGCCCAGTGGGGCAATCTGCCTAAGGCGCTCGAATGGCTCGAGACGGCGCTGCGGCTGCGAGACTCGGGCCTGGTGTACGTTAAGACCGACCCGCTCCTGGACCCTTTGCGCAAGGAGCCGCGCTTCCAGGCGATTGAGCGGGAGTTGAAGTTTCCGAACTAGGCGGCGATGCCGTTCCCCGGCAAATGCCGCCGCAACAAATTGCTGGTTTCGTGAGGGTATGCGGTTGACAAAAAAGGTCGCGACTCTTTCTCAGTGGGCTTTCGCATGCAGCGGAGTGCCGACCACGGGCATCATCAGCAACGGGATCGACTATTTCCTCTTCTTCTTCTACAGCCAGGTCATTGGTCTGTCCGCGGCCTTGACTGGCCTTGCGCTGGCGATTGCGCTGACGTTTGACGCGATATCAAATCCCTTGGTCGGATACCTGTCGGATAACTGGCGATCGCGACTCGGGCGGCGTCTCCCGTTCATGTATGCATCGATACTCCCGCTGCCCATTTTGTATGTGCTGGTTTGGTATCCGCCGGCTGACTCACGATCTCAATGGATTTCGTTCGGGTACCTTTTGGCAGTCCTAATTTTCTTGCGGCTGTCGATGATGATGTTCGACGTGCCAGTCCGAACGTTGGTGGCGGAATTGACCCCTGATTATGATGAACGTACCCGACTCGCGTCACTTCCGACTTCGGTTAGTTGGTTTACGGGTTCGATCATGACGATTGCTATGTACGGCATCTGGCTCAAAGATTCCGCCGAGCACGTGAACGGCCAGACCAATATCGCCGGATACCGGCAGGCCGCTGTCGTCTGCGGGGCGATGATCCTTGTTTCACTGTT
The DNA here is from genome assembly GCA_963755965.1 of uncultured Gammaproteobacteria bacterium. Lineage (GTDB taxonomy): Bacteria > Pseudomonadota > Gammaproteobacteria > Steroidobacterales > Steroidobacteraceae > Bog-1198. The sequence goes on from CAVWLU010000006.1 coordinate 34,612, forward strand.
GTTCTCTACAGTAGGCCTGCATCCGGAAATTCCTCGTCTTCACATGAAGACCTCTGTGCAAACACCCAGCCTCAAGGACATGGCCCGCTCTTTTGGCCAACTGTTGCAAAACCGTTCGATGCTGGCGCTGCTCCTTTCCAGTCTGTTTGTCGGGACAGGTCTCGGCGCAACTGCCGCGCTTTGGATCTATCAGTACGGATTCTTCTACGGGATGCGCAGCCAGCAGATGTCGCTGCTGACCATTGTCGAGTCGCTGGCATCACTCGCGGTCGCCCCGGTGATCCGCCAGTTTGTCGTCAAGGGCGACAAAAAGGTCATGGCGATCCGCTTTTTGACGGCTTCCGTAGCCATTAGCATAGTCTTGCCGCCGCTGCTCGCTTTGGGATGGCTTCCGAAACGCGGCAGTGATGGGCTGTGGTACTTGCTAACGGCCTATGATTTCCTGAGCCAATTGATCTGGATCGTAACTGCTTCCGTCATTTATTCACTCTACGCAGACGTTACGGATGACGTAGTGCTGGCGATAGGCAAACGTTTGGAGGGGGCGATATTCGCGTGCCAGACATTTATCGAGAGAGTCGCGATGGGCCTTGGCGCATTGCTTGCCGGCCTGCTGCTTACCCTGATTCGTTATCCGACGGCTACCGACAATGCACCCGTTCCAGCGGGGATTCTTACAAGACTCGGATTAAGCTACATGGGCGTATGGTTCGTATTCGCTTGCATCGGAATCTGGTTCCTTTCCAAATATGAAATCACGCGTTCCTTACAAACGGCGGAAGTCGATGTTCTGGAGCGGTCGGGCGCCGGAACCGAAGATTGGTAGCATTAGCGTGGCGGAAACTCTTCCAACAATGCTTGACGCAGATCGGCGCTTCCCGGCAATTGCCCGCGCGCCGCAGCCTCCGCTTCATTCTGCTGCACCCAGACCGGGTCGTTACCACCGTAATAGCCGAGTTGGTCGTGACCGGCGCCATGAGTCGTATATCCCAGGAGACGCCGGACTCGCTCGTCATACTGCCGTGCCACTTGCGGTGGAACTTCTAGACAGTGGTTCTCCTCCGAGCGAAGCCAGCCCAGACAATAGGTGTTAATAAGACCGACCCGGGGAGCAAGGCTGCGATTTGCGCCACCGCCATGCCAAGTCGATCCCAGATAGAAAAGCGCGGAACCCTTCGGCATTACAGCGGTCGCCCAGCGTGTCAGGTCAGGCCGGTGCCAGGCGCGGAGAAAGCGATGACTGCCTGGGACGACGCGCGTTGCTCCATTCTCCGCCGTAAAATCATTAAAAGACCACATCACACCAATTTGGAGTTCGAGTCCCGCGACCTGAAGCGGATAGGGCGTGTCGTCGCGATGAAGTTGCTGGTCGCTCTCCCCCGGCAATATCTCAATGCCCGTGGTGCTCCCGAGCTGATATTCGGCGCAAGACGGCAAGAGGATAGCATCGGCCACATTCAGTACCATCGGGTGAGCGATCAGTTCGGCGCAGCGCGGCGAGTAGCGCAGCACGCCGCCACACCGAAGTGTCTTTGGACCACTGAAGCCCGTCCGTTGACTTTCGTCGAATTCATCGAGCGACGACCGCAACTCGGCTGCGCAGGCGTCGATCAGTGCGACCGCAGCCAGATTGCGAACGATGACACCACCATCGCGCCGCAGAACATCGACAACCGCTGCCGGGTATGCATTTGAATCAAATGACGTCAGTATCATATTCGTTCCCCTGATTTTGTAATCAGCACCCGAGTGTGCGACGGAACCATATTTAAACATTCGCCGACGCCTTCAGCCCCGCGCAACCTCGAATTCTCTTTGTGGCACGATTTTTACTGTGCCTGCGCCCCGCAAATTTGACCAAAGCCACCAATTAATCGGCTTGACCGCCAGCTTGCCCGAAGGCCTTATATAGCTGTGCGGACACCTGGCGAAGGGCCGAACCGCTCGGATTTCGAGGGATCAAACTCCTAGATGCCGGTGCATCAGGTCCGCTTCGCGCCGCAGTTCGTCCGGAGTGCCTGAATATACAATGTGACCATTGTTCAGGACGTAGCAGCGATGCGCCAGGCCGAGCGCCGCGTGTACGTTCTGTTCAACGATGATGATGGTTTGGCCTTCGCTGGCTATTTGGCGGCAGACGCCGATCAAATCCTGCACGATCAACGGCGCCAATCCTTCGAATGGCTCGTCGAGCAATATGACCCTTGGCTCACGCACCAAAGCGCGCGCAATCGCCAGCATTTGTTGTTCGCCCCCGGATAGATCCCGGCCGCGATTGTGACGCCGCTCTGCTAGTCGCGGAAACATCTCATAGGCGCGCTCGTTGCTCCAGCGGTTGGGTGCAGTGAGGCCGGCGAGAGTCAGGTTCTCCTCAACTGTAAGACCGCCGATGATGCGGCGCTCCTCCGGCACAAGCTGTAAGCCAAGATGGGCGATTTTATAGGGCGGCAGAGATTCGATCGCATGTCCGGCGAAACGGATGCTGCCGCTCGCGGGCGCCATCACACCCATGATCGTTTTCAACGTTGTGCTCTTGCCGGCGCCGTTACGTCCTAGCAGAGCCACGACTTCGTGTTGTTCGACGTGCAGCGAGACATCGAACAGCGCGTGTGCGTCTCTATAATACGTATTGATGGCATTGACCTCGAGCAGGCTCATGTGCCGGCAAGACTCCCGAGATAGGCGGCGCGTACTTCCGCGTTTGTTTGGATGGCCTCCGGCGCATCCTCCGCAATCTTGCGGCCATTGAAGAGCACAGTGACGCGGTCGGCAAGGCCAAACACCACATCCATGTCATGCTCCACAATGACGATGGTGATGCCGGCTGCAATCCGCTTGAGGAGTTGCACGGTAAGCGCCCGCTCGGTTGGGCTCATACCGGCGGTCGGTTCATCGAGCAAGAGCACGCGTGGTTTGGTGGCGAGCGCAAGCCCGATCTCCAACCGTCGCTTTTCTCCGTAGGCGAGTTCGCTGGCCAGTGCGTCAGCTCGGTCTCCAAGCTGAACTGCCTTGATGGCCTCATCGGTTGCCCGTCCAATGTCGGCGTCGTACTTGATATTGCGCAGCATCGACGGATGGAATTTTCCATACCGGCGAGCCAGCGTTGAAATGCGGATGTTGTTCCGCACCGACAGGCTTGGGAACAACTGATTTATCTGGAAGCTCTTCGCAAGCCCACGCTGGCAGACAACCGTGCTGCCGAGGTGTGTGATTTGTTCGCCCGCGAAATGAATCTCGCCTTCCGTCACCGGCACTGTGCCTGCGAGCATATTGAAGAAAGTGGTCTTTCCAGCCCCGTTCGGGCCAATGAGAGCCCGAATTTCGCCTTCGGTAACTTGAAACGACACGTCGTTCACCGCGGTCAGGCCGCCGTAGCGCTTCAGGACATGTTTGGCCTCGAGGATGACCGGGCTCCTCAAGTCAGCGCGCTTACGCGCGACGGATGGGAATGCCGCGAGGCCGTTGGCGGGAGTTGCAACCCCCAATTCCGACGGCGGGGCAGCCGCCCGCGTTGTCAGGCGGCGCCATAGCACTCGGATACCGCCGCAAATTCCGTTGCGGAGTAGCGTGACCACCAGCACGAAGATGATGCCGAGAATCATCTTCCAGAGATCGCCAATGACCGCCACTTGCTGCAGTTCGCTGCGCAAATAGATCCAAACGGCGGCGCCGATGGTCGGCCCAACCAACGTTCCCGCACCGCCTATGATGGTTTGAACGACGAGCTGACCAGAGGTTTCGAGGTAGAACGCGTCCGGCGGCATATAGCCCTGAAATAAACCTAGCAGTCCGCCGGCCAATCCTCCATAGGCCGCCGCGATCATGAAGGCGGTCAATTTGTATTTCTGTACGTCGTGGCCGAGCACGCCCACGCGCACGATGTTATCGCGGATCGCGAGCAGGATGGCGCCGAACGAAGAATTGACGATGCGGCGCGCCAACACAAAGCCAAGTAGAAACAGAAGAGCAATGAGCCAGTACATTTGTTCAGGGGTGCGCAACTCAATGCCGAGGCCGATATTCGCGGCGGGTACGCCGGATAACCCGTTCTCGCCGCCGGTGAGTTTCGCAAGCGGCGATATATCCAGAAAATAGAACATTTCGCCGAATGCAAGGGTGAGCATGGCGAAGTAGATGCCGGAGCGCCGCAGCGACAAAACTCCAATGCCGATGCCGAACATCGAAGCCAAAATCGTTCCTGCGGCCAACGCGACGATGGCGTTCGCCAGATAACCGTTGATCAGCAGGTAGACGGCGGTAAATCCGCCAATTCCGTAAAATGCTGCCTGGCCGAACGATAGCAGACCAGTGAATCCGAACAATATGTCGAAGCCAAGGCCGAACAGACCCCAGATCAAAATGCGGTCCATCATATCGAAGGTTCCGCCGATCATCGGAAACACGAAGGGGAAAAGCACGAGGCTCGCGACGGCTGCGAGTTCCGGCAGCCATCGGCCGAACGCCCCTTGGGCACGAAACCTCGGCATCATTGCCGCCCCTGGACGCCGAACAGGCCTTGCGGCCGCAGCACGAGCACCAGCGCCATGACTGCGAACAACATCACTTGGGAGTAGGCGGGCTGTATCATGGCGGTGAGGCTAAGGATTTCGCCGGCGATCAGCCCGCCGACCACGGCACCCCAGAACGAGCCAACGCCACCGATGACGATGACAACGAAGGACTGGACCAGCACCGATGCGCCCATTTCAGGTTCGACGGTGACGATGGGAGAATTGATAACCCCTGCGAAGCCCGCCGCCATCGACCCAAGGCCGAACACGACAAGGAAGGTGCGCGTGACGTTGATACCGAGGATGCTGACCATCAACGGGTCTTCGATCCCCGCACGCACGATCAGACCGATGCGCGTGCGATAGAGCACAATATAAAGAATGATCAGCGCCGCGCCGACGATGCCGAGCACCTCGACACGATAGGTCGGGTAATACAGAAATCCAAGATTGACGGCCCCTACGCCCCATTCCGGCACAGGCACGCGCTGCGCGATACCGCCGAAATGGGCGCGCACCGCCTCGACAATGATGATCCCTATTCCGAACGTGACGAGGATTTGATCCTCGTGTGGGCGTCTGTAGTAATAACGGATCAAGGTGCGCTCGATGACCAGCCCCAGCAACAGCGCGACGATCGAACCGGCAGCGATGGCGGCGAGGAAGGACTTGGTGGCCGCAAACGCGACATACGCCGCATAGCCGCCAACCATGTAAAAGGCACCATGCGCGAAATTGATCACTCCGAGGGCGCCAAAGATGATCGTCAGCCCCATCGCAACGAGTACAAGCAATGCGCCGAGCGTGAGCCCGTTGAATAATTGGGCCCAGAGCAAAGGCCAGTTCATCGTGCAACCCTCGGGAAACCTAGGCCGAAGTCCTCAGACGGATGGCATCTTACAGCCGACGGCATCGCAGGGCGCGATGACGTCCGGACCGGGCGCGAGGCCCACGATTCTGAACAGATCGTCGGGATTGCGCATTTCGCTTGGTTTCTTGCCGACCACGACCGGAACCGCGCGCACTTGCTGATGATCGCATTCGCGGTAGTAGACTTCACCGAGCGGCATTTGCATCTTGTGACCGGCTTCGAGCACCTTGATCACTTCGATCGGGTTGAAGGTCTTGGCGCGTTCCACCGCGTCGGCCCATACAAGCAATTGGGTATAGGCGATATGCGCGGGCCAGCTCGGCTTGTATTTGTTCTGCGCCTCGAAGGAATCGACGAATAGCTTGGCCGCTTGGTTGGTTTCGGCCAGCGTCCACCAGAAGTCCAGAGTCCCGTAGACTCCTTGCATTATCTCGGCGCCCACTTCCTGGCCTTGGAAAGCGGATATGTTTGGTACCACCAATCTCATCCTATCCAACACGCCGAACTGCTTGGCTTGTTTGGTGGATGCCACCGAATCGGCGCCGAATGCCACGTTGACGAAGACGTCAGCACCGCTATTGGCGATGTTCAGCAGATAGGAACTGTAATCCGCGGTGCCGACGGGGCAGATTTGGGCACCGACCTCCGTCCAGCCGATTTCTTTGGTGAACTGAGCCATGGATTGATGGACGGAGTGACCATACGCGTAGTCCGGTACCAGATAGACCGCCTTGCGAGACTTGCCGAGTTCCTTAGCCAGCACCGGAGCGAGCGCCTTCGCCGCCATATAGGCCGATGGCTGTGAGCGGAATGCATAGCGCTGACAATCTTTGCCGGTGGTCTCATTCGCGCCGCTGCAGCCGACCATATTCAGCACCTTGTATCGCTGCGCTACTTTCTCGAGAGCGATTGCTTCGGCACTGCTGACGCTGCCGGAAATCATGATCGCCTTGTTGTTGGTGATGAAGTTCGTCGCCGCCTGCACGGCTGGGTCGGGCTGTGTCTGTGTGTCGGCGACTTTATATTCGACTTTTTTGCCGAGTACGCCTTTGCCCGACAACGTGGAAATCTTGCTGACGAGACCGCCGCCGTTGTTCAGATGCTCCATGCCGAGCTTGTAGCCCTTCTGCATGTCGTTGCCCTCCGCGGAATAGGGCCCCGTCAACGGGACGGTGATGCCGACGAACACGCTGGGGCCGGAGACGCCGGCCGGGAAATTTCCAATCGTTTCTTGCGCAAAGGTACGCGAGATCTTGACGAGTGGGAGGGCGCCCATTGCCGCTCCGGCCTTGAGGATGGTACGGCGACTGAACTTCCTTGAACGAGATTCCGGCATGGCTTCGTCCTTTATCGGTTTAATTATTGGACCCGCATTCCCCAACACACCACCTGACCGGGACCAATATCGCGTTTTTGCGGCGCCCCTGCAAGGCCCGGCGGCGTCAATTTTGTATTGTTTACAATTTAAAGAGCGGTGCGATGTTCGCGCAGCAGTTCTTACCCCATACTAAGTACTGCCACGAATCCTGCAATTGATGCACACTCATTCCGTTTCGTACACTATTACTCAAGCGATTCAAGGGGAAACCGTCATGACTGCGAAAGGCACCTTAGTGTCTGCTCTACAAACTCGTCGCCAAGAAATACGCGCCAAGTGGTTGGAGCAGCTTGCGCAGGTTGCGGCGTCCGCAAAGGGTCGCGTGTCATCCAAGGATCTTGCCAAGCAAGCCGATGACTTCCTGAATATCGTGGCAACGGCGGCGCAGACGCAAGGCATCGATGACATCAGCATCGAAGGTTGGCAACCCGTCCGAGACTTTCTGGAGGATCTATCGCGACAGCGCGTGCTTGCCGGGTTTTCCTCTGATGAGACGGCGACATTTATCTTCTCGCTGAAGCGCCCGGTCTTCGACGCATTGAGGCAAGAATGCGGTAACGATGCCGATAAACTCGCCAAAGAAACGTGGTCCGCGACCGAGTTATTGGACAAACTGGGCTTGCACACGATCAAGGCGTTCCAGTTGTCTCGCGAGGAAGTTATCGGACGTCAGCAGACCGAACTCTTGGAACTATCGACGCCGGTCGTCAAATTGTGGGACGGAATTTTGGCGCTTCCGATGATCGGGACCCTCGACTCCGCTCGAACGCAGATTGTCATGGAATCGCTTCTACAGAAAATCGTCGAAACGGAATCGCAGATCGCGATCATCGACATAACGGGTGTTCCGACCGTCGATACGCTGGTTGCCCAGCATCTGTTGAAAACCGTCACTGCGATTCGCTTGATGGGTGCTGACTGCATCATCAGCGGTGTACGTCCCCAAATCGCACAAACCATAGTTCATCTTGGTGTCGACCTCCAGGGCGTTACAACGAAGGCGAACCTTGCGGACGCATTGGCGCTGGCACTCAAGCGCAACGGCATTTCTTTCACAAAGCAGTAGCGCATGGACCGAATCCCGATATTAAGGATGGGCGAGTTCTTGCTCGTCACCATTCAAGTCGATATGCATGATCAACTTGCGCTCCAATTGCAAGACGATCTAACCCGTGCGATTGATAAAAAGGGCGCAAAGGGCGTCCTCGTGGACATTTCGGCGTTGGAAATGGTCGATTCTTTCATTGGCCGCATGATCGCCGACATATCTGGAATGGCGCGAATTCTCGGCGCAAAAACCGTTTTGGTGGGAATGCAGCCCGCCGTGGCGATTACCTTGGTTGAACTGGGGTTGTCGTTACCGGGCGTTGCAACCGCGCTAAACGTGGAGCGCGGAATGCAACTGCTGCGCCATGCTCTGAACGAGTCGAGCGACGATGCAAACTTCATCAACCGGTGACCTTCCATTGGGAAATGAGCACGACATCGTTCTCGGCCGTCAGGCGGTGCGACGCATGACGCAGCAACAGGGCTTCTCGCTGGTCGATCAAACCAAGATGGTGACTGCGGCGAGCGAATTGGCGCGCAACACCCTCATCTACGGCGGCGGTGGGATACTCAAATGGGCGATGCTCGTTGACGGGGCCAAACGCGGTTTGCGGCTAACGTTCGAAGATAAGGGGCCCGGCATACCCAATCTCCAACTCGCTATGACGGATGGTTGGTCGTCGGGAACCGGCCTCGGATTGGGGCTCACCGGAACAAAACGCCTGGTGAATGAATTCGAGATTGACTCGACCGTTGGGGTGGGTACGCGTGTGACAATTACGCGCTGGAAATGACATGCATTTGCTGGAAAGTGGATCGCAATTGCGCATGCGGATCGAAGATTCAAGTCAAGTTGGCGAATGCCGGCGCACTGCGCAGCGTCTTGCAGAGACCTATGAGTTCGACGAGACGTTGGTGGGGAGAGTTGGCATCGTCGCCACTGAAATGGCAAATAACCTGGTTAAGCACGCGGGACGCGGCGAGTTGCTGATTCAAGCGCTCCACGAAGCAAGTGGAATTGCGATCGAATTGGTCTCGATAGATCGCGGGCCCGGTATGGACGTCGAGCGCTGCATCCGCGACGGATACTCCACGGGTGGAACCGCGGGCACGGGCTTGGGCGCCATCTCGCGTTTGTCCAGTTTGTTCGATGTCTATTCCGCGGACGGCAAAGGGACTGTCGCGGTATCCAGAATCAAGAAACAGGTCGGCACCGGATCGGGGCACGCCGCGTCTACGAGAAGCGGGGAGTTTGGCGCAATCAGCGTTGCGGTGGCTGGAGAAACCGAGTGCGGTGATACGTGGAGAGTCGCCGACAGCGGCGAGACGGTGGCGATGATGGTGATAGATGGCCTCGGACACGGCCCACTCGCGGCGACTGCCGCACAGTCAGCCGCGGCGGCTTTTACAGCAAGACCCTTCGACTCGCCTTCCGAGTCGATGCAGCACTTGCACGATGCGCTGGCGGGTGGCCGCGGCGCAGCTGCCGCCTGTGCGCGGTTCAACGCCACGGATTCCAAGGTTTCGTACTCGGGCATTGGAAATATTTCGGCGTCGATCGTTTCGACGTCAAGATCACGCGGTATGGTTTCTCACAATGGCATTTTGGGCGTTCAATTGCTGCGGAAACAGCAGTTTGAATACGACTACGTCCCGGGGGATAGAATCGTAATGCATTCGGACGGGATGTCCGCTCGTTGGTCCCTTGGCGCCTACCCCGGTCTTTTTGCGCGCCATGCCGCCGTGATCGCCGGCGTCCTGTACCGGGACCACGCGAGAGCACGCGATGACGTCACAGTCCTCGTATCGGGCATTAGAACGTGAGCAGCGAGATTGAATTGCTGCGCGCCCAAGTCGCAAAACAGCAGGCCGAGCTTGCCGTGCTGGAGGTAGAGCTATCTGAAACCAACAAAGGGGTCGTGGCGCTGTATGCCGAGCTCGACGAAAACGCAGTGCAATTGCGGGAAGCCGCCGATCTCAAGAGTCGATTTCTATCTTACATGAGCCATGAATTTCGCACGCCTCTCGCTTCCATCACGAGCATTGCCGACATTCTCATCGGCGGCATGGATGGTCCTCTGACGACGGAACAGCAGCGTCAAATCCAATTCGTACGCGGGAGTGTGCGCGAACTCACTGAAATGGTCGATGACCTGCTCGATCTCGCCAAGGTCGATGCAGGTCGCATTTCGATCTCCCCGGAGTGGTTCGAGATGGTTGATTTGTTTTCCGCGTTGCGGGGAATGTTTAAGCCCATCGTCGGGAGCGGGACCGTTTCCCTCATATTTGAAGAAACCAATGCCATTCCGAGAATCTACACCGACGATAAAAAGCTCTCGCAAATACTTCGTAACTTTATCTCCAATGCTCTGAAATTCACCAAGGAAGGAGAGGTTCGCGTGAGCGCGACTCTCGTGGGCGATGACAGAGTGGAATTTGCTGTCAGCGACACCGGGATCGGCATAGCAAAAGAGCACTTGCCGGCGCTGTTTTCCGATTTCGTACAAATCGATACCCGTATCCAAAAGCGCTTGAGAGGAACGGGTCTAGGGTTGTCGCTGGCGAAGAAATTTGCAGAATTATTGGGGGGAGCTGTCGCGGTGACCAGCGAAGAGGGGCGGGGATCGCGCTTCTCCGTGGTAATTCCGACTCATTATTCAGGTAGCGCGAAATAGGATTACCGTGTGAACGCCGTAACTACAATCAAAAGCCCACCGGTAAGGATATTGGCGGTGGACGATAACCCGGCTGCCTTATACGCGACTTCGCGCGTACTCCGATCGGCCGGATACGAGGTGCTGGAGGCCACGACCGGAGGCGGCGCGCTGGCTCTCGCGCGACAGGCCGACCTTGTTGTCTTGGATGTCAATTTGCCCGATATGGATGGCTTTGAGGTCTGCCGACGCCTGCGCGCAACGCCTGAGACGGCTCAGCTTCCAGTACTGCATTTATCTGCCACGTTTACCCAGACAGGGGACTTTGCATTGGGCCTCGAAGCGGGCGCCGACAGCTATTTGACACGACCGGTTGAAGCGCCCGTCTTGCTGGCAACGATCAGAACTTTGCTCTTTGCGCGTAACGCAGATTTGATCAGAAGAGGGCTTGACGCAAAACTGCGCACGATTTTCAAGCTCGCGCCGGTTGCGATTGCCATGACCGACAGACACCTGCTATACGAGAGTGTCAATCCCGCTTTTTGTGAATTGACCGGTTACTCAGCGGCGGAACTGATCGGTCTGCCGGTCGCGAGCGTATTCGGGGAATCTGCAGGAATCTTCGAACCGCGCTCCCTGCGCAATGAACCGTTCACCTTCACCCGAAAAAACGGTACGGTGGCGCACGTTGAATTGCGATTGGCGTCGGAAGATATCTCGGGCGCTCGCGTCATCGTCATGACGGACATCGCGCAGCGCTTGCAAGCGGAGAGCGACCGAGAGAGACTGTTGATTTGCGAGCGCGCGGCGCGAGCCGACGCGGAGCGCAGCAATCGCCAGAAGGAAGAATTTCTCGCGACGCTATCGCACGAATTGCGCAATCCTCTCAGTGCGATATTAGGATGGGCGACACTCTTAGGCCGCACGGACGGTTTGCCGGCGCCGGTAATGCGGGCAGTTGAGGCAATTGAGCGTAATTCCAGACTGCAGTCGCAAATGATTGCCGATCTTCTGGATTACGCCGGCATAACCTTCGGAAAAATGCGGTTAACACCGTCGGTGATAGATCCTTACCCGATCGTCCGGGCAGCCTTAGACGTGGTGAATTCATCGGCCTTGTCGCGGCACATCGAGATCAAGTCATCATTCGGCGGCGAAGGCGTAGTAATCGAGGCCGACGCTGCGCGCCTTCAGCAGGTTGTGCTGAATTTGTTGAGCAACGCGATTAAATTTTCGGCAGATGGCGGCATTGTGGATGTTAGCGCGTCCAAGGCGGACCGGCACTTTCGCTTCGTGGTAGCCGATCACGGTAGAGGAATCAGCTCGGAATTTCTGCCGCACATATTCGAGCGCTTTAGCCAACAAGACGCGAGCAGCACCAAAAGATTCGGCGGCCTTGGACTAGGCCTTGCAATCGTCAAGCAGATCGTCGAACTACATGCCGGATCTGTCGAAGTGGCGAGCGCCGGCGAAGGGCACGGTGCGACCTTTACGGTCAACATACCCATCAGCGAAAACTCATCGTTGCTGGTTGAGGGCGAGAGTCAGAGGTTGCGCGCCCTGGATCTTACCGGTCTCCTCGTGCTCGTGGTGGAGGACGATAAGGACGCAAGGGAATTGACCAAGCGGATTTTGACGGATGCGGGAGCTCAGGTTGTTGAAGCTCACAACGCCGAGTCGGCGCGAAGTGCCGTCACCGACAGAGGTGTCAATTTTCTCATTAGCGACATCGGCATGGCAGACGTAGACGGCTATCACCTGATTCGGTCATTGCGGACGCAGGGATTTGGCGCTGATGCGCTGCCCGCGATTGCGCTGACCGCGTTTGCGCGCTTGCAAGACAGGGTAGACGCGCTCGCTGCCGGCTTCCAAGACCACATGGTCAAACCCATCGATCCCTCGGCGCTACTTCTGCGTGTCGCATCTCTTAGACAGGATAACCAGGGTAAGGCGCCTCCGGCGCGCGAAACCCATTAGGCGCCCGCCTACGCGCGAGCGGGAACCGCGCCCCTATCCTGCCGAGAGGGAAGTGGCGAGAATGAGACGCGAATGGGATCTGGGCTCCGCCAGGGATCGGTTTTATTGGAAGTGGCAATGCAATCCTTCGTACCTTTACATAATTGTCCAGACGCCAACGAGATGGTCGACCACCTTCAGGTGTCGTTGGAAAATGCTCGCGGCTCACTTTCACGCCAACTGCACGATGAAATGGGTGGCTTATTGGTCTCGGCCGTTATGGATGTCGCGTTCGCGGAGCAAAATTTGCCGATAGACGATCAATTGCGACTGCGCTTGGGGCGCGTCCGTCGCACCCTGGCGGAAGCGATTGATCTGAAACGTAAGATAATCGAGAGCCTGAGGCCCTCGCTATTGGATAATTTTGGGCTATTTGCGGCGCTGAAATGGGAGGTCAAACACGCCTGCCACCAGGCACAATTGGCCTACAGCGAGATTTACCCTGACGTCGAGCCAGACTTCACCAAAGAAGCGTCAATTTCCCTGTTTCGCATCGCGCAAGGATCTTTTGGCGTTGCGCTCCGTCAGCCCTCAGTGAAGGCGGCCCGTTTGTCGCTGGATGTGGATAAGGATGTGTTGAATGTTGTTGTTTGCCACGACGGGGAGACGTGCGCGAACACGTTTGCGCAGGATGATGCGTTCACGATCTGCTCGATTGCTCATAGGGTCCATGCACTCGGTGGAGAGATGGCGGTGACCGAGATCGACGGCGGTGGCGCGCGATACAGCGCGCGATTTCCACTTGCGCAACTCGTTACCGCGCGCTGACGCCGGCCGGGACCGAGGCGTTTTGCGTGCGGCCCTAAGCAAGCGCATAGCGCCGGCAGTGTTCCAAGTACGCGGCTTCGTGGGCGGACTGCCAACTCCACGACGCTTGACCATAACCATGAGGGCGCGTCCAGCGGGGACGATCGCCGTGCCTTAAATGTTGCGGAAAATGCCTTTCGAGTCGCGGCGTCCATTTGCCGGGCGTGGGCTTTGCCGACGACCTCGGCCAAATAGCGCGCCGAATTCACGGCTTCTTCGCGCGTCAGCTGGTCGATCTCGAGCTTCAAATCTTGCGGCATCAATTCGCGTACAACCACGGAGCGGCCCAATAGCTTGGCCGCCATCATTCGATCCCCCAATGCGGGGGACAAGTGCTTGGCACCTTCGACGACCCGTCTGCCGTTGTCTCTCGGCATTTTTGAAGCACGTGCACGAGGTGCGGCAGCGGGACTGGCCTCCTTGATGTCGATCAGGCAAAACTCATCGTCTTTGGATTTGCCGTGACTTACGTTTAATAGGACTGCAAATCGCAGTCGCCCGAGGGAACTGCAGCCTTTCATCCAATAGGCCGCGTCCAGGACGTCGATCTTCGCTTCGGTGGGTCTGGATTTCAGCGACGCAACCAGCTTTCTCACGTCTTCCCGCGCGAATAGTTGTTCTATTGCCGTATTTTCTTCTTTGGCGAGCGGCCAAAAGCGCTCGCCCTTGGGGATATTGGGCTTCAGGTCCTTCAGGCGCTCGCGCGCCAAATGTTTCCACGTGCGGGACAGAGCGCTTCGCATTACCACCCGGATACAGTCCGGTTTGTCGCTTTCAATGACGTTTTGCGCGCGCGGTCCCCGCAAGGCACGTTGGTAGCCGATCATCATTTGCTCGAGCATGTGGGCGGTCGTCACGCCCGGCAAATCGGACCCTCGCGCGGCCGAGGACAGCGACAATGCGAGTCTGATGAGATCGTGATTGGGGTTACCAATCACGGTTTGATCGAGGTCGCGAATTTGCACATGAATCTTGCCATCCGCTGAAGCGAGTGGGCCTAAATTGCCGGCGTGGCAGTCGCCGCATATCCAGACGGGCGGTCCTTTAGGAACGGCCCGTTCGCCTCGCTTCTGCAGCCATTGATAAAATTGCACCGTGCTGCCGCGCACATAAGCGTGCGCGGAACTTGCCATCTTGAGTGTGCGCCGCTCCTCCAACGTCCGATGACGATTGGCACGAGTCGGGAATCGGGCGGCTTTGGTAGGCATAGGCGGATGTCACAAAAAAGTCATCATAGCAGCCTGTCGGATAATCCCTGCACGAAGTGCATCCCGGCCGCCATGTTGGCAGCACCGCAGAGGCCCCATTGTGTCCTTCCGGCGAAGGCCTGACCGCAATCACCAAAGGAAAACGTCCTTGAAAAAGACTCCGTCGAAGCCTTCCAAAATGCCCAAAAAGGCAATCCGCACAGATTCGATCATCGCGAGTGCGAGCGGCGCGGGCACGACCACTAGCGGCCCGAGCCATCCCGGCGCGCCCGAAACAGATCTGGCGATGCACGCGCAAAACCAAGAAGCGCTCGCAGCGTCGATGCCTTGGAATGAAGCGAAGCCCCTTGAATATGGTTACGACAATGCAGTGGCGCCGCCCGAAGGCGCCAATACTGAGATGCCCTCGCCTACGGCGGGTGCGGGAACGTTGAGTGAAAAAAATGAATCGCCGAAGACAGGCGCGCCCGCGTCGGAGCCCGTCAGTATCGATGGCGGCCTCGAAGGTGTGCGAGTCAACTCGTCCGGTCAGGCACTTACCACGAACCAGGGCGTCGCCGTCTCCGACAATCAAAATTCCTTAAAGGCGGGCCTGCGCGGCCCTACGCTGCTGGAAGATTTTGTTCTTCGAGAAAAAATAACTCATTTCGATCATGAGCGGATTCCTGAGCGCATCGTTCACGCGAGAGGGTCGGGCGCCCACGGTTTTTTCGAGAGTTACAAGCCGCTCACCAAGTATACAAAAGCCGCACCTTTCGCCCAGAAAGGCAAGATCACGCCCGTGTTCGTGCGGTTTTCGACCGTCGCGGGAGAGCGAGGATCAGCGGACACCGCCCGCGATGTTCGCGGATTCGCAGTTAAATTCTACACCGATGAAGGCAATTGGGACCTGGTGGGCAATAACATTCCCGTGTTCTTTATTCAAGACGCGATGAAATTCCCGGACTTGATCCACGCCGCTAAACCGGAGCCGAACAACGCGATCCCGCAAGCCGCGACGGCGCACGACACGTTTTGGGATTTTGTATCCCTCATGCCGGAATCGACGCACATGCTGCTTTGGATCATGTCGGATCGGGCGATTCCGAGAAGTCTTCGTATGATGCAGGGGTTTGGCGTACACACCTTTAGGCTGGTGAATGACAAGGGTGACTCCGTCTTTTGCAAATTCCACTGGAAACCGATCTTGGGTACCCACTCGCTCGTCTGGGACGAAGCGGTCAAGATAGCCGGCGCAGATGCGGACTTTCATCGCCGGGATCTGTGGGAAGCGATCGAATCCGGCCACTACCCCGAATGGGAGCTCGGTCTGCAAATATTTACCGAAGAGCAAGCTGACTCGTTCAGCTTTGACGTGCTCGACTCCACCAAGCTGATTCCCGAAGAGATGGTTCCGGTGACACCGGTTGGCCGCATGGTTCTGAATCGCAATCCTGACAATTTCTTTGCGGAGACCGAGCAGGTAGCCTTCTGCACCGCACACGTCGTTCCCGGAATCGATTTCAGCAACGACCCGTTGCTGCACGGCCGAATACACTCCTACATCGATACGCAAATATCGCGGTTGGGAGGTCCCAATTTCCACGAGTTGCCGATCAATGCACCCTTGGCAGCCGTGCATAACAATCAGCGAGACGGCATTCATCGCCAAGCGATTCCACGGGGCCGCGTGTCCTATGAGCCCAATTCTCTCGGCGGCGGTTGTCCCTTCCAGGCAGGCGCCAATGGATTCGTGTCATTTGCCCCATCCGTCAGTTCTGAGAATGCGCCTGTCGACAAGGTGCGCGGCAAGCCCGAGAAATTCGCCGAGCACTACAATCAGGCGACGCTTTTTTTCAACAGTCAAACTGCCGCCGAGAAGGCGCACATAATTGGCGCGTTTCGTTTTGAGCTCAGTAAGGTGACCGTTCCTGCGATCCGCCTTCGGACGTTAAGTTCGCTGCTCAATGTCTCCAAGGAATTGGCGGCGGCAGTCGCCGATGGCTTGGGGGTCTCGCTCCCCGATCCCATGCCCCGCGCAGTCCAGAAGTCCGTGAACGCGGAGGTCAAAAACTCTCCGCCGCTCTCATTGATGGCGCTGCCGGGCACTGGTGCGATCGCGACCCGCAAAATTGCGGTGCTGATCGCTCCGGGAATGGATATTGCATCGATTGAGGCGCTACAGGCCGAGCTGACGGAGGCCGGCGCCGTGATTCGCTTCTTGGGAGTTCGCCTCGGCTCCGTCAAGAGCGCAACAGGAGCCTTGGTGGAAGCTGATGCGACACTCGAGAATTCGCCGTCCGTGCTCTTTGATGCAGTGATCGTCCCCGGCGGCGATGGTCTGGCTCAGACACTCGTGAAATCGGGTCAGGCGCTTGAGTTTCTGAAGGACCAATACCGGCACTGTAAAACCATCCTGGTCTTGGGCGCGTCCGTGGCACTTCTGGAAAAAGCCGGCATTCCAAAAGTATTGCCCTCGGGAAAGCCGGATCCCGGCTTGATGATAGCGGCGGCGCAAGGCGCGACGGTCGCAAAGGGATTCATCGCCGCGCTCGCCAAGCATCGTCACGCCGAGCGAGACCAAGACCCGCCTTCGGTGTAACGACGGCGGGCATAAGCTGGCGGGTGAGCTAGAGTTGGGACTTGAGCTAAAGCTGGGACTTGAGCGGTATGAGGACTACCTCGGCCGCTTTCTCGACCCAGGAGCGCCGGCGCCACTGCGAGAAATCGTAGGGAGTGGAGTTCTTGAGGTCGTCTTCAAAAACGTTTGTCATGCGTTGCGCGAAGTTGGCATCGTAGACATTGAGGCTTGCCTCGTCGTTCAACTCGAACGATCGCATGTCGAAATTGGTCGAGCCTACCGAGACCATGTAGCGATCGAAAATCAGCATCTTGCAATGGAGCATGGTCGGTGCGTACTCGTGAATTTCCACGCCGCTCTCGAGAAGGGGGCCCCACGCTCGTTTGCTTGCGATGCGTACCGTTTCAGAATCGATATGCTTGTCCGGCAGAAGAATCCGTATCCGAACCCCTCTCGCTCGCGCTTTGATGAGTTCACGGCTCATGAGCGCATCGGGGACGAAATAAGCGGCCTCCACGTCGATTGATCGTTCCGCCGCGGTAATCGCCATCAGATACATGAGCCGCATGCTTTCGCTGCCGCCGGCAGGAGAGCTCATGAACATATGCATCTTCAGCTCGCTAACAGGAGCTAACGGCGGGAAATAAGTCTCCCCAGTTAGTACCCGTCCGGTGGTTTTGATCCAGTTGTCGAGGAATACCGCCTGGAACTGCGCGACAACGGGCCCTTCAATCATAAAATGCATGTCCCGCCAATGGCCGGGATCCTGGGCACGGCCGGTCCATTCGTCGGCGATGCCCACCCCGCCGGTAAAGCCGATCTTACCGTCGACGATGAGCACCTTGCGATGAGTGCGATTGTTCAACTTTCCCAGGCTGTACCAACGCAGCGCGTGGTAACGTTCGATTTCCACGCCGGCGTCCCTCATCTGACCGATGAGTTGGGGCGCCATCTTTTCGCTGCCCAGCCAGTCGAGCATGAGATGCACTTTGACGCCGGCCCGGACACGCTCTACGAGCGCTCGAGCGAATTCCTCCCCGGTATGCCCGGACCAATAGATGTATGTTTCAAAGTTTATCGTGTGCTGCGCGGCCCGAATTGCCTTTAGCATTGCGGGAAAGATTTCGTCGCCGTTTTGAAGCGCTGTGATCTGGTTGCCAGGCAGGATCGCCGGCCCCAGCAGCGTACCCATTTCCCGCTCGAATTCGGGATCCGCGACGCCATAAAGATGACGTACTTTATGCTGTATCTTCTTTTCGGGCGTATGAAGATTGATGACGAAGACGACGACCACCACCGTCGCACCGATGGTCGCCACGATGGTCCACATGGGCTATGCCTTCAATGTGCGGACCGGCACGTTCAAAGACAGTCGTTCTATGAACGCCGCCGGCCGCGTCTTGTCAGTCCTTACACTCGCGGTGAGCGACGGATGGCGTGATAGATAAAAAGCACAACCACGGCGCCGATGACTGCGACCAGAATGCTATAGAGATTGACCCCGGTAACACCCGACATGCCAAAAGTTTGAAAGAGATATCCGCCGACGACAGCTCCGATGATGCCCAGCACAATGTCCAGCACCATCCCTTCGCCGGCTTTGTTCACGATCTTGCTCGCTATAAAACCCGCTATCAATCCGAGCACAATCCAGGCAATGAATGACATGTTGACCCCTTTTTTTGTGTCTAATTGTTCTTTCGTGCTTCCATACGCTGTATAGCTCCTAAACTATGCGCCAATCGCGGCTCGCCGTTCATGGTGTAGATTCGCAACAGCGTGTAGGAATAGGACTATACGGCGGGGCGTTAGGTCCAATTTAAACGGGATTTCAATACATCTTAAGAGGCACCTTGTATGTCAAAACCCTTCCGCCGAATCGTGACCGGGCACGATAAATCCGGCCGAGCCGTGATCCAGTCCGATTCACCGCCGGAACGAATCCGGGTGATCGGTCAAGTCGGACCGACTTTCTACGAGGTATGGAACACGCGCGACACCCCGGCGCCCATCGACCGAAGCAGTGGCGAGCCTCCCGAAGATCAGCTCACCCTTGCGCCGCCGCCCAGGGGCACCCGAATTCGGGTACTGGATTTCCCCACGGAGACGAAGGATATTCAAGGGATCGACGCGGCGTCGGCGCGCGCGCATTTCGCAGAAATCGGTGCCGCAGGCGCATCGACTCACGGCCGCGGCGATTCCCGCCATCCATTCATGCATCGCACCGAGACGATCGACTACGGCATAGTGCTCGAGGGCGAGATCACTCTCTTGGTAGATGATGGCGAAACCACGGTTCGCGCGGGCGACATCGTGATTCAGCGGGGGACCAATCACGGTTGGTCCAATCGATCGGGACGTAATTGCCGCGTCGCTTTTATCCTGATCGATGGGAAATTCACGGACGGACTGTGAACTGCATGACTCCATCATCAAAAGAGCGCGCTCTTAAGGTCATGGAGTCGAGCACATAGTTATCGCGCAATTTCCAGGGCAATTTGGAACCCTGTTTCGGTAGCTTGTCGATTACGCGCTGAATGTACCCGGAGGAAAGATTCAGCCAGCGCGCCTCTTCGATGGACGCATCGTGGTTCTGCGGCATGCAAACCCGGGCCCCCATCTCGTTCATGTGATTGAGCAGGTGGCATACGAAGTTGCACGTCAGTTCGCACTTGAGCGTCCACGACGCATTGGTGTACCCGAAAACGGATGCCAGGTTGGGTACTCCACTATACATCGCTCCTTTGTAGAGCATCGTTTTCGAGAAGTCCACGGCCCGGCTGTCGACGCTGAATTGAATGCCGCCCAGTAAGAGGAGGTTTAGCCCCGTGGCGGTGACGATAATATCCGCTTCGAGTTCCGTCCCGCTCCGGAGCTTGATGCCGTTCCTGGTAAAGGTTTCTATTTCATCCGTGACCATTTCGGCTTTTCCCGATTTGATCGCGTCAAATAGATCGCCATCCGGAATGAGACACAGGCGCTGATCCCAAGGATTGTACCGCGGCGTAAAATGTTTCCCGACGTCGTAGTCGTCGCCGAGCGCCCTTCGGACTTGTTTCAGGAGCCACTGCTTGGCCCGTTCAGGTTTATTTTTGCAAAGCGCGAAAAAATAGATGGTGAATAGAATGTTTTTCCATCGAACGAGGCTGTAGCTCAGCGCCAACGGCAAATGGCGCCGCAGGAAGTTTGCGATTTCATCGTGGTATGGCATTGACAGCACGTACGATGGCGAGCGTTGCAGCATCGTCACGCTAGCGGCGGACTTGGCCATCTCGGGGACCAATGTGACGGCGGTGGCGCCGCTTCCGATGACGATGATGCGTTTGCCGGCGTACTCAAGATCTTTCGGCCACTTCTGCGGGTGAATGACGGCTCCGGAGAAATTGTCACGGCCAGGGAATGCCGGCGTAAAACCTTCAGCGTAATTGTAATAACCGCTGCACACCAAAAGAAAGTTGCAAGTGAACCGAACAATTGCCTTTTCCGGGCCACTTTCCGCTTCAATCGTCCACGCGGCGTTCTTCGAATCCCACGAGGCGCTTTTGACGCAATGGTTGAATCGAATTTTCCGATCGATGCCGTATTCACTCGCCGTATCCCGAACATAATTGAGTATGGAATCGCCGTCGGGGATCGCCTTTCGGCCCGTCCAGGGCTTAAACGAATAGCCGAGCGTAAACATATCGGAGTCCGAGCGGACGCCCGGATAGCGGAACAAGTCCCACGTCCCGCCGATGGATTCGCGAGATTCGAGAATCGCATAGCTCATCTGAGCGCAGTTCCTCTGGAGGCAGGTGCCCGCACAGATACCCGAAAGGCCACCTCCGACAATCAACACATCAAAGTGATCGGCCGACACCTAGAGCCCTCCATAGGCTGCGCGAATCAGTTCAATCGATTGGCGCCGCCGACCCAGCTTAGCTCCAAAGTGCGGGAGCGTCGATCGCGCTAAACTAGCGGCGGGCTCGTTTCTGTGGTCCGGTCGATGTGGAGGTTCTGAAGTGAGGCTGGCGAGCTTTTATGCGGCAGGAGCCGAGCGATTTGGCGTCTTCTTCGAGGGGTATCTTCTGGACCTCTCGGTCGACGCCGGCGGTGGTGCGCTCCGCGCGCTAAGTCCGCGGACGCTGCTGGAAGTCATCGAAGCGGGCGAGGAGGGTACCGACTGGCTCCGGCGAACGGTGCAATCGACGTCAATGGATCCGGAGCGATATGTTCGGTACTCCTTGGACGACGTCCAATGGCGGGCGCCGGTGCGCCGGCCGTCAAAGATTTGCTGTATTGCGCTCAACAACAGCGCCAACAAGGGGCGGATCATTCAAGGTCCGGATCACCCTGCGATGTTCATCAAGCCGAGCAGCGCGCTCATCGGGCATCTCGGCGCCATCGAGTGCCGCACCGAGTACGGTAGAACCCATCCCGAACCCGAGTTGGCCGTCGTAATAGCGAAGACCGCCAAAAACATCGGCGCGCGCGACGCTTACGAATACGTGTTTGGCTATACCATACACAACGACGTCACCTCGCCGACGATGCGCGGCGAGGATACGTTCCACTATCGTGCGATTCATCCCGATCCGAATCATCCAAAAGGGGTCAAACACGTCGACACTTGGGTAAGCTATCCTGGCCGTTATAAATGCAGTGATACATTTGCCTGCATGGGTCCGTGGTTGGTGTCGAAGGACGAGATTGATGATCCCCATGATCTTGAAGTGACGTGCTCTCATAAAGGCGAATTGATCACGCAGGATAATACGAAGAATCTCCTTTACAAGACTCCGGAGCTACTCGAATTTTTGTCGAGCTATCTGACTCTGATGCCGGGAGATATCGTTTCCCTCGGAACCGCGTTGGCAAAATCAGCCACGGGCGGCGCCGTGCAGAACATAGACCTCAACCGCTCTGGTGGACCGGTGTCGGTTTCCATCGAACGAATCGGAACGCTCACCAATACAGTGAACTGGGTATAAGTGCCATGCGACGCTTTCCCTACTCCGAGGAGGCCTCCGCTCAACCGTCAGAACTGGTCGACGAAATCCGTGCGCGCCGCGGCGGGACTCTGCTCAACCTCGATCGGATGCTATTGCACAGCCCCGAGTTGGCGCGAGGCTGGAATGCGCACCTTGGGTCGGTGCGAAACCGTTTCGGCGTCGCACCCAAATTGCGCGAGCTGGCGATCTGTGGCGTCGCCGTGCTGAACGATGCCGACTATGAGCTTGCACAGCATCTGCCTCTATTTCTCATGGAAGGCGGGAGTGCGGCAGCGGCCGAGGCGCTCAACTCTTTCGACGACGCGTGCTCGGACGCGGTGCTGTTCAACGCGGTGGAGCGTGCCACACTGCGGCTCACCGGCGAAATGACGCGTCAGGTGCGGGTGACCGACGATACGTTTGAACGCGTCAGGTCAGAACTCGGCAACGATCAGCATCTGGTCGAGCTGGTTGCAATCATCGCGACCTACAACATGGTATCTCGGTTCCTCGTGGCATTGTGCGTCGACTCGGAAGGGGAGGCCTCACCACCCATAGTGGCGGCATCGTGAGCGCCATGGACGAACTCACGCTGTTTCGAATCCGCTTTGCCCTGCAGGATCTGAATTCGGCATTCACATTCCTCCTCGATCACGATCGGATCGATGATCTCGTCGAACTGTTCACTGAAGATGCGATATATACGCATGCGCAGCGGAGGTCCGTGGGACGCGCCGAGATCCGCGCCGTATTCGATAGGCGCGCATTGACCGGCGTTCGTATTTGCCGGCATATGTCGGCCAACTTGATAGTTAATATTGAAAGCGATTCGACTGCCCGAGGCAGCAGCGTGTGCATGACGTTCGCCGATGATGGGCCGCCGCCAATCACGCCTGCGACGCCCTACCTCGTGGCCGATTTTGAGGACGTCTATCGTTTGTGCGCGGACGGGAAATGGCGGATCGCAGCGCGCGACATCCGTAGAATATTCGCGGCGACAGGAAATCCGGGCCCAGTAGGGATGCTATCGTGAGTGTTCGGCGATAACCGCCCGCGTCTTTACTGTGAAGCGGACTGCTGCGCCTTGATGATGCGATCGATGAGTTGACGGCATCGCACTCCACCGTTATCGATGCTAAACGCCTTCAATTTCAAACCGGGGTTAGCCGATATCGATCGCTGCTGTGCCTCGAGAACTGCCACATCCTCTTGAAAAACACCGCCTTGCTGTTTCTTGAATCGCTCGGTAAATCCAGCGTCTCCGATATCGAAGTTTCGCGCCATTCCCCAGAAGTAGTGACTCGTCAACTCTGTCTCCGGCGTCAGCGCGTCGATTACAAACCCGCGAACGCCCTGGTCGTGCTTCTCGACGGTCGCGCCACTTTCGACGAGGGCGACACCCACGTCGATGATGACCGAGGAGGGAAGTAGAAAATGGCAGATTTGCCAACGATCGACTGGTCCGTCCTTTTTGAGTGCATTGCGCCAAAGCGGGGGAGCTTCGATACCGGCCATCCAGCGCGTCACCACAACGTGATTCTCGGATGAAGTTGTCTGGATCGGAGACTCGAGAATCTCCCGCTGCCCTATGGAGTCTTGGTGGGTGTAGGTTTCGTGAGTGAGATCCATGAGATTGTCGATCACGAGGCGGTAATCGCATTTGATGTGGTAATAGCCCCCATCGAATGTCCAGTTGGGGTGAGAGCATGGCCAGAAATCGGGAACGAGAGCCGGGTCGGCTTTCTCGGACTCTCCGATCCACACCCACACGAAACGATGCCGTTCGATGACCGGGAACGTCTTCACGCAAATCGATTTATGCGGCTTCTCGGATTTGAGAGGCATCTCGATGGCTTGCCCTTCGCTGTTGAGCAGCAGTCCATGATATCGACAACGAATATTGTCCCCTTCCTTGATTCCTAGCGACAGCGGCACCAGGCGGTGCGGACATGCGTCCTGCATCGCCACGACCGAGCGGTCGAACCGGCGATAGAGCATGACCGACTCGCCGCAAATGATCCGCGCAAAGGGTGAGCGATCGATTTCGTGGTCCCACGCGGCGACGTACCACTGATTACGAATGAACATATGTTTTTGGTCCGCGTGAGGCTACGCCCAGTCTTTCCTCAGGATATCACCGGGCGTTCACGCGTCAATCCAACCTTTATTTGGCAATGAGCGCGTCTTGCTTCCGATTTTGCGGAGCCGATTGTGCAAGCAACGCCGCACAGTCGGCATCCTTCGCCAAGCCACGCTCCGTGACCGCAGGCGTTGTTGGCTGCTGTACTCCCGACTTTTGAGCGGCATCGTGCGCCTGGATTGCGATCTCGGGGTGAGTCAGGGTACCCCGTACCAAGATGGGCAAACGCAACCGGAAGAGCCGCAACTGCTTGGGTTGGCCGCGGAACGTCAAATCGAGATCCTCGGAGTCGAGATGGATTTGGCCCTCGCCGACGATCAGGACACGCTCGGTGTCCACGACCAAACTCTGCACGGTAAGAGTGCCTTCGTGAGCCTGAAAACTTGCGGCCCCGCAACGAACGGCGGTCTCCTCCGTGTTTTTGGTGAGCAAAAGACCGACCCCGCGAAGATCGATTCCGGTGAGTTCCGCCAACGAGGCGCGAATGGCGCCCTTCGGGACCGCCGCCGTCACGGTCCCATTGGCGCTCGCGGCGACCTGATGGACCGAACTTCCCCGACCGGAGACGGCGACTCGCGCCTGCATTAGACCCTCAAAGGGCGGTGAAACCGAATCTTTTCGATCGATTTGTTCCAGTTGTAAATCGGTGATCTTGAGATCTACGTCGGCCGGTGGAACGTCCCTCCGCGCATCGAGCCTGAGACGACCGAGAAGCTTGCCCCCATACACCTCCGCCGCCAGCGGCGACACGGTGAGTATGCCGTGATCGATCGTTACTTTAGCCGAGACTCCTTGCAGTGGTACGCGCCCCAATTCAACGCCGCGAGCGTGGAAGTTCACCACCGCATCGCCTCGGCGCATCGCGCTGACGCTGAGCGTAGCGTTCGATAGCAACAGCGATGGACTCGTCTCGGACTCGGAAGCCCGGCCCGCCGCGCGCGGCCCGAGATCCGACACGCGCAGGAGCTGCGAATTCAGGTCCGCCTCGATTTTCGGGCGACCGCTCGAGGATTCAATCGACACCGTGCCTCGCATATCACTCTGTCCCGAAGTCACGACGAGATCGCTGAACTTGGAATGAGTTCCACGGCGCGAAACCTTTCCGGACGCGGCGTAACTTCCGGTGTTGATCAAGGTCACGCCGGTCAGAAAGTACAGATCCTTGAGGTCCGCCCCCGCTGCGTCGAACGATGTATCGAGTAGGTCGAAATTGAAGGGTTGCGGCAGGAAGCCGCGGCCGCTGAGGCGGGAGCCGCTCGAGCGTCCAACGAAGTCAAAGTGATAGGGCTTGTCGTGACTCGCAGTTGAGAGCGGATCGCCGGCGATCTCGATAGAGGCCGTTTTGCCGTTCAGTTGGCCCACCCCGTCGAGACGCAACGCTGGAGGTCCTTCCGGTCCGTTTGCCTCATGGACAGAGACTGTACCGTCGAACTTGAGATGTCGAAGTGCATCGTTGAGCAGTACGTGCGCATGGGGTATCGATAAGCTTCGGACGATGGTGAACTTCGCGCCGCTGCTCTTGCCCGGGTCAGTCCACTGCCAGTTGGCATGATTTGTAGAATCGCGCTCCAAATGAAACGTCGCGTCCTCCATTTCCATTCGTTCGATACCGAACGAGTGGCCGAAACGCGGCATATCCATGAGCAGTGAGAGTTTTCCAATCTCCGCGGTAATACCCGGAGGCATCCAGGGTGGGTTGGCGATCGTCACGTTTGCCGCGACAACTCGCGGATGGAAAGTGAAAAGATGCGCTTCGAGTGTTCCCCTGACCTCGATTTGACGGCCCATCCGCGCGGCGGCAAAGCGGATGAGCGCTCCTCGAAAGTGGCCAGCGTTTGCCGCGGCGGCGACCGCTGCGGCGATGGCGACCACGGCAGCCAGGGCCGCCCCCGTCCAGATCAGCCCCCTGTGGCCAAATAGCGCTCTATTCATCGCCCATTAATGCACGAAACGCCACGTTACTACAGGGCATTGCGACGAATGCTCGAGTCAGAAAATCCCGGCCATAACGGCAGAAGCGGCCCATGGCGGGGTATCATTGCTCTTAAGGGGTATAGGGAGGGGGATAAAAAAGTGCGACTTATCCGCGCCGTCAAGTAGGAATGCTTCATCGAAGACCTGCCGGTTGCACGGTAGCGCGCCTGCGCACGGGCTGCATTGTATTGTGGGCATTTGTAATCGTGGTGCCGCGCTGCCTGGCGGCCGATCAATGGGGAGGCTCTCTCGCCTTAACGAGTGACTACTTTGTGCGCGGCATCACTCGCACCAACGGTCAAGCCGCGTTGCAACTCGATGTGCATTTTGTAGACACCTCGGGTTTTGTGGCCGGGGTGTTTGCGTCCAACGCTCAAATCGATCCCTACAAACCGCGGGACGCGGAACTCAACGGGTATGTCGGCTTTTCGTGGAACGGCGACAGCAGCTGGCACGCCAAAATTCTTGGTGGCTACTATGCCTATCCTTGGAGTACGGATGGCTCCAAATATGATTACGCAGAACTCGATCTCGACATCGCCTATCAAGATTGGCTCGATATCGGTATTTCGTATTCACCGAACGCCCCCCGTTTCGTGCCCGAGCCATACGACGGCCTGATCGGGGTCTCTGCCGAATCGGTGGAATTGAACCTTCAGCGGCCGGTGTTCGTTAAACTGTCGGGCACCGCAGGGGTGGGGTACTACAAAATGGAGGGCCCGGAAGGTACTGGATATGTCTATTGGAGCGTTGGGGCAGCCTACGATCTAGCCCCGGTGTCCCTGGCCGTGTCCTACGTTGGCACCACGGCAGGCGCTAAGGCATTGTTTTATAATGAAGCAGCGGGTGGGGGGCGCTGGGTCGGTACCGTTCTTTGGCGCTTCTAGCTCTGTCGGTTTGTAACTTTTTCAGCCGCCGACGGTACTTACGTACGATATTTCCAAGTGGTTTAGGAGTGGTTATTGCCGATGTCCTTGCCTGGCAAAACTTCGCCCAAAGTGTGCGATAAGGATCTATTGATCGGCGTCGCGGCCGGGGACCGCCAAGCTCTCGAGGATCTGTATCTGGGCTATCACCGGCGCCTCGCCCGATTCTTGGCGAGATTCACGCCGCGGTATGAGAACGTCGAAGAGATCATCAACGATACCTTTATGGTCGTTTGGCAAAACGCGAAGGATTTTCGCTACGCCTCGCAAGTCTCAACCTGGATCTTCGGTATTGCCTACCGGACGGCGCTCAAGTCGCTGCGTCGGCAGAAGAACCATAGCGCCGCGCTGAGCCTCGACGAATTTCCCGAGCAAACCACCGATCCCGGACTCGAAGCCGAAGTGCAGGATTGGTTGGCGCACGGGTTGCAGCGATTGCCCTTGGAGCAGCGATTGACGCTCGAACTCGCCTACCACATGGGGCACTCACTGGAGGAGATCGCGGCGATCACCGACGCTCCCGTCGGGACCGTCAAGGCACGTATGTTTCATGCACGAGAGAAGTTACGCCAGTATTTACCGCTGCTCGGCGGCAGCGCGTCCGAATTTCCAGAGAGATAGAGAATGATAGACGACCACGGTATCAATGAAAATCACCAGGAGATCTCGGGTCTCCTCCCGTGGTACGTCAACGGTAGTATCGGCGAACTTGACCGGCAGAAGGTCGACGCGCACCTGCCCGACTGTGCTGTCTGCCGCGCTGACTTACGTCAGGAACGCTATGTGTATCAGGGAATGGCCGCGGAGATAGGAGTCGATTACATACCTACCGCGTCGCTCAAGCACCTGCAAGCGAGGCTGGATGGCCTTGGTGCCCCATCAGAGGCGGTGGACGCATCTCCGGTCGCGCAGCTCGGCCGCCCCGGAGTGCCATGGCAGGGCTTGGTGGCGGCGTCGATCGCCGTCATCGCGGTCGCGCTCAGCGTGATGTCGGCAGGACAATGGATGCAGTTGCACGCCCGTGAGTTGCCGCCCAACTATCACACCGTCACCACTTCCGAGTCGCGTGGGCGGGACGAGGTCATTCGTGCCGTGTTTGCTCCAACCATCACTCTGGTGGAACTTCAGACCATACTCGATGAGGCAAAGCTCAAAATAATTTCCGGGCCGACGGAAGCAGGGGTGTATTCGTTGGCGGTTACTTCCGACCGCCCGGTAAGCTCGTCGCTCACGCTCTTGCGCGCACATGATTCGGTTCGTTTTGCGGAGAGCACCCAGCCGTACGTCAAATCACACAATTCTCGGTCAGGCGAGCCTCCATGAGGTTATGGGCGCTGGCAATTCTTAACGTCGCGTTGACTTGTGCTTGCAGCAACACGCCGGTACGGATTGAATCGCGTCCGCTCGCGCAGCCGGCTTCCGAGTCGTCCGAACGCTACATCATTGCCGCAGTCGACAACGAACCGGCATCGTTTCTGAGCCGCGCCGGCAGCACGCCGCGCGGCTATGACGCCATCTCAGTATACGGTCCGACATCTCAAGCTCTCAAGGTCATGCATTCCCTGGAGAGCGACTATGGGCTGCGTGAAGTGAGCGCGTGGCCCATCGAACCGCTACACATGCATTGCGCGGTCCTCGAGCTTCCGGACGGCGCCGATCGCGTGGCGATGTTGGCCACGCTATCGCACGATCGGCGCATCAAGCTCGCGCAGCCGTTGCAGACTTTTTCAACCCGAACCGACGATTACAATGATCCGTACGTGGGACTGCAGCGAGGTTTCCAACAGATGGATGTCGCTGATGCCCATCCATGGTCGCGGGGTACGGGGGTGAAAGTTGCCATCATCGATACAGGAGCCGATACGGAGCACCCGGATTTGGCGCGCAGCATCGCCGCCGCGGCAAACTTCGTCGATTCCGACCGGAATCAGTTTCGGCGCGATCGACACGGTACCGAAATGGCTGGTGTCATTGCCGCCGTCGCCAACAATCGCGAAGGAATCGTCGGCGTCGCGCCCGAAGCCCGCCTCTTTGTATTTAAGGCCTGTTGGCAGTCCCGCGCCGACGACGATGCCGCCGTGTGCAATTCCTTTACGCTTGCACGGGCCTTGGTTGCGGCATTGGAGGCTCACGCACAGGTGGTCAACCTAAGCCTCGCCGGTCCGGAAGATCCATTACTCAATGACCTGATTCGCGAAGGGATACGGCGCGGAGTTTTGTTCGTGGGTGCCGCCTCTCCCGTCGACATGGTGGCGGGCAAGCAGGGCTTGGCGCATCAATCGGGCGTCATCGAAGTCGGCAGCTCTGAGACTCATTCCGGGCTGGCGACCGCCTTGTATGCGCCGGGACACGAGATCCTGACCCTATTGCCGGGTGGACACTACGATTTTGCGTCCGGAGACTCGATCGCGACCGCGCAGGTGAGCGGTGTCGTGGCCTTGTTGCTCGCAAAGAGTCCCGCGTTGTCGGCCACATCGGCGCTCCAGCTCTTGCGGGATACGAGCGACCATTCCGGCGCCGTCGCCGGCGGGGGTGAGCACGTGGATGCGTGCGCAGCTTTGATTGCGCTGTTGGGCCGCGGATCGTGTAAAACCACCGATCTCGATCACGCAGAGGCGAAGGCCCAAGAAAACCGCGTCGCGCAGCATTAAGAGCAAGCGAATATGGGCGTTCCGCTGTTTGAATTTCATCATCGCCGGCTGCCGCTGGTAACGCTGTACGTGACGGAACGCTGCAATTCACGGTGCGTCACTTGCGATTATTGGCGGCACGGCCGTATCGACATGAATCTCGAGTCGGTCAAGAATTTACTGCCCGATCTGGAGCAACTGCGCACGCAGGTGGTGGTGCTGTCGGGCGGCGAACCGCTGCTCAACCCCGAGTGGGCGCCAATCGCAGAAGTGCTCAAGTCCAGCGGCCTTGAGGTGTGGTTGCTGACCTCGGGTTTGGCACTGGCAAAGCACGCCCTCCGTGCAGCTGGATTATTTGACAGCATAACGGTTTCGATGGATGGAACCGATCGCGAGACTTACGCGGCGATTCGCGGTTTGGACGCCTTCGACAAGGTATGCGAAGGCGTGAGGGCGGCCGCAGCTAACGGCGTGCCGCCGAACTTACGCGTCACTCTGCAGCGCGCGAACTATCGGCAATTGGCGGCATTTGTCGAGCTGGCGAAAAGCCTCGGCGCTCGCCAGATTTCGTTTCTCGCGGTCGACATCGCCAATCCACATGCGTTCGGCCGCAGCGATGATTTCAGCACCGATCTGTCATTGCATCCGGAGGACTTGGTGATCTTCGAGGGTCTTTTGAAGTCCTTGGAGTGCAGTAACACGGAGGAATTTCGTTCCGGCTTCATTGCCGAGAGCCCAGAGAAGCTGCGGCGCATTTTGCAATATTTCGCGGCCGTGCAGGGACGCGGACCCTATCCTACAGTTCGATGCAATGCACCCGAGTTTTCCGCGGTAATCGACGCGCGTAGACGCGCGCAGCCGTGCTTTTTCATCTCGGGACCGCAGGGCGCCCCATTGCACGGTGGAGTCTTAAATGCGTTGAACAGCGACGCGATGGTCGCTCTACGGGCAGACATTCGTGCCGGCAACCGTGCCGAATGCAAAACCTGCGTCTGTTCGATGTGGCGCGATCCGGACGTTGTCGACACCTCGTTTCGTTCTTCGATGCGCGCCGGAAATCCAGCGTGACGGCTGCGCAAATCCTGGAGGCCTACGGGCGCTGGGCGCCGCTATATCCTCCGGTCGCCCACAACCCGCTGATGCGGGCCGAACAGCGGGCGATGACCGAGCTTTGGCCCGACGTCGCCGGCCGGCGCGCATTGGACCTCGCCTGCGGTACCGGACGCTATTCCCGATTACTGGCGCAATCCCATGCCCGGGAAGTGATTGCGGTGGATTTTTGCCTACCCATGCTGGTTCAGGTTTCAGGCGCTCATCGCGTATGCGCCAGCATGATGCATCTGCCGTTTGGCGGCGATGCCTTCGACGTCGTGATTTCCGGTCTCGCACTCGGGCACGCAATGGGTGTCCACCCGTGGATGACGGAGATTGCGAGAGTGCTCGAGCGAGGCGGCGTTTTGTTGTACTCCGACTTTCATCCCGAGGCGGCTCGAGCAGGTCTTCCGCGTTCCTTCAAGGACCGTAGTGATCGAACCTTCACGGTGCCGCACCATTGCCACGACTTGAAATCCCAGGAGGCAGCCGCTGCGGCAGCCAAGCTGACGATCGAGGCCGTCCACGAGGTCCGAGTCGGGTTTGAGCTGCAGGAGCCGTTTTCCAATTCGGAGGAATTCTATCGCCGATGGCATGGTCTGCCCCTGGTACTGATCGTTCGAGCTCGCAAGTGACTCATCCGCGAAACATTGGTTCCGGCGGCATCACGTTCATCAACGCCCAAATGGGTGGCGAGTCCGGCAGCTTGCGTGTTGTGGGTTCCCGGATTGCCGCATTGGGCGATGATCCCCGAGCGGGCGATCTAATAGTCGACCTGAAGGGCGATCGCATGCTGCCGGGACTGATCAACGCTCACGATCATTTGCAGCTCAATAGCCTCCCCAGCCTCGAGTTCTCCGAGCACTACCAGCACGTGCGTGAATGGATTGCGGATATCAACGCCCGACGGCGATCCGATCCATCGTTTGAAGCCAGCGTCGCAGTCGCGCGCAATGAGCGTTTGCTGATCGGCGGGGTGAAGAATCTTTTGAGTGGTGTAACCACGGTCGCCCATCACGACCCTCTCTATGCACGGTTGTCGATGGCGGACTACCCCACCGGGGTCCTCGCCGAATTTGGATGGTCGCACTCCCTCTACATCGATGGCGAGGATCAAGTGCGCAGTTCCTACGAACATACGCCGCCTCAGTGGCCTTGGATCATCCACGCCGCAGAAGGAGTGGACGAGACCGCCGCGAATGAATTCGATCGTCTCGAGGCGATGGGCTGCGTCGGGCCCAACACGCTGATCGTGCACGGCGTCGCCCTCGACCAAGCCCGGCGTACGCGCCTCGACCGCGCGAATGCCGGACTCATCTGGTGTCCGTCCTCCAATCTGCGTTTATTCGGCAAGACTGCAGATGTCGCCGATCTTCTGGAACGCGGGCGTGTCGCACTGGGAACGGATTCACGCTTGAGCGGAGCCCGCGATCTGCTCGAGGAATTGCGTCTGATCGGCGAGATCAGCGGGCTCAGCGGGCTCAGCGGGCTCGAGGACCATGCCCTCGAGTCTTTGGTCACGCGCGACAACGCCCGACTGCTGCGGCTATCGGATCGCGGCTCACTGCAAGTCGGATCGCGCGCCGACATCCTGATTCTCCCGTCGGGCGCGCGGCTGTCGAGAGCGGCTCGCGCGGACGTTCGCCTGGTGCTGTTGAACGGGATCGTGCGCTATGGGGACAAGGACTATGCAGAGATCATGGCGCCTTCCTCGCACTGGACGGAGGTCCACGTGGACGGCAGGCCAAAAATCCTGGAAAGAGGGATCGCCGGGCTCTTGCAAAATTCGCGCGTGAACGAGAACGGCCTCGAACTTTCGAACGTGACGTGGCGGGCAGCATGAGCGCATCGCCGCGCATTCTTTTGATCAATCCGCAGATCACGTCGCGGCGCAGCGCGCGCTTTCCTCTCTCGCTGCTCGCCCTGGCAGGATCTCTTCAGGGCGATTACTCCTGCCGTGTCATTGACGGCAATGTCGACCGCGATTATCTCGCGACGATTCGACGATCTTTGTGCGAGGAGCGCTTTGAAGCGGTGGGTCTCACGGTCATGGGCGGCCCGCAGGTTCGATCCGCAATCGATGTCTCGACGATCGTGCGCGCAGTCTCTCCAGAAACGCGCATCATCTGGGGCGGCTACTTCCCAACGCTCTATAGCAATGCTGCCATCAATGCTCCCTATGTGGACTACGCAGTCAAGGGACCGGGAGAAGCGACGTTCAAGGAGTTGTTGGATGCGATCGGCGCTCGCGGGGAGCACGCACTTGGGCGGATTGACGGACTCACGTGGAAACGCGACGGTCAAATAGTGCACAACTCGGAACGTTCATTCGCGGATCGTCGCTCACCTACGGTATTGCCCTACGAACTTTTGACCGATCCTCGTGCGTATCTGGCCCCAACCTTCCTCGGCCGACGCACCGCGGCACATCAGGCGTCCGTGGGGTGCCGATTTCGGTGTACTTTTTGCGGTGTTGCGGCGATGTTTCGTGGCGCCACTGGATTGCCGCCCGCAGTTCGGTTGGAACGCGATCTGAATTGGCTCAAGGAACGAATCGGCGCTGACTCAATCCAGTACTTCGATCACAATTTTTTCGACCGCGAAGCAGACATGGTCCCCCTGCTGGAAGTACTCGCAAAGGTACAACTTCCTTGGTGGTGCTACGCCCGGGCGGACGCCTTGCTCAACTTGTCCCCTGCTTCGTGGGCGTTGGTGCGCAAGAGCAAGCTGCGCATGGCCTATATAGGCGCGGAATCACCGAACGATGCCTTGCTGAAGAGCATCCGCAAAGGCACGACTTCGGATCAGACTCTGGCTGTTGCCGACCTATGTCGCCGCCACGGCGTGATTCCCGAGTTGTCGTTCATGGTGGCGCCACCAAATGATCCGGAGGGCGAGACCGAGCGTACATTCGAGTTCATCCGGGAGGTCAAGCGGATCAACCCGCACGCGGAGATCATCGTCTATATATACACCCCTTTGCCCGCGGAAAGCCTACCCGTGAATTCTCGTTCCCGTGCCGGTGCGGCTCCGCTGACGGATCTGGCGGGGAATCCGTTGTGTTTCCCCGCGACTCCGGAGGAATGGACCGAGAAGAAGTGGATTGACTATGCATGCCATGCGGACGCGCCATGGTTGACCGATCGTCTACGCCGGCGGATTCATAACTTCGTCACGGTGCTGGGCTGCAGATATCCGACAATCCAAGACGTGCGTTTATCGCCATGGTCGAAATTGACGTTGAGTGCGCTCGCCGCATGGCGATACAGATTCCGCCGCTACGATCGGCCGTGGGAGCTGGCTCTGTCAAAACGGCTCATTCGTCTTGCGGACCCGCGGGCTACGGGAATTTGATCCTCACCGGCTTAAGGAACCGGAAACGGGAGCTTGCGACGAGTTCGCAGCCGCTGGTGAATGCCGCAGGTATGAAATAATTGAAGGCCATCCGCCATCTGTTCATCCGAGACCACGCGACCGACGAACAGCGTGTGTGAGCCGATCGACTGAAGATCGATGATTTCGATTTCGCGAACGCGCAATGCGATTGCCGGAACCGGCAGCGAAAATGTTCTTGATCGCAACAATTTGAAGGGCAGGGCGTCGCAGTCGATTGTGAGTCTTTTATGATGAGCACCGAGTTGATAAGCGATTTGATAGTCAGCGGCGGCAATACTGGAAAGTGCAACCCTGCGTTCATTCTGGATGGTACCCACGGATGGACTGGTATTGCGAAGGGCCAAGGTGAACCGATCGGGTGTTATTGGCCCCACGAGGTCCATCGGAAATACGTTGCTGTGTTGCCCATCGTCCACGCTGACGAGGAAGACGGGCCGCGGGCAAATGTAGAAAATCATCGTTTGTTCGGCCTTTTCCGGAGCCAACGAAAAGTTGTCCGGCCGGCTATTCTTGCGGGCCGCCCTCCGGTACATCCAACTATCCCATGCACGACGCGGCCAGCGGGCGCAGCTGTGGCTCCCGAGTCGAACTTCGAACAAGCCGAGCACGACGCCGGCAGTTTTCCAGCTTTGAATGTGGCGAAGGCGCAGTATTCCGATCGGGCGTTGAAGGTCGCGATCTATGAATTGCACCTCCGGTTCGGGCTCGGATTCGATCGCGGCACTCAGGTTTGCGTCCAATCCGATAGCTATCGTCAATGGTTTGAGAGCCGCGACGACGTTGTTGACGGTGATATCGAACTCACGAGCAGCAACGACGAGTCGGACCTGAATGGCCTTCTGCGGAAACTGCAAGCCAATTTGCTGCCACTGAGGGGTGGCGCCGAGTGATTTCTTGAGTGCTGCCGGCAAATGCATGGGATCATTCAGCTTTGGAGCTACTGGGCTCGGAGTCTGGAATTGGCTTCCAGTCAGATGAAGTAGGTACCTGAAATGCGCCAAAAAGTTCATGAGGTGTCGTTGAGCGCACAATCATGACAGCACCGCTCGTATCAGTCATCCTGCCTACGTTCAATCGTCCGAAGTATCTACGTTCGGCAGTGGAATCCGTATTCGCACAGACTTTCCAGAATTGGGAGTTGATCATTGCCGACGATGGATCGGATGCGGATACCAAGGCATACCTCAGAAGTCTCGAGAGCCTGCCCCAGGTCAAATTGATATGGCGGTCGCATACCGGCAATCCGAGTGCGGTGCGCAACGCGGCTCTGCGCGCCGCAACTGGCCAATTCGTTGCTTTCCTCGATTCCGACGATATGTGGGTACCGGAGAAATTGGGGCGCCAAATCGAAGTCTTGAGAAGCGGTAGCAATTGCAGGTGGATCTACACGGGATACGTCCAGATCGACGACGCCGGCAAAACGCAGACTTCTCGCGCGGCGAAACCTTGGATTCCGTATCGGGGTGCAATTGCAGAGCAGTTATTGCGGCTCGAGGCCTCCGTCGCGACCGCCGCCGTTCTCGTAGAACGCCGGTTGCTCGCGCAAATTGGCGGCTTCGACGAGGATCTGCTCATGTTCGAGCATTACGACCTGTGGCTGCGGCTGGCTCATTGCAGCGAAGTCGAACTCATCGACGAGCCGCTGACTTGTCTGCGCGTTCACGAGGAGCACTATAGCCAGGACGGAGTCCCCATGCTTGAGGGCAGGTACATGCTTTTGAGAAAGATGCGCAGCCGCGTGGAGGAACCTCATCTGCGCAAGATCATCGATGAGCAGTATGCGGAATGTACACTGCGCCTCGCGAATATTCGTGCCGACACGGATCGGCTCGAGGCACTGAAGATCCTAATCGCCGGCTATCCAGGTTCATTTTGGAATATGGACTGGTGGCGGGGAGTACCTCGAGTGTTGTTGAAAATGGCGGTCCCGCGCCGCCTGCTCACCCTCTACCGGCGCAGCCGTATCGCAACATGAGTCTGATACGGGACATCTGGGGCGTAATGACTCCGCGGCAACGACGCTGGGTCGTTTGCGCTCAGGTCCTGTCGATCCTGATGGCCTTCTCGACAGTAGTGGGAATTGCCTCGATAGCACCATTTTTCTCTGCAATGGGCAGTCCGCATTCGATCGATCAGAACGGACTCTTGCATTGGCTGTATATCCATCTCGGATTTTCGAGCAGACGCAGTTTCGAAATTGGGCTGGGGCTTGTCTTCTTGGCGCTGGTACTTGCTGCAAATCTAATCAATGCCGTGGGGTCCTTCGCGATGATTCGACTGGCGTGGTCTATCGGCACCGACCTGCAGTCCATCCTATTCGGCGAGTATCTTGCACGCCCCTACATTTTTCATGCGAGGACCAATAGCGCGGTTCTATTCAACAACATCATTCATGAGACCACTCGCGCCACCAATGACCTCTTGCAGAACACATTCTTGCTGGTCACGAATGTCGTCACAGCGACATTCATCATCCTTTCCGTGGTGCTACTGAATCCCGCCGTCGCCGTCGCGATGATCGTTGCTTTGGCGGGGGGATATGTTTTGATTTATTTGGCCGTGCGCAACCGCTTGTTGCGTGCCGGCGAGGTCCGGACTCATTTTTTTATCGAGCTGACGAAGATCGTCAACGGAAGCCTGGGCGCCATCAAGGAAATTCTCGTCCTGCGGATACAAAATTTCTTCCAAGGCAGCTTCGATCGATCGAGCCAAGCCGAGGCTCGGGCCGCAGCGCACACCCAGCTGATAGGGCAGATTCCGAGGTACCTCATGGAGTGCATCGCCGTGGTGGGCCTCGTCGTCGTTGCTCTTCTGGTGGACAGTCGCGACGGCGGCATTGGTCCCTGGTTGGGACAATTGACGTTCCTGGGTTTCGCGGCGTACAGGCTGTTGCCGACGCTGCAACAGGCATTTGGGGCCATAGTCAAAATTCGCGCCAACCGGAGCGGATTCATGTCAATAGCTCCTGATCTGCGTCTTGCGCGAGCCCGCAAACATGATTTCCTCGCGCTGGATGCTTCGTGGCAGGACCGTCCTCGGCGGGAAATACGGCTCAAAGAAGTTTCCTTTCGTTATGAACCGGGCCGGCCGCATGCGTTAAGTGGAGTGTCGCTGAGTATCCCCGCCCGGGCCGCAGTCGGCTTTGTCGGTGCCAACGGTTCTGGAAAGACGACCGTGGTTGACCTGATTGCGGGATTGCTTGCGCCCGAAATCGGCGAGATAGAAGTCGATGGGATTGCTCTCACCGATCTTAACCGCTCGGGTTGGCAATCCCGCATCGCATATGTACCGCAAAACATCTTCCTGCTGGATGCGACAATCGAGCAGAACATCGCGCTCGGCGTTCAGGGATCCGCAATCGACCGCGGGCGATTGCTGGCGGCTGCACAACTTGCACAGCTCGATGAATTCGTCGGCACTCTACCCGCCGGGTACGACTATATCGTGGGTGAACGGGGCATGAAATTGAGCGGTGGGCAGCGCCAGCGCATGGGCATCGCGCGCGCCTTGTACACGGACGCATCCGTTCTCATCTTGGATGAGGCGACGAATGCTCTCGACGGATTGACGGAGCAGGAGTTGATGGCAACGCTCGCGAGACTACGCGGCCGCCGCACGATCATCCTCATCGCTCACCGACTGAGCACGGTTCGAGCCTGCGATGTGATCTTCGAGCTCGAGGGAGGAAAAATCACCGGCAGCGGAACCTATTCCGAGCTGATCGAGAGTTCGGAGACCTTTCGACGGTTGGTCGACGTTCCGTGAACATACACTCGAGTTCGGCGAGGCCTCGGTCTACACGACTCGCTTGCTGTGGATCGGGGTGATGAGTCTCGCTGTTTATCAGACTTGGTCAATGCATGCCCACTACTCGGCCATCGCAGAGGTGCCGGCCGGAAGAGTCGCGATGCCACCGTTGGCTGCGGAGAAGATGACTTGGCTCGCGGAGCGCACCAGACCGGGCCAGTTTATGCTTCAAGCCGAATGGCCGGGCATGTATCTGCCGCTTGCGCTACGCAATCCTATCTACGTTGAAAGTCTCGGATTCAACGGCGCGAGTCAGCTCGGGTACGTCGCATTGAGCATCCGGCAATTAGAAGATAAGCGCGTGCAGTACATCGTGTGGTCGCCTAGCCTGGAGTCGCCGTCATACTCCCTCGCGCCGTTTCGCGAATTCCTGATGGACCGTTACCGCCCGATCTGGAGGTTTTCCGACCAGGACGAAATATGGGAGCGCACCAGGACGAAATATGGGAGCGCAAGCCGGACAGCGCCCAACTCCAATGATCCGCATCTTTACCGGTCCAAAGCGCGGTGGAGTCTCCGATAGTCCGCGAGTGCCAGCGCGTGAAACGCTTCTACATAGCGGCATCCATCCCCCGCGACTGCCAACGAGCGATAGGCATTCAATCCTACGGCGGCATGCTGGTAATCGAGTACGGCAAGCTGGCTCTGATAGCAGGCCAGCGCTCGTTTCTTCAGCTCGATGGTTTCGTCGATTTTCACCAAACAATTTGGAAACAAGGGTGTCCCCACCTCGTAGCCTCTGCATTCGAAGTCGAGTGCGGTGCCCGCCGCTGCCGCGATCAAAACGTCGTTCGCGGCCCGGTGATCATCGTGGCGTTCAAGGAAGAACGGCAGGTAGACAATGTTGGGCCTCTCGGATTCGAGTACCTCCCGCAATTTCCCCGCCACCAATCGGTCGGCGCGCAGCCTGGAATCCTCGGCATCCAAAAATAATATGTGCCGCACTCCGAGAATCCCTCCGGCCCGCTCCGCCTCTTGTTTTCTGACTCGGACGAGATCCATCGACGCCGCCCCATCGATCCTGCCGCCATACCGCCCGTCCGTTAGGAAAACGACGGTCACACGGGCGCCCGCACGTACATGTAGGGCAATCGTTCCGCCGCAGCCAAGGACTTCGTCATCCATATGCGGCGCCAGGACCAGGATATCGCCGGCGCCGGGCTCGCATGGCAAGGCGTTCTGGTCGTAACGCGCGCCGGTGCGCAACACCGTCCGGATGGTTCGTAGTCGCCGCACAGCTGCGATTTTGAGCAGAAAATCCTTGATGCTCACATTCATGCGGCCCATGACTACCCGCGCTCGATGCGATTCATAGAGTCGTATCCGGGATTGGCCGGGGTGTAACCTCGTAAAAGACCAGTCGCGAATGTAGTCCCGGCTTGTTGAAGGCGGCAATTTGACGAAGCTTAAGTTGCCTAGTCATTCGGCCAAAGCTCGAGTCGAGATAGCCCGCTAGAAGCGGCTCCGGGATGATGATCCACACCGGTATTTGCGCGAGCAAGTTCTGCACTCGTGCGTCTTCGCTCGCCAGTACGCGGCCATTTTGCCCATAAGAGATAGGTCTGACACGGCTTCTCCACTCCGCCGGCAAATAGGTGAGCAACTGGTACGCGCTGTGACCATCCAACGAATAAATCATCCGTGGTGCATCGGGGACCTCGAGCAGGAATTTCGCGGCCTCTGGGTACCCATAACCTGAACTCCAACCCTCAAAATAAGAAAAACGGTCCGATGGTGACCACATGGCCGCGGCAGGGTTTTGGATGATCAGCGCCGATTGGCGGGCCATCAGTCCCACGCAAATCGCCAATATCCCAAATTCGACAGGTTGCCGGAATCGCCGGGCTCGCAGCGAGAGGGTCCGCCATCCGGCTGCGGCGCCGATAATAAGCGGCGGAAGAGTGAAGAGCACGTACCGCGGAAACCAGAATTCAGCAAGGACGCCTATGCCGATCATGGGCACGGCCCCGACCGCGATGAGCCAACGTTGGCGCCAATCGTTGAGAAGCGCACCGGCAGCGAATCCGACCAGGCCGATCGTTGTAACCGGCCAGGATAACTGGGCGGCGAGTTCTGCAACCAAGTTGGGGCGGGGAACGCCTGTGACCGCGGAGATGTTGTCGTAGCGGCCCGCGGCGATCCCGATGAAATCCTGCAGGCCAAATCCAGGCGATTGTCCGCGCCCAACTCGAACGACCGCCGTCACCGTCACGACAAGGGCCAGCAGAACGACCGGCGCGTGCGCGGCGAGGAGTCTCGTCGATCCAGGCGGACGGAGCAAATTTTCGCGCTCATGGCGAGGCATCAGCAGGAGCAAGAGCGGCACAGAGATGAGAAAGACAAACCCTACCGGAAATTTGCAGAACGCCGCCAGCACCAGGCCGATGGCCAACATCACGGCCTGCGGCCAAGTGGGAGATTTGACGATCTTGAGGACGCCGAGAAGGACCCATATGCCGGCCGTGCACATGAACATGTCCGATAATGCGAGCCGCTGCAAATACACGACAAAGGGACAAATGGCGAAAAGCGCTCCGCAAACGAAAGCCGTCCATCGATCTGCCACTTGCAGAGCCAGCGCATAAGTCAACACGGCACCCAACATGCCGGCGATCACGTGCAACGATCGCATGACGGTGAGCGCAGGGAATCCCAGGCGAACCAACGGCACCATCAGCCATGCCTCGAACGGCTTACCGTCTCCCAGTGGTTCCCGCCATTCCCCTGCCTCGATAATCCGCCATATCCAGCGCAATTGGGAACCTTCGTCCTCGATCGCAGGCAACGCCATCAAATGGACAAAGGCGAGCGAACCGAGGAGCAGCAGTGCAGCGATCGCCCACCGGTGAGGGCGACAAACTGCCGTCATCGCTTTCTCATCACAACCAAGAAATGGTCGCCGATCGAGCGCAGGAAAAACCAGGCCGCCACCCGCCGATCGATCCGCCACAACCAGTGATAAAAATGGGGATGTTTGTCTCGCAGGCGCGTCAAGTAGGGCGGCGGCGCAAACACGCACAGTCCTCGATAGTGCTCGAGCGTGAAATCACGTTCAAATTCCCGATAAAACTCGCGCGGCGTATAGTAACGCGTCCAGATAGTGTGCTTATTCATGCCGACCGGCACGACGTTGCGCGTGAATCGCACCTTTATTCGTGCCCAGCGCCGTTGCCTCGTGTAATGGGCGATCTCCCACGGGCATATGCGGCCGATCACCGTAAATACCAGCGAACCCCCCGGTTTGAGCAAACGGGAACACGCACTCGACACATCCGCAAGATCGGGTACGCAATTGAGCGGGCCGAGATTGGAATATGCCCCGTCAAACAGACCCTCGCCCTCGAGCAGCTGAAGTTCGTGGGCCCCCACGGTCTTGGCTTGTACTCGATCGGTCACGGATTCCTGCCGCGCCCGAGCACTCGTACGGGCAACCATTTGGGGCGACCAATCCGTGGCTGTTACCCGATGTCCCTGCTGCGCCATACGAACGGCGTCCAACCCTGTACCGCAGCCCAAATCAATCAACCGGCTATTCGGTGCGAATGTCTTGTCCAACCAACGCCACATCTCATCGCGCATGTCCTGAATCAGCGCGTTGTTCCCGCGCGGCCCATCATAGTCAGCCGCAACGCTGTCGAACGCGTCCTGTGTATCGCGCAGTCGTGTTAGTGGGTCATGCACGGGTTGGTGTCCAATTCATTTCCAAGACTATCAGATCTTGCTTCGCTTGTTCCTGGGCGGCCTTACAATGAGTTGCGAGGCTCACTTGCCACCCGCGATATGTAGGATCGATCAATGAATACGACCGGCTTGCTGGGCGACACGACGGCGCGCAATTACTCGGGCAAATTGAAACTATTCAACTCATACGCCGAGCCCGAGCTTCGCCAAGCGCTTTCCAGCCTAAACCTGCGACCTGGAATGCGCGTCCTGGATGTCGGTTGCGGTACGGGTGAGGCACTCGAATGGTTGCGCGAGGCGGTAACGCTTGACGGCGTCGTCGTCGGCATCGATCTTGCTTCCGCGCACGTCGAGTCGGCTCGCGCGAAGGCGCCGCCGGAGACTCTCCTGATACAAGCGAATCTAATGAAGCCACCATTTGCCGAAGAGGCTTTTGACCTCGTCTGGTCCGTCAATACCATCAATCACCTGCGGGACCCGATAGCCGGCATAGAGATTCTTTCCGCGCTCCTGCGGCGCGGTGGTCGAATCGCTCTGGGTCAAAGTTCGCTACTTCCGGATATGTACTTCGCATGGGACTCAATGCTCGAGCGGTTGACAAATGAAGCCGTGCGGCAGTACTACCGCGACCGCTACCGGCTTGCAGAACACGATCTGACCGCAGTCCGCTCCCTGGTCGGTGCGGTTCGGCGGGCCAATTTACACAACGTCCAGGCGCGAACCTTCGTCATTGAGCGCGTCTCACCACTGAATGCGAAGGACGAGGCCTATATTCTCGAGGTGATCTTTCAGGGCACTTGGGGCGAGCGCCTGCGACCCTACCTGTCGAGCGAGGACTTCCAGGAATTGAGCCGCCTTTGTGACCCAGCGAGTCCGGACTTTGCGCTTCACCGTCCCGATTTCCATTTTCTGCAGAGCTTCACCCTTGTGGTCGGTGAGATCTAAATATACTCCCCGGCAATGCGTTGCGGCGGATGCTGCCCACCGGTCGCGGCCGTCGCCGCGCGATTCCAAATGAAGTAAATGCAGCCGACGAACAACGCAAAAATTAAAA
Source organism: uncultured Gammaproteobacteria bacterium (assembly GCA_963755965.1). Classification (GTDB taxonomy): domain Bacteria; phylum Pseudomonadota; class Gammaproteobacteria; order Steroidobacterales; family Steroidobacteraceae; genus Bog-1198. The sequence goes on from CAVWLU010000006.1 coordinate 77,334, forward strand.
AAAGTCTGGGATAAGCCAGCAACGTTAGGGCACCGCGTCCTTCAAACCGGTCGGTTAGCCCATACGGAAAGAATCCGATAAGCGCGTAGGTACCTAGAACGAAGTATGCGTAAAGCGGAGCGCGCTCGCGAAAAAAGTAGCTAATGAGCAATCCGACGGGTAACCAAAGCAGGACGAAATGGTAGGTTGCCGTCGCCGGTGCGAGCAGCAACGTGAGAATACCCAGTATCCCGATGGACGGCGCAGCGGCGGTTGTGGCACCGCTTCGGGCCAATTTTACGAGCGTCGCAATCGCCACGAGGAGAATTGCAGTCTTCGTGACTGGTAATCCAACACTTTGGAGACGAGGGAAGGCGAACAGCGGCACGGGATTTGACGCCCGGTCGAAAATAAACAGCCGACGAAAGAGCGAATCGAATGACTGATAGCTCGCGGTAAAAGGATCCTGCAAATCAAGTTTTCCGATAAGATGATTTCCGAGAACCGAAGAAAGAAAATCCTCGTGAATTTTCCATCCCAAGACGCCGATGCTTATCAAGGTTACAATAAGAATCGTCGTTGCTCCGCCGAGCACTATCTTCCACCTCTTCCGGAAGGCAAAGTAGATCAGAATGATTGCGGGAAAATATTTGATTGGCGAAAAAAGACCGAAACACGTCCCAGCGAACCAGGATCTTCCCTTGAGGAATCCGTAGTATCCGAGAATGCAAGATGACGACACTACAATGTAAGGTTGACCGAACCGCAACGCCTTGAGGGTGGCATAGCCCGACAATAAAACGAACACCGCCGAATCGACGAAGTTCCACGCCAGAATCCTAGACAATATGATGATCGAACAAATCAGGCACAGAATACTTACGCCGGTCATCACCCGCAACGCATTGAGTGGCTCCAATCGAGTTAAGGGAACGAGCAGCAGTGCCGTAGGCGGTGGAAAGGGCGAAAATGCCCCTTCTGAGGCCTTCCCAATCTGGTAATGACGCATCTGTCCTTGGAACCAGGAATTGTCGTATAGCCTCTCTACGTTGCCTCCGTCCGCTACGATCTTGGCGGCAGTAAAGTAGTTGGGAAAATCGGTGTCCACTTTGGACATCGCCGGAACGATGCCCTTTGCGACGAGAACCCCTGTGAGGGCGATAAACAGTAGAATTGCGACGGGTCGCTTAAGGAACAATTGCATTGCAACCTGGCTTTTCGAGCAATACTACGGGTTGTCAGTTTTGATCATCATCGAACCCTAAACGGCATAGGAAAGCAAGTTGCGCTATCTTGTTACCGGTTGCGCCGGCTTCATCGGCAGCACATTGACGGAACGGCTTTTGTCGGACGGTCACGTAGTGGTTGGCTATGACAACTTTTCCACCGGGCACGAAAACTTTCTAGCTACCGCGCGCGCGTCTCGGAATTTCCGCGAGGTGCGCGCAGATGTCTTGGACTCAGTCGCTCTCACGGAAAGTATGAGCGGCTCGGACTTTGTGTTCCATCTTGCAGGAAATGCAGACGTCCGCTTTGGTACCGAGCATCCGCGCAAGGATCTCGAGCAGAACACCATCGCAACTCATAACATTCTGAATGCGATGCGGGAAAATGGCATCGATAAGCTCGCCTTTTCTTCCTCCGGTTCAGTTTACGGAGAAGCCCCGACGATCCCGACGCCGGAGGATGCCGCGTTTCCTATTCAGACCTCGCTCTATGGAGCATCGAAGTCGGCCGCGGAAGGCCTGATCACCGCGTATTGCACGGCTTTCGGATTTCGGTCTTACATATTTCGCTTCGTATCGATATTGGGCGAGCGCTATACCCATGGACATATCGTTGATTTCTATAGGCAGCTGAAAAATGACCCCCGGAAACTTCGCGTGCTCGGCAATGGTCGGCAACGTAAATCCTACCTTTACGTCCATGACTGCATTGACGCGATGCTGCTGGCGACTCGGCTGTCGAACGATAGCGTGAACATTTTCAATTTGGGCACCGATGGTTATTGTGAGGTCAACGAGTCAATCGATTGGATATGCGAGGCGCTCGAGGTGACGCCGAAAATAGAGTATGGCGGCGGGGAGCGCGGATGGGTCGGCGATAGTCCGTTCATTTTCCTCGATACGAAAAAGATTCGTGCCTTGGGGTGGAAGCCCAAGCTGACGATTCGTCAGGGTGTCATCAAAACGCTCGAATACCTTAGAATCAATCCTTGGATACTGGACGCACGCCGGTGAATATTGGCGTTCTAGGGCTGTGGCACCTTGGTTCAGTGACCGCTGCCTGCCTGGCCGCTCGGGGGCATGACGTGGTGGGTCTTGATTTCGATGAGCGCAGAGTCGCCGATCTCTGCCAGGGTGCTGCGCCTGTCTTCGAGCCGGGACTGGATGAATTGATCAAGCAGGGTTTGTCGTCGGGCAAACTGCGTTTTTCCTCCGCCGTGAGCGAGGCAACACGAGACATTGATGTTCTATGGATCGCCTATGACACGACGATCGATGAGAATGACCATGCCGATACCGATTTCGTCATGGCGCAAGTCCGTCGCGCTCTGGCGCAGATGAGCGCGGATATCCTCGTGCTGGTTTCATCGCAACTCCCGGTCGGCTCGGTCGCCCTTCTGGAAAAAAACACCACCCTCGAACCAGGGAGCGCTCGCCGCCGGATGGCGTACTGCCCGGAAAACCTCAGGTTGGGCAAGGCGGTCGGCGATTTTCTATATCCGGAGCGCATCGTAGTCGGTGTCCGATCGAACGGCGACAAGGAGCTGCTGCATCGACTCTTGAGTTCGATCACCGATTCCATCGAATGGATGTCGGTTGAATCCGCTGAAATGACCAAGCATGCCATCAATGCTTTCTTTGCCACGTCGGTCGCCTTTGCGAATGAGATCGCCTCGATTTGCGAGGCGGTGGGCGCGGATGCAAAAGAAGTGGAACGGGGCCTGAAGACTGAAAGCAGGATAGGCCCGCGGGCCTATCTCTCGCCCGGCGCGGCATTTGCCGGCGGAACGCTGGCGCGTGATGTAGCTTATCTCAATCGAACCTCGCGCGAGCATGGCGTGACGACGCTGCTGCTCTCGTCCGTGCTGCCGAGCAACGATGCGCACAAGTTGTGGGCACAAAGGAAACTGCGACAGCTGTTGGGCGATCTCTCTCAGGTTACCGTCGCCGTGTGGGGCCTCACTTATAAGCCGGACACCGATACTTTGCGGCGCTCCATGTCGGTCGAGCTCTGCGACTGGCTGATCCGCGCAGGGGCGAGGATCCAGGTGCACGATCCCATGGCGAAGAACCTTCCCGAGCATTGGCGTGAATCAGTGAAGCGGTTCGAAACACCGCTTGCAGCCGCGCTGGGTGCGCACGCACTTGTCATCGCGACCCCGTGGCCCATCTACCGCACCGTCTCTGCCGGCCAGTTGGCGGAGTGCTGCGAAGGCCTGGCCATACTCGACGAAAATCGCTTTTTGCCGAATTTGGCGGCCTCAGGCGGGCAGCTGAGGTATTTTTCGGTGGGAGCGGGATGAGCAAAGTACTCGAGAATCGATGTGCAGTCATCACCGGCGCGAGTCGAGGCCTTGGTTTTGAGATCGCGAAGAAATATCTTGAAGCCGGTGCGAGCTTGGTGATCTGCGCCCGGGATGGAGACGTTTTGGACCGATCGGCACTGGAGCTCAAAAAGCTGGCAGGACCTGGACAATCGGTGATTGCGCAACGCGCCGACGTCTCCAAACCTATGGATGTGGCGAGGCTCATCGACGGCGCATTCCGGGAATTCGGCCGTTTGGACATTCTGGTCAACAATGCCGGCGTCGCCGGTCCAGCCGGTGCCATTGAAACCGTCGATTGGCAAGAATGGCTTCGGACGATTGAGATCAATCTTTTAAGTTCAGTGTTGCTGTGCCGCGCAGTTGTGCCGCACTTCAAGCGTGCAAAGCGCGGCAAGATCATCCAGCTCTCGGGCGGCGGTGCGACGGCCCCGCTTCCCAACTTGAGCGCCTACGCGGCATCCAAAGCGGCCGTCGTCCGGTTCGTCGAAACACTTGCCGAAGAAACGCGCCTGTACCATATCGACGTCAACGCGCTGGCGCCCGGCCTCCTCAACACGCGCTTGCTGGACGAAATGCTTGCCGCCGGTCCCGAGAGAATTGGACATGCGCTTCACGAGCGCTGTTTGCGACAGAAGAATGAGGGTGGTGCGCCGCTCGGCAAAGGAGCTGCGTTGGCAGTTTTCCTGGGCTCCTCCTCGAGCGACGGCATCACGGGTAAATTGATCAGCGCCGTCTGGGACCCTTGGGAAACGCTGGCCCATCATCTCGATGATTTGAACGGCACGGATATTTATACCTTGCGTCGCATCGTTCCCAAGGACCGCGGCTTGATGTGGGGAGAGGGGGATTGAACATCGGTATTGTCGGCTGTGGTGCCGTTGGGCAAAAGCGGGCTCAGCATCTAGCCGGTGCTCGCCTGGTTCATTGCATAGACACCAGTCTCGAGCGGGCATCATCGACCGCGGCGTCGAGTCCCGGCTGCGCCGTCGGCACCGACTGGCGCGACCTCGTGGATCGCGCGGCCGTTGACGCACTCATCATCGCCACGCCGCAGGACTCGCAGGTCGAGATTGCGCAGGCCGCCATCAGCGCCGGAATCCACGTGCTCGTCGAAAAGCCCGCGGCGCGCCACGCCGATGAGCTCGCCGGCCTGCCGCAATTGGCCGCCAAGCACAATGTGCGCGTCCGCGTGGGCTTCAATCATCGCTACCACCGTGCATTTCAGCAGGCGAGGCGCCTCGTCGATTCGGGAACTCTGGGTCCGTTGCTGTTCTTGCGGGCACGCTACGGGCACGGCGGCCGGCTCGGCTACGCGAGTGAGTGGCGCGCTCAGCCACAACGCTCGGGCGGCGGCGAACTGATCGATCAAGGCGTCCATCTCATCGACCTGGCGCGCTGGTTCCTCGGCGAATTCGTTGAAGTGGATGGCTTCGCACATACCTATTTCTGGGACATGCCGGTGGACGACAACGGCTTTATGCTGCTTAAAACCGCGGCAAAACAAGTGGCGTTCCTGCACGCGAGCTGGACTGAATGGAAAAATACGTTTTCCTTCGAGCTGTACGGTCGCAACGGTAAGTTGCAAGTCGACGGGCTGGGCGGCAGCTATGGCGTGGAAAAATTGTCTTGGTACAAGATGCTGCCCGATATGGGCCCCCCGGAAACCGTCGTCTGGGAATATCCGACTGCGGATGATTCTTGGGCGACGGAAATGACCGAGTTCATGGAGGACATTCGCACTGAGCGCGAGCCCTCGGCCGGACTGAATGACGCGATCGCGGCGCTTGCCGTGGTCGAAAAGATTTACAAGGAGTCCGGATATGATCATCGCGCGTAGCCCGCTGCGGATCACATTGGGCGGCGGCGGAACAGATCTTGCGTCGTACTACGCCGAAAATGAGGGCTTCCTGGTCGCCGCTGCAATCGACAAATATGTTTACGTCACTGTCATGCGGCCGTTCAGCCCGGGTATTTACTTGAAATATTCGGCATTGGAACAGGTGGATAAGGTCGCCGACATCAAGCATCCGATCATTCGCGAAGCCTTGATTCTGCAGAATTTAGAGTTCCCTCAGATCGAGATCACCACCCTTGCGGATATTCCGGCCGGAACAGGGTTGGGGTCATCGGGCAGCTTTACCACAGCGCTGCTCAAGGCTCTGTACACGCACCAGCGCAAAGTCGCTCATGCGCAGGAACTGGCCGAATGCGCGTGCGATATTGAAATCAATCGCTTAGGCGAACCAATTGGTAAGCAAGATCAATACATCGCGGCCTATGGCGGAATCGCGGCACTCACGTTCCACAGGGATCACCGGGTAACCGTCGAACCTCTGCGCATTTCCACGAAGACGATGTTCGATCTCGAAGACAATCTTCTGCTGTTTTTCACGGGGTTCAATCGGGCCGCGAGCAGCATCCTTAAGGATCAGCACGCCCGTTCGCGGGCCGGGGACGCTGATATGATGGGCAATCTCGATTATGTCAAGGCCTTGGGACATCGCAGCAAAGAAGCCCTGGAGTCGGGCAATCTAGTGCGGTTCGGCGAGTTGATGCACGAGCATTGGGAGCACAAGAAGCGCCGTTCCGCCGCCATCAGCAACCTTAAGATCGATATGTGGTACTCACTGGCCATGAGGAACGGTGCGATTGGGGGCAAACTGGTTGGCGCCGGCGGCGGCGGCTTTCTGATGTTCTATGCCGCGGATCGAACCCGGTTGCGGCAGACGATGGCGGAAGCCGGTCTCGAGGAAGTGCGCTTCCGGTTTGATTTCGAGGGCACCAAGGTCGTTCTCGCCTGACCATGCTGCCGGTCGCCATACTCGCGGGTGGTTTGGCTACTCGGCTGCGTCCGCTTGCCGATCGAATTCCGAAGTCACTACTCGATGTCGCCGGTAGACCTTTCATATTTCATCAGCTCGACTTGTTGAAGAGTCAGGGCATCGACCGAGTGGTGCTGTGCGTCGGTCATTTGGGCGAGCAGATCCAGGCGCCGGTGGGCGACGGCCATTCGCTCGGCCTCTCCATAAGCTACTCCTTCGACGGAGATAAGCTGCTTGGCACTGGTGGCGCTCTAAAAAAGGCGCTGCCGTTGCTGGACGATGAGTTTTTTGCGTTGAACGGAGACTCCTATGTGCCGTGCTCCTTGGCACGGATTCAATCTGCCTTCGAGGCGACCGAGCGTCCGGCCTTGATGACAATCCTGCGCAACGACAATCGTTGGGATAAAAGCAATGTGTGTTTCAGAAACGGCGAATTGATCGAATACGACAAGCATTCCCCGCGGCCGGATATGCAGTACATCGATTTCGGCGTATCGGCTTTTTGCAGCGACGTGTTTTTTCCTTACAGGGAATCCGATGTCATCGATTTGGCGGATATTTGCCGGGACTTGTCGATGAGCCGCCAACTCGAGGCTTTCGAGGTGTCACACCGTTTCTACGAGATTGGCTCCCCGCAGGGTCTAAGAGACACGGAAGAGTTCTTGTCGCGCCAATTGGACAATGCATGAACTACGCGCAGCAACATCTGCGTGAGACCGCGGAGATACTGCGGATGTTGGACGTCGCGGCGATCGAGAGGGCTCGCGGAACTCTTGGCGCGGATAAAAGCATCGGCCGGCCGGGTCTTTTTCCTCGGCGTGGGCGGCAGCGCCGCCAACTGCTCGCACGCCGTGAATGATTTTCGCAAACTGGCCGGAATCGAGTGCTATGCGCCGACGGACAATGTTTCGGAACTCACCGCACGTATCAACGACGAGGGCTGGGAAAGCGCCTTCGTCGAATGGCTCAAAGTCAGCAGGCTCAACGCCAACGATGCGGTTTTCATCTTTTCCGTGGGCGGCGGAAATACCGAAAAGGGGATCAGTGTGAATTTGGTCGCGGCGGTGAACTACGCCAAGCACCAAGGTGCCAAGGTCGTCGGCGTATTGGGCCGCGATGGCGGTCATACTGCCCGGGTCGCCGACGCCGCGGTGATCGTGCCGACGGTGAATCCGGAGACGGTGACGCCGCACACCGAAGCGTTCCAGGCGGTGATTTGGCATCTTCTGGTTTCCCATCCGCTCTTGAAGGAGGGCGAAGCGAAGTGGGAGTCTGTGGGCAAATGATGCGTCCTGCCGTGTTTCTCGATCGCGACGGAGTCATCAACCGTGCGTTCGTGCGCGATGGAATTCCGCATCCTCCGGCCTCGCTCGAGGATTTGAGCATTTTGCCGGGCGTTCCGGAGGCGCTCAGCGCGTTGAAAGCGCAAGGATACTCTCGAGTCGTGGTGACCAATCAACCCGATGTTGCCAGAGGCGTCTCGTCGCGAGAACTCGTCGACCGAATCCATGAGCGGCTGAGGTGCGAGCTCGAAATTGATGCGATTCTTACCTGTTTCCATGACGACAGCGACGAATGCGACTGCAGAAAGCCGAAACCCGGTCTGTTGTTGCGGGCGGCCGACGAGTTCGGCATCGAGCTGTGCTCGAGCTTCATGGTTGGGGATCGGCGGCGGGACATGGAAGCGGGCCGGCGTGCCGGTTGCAAAACCTTCCTCGTGGATTACGGCTACGATGAAGAGCCGCCCGCCGCCTGCGATTTTCGTGTCGGATCTCTTATCGAGGCATCGAGAATCATCCTGTCGCGGCCGTCAATGTGATGATTTCGCTCAGCCAATTGACCGTGAAGATCTTTGCCGATGGCGCCGATAGGGCGGCCATGCTCGACATGTCTTCCAGGCCTTACATTAAAGGCCTGACCACCAATCCTACCCTCATGCGCAAGGCCGGAATTGCCGACTACCGAGCCTTCGCCAAGGATGTGCTTTCCCAAATCCGCGACAAGCCGGTGTGCTTCGAGGTACTCGCCGATGATTTTGCGGACATGGAGCGTCAGGCCCTGGAGATCGCCGGTTGGGCAGACAACGTTTATGTGAAGATTCCGATTACCAACACCAGGCGCGAGACTTGCCGTGCATCGGTCAAGCGGCTGGCGGATCGTCAGGTCAAGCTCAACGTGACTGCAATCATGACGTTGGCGCAGGTTGAGGACATTGTGGCGGTCCTTAATCCAGCCACCGCCAGCTTCGTATCGGTGTTTGCCGGGCGCATCGCGGATACCGGTGTGGATCCGTTGCCTCTGATGTCGCAAGCGGTCGAAATGCTCAAGATCAACGCTAAGGCTGAACTCGTATGGGCGAGTTCGCGCGAAATTCTAAATATTTTTCAAGCTAATGCCATCGGCTGCCACGTGATCACCGTCACCGGGGACATCCTCGGCAAGCTGTCGCTGATTGGTTACGACTTGAACAACTTTTCGCTGGACACGGTGAAGATGTTTTATGACGATGCGCGGGTCGCCGGGTATTCGCTATAGCTCCGTCGCGCGCCGCCGTACGGCATTCCGGGGATGGCCTTCGACGAGGGAAAGCGGGGTAAATCGAGTTTTGAGGATGGCGGCCACCCACGTCATGGGATCTCGAAAGATGCGAATTTTCTTTCCCTCATCAAATCCTCGGGACTTGTAGGACACGGGAACTTCCAACGGGGTAAATCCGGCGCGAATCAATTTTCCCAATAACTCAAAGTCGAAATCGAAGCGATTGCAGGTGAAGCGGAGGCCATGGAGACAATCCGCTCGGAACACTTTGTACATCGATGTCGGGTCCGTAAGGCGGGTGGAAAATAATCTATTGAAAAAGGCGTGAAATAATCTGCCGCCCAAATTCATGAAGGCCGTTTGCAGGCCGCGGCTCGCGAATTGACGGATCTTCCACCGGTTCTGCCCGAGGTGGCGGCTCCCCAATACAAACGCAGTACTTCCATCGATGATGGGCTTGAGCAGATCCGGATAATCACTAACCTCATATTCCAAGTCTGCATCCTGGATGAGCAGGATATCGCCGGTGGCGGCGGCAAACCCCTGCCTAACCGCATGCCCCTTGCCCTTGGGTCCGTCCTCATAGAGCACTTGAATGCACGGTGAAGATTCGTCAGCATGCCGCTCGAAAAATTCCGCAACTATTTCGCGAGAGCCGTCGGTGGAATTGCTCTCGACGATGATGATCTCTTTGGTAACGTCCGACAGCGGTTGTGCCCAGACCCGATCCAACAGAGTCGCCACGGTTCGCGCTTCGTTATACACGGCGATGATGATGGATACTTTCATGGTTATCGACAAATTCCGCGCATAGCCGATCTTAGACTTTCCTTGCGGTCATGGTGAGTAAGTTCCGCTTAGGACCGCAGAAGTTGCGCCGGCCCCTCTATTTGTAGGATATCCGCGAGTCTCGCTTTTCAAACAGGAGGAACATGAACCGGGATGTGGCGAGGCCTAGCCAGGCAGCGTATCGACCGCTGCGACTCATATCGACACCGTTGGAGCCCTTGGGGTAGGAAGGTAGGCCGCGAAAAACGCGTGCCAATCTGAAGTAGGGCGAACTTAGTGCGTTGAAATCCGCGAGGCGCCGCAACATATGCGGCGCCTGCGGACCCGGCATGAAAACATGGCCATCTCGCCACAGCCGGGCCGTATTGTGCCACCACCGGGGAGTTTTTATGCCGCCGATGAAGTAGGGGCTCAAGACGCTGGTAAATACCCTGCCGTTCGGACCCGTGAGCGCATGAAATTTTGCAAATAATTCATGCAAATCATCGACTAGGTTGAGCGGTGCAAAGTTCGAGATGACGAGGTCGGCGGGGCGGCCCGAATCCCGGGTGTTGCGGGCGAGAAACTCCCGATAATCGCCGCATTCTAGGGTGACGCGCCCGGAGTCGATGACGTTCCGACAATACTCGGCGAAGAACGCGCACATCTTCGGATCGACGTCGTATGCCTCGACCGTGAATCCCCGTTCCGCGAAAAAACGGGCGTCGATTCCGGGTCCCGCACCAAAGTCGAAAAGCGTGCCGCCTGGCGGCGCAATTCGCAGAACGAGATCCTGAAATGCCGAGCGCGCTCGACGATCCGATTCCAGCGCAGTGATCTGCTCGACGTACTGCTCGCCGGCAAGGGTCTTACTGGGAACGCAACCGGGCATGAGGAGATGTGTGCGTGACCGATCGAGTGGAAATATGTGTCGCCGTTTGGACACCGTTCTAGATATGCTACGAATGCTACATGACTCGCAAGAATGACACCATGGCACCGGATCTCATCGCCGATCCATTTTCGGAACGGACGCCGACGACCGCGCGCAAGCCTTTGCAATTGTTGGGTGCGCGGTTCGAGTTCGAGAGCAACTCGCCTGAACTGCTTCGCTTGGTAGATTCGGCCTATGCCGGCCTTCCGCGGCACCGGCTATCAAGCGCGGCGCCGCGCCTGAAGGTCAAATTGTTGCTGCGGGCTGCCAAGCCCTCGCGCCCGCGTAGACGCTTCGGACCCCCGCCGCTCGACATGTTTTCCGGAGCCGGCCTTTTGGGTGGCGCGACGGATACATCCAACTTCGTGGTTTTATCGCCGCGGGAAGGTGCGGCGCTCGTGGTCGTATCGCCTCAAATGCTGCGATTTCCGTACCATACTCGATATGAGCTCATCGAATTTGCCGTGTTCAGTCTCGCCTCGCGTTCCCAGGGTCTGGTGTCGCTTCATGCTGCCTGCGTCGGCCGGGCCGGCCGCGGGATTTTATTGGTAGGGTCAAGCGGTGCGGGAAAGTCGACCGTGACATTGCATTGCTTGCTGCAGGGCTTCGATATCCTGTCGGAGGACAGTGTGTTCGTCGCGCCGGACGGAATGATGGCTACGGGCGTTGCAAATTACCTGCACGTCCACACAGACTCGCTGCGCTGGCTCGAGAGCGCCCGCGATCGCGCGGTGATTACCGAGTCGCCGGTCATTCGGCGCCGCAGCGGCGTCAAGAAATTCGAGGTGGACCTGAGGCAGGGAGGCTATCGTCTCGCCGCCTCTGCGCTCAAGGTTGTGGCCATCGTATTTCTGTCGGCGCAGGGCGCGGCCGGGGATCCGCTCCTCAAGTCGTTGTCGAAGTCCGACGCACTGGCGAGATTGGTTGCCACCCAAGCCTACGCGGCAAATCAGCCGGAATGGATCGCGTTCAGAGCAAGCGTGCGGCGGATCAATGCATTTGAGTTGCGAAGAGGGCATCATCCGATGGAGGCCGTGGAAGCCCTGAAGGAGCTCCTCGAGAATTGCTAGGCTCGCGGTTCTCGATCGCTGGTCATTGAGTTTGAGTCAGCGCCACGCGAACGGCGTGCATGGTCCGGGTGCGAGTCGGGCGCGAGATCATCCAACGAAGAATGCGCCGGCTCTGCGAGAGCCGAGGCCATTGTCCTTCTGCAGCGGAGGGATCGCTCTTGACGGCCAACTCGCGGAATTTGATGTGTTCCTTGCTGGGCCGAATTCTGTTGGCGGCATAGCTGAACATTTCGGAAACGGACCTCGACCATTCGATTCCTGGAAAAGCGTCCACCCAAACATACGACCAGGAAACATCGGACAGTTTTCGATTCGAATAGTGCCTGCGCAACAGGGTGGGGCACTCACGAGCCAACGCCGACAGGACGCGGGAGGGAACATGCAAGGGATAATAGCGAGCCGTCATCTGAAGCGGAGGAAACGCCCACCAGTAGCCCCTCCTGGTCGGTTTGTGGCCGATCAGTTCGTCCCAATCCGCGGACGTCATACGCAAAGACAGCAACGCGAGATCGTGCAGCTGAAGAAGCCGCAAGCTTCGATTCGTCATGGCGCCGGCCGCATGAATGAGCAGGTGAATCATCAATGATGCCGTAGACGGATAAGGGTTCATACCCGCGTGTGGGCGCGGAGGAAATACCAACTCCGAAATATCCGTGTCGTACCAAGGCAGAGTTTCGCCAATCTGTCCGTGTATCTCCACTTTGATGCTGTTGTCGGCATGCTCGCCCAATTCTTCCGGCGAGTGGTGATCGACCGGGCTGAATTCGCGTTCCCGCGGGGTGACGCGGGATTCGTAAAACCCAAGGGATTGCAGGATCCGGGCCGTTCCGTCGGAGTCAGCCGGACGCACCAGCAGATCCACGTCGGCCATGGGCCGCTCCCCCGCCGTGTACAGACCGGCCGCATGAAGCGCGGCTCCTTTCAGCGCGACCGCGGCAATACCATTGGCGCGTGCTCGCTGATCGAGGAGCCTGAGAAGCTCCTCGATCCGCAAATGCCGGTGCATCGTATGCATTCTCTGAGACTCGAGAAATTGGACCCAGTTTGAGGGACCGCGCCAACGCAACCGGGCGGCCAAAAGCGGAGAGATCCCATGCATAGTGGTCACGGCCCGCGCCATGCGCCACTCGAAATCGCACCAATCCGGCGCGACATCGCCGGGCTGCGCGAGTTCGGCTGCGAGAGTCTCGGTGATTTTGCGCAGGGCTGCTTGTACAGCAGCCGGCGGCGGTAAGACATTCTGGCTCAAAGCGCTGCCGACTTGCCGCCCTGCGAGCGATATTGAGGCTCGTGGGCCAGCAGATCGTGCCAACGGCGCTCCAGCGAGCGTTTCGCGCGGCGATCCTCGGCATCATGCTGACGGACGTCGCGGTTTTGCAGCGAGATCTGGTCGTGCAGTAGATTGCGGACCGCACGGTAGAAATCGGACGTGTACGTGCCTTCAAACATCATGTCCAGGTCGTTGCTTTCCTTCCAGTGAGTCTTGCGTCCGAGCTGCGCTTTCACCAGCTCGTAGAATTTCGTGCCCGGCAGGGGATACGAGACACTGACGCCGATCTCATCGGGGCGGGCGGCAGCGAGCAAACTACGCGTTGCCAAAATGTCTACGAGCTGTTCGTCCATGTAACCCAGCTGGATGAAGAAACCAACGCGGATCCCGGACGTCTTCAGACGCTCTCGGGCAGTCAAAATTTCGGCCACAGTCGTGCGCTTGTTCATGGCGTCGAGCACCCGTTGGCTGCCGCTCTCGGCGCCGAGCCAGGCTTCGCGGCAGCCGGCATCCTGCAGCGCTTGAGCCATGCGCTCGCTGACCAGGTCGGCGCGAGTTTGTATGGTGAACGGAATTCCGCCGCCGGCTGCATGTGCGGCGGCCGCGAAATCGGCCACCCAATCGACACGGAATCCGAATATATCGTCCGCGAACCAGATGTGCTGGGGATCGAAGCTGCGCTTCAGGTGGGACATTTCCGTGGCCACGTCGCCCGGGCTGCGCTGCAAGTAATGATTTCCCCAGGTCGGTTTTGCGCACCACGCACAGCGGAACGAGCAGCCGCGGGATCCGGCCATGTTCAGACTGAAGTATCCGTGCCGCTTCAGCCAAATGGCGCGGTAGTGCTCCATATCCACGAGATCCCAGGCGGCAGATCCGTCATAGTGCGGGATCGGCAGCACTCTGGCGCCTTGCGCAGTGACAACTTTTCCCTGGCTTAAGGAGGCGACGCCAGGTACGCCCTCGATGAGTTCATGGCTGCGCATCTGAAGTTGCGAGTCGAGCCGCGACAGAAGTTCCAGAAGAGCGGACAACCCCTCTCCAATGAGAGCGACGTCCGCTCCAGCCGATAGATACGGCCCTGGAGCATCACTGACATCGGGACCTGCAGCAATAACTCTCGCGCCGGCCGAATGTGCGGAGGCGATCATGTCGCAGGCGGCACGCCGCATCGTGCCCAGGCACATCTTGCTCAAAAAATTGAACGTGTCCTCGTAGAAGATGACCAGCTGCGGTTCGATGGCGCGGAGCGTGCGATCATAGTCCTCGATCCCGTCAGCGAGCATCGCATCAAAAAACGATACCTTGTGGCCGCATTTTCGCAGCATGGCAGCCACTTGCAATGTCGCGAGCGCCGGATAGGGTTTGGCGCGCTCCAATTGCTTTTGATCCAGTCGAAGAAAGTAGGAGTGGCAAACCAAGATAGAAAGCATCGTTGCTCCGTTTAGCTCGGGTGAATTCGTTGCCGCCCATCACCGACAAATCGCCGGCCTACGAACAATGCGCCGCTGCAAGGTGAGTGCTCGGATCCGCGATTTAGGTTTAATGATAGCGGTTATTTGATTATCGAGCCGCTGTAGGGCTGTAAGGCTGCGGGACGCCGGGGACGCCTGGATCAGCAAGTTTGTTGTGGCGCTCGGTTTGCTGCGGCCGATATCGGTGTTACCGACCGCCAAATCGCCGTTTTCAGAAGGGCGGCGCTCAGCGGCGCTTGAACGGCGCGCCGTGGGCGATGACTCTGGCGGAGGGACGGGGGGGTGCCGTTGGCGGCGTAGCGTGCGTGGCGCAGCCCCGGTGCGATGTCCGCTCACGACGACGCCATCTTTGGGCTCAAAAGAATCCGTGCAACTCGACGAAGTACAACTTCTCGTGCTCGGAAGGATCCTGCGGGATCCCGTCGTTCCAGCGAAATCCCGCACGTATTTGCGCGAACTGAATCGGCGTAAGTTCGTACACGAGGCTCCAGCGCGTTTCCTCGCCATTCGGTACTTGCCGATTCGGATTGAGAAACTCCTCGGTGATCTTTAGATTGTTTCCACGAGTGATGAGCCAATCGGCCTCGAGCAGGGTCGCGAGCTGCTGACCCTGTCCGTTGGGGATGCTGTGGTCATCGGTTATTTCGGCCTGTGCGAGCCACGAGACTGGGCCGGTTCGCAGGCCGCCAAAGATGCCGAATGCACTCTTGCTTCCGGCAGGCTGATCGTTGTTGTTGGCCGCAATTCCCAACCGCCATCGAGGCTGCACGTAAACCACGTTGAAGCTGCCCTGTTTGCCGTTACCGGAGACGGCACCGCCGGCAGTGCCGTTGGAAACGGCGAGCTGCGCGTCCCAGGGGCCGTGCTCCCAGCCGACCTCCACGCCTTGATCCGGCGTCGTCATGTTGATTCCGGTTGTGGTCAGAATGAAGGCCGTCTGATCCTGAAGCCGCAGACCGAAAGGCAGATACATCTGGCCGGCTTTGAAATACCACTCGTGCGCGGCCGTCCAGTACAGGACATAGGCTTCCCGATTGAGCGCCCCTCCGGGAGCAACCTGCTCGTCGACGTACGCCAGGAGGCGGTCCGGAATGACGTTCGCCTCCAGGTAGACGCGGGCCTGTTCGAGCGAGAATTGGTCTATCGAGGGGCTGTTCGGTACTTGCGTCAATTGGGCGTCAAACCGCAAGTCCCCGCCTGTTCGGAGGTATTGACCGAGGCCGATCTGTCCTGTCCAGTAATCCGGGATCCCCGTATCGAGATGCTGCGCCGGCATGACGGTTTGCGCGAAGATGTCGCCGAATGTCGTGCGTAAACCGCCGCCCGTCGGGTTGACGTGACATTGACCGCATTTGAGGCCCATCTGAACGGCGAGGTAGGGCTCGGCATGCGCCGTATACGCACCGAAGCACAACCATGCGAGCAGAATTCCAAGTCGAGTGCGCCGTCCCGTCACGGTGGGGGCTCCACGGTGAATTCGAATGAGACGTCCGCACCTAGGGTCGCCGCGTTCAAATTGGCCAAGGCGCCGCCGCCGGTGCCGCGCAGTGTTGCGCGATAGACTCCGGGAGCGAGCCCGGTGCTCGGAGTGATCAGAAGGACGGCGGGATTGAGTTTGGCGAGCGCAGCGGTCGCCGACATTCTCTTCGTGCCGACCGTCGCCGGTGCAGTCTCGGAATTGGAGCCAAGGCTCTCGATTCGCTCCAGCGTGACGGTGGTATCGTTGACGAGGGATGCGTCGAGCTCTTGTGTGAAGGCCACGACGATTCGCCCGAGCGGAGCCTTGACGACCGCTTTGTCGACAGGCGCCGTGGTTTGGACGGCGAAGGCTTGAGCTGCCGCCATCGTACCCGTCGAATTCGCCGCGCCGTCCGTGATCCATTGCCGTATGGCCTGGATCGTAGCCTGCGGCAGCGGAGTTTCATTGAGCGGCATTTGTCCACCGACGATGCCAGGTGCACCTTCGATCTTGTGGACCATGTAGCTGTCGTCCGGATCATTCGGCTTTACCCGCAATAAACTCGGGTCTTCAACGCTCGGCACTCCGACCAGCAAGTTGTAGCTGTGTGCGGCATCGAGCTGCAGGCCTTCCGGCGCGCTTGCGCCGATGTGGCACTTCGAACAGATCGGCGTGAAGACGTTGTCCTGAATCGACTGGAAACTCGCGGTGACCGGTCCGGTCGAACCGCCGCCTGGCGTGATGGGTTGCCCGTTTTGATCGAGCCCGTCGCCGTTTCCGGCGCAACCGAAGGCGGTGGCGAGCACGCCCAGCGCAGCCCACGTGAATCGGCCCATCCTCATGCTCGATCACTCGCAATAACCTAACCGCAAGTAGGTACCCAGCACTCGAGTTGAAGTTTAGCGGGCCGCACTATTTTTTTATAGCGGCTACACCGGGCACTTGTCTCCAGGTCGCGACTCGAGTCCGGGACAAGGGCTGCCTCGGGTCAATCGTATACAATTTGGGTTTTTGAGGAGTGGAAATGGCCCAGACCCAAGTCTACCAAGTGATTCCACTGGGTCCCGAGCATCGATCGGACTGGGAGCGCCTGTATGCCGGCTACGCCGCCTTCTACAAGGTCGCACAAACGCCTGAAATGCGCGAGACGGTCTGGCGATGGATCTTCGATGAGGACAAGGAACTCGAAGCTTTGGTCGCCGTCGACGCGGCGGACACGGTGGTCGGTCTCGCGCACTATCGACCTCTGCTTCGTCCGCTGCGCGCCGTGGTTGCCGGCTTTCTCGATGACCTGTTCGTCGAGCCGAAGCTCCGCGGAACCGGTGTCGTGCAGGCGCTGATGCGAACCTTGGCGGATGTGGGCCGCGCCCGGGGTTGGTCCACGATTAGGTGGCTCACCGCCGAGGACAACTATCGGGCGCGCAATTTTTACGACCAGATCGCCGATCGCACCGTGTTTCTGACCTACGACATGAAACTCTAGGTCAAGCCCATGATCAAGCTTCTATCGCGTGTGCCCATGTGGGCGTTGTATGCATTCTCGGGATTTCTGTACTTCCTTGCCTATTACGTCGCACGTCACCGGCAACACGTGATCCGCCAGCAACTGGCTCAGGTTTTTCCGAAGCTGTCGGAAGCCGAGCGCACAAGCATTCACAAGCGCTTCCTGAAGAATTTTTGCGATGTCATGGTGGAGGTGCTGAAATCCGTGTCGCTCCGGCCGGCAGAGATGAGCGCGCGCATTCGCATCCTCAACTTGCCGGCTGCGCGCAGCCACTTGGATGCCGGTCGCTCGGTTATGTTATTGACCTCCCATTTGTGCAACTGGGAATGGCTGCTGCAAGGCGTCACGCTGCAGCTCGGCTATCCCGTGGATGCAGCCTATAAACCGCTGCACGACCAGTGGGCCGAGCGCTTGATGCTCAAGGTACGCTCGCGCTTCGGCGCGCGGCTTATTCCTGCGAAGGAGTTGTTGGCTGATTTTCTGCGGCGCCGCGCCATCGTGCGGGCGGTGGCCATGAACGCTGACCAGGCCCCTGTTTCAACGGACCAGCGCTACTGGACCAAGTTCCTAGGCCAGGACACCGCCTTCTACATCGGAGCAGAACAGATCGCGCGCGCGACCAGGCTGCCGATCCTATATCTGGTGATGCGCCGCGTGAAGCGCGGATTCTACGAAGTCGAGATCCGGTCCCTGTGGGACGGACGCGAGGTGTTGCAACCGAACGTCATCACCGAACGGTACGCCCGGGCATGTGAAATCGACGTGCTCAATGCTCCGGCCGATTGGCTCTGGTCGTATCGTCGCTGGCGCTTGAAGAAGCCCCTGTACGGAGCCGGCTGAAACCCTAGACTTTGAGTTTTCCCTCCAGATGCTTGGCGAGCTCGGAGATGGTCGGGTGATCGAATAATTCGGTGAGATCGATGAGGCCCGGGAATTCCCGATCGATGTTTTCGTGGATCTCGATGAGCTTCAAAGAGCTTGCGCCGATTTCGAACAGATTGTCGTTCACTTCGATGCGCTTTCCCGGCAACGCGTTTTCGCAAATCGTCTGCAGCCGCGTTTCGAGATCGGAGCCGGAAATATGAGGTCCCGAGTGCGCCTCGCGCAGTGCCTCGAGCGCCGCTAATTCTTCGTCGAACTCACCTTCGATGTGAGCCTGCTCCAATAAATGCCGCTGGACCTTGCCGCTCGTGGTCTTCGGGATCCGCTTGACGGGAATGACTTGCGCGACCTCGAGTCCGGTGTGTTCGTTGATGAGGCGGCTCACGGCGGCGGATGTGGGTAGGAAATCCTCGAGGCTGCCGCGATGCAGGACGAATACCACCAGTTCCTCTCCCTGGGCGCCGGGCTTGGCGACGCCCGCGGTTACCACCTTATTGAGATCCAAACCCGGCGCGCGTTGCGCGATGTTCTCCAGATCGTAAGGGTAGTAGTTCTGGCCGTTGATGAAGATGATTTCCTTGCTGCGCCCGGCGATGTACAGCGACTCCTCGTATACGACGCCAAGATCGCCCGTGTCCACCCATCCGTCGGCGTCGACCGCGAGTGCGGTTGCCTCCGGATCGCCAAAATAACCGCGCGTGACGCTCGGCCCGCGGATCAAGATGTGCCCGACTTGCCCGTCCGGCATCGCTCTGCGCTCGGCGTCGGCGATGCGCAGTTCCGTATTCGGCACGACCTGCCCCACGCACATCAATTCGATTGCATCGCGCGGATCGGTTGGATTGATCTCAATGTTGGAACCCAGCCCAAGCTTGTGCCTGTTGGCGCGGATCCACCGGTAGTCCGCATCGAGCTTCGGAAAGGTTACCGCGAGACAGGCCTCCGCCAAGCCATATACAGGATACATCGCACGATGCTTGAGGCCCGTGTAGGCGAGCGTCTGCATGAACTCGTTGCAAAGCTGAACGGAAATCGGTTCGGCGCCGTTGTAGATCGACCGGATGCACGACAGATCGACGTTCTCCAACCGCCGATCCCCCAACACTTTGAGAAAATGCCGATAGCCGAAGTTCGGGGAGCAGGTGATGGTCACGCGCTTCTTAGAAGCCAATTGCAACCACAGCAACGGCCTTCGCACGAACAGCTCCGTCGGCATCAGATTTATGTGGGCGCGGTTTGCGAATTGTACCAAGTAGAACCCGATCAATCCCATGTCGTGGGTCAGCGGCATCCAACTTAAGGTTACGTCCTGATCGTTGTACTTGCCGACGGCTGTTGCGCCGGCAATATTCGCGATCAGGTTTCCGTGCGTCAGCATCACGCCCTTCGGCTCACTGGTGGAACCGGAGGAGAACTGAATGAAGGCGAGGTCCGAAGGGTCTGAGCGGTAGATCTTTCCGGCCCGCGAGATATCGGTGAGCGATTCGACCAGGAAGGTACGGGCCTTGAGTTCGGCGAAGAGCGCAGTTTCCCCGGCCTCCGCCGCCAAGCCCTGCAAGCGCTCCAAGTTCTTCGCATCCGTGTACAGCAGCGGTTTGCCGAGCTTGCGCGCCACGCGCAAGAGCTTATGCCGGTGCTCGTCGCTGATTCCGACGGCGAGCGGCACCGGCACGATTCCCCCGCACACGGCGGCCCAGAAGCCATCGAGGAATTGTTCGTTGTTGCTGAGGAAGATGATCACCTTGTCGCCGCGCTGTGCACCCATGGCCTGGAGGTGGTGCAAGATTCCCACGGCGCGCGAATATACCTCGCCGTAGCGCACGATTCGCTCGGCATTCTCCCCCTCGACGTATGTGACGGTGCGATCGACATCGCGATTGCTCTCGAGAATTTCCAGCAGAGTCTTATTCGTCATCGGGGTTCCACCAACATCATGAGATTGGAGCGCGGCCGCAGATTGATTTGCGCCTCTAGTTCGATCGGGTCATTCCCGACGCGCTTCAGGCGAAAGCGGCGCGCCATCCGATTTACGTGGACCAGCATTTCGAACATCGCCATATTCTCGCCGATGCAATGCCGCGGGCCGACTGAAAAAGGAATATACGCGAAACGGTGCCGCTCTTTGGCGTCCACTCCGGCAAAGCGCTGCGGCTGAAACTGCTCAGGTTCGCTCCAAAAGGCCGGGTGCCGATGCAGGGTATAGGGACTGATGAACACATCGGTACGTGCAGCGATGGCGAACCCGCCGAGCTCATCGCTCTCGAGCGTGCGCCGCGTGAACAGCCATCCAGGCGGATATAGCCGGAGCGCCTCCTGAAGTACCTGGTGAGTGAATGCAAGCGACTCCGCTGCGTCGAGACCCAAGACGGCATCGGGCGTCCGGTCCGCTTCGCTCTGGAGTTGCGCGGCTGTATCCGGATTCTGACTGATGAGGTACCAAGTCCAAGTGAGAGCCGCGGCGGTAGTTTCGTGACCGGCGACGATCAACGTGAGCACCTCGTCGATCAGCTCCTTGTCGCTCATCGCGGTCTGATTGTCGCGATCGCGCGCGGCCATGAACATGCCTAGAAAATCGACGCTCTCCTCAGGTTCACGGCGCCGGCGCTCGATCAGTTCGGCGACCAGCTTGGTAAGCGAGCGAAAACGAAATGCGAATTTAAGATCGCGATTTTGTTCCTTGGCGACTACTTCGAAGGGATTGGCGCCCAATTTTCGCTCCAAGCGTTCAAGGTCGGCGCCGAATATCGAGCGCAGCACGATTTCGAGCGTAAGTTCGCTGACATCATCAGTGAGATTGATCGGCTCGCCTCGCGCCGCCTTGGATGCCCACCGATCGGCGAATTTCTCATTGACCTCGTGTATCAGGCGGCTGAACCGATCAATGACCCGCCGGTGAAAGGAAGGCTGCATCATGCGGCGCTGGCGCCGCCATAAATCACCCTCGCTGGTCATGATGCCGGTGCCGAGCAGGATCTTGACGCGATCCATGCCCTCACCCTTGGTGTAATTGCGGTGATTCGACAGCAGCACGTGCTTGATGTCGTCGGGGTGATTGATGACGTAGTTATATACGCCGCGGCCCGGCGCGAAAACGCGGTAGATATCGCCAAAGCGCGCGAAATACTCGCGTAGCCGCGCCAACGATTCATCGCTCCCGCCGAGATCGAAGCCTTCGGCGGGGCCTGGAGGGAGGGCCGTTGTTTGCATCGGTTGCATTGTATCTTAGGTGGGCCGGAAGGCTTTGGTGCGCATGGCGGTGAGCATGTGTTTAAGCTTGCGGAGCGCGGCGCCCTTCCCGACAATGAGCCCGTGCAAAAGAAACCCGCCGGCGGACTTCGCAACACGATTTACGAACAACAGACGCGCTCCAGCCGGCGCATGACGCGCGGCCGTCTGTTGCTGTACAAAATGCTGGTACCCTTAGGTCTAGGCGTGATGCGCCTGGTTTGGGGTTGGTGCAAAGTCGTGCACGTGAGCGGCCTCGATCATATTGGCACCGCGCTCGAGCGAGCTCCGTCCTTCATCCCGGTTTACTGGCACCAGCACCAATTGTTTTGCGTCAAGCAGCTGCTCGAGCTGCGCGGCAACGGCGTCAAATTGGGATTCTTGATAAGCCCGTCGGTCGACGGCGAACTCGGCGCGATGATGGTACGGAGTTTGGGTGCCGAGGTGATCCGCGGCTCCTCCTCGTACACCGGCGCTCGCGCATTGCGCGACTACTATCAGGCGCTTTCGCACGAGGGGATCTCGCCCGCCATTACGCCGGATGGTCCGCGGGGGCCGCCTTGGAAGTTCAAGCCCGGGGCCGTACTTCTGTCGCAGTTGTCGCAGCGGCCGATAATACCCATGGCCTTTGCTGCCTCTCGCGCGTGGAAGATCAAATGGGACCGGTTCGTCATCCCCATGCCGTTTGCGCGAATTGCCATTGTGATCGGCGAGCCGGTCTATGTCGCCAAGGGGCTCGATGCCGCCGGACTCGAGCGGCTGCAGCTCGAGATGGAACAAAAATTGATGGGGCTGTATCGTCAGGCGGGCAACCTTGTCGAGCGCACTGTTAAATAAATGTTTCAGCAAGCCCTAAGAATACAAGCGCTTAGCTTGTATTCCTGATAGTTTGTGCGAAAATCCTCGCGTATGTGCCTCGCTGGGCCTAGTTAGGAAACTGTGTGACACATTCGCATTTCGAGTCGAATCGAGTGGCAAACTATTGATTCACAACCGTAATCACAATTCGGGGACCCTCGACGGCGCATGGCGATAGCACCCAACGATCCCCGACATCCGGACCTCACCGCGTCGGATGTCTTGTCGCCTCAGACCTGGCCCAGGCGAGGCATTCGGCCTGCTGTCGGCCTCGATGTCATTTGCACCAAAATCGCCGTCGACTTTCAAACCATGACGGCTTTGACCGCCGCGGACTGCATCTGCACGAATCTGGAGTTGCTGCGCGAGGCGACTCGCACCGACGCGGCGTTTCATGTGAGCCTGGATACCGAGGCCGCGCTGTTCGCCGATGTCCAAGTTGCACGCAGTTTGTTGGCGACGGGTAATCCGGAGCAACTTCGGGGTCAGGGCTTGGACGCCCTGCCGTGGCTGCGATCGCGGCTGGCACCGCTGCGCGTGACGGAGCTTCGCGATACCTCGCGGCCTCGCCCCGATCAGGTAAACGATGCGGCGCTGTGGTCGAATCTCGGCATAGGTTCGATTTTGATCATCGGCTACTTCATCGACGGACGCGCCGCAGGTCTTCTAGGCATCGCGGGTGCGCGGCCTCGCGACAATTGGGAAGTCCAACTGCATCTGCTGATGAAACTCGTAGGCTCGAGCCTCGCGACCGGACTTGAGCGCATCGAGATTCAAGCTCAATTGCGCGACTTGGAAGAACGCAATGACCTCGCGCTGTATAGCGCCAACGACGGGCTGTGGGATTTCGATACCCTCAACAATCGCGTATATCTTTCGCCACGCTGGAAGGCGATGTTGGGCTACGACGAGGCGGACGTGGGACAGGCGCCGGATTGGCGAACCCTCGTGCACTCCGACGATATGTCGCGCGTGCAGGCCGCCATCCGCGATCACGTCGCCGGCAAAACCCCGATCTTCGAGAGTTTGCACCGGATGCGTCACGCAACCGGCGAATGGCGTTGGGTGATCAGCCGGGCGAAGGCGAAAGTCGATGACAAGGGCCGCTTACTTCGCCTGGTAGGCGTCGAACTCGACATCACCGAGCGCAAGCTGTACGAGGAAGCGCTGTTTCGCGAGAAGGAGAGCGCGCAGATCACCCTGCAAAGCATCGGCGATGGAGTCATCACCACCGATGCCAAGGGCGTCATCGACTATTTGAACCCAGTCGCCGAAGCGCTCACAGGTTGGCGGCTCGAGGACAGTCAGGGGCGGGCGATCGAAGAGATCTTTCGCGCATTCCACGAGGAAACCTGCGAGCCGCTCGAGAACCCGCTGGCGGTCGCGATTCGCCGCACCCGCTCGATCAAGTCGGTTCGCCCCATGCTGCTGATCCGCCGCGACGGCAACGAGATTTATGTGGAAAGTACGGCCTCGCCCATACGCGACGGCAGCGGCGCCGTATCGGGGGGCGTGCTGGTGTTCCACGATGTCAGCGAGGCGCGCGAGCTGAATCGACGGCTGTCTTACCACGCGAGCCACGACGTTCTGACCGGGCTCGTGAATCGGCGCGAGTTCGAAAACCGGATGGAAAGGGCGCTGAAGAGCGCGAAGGCGCGCGAAACCTCGTACGCGCTCTGCTACCTGGATTTGGATCAGTTCAAGATCGTCAACGACACTTGCGGGCACAGCGCGGGCGACGCCTTATTGGGGCAGGTGGGTGCGCTGCTGAAATCCAAGGTCCGCTGGCGCGATACTTTGGCGCGATTGGGCGGCGATGAGTTCGGAATTTTGCTCGAAAGTTGCTCGCTGGACGAAGCGATGCGTACGGCGGAAGCGCTGCGCGAGGCTGTGCGCAATTTCAAGTTCACGTGGGAGGAACGCACTTTCCGTTTGGGCGCCAGCATCGGTGTGGTGCCGATATCCGCCGACAATGCCGACGTGGCGTCGGTGCTGAGCGCCGCCGACAGCGCCTGCCAGGCGGCCAAGGAGGCGGGACGCAATCGGGTGCACAGCTTCGAAGAGAATGACATCGATCTCATGCGGCGGCGACGCGAAATGCAGTGGGCCGCGCGGATCAACAACGCTCTCGAGGAAGGCCGCTTCGAACTGTTCCGGCAGACCATTTTGCCGTTGCAGCACGTCGAAACGGGCGCGCACTATGAGTTGTTGCTGCGCATGCGCGACGAAACCGGCAAGATCGTCGCGCCGGATAACTTCATTACCGCCGCCGAGCGCTACGGCATCACCCCGCAGATCGATCGCTGGGTCATCGAAAATGCCTTTCGCTGGCTGGTCTCCGAGGCGGATGAGCGTGAAAAGCTCGCGATGTGCTCGATCAACCTATCGGGGCAGAGTCTCGGCGATGACAAGTTCCTGCCCTACGTCATCGATCAATTCCATCGCAGCGGCTTGGACGCGACCAAGATCTGCTTCGAAATCACTGAAACCGCGGCGATTGCAAGTTTCTCCCAAGCCAACCGCTTCATCCAGGCTTTGAAAGAACTCGGTTGCAAATTCGCGCTGGATGATTTCGGCACCGGGCTGTCGTCGTTCGGCTACCTCAAGCACTTTCCGGTCGATTTCCTGAAAATAGACGGCAGCTTCGTGAAGGAAATACTACACGACCCGATCGACCGTGAGATGGTGCGCTCGATCAACGAAATCGGCCATCTTACCGGCAAACAGACCATTGCCGAGTTCGCCGAGAATCTCGAGATCATCAATATGCTTCGCAGCCTCGGCGTCGACTACGCGCAGGGCTACGGCGTGTCGCAACCGCAGCGGGTGCTCAAGGCCGCGAGCATCGCCTGAACGGCCGATTCGCGCCTGAGCGGCCGGCTCCCGCCTGAGCGGCCGGCTCGCGATCGCCGCGGCTATCGTATCGAGAGGTTCAGCGCACGCTCGATGTGTGCGGCCAGCGCCAGCAGTTGAAGGTCGGAATTGCCGAGCCCCGCGACCGAGAGCCCCACCGGCGCGTCACCCTGCCGGTGACATGGCACGCTGATTGCGCAGCCGTCGAGGAAATTCACGATCGACGGGTTTCGCAGCAGCAGCTTGTTGATTTTGAGAAAATCCTCATCGGCAGCGCAATTCGCGAGCTGCGGCGCGATCACGGGCACCGTCGGCATCAACCAGCCATCGAATCCCTGAAGCGCACGCGTCACGGCAGCGATACTCGAGGCGCGGCATTTGAGCGCGTCCACGTACTCCCAGGCGGCGTAACCGCCGCCGCGTTCCAAGCGCGAACGCACGCGCGGATCGTAGGCTGACCCGTGAAGCGCAAGATTGCCGCGATGCCACGCATAGGCCTCTGACGCCACAATCACGGCACCTGCGCCGACGGTCGGAACATCCACAATTTCCGGCAACGCCATCTCGATGATGTGCGCTCCTGACCTCTCGAGCACTTCGAGGGCTCTGCCGATCGCCGCCGCGACGGCGGCGTCAGTGTCCTCGGCAAGCAATCGGGACGGAACAGCCAGCCTTACACCGGACAAGCCGTTGGAGGACAACCGGTTGGAATCATCGAAGCGCGCGGAGTCGGCGCCCGTCAGTACGGAATCGAGCAAAGCACACGATTTCACATCGCCGGCGATCGGGCCGACCGTATCGAGCGAGGTGGACAGTGGCAGAACGCCGTTCCGTGAGACGCGCGCTGCCGTCGGCTTCCATCCGACCAATCCACACAGCGCCGCCGGAATGCGGATCGATCCCCCGGTGTCGGTACCGAGCGCGGCGGCTGCCATTCCGTCGCTCACGGAAACCGCAGCACCCGACGATGATCCACCCGGTATGCGTTTGGCGAGCCGATCGAACGGATTCAGCGGCGTACCAAAGTGCGGATTGATGCCGACGCCGGAATACGCAAATTCGGTCATATTGGTTTTGCCGACGATGATCGCACCCGCTTTGCGCAAGCGCTCGATTGCAGCCGCGTCGGCCGCGGCAGGGGCGGCCTCGGGCATCGACAGCGACGCCGCTCGCGTCACGGAGCCTCTTACATCGAACAAATCCTTGATCGATATGGGTACACCCTCGAGTGTGCGCACCGCTGCGCCGCCGCGCATGCGCTCATCGGCGACGCCCGCGGCCCGAAGCGATTCGTCGGGGAACAATTCGGTAAAGACCCGCGCTCCTTCGCCCGATGGGTCCCGAGCGGCGCCGAGGCAACTCTCCAGCAATGCTCTCGCCGACGATGCCTGCGATTTCAGCGCGCGAATCGCTTCACCGAGATTCATTGCATCGAATTCCTTTGGGCTAACGCTGCCAATCGAAGCGCATCGACAAATCGAGCGCCCGCACATGCTTGGTGATGCTGCCGACTGAAATATAGTCAACGCCGGTTTCGGCGATTTTGCGTATCGTGTCGAGCGTCACGCCGCCGGATGCCTCGATCTTCAGAGGCCGCGGCGCATTGCGGTTGATCGCCACCGCTTCCACCATCGCTTCGAGCGGGAAATCATCGAGCATGACGAAGTTCGCGCCGGCAGCGATCGCCTGGCGGCATTCATCCACGCTCTCCACCTCGACCTCTACGGGGACCTGTGCCCCCGCCGATCGGGCGGCGGCGACCGCTTGAGCGATGGAACCTGCGGCCATGATGTGGTTTTCCTTGATCAATATTCCGTCAAATAGCCCCATGCGATGATTTTGGCCGCCACCGACCCGAACGGCGTATTTCTGTGCGGTGCGCAGCCCAGGAATGGTCTTGCGGGTGTCGAGCAGGCGGCACTCGGTGCCCGCCAGCCGCTCGGCAAAGGCGTGCGCGGCCGTCGCGGTGCCGGACAGCAGCTGCAGAAAATTGAGTGCGGTGCGTTCGCCCGTCAGTAGCGCACGCGCCGGGCCGGCCATCGTGAACAGGATCTGGTTCGCCGCCGCCGCGGCGCCTTCGCTGATCCTCCATTCGACCCGCACGGCAGGATCGATGCGCGCGAACGTGGCATCCACATACGGAATACCGCATAGAATCGCGTTTTCACGAGCGATGACCGATGCGCGCGCGGTCGCGCCCGCGGGTATCAAGGCGGCTGTCACATCGCCGCTGCCGATGTCCTCCTCGAGCGCCCGGTCGACCTGTTGCGGCAGGTCGCGGGGAACCGATACCGGTAAAGTATTCAAAATGATGGATCCGGAGTGGGAAAGCCTGGAAGAATAGGGAACCAGCCCCAATAGTTCAACAATGGCCGAATTGCAGCCCGTGTCCCCCTGCGTCAATATCTGCGCTCTCGATGAACACGGATATTGCACAGGCTGTTATCGTACAATTGAGGAAATAGCCGCCTGGGGGAGCCTGAGTGCCTCTGAGCAACGGGCCGTGCTGCGGCTGTTGGGTGAACGCGCGGTTGAGCGCGCACTCAATCCCAAGTGATCATTTTGGAGATCGTCGACTATGAATGCTATTGAACGGATCAAAAGCCAACTCTCCGCGGCCCCTGTGGTGCTGTACATGAAGGGTACCCCGGATTTCCCGCAGTGCGGCTTTTCGGCTCAAACCGTGGGCGCCTTGCGCGCCTGCAAGGCACAGTTTGCCCACGTGAATATTTTCGAGGACCCGGAAGTTCGCGAGGCCCTGAAAACCTATTCCAATTGGCCCACTTTCCCGCAGCTATATGTTAACGGGGAGCTCATCGGAGGCTGCGACATCGCCATCGAGATGTACAAGAGCGGCGAACTGAAACAGCTGCTGGCGGAAGCAGGCGCGGTGGCCGCCGCCTGACGCGACACCGGCTAAGGCTCCGAGGGCGCTTCCGGTTCCTCCGCCTCTGACTCGACTTCTAGAGGTCCCATGGCCGCTAAGCGGCGGCGGCTGGCCTCGAATACGCCTTGAAATTGATTGCAGACCGTGCAGAAGAGATCCGCCGTTCGCTCGGCATCGTAA
Organism: uncultured Gammaproteobacteria bacterium; assembly: GCA_963755965.1. GTDB lineage: Bacteria > Pseudomonadota > Gammaproteobacteria > Steroidobacterales > Steroidobacteraceae > Bog-1198. The sequence continues at coordinate 105,591 of CAVWLU010000006.1, forward strand.
GCGGCGGAATGCGCGGAGCCCGTATCCCAATCGAGACCGGCCGCCAGGGTCGCCCGCATCAGCACAGTTTGTCCGAAGGCGACGCCGCCCAAGGTTGCGGTGTCGAAGCTCGAAAAGGGATGGAACGGATTGCGCTTGATCTGAGTGCGCGCCACGGCAGCATTCAAAAAATTAAGATCAAAGAATGAGTTGTGGCCCACCAGCACCGCGCGCGAACAATCGGCGGCGCGCACCGCATTGCGCACTTCGCGAAATATGCGTTGCAGCGCGTCCTCTTCCGGTATGGCGGGCCGCAGCGGGTGATGAGGATCGATACCGGTCACGGCAAGCGACGCGGGTTCCAAATTCGAACCCGGAAACGGCGCAACGTGATAGCGATGGGTTTCGCCGCGCGTCAGCGTTCCGTCGCTTCGCATCTCAACGAGCACGGCAGCGATCTCGAGAAGCGCATCCGTTTGCGAGTTGAATCCGCCCGTTTCGACGTCGATAACGACCGGTAAAAAACCACGAAAGCGCGTAGCGAACGTGATCGGCGCAGGCGGCGTCATGCGTGTGCCGTTGGGGCAAGGCGCCATGCGACCGCTTCCCCGCTGCGATAGGGAACCACGACCCCATCGCCGAAATTGTAAGATTCTGGGGGCACCCAAGACTCCTTGATCAACGTGATGGTCTCCTGATGGCGCGGCAGTCCATAGAAATCCGCGCCGAAATGGCTGGCGAAGGACTCCAGACGATCCAAACGGCCGGCATGCTCGAAGACCTCGGCGTACAACTCGATCGCCGCGTGTGCGGTGAACATTCCGGCACAGCCGCAGCTATTCTCCTTGGCCGATCGCTCGTGCGGTGCGCTATCGGTGCCGAGGAAGAAACGCGGGTTCCCGCCGGTGGCGGCCGCCACCAGGGCTTGGCGGTCCTGTTCCCGCTTCAATATCGGCAGGCAATAGAAGTGCGGCCTGATGCCACCCGAAAAAATCGCGTTGCGATTGTGCAAAAGGTGCTGGGGCGTGATGGTCGCAGCGACACCGGAACGGGCTCCGGCAACGAATTCTGCCGCGCGCGCTGTCGTAATGTGCTCGAAGACCACCTTGAGATTCGCAAATCGCTCGAGCAACGGCGCGAGCAGCGCATCGATGAAGAACGTCTCGCGATCGAAGACATCCACATCCGCGCGCGCCGTTTCACCGTGCACCAGGAGCGGCATGCCGAGTTCCTCCATACGCGCAAGTGCCGCATACGTCTTGCGGATATCGGTGACACCGGCGTCCGAATGAACGGTTGCGCCGGCCGGGTACAGCTTGACGCCGTGGATGAACCCGCACTTGAATGCTCGGTCGATCTCCTCGGGCAGAGTGGTATCGGTCAAATATAGAGTCATCAACGGCGCGAAGCGGCTGTGTGCCGGCAGAGAGGCAAGGATCCGTCCGCGATAGGCGGCTGCCAGCGCGGTCGTGGCGACCGGCGGTTTGAGATTGGGCATCACGATTGCGCGGCCGAAGCGTTCGGCCGTGAACTTCACGACCGATTCGAGCGCCGTTCCGTCGCGCAAATGCACGTGCCAGTCGTCGGGTCGATGAATCGTCAGTGTGTTCATTGGCCTGCCGGCGCGGGCGGCCAACCGCGGCGCAGCAGATCAAGCGTGTACCGTACACCGAAGCCCGTAATCTCGGTCCCGATGTGAGCTAGGCCCCCATGCCGTGAGCCGGCTGCGAGATCGAGGTGCAACCACGCAATCGTCTTTGGGACGAAGCGGCTAAGAAAACGCGCCGCCAAAATGTGATCGCCCTTCGAGTCGGTGGAACATTGCAGCACATCGGCGACCGCGCTTTCGAGGTCGGTGTCGAAGTCCTTGTCCATGGGAAAGCACCAGACGCGTTCGCCGCTGCGAGTGCCGGCGGCTTCGATGATCTCGCGCGCCTCCGGCCGATTGGTGAATGCGCCGCTATAGCGCTCGGTGAGCGCGTACACACAGGCGCCGGTCAGAGTGGCATAGTCGATTATGGCACGCGGCTTATTGCGCGCCGCGAGGCTGAGCGCATCGGCCAGAATCATGCGTCCTTCGGCGTCGGTGTGGATGACCTGGATCGTGGTCCCGTTATAGGCGCGGACAATATCTTGGGGCTTGTAAGCCAGCGGGCTGATCCGATTTTCCGTGATGGCCAGCCAGCAATCCACCGCCAACGGCGAGCGCAGTGCATGCAGGGCATACAGACTACCAACGGCGACCGCGCTGCCCTCCATATCGGTGTGCATGTCCAGCATGCTCTTGTGGGGTTTCAAGTTGGTGCCGCCGGTATCGAAGCACACGCCCTTGCCGACCAGGCTCACTGCCGGCGCTGCGGCCCGGCGCGGCCGGTAAGCGAGGCGAACGATACCCGCATCTCGAGTGGCGTTGCCGCGAGATACCGCGAGGAAGGCGCCCGCACCGAGACGGCGCAACTCGCGTTCACCGTAGAACTTGTAACTGAGGTGCAATTGCCTGGCAAAATCCTGAAGCACTCGCCGGTAGGCCGCAGCATCGAGTGTGTTCGGCGGCAGCGCGGTGAGCCAACGGGCGATGTTGTTTCCGGCGGAAGTTGCGAGGGTGACATCGAGCTCGTCCAGCTTACCCGTGCCTGCGATATCGATGCGCGTGAACACAGAACGCGGCTTGGGCTTGCTCTTGAACGTCGCGAGGCGGAACGCCGCCGCCTCGACTGCCGCAACGGTCGCAAGGAGCGTCGCGTCGACCGCTTGGGGCACGCAGCCCTGCTGCCACAGCAGCAGCGACCTCGGCTCGCATTCGATGACGAGGCGCGCGAGTTTTCCCGCCGCCTGCAGCCGCTCGAAGGTGCTTGCCACGACCGGCATACATGCAGCAATGAGCAGCGTTTCGGCGCGCGCTCCCACCCTGAGCTGGACGCTATCGCCTTCCTTGCGAACCTTCAATGTGTACAGATCGCGCAGCACGTCGGCATGGGGCAACGCCGCCCAATCAGTGCGGGTCGGCTTCAGCGGCAGGAAAACGATGGCGGCCGAGTATGGGGCGAGTTTCGACGGCGAAAGCCGCGCGCCGATTTGGCGCACGGGTACCAGCAGGGAATTGAAGGGCAAGCGCGTCGGCATAACTTTGAAACCGCAAGCGTATCGCGGGCGTACCGCACGCGTGCCGCAAGCTTGGTTGCGAGCTTTCTGCTAGCTGATCCCTTTGCTTGACCGAGAAAAACCAAACCCCGAAGATAGTGCCGCTAAATGCCCAGTGGCAGTTTGCGCAGGGGCGCTGTAACGTGCCTGCCATCTTAACAGGACACGTGGGCGCATGCATGTGCACGTGCCCAATTGCAAGGTTTTCCCCTATGACTCAACAATCGCCGTTCGAAGACATTGATCCCACGGAAACGCAGGAATGGCTCGAGTCGATCGACTCGGTGATGCGCGCCCAAGGGCCTCAGCGCGCGCATTTTTTGCTCGAAAAGTTGGTGGATTTCACCCGTCGATCCGGCGCCTATTTGCCCTTCAAACCCAATACCGCATACCTCAACACGATCTCCAGGGCGCAGGAACCGGAGTATCCCGGCGACCGCTCGCTCGAGCGGCGCAATGAGGCCTACATCCGTTGGAATGCGCTCGCCATGGTAGTGCAGGCGAATCGGGTGAGTTCCGAGTACGGCGGACACATAGCGAGCTACGCCTCGGCGGCCACGCTCTATGAAGTCGGATTCAACCACTTTTGGCGCGCGCGCAGTGCCGCGCATCCGGGCGACATGATTTTCATGCAAGGACACTCGAGCCCCGGCATCTACGCGCGTGCATACCTGGAAGGTCGTCTGGATGAAAGCCAGCTGATGCGCTTTCGGCAGGAAGTACGCGGGGGCGGCCTGTCCTCCTATCCGCATCCTTGGCTGATGCCGGATTTTTGGCAATTCCCGACGGTGTCCATGGGCTTGGGTCCCATGATGGCGATCTTTCAAGCGCGATTCGTTCGCTATTTGGAACACCGCGGCATCGTTGCGCCGTCGGACCGTCGAGTCTGGGCGTTCCTCGGTGACGGTGAGATGGATGAGCCGGAGTCGATGGGCGCTCTGACCATGCCGGTGCGAGAGAAACTCGACAATCTAATTTTCGTCATCAATTGCAACTTGCAGCGGTTGGACGGGCCGGTACGCGGCAACGGCAAAATCATTCAGGAACTTGAAGCCGCTTTCCTTGGGGCCGGCTGGAACGTCATCAAAGTCTTGTGGGGATCGCGCTGGGATCCTTTGCTGGAGCGCGATCATAAAGGGCTCCTCAAACGCTTGATGGAAGAATGCGTGGATGGCGAATATCAGAACTTCAAGTCCAAAGGCGGCGCCTACACGCGAGAGCATTTTTTCGGCAAGTATCCGGAGCTGAAGGAAATGGTCGCCAACATGTCCGACGAGGAAATCTGGCACCTCAACCGCGGCGGTCACGACCCGCAAAAGGTATACGCCGCCTATGCCTCGGCGGTGGCGAACAAAGGTGCGCCCACCGTGATCTTGGCGAAGACCGTGAAGGGTTTCGGCCTCGGCAAAGAGGCGGAAGGGCTCAACGTCGCGCATCAACAGAAAAAGCTCGGACCCGATGCGCTCCGAGCGGTTCGCGACCGGTTCAATATCCAGATTTCCGATGAGGAGATCGCCGGCCTATCCTTCCGCAAGCCGCCCGCTGAGAGCGAAGAGATGCAATACCTGCAGGAGCGCAGAGCCGTTCTCGGCGGCTACCTGCCGGCGCGAAATAGCTCGGCTCCGCCGCTGGTAGTGCCACCGCTCGAAGCGTTCAGCTCGCTCCTCGAGGGAACGAACGAGCGTGAGATTTCCACCACCATGGCGCTGGTGCGCATGCTCACTACCCTGGCCAAGGATAAGAACATCGGTAAGCACATCGTGCCGATCGTGCCGGATGAGGCTCGCACCTTCGGCATGGAGGGCATGTTTCGGCAGATTGGGATCTACTCATCGGTGGGGCAGCTCTACACGCCCCAGGATGCCGATCAACTCATGTTCTATCGCGAGGATAAGCAAGGCCAGATTCTCGAGGAAGGCATCAACGAGGCCGGCAGCCTTTGCTCCTGGCTTGCCGCGGCGACGGCGTATTCCAACCACGGCGTCAACATGGTGCCGTTCTACATCTACTATTCGATGTTCGGTTTTCAGCGAGTCGGAGATTTCATCTGGGCGGCGGGCGATAGTCAGGCGCGCGGCTTCCTCATTGGGGGTACCGCCGGACGCACTACACTCGCCGGCGAAGGATTGCAGCATCAGGACGGACACAGCCAGTTGGTCGCCACAACGGTGCCGAACTGCGTGGCGTACGATCCGACTTACGCCTACGAGCTCGCGGTGATCGTGCAAGACGGGATGCGCCGCATGTACCAAGAACAAGAAAGCGTCTTCTACTACATCACCTGCATGAACGAAAATTATCAGCATCCGGCGATGCCGACCGGTGTCGCGCAGGGCATTTTGAACGGCATGTATTTGCTGCAGATTGGCGGCCGCGGCAAAGTTCGGGTAACGCTGTTCGGATCAGGGACCATATTGCGCGAAGTCGTGGCGGCGGCTGAGTTGCTTGAACACAGCTTCGGTGTGCCGGCGGACGTTTATTCCGTCACGAGCTTCAGCGAATTGCGCAAGAACGCGCTGCAGATCGAGCGTTGGAATCTGATGCATCCCAACGAACCTGGAAAACAGACCTACATACGGCAGGCGCTTGGGGATCGGGAAGGTCCCTTCGTCGCTGCGACCGACTACATGAAAACGGTGGCGGATCAAATACGGCAATGGGTTCCCGGCAGGTATGCCGTGCTCGGCACGGACGGCTTCGGGCGCAGCGACTCGCGCGCGGAACTGCGCCGCTTCTTCGAGGTGGATCGCCACTACGTCGTCATCGCCGCGCTCAAGGCGCTGGCCGACGACGGCAAGATCGACAAGAATACCGTCACTCGGGCGATGGAAACCTTCGGAATCGATCCCGAGAAACCGAATCCGCTGTCGGTTTAGGGCAGTAAGGCACGCATCGTGGCAACACTCAAGGTATCGGTTCCGGACATCGGCGGCTTCACAGACGTGAGCGTCATCGAAGTGTTGGTCAAGGTCGGCCAACAAATCGACAAAGAAACTCCGTTGATCACGATCGAAACGGAGAAGGCGGCGATGGACGTACCGTCACCGGCGGCCGGACGGATCACGCAGCTGCAAATCAAACAGGGCGACAAGGTGTCCGAAGGCGCCGTGATTTTGATGCTCGAGACCGATGCGGAGTCCGAGGCAGCGCCGACCGCAAAGGCGGCCCCTGACGCTGCGGCTGGGCCTAACGCTGCGGCTGCGCCCAACGCTGCGGCTGCGCCCAACGCTGCGGCTGCGCCCAACGCCGCGACTGCGGCCAACGCCACGCCTGAGCCGGCGGTAAAACCGGCTCCTGAGGCAACTCCTGAGGCAACGGCTGAGACCTCGGCAACAGTGGCCGCTGCCGCCGCGCCGGTGGCCGCTCGCGTCCCGGGCCCGATCGATGAATTGGCGTTCTCCAAAGCATATGCGAGTCCTTCGGTGCGCAAATTCGCACGCGAATTGGGCGCGGATCTCGGAAAGATCAAGGGAACCGGGCCGAAGGAGCGCATCACGCAGGATGACGTGAAAGCACACGTGAAGAAAATACTCACGGCGCCTGCGGCTCCAGTGTCGGCACTGCCGAAGGTGCAGGAGGTCGATTTCACGAAATTCGGCGCCGTGGAAACCAAACCGCTGTCGCGAATACAGCGTATTTCCGGTGCGCGATTGCAGGCGAGTTGGATCAATGTGCCGCACGTCACTCAACACGAAGACGCCGATATCACCGATTTGGAAATCGCGCGTGTTGCATTGAAGAGCAAGGCATCTCAGGAAGGTGTGCGCCTGACGCCGCTCGCCTTCATTATCAGAGCCTGCATCGTGGCTTTGAAGGAATTCCCGCGCTTCAATGCATCCCTCGATGCAACGGGCGAGAATCTGGTTTTCAAGAAATATTTTCACATCGGTTTCGCCGCCGATACACCGAACGGACTCGTGGTACCGGTTATTCGCGATGCCGATCGCCTGAATTTATTCGAGCTTGCGCGCGCTCTCGCGGCGCTATCCGACAAGGCGCGCGCAGGCAAGCTGTCCGCGGCCGAGATGCAGGGCGGATCGTTTACGATCTCGAGTCTGGGTGGGATTGGCGGAACGGCGTTTACGCCGATCATCAATGCTCCCGAAGTCGCGATCTTGGGTGTCTCGAAATCCAGTCAAAAACCGGTGTTCGACAAGGGTGCGTTCGTGCCGCGCCTCATGTTGCCGCTGTCGTTGTCCTATGATCATCGCGTTATAGACGGCGCCGAGGCCGCGCGCTTCGTGGTATTTCTGAGCAAGATCTTGAGCGACGTGAAGGCCTTGTTGTGAGCATCATCGAGGTTCGGGTTCCCGACCTTGGTGATTCCAAGGGCGTGACTGTCGTCGATGTGCTGGTGACGATGGGTGCCGAGATCCGGGTGGATGATCCTTTGATCACGCTCGAGACCGAGAAAGCTTCCATGGACGTGCCCTCGCCCGTAAGCGGGGTGATTGCATCGATCGAGATCAAGAAAGGTCAGGAGGTATCGGTCGGCACTTTGATTGCGACCGTCAACGCTCGGGACTCCGTGCCGGAAGCACGGTCGGCGGCTCCCGCGCAGCCATCACCGGGTCCGCAGGCACCAGCCGCCCCGCCGGCTGCGCCCTCGGCCGCCCCGGCAACGCAAGCCGCGGGCGCTGCCGTCGCCGCTGCGCCGCCGGGCGCGCTCGACTTGATCGTGCTTGGCGCGGGGCCGGGCGGCTACACCGCGGCTTTCCGTGCCGCCGATCTTGGCCTCAAGGTGACACTGATCGAACGCTGGCCGATGCTGGGCGGCGTATGCCTGAACGTCGGCTGTATCCCCTCCAAGGCGCTGCTGCACGCGGCCAAGGTCATCGAGGACGCAGCCGACATGGCGAGCTGCGGCATCACGTTCGCCCCGCCGCAGATCGACCGCGACCGCTTGCGTGCTTGGAAGAATCGCGTGGTGACCCGTTTGACCAACGGTCTCTCGGTGCTCGCCAAGCAGCGCAAAGTCGACGTGCTGCGCGGCGAGGCCAAATTCGCCGGACCCCACACCTTGGAAATAAAGTCGCCCGATGGGTCGCCCGATGGGACCCGGCGCGTCGATTTCAAACAATGCATCATTGCGGCCGGATCCGAGTCGGTCCGCCTGCCCGGGTTTCCGGATGATCCGCGAGTCATCGATTCGACCGGAGCTCTGGAATTACCGCTCGACTGCAAACGATTGCTCGTGGTCGGCGGCGGCATCATCGGGCTCGAGATGGCCTGCGTCTATGATGCCCTCGGCGTAGCCGTGACAGTGGTGGAGCTCAGTGACGGCCTGATGCCGGGCACCGACCGCGACTTGGTCCGCCCGTTGCAAAAGCGAATCGAAAAACGCTATTCGAGAATCATGCTCAAGACCAAGGTGGCAAAGCTCGAGGCTCGCTCGGAGGGCTTGCGCGCCACTTTCGACGGACCCGATGTGCCCGAGCCCCAGGATTTCGATCGAGTACTGGTTTGCGTCGGACGTAGCGCGAACGGAAAGGCAATCAATGCTTCCGCCGCCGGCGTCGCCGTCGACAAGAACGGGATCATCGCCGTCGACAAACAGATGCGTACCAATGTGCCGCATATCTTCGCCATCGGCGACATTGTCGGGGCGCCGATGTTGGCTCATAAGGCCACTCATGAGGCTAAGGTAGCGGCAGAGGTGGCGGCTGGGCACAAGGCCGCGTTCGACGCGCGGTGCATTCCTTCCGTCGCGTACACCGATCCGGAAATCGCGTGGGTTGGGGTGAGCGAAGCCGATGCCAAGCAACGGGGCATCGACTTTGGTAAGGGCATGTTCCCGTGGGCGGCAAGCGGCCGTTCACTCGCGCTCAATCGCGACGAAGGCTTTACCAAGATCCTGTTCGACAAGCAGACACATCGCGTCATTGGCGGGGGCATCGTCGGCACCAACGCGGGGGATCTGATTGCAGAGCTCTGCCTCGCGATTGAGATGGGAGCCGATGCGGCCGATATTGGACTGACCGTCCACGCGCATCCGACTCTGTCCGAGACGGTGGCGTTCGCCGCAGAAGCGTTCGAGGGAACGCTCACCGATCTGTATATCCCGAAGCGGTAGCCGCGCAGCCGGCTCAGGGTGCGGTGACGCAATCCTTGATGAAGGTTGTTTTTTGCGCGCCCACCAATTTCTTCGCCTTGGCATTCTTCAGGCACATGGTGCGCTTGGCATGCTTGGCGGCCGCATCGCCATCGGTGACCGCGGCGGTTGTCGTCGCTGCAGTGGCTGGTGCGGCAGCGACCGGTGTAGCAGCGGGGGTAGCGGTAGCGCCCGCCGGAGCGTCGTTCTTTGGAGGGGGCAGCGCGGCAGCAATTCCTCCGGCCAGGGACATTAGCAGGCAGAGGATGGTCGTTCGAGGCACGGCGCGCATGTTCTAGAGAATAGCGGCCGCCGGGGCGCGCACCGATGAAGCGCACATGAAGCTTGCTTAACCTTGACGCGCCATCCCGCGGTCGTGGTCTAGACCCGCCTGCGAACGAGATCCAAGTAGTGGCCTTCATCCGGCGGTTTGCCCGCGCGTTGTGCTTCCCAGAGCGTTTCCGCCAACGCCTCCATGAGGACGTGCTCGGCGCTGTGCGCATCGCCGAGCCGAGACTGAAGCGAGCGCCGCAGTTCGCGGATTCCCGGCGGGCGGTCGACGGAAACTTGCTCGCGAACCGCAAGATGCAGCCCCATATGTAAAAACGGATTCTCGGCAGGGCCCGGCGCAGCGGGTTCGAACGCCAGAGCGGCCGCCGCATCCCGGACGACGGGTTGGTACTCCGGGTGAAGTTCAATCACCTCGACAATCATCGACTCCTGCGGGGTAAGGGGGACGCGCGCGAGCTGCTTGCGCCAGGCATCGGCGTAACTCTGCCGCAACTCATCGCGGGTGTAGCCCGCCGACACCGTCCGGGGATCTGGCGTTGTCATAACGCAGGTGCCTTCGTCTTGTGGCGATACTCACAAAGATCCGCAATGTTGCAACGGGGACAGGCGGGTTTGCGCGCCGTGCACACGTAACGACCATGCAGGATGAGCCAATGGTGGGCAGATTGGAGAAACTCGGGCGGTACGAACTTCAACAGTTTGTCCTCGACCACGCGGACAGTTTTGCCGGGGGCGAGGCCGGTACGGTTGGAGACGCGAAAGATGTGCGTATCGACGGCCATGGTCGCTTCACCGAAAGCCGTGTTCATCACGACGTTGGCGGTCTTGCGTCCAACGCCCGGCAGCTGCTCGAGCGCTTGCCGGCTGCGCGGCACCTCCCCGGCGTGTTGCTCCAGCAACGCCTGGCAGGTGGCGATGATGTTTTTGGCCTTGTTATTAAAAAGACCGATCGACTTGATATACGGAGTGATCCCCTTGACACCGAGGGAGAGCATTGCCGCCGGCGTGTTCGCTCTGCGAAATAGCTGGGCCGTCGCCTTGTTCACACTCTTGTCGGTGGCCTGAGCGGACAGGATTACGGCCACCAGCAGCTCGAACGGAGTGTGATATTGCAGTTCGGTCCGCGGATCCGGGTTGGCCTCTCTAAACCGTTCAAAAATAGCGCGCCGTTTCGCAGCGTTCACGATCGCCGGCTCATGACGCGACCGGTGCGCCATGCGGCGCGGTGGCTTTCTTGGCGTCAATTGCCCTTTGGCGCTCCAGGGCTTGCTGTTGCAAGCGCTGGGTGTGGGCATCGAAGCGTTGGCGGTTGAGTTCCGCTTGATTCACGGCGGGCGCGGGTCCCGGGCGCATCTCGATGCAATCGACCGGGCAGGGCGCCAAACACAGCTCGCAGCCGGTGCAGCGTTCGACGAGGACCGTATGCAAGTATTTTGCGGCGCCGATGATGGCATCGACCGGGCAAGGTGGCAGACACCGGGCGCAACCGATGCACCGCGCCTCGTCTATCCATGCAACGTGCGGCGGCGACTCGACACCGTTTGCGGGGTTCAACGCCCGGAAATCTCGACCTAGCAAATTGGCGAGCGCGTGAATCGTTGCGCTGCCGCCGGGCGGGCATTGGTTGATCTCGGCTTCGCCACCGGCGATTGCCGCGGCGTAGGGCCGGCATCCCGGATAGCCGCAGCGTGTACATTGGGTCTGCGGCAACAAGGCGTCGATTCGCGCCGCATCAGGGGCTGGCGAACTCTCGGCCATCACTTGACGCGCATACCGGGAGACGCACCGGCGTCCGGCGATAGGACGAATATGTCCTGGCCGCCAGGGCCTGCCGCCAACATCATGCCCTCGGACGTACCGAAGCGCATTTTACGGGGCTGCAAATTGGCAACTACGACGATCAGGCGTCCGACGAGGGACTTCGGATCGTAAGCGCTGCGAATGCCCGCAAAGATCTCACGTTCGCCAAGTTCGCCTACATCGAGGCGCAACTTCAGGAGTTTGTCCGCGCCCGCAATCAAGTCGGCCCCGAGCACCTTGGCGACCCGCAGATCCACGCGAAGGAACTCATCGATGGAAATCAGATTACCGGTGCCGGCGGCCGCCGGCTTCGCGGTTTCGGCGGCGAGTTCCGCGGGCGCCGCGGGCGCCGCGGCTTGCGCGACCCCGGTTTCGGGTTCGACTAGACGTGCCACGGCTTTCGGGTCAAGTCGCGTCGCCAGCGCTTGGTACGGCTCGATCCTGGTACCCAGCAGGGGTTGTGCAACACTCTGCCAAGTCCACGACTGCTCCTGGAAGAAGCGCTGCGCCTGCGCCGCCATGTGCGGCAAAACCGGCTGCAGATAAATCATCAGCGCGCGGAACAGATTCAAACCCTGGGTGCAAACTCCCTGCACCTCGGCGGCCTTGTCGGCATGCTTGGCGAGAGCCCAGGGTTTGCGCAGATCGATATACTGATTGGCGCGATCCGCGAGACTCATGATCTCGCGAATGGCGCTTGCCGTGTCGCGCGCCTCGTAGGCCGCCGCGATTGCATCGCCGGCCGCCGCGAAGGACTGATACAACTCGGGCTCGGGCAAGGTGTCCGACAGACTTCCGCCCGCATTCTTGGTGATGAAACCGGCGCAGCGGCTCGCGATGTTCACGAGCTTGCCCACGATATCGGAGTTCAGCCGTGTGGTGAACTCGTCCAGGTTCATGTCTATATCATCGATGCCGGAGCCCAATTTGGCGGCGAAGTAATAGCGCAAATACTCCGGCTTGAAGCTGTCAAGGTAGCGCCGCGCAGTAATGAAAGTGCCGCGCGACTTCGACATTTTCTGGCCGTTGATGGTGACGAAGCCGTGGGCATGGACCGAGGTGGGGCGCCGCAGGCCAGAGCCCTCGAGCACCGCCGGCCAGAACAACGTGTGAAAATACAAAATGTCCTTGCCGATGAAATGATGCAGCTCAGTTTGCGAGTCCGCCTTGAAAAAATCGTCGAATTTCAATCCCGTGCGCGCGCAGAGCTGCGTGAAGCTGCCAAGATATCCGATCGGTGCGTCGAACCAGACATAGAAGTATTTGCCCGGAGCGTCCGGGATCTCGAATCCGAAGTATGGCGCGTCGCGGGAAATGTCCCAGTCCTTGAGGCCCTGCGAGAACCACTCGTCGAGCTTTCGCGCAACGCTGTCCTGCACCGCACCGCTCTTGACCCAGGCGGCGAGACTGGGCTCGAACGCGCTCAAGCGGAAAAAATAATGTTCCGATTCGCGCCACACCGGCGGCGTACCGGTCACCACCGAGAGAGGATTTTTGAGATCCGCGGGCGTGTAAGTGGCTCCGCAATTCTCGCACGAGTCGCCATATTGGTCCGCCGTGCCGCAGGTGGGGCAGATGCCCTTGACATAGCGATCGGGCAGAAACATTTTGGCCGTGTCATCGTAGGCCTGACTAATGGTGCGCCGGTCGATATAGTTGGCGTCACGCAGCGCACGGTACATCCGATCGCACACTTCTTTGTTCTCGATCGAATGCGTCGACCCGAAATTGTCCATTTCGATCAGCATTTGCGCCAGGTCGCGCGTGTGCTCGATGCCAACCTGCTGGATCAATGTCTCCGGCGTGATTCCCTCGGCCTGCGCCCTGAGCATGATGGGCGTGCCGTGGGTGTCATCGGCGCAGACGTAATAGCATTCGTGGCCCCGAAGCTTCTGAAATCTCACCCAGATGTCGGTTTGCACGGCCTCGAGCAAATAGCCCAAATGAATGGGACCGTTGGCATAGGGCAGAGCGCTGGTGACTAATATTCGGCGTCGCGGGGTCATTCCAAATTATGCCACGACCGCGGTTTCGGTGGGCGCAGCGGCAGCCCGCACGATCTTTTTGGGACGGGTATCGGCGGCGGCTAACCCGCGTCGCGAAATGCCTCGAATTTGGCTTTGTTGATCGCCTTTTTGAAGGCTTCCTTACCGGAGATTACCCGTTGATCCAGCAGAGCCTGAATCGCCGCGTCCATGAGGCGCATACCCGACGCACTGCCCGTCTGCATGCCGTTTTCCAATTGATCCATCTTGCCCTGGCGAATCAGATTCGAGATCGCCGGCGTATTGATCAGAATTTCGAGGGCGGCGACGCGGCCTTTTTTGTCGGCCTTCGGAATCAGCTGTTGGGATACCACACCTCGCAGGCTGGTCGACAGCATCGTGCGTACATGAGGTTGCTTGTCGGCGGGGAAGGCATTCACCAGCCGATCGACCGTGGCCGCAGCGCCGTTGGTGTGCAGAGTGCCCATGACGAGAATGCCCATTTCCGCCGCGGTCACCGCGATGCTCATGGTTTCGAGGTCGCGAAGCTCGCCCACCAGGATCACGTCAGGATCTTCTCGCAGTGCCGACAGCAGCGCGGAGGAGAAGGAGGCCGCATGCACGCCGATTTCCCGCTGGCTGATCAGGCAATTTTTACGCAAATGCACGAACTCGATCGGATCCTCGATGGTGAGAATGTGCCCTTTTTCGCGTGTGTTGATATCGTCGATCATCGCGGCGAGCGTGGTCGATTTGCCGGATCCGGTCTTGCCCGTCACCAAGATCAGGCCGTTGTTGATCTTGGTTAGATTGCGCACGGCTTCGGGTAAATTAAGATCCTCCGCCGATTTTGCCTTGGAAGGGATGGCGCGAAACACCGCGCCCATGCCGTTGAGCTGGCGCATGACGTTGACGCGGAACCGGGCAACGCCCGGAATGCTGTGCGCGAAATCCGTGCCGTCTTTGGCTTCGAAGCGCTCGACGGACAGCTTCGGCATGATTTCGTACAGCGTCGTCTTGACCATTTCGGCATTGAGCGGCTCGGGGCTCAACGCTTTCAATTCCCCGTACTGGCGCACGCGAGGAGGATCCCCCGCCAGAAAGTGCAGATCCGAGCCATCGCGCTCCAAAACCTGCGTCAAATAGGCGTCGATGGCTGGCATGGTGTCGTCAAGGAGTTACGGGTTCGGCGGGCGGCGCGCCCGACATATCGGAGACAAAGCGCTGAAATTGACGTTTGTCGGTTGCGTAAGAGTAGGCCTGGTCCGGATCGACTTCCTTGGCGGTGATCGCCGCGAGCAATGCCTGATCCATCAATTGCATGCCGTATTCCTTACCCATTTGCAGCTGGCTCGGAATTTGGTGCGACTGATCGGTCATGATCAGTTTGCCGATGGCCTTGGTCAGCACCATGACCTCGCAAACGGCGCGTCGTGCGCGCTGATCGGGAGTCTTGAGTAACACCTGGGTAATGACCGCAATCAAACTCGAGGCGAGAAAGCTTTTGGTTTGTTCGCGCTCTTCAGTCGGCAGCGCATCGATGATGCGATCGATGGTTTTGGTGGCGCTGGTCGTGTGCAGCGTGCCCAGAACCAGGTGTCCGGTTTCCGCGGCCGTCATCGCCATGGCGATCGTTTCGGCATCGCGCAACTCGCCGACCAGGATCACGTCCGGATCCTCTCGCATGGCCGCACGCACGCCCTCCGCAAATGACGGCAAGTGTGTTCCCAACTCGCGTTGTATGACTTGGCTCGACTTGCTGCGGTGGACGAATTCGATCGGGTCTTCCAAGCTGATGATGTTGAGAGTACGCGTCGAATTAAGATGATCGATCATCGAGGCCAGCGTGGTCGTCTTGCCGGTGCCGGTCGAGCCGGTCACCAAGATCATTCCCTGATGATAGTCGCAGAGCTTGCGAACGATGGGGGGAAGACCCAATTGATCCATGCTCGGCATCTGCGTCGGGATCGCTCGAAAAGCCGCACCGATGCCCGTTTCCTTGCGAAATACATTGACGCGAAACCGTCCGCCCTCCGTTGATACATAGGAAAAATCGAGGTCATTCCCCTCGCGCAATTGTTTCAGTTGCGACTGGGTGAGCACCTCGGTGATGTAGCCTTCGAGTTCCGCTTCCCCCAGGTCGCGAAACTTGATCGGCATCAAATCCCCGTGCATGCGCAGCATTGGCGGAACCCCAACGGCTAGGTGCAGGTCGGAACAACCCTGCGCCACGCCCAACTTGAGGAATGCGTCGATTCTTGCCATAACGCGCAAGGCTACCCGTAAGCACTTGGATTTTCGAGTGTTTGGGCCCGCAAACCGTCATAAACGTGAGCCACGTCTAAGCCGCTGCGTCAAATAGCCGGTCAAGTTCGCGTTTTAGAGGAACTTCTCGAGGGACAGGCGTAGTTCGTCCATTGATTGCGCCCGCTTGGCTTTGTCCAAGGCCATGCATTTCATGACCAGGTTGTTCAATTCCACCGGCAGCGCTTTGTTGATCTCCATCGGTGGGCGAGCCTTGCCCTGTACGTGTTGGTACATGACGGACATGTGATCGCCGCGGGAGTAGGGCGGAATCCCGCAGAGCATTTCGTAGAGAATGACTCCAAGGCTGTAGACATCCGCCCGTTCGTCGACTTTCTTGCCGAGGATCTGTTCGGGCGCCATGTATTTCGGAGAACCGATGACATAGCCGGTCTTCGTCAATTGCGTGTCGCCCTGACTCTGTGCCGCGGCCACGCCGAAGTCCACGATCTTGAGCAGGCTGTCGTTGTCGATCAGAATATTTGCGGGTTTCAAATCGCGATGCACGATTCCCACCTGGTGGGCGACCGCCATGCCGGTTGCAATGTCGATGCCGAACTTCACCGCCCGCTTGAGTTCCACGGCCTTTTCGTTGACGATTTCGCCGCCCAAGGTATGCGAGGGGAAATACTCCATCGAGATGGCATAGTTGCCTTGAATGTAAAGAAAATCATAGATACGAATGACGTTCTTGTGCGTGATCTTGCGGCTGTAGCGCAATTCGTGAACGAAGCGTTTCATCATCTCCTCGTCGGAGGAGACGTTGGGGTTCAAGAATTTCAAGATCAAGCGCTCTTCGACGACGGTATCTTCCATCAGCAGCACCGTGCCGAACGCCCCCTTGCCGATTTTCTCGATGAATTTGTAGCGGCCCTCGATGACGTCGCCCGGCTTCAAGACGTTGATGTCGAGCTTCGCAGCCTGCGCTTGCGCCTCGTTCTGCTTGATGACGGAAGCCAGTTCTTGATTGTCGATGAGCAGCGTCTTCGCCGGCTCCTGCATCTGGGACGCGCGTTGATTGGCGGCGATCTGCTGGGTGGAAAACCGGTTGTCGAGCTCTTGCATGGCCCGCGCCACCGCCTGGCTGATCGTTCCCTCGCCGCCGCCCGAAACGGCCTGCAGCCTGACGCGAACCGTCTCCGCCCGCCGTTCGTCGGCTAATTTCGCGAGCGCCGCGATGGCTTCGACCTTGATCTCGTTTTCCGGCCGCTGCAGCAACGGCAGTAGGTGTTCGATGCACTTTTGATCGCCGATCTTGCCGATGGCGCGGATCACGGTCGGCATGGATTTGGGCTCGCCCGCCGCCAACATTTCAATGAAGCGCGGCAGCGACTTGGTGCTCCCGATCTCCGCAAGTGCATCGACCGCCCGTTCGCTCACCCACCAATCGCCGTCCTTGGTAGCCTCGATCAATTGCGCCACCGCCCGCTCATCCTTGGTCTGGTTCAGGATCTCGATGGCAGCACGGCGAATGTCCTGATTCTCGTCCTTGATGAGCGCGAGTACGGCATCGACCACGCGCGGGCCGCCGATTTTCCCCAACGCGTCGGCAGCTCGCGTGCGCACCCACCAATCGCTGTCGGCGATCACTTCGAGCAGGTATTTGACCGATTTGGAGGTGCCGACGATGTTCAAAACCTCCACGGCGGCACGCCTCGCATACTCGTTCTCGTCTTTGAGGACCTCCACCAGGTACTTGACGGTCTCGGGGTGATTGGCGCGAACCACTACGTCGACGGCCTTGTTTTGGACTTCGATTTCCGGATCGCGCAGCATTCCGCAGAGCAATGGCATGTCGAAAGGACCATCCATTCGCGCAAGGGCCGACAGCGTGGCGGATCGGATCAGTTTGCTGTTGTCCTTCAGTTGCTTTTGAAGGGCTTCCTTCACCCTTGGAAGGTTGAAGCGTGCCAACACGTGAATGATATGCAGTCGCGCCAGCGGGTCCTTGCCCTCGATTCTTGCGATCAGATCGTCGACGGAGGACTCGTCGGCAATTTCGGCGATGATTTTGAAGAGCCCGGAACGCTCGTTGGCCTCCTGAGAGTACGCGGCGTTCAAAAGCTCGCGAACCGTAAAACGAGATTTCTGTGCGGCTATCACGTCGAGAATCTGCGCTTTCGGCAGGTCCGCTTTGTTCAACGCATCGAGAAGTGCGGTAGCAGGGTAACTGCGGCTTGAGGAGAGGGCCCAGACGATGCCCGACATTGCCCGACCATTGGCGTCGGCCATGGTCCGGAGCATGTGCGGGAGCGTCTTCGAGTCAATGAGCTTCGCCAGCGCCTCGACGTACACGAGCGTTTCGCGTTTTTCGGCGTTGGTCAGTGCCGCGACGATCGGATCAATGGCGCTCGGCCCCAGGGAAACCAGTTTCTCCAGGGCTTTCTGCGCCAGGGGACTGCTCGGGTTGCCGCTGGACTTGACCTCGGCGATGAGCCTATCGGCACGGTAGTTGGCGAATAAACTCATTCAGTGCCTTAAATTGCACAGACCTCGAAGGCGTCCATTCTCACCTTAGTCGCGGGGCGCACCGCGGGTTTGAGTCTCAATTTGAGATTATGCCATACCGGACGGCCCGGTCTGGGTGCGTTAGAATAGGGGCAAATGACCTCCTCCGACGAGACCGCCGGCGCCGTCCGCGCGAAGTTGAATACCTATACCGACCGTATCTGGGCCAAACCCTGGGCCAGGCTAAGGCAATCGAGGACGTATCGTTGCAAGGCGGCGCGGCGACCATCGAGCTCAAGTTCGGGTTTCCTTGTGCCGATTACGCCGCCGAGCTGCAACCAGCGATCCAGAGTTACTTGCAACCGGTCCTGGGCGGCGCGCACGTCGATCTTAAGCTGCGGGCGGAAATCACAGCGCACGCCGTACAGCGGACATTGAAGCCCCTCGCCAACGTCAAAAACATCGTCGCCGTAGCGTCTGGTAAGGGCGGGGTGGGCAAATCGACCACTGCGGCCAACCTGGCCCTGGCCTGGGCGGCACAGGGCGCCCGGGTGGGTCTGCTCGACGCCGATATCTATGGTCCCAGCCAGCCCCAGATGATGGGTCTCACCGGCCTCAAGCCGCAAAGCGCGGACGGCAAGCACATCACGCCGCTTCGTGCTCACGGGGTCGAAGTCATGTCGATAGGCTTCATGATCGATGCCGAACAGCCGATGGCATGGCGCGGACCGATGGTCACGCAGGCACTCAGCCAGCTTCTGGGCGACACCAACTGGGGCGAATTGGATTATTTGGTCGTCGATATGCCGCCGGGCACCGGCGACATTCAATTGACGCTTGCGCAGCGGGTACCGGTGAGCGGCGCCATCATCGTGACGACGCCGCAGGATATCGCCCTGCTCGATGCACGCAAGGGCCTCAAGATGTTTGAGAAGGTGGAAGTGCGAGTACTCGGCGTCGTGGAAAACATGAGCGTGCACGTGTGCGGCAACTGCGGCCACATCGAGCACATTTTCGGCAGCGGCGGCGGCGCTCGCATGGCTCAACAATACGGCGTGCAATTGCTCGGTGAATTGCCCTTGGACATTCGGATACGCGAAGAGGCAGACGGCGGTTCGCCGACGGTGGTGGCGGAGCCCTCGAGCGCACGCGCACGTGCCTATATGCAGATGGCGCGGCGCGCGGCCGCGCGGCTTTCGACATTGAATAAGGATTACAGCGGCATGTTTCCCAAGATCACGGTTGAAGCGACTTGAGCATCAAAAGCGACCGGTGGATCCGGCGTATGGCGCGGGAGCATGGAATGATCGAACCGTTCAGCCCGGAACAGGTGCGGGTTGCCGACGGCCGAAAGATCGTCTCGTACGGCACGTCGAGTTATGGCTACGACGTGCGCTGCGCGGATGACTTCAAAATCTTCACCAACATCAATTCCACCATCGTCGATCCGAAGAGTTTCGACGAAAAATCCTTTGTCGATTTCAAGGGTCCGGTATGCATCATTCCACCGAACTCCTTCGCGCTCGCGGGGACGGTGGAGTTCTTTCGAATTCCGCGTAGTGTCTTGACTATCTGTTTGGGAAAATCGACTTATGCGCGTTGCTTCCGCGGAGACACTCGCGTTGCACTCGTCGATGGAACGGCACCGACCCTCGAGGAGATGGCTAGCCGGCACGCCTCAGGCGAGCTTTTTTGGGGCTACAGTATCGGTGAGAACGGTCGTCTGATTGTAAGTCTTCTAGACGCACCTCGGTTCATCGGGCGAGATTCGCTACTTGAAGTCGAGTTGGACAATGGCGAGTGCATTCAAGTGACGCCCGATCATCTCTTCATGAAGCGTGATGGGCGCATGATCGAGGCACACGCCCTTCGTCCCCGAGATGCGTTGATGCCGTTGTATCGGGACCTGATCCGGGGCTACGAGTCGGTGTATCAGCCGATCGACGGTCATCTTTATCCAACTCATCGACTGGCGGATGAGTGGAACCTTAGGCACCAAATTTACGGCGAAACTCCGGGGACCCATCGCCATCACATGGATTTTGATCGACGAAACAACCGACCGACGAATATTCAGAGGATGCCGGCGTCGCAACATATTCGCCTGCACAACGGGGAAAACTATGGGGAGAATTTCGATTCCGCGCAACATAGTGCGGCAATAAGACACGCTCTCCAAAGAAGGGCGGAAGATCCTAGCTGGCGCGAACATTTTTCTCGTCTCCAATCGCACAGGGCGACGGAGTTCTGGCAAGCCGATCAGTACGAACGAATACGTAAGCAGCTCTTGGAGGCCCGCAGAAATCCTTCAGACGCCACCCGCGAGGCGCATCGGCGAGCTACGCTGAAGCGATATTCAGATCCGATGGAACGGCTGCGCCATTCGCGCCTGATGGTCGAGGCTTGGGCAACAGACAAAGGACAACGGCGCAGTATGCAGGCGGAGGTGGCCCGGCGCATCAGGCTGCGTTCCGAGATTTCGAAGGAATCCGTTCGACGCGCGCTCGATGACACCGGCTCGATTCGTGGGGCAGCCGATTTGCTGAAATGCGACCGCTCTGTTTTCCGGCGTTTTCCCGAAGTCGTCGCGAAGTTCAGAGGTACCCCAGCCTATCGCAATCACAAAGTTATGGCCGTGCGGGAGACTGCCGGTGACCACGATGTGTACTGCCTGACGGTTCCCGAAGCCGGCAACTTCGCTCTGCAGGCGGGTGTTTTCGTGCACAATTGCGGCATCATAGTCAATGTAACTCCGCTCGAGCCGGAGTGGGAGGGGCATGTCACGCTGGAATTTTCCAACACGACGCCGCTGCCCGCAAAGATCTATGCCAATGAGGGCGTCGCGCAAATGCTGTTTTTCGAATCCGACGAGGTTTGCGAGACCTCCTACCGGGATCGCGGTGGAAAATACCAAGGACAGCGCGGAGTTACCCTGCCGAAGACCTGATGCCTACGTGGCTTAAGTCCGGTTCATGCTCTTGATCCGCATCGCAAATTCGAGTTTGCCGCCGCGCCACCGCTCGGCCTGAATCGGCAGAAAACCCAGCGACGGCGCAAACCACATGCGCAAAATGCGGTCGTTGCCGGTGCGTTGACTCGAGACGATCACGGTGTCGAGTTGCCCGATCGCGGTCCTCAAACTAGCCGTGCCTTCTTGCGCATAGTTGAATTCCTTGATTTCATCCTTGTCGACGATATGAAATGTCTTGGGCAAATTCCCGTTTTTCAAATCGAGCATGACCTCGATTTGGATCGACATGAGGTCTTGCGTTCCGTGCTTGAGCTTAAGATCCACCGGCTTATCCTCGGATAAGCCGCGCGCGTGACCGCTGTCCCAGTCGAAATCGAAGCTGATGGTGGATGATCCTTGTTCGGCCCGGTATTTCTCCGGCCGCACGTGATCGTCGATCACGCTAAACCAGCTCTGTTGCGTCACATCGTTCGAATATGCCAGACGGAAGATGCCCCGTGCTGTGATCGTCCATTTGTAGATGTAATGCCCGGGCTGAGTATCCGCCCTGAGCTCAAGATCGCTGGATCCGACAGTGATGCTCTTCCATTCCGCGAGGTAGTGCGCTGAAAATGGCGTGAGACCGACATCGACCGGAGCGGCGACGTCGTCCGCCGCTGGCGCGGCCGGCACCGCCGGCGCCGCTTGCGCTGCGGCGAATCCCGAAGGGCCGATGGCGAGCACCCCCGCGCAAATTGTTCGTGCCAGCATTCAGCGAACCCTCATCGCCTCGACGTCGCTGTACTGTACAGGGCTTGAAAGCGCTGTGCCGTCCAGCCACACCTGGCCTTGGGCAAACCGCAGACGGCCAGTGCAGTACCAGCGGACCGCCAGGGGATAGATCAGGTGCTCCTGGGCCTGAACCCGCTTCGCTAAGCTCACTTCATCGTCCTGCGGCTCGACATTGACGCGCGCTTGGATGATGGGCGGTCCGCCGTCGAGTTGTTCTGTTACGAAATGCACGGTTGCGCCGTGCTGCGTGTGGCGCGCTTCGAGGGCGCGCCGATGCGTGTGCAGGCCTGGGAAGGAGGGCAACAGGGACGGGTGAATGTTGAGGATTCGTCCGGAATAACGCGTGACGAACTCCGCGGACAAAATACGCATGAAACCGGCGAGCACGATCAGGGCGGGTGCCCATTCATCAATGGCGGCTGCCAATTCGCGGTCATATTGGGAAGCATCCGCCGACTTCGGCGGTGCAACGGTTCGAACTGCGACGCCGAGCTCGCGAGCCACCGCAAGCCCGGCGGCTGCGGGTTTGTCGGACAGTACGGCGACCACTTCGTAGCCCATCTTCCTGTCCCGGCTGCTCTCCACGAGCGCGCGCATGTTGGTGCCGCGTCCTGAAATCAGCACGACGATCGGCTCGAGGTGCGGCTTGCTGCTCAAGCAATGACGACACCGCGCATGCCGCTGCGCACTTCGCCTATCCTCTGCGCCGGTTGACCGGCATCTCGAAGTATTGCGGCCGCCCGATCGGCATCGCTTGCCGCCACCTGAATGGTCATGCCGATGCCGCAGTTGAACACCCGATACATTTCTTCATCGGCGACGCGGCCATGCGACTGAAGCCACTCGAACACCGGCACGCGCGGCCAAGCACTGCGTTCGAGAACCGCTTCCAGCCCGTCTGGAATCACGCGCGGGATATTATCGAGCAGTCCGCCCCCCGTGATGTGCGACACCCCGTGCACCGGCACCTCCGACAATAATTTCAGCAGCGGCTTCACGTAGATGCGAGTCGGTGCCAGAAGAAGATCGACCAGCGCAGCGCCGTCGACGTCGGCCTGAAGATCGGCACCGGCGACTTGCAGAATTTTGCGGATCAAAGAGAATCCGTTGGAATGGGGGCCCGATGAGGGCAGTCCAAGGATCACATCGCCCGCGATGGTCTTCGAACCGTCGATGATGCGATCTTTTTCGACGATACCGACGCAAAATCCCGCGAGATCATAGTCGGCGCCGTGGTACATCCCCGGCATTTCCGCCGTTTCGCCGCCCACGAGCGCGCAACCCGCTTGCACACAGCCATCGACTATACCGGCGATGATGCGTTCACCGACATCGACGTCGAGTTTTCCGGTGGCAAAATAGTCCAGGAAGAATAGCGGCTCCGCCCCCTGAACGATGACGTCGTTCACGCACATCGCCACCAGATCGATGCCGATCGTATCGTGCCGGCCCGTATCGATCGCCAGGCGCAGCTTGGTGCCGACTCCGTCCGTTCCTGATACCAGCACCGGCTTGCGGTAGCGATCCAGCGGGACTTCGACCAAGGCTCCGAAGCCGCCGATTCCGCCCAGGACTTCGCGGCGCATGGAACGCCTCACCTTAGGCTTGATCCGCTCGACCAGTTCATCGCCCGCGTCGATGTCGACCCCGGCTTGGGCGTAGGTTATGGGCGCTCGCTCAGTCATTCGATTCCTTCGTACGGATGGGCCGGCGCGGCAGGCCGGCAAGCTGTGGTATTTTACATCAGGGAACTTAAGGGCTTACGTGATTACACCATGGCACAGGACTACAGCGACATTTGCGCCCGATATTTGCGTCTTGGAGCAGTATTTCTGTGCTTCGGCGTCTGCCTGTGCCTGGCCGATGCAAGCCGTGCCCTGACGCGCGCCGAGCTCTACCAAGCGACCGTACCTTCCACTGAGCACTGCGATACGGCCCAGTCATCGACCCTCGAAACGGCGATGAAGATCGTGCTGGTACGAGTCACCGGGCGGCGCACGGCCGACGAGGATCCGGCGCTGGCGCCGCTGCTCAGTAACGCGCGCCACTACGTGCAGCAATGCCGGACTGCGCCCGGCGGCCAACTGTGGTTGGCATTTGACGGCGGCGCCATTGAACGCTGGCTCACGCAAAATGGTCAGCCCCTATGGGGACGTGAACGGCCCTCTACCGTCGTTTGGCTGGTCGTGCAAACCGGCCCGCAAACGGGCACCGTCATAACGTCGGAGGATGGTTCGGAGTTGAAAGCGGCCATTGATGCGGCCGCGGCTGCGCGCGGGGCGCCTTTGCTGTGGCCCACCAAGGCCGATCTGCAACAAAATCATTTGGATTATGCCGCCCTGGCCGTTGCGGCCCCAACTTCGCTCGCAGACCTCGGGCATCGCATGGGGGCTGAGGGCGCGCTCATCGGCCGCGCCAGCAATGCGACCGGCGACGCCGGCGTTCGCTGGACCTATCTGTTCCAGGATCGCAGCAGCGAATTTTCGGGCGGCCCGGGCGAGGGGGTCAACCGCGCCGCCGATGCCTACGCCGGCATATTCGCCGTCAGCGGCAGTCTGGTTCCGGTGGAAATCGAGGTCACGGGAGTGAGCGATCTAAAAGCGTATGCGCTCGTTGCGACTTACCTCGAATCGCTGACCTTCGTTTCACATGTGGGGGCGGATGCCTTGAACGGCGATACCGTGCGTTTCCGGCTAACCACGCGCGGCGGACCCGATTCTCTGCAGCATGCCCTTGCCTTGAACGGGCATTTGCAGCCGATCGCCGCCGGCGACAATGGGATTCAACGCTTCCAATTGCGTCGGTAGCCCGCCGTGTCCCGGTGGCTCCGCCAAATCCCGAACCTCATCAGTTCACTTAGGATCGTGCTGGTAATCCCGATCGCGTTGACACTGACGCATCACCAATTCATGACCACCCTCGCACTGTTCGCAGTCGCAGCCGTATCCGATGCGGCCGACGGCTTTCTCGCCAAGCGTTTTGGTTGGCAGACCGCGATCGGTGGAGTACTCGATCCGATTGCCGACAAGCTGTTGTTGGCAACGGTATTCGTGGTGCTCGCCATTCTTTGGCTCGTCCCGCTGTGGTTGATGGCGGCGGCGGTATCGCGCGACATCATCATCGTGCTCGGCGCAACCGCTTATCGCGTTTACTTGGGTCCGATCGAGGCCCACCCCTCGTTCATCAGCAAACTCAACACTCTGTGTCAGGCCGCATTCATTCTAGCCGTCATCGGTAGAGCCCAGTTCTCCATCCCTGCGGACTGGATTGTCGTGATGCTCGGTGCGTTGATGTTCGTCACCGTGGTGATCAGCGGTATCGATTACGTTTTGCGCTACGGCAGGCGCGCATCGGAGGAGGCGAAATCCCGCCGCGCCGCGTGGCGTGCCGGCGGATCGAAGCTCACATGAGGCAGCTTGCACTCGGGGTGAGATTGCGCACCCACGCGGTCTTCGCAAGCTTCTCTACCGGCCTCAACGCCGAAGTTCTCTCAGTGCTCCGGGGTCCGAATCGCGATGCGCTCTGGCTCTGGGGCAATAGCGGCAGCGGCAAGACGCACCTGCTCCAGGCGGTATGCGCGGCAGCCGATACTGCAGCAGTCGATACTGCGGCAGTCGACACCGCGGCAGCCGGCGCGCCGGCAGCATACCTGCCCTTGGATCGATCAGCGGCGCTACCGCCGGAGGCGCTAGTGGGCTTTGAAAGCTGTCGCGTGTTGTGCCTGGACGATGTCGACAGGGTGGCAGGGGATCTCGAGTGGGAACGCGCGCTCTTCCGCCTCTTCAATGAGGCCTCCGACTTGCATTCGCGCCTGATTTTTGCCTCGAACGCGGCACCGCGTCAGATCGATTGGCGCCTGGACGATTGGCGTTCGCGAGCCTCGGCATGTGTTGTGTATCAGGTGCGCGAGCTCGACGAGGCCGGCCGGGCGGAGGCGCTGCGTCTGCGCGCCGCACAGCGCGGGTTGCAACTGCCGCCGGAGACATCGGACTATTTGCTGAAACGCATGCCGCGCGACTTGCGCAGCTTGTTTGAAATCCTCGATGAGCTGGATGAGGCCTCGTTGGTTGCGCAGCGCCGCCTCACGATTCCCTTCATTCGCGACGCGCTGGAGAAGCACGCAGGAATAAAACCATAGCGCAGAACCAGCCGAAGACCAGAAACAGGCTCAGTGAAGCGACCCAGCGCGCCGCGGGATTCACCAATAGCTCGGTCAGCGCAAATATCAAATAAGGGACCGCGAACAGAGTTGCCCAGGCGTAAGTGTAGCGCCGACCGCGCACGAGGCCATGCAGCGGGGCCAGCAACGGCAGCACCGCGAGCGCGCAGATCGGCCATGGATAGCCCACGGTGATCCAGGCCAATAGGCTCAACGCGACCGCGACCCAAAGCCAAATCGTCAGCACTCTCGCCTTGTCCGCGAAACTCAAGCGCTGCTCTGCAGGCGAGAGGCTAATGCGGCCACGCGCGCTCCCAGAACGCGCGCGAGATCGGCTTCGGTCTCGGACAATTCGCCGTGACCGCTCAACTCGGCCACGTGGCTTGCGCCATACGGCGTGCCGCCGCTGCGCGTCGCGGTGAGACCTCGTTCGCTATACGGCAGACCGACGAGATACATGCCGTGGTGTAGCAGCGGCAGCATCATGGAAAGCAATGTCGACTCCTGGCCGCCGTGCAGCGTCTGGGTGGACGTGAAAACCGCGGCCGGTTTGTCGGCCAATGCGCCCGAGAGCCACAACGCGCTGGTGCCGTCCCAGAAAAATTTCATCGGCGCTGCCATGTTGCCGAAACGTGTCGGACTGCCAAGAATCAAGCCACGGCACGCCACGAGATCTTCATGAGAGGCGTAAGGGGGTCCCTCATTCGGCACCGACGGGTCCATGCGCTCGATAGTGGTGGTGAGCGGTGGCACCGTGCGCAGCCTCGCCTGCATGCCCGCGACCATCTCCACGCCGCGGCAGACTTGTCGGGCCAGCGCTGCGGTGCTGCCTTGGCGTGAATAATACAAAACCAGAATTTCATTCATCGGTATGTCTCGTGGGAAATCGCGTCGATATATCTCGAGTGCTGCGCCCGCGCAACGGATTATTTGCAACGGACTGCAGAATGTAAAGTCGTGGTGGTTTGACGACCCTGCCCGCTGTTGTTAGTGTCAGTTACAGTTATGTTGCGCTTAATTGCAGTATTTGTTGGGGTTGCCTGCCTGATTGGCTGCGGTAGCGGCCCTCCCGTACAAGAAATGAGCGATGCGCGACAGGCGATTGCGGCCGCCCGTGTTGCCGGAGCAACGGAGACTACGTCGCCAGATCTCTACGCGGCACAGGCGGCGATCGTGCGCGCCGAGAAGCATCTCGAAGCCCAAGAGTATGTTCGTGCTCGCTTAGCGGCTCAGCAGGCCAAGCGTCATGCGGCAGCGGCCCTCAACGGTACGCAACACGCGGAAGCGCAGGCTGGCGAGGCGCCCGTCTCGCACTAACGCCGGCGACCATCCCTAGGACGATTGTCTTGGAGCAGGTAAGCCGCCGCTTCCGAATTACCGGCAAGGTGCAGGGCGTGTTCTTTCGCGGCAGCACCCGGCTGACTGCCGAAGGGCTCTGCATTTGCGGTTACGCGCGAAATCTAGCGGATGGTTCGGTGGAGGTGGTGGCCCACGGGACCCACACGGCGGTCGAGCGACTCCGTCAGTGGCTGCACCACGGACCCCGCATGGCGCGCGTCGACGACGTACTCGAGTTCGAATTCAATGAAGCGCCGCCGGCGTCGACGAAGTTCGAGATTTTGTAGCCTGGGACCACGGGACCACCAGGACCACCAGACGGCTCGGACTACCCGGGCGCCCTTGCCCCTGAAAAAAGGGTCGTTTTGGCGTCAAAACGCCACAACGTCACCTCAAAAAACTAGAAACGCCAGGCGCGTTGCCAGCGTTGCATGACCAAGGCGGGATAAGTATTGCGGCCGACGCTGCCGTTGTAGCGGGCGAGCGCACGAGACCAATTGCGGTGCTCTGCGCGCAGGTAGTAGCGCAAAATCTCGCAGCCCATCCGGATGTTGGGTGCGACGCGCACCAATTGGTTTTGCACCCCCAACTCGCGCGGCCAAAAGGGCATGACTTGCATCAGGCCGACGGCACCGGCCGGCGAAACGGCCCATGGGTCGAAGCGGCTCTCCACTTCGATCAGTGCAAGCACCAAGTCGGGCGGCAGCTCCAACGTGGGGTCGCGCTTGGCCTCGCAATACACATGATCGAGAATGTTGACCCGATCTTCGTGCGAGGCGACGAAAGCCTGCAGCCGCGGCTCCATCGTCTTGTACCAAACTTCCGACTCGTATTTATCGACGAAACAGTCCCTGCTGCCGATGATTTTTTGCAGCAGATCTTTCAGTTCCGGATCGCGTTGTTGGTCGGCGCGCGCAGCGCCCCCGAGCGCGCAACACAATGCCAGCGCGCTGACGAAAAGAGCGGGATATTCGCAAATCAGCCGCCGCAAGCTACCGACCCCTTAGTGGCTCAGCTTATGTCTAATATAGGCTACGGCATCCGTCATGGGTATTTCTGTCGATTCGGTCTCGCGCCGGTGGCGATATTCGAGATTTCCGGCGCTCAATCCCCGATCTCCGAGGACGATGCGGTGCGGGATGCCGATGAGTTCCGAATCGGCGAACTTCACCCCCGGCCGGGCATCGCGATCGTCGAGTAGTACATCGATGCCCGCGGCCCTGAATTCCTCGTAGAGCTTGTCGGTTGCCAGCTGCACCCGCTCCGACTTCTGGTAATTGATCGGTACGAGCACGACCAGGAATGGGGCCAGCGGCTCAGGCCAAATGATGCCGTTGTCATCGTGATTTTGCTCTATCGCTGCCGCGACCACGCGCGTGACCCCGATGCCGTAGCACCCCATGAACATCGTGACCGACTTGCTGTTTTCATCGAGTACGGTCGCCTTCATCGCCTCGCTGTAGAGCTGGCCTAGCTGGAATATGTGACCGACCTCGATACCGCGCGCAATTTCGAGAGTTCCGCGCCCGCTCGGGCTAGGATCGCCGTATTGCACATTGCGCAGGTCATACGAGCGCGGTTCGGGTAGATCCCGAACCCAATTGACGCCGGTGAAGTGCTCGTCCTTCGCGTTGGCGCCGCACACGAAATCGGCGAGATGCGCCGCGGCGTAGTCGACGTAGATCTTCCCGACAAATCCGATCGGGCCGATCGAGCCGGGTTCGAAGCCGGTGACTTCACGCACCCTATCCGCGCTCGCCATGCGAAGCGGATTGGCCACCCCGGGCATTTTCTGGGCCTTGAGCGCATTGAGTTCGTGGTCGCCGCGCAGCACGAACGCAACCACGCCGTTCTCGCTGCCGTCAACCAACAGCGTCTTGACGCATTGTTCCGGACCCACCCCCAGAAACGCCGAGAGCTCGGCAATGGTACGAACATTCGGAGTCTGCACCTTGGTCATGGTCTCGGCCGCCGCCGCGCGCGGTGCGCTCGGGGGCACCGTCGCGGCCGTCTCGACGTTCGATGCGTAATCGCCCGCAGTGGAGAATACGATGGCATCCTCGCCGGAATCGGCCAGTACGTGGAACTCCTGGGACACGTCGCCGCCGATGCTGCCGCCGTCCGCTTGCACCGCACGAAATCTCAATCCCATGCGAGTAAATATGCGGGTATAGGCATCGAACATCGCGCGGTAGCCCTGTGCAAGGCTCGGTTCATCGATGTGAAACGAATACGCGTCCTTCATGAGAAATTCTCGGGCGCGCATTACGCCGAAGCGCGGACGGATCTCGTCGCGAAACTTGGACTGAATCTGATAGAAGTTGACCGGCAATTGCTTGTAGCTGCGCAGTTCGCGCCGGGCGATGTCGGTGATGACCTCTTCATGGGTCGGTCCGTAGGCGAATTCGCGCTCGTGCCGATCTTTGAAGCGCAGAAGTTCCGGTCCGTATTTGCCCCAGCGGCCGGATTCCTTCCACAACTCGGCGGGCTGGACGGTCGGCATCCACACTTCCAGGGCGCCCGCCCGATCCATTTCCTCGCGTACGATACGTTCGGCCTTGTGCAAGCTCCGTAAGCCGATCGGCAACCAGGAATATAGGCCGGCCGCCAAGCGGCGGATCATGCCGGCCCGCAACATCAGCTGATGACTGATGACTTCGGCATCGGCCGGCACTTCTTTGAGCGTTGATATGGGGTATTGTGATAGGCGCATGGCCGCGTATCTTACATCAGGCCCCCTGGTATTATGGCGGCTCATGAGTGACCTTGAAGATACCCAAACGCGGCCGCGAGGGGTGTATTGGCTGCCGAACATGCTCACCACCGGAGCGCTGTTCGCCGGTTTCTATGCGGTAGTGGCGGCCATCGACTTGAGGTTCGAGCATGCCGGCGTGGCGGTGTTCGTGGCCATGGTATTCGACGGCTTGGACGGCCGCGTCGCGCGCTGGACTCACACGGAGAGCGCGTTCGGCAAGGAGTACGACAGCCTCTCGGACATGGTGTCTTTCGGGGTGGCTCCGGCCATCGTCACCTACCAATGGGGAGTGGCGCGCATTGCCGAGTACGGCCCGCTGTGGCGAAGACTGGGTTGGCTGGTGTGTTTTTTCTATGCCGCCGCCGCGGCGCTGCGACTGGCGCGATTCAATTCACGCGCCGCGACCCAGGATAAACATTATTTCGAGGGATTGCCGAGCCCATCGGCCGCGGCCATCGTCGCCGCGCTGATCTGGCTCGCAAGCGATCGGGTAAACATCGGGCTACCCGGTCTCATCGTGGCGTTCCTGGTCACCGCATTTGCAGGCGCGCTGATGATCAGTCGATTCGCTTTCAACAGCTTCAAGCAAGTGGACGCCGGCGCCCGCGTCCGGTTCACGCAGATCGTGCTGGTGCCGCTCGCCTTCGCGTTCATCTTCTTATACCCTGCCATCACGTTGCTGCTGATATTCGGCAGTTATGCATTGTCAGCGCCGACGCTCTGGGTATACCGCAAACTACGCAGGCGCGCGCGCGGAGCCCCGACCCACGCATGAATAGAGTTTTGCGCAAGGAATACCTCGCAGGCCTTGGGCTTGAGTCCTGGGCGCTGCGCGCCGGCCGGCCGGCCACCGTGCAGCCGCTCGAGACCCCGCCGGCGGCGTTGCGTGAAGCTGCGTTTGACTGGGAGCAACTGCGCGCCCGTGTCGCAGCCTGCACGCGCTGTACCTTGAGCGCGACGCGAACTCAAACCGTATTTGGCGTGGGCAACCGCGAGGCTCAGTGGCTCATCGTGGGCGAAGCGCCCGGCGCCGAGGAAGATCGTCAGGGTGAGCCCTTCGTGGGGCGCGCCGGTCAGCTGCTCAATTCCATGCTGCGGGCCATCGGGCTCGCGCGCGAGACGGTGTACATCGCCAATGTTCTGAAGTGTCGGCCGCCCCACAATCGCGATCCCGGTGCGAACGAGACGGCCGAGTGTTTGCCGTATCTCGAGCGGCAAATTGCCTTATTGAAACCGAGGATCATGTTGGCCGTCGGCCGGATCGCTGCACACAGCCTGCTGCGTACCGATACGGCGTTGGGACGACTGCGCCAGCAAGTGCACTCCTTTGGCCTCTCGCGTGTGCCGCTGGTCGTCACCTATCATCCGGCCTATCTGTTGCGTACGCCGGCGGACAAGCGCAAGGCCTGGGAAGACTTGAAGTTCGCGCGCGAGGTATGTGCACGTGTCCAGCGTTAAGGTAGAGCGCGAAATCGCGATGGTTGACGTTCGGCCGATGCACGAATTGGATGTTCCCGTGGTCGTGGCGATCGAGCGTGCCGCCTATCAGTTTCCCTGGAGCGAAGGAATATTTCGCGACTGTCTGCGCGTTGGCTACGTATGCCGCGTGATCGCAGCGGGCGACGATACGGCGGGCTACGGCATCATGTCCGTCGGCGCCGGCGAGGCGCACATTCTCAACGTGTGCGTTCGCGATGAATACCGATGTCGCGGCGTGGCCAGGAAGCTTCTCTTGTATCTGCTGGACCGCGCACGCCTTGCCGGCATGTACGAGGCCTTTCTCGAGGTTCGGCCCTCGAATACTCCTGCCGCGCGCCTCTATCAGTCGCTGGGGTTCGAACAAGTCGGTATCCGACGCGGGTACTATCAAGCAACCGTGGGCCGCGAGGACGCCGCGGTGCTGCGGCGAATTTTGTTACCCGACCCTAAAATACCCGACGCAAAATGAGCGCCGCCAATCCCGACCTCGCGCTTGAAGTTGCGCGCCGCCGTACGTTTGCCATCATTTCGCACCCCGACGCCGGCAAAACCACGCTGACCGAGAAGCTCCTGCTGTTCGGCGGCGCCATCCAAATGGCTGGAACGGTGAAGGGCCGCAAGGCAACGCGTCACGCGACCTCCGATTGGATGCGCCTCGAGCAACAGCGCGGCATTTCCGTGACCTCCTCGGTGATGCAGTTTCCTTTCGATGATTGCATCGTCAATTTGCTCGATACGCCCGGCCACGAAGACTTCTCAGAGGATACCTACCGCACCCTGACCGCGGTCGATTCCGCGTTGATGGTGATCGACTGCGCCAAGGGGGTCGAAGAGCGCACCATCAAGCTCATGGATGTCTGCCGTTTGCGCGAGACGCCGATCATGACGTTCGTGAACAAACTCGATCGCGACGGACGCGCGCCAATCGAGCTGCTGGACGAAATCGAGAGCGTACTGAAAATTCAATGCTCGCCGGTCACCTGGCCGATCGGGATGGGCCGCGACTTGCTGGGCGTCTACCATCTGCTCGAAGACACGATCTATGTGTACGTGCCGGTGGAGAAGGGCCGAGTCGGGAGCCACGAGACCATCGTGGGCCTAAAGAGCGACGAGGCCCGTGAATTTCTTGGAAGCCGCTATGCGCACTTCGTAGAAGAGGTGGAATTGGTGCGTGGAGCAAGTCCCTCGTTCGATTTGGCACGTTACCGCGCCGCGCGACAGACACCTGTGTTCTTCGGCTCGGCGGTCAATAACTTCGGTGTGCGCGAATTGCTGAGTTCCTTCGTCAGGCATTCTCCGGGACCTCTGCCGCGTGCGGCGCTCGAGCGCATCGTCAGTGCGGATGAGCCGAAGCTCACGGGCTTCGTATTTAAAATCCAGGCAAACATGGATCCTGGGCACCGTGATCGAATCGCCTTCGTACGGCTTTGCTCTGGCCGCTATGCGCGCGGCATGCGCTTGCATCACGTGCGATTCGACAAGGATATCCGCGTAGCGGACGCCCTCACGTTTCTCGCCGCCGATCGCAGTCAGGCCGAGGAGGCCTTCGCGGGCGATATCATCGGATTGCACAACCACGGCACCATCAACATCGGCGATACATTCACCGAGGGCGAGAATCTCACCTTCACCGGCGTGCCGAATTTCGCTCCGGAGATTTTCCGCCGCGCGGTGCTCAAGGATCCGCTGCGCATGAAGGCGTTGCAAAAAGGCCTGTCCCAGCTATGCGAGGAGGGTGCCACGCAGCTATTCAAGCCGTTGCGAAACAACGATCTGATACTGGGCGCCATCGGGCAACTGCAATTCGAAGTAGTCGCGTTTCGGCTGCAGGACGAATACAGTGTGCAGTGCGTATTCGAACCCATCAACGTAGCCGTCGCCCGCTGGGTGCGGCTCAAAGACGAGAAGCGGCTCGCGGAGTTTCGGAACAAGGCGCACGACAATCTGGCGGTGGATCATGCCGGGGAGCTCGTATATCTCGCGCCGACGCGCGTCAACCTCGGTCTGACGGAAGAACGCTGGCCCGAGATCGAATTCATGAAGACTCGAGAGAATCTCGCGGCGTGAGGGTGGCTCGATGAACTCAATTCAATACATCCTTCTAATCGCGATCATTCTCGGCTTTGCGCTGCTCGAAATCGCATCGAAGCGGTACGAAGATTTTCACGCGACGCCGGATGACACGAAGCTGGAATTGGCGATGTTTCTCTCGCTGCTGGCCGTCACGCAGCCGGCGGTCTTCGCGGTCACCGGCAAGCTTTGTTCGCTGTTGATGCCGGGCGCGTTCCACGCGTGGGCGCATCTGCCCTGGTGGCTAATGGCCGGTATCCTTCTCGTGGGCGATGACATGACGCAGTATTGGTGGCATCGCGTGTCGCACACGCCACTGCTTTGGCCCCTGCACCGTGCCCATCACAGCGCCCACTACATGAGCATTCGTGTTACCTATCGCAATAATTTCTTCTATTACCTGATGATGCCGGGCCTGTGGATATCAGGTGTGCTGGTTTACCTCGGGTTCGGCACGGTGTACTTGGTCTACATCGTGGTCAAGCTTCTCGTGATTCTGGGCGCGCACAGCGCGGTGCGGTGGGACGAACCCCTGTACCGTATCAAGGCGCTGCATCCTCTGGCGTGGGTGCTCGAGCGCACCGTTTCTACACCCGCCACACACTGGGCCCATCATGCGCTTACCAATGCCGATGGGATCGGGCACTACCGAGGAAATTTCGGCAATCTCCTTTTTTTCTGGGATGTGTTGTTCGGTACCGCAAAGATCACCCGGCATTATCCGCCGGCAGTCGGCTTGCCCGACGATCTGATCCACGGCAAGGAGCGTTGGTATGTCGAGATGTTCTATCCGCTGACGCGGTCAGCCCGCATGAACTCCGCGCTCGCGAGGGGACGAAACGCGCGTACCGCGGCGATGAATGAGAGTTCATCGGCGCTCGGCGGGTCAGCGCCGTAGCGAAGCCGCGTATAGCGGCTGCAGAGTGCCGTGACCGCGGTGGCGAGGTCTGGCCGAAGCTGCGCGACTCGAGTGGCGTAGGTTTCAGCTCCTTCGTGCGGTTGGCGTGGCAGGCCGACACCCGCCAATTTACGGCACAGGCGCTCGTAGGCGCGGACCGAGGGATCCAAAGTGCGCGGCTGCAACTCCCGGCGTACTTGCCAGGTGAGCCATGAGAGCCCGAGCGCCAAGCCGATCCCGAGCACCATCACCAGTTTCTGTCCATCGGGATCCGGGATGCGCATGACAGCCAGAAGCTTGTTCTGTGAACGCTGATCGAATCGCAAGATACGTTCGCGCCACAACTGTTGCAGGGCATCGAGGCGCAGGCGCACGTCCGCCAGCCAAGGAGTGCGTTGCTGCCAACGGCTGGCGAGAGGTTCGTTCGCGGAGTTGAGGTCGTTCAAGCCGCGCTCGACGCGCTCCGGCGCAATCGCAGAGGTCGGATCGATCCGCATCCAACCGCGCGCGTCAACCCAGATCTCATCCCAGGCATGCGCATCGCTTTGCCGCAAAATCCAGTAATCCGCGAAACGATTGTACGTGCCCCCTTGATAGCCCGTGACGACGCGGGTCGGGATGCCCGCCGCACGCATCAGCGCCGCGAAGGCGGAGGCATAGTGACCGCAAAAACCGCGTTTGGTGTCGAAAAGGAATTCGTCGACCGAATCTTCCCCCAACTTGGGCGGGGTCAAAGTGTAGAAGAATTGCTCCTGCCGAAACATATCGAGCACCGCGCGAACATAGTCCAGGTCGCCCGGGTGCGCACCGCGCAACTGCTGCGCCAGCTGAACGGTTCGCGGGTTGCGGCCGGGAGGTAATTGCGTGTCGTGCACGCGCATCCTCGTGTCCAAGGATCCCGCCGACTGGATTTGGCTGTATGAAGTGGCGGCGACGTCCATCGATTGCGTTACCGGCAAGGGCTGCACCAACGTGTAGTCGCTTGTGAGAAATGCGCGAGGCAGGTCCCAGCGCGCAGGCCAATCGAGCGCGAAAATCCAATTATGTTGGTGCGGCTCCAAGCTCAAGGTGTATTGATACGCGCCACCGGAGGGCAACAGCGCCGGCGCCGGCGCCGGTCGCGAGTCAGTGCGACGCCAAGTGCGTCCATCGAAATCGTGCAGCACAGGGCCTCGCCAGTAGCGTTCCTTTGCCTTCGGGGTGGGTCCGGTAAAGTGCACGCGAAATGCAATGTCATCGGACAAGGCGAGTTCCGTGATGTCGCCCGGGCTCATGCTGTCGCTCAATCCGGATTCGGCGCCCGGCGTGTCCGCGGGCATTTGCCACAAGGACCCGTCAAAGCGCGGGAAGAATAACCAGAATACCAGCGCCAGCGGCAGTGCCTGAGCCAAGATGCGCCCGGCGTAACGTGCGCTGCGCCGCCAGTCGGGGAGCGGTATTGCACTCGATAGCCGCAGCAACGTGGCCGTCGTGAGCCACGAGACCCCGACCAGATAACTTAGCAACCAAAACGACTCGCCGCGCAATAACGCCGACAAGCTCAGGAAATAAACGATCATGGTGAGGATGTAGACATCGCGGCGGGTTTGCGTCTCGAGCAATTTCAAACCCGCCATCAAGCACAGCAGCGCGGTTCCCGCGGCCAGCCCATTGAAAGTGTGGAACTGGAGGAACAGCAGCACAATCGCGACCGCGGCGATGCCAAGCCGAATGCCGCGGGCCGGTGCAGCTTGCCCGCGTGCCGCGAGGCCCACGCGAATCACGCCCGTAGCGCACACGGTGAGGAGCAGCCAAATCGGCAGTGCGGCGACGTGCGCTGCCAGCGCCAGTGCGAGGCACGCGCAGCTCCATTTGAGCTGCGCGTAGGTGATGGGCTCCGCCGAGGCCGCCACCAGTTTCATTGCGGCGGTACCGTCCTGTACGTGGCGAGTGCCCGCAGACAGCGGGCACGGTGTAGCGAACCCCGTCCGGGCGAGATTTCGACGCCGGGCAGCCTAAGGCCGTAGGGCCGCCGATAGCCGGTTTCACTTTGCAATACCCAGCGGCATAGCTGCGACAATCGCGCCTCGATTTCCAAGCCCTCGAGTGCGGACCACTCCAGCCACTCCGGCTGCGCGGCCATATCGGTGTAACTGCGAACCGCGGCGTCGCCGCCGCGCGCCAGTACCTTCCACGCCATGTGCTTCAGCGGTACGCCGGGCGTGTAAGAGCGCAGCCCGGCAAAATCCTCATCTCCGCGTGCCTCGGAGGGCGCGGCGCTGCCTGCCGCTGCGGTCACGGAGGGCAACGGTCGATCGCCGCGCGGCTGCGGCGCGACGAACGCGGTGAGCGACCCCTGCACATAGGTCCAGGCTCGAAACCAACCAAACGGATAGCGCGTGCGCAGCTCGAACTGGCTCCATCGAGTCACACCGCGCCGTGCCACGGGAACGTTGACCGTGACTTGCTCGTAACTATTCGCTCCGACGCTCTTGATGGCTTCGGCTTCGGGGGTGCAGTGAATCTCGATATCGCACCGGTCCATAGCCGAGTAATTCTGCAGCATGAAATCAAAAGCGGCATCCCGGCCGGCAAAAGCATCGACCTCGACATTCACGTCGACGCCAAGCCCCTGCAAATTGCGGTGGCAATGATGCATGGCCACCAAGGCCAGACTTGCCATCAAAAAGGCGAAGGCCAGGCCAAGGTTGCTGTTGTAGTTGAGCCCCGCAATCAGCATGGCCACGAATAACGACGCGAGCATGAAGCCGAAACTCGTCGGCAAGATATAGATTCTTCGACGATGAATGGTCACGGGTAAAGTGTCGGGGCCGTGCCGGCGCGCGGCCCAGGCACGTAACCGAGAAATAGCCGCCTGCCGCATATTGCGCAAAGTCTTTTACTCGCTCAAGGAACGGGGACGGCCTCGAGCAAATGGTTCGCCGCGGCCGAGCCGGGATCGCGCTGCCCGAGCCTATGCTCCACCACGGCCGCGAATACGGCCTGCACATGCTCCGGAATGACGGCGCTGCGCCCAGAGATCATTGCCCAGGCGCGTGCCGCACGCAACAACCCGATCGCAGCGCGCGGCGACAAGCCGACGCTCAAGCCGGCTGCGCTGCGGGTGTGGGCGACCAGCGCCTGCACATAGTCGAGAAGCGGCGGAGCCACATGGATCTCGAGGACTCCGAGTTGGAGCCTGCGCAGGACCTCGACGCTGACCAAGGGACTCAGAGCATTGATGAGATCGCGCCGATCCACGCCGCTCAATAGCTCGCGCTCCGCGGCCGCCGCAGGGTAGCCCAAGTGGACACGCATCAAGAAGCGGTCTAGCTGCGATTCGGGCAGCGGGAAAGTGCCGATTTGCTCCTGCGGATTTTGCGTTGCGATGACAAAAAATGGTTCCGGCAGCGGCATGGATTGGCCATCGAGAGTCACTTGCCGCTCCTCCATAGCCTCCAGCAGTGCGCTCTGCGCCTTCGGCGATGCACGGTTGATTTCGTCGGCGAGTACGAGCTGGGCAAAAATGGGGCCGCGCTGAAAGCGGAATTTCCCGGTCTCTCGATCGAATATCGACACGCCGAGCACGTCGGCGGGCAATAAATCACTGGTGAATTGGACTCGTTGGAACGAGAGCCCAAGCGTCTTTGCGATCGCGTGCGCAAGAGTGGTCTTGCCCACCCCGGGAATGTCCTCGATCAGCAAATGGCCGCGTGCCAACAGACAGGCGAGGCACATGCGAATCTGCGCGTCCTTGCCCAAAATCACGCGATTGAGCTGGGCCAGGACTGCGGTAAGTTCAGGCGAGTTCATTCGCCGCGCAACGCATCGACCCGTGCGACCTGCGCCGCCAATTGATCGATTTCCGTGCGCAATTCGGATAGGCGTAATTGATCTTTGGCGATCACCTCTGCGGGAGCGTTCTTAGCGAAGTCGCCATTGGCCAACTTGCCTTGCAATTTATCGAACTCGCCCTCGGCTCGACGTCTACGCTTGGCCAACCGATCGAGCTCCGCCTGCGGATCGATCAGTCCGGCCATGGGTACCAGTATTTCGAGCTTCCCGAGGAGCGCAACTGCCGAAATCGGTGCAGACTCGCCCGGCGCGAGCGCGCGTGCCGCCGCGATGCCGGCGAGACGGGATAAATAGGGATGATTGCGTGCCACATATTGCAGATCGATCGGGCCCGCGTTCTGCAGCAACACTTCCAATTTCCGGCTCGGGGCAATGTCCATTTCACCGCGAATTTGCCGCACGCCGAGAATGAAATCCATCACCCACCGCATTTCAGGTTCAGAGGCAAAATCGGCGTGCACACTATCCGCGGCGGGGAAAGAACTCACCATGATCGACTCGCCGGGAACCCCGGCATCGACGCGTACTCGTTGCCATATCTCCTCGCTGATGAATGGCGCGAGAGGGTGCAATGCGCGCAACAACGTTTCGAGCGTGCCGATCAAGGTGATCCGTGTACCGCGCTTTTCCGCATCGCTCGCGGAATCGGATTGCAGCACCGTCTTTGATAGC
The DNA here is from genome assembly GCA_963755965.1 of uncultured Gammaproteobacteria bacterium. Lineage (GTDB taxonomy): Bacteria > Pseudomonadota > Gammaproteobacteria > Steroidobacterales > Steroidobacteraceae > Bog-1198. Next base: position 144,577 of record CAVWLU010000006.1, read on the forward strand.
TCCAGATACCAATCGCAGAACTCGTTCCACGTGAATTCGTAAAGCGCATTCGCGACCGTGTCGAGGCGATAGTCGCCGAACCCGGACTCCACGCGTGCGAGCATCGCTGCGAGACGCGACCGGATCCAGCGGTCGGCAAGACTGAACTCGGCATCCTCGGGCGCCGGGTGCGGCCGGCGACTCAAGTCGTAGCCCTCGACATTCATCAGCACGTAGCGGGCGGCATTCCACAGCTTGTTGCAGAAATTCCGATATCCCTCGACCTTGGCCATGTCGAAACGCAAGTCACGGCTCTGCGTTGCGAGCGACGCGAATGTCAGTCGAAGGGCGTCCGTGCCGTAGGCAGGGATGCCATGCGGAAATTGTTTGCGGGTCGCTTTCTCGATGGCGGGCTTCATCTGAGGCTGCATCAAGCCGCTCGTTCGTTTGCCGATCAGCACGTCCAGCGCGATTCCATCGACGATGTCGAGCGGATCGATCACATTGCCTTTCGACTTGGACATCTTCTGACCGTCATGATCGCGAATCAAGCCATGCACGTAGACTTCGCGAAACGGCGGTTCGTCGGTGAATTTGAGGCCCATCATGATCATGCGGGCAACCCAAAAGAAAATGATATCGAAACCCGTGACCAGAACAGAAGTCGGATAATAGGTGCGCAACGCCTGGGTGTCCTGCGGCCAACCCTGAGTCGCGAAGGGCCACAGCGCCGATGAAAACCAGGTATCCAATACGTCCTCGTCCTGGCGCAACGCCGTGGACGGATCGAGGCCATGTGCGGCACGCGCCTCCGCCTCGCTGCGCGCGACGAACCAACGGCCCTCGCCGTCATACCAGGCCGGAATGCGATGCCCCCACCATAGTTGCCTGCTGATGCACCAATCTTTGATATTGCGCATCCATTCGAAATACACGCCCGCCCAGTTTTCCGGAACGAAGCGGATGCGGCCGCTTTCGACTGCGCGAATCGCCGGCTCCGCCAGCGGTTTGATGTCGACGAACCATTGATCCGTCAACAGCGGTTCCAACACCGCGTTGCTGCGATCTCCGCGCGGCACGGTGAGCTTGTGAGGTTCGATACGGCCGATGAGCCCTAAAGCCTCGAGATCGGCCAGAACTTGCGTACGCGCCACGCCGCGGTCGAGCCCACGGAAGGCTACGGGAACGTTGTCGTTGAGCGCAGCTTCCGGCGTCATGATGTTGATGAGGGGCAGTCCATGCCGCTGTCCGACTTCGTAGTCGTTGAAATCATGCGCGGGGGTAATTTTGACGCAACCGCTGCCGAATGCCGGGTCGACGTATGCGTCGCCGATGATGGGAATGTCTCGGTCCGTGAGCGGCAGGTGCACGCGGCGGCCGATCAGATGGCGATAACGCTCATCCTCGGGGTGAACCGCGACGGCCGCATCGCCAAACATGGTTTCCGGTCGCGTGGTCGCGACGATGAGATCGCCGCCGCCATCGCGCAAGGGGTACTTGAGATGCCAGAGACTGCCGGACTCCTCCTCGGCGATCACTTCCAAATCGGACAGGGCCGTCTTGAGCACCGGATCCCAGTTCACCAACCGCTTGCCGCGATAAATCAGTCCCTCTTGGTAGAGCCGCACGAAAGCCTCGATTACCGCGCGCGAGTATTCCGGATCCATGGTGAATTTGTCGCGCTGCCAATCGACCGACGCGCCGAGGCGGCGCAATTGGTTCGCAATGATGCCGCCGGAAGTATTTTTCCATTCCCACACGCGTTCGGTGAAAGCATCGCGCCCCAGCTCGACGCGGTTTTGGCCGGCCGCGTTCAGTTGACGCTCCACCACCATTTGGGTGGCGATACCGGCGTGATCCATCCCCGGTTGCCACAGCGTGTCGAAGCCGCGCATACGCCGATAGCGAATCAGTGCATCCATGATGGTGTCCTGGAACGCATGCCCCATGTGCAGCGTTCCAGTCACATTCGGCGGCGGAATGACGATCGAATACGCGGGACCGCGACCGCCCGGCGAGAAATAGCCGCGCGCTTCCCAGTGCGCGTAGATGCGTGATTCGATATCGGCGGGGGAGAAGGCTTTATCCAACCGTGCTCACTCGCGTGTTTCTGCGGACTCGTCGGCGGCCGCGGCATGCTCGCGCAATGCGCGATCGACGAGTTCGGGAAGCTCGGCACGAAGCCGGTCGAGCACGTGCTCGAACAACGTCGCCTCGATGTCCCGTGCTGCCTGATGCAGGAGCGAATCGGCCAACTTGAGTGTCTGCGTCAATATGGCCGCCTGCACGGCTTGGAAGTCGACCGGCCGCGCGATCGGTTCGCCGGCTTTCTCGTGCGCTTCCCTGAGGATAGGAATGTCGCGGGGGTCGTGCGATTCGGATGACATGTGGACCCTAAGTATCCGGGGTCTCATCCAACTGATGCGTCTCGAGCGCCAATTTGAGTTCGCGGTACGATTTGAACCGCTCGCGCCCCAGGCGCCTGCGCTCCGGGTCGGCATCGATGATTTCGGCGATTCGAGCGAAGCGCTCCAATCCCAGAGGCAACCGATCGCTCAGATTGATCAGTAAATCGGCTTTTTCGACCGCTTCGAGGGCGGCGGTCACGTGCACCGGTGTGTCCGCGGCCATGGCTTGCTGATCTTCGCAATATTGATGCGGCACGAAGGAACGGTCGTTGAAAGTCCAGAGTAGCTCATCGACTGCTCGGGCATCCGCGGCATTTTCACTCAAGATGACCACCCGCAGATCCTTGAGGTATGCCTTTTCGGTGAGCCGGCAAGCGACCGTCCAACGCGGTTTCGCCGCTGCGCTCTTCAAGACATAGAAATCAACCCTCCCGTTCATTTTGAATGGGCGCGGTTGATCAAAAAATCGACCAACAAGGGGATGGGTCGACCTGTGCTGCCCTTTTGCGAACCACCGAGCCACGCCGTTCCGGCGATGTCGAGGTGAGCCCACGAGAGATCCTTGGCGAATTTCGACAGGTATGAGGCTGCGGTGGACGCGCCACCCTCGCGTCCGCCGATGTTGGCCAAATCCGCGAAATTGCTCTTCAGCTGCTCGGCATATTCATCCCCCACGGGCAGGCGCCAGGCCCGATCGTCGGCGCGAATGCCCGCCGCCGAGAGTTCGCCGGCGAGACCCTCGTCGTTGCTCATCAAACCGCTGAAATGATTGCCGAGTGCGACGATACAGGCGCCCGTCAAAGTCGCGACGTCGATTACCGCAGCCGGCTTGAAGCGACGGCTATACGTGATGGCATCGCAAAGAATGAGGCGACCCTCCGCGTCCGTGTTGAGGATTTCCACCGTCTGCCCGGACATGGTCGTGACGATGTCGGAGGGCTTGACCGCCTTGCCGCCCGGCATGTTCTCGCAAGCGGCGATGATGACGACGACGTTGATGGGCAGCGCAAGCTCGGCGGCCGCGCGCAATGCGCCCAGCACGGTGGCCGCTCCGCTCATGTCGAACTTCATTTCGTCCATGGCCGGCGGTTCCTTGAGGGAAATTCCGCCTGAATCGAAGGTGATCCCTTTGCCGACCAAGCAAATCGGGGCAGTGGTTGCTTTGGTTCCGCGATACTCGCACACGATCAATCGCGGCGGCTGCGCCGAACCCTGGGTGACCGCAAGGAATGCACCCATTTTCAAAGCCCTGATGCCGCTCTCGTCCAGCACCTTGGTTTTGACGCGTGGCCACTCCTTTGCCAAGGCCTGGGCGCGTTTACCGATAAACGTAGGGGTACAGATGTTGGGCGGGAGGTTGGCCAAATCGCGCGACAGAGCCATCCCGCTGCCGACTGCGGCACCGATCTTGAGCCCAGCCGCCGCCGCTTTCGCGGCCCGGGCGTTTTCCGCCGCCACTCCGACGCTCGATAGTTTGGCTGGTTTCGGTTTCGCGCCGGTTTTAAGATCGGGAATCTTGTAGGCCTGCCCACAAAAGACTTCGGCTACCATCCGCGCACGGTATCGCGTCTCGAGATGGGCGACTTCCTCGAGCGCCAGGTACACGATGGCATCGCTCGCACCGGTCTTGGAGAGCGCCACGGCGCTCGACTGCAACGCCTTGCGGTATTGTTTGCGGCCAAAGCCGGCACGCGAACCGAGACCGACCAAGAGAATTCGGGCCGCAGCGGCACCAGCCGGGTGAGGCAGCAGTAGGGTTTCGCCTAGTTTCGCCGCAAAATCGCCGCCGGCATGCAGACGCCCGAGCAACCCGCCGGTTTGTGCGTCGATATTTCGAGCGGCGATGCCAAGATCACCGTTTTCGTAGACGCCAACCACGGCGCAGCCCGCGGGTTCGCGCGCCTTCACATCAACGATCGATTTGAATTCCATATCCCGAACCCCGTGTTTATCTTAAGCCCCGCCAGCTCGCGTTTCGCAAATAGTTTACTCGATTAATGCGAACGGCTCTAAGCTCGGTGCTATGAAATGGACCGTTCAGCGATATGTGCTGCGTGAGGTGGCGCAAACCTGGCTTGCGGTCACCGGCGTCTTGGTGGCCATATTGGTTTCGAACCAACTCTCCAGGGTCCTCGGTCAGGCGGCGGGCAACGATTACGGGCGGCACGTGGTGTTGGATCTGATCGCGCTCGGTGCGATCATGAACCTGTCGGTAATCGTGCCCGTCGGTCTCCTGCTCGCCATCGTGTTGGCTCTTGGCCGGCTATATCACGACAGCGAAATGGCGGCATTGCAAGCCTGCGGATTTGCACCCGCGCGGCTGCTCCCACCGCTGTTTTGCTTTGCCGCTGTGATTGCCGTGGGCTTGGGCTGGCTCGCGTTCGTCCAGGTACCGCGCGCGGATCAACAAGCACAGCTGTTGCGCCGCTCGGCGCTCAAGGAGGCGCAGTTCGGGCAATTGGATGCCGGGCGCTTCCGGTCGTTCATCAGCGGCGGCGGGGACGCGGTGTTTTATGCGGAACGTGTCGACAAGGACGGGTTATTGCACAACGTGTTCTTGCGGCGGGAGACTGCCGGCCGTATTGAAGTGGCACTCGCCGATACGGCAACCTATTCGCGAGCCGCATCGAACGGAATGCACTTCGTTACGCTGTTCAACGGCCGGCGCTACGAAGGCATACCCGGACGCAGCGATTTTCGCGTCATCGAATTCCGCGAGCACGGTATCCCGGTCGTCACACCCGGCGATCCGATCGGGGGCCCGCAAGATCCGGATACCAAACCCACTCGAGAGCTGTTGGGTTCCAGCGCCCTGTCCGATATCGCCCAACTGCAGTTCAGGGCGTCGAGTCCCATCATGGCGTTGGTATTGACCCTGGTAGCCGTTCCCTTGAGCCGCCTGCGTCCGCGGCAGGGCCGCTATGCCCGCGTCGGATTCGCCATCGTTGTCTATTTCGTGTATTCGAATTTGCTGTCTGCTGCCAAAGTCTGGGTGGAGAAAGGACAGCTGCCGCCTGCGATCGGTGTCTGGTGGGTTCACATCGTCATATTGGCGCTGGGGCTATATCTCGTATTTCGCGAAGCGAGAACCGCGTGAACACCCTCGATCGCTATTTATACCGCACCGTAATCGTGTACACCCTGATGGTGATGGGGGTTCTCCTCACGCTGGGCGCGCTATTTTTATTCATCAGTCAGCAAAGCGATATCGGCGTCGGTGAGTACAACACCACCGATGCGTTTTTGTTCACGTTTTTGAATCTTCCGGAGCAGGCGTTCGAGCTCTTGCCTATCGGGGCCATGATCGGCGCGCTGATGGGGTTGGGTAATCTCGCGGCCGGAAGCGAGCTGGTGGTAACGAGGGCATCGGGGGTGTCGGTGTGGCGTGTTGCGTGGCCCGTGGGCCTCGCAGGTCTCACGCTCTCCCTGTGCATGTACGGAATCGGCGAATATGTCGCACCACCGCTGGCGCAATTCGCCAAGCGGGAGAAGACCACCACCAAGCTCGCGGCCGTCAGTTTCGCGGGTTCGAGCGGTGCCTGGGTGAAGGAGGGCAATCTCATCCTCCGGGTGCAAACGGGCGAAGTTGACCAGGCGTTCGGAGGCGTATCGCTATTCGACCTCGAAGCCCCGAATCGTCTGCGGTCGATCCAAAGGGCCGAGCGCATCTCGGTCGCCGATCCTGGGCAATGGCGCATGCTGAATGTCGCGACCACGCGCTTCGGCGAGGATCACATCGAGAGTCAGTTGGTCAAAGAGGTCGACATGCACTCAACGATCAATCCTGATTTTCTCGGGCTGGCGGCGACAGACCCCGATTTGCTGACATTGCGCGGCCTGGCTTCGTACATCGATCATTTGCGCCGCAACAATTTGGGGACTGCCTCCTTCGAGATCGGTTATTGGTCGCGCATCGCGCGCATGTTCGCCGTCATCATCGTGACCCTGCTCGCCTTGCCGTTCGTGTTCGGGCCCTTGCGCACGACGGGCGCCGGTACGCGGACCGTGATCGGCGTGTTGCTGGGTGTGGTGTTCTTTCTCATTACGCGCACCATCGAGAATGGCGGGCAGCTCTTCGACGTGAATCCCGTGCTCGTGGGTTGGCTGCCGACCGCGGTGATCGGTTTGTGTACCGTCGTTGCGATATCAAGAACCCGTTAGGAAACCCGTCGGGTACCGGTAAGGTGAAGCACCCGGGTTTTTGAGAGCCGATCGTGGAGGGCGAGGTGGTCAGGATCAAAATACAGCCACAGCACACCGAGCGCCGCCGGAGTCCAGGCCACTATTGCGATGAGAAAACGCAACATCGCCGGCGCAAACTTAAGCGGTCTGCCTGAGTCGCTGAGCGCGTACAGGTGCCAGGCGCGCATCCCCAAGGTTTGGCCGCTGCGCGTCCAATTGAGCACAAAGTAGCCGGCGATCACCACGAGTTCGCCTGCCCGGTACACATACCACCATGCGCCCCCGTTTTGCTGGGTCAGCGCCCCGCCGCGTAGCGCCACCACAATTGCCGTGTAAATCGTAAGCAACGCGGCGAGCAACAGGGTGTCGTAGATTAGCGCCGCCAGGCGCCGCCCGAAGCCCGCGCTGGTCCCGCTGATCACGAGGCCTAAGGAGTTGCTGCCTTATGAACGGGGGCCGGACTTTGGCCGGGCGGTGCGGACTTGGCCGGTGCTGCGGACTTGGCCGGTGCTGCGGACTTGGCGGGGGCGGGCGATTCCTTCGGCACGAGCAGTTGATCCAAGGGGCGAAAAATCGCGTCGTACCGATACGCCGCCACTTCAAAGGCACGGCCCTGCGCTTTTGCCGTGAGAGCAGCATCCTTGGTCGACTTCACTTGAATCCAATGCTTGTCAGCGGCCACCGTACCTATCACGGTAAGGACATTGCCGTCCGACAGAGTGACAATGGCCTCGGTCGGCTTGCTGAAATCCAGGGAACTTGCCGCTGCGACATCTTCCGCCGTGAGACCGGCCAGCACGGTGGCGGAGGGCGCGAGCGCACGCGGATCCGCGGGCTTGCGGCCCGCCGGCGTACCCTCGAGGCTGAAGCCGTCCTCATTGGGTTTGAGACGGTGAACGGCATACGCCGCTCCGGTCGGCGGTTTGATTTCGACGCTTTGGATGGATGCCCCGGGCACGTCGATCAGGTGCGAGTCGATCCAAGAACGGGGTTCCGTTTCCACCGAGATCGCCGGTTCGACGATAAAGCTCTGGTTCTCGCCGCCTCGACGCGCGAAATTTCCGCTCCCCACGGGCTTGCCGACGATGACGGCGTGCTTGCCGTCCTTCGCAGATATGCGGACCTCGGTCCCCGCCGCACCGGGCTTCGTGGGATCCTCGACGCCGATGATCGAGAAATTCGCCGGGTTTGAGGTTTTTTCTTCCACGATCTTGGCTTCGCCGAGCGCCAACAACAATTTGCGTAATTTCGCGACGTCGGCCGGATAATCGCCGCGTTCAGCGACCGTCCATTGCCCCGCTACCCGGTGCACGGTCGCGGTCGGTGTCGCTCCGCCCTTGCGTAGGGCGAGTTCCGTCACGGAGTCGAGTTCGCTCGCCAACGCGGGCAACAAGGATACGCTGACCGACTCGTGCGATTGGTTACGCTGAGTGCTGAAGTAAATGGCGCCCGATATCACGATGAGTGCCGCGATCAGCAGCGAGAAGAATCGGCGCCGACTCATGTCGAGCTCGGGATGGATCTGCGCCGTCGCCGCAGCCACAGAATTATCACGCCTGCCAGCGCAACGGCGAGCGGGGCAATGGCGATGTTGATCACCTTGAGCCTGGTATCCAACCGGTGGATGTCGACATCGAGACCGCGCTCCGTTTCACGCAGTTCCTTACGGACGCGCGCCTTTTCGGCGGTGAACTTTTTCAGTTCCTGTTCCTGTTCCGCCGTCAGCATGAGCGATGCCTGGTCATTTCGCTTGCTTTGCAATTCGGTCAACTTCGTCTCGGTCTGCTGCAGCTCGGATTGCAGTTCCAGCGCCTTGCTGCGCAAACGATCATCGGCTTGACGCTTGAGTGCTTCGACGCGCTCGAACGGGCGGGCAAATGTGCCCCTGCCGCGTATGCTGATCAACGCGCTGCTGCCGCTCAGGTTGTCGAGAATGTTGGAAACGAAATCCCCGTTATTGGCGAATGCTTGTGCAATTCTCTGTCCCAGCACTTCGCGAGTCTGTACCCACATGTAATCCGTCAACATGTCGGTGTCGGCGATGATGACGACATTGGCCGGCATGGCCGACTTGGATAAGTGGGCGATCGGCGGTCCAGCCGCGGGTTTTTGGTCCGGCGGCGCGCCCTGCGGAAATGCCGACGTCAAAGGTCCGGTCAGTCGGGCCGCCAGCGCATAGCGAGTGCCCGTCGGTTTGAATCCATCGCGCAGGCTCGCGGGGTCAGTCAGCGCTTTGAAGCGCTCGGTGGGAATCGGAGCGGCATCGTTGGAACTTCGCAGCAGCGGTTCGAATGTGGTCTTAGCGCCGGGGCTAGGCGATAAAAAGCCGGCCGTGGCGACATTGATTACATCGAGCGAGGCCGTTACGACGTCTTTAGGATCCATATTCTCCCGGCGCAAGCCGAGTATCCCGATATGCCGCGTTGGCGGCGCTTGCATGCTGGAACGCACCTCGAGTCCGAGCTTAAGATCGCCGACCACCTTGGTCGGATCGTAGCTGACGCCCCATGCGGAGAGCAGCGGTTCGAGGTTCGAGGAATGATTCGCCATCGCGGCCGCGTAGGGGTTCGAGGGATCTTGTCCGCTGGTGTCGGCAGCGCTGTCCGGATCGACGAACAACAGCATTTTCCCGCCGCGCATTACGAATTGATCAATCGCGTACAGCGTCTTCGGCGGTAGTTGTTTCGGATGGACCAGCATCAGCACATCCACATCCTTGTCGATATGGTCGATGTCCGGGGTCAGCGTTCGCACCGTAAATAGCTGTTCTATCTGCGCGAGAATCGGCCAGGGATCGCTCATTTGGCCGGTCATGGGATTGAACTGACCCTGCATGTTCAGAGTGCTCATCAACCCGATCACCGGCTTTTTCGGCGTCGCCAACTCCTGAACGAGCTTCGCCACGTCGTACTCCAAGAATTCCTCGCGGTCGGGCTGGAAGCTCGAAATTGTTGCCCGGCCATCAGTCGAATTGGTGCCGACCAAGCCGAAGTAAAGCGCCTCCCCGCCCGCGCCTGCCTGCAGCGATTGCAAGCCGGCCTCCGCCGCATGGTCTTCGTCCTCAGAGAAGGGCTGCGGGTCGATCACTCGAAGACGAAGCTTGCCGCCCGAGCGCGCCGCGACCTCTTCGAGGAATTCGCGCACCCTGGCCGCATACGGCAGGAGCAAAGGGGACTGCTTCGAGGCCACATCGCGCGAGAAATAGAAATACAGATTGATCGGCTCTTTGAGTTCGGCGAGCACTTGGTGCGTGCCCGGACTCAACGTGTACAGCCGGTTCTGCGTCAGATCGAGGCGCATGCCCCGCAACGCCAGATTCGACAACATGACGATCCCCAGGAACAGCACGGCGAGTGCGACCAAGCCACCCACGCCAAAGCCAGCCTTTTGCCAACGATTAGCGTTCACCTATTGCGCCTTTTTCATGTCGAGCACCAGAGCCGTGGCCGCCAGCCAAAAACCAATCAAGGCGGCGAAATACACCAAGTCGCGTAAATCGATGACACCGCGAGAGATTGCCTCGAAGTGCGTGAAGAAACTGAACGATGCGATCGTGTCGACAACGACTTGCGGCAACACGCCGCGTACGAAATCCAGCACCAGCGGGAATCCGGCGAGCAGGAATATGAATCCGACCAATGCCGCGGTAATGAAGGCGACGACTTGATTGCGTGTGGCGGCGGAAAGGCACATGCCTATGGAGAGAAATCCGCCGGCCAGCAGGAAGCTGCCGCAGTAGGCGGCGACGATGGCGCCATTGTCGGGGCTACCGAGGTAGTTGACTGTTATCCAGATCGGAAAGGTCAGCAACAAAGCGACACCGGCGAAGCACCAAGCGGCCAGAAATTTGCCGGCGACGGCTTGCCACAACGTGATGGGCAGCGTCATCAACAGCTCAATACTGCCGCTGTTGCGTTCCTCGGCCCACAACCGCATGGAAATGGCGGGGATGAGTACGAGGTAAAGCCAAGGATGCCACCGAAAGAACGGCTGCAGGTCGGCTTGCCCGCGCTCGAACAGGCCGCCGACCTGAAAAGTGAACACGGCCGCCAGAACCAGGAAAATGACGATGAACACATACGCCAAAGGCGTCGCGAAGTAGCTCTTGAGTTCGCGACGGAAAACCACCAGTGTCTTGTTCAAATCCGCGCCCCTTCCGCGCTCATCGCTCCCGCGTTGACGGCGTCGCGCGCCACAGGCTGCGTCAATTTGCGGAATACCTCGTCCAGTCGGCCTAATTCGAGATGCAGCTCCGGAACGTCCCAGTCGTACTTGGCGATCATTGCACTCACCGCCGGCAGCGCATTCTTCCCCGGGCGCGGAATCGCCGTGAGCCGCATTTCGCGCTCATCCGCCTCCACTTCGGCCACCTCGGCGAGGTTGGCGATTTCTCGCTTCGCCGCCGCAAGTTGTTCGGTTTTCTCGAAGCGCAGGCTGACGGCATGGTGGTATCGCGAGCGGGTCTCGAGCGCGCTCGGAGTCTCGTCCGCCACGATCCGCCCGTCCGCGATGATGATGGCGCGAGTGCACACCTCGTGAACCTCTTCCAAAATATGAGTCGAGACGATGACGAGTTTGTCTTTGCTGAGTTCGTTGATGAGCCGGCGCACTTCGTGCTTCTGATTGGGGTCGAGGCCGTCCGTCGGCTCATCGAGGATCAGCACCTGGGGATCGTGGATGAGAGCCTGGGCCAAGCCGACGCGGCGCCTAAATCCCTTCGACAACGTTTCAATGACCTGCTCGATGACCGGGGCCAATGCGAGACGCTCGATGACGATGCTGCGCCGTTGGCTGCGCTGCGACCCCTTGAGACCGCGGATATCGGCGACGAAATCTAAAAATTCGCTCACCGTCATCTCCCCATAGCTCGGCGCACCCTCCGGTAGATAACCCATGCAAGACTTCGCCGCGACCGGTGCGCGCTCGATGTCGTGACCGCACACGGTGATCTCGCCGGCTGTGGGTGCAACGAAGCCTGCGATCATGCGCATGGTGGTGGATTTTCCTGCGCCGTTGGCACCCAAGAAACCCAGCACCTCCCCGGGTGCCACGGAGAAAGTGAGGTCATCCACCGCTAGTATTTCGCCGTAGCGTTTGGACAAGTTTTTAGTCGTGATCATGGCCGCCTTTGAGCGAACTTGAGCGTAGGAGGTTCCATAAATTTTATGCGACGCCGATGGCCGGCAGATTCGCTAGCTTCGTCCGGCCTTCTTTTCGATGGCCATCTTGTTGTCCTTTAGTATACGCCGCACTTCGGGCAATGACGGGCGATCGGCCATTCGCGCGATCAGCTCCGCCAGTTCGTACCACTTGCGGCCCCATTGCACTAGGCGCGCCGCGTCGGCTATCACCTGTTCGCGGGCGCCGTCGGTCGGCTCGTCGGCGGCGGGAGCCGCCCTCGAGTTGCCGGCAGGCTTGGCTGGCGCAGGCCTTGCGGCCGGGGGTGCGGCAGGTTTGGCGGGCGGTAAGGCCGCCTTCGCCGGCGCCGAGGCGGCCTTGGATGGAGGCGAGGCGGCCTTGGATGGCGGCGCGCTCTTCGCAGGAGTCATGAGCTTGGCGGGTTGTTTGGGCGCGGCTCGCGGCGCCGGCTTTGCATCGGGCTGCTTACGCTCCGTGCGGGCGACTTGCGCGGTACCGACGGGGGCCGGCTGGCGCTTGCTTGCCACGAACTCAGGCATCTCGCGAGTCGCCGTGACGGCTTCCGGCGGCGGCTCCTGCGCCTCGTCGTCGAGCGGAGCGGACGGCAGGAGGATCTCACTCGCCGGGTCGGCCAGCGGAATGAAACGTTCGATATGTTCCGAGCCGACCAGATTGGCGAGAAAGGTCATTAATTCCAAAGAGTCTGAAAATTTCGAGTCGCCCATTTTGATGCGCTCTTCGATCTGAGATCTTAAGGTCACGGCTTTCTGCACGGCAAGGTCGATGATCCACCGGCTCGGGCGTTGATGCTCCGGCCAGGGTTGAATCTTCGAATAGCTATCATTGTCGAGTGATGAGTACCGAAGGTGCAGCTCAAGGCTCTTGAGCCACTTTTCCAATAGTTCCAGCAGGCGTTGATCGGCGGGTGTGGCCATGTGTAGAGCTCCAGCTTGCACCCTAAACGAACGGCCGACCGATGGCTAGCGGTACATCGCCGTTCAGGTCGCGTTAGACTGCCGTGATGTGCGGGATTGCCGGAATCATCGGTTCGCGAGCCAACGTCGAGACGGTCAATATCATGGCGCAGCGTCTGCGGCACCGTGGGCCGGACGGCGATGGGGTATGGAGCGAGCCGGGAGTCGCTTTGGGTCACCGCCGCCTCTCCATATTGGATCTGTCGGAGGGCGGCCACCAACCGATGGTGCTCGGCCCGCATGTGCTGACGTACAACGGCGAGATTTACAACCACGAACGGCTGCGCGCCGCGTTGCCGGGACCTTGGCACTCGAGCGGTGACACCGAGGTTTTGCTGCATCTCTTGGCGCAGCGTGGCAGCGCCTGTCTCGAACAACTGATCGGTATGTTTGCGTTTGCCATTTGGGACGCGGGCTCGCGGCGCCTGTTATTGGCGCGGGACCGTCTCGGCATCAAGCCCTTGTACTACCAGATACTGCCGGACGGTATCGCGTTCGCGTCGGAACTCAAAGCGCTGTTGGTCCTCGGAAAGCCGCAGATCGACCCCAGCGCCGTGCGCGATTATCTTTATCACGGCTATATTCCTGCACCGAAGACGATCTATCGCGGGATCTCGAAGTTACCGGCCGGGCATACCTTGAGTTGGCAGGACGGGCGCGTGCTCATCGAGCGATATTGGAGTCCGTCGACCGCTATCGAATCAAGAAGCGCCGACGACACGCTCCAACGGCTGGACGAAATATTGCAGGAGGTCGTACCGGCGCACACCTTATCGGATGTGCCGGTCGGGGTTTTCTTGAGCGGGGGCATCGATTCCGCGCTCACGAGTTACTATCTCGACGCCCCGCGCACTTACAGTCTTGGGTTTGAAGCAAGGGGCCGTTCCGAACTCGATGCCGCACGCAGCGCAGCGACCCATTTGCACACGGTGCACACCGCGATGACTGCGCCTGCTGCGAACTTTACCCAGGCGCTCGATGCGATGCCGGAACTGTTCGACGAGCCCTTCGGCGACAGCGCCGCCTGGTCCAATTACCTAATTGCGCAATTCGCGCGCCGCGAGGTTACGGTCGCGCTGAGCGGCGAGGGCGGCGATGAGATCTTTTGCGGTTATCCGCGCTACTGGTCGAAAATCGGCGCTCGTTCGAATGTGTTGAACAGAATGCTTGCACAATTCTTGCCGCCGTTGTCGCGCTTCGCCGCCTCCATGCAGCGTCACGCCTATGTGGGATTGCCGGCATTTGCCGCGGCGCTCGGCGGCATGTCGGCCAACCAGATCGACGGCCTTTTGGCCGATCAGTGGCGAGAGCCTGACTACGAGTATCAGTGGTTTTATCGGCAGTTTTGGCGCGACGGATTGAGCCCGCTGGTTCAGTTGCGCTGGTTGGATCTGAACACGAATCTTGCCGAAGGACTGTTGACGAAAGTCGACCGGACCAGCATGGCGCACTCGCTCGAAGTGCGGCCGCCTCTGCTCGACCATCGATTGGTGGAGTTCATGCTGAGCGTAGACCCCGCCCTGCTGGTCGATGAAAGCCGGCGCCGCGGAAAATTGCTGGTGCGCCAACTCATGGAACCGAGGTTGCCGGCGGGGCACTTGGATCGTCCGAAGTCCGGATTCGGGCTGCCTGTGCACCGTTGGCTCACGCGCCACCCGCAGATCCTAAAAGAAGCGGTGCAGAGGCTCATCGAGCGCGGCGTGCTGCGGCGTGCGGTGGGGAGCGACTTTCGCAGGGCTTGGTCCCTTCTGGTGCTTGATCGCTGGTTCACTGCCTTTGACTGATTCGAGTCCACGCATTTTGTTCGTTCCCGTGTCGGGACCCTTCGGCACGGGCGAGTTCGCACGCTCGTCCGCAATCGCGCGCGCCGTGGCGCAGCGTTGGCCGAAGGCAGCCATCCACTTCGTCTTGAGTCGCGCGGCGCCGTATGCCTCAGACATGGAATTCCCGGCAACGTTGTTGGCGTCCTCGGCAACCTTTCATTCCCGTGCCGTCATCGATCTCATCCGCAAGTGGCACCCCAATGTGGTGGTCTTCGACAATGCGGGACGTACGTCGCAACTCAAGGCCGCGCAACGATCGGGCGCACGTGTCGTCTACATCAGCGCGCGCCACCGTCAGCGAGCCAAGGCGTTTCGGCTGCGCTGGATGAGTCTCATAGACGAACACTGGATTGCCTACCCGGAGTTCATCGCGGGGAGTTTGCGCTTGCTCGAGCGGCTCAAGCTCAAGATGTTGGGGCGTCCCGTGGTGCGTTATCTCGACGTAATTTTTTCGCGCGCGCCGCCAGGACGGCGGGAGGCGATCTTGTCGCTCGCAGGCTGCAACGCAGGCGGCTACATATTGGTGGTGCCTGGCGGAGGCACCGGACACCCCGGCGCAGACGATGCCGTGGCACGATTTCTGGCTGCGGCGCGCCAACTCGCGGCTGGCGGCATCGTGACGGTGTTCGTGGGACCCATCCCTCCAAGTTCCGCACAAGCGCCGGCCGATTCGAATTTGCGGCCCGTGGGCGCAATACCGCAATACGAATTAGTGGAGCTGATGCGCTCCGCCCGCCTCATCGTCGTGAACGGCGGCTCCACCTTGTTGCAATCGATTGCGTGCGGTGCCGCTTGCGTTGCGGTGCCCATTGCACGCGATCAAATCAAGCGTATCCGCCGTTGCGTGGAATTGGGAGTTGCGGTCGGGGCGCGACTCGAGGCCGCGAGCATTATTGAGAAGGCGACCGCTCTGCTCGGCAACGAGCCGGCGCGTGAGGCACTCGCTTGGCGAGCCGCCGGGCTTGCGCTCGCGGACGGCGTCGATGTGGCTGCAGGCGCGCTGGGTAATTTCATCGAATCGAATCAACGAGTGCCTTAGAGGGTTGCATGCCGAACGCGGTGTTGCTGGGGTACGATCTTGATCAGCCGTCATTTCGGCATCGCATGCGTTCTCTGGTCGGGGCGCTGGAGGAGGCAGGTTGGCAGGTGCGAATGGAACGCTTCCCGAGCGGGCGCTACGGCCTGCGCACGTGGGAGCGCCGCGAGCTTTGGCGGTGGGCGCACGTCGTCGTACTGCACCAGATCAAGTTGAGTGCCATCGAAGCCCATCTGTTTTCTTCCTTGAGCCGTCGGCGGGTATTTGACCTGGACGATGCCATCTATGTGCGCAAGCCACGGCGGCTCGGGGAATCTGCTGACGACTCGATTTGGCGCCGCCGAAAGTTCGTTGCAACGTGTCGTTTGGCGGATGTGGTGGCCGCCGGTAACGAGGTGTTGGCGAGCGCGGCGCGCCCGGTAGCCCGGTCAATCGCTATATTGCCGACCTCGATCGATGCGTCGTGTTATCGGGAAACGACCGCCGGACCACACGATCCGCCCACCATCGTTTGGATCGGCAGTCCGGAAAATCTGGTCTATTTGGAGATGATTCGCCCCGCGTTGGCCCGGCTTGCGTTGCGCCACCCCACCCTCAAAGTCCGAGTGATCTGCTCTGCGTTCCCGGATTGGCCCGAGATCAGAGTGGAGCGGGTCGCATGGGGTGCCGCCACCGAGGCTGCGTCCCTCGCCGCGGCACATATCGGCGTGATGCCGCTGTCCGATGATGAATGGGCCCGTGGCAAATGCGCGTTCAAATTGCTGCAGTACATGGCGGCATCGCTGCCCTGTGTGGCATCGCCTGTGGGTGCGAACACCGAAGCCGTCATCGACGGCTTCAATGGGTTCCACGCCACCAGCCTCGATGACTGGGAGCGCAACTTGGAGCGGTTGATCAATTCGCCGGAGTTGCGGGCGCGCTATGGCGCCAACGGCCATACCTATGTGGCCGAGCGCTACGCGATGCATACGTACCAGGCGAATTATCTGGCGTTGCTGGCGCGTCTCGCTGGCGCGTGAAGAAGTCGGTATGCTCTCGAGCACGACCGTGACAGCACAACAGAAAAGTTCAGCGGAATTTTGGCGCGGCCGCCGGGTGTTGATCACCGGACACACCGGATTCAAGGGTGCGTGGCTCTGCCTATGGTTACGCGCGATGGGGGCGAAACCGACCGGTTACGCGTTGGCGCCGCTCGGTACGCCGAACCTGTGGGACATCGTGGGAGGCGAGACTGTTTCGGTCATAGGCGACATTCGCGACGCCGCACATCTGCGCGATGCCGTGGCGGCTGCCGATCCGCAAATTATCATTCACATGGCGGCGCAGGCATTGGTGAGGGAGTCGTACCGCGATCCGCTCGGAACCTATGCCACGAATGTCCTCGGAACCGGCGTGCTTCTCGAGGTATGCCGAGAACTTAGGGCATTGCAGTGCGTGCTCGTGATCACCAGCGACAAGGTCTATGAAAATCGCGGCAAGGGCCGCCCGTTCCAGGAAGACGATCGGCTCGGCGGCCATGACCCGTACAGCAGCAGCAAAGCCTGTGCGGAACTCCTGACGAGAAGTTTTCGCGAAAGTTTTTTCGTGGATGGACCGCCGATCGCGTCGGCTCGTGCCGGCAACGTCATCGGCGGCGGAGACTGGTCCGCCGATCGTCTGATTCCCGATTGCGTGAGGGCACTCGAGATGGGCAACCGCGTCGTTTTGCGCTACCCGGAAGCCGTGAGGCCGTGGCAGCATGTGCTCGAGCCGCTCTCGGGATATCTCGCACTTGCACAGGCGCTGGTGCAAGCGGCCGACACCGCCCCGCGCGCTGTCAATTTCGGGCCGGATCCGGCATCCTTTTGCAAGGTGCACGAAGTGGTCGACGCCTTCAGCGCGCGCTTTGCGGGCAAACCAGGATGGGAACGCGATACGGCGGCGCAGCCACTCGAGGCCCACGCTCTGACATTGTCATCGGGGCTTGCCGAACGCTCTCTTGGATGGCGCCCCAAGCTCGGTATCGCCGAATCGGTGGCATGGACGGCGGATTGGTATCGATC
The DNA here is from genome assembly GCA_963755965.1 of uncultured Gammaproteobacteria bacterium. Lineage (GTDB taxonomy): Bacteria > Pseudomonadota > Gammaproteobacteria > Steroidobacterales > Steroidobacteraceae > Bog-1198. The sequence continues at coordinate 162,160 of CAVWLU010000006.1, forward strand.
GCACGCTGCGGGGGAGGACATGTTGAGGTTTTCCGAGTCGCAAATAGCGCAGTATCGAAGCTTGGGGAGCTCGCGCGAGTGAAGTGCGTCATTCTCGCCGGCGGCAAAGGTACGCGCATCGCCGAGGAATCGAGCACCCGGCCAAAGCCCATGGTGGAAATTGGCGGCCGGCCGATTTTGTGGCACATCATGAAGTTGTACGCGGCGTTCGGAGTCAAAGAGTTCATCGTCTGCCTCGGCTACAAGGGCTATATGGTGAAGGAGTACTTCGCGAATTATTTCCTGCACCAAGCCGATGTGACTTTCGATATGGCAGGCAACCGCGTCGAGTACCATGACTGCCGCAGCGAACCCTGGAAAGTCACGTTGGTGGACACCGGTGAGGACAGCATGACGGGGGGGCGCCTGCTGCAAGTGGGCAAGTACCTGAACGCGGGTGAACCCTTCTGCATGACCTATGGCGACGGCCTGGCGAACATCGATATAGCGGCAGAGATTGCCTTTCATACCCAACGCGGTTGCAAGGCTACGGTTGCCTGCGTGCGTCCGCCGGCGCGGTTCGGCCGCGTGGTGATCGAGGGCACTCAGGCAATTTCATTCGCGGAAAAGCCGCAGACCGAGAGTGGTTTGATCAATGGCGGATTCTTCGTGCTCGATCCCAGCGTGCTCGAGCTGATCGACGGCACGCAAACCGTTTGGGAGAACGAACCGATGGAAAACTTGGCGTCGAATGGCCAGCTCGCCGCATGGGTTCATCGCGGATTCTGGCAGCCGATGGACACCTTGCGCGACAAGCAGCATCTCAATGCGCTATGGGACGGCGGCGCAGCACCGTGGAAACTTTGGCAGGGATAGACGCACGATGGTAGGGCTCGTTACGGGATGCCGCGCTTGCGGCGGCCCGCTTTCGGTGACGATGGCCGATTTGGGGATGCAGCCCCCCTCGAATGCGTTCCTTTCGTCGATGTCCGCCGCCAAGGATGAGAAGCGCTATCCGCTGCGCGCCAAAGTGTGTGATCTGTGTAAGTTGGTGCAGGTCGACTTCGATGTAGCGCCTGAAGAATTGTTCCGCAATTACGTTTACTTCTCGTCATATTCCGAGCAATGGCTGGCGCATGCGGTGCAGTATTGCGAGATGGCACGCCGCCGTTTCGCGCTCGATGCGCGTAGCCTGGTCGTGGAACTTGCGAGCAACGACGGCTACCTGCTCAAGAACTTCGTGCAAATGGGAATCCCCGTGCTGGGTATCGACCCCTCGGACACGGTCGCTGCGGCCGCTGAGGTTGCAGGTGTGCCGACCTTGGTCGAGTTCTTCGGCGAGTCGTTGGCGAGAGGTCTGGAAAGGGAAGGGCGGCGCGCTGATCTGATCATCGGCAACAACGTGCTGGCCCATGTGCCGCTGCTGAACGACTTCGTCGCCGGAATCAAGATCTTGCTGAAGCCTGAGGGCACCGCAACGATCGAATTTCCGCATCTCCTCAAATTGATCGAGCACGTCGAGTTCGACACGATTTACCACGAGCACTATTCGTACATCTCGCTGTATGCCATCGAGCAGGTGTTCAGCCGCCATGGATTGCGGATCTATGATGCAGAGGAGCTGCCGACGCACGGTGGATCCGTTCGCGTTTTCGCGACCCATGCCGGTCGGGACGATATCAAGGATAGTGTCCCGCTCCGCGCACTGCGGGCGCAAGAAGCTGCGGCCGGGTTGGACGATCTTGATACGTACCGGCGCTTTGCCGAACGCGTGGATGCCTGCCGGCGCTCTCTGCTCGGCTTTCTCGCGCAGGCGAAAGGCGAAGGCAAGATCGTGGCAGCCTACGGCGCCGCAGCCAAGGGCAATACGCTGCTCAATTTTTGCGGCGTGACAGGCAGGGATATTACGATGGTCGCCGATAGGAATCCGCACAAGCAATCGAAGTTCTTGCCGGGGACTCATATCCCGGTCGTGCCGCCGGAGGCGTTGATGCGAGCGACGCCGGACTACGTGCTGCTGCTGCCGTGGAATTTGCAAGATGAAATCAGGCGTCAGCTCGACGGTATTCGTGCATGGGGCGGCCGATTCGTCATTCCAGTGCCCGTGGTTCGGATCGTTCCATGATATTCACCGAATCGACGCTGGCGGGTGTCTATGTCATCGAGCTGACTCGAGTCGAGGATGAACGAGGGTTTTTTGCGCGAACCTACAGCGCCGAAGAATTTAGGGCACGCGGTTTGCCTGCCGAAATGCCGGAATGCAGCGTGTCGTTCAATTCACTCAAGGGTACTTTGCGCGGCCTGCATTTTCAGGCAGCTCCCCACGCCGAGGATAAGTTGGTGCGATGTACCGCGGGCGCGATTTTCGATGTCATCGTCGATTTGCGCCCGGAATCGCCGACGCTGCGCCGTTGGTTCGGAACGGAGCTCACCGCCGTGAATCGCCGTTCACTGTTCATTCCGAAGGGTTTTGCGCATGGGTTTCTCACCATGTGCGACGACAGCGAAGTCTTCTATATGATGTCGGTGCCTTACGCGCCGGGTTTCGACCGCGGACTGCGCTGGAACGATCCTGCCCTCGGCATCCGTTGGCCGATGGAACCCGCGATCATCTCCGCGCGCGACGCGGCGTATGCGCTGCTCGGCGCCCCGACGCTCCCTTGAGCGCGCAGAAGCGTGTGTTGGTTACCGGAGCGGGCGGATTCATCGGCCGCTCAAGCCTGGAGCCGCTCCGCGCCGCCGGCTACGAGGTCCATGCGGTTCTGTCGAAAAAGCGTGCGTTCGCCGCCATGCCTCCGGGTGTGCAGATTTATGGTGCCGACCTGCTCGATCCAAAGGCGGTCGATGCACTCATGGAAGCGACCCAACCCACTCATTTATTGCATTTCGCATGGATTGCGACTCCGGGAGTCTATTGGAATAGCGCGGAGAACTATGATTGGCTGGCCGCGAGCCGGCATTTGTTGGCGTCCTTTCGACAGCAGGGCGGCCGCCGCGCTGTCATGGCCGGCAGCTCTGCGGAATACGATTGGTCGAGAGTTGCCGTGTGCAACGAGCGCTCGAGCCCGCTTTCGGGGGCGTCCGGCGAACCGATGAGCGCCTATGCTGAATGCAAAATAGCCATGTACCGGGCACTCGAGGATTTTGGCCGTGCGCATGATGTGTCTACGGCTTGGGGCCGGATTTTTTTTCAGTACGGTCCCGGCGAGCATCGAGATCGCTTGGTGGCCTCCGTCATCATCGCTCTGTTGTCCGGTCGCGAAGCGCTGTGTACGCACGGACGTCAGATACGCAGTTACTTGCATGTGGCAGACGTCGGCGCCGCGTTTGCTGCGATCTTGGACGGCACCGTCGAGGGACCCATTAACGTCGGCTCTGGCCAAAGAATATCGATCGGCGAGTTGCTCCAGCATGTGGCGAGGCACATCGGGCGCCCGGACCTCTTGAGGCTCGGCGCCCGCAACGCCCCGGCGGCCGAGCCGGAAATTCTCGTTCCCGACATCGATCGGCTGCGCCGCGAGGTAGGCTTCAGTCCGAGATTGACACTCGATGAGGGGCTCGCCGACGCGATCGATTGGTGGCGGCGAAACTTAAGCCTGGGTGAGGGCACCCTCGCCGGCGAAGCGCGGCGGCCATGAATGGCCTCCCGGAATGGCACCCGATCGCGGTGCATTTCCCGCTCGCTTTGGTGGTCACGGGGACGTTTGCCCTCACAGCGGCGCGACTCGAGATCCTGCGCCGTTTTGCGGCGACACTGGCCATTGTGGGCACGTGGAATCTGTGCCTCGGGGCCATCGCCGCTCTGTTGGCGGTGGCGACGGGATTGGCAGCCGTGATTCACTTGCAGGTTGGACTCGCCGCTCGTCTCGCCATTTCGCTGCACGTGAAGTGGGCGCTCTTTACGACCGTCGGGCTTCTGCTGTTGGCGGCGTGGCGCGGCGCGGGCAGCGCACAGGATTCTCGCCCCTCACGCTCGTTCCTAGTGCTACTGTGGCTGGTGACCGCGGGGTTGCTCGTCACCGGCTACAGAGGCGGTCAAAACGTCTATCGATTCGGCGTCGGCGTGTCGCCGGAACAGGGGTCAGTGGAGTCTCGCCACCAGGAGTAATGCTCTTGAACACACACATCAATGCGCCGGATCCGCTCAACGCCGCCGATCTGCGGCGTTTCGTCGATACCATCTGGGATCAGTCGATTGTCCCGGAGCTTTGCAATTACGTGCGGATTCCGAATAAGTCGCCGCTCTTCGATCCGGATTGGGAAAGGCATGGCCATATGGAAAGCGCCGTACAGCTCTTGGCCGGGTGGTGCCGGCGCCAACCGATTTCGGGAATGAAGGTTGAAATCGCTCGCCTGCCGGGCCGCACGCCGCTGATTTTCATCGAGGTACCGGGGACCGGCGACACGGTGCTGCTCTATGGCCATCTCGACAAGCAACCGGAATTTACCGGCTGGCACGAAGGTTTGAGCCCGTGGGAACCCGTGATCCGCGACGGCCGTCTATACGGACGTGGCGCCGCCGACGATGGATATGCCGTGTTCTCTTCGCTGACCGCGATCGCTGCGCTCGAGGCTCAGAACGTGCCGCATGCGCGTTGCGTGGTGCTGATTGAAGCCTGCGAGGAAAGCGGTAGCCCGGATCTGCCGGCGCACGTCGAGGCCCTTGCGCGGCGCATTGGTACACCGAGTCTGGTCGTGTGTCTCGATGCTGAAACCGGAGATTACGAACGGCTGTGGCTCACGACCTCGTTGCGCGGAAACATCGTCGGCACGCTGGATATTGAGGTGCTGACGGAAGGGGTGCACTCGGGGGCGGGCAGCGGCATTGCGGCGTCCTGTTTCGACGTGCTGCGCCGTCTGCTCTCGCGCGTTTCGGATGAGACAACAGGTGCGATCAAACTTGATGCGCTGAACGTCGAGATTCCCGAGGAGCGTCGCCGGCAGATTGCCGCCACTGCCGAGCTGCTCGGCGACTCGGTCGCCGCCCGAATGCCGTTCGCTCCGGGGGTGCGCGCACTCGCCGCCGATCCGGTCCAGTTGCTGATCAACTCCACATGGATGCCGACGCTCACCGTGACGGGAATCGATGGGCTTCCGGAGGTGCGCAACGCCGGCAACGTGCTGGCGCCCCGGCTCAGCGTGAAGCTGTCCTTCCGCCTGCCGCCCACGGCCTCCGCGGCCCAAGCAGCGGCCGCTCTCCGCCGTGTGCTGGAAGCCGATCCGCCGTGCGGCGCTCGCGTCAGTTTCACTTCGGGCGGCGACAGCGGCGGGTGGAACGCTCCCCCGCTCGATCCCTGGCTCGAGCACGCCGTGCAGGAGGCTTCGCACAGCTTCTTCGGCCGGGAGGGCATGATGATGGGCGTCGGCGGAACCATTCCCTTCATGGCCATGCTCGGCGAGCGATTCCCCGGCACGCAGTTTCTGGTGACGGGGGTCTTAGGTCCGCACTCCAATGCGCACGGGCCGAACGAGTTTCTGCACATCGATTACGCCAAGCGTCTCACGGCCGGCGTCGCGCAGGTGATCGCTCGGCATGCGGCGCGATAAAAAAAGCCGTGCAATTCTTTTTGAGAACTGCACGGCCTTCATTCCAACCGCAGGCTATTGTGCCGGCATATCTCCCGTAAAGTATGCAAGCACATAGGCCTGCAATGTGGGATTGACTCCCGGTATGCCATACACCTTGACCGGGGCTCCCGAAGCAAGTCCCGCGGTCAGGTCGGCCATCCCAGTGTCCGTGGTCACGTCGATGGGGTTCACGGTCACGATGCCGTTGGTGCGATCGATTTGGTAGACCAGAGTTGCGGAACCAGGTGTCGTGCCGACATCCACCGTAATTGGTATGGCACCGCCGATGACCGTCATCGTGAAGGCATTGTCGATCAGACCTTTCGATACGTAACCCAGCGGCACCGATGAGGGCAATAGAATGCTTGCCGCGGCCGCCCATCCGTTGGGATTGACGGGATCGTTCCAGGTCGCATAGCTCACTCCGCGCGAGGTCACCGCACCGACGTTGCCGCCGAAATCGACGCTGCCGTCGGTCGCGGAGATGAAATTACCGATCGCGTCCGATCCGCTGGTGAGCAGAGTCGGATAGGCGAAATTCCACCACTTGTACCCGGCGATCGCGTCGCCCTTCATGTCCGTGCCGTTGGCGCTCGCATCGGCGATGTAGTCAAGCGTGAACGTGTAGTCATCGCTCGCCGTCCGAAAAGCGCGGGTATACGTAAAGCCCGTCATGTCCGGCGCCGAGATCACGCCGGTATAAGCCGCCGTTTCGATGTCGATGCTTTGCGCGACCATCGGTGTGGCCAAAGGATCGACCACGCTGGCGTGGACTTTGAACCCTCGCACCAGATTGCGGCTGCTGAGGAATGCCGGACCCGTGCCGATGGGATTCGAATCCACCGCGGAGTTATGCGGTTCGCGGTAGAAGAACTGAGTGTTGGCATCGACATCCAACGCGACCGCGAGTCCCTCCTCGTTGGTGACCGTAATTATGTCATTGGCGGCGTCGACGTGCAGCACGTGGCCTTCCGGGCTCTTCCAGATGCTGTTGAATTGACTGCTCGCCCAAATTCGCGCCGCGACCAATGTGCCGTTCTCCTGGTAGCGTGCGGCGATGCGCAGGTACTTGCCGACCAAAGAAGTTTCGCTCGTAAAGTCATGGATCACCGTGCGGGTGCCCGCGTCGACGTCATAGAAGATCGTGCCGTTGGTCGCATCGGCCAATATCTGAATGGATTGCGCACCGCTGATCGCAGTCTCCGGATTGACCACGGGCTGCGTGGGATACTCCTTCGTAATGGTGATCGAAGTGCTGTCCGAAGAAACCGCAGTCACATCTCCGTACATATGCCGCAACACGAGCCGGGTCAGATCGTACAAGGGATGATGATGCACTGGACCATCGAAATTGACGGCCCAGATCGTGGCGCCGCCACCGACGGGAACATGCCCGATGAGAAATGCCGGATGTGAAAGATCGAATTCGAGATCCAGCGCATTATTTTGCGTGGTGCTCACCACCAGCGGCGAGACGAATGTGACCTTGATGGGCGTGGTAAGAGAGAAGCCGAGGCCCTGCGTGTGCTGAACCTGAATCTGGCTGGGCGAAATTGTGGTGCCTCCTTGGGCGGCGAAACCGGCTTCCGGATCCGGCGCAACCGTCAACAGAATATCGCTCGGGTTGCCACTGACCGTCAGCACTGCGCCGGTATACTCGCCGACGGGTACGCTCGTGTTGCCGAGAAGGTCTGCGATCTGATCGAGTTCCACGAGATTCGTGGTGGGCACCGGCGTCGGAGCCGTGTACACCGTGACGTTGCTGCCGCCTTGCTGCGGAATCAACGCAATCGAGAGCACCTTGACGCCGATGATCGACCAATCGTTCGTGGACGCGTCGCTCAGCATCATCGCGACGTTGGCGCTCTGCGGAGCCGCCGGAGCCGACGTCATGCTGCTGCTCTGGGTTCCCCCGGAACCGCCGCCGCCGCAGGCGGCGAGCAATGCAGCTGCCAAGCCGATTGGCAATAGTCGAGATGATTGAGAGAACATAATGCAAAACTCCTCTTGAACGTGCCTTCGATGTGTTTCGAAACGCTTCAGCTTCGAGCGCGTTGACAGGGCGTTCGTCTCTCAACACAGACAGTTGTTCGCGAATCGATCGTTCGCTTCATCGCGTCTCTCGGACGCATCTAGCTATGAGTGCAGTACGCCGTCCAAGCCTGGCGATAAGCTTCCTCGATATTTTTAGCGAAGCGAGCGCCATCCATCAAGGGCGAGCGTTCCATGCGCGAGCGCAGGTGTTGCCGCAAATGCGCCAGTCGCGAAATGTTTTTGGCCAATTCGACCGCGATGTTCACGAACGCTGCGTCGGTTTCCCCAGCCAGATCGAGCAGGTCCAGATGAAATAGCTGACTAAGGCCGCCGCGGCCGACGCTGGTCCGGCCCACCCGGGTCACTGTCGGTACGCCCATCCAGAGGCCGTCGAGGCTCGTGGTGTGTCCGTTGTAAGGGAACGTATCGAGCGCGAAATCGATGTCGTGATAGGAGCGCAGATATTCCGCGCGAGGTCGATACCCAACGAAGTCGACGCGCCTCGCCGCAATGTCTTGCGCCTCGAGGCGCTGTATCAAGCGCTGCCGATGGCGGCCCGCCGGGGCCATCAGCATGAGCCGTGCGTCCGGCAGAGCGCGCATGACGCCTCCCCAAAGCCACAGGGTGTGATGGGTCAACTTGCAGGGATTATTCAAGCACCCGAGCGTGAGATAACCGCGCCGCAGAGCCGGGAGCGGATTGACTGGAGGCTCCTCGGTCAATGGATCGTAGCACCAAAATGTATCAGCAAGGCGCAGCGTCCGTTCGCTGTAATGGCCATCGAAACCGTCAGGGTCGAGCCGCGGATCGCTCAGACGATACTGAATTGCGGTCATGCCGGTGGTGCCCGGGTAAGCGAGCCATGCAATTTGGACGGGCGCGGGTTTGCGTGCGAAAACCAGCGGCCGGCCGTTGGCCATGTGCATCGTCAAATCGACGAGGATATCGATTCGATCCTCGCGAATGACCTCCGAGAGCGCCAAGTCATTCAACGGACGAACGTCACGCCACACGTCGGCGCAGAGCGAGATGCGCCGAGTGTGCGCGTCGGGCCGCTCAGCGCTCGAATAGCAGAACACTTCGAATCTCGCGTGATCGTGGTGAGTGAACAACGGTGCGGTAAACAGGCTCTGGCAATGCTCGCGGAAGTCCGGCGAGACATAGCCTATTCGAAGTCTACGATTCGGTGAAAGATCATGCGGCCGGGAGCTCATGCTCGGCTCGAGGGGTGCGGCGAAGCGTTCGTTCCATCGCGCGCACTCATCGAGTATCGGTTGTGCTTCCAATGACTGGAAACTCAGCGCATAGGCGAGGTTGCCGTGCGTCGCCGCGTTTTTGGGATCGAATTCGAGCGCTTTACGAAAACAATCGATCGCTTCACCAAGCTCGCCCGCGTCCTTGAGCACGTTGCCGAGGTTGTCATGAAGAGCGGCGCGTTCTGGGCTGATAACAAGCGCGCGGCGAAGCGTATCCTCCGCTTCATCGCTCTGCCCGAGTGTGCGCAGCAGGCAGCCTAAGTTGTTGAGCGCGATGACATAGTCGGGACGGATACGCAGGGCTGCGTCGAACGCCTCCCGGGCGGAAGAAAAATCACCCAGTTCCTTGAGCACGTTGCCCATATTGCTCAGCGCATCCGCGTAATCCGGCTTAAGTTGGGCGGCGCACCGATATTGCTCCAGCGCTTCGCGCGCCCGACCGAGGCCGTGAAGCGCGTTGCCTAGATTGAACGCCGCCTGCGCATTACCGGGTTCGCGCGTGAGCGTTTCGCGCAGAATCGATTCCGCAGCCGAAAAATCGCCCTGCTGGCAGTGTGCAATGCCGAGATTGATGGCGTGCGATGCAACGAGAGGCTCGAGGCGCATCGCGGCCTCGAGCCGCTGAATGGCCTCATCGACATGACCCATCTCCCGCAATACGGCCCCCAAATTCCCGAGGCTGCTGGGATCGTCCGGGCGCAGCGCCAGCACCTTGCCGTAAAATTCGGAGGCCTGCGAGAGTTCTCCGCTCCGGTGCAAGGCGACGCCGAGGGCAAACAGCGCATCGACCGACTCCGGTTCCGATTTAAGTACGCGCCGATACGCGCCTGCCGCTTCACTCCAACGCTCGAGAGCCTGGAGCGCTCGACCACGTCCAAGTTGATAGCGCGTTTCGTCGGGCGCCGCCGTGCAGGCTCGTTCGATCAGGGCGAGCGCCGCGTCCGGACGTCGATCCTGCAATTCGAGCAGGCCGCTGCGAAACAGCGCGAGTGCATTCGCCGGTTCGGCAGCCAGAACCTGCGCATAGAGGGGACGCGCCTCGGCGAGATTGCCGGCGCGATGGCGCTCGGTGGCGTTCTGCAGCAATTCATCGATGGTTTGAATAATTTACCCTTTGCCAAACTCACACGGATCATGATCAAGTATCGGATCTTCTACAAGCGCGGGGATCATATGGACCTGGGAATTCGTGGTCGCAAAGCGATCGTTTGCGCGTCGAGCCAGGGCCTCGGCAAAGGCTGCGCGCTCGCTCTCGCCGAAGCGGGAGTTTCGCTGGTCATCAATGGACGCAACCGCCAATTGCTCGAGCGAACGGCGGGAGAAATTCGGCAGGCGACGGCCGTGGAGGTGATTCCCGTGGTCGCGGATGTCTCCACACGCGAAGGGCAGGAGGCGCTCCTTGCGGCGTGTCCGGAACCGGACATCCTGGTCAACAACAACGGCGGGCCGCCGTTTCGCGACTTTCGCGAGTTGGATCGGCAGGCACTGCTTACCGGTGTGACGATGAACATGGTGACACCGATCGAGCTCATTCAACGAGTCATCGACACCATGGCGGCGCGCGGATTCGGTAGGATCGTGAATATCACCTCACTGAGCGTAAAGATGCCGCTGGCGGGTCTCGATTTGTCGAGCGCAGCCAGGGCGGGGCTGACCGCGTTCGTTGCCGGCGTCGCCCGCAGCATCGCCGACAGGAATGTCACTATCAACAACCTACTGCCGGGAAGTTTTGACACCGCGCGCTTGCGCGGCGGCTTTCTCGCAATGGCAAAGCGCGATGGAATCGCGGAATCCGAACTTGCAAGGCAGTCGCAAGAGACGATTCCGGCGAAGCGTTTCGGTACCCCTTCGGAGTTTGGGCAGACCTGCGCCTTTTTATGCAGCGTGCATGCCGGCTACATCACCGGCCAGAACATCCTGCTCGACGGCGGAGCATATCCGGCGGCCTTTTAACCGAGGTGAGCGTCGTGCACGCGGGCGGCGAGCTCGAGTTGAGGGCAGCCGCTCCTGTTCGTCAATTGCCTGTCTGCGCCTCGCTCCGGGTCAGCTGCATGATGCGCTGGAGCAAAGTTTCCGGATCCACGGGCTTCGTGAGATGCGCATCGAAGCCCGCCTGGCGACTACGCAGCACGTCGCCTTCCTGGCCCCAACCCGTCAATGCGATCAATCGCGCCGTGCGTCCCCACGGCAAGGTCCGAAGGCGCTGAGCCACTTCGTGACCGCTGAGATAGGGTAAGCCGAGGTCGAGCAGCACGACCGCCGGCTCCAGAATTTCCGCCATTTCGACTGCCGTGCGCCCGTCATAGGCGACACGGGTTTGATAGCCGGCAAGTTTCAGAAATTGCGCGAGTGCATCAGCCGCATCAATGTTGTCGTCGACGACCAAGATCCTAATGCTGTCTGCTCCCAGAACAGACACCTTGGCGACTTCCATGTGCGTATCCTGCATCGCCGGGAGTTCGGCGACGCGAGGCAGCAGTACCCGAAATTCGCTCCCGTGACGAGGTCCGTCGCTGTGCGCCTCGATGCGCCCGCCGTGAAGATCGATCATCTGCTTGGCGAGAGCCAAGCCAATGCCGAGTCCAGTCTGCGCACGCGAGTTGGGTTCGCCCTGAACGAACATCTCAAACACGTGCGGCAGCAACTCGCGCGACATGCCGCGGCCGTTATCGCGCACGCGCGCGATGACGGTAGCATCGTCGATCGCGGCGGAGACAGAGATCCGTCCGCCGGCGGCCGTAAACTTTGTGGCGTTGTTGATGAGATTCCCGAGGACTTGAATGAGCCGTGTTTCATCGCCGCGCACGTGAAGCGGGTAATCGGGAAGCTCGAGTCTGAGATCTTGTTCCACTGCCTCGGCCAGAGGCCGTGCCGCATCGACGGCGTGACGCAGGACCGAGCGCAAATCGACGGTATCCCGTTGGATCTCCAGTGTGCCACGGGTAATGCGAGACACGTCGAGGAGATCATCGAGCAGGCGCGCCATGTGCGCGAGCTGGCGGTCGATCATGCGCCTCGCGTCCGCGGCCATTTCCGGCGGGGTTCCCGGTTTCATGAGCTGAGTGGCATACCGGATGGGCGCGAGTGGATTTCTAAGTTCGTGGGCGAGAGTCGCCAGAAACTCATCCTTGCGGCGATTCGTATCCCGCAGTTGTTGCTCGAGGGCGCGCCGCTCCGTCAGGTCACTCACGACCGCAACCCATCCGATGGGCGTGGCTTCGCCGTTCCAGACGGGCGTGTAGGATGCGCGCACCCACCGGCTGGGATCCTCCCCCGCTAACAACGGGCCCTCATAGTCAACCGGGTGTCCATCAAGAATCCGCAAGAAGTAGGGCTGGAGGCGATCGAAGGCCGCGCGACCCAGAACCTCTTCGATCCTACGGCCTGGAATCTGGTCTGTCTGTTCGGGGTCGAGGCCGACCGCTCGAGCGTACGCCGGATTCGCCCAAACATATTCTAGCTGCCGGTTGACTTGTGCCACGCCGACAGACATGGCGTTCATCACGACCTCGAGCCGCTGTCGCGCCTGATCGCGGGCGCGGGCCGCGGCGTATTGCTCCGTTACGTCAAGATTGAACCCAGCCCAGGAACTAACGTCGCCGTTCGGCGCACGAAGCGGGATGCCGCGACTCCATACTCTGCGCACCGCACCGTCCGTCCCTCGAAGCGCGTACTCCCAGTCCCAGGGCTCGCCCGAGGCTTTGCAGCGTTGCCATCGAGCGGCGGCCTGTTGAATCTCGCCGGGCGGCGCCTGCATAGCCGACCACATTTGCGTTTCTGCTTGCTCGAGAGGCACGCCCAGAAAACGAAGGAACGGGGAGCTGACGAAGGTCAGGCGTCCCGTGGAATCTGCGCTCCACATGCCGAAATCAAACGCCTCGCTGACCGAACGATAGCGTTGTTCGCTAAGTTCGAGGGCTTCCGTCGTTCGTTTCTCATCGTCGATGTCAATCGAGGTGCCGACCCATCCCGTGATCGCATCTTGCGCGTCGCGCATCGGGACGCAGCGTGTCAGAAACCATCGCAGCTGCCCGTGCCGATTACGCAGCCGAAACTCGGCCCGAAGTGGTTTGCCTTGCAGGAGCGCGTCGTTGCGCCGGTCGGTCAGCGCGAGAAGGTCCTCTGCGGGCATGTGCGCGGCGAAGGCCGCGTCGGTGACGGGCTCGGCGGCACCCATGTATTCCGCCCATCGAGGATTGATATATTCCGACGATCCGTCTGCGTTCCACGTGTAGACAATGTCGGGCAGCGTGTCGAGGAATTGCTTGAATCGGGCATCGCTTTCATCGAGCGCGAGTTGCGTCGACGCGTGATCGGCAAGCGCCTGATCGAGCAGACGCTGACGTTCGTGGACTCGGTACACGAGAGCGATGAGCGCCGCGCAAATCGCCGCGTAGACAATGGCCTCCAGTAGGACCTGTGATTCCAGGAAAAAGTAGGCACCGATCATATATCCGAGGACGGCGGAGAGAATTGCGGCTCTCACGCCCCAGAACCATCCGATGACGGCAACCGCCGCGTAAAACGTGCCGAGCGGATAATGATTGCCCAAGAATGGTCCGAGGATCGCTCGCGCAATCGCCGCCATGCCGGTGAACATGACCGCCCACGCATAGGGCGCGCTCCGCCGCAGTAATGGATCGATGGCCAAGGACTCCCCTTCGAAGCTGCCGGCGCAGCGCACGGCTGACGGTCTAGCCCAATGCTAGCGTCAAGCCTCTGGGAGGTCCGGGACAATAGGATTCGGCGCCGGTGCGCGGGTAGGAAAACGCTGACACGATCGTGTGGACCAACACGCCACCAAGCCGCAGAATGACGGGCTCGCAGCTCATTTCGTGCACCAAAACCCAAGGCGTTCTTGCCAATGTCGGAAATCATCCTCTACCAGATTCTGAGCTACTACGCGAAGAGAGAGGATCTAGACCCCGGCTGTCTGGTGCTCGACAATTCGTCAAATGAAAGGCCGGATTGGTACGAATATTGGCCGATTAGAAAATTCCTGCTCAATGAACCGTTGAACGACGAATGTTTCTACGGATTTCTTTCGCCAAGCTTCAAGCGAAAAACCAACCTGACGGCCGCGGGAATCCGTAACTTCATAAATCGCGAGAACTGTTCGGCGGCCGATGTCGTTCTTTTCAGTCCGAGTCTTCACTTGACTGCCTACTATTGGAACGTATTTCAATATGGGGAGTTTTGTCATCCTGGGCTTGTGAATATCGCCACGCAGTTCTTCCGGCGCATTGGGCAACCTACTAATCTCACGGATCTGGTCAGCCACTCACGGAACGAAGTTTCATCCAATTATTTTATTGCCAAGCCCCGATTCTGGAGAGCATGGCTCGACGTCACGGAGCGACTCGTCGCAATCGCCGAGTCGCCGACCGATCCGCTGGGTGCCGAGCTGCGTATGCAGACCTCGTATCGGGGTCATCGCGATACGCAGATGAAGATATTCATCCTGGAGCGCATCCCCACGTGGCTCCTTATCAGGAACCCCGAATTCGCGGCGCGGGCTCGCGATCCGTTTGCCGTACGGTCCCGCATTTATAAATTGCCCGGCGCGGTCGCCTGCGACGCGTTGAAGCTTGCCTACGTTGTCAATGGTCGCCAGGAGCAATACAGGGACGTGTTCGGCCTCATGAGCAAAATGGGGAAGCTATTCAGCTGGCAGATTCGGTTGGGAAACTTCTTCGGCTCCAGGACCATTCGCGCCTGCATTACCACTCTTGCGTCGTATTGGACGAAGGCCGGGAGCGATATTCAATAGAACTGCCGCGTTGAAACGATGGGACTCGTCTAGAACGTGAAGGCAGTTGTCGACTTAACCTCTTCCATCGCCATGTGGGTGGTTATCCGTACGATGCCAGGCAGCGTGGACAGGCGTTCCTCAAAGAACCTGCGGTAGGCATCCATGTCGGCGACGCGGATCTTGATTAGGTAGTCAAAGGCGCCGGCCACCATGTGGCATTCGACCACCTCGTCCAACGATTGAACAAGAGCACGAAATTTCTGCGAAGTTTCGGGCGTCGTGCGATCGACCTTCACTTCCGCGAATGCAAGCAGTCGTGCGCCCAACCGATTAGGATCGAGTAGTGCGGTGTAGCCTTGAATGTATCCGTCTTGTTCCAGGCGATGGACGCGATCAAGACAAGGCGAGGTCGTGAGGTAGACCTCGCGGGCTAGTTCGGAGACTGATTTTCGACCGTCGGCCTGCAGCGCCTTCAAGATGCGCCGATCGATACGATCGATCTCGCGGGCGGGGAAACCGTTGAGTCGACGATTTGTTTGCGCGGGTTGCCTCACGGGTTCCAATACCCGAACCAGTAATTAATGCCAATCCGGAATATGTTCGCGGTGAAGCGATTGTGGGTACTGTAGAGCGATATGCCGGAGAATGCCGCGCAGTCGGAAGGCGAGCCGTTGCAATTCGAAGTGAAATCGGAACTGTCCAGGCTCACGTGCAGATACTCGGCAGTAATGGACCAAGCACCGTTCAAGCCAATTTCCGTGCCGCCGCCGGCTGCCCAGCCGTTCGACGCGAAGTTCTTGCCTCCGTTGAACGAGGCTACGGGTTTTGTCGCGCCGGCCGGCGTGAACGTGAGTGTACTATTGTGTGATCCGGCGGCGACAACCGTTCCCACCCGGATGTAGGGCAGCCAAAGATCGCCTGCATATCCCATTCGGGGACCTATGACGGCGAAGCCGTTTGGACTGAGCTTGCCGGACAACGTATAAGTCCCCGCGGGAGGCATTGCGCCCGTATGCTTCAATGTCTGGCTGGAATCGCTTGCGCTGGAAGTGTCTAAATCGATGCCAACTCCCCACACCAGGCGCTTGTATTGAAAGTTGTCTCCGACCTGCGCGCCGCCGACAAATGTCCCATTCGGACAATTTCGATTGAACTGCACGGTAACGGCAGCGGGATCAACGAGGCCGGCATTTGGTGTCCCGCTGTTGCAGGAAGTACTCCACGCGCCGCCTGCGTTCAGGCCCGCATAGAAGCCGTCCCAAGGTTGATCGCTTTGTGCTGCAGCCACTCCTGCAATCGAGACCAATAGGAGGAGACCGGCGGTACGGCGCGTCGGTTTAAAAATACGATTCTTGGCAACGGCGAGATTTGCTTTCATTGAAAGCGAAGACGCACGAAGGCAATTGTTTCGCACACTACCGGGCGAAAGATGGGCTCTCGCCCATTGCACATGATGTCTTTGTGACCCAATAATCGTTACGCCTCTTTTGCTGCAGAGCAGCAAACGAGGGGAAAGTGCAAAATATCAGGCCCTATCCGTCTTGTTAGAATGGCGTTTCATCCTTCACAAAAAATCCGGATTACATGACAGCGTCTGACGCCAGCAAAAGCGAGAGGACGCAATCTTCACACCGCGCTGCAGAGGTGTCGAAGCTCTTTCGTGATCACAATCGCTCGTTGGTGCTTTTCTTGGCATCGCGGCTCAAGGACATGCAGGCTGCGCGAGAAGTGGCCCAGGAAGCCTATGTCCGCGTACTTGAGCTGGAGAGTCCCGGCGCGGTCAGTTTTCTGCGCGGGTATCTATTCAAGGTGGCGTCCAATCTCGCGATCGATCGATTGCGGCGCCAGCAGTCTCGTACGCGGCTCGAACCGGTTCAACACTCTGAAGATTTTCTCGATCCGGCGACACCGGAGCGGGCCGTCATTGCGGGCGACGAACTCACTTTTCTGGGAAAAGTGATCTCGGAACTCCCGGTGAAATACCAGCAGGCGTTTCGCCTCTACCGAGTGGAAGAAGAATCCTTCGCAGAGATCGCGCGGCAAATGGGGCTCAAAGACCGGATGGTGCGCCGATATGTGACCAATGCGCTGCTGTATTTACGCCTGCGCCGCGAGGGTGTGACGGCCGATGAAGCCTGGCGGCAGGTGCAATCATGAACCAGCTTATTGAAGTCAACGGTGCGAAGCTGCGACGCTACCGAGAAGCGAGCGGCTGGCTCTTGCGACTGCATGACCCGGGAGCCTCCGAAGAACAAGTTGACGAGTGGTTGCGCTGGTGCGAAGCGGACGGCGAGAACCTAGCTGCCTTTGAACGATTGCAACAGGATTGGAACGATACAGAAGGGTTCAAGCGCGCTCCTGAACTCTTGCGGGCTCCGCGCTCGACCCGATTTCCGTGGCGCTCGGCTGCCCTTCGGGTGGCAGTGGCGGCCGTGGTCGTGTGCGCCACACTGGTGGCGGCGTATGAGCAATGGACTCATAAACCCGCACACGAGGTCATCACGACGTCGAACCACGAGCCTGCCACGCTGCCGGATGGCTCATCGCTGCTCTTGAGTGCCAAGGCGACCGCCGAGGTGGATTTCACGGGTGCCGATCGCCAAATTGCCTTGCGCCCCGGCGCCGAGGCCTACATGAAGGTGCATCATGATAAAGCGCGGCCCTTCGTCGTGCGTGCGGGCACCATGACCGTCACCGCGGTGGGCACGGCATTCGATGTCAGGCGCGAGCCCGATCACGTGATCGTGACGGTGGAACAGGGGATCATCCTTGCCAAGGCGATGGGTCCCGACGGCCCAACGCAGTGGCGCGCCGGTGCCGGCTACCGGGTCGATTATTCGGAAGGCTCTCGTACTGCTGTGGTGTCCAGTGTCGATGTCCAAGCCGCCCTGGGTTGGCGCGACGGCGAACTCGCCTACGATGACGCACCGCTCGAGACGGTAATCGCCGATATCAACCGCTACTCGACGTCCAACGTCGTAATTCGCGACCCCGCGATTCGACGTTTGCGCTATACCGGAACCGTGTTCATCGCCTCCGTCAACGATTGGATCAAAGCGCTCGAGGTCAAGTACCCGGTGCACGCCACAGTATCCGCTCACGGCGAAGTTACCCTCGAGACACCGGCGTCCACCATCACGGCCACTTCTGAATAGTTGACCAACGACGCTGTGAATGGGTTGATCGAGGGTGTGCGACCACGCCGGCTTGCGCGGTGCGTTATGCGGCTTGCGCGGCGCGTTATGCGGCTTGTGCTGATCATCAAATTCCTCGCGGGCAGTCCCGCATGGGCTGTCGACCTCACCCGGCCGATTAACTTCCAAATTCCTCCGCAACAACTCACGCGGGCGCTGCTCGACTTCTCCCACCAGGCCCACGTGCAAATCATCGTCGGACCCGAGGTGGGTGGCCGTACTACCGACGGCATCCTCGGCACCCACTCGATCGGTGATGCATTGACGATCCTGTTGCGCGGCTCCTCGCTGACCTACACGGTCATCAACGACACCTCCATCACCGTGGGCAGCGCCGCAGGCCTCGAGAAACAGCTGGGGAAAACGCCGCCGCTTGGCGCCGCAGGCCGGGCGAATGCTACTGCGGCCGCATCGAATAGCTCGACGGATGCGGTCACGCAAAATATGCCATCGTCGGAAGACGATGCGACAGTACTCGACGAGATTGTCGTCACCGGTACGCACATTCCCGGCGTTGCGCCGGTCGGTTCCTCCGTCAGCATCTACACTCGAGAAGACATTGGCGAATCCGGCGCCGCGACTCTGGATCAGTTCGCTCGCAACGTCACGAATAATTTCGCTAGCATCGATACCATTGCCAACCAATACTCGAACATACGGTTTTCGGCCACTGCCATGTCGAACGGCACGAATACTTTTCAAGGTGCTTCGTTCAATTTGCGCGGTCTCGGACCCACAGCGACGCTCACCTTGCTCAATGGCCAGCGCCTGGCACCCAGCGGGCTCGATGGGTCGTTCACGGACATTTCGCAAATTCCCCTGAGTGCCATCGATCGCGTTGAAGTCCTCTCGGATGGTGCTTCTGCAATTTATGGCGCCGATGCGGTGGGCGGTGTCGTCAACGTGATCACTCGCAAGGACTTCAACGGCCTGGAGACCTTCGTTCGCTACGGCGGCTCGACCGAAGGCGGCGCCGATGAGGTTACGGCATCGCAACTGCTGGGCAAGTCGTGGAGTACGGGGAATATTCTCCTCAACTATGAATATGACGATCAACAGGGATTGAGTGCTTTGCAGAGAGTCTACATCCCCGATTTGGGCGGCCCTTATTCGCTCATTCCGCAAAACCGACGCAACAGTGTCTTTGTCAGTGGCAGCCAGGAATTGACAGCGAACACGACGTTTTCAGGGAACGTGCTCTACAGCGATCGGCAGTTCTCCGTTGCGAACACCGTGGCGAGTCCTCCCTCCGCCTTCACTCAGAGCACGTTCGCGTCGGGGTCGGCCGAGCAATTGAGCGTCACGGCGGAGCTGGATCGGGCGTTGTCTGGGGGCTGGCATGCCGACTTCACCGGCAGCTATTCGAAAAATCAGCAAATCAGCGATGCAACGACCCTCATTGTGAAGGGTTCGTCCAATAGCAGCGAGACCTTGATCCAGGGTGCATCACCGAGCATTGTCGACGTGAACGCGATGACCACTGGAACACTCGTGTCGATACCGGGCGGTGAAGTGAAAGCGGCCTTCGGCGCGAGCTCCAGAACCGAGGAATTTAATTCGACCGACTTGGAAACGGCACCCGGTCAAACGGCGACCTCCTCTGGCGAGCCCGACTCGAGGCGGGAGGTGTGGAGCCTTTACGGTGAAATCGTCGTACCCATCATTGGAGAAACCAACGCGGCGCCGCCGTATCGCCGGCTCGACCTTTCCGTCGCCGGCCGCTTTGACCACTACAGCGACTTTGGCCCCACCTCTAATCCAAAACTGGGATTGTCATGGGAATTCGTTCAGGGCTTCTTTTTAAAGGGAACGTTCGGGACTTCGTTTCAGGCGCCGCTCCTAAGCCAAGTGCATAGGCCCTTGCAGATTGAGACCCAGCTGCTTCCGAATGCTGCCTCCGCCACCGGATCCACGGACACCATCGTCATCCGAGGCGGCAATCTCGGGCTCCTTCCGGAAAAGTCCAGATCCTATACCGCGAGCTTCGATTTGAAGCCGCCGATCGTGCCGGGCTATGAGTTGAGCCTGAACTTTTTTCACATCGATTTTTCCAGCAAGATCACGACACCCCCGACCTCATCCGGCAGCGACTATTCGTTGAGCGATCCGCTACTGAAGCCCTTCATTACCCATAATCCCTCGCTTGCCACCGTGGAGAGCTACTTCGACAGCCCGGCATTCTCGGGTGATCAACTCGGGGGGCCGGCCGCGGTCGAGGCCATTTTTGACGATCGACTCACCAATCTCGCCGCGACCATAGAATCCGGTATCGATCTCACCACACAATTCAGCGTGTCTTTCGGTCCAGGTCAGCTAAACCTCTCTCTCACCGTTGAACGCCTGCTGCAATACGACACCCATGCCGTTTACTTTGCGCCAAGAGTTTCGTTGCTCAATACCTTTGCCGAACCGCCGAAATGGAAAGGGCGGGCGAGCGCCGTTTGGACGCAAGGACCCATAACGGCGTCCGCTTCGCTCAACTTCGTCAACGCCTACCAGAATTCACTGTTCACGCCTCCCGAGCCGATAGGGTCGTGGACGACGGGGGACCTGTATCTCGGTTATAGGACGAGCGATTCCCTGCCAACGCCCATACGAGGATTGACGATCGCCTTGAGCGTTACCAACGTTGCCGATGCGCATCCTCCGCGGGTGCAAATCCCCGCCGACATTCTCTTGCCCGGCGAGGGGGCGATTCCGTTCGATCCGGCAAATGCTTCTCCGGTCGGCCGCGTTATCGCTTTGTCTCTCGAAAAACGTTGGTAAGCACTTGCCTCTGCCCACTATTCGTCATTCACCACGGTTCGTTATTCACCGAAGCCGTAGCGGAATCCGACATGGGCGGTGTGACCGTCGTTGCCCAAGCCGATACCGGCGACGCCATAGAATCTCTTCGTCAAAGAGTACACGGCGTTAATATCGAACGTGGTCGTGCTGCCGGCCTGGCTTACGTCGATGTATTTCACGCCGCCATCGACCTCGAGCCGGTCGATGAGACGGTAACGCAGCAGCATCGAGACGGACCAACCATTTCCTGTGAGGTTGGATCCGTTGGAGGCACCCGTTATCTCATCGCGCACGTAGGATGCCTGTGCCAGAAGGTCGAGCCCGGAAGCGACGGAGCGGTTGAACCCCCCGCCGACTTCATAGGTTTGAATTCGCAGGCCATGGCCGAATCCTTCATAAGAGTAGTCTGCATAGGCATGCGCGTTGACTCCAAGCGCCGCCGATCCGGAGACGCCGGCGCCGTCGGCGGTAGAACTCTCTGGTGAATTGATCTTGCTTTGAACCCAACCTGCTTCGACATAGTCGTAGCTGAACTCCCCGGCAAGTGCCGGCGTGGTCGAGGCACCGACGACTAGCGCCAGCACGACCTGCATTGATCGATACATTGTATGGCCCACTTGTGACTGATGAGGCCTCGGCGGAGTGCCGTCGCAAACGTTTGCGTCGCTTCCACATGAGGTCGGCGCAGTGTGGGTCAATGTTTGCAGCGAAGTGATCGGAGTACCGAGCCCAAATCAGCGCAACTTGCTGTACAAAAATTGGGTCGTCGCGCCGCAGGTTGCTAGCCTTCGACGCTTTTAGTTTTGTGCGGCGCTATCCGCGGATATGGCAACAACACCGTCGGTCAGCGTCGTACGAGAGGAGGCGCGTGCTGCCGGCTGTGTGATCACCAATGTGGTGCCAGGTCCGACCACGGTGGCAAGCTTCGCGAGGAACTCGGACGGGATGTTGAAGACGGCGAGCAGTTCTGCGGTGGATATGGTGTTCTCCTCCTCCCCCGAGACTTCCAACCATCGAGGCATCGGTCGTCCCGTAGCCGGATCCGGCGGTTCGGCACCCGAGAGTTCGAGCATGGTAAGTACGTGCAGCGTGATCTTGCGATGCAAGTCCGTGAGGGAGAACGGCGCATGGCCGATCTCGATGCCATTGCGGAACACGCGGATACGCCGGTCCTCGTTGGTCAGCAGGATCGTAACTGGGCCCTCCGGCGCCGCCTCCGGCTGCCAGGCAAGTCCGTTCACAAGAGACGGGCCGCCGACGGGCGTGCCGGTCGCGTTAACCGGCGCCACCAGTCCCGGGTGGACCACATCGTCTGGAAATAGCTTCTCGTCGGATACCACAACGGTCAGGCCCGTCTTTGTCTCGGCGAACAGCTTTCGAGCGAACTCGTAGGGCATGCGCACGCAGCCGTGGGACGCGGGGTAGCCGGGAAGCCGGCCCGCGTGGATCGCGACGCCCGACCAGGTAAGTCGCTGCATATAGGGCATCGGCGCGTTGTTGTAGAGGTTGGAATAGTGATCCTCGTTCTTCTGCAGGATCGTGAACACGCCAGTGGGAGTTCGGTGGCTTTTTTTGCCGGTGGATATGGTGGATGCGCCGATGATCACACCATTTCGATACACGTAGGCCAATTGCTCGGGCAGCGATACGACCATCACGATCGGTCCCCGGGGTGATACCTCGGGGACCCAGAGATATTCACCGAGCTTGAGCTTGGCGGGTACGGTCGTCTTGGCGGTGCCCAAGGTGGAGGTGTGCTTCGGGGGTGTCTTACCCGTGGCGGCGAGGCCCGGGAGCACTTGCAGCAGAGCGAGACCAGCGAAGACGGCGGGCAGTATCTTCATATGAGTGACAAGTTCAGGCGAGAACAAGCTGACGCAGAATCACACCTGATGTCCCATATCCTTCGGATAAAGTATGCCCCTAGCGTTTGGGGCAGCGACACCCATTGCGGCTTTCCTGGCCGCTCAATCCTTGGGATCGCGCTAGGCTGGCAGAGGCTGCAGGTCTGCCTAGCCGACGGTGTCGAACGTTTCGACGTTGGGAGGCGCCGCCAAAAGAGATCATCAGTACTCTAGGCTGATTGAGTTTCGTGCTGCGATAGGACCTTGGTCCATCTCGGCGGGCCTACCCGGGCACTCTGTGGGTCATGGGTCGTCACGTGTTCATCAATGCGCAAAGCAGCCGCGAGTTCGTCGATGCATACCGCAGCGAGGGTCGGCACTTAGCACCTTAGAGTCCAGAGGGTCGGTGCTCCTGGAAAGGTCCGTCGAATTGATGGGCTCAAAGTCCAATTGTAGGTCCCTCGGAGCTCTCCTACGCTCCTCCGCTCTTCACTCGTGGTTCCTTTGGCCGTGAAACAGATACCGCTCCTTCGCGGGTAGCGATGAGGTGTGAGAAAATGAACAAGAAGAAACTATTCGTCATACTCGGCTCGCTGTTTGTGGCGGGCCTAGCCATCGCGGGAATTCTGTATCTCGCCTTCCCCATCGCGATGACCACCTACGGCGGGATGAGTCTTAATTATCTTAAGACCCTGTCGACGCCAGCGGGCACGGTGAGCACAGAGGCGAATCCTGCCTACAAAGCTCCCGAGGCCGCAGGTGCGCCTGCGCCTGCTCTCGCCGACGCGGCCTGGCCGAACGCAGCGGTCGGGGACTGGCCGAGCTACAATCGAACACCTTCGTCGCAGCGTTTCTCGCCGCTTACTCAGATCAACACCAAGAATGTGGCCCAGCTGAAAGTGTTGTGCACCTACAGCACCCATCAGCTCACCTCCTTCGAGACCTCCCTGATCATGGTGGATGGCGCTCTGATCGGCACCACGGAGTTCGATATTTTCTCCCTCGACCCCGCCACTTGCGCCGAGAAGTGGCGCACGCACTTCGACGGCGCGGGCAGCCTTCTGCCCTCCAACCGCGGGGCTGCCTATATGGATGGCATGCTATTTCGCGGCACACAGGACGCACGGGTGCTGGCCTTTGATTTCAAGACTGGCAAACAACTGTGGGAGACGACGATTGGGAACACGGCCCATGGGGAGACGGCCCCTTCCGCCCCGATCGCCTGGGACGGCTTGGTCTACGTCGGCAATGCGGGTGGAGACTTCAAGGGCGGCAAGGGACACATGTATGCGCTCGATGCGAAAACCGGCAAGATTGTTTGGCAATTCTACTTGACCCCTAAAACCGCTGGCGATGAGCCGCGGGGACCGGTAGGTACCACGCCGCTCGACGAATCGACCTGGAATAACGCGCCCGGTATTCCCATCACGGGCGCCGGCGCCTGGACCTCGTATACGCTCGACATCAAAAACGGGCTGGTGTACGTGCCCGGCGGCAATCCGGGTCCGGACTTCGCATCCGGCGCGCGCGAGGGCGACAATCTGTATGTCGACTCGGTCGTGGTGCTCGATGCCAAGACGGGGAACTACAAGAATCATTTCCAGTTGGTGAAGAAGGACTGGCACGACTATGACGTGTCGAACCCGCCCATTTTGCTTCAGACGATGGGCGGCAAGCAGATCATGGCGGTCGCACCGAAAGATGGGCGCCTGTACGGCTATGATCTCGCCGACAACAAGCAGCTCTACCGAGTGCCGATCACCACGGTCTCGAATAACGCCGAGACTTTCGAGGTCGGCAAGCTCGTGCACTTCTGCCCCGGTCCGGTGGGAGGCGATGAATGGAGCACCCCGGGCTACGATCCGACCACGAATCTGATCATTAGCGGTACGGTGGATTGGTGCGACACCGTGAAAATTCAGACCGACGCCAAGCTTCGCTCGGTCGCCATCGGGCAACCCTGGACCGGTGCGGCATTTTTGAACCCGATCAATATGTTTGGAAAAGAAAACAAGACGGACGGGTTCTGGGCCGGATGGGTGTACGCCACCGACGCGGACACCGGAGTGTGGAAGTGGCGCGTGAAGTCCAACTTCCCGATCCTCGGCGGTATCACCCCGACCGCTGGGGGTGTGGTCTTCTTTGGCGACCTGGGCGGCAACTTCTATGCGCTTGATTCCGCGACGGGTGAGAAGCTTTGGGGACAAGTTCTCGGCAGCGGCGGCGGGATCGGCGGCGGAGTGATCACCTACAGCGTGAACGGACAACAAAAGGTCGCGGTGGCTGACGGCTTTACGATGGTCGCGTGGCCGGTGAAGCCCGTCATCGCCACAGTCGTCGTACTGGGGCTGGACAGCGGCTCTGCGCAACAATAAAAGGCGCCTCGAGCCTGAGGAGTCCGACACGATACTGGTTTTCGCGTGAGTTTTTATGGGCCGTCGAAAGCAGTTGATGACACGAGTTGCAAAATGCGGGACATCGAGAAAGCGAAACTGATCATTCTTTCCTAATTGAACGCGCGATTTTTGCTGAGAGCCCATCAGCCTACTTCTCCAGTCACCCTTATCGGGTCACCAGCTTCCCCGGGTACGAGTCATCGCCCGCGAAACAGGGCAAGGTCGCCTGGGAATTCTATCTAGCACCCAAAACCGACGGTGACACGCCCCGTGGACCAGTAGGCAAGTCGCCGCTCGACTCTTCGGGCAATAATACGCGGCCGGCGACGGAAGCAGATCTTCGGGGCCCCTACGCGATCGACTGGCTTGACGAGACTTAGACTAAAGTTAGACGCGGCACTTTTCTGCTTTGTCTGCCCCTCGTAAGTCCTTGAAAAGGTGGCGCTCCCTACGAGATTCGAACTCGTGTTCCAGCCTTGAGAGGGCCGTGTCCTAGGCCTCTAGACGAAGGGAGCGTCGTTTTGGTTCTCGGTCCGCCTGAGACCAAGAGGGCTGGTAGTATACGGGCCAATTTTTTGGACTCAAGCGGAGCCGCCTTTTTTGAACATACCGTCGACGCAATTCCCGCATTTGGTGATCCCTCGCTCGGAGCACTCCATCTCCCGCGCAGCGATTTCTCCGAACGCCTTGAAAGTGCTTTATCGGCTCAAGGAGGCAGGTTACGAGGCGTTCTTGGTCGGAGGTGCGGTGCGCGATTTACTGTTGGGGATCACGCCGAAGGACTTCGACGTGGCCACCAATGCGCTGCCGGAGGAAGTACGGCGGCTGTTTCGAAATTGCCGCCTCATCGGCCGGCGCTTTCGCTTGGCACACGTGCATTTCGGCAGCGAGATCATTGAAGTGGCGACTTTTCGGGCCGCAGCGGCACCGGAACGCGAGGATGCGGAGGATGCGGACTTGGAGGAACAACCCAGCCCGGTCGAGGTGTCCGAGCACCGGGCGTTCGACACGACGGGGCGCATCCTTCGCGACAACATCTACGGCACCATCGAGGAAGACGTATGGCGGCGAGATTTTGCCGCGAACGGTCTTTATTACAACATCGAAGATTTCTCCATTTGGGATTTCGTCGATGGTGCGAGCGATGTGCGCGCGAGGCGCCTCAAGCTGATCGGCGATCCGGAAACCCGTTATCGCGAAGACCCGGTGCGCATGCTGCGAGCTGTGCGTTTCGCGGCGAAACTCGACTTCTCCATCGACCCCGAGACAGAGCAGCCGATTCGGCAGCTGGCATCCTTGCTCGATGGGGTGCCCCCGGCACGGTTGTTCGATGAGTGTCTGAAATTATTCCTGTCCGGTTTTGGCGCCAAGTCGTTCGACCTGTTGGAGAAATACGGTCTTTTCGAGCATTTGTTTCCGATGTCGGCGGCAGCCTTCGGCTTGCAGCCGTACGCTTATGCGCGGGAAATGCTCCAGTTGGGGCTGGCCAACACCGACGCCCGCGTTCTCGCAGACAAACCCGTCACCCCCACCTTTCTGTTTGCCGTTCTGTTGTGGAGCGCCGTATTGCGCGAATTGAACGAGCGGCAGGCAGGCCCCGCGCCGGATCTTGCGCAATTGATGCAGGCCTGCGATACGGTGCTCCGAGCACAACAGTCGCGTGTGGCCATCCCTCGGCGCTTCGCCGTCCCCATGCGCGAACTGTTGATGCTGCAACCCCGATTCAACCGCCGCAGCGGCATCAAATCGCTGAGCTTATTGCAGCATCCGCGTTTCCGCGCGGCTTATGATTTCCTGTTGCTGCGCGCGCAGGTCGGCGTGGCAGATCCTGAGTTGGCGACCTGGTGGACGGACATCCAATTGCTGCCGCAAGACGAGCGGGTCGCACTCGTCCAAGCTCGCGCTGTAGAGCCGGCAGCGGACGGTGAAACCGCGGCGCCGGGGAGGCGCCGGCGCCGTCGGCGTCGTGGCGGGGCGTCCCGCAGTTGAGCGATTGAAACGCTCCGGAGCACCGATGGACGCGCTGTGGCGCCCCGCATATGTCGCCATCGGCAGCAATCTGAATCACCCGCGCGAGCGGGTCTTGGAGGCGTGCGAACGAATTCGCGGGCTGCCCGAGACGCGGCTCGAGTTGCAATCGCGCATGTACCTCACCCGGCCCATGGGCCCTCAAGATCAGCCGGACTTCGTCAATGCCGTCGTCGGCCTACTGACTCGATTGACGGCTCGCGAATTACTCGATGCCTTGCTCGATATCGAGCAACGCATGGGGCGCCGGCGGCAAGAGCGTTGGGGGCCGCGTCTGGTCGATCTGGATCTCATATGGATGGTCGGTGCTGCCATTGAGGAACCAGGGCTGACCCTGCCGCATCCCGGAGTGTCGATGCGCAACTTCGTCCTGTATCCTCTCAACGATGTTGCCCCAACGCTGGATATTCCAGGACATGGCCGTGTCATGGATTTGAAGTTGCGGTCGGGAGAGGACGGAATTTCGGTTTTGGAGCGATAGTAGAGTCTGCATGTGAGCGCAATCCCGCACCGATTCATCGTCATCGAAGGGCCGATTGGCGTGGGGAAGACCAGCCTCGCACGGCGGCTGGCCGAATCCTTCGCCGGCCAGCTCGTATTGGAGCACGCCGACCAAAATCCTTTCCTCGAACGTTTCTACCGAAATCCGCGCGCGGCTGCCTTTCAGACTCAATTGTTCTTTTTGTTCCAACGGGCGCGGCAGCTCGAGGAAGTCCGGCAAGAGGATTTATTCGGCGCGGTGCGGGTCGCGGACTATCTCCTCGAGAAAGACCGGTTGTTCGCGCGGGTGACGCTCGACGATGCGGAATATGCTCTATACGAGCGGGTGTACGAGCGGGTGGTCGTGGACGCGCCTAAGCCGGATCTCGTGGTGTATCTGCAGGCCCCGGTCGATGTGCTGATGGACCGTATCGCCAAACGCGGGATCCGCTATGAGCAACACATCGAGCGCAGTTATCTGGAAAAACTCACTCAAGCCTATGCTCGATTCTTCCACAGCTATGATGCCTCGCCGTTGCTGATCGTCAATTCGGCGGCCATCGATCCCGTCAGCAGCGAAGCCGACTATCGATTGCTGTTGACGGAGATCAGCAAATCGCGACGCGGCCGCCATTTCTTCAATCCCGCCGGCAGCAGTCTCTTGCCCAGCCTCTAGCTCACGGCGCCGCCGCGATGCCGGCGTGCTGCTCGAGGGCCCATTGCACGTGCTCGCGCACCAACGGCGACGCATCCTGCTCGCGCCGGCGCAGCGCGGCGATCACGTTCGCAGAGCTCGGCGCGTTGCCGAGCGCGACGGCTACATTGCGCAGCCAGCGCTCGAAGCCGATTCGCCTGATGGCGCTGCCGCGTGTCTTATGCAAGAACTCCGCTTCGGTCCAGGAAAAAAGTGCAATGAGCTCGCCGCGATCGAGACCGTGGCGCACGCTGAAGTCGCCCTCCGTCGTGGTGCGGGCAAATTTGTTCCAGGGACAGACCAGTTGGCAGTCGTCGCATCCATAAACCCGATTGCCGATGGCGCGCCGGAATTCGAGCGGAATCGGGCCGAGCAATTCGATCGTGAGGTAAGAAATGCAGCGCCGGGCGTCCAAACGATAGGGAGCGACGATCGCACCGGTGGGACAGGCCGGCATGCAGGCGCTGCAGGTGCCGCAATGCGCGGTGCTGGCTTCATCGCTCGGCAAAGCCAAATTCACGTAGATCTCGCCGAGAAAGAAATAGGAACCCGCATTGCGGTCGATCAGATTGGTGTGTTTGCCGATCCAGCCCAAACCGGCGTTGCGTGCCAGAGCCTTTTCCAGAACGGGTGCGCTGTCGGCAAAGGCACGATAGCCGAACGGACCGATCTGTTTGCTGATCCGATCGCAGAGCTTCTGCAGCCGACCCCGCATGAGCTTGTGGTAGTCGCGGCCCACCGCATATCGGGACACGTACCCTAAGCTGCCGTCAGCGAGCGTCGCTGCGGCGTTGGCCGAATCCGCCGGCCAATAGTCCAAGCGGGCGCTGATGCAGCTGACGGTTCCCGGCAAGAGCTCTTGAGGCCGCGAGCGCTTCTTGCCGTGCCGGGACATGTACTGCATTTCCCCGTTGAAGCCGGCGCGCAACCAATCGAGAAAGTACGCCTCATCGGCGGCCAAATCGATGTTGGCCACGCCGACCCGGCCGAACCCAAGCTCGGTGCCCCAGCGCTTGATGTCGGACAGTAAGGTAACGGGGTCGAATATTGCGCTATCGGTCATGCGCACAAGGCTACGCGTAGCGACGGTATGATGGCGAGGATGTCGGAATCCGAGATTAACCTCAACTTGGTCGATGCCGATGCAACCGAAGCCTTGGGATCGGCGCTTGCGCAAGCCTTTCCCGGTGCCGCGCAGGGCAGCGCCGTGCTCTACTTGAGCGGTGAGTTGGGCGCCGGAAAAACCACCGCCGCACGAAGCCTTCTGCGCGCTCTTGGCGTCACCGGCTTGATTCGCAGTCCGACATTCACCTTGGTCGAGACTTACCGCCTCGACGCCGTCAGCTGCGTCCATGTCGACCTCTATCGGCTGCAAGGACCCGTCGAAGTCGATGAACTCGGCCTGCGCGATTTCCTCAATCCGGATTGCCTCCTGTTGATCGAATGGGCGGAGAAGGGCGGCGGCGCGTTACCCGCGGCGGACGTGGAGTTGATGCTCGAGTATGCAGCGAAAGGACGGAGCGCCCGCCTGAGGGCTCGGACGGAGTGCGGAAACAACTGGCTGCACAATCTTCGGTACGATACTAGATTGTCGTCCTATGTCTCTAATTTAACTTGAAAAAGGTAGTCGTTCCGCGCTAACTTAATGCCCCATGAGATCCTTGCTGTCTAGCCTCGCGATGACGCTCCTCCTCGCGATCGCCGGAATGGCCCCGGCGCATGCCGTTGATGTGCGTGCAATACGCCTGTGGGCGAGTCCAGAGAGTACCCGCATCGTTCTGGATCTTTCGGGCAGCGCCCGGCACAGCCTGTTGGTGCTGAGGAATCCGGATCGGATCGTTCTGGACGTCGCGGGTGCCCGGCTGTCGAGCGGGTCGCGCTCGCCGCCGGGAACCGGGGTTGTCAAACAGGTGCGCATGGCGAAGCGGCCCTCCGGAGAGCTGCGAATCGTCTTCGATCTATCGAGATCCATACGCGCGAAGAGCTTTCTCGCCACGCCGAACAATCGATACGGCTACCGCCTGGTCATTGACCTCGGCACGACGGCGACCAGCGACACGCCGGTCAAGGTGGAGCACG
This sequence comes from uncultured Gammaproteobacteria bacterium, assembly GCA_963755965.1. Lineage (GTDB taxonomy): Bacteria > Pseudomonadota > Gammaproteobacteria > Steroidobacterales > Steroidobacteraceae > Bog-1198. Next base: position 192,251 of record CAVWLU010000006.1, read on the forward strand.
CTCGCCCGGACGCCCGTGACCTGATCATCGCCGTCGATGCCGGCCACGGCGGCGAAGATCCCGGTGCCATCGGCAAGAATGGGACCCGCGAGAAGGACGTGGTCCTCGCCATTGCCCGCGCCCTCGCGCAGCGCATCGACGGAGAGCCGGGAATGAAGGCCGTCTTGACGCGCAATGGAGATTACTTCGTACCGCTGCGCGACCGTATGCGGCGCGCCCGCGCCCAGCAGGCCGATTTGTTCGTGTCGATCCATGCAGATTCGATTCGAGATCGGAGCGTTGATGGCTCGTCGGTATACATCTTGTCGCAGCGTGGTGCGAGCGACGAGGCGTCGCGCTGGCTGGCCGAGCGCGAAAATGCATCGGACTTGATCGGCGGCGTCTCGCTGGACGACAAGGGTGATGTGCTCGCCTCGGTATTATTGGACCTCTCGCAGTCCGCTTCCTTGAGCGCGAGCCAAGCCGCCGCCGAACACGTATTGCATCAGCTCAATCAGGTTGGTGAAATCCGCAAGCCGCTCGTCCAACAGGCACGTTTCATGGTGTTGAAGTCGCCGGATATTCCCTCAATGCTGGTCGAGACGGCTTACATCTCCAATCCTCAGGAGGAGCAGCGCCTGCGCGGCCTCGCGCACCAGGCGAAACTCGCCGCCGCGATCCACCAGGGCTTGCGCGAATATTTCTATGCCGATCCGCCGGCGGGCACGCGGATTGCGCAACTCGCGGCGGGATCGCCGCGGCCGGTTCTTGCCACGGCGGCGGGTGACTCCGGCGGTTAGTTCTTGCAGGTGATTTCGCTCCTCTTGGGCGCGCTGTGCGAAAATACGCAATTCGCGAGGTGGCCCTTGTCCATTCAGATTCTTGCCGACGGACTCATCAATCAAATCGCGGCCGGCGAGGTTATCGAGCGGCCCGCCTCGGTGGTCAAGGAGTTGGTCGAGAATTCGCTCGATGCCGGAGCGGTGCATATCGAGGTGGAACTCGAACGGGGTGGATGCTCAGCCATCCGGGTACGCGACGATGGCATCGGTATTCAGCCGCAGGAAATTGGGTTGGCGCTCGCACGGCATGCAACCAGCAAGATCGCCTCGCTCCAGGATCTCGAACGAGTTGCCAGTTTGGGATTTCGGGGCGAGGCGCTGCCGAGTATCGCCTCGGTGTCGCGGCTGTCGCTGACATCGCGATCCAGCGAGGCGGCGCATGCCTGGAATGTGGAAGCGCGCGACGGCGAGGTTAGCACCCCCTCACCCGCATCGCATCCTCCCGGAACCAGCGTCGAGGTCCGCGATTTGTTCTTCAACGTGCCCGCACGGCGCAAGTTCCTGCGTACCGAGGCCACCGAATTTCAGCACATCCTGCGCATGCTCGAGCGTTTGGCTCTTTCGCGCTTTGAAGCTGGATTCACGCTCGCGCACAATGGAAAGACGGTGTGGACGCTGCCGCCTGCAACCACGCACGCGGAGCGCCTGGTGCGGCTGCAGAAACTCTGCGGGGAGGAATTCGCCGCGCATGTGATCGAGTTGCGCCACGACACCGAGTATTTGCGCCTGTCGGGTTGGATGGCGTTGCCGACCTTTTCGCGCAGTCAGTCCGATCTTCAATTTGCCTTTCTCAACGGTCGCTACGTGCGCGACAAGCTCATTGCCGGAGCCGCGCGCCTCGCCTACCAGGATGTGCTGTTCAACGGTCGATTTTGTGCTTATGTGTTGTATCTCGATCTCGACCCCACCATGGTCGATGTCAATGCGCATCCCCAGAAACTCGAAGTGCGGTTTCGAGATTCGCATCGCGTGCACGAATTCATGTTCCGCACGCTCGAACGGGCACTTGCCGGTACCCGACCGACCGCAGACTCCCCCGGCAGTGCTCCGCTCGATTGGCTGACGGGCAGCGCTCGCCACCCAGGGATGGCGCCGCCGAATCAAGCTCGCTTCACGCTGCCGGAAGGGCAGGGGAGCCGCGCCGCCGCCGATGTCTATCGCAGTCTCGTCGGCGAGGCGCACACGCACCCCTTTGCGGGCCGCGGCTCCGATGCGATGGTCGTGAACGATGCAGCTCGACCTGATTTCGCCGCGACGCCGGGCGAGGGACATGCGCCGCTCGGCTTTGCGGTCGCGCAATTGCATGGAGCTTACATTTTGTCCCAAACCGCGGATGGGATGGTATTGGTGGATATGCATGCGGCGCATGAGCGCGTCATGTATGAAAGCATGAAAAAGCTATTGGGCGGCCAGACGGCGCAGCAACAATTGCTGGTTCCGGAGATCATGCACGTCACACCGGCGCAGGCGGAAGCTGCCGAAACGCACGCCGCGGAATTCGCCGCGCTCGGCTTCGTCGTTACTCGATGGGCGCCGGACCAATTGGCCCTGCGGGCAATACCCAGTTTATTGGCGGGACGTGACCCCGCCGGCGTGGTGCGTGATGTGTTGGCCGATCTATTGGAGACAGGTCAATCACGTCGAGTCGAAGAATCGATCAATCATTTGCTCGCCACCATGGCTTGCCACGCCGCGGTCCGGGCACAACGCATCTTAAGCGTTCCCGAAATGAATGCGTTACTGCGCGAGATGGAGCGCACCGATCGCGCGGACCAATGCAACCATGGCCGGCCGACCTGGGTGCGCTTGTCGCTTGCGGATCTCGATCGGCTGTTCTTGCGCGGGCGATGACGCCTGGGGCCTCGAAGCCGCAGGCGTCGAACCGCCGTTGCGCGCTGTTGTTGATGGGACCGACGGGAGGCGGTAAATCCGATCTCGCGGTTCGGCTCGCAAGCACTTTACCGTTCGAAATCGTCAGCGTCGATTCGGCACAAGTCTATCGCGGCATGGATATCGGAACCGCCAAACCCGATGAACGGACGCGCAAAGCCGTCGCGCATCATCTGATCGACATTCGCGACCCCGCGATGGGCTACTCGGCCGGTGAATTCGTCCGCGATGCCAGCGACGCCATGCATCAGATCTGGGAGCGGGGGCGCCAGCCGTTGCTGGTCGGAGGCACCATGCTGTATTTCCACGCGCTTACCTGGGGACTCGCGCAATTGCCCGAAGCGGATTTGGGCGTGCGTGCGCAAATCGATGCGCTGGCCGCCGCGAAAGGCTGGGGCTCGGTACACGAGGAACTCCAGCGAGTCGATCCCGCGGCGGCCGCGCGAATTCACGTCAATGATCCACAGCGCATTCAACGCGCGCTGGAAGTGTACCGAGTGACCGGTGAGACCATCACACATTTGCAACAATCCCGATCGTCGGTGTTCGCCGGCGTGGACGTTCTCGAATTCGCAGTTGCGCCGCTCGAGCGAGCCGTCCTTCATCGCAGGATCGAATCGCGATTTCAGGCCATGCTGGATGCCGGTTTCCTAGAAGAGGTGCGCGCGCTGCGCGAAAGATCCGACTTGAGCGCGGAACATCCGTCGATGCGCGCGGTCGGATACCGGCAGGCCTGGAAATTCCTCGCGGGACAATGCGGCTTGGAGGACGCGAAGGAACAAGCGATTGCGGCAACGCGGCAACTTGCCAAGCGGCAGTTGACGTGGCTGCGGCGGCGCGAAAAGGTCAATTGGTTCGATTCCGCGCATCCTGATATCGCATCGATGGCTATCGACGCACTGTCCAGGGGCGAATTTGCAGAGTGGTCATACGTTTAGCGTCGCCGGGTGCCCCTGTGCTAGCATCTCCAAGGTATTCGCCCGACGCAAGGAAGTGACAAGGCAATGCTAACGACACAAAAAACAAGGAGCTTTCCCATGGCCCGTGGCCAGTCCCTGCAGGACCCATTTTTAAATGCCCTGCGCAAAGAACGCGTGCCCGTCTCAATTTATCTTGTGAACGGCATTAAATTGCAAGGACAGATCGATTCATTCGACCAGTTCGTGGTCTTGCTGAGGAACAGCGTGAGTCAGATGGTCTATAAGCATGCCATTTCCACCGTCGTACCGGCGCGCAATGTGCGCCTGCCGACAGGCGAGGACGGCGAAGTGACGGAACCGGCCATTGTCGAATGAACGATGGCCGAGTGATGGGTAGGCGCTCTGCAGTTGTTTGAACGCCCCCGGGGCGGCGAGCGCGCTATATTGGTGGGCGTCGGCATCGGGCGCGCCGTGGATGCCCACGATACGGCTGAGTTCAAAGCACTGGCGGCTTCCGCAGGCGCTTTCTGCGTAGGACTCGTGTCCGCGTCCCGTCCGCGGCCTGATCCCAAATACTTTGTCGGGTCGGGCAAGGCCGAAGAAATCCGCGCGTGCGCGGATCAGAATGACGCCGACCTCGTACTGGTCGATCAGACCTTGAGCCCAAGCCAGGAGCGCAACCTCGAGAAACTCACAAATCGTCGAGTTTTAGATCGTAACGGCTTGATTTTGGATATTTTTGCCCAGCGTGCTCGAAGCTTCGAGGGCAAGCTGCAAGTGGAGCTGGCGCAGCTTTCGCATCTTGCCACGCGCCTGGTGCGGGGCTGGACCCACCTCGAGCGGCAGAAGGGCGGCATTGGACTTCGGGGTCCCGGCGAAACACAGCTGGAGACCGACCGGCGGCTGATCGCCAAGCGCATCCGCACCCTGCGCGGGCGGCTCGAGAAACTGGCCCTTCAGCGAGACACGGCCCGCCACGTCCGCCGCGAGATCCCGGTTCCCACCGTTGCGTTGGTCGGCTACACCAACGCCGGCAAGTCGACGCTGTTCAATTCCTTGACGGGCTCCGATACTTATGTGGCGGATCAGCTGTTCGCCACCCTGGATCCCACCGTGAGACGGGTTAAATTATCGGGTGTCGGCGAGGTGGTGTTGGCGGATACCGTCGGCTTCGTGAGAGCGCTCCCGCATGAGTTGGTAGCGGCCTTTCGCTCGACGCTGCAGGAGGCGCGAGACGCCGATCTATTGCTGCATGTGGTCGATGCGAGCGACCACCTGCGCAACGAGAGAATGGAACAGGTGCGTGAGGTGTTGCGCGCCATTGGCGCCGGAGATATCCGCGAACTTACAGTGTTCAACAAGATCGATTTGGGGCCCGAGACGTCGCGGGTCCTTGCCGGAGCCGATGGGATACCCTCGCAGGCGTGGGTATCCGCGGCGACGGGCGCCGGGCTTGCCGGATTGCGTGAGGCGATGGCGCAGGCCGTGCGTCCGAATCAAGTTCGGCGCACGCTGCACCTTTCCATGCTCGCGGCGGCAGTCAGGTCCGACCTGTATCGGCGCAATGCCGTGCGGGCCGAGCGCCAGTGCGACGATGGCAGTTGGGAGCTCGACGTTGAACTCGATTCGACCGAAGTTGCCAAATTACGGGGCAGTCCGGGAGTGGACCTCATCGATACGGGTCACGCCAGGCGCACACAGCGCGTCGCATAGCCGACTTGTGAGCCGCGGGTCGGCTGATAGAATGCCCGGCTCCTTATAAATGAACCCAACAGTCCGCAACTACACTTAGGCATACGCATGGCTTGGAACGAACCTGGCGGCGAGAAACGCAATCCTTGGAATCGCCCCCAACAGACCCAAAACGACTTGGACGACGTTCTGAGGAATTTGCAACGTCGTCTGGCGGCGCTTTTCGGGCGAGGCGGCGCCGGCGGCGGCCAGAGTTCCCCGAACTTCGGGAGGGGTTTTGGCAGCATCTTCGTGCTGATCGGGGCCGTGTGGATTGCCAGCGGCGTCTACCGTGTCGACGCGCAGGAGCGCGCCGTCATCTTGAGATTCGGGAAGTACGTGCACACGATGGGTCCTGGGTATAACTGGCATTTGCCTTGGCCGATCGAGCGCAGAATCATCGTGAATGTGTCGCAGCAGTACAGCGTGCGGGACGATGCGCGAATGCTGACCGCGGATACCAACTTGGTCGAGGTCACGTCCGCCGTTCAATACACGCAACCCGATCCGCTCAAGTACTTGTTCAAAGTCAAGGGCGTGGAGGAAACGTTGACGCAGGTGAGCGAGAGCGCCATGCGCGAGGCGGTGGGGCAGGCTTCCCTCGACAAGGCGCTTGCCTTTGATCCGTCGATTACGGATCGCGCCAGAGTGCTGCTGCAGCGAACGCTCGACAACTACGACTTGGGGATTCGCATCATCAGCGTCACGCTTGGAGAGGTGATCGTTCCCGAGCCCGTCCAGGATGCGCAGCGAGATGCCATCAAAGCGGACAAGGACCGTCAGCGGTATCAGCAAGACGCGGAAACCTATCGCAACGACGTCGTGCCTCGGGCGCGCGGCGCGGCCGCGAAGGAACTTTTGGACGCGGAAGCCTATCGGCTGCAAGTGCTGGCTCTGGCGCAAGGCGAGACCTCCCGTTTCGATCAGGTTTTGGCGCAGTACCAACACGCCCCGGCCGTGACTCGGGAACGCATGTATATCGATACCATGGAAAACGTCTACAAGAATTCACGCAAGGTCATCGTCGATACCAAGAATGGCGGCAACATGTTGTATCTGCCGCTCGATAAATTGATCTCCGCCGGCCCGCAGTCGATCAACATGCCCAACGATACGATGACGGTGGCTCCGCGCGTGCCTGACGTGCAGGTGTCGCCTCCCGAAGATCCTGCGCGTGCGCGGGGAGTGCGCTGATGCAAAGCAGGATTTTGTATGTGTTGCTGGGCCTGGTGGCGCTCATTTTGATCGTCCGAGCCAGCGTTTTCACGGTGACTGAAGGCCAACTCGCGATAAAATCGACTGGCGGCGAAATCGTGGATTCCAACTTCCAGCCGGGGCTGCATTTTCGCATCCCATTGGTGAACGAAGTCACCCGGTTCGACAAGCGCATCCTGACCCAGATGTATCAATCGGAACATTTCTTGACGCGGGAGCAGGAACAGCTGAACGTCGATTTCTACGTGAAGTGGCGCATCAGCAATTTGCGCCGCTACTACGAGTCGACGGGCGGAACTGAAGAAGTCGCGAACGCGCGCTTGGGCGAGACCATCAGGGACAGCATCAAGACGGTGGTCACTCAACGCACATTGCAGCAAGTCATCACCGCCGAACGCACCGAATTCACCGATTCGATGATGAAGACCGCCCGCCCGTTCGCCGAGCAATTGGGCGTCGAACTCGTCGATGTGCGCATCACCAAGATCGACCTTCCTCAGCAAGTCCAGGATTCGGTGTTCGAGCGCATGCGGGCGACGTTCAAGGCGCAGGCCGCGAAGTTGCGGGCCGAAGGTGTCGAGGCGTCGGATAGAATCCGCGCGGAAGCCAACAAGCAACAAACGGAAATACTCGCCGACGCGTCGAGGCAAGCGAGCGACACCCGAGGTCAGGGCGATGCCTCAGCCAGCGAGGTGTATGCCAAGTCGTATTCGAAGGATGCAGAGTTCTATAGCTTCTACCGCAGCATGCAGTCCTATCGGGATGCGGTGGGTACTCAGGGGGACCTACTGGTGATCCCGCCCGACAATGCTTACTTCAAGTATTTCAACAAGCCGCAATCGCAAGCGCTGCCTCAGCCGAAGCGCTAGTTACTCGATATGATGGATATCGGATGGGCCGAATTGGGGCGATATCTCGGCGGTGCCTTTGCGCTGTACTTGGTGCTCGAGGGCATCTTGCCCTTCCTCAATCCCGCCGCAACGAAGCGTCTCATGGCGAAGCTGGCGCAAACGGAACCCAAGCAATTACGCTGGGGTGGATTGATCAGCATGGTGATCGGGATCGCCTTGCTATGGATGGTGCGCAATGGGTAAAAACCTGGTCGTAATCGGTTTGCAGTGGGGCGATGAGGGCAAGGGCAAAGTCGTCGATTTGCTGACCGATCAAGCGCAGGCCGTGGTGCGCTTCCAGGGCGGCCACAACGCCGGACACACCTTGGTCATCGACGGCAAGAAAACCGTTTTGTCATTGATACCCTCGGGAATCCTGCACGCGCAGGTGCAGTGTTTGATCGGCAATGGTGTGGTTCTATCGCTGGAGGCACTGTTCAAAGAAGCGGAAATGCTGATCGGCCAGGGCGTGCCGGTTTTCGATCGGCTGCGGGTGAGCCCCGCATGCCCCTTGATATTGTCCTCCCATGTGGCGCTCGATCGTGCGCGCGAGAAGTCTCAGGGCGCCAACGCCATCGGCACCACGGGACGCGGCATAGGTCCTGCCTACGAGGATAAAGTGGCGCGCCGCGCGCTGCGCGTCTCCGATCTGTTTCAACGCGAACGCTTTGCCGCCAAATTGGGCGAGATTCTCGACTACCATAACTTTGTTTTGCAGCGCTACTTCCAGGCGTCGCCGATCGATTTTCAACAAGTGCTCGAGTCCAATCTCGAGCTTGGCGATCGTCTCAAACCGCTGGTTGCGGACGTCACGGGCATCCTCGAAGAATTGAGCGTCGAGGGCCGCAACGTGCTGTTCGAAGGTGCGCAAGGCGCGATGCTGGACGTCGATTTGGGAACCTATCCGTATGTGACGTCTTCGACCACCACGGCCGGCGGCGCTGCTTCCGGGACCGGATTGGGGCCGAGGCGGTTGCATGAAGTGCTCGGCATCGTCAAGGCCTATGCCACGCGCGTAGGCGCCGGGCCGTTTCCCACCGAGCTCTTTGACGAGTTTGGCGAGCACTTGTCGCGGGTCGGCCATGAATTCGGATCGGTCACCGGACGCCAGCGCCGTTGCGGGTGGTTCGACGCGGTGGCGCTGCGCCGCTCCATCGTTCACAACAGCTGCTCATCGTTGTGTGTCACCAAGCTCGATGTCCTCGACGGCCTCGACACCATCCGAGTTTGCGTGGGCTACAAGATCGAGGGCGTTCTGATGCGCACTCCGCCGTTGCTCTCCGAGCATTTTGCCCACGCCGAAGCCGTGTACGAAGATCTGCCCGGATGGAAGGAAAGCAGCGTTGGAGTTACGCGTTACGGTGATTTGCCGGCCAATGCCCGTCTTTATCTGGAGCGGATGGAAGCTCTCGTCGAAGTTCCCATCAACATCATCTCCACCGGTCCCGATCGCGATCAGACCATTATTCGGCAGCACCCATTCGCGTGAACCGTGAAGAAGAGGGGGCGTTGGCCGGCGTGCTAAAATCGCGGCGAAATGGCTGATCAACTGACTTCTTTATTGGCTGAACGGCCGTGGCTGCTTGCGGACGGCGCGACCGGCAGCAATTTGTTCGATCGCGGTTTGCAGTCCGGTGATGCGCCCGAGCTTTGGAATTTCGAGCACCCTCTGCGCGTCGGCGAATTGCAACGCGCCTTCATCGATGCCGGAGCGGATATCATTCTGACGAATAGCTTCGGCGGCACGAGATACCGCTTGAAGCTCCATAAGGCGGCCGATCGCGTCGCGGAGCTGAACGAGCGGGCGGCTTCCCTTGCGCGCGACCAAACTGATCGTGCCGGACGCGTCGTACTGGTGGCCGGCAGCATGGGGCCGACCGGAGAGATTCTCGAACCCCTGGGGCCGCTCAGTCAGGATGGCGCTCGCGACGCGTTTGCCGAACAGGCGGCCGCTCTTGCGCGCGGCGGCGCCGACTTACTTTGGATTGAAACGATGTCGTCCATCGAGGAAACGGACGCCGCCGTGGCCGGAGCGCGGACCACCGGATTGCCGATCATCGCGACCTTGAGCTTCGATACAAACGGGCGAACGATGATGGGCATCACCCCGTCCGAGCTCGCCGGGCTGCAACGCCGTCATCATCTGGCGGCATGCGGCAGCAATTGCGGCGTTAGCCCAGCGGAACTCGTCGCCTCCGTCGTCAATCTCGCGACCGCTTCGGAGGCTTCGGCCATTCTGGTTGCGAAAGCGAACTGCGGCATTCCACAATACGTCAACGGTGCGATCCGCTTCGATGGAACGCCCGAGATGATGGCGCAGTTTGCCTGCCTCTCCTTGGACGCAGGGGCTCGGATCATCGGCGGATGTTGCGGCACGACACCCGAGCACTTGCGACTCATGCGCCGGGCGCTCGAGTCCCATGTGCGAGGTCCTATGCCCGATCTTGCGACCATTGAGGCGAAGCTTGGCGCCATTTCGAGCGGCGCGATGGCGCAATTGCGGGGGGAGCTGGATCGGCTCGCCGGCGCGGCCCCGGGCGCGAGCGGCAGACGAACCACCGGCCGCCGGCCCTCCCGGATCGAGAACAGCTGAGAGCCGGATTCCAAGCGGCGGTCATCCGGGACTAGACTTGTCCTAAAGGTTTACACCTAAGAGGGCCGATGTCATGGCAACGATCCTGTTGAAGGGTAGTGAACGAACTGCAGTGCCCGGCGCCCGAGTTCTCGCGCCTGCCGATCCCGCCGAGCGCGTGCAAGTCACGGTGCTCCTGCGTCGCCGCGCTGCACAGCGCATGCGAGCGCACGTGGCCGAACTCGCCTCCGGGAAGGGCACGGCGGTCCATCTGAGCAGGGACGCTTTTGCCCGCGAGCACGGCGCCGATCCATCCGATATCGCGCTCGTGCGCTCGTTTGCGCAGGCTCGGGGATTGGCGGTATTGCAGGAACACCCGGCGCGCCGCACCGTCGTTCTCTCAGGCACCGTCGCGCAGTTCAGCGCGGCCTTTGCGGTTCAACTGCACCACATGGCGTATCCGGGCGGCACGTATCGCGGGCGGACAGGCCCTGTCCATTTGCCTGCCGAGTGGGATGGCGTGGTGGAAGCGGTTCTCGGACTCGATAATCGGCCTCAGGCGAGAACGCACTTCAGGACTCGGCCTCGGGGAGGCAGTGCCGGTCGGCTTCAATCGTCGGCCGCACCGGTTTCCTACACACCCCCGCAGGTGGCCTCACTGTACGAATTTCCGAGCGCAACCGGTGCGGGCGAGTGTGTTGCCATCGTCGAATTGGGGGGCGGATATGTTCCCGCCGATCTTGCCACCTATTTCAGCGGGCTGGGCCTCGCGACTCCCACCATCACGGCAGTGTCCGTCGACCAAGGCACCAACAGCCCGACCGGCGATCCGAACGGGCCCGACGCCGAAGTCATGCTCGATGTGGAGGTCGTCGGGTCCGTGGCGCCCGGCGCAAACATTGCAGTTTATTTCGCGCCTAATACCGATGCCGGCTTTCTCGATGCGATCACCACCGCGATCCACGATACGACCAACAATCCTTCGGTCGTTTCGATCAGTTGGGGCGGCCCCGAGTCCTCTTGGACGTCGCAGGCGATGACGGCCATGGACGAAGCGTTCCAGGCGGCGGCGATGCTGGGGATTACCGTCTGCATCGCCTCCGGTGACAACGGCTCGAGCGACGGCGTCGATGACGGCGCCGATCATGTAGATTTCCCGGCCTCGAGTCCTTTCGCGCTGGCATGCGGCGGCACAAGCCTGCTCGCGGCGCAGACCAGTATCGCAAGTGAGACCGTGTGGGATGATGGGACGAGCGGCGGCGCGAGCGGCGGCGGCATCAGCGCTTTCTTTCCGACACCCAGTTGGCAGACGGGGCTCAATGCGCTCACTACCGAAGGGCAGTCGATACCCTTGACCATGCGCGGCGTGCCGGATGTTGCGGGCGATGCCGATCCGGATACGGGATACGACGTGCGCGTCGACGGCAGCGATAGCGTGATTGGAGGAACGAGCGCGGTCGCTCCTCTGTGGGCGGCTTTGATCGCGTGCATCAACCAGTCGACCGGGACGAAAGCGGGCTACATCAACCCGCAGCTCTACCAGAACCCACAGGACTTGCGCGATATCACCCAAGGCAACAATGGCGATTTTTCCGCCCAAGCCGGCTGGGATGCCTGTACGGGACTCGGTAGCCCGAACGGCCAGGCGCTGCCGGCGATCGTGTGAACTACTTTAGGTGAAACGAGCCGCCGGTGCCGAACAGACCCAGGAGTCCGGTGATGATCAGATAGATCGCGACGATGTAATTTAACAGGCGGGGCACGATCAGAATCAAGATGCCCGCGATGAGCGCGACGACCGGCGCAATACTTAGATTCATATGCATATTCACAGCAATCTCCTGGTGTTATTTGATGGAATGCGAGCTACTGGAATAATTTCAAAGCATTCTCGAGAGTTTTCATCACGCCCCACAACAGCGGCAGCCCGACGGCGAGCCACAAAACAATGAATCGTGCTTTCATGACGTCGACCTCAAGAGGCGGGTGCCGGCTGTCGGTAATGGTATTTCTGGTTTACGGCGCGCATGCCGAGATTGCAAAGTAGGCCGACCAGCAACAGCGCGCACATGATGTACATCGTGACCGAGTAGGCTTGCGCCTTCGGAACGCCGCTATCGATCTGGTACTGACGAATATAATTCACGAGCACCGGACCCAAGACGCCCGCAACCGACCATGCCGTCAATAGCCGGCCGTGAATGGCGCCCACGTGCATGGTGCCGAACATGTCGCGCAAGTACGCGGGGATGGTCGCGAAGCCGCCGCCGTACATGGACAGAATGATGACAAATGCGGCGACGAACAGCGGAATCGAGCCCAAGTGCCCGAGCGACGGCACGGTTGAATAGAGCACAATGCCCAGCGCGAAGAACACCATATAGGTGTTCCTTCGTCCGATATAGTCGGAGGTTGATGCCCAGAAGAACCTGCCGACCATGTTGAAAAGACTCAGCAGGCCGACGAAACCCGCGGCCGCCGACGGACTTACCCGGCCGCTGAAGATTTCCTGAATCATCGGAGAGGCTTGACCCAACACGCCGATACCGGCGGTCACGTTCATGCACAGCACGCCCCATAGCAGCCAGAATTGCGGTGTGCGCCAAGCCACATCGACCGCCACTTGGGCATTGGTCACCAACGCCCGCGGTTTCACCGAGGCGGCCCATCCCGCCGGTTTCCAGTCGTCGGCCGGAACACGCACCGTGTAAACACCGATCATCATGAACAAGAAATAGATGACGCCCATGGTAACGAAGGTTTCGAGCACACCGTTGGAGGCGGGTGTCTTGAAGTGCTCCATCAGCATCACTGATAGCGGGGCCGCTATCAGCGCACCGCCGCCGAAGCCCATGATTGCCATCCCCGTCGCCATCCCCGGCCGGTCGGGAAACCATTTGATCAAGGTCGATACCGGGGAGATGTAGCCGATCCCGAGCCCGCAGCCTCCCAGCACACCGTAGCCCAGGTACAGCAGCCAGAGCTCATGAAAATGAATGCCGACGGCGGACACGATGAACCCGCCGCCGAAGCACAGCGCAGCGACGAACATCGATTTGCGGGGACCCACTCGTTCGACCCAGCGTCCAAAAACCGCGGCCGAGAGGCCGAGGATGGCTATCGCAATGGAAAACGTCCAGCCCACCTGGGTCAGTTTCCAATCGCCGGCCGCTGAATGACTGAGCCCGAGGAGTTTGGTCAGGGGCAAATTGAAGGTCGAAAATGCATAGGCCTGGCCGATCGATAGATGCACCGCAAGGGCGGCCGGCGGGACCAAGAAACGGTTGTAGCCGGCGGGCGCAATCGTGCTCTGTCGGTCCAAGAAAGATGCTGGCATGGGTAGTCCCCGGACACCGTCGTTGTTATTCGCTAACCATAAATATGCGCCACCGGCCGCAAACTTGCCACTGTGACATGCGTCACAGTCCTGCAAAGTCTCGACGCCTTCCAATGCGGCTCCTTAGGGGTCTCCAGCGAATGTTGATAAACCGTGACATTCCGGCTCGATTGAAGCGTGCCAACGAAGTAGCTTTCGGTTACTCATGTACAAATTTAAGGATCCGGGCCGACACGCCTCTAAAACGGCGCGACTTTGGTGGTGGCCCTGGGTGCTGCTCGGATGGGCGTGCCTGCCGACAACGTCTATGGCGAGCTGCCTCGCCAATCCCGACCCGGCCATCCTGCGATTGCAGGGATTGATCTCTCAAGATGCGACCCAGGCGCTCAAACAAGCGCAAAACACGCTGAAAATCTTGAGGCGCGAACCCTCCCCTGACTCGTCCCGCGACGCGTCCCGCATCGCGTCTTTGTATGAGATCGAGGCGGAGGCCTACGGCATTCTCGAATTGGATACGGAAGCCCGCTCGGCCGCTGCGAAAGGTCTTGTGCTCGCCTCCCGCGAACACGATCCCATCCACATCGAACTGCTGTCGGCTTATGCCGAGAGCGTCTATGACAACGCCGGTATTTCCGCCGCCATCGAGGCGGTCGAGGCAGCGCGAATATTGCAGCCTCGCGGTTCACCGGCCGATACCTGCCTCCTGATGACCCGAGGCCTGCTGGAGCATCGGCAGGACCGGGAGGATTTGGCCATCGTGACGCTCACGCAGGCATACCGCGCCAGCATTGCTCCCGCCGTGACCGAGATGCACATCATGTCGGCGGATTATCTATCGATCGTCATGCGCAGCATGGGGGACTATGCGCAGGCGCTGGAACTCAATCAGGAGAAGATCGATTGGGACACGTCGCATAACGCCACAATGAGCCTTTCCGTTTCTCGCTTCATGCGCGGCCAGATCCTCAAGTTGATGGGCAACTACCGAGAGGCGATAGTCGAATTCACCGAAGCCCGCAAGCTCAGCGTATCGCTCGCCGACCCGCAAGGCATCGCGTTCGCCGACCAGCGGCTCTGCGAAGCGCAGCTCGAGCTCGGGCAGTTCGCGGCTGCACAGCTCAAATGCGCGAGCGCGTTGCGTGCATTCAACGCCGCAGAGTCAGCCGACTCCGTGAAGGAAACGCAAGCCTTGCAGGCGCGCATCGACTTACAGTCGGGTCATCCCGAGCGCGCGCTCGCGACCTTGAACAAGGTGCTCGATCACAGTGGCACGGACTTGCCGCCGCGCCATGTGAGCCCGATTTACGAATGGCGCGCGCACACGAATGCCGCCTTGCATAACTATCATGACGCATACAACGACTTGCTGGAATACGTTAACCGCTACATCGCGGCCAATGACGCCGAACGCAAGCGGCAGGCCGGCGCACTGCGTGCTCGGTTCGAAACGGATCGCGAAATCGAACGCAATGCATCGCTGCAGCGTGAGCTGGCATCGTCCCAAGAGCAGGCGCATCGTCAGGCCCAGCAATTGCGGTGGAACGCCGTGGTGGTCGTGGCGGGCGTATGGGTCATCGCGCTGCTCATCTACTTCCTGATCGCCAACCGCCGCTACCGGCAACAGTTGGTGAAACTCGCGAGCCAGGATGCCCTGACGGGTTTGCCAAACCGGCGGCGCACCGCGGAGCTCGCAATCGCGGCGCTGGAAGCGGCAGCCGCGACGCAAATTCCGGTGACGATTGCCGTCATCGATATGGATCACTTCAAAGACATCAACGATCGCTGCGGGCACGCCACGGGCGACTACGTCCTGAAGGAGTTCGCACGGGCAGGGCGGGAGGCGCTGCGCAGCTCCGACATCCTCGGACGATGGGGAGGCGAGGAATTCTTGTTGGTGATGCCCGAGACGCCCGTGGAAGTCGCTCTCGCGAACCTCGAGCGGCTCCGCACTTTGGTATTCGGTATTCGGCTGCCGGCGGTGGGCAACGGCCTGCAGGTGACTTTCAGCGCCGGTCTCGCGACCAACGACGAAACGACACGATCGCTCGATGATCTCATTGCTCGCGCCGATGCGGCGCTCTACGCGGCCAAGAATGAGGGCCGAGATCTCATCCGGCTCGCCGATGGTAATTACCAAACTGCAAGCACCGGCGTGCGGCGGGCGCTACGGCTCACGCTATAGATAAGTCACTATAGAAATATCTCTTATCTATTTGATTATAATAATTAATTAGGTGGTGCCCAGGAGAGGACTCGAACCTCCACGAATTGCTCCACTGGTACCTGAAACCAGCGCGTCTACCAGTTCCGCCACCTGGGCAAGATGGGTCCGCCAAAGGCGAGGCGCAGAAATCTACGCACCCGCTTGAGGGTTGTCAATTAAATCGTCCCCGCCTGCGGCACGCGCTTGTTCGACGATTGACTGCGTGCATACTTGTGAGTCTTGGCTCGCAGGTGGCGCGTATGTCGATCAAAATGCCGGCTCCGGATCCGCGCACACTTGCGCATCGCGCAGAGATCGCCGCCGCGATGCGCGAGATCGTGCCCGGCGAAGGCGTGATCGATCACGCCGACGAGCTTGGACCATACGAATCGGACGCACTGACCGCGTACGCTCAAAAGCCCTTGCTGGTGGTGTTGCCGGAGAGTACCGCGCAAATCTGCGCCATTCTGCGATGGTGCAATGATCACCGGGTCAACGTGGTGCCGCGCGGCGCCGGCACGTCGCTGTCGGGAGGCGCGCTGCCGGTGGAAGACGGGATCTTGCTCGCCCTGAGCCGATTGAGCCGAATCCTCGAAATCGATTACGACAATCGGACTGCCGTGGTGCAGCCGGGCGTTACCAACCTTGCCGTGTCGCAGGCTGTCGCGGCGCGCGGCTTCTATTACGCACCCGATCCCTCCAGTCAAATCGCTTGCACCATCGGGGGCAACGTGGCGGAAAACTCCGGCGGAGTCCATTGCCTCAAATACGGCATGACCGCGCACAATGTGCTCGGGTTGAAGCTTGTGTTGATGTCCGGCGAAGTCATCGAACTCGGCGGTAAATCTTTCGATATGCCGGGTTATGACTTGCTCGGCCTGGCCGTCGGCTCCGAAGGGCTGCTCGGCGTGGTATCGGAGGTCACGCTCAAGCTTCTGGTCAAACCGCAGATGGCGCAAGCAGTGCTGCTCGGCTTCGCGACCGTCGCGTCGGCCGCGCAGTGCGTTGCCGATGTCATCGCACAGGGCATCATTCCCGCGGGGATGGAAATGATGGACCGGCCGGCGATTCATGCCGCCGAGGATTTTCTCGGCGTCGGTTATCCGCGCGACGTCGACGCGCTGCTCATCGTGGAGGTCGACGGACCGAACCAGGAGTGCCAGCACCTCATGGAACTCTTGACCGGTATCGCTGCCCGCAACGGCGCAACGACCGTTCGGGTATCGACGAGCGAACAAGAGCGGCTGCGCTTCTGGGCGGGACGCAAAGCGGCGTTTCCCGCGATGGGAAGGATGTCGCCGGATTACTATTGCATCGACGGCACCATCCCGCGCCGCTGTCTCCCCGAGATGCTGGCGCGCATGACCGGCATGTCGCAACGTCACGGGTTGCGCGTCGCCAACGTCTTTCACGCCGGCGATGGAAATCTGCATCCGTTGATTCTTTACGACGCCAATGTGCCGGGTGAACTCGATCGGGCGGAGGCATTCGCCGCCGAGATCTTGCGCGCCTGTGTTGCGATGGGCGGCGTCCTCACGGGCGAGCATGGAGTGGGCGTGGAAAAACGTGATCTGATGGGCGAGATGTTCAATGAAGTGGATCTGGCACATCAAGAGCGCATCAAGAGCGTCTTCGATCCGGCGATGTTGCTCAATCCCGGCAAGGTATTCCCGAATTTGCATCGCTGTGCCGAGCTTGGGCGCATGCACGTGCATCGCGGAGCCGTCCCTTTCCCGGATATTCCGCGCTTTTGAATCATGGGGCAACGAGCACGCCATACACCCGCGTCGGCGGCCGAAGTGCAAGCCATCATTGCCGAGGCGGTTGCCGAGAAGCGCAGCCTCGAAGTATGCGGCGGCGGCTCAAAGCGCCTCATGCGAATGCCGGTCACCTCCGATGCGCTCCTCGATATGAGCGCACTCAAGGGGATCACCGACTACGATCCTGATGAGTTGGTGGTGACCGCGCTCGCTGGAACAACCCTCGTCGAAATCGAAGCGGCGCTCGAGGAGCGACGGCAGATGCTGGCATTTGAACCCTTCGACCATGGGCCGCTGTTTGCCGCCGATCCGGGGCATGCGACTCTCGGCGGCATCGTCGCTGCCAACGTTTCCGGATCGCGACGCCTCTCCTTCGGTGCAGCACGCGATCACATACTCGGTTTCACGGCGATTTCCGGCAGAGGGGAGATGCTCAAGGGCGGCGGCGCCGTCGTCAAGAACGTCACGGGATTTGACTTGCCCAAGCTGATGGCCGGCTCTTGGGGAACCCTCGCCGTACTCGTCTCGATTACCATGCGCGTATTGCCGCGGCCGCGGGCCGAGACGACGTTGCTGTTCAGGGGACTGTCGGACGAGGCGGCGAATGGTTTGATGAGCGCGGCTATGGCGATGCCGGCGGCGGTATCCGCGGCGGCCCATCTGCCCTTGCCGCACCCCGTCACGGCGCTGCGCCTCGAGGGCTTCGGGCCGTCGGTCGAAGTGAGGTGCCGCGAACTCATCCGTACGCTGCAGCCCGTATGCGAAGCCTATGCCATCGTGGCAGAGGAGAGCAGCGCATTTTGGCGGAGCGTGCGCACGCTCGACACTTTGCCGCGCGCGGGTCACGTGCTGTGGCGAATATCGGTCCCGCCTGCCGGCGGTTGGCGGGTAAGGTCGCTGCTGGCGGCGCACGACCACGAGGCGCAGCGCGACGTGCAGTATGTTTACGACTGGGCGGGCGCGCTGGTGTGGGCGGCCGTGCCTCTGGATGCGCCGCACGCCGGCGGCGCCAGGATTCCTGCCATCGCACGCTCCCTCGGTGGACACGCCACGTTGATTCGCGCTCCTTTGACGGTGCGAGAAACTCTGGTCGCCGCGACGGATCTAAGTCAAGGACTCAAACGAGTGCACGAGCGGCTGAAGGCGGCGTTCGATCCCCACGGCATCCTCAATCCCGGTTTGGATCTTGCGGCAGGGCTCTAGCGTGCACACCAAATTCAACGCGGCGCAGCTCGCCGATCCGACGACGGCCGCCGCCGCGGGCGCGATTCGAAGTTGCGTACATTGCGGATTCTGCACGGCGACGTGCCCGACCTATGTGTTGTTGGGTAATGAACTCGACAGTCCCCGCGGCCGCATCTATCTGATCAAGGAAATGTTGGAAAGATCAGCGCAGCCTTCGGCGGAGGTCGTGAAGCATCTGGATCGCTGCCTGTCGTGTCTGGCGTGCGAAACGCATTGCCCGTCCGGCGTGAGCTATCGGCGGATCATCGACAAGGGCCGCGCATACGTCGAGGAACACTATCGCCGACCGCTGCGTGAGCGGCTGCTGCGCGCCATGCTCGCGTCGGTCTTGCCATACCGCGGCCGCTTCCGCGTTGCCTTGAATTTGAGCAGGCTGGCGCAGCCGCTCGCCGGATGGTTCGAGCGCACAGAAGCACTGCGGCCGCTCGCAACCTTGATGCGTCTCCGTCAGGGGACAAAAACATGGCGGGGCGCGTCCACCAAGCTGCACGGCGAGCAACCGCGGGAGGAGGCGCGCCGCGCCGCGCCGAACGGTCTGCGGGTGGGACTCGCCCGCGGATGTGTGGAACCCGTGCTCGATCCTGAGATTCAGGAGGCGAGCGTGCGGCTGCTGCAGCGTGCCGGGTGTGAAGTCGTCAGGGCGACGCGCGAGGGATGTTGCGGCGCCTTGTCGCACCACATGGGCCGAGAGAATGAGGCGTTGCAACTGGCGCGCGCCAACGTCGACGCCTGGCATCGAGAGATCGAGTCGGGGCCGCTGTCTGCCATCGTGGTGACCGTCTCGGGCTGCGGCCCGGTGATCCGAGACTACGGCCATCTGCTGCGCGACGATCCAGAGTACGCGGCCAAGGCCGCCCGCGTATCGGCGCTCGCCTGCGATGTAAGTGAATTGATGGAACGCATCGGGTTGCCGCCGCTTACAAAAGTGCCGCCGACCATAGTGGGGTATCACGCGGCTTGCTCTCTGCAACACGGGCAGCGGGTCGGAACTGCGCCGGCGCAATTGCTCGCAGCCGCGGGCTTCGAGGTTCGTCTGCCGCAGGAAGCTCATCTGTGCTGCGGCTCAGCGGGTGTCTACAACATCCTGCAACCCGACATTGCCGGCCAGCTTCGCGCCCGGAAAACGGAGGCTCTCGCGTCGCTCGGAGCCGATGTGATCGCCACCGGCAACATCGGCTGCATGTTGCAACTCGGCACGACGAGCTCTGTGCCCGTGGTGCACGTGGCGCAATTGCTCGATTGGGCAACAGGCGGGCCGAAGCCTTGGTGGCCGCCTTCGTGAGCGGCGATGCTGCATGTTCGGAACGATCTGGCCCAAACTTAACCGCGCCAGACGATCGGAAACAGCGGATCGTCCATCGGAGCTCCGGCGGGCAGCCGGTCCGCAAGACCCAAAAATGGCGGCGAAGTTCTCCAGCGCCGAGGTGCGTGGCGGATATCATCGCCGATGAAGCGCACTGAAAGTACGCGGCGGCGGCCGCTTCCGCTCACGCCCGGAGCGCCATGCAGCGTCAACATGTGAAAAAAAACCGCGTCTCCCGGCTCCAGAGCCCAGCCGACAATCGGATAGGCGGCTCGATTTGCGTCGATATCCGGAAGCTCCGTGAGACTTCCTTCGGGAAACCATCGCGCCTCGTTGTCCAAGAATGAACGCGGCATCCGCCATGGTCCCCGATGAGAGCCCGCGATGAACTCTATCGACGACTCGCGCGGCACGGGATCAATAGGCAGCCACATGCTCGCCGACATGTTCCCGTCGATGTTGTAGTAGGGCTGGTCCTGATGCCAAGGTGTACGCTGGCGGGTGCGGGGTTCCTTGACGAGCAGATGATCGTGATAGAGCCGCACGACGGATGCGCCGGTGAGCTGCGCGGCGGCCGACGCGGCAGCCGACCCGAAGATGAGGTCGCGATACTCCGGAATCCGTTCCCAATTGCAAAAATCCTGGAAAAAGAACCCAGGATCGTCCGCGGTACTCGCGACCCTCGCGTACTCGCTCGGTGTGCGGAGGTTGTGCTCGATGCCTCGGGCTGCGGCCGCGAGTTCGGTTGATGTGAATAGCCCCCGGAGACACACTGCACCGTCGCGCTCGAAGGCTGCGCGGTCATCTGCGGACACGATGTATTCTCTTGGGCTCATCGGGCTCTCCCCGCTGTTGGCCGGCTGCCTGCCGAGCCACTATCGTAATCGCTCGTGCTCAGTTTTCAAGAAGACGGCGGATGAACGCCGTCCCCAGCCACCCAATAGACGCCTGATGCGGCGCAAAGCTGCTAACCTCGTGCGCTCTTAATCGGGCTCGAGGCTCTTACATTCTATGTCACGACGTGGTCCCACAGGCTCGCGCCGACCAAACAAGCAGGGTGGCGCAACCGCCAAATCGAATGACTGGCGCGCCCTAGATCCGAACCTCGAACTCGAAAAGTCGCGCTATGCGGATCCCATCGCGAGCCGTGAACTGCTGCTCAAACACCTGACGGAGGCGCCGGAACCCTTGAGCGCGGCACGGCTCGCAAAACGTCTGGGGATACATACGGATGCGCAACGCGACGCGCTGGCGAAGCGCCTGTCTGCCATGGTGCGCGACGGCCAGGCGATCGAGGGCCCCAACGGCTTCGCGACCGCGGGCGACGGCGAGCGGGTTGAGGGGCGCATTCGCGGCCGGTCCAATGGCGAGGTACTGGTGCTGCCGGACGACGGTTCGGCGCCGTTGGTGTTGGCGCGCGCCGACACGGCGACGTTGATGCACAACGACCGTGTCGAAGCGCTGGCGGTCGGGATGAACGATCGCGGGCGACGCATCGCGCGCTTGATACGCCGTACCGGCGACGCACCGTCGCGAATCGGCGGCATTTGGCATGCCGGCCACGGACATGGCCGGGTCGAGCCGGAGGATCCCGGTCATTGGTATTCGGTTGAAGTGGCGATGCGCAGCGCTCACGGCGCCGTCGAGGGTGACAATGTCATCGTCGAAATCACCAAACGACCGCAGGGCGAAGCGCCCGCGCACGGCCGCGTCGTCGAAGTGATAAAAGACGTGCGCCCCTCGGATATCGCGGCGCGCTTCGCCATTCTGCGTCACGATTTACCGCAGGAATTCCCTCCCGCCGTCCTTCATGCCGCGAATCTGTTCGAGCCGGACGTCGTGGCTTCGGACCGCGCCGGGCGTGAGGACTTGCGCGAACTGCCGCTGGTTACCATCGATGGCGAGGACGCCAGGGATTTCGATGACGCGGTGTATGCGGAGAGCGTGCGCGGCGGGGGCTGGCGGCTCATTGTCGCCATTGCGGATGTGAGCCACTACGTGCGCGTCGGGAGCGCAATCGATGTCGAGGCCCGCTCGCGTGCCACGTCGGTCTATTTCCCGGATCGGGTGCTGCCCATGCTGCCGGAGCACTTATCCAATCACTTGTGCTCGCTGATGCCGCATGTCGAACGGCTGGCCTTCGTTTGCGATGTGCGCGTCAACAAAGCGGGCAAGCTCGGCCGTACGCGTTTCTACGAAGCGGTCATTCGTTCGCATGCGCGGCTCACCTACGATCAAGCGTGGGCCTATCTCGAGGACCCCGAAGGTGCCGCCGGCCATAAGTTGGCGCCGGAAGTGCGGGCGTCGCTCAAAAATCTCTACGCCGTTTATGGTGCGTTGAAATCTGCGCGCGATGCGCGCGGCGCATTGGATTTTCGCGGCGGCGAGGTCAAAGCGCGCATCGGTGCCAATGGGAAGATCGATGGCTTCTATGCGGTGACGCGCAACGACGCGCATCGGTTGATCGAAGAGTGCATGATCGCCGCCAATGTGGAGGCGGCGGTGGCGCTGCGTCTGGCCAAAGCGGGAAGTCTGTACAGGGTTCATGGCCAGCCGGAAGAGAAGCGAGTGATCGAACTGCAAAAGGTCATGAAGGGATTGCAGGTGGGCGCGACGTTCTCCGAACGCCCAAGCCCGCGCGAATTCCGCCAATTGGTCGAGCGGCTGTCCGCGCGGCCGGACGGGTTGTTGTTGGAGGGCTTGGTGATTCGTGCGCTCGCCCAGGCGGTGTATCAGCAAACGAATATCGGTCATTTCGGTCTTGCGCTCGACGAATATGCTCATTTCACATCCCCGATCCGCCGCTACCCGGATCTTCTCGTGCATCGCGCGATCAAGGCAGCCGTGCTGCCCAATTCCCCCTCCGGCCACAAGTACAGCACGGCGGAGTTGCAGACGCTCGGCGCGGAGAGTTCACAGCGCGAGCGGCGTGCCGACGATGCGGCGCGCGACGTCATGGGATATCTCAAATGTCTGTATCTGCAGCCGCGCGTCGGAGAGGATTTCGACGCGACGATTTCCAGTGCGCTCGAGTTCGGGCTGTTTGTACAGCTGAAGGAGATGCCCATCGACGGCCTCGTGCACATCTCGGCCATACCGGGCGACTATTGGGAGCTTGAAAGCGGCGGCATGGGACTGGTCGGTCAACGCACCGGCCGACGCTGGCAGATGGGTGACAGCGTTCGAGTGCGATTGAGCCGCGTCGATCTGACTCAGCGCCAAATCGACTTTGAATTGCTCGACCCGGACGCGGCCGTGTCGCACGGCACGGTGCGCGCGCCAAGGCGCGGCGGCCCCGAGCATCGCGCTCGACGCGGGCCCGGAAACGTCTCGCGTCGCGGTGGCTCCGGGGGACGCGGCGGCGGACCGCGCGGAGGACGCGGTGGGCGCAACTGATCGCGCCGGACGTGGCTGATACGAGGCGCAATTTAGTCTACGGTTTGCACTCGATCGGTGCGGTCGTCGAACGCGCGCCCGAGCGCCTATTGGAATTGTGGATCGCGGCGCCGCGGGACGATGCGCGTATCCGCGGCCTGCGCGAGCGCGCGGAGGCGGCGGGCGTGCGAGTTCAGTCCGTTGGTCATGAGGCGCTCGCCAAACTCGTGGGGGAGGTCGCGCACCAGGGGGCGGTGGCGGCGGTCAGGCCGCTCAAGCCGTGGGATGAGCACGATTTGAGCTCTTTGTCGATTGAAGGCCAGGACCTCCTATTGCTCGTGCTGGACGGAGTCACCGACCCGCACAATTTAGGGGCTTGCCTGCGCACGGCGGATGCGGCCGGAGCTCAGGCCGTGATCATTCCGAAGGATCGCTCGGCGGTGGTGGACGGAGTGGTGCGGAAAGTTGCCGCGGGCGCCGCCGAATTCGTGCCGGTGGCGACCGTCACCAACCTGGCGCGGACCCTCGACATGCTGAAGGAGCGCGGTATTTGGGTGGTCGGCACGGATGGGGAAGCCGAAAAGAGCGTTTACGCCGCCGATCTGAACCGGCCGCTGGCCCTGGTTCTGGGTGCGGAGGGCGGCGGTATGCGGCGTTTGACGCGTGAGCGCTGTGATTTCCTGGTGCGGATTCCCATGGCCGGCCAGGTGGAATCCCTCAATGTGTCCGTGGCGGCCGGTGTCGTCCTATTCGAAGCGCGGCGCCAACGGGCCTTAGAGCCTGTTTGAAGCATCGGGTTGACCGGCGGGGGCCCGAACGCGTATTCTTCGCGCTCTTTTTCGCCGGCTGACCGGCATTACTCCTTGCCTCACCGCTCGCAACGGGAGGCTAAAACCGTAGGGAGCCTACAATGCGGCATTATGAAATCGTGCTTCTGGTCCATCCGGACCAGAGCGAACAAGTTCCTGCGATGGTCGATCGCTATAAAGGCATGATCAGTGCCGGCGGCGGACAGGTGCATCGCTTCGAAGATTGGGGCCGGCGTCAGCTGACATTCCCGATTTCCAAGGTGCACAAGGCGCACTACATCCTGCTCAATATCGAATGCGATCAAAAGACGCTCGCCGAACTCACCGGCTCATTCCGTTTCAGCGACGCCGTGCTGCGCAGCTTGGTGGTGAAAATGGAAGAAGCCGTCACCGAGGCCTCTCCGATGGCGCGCGCGCCCGACGAGAACGCGCGTCGTCACGATGATTTCGGCGATGACGGCGACGATGACGACATGTCGATGAGCAGCCGGTAAGGCGCAGGGTAAAGGAGCACAACATGGCACGTTTTTTCCGTCGCAAGAAGTTTTGCCGATTCACCGCCGATGACGTCAAGCAGATCGACTACAAAGATCTGGCGACTCTCAAGAGCTACATCACCGAAACCGGCAAGATCGTCCCGAGCCGCATCACGGGCACGCGCGCGCATTACCAGCGCCAGCTGCAGCTCGCCATACGTCGGGCGCGCTTTCTGGCGCTGCTGCCGTATACCGATCAGCATTAAAACTGCGAGCTAGCACATGGACATCATATTGTTGCAGAAGGTCGCGAATCTCGGCCAAATCGGCGATCGCGTCAAAGTGAAGTCGGGCTACGCCCGTAACTTTCTAGTCCCCACCGGCAGGGCGACCATGGCGACTGCCGCCAACATCGCGAAGTTCGAGGCCCAGCGGCACGAGCTCGAAGCCAAGGCGAGTGATCAACTTGCGGCGGCGCAGGCTCGCGCGGTCAAGTTCGAGAACTTCAAGCTCGAGCTCCGGGCCAAGGCGGGCGCGGAAGGCAAACTGTTCGGTTCCATCGGCACGGCGGATATCGCGGAAGCCGCGGTCAAAGCGGGACAACCCATCTCGAGAAGCGAAGTGCGCATGCCGACCGGACCGATCCGCTCCACGGGCGAGCACCAGGTCCAGTTGCACCTGCACACGGACGTTGATGTGACCTTGACCGTCACAATCGTCGCAGAAGAGTAGCGGCCGGCAAAGCCGCGGCGCCAGGCGTTGCACGTGGCCACTCGCGTCAGCAATCGGTCTTTGGATTCGAGCGCAGCCGGCAATGAAGGTCTGCGGCTGCCGCCGCATTCCATTGAAGCCGAGCAATCGGTGCTCGGCGGTTTGATGCTCGATTCGGTGGCGTGGGACCAAATCGCCGATCGGGTGCTTGCCGAAGATTTCTACCGCAACGACCACCGGCTCATTTTTGAAGCCGTCGCCGGCTTGATCGAACGAAATCAACCTTGTGATGCGGTTACCTTGTCCGGCCATCTCGAGAGCCAAGGTCTGCTCGATCAGGTAGGTGGTCTGGCGTACCTCGGTTCGCTGGCCCGCGACACACCGACCGCCGCCAACATTCGAGCGTACGCAGACATTGTCCGTGAGCGCTCGGTCCTCAGGCAGCTCATCACGGCGGGAAATCTGATCGTCGGAAGCGCGCTCGAACCCGAAGGACGGGAAGCGCGTGAAATTGTCGATTCCGCGGAACGCGCGGTCTTCGAAATCGCGGAGCGCGGCTCGCGCGGTAAAGTCGGCTTCAGGACCGTCAAGAGCATCCTACCGGACGTCGTCAATCGAATCGATGAGCTCTACCATTCCGACGGGAAACTGACCGGCATCTCAACCGGGTTCAAACAGCTGGACGAGATGACCTCTGGTCTGCAGGCGGGTGACCTCATCATCATCGCCGGCCGGCCCTCCATGGGCAAGACCGCATTGGCGGTCAACATCGCCGAGAACGCCGCGCTGGGTTCGAAAAAATCGGCGGCGATCTTCAGTATGGAAATGTCTGCCGAATCGCTGACCTTGCGCATGATCTCGTCCTTGGGAAGGATCAACCAGGGTCACCTGCGCTCCGGCCGTTTGCACGAGGACGACTGGCCGCGCATCGATTCTGCGATGACTCAGCTCGGCACGGCGAACATTCATGTCGACGAGACCCCGGCGTTGACACCCACCGAAGTACGGGCGCGGGCGCGGCGGCTCAAGCGCGAGCGCGGTCTCGACTTGATCGTCGTGGATTACTTGCAGCTCATGCAGGTATCGGGCACGAAGGAGAATCGCGCCACCGAGATTTCTGAAATTTCGCGTTCGCTCAAAGCGCTGGCGAAGGAACTGAAAGTACCGGTCATTGCCTTGTCGCAGCTCAATCGCGGCGTCGAACAGCGTGTCGAAAAGAAGCCGGTGATGTCCGATTTACGTGAAAGCGGTGCGATTGAGCAGGATGCAGATTTGATTTTGCTGATCTACCGCGAAGAGGTGTACGACCCGAACACGACTCGCAAGGGCATCGCGGACATCATCATCGCCAAACAACGCAACGGCCCGACGGGCGATGTGCAGCTCACGTTTCTCGGCCAATACACGAAATTCGAGAACTACGCGCCCGAGTCGTATGCCGAGGGCGTTTTTCGATGAGGCCTGCGAGGCGCCGGTGAGTAAACGGTGAGTCACCCTTGACTCCCATGGTCAGCGCGACGATCGACACCGCCGCGCTCAAGCACAATTTGCAGGTGGTGCGGAATTGGGCGCCGCGGTCCCGCGTCATGGCGGTCATCAAGGCGAATGCCTATGGACATGGACTGATCGCGGTCGCGCGAGCGTTGGAGTCTGCGGATTCCTTCGCCGTGGCGCGGGTCGATGAGGGATTGACGCTTCGACATGCGGGCATCCTCAATCGCATCGTGCTTCTCGAGGGGGTGTTCGACCGCGAACAGTTGGATGCCGCTGCCGTCGCGGACTTCGAATTGGTGGTGCACACCGCCGAGCAAATCGACTTGTTGCGCTCGGCGCCGCCGGGAGCGCAATTCAAGGTGTGGCTCAAGCTGGACAGCGGCATGAATCGCCTGGGCTTCAAAGGTGCCGCCTTCGGCGCGGCCTGCTCGGCATTGAGCGGTTTGCCCGCTGTGCAAAGTCCGGTCAATCTGTTCACCCACCTGGCCTCTGCCGACGATCACGAACTTTCGGCGACGACCGAACAGCTCGCCCGCTTCGCGGAGGCCACCCACTCGCTACCGGGAGAGCGCAGCATCGCGAACTCCGCGGGCATGCTGAGTTTTCCGGAGGCGCAGGCTCACTGGGTGCGGCCGGGGTTGCTGTTGTATGGCGTTTCCCCGTTCGCCGGCTCGATCGGCGCGGACTACGGTCTGGAGCCGGCGATGACGCTGCATTCGCACGTAATCGCCGTCAAGGAACTCGCCCCCGGCGAACGCGTGGGCTATGGCGGGGATTGGACGGCCAAGCGTCCGACGCGCTTGGCGGTGGCTGCGGTGGGCTACGGCGACGGCTACCCGCGCAACTTGGCGTCCGGCTCGCCCGTATTGGTCAACGGCGAACGCACGCCGCTTGCCGGCCGCGTATCGATGGACATGATCGGGATAGATGTCACCGACCTTGCGCAGACGCCGCAGCTGGGCGACCCGGTCGTCCTATGGGGCGACGGATTGCCGGTGGAAGAGATTGCGGTATGGGCACAGACCATACCGTACGAACTGCTGTGCGGGATCAGCCAACGCGTCGCGGTGACGCTTCGCTGACTCTCGGCGCGCGCGGCGTACTGCCCGCTCGCCAATCGGACGGCGATTGCCCGGTCCAACGGCGAAATGCGCGGGTGAAACTACTGCCGCATGAAAATCCCAGCAAATGCGTGATGTCGCTGACGCTGTGCTCGGGAGCGCTGAGATACGCCAACGCCAAGGCATGCCGCGTCTCGTCCAGAATTACCTTGTACGTCGTGCCGCTGTCGCCGAGCTTGCGCTGCAGGGTGCGTGCGCTCATGTAGAGATGTTCGGCGACTTCTTCCTGGGAGGGTTCGCTTTTTTCCAATCGCTGCATCAGCAATTCGCGCACACGCGCCTCTATGTTCTCGCGCTCGTTCCGCGCCAGGTATTGGATCGCGATGGCGTCACTGTGCCGCGCCAATTCGGGATTGCCTCCGTCGAGCGGGCTTTCGATGCTGTCGCTGTCGAACACCAATCGATTTTGCGCGGCGCCGAATTTCAGCGGTGCGCGCAGCTGCCGCTCGAACTCCTCGATTCGAGCGGGCCGCGGCCGCCTAAGCTCAATGAGCAGCGGCGAGTAGTCCCGGCCGATCAACGATCGGCACATTCGTAGCTGTGCGCTGACCAGCGCGTCGATCGACTCGAAGGGAACGCAGGCAGCCGGTTCGATCACGAAGTGATACTCGGAGCCGCACCTGAAGAACTCGTATTCCACGGCGTCGCTCGCGACATGGCAAAAGCGCTGCAGACGTTCGAAGGCTTCTTTCAAGGTGGAGCTCGCGCACAGCCCGTAGCTTAAAGCGTGGAAGGAAGTGTGTTTGATGTGGCTCGCCACTTTGATGCCAAAGGCGGGGTCGCCAGTCGCCGCGACGGCGATTTCCCACAGGCGCGCGGTATTGATCAGCGGGCAACGTGCGGTCGGGCCATCCAGACACTGCAGATCGAATCCCGCCTCAGCGAGAAGCGCTGCGCCGTCGCAGCCCGCCGCATCGAGCGCGCGGCCGATGGCCTTGACCCAAGTCGCCAAGATATAGCCACGATTCGCTGCGGTATTGATCCGCATTGCTGCACCCCCTTCAAGGGCTAGAGACGCCCAAAGACACCGCCGCCAAGGCAGAGCTTAGCTCGAAAGTGCCGGGCTGACGAGTTGCCCCTCGTCAATCCCGGCGCACGATGATCGGATGCGATGTCGATAGGCCGCCGTCCACGGCAATGGCTTGGCCGTTGACATAAGATGCGGCATCGGACGCGAGGTATAGAGCCATCTGCGCGATTTCTTCGGGCGCACCCGGACGTCGCAACGGATTAAGTTGGCCGATTCGCCGTTCGCTGCCGCGCGCGCGCGCCTGTTCGAAGATCGGACGGGTCATTCCGGTCTCAATCAGTCCAGGGCAAATGGCGTTGATGCGCACGCCGGTGTCCGTGAGTTGATTGGCCGCGGTTTGAACGAGACTGATGACGCCGGCCTTGCTCGCGCTGTACGGCATTCCGCCTGCGCCAGACCTGAGGCCGGCCACCGATGCGGTGCAAATGATCGAGCCGCGCCGCTGCCCGACCATCACCCGTGCTGCGTGCTGAACCGCGAGAAAAGTGCCGATCAAGTTGACGTTGAGAACCTCGGCCCAACGCTCGGCGGTTTCTTCGAAGATCGGAACCAGGCCGCCGCTGATGCCGGCGTTCGCGTAACACACATCGAGACTGCCGTATTCTTTGACCGCAGTGGCCACTGCGCCGGCGACGTCTCCCTCCGCGGAGGAGTCCTTGACCAGAGCAATGGCGCGGCCGCCCGCGGAGCGAATCGCCGCAACGGTCGCCTCGACTTGCGGGGCGCGATCCAGCGCGACGACGGCGGCGCCCTCGGCGGCGAACAACAGTGCGCTCGCGCGGCCGATGCCGCTGGCCGCGCCCGTCACCAAAGCAGTCTTGCCCTGTAAAATATTCATGCGCTACACCAGTGCAATCGGGTTGACGGGACTTCCCAGGCCGCGCTCGATTCGCAGCGGTGCCGCCACGAACATGAATTCATAGACCTGATCGCGTGCCAGTTCATCGAGATTCAGCAGTTCGAGGAGATACCCGCCTTGATCGCGGATGAATTCCTGATGCACCGGCAGCGGCGGCGTGGTTGGAAAGACTTCCACGGCGCTGTTGTCGGCGCCGAGCAATACGAGTTCGCGTTCGCCGGCCCATTGCGCGGACGCGAGATTTACGCCGGGCTGCGCGCGATCGAACGCTTTCTCGTCTTCCGTCCAAACCTGCATGAAGCCGGTGCGCAACAGCAGCGCGTCGCCGCAACCGATCGCGACGTGTTGAGCAGCAGCCACCGCCTCGATCTCTTGCGGCGTGATGGCATGATCCGCGGCGAGATGCGAAACGCCGTAATACCTCGGAAAGTCCAGCAGCACGCCGCGCGTCGCGATCACGTCGACATTCGAGATCGAATTGCGCTCGGCTCCTTGAGAGCTGATTGTTTCGGCAGTTGAATAGCCATTGTACATTCGCCCGTCCCGAAACACGTGGCATAGGGCATCGATGTGGGTCGTCCCATGCGTGTGCATCATCAGCACATCCTCGGCACTGCCGGGGCCGGGCCCCTGCGTGTTGCGATAGGTGGCAATGTGCCAGTTCTTGTGACGGGTGGGCCAGATCGGCGCGTTCGCACGCAATGGGATCGCGAGAGAGTAGACCTTACCGCTTCGAATCAGGCCGGCTGCCTGCAAACGGGCTTCCGGAGTGATGTAGTTCAACGTGCCGCGCTGATCCTCGGCACCCCAGCGATTCCAGTTGCGTGGCTGACTGCTCATGGGAATGTTTTATCACAACGGCGGAAAGTGTTTACAATGCGCGCGGCAGTGACCAACTCTACCGCTTTTCGGAACGACATACCCTTCGTCAAGGATTTGGGCATCGAGTTTCTCGAGGCCGATGCGGGGCGCTCGACCATCGCGCTTCAACTCCATGCACGCCACCTAAACAGCTGGAACGTTGCGCATGGCGGAGTGGTCATGACTCTTCTGGACGTTGCGATGGCGGTCGCCGGACGCTCGCTCGATCCCACGGCCGGCGGCGGTGTGACCGTCGAAATGAAGACCAGCTTTCTGCAGCCGGGCCTCGCCGGCACACGCCTCATCGCGCATGGCCATGCTTTTCATCGTTCCACGACGCTGGCCTTTTGCGAGGGCGAGGTACGCGACGGTGAGGGCCGCCTGATTGCCAAATCGATGGGCACGTTCAAGTATATTCGCCAACGTCCGACCGATCAGCCGGCAGACGGCGAATGAACAGGTATCTCGCACAACCTAAATAGGACTGACCGATGCGACCGATTCTGCACCACTATGAGAATTCGCCGTTCGCCGAAAAGATCCGTACGCTGCTGGGCTTCAAGCGCATCGATTGGACCTCCGTTCTCATCCCATCGATCATGCCGAAACCCGACCTGGTGACGCTCACCGGCGGATACCGCAAGACGCCTGTGCTCCAGATCGGCGCGGATATCTACTGCGATACCGCGCTGATCTCGCGAGTCCTCGAGACGCTGACACCGATGCCCTCGATTTATCCCGCGGCGTCAGCGGGTGTGGCGCCCATCCTCGCGCAGTGGGCCGACAGTACGCTGTTCTGGACCGCCATCGCGTATACCTTGCAGCCGGCCGGCCTCGAGCACATGTTTGCCGGTCAGCCACCCGAGGTCTTGAAGGCCTTTGCCGCGGACAGGGCGCCCTTCCGGGCATCAGCCCCGCGCATACGAGTCCCCGAGGCGACCCAGGCGCTCACGTCCTACCTGGGTGAGTTCGAAACGCTGCTCGCCGATGATCGCTCTTGGCTGCTCGGCGCCGCGGCTTCGATCGCGGATTTCTCGGTTTATCATTGCATTTGGTTCGTGTCGCGGGGCGGCCCGCCGGCCGCCATCCTCGAAGGCTATCCACGTCTGATGAGCTGGTTCACGCGCATGCGATCCGTCGGTCACGGTGTCTCGGACCGGCTCGAGAGCGGCGCAGCGGTAGAGCTCGCGGCAGCGGCCAGCCCTCTGCCGGCGGGTCCTGAAAATTTTCTCGATACCCACTCGCTTGGCTTCGGTGCGCTGGTCACGATTGCGGCAGTCGACTACGGCATCGACCCGGTCTTGGGCGAACTCGTTATTTCCCGGACGCATGAGATTGGACTGCGGCGCACCGATCCCAAGGCCGGTACGGTTGTGGTGCATTTTCCGCGACTTGGATTCGAGATCCGCAAGGCGGAGCCTACCTTGTCCGCTTAAGGAATAGGAGCCTCGGGAAACTCGTTATGGCGCCCGCGGTTAATAGATTGACGCCTGAAGCGACGTGCTCTTGCCGGCCTTCCCGTACGCTCAATCCAAACATGTGGTATGAGTACGACTAGGGGTGGTAGATTGCCTGACCGGTCGGCTAAGAGGGCAGAAAGGCCCGTAGCAGTAATACAACAATCGCGCGTCGACTAGCCCGGAGCGGTCAGCGACGCGGCGCATCGTCGAATTTGGACTAGGGGGTGGCGAATGGCGAATCGAAGTGTGCGTTTGCGACGAGCTATCGGTCTGGCGGCGGCATTTTGCGGTGCCGTGGCGGCCGAGTCCGCTTGGGCACAACAAGCGGCAAACCAGGCGGCAAACCAGCCTGCGTTGGCTGAAATCATCGTCACGGCACAGAAGCGGTCGGAGAACATCCAGGACGTACCTATTTCGGTGATCGCCCTGTCTGCACAACAGATCAAAGATGCGGGCATCACCGATATCAAGAATCTTCAGGTGTTGACCCCGGGTCTGACCGTCACTTCCACAACTTCTGAGAATGTGACCACCGCGCGTATTCGCGGCATCGGCACGGTCGGCGACAACCCCGGATTGGAATCGTCGGTGGGAGTCGTGATCGACGGCGTGTATCGACCCCGCAACGGCGTGGGCTTTGGCGACCTCGGGGAGATTGAACAAATCGAAGTGCTGGAAGGCCCGCAAGGCGAACTATTCGGCAAGAACAATGACGCGGGCGTCATCAGTATCACGACCAAGAGACCGTCGAGTACTTTTGGCGTGACGGCTGAGGCCACCGGCGGAAACTACAATGATCGAGAGGTCTCTGCCTCCGTGACGGGGCCGCTGGGCGATATTTCTGCCGCTCGTTTTTACGCGGGATACCAGAGGCGCGATGGCTTCCTCGATGTCGATACGGGACTTGGCCCGAACTCGATGAACAACACCGACAACCGCAATCTCTACACATTCCGCGGCCAGTTCCTGCTGACGCCCAACGATGCGGTGAATTTCCTCGTGATTGGCGATTATTCGAAGCGCAACGAATCGTGTTGCGGAGCGGTGCAAACGGCCGATGGCCCGTTCTCGGGAATCATCAACGCACTCGCGTCGATTCCGCCCTTGGGCGGTCAAGTCGGCGCAACCGGCATTGCGAACCCGCCCCTCTCGCCGTTCAATCGGCAGGCATGGGCCAATCAGCCGATCACGCAACAAATACGGGATATGGGCGTGTCGGGCGAGCTCAATTGGAATTTGGGATTCGCCAAGCTCACCTCGATTACCGCGTGGCGCGACAACACACTCGTGGCCGGCAATGACGTCGATTACAGCGGCATCGATATCGTCCAAGAGCCCGGCACCGAGGGCAATCTGACCGACTTCAAGCAGTTCAGCGAAGAACTCCGTTTGGCCGGGAAGAACGGTCCGTTGGATTGGTTGGTGGGCGGATTTTTCTCGAGCGAAATCTTGACCAGCAATACCGCCATTTACGCCGGTAATGATTTCGATTTGTATGTGGGCGGCGTCGCCTCCGCTTCGGTGGGCGCCAACCCGCCGAACTTCCTCTTGATCCCGGGATTCACCGGGAATCCGCCGGGAGGCACTTTCATACCGGGTGTATCCGGTGAGGCCGATTGGTATCACGACACTTCCAAAAGTTATGCGTTTTTCACCAACGAGACTTACAACCTCTCGCCGGGGTTGGATTTGACCGCCGGTCTGCGCTACACGTCGGAGAAGAAGACCGCGGACTCGAATTATGTGGATCCGGATGGCGGCTCAGGTTGCGGGCAACTCCTCCAGTCCCCGGGGGTCAACATGTTGAACCCCGCGAGCCCGGAATATCAGTTTCTGCTCGGCTACGGCTGCTCGACGGTTTTCAATCCATTTTTCTCAGGGAAATCGACGAGCCAATCTTTGAACGAAGGCAACGTGTCGGGTACGGTCAAACTGTCCTATCATTTCACCGACGACGTGATGGGCTACGTGTCTTGGGCGAATGGCTACAAGGCGGGCGGATTCAATCTGGCTCGCGTGACGTCTGCGACGGGGCCGGCGGGAGCGTTGACGCCGAACTTCGATACCGAATTCCCGCGAGAAACCGTCCAGTCTTATGAGATAGGGCTCAAGAGCATGCTCGCCGACCGGACGGTGCGCCTCAATGCTTCCGTGTTCGATCAGAGATACACGAATTTCCAGCTGAACACGTTTACCGGTATTCAATTCGTCGTCAGTTCGATTCGTAGAGTTGAATCCAAGGGCGCCGAATTCGATACGGCATGGGCGACGCCGCTTTCGGGATTGAGCCTTTCCGGCGGTGTGACGTATGCATTTACCAACATTACCGAGTTTGGCGACTCGCTGTCGTTGTTCGCTCCCAACGAGGCCACCTCGCTCGACCGGCTGAACAATCGGCTGTCGTTTGCGCCCCTGTGGTCAGGAGTGGTGGGGGCGACGTACACCATACCCCTGTCCGGATCGCTTGAATTTCGCGGCAGCGTCAACGAAAAGTACACCTCATCGTACAACACCGGCTCGGATCTCGATCCAAGAAAACTCCAGGGAGCCTATGGGTTGCTGAATGCGCGGCTCGGCCTCGGCGCGCCCGACGGCAAGTGGACGGTCGAAGTGTGGGGCACCAACCTCGCCGACAAGGGCTTCTACCAAGTAGCCTTTGATGCGCCGTTCCAGTACAACCAGATCGATGCGTTCTTGGGCGATCCGCGTACCTTCGGACTCACCGCTCGAACGAAATTTTAGCCGACCTCAGTTTGTCTGAGGTTGGACGATGACGAAAACTACCTCGCGTGCTTCGTTTGCGCTCTTCGTTCTGTTCGTCATCAATTTGCTGAATTTTTTCGATCGCCAGTTGGCCGGTGCGCTGGGTGAGCCGATCCGCAGGGAATTTCATTTGAGCGATACGGCGCTCGGCTTCTTGGGGACGGTGTTCATCTTGATTTATGCGCTGATCGGACTGCCGATCGGCCGGCTGAGCGATAAGTGGCATCGTACGCGGCTGATCGCGATCGGCACCGCGGTCTGGAGCGTTTTTACCGCCGCAACCGGTCTCGCACAGAATTACACGCAGATATTCATTTCGCGGCTCGGCGTCGGTGTCGGCGAGGCCGCCTGCGCGCCCTCAGGTCAGTCGCTGATCGGCGATCTGTTCCCGGCGCACCAGCGAGCCCGGGCAATGGGCGTATTCATGCTCGGCCTTCCCGCGGGCGTTTTTCTAGCGTACTTCACCGCGGGGGCCCTCGGTGCAGCATTCGGCTGGCGCGCGGTTTTTCTGATCGCCTGCGTCCCGGGATTGTTGTTTGCGCTGCTCGCCCTCAAGATTCGCGAGCCGGTGCGAGGTGCACTGGAGGCTCACCGAACGGTGTCATCGGAGGACGCTGCGGTCAAGTCGCCGTACGCAGCCGTTTTGAGGCTACCGACCATGTGGTGGATCATCCTGTCCGGCATCTTCCACAACTTCAACATGTACGCGATCAATTCGTTCACGACACCCTTCCTGCAGCGTTTCCATGAAATGAGCCTCAGAGAGGCGAATAATGTCTCCTCCGTCTCGTTGGGCGCGGTGGGTGCCATTGGGCTGCTGGGCGGCGGGTGGCTTGCGGACAAGTTGAGCGAGAAGCGCCGCAACGGACGCTTACTGCTTGCTGCCGGCTGCATGGCGATTGCGGCGCCTTGCATCTTCTTGGCTCTGAATCAACCCAAGGGCGCCGTTACGGCATTCATGTTGTTGATGATGATGGGCACGACGACCATGTACGTGTACTACGCGACCGTTTACGCCGCCATTCAGGATGTGATCGATCCGCGCCTGCGCGGCACCGCGGTGGCAATCTACTTCTGCGCCATGTACGTCCTGGGAGCGAGTTTGGGTCCCGTGGTCACGGGCATGTTGAGCGATCATTTCGCGCGCGAGGCCATGCTGGCCGCGGGCGCGACGCAAATGGCGGAAGCATTCAAGGCGATCGGGCTGCACAGCGCCTTGTACGCCGTTCCCGTGCTCGCAATGCTGGCATCGCTGGTGCTTTTCGCGGCGTCGCGGACCGTGGAAGAAGACATCCGCAAGCAGCAAAGAATCTGATTTGCCGGCGGCCGTCCGGTACTTCGCCTAAACCTGCGCGCGCCAGTTTGGATTGATGCGGCTCGTCAATACGTGGTCGCGCCATTCTCCGTTGAGACGTAGATAGTCGCGAGCCATACCTTCGACTGTGAATCCTGACCGGCGAAGAACTGCGGCGCTTCGCTCATTGGTTGGCATGTAGTTGGCCATGATTCTGTGTAAATTCAGGGCGGTGAAGGCGTACTCGACGACACTCGCTATGGACTCCGTCACATAGCCTCGACCTTCGTGCTCGGCGCCGATTCGATAGCCGAGATAGCAAGCTTGAAAGGGTCCTCTCACGATCTCGGACAAGGCTATATCTCCGACAGGCTCTTCGAGATCGGTGTCGCGTAGGAACATGTAGAGTCTCATCCCGCGTCCCGTCTCGTACTCCGTGATCGCCGAGGACAAGTTCGCCGCGACGAGATCGAGGGTGAGCGGCGGTCCCGAAGGCGACGAATCCTCAAAGCGCGCGCGGTTGCTCGTGAGGTACTTGAGAACCTGGGACGCTTTCGCCGGTTGCGGCATCTCCAAGAGGAGGTGCTTCGTGATTAAGGGCGGACCCGCGGTACCGGACACAGTAGTTCGCTGAAACGCCCGAGGTGAAAGTCGGCGTCGCCGAGGCTCAGGTCGATCATGGTCAGACGCTTGAAGTAATGGCTCACGATGACATCATCGACCACTCCCATCGCGCCGTGCAACTGCACGGCTTGCTGTCCGACCAAGCGCGCCGCCTGACCGACGTAGGCTTTGGCGCCGGATACGGCGCGCCGACGTTCGACGGCGTCGTCGGAATCCGCGTGGACTGCTGCGATGATCGCCATGGAGCGCGCTTGCTCGGCGGCGATGAGCATGTCCGCCATCCGGTGTTGAAGCGCCTGGAATTTTCCGATGGGCACGCCGAATTGTTTGCGGGTTTTCAGATAATTGAGAGTCGCCTCGTTCAACGACGCGATGATGCCGACGGCCTCGGCGCAAAGTGCCGCGATGCCTGAATCCACGGCGCGCTCAATGATGGCTAGACCCCGCTCCTCGGTGCCGATCATGGCGTCCTGGCCTACGATCACATTCTTGAGGTCGATATCCGCGGCTCGGCCGCCGCACTGCGTGGGATAGTCGAAGAGCGTCAAACCGGGCGCGTCGCGCCTGACCAAGAACAGTGAAATGCCGCCAGGATCCGCTACCTCGCCGTTGCTGCGCGCCGACACCAGAAAGCAATCGGCCGACCCGCCATCGAGCACCACCGTCTTGCGGCCCGACAACCGCCAGCCCGTATCGCCTCCGTTGACACGAGCGACGCCGGCCGCCGCGGCGGTACACGCGACGTGCGCCAAATCATAGCGTCCGGCAGCCTCATAACAGGCCAGCGCCAATTTGAGCTTTCCGGCCCCGATCTGCGGCAGTACCGATCGCTTGATCGTGTCAGAGGCGGCGTCGCGAATCAGTCCCCCGCATAACACCACCGTACTCAAGAAAGGTTCCAGCAACAGTCCCCGGCCGATCAGCTCCATCACCAGCATGACGTCGGTGGCGTTGCCGCCGAGACCCCCGAACTGTTCGGGAAACGGCAGCGCCAGCAGACCCAGCTCGGCGTATTGGTTCCAGGCCTCGGCGGAATATCCTAGTGTCGAGCGGGAGAGCGCGCGGCGTTGCTCGAAATCGTAGTCGCGGGTAATGTAGCGCTGCAAGGTTTCTTGCATGGCCAGCTGTTCTTCGGTGTAACTGAAATCCACGGCTTCGCTCAAAGACCCAAGATCATCTGCGAAATGATGTTTTTTTGAATTTCGGTGGAACCGGCGTAGATCGTCGTCTTTCGCAGGTTGAAATATTGGCCGGTGAGCGGCGGCGCATAGGATCGGTAGTGCTCCGCCAACATCGGTTCCGCGACCCAGTTGAGCTCCAGTGATTCGCGCAAGTACGGCAGCGCGTCATGCCCCAGGGCGTGCATCTGCAGTTCTGCCAGCTGCTGAATGATTTCCGAGCCCTTGATCTTGAGTACGGATACTTCAGGCCCCAGCGCGCGATTTTCGCTCGCGGTAGCCGACAGCACCCGTAGGTTCGTGATCTCGAGCGCCATCAATTCGAGCTCAACCTGAGCGATACGGTCGCGAAAACGCGAGTCCTCGATGAGCGGCCGGCCGTTCGCGATTTGGTCGCCGGCAATCTCTTTGAGTTTTTTCAATGCGCGCTTGCATGCCCCGATTCCGGCGTTGTTGGTGCGCTCGTGCGTGAGCAGAAATTTGGCATACGTCCAGCCCTTGTTCTCATCGCCGACCAAGTTGTGCACCGGTACCTGCACGTTATCGAACCAGATTTCGTTGATCTCGTGTTCGCCGTCGAGCGTGATGATGGGGCGTAGCGTAATGCCGGGCGTTTTCATATCGATCAGGAGAAACGAGATGCCCTGCTGCGGACGTCCCTCGGTGGCCGTGCGGACCAGGCAGAAAATCCAGTCGGCGTATTGTCCGTATGTGTTCCAGGTCTTCTGACCGTTGACGATGTAGTGATCTCCTTGGCGCACTGCGCTGGTTCGCAACGAAGCGAGATCGGAGCCGGAGCCCGGTTCCGAATAGCCCTGGCACCACCAGTCCTGTCCGGAAATGATCCGCGGCAGGAAGTACTCCTGTTGTGCGGCATTGGCGAATTTCATCAACACCGGGGCGAGCATTTTCAGCGAAAATGCGTTTTGCGGCGGCGCGCCGATGTCCGCCCGCTCTTCCTCGAAAATATGTTGCTGGACGACGTTCCAATCGGTGCCGCCGTAACGCTCAGGCCACATCACGGCGCCCCAACCGTGACGGTGTAGAATCTTCTGCCACAGCATCAAATCGTCTTTGCGTAGGCGCTTTCCCAAGCGCATCTTGGTGCGGATATCGGAGGGGAGTTCGGCCTCGAAAAAGGCTCGCACTCGAGCGCGAAAGGCCTCCTCTTCTAGCGTGTATTTAAGGTCCATAGGAGTACCCCCATCTTATGGCATTGCGGCGGGGGTCATGCCGCGCTTTCGGCGACAACCTATTGACCGCGAGCGCCAATCGTCACAGTCGACGCACCGATAGCCCGTGCTCAATCGATCATCACCACCACTTTGCCGCGCGCCTCTCGTGCGCCGAGTCTGGCGATTGCTTCGGCGCCTCGAGCCAGCGAAAAACGTTCGGTCACGGCTGGTTTTATCCGGCCTTCCAGATAAAGCTCCATGAGTGCGGCGACATTGGCGGCATGCAGAGCCGGAAATCGGGCCGTGAAGTCACCCCAGAACACGCCGACGATCTGGCAGCTTTTGAGCAGCGGCAAGTTGAGCGGTAGTTTCGGAATGCCGGCGGGGAACCCGACCACGAGATGCCGGCCCTGCCAGCCGATCGCACGAAGGGCAGCCTCGGTGTAATCGCCGCCGACACCGTCGTAAATCACCTGCGCTCCGTCGGGCCGGCAGGCAGCCTTGAATCGATCCGTCAGCGCGCGTGCAGCTGTCTTGTCGAGCGGCCCGGCCGGGTATTGCACGCCCTCATCGGCGCCGCGTTCGCGCGCCAGCGCGAGTTTCTCGGCGCTGGATGCCGCGGCCACTACGCGCGCGCCCATCGCCTTACCGAGTTCGACGGCCGCGAGACCGACACCGCCGCCCGCGCCGAGCACCAACAAGGTTTCTCCGGACCGAAGTTGCGCCCGGTCCTTGAGCGCGTGCTGCGAGGTACCGTAGGTCATCAGCAGAGCGGCCGCCTCGTCGAAGGGCATCGAGTCAGGAATTTTCCAGCAATGTTTCGAGGGCCCCACCGCCTTCTCGGCCATGCCGCTCCGGGCCGGCGAGAGCAGCACCCGCTCGCCGACACGCACGTTCTCGACCCCTTCACCCACTGCATCGACCACGCCGGCGAGTTCCGCGCCGGGTGCAAAGGGCCGCGGCGGTTTGAATTGATACAGGTCCTGGATGATCAAGAGATCCGGGTAGTTGACTGCGCAGGCATGCACGGCGACGCGGACCTCGCCCGGGCCGGCGACGGGCTCCGGTACCTCCTCGAGCACCAGCGTTTCGGGGCCGCCGGGTTGCCGGCTTAAGAGTGCTTTCATGATGGAGACGCTCGATCGTTAGGGGAGGCGGCTTCGCGCTCCTGCAACTCGCGCCACAGGATTTTGCCCGCGCCCGACTTCGGCAGGGATTCCGCGAATTCAATGATTTTGGGGCACTTATAGGCGGCCATATTCTGCCGGCACCAGTCGATGATGGCTTGGCCATCGATCCGGCCGCGCCAATCGGCCCCGAGCACCACCACCGCTTTGACGGTCTCGCCGCGATGCGCATCCTTGGTTCCGATCACGCAGGCCTCTTGAACCGCCGGATGTTGGTACATGAGGGATTCCACCTCCGTCGGCCACACCTTGTAACCGGACGCGTTGATCATGCGTTTGAGCCGGTCGACCATGAAAAAGTAGCCTTCGTCGTCGACTCGTCCGAGATCGCCGGTGCGCAAAAAACGTTTACCGTCGATTTCGAGAAGGACCTGCGCGGTGTCCTCTGGTTTATTCCAGTAGCCCAAGAAGACTTGAGGACCGTGCGTGACAATCTCGCCGACTTCGCCGGCGGGCAGCTCCTTCAAGGTGATCGGATCGATCACGCGCGAGTCGACGTCGAAGATCGGAATGCCCAAGCATTGCTTCTTCGAGTGCTCGCCGGGATTGATGTGCGTGGCCGCCATGGTTTCCGAGAGCCCGTACCCTTCGAGGTAGGTGATGCCCATGTTTTCGAGCCGCTGTGCGACCGCGGCCGGCATGGCGGCGCCGCCGCCGCTCAGCCGTTGAATCGAGGACAAGTCGTAGCGGCCGATATTCGGGTTGGAGAAGAAATCCTGCACCATGGTCGGAATGGCGGTCCATGTCGAGATTCGATATCGCTGCACGCACTCCGCCGCGGCGTCGCGATCCCAGCGCGGCAGGAGCACCACGGTGTTGCCGACGTAGAGCGGGCCGTTCATGCTGCCCTGCATACCGGTCACGTGAAAGAACGGAGCCACGGCCATCATGGTCATCTCCGGTTGCACCGCGAACCAGCGCATGCTTCCAACCAGCGTATGCATGGTGGTGCGGTGCGAGTGCATGCATCCTTTGGGCACGCCCGTGGTGCCGGAGGTATAAGGCATCACGCACAAATCGTCGGGACCGGCCGTCAGAGGACCCGGTTGCAATCGGAGCTCGAGAACGTCGCTCCACAGCGTCACGCCGGGTTGCGTCACGTTCAAGCGCGGCGCAGAAATGACATCCGGCACCGCGAGAGGGGTCGGCCCCTTCAGATAATCCGAATAGGCGGCGACAATGACATGCGTGAGCTCGCCGGAACGGAGCAGCGGCTCGACCCTTGAAAACAATTCCTGCGATACGATCGCCGTGGTCGCGCCCGCGTCCTTCGCGCAGCGCAAAAATTCCTGCGTCAAGTTCATGGGGTTCTGGGGCACCACGACGGCATTGGCGCGCAAAATGCCGTAGTAGCCGATGACGAATTGCGGACTGTTCTGCATGAACAGCATTACCCGATCGCCCTTGCGTACGCCGCATTCCCGTTCGAGGAAGCCGGCGATGCGCTCTGCTTCATCGAAGAACCCGGCGAACGTGATCGAAGTGTCGTAGAACACCAGGTAGGGTTTGTCGGGATAGCGTGTCGCCGACACCTCGGCGTTGTAGAAAAGATTCGTCTCGGGAGCGACGAGATGATGCTGCGCGTGGGCCGGCCAGAACTTGAAGTGTTTATCCGACATTCGTCGTTCCTTTGAGTCCGCTCAACGCTTCCCCGCGCCGGGGTCGCGCGGCCGATGAAGCCCCAATTCGAGCTTTCCGATTTGCTCGCGATGCACTTCGTCCGGGCCATCGGCAAAGCGCAAGGTGCGTGCGCCCGCGTACGCGGCCGCGAGCAGAAAATCATCGCTGACGCCGCCGCCGCCGTGTATCTGAATGGCCCAATCGAGGATTTTGCAAGCCATATTCGGCGCCGCCACCTTGATCATGGCAATCTCCTTCTTGGCGCCGCGATTGCCGACCGTATCCATCATGTAGGCGGCATTCAGCACCAGCCAGCGCGCCTGATCGATCATGATGCGGGATTCCGCGATGCGTTCCAACGTCACGCCTTGCTCCGACAGGCGCCGGCCGAAGGCGACGCGTTGCTGTGCACGATCGCACAACATTTCCAGCGCGCGCTCGGCTAGACCTATCAAACGCATGCAATGGTGAATGCGCCCCGGTCCCAGGCGGCCTTGCGCAATTTCGAAGCCGCGGCCCTCCCCGAGCAGCATGTTTTCCTTCGGTACGCGCACGTCGTTGAATTCGATCTGGGAATGACCGTGCGGCGCGTGGTCGTAGCCGAACACGGTAAGCTGGCGTACCACCTTGACTCCGGGCGTGCGCATGGGCACGAGGATCATCGATTGCTGGCTGTGACGCGACGCGTCCGGATTGGTCTTGCCCATGAAGATCAGAATCTCGCAGCGCGGATCGCCTGCGCCCGAAGTCCACCACTTGGTGCCGTTGATCACATAGTGATCACCCTCGCGTACGATCGAAGACTTGATGTTGGTGGCATCGCTCGAGGCGACGTCAGGTTCGGTCATGGCGAACGCCGAACGGATGCGACCCTCGAGCAACGGCACCAGCCAGCGCTGCTGCTGTTCGGGCGCGGCGTAGCGCGCCAACACTTCCATGTTGCCCGTATCCGGCGCCGAGCAGTTGAACGCCTCCGGCGCGATATGCGAGCGGCCCATGATCTCGCACAACGGCGCGTATTCGAGGTTGGTGAGACCGGCGCCGTGCTCGGACTGCGGCAGGAACAAGTTCCAGAGATTCTCGGCTCGTGCCTTGCGCTTGAGTTCTTCCATGACCTCGGAGACCTGCCACGGATTGCCGTTGCGGCGGTTTTTCTCAAGTTCTTCGTGAAAGCGAGGCTCCGCCGGATAGACATGAGCCTCCATGAAACTGCCGAGCTGCTCTTGGAGGCGGCGGACCTTGTCACTGTGCGAGAAGTCCATACGTATCCTTTAGAATCGATCAAGTGTCGAATGATTGTTCTACGAGCCGCCAGGCCCGTTCTGCCAGCGGCCGTGCTCTTCGGCCTGCCTCCAACGCGGTTGCGCTCGAGGCGTTGCCTTGCAGGGCGCGCGCCAGCACGCCCTGGAGGATTCCTGCCAATCGAAACATGTTAAAAGCCAGGTAGTAGGTCCAATCCTTCGGCGCAACCGGCGATCGATTGCGCCGCCGGCAGTAGTCGGCGACGACATCCGCCTCGCTCGGAATTTGCAGCAGCGCGGGGTCGAGTCCGTCGAGTCCGCGGAACTCGGTGGGCAGATGATATCGCACGCAGTAGTAGGCGAGGTCGACGAGGGGATGGCCCAGCGTCGAGAGCTCCCAATCCAATACGGCCAATATTCGCGGCTCTTGCGGATGGAAAATCACATTGTCGAGACGGAAATCGCCGTGGACAATGCTGGTTTGCTCATCCGCGGGTATGTGCTTCGGCAGCCATTCTATGAGCCGCTCCATGGCTTCGCTGGTTTCGGTTACCGATGCGCGATATTGCTGCGTCCAGCGCGCCACCTGACGCTCGACGTAATGTCCGGGCTTGCCGTAGTCGCTCAATCCCACGGAGGCATAGTCGACGTCGTGCAAAGCGGCGAGCACGCGGGTCATTTCGTCGTAGATCGCGCGGCGCGCGGCACCCTCGACCTCGGGCAGGGCGGCATCCCAAAAAAGACGGCCCTCGACATAATCCATCACGTAGAACGCAGTACCGATTACCGACGGGTCCTCGCACAATGCGTAGGCGTGCGCCACCGGCACCGAGGTGCCCGCGAGCGCCACGATCACCCGGTATTCTCGATCCACCGCATGCGCCGAGGGCAGCAACTTGCCCGGCGGCTTACGACGCAGCACGTAACGAGCCTGCGCCGACTCGATCAGAAATGTGGGGTTGGATTGTCCACCGGCAAATTGCTGCACGTTCACCGGGCCCCGGAAACCCTCGATGTGCTTCGCCATCCAGGCGCCGAGCCGCGCCGAATCCACCGCGTGTTGCGCGGCCGGCTGACGCAGGCCCGCGGTCGGGCTGCTCATACCTCCGCCTTAAGGGGCGAACTCGCCGGGCCGTTCATGCACTTGACGCGCCGCCATCCACGGCAATGTACTGACCCGTCACATGACGCGACGCCTCCGAGGCGAGATATACAGCCGCACCCTGAAGGTCGGTGTCGCCGCCGAGACGCCCCAGCGGCGTGCGCTCGATAACTTGAGCTTCGATCTTTTCAAGTAACCCGCTCGCCATCTTCGATGGGAAGAATCCTGGGCAGATTGCGTTTACTCGAATCCCAAAGTGTCCCCACTCGCAGGCAAGTGCCCGCACCAGGTGCAGGGCGGCCGCCTTCGAAGCATAGTAGGGGGCAGCTTTCATATGCATGCCGATGCGCAGTGCCGCGGCCGAAGCCACGACGATGATGTTGCCCGAGCGTTTCGGGATGAAACAGCGATTCGCCACCGCCTGGCTCAGCATGAATACACTGGTGGAATTCAGCGTCATGACCTTGTTCCACGCGTCGAGGGGAAGGTGCTCGGCCGG
Organism: uncultured Gammaproteobacteria bacterium; assembly: GCA_963755965.1. Lineage (GTDB taxonomy): Bacteria > Pseudomonadota > Gammaproteobacteria > Steroidobacterales > Steroidobacteraceae > Bog-1198. The sequence continues at coordinate 237,017 of CAVWLU010000006.1, forward strand.
CGCACCCCAGCTCGTGCCGGCGTTATTGACCAATATATCGATGCCGCCATAGTGAGCGACGACCGCGTCGACCAGCGCAGGCACTTCTTCCGGTTTGGAGAGGTCGTTGGTCACGGAGAAAGCGTCGATACCGTGTTTTTTGAGCTGCGCCGTGGCTTCCTCGAGTTCCGCGGGTTTGCGCGCGCTGATCGCGATCTTGGCGCCCATTTCGCCGAGCCCGGTCGCAATCTGCAGACCGAGGCCCCGAGAACCGCCGGTAATCAGCGCGACTTTGCCGCCCAACTCGAAGAGTTCACGGACGCCCATCTTTACACCACCTCGAATAAGCCGGCAGCACCCTGGCCGCCGCCGATGCACATGGTTACCACAACCAACTTGGCGCCGCGGCGCTTGCCTTCGATCAAGGCATGTCCTGTCAGGCGGGCACCACTGACCCCGTAGGGATGACCCACCGCGATCGCGCCGCCGTTGACGTTGAGCCTCTCGTCGGGAATGCCCAACTTATCGCGGCAGTACAGAACTTGGCAGGCGAAGGCCTCGTTCAGTTCCCATAAATCGATGTCGGCGACTTTGTGGCCGGTCCGCGCGAGAAGCCGCGGGACTGCATAGATCGGACCAATGCCCATCTCATCAGGCTCGCAGCCTGCCACCGCGAAGCCGCGAAAAATTCCCAAAGGTTCGATGCCGCGCTGTTCCGCGAGCTTGCCATCCATGAGCACGCAGGCGCTGCTGCCGTCGGAAAATTGGCTTGCATTGCCGGCGGTGATCACGCCCCCCGGCATGGCGGGACGAATCTTTGCAACCGCCTCGAGCGTGGTGTCGGGCCGTATGCCCTCGTCCTGGGCGATCGTGACGTCGCGGGTGGTAATACCGCCGGTATTCTTGTCGACGACGCCCATGATCGTCGTCATGGGGACGATTTCATCGTTGAACTTACCCGCCTCTTGCGCCGCCGCGGCGCGCAGTTGACTGCGAACACCGTATTCGTCCTGGGCTTCCTTCGCGATGTGATAACGCTTGGCCACCGTCTCGGCCGTCTGCAGCATGGTCCAGTAGAGCGTGGGCTTATGCTCGATCAGCCAGGGATCGCGACGCATATGGGTATTCGCTTCGTTCTGCACGCAAGAGATACTCTCCACGCCGCCGGCCACGATGACGGCCGCACCTTCGGTGAGAATCCGCTGAGCGGCCAGCGCGATGGACTGCAGTCCCGAACTGCAAAAGCGGTTGATGCTCAAGCCCGCGGTGCTGGTCGGCAGCCCGGCGCGCAACGCAATCGCACGCGCGATGTTGCCGCCGGTGGTGCCCTCGCCGAAGGTGGAGCCCATGATCACATCCTCGACTTCGGCGGGGTCGATGCCGGCGCGTGCCACCGCGTGCTCGACGGAATGGGCGCCGAGGGTCGCACCATACGTCATGTTGAAAGCACCCTTCCAACTCTTGCCTAAGCCGGTGCGGGCCGTGGAGACGATGACGGCTTCTGTCACGGGGTAGATCCTTTGTAGCCGCTGAAGGTTTTATCCTGCTCGGCCAGCCGCTCGAGCAGCGGCGCCGGCGTCCAAAAGACTGCATCGTTGCCGGAGCCGGCTGCAATGCGTTTGAGCACGCGCGCGATGACGCGTAACCCCGTTTGGTCCGCATAGAACATGGGGCCGCCGCGGTAAGCCGGAAAACCATAGCCGTTGAGGTAGACAAGATCAATGTCGGAGGAGCGCTGCGCGATGCCGTCCTCGAGAATGCGGGCGCCTTCATTGATCAATGCATAGATGCAGCGTTCGACGATTTCCTGATTGCTTACCGTGCGCGGCGTGATGCCTCTTCTCTTGCGGTACTCATCGATCATCGACGTGACCAAAGGATCTGGGATGGGATCGCGTGAGCCGGCCTGATAACGGTACCAGCCCGCGCCGGTTTTCTGGCCGAACCGGCCCGCTTCGCACAGCGCATCCGCTACATTGGAGAAGTCGCGGTCGGGAAATTCCGCGGCGCGGCGCTTTCGCAGCGCCCAGCCGATGTCGAGGCCGGCAAGATCGCCCACGCGAAACGGGCCCATTGCCATACCGAACCCCTGCAGTGCCGCGTCGATCTGTTGGGGCGTGGCGCCGGCCATGATCAAATCATGCGCTGCCGCGCCGTAACGGGCCAGCATGCGGTTGCCGATGAAACCGTCGCAGACACCGGATACCACGGCGACCTTGCCGATCTTCTTCGCCAATTGCATGGCGGTGGCCAATACATCCTTGGCGGTTTTGGCGCCGCGCACCACCTCGAGCAGTCGCATCACATTGGCGGGGCTGAAGAAGTGAAGTCCGATCACATCCTGCGCACGCTTGGTGAAATTTGCGATCGCATCAAGATTCAATGCCGAGGTGTTCGAAGCGAGGATCGCTCCCGGCATGACCACCGAGTCGAGGGTCTCGAACACCTGGCGTTTCACGTCCAGGCTTTCGAACACCGCCTCGATGACCAAATCGACATCGCGAAGCAGCTCGTATTCCAAGGTCGGCGTGATCAGCGCCAAACGCTGCGCGAGCGTGGTTTCAGTGAGCGTGCCCTTGCGCAGCGCGCTTTGATAATTGCGGCGGATGTTGGCGAGTCCCCGATCGAGCGCATCTTGGGCCGTCTCCAGCAGCACCACCGGCAATCCGGCATTGATGAGGCTCATCGTGATGCCTCCGCCCATGGTGCCGGCGCCGATCACTCCCATCTTGCGGAGCGGCCGAACGGGTGTGTCCGCCGGCACATCGAGGATGTGCGAGGCCGCTCGCTCGGCTTGGAACACGTGGCGCAACGCCGCCGACTCCGGCGAGACCATCAACGTCGTGAACAGCTCCCGCTCGCGTTTGAGCCCTTCGTCGAATGGCTTCTGCACCGCGGCGGCGACCGCCTCGACGCAGGCCAGCGGGGCCGGATACGCACCGGCTGCGGCTTTGACGCTGTTGCGCGCGAACTGCAAGTAGGCCTCGGCATTCGGCATCGCAATCTCGAGGTCCCGCACGCGCTTGAGACCCAGACGTTCGGCAACCACCCGTCGCGCCAAACGCAAGGCAGCCTCGAGCAGATCCCCGTCGGCGAAAGCGTCGAACAGCCGCGAGTCGCGCAGCTTCTCCGAGGCGACGGTTGCTCCGGAGACAATCATGTTCAGGGCGCTCTCGACGCCGAGCAGGCGCGGCAGCCGCTGCGTACCGCCGGCTCCCGGCAGCAGACCCAACTTGACTTCGGGCAGCGCGATTCGCGCTCCCGGCGCAGCGACACGGTAGTGGCATGCCAACGCCACCTCGAGACCGCCGCCCATGCACACGCCGCCTATCGCGGCGATTACCGGTTTGGAGCTCTCTTCAATCTCGCGAATCACGGTCTTAAGGTTTGGTTGCGCCGAAGCCTTGGGCGTGCCGAATTCTCGAATATCGGCGCCGCCGGAAAAACCTCCGCCGGAACCGATCAGCACGATTGCCTCGATACCCGGATCGGCATTCGCGCGCTCGAGCCCGCCTACCAGCGCCTCGCGCAATTCGTGACCAAAACTATTAACCGGAGGATTGTCGAGCTTGAGGACAGCGATGCCAGCCCGTGCCTCAATACTCAGCTTGTTCATATCTGGCCCTTGATTCCAATTTGCCGAACTAGGTTCCGCCGATGGCGGTCACGAGTCAAACGGGACTATGACGCTCGAGTTTACCGGGTCTGCGTACAATGCCGCTACGTCGGCCGCGCGGCGTTCAATGACGCGGCGTTGGTTTATCGATCGCTTGTCGGTAATTTCGCCGTTTTCCAACGACGGCGGTTCTAGGAGCACCAGCAAACGATCGATACGGCTGCTGCTTCCTTGACGCTGCTTGTTGAACTCGGTGAGTTGTTTCCGGAGCGCGGTTCGCAGCGCGCCGCTGTCCGCGCCGTTGAGCCAAACAAGCGCACCGAGCCACGGTTTATCCGGCGCACAAACGACCGCATCGGAAACGTAGGGTTGCAGCGCGTCGAGGAGATCGCGCCGGATGATGCTCGCTTGGGCCCAGGTGCCGGAGAGCAGCTTGAAATCCTCCGCAATCCGGCCGGCAAAGGCCAGCCCTTCGATGGGCCGGCCGGCATCGACCCAGCGCACCGCATCGCCGGTTCGGAAATAGCCTTCTTCGTCGAAGGCCGCCGCGTTCAGTTCCGGTGCGCGGTGATAGCACGGCATCACGTGCGGGCCCGCGATGCGCAGCTCCATGCGGTCTCCCGACGGGACGAGCTTCAGCCGCGATCCGGGTAGCGGCAAGCCGAGGAGGCCCGTGTGTTCGGTGTTCCAATACACGGCAATCCCCGTGGCGGAGGTTTCGGTCATTCCCCAGCCGGTACCGAACGGCAAGCGCTCACCGAGTTCCTGCACCGCGAGGCGCTGCATGCGCTCCCACAACGGATGCGGCAGCAACGCACCTCCGTAAGAGAGCCCGCGCATATTCTTGAAAAACTTTTGCCGCAGATCCGCGTCGCTCTCCAAGGCTTCGGCCAGCATCTGATAGGCGGCCGGCACGCAACTGAAACCCGTAGGGCTGAGTTCACGGAGATTTTCTATCGTTGCTTTGAATTGGCCGGACACCGGCCGACCGTCGTCGATGTACAACGTGCCGGCGTTCGCGATCACAAGATTGAACTGCGCGTTCCCGCCGAAGGTGTGATGCCAGGGCAGCCAATTCACGCTGATGGGGATCCGTCCGGGATCGGCGCGCTCGCTGACCTCAAGGATCATTTGCACTGCCGCCGCCAGATTGCCGTGGGTATTGATCACGCCCTTGGGCCGCCCGGTCGATCCGGATGTCAGTAAGATTTTAGCGACGGTGTCGCGGCCAATCTGCTTGCGTCTTTCGGCCAACGCCGCCTCATCCGACTCGCGTAGCCATTGCGCAAATTCGTCCCCCGTGGCGGTATGCCGGTCCGGTGCGGCGGCGTGAGCGAGCGCGGTTCGAAAGCGCGCAGCGTCCTTCGCGAAAACCAATCCGGGCTGGATCAGATTCACCGCATATTCGAGGCGCGCGAGGTCGTTGCCGAAAGAGAAGGTGGGCGACACAGGCACCACCGCCGCCCCGGCACGCAATGCGCCGAGCGTGAGCAATGCATGCTCGAGGCTGTTCTCCGACAGAATCAATATCGGACGGCCAGCGGGCCCAAATCCTCGTCGAATTAACCACGTGGCGATCGCTCCGCTGTCGCGCCATGCGTCCTGGTACGTGAGTCGCCGCCACTGGAGGGCGCCGTCGCGCTCCGCCAAAAACGTAGTGCCGGGCCGTCGCTCCGCGGCCAGGCTCAAGTAGTCGATCAGCGATGGCAACCCCTGCCGATACTCGATGCCGGAGTTCAGATACACCGTACCGTCGTGCGCTTTTCGGATCTCGATACTCGGTGCGGGTCTATCGAGTGTTCGAATCGGGATGTTGTCCAGCCGCAGGCTCATGAGACGATCGTACTGAAATAGAGCTATGCTGTAGAGTACTCATGGCCAATACCTTCCGTCGTATAGTGCTGGCGTCGCGACCCACCGGGTGGGTAGTGCCGGAGAATTTTCGGCTCGAGACCCTTCCGATTCCGAGTCCGGGGCCGGGCGAAGTTCTGGTGCGCAATCACTATTTGTCGCTCGATCCCTACGTGCGCGGCCGCATGAACGACGCGAAATCCTATGCGAAGCCGCAGGAAGTCGGTGCCACCATGATCGGCGGCACGGTCGGGGAAGTAGTCGCAACGAATCATCCGGGATTCGCCGTCGGCAACCACGTACGAGGAATGCTCGGCTGGTCGGAGGTTGGAGTGGCCGATGGCAGGGCCCTCACTTTGATCGATACACGCCAAATCCCGATATCGGCCTATCTCGGAGTGGTGGGCATGACCGGCATGACGGCCTGGTACGGCTACCATAAAATCATGGCCCCGAAGGCGGGCGAGACGATTGTCGTCAGTGCGGCCAGCGGCGCCGTCGGCAGCGTCGTTGGCCAGCTCGCCAAGCTCGCCGGGGTTCGGGCCGTCGGCATTGCCGGCGGCCCCGACAAGTGCCGTTACGTGACCGCCGAGCTGGGGTTTGACGCCTGCGTCGACTACCGCCAGGCGAAGGACTTGAAGGAGCTCGCGAAGCTCTTGGGGGAAGCCGCCCCCAACGGGGTGGACGCACATTTCGAGAATGTCGGCGGCGATGTTCTGAATGCCGTCATGAGTCGGCTGAATCCGTTTGCCCGCGTCGCCATGTGCGGCCTCATCACCGACTACAACAACGAGCCCGGTGAAGACCCGAAGAGCGCCATCCGCAATCCGGCGATGTTCTTGGTCGCACGCTTCAAGATGCAGGGCTTCATCGTATCGGACCACCTCGATCTTTGGCCGCAGGGGCTGTCCGAACTCGGTGCCCTCGTGAGCAGCGGAAAGCTCAAGTATCGTGAAAGCGTCGCGAGTGATCTTGCGGCGGCGCCCGCAGCGTTCATCGGGCTCCTGCGCGGAAAGAATTTCGGCAAGCAGCTCGTGAAACTGATCTGAACCCTCGGCGCCGAGATCATGCGCAGTCCGATTCGAACCGGCCAATATGCGAACCTGCCGAACGGCATGCGGTTGCACTTCGCGAGCACCGGAACACCCGGACGTCCCCTGGCGCTGTTTCTGCACGGATTTCCCGAGGCCTGGTTCGCGTGGGAAGCACAGCTCGACGCGCTGGGTGAAGATTACTACGCCGTCGCTGTCGATCTTCGCGGATTCAATCTCTCGGGCAAACCCGCCGAGGTGAACGCTTACCGGCCGAGCAGTATCGTCGAGGACTTAAAACTCTTCATCGCGCAACTGGGATATACCGAGAGCCGAGTGGTTGCGCACGACTGGGGAGGCGCGATCGCTTGGAATCTCGCGATCGCTCTGCCGCACTTGGTCCGCACGCTCGTCATCATCAATGCACCGCATCCGTATATCTTCGTGCGGCAATTGAAGCTGAACCCGGAGCAGCAACAAGCCTCGAGCTACATGAACTGGCTGCGCACGCCCGGCTCGGAAATGGCACTCGTCCAGGACGATTTCCGGCTTCTCGACGCACTGTTCGCTGCCCGCGCACCGGGCAAGGATCATTGGTATACCCCCCCGGTTCGCGAGCGTTATCACACGATGTGGTCGATTCCCGGGGAAGGCGCAAGCCATGGAATGACGGGCGGCGTGAACTACTATCGCGCATCGCCCTTGCATCCAGTCAACCCAGCGGACCCTGCAACTCTGCTACCGGAGATGCGCGCCGAGGATTGGGTGGTTCGGGTGCCGGTGCGGGTCATTTGGGGGTTGATGGACACCGCCTTGCTCGCGAGCCTCCTCGACGGGCTCGAAGAGTTGTGCCCGGATCTAGACGTCACACGAATTCCCGATGGCTCTCACTGGGTGATTCACGAGCAACCCGAGCGCATCAACGCGCTGATCGCGCAAGCGCTCCGCGAGTAGGGCGGGCATGGGCGCAATTTATCTGGTGCGCCACGCTCAGGCGTCCTTCGGCACCGACGACTATGACCGGCTGTCGGAGACCGGGTTTGCGCAAGCGCGCCTGTTGGGGGCTTATTTCAGTTTGCGCAAGATCCGCTTTGACGCGCTCTACACCGGAACTCTCCGGCGCCACGCCGAGACCGCGCAAGGAATTTTGGATGGCGGTTCTGCATACGGCGATGGGCTCGTGGTCAAGCGCTTTCCCGGCCTCGACGAGTACGATTCCCAAGCCCTGATCATGGCCCTCAAGGGCACCTTACCCGCGCCCGTCACCGCTGCGTCACGCCGCGACCCCGCCGTGGTGCGCGAGCATTTCCGTGTGTTGAGGGAGGCACTGCTGGCATGGGCCGAAGATCGCCTTCAGCCGGCCGGCATGCAGGCGTTTGCGGCATTTCAGGAGGGAGCCGTGGCGGCGATGGACGAAGCCCGCCGGCTCTTTGCGGACGGCAATGTGCTCGTGGTGAGTTCCGGCGGCCCCATCGCAGCAATCGTAGCGGCCGCGCTGCTGGCGCCCGCAAAGACCGCCATATTACTCAATCTGCGCATTCGAAACAGTTCGCTCACGGAATTCGCCCTGTCTGCTAGTCGCCACCAGCTGGTGAGCTTCAACGCGCTACCGCATCTCGACACGCAATCCGATCCTTCCCTGATCACTTACGCGTGACGACTATCGAAGCAACAGCGCAGCGGCAGCGACTCAGACGGCCGAGCATTTGGGAGCTGGCGATTCCCTCGATAGCGGCGAATCTGATGTTCTCGATGGTGGCGATGATCCAGACCAAATTTGTCGGCGGCTTGGGGGCGTCCGCGGTCGCAGCCGTCGGCGCCGGGCAGCGCGTCTTCTATGCCTTGCAGGCGGTGTTGATGGCGATCGGTGTCGGCACGACCGCACTCGTCGCCCGCTCCTGGGGCGCCGGCCAACCGGAGGAAGCGAGCCGCATTACCTCATCGTCGCTGATGCTCGGCGGATTAGCGGGCTTGGCGATCATGTGCGTCGGCATGCTGTTTTCGCGGCAGATCGCCGGGATGTTCGGCTTGGACGAGTTCACCGCGCAGCTGGCGGGGCGCAATATATTTTGGTTGGCGGCCTTCATCGTCGGCTTCGCCATCGACATCATTTTATCGAGTGCGTTGCGAGCGGCCGGCAACACCTGGACGCCGCTGCTGTTCGGAACGGCCGTCAATCTGATCAATCTTCCCCTGCTTTACATTTTTATATTCGGCAAGTTCGGTGCGCCACGAATGGGACCGGCGGGAGCAGCATTTGCGTCCGGACTGTCGCTCACTCTGTGCGGCGCTGTGCTGATCACGCTGTGGATGCGCCAGAAATTGACGATCAAATTCTTTCCCGGCGATTTATTGCGAAAGATCCGTTATCAGCGACTGTTGCACATCGGCTACCCGGTGGCTGTCGAGCAGATCGTTTTGCAGGCGGGATTCTTCGTGTTCCTGACGCTGATCGGTCGTTTCTACGGAACCGATGCGTTCGCGGCCTACAACGTCGGCGTCAACATGCTCAACGCGGCGATGGTGATCGGCTACGGATTCTCGATCGCGGGTTCCACCTTGGTGGGTCAGCATTTAGGTGCGGGAGACGTGGAAGGGGCCGCGCGCAGCGGCTGGCGTGCGTGCATCATCGCAGTCGCCGCGATGACCACCGTCGGGCTGGTGGTCGTATTCAATGCACCCGCATTGGCGCACTTTTTTCTCGGATCCGACCAAGTCGCGGTGCAGCGCACGACCGAGTTCACCTATATTATGGGGGCGATGCTGCCGCTATTGGGCGTCGACATGGCGATCGGCGGTTCGTTGCGAGGTGCGGGCGACACGCGTTTTCCGCTCATGACGTCCTTCCTCGGTCTGATCGGCATGCGCTGCGGATTGGCGGCGACGTTCGCATTTCTGCACCTTCCGGTCGTGTGGGTCTACAGCTCGATCATCGGCGACTATTTGCTCAAAGGCTCGCTGCTCATTTGGCGATTCAAATCGGGCCGTTGGAGACATGCGCTGACTGAGAATGTCGTTACTGTTTGAGGAAAAAAAGTATGCTTCCCCTACCTGTTGCCGTGCCCGAAGAGATTGGTCTTTCCACCTCCCGCCTCACTCGCTTGAGCGAGGTGATGCGCGGCGAAGTAGAACGCGAGCGCGTGCCAGGGGCCGTTGCACTCATTGCGCGCCGGGGCCGGCTCGCCTATTTCGAGAGCTTCGGACAGCGCGATCCCGCCAACGGTGCGCCGATGACCAAGGACACCATCTTTCGTATTTATTCCATGACCAAGCCGATCGTTTCGGTGGCGGCGATGATGTTGTGGGAAGACGGACGCTTTTTGCTCAATGATCCGATCGCCCGATATCTACCCGACTTTGCCGACCGTAGAGTCGCGGTGGAGCGGGGCGGAGAGATCGAACTGGTGCCGGCCGATCGAGAGATCACCATTCAGGATCTGCTGCGCCATACCTCCGGACTTACCTATGAGTTTCGCGGCACCGGTCCGGTGCACAAAATGTACACGGGCGCGAAAATCTTCAGCCGCACTCAGACGAGCGCCGAGCAGGTCGCGACTCTCGGCAAAATGCCGTTGCTGCATCATCCGGGCACCCGCTGGGAATACAGCCGTTCGACCGATGTCATCGGCCGGCTCATCGAGTTGTTGTCCGGGCTGCGGCTCGGCGTCTATCTCGAGCGGCACATCATGTCTCCCCTCGGGATGGTCGACACCGCGTTTCACGTGCCGGAGCGCGACCACTCTCGCCTCGCTGAGGCCTTCGCACGGGATCCCGAGAGCGGTGAGGCGCTCCGGCTGCTCGAGGTGCGCGATCCGCCAAATTTCGAATCGGGCGGCGGAGGGCTGGTGTCGACCGCGAGTGATTACGCGCGATTCCTGCAGATGCTGCTCAATAACGGAACCCTCAATGGGGTACGGCTGCTGAGCCGCAAAACCATCGAACTCATGACAGCGGATCATCTCGGGCCTATCACGGGCGCGCCGGATCTCTTGCTCCCCGGCTATGGATTCGGGCTCGGCTTCGCCGTTCGGCTTCACGCCGGCATCGCTCACACGCCGGGTTCAATCGGCCAGTATTTCTGGGGTGGCCTCGCCGGCACGACCTTCTGGGTTGACCCGGCGGAGCAGCTCATTGCACTCCTGCTGATCCAGGCACCGGGCCAGCGCGACTATTACCGAGTTCTATTCCGCGACCTCGTCTACTCCGCGTTTGCGGACTAAGGGCGTTTGCGGACTACCGACGGGCGGAGGGTGGCTCGATCATCCGTAGCGGCGTGAAATGCTCTCCGCCACGCACACGGGCTTGTTGCTGCCTTCGCGTTCGACTGTCACCTCCCAAACCAGTTGAGCCCCGGATATTCCATGCAGCGCCTCGAGCATCTCGAACTTCTGCAGTTTGAAGCGAGCGCGCAGTCGGCTGCCCACAGGGACCGGCGCAGGAAAGCGCACTTTGTTGAGTCCGTAGTTGACGCCCATTTTAGTACTCCGTATTACCATCGCCTGCTGGGTCAGCCAGGGCAGCAGCGAGAGCGTCAAGAATCCATGCGCCACGGTTGTGCCGAAGGGTCCAGCCTTGGCCCGCTCGGGATCGACGTGGATCCACTGGTGGTCGCTGGTGGCTTCGGCGAAGCGATTGATCCGTTCCTGGTCAATCGTGATCCAGTCGCTCACAGCGATTTCCTGGCCGACCAGCGGTTGCAAATCCTCGATTGAATTGAATTCTCGCATAGCTTCCTGTGAGGTTAGGTTACGCGCGCCGTAGTGGCAGAGCATACTCGCCCGACGTGATGATGATCTTCCTCCTCGTAGTCGCTGCCATTGCCGCCATTGCGGGCTCGCTAATGCTTTTCACTGCCCGCACGGCGCGCCAAGTGGAAGCGACACTGCCGCCGCTCGGCCGTTTCTTCGACCTCCCTGGCTGCCGCTTGCATGTCGTGGAACGCGGGCAGGGACCGGCTGTTCTCTTGGTGCACGGGCTCGCGGGCCAGCTCGGCCACTTCACCTACGGTGTCGTCGATGAACTCGCCAAACAGTATCGGGTGGTGGCGGTGGATCGGCCGGGTTCCGGCTATTCGGTGCGGGCGCCGGGCGCCTCGGCGGCACTGGGCGCTCAAGCCGACACCTTGGCTGCGCTGATCGACACACTTCAACTCGGCCGCCCGCTGGTGGTAGGCCATTCACTGGGAGGTGCGGTGGCGCTGGCACTCGCGCAGAAGTACCCCGAGCGCGTGGCGGGTCTCGCGCTGGTGGCGCCGCTCACTCACATAACGCAAAGTGTTCCTGCAATGTTCAAGGGGCTGACAATCGCGAAGCCCTGGGTACGCACGCTCGTGGCCTGGACGCTGGCCGTACCGCTGAGTCTCGCCAAGCGCGACCAGATGCTGACTCTGTTGTTCGCTCCCGAGACCGCTCCACGCGACTTTGGCACGCGAGGCGGCGCGTTGCTCGCGCTGCGCCCTAGCCATTTCATTGCGGCTTGCGCCGATCTTGTGGCGATTCCCGAGGACTTGCCGCAGATGATGCAGCGCTACGCAAACATGCAAATGCCGGTGAACATTCTCTACGGCCGCAACGATCCCATTCTAAATCCGCACAGTCAGGGCCAAGGGTTGGCGGACAAGTTGCCGGGGGCCGAGCTCATGCTGACCGAGGGTGGCCACATGCTGCCCATCACGGCACCGGAGCGCACCGCGCAATTCATTAGCACGGCTGCGGCCTCATGCCCCTTGCTTGTCGATCAAGCGCCGGTATGCGAGCAGATGGCGTAACGCGTTCTTGGACTGGCCTGCGCGCTCGTAGAGCCGCGCAAGATTGAAATGCGCGTCGGCGAAGCTGGGATCAAGAGCGAGTGCATTTCGGTATGCCAACATCGCCTCCGACTCCCGCTCGAGGTCCTCGAGAAGCACCGCGAGGTTGAAAGAGAGGAGCGGCTCCGTCGCATCCGCGCCGCGGTACACCTGCTCCGCGTCGCGAAGCCGGCCGCCCAGGTGCAGGAGACGGCCCAGATTGAGCCGTGCCTCCGGGTGGTGCGGATCTACCGCCAAACATGCTTCATAGTGCGAGCGCGCCGCATCGACGTCGCTTTCTTCGAGCACAAATGCTTTCGCGAAGTGCTCATCGGCTGAGAGATTCGGCGCCGCCGCGGTATTGCGCTTGTCGATGACGAGAAGGTCGCCTCCCTTATCGATGACTTCCAGAGCCAGAGCATATTGGCCCGTATCGGATTCCCGAAGCGATTGACCTTCGCGCACGACGATGCTGTCGCCCACGGCGACGATGGACAGACCGCTGAGCGGCAACTCTCCGGGAAGCGACGCTCGGATCTGCTGCAGAGTGCGGTTGATTTTATGCGCGGGTATTTTCGCAGCGCGCAGCGAACCGGCGGTGCGTAGCACGATTAGGTCCTGAAACGAATAGCTCAGGCGGCCCGCTTTCTTGAGCGGATGGATGTGCCCCGCGCGGATCAGCGAACGTACTTGAGAGGCGGGGATACCAAAAAGCCGCTTTAGATCTTTAGTGTCGAATGCATGCATCTCAGCGTCGAGCGGATTTACGCGCGGTTCCGGACGATGCGGCGCGCTTCGGCGCCTTGCGCTCCTTCAGGCTGGTCGCTTTCGTTCCCCGCGCATCGATGCTGGCACGAAGTGCCTGCATCAAATCAATGACATTGCCGCTGGTGGCGGCCACCGGAGCCTCGGAGAGCGAGATCTGCTTGCCTTGTATTTTCTTTTGAATGGCTGCCTCGACGCGTCCTTTGAATTCATCGGCGTATTCGTTCGGATCAAAGCGCTTGACGGCGAGATGATCGATGAGTTGCTGCGCGAGCTTGAGTTCGGGTTCCGATACCTGGGCCGGCTCGATGCCGAGGTCCTTCAGGTCGCGAACTTCCGCTTTGAAATGCAATTGATGCATGGCGAGACCGTCCGCGATCGGTCTTATCACTACGATGTGTTCTTTGCCGCGGGAGACCCAACGCCCGACCGCACACTGTCCGGCTTTACGCAACGCGGTCGCAAGCAACGTGTAGGGCTTCGCGCCGCCCTTGTCGGGCGCCAGATAATAGGTGCCGTCAAAAAAAACCGGGTCGACCGACTCCAGCGGGACGAATTGGCCGATATCGATGGCGTGGGTGGTCGTGTCCTCGAGCGCCTTCAGCTCCTCGGAACTGAACATGACATATTGGTCCTTGGCGAATTCATAGCCCTTGACCATTTCCGAGCGCTCGACGAGCTGGCCGTCGGCGACCGCAACATATTGCTGTTTGACGCGAGAACCGTCCTTCTGCCTGAGAAGATTGAAGGACACTCTCTCCGATGCCACGGTGGCCGAATACAATTTCACCGGAATTGCCACCAGTCCAAAGGAAATGGTGAGGGAAGCAATCGAACGCGCCTGTGCAGCCATGATCTACCTTCTCGCGGTGAGTGTCCGCGGTCAAACTCGACACCCGCTCAAGATCTGAGCGTAAGCCCTTAAATGTACTGTGCTTCTATCGACAGTGCAAGAATTGACCTAACACTATTTCAGCCGGCCTCCGACACCCCCTAATGGATAAAGCGGCCGGCAGTTCCTTGGCCGACGGATTTTGAAGTTATGATCGCGCCTTTGCCTCAAAAGGGACCCCCGCCCATGCCGACACAGATTCTACGCGCTGCGTGGAAAGCCCTCTTGCTCGCCCTTATGTTGGCGGCAGTTCCACCCGTGGTCGTCGGACGAGAGCTTCCGCAACAAGACTATGACTTGATTATCGAGCACGGCCGGGTAGTCGATGGGACGGGCGCGCCGTGGTACGCGGCGGACGTCGGTATTCGCGCGGGACACATTGTCGCCATCGGCAGGCTCGACAAGGCTTCGGCAAAACAGCGCATCGATGCGGCGGGCCGCGTCGTCGCGCCGGGCTTCATCGACATGCTGGGCCAATCCGAGATGACGCTGCTAGTCGACCCACACGCTCCATCGAAGGTTTTTCAGGGGATCACGACCGAAATCACGGGGGAGGGAAACTCCATCGCACCCGTCAACGACGCCATTGCCAAGGAGAGCGCGGCCCAGTTCGAGCACTACCAGATCAAACGGGATTGGTCGGACTTCACAGGCTACTTTGCGCGGCTGGAACGGCAGGGTATCGGCATCAACCTTGCCTCCTATGTGGGTGCCACCACGGTGCGCGAGATGGTGATCGGGTACGCGGACCGGGCGGCTACCCCAAGCGAACTGACGCAAATGCAGGCGCTTGTCGCCGAGGCGATGCGCCAGGGTGCGGTCGGAGTTTCGAGTTCCTTGGAGTATGCGCCGGCGCCCTACGCCAGCACGGAAGAACTCATTGCGCTGTCGAGGACAGCGGCGCAGTTCGGCGGCATTTATGCGACCCACATGCGCTCCGAGCAAGAGGCCCTCATGACTGCGCTGGAGGAGACGATCCGTATCGGCCGCGAAGCGCATATTCCCGTCGAGATCTGGCACTTGAAGGCGGGCGGCGTCAATAACTTCGGCCTCATGCCCGAGATCGTCGGGCGCATCGACCGCGCCCGTGCCGCCGGCATCGACATTGCTGCCGACACCTACGCCTATCCTGCCTGGGCCAACGAGTTGTCCGCATTCATTCCGCCCTGGGCGCACGATGGAGGCAGCGCCAAGCTTATCGAGCGGCTCAAGGACCCGGCGGTGCGCAAGCGCCTGAAACAGGAGCTGGCGACGGTGTCGCTGGAGTGGGATAACGAGTGGCAGTCAGTTGTCGGTCCCGAGGCGATCCAGATATCGACCGTGTCCAATCCGCAACTTCTCGGCATCCAAGGCCACACCCTTGCCGATATCGCCAAGTCCCGCGGCACCGATCCCATGGACACCCTTTTCGACATCCTCGTCGAGGACAATGCCCAGACTGAAGTTGCGGTGTTCGCCATGAGCGAGCCCGACATTGCACTTGCCGCCGTGCAGCCTTGGGTGTCGTTTTGCAATGACAGCTCGGGAACGTCTCCCGAGGGGTTGTTGGGTAAGGAATTTCCGCATCCGCGAGCCTACGGCACCTTCCCTCGAGTGCTGCGCAAATATGTGCGGGAGGAGCGGCGCATGCGGCTCGAAGAGGCCATCCGCAAATTTACCAGCCTGCCCGCGTCCCGACTGCGTCTCAATGACCGGGGTGTGATCAAGGCCGGCATGTGGGCAGACATCGTCGTGTTCGATCCGCAGCTGATCACCGATCGGGCGACGTTTTCGGCGCCCAACCAGCTCTCGGAGGGCATGCAGTGGGTGCTCGTGAATGGGGTCCCTGTCATCATCGACGGCATTGCAACCAAAGCGCTGCCGGGCCGGGTATTGCGCGGGCCCGGATTCGCGGCGCGCGCAGCCACGACAAAGAACTGATGGGCCGAAAAAAAACGATTGCGAGGATCTGCGATGTATCAGGGTAGCTGCCTTTGCGGAACAGTCCGGTATGAGATTACCGGAGAGATCGGACCCATCAGCCTCTGCCATTGCTCGCGCTGTCGCAAGGCCAATGGATCGGCCTTCCTCGCAAGCGCCGAGGTTGGCCCATCGGAGTTCAAGATTGTCTCCGGCCATGAAAGCTTGGGAGACTTCGAATCATCGCCGGGCGTTCACCGGATCTTTTGCCGCGGTTGTGGTTCGCCGATCATCAGCCGGCGACCGGGTCCTCCTGAGGCGATTCGGGTGCGCTTGGGCACGCTCGATTCCTACCTGAAGACAAAACCGCAATCGCACATTTTCTATGCAGACCGGGCGGAGTGGTTTGAATTCGAAGACGACGTGGCGAAATATGCGGGAGCGCCGACCTGACTACGGGCGCCCGGTTGAGCCTTTTCGTTGTCTTTTGTGCGCAACCGCAGATTTATTGTGCGCTACGGCACCCACGCCGAAGCGCCCTGCGCCTATAATTTGCAGAGGCCTTCGGGGGGCGATCTTGAAATGAGGAAACATGGAACCGACCGATACCGGGGAATCTGATTATTTTCATAAAGTAGTAGACTGCCAGTGGGCCTGCCCGGCGCATACCGATGTCCCGGAATACATTCGGCTAATCGCCCAGGGCCAATTCACCGAAGCCTACATGGTGAACCGGGCTTCCAACGTCTTTCCGGGAATTCTGGGTCGGGTCTGCGACCGTCCTTGTGAGCCGGCCTGCCGACGCGGGCGGATTGAAAACAAGCCGGTGGCCATCTGTCGTTTGAAGCGGGTTGCGGCCGATCAGCGAGACGACATCAGCGAGCTGCTGCCGCGCGCTCCCGACGAGAAAAACGGCAAGCGTGTTGCCTGCATCGGGGCAGGGCCCACATCACTCACCGTTGCCAACGATCTCGTGCCTTTGGGGTACGAAGTAACGATTTTCGAACAATTCGGCGTGGCCGGCGGATTGATGCGCACCAACATTCCGGCCTTCCGCCTCCCGGCGAACGTGCTCGACGAAGAGATCGGCTACATCGTGGACATGGGTGTCGACCTCAAGCTCAACACCCCGGTCAACAGCATGCGGGACCTGCTCGATTCCGATGAATTCGCAGCGGTGTTCGTCGGTACGGGTGCGCCGAAGGGCAAGGAACTGGATTTGCCGGGGCGGCATGAAAGCAACCGCATTCATATCGGCATCGCCTGGCTCGAATCGGTTGCATTCAAGCACGTCGAGAAGATCGGCGAGCGCGTTCTGATCATCGGCGTCGGCAACACGGCCATGGATTGCTGCCGCACTTCGCTACGCCTTGGTGCGAAGGACGTCAAAGTCATGGCGCGCAAGCCGCGCCAGTTCTTCAAGGCGTCCGATTGGGAACTCGAGGACGCCGAACAGGAAACCGTGCAGATCGTGATCAATCACGCACCGACCAGGTTCGTGGTCGATAACGGCCAGCTGCAGGGCATGATGTTCGAGCACCTCGAGTACGAGATTCACAACGGGGACATCACGGCGACGCGCGTGCTCGGTGAGGAGTTCTTCCCGTGCGATGACGTCATCCTCGCCATCGGCCAGGAAAACGCGTTTCCCTGGATCGAGCGCGACATCGGGATCGAGTTCGACAAGTGGAACCTGCCGAAGGTCGATAAGACGACCTTTCAAGCCACGCGCGCCAATGTATTCTTTGGAGGCGATGCGGCGTTCGGCCCGAAAAACATCATCTGGTCGGTCGAGCATGGCCACCAGGCCGCCATCTCGATCCACAAATACTGCAACGGCGAACCGGTCGCGATTCGCATGCCGCGCGGGGTGACGTTGAACAGCCGCAAGATGGGCATGCACGAGTGGTCTTATAAGAACGAGTACAACGCCGCCGAGCGAAGGCTGGTGCCCCACGTCGGATTGATCGAACGCTTCAAGAAAATAAACGTGGAAGTCGAATTGGGGTTCACCGCCGAACAGGCCGCGCTCGAGGTGCAGCGCTGTCTGAACTGCGACGTGCAGACGGTATTTTCCGCGAAGCTATGCATCGAGTGCGACGCGTGCATCGATATTTGTCCCGTCGACTGCCTCACCATAGCTCCGAACGGCACCGAAGCGCAGCTGCGCTCGAGACTCAAGGCGCCGGCGCAGAACGTCGAACAAGCACTGTATGTATCGAGCGCGTTGCCGCACACGGGACGCGTCATGGTCAAGGACGAGGATGTCTGCGTGCATTGCGGCCTGTGTGCCGAGCGCTGTCCCACCGCGGCCTGGGACATGCAAAAATCCACGATCAAAATTCCTCTTGCCGAGGATGAGAGCGCGACATGCCGAATCTGATCACCGCCGTGGATCGAGTAAACGATTTCGTCGTCAAGTTCGCGAACGTCAACGGCACCGGATCGGCGAGCGCCAACTCGCTTCTCATGAAGGCCATTTTCCGGATGGGCGTCCCGGTGACCGGAAAGAATTATTTTCCGTCGAATATCCAAGGTTTGCCCACCTGGTACGAGATTCGCGTGACCCGGGATGGTTATGCCGCGCGCGCCGGACGGGTCGACATCATGGTGGCGATGAACGCCGAGACCTATGCCAGAGATGTGCGTGAAGTCGCCTCCGGCGGCTATTTGATCTACGACGCCACGTGGCCGCGCAGCGCATTGCTCCAGCGGGGCGATATCACGGTGATCGGCGTGCCGCTGGCCAAACTGGTCAATGAAAACTTCGACGGCGTGCGCAATCGCATACTGCTCAAAAATATCGCCTACGCAGGTGTGCTGGCCGCTCTGCTCAACGTCGACCTCGAGGCCATCAACGGGCTCATGCGCGAGAGCTACGGCAAAAAGCCGAAGCTTCTCGACTCGAACAGCAAGGCGTTGCGCTTGGGTTACGACTACGCCAAGCAGCACTTGGAGTGCCCGCTGACGCTGCGGGTCGAGCACATGGACAAGACGCGCGGGCACATCATGATCGATGGAAACACCGCTGCCGGTCTCGGCTGTGTGTACGCGGGTGCGACCGTAGGAGCGTGGTATCCAATTACGCCGTCCACTTCGCTGATGGATGCTTTCAAGGGATTTTGCGAACGCTATCGGGTGGATTCTGCCACCGGTGAACACAATTACGCGGTGATCCAGGCAGAGGACGAGTTGGCGGCGATTGGCATGGTGCTCGGCGCAAGCTGGAACGGCGCCAGGGCTTTCACCCCCACCAGCGGCCCGGGCATTTCGCTGATGAATGAGTTCGTGGGGCTTGGGTACTATGCGGAAGTACCGTGCGTCATTTTTGACGTGCAGAGAGTCGGCCCGTCGACCGGAATGCCGACCCGCACGCAGCAAGCCGACATCATGCTGTGCGCATATGCTTCGCACGGCGATACCCGGCACGTATTGCTGTTCCCCGCGAATCCGGAAGAATGCTTCTACATGGCCGTTCAGGCGTTTGATTTGGCCGAACGGTTGCAGACGCCGATTTTCGTTCTCTCGGATCTGGATATCGGCATGAACGATTGGATGTGCCCCGATTTGAAATGGGACGACGCCTACCGGCCCGATCGCGGCAAGGTGCTGTCGGCCGAGGAGCTGGCGGGTCTCGACAAATTCTATCGCTACGTGGATCGAGATGACGATGCGATTCCGTACCGCACACTGCCCGGTGTGAACCCGAAGGGCGCCTATTTCACCAGGGGTTCGGGACACAACCAATATGGCGGATATACCGAGGATTCGACCGAATACCAAGTGGTACTGGATCGCTTGAAGCGCAAGTTCTCGACCGCGGCCAAGTATGTGCCCAAGGCCGAGTTGATCGGCAAAGGCGACAACAAGATCGGCATCTTGAGCGTTGGAAGTTGCGACGGCGCCGTGCGCGAGGCAATCGATGTGCTCGCTCGCCAGAAAATCCACGTCGATTATCTTCGTGTGAAGGCGTTTCCGTTCGGGCTCGAAGTGGAAAGTTTTTTGAGTTTGCATGCCACGATTTTCGTCGTCGAGCAGAATCGAGATGCGCAATTAAGATCCCTGCTGACACTCGAAACCGCGGTCGATAAATCCAAGCTCAAGTCCATTTTGAGCTACAGCGGGTTCCCCATGTCTTGCGAACCCATCGTCGACGGCATACGGGCGGCCCTCCCCGACGCGCCCCGGCTGTCGGCAGTGACCGCAAAAAGCACGCGCTAACGAACGCTACGAGAACACCATGTCATTCATCAATAAACCGAAAGTCGCGCACCCTTCCTTGCCGACCAACGCCCTGGGTCTGACGCGCCGCCAGTACGAAGGCAGCATGTCCACCCTGTGCGCGGGCTGCGGACATGATTCGATCACCGCTGCGATCGTCGAGGCTTGCTGGGGCCTCGATATGCGCCCCGAACAATTGGCCAAACTCTCCGGGATAGGGTGCTCGTCCAAGACCACCGCGTATTTCGTCAACGGGGCGCACGGCTTCAATTCCGTTCATGGGCGCATGCCGTCGATCGCCAGCGGTGCAAACGCTGCGAACCGGGATCTCACTTACATCGGCATATCCGGAGACGGCGATTCGTTGTCGATCGGCCTGGGTCAATTGGTGCATGCCATCCGGCGCAATGTGAACATGCTGTATCTGATCGAGAACAATGGCGTGTACGGTTTGACCAAGGGCCAGTTCTCCGCCTCCGCGGACATCGGCACCCAGGCGAAGAAGGGCGACGTGAATCAGACTCCGCCCATCGATCCCGTGTTGCTGGCACTTTCCCTCGGCGCCACCTTTGTCGCGCGGGGCTTTTCCGGGGACAAGGCGCAGCTCGTTCCTTTGATTCAAGCAGGAATGCGTCATAACGGTTTCGCGCTCATCGATGTGCTTTCGCCCTGCGTCACGTTCAACGACCATGAGGGTTCGACCAAGAGCTATACCTTCACCCGCGAGCATTACCATGCCGCCATGGAGGCGGATTTCGTGCCTCCCGCGGAAGAGATCGCGGTTGACTATCCGATCGGGGAATCGATACCGGTGCAACTGCACGATGGAAGCCGCGTCGTACTGCGCAAGCTCGGCTCGAGCTACGATCCTGCCGACCGCAGCGAGGCGTACAGCTTCATAGAAAATAAACTCAAGCAAAACGAATACGTGACCGGATTGATCCACATCAATGAAACCGGCAGCACGGAGTTTCACACGCTGAACAAGACGAGTGCCGTGCCGCTCTGCCGCATCCCCTATGAGAAGCTCTCGCCGGGCCGTGCTGCGTTGGAAAAGTTGATGGGACGCTATCGCTAGCCCTGTTCGACGTCCCGCGGCTGCAATGACGCATGGCGCCGGGTTTTCGAGCCGGATGGCCCCGCCGCGCCGGCCGCGCCGCCGTTCTTAGGTAGGCCGCCCGACGTTTTACCGTAACGCTCGCAACTTTTTCGGTCCAGCCGTGTTATGGGTCTAAACGACCACATTCCAGTGCATACGCCATCTACGGAGTCCGACCGCACAACCCTGTTCACGACGTTTATGCGTGCCTATCAGGACATGGTTTTCTCGACGGCCGCACGTTTGACAGGCAACGATGCGCAGGCCGAGGATATTGCCCAGGAGGTTTTCATCAAGGCCTACGAAAATTTTGCGCATCTACGCGAGAGTCCAGCGGCAGGAGGTTGGCTGAAGACGGTGGCTATCAACCTCGCGCTCAATCACCTCACGCGATACCGCAAACGATGGCGGTTTTTCTCCGAGGAATCATCCCTTCCCGAGCCGCAGCTGCCGGACACGTTGCTCGCGGATCTCGGGGCCGATCAGCAACGAGCCGTGATTGACGATGCATTGCGGCGATTGCCGGAACATCAACGGCTGCCGCTGGTGCTTTTTCACTTCGAGGATGTTTCCTACGAGGACATCGCGGTACGGCTGGGTGTGACCCTCTCCAAGGTGAAAACGGATATCAGGCGCGCCCGCGCGGCACTGCTGCCCGTGCTGCAAGCCCAGGGCATCGCCCGCGACTCTCTGGAAAGCTGAATCTTTCATGAACGAACCTTCTGAAGCGGAACAAGAACTTGAGCGGCTGATGCAGCGCACGCTGCATGGGCTGCCGTTGCGCCGTGCACCGCTCACACTGGAGTCGCGGGTGCTCGGCGAGTTGCAGCGCCGTGCCGCGCTGCCCTGGTGGCGTCACAGCTTTGCGCAATGGCCGCGGGCCGCGCGCAGTACCTTCGTCTTGTTGTGCGCTGCCCTTGCTGGGCTCGTATTCCGGGGCGGCCTCTGGGCCATCGCAGGTCTCGAGTCATTGCACGAATCCGGTGTGCTTTCGTTGCCTTGGGCGCGGCAGGCTCTGATGCTCACCGGCACAGCGGGAGAACTGGCGGCGTCGCTCGTGCGCGCCGTTCCACCGGACTGGGTCTATGAGGGCTTGGCAGTGAGCGCTCTGTTGTACACGGCATTGTTCGGACTCGCCGCCGCGGCGTATCGCACGCTTTATCTTAAACCCGAGATCTCAGGTGAATTACGCCCATGAAGCCTATCCGCTCGCAACGCCTTGCCTCACTGCTTGCGATTTCGCTGTCGATTTGGACGCTCATCGGCCATGCAGAGCCCACAGCGGCGACGACGGAGACGGCGGACACCGACTCCGATTGGCAGGAGCCGTTCGACGGACATCGCCGCCACGGTAACAATCTGGTCAACATCGGGGATGACTCGGACTTGCCTCGCGGCGCGCATGCCGACTCGGTGGTGTCGATTCTCGGTTCCTCGAGCATTGAGGGAGAGACCCGCGAGGTCGTGTCGATTCTCGGGAATACGCGGGTCAACGGTCCAGTGAAACAAGGTGCGGTCGCGGTCTTGGGCAATACCTATGTTGACGATACGGTTGGCGGCGATGTGGTCGCGGTGCTCGGGAATGTCGAACTGGGGCCCAATGCGAACGTCGGGGGCAACGTCGTTGCCGTCGGTGGTACGGTAAAACGAGATCCGAACTCGATCGTTGCCGGCGGTTTGCAAAGCATCGGCGCCGCTGCCGCCGGTTTCGGTTGGCTGCGTCCGTGGATTGATCATTGCCTGTTCTACGGTCGACCGCTCGCCTTGGAGCGAGGGTTGGGCTGGGCCTGGGGCCTCGCCTTGGCGTTTTTGGCGTTATATGCCTGCCTCGCGCTGCTGTTCCGGGAGGGCATTATCCGGTGCGCGCAAACCTTCGAGGCCCAGCCCGGCAGAACGGCGCTGGCCGCACTGCTGACCGTGCTGCTCGTACCGGTCTTGCTGGTGTTGCTGTGTATCTCGGTCATTGGAATTGCTGCCGTGCCTTTTGTCGTGATTGGCCTTTTCTGCGCCGGACTGTTCGGCAAAGCCGTGATGCTCGCGTGGCTGGGCCGGCGCTGTCTCGGCCAGCGCCATACCGGTACGCTCGCCCATCCCGCGTGGGCCGTGCTCATCGGCGGGGTGATCGTACTGACGCTGTACCTCGTTCCGATACTGGGCTTCATCCTCTATAAGCTGCTGGGCCTGCTGGGGCTTGGAGCTGTCGTCTACACTCTCACTCACTCCGCGCGAGCTTGGCAGGCTGCCAGAAGCGATGGCCTTGCTCCGCCACCCGGCGCGACACCGCCGCCCGGCGTGATGCCGCCGCCAGACGCGATGCCGCCGCCAGACGCGATGCCGCCGGCGGGTCCGACGTCCCAGGCAGCCGCTGCAAGCGTGTCGACGGGCGCCGTCTCCGTTGCTGCCGCATCAGACGCGATCGGCCCGCCACCGGCGACTGCGACGCCAGGGGCGGCGCCAGGGCCGGCGTCAGGCCCGGCAGCACCAGCGGCGGCACCAGGGTCGAGGCCAAGCGCGGCACCAGGTGTCGGCGCTGCGGGTGCGCCGGCCATCAGCGCCGCACTACCGCGTGCGGGGTTTTGGGTTCGCATGTTGGCCCTTCTGCTCGACGGCTTGTTGATCGGATTTCTAATGGGTTTTTTGCACCACGCGTTTCACCTCGAGCTCGTCGTTCTCGCGATCTACGGTGCAATGATGTGGAAACTACGCGGATCGACTATCGGCGGCATGGTGTTCGATCTTCAGGTCGTACGGTTGGATGGCCGCCAAATCGATTGGGAAACCGCGATCGTTCGCGCGCTCGGCTGCTTTCTGTCTATGGCGGTGGCCGGACTGGGTTTTTTCTGGATTGCATTCGACGACGCCAAGCAGGCGTGGCATGACAAGATTGCGGGCACGGTGGTGGTGCGCGTGGCGAAAGGAGTCCCCTTGGTATAGGCCGTCCGAGCGCTACGGGGCACAATGCGCCGACGGCACTTCGGTGTGCGTGCTCATTGAGGCAGCCCCGGTCCGGCAAAGCGCAACGTCAGATAGCCGACGATGGCGGTGAACACGGACGCGCTGAAGACGCCGAGTTTCACGAGCCGCTGCAATTCGTCCGAGCTGAATGCCAGGCTTCCGATGAACAGGCTCATGGTAAAGCCAATCCCGCAAATGAGCGCAACTCCGTAGATCTGCGCGCCGGTCGCGCTCTGCGGCCATTCGGCCCAGCCGCATTTGACGGTCAGCCACGATCCCGACAGCACGCCGATCTGCTTGCCGAAGAACAAGCCGGCGGCGATTCCCATCGGCACAGGGCGGAGGAGGGCGGCCGGCGAAAGATCCTCGAACGATAGTCCGGCGTTCGCCAATGCGAAGATCGGCAGAATTCCATATGCCACCCAGGGATGCAGACCATGTTCTAGTCGGTGCAAAGGGCTATTCTCTTCCACCATGTCGGCATCGCGCAGCGGGATCATGAACGCGACCGCTATACCCGCAAGCGTGGCATGAATTCCGGAGGCCATGACCGCGCACCACACGAAGAGCGCGACCAGCAGGTACGGAGTCAAGCGCCGGATCTTGAGTCGATTGAAAGCAAAAAGCAGCACCAAGCCGCCGGCTGCCGACGCCAAGGCAAGGACCGAGATTTTCTCCGTGTAGAACAGGGCGATGATGATGATTGCGCCGAGATCGTCGATGATCGCGAGCGCCGTCAGGAACACCTTGAGGGACGCCGGCACACGCTTGCCCAAAGTTGCCAAGATGCTGAGCGCGAACGCGATGTCCGTTGCCGCGGGAATTGCCCATCCGCGCAAAGTGGCGGAATCATGCCAATTGATCGCGGCGTAGATCAGCGCAGGTACCACCATGCCGCCGACTGCGGCACTCGCCGGTAAGACCGCCCGCTTGAGGGAGGATAGTTCGCCGACGAGCAGCTCGCGTTTGATCTCCAGACCGACCAACAGAAAAAACAGCGCCATCAGTCCGTCGTTGATCCAGAGCGACAGAGGCAGTCTGGCAGGCGGTACGCCGATCAAGTAGGTGAGCGCGGCACCGTACGCCGGCGCAGCCGAGGAATTGGCGAGCGCGAGAGCCAGAATTGCAGAACCCATGATGAGAAGGCCTGCCGCCGCCTCCAGCCGCAGAAATTCCGCGATTATCGAGATTGGGCGGCGGAGCAGCATTTCCCACGGAACTATACCCCATCGAAGCCCGCACGCCTTTTATCAGGTCTACCCCTACTGCCAAAACCACGTTAATTGGCTAGGGTCACTGATTTCCACGTGACAGCTAGGTGGCACAGAGGAAGCATGTCGATAGGGACGACGGTTGAGCAGGATTTGGGAGAGCGCGCCCGGATCGATGCCGAATATGATCCGGAGCGGCGCGTCGGCTCGAGAGTTCCCTTCATCGATTGGTACGTTCGCCATAGCACGCTCGCGCGGACCAAACTCAATTGCATACTCGACGTCCCGTACGGTCCGACGCCGGCGGAAACTCTCGACATTTTTCCTTCCGAGACACCGGGCTCACCGGTGTTGATGTTCATCCATGGCGGCTATTGGCGCGCACTCAGCAGCCGGGAATTCAGCTTTGTGGCAAGCGGTATGGTTCCGCATGGTGTCACGGTCGCCGTCATGAATTACGGGCTATGTCCGGAGGTCTCGCTCTCCGAGATCACCCGACAGAGCCGCGCGGCGGTGACGTGGTTGACCCGCACGGCTTGGCAATTCGCCGGCGATCCGACGAATATTTTTGTCGCAGGCCATTCGGCGGGTGCCCAGCAGGTCGGGATGCTCCTATCGACCGACTGGTCCCAGGAGCCCGCCGCGTTCGCGAATCTTCTCAAGGGTGGAATCGCAATCAGCGGCGTTTTCGATCTTCGGCCGCTGCGCCATTCATGGCTGCAGCCGACACTCCAGCTGACCGATAGTTTATCCATCGATCAAAGTCCGCTGTTGCAGATCCCAAGACGTGCGCCTCCGCTGCTCGTTTCCGTGGGCGGCGACGAGTCGGGAGCATTCCTGGATCAGACGCAAAGCTACCATGCGGCATGGAAGGCTGCCGCTCTCGACGTCGAACAGTTTCCACAGCCCGGGCTCAATCACTATGAAGCCGTTGCCGGTCTCGCCAATCATGCCAGCCCGCTTTCACGGGCCGTCGCGGATTTCATGAGGCGGCACGGGTGAGCGGCTAACCGAGACAGGCATCGCGAGTTTCCGGCGGTTCGGCCGGATACAGGAATTTGTGCTCTAGGTCGCGAGCGGAGGGGACACCGCGACCGCCGATATGAGCTTTGACCGGACACCCGCTTCGCAGCAGAATTCCGGTATACCAGCGACAGGGAAGTCGTAGCCAAAATGGCCCTTAAACTCATGCAGGTCTTGGCAAGTTCCCCCGGCGGCCATCGGGTCCTTCTCGGGCTTGTAGTTTTGTGCGCTTCGATTGCAGCTGCACCCGCTTATGGCGGGGCATGCAAACTCGGCAAGATGGCTGAGTTTCCAATCACGATGGCCGACATGCGTCCCTTGATGACTGCAAAAATCAATGGTGCCGATGTGCAATTTCTCGTCGACAGCGGCGCCTTTTACAGCATGCTAAGTGCCCCGAGCGCTTCGGAGCTGAAGCTCTCGACCTATCCCGCTCCCTTCGGTTTCTTCCTCACGGGTGTCGGCGGCGGGAGGGCCGACGCGTCGATCGCCAAGGTGAAAGAATTCACCCTTGCCGGCGCTCGCTTGCACGATGTTCTGTTCCTGGTGGGCGGCAGCGAGGTCGGGGCGGGGAGCATTGGCGTTCTCGGTCAAAATGTCCTTCACATCGCCGACGTGGAATACGACCTAGGCCAAGGCTTCGTTAGATTGATGAAGCCGGAGGATTGTGGGAAAACGATTCTGGCGTATTGGGTCAACGGAACCACGACGCCGTATTCGGTCATCGACATTGAAAGGACCACTCCGCAAAATCCGCAAACGCTGGGCTCTGCCTCCATCGACGGGACCGAAATCCGCGTAGCTTTCGATACGGGTGCGGGTAACTCTGTTTTGTCCCTTAGGGCCGCCGCGCGCGTTGGCATCAAGCCCGATTCCCCCGGCGTCGTCTTCGCCGGCCGGATGCATGGTATCGGCAGAAACTCCATCCCCACCTACATAGCGCCATTCTCTAGATTCAAGATCGGCGACGAGGAGATTCAGAACACCCGATTGCGCATCGCGGATATCGATCTTCCA
Organism: uncultured Gammaproteobacteria bacterium; assembly: GCA_963755965.1. Taxonomy (GTDB): domain Bacteria; phylum Pseudomonadota; class Gammaproteobacteria; order Steroidobacterales; family Steroidobacteraceae; genus Bog-1198. The sequence goes on from CAVWLU010000006.1 coordinate 264,361, forward strand.
AACGCGGACATGCTCCTTGGGCCGGATTTTTTCCTGTCGCACCGAATCTATGTGGCGAACAGCCAACACAAATTGTATTTCACCTACAACGGTGGCCCGGTCTTCAATCTCGCGGCTGCCAAGTATCCTAAAGCGCAGACCGATTCTGCCGGAGATGCATCGTCGGTGGAACCTAAAGAAGCGGGCGAACGGGCCGAGGATGCGGCAGCTTACAGCCGTCGGGGTACCGCCCTCGCGGCCCGTCGGGATTTCGACCAGGCCATCGCCGCTCTGACGCGTGCCTGCGAGTTGGCGCCTGATCACTCCGAATATTTCTACCAACGCGCCATCGTTTATTGGGAGATGAAACGACCGGCCCCGGCGATGGCGGATCTCGATCAGGCACTCAAGCTCAAACCGGATGACCTACGCGCCTTGGTTTTGCGCGCCGAGCTATTGCTTCAAGCCGGTGAGAAACCGCGCGCGATCGCAGACCTCAATGCGGCGGACGCGGTGGCGCCCAAACAGGCGGATGAGCGCTATGCCATGGCGCATGCATATCAGCTCGCCGATCTTTCGCCTCCGGCTGTCGCGCAATACGATTTGTGGATTGCTTCGCACGCCGACGATGCGCGATTGCCCGAGGCGTTGAATTCTCGGTGCTGGGTGAGGGCACTCGGCGGCGCGGAGCTGGCGCTCGCGCTCAAGGATTGCAACGCGGCGCTCAAGCGCGCCGACAAGTCCACGCCCTTCTATGCAAAGGCCGCGGGCAGCCGCGGGCTGGTTCTATTGAGGATGGGCGAGTACGACAAATCCATTGCGGACTATGACGAATCGCTGAAGATCAATCCAAGGGATGCGTGGTCGCTGTACGGTCGCGGGATCGATGAGCTTCGAAAGCGCAAGAACCTGGAGGGGCAGGCTGATATCGTTCAGGCGACCGCTATCTCTGCGGATGTCGCCGAAGAGTTCAGTCGGCGCGGAATCGCTCCGTAACCCGAGCCCAAGAACCTCACGCGAAGCTGCGCGAGATTCCGGCGAAGGCTCGAGCTTCCGGCGAGTGCGAGGTACCGCGCCGCGCGCAGTTAGCTTTCGAAGAATCCCATTTTCACGCCGGCAAGCTGTACCACGTCGTTATCGTTCAGCCGCCGCGCCTGCGGACCAATGGGCACGCCATTGACCTGTGGGTAGTCGTTTTCCTTGCCGCTGTCCACGTGAACAATGAAGTAACCTTCGGAGCGCCGCGTGATGGCGGCAACTTGTACGCCCGGACGGCCGAGCGTGGTGAGTGCCTTCGTCAACTCGAGCTCGCGGCCGGCGAACGCGCCGCTGAGCACCTGCAATTTCGCCTTGGGCAATGCGGTGGCGGACTCCGGTACGCCGGCGGGCAAGGGCGGTCGCTTCGCTGCAACCGCTTTGGCGGCTTGGTCCACCGCGACGCCGACACGCCGAATCCGCTCCTCTCCCTGTGAGCTGGGAGTGATGACCATGGTCTTTTCGAACTCGTCCTGCTCGGCCTCGCCATCCTGGCTATCGACGAAGCGCAGCTGGTGATGGCCTACCGTGATGACATCGCCGTGCTGCATGGCGTGCTTTTTGATCAGCTTGCCATTCACGTAGGTGCCGTTGGTACTGTTCAAGTCCTCCAAGAAGGAGTCGTTGAGAATGTTGATAATGAGCGAGTGATGGCCACTCACCGCCGGATTATCGATACGAATATCGTTGTCCGGAAGGCGCCCAATCGTGTAGCGCTCTTTATTCATGTTGTATTCTGCGAGGATTTGTCCATCCAAGCTAAGCATCAGGCGTGCCATTCAGACTTCATCTCCCTAGCCGAACCATCCCAATATTTTGTCAAATATACGCCGGTGTGCGGGGAACGGCTCAGCTACGTGCGCCATGATGACCGACACGTTGTCCCGCCCACCATTGTCGTTCGACAGCTGAATCAATTGCTTAGCAACCGTATCAAGATTAGCACTAAAGGTGCTGATTGTTAAGTGAATATCCTCATCTTCTATCATGTCGGATAGACCGTCGGAGCAGAGCACGTAGTAGTCGCTCTTTTGCACCGGCTGCTCATGTATCTCGACCTCGACATTCTGCTCGACTCCGAGCGCTCGTGTAACATAATTCTTGTTGGTCGCACGCTGTGCTTCTTGCTGCGAATAAAAGCCGCGGTCGACCAACTCCTGCAACAGCGAATGATCCAAGGTCATCTGTTCGAATCGGTTGTCGCGCAGGCGATATAGCCGCGAATCACCGACGTGAGCAATGGACATCTTGTTGTCGTGAAATAGACAGGCTACTACCGTCGTACCCATACCCTCACATTGAGGCTGGGTCTTCGAGGTGTGGTAGATGATTTTGTTAGCTCTGTGAATCGCGTCACGCAAGATGATGCTAGTACGCGTCAAACCCGTCTCCGGGTCGCGCACCGTGAGGTCCTCGCGAGCCACGGCATCGCGCACCAAGTTGATGATGGTCTTCACCGCAATACCGCTCGCCACCTCGCCGGCGTTATAGCCGCCCATACCATCCGCCAACACGAACAAACCGATATCCGCCTCGGTGCCGATCATGTCCTCGTTGTGCTCGCGGACCTTGCCCGTATCGGTCAACGCCACGCTCGCGATTTTTCCGCGCAAACTCATGATCGCATTTTCGCTTCTAAATTCTTGTCGTTGTGCTCGATCATGGCAGGCCGCTCGGTAAACGTGACCGACACTCCTCCAGGGCGGCCGCCATTTGGGCGCCGGAGTCGAACCGCGCTTCGGGATTCTTGGTCAGCGCACGATCGATGATGCTCTCGACGCAAACCGGTAAATCCGGCCGGAAGGCGCGCAACGGCGGGTGCGGCGCTTCTGCGATCTGCTGCATCAACCCGGTCATCGAATCGGCGGTGAACGGCAACTGGCCGGTCAACAGTTGAAACAGGCTAACACCCAGGGAAAACAAGTCCGAGTGTCCGGTCACAGTTCGTCCTTCGAGCTGCTCCGGCGACATGAAAGAGGGTGTGCCAAGCACAATGCCCGTGCGTGTGCTGCCGGCGCCAGTCAGGCGGGCAATACCGAAATCGGTGATCTTCAATACGTCTGTTTGCGGGTCGTACATGATATTCGCGGGCTTGATATCCCGATGCACGACCTGCTGTTTGTGCGCGAATCCCAGAGCCTGTGCCGTACGCGAGATCAGATCCAGCACCTTGCGTGGTTCTAGAAGCGCATCGGAAGTCGCATACTCGCTCAAATGACGACCTTTCAAATATTCCATCGCGATATAGGCAAGCCCGCGCTCTTCGCCGACATCATAGATGGTCACGATATTCGGATGATTGAGCCGCCCCGCAGTTTCGGCTTCACGGAAGAACCGCGTTCTCGCTTCGACGAGTTCGGCATCGCTGAATTCGCTGGCGAGTGGAATGGCTTTGATCGCGACCAATCGATTGATGGCGGTGTCACGGCCTAGGTAGACGATTCCCATAGCCCCGCGGCCGATTTCCTTCTCGAGCTGGTAGCGGCCGAGATGCTGAGTGTCGCCGCTGTCGCGGGTCGCTTCTCGCGCCGCGGGAGCGGCCGTGGAGGCGACCGCCGCTGTTCTGGCCTCCAGAGCCGGCGCGGAAGGAGCGGCCGTGGGCGCAGCGGGCGCAGCCTTCGGTTTGGCGCGTTCCGCGTCCATCAAGCGCCGCAAACGCACGGCCACGTCGCGGTAGGTGTTGTCGATGCGCGCCAAATGCCGGTACACGGCAGTCGCCTGGACAGCGCGCGCGCGCTGTTCCAACTGGGTGCCGAGCGCATACAAATCGCCCAGAACCGTGGCGCTGGGTTTGCGGCCCTTGAGTTCGGCAAAGCGCTGCTCGAAATTGTCGAGCAGCCGAGCCGTGTCGGTTCCCAGAGGGGCGGGCGTCTTCGGTGCGGGAACCACCGGCGCGGCTGAGGACCACCGCGACAATAGGAACAAGGCGCTGCCCCCGCTCAGCAACACAACGCCCGGCAGCCAAGCCCACGGGCTCAAATTAATGAGTCCTCTGAGCAATAGGTCCAGCCCTATGATGCTAAAGCCCACGATTGCAGCAATCAGCCCGAATTTGCGCATGCAATAGACATAATCCGCCTTCAGAAGCCCGGCAGTATAGGTGATCGGACTACCTTAACTGCAATGCTAAGCTCACAAAAATCGACCCCAAGGTAAGTCAATGCCGAAATTTAAAGAGGTTTTCATCTGTCAGAACTGCGGAGCCTCTTCGCCCAAATGGCAGGGACAATGCACTAGTTGCGGCGAGTGGAATACCTTAGTGGCCGAATCGCAGCCGGCGAGATCCCGTGGCGCGGCAAAGGCGGGGCTGAGATCCGCACAGGCCGATGAGTCCTCATCGTTGGCTGCGGAGGCAGTGCTCGAACAACCCCGACTGACCACAGGTTCGGTGGAACTCGACAGGGTGCTCGGCGGCGGCTTGGTGGTGGGGTCGGTGACCTTGATCGGCGGCGACCCCGGAATCGGGAAATCCACTTTGATGCTGCAGGCGGCGGCTGCGCTCAATTTATCGGGGCCGGTGCTCTATGCCACGGGCGAGGAATCTCTCAAGCAGATCGCTCTGCGATCGCGCCGTTTGGGCCTCGAGGCCGCCACCGCCCGGTTGATCGCCGAGACCCAGGTGGAGCGGATCGTGGGTGTGGCTTCGAGCTTGAACGCGCGCGCGCTCATCGTCGACTCGATTCAAACGATGTATTCCGAGCGCATCGAGGCGGCGCCCGGCGCCGTGTCCCAGTTGCGCGAATGCACCGCCGAACTGGTGCGCTTCGCAAAATCCAGCGGCACCGCGGTATTCCTGGTCGGTCACGTCACCAAGGAAGGGCAAATTGCCGGGCCCCGCGTTCTCGAACACATGGTGGACACGGTGCTGTATTTCGAAAGCGACACCGGCAGCCGTTTTCGCGTGTTGCGTTCCGTCAAAAATCGCTTCGGCGCCGCCAATGAGATCGGCGTGTTCGCCATGGTCGAACAGGGCCTGCGGGAAGTCGCCAATCCGTCGGCGATTTTTCTGTCGAGACACGCAGAACCCGTCCCGGGCAGCGTGATCACCGTGATGCGCGAGGGCACGCGCTCTTTGCTGATCGAGGTTCAAGTGTTGGCCGATGTCAGCCTGGGCGCGAACCCGCGCCGGGTCGCGGTCGGCATCGATGGCAATCGGCTGACTATGCTCTTGGCCGTGGCGCACCGTCACGCCGGATTGCTGCTGCAGGGCCAGGACGTATTTGCCAATGTGGTGGGTGGGGTGCGGCTCGCGGAAACCGCAGGGGATCTCGCAATCGTGCTTGCCGCACGATCGAGTTTGCGCGATATACCGGTACCGAATTCGCTGATCGCGTTCGGCGAATTGGGGCTCGCGGGAGAAATTCGACCCGTGCCGTTCGGGGAGGAACGATTGCGCGAGGCGTCCAAACACGGCTTCAAGCTGGCGCTGGTACCCGAAGCCAATGTTCCGAAGCGGCCGCCGGAAGGGATGACGGTGCGCGGAGTGACGCGCCTCAATCAGGCGCTCGATTCGTTCTGAGGTAGGATCAAATGCAAAAATTTTGCGGGACAATACTCGGCGTGAGTCGGCGCGGTCGGCGCGGCAAACGCAGGGCCGTCCGTCATTGCGGAGCCGATGATGGCCCATGCCATTGTTCTGCATGCCGCGCACTTGCTCGAAGTCGACTCCGGGCGCGTCGTTACGCCCGGCGAAATCCTCATCCAAGGCGATCGCATTGTGGCCGTCGGTTCCTCGGTGCCGCACGCGGCGGGCGTGACGGTCATCGATCTCGGGGACTCGACGCTGCTTCCCGGACTCATCGACGTTCACGTACATCTTTTTTTGCATCCCGGCGCCGAAGACCTGCAGACCGTAGAAGAATCCGTGCCGCATCGGACCATCCTGGCCGTTCTCGCCGCGCGGGATGATCTCATGGCCGGCTTTACCGCTGAACGGGACATGGGCACGGAAGGCGCGGGATCAGCCGACACAGCCGTGCGCGATGCCATCAACACCGGACTCGTCCCCGGGCCACGCTTGCGCATCTGCGGGAACGCCATCGACATACTCGGCGGTCATGAGGATGCCAACACCTTCAATCCCGCGCAGCATGTCCTGTCGAATGCTACCTATGCGAACACCTCGGATGAGATCGTCGCCGCCATGCGCGAGCAGCACAAGGAAGGTTCGGACTTTGCGAAAATCTATGAAACGGGACCGGACACGATGCGCGACGGCGTGCTGCACACTCCGTATCAATACACGGCTGCACAACTGAAAGCGGCGGTAGATGAGGCCGCGCGCCTGGGCGGCAGCGTCGCCGTACATGCCATGGGTGAGCCTGGGACGCTCTATGCGGCAGAGGCCGGCGTGGCTTCCATCGATCATGCCACCCAGCTGAGCGATGAAACCATGCGGATCATGAAGGCCAAAAATATTCCGGCCGTACCGACGTTCACGGTGTTCGAGCATTTTGCAGAGCCCCCGGCCGTGGAGAAAGAGCGTTCGCTGCTCGAATTCAAGATCAAGGAATTCAAGAAGCAGATCGCAGCGGGCATTCCGTTCGCCGTCGGTTCCGACGTAGGGCCGTTCGCGCATGGAACTCAGGCGCGCGAATTGGAGTTGATGGTCAAATACGGAATGAAGCCGCTCGCGGTGCTTCAGGCCGACATGATCAACGGCGCGAAACTGCTGGGATGGGAAGGGCAAATCGGCGCACTGAAGCCCGGCTACTATGCCGACATCGTCGCAGTGCCCGGCGCTCCGCTCGATGACATCAAGGTTGTCGAGCACGTTTCGTTCGTCATGAAGGGCGGCGTGATCGAAATGTCGCGGACCCCAGGATCACCCTCTACCATTCGCCAATGACCTTCACGCCGTGGACCATCGCCTGCGGTTACTTGCCGGGGATGATATTGCGTGCGTCGAGATAGCGCGTGATCGCCGTCGCGCTGCCTTTGGAGTCCGCCAGCGCGACGTAGCCGTCAGGTCGCACCAGATAAGCGGCATTGCGCTCCATTCCGGCCCGGCGCATGTGCCCATCCCAGGGAAAGACGTGCAGCGGCAGATGCCGGCCGGCGCACGCCGACTGGATTTCGGGCCCCGCGTCGCCATATACGTGGACCTGCCACTTTAGCGAATCAAGCGGCGTGAAGTTGTCCGCGCTCTCGCTCAAACCCGGCCTCACCCATGGCAAGCGGTCGCCGCCATGAACCGCTCCCGCGCGACCCTCGCTGAGGCTGCTGCCGCGGTAGTTCACCGCCGTCTGCGAGACCGTGCGGAACATCAGGCGCCGCAGCGCCTTGAACTTGAACATCAGCGGCATCAGGAGCGGCACGAGGTGCAGCCGAACTGCGCGGGCGATGGCCCCGGAACTCGTCACGCCGGTGAAAGCCCGATCCGTTGTTTCGACCAAGCGCCGCGCGAACGCGATTCTTTCCGGTTCGTAGCTGTCGAGAAGCGATTCGCTCGCCTCTCCGCGAACGACAGCGGCAAGTTTCCAGCTGAGGTTGACCGCGTCGCCGATGCCCGTGTTCATTCCCTGGCCGCCAACGGGGCTATGGATGTGTGCGGCGTCGCCCAACAGAAACGCACGCCCGCGGCGGAAACGATCGGCAACCCGATGGTGAACGCGGTATGCCGAGATCCAGTTCGTGCGTTCGACATCGACGTGCAGCCACTCGATTACCTGCTTGCTGACATCGTCCCACGTCAAGCTCTCGTTCCGGTTCCGGGTGTCGTCGCGCACGGTACCGACCAACCTGGCGTGCCCTTCGCGCTTTAACGGAAACAGCACCAGAAAATCGCTCGTGTCCAAAGCGACGTGAAGCTCGCCGTCCATGATCGCTCCGCGAGCTTGCACGTCGGCGACATAAAAGAGGTGATCATACGTGCCGCCGGCAAACCCGATCTTGAGCATCTCGCGCACGGTGGAGTGCGCGCCGTCGCAGCCTGCAATGTAGCTTGCCTCGCAGGTCTCCGTCGTTCCATCCGACCGCTTCAGGCGCGCGGACACACCTGACGCCAGTTCCTCGAAGCTCAGAAGTTCCGTCCGGCGCTCAACCTCGACGCCGAGTTTGGCCAGCCGATCGACGAGAAGACTTTCGTGTTCGTCCTGCGGAAAGATCAGCGCGTAGGGAAACGGACTCACGCCCTCGCCCAAATTGCCGAAGACAGCGCGAGCCGCCTTCCTGCCGGCCACCCAGAGATTCACGGCGATGGCCTTTCGTCCACGCTCGACGATCACGTCGGCGAGACCGACCTGCCGATACAGCTCGAGCGTGCGTGCCTGCACCGCTATTGCTCGCGACGTCGTTCCCGGTTCCGCCGTCTTATCGATGATCCTCGCGCGCACGCCGAGCAGCGTCAGCCACAGGCCCAACACCAAGCCCGTCGGGCCCGCCCCCACGATGAGAACCGGGGTGTCGGACGCGGGGGGACGGGCAGAGCTACTCATTCCGGGCGGGCACCGTTTCAAAAACCGTCAGATCAGGCGGTATTACGGCCCAAATCGGCCGATTCCGAGTGAAGATCGCGATCGTCGGATGAAAGGATGATGGGTCGTCCAGAGAGCCCGCGTAAATCGTGAACTCTTGATCTTTGCCGACCTCTCCACCGAAGACGAGGCTATTGCAAACGGGACAGAAATTGCGGACGGCGTCCGAGCCGCTAGCCGCTTTCGAGGCGAATTTTCGGGTTGGGCCGCTGAAGCGCACCGAGCTGCTCCGAAATCCCATGAAGGGTATGAAACCGGAGCCGGACGCCTTGCGGCAATCGGCGCAGTAGCAGTGACCCGCGTTTAGGGGCTCGCCCACGGCTTCATACCGTAGCGCGCCGCACAGACAGCCGCCGGTGTAACTCTTACCGCTTTCTCTCATTGTCGAGGGCGTTCCCATTTTGATGGCCTGCCAGAGTGCGCGATGCAGCGGTCTCTTGTCTACTTCATCGAAGCTGCCGGTGGCCGGCAGTTTTCGCTAGCGCGCCGGGCGTAAGGTCTGCAATATATCGGTCGACGTGCAAGATCTCGAGGGGCAATTCGATGACTGACGTTGAACGTGCCAATCACCCCAGATTTCTGATCACGGAGAGCGGACCCTCGCATCGGCTGGAAATCCGTCTGGGACTGATACGAGCGAACTCGCCGAGCCTTGTACGAAGATCATTCCTCTCGATTTTTGCCACCTGGGTTCCGTTACTGGTGCTGTCGGCATTGCAAGGCAACGCCGTTGGGCACCAAGTCCCCATTTCATTCCTGCATGATTTCGCGGTACACGCAAGATTTCTGGTGGCAGTGCCCTTGTTGCTGTTGGCGACCACTGTTCTCGGTCCTCGCTTGGCGGATGCTGCCGGGCACTTCATCGAATCAGGGTTGGTATCGGAACAAGACTATGGGAAATTCGACGATGCGGTCGAGCGGGGAATCAGGTGGAGCGATTCCACTGCGGCCGAAGTGATTCTCGTGCTCGTCGCATATGTCCTCACGGTAGCGAGTTTGACATCCACCGCAGTGCACGTCTCCACTTGGTATGCGATCAGGAGCGATTCGGGGCTTACGCTGACTTGGGCCGGTTGGTGGTTTGCATTCTTTTGCGTCCCGCTGATGCAGTTCCTGAGCCTGCGCTGGCTATGGCGCTTGTTCTTGTGGGCTCAGTTTCTATGGCGTATGAATCGCCTGCAGCTGCTACTCGTACCGACGCATCCCGATGAAGCCGGGGGGTTGGCGTTCGTCGGTGAAGCGCAGCAGTATTTTGGAATCGTTCTTTTCGCGTTCTCGAGCGCCGTTGCCGGCGTCCTCGCCAACAGCATCATTTACGATGGGCTGTCGCTACCGTACTTTGTGCCGGTCATCGCCGCGTACGTCATCGTGGCGGTTGCAGTCGTTGTGCTGCCGCTTCTGGTGTTTGTCGCGACTCTCTTTCGGGCAAAAAAACGGGGCCGGTACCAGTACGGAACCCTGGCCACGGAATACACGACATCGTTTCACCGGCGGTGGATCACGGGCCGTCGCCAGACCAACGAGGCGCTGCTCGGGACGGGAGACATCCAATCACTCGCGGACCTCGGGAACAGCTACGCCTTCGTGGACCGGATGAATTTGCTCCCCATGGGATTCCGAACTCCGATTTATCTGGCACTCGCCTGTCTCCTCCCGATGACGCCCTTGGTGCTGACCATGATGCGGATCGAAGACATTCTTAAAATGTTGGTCAAGTCGTTTCTGTAGGCAGGACTGCCGGAACGTGGGTCCCGAAGACGGCTCAGTCTCTCGGTTTTTTGAGCTGATGATCGAGGTGAGCTTTCACCGCCGGCCACTCGTGATCGACGATGCTGTAGACGCAGGTGTCACGCAGGATCCCGTCGCGACCAATCTGATGCTGGCGCAGAATGCCGTCGAGCTTCGCGCCCAATCTCTCGATGCCCGCACGGCTTTGCCGATTGAAGAAATGGGTGCGAAACTCCACTGCAATGCAGCGCAATTGCTCAAAGGCGTGCGTTAGAAGCAAGAGTTTGCATTCGGTGTTCAAAGCGCTGCGCTGCACGCGTTTGCGGTACCAAGTCGCTCCGATCTCCACGCGTCGATTGTCCGAGTCGATGTTGAGGAAAGTCGTCATGCCGACCGCTTTACGGGCGGAATTTTCGATGACGGCAAACGGCAGCATCGACCCTCGGCGCTGCAGTTCCAAACGTCTGTCGATTTCCGCTTTCAATCGATCGGGCGAGGGAACCGAGGTGTACCACAGGTTCCATAGTTCTCCGTCCTCGACCGCCTCGACGAGATCATCCTGGTGGGCGTGCGAAAGCGGCACGAGCGATACATGCTGTCCATTCAAAGATACGGAATCCGCATAACCCATGATTCACCCGGTAGTCGCGTCGGGGTCACCTTTCGACAAACTTGCGCAGTCTGCTCAGTGCATCGTCCCACTGCAGCGATACATGATCGAGGTATTTTTTGATGTCTTCAATCGGCTTGGGATTGAGGGCGAACCGGCTCTCGCGCCCCGCGCGGGTAGAGCGCACGATGCGCGCGCGTTCCAATACGCGTAGATGCTTGGTGATCGCCTGCCGCGTCAGCCGAGTGTCCTCGGTCAGTTGGGCAATGGAACGTGGCCGGCCGCCGCAGAGCTTCGCGACGAGGGACAGCCGGGTCGGGTCGCCGAGCGCCGCAAATGCGGATGCGTAAGCCCTCCGGGTGGTGCGTTCGCTAGACGGCGGACGCAACATACACTTCGATGTTCTTCATTTGTTCGGTCCACCCGCCCTCGTTCATTCGAAATGCGTCCGCGCGCCGGTCAGCGGGGATCTTATCGAAGCCGGACTCGATGAGGCGAAGCCGCGTGCCGCCCGCGATCTTTTCCAGCCGGAATTCGACCAAAGTGGGCGTCTCCTTCGAATAATCCGCCTTCGGATCGACGGCATAGGGATGCCAAGTGAGGGAGAAAAGCGACTCCGGCTCCATCCGCACCACGACGGCCTCCCACCGGAGGTGTTCGTACCCCGGATAGGTGATGTGACCCCGCGAGATTTGCCCGGCCTCGAAAGGTCCGTCCAACTTGACGCGGAACCACCCGCCGAACTCGCGAAAATCCGTGAGCGCACGCCAAACGCGCGAAACCGGCGCCTTCAGATCGATCTGTTTTTCGATGGAATGGCTCATTGATGCAACCTCCTGGTTGCATATTAGAGCAGTCTCGAATCAAGAGCAACCTTTCAGTTGCGCTTCATGGGCGCTGGAGGATTTGCGCCGCGCCTAGGGCTGGTCGGGCGGCCGAATGCGCACCGTCTTGATGGCGTTGTCGCTGGTCTGCAAGACCTCGAGCATGTAGTCGGCCAGCTTCAACGTCGTGCCCGGTTCGGGAATGGTCTCCAGGAATTCGACGATGAGGCCGTTCAACGTCTTCGGACCGTCGGTGGGCAGGTTCCACCGCATGGAACGGTTCAACGCGCGGATCGTGGTCGAGGCGTTGGCGACAAAACTGCCGTCCGCATCGCGGTGCACGTCTTTGTGCATCATGGCGGCCGGATCGGTGGTGAATTCTCCGACGATCTCCTCGAGGATGTCCTCCAGCGTAACGAGTCCCTGGATGTCGCCGTATTCGTCCACCACGAATGCCATGCGGCGCTTGTCGCGTTGAAAATTCAGCAATTGAGTGTTCAACGTCGTGCCCGACGGAACGAAATAGGCATCGCGCCGGCTCGCCGTCTCGACCAACGCCTCGCGGTCCAAGCGGCCTCGCGCGAGTTCGTGCACTACACGCTTCATGTGCAATACACCGATGATGCGATCGATATCCCCTTCGTAAACGGGCAAGCGCGTGTGTTGGCTCTGCCGCAACTGATCGACGATCACGTCCCATGCGTCATCGACGTCGATGCCGACGATTTCGGTGCGCGGCACCATGATGTCTTCGACCGTCGCCTTCTCCAGATCGAGAATGCTCACCAGCATTTGCTGGTGGCGATGGGGAATCATGGCGCCGGCTTCGGCGACCACGGTGCGCAACTCCTCGCTGCTCAAAGAATGCGACGCTTGCTGTCGCGAGACTCCCAACAGGCGCAGCACCCCGTTTGCGAGCAAGTTGGTTGCCCATACGAACGGGTAGAGCCCCCAGAGCAACGGTGTGTACACATACGCCGCCGGCAGTGCGAGACGCTCCGGAGCGAGGGCACCGAAGGTCTTGGGCGCGACCTCGCAAAAAATCAACAGCACCAGCGTCAAAATCGCCGCGCCGAATGCGACAAAAAACTCGCCCCCCAACCGCAGCGCGATGGAGACGACCAGCATGGGTGCCGTCACGTTGACGATGGTGCTCAACAGCAGGATGAGGCCGATCAGCCGGTCTGGATTGGCGAGCAACGTCTCGGCCAAGCGCGCGCCCCGGTGACCGGCCTTGGCCCGGTGCCGCAGCCGGTAGCGGTTCAGGCTCATGAGCGCAGTCTCGCTGCCCGCGAAGAACGCGGCCAAGATCAGCAAAATGAGCAGCGAGCCGAACAGTACACCAAGGGAGGGATGTGCCATTCGTCTCTTGCGTTCAGCCCCAATGCCGCCCGAGCAAGTACTCGAGGACGAATTTCGAACCGAAATACGCCAGGAGCAGAAAGCCGAAACCCCAAAGGGTCCATCGCACCGCGGAGCGTCCGCGCCAGCCATAGCGGGTGCGCCCGATCAGCAGCACGCCGAATATTACCCACGCGATGAGCGATAGAACCGTTTTGTGCACGAGGTGTTGCGTGAACAGATTGGTGACGAAGATGAAACCGGTGAGCAGCGCGAGCGTCAGCAGAGCGAATCCGCCGCCGATCAGCCGGAACATCACTTTCTCCACCGAATCCATCGGCGGCAGCACCTTCGGCAGATCAACGATTCGGCGTGTGCGCAGCCGCCGATCCAGGAACACCAGCAGCACGGCCGTGACCGCGGCGGCGAACAAGAGTGCCGCCGCTCCCATGGAGAGGAGAATATGTGCGGACAGTTCCCATCCGGGCGCCGACTCCTCGGCATAAGTGTGTCCGGCGCCGGTCACTGCGGCGCCGAATGCCGCACTTCCGAGCAGGATGGCCGCGAGGACGCGATTCTGTTTTTCGATGGCGATGAAACACGCCAGCACCGCCAACGTCCAAGCGAACAGCGACAGGGCCTCGAGCAGGCCGATCGAAAACGGTCCCACCGAACGCATCATGCGCACGATGGCATCGCTATGAGCGAAAATGGCCGCCGCGGTGATCGCCCATGCGATGGGCTCCAACCGCCGATTGCTCACGCTTCGGAGCATCACCCAGGCACTGGCGGAATAGAGCGCGAACAGGGTAATGGCGAGGATCACGGCTGGGTAAATCATGACACAAGGACACAAACGCGCCTAGCCGCCTCGCTCGCGAGGTTGGCGTAATGGCATAATGTCCGCACTATGTTTGATCGTCTCACTACAGGCCTCGCCAGCGCGCTGAAGGCCCTTTCGGGCCGCGGCTACTTGAGCGAGGACAATATCGCCGACACCGTACGGCAGGTCCGGCTCGCATTGCTCGACGCGGATGTCGCACTTCCCGTGGTCAAGAGCTTCACCGACGCAATCAGGGAACGCGCGATCGGCGTCGAAGTCACCAAGAGCCTGACGCCCGGGCAAGCCTTCATCAAAGTCGTTCACGAGGAACTTGTGCGGCTCATGGGTGAGCCGAGCGCCGGCCTGAATCTGCGTGCGCAGCGTCCCGTCGTCGTCATGCTCGCCGGCCTGCAGGGCGCCGGCAAAACCACGACCGCCGGAAAACTCGCGCGTTGGCTGATCGAGAAGCAAAATAAAAAAGTGCTGATGGTCAGTACCGACGTGTACCGGCCGGCCGCGATCCTGCAGTTGCAAACTCTCGCCTCGCAAGTCGGAGCCGGGTTCGCTGCCGGTACCACCGATGAATCGCCCTTGGCGATTGCGAGGCGCGCGCTCACCGAGGCGACATTGCAGGCCTATGACGTGCTGCTGCTCGACACAGCGGGCCGCCTGCACATCGATGCCGAGATGATGAGCGAGGTCCGAGAGCTAGAGGCCGCCGTCAATCCCCACGAACGGCTCTTTGTCGTCGACAGCATGGCGGGCCAGGATGCCGTCAATGCCGCCAAGGCGTTCAACGAGGCCTTGAGCCTGACCGGCGTGATCCTCACCAAGGCTGACGGCGATGCCCGTGGCGGCGCGGCGTTATCGGTGCGGCAGGTGACCGGCAAACCGATACTTTTCATTGGCACGGGCGAGAAATCCGAGGCGCTCGAACTATTTCAGCCCGAACGGATCGCGTCCCGCATCCTTGGGATGGGCGATGTCCTCTCGCTGGTCGAGCAGGTCCAGGACCAAGTCGACCAGGAAAAGGCCGAAAAGCTCGCCAAGAAAATCAGCAAGGGCAAATCCTTCGATCTGTCGGATTTGCGCGATCAATTGGCTCAATTGCAGAAAATGGGAGGGATGTCCGCGTTGCTCGACAAGTTGCCGGCGCAAATGCAAGCCAACGCTGCTGCGGCCGCCGGTGCGGTCAACCCGCAGACGCTCAAGCGACAGATGGGAATAATCGACTCCATGACGCCGCGCGAGCGCCGGCGCCCGGAAATGATCGATGGGTCGCGGAAGCGTCGCATTGCAGCAGGCTCCGGTGTGCAGCTTCCCGAGGTCAACCGGCTGCTGAAGCAGTTCGATCACATGCAAAAGACCATGAAAAAGCTCGCCAAGGGGGGGATGCTGAAGAACATGATGCGCGGTATGGGTGGGCGTTTACCGCCGGGATTTGGACCCAGACAATAGATTTAACTCCGCAGGTGTCTTTTTGTTGCCCTAAGGGCCTCAAATTCATTACAATTAGCGGCTAGATACCCCAAGGTGAACCCAAGATGGTGACGATTCGTTTGACTCGACGCGGCGGCAAGAAGACGCCCTTCTATCACGTTGTGGTGACGGACAGCCGCAAGCGCCAGGGCGGCACCAGCCTCGAAAGCGTGGGGCTGTTCAATCCCGTTGCGCGCGGCGCCGAGATCAAATTGCGCCTCAATGTGGCTCGAATCGAGCACTGGCTGAAGGAAGGCGCGCACATGTCGGATCGCGTCAAATATCTGCTGACTGCATTTCGCAAACAGGCCGCATAGGAATTTCCGTAAGGACTTAGGGGCAGCGATGAGCGGCGAACCCTCTTCGCTCATCGAACTTGGAATCGTGGGCGCGCCTTTTGGCGTTCGCGGTTGGATCAAACTTCGCTCGTACACCGAACCACCGGACCGATTGTTGGAACATCGCAGCCTGCAGCTGCGCTTGGGCGGCGCTTGGCGGACCTACAGAATCGAGGCCAGCGGCCACAGCGGCGGCCAGCTCACGGTCAAGTTGGTGGGCGTGGAGGATCGAGACGAGGCGCAGGCGCTCCGAGGTGCGCCAATCGGGGTGTTGCGCAGCGAGCTGCCGCCGCGCTCCGATAAGGACTTCTACCGCACCGATTTGATCGGTTGCGAGGTCCTGAATCTCAAGGGCGTTCGGCTCGGGGTCGTGCAGCATTTTGTCGAGATACCGGCACATGCGCTGATGGTGGTGCGCGGGGAACAGGAATATTGGGTGCCGGCCGTGCCGCAGCACTTGCGGCGTGTGGATTTGCAGGCGCGCCAAGTGGTCGTTGACTGGGATGAGGCGGCCGGCTAGGGGCGATGGTTAAAAGCGCATGCGTATTGCGGTGGTGTCTTTGTTTCCGCTCATGCTTCGCGATGCGTTGGCGCACGGCGTGCTGGGGCGGGCGCTCGAGCGCGGGGTGGTCGAGGTCGATTGTTTCGATCCGCGCGATCACACCACCGATCTGCACCGCACGGTGGATGATCGGCCCTACGGCGGGGGCCCTGGCATGGTGCTCAAAGTGGAGCCCTTGCGGGGTGCTTTGCGTGCCGCCCGCGCGGCCCTTCCGCCGGGCAGTCGGAGCGTGTATCTGGGTGCGGACGGTTTGAGGTTCGAGCAAAGTAGGGCGCGAGAGGCTCGGGATTGGCCGGGCTTGATTCTCGTGGCGGGGCGCTACGAGGGCGTCGATGAGAGGTTTATCGAGCACGAGATCGACGAGCAATGGTCGATCGGTGATTATGTGCTGACGGGCGGAGAGCTGCCGGCACTGGTGGTTATCGATGCGATCGCACGGTTGCTGCCGGGCACGCTCGGGAGTGCGGAATCGGCGGAGCAGGAATCGTTTACTGACGGGCTGGTCGATTGGCCGCATTATACGCGGCCCGCCTCAGTGGACGGTCATGCGGTGCCAGAGGTTTTGGCGTCCGGCGACCACGCGGCGATCCGGCGATGGCGCCTGCAGCAGGCACTTGGGCGGACCTGGGTGCGGCGGCCCGAATTGCTCGAGCGGCGCGGGATGAACAGTGATGAGCGGACGCTTTTGGAAGAATTCAAGCTCGAACGTGCGGCGCACGAGGCGAGCCGCAGATAGCTTAAGTCAATGACGATCGTTACGATGAGGGCGATAACTATGAACAAGATCATTCAAGAATTGAACGGCGAACGCGCAACGCGCAAGTTTCCGGACTTCAACCCCGGCGACACCGTGATCGTGCAAGTCAAAGTCGTGGAAGGCGACCGCGAACGCGTTCAAGCTTACGAAGGCGTGGTGATCGCCAAGAAAAATCGCGGTCTGAATTCTTCGTTCACGGTGCGCAAGATCTCGCACGGCGAAGGCGTGGAGCGCGTGTTCCAGACCTTCAGTCCCTCGATCAGCGAGGTCAGCGTCAAACGTCGCGGCGCTGTTCGGCGCGCCAAGCTATATTACTTGCGCGATCTGTCCGGTAAAGCGGCGCGCATCGACGAGAAGATCTGACGCATAGGCTCCTCGTGCGTGCATGCCCCCTTAGGAGGCATGGAATGGCTGTCGGGTAGGCTCTGATGGGTTTTTTTTCTTTCGTTTGGCGGATTCTGGAGGGCATACGCAAGGTCCTCCACCTCGTTCTATTGCTGGTCCTTTTCGGATTCATTCTCGCCGCGCTGCATACGTCCATTCCGATCATTCCGCGCAGCGCCGCCTTGGTAATCGCGCCCGAGGGTGAGCTCGTCGAACAGCTGTCGAGTGATCCGCTGCGCCGAGCGTTTGGCCAGGCCTCCGGGGGCCCCGCGCCCGAGACCCTGCTCAAAGATGTGATCGATGCCATTCAGGCGGCCAAGAGCGACTCGCGCATTAAATTGATCGTCCTGGATCTCGGCAATTTGGACACGTCGGGATTGTCGAAATTGCAGGAGATCGGCGCTTCGTTACGCGATTTTCGCAGCGCCGGTAAGCGTGTGGTGGTGGGAGCCGATTCGCTCGATCAGACGCAGTACTACCTCGCCGCCCAAGCCGGCGAGGTCTATCTCGATCCGCTGGGTTTGGTGTATGTGGATGGCTTCAGCTACTACCGCATGTTCCTGAAGGACGCGATCGACAAACTCGGCGTCGATGTCAACGTTTTCCGGGCGGGTACCTTCAAGAGCTTTACCGACCAATTCTCGCGCAGCGACATGGCGGCCAGTGAGCGAGAGGAGAGTTCCGTATGGCTCCAAGCGCTTTGGAATGCCTACGGTCAAGACGTCACCCGTGCACGCTCCTTGCCCGCCAACGCATTGAACGAGTACGTCGCCGAACAGGCTGCGGCCTTGGCCGCCGTGAACGGCGATGCCGCAAAGCTCGCCTTACAGCGCGGTCTGGTAACCGCACTGAAGAGTCGTCGTCAGATGGCCGACGAGTTGAAAAACTTGGTGGGTGAAGATCAAGACACCCATTCCTTCAATTCAATTGGAATGAGTCAGTATTTGACGGCGGTGCGATCCAAGCGCGTGCTTCGATCCAAATCCGACGCCAGGGTCGGCATCGTCGTCGCCTCCGGCGAGATTCTCGACGGCCATCAACCGCCGGGCAAGATCGGCGGCGACAGTACTGCCGATCTGCTGCGCCAGGCGCGCTACGACAACACGATCAAAGCGGTCGTGCTGCGCGTCGATAGTCCGGGCGGCAGCATGTTCGCCTCCGAACAAATTCTTCGCGAGGTGCAGACGCTGCGCAAAGCCGGCAAGCCCGTGGTCGTGTCCATGAGCACCTATGCGGCGTCGGGCGGCTACTACATTTCCGCAGCCGCCAATCAAATCTTCGCCAGCCCGACCACGTTGACCGGTTCCATCGGTGTGTTCTCGGTGGTGCCGACGTTCCAGCGCACGCTGGAGAAATTCGGCGTCAAAGTGGACGGTCTCGGCACCACGGCGCTGGCGGGGGAGATGCGCCTGGACCGGGCGTTGGATCCCGCCGCGCGCCAAATCCTGCAGAGCTCCGTCGATCACGCCTACGCCGAATTCCTGCATCGCGTCGGCGAGGGGCGAAAGAAGAGTGTCGAGGATATCGAAAAAGTTGCAGAGGGCCGCGTCTGGGCCGGTGTCGATGCGCAACGCATCGGTTTGGTGGATCACCTCGGTGGACTCAAGGACGCGACTGACGCGGCGGCAAAGCTCGCCGAACTCGGAAGCGACTACGATGTCGAGTATGTCGAGTCCGAGCTGTCGCTGCGCGAGCAGCTGCTGATGCAATTACGCTCCGAAGCGGTGCGGGTCGGACAGATGGTCGGCCTCATGGCGCCACGCAGCGACGTCGAGCGGGTATTGGATCCGGTATTGGCACAGGCTCGCGCGATTGCCGAACTCAACGATCCTCGGGGGCTTTACGCCTATTGCTGGTGCAAGGAACCGCCCAGCCTTCGACGAGTGCTGATCGGACGCTAGCCGCGGAGCTTGCGAGCGCTAGGCGTGGCGAGACTGGACTGCCAGCCCAACGCCGAACGCCATGAAAACGCCGCCCGTCAGACGATCGCAGGTCGACACCACTGCCGGCCGGCGCAAATAGGCGCCGATCGGGCGCGTGGCCGCAATGAGGCACGCGAACCAAACCAAACCCAACAGGGCATGAATCGCGCCGAGCAGCAAGATGTACGGTGCGACCGGCACGTGCTGCGGAACGAACTGCGGAAGAAAGGAAACGTAGAAGACACCGACCTTGGGATTCAAGAGATTCGTCAGAGCTCCCGTGGCAAAGGCGGGCCGCCGAGCCCGGTCTTGACCGACCTCGCTGATAAACTTTCTACGCGGATGTCGCAGCATTTTGTACCCGACCCATAGAAGATACGCGGCTCCAATCCAACGCAGCGTGGTATACGCGAGCTGCGAGGCCGCCAACACAGCCCCGATTCCCAGAGCGACCAGCGTGGCCCACCCAAAGCAGCCCGCAACGATTCCGAGACCCGCAAGTGCCGCTTGTCGCGCGGTGCCGGTGGCAGCCGTTCGCAGGACCAAGGCTGTGTCCAGTCCCGGTGTAATTGTCAGGAGTGTCGCCGCGGCGATGTAGGCGGCCAGCGACGCATGAATCGGGGTCATCGAGCACCTCGGGTTGTCGGCTGCTCCACGACGGTATTATAGCTTGGGCTTACGGTATGAGATGCTTAAGTCCTAATTTGGGAGAAGCATGAGCGCCACCGACCTTGCGGACTGCACCGCCGCTGAGTTGCTGTCTTTGTACCGTTCGGGCGAAGCCTCGCCCGTGGAGGCAACACGTGCGGCGCTGGCGCGCATCGACAGGTTGAACGCGACGCTGCGAGCCTTCAGCGTCGTGACAGCCGACGAGGCGTTGGCTGACGCCCGGCGGAGCGAGGCACGTTGGCAGCGCGCAGAACCTTGCGGCGTGCTCGACGGCGTGCCGGCATCGATCAAAGATCTCATCCTAACTCGCGGCATCCCGACGCTGCGCGGCAGCCGCACCGTCGATCCCATGCAGCCGTGGGACATCGATGCCCCCGCCAGCGCGCGCCTACGGGAGGCCGGCGCGGTATTGCTCGGCAAGACCACCACACCTGAGTTCGGCTGCAAGGGCGAGACCAATTCACCCTTGACCGGTATTTCGCGAAATCCCTGGAATCCGAGCAAGACTCCGGGAGGTTCCTCGGGCGGTACGGCGATCGCGGTGGCGACGGGCATGGGGCCGCTCTCCGTGGGTACCGACGGCGCCGGTAGCGTGCGCATCCCCGCCGCCTTCTGCGGCAACGTCGGGTTGAAGCCGAGCTTCGGCCGAGTGCCGGCATACCCGCTGTCGTCTTTCGGGACCGTCTCTCATCTCGGGCCGCACACCATGAGCGTGCGCGACGCAGCGTTGATGTTGAACGTGCTGACCCGGCCCGATGCTCGCGACTGGACGTCGCTGCCCTACCAAGCTTGCGATTACACCGCCGGGCTCGACGACGGTATTCGTGGACTGCGCGTTGCATGGTCGCCCACGCTCGGTTATGCGAAGAACGTCCATCCCGAGGTGACGGCGGCCTGCGCGCAAGCGGTGCGGCGATTGGTCGAGCTCGGTGCCCACGTGGAAGCTGCGGACCCCGGCATCGACGATCCTCTGGATATCTCGTGCGGCCTGTGGTTCCTGGGTGCCTGGACGTTGTGGAATACACTCACGTCAGAGCAGCAGGGTCTCACCGATCCTGATTTCGCTGCCGAGGCCCGTCTCGGAGCCGGCTACAGCGCGCTCGAGGTGCAGCAGCTCAACTTGCGGCGAGGAGTACTGGGCTCGCATATGCGCCAGTTCATGGAGCGCTTCGATTTGCTGATCACACCGACCGTTGCCGTCCCCGCCTTCGACGCGCGGCCGGCGGGCGAGGGCGCGATGACGCCTACGGCGTTGCTCGGGTGGACACCGTTCAGTTACCCCTTCAATCTGACGCAACAGCCGGCATGCACCGTGCCCTGCGGCTTGACCGCGGACGGTCTGCCGATCGGCCTGCAATTTGTCGGCCCCATGTTCGGCGATGCGCTCGTGTTGCGTGCCGCGCGCGCCTACGAGAGCGTCCATCCGGTTCTGCGTCCGCCTCTGGAGTGAGCATCATCGGCATATTTTATGTTTGAAGTTAGAGCGACGACCAGTCGAGGACGATCTTGCCGGATTTGCCGGAATTCATGATCTCGAAACCCTCGAGGTAGTCATTCACGCCCAATCGGTGGGTGATGACCGGACGCACGTTCAAACCACTTTGCAGCATCGCCGCCATCTTGTACCAGGTCTCGAACATCTCGCGCCCATAAATGCCTTTGATCACCAGGCCTTTGAAGATGACTTGATTCCAATCGATGGCGGTTTCGCCGGGTGGAATACCCAGCATCGAGATGCTGCCGCCGTGATTCATGGTGCGCAGCATTTCGCGCAATGCCGCGGCGTTGCCCGACATTTCGAATCCGACATCGAATCCTTCTTCCATGCCGAGTTCACGCATGGCATCGTCCAGCGATTCGCGGGCGACATTGAGCGTTTTCGATGCGCCCATTGCCGCAGCCAAGCCCAATCGATAATCGTTCACGTCGGTGATGACGATGTGGCGCGCTCCGCAATGACGCGCGATCGCGACAGCCATGATGCCGATGGGCCCGGCGCCGGTGATGAGCACGTCCTCGCCGACGACATTGAACGCGAGCGCCGTATGAGTGGCGTTGCCGAACGGGTCGAGAATGGACGCAATCTCATCGTCGATCGAAGGCGACAACTTGAAGACATTGGTCGCGGGTATCGTCAAATATTCGGCAAATGCGCCCGCGCGATTGACCCCGACGCCCTGGGTGTTGCGGCACAGGTGGCGGCGTCCGGCGCGGCAGTTGCGGCAATGTCCGCAGGTGATGTGTCCCTCGCCTGAGACACGGTCGCCGGTGCTGAAGCCGCGGACCTCGCTCCCCATCTCGACGATTTCGCCCGCATACTCATGGCCCACGGCCATCGGCACCGGCACGGTCTTCTGCGCCCATGCGTCCCAATTGAAGATATGCATGTCGGTACCGCAAATGGCGGAGCGATGCACTTTGATGAGGACGTCATTGTGCCCAACCGAGGGTTCCGGCACATCCTGCATCCAGATCCCGGGCTCCGCACGAGCTTTCACCAGCGCTTTCATAGTTTGTCCTTAATGAATGATACCGAGCTCACGGCCGGCAAGACCGAACGCCTTGATTACTTGATCGAGTTGACCGGTAGAGTGTGCCGCGCTCAATTGAGTGCGAATTCGCGCTTTTCCGTGGGGCACGACAGGGAAGGCGAACGCGACGACGTAGACTCCTTCGGCCTGCATGCGTTCCGCGAGTCGTACCGCGAGGGGGGCCTCGCCGAGCATGATGGGGACGATGGGGTGCTCCCCGGGGAGCAGGTCGAAGCCCAAGCGCTGCATGTGCTCGCGAAAGTACCGCGCGTTCGCATGTACCCGCTCGCGCAGCTCGGGCGAACTTTCGAGCAAATCGAGCACCCGCAAGGTGCCCGCGGCGACCGGCGGGGCGATGCTGTTGGAAAACAAATACGGCCGGGATCGCTGCCGCAGCCAGCCGACGATTTCCTTGCGCGCGGACACGTAGCCACCGCTTGCGCCACCGAGCGCTTTGCCGAAAGTGCCTGTCATGATGTCGATCCTGTCCACGACGCCGCGCAACTCGTGGGAGCCGCGGCCGCGCGCGCCGATGAATCCCGTGGCGTGCGAGTCATCCACCATCACCAAGGCGCCGTAGCGGTCGGCCAAATCGCAGATCTCCCCGAGCTTCGCGATCGAACCATCCATCGAAAATACGCCGTCGGTAGCGATCAGACGCACGCGGGAACTCTGCGAGTCCTTCAGCGCTTGTTCCAGTTCGTTCATATCGTTGTTCGCGTAGCGCAGCCGCCGGGCCTTGCAGAGGCGTATGCCGTCGATGATGCTGGCATGGTTCAACGCATCGCTGATAACGGCATCCTGCTCGTCGAGCAATGTTTCGAACAGACCGCCGTTCGCATCGAAGCAGGACGAGTACAGAATCGTATCTTCCATGCCGAGATAGGCGCTCAGTCTCTCCTCCAATTCCCGGTGCACGCTTTGTGTACCGCAAATAAAACGCACCGATGCGACGCCATAGCCGAACCGGGACAGCGCATCGTGAGCCGCCTCCAGCACCGCAGGATGGTTCGCCAGGCCCAAGTAATTGTTCGCGCAAAGATTGATCATCTCGCGCCCGTCGGCGAGCTTGACGATAGGTCCTTGGGCGGAGCCGATGATGCGCTCACGCTTCAGTAGGCCGCCGGCGTCGAGCGCCCGCGTGTCGCGCTCCAGTCTTTCACGAAATTCTTGTAGCACTCAAATCCTCGATCGTCTTAAAGTTTCGGCTCGGGCTATTATAACGCTGAGCCGTGCCGGGATATGGGACACCTCACGTGACGCCAGATGACAAAATCGATGGTCACCGCCTGGATAAATGGCTGTGGCATACCCGTTTTTACAAAACGCGGAGCATGGCGAGCGCCGCGATCAACGGCGGCAAAGTGCACTTGAATGCCGAGCGCGTTAAACCGGCGCACCGCGTCCGCATCGGCGACCGGCTGAGCCTTTCCCTCCAGGGAATCGTCGCCGAATTCGAAATCCTGGGGCTTCCGCAGCGTCGCGGGCCCGCTTCCGAAGCGCAATCGCAGTACCTGGAGACGCCGGCGAGCGCCGAACGCCGCGCGCATTTGCGAGAGCAGCAGAGATTGGCGCAACTCTCGCGGCCCCGATCCGAGACGCGGCCCGACAAGCGCGACCGGCGCCGCTTGTTGAAGCTGCATCGTGATCAGACTTGAGCGGCGCCCTAGACCCAAAGATCCGACATGCTTTCGGGGTCATCCAGTTCGCAGCTGCTGGCCGTCTCCGGCTGCAGCGTATCCCAGTTCGCGTTGTGCCAGATGGCGGTGGCCAGTCCGGCGGTCGATAGGTTCCGTCGCTGCGGCTTGGGCCCAAGACGGCTGGCAACTTGGCTCAGTCCGGGGTTGTGGCCGCAAATGAGGATGTGACGCAGGGATCCCTCGCACCGCCCGAGCAGCCGCCACGTCGTTTCAGGGGTCGCCAAGTACAATTCGCGCGCGCATTGCACCTGGACGACGTCGAGTTCACAGGCATTGGCGATGATCTCCGCGGTGCTCCACGCACGTTCGGCCGGACTCACCAAAATAATGTCCGGAATCAGGTTCCGATGCACGATGCGCGCCGCCATCTCTTGCGCCTCGATATTGCCGCGGCGAGTCAACGCGCGCTCGAAATCCTCCGTGCAGGTATCAATGGCTTGCGCCTGCCCATGCCGCAACAAGGTCAGTCTGCGCGTACCCACAGGTGTCCACCATCGACCTTGGTTGCGAACACGCGAATCGGCTCATAGGCGGGCGGCGTCAGCGCCTCGCCCGTTCGCATGCAAAACCGCGCGCCATGACGCGGGCAAATGATTTCTGCGCCTTCGATCTCTCCGCCCGTGAGCTCCGCGCCGTCGTGCGTGCAGATATCCTCGAAGGCGAAATACTCCTCGCCGCTGCGCGCGACGGCAACCGTGCGGCGTCCGACGGCCACCGATATCGTTTGTCCGTCGCCAAGGCCCGCGGCGGGTCCGGCATCGATCCAACTCATTACATCATTCCGGTTTGTAAACGAGCTTCATCCGACATCATCGCGTGGTTCCACGGTGGGTCGAACACCAATTCGACATTAGCGCGAGCGACCGTCGGCACGATTTGCACCTTGTCGCGCACGTCCTGAACCAGGATCTCGCCCATGCCGCAGCCGGGGGCCGTCAGCGTCATCTTGATGTCGACAGTGCGGGTGCCGTCTTCGTTCTTGATGACGTCGCAGGTATAAACCAATCCCAGATCGACGATGTTTACCGGGATTTCCGGGTCATAGCAAGTTCTGAGCTGCTGCCATACGACGTTCTTGATGTCCTCGTCCGAGGCGCCCGGCGGAACGGCGGGGGCCGTGGCGGCAGTCTTGCCGATCGCATCCGCATCTTGGCCGGCGATGCGGAATAGATTGCCGTCAATGTAGACCGTGAAGCTGCCGCCCAACGCCTGGGTGATGTAGCCGACCGATCCCAGTTTCAGGTTGACCTCGACGCCGGCGGGAATCGCGACGGCCTTCACCTCGCGTTGAACGACGATCGGTTCATTTTCGTACGAGTGCATAGCTCAAAGACTCATTCGGTGGACACCGCAGGCAAGGTCCGTGCATCGGACGCTTGCAGGGCGGAGGCGAGGGTGTGCCAGCAGAGGCTCGCGCATTTGACCCGTGCCGGGAATTCGCGAACGCCCGAGAGCGCCGCGAGCTTGCCGAGCTCGTCGCTCGGCGCCGTATCCTCCGTCAGGAGACGGTGCACGCGCTCGAATAATTCGAGCGCCTGAGTCCGCGTCTTGCCCTTGACGGCTTCGGTCATCAGCGAAGCCGAAGCAGTCGATATCGCACATCCCTGGCCTTCGAAGCGAATGTCCGCAATTTGATCGGCGGCGAGCTTCAGCCTGAGCGTGAGGCGGTCGCCGCACATCGGATTGAAGCCCTCGACGCTGGCGTCGGCCGGCTCCAACGGGCCAAAATTTCGCGGCCGGCGATTGTGGTCGAGGATTACGTCGCGGTAGAGATCGTTGAGTTCCATAGTCGATGCTCAGGCAAAAATCGCCCGTGCACGTGCGATGCCGGCGGCGAGCCGATCGATTTCCTCGAACGTGTTGTAAAAGGCGAACGAGGCGCGCGCGGTGGCGGGCACCTTGAAGAATTCCATGACGGGCATGGCGCAATGATGGCCGGTGCGCACCGCGATACCGTCTTCGTCGAGAATGGTGCCGAGATCGTGTGGATGTACTCCGGCCACCACGAAGGATACCAGGCTCGCCTTGTCGCTTGCCGTGCCGATGATGCGCAGCCCTTCGATCTTCTCCAAGATGCGCGTCGCATACTCGAGAAGGGCGTGCTCATGAGCGTGCGCCGCTTCGAGATCGAGCGTCTGCAGAAAGTCGACGGCGGCACCTAGACCGACGGCGCCGGAAATATTCGGCGTACCCGCCTCGAATTTATACGGCAGGTTGTTGTAGGTAGTCTTGGCGAAGCTCACCGCCAGAATCATGTCGCCGCCGCCCTGCCACGGCGGCATGCGCTCGAGGAGCGCCTCGCGCCCGTAGAGCACGCCGATGCCGGTCGGGCCAAATAACTTGTGTCCGGAGAAGGCATAGAAATCGCATCCTAGCTCCTGCACATCGACAGCCATGTGCGGCACGGCCTGGGCGCCGTCGATGAGAGTCGCGATCCCGCGCGACTTGGCGGCGGCAATCAGGCGCCGGATCGGCAACACCGTACCCAGGGCATTGGAGACATGAGCGCACGCAAACAGGCGCGTGCGCGGACTCATCATCGCTTCGACGGTCTCGAGGTGAATCTCGCCGCGAGAATCCATGGGCACGACCTTGAGCGTTGCGCCGGTTTGTCCGCATAGGATCTGCCACGGCACGATGTTGGCGTGATGCTCCAGGTAAGTAATGAGCACTTCGTCGCCCGGCCCGAGAATGGGGCGCGCATAACTTTGCGCGACCAGATTGATCGCTTCGGTCGTGCCGCGCACGAAGATGATCTCGTGGCGCGAGCGAGCGTTGATGAAGCTCACTATCCGATCCCGTGCGCCTTCATAGAGGGCCGTCGCCTCTTGACTCAGGGCGTGCACGCCGCGGTGAATGTTGGCGTGGTGATGGCGTTCGTAGTCATCTACCGCGGCGATGACCGCATTCGGGCGTTGAGCGGATGCACCGTTGTCCAAATAGGCAAGCGGCTTGCCGTTGATCACTCGGGCCAGCACCGGAAATTCGCGGCGTAGGGCGAGCACGTTGAAAGGCGAAAGTTCATCGAGCACGGCAATGTTTTTCATCGGAAATTCCGCAACACTTGCGAATCGGGTAATTGTGCGATCAGCGCGTTTTCTATGGCAGTGCGCGCGGAGGGCACTGACATGCTCGTCAGCACATCGGCCAGGAAGGCATAAACGAGCAGGCTCTGCGCGGTCTCGCGGTCCAAGCCGCGCGAAAGCATGTAAAAAAGCATGTCCGGATCGAGGCGGCCGGTGGTGGCGCCATGGGCGCACTTCACCTCATCGGTACGAATTTCCAATTGAGGCCGCGAATCGATTTCAGCGGAGGGCGACAGCAGCAAACCGCGGCAGGATTGCTGCGATTGTGCATGCACGGCGCCGGCTTCGACCACGACCTTGCTATTGAAGATCACGCGGCTGGTGCCGCTTGCGATCGCGCGCGCGGTTTGATGGCTGCGGGTGTCAGGTGCGATATGCCTGGCGATGTTCACGCAATCGACGTGGCGATCCTCGTGCCCCACCAACAACGAATAGCTGTCGAGGGAAGCGTTCGGCTCTTGCAAGTGCGCATCGAGCGAGGCACGTACCAGGCCGCCGCCAAGCACGATAGTGAACTGCCGGCATTGGCTGCCTCTGTCCTGCCGCACATCCAGCGAATCGATGTGAGTGCTCCCGGGGCCGCTTTCAAACACGCGGTAGTGTTCGATCTGTGCATCCCGGTTGAGCGAAATGTGGGTGGCGGAATTGCACAGCGGCGTCAACTCTCCCTGCCTCACATGATGTTCAATGACGGTGGCGCTCGATCCGGCCGATGCGTCGATGATGACGCGGGGATGCGCGATGGTGTCGGGGCGGTCAGCCGTCGCGACGTGCAGAATGACCAGCGGAGCGGCGAGCCGGGTGCCGATCTTGATGTATAGCCCGTCGACGAATAAGGCCGTGTTGAGCAAAGCCCAGCGCGCTTCCTCGGCATCCGACAAGGGCTCGAGATAGCGGGTCAGGAGATTTGCGTTTGTTCGGGCCAATTCGCGCAAGCCAATGACTTCCAGTCCATCGACAGACTGGCTAGCCGGCAGAATCGGATAGCCGTTCACCATGACGAGAGTGGCCGCGCGTTCCGACCCCAACAAGGAGGACGAGGCGGCCGGTTCGAAGGATGCCAGCGGCGCGCGCGCCGCATCGATGAAATTCTGCGCTGCCAGGTGACGCAGATTCGTGTAGCGCCAGCTTTCATCGCGGGTGGTAGGCAACCCCAAATGCAAAAAACGCTCCATGGCCTTTTGACGAAGCGCCGACAGTGGATCGGCCTCGCGCGCCAGCCACTGGGCTTCGAAGGACCGCAGCGCCGCTGATTTTGCCGCGGCGGCGGAGGAGTGCTGCAGAATGTTCATGCGACCCGGCTCTCGTTGACCCAATCGTAGCCGCGCCGCTCGAGTTCCAGCGCGAGCGAACGGTCGCCCGATTTCATTATGCGCCCGCCGGATAACACGTGAACCTTGTCCGGCACGATGTAGTCGAGCAATCGCTGGTAGTGCGTCACCAGCACCACGGCACGATTCGGATCGCGCAGACTGTTGACTCCCATGGACACCACTTTGAGCGCGTCGATGTCCAAACCCGAGTCCGTTTCGTCGAGGATCGCGAGCTTCGGTTCCAATACCAACATCTGCAATACTTCGTTGCGCTTCTTCTCACCGCCGGAAAAACCTTCGTTGACGCCGCGCGTGAGAAAGCTTTCGCTCATTTGCATGAGCCGCATCTTCTGTTTGATCAATGCCAGAAACTCGTATGCATCGACTTCTGCCTCGCCGGCTGCCTTGCGTTTGGCGTTCAGCGCGGCCTTGAGCAGATAGACATTGTTGACGCCCGGAATTTCGACAGGGTACTGAAATCCAAGGAACAGGCCGGCACGTGCGCGCTCCTCGGCGGGGAGAGACAACAAGTCACGGCCCTCGAAGGTGGCCGAACCGCCGGTCACTTCATAATCCTCGCGCCCGGCCAGCACCTGGGCCAGAGTGCTCTTACCCGAGCCGTTGGGCCCCATGATGGCATGCACCTCGCCGGCGTTGACCTCGAGGTTGATCCCTTTGAGAATCTCCTTGCCCGCCACGCGCGCGCTCAAATCAGAAATCTTTAGCAACATTTTTCCTTATTCCTTGGTCAGCCGACCGCGCCTTCCAAACTCACACTCAATAAATTTTGGGCTTCCACTGCGAATTCCATCGGAAGCTCCTTGAACACGACTTTGCAAAAGCCGCTGACAATCATATTGACCGCATCTTCGGCGGAAATACCGCGCTGCAGGCAGTAGAACAGCTGATCCTCGCCGATTTTCGAGGTGCTCGCCTCGTGCTCGACGGTTGCCGTGGGGTTCTTCACCTCCATGTACGGAAAGGTGTGCGCCGCGCATTTCGCGCCCATCAGCAAGGAGTCGCACTGCGTGAAGTTGCGCGCGCCCTCAGCACTCGGCAAGATTTTGACGAGGCCGCGATAGGTGTTCTCGGCATGACCCGCCGAGATGCCTTTGGAAACGATGGTGCTCTTGGTGTTGCGCCCGATGTGAATCATCTTGGTGCCGGTATCGGCTTGCTGATAGTTGTTGGCCACCGCCACCGAATAGAACTCACCGATGGAGTTCTCGCCTTTCAATACACAGCTCGGATATTTCCAGGTGATGGCGGAGCCGGTTTCCACCTGGGTCCAGGAGATTTTGGAATTCCGGCCGCGGCACTCGCCGCGCTTGGTCACGAAATTGTAGATCCCGCCCAGGCCGTTCTCATCACCGGGGTACCAATTCTGCACCGTCGAGTACTTGATCTGTGCATCGTCCAACGCCACCAGTTCCACTACGGCGGCATGCAGTTGATTTTCGTCGCGCATCGGAGCCGTGCAGCCCTCCAAGTAGCTCACCGAAGCCCCTTCCGCCGCGATGATCAAGGTGCGCTCGAATTGCCCCGTCTTGGCGGCATTGATCCGAAAGTAAGTCGACAACTCCATCGGGCAGCGTACGCCCCGCGGCACATATACGAAGGAGCCGTCGGAGAACACAGCTGAGTTCAGCGCCGCGAAGAAATTATCGCCCGCCGGAACGACCGTACCCAGATATTGCTCGATGAGGTGCGGATGCTCGCGAACGGCATCGGAGAAGGAGCAAAAGATGACGCCGGCCTTCCCCAGTTTTTCTTTGAAGGTCGTGGCCACCGACACGCTGTCGAAAACCGCATCGACCGCGACCCCCGCGAGACGGGCGCGCTCATGAAGCGGTATGCCCAATTTGGCATAGGTCGCGAGCAGTTTTGGATCCACTTCATCGATGCTTTTCGGCGCATTGAGCGGAGCGCGGGGCGCCGAATAATAGGAGATGTCCTGGTAGTCGATCGGCTTGTATCGCACATGCGCCCAAGTCGGCTCCTGCATCGTTTGCCAGTGCCGAAATGCCTTCAAGCGCCAATCGAGCAGAAACTTCGGCTCTTTTTTCTTCAGCGAGATCGCGCGGACGACATCCTCATCGAGGCCGGGCGGTAAGCTATCGGACTCGATGTCCGTGATGAAGCCATGCCGATACTTTTGACCGAGAAGTGCTTCGACGTCTTGAGATTTGCTTGACACGTTTAATTCCAATTGCGATGACGCGGGTTGCGATGACGCTTGCGATTCGATTGCTGCGGCGCTTCAGGCTCAAGGCGCCGGGCGGCGCATGTCCAATGCCAGGGTGGATACACGCAACGCGGTGGAATCGAGCCCTGCCAATTGCTGCAGCGTCACGTCCTCCAGAGCGCGGCGAATCGCGGCATTGATCCGCTGCCACGCGCCCCCGACGCGGCACAGACGCTCGATACCGCATTGGCTCGCGGCACCGCTGCATTCCGTGATGGCAATGGGACCTTCGAACACATCCAGTATTTGCGCCGCGGTAATCCGCTCGGGATCTCGTGCGAGCCGATAGCCCCCCTGCGATCCGCGCGAGGAAATCACCATACCCGCGCGCTGTAGGCCTTTGAGGACCTTGCTGACGGTCGGGCGGCTGAGACGCGTCCGTTCAGCCAGTTCGGCCGCGGCCCGGTGGCGAGTCGGCTCCTGCGCTAAACTCGCGAGTACGACGGTCGCATAGTCGGTCAGCTTGCCCATTCGCAGCATATAAAGTTACCTTCTTCCGGCGATCTTCATGTGGGACCATTTTAGTCCTATTTGGACCTAAGTGCCACCCCGGGCGCGCAAGCACCTAGGGTTTGCTATCCTTCAAACCGCTATCCCGGATCATCATCAGCGAGAGACGTCAGTCATGAACATTTCAGAGCTTGCCGCCACGGCGCATGGGCTGGTCGCAAAACACAGGGGCATTTTGGCGGCCGACGAGAGTACTAGCACCATTGGTAAGCGCTTCAACAGCATCAAGCTGGAATCGACGGAAGAAAGCCGGCGCACCTACCGCGAGATGCTCTTCACGACGCCGGGTGCGAGCGAATTCATCAGCGGCGTCATCCTGTATGACGAAACGATCCGTCAGAAGACCAAGGACGGCGTGGCTTTCCCGACGTATCTGACTCAGCAGGGGATGATACCGGGGATCAAGGTCGACACCGGCGCCAAGCCCTTGGCCGGATGTCCCGGCGAAACCATTACCGAGGGGCTCGACGGCTTGCGGGAACGTTTTGCGGAATATCACAAATTGGGCGCCCGGTTCGCGAAATGGCGCGCCGTGATCGATATCAGCGCGGACATTCCGACCTCCTATGCCATCGACGCCAATGCACACGCGCTGGCGCGCTACGCGGCGCTGTGCCAAGAGGCCGGTATCGTGCCGATCGTGGAGCCGGAAGTGTTGATGGACGGCAATCACACATTGGAGCGCTGTGAAGAAGTAACCAACGCCGTGCTGCAGAGCGTCTTTGCGCACCTTTTCTCGGCGCACATTGCCTTGGAGGGGATGGTGCTGAAGCCCAATATGGTTGTGCCGGGCCGCAAGTCTACTCAAAAGGTGTCCCCCGAGCAGGTTGCTGAGGCCACGGTCCGGACCTTGAAACGCCATGTGCCGTCCGCGGTACCCGGCATCGCCTTCTTGTCGGGTGGCCAGAGCCCGACCGAGGCGACGTTGCATTTGAGCTTGATGAATGCGATCGGATCCTTGCCTTGGGCGCTCACGTTCAGCTACGGACGCGCGTTGCAGGAGAATTCGCTTCGCGCCTGGGGTGGAAAACCGGCGGGCTTCACGGAGGGCCAAAAGGCGCTCTTCGTCCGCGCCAAGCTCAACGGGTTGGCAGCGGGCGGAACTTATAAAAGCTCGATGGAAAGCGCTGCGGCGTAGTCGTCTGCGCCGCCTCTTTGGTCCGCGCCGACGCGGCGCGGAACTCAAAACTTAAGCAAATCATTGAATCAAGCCGCCCCCATCGTCGAGATCCGTAATTTAGGTTACACCGTGAGCGGCCGCCCGGTGTTTGAAGGCCTCGATATCGACATTCCCCGCGGTCGGGTGACTGCCATCATGGGCCCCAGCGGGACGGGCAAGACCACGTTGCTCAGGCTGATAACCGGCCAAGTGTCGGCTAGCAGCGGCTCGATTCAGGTGGCGGGGCAAGACATGCGAACCCTGCGCAGGGCCGACCTGTACGTATTGCGCCGGCGGATGGGCATGCTGTTCCAGAACGGAGCGTTGCTGACCGATTTGAGCGTATTTGAAAACGTCGCCTTCCCGATACGCGAACATACCGATTTGGCAGAACGGCTCATTCGCCAATTGGTGCTCACCAAGCTGCAGGCGGTGGGTCTGCGGGGCGCGGCGGGGCTCATGCCCTCGGAGCTGTCCGGCGGCATGACTCGGCGAGTGGCGTTGGCTCGCGCCATTGTCATGGATCCGGAAATCCTGATCTACGACGAGCCCTTCGTCGGCCTGGACCCGATCTCGATGGGCGTGATCTTAAGATTGATTCGACGTTTGAATGACGCGCTCGGTTTGACCAGCATCGTGGTGTCGCACAACGTGCAGGAAATCTCGACCGTGGCCGACACGGTGTTCCTGTTGTCAGGCGGGAAAGTCGTGGCGCACGGAACTCCGCAGCAACTGCAAACCTACCCGTCGGAGATCGTGCGTCAGTTCGTCGGTGGTTTACCTGACGGACCGGTTCCCTTCCATTATCCGGCTCCCGATTATTTCGGCGAGCTTCTGGCGCGCGGCGAGGATCTTTGACCCTAATTCAAGAGCTTCGGACAAGTCTTACCGAGTCATTGCGGGATTTGGGTGCGAAAACTCGTTTCCTGCTGCGCCTGATCGCCTATTCGCCGCGCGCGTTGTTGCGATTCGATTTGATCGTGCAGCAGATTTTCAATTCCGGCGCGCTGTCGCTGATCATCATCATGCTTTCCGGACTGTTCGTCGGCATGGTTCTCGGTCTGCAAGGCTTTCAGCTGTTGGAGCGTTTCGGCTCCGAAGAGGCCCTGGGAACTGCGGCGGCGATTGGCTTGGTCAAAGAGTTGGGTCCGGTCGTGACCGCGTTACTTTTCGCCGGCCGTGCCGGTACCGCGCTGGCTTCGGAGTTGGGGTTGATGCGTGCAACCGACCAATTGTCGGCCATGGAAATGATGGCGGTCGATCCTATAGAGCGAGTGGTCGTACCCCGCTTCTTGGGCGGCATCATCGCGATGCCGCTGCTCGCGGCCATATTCAGCATGATTGGTATCTATGGTGCGCAGCTTGTCGGCGTGCAAATCATGAGAGTCGATTCGGGTAGCTTCTGGTCGCAGATGCGAGCCGGCGTCGGCCTGCGGGATGTCACCGAGGGATTGGTCAAGAGTTGCATCTTCGGCATTGCCTGCAGCCTGATCGCCGTGTACGAGGGCTATTACGCGACGCCCACAGCGGAGGGCGTCGGGCGGGCAACCACGCGCACGGTGGTGACATCGGCCGTCGTCGTTCTGTTTTTGGACTATCTGCTTACGGCAGCATTTTTGTAAGAGGGCATTTCTATGGACAGGTCGAGTACGTTGAATGTGGGAGCCGGAACCTTTGTACTTCTCGGCTTCGCCGCCCTGGCTTTTTTGACGACGCAAACCACCAGCCGCGGTTTGCACTTCGCAAGCCCTCCGCACTACGATCTGACGGCTAAATTCGACAACATCGGCGATTTGAAAGTGGGCGCCCCGGTTTCGATGGCCGGGGTCGAGATCGGGCGTGTGGCCCGTATCGACCTCGACACAAACGAATACAAGGCGGTGGTGCTCCTGCGGGTGAACGCCAAATACGACCATATCCCGACCGATAGCGACGCGAGCATTTACACCCAGGGCCTGCTGGGGGGCAAGTTCGTCGGCCTGACGGCCGGCGGCGGCGACACTTATCTGAAGGACAAAGATCAAATAGACTTCACGCAATCTGCATTCGTTCTCGAGAGCTTGATCGGACAACTCGTCGCAAACTTTGCGAAGAGTCCCTCATCATCTGATTCCGCACAATCGAAGGCGGACGCTCCGGCGCCCGCGGGGAAAACCAAATGAGAATATCGGCGTTACGAACCTCCGTTACCCTCGCGCTTACCCTGTGTTTGGCGATCGCCATTGGCGCGCTCACGGCCACACCGTCGCGCGGACAGGCTCCGGCCGCTCCGGCCCCGACTTCGAACACGTTGGGGCCGCAGGCACTGGTCGAAGATTCCGCGAAACGCATGCTGGTCGAACTGGACGCGAATCGTCCGATGTACGCGAAGGACCCTGCGAAGCTCGACTCGTTGGTGGCCAACGTGCTGCTGCCGAATTTCGATACCGAATATTCTGCCCGGTTGGTGTTGGGTCAGAATTGGCGCACGGCCACTCCCGATCAGCGCAAGCGCTTTGTCGATGCGTTCTATCATTCGCTGCTTAGAAATTACGGCAATGCCTTGGTGAATTTCACTTCCGATCGGTTCGTCGTGCTGCCGTACCACGGTGATCCCGGAGATACGATGGCCACCGTGCGTACGGAGGTCAAAAAATCCTCGGGCGAAAAAGTCCCCGTCAATTTTAGTCTGCGCAAAACCGACAACGGCTGGAAGGCGTGGGACGTCGTGATCGAGGGTATCTCTTACGTCAAGAGCTTCCGAACCGACTTCGGCTCGGAAGTTCAGCAGAAAGGACTGGATGAAGTCATCGCGAGACTCGAGAAAGAGAATAGCGTCCGTGCCAGCGGCGGTAACAACAATTGAAAGACCGAGGCACGGAAGCCCCCATTTTCGAAGTATTCCCGGATGAGCGGTCGCGAGTCGTGGGCTCGCTGGACTTCACCACGGTGAATGCGCTGCTGCCATTGGGAAGCGATGCGATCAGCCAAGGCCACGCGGCGGTCATCGATTTGGCCGGTGTCACACACAGCGATAGTTCGGGACTCGCGTTGTTGATTGAGTGGCTGAGTGTGGCGAAGGGTGCGCAGCGAACCTTGCGCTATGAGAACGTGCCCTCACAGCTGCACCAACTCGCCCGGTTGAGTGACATAGAAGAGTTGCTCTCCGCCGGCTGACTTACCCGCCTAGCCGCTCTCTTATTGCTCCTGCGGCGGCGGATTCTCCGGAGGCGCGATTGGTGGCGGCGCATCCTCCGGCGTCGTGTTTCCCGGAGCGGGGCTCTGCGGCGCCGCGGTCTGCGGATTCGCTGGTTCGCCCGGTCGACTCGTGGGGTGCGGCTTATTCGGGGACGCCGGCTCCGGATTATCCGCATCCGGGTCGACCAGCGGTTCGTCGGTCACTTTGCCGTCCGATATGAGATAGGCGCGACGCGCAAGATAGGCATCGCGAACGAAGACGTACGGGTCGTAGGCGTTCTTGATCGTGTCATCGAGCGGCAATAGGGCAGCGCGCTCATTGATGTAGTACGGGACCAACACCCCGTACTTGATCCAATTGTTCTTCACGTATTGCCGCGGATTCGTGTACGTATCGACCAATCTGGCCGGTGCGTCGCGCACGTCCGAAGGTCCGAGAAACGGGAGTTCAACGAACGGGCCCGCGTGCACGCCCCAATGGCCGAGGGTCTGACCGAAATCCTCATTATTGCGATCCAACCCCGCGGCCGTCGCCGGATCCAACAGACCGCCCACTCCGACGGTTGAATTCAGCACAAAGCGCCCGAGATCGTTGGCGGCAGCCAGGAATTTTCCCTGCAACGCGTCGTTGATCATCACCGTCGGGGTATCAAGATTGGCGAAAAAATTGCTGATGCCCGTGCGGATGGGCTGCGGCAGGACTTTTACATAGGTCTTAGCGACCGGTTTCAAGATAGCCCGGTCGAGAGCATCGTTGAATTTATAAACTCCGCGATTCCATGATTCCCAGGGATCTTGCGGCGACCGTGGTGTATTCGGCGGCAGGGTGACGCAGGCGCTCAAGGAACCCACAACAATGACGGTGAACATCAGACGCAGAATCCCTCTCACCATGTTCTTTTGCTCTCCCAGCGAAAAAATGGCAACCGTGACTCGCCGTTGCCCAATGAAACCAGTTTCAGCTAATGGCGGCCGTTGCCGTTCCCGCTATCGTCCGCCACCGTCGTTTTGCGATTTTTGGGCATTGCCGCACGCACTTCCTCCAGCATAGCGCTGATACGGGCGCGTTGTATGGGATTCAAATTCGGCAGCCCCAAGCCGAGTTGCAACTGATTCGAGGCCATGACGAGATCGCCGTTCATGAGATAGAAGTCGGCCATGTAATAGTATGAATCGGCGATATTGCCGGCCGCATTGGCGGCCTTGGCGACGAGTTTTGCTTGATTGGGCGTCGGCTCAACCTGATTGAACAAATCGTCCAGAATGAGCTGCGCGCGTTTGTTGTCGCCGGCGTGCATCAATGTATCCGCCAGCCGAATCGTAATGGGCACATTACGCGGGAACAGGATGAGCGCCCGGTCGAGGACGGCCTGGGATTCCTTGAGCTGCCCGGTCGCCAGGTAAGCCTGTCCCAACGCGCCATAGAATTGGGTGACTTTCGGATATTCCTGCAACAAACGCTGCAGATCCGGAATTGCAGCAGCCGGATCGCGCGCATTGATGTCCGCGACGGCTTTGCCGTAGCGTTCTTCGACGTTGAGGCCCGCCCCGTTTTTCAGCAAACTGACGTAGTACTCGCGCGCGACTTGCGGATTGCCCACCAAGGATCTTAGACGCTCGCGAATCAACAGGTAGCTCAGCGAATCGGTATGGTAAATGCGACCCATTTGTTCTGCGCGATTGCGCGCTTCGGCCACACGCTCCGCCGAAAGCGGGTGATCGATCAAAAATTCGACCGCCTTGACTCTGCTGGGATCGGGAGAGTTGCGATTCAGCTCTTCGAACATGGTCGCCATCCCGAGCGGATCGTAGCCGGCGCTTGCCATCGTGCCGATGCCGATGCGATCTGCTTCGAATTCTTGGGACCGTGTGTAGTTGATCTGATGCTGAATGGCGGCACTCTGGGTCGCGAGGATGGCCCCTTCCATGGCATTCGGGTCGCCGCGGCCGGCAGTCGCCCCCAAAAGAATGGCGGCCAGCATCGCAGCAGTTGAAACCAGGCCGGCATGCGTCTGGTCGATCATGCCGCGGACCAAATGCCGTTGGGTGACGTGCGCTGTCTCGTGGGCCATTACCCCGGCGAGTTCATTTTCGTTGCTCGTCACCAGGATCAACCCGCTGTTGATGGCGATAAAGCCGCCCGGCATTGCAAAAGCGTTGATGACGGGATCTTTCACGACGAAGTAATTGAACTGATGCTGGCCTTCTTCGGCGTGACTCGAGAGGCTGTGGCCGATTTCCTGAATGTAGTCGCTGACCTCGGGATCCTCGAGGACCAGACCCTGAGCGCGCATTTGGCGCGTCCACATCATCCCGACCTGATATTCCTCGTCGAGCGAAACGGCCGCGGTGGCGGGACTTCCCAAGTCCGGCAGGTCCTGGTCGGTGGCCGAGAGGCCAGCCGCCCACCCGACACTGACGCTTGCGCCGACCGCACAGGCGGCGGCAAAGACCGTCAATGATTTCAAGAGCTTCATTCAGCCTCCCGTAAACACGGTTGGAGTGCTCGCGGCACCCCAAAGTTCGGTTAACCGTGCCGCGAAGCCCGTTTCAGGGACCATTTCAAAGGACTTCCGATGCATAGTCTGCCAGACGCGACCGCTCGCCGCGCACCAGCGTGATATGCCCCGAATAGGTCCATCCGTGGAATCGATTGACGACATACGTCAGCCCGGTCGTGGTCTCCGTCAAGTACGGTGTGTCGATTTGGGCAATGTTGCCCAAGCAGACCATTTTAGTGCCGGGTCCCGCACGCGTCACCAACGCCTTCATCTGCTTGGGGGTGAGGTTTTGCGCCTCATCGATGATGATGAAGCGGTTGAGGAACGTGCGGCCGCGCATGAAGTTCAGCGACCTGATCTTTATCCGATGCCGGAGTAGATCGGTGGTGGCGCCCCGTCCCCAGGTGCCGCCCGATTGACTCTGCGTCAGCACTTCGAGGTTGTCCATCAAGGCTCCCATCCAAGGCTCCATCTTTTCCTCTTCGGTGCCGGGAAGGAAGCCGATGTCTTCGCCCAATGGAATCGTCACCCGCGTCATTATGATTTCGCTGAAACGGTTGTGATCCAAGGTCTGTGCGAGGCCGGCCGCAAGCGTCAACAGGGTTTTGCCGGTGCCGGCGGGACCCAACACGGTAACGAAATCGATTTCCGGATCCATCAACAAATTCAAGGCAAGATTCTGTTCGCGATTGCGCGAACTCACTCCCCATACGTTGTTCCGCTCGGTACGGTAATCAATCGTCAACTCCAAAATGGCCGATTCGCCCTCGAGCTTGCGCACGATGGCCTCGACGCCGTTCTCGCCTGGATCGTAGACGAACTGATTGGTTTGCCACTCCCTTACGAGGGGTCCGCGGACTCGGTAGAAAGTCCGGCTCTGTTGCTGCCAAGACTCCATGCCCTTGCCGTGCTTTTCCCAAAAATTGGGGGGTAAACGCTGCACGCCGCTGATCAGGAGATCGGCATCTTCGATGGTTTTGTCGCTGGAATAATCCTCCGCCTGCACACCGACGATCGCCGCCTTGATGCGCAAATTGATGTCTTTCGAAACGAGGGTCACCCGTGCCGTGGGAAACTTTTGTTGCAACGCCAGGGTGTCGGCCAAAATAGCGTTGTCGGCGCCATGCCCGGGGAGGCTGGCCGGGAGAACCGATTCCAGCAGTTGCGTTTGAAAAAACAGTCGACCGCCGGGTGGACGTTTGCCGTGATTGATCGGCGCGGAGGTCGGCAGGGCGAGTCCGCGGTCTATCTGTTTCTTGGTGGCATCGCGCATCAACTCATCGAGGAAGCGGCTCACTTGACGCACGTTCCGGGCCGACTCCGACAGGCCTTTTTTGCCCGCGTCCAGCTCCTCGAGCACGGTCATGGGTATGTAGACGTCGTGCTCTTCGAAGCGAAAAATCGCCGTTGGATCATGCATGAGGACGTTCGTGTCGAGCACGAAAATGCGCCGCTCTTCCTTGGATTGACGCGCCTTTACGACCGCGGCGGTGTCGGGCCGTAAGTTGCCCGTCACAGTGCCTTC
The DNA here is from genome assembly GCA_963755965.1 of uncultured Gammaproteobacteria bacterium. GTDB lineage: Bacteria > Pseudomonadota > Gammaproteobacteria > Steroidobacterales > Steroidobacteraceae > Bog-1198. The sequence continues at coordinate 304,034 of CAVWLU010000006.1, forward strand.
ACCGCCGCCAGAACCGCCTCGGCATGACCATTCACCTTCACCTTGCGCCATTCCTGCCGCAGTACGCCCTTCGCGTCAACCAAAAAAGTACTGCGTTCCACACCCATGTACTTTTTCCCATACATGCTCTTCTCTTGAATCACGTCGTACAGCTTGCACACTCGTTGCTCGGGGTCGCTCAAAAGTTCGAAAGGAAAGCCCATTTTCTTTTTGAACTTGTCATGCGACTGGACGGTGTCGGGGGAGATGCCGAAAATCTGGGTCTTCAATTTCTTGAATTGCGCATATGCACCGGTAAAGCTCACGCCTTCGTCGGTGCAGCCCGGAGTGTTGTCGCGCGGATAAAAATAGATGACGACGTTCGCGCCGGCGGCGTCGCTCAAGGACCAAGGGCCGTTCGTGCTCTCCAAAGTAAAGGCGGGCGCCTGCTTCCCGACGGCAATCTTGCTCATGTTTTTACACTCATAGTGTGCGGTTCAACTTTTCACCGGTTCGAAGATCGCGTCCAAATTCAAGTGATCGCAGAAATCCATGAATTCCTCCCGCAGTACGCCGATGTGAAGACGGCTCGGAACGTTCACGATCATCTGCACGGAGAACATCGGTGCGCCGGTGTGAGCGGCCGCATAGGAGCGCGTGGACAATTCGGCGATGTCGACGCTGCGCTGAGAAAAAAAGCCGGAAAGTCCCGCGACGATGCCGGTCTGGTCGAGGCACACGACATCGATCGAGTAGGGCAGCATGTCGTTGCGCGCGGCACGCTCTTCGGTGCGCCGCAACTGTATATTCATGCCGGTGGCGTCGGCCAGTTTTTTGAACTCGCCTTCGAGTTTTGCGAGGGTGTGCCAGTTCCCGTTCACCAGCAGCAGCATGGCAAACTCATTGCCCAAAGAGGTCATTCGGCTTTCGCTGATGCTTCCGCCGCAGTCCGCAATAGCCTTGGAAAGTTCGTGGACCATCCCGACGCGGTCGCCGCCGACCGCACTAATCACGATATGTTGTTTCATCGGGGTAAATTCTACCGGATGGGCGCTTGCCACGGTGTATGTCCGCCACTTAAGGTAGCGATTATTTCCTCGCGGAGTTCCTTGAATGTTTCGCGGAAGCCTGGTTGCTATTGTTACTCCGATGACCGCCGATGGGGCGCTGGATTGGCCGGCATGGGATCGGCTGCTCGATTTTCACGTCCGCGAGGGCACTGACGGCATCGTAATCGCGGGCACGACAGGAGAGTCGCCTGTGCTGGCGGTCCATGAAGTCGAGGAACTGACCTGCCGCGCGGTGGCACGCTGCGGCGGAAAGCTGACGCTGGTCGTCGGCGCCGGGACTCATTCGACGTCGAGTACGGTGGCCCGCACGCAGGCGTTGTCCAGGCTCGGCGCCGATGCGGTCATGCTCGTGACCCCCTACTACAACAAACCGCCGCAGGAGGGCTTATACCGGCATTTCATGGCCGCAGCAGATGCCTCTGCGGTCCCGATCATCCTCTATAACGTGCCGAGTCGTACGGCGGTGGATTTGTTGCCCGGCACCATTGCACGGCTGGCTCGACATCCTCGTATCGCCGCGGTCAAGGATGCGAGCGCTTCGATGGGTCGTGCGCGCGAATTATTGACCGCGTGTCCTCCCGAGTTTGCGGTGATGTCCGGCGACGATGCCACCGCCGTCGATTGGATGTGCGAGGGAGCGCGCGGGGTCATCTCGGTATCGGCCAATGTGGCCCCCCGCCGCATGCATGAGGCCTGCATGGCCGCGCTTGGCGGGGATTTCGGAGCAGCCCGAGCCTTGGATGCCGATTTGCAGCTCTTGCATAAAGATTTGTTCATCGAAGCAAGCCCCATTCCGGTAAAATGGGCGGTTGCGAGAATGGGCCTCATCGGGAACGCAATACGCTTGCCGTTGGTCGAATTGTCGCTCGCGCACCAAGAGACGGTGCTGCGTGCAATGCGGACAGCGGGAATTACACTTGAGGACCAAGCAGCATGAGTCTTGACCGAGCTATTTTGTTGATTGCAGCGGCAACGCTGATGAGCGGGTGCCATTGGTTCGGCCGTGGGGCCACTGACTGCCATAAGCCCCAGGAATACCAGCGCGCGGTGCAGGTGGCGCCGCTCAAGGTTCCCGCGGGCCTCGATACGCCGAATACCCAGGGTGCGCTGGTCATCCCCACTGTCGAGCTCGCGCCTCCGCCTCCTGGGCCGCGTGACGCCTGCTTGGATATTCCGCCGCGCTACAAAGCCGCTCCGCCCAACAAGGCCGCTAGCGGCTAGAACTTCGAGCTAGAACTCGAGCTAGAGCTGGTGCGCTCTCGCGCCCATCGAAAGCGCCTGGATTTGATCGTCAGGGCCGCCTCCGGTACCCTTGCGAGCCCGCCAAGGTTCTGTTTTTGGATTTCGAGTGGAGAGGTGGCCGAGCGGTCGAAGGCGCACGCCTGGAAAGTGTGTAACACCTAACCGTGTTCGTGGGTTCGAATCCCACCCTCTCCGCCAACAGCCACGTTGAGTCTATGGCGGCTCGCGTTTGCATCTTCGCGACGACTGGCCACGAACCCCGTCAGGCCCGGAAGGGAGCAGCGGTAGAGGCTCATAGTCGGGCGCCGAAGCTAAGCTGACGCGGGCCGCCTCCTTCTCGCACGCGTACATCGTCTAACGGTAAACTGATCGTATGAGCTATATCGCACTTGCGCGCAAATGGCGCCCTAAACGGTTCTCTGAAATGGTGGGGCAGGAACATGTGCTGCGCGCGCTCAGCAACGCACTCGACAGCGGCAAGGTTCATCACGCCTTTCTGTTCACCGGCACTCGCGGGGTGGGCAAGACGACGGTAGCGCGTATCCTTGCGAAATCGCTGAATTGCGAAACCGGGGTCAGCGCGAATCCCTGCGGGATCTGCGCGGCCTGCCGAGAAATTGACGAGGGCCGATTCGTCGATCTCATCGAGGTCGACGCGGCATCGCGCACCAAGGTCGATGATACGCGCGAAATGTTGGACAACGTCCAATATGCACCCACTCGCGGTCGCTACAAGGTCTACCTGATCGACGAAGTGCACATGTTGTCGAATCATTCGTTCAACGCGTTGCTCAAAACGCTCGAAGAGCCGCCGCCCCACGTCAAATTCCTATTGGCGACGACGGACCCACAGAAGCTGCCGGTCACCGTGCTGTCGCGCTGCCTACAGTTCAGCCTCAAACGATTGTCGGCGCACCTCATCGGCGAGCGCTTGAAATTCATTGCGGCGGCAGAGAAGCTCGACTACGAGCCGGCGGCGGTCGCGTTGCTCTCCCGAGCAGCCGAAGGCAGCATGCGCGATGCGCTGAGTTTGTTGGACCAATTGATCGCTTTCGGCGGCGGCGCAGTGAATGAGGCGAACACCCGATCGATGTTGGGAACCATCGATCGCGGCCATGTGACGCGGATCGTCGAATCCTTGTCGCGCGAAGATGGCCCGGCATTGCTTGCGCAAGCGCGCGAGCTCGATCGCGACGCGCCCGACTATGACCGGGTCCTCGTCGACTTGGCGGCTCTTCTACAGCGCATTGCAATCGCGCAGATCGTGCCGGAGGCGGCGCAGCAGGACGAGGAATTCGACGCGCAAACTTTGACCCGCCTGAGTCAGGGCATGTCCGCCGAAGATGTGCAGCTCTACTATCAGATTGCGCTCGGCGGCCGCCGCGACTTGGCCATGGCGCCCGAACCGCGGCTCGGGTTTGAGATGACGTTGCTCAGAATGCTCGCATTTCGACCGGATGGCGACGGCACGGCACAGCGGGAGCCTAAGGCCTCAGGAGCAGTTACAGCGCCCGTTGCATCGATTGGATCGGTTGCACCCGTTGCACCCGTTGCGGCGGTTGCACCGGTCGCATCGGTTACTTCGGTTGCGGCATCGGCGACCGCTGTGGCACTCACGATTGACGCGGGCAGCTGGCCGGCCGTGGTGAACGCGGCGAACTTGAGCGGCATGACGCGCCAACTTGCGCTCAACTGCGTTCCCGTCTCCTTTGCCCAGGATGTGCTCGATTTGCGGCTGGATCCGGCGGCGGCGGAGTGGCGCACACGCGCCAGCGAGGAAAAGCTCCTGCAAGGGCTCAGCAAATATCTAGGCCGCGACATTCGCATCGTCTTCGAGATTTCGCAGACCACCGTCGCGACCCCGACGCGGCAGCGTGTGATGGCGGAGCAGGACAAGGCGGTGCGTGCCACGGCCGCCTTCGAGCAGGATCCCGCGGTCAAGAGCTTGAGAGAGCGCTTCGGTGCCGAGGTGGATTCCGCTTCGGTGAAACCAACGAATTAGCCTTCAGGAGAAACGAATCATGATGAAAGGCGGCCTGGGAAATCTGATGCGCCAAGCTCAGCAGATGCAGGAAACCATGCAGAAAGCGCAGGCGGAGCTTGCGGATCTCGAGATGACCGGCGAGGCCGGCGCCGGCATGGTGAAAGTTGTGCTGAACGGACGCCACGAAGCGAAGAAGGTGATGATCGAACCGAAACTGTTGGGCGAGGATCTGGGATTGCTCGAAGACCTGGTGGTCGCGGCGGTCAACGATGCGGTACGCAAAATTGCGGCATACAGCCAGGAGAAATATGCCGGACTCATGTCCGGAATGAATCTCCCTCCCGGCATGAAGCTGCCGTTCTAAACGCCCTCTACGGATGAAGTACACGCCCACCCTTGCTCGGCTGATCGACTCCTTGCGCTGTCTGCCGGGTGTTGGACCGAAGTCGGCGCAACGCATGGCCTTTTATCTACTGGAGCGCGACCGCGACGGCGGCCGGGCGCTGAGTCAGGCATTGGCGGATGCATTGTCGCAGGTCGGACATTGCAAACGCTGCCGCATGCTCACGGAAAGCGAACTTTGCACGATTTGCGCCTCGAGCCAGCGCGACGTCGCGCAGCTCTGTGTAGTCGAGTCGCCCGCGGACGTCGTCGCCATCGAGCAATCGGGCGGCTTTCGCGGCCGCTACTTCGTGCTGATGGGACATTTGTCGCCGCTGGATGGAATCGGACCGTCGGAACTCGGATTGGATGAGTTCGAGCGGCTGCTTGGCGACGGTGAAGTGCGCGAGGTGATTCTCGCCACCAATCCCACGGTGGAAGGCGAGGCCACCGCGCACTATCTGGGAGAGCTGGCATTGCGTTTGGGCCTCAAGGCGTCGCGCATTGCCCATGGTGTGCCGGTGGGCGGGGAACTCGAATACGTCGACGGCGGCACTCTGGCGCATGCACTGGCGGGCCGCACCACCGTCTCCTGAGGTCCGCGCTCAAGGCGCCAATTTTTCGTACAGACGGCACAGCCGGCGATAACTTTCATAGCGGCGGGCGGAGATGCTTCCCGTCACGACGGCGGCGCGCACCGCGCAGCCGGGCTCTTCCATGTGGCGGCAATCATTGAAGCGGCAATTGACGCTGATCTCGTGGATCTCGACAAAGCCGCGTTCCGCCGCTCGCACGATGCTTGCGGGAGCAGCGAAATCGCGCACGCCGGGCGCATCGATGATGGCCGAATCCGCGCCCGGCCCCAAACGGTACCGGCGCGCGGTGGTCGTCGTGTGCCGACCCTCGGAATCGCGCGTGAGCTCAGCGGTCTGTGCCGCCGCCGCCGGCGCCAGTGCATTGACGATCGAGGACTTTCCGACGCCTGACTGTCCGACGAGCAAGGTTGCACCGTGGGCGAGAGCGTTATTCAGTTCAGCGATGCCCAAGTCCGACTGCGATGACACTTCGCGGCAATCAAGACCCAATGCTCTGTAGGTCGCCAATTCGGATTGGACCGTATCGGTGCCGAGGTCCGATTTGTTGACGATCAGGAGGGCGGCGATGTCCTTGATGTGGGCGCCCGCCCAGTAGCGATCGACGAGGAACCAATCGGGAGCGGGCTCCGGCGCCACCACGATGGCCAACCGGTCGACGTTCGCCGCAACAGGTTCGGCGCGTCCTCGAGCATCGATGCGCTCGATCAGATTTCGGCGCGGCTCGATCGATTCAACCGACGGACCGTCGGCGGATGTTGAGAACGACCATTTGACCCGATCGCCGCACACGATGCGCTGCTTACGGCCCTTGAGGGAGCAGTGCAGGGTGATCGCGTCCGCCTGCACCAAAACTCCGCGGCCGTAGCTCGCGAGGACGACGCCGCTGCCGCTCGTCTCCATCAATGGCGCCGCTCTGCTAAAATACGGATTTTCCGGGTCAATGGCACGATGAAATCCCCCGAGAATCTTGTTTGGATCGATCTCGAGATGACCGGTTTGCAACCGGACACCGACCTCATCATCGAGATCGCCACCATCGTAACCGACAACCAGCTGAACGTGATCGCTGAGGGTCCGGTATTGGCCGTGCGCCAGAGCGCGGCTGCGCTTGCCGCCATGGATGACTGGAACCGTAAACAGCATGGCGGTTCGGGATTGTCGGCTCGAGTGCTGGCGAGCAACATCGACACCGCCACCGCCGAACGGGAAACCCTCGCATTCCTCGAAACCTGGGCGGAGCGCGGGCGTTCGCCGATGTGCGGAAACAGTATTTGCCAGGATCGGCGTTTCCTGGCGCGTCTGATGCCGACGCTGGAGCGCTTCTTCCACTATCGCAATCTCGATGTGAGTACGCTGAAAGAATTAGCGAAGCGCTGGGCCCCGCAAGTGAGCCAAGAATTTCAGAAGAACTCGACGCATCTAGCCCTCGACGATGTGCGGGAGTCGATACGCGAACTCAAATTCTATCGCGAGCGGCTGCTGCGCCAGTTCTAAGGTGCGCCGGTTCTAAGGTGCGCCAGTTCTAAGGCTGGTTATGCCGGTCTTTCGCCGGCCAGAAACATCCAGGTTTCGACCACCGTGTCCGGGTTCAGAGACAGACTGTCGATTCCCTGATCCACCAGCCAGCGGGCGAGTTCCGGATGGTCGGACGGTCCCTGGCCGCAGATGCCCACATATTTGCCCTGTCCCTTGCAGGCCTTGATTGCCATCGACATCAGCGCCTTGACGGCTTCGTCGCGTTCGTCGAAGAGTTTGGCCACGACTCCCGAATCGCGGTCAAGCCCCAGCGCGAGCTGCGTCATGTCGTTCGAGCCGATCGACATGCCGTCAAAATATTCCAAATAGCTGTCCGCGAGCAGCGCGTTGGTGGGTAATTCGCACATCATGATGTGCTGTAGTCCGTTGTCTCCACGTTTGAGTCCGTTGTCGGCGAGCAGCTGGGTGACCGTTTTCGCCTCGAGCAGCGTGCGCACGAACGGCACCATGACCTGGACGTTGGTCAGCCCCATCTCATCGCGCACGCGTTTCAGAGCGCGACACTCGAGCTCGAAGCAGGGTCTGAAGAGCTTGTCGATGTAACGCGACGCGCCGCGAAAGCCGAGCATCGGGTTCTCCTCGTGCGGCTCGTAATTCTTGCCGCCGATCAAATTCGCGTACTCGTTCGATTTGAAGTCCGAGAGGCGCACGATAACCGGTTCGGGCGCGAACGCGGCGGCGATCTGCGCGATCCCTTCCGCCAGCTTGTCGACATAAAAGCTCACCGGATCCGAGTAGCCCGCGATCTGCTGGTTGATGGTCTCCTTGAGCTCGGGGCTTTGCTTATCGAATTCCAGCAGCGCTCGCGGGTGCACCCCGATCATACGGTTGACGATGAATTCGAGTCGCGCGAGGCCGACGCCTTTGTGAGGGATGCCGGCGAAATCGAAGGCTCGGTCGGGATTGCCTATATTCATCATGATTTTGACCGGGATCGCCGGCAGCGAATCCAATTCGATGCTTCGCTGATCATATTCGAGCATCCCGTCGTACACGTGTCCGGTGTCCCCTTCGGCGCAGGAGACGGTGACCGCCTGATTTTCACGTATTGCACTGGTGGCGGTGACACAGCCGACCACCGCGGGGATTCCGAGTTCGCGCGCAATGATTGCTGCGTGGCAGGTCCGGCCGCCCCGATTGGTGACGATGGCGGAGGCCCGCTTCATGACGGGTTCCCAATCCGGATCGGTCATGTCGGCGACGAGTACATCGCCGGCTCGAACACGCGACATCTCCTTCACGTCCCTGATGACGCGCGCATGTCCCGCGCCGATGCGCTGCCCGATGCTGCGCCCGCTTACCAGCAGCGTGGAGCGAGCCTTGAGCGTGAATCGCTGGATGGAGCGTCCTGCACGACTCTGAACCGTCTCAGGCCGCGCCTGTAAAATATAAATCTTCCCGGTGTCGCCGTCCTTGCCCCACTCGATGTCCATCGGCGTGCCGTAGTGCTCCTCGATGATCAACGCCTGCTTCGCCAAAGAGAGGATGTCCGCCTCATCGATCGAAAACCGCTGCCGGAGCTCGGGCGCCACATCGACGGTGCGAACGCGCTCGCCCGAGCCGGGGGCGCCGTAAATCATCTTGATTGCTTTCTGCCCAAGATTCTTGCGCAGTACCGCCCGGCGTCCGGCCCGAAGCGCCGGTTTGTAGACGTAGAACTCGTCGGGATTGACGGCGCCCTGGACTACCGTCTCGCCGAGACCGTATGCGGAGGTAATGAAGACCACGTCCCGGAAGCCGGAGTCCGTGTCGAGCGTGAACATCACGCCGGCGGAGCCTAAATCGCTACGCACCATGTGCTGAATGCCGACCGACAGAGCCACCGCGTTGTGATCGAATTTGCTGTGCACGCGATAGGCAATCGCGCGGTCGTTGAACAGCGAGGCATATACCTCGTGAACGCACCGGAGCAGATGCTCTTCGCCGCGCACGTTGAGGAAGGTTTCCTGCTGCCCGGCGAATGAAGCCTCGGGCAGGTCCTCGGCGGTCGCCGATGAGCGCACCGCGACGGCGAACTCATTGCCGTCGCCCATCTTGCGCCACGACTCGAGGATCTCATCCTGCAATCTTCGCGGAAACGGATTATCCAGCATCCAGCCGCGGATCTGCTTGCCGACCACAGCGAGTCTTTCCACATCGTCCACGTCGAGCGTGGCAAGCGTTTCGCGGATTCGCCGATCGAGGCCGCCTTGCGCCAGAAAATCCCGGTAAGCATGCGACGTCGTCGCAAATCCACCCGGCACCGACACGCCGAGACTTGCAAGACCCGAAATCATTTCCCCGATGGAGGCGTTTTTGCCACCGACCAGGTCGACATCCTGGTTCTTCAACTTTTCGAACGGAATGATGTAAGGATTCATAACTGTTTAGCTTGTCCGACGATTGGTTAAGTGAAACACTTCCGTGGCAAAGGCGCCGACATATGGGACTACCGTGATCAAACGAACCGTGTTCTTCGTTTCAGACCAGACCGGCATCACCGCGGAGACGATGGGTCACAGTCTGATGACACAGTTTGACGGCATAGAATTTCGCCAAGTGACTGTGCCATTTATCTCCACGGTTGACAAGGCAATAGAAGCCGTACGCAAGATCGATTTGGTAGGCAAGCATGAGGGCGTCCGACCGATCGTTTTCAGCACGTTGGTTCAGGAGGACGTGCGCAACGTGGTTCGGGGCAGTACCGGATTTTTCCTGGACTTCTTCGATCCTTTCCTATCACCACTGGAGAACGAACTCAAGACGCAATCGTCCCATTTCACGAGTAGGACTCACCGCATGGCCGACACGCATGCATACGCCATGCGCATCGATGCCACGAATTTTGCATTGGCCAACGACGACGGCTCGGTGGTGCGCGACTACGAGCGCGCCGACGTCATCTTGATCGGCGTATCCCGCTCAGGTAAGACCCCCACCTGTCTGTATTTGGCGATGCAGTATGGAATTTTCGCGGCCAATTATCCTTTGACGGAGGATGATTTGGAGTCGAGAAAATTACCTCGCGCGCTCGAGTTGTATTCGCAAAAGCTCTTCGGCTTGACGATCAAGCCGGACCGTTTGCAACAAATACGCAACGAGCGGCGCCCGGACAGCCGCTATTCATCGCCGCGCCAAGTCGCATTCGAAGTACGTGCGGCGGAGTCCCTATTCGAGCGCCACAGCATTCCGGTCATCGATGCCACCGAATGCTCCATCGAAGAAATTTCGAGCAGGATACTCGATCGTACCGGCATCGAGCGGCGCTTGCGCCCCTGACAAATTGTGGCTGCGTGGTATAGTCGAATCATGATCGCGGATCAATGGTGCAAGACTTCATGGCGGGCCCGGCCCGGCAGCTTTGTAAGCCTGATGACGCTGTACGAGAGTAATTTCGTGAGGCTGAGCTGGCTGGTCAACGATTTGCGTTCGATCGACAAACGCTGCGTGTCGAGGGTCGCTTCGGACTGTGATCTCCATCTCACACCGTTGGAGCTGTGCCGCTATACGAGCGTGTTTCGCCTCACGTATGAATTCGACTTGGAAGCGGCGTGCGTGCGCGATCCGGACCTCGAAGTGTGCGTGTATCACGATGCGAGACTCGCGGAGGTTCGCAGTTTTCGGGGCTTCCGTCGCCATCAGCAGCTCGCCCAACTGGAGTCTGGACTCAAGCGTGAACTGGATCAGCGATGGACTCGAAACATGATGTTAAATAAATGGCTGGAATACTGTGCCGAGCGAGGGCATCACTTCTAGCGGGCATAATCCCTAGATGTCCCGCACTTTACTTAAGTCGAGGCGGGACTTTGATCGACAAGCTGAGTTTTCTCAAAGGAGGCCTTGACGGGGGCGGCGTGAGTGCTGACGAAGAGCGGCTCATGCAGCTTTTTCAGAACCGCGCGGGCCTGAAAAAGGCCTACGCCGATCTCAAGGATGAGTTTCATTTGTTGCGCGATCGCCTGAAACAGCAGGAGGGCGCGACCATTCGAGTGCAGGAGCAATTGGACGCACTCGGCGATCTGCTCGCCGACCCGCGCACCGGATTTGGCGCCCTCGTGTTCTTTCAACTGCGCGGTCTGTGGAAGATCTGCCATCAGCAGCTATCCGGATTCGCCGTCGAGCTTACCCGCCAGCAGGAAGCTCGAGAAACGGCCAAGCACCAGTCCGAGTGCGAAGTCGCGAAGAATACCCGCTTGGCCGATGTGGACCAGCGCTTGCAGTCTGCGGCAGGCGATGCCGATCTGCAGCGCGAGCGCCTGGGCACGGCGCAGGGCGAACTGAAACGGTTGACTGCGCTGTGGCATTACTTCGAGCGCCGCCGGCGCCAAAAATCGCTCGAGGCACTGCGTCAGCTCGTCGTGCTCGCCGATGCGGCCGTCGGTGATTTGCACGCCGAGCGCAGCGCCATCAGCAATGAATCCCTGAGCGAATTTCCCGGCCTATCGTTGGGGGCCCGGCGCAGCATCAATCTCGCCATCATCAGCTATGCCGAATCGCTGTGCGAGCACGTGGACGCGTTCGGGCTCGCAGCGCGCGCCAAAGAGGCCGTGGCGCGCCGCGTCCACGAGATGAGTTTCGGGACGCGTGCCGATTGCGAGGGCTACATGCAGCGTGTGCAAAAGGCGCAGGCCGCCGTGGCCAATCACAAGCAGATTACCTCGGGCGTGAAGGTCAAACTGGAGAGATTACGCGCCACCTGCGAGTATCGAAATACCGCCGATACCGTCCCAACCGCCGACTCGCTCGCAGCTGCGACGGCTGCCACGCCGCCGAGCTGGAATGTTCTCGCAGAAGACTATTGGGACTTGTATAACCTGCTGCTGCGCTGACCCGCTTTAAGTGCGGCGCTAATGTGTCTCGTCGGTGCGCCGCGCCTGCGTAGGACCGACGACCTTGTGTGCCGACCCCACCGCAAGATCCGCCGCAATTTGCGCGGTCTCATCGAGCAAAATGCCCGCAGCTGCGTCGTCCTTGATCTCCTCCAGGTCCTTGGCCGGCGGCACATTGTGCGCGGCACGCCACGTGTTCTCGCGCGCCAGCCGCTCGCTATCCAAGCGCTTGTGCTCTGCCTCGCGAGTCTTGAGGTTCAACGATAACGTTTTCTGATTGCGCATGGCTTCGAGCGCGGCGATATCGTCATGCAGATATTTGAAGTCGGCGCTATCGACGGTACGGTCCTCGTGCAATTTCTGCAGCGAGGGTTCCAGCGATTTCAGATCGCCTTCGATTTTGAAGCTTGCGGGCTCAATGTGATCCCAGGGCAGAGCGCGATCGCGAGTGCTTTCACCCACCTCGCTGGCATCGATGAGAGAGGGCAGCGAGATATCCGGTGTGACGCCCCTGTCCTGAGTGCTCTCGCCGGTGATCCGATAATACTTACCGATGGTCACGTTTAGCTGGCCGAGTTCGGGTTTACGGCCGAAGATGGTGTAGTTGAGCGGGTGTGCATTCTGCACCGTGCCCTTGCCATAGGTTTGCTGGCCGACGATGAGGCCACGGCCATAATCCTGGATGGCACCGGCAAAGATCTCCGACGCCGACGCACTGAATCGATCCACCAACACGACCAGGGGACCACTGTAGAAAATCGCCGGATCCGGATCGTCGTCGACCTCGATCCGCCCCGTCGTATCACGCAATTGCACCACCGGCCCACGGTCGATGAACAAGCCCGTCAACGACTCGGCTTCCGGCAGGTAGCCCCCGCCGTTGGCGCGCAAATCCATGATCAAGACCTCGGCGCCATCCTTGCGCAACTCACCGATCAAACGCTGCACGTCACGGGTGGTGCTGCGAAAGTCCTTGGCGCCGGCCCGGCTGGCGTCGTAGTCCTGATAGAAACTCGGGACGGTGATGATGCCGACTTTGACGTCGCGGCCGTTGCGCTGGACGGTCCGCATCGCCTTATGCGAGGCCTGCGCTTCCAACGACACCCGGTTGCGAGTGAACTCGACCAGTTTTTGAGCCGAACCGGGCGCAGCCCCCGAGGGCAGCAGCTGCAGGCGCACGAGCGTGCCCCCCGGCCCGCGTATTTTTTGGACCACGTCGTCGAGGCGCCAGCCGATCACATCGACGAGCTCCCCGGTCTTGCCTTCGCCGACGGCCGTGATGCGATCGTTGGCCGCGAGCTTGCCGCTGACGGCCGCGGGTCCGCCCGCGATCACGTCGATCACCGTGACATAGTCGTCGGTCAGTTGCAGCGACGCTCCGATGCCCTCGTAGCTCAAGCTCATCTGAATGTTGTATTCCTCGGAATTGCGGGCCGAGAAGTAGTTCGAATGCGGATCCAACGACAGCACGAAGGCATTCATGAACGCCTCGAATACGTCGTCGGGTTTGCTTTGATCCATGCGCTTTGCCACGTGTTCATAGCGCTTGCGCAGAACTTCAGAGGCCTCCGGCCACTGTTTACCGGCAGTAATCAGCGACAACGCATCGTTCTTGACGCGTTTGCGCCACAGCTCGTTCATCTCGACGGCGTTCGCCGGCCACGGTTCCTTTTCGCGATCGAAAGTGAAGGACTCGTCGACATCGAAATCCGGTTTCTTCGCGAGCAGTTCAATGGCGTAGTTCATACGCTCGCGGCTGCGTTGCTGAAAGCGGCGGAAAATGACGAACGCGGGCTCGACATTGCCCGACTTGATGGCGTCGTCGAGCTCGTAGCGATATTTCTCGAATTCGGCGATATCGCTGGCATAGAAATAACTTCTGCCGGCGTCGATCGCGTCCAAATAGCGGTCGAGTATCAAGCTCGAGAGTCGATCATCGAGCGGTGCCCGACGGTAGTGCTCACGGGCGACGATGTCGCTGACCCGTCGCGCCACATAATTCTCTTGATCCGTAGGTGCCAGCACGGCGCCTGCGGCGGCCGGCGCCGGGACGGGCGGGGTCATGGCCGCGCCGAGCAAAGCCGCGAGACCAACCGCACTTGCGCACACGGCAATCGCTGTAAGCCAGCGCGAGCGCTTGTGCCAAGGCTCCCGTTTATTTACGACAGTCATACCGTACCCGTTCTCCTGTAAACTTCATGGCCCCTAGACGTTCAAGGCTAGACGAGCCGGTGCCTCAAGCCAAGTGTATACGAGCCTGAAGATATGCGTCCGTTCACGGTTTTGATCGGTATCGTTTTAGGCTCGGCCGCATCTATCGCTTTCGGACTGGGCGCCGTCCTGATCGTATTCTGTGTCCTGGCCGGCGAACACCCTGATCTGGCGCGTGAATTGCCTCGGCTCGTCTTGAGCTTTCTGGCATTCGGGGTTCTGACCGCGGCCAGCGCCAGTAGTTTCCTCGGTCAGGCCAAAGTCCGACCATGGCGCGGCTGGGCGCATGCGGCCACCCTGGCGAGCCTCTGTTTGGTGGTCATACTGTACTGGCCGCGCCGCGCCTGACTCCTTTGGAGAACTCAATCATCGTGCAAACTTGGGGTCGGCGCGCGCCGTGGGCGGGATGCCTTGCCCTACTTCTTGGCGCGTGCGCGGGGTCGCACAGGGCCCCGCCACCCTCGACCGACATCGAAGAGACGGGCTTTAGGGACGCCATCCGCGCGCTGGCTTCCGATGATTTCGAGGGCCGCAAGCCCGGCACCCGGGGCGAAGAAAAAACCGTTGCCTTCCTGACCGCGAAATTCCGTAAATTGGGACTGAAGCCTACTAACGGCGACAGTTATGTGCAGCAAGTCCCATTGGTGGAAATTCTCGCTGGGGACGATGCAGCATTGTCGGTCGGCGGGCGCGGCGCGGCGCTTGCGCTGCACTACGGCACGGATATGGTCATCTGGACCAAGCGCGTCGTTCCCACGGCGCAACTCGATCAGAGTGACCTCGTGTTCGTCGGCTACGGGATCGTGGCGCCGGAGTACCACTGGAACGACTATGCGGGGGCGAATGTGCGCGGCAAGACCGTGCTCGTGCTGGTCAGCGATCCCGGCTATGGCAGCAAGGATCCGGCTGTGTTCAGGGGCACTGCGGCGACCTACTATGGACGCTGGGCGTACAAGTTCGAGGAAGCCGCGCGCCAGGGCGCCGCCGGCGTATTGCTCATTCACGACAGCGCGGCGACGGGCTACGGTTGGAACGTGGTGGCAAGCAGCTGGACCGGGCCGCAGTTCGATCTGCAGAAGAACGACGACAATGCGGGACGCGCGGCCATCGAGGGTTGGGTCACCAACGAAACCGGGCGAGCCCTATTCACGCGGGCGGGGCTCAACTTTGATTCGCTGACTGCCACAGCCGCCCGGCCCGGTTTCAAAGCGGTTGCCATGGGCCTCAAAGTGGATGCGGCACTCCACAATTCCATCCGCCGCTTCAATTCCGCCAATGTCATTGCGCTGCTGCCGGGCGGGGATCGCAGGCATGAATTCGTTCTGTACAGCGCTCATTGGGATCATTTGGGCCGCAATTCCAGCGGCGCAATATTCAACGGTGCCGTCGACAATGCCACCGGGGTCGCGGGACTCCTGATGCTGGCACAGTCCTTCAGCCGCACTCTGCCGCGGCCCGACCGATCAATCGTGTTCGCCGCATTCACCGCGGAGGAAGGAGGGCTCCTCGGCTCCGCCTACTACGTCGAGAACCCCGTATTCCAGCTCCGGCAAACCGCCGCGGTACTGAATTTGGACGGCCTGCACGTGGGTGGACGGACTCGCGATGTCATGGTGTTGGGTGCGGGAAATTCGGAGCTGGAGGATTACGTGCGTGCCGCGGCGCTGTTGGAGGGTCGAGAAGTGCGCCCGGAACCCCACCCCGAACAAGGTCTTTACTATCTTTCCGATCAGTTCAATTTCGCCGAGCATGGCGTGCCGGCCCTATATGTCAAAGCGGGCATCGATGACTCGGCGCGCGGCCCTGTGTGGGGCCAGGCGCAGCTCGACGATTACATGGCGCACCGCTACCACCAACCGAGCGACAAATACTCGGAAGATTGGGACGTTCGCGGCGCGGTAGAGGATTTGACGCTTTATTACTCAGTGGGTGAGCGGCTGGCGAACACCCGGCGCTTCCCACGGTGGTACCCGAACAGCGAATTCAGCTCGAGCAGCGGTCGCGGTCGAGAGACCTCGGACGAAGACTAAGGGCGCCGTCTGCGGCGCTAGCGCTTACCTACTCGCGTCCAGTTCTTTTTGCGATCGAAGCTGCCGGAGGTGTTATAGGGATCGCAGCCGCGAGCTTCATTCGCGAGCACCTTGGGCTGGGCGCCCTCGATCGCAAGTCCTCGCGCGGTGGGCCGCGCGGCTTCTCGCGCAGCCGCCTCTTGCGCGGCTTGCGCCTCACGCAATTCACGCACGCCGGAACTGAACTTCGGGTTTCGATCGTCTGCCGACTTGTCAATGTTCGCCATCGTTCTTCCCTTAAAAATATTCACCGTCATGATTTCTTTTTTTGATCTTCCTCGCGACGACATGTTCCCAAATTGCGACAGAAACCGTTTCGCGAAAACGCAAAACTGTGACGGGCTTCAAATCACAGATGACTTAATATCGGCGGCGCGCGACTTAATCCGCCGTCGCACAGGGAGCGCCTTAATCAAGGCGTCAGGTGCCGGTGGGCGCGGACCTCGCCGATGAGCTGGCCAAGACGTTTGGTAGCTGCCCATCGAAGGGCACGATGCGGTTGCGGCCTCGGAGTTTCGCGGTATACAACGCTTGGTCAGCGGCCTTCACGAAAGCGGCGACATTGGGAAAGGACATTTGCGTCCCGTGTGTGGCGCAGCCGATCGATATGGTTACTTTGGTGTGGTCCGATCCAATGACGTGGCCGGTGGTCTGGAATGCCGTGACGATGCGTTCGCAAATGACGCGCGCGGTGTCGGCGTCCGTGGCGGGCAACACCACCACGAATTCCTCGCCGCCGTAGCGCGCGATCAAATCGGTTTCGCGCGTATTGCCGCGCAGAATTCGCGCCGTCGCCTGTAGGATTCGGTCGCCCGCCTGGTGTCCGAACTTGTCGTTGATGCTCTTGAAATTATCGAGATCCGCAAACGCGACGGAGAGCGGCCACTTGTGACGGGTCGCATGTTCGAATTCGCGTCCCAATACTTGATCCAAGTAAGCGCGGTTGTACACCCCGGTCATGGCATCGCGGCGTGTTTCCTCTTCGAGCTCCTGTGCGCGTGAGTTGGAGACCTCCGCCACTGCGCGCAGAGTATTGATTTCTCGCAGCGCGTGCAGACTGCGCAGCATCAACGCTTCGCGCGCCTGTTCGAGGATCAATTCCGGATGCTGCTCCGCCAATAGATCTGTCTCGAATATGGCCTCGGTCTCCGGCAACATCGCGCCTATCGTTCCGAGCACCTGGCCGAAGGCCATTTTATCCATTCCCAAACTGCGCTCGGCCGAGAGCGCCGTTTCGGCGAAGTGCCTGTGCTCCGGCTCGCGCAGGAACAGATCGGCCACCGGACCTGATAACGCGACGCAGCGTTCGAAGATCTGAGCGGGCTCGGCGGTGACGTTGAGATCGACGTGGTGACTGTGTTCGATTGCACGATGCAGCCGTGGAGGTAAATTCCACGTCCGCATCAGCCAGCCGCCGATTTCGGCATGATCGACTTGCAAGCGCTTTTTTTCGAGCGCGGCGAGGGCGTTGTGATCTTGCTGCACGGATTCGCTGCCGCGGTAAAGATCGGGCACCGCTTGGTCCAAAGCCAAGATGCCCACGTCTTGCAGCAACGCGGCCAGAAAGATTTCTTCGGCCATCGATTGATGCATGGCGTCGGCTAGCGCACGAGCGGCGGTTGCCGCGACCAGGGCGCGCCGCCAATACAAAGGGTAATTGATGCCGTTGGCTTTGCCGTTGCGCAACGACTTCACCAGGGAAAAGCTCAATGCGAGAGTCAGGGTGGCGTTCAAGCCGAGCACGACCAGCGCTTGACGCAAGTTCTCGCTTTTGCGGCGTTGCGCATAGAGCGGGGAATTGGCAATGCGCAGAATCTTCGTCGACAGCGCAGAATCCATGCTCAAGGCCTTGGCGACCTTGCCCATTTCGATGTCCGGATCGCTCGCAATCTCAATGATATGAGTCGCCACGCCGGGCGGGGACGGGAAACTCACTAACGAGCGAAGATGAGCTTCGATCTCGGGATTCACGCGCAGCACTCCCACCATTCACTAACGGATCTGTCCGCTTATGGAATGTTAGCGTCCGTGTCGCACAAAACTTGAATGCTGAGCTTTCGCGCGTTACGCCAACTTCGCGCTGGCGCGCCACCAGGCCTTGAGACCCTTGAAGATCAAATAAAGGCCATAGGGCCCGAAGAGTACAATCCAGGAGGCGACCGACCCGCCTTTTAGGCCGCCGTAGACGCTTTCGAAGACCCGCCCCAAGCTTGCACCCTCGTAGCGTCCCAACACGAAGGAGCCGGCAAAGAAAATGAGCACGGGCATCAGAGCGAAGCCGATCAAGAGTGCAACGGCGGTCAGCCGAAGTTCCCAGGACCAGCCACTGCCCGAACCACGCCTGAATATTTTCGAAAAACGCATACTGCGTCATTGTAACTAAACGGATCGGCACGTGCCTGTGGCTGTAGACTGGCGGCATGCGCACCTGGACCCCGCAGACGCTTTACGACGCCAAACCTTGGGCGCTCATCGGCATCGGCGCAATCATGGCAATCGGCATGATGGTGTGGTCGATGTCGGCGGGATTTTGGACCGTGTGGCGCGGATTGTTCCTATTCGCCGGCGCGGCGCTCGCGATCGTCGGAGGCGCCACTTTGCAAATGCGTCAGGACTACCGCGCACGCAGCAAATGGCGGCGCGAGATGCGGCCCTAATGCGCACTGCCGTAGTCGGCGTTGGCTATCTTGGCCGATTCCATGCGCAGAAATATCTAAGTTTGCCCAATTCGGAGCTGGTTGGAATCGCCGATCCCTCGGCCGCGGCGCGCACCGCAGTTGCCGCTGAATTGGGCGTCCCGGGCCACGCCGATTACCACGATTTGCTGGGCCGCGTCGATGCCGTCAGCATCGTGACGCCGACGCCGCTGCACTACGCGGTAGCGAAAGATTTTCTCGAAGCCGGCGCGCACGTCCTGGTCGAGAAGCCTTTGACCACGACGGTGGCGGAGGGCGAGAGTCTCATCGAGGTGGCGCGACGCGCAAAGCGCATCCTCCAGGTGGGTCACCTCGAGCGCTACAATGCTGCTGTTCAGGCTCTGCAGCCGATCCTCACCGTGCCTCGATTCATCGAATCGGCGCGGCTCGCCCCCTTCAAGTACCGTGGCACCGATGTGGATGTGGTGCTCGATCTGATGATTCACGACATCGACCTGATTCTGAGCATCGTGCGCTCGCCGGTGGTGGCGGTCGACGCCATCGGCAGCAGTGTGTTTTCCAACGAAATCGATATCGCCAATGCGCGCCTGCGCTTCGCGAACGGCTGTGTCGCGAATGCCACGGCGAGCCGCGTGAGCCTGAAGACCGAACGGCGCCTGCGCTTATTTCAGGACGACGCCTATGTATCCGTCGATCTTCATCAAAAAGTGTTGACCGTGATCCGCAAAGCGGGGGGAACGACGGCCGATGGGATGCCCCAGGTCGACATCGATGAGACCAACTACGATCAGGGCGACGCACTCAAAGCGGAGATCGAGGCATTCCTGGAGGCTGCTGCGACGGGCGGACCGCCGTTGGTGACGGGCGAGGACGGATTGCTGGCGCTGCGTACGGCGGTGAGCATTGCCGAGCAGGTCGAGAACTCCAGAGCCGGATTCTCTTAAGGGTTGGACGGCGGGTTGGGTGGAGACGGTGCGCTCGGCGGCGGCGATGCCGGGGGCGCTGCCGGCGTCGATGCTGGAGGCGATGCCGGCGTCGATGCTGGAGTGGTCCCGGAGGGATTCTCAGTCACCGTTACGTGGTCGACGAAGTAGCGGGTATCCGCGAAACACCCTGTTGGCACACCCGGATGCTCCGTGTAATGCAGTTGCACGCGCGCGCCGACGGCCTTCTCGAGTTCCGCTCCCACCTTCGCGTCGCGCACACTGAAAAGCCAAATCTGCGGCGAGATGCCTGCGACCACATACTGAGCCAACTCGCCTTCCTGCGTCTTACAGAACCAGCCGCGGTGCGAGTACTTTTGCAGCACGCCTGCACGCGTCCCGTCCGAATACGCCCAAGAGAGGGTAAGCCAGGTCCAAAGGCCGGCGCCCACAATGAGCAGCAACAGGAGAATAAATATCATGCGCACGACACGCTGCAATGCGCTGCGCTGAGGTGCGGTATTTGGAACTTCGATTCGCGTCATTGCTAGGAGCCTTGCCCGGAACCACCCCCGCATTTCTGCGGGTCGTTATGGTAGCTGAAATCCAAGTGCGCTGGTGGCCCTCGGTCTTGCCTTTCGCAACGAATACATCGGTTTTATCGCTTGACCGGCCTTCGCGGGATGGGCGATATATATTGCTGATCGGACATTGCTCCAGCCCGATGGATGGAAAGCTTACTTCGGGAGACTCAGTTGAGCGGACCGACCAGCTCCTTCGCGGCGTGGGAAATGGCGATTGGCGGGCTGCGAGCACCGCGCGGCCCCCGAGCTGTAGCGGTGGTCGTGCAACCAATGTCCCGCGCGACGGTAGCGAATGCTACCGGGCGGTCTAAATGGTGGAGCCGGGGGGAATCGAACCCCCGTCCATAAGTCCTACGCCTCAAGATCTACGTACGTAGCCCAGTCTATTGTTCTCGCCGCGCACTACCCAACGGGCAGGGAAAGCGTGCGGCCAGCCCGGTAGCGATTCGCAAGATACACCCCAGACACGTGTATCCCACTAGCTGATGAGCGCTACCCCTGAACCGTTCGCATCAGCACAGGCCGGTCAGGGTTCAGCTGCGATTAGGCAGCTAGAGCGTAGTTGTCTTCGTTGGCAACTATAAGTTTGCAAGTAGTTTTACGAGGTAACTCGCACCTCGGTACGCACCTGAAGTTTCGCAACCCATGTCGAAACCGGTCGGCCCCAAGTGAGTCTTTAGTTTACGCGCTTAATCACGGGTATCCAAATTGGCCTGCCGTTGGCCTGCGGCGGCGGCATTTAGCGCCGGCTGGCCTTCATGATGCGGCCTTTGTCGCGCTGCCAGTCGCGATCTTTGTCGGTGGCGCGCTTGTCGTGCTGTTTCTTACCCTTCGCGAGACCCACTTCGAGCTTTGCGCGACCCTCCTTCCAATACAGTTGCAGCGGCACCAGCGTGTAGCCGCGCCGCTCGACCGCGCCGATCAGGGTGTCGAGTTGGCGCCGGTTCAGCAACAGTTTGCGGGTGCGCGTGGGGTCGGTATCGACATGCGTCGATGCTGAGTTCAGCGCACTGATATGAGCGCCGAACAAATATGCTTCGCCATTCTTCAGGTACACGTACGCCTCGGCAATCTGCGCTTTGCCGGCACGCATGCTCTTGACCTCCCAGCCCAAGAGGGAAATGCCGGCCTCGTAACGTTCCTCGATAAAGTAATCGAAGCGCGCTTTGCGATTGACGGCGATCGGCGGTATTTTTTCGGGGGCTTTCATCGAGGTCCGCAGTCTACCGATTCGCCGATCACGGCGCCCGCGATATCGCGACGCGGCACCGCGATCCCTTCGTTATGCGAGAATTCCTCTCCTGCGGCCCTACGCCGCTCGGGGGTTAGAAGCTTGCAGGTCGTCGAACGCAGCGCCATCGTCACCTATACGGCTGCCCAGATGTTTGCCTTGGTAAACGATGTCGCGCGCTACCCGGAATTCCTGCCGTGGTGCGACGGTGCCCGCGTCGAGCAGACGTCCGAGACCGAGATGCTCGCAACCGTCAAAATCGACCGGGGCGTGCTGCACACCGAATTCACGACGCGCAATACGCTACAAAAAGATGCGCGGATCCACATGCAACTCGTCGACGGGCCGTTTCGACAGATGACCGGTCAATGGCGCTTCGAGGCCATTGGCGAGCGCGGCTCGCAGGTGCATTTTCGAGTCGAGTTCGAGTTCCGGAACCGATTGATGGCCGCGGCGTTCAATCCGGTGTTCGAAGCCGTTTGCGGCAGCATCGTCGATGCGTTCGCGCTGCGTGCGCGGACGATTTACCGGTAGCGAGCGAGATGGTTGCGCCCGACGAAGTTGCGGTCGTTCTCGTCGAGGTGGCCTATGCCGAACCGCATCGGGCCATCGTCAAAGCCTTTCGCTTGGCTTCACCGGCGACGGTGGGCGATGCCCTCAAAGCCGCGTCGGCCGACCCGGATTTCTCCGGGATCGACATCGATCCTCAAGCGGTCGGCGTGTACGGCAAGCGCGCCCGCACGGAGCAGGTGCTGGCAGCGGGTGATCGGGTGGAAATCTATCGAGCGTTGGCGTTAGATCCCAAGGCCGCGCGCCGCGCACGGGCCAAACAGGCGCGCCGAGGGCACTAATCCGTGGAAGAGTTCGCAGAAGATTTTCCGTCGAATAGCGCTAGTACGTTCTGCCGTTTTTGACTTTCGCGGCCGAGGCGTCCTGCGCGGCGGCCACGGCGGCCGTCGGCTTGTCGAGCTTCGCCACTTTATCGCCGTCGAAATACACCGTGACTCGGCGCGAGTCGACATGGCGCGTGCGCCCGCTCTCTAAATAGTAAATGTAATCCCAGCGCTCCTTGTCGAAGCTGTCTGCGACCATGGGTGTGCCCAAGAGGTAGCGCACTTGGCTGCGAGTCATGCCCGGCTTGACCTGGTCAACCGCCGCCTGATCCAAAAAATTGCCCTGCTGAATGTTGATGCGATAGACGCAGGCCGAGGCGAGAAGAGCGAAACTCAAGCTCACAAACAATGCTCGAAATATATTCATCAAAGTGGTGCGTAGCCGTTAAATGATTGATAATCGGACTCGTATCATACCGGGAATGCCAAAGCATGTCGCAGCGCCTGAAGCCTCCCTCGACCAATGAAAGCAATGACCTGCGCAATGCGGGACTCAAAGTCACGCTGCCGCGCCTGAAGATTCTAGACATCCTCGCCGACGGTTCGGCCCGCCACATGAGCGCGGAGGACATCTATAAGAAGCTGCTGGTGTCCAATGAGGACATTGGTTTAGCCACCGTTTATCGCGTTCTGACCCAATTCGAGGCCGCCGGTCTCGTGACCCGCCATCATTTCGAGGGCGGCATGGCGGTATTCGAACTGAATCAGGGCGGGCATCACGATCACATCGTGTGTGTTGACTGCGGACGGGTCGAAGAGTTCATGGACGGGGGCATCGAGGAGCGCCAGCACGCGGTGGCGAAGCGCTTGGGCTTTGAGATCAGCGATCACGCGCTCATCTTGTACGGACATTGCCGCAAAGCGAACTGCCCGTACCAAAAACGGACGAAGTAGGGCGCTAATTTCGCGCCGCCGGCGCGCGCTTTTTCTTTACAGGGGCAGCCACCGAGCGTGCCGGGGCCGCCACCGAGCGAGCCAGCATGTCTCGCGCATGTTCGCGGGCTTGGGTCGTGATGTCGATACCGCCCAACATGCGGGCGATTTCATCGACGCGCTCCGTCTCGGACAGAGTTTTTACTGCAGTGCGAGTTATTTGACCCACGCTCTGTTTAGTCACCCGGAATTGGGTGTGGGCCTGCGCCGCAACTTGGGCTAGGTGGGTGACGCACAGGACCTGCGTGCGCTCCCCGACCGCACGCAGCTGCCGCCCCACGATCTCGGCCACCGCGCCGCCGATTCCGGCATCAACTTCGTCGAACACCATGCAAAGATCGCTGGTGTGGGCCGCTGCCGCCACTTGGACCGCAAGGCTGATGCGCGACAGCTCGCCGCCGGAGGCCACTTTCGCGAGGCTCTTGGGCGGGTGACCCGGGTTGGCGCTCACCAGGAACTCGATGTCGTCGCGACCGTTCGGGCCGAACTGATCCTCGCAGGGCTCGACACTCACCGCAAATCGTCCGCCGCCCATTCCAAGCGCCTGCATGAGCTCCGTGATCTGCCCGCTCAATCCTTCGGCTGCGCGCTTGCGCGCCTGCGTCAGGCGATCCGCCGCCACCCCGTAATCGCGCGTCAATATCAAGAGCCGCCGTTCAAGGTCCTCGAGGCTCGACTCGACGTTCGCGAGTGCCTCCACTTCCTGCTCGGTGCGAGCCAATTGTGCAGGGAGTTCGAGCACGTTCTGCCGATGCTTGCGCGCCAGGGCTTCGAGCGCCGCGGCGTGACGCTCGATATGCTCTTGGCGCGCCGTGTCCATATCGAGGGCGTCGAGATAGTGCCGCAGCACCTCGGCTACCTCGCGGGCGATGATGGTTGCCTCCGAGAGGAGCTGCGCCGGCTCTACGAGTTGCGGGTCCGAATCCGCCACGGTGCGCAGCGCCGCGGACGCCTTTCCCAGCAAATCGGCGGCACTGGCACCGCCGTCGTTTTCGTACACCGCGGCGAGCGCGGTGCGCGCCGCCGTCGCCAACCGGTCGCGGCCCGCAATCCGCTTCTGCTCCACGAACAGCTCTTCGATCGCGGCGACCGTCGTGACTTCAGCCTTGAGCTCCGTCAGCTGATAGCGCAGCAAATCGAGACGCGCTTCGCGATTCTCGGCGGCACTTTTCAGCGATTCGTAATCGGCGCGGCACGCGCGGTAGCGCGCGTAGATCGCCGCCAACGAAGGCATGAGATCGGCATCGCTCACATGTTCATCGAGCAACTCGCGCTGCGCGCTGCGCTTCACCAAATGCTGGAATTCCTGCTGCCCGTGGATTTCGATCAAATATTCGGCGAATTCGCGCAGCGCCTGAATCGGAACCATCTGGCCGTTGATGTAGGCGCGCGAGCGGCCGTCCGCGCCGATCAACCGGCGCACCACGACTTCGCCGTCGTGCTCGATCGTCTGCGCCTCGAGCCAGCGCAAGGCACCCTCGGAAAGCCCTGAAAATCCGGCAGTGACCTCGGCGCGTTCGGCGCCGTGACGCACGACATCACCGGCGCCGCGGCTGCCCGCGATCAGCGCCAACGCGTCGACCACGATGGATTTGCCGGCGCCGGTTTCGCCGGTCAGCGCGGTGAGGCCCGGTCCGAACTCGAGTTCCGCCTCATCGACGATGACAAGATCGCGCAGTTGAAGATAGTTGAGCATGGGCTTGTCGCCGATCAATCGCTCTTGTCGCCGTGGCCGCCGCGGCCCCAATGCAGTTTCGAGCGCAGCAGCCGGTAGTAGTCATAGCCCGGCGGATGCAGCAGGGTGATCTGCGCGTCGGCACCTTCCACGAATAAATCGTCGCCCTGCTCGAGATCACCAATGGCGGTGCCGTCGCAGGTTACCTGGGCGCGCGAGTCGGGGCGATCCGCGAGGCGCAGCTGAATCTTGCTCCCGGCGCGCACCACGATCGGCCGGTCGCTCAAGGTGTGCGGACTGATGGGCGCCAAAACCCACACCTCGAGATCTGGTTCGACGATCGGGCCACCGCATGACAGGGCATAGGCGGTCGATCCGGTCGCCGTCGCGATCACGATGCCGTCGCCCCCATGGGAGTTGACAAAACGGCCGTTGATCGAGGTTTCGAAGTCCATCGTACGGCCGGTTTCCCGCTTGTTCACCACGACGTCGTTGAGGGCAAGGGCACGGACCGCCGGCGCGCCACGCCGCTCCAGGCGCGCCGCGAGGAGCGAGCGCCGATCCTCGGTATAGCGACCGGCGAGCACCGTATCAACGTCCTCCAGCATCGAATTGGGGCTCACGTCGGTCAGGAAGCCCAGGCGGCCGCGATTGATCCCGAGTAGCGGCACTGCGTTCCCGGCCACTAGGCGCGCCGCGTAGAGCAGCGTGCCGTCCCCGCCGATGGCGATGATGAGCTCAGCCCGCTTCGCGAAGAGCTGCTCCGGGCAGGTCACGATGCTGTCCTTGGGGAAGGCCAGATCGACACCCGGGTCGATCAGCGCACGCTGGCCGCGTGCGTAAAAGTGACTCGCCAGGCTCAACATGCACTCGGCAACGCGCAAATCCCTGGCATTGCCGACGAGTGCGATGGACTTAAACGACTGGGGCATAGAAGGTGAGTCCTTGTAGCATGATCGCCGCGAACCGGTCACTCGTCGAAAATCGGCTTAGTTGACCGATTCGCCGGACTTGACTTCGTCTGCACACGCTAGGTAGCTTCAAACATGTTATATGGATCGTACTATGACTGAAGGTGCCGAAGAGTCCCTCAGCGGGCGAGCGCAGCTGCTGCTCAAAGCTCTGATCGAGAATTATATTCGCGACGGGCAACCTGTTGGTTCGCGTACCTTATCGCGCGATTCGGGCTTGAGCCTGTCCTCAGCGACCATACGAAACGTGATGGCGGACCTGGAAGACCTGGGATTCGTGGCCTCGCCGCACACTTCGGCCGGGCGTATTCCCACCGACAAAGGCTATCGCTTCTTCGTCGATACGCTGCTCAAGCTCAAGCCCCTGCATCACGATGAAATCGAGGAGATCGAACGTCGCTTGGGGAGCGACGCGTCGAACGGCCGTTCATTGGTTCAAACCGTGTCGCAAATGCTTTCGAGCGTGACGCACATGGCGGGTTTGGTGACGCTCCCGAATCCGAACTACGTTGCGCTCTCGCAGATCGAGTTCGTCGGGCTATCCGAGAATCGGGCGCTCGCAATCATGGTCATGAACAACCGCGAGGTGCAGAACCGGGTGGTTCAGCTCGACCGGCACTATTCGGCGGAAGAGCTTAGGCGCGCGGCAAATTATTTGAACGAGGCCTTTGCCGGTCGCTCGCTGCCGGATGTGCGCGCCATGCTGCTCCGGCAACTTGAGGAGACGCAGCAGCACATGAACCAGATCATGCAGGACGCCATCCGAGTTGCCCAGAAGGTCTTCGACAACAAGACGGAAGAAACGGTGGAATATGTCATCGCCGGGGAAACCAATTTGATGGGCTTCGCGGAGCTTTCCAATGTCGACCGGTTGCGCCGCCTGTTCGAGGCCTTCAATGAGAAACACGACATCCTGCGGCTCTTGGACAATTGCCTGCGGGCCGATGGCATCCAAATCTTCATTGGCCAGGAGTCGGGCTACCGGATCCTGGACGATATCAGCGTGGTTACGGCTCCCTATATGCTCGATAACCAGGTCGTGGGAGTGCTCGGGATCATCGGTCCCACGCGGATGGCCTACGAGCGGGTCATCCCCATCGTCGATATCACTGCAAAACTGCTCGGCTCGGCCTTGAACGCCCGCAAGTAGCCCCCAGGTTGAGCGCTTCGAGCGGGGTTTACCCCGCCATTCTTTTGAGGGCTTCGCACGAGTGAATGAAACCAACCAGCCGGCGGACATGGCTACCTCGGAGCATGACCAGGCGATGAGTGCCGGTACGGGCGCCGACGCCTTGGCGGCGGCGGAGGCCAAGGCGCAGGAGAACTGGAATAGCTACATGCGGGCTGTCGCCGAGCTCGACAATTACCGTAAACGGACGGATCGCGAAATCGAAAATGCCCGCAAATTCGCCATTGAGCGCTTCGCACAGGAACTGGTGACGGTGGGCGATGCGCTGGAGGCCGGCATCAGCGCCGGGGCTGCGAACCCCGGTCCGGCATTGCTCGAAGGTGCTCAGGCGACGTTGCGGCAGCTGCACCGGGCCTTCGACAAGGCGGGCATCAAGATCATCGATCCGGCCGGTCAGCCCTTCGACCCGAACTGGCATGAGGCCATGCTCGTGCAGGAGAGCCGCGAACATCCCGCCAACACGGTGCTATCGGTCATTCAGAAGGGGTATTCCCTCAACGGCCGGCTTTTGCGGCCTGCCCGCGTCATCGTCAGCAAATCGGCCGACGAGGCCAATTGAAAAATGCACGGCAACCCCCCAATTAGCGGACATTACTTCGAATTTTTAGAGGATTTCAACCATGGGTAAGATGATAGGCATCGATCTGGGCACGACCAATTCTTGCGTCGCGATCATGGAAGGCGGCAAGCCTAAGGTCATCGAGAACAGCGAGGGTGATCGGACGACTCCGTCGATCGTTGCCTTCACCAAGGACGGCGAAGTACTGGTGGGCCAGTCGGCCAAGCGCCAGGCCGTCACCAACCCGCAGAACACGGTCGCCGCGGTCAAGCGTCTCATCGGGCGCAAATTCGCCGACGACGTGGTCAAGAAAGACGTGAGCATGGTCTCCTACAAGATCGTCAAGGCCGACAACGGCGACGCTTGGGTGGAAGTCCAGGGCAAGAAAATGGCGCCCCCCGAAGTGTCGGCACGCGTCCTCATGAAAATGAAGAAGACCGCCGAGGATTATCTTGGCGAGACGGTCACCGAGGCGGTGATCACCGTTCCGGCGTATTTCAACGATTCGCAGCGCCAGGCGACCAAGGATGCGGGGCGCATCGCAGGCTTGAACGTCAAACGCATCATCAATGAACCGACCGCGGCCGCGTTGGCCTATGGGCTCGACAAGGACGGGGGCGATCGCAAGATCGCGGTGTACGACTTGGGCGGCGGCACGTTCGACATTTCGGTCATCGAGATTGCCGAGGTCGACGGCGAGCGCCAATTCGAAGTGCTTTCCACCAACGGCGACACGTTCTTGGGCGGCGAGGACTTTGACCTCCGCATCATCAATTACCTCGCCGATGAATTCAAGAAAGAGAGCGGCATCGACGTGCGCAAGGATCCTCTTGCAATGCAGCGTCTGAAGGAAGCGTCGGAGCGGGCGAAGATCGAACTCTCGTCCAGCGAGCAGACGGAAATCAATCTGCCCTACATCACCGCCGATGCGGCGGGTCCGAAGCACCTGAACATGAAGCTGACGCGCGCGAAATTGGAGTCGCTGGTCGAAGAGCTCGTGCAAAAGACCATCGAGCCCTGCCGTATCGCCTTGAAGGATGCCGGCTTGTCCATGAAGGACGTGGGCGAGGTCATTCTGGTGGGCGGCCAAACGCGCATGCCGCTGGTACAAAGGGCCGTGAAGGATCTGTTCGGGCGCGAGCCTCGCAAGGACGTGAACCCCGATGAGGCCGTGGCCGTCGGTGCGGCCATTCAAGGTGGAGTGTTGTCAGGCGACGTGAAGGACGTGCTGCTGCTCGACGTGACGCCTCTGTCGTTGGGCATTGAAACCTTGGGCGGCATCATGACCAAGGTGATCGAGAAGAACACGACCATTCCGACCAAGGCGACTCAGACGTTCTCGACTGCCGACGACAATCAGACCGGAGTCACGATTCACGTGCTGCAGGGCGAGCGCGATCGTTCGACGGACAATAAATCCCTCGGGAGGTTCGATCTGACGGACATCCCGCCGGCGCCGCGCGGTATGCCGCAAATCGAAGTGACCTTCGATATCGATGCCAACGGGATCTTGAACGTGTCTGCCAAGGACGTGAAGACGGGCAAAGAACAGCGCATCGTGATCAAAGCGTCGAGCGGACTGTCCGAGGCTGAGATCAAGCGTATGGTCTCCGACGCCGAAGCGCATGCCGAGGAAGACAAGAAGTTTCGCGAGTTGGTTGGTGCGCGCAACAAGGCCGATGCCGCGGTGCACACTGTCGAGAAGGCGCTCGCCGATGGCGGTGAGAAGATCTCCGAAGACGAGAAGAAATCGGCTGCGGATTCGATCGCCGCGGTCAAGGCCGCAATGGCGAGCGATGACCGAGAGGACATCGAACGCAAGACGCAGGCGCTCGAACAGGCATCAACTGCCATCCTGCAGAAAATGTACGAGCAGTCCGCCGGCAGCGCCCAGGGGGCTGCGGGCTCGGCGGGCGGGGACAATAATGCCAAGAAAGACGACGTGCTGGATGCGGAGTTCGAAGAGGTCAAGGAAAGCGACCGCAAGAAAGCTTGAGGCGCCGGCTTTAGTGGCATAGATCGTGTGAGTGAACCGCCGGTGCGTACCAGTACCGGCGGTTCGTTTTTATGGGCGTCGACTTAGGGTGAGCAATGGCGAAGCAGGATTACTACAAACTCCTCGAGCTGCCGAGAAGCGCGACGGAGGCTGAAATCAAGAAGGCCTATCGCCGTCTGGCCATGAAGCATCATCCGGATAGAAATCCCGACGACCCGGAGGCCGAGCACAAGTTCAAAGAGGCCAAAGAGGCCTATGAGGTCCTCACCGACCCCAAGAAGCGCGCGGTGTATGACCAGTTCGGACATGCCGGGCTCGAAGGCGGTCGCGGCGGCGGATTCAGTGCCGGGGAGGCGTTCGGCGACATTTTCGGCGAGATGTTCGGCGATATCTTCTCGGGCGGCCAGCGCGGCCGCTCGCAGGTATTTCGCGGTGCGGACCTGCGCTACGAACTCGAACTCGATCTGGAACAGGCGGTGTTCGGCACCGAGACCGAGATCAAGATTCCGACTCTCGCCGAGTGTAAAACCTGTCAAGGTTCGGGAGCCGCCAAGGGTTCGACCCCCAAAACCTGCGATACCTGCCACGGTCAGGGCCAGGTACGCGTGCAGCAATCGATCTTCACCATCCAACAGCCCTGCCCGCGCTGCAAGGGCCGGGGCAAGATCATCAGCAGTCCCTGCGATACATGCTTCGGCCAAGGCCGCGTGCGCCAGGAGAAGACGCTGCCGGTCACGGTACCTGCCGGCGTCGACACCGGCGATCGCATCCGCGTGAACGGCGAGGGTGAGGCCGGACGCAACGGCGGTCCCGCCGGCGATCTCTACGTCGAAATGCGCGTACGCGAACATGCCATCTTCGAGCGCGAGGGCAGCCATCTATCCTGCGAGGTGCCGATCAGTTTCACCACCGCGGCGCTCGGCGGCGCGGTGGAAGTGCCGACACTCGATGGCGAAGTGGTACTCAAGATTCCGAGCGAGACGCAATCCGGCCGCGTATTTCGCGTCCGTGAGAAAGGAGTCCGCCCGGTGCGCGGCGGTGCAGCCGGCGACCTGTTCTGCCGGGTGGTGGTCGAAACCCCCGTGAGCCTCGGCACGGAACAAAAAGAAATGCTGAGGAAATTCGAGGCGACCTTGAGCCAAGGCAGTCACAAACCGCGCGAGCAGTCCTTCCTCGAAGGGGTTAAGAAATTTTTCACCGGCGCACTCGACTGAGGTCTCGCCGGTGCCCGGGATCGCTGTTTTCGGAATCACGGGACGGATGGGGCAATCCCTGGTGCACGCGTTGCGGGAATATTCGTCTCCCGAGGCGGGCGCCCCATCCTTGCATTTGAGCGGCGCACTCGCTTCCGCCGCCAGCCCTCGATTGGGTGAGGACGCGGCGCTCGAGGGCACCGCGACCGGAGTGAGGATAACCTCGGATGCCCGCGTGGCTCTTGCGGCCGCGGCGGTGGCGATCGACTTCAGTCTGCCGCAAAGTATCGGCGCGCATGTGAGCGCCTGCCTGGAGTCGCGCGTCCCGCTGCTCATCGGCACCACGGGTTTCGATGCCGCATCCCGCACGCTGCTCGAGCAAGCCTCCAAAATCGTTCCCGTGCTGATAGCGGCGAATACCAGCGTCGGCGTGACGTCATGGCGCATTTGATCGCGCTCGCAACCGCAGCCTTGGGACCTACGTACGATGTGGAAATCAGCGAGGCGCATCATCGCATGAAGCGAGATGCGCCCTCCGGCACGGCGCTCGCCTTGGGGGAGGCCGTGGCGGCAGCGCGCGGTGAGGCTTTGGCGAACCTCTCCGTCTTCGACCGACATGCTGATGTCGAACCGCGGAAGCCGGGCAGCATCGGCTTCACCGTGGTGCGAGCCGGGGACATCGTCGGTGAGCATACGGTGACGTTCGCCGCGGCCGGCGAGCGGATGGAAATAACCCATCGCGCCACCGACCGGCTGATCTTCGCACGCGGCGCCTTGCGGGCCGCACAGTGGCTGATTGGACGGCCGGCTGGCCTTTATGGCATGCGGAACGTGCTCGGGCTTTGAAGAGGCATGGACAGCCACCGCCGTCATCGTTAATATTCGCGCCCGGAAACTGACCGCAATGCAATCATAAAGCGGGAGGACGTTCTAGAACGAGCGCCTCCCGCTTTGCGCATCTGCGGAACGCGCCCGAAAGCGCAAAGCGAGGAACCGGAGTGTCGACACCTGCAGTGCTAGCTCTCGAAGATGGCACCGTGTTCCGAGGCGTCTCAGTAGGCGCAAAAGGCAACACGACGGGTGAAGTGGTTTTCAATACGGCGATGACCGGGTACCAGGAGATCCTCACCGATCCTTCGTATTGCCGGCAGATCGTCACCCTCACGTATCCGCACATCGGAAACACCGGCACGACCCCGGAGGATCTGGAATCGGGCGCCGTTTATGCGGCGGGCCTCGTGATTCGGGATTTGCCGCTGTTGCAGTCGAATTGGCGCGCTACCGAATCCCTGGGCAGCTTCCTCACGCGCTGTAAGGTAGTGGCGATAGCCGATATCGACACTCGCAAACTCACTCGGCTGTTGCGCGAAAAAGGCGCTCAGTCGGGCTGCATCATGACCGGCGAGAATATCGATGAGACCGCTGCGGTGCGCGCCGCCAAGAAGTTTCCCGGCTTGAAAGGCATGGATCTCGCCAAGGCTGTGTCGACCAAGAAGCTCTATCAGTGGAATGACGGCGCCATATGGAAAACCTCCGCGAAGCCGCCGCGTCCGCAAAGCCGTCTGCACGTCGTCGCGTATGACTTCGGCATCAAGCGCAACATTTTGCGCATCCTCGCCGAGTATGGATGCCGGATGACGGTTGTACCTGCACAAACACCTTCGGATCAAGTACTTGCGATGAATCCTGATGGTATCTTCTTAAGTAACGGCCCGGGCGATCCCGAGCCATGCGACTACGCCATCACCGCCATCACCCGCTACTTGGAGACTGAGATCCCAATCTTCGGTATCTGCCTCGGCCATCAACTCTTGGGCCTCGCGAGCGGCGCGAAAACGATCAAGATGAAGTTCGGACACCACGGCGCCAATCACCCGGTATCCGAGATCGATTCGGGCCGGGTATTGATTTCGAGTCAGAACCACGGTTTCGCCGTCGACGAGGCGACGCTGCCGAGCACTCTGCGCGTGACGCACCGGTCGCTGTTCGATGGCAGCCTGCAGGGCATCGCGCGCACCGATCGGCCCGCCTTCGGCTTTCAGGGCCATCCTGAGGCGAGCCCCGGTCCCCACGACCTGCGCCAGTTGTTCGAGCACTTCATGTACCTCATGGTGAAACGCATTCAGGCGAATTCGCGAGGCCGCAATGCCGTCAAGCAGAAGAGCGCGGAGGGCTGAACCTTGCCCAAGCGTACCGACCTCGACAGCATCCTCATCATCGGTGCAGGCCCCATCATCATCGGTCAGGCCTGCGAGTTCGATTATTCTGGAGCTCAAGCTTGTAAGGCTTTGAAAGAAGAGGGCTATCGGGTCGTCCTGGTCAACTCCAATCCGGCCACCATCATGACCGACCCGGAGAGTGCCGACTCCATCTACATCGAGCCGATCAATTGGCGCACGATCGAACGCATCATAGAGAGGGAGCGGCCGAGCGCTCTGCTGCCGACGATGGGCGGCCAAACGGCACTGAACACGGCACTCGATCTGGTGCGCGAGGGCGTGCTCGAGAAGTTCAACGTCGAGATGATCGGCGCCTCGCAGCGCGCCATCGACATGGCCGAAGACCGCGAATTGTTCCGCCGGGCGATGGGCGACATCGGCCTCGAGACCGCCAGGGCGCGCATCGCTCACAGCATGGAAGAGGCGCTCGCGGTGCAGTCGGAGATCGGCTTCCCGACCGTCATTCGACCCTCCTTCACGTTGGGCGGCAGCGGCGGCGGAATCGCCTATAACCGCGAAGAGTTCGAAGCCATCGTGGCGCGCGGACTCGACGCCTCGCCCACCAATGAGGTGCTGCTCGAGGAGTCCGTGCTCGGCTGGAAAGAGTACGAAATGGAGGTCGTCAGGGACCGCAACGATAACTGCATCATCGTTTGCTCCATCGAAAATCTCGATCCGATGGGTGTTCACACGGGCGATTCGATTACCGTGGCCCCGGCGCAGACGCTCACCGACCGCGAATATCAACGCCTGCGCAACGCCTCCATCGCCGTGCTGCGAAAAATCGGCGTCGATACCGGCGGCTCGAACGTACAGTTTGCGGTGAACCCGGAGGACGGACGGGTTCTGGTGATTGAAATGAATCCGCGCGTGTCGCGCTCCTCGGCGCTGGCGTCGAAGGCCACCGGCTTTCCCATCGCGAAGATCGCCGCCAAGCTGGCGGTGGGCTACACGCTCGACGAACTGAAGAACGAGATCACGGGCGGCGGCACTCCGGCCTCCTTCGAGCCGACGATCGATTATGTGGTCACCAAGATTCCGCGCTTTACCTTCGAGAAATTTCCCGGTTCCAACACGCGCCTCACCACGCAGATGAAATCGGTCGGCGAAGCGATGGCGATCGGCCGGACGTTCCAGGAATCGATTCAAAAAGCGCTGCGCAGTCTGGAGCTCGGCTACGAGGGTTTCGACGAGCAGCTCAGCATGCCGTTGACCGAGGAGGCGTCCGACAAGCTGTCCTACGAATTGCGTTGGCCCGGACCCAATCGCATTTTGTACGTGGCCGATGCCTTCCGCGCCGGTTGGACGCTGCAGCAGATCTTCGACGCGACCAAGATCGATCCGTGGTTTTTGTCGCAGATCGAGGACCTCTTGCGCGACGAGAAGTTGTTGCAGGAGCAAGGTTTCGACAGTCTGGAGTTGGCTCGCATGCGGTCCTTGAAGCGCAAGGGCTTCTCCGATGCGCGCATCGCTCGTCTGGTGTCGCGCGACGAGCCGGCGGTGCGAAAGCAGCGGCGCAAGCTCGGACTGCATCCGGTGTACAAGCGCGTCGATACCTGCGCCGCGGAATTCGCGACCTCGACGGCGTACCTGTATTCGAGCTACGACGAGGAATGCGAGGCCAATCCGACTACGCGGCGCAAGATCATGATCTTGGGCGGCGGCCCGAATCGCATCGGTCAGGGCATCGAATTCGATTATTGCTGCGTGCACGCGGCCATGGCGCTCTCCGAGGATGGATTCGAGACCATCATGGTGAATTGCAATCCGGAGACGGTTTCGACCGACTACGACACGTCCGATCGTCTGTACTTCGAACCCCTGACCTTCGAAGACGTCATGGAGATCATCGAAAAGGAGAAGCCCGAGGGCGTCATCGTGCAGTACGGCGGCCAGACGCCGCTGAAATTGTCCCGGGCGCTGGCGGCCGCGGGCGCGCCGATCATCGGGACCACGCCGGACAGCATCGACGTCGCCGAGGATCGGGAGCGGTTTCAAAAACTGGTGGCGAGCCTCAAGCTCAAGCAGCCCGCCAATGCATCGGCTCGCGCAGAGGAGCAGGCGGTGATCATGGCGCGCGAAGTCGGCTTTCCGCTGATCGTGCGGCCGAGCTATGTGCTCGGCGGCCGGGCCATGGAAGTGGTGTTCAACGAAAGCGATCTGCGCCAATACATGATCGACGCCATGAAAGTCTCGAACGACAGTCCCGTGCTGCTCGATCGGTTTCTCGATTTGGCCATCGAAGTGGACGTCGACGCCGTGAGCGACGGACAGGACGTATTGATCGGCGGCATCATGGAGCACATCGAGCAGGCCGGCGTGCACTCGGGAGACTCCGGCTGCTCATTACCGCCCAACGGGTTGTCCCAGGAGATTCAGGACGAACTGCGCGCTCAGACGCGCAAGCTCGCCAAGGCGCTCAACGTCGTGGGACTGATGAACATCCAATTCGCGATCCAGAGCGGCGTGATCTATATCCTGGAGGTCAATCCTCGCGCCTCTCGCACCGTGCCGTTCGTCTCCAAAGCCACCGGCATCCCGCTCGCCAAAGTGGCCGCTCGTGTGATGACCGGCAAGTCGCTCGCCAGCCAAGGACAGACCGTCGAGCGCATCCCGAACTATTTCTCGGTGAAGGAATCAGTGTTTCCGTTCATTAAATTTCCCGAGGCCGATCCGATTTTGGGTCCGGAGATGAAATCGACCGGGGAAGTCATGGGTACCGGGCACACTTTCGGCGAGGCCTACGCCAAGGCGCAAGCCGCCTCCGGCGTCATATTGCCGACGCGCGGCCTGTGTTTCATCAGCGTGCGCGATCGCGACAAACCCGGTGCCGTCCTGCTCGCACAAATGCTGATCGCGCGCGGCTTCGAGATCGCCGCCACCGGCGGCACGTCGCGGGTCCTCGAGGAGGCGGGCATCGTGTGCCGGCGTGTGAATAAGGTGCGCGAGGGTCGCCCGCACGTCGTCGATATGATAAAAAACGATGAGGTCGCTCTGATCGTGAACACCACCGAGGGCAAGCAGGCGGTGCGCGAGTCGAGGTCGATTCGCCGCGAGGCAGTCGCGAGAAGGGTAACCTACTACACCACGGTGGCCGGCGCGCGCGCCACCTGCGATGCGCTCGATCATCTGGGCGACATCGAGGTCAATCGGCTGCAGGATCTGCACAAGGAATTGTCGGCGTGAAACGTACTCCCATGACTTTGCGCGGCGCCGAGCGGCTTCGCCAGGAGTTGAAACAGCTGAAGAGCGAAGCCCGGCCGAATGTGATCAAGGCGATCGCAGAGGCGCGTGCTCACGGCGATCTGTCCGAAAACGCCGAATATCATGCCGCTCGCGAACAGCAAAGCTTCATCGAGGGCCGCATCAACGACATCGAGAACCGCTTGTCAAATTGCGAAGTGATCGACGTCACCAAATTGACCTCGAGCGGGCGCGTGGTGTTCGGCTCCACCGTGCAGCTCGAGGATCAGGACGGCGGAGCCAAAGTGGCTTATCAACTCGTCGGCGACGACGAGGCGGACATCAAGCAAGGCATGCTGTCGGTCTCATCACCAATCGCGCGCGCCTTGATCGGTAAATCCGAAGGCGATGTCGTCGACGTCACCGTGCCGGGGGGCACTCGAAGCTACGAAATCGTGTCGGTGCGCTACGTCTGAATGAGGACGGTACGCAATGTCTTTCGCGTGCTCGAGACTTTGTGGGCGGGCAGCCTCTGGTCTCTGGTGTGGGTGACGCACACGCTCTTTAGCGCGCAAAGCGACCGGCATGTCGCGGGTATCCTGACCGGCCGGCTGTTCACCATCGAGACCTATCTGGGCGCGGCCGTTGCGCTGATTGCGCTGCTGATGCCCGGCAGGGGGAAATTTCTCTGGGGTTACCTCGCAGCCGCGCTGCTCGTCGTCAATGAATGGGCATTGAAACCCATCATGGCCGTGGCTCGCGCGCACGGCACGGCAGCCGGTTTGACGTTCGGCGCCTGGCACGGCGTTTCGATGGTGCTCTACGTCGCGGCATGCCTGCTGGTTCTGTTAGTCGTCTGGAATGAGGATTCTCGTTAGGCGTTCGCCGCGGCGATAAAATATGCCGACGTGGCCCACACGCTGCACCAACAAGGCGGATGTGCGCCGTGCCAACTCATCGAGCGCGGCGTCACGCGCTTCGCGTCCCCCGATCCGGGCGCTCACTTTGACCAATTCGTGGTCGGTCAGCGCGCGGTCCAATTCCTTGACCACACCGTCGGTGAGGCCGGCGTTCCCCAACATGACGAGAGGGTGCAGCGGGTGCGCAAGTCGGCGCAGGTGCTTTTTTTGCTTCTCCGAAAGTTGCATCCGGGCATTATAGTGCCTTTGCAAACATGCCCAAGCGTTCAAAGAGTAGTGCTCGTTGGCTGGCTGAACATGCCAGCGATGAGTTCGTCAAGCGCGCGCAGCGCGAGGGATGGCGGTCGCGCGCGGTATTCAAGCTCGCCGAGATCCAAAAGAGCGAGCGGCTGTTGCGGCCCGGAATACGCTGCGTCGATCTCGGCGCCGCTCCCGGCGGCTGGAGTCAGTACGCCGCGCGCATCGTCGGCGGTACGAGTCGCATCGTTGCGACCGATATCTTGCCCATGGACGCGATTCCCGGAGTAGATTTCGTGCAAGGTGATTTTCGCGACGAAGGCGTATTGCAACAATTACTCTCGGCCATCGGCGCCTCGAAGGTCGACCTTGTTTTGTCGGATATGGCCCCCAACATGGCAGGCATAGACGCTGTCGATCAACCGAGGTCGATGTATCTGGCGGAGCTGGCGC
Organism: uncultured Gammaproteobacteria bacterium; assembly: GCA_963755965.1. Lineage (GTDB taxonomy): Bacteria > Pseudomonadota > Gammaproteobacteria > Steroidobacterales > Steroidobacteraceae > Bog-1198. The sequence continues at coordinate 341,726 of CAVWLU010000006.1, forward strand.
TGGAGTTTGCCGACCGCGTGTTGGCGCCTGGAGGCGACGTGCTGGTGAAGCTGTTTCAGGGCGCCGGTTTCGATCAGCTACTCAAAGAGGCCCGGCACCGCTACGGGCGGGTCGTGACGAAAAAGCCAAAGGCGTCACGAACACGCAGTCCTGAGATCTATCTGTTGGCGCGGCAGTTTGGGATGGTGTAACTTCGGGCTGCCCGCCCTAGGGAACGCCTGACAGGCTAATTTGTCGTAATATGGTTGCGACCGTAGGTGAAACTTGAACGATTTGACGAAACAAATTCTCTTGTGGGTCGCGCTGGCCGTCATTCTCCTCGCGATTTTCAGTCAATTCGGGATGCGTACGGGACAGCCGGCAACCATCATTTACTCGCAATTCCTCACCGACGTGAAGAGCGGCAATATCGATTCGGTGACGCTCAAGGGCGAGATCATCGAGGGCAAGCGCAAGGACGGTAACCAGTTCGTCACCTTCAATCCGGAGACGAACAACACCGCTCTGATCGGCCTTTTGCAGCAGCAGCAGGTCAAATTCGGCGGCGAACCGCCGAAACAGCAGTCGGTTTTTCTTCAGCTGCTCATCTCGGCCTTCCCGATCTTGATCCTCATCGGTTTTTGGGCGTATTTCATGCGCCAGATGCAAGGCGCGTCCGGTGGCCGCGGCGCCATGTCGTTTGGCAAGAGCCGCGCACGCCTCCTGGGCGAAGATCAAGTCAACATCACCTTCGCCGATGTGGCGGGGGTCGAAGAGGCAAAACAAGAAGTCGTCGAAATCGTCGATTTCTTGAAAGATCCCGGCAAGTTCCAGAAACTTGGCGGCAAGATCCCGAAAGGTGTCCTCATGGTCGGTTCCCCGGGAACCGGCAAGACTTTGCTGGCGAGGGCGATCGCCGGTGAAGCCAAGGTGCCGTTTTTCACCATCTCGGGCTCGGATTTCGTGGAAATGTTCGTCGGCGTGGGCGCCTCGCGCGTGCGCGACATGTTCGAACAGGCCAAGAAGCACGCCCCGTGCATCATTTTCATCGATGAAATCGACGCGGTGGGGCGGCATCGAGGCGCGGGCTTGGGCGGCGGTCATGACGAGCGCGAACAGACGCTGAACCAACTGCTGGTGGAAATGGACGGTTTCGAGGGCAACGAAGGCATCATCGTCATCGCCGCCACCAATCGGCCTGACGTACTGGACCCGGCGTTGCTGCGGCCAGGCCGTTTCGACCGCCAGGTCGTCGTCCCGCTGCCCGATGTGCGCGGCCGCGAACAAATCCTCAAAGTTCATATGCGCAAGGTGCCGCTCAGCGACAACGTCAAGCCCTCCGTGATTGCGCGCGGCACCCCGGGATTTTCGGGCGCAGATCTTGCGAACCTGGTGAACGAGGCCGCATTGTTCGCGGCGCGCGCCAACAAACGCTCGGTGACCATGGAGGAATTCGAGCGAGCCAAGGACAAAATCATGATGGGGGCCGAACGGCGGTCCATGGTCATGACCGAGGAAGAGAAGCGCAACACCGCCTATCACGAGTCTGGCCACGCGATCGTGGGCTTGAGCGTTCCCGAGCACGATCCGGTATACAAGGTAACCATCATTCCTCGAGGCCGCGCCCTCGGCGTCACCATGTTCCTGCCGGAGCAGGATCGCTATAGCACCAGTAAACGCCAGCTCGAGAGCCGTATCGCGACGCTGTTCGGCGGCCGTGTGGCGGAAGAATTGGTGTTCGGGCCGGATGCCGTAACCACCGGCGCATCGAACGATATCGAGCGTGCCACCGAGCTCGCGCGCAACATGGTCACGCGTTGGGGTCTCTCGGACCGGCTGGGTCCGCAAACCTACAGCGAAGAGTCCGGCGAAGTGTTCTTGGGACGAAGCGTCACGCAGCACAAGCAGGTGTCCGACGTGACGGCGCATGTCATCGATGAGGAAGTGCGTCGCGTGATCGACAGCAATTACCAGCGGGCCTACAAAATCATCCAGACCAATATGGACAAGCTGCAGGCGATGTCCGAGGCCTTGATCAAGTACGAGACCATCGATGAGGAACAGATCAAGGACATCATGGAGGGCCGCGTGCCACGTCCGCCCCGCGATTGGGACGACACGCCCACACCGACTCCTCGGGGTCCTACGGCCGAAAAACCCACCACACCGCTCGTCACTCCGGCGGGGCAGCACTAGTTTCGGGAAGCGCGGGTCGCCGAGCGGCAACCGCCTTTAAGCTTGGCGAGTAAAGCGGGTGCAGTGGCAATGCCGGCATAGAGCCATCGATGTGACGCGGCCCGTCGTCATGGGCATCCTGAATGTGACCCCTGATTCCTTCTCCGACGGCGGCCGCTTTTTGGACCTCGACGCCGCCCTCGAGCGCGCCGCGCAAATGGTTGCCGAGGGCGCTTCCATCATCGATGTCGGGGGACAGTCCACACGTCCCGGCGCAGCCGTGATCGATGCGGCGGTAGAGAGCGGACGGGTCGTGCCGGTGATTGCACGCATCGCGTCCGAATTCGACGTGGCGATTTCCATCGACAGCAGCAAACCCGAGGTGATGGCGGCGGCGGTTGCGGCCGGAGCCTGCATCGTCAATGATGTCGGCGCGTTGCGCGCTACGGGCGCGCGCGAATGGGCTGCGGCGGCCGGAGTCGGCGTGTGTCTCATGCACATGCAGGGCGAGCCGCGTACCATGCAGGATAGTCCCGAGTATCATGATGTGGTGGGCGAAGTGACCAGCTTTTTGCTGCGCGAGCGCGCGGCGTGCCTTGAGGCGGGGATCGCCCGTGAGGCGATTGCGCTCGACCCGGGGCTCGGCTTCGGCAAACGGCACGAGCACAACTTGGCGTTGCTCAAAAACCTGGCGCACATCGCTGCCTTGGGTTCACCCCTGCTGGTGGGCGTGTCCCGCAAGAGTCTCATCGGCCGGGTGCTCGGCCGTCCCGCGCCCGAGAGGCTGTTCGGCGGCCTCGGGCTCGCGGCATTGGCGGTGAGCCTGGGTGCGCGAGTGGTGCGAACGCATGATGTCGCTCCCACGCGGGACGCGATACGAATGGTCGGCGCGGTATTAGAAGGAACAGTGAATTGACGCAATACTTTGGCACCGACGGCGTGCGTGGTCGGGTCGGCGAGGCGCCGATGACAGTGGATTTCGCGTTACGGCTGGCGAGCGCCGCCGCGCGGGTGCTGGCGCCGAAGGGCGGCCGGGTGCTCATCGGCAAGGACACGCGCGTATCGGGCTATATGTTCGAGTCTGCGCTGGAAGCGGGTTTCGTTGCCGCGGGCGTCGACGTGATGTTGATTGGTCCTCTGCCCACCCCGGGCATCGCGTACATGACGCAGCGTCTGAGCTGCAGTTTCGGGGTGGTCATCAGCGCCTCCCACAACCGTTACGAGGATAACGGCATCAAATTCTTCGATGGGACGGGGAGCAAGTTGTCGGACGCGATGGAGCGTCAAATCGAGCGGCTGCTCGATGGCCCGGTGGTGACTCAGGAATCGCAACACCTGGGCAGAGCGATCCGCATCGATCGGAGCCGCACCCAGTACCAGGAGTTCTGCGCCTCGACGATTCCGGCCGGGATGACTCTGGAGGGTTTCAAGATCGTCATCGACTGTGCCAACGGCGCCGGCTACAAAGTAGCCCCGCGGGTGCTCGCCGACCTGGGTGCGGAAATAGTGCCGATCGGCTGTTCGCCAAACGGCCGCAACATCAACGATGGTTGTGGTTCGACCGCGTTGGAACTCCTGCAATTGACGGTGCCCGGAGTGCGCGCCCAGGTAGGCCTCGCCCTGGACGGCGACGGCGATCGCGTGATGATGGTCGACGAGTTGGGCCGTAGCGTGGACGGAGATCAGGTGCTGTACATATTGGCCGAAGCGCGCCGCGATGCCGGATCACTGCAGGGTCCGGTGGTCGGCACCGTGATGAGCAACCTCGGGCTCGAGCATGCCTTTGCCAAGCGCGGCATCGAGTTCCGGCGCGCGCAGGTGGGCGATCGCCATGTACTTGCCATGCTGCACGAGACAGGCGGGACACTGGGCGGGGAGACTTCGGGACACATTCTCTGTTTGGACAAGACCACCACGGGGGACGGCCTGATCAGTGCCTTACAGGTGCTCGCGGTCATGAAAAGTGCGGGAGTCGGGCTCGCCGAACTCTGCGCGCCCATGCCCAAATACCCCCAGGTGCTATTAAACGTACGCGTGGCCCGCCGGTTCGATCCACTCTTGAACCCCGGCGTCGTCGAGGTGGTCAATGCCGTGGAGCGCAAGTTCAACGGGCGGGGCCGAATCGTGTTGCGGGCATCCGGCACCGAGCCGCTCATTCGTGTCATGGTCGAGGGCTACGACGCGGCGCTCGTGAAAATGGGCGCGCGCGACATCGCGGCGGCGGTCGAAGCGGTGGTCGACGGTGCGGTCGCCCAGGAGCATTGAGAGAGGCGCCCGTCAAGTCTTTGTCCGGCAGGCTTGCAGTTAGCGGTCCGCGCGGCTAATCTTCGCCGCCTTTCCCGCAGGGCCTATGCCCTAAGGTGGTGGCTATGCGTCGTCCGGTGGTCGCAGGTAATTGGAAAATGCACGGGTCGCGTTCCGCCAACGAGGCACTCCTGACTGATCTCGAGCGGCGCGTGAAGCCGGATTGGCCGGTCGACGTCGTGGTATTTCCGCCCTATGTGTATCTTGCGGACGCCGTTCGCATGCTCGAGGACGGAGCCATTGCCGTGGGTGCGCAGGATGTCTGTGCGGAACCCGTGGGTGCCTTCACGGGTCAGGTAGCAGCGGCCATGCTCAAGGATGTGGGTTGCCGCTACGTGATCGTCGGGCACTCCGAGAGACGGCGTTTGTATCACGAAGATGACGTTTTGGTGGCGCGCAAGTTCGTTGCGGTATTGCAGGCCGGCCTCACGCCGGTGTTATGTGTAGGGGAGACGCTGGAGGAGCGGGAAGCCCATCGCACCGAGGCGGTTGTTGCGCGGCAACTAGACGCGGTCACGGCGATGAATGGGGTGGGGAGCCTGGCCGAAGCAATCGTGGCGTATGAGCCGGTATGGGCGATCGGAACGGGGCGCACCGCTTCGCCGCAGCAGGCGCAGGACGTGCATGCGTACCTGCGCGGCCGGATCGGCGTGCAAGATGCTAAGATGGCGCGCCATCTGCGCATTCTGTACGGCGGCAGCGTCAAAGCCGCCAATGCAGCGGAGTTATTTTCGATGCCGGATGTGGACGGTGGATTGGTGGGCGGCGCTTCTTTGAGTGCCGATGAGTTCCTTGAGATTTGCGCGGCTGCGGCCGTTCGTCATTGAGAGATTGTTTATGCTGCGTGGTTTCATTCTGGCTGTGCATATTTTGCTTGCGCTAATGATCATCGGTCTCGTGCTCCTGCAACGTGGCAAGGGCGCAGAAGCCGGCGCCGGGTTTGGCTCGGGCGCCTCCGGCACGGTGTTCGGTGCCCGCGGTACGGCCACACTGTTTTCCAAATTGACCGCGGTGTTTGCGGCGCTATTTTTTGCGACCAGCTTGACCTTGGCATATTTGGGTACTCGCGCGCCAAGCGAGCCGTCGAGCGTGCTGGAGCGAGCAGCACAGGCCGCCGCGACCGCGCCGCCGGCGGCACCGGCGACGCCCGCGAAGAAATAACCTGGAAGTAGAGTTGCAAGCCGACGTGGCGAAATTGGTAGACGCGCTAGTTTGAGGGGCTAGTGGGGCAACCTGTGCCGGTTCGAGTCCGGCCGTCGGCACCATTCATGTGAGCGAAAGATGTTGCGACAGTATTTGCCGATATTGATCTTCATCGGACTAGCCACGGTGCTGGGGCTTGCCCTGTTCACGATCGGCTGGATCGCCGGTCCGCGTCGTCCGGATCCGGAAAAGCTATCTCCTTATGAGTGCGGATTCGAGGCCTTCGAAGACTCGCGCGTGCGCTTCGACGTACGCTATTACTTGGTGGCGATCATCTTCATCGTGTTCGATCTGGAAATTGCATTCTTTTTTCCATGGGCCGTGTCGTTGCGCGCAACCGGCACCTTTGGACTCCTGTCCATGCTGATATTCGCGTTGGTGCTGGTGGTCGCACTGGTGTACGACTACCGCAAAGGGGCACTCGAATGGGATTAGAAGCTGCGTCCGCCGACGCCGGAATCGTGCGCGGCTTCGAAGTCACCTCCGTCGACAAGCTGATCAACTGGGCGCGCACCGGCTCGTTGTGGCCGATGACCTTCGGCCTTGCGTGTTGTGCGGTCGAAATGATGCATGCGGGGGCCGCACGCTACGATCTCGACCGCTTCGGCGTGGTGTTTCGCCCGAGCCCGCGGCAATCGGACGTGATGATCGTGGCCGGAACGCTGGTAAACAAGATGGCGCCCGCTTTGCGCAAGGTCTACGACCAGATGGCCGAGCCCCGCTGGGTCATATCGATGGGATCGTGTGCGAACGGCGGGGGCTACTATCATTATTCCTACGCCGTAGTTCGCGGTTGCGACCGCATCGTCCCCGTCGACGTGTATGTGCCGGGGTGTCCGCCGACCGCCGAGGCGTTGCTCTACGGCATCATTCAGCTGCAGAACAAGATCAAGCGCAACAAGGCCATTATCCGATGACCATCGACGCCGGTTCCGCCGCAAGCGGCGCCGCTCCAAATCGGCTGGGACAGTTGGCGATGCTCGTAGAGCAGACTCTGCCGGGTAAGCTGACGCGCGTGGAAAATCATGCCGGTGAATTGACTTACGAAGTGAGGCCCGCGGATTTGCTGCAAGTCGCGGCGACGCTGCGGGACGGCGCCGGCCTCAATTTCGAAATGTGCATGGATGTGTGCGGCGTCGACTATCTCGAGCATGGCCGCGCCGAATGGAAAACCCAGCATGCCACGCTCTCGGGTTTCAGCCGCGGCGTGGCGCGCGGCATGACCTCCGGCGGCGATGAAGTTCCCGGCCGCCGCTTCGCGGTGGCCTATCACCTGCTGTCGATCGCGCAGAATCAGCGGCTGCGTCTGAAGGTGTTTTGCGCGGATGATGTAGAGCCGATGATCGATTCGGTTACGACCATTTGGGCGTCTGCCGATTGGTTCGAACGCGAGGCGTTCGACTTGTTCGGGATTCTGTTCAAGGGTCATCCGGATCTGCGACGCCTGCTGACCGACTACGGTTTCATCGGCCACCCGTTCCGCAAGGATTTCCCCTTGTCGGGCAATGTCGAGGTGCGCTACGACCCCGAGAAGGGAAGAGTGGTGTATCAGCCCGTCAGCATCGAACCGCGAGTCCTCGTACCGAAGGTCATCCGTCACGATAATCGATACGACCCCGCACTGACCACCGCGCCCGTTGCGGCGCCGGCCGACAAACCCAATGGCTGAGATACGAAATTACACGATGAACTTCGGTCCGCAGCATCCGGCCGCGCACGGCGTGCTGCGCCTGGTTCTCGAAATGGATGGCGAGGTCATTCAAAAAGCCGACCCGCACATCGGCCTATTGCACCGTGGGACCGAGAAGCTCGCCGAGAGCAAGCCGTTCAATCAATCGATCGGCTACATGGATCGGCTCGACTACGTCTCGATGATGTGCAACGAGCATGCCTACGTCATGGCCATCGAAAAGCTATTGGGCTTGGAGCCGCCTCTGCGGGCGCAGTACATCCGAGTGATGTTCGACGAGATCACGCGCATTCTCAATCATCTGATGTGGTTGGGGGCGCATGGCCTCGATATCGGCGCCATGACCGTGTTCCTCTATTGCTTCCGCGAGCGCGAGGACTTGATGGATTGCTACGAGGCGGTGTCCGGCACGCGCATGCATGCGACCTACTATCGTCCGGGCGGCGTGTATCGAGATCTTCCCGAGGTCATGCCGAAATATCAGCATTCGCAGTGGCGCAGCAAAAAGGACGTCGACCGGCTGAATGAGCGCCGTTCGGGCGGGTTGTTGGATTTCATTGCGGATTTCGTGCGGCGTTTTCCGGCGTGCGTCGATGAATATGAAACCCTGCTCACCGATAATCGCATCTGGAAGCAGCGCACCGTGAATATCGGCGTGGTCACCCCGGAACGCGCCATGCAGCTCGGGTTTTCCGGTGCGATGCTGCGCGGTTGCGGCATTGAATGGGACCTGCGCAAGAAGCAGCCCTACGAAGTCTACGATCGCGTCGACTTCGACATTCCCGTGGGAGTGAACGGCGATTGCTACGACCGGTACCTGGTGCGCGTCGAGGAAATGCGCCAATCGACCCGCATCGTCGAGCAATGCGTGAAATGGCTGAAAGAGAACTCCGGACCGGTGATGATCGACGATCGCAAAGTCCGGCCGCCGCGGCGCGAACAGATGAAAGGCGACATGGAATCCTTGATCCATCATTTCAAACTCTTCACCGAGGGGTATTGCGTGCCCGAGGGCGAGGTGTATGCGGCAATCGAAGCGCCCAAGGGCGAACTCGGCGTGTACCTCGTGTCCGACGGCGCGAACAAGCCGTACCGGCTCAAGGTGCGCGCGCCCGGATTCGCGCACCTCGCTGCGCTCGATGAAATGGTGCGCGGGCATATGCTGGCCGACGTGGTGGCGGTCATCGGGACGCAAGACATCGTGTTCGGCGAGGTCGACCGATGAGCGTGCAATTATCGGAGCACGTGCGCCAGGAAATCGATCGCTGGGTGGCGAAGTTCCCGCCTGAACGGAAACGCTCCGCGGTCATCTCCGCGCTGCATGCCGTACAACACGAAAATCAGGGCTTTCTCACCAGCGCGCTGATGGACGCGGTGGCCGATTACCTGGGGCTGCATCCCATCCTGGTCTACGAGATAGCGACCTTTTATTCCATGTACGAAACAAAACCGGTGGGCCGGCACCACCTATCGGTCTGCACCAACATCTCGTGCATGTTGCGCGGCTCGCAGGAGATCGCGGACAGGATCGAGAAAAAACTCGGCATCAAAACCGGCGAGAGCACACCCGACGGCCGCATCTACTTGAAGCGCGAGGAGGAATGTCTTGGGGCATGCACCGGCGCTCCGATGCTGATGGTCGATCACATCTTTCACGAAAATTTGACCCCTGAAAGCATCGATCGGATCTTGGACGAATTGACATGAGCCTCATTGACCGGGAGCGGGAGCGCTAATGGCTTACGAGCAGAATCTGGTGTTATTCGAGGCCCTCCGGTACGAGCGGCCGTGGACACTGGAGGGCTACCGTTCATTCGGCGGCTATCAGGCCTGGGAAAAAATCTTGCGCGAGCAGACGCCGCGCGAAAAGATCATCGACGAAGTCAAAGCATCCGGGCTTCGCGGCAGAGGTGGCGCGGCATTTCCGACAGGAGTGAAGTGGAGCTTCATGCCGCGCTCATCGCCCGTGCAGAAATATGCGGTATGCAATTCGGACGAATCGGAACCCGGCACATGCCACGATCGCGATATCCTGCGCTACAACCCGCATTCGGTGATCGAGGGAATGGCCATCGGAGGCTACGCGATGACGGCCACCGTCGGGTACAACTACATTCGCGGTGAGTTCTTGGGTGAACCCATACCTCGTTTCGAGGCTGCGCTGGAAGAGGCCTACGCCGCGGGACTGTTGGGCAAGAATATTTTGGGTTCGGGCGTCGATTTCGATCTGCATACCTTCATCGGCGCGGGCGCGTACATCTGCGGTGAGGAAACGGCTCTGCTCGAGTCCCTCGAGGGCAAGCCCGGCAAGCCGCGCTTCAAGCCGCCGTTTCCCGCGAACTTCGGTCTATTCGGCAAACCAACCACGATCAACAATACTCAGAGCTTCGCATCCGTGCCGACCATTATGCGCAAGGGTGGGGCATGGTTCGCCGGTCTAGGGCCGCCGAACTCCGGCGGCACGGTGATCTTTTCCATGTCGGGTCATGTGGCCAAGCCCGCCAACTTGGAATTGCCGCTCGGGATTCCGTTCAGCGAACTGTTGGCGCTGGCCGGCGGCGTGTGGAAGGGACGCAAGCTCAAGGCGGTGATACCGGGTGGCTCCTCCGTACCCGTGGTGCCGGGCGATGTGATGATGGCGACCAACATGGATTACGATTCGGTCAAGAAAGCCGGCTCATCGATCGGCACCGGCGCCGTGATCGTCATGGATGAGACCACCTGCATGGTACGAGCGCTCGAGCGCCTGGCGCGCTTCTACATGTCGGAATCCTGCGGTCAATGCACCCCGTGCCGCGAAGGCACCGGTTGGCTCGACCGCATGCTGAAGCGCATCATCGCCGGACAAGGCCGCAGCGAGGATCTTGGCTTGCTGCTCGATGTCGCCAATCGCATCGAGGGCCACACGATTTGCGCTTTGGGCGATGCAGCCGCGTGGCCTGTGCAGAGTTTCCTTAAACACTTCCGGCACGAATTTCAGTACATGATCGAGCATCAAGGCCGTTCGATTGTCGAAGGCCAAGCGGCGGCCGGTGCCGCGGCCGTGGCGGCATAGAGGCGGACGATGAGCGACGATCTGGTCAATATAGAAGTCAACGGGGTGCCGCTGAAGGCCCGCAAGGGTCAGATGATCATGCAGGTCACGGACCCGGCGGACATCTACATCCCGCGCTTCTGCTATCACGCAAAGCTCACCGTCGCCGCCAATTGCCGCATGTGCCTGGTCGAAGTGGAAAAAGCGCCGAAACCCATGCCAGCCTGCGCCACGCCGGTCATGGAAGGCATGAAGGTGTTCACGAAATCGCCGAAGGCCGTGGCCGCTCAGCGGGCGACCATGGAATTCCTGCTGATCAATCATCCTCTCGATTGCCCGATCTGCGATCAGGGCGGCGAGTGCGAATTGCAAGATCTGGCGATGGGCTACGGCCGCGATGTGTCCCGGTTCACCGAACGCAAGCGAGTGGTCAAGGATAAAAACTTAGGCCCGCTGGTATCGACCGACATGACTCGCTGCATCCAGTGCACGCGCTGCATACGCTTCGGCCAGGAAATTCAGGGCTTTCCGCAGCTCGGCACGACGGGTCGCGGCGAGCACATGCTGGTGGAAACCTACGTCGAACAGAGCCTCGATCACGAACTCTCGGCCAATATCATCGATTTGTGTCCCGTCGGGGCGCTCAACAACAAGCCCTTTCGCTACCACGCCCGCTCCTGGGAGATGTCGCAGCAGGCACTGGTATCTCCGCACGACGGCTTCGGGACGAATATCTTCGCGCACGTGCTGCGCGGGAAAGTGATGCGCGTGGTGCCGCGCGAGAATGAGGAGATCAACGAGACCTGGATCTCCGACCGCGACCGCTTCGGATTCGAGGGCATGTACTCGGCCGAGCGCGTAACTTCGCCCATGGTGCGCGTCAACGGCGCATTGGAGTCGGTCGATTGGGAGGTGGCGCTGACCGCGGCGGCGGAGGGCTTGCAGAAGGCAAGCGCGAGCCACGGCGCCGCCAGCGTCGGGTTTCTTTCCTCGCCGATGGCCACCGTGGAGGAGATGTATCTACTCGCGCAAATTGCGCGCAGCCTAGGCACCGGCAATATCGATCATCGTCTGCGGCAATTGGATTTTCGCGAGCAGGAAACCGATCCCGCATACCCTAACCTCGGACTCAAGATCGCGGATATCGAAATGCTCGAGGGGCTATTGCTCATCGGTTCGAATGTTCGCCACGAGATGCCGATGTTGGCGCACCGGATACGCAAAGCCGCCGTCAGGAGCGGCGGGGCCAAGGTGGCGTTCCTCAATCCGCGCGCGTTCGAGTACCTATTCCCGGTCGCGGCGTACGACGTCGCCGAAGATCTCGTGGGAGAACTCGCCGCGGCGGTGCACGCGGCTGCGGCGGCCGCCAACCAGCCGGTACCGGCCGGGGTGCGAGCAGCGACGGTGAGCGATGTGCACCGCGCGCTCGTGACGGCGCTGAAGCCCGGCGCACGCAATGCGATCCTTCTCGGCACACTTGCGCAGCGGCACCCTGCGTACTCGGAACTCAAAGCGCTTGCCGGGATTTTAGCGAACCTCACCGGTTCCAGCCTCGGACTCATTACCGAGGGCGCCAATGCCGCCGGTGCGTACCTCGCGGGGGCAGTACCGCATCGGGAACCGGGCGGCGCGCCTTCGGCCGCAGCGGGGTTGTCGGCACGCGGGATGCTGGAGACGTGGCTCAAGGCCTATGTGCTCTTCGGCGGAATCGATCCGGCCCAAGATTTGGCCACCTCACCCGAGGCGCTTGCGGCCGCGGACCTGGTCGTCGCGGTGACGACGCATCTGCCCGAAAGTCTACGCGGCGTGGTTCACGTGGTGTTGCCGATCGGCTCGTTCGCCGAAAGCTCAGGCACGTTTGTGAATGCCGAGGGACGTTGGCAAAGCTGGGCCGGCGCCGCGAGGTTGTTGGGCGAAAGCCGTCCGGGATGGAAAGTATTGCGCGTGCTCGCAAATCTGCTGAACGTGCACGGTATCGATTTCGTGAGCTCGGAGGAAATTCGAGACGCCTTGAAGATCCTGTGCGGCGAGCGCAGTTCGCCGCTCGCCGGCAATGGCGTTGCCGCGCGCACGCCCGTTGCGGATAGTCGGCCGGCCGCCCGCGACGGCGGGGCTCACGCGGGGTCATGGGTGGACATACCTCCTTACCAAGTCGATGTCCTCGTGCGCGGCTCCGACTCGCTGGCAAAAACCAAGGACGGGCACATGGCCCGCACCGTGATCTGATCATGTGGGACTGGGGCGCACTACGAGATTGGCTGTCGGACCGCATTACTCCGTACTGGACCAGCCCGTTGCTGACGGCGGTGCAGACGTTGATGGTGATGACTTGCCTGATTCTGGTGATGGCGTTCTACACGTTGGCAGAGCGCAAAGTCATCGGTTGGATCCAATCGAGGAGGGGACCGAACCGCGTCAATTTGTTCTGGGTTCCGGGATTGGGTCAGCCGTTCGCGGACGTGATCAAGTTGATGTTCAAGGAAATTCTGATTCCGGCGGACGCGAACGGATTCTTGTTCCGCCTCGCGCCGTTCCTGGCCTTGGTGCCGTCGTTGGCGATATGGGCGGTGATTCCGTTTTCGCCGGAACATGCCTTCGCCAACATCGATGCGGGCTTGCTCTATATCCTCGCTCTGACCTCGATGGGGGTCTATGGAATCATCCTGGCCGGTTGGGCGGCCAACTCCAAATACGCATTTTTGGGGGCGATGCGTTCAGCGGCGCAAATCGTTGCCTATGAAATTGCCATGGGCTTCGCCATGGTGGGTGTTTTGATGGCCTCGGGCAGCTTGAACATTGGGGACATCATTCGAGCCCAACAAGGCGGGCTCGTGAGCTGGAACTGGTTCTGGTTGTTCCCGTTGCTGGTGGTGTACTTCATTTCGGGAATTGCCGAGACCAATCGAGCGCCGTTCGATGTGGCGGAAGGCGAGTCGGAAATCGTCGCCGGCTTTCACGTCGACTACTCCGGCATGGCCTTTGCGCTTTTCTTCATCGCCGAATACGTCAATATGATTCTGATATCGGCGTTGACCGTCATTTTCTTCTTCGGCGGTTGGCTGTCGCCGTTCGAGGGCTATCTGCCGGCATCGGCGTGGCTTGCCGGACCGAGTTTCTTCTGGTTCGGCTTGAAGACACTTGCCCCGATGTTCTGTTTTCTCTGGTTTCGGGCCACCTTTCCGCGCTACCGCTACGATCAAATCATGCGCTTAGGCTGGAAGGCGCTGATCCCGGTGACATTGGTTTGGCTCACGGTGGAGGGCTTCATGGCGTATGTCCAAGTGGGTCCGTGGAGGGAGCATTGATGCAAGCCATGCGCAGTTTCCTGAAGACTTTCCTGCTCTGGGAGTTGCTGCAGGGCTTGTGGGTGACATGGAAGGGCATGTTCCAGCGCAAAGTTACGCTGAACTACCCCGAAGAGAAAACGCCGCAGAGCGCGCGCTTTCGCGGCTTGCACGCCTTGCGCCGCTACCCCAACGGGGAAGAACGCTGCATCGCGTGTAAACTCTGCGAGGCGGTGTGCCCGGCCCTCGCCATCACCATCGAGTCCGATGTGAGCAACGACGGAACGCGCCGTACGACCCGTTACGACATCGACTTGTTCAAGTGCATTTACTGCGGATTCTGTGAGGAGGCGTGTCCGGTCGATGCCATCGTCGAGACGCGATTGCACGAGTACCACATGGAAAATCGCGGCGAAAATATCATGAGCAAAGATAAGTTGCTTGCTATCGGCGAGCGTTACGAGGCCATGATCGCGTCCGATCGTGCGGCCGACGCACGGTATCGTTGATGTTTGCGACGATTCTCTTCTTCGTGTTCGCCGCCGTTCTGGTGTGCGCTGCACTTGGCGTGATCCTGGCGCGAAACCCCGTTCACTGCGCGCTGCTGCTGGTGCTGTGTTTCTTCAACAGCGCGGTCATTTGGCTGATGTTGGACGCCGAGTTCCTCGGAATCGTGCTGGTGCTGGTGTATGTCGGCGCCGTGATGGTGCTGTTCCTGTTCGTGGTCATGATGCTCGATATCGACACCGAGAAATTTCGCAAGGAATTGGCGGGTTATTGGCCGCTGACGGTGGCCGTGGCGGGCTTCGTCGTGTTCGCGATCATCAACGTGATCGTGGTCAAGCACTTGGGCGGGGTCGGCTTCAAGTCCGCGCCGGCGTTGCCGGCGAATTATTCGAACACCCGTGTCCTCGGTATGGCGTTGTTCACCCGCTATGCATACCCCGCGCAGCTGGCGGCGGTGATCCTCCTGGTGGCGAGCGTCGCGGCGATCATTCTGACGCTGCGCCAGCGCACCGGCGGCAAGCCGCAGGATATCGCGCAGCAGGTGGCGGTGCGGGCCAAGGATCGCGTTCGAATCGTGAAAATGGCCTCCGAGAAAAGACAATGATTACCCTCACCGAAGTACTCGTGCTCTCCGGAATCTTGTTTTCGATCGCGGTTGCCGGCGTGTTCCTCAATCGTAAGAATCTCATCGTCTTGCTGATGTGCATCGAACTCATGCTGTTGGCAGTGAACTTCAATTTCGTCGCCTTCTCGCGTTATAACGGAGATATCGGCGGCCAGATATTCGTGTTTTTCATTCTGACGGTGGCGGCGGCGGAAGCGGCAATCGGTCTCGCGATTCTGGTCGTGCTGTTTCGCGAGCGCCGCAGCATCGACGTCGAAGATCTCGACACGCTTCAAGGCTGAGGGTGGATAAGAAGAAATGGAGTCGATCTATTTAACGATTGCGCTGGCGCCTCTGGTCGCAGCGATTGTCGCGGGGTTGTTCGGCCGCACCATCGGACGGGTCGGAGCGCACAGCATCGCCATCGCGGGCGTGGCGCTGTCCTGCGCCCTGTCGCTGTACGTGATGTATGAATTTCTCGCCGAGAGCATGGCGCCGTTCGACGGTCCCGTGTACACGTGGTTGCTCAGCGACGGGATCGCGTTCGAAGTCGGATTCCTGATCGATCATCTGTCCGGGCTGATGATGGCGGTGGTGACGTTCGTGTCGCTCATGGTGCACATCTACACGATCGGCTATATGCACGACGATGACGGCTATCAGCGCTTCTTCAGCTACATCTCGCTGTTCACGTTTTCCATGTTGATGCTGGTGATGTCGAACAATTTCATGCAGTTGTTCTTCGGATGGGAGGGTGTGGGCGTAGTGTCCTACCTGCTCATCGGCTTTTGGTACACGCGCCCGACCGCGACCTTCGCCGCCCTCAAAGCCTTCCTGGTCAATCGTATCGGCGACTTTGGCTTCATCTTGGGAATTGCCGCCGTGCTCAAGTACACCGGCTCATTGGATTACTCGACCGTTTTCGCCCATGCGGGTCAGATTGCGCAGGCGCAGATCCATATTTCGAATACGATCGCCTGGCCCGCGATCACATTCACGTGCATCTGTCTGTTCATCGGAGCGATGGCCAAGTCCGCCCAAGTGCCGCTCCATGTGTGGTTGCCGGATTCGATGGAAGGCCCGACTCCGATCTCCGCGTTGATCCATGCCGCCACCATGGTCACGGCCGGCATATTCATGGTGGCGAGGATGTCGCCGCTGTTCGAACTGTCGGACACGGCGTTGTCGATGGTATTGATCATCGGTGCGACGACGGCGTTTTTCATGGGTCTACTGGGCGTCGTCAACAACGACATCAAGCGGGTAATCGCCTATTCGACCCTATCGCAGCTCGGGTACATGACCGTGGCGCTCGGGGCGTCCGCGTATGGAGCGGGTATTTTCCATCTCATGACGCACGCTTTCTTCAAGGCGCTGCTGTTCCTGGCGGCAGGTTCCGTGATCATCGCCATGCACCATGAACAGGACATGCGCCGCATGGGTGGCCTGAAAAAGTACATGCCCATCACTTATTGGACTTTCCTGGTGGGTTCCTTGGCGTTGATCGGCTTCCCCGGCACGTCGGGCTTCTTTTCCAAGGATCTCTTGGTCGATGCCGAGCACATGTCGCACCGCGTGGGAGAGAGCTACGCGTATTTCTGCGTCCTCGCGGGCATCTTCATCACGGCTCTTTATACCTTCCGCATGTTCTTCATGACCTTCCACGGCGAGGAGCGCATGGATCATGAGGTTCGCGAGCATCTGCACGAGAGTCCGTGGGTGGTGACGGTGCCGCTGATCATGCTGGCAATCCCCTCGGCGCTCATCGGGTGGTTCACCGTCAAACCGTTGCTGTTCGGTAATTTCTTCGACGGGTCCATTTTTGTGGTTCCGGCGCACGAGGTGCTGAAGCATCTCGGAGAGGAGTATCACGGCTCGTTCGCGTTTTTGGAGTCGGCGTTCACGACATGGCCCTTGTATATCGCAGGGGCCGGCGTGTTGACGGCGTATGTGATGTACAAGAAGCCGGCCCTGGCCGATGCGGCGGAGCGAAGGTTCAAGTGGCTGCACACGATTCTGATCAATAAGTTTGGTTTCGATTGGTTCAACGAGCACGTGATCATGGTGGCGGCCAGAGCCTTGGGCGGTGGATTGTGGAGAGGCGGCGATGAGGCCTTGATCGACGGCGTGCTGATCAACGGCAGCTCCCGGGTTGTGGGCTGGTTGGGCTCCGTGATGCGTTATGCGCAGTCCGGGTACCTGTACCACTACGCATTCGCGATGATTCTCGGGCTCGCCTCGCTTCTGCTTTGGCTGATGTGGCGGCCATGATGTTGAACGCGCACTTGTTGGCCATACTGATCTGGCTGCCCATCATCGGCGGTTGCGTGGTGCTCGGTTTGGGCGCGCGCGTGACTTTCGCGAAATGGCTGTCCCTGGGAGTTTCCGTCCTGACGCTGCTCTTGAGCGTGCCCTTGTATCTGGGGTTCAAAATCGGCACCGCTGAGATGCAGTTCGTCGAGCGCACCTCGTGGATTCCCGCCATTCATGCGGATTTCTACATCGGCGTCGACGGCATTTCGATGCCGCTGATCTTGTTGACGACCTTCACTACCGTGCTGGTCGTGATTGCGGGCTGGGGAAACGTCGCGAAGCGAGTGGCGCAATACTTTGCAGCTTTTCTGTTGTTGGAAGGATTGATGATCGGCGTATTCGCGGCACTGGATGCGGCGCTGTTTTACGTGTTTTGGGAGGCCATGCTGCTGCCGATGTTCATCATCATCGGCGTTTGGGGCGGTCCACGCCGTGTGTACGCAAGCATCAAGTTCTTCTTGTATACCTTCATCGGTTCGCTGCTGATGCTGGTTGCTCTGATTTACATGTACCTGAAATCGGGTACTTACGAACTCGCGGTGTTGCAGGGGATGCCGCTGTCCCTCACCGAGCAAACCTTCATTTTTCTGGCGTTCTTCACGGCGTTCGCGGTGAAAGTTCCCATGTGGCCGGTGCATACCTGGTTGCCGGATGCCCACGTCGAGGCGCCCACGGGGGGCTCCGTCGTGTTGGCGGCGATCATGCTCAAAATGGGCGGGTACGGTTTTCTGCGATTTTCGTTACCGATCGCGCCCGATGCCAGCCGCGAACTCGATTGGCTGATCATCGCCCTGTCGTTGATTGCGGTGGTGTACATCGGGTTCGTCGCTCTGGTGCAGCGGGACATGAAGAAGCTGATCGCTTATTCGTCGATTGCGCATATGGGTTTCGTCACTTTGGGGATGTTCATCGGCTTTCAGATCGTGGCTCACACGGGCCGCACCACCGGCGTCGAATTGGGCCTCGATGGCGCCGTGGTGCAAATGCTGTCGCATGGCTTGGTATCGGGCGCGATGTTCTTGTGCGTCGGAGTGATGTACGACCGGGTGCACAGCCGGGAGATCAGCGCGTACGGCGGAGTGGTGAATACCATGCCGAAATTCGCCGCCTTCATGGTGCTGTTCGCGTTGGCGAACTCGGCCGTCCCCGGTACATCGGGTTTCGTGGGCGAATTCTTGGTCATCTTGGCGGCTTTCAAGGCGAATGTCTGGTATGCGTTTCTGGCGGGCACGACCTTGGTCATGGGCGCGGCCTATACGTTGTGGCTGGTGAAGAGGGTGATTTTCGGCGAGGTTGGCAACGCCGAAGTCGCCGCGCTCAAAGACATCAACGGCCGCGAGTTCCTGATTCTGGGCATGCTCGCCGCCGGCGTGTTGCTGCTCGGCCTGTGGCCGGCGCCGTTGCTCGATGTCATGCGCGCGACCACGTCCCATTTGGCCCAGCAACTGCTGGCCTCGAAGATTGCCCCTTAAGGCTGGTACATGAACGGTTTTAGCGTCGCGGACTTCAATCAGGGCCTCATCTACGCCAGGCCTGAGATATTTTTGGGCGTTGCGGCATGCGCGATCCTGATGCTGGATCTGTTCGTATCCGATTCGCTGCGCCGCTGGAATGGCGCACTCGCGGTCATCAGTTTGCTTCTCACCGCCGTGTTGGTCGCGGTGCAGCCCGTGTCCGCGAAGATCGTCGCGCTGGGCGGCTTATTTGAATCGGATCGCATGGCGCAGGTGCTGAAGCTTGCGACGTTGTTGACGGTGGCGGCGGTGTTCGTGTATTCGACCGAGGATCTTAGGCGCCGGGCGATACTCAAGGGCGAATATTATGTCCTGGGGTTGTTCGCCACGCTCGGTGGGATGGTGCTGATTTCCGCGGGCAGCTTGATCACGCTGTACTTGGGGCTCGAACTGATGTCGCTGTGCCTGTATGCGATGGTCGCCTTCGATCGGGATTCCGGCATTGCCGCGGAATCCGCCATCAAGTATTTCGTGCTGGGATCGATGGCTTCGGGAACGCTGTTGTACGGCATGTCGATTGTGTACGGGGTGACCGGAAGTCTGGAACTGCAGGCGATTGCAACCGCCGTGCACGGCAGTTTCGGAGACAACGTCGGGCTGTTGTTCGGTATCGCCTTTCTCATCGTCGGCATTGGATTCAAGTTAGGTGCGGTGCCGTTCCACATGTGGATCCCCGACGTGTACGAGGGTTCGCCCACTTGCGTGACCGTGTTCATCGGTACGGCATCGAAACTTGCGGCGTTCGCGCTCGCCATGCGCTTGCTCCCCGAGGCTTTGTCGGCTTCGCAGCCGGATTGGAGCCAAATGCTCGTCGTGCTCGCGGTGCTCTCCATGGCGATAGGCAACATCGTTGCGATCGCGCAAAGCAATCTCAAACGAATGCTGGCTTATTCCACCATTTCGCACATTGGCTACGTACTGCTCGGGATACTCTCGGGAACGGCGCAGGGTTATCAGGCCGCCATGTTCTACATGATCAGCTACGTCATCGTCGCGGCCGGAGCTTTCGGGATGATTTTGCTGCTGGCGCGGCAGGGGTTCGAGGCCGACAAGCTCGTGGACTTCAAGGGCTTGAACGCGCGCAGCCCTTGGTTCGCAGGCATGATGGCGATTCTGATGTTCAGCCTAGCCGGCGTGCCGCCATTCATCGGATTCTGGGCCAAGCTCGGCGTGGTGCAGGCGGTTTTGGGTGTGAGTCTGACCTGGCTCGCCGTGGTCGCCGTACTCTTCTCGGTGATCGGCGCGTTCTACTACCTCCGAATCGTCAAGTTGATGTATTTCGACGATCCCGCCGATAACGCCCAGATCGGCGGCTCGACGCTGATGCGCACGGTGCTCAGCGCCAACGCGCTCCTGGTGCTTGCCTTGGGCGTCATCCCGGGCGGCCTGATCGCACTGTGTCAGCGGGCGCTGCCGTAGGAAAACCATCAAAGGGGGAGTGTGCACCTTGCATTGGTGAGGCTACCCGGTACAATGGTCGGCTCTTCCGGTGCGGGGTGGAGCAGTCTGGCAGCTCGTCGGGCTCATAACCCGAAGGTCGTAGGTTCAAATCCTACCCCCGCTACCAA
>CAVWLU010000007.1:0-52939 GCA_963755965.1 uncultured Gammaproteobacteria bacterium
CAATACTTTTGGACATGTGTTGAGACTGGGCTTACGCAAGATGCCATTTTCTAAAGAACCATGCCCAAGTAGGGATGATTTCACCGACTACGTGTCATACGCCAGATCGATTTATGCACCACAGTTGACCAAATTCGTCTTCTATTCTCGTGGGCACCGGATTACGCTTTCTACACGCCCTCCCTTAAGCTAGACCGTGCAGGCCTAATCCCAGTTTCTGTAATCGACCGAGGACAGGATCGTCCGAACAAGGTGCGGAGTATTAGATGACGATCAATTTGACCGGTGTCGCTACTGCTCTTGATCGCGAAGGGTTGGATCTTCCGTTAATGTGCTATCGCCCGAACGATCCGGGCCCGCATCCAGTCGTGATTCTGGCGCCGGGCGGAATACAGCGGGGCGCGTTCGAGATCATGGAATGGATCGGCAGCCGTCTTTGTGCGGCTGGAGTCTTCGCTGTCACGCTTACTTGGAGGGGCCCATCCCCTGTGGATGACCCGCTTGATGTGCGTGCTGTCCTTGACTGGGTCACCTCTCAACAGGACATTGATCCAGAGCGAATTGGCATACTCGGTATGTCGAGGGGCGGAATGAGTACGTTGCGTTCCGCCGCATTCGAGCCGCGTCTTCGTGCGGTTGCAACATTTGGAGCTGTAACCGATCTTATTCAGCAGGTTCGCGGTGTGGTGGTATACGCGCCTGGCAGGCATCCGTGCTCGTCGAGTGGCTCGGCGGGGAACCCGATGATCGGCGCGAATTCTATGAAACTGTGCAAGCCATCTCGTATGCGGATCGCATCAAGCAACCAGTCTTGCTCGTTCACGGTCCTCACGACATGCATTGTCCGCCGGAACAGTCGGTGTGGATGAAGCGCGAACTAGAGCGGTACGGTAACGCGGACGTACAGCTGGAGCTCATCCCGTTGATGGGGCACTATGGCGATCTGGTTCCAAACTCTTATGGATTCGATCAGCTGGCGAGCATCATTATTCCATTTTTTGACCGCAAACTCCGAGTGTGAAGCACCACCTCACGCTGATCGTATTTCGCGGAAATGCTCTGTTGATTACCTAATGGAGTGGTGTATGTTGGCGAGAGGTCGGGCTTTAGGAGTGGGTCTTGAGCAACCAGCATGATCTGACTGCAGCCGAATTGGAAAGCGCGACTGCGCGCCCAGCGGGAGGGGGCCCACATTACGAGAATGGGGTGCTTTACTACGTTAAAGCTCGCAGTGGGGAAGTGAGCGTTGCACGCTATTTTGCCCGGCATAACCTGTTTTACGCAGTAGGAGATGCGATCGGGTATTTCCCCGGTGATCTAGCGGCCATCGGCAAACGTGTGCAGCTTGATAACGTCTTCGACGACTAGTGTACTTAGCACCGTGTGTTCGGACTCACAGTAGTGATGCCAAGATGAAATCGTGAGCAATAATCCCCTAACTGGAATCCAAATTACTACCCCAAGCGAGTGGACCTTCCGCTCGGGCGAGTCGTGGGCAGCACGGACGGCGTCGTCTATCAGCATGGATCAGGACGTGCCAGGCCTGCCGCAAACCATGCTGCTCCGCAGTTCTCACCCCTATATCGATCTCCTAGAAGAGCCGCCGAACCATTACAGCCCACCGCATTACCATACCGAGCCCGAAGTAATGGTCGTCCTTCGCGGCAAATTTATAATCAATGGCCAATGGTGCGAGGTTGGCTCGTTGATTTTCGTACCTGCCAACGAGGAGTATTGGCACGCGACCAGCGATGAGGCATGTTTGGTCGCCGTGATGAGGCCGCTCGAGCGAGGGCTATTAGTTCCCGGCGCGGATACGCGCGCTGCCCGGGAATGAACCGCACCTTCACGTTTTATGCCAAGCAAAATCCCACACAGAATCGAAGTTCGAGTCGGAAAGTCATATCTATGGTGCACTTGTGGTCGTAGCCGCAAACAACCTCTATGCGACGGGTCACATAAGAACACGAACTTTGAGCCGCTGAGTTACAAATGTTCGTGTGATCTCACGGTAGCGTTTTGCGGTTGCAAGCTGACTAGCAATCCGCCATTTTGCGACGGGTCGCATTCTCATATGGATGATGATCGAATCGCGAAGTCCGATGGTGAGTTATAACAAAACGGGAGTCCGACACCTGGGTGAATTCACCGCAATAGGCACTCTTTAGTTGCCCATCGGCGCGCTCAGAGTCTACCGCGCAAGAAATCGCGACCGAGCGCGCCAACGCTTTGACAGCCGATTAGCACCAATATGCGAGAGATCTCATCGCGTAGTATGTTGATCGCGTGCGCGGCGCCCCCTCGACCGGCGACGATCGCGCCATCCGGGTGGCGCACCAACAAAGCAAAATTGTGCGCCAAGGGCACAAGCAGTGAGTATGTGGGCGCCTTTGCGAATACCACCGTCAAAGAATACTGGGGCTCTTTCGCTGACGGCCGAAGCCACAGCAGGCAAGAAGTCGATGGCCGCTGCCATACAATCGAGCTTATTGCCGCCGTGGTTGGAGACCGTCACTGCGTCCGCGCCAATATCCAGTGCACGCCGCGCATCATTCGCATCGACAAGCCCTTTGATGACCAACTTGCCCGGCCAAATCCGCCGAATGTGCTCTACCGCGTCCCACGTCTGGACGTCGGGAAATTGCTCTCTGCACAATTTGGCAATAGCCGCTGCGCCGGATCGATGCGGAGCATACGGGGCCCAGCTTTCCATGCGTGCAAGGCCGCCTCGGCCGATCTGCTCGATCGTCCATGCGGGGTGGGTCAGAGCCTGCCAGCCGACATAGGGCCAAGCGCTCGGTCGGATCGCGACGGGCAACGCGATGCCAGTTCGAGCCAGCCAATTGTTCTTCGGCGGAATCGGGCTATCCGCCGTGTGTACAAGCACAGTCACCCCGGCATCGTGCGCACGGCCGACGATGTGCTCAGTCAGCTTGGGGTCGCGAGCCACGTACAATTGTTGCCAGACGTGGTTGGGCGCAATACGGGCAATCGACTCGATTGAGGCACTGCTATATCCGGATAGCATGAAAGGGATATTTGCTTCGGCCGCCGCCTCGGCCATATATTCGTCTGCACCACTACGAAGATTGCCCGCATTCCCGATTGCCGAGATCCCAAAGGGACTCGAATAGGTTTGCCCGAAAATCGTGACCTTCTGGTTGGTTGCGGTGGCATCTACTAATGCACGCGCGCCGAATAGATAGTCCTTGAATGCGTCGAGGTTGCGCGCCGTACCTGAGCCGTCTCCACTACCGGTTTCCATCAGCATAAACGCAAACTCGGGAAGCCGGCGGCGAGCGAGGCACCGAAGATCCTCGATTGTTACAACTTTATCGGCATCGAACATCGCATTTCCCCGATGCGCGAATATCCGCTTCCGCGCCTGTTTGCCATCGATCGTTCATGAGCAGTTTAATCATTGGACGCCGAAACCAGAAATGCTGCCGCACTTGGGCTAGCCGCATCTCACGGCAAGCCCTGCTGAGCCATTTCTTGCGACGCATCCAGCGCAAGCGAAGGGGTGGCTGTTGCACCGTTCAATGCCCTTATCACGGGCTGAAGCTCGATAAATCGGGCAATTGCGTGCTCAATCCGGACGGCGGTGGGTTGAGGCCGGATACCGTGCGGGCGCGCAGCTACCCCGTCCTGGAAGAATTCGGAACGGTGCGGGTGTGGATGGGCGAGAAAGAACGCCCTGATCCGGCGCTTCTGCCGCGGTTTCCTTTCCTGTCGAGCCCCTAGTACTGCCCGGTGAAAGGCTATAGCAAGATGAACGTCGACTATCGCTACATGCTGGACAATCTGGCGGACGTCACCCATCTGCTGACCGTGCACAACGAAACGATGTACTGCGCGGGACTATCGCGCGCAAAGACGGTGGTCGAACGAGGGAATCTGGGCCAAGCGTTTCGCACCAAATACGCAACCGCCGTTGAGCGACTGTGTTGCATCAATGGCCGTAGCGGATGAATGCACCGCCGTATAGGCTGAACATTGTCCCCCATGGATGCGCGTCGACGCTCACACCAGCGGGCAATGGATTTATAGCTCGCCAGTGGAGAAATGGTCAATGTTACATGTGCCCAAGAAGGCGGTGACGGATGATCTGCTGGGAAATGTAGTGCAAATCTGCTTCGTGACGCGGGATCAGAAACGAACCATGGACAGCCTGCTGCGGCTAGGTATAGGTCCTTGGAAAGTCCAGACTCTTCGGCCTGGCAATGTGACCGACACGCGCTATCGCGGCACAGCGCATTCCTTCGTCTGTAAGATGGCGTACGCTTACTCCGCAAATATGATGTGGGAAGTAGTTCAGCCGGTCGAGGGGCCCGACGTGTTCGATGAGTTTCTGAAGCAACACGGCGAAGGAGTCCACCACGCGGGTTTTTTGTGTCCCGGCCGGAGCTTCACCGAAGCAATGGCGGAGTTTGAGAAGCGCGGGTTCAAGGTAATTCAATCGGGTCGCGCTTTCGGCGGCCAAGTTGGATATGCGTTCATCGGCACGCACGATGAGTTGGGAGTCTTCTTCGAGATATGGGACCACCCTCCCGGCTATAGTCCACCGGCGCCGGATGAATGGTACCCCGCCGCGCCACGCGATCAGTGAGGCGCAGATCGCCTCGCAGGCTGCTGCGAATCATGATCATCTGCCTAGCGCGCGGCGTGGTACCCCGCGGCGTT
This sequence comes from uncultured Gammaproteobacteria bacterium, assembly GCA_963755965.1. Taxonomy (GTDB): domain Bacteria; phylum Pseudomonadota; class Gammaproteobacteria; order Steroidobacterales; family Steroidobacteraceae; genus Bog-1198. Next base: position 4,684 of record CAVWLU010000007.1, read on the forward strand.
AGATTTGGGCCCACCCGCCGTCGACCGGAATATCTGACGGGGCGGGGCTCGTATTCGCCAACGGCAAGCCCATGAACCCGTCTAACGTTAGACGGGACATCTGGATGTCGCTCAAGAAGCGGGCTGGGGTGCGGGAACTTGACCTCTATTCATTGCGCCACACGTTCGCGAGCTTGGGTGGCACGGCCGGCGAGCGCGCGTTCAACGTCGCCCGGATGATGGGCCATAGCCGCGGCGTCATCGTCGATCAGGTCTATGCGCGCTCGATCCAGTCAGGGATGGCGAGCGTTGCTGAGAACGTCACGCGCGAGCGCTCGGCGTGAAAGCCGCAACTAGGCGTGACCGAGGGCGGAAGAACGCCGGACGTTAGACAGCCGCTATATGAGAGCTCAGAAGAAATCGGGTGTAAGTGTTTGATTTATTGGATCCCCGGGACGGATTCGAAATCGACGAGAAAACGCCGAGAATTCTAGGGGTTTTAGAGTTCAGTTCGTTTGAGATACCCCCAAAAACACCCCCTTCAAAATGTGGCTGCTGCCGGACGTTGTCGGCTGCTAGTGGATCAGCAGTTCGTCCAGACCGGCGCTGTCGATTTGCTCAAGCTGCCTTTGGCAGGAAATCCACGTGGATGGCGTCATAAGAAACGCGACGCCGCCCTCCGAAACCTTCTCCAATATGCCTGCCCGAAGCAGAACGTGAATATCGCTGTGAAACGCGCGGACGTCGCGTTCCGGCCGACGAGTTATCTCGCGAATAGCTACCGATCCGTGGCCAGCCATCAACTTAAGGAGAGCCCAGCGTTTGTGCGTGAGCGTCTTCCAAAGAAGATCCTCAGGCGCAAATGAAATGCGCGCACCTTATTTCTTCCCGTGGAATGCGGCTGAAGCGCGTCGCTGGCTGTCGACAAGAGGAGCCACGCCGACAGTGACGGTGTCAGAAAAACGATGAATGCCGTGAACTGTTCGAGCAGCGCCTGAAATCCTCGCGACGTCCATTACGTGCTTTGATGCCACGACAGAAACTCACCGATCGCCAAGCTGACTTTTCGAGCACTACTGCACCGGACCATACCAGCGCTCTCTTGATGAACCAGAATGCTTTGCCGCTTTCGGACAACTTGCCGAGTTTCCGGCTCTAAACTGCCGTGGTTTTTAGGAGTCGGCTCATTTTGTCGATGGGCCGGTGCGAACAGATTTAATTTACGGAGATCCGAGCATGGCGCGAGCTCGGGATTCGGAAGGACACTACTACCTTAGTCGGCGCGTGCTGCTCGGTAGCGCCGCGGCCACGCTCGCCTTGCCCGCGGCGAGCCGCGCAAAGATTACGCGTACTTGGCATGAAGAAGCGGACGTCATTGTGGTTGGGGGTGGGGCTGCCGGCTGCGTTGCCGCGGCGACGGCGCGTGCCGCCGGAGCGCGGGTGTTTCTTTGCGAGAAGGCGGGCTTTGTCGGCGGCACCAGCGCGAAATCGGGTGGGGGCTACTGGATTCCAAACAACTTCGATCTGCGGGCGCGAGGAGTAGCGGACCCCAAGCCCGACTTCTTGCGCTATGTCGCCCGGTATTCTTACCCGTATTTGTACGACCCGCATCACCCGAGTCTAGGGCTGCCTGAGGCGACGTATCTCCTCCTTGCGGCGTTCTACGATCATGCCGACGAAATGCTCCAGTCCATGGCCTCACTCGGCGCGCTGCAAAGCACGGCATACGCGATTGAGACCGCGACCGGCATCTCCTACGCTCCAGACTATCTCGAGCACGTACCCGAGAACGTGGCGCCGCGGGGGCGCATGTTGGTGCCCAAGCGAGTCGACGGGTCGATCGGCGCAGGCGACGAGCTAATGGCGCAGTTGACGGCGCACGTGCGTCGCGCCGGCGTGAGGATCTTCCTCGATGCGCCGGTGATTGATCTCGTGCAGGAACCCGATCGCGCGGTCACGGGAGTCGTCGTGCGCACCGACGAAGGAGCCAAGTCGTTTCGCGCGCGCCGCGGTGTCATCTTCTGCAGCGGAGGGTACGTTCAGAATCCCGACCTCGTTCGGGAGTACCAGTTGTTTCCAATACTCGGTCGGTGCGCCCTGCCGACGTGCACCGGAGATTTCGTGCGCTTGGGACTCCGCGCCGGCGCCCAACTCGGCAACATGGCAGGGGCATGGCGAGCGCAATGCCTCGTCGAACAGGCGCTTCTCTATCCGAGCCTGCCGATGGAGGTCTGGTGGCCGATCGGCGATAGCATGTTCGTGGTCAATAAGTACGGCCGCCGCTGCTTCAACGAGAATCGTAATTACCATGACCGGACTCGGGAGTCCTATCTGTACGATGCTAATAACGCGGAGTACCCGAATCTTCTGACCTTCCCGATCTACGACCGGCGGACGGCTGAGCGCTTCGCCGGCAATTACCCGTTACCCGACGAACCGATGGGCGAGTCATACGTGATCTCGGCGGACACGCTGGAGGGACTCGCGGTCGCTCTCGATGCGCGCCTCAGCACCATAACGGCTCACACGGGCCGTCTGCGGCTCGATACCTCGTTTGTGCAAGCTCTCAAGGATACGTTCTCCCGCTTTAACCAGTACGCGCGCGATGGGCGAGATCCAGACTATAACCGGGGACGCTACCCATATGACGTCGAAGTGCAAAGATCCGAGCAGGTGACGCGGAGCGATACGAAATGGCCGCCGAATCCCTACCCGTGTCCAGTGATGCATCCGCTGCTGGATACCGGGCCGTACTTCACGATGATTCTGGGACCGGCCGTTCTCGACACCAACGGCGGACCAGTGATCGACCCGACCGGCGCGGTGCTCGACACGGTGGACCAACCCATTCCGGGACTGTACGGCGCCGGAAACTGCATCGCAAGTCCCGCGGCAAACTCCTATTGGGGGGGCGGAGCGACATTGGGAGCGGCGATGACTTTCGGTTATGTGGCAGGCCGTAGCTCAGCGGCGCGGCGCGAATCGTGATGCCCAAGTTGCTGGCCTCCACTTGTGCCCTGCTCATGGCGGTGGCAATTAGTCACGCATCTCCCGCGCCGATCAGTTTCCAACGCGACATATTGCCGCTATTTGCGAAGGAGTGCGCGTTCTGTCATTTGAAGGAGGCGCCCGACGCGGGACTGATTCTAGAGGCGCGGTTCGCTTACGTGGCGATCGTCGACGTCTCTTCGAGCGAAAGTTCACTCAAGCGTGTTTCCCCCGGAAGTCCCGAGCGGAGCTACCTTTTGCTCAAGATGCAGGACCGTCACCGTGCGTCAGGCGGCGCGGGCGACAAAATGCCCCCCGGGTGGCTGACGACTACGCCGGCGGAAATCAATCTGGTACGCGAATGGATCGCTGCCGGTGCGCTCGACAACTAATTTAAAGAGGAAGCCTCGCGCGCGATTCTCAGGACATCAATCTGGTCCGCTACGTTGATCGCTGCGCGCACTCGAGGCGGCAACTTGGCCGACTACCCGGCGATGGCGCAAGGGGAATTGCAGATGCCGTCATTTCAGCGGCAGCGTGAGCGTCTAGGGTCGTCAACCAATATCTTGAAAATCAACAAAAGGGATGGGCTACACAATGATGCCTTCAGTTTCAGCGCGCGCAAGTTCGCTGGTCGCTTTATTGCTTACATCCGTAGCGGCGTATTCCCAAGTTCTTGACGAGATTATCGTGACGGCGCAAAAGCGCGATCAGAACATTCAGGACGTGCCAATCTCGATGTCGGCAATGACGAGGGATCAAATGCAGCGACTTGGATTCACAGCCACCGATGACATCCAAGCACTCGCACCGGGTCTGATCATGTCGCGAGTTGCGGGGGACGAGGTCACGTCACTTCCGGCAATCCGTGGTGTATCACAAAATGATTTCGCGCCGCACGAAGAAACTGCAATCGCGACCTACGTCGACGGTTCCTATATCAGTCTGGTTCGAGCCCTAACGACCGATATGTATGACATGGATCGGGTCGAAGTCTTGCGAGGACCGCAGGGAACCTTGTTCGGGCGAAACGCCAATGGTGGACTCATTCAGTATATTACCCGAAAGCCGTCAGATACCTTCGACGCCGACGTCAACGTCACAGTGGGGAGTTTCAACCAGGAGCGCGTAGAAGCAGCAGTCGGCGGCCCGCTCGCCGACTCTTGGTCGGCTCGCATCGCTATTGATCAGAACTATAACTCTGGCATCACCGAAAACATCATTGGGCCGGACATCGGCCAAACTAAGTTTGGCGGGTCAAGAGCCCAATTGCGCTATGATTCCGGACCGCTCGATGTGCTCGCGGCCTTCAGTTGGGCCCGAGACTTCAGTCCTACGGCGGGAAATTACCATCACCAATCTTCGTACCCCGACACCCAAGGGCTCGGCGTCAACTTGTCCCCGACCCAGAATTATTGGGGGACCTGCGACGGTTGCGACATCCTCGGGTATACAGACACGTATGGTGATCACAAGGGTGCGTACAACACGATCGGCTATTTTGACCGAACTATCGTGACCGCCGGGCTGACCTCGACGGTGAAGGGAGAACATTTAACTTTCACCAGTCTAACAAATTTCCTACACATTGATTACGGCTACGGTCAAGATGGGGACGCTTCGCCGAACTCGTTGGAAAATTATTACGAAACACAAACGGCGCATCAGTTGTCTCAGGAATTCCGTCTCAACGGCGACAGCAGCTTGACTCGCTGGGTGGCCGGTTTGTATTACATGTCGGTCGATGCAAGGAGTACTTCACTCGTCGATTCTCCAGTATTCAACGGCACCCCCTATGCCTACGGCGTATCGACGGCATTTCCGACAACGACGCAAAGCTATTCGGCGTTTGGACAAATGGATGTGGATCTGCGGCGGGACCTCTACCTGACCATCGGGGCGCGAGACACCTACGACCGAAAGACAATCGATTTTACTCTCGATGATGTGATAACCGGCGGCCCGCCTGTCTTCGTGTACGACGGATCGCAGAGCGAAAATGCGGTATCCGGGAAACTGCAGCTCAACTATCACCCCGACGAAAATTTACTTGTATACGGCGGGGTGACACGAGGAACCAAGAGCGGTGGCTTTAACGCGCCTTTCGGCGCGCCTCTATCGCCGGCCCAAATGCCGTTCCAGGGCGAAGTACTGACCGACACTGAAGCCGGCGTAAAAGTTACCACCGCGCAGCTACGGATCGCCGCGAGTATCTTTCACTACAACTATCAAAATTACCAGGCGTTCGATTACCGAAACTTCACGACCATCGTCACCAATAAACCCGCTCATATGAGCGGGGCTGATTTGGACATGACCATGACACCGGCAAAAGGTCTCGAGATTTCTGTTGGGGGATCATTATTGGACGCAACCGTCCAGGACGTAGGCCTACCGTCCGGGGCGATCATAGACTCGCGACCGCCTCAAGCGCCGCGCTACACCGCAAATGCTCTGGTGCTCAAGACTTGGCAGATCGGCAGGATGAATTTTTCGGCGCAAATGGATTTTCGATATGTGGCGTCATACTACGGCGGTGTTACAGACGCACCCGCAATTGATGTCCCTCCCAGCGGGGTTTTAGGGGCTCGCCTTGGCTTGGCATCGTCCGATGGCCGTTGGGAAGTTGCTGTTCTCGGCAAGAATCTCTTGAATCGCGACGTGATGATCGACGCATTCGACAACAGTGGATATGGATTCACGGAACAAGTGTTTGCTCCGCCGCGCTGGATTTCCGGTCAAATTAGTTACCGGTGGCGCTGACGCTCCCGCGATGACGCCTAGGTTGAAAGCAGACGGCCCCGGCTCCGGAGAACGGTCTCAAGAGGTTCTCACACCCAAACCTTTCTCGAATTGGACGAAGGAGTAGCTATGAAAGCGACGATTGGCGGTTCGCATCTGGGTATTTGCGTCAGCGATCTTGATCGCTCGGTCCGCTTTTACACAGAAGTCCTAGCGGCCGACGAGCTAGTGTTATATTCGTTGGACGAAGTCATGCCCAAGAACTATCGTGTCTATTTGGAAACGCCGGCGGACACCAAGGCATATTCCAAGTTCCTCGCAATTGACGGTCTCCTCATCGAGCTGCTGTATTACACACGTGGGGGCTTTTCACGTGGCAATATTGGTTCGGCGAAACGGCGGCCGATGAATCAGCTTGGCTTTACTCACCTGGCGTTGCGCATTGCCGATGTTACCGAGTTCAATGCGACTCTAGAGAAAGTTGAAAAATACGGCGGTCTTGTCATTAAAGAAGGCCGCATAATCGCAGAGGAGTTTGACGGGCAGCCCATTGAATGCATATTCGTAACTGATCCGGACGGCACGCGCGTCGAATTGATGCGGATGCCGGATCATTATCCGATAGGCAACACGGTTTATCGCCGGCGCAAGTTCGAGCTCGACACGGACCCAAATCCGAACCCGCCACCAGTTCTGTCCAGATTCTTGTTCTAGCCGGCAGCGTGGTCGACGGCCCCTGGGCGTGCAGTCATCGATGACTGTGTGGTGAGCCGGTCACGATGTATCCGGCGACGCCCGTGATACGAATACAGGGCCTGAAGCCAGAAAGCCGGTTGCGCCTTCCTTTGGAGAAGGCGTTCGCGGTATGACCGTTTTCGAAAAGATGGCTATTTTTGATGTCGATCGCGTCCAGTATTTGCGAGGAACCCATCCTGCTGCGTCCGGGCTCACAGGTGCCCATCGACCTGCTTAACCGTGATGTCCACGATAAGATTGCCATATTCGGATAAGGTTCCGGTACCAGCGTCGCTATGATGAATATGAATGACGCGCGCGTGTACGATTCATTGTTGGGATCAATGAGAACACCGTGATCTGAAGCAGCTGTTCGATGGCAGCACCGCTCGAGCGGCGCGCTGCGCGGGCCCGCTAGAACTCAGACCGACAGAGGTGTTCGAGGCTTTAGTGTAGCGGCCCGACCACCGAGGATGTTTATGGCTGATATTGAGACGCCGGTGCTCATTGTCGGTGGTGGCGGGTGCGGACTCAGCACCTCGATTTTCCTTTCTCACGCGAACGTCCCCCACGTACTGGTCGAGCGACATAGCACGCCGTCGCCGATGCCGAAGGCGCGATTTCTGAACCAGCGCAGCATGGAAATATTTCGCCAGCATGGACTCGACGGGGCGATTTATTCGCGCGGAATACCGCTCAAAAACATGTCCAAGACGCGCTGGTGCACTTCATTAGGCGGCGATGGGCAATATGACAGGAAGGTGTTGTTCGAAATTGATGCGTTTGGCGGAGGCAGTCTGGCCTCGCACTACAAAGCAAACAGCCCCTGCGAAAGCACCATCTACCCCCAAGTACGGCTCGAGCCTCTGCTGAGCGAATACGCTAAGCGGCAGCCGGCGGCAACGCCGCTGTTCGATCATACGCTCATGGCGCTCGAGCAGGACGAGGCTGGTGTGTTGGCGACGCTCGAAGAGCATCCAACCGGTGTACGCAAGACAGTACGCTGTCAATACTTGATCGGCGCGGATGGGGGAAAGACCGTCGGCCCAAGTGTCGGCGTCAAGCTCGAGGGCACGCCAGAGTTGATTGACATGGTGACGGTCTATTTTCAGGCCGATCTCTCGAATTACCTTGATGATGATGAGAGCTTTTCGTACTTATTCGCGAATCCGGAAGGGGATACCGGCTCGTGGAGTACAGGTGTGTTGGGGAAGTTGGGTCCGACGAAATATGATCGTCACTCCGAGGAGTGGCTTTTCCACTTCAGCTTCAAATCCGACAATCCGGATCGGTTCGACGAGGGCAGCCTGGTGCCCCGTATTCGGAAGCTGCTGAAGATCCCAGAATTCGAGCCGAAAGTTCTGGGTATCGGGCACTGGATAGTCCAGGGCGTGCTCGCTAACCGATATCGCTTCGGGCGCGTGCTGTTGGCCGGCGATGCTGCTCACCGACACACCCCTACCACGGGCCTCGGGTTGAACTCCGCGATTCACGATGCCCACAACCTCGCATGGAAGCTGGCGATGGTGCTGAGTGGCCGCGCGGGTGAGGCATTGCTCGATACGTACGAGACGGAACGTAGGCCGGCAGCGGAACGCAACGTCAATTGGGCGCTATTCACCTTCTCGAACCACCAGCTCACCGGTGCCGCCATCGGTTTAGTCCCCAATGATCCCGAGCGCAGTCGAGCAAACTTCACTGCGCTCTTGGCGAACAGTGCCGATGGCGAGGCAAGGCGCTATCGATTCCGCGAGGTGATGAAGTTGCACAACACGGAATACCAGGCGAACGATGTGGAGATTGGGGTACGGTATGAGCGCGGCGCGCTGTTCCCCGATGGGACACCGCCGATCCCACTCGATCCCACCGGTCGCAACTATGTCCCGAGCACGCGCCCGGGGCATCGCTTGCCGCATGCTTGGCTTGAAAAGGCCGGCAAGCGGGTTTCCACGCACGATCTGGTGCCGCGGAATCGCTTCGTGCTCATTGTCGGCAAAGGAAGTTCTGTTTGGATCCCTTCACTGCGCCGCGTGGCTGCGAAGTTCGCAGAGCCGATCGATGTTGTAGTCGTCGGCGATCAGGGTGATGCGATCGACCGCGACAACGGGTGGCGGCGCGTCAGAGAGTTCGGGGATGATGGAGCGATCTTGGTTCGTCCGGATCACATCGTTGCCTGGCGGTCCCCGGACGCTGGGCACTCGCCGGAGTCCGAATTGGAAGATGCCTTGTATGCAATTCTTTGCCGGTCACCGGCGCAGTCTTTCGAGCCCATCCGCGCCGCGCATGGAGAAAGTGCATGACTCAAGCCGTTATCCCCTCCGTAGGCATACCGCAGAACCCCGGACTGCAGCCAATGATGCTCAACCATGCGGCGTACGTAACTCACGATGTGGCGGCGACAGCCGATTTCTACATTCGAATCATGGGCATGGAGCTTGCCAGTACGGTCTATGACGACAATGTGCCCTCTACGGGGGATGCCTTCCCGTACTTCCACATCTTCTTTCGCATGAAGGATGGGTCGACCATCGCCTTTTTCGAAGCGCCGGGTGTTCCGCCCCCCGCGAAAGCGAGCCATCCTGCGTATGACATCTTCAACCACATTGCGCTCCAAGCTGCAGACCGTAATGAGGTGCTTCGCTGGTGCGACTGGCTGAAGTTGAACGGTGTCGAGACCATCGGTCCCACCGATCATAACGGCCTGATCTTAAGCGTGTATTTTCGCGACCCGAACGGCCATCGGCTCGAGATCACGACTCCTCTCGATCCTGATTGGAACCGCCACACCGAGCGAGCGTACAAGCATTTAGAGATGTGGGTGACCACGAAGGCAAAGGCGCAGCAGGAGGGAAAGGATGTTGCTGCCGCACTGACTGCGCTCATCGGAGAGGAGAGAAAAGCATCCAAGGCCGCGGTCTGATCGAGAGGACGTCCCGCGGATCACGCAACCTCTCCGGCGGTGGCCTTAGGGTCTGGCGCAATCGCAGCTGACGGAGCCCAACCGGCTCGCTGCCGGTGTTCGGATCATGTTTCCCAGATGTCTCCGCCGCGCCAATAGGGGATCACGATGCGATGCGCTGCTTATGTAAAATGCTCGAGCCGCGTTCGTCTGTACCTACCTGTACCCCGGAGCGGGGCTTGCTCTGCATTTTTCGCAAAGATCCAGGGCGTGGTAGGAGGCTGAGCCGCTCGGCGATATCGCCTTTCAATTTGGCGCACATCTTCTTGCTTGAAAGCTCCGGATCTATTAATGATTGGAAGATGATGCCGATCATGGAGCTTAATATCGACGCCGCCTCGGCCTCCGGATCAACGCCGGTGACAATCTCGCCCGCTTTCATCGCCTCGCGGAGCCAGCGGGCCAAGTCGCGCCGCTGCGCAGCGAGCGCGCGGGCGGAATTCAGCCTGTGTTCTGCCCCGGGATCCATGCTGTGGAACAAGAGGAGATACTGCGCGTGTACGCTAGTTGCTGGCGGCGCGATGTAACGCGCCTCAGTATCGATGGCGGCATAAATTGCGGCAAGACCCTGCTTCTGTCCCACGGCTTCGGTCAACGCCCTGACCCAGCGATGAACCAGGTGCTCCGCCACGCGCCTCAACAGCCCCCCCATGGTGCCAAAACGCATGGTGGCGAGCCCTCGGCTGTAACCGGCCTGCAGACCAACATCCGTCAGCCGCATTCCGCTGATTCCCCGATGCAGCATGATGCGGATGGCCGTCTCGATCATGCGTCGGTCCGACAGCTCGGTTCGTTCCGATTGGCGCAGCTTGCGCATTGCTATTCTTTCCTTTATTCTTGGATTAGCTTACTTGTTTCTCGCAAATAAATAAAGCGCGTTGTTTTGATTGACCAATCGCTGGTTTTTGGGGCGCGAGACAATTTTATAGGGACGCGAGAACCATGGGAGACTGTCAAGTGGTGCAGGGTATTTGTTCGCAGCCAGCGGCAGATCGATTTCTGCGTCATACCATTGCAATGACCGAGACCCACGACGCCGTAACGCATAGCCGCTGCATTACCGGGTGGCGTGGCGTCTACGAACACGTCGGGCGCCAGCCATTTCACGGGGAAGTAAACGAACTTTGGCTTCGGTCCATCCAAATATTTCGTGAGCGTCTCGACCAACCCTGCGCATGGCGAGGTTCGGCGTGGAGTGGCGCTATTCTCTTCGTGGCACTCGCCGCCTCGCGCGGCAAAGTATCGTGCGACGGATGCGAGGTCACACCAAGCGCAATAACCATCATTCCCGGGGACTTGTTGAAAAGCGCGTTCTGCAGCACATCGAGCGACAACTTCACGATCGCAGTACAAGAGCGCACGCTTGTTGATTACGCGGAAAAGGTACTAGGCAGAGTGATCCCTCAGGAGTCGCTACACCGCTGTTTTGTGATCAGTGACGCGAAGACTGTCGACGCGTTTCAACGTTGCGCCGCGGAGGTACTGGGTGAGGCGGCGTCTCGACCAGACCTTCTCGAGGACGAGTTCAATTGCATCGCTCTTAGAGAGCGCGTGCTGAATATGCTAGTTCGAGTGATCGAAGAAAGCGCTGCCACTGCTCGATCTCTTTCGCCTAGTTCCACCCGTTGCTTCATCGTGGAGAAAGCCACCCGGTACATGGATTCGCACCTGGCCGATCCCCTCGTAATGTCCGATGTGGCCGGAGCCCTACGCGTGAGTCCCCGCACGCTGCGCTATAGCTTTAAGGAAATCGTAGGGGTGGCTCCGTCGGATTACTTTCTGGCGATGAGGCTGGAGCGGGTTCGTCGGAGCTTGCTGCAGGCCAATAGCGATAGTCGTATACATTGCATTGCGGAGCGCTATGGATTTGCACACATGGGCCGATTCGCGCAGTTCTACCATTCCGCATTTGGAGAATATCCAACGGATACCCGCAGACGAGCTGGAATCAGGAGCCGGTTTGCAAGCCGCTCGCTTGCTCGCTGCTAGGGTGGATTCCCCGGATCGGACGGACCAAAATTGCACCCCCCCTGAGGGCGGTGTGCAATCCACGCCTCGCATGCGTGCGCGATATGCGCGAGGCGTTCTTGCCGCTTTCGGATATGGCGTCGCACCGGCACGAGTATGCTTCAAGGCCAGCCGTCGGGGTGATATGCGGGCGCGGGTTCAGCCAGTGGGAGCCGGCAAACTCTAGGCCGGAAGTGAAGTGCTTGTACGATCAGAGAGGTCCACTTACCTCGCTACAAAGCCGCTTAACAAGTCCGACAAGAATTGGAGCGAATGAGCTATGGATGAGATGAATCGCACGCGTCGCAGTTTCCTCGGCGGCGGAGCGGGCATAATTACCGTCGCTAGCCTCGCTCCCCTGGCTCGAAAGGCCCAGGCTCGGGGTGGGGTCGGTGATCCCGTCCCCACCGGGAGCGCGTCGGAGTCGACGACAAAATTCGCCATTGTTACTCTTGACCTCAAATGGACGAAGGACAAGGAATTCAGAGACGTGATGACAGCCGTGATTCCACTTCTCGCGAAACATGGCGTGAAACTGGTCAGATGCTGGATTGCCGCCGTGGGTCAATATCGTAAGGTGGTAAGCGTTTGGGAAGCGTCGACCCACGGCGACTTTTTAACCGCGTTCGCCGATCCGACGCTGGACAATTTCAGGGACCGTACGAATGCCCTTGGTTCCGCAACGGTGGAATTCGCCAGCCTCCTCGTGGCGGGACCCAAAAAGATCAGCCCAGACGCCAGGCGTCATGGCGTGATTGTCACGGGCACCGTGACGATTCAAGCTGGAGCAGCACCGCAATTCGCGAAGATACTCGTGGACTCATTTCCGACTATGGGGCGTCACGGCGTGATCCTCGAGGCCAGCTATCACACGGAAGTGGGCAATCGTAATCGAGTGCTCGATCTCTGGTGGGCGCCTGATGCGAATTCCGTGTACGCGGCGCTCGCGGATCCTGTGCTGGACGCTCCGGCCGCGGATCTCGACTATTCCAGCACGATGGCGGGAGAGTTGGTCGAGATTTCTACTGAGCTTACCTTTCCTTGAGCCAAGAGTAGCCGGCAGTCAACAAGAGGAATAGATAAATGACCGCAATGTCCGATTCGCAGCGCGACAAATTCCTAGCTAAGCCCCGCATGGCAACTCTCTGCTACGTTGGCAAGAATGGCGCGCCAATCGGCGTTCCAGTCTGGTTCGAATGGGATGGGAGTATCGTTCGCATCAACGCGGGCGTAACCTCTCCCAAGATAAAGTATCTTAGGCAAGATCCACGGGTATCTTTGGTCATCTACAATTTCCTGGACGAGCCCGAAGGGTGGATCGCATTTCACGGAGAAGTGCGCATAAACGAGAAAGGTGCCACCGAACTCGGCGAGAGGCTGATGGTGCGCTACTGGCCCATGACGGGGGATCCGACCACGGACGCTCGAAGGCAAGCGTACATGGACGCTTTTCGTAAGCAGGAGGGTCAGATGGAGTGCTTCGTCCTGGAGCTCACCCCCACCAGAATTCAATGCAAGTGGGAATTTGACGATCCCGGGGACACCTTTAAATAGGTGGTCATATCCGCGGTAATCATCTCGGCTGCCTTCTTGCGACGGAGGAGTTCACGGTGCCCTCGTCGTCGCATAGAACCAATCTTCCTGCGTCTCCCGGTAGGTCGGATTCCGGGCTGTGACGAGGCTCTCCAGCGCGATGCGGTGAGGCGAAAAACTCATTGCAGCGTCGCCAAATAGTCGATGACGGCCGCGCGTGCCGCTGGATTGGGCAAACCGGCGAACGCCATCAAGCTACCAGGGAGTTTCGCCGGTACGTTCGTGAGATATGCATTCAGTTCATCGCGAGTCCACACGATTTGCGATTCACGCATTGCAGCGGAATAGTTGAAGCCGCTGAGCGTGCCGGCGTGCCGCCCGATGACACCGCGCAGATTGGGGCCCATTGCGCTGGCGCCATCGGTGGATGTCGGATGGCATGCGCCGCAGACAGCAAACTGCGGCGGCGGCTGAGCTATCGGTGCCGACGTGCTTGCTGCAGAGGGAGCGGGTGCAGATCGGCTCGGGCTGGAGGGTGCGCCTCCGTCGGTGCTGGCGATTAGGGTCAGGATTCGCGCGCGTTCTGTGCCCGCTTGCGACACGGGATCATGACGATACCGAGCGAGTTCCTCCTCAGTGTAAGGCGTGAATGTCGGGGGCAGATGCTCACGATCGAACACCGTGACAATCCAGTTGAGCACTTCGGCGCGATCGCGATCGCCGAGCATAGACTCTGACGTGCCGGGGACGCGGCCCAAGTAGGCTCTCCCTTCGGCGATTGAGAGGAAGCGAGATACGGAGTTGCGAAGTGGGGGTACTCGCCCCGGCTGTCCGGACCCGTCCGCCTTGTGACACCCCTGGCAATTCAGCATGTAGTTCGTAGCGGCGTCGCGCGTCGGCGCTGATCGAGAATCTTCGTTGATCATCAGGATGGACAGCGCCGTGATGGCCGACGCGATGCGCAGTGCCGCGTCGCATGTACTCGAGGCGCCCCTCAAGAATTTACCACCGATAGGAGTCTCGAGATAGTGCAGTGGTAGGTGGTGGCCACGCCATAGCACCACGTGATCGAGTTGGCGCGCTGCGGACGGTAACGCGGCGTTTCTCCTTCGTTGCGCGAGCACAGCGCCGACTGACACTGCGATTGCCCACAGCAATCGTGATATGAGACGACGTACGATTTACCGTCTCCTGGATTTTTGCATGTACCGATCCATGCAATCGGCGAAGGCTCGGTCCCCGGCGGGCACTTGCTTGAGGTTCCCCCACAACCGGTGCATAGCCAACCGTCGGTCGCGCAGTATGCCCAGTAGTCACACCTCTTCGGGTCGTTCCACGCGTGTGTGTTTGATTTGTCGCTGGGTTCCGCCGCCTCGGCACGCTCGCCGCGCACTAAGGGCAGCAGTGGAACGGCAGCAGAACCGGCAATCGCCAAGCCGAGCTTTGCGATAAAGGAACGGCGAGACGTACGGGAAGCGACGCTACGGGCCGAAGACTCAAAGAGATCATCGAACCAAGAGTTAATATTCATGGATACCTCAACGGATCAGCGTCAATCCGCCTCAACTTCGACCTCGGCCGCCCGTGCAGCTTGCTGCAAGTAGTCCTGGATCGACGCGACATGCAGGCGCTTTGCCTCGAATAGGCTCTCAAGATGTTCGCGATTGTTTACAAGGCCCTGGGCTACCAGCGTGCCGCTCTCATCGAGCAGCACCGCATAGGGCAGCTTGCCGACCTGATAAGTCAATCCAAGCTCCATCGACACGACGTAGGGATATTCGCCCAAAGCCTTCTGACGACGAAAAGTCACATGCGACGCCATGTCGCCGTCGCTCGCGAATACGACTCGCAGCCACGCCGCCTCTTGCCTGCCGATAGCCTTGATCGCAGGGATCAGCGCCGCACAAACCGGGCAGTCTGGCGCGACGAACGCGATTAGCGTGCTGCGGCCACCGTCCTCTTTGCCACCGAGCACAATGGCTTCGCCGTCGAGTGTTCGTAGACGTAACTCCGGCGCGCGTTCACCGGGCTTGACCCACTGGCTGATAGTCAGCGCGCCAGCGGGAGCGACTCGCTGATGAAGCACGCCGATTTGTCGAACAAGGGCGAGCACCAACACGCAGAGTCCGATCAGCAAAATCCATTGTAAGCTCAGGATCACGATCAGTGACGTGTTCATTTTGCTTCCCGAATGTTCGGAGTTGAAATCGTCAGCATCAGGTTCTGCGCGGCATACAAAACGGTACCCGTAAGAACCGCTGCGCAAATCGATACGACATCCAGCGGCTCGAGCGGCCGCGAATCCATCGGGAACACTAGCGGCACCGCGACAAGCGTAAGCCCTGCATTGCGGGCGAGGAGTGCGGGGCGGATCGGTTGGCGCGTTTTTCCCCACGAGCACCCGCAGTCGAGTAGCACGTTGCCGCGGACGAGGTTAACGAGCATCGCAGCGCCGTAAATAAGTAACACGCAGCCAATGGCGCTGGCGGTCAGGGCGCCACTCGATGGGCGGGCTATACACAACGCGATCACGCAAATCTCGCCGGCGACAATCAATGCGGCTACTGGCGTCACGAATGTTGCGCCAATACCCATAAGGTATTTGCCCAGGGTAGTCTTGAAAAGCGACCAATTGACGAGCTTGTGCACGAGAGCGTTGCCGAATAATAAGGCAAAGCCAAGCCGGATTACGAGCGAATAGACCGGATCGAGATGCACTTGGCGACGTCCTACTCGACCGGCTGCAAGATTGTCGAGGACATGGGAACGGGAATGTCACGCAGCGGCCGGCCGGACGCCTCGTCGTAGATCGTAACGGCACCTCCAAAGATTGACGCGGCGAAAAGGAGCGGCGAGGCGTCCTGACTAACCGCCAGGCCACTGGTGATGTGCTTGAGCTTGACGCGCATCAAGCGACGTTTCGTATCCAAGTCGTAGATCCATGCCTCGGTGGCCTCGTCGCGTTGAAAATCATATCCGCCGCCTTTGGGCTTTAGGTCGGAAAGATGCATGAGCACATATAGTCGTCGCTTGATGTGGTGGATCGCGATCGGTTGCATGATAGGTCCCGGTACCCACTGCATTCCCTTTTCCGGTTCCGCGATGAACCAAGGCGGTGCGAATTCGAGACCCCCGCCGGAGCTGTCCACTACGTAAATTGCGCCTCGGTGGGAAGCGAAATACCACTTGTCGCCAAATCGCGTGCCGGCCCCGTGGATCGGATCTTTGTCGGCATCGAAGAACGGGCGCGTGCGGCTGCGGCTGCCGGCGACCTCCTTGCCGTCTTCGCCAATCGTTATGACGAGTGCGCTCCCATCACCACACAGCGTGAAAAAGCGCCGAGCGCCAATGGCCATGACGTGAGCGCATCCGGAAGTTTCGATTTCTCCGACGTACCTATTCGCTTTTACATCGGTGACGCCGATGGATGAGGCGGGCGTGAAGAATTGATTGAAAAGGAACCGGTCGTCGTCGCTAATCGCGGCGAGGGTGGCGTCCGGCCAACCGTGAATGCCTTTTGGCGGAACGATCACCTCGCGCAGCGGCTGCAGCGTGTGCCTGTCGTACGTGGTGACAACGTCGGTGCGTTCGCCGCGATAGCCGCGCGACATATACGTAGCGAGGTTGTAGATCTCATCCCCTGATCGAGGGAAGTTCAGCTTTATTCCCTCCCATCCGATATCGATCATTCCGAGAATGTCCCCGGAATCGGCATTAAATAATATGGTGCGGCCATATCCTCCAAATTGGAAGTCGCCAATCCAGACCCAGTGAGCGTTCGCCGGCTTGTCGGGCAGCACAAGACTCTCCAGCGGCTCCTGCATCACTAGGGGAGACGAAAATGCGGGACTACACAGACATCCGGCGGCTGCCAACACACTCCAATGGCGCAGTCGCTCGACGATCGCATCGTAATCCACTTGTGCACCTTCAACGGACTGGTTTCGAGGGAATGTTCGCATGCCGCTGCAGGTCCAATATCCGGTATCGGCAAGGCAGGGCTGCTTTAAAAACGAGCGGTATCAAGTCAAACCACGCTGCTCCAACCAGTTCCGCACGATCCGGCCGGCCTGCGCCAGCAACTCCGGCTGTTCCGCGAAGTAATGTGTGGCGCCTAGAATTTGGACGAACTGCTTGTCCGCACTTGATGCGGCTTCGAAAACGCGTCTCGTATGCGGCTGAGGAACGGCATCGTCGGCCGTATTCTCGATAGTCAGAAGCGGCGCGCAGATGCGCCGAGCACAAACTACACCGTTGGCGTTCGTATCATCGATCGACCATTGCGATAGCCAGGCGCGCAGGGTTGAAAATCGCGCCAAACCGACCGGCCCGGTATTCACGGTCTCTGGAACGCCGAGATAACACCGACCAATCTTGCGGTCGTTGGGATCGATCATCGAGTCGAGGAATCGCAAGTCCGCCATGGTCCGGTGGGTGACGAAGCCTCGCTCGACCTCGCCAGTGCCACGATCTCGTAGGTCAGCGAGCGTTTCCTTGACCCAGTGCGTAATGCGCCGGACCCGCCCCAGCTGGGCCGCCTGGTAGGTCTCTACGAACTCACGAGCAAAGGGCGGGCGCAGCGGGAAGCTCTTTGCATAGATGTCGAAGCGTGGTTCGCGTTCGTCGGGGCTAACTTCGTTGATGACCGACGGGTCGATCACGTCCACGAGAAGCTGCGCTCTGGATGAATGCGCCGCCTGGAAGATGACCGCGTTGACCGGGGGGAGTTCGGCCTTGCGGAGATCGACCGGATCACCCGCGGGCGTAGCCGTTACCGAAGGAGCCTCGGCCTGAGACTGATAGAACAGCGCAAGCGAGCCGCCACCACTCCAGCCAACCAGAACGATATTCTGGTAGCGCCAGACTTTCTTTGCGTGTCGAATGTACGCACCCAGATCCAGCACCACCTTCTCGAGGATCGCGGCGGTGTCGTTTCGCGCATAACGGCTGCCGGCGCACAGCACATGCGCCCCGCGCCGTGCCGATTCGCGTGGGACTGGCAAAAGCTGCAGCGTCGATGCCGGATGCATGAAGATCTGCAGCGTATCGGACCTCACCCCCCGCGGAACAATTCGGATTCCCTCGACATTGACCACTCCTTGGTTCCCGGAGAAGCCATAGGTCTCGCTGAAGGCTGACTTCTCCTCATAGGCAACATGGACCCACTCGAAATCTAACTCATGGGCTGCTTCCATCCTGGACCTCCGAAGATCCGGTCGCCAGCGGGATCGTTTTCACCAGGGCTGCTTACGCACGCTCATAACCCGATACGCCGGAACGACGCGCGTAGAGTTACGCCGCTCAGTCAGCCACATCAGAACTATAAGTTAGATGAAGCGGGGGGACGTCCGCCAACGGCAACCATTGCTGGACGGGAGTGAAATTGTCACTGGCCGCTCAATTGCCGACTTAGGCTAACGACTGACCGGAGTTAAGATAGTTTCATTTCGCTTCATTCCCACGAGCGAAATTCGATCTATGAACGCACCTTGATATGACTGTGCCGAACGACGCTCTCAACACGTCTGCTGCCGCAAACTCTAGAGCCGGCCCGGTGCTGTCGGGGCTTCGCATTCTCGAAATCGGCCATTTCGTCGCTGCGCCATTCTGCACGCGGCTCCTGGCCGATCTCGGTGCAGACGTGATCAAGATCGAGCCACTGACCGGCGATCCGGTACGGAAGTGGGGGGCGCAAAAGGATGGCCGCTCGCTTTGGTGGTCCATGCATGGACGCAACAAGCGCAGTGTCGCCATCAATCTCAAGGTTCCCGCGGCACGCGAGCTGGTTCTACAATTGGCGTCGCGTTGCGATGCCCTCGTTGAAAACTTCAGACCAGGGCAGCTCGACTCGCTAGGTCTCGGGCCTGCTGTTCTGCGAGCCCATCGTCCGGACCTCATCATCGCGCACATCTCCGGATATGGCCAGCACGGTCCCTACCGCGATCGTGCCGCGTTCGGCGTGATCGGCGAGGCGATTGGGGGCCTGCGCTATCTGACGAACCATCCTGCCGGTAAGTCGGAGCTACCGCCCGTCCGGGTAGGTGTCAGCATCGGTGATTCGATTGCAGGTATCTATGCAGCGTTTGGCCTCATGGCGGCCGTCTGGCAGCGAGACCGGCTAGGCGGTGACCGGAAACCGCGCAGCGTCGATGTCGCGCTCACCGAGTCCGTGCTCAGCCTGATGGAAGGCATGCTGCCGGAATTCGGCGCGCTCGGCAGGATCAAGCAGCCGACGGGCGGTGGTATTGCAACCGCGGCGCCATCCAACGCGTACCGTTCGGCGGATGGAGTCTGGGTGTTGATCGCAGCCAATTCCGAGCCGCTCTTCGCCAAGTTGGCGGGCCTCATGGGGCGGCCGGAACTCATTAGCATGCCCGATTACCGCGATAATCTGGCGCGCGTGCGAAATGCCGAGGCACTGGACATCATTATTGGCGCTTGGGCAGGGACGCTATCCTCAGAGGAACTGCTGACCCGGCTGACGCGCGAGGACATCCCCGCTTGTAAGTCCTATACGGCGGCCGATTGCGCGACCGACCCTCAGTATCGGAGCCGGGGCATGGTTCGCGAAGTGGAGGACCCGTTGCTCGGTACCGTACTTCAAGCGGGCATTGTGCCGATGATCGAGGAAGGTCCCGGAACCATCCGGTGGGCTGGGCCTCGAATCGGGCAACACACGGATGAAGTGCTTGAGGGACTGCTGGGCCTCGACAGCGCGGTTCTTAAGGGATTACGTGCCGACGGAGTCATCAAGTGATTGACCATCGGCCGCCAGACATCGAGATCGTTGAGGTCGGGCTGCGCGATGGATTCCAGTCCGTCCCAGGCTTTATTCCAACCGAACAAAAAATCTTATTGTTGCGCAACCTCCACGACGCCGGCGTCCGTCGCATAGAGGCAACATCTTTTGTCGGGGCCTCTGCGGTACCGCAGCTTGCGGATGCAGTGAAGGTCCTTGCCGCAGCAAACGCTCTCGATGGTCTGGATGCGCACGTTCTAGTTCCAACCCTTCGCCACGCGCAACGGGCACTGGATGCGGGCGCTCGGCATGTCGGTTTCGTTCTGTCCGTCTCTGAATGGCATAACCGCGCGAACGTGCGACGCGATCCGGCCGAGTCGGCCGACGACTTCGCTAAACTTGCCTCGCTTTGCCCAGCCGACGTGCGATTACGCCTAATTCTGGCGACGGCCTTCGACTGCCCGAAGCTCGGGCGCATCGGGCAGAGAGCCGCATTCGAACTACTGGATAAGCTCACCGCACACGGACGCGCGACCGAGGTCGTCCTCTGCGATACCACGGGGCGAGCGGATCCCGTGCAGGTTGGTCGCTTATTCATCGAAGCGCGCAACCGCTATCCGTCGACCTTGCGATGGGCCTTTCATGGCCACGACACATATGGTCTAGGCGCGGCTAACGCGTTCGCCGCATGGCAAGCAGGTGCCACCGCAATTGACGCGTCGTTTGCGGGGCTGGGCGGCTGTGCATCCTGTGTCACTCCTCGATCATTGCCATAGCCGGTTACGTCGCAGAGCCGAGCGCGCTAGGGTTCCGAAATTCTTTGCCCCGGGTTGCCGCTGGCCTGCGCTCGCACAGCCGCCCACGAGATATCTACGGGGGCTTAAGTTGCCGAAAGCGGATCAAGCGCGCAATTGGGCCGTCTACGATGCTGCTCGCCGTTAGCGCCTTTGAAGCTTTAGCCAGCGATTTCAGCGGATCCGCACGATCCAGAAGTTTCTCGTCGCTGCTGATGGAAAAGTGGGTTTGGATGTTACGCGTCGTCCGGGCAGTAGTGGTTGAGCCGCCTGGCGCCGTTATAGTTGCCGCATGGCTTGGCGTACGCACGAGGATTTTAGGTGGGCTTAAATATGCTTGGCAAGTTGACAAGCCGACCCGATCGGCGACGCAGTGCTTGCGCCTTGATCGCCGTCAATCAGCGGGAGCGCTGCAAGACGCGGCTCGCGCAGGCGCTTGTGCCTTCATCCCGCCTGCAACTCGTGCGATCGATGCTTGCTGCGGTGCTTTGGGCGGCCGGGAGCGCAAGCACCGTACGTCAAATCATCGTGGTGAGTCCGGAGCGTGACACGGTACCTCTCGATGTTCCGGTGCTCGTGGATACCGGAGAAAGCCTCAATGATGCACTAATGCAGGCCCACAAGGTGTTGCGCGAATTCGGTGGCCGAGAGGTCGTGATCCTGCCGGCGGATCTGCCGACCATCACACCAGATGAGATCGATGCATTGGTGCACGCTGCCCGCAGCGGCGGCTGTGCGATTGCCTCGGACGAAGCGCGAGTCGGTACGAATGCGCTTAGCCTCATTTCGGCGCAACCCTTTTGTTTTCACTTTGGCCCCGACAGTCTGCGATTACACATGCATGAGGCGAATCGTGCGGGCTTAAATCCCCGGGTGCTCCGCCTCCCCGGTTTGGAATTCGATGTCGATTCGCCGCCCGACTTAAACCGGTTGGAGCGGCAATGGCTCGCACGTCGTCAGGCCTGAGCGCTCTGCTCCGCGCGGCCGAGGTCGGGCAGCTGCCCGATTCCGTCAAGGCGCTCGATTTGCTGCGCGAGGCGCCGGCTGCGGCACTGATGGCCACAGCCGAATCACTTACATTGGCCGGATTCGGCCAAACGATCACCTACTCGCGTAAAGTCTTCATCCCGCTCACGCATCTGTGCCGCGACGTGTGCCACTACTGCACCTTCGCGAAGGCGCCGCGTCAGCTCACGAGAGCCTACCTCAGCGCGGAGGAGGTGCTAGCGATAGCCAAGGCTGGCAGCGCCGCAGGCTGCAAGGAGGCGCTCTTCACGCTCGGTGACAATCCGGAGGCGCGATACCTTATTGCACGCCGGGCTCTCGATGCCGAGGGCGCGACGAGCACGTTGGATTACCTAGCGCGGATGGCTCAACTCGTGCTGGAGCAGACCGGCCTCCTGCCGCATCTTAACCCCGGTGTCTTAAATCCCGATGACCTCCGCCGTCTGCGGCCGGTGAGCGCGTCAATGGGATTAATGCTCGAGAGTGCTTCCGAACGACTATGTGAACGGGGGGGGCCGCACTTCGGCTCTCCCGACAAGCGACCGGCACGGCGGCTTGCGACACTGCGATCCGCCGGTGAGCTTGGGATACCGATGACAACTGGACTACTGATTGGGATCGGCGAAACGCGTCGCGAGCGGATCGAATCTCTCCTAGCGCTGCGTGAACTTAGGGATGCGCATGGTCATCTACAGGAGCTCATCATCCAGAATTTCAAAGCCAAGCCGGGAACCAAAATGGCCGCAGCACCCGAGCCAGCGCTGGAAGAACAGCTCTGGACGGTTGCCGTGGCGCGTGTGCTGTTTGGACCGACCATGTCGATTCAGGCGCCGCCCAATTTGCAACCTGAGGCGCTTGGCAGCTTGGTGCGCGCTGGCATCAACGATTGGGGCGGCGTGTCGCCAGTCACGCCCGATCATGTGAACCCGGAGGCGCCCTGGCCTCATCTTTTAGACTTGGAACGCGCGACCACTGTCGCCGAGCGGGATCTTGTCGAGCGCCTTGCCCTGGTTCCCACCTACGCGGTACGGCCAGAAGTGTGGACTGATCCGGTCATCACACCGCACGTGCGCCGCTTGAGCGACAGCCTTGGCTTCGCGCGGCCGGATCGCTGGTACGCGGGCGCAGCCTGTGATTTGCCGCTCGTCGCCGCACGCTGGCGATTCGCGCGGCGCGCCCGCTCAGGCATCAAGCGAATGCAATCGATCATGCAGGCAGCGCGCGCCGGGCATGCGCTCACTGAGGCAGACATCGTGCGCCTCTTCAGTGTCGAGGGTCGCGATCTCGATGAGGTGATCGTCGCGGCGGATGAGTTGCGTCACCAAGCCGTCGGCGATGTAGTCACATACGTCGTCAACCGGAATATCAATTATACGAACATCTGCCTGTACCACTGCGGCTTCTGTGCGTTTTCGAAGGGCCGAGGATCGAAGGATCTGCGCGGCCCCGCCTACAACCTCGATCTCGAGGAGGTGGCGCGCCGCACCGTCGAGGCGGCGGCGGCCGGCGTGACCGAAGTGTGTCTGCAGGGAGGTATCCATCCGAGCTTCACGGGCGATACTTACCTGAATATCGTCCGCGCGGTCAGAGAAGCGGTGCCGTGGATGCATGTGCACGCGTTTTCACCGTTGGAGATTCGGCACGGCGCGAGCACGCTCGCTCTGCCGCTCGCGAAGTATCTGGAACGTCTGCGCGATGCGGGTCTCTCGACCTTGCCGGGCACAGCCGCCGAGATCTTGGATGACGAAATTCGTGCCATCATCTGCCCGGACAAGCTGCGCTCGGACGAATGGTTAGACGTGATCGGCACGGCTCACGAGGTAGGTCTGCGCACGACGGCGACGATCATGTTCGGCCATGTCGAGCAGCCCGTGCACTGGGCAAGGCATCTGCACCGCGTGCGCGCCCTACAAGAGCGGACGGGCGGCATCACCGAGTTCGTGCCCTTAGGCTACGTGCACATGGAGGCGCCGCTCTGGCGCAAGGGACGGACGCGCGCCGGACCGACCTTTCGCGAGGCTGTACTTATGCATGCCGTGTCCCGGCTCGCGTTGCATCCGCTGATCAAGAACATTCAGACATCCTGGGTCAAGATGGGCCACGCGGGTGCGGAAGTCTGTTTGAGTGCGGGCGCCAATGATTTGGGCGGCACACTCATGAATGAGTCGATCACGCGCGCTGCGGGCGGCACCCACGGACAGTTGCTCGATGCCGCGCAGCTTCGGGCACTGGCCCGCCGCATTGACCGCCCGGCACGACAACGCACTACGCTCTACGGTATGGTGGGCGAGACGGTCGAGACGAAACCGAACCTCAGCAGCCGATTCATCGGCCCTCGCCGTGAGCGATTGATTGCAGGCTGATTACAACGGAAAATTTATGCCCCTGCGATTCGGCTACAATGAATCGGCGGAGCACTTCGGGGCCAATGAGTTCATCGACTCCAGGGCGAACTCCCTTCAATGATAGAGACTTCGCGATTGACGCGTATACACCAGGATCCTCGGCTTCGTATGCCGGTGGTTACGACTGAGCTCAACGTCGCTCGCGAATAGCAGCGGTATCGACCGGAGCATGAATTGCCTATCGCGGATACGATCGGTCGTTGCCCGCAATAGGATATGGGGAGCTACTCCTAAGGCGAAATCCGTCGATGAATACGCGCAGTCGCCCAAGCGATCAAGATCAGACACTGACTGAATTTTCAAACAGCGCCCACGACTTTCTGCGACGCACCGATCATCGAGTACGAGTGCGTGCGTTGCGCAACTCGGAGCCGGCATTCGAGCGCGATTACTGGCGCGCGTTGGCCGATGCTGGCTGGCTGTCCGCGCTCGTGGGCGAGGACGACGGCGGTCTTGGGCTCGGCCTGAGCGCGGCGGCGGCCTTGGGGCTCGCGGCCGGCGAGCATCTGCTGCCCGAACCATTCGTGGCCGCGGGTGTTCATCCCGCCTTGACCCTGAGCAGCGCGCCGCCGGGAGAGCTGCGCTCCAAGATACTCACCGAGTTAACCGAGGGTGCGCTTCTCATCGGCTGTGCCTGGCAGCAATCGGCCGGTCAACTGGACCCACAATCAGGATCCGTGAAACTGCACGAGAATGGTGCGCAATTCTTCATGAGTGGCGAGATATGCTTTGTGGAGCCCGGTGCCGGCGTCGATGGCTGGCTCGTGTTCGCGGACGCCGCCGGTGAGGGAATGCTCGCATGGGTCCCGCGAGATGCGTCAGGGGTGTCGCTTAGGTGTGAACGTCGCGTCGACGGTGCGCTATGGGCAGCAATGCGGCTGGATCAGGTGCGTATCCACCAGCAGAATTTTCTCGCCCGCGGGGATGCTGCCAGCGCCGCCTTGGCGAACGGTATCGATGGTGCGCGGCTGATCCAGGCCGCGGAGCTCTTGGGGTTAGGACGTCGGGCGCTGTCGATGACGCTCGACTACGTGAAAACACGCACACAGTTCGGCAAGCCAATCGGCAGCTTCCAGGCGCTGCAGCATCGGCTTGTGGATGCAAAGATTCAGGTGGAACTCGCGGCGGCGTCTCTCGCTGAAGCCTTGCGAGACAGCAGCGACAGGCGGCGCGTCGCGGAACTCGCGAGCCGCGCAAAGTCGAGGGCGGCCACGGCGGCGCTTGGCATCACCCGATTGGCCATCCAATTGCACGGTGCGATTGGCAACACGGATGCTTGCGACATTGGCCTCTACTTCAAACGCGCTCTTGCCCTGAATGCGAGCCTCGGCACGGCGCTTCAACACCGCCGCCGGTATCTCGACTACGCCTTCGCGCCGCGTAACGAGGTCGCGGTGTCGCTGCCGCCGAATGTCGACGCGCTCGACTGGGAGGAGCTGTCTGAACCGCAAGTGCGTGCGGTCGTCCGCCAATTTCTCGACGCCAACTACCCGAAGACATTGCGTCATCTGCCTCGGAACGCATACTGGCACGAGGTCCGCGACTGGTACGTAACTTTGTGCAGGAAGGGCTGGAGTGCGCCCGCGTGGCCCAAGGCGTATGGCGGGATGGGACTGTCGGCAGCCAAAATGATGGCATTTCACGAAGAGATGATGAGCTACGGCGTTGCGCGCTGGGTAGATATCGCAGTCGAGATGCTGGGACCGTTGCTGATAACCTTCGGGACGGAGGAGCAGAGGCGCACGTTCCTGCCGGGCATCCTGGCGGGCGAACACGTATGGTGTCAGGGCTACTCCGAGCCCAACGCGGGCTCCGACCTCGTATCTCTGAGGACGACCGCGGAGCGCCACGGCGAGCATTTCAAAGTCAATGGCCGCAAGATCTGGACGTCGTACGCTCAGGAGGCGACCCATATTTTCATGCTCGTCCGCACCGACAGGACGGCCAAACCCGCCGCCGGAATCAGCTTCCTGCTGCTCGACATGAAGACCCCCGGCATCACCGTACGCCCGATCGAGGATCTGCGTGGCGATATGGCGTTCTGCGAGCTCACGTTCGACGACGTGCGTGTGCCGGCCGCGAATCTGGTCGGCAAGTTGAACCAGGGATGGACGATAGCGAAGGCGCTGCTCGGCTTCGAGCGCTTGTTCATCGGCAGCCCGGCGCCCGTGGCCCACGCGATGGTGCAGCTGCGGAGCCTGGCGCGCGAGCGCCGCCTATTCGATGACGCCGCCTTCCGTGCTCGGTACTCCGAACTCGAGCTCGATCTCGCGGACCTGAATGCGCTCTACAATCGCTTCGCGGATATCCTGCGCCGCGGCGAACCGGTGAGCGCGGACATCTCCATGCTGAAGGTCTACAGCACGGAGACCTGGCAGCGCGTAGCCGCATTCTTGAGCGAAGTGGCGGACGAGCCCGGTGTCTGCATCGAGAGCCCGCGCGCCGCGGGCGAGGAACTCCAACTCTTGCCCCCAACTTTCAATGCGCTGCCCTCGACCATCTACGGCGGCAGCAGCGAGATCCAGCGCAACATCCTCGCCCGTCAGGTATTGGGCTTGCCAGCATGAAGCGTAACACGACTCATCGCGGGAGGCCGACACCTGCCCATCCGATTTGATCGCCGAGTGGCGATCGTTACCGGTGCCAGCGCAGGGCGGCGCCCTTCGGTACGCAAGCACCGGCGAGGCGCTGAAGCAAAATGAATGGTGACCTAGCTTGCGCTTACGACATTGCATAGCCTTTCAATCGGTTGCATCCCGGCTGCACAAGGGAAGAAAGTGGCCGGTCAAAGCTTGCGGATGATGGCATCCTGTAGCGCACATTGCCGTTTGTGGATATGTTGAGCGTCGAGGGACTGTTCAAATTGCGGCAAGGCGTGCCGCGATGATCATCGTGTGGAAGTATCTTTGGAGGTTCAAGATGGGTATCAACAGGTCCACTTGTGTGTGTTTGCAGTGGATCCTGTGCGCGTTAGTTTTCATGGAAGCTAATGCTGTTGCAGCTGCTCAAGCACCGCTCGGCGAGCCTGCGAGCGAATGGCGGCTCCGAGGCGGCAACGCGGAGGCTCAGTACTTTAGCTCGCTCGGCCAGATCAATGAAGCCAATGTCAGGCAGTTGGGATTGGCTTGGTCAGCGGATCTGCCCACTCCGGATGGGTCAAGCGGTACACCTGTGGTAGCCGATGGAGTCATCTACTTATCGGGGACGCTCAACATTGTCTACGCGTACGATCTTCGCGCCGGCAATTTACTGTGGACTTTCGACCCGAAAGTGCGATTCAGCGGCCGGGTAATCCCATCCTGGGGAGCACGTATCACTCGAGGCGTCGCAATCTGGAAAGACACTATTCTGCTTAACACCGCCGACTGCCGGCTTATCGCCATTGATGCAAAAAAGGGAAGTAAGATTTGGGAGTCGCGGGTCTGCAAGGAGGCTGACGACTATACGATCACCTCCGCACCGCGTATTGGCGCCGACAAGGTGTTCGTCGGTCCGAACAACGCAGATGTGGGATCGCGCCGCGGCTATGTCGATGCGTATGACGCGCGGACGGGCAAGCGGCTATGGCGGTTCTATACGATTCCCGGCGACCCCAGCGAGAACTCCCGGAATCCCGCGATGAAGATGGCCGCCGATACATGGGATCCAAGCTTCTTAAAGACGGCCGGCGCTGGCAGCGCGTGGGAAGACATACTCTACGATCCGGTTACCAAATTGCTCTACGTTGGGGTGGGCGGTCCGAGTCCATGGAATCCCGAAGCTCGCGGCCCAAAGCGAGGCGATGAGCTGTTCACGAATTCCATCGTCGCCCTCAATGCCGAGACTGGTGCTTACGTATGGCACTACCAGACGACTCCCCGGGATGCATGGAACCTCGAGCCCACCTTGCCGATGGTCTTGGCCACTCTCAAGATAGACGGGATCGATCGGCGCGTGCTGATGGAGGCACCGAAGAACGGCTTCTTCTACGTGATTGATCCCGCCACGGGTAAGCTGATCAATGAGCCGAAAAATTTTGTGCCGGTGAATTGGGCAAAAAAGATCGACCTCAAAAGCGGCCGACCCGTCATGGATCCTGCTGCGGAATACTGGAAGGCAGCGCAGGGCGCAGTGGTAATGCCGGGCCCCGTCGGAGGCCACAACTGGATGCCAATGAGCTACAGCCCGCTCACCGGGCTTGTTTATATCTCGGGTATTCATATTCCAACCAAGATGCGGTTAGATCCGCAAGCGGGGGGTAGCGCTGGTGGCGCAATTGACATCGACTGGTACAGCAACTTAAACGACGCACGAGCGCCGCTCATCGCTTGGGATCCGGTCAAACAGGCCGCGCGTTGGACGAAGGAGTTTCCCTTGCCCATGAGGGGAGGTGTGCTTTCAACCGCGGGCTCCCTCGTCTTTCAAGGCTCCGGGACCGGCATCTTCAGCGCCTACCGCGCCACCGATGGCGTTGAGCTGTGGTCCTTCGATGCCCGTACGCCGATCATTGCGGCGCCGGTGACTGTGCAACTTGATGACAGGCAGCTTGTTATTGTGTCAACCGGCAATCTTACGTCGGCTGTCGCGCGAGGCCTCTCGAGTCTGGCGTCGAAGGATGGGCTCAGCGATCCTCCGAGGTTGCTAGCGTTTCGGATAGGTGCGGGAACGACGCTCCCCACGCCAAGCGTGCCGGCACCATTCGCTGAGCCCCCACGCAAAAGGCCAGTCGATGCCGCGCTCGTGCGGCGTGGCCAGATCCTGTTCGCGTCAGACTCCTGCGACGAATGTCACGGGTTCGAGGCGCGCCCAATCCTCAGTGGGTCGGTGCCGGATCTGCGTAGAGCGTCTGCTGCGACCCATGACGCCTTCGAACGCATCGTGCGCGGTGGGGCGCTCCAGGCTGGGGGCATGCCGATGTTCGCTGATGTGCTCTCGCCAGAAGATGTGCAGGCCATACAGGCATTTGTGCTTGAGCGAGCATGGCAGAGCTACCTCGACCAAACCGCGGTCGCAAGGTGACCATCCAGCGCACCTCCCATGTTCTGGGCAGTAGTGAATTAGGTCGAGATAGTGTATCGCAAGGCAAGGCAAGGCAAGGCACGCGGTCTCGCCGGTTACTACCAATGACGAGGACGAGCGTGTGCAGCCTGGGCGAGCAGTGAAGAGGTTGAGAACGGATCAATGCGCGCTACCGACCTGAGTCGTCCGTGCCCCGATATCGTTCCACCAGTCGAAACTTTTGTACCTTGCCCGTCGGGGTTCGCGGAAGCGGATCGTCTTGAAAGACAACGATTCTCGGCACCTTGAAGCTCGCGAGCGTTGCTCGGCAGGAATCCTGCACCTGCTGGGCGGTGAGCATGACGCCCTTCGCGGTTACGATCACCGCCGTAACAACCTCACCCCAGACCTCGTGCGGCAGGCCGATGATCGCACAATCGGACACGCCCGAGAGCCCGAGCAGGGTCGCTTCGATTTCGGCGGAATGAATATTCTGTCCCCCCGAAATGATCATGTCCTTAACGCGCCCGCAGATATATAAGTATCCGTCCGCGTCGAACCGGCCGAGGTCGCCGGTATGAAACCAACCTTCACGGAAGACCTCGGCATTCCTCGCGGGGCTCCTGTAATACTCAGTGATGCAGTTGGGCGAGCGGGCGATTATCTCGCCAATTTCCCCGATCAAAGCGTTGCCGTTGACGTCTACTACGCGAATCTCGCCGAACAGAACCGGTTGACCGACGGAGTCCGGCTTGCGCGCACGATCATCAGGTGTGCTCATCGTGAGAATTCCGGCCTCCTGCAACCCGTAGCCCTCGTAGATGTGTGGGCACAGACGAGCCGTGACCTGCTCGCGGATTGCGGCCGGCAGCATCGAACCAATAAAACCGATGCCGCGCAGCGAATCGAGCGTCCCCGAGGTTAGGTCCGGAATCTCTAGAATGAGCGCCGCCATCGTAGGCACCAGCCATACGAGCGTGATCGACTCCTCGTGGATCAACCGAACGACCTCGCGCGGCTCGAAGTTGACGAGCACGCTGCGTGTGCCCGCGATCATCGACATGATCAGACCGCCGAGGCCCACGCGGCCGAACGCTGGAAATACCACGAGAGTCACATCTTCCGGACGGCTTTCTTGTCCCAGCATCGCGGCATGCATCGCGCAGGCGGAGAACTGCGCCAGCACGTAGGCTTTTGGTAGCCCGGTCGTACCGGAAGTCAGATTAAAGTAGTAGGGTGCCGCATCGTCCACGGCTATATCCGGTTCGGTGGCCGGCGCTGCCGCCAAGACCTCTTCATATTGCCGGCACGAGTCGGGCGCATCGCTGCCGATCCATATGGCGTGATTTAGGGTTGGACAGTTGGCCTTGAGGTGGCCGAGGACGCCCCCGAAGCGCGCCTCGATAATAACGGTGACTGCACCGATCTCGTTGATGAGCACCTCCAGCTCCGCTGGCGCCAGCCGGTAGTTGAGCGGCAAACCCACGAGGCCGGTTTTGGCGAGCGCCAGGTAAGTCTCGAGGATCTCCGCGCGATTCGAACAGATGAACGCGACTACAGAGCCGCGCTCGAGAGGGAGCGCCATCAGAGCATGCGCGAGCTGGTTGCTGCGCACATTCAATTGGCGGAAGGTGAATCGCCGACCGGTTCCGGCACACAACAGCGCCTCCCGGGCCGGGAATCGAGTAGCCGCCGTCTTTATTATGTTGCCGACCGTCATGCCCCCGAGGGAGCGGCACGGGCCAAGAGCCATCGATTTGTCCTCCTCTTAAGCACGGGGCGTCACTACAAGCGTAGCGAGATTCAAGCGCCCGGCGTATCCATAAGTGGCAATGTGGCGTCGACCGCCTGCCCCAGCGCGGATACACATTCCCCGCCGTTAGTAGAGGACGTCTGAGGCCGTCACGCCGTTCCGTGATCGAGGCGCTGGATTGTGTACTCACCACAGATTGCGCCAGAGGAGTCACCGTGAACGGGCTACATAAATATCGGACGAGCAGCTCAAGCCGAACGAATTGCCCATCGCGCGATTCTCGCCGATGTGCGGGCCTAAATTGCCGATTTCGGCTAACTAACAGCGAATGCGAGCGCTATGGTACCTGCAACGCACTTCGCGGCCGCTGAGCCAAGAACGATTGAGGTAGCGAGGATGGCGACTTAAGGTGCAAAGTCCGCTTAAGGTGAGCGCGATGCGTAGGACGGTGAAGAAGGTGAGAAGCGGATTCAAATAGAGTGCCTGCTGCAGAGCGCGCTTGCCCTGGCATTCGTCACCAGCATCGGTACCGGTGCGATGTCTTCAATGTGAAGGATACTGTCGTGACAAGCGAAGACCTCGTACTAATTGATTATCCGCTTGAGAGAGTAGGGCGGATCACACTCAACCGGCCGAACACCCGCAACGCCCAGAATACTGACTTCCTGTATGCCCTGAACGACGCGTTCGACGTACTGGCGGCACAGGAGAGCGTCCGGGTCATCGTCCTCGCCGCGGCAGGTCCGCACTTCTCGTCGGGCCATGACATATACGAAACGGGCCCCACTGAAATAGGGAAAATAGCTGCGGCCACGAAGGGTCATCGCCAGATTGGAACATGGACAGGCTATGAGCGCCCCGGTGCTGAAGGCTATTTGCACCGTGAAATGGAAATCTATGTGGGCTTCTGCGAACGCTGGCGGAGCATCCCCAAGCCGACGATTGCGCAGGTTCACGGCAAGGCGATTGCTGGCGCTCTGATGCTGATCTGGCCGTGCGATTTGGTCGTGGCCTCCGATGACGCGCTATTCTGCGACAATACCGTGAACATGAACATGAATGGAGTCGAGTGGTTCGGGCATGTCGCAGCTTTTGGACCACGCAAGGCAAAGGAAATGCTGTTCACCGGTGAGTTCGTCACCGCCCAAGAGGCATTTCGGCTTGGAATGGTCAACTATGTGGTGCCCCGCTCCGAGCTCGAAACCAAGACTCTGGAACTCGCGACAAAGATCGCGGAGAAGCCGAGTTTCGCGCTGAGCCTCATCAAGGAGTCCGTCAACAACGTCGAGGATTCTGCCGGCCGTTTGGCAAATCAACGAGCCCACTTTGCAAATCACCATCTGCTCCACTGGCACAACTACGCTCGCTTCGGGAGGATCTTAGACCCTTCATTCTATGAGGCAGCTCCGGGGAAGAAGCCCGAGAGGACCTAAGATGCTCACGCTCGAGACGACCGCGCTACCGCGTGAGGACGAGGCGTTCCGAACCGAGGTGCGCTCGTTTCTTGCCGTTGAACTCACGGACGAGTTTCGGGAGCCGGCGAAGGCTTCCGCCACTTTCCTGACCTCATTCGCGGAACGCGATATCGCGCTCAAATGGCAAGCGAAGCTCCTCGCCAAACGCTGGCTCGCGCCGAAGTTACCGGTCGAATTCGGCGGCCCTGGTTGGTCACCGCTTCGACACTTCATCTTCGAGACTGAAGCCGGTCTGGCGGGAGCACCGTTCCTCCCGGGACTCGGCCTGGTCTACGTCGCGCCGATTCTCGCTGCCTTCGGAACCGAGGAGCAGAAGCGCGAACTCATTCCGCGCGTTCTCAACGGAGACGACTACTGGTGCCAGGGTTTTTCGGAGCCCGGTGCGGGCTCCGATCTCGCGTCACTGCAGTGCGCTGCCCACCGTACAGGAGCTGAGTATGTCGTGAACGGTAGCAAGATCTGGACAACGCAAGCCCATCTCGCCGATCACATCTTCTGCCTGGTCAGAACAAGTAAGGAGGATCGCCGGCAAAAAGGAATCAGCTTCCTGCTTATCGATATGCGTCTACCGGGTGTCACAGTCAAGCGCATTCAACTGATCAGCGGTGATAGTGATCTCAATCAGGTGTTCTTCGACGATGTGCGCGTACCTTCATCCAACCTAGTGGGTGAGGAGGGAGACGGTTGGAAGATCGCTAAGTATCTGCTCGAGCTCGAACGGGGTAGCTATATCATGAGCGGGCACCTCGAGCGCCGGTTGCGCGAGCTTCGGCGCTTGTACGCTCGCGAGTCCAAGCGAAGGGGAACGATGGAGGAGTCTAGCCAGATTGAGATTCGACTCGTTGAACTTGATCTAGCTGTTCTGACCTATTCGCATTTCGAGCTCAAAGCCATCCTCGGCCGGTCGCGTGGTGCGCTTTATCGCGCACAGCCGTCGATCCTGAAAATTCTGGTGACGGACCTGCATCAGAGGATAGATGATCTGATGGTCGACGTCCTCGGCCCCGCGGCGCGCTATTTCCGCACCGAGCGACCGCTGCGGTCGGCAGGCGATTCCGTGGCTGGGCGCGACTATATCGAGCCCTACATACCGACGATGCTGATGAATCGCGGTCTGTCAATTGAAGGGGGTACGCACGAGGTGCAGCGGAACCTGATCGCTCGAGCGGTGTTCGATTGAGCGCCGCCCACACTGATTTCCTCTCAGAGCCCAGTTCTGAGCAGCTTGGACTTGCGGATACCGCATTACGGTTCCTGACGGACTCCTACTCGCTGTCCAGGAGGCGACAGACTATCACCTCGGGGTCGGGGTTCGATCGTGAGACATGGGCCGCGTTTGCGGACATGGGGTGGCTCGGCATCCCGTTTCCTGAATCAGACGGTGGACTTGGCGGCGGTCCGAGCGAGCTCGCCTCTGTTATGACAGCGCTTGGGAAGGTAGCAGTCCTAGAGCCTTACCTGGATGCCGTCGTACTCGCGGGAACTCTGTTGGCTGCGTGCCCACCGAGCCCGATGAGGACCGAGCTAATTGCGGCAACGATCTCAGGACGTAGTTTTGCAACCGTTGCGCTCCACGACGTCCGCTGCCGAGGATTCGACGGGTCAACTACAACCGAGGCCAAGCGCGTACCAGGAGGCATTGAGCTGAGCGGTCAATTGGCCCTTGTTCCGTTTGCGGATCAATCCGAGATGATCCTCGTTCCGACACGAATCGACGAATGCGCCGACGCAGGGCTTGCAATCTATGCTGTGCGCCCCAGTGAGGCGCGGATTCGCGGCTACGCGACCGTAGACGGCGGATTGGCGGCTGATGTAGTGCTCGATGCTGTTCGCATTGCCGATACCCGCCTCGTCGCCGAACCGAACGCGGCTCCGGCGGCACTTGCGCATGCGGTCAGGATAGCCACGTACTGCATATGTGTCGAGGCGGTCGCAGTCATGGAGGAGCTCATTCACACTACAGCCGATCACCTTCAGAATCGTATGCAATTTGGTCGACCGCTTGCACAGTTCCAAGCGCTGCAACATACGGTTGCTGATATGACCATCGCACTCGCGCAGGCGGAGGCGGCTACTTGGATGGCCGGGCACCTACTCAATACGAACGATGGAGTGCTTCGCGACCAACTACTGGCTGCGGCCAAGTACGAAATCGGACGCTGCGGGCGGTACGTCGGACAGCGCGCCATCCAGCTGCATGGTGCAATTGGAATGACGGATGAGTTCGTCGTGGGCCACCACTTCAAGCGCCTTATCGGGATTGATCTACTCTACGGTGGCTGGCTTTCACAGCAACAGCGCTTCGCGGCGTTGAGCGATCGGATACATGCTTAAGATCGCTCACAAAGCCGACAAAAAACTTGCGCAGCGGCTACGAGGGAACAAAAAAGCGCGGCAACGCGGGCGGCTCCGCCTGCGCTCGGCATAAGGACGGGTGCCGTAGCCGACCTTGTCCAAGTACACAGAATGCGTTGCCGTATGTCCGGTGAACTGCTTTCAGCAGGGTCAGAACATGTGGCCGCCGGACGGCCGAGATCTCGCCGATGCTGAACGAGAACTAGATCCCAGCGCGGTTCGGTCGAGGAGGGGTTCCGGATAGTCAAATGGTATACAACAGAAGAGTACGCGGTCTGCGAAGAACCGCACTCGCGGGTGCGTCGAAGCGGAATTCGTACGTATTCTCGTCAATCTCCATGGGGCCGGAATCGCAGTCCAATAGGCCGCACGAGGGCGTGGATTACCTTGACTGTGCACGCGACCCCGGCGTCCCGTCGATGAGACCGCTCAGTTGCATCGAGCCAGCCCAGCAGCAATTGCCGGATGCGGATACTCCCTGGGTAATCGGACTGTAATCTCGCAATGAAGATCCTACAGAACTCAGGCAGTGTCCGCTCACTGCCTTGCCGTGAGCACGCGCTAATAGAGATCGTCGACATGAATCCTTTTCAGTGCAAAATTCCGAAGGCTGCGATGACTGCCGCACCAACCATGCCAGAAGCGCTGAGCGTTCAACGCTCCGGATCGCTGGCCACTCTCGCAGCGCTGTTGCTCGCGGGGGGTACCGCCATCGCCGCAGATGCCCAGATTCAACCCCAGGACACTTTGGCGGAAATTATCGTTACGGCGCAGAAGCGTGAACAGAATCTGCAGGATGTAGGCACATCAATCGCAGTCCTCAGCGGCAAGGAAATACAGCAGCTCGGGATGATGGACACTATGTCCATCGTGCAGCAGGTACCGGGTCTCGAAATGGCCCAGTACTCGCCGGTCGTGACTAATATTGCGATTCGCGGAGTATCCCAGACGTCATACGCAGACCAGCTAGAAGCGCCCATCGCCGTGTACGTCGATAACGAATATGTTGCGGCTAATGGCGCGCTCTCTGGTGCTCTCTTCGACGTGAATCGCGTTGAGGTGCTTCGCGGGCCGCAAGGCACGCTGTTCGGTCGCAACGCGACCGGGGGACTGGTGCAATATATTACCAATAAGCCCACGGAGACGCCCGACGGTTACTTCAGCACAACTGGCGAACAGTATGGTGGGGTGAATGCACAGGGTGCCTTCGGAGGGCCCATTTCGGGCGATCTTCTCGGTCGCGTGGCCTTCGCCTATAACCGAGCGAACGGCTATCTAGTCGACTCGACCGGCCCAACGACGCCGCAACAAAACAACTACGCGATCCGCGGACAGCTCGCCGAGACTTTCGGAGGAGACACCCACGCATTGCTGACCGTTCACTATTCCAGAAACCCCCACGAAGCGACTGACCCCTACGTTGGTTACGCGGCGGTGCCCAATGCGCAGGGTTTAGGTATTTTCGTGGGTGCAACGCAAAATCCCTACGGCACCTGTCCGGGCTGTAACCTCGTGGGCTACCGGTATCCCTCCCCGACAACTTTTGAGCGCACCACCGATGGTCCACATGACTTCAATCGTACTATTCGCGGTGTCGGCCTGACGATCGACAGTGTGCTGGGCGGAGCCAAGCTCACTGTCATTTCTGACTACTACACGATGAGTAAGGCGTACGCCGAAACCTCTGACCCCTCTCCCACTCCGGTGTTGGAATATTTTACTGATCAGTGGCTTACGCAGTTTTCACAGGAAGTGCGGCTGGATGGTCAAACCGGAAATTTACGCTGGGTCGGCGGTGTCTACTACCTGGACCTTCGGTCCGAAAATTTCGAGAACCTCCCAATTCCGCCGTTTAGCTTGGATTATCAAGATTCTTTCGGAGAGACGACGCACTCAGAGGCCGCGTTCGGGCAGCTCGAATACGCGTTCACCAATCAGCTGTCAGGCATCCTCGGAGGACGGTACAGCTTCGATCAGAAGCAGTTTGATGCGACGAACACTGAGAACGTGGCCCCAGAAACGATTATCGTATACAACCCGACAACTTTTTCATCGGCGAAGCGAGATTTCGACGGCTTCTCGGGCAAAGCGGAAATGGATTACCGGCTGACGCAGGATGTACTGCTCTATACCAGTGTGAACCGCGGATACAAGGGTGGCAATTGGAACCCTCCCTTGAGCAGCGTACCTGTCAACACAGCAACCATTCCGCACAATGCGGAGAAGCTCACGAGCTACGAAACGGGCGAAAAGACCACTCTAGCGGGTGGCAAGGTTCGGATAAACGCGGATGTTTTCTACTACAATTACGAGCAATATCAAGCGTACTCCCTTCAGCTGGGGGTACCGACGATTTTCAATCGAAATGCCTATCTTTATGGCGGCGAGCTGGAAATCGAAGCCGTGCCCGTGCGTGGATTGACCGCGCAACTCGGGTACGCGGGGCTTCACACTACTGTAGCGGACGTTCAACTTCCCTCGGGTGAAATCGTGGACAGACGGATGCCATTGGCACCACAGGCGAGTGTAACCTCACTGCTGCGCTACGAATGGCCGGCCTTGGACGGCACACTAGCGCTGCAAGGAGATGGCAAATACGACTCTGCCCAGTATTTCACCACCTTCAACGCTCCCGTAGAATTGGACCGCGCTAGGTTCGTCGGAAACGTACGCGCTTTCTACACTTACAAAGCATCGCAATACACTTGGGAAGTGTCGGCTTTCGTACGCAACGTGACAGACAGGGTTTACTTCTTATACGGAGCAGATATTTCGTCCTTGGGATTTGCGCAGTATGCGCTGGCTCCGCCACGCGTCTTTGGCGGAACCGTGTCGGTACGCTTCCATTGAACAGGGACCACCGAATTCCGCAAGCGGCTCCGAGTGCGCTAACCCATGACATGACGGCTGATCCAGTCATGAACGCTCGGCGGGACGGATACATGGAGCTCTACCGCAAGCAGGAGGGGAAGATGGAGTGCTTTGTCTTGCAGCTGAATCCCCCAGCTGACTCCCGCTGAATCCAAGCTCATTGCGAATTCGAAGATCCAGGGGACTTTCTAACTCAGGAGATTACGATGAGGACCTCACACCCCGCGATTTGCCGATTTTGTGCGGCTTCCTGTCCGATCACAGTCGATATGGAGGACGGTCGGCCCGTGCGGGCGACCGGCAACAGTGAGAGCCCAACCTATCACGGGTTCTGCTGCACGCGCGGCCAGGCTTTGCCCGAGGTGATGGCGAGCCCTCAACGACTGCTTCATTCTATGAAGCGCGGATTGGACGGGCGTCATCACCCGATCGCTTCGCAACTCGCGGTTACCGAGGTGGCCGAACGCCTGCGCGATACCTTGGAACGCTATGGGCCGAAATCGGTGGCGGTCTACTTCGGAACGCATTCGGCTACCTATCCTGCATCGCCTGCGCTTTGCGTTTCCCTCATGATCGCACTGCAGAGCCCGATGATTTTCACGGCGATGAGCATCGACCAGCCTGGCAAGGATGTCGCCGCGGCGCTGCTGGGCGGCTGGGAAGCGGGTCCCCAGGGTTTCCTCGGCTCTGACGTTTGGATGCTCGTCGGATCCAACCCGATGGTGTCGATACATGCGGCCATGCCGTCCCAGAATCCGGGCCGTCTGCTGACCGAAGCAATCGCGCGGGGCATGCGACTGATCGTGATCGACCCGCGGCGCACACAAACCGCAAAACGCGCACACATTCACCTGCAACCCAGACCCGGCGAAGACGCCGTATTACTCGCCGCGATGATCCACGTTATCCTTGCCGAAAGTCTCGAGGACAAGTCATTCCTCGCCGAGAATGCCTCGGGCGTCGAGGCTCTGCGCGCTGCAGTCGCGAAATTCAGCCCCGCCTATGCGGCCGAGCGAGCCGATGTCCCAGCCGAACGGATCGTAGAGGCAGCCCGCGTCTTTGCACGTGCCAAGCGCGGCATCGTAGGCGGTTGCACCGGCGCCAACATGAGCGGTCGATCAACCCTCACGGAGTATATGATTCTCTGCCTAAATGCCGTCTGTGGACGGTTTCTGCGCGAAGGCGACGCGGTTGCCAATCCCGGTGTGCTACTTCCCCGCGCCCGACCGCGCGCGCAACCGACGCCACCTCGGCCTGCCCGTTTCCCAGAACAACCTATGTCTGTGCGTGGCCTGACTCAAGCAGCGTCTGGTATGCCCACGGCAGCACTCGCGGATGAGATTCTTGCGGGCAAGGTGCGGGCACTTATCTGCCTGGGCGGGAACCCCGTCACCGCGTGGCCGGAGCAAGAGCGCACGATTGCCGCTCTTCAGGCGATCGATCTGTTCGTGACGCTCGACACCAAGCTGTCACCTTCAGCCAAGATGGCGCATTACGTGATCGCGCCAAAGATTGGGCTTGAAGTGCCTAACATGTCCTTTGTTGTCGAGTGTATCGAGCTGTATGTAGGGATCTGGGGTATGTCCGAGCCGTTCGGAATGTACGCACCCCGTCTAATGGACGTACCAGCAGGTTCAGATCTCATCGAGGAGTGGGAGTTCTTCTACGGAGTCGCGCGTCATTTGGCGTTGCCACTACAAATATACTATACGGATGGCCTAACTAGCACCCGTCGCGAGTCCCGCGCTCCGCTCGACCTCGATATGGTCAACAAGCCGACCACCGACGAGATCTACGAGCTGATTACGCGCGGATCGCGCATTCCGCTGGCCGAGGTCAAGCGCCACCCGCATGGTGCGGTATTCGCGGAAAAGATTGTCGCGGAGGCCAAAGATCCCAAGTGCGCTGCGCGACTCGAGGTGGGCAATGGGGAGATGATGGCGGAGTTGAATGAGATAGCCACTGATTCGACGGTACCGCCTGCTGAGTATCCGTTTCGCCTGATCTGCAGGCGATCGGCGCACGTTTACAACTCAAGCGGACACGATCTGCCGATGCTGATCCGGAAAGGAGGACGACACAACCCGGCTTTCATGCATCCAGACGATCTTGCGCAGATCGGAGTCCGCACCGGCGATGAGGTCGAGGTTTCATCTCGGCATGGGAAGATTCCCGCGATCGTGGAAGCGGACGATACGTTGCGCAGAGGCTTGGTCTCCATTAGCCATGCTTTCGGTGGCATGCCGCTCGAGCACCCGGATTTCCGCCTGGTCGGCAGCAGCGTCAACCGCCTGATCAGCGTGGAGGACGATTTCGACCGCTTTTCCGGGATACCACGCATGAGTGCGTTGCCGGTGAAGGTAGTTCGCGCGGAGATCCTCGATCGAGTTGGGGCCGCGTGACGAGGCGTGGGAATGGCATATGTAGTCACTGAAAACTGTATCAAATGCAAGTACACCGACTGTGTGGAGGTGTGTCCCGTCGACTGCTTCTACGAGCATGAATATATGCTGGTAATCGACCCCGAACAGTGTATCGATTGTGGTGTGTGTGAGCCCGCATGTCCTGCGGAGGCGATACGGCCGGAGGAGGCGCCCGAACTTAAGCGCTGGATTGAACTAAATGTGCAACTGCTGAAACAGTCGAAGCCGATCACCTCGCACAAAGAACCATCGCAGGACGCAGATCATTGGCGTGGGGTCACGGGCAAGTACCAACTCGTTTTCGAAGGGCGTCTAGCAGATGCGTCCGAGTCCAAATAGTTCATCGACGTGGTCAACGAATGCGGTATTTACAGCGACTTCTCGTCCGACACAGTGGAACCACTTATTGAAGCGATCCAGATTGCCGAAGGGGCCTATCAATGCTGAGGCTGGCTCATGGTTTCTCCATCGCCGACCTGTACCGACAAGAGAGCTTGGAGAAGTTGGATGCAATATTCCTTCAGCGACTTAACCTGGCAGCCAGCTCCCGTCATTCCCAGTTACTGGCGGCACGATCTGCACCTGACGCCACCCCGAGGTCCGCAGAATCGGCGTTGATACTGGCGCTTGCACCTGTTCTTGAAACGTTCCTGATCGAATTTTTTGACATTGCCGAGCCTGCCAGCGCCCTGACACGCCGGCACACCGACCTTGCTGCGATCTACGAAGTCAAGCGGCAGTTCGTGCAAAGGCACGCAGCTAAGTTGATTCCGCCGGAGCAGGCCTCGCAAAGCGACGGTCCGGCACTCCTCCACACTTTGACGGAGCGTATGGGCGGCCAGTTCGACGAGCCTGGATTTGCGAAGAAAATTATCGAATGGCAGTCGGACAAAGCGAACCACGGTGAAATCCTCGAGATAGCACGACAGTACGCGGCCTGGGCCGTTCACAGTCCGGAAGGACAGCGAATGTACCGGAAAGGCATTCTTTTCAAGTTGCCATCGCGAACCGACCCGATGAATCTGATCCCGTCAGCTTTGAAGTCTCAATTTCGGGGACTGGCTTCGTTCAGGATCGCCCCGGAGCATGTGCGTCGGCGCGACGGTTTTGCCCTGACAGACACAGGTGCCGATCTATGCGGGGCCCTTGATCAGTCAAACTACTGCATACTTTGCCACACGCAGCA
Organism: uncultured Gammaproteobacteria bacterium; assembly: GCA_963755965.1. GTDB lineage: Bacteria > Pseudomonadota > Gammaproteobacteria > Steroidobacterales > Steroidobacteraceae > Bog-1198. Next base: position 45,610 of record CAVWLU010000007.1, read on the forward strand.
GAAGGACTCCTGTTCTATCGGTCTGCGCGAAAAGGGTACGGCGGACGTGGTCGGACGCATTACATTCAAGAAGAGTTCGCTCGGCGTGCCACTGACCGGTTGTCCTCTGGAGGAGAAGATTTCAGAGTTCCATACCCTGAAGAACCTGGGTTACGCAATCGGTGCGTTGGCTGTCATTGTGGTGGACAATCCGATGGTGGCCGCTACCGGTCACCGCATCTGCAACGATTGCATGAAATCATGCATCTATCAGAAGACCGAGCCGGTGAATATCCCACAGGTCGAGACGCGAACACTCAAGGACGTACTAGAGTTGCCCTGGGGCTTCGAGATCTACAGTCTGCTGACGCGATGGAACCCGCTCAACATTCGCCGGCCCACGCCGCGCCCACCGACCGGGCGACGCGTGCTTGTGGTAGGTATGGGTCCTGCCGGTTTTACGCTCGCCCATCACCTGATGAATGATGGGCACGCGGTGGTTGGCATCGACGGGCTGAAGATCGAACCGCTCTCAGAGAGCTTGTGCGGCGTTTCTGCGGACGGCAGCCGTGTGCGTTTTGATCCAATCGAGGATGTGCAGCAGCTATACGAGGCCCTTGATGAGCGCACGATGGCAGGTTTCGGGGGGGTCGCTGAGTACGGTATCACGGTGCGCTGGAACAAGAACTTCCTCAAGATCATCCGTCTGCTGTTAGTGCGTCGCGCCGAATTTGCGCTATTCGGTGGGGTGCGCTTCGGCGGCACTATCACCCTCGACGATGCCGTGAAGTACGGGTTCGATCACATTGCACTGTGTCTGGGGGCCGGTAAACCGACCGTGCTCGGGATACCGAACGGAATGGCGCGCGGCGTGCGCACCGCCTCCGACTTTCTGATGGCCTTGCAACTCACTGGGGCCGCCAAGCACGATTCCATCGCCGGCATGCAGCTGCGGCTGCCCGTACTCGTAGTCGGAGGCGGCCTCACTGCTATCGATACTGCAACGGAGGCGCTCGCCTATTACGCCGTCCAAGTCGAACGATTTCTGCATCGTCACGAAACGTTGACGGCATCCGTTGGCGAGAATGCAGTTCGCGCGCACTGGGACGGTGAGGATCGGGAAATCGCCGAGGAGTTCCTCGCGCACGCACGCGCCATTCGCCACGAACGCGCCACAGCAGGCAAAGAGCATCGCGCCGCACGTATCGTCGATCTGATGCAACAGTGGGGTGGGGCGACGATTGCCTATCGGCGTCGACTGGTAGACAGCCCTTGCTACACTCACAACCACGAAGAGGTCGAGAAGGCATTGGAGGAAGGAATCGCGATTACCGAGTGCGTTATGCCGCTCTCAGTTGATGTGGACAAGCGCGGCGCGGCCTCCGGAATGCGCTTTGCCAACCAGAAACGGAACGAGGATGGGGAGTGGGCGAGCGACGGCGAGTGCTCGTTGCCGGCGCGCACCATCCTGGTCGCTGCCGGCACGCAACCGAACACTGTGCTGGCGCGCGAAGACGCCCTGCATTTCACGCTCGATGGAAAGTATTTTAGAGCCTGTGACGAGTCTGGGGCTCCGGTCAGACCCGCCTACTCCAATTGTAAGCCGGCTCTCCCCGAGGTTCTGCTCTCGCGCATGGACGACGGTCGTTTCATTAGTTTTTTCGGCGATCTGCACCCGTCCTACTTTGGCAACGTTGTCAAGGCCATGGCCTCGGCGAAACAGGGCTATCCGACAGTATCCAGAGTGCTGGCTCGCCAACCACCCCGATCCGCGACGAGCACCGATATGTTCTTTGGCGAACTCGCGCAAGATCTGCTGGCCACTGTCCATACGGTCGAACGACTGACCCCGACCGTTGTCGAGGTGGTGATCAAGGCGCCCATGGCCGCGCGCAAGTTCCAGCCGGGACAGTTCTATCGCCTGCAGAATTTCGAAGCTCTCTCTGCCATGGCCGCTGGCACGCGGATGCAAATGGAAGGACTTGCGCTCACTGGCGCCGGTGTCGATCCGAACGAGGGGCTGATATCCACTATAGTGCTCGAGATGGGCGGTTCCGCTAACCTATGTGCGGCGCTGCGCCCGGGCGATCCGGTGACTCTGATGGGCCCGACCGGCACGCCTACCCATATCGAGCGCAACGAGACCGTCATGCTATGCGGCGGTGGGCTCGGCAACGCAGTGCTATTTTCGATCGGGCAGGCTCTTCGGAGGTCTGGCTCAAGAGTGCTTTACTTCGCCGGATACAAGAAGACCGTCGACCGATTCAAGGTGCGGGAGATTGAGTCCGCAGCCGACACGGTCATCTGGTGTTGCGATGAAGAGCCCGGCTTCATGCCCGGCCGATCGCAAGACCGCTCTTTCATCGGCAATATCGTCCAGGCGATTGGCGCATACGCATCTGGGTTCCTCGGCATGCCCTCGATCCGTACCGAGGATGTCGACCGGATCATCGCGATCGGCTCCGATCGGATGATGGCAGCTGTCGCAAAGGCGCGTCATGAGTCACTGCGCGTGCACCTGAAGCCGCATCACTTTGCGATTGGGTCAATCAACTCGCCCATGCAGTGCATGATGAAAGAGATTTGCGGTCAATGTCTCCAGCTGCACCGCGATCCGACGACTGGAAAGGAAAGCCATGTGTTCTCGTGCTTTAATCAGGACCAGCCACTCGATCATGTCGACTTCCATCTTCTGAGCCAGCGCCTGAAGCAGAATTCATTACAGGAGAAGCAATTGGCAGTGTGGCTCGGCTTCTGCCGAAGCGACCTGAGAAATCTGCGCACGCTGGTTTGAGGGCGCCGCCTAACCGGCCAACTCGCTCATTCATACGAGGAGCAGTGCACATGACGCGCGGAACTTTCTCCCGCGGTTCCAAATGCATGAGCATTGATCCGGGGTGGACGGGTGTATCCGGCCCACTTGACTGCATTAGGGTGCTGGAATGGGATCACTGCTGGACCCTACGCAGCGAATCTGTTCGCACAATTCGGTGCAGAGCTGATCAAGATCGAATCACCAGACGGAGTCCGAGGGCGGTAACGCGGTCATCATAGTCCGCGCTCGCCGGAGAGCAAGGCCATGACGGCGGTTGCCGTCGCGAGCGGTCGCCCGCCATCGCTCGGAAGTAGCTCGGCGTCCGCGAACACGAGCTTTCGCCCGTTGCGTACGATCCGCCCGCGCGCCAGATACCTCGCGGGCACCGCCGGCCGCAGCAGATTGATGCTCAGCGTCGCGGTCGAGAACGCCCGGTCCCCCTCTAACCGCGCGTGCGCGGCGAACACCATTGCGAAGTCGAGCATCGCCGCGATGATGCCACCCTGAAGGACGTGCGCCGCTTGGACAAACTGCTGTGGCGGAACAAAAGCGAGCAGCGCCCCTCCGGCCGAGTCGAGTTCGAGGATCGAGCCTGCGAGCGCGTGCGCCAGCGGGTTCCCCTCCATGTCGATCGGAGCGCGTCCTCCCTGCACGAACTGACGCACCAAGGTTTGGTCGGCATTCATGCCGAAATCACCCTACCGCACACCATATCCACTCGCGCAAAGCTTGAACAGTAGCGTTTGGCATCGTACACATCGATCCCATCGATATGCCCCCCTCGGGTGAGTCGCGTAATTTAAGTCGCCGAAATGTATACCTCGGATCCATCCGGAGCAATCGAGTCTATTCGACAATCACCGTACGCCTATCCGCTCGCGGCAAAGGTAATGCGGGCGACAAAAACTGATGCTCATGGTCGACTATGTAATACAGCGGCGGCCGCTTTTGGGAGGGATCCAATTGCCACGATGGTCGACAGGCTGATGTAATTGGCGCTGTTCCAGCGCCTAGCGCCATTGTTCCACTTAGTGCAAATTGCCGCTCGGTGTCATATCCAACCCGAAGCTTTCTGGCTACCTGATTTCGGTTGGGGCATTATTTAGGCATGTAACAACTGGATGTCCCCGGAATCTAACGACTTTGGTGGCTCCGGACTCTAGTGACGGTAAGGACACAAGGTATCAACCCCGTTGCAATGGCTGCTGTCGACTCGCACTTAGATTGATGCGGAATCCGACTTTTCTAGAACTCAAATCATCTCGGTTCGGCAAATCGGGGCGTTCGAACGTGCCTCCCGCCGAAATCTTCGCCAAATAGCCGCGCGGCGGTGCCGGTATATCGGATCGCTGACATACCTTAGTGAGTCCACGGTCTGATATGCCGAACCGTTTGGCAAGAGTCGTCATCGGCTCGGACCATATAAGGTTGAAGAGATCCTGACGCGAGATCCGTCGAAATCGAGGCGGTCCTTGAGTTGGGGTATTCACTAGAGCGAGATCCGACGAAACCTTGTTGGCTCGTGGCTTGAAAGCCAAATGCGTTCCGAACCGTGGAATGAAGAGCTGATTGAGGGCCGATTCATCGGCTTTCCACGTTCTTTTCTTGGGCTTTGCGTGACGCTCAATATAGGGCTCAGCCAGCTTCTTGACGGTCATCGACGCCCGCATTTCGTCGATATTCGATTTGGGGTCTTTGCCGTCCGCTGCCGTCCCAATATAGAGGCGGGCCTTACGCCGAGCCTGCTCTAACGTGATCGTATCGGACCGTCCTAGATCAATCAACCAGCCGCTTGCGCTTTTGAATCCGGTAAGAGCAGACGTAGCTGCCCCGGCCATTCGGGAATTTCCGCAGACCAAATCCAGGTAACGTCATATCCCAATAAATGCATTGCGCCTTGCCCTGTGCGGCGCCCACATATTCGAATGATCGGATGTTGTCCTGGCGAAGTTTTGCTTTGGGCCTTTGGGCATCAGGGAGTCGAACCAGTAGGGGAATGACCAAAGAGTGAGCAAATAGCAAATCAGATCGTACCGGAGACAAATTCGGAGAAACAAGTCGCAATGCCGCTAGGATAAGGCATTGAAAACGCTAGATAAACCGTACTCCAGCGTACGCTGGCGTAGGAGGGGCGCACGCTCTTAATCAATTGGTCGTAGGTTCGATCCCTACACGGCCCACCATTTCAACTTAAACTACCGTCACCTGGAGACGAGCGTCCGAGGGCTCAAGTCGACACGTGTCCGTTGGGGCAGATCTCCGCTATTCGATACCATCCATGCGTGCTCCCTGGAATTGCCCGGCGAACTTCTTCTCAGGTCTATCACCTGAGAAGTCGAACATTTTCCCGCAAAAACTGATTGATAGAGCGGTTGTCGGGTCGGTCAGCCAAGACTTGCCGTCGCAGGCCTGACAATTCTCGGCCCTGAAAGGCTGGATATACTGCGTCCATGATTTCGGCGGATGTCATTCCGTAAGTAGTGCAGTCGATTGTGGCACGCGCTGGAATTCTCGTAGTCTGCAAGCGCTCCACGATTTTTCTTCCAAAACCGAACCCCAAAAAAACACAGCGTTCAGAGGTCTGAAATCGCCTTAGCGCCTCGGCGAAAGATTCTGGAGGCTGCGCCGCGTCGTGAACAATCGTGATCATCTGTTCTGCCGCCTGGAGCGCCAGGCCTAAGTTGTACGTATCGTTGGTCTCGGGAGCACCCAGCGGAACCATCATCGCATTTGGCGCGACGGTCCCTTGCTCTGTCAGTTCTCCAAGTGACCCGTACAAATGGATAAACATCATCTTCACGGCTTCCCAGGCCTGTCGGGGGTTGACGTTGTAGCGCGCCACCAAACCGCGGATGAATCTGTGCTCGAGGTAACGATCGTAATTAAAGGTCACGAAGGAGACCGGATTGGACGCAAACGATGGTAGGTCGCGCGCATCGGAGGCCATGCTCGCAAAAATCAACGACATCCAATCTTCATCGAATGATCTCGGCCCAGCTGCTTGCTCTTGCTCATAGAGGACCGTCGCCATTATCCGCTTCCCGACCTTCACGAGATCAGCCCGATGTTCGAGCATTGCGTCAATCGAAGGTAGGAGATTGTCCAACATGCAACGCGAAAGGCCTCGGATTCCTGACGCGTAATTTGCTGACCAGCGTTCCCCATGCGCGCTTGCGGGTCAACTCCCCGAAGTTTATCGATGAGGCCGCCGCCTGTAGAAAACCCGTACGGAACATTCGCCCCGGCGCCTAAGATAAACACAGTGTTCTGCGTAAGCATCTGACTATTTCACTCCCTGAATTTGCCGAGAGCCCGCGCCCGCCGACGTGCACTGCATCACGTCAGCTGCGGAATACTGTCGTGAACAAGCCGCGGTACGTCGGGCGAGTAAATTGGGGGCGATCATATTATTGGTGGCTGCACGGTCAGCGGGATATTGTGGATGTGCAGGATGCCAGGCCGTCATCAGATTTGGCCCCTAAATGGCCCCTATTTAGAATTTTTGATGGACCCTAAGAGTCATCTTCCTCGGAAATATCTAATGAAATCAATGGTCGGGGTGACAGGATTTGAATGTGCGACTCCTACGACCCGAATGTTGTGATCTCTGGACTGCAGTGTGGGCGCCGTGCAGCAATTCTGTTCTCAGTTTCGGCTGAACCTTTCGTGCTGCCCGCGCCATCAATGAACGCCGATGAGGAATGCAAAGGAAATGCAGAGTTGGAGCAAGATGCTTGTCCAAAAAGACACCGGCTCGTCGTGTCGGTCGTAGGTGCGCCATTTGCCACGAGACTGACCTGTGCGGATCTCGTAGACGGTATAGCCAAGTAAAGCGAGCCCAATCAGGACGCGAAAAGCGTAGCTCATCCATCTAACCCGCAATTAGATGCCGAAAATGGCGCCCGATGAGGGCGACGAATATGTCCAACGTGGTCCCTGTATTCCTTGAAGTCCATTTGATGGCAATACATCATGCAGCGAAAGGTGCGTCAAACAGGTACAGCCACCGATGTGCGGTAGGTACGTTTCCCCCGGACGATGCCGCGATAGAACGAGAATTCAATCTCATTCGTTCGTCCGGCTTGGGAGTCCGCTCAAGCTACAACGTCGTACCCACTCAGATACGCCAGACCGAAGCTGGCAGCGCGCTCGATTTGATGCGCTGATGCCTGATCCCGTTATTTGCCTGCGGCGTGCCGCCCAAATGTCCACGATCATTGCTCGAATTGAGACAGCTCAGAGGGCAGCGAGGGATCGCGGCCCGTGGGGTCGTCGGCAGCGATGTTTGGTCGTATCGGTGACGTCTCTGACCGCCCGATGTACATCGTGAGAAGGTAGTTCACGTCCGAACGCGTCCAGCTGCAGAGCTCGCGGCGCCAGCTCGACGCGATACCCAACGATCCGCTTAAGCTGCTTTAGATTCATCTAGGGATGTCGCACGAAACGCATAAGCACAGCGAACTGCAGTACCACGCTGAGGCGCTTCACATACTGCACCCATACAGCACCGGCGGTGGTCAACTCAAGCGATCAATC
>CAVWLU010000008.1:0-697500 GCA_963755965.1 uncultured Gammaproteobacteria bacterium
GAGGGAATTGAACCCCCGACACGCGGATTTTCAGTCCGCTGCTCTGCTCCTAGCCATACTTCGAGGAGCTTTAACCTACTTCGGCACAAACTCCTTCGGCTTCTCCGACCCCTCGCCAAAGAAAAACTTCTCCATCTCCTTGACCAAAAACGCGCGGGCTTTGGGCTCGATCGGGGTCAAGCCGGTTTTCGTTGATCAGCATGGTCTGATGCGCGACCCACTGCGCCCACGCTTCTTTCGACACATTGTTGTAGATGCGCATGCCGAGCTCGCCGGGATAGGGCAAGTAATCGAGACCATCGGCCTCACGCTTCAAGAGAACACATTGTACGCGGCGCGCCATAGCCCATCTTAACCTAAGCGCCGGCACCCTGAACGGAGGTGTTCGAACAGCGTGACGATGGGCTGCGGCAAGCCGACGCGCGGCGGTGCGCTCAAGGCGTACCACAATCGATCGTCCGCTTCGCGCACGCCCAAGAAAGGTTTGCAGCGCACCCTCAAAGGGTTCAAGCGCAGATCGAAATGCGTGAACGCGTGATCGATCGGGCTTAAGGATTGCGTCGATTCGGGGTCGCCGATTTCGCGCCGGCACCAATCGAGCGCCGCCGACTCGGTATCGAATTGCGGCGGCGACCACAGGCCTCCCCAGATGCCGGGCGCGGGCCGGCGCTCGAGGAGAACCGACGCGCGCGGTGTCCTGGCCGGTTTCCGCGATCAAGAGTATCGCTTCGCGCGCCTTGCGGGCACGCCGATGCCTTGCGCCCGGCAACTCCGCTTGACGACCCGTCCCGTGCGGCGGCGCAAACCCCGAGCATCGGACAGACCGTGCAAGCGGGCCGAGCACGGGTGCAAAGGGTCGCGCCCAAATCCATGATGCCCTGCGTATAGGCAGCGATGCGCTGATCGGGGGTACACGCCTCCGCCTGCGACCACAGCACTTTGAGAACGGCCGGCGAGCCCGGATCGCCGTCGATCCCGAAGACCCGCGCCAGCACGCGCTTGACGTTGCCATCCAGAATCGGATGACTTTGACCGCGCGACAGCGCCAAAATGGCGCCGGCGGTCGAGCGACCGATGCCGGGCAATTGCACAATCCCCTCGATGTCGACCGGGAACTCACCGCCGTGCTGATTGACCAGCGCTATCGCGCACGCGTGCAGATTCCGCGCCCGCGCGTAGTACCCGAGGCCCGTCCAGAGATGCAGCACCTCGTCGAGCGGCGCCGAGGCCAGTGCCTGGACGGTGGGAAAGCGCGCCATGAAACGCTCGAAGTACGGGATCACGGTCGCGACCTGCGTTTGCTGCAGCATCACCTCGGACACCCAGACCCGGTACGGCGTCGGGTTCTCTTGCCACGGCAGGCCTTTTCGGCCGTACCGGTCGAACCATTCGAGCAGCCGCTCGGCAAATTGCCGGGGTTCCCAGGGATTTGTGCCCGCCTGCATCGCTCATCCCGTTGAATTACAAGGCCGGATCATAGCTCAAGGCGGCTGGATCGCTGCCGATATATGGCAAAGGGCGCACGCCCACCATAGCCTTTGGATGACGCATGCGCAGTTGGTCGAGCCGCATCAAATTGCTCCTGATTCCCACGGCGGCGGTATTCGCCCTGGCGGTGATGCTGTGGACCCTGGACTTAAGTTCCGGCGCCCGCCTCGCGCTCGGACTCTCCGCGGTCATTTCATGCCTCGCCCTCTTCGCCGGCGTTTGGGCGATCGCCTTGAACTTCACCCGCCGCGTCGAGAAGCTCCGCGACGTGCTCTCGCATCTCGAGGGGGGCGGAACCGAAGCCTCAAGCGATGACGATGAAATGGAGTCGCTGTCCAAGAGCCTGCACAAGGCCGTCTACCGCGGCAAGGAGCGGGAGACGCAGCTCCGCCGTTCGTCGGAGTTTCTGGAGTTCGCGCAGACCGCCGGCGGATTCGGGATCTTCGATCTCGATCTCGTGACGGCGCAGCTCTCCTGCACGCCGGTGTTTTTCGAGCTCATTGGCTTGCCGTACCGCCGTCTCGCCTTCACGCGCCAGGAATGGCTGGCGACCGTGCACCCGGAGGACTTCGAATCGGTGGCGCGTGAACTCAGCACCGCCATCAGCGCCGGCGGCCATTTTCAAAGCGAGTACCGATCGCTGCTCTTGGACGGCGGCATACGCTGGTTGGCGGCGCGGGGAGAAGTGTTGCGCGATGCCGAGGGCCTGCCGGCCCGGGTCATCGGCACCATCACCGACATCTCCCAACGCAAGGAGCTCGAGGACACGCTGCGTCATACCACCGAGTCGCTCAACATCGCCCAGTCGGCGGCCGGCGTCGCCACCATGGATCTTAATTTCGCGCGCCGCAGCTGGGTCTGCTCCGATAACTTCTACGAGATGCTCGGCATCGAATCCTCGACTCGCCTCGACGACTTGGACGCCCGCCTCGCGCGCGTGCACCCCGACGATGTCGATGCGCATCCGGCAGGCCCCCGTCGAGGCGGCCAAAGGCGACCCCGCCTATCGCTGTGAATACCGCCTCAAGCTCGAGGACGGAACGGAACGCTGGATCGCCGAACAGGCCGTCGCGACGCACGGCAAAGCGGGCGAAATCCTCCGGATCACGGGCGCGCTGATCGACGTCACGGACTTGAAGCGCACGGAAGCGGCCTTGAACTTAACCGAGAAGCGCCTGGCCCGGACCATGCGGGGAACCCGCGACGGCGTCTGGGAGTTCGACATTCCGGCGAACAAGCTCTGGTTCGGGCCGCGCTTCGAAACACTGCTGGGGCTCGAGACCGGCGCACTGGGCCACTCCGATGAGCGCTTCGCGAACTTGATTCACCCGGAGGACCGAGGCACCTACCGGCAAGGCATCGACGATAACTTGATCTGCGGCCTCGGCTTCGACGTCGAAATCCGGGTGCTGCACAAGCTCGGGCACTACGAATGGGTGCGCCTGCGCGGCCAAGTGGAGCGCGATTCGAATGGGGAGCCCACCTGGCTCGCGGGGTCCATGCAGCTGGTCACGGATCGCAAAGTGGCCGAGCAATCCGTACTCGAAGCCAAGCTCGCCGCCGAAGCCGCCAACCGCGCGAAGAGCAACTTCCTGGCGAATGTGAGTCACGAAATCCGCACACCCATGAATGGTGTGATCGGCATGTCGCAGATCCTGTCCGACACCAACTTGGACCCCACGCAGCGCGAGTATGTGGACATCATTCGCTCGAGCGCCCAGGCGCTCCTCTCCCTGATCAACGACGTGCTCGATCTCTCGAAGATCGAAGCGGACCGCGTGGAACTGGAGCATGTCGACTTCGATTTGCGCGACCTCGTGTATGAGACGACCTCGCCCATCGCGCTGCAGGCGGCACTCAAGGGCATCGAGCTCGTCGTCAACATCGAGGGTAGCGTGCCGCTGCTCGCACGAGGCGACCCGGGGCGCCTGCGCCAAATCATGTTAAATCTGGTGGGTAACGCGGTTAAGTTCACGCACGAAGGCCATGTCCTCCTCGACGTGTCGAGCGCCGCCCTGACCGAAGGCGATGCTCGGCTGCGCGTCGAGGTGTCGGATACGGGCATCGGCATCCCCGCCGAACGCCTCGATCGCCTATTCAAGTCGTTCTCGCAGGTCGATTCCTCGACCACCCGCCACTACGGCGGCACCGGTCTCGGCCTCTCGATCGTCAAGCGGCTCGCGGAACTCATGGGCGGCGAGGTCGGCGTCGAGAGCGAGATGGGACGAGGTTCGCGATTCTGGGTGACCGTGCCCATGGGACCCATCAGGGACCGGTACGTCCCTCACCCCTTAGGGGCCGGCAGGAAAATCCTACTGGTCGATGACCTCGCGGTCGGCCGAGAGAGTTTGGCCGCCAAGCTTAGTCTGTTCAGCTTCGACGTGGTGACCGCGGCGAGCGTCGATGAGGCCCTAAATCGACTTACCGCAGGCGAGGTCTTCCACTTGGTGTTGGCGGACGAGTTGATGCCCGTCAAAGGCGGCCTCGACCTGTTGGCGGCACTGCGATTGAATCCGCGCTGGGTAAGTTTGCCGTTCGTACTGTTGTCGATGTTTGGAGCGGACCATGCGGCCGTAGCCGACTGGCCGTACCAACCGGACGCCATCGGCTTGAAGCCCATCCGCGCCTTTAAGCTGGCGGCGCTGCTGGACAAGGTATTGAGCGGCGATGAACCTCGCCTCGCGTGTTTGCCGGCGGCGCCGCGTGCCACTCCCACCTTTCGCGGGCATCGCATCCTCTTGGTCGAGGACAATCCGGTGAATCAGCAGGTGGCGCAACGGCTGCTGCAGAGATTGGCCGCCGAGGTCACCATCGCGAACAACGGTATCGAAGCGTTGGAGCGCATGGCCGAAGGGACGTTCGATGCCATTCTGATGGACTGCCAAATGCCCGTCATGGACGGCTTCACCGCCACCTCGAAGATTCGAGAAATGGAGCGCGAGAGCGGCCTTGGGAAAAGGCTACCCATCATTGCGCTGACCGCCAACGTGATGAGCGAGGATCGCGAGCAGTGCATTGCCGCCGGCATGGACGCTCATCTGGGAAAGCCCATCGTGCCGAGTCAGCTGGCGGATTGTCTCGGCCGCTACCTCGGAGGCAACAAGACGGCGCATGACGTCGACATCCACGCGCTCCACGAGTTGACCGGCGGCGATGCCGATTTTGAGCGCGAACTCATCGAAACCTTCGTCGCGAGCGGCGATAAATGTCTGGCCGAGATCATCGCGGCCATGCAAGTCAATGATTTCGAGACCATCGGCAAGCGCGCGCATGCGCTCAAAGGCGCGAGCGCCAACATTCACGCCCATCGATTGAGCGCCGCCGCCTCGAGCTTGGAGAGCGCGGCGCGCACCAATCTGTCGAACGAGATCGACCGGCTGGTGCGGCAAGTGACGGAAAATCTACAGGCGGTGAATGCGCAGCTGCTTAAGGTGGGTTGACCGCTGCCGCTGCTAGCGCCGGCCGAGCGCGGTGTGGCGGCGTGGCCACACCCTAAGTCTAGGCAGTGGCGGTGAGTGCTAGGGCTTCCGAGATCTCGACGCCGGTGGTGCGATTTCGCCCACCCTGCTTACTGCGGTACAAGCACTCATCGGAACTGCGAATGAGCGTCTCGACTTTGAGCGCGAGATCCGGCCCCTGCGGCGCGGTGGAGGCGACGCCGAAGCTCGCGGTCACCTCGGCATCTCCGGCTCGTGTCACGAAGGGAGTTGCCGTCATCATCAAGCGCATTTTTTCCGCCACGAAGTGCGCGCCTTCGTAGTCCGTTTCCGGAAGCACGATGAGGAACTCCTCGCCGCCGTAGCGCGCGACCCAGTCGCTCGCGGAGCGGATGGACTTTTGCATTCGGGCGGCGAATTGCTGGAGCACATCGTCGCCGGCCGCGTGGCCTCGCGCATCATTGATGTGTTTGAAATGGTCGATGTCGCACATGATCACCGACAGCGGATTAGCGTAGCGGCGGCAGCGATGAAGTTCGCGCGGCAGCTGGTCCATGAGATACCGGCGGTTGTACGTGCCGGTCAGCGCATCGGTAATCGACAAAATCCGGTTTTGTTCGTTCGCGGCGCGCAGCGAATGCTCCAACGCCAAGATGCGGCGTCCGGCATTTAGGCGCGCGACCAACTCGGGCTCGTGCACGGGTTTGACCAGGTAGTCATCGGCCCCGGCCTCGAGGCCCGCGATGATGTGCTCCTTCGAATCGCGCGCGGTCAAGAGCAACGCATACACATAGCCATCGAGTTGGAGATTCCGCATGGCTTTGCACAGCGTCACGCCGTCCATTTCCGGCATTTCCCAATCGGTGACCAAGATCGGGTAGTAGCGCTTGGTCATGCGATCGAGGGCTTCGGCGCCGTCGGCGACGGCTTCGACTTCGTAGCCGGCTTTCTTGAGAAAGCGGGTCATCAGCATTCTCGTGACGGGGTCGTCCTCCGCCAACAAGATGCCGGTCGCCGTCTCGGCCGTGATTGCCGTCACAGATTCTGGTTCGGGCCCCAATTGCACTCCGCGTCCCCGTTTGGATTCTTATTTGATATCGGCTTAAGAATGTGCGACTTGACCCGCCGCGCGCGACTTGTCGCAAATTCCATGCGACGCTGTTCGAGGGGCTGCGTGCCCTCCGAAATCGCGCTGGCTATGCGCGTCATGGCCGGCAATTGTTCGAATTGTGCGCCAGTTCAGCGGGGATCCGCCTAAAGAGCGACTAAACGGCTTTAAGATCGCGTCTTCGCCGACCGATAATCTATGGATGCGCGAAACGCAGTCTCGTAACAAGAAGAAACTCCAACCGGGAACACGCGCCCTCACCGCCTGCGGCGACGGCTTCTGGGAGTTCGACCTGCTGGAGGGTTCCGCCTGGTTCAGCGATTGGTTCTATCGACGAATCACGTGTCCGATCGACCTCACCCGCGGGGCGCTGCTTAACTTTCAGCCGATGATGCAGCCTGCCACTTGGCAGGAGCTGATGGCGAATCTTCGCGATCACCTCGAGCAAGGCCTGCCGCTCGACGTCAAGGTGCGCGTCGACGTGGGCGGGGATCAAATCCAGTGGTGGCAAATTCGCGGCGCGGCGCTGCGCAACGATGTGGGACATCCCGTCCATCTCGCCGGCAGCGCGCGCGATGTGAGCGCCGATGTGGATCAGCAAACATCGGCATCGACGATCCGGTATTTGCGCCGCGGGTTCGACGCACTACCCATGGCCGCAGCGTTGCTCGACGCGAAGAGCGCGATCGTCGAAGCGAATCGCCTGTGGTCCGAAGTACCTTCCGGCCGGGCCGCGCAAATCATCACGCGATTGAGCGCGACGCATACCGAGGGTGCGCTCGAGTTCCCGCTGGACACGAGGTCTGACAGGGACGGTGCTACGCGCGAGATGCGAGTTCGGGCCGTTCCTTTCCAGCACGATGGTGCACGACACTGGGTCGTCACCCTCGACGATAAGGCTGACTGAACTAGAAGCGCGGCGCGCTACTATTCGTCGTGCGTTTCCGCCGACTCCGGCGAGGGCTCCATCTCCGGCAAAGGATTGGCACCGCCGCCCTCACGGCCGGTGAACCAGTTGACGGCATATTGCACGAGCTGCGTACCGCTGCTGAGATTGAGTTTGCGCTTGATGCGCTGGCGATGCGACTCGACCGTCTTGATGCTGAGGTTGAGCGAATGCGCGGTCTCCCGCGTGCTCATGCCTTTGCCGATCATGTGCAGAATCTGCAGCTCGCGATTGCTCAAGCGATCGATGGGATTCGCCGAGATGTACGCCCCACCCGCCGCGAATTTCTGAATCATGTTGTTGCCGACGGCTTCCGACACATAGATGCCGCCGTCGAGTACGCGCCGTAGCGATATGAGAAATTGTTCGCTGGCCGCCTGCTTCATGATGTAGCCGCTGGCGCCGGCGGAGAGCATGCGCTCCGCATAGATGGTCTCGTCATGCATCGACAAGACCAGGATCGGCAACTGTGGGTAATGGGCGCGCACGTCGCGCACCAGTTCGATGCCGTCGCCTTGTTTCAAGCTGATGTCGGCAATCACCACGTCAGGTTTGAGTTCTTTGATGGCGGTGCGCGCATCCCGCGCCGTCTCCGCCTCACCGCAAACCATGAGGTCCTCTTCGTTCTCCATCACTCGGCGCAACCCTTGGCGAACGATCGGATGATCGTCGACGATCAAGACGCGTCGTGCGCGGCGCTTGGCCCCGGGAGTCCCAGGCTGAGCCACCGAAGTACGCATCCATGTATTGCTAGCGCCCATATTCATGTCCTCCATATGTGACGTGCGCGGGGTGTAATGCTCCCGCCGTCACGGGTTGATCGCCGGTCACGCGAACTATAGTCCCATGCGGAATATTTGGCCCGATATCAAACTTAGCACCTATCATGCCGGCCCGATATCTCATGATCTTGAGGCCCATACCGGTCGCCGACCTGTGAGCACCGCCAACTCCGGTGCCATCATCGGTGATCTGAAGGAAAAAGGCATTCCTGCTGACCAACAGGAAAATTTCGACCTTCGAGGGATGTCCATGACGCGCTGCGTTCGTCAGCGCCTCTTGTGCAATGCGATACAAGTGGCTCGCACTCGCCTCACTCAAGGATAGCTCAGGCCACACTTCTGCGCGAAAGTTCACTTCCAAACCATATAAATCGCGTGTTCGAGCCGCGAGTGTCCGCAGCGCAAACGGTAAGCCCCCGCTGTCCGTGTGCACAGGGAGCAATCCGCGCGCCAACGACCGGGCACTCTCGATGGACTGATTCACCAAGCCGACGATTTCGTTGACTTGTACAACGGTTTCGGGCGCCTGGTGTTGAATTCGCGTGGCGAGACCGCGCAGCATCAGCGCGACGCCGGTCAGCTCCTGGCCCAAACCATCGTGCAGGTCGCGGCCGATGGTCTGCCGCTCGCGGCTCGAGACCTCTAGGATCTCCTGTTCCAGGCGTTTGCGCTCAGTGATGTTTCGTACGCTGATCGATATCCCAGTGCCGATGTTATCGTCGCGCACGAACACGGCGCGGTTCTCGAAATACTGCACCTCGTCCGAATCGCTTTCCTTGGACTCGAATTCGTAGGTCGCGGTCTCCTCGGTCGTCAAGACTTGCCGCAGCTTGGCAACGACAAGGGCGCGCGCGGCCTCCGGCAATATCGCTGATATTTCGCAGCCGACGATTTGTTCGATCGTCATGCCGCCGCTGCTCTTGTTGATGAAGCGAATGCGCAGGCCAGTGTCCACCAGCATGAGCGTATCCGCGGCATTAGAGGTCGTCGTTTGCAGCAGCTGTTCGGATCGGCGCACCTGCGCCTCGGATTCCCGCCACGGCGTCACATCTTGGGTGACGCCCACGAGGCCGCGCGGCGCGCCGGCTGCATCGAACAGC
Source organism: uncultured Gammaproteobacteria bacterium (assembly GCA_963755965.1). GTDB lineage: Bacteria > Pseudomonadota > Gammaproteobacteria > Steroidobacterales > Steroidobacteraceae > Bog-1198. The sequence continues at coordinate 8,862 of CAVWLU010000008.1, forward strand.
GGCCGGATGATCGCTGTATACGTTCGGTAGCGCCCGTCGTTGGCCTTCAGCCGAAACTCTTGGTGCATCTCGCGGTGCTGCTTGAAAGCCTGGTCGATTGCTCGACGCGCCGACATCCGGTCTTTCGGATGAATCCGCGCCATCAGTTCCTTCATTCCGGGAAACTCGGTGGGCAAGTTCACCGCTCGACCATCAATGATCGCGAACTCGAACTCATCCTTGGCCTTGTCCCACTGCCACGCGTGCATGTGCGCCATATTCATCGACAGTTTCAGCCAGTCCGTGCTGTTCTCGAGCGCAAATTGCGCAAGCTTCTGAGCCTGTATGTTCTGCACGGATCCGAAGGCGCGAAACGGCCGTCCGTCCAGTTTTTCGACGTGTCCGATCATACGGACCCATATGTGCCGTTTTTTGAGCGTAATGATTTCGAGTTCGAGATCGAACTGCTCGTCCACAGAAGACCAGGACTCTGCGCTCCCGATCGCATCGAGAAAACTCTGCCGGGAAGCCGGAGAGCACTGCTCCAATACAGAATCCCTCGACACCACGAATTCGGCCGGCGTGGTCTCGTAGATGCGAAACATCTCCTCGGTCCACGTGAGCTCGCGCGCCGAATAGCTGTACTCCCAGCCCCCCATATTGGCCGTACGCTGCGTCTCGGCCAACAGATCCGTGAGCCGTTTGATTTCGGAAACATCGACGCAGCATCCGATCGCGCGCACGGGATCGCCGGTCGCATTGCGCTGAATCAGCCCGCGCTCCAGCATCGATCGATACCGCCCTCGAGAGTCGCGGATACGATACGTCGTCGTCCAGCCGCGGCCGTTGATCAACGCCAGGCCAATCTCTTTTCGGTACACCGAAAAATCGCTGGGATGTATCCGTTCACACCAGGCATCGATGGCGGGTGCCAGATCTTCAGGTTCGATCCCCAAGATCTCCATCACGCCGCTCGATCGGTGCACGATGCCTTGGGTGAGATCCCATTCGAATATGACGCCATCGACCGCTTCGGCGGCCAACCTGAAGATTTCCTCGCGTTGAGCCAGGAGGTTTTCCGCTTGTTTGCGCTCGGTGATGTCCCGCGAATTGATGACCACACCGTAGATCAGAGGATCATCGAATGCAGCTACATAGTTCGACTCGAGCCAACGATAAGTCCCGTCCTTACGGCGAACACGGTGCTGATGCGAAAACCGGTCGATTTGGGACGTCGTCAGCCGCTGATATTTCGCGCGCAGCGATTCCGCATCGTCGGCGTGCACATGGTCGAACAGATGGATTGAACGCAGCTCTTCCGGTGTGTATCCGAGCGCGCCTTTCACGCCGCCGCTGACATACTGCAGTCCCCCGTCCGGGGCGGCGACGGTAATGATGTCCTGCGCATTGTCCTCTGCCAGCTCCCGCAGACGGCGTTCGCGTCGGGTCTGCGGGCTCCGAAGCAAAGGGCGCTCGCCCGTCTCGGTCGACAAAACGATCAACCCCACGATGCCGGAAGCGCCCTTAAGCGGTTCCATGTCGATCTCGAAGCAGCGGAGCGGCGCGCCGGGCATCGATAGCTGTAATCCGTCTTCATGGTAGTGGCAGCCCTCGAGCGCGCGAAGGTATACCTCGTGAGGCACCGCGCTGATGGGCGCCAGTGTCAGCGCGGAAGTACCGAGCAATCCGCCGGTTCTGCCGCTGGCGCGCTCCGCACCCGGGTTGGCGTAGGTGACGTTCAGCTGCCTGTCCAAAAGAACTAAGTTGAAGGGCAGCTGCTCGACGGCGTGCACCAAATGCGGTTCGGCCTCCGATGGAGCAAACGTGAGCATGACCAGGCGCTGCGCAGGAGCTGAGTCGAGCAGTTTGAATTCGGTCATGACGGCGCACTCGCCGCGCATGAGCCGCCATGTCAGTGCGCGATGGGTGTTCGATTGGCCGTCGGACAGAGTGGCAAAAATGGGGTCAATAGCGGAGGCCGAGGCGGGTTCCAACAAGCCGTAGAGCGAGCCATCCAGCAGGGGCTCCTGTTCCGAGTGCCCGGCGAGGCAGCCGCGAGCTGCCGCGTTGGCAAGTACAATCGGCAAGCGGTTGGTTCGGGAGTCGACGACCAGGGCAGCGTGGGGGAGACTGTCGAAGGCAGTGTCCGCCAACGAACGCGCCGCGTTCGTCGCGAGACGCAGATAGTCCGGAGATCTCGCCATCGTTCCTACTCCGGCCCCTAAAAAGATTTCCTGGCATGCTTATACGCGCAATGAGATGGGCCGCGTAGACTAGGAAAGGAATTATAAGGGATTCCCTCAATCCCGTGGATCGGAAGCGTTACCGACGGGCGGGTTTGCGACGGCATTCCGGCGAAGAATAGCGGCCTCTCACCCGCTCCCGCCTGCGGAGGATCGGGTCCGGGGGGCTCAAGAGGTCCGGAGTCAGGAAGAAACGGTCACTTGCGGAACAGCGCATCCAAGGCAGATTTCGCCCGGTCGATCTCGGCATTATCCTTTGCGACGTAAGCTCCGGCCTTCGGCTTGAAGTGGTCGCAGAAATTTGCCTCGTCTTTTTTGCGGACCTCCTCCGCCGTCGGCTCCTTGCAGTGCTTCGCGTAAGAGAGGTCGTACTCGATGCACATCTTGCAGACGTGAAGTTCCGCGTTGCACGCCTTACACACCTCGAGCCGCCGGAGGGGCAAGCTCAATTCCGCCAATGAAGCCCCGCAGCGCCAACAGACTAGGGAGTGTGCCATAGCCCTTCCCCTGTATTTGTCCTCATATGCATTCGATTTGCAGCTTTTCATCCTCGTAAAGGCAATTTACTTTGAACGAACGCGTGCTTCAAATCTCAGACAGTGCCCTTTCTCGCAGTAGTGCCTGCGCGCTTCAGCGTATTCAATATATCGATCAAATGATGATATCGTCTAGTTGAGTCACGATGATACCGGCGCGGCGCAAATCTCAACGGGATGATCCAATTAGAGAGGCGACAATCAGCGCTCTAAAGCACGTGATTGATCCGTTACTCGAACTAATGTTTGATACGGGTGTGACGGTGCAAGAATTCAACCATTTGCTAAGAAATAGAGCTGTTCGCGCTGCCACGAAACGAGTACTTAGGGAGTGCGGTCGCAGTAGCAAATCGCGCGTAGCGATTGTCACAGGACTTCCGCGTTCTGAGGTGTCCAAAATCTTGGAATCGCGAGATTCTGTCGCGAAAGCGAAACTTGGTCAGCATCCGGCCAGGCGCGTCCTAGCTGCTTGGTATGAGAATCCTCGATTCCTAACCCCTGCAGGCGAACCTGCGGTACTGCCTATTTTCGGCAAAAAACGCAGCTTTGAGCGCCTTGTGTCAGCGCACGGCGCGGGAATCCCGGTCCGCGCAATGCTCGATGAGCTAACACAAATTGACGCGGTGGAAAGGCTGCCGAACCAGCAGGTAAGGGCAAAGTCACGCGTCCCAATATTGACTGGTCTGACGACCAACGCAATCGCAGCAGTGGGAGAGCGCTGTGGAGACCTGTTACAGACTCTAACTAACAACGTAAGGCGCCCCTCGCCACCGCTATTTGAAGCAACCGCTCAGATATGTGACGCCGACTCCAACATGGTTCCAATTGTTCGTCGCGAGATTGCCGAGCAGGGGGTCAGCTTCATCAATGGAGCAAGTTCGCTATTAAAGAGATCACAAAATAAATCCCGTAAGCCTACAGCAGGCTTGGCCGCGAGATGCCGCCTTGGCGTAACTGTCTATTATTTTGAGGAAGACGTTGAAAGGAAGCTTAAGCCTGAAAAGGGGGTTAAGCGAAAACGTCGAACAAACCTTCGGCGCCACCAACGCTCATTTAAGTAGCAGCGACCCAGTACCACTAATCGGCAACAGATTCCTTAACATGACAACTCGCACTCGCATCCCTCTGGATCAATTGGTCAATCAGCAGGGCGCAAAAGCGCTATTAACCGCAACATTTGATTTTCTTCGAAAAAACAACATCTCTGAGAAAACGCTAGCTAGCTATGCACGCAATTATCGCATTCGTCACAAGCCCAGGGAAACCCTCAGGCAATACAGAAGATTAATGCGCGCGTATGAGGACATGGGCGTAGTAATGTCGACGTGGTTTTCGCACCCAACATTTTTGGATAAATCGGGTTTCCCATTACCATTAAGTGCTGCGACGGGGCGACATTCTGTCGCTAAACTGGTCAGTGTTTCCCGCGTTCAAGTTCCAAAATATTTAGCGTTGGAGCTAATGCGACGCTCTCCCAGCATCAAAACGAATAACGGCGGATCCCTAGTGGCTGTCAGACGGGTATTCGTATTACCGGAATTTGAGGTGCCTCGAGCTGCCCTCGTAATCGAACGGTATCTAGACACTTTGAAACGAAATGCGTCGGGGCGAAAAAATAAGACCACACTCTTGCTCGAGCGATGTTGTCACGTACCGGAAGTTGATCTCAAAACAATTGCTCCAATTCTCAGAGACATTAAGGGGCGCGGGACCGCTTTTATGGATTCCGTTGATGGCGAGATTGAAGGATGCCGAGTCCAGCGATTCAAGCGCAAGGACGTAGGTGAGATGGGAGTCCTTGTTTTCGCATGGACTCGACCAAACAACGGGAACGTAAGAGCCCAAAAAATCTAGATGCTAGTGGCGCACAACCACTGAGCCGCAACAAAAGCTGCCAATAACGGCCAGCTCCATATCCAGATCTAGTCTTGCTGCACCAATAGTCTACGAAGTCCCGGTGATCGACGAAGTCCCGGTGATCGAGGACGTACCGGTGATTGATTTCGGCGCCGTCAAAGATGCCTGTAATCGACGAAGTGCCAGTGATCGATGAGGTACCGGTGATCGATTTCGGCGCCGACAAAGATGTGCCAGTAATCGACGAAGTCCGGTGATCGATGAGGTACCGGTGATTGATTTCGGCGCCGACAAAGAGGTGCCTGTAATCGACGAAGTGCCGGTGATCGATGAGGTACCGGTGATTGATTTCGGTGCCGACAAAGATGTTCCAGTAATCGACGAAGTGCCGGTGATCGAGGACGTACCGGTAATTGATTTCGGCGCCGACAAAGAGGTGCCTGTAATCGACGATGTACCGGTGATCGAGGACGTACCGGTGATTGATTTCGGCGCCGTCAAAGAGGTGCCTGTAATCGACGATGTGCCGGTGATCGATGAGGTACCGGTGATCGATTTCGGTGCCGACAAAGATGTGCCGGTGATCGACGAAGTGCCGGTGATCGAGGAGGTACCGGTAATTGATTTCGGCGCCGACAAAGAGGTGCCTGTAATCGACGAAGTGCCGGTGATCGAGGACGTGCCAGTAATTGATTTCGGCGCCGACAAAGAGGTGCCTGTAATCGACGAAGTACCAGTGATCGAGGACGTGCCAGTGATTGATTTCGGCGCCGACAAAGAGTGCCGTAATCGACGATGTACCGGTGATCGAGGAGGTACCGGTGATTGATTTCGGCGCCGACAAAGAGGTGCCTGTAATCGACGATGTACCGGTGATCGAGGACGTACCGGTGATTGATTTCGGTGCCGACAAAGAGGTGCCTGTAATCGACGAAGTGCCGGTGATCGAGGACGTGCCAGTGATTGATTTCGGCGCCGACAAAGATGTTCCAGTGATCGACGAAGTGCCGGTGATCGATGACGTACCGGTAATTGATTTCGGCGCCGTCAAAGAGGTGCCTGTAATCGACGAAGTGCCAGTGATCGATGACGTACCGGTAATTGATTTCGGCGCCGACAAAGATGTGCCAGTAATCGACGAAGTGCCGGTGATCGAGGACGTACCGGTAATTGATTTCGGCGCCGACAAAGAGGTGCCTGTAATCGACGATGTACCAGTGATCGATGACGTGCCGGTGATTGATTTCGGCGCCGACAAAGAGGTGCCTGTAATCGACGAAGTGCCGGTGATCGAGGACGTACCGGTAATTGATTTCGGCGCCGACAAAGAGGTGCCTGTAATCGACGAAGTACCAGTGATCGATGACGGTACCGGTGATTGATTTCGGCGCCGACAAGGATGTGCCCGTAATCGACGATGTACCAGTGATCGAGGACGTGCCAGTGATTGAATTGGGTGAAATACGACTGGCAAGCAACGGGCTATTCGCAGCAGGTTGGGTGCCGATCGCTTCAACTGCCTGTCCCACTTCTACCGACGCGAATTTGGGATCCGACATCGCTGGAGTGAAGTCGATAACTAGCTCATCGATTTTTGCGAAACCAATCGATCTCTCGAGTGTCGATATCTTGCCCTTGACAAATACGGTCGTCGCGCCTGGTACGTAAGCGCCCTTTAACTGATCAACTGAAACTGCCGCCCGATCCAACGGCCCCGAAACTGCAACTACATCGCCGTTCTGAATCGTGCGAAATGCGGACGCCGAATCCGCCACTGCAACCCGGTCGATTGAAAACACCGTTTCTTTCGATATGGCGATGTGTTGGCCGGCAACAACGAGGATGCCCTTTGAAAGATCTATTCGTTGAACTTCGCCTAGGACCTGGAGTTCTGACCCGTACAAACTCTTAAGGTCATCGACACTAACGTCAGCCTGTGCAGGTAATACAGCAAACAGGCTCGACGCGGCGATCGCTCCGCGAACGGCAGCGGAGAGCATCCCCAACTTGAATCCCTTCATCCCGATTTCCCCTTAATTACAAATCTATCAATTCATTGTTTAGTTGTGTTGAACTCAATTGCATCCCGCAAACGGATGGAATCAGCAGCTGGTTCGACGAATAAAAAGCACTGTAATCCGGCGCGGATATTCGCTACATCACCAGGGCGAACACCCATTTTTTCCTGCAGATCTATGGCAGCGAAGGCATCAACTCGCTGCAAAAATTGCGCACCAACAACCTTTAGATACGACTGCAACTCAAGTAGTTGTTCGCTTGTTAACGGCGCATCGACGCTCATTGTGCGTTCAAATAGATCAGTGCCATCGCGAGTTTTGCGCGTATTGTTTTCCAGTGTGGCCAGAAGTGATTCCACGAGATTGGCCATTCTTCCGAGATTTTCGGGAGATAAGCTGGGCTCAATGTATTCTTGCTTCAGCGGCTTCCAAATATTTGCGCCTACTTCGGTAACGGCGCGGACACGCTTAAGCTCTTCCAAAATGATCCCAGGAGACACCCCGGGAGCATGGCGACCTGCCAAAATCGTGAAGTTTAGGGGTCCGCTATCAAATGGTAGGTCCACCGGAAACCCATATGGACCCACGTAGTCTCGATCGTTATGCCAGCCATGCAGAACACGGGCAAAGGGGTTAGATAGCTCTAATACCTCGCTAGCTTCGTACCGCTCCTGTTCGAGCAGTACCGCATTAAACTCTTCCCGGGGCATACCCGTCAGAGCACACACTGATTCAACGGATGCTTTCATTCCTTTTCCAGCAAAATCCTTGGCGGCAGATTCCACGAACGCCATCTGTGCAATTGCAGCAAAATGAGAGTATGTCAGCCCTTCTCGCAACATAATCCTCACCAGAGGCCGCAACAGGCGCCTGATCGATACCGATAGCGCTGTTTTTACATTATTAGGCATTTGTGACCAATTTCACACATTTAGATAACAAATTGGTGTTTTCTCTTAACAACGAGTTTATGGAGCTTATGTCAAAAATCCGACAATGTATGCATCAAGTACCTGAAATTGCTGACATTGCCTATTGGTATATCTCGCAAGCTCGTAGAGCCGCTGGACCGTTGCTGCGCTGCGGCATCTTTCTAATTGTTGTTGCGAGTGTGACTGCATGCGATCGCCACACCGGAAATAAGGAACTTCCGGGGGATGGCGTTCGGATACTAAGACGCGGTTTGCCTGGTGAGCCCCGGACTCTGGACCCCCAGTTGGTTGATGATGACTTTTCCTTCCAAGTGGTGCGCGATCTATATGAAGGACTTACGGCGGAAAATCCTTCCGGGCAAATCGTTCCTGGCATTGCGGAATCTTGGACCTTGGACGAGACGGGCAAGATATACACATTTCAGCTGCGGTCAGATGCCAAATGGTCTACCGGAGACCGGATCGTAGCTGCTGAGTTCGTTGAGGGTTTGAGGCGAGCTGTGGATCCAGCTACGGCATCAGGTTCGGCTGGTCTACTGGCTGTGATTAGGGGTGCGACCGACATTATTTCCGGTCGCAAAAGTGTCGCGGAGCTGGGAGTCACTGCAATCGGCGATTCTGCTGTACGGATAGAACTTGAGCATCCAGCACCATTTGTATTGCAAATCCTGTCGCAGCCTATAGCTACTCCCGTACACCTGATCGCGAATTTGGTATCACCGGCCGACCAATCACGCAAAAATGTCGCGGTGTACGACGGAGCTTACGTCTTAGTCCGCCGTGTTCCGGGATCGTTCATCGAACTGGCCCGCAACCCCAACTACTGGAACTCTTCCAAGGTTTCTATCGGGACAGTGCGATATATAAATGCAGAATCGGCGGCGACGGAATTAAGAGAGTACATAGCCGGACAGTTAGACATGACCTTTACCATTCCAATGCCAGATCTCAGTCGAATCTCGGAGAAATACGGCGCTGAAGTACAGATGGAGCCGATTCTCGGAACCGTATATTTAGCGTTGAATCTTTCCAAAGCCCCGCTGAAGGATCACCCCGAACTACGTGAGGCTCTTTCGATTGCTGTTGACAGAGAGCTACTCGCAGAGCGCGTAATGATGGGAGTTACACCGGCGTATGCGTTCGTCGCAAATGGCACCACTGGATATGATGCACCAAAGTACGATTGGTCAAAGTGGAGTCGGGAACAGCAGCTCACTTACGCACGAACCCTCTTTGCGAGATCAGGGTACTCGGAAAAGAATCCCCTTCATCTTAAGTTGTACTTTAATAACGGCGAAGGCATCCAACGAATCATGATTGCTATTGCCGGCAGCTGGAAGCAGAATCTTGGAGTTGTTTCTGAGCTTATGAGCGACGAATTTCGTGTGTTTCTCGCGGATCGCAAGGACCGGAGTCGATGGGATGTGGCTCGCTTAGGGTGGGATGCGGACTACGATGACCCTTCCAGTTTCTTGGAGGTTTTTTCTAAAGATAACAACCAGAACGATCCTGCGTACAGCAGTGCCGCATTTAATGAGCTAATTCTCCAGGCCAGAGTAGAAGCGCGTCCCGATAAGCGCCTTGTGTTGCTCCGCGACGCGGAACAGGTGCTGCTCAACGATTATCCAGTAATTCCAGTATATTTCTCTCGGGGCCGACGATTGGTGAAACCCTACGTCGGCGGTGCGCAAATGACGCCAATGAATCGCACTTACTCAAAAAATCTGTTTTGGAAGCCAGCCGCATAAACCGCTTCCCCGCAAAGTTGGACGAGCACCGAGCACCGCGCACCGCACCGCCGCTCCCCATAGCACTCCCTTCACCGCCCCAATCGACCCCCCCTAACGCACCGTTCCGGAGCGACCGCGCATTGACTTGGTGCGCCGTTGCGGCGCAAAAGTTGTAAGTACATGATTGGGATGCGAGCGGCGGTTTGGCATGGAATTCGCTGAGGTTCATTCGGGGGCTTTTTGAGCAAAAATCCTTATAACGAGATGTATCTGGATCAGGACGCGGCGCGTTCCCATTACTTCCGTTATTCCGAATGGCTCAATGCTCAGCCGGCGGATCGGCTAACTCAAAAGCGTGCGGAGGCCGACGCCCTGTTCCACCGGGTGGGTATCACCTTCGCGGTGTACGGGCAGGAGGAAGGGTCGGAACGGCTGATACCGTTTGACATCGTGCCCCGAGTTTTACCGTGGGAAGAGTGGATTCGCCTGGAAGGCGGTCTGAAGCAGCGGGTCCGCGCGCTCAATGCCTTCATCCACGATATTTACCACGAGCAGCAAATCTTGAAGGCCGGCATCATTCCGGCCGAGCAAATCCTGTGCAACTCGCAATACCGCCCGGAGATGCAAGGGGTGGATGTCCCGGGCGGGATCTATGCCCACATCGCCGGCATCGACATCGTTCGCGACGACGCGGGTGAGTTCTGTGTGCTGGAAGACAACTTGCGGGTGCCGTCCGGCGTCTCCTACATGCTCGAAAACCGCAAGATGATGATGCGCCTGTTTCCGGAGCTGTTCTCGGAGCACCGGGTCGCGCCGGTCGATGGCTACCCGGATGTACTGCTCGATAATCTGCGCAGCGTGGCCCCGACCGGGGTCGCCGACCCGACCGTCGTGCTCTTGACCGCCGGCGCCCACAATAGCGCGTACTTCGAACACGCCTTTCTCGCACAGCAGATGGGCATCGAGTTGGTCGAGGGTCAGGACCTATTCGTGCGTGACGAAGCCGTGTACATGCGCACCACCCAGGGTCCGCAGCGCGTCGATGTCATTTATCGGCGCATCGACGATGACTTTTTGGATCCTCTGGTATTCCGGCCCGACTCGATGTTGGGGGTGCCGGGATTGTTGACCGCCTACCGAGCCGGGCACATCACGATCGCGAATGCCATCGGTACCGGCGTCGCCGACGACAAATCGATCTATCCCTACGTACCCGAGATGATTCGCTTCTACCTGGGCCAAGCCCCGATGATCGGCAACGTCCACACCTGGATGCTGCGCCGTCCGGAGGATAGGGAATACGTGCTCGCGCACCTTCCGGAACTCGTGGTCAAAGAGGTTCACGGCGCCGGAGGATACGGCATGCTCATCGGTCCCGCCGCGAGCAAGGGCGAGCTCGCGGCCTTTCGGCAGCGCATTCTGGCGTCCCCGGAACGCTACATCGCCCAGCCTACGCTCGCCCTATCGACCTGCCCGACATTTGCGGACCAGGGCCTGAGCCCCCGTCACATCGATCTTCGGCCGTTCGTGCTTTCCGGTAGAGAAATTACCATCGTTCCCGGTGGGCTGACGCGGGTGGCGCTGCGCGCCGGCTCGCTGGTGGTCAATTCCTCTCAAGGCGGCGGCACCAAAGATACCTGGGTGCTGGAAAGCTGATGCTCAGCCGCACCGCCGACCATTTGTATTGGATGTCGCGCTACATCGAGCGGGCGGAAAGTCTCGCGCGCCTCGTGGATGCGCATTATCGGATGTCGCTGCTGCCTCAATCCGGCGATACGCTCGCACAATCGTTGAGTTCGACGATGACTGCCCTGCAAATGGAGCAGGCTTATCGAGAAGAGCATGAAAGAATCGAACCGCGGGCGGTCTTCGAATTCGTGAGCCTGGATCGCAACTACAGCGGCAGCATCGTGAGCTGTCTGCGCTCCGCCCGTGAAAACGCGCGTGCCGTCCGCGGCTCGCTGACCTCCGAACTCTGGGAAACGCTCAACTCCACCTGGCTCGACTCCCGCTCGTTCACCGCGCGCGCCGCGTCGAATGCCGACATCGGTCAGTTCGTGGAATGGGTGAAGGAACGCTCCCATCTGACGCGCGGGGTCACCATCGGCACCATGCTGCGCGACGAGGCCTTTCACTTCACCCGCATCGGCACTTTTCTCGAACGAGCGGACAGCACGGCGAGAATTCTCACGGCGCACCAAAGCGACTTGAGGCCGGGCTCCGATGCCGGCGCGGTACCCGACCCGTACCAATGGAGCGTGTTGTTGCGGGCGCTCTCCGCCTTCGAGGTCTACCGGCGCGTCTACCGCGACGTGATCACGCCGTACAGGGTCGCGCAAATGCTGATATTGCGCGACGACATGCCGCGCTCGCTCCTGCGCTGCTGCAAGGAGGTCTATCAGAACCTCAAATCGGTCTCGAACGAGCAATCCCAAGAAACCGAGCGGCGCGCGGGTGAAATGCATGCCATGCTGCATTTCACCCGAATGGAGGCGATTATCGCGGAGGGCTTGCCGCGCTTTCTCGAGCAATTCTTAGGTAAGGTGCGAGACCTGGGAGACCGCATCGCGTCCGACTTCTTGGTCCCTCCAGCAGAGGCGTAATCTTTATGCAGTTGCACATTCGGCATGAAACCCATTACCGCTATGAACGGCCGGTCAAGTACAGCGTGCAGAGCCTGCATCTAACGCCACGGCGGGACCCGAGTCAGCGTGCGCTCAGCTGGAACATCACCGCCCCGGGCCGGCGGCTCGAACAAGTCGACGCCTACGGCAATATTTCACACCTCCTCACCATCGAACAGCCGCACCGCGAAATCCAAATCATCGTACGCGGGGTCGTGGAAACCGCCGACACCGAGGGCCGCCAGGACGACGGAGACTTATCGCCGCTCGCCTATCTGGCTCCCACCGCGCTCACCGCCCCCAACGATGACCTCAAGGCCCTTGCGCAGCAGGCGCTGGAACATGCGAAGGATCCGCGGGAACGCGCCTACGCGCTGGCCGAAGCTGTATTCCGTGCCGTCCGCTACAAGCCGGGCATCAGCGATGTTCAAGACAGCGCCGCAGTGGCACTCAAGAGCGGTGAGGGCGTTTGCCAGGATCACGCGCATGTGTATCTAGCCTCCGCGCGGGCGTCCGGAATACCGTCCCGTTATGTGAGCGGCTATTTGTACACCGGCGATGCGAGTGAAGCCGCGAGCCATGCGTGGGTGGATGTGTGGCTAGGAGACGAGATCGGCTGGCGGAGCATCGACGTCACTCACCAGCGGCCGGCCATTCGCACCTATTGCCGGCTTGCCGTCGGCCGCGACTATTTGGATGCGGCCCCGGTGCGCGGCGTACGCCAAGGCGGCGGCGGCGAAAAAATGGAAGCCAACGTGCTGGTCGCGGAGTCTGCGCAACAGCAGCAGTGACGCGGAATTTCGCGCACTCCCGGGCTAGTTGATTTCTTCTGAGGGAAAGTCGTAGCCCGACAGCGAGCGGGGCCTCCCCATGAGGAACCCTTGCGCGTAATCGACGCCCAGCGCCCGCACGGCTTGCAGCTCGGTATCCGATTCCACGGATTCGGCCACGGTTTGCACGCCGAGATCGCTCGCCATGCGCACGATCGAAGAGATCACGGCGCGCGCAACGCGATCGGTTGGCGCCGCGACGACCAAGGAGCCGTCGATTTTGAAAAAGTGCGCGGGGACGCTGCGCAAGTAGCCGTACGAGGGTGCGTTCGCGCCGAAGTCATCCAAGGCCACCTCGCAGCCCAATGCTTCGAGGCGCTTCATCGACTCGGCCACACTGATGTTGCCCGACGAGGCGAAGCGTTCCGTGATCTCGAAGCACAGCGCCTGGGGCGGCAGGCCGCTCTTGCGGATACAGGATTCGACGTAGCTGATGAAGGTTGCATCGGTCATGGACTGCGAGGCCAAATTGATGCAAAAAACCACCGGCACCTTCGACCAGAGTTGACGGTTGTTCACCATCCAAACGAGCAGCGTGCGCACCACCCAACGATCGATCGACGGCATCAGATTTCGATGCGCGGCCGCACGCAGGAATGCGCCGGGCTCGAGTAATATTCCCTCGAGGGTGCGCAGCCGCAGCAGCACTTCGTAGTGGGCCATTCCGGTCGTGGCGTGCAGCGAGCAAATCGGCTGCAGGAAGAGTTCGAAGCGCTCGGCGTTCAGGGCGCGCTCGACTTCGTCCAATAGGTGTTCATCCGCCGTCGGCAGGAGCGGCACCGCGACGCGACGCTCGAACTCCGCCGCCAGACACACCATGACCGGCGCCAAGCGCTGCTCCAGCGGCTCGCCGAGTCGGGTGTCGATGATTTGGGAATCGATGCTGAGCCGCACGGCACCGTTGACTTCGCCGCGCGCGTCGCGCACCGGTATCGCAACCGAATACCGGGATCCCTCGCGGGTGCCGTACTGCACCTGGTGGATGCCGGTGGCATCGCTCGCCAGGCAGTCTTCGACCAGTTGATGGTCTTCCGGAAGCAGGAAATCTTCGCTCAATAGGAGCGTGTCCGCAGCGAAATCGTGGAACGACACGCTGCAAACTTCGGGTGCCAGGGCACGAATGACCTCGGCAAATGCATCCAGCGTCTTGCCGGAAGCGGCTTCGGCGGAATCGGTCAACTTGCTCGACATGATCGGCAACACCCACGGGCGGTTATTCGTGAGCCATGGTATTGCCTCGAGCTGGGGTCCGGAATGTCTTGGGCAGGCGACGTAGCCTTCGAGCGACAAGGCCTCGCGTGGGCGGCCCGGTGATCGATGAGGCCGGCAATAACTGCGACCTACGTCACGTTATCTTGAGGCGTGGGCCTCAGGCAGCCGCGTCGGCGGACGCTTGGGCAGCCGGAGGTGTCCCCCATTTGAGCGGGACGAGCTTCGGCACCAGGCCGATCCACCCCACGATCCCCAAGGCGCTCACCATGGCGGCGGTGACGAAGGCGAGTTCGTAATGACCCGTGCGCTGCACGATGAAGCCCGTCAACGCCGGTGAGATCATACCCGAGAGATTCCCTACCGAGTTCTGGATGCCGACCCAGCGCCCCGATGCCCTCGGTCCCGCCAGGATCTGCCCCATGACATAGACGCCGGCGGACGACGCACCCATCATCACCTGAAAGCCGAACATGGCGCCGATCGCGAGCGGTTGCGAGCCCCAGGCCATCATCAGCATGAACACCACCGAGCCGCTATGCGCGAGCACCATGATGAGCTTCCAGGCGAAGTTCGCCGACCCCCCGCGCCGCACGTAGCGGTCGACGAGCCAGCCGGTGAGCAGCGCGGTCAAACCATTCACGAGATAGCCGGCCGTGCCGACGCGCTCCATCTCGTGCATCGAGAAGCCGTGCACCTCCTCGAGGTAGCTCGGCAGCCAGCCCAGCATGAAGTACCAGAGGTAGTTGCTCGAGAAGAGCCCCAGGCTCGTGCCCCAGAGTCCTCGCTGCGAGAGCACCATGCCCCAGGTGGGCGTGCTGGCATCACTGCGCGCGGTCGCGAGCTTCGGCAGCTTGACGCGCGCCCACGGCAAGAGCCAGAGGAGCGACGCGACGCCCAACACGAAGAACATGCCGCGCCAGCCGACCAGATCGATGAGCATCCCGGCGAGCCAGATGCCGATGCCCGGCGCCATCAAGTAGCCCAAGCCGACGATGCCGTTCGCCTTGCCGAGGCTCTCGATCGGCACGACACAGGCGAGGAGCTTGGAAACGCAGGGGAAGCCGGCGCTCTCGCCCAAGCCCAGCAGGAGGCGAACACCGAGCAGCGACCAGAAGCCGACGGCTGCACCCATGAGGATGGTCGCCGTCGCCCAGATGACGAGGCCGCACGCAAGTACCCAGTGGGCGCCGTAGCGCTCGGCGAGCCAGCCCACCGGAATCTGCACCCAGGCGTACATCCACCAGAAAGAGGAAAAGAGGATGCCGTAGTCCTGAGCGGATAACCCAAGATCATGGCGGATCTGCAGCGCCGCGGTCGGCATGGCGCCCCGGTCGATGTAGTTGATGCCGAGTACAAGCGCGAGCAGCGCGACCACGTAGAACGGGCGCGACAACCCTTGAGCGCGCGCCTCGGCAGCCGTGAGCACGGTGCCGGCATCAAAATCGCTATTGGGGAGCGGACTCAGCTCGCGTAATCCGCTTGAGCACGGTCGAGCATGCGTTTCAGCGCCTCGAAAAGAAGATCATCGCGATCACGGCCTCCGACCTTGGTGCCCGAGGCGTACTGCTTGGCCGTGGCCCGCAACACCGCTTCCGGTACCAGCCGCAAGGGCCGCCCCGTGGAGAGCGCCAGCACCTGAGCCTGGGCCGCACGCTCCAGAAAATACAGCCGTGAAAATGCCTGGGGTACGGACTCGCCCACGACCAGCACGCCGTGATTGCTCATCATCAGCACCGACTTGTCGCCGAGCGCCCGCGCCAGACGTTCTCCCTCGGATTGGTCGAACGCCAGCCCGTTGTAATCGGTGTCGTAAGCGACATCGTCATAGAAGCCGAGCGCAGTTTGCACTGCCATTTCCAGACGCGGATTCTCGAGCATGCACAGCGCCGTCGCATACGGCATATGGGTGTGCAGCACGCATCGCGCCCGCGCTCCCAGCCGGTGAACCGGCAGGTGAATGTACAGCGCGGTATCTTCGACGGGTCCCCGGCCGCTTTGAATCTGGCCGTTGAAATCGATCGCCATGAAATCGCTGGCCTTCACCTCCGACCAATGCAAGCCGAAGGGGGCGAGGAGAAATTGGTCCGTGTGGCCGGGCACCAGCAAGGTCAGGTGGTTGTCGATGCCTTCGTTCAATCCGAAGTGCGTCGCCAGCCGATAGCAGGCGGCAAGATCGATGCGCGCTTGACGTTCGGCATCCGACTGCGTTTGCACGGACTTGAGACTCGCGTTCATGATCCCCTCGCTGATTCCGACGACGGCCGCCAAGCGCGAAAACTGTAACATTTCTGACTTCCTGCAGCGAGTCCG
This sequence comes from uncultured Gammaproteobacteria bacterium, assembly GCA_963755965.1. Lineage (GTDB taxonomy): Bacteria > Pseudomonadota > Gammaproteobacteria > Steroidobacterales > Steroidobacteraceae > Bog-1198. The sequence continues at coordinate 25,133 of CAVWLU010000008.1, forward strand.
GCGCCGCCGGCGGCAGTTCACGCGATGTTCATCTAAGCCACGCACACTCCCCCGCGGGCTCAAAATCAAAAGTGATCGCACGCAAGCCTTGAAAACAATCGATCTGGTCTACTTCAATGCGGGCGGCGGGCATCGGGCCGCGGCGACGGCGCTCGAGACGGTCATCCGTGAACAGGGCCGGCCATGGCAGGTGCGGCTGGTCAACTTGATGCACATTCTCGATCCCAAGGATGTGTTCCGAAAGACCACCGGCATGGACTGGGAGGACATCTACAACAACCGCTTGGAGCGGGGTTGGAGCGTCGGACTGGCTCAAGAATTGAAGCTGCTGCAGGCGCTCATTCGCTTAAGCCACCGATCGGTGGTTAACCGGTTGCGGCGTCATTGGCGCAGGACCAAGCCCGACATGGTGGTTTCGCTCATCCCGAATTTCAATCGCCCCATGTATGAGGCGCTCGCCCTCGCGCGGCCGTGGGCTCCTTATGTCACCATCCTCACCGACTTCGCCGATTTTCCGCCGCACTTTTGGATCGAACCCCGCCAATCGCAGCATTTCATCTGCGGCACATCCAAAGCCGCGGCTCAGGCGCGTGCGATGGGCTATGACGAGAGCCAAATTCACCAGACCTCCGGAATGATCCTCCGCCCCGACTTCTACTGCGAATCTCACCTCGATCGGCGAGCGGAACTCGAAAAATTGAATCTGGATCCGGACCGGCCGACGGGCATCGTGATGTTCGGCGGCCATGGATCGCGGGTGATGCGCCGTATCGCGAATAGGCTCGATACCACGCAGCTCATTTTGATTTGCGGACACAACGAGGCGCTGGCCGAGCGGCTGCGTGCGATGACCGCGACGGCGCCGCGCTTGGTGGTCGGCTACACGTCAAAGATCCGCGACTACATGCAGTTGAGCGATTTCTTCATCGGTAAGCCCGGACCCGGGAGCATCAGCGAAGCGGTCCAGCAAGGTTTACCCGTCGTGGTCGTACTCAATACCTGGACCATGCCGCAAGAGCGCTACAATGCTGAATGGGTCAAAGAAAATAATGCCGGCATCGTCTTGGATTCGTTTCGGTTCGTGCAAAGCGGCGTTGCCGAGATCACCAGCCGCCTCGATGAATTTCGCGCGACTTTGGCGCACATCCGCAATCGTGCCGTATTCGAAATACCCCAGATTCTCGAGCGCATCCTGCACGCCGATCCGCCGCGCGGTTCTCGATCGGCGCGGCGCGATGATGCTCGCGGAGCCGCTCTCGTCAATTGACGGCCAGCGGGGAAGCTGAAAAATGGCCACGTTCCTGCTGGCGTTCGGCGCGCTGTTTTCGATCGTCAATCCGCTCTCGGGCGCGTTCATCTTCTTCGGAGCGACACACGGACTCGAGCCCAAGGTTCGCGCGCAGGTGTCGCGCTGGGTGGCGATCTATGCTTTTTGCATCATGGCCACGTCGCTCTATATCGGCGCCTACGTGCTGAGCTTCTTCGGGATCTCCATTCCGGTGCTGCGGGTCGCCGGCGGCATCATCGTATCGATGTCGGGATGGCGCATGCTGACCGAGCCCGACGCCACCGAACAGCGCCGCAGCGAACTCCCGTACCCGCGCGCGATCGACGTGCCGCCGAGCCGGCTCGCCTTCTACCCCTTGACGATGCCGCTGACGACGGGGCCGGGAACCATCTCGGTCGCCATCTCCTTAGGAGCGGGCCGCCCCACCGGCTTCCACGCTTCCTCGATCGAATTCTTCGGCGAGACGCTGTTGGCGGTTCTCTTGCTCGTGGTGCTGATTTACGGGTCTTACCGGAACTCGGGGCGCCTCGCCGATTTGATCGGCGCGACCGGCACGACGATTATCGTGCGCTTGTCGGCGTTTCTTCTGTTCTGCATCGGCATCCAAGTTTTCTGGAATGGCGCGGCGGAACTCTTGGGTCGATTGCCCTTCGGCACGACCGGGAGCAGTTGACCCACGAGATGCCGCCGCTCTGGATGCCACCGCACGGGGTGTCGCCGCTCCACGCGTCGCGAGCCCCTCAGGCCATCGCGTACAAATATTCCACGAACGACGCGACCGCCCCGTCCAAGCCCTGCACCTTGGGATTGGCCGACTCGATTAGATAATACTCATCCGGCGCGTGCGCTCCGGTGCCGTGTCCCAAGCCGAAATGCCCGGCCGGCAGATTCAAGGGCGCGTTCGTGAACACGTATCCCGGCCACGACCCCGCCGAGCGCGGCCATAACTGCGGATCGGTACCGAGCTTCCGGTAGGTCGCGAGCTGCTGCTGAATGAGCCGGCTGTTGGGATCCGTCGTCGTGGGATCATAGCCGCCGCTCATATTCACCTCGATATCGTCGAACCCGTGCTTCGCCAGGTGGGCCTTCAGCTTGGCGAGCGTGTCCGCTGCGGTCATGTCCGGTACCAGCCTCATGTCGATCTTCGCCACTGCCTTGTGCGGCAGCACGGTTTTCCCGCCGGGACCGGTATAGCCGGCCACCAGCCCCTCGATGTTGATGGTGGGCTGCGACTCCAGCAATTTGAGACTGGTGACCCAATCAGAGTCATGGACCCATTTGTCGACGCCGAGGGATTTCTTCTGAACGTCCTCGGAAGATTTCGCCGCATGCACTTCGATCATGGATATTTGCGCCGCGGACAGCGGCTTCGCTTTGTCGAAGAAACCTTCGACGGCCACCGTGTGGCCATCCTTCTCGATCAAAGTATTCAAAGCCTGTACTAAACGCCACGTGGGCGAGTCGACCGACGCTTCCAAGCTCGAGTGCACGTCATGCTTGGGACCGCGCCCCCATTTCTCGCCGCTCGAAATCAGTTCGAGTTCGACCACGCCCTTCGCCCCCAACGACACTTGGACCCCGCCGTCGCGATCCTGACCCGCCTCGGGCATGAAAACGCCGACGCACTTCTTGAGTTCGGCCAACACCTCGGGATTCATCACCACTTCCGAGAAATGCGGGGACGCAATTTCCTCCTCGCCCTCGCACACCAATACCAAATTCACCGGAAGCTTTTTGCCGGCGGTTTTGAACGCCATGAGCGCACTCAAAAACGAATTCTCCGGGCCCTTTTGATTCACGGCGCCGCGTCCCATGCAAACGGTGCCGAGCCCCTCTTTTTGCACCAGCTTCGCCTCGAGCGGAGGCGAACTCCATTCTTCGGGGACGAACTGCTTGACGTCATACATGAAGTAGATGCCCAGCGTGGTCCGCGCACCGGCGTCGATCTTGCCGAAAACGCCCGATTTACCCGAGGTCGGCACCAATTTCACATCGGTGAAGCCCGCATCGCGCGCAAGCTGCTCCATGTACTCGGGACCCTGGGGATAATTTCGATTCTCCGCCGCGATCGACGGCAGGGCGATCCACGCCTGGAGCCGCGCCACATTTGCGGCATGCATTTTCGGAATCTCGGAGAGGACCGCTGCCTTGTCCTCATGCGCCCCGGATGAGGCCGCCGTCGCGGCACCTGGAACCGCCGCAGCCGTCATGATGGCCGCTGCCCCTTGGACAAAATCTCGCCTGCTCCATCCCCAATCCATCGCGTCACCCATAAATTTGCTCCCTCGGGACTTTCGTTGCCCGATTCGAAGAAATCATAACATTGGGGCCACTGCGTTCGTGGCGGCCCTACGTTCGTGGCGGCCCTCGCTCGTGCCGGCGCAGCGTTCGCGCGGGCACAGCGTTCGCGCGGGCGCAGCGTTCCTGACCTTGCCGCGGTATCCTTGAGCCCGTGGCGGAGTCTGCCGGCATGCTGCCGGCGGCGAGGTATTTTATTTGAATAGATTTAAGAAGATCGCGCTGGTGTCCGGCGCCGCCGTCGTGCTCCTCGCTCTCGGGATCATCGGTGCGGTGACGGCCGCTCCGCCCGATCTCATTCGAATCGCCGCCAACTACACGGCCAAAATCGTTTGCTCAAACGTGTTTCTCGCGGGGCGCGAACCCGAGGAAGTTCTGACCGACGACGTGCAAACCCTGGGAGCCGCGGTGCTGCGTCTCATGCGCGTATCGGTTGACCGTGATCGGGGCGTGGTGCGCGCCGGACTCCTGGGGTTCATCGGCAATGGTCTCGCGGTGGCGCGTCCCGGTGTCGGGTGCACAGTCATTCCGGATGGCAAGTTGCCCGATGGCAAGCTCGCCGGCACCGCGCTTCCTGGCGCCGCGCATCTTAGAGCTTGGTCGCCGCCTCAAGGAGCGGGATCCGGCGATCATCGACTGTGGCCCGATGGAGATGCCGCTGAGACCGATGCTGCGCTCGATAAGCTCATAGCGGACGACGCCTTGACCGGTCACGCGACCCGCGCCGTACTCGTCGTCCATCATGGCCGCCTCGTCGCGGAGCGCTACGCCCAGGGTTTTGACTCGAGCACACCGCAGCTCGGCTGGTCCATGAGCAAGACCGTCATGGCCGGACTCATCGGCGTACTGGTCAAGGAAGGCCGGCTCACACTCGATCAGCGCGCGCTGTGGCCGCCCGGCGATGGCCGCGCGAACATCAGCATCGCCGATCTTTTGGCGATGTCGAGCGGCTTGCGATTCAGCGAGGGCTACGGTCCTGTGTCGGATGTGACGCGCATGCTCTTCCTCGAGCCCGATATGGCGGCGTTCGCACGAGCCGAGCCGCTCGATCATCCGGTGGGTACATTTTGGAGCTACTCGAGCGGAACCGGGGTCATGCTCGCGCGAATTTTCCAGGACGCGGCGGGGCCCGAGGCGCTCAAAGTGGCGCACGAGCGGCTGTTCGATCCCTTGGGTATGACCAGCGCCGTCATCGAATCCGACGTCCACGGCACATGGGTCGGCTCTTCGTACATGTACGCGACGGCGCGCGATTGGGCGCGTTATGGTCAGTTCCTGCTACAGCAAGGCGTGTGGCAGGGCCAGGAAATTTTGCCCCACGGCTATGTGGCCATGATGAGCACGCCGGTGGCCGCGTCGGGCGGTCAGATATGGACACGGACAGGTCTGGCTCTTCGGCTCCGATGCAACGCGGCCCGATGAAAATCCGGACTTGGCCTTTGGTCTCCCGGTCGACACGTTCTGGATGCTGGGGCACGACGGTCAATCCATTGCCATCATTCCGTCCCGCGATTTGGTTGTCGTGCGCTTAGGCTTGACGCCGGTGCGCGAGCACTACCGGCCGCAGCTGCTGGTGCGCGCCCTCCTCCGTGCTCTTCCCTGACGGGATGGCGTTATGACGCTTTGATGCGATGGCGCTATAACGGTACGCGGCGAATCTAAGGTACGACGCCCTGCGCGGCGAGGTATTCGTCGTAGGTACCTCTGAAATCCGCGATGCCCGCACCCGGCTTGAGCTCGATGATGCGCGTGGCGAGGCCGCCCACGAACTCACGATCGTGAGAAACGAAAATCAGCGTCCCGGCGTAGTGTTCGAGGCCGATCTGCAGCGACTCGATGGTTTCCATGTCCATGTGGTTGGTGGGTTCGTCCATCAACAGCACGTTGGGTTTGGTGAGCATGAGCTTGCCGTAAATCATGCGGCCCTTCTCGCCGCCGGAAAGGACGCCCACCGATTTCTTGGTTTCCTCCCCTGAGAAGAGGAGCCGCCCCAAGGTCGCACGCACGAGCTGATCGTCATCCGCCTTGCCCGTGTACTGAGACATCCACGTGAAGAGGTCGCATTTCGGCTCGAATTCAGCCTGGGGGTCTTGCGGCATGTAGCCGGTCTGCGCGTTCTCCACCCAGACGATGCGGCCCGCGGAGGGCGACAACTCGCCGGCGAGCAGGCGCATCAGCGTGGTCTTGCCGGCACCGTTCGGACCGATGATGGCGACTCGCTCGCCGGCCTCGATATTGAAGCTGAGATTGTCGAGTACTTTTCCGTCCCCGCCCGGATAGCTGAAACTCAATTTGTCGACGGTTACGGCCGAGCGGTAGAGCTTCTTGCCCTGCTCGAAGCGGATGTAGGGATTCTGGCGCGACGAGGGCCGCACTTCCTCGATCTTGATCTTCTCCAATTGCTTTTTGCGCGAGGTCGCCTGCCGTGCCTTGGAGGCATTGGCGGAGAATCGGCGCACGAACTCCTGAAGATCCGAGATCCGGTCCTTGGCCTTGGCATTCGCCGCTTCCACGCGCGCACGCGCCTGGACGGAGGCGAGCATGAAATCATCATAGTTGCCGGGATAGATCTTGAGCTGCTGGAAGTCGAGATCGGCGATGTGCGTGCACACCTGGTTCAAGAAATGCCGGTCGTGACTGATGATCACCATGGTGGCGTCGTAGCTGTTGAGCGCGCCTTCGAGCCAGCGAATGGAATGGATGTCGAGGTTGTTCGTGGGCTCATCCAAGAGAAGCACATCCGGTCTCGAGAACAGGGCTTGCGCGAGCAGTACGCGCAATTTCAACCCGGGAGGCACTTCGCGCATCGGTCCGTTGTGACGCGCCTCTTGAATGCCGGCGTCGGTGAGGATGCTGCCGGCACGCGCCTCCGCATCGTAGCCGCCGTACTCCGCGAACACTCCTTCGAGCTCGGCCGCCTTCATATAGTCGGCATCGGTGGCGTTCGGGTCCGCGTAGATGCGGTCCCGCTCCTGCATCGCAGCCCACAGTTCCGCATGGCCGGCCATGACCACGTCGAGCACCCGGTCATCCTCGTAGGCGAACTGGTTCTGATTCAATTTGCCGAGGCGCATGCCCGCTTGGAGCATGACATCGCCGGCGCTCGAATCGAGTTCGCCCCCCAGCACTTTCATGAGGGTGGACTTGCCCGAGCCGTTCGCTCCGATCAACCCATAGCGGTTGCCGTCGGAGAACTTGACCGAGACCTGTTCAAATAGCGGTTTCGCGCCAAACTGAATGGCGACGTTTGAGGTAGAAAGCATTTAATTCCAATGATGACGAAAAATGCGGCCTTCGGCCGCGCTCACATGAGCTCAAAAGCTCCGCTCGTGAGATACCGCGTCGAAGCCGGGTCGGGCGCCTTACTTTTAAGGGTGCGGTATCGGCTATCGGGGCTTACGGCGGAGATTCAAGGAAGCACCCAGTCCGGCGGCGGATTCTAGCCGAGCCGAGCTTGAGATGCTGGCCTTTCCAGGGCAGTGGCCTTCCAGGGCAGTGGCATTTCCGGCGCGATCGCTAGCTTGGCGGTACGTCGGTCTGCGGTGCGTCGGTCGGCGGTTCCTCCGGGAGCGCCCCGGTCTCCTTTTGCTTCTTCAATTGGTCCTTGCAGAACTGCTTCATTTCGGCCTTCGACATATTCACGTCTTTGGTCTTCTGCTTCTCCATGCACTCTTTGATCGTTTGGTGATCGGTCGGGGTTGCCCGGTGCATCGTATCGTCGCCGAACGCCAGCGTGGCGACGAGCGCGAGCGAACCTAAGCCCAGAGCACTGATCGAGGTATTGATGGTCAAGCTGTTCATGATCGAGCGGTTCATGACGGTCTCCCAAGCCAATTGGCGGTCCACTTAATTTACGTTGCGGCACAGCACCCATGCGCTAGGGACAGCTTAAACGACGGCTTGGAGCGGGCAATCCGAGGAGGGTCGTCCCTGGATGTAAGGACTCGCCTACTTTGAGCCGGCTTTTCGGCTTTGAGCCGACTTTCGGCAATTTCGGCGGGACAAAAAAAAGCGTCCCGCGCTGGATGGCGCGGGACGCTGGATCGAACGCTAAGTACTAAAGTACTGGCGCTTATTCTTCGTTGATGAGCTTCGGCACGTACGGTACCCCGAGGCCGGTCACATCGTTGTAGCCGGCAGGAGAGGCAGGCACGCTGGCAGAGGACAGCGAGGTGTAGTTCCACACCTCGTTGACTCCCAAACAGACCGGCAGTCCGCATACCTCGATGGCATACGGAGCGCTATCGATCAGGAACGGTACCGAGTTGACGGTGATGACCCGAACTTCGTTCTTGTTGGCCAGGTAGCCGCGGAGCAGCGCCACAGGCTCTGTCGGAGCGATGATCTGGTTCAGCGCCTGATTGAAGACCACGCCGTCGCCGCGGCTACCAGCGCTGTACAACATCGGATTGGCGAATCCAACCAGCGGCTGGCCTGCTGCCAGGCGCTTCTGGTTCATGACCGCCATGACGCCGGCCATCAACGGCGAGGCGAGGCTGGTGCCGCCGATACCGTCTTCGCAGTATTCGGTGGTTGCGGAAATCGGCGTGCACCCATGGTCGAGGATCGGATCGCCGGCAATGGTGAAGGTCTCGCCATACAGGTAGCCGGTGTACGGATCAGCGTCCATAGCCACGTCCGGGCTCACGCGCATCGGTGTAGCCAGCGGCTCGGTGAACCCGCTCGCGAGATTAAGCGTGGTGGCAAGATAAGCCGGGACAGCCGTTGCCTGGTAGGACGGTTGCGTTTCGAGGAGGCTGATGCCGCCGCCCGAGCCCGAATAGAATGCGTAGTCATCGAATGTAAAGCCGAAGGCGCTGGTCTGTGCGACCCCGGAGGTCGTGATGGACTTGGCGTTGTTCACCGTAGCGTCATCGAGGAAGGCCCGATAGGTGCCCCAGCCGTACTCGGCCTTGCCCCCACCCGCGCCAAAGAGCTTGAGAGTAGTGCCGCCGACGCCGGTAACCCAGGCGCTGGTGGCCGGCCAAGAACCGGACGCGACTCCGTTCTGCGCCGCCAAATCGCCATCGTCGCCGGAGCTGAACAGCACCGTCATGCCTTGCGCGGCGCCCGCCATCAAGGCCTGGTCGTACATGGCCTGCGATCCCGGAGCGATTGACTCGCCGTTGCTGCCCCAGCTGCTGGTGACGACGTCCGCCACATGGTTGTAGACAGTGTTCACGAACGCAATGTCGAGCGACGTGCCGCAGTCACGCGCGCCGACATAGACAATGTTCGCACCCGGCGCACTACCATGCACCGCGGCCACGTCCAGCGACTGCTCGGTCCACCAGCCGTAGGGGCCGCACGTTTCGCTGGGGTCTACATCGTAGATGCCAAGCGGAATGATTTGCGAGAAATTGGCAGCGGTGAGTTTCGGCAACCCATGATTGGCTGCATAGCGGTTGCCATCGGCCATCAGAGTCGGCGACGCGTAGGCATCGGTGATGGCGACGGTGACACCTTTGCCATCGAATTTGACCTTATTCAGGCCATAGGCCGCCTGAATTTGCTGCGGCGTATAGCCGCAGTTCAGCCAGGGAATTTCCGCACCATAGACATTGGCCGCCGTGCTCAAGGTCGCCACGAGCTGATTGGCACCGTAGTAGGTATTGCAGAATCTCGCGGGGTTGCCGGCGGCTACAGGGGGCGGCGTGACGGCCGGCGTGGTCGATGCCGCGGCCGGCGCAACCAGCGCGCCCTGAGTGATCTGACGATGGAACGGCTGCCGGAGCGCCGTCGAGTCGTCCAGACCTTCGATATAAACGATCTTCCCAGCCAACGCGGCAGGAATCGTCGGTTCCTCTTTATTGGCGCGCAGGGACATACCCTTGTAGGTATACAAGTTCTGAGTGACCTTGAAGGTCGTACGCAGCTGAGCCACGGTGGCCGAGGCGGATACGTACACGCCATGCGGGCCAACCTGTAAATCGGTCATACCGGCATGCTCGAGCATCGCCTTGACCGCATTCACGTCGGCAGTGGCCGGGGCGAAGCGCTGTCCCAATTCTTCAGCCGTCAAATAGCGCCCATACTGTTTGCTGGAAGGATTCGAAACGTTCTGCGCCAACGTCTTGAGGGCGGCGGCATTGGCCAGTCCCAAGTGCACCGCAATAGTCACCGACCGGGCGGCCGGCGCGGGCCCGGTCATGGTGGCATTTTTTACCCAGCCTGCTACGTTGCCCGGCGCCGTGGTGGTTGTGCCCGCCGCACTCGCCAGGGTTACCCCGCAGGCGATTGCGGCAGCCATCAGGCCGCCAATTATCAATTTAGGTTTCTTGAGCACGAGAGATCCCCTTATTACTGATGTTACGAATGAGCGCGGCGTGCCGTTGCCGTCAGAACCGCGCTCGTCGCCGACGTTGCCGTCGGCCAAAAAATATCGGAGTCAACCCAAAAGTCTTTTTTCAGTGGACCCATCCCAAGTTCTGCGCTTCAGACACCGGCTACACAGCGCAAGGGATCAGTTCACAATTCAAGTGTCTGCACTTGACCACAGCTCAAGGCCAAATCGCAAGTAAAAAATAATGCGCTGATGATGGTCTCCCCGTTATGGCAAATTGCGCCATGGCTCGTGCGCACTCCTGCAATCTACAGGGTGGTCATGTCGAGCGGTCTGGCCAGTAATGGGAGCGAGTAAATCAATGAGCATAAAAATGAAAAGCGGCGTGTTGGGTGTGGCGGCGGTGGCGGCGCTGCTATTTAGCCTGCCGGGTCTTGCGGCGGATCAGAACTATCACGAGCGCGTGGTTCAAGTGCTGAAACAAACGCCCTTGATCGACGGGCACAATGATCTGCCCTGGGAGATACGCGACCGTTTCAAAGGACGGCTCGCGGCAATCGATTTGAATTCCGACACCTCCAAGATTCCGGCGCCGCCCGATGGTGCTCCTCTGATGACCGACATACCGCGCCTGCGCGCGGGTCTCGTCGGCGGCCAGTTTTGGTCCGTGTTCGTTCCGGTGGAACTCAAAGGGCCCGAGGCCGTCGAGCTCACCCTCGAACAAATCGACTTGGTAAAGCGAATCGCCGCAAAGTATCCCGCGGATTTTGAAGTCGCCTATACGGCGTCAGACGTGCGCCGAATTCACAAGGCCGGAAAAATCGCATCGCTGATCGGCATCGAAGGCGGTCATCAGATCGACAACTCGCTCGCGGTGCTGCGGCAGATGTATGACCTCGGCGCCCGCTACATGACGCTGACTCATATACACAATACAGCCTGGGCCGATTCCGCCACCGACGCTCCCTCGCACCATGGTTTGACTCCTTTCGGCGAAGCTGTGGTTCGAGAGATGAACCGGCTCGGCATGCTCGTCGATTTGAGTCACGTCTCTCCCGAGACGATGCGGGCGGCGCTCGCGGTGAGCGAGGCGCCGATCATGTTTTCTCATTCTTCTGCGCGCGCGATCGTCGACCATCCGCGCGACGTGCCCGACGACATCCTCCGGCTGGTCGCAAAGAACGGCGGCGTCGTGATGGTGAACTTCGCTTTGCCATACGTCTCCGCCGCGAACAACCAATGGGAAGCCGATCGCGCCGCCGAGATGGCGCGCTTTAGCAGCCCGCCCTATGGCGGGCTCTACATCGGTCAGCCGGATCGCGCCAAGGCGGCACTGGCGCTCTGGGAGAGCTCGCATCCGAAACCGGTCGTGACCCTCGAACAAGTCGCCGATCATATCGATCATATCCGTCAGGTCGCCGGCGTGGATCATGTCGGCTTAGGCTCGGACTTCGACGGCATCCCGGACACTCCGCGGGGCCTCGAAGGCGTTGACCGCTACCCCGCGCTGCTGATGGAACTGATGCGCCGCGGCTGGTCGGACAGCGATGTCGCCAAGGTCGCCGGCGAGAACGTGCTCCGCGTCATGGCCGCCGCTGAGCGAGTTGCCGCAAAACTTCGCGCCGTCAAACCTCCGTCGGAAGAGCTCATCGAAACCGGCACCGCCCATCCGTAACAAACGCGACCACGGTGCCGACCCCGATGAGATCTTCATCCAAGCGTGCGATCGTTCAGCGTACCGTCGCTGAACGCGAATGAGCGAGGATGCTTGATGACGGACACGCTGGTGAGCCCGAGCATCTTGGGCAGCTCGTCCGCCGGCACCTTGAGCGGCCCGGGCCCTGCGCCCACGCCGGCAACGGGCTGCGGATACGCCGTCGAGCGCGCCGTGTGAAACGTCATGTTGCCTTCCACTTTTTGAACGATCTGATGAATGTGACCGTTGAGCACGGTGACGGAACCGAAGGGGCGCAATAAGCTCATCAGCTGATCCGCATCCCCCGTGCCCCAGCCCCACGGTTCATAGATGGTCCACAGCGGCATGTGCGCGAAGACCACGATCGGTGTGCTCGTCGAACGTCCCTTGAGGTCGGCCGCCACCCACGCGATCTGCTCGTCCCCGAGGGTGCCGAGACCGCCCGCCTTGAATTGCAGCACGTTGATGAGCGCGATGAAGTGCACACCGGCATGATCGAAGCTGTAGTAGCCCTTGTTGTTGGAGGCTTTGCCGAAGCGGCTGAAGTACTCCGTTACGGCGGCATCGGAGGTGTCGTGCTCGCCCGGCACTGTATGGATCTCGGTGGTCCGCAGGCGCGAGAACATCTGTTGGGCCAGATCGAATTCCGCGGGTTTCGACAAATGCGTGATGTCGCCCGTATGAATGATGAGTTCCGGCTGCTCCCGCATGCCGTTCACGAGATCGATCGACTGCGTGAGAGTGGAATTGACGTCAGGATTCGCGTCCTTGTTGAAACCGATGTGGGTGTCGCTGATCTGCACGAACAACGGCCGTCCCAGCCGGGACGTGCGCTCGCCGTAGGCGGCGGCCTCAGCCAGATCGATCGGCGTGAACACGCCGCCCGACAAGGCAAAGAGAGTTCCGGCGCCACCGTAGGCCATGCACTTCAGGACGTTGCGACGCGAGTGCAGCGAATGATCTTCCGACATGTCCGTCTCCTTGAGCGTTGAGGTTCAGGAGAGAGGACTTACGAGCCGATCGTTTTATTCCTTATCGAGCCTTATCAGCGAGCGTCATCGGCGGCCGGCGTCATCGGCGGCGAGCATCATCGGCGCTGAGATCTTGCAACAACCGAGCGAGTCCTTGCAGTTCGTCCCAGCCGGTATCCGAGACGGCGCAATAATCCAGATTCGCGGCCGTCCAACACACCAGGCGATAGCCATTGCGGGTCGTGTTGCCCGGCAAAGTTCCGCGGCCGGCGGCCCAACTGAAGACATTGATGATGTGAGGTCCGTGTTGATAGACCACCACCGCGGCGCGTTGATGATCGAAGTAGTCTGCTCGTCCGCCGACGAGCCGATAGCCTTGCTCGTTGAAATCGGCGACCACCGGCGAGACATCGGTATGACCCGCAAACCATGGTTTCACGGTGTGCCGGTCGGTGGATTCCACATCGATGAGATGCGCCGGCATCAGCGACCGCACGTGAGCGCTCACGAGGTCATCCAATACGGCATTCGTGGCCGGGGGCGCCAGGAGAAAGAAGGCGAGGCTCGCCGCGAGTGCGGCGCTGCCAAAACCGCCGGCGGCGCCCGCCCAGAACGGGCGCGCGCGCCAGCCGCGAGCTCGCGGCTCCGCCGGCCGTGTCGCACTCGCCGCGCTTTCCCGATCGAGTGCACTCGTGATGCGCGCACGCAGCTCCGGCGGCGCACGCTCGTAGGGCAACTCCCGGCGAAGCGCCGTGCGCACCTGTTCGAGGTCTGCGAGCGCCGCGCGGCATTCGGCGCAATGGTCCAAATGCCGTTCAAAATTGGCGGCGGACATCGAGTCCAGTTCGCCGTCGAAGTACGCCTGCACCCGCGGCGATTCAGCGCACGGCATGCGGTTCCTCCTCGTACTCTTGAAGCCACCGCGCCTTGAGCGCGGCTCTTGCGCGCGCCAGACGAGACATCACCGTCCCGATGGGTACCTTGGTGACTTCCGCGATCTCGCGATAACCCATATCCTCGATCTCTCTTAGGACCAATACTTCGCGATGCTCGTCGGGCAATGTCGACATCAAGCGCTCGAAGGTGCGCTCGTCGTCCCGCTGAATCGACTCCGATTCCGGATCGGGTGCCGTCGAAATCATGGCGTGGCCGTCCCGTGCATCGTATTCCTCCGGTATGGGCACGTAGCCGCGCCGCTGCTGCTGCGCGACCATCGTGGCATGGCAATTGCGCACGATGGTCAGCAGCCATGCTTTCACATCTCCGCCGCGCAGTCCCTCGAAGGCGCGAAAGGCACGCAAAATCGCTTCCTGCACGACATCATCCGCATCGGCCGGCGAGCGGGCCAGCCAGCGTGCAAACCGATACGCGGCGTCCAGATGCGGCAGCACCTGCGCATCGAATCGAGCGCGTTTGTCATCCATGGATGCGGCCCCACACGCCCGTCACCTTGCCCACCGACTGCAGTTATAATGAAGACTCACGGCACGCGCATTTTATTCCCGAGACACCCCCATGAGGAAAATATTGCTCATTTCGACAGCAACCATCTTGCTGTCGGTCGCTCGCGCCGCCGACCCGCCGGAGCTCAAGGAGGGTCTTTGGGAAGTCCGCGGCCAGCGGATCGAAAATCCGGGCAGCAAGAGGACCGACTTCATCTACCGGCTTTGCCGAAACCATGCCTATGACAAGGCGATGGACGCTCTGGTGAAGAATGTGAAGGATTGCACCACCTCTTTCGATAGTCTCGGCGGCGGCAAGTTCAGCTCAGAGTCGCGTTGCACGGTCGAGAACACCGTCATAGTCTCCAAGGGCACCTACACTTACGAAAGCAGCACGTCGACGCGCTCCGAATCCAACGCCACCTACACGCCCGCTCTTCGTGGCAAAACCGACGAGTCCATGATTCAGGACCAGACCTACGTGGGTAAGTGTCCGGCTGGAATGAATCCCGGCGACCGGGTGAAAGTCGGCGGAGCGGTGCAGCCTTAAGCCGACGCTCACGAGGCCTTGCCCAGAAACTTGGCTTCCGCCTCCTTGAGTGCATCGGCAATGCGCAGAGCCCAAGCGGCTTGTCCCACCTCGTCTTGCACCAGGTCTTGGCGGATTTCGATCTCGACATGCGGCAATTGACGCGCTTCGCCATGCTGCGGAATGGTGTAGTCGGTTTCGTCGCTGACGAAATAGGGTTCGTTGTCGGCGATCAATAAACCGCTTTCGCGGCGCAACGCATCGAGCACCAGAGCGGCGAAACGCCGGTCGCGGTTATAGAGCACCGCGGCGTGCATCGCGCGGCGCACGCCTTTGAAAATATCGGTCATGGTGTGCTGAGCTACCAGGATGGTGGGACGGCCCGCCGCCTGTCTTGCATCGAGCAGCGCTCGTAGATGATTGTGATAGGGATCGAAAATCTCGGCGCGGCGAGCGGCGGCTTGGCTTTCGCTTAGGGCCTTATTGCCGGGAATTTCCGTCGACTCGCTCAACCGGGGGATGGAACTCGGCACGCGCGGGTCGCGATTGCAGTCGATCACCAAACGCGAATAGTTCTGCGCCACCAGCGTCGCATCGAGCGCGGCGGCGACTCGCCGCGCGACCGAGAGACTGCCGATATCCCATGCGATATGCCGCTTGAGCTCGGACGATGGCAGGCCGAGATCGCCCAAGCGTCGTGGAATGCGCGGGCTGGCATGATCGACCACGATGAGGAAATTCGATAGTCCCTGCCGCTGCTCCTCCACGAAGGCCGGCGGCTCGTCGGGATCCAGCAAGCGAAACTCAAGATCGATGCCCATGGCGGTGAACTCTTCTCCTTAAGATGCCGGTGATCGCATGCTATCTTCCCAAGCCTGCGCATGGACGTCGACTCATAATTCGCCTGGGGTAAAAAAGCATGACCGACGTCCCGAGCAAGAGTCGCATCCAGGTCCTGTGGGACCGCCTCAAGCTGCATCCGCTGGCACGGATCGGACCTGGGCTGATCACCGGCGTGGCGGACGACGATCCTAGCGGCATTGCCACCTATTCCCAGGCCGGCGCGCAGTTCGGCCTCAACATGTTGTGGACCATGCCGCTGGCTTATCCGCTGATGTCGGCGATTCAATCCATGTGCGGTTTCATCGGCCGGACCACAGGCAAGGGACTCGCGGCCAACATCAAAGCCGCGTTCCCTCCCGTCGTGCTCAAAGTCGTCGTGCTGTTGCTGCTGATCGCCAACGTCCTCAATATCGCTGCCGACGTTGCCGCCATGGGTGAAGTGGCGGAACTGGTCATCGGCTTCAATCGGCATCTCATGACGGCGGTTTTTGTCATCGGAACATTGCTGCTGCAGGTGTTCGCGCCCTATCACCGCTACGTATCCTTTTTGAAATGGCTGACGCTGTCGCTGTTGGCCTATGCGGCCGTCCTTTTCACCGTGCACGTGCCCTGGGGTGAGGTGGCGCTGCGCACCGTGTGGCCTGATCTCAAAATGAATTCCGCCGCCGCGGCGGTGGTGGTCGGCGTCTTCGGCACCACCATCAGTCCCTATCTCTTCTTCTGGCAGGCCTCCGAAGAGGTGGAAGACATGAACGCACGAGGGGCCGCTCCGCTCGTGGAAGATTCAAGGTTGGCGAAGGCAGAACTCAGCCGCATTCGCTGGGACACCTGGAGCGGCATGTCTTACTCGAATCTCGCGGCTTACTTCATCATCTTGGCGACCGGAGTCACGCTCCACGTCTCGGGCGTCACCGATATCACGACCGCAGCGCAGGCCGCGAGTGCACTGCGGCCGCTCGCCGGCAATTTTGCGTTCTTGCTGTTCGCTCTCGGCATTCTCGGGGTAGGGCTGATCGGCGTGCCCGTGCTCGCAGGCTCGGGTGCCTATGCGCTGGCCGAGGCCATGGGTTGGAATTGGGGATTGGAGCGCAAGGCGAGCGATGCGCGCGGATTTTACGGCGTCATCGCCGTCAGCGTGCTCGCCGGACTCGTCATTCAGTATTCTCCGATGAGTCCGATGAAGGCCTTGTTTTGGAGCGCGGTCATCAACGGCCTGGTCGCAGTGCCGCTCATGGTCGTCGTCATTTTGCTGGTCTCGAAAAAATCCGTGATGGGTGCGTTCACTGCAAGCCGGCCGCTCCTCATCCTCGGGTGGCTCGCGACGGCGGTGATGGCCGCGGCCGCCGTGCGCATGTTCATCGGCGATTAGCGTGCGATTAGCGCCCGCGGTGACCGCGGCGCGATTAGTTCGCGCTGACCTCAACGTTGCTCGCGGTCAATGTCTGCGTCGCGGGATCCCACTTTCCGTAGGCCGCGATCATCGGGCCCGCTGTGAAAGCGCCCAACTCCCCGAGCCCCTCGCTGCCGGTGTACTTCGTGCCTTTGATCGCATAAGTCGTCGCGCTCGTCGTGGTGAAAGTCACCTCACCGGCGGTGCGCACACCCATCACGAAGCTCGGGCCGCCTGTATCCCCGTTGACCAAGGGACCACGCGCCATCATTTGCTTAGCAGTGTCCGGATTCAAACTCGCGGTCATCACGGGATTGACCGTGACCGTCGCGGGATTCCGGCCTGCGGGAGCAATCACATTCGATGCGGCCAAATTAAAATCCAGCGCCAAGTTGGCCGGGGCGTCCGGCGTGACCACGAGAGGATGGTTCGGGTCGAACTTCACGGTCAGCGTGACCTGGGTTGGATTGGGCGACGCCAGCGGCTTTAACGTCGCGCCGTCGATGACGTTCCCGTTCTCGATCATCGTGCCTCCGGCGCCGCCGGCCAACGCAATCCTGGCGTTGCCATAGTCGAGCGTGATCGCAGCCAAAACGTACTGACCGGGCGCGACGGGCTGGGCGCTGATGATCTGCGCGAGATTTCCCAATTGTGCAAAGTCGACCGGCATCGGGGCCGGAACCGTTTCGACCTCCGTTCCGTCGGCGCGAGCAAGTTTCAGCGATGCGACGGTGACGCTATAGCTCATGAAATTTCCGGAAGAGCCGGTCATCGTCATCATAGGTGTGGGAGTGGGAGGGGGCGGCGACGGCGGCGGCGTGCAGGTGCTGCAGGGAGGATTGTTCAAAATGGGGGTCGGCGGTGTCGTGGTTGTCGCGGCCATCTCACCTCCGCCGCCGCACGCGCTCACCAACACGGCACCTATCAGTGCCGCAGATATCCAAGAGGGTTGTAATTTTTTCAAGATAAATCCCCGCAAGAGTCGGATGCGGCAAAGGTTCATCGCAAAAATTAGAGGGGTGCGCATTCGGAAAGTTTCGCACGCTTGAGCAGCATCCGCCTTGCCGCGTCCAGGACTTCGCTGATCGCAGAGCGGCGATAATCCCACATCGCGTCGGGGCCGGGGGACGACACCACCATGGTGGCGTTTGCTTCGAAGAGCAGAACCGATCCGTCGGGCGCCAACGCAAAATCGACGCCGGCGTATTCCAGGTTCATGGTCGAGCAGATTTGCTCGAGGGCCGCCACGGCGCGTGTGCCGAGCATGGCCGGCATGTCTTTGAGGAATAAGCGCTCTTCCTCGCGGAAGGACGCGTTGTCCGCCATGCCGGCCGTGAAGTAATGAACCTTCCAATCGGCTGAGATGGCGAGATGCAAAGGATAGGCGACGCCGTCCACGAACATGACGCGGTACTTGCGGGCCATTCCATCGGGACCGCGCGCATCGAGGTACTGAATCACGAGCAATTCGTCGCCTACCAACGGTGCCAGCGCCTCCGGCAACTCCTCGGGGGTCGCCACATAGACGAAATGCCGCCCGGTATGAAAGCCGGGGCTGCGCAGCAATAAGGGAAACCGCAGATCATCGGCTGCGAGGATCGCCGCCCGTGAGCGTACATCGATGGCCGGCGAGATCACGCCGGGAATGGCCGCGAGGCGACTGGCGTTCGCGGCGCGTCCGGTGTCCTTTACCCGGATCGGATGATTGATCACGGGCGCGGTGCTGCGTGCCAGCAACTCCTCCGCTCGAGTCAGCGCGACATCGCATAGATCCGCATCGCCGACGGCGTTCACCACCAGCGCATGCGGCGGTAGGGGCGAATCCGGATCGTAGAACTCGGCGTAGAGCACGTGGATTGTGAAATGACGATCGTCGATCCATAGCTGCGTCGCGATATTGCCCCCGCGTGCCGAGACCAACATCAAGAGCGGCACCCCGGTGCCGATGCCGCGATACGGTTTGGTGACCAAGGAGTGGCCTCGAAATCCTCGCTGCCGGTGCTCTTCCGCTCCCTCGAGATCAAGCTCGTTGAGCACCGCGGCCATTCCCTGATGAGCCTCATGCAGGTCCGGATCGATCGCGAGCGCCGCTTGATAGTGCAGCTTAGCCTGCGAAAGATCGCTGTCCTCGCGCAGCACATTGGCAAGATTGACGTGAGCGACCTTGTCCCCGGGATGATGCTGCACCGCCTGCAGATACGCGGTGCGGGCGGCCGATCTAAAGCCACCCGCCAAAGCGAGCGTCCCGAGTTCGTTGAGCGCGCAGATATTGGTCGGATCCTGACGCAGCACGTCGAGATACGCCTCTTTTGCGCCCTCATCGTCAGCCCTTTGACTCAGGGCTCGAGCGCGTTCCAGTGCCTCAGCAATTTCCATATGGAATAGACGACCCCCGCCCGCTCGTAATAACTCAGGCCGCCGGGCAAATCCACCGCCCCGCCGATTTCCGCAGTTCCTTAGGAACCTTGCGCCGATCTCACGGTACACACCGCCAGAAGCGTCAATGAAGGACGCAAGTTCAATAAACCTTGAGGATGAGGGGACGAACATGAAAACGCATAAGAGGTCGTATGTACTACGCGGCTCGGTCTTGGCGGCGAGCCTCGGTCTTGTCGTCGGGTTGGCATCGGTGAGCCACGCGCAGGAGCCTTTCCTGCCGAAAGCGATCAACTCTTCGACGATTCCCGCCAACGGCGATGTCAATCCCTACGGTGTCGCCTTCATACCGGAGGGATTTCCGGCCGGCGGCAGCCTCGCGGCCGGTGACGTTCTGGTCAGCAACTTCAATAACAGCGCCAACTCGCAGGGCACGGGTACCACCATCATTCAGCTCCCGGCCGAGGGTCCCATCGCGCCTCCGGGAACTGCAATCACGTTCTTTACGAGCAAGCGGCCGGGCCTCAGCACGGCGCTCGGTGTTCTACGTGCAGGATTCGTTCTCGTCGGCAATGTTCCGACTACCGACGGCACGATCGCAACGATCGGTGCGGGTACGCTGCAGGTGATCAATCGGCACGGCAAAGTCGTTAACACATGGAGCGATCCGGTATTTCTCGATGGACCCTGGGATCTCACCATCGACGACCACGGCTCGGAGGCCCATATCTTTGTCTCGAACGTACTGAACGGCACAGTCGCACGGCTCGATGTGGCGGTAACGCCGAACGGCCTGAGCTTGCAGCAGAAAACCCTGATTGCGAACCACTATTCGCACGTCCCCAATGCAGCGGCGCTGATCCTCGGGCCGACGGGTCTTGCCTTCGACGCGGCCACGGATACCTTGTATGTGGCGTCGACCAACGATAATGCGATTTACGCGGTGTCCAACGCACTCCACAAATCCAGTCCCACCGGCAGAGGCACCATCATATTCGCGAACCAACATTTGCGCGGACCGCTCGCGCTGCGATTCGCGCCGAATGGGAACTTGCTGACCGCGAACGGCGATGCGGTCAATGTCGATCCGCTGCATCCAAGCGAGATCGTCGAATTCACGCGCGGGGGTGAGTTCGTTCGCGAGTACAACGTGGACGCGAGTGAGGGCGGCGCCTTCGGAATCGACACCCGGTCGGATGGTAACGATGAACCCAATTTCGCGGTCATCGACGATGTGACCAGCAATCTATTGGTGATTCGGCTGCATAATTAATTGCCTACTCGCCGATAGCGAGCCCAAGGGAGCGCGATGGCGCTCCCTTGGCCGTCGTATTACGTTTGTATGAACGCGCCTGCGTTCTTGTACGCCGCGCCTGCGTGCTCAAGAAAAACGAGCCATCACCGCCTCTCAGATGCGAAAATATGGCGGGCGGCCCTTTTTTGGAACCATCGCAGGACCCTCCGATGTTCAAGGCACTGGTAATCGAAAATAGCGACGGCACGGCGAAGGCTTCGGTACAAAGCCTCGATGAAGCGCGTTTACCGCCGGGAAATGTCCTCGTGGGGGTGGATTACTCGACCTTGAACTACAAGGACGGCCTCGTCGTGACCGGTGCGGGCGGATTGGTGAAGAACTATCCGCATGTGCCCGGCATCGATTTCGCGGGCACGGTGCTCGAGAGCCGCCACCCCGCTTACCACGCCGGCGAGAAAGTCTTGTTGACCGGCTGGCGCGTCGGCGAGCTCCACTGGGGCGGCCTGGCACAGAAGGCTTCGGTGAACGGCGATTGGCTCGTGCCATTGCCGGCCGGTCTGTCGGCTCGACAGGCGATGTCGGTCGGCACCGCGGGATTTACTGCGATGTTGGCCGTCATGGCTCTCGAGGAGCACGGGCTCGAGCCGAATGGGGGCGAGGTACTGGTCACGGGCGCGGCGGGCGGCGTCGGTTCCGTGGCAGTTGCGCTCCTCGCAAAACTGGGATTTCAGGTAGTCGCATCGACCGGCCGCGCCGACACGCATGACTATCTCAAAAGTCTGGGAGCCACGGCCGTCATCGACCGCTCCCCCTTCTCGGACCCCGCGAAACGTCCTCTCGAGGCTGAGCGCTGGGCCGGATGCATCGATTCGGTCGGCGGCAATACGCTGGCGCGGATTCTTGCGCAAACTCGCTACGGCGGTTCGGTGGCGGCGGTCGGACTCGCCGGCGGCAGCAAACTGGATCACACGGTTATTCCCTTCCTGCTGAGGGGTGTAAACCTATTGGGCATCGACTCCGTCATGTGTCCGGCAAAGCGGCGCATCGAAGCGTGGAATCGTCTGGAAGCGGATCTTCGCCTCGACAAGCTCGAGACGATGACGATCACCGCCCGGCTCGACGAGGTCCCGCATCTCGCGGCCGAGATTCTAAAAGGCCAAATCCGCGGACGGGTGGTGGTCGACTTGAACCGTTGACGCAACGAACGTGTCCGGCTCGTGGTTGAGCTGTGTTGAGCTGTCTCGATCCGACGACATTTTTCCATTTTGATGTTTTGCCCTACACTTGTTCCATGAATCACTGGCTCGACAACACTTGGCGGCATTTGCAGATCGGCGAGGCTCTGATAACGGGCAGCGTCGAAGAGCTGGTTCATGGCTGGCAGAAAGCTTCGACCGATCTCGTCGGCAAGCTTTGCACCGGAGGAGCTGAGCGCTGGCAGGCTGCCATTCGACAAATACAGTCGGCGCCGGTGAACCTCGCCGAAATACTCCGCGCCCGGGCGTTGCTCTAAGCCTCCATCCGCGCCGTTTTTTGACGGGCACCGAATCTTTAGCCTAGGATTCGGGATGAAAACATTCTTTGTCGCCAGTATTTTCTGGGTGTTTGCATCGCCCGCCCTCGCACAAACCGGATCAACCGCGGCCCCCGCAACGCCCGCGGCGACTCCCTCGCCCGGACCCCCGCCGAGCGATCCGATCAAGATCCTGGTAGGTCGCCTCGATCTCGAGAAGTACAAGGCGACGATCAAAGGCCTCACGCAGTTCGGCGATCGCCGTCAAGGGACCGATCGGAATCGCGCCGCGATCGACTGGATCGAAACGAAGCTCAAGAGCTACGGCTGCACGAACACCCAAAGGCTCAAATACACCTACTTTCCCAGCGATCCGGTTTTACCCAGCGGTCCCGCGGTGGCGCATAGCCCCGATGCCGCATCGGGAGGGGCGCGTTTTCGCGGCCCGCGCGCCGCCATCGGCGTCAATACCGATCCCAAGCTGCAGCCGGATGAGAAATTACGCACGCTCGATACGCCGCCGAGCCAGGGCGGCCCGCGCGAAGAGGTTTACTGCACCAAGATCGGCACGACACATCCGGAGGAAATGTACATCGTCGGTGCGCACATGGACGGCCACGGCTGGGGCGAGGCGGCGAACGATGATGGCTCAGGCACCGCGCTGGTCATGGAACTGGCACGCGTCTTTGCGTCGCCCGACGTCAGAACCGATCGCTCGATTCGCTTCGTGCTCTGGAATAACGAGGAGACCGGCCTCAATGGAGCGCGGGCCTACGTTGCCCAGCGCGCCGGCCTGCAGGGCCGCGAGGAGCCGGCGGGGTCGCGCCAATACCCGGAACCGAAATGGCTCGGCATGATTCAGCACGACATGATGCTGTTCGATCATGGGATGCCACGCGCCGACGGCACCGTGTCCAAGGAACAGCGCCCCGAGGCAGACGTGAACATAGAGTTTCAGTCAACCGCGAAGCAGGCGGACGGCGCTCAGAAACTGGCATGGGTGTTCTATGGGGCGAACGAGGCTTATGCCACCGACTACCCGGCGGATGTCGGGCCCCACATGACCAACACCGATAGCACGCCGTTCATGGACTTAGTTCCTGCGATCAGCCTGCGCGAAAACGAACGCGGCCGCCAAATCGGCGCCGGCTGGGATCCGACCTGGCATCAGCCCACCGATGTCTACGCGACGTTCAACGATCAGGATTTCCGGCTCGGCCTCAATGCCGCGCAGACGACGCTCGGCGCCGTCGCCAAGCTCACCGGCACCGTGCTCGTGGGTGCTCCATGAACGGGTACCCGATCATTGCCGCCGGAGCACTGTGGCTTGCCGGTATCGCCGCCGCCTCCGCCGCCCCGGCCGCCTCGGCCGCCGATCCTCATGCCGACCTCGTTTTGATTCACGGCAATATTCACACCCAAGACTCCGGCCGCTCGGTGGTGCAAGCGATGGCGCTTCGCGGTAATACCATCGTCGCCGTGGGCACGGACCAGGCGATCGGTGCACTGGTAGGCCCCAACACCCGCACCATCGATCTGCGTGGCCGCCTCGTGCTTCCGGGCATCATCGATGCGCATACTCATCCCGCCGAAGGCGCGGATGAGCTCGGCAAATGCAGCCTCGACGATAAGATGCTCTTGCCGGCGGAAGTCAAAGTCCGCGTTGCCCAGTGTCTCAAAGAACAACCGGTGGATCGCGATCGTTGGTACGAGGTGGTCCACGTCAATCCATCGGGACTCACCCTGACGCTTCGGGACTTGGACTCCATGCTTTCGGATCATCCGCTGCTTCTCAGCGGCTCGGACGGTCATACGCTCTGGGCCAACACGGCCGCGATGAAGGCCGCTCGCATCGATGCCACGACCAAGGATCCGGCGGGCGGCCGAATCGAGCACGACGCCGCGGGTCAACCCACGGGAACGCTGCGAGACACGGCATCCGAGATCGTGGGGCGTGCCGAGCCTTCTCCGAGCATCGAATTTGAGACCGCGCAACTCGACAAGGCCTTCGATGCGATGCGCGCGACCGGAATCACCTCGGTCCAAGATGCGGACGCCGACGAGCACTACCTACTGCTGTACAAGCGTCTCTACGATGCGCACCGGCTGAACATGCGGGTGCGGGCAACTTTTGGGCTGAAAGACACGCAACGGCCGGCGAGCGTCCTGATCGGCGAGGCCATCAAGTTCCGCGCGAAATGGGCGGTTGATCCCGATTTTCTGCGCGCCGATGCCATCAAGATCTTCGCCGACGGCGTGATCGAGTTTCCGTCTCAAACGGCGGCTTTGCTCGAGCCATACCTCGATGGGGCCGGCCACCCCACGACCAACCGGGGACCGACGTATTACACCCAGGAACATCTAAACGATATCGTGAGCGCCGCGGATGCGGCGGGACTTACCGTTCACATCCACGCAATCGGAGACCGCGCGGTCCGTTCGTCGCTCGATGCCTTTGCCGACGCACGACGGCGCAATGGTGTGAGGGACAACCGCGACCAAATCGCTCATCTGGAACTCATCGAACCACCGGACTTTCCCCGCTTCAAGGAACTGGGGGTCATCGCCAATTTCCAGTTGCTCTGGGCCGAACGCGATCCCTACATCGTGGCGGCGACGCTTCACTATCTCGGACCGCAGCGTTCGAAGTACCTCTACCCGGCGCGATCGGTGAGGGATGCGGGTGGACTGATCGCGGGCGGTAGCGACTGGGACGTGAGCAGCTTCAACGCTTTCGAGGCGATGGAGCACGGAGTTACACGCAGCGAGAAGCGAGGCGAACCGCCGCTGCTCCCGGAGCAAAGTCTTTCGCTCCAAGACGTCGTCGATGCCTACACGATCAACGCCGCGTTCGCGCTGAAGCAGGAGCACACGACCGGCAGTCTGGAAGCAGGAAAGCGCGCGGATTTCATCGTGCTCGACCGCGATATTTTCAAGATCGATCCATACGAGCTGCATGCCGTCCGCGTACTCTCGACCTACCTCGATGGGCACGAGGTCTACACCGCAAAGCCGTGATGCTGTGATGCCGTGATGCCGTGATGGTTCGAGCGTTGCGCGTCAGTGCAGCGCGTTGTAATTCGTCGGCACGTAGATATAGCCGGTTCCCGCGGCGCGCAGATGACCAATGCCCGGGAACGACAGATGAGCGCCGGCCACCCAATAGCTGTGCTCAGCGGCCTCGGCGAATGCTTTCTGGCGCTCGGTGGTCGCCGCGGCAGAATCCGTATCGAAGCGGATGATCACTGAGGGATCGGGAAACTGGATCGCGGCGACGTGCATCAGATCGCCCCACGCCATGAGCGTATCGCCCTTGCTCTGTACCAGGTACAGCGTGTGCCCGACGGTGTGACCGGGGCTCGCGACGGCGCGGATACCGGGAACGAGTTCGACGTTCCCGCGGAAAGGTTTGAACTTGCCGGCGGCGACATACGGGTTCAGCGCGGTCATGGCGGACTTAAAGCCTTCCTTGCTGTCCTTGGACGCGGCATCCATGTGGGCTTGGCTCAGCCAGTAGTCCGCTTCCTGCTGAGAGGCACGCACGATGGCGTTAGGATATGCGATTTTGCCGTCGACCAAGAGGCCGCCGACGTGATCCAAATGCATGTGGGTGATATAGATCTCGTCCACTTGTTCCGGTCGATATCCCGATGCCTTGAGATTCGCGAGCAGCTTGCCAACCGTCGGCCCAAAGAATGTTCCTGCGCCGGTGTCGATGAGTACCAGCTTCGAGCCGGTGTTCACGAGAAAGCCATTGACGGAGGTATCGATCGGTTCTTTGAGGAAGGCACTTGCCAACCCGGCATCGAGTTGCTTGGGTGTGACTTTGGCGAGCATGTCGCTCGCCTGCATCGGAAAGGTGCCATCGGATAGCGCGGTGACTTCGAAATCTCCCAGCATCATTCGATAGTAGCCTGGCGCCTGAGTCTTCTGCTGAGGGGCGCTCGCATGAACGGCCGTGCCAAAAAGCAATGTGATCGCCGATGCCGCAGCGACGCCGCGCAGCCGCTCTTTCAATGTCATCGTATCCTCCGGTGCCTGTGTCGAGATGCTTGGTAATTATAGACTCGCGAGCTCTGCGACATGAGGGCAATGCGTCGGTTCGAGATCTTGAGGTGGCCTCCGCGGCAATCTCGTACAATCACCAGTACCCTTTGGTTTCGACGAGGCAGCCATTCGTGAAGCAGGATGTCGAGGTGGTTAAGTTTCTAACCGAGCGTCACATCGAGCACGTGAAGATCGGTGTTTTCGACACCGACGGCATCATGCGCGGTAAATATCTGAGCCGCGATAAGTTTCTGTCGGCGCTCGGCAAGAATCTCGGGTTCTGCGACGTGATCTTGGGCTGGGATTCGAACGACCAGCTTTACGACAATACTAAATTTACGGGCTGGCACACCGCGTACCCGGATGCCACGGTACGAGTGCTTCCGGAGACACGCCGCGATATACCATTCGAGCCTAAAACCGCATTGTTTTTGGGCGAGTTTGCCGGGCGCGCCGAATCGGTTTGCCCGCGTGCGACTTTGCGCCGGGTGCTGGAGCGGGCCGCGAGCATGGGCTATCAGGTGAGCGCTGCGGCGGAATTCGAGTTCTTCATGTTCGAGGAGACGCCGCAGTCCGTCCGTGAAAAGGGCTACCGGCAGTTGAAGACGATGACGCCGGGTGCCTTTGGCTACTCGGTGCTGCGCAGCTCCGTCCATTCGGATCTGTACCAGGAACTTCTCGATCTCGGTCAGACCATGCGATTCCCGATCGAGGGCTTGCACACCGAAACCGGTCCCGGAGTTCTCGAAGCTGCCCTCACCTATTGCGATGCTCTCGAGGCCGCTGATCGTGCGGCACTCTTTAAAACCTTCGCCAAGGTTCTCGCGCAACGCCACGGCCTGATGGCGACATTCATGGCCAAGTGGTCCAACAGCGTGCCCGGCCAGAGCGGTCATCTGCACATTTCGATGCGCAAGCCCAACGGCGACAGCGTATTTCACGACCCTTCCAAGCCGCACGACATGTCGGACGCCATGCGCTGGTTCGTCGGCGGCCAACAGGCTTTGATGCCGGAGCTGCTCGC
This sequence comes from uncultured Gammaproteobacteria bacterium, assembly GCA_963755965.1. Classification (GTDB taxonomy): domain Bacteria; phylum Pseudomonadota; class Gammaproteobacteria; order Steroidobacterales; family Steroidobacteraceae; genus Bog-1198. The sequence continues at coordinate 52,088 of CAVWLU010000008.1, forward strand.
GATGATCGCCGGTACGGTGAACAGCTATTCGCGCCTGGTTCCGGGCTATTGGGCCCCGACATCCGCGACTTGGGGCATCGAGAACCGCACGACCGCCTTGCGAGTGATTCGCGGCGGTCCCTCGAGCCAGCGCGTCGAGTATCGGATTGCGGCCGCGGACATCAATCCATACATCGCACTCGCCGCGGCGATCGGCTCCGGACTCTGGGGTATCGAGCATCACATCGAGCCGGACGCCGCGATCGAGGGCAATGCCTACGACCGCGATCACGCGCCACACCGGCGCTTGCCCGCCACTCTCTACGAGGCGGCCGAACGCCTCGCCGCGTCCACACCGGGACGCGCGCTATTCGGCGACGACTTCGTCGAGCATTACGCCGCCACCCGGCAATGGGAAGAAAGGGAATTTCGCAAGGCGATCACCGACTGGGAACTGGCGCGATATTTCGAGATCATTTGAGCACACGCATGAGCGACACACTAAAGACCATTAGCCCCGTCGACGGTCGGATCTACGTCGAACGACCGCTCGCGGCGGCGCTCGATATCGACCGCGCGCTCGATGCCGCCCGAGCCGCACAGCGAGCGTGGGCATCGTCGCCGCTGGCCGCTCGCTGCGAGGTTCTCGGGCGGGCCGTCGATGCCTTCGTTGCCAAGGCGAACGACATTGCCGCCGAAATCACGTGGCAGATGGGACGGCCTATTCGTCATACGCCCGGCGAGGTCCGCGGCTTCGAGGAACGCGCGCGCTATATGCTAAAGGTCGCCCCCGAAGCGCTCGCCGCAGTTCAGCCCGGCGACAAGGCCGGCTTCCAGCGTCAGATCAAGCGGGTGCCGATCGGTGTCGTCGTCGTCGTGGCGCCTTGGAATTACCCCTACCTGACCGCGGTCAATGCCGTGCTGCCCGCGCTGATCGCGGGCAACGCCGTGGTGCTCAAACATTCGCACCAGACGCCGCTGTGCGCCGAGCGCTTTCTCGAGGCCTTCGTGAGCGCCGGTGTTCCGCCCGGCGTGTTCCAATACTTGCACTTGTCGCACGCCGACACCGCGAGGCTCATGGGCGACCCGCGTGTCGCCAGCGTGTGCTTCACCGGTTCGGTGTCGGGCGGACGCGCGGTCGTCGCCGCGACCGCCTCAGGTTTTGCGACCTCGGGGCTCGAACTCGGCGGCAAAGATCCGGCTTACGTGCGCACCGATGCCAATCTCGCGCATGCCATCGAGACATTGACGGATGGCGCCTTCTTCAACGCCGGTCAGTCGTGCTGCGGCATCAAACGGATCTACGTGGCCGCCTCGCGCCACGATGAATTCGTTGCCGGCGTCGTTGAACTCACGAATAAATACCGCTTGGGGTCACCGCTCGATCCGGAAACGACCATCGGACCTGTGGTGCGCATCTCCGCCGCGGAGGCCGTGCGCGCTCAGGTGCGGGATGCGGTCGCGCGCGGAGCCGCGCAACTGATCGAGGAGCGATCGTTCGCGGCGAGCGTTCCCGGAACTCCCTACCTCTCCCCGCAAGTGCTGATAGATGTCGATCACTCGATGGCAATCATGCGCGAAGAGACTTTCGGGCCCGCGGTCGGCATCATGAAGGTCGCCTCGGATGAAGAGGCTTTGCGGCTCATGAACGACAGCGAGTTCGGCCTGACGGCCGCGATTTTCTCGGCGGATGCGGCGCGTGCCGAAACGCTCGGCGACGCGCTCGAGACGGGCACGGTTTTTCTGAACCGGTGCGACTATCTCGACCCTTCACTCGCTTGGACCGGCGTCAAGAATTCGGGGCGCGGCTGCACGCTGTCGCGCGTCGGATATGAACAGCTGACGCGGCCGAAGTCCTATCACTTCAGGATCACGACATGAACTCAAGTTTGCGCGGCAATTGGAATTATCCCACGACGATTTGGGCCGGCCCGGGCCGGATCAGCGAGCTCGCCCTCGCGTGCTCGACGGCCGGCATCGCGCGTCCGTTGATCGTCACCGACGAAGGGCTCGCCGGCTCTGCGATGATCAAGAATGCGCACAGCGCGCTGAAGAACGCAGCTCTGTTCAGTGCCGTCAGAGGCAACCCGGCCTTGAGCCATGTCGAGGCGGGTCTTCGTGCCTATCGCGCCGGAGACCACGACGGCGTCGTGGCATTCGGCGGCGGATCGGCTCTTGACGTCGGCAAGGTGGTGGCCTTCCTGTCAGGACAGGTGCGCCCGCTGTGGGATTTCGAGGACGTCGGCGACTGGTGGACCCGCGCGAACTCCGACGGTATCGCGCCGGTCGTGGCGGTCCCGACCACCGCCGGTACCGGGTCTGAAGTCGGCCGCGCCGCCGTGATTCTCAACGAAGAGACGCACCAGAAAAAGATCATCTTCCATCCTCGGATGATGCCGCGCGTCGTCATTTCGGACGCTGAGCTTACGGTCGGACTTCCGGCCGCGGTGACCGCGGCGACGGGTATGGACGCGTTCGTCCACTGTTTCGAGGCATTCTGTGCGCCGGGGTTCCATCCGCTGGCCGATGGCGTCGCACTCGAGGGCATGCGGCTCATTCATCGTTTCTTGCCGCGCGCCTTTGCCGACGGCAAGGACATCGAAGCACGCGCACAAATGCTGGCCGCCGCATCGATGGGCGCGACCGCTTTTCAAAAGGGTCTCGGCGGCGTGCACGCGATCGCGCACCCTGTGGGTTCGTGGTTCAACACCCATCACGGGTTGACCAACGCGGTCATTCTTCCATACGTCATCACGTTCAATCGACACGCGATCGCCGAAAAGACGGACGTCATCGCGCGCGTACTCAACCTGCCCGAGCGCGGCTTCGACGGATTCCTAGCCGGCGTGATGCAGATGCGCCGTGAACTCGCCATACCACATTCGTTGGCGGAAATAGGCGTCAGCGTCGACAAGGCCTCGATCATTGGCAGCGAGGCGGCGATCGATCCATCGGCCGGCGGCAATCCGATTCCGGTCGATGCCGCACAGCTGGAGCATATTTTTCGCGCGGCGGTTGAAGGTACCCTCGGGACCGTGAAGAGCGCCGCGTGACGGGTCCGCGAATTTTGATCGTCGACGGCAACGTCGCCGAAATACGAGCGCGGCAGGTGGCGGCGCTCGGATACGACTCGGGAACCGGATACGCAAACGTGCTTCGCCGTATCGACGCGTCGCTCAAAATCGACATCATCGCGGCGGCGGACGGCGCCGAGTTTCCGCCGGGCGTTGGTCTCGGGAACTACGACGGTGTGACGATGACCGGGTCGGCGCTCAATATCTACAATGGCGGCGCGGCCGTGACGCGCCAGATCGAACTCGCCAGAGCCGTCTTCGCCGCCGGCGTTCCATTCTTCGGAAGCTGCTGGGGCTTGCAGGTTGCGGTCACGGCGGCCGGAGGCGAGGTGCGCGCCAATCCAAAGGGCCGCGAGTTTGGTTTCGCCCGGCGCATTCTGCTCACGGACGCCGGACGGCAGCATGCCTTGTTCACCGGCAAGCCGGTCGCGTTCGAGGCGCCGACGATTCATCGCGACGAGATCGCCTCGTTGCCGGCGGGCGCCACGACGTTGGCGGTCAACGACTTTGGCGTGCAAGCGGCATCGTTCACGTCCGGCCGCGGTACGTTTTGGGGCGTGCAGTACCATCCGGAATACGACTACCGCGACATTGCAGCGGCGGCCGAGCGCTACGGCGAGACGCTGGTCACCGAAGGGATGTTCCGCGACGGGCCGGCGCTCGCAACGTTCGCCGCTGAGCTTCGCGCCCTAGAGGCGAACCCCTCCGATGCGCCGTTACTGTGGAAATACGGCTTGGGACCCGTCATGCGCACCGAGGCGCTGCGCCTTCTCGAAATACGCAACTGGCTCGAAGCCCAGGTGCTGCCTCGCACGACGCGGCATGTTTGACGCGCAACATGTTTGAAGTGCGGCATGACTGAAGCGCCCCCAAGCCTCAAAAGGACGCTCAGCGGCCTGCACCTGTGGGGCATCGCCGTGGGGCTCGTCATTTCCGGCGAATACTTCGGTTGGAGCTACGGCTGGGCGCTGGCGGGGACCCTGGGGTTTCTGGTCACGACCATTTTCATCGCCGTCATGTACACGACGTTCATTTTCAGCTTCACGGAACTTACGACGGCAATACCTCATGCGGGCGGTCCCTTTGCCTATAGCTACCGTGCCTTCGGTCCGGCCGGTGGGTATGTGGCCGGCTTCTCGACGCTAATCGAGTTCGTGTTCGCTCCGCCGGCGATCGCATTGGCGATCGGTGCGTATCTAAACGTGCAGTTTCCGGAATTGGGTGCGCGCACCGCTGCGGTCGGCGCGTACGTCATTTTCATGACGCTCAACATTGCCGGAGTGACGATTGCGGCCACTTTCGAACTCATCGTCACGGTATTGGCGATCGGAGAGCTGCTGGTATTCATGGGTGTCGTTTCGGGCGGCTTCGCTTGGTCGCATTTCACGCGCCATGGCTGGGCCGGCGCAGACCAATTCTCGCCGGCGACGATCAGCGGCATTTTCGCTGCCATTCCGTTCGCGATCTGGTTCTTCCTCGCGATCGAGGGCGCGGCCATGGCTGCCGAAGAGGCCAAGGAGCCGTCGCGGACCATTCCGCGCGCCTATATCGCCGGTATCCTGACGCTGGTGGTGCTCGCATTTGGCACCATGATCTTTGCCGGTGCGGTCGGCGATTGGACGGTGCTCGCCAACATCAACGATCCGCTGCCGCAGGCGATGAAGATCGTCGTCGGCGCCGGCAGCGGCTGGCTGCACCTCTTGGTGTTCATCGGCCTTCTCGGCCTCATTGCGTCATTCCACGGCATCATCATGGGATACTCGCGCCAGATCTTCGCGCTGGCGCGGGCCGGTCTGCTGCCGAAAGCGCTCGCCGTCATTCATCCGCGTTGGCGGACGCCGCATCTGGCCATCCTCGCGGGCGGCGTGGTCGGCATCGCGGCCATCTACTCCGACAATTTCGTCACCATTGCGGGCCAGCCGCTCACCGCCAGCATCGTGACGATGTCCGCGCTCGGAGCGATCGTGATGTACATCACGAGCCTGCTCAGCCTCATGCGGCTCCGGCGGAGCGAACCCGATCTAGAGCGGCCGTTTCGTGCGCCGCTGTATCCTCTGTTCCCGTTGACGGCTCTCGTAATCGCAGCCGTTTCCCTGATTGCGATCGTGTACTACAACCCGATGGTTGCCGGCCTATTTGCCGCCCTCGGAGCCGTCGGCGGAATCGTCACCCATTGGCGGCTGCGGCACGGCTCGCAAGTGGAACTTGACCAAATGCTCCAGCGTCCCGGGCAAGGCTAAAGCAATCGGCTCGGGCTCAAGGATTCAAACGGAACGTTGGCGCCGTTTCGCGCTCCCCTTGACAGCGCGGCATCGTAAGGTCCATATAATCCTGTATCCGCCATCAGGAGGGCAGCGATGTTCCACCAAGATAAAACTTTCACCGGCGAACGCATCGAACTCAGCGGCAGCGGATTTCATGGCTGCACCTTCAAGAATTGCGAGCTCGTGTATCGCGGTGAGCCGTCGCCGAACTTTCAGGACAACAACCTGGTCGACACCGTTTTCGTGTTCGCGGATGCCGCGATCTGTACGCTGTATTTTCTCTCCAACGTTTATCACGCGGGCAGCGGCGGCCGCGAGGTGGTGGAGAAAACGTTCGAGGATATCCGCCAGCGCGCCATTCATGGTCGGGTGACGCGGACAGTGGCGCCCCACACGCCGGATCACAGCCTGCGGTAGTTCTCGCCGCAGTCAGCGACGCGCGGGGCGAAGATCTGGTTCTAGGCGACGTGCCTTAAGTGTAAGCTTAAGCACCCGTTGTATCGGCCGCGATCCGATGAAATACAGTCTAAGCGATTTGACCATAGACACCGGGCGTCAACTCGTCAGCCGCGCCGCCAATCCCATCCCTCTTCCCAAGTTATCGTACGATCTGTTGCTGGCGTTGGTGCGAGCGGCGCCAAATTTGGTTTCTGTGGATGAATTGATGCGCTTGGTATGGTCGGGAGTCGTCGTGAGTCCCGAAACGGTTAGCCAGCGCGTCAAGCTGCTGCGCGACGCCATCGAAGATGATCCGCGAGTACCCCGCTATATCGCGGGCCTCAGAGGCCGTGGGTACCAGATGGCCGCTCCAGTTGAGGAAATTAGCGACACCCCCGCTGCGGCGTCGTCTCCCGACGCATTGTCGGCAGACTTTGCAAATACCCTCGGCACTGCAATCACTCGCGAGCCAAGTCTCCGATCCGAGGCCGCCGATTCCGACTCGGCGGCGCTTGCGACGCCTATCGCGCCCGCTCGCGTCGCGATCTGCGTGCTTCCCTTCACCAATTTGAGCGGCGATCCGGAACAGGAATATTTCAGCGACGGAATCACCGAGGACATCATTACCGAGCTATCTCGCTGGCGCCTTCTTGCGGTGCGATCTCGCTCTGCCTCGTTTCGATATCGCGGTATCGCAGTCGATCTGAAACAGGTCGCGCGCGAATTGGACGTTCGATTTATCGTCGAAGGCAGCGTCCGGCGGATGGGCGCGCGCATTCGTATCAACGCACAGTTGATCGACAACGAAACCGGCAGCCATATCTGGGCCGAGAAATTCGATCAGGAGGCGGCGGAACTCTTTGCGGTACAGGACCGGGTCGTGCAAACGATTGTCAGTACGCTCGTGGGCCGAGTCCAGGTGTCGGATGTCGAACGAGCGCGGCGCAAGCCCTCGTCGAGTCTCGAGGCCTACGAGTGTGTCCTCAAGGGCAATGCAATGCGGTGGGACGATCCTGAACGCCTGGCGGAGGCAAAGCGCCTGTTCACGAAGGCCATCGAAATTGATCCCGGCTATGGTCATGCTCACGCTTTACTTGCAGCCGTATGTTGGACTGAATGGCAGGACGATTTGGGCAACTCAGATGCCGCGCTCCTGGAAGGGCTGGCTTTGGCCAAACGGGCGGTGGAGCTCGATGAAAAGGAAAGCGCCTGCCTTGCGATATTGGGCTGGGCATATTTGCTGCGACGGTCTTTTGACCTCGGGATTCAATACTCTCGGCGAGCGGTCGAAATGAATCCGAATAACCAATGGAATTCGGCCGACTTGGGATCCGTCCTGAGCTTTGTCGGCCGAGCTGAAGAAGCGTTAGTCTGGTTAGAACGCACAAAAGAGATCGACCCATACTTCAATGAGCCTTGGTATTGGCGCGCGATTGGCTTTGCTTACATGGTCCTGCACCGCTACCAGGAGGCGTTGGCAATGTTCGACTATTTGCCCGCGCGCCCCTACCGAGTCGCTGCATTAATGGCCGGTTGCTATGCACGGGTAGGAGATATCGGCCGCGCCAAGGCTTGCGCGGCTGAATGTTTGGCCATGAGGCCGGAGTTCACAATTGGACGCTTCATGACGAGACAACCATTCAAGGATCCCGCCGATGCAGCGAGCCTGGCTGAAACCTTGGCTTTGGCCGGCTTGCCGGAATGACGAGCGACGCCCAAACGAAAACTGAAAATGCCGAACCGATGTGGGTCGGCGACGTTATCCACTTCTGGTTCGAAGAGATGGGAACGGCTCATTGGTTCGCGAGAAGCGATGACGTCGACGCGCAAATCCGCGATCGCTTTCTGACGTTACACGAGCGGCTCGTCGCGCAGCACGGCCTCGGCGTAACCGAGCCGCGGCCGATCCTCGCAGTCGTCATCGTATTGGATCAGTTTTCGCGCAACTTGTTCAGAGGTGACGCGCGAGCTTTTGCAGCCGATTCCATCGCCCGCCGCCTTTCCAGCACCGCCATCAAACAGGGATTCGACGTCGTCATGAATAGACCGGAACGGTATTTTCTTTACCTTCCCTTCGAACATAGCGAGGATCGCGAGGACCAAGCGCTGTCGGTCAAACTGATCACAGGTCTCGGCAATGAGGAATGGACACGCTATGCCACGGAACACGAGAAGACCATCGAAAGATTTGGCCGTTTTCCGCACCGTAATGCGGCACTCCACCGGGATTCGACCGCGGCTGAGATTGAATTTCTAACAAAGCATACGGGATCGTTCTAAAGGGAGCGCCCGACCGAGCGGTTAGGACGGAATCTCAAGGATGGCGATCTTAAGGATTGCGCTCAGCCAAGATGCCTTCCATGCGCGCGGCAATCAACGGCTTGTATTCTGGATGAGTCAGAATATAGAAGCGATCGTCCCGGATGGCCTGAAACACCAGTCCGGCCAGTTCATCCGGAGACATGCCGGTGGCCATTGCGTTCTCAAGGAGCGCAAGAATGGCCGACTGTTCCGGGCTCGGCGGCGTGGTGACCGGAGGATTGGAAAGTTCGGCCGGGCGATTTCGCGCGGACTCATGAATTCGGGTACGGACAAATCCCGGGCATAACACGGACACGCCTATGGGTAGGTTGGCAGATTTCATTTCAAAATAAAGAGTTTCCGATAGGCTGACGACTGCATGCTTCGTTGCCTTATATATTCCCAATCCGGAACCGTTGGCGATCATCCCCGCGATCGACGCGGTATTGACGACATGGCATGGCACGCCCTGTTTGATCATCCTGGGCATAAAGATGTGAATGCCATGGACAATGCCCATGAGATTGACATCGATCACCCACTTCCAATCCGCAAGCGTGCTATCGACAATCGAACTGCCCGCTCCGACGCCTGCGTTATTGAACAGAAGGTGCACCCCACCGAACCGCTCGTACGCCGATTGCGCCAACCGATCCATGTCTTGCACCTGGGACACATCTGTTCTCAGGGCATGCACAGAGTTGCTGCCGAACTCCTCAGCCAGTCGTGTCTTCGCGTCTACCAGAGCCCGACCTTCGACGTCCGCAAGCACGACGCTCATACCCTCTTGCAACGCACGCCTCGCAAGCGCGAGCCCGATGCCGCTGGCGCCGCCGGTAATGACCGCCACTTTCTTATTGAAATCCTGCATGGCGCCAACTCTAGCGCCGATCGATTGCTACGGCCAGGCGCCCTTGCTCCCCTTTGCCTTTGTTCCCCTTTGCCTTTGTTCCCTTTCGCAATGAATACGCCCGATTGACCGCTTGACCCGCGTGGCGGGCGGGAGCGATATATAGCTGATGGGACAATTGCTCCTGCACGACGCGGGAAGACGCACATCGGTGGAACCGGTCGAACTGACCGACGAGATCCTCCGACGGTCTACTCGTCGTGGCACGAAATTCACCTCGTCGTCGCTCGACACTCGCCGTCACTCGCCCTTGTCGCCGCCCGGAGGAGCTTTCGGTGTGGGTACAAAAGCGATCAGCGGCTCGGCGGCGGCGTGTGGCGGGCGCTCTTCGAATAGCTGATGCGTCGGGTCGACCTTAAACCACAAAACAGTCCCCACGCACAGCAGCGCCAACATTGGAAGGAACGGGGCGTCGTAGCTTCCGGAGTATGCGACCAGGTAACCGAACACGATCGAGGATACGGCCGATGCGACATTCGCCGCGGTGTTCATGAATCCGAATACTGCTCCGGCATGATCCCTTCCAATGTCCAGGCAAACCGCGGACAGGTTCGGCTGCTGGAATAGAATTCCGCCGTAGGCGAGCGACAGAAACGTCAAAGACCAAACACCTGAGGTTGCGGCGATCGCTGCGGCCATGAAGATCACCGCTACACCGAGACCCAACACTCCGACTGCACGGCGACCTGTCTTCAGTCCGAATTTTCGCACGAGCAAGTCGCTGACAACGCCGCCGATGCCGTTCGCACAAGCACCGACGACGTACGGCAGGATCGAAAACACGAGCGAGGCCTCCGTGAATCCGCGTCCCTTAACGAGGTAGGTCTGAAGCCACGATTGGAAGAAAGCGATCACATACACGTAGGAGGCGCCGAGCGCCACGATCCGCCAGAGCATGCCCGAGTGCAGGGCAAGCGCCCATGGCATTCCGGCGTGACGAGCCGGAGGCTCTTCCCCGATTTCCTGCCGTTCGGCACGGCTGATGCCGCTCATCTCGCGCGGCGAATCCCGGAACCATGCATACCAGACGAGGCTCCAAGCGATTCCCAGGAACCCGAATACGTAAAATGAAGCGCGCCAACCGTAGCGTGCCTGAATCGGCACGACGAGCAGCGGCGCGATGGCTGCGCCGATCTGGCTGGTCATCCAGATGATCCCCCATGCGCGCGCGCGGCTGAGCTGCGGGATCCAGCGCCCGATCACCGTGGCGGCATTCGGATAGGCACCGGCCTCTCCCATGCCGAAGCAGAATCGGACGAGCAACAACAACGGATAGCTTGTGACCATCCCGGTCAGCGACGTAAACGCCGACCACCACATCACGATCCGTGTCAGGACGCGCCGCGGACCAATCCGGTCGCCCAGCGCACCGGTCGGGATCTCAAATGCGGCATATGAAATGAAGAACACGCTCGACACCCAGCCCCACGCCTGGGGGCTGATGTGCAGGCTGTCCTGCATGCGCGGCCCAGCCACCGCAATGCAGACCCGATCCAGGTACGTGATGATCGCGAGCAGCGACAAAAGGCCGAGGACACGGTGATGGTACTTCATGTGGATCGCAGGCCCTGATCCACCGTGCGAGGCCGGCCCACCGCTCTAGTTCGCCACGAGCCAATCGTCGCCGTTCACGAAGCGAGGCTGGCTTGGACCTGCCGCCGAAATTCCAGAGGGTTCGCGATCATGCGGAATGCTTCCTTGGTGCCGCCCACTCCCGATACCGTAATCGTTCCGTATCCGAGAATTCGTCCCAGAAATCCTTGATCGACGCCGATACCCTCAATCCTTTGCAACAGCAGTTCGAGGGAGTGACGGCGGATGAGTCCAATCTTGATCAAAACACGCTTGTTGGTAATTGCGAATTCGGAGCTCGCCGATCTGATCCAAGGCGGCAGGGCGGCGATCAAGGCGATGACGCCCAACGCGCCGGCGGCAATCGGGCCGCCGCCGCCGAATCCCACCAGGATGGCGATGACGACTAGGACCGCCGGCAATAGATAGACGATCCGGTGGAGCCTCGCCCGATAAGTTATTTGCTCGTTCGGCAAAAGATTGCTTTCCACGTAACTCATGAACATCCCCGTTTATTTTTTATATCGAGTTTTTATATCGAGCGCTTTGAGTCATCGCCGGCGCCATTTGCAAAACTTCAATTGGGAACGGGCTTCTTCGAATCCGCCGGAACCTCCGGCCCGAGTAGATAGGCGTCGAGAACCTTGCGTGCGATCGGCGCCGCTGCCGCGGCGCCAAAGCCTCCGTTTTCCACCAGAACCGAAATGGCTATTTTGGGATCGTCGGCAGGCGCATACGCGATGAACCATGCGTGATCGCGTTTTCTTTCATCCACGATTTTCGCGCGCGTATTCTCTGTCTGTTTGATCGTGAACACCTGCGCCGTTCCCGTCTTGCCGGCGATCTTATACTTGGCTCCGAGCCCCGCCACATACGCGGTACCGCCGGCGGACGTCGCTCCTATCATTCCGTCGTAGATGACTCCCCATTGATCCGCATTTGCGATATCGATGGTCTTCATGAGCACGGCATTTCGAGGCGTGATCGTGTCAGAGCCTGCGGCACGGCTTGCCGTTACCAGCCGCGGCGTCGCGATAAGATGACCGCTTTCGGCAATTTCGGCGGCAAAGTGCGCCTGCTGCAAGGGAGTAACCGTTATCGGACCCTGGCCGATTCCCATGCTGATGGTCTCGCCGGGAAACCATACCTGGTCGGCAGCCCGCTTGAAGTTGCGGCGTTTCCATTCCGGCGAAGCGTAAAGCCCCGGCTTCTCGCCGGGAATGTCGATTCCGGTCAAGGAGCCGTAGCCAAAGGCCTTCATGAAATCGTCCATGTGCCCGATGCCCATTTTCTCGGCGACGTGATAAAAATAAACGTCGCAGGACTCCGCGATGGCCTGGCGCATGTTCAAAGAGCCGTGCTTTTTATCGTCACGGTATTTGTTGCTGCTGCCCCGGAGCGTGAAGAAGCCGGGACAAAATTCAGTCTGAAGCGGCGTCATCACACCGTAAACTTGCGCGGCCAGCGCGTATAGCGGCTTCACAGTGGACCCGGGCGGATACGCGCCGCGGAGCGCCCGATTCAGCAGCGGTTTGTCGATGTTATTTTGAAGAGCACTGTACTGTGCAACCGACAGACCGCGAACAAAGTCATTGGGATCGAACCCCGGCGTGCTCGCCAGGGCGATGATATCGCCGGTGCGCGGATCGAGCGCGACGACCGATCCACGTTTGCCGGTCAGCGCCTCCTCCGCAACTTTTTGCACGCGTATGTCCAATCCCAGGATCAGATCCGTACCGGCCACGGGGGCGCGCGAAGTCAGCTGAGGCGCGTAGTCCCCTTGCTTGTCCACCGGTCTGCCCGCGGCGTTCACGAGAATTTCCTTGAACCCCGGCTTACCGTGAAGTTGCGCCTCGTAGGCCCCCTCGACGCCGACCTTTCCGATGAGGCTCGTGCCTGCATATTCGGCGCTATCGATCTGTTTCATGTCCTCTTCATTGATGGCGCTGACGTATCCGATCGCGTGGACCGCGATTTCGCGCAATGGGTAATGCCTCGCAAGACGAGTACGGATATCGACACCCGAAAATTGCCAACGGTGGACGGCAAAAAGGGCCATCTCTTCATCGTTCAACTGCAGCTTGATGGGCACGCTCTCATACACTTTATGCAGGAGCACCGTGCGCTTGATGTTGGGGATCTCTTCTTTGCGAAATAATCCGATATTGACCATTTGGCTGAGCGCGCCGTCGAGGGCTTGGTTGTCCCCCACCTGCTCGCGCACCAGCTCGATTTGGTAGGCAGGCATGTTGTCTGCCAGCACCGCGCCATGACGGTCCAAAATCAATCCGCGGCTGGGGGGAATGGGTTCCGTCCGAATGCGGTTGCCCTGCGACAGGGTGGCGTAGTACTCGTGCCTCACCACCTGCAAAAAGAACAGCCTGCCGGCGACCCCAAGCAGCATCACACCGGCAAGGACGCCCGCGACGATACCCCGGACGGTAAACAATCGGTTCTCGGCATGAACATTCTTGATGCGAGTTCGGCGACTATTGACCATGTTAGTGCAGTGCAGTTAACCGATTAGCAGAGTTGAGCGACTAAGAGAATCCCGGATGGCGCGCGATTATCGCGCCATCGGCAGTTTTCGGTCGTGATTGTAGTCGCGGAACGCCGACTTGTGGCCGTTTTGACAGGCATACGTCCTTTTAGTTCTTAGGGCTTCGCGAGGTGGGATAACAAGGTCGGGATGGCACACCAGTGTGCGCGGTTGATGGACAGTTTCGGCAATGAGGCTATCGCCTCCCAACCGGCCATTCCGCCCTCCGGATTCCGCCATTTCTGCCCAACTTTCACTTGATCAAGAGAGTGATAGAGCCGGAAAGTCTGGTCGTAAATCCAAAATTCGTCGCGATCATCGGCGTAGAAGCCGCGCACGTGCTGGAATTGCTGGAAGGGGCCGAGGACATTAAAGGCAATGCCGACTTCCTCGGTCCATTCACGCTGCGTAGCCTGATCGAGCGTTTCGCCATCTTCGATGCCGCCGCCGGGGAGTTCCGGTACGTCGGGCGCGCAGGCCTCGGCCGAAAGCATGATCGCCTCGTCGCCGAGGGCGACCACCAGTGCAAATACACCGCGACGCGGCTTGATGAATGAGTGCGCCGTTGGGATTACGACGGTTCCGCGTCGATCATAGAAGATCAGTTTGAGGTGCCCTCAAGATTTGGATTTTTTACGTTGCATTAACGGACCTTTGAGAATTATACAACGGGCCAGAGGTGCGATGGGCCACAGGAGCTGTGCGATGCCCTGTCGGCGGGCGGCAGTGCCGCCGCTGCGCCAGACTGTGTCGGGAACTGGATTCGCGCTAGTATTTAGCATTAGCGGTTCCGCAAAAGTGTAGCAGTGGATCTTCGAGGGAGCGCCGGCCGCAGCGCGTAGGGAGGAACATTGGGAATCACGGGGTGCGTCAAGCGCGCGGTACTTGAGAACCCGCGAGGCCGCGCCACCGTGTATGGCGAGCGCACGCGTCGCTGGGACGAGTTCGGGTCTCGAGTTGCGCGTCTGGCGGGTGGCCTTCGATCAATTGGGGTAGAACCCGGCGACCGGGTGGCGATTCTCGCACTCAATTCCGACCGATACCTCGAAGCATATGCCGCGGTGCCTTGGGCGGGTGCGGTCGTCGTACCCTTGAATACGCGATGGTCGGCCGCGGAGAACATCTACGCCATCAACGATTCCGGCGCCGAGGTTCTCCTCATCGACGATGCGTTTGCCCCGCTGGCGGCTTCAATTCTGGCCGGGACATCGGTGCGCGGAGTGATTCACATCGGAGACGCACCGGCGCCCGCGGGCATGACGCCGTACGAGCACCTCATCGAGAATTCGGCCGAGATTCCCGACGCCGAGCGCACCGGCGAGAATCTGGCGGGCATCTTCTACACCGGAGGTACTACGGGCTTTCCCAAGGGCGTGATGTTGTCGCATCGCTCTTTATTGGCGAGCGGGTCTGCCTGCGCGACTTGCGGATTTGAGCTGACGCCAAACTCCGTCTACCTTCACGCGGCGCCGATGTTCCATCTTGCCGATTTCGGCGGCGCGGTAGCGACGCTGCTCGCGGGTGGTCAGCACGCAGTGATCCCTGCCTTCAGCGCGGAGCGTGTCCTGGCGGCCGTCGAACAGTACCGAGTCACCCACCTATTGCTCGTGCCGACCATGATCCATGCGGTGGTCGCGCATCCGAAAGTCGCGACAACCGATTTGACCTCCCTTGAAGTTGTTACATACGGAGGTTCTCCTATACCCGAGGCGGTGCTGCGGCAGGCGATCCGGTCTCTTCATGGATGCCGGTTCCTGCAGGCGTATGGGCAGACTGAACTCTCCCCGGTCGCGACGTTACTGCCGCACGAATACCACACGTTCGACGGGCCACAGGCCGGTAAGCTCGGCTCCGCGGGCCGCGTGCTGCCGTACTGCGAACTGCAGGTAGTCGACACTGAGGACGCCGAAGTGCCTCGCGGCACGGTCGGGCAGATCCGGGTGCGCGGCCCCAATACGATGCTCGGATATTGGAATAAACCCGAGGAGACCGCAGCGACGCTCCGCGACGGGTGGGTTTATACGGGCGATGCCGGGCGCCTGGACGAGGACGGGTTCCTTTACGTCGTTGATAGAGTCAAAGATATGATCATCAGCGGAGGTGAGAACATCTACACCGTTGAAGTCGAGAACGCGTGCGTCAAGCACCCGGCGGTGTCGCAATGCGCTGTGATCGCGGTCCCGGATGAGAACTGGGGCGAGGCCGTGCACGCGATCGTCATATTGAAAGACGGCGAACAGATCTCGTGCGATGAGCTCATCGCCCACTGCCACCGCCTGATCGCCGGATATAAATGCCCGCGCAGCATCGAATTCCGCCGTGAACCGTTCCCGCTTTCCGGCGCGGGCAAGGTCCTCAAACGCGAACTGCGTGCGCGCTATTGGGAGGGGCGGAGCCGCCAAGTGAACTGACGGAGCACAAGGGACGCTCCCCCGCGGGAACCACGCGAGAACTGCGCGAGAACCTTGGGCATTATTTTTATTTCCCCTGACCCCAAAAGATGTCGTATGCACCGTCAAACATGACGATGATCACGCACGGGGTCTTGCCTTCGCAGGAAAATTGATGCGGCACTTTACCTTGCATCATCGCGAATCCGCCTGGTCCAAGTTGCATCGCGGCGTGGCCCGTCATCTCCATCTTGACCTGGCCGCGAATGACGATCGCCTGCTCCTCCGCCGTGTGGAAATGCCAAGGCACGATGCAACCGGGGGGTGCCTTCAATGCGAAAGTGGATGGACCCTTCGCCGGATCGCCGGTCTCGAGGGCCGACGATAGGCATTTCACGTCGTCATCCGGCCCGAAGCTGAGCGAATCCAGCGGCTTCGTCACTCCATTCATCGGCGGAGCAGCGAACGCGGGGAAGCTCGTGGTTCCAAGCAGCAGCGCGGTAATGACGAACCGTATCATGATGGTGCTCAATAGGTTGCGAGTGGGGTTCGAGGAGCTTAGCAGGACGCGATATCGTTTTCTTGGCTCACGTTATGTTAATTATAGTGCTTCGCAAGGCGGTCTCGCCCCGGCGTACGGAATCCTGTAGGGTCCTCATTAGAACGGTCTTTATTACAAGAACAATTATGCCTACTGCTAGCCTCGAAGCCGTATGAGTTGGGTCACGGTCTCCTTCTCCATGATCGCGTCGGCATGCTTCACGATGGCGTTGATATATGGATTCATCTGGGCGCGAAAGCGGGAGGTGTGGGTCAATTTCCTGTTCGCGATGATGTCTTTGGGCGCAGGTGTGACTGCGGCCTTGGAACTGGCGCAGATGCGAGCGAATTCGCCGGCACAAATCGCCTTAGCACTTCGATGGGAGCATGCTTCCGTTTGGGTGGCCGTGCTGGCACTCCTGGGATTCGTGCGTCTATATCTTCACGAGGGCCGCCTATGGCTTCTGTGGACAATCTGCGCTTTGCGGACGGTCTCGTTGTTTTTCAATTTTTTGATGGGACAAAATCTAAATTATCTCTACGTCACAAACCTTCGGCACGTCCCATTTCTCGGCGAATCTATTTCGATTGCGCAGGGTGCGCCTAACCCATGGATGCTCGTCGGTCAATTGAGCCTCTATTTGCTGGTGATTTTCGTCGTAGACGCTGCCATTGCGGCTTGGCGGCAGGGCGACCGACGTAAGGCAGCGGTCGTCGGCGGCAGCCTCGTATTTTGCACGCTTGCCGGCACAACAGAGTCTGCGTTGATATTCTGGGGATATGTCCAGTGGCCGATCACGTCGAGTTTATTCTTCCTCGGAATGGTTGCGGCAATGGGCTACGAGCTGGCTCGGGAAGCGTCGCGGTCCGCGAAACAGGCGGACGAATTGCGCGCGCTCGCGCTGCAGATGAATCTCGCCGCCAGCGCAGCGAATTTGGGATTTTGGTTTTGGGACTACAGGCGCGGCGAATTACAGGCGACCGAACAATGGCGCGCTCAATTCGACTTTGCGAAATCGGAGCGGCTGGACCTCGACCGCTTCTTCCGGCGGCTGCATGTAGACGATCGCGAAACGGTACGGCGCGCGCTGGCGGGGGCAAAAGACGCTCATGGCTGTTATCAGACGCAATATAGAGTGCTATTACCAGATGGACGCATGCGCTGGATGGCGTCGCAAGGCCGCGTCGAATATGCCGCGGATGGGGAACCTCTGCGGCTGCATGGAGTTTCGCTGGACATCACGGGGATTAGACAGGCGGACCTCGAAGCTCAAGATCATCGGATTCAAATCGCCCATTCATTGCGAGTGGCGAGCCTTGCGGAGCTCTCTTCCACTTTGGCGAATGAGCTAAGGCAGCCTTTGACGGCCATCTTGAGCAACGCACAAGCGGCGCAGCTTTATATGTCTCGCGATAACTACGACTTGGAAGAAATAAAGGCCATTCTTCAAGATATTATCGCTAGCGAGCGGGATGCCAACAACATCATTGACCGCATCGGCGCGCTCCTAAAGCAAGCGGAATACAAGCCAGAGCCTTTGGACGCGAATGCGTTGATCCAAGAAGTGCTCAGAATGATGAACCATGATTTGAAGGCTCGTGAAGTCGCGATCGTCACCGAGTTGGCGGCCGACTTGCCGTCAATCCGCGGCGATCGCCTGCACCTCGAGCAGGTGCTGATCAATTTGATTCTCAACGCAAGCGACGCGATGGCGCAGCCTACCGCGGTCCCTCACACGCTCACGTTTCGGTCAAACCGAGCCGAAGGCAATGTCATCCAGATCTCCGTAACGGATACCGGAGGCGGCATTCCCTCCGGCGAAGAGGAAAAGATCTTCGAGCCGTGCCGCACGACGAAACCGCAAAGAGCCGGATTGGGTTTGTCGTTGAGCCGCTCGATTGCATCTAATCATGGCGGCCGCTTATGGGCGGAAAATCACACGTGCGGCGGAGCCACATTCCATTTCACCCTCCCTGAATGGAACGGCAATCCGCAATAACGATGTATGATGAGCGGGCCGAAGCGGAGCGCCGCAGAATCACACTCGATGCTCGGTCCGCAGCGGCAACCATTTGCATCTCTGGCGATCGAATACAAATTCAACAGGTGATCAATCTTGTGCTCAATGCGATGGATGCCGTAGCAAATCTTCCCGAAAGCCGGCGTTACGTTGAGGTCATCGTGGACCGTCGTGACGGCAATTGCCTCATTGCCGTGAAAGATCGCGGAGATGGGATTGCGCCGGAGAGCTTTCCCAAGACCGCGGCATGAACAAGGTACCCGTCATCCATGTTGTCGATGATGACGTATCGCTTCGCACCGCGATGATCGAGTTGCTGGATGCCGCGGGATTCAGGGCGCGCGGGTACGCCTCGACGGGGGAGTTCTTGCTGGAACCGCCGCCCGACGAGCCCGGTTGCCTTTTGCTGGATGTGCGTTTGCCCGGGCCGTCGGGTCTCGATTTACAAGCCGGAATGGGGCGCCACGGGATCAGTCTTCCGGTGATTTTTCTGACCGGATATGCGGATGTCTCGAGCAGTGTGCGAGCGATGAAGGCCGGCGCCGTCGATTTTCTTGAAAAACCGGTACCCCGGGAGGTTTTGCTGGAGGCCATACGTCGCGCGCTCGACCACGATGCACTGCAGCGCGCCGCGCGTGAGGATGCACAGCGACGAAGCTCGCGATTGCAGCTACTGACCGCTCGCGAACGTGAAGTATTCGACCGCATCGTTGCCGGTAAGCTCAACAAGCAAATCGCAGATGAGCTCGGGGTCGCCTTGCGCACGGTGAAGGCCTACCGCGCCCAGCTCATGACAAAACTCGGGGTGAACTCGGCCGCGGAGCTTGGCAGGCTCGCCGGATCGCAGCCGCTGCCCTCCAGCGAATAGTCGATTCGCCACTGCCGGCCATGCACCTTGGTGCAGCGAACCTGCACCTTGTGTCACTTATCTGCCCGCCACGCAAGTGCCAGGATCCAAGGCCAAGTGATCCAGAGATTTGCCATGACGAAGCAGGCCGGCCCGAGAGTGGTATTTGTGGTCGAGGACGACGAGAGCATGCGGGAAGCAATTGAAAACCTGCTCTGCGTGGCGGGCTTCAGCGCCGTCGTGTATGAATCCGCGGAGGCGATGCTCGCCGAAATAAACGGCGACAGGCCCTTGTGTGTCATCAGCGATCTAAATCTGCCCGCCATGTCCGGCCTCGATCTTCTGACTGAATTGCGTCGCCGAAGCTGGCCACCGCCGGTCATCATCATTACCGCCTATGATTCGGCATCGACTCGCCGAGAAGCCGAGCGACTCGGCGCCACGGCTTTCCTGGCCAAACCGTTTCCAAGCCTTGCGCTGCTGACCGCCATCAAAGCAATTGAAACACCAATGAGCCCGTAATGAGCACTCTGGGAGGGGGAAGTTATGGATGACCAAGCACGCACCGTATTCTTGATCGAAGACGCTGCAGATGTACGTAAAGCGCTGTCGCGCATGTTATCCATCTCTGGCTACCAAGTTCGCTCGTTCGAATCGGCAGAACTGTTTTTGGCCGAACAGAACTCGGAAGTTCCCGGATGCCTGTTATTGGATGTGTGCATGCCGGGATTGAGTGGAATGGAATTACAACGCGCTCTCGCGGGTTCGGGGCAGGCGCGCCCTATCGTTTTCTTGAGCGGGCAAAGCGACATTCAGACAAGCGTAACCGCGATGAAGGCGGGAGCCGTCGATTTCCTCACGAAACCGATCGAAGGCGAGCGACTGGTTGCCGCGATAGACCAGGCGCTTCAGCGCGACGCGGAGCATCGGAGGGAATGCACCATTCGCGCCATTATTCAACGGCGTTATGACTCACTCACACCGCGCGAGCGGCAAGTGATCGCCGAAGTGATCGCCGGCAAGCGCAACAAGCAGATTGCTTGGGATATGGGTATAGGCGAAAAGACGGTGAAAGTGCACCGGGAGCGCGTGATGACCAAGATGGGAGCACATTCGGTTCCGGAACTCGTGCGACTCGCGACACTCATTGGAGTCGCCGCCGACACGACTGCAGTACGCCGGATTTGCTTCCAAGCGACACATCGATCGGCCTCAATTGCCCTCTAAAGACGCCGATGTCCTGGTCGACGTCCTCAAAACTCGGCGATATATTCCCTAGCACCGCGGTCATATGAGCTGGGTCACCGTCCTATTTGCCATGACCGCGTCGGCATGCCTGACGATGGCATTTGTATACGGAGTCATTTGGTGGCGGCAACGGGACGCATGGGCGGAGCTGCTCTTCGCATTGGCGGCGTTGGGGGCAGCCGCCCTCGCCGGATGCGATTTAGCGGAGATGCGGGCGGTATCGCCGGAGCAATTGAGTTCAGCGATCCGATGGATGCACCTGGCGATCTGGATATCCTTTCTCTCATTGGCCGGATTCGTGAGGCTGTATCTGCGGGCGGGCCGGATGTGGCTTCTTTGGACCATATGCGCCTTGCGCACGGCGTCCCTGTTCCTCAATTACTTCACCGGAGAAAACCTCAACTATCGACAGATCACAGGCGTCCTGCACGTCTCATTCCTGGGGGAATCCGTTTCTGTGGCGTCCGGCATTGCGAATCATTGGATGGTGGTCGGCGAGCTAAGTTTGTTGGGAATGATGATTTTTGTCGGGGACGCCGCGATTACCGTTTGGCGACGGGGCGATCACCGGCAGGCAGTGGTCGTGGGCGGGAGCATCATATTCTTCGTTATCGCGGGGGCCGCACAGGGGGTGCTGGCATTCTGGAGAGTCTTTCCATGGCCGCTCACGCCCGGTCTGCTCAATCTCGGGATCGTTGCTGCCATGGGCTACGAACTGGCGGGCGCGGCATTGCGTGGGGATCGGCTGGCCCGCGACTTGACTGCCAGCGAGCAGCGATTGATCAAGGCGGATTTAGAATCCCAAAAACATCGAAACGAAGTGGCGCACCTCTTGCGGGTGGCTAGCCTCGGTGAGCTTTCTTCCGCGCTGACACATGAATTGAGGCAGCCGCTGACCGCCATTTTGAGCAACGCGCAAGCGGCGCAGCTTCTTCTCGCCCGTGAGAAGTGTGGCCTGCAGGAAATCGACGAGATTCTCTGCGACATCGTCGAGGACGACAAGCGCGCTTGCGAAGTCATCGGCCGGTTGCGCACGCTCCTGGCGAAGGGAGAATTCCAGCTGCAGCCCCTGGGAGCGAATGAGCTGATCCAAGAGGTGCTCAAATTGATGAATCACGAGTTGACCGCCCGCGAAGTACGGGTCGTATTGGACTGCACGTCCGGTTTAACGGCCATTCGCGGCGACAGCGTGCAACTTCAACAGGTGTTGATCAACTTGATTCTCAACGCCACCGACGCGATGTCGCAGCGAGCGGCCAACGCTCGAACTCTCACGCTCCGGTCGAGCTCAGCTCCCGGCGACGGGGTCGAAATATCCGTTGCGGACACCGGCTGTGGAATTCCGCCGGGCCTCGAGGAAAAGATCTTCGAGCCCTATCACACCACCAAACCACAAGGTCTCGGATTGGGACTATCGTTGAGCCGCTCCATCGTGATCGCTCACGGAGGCCGCTTGTGGGCGGAGAATCGGACGGGCGGCGGCGCGACTTTTCACTGTGCCATTCCCGCCTGGAAGGGTGAGCAGGCAATGAGCGAACTTCGCAGGTCCGCGCTTTAGCAATGCTTTAGCAATTTGCTTTAGCAATTGGCGGCACTAGCTCCAATGGCGGTAAGCTCGTGGCAGAGTGCTCCACGCCAGCAAAGGGGGAACCGTCATGGAATTGAAACGCGCCGGGTCGCAGGCTTCGCAGAAGGGACCCGCGAGCTACTTCACCGGAAACGTCCGCCTCGATCCGCTGCACACCGCGCCGGAGCCCGCCCGTGTCTCGTGCGCGAGCGTTACCTTTGAGCCGGGTGCACGCACCGCTTGGCACACGCATCCGCTGGGTCAGACCTTGGTGGTTACCGCGGGTTGCGGTTGGACACAATGCGAGGGCGAACCGGTCGTCGAGATCCGCGCCGGCGACGTGATCTGGTGCCCACCGAACCATAGGCACTGGCATGGGGCGACGCCGACCACTTCCATGACCCACATCGCCATTCAGGAGGCTCTCGGCGGCAAGTTCATCGAGTGGATGGAGCACGTCACCGATGCGCAATACCTCGCCGGCCCAAAGAAAGACTGAGCTATGGCGAGGGCTACGTCCGATCGGTTTCGATCTATGTGCTTTGCGGCGATTGCTTTGGCGCCGCGCGACATTTTTGCCGTCCTCGCGTTTCCGCAGCACGGTTCCCCGGTGTGCACCGTATTCTTGGTGAAGTGGCAAGTGCACGTGCAGACGCCGTAGCGCACGAGCTGGGCGCGGATGAGGTCGACCGAGTCTGCGCCCTGACGTCGCTCCGCGAGCCGCGCCTTGGTCAGCGTCTCAAACTGTTGAACGCTTTGGAGAAGCGTAGAGATCGCAATCCTTAAGCTCATGGCGTCACCATTTGATAATTCGGTGCCTGCGTCACTCTCGGTCAAACCGCTCTCCTGGAATATGTCACACGTCTCACACTCATCGAACTCAGGGTTTCCCGGAGAACGGGATGGAGTATCGGCTGCAAGGATGCCACCGGAGTCCCTTCGGCTAAGAGCCCGGCGTCCGATCCATTCGTGAGTCGAACCGCCTTTAGCGCAAACGAGGATGGGACCAAGGGGCAGTGGTTTATGGCGGGGATTGGCGGTACAAAATCACCAACGTATGCAACTCAAGGCGTACAACCATGCCATCCTCCGATAGCCTGACCCGTCGTCTTCTGCTCAAGGCGCTCGCGGCAGCCCCGGCAATACCGGCGCTGCTCGGCGCTAGGACCGCGGCGGCCCAGACGGCGACACCCGCCATACCGCTTGCATCCTGGAATGAGGGGCCGGCCAAGCACGCGATCCTTGATTTCATCCGCGTGACGACCGACCGCGCCAATCCTAATTATGTGCCGCCGGAAGAACGTGTTGCGACGTTCGATCAGGACGGCACGCTGTGGGTCGAGCATCCGATCTACAGCCAGCTGATCTATTGTCTCGATCGGGTGCCGATACTGGTGAAGGCCAAGCCCGAACTTGCGAATGTCGAGCCCTTCAAGACGGTCATGACAGGCAACCTCGAGGCGATTGCCAAACTGCCAATGCCGGATCTCGAGAAACTCCTTGCCGCGACGCTCACCGGCATGAGCGTGGACGAATTCCGTGAGCAGGTGATGGCGTGGATCCCGAACGCGAAGGACAAGCGCTGGAAACGTCCCTACACCGACCTCACCTATCTGCCGATGCAGGAAGTGCTGACGTACTTTCGCGCCAACGGCTACAAGACCTACATCGTGACCGGAGGCGGCCAGGATTTCGTACGCGTGTATTCCGGAAAGGTCTATGGCATACCGGTCGAGCAAGTGGTGGGCAGCCCCGGCGGGACCAGCTACGGCTACGCCAATGACGGCAAACCGTTCCTGACCAAGGTCCCGAAGCTGCTTTTGAACGACAACAACGCCGGCAAGCCGGAGGGCATTCACGAGATGATAGGACGCCGTCCCTACGCGGCGTTCGGCAACTCGACGGGCGACCAGCAGATGCTGGAGTACACGAAGGCCGGCGACGGGGCGCGGCTCTCCATGCTGGTCCTGCACGACGATGTCACTCGCGAATACGCGTACGGTCCGGCGCAGGGACTTCCCGATACGAAGGTCGGCACATTCACGCAGTCGCTGTACGACGAAGCGAAGAAGGATGGCTGGTTCGTCATCAGCATGAAGAACGACTGGAAGCGAATTTTCGTATTCGATTGAACTGAAGCGATTGTCTCTCGCAGTTGACAATCGCGTCGGCCTCGCCAATACTTCACTATCTAGGAAACTATTTAGCCAGGAGAGCGGCATATGCAGGCAAGAAGGCGACCGATGATCTGGCCGGGGTTGTTCGGACTGCCTTTCCTGCTCATCGTTTTCGGTTCGGTCCGCGCCGAGGATGCGAAGCGCGCTTATCCGGTGGTCATGGCACCTTTCGAGCAATACCGAATCGCAAGTACGGCCGAGGAAATAGCGCTATCGCGGAGCGCCGCGCCGACCTCGATCTCAGAGGATGCCAGCATACTGACGCTCGGCGATCACGGCTATGAAACGGCGCTTAAGGGCAAGAACGGCTTTGTCTGCCTGGTCCAGCGGTCCTGGGCCGCCGGCTTTGACGATGCGGAGTTCTGGAATCCGAAGCTTCGTGCACCGATATGCTTCAACGCCGCCGCCGCACGTACAGTCCTTCCCGCCTATCTCGAGAGAACAAAGTGGGCCGTCGCGGGCGTTTCAAGGGCCGACATGATCAAGCGCACCAGCGCTGAACTTGCCGCGAATCCCATCCCAACCCCGGAGCCCGGCGCGCTGGCGTTCATGATGTCGAAGCAAGGACACCTGGGCGACGCCGTCGGCCACTGGCATCCGCATCTGATGTTCTTCTATCCCCACACCGATGGCGTCGGCTGGGGCGCAAATCTTCACGGCTCGCCGGTATTTACGACGCCGGACGATTCGGATCCCATCACGACGTTCTTCGTTCTGGTGCCCACGTGGTCGGACGGAACGCCCGCGGTCATGGAGATGCACAGGGACGCCAATAAACCGGGGCAGTAAGCGCATCACTTGCTGTTGAGGTCGCGAGACTCAGGGGAGATACTCCACCATCCAGACCCCGGAGGATCGATTATGAATAACAATTTGGATTGTAAATGTCTTCTGCCCGTGGACTGCGGAACGCGTCGGGCGGTGTTGAAATCAGCCATGGGCATCGCCGCGTTGGGCGTAATCGGTGCTCCCCTGCTCGGCGTATCTCAGCGGTCCCGCGCCGCTGCGCTGACCAAGGAAATGCGCGAGCAACTTACTCCCGACCAAATCATCGAGAATATGAAGCAAGGGAACGAGCGTTTCGCCGCCGGCAAGATGTCTCCGCACGACTATGTCGCGCAGAAGCGGGCAACCGTTGCCGGGCAGTATCCCGCAGCGGTGATTCTCAGCTGTATCGACTCGCGGGCGCCTGCCGAGATCATTTTCGACGCTCGTATCGGTGATACGTTCAGTGCGCGTGTCGCGGGCAATATCTCCAATGACGACATACTCGGAAGTATGGAGTTCGCGTGCGCCGTCGCGGGCTCGAAGGTTGTACTCGTCATGGGGCATACCGCGTGTGGGGCGATCAAGGGCGCCATTGATGGCGCTCAACTCGGAAACCTGACCGGCTTATTGAACAAGATCAAGCCGGCGGTGGACGCTACGCATTACGAGGGCCCTCGTACCAGCAAGAACGGTGAATTTGTCGACGAGGTGGCCAAGACCAATGTGATCATGACAGTCGGCGCGATACGCAAGCGCAGCGATGTGCTAGCTGGCTTGGAAAAGGAGGGCAAAATCAAAATCGTTGGCTCGATGTATCACCTGGTAGGAGGACGTGTCGAATTCTTTACCTAAAGTGATTGCTCGGAAGGGCCCCCCTACGCTCGGACGCAAGCGCTACAGCGTAAGCGCTCGAGCGTAAGAGGGGAGCGGAATTCAAGGATCGAACGTATCCGTATCAACCGTTATGCGAGTTGCCGATATCATTCCTGTGATGGGCTTCGGCGCAGCAGGCGTCTTTCCATCCGGCATCAATTGGGTGATGGCAAAGTGTCCCGTGTAGCTCTGCCCATCCTTCGACAACGTCACCGACTGCTTGATGAACGCCGGACCGCCGGGAGCGCCGGGTCCGCCGCCCGGATTGGTGGGGCCCGCGGGACCTGAGGGGGAAGCCGCCAAGGGATTCCATGAGAGGCCGATGTGATTGAGCACATAGGTGTGCTCGCCCGTTTGTCTCCACACGCCGATGCACGTTGCGCCGACTATTGGGTTCCTGATGCCAGAGAAGGTGATTTCATTGCCGTCGGCGAACCATCCGGTGGTGCCATTATCAACCATTGCGCCGTCTGGAATGCCGAAGACGGCCAGATTGCCCATGGATATGTACTTGAAGGCCCATAGGCCGACGATCGGAGCGTGAAAAAAGGACGGCGCATATTCTTCGTCCGATACCTGCCGAAAGTCTGCTTTCATGAACCGTGCGGAGCCGAAAGGCGATGTGGAATTTCGTAGTTCGGATGTTGGAATTTTAACCCCCTGAACATCTAGACAGCCGGCGCTCGCCAGTTGTGACAGTCCCGTTGCAAGGGCACAAAGCGCGATCAGCCCGACGCCGCGGACAGCGGCTCGGCATTTATTCACGTTAAGTAAAGTGGCCTGGAATTTCATGAAAGGATCTCCGGTGTGCGTATTTGAATTCCCCTCGTCGATCTCGAATCGACTAAGCGCAATCTAAGGCTTTACCGCTGGCCCAGTCCTTGGATAATCGTGAGGGATTCGTGAGGGATTGCCTGACGGCTGGCAAGGGAGCTGCACTTGGATCAAATGGTGTACCACTGCGGAGACTGCGAGCTCGATACCGCGAACCGCATCTTCAGGAAAGGCGGGAAGGAATACACGCTCGAGCCAAAGGTATTCGCTGTTCTGACGCAGCTGGTCATGCGCCCGGGAGAACTGCTGACCCGGGAGCAACTGTTGGACGCCGTTTGGGGCCATCGTTATGTCACACCGTCTACTCTCAATCGCGTAATTGCCCTGGCTCGACGTTCGCTGGCCGACGACGCCGAGGAACCTAGGTTCATTCAGACGGTTCATGGCTCGGGCTACCGCTACGTCGGCCCGATCGAAAAGGCGGCGGCGACATCGGCAGAGCCGCGGGCGCGTTTTGCGCCGCCGGTTTCGGTGCGTCTTCCCGCCCCCTTGCACACCTTGATCGGTCGCGGACGTGAATTGAGTCAGATCGAAGCGCTGCTGAACGGCGGCCGTTCGCTGACCGTTCTCGGGACGGGTGGCATGGGCAAAACCCAGTGTGCGCTCTCCTTCGCTCAAGCCCACGCAGACCAGTATCCGGATGGCGTTTGGTTCTTCGACTTGGCGCCGATGCACCGCGCCGATGAGTGGCTGCAGGCCTTGGCGTTGGCACTGGCCATAGCGCCCAGTGGCGAACGCGAACTTCTCGGCAAGATCACGGAGATCTTTGCAGGGCGCCGCGCGCTCCTACTTCTCGACAACTGCGATCGTCTCTCGGCAGGAGTGGGCGCCCTCGCCCTTGAATTATTGCGCGGCACTGAGCAACTCAAGGTTCTGGCGACCTCGCAGCAGCAGCTAAGCTTCGTGGGCGAACGCGTTCTGCGACTGCCGCCCCTGGAATTGCCCGCCCTTGGGCAGCCCTCGGATGAGCACGAACTGCAGCAGATCGCAGCCGCACCCGCGGTGGCGCTGCTGCTGGCTCGCATACAGGACCTTCAGTCGGAATTCAAACTGACCCAGGCCAACGCCCCTGCGATCGTCGGCATCTGCGAACGGCTCGATGGCATGCCGCTTGCCCTCGAACTCGCCGCAGCACGCTTCGCACTGCTCTCTCCTGAACAAGTGCTGGAAAGGCTTGATCACCGCTTTCGCTTTTTGGTCGGCGAGGTTGCCGGACGGGACCACCGGCACCGGAATTTGGTGGCCTTGCTGGAGTGGGGCTTCGCGTTGTTGTCACCCGATGAACAACGGCTGCTCGCGTGGCTTGGAGTATTCGTTCAGGGTTGGAGCGTCGAAGCGGTGATCGATCTGGCGCCCGCATTCAATGTATCGCCGGAGGAGGCGGTCGATCTACTCACCGGACTCGCGAGCAAATCGCTGGCTTCCGTAGACCAGAGCGCGAGTCCGCCGCGCTACCGGCTGCTGGAGAGCGTGCGCGAATTTGCGCTCGAACAGCTCAAGATATTCGGCGATGAACGGCGCGCGCGGGACGCGCACTTGGCCTACGTGCTGCGCATGGCGGAAGCGGCACATGCAGACATGCTCGGAGTTCGGATGCGTGAGCGCATCGCGCTGCTCGGGCCGGAGCACGGAAATATCAACAACGCATCGGAGTACGCGGCCGGTCCGGGCGGCAACCCGCAGGCCGCTCTGCGAATTGCCGGACTCTTGACGCTCTATTTCAAAGCGCATGGTGAGATTGCATTGGCCATACGGCTATGCGATCGCGCGCTCGCCGCCGCACCCTCGATACGTAGCCGTGAGCGCGCGCAAGCGGAATTGTGCCGAGGCATCAATACCCTCTTCGGTAGCAAGGCGGCGGCCGATCAGTACTTGCTCGCGGCAGTGAATATCGGGCGCGAGGTCGGCGATGAGTGGACCGAGGCCTATGCAGCCGGGCATCTGGCTCTGTGGTGGATTCATTTCGGCCATTCGGAGCAGGCTCTGGAGCAAGTTGCCGTAGTCGAGCGGTTGGCGGAGAAGCACAACGATGAGCTGCTGCGCGGGCTGGCCGGACTGGCAAGCGGCTGGCTATACCTGGCAGAGGAAGATACCGAGAAGGCCATTGATATCCTGGGCTCGGTTCGAGGTCTCAGCGCCGACTTTCATCAGCATCACTTCATCGGCATGTATATCGGTCTCGCGCTATTCCGGCGAGGCGATCTCGCGGGGGCGGCCCTCGAGTGGCATGAAGCCATGCGAAATGCCATCGCGGTAGGGCACCTGCGGGGTGTGGCCGGGTCAGTGGAAGGGTGCGGTTATCTAGCCGAGCAGCTCGGCAAGCCGGAGGAGGCATGCCGATTCTTGGGTGCGGCAGAGCAGTTTCGCCAGCGTGCGGGGTCGCCGCTGTTCAGCTTCTGGTTTCGCCACAATGGGAGCGCCAGCGCGCGACTGCGATCGACTCTGGGGTTGAATCGCTACCAGGCGCTCGTCATCGCAGGCGCACGCATGCGTACGGAAGACGTGATAAACGAAGCCGCAGAACGGCTGCGGCAGTTCGGATCGACGCATACTGCTCAAGCGCCCTGAAGAGTTCCAGCCGGATCATATTTTTTTCGCAAAGCCTCGAGCCGGCCGGCGTTTTGCAATCCGAACTGCCGCACATTGTCGGAATCATCCTGATCGGCGAAGTTAGTCAGGACTCCCGGCAACGCGTCGCGCGACGCCTTGTCATGGAGTGCCCGAATGCCCTCGCGCAATTCGCCGACAGCGCTCGCGGTGTCGGTGATGCCGATAAAGTTCACGAAGAACTGCGCGTTGCGGTGTGCGAACGCCGACTCCTCCGGGGCAAAGCGGGATACCGCACCGCCCATATGCTGCACGTGAATTTCGCTTCTCATGGTCGGCAAGCGCTTGGCCATGGCGGCGAGCTCGTTGACAGTATCGTCGCTGAGTGCCGCATAGTTCGCCGTTTTCCAATAGTAGTAATGTCCCCTCGGCGCAGTGGGGTCCTGCAGCTGCTGCCACTGTGCGTAAGCCATTCGGCCGATGTGATCCACCACCGGCTGACCGTGTCCACGCAACGCCGCCAGCGCTCCTTCTCCCTCGGCGGGATCGCCAGACCAGCACACCGCGAACATGATCACCGGGCGCCCATGCCAGGCGGCATCCAAGAACGGCAGCGGCGGGCCATGGGCGATCACCGCGAGTCCGCAGAATTCGTCGGGAGCGGCCGCTGCAAAATCTCGGAAGGTCCGTAAAGCTTTCGCGGCATGCTCGGCCGGATGGACAATGAGTCCCGCCAGCACATCGCGCAGCGGATACAATTGAAAATCAAAGTTGGTCACCACACCGAATCCGCCGGCACCGCCGCGCAGCCCCCAAAAAAGATCCGCGTGTTCCTGCGGGGAAGCCCGCACAAAGCGACCGTCCGCGAGCACCACGCCGGCACCGCGGAGATTGTCGCAGGCGAGACCGTGCTTGCGCATCAGCCATCCCGCTCCGCCACCCAACGTGAATCCGCCCACCCCGGTGCTCGAAATCAGACCTCCCGTGGTCGCGAGTCCCTCGGCCGCGGTTGCCCTATCCACGTCGCGCCACACGGCGCCCCCTTGGACGATCGCCACGCGGGATTCGCGGTTAACCGACACCTGGCGCAGCTTCGAGAGGTCAAGGAGCAGCGAACCGTCGCGGATCGAGCGCCCCGCCACATTGTGACCGCCCCCGCGAACCGTCATCCGCAGCCCGTGGTCGGCCGCGATGCGCACTGCGTGCGCCACGTCCTCGGCATCCGCACAACCGATGATGCAAGAGGGATACCGATCGATGGCACCGTTCCAGACGCGGCGCGCAATGTCGTAGCCTTCGTCTCCGCGTCCCAGCGCCGTGCCGCGCAGACGGGAACGAAGTGCGTCGAGCACCGAGGGTTTTAGAGTTGCGGACTCGTCATTCATCGCACCACCTCGTAGCTGACAATCCTCGATGCTGCAGTCTACGCAAAAAAGCGGCCGCGCATTGCCGGGCACTTGTGATGAATTTGTGATGTGCCGGGGCTCGTGCCGGGTCATCAGGGAAGCGCAAAAGCCGGTGAAACGGTATGGTCGTGTTACGCTTCGACCGGCTTGGAAAACAATATTGAAAAATCACTGAACAACCGGCGTCTGCGGCAGGCCGAAGCTCGGTACCGTATGGTTCTCACAGCAGCGGTCTCGATTCTAATCACTCCCTTTGCGTCGGTAAGTGCAATCGACGCACTAAAAGACCATGCGGGTCAATCTGATGTACCCGGCTGGGTGTTTCCACTGAATGCGGCCGCACCGTCAAATCCCCCACCGTACGACAGCGTCAGAGCATTGCATGTCCCGAATAGTAAAGAGGCCTTTGCTGAAGCGGAGCTCAATGACTTCTTCAACGCGCCGGATTGGCATCCGACTTCTCACGCCCCGATGCCGGCGGTTGTCGCTCGTGGGCATCCGCCGGATGTGTATGCCTGCGGCTTCTGCCACACGCCCGGCGGCCAGGGGCGACCGGAGAATGCGTCGCTTGCCGGCTTACCCGCAATCTATATCTTGAACCAGGTGGCGGACTTCAAGACTGGGGCGCGAACGAGCGCATGGCGCGGCCCCTATCGGCCCGCTGATCTCATGATTCATGCGGTATCACATGCGACCGACGAAGAATTGTCGGCGGCTGCGGAGTACTTCGCCGCGCAATCGTTGCAGCCGCGGGTCGTGGTCGTCGAGCGCGCACGCGTGCCGATTTCGCATGTAGTCGGATGGGTTTATGCGGCGGAAAAGAGCGGGGCAGTTGAGCCGCTGGGAGAACGTCTACTCGAGTTTGCGCCCGATGAAGTTCGTCACGAAAACCGCGACGACGAAATGCGCTATGTGGCCTACGTTCCACCCGGCAGTATTGGCCGCGGCGAACGCCTTGCGCATGCAGGCAAGGACTCGCCGGCCAACGCCTGCGTTTCGTGCCACGGACCACAATTGCGGGGAGTCGGACCGATCCCACCGATTGCCGGGCGATCGCCAACGTATATCCTTCGCCAACTACTCGCCTTTCAAACCGGCGCGCGTGCTGGCGCAACTGGGCTCCCGATGCGCACTGTCGTCAAGAATCTGCGAATCGGCGGCATGATTGATGCGGCTGCGTACGCGGCTTCTCTGCCGCCGTAGCCTCACGCGTTTCTCCGAAGGCCGCAAAGAATCAGGATGGAAGCACCGACGATCGCGATCCCCAGGGTCATAAAACCGATCGTCACAAAACTCTCTTGCCATGGCAGACCGCGGTGGCCGATCCCCGTAATCGGGCTCATAGCCGCCGTACCGAATATCGCGGCCAGCGTGGTTATTGCCAAATTTCCATACGCGCCATAAAGCGCACTCCAATACGCCGCGGCCTTCAAACCGTGAGAGAGTTTTACCTCCGTCCAAATGGCACCCAATGCGACGAGGAAGGTGCCGTTCATTACACCTTCCAAGTGAGCGGCAAGGCCCATGCGCGTGTTTGCAAATTTTTGTTCGACGAGGCCCACGACGAGTCCCAGCAAGAACAACAACATTCCGTGCCAAAGCAGCTGTCGCTTTTTATCATTCATGGTAAGGGACCCTTATTCAATTGGTTCACGCTTGCCCGCATCGATGCGGGTCGAATCTGTGAACGGTGGCTGAGTCTGGGCCCCTCACGGAGCAAAGGCTAGCTGCTAGAGGGCTTGGTCGGGTTAAGCTACGCGTGGCGGCACTATCGCGGTGACAAGTTTCGAATTGAGGTCCAACCAGTATGGCCGACGTGTTCGTTTCCTATGCTCGCAACGACAAAGCGCGCGTCGCCCCGCTTGTGGCGGCGATCGAGGCGAACGGCTGGACGGTGTGGTGGGATCCGGAGATTTGTCCCGGCCAGGAGTTCGACCGTCAGATTGCGCAGGAACTGAAAATCGCGACTACTGTCCTCGTGGTCTGGACTCGTAACTCCGTGGAGTCCCGCTGGGTGCGTGGCGAGGCGCGCGACGGGGCTGAGCGCGGCATCCTCGTCCCCATTCGCTTCGAGCGGGCCGACCTGCCGATCGATGTGCGCGCGCTGCACACCACCGACTTCGATGACTGGGGAGAGGATCCGCGTAGTTCTCAGGCCCAAGAAGTGATACGTGCGCTCCGCACCATGATCGACCGCCAGCGCGCGCTGCGACCCGCGACTGCGAATTCCGTTTCGGGGCCGGCCGCCTCAGCCCGCATCAACGTACGCCCTGCGATCTGCGTGCTGCCCTTTGCCAACATGAGCGGCGACCCGGAACAGGAGTACTTCAGCGACGGCATCACCGAGGACATCATCACGGACTTAAGCAAAGTCTCGGCACTGGCGGTGACCTCGCGCAACAGCGCCTTTGTATTCAAGGGCAAGCATGTCGAGGTGCCGAAAGTAGCCCGTGAACTCAAGGTGGACTATGTACTTGAAGGCAGCGTGCGCAAAGCAGGCGGCCGCGTACGGATCACCGCGCAGTTGGTGAATGGGTCGAGCAATGATCACGTTTGGGCCGAGCGTTACGACCGCGACCTCAACGACATCTTTGCGCTGCAGGACGAAATCTCCGAGGCCATCGTCAAGGCCCTGAAGCTGAAGCTACTGCCGGAGGAGAAGCACGCCATCGAGCAGCGAGGCACCGACGAATGTCGAGGCTTACAATCTCTACCTCATGGGGCGGCAGCTCTATGTTTCCGGACCTGAAGGCAACGCCCGGCGGGCCGCAGCAATAGTTCGCTTGAGTACGCGCGCCACCGAGATCGACCCCGAGTATGCGCACGCCTGGGCTCTCATGGCGCATGCACAAATGATCTTGCACCAGAACCTTGGCAAGAAAGGCGATGACGGACTGGTCGCCGCCGAGCGAGCGCTGGACCTCGATCCTAACCTGCCGGAAGCCCATTCGGTCAAGGCCAGAATCCTGGCCGACGGCGGTCGTCATGATGAGGCGTGGGCCGAACTTGACATAGCCCTTGGCCAGGACTCTGAGTCCTATGAAGTGATCAGATCAGCCGCGTACTTGAGCTACAGACGGCAACGCCTCGAGGATGCGATACGCTACTGGGAGAAGGCGACAAATCTCATGGAGACGGACATTAACTCGCCTGCCATGTTGATGTCCTGCTACATCGCCGTGGGAAACTCCGAAGCCGCTCGGCGTTCCGCGCAGATCGCGCTCCTCCGAGCCGAAAAAGCAG
Source organism: uncultured Gammaproteobacteria bacterium (assembly GCA_963755965.1). Taxonomy (GTDB): domain Bacteria; phylum Pseudomonadota; class Gammaproteobacteria; order Steroidobacterales; family Steroidobacteraceae; genus Bog-1198. The sequence continues at coordinate 85,626 of CAVWLU010000008.1, forward strand.
TGGCCCAGGATCCGAGCAATGGAGCGGTCATGGCCTACAGCGCCTACGCTCTCGCCACGCTGGGTGAGGCCGAACGGGCAAAGGCTCGGATGAACCGCGCCCTGCTGATCGATCCCGATGACTGGAATATGCGCTACAACTTTGCGTGCGTCCTCCTCATTCACCTGGATGAAGTGGACGCCGCGTTGGATGTGCTCGGTCCGGTCTTGGAAAATGTAGCCGCCGGCTACTTTCTAAGTCACATCAAGGTCGATCCGGACTTCGTTCGGCTCCGCGACAATGCGCGCTTCAAGGCCTTGATCGCAGCGGCCGAAGCGCGCCTCGCGGCGGAGAATGACAGCGGCTCTTCATCGAAGCTCTAACGGGCCACGCCAAACTGCGCTATCTCCACTTACGCCAATCAACGCTGCGTATCGCTGAATCCATGAGTTGGGGGGCAAATCGAAACCCTTCGACGATGGAATGAGTTACTTCCAGGCGCGTGTCAGCAGTTCATCCAGCGCCGCAACGATCAATTGGCTGTCATCGTTTAGAGAGCCAACGATCTCGCCGAGTTGATCGACGGGTATGGAAACGATCTCAAGTGGGTGCAGCACGACCGAAGTGCCACGGATCTTGAAGGTCGGATTAAAGCCAACGTAGCTGACTTTGCCAATCGCCGTCGCCCGTACGAGTGGTACCACTACCCTTCGGCGGTAGTTGTCGAATTGCGCGGATTGCACCACAACGACGAATGGGATGGAGTCCTTATGCTTCCCGGAGTTCCGGTGGACATCGAACTGCGCCATCAGAGTGACGAGTACTCGTCAGCAATCGACCCCGACTTGCCATTGAACTTGTTCCACGCAGCGATTGTCGCTTCCACCACCTTGGTCTTTACCAGTCTTTCCCGGCTCTCCCGCTCAACGAACTCCGACAGCAACGATTCCACAACACCGGAAAGGTTGTCGGTCATCGATTTAGCCCGGCTCACCAAGTCTTCGTTCAAGGTCAGATTCACCGGGCGCTTCCGGGCCGTCGTGTTGAAACCTGTTTTCATGCTTCGCCCTCCAATATGCGCATCATATGCGCATATCGATTTACACGTCAATCCTAGCCGATATTACTTATGGGATGCAGCGCCAATGACGAGCGACCTACGATTGGCAGCATTCACGTACGCGGCGTAAGCGCCGCTCGCGATTCCTTGCCCGACGTCACTGGATAACCAGCCTCGCGCCACGCTTTCATTCCCCCGTCGAGGGCCACCGCTCCTCGGAAACCCATCTGGCGCAGCGTGGCGGTCGCCAGTGTGGAAATACGACCAAACTCGCAGTAAACGAGAATTCTCTTAGTCGGGTCGGTCAATTCTTGATTCACGCGCAGTTCCAACTGGCCGCGAGGCAATAGTCTAGCTCCCGGAATGCGGCCTTGTTCAAAGGCATCGCTTTCGCGAACATCAAGCACGATAAGGTCATTGCTGCTGGACTCGATACGGGCGCTTAGTTCTTCGAGCGACATGAACGACACGATCGCGGCAGCTTCGGACAGCATCTGCGCCACGGTCTTTCCGCCCGTCATATTCGTGCGTAGCGCCTCCGTGACGTGTGTGGGCATGGTGAGATTCAGGTTTTTCATCATCTCGATGAAGGCATCTCGGTCCCTTTTCTGCAGCCGCGGATTCTCGGCCAGTTCCTCTCCTATAGTCGAGTGGGAACGGCCTTTGTATTCATGCGCCGGAAACACCTTGAGTGACGGATCAAGCTTGAGTACCCCGTCAAACAGGCTCTCATACAGCGCTCCTGCGTCGCCGCTCGGTAGATCGGTGCGTCCCGTGCCCCCGATGAGCAACGTATCGCCGGTGAACACGCGGTCCTCGACACGCAGGCACATGGAATCTCGTGTGTGGCCGGGTGTATGGAGTGCCTGCAAGCGGAGTCCTCCGACTGCCAGGAGTTCGCCGCCTTGTAGGCGCAGGTCGACGAACGGAGCGGGGCTTGCGGTGTGCATTACCACCGGCACCGAAAGTTGTCGAGCGAGTTCCCGGGTCGCGGAGAAATGATCTGCATGCGTGTGCGTATCGACGAGATACCGAATGCGCAAACCGTCCTTTGCTGCCAGCGCAATGTAGCGGTCGATTTGGCTAAGCTCCGGGTCAATTAGCACGGCGGCGCAAGTCTTCTCGCAACCGAGAACGTAGGAGCGGCAGCCGCCGACAGACACTGTTTCAAATAGCATGTGATGTTCCGTTATGCTTCTAGCGGCGGACTTGTGGCGGGGATCGAAGTCCTGCCAATCATAACCGGAAGGGTTCGTTCTGCTAGAACACCGCGGCGGGATCTCAGCCGAAACCTACCTTTGGGACTTCAACGGGTTCAATTTCAGCAAGTTCAGACGTGCTACGCGATCCAACCCTGCTCCTGAAATCGTTTCTTGAGTGCGTCGGCGACCTCTTTGGAAATCGCCGTGGCCCTTCCTTGAATCGTATTGCTACCGCTCGTCTCGCCATACGCCTTCATACCCGAACTGATGATGAGACCCGCAGGGTTGTGAGTAGCAACCAGCACGGCTAAGCCCACCCCGACTCCCGGAGTTTTATTGCCGGTCGATCCCACATCGCCAGATCCCAGCTTGCGCAGTCCGCTCGCCGTCATCTGAAAGCCCTCCACGGCGACTTTCATTTCGGACTGACCGGCCGAAAAGCCGATGGCGACCCGCTCAGCCGCGCTCCCCTGCTGAACGGACAGAATAGAGCCCTCGATAACGAGGTCATTAAGCTGCGGTCTGGTGCCCGCGGAACCGAGCGCCGCAGGCATTCCCATGGCATTGATCTGTTGGACAAGCTGAGATGCTATTGATGCGGCCAATTGGTGACCCTCGGCAATCTGCTCGGCGGTTTGCGGCTCGCCGTTGGGAGCCTGGCCGTAAAGGGACGATTCGGGAGGAACATCGGCCGGCGTTGCGGCGAAAGGGTAAACCCAGATTTGAGCGGGCCGCGGGATGGACCCGGTCACGACTTGCTGACGATTGCTGACCGTAGTCGAGGCGCATCCCGCCGTTAAGGCGAACGTAATCAGACACGCGATGAGCTGGTGCGCGCGAGTATTCGTTTTCATAGATATCATAAGTACCTCAAGCTTCTCTGACTGCCTCGAGGCGCAGTGTCGAGCAGCCCTTACCGCCCCCTCGCGGCGCCGGCCTCGAGCCGGTGCGATTAGGTAGTTTCGCGCTTGGTTCAGCAATTGGACTTTGATCCATGATCGATAAAGATCCGGCCTCGCTACCGGAAATACGGCGGCATCTCTTTGTCCGGGGGCGTTCGATCACGCCTGCGGCTGTTGGGTGCCCACGAAGGGACCGCGTTGCGAGGGCGGCACCGGCTCGCGCCGCATCTTGCGCCACAGGTCGTAGATGGCGAGCGCGCCGGTGAGCGTCGCTAACGCACCGAAGTAGGCGCGCGGTCCGAACTGCGCCATCAGACCGCCCGCGAGGACGGGCCCGAGCGCCGCGGAAGCGCCGTTGAGACGCAGCAGTTTGCTGGAGGCGGCGACCATCTGGGATGGCTCGAGCTTGTCATTAACGTGCGAGACTGCCAGTGAGTAAATGGTGAGGACGAATCCGCTGAAAACGGCGGCCAAGAACAAAAACAACGCGTGCGGCAGATGCGGGAAGGCGGTGATGACGCCCGCCACCACAGCATCCAGCGAGCACACTGCGGCGATCATGGTGCGCCGGTCCATCCGGTCCGATAGGCGTCCGATCGGATATTGAGTCAGCACGGTGGCGAGGATGCTCACCGCCATGAACCTCGCGACGCCCGTCACGTCGAGACCGCTCAGGCGTGCGTAAACCGGCCCCATGGAAAAGATGAAGGCCGATATCATGCCGGAGACCGCGACCGCCACGACTCCAAGCGGGGTATCCCGATATAGCTCGCGCAGCCGTACCGTGCGCGGCAACCCGTGCTCCGGCACCTGTCGCGACGATATCAGGATCGGCACGAGCGCCAGGGAGATAATCACCGAGACCAGCATGAACGGAGCCGTCGTCGAGGGGCTCGCGGAGATGAGCAGGAACTGCCCGGCACCGAGCCCTACGTACAGAACCACCATGTAGATTGCGAAGAGCCTGCCACGGTTCTCGCGGCTGGCGCGATCGTTGAGCCAGCTCTCTGCGACCACATAGATCCCCGCGAGGCACAGTCCGGTCACGCCGCGCATCACGCCCCAAGTAAGCGGATTGACGAAGGACCCTTGAACGAGGATTGAGGCCGAAGATATCGCCGCGAGTGCCGCGAACACGCGGATATGCCCGAGCCGGCGCACCAGGGGCGGAGCCATTCGGGTCCCGAGAAGATACCCGATGTAATAGCACGACATGATCGCGCCCGTCACGACCGTGGGAAATCCCTCGAGCGTGGCGCGCACGCCGAGCAGCGTGCTCTGCAGGCCCATGCCGAGCATAAGCACGCCCATTCCGAGCAGCAGAGGCCAGGTCGCGGCAAGTGCCCCGGATGGCCAGGCAACGCTGCCGGGCGCCGGCGCGGGCATCTCGTGCGAGGAAGTCTGAGCGACGACACTCTCTCCAGTCTCGACCGGGCCGGTCGCAGCAGCGCGGATTCTACTCTATGCGCAGGATCACGCGGGTCGCGGGGATGGTTATGAACGTGCTGTCACGTTGGCGCGCATGCAACCTGTGGTTCATGTACGGAGCGCTCGGCGGCGGTTGGATCGAGAAACCTGACGAGCGGACGCAGTTTTCAACCGGCCCGAGGCCAAACTAAACGAGGGATTGAATCCTCGGAAGTTGCCCGTACGGCGGCTAATACCGGGGTCCACCATTCTGCAGCAGGGATTTTACGGACGCTGTCGGCGGAAGTACTGCACCATGGCTGCGATACCAAACACGATGGCGGGGAAGAGAATCGCGACGGCGATCGGAGGCCGATCGGCCCCGTTTGGAGTCATGAGACGTGGAGCGAAGAAAAAGAACGTCGCGGCGATACCAGTCATCGCCACCCATTGCTTGAAAATTCGCGACGAAGTTTGAGTGTCGGTCTCTTGAGGGAAGGGTCCCGGCTCGGGCCAGGAGTTTCCGGCAACGCGCGCAAGCCGATCGGCGAGGTCGGCCATAAGGGTAAGGCTGCCCTCGGGCGGATTACCAAAGGAGATTTTGGTGACCTTCCAGAAGAGTCGATCTTTCCTGGCGACGCTGATTTCACTCCAGGGGACAAAGAAGTCTTTTGAGAACGGCCCAAAGATTCGCATCATGCCGACGCGCAAACCGGACGGACAGACACTTAAGGTCAAGAGCGAGCGGGCGCCCACGAGACCTATGGAACCTGATTGATTTTTGAATGTGCGAAGAGCAGTTTCGGGTCGATCGGGAAATCTTTGCATCAGGGAATACCAGCCGGACATAAGTCCCAGCAGGATGGTCACCGCGAACCACAGCAGCACAAAGAAAAAGGGAAAGTAGAGTGGGAAATTCTGGTCAAGCGAAGTGTTCACGCAGTGAGACCAACGTGTTGGCGTTCACGCGGCGGCGCGTTCGTGGTCACGCCGCGTTGGAGCTTAATCACGGTCTGACCGCAACTTTGTGGTCAGGGCGGCAATCCTGCGTTTCCGGACCACAGAGGTCTTGGCTTCTTCAATGGCGGCTACGTACTTGCGCTTGAGGCCATAGGGGAGATGGTCGAAGGCAGCTCTGGCCTCCGGGACGTCCTTCAGCGCCTTGGCGAGGTCGGGCGGCGCGGGGACTTCTCTTGGCTCGGTGTCAAGCTTCAGATCGACCTCGACAGAGTCGCCTTCGCCAATCTCGCTCGCGGCGCGATTCGCGGCGCTAATCCCGACCAGGCACTGTCCACGCATCAATGCCACCCGGCTACGCCACGTATGGCCATTGACCGTGACGTCGATCAACGGTCGAGGGCCGGAACCGAGAGCCTTGACGACATTCGGGGGGATAACGACGGCAGTGGCGTTGCCGGAAGGAATGACCTTAGCTCGAAACTTCATGTTCGTGATCCTAGCGCACCGGCTCACGCAACTTACGTGATCTGTTACGTTCCTGGAGGTAGTGGAGTGACGCCGACAGCCCGGATTCGCTTCAACTTAACCACCCGATTCGCCGCGTCAACTCGCGAAACTTCGGATTCCCATGCAGGCTTTGCAGACTAGGCTCCCTCGTTACTTCTATTAAGTCGGGATTGTGCTCCTCGTACGCCTTCACCAACCACTCGAGAGCACGATCCGGTTCTGCAAGAGATCCATAGATCCGGGCAATGTTGTACGGGGAGACATACCGCTTTTTCGGTCCGTCGAGCTCGCCCATAATTCTGCGTGCGCCGGCGTCGTTTCCTGCCGACGCATAGCTCTGGGCCAGCGCGGCCAGTGCCTCGGTCCCCCTCTCGGAAAGGGTTACAGCCCGCTGCATTGCCGCAACCGCCTGCTTTGGCATATGTTTCTGCTGGTAGACCAGTCCCATCCGCAAATGAAGAACGTAGTGAGAGGGGTCAATTTCCACACCTTGGCGCAGCGCGGCGAGCGCGTCGTCATACCGGTGTGCTAGATAAAGGATCATTCCGACCGAGGCATAAAGCGCTGGATTGATCGGGTCCCACCGCAGACCCTGTTTGGCACTTGCAATGGCTTCCTCGCACCTCCCCATAGCCATCAAGTATTCGGCGTACCAGTAATGCGTGATGGCATGTCCAGGATTGAACTCGATGGAGCGGGTGAAGTCTTCCTCGAGGCCTACCCAGTCCCAGTCGTGCAATCGCACGTGGGCGAGAGACGCATAGCCCTCGCCCAGTTCGGGCTCGATTCGCAGGGCTTGGCGAGCCGCAGTCTTGGCCTTGTGAAACGCCTCCGCGGCGGGCACGATTCCTCGGCAAGCAAGCATCGTGTGGGCGTCGGAAATTCCATGGTAGGCGGGCGCGTAGGAGGGATCGTGGTGAATCGCCTTTTCGAAGAACTCGATGCTGTTGCGCATTCCATCCTCGGTGCGCTTGTACCAGAAATGCCGGCCACGCAGATATAACTCGTGAGCCTGAGAATCAATAGAACGGGTGTTATCCAGATCGAGTCGTGTTTGCTCATGTGCGGTGAGATTGATTTGTACTTCACGCGCAATCGCTCGCGCCACCTCGGCCTGCAGCGCAAGCACGTCATTCAAACTTCGCTCGTAGCTCTGCGCCCACACGTGGCATTCGTCGCTCACACGGATGAGTTGTGCGGAAATACGTCCCCGGACTCCAACGCGCCGCACGCTTCCTTCCAGAACATGGGACACCCCAAGTTCCTGTCCGATCTGACCTATCGTCTTGGTCGTAGATTTGTAGTGCATGGACGATGTCCGCGCGATCACGCCCAGTTGTTTAGGACTGAGTCGCGCAAGCTGCGTGATCATCTCTTCAGTCAGTCCATCGCTGAAGTAGTCATGTTTCTCCTCGCCCTGGGTGAGGTTTTCGAAGGGCAGCACAACCAGCATCACTCCGGTCGGAATAGCTTCGTTGCTCAGCCTTCCCACAGACTTCAGTGGACCGACAAAGCGATAACCTCGCTTCGGAATGGTCTCAATAAATTGTTGGGCCCCGTGTTCTGCGAGAGCCTTGCGCAGCTGTGAGATGTGCGAAGTCAGGCTTCCCTGCTCGACGATCGTGTTGGGCCACACTGCACGAAAGAGATCATCTTTTGCGACCGCATTGCCCTGCGCCGCTACGAGGGTGATCAGGACATCAAGGGCTTTCGGAGTCAGCGGGACACGATCGCCATTTCGAAACAGCGCATGCCCATCGGCATCCAGATGATACGGGCCGAATTCGTACTGACCGCGCGTCGCCATCGAGCGAACTTCTTTGAGGAATTCATCAGAAAAATAGCAGCTTCTTCAAAGGACTTCCAGCGCGAAGGCCGGGGTATCCTTGCGATCTCTACGGAGTTCGCGGATCACGGGCGTGAAGGCCGGACAATGATGGCAAAACTCAACGATTTTGGGAGGGCTCCTCTTTCAGCCTGGATCCTAGGCGTCACCGTCGCGTGTCTAGCGACGGGCAGTGCGCGTGCAGAACTCGCGCAAGTGCCGGCGCTCGAGCCGACGACGATCGAAATGGACCTTTCCTCGTTTCCCGCGGGCGAAAAGGCTGCGCTCGCGCGGATTGTACACGCTGGGCGACTGATGGATGCTCTGTACATCCGCCAAGTGTGGCCAGGAACCGCAGGCCTCATGAAGGAGCGAGAGACCGCGCAAACCCCTTCAGCCCAGGCAGAATTGACGGCGCTGAATTTCTTTAAAGGCCCATGGGATACGCGTGGCATGCCCTTTATCGTGGGTGTGCCGGTAACACGCCCAATCGGCGATTTCTACCCTGCGGACGCGACCAAAGCCGAGCTAGATTCTTGGCTCGCATCACTTGCCCCGCCTGATCGCGCGCAAGCGCTCGGTTCGTTCACTGCCATCCGTCGCGCAGGAAACAGCCATTTCGCTGTGTCTCGGTACAGCCACCACTACGCGCGAGAACTGACATTGGCGGCGCGCGATCTTCGGACCGCGGCGAATCTGACGCGCGAGCCGACGCTGAAGCGTTACCTGCGTGCGCGCGCCAAAGCGCTCGTCGATGACGACTACTACACAAGTGATGTCGCTTTCGTCGGTCTCAAAGGGCCGATCGACGTTGTACTCGGACCCTATGAAGTCGACGATGACTCGTGGTTTGGCGTAAAGACCGCGTTTGAGGCATCGATCGCCGTCGTCAACGAGGTTGCCACACAGCGCATCGCCGGGGTTACCTCGCACCTGCAGGATCTCGAGGATCACCTGCCTCTCGCGCCCGAATTGCGCGGCCGCAAGTTGGCCGCTGCCGCGCCCGTGCTAATTCTCGACGTTATCTATAATGGCGGCCTGTCCGCGAGCGGCCCCGCAGCGGGCTATGGGTTGCCGAACGACTTGCGCGTGCTGAACGCCGTCGGCGCACGAACAGCCACGTACCGCAACATTCTAAAGGTGCGATACGAGACAACATTCCACCCGATCGCCGAAGCAGCTCTCGCAGATTCCGCCCGGGCGACGCTGCAGTTCGATGACATCCTGGACGAGATATTGATGGTGCGCTTGTTCGACTCCCTGGGTCCACAGTTCGTCACAGGCACGACGCAGCCAATTGCCGACGCTTTGCAGGCAAAGGGAAGTGTCGCCGGGCAGATCCGCTCGATGCTGCTGTCTCTTTGGGGCCATCGCTATCTAATCGAGCACGGCTACCTCAAATCGCGAGAGGCCGAATCAATATACGCAGCGTTTCTGGTGCCGGCGCTGGCCCGCGTTCGCGCAGGCCTCGACCGTCCACAGAATCAAGGATCGACCTACATACTGAATCATCTGACGGAAGCCGGCGCTATCCAGCTAGATGCGGATGGGCGAATTACAATCGACCCTGTGCGCGCAGACGCGGAAGTGACGCGAGCTGCAGGCGAATTTGTCTCGCTCATGGCTAAAGGCGACCTTGTCGCCGTAGAGGCGTTGCTCGGTCGCTACGTCACCGTTTCCCCCGAGGTCAAGGCGGTACTCAAACGCATTGGTCCCGCACCTCCACTGCATAGAATCGTGTATCGCACTGCCGATCAGCTGGACCCTCCATGATCGCGGCGGCGGCTCGATGGCGATCCAACCACCCCAACGACCAGGAAGAGAGCCATGCGAACAACTAACATCTTTGTCCTAATGATTACCTTTATTTCAGCCTGGCTACTACCGAGCTGGGCCGCGACGGGGCCGGCGCCGACCGCGGCCGCACCGGCGCGCATCACGGTGCTATACGATGCCTTTGGCAAGGATGCGACGATGACAAAGGACTGGGGTTATGCCGCCCTCGTGGAGATCAACGGCAAGCGCATTTTGTTCGATACCGGTGACGACCCGGAGATTTTTGCGAAGAACGTGAAGGCTAAGGCTATCGATCTTACCAAGCTTGATTTCGTGGTGTTATCGCATCGTCATAGCGATCATGTGGGCGGATTTTCCTATTTGCTCAGCGTGAATCCGAAGGTCAAGATTTACGCGCCCAAGGATGGCTTTGGGGGCATTTTCGGTTCCGACGTGCCCGGTAAGTTCTATCGCAAAGACGAGTCACTGCCCGCCGAGATGCGCTACTACAACGGCGCGCCGCCTGATGTCATCCGGGTCGGCACGGTTTTTCCCGGCGCCGACATTCAGATGATCGACAAGACCACGGAAGTTGTCCCGGGTATTACGCTGATTGCCACGGTATCCGATGCGCCGGGAACCAAGGAACTGAAGGAGCTATCGCTTGCCATCAACACGCCCGACGGCATCGTGCTGGTGGTTGGTTGTTCGCACCCGGGCATCGAGACCATCGTTGCCGAAGCGGCCAAGATCAATCCGCACATTCACTTTATCGCGGGCGGATTCCACCTGGTAGTAGCGCAGGACACAGCAATCGAAAAAGCTGCAACGAGTCTGCATGACACCTACAAAGTCGATTACATCGCCCCAGGCCACTGCACCGGTGAACCAACCTTCGCTGCTATGCAACGGATGTTTGGCGATCGTTATCTGTATGCCGGATTGGGTACAACGCTCGGCGTTGGCGCCCTTCCGCGCGTCGAAACCGATCATAGCGCCGCCTTGAACAAAGACGATTTGCGCAGTTATCGAATGCTGCTCGCCTCAAGCGATGACTTCGAGGGCAGCATCCCAGCGGCGGTTCGACTCGCGCAGGTTCAATAACGGCGCGCGTCGACACTCATTGACGACTGCCCGATCCCACGGTGCCGACGCGACTTGTCCCCATCACGAGCGTAGGTGGTGTGGCGCGCCTAACGATCGAATCAAAGCACTGCGCTTTGCGTGGTAAGCTCGCACCGCTGCCCCAAAAAAAAGCGCAAATGCCCGAGTCGACGAAAGCGATTTTCTTAAGTTACGCATCCCAAGATGCCAGCGCGGCCCGCCGAATCGGCGATGCCTTGCGGGAGGCGGGCCTCGAAGTTTGGTTTGACCAAAGCGAGCTTCGCGGCGGGGATGCCTGGGATGAAAAAATTCGACGCCAGATCGCCGAATGCGCTCTCTTTATCCCCATCATTTCATCCGCTACAGCTTCGCGGCTGGAAGGCTATTTTCGGCTCGAATGGACACTCGCCGATCAACGCACCCAGCGAATGGCGCGCACCAAGACCTTCATCGTACCCGTGTGCGTCGATGCAACCTTGGAGTCTGGCTCGGATGTACCCGAATCCTTCGTGCGAGTGCAGTGGTCGCGACTACCCTTAGGCGCAGCGCCGCCGGCATTCGTCGAACACGTTCGGAGTCTCCTGGGATCCGAAAAAATTCGCGCTTCGGTTGCAGCTACAATCGCGTCCCCGATTTCCGCGTCCACTGCGCCGATACCCTCCGCTCCGTCCGCGCTGCACTCCTCCGCTCTCTTACCGCAGCCCGGCCTGACAACCGCAACCGCCCTCCGCGGAAATCGCGGCTTGCTCATGGGTACAGCCATCGCCGTCCTAGCTCTGGCCGGTGTGGTGTACGAACGAATGCGGCCGAACGCAGCGATGCTGGCGCCCATGCGGCCGGGCTTGTCGGCAACTACGCCTGCTATCGCCACTACAGGATCCTCGTCTGCCACACCGCCGGCCGCAATCCCGGAAAAATCCATCGCCGTGCTGCCTTTCGTCGATATGAGCGAGAAAAAAGACCAGGAGTACTTTTCCGACGGACTGTCCGAGGAATTGCTCGACTTACTTGCACAGGTGCCTGATCTCCAGGTCGCCGCCCGCACATCGTCCTTCTTCTTCAAGGGCAAGGCCGAAGATGTCGCCGCCATCGGCCAGAAGTTGCGCGTTTCGCACGTGCTCGAGGGTAGCGTACGCAAGGCCGGCACCAAGATCCGCGTCACCGCCCAGTTGATCCGCGCGGATAATGGATATCACATCTGGTCCAAGACCTATGACCGCGACGTCAAGGACATCTTCAAGGTGCAGGACGAAATCTCGGGCGCCGTCGTGGATGCATTGAAGATTCAGCTCCTGTCCTCGCGATCAATCACCAGTCGGCACCAGACCGACAACACCGAGGCTTACTCACAATACCTGCTCGGCAATCAGCTTCGGGACCGCGACTCGCCCGAATCGAATGAGCAGGCGCGCACGGCCTATCAGAAAGCGATTGCTCTCGATCCCCACTATGCCGCCGCCTATAGCGGGCTCGCCGACGCGGAATGGCGCCTGGCCGACATGCGTACTAACAATCCGGCAGATTACGCGCGTGCATCCGAGGCCGCCGAGAAAGCAATCGCCCTCGATCCTAACGCGCCGGAGGGCTATTGGGCGCGTGGCCAACTGCGCAACTTCTATTACTACGACTGGAGCGGCGCAAAGATGGACTACGACAAGGCGCTGTCGCTCGATCCCGCTTTCGGACGTGCGGGCGTAGATAGGGCGGGGCTGCTGGCGACGCTCGGCAATGTACCCGAAGCCATCGACGCGCTGCGTCAGATCATCGCGCGGGATCCCTTGTCCGGTCCAGCGTGGCGCCGTCTTGTTACGCTGTTGATGGACAACGGCCGGTTCTCGGAGGTCCCTGAAGCGATTTCGCGGATTCATGCGATCAGCGGCGACGACGACGCGAAATTTTTCAGCTCCCGAATGGAGTTGCTCAATGGTCAATATCAGCAGGCGCTCGAAGACTTTCGGTCGCAGAAATATGTGGCGTGGCGTCTGCTGGGAGTCGCGATGGCGGAAGATTCCTTGGGTCACCCAGAGAAGTCGCAGCGAGCACTAGAGGAGGCAATGCGTCAAAACGGCGATTCGCTCTCGTACCAATACGCCATGGTCTACGCTTGGCGGAACGACAAGGATGCGGCCTTTGGTTCACTCGAGCGCGCCTTCCAGGTGCATGACGCTGGCCTAATTTACCTCAAACATGATCGGATTATCGATAACCTGCGCGGCGATCCTCGCTTCTCGGCGCTTCTGAAGAAATTGAATCTGCCGCAGTAGGATTGCGCCCAATGGCCAAATATTCGTATTGACGGCGGGTCGCCATAGAAGCGGAGTTCTTTGAGGAATCCATCAGAAAAATAGCAGCATTTTTCAAAGGACTTCCACCCGGCGCCCACGTAATCTCTCGATCTTGACGGAATTTCGCAGGGTCACGGCACGGCAGCCCGATCCAAGGAGTCCCACATGAAAAGACTTACCTTGATTTCCTCCTCCATGGTGCTGATGGCCGTCTTTGCGGCATTCATAGCACCAGCCGTTGCTCAGCATGAGCACGAGCACCCCGCAGGCGACCCTGACAAACTCGGCAAAGTGAATTTTCCGATCTCCTGCGACCCAGCGGTCCAGCCGCAATTCAGCAGTGCCGTCGCCATGCTCCATTCTTTTTGGTACGAGAAAGCCAGCGATACCTTTGCTCGCGTGGCTGAAAAAGATCCTGCGTGCGGCATAGCCTACTGGGGAATTGCCATGACCTACTACCATCCCATCTGGGAAGCCCCCGGCCCGGCGGATTTGAAAGCAGGCGTGGCGGCCGTGGAGAAGGCACAGTCCGTCGGTGCCAAGACCCAGCGCGAACGCGACTACATCGGCGCCATCGAGACGTTTTACCTGGACAGCGACAAAGTCGATCATCGTACCCGTGCCCAGGCCTATGAGAAGGCAATGGAGCAACTTCAGGCGCGCTATCCCGATGACCGCGAAGCGGCTGTTTTTTATGCGCTGGCTATGCTCGCGACCGCACCTCCCACCGACAAGACGTACGTGAACCAAAGAAAGGCAGGTTCTATTCTCGAACCGATTTTTGTCGAGCAGCCAGAGCACCCGGGAGTGGCTCACTACATCATCCACGCATACGATTACCCAGCGCTGGCGGACAGGGCTTTGGCGGCGGCGCGACGCTACGCCCGGATCGCCCCGGACTCACCGCACGCGCTGCACATGCCGTCGCACATTTTCACCCGGCTCGGCCTGTGGGACGAGTCAATTGATTCCAATCTGGCTTCGGCTGCATCGGCCGAGAGGAACAACGCACCGGGTAACGAACTGCACGCGAAGGATTACCTAATCTACGCTTACCTTCAGGAAGGGCGAGACTACGAGGCAAAAAAAGCGCTCAAGACAGTGCTGCATGGCCGAGCAGACGACCCTCAGTATATGAACTGGCTCTACGCCACGGGTACTTCGCCTGCACGCTACGCTGTCGAGAGACATCGGTGGTCGGAAGCTGCCGCGCTTCCGGTTCCGGCGAACACGTTTCCCCGCGAACGTTATGCCTGGACGGAAGCGAATCTGCATTTCGCTCGCGCTCTCGGTGCCTCACACACCGGCGACGTCGAAGCCGCTCAAAAGGACCTGCAGGACCTCGCAGCGATCGAGGAGGTTCTTACCCAGGAGAACAACAAATACTGGGCCGACCAGGTAAACATCCAGCGCGAGATCGCCGCGGCTTGGATAACCTTTGCGAAGGGCAAACCCGAGGATGCTCTGCAACAGATGCGTTCTGCCGCCGACCACGAAGACAGGACCGACAAACACAACGTCACTCCGGGAGTCATTCTGCCGGCACGTGAGCTTCTGGGGGAGATGTTGCTTGAACTCAAGCAGCCCGCAAAGGCGACGATTGAATTCGAAACCACGCTGCGCACAGCCCCGAACCGCTTCAACGCGATGTCAGGTGCCGCGCGCGCAGCGAAGCAGTCGGGCGACAGGGAGAAGGCGAAAAGCTATTACACCAAACTGCTGGCCATGTGCAGCCAATCCGATGGAGATCGACCCGAGCTTCAGGATGCCCGGTCGCTCTTGTCCCAGAACTGAGATTGAGTTCCGGCGTGGGCGCGGCGCCATTCGCATGGACAAATCATCTATGGCACAACAGGAACGATAAGTGCCGATGGTCGCGATTTATCGTGGTAAACCACGTTCGTCGCCTTAACCATGCGCGTAGCGTGCGCCTGGTCCTCGCCCGTGTTCATATTTCGATCGAAACGCGGGAAATTGCTACTGGATACCTCGAGGCGAAGTTTGTGGCCCGCGAGGAACACATTGCTCGTTGCTAGTAGGTCCAACGTAATGTGATAAATCTCTCCGGGCGTCGCGAGTTCCGGATGCTCCTGGGACTTTCGGTATCGAAGCCGCAGTATTCCGCTCGTCAAGTTCTGTGCAAAACCGTTGGGCCAAACATCCACGAGCATTCCCGTAAAATCCGTATCCACTGCTGAACTGCTCACAAACAGATCCAGCGATATCGGCCCGGTAATCTCTGTTTCTTTTAAGAAGGCCGGCGTCGTGTAGTTCAACACGTCGCTGCGCGCCTCGGCGGGCCGCTGATCCTGCGGACCAATTCCGGTGCGCAGCGCGCCACAGCACAGCGGGCCACCGATCGTCTGCACCGGATCACTAGGATCGTAGATATATTGATCGGGCTTCTCGGCTACGGGCGCAATGACACTTAATGAGCCGCTACCGGCCTGCTGCGAGCCGCTAGGAGCGTGTCCTCTCGCAGCGCCCGTCGAGTGAAGGAAGTAGCGGGTGTTTTTGGCACGCGCCAGCGGCCACTCATTTTCTTGACGCAATTTATTAGCACCCAGCACGAAGATACTTATCGGTTTTCCGGTGGAAAACTCGTTCCGAGTTCCCTTGAATAGATAGTCGTACCACTGAATGGTGGCTTCATCTTCGTCAAAATTAGAGTCCTTGCCGAAGTCTAGGGCGCCTATTTTCGGGCCGTTGCCGGCATGACCACCAACGGTAACAACTAACCTTTGGCCACTGCGGGCCTCCGCGCTCCCTCCATGCGATTTGATCCCTAGGTAATTTCGAAGCGATCCGCCCAGAAAAATGTCGTACCACGCCGCGATGTGTAGAGCCGGAACGCTGATATCGGGATAATGATCCTCAATGGAGATCGCCTTCCAGTAGTCGTCGTAACTGGGATGATCGAGCCAATCCAGGAAATACGGTGCAAGGGCTTTGGTTGTGTTTGACTGTGAAGACAACTGCTGGAGACCGAAGATTGGATAGTCGACCAACGGTAAAGTGGAAGCGCCGTTCAACGCATCCTTTTTGTTGGCCCGATTGAATGTGTCCTGCGCAAGTCGAGAAGACCACGACTCACTAAACCACTGCTCAAATGCACCTCCCTGGTAGGTCCAGTTTTCGTGATAGTTACTGCCGGTAACGAACGGGCAGATTCCGGCAAGATGCGGCGGGTGCCCAATGGCCGCCAGCATTTGGGTAGCCCCAACGTATGAACCTCCGAACATCCCCACTTTGCCGGTGGAGTAAGGAAGGGACGCGGCCCACTCGACCGTGTCATATCCGTCATTCATTTCATTCTTGAATGGATACCACTCGCCTTCCGAGGCAAATCGCCCGCGCACATCTTCGATGATCACGACATAGCCTCGAGCGGCCGCCTTTAAGCCAAACTCCGTATCATGGTTTTTGTCGTACGGAGTTCGCTCTAGAAGAACCGGAAACTTTCCGGCGGCGTCTGGTCTGAAAACGTCGGCATAAAGCTTTGTCCCATCGCGCATCACCACCGCCGTATCGCGCTCATAGGTCACCGCATATGGGTTCGCGGCACATGCTGTATGCAGATACGAGGAAGAAATAAGCACCGCAATCACACCGCCGATAATTGTTTTTCTCATGCGCTCCCTTCCAACCACGATAAACTCCAGGTTCATAGATACAGCTGATCTAAGGAATTGGCCAATGGATTCTCGGCCGCCCCCGATCGGGTATTCGAATCGTCTGTCACTGTGTGCAGGGTACCGACCCCCCGGCTAGCAGTCCTTGGGAAAACCTGCGATTTTTCTAATGAAATTCTCAGGACTCGTGCGATTGACTCAAGACCAACCGCTTAGCGCGACTCCTTTAACCGATGTCGGTGGGCAATCTATCCGCGCATATTGGGAAGATCATATATTTTTGCCCGGGTGTTATTGATTTCGCAATTATACCCGGGTAATATGTGGTTATGGATGAGCAAGAAACCTATACAGCGTTTGATGGAACTACCCGGCTTTTCCGAGGAACGTTTCAAGAGGTTGTGCTCAAGGTCAAAGAGCGACTTGGCCGAGCGGAAAATAGCTCCGTGTTGATTTTCAGCAATAACACCGGAAAGACTATGGATTTCAACTTTCAGGGCAATGTGAAGGACACACTCAAACGCCTTGAAAAGTTCGTTTCCACGCAGGAACCAGGATCTATATCCGGGCCGGGAAGACCCAGGCTCGGTGTGATCTCTCGCGAGGTCTCGCTATTGCCCCGTCATTGGGAGTGGTTAGCTAGTCAACCGAGCGGAGCTTCAGCGACGATACGCAAGCTTATCGAAGAGGCGAAGAAGAGGTCGTCTACCCGCAACAGCGTCAAGCAGGTTCAAGAGCGCGTGTATCGGTTCATGTCAGTAATCGTCGGCGACATGAAGGGATACGAGGAGGCGCTTCGCGCCTTGTATAAGGCAGATCGCAAGAATTTCCTGCTGCACATCCAAGATTGGCCTACCGATGTGAGGACTCACGTCATCGAAATGGCAAAGCCTGTTTTCGAGGCTGCCTAGAAATTTCGGCAGCTGTCAGGAGGCAACCAATGTGCGATTTAATTAGAAGGCTCTATGAGACCTGGAGCCGAGATGATCTATCTTGCCTGGACTCCCTTATCGCCGAGAAATACACCATATTTAGCGATCCCGGCGATTCATGGGAAGGCCAGACTCTGGATCGGGGTATGTACCGCGATAGACTCCTCTATTCTCGGAAGGCGTTTCCCGATCTGGGATTTGAGATTATGCAGTTAATCCACGAACGCGACCGAGTGGCAGTGATCTGGAAGGCCTCGGGAACCCATTTAGGGGATCTGCGTGGATTTCCGGCTTCGGGTAGAAGACTGAGCTTTTCTGGTCAATCCTTCTATCTCGTCGAGAATGGGAAAGCCGCTGGCCACTGGCAAACCATTGACCGGCTAGGTTTCATTCAACAACTGCAAGGATTCGGACTTCGACAGTTTGCCGGGAGTCAAGTACACGCGAAGCGTTAGAGTTTTCTGCGGGGAAGTGCTAGCGGGCCGACTCCGACTAAATCCCGATAGCCGTCTCGATCGTGCTTGTCACGTTCCGGCGGGCGCAGAGGGGGGATCGCCTCTCGCTTGTTTCGTCGATAGACCTGAAAGTCTTTTCGATCGATGGCAATCACGGAGTGTCTCGGAAATAGTTCGCTCATCCGGACTAAGCACAGATCAGCGAGATCAGGCTTCTGATCCGAAAAGCGATCGGCCATGCGGTCTCCGCGATTACCGCTTGTGTAACACCAAAGGCGGGGTCGACCGATGACCGCTGTTTACATAATCGATATTTTATATTACTATGAGTTATCTGAATAACTCGTAGTATCTTTAAATGTTCGTCGCCAAGCGTCCCTACCATCAGACTGCCCGCGCCGCCGCCGCCGAGAACCTTCGCCAGCGAGTTGTCAACGCGTTTAAGGACCTTCTTCTAAACCGCTGGATAGACGAGATCACCCTGGATGAGGTGGCGGTTTCCGCCGGGACCACTCGACAAACCGTAATTCGGCTGTTTGGCGGTAAGGACGGACTTCTCGAGGCCGTCCTAGATCTCATCCGTGCAGAAGCTGTACCGCGTACTTCTATGCTCGTCGATGTTTCCGCGCGAGCCGCCCTTGAAGCCCTGATCGCCCACTACGAAGCCGTGGGCGACATGGTTGTGCGCTTCCTGGCCCAGGAGGAACGGCATTCGGCATTGCGACCACTCCTGGCGCAGGGGCGTCACGAGCATCGTGCGTGGGTTGCGGAGAGATTTAGTTCAACGCAGAGCGGTCTGAGCGAGCTTGAGCGGGAGCGGCAGATCACCCGCCTCATTGTCGCCACGGACATCTACACCTGGAAGCTATTGCGGCGGGACTTCGGCAAGAGCCAAGACGAAGTCTTGCTTCTGATGGTCGGCATCATCAACAAAGAAAGAGGGGAAGTCACATGACGCACGAGATCGCGCCTGCTGTCGGAGAATTCGACCCGACCGTGAAGCGCTCAAGGAGGCTACGCGTACTCATGGCGCACTGGGACGGCAGCGGAAACACACCGCCGCAGCGTGCACTGGCGCGTGAGTTGAATCGGCGCGGTCATGACGTCCATGTGCTGAGTCACGACACGCTCGCCGAGGCGGTCATCGCCGATGGCGGCAGATTCCATGCACTGCCGAGCGCCCCGCAATGGAACCCCGCTCAGCCTCGCACCAATGAAGAAGAAGGTGCCTTCGTCGTGCAGAACGTGGTCGGCTCGGCCGCCTTCGCCGCAGACTTTCTCGGCGTGCGGGATGCGGTTCGCCCAGATATCTGCTTGATTGACGCCATGCTGATCAGCACCTTGAACGTCGCGATTGAACGACGACTTCCATTTGCAGCGATCAATCACATCGCCTGGATCAGAGAAGGCGCATGCGCGGGATTCCTGAACTCGATCATTGCCACATTGCCGGGAGTTGCGGCCGGCTCGACGTTCTTCGATCTTCTGGAGCGCGCCCCCCTGGTATTGGCGACCAGTTATCCGGAGTTCGGAACCCAGCGGAAGACCGCTTCTCATATCCATTTCGTCGGCCCGATCCGTGAGCCAGTCGCTCATGATCCCTGGCCGCGGCGGTCTCCGGATCGGCCGTTCGTTCTCGTCAGTCTCAGCAGTATGTTTCAAGGACAGGAGTCGACGCTGCGGAATATCTGCGAAGCAGTCTCGGCTCTGCCGATTGAGGTTCTCGTGACGACAGGCAGGGGCATTGCACCCAACGCATTGTCAGTTTCAGGTGGTGTTGAGGCACGGTCCTTTGTTCCGCACGACGCAGTTCTACCGTCCGTTGACCTTGTCGTAACACACGCGGGTTTCGGCACGTTGATGTACAGCGCGGGGGCCGGCAAACCGACTCTTTGCCTACCCAACGGGCGCGACCAGAACGACAATGCCGCACGCGTGGAGGCGTTGGGGTTGGGACGTACGCTCTCACCGGAGGCGCCACCAACCGCGATCAGCAGCGCGGTCATGGACATGCTTGGTGACGAGGCCTTGCGCGCGGCGAGCCGATCTTTTGCCTCTGGCGTGTCGCGCTTCGGCAAACTGACTCACGCGGCCGACCTGATCGAACTGGCGGTCAATCATGTCCTCGAGTCAACTCAGGGCATAGGAGACAACGCCGCGCGTGTAACCACCGCCGGTGCTAGCCAATGTCTAGCAACGTCCCTCTGAAAGAAGCTGATTGATCCATATTATCGGTTACCTCTGACCACCCCCGGGTCCCCAAGTTGGTTAAAGAGTAGCGGGACGCTGCTTGCCGGGACAAGGGGCCAGGCCACCCTCCTGGTGATAGGAGCAGCGCACCTCGCCCGCTGCTACGCACTACATCGTATTAGCAGTGTCGACTTCTTCGTGCGTGATTTGCGGGCGCAGGTCATTTACTTGCGCCGAATGTATCCCTCACCTTTTCTGACACGGCGTCAAGAAATGGACGACCAACCAGATCCGGCCGCTCTTGCTCAAGTTGCTTGGCATATCGCATCGCAAACGCCGTCTTCGCATAGTCTTTGCCGTACCACGGATTGTCGGATTTCCAACTCTTGATTTCCGGTGATTTCGAATAATCCGTCGCCGATACTTGAACAGGTCGGCTCGCCGATTGCTCCAATTGCTTTTGAAGAAGCTCATTTTGAACCCGCATATTTTCCAACTGCTGCTGCATTTGATGTTGTTGTTCGGCTAGTTGGTTCTGTCGCTCCTGTTGTTGATGGAGCTGTTCCTGCTGTTGCTTTAACTGCTGCTGTTGAAGTTTCTGCTGATCGCCTCGGCACTGAGCCAAAGCAGAACCCGCCATTGCAGCACACGGATCTGCCTGTTGGGCACCAATCGTCGCAGGGATAGCGGCAAGGGACAATGCAAGCACATACGATTTCATAGCTTCAACTCTCCTCGTTGGCATACAACCTCCCAGAGCATTCGCGCGCCCCAGCCGGCCTATCGGGCCGCTCAAGCGTGGCCGACACCAAGAACCTGTTCGACTGATCGAATCAATTCAACGGTCTCGAACGGCTTGGTAAGGACTAGATGTGCCCCTGCCTTTTCGGCCGATGCAAGATAGGCGGTGGTCGTTATCGCCGTCGGGTGGTAGTCCGTGACGCCGAAGTTGCCGCCGCCGGAAATTGCGATTATGCGCACCGAAGGGAATGCCTTGCGAATCGATTCTATTGCTTCCACTCCGTTGATCTGCGGCATGATTATGTCGGTAATGACGAGATCCGTCGGGTTGCGCGCGAGTTCGGCAAGCGCGTCCATCGCACTCTCGGCGGTACGGACCGAATATCCTGCGCGATCGAGCGCGTATTTCACAGAATCGCGCACGTCGGGTTCATCGTCGACAACCAAAATGTTTTGCATCTTCGCCTCACATCACCGGCGTCGCCACATCGTCAATCGCTTCGACGCGGGCGACAGCCGGGAGAAATATCCGAAACGTGGTTCCCACTCCAATCTTCGAGTCGACGGTAATGCTAGCACCGAAACTCTCTACGATTCCATGGACCACGGAAAGGCCCAGACCTGCGCCTTGTCCAACGGAACGCGTTGTAAAGAACGGCTCAAATATGCGCTCAACCGTAGCCGAGTCCATTCCCCGTCCCGTGTCGCGAACCCACAATTCGACCCCCGGCCGTGTTGTCCCAGGTTCGTCGGCGTGTTCTTGATATCTCAGGCCAATCGTCAACATGCCTCCCGCGCCCTCCATTGCCTGGTAGGCGTTGGTGCACAGGTTTATCAGCAATTGCGCTGCGAGCGTGGCGTCGGCTCTCACCAATGGAATAAATTCGTCGATTTCCGTGCGTATCTCGATGGTCGGCGGGGCGAGCACAGAAAAAAGATGTAGAGCCTCGGCCACCACCTCTCGCAGGTCGATCAGCGCGAGCTTCGCCTCGCCGAGCTCGCGGCTAAATGTCAAAATCTTCTTCACGATATCCTTCGCGCGGCGCGCGGCCGCTAGCACTCGCTCAAGATTCGCACGTGGCGCGCCGGATGGCGGCAGATCCTGGAGCGCCGTGTCGGTAAAAAGCATGATGGGAACCAGCACGTTATTGATTTCATGCGCTATCCCGCTCGCGAGCGTGCCCACCGTCTCCAGTCGTTGACGATGCCGTAATTGCTTCTGCAATTCCTCGCGGCTGATTTCAGATATTTCCTTTTCCCTGATCTTCGCCTCAAGCCGATTATTCACGCCTACCAATTCACGGCGCATGGCTTCGAGATCCACCGCCAATTCATGCAGTTCGCGAATGCCGGTGTTGACGTTGAGCGCCCGCGTGTAGTCGCCGGAGGAGATGGCGCGAGACACGGCCTGCAAGCGTTGGATTGGGCGCGACAGGCGATAACTCAGAATGATGGCGATGGCGATCGCCACGGCCAGATATCCCGCCAGCAGCCAAAGCATTCGAGTCAGCGCAAGCTGGATTCTCTCCTGCGTAGGCTGCTCGTCGAAGCCCAATCGCAATTCGGCGCGATGGTACTTGTGCTCGATTGGCCGCACGACGAAGTAAATGCCGTCGCCCCCCTCGCCAAAACTCAAATCCGTGGAGCGTGCCGCCTTGATATCCGACGATCCATACAGGCTCCGGGTACTGCGGCCCCGGTCGTAGAGCTCCGCATAGCGGGCGCCGCCGTGAGTGATCGCGAAGTCAAGCAGGTCTTCGATTCGCTTCTGGGAGTCCATGGCCGCCCCGACCTCGAATTCGTCCGCAAGCACCCGTGAAAAGGTCCTTGCATGTTCGACAAACAAGTCCTCGTGGCTCTCTCGAATCACGTAACCCATGCCGAAATAGAGCGCCGGCAATAGCACTAAGTGCACCACCACCACCCAGGCGGTGACGTAAATCCAGAAAGTTGCCCTTAATCGTGCCATGAGACACGCATGATCCTACAAGTTTGAGGCTTGCAGGATGGCGGCAACGACCATAAGCTAGGGGGAGCTACCGCCAGGGGCTTGAAGCGTCCAGGGATCGTTGAAGCGGCAAACTCTGTATAACAAAGCTTTGACGATGTCGGACGGAGCGGGAAGACGGGAGGGATCGCTCTGATGCCAAGAAAATACAAAGAGCGCGCGCACGGACTTCCGTACCGACCATCGCGGCTGCGTGTGGTTCTGGCCGATGACCAGACGATTCTTCGCCACGGCGTGCGGGCAATTCTGGATGCCGAGCCCGATTTGGAAGTGATCGGCGAAGCAAGCAATATGCAGGACGCCATCGCGCTATCGCGGCGCTTATTGCCCGATGTGGTGATCACGGATGTCGCCTTTTCGAATGGCATCGAAGTTCAGGCCATAAGCCAGCTGCGGCGCGAATGTCCCGGTGTGCGCGTGCTGCTGCTTACCGGCCATAGTTGCCAAGAATGCATGCAAGCCGCAATGACGGCGGGTGTCCACGGCTACATCCTCAAACATTCGCCGTTCGAGGTCCTGCTTCGCGCGATCCGCTCGCAGGGATCTGAATATGAACATTCTGAACTGCCTTCGCGCGCTACCGGCTAAGCAGGGGCGTTCGACCGCGCAATCCGCCACTGCGCAGATTGCTGAAATGACGGCGCGCGAACGTCAGGTGCTGATAGGCGTTGCGTTGGGATATTCCAACAAGCGAATTGCCGGGAATCTCGGGCGCAGTGTCAAGACCATCGAAAAACATCGATTCAAGATGATGCACCGCCTGGGGCTGCAGAACGCGGCGGCTGCGACCCGCTATGCGATGGACAACGGTCTGCTGCACGCCGATGACGGCGCACAGGAGCCGGGCCCGGAGCATGGGTCCGCCGAGGCCGGCGCGTCGACAGCGCAAACCGCCCGCTCGCAACGACGAACGCGCACCCAGGACTAGGTCTGTGGTCGCGGGACGCTCCGTCTTTAAGCCGGGTGAGCCATTTCAAGACTCTGCCTTGATCAACGCCAACTCGCGGCGTTGGCTTTGCTCTCTGGGCTGCGGCTCGCTCGGCGCCTGCGCGGCCGCAGATGACTGCAGCGCGCTGGGATAGCTTGGCCCGGGAAGTCGTTCCAGGCGCAGCGAATTTAGCACCACCAGCAGACTCGAACCGGCCATGACGGCGGCCGCCAGGATCGGCTGCAGCAGCCCGAGCACCGCACAGGTCAATGCGATCAGGTTGTAGCCGAAAGCCCATGCCAGGTTGGCGAGGATGGTGGAACGCACTGCACGGGCCCGGCCGACCACCCAGGGCAGCAGCCAGAGGCCGTCCGCAGGCAGCACCAGATCTGCGGTCTCGCGTGCCAGATCGGTGGCCGAGCCCACGGCGATGCCGACATCCGCGCAGGCGAGCCCAGGACCGTCATTCAGGCCGTCGCCGACCATGGCTATGGCGCCGTGGCGTGCTCGGTACTGATCGAGAGCGACCCGTTTGGCCTCCGGCAGCAGGCCCGCTTGCCATTCATCCACGCCCACCGCGGCCGCAACACGCGCGGCTGCGCCGGCGTGATCGCCGCTGAGCAACGTCACCCGCAGCCCGAGGCTGCGCAATGCGTCGATGGTCGACTCGCGCCTCGGGCAGCGGTGTGTCGTCAAACGACAGCACGGCGCGGGCGCGTCCGGCGCCGGCATTCTCGCTCCAACCGACGAACACCACCGAATGGCCGCTCGATGCCATTACATCGGCGCGCTCGGACAGCGCCGGCGGCAGCTGCCAGCCCAGCTCGCTCATCAAAGCCGCACTTCCGGCCGCGACGAGCTCGCCATGGACAACGCCCGCGCAACCCGCGCCCGGGCACGATCTGCACATCCTCGGCGGCGATCGGATCGAGCCCGCGCGCGATGGCGGCCATCGCGATGGCGTGCGCCAAGCCATGCTCGGAATGGCGCTCCAGACCCGCCAGTCGGGCCAGTACCTCATCCTCTCCCACCCCATCGCACGCAAGATCGACCAAGCTTCGGCCGGCCCATAGTGAGCGTGCCGGTCTTGTCAAAGGCGATCAGGCGCGTGCCGGCCAGCGCTTCGAGCGCGCCGGGACTGCGAACCAAGCAGCCATGCCGGGCCAATTGCCCGATGCCGAGCGAGTGCGCCATCGGCGCGGCCAAGCCGACTGCACAGGGACAGGCCACCACCAGCACCGAAAGCGCAGTGAGCATCGCCTGATCGAGCGGCAGGCGCTGCACCCAATAGGCCAGGGTCATGGCCGCAAGGGCCAGCACGATGGGCACGAATGCGCCCACCAAGCGATCGGCGATACGCTGCGTGCGGCTCGACTGTCGTAACGCGTCACGCACCGAGCGGCAGATTTGCGCCCAGCGGCTCGTCGCCACCGGCGCCGCTGCTGCGGACCAGCAATGGACCGTCGAGATTGATGCTGCCCGCGAGCACGGCACCGCCGACCGCTTTCGCGATCTGTCTGCTCTCGCCGGTAATCACCGCCTCATCGGTGTGCGAGCGACCTTCCACGATCAGGCCGTCGACCGGGATCCGCTCGCCCGGCCTGACCCGGATCAGCATCCCGGCACGCACCTCGCGCACCGGCCGGCGATGCTCTTGTGCTCCCTCGACCACCGTCGCCAATTCGCTTTCCGCGGCCAACAACGGCGCCAGATCGCGCGACGCGCGGGCGCGTCCTGCCGCCTCAAGATACCGGCCGAGCGTGAACAGCATCAGCACCATCGAAGCGGTATCGAAATACAGATGGCCGCCAGGCTGGAACATGGCGAGCGTGGAATAGGCATAGGCGGCAAGGCTGCCGAGAACGATGAGCGCCGAGGAGGTCAAACGTCCGCGCCGGGCTTGCGACCAGGTCTCACGCAGGAAAGGTTCGCCGAGGATCAGTACCGCCGGCGTCGCGAGCCCCCAGAGCAGCAGCTGAATCGTCGGCAGCACCCGCCGGTCGGCACCGCTGAACGCCCCCGAGTACACCAGCAGGCTGAACAGCATGATGTTCATGGACAGAAAGCTGCCCACGCCGAGACGTACCAGGAACCACGCCGCCTCCGACGCATCGCCACTGCCGCTCTTCACCTGATGGGCGATGCAGCAGCCATAGCAGCAGAACTGGCAACCCTCGCCGTTCACCGTGCGGGCGAAACCCCGCCGGCCGACCGGCAGCAGGCAGTGACGGCACAGAGCAGTCGGGCGTCGCCGTCATGCGATATGCCAGAGATGGTGCATGCCATGGCCGGCCGCCATCGGTACGATGCCGCGGCTGAGCGTGACCAGCCCCAGCGCCAGAATGAAGCCACCGGCCACGCGCACACCGCGCTGCCGCCACCGCGGCGCCAGCAGCCGGCCGAGGCCTCCCATCGCGAGCATGGCTGGAAAAGTGCCCAGGCCGAACACCGCCATGGTGAGACAGCCGGACAGCACGTCAACGGTACTCGCGGCCTGGGCGACCATGGCGTAGACCAGGGGACACGGCAGAAAGCCGTTGAGCACACCGAAGGCAAGCGGCGCGGCGTGCCCGGGCGTGCGCAGCAGGTTTGCGCAACGAGATCACGAGCGTCGAACTGCCGAAGCTGCTCGTGACGCGGTGCCAGCCCCGCAAGCCGAAGAAACTCAGCGCCATGATGATCATCAGCAGCCCAGCCACCACGGCGAGAGCACGCTGCCCAGCGTCAAGCGACGCGCTGAGAAACGGGGCTCCCGGTTCCGACCGTAACCCTAGGGATGTACAGATCGCCTGGCCCAGTCCGCCGGCAAGCGCCCCGAGGAAACAGTAGGTCGTCAGCCTGCCAGTGTTGTAGAGCACATGCCGCACCGAGGTGGCGCCGGCGCCGCGCGGATCAGCCCCCAATGCGCAGGCGAAGCCTCCGCACATGCCGATGCAATGAAAACTGCCCGCGAAGCCGGCGAGGAACAGCAGCGCGTAGTAGGTCATGGTCGATGTGTTCCCGGACAAACCGCCCACGGCAGCGAGCGGCCAAGTGATGGTGCGCTATTTTCTCCGCGCCAACAGAGCGAGCCAGATAAAGAACCCAATCGTAAAGATCGCGAAGCCGAAGAACGCGACTTCCTGCAGCACGCTGGCACTGGCCAGCGAGAATCCAGTTTGCGCCAGCATGGTTTCGTCCTCCTCAGCCGGTAACGGTGCGGATCACGTTCATGATGAGTTCAAAACCCAAGAACATCAGGTTGATGACGGCGACCCCGAAGATTATTTTAACGCCCCGCATAGCTTTGATCTCCGCTTGAGAAACGGCAATTAGCCGATCCGGCCCGGCCCGACTCCGCCCCAGTAGGTCACAATGTAGTAGCAGGCCCAAAAAAACAGACCGAAATACACGAACAACAACCAGATCGGAATGACGCCTTCGTGCGCCTTGATGTAGCCGCCGGCATACTCATGCAGGTCGTGCGTCTCGTGCCCTTCCTTCTCAGCCTTATGTCCCGTCAGCGTGGTGTTTGAATCGGTCATATGCCATCTCCGCGCGATAGAAGTTGAGGGCCGCCTGGTCGGTCTCACTCAGGGCTCCGGCCATGACCCCCCAGATGAAGATACAAGTGGAACCCAATCCCATCAGAATTGCCAGTGCATAGGGGCCCAGGACCTCGTAGTTCGCCATGTCTTATCCTCCTGCGCTAGGGAGCCAGCAGTCCATAGGCTTGCTCCGGGCCGGGCGTTTCCAGCTTTGGATTGTCCAATGCCTCACGAACCTTGGCCGAGATCGGCAATGGTTCCCCGGTGAGCGGGTCGGTGAAGGCGGAAAGCGACAGGATGTAGTAAGACAACGCCCAGCGATCCGCATCCGAGAACGAGTCGTGGAAGGACGGCATCGGTGTTCCGCTTAAGCCCGTGGAGATGGTCCTGTAGATGTCAGTGACCGCAGGACCGGATTTGAACTGGCCGCTCGTGAGGTTCGCCGGGTGGATGGAGAAACCCGGATCATCCGTCAACCCAGCCGCCTTCTCGCCGTCGCCTTTACCGGTGTTGCCATGACATTCCCAGCACTTGGCCTGCACCCAGACTTCCTTGCCGTGACCGATCATGGCCTGCGTGGGCGGCGGCGGCGCGGGAATATACAGCGGCTGACCGGGCGGCGAATTGACGAAGAAATAGGCGGGCCTCTTGGGATCGGAGCGGTCCGCCGCCAGTACGTACTTGATGTACTGGATCACAGCGAGTCGATCATTGAGCGGCAAGTCGTACCAGGGTGGCATCGCGGTGCCGCGCACCCCGCGCGTGATGGTGCGCAGCATATCGCCGTCGCTCGGCAGCGGGTCCTCCGTCAGCCTGAACTTGAAAACGCCCTGGGTGAAGTTGCGCGGACGCTGCTTGTACATGAAGGTCGCGGCCGGCCCATTGCCGTCGCCATGCACCCCATGGCAACCCACGCAGCGACGTTCGTAGACTTCTTTACCGTAGCCGATCCATTCCTGCGAGCGCGGAAGGGTGATCCCGACCGCCTCCATCTGCTGCGGTTCGAACAGATCCCGCCACTTGCCGCGGTTCATCCCCAGCTTTTGCACATAGGCGATCAGAGCCTGGATCTCTTTGGTCTCGATGACGAGTTTGACACTGCCGCCGGCGAACTCGTTGTTGGGCGTAAACACCACGGGGTATTTCCCCTGCGCGGCGATCGACACGAACAGCAGACCGTCGGCATTGGGCGTGATCTTCACCTGATCCTTGCTCGCGAAGTCGAACAATTTTTCGGTCATTGCATTTCGTTCGAGCGTGCTGCCCGAAGCGTCTTTGACGATTTTCACCGCTTGGGACGGTGCATCGAACAGACCGGCATAGGGGTCCATGATCGACTCGCGCGTGAGCATTCGTGGATTCCAGAAGTGCGCCAGATGCCACTCGTCGCTGTATTTGAGCCCCACTCGGGTCAGGTCCGGACCGATGCGCCGTGTGCCGAACATATGCGGCACGTCATAGGCATATTCACCCGCCTCGCTCACCGGTCCCCAGCGACGCGTCTCGCCGGTCACCGGCCGCACGTACTGCGAATGACAATACCAACAGCCCTCTCGCAGATAGACAAGCCTGCCTTGGTTCTCGAGGGGCGTGTAGTCGGTGGCCGACGTTTCCATCCATTTGAGTTGGCCGATATCGTTGCGGATTACGGCCGTCACGTGATTGGTGGTTGCCGAGGGTTCGAAAAACGGCAGCACTCCCTGAGTGATCAGGGCGAGGAAGAAAAAGCCGACACCGGCCACCAGTGCAACGAAGCGCGCGCTCACCTTGCAGGCTCCGCGGCCGCAAGCGCCGTCACGCTGTCCGGCGCAGGATTTTGAGGCCTAAAGCCGATCGCCGTATCCGACCTCTTCAGCGCGGTCATCATGAGATTGATGATCAGCAGCGACATTCCGATATCCATCGAAATCCCCGCCACCGTACGTACCAGCCAATACGCGCGCATCTGAACCACCGTATCGATCCATTCCGCGCCGTTCATCCATTGGAAGCCTTGCTGCAGCCCGGCGGCGCTCAGCACGAGACCCATGATGGAAATGCCGCAGGTGATCAGCCAAAACGACCAGTTGCCGAGCGTGAAGGACCACAGCTCTCGCCCGCACATGCGCGGCCAGAGATAGAGCAATCCGCCCATCGCCCACACGACGAAGGTTCCGAAGATCGTGAGATGCGAATGTGAAATCACAAAGTCCGTGAAATGGGTTGGCTGCTGGATCGAGCGCAACGCCTCGATCGAGCCCTGAAAGCAGCCGACCAGATACATGAGCGAGCCCATGATCAGGAATTTCGCCGACAGGTTCGGCCCGAACTCGCGCCAGCGGCCCTTCACGGTGCCGAAGAAGTTGACCAGCACGGTCCAGACCGGAATGATCAGAAACATGGAGGTGATAATCGCCAGCGTCTCGGCCCAATCGGCGATCGGGCTGTAGAGATAGTGGTGAATACCCACGAAGGGATAAAACAGCGCAAGCGACCAGAACCCGACCAGCGAAAGCTTATGAGCGTAGAGCGGATTGCGCACGCTGAGCGGGAGGAAATAATAGATCAACACATAGCCCGCCGGCGTGATCCACAGACCGACGATGTAGTGAATATAAAGTCCATGGAACGCCGCGCTATTGATGCCCGCAATCGCGTAGGGCAGGATAAAACTGCCCAACACCAGATTCAGCGACGTCCACACGAAGGCACCGATCAGATACCAGAGTGCCACATAGAGCGACGGATCAAGGCGTCTGCCGATCGTCGTCAGAAACTGCAAAGTGGCGATGACCGTGCAGATGAAGATCGGAATTTCCGCGAGCAGCGGCAGCTCACCCGCTTCGAGACCGTGATTGTAGCCGAGCGGCAACGAGAACAGCCCGGCGGCCAGGAACACATTCCACACCCAGGCGACAAGCACGCCGTAGCGATTAAACGCCACCCGCACGCCGCATAGGCGCGGCACCAGGTAGTAGCATTCGCCGATGAACAGGCCCGAGAAGGCGCCCATGATGACGCCATTGACATGCACCGGGCGCAGTCGCCCGAATGTCAGCGCCAGGTGCGTCCCAAGATAGTCGGGATAATTGAACATCCCGGATATCGTCGCCCCGACCGTGGGCGCGACCATCAGCCAGAACATGCCCCAGTAGAGCCAAGTCCGCACCACTGGCCAATCGACCAGTGAATCCAGATCGAGTCCCGCGTACGGACCATGCAACGCGTCTGCTGTCGTCCCTGTCGTCGCCTCTGGCATGAGATCAACCCCGCAATTCGGTCTATCTGGTCTTGAGCGAACCATCCGGGCCTATATTCCGGAGAATTCGCAGCGGCTGAACCGTCTTCGTGCTCGACTTCCCCTTGAGGGTATCTTTCTACTTGGGTGCGAGCTGGATGTCGGCGGTCACGGTCTTGCCTGCAGCCACGGTGATCGGCATTGATTTTTCACCTGCGGCTTCCTGCCATGCCACCAGAGTGTAGGTGCCGGGCGGCACATCCTTGATCGTGAATTTGCCGTCGTCTCCCGTGGTCGCAAAGTAGGGATGGTCGAACTCCCAGATCCATGCGTGCATCCATTCGTGTGCATCGCATTTGACCTTGATCAACTGCGGGGTTGCCGGCAGCGGCTTGGTTACTGAGAATCCCTTGAAGGGCAACGCGATGTTGTAGATAGTCGCGTTGGTAACACTGTTTTGTGGATGCGTATTGTGCAGAACCGGATCTTCGGAGGAAATCGTGATTTGCTGGCCGACGGTTGCAGCCTGCACCCGCGGCTTGAACATGCAGTGGCTGTTCACCAGAGAAATGGCAACGGGCTCCGTCGGAAGTGCCTTGCCCGAGGTGACGTCCTTCAGGTACACCTCGACATTCTGCAGTCCGCCATCTTTGCCGACCACATACACAGGGTTCGGTATTGAGTCACCGCAATAGTCCTGGTTTTTGGTGACCTCGATGGGAGCGATGGTGGGTGCCGTGCCAGCAAGCTTTACCACCCCCTGGATCGTGCCTCCATTGGAGACCGAAACGACCGTATAGGGGTCTGCGAGAGCCAGTTGCGCCAGCAGCAACGTGCCGCTTACGACTGCCGCGCTGCGCTGCCGCAGGCGCATGTTCGCTGAGGTCTTCAGCAGGTATCGTCCGACCGCAAATTCTTTCACTATCCCCCCTAATGCGATTTCCATTTACTTAGGATCGCTGGTTATTTTCTGGGTGAATCCATCGCGGGCAATCGCATGGTGCATCGCGCCCGAAGCGGTCGCAATGGGGAGAAATACCCGCGAACTCGGCGGTTACGTAGAACCACCCAGTTCACATGGTCCCATTGCGTCACGTCAGCCACGGCAATTTTCCAAGGAAGTCTTCATAGTTGAACTTGATCGGGTCAGCGTTCGCCTTATTGTCTGATCTCGGGCCCCGGTCGGAGGCGGCGGTGGCGCCCCCCCGGTCAGGTTCTTCGGATAGACCGGACTTAAGCTCTGGATGAAATGCACCAGATCCCAAGCCTCGTCGGGGCTAATTGAGTCGGCGAACGAAGGCATCGGCGTGCCGTTCAGGCCGCCGATGAACACTCGATAAATGTTCGGTCCGCTGTCACCACACTTGATGTGGCCTTCGGTGAGATCATACGGCACGATTGGGTTGCCCCAATCATCCATGAGATCATCTGCCGACGGACCATCACCCTCGGCACCATCACCGTGGCATTGCGCGCAGTTGAACTTTTGGTATACGGCCTCGCCGCGTGTTACGGATGCGGGTGTGTAGGGGGGCTCAGGTGGAATGGTAATCGGCGGCTGAGGCTTCTCGGTCGCAAAGCGCGGCGAAAAAGTCTTGATGTAGGCGATGACATCGAGCCTTTGGGCATGGCTCAACGTAGTAGAAAAGCTTGACATGGACGTGCCGTACAGACCGGTCATCAAGACTCTTTCAAGGTCGGCGTCGGTCGGCAACGCGCCTGACGGCGTGCTGCGCCACTTAAATGTGCCCTGCCGGAAATCGCGCGGCACCGGGGTTGTCGCTTCGGAAAAGTGACCCTTGCCGTCGCCCTGTTCTCCATGGCAGAGGACGCAATACTTCTCATAGACGACTTTACCCTGCTGCGCGTTTCCCACTTCCTGCGCGCAAGCTGGGCCCGCCATTAGCAGCAGCGTGGCCAGAGCCGGGAGGACCGTCGCGTTGCGGGTGGCCATAGGTATTTATAACTCGAACCTACAGGGTGGCAACGTAATCAACTACAGCAGCGATCTCATCATCGGTCATCTTTTCGGTAACGTGTTGCATGACTTTGTTTTCTCGCAGTCCACTGCGGTACTGGAACATCTCCGTCACAACGTAGTCTCGATGCTGGCCGGCGAGCCGTGGCTGGGTGTTGACTCCCTCACCGCTGTGACCGTGGCAGACGGTGCAAGCCTCAATGTCACGATCCGGAGCTCCGTTTTCGTACATTACCTTGCCTTTGTCGGCGAGCGCGGGGTTGCTCGCCCCGCTGCCTTTTACGGCGGGTTGGCTCGAGAAATACTGTGCCACTCCTTTGATTTGCTCATCCGTAAGACCCCGGGCAATTCCCCACATAAAGGCCCGTCCGCGGGGGTCGCTACGACCGCGTAGCCTGAATAGCTTCAGCTCAGATTCGATGTAGCCGGGTAGCTGCGCAGCTAAAATCGGGAAAAGCGGCGAGATGCTGACTCCATATTGACCATGGCACTTGGAGCACGCGCGATTGACGAGTGCCTTGGTGTCCAAAGCGGATGGATCCGGCGGTACGATGAGAGTCGCCGAGTACGCGTCACGAACGGCCATTGACGCGAGCGCAATCGCAGCGATACCAAGCGAGGTTATTGCCAGCTTTCTCATTAGAAGTCCATCCATAGTCCCACCACCCAGGTGTTGTTGTTCCCCGCTTTGACGTTGGGAAAGCCTGGGGAATTGGGAAAGGTGGCGTTGCTCAGATTAAAGGGGCTTTGGTTGTTGGCCACCACCTGATAGACGTTGTACTGCAGGATGAACCTGACGTTCAGCCAGGGGACGTAATCCAGCTCATAAACCTCGTATTGGTTGGCCGGTGAGCCATTGCCCCCATTCGCGAGCGGATCCCACGTGCCGGTCGTCCGCGTGAAGCTCACGAGTCCGCCATAGTGACGATCACGGAAGTACTCACCCGTGACTAAAAACTGCGTCAGCGTGTCCGTTGGATTGGTGTAGATCGGTGACGACGCACCGGTGAAGGTCGCCGCTACCAGTTGATCGCTGTTCTGTTGCCGCTCGTGGGTGACATGACCCAGAAAGCCAAAGATGTTGTGTTGACCGTTGTACTGGTACTGCCAATCGACGCTGAGATCGGTATACCGATTGGCGGCTCCCGGGTTGAAGGTCTGCGCGGGCGTGTAGGTATTACCTGCTAAAGCGGCAGCCGCCTGTTGCTGCCGCGAGATGTAACCGACCGATGGAATCCAGTCGACATACAGCGCGCTGGCGCCGATCTGCGCGGAGTGGTAGCCCCAGTCGCGCTCGTAGGCGATGCGCGCGTAAGGCGCGAACCGATCGACCGCACCGCCATTGGCCGCAAGACTGACGCTGTCAACGGTGGGTGAATTGCCGCCGGCAACCGCAGAGTGATATTCCGACAATTCGAAGTACAGCGAGTCATTATAAAAAACGTAGGCGCCGATACCGCCTACAGTCCCAGGCCCCAAAGCATTGATGATCGGCCCACTCGTCCCGGCGCCGGCGACGCCGCCGCTCCACAAGGTCACGGTATTGAAGTTCGGAATCGTATAGCTCCCGATTCCGTTCCAGACGTCTTGGAAGGTTACATAGTTGTTGGCCGTGACGCCCCACACCCATTTGTTGTCCGAGGTGTGATCGCTGTATCGGATATCGATATTGTCGACCCCCACGGTGCCGGACTGCCCGTTGTAGGTCAATTGCAACCAAGCGCCCACCTTATCCGAGACGGCTCCCGCGTACACCAGGCTAAACTGATCCGGAAACTGATATGTATCGCTTTGCGCGTGGGCGGGATAAGGCTGACCGGTATCCGGCGGCGCCCGGTTGTAATGATCGTAGCCGATTTGCGCGAGGACGGCGACTCCCGGCAGATCCGTGAGCCACAACGTGTCCTTCTTGTGGTCATCGATGTCATCGACCAGCGGCGGCCTTGTGGTCAGCGTGTATCCGCTGAGCTTGAACCGTCGGCCGAATGCCGTGAGCTCGGGCGGCATCGTGTGGCAGGCCTCGCAGGCTAAACCCGTCTGCCGGGCGAAGGGTGGAATGGCGCGAGCGGGCTTGGCGACAAGCATCAGCGCTGATCCGCCGAGGACAAAGATGGCCAGGGCACCGAGTCTTGATAACCTCACAGAAGCCAGCCCTGACCAGAATTCGCGTTGGTCATCTTAGTATCCCCTTCGGCCGCATTAGTCTTGGTTCTTGAATGACTCTATTTCGGAATGCGCATTGTGCAGACTGCATCGCGATTCGTTTTGTAGCAATGGGGAGTTGTACCCACAATTGTTATCGTCATGGGGATTTATATGCACGCTTGCTGACTGGGTCTTAGAGGCTCACTACTTCTTCTTAATATTGGATTCGGCTTGCGGGCGCGGGTGGTCCGCTCGATGCCTTGAAGCGAGAGATCCTTGAGGAATCCGGCCTTGACGCGGTTGCTGATGAACTTGCCGGTGTCTATTCCAAACCCTATAAAGACGACATCGTTTTATTCTTTCGAGCGCGCGTGTTGGGTCGACATCCCTGGCAGCCGAATGATGAGATCTCTGAGATGGGCTACTTTGGTCGCGACGAGCCGATGCCAATGGGCATCGGTGCAACTACGCGTATCGTCGACGCGTTAGACGGGGTTAGCATTTCCTGTGGGTAGATGGATGAAAACTTTTGATTTTCGCAAGACGGGTGACTTCACATGGAATCGAAACCGCGTGCGTCGAAACTCTCGACTGGCATTGGTTAGCAGTCGTAGGCTTGGCCGTACTTTGTATTGTCGTGATGATGGCAATCGTCATTGCTATGAGCTTCGGTGTTGGGTCAATGTGCTTCGGGACATTTGGTCACTGGGGGATTTCTCATCGCAAACGGACGGTGTCTAAAAGCCTATAAAACGCAGCTTTTTGTGAAACCTGAAAGGCTGTGTGCGAATGGCGTGCGAATTTTCGCCTTGGGGAGACAACGTAGGACCACGCGGGACAACTGTCGTGAGTTCTGATGTGCGAGGCGGCATCGCCGGTCGCCCCGCGGTTTAGATGTTAATCAGACAGGCCGG
This sequence comes from uncultured Gammaproteobacteria bacterium, assembly GCA_963755965.1. Classification (GTDB taxonomy): domain Bacteria; phylum Pseudomonadota; class Gammaproteobacteria; order Steroidobacterales; family Steroidobacteraceae; genus Bog-1198. The sequence goes on from CAVWLU010000008.1 coordinate 121,300, forward strand.
CTCATCCCGGGCACGATTCCTTGCACGCACGATTCGGCGCGGTCCCACCTGCGCTCCAGGGTGTACGATCATGTGTACGATTCACGCAGAGAAGTTCATGGACGACACGAACGCAATTCCGCCGCCCGCTGCCGTCCTTGGGTTCATCGCAGGAATGTGGGCCGCCAAGGCGACCGCCGTGGCCGCAAATCTCGGCATCCCCGACCAGCTCGCGCATGGACCGAAGACGGCTGAGGAGGTCGCGAAGGCAATCGGCGCCGACGCATCGGCCGTGTATCGCCTGATGCGCGCCATCGTGTCGGTGGGGGTACTCACTGCGGAGCCAGAACGCCGTTTCGCGCTCACTCCGGTCGGAGCGGCTCTACGCTCCAACGTTCCGGGATCGATGCGTTCACTGTTGATCGCCGAGATGGCGCCCGGTCATTGGCTTCCTTGGGGCAATTTAGAAGATGCCGTCCGCACCGGTAGGCCTTCAGCTCCGAAGACGCTAGGAATGGATACGTGGGAGTATTACAAGAAGAACCACGACGAAGGCTTCCACTTTGCTGAGGCGATGAGCGGTATGTCGCACATGGCGATGCAGGCCGTGCTCGCATCGTATTCTTTCGTTGGGGCGCGCAAAGTCGTTGACGTCGGAGGCTCGCACGGCTCGTTTGTCGCAGCGGTGTTGCAAGGCGAGAAAACCGCCCGCGGCGTCTTGTTCGATCGGCCCGAGGTGGTCGAGGGCGCAGGTGCCACGTTGGATGAGGCGGGTGTCAGCGATCGCGTGGACCGCGTCGGCGGGAGCTTCTTCGAGAGCGTTCCTCCGGGCGGCGACGTCTACCTGCTCAAGCATATTCTCCACGATTGGAATGACGATGAGTGCGTGAAAATCCTCCGCAAAATTCGTGAGGCCATGGCTCAAGACGGCCGCGTGGTCGTGGTCGAGATGCTCATCATTGACAAGGGCCCGCCCTCGCCTGCGCCGCTGCTCGACCTGAACATGCTCGTGATGCTCACCGGCAAGGAGCGCACCACCGAGGAATTCGCAGCGCTCTTTGAGCAGGCCGGTCTGAAGTTCCACGCAGTCACGCCCACGCAGTCACCCGTCGCGGTGATCGAAGCGCGACGCAAATGATGGCTGTCCGATTGCAGCGATTTTTATAGCAGCCGTCCGAATGACCGCTCTCGAGAAAATTGGCATGGAGTCGTGACCGGCCACTTTTGGCCGATCGCACCCCAATCGATGGCGGACCGCCTCGCACCAGGACCTGAAGGATCCGCCGATGGCTCGCTGCGGCGTCCTCAGTTTCGGAACTATCTTCCGCCCCGGAGGTATCAGCGCCTATGCTCGATGTTCACGCTCCTCATCAGACCGTACATACGTGGAAGGATTTTCTGGTCCACATCGCGGCAATCGCGATAGGGCTGCTCCTCGCACTTGCGCTCGAAAAGCTCGCCGAATATGTCCACGAGCGCCGTCAGCTGACAGAGGCGCGTCGCGAGCTGGCAATGGAGGTAGAGGAAAACCGGCGCAACTTAGCGTTGAATGTGATCGAGGCCTCCAGAATTCAGCGAGAATTGGATGCGGATCTCAAAGTCATTCAAGCTATGCGCTTACATGCACCTGTAGGCAACGCCAAGTTGGACTATTCCGTGGCCTTCTATGCAACGTCAGACGGTCCCTGGCAAGCGGTTCGGCAGAGCGGTTCGCTAAACCTGATGCCCTATGACGAGCTTCAAACCTTTGCGTGGTTTCACGGAATACTCACGTCCGTCATGGAATCGATGCACGCATTTGAGACTACGCTTCACATTGGGGCCGCGATCGCCGCGAGCGCTCCGCCGGAAATGCTTGACGAGCACGATCTCAATGAACTCGCCAGCAAGACAATGGAGGCCCAGGGTCGACTCGTGAACCTGCGAATGTTCCTGCGATTTGAAGAGAATGGCTTCGGTAGACTGAGCCGACAATCAGGGTCAAAGTCGCCATAGTGCTGCTCAACAGCGGACAGTGGTGACTGTCGGCTTTACGGCATCAGACACGCGATTCGCTCAGGTGGATGCCGGCAATTACCTATTGATAGCGTCGATCCGGGCGATTAGGGTGGTGCGGTCGGAAAATTCATAAGGGGGAAGCATCGTGAAGACTTACTGGACCTTCTCGTTGCGTTATGTAATACCGGCTGTAATGTCCGCATTTTTCGGCGCCTGTGAGCCCACCTCTGCCGGTACCCTATCCGTTGCCAACAGCGGAGTGGATAGCAGCTCATGCGGATGGGAAGAACCCTGCCGCTCGATTAGCCAAGCGATAGCTAACGCCTCGAGCGGCGACAACATCTACGTAGGACCCGGACATTACGGGGACGTCAATGGGGACGGTAACTTCACGGGACCCGGCGATGAGAAGCCGGATCCAAATGGCGGGCAGTCCATTCCTCAAGCTGCCGGCTGCATCGTCTGCGTCACGAAACCCTTGCACATCTATTCGCTGCAAGGCGCTGCCACGACAGTGATCTCGAGTGTCCCTCAGGCACACGCGCTCTATGGTTCCACCGTCATGATCGAGAGCGTTGGTGTGGACTTCGGATCTCCGGGGCACGGCTTCACGATCACCGGCGGAAGCAATAACGGCGTGGCAATCGTCATGACCTCACTTCCCGCGCTGAACGACACGTCGGTGCAAGGAAATGTCGACCTGGGTGATGCCACGGGGTTTGCCTTCTATGGGTACCCGTATAGCTTGGCTGAAGTTCCCTGTGCCCAAGAACCCGGCGGTGGGATAGCGGACTGCCGTTTTACGGCGCGGGTGTTGGTGGCGGGCAATCAAGCGATTAACAACCAGATCGGCATCAAGATCGAAACCAACCAATGTTGCATTTTTGGCGGAGGACAGATCATCGTCAAAGACAATGCCGCGCTCGGCGCGGGCATTGGATTTTCCCTCACTCCGGGAGGGGGATACGGTCAATCGAAGATCGCGTATTTTGCAGGGAATGTTCAGGTGATTAATAACGTGGCGACGAACGGCGGCTCGGGCTTCGTCGCGATTTTTAGTGGAGAATTCAAGTACAACTCGGCGTTGAACAACTCCGGGGCGGGTTTCGAGTTAATCCCTGGCGGAGCAGCCTTTTACGATAATTCGGCCATCGGTAACGGCGGCCCCGGAGTGATCATCCACTACGAGTTTTTCACGCCCGGGTCTGAGTACCCCTATCAAGTGACTCTCAATACGTTCACTCCTTTCGCGAGCAACAACTTCATCGGCAATGATAGAAACAGACCCGCATATTCTTTCGGTCCCTCTGGCATCAATCCGGGTCCGAGCGCGCATTGCGGCGTGCTGAGTGGAATTTTTCTGCCTGCGGGTTTCCCGCTCCCTACTTCTCCACCGCCGGTGATCCAACTTGCCGCAGCCGGCAATTATTGGGGATCGGCCAATGGTCCTTCGTCTACTGGCCCGGGCGACGCTGTGGGCGGTGCGTGCGCTCAACTCAATACCAGCACCCTTGCTACGCCATTTGCTAAAACGCCGTTCCCCGTCAGCTCGAATCCGTGAAACGCCGGGCTATTCCTCCCGCGCGGTACTTCGAGGAACAGACCACGTGGGTGTGCCGCAGCGTGCTCCCGCGTCTGCGCGAAAGCACGCCGCAGCACGCATGCAGGCTATTTCAGGATCAATTGTCGAACCATCTCACTGCCGACTTCGATGCGCAACTTGCCCCGATCCGCTGAGGCCGAAGCGGCTTTGGCCAGTGAGCCGAATGCCTGCTTAGCCGTGGGATCGGTACGTGCCTGCAAGTCATCGAACGCTGCCATGTTCTTGTAAGTCACGGTCAGGATCAGATCCGCGTCCTGCGGATCGCGCGGCCGCGCCTGATAGACGGAATAGTCAATTATGATCCCCTGCTTCTTGTATTCGTCCATGAGGTGCTTGTATGTGCTTCCGAGATAACGCATATATTCTTCGAACATGCCCGGCTGGGTACGGACGAAGCTAACGATAAGGACGGGGCCCTGCGTGTAGGCATGATCGTCGTCCGCGCGTGTCACTGATGCTGATATGGTCAGAATTGCTGCGAGAAGCAGCAGAATTGGCTTTCTCAATTTATTCTCCCGTGCAGATCTGAAGGCCGCTGATCGGCGGAATAGATGTTCTTACGATCCGGACTATAACCCATGCCGTCAGAGCCGAGAGCGTTGACGATCCTCAGGGATTCAAAGTGGATAGTACCCGGCACGACTAGAGTCTATGCGCCGAGACGAGAGGTAGACGCGCGACACGATGCTCGCCGCTTTGGACTTTACTTTGTACTACTACCCATTCGCGAGAGACTGGCCGCGTTCGACCCCATTGCCGCCGATCACCACTGGCCGCTGTCGGGACGGCTAAATCGCTCTGCGATAGTACGCTTCCGTTGCGGCATGGTTCATCTGTCGGCATTCGGTCTGGCCGCTACCTGGCGTCTGGAAATCCGGATTCCATCGGTGCCGACCAGTCGCTATTCTTGTATCCGAACCGCCTGCGCCCCATGAGCGCGAAGGGAGAGAGGAGAAAAATGATACGTATGGAAAAAAGACAGATATCGGCGTGGTTGTGCGCCATGCTCGTACTGGCAAGCAGCCATGCTGCCGACACGAAGTGGGTCGCGAGCTGGGGCAGCAGCCCTCTTGAAGGGAAAATTGTCATTCCCGGCATTCCACCTGACAAAATCCCGCCGTCGCCGATCCTACGGGGGACTGTTCGCTATCGATTGCCTCTCAGTCAGGGCGGCACTCGGCTGATATTGCGCATCACGAATGAGGCGAACAAGGAGCCGCTTGCGGTGGGTGCCGTGACCGTGGGAATTGCCGACGCCGGTGTCACCGCGCGTTCAGCCACAATTCGAAAGGTTACTTTTGGTGGTCGGTCCAGCGTGATGCTGCCCGGCGGCACACCCTTACTGAGCGATCCTGTTGATCTGTCCACGAAATCTGCAGAGGCCGTGATCGTCAGCATCTTTCTGCCGAACGATACACAGTGTCCGCTGGGCACACGAGGTATTCAGGAAGTGATTGTCACTGGGCGCGACGCGACACAGATGCCCATTCTTGAGGGGGCCGCTCCAACGAATGCGCGTACCCTCGTCAGCGCAGTCCTGGTGGCTAGTGGTCCCGAAGCGAAAACCATAGTAGCGTTGGGCGACTCCATCACGGATGGCGCCGTCACGGATACGCAAGACGTGCGGGGCTGGCCAGGTCATCTAGCACTGCGCCTGATGCGATCTGGCGGACAGGTCCGCTTCGCCGTGGCAAACGAAGGGATTGGGGGTAACCGCGTCTTGAGCGATGTCATAGGACTCAGCGCGCTGGCACGTTTCGATCGAGACGTGTTGTCGCTGCCCAATGTGACTCACCTAATCTTGCTGGAAGGCATCAACGACATTGGTTTCTCAATGCTCCCCGATAACGCCAATCCCGCGCCGCCTATTGAAGCCAACGCGCTGATTGGCGCCTATCGACAGATAATTAGCCGTGCGCATCTACGGGGCATTAAAGTGATTGGGGGCACCTTGGCTCCGTTTCGGGGCGCTATGTATTACTCAGAAACGGGTGATCAAATCCGAAAGTCTGTCAACGAATGGATCCGGTCCAGCGGTGAGTTCGACGCGGTAGTGGATTTTGATCACGCGCTGCGTGATCCCAACGAGCCCGGTAAACTCGCGGCATCATACGATTCAGGCGATCATCTGCATCCCTCAGACGCCGGCTATATAGCGATGTCAAAGGCGTTCAAACTGAGTCAGTTCTCGGATTCTAAATAGTCTGATTTACACTGGACTCAAGCCCTCCGTCGTAGGTCTCTGAACAGCCCAGAAGCGGCCCCTTCGACTAAAAACTCTCCCAACGAAAAAGGGACGGGCCAACCCATCGCTGACCGTCCCCAAAACGCTACTAAACGAAACAATATGAGTCCCGATATGACGCCAACGGGAGTGCGATACAGCCTGAACCGAACTAGAAGGGACTCCGTCGATCCCCTGCCACCCGTTTCCGTTCGCCACCGATCATCCGGGCGGCCTGCCGCCCGCAACAACGATGGGTTCGCCGAGCGCTCGCCGATATTCCTCCTCGCCGATCGCATCCACGGACCGCAGCTTCGCCAGCAGCTCGTCGATCAGCGAACGCAGCCCAGGCCCCGGCGTGCCGTGTGCGAATGAACTCTGGTACTTGATCGGCCCGGGGATGATCGCGACCAGGAAGGCCATCTCGGCCGGCGTCAGCTCTCGGGGCTCGCGACCGAAATAGTGGCGGGCCGCGGGCCGCAGGCCACGCAGGTCCGGTCCCCATTCGATGATGTTCAGGTAGATCTCAAGAATACGATCCTTGGTGAGCGCCGACTCGAGCAGGAACGTGATCGCTAGTTCCTGCAGCTTGCGTCCGAGCTGCTTGTCGCGCGACAGGAAGAGGTTCTTGGCCAGCTGCTGGGTGATTGTCGACGCTCCGCGCGCGGCGCCGCCGCGCGACCAGTTGGTGAGCAGCGCGGTGGGTAGTTCGCGCAGGTCGATGCCGCGATGCCCATAGAAGCCTATGTCTTCGGCAAGCAGCAGAGTGCGCACGAATAGCGGCGGAACGTCGCGCAGGGCGATGAAGTCGGAGGATGCGAGCGAAACGTCGATGGGGCGGTGCGGCCCGGGGCCGTCTTCGGATCTGTAGATAAAATCGCCGCGCAGGCGCGCGATCGCCGGCGGCATCTCGCGTGGCGGCTTGAAGTCGATCTTCTGGCTCACCGAGAGCGAGGCAGGGTCCGACGGGCGTCCGCGTACACGCACGTCGATCGTGGCCGAGCCAAGGTCACGTCCTGCGCCGGGCGCCATTCCCAAGCTATCGGGCACCGCGAGCCCGGATGCACCCAGCAGTTGCGCGAAGTCCAGATGTTGTATGCCGAGTGCGAGATCGACTACCGGATCGGTGTCGAGATCGCGCAGTGTGATCGAGCCCGACAGGGCTGCACCGGCCACGCTCGCGTGGACCTCGGGGATCTCGATCGTGCCCCCGATCCGGCGCCAGGCGCCATCGAATCGTATGGTAACGTCCGTCGGATCGCCGACCTGCGGCTCGTCGTCGGCGTTATCCGCCAGCGCTCCCAAGCGCGCGCCGCGCGCACCCATGCCCACGTGGAAACGGAACGCATCGGTACTGGCCTCAAGGTCCACGCGGCCGTCCGCGATACCACCAACGAGCAGCGGGTGAGCGTCGCGCCGCACATCGAGCAGACGGCCGACGTCGAGCCCACGTGCCTCGATGTTCCACGCGCTCCCCACCGGATACGCGAGCTTGCGGATTGACAGGCCTGCCTGTGGCTCCACCAGCGTGAGCCGGAGGTCCTCGCCGAAAATGCCCGCCATGTCCCATGCAGTGGCTGGCGATTTGACACTCACCCCTGCTGGCCCCGCGAGAGTGGCGGCGCGAACTGCGAGTCGCAAGCGGCCGGGCCACGTGGCCGCGATCATGTCGGCATGCAGTCGCACTCCAGACCTAAAGTCGAGATCGAATCCCTCCAATCGCAGCAACGGCCAGACGCCGACGTGTACCAGCCCGATTCGAGCAACTGCGCCATGGCGCACGGCTGCGGACTCGATCCGCGCTCGCACCGCGTGCTCGAGCATGGATCTCAGCAACAGCGCGGCCAGGCTTACGACCAGCGCCGTGGCGATCGCTCCGAGCCACCACCGTCGCCTGCGGGTTCGAAATGTAAACATCCACGCAAGGATGCCACAGCCGGATCGCGGGCCGACTGTTGGTCGGCTTCGGGTCGCAGACGGCGTCGATCAGGTCCGCTTCATGAACAGATAGTCGCAACCCACTCGAGTCACTCTGCCCCGAAGTGATGGGATGCCTTTCCGTATGGAGGTTTACGAGCGGCCGCCGGAGATTACCGTTTACGAAGGCCGATCTAGTGAATCGATCAAAGGCACGGCTATAGCCGAGCTCCGGGCGCGTCCTAGGACAAGACAGACGACCAAAAGTGGAGCGGGCGATGGGAATCGAACCCACAGGGAAGGCGCTTGCGGAGCTAGAAAACAAGAGGTTTCGTGTGAGCGCTAATCCCAAGTGTGATTAGCGCGTGAAATTTCGCGGTATGTGGGGCAACGAAAGGCAACTCGGGATACATCGATATGCGAGACCCCGGGCTCCAATCTTCAGATGTGGGCCTCGGGCCGCCGGCTTTTGGACGGCCAGACCCGCAACGCATTTACAGCGCCAGCACCAGCTTAATACCCGCCTCCACGTCGCGCAGTGACTGCGCAGGTAACCGGCCCACCTTCTCGGTGAGCATTTTTTTGTCCAGAGTAATTAGCTGCGACACGTTAACCACTGAGTCGTGGGGTAGTCCGATAACGCGGCGGGTGACACGCACGTTGCCCGGAGCATCTGCCAAGCGCATGTTCGGTGTAATTGCGGCACAGATTGAGGTACGGATCGCGCTTTCGTTGAAATCATTAGACTGAACGATTAGTACCGGCCTTCGGAAACCCGGCGCGGAGCCGTGAGGCTCGCCGAGAGATGCCCACCAGATCTCTCCGCGCCGCATTACCACTTCTCTTTTGGCAGGGGGCGTGCTTGGGCATTAGCGAGAAGTGGACCACAGCGGAGTCATCCACATTCTGTCCGTAAACGGCATCTAGCTTTTCGCGAACCCCCAAGAATCTCTCGCTATTGACGTATGCAGACACTGCATTTGAATAAAGCTCGCTCCGGGACCAGCCTCGGATTTTCGCGAGCCGCTCCGCCTCCTCAAAAATCGCATCCGGAATGGAAATCGCAGTCTTCATTGCCATAGTATAACCACCGTTATACCTCTGCTGTAAGCCAGCGACGGTTTACGCCTCGACAGAAGCCGCCGCTTACCGCTCCAAATGCGGTCGGTCGATAGCCAAGAGAGGCTGCTGGTAAGCCGACATTCAGTGGGTAGGTATGGCGTTTTCCATTTTTGCCCCCCCCCCCCCGAGATGATAGAGTTGTCCGAATCGTGTCGTGCTGTCGTGGGTGTCGTTCAACTAGAGATCAGTAGTTCGGCCTTCCCCAATAACAAGGCCCTCAAGTTAAAGAGTTAGCGAATCGCGTCGCCAGGAGTTTCAAGGATGAGCCGGAAAACCGATTGCTCATCGACGCGTCTCGCTATTGGGATTTGCAGGATCCCTTTAATCTGCCGCGGTTGCGAAAGGCGCGAACAAGCAGTCCTCCAACCTTTTGTGGGACGCTGGGTGATGTATGGCCGCGAGCCAATTCTGATCTTAGGCTGACAATCCAGGCGCGAGGTACAGGCGGGAATATCATCTTGCATGTGTACTAAAAAACACCTCGCTGGCCCAGGTATGGATCGCTGGCAGCTCGGGCTACCTACCGCTGAACTTATAGCCGAAGCGCAATCCGATCGTGCGGGGACGATTCACCGTTATGGCTTTGTACCACTGCCAGTAATTCGCATACAGTTGCGCCCGAGTGTCGGTGAGGTTCTCTCCATAGACTTGTACGAGCCAGGTGTCCTTTCCGACACCAAGCGCCCCATCATAAGTTGTGAAGGGCGGCAGGTTATAAGCCGTGGAGTTGCCCTGCAGGTCAACCGGCAGCTGATTGGTCGTAGCGAGGGAGTGTGACTGATGCACCGCATCGATCTGAGCGAACGGGGCATAACCGTTAAACGCGAACTCGTAACGTGCGCGGATGTTGCCCTGAAAGGGGGGCGCCCCGGCGAGCGGGCTGCCGAGTGCCCCGCCCGGATTCGGAATCTTAAGCGCGCTGAAGTCAATCGGAGTTCCGTCCTGCCACAGGAGCGTCGCCTGCTTGACCAACTCGCTGTGATTCCAGGCCGCGCCCGCCTCGAGGGTGAGCCCGGTCGTAACGCGCGCCACGCCCGAGGTTTCCACACCGCGCACCCGGTAGTTACCACCGTTGAGGATGACGCGCTCGGTGATGATACCGGCAGCACCTCCATCGATCTGTACGTGGTTCCAGTTCTCCTGATAGATCGCGCCGTTCCATTGGATGCTCCGGTCCATCCACAGCGTCTTCCAGCCGAGTTCATTGTTGGTGAGGCTGTCGGGCGCGAAGGCCAGGGGCGATACCCAGCGCCCGTGCTCAGTGGCTTGCGCGCCGATTGCCAGCGGAGAATCGATGTTTGCTACGAGAGGTGCCCGATTAAAGCCGCCCGCGCGGAAGCCTTGCGACCAGGTGTAGTACAGCAACGCATCCTCGGAGACGTTCCAGCTCAGGCTCGCGCGGCTCCTGAAACCGGAATACGTCCGGTCAAGGCCCTCCGCATTGAGATTGATGAAGTAGGAATGATTCACACACGGATTGGGTACCCCCGAATTATAGACGATCTGGCAACCGTGACTGTCACTCCCCACGGTCGAGCCGACTTCCGAGGTATCGGTACTGGAATAGCGCGTGCCGGCCGTCAGCGTCAGCGTTTTCGGCATGAGCTCGAAGTCGACGGATGCGAAGGCCGCCTTCTGTAGGTAACCGCGCGTGATGTCGTTAAAGAAGGCATCGCCCGGCGGCCGGACGTTCGGGTTGTTCGAGGTCACCGGGTCGGGTACAAAGACCGCGTGAGGTGTTTTGGACGCGACCAGGGTACCGTTCGGCAGCAGCATTGATCCGTTTACGGTGTAGTAGCCAGTGGGTGGCCCGATCGGATAGAAGTCCGGAAGCGCCGTGAGATAGAACCAGTCGGTCTGCTCCTGAATCCGGTAGTTCTCATAGAATAGGCCACCGATGCCGTGGATCCGCCAATCATCGGGGGTACTCAAGCGCAGCTCCTGGCTTTGGTGAGTGTTGCGCTCTTGGTCGCGCCAGGTCGAGCTGGGCGTGAAACACTGGCCAATTGCAGCAGCAGTCTGATTTGGAAATGCGCACTGATAGTAGTCCGCGACGATGCCGCGTGCGTAATTCGTGTAGTCCTGCACCTGCTCGACGTTGCGCACGAGATAGGCGCCCGCATAGAGGAGCTTCAGCGCACCGACACGGCCGTCAACGGTGAGCGCGGTATTCTCGAACTTATCCTTGTCGTAGGAGGGATTGTAGAGCTGCACGCTCAAGTCGGGTAGCGGTTCACCGAGCGAATTCGCCGCCATCTCGGCAAAGACCCCGTCCGCCTCCATACTCTGGTAGGACTGTGCAAGTAGTGCGCTCCAGTCCTCATTGAACTTGTACAGGGCCTCGACGCGTATGCCTTGATAGGTGACAGGGTTGATGTCATTAGCGACGAGGGCGGCGTTGTTGATCACGACGCTGTTGAGAGGAACGCCACCGATATAATAAGTGCCGAGGTCCGTAGCAGCACGCGCAAACGTCCCAGGGATGTTTTCGATGTAGCCGCCGCGGCGCTCGTTGTATATCACGCCGCGCACGGCCAGCGTGTCGGCAATCAAGGGAATGTTGATGGTGGCGTCGACATTGCTGCTCTCGTCCCCATGTGCGGTCGTGGCGTAGGCGGCGTTCACCACCGCTTCCGTTACATCGAGCTTCGGTTTGTTCGTGATGTAACGTACGACACCCGCCTCGGCGCCCGCGCCGAACAACGTGCCCTGAGGACCCTCCAGGATCTCGATGCGGTCGAGATCCGCTGCGTAGATGTCAAGATTGCGGTTTGGAAGCTGGGCGGATTGCTCATCGAGATACACCGCGACGTTCGGGAAGGTGCCGATGGCACCCGACGCCTGTATTCCTCCCATTGTCGTCCCCAAGCCGCGCACATAGATGGTGTTCTGACCAGGACCCGTTCCGTGCGCGGTCACACCGGGCAGATACTTCACGAAGTCGTCAAACGTCGTGGCGTTGAGCTTGGCAAGCGTGTCCCCGGTCAATACCAGGATCGTCATCGGTACGTTCTGGAGGTCCTCTTCGCGTCGGTTGGCAGTGACAATTACCTCTTGCAGCTCATTTCCGGTGGGGATCTTCGTCGTCGGTTCCCGCGGCGGCGCAACTTCCGCGACTAGAATGCGGATGCTGCGCGGCGTAAGGTACTCGACCTTGAGTCCGGTGCCCTCTAGCATTCGAGTCAGCGCCTCACGAGCGCCGAGTCCCGCAGAAACCGCGTGAGATCTCTGGTCACGCACGTCGCCGGAGACATAGACGAGCTGCAGTCCGGTCTGGCGGCCGAACGCTGTCAGCGCTTGCGCGAGCGGCTGCGCGGGAATGTCGGCGGCGAGCACTTTGGGCTCAAACGATTGAGCCAGCACCGCCGGGGACTCAAACATCGCAATGGGCGTACAGATCGACAGACCGCGAAGCACCGCGGACACCACGGTCGCGATACGCGCTGATCGGCGACCTGTCTGGCCTTCCATGCGCATCCGTTCAGGCATCTTGAGGGGGGCCTGAGATCAGAGCATAACGCAATGCAGGCGAAATTAGGTGGTGCGTGCCAGCATGCCTAGTCTCGCGACACGTTGATCCGCGTCGGCGTCACCTCGACTCGCACGCCCTTGAGGCTGCGCAAGAAGGCAATGAATGTGTCGGGGTCGTTGGTGGCGAACTCCCCGCTGATTGGCAGATTGCGCAGCGCGGGTGTCGCGATCTCGATCGGCTTTGTGGTGTAGCGATTGTATTCCGCCGCGACACGCTCCAGCGGCTCGTTGTCAAACACGATTTCCTGGCGCAGCCAGGCGGTCGTGCTTTGCACGTCGACCGTAATCGGCACGGCAGGCCACTCTCCCTCGGCCACGCTGACCTGCTGTCCGGCTGCCAGCTCTACAAATCGCGCTGCTTGTGGTTGCCTGTTCGTGCCGAGTGTTCCCCGCACCGGGGACGGTCCGACCTCGACCCTTCCTTCGACCACGGTCACCACGGTGGAATTCTGCGCCAGGCGCACATCGAATTTGGTGCCGATATCGACGACCTCAGCCGATCCGGCGACCACCCGAAATGGGCGATGCGGTTCGTGGGCGACTTCGAAGCCCGCCTGGCCGGCCGTCAGTGTGACAAGCCGTTCGGTCTTGCCGTAGCGAATCGTGACCGCACTTTCGGTATTCAGGTGCAGTACCGAATTATCCGCCAAACGACGGCTCAGCTGTTCCCCGTGACCCGTCTTAAAGCGTAATTCCGTGATGCTCTCTGCGATCGGCGGCTTCCCGGCGTCCCGTGAGTTCCACCACGAGAACAAGCCAAGACTCAATACCACGCTCGCCGCCACCGCCACTGCGCCGGCGAGCCAGGGGCGTGAAGGCCTGGCTCGAACCGCATAGTTATCGCGCGATCCCGGGGCTTGGACGGTAGGATCCTCCTCGGCGCGTGCGCGCGCGAGAATCGCCTCGAGGGAGTACTGAGGATCCGTGCGGGCTTCGCGAAGATCGCGCGCGATCGCCGACACGCCGAGGAACTCCTCGATGTGCACCGGCGAGGTCTTGAGCCACGCCGCAAGGGCTGCGGAGTCTCGCGCATCCAGCGACCCTTCATCGTTCACGGCGAACCACTCGCCGGCCTGTTCGGCGATCGCGGCTCGGACTTGCTCTTCGTTCGAATTCATTGCCTCAACCTAGCGCCGCCATGCGGCGTCGACAGTGACTTAAGCCCTGCGCCACGTACTTCTTCGCCATCTGCGGGGACACTCCAAGGTGCATCGCGATCTCGCGAAAGGAGAGTCCCTGTGTGAAGCGCAGCTCCACCGCGGCGCGGCATTTCGGACGCAGTTGCTTGAGCACCACCCCGAGACGCGCGACCCGCTGCGTCGCATCGAGATCCCCGTCGAATGCCGGCAGCGTCTCGAGCTGCTCGTGCGGCGGCGCCTGGTCGATGTCGATACCGCGCGATTGCCGACGATCGAGTGCCGCATGCTCCTTGACGAGATTGTTGGCCACCGTATAGAGGTAATGGACGGGATTGCGGATCGCGTCCTGATCGCTGATCCGCAGCATCCGCACGTAGACCTCCTGCGCCAGATCTGCCGCATCGGCTTTCGCGCGGATGCGCCGCAGGAAGAACGTCTGCAGCGCGCCTCGGTGGTCGGCGAACAGCCGCTCGACCAGCGATGGTTTCGCCTCAGCTCCGGCCATGGTGACTCATGAAATCCCTCTCCTCTTGTATATGAGTCCCGAAGGTCCGAAATGGCAACCAAAATATTTTGCGCACCCGCGCCGGCTGCTACCCCCGACCGATCATCACACCCGTCATCCCAAATTTAAGGGTGTCCAATTCGCGCCGAGATGACTCGTTGTCAATGTACCGAAACCATTTCAACGCGAATCCATGAGGTGATTCACATGTACAGCAAAACAGCTTTCACAAGCGCCTGGCCCATTCTTGGCGCCACCGCTATTGCATGCACGCTCTTCGCCGGCAGTGTTGCGGCCGAAGATCAGGAGTTCGCTGTTGCTTATCGGGTGACTACACAGGGACTCGACGTCCATCAGCCCGCGGGTGCGCGCGCGATGTATTTGCGCATTCGGCATGCTGCGGAGGTTGTCTGCACGCATGGCATGCGGGTCGACCTCAAGCCCGTAGCGGACGAGCGCGCTTGCTACGAGAAGGCGCTCGCTAAGTCGATCGGCTCCGCCAATTTGCCGCTGGTCACGAAGGTCTATCTGCAGTCGCATACGCTTCGGGACGCCGCGGCACTCGGGATAGAGCTGCCGGAGCAGATGGCGGCGAAGTAAGGACAACCATCACACTGCCGCGGCGAAGCTGGCAGGAGTGACGCTCAAAGACATCCACCTGGTGATGACGAACCGCTGACCGCATTTCAACAATCTGAGAGGAAAATCCCATGAAACAGCAACAGCGAATTAAGATTTTGGGAGCGACCATGTCTCTTGTCGGATTCGCTCTTGCGATGATATTGACGCGGTCCCCAGCCGCACAAGCACAAGATGACTGGAACGACAACGAAGGATCACGCATCAAGATCGGCTTCGAGATAGCGCCGGTTCCGCTGAACCTGAATGGGAAAGACCGGAACCTTGTGGGCTTGGGTAGCTATTGGGTCAACGCCGTAAGCGATTGCAACTTTTGTCACACCTCCGGTGGCCCTCCGAACCTCAATTACGCGAATGGCGGGAACCCGTACTTTGGCCAGAAGAAGAAAACCGATCCGACCACTTATCTGGCTGGAGGCACGGACTTCGGCCCGGCCGTCTTCCCTATACCGGGTATCTATCCGCCACCAGACTATGGGAGCTATGTGGGTCCGGACATTATTACCCGCAACTTGACGCCGGATAAAACCGGTCGGGCCGAAGGGGGCCGCACGCTCGCTCAATTCAAGGAAATTTTGCGGACCGGACACGACCTGGATCACATCCATCCAACCTGTACATCGGCTTTGCCCACTCCCACACCAGCAAACTGCATTCCGCCTCCCGTCGACGGAAATCTTCTCCAAGTCATGCCCTGGCCAGACATGCAGGATATGTCCGACCATGATATCGAGGCCCTGTACGAATATCTAAGTGCCATCCCCTGTATCGACAACACATCGAGCCCGCCACCGGCTGGCGCCCCCAACGAGCTACGCAACGATTGTGGAGACGATCCCCAGGCCAATAGCAATTCATGAGGAGGTTCTCATGTACACCAAGAGAGCTTTGATGACAGCCTGGCCCGTCCTTAGCGCGACCATCGTGGCCTCCCTTGCTAGCTCGGCGGAGCTGCCGGCTCACACACAACACCCGTATTCCGCATCCGGTCGAATAATCGTGTTCGATGCGCCGAACGCAGGTACAACAAGCGTTCCGGAGTGCGCGCCTTTTTGTGGAACGCAGCCGCTTGCCAACAATGACGAGGGCGCGATCGTAGGCACCTATACGGACGCGCAGGTGGTGCCTCACGGTTTCTTGCGTACCCCCAGCGGCCACTTTGTGAGCTTTGACGCCCCCGGCGCGGGTCTCGGCGCCAACCTCGACGAGGGTACCGTTGCCGTCGCCATCAATGACTTCGGCGTAATCGCCGGGCAGTTCGAAGACGCGAATATCACCTTTCATGGCTTTATCCGCTATCCGGACGGATCCTTCGTCACATTCAATGCCCCCGGCGCCGGCGCCGTTCCCGGCCAGGGCCAAGGTACATTGGCGTACAGTCTCAATCTCGAGGGAACGACTGCGGGCATCTATTTTGACGCAAGCGGCATTCAGCACGGCTTTGTGCGATCGCCGTTCGGCAAAATCACGGGCTTCGATCCGCCGGGTTCGATTCTCACTGGGGTGTGTGAGGAAACGTGTCTCAACGCGGCAGGCGAGATCACCGGAGGCTATTACGACGCGAGCGGCGTAGAGCACGGCTTCCTGCGCGAGCCGGACGGAACGATCACGACGTTCGACCCTCCTGCGAGCCTGGGAGCGGGCGGTGCCAGCATCAATGAGGAGGGAACAATAACTGGATACTACGCAGATACAGATGGGATGTATCGCGGCTTCTTGCGCCGTCGCGACGGCGCGATTTCCACGTTTGCACTAACGGACCCCGCGACCGGCGCGGTGCAGAATACCGCTGTGTTTTCGATCAATTTGTTTGGCGCCGTGACAGGAATCTACATCGACGCGGGCGTATTCCACGGCTTTTCGCGTTCAGCCGACGGCAAGATCGCCAGATTCGACGCCCCCGGTGCCTGTACCAGCTGCACTCAAGGCACGCGTCCATCGACGAATAACGCCGAAGGAGAAGTCGTTGGTTGGGAAGCGGATGAAAGCACGCTGCTCCACGGCTTTATCTGGATACCGTAACATCAAGAAAGGCTCTGCGCCGACGGCGCGGTCGAGTTGTTCGTCCCGGCAATATTTAGACAGGGCCAACATCAGATGCAGCAAACCTTTTCAGCGTGCCTTGACAAAATTAAGATGCAGGTCGGTTCAGCGTCAGGTACTCCGCCGAAGTAATTGCGAAATCATTCCATCGACAGACACTCCTCGCGAGACTTCCCATGATGAATTGGCGGCAAAGCTCCTATCGCCGGCGTTTCACGAACGTCCGCCCTGAAGCGGACCCTCGCAGCGTGCGGTAAGCTGGGTCTGCAAGGTTCTCCAGCCATCGGCTAGCGCCAACCTGAGGAGACATAAAACGTGAGAGGCAACATCGAGCTGTTCCGTCTCGTCATCGAAAGAGGCTTTAACGGGGGTGATCTGTCGGTGGCTGACGAAGTGTGCGCACCACGCTTCTTTGAACATCAATATCTTTTGCCCACCAATTTATCTGGACCGGAGACGCTCAAGATCGAGATTCAGTCCGCTCGCAGGGAAGTGGGTGGGCTATCTTTGAGTATCGAGGACATCGTAGCCTCGGGAGACAAAGTATGGGCACGAATGGTCGCTAGAGGCCACGATCCTCGCTCCGGCAAGCCAGTGACGATGAATGTTATGGATGTGTGTCGCTTTGAGAATGGGATGATGGTGGAGCACTGGGGTATTCCGGATCGGTTTGCGCTTCTCCATCAGCTTGGTGTCCTGCCGAAACCTCGCGAATAGTCGCGAGGGGACAATCACGCTATCGCGCTGCCGAGTAACTGCGATTCGCGGATTGCTTCTTTGGCCCCCACACCTGATTGAGTTGCCACATTCCTGCCATTTACCAGCGGCTCGTTTCGGTCGATTGCGGACTAAGCAACCACCGTCAGCGCTCACGAGCTTGATGTTCACACAAAATATTCTTGGAAATTGCTGCGTGTGGCTGTACGAGTGAATGCTCGGGCAACCTAGGGATACCTCAGCATATGAGGCAGGCGCCAAATCGACGCGCATTCCCAACACTTTCCCGCAGCATCATGTCTTGACTCCCGCCTCATATCCCTACGTAACCTGAGCTAGCCTGGAGTGGAGCGGGCGATGGGAATCGAATATACCGCGCGGGCGCGACTAACTATTTCGAATCATGGCGTTGCGAGCACGGATAACCGCTGCATGGGATTTTCGTGTGAAGAACACCGCCATAGCGGCCAGCGCCTGCCAATGCGGCCGTCGGCTTTCGCAATCTATCCGACATTCGACCCACCCTGCCCCGCCGATCGCCAACCTAATCACCTTTGTAACCTGCTTCCAGCTGATGTCGAACGGCGAGAATCAGAACGATATCTTCGTCGGGTAACCAGCGATATTTGGCAAGGTAGCCGAACTTGCCGCGAGACAGGATCAACTCCCGGCGCCCGTCCTCGGCTTCGCGGCCCAGCAACGGATGGTCCGCAAGCAACTCGAAGGCTCGCCTAACACTGACCATCCGTTCACGCGCGAGCTTCGGATTGTGTTCCGCGAGAAAGTCGAAAAGCCGCTCAAGGTCGGCGAGCGCACGAGTCGTTACTTGGACGCGCGCCATGCGCGCGCTCGTGGGCGTCGAGCAGACTTCCCTGCCACACGAGCCTCGAGATAATCGAATGCGGCTCCCAACGGAATGGCTTTGCCGCTCTCCATCGCTTCCTTTTCTGAGACTGCCGCATCCTCCGCAAACCGCTCGCGAAGTTCGGCACGGTCCGCCTCCCGGCTCAACACGTCAACCATGAAAGCATGCGGAGTTTTATTTGCCGCGCCGGCAAGTCGTTCGATCCGCCGCTTCAGCGCTTCTGGAAGTTTAAGACTCGTGGCAGCCATCGATTGCACCCTGAGATTCATGGGTAGTCAAAAAGTACTACCTAGACGAATCGAAGTCAAGAAATCTTGGCGCATACTTCCGATGCTTTCCGCGCTCGGTCTTTAAGGCGCCAAACTGGCCGCGACAGGCCGCTCCGAGTCCAAAGTGTTCGCTTTCACGGTACCGGACGGCTTACATTCGAGACCGGCGGCCCAGCCTGTCGGGTTGTAGACGGCCTAAGTCCGGCCGGTTGACCGCAGGCCTCGAATTTTCCGGGTGGCGGCCGGCCTGGCCTGTCGAAAATAGCTTACCCCGATGCACGTTTCATCAAAGCAACCCAAAACGGAGAAATCCAGTCCACCGCAACGCGTAAAGGATAGACTCCGGGCGTGCGCGCTTGTACACACCCACCTTTTCATCGCTGGTCGGCGATCGTTACGGTGGCAATTGTCGTGGTTGTGCTGTCTTGTCAGGGCGGCTGCGTCGCCACCAAATACAAGCTCGCCAAAAAAAATACGCCTCCCGTACAACCTCTAAATATTGCCTTTCCGTCTTCAGCGTCGCTGCAGGCGACGCTCGCTGCACTCATCATTTATGGTGGCCCGGGTTCGTGGAAGCGTGAGGCGCTGTGGGACGAATACGTCGTCACAATTGACAATCGCGGCGAGCAGCCAGTCATCGTAGATTCCGCATCGCTTAGCGACTCTGCCGGAACGACCTATGCACCGGGCAGCGATCCTTGGGTAATCGAAAAACAGAGCAAAAAGTTGGAGAAGCAATATCGAGACCGTGGTGAGGCTTTTATACGCACTGCCGGACCCGGGGTGCTCATCGTCGGCGCGGGCGCCGCCACAATCAGCGCTGCAGCCGGGGGTACTGCAATCGTCTCAGCGGGTATGGTCGGTGCAGCCGCCGCGACGATAGTCGTCCTGCCCGTCTATTATCTCGCTGTCTTCGGCATCAATCACCACAACAAGAAGGCGGTCATGGCTGAGTTCAAACGCCGACGACTGGCGCTGCCGTTGACGCTTGCGCCCAGTGAGACGCGGACTGGGAGTTTGTTCTACCCAACGGTGCGAAATCCCAGTTCGCTCGAACTCCGTTGGTCGAGCGAACTGGCTAACGAACAGGCGGTTCTGCCTCTCGATTTTCTTCACGAACTCCACGTGCCGGCTGCACCTGCAGAGCGTGCACCGGAGCCACTCTTGCACTAGGATTTAGCGGACAGGAGTTGGGTATTGCAGGACTGGTACGCAGGCCAGAACATTGCGCCCCGGTGGTTGAATGAGTTGTTCATTCGTTTCCTCGGTCGTCCATGCTGAGTTGGTGTGGCCACCACTAGTATGGGAGTCGTGGGTCGGTAACCGGTCAAAACCCGACCCGCAGCGAACTCAACTCGTTATCGGAAAGCAGTAGTTGAAAATCTACTATGAGAAAATAGTTTTCGAACGATCCAAGCTGCAATGGGTACCCCCACGAGAAGTTTGATCTGGTCAGTGACGAAATAAATCGGGTGGTTGTTCCAAATGAGTGGCCAGATATCTGGGCTAACAGAAGGTAATATCGCGAAGGTAGTCGCGATAACACCAACAATTACACCGAGCAAGGCGGCGTGTTCGCGCGCAATGAGCACTGCGGCGACGGCGACGGGAAGAGCTGCACAAAACACACCAATCGTATGCCAAGGAACGCAAAACCCGGAGGCCTATGCGTTGTATTTGAAGGGGCGTTCCTACTGGAGCAAGCGAACCCTCCCGGACCTCGAAACGGCCGCCTCCTACTTCGATCAAGCCAGCGCCAAGGACCCCGACTACGCGTTGGCGTATTCAGGTCTCGCCGATACCTACGCCATCATGCCTGAGTATGGTGGCAATCCCAGCAAAGTTGTCCCGAAGGCGACTGCCGCCGCCCGCAAGGCACTGGAGTTGGATTCGACCTTGGCCCGTCCGCATGCTGTTCTTGGCCACATAAAATATTTGCATGACTGGGACTTTGCGGGAGGAGAGGTTGAGTTAAAGAAGGCGATGGAACTCGACCCGAACGACGCTACGCCGCATCAGTGGTATGCAGAGAGTCTGTTCTGGCTTGGAGGCAGGGAGGGCGAAGCCCTTGCTGAAATCACTCGTGCCCATCAGCTCGATCCGCGGTCACTGATAATCAGGCGTGACTTCGGAGCCGATCACATTTTTACACGACAGTACGACGAGGCCATAACCATCTGCAAGAAACTGGCTGATGAGCATCCCGAATTCTCCACGGCGCACTCTTGCATTGCCGAGGCGTATTGGCGAAAGCGCATGTATTCGCACGCGATCGAAGAATACAAGGCTGAAAGCCAGATCTCCGGCGATCGAGACGAGGCAGATTACGTCGCCGCCATGCAGAAGGGCTTTCGGTCGGGGGGCTGGCAGGGTGCTCTCGCGACAGGCATCGAGGTTCTCAAAGAACAGCGCAAGACTGGGAACTCGACTGCGTACTGGATTGCCTCGTCTTACGCCGAGTTGGGAGACTAAAGAGCATGCTTTTGGGTGGCTCAACACCGCGTTTCAGGAACACGAAGAATATCTACTTGGTTTGAAGACCGATCTCTCATTCGACCCGATACGTTCTGACCCGCGATTTTCTGAGTTGGTGCGGAAAGTGGGCCTACCGCAGTAGCTTCGCGCCGATGCCAATTATCATGCGGACGCTGATGCGGCATGTAACCGCGCCGAATCGCAGGCAGCTCAACGAAGCGCGCGAGGCGCTGGCGAAGCAGAAGCTCTGACCAAATAGACGCGAATTCCCACCGCCTTCTCACAGAACCAACCTGTTGACACCAATCTCGTGTCCCTACGAGTCTTGAGGCTAGCCGGGAAGTGGAGCGGGCGATGGGAATCGAACCCACGGGGAACGCGCTTACGAGCCTTTAAAACAAACGGTTTGGGGAGAATGCTGACGCCAAGTGTGAGACAACTGTCGTGACTTCTGATGTGCCAGGCGGCAGTGCCGGTCGCCGCGCGGTTTACATGTCAATCAGACAGCTCTCGACAATGCTTCGGCCATCCGTGTTTGCCAGCCCGGGCCCGTAGCCTTCCAACGCGCCAATGTTTCCGGAGGTCTTCTTCATTAACTCCTCGGATCTGAGGCCGCGGGCGTAGCCTTGGTGGCCGCGAGGCGCGTTTCGGCCGCCTCGACCATGGCTTGGTATCTCGGATTGGCACGGATGGGCTCGAGGTCCGGATCCGCTTTGGCGTGGTTCAACCAGGCAATGGCCATCGTTTCGAAGACAGGTCCGAGCAGTTCCAGCGCCGCGTCCGGGTCTTTGAGGTATGTCGTCAGGCTGCAGGCAAAATTGTATCGCGCATTCATATTGTCCGGATCGATCAGCAGCGCACGGCTAATCCAATCCCTGGCGCGTTCGGCCTCCCCTAGGGTAGCCAGAGAAATGGCACCGTAGGCCATCGCCGTGCCGTTGTTCGGATCCTGCGCCAGCGTCTTCTCGGTTCGGGCGAGCGTGATCTGCGCGATGCGCAGCGCCGCCTGGGAATTGCCCATGGCTGTATAGCAGGTGAGCAGCATGGAACCGGAATTCAGGTCTGTCTCCATGAGGGACATAGATTTTTCGTAGTAGCGAACCGCCTCGTCCAGTCGGTCCTGCCTGAATCTCAGATAGGCGGCGGCTCTGTTCACCTCGTATGACTCGGGGTCGAGCCGCAGCGCGACATCGATTTCGCCCGTTGCCTCATCGTGACGTCCATGCTGGGACAGGATTCTCGCCTTGACGGCGTGCGCCTCGGCCAGATTGGCGTCCAGCGCGAGCGCCCGTTCAGCGGGCTCGAATCCATCATCGCCCGGTCTGCCATTCACGAAGCGCAGGTTCATCTGGCCGATCGCCAAGAGCGCCCAGGCGCGTGAGTACCCGGGATCGATTTCGATGGCTCGCCTGCACAGGCGGATGATCGTTTCCGTGCGGCGGGCATCGGCTTCATGGCTGGTGACGTAGGACTGTCGCGCCATGAGATAGAGGTTGTAGGCCTCTACGTTCTCCGTACCGCGCCGCTCGATCGCCTTTTTCTCCTCTGGCACCAACTTGAGTCTTAGTGCCTTGACAATCGCTTCGGAAATCTCCGCCTGCAGCGCGAAAATGTCGTTCAAGTCGCGGTCGTAGCGCTCAGCCCAGACGTGCTCGTTGCTCGAGCCATCGACCAGCTGGGCGGTTATACGCACACGGCCACCCGCTTTACGCACGCTTCCTTCCAGCACATGACCGACGTTGAGATCTCGGGCGAGTTTAGGGACATCGACGTGCTTGCCCTTGTACATAAACGCACTGTTGCGTGACACCACGGAAAGGGCGGAGACCTTGCTCAGGTCGGTGATGATGTCTTCCGTGATTCCGTCGCTGAAGTATTCCTGCTCCTGGTCGCCGCTCATATTGGCGAAGGGCAGGACGCAAATCGCGACACGCGGCGTGGCGATAGCGGCTACGGCTTGCGCGGCACCGGCAGCCGACTTCACGGCCTGACGCTCGCGTTGCCGCTTGATGACGGCCCCGAGCGAACGAAGCAGATCCTGAAACGGTGCACTGGCGGAATTCTCGCCCCACTTGTCAAGGTCAGTCGTTTGAATAGCGCGGACATCGATAGGCAAGCGGGCTTCGTCGAATCGGACCGGGACCAAGATGCTGCGTTCCGCAGCGTCGCGTGCCTCGCCACGTACCCAGCGGGACACCACGGAGGTCGGCGTCCAAACGACGACAACGGCGTTGGCGGCCTGAAGTTCGGCGTCGATCTGGTCGTCGAACTGCTGACCTGCATCAATAGCCGGGTCCCACCAGACCGACCAGCCGTTTGCTTTGATCGCGGCCACGAGCGGCGCGACGCGTGCCTTGTCGCTGCGAGAATAAGAAACAAAGACGTCGGCCATGCCTGCTGGACCTCAACGGTGGTTAATCACGGCAATCAGATGCGGCGCTAATAGCTTAACTCAGCCACCTTAAGGGAGTCGCGCCATCGTACGGGAACGTGGCGCGACTCGCTGAATTTGGGCCCGTCGCACACGGAACATGGCTGCTAGAAAAAATCCGTTTCCCTCGCTCGCCTCTACCGATTCTGTACCGACAACAATTCTGGTGACGGCAAGCAACTGATTCTAATATAACTCTTGGCCGCAGGTTGCCGATCGTAGCAGTCAGTTTGCAGTCCGGATGAACACGGGCAGCCGGAACAATAAGAAGTAGTTGACAGAACACCCGCGTCGTTAATGTCTACGACAGCGAGAATCCAAGCCGCCTTCGCGTTTAGTGCCATCGGCATTCCCTTATCCAGCCTGGTTCCTTGTACGCTATGTGCCGTTTGAAGTTGGACTGATGGTTCTGTCACAAAATCGTATCAAGACGCGCCTCTGTACCATCAAGCGGATTTCATCTTTTGATGATAAGGCAACTTTTGAACGTCCGCTCCGGCGCCACCGCTTTGGTGCCTTCACTCACTCCTCCTGGCCGATCGGCGACAATTCAATTTGGCGATGCGTCACCCTGCCATTAGAGCGATACGGTACCTGGCAGCCGAGCCGCTTTGCCATCGAAGGTAGCCGTCGCGCGG
The DNA here is from genome assembly GCA_963755965.1 of uncultured Gammaproteobacteria bacterium. Lineage (GTDB taxonomy): Bacteria > Pseudomonadota > Gammaproteobacteria > Steroidobacterales > Steroidobacteraceae > Bog-1198. The sequence goes on from CAVWLU010000008.1 coordinate 145,395, forward strand.
CATCCCATCTGCCGGTTGTGAGCTGTAATGAGGCAATCCGAAAAACCGCATGCGTTATCCTTCCAACGAAACAGCGCTTCTTCCAATGCCGGCTCATCTTCAAATGAAAGTTCGCGCGCCTCAAGCAATGCGCGGAATATGCTCAGGAGGGCTTCACGATTGAATCCATAGCGGCTGCGCAGGACCCACTCCGACTCGAGCAGTACCAGCAGCGACACCAGCACCGGTTCATCACGACTGAGCGCTTGAGTGACTAGCTTGCGCGCACGGCGCGTTTGTTCCGCGTCGTCCGAAATGACCAGTCGGATGACTACATTTGTGTCGACGCCGAGCATCTAACTACGGCTAGCGCGTCATCTGGGCGATTGATACACGCTTGCCGCCCGGAGACTTGAAAGAAATATCTCTAATGCTTCTGTTCTTTACACGCACAATAATCGTGCCGTCACCAAGAACGGTGAAATGAATTCGATCGCCGCATTTGAGATTCGCAGCGGCGCGCACTTCTTTGGGGATAGTTGTCTGGCCCTTACTGGTAATTGTTGCGAATGCCATAGTGGTTTGCACCCGTTCTTACGATTGGTAATATTGTAAGGCAGCCGCTTCGGCTCGTCTACTCGGTAATTGGTGGATTGACGAACAAGCCGCAGCCCTCACCCTGTATTTCGTAGATCCGTATATACCGTAATGCAAATGCATTTCTAGCTCCCTGCATTCAGCGATCGGCAGAGGTGACCCAACTCGACCGGCGAGCTAGTGCTTTCGGCCAAAAGCCGCAATTCGACCTGCCGGAATGGCTTCCGGATTGCAGCCATTCGCATAGAGTTGATGAGCCCGGCGGCAACTATTTCGTTTCCGAGAACTTCGCAATCTCTTCGGCGAGTATGGGAACCCCCACATGTTGCATGCTTGCACGCTTTGGATGACGCAAAGCTTCAGCACCTCCATGATCTCTTCGATTGTCGCCGATCCTCGATCGCGTGTGCCAGGCGTATACATATGTGTATACGAAGCATCGAAGGCGATGCTAAAAAGCTCGGCGAACTTCGGGGATAATGCGCTGCCATGTATTCATGGCGGTCCTTTCCGGTATCACACCGCTACGGAAATCTTTCCGTCTACAACTTGCACTGCATACGATGCCACGCTGCTTTCGGGATTGAGAGTTAAGGAACCAGTCGTTACGTCATATTTCCACCCGTGCGCGCGACAGGTGAGGATCTTGCCGTTGAGCTTTCCTTGGGCAAGTGACGAACCTTGATGGAGACATGAATCATCGATGGCGTATATCTTTCCGTCAATGTTGAAAAGGGCGATGCTCTTCTCTCCAACGTAGGCAAGCTTGCTTTTGCCCGGTGCTATGTGCTCCAGTTGTGCAACCTCGACAAATTCTGCCATAGCTACTCCCGCACGGAAGGCCGACTCTTCAGTGGGGTCCCCCACTCGCCGGGGGCCCACTAAGAACTTACTTTGTCAAAGGCGAGACCGCCTAATTCTTCGCCGCGCTTTGTCTTCTTTCGGCTACCCTTTCGCGCCAGCAGCCACGGACGTGTGTCCGGCCAGAGGATGTCCGTCCGAGCCCAGTGGCTTTTGCGCAGGAAGCTTTCCATCGGTTGGATAAAGGACTGAGCCCGTTTGGCCCGCTGCACGATTCGGCGGCAGTCCGAGGTTGAACAGCGTCTCTTCAACCGTCTCGTACCAAACCCCGATCTTCATGAGCCGGCGCGCATCCTCACCCGTCGCGACCTCGCGGCCCAGCCAGCGCGCCATCTGGACGTGCTTTTCGACCATTTGCACCGAAGTCAGATGTTTGCCCTGCTTCGAATCCCACAGATTCTCCTCGATGCCCGTCCGGGTGTGTTGACCGAGCGAGATCATGAAGGCGGCTAGGGGCCAGCTCAGCCTGAACATGGTCTGGTAAGTCCATTTTGAGCCGTGCGGTGTGCGACGGACAAGCTCCATCCAATCGAAGGGATTTGCGCCTATCGTGCCCCCTCCTGGCATACTAAAGAAGCCGTTCATCGGGCCCTTGTAAATGCCAAAGCGAATGAGGCGCTCCACTTGTTCAAGCTGATGAACTGTGGCCAGCGCAAAATAGGGCTGGATCCCATGCTGCTTCAGGCGCTTCAAGTGTTCGATGTAGAATTCCGGAGTGGCATCGGTCACCATATTGGCGTACTGCCACCTCACCTTGGGATCCGCTAGATGGGTTCCCGCAAGATCGGCTTCAGGGACCATACAGGTCATGTCCCCCGAAGTGGAGCAGACTGTCATCGTGACTTGATCGGGCTTCGGATCGATTTCGGTCAGCATGTGGCGCGTGTCGTAGCCGTCCCAATGCGCGGCGGTGGCACCGGGCGGGGGCGACAACGATATCGAGCCGCCAATCTGGAGGACCATCTTCGGGACGGCCTGGCGTAAGCGCCCGATCTGGTCGCTGTATTCTTTGAAGTTTTTCGAAATGTGGCCTGTCTTTGGATCGCGGACGTGGATGTGTAGGATGCTTGCACCTGCGTTGTAGCAATCCTTTGCCGCCTGAACCTGTTCATCCCAAGTGACCGGGACCTGTCCGGGGTAATCGTCTGGCATAAAGAAGGGCCCGTACGGCGCTGCCGTGATCATTAACGGGTCCTGATTTTCGGGTAGAAGTGAGTCGTCTGTGAAATACATTTCGGGTCTCCTCGGCGAATGACGCGCTCAGTACGAATATGTCCGTTACAGCGGTGTATGCGGCCTGACGTGCCCATGCCGCCTGAGATATGGGTGCCCCGATGTTGAGCGATGCCATTTCAAGCGCAGCGGCGAGAGCGCGTGCGCGAAGACCACAATCTCGCTCGGCGGCTTGTAGCCAACTGCGCGGTTTCTGTCCTGGAGCCGCCGAATGCAAGGTTCGACGAGTATTCTTCGCCCCCTTACGAGTTTTCGTAGTGGACTTAAGACATATGGATTCCTGCCGCGCGTACTTTATTGACGCCTGTGCGCTACGTCTTGCTTAGATAACATAGAAGTAGTGTGGATTTGACTCCCGGATAGCCGCCGGTCACCGCCGTCAGGAGTGGGAGTCCAGACACCAGCGATCGCTCTCGGTTTGAGGGAGCGTGGGAATTCACACAATTTATTTTCGAGAACTTCTGCGTACGACTGTACGTGTGAATCTAAGGGCAATGCGGGGTTAAGTGAGGCCATGAGACCGCCGCCCTCTCGGCGTCGATTCCCAAGACATTCCATCGGATCAACGTGTTGGCCCCAATCCTGTTGCCCTGCGTTGCCTGAGAGTGGAGCGGGCGGTGGGAATCGAACCCAAGTGGATGTTGCGTCAAAGCCCATGAAATGCAGCGCTTCATGAAGCGTTAGTGGCCGCGTGCGATTGGCGTGCAATTTTCGCTACGAGGAGCAGCGTTGGATTACGTGAGACAACTACTGCGCCTGGCTATCCCGGCTTGATGTTGTGATTCATGCGAAAGAAATTCGTTGGATCGAACTTCTTCTTCAATGCGACGAGGCGATCGTAGTTTGGCCCGTAAGCTTCGCGGGTCAGCGCCTCGCCTTCGTCGGTGAGGTAATTGCTATAGGCGCTTGTCACCAGAAACGGCCGCAGCGCTTCGCAGCATTCGCGGTTCCAGCGTATATTTTTTTCCGAGTCAGCCGGGCTCTCCCACATCGACCAAGCGAGCATATTCCACGAATATTGCCGATGCGGAAAAGCCGTGTCGGCGGTGGGCACCCGGGTTGCCGCTCCGTGCCAATGTTCGATGAACGGGGCAAACGTGTAGCGCGAAGGACGGACTCTTGCCCACCCAGGGCACGAGCGCATCGACGGTTTCGTCATTCATGCTGCGGATAAAATTGGATTTGATGTAGACCAGGCGCCCCGGCGGAAAGAAGGACTCGAACATCGATTGGATCTGCAGGTAGCTCATGACGCCGAACGCGTCGGCCATCGGCGGGCCAAACGCCCTCAGGGCTTCAGTACCTTTTCGCCTTCCGAGACGGGACCACAGCCTCAAAGTGGACCCGGTGTTCGATCCGTTGCGTCAGGAAGCCAGGTTCTCGGAAATGGTGCGGCGGGTCGGCCTGGAGCCTTAGTGCGATCGAGAGTGGAGCGGGCGATGGGAATCGAACCCACGGCTCAAGCTTGGGAAGCTTGGGTATTACCATTATACGACGCCCGCGGCCGGCATTGATTCTAGTCGCGTTCCGATGGATGACGCAAATGGTCGCGCTCAGGCCTCGTAGACCCATTTCCCGCCGAGCATCGTGCGCTCGACTTTGATGCCCTGCCATTGCTCGGCCGGAACTTCTAGCGGGTCTTGCGCGAGCACCGCGAGATCGGCGAGTTTCCCTGGTTCAATCGAGCCCTTCTCGTGTTCCTCGAACGATGCGTAAGCGCCGTCGAGCGTCATGGATCGCAGCGCTTCCTGCACCGTGATGCGTTGGCGCTCGCCCCAAACATGTCCCGTCGGATCCCGGCGCGTGGTTTCCGAATACAGCCAAAGCATGGGGGCCGGCGGACTCGCCGTGTAATCCGAGGAGGACGGCGGCCGGAGTCCCGCGTCGATGAACGAGCGATACGCAAACATTCGATTTGCCCGCTCGTCGCCGTAAAAGTGCAGGACGTCGCCGTGAAAATTTACATAGCCGGCAAACGGAATCGGAATTGCCCCGACCGCACGTATCCGCGCAATGAGTTCGGGCGTCACGACCGTGCAGTGCTCGAGCCGAAAGCGCGGATCGCGCCGCGGAAATTCCCGCTGCAATTGCTCGTAGACGCCGAGTGTTCGGTCGATGGCGCGTTCGCCATTGGCGTGCGTCGCCAACTGGAATCCCGCCATCCACGCCTTGCGCGAGTTTTCATACAAGCTCTCGCGCGTGCCCATCTCGAGTCCGGTGTAGTTCGGAATTCCGATGTAAGGTTCCGCGAGCCACGCGGTCCGCTCGGAAATCGACCCGTCCGCAAATTGCTTGATGCCGCCTATCCGCACCATTGAGTCGCCGAATCCGGTGTGCAGCCCCGCGTCGATATAGTGCTTGAGGTACGCCACATCCATGTGGCAATAGGCGCGGTAGCTGAGTTCACCGGCATCGCGCGCATCTTGGTACGCCTGCAATCCGGCCGGAGCCGCGTCAGCCTCGCACGCAGAGGTGATTCCATGACTTGCGTAGAGCTTGGAAATGAGGGCGACGGCTCGCCGATGATCGTCGCGCGTCAATTCGTCGGGAATCTTTTCGCGCACGGCTTCCATCGCCTTATCAGTCACCCGGCCGGTGAAATCGCCGTTTGCGTCGCGATCGAATCTCCCACCGGGCGGGTCCGCAATTCCCGCCTTCACGCCCGCTGCGGCGAGCGCGAGAGAATTCACATAGGCCGTGTGGCCGCCTCGATGGCCTACGATCACAGGGTGGTCGGGCACGGCGGCGTCCAGATCGGCCCTCGTCAGCGCTCGGGGTGTCTTGCCATCGTCGTAAAGATAGCCCTGCACCCAATGGCCTGCCGCGGTCGTGGCCGCTCGCTCGCGCAGTGCGCTCTGAATCTCCTCGACGGATGTCTTGTCGCATGCGACGTTGGTAAGTGCTTGGAGGCCGCTTGCCCAGGGATGCGCATGCGCATCATTGAAGCCGGGAAACACGCGGCGGTGTCCGAGGTCAACCCGGCGGGTGCGTTTGCCGGCAAGCTCGAGTACTTTTTTGTCGGAGCCGACGGCGAGGAATCGACCGTCGCGAATGGCGACAGCGGTGGCCTCGGGCTGCCCGACGTACATCGTCGACACGAGCCCGTTATAGAGAATCACCTCGGGCTCTGCTTGCTGCAGACGAATCAGCGGCAATGCCGCGAGTGATTTGACAATGTCACGCCGGGTATGTCGCACGGTGTCTCCTCTTAAAATTAGTGGACGGGGAATCGTACACTTGCATCCTGACTGCCGCCTCACTGTCGCGGGATGCTAAGCTTGAGGTGCGAACATCGGCGAAGGCACAGAGCCAGTACGAAGGACAATCATTTTGACGGCGTTTGCGTTCCGGGCTCTTCTGAAAACTCTATTACTACCCCCGGCTGGTCCGCTGCTGCTGGGTGTGGCGGGCCTTCTGTTCTGGTCGCGGCGCCCGCGTGTCGGCTTCGCGCTGTGTGCCGTCTCGATCGCCAGTCTTTGGTTGCTTTCGACCCCCATTGTCTCAGACGCCCTTGCGCGCGCGACCGAGGGATATCCGGCGCTGGACCCGGCTCACCTGACGCTGACGCAGGCGCGCGCTCAAGCAATCGTGATACTCGGCGGAGGAGTGCGACGTGGCGCGCCCGAAGCCGGCAGCGATGCGCCGAGCACCCATGCCGACTTGCGGCTGATCGAGGGCGCGAAGATCGCGCGCGCGACTGAACTACCCATCTTAATCTCCGGCAGTGCCCGCGAGACCAGCGCCATGCGTCGGTTCATAGAAAACGATCTTCAAGTCCCGGTGCGCTGGGTTGAGGGTGCTTCCACTGATACGCATGAAAACGCAGTCTTTTCCGCGCGGCTGCTCAAGCAGCAGGGTATCGATCGAATTATCCTGGTCACCTCGAGCGCTCATATGGTTCGCGCGGCCGCGGAATTCGCCGCCGCGGGCCTAGAAGTGACAGCCGCACCGGCCGAGATGTGGACCCGCGACGAATTCGGCGCCTTGGCGTTCGTGCCTTCGGTATTGGCGCTCTATCGATCCCACATGGCGATTTATGAGTGGGCCGGGCGGATCGCCCGATAGGCGCTAAGAGCGGCCCCGAGTTGGGCGACGGCCCGCAGATCGAATCAAAACCAGATCGAATCAAAACGCGAAGTAAGGTCCGGTACCTGCGGATGTCGTGTTCCCTTCGATCGCGGTGGCGACCCGGCGTCCGAAGAAAAACGGAAGACCCCAATCGAAGCTTCCGGGAGTCGGATTCGGTCCCGCGAGACCGGGGAATGCCGTGAATGTCGAGTCGAGCATTTCCGCGTTGGCCACGCTGAAGCTCTCCACGATGCTCGTGCCGTTCGCCCCTTGCAGTGTCGCCTGCAAAGTCAGCGTGCTGGCAGGACAGTAGAAACTCGTGAAACCCGAATTGGAGCACGGCGTGATGCTCGAATTGAAATAGGTTGCATTCGAACCCGAATCGATAAAGCTCATGTTCAAAGTTTGGCCGTTGTAAATCGTCGTCAAGTTTCCGCTCGAATCGAGGGTCAACACCGTTTGGCTGCCCGATTGATTATTCGACTGGGTATCGATGCCGAATATGAGCGACCCGGTCAAATCCACCTCTCCGTCGGCGGGGACACTGGGTAAGGAAATAATCGTGCCGTTATTGTCCGCGGCAAACAAGGTGACGGGATTTTGCACCTGGCTCGTCAATGTGACCAACGTGCCCTGGCAGGCCGATGGGGTACAGGAGTTGTAAATCGCCGGGGTCGGGATGCTGGTGACGCAAAAGCTTCCGCAATCCTGCGCAAAAGGTCCAATGCCCAAAATACCGTTGGCGCCGAACTGCGCAATGGTGTCTTCGGGATTTTGCCCCGCGCTCGAACAATCGGACGCCACGGTCGGATAACGCGGGTCGCCGATGAGTTGCACCGGTACCGAGCTCGCCGATTCACCCGCGATCTGCACATCGACCGAAGCTATGGGACCCCAGCTGAAACCGTCGACGAACTCCGTGCACTCCACCAGCGCATTGCCGTTAGCCGCCGTCGTCACCGGCAACGTCAGCGTCAAGGCCGGCGCCAGCAGGCGGAGTCCAAAGGATCCGGTATCGACCTGAATGTTGTCGATGGTCTGGCAAGTCGTGGTGCCCGGCACACACACCGTGACCGTGGTGTAAAGAGTGTTGACGGCATCGTTGCCGGGGGGGCCGCCGTTGACCACCACGCTCAGCACATTCGCGGCGGGGGTAGGGGGTCCCGGCGCGGGAGGACCCAGCGAGTTGCCGCCGCCGCACGATATCGCCGAGAGACAGAGCAGCGTTCCGGAGCCGTAGCGCAGCGCCCGCGACAAGAACTTCACTGCAGATCCTCCACGGAAACGCCGCGCGGAATGGCTTGAGGCAGGTAAGCGCGCCCGGTGAATGCACGCATATGACCGCTTTCCTGCACCACGAGATCGCTTAGGCGGACTTCCAAGTGATGATGATCAGCGTGCCCTGATTTCGGTGCCGTCGCATAGGCATCGAAATAACGGCCGAACATTTGCCGCAAATTCGGCATGAACGGTCCGATCCACGTCACCGCAAACACATTGCCGTCCAATCCGGAGTACTCCCTCACCACAGTGCCGGAGGCCAATTGAAGCTCATGCAGCCGATAACTGCCGTGATCCATTTCCTTGATCGAGCCTTGAAGCTCCTTGCCATCCGTCTGCACTGATGACACCGGTTCACCGAGAGTGGCGGATGCCATGCCCGGAAGGCAGAGCGCGGCGACGAGGACGGTGCCCGGCAACACCAGATGTTTGAGGCGAATTCGCAGTGGCATGCTTGAGCCTTTCATTCAATCGTTGGAGCTATTATCCGCAAATTCGTTCACAAAATAGACTGTCGTATTCTAAAGACAACCGGTTTATCCTGCAGCGTACAATCAATCGGGATGACATAAGGTTGTGTGCCGGATGCTAAAAACTTACGGTTTTCGCGCGCGGTCGTTGGCCGCGCTGGCCTTGGGAGCAACCGCGGCGTTCGGCCACGCTAACGCGGCTGAGGTGCAGACGCCGGAAAAGATCGGCGATGCCGCGAACTTCTTGATGCTGCCGCCGGACGAGCAGCCGGCATCGTTCCGCAACACGGATAAGCTGTTTGCGACGCGCACCTTCAAGCGCGGTCCGATGGTCTTTTCTCTGCCGGCGGCCGCGCAACCCCTGACGTCGGTGCACTATAAATTTGCGGGCAAAGAGCTCGGCATCACTGAGTTCATGATTCGGAACCGCGTCTCCGGGCTACTCGTGCTCAAGGACGGTGAAGTGCAATTGGAGCGCTACGGGTTGGGCAACAACGACAAGAGCCGTTGGACCTCGTTCTCCGTCGGCAAATCGGTTGTGTCCACGTTGGTGGGGGCCGCGGTGAACGATGGTGCCATTTCTAGCATCGAGGATCCAATCACCCGGTATCTGCCGCAACTGCGCGGCTCCGCTTATGAAGGCGTAACGGTACGCAACCTCCTTCAGATGTCGTCGGGCGTGAAATGGAACGAAGACTACCGCCAACGCGACTCCGACATCGGCACCTTATTGAAATGCGTGGCAGCCAAGCAAGCGGGTTGCATCATCGGCTTCATGAGCAAACTGCCCCGCGCCGCGCCGCCGGGGACCTTATTCAATTACAACAGCGGTGAGACGCACTTGCTCGGCTTGGTGGTCAGCGCCGCCACCCATAAAACGCTGTCGGATTATCTATCGGACAAGATCTGGTCCCGCTATGGAATGGAGAGCGACGGTTATTGGGCGCTCGAATCGCCCGACGGAGCGGAAATGGCGGCGGGCAGCCTGGCAATGACGCTGCATGATTACGGTCGATTCGGCGAATTCATCCGCACGGGCGGAGTCGCCGGCGGGCAGCGCGTTCTGCCGGCGGGCTGGATCGCCGAGGCCACGCAGCCGCGGGCCGATTCTCCGCAAGTTGGCTTCGGCAAGCTAGAGCCTGACGATCCCACCGGTTACGGCTACCTCTGGTGGGTATTGCCGCACCAGGCCCCGCATAGCGGTGCGTTTCAGGCGGAGGGAATTTTCGGGCAATACATTTATATCAATCCTAACGCTCATACCGTCATCGTCATTTGGAGCGCCTGGCCCGAGGCCTGGGTGGATGCAAAGGACCAGGAAACAAATGCTTTCTTGGGCGGAGTGGTCAACGCGCTGAAGGCACCTTTGCACTCGCAGGCCGCCGTCTCCCGCCACGCCGCTGGTTCGGCGCGCCGGGGCGAACTACACGTTTCTTGACGCAGCCACATGACAGAATCAGGGAATGATTCATGCCGCTTGCGGTCTCAAACCGCAGTGCCAACATCGGGTGGGGAGATGCTTTCGTGAGAACCATGGTGAAGATGGGGATCTGGGCGGCGGCGGCAGGACTCGGGATCACGGCCTGTCACATCGGCGGCGGATACACCGTTGGCGGCACCGTCACCGGGCTTCGGGGTTCAGGCCTCGTACTGCAGAACAACTCCGGTAATAATTTGAGTCTCGCCACGAGCGGCTCATTTGTCTTCACATCGGGCATCGATCAGGGCGGTCCCTACTCCGTCACGGTCAAGACACAGCCGTCGAACCCCGCGCAAACCTGCGTCGTCCACAACGGCTCCGGGACGATCGGCACGGCAGAAGTCATCAATGTCGTGGTCAACTGCACGCAGGCTGGGCGTTTCGCCTACGTAGCCAACGAGTCGTCGAATTCGATCTCGGCGTTTTCGATCGATGCCGCGACCGGCGCCCTGACCCCGGTTGCCGGTTCACCGTTCGCGTCAACGGGGACGACCCCTGTGGCAGTGACCGTGGACCCGAACGGTACTTACCTGTACGTGGCGAATAATGGATCCAATAACGTGTCGGTGTTCTCGATCGACAATGCCACCGGTGCATTGACGTCGGCGGGAGATCCGATTGGAGCGGGTGCCGCCCCGTTCGCCGTGTTGGTGGATCCGAGCAACCAATTTCTCTATGTGGCCAACCAGAAGGACAATACCGTTTCGGTATTCTTGATCCAGAACGGAACAGGACTCGCGACCACGATTAGCGGATCACCGTTTGCGGTCGGAAATGAACCCACGTCTTTGAAGACTGATCCCGGCGGGAATTTTCTCTACGTGACGAACTATATCGACGGCGACGTCGCGGCATTTTCGATCGAGGCCGGTACGGGTTCGCTCGCCGCCATCGGCGGGTCGCCGTTCGGCGCAGGCAAGGGAGCTTTGTCGATCGCAGTGGACCCGAGTGGGACATTTGCGTACGTGGCGAATGAAACCGCGGACTCGATTTCTTTGTACACGATAAATACCGATACCGGCGCGCTATCGGCGATATCAGGTTCTCCTCTCTCGACCGGTTCCAGTCCGGAATCGGTGACCGTAGACCCTGCCGGTAAATATCTGTACGCCGCGAACGTCACCGCCAAAAACGATCTCAGCAGCTACTCCATCACGCCCAGCAGCGGCGCGTTGACTCTGGCGTCGACCGTCGGCGCGGGCACCTTTCCCTTGAGCGTCGTCATCGATCCCGCGGGCCAATTCGCTTACGTTGCCAACGAAAATTCCAATGACGTCTCGGTATATTCCATCGATGCCGCCACGGGCGCGCTGACCGCGGTCGCGGGCTCGCCGTTCGCGGCGGGCGCCGGCTCGAGATCCATTGCCGTCGATTGATATCGCCGGTCACCGCCGCGTCTTGCGACCGACAACTCACTCGTCCGAAGCCTGAGCAGCTAAACTCCTGACGTGAGCACTCAGGTACCGGTTATCGCCGCTTTTCCGTCGCGTCTTGGCCTGAATGCCCGCCTCGGCATCATTGCGGCCGTGCTGGTGCTCGAGACGCTGGTCGCTTCGTACTTGATTCAAGCGACGCCGATCGATCTCCTCACCGGTCCGGCCGCGACCCTTCGCCACGTTCAGCACTGGCTGTTCCGGTTCCTCATCGCTTACGCCGTGTCGTTGGCAATGTTGGTCTCCTTTCGCGCCACCGCGCTTGCCGCCTTCTCGGCCTCGGGCATCAATGCGCCGGTGCGGATAGGGTGGTGGATGCTGCATGCGTTATTGCTCGTCCCGTTTGCCTTCCTCTCGGCAACACTTTACGCCGGGACGTCCGCCTTGCCGTTTGCGGCTCTCGCCCTGTTATGGCATGCCTGCGCCCTGGCGGCGTTGCTCGCCGCGTTCGCGGCGATGGCACCGCTGCCGGTATGGGCCAACGCCGTGCGCCAGACAGGGAATTTACCGCTCTATGCGATTCTGCCGGCGGCTGCCGCCGTCGCAGCCATCCAGGGCAGCCAATTGTTGTGGGGGCCGGCGGCCGAAGTCACTTTCCGTTTCGTACAGATTTTGCTGAAGCCGCTGTGTCCCACCTTGCAAAGCGACCCCTCGACTTTGACCATCGGCACCGACCATTTCGCGGTCCAGATTGCGGAGGTCTGCTCCGGCCTCGAGGGAATGGGGCTAATGCTGGCCTTTTGCACGGCGTGGCTCTGGTGCTTTCGACGCGAATATTTTTTTCCGCAGGCACTCCTCGTCGTGCCGGTCGGTGTCGCGTTGGTATTCGTGCTGAACGCCGTGCGCATTGCCGCCCTGGTACTCATCGGCGATGCGGGTTACGAGCGAATAGCGGTCGTTGGTTTCCATTCACAGGCCGGCTGGATTGGCTTCAACATCGCCGCCTTCGGCGTCGCGATCCTGGCCCGGCGCAACCCTTGGGTGAGCCGGATTGCGCACAGGCGGCGGGCGAGCGTCTCAAATACGGCCGCGACTGCGGATCACTCTGCCGCGAATCCGACCGCTGCCTACTTGATGCCGTTGCTGATCATACTGGCCGCGGGAATGATCGCCCGCGCCCTATCCGCGGGTTTCGAACTGCTATACCCGCTGCGCTTCGCCGGCGCCCTGGCGGTGTTGTGGTACTACCGCCGAAGCTATGCAGATCTCGATTTACGATGCACTTGGCGCGCGCCGGCCGCGGGAGCGGCCCTGTTCGTACTTTGGGCGGCCCTTGCGAACTGGTTGACGACACCCGCGCCTCCGCCGCACGCCTTATCGTTGCTGCCCCCGCCGCTGCGCGCTGGGTGGATCGGCTGCCGGGTGCTTGCCGCGATCCTGACGGTGCCCATGGCCGAAGAGCTGGCCTATCGGGGATATCTGATGCGGCGGCTGGTCAGTCCGCGATTTGAGTCGGTCGCATTCCGAGATGTGCGCTGGCTGGCGCTCGTGGTGAGCGCGGTCGCCTTCGGCGTCATGCACGGCGGGATGTGGCTTCCCGGCATTTTGACGGGATTGGTGTATGGCGCGCTCGCGATAAAAACCGGCAAATTGGGTGAAGCCATCGTCGCCCATGGCATCACCAACGCGCTACTCGCCGGTTACGTGCTGCTGTTCGACCAATGGCAGCTGTGGTAGCCGACCGAGCGGCGGCCATTGACCGAACGGTGGCCATTGATCGAGGAAATCGCGACCAGCCGCAGACCGACAGTCATTGGCACCGTTCCGTCTGGAGGCTGGTCGCAGATCGCGATCATCCGCTGTTCTTCGTATTGGCGGCGTACACCGCTGCGAGCCTTTCGTTGTGGATCTTGTACACGGCGCGAGCGACCGACTCCTCTCGGCATTGACGCACCGCGGCGCTGATCAAGAGCGAACTGGAGTCCTGTGGGCAAACCTCGGCAGCGGCTCTGACGAGCTGGTGGTACACGGATCGAGCGCCACTGTCCGTATCGAGACTCTGGGCGCTGAAGTGCACGGTGACGCTCATTGCATCATCCTCGGTCGTGGCCGCGCTCACGGCACCTACGCAGGCCGCGCTCACGATGCCGCACATCAGCATCATCAACGTGATCTTAGGGCGCGAAACGGTGACATGGCCGGCGGTGACGATATTCATGACGGGTCTCCTTGGGGGCGATTTGACAACGGTGCTATGAGACGCCCGCCGGCCAGGTCGCGTCTGCGCTCCATGGTCGAGGTCGTCCCTGATAACCACGAATTCGTCCCCGAGGAGGTCTAGGATGACCGCAAGCACAATGCAATTGAGCTAGGCTGGCGACCCATGAGCAGGTATGAAAATGCCTCGAAACAGCACTACGGCTCTTCCTTGAGCCGCCGTCAGTTTTTTGGCATCGTCTGTTTGTTCTGGCTGTACGTCACGCTGTCCAATGTCCTGTACGCCTATGGAATGCGTACAGGCCTCAGCCACATGGCCGGCCTGTCCTTGTTCGCGCCCTGGGATGCGCGCGTGCTGCAGCACCTGTTGTTGCTGCCGTTCCTTTTGGTCTCCTATTGGGCATCCCTGCGCATTCAATGGCGGCCGGTGCTGGTCGCGATCCCGCTGCAAGTCGTTCTGGCTGCGGTATTCGCCGCCATTGCCTATCCCGCCATGATCCTCGGGGAGTTGACCGTGGGCGGCGAGGAATTTCACAAGGAAATGATGGCTCACAGCGGAGAGCCCTGGGCCGACCCGCTCGTCTATTCGCTATGGCTCGCGAGTTTCGTGAATTTCCTACCCGCCTACGGATTCGGATTGGCACTGGTGACGGGCTCAGCGCTCTTCACCCGATTCCGGGACTCCGAGCTCAAACGCACCGCGCTCGAGCGCGAGTGGAGCGCCGCGCGCCTGGCGGCGCTGCGCATGCAATTGTCGCCGCACACGTTGTTCAACCTGCTGCATACCATCCGCGGCCACATCGAATGGGACCCCAAGGGCGCGCAGGCCATGGTCGTTCAGCTCGCCGATTTGCTGCGGCGCCTGTTGAATGCCGGCGAGCGCGATTTTTCACGCCTCGCCGATGAATTGCAGTTCGTCCGCTTGTATTTGGAATTGCAGCAAAAACGCTTCGCCGACCGCCTCACCGTGAGCCTGCCCGAGAATAAGGACATCGTGGATGTCTGGGTCCCGAGCTTGATTCTGCAGCCCTTGGTCGAGAACGCGGTGGTGCATGGGTTGGCGGGCCACCAAGGACCGGTCGTGGTTCGGGTAACGGTGCACCGGGAAGATGGCATGCTCATTCTGCGCGTCGCCAATACGCTGGCGGCGGATCAGGCGATCGGCGCCGACGGCATCGGATTGAAAAATGTACGCGAGCGCTTGGCCGTGCAATTCGAAGGCCGTGCCGGACTCGCGGCCGGCCCCAACGGAGCGGAATGGATCAGTGAAATCACGCTGCCCGAAATTCACGATTCATCGGATCGACGCAGCCCCCGGCGGATCGAAACTCCAGCGGATGCATGATGAACGTCATCATCGTCGACGACGAGCAAGCCGGCCGTAGAACCTTGCGAGAACTGTGTGAAGCAGAGGGCGATCTCACTGTGATCGGCGAGTACAGCGACGCCGCGACCGCGCTCGAGGAAATTCGGGCGAAGCGGCCGCAGCTGTTGTTCCTCGACATACAGATGAGCCCCATGAACGGCATCGACCTCGCGCGAGCGCTCGCACCGGATGAGCTGCCGTCGCTGGTGTTCGTCACCGCCTACGACACCTATGCGCTCGAGGCGTTCGAGGTTTGTGCCGTCGACTATTTGCTGAAGCCCTTTGATCAAGAACGCTTTCGAAAAACCTTGGCCCGGGTGCGCCCGCGTCACTTGGCAAACGGCGCCGACGAGCGCCAGGCGCTGCTGGCCGGACTGCTCGCGCAATTGGAGCGAGGCGCACGCGCCGTTCCCGAAGAGCGTCCGCGGCTGCTCGCCGAATTCAACGGTCATTTGCATGTAATCGATGTGACGCGGGTGGAATTGATCGAGGCGGATCGAAACTATGTCCTGATACGGGTCGGGCACGACAGCTTTCACGCGCGGAGCACCTTGAGCCAGGCCGAGCAGGCGTTGCGCTCGCAACCGATGCTGCGGATCAGCCGCTCCTGTCTCGTCAACATGAATTACGTGCGGGAGGTGAACCGCACTCTGCGCGGTGATTTCATTTTGGTGCTGGCCGGGGGCGCGACCGTGACCAGCAGCGAAGGATTTCGCGCGAAAGTCAAAGAATACCTCGGGACCATGCGGCTCACGTCTTGAGCTGCGGCGTTTACAACAGTTCCTCCGGCGCGAACGGCGCGAGCAGCTTGAGCGAAAAACGCTGCATCGCCGTCGTTTCCGGATCCTTGTGCCAGACGATTTCGGATCCCGCTTCCCCGCTCGACCACACGACGTGATCGTCATGATCCAACGACAGCTTGTAGCTGCCGTCGGCGCTGATGTCATCGAGAAGGCTCGTCACCTGACGGGCGATCTCGGCGCTGCGCATCACGAGACCCAGTTCACTGTTGGTGCGCGCCGAACGCGCATCCATGTTCAGCGAACCGATGAACACGGTCTTCTGATCGATGACCAGCGCCTTGGCGTGGAGGCTGGCGTAGGCGCTGCGAAACGGATGCAAGCGTGGCCGTTTCTGCCCGAGTTTCGGCCGCACCTCGCTCAACTCGATACCTAGCTTCAGCAGCGCCACCCGGTAGCGCGCATAGCCGTTGTGTACCAGCGGCGCGTCGGTGGACGCCAGCGAGTTGGTGAGAATTCTGATGTGCACGCCGCGTTCCACCAGCGCTTTCATCAAGGCGACGCCTTCTTTTCCCGGCACGAAATACGGTGAGATCACGATGACTTCCTGCTGCGCAGAACGCATCAAGGCCGCAATGTTGTTCGCGATCGTCACTTCTTCGTCGGGAGAATTTTCGCTCGCGATTTTTGCCGGCCGGTCCGCAAGAATGGTTGCCGGCACCCAGGTAAGCTTCAAGTCATTCGCTTTGAGTTCGCGCTCGAGCCAGTCGGCCTCTCCGGCCGTGACATCCTCGACCTGGCCCGGGGGCTGCGGCTCAGCGGCCACCGGCGCAGCGACCGATGCAATCGGATAGGCGTACTTGCTGTTCCAAAATGCGTCGAACGACGCCGACAATTGCGGCACGATGGGTCCAGCCGCGACCACGTCGAGGTCGATGAAATTACTGCGCTTGTCGCGCGTGAAGTATTCGTCCCCAATATTGCGTCCGCCGGTGATCGCCAGGGCGTTGTCGGCAACGAATAGTTTGTTGTGCATCCGGTGATTGATTCGCGGTATGTCGGAAATCGAGGTGAGCAAGCGGCTCCAGGTGGCGGAACGTCCGCCGGGAAATGGGTTGAACACCCTCACTTCTACGTTGGCATGCTGCCCCAGGTGCATGAAACGCCGGTCCTCACCCGCCGTGTTGAGGTCATCGACCAGCAGGCGCACGCGTACTCCGCGATCGGCGGCGCTGCGCACATGCTGCAGCAACGTCCGAGCGGACTCGTCCTGGTGAATGATGTAGTACTGGATATCGAGCGAGCGCTCCGCATGATCGGCGAGGCTGATCAAGCTGTCGAAAGCCTCGTCGCCCGAGATCAGCAAGCGGATGCCCGATAGATTTCGGGAGCTGCCATCCCCGCTTTCCTCCACGATCTTGCCGAGTGTAGTGGATTGGGGTGAATGCAGCGCCTCGCTGGGATTCTTTTTGACATTCTGCGGCAGTCCCACGCAACCGGCTAGCAGCAGAAGTGCGCAGAGGGCGCCTAACCATGTATTGCGCATCGGGAGATGATATCAGGCACACTTCGCGCCCATGCATACGCGACGCCCCATTCGGAGTTTCGTCTTGCGCGCCGGCCGGGTCACGGCCGCACAGGAGCGGGCGCTCAAGGAACTTTGGCCAACGTTTGGCCTTAATTTCAGCGGCGCCAGGATCGACCTCGACGCGGCATTCGGCCGCTCATCGAAGCGCTGTCTCGAGATCGGGTTCGGCGCTGGAGAAGTCATCGGGACGTTGGCGAAGACCAATCCGCACATCGATTACCTAGGGATCGAGGTCCACCGTTCGGGGGTGGGCCGCTTGTTGCTGGAGGCCGCGCAGGCGGATCTTGCCAATTTGCGCGTCATCTGTCACGACGCGGTCGAGGTCTTGACGACCGCAATTCCGGAACACTCCTTCGATGCGATCCTGATCTTCTTTCCCGATCCGTGGCACAAGAAACGCCATCACAAGCGTCGCTTGATCGATGCGTCATTCGTCGAAATGCTGGCGGAGAAACTACGTCCGCAAGGCCTGCTGCGACTGGCAACGGACTGGGAGGCGTACGCCCAACAAATGCTCGAGGTGTGCAATGCCTGCGCCGGACTCGCCTCGCTTAGCCCCGATGGAAGCTATGTACCACGGCCCGAATTTCGTCCGCCCACCCGGTTCGAACGGCGCGGAGAACGCCTCGGGCACGGTGTTTGGGATCTGGCCTACGAGAAGCGCGGTCGCGACGCCAGCTAGGACGCGGCGGCTAGGAGGGCGGCTAGGACGCAGCGGCTAGGACGCGGCCGCGACAGCGGCTATGAAAGGAAGCTGCCGCGAATGCCGTCGACCATGAATTGCACCGCCAGCGCCGCCAGTATTACCCCGGAAAGACGATTCATGACGTTCGCACCCGTCACACCAAGTACGGTCATCAGCCGCGGTGCGGCCAACATGAGGCTCCAACAGATCACGATCACGAGTACGACCACCGCCAAGAATCCGCCGAACAACACCGGTGTTCCCCATACCTCTCCGGCAGTCAGCAGGATGGTCGCTAGCGCTCCCGGACCGGCGATGAACGGAAACGCGAGCGGGAACACGGAGATGTCCTCGCGCTTCTTGGATTCCTCTTGCTCAGGCGCGGTCGATCTCGTGCCTGACGGACGGGCGAACACCATGTCGATCGCGATCAAGAATAGAAGTGTGCCTCCGGCAATTCGAAACGAGTCGAGGGAAATCCCCATGATCTCGAGAAACTTGGCGCCCCCCACCGCGAACAGGACGCAGATTCCCAAGGAGATCGCCGCCGCTTTGCCCGCCATGGTCCTCTTGTAAGAGCCGCTCGCGCCCTCGGTCAGCCCGGCAAATAGAGGGATGAGCGAGATCGGTTCGACCACGACGAAGAAGACCACGAAGAACTTGATCAGGTGTCCGACCATCGGGATGCTGCTTCGCGCAAAAATATTCGATTGCGCGAATGACTCTTTGGGAGTTGAATTGAGTTGAGCATAGCAGACGGAGACGGCGATGAACGTAATCAAGCCGATCGTTGGTCAGTGGTATCGGGGGGGTACCAACGAGCTTTTTGAAGTTGTCGCGATCGATGATGAGGACGAAACCATCGAGATTCAGTACTTCGACGGCACGGTGACGGAAGTCGAGTTTGATTCTTGGAATGAGCAATTGCTCGATGAACTCATCGATGCCGCAGATGCTCCCGAGGACTGGTCGGGTGCGGTCGACATGGAAGCCGAAGACCTGGACCGAGAGTTCGAGGACAATGTTCGCAGCGCTTGGTCAACCCCGCAGGATCGATCACTGCGCCGCTGACCGAATCTCAGTTTATAAACGCGGTTCTAAGACGACGCCGCCTCCCGTGCCGCGAGCGCGTTCAATGGTCTGCGTAAAATCACCAGCAACGTGATTCCCGGAATGGCGGTGAGGAATGTCACCACGAAGAAATGCGCCCAGCCGATCTTCGATACCACGATGCTCGCCACATAGCCCATGACCTTGCTCGGAACGCCTGCCAGTGCCGACAACAATGCATACTGGGTTGCGCTGTAGTTCGCGCTGCACAGCGACACCAGAAACGCGACGAATGCCGCCAAACCCATGCCGCCGACGCCGGTGTCCAGAGACGTCGCGAGCACCAGCAGCCATACTTTTTTCCCCGCGAGCGCGAGCCACACGTACAAAAGGTTGGTCGACGCCTGGGCGATGCCGAAGATCAACATCGATTTGAAAGTGCCCCAGCGCATATAGACCCAGCCGCCGAACGTCACGCCGATCAGGCTCGACACGAACATGTTCATTTTGCCGGCGATGCTGAGTTCATCGAGCGAAAATCCCATGCCCTTGATCATGAATGCGCTGTACAGGCTCAAGGCAAATGCGTCGCCGACTTTGTAAAGCAATACCAATGCGACGAAGCCCCATGCACCCTTTTGACTGAACAATGCGCGCAGCGGCAGCCATACGGCGTCAGCCAAGGTACGGGGTGGTTGGCCGGGCACTTCCGGCTCCGGCGCCCAGAGCGTCCCCGCAATCGTCGCCGCCATGAGGCAGGCCACTATCAGAAACGCCAAGCGCCAGCCCATGTGCGCGGCAATCAACACCAGCACGGCGCCCGCCAACATGGCGGCCGTTCGGTAGCCGAAGGATTGGGCGGCCGCGGCGAGACCGCGCTCGCTGACCGGGATCGTATCCACCCGATACGCATCGATCACGATGTCCTGGGACGCGGACAGGAATGCCACCAGCAGCGCCAAGGCGCCCAGGAGGTAGATTTCTCGGGTCGGGGAACAAAAACCCATGACACCGATGGTGACGGTGAGGCACGCCTGATAAATCAGAATCCAGCCGCGGCGCCGGCCCAGGATGGGCGGCAGGTACCGGTCGAGCAGCGGCGCCCACAAAAACTTGAATATGTAGGGCAGACCCACCAGCGAAAAAATGCCGATGGTCCGGATGTCGAGCCCCTCGGAGGCCAGCCATGCCTGCGTGGTGAAACCCGTCAGGTTGTACGGCAGACCGGAGGCGAAGCTCATCAGCAGAACAGCCGTCATGCGCTTGTCGCCCAACGCCTGCCACAGCGTGGGCTTTGCAGCCGCCGTCAAATCCTCAATCTCGCATCGCGCATGGCGCGCGATCATAGCAGCACACCGGCGCCGGTGCTGCGCTTGCGCAGCGTCATTTCCCTTGCGAGACTGCCGCCCCTATGACCTTGGCATACAAGAGTGATTTCATCGAGTTGTGCGTGCGGCTCGGCGTCTTGAAATTCGGCACCTTCAAGCTCAAGTCCGGCCGCGACAGCCCGTATTTTTTCAATGCCGGCCTTTTCAGCACGGGTGCGGCAATTGCCGCAGTGGGTCGTGCCTACAGCGACGCCGTGGTCGCTTCGGATTTGACCTTCGACATGTTGTTCGGCCCTGCGTACAAAGGCATACCGCTCGTGACCGCCGCCGCCGCCGCTCTCGCCGACCGGCACGGGCTCAATCCGCCGTTCGCCTTCAACCGCAAGGAATCGAAGGACCACGGTGAAGGCGGCGTGATTGTCGGTGGTCCGTTGCAGGGCCGCGTGCTGATCGTGGACGATGTGATCACCGCCGGAACGGCGATCCGCGAATCCATCGATCTGATAAGAAAGGCGGGTGCGCACCCCGCCGGGGTGTTGCTCGCCTTGGACCGCCAAGAGCGGGGAGCGGTGAGCCCTTTGTCGGCGGTTCAGGAAGTGCGCGAGCAGTTTGGAATTCCGGTGATCGCCGTGGTCAGTCTGTCGGACCTCATGCAGCACATGCTGGCCCAAGGCCGGACGGCCGAACTGTCGAGCATGCAAAGCTATCGCGACCGCTACGGCCTCACAGATTGAGGCACAACCCCTGGAAAACACCTTGCCCGCGGCTCACAATGGCGCCGGCCTCTATGGGAAAATGCTATTGAAAAACCTTGTCTGGGTGCTCTGTGCATCCTTGCTGCTTCACTCGTTGGCTTTTGCCCAAGCCCCGCCGGCGACGGGCCGCAAGATGTACAAATGGGTCGATGCCCAGGGCGTCAACCATTACGGGGACCGCATTCCCCCCGAGTACGCAACGCAGGAACAGCATGTCATCAACGCGCAGGGGGTTGAGGTCGATCGCCTCGAGGCGCAAAAGACCCCCGAACAGTTGGCCCTCGCGGATCAAATGAAACTTGACGAGGAGCAGCGGGCGAGCCGCGACAAGAATCTGCTCAGCGTCTATGGATCGGTCCAGGAGATCGAACGCCTGCGCGATCAGCGGTTGAACCTGCTGACGGACCAAATCAAGGTCACCAATCAATTCCTCGAAATACTCGACGGTAAAATGAAGAAATTGCGCTTCATCAGCATGCGCTTCAAACCCTACAGCACCGATCCAAAAGCGCCGCCCATGCCGGATCAGACGGCCGAAGATCTGGTACGCGTCGGCAACGACATCCATACGCAGCAGGAAAATCTGCGAGAGAAGCGCTCCGAGGAAGCGATCATGACCAAGCAATTCGAGAGCGACATTGCTCGCTACAAAGAACTCAAAGGCATCCATTGATGCCCAAGACCCGTATCTTGCTGGGCGTCACCGGCGGCATCGCCGCCTACAAGAGCCCGGACCTGGTGCGACGGCTGATCGAACGGGGCGCCGAAGTGCAAGTGGTGATGACCGCGGCCGCGCAGAGATTTGTCAGCCCCATGAGCTTCCAGGCCGTTTCCGGACGCCCCACCCGGAGCGATCTCTGGGACAGCGCCGCGGAATCGGCCATGGGCCACATCGAGTTGGCCCGTTGGGCGCAGATCGTGCTGATCGCGCCTGCCACCGCCGACTTCATTGCGCGCTTGGCGGGCGGACGCGCGGATGACTTATTGGCAACGCTGTGCATCGCCACCGAAGCTCCGTTGGTGCTCGCGCCTGCGATGAATCGGGTCATGTGGGCGAGCAAGGCCACGCAGGCGAATGTCGACATTTTGATTTCGCGCGGAGTGCGCATTTTAGGCCCCGCCTCCGGCAACCAGGCGTGCGGAGAAATCGGTACGGGGCGCATGTGGGAGCCGACGCTCCTCGCGGCCAGCCTGCTCGAGCCTCCGGTCAATGCCGGTGTGCTCGCCGGTCTCAACGTATTGATCACGGCCGGACCTACCCGAGAACGCCTCGATCCCGTGCGCTACTTGACCAATCGCAGCTCGGGAAAAATGGGTTTTGCCGTGGCTGCCGCCGCTCACGAGGCCGGAGCTCACGTAACGCTGGTCGCCGGCCCCGTCCAACTACCGACGCCCGCGGGGGTTACCCGGATCAACATCGAGAGCGCGCGCGACATGTATGCGGCGGTTCACCGCCACGTGGCCGAGGCGGACGTGTTCATCGCGGCGGCGGCGGTCGCGGATTTTCAGCCGGTCAGCGTAGCCAAACATAAAATCAAGAAACAAGGCGGCCCCGTCAAGCTCGACCTCGAACCCGCGCCCGACATCATCAAATCGGTCGCCGACATGACCAAACGTCCGTTCGTCGTCGGATTCGCCGCCGAAACCAACGACGTCGAGGAAAATGCGCGCAGCAAATTGAAGCGCAAGAAGCTCGACATGATCGCGGCCAACCAGGTCGGTGATGGAATTGCCTTTGATTGCGAGGACAACGCCTTGACCGTGCTGTGGCCCGGTGGAAAGGTCGAGATCGCACGCGCACCGAAAATCGACGTTGCACGCGAACTCATTGCGGTAATCGCCAATCGCTTGCCGCCGTCCGACGGCACACCACGGCGCGGTGCACGTAAACGCCGGCCCGCCGCCGCCGATTCGCGCAGCCGTCTGCGCACCCGCCGCATTCGCCGCTGACTGGATGCAGCGCACGGTCAAGCTCAAGATTTTGGACCCGCGCATTGGGAAGGAATTCCCGTTGCCCGCGCACGCGACACCTGGCTCTGCCGGCATGGATTTGCGGGCTTGCATCTCTGGTCCCCTGATGCTCCCGCCGGGCGGAGCCGAGTTGATCCCCACCGGCATTTCGATTTATGTCGAAGATCCGAATCTTGCGGCGCTGTTGCTGCCGCGCTCGGGACTCGGGCATAAAAATGGCATCGTGCTGGGAAATCTGGTCGGCCTGATCGATTCCGATTATCAGGGACCCCTCATGGTGTCCTGTTGGAATCGCGGATCGGCCTCGTTCACCGTCAATCCCGGAGATCGAATTGCGCAAATGGTGATCGTGCCCGTGGTGCACGTGGATTTTGAAGTAATAGAGGACTTCACGACGAGCGAACGCGGCATTGGCGGCTTCGGTAGCTCCGGGCACAAATAGGCGCCGCCAATCTCGTCTCTCGCCGACGAAATGGCGCTGGTCAGCTGTCGATCCCAGACCCCATGCTCGCAGTATGGCGATTCGAGATTGGCCGAGCGACGAACGACCGCGCGAGAAGCTGCTCGAGAAGGGCCCCGCCGCTTTGTCGGATGCCGAGCTTCTGGCGATTCTGCTGCGCACCGGCGTACGGGGTCGTTCCGCCCTCGATCTCGCCCGCGAAGCCCTGAGGAGCTTTCGTTCTTTGCGCAAGCTCATCGCCGCCGATCGCGCGCGCTTCTGCGCTCAACCGGGCCTCGGACCCGCCCGTTATGCCGAGTTACAGGCCGCGGCAGAAATCTCACGGCGGCAATTGTCGGAGTCGCTGCGCGCCGGCCCTTCGTTGGCTTCGCCCAAGGCGACCTGCGACTTTCTCACTGCGAAGCTGCGCGACCTCGAGCACGAGGTGTTCTGCGTTTTGTATCTCGACAAACGCCATCGCCTCATACAATTCGAGGAGCTGTTCCGCGGCACCATCGATGGTGCCAGTGTGCATCCGCGCGAGATCGTCAAATTGGCGCTGCAGCGCAATTCTGCCGCTGTCATCATCGCCCACAACCATCCGTCGGGGGTGGCGGAACCGAGCCAAGCGGACGAGCTGATCACACAGCGGGTAAAAGAGGCGCTCGCGTTGGTGGACATTCGCCTGTTGGATCACATCATCGTCGGGGACGGCGCCAGCGTGTCGCTGGCCGAACGTGGACTGATCTGATATGTGGAGTACGGGAGCCGGTGTGCGATTTTTCACCGGTTTCCGCTGCTCCAGCTCCACATATTATTTACGACGGATCAGTGACGTTTTCACTCTTCGTGTTGGCGAACAGCAGTTTGGCAACAGGGATGGCGGTTAGTGCGCCGAGGAGCTGCGCAAGGATGAACGCAGGCACGTGAGATGGCGATATTCCAGCGAACGTGTTCGATAGAGACCTTGCGATCGTGATTGCGGGATTCGCGAACGACGTGGACGAGGTGAACCAATAGGCCGCTCCGATCCAGGCGGCAACCATCCAAGGCGCATCCTGTGCCCTTCGGTGACCCAAGATCACCAGCAACAGTCCGAGGGTCGCCACGTACTCGGCGAGCCACTGAGCGATGCCGGTCCGCTCGTGAACCGAGGATTGGATGAGGGGCAGCGAGAACATCGCGTGTGCCAGGATCGCCCCGGCACAACAGCCTAGGATTTGGATGACGGCGTACGCACCGGCATCGCGCCATGGTAAGGCGCCGCGAAGCGCTTGGACCAAGGAGACCGCCGGATTAAAGTGTCCGCCGCTCACGGGCCCGAGGAGCGCTATCAAAGTGGCGAGAACCGCTACAGTGGCCCCGGTGTTGGCGATGAGCGCTACTCGCTAAGTTTCCTACGGCAAGCCGCTCGGCCATGATTCCGGAGCCGATGACCGTGGCCGCGAGGAGCAAGGAGCCTAAGCCTTCTGCGGCGAGACGTCGAAGCATGACCTTAGGCTTCGGTCGTGGTCGGCTGCTGCCCGATCGCGCGCAGTTTCTCGCGCAGCGCCATTTGATCGAGCGACGCGATCGGCAACTGTACGAAGAGCTTGATCCGGGTTTCGAGTTCCTTGAGTGCTTTTCGGAACGCAAAGGCCTTATCGGCATCGGTGCCTTCGACCGCAGCTGGATCTGCGATCCCCCAGTGCGCGGTCATCGGCTTCCCGGGCCACACGGGACACACTTCGCCGGCCGCGTTGTCGCAGACCGTGAAGATGAAGTCGATCGGCGGCGCCCCCGGCGCCGCGAACTCGTCCCAGCTCTTGCTGCGGAAGCCCTCTGACGGCAGATTCGTGCGTTTGAGCAGATCGATCGCCAGAGGATGGACCTGACCTTTCGGGAAGCTTCCGGCGCTAAAGGCACTGGAACTTACCTTTACCTCGAGTGATTCAAGAGCGATTCGGCCAGGATGCTGCGCGCCGAGTTGCCGGTGCATAAAAAAAGGACGTTGTAAGTCCGCTCAGCGCTCATTTTGCGCAGCAACTGGCAGGCTGAGCTCGCTGCGCGGGAACGCAGCATCCGGCGGCCGGCGCTTCCACCGGCGTGCTGGATTCGCCGTGATTGAACACCGCGGTATCCTCCCCGTAGACCGGGATGCGGCCCAACGTATGGAAGGTTTCCCACGCGATTCCGGTGGGATCGGTGACCCAGTACTTGTCCGACTTCGCGTAGCAGCAGGGCTGCTCGTTCTCCTCGACCATGCGTGCATCGGCCGCTTCCAGTTGCGCGCGCATGCCCCGCAGTTCTTCATCGGATTCGACCTGGAAGCCTAAGTGATTGACCCCCACCGGCTGGCGATTCATCGAGATCGCAAAGTTCACCCGGGGGTCATCCAGCATCCATTTGGCATAGTCGGGCTGGGTCACGACAGGTTCCGCCCCAAAGAGAGTCCGGTAGAAGCGGATCGAGGCGGGTAGGTCTTTGACGCTGACATGCACGTGGAGTCGTTTCATAGCTCACCTGTTGAGGTTAGAGTCGTTTGATCATGAAGGCAGAGCTCGACGGGCAAAGGCTCGCGAACTCGCGCGTGGATTGGATGGAGGGCGGCGCTTGATATCGATCGATGCGACGATAGCCTCGACGCTCGAAGTAGGCTTCTGCGGTAGTTGTGAGGAGATAGAGCGCGCGCACTTGGTGTGCGGCGGCGTATTCCTCCGCATGCAGCACGAGTGCAGATCCCAACCCCTGGGTTCGTGCCGCGGCACTCACGACCAGGGAGCGTAGCAACGCAGCCTCGCCATAGATCTCAAGCCCCACGAGCGCACTCGGCGCGCCATCGGAGCCGGTGAAGAAGAAGTGCTCCAAGTGCGTCTCAGTCAGGTCGGACGCCGGTAGCCCTTCCGCTTCGAGCAGCGCCACAACGCTTAAGTGCGGGGGTCGTTCTCGGATCATGAGTAGTCCGGCATGACCTTTTAAGCCACTTTCGCCGTGCGTTTTACAGCCTTCGATTGCTGCGCCGGCGGACAGCATTGCGCTGCACTCTCGGCGCAGCAGTTATCGGTCAGATAGCCAACAAGCGCCGTCATGGCGGTGAAGTCCGCTGAGTAGATGAGCTGCCGGCTCTCGCGCCGCTGGGGAGATAAGGCCCGCGCGCTGCAGATTCTGCAGATGGAAGGTTAAAGACGAGGGCACCAGTCCCACCCGCTCGGCGATCTTGCCGGCAGGTAACCCGGCAGGACCTCGCTCCACCAGCAACCGGAAGATCGCAAGGCGATGCTCATGCGCTAAGGCGCCTAACGCCTCGATGACCTGGGGTGTTTTCATATCGATACGATATTTCGACTAATATCGTATTGTCAAGCGTTTCCACCACAACCCCTAAAAGGAACGCGTTATGACCCTCGACCTATCGACCAACGCTCGAAAGCTCATCGCGGATTCGCCCGCCGGCGAGGAACTCGCCGCATTTGCTGTGTGGCTGCATGCCGAGCGATACAGCACGTTCGTCATCCAGCAGCACCTTCGCCGTCTCGCCTTCGTGGCCCCCAAGCTGTCGCACTGCGCAAAGACTAAGACCCATTCGGCGGCGCGCCTTCGAACCGTGTTTGATGCGGAGTGCCGGCCGCGATCGAGGTTTCATTGCTTCGCCGGTACCCGACGCGCCTATCAGCGCTATTTATTCCATTGCGGCCGCCTCGCCGCTGCGCGACCGAGCCGCTTCGGTGAGCTGCGCCGCGAGTACGCTGAGTTTGTCTTCGATGTCCGCGGCCTCTCCGTCTCCTCCCGTCGGCAACACAGCGACACGCTCGAGGATTTTGGTCGCCCACGTGCGCGCGTTTTTGCGATTCGCCCATGACCGAGGCCTCATTCCGACGCGACTCGATGCCCTCGACACCCCACGGACCTATCGGGATGAGCTACCGCCTCGCGCTGTGCCTTGGCCCATGGTCCAGCAGCTGCTCGCCTCGATTGATCCAACCAGTAAGTCAGGGCCGCGCGACCACTGCATTTTGCACCTCATCGCGCATTACGGGTTGCGGCCGTCGGAAGTGGTGACGTTGTGCTTGGATTCCATCGACTGGCAAAGGAAGCTCCTTCGCGTCGAGCAGACCAAGACTCGCTCTGTGCTGATTCTCCCCTTGGCGGCACCCACGTTAAAAGTCCTCAGGTCCTACCTTCGCGAGCGCGCCAAGCATCCGAGCGAACACGCGTTTCTATTTCGCCGCGCCCGCTGCCCCTACATCCCGCTTGAGCGCACCGCGGTAGCAGATATCTTGGCTAAACGCGGTCTGGCGGCAGGCCTCACCGAGTTCGGTAAGAACCCGTGTCGCCTGAGGCATACCTTCGCGATGCGCCTTCTGACCCGCGGGGTCGGCGTCAAAGCGATCGGCGATGTGTTGGGTCACCGAGCCCTGGCAAGCACGGTAACGTATCTGAGACTCGATGTGGCGACGCTACGCCACGTCGCACTCCCTGTTCCAGCGCTCACGGTAGAGGCAGGTGTTCATCATGCGTAACGCCACCTCGCTTCATCGCGGCCGCCCGTGCTGCGCCGCAATAAACTCCGCAATTCATTGTAGATACACGCAAAAGTTGCTGCCGCCGCCGCCTGGGTTTGTCGCTTTTGAACGTGATGTTTTGACGTTAGAACGCCAAAACGCTGCTTCGTGGAGCGAGACCTCCTCCTCCTGAGCGTTGCCGCTGAGAAATGCCCGCCCCGGTTGCCCGCCTGAGGCGCAGCTGGTATAAAGCGCGGCTCGGTTAACTTGTTCAGTTCAAAGGTCTACGCCATGTCGCGAGTCTGCCAGGTCACGGGGAAAGGCCCCAAAACGGGTAATACGGTTTCCCACGCGAATAACCGCAAGCGGCGGCGTTTTTTGCCGAATCTGCATACCCATCGGTTCTGGCTGGAGTCCGAGAAGCGGTTCGTGAGCCTGCGCGTGAGCACGCGGGGCTTGCGCACCATCGAGAAGCGCGGCGTGGACGTGGTCGTTGCCGAACTTCGCGCCGAAGGCGTCAAGGTTTAAGGAGCATTCTCCATGCGCGATAAAATCAAACTGGTCTCTTCCGCGGGAACCGGGCACTACTACACCACGACGAAGAACAAGCGTCTGCATCCGGACAAGATGGAGACCAAGAAATTCGATCCCGTCGTGCGCAAGCACGTCGCCTACAAAGAATCGAAGATCAAGTAGCTCCTGCCCGAGCTGCCTGAAGTAGAAACCACCCGCCGCGGCATCGCGCCCGGCTTGCTGCGACGGCGCGTCATCGACGTGATCGTGCGCAACCGGCGACTGCGCTGGCCCATCGATCCGAACTTCGAGAAGGCGATTCGGCTACAGACCGTGCGCCGCGTCGAACGGCGCGCCAAATACATTTTGATCACGCTCGATACCGGCACCGTGATTCTGCACCTCGGCATGTCGGGAAGCCTGCGGCTGCTGGCGCCGGGCGTGCCTCCGCGAGCGCACGATCACTGGGATATTGTTTTGGATTCGGGGCGGGTGTTGCGCTTCCACGATCCACGGCGCTTCGGCAGCTTGCATTGGACCGAATCGGACCCCTTGGAGCATCCGCTCTTGGTAAAACTGGCGCCGGAGCCCTTGAGCGCGGAGTTTGACGCGGAGTACCTGTATCGCGCCACGCGCAAACGCGCAGTGGCCATCAAACACCTCATCATGAACTCGCAGATCGTCGTCGGTGTGGGCAACATCTATGCGAGCGAAGCCCTATTCCGCGCGCGTATATCGCCTCGCCGCGCGGCGCGGCGTATCACCCGGGCGCAGGCGCAGGCCCTGACCCAGGCCATCAAGGAGGTTCTCGCCGAAGCCATCAAGATCGGGGGCACGACCTTGCGGGACTACGTCAACGCCGAAGGTACGCCGGGCTATTTTGGGCAACGGCTTTTCGTGTATGAGCGGGCGCAACAGCCCTGCCGCGTATGCAAGACTCCGGTCAAGCAATTCGTGCAAGGCCAGCGATCGACGTATTGGTGCGCCACCTGCCAGCGCTAGCAAACCAGCGCTGGTAGACCAACGCTAGTAGACCAGGCCCTCGCCCTCGCCCCGCGGATCCGCGGCGGCCGACACTTTGCCGGTGGCAAAATCCCAGGTGATCACCTGCATGTTGCCCCAGAGCCGGCTGCCTTCCTCGAGCTTGTGACCCATGGCCTTGAGCTGGGCGATCTCGTTCTCCTGCAGAGCCCCCTTTTCATACTCGACCACGTCGGGCAAATATTGATGGTGGTATCGCGGATCCTTGACGATCTCGGCCGCGCTCATTCCGTCGAGGTAATCGAGCGTCCCCAAAATCACCATGCTGATGATGTAGCTGCCCCCGGGGGTGCCGATGATCATCAATCCTTTCGGCGTTTCGACGAAGCTCGGCGTCATGCTGGACAGGGGGCGCTTATTCGCCGCGATGGCGTTCTCGGCATTGCCCACCAAGCCGAAAGCATTCGGCGTGCCCGGTTTGACCGAGAAATCATCCATGGTGTTATTGAGCAGCACGCCGGTTTTCGAAACCATGTCCCCGGTGCCGAAAAACAGATTGACGGAAATCGTTCCTGCCACCCGATTCCCCTCGCCATCGAGCACCGAGAAGTGCGTCGTCTGCAGGCCCACCGGTGCTGTTTCGATGCCCGGCAGCATGTCGCTGGGCATGGCCTTGTCCGGGCGAATGCTGGAGCGCTGCCCGGCCGCATAGTCTTCATTGATGAGTTGCGGGAGCGGCATTTTGACGAAATCCGGGTCGCCCAAGTACACCGCGCGGTCGCGGTAGGCGCGGCGCATCGCCTCGATCACGAGGTGTTTATGGGTCGCGGAATCGACGCGCTTGAGATCGAAGCCCGCGAGGATGTTGAGCGCGTCCAATAGTGCGACGCCGCCCGATGAAGGGGGCGAGGCGCAAACGATGCGTGCTCCGTGATAGCGGCCCACCAGCGGCTTGCGTTCGACGACTTGATAGGCGGCAAGATCCTTGAGCGTCCAGATACCGCCGGCTGCCCGCACGCCGTTCACGAGATCCTGGGCGACGCGCCCGCCGTAGAATCCCTTGAAGCCCTGGGCAGCTATGGCCTCGAGAGTGACCGCCAGATCCGGTTGTTTGATCAGCGCACCGAGCTCCGGGACGCCCCCGTCGGCGGTCAAGAAAACCTTGGCTGCATCGGGCGAGCGCAGCAGCAGCTCACGCTTGTAGCGAATGGCCGCCTGCAAGCGCGGATACAGCGGAAAGCCGTCTCGCGCCAGGCGAATGGCCGGTTGCAGGCTTCTTTGCAACGGTAATTTCCCGAATCGGCGAGCCAAGTAGTCGAACGCTGCGGGTTCGCCCGGAATTCCGGCCGCCAACCCTCCGTCAATCGAGGCGCGCGCGATGGGATTGCCGGCCGCGTCCAAGTACATGTCGCGGGTTGCGGCCGCAGGGGCCTTTTCGCGCGCATCGA
Organism: uncultured Gammaproteobacteria bacterium; assembly: GCA_963755965.1. Lineage (GTDB taxonomy): Bacteria > Pseudomonadota > Gammaproteobacteria > Steroidobacterales > Steroidobacteraceae > Bog-1198. The sequence continues at coordinate 176,299 of CAVWLU010000008.1, forward strand.
GCATGGTCTCGAAGCCGTCGGCTTGACGGTGCAGGAGGTAAAACCCGCCGCCCCCGAGACCTGAACTGGTGGGCTCGACCACCGCCAAAGCGGCGGATACGGCGACCGCTGCGTCGAAGGCATTGCCGCCGTGGGCGAGCATCTCTTGGCCTGCTTCACTCGCCAGCGGATAAGCGCTCGCAATGGCCCCCTTGTGCGGGGTGACGGCAGCAACGGCCGGCGCATAGATTCCCTCGGTCGCGCCCGGGCGCGACGGCGCCCGGCTGGATTGCGCCGGCTGCTCGTCGCCCTGCGACAGCGGCGCCCAGGCGACGGCCACCATCCAGGCGGCGGCGAGAAGTCGGGGCGCCCGCCATGCTGCGAGGGGCGCCGGCGGCGCTGCGGAATAACTCCTCAAAGCTGGCGATGCCGCTTGAGTTCGACTTCAACGATGGGATGAACGAACTCGGACACATTGCCGCCCAGCACGGCGATTTCGCGAACCAATGTCGAGGAAATAAAGGTGTATTGCTCTTGCGGGGTCATGAAGACTGATTCGATTTCCGGCGTCAGGTGCCGGCTCATGTTAGCCAACTGAAACTCAAATTCGAAGTCCGACACGGCGCGTAAGCCGCGCACAATCACCGCGAGCCCATTCTGTCGGGCAAAATCGACCGTGAGACCCACATAACCCATCACTTCGACATTGTGCACGTCCGCCAGCACCCGGCGCGCCATGTCGACACGCTGCTCCAGGGTGAACATCGGCGCCTTATTGGGATTGGCGGCGATGGCGACCACCAACCGATCGAAGATGCTGGCCGCGCGACGCACCAGGTCATGGTGGCCGTTGGTGATCGGATCGAAGGTTCCAGGATATACGGCAGTTCTTTTATTCATTGTCCAGACCGAGCGTTGACGCGCGCCAGATGATAACCCACCTCGCCCGCCGACTTCGATTTGAGCAATTCCCAATGCGTGGGCAGAGCGGGCACGCCGGCCGCCCGCTCATTTTCCAGGTACACCAAGCCGCCGGCCTTCACCCAGTCGCCGCTATCGAGCAGAGGGATGTATTCGGCCAGGGCATCGCGTCCGAACGGTGGATCGAGAAATATCACATCGAAGGGCTCGCCCGGGGTGCGCAGAAATCGCGCGGCTCCCAATTCCATGACCCGCGCTTTCGCAGTGCCGCCCAACCGCCCGAGTTCCACTTGAAGGGCGCGAGCTGCCGGTACCGATTGCTCCACGAAAATCACTTCCCTGGCGCCGCGCGACAGGGCTTCGAGCCCGAGTGCCCCTGACCCTGCGAACAAATCCAGGCACCGGGTCGCCGCAATGGAGTGCTGCAACCAATTGAACAGGGTTTCGCGAACGCGATCGGGGGTGGGCCTAAGACCCGGAACGTCGGGAAAGCTCACGTGCCGTCCGCGCCAGCTGCCGCCGATGATGCGCACGAAATTTCGGCTGCCCGGCACTGGCTTGATCGAGCTTGGGGTCGTCACCCCGCTGATCATACCTGCTAGAACAGAGCATTCGCTCTGCTAAGCTCTCAGGATCATGACGAACGAAGCCGACAAGCCCGGCGTCCGCGGCTTCTTCAAGCGCCTGCGCGCCAAATTAAATGTCGGACCCGCCTGGCTCACCACCGACATCAAGGAATTGCTGCCAGGCCGCAAGATCGACGCCGAAATCTTGGACGACCTCGAAACGCGCCTCATCACCGCCGACGTCGGAGTGGAGGCGACCACACGAATTCTTGAGGGGTTACGCCGTAGGGTGGCGCGCAAAGAGCTCAACGACGTCGATGCATTGCTCGGCGCCCTGAGCGAGGCGATGGTCGATATTTTGAAGCCCGTCGAACGGGCTCTCGATCATCGACCCCAAGATCAAACCCTACGTCATTTTGGTCGTGGGCATCAACGGAGCCGGCAAGACCACCACCATCGGCAAATTGGCCCATCGTCTCTTGGCGGAGGGACGCACTGTCATGCTCGCCGCCGGTGATACATTTCGAGCTGCCGCGCGCGAGCAGCTTACGGTTTGGGCGGAGCGTAATCGGGTGCCGATCATCGCCCAACATCCGGGCGCCGAACCCGCGGCGGTCATTTTCGACGGCTTGCAGGCGGCGCGCGCGCGTCAGATCGACGTGCTGATCGCGGATACCGCCGGGCGGCTGCACACCCAAACGCATCTCATGGATGAACTGAAGAAGGTCAAGCGCGTGCTGGCGCGGCTAGACCCCAGCGCGCCCCACGAAGTGTTGTTGGTGCTCGACGGGACCATTGGCCAGAACGCCGTGGCGCAAGCGGAGGAATTCAACAAGGGTCTCGGAGTCACGGGATTGGTCGTCACCAAGCTCGACGGCACCGCGAAAGGCGGCGTGGTACTCGCCATCGCACAGAAGCTGAATATCCCCATTCGGTTCGTCGGAGTCGGCGAGGAGAGCGAGGATTTCGGCGTCTTCAATGCCGCCGAGTTCGTCTCCGCCCTCTTGCAATCAGGGCCCTCGGATGGCCGCGCCGCATGATTCGCTTCGATCAGGTCCACAAGCGCTACCCGACCGGGCGTGAGGCCTTGGCCGGTGTGTCGTTTGCGATCGACGCGGGCGAGCTCGCGTTCCTGACAGGCCATTCCGGGGCTGGAAAGAGCAGCATCTTGAAGTTGATTGCGCTCATCGAGCGGCCCACCCGCGGCCAGGTTTTCATCGACAATCAAAACACCGCTTCCATCAAGGCTCGCGGCATACCGCAATTTCGCAGGCAAATCGGCGTCGTCTTCCAGGACCACAAACTGCTCCACGACCGGCCGGTCGCGGACAACGTCGCGGTTCCGCTGATCATCGCCGGTGTTCCGAAGCGCGAGATCGACAAGCGCGTGCGCGCCGCACTCGACCAGGTCGGCTTGTTGAGCAAGGAAAAGAGCCGCCCGCTCGAGCTCTCGACCGGCGAGCAGCAAAGGGTGGGCATTGCGCGTGCCGTGGTCGCAAAACCCAGGCTCCTGATTGCCGATGAACCCACCGGCAACTTGGATCCCGATCTTGCACTCGAGATCATGCAATTATTCAAGCGCTTCAATGAGGTCGGCGTGACGGTGGTGATCGCCACCCACGATGTGCACTTGATCGATCGATTTTCCGCGCGGCGCATCGTCCTCGATGACGGACGAGTGGCAGCGCCTTAAGATGGCGGGCGCCGTTCGAATCTGGCTCGCCCGCCATGCCCAGACTCTGGTGGGCTCCTTGGGCCGTTTGGCGCAGTATCCCTTGGCGGCGGCGATGACCATGGCCGTCATCGCCGTCGCACTCGCGCTGCCGCTCTTTTTCAATGTGCTGCTGCAGAACACGCGAGTGGCGACGGCCGATTGGAACCAAGCTTTCGATCTGTCGGTATATCTCAGCAGGAAGGCGGGTAGCGAACGGACGCAGGCATTGGCGAAGCAATTGCGCGCACGCTCCGATGTGGCCCAAGTGCGGGTCATTACGGCTGATCAGGCCCTCGCGGATTTTCGCCGCGCGTCCGGATTCGGCAAAGCGCTCGATGCGCTGACGGACAATCCATTGCCGAACACGTTGGTGGTTACTCCAACCCTTCCGGCCAGTTCCCCCGAGGGTACTCAAACACTGAAGGCTGGCATCGCGGCGATGCCGGACGTGGACTCTGTGCAATTGGACACCGAGTGGGTGCAGCGCCTGAACGGCATGCTCGACCTGTTGCGGCGTGCCGTCTGGCTCACCGGAGGGCTGCTGTGCCTCGGAGTCGTTCTCGTCGTGGGCAACACCATCCGTCTGGATATATTGAACCGCCGGGCCGAAATCGAGGTCTTAAAGTTGGTGGGCGCCAGCGACGGTTTCGCGCGGCGGCCGTTCCTTTACGGCGGCATTTGGTACGGATTGGGCGGCGGCGTCGGCGCGTTGATCGTGGTCGCCATTGCGATCGCGGTGCTCGGCGGGCCGGTCGAGCATTTGGCGGGACTCTACGGCAGCCACTTTCATTTGCAGGGCCTCAATTTGGGCTCCGCGGTCCGCGTTTTGGGCTTAGGCATTGGCCTAGGTTGGTTGGGGTCCTGGATTGCCGCGACGCGGCACATCCGCGCCATCGATCCTGTCTAACTCATTGTTTTTAGATGGTTTATTGTGCCTTGTGAACTCCCGCGTTCGTTAGCACTCTAACTACAGGAGTGCTATTATGTCCCCGTGTTTTGGAGGTTCTTTATTGGAGGTTCCTCGATGACTTCCGCGTTAGTCGCTAAGCAGACTGGTTTGGTTTTCGCAGGCCCCGTTGGGAGCCTCGATGCGTATATAGACCGCGTTTCGCAGATCCCGGTTCTGTCCAAGGAAGATGAGGTGGCCCTGGCCACGCGTTTCCGTTCGGAAGCCGATTTGGACGCCGCGCGGCAGCTGGTGCTCTCGCACCTTCGGTTCGTCGTGCACATTGCACGCGGCTACCTAGGTTACGGCCTGCCCATGGGCGACCTCGTGCAAGAGGGCAATGTGGGCCTCATGAAGGCGGTCAAGCGCTTCGATCCCGCTGTGGGCGTGCGCCTCGTGTCCTTTGCGGTCCATTGGATCCGCGCCGAAATTCACGAGTACGTGCTGCGCAATTGGCGGCTGGTGAAGGTCGCCACCACGAAATCTCAGCGGAAGCTCTTCTTCAATTTGCGCCGGATGAAAAAGAATCTGGCATGGCTGTCCGAAGAGGAAACTCGCGCAGTCGCCCGAGATTTGGGCGTCGATGTGAGCGACGTACGCGAGATGGAGCAGCGGCTGTCCGCGCGCGATATGTCCTTCGATCCAGCTCCGGAGAGCGACGAAGAGGAAGCCTACTCGCCGGCGATGTATCTTCCCGCCAGCAACGCGGATCCCGCGATCGAAGTCGAGCGGGAAGAGTGGGAAGAGGACTCGAGCGATCGGCTCAGCATAGCGCTCGAGAAGCTCGACGAGCGCAGCCGCAGCATATTGAAGCGGCGTTGGATGACGGACGACAAGGCGACGTTGCACGAGCTCGCCGACGAATACGGCATTTCCGCTGAGCGTGTGCGGCAGGTCGAGTCCAATGCCATCGGCAAGCTCAAAGGATTGATGGCATCGGCAGCGGCTTGACGAAGAGCGGCCTGACGACGCTTCAAAGCTGACCTCACGGCCTGGCGTTTGGCGTATCGTCGCGCCACGCCACGGCTTCCCGAAACGCGTGCGCATGCAATTCTGCGGTGCGCGCGCGAGTCGCGGCGTAGCCTCCCGCCAACACGATGGTCAGCGGTACGCTGCGAGTACGCACCGCTTCGATGACCATCCGGTCGCGTCGACGGATGCCCTCCTCCGTGAGATTGAGTTTGCCGTAGCGATCGCCGGCCGCAACATCTACGCCGGCCAGATAGAAAGCAATGTCCGCATCGGAGCGTTCGAGAACCGTCGCCAAGTGCCGCTGCAAGCTTTCGAGGTATTCGGCATCGCCCACCCCGTCGTGCAACGGCACGTCCAGATTGGATCGCATTTTCGCGAGCGGATAATTTCGTTCGCCGTGCATCGAGAACGTGAACACCTCCTCCACGTCCTCGAAGATCGCCGCCGTGCCGTTACCCTGGTGCACGTCGAGATCGATGACGACCGCGCGCTCGATGGCACCATCGAGGCGCAACTGGGAGATGGCGACCGCCACATCGTTGAGCACGCAGAATCCCTCGCCGTGATCGGCGAACGCATGATGAGTCCCGCCGGCCAAGTTGCCAGTCAATCCTAGCTCGAGCGCGCTGCGAGCCGCGAGCAGTGTCCCGCCCACGGCCAGCCGGGAGCGCCGCCAAAGCGCTTCAGACCAGGGCAGGCCGAGCCGCCGTTGTTCCGCCGCCGATAGGCTCGAGGATTGCAATTTGCCCAGATATTCCTGGGTATGCACCAGTTCGAGTGAAGCGATGCGGATCGGTTCGGGTTCGAGGATATCGCCGGGCGCAAGCACGCCCTCCGCCAGGAGCCGATCTTTGAGCAGCGGATACTTGCTCATCGGAAAAGGATGTCCGGGCGATAGGCCAACCTGGTACGAAGGGTGGTAGCTACACTTCATCGGGGGAGTATGCCCGCCCGACCCCCAACAATCACGCCGCCGAAGACACCGCGCAATCGACTGGGCCGGCGGTGAGTACGTGCCGTTGTCCGTCGAACTCCGCCAATTCCTCACCTAGAGCATCACGCATCGCCTCCAGGCGGGCGAGTCGGCTCTTTTCGCGCCGCCACGCGCTCTCGGCAATGTCCATGACTTCCCCCAAGACTGCGCACTCGGACCGCAGGGCCTCAACGGCCGCGATGGATGCAAACCAGCGGCGTTCCAAAAGATTCGCAGCAGCATCTCCGTCGGCATTGCGATGGATCATGACGGCTCCTTGAGCTTCTCAATCTTGGTTCAACATGCGCCCTTCGAGCCGCTCCAGTTTCGACATGATCCGCGCCTTCGACGCCTCGGCCCGGTCTAGCCGCTCGCGAGCCGCGTCGAGAAAATCCGCATTCGCCTTGCGATCCGCTGCCAGGGCTTGATATTCGGCGCGCGCGATAATGCTGCTCTCGTACATCTCGCGCCATTCGTATTCCAAATCACTCATTTCCGTATCGAGATTCAAATTCAAGCTGTTCATTGGCGCGTGCCTCCCGAATGGTGACGTAGCGCAGAATCGTGCACCACGAAGATGACGATTAGTGGACAGGTATGCGGCAGTTGTATAAAGAAAACGCGACGCCCGAGGGGTTTGGGAGCTCTCAGGCGCTTTCCGCGCGCCGAGCCTTCGGGCCGCTAACGATTCGCCTGGTGCATCAGCGGCGCAGCACTTCGTGCACGTACCAGCCAGCTAGCCGGCGGGGCCGCGGCGCGCGTGCCCGCAACCGAGTACCCGCGGCGCGGGTGGCCGCGGAATCCGTTTTGGCCGCCCCACCCGACGTCGCGTCATCGAATTCATTGGCCAAACTGTGGAGCATTGCATGCCAGGGAAGGCTCCACGATTCGATGATCTCGCTCACTGGTGTGACTCCGCCAAGTTTGTAGGTCAAGCCGCTTGTTCCACTGGAAGCGCCGCCGGTGCTTCGAGCATCTGCGAGCGCAGCTTCGGCCAATCGATCAAACGTAGGCGGCCGTTCATGTCTTCGACCAGGGAGGTACAACTCTCAACCCAGTCGCCGTCGTTGCAATACAGAATTCCGTTGATGTCGCGCAATTCTGCACGGTGAATATGCCCGCAAACCACCGAATCGGCGCCGCGCTTGCGCGCCGCCTGCGCAACCGCTTCCTCGAAACTGCCGATGTACTGCACCGCTGTTTTTGCCTTGTTTTTCAGGTAAGACGATAGTGACCAATGCGGCAAATTGAACAGTCGGCGCACTGAATTGATATAGGGGTTCGCGGCCAGCAGGACGTCGTAGATATTGCTGCCCAATTTTGCCAGCCAAGGACTGCACTTGACCACGCTGTCGAACTCATCGCCGTGCATGACCAGAATACGCCGGCCATCGGCACCTAGATGAACGTATTCGCGGTGTATTTCCAGGTTCCCGAATACGGCGCCGTCGAATTCCCGGAACACTTCGTCGTGATTGCCCGGAACGAAGATGACCTTGGTCCCGCGCTTCGCTTTACCCAGGATGGTCCGCAACACATTGTTGTGCGACTGCGGCCAGAACATGCTCTTCTTCATACTCCAAACATCGATGATGTCGCCGACCAGGAACAGACAATCCATTTCTACGTGATGTAAAAAGTCGAGCAGTAAGTCTGCGCTGCAGCCTTTGAAGCCCAGATGGATGTCTGAGATAAAGACCGTTCGTAGCCGCAGCGTCGAAGGGGCATTGCGCTCTACCATTTCTTCACTCCAGAGTCCTTTCACGAGCATCACAATCGACTTTTGTTGTGACGGACGCGTGACTCGAGGAAGAAGATTTGTTTACAAAAAAGGAACTTACACGTGGAACATCGCGTGGAACAATTAAAACGGGACCTAAGTCTCAGTCAACGGAGGGACTTGCCAACCGGTAGCCGAAGCCCCGCACCGTCTGAAGGTAAGCTTCGCAGCCCAGTTGACGCAGAATTTTCCTGAGTCGCTGCACGTTCACGTCGACCGTCCGCTCATCCACTTCACTTGCTCCCCACACTCGCGCGAGCAGTTCGCACCGATTGAACGCCGTCCCGGGATGCGACATGAGGAATTCGAGCAAGCGGTATTCAACTCCATGCAAGTCGACCAGCTGGCCGTGTGCCATCACGCGATTGGTCGACGCCTCGAGCACCAACTCGTCGCAGCTCAGTGAAGAAAGCTGCTCCTCGTGAGCGTGCGAGCGCAACAGGGCGGACACGCGCGCGACGGTTTCGGGCAATGAAAAGGGCTTGGCGATGTAATCGTCGGCACCGAGTTCGAGCCACGTCACCACGTCTTGCTCAACCGATGATGCGGCCAAGATGATCAGCCGTACCGCTCGCGGAGCTCGAAGCCGGCGCACCCTCTGAATTAAATCCGGAGCGGCAAAGCCGGCGGTGCTCCCGTCGATCATCACCAAATGGGGAGGCCGCTCCGCGACGGCAGTGAGGGCTGCGGTGCCGTCGGATATCACTTGCACGACAAACCCAGCTTCGGTCAGCTTCTGGCGTAGAGGCTCAACCGATGCAATGTCCCGATCGATGATGAGTATCTGTTTGCTGGTGTCCTTGGCAATCACGTCGTCCCATTACAGATACAAAGCATGACAGTACGTTGACGTTTCTGTGACTTTCGAGAGGGGACCTTCATCTATTCGTTGGCGCGCTATTCTTTTGCGTTCGATCCGCGCGCCGCCATGAGCCGCGCCGCTGCTCGCACCGAGACGTACGAATACCCGCGCAGAGCAGCGGGCCGCCGGTGCGCCTCCCCGGCATCGTTGTCCGCGGCGTTCCACGCGGCGAGCAGCAGCCCGAGCGCCAGCCAATTGAGGGTTGCTTCCCGGTGCTGCGACCAGAAATTGCTCGGCGCGGCTACTCTCTGCCTGATGTTCGACGTTTGCATGGACGTTCGCGTTTGCATGGATGCCTCCTGGTGTTCGAGGGTCCAGGTTCGCCGCGAAATCAGCTTTCGACTGGGCGCAAAAGCGGCGCTGTTCGGGCCAATTCTGACGAATTGTGGCGGCCCGCAGATGGGGGCTGGTTATCGCTAACCGCCGGCCGGCATCGGCTATGATCATGCGATGAAGAAGCACATCGCCATCGTCGAGGATGAGCCGGCGCTGCGGGACAATTACGCGGCGGCGCTGGCCCGGCACGGCTACCTCATCAAGACTTACGGCAATCGAAAATTCGCCATGCAGGCCTTCAGCACGCACTTGCCGGATCTTGCGATCATCGATATCTCCTTGGAGGATGAGGCCGAAGGAGGCTTCGATCTATGCCGCGAACTGCGCGCACTATCGGCCGAGTTGCCCATCATCTTTCTCACGGCGCGGGACAGCGAATTGGATGCGGTTTCGGGTCTGCGCTTGGGCGCCGATGATTTTTTGACGAAGGACGTGAGCCTGCCGCATCTGGCGGCGAGGGTTGCGGCGCTGTTCAGGCGCATCGACGCGCTGCGGCGGCCGGACAGCGCCGCCGAAATCGTTCGGCGCGGCGCGCTGTCGATCGACGGCGAGAAGATGCAAACCACATGGAATGGTGCGCCGGTGACCCTGTCATTGACGGAGTTTTGGATCGTGCATGCGCTCGCGCGCAATCCAGGCCACGTCAAGAACCGGCAGCAGCTGATGGATGCCGCGAACGTGGTCTTGGACGATAACACCATCACCTCGCACGTAAAACGCGTGCGGCGCAAATTCCTCGAGGTGGATGCCGGATTCGACTCCATTCAAACCGTGTACGGAATGGGTTATCGCTGGGTCGAGTGAGCATTCGTCTTCAACTGCTGATCGTCGCGCTCACCACTCTCGTGCTGCCTTGGGCCGGCTGCCAGTACGCGCGCGAGCTCGAGACGACGTTGCGGGTATCGCAGGAGAACGCCCTCGAGGCGAGCGCCGACACAATCGCACATGCGTTGTCCTCGGAGCCCGCCCGCGTATTCCGCGATATGGATGATACCGAACCGTTCTCGGCTGCCGAGGGAGACCTGTACGTGTTTCCGCTCCACGGCCAGCCTTTGCTCGACGGCTACCTCGAAGATTGGAATATACCCATGGACCCTCAGCCGCTGCCGACGACGACCGGCCACCCCGCGCGCATCCAGGCCGGCTTCACCGAGCGGTACTTGTTTCTCTACCTCGAGGTCGACGATCCGCATTTCATTGCCGAGCCCGCCAAGGTACATCCCGAACACGATCGGTTCGACCGCGTAAATCTCACGGTGCAAAGACCCGACGGATCGCAGGAATCCTATTTCTTCGCCACCAGCGCACCCGGCCTGATCGAAGCGCAGACCGTCGTCAAAGGCGAGGACGGTGTGGACCACGCGGCCGGCGAACCGCGCATGCAGGCTTTTTGGCTGCAGTCCGCGCGCGGCTATCACTTGGAAGCGCGCTTGCCGTTTAGCATGCTGGGCTCGCGCCTCCGGATCGACGCGGGTGACGGCGGCACGGAGCCCGGTTCAGCGGCCGCCGATCCAGTGCGCGGCGGACGGCTGTTCATGGCGACCACGGGTCTTGACGAATTGCTCGCCACTTTCATGCGGCCGGGCACTCGCGCCACCGTGGTCGATGCCAATGCCTTGAAACTCGGCACCGCCGGCACCCTCGGTGCGAGCATGGCCGGCGAGGAGACGAATACGAGCGACAACTGGTACCGGCGCTTCGTCACCGTGGACACCTCGGCGTGGCCGCTCAAGATCGCGGCGGCTGATCGTGTGCAGGGTAAAAGCGTTGCCGCGGCCCTCGCCGGACATTCGGCCGCAGAGTGGCTGCGCACCGGCAACCAAGATTTACTCCTGTCGGCCGCCGCTCCGATCATGATCGGCGGGCAAGCGCGCGGCGCGGTGGTGCTCGAACAGGCCGGCGATCAATTGCTTCAGATGCGCGATCAGGCATTGACGCGACTCTTCAATCTCACCCTGCTCGCCACCGCCCTTGCCGTCCTGTTCGCGTTTGCCGTTGCGACCTCGATTAGCCTACGCATCGGCCGACTGCGCGCCGCCGCCGATGCCGCCGTGGGCCACGACGGCCGGATTCGGCTCGACATGCCGGAGTCGTCGCGCGCCGATGAAATCGGCGCCTTGGCGCGTGGTTTCGAGAGGCTATTGGCGCGTCTCAACGAACACACGCAATATTTGCGCACCTTGGGGGGCAAGCTCTCGCACGAACTGCGCACGCCGCTCACCATCGTTCGCTCTTCGCTCGATAATTTGGAATCCGAGGGCGTGCGCGCGGATCAGCGCGGCTATGTCACCCGCGCCCGCGAGGGGGCGTCGCGCCTGCAGTCGATTTTGAGCGCGCTCGGCGCGGCGGCTCGGGTGGAGGAGAGCATCAAGCAAGCCGAGCGCGTGAACTTCGATTGCAAGGAGTTGCTCTCCTCTGCCGTGGCCGGTTACCGCGACGCCTTTTCTGGAAAGCGCATCGAACTCGAAGCGCCGCCCGACGCGTGTTTCATGCGTGGTGCCCCCGATCTGATCGTGCAGCTGCTCGACAAGCTCATCGAAAACGCGGTCGATTTCTGCCCGTCAACGGGGACAATCGTGGTGCGCCTGAGGCGGTCGGCAAGCAATTATGAACTGGCTGTGATCAACGACGGACCGCCGATACCGACGCCGATGCTCGAACGGCTGTTCGAATCGCTGTTCGAGCACCGGGAGGGGCAGGACGACAGGCCGCACTTCGGCTTAGGCCTGTACATCGTCAGGCTCATTGCAGAATTTCACGGCGGCAAGGCGCTCGCGGCCAATCGGCCGGACGGCGGCGGCGCAATGTTCACGGTCGTGCTGCCGCTCATTTGATATAGCCCTTCATGCGCCAGCAGCCAGCGCTTGCGCTCCAGACCGCCGCCGTACCCAGTGAGCGAGCCATTGGCGCCGATCACCCGATGGCACGGAACCACGATCGAGATCGGATTGCGGCCGTTCGCCAATCCCACCGCGCGCGAGGCATTGGAATTGCCGATGCGCTTCGCCTGTTCGCCATAGGATACGGTCACGCCGTAGGGTATTTCGGTCAACGCCTGCCATACGCGTTGCTGAAATTTCGTGCCCTGCAAGCGGAGCGGTAGATCGAACTCTCGCCGCGTGCCGGCGAAATATTCATTCAACTGCCGAGCAGCCGCGCGCAGCGGACCTAAGCTCGCGTCCTCCGCCCAGTCGCGCATGTCTCGACGCGCGCGGCCAGGGACGTCCATATCGAGGCCGGTCAAGGCATCGCCGTCGGAGCACAGCAGCAGCCGGCCGATGGGACTGTCGATGTAGGTGTATGTATTCATGGATAGACTCCTAATGACTGCCATAGATAGTGAGCGGCATAAGCGCGCCACGGCCGCCAAGCCTCCGCACGCGCGTGCAATTCCTTCTTGTTGGCCTTGGCCGCCCGCAGCAACATGAGATCGCCGCCGGGAAAGGCGTCGGGCCAATGCAAAGCACGCATCGCGATGTATTGCGCCGTCCAGGGACCGATACCCGGCAAACATTGGAGCGCCTCGATCTGCTCCTCGACGTTCGCGGCATAGGCCAGCACCACGCGGCGTTCGATCACCGCCAACGAGAGCGCTAGCAAGGCGCGGGCCCGGCTGCCTACCACGCCCAAGGCGCCGATTTGGTGGGCTGCAATGTCAACCATGTCACGGGCCTTGGGTGAGAGACGGTTGAGCTTCGCATAGGGCGTTGCAATGACGGCACCGAAGCTCTGTGCCCATCGTCCCGCCAATGTGGTCGCGGCCTTCACCGACACCTGCTGGCCGAGAATCGCGCGCACCGCGAGTTCGAAGCCGTCGAATGCGCCGGGTACGCGCAGCCCGGGGAGGCGGCGCACCGCGCCGGCGAGCGTCGGGTCCTGCGACAGCAGCGTGCTCACCGAATCGGGAGCTGCGCCCAAATCGAACTGGTGTTTGACGCGCACGATCACGGCGCCGATCACCGGTGCGAGCGACGGGGACATCTCGACGTCGAGCGCGACGCCGCTCTTCGCCAACGACACCGAGATCCACCCATGCGTGTCATCGATCGCAACCGTGCGGCGGTAGTGCGTCCCATCGACCCACTCGACGCCCGGAATTGCCCGCAGACGCAAGTACGAGAGCAAACTCTCCCACGCCAGCGGCGGCCTGAATTCCAACTGACAGCGCAATCCACCGGCAGGATCCGGATGTCCGCGCAATGCCCTCGGGCTCAATCCATAACGGGATTTGAACAGCGCATTGAAGCGCCGCACGCTGCCGAAACCGCTGGCAAATGCGATTTCCGTCAAGTTGAGCGACGTTTCGCTCAGCAGCCGCTTGGCGAGCAACAGCCTCTGTGTCTGCGCCAATTCGATCGGTGAGACGCCGAGTTCCGCTTCAGTGACGCGCCGCAGGTGACGATCGCTGACGCCCAAGGACGCGGCGAGTTCGCCCACGCGCGCGTTCGACAGTGCATGCTCTTCTATACCTGCGATTGCCGCCCCGACAAGGCGGCTCGCTGCATCGATGGAAGCGAGGCCGGGCGCCCGCTCGGGCCTGCAGCGCAGACAGGGCCTGAATCCGGCACCTTCCGCCGCAGCCGCGCTCGAATAAAATCGCATGTTCTCGCGCTTCGGCGGACGCACCGGACAAATGGGCCGGCAATAGATGCCGGTCGAGGCGACCCCAACGAAAAACTTACCGTCGAAGCGGCGGTCGCGGGCGCGCACAGCGCGAAAACAAGCGTCGGACTCCAAAATCATGGCGACAGAGTAGCCAATCTCGGCACTCAATACTCGCCGTTTTCGGACATGATTATTTCAGGAGGAGTCTCGGCGCCGCTACGGGAGCCGCCGCTACGGGAGCCGCCGCTACGGGAGCCGCCGCTACGGCTGGACGTTCGCAGTCGGGCGCACGCCCAAGTACTTGATGATTCCGAGCGCCGCTTCGCGTCCCTCGAATACGGCCGTCACGACGAGATCGGACCCGCGCACCATGTCGCCGCCGGCGAACACCTTGGGATTGGTGGTTTGAAATTTGAACTGAGGCGTCCCCTGCGACGCTCCCAGCGCTGCCCCGGCCACGCGCACGCGTCCGCTACGATGCAGCGCAATCTCCTGCTGGACGAACCAATCCGGCGGACTCGGCAAAAAGCCGAAGGCAATGATCACGGCATCCGCCGGTATGATCTCTTCGGTGCCGGGTACGACTTCGGTGATGCGGCGCCCGCGCGGGCCGGGGGGCCCTAAGCGTGTCTCTACGAGCTTCACGCCCAAAACCCGGTCGGTGCCGACGATTTCGATGGGCTGGCGGTTGAACAAGAATGTGACGCCTTCTTCCTTGCTGTTCTTGTAATCGCGCCGCGAGCCCGGCATGTTGTCTTCGTCTCGGCGATAAGTGCAGGTGACGCTAGCCGCCCCCTGGCGAATGGCGGTGCGATTGCAGTCCATGCCCGTGTCGCCGCCGCCCAGCACGACGACTTGCTTGTCGCGCATGTCGACGAAGCCGGCCGGATCGTTCGGCAACCCAAGTTCCCGGTTGATGTTCGAAATGAGATACGGCAGCGCTTCGTACACACCCGCGAGATCCTCGCCGGCGAAACCGCCCTTGACGTAAGAGTAAGTGCCCATGCCTAGAAATATCGCGTCGAACTCCCGAGTCAGCTCATCGAATGCAATGTCGCGGCCGACCTCGACGTTCAAGCGGAATTCAACGCCCATCTCCTCCATGATCTGGCGGCGCTTTTCCACCACTTCTTTTTCGAGCTTGAACGGCGGGATGCCGAATGTCAGCAGTCCGCCGATCTTCGCATACCGATCGAACACCACGGGGGTGATGCCGTTGCGCACGAGGATATCCGCACATCCCAGACCCGCGGGACCGGCGCCCACGATGGCCACGCGCTTGTTCGTGCGCACGACATGCGTAAGGTCGGGCTTCCAGCCCTGCTTGAACGCTTCGTCCGTGATGTATTTTTCGATGGCGCCGATGCTGACGGCGCCGAGCCCGTCATTCAGCGTGCACGCGCCTTCGCAGAGACGATCTTGCGGACAAATGCGTCCGCACATCTCGGGCAGCGAATTGGTCTGATGGGAAAGCTCCGCCGCCTCGAACAGCTTGCCGGCATTGATCAGTTCGAGCCAATTCGGAATGTAGTTGTGTACAGGGCATTTCCATTCGCAAAACGGATTCCCGCACGATAGGCACCGTCCGGCCTGTTGCGCGGCGGCGGTGGCGCTGTACTGGGTATAGATCTCGCGGAATTCCGTGGTGCGTACCTCGACCGGGAGCTTTTCCGGTTCCGAGCGCGGCACTTCGAGAAACTGCAGATACTTGTCGGACATTTTGGGGCGGCGATGAGCGCGCGTCTTAGGCTGCGCGGCGCAGATTGACCAGAAGCGAGTCGATCGCGGCCGCTTTCGGCTTCACCACCCAGAACTTGCCGATGTAGCTACGAAAATCATTGAGCAACTGCTCGCCCCAGACGCTGCCGGTGGCATCGACATGCTGCTCGATGAGTCCGCGCAAATGTTGGACGTGAGTCCCCATGCCCTCGGGCGACACGCGGTGAATATCGATCAATTCGTGATTGTAGCGATCGACGAAGTCCCGCTCCATGTCGAGCACGTAGGCAAAACCGCCGGTGAACCCCGCGCCGAAATTCACTCCGGTGCGTCCGAGCACGCACACCACCCCGCCCGTCATGTACTCACAGCAGTGATCGCCTGCGCCCTCGACCACCGCGAGGGCGCCGGAGTTGCGCACCGCGAAGCGCTCACCCGCCGTGCCGGCGGCATACAGTTCGCCGCCGGTCGCGCCATACAGGCAGGTATTCCCCATGATCACCGTCTCGCGGGCGATGAACGTCGAACTCGCATGCGGCTTCAACACGATCTTGCCCGCCGCCATGCCCTTGCCGACGTAGTCGTTCGCTTCGCCCTCGAGATGCAGGTGCAATCCGCCCGCGTTCCAGACGCCGAAGCTCTGTCCCGCGGAGCCCTTGAGCGTGACGACGAGCGGCGCCGCGCTCATGCCGGTATTGCCCCAGCGCTTGGCGATTTCGCCCGAAATGCGGGCGCCGATCGAACGGTGAAAATTGCTCACGAGATAGGAGAACCCGCCTCCGGACTTGTTTTGTATCGCCTCGCGCATGTCGCGCAGCATTCTCTCGCCCAGCGCACCCTTGTCGAACGGCTCATTGCGAGGGTTGACGCAGTACTGCGGTTTGCTCGACACCAAAGAGGAATTCGCCAGCACCGGCTCGAGGTCGAGCTTGCGCTGTTTCAGGGTCTCGCCCGGCAGGATTTCAAGAAGCTCGGTGTGCCCGATCAGCTCCTGGAGACTGCGTACACCAAGATCCGCCATGATCTCGCGGCATTCCTGCGCCACGAATTTGAAATAGTTCATCACCATTTCCGGCAAGCCGATGAAGAACTTGGTGCGCAGAACATTGTGCTGAGTGGCGACGCCGGTCGCGCAATTATTAAGATGGCAGATGCGCAAATATTTACATCCCAACGCAACCATCGGAGCGGTCCCGAATCCAAAACTCTCCGCGCCGATGAGGGCGGCCTTGATGACATCGAGACCGGTCTTCAGGCCGCCGTCGGTTTGCAGCCGCACGCGATGCCGCAATTCGTTGGCCCGCAGCGTCTGATGGGTTTCGGCCAGCCCCAATTCCCAAGGGGTGCCGGCATATTTGATCGAGGACAGGGGACTCGCGCCGGTGCCCCCGTCATAGCCGCTGATCGTAATGAGATCGGCATAGGCCTTGGCGACCCCCGCCGCCACCGTTCCGACGCCGGGCTCGGCGACCAGCTTGACCGACACCAGGGCTTCTGGGTTCACCTGCTTCAAGTCGAAGATCAGCTGCGCCAGATCTTCGATGGAATAAATATCGTGATGCGGCGGCGGTGAAATCAAACCGACCCCGGGGCGCGCGAAACGCAGACGCGCGATCATATCGTTCACCTTGTGGCCGGGCAGCTGGCCGCCCTCGCCCGGCTTTGCACCCTGCGCGATCTTGATCTGCAGCACTTCGGCATTGATGAGGTATTCCGGCGTCACGCCGAAGCGTCCCGAAGCCACTTGTTTGATCTTGGAATTTTTCTCCGTGCCGTAGCGCACCGGATCCTCGCCGCCTTCGCCCGAGTTCGAACGTGCACCCAAGCGATTCATGGCGATTGCCAACGCTTCATGCGCCTCCGGCGACAGAGCGCCCAGGGACATGCCGGCGCTGTCGAAGCGCTTGAGGATGTCCGTCATCGACTCCACTTCTTCGAGCGGAACCTTTGGTCTGTTCGAGTTCAATTTCAATAAATCGCGAATGCAGGAGACCGGCCGTTCGTTGACCAGCGCCGCAAACTGTTTGTATTGGGCGTAATCACCCGCCATCACAGACGATTGCAGCGTGGCAATCACGTCCGGGTTGTACATGTGGTACTCGCCGTCGTGCATGTACTTGAGCAAGCCGCCTTGGCTCACGTTCTCCGTCAGGTCCCAGGCGCGCCTCGCGAGGTACTGCGAATCGGCCTTGAGGTCGGTGAAGTCCGCTCCCTGAATTCGGCTCTCGGAGCCTTCGAAACACAGCGAGACGACGTCGTTTCCGAGACCCACGATTTCGAACAATTGCGCGCTGCGGTAACTCGCGATGGTCGAGATGCCCATCTTGGACATGATTTTGAACAGGCCCTTGCGGATGCCGCGGCGGTAGCTGCGGCCGAGTTCCTGGCGCGTGTCGGCGTCCATTTTCAGGGCACCTTTGCGCATCAAGTCGAACAAAGTCTGATATGCGAGATACGGGTATACAGCGGTGGCACCGTAGCCGATGAGGCACGCGAAATGATGCGCATCGCGCGCCGTGCCGGTCTCAACCAGGATATTGCACTTGCAGCGCAAGCCCGTCTTGACCAAACGGTGGTGCACCGCGCCGGTGGCCAGAAGCGCATGGATGGGGATCTTGCCCTTTACCAAGTAGCGATCCGACAAGAGCAGCACCAGCTTGCCGGCCCGCACCGCGGCTTCCGCCTGATCACACACCTTTCGAATGGCGACGTCGAGATCGAGTACTGCGTCGTCGTACTGCAAATCGAGGAACTCGTGGGGCACGCCGGAGTTCTCCAGACCCATGATCTGGCGCAGCTTGCGCTGAGAAAGAACCGGCGAACTTAATACGATTTGCTCGGCATGCTGCTGCGCCGGCACGAAAATGTTGCATTCCGGTCCGATCTGAGTCTGCAGCGACATGACGATGCTTTCGCGCAGGGAATCGATCGGAGGATTGGTCACCTGCGCGAACTGCTGGCGGAAGTAATCGTAGAGAGAGCGTACCTTCCTCGACAAAACGGGCATGGGTGTGTCATCCCCCATCGAGCCGACCGCTTCGCTCTCGTCCTCGGCCAGAACGCGGATGATTTCGTCGCGCTCCTCGGCCGATACGTTGTACATCTTTTGAAACAGCGCCAACGTGTCCTGATCGAAAGGTTCCGCGGCGAGGCGCGGGTCGATGAGATCGGTTTGCAGATAGCGCACGCCCTTCTTGAGCCATACTTTGTATGGATGACGGCTCTTCAACAGATCGTCGACTTGCTTGGTGTCCATGAGCTCGGCGGTCTGCAGATCGAGCGCCAGAATCTCACCCGGCCCCAGCTTGCCCTTTCTGACCACATCCTCGGGAGAGTAGTCCCAGACGCCCGCCTCGGATGCGATGGTGATGTGCCGATTCTTGGTGATAACCCAACGCGCCGGCCGAAGTCCGTTGCGGTCCAGAGTGCAGCATGCATAGCGGCCGTCGGTGAGCACGATGCCGGCGGGGCCATCCCATGGCTCCATGTGCGTCGCATAGTACTCATAGAAGGCCTTGAGGTCGGGATCGATCATGTCGACCGACTGCCAAGCCGGCGGCACCAGCATGCGCATGGCATGCATGGGATCAAGGCCGCCCACGAGCAACAGTTCGAGCATGTTGTCGAGCGACTGCGAATCCGAGCCCGTCAAGGAGACCACGGGGAGAACATCGCCCAAGTCGGGCAACAGCGGCGAGCGGAACAAAGGCCCGCGCGCCACCGCCCACGAACGATTGCCCTGAACCGTGTTGATTTCGCCGTTGTGCGCGAGATATCGATAGGGATGCGCGAGGCGCCATTGCGGCAACGTATTGGTGGAGAAGCGCTGATGAAACACGACCACCGATGCCTCCATGCGCGGATCCTTGAGGTCCGGATAGAACTGCACCAGGAATTGCGGCATCACCATGCCCTTGTAGACGATCGTGCTCGCCGACAGCGACGGCAGGTAGAACACGGGATCGCTCGACTCCAAGATCTTTTCGGTGCGCCGACGCGCCATGTATAGCTGGCGGTTGAACGTGGCTTCGTCGATGTCGGCGCTCGAATTGACGAACACCTGTTCTATGAGAGGCAAGGTCTTCAGCGCCTCGAGGCCGCAGGCTGAAGCATCGACATTCATGACCCGAAATCCAGCGACGCTCATTTTCTCGCGTTCGATTTGCTCGGCGAGTACGCGGCGCGCTTCGGCCGCTTTTACGGCGTCGCGATTCAGGAATACGAGTCCCGCGGCGAACTGCGGGCTCAAGGAAATTTGTGCTTCCGCGGCCACAGCCCGCAAGAAACGCGTCGGCTTCTTGATCAGGAGCCCGCAACCGTCGCCGGTTTTGCCGTCGGCGGCGATCGCGCCGCGATGCGTGAGCCGGTTCAGCGAACTGATGGCCGTTTGCAGAACCCAATGACTGGCCTGATCGTCGAGGCTCGCGATCAGGCCGAAGCCGCACGAGTCCCTTTCATACGCACTTCGATACAGGCCCCAGTCTCCGGTACGCGGGTCTCTCCCGCTTATCGTGGTCGTGAGATCTGGAATTTGCTCATTCGCCATAACAGGCCCGTGCATAACCGCATCCCTGCGGCCGACCCGCAGAGAACTTGCGAAAACAATCACTTAACTCGGTTCTAGGCGCGCAAATTCATGACGGCGCCAGGTCGGGCAACCGGGCTCGAGCGCGCCAGTGCATGGCCTCATGATACCGAGGTGGCGCGTGTCGTCAACCGGCGAGGGACGAGCACCCGAGATCAACCGGCAATGGGCGCCGGGGTCAACCGGCGATATAACGCTCGAGCTGCTCGATGTGCGCGCTCTGCTCCTCGATCACGACTTTCACCAGGTCTCCGATCGACAGCATTCCCACCACACGGCCGGAATCCATGACCGGCAAATGCCGGAAGCGGCCCTCGGTCATCAGTTGCATACATTGGTGCACCGTCTCCGCCGGCGTGACGGTCACCGCCGGAGAGGTCATGATCTCGCTCACCGGAGTGTCATGCGAGGAACGGTTTTTGAGAATGACTTTTCGGGCATAGTCACGCTCCGAAATGATACCGAGCAAGGAGCCCTGATTCATGACCAGCAGTGCCCCGACATGCCGAGTCGCCATTATTTCGATCGCCTGCAGCACGGAATCAGTCGGTGCAACGGAGAAAACCTGGCTGCCCTTGACACGCAGCAACTGACCAACGGTCTGCATACTAACCCCCATTAATTCCAGCAATATGAGAGGTCTTAAGCGCCTACTGGTTAAGACTAACTCCGGCCCCCTGCAAGGACAAGTGATCGCAGCAATGACTTCCCCGAAGACCCTGGCACCCCTCGCCGCCACCCGCCCACAGCCGATCGCATCGCCGCACGGCACACGTATGGATCCGTATTACTGGCTCCGGGATGACGCGCGCGAGGACGCCGAGGTCCTGGCATACCTCAAGGCTGAAAACGCCTATACGGAGAGACTCCTGGCGGCCGTCAAACCGCTGCAAGACAAGCTCTACGCCGAGATCATCGCGCGCCTCAAACAAGACGACGCCACCGTTCCTTATCGCAAGAACGGCTATTGGTACTACACGCGCTTCGAACCCGGCCAGGAACACCCCATCTTTGCACGCCGCAAAACCTCGCTCGAAGCGCCCGAACAGGTCATTTTGGATGCGAACGAGCGGGCTGCATCAGCCCGGGCCGCCGGACACGATTACTATCAGATAGGTGCCCTCGAAGTGTCGCCCAACTCGGCCTGGCTGGCCTTCTGCGAGGACACCGTCGGCCGGCGCGAGTATCGCTTGTGCTTCAAGAATCTCACTACCGGCGAGATCCTGCCGGACGCGATCGACGATGTGGAATCCGACCTTGCTTGGGCCAACGACGATGAAACGGTGCTCTACGTCGAGAAGGATCCCGAAACTCTGCTCGGGCTCTACGTCAAGAAGCACCGGCTGGGCCAAGACCCCAGTCTCGATGCACTGGTGTTCGCACAAACAGACAAGAGTTTCTACACCGGTGTTACCAAGTCGAAGTCGGAACGCTTCATCTTCATTCACATGGAAAGCACATTGTCGTCGGAGTGGTGGTATGCCGATGCCGACGATGCATCGCTGTCGTTCCACGTTTTTTTGCCGCACGAGCCGGACCACGAATACGAAATCGAACACCTGGGAAACCGGTTCATCGTCCGCACCAACTGGGGCGCGCTGAATTTTCGCCTCATGCAGGCGCCAATCGGTTCAACCGGCGACAAGGCTCTTTGGCAGGACGTGGTACCCCATCGCGATGATGCGTTTCTTGAAGACTTCGAAGTGTTCGAGCGGTTCATCGCGCTATCCGTCCGCACCGGGGGCTTGCGCAGAATCGGCATCCAGCCACTGGGGCAACCGGCCGCCGGGGAATTCTTTATCTCGAGCGACGAACCCGCGTACAGCATGGCCATTTCTGTCAATCCCGAGATCGACAGCGACATCTTGCGCTATACCTATTCCTCGCTCACCACGCCGACGACGGTCTATGACTACGACGTGCGCACCGGCCAAAGGACCTTGCTCAAACGCGATCCCGTGATGGGCAGTTTTGACCGCGAGAATTACCAAACGGAATTTCTATTTGCGCCTGCGAGGGACGGCAAGCGCATACCGGTATCGATCGTGTACCGCAAAGATTTCGTCCGCAACGGCACGGCGCCGTTGCTGCAATACGCCTACGGCGCCTATGGGTTGTCGGTGGATCCCTATTTTTCTTCGGCTCGCCTGAGCCTGCTCGACCGTGGCTTCGTGTACGCGATAGCGCACGTGCGCGGCGGCCAGGAGCTCGGCCGCGCTTGGTATGATGACGGGCGATTGCTCAACAAGAAAAACTCTTTTACCGACTTCGTCGACGTCACCCATGAGTTGGTTGCCAAGGGATATGGCTCCAAGTCCAAGATTTTTGCGATGGGCGGAAGCGCCGGGGGACTTTTGATGGCCGCGGTCGCCAATTCAAGTCCCGAGGATTATCGCGGCATCGTCGCCCAGGTACCGTTTGTCGACGTCGTGACGACCATGCTCGACGCCGGCATTCCGCTGACCACCAATGAATACGACGAATGGGGCAACCCGGAAAATCGGAAATTCTACGAGTACCTGTCGTCCTATTCGCCCTACGACAACGTTCGCGCGCAACCCTATCCGGCGATGCTCGTGACGACCGGTCTTTGGGACAGCCAGGTGCAGTATTACGAACCGGCCAAATGGGTCGCCAAGCTGCGCATGCTCAAGACCGATGACAATCCCTTGCTGCTGCATGTCGACATGGAGGCCGGCCATGGGGGGAAATCAGGACGCTTTCAGCGCTATCGGGAAACGGCCTTGGAGTATGCCTTTGTGCTGGCCCAAGTCGGCATCACCGAGTGACATCCCCCGCGATGCCGAGTGCAAAAAAAAGCGCCGCGAGCTGGGAAGCTAAATCGCGGCGCCAAGATACAACCAAAGGGGAGAAACAAAGACCATCAAACATCGACACAAGCATCAACACTCAAACCATTTCATAGTCCGCGAGCGCGGGGGCGCTTCTATCCGTGCCGGAAGAATCCTTAGCTATAAAACTCGCGGCCACGCGCGCGGCAGATGCCACGCGGGCATCGATTCGTTCGAAGGCAAATTGGCCATCGGCGCGGCGTACCAACAAGGTGGCCCCGGGGCTCCCCTCTGGCATCAACATCGCGATGATTACCGATTGCATACCCAATAAGCCAAGCAATCGGCGTGCCAGATCAGGAATGTCAGCGGATTCAGTTAGTTAGGTTTTCTCGGCGACGCCGCAACTGACAAAAATTGTCACCGGATGTGACGTACTTCGGCGGGCTGGCGGCAGCTTCAGGGAAACCTGGCGGGGTACGAGGACACTGCGGGCGCCCTTGAATGACGCGCGCCCTCGTATGGCGGGCGCCCGGAAACCTCAGGCGTGAGCAGGGCGCAGCACGATACAGGGCTGCGATTTAGCCTTCAGATGCTTGCAAATCGCGTGCGCTCGCTTCTCTGTCGCGCCGACCGCCTGCAGGCGATAGAGCGTCCCCGTCGATGTCTTCTTCGGTACGACCTTGGAGGACAACCCCGCCAGAAGCTGCGGATATTCCTTTTGCAGGCGAGCCCAGCGCTTGTCGGCAGCACCAGCGCCCGACTTGAACGCCCCAAGCTGCACGGCGTACGCCCCGTTGGGCGGGGAGGCAGGCTCGGCGGCGGGCTTGGCCGTCATCGCAGGCGCGGCCGCAACTGGGGGCTTGGGTGCAACCGGGGGTTTGGCCGCTGCCGGGGGCTTGGCCGCAGCGGGCGAACTCGGCTCCGTGGTTGGCGCAGCTCCGGGAGCGGTGGACGGAGTGGGGCTGCCCGCAGCACCCGACCCGGACGGGGTCTGCGCCAAGGTGAAATTCTCCAAGCGAATCCGCGCTTCCTCCGTCCATTTGCCTTCCGGATACTGTTTCAAGAAGGCCTGATATGCCTCCGGTGTATCGGCATCACGCGCCTTCTGCCAGTCACGCTCCTCGTAGAGCTCCTTGACGCGCGCCTGCGCCTGCGCGGTGAATTCACCGCTGGGATACTTTTTCAGGAATTGCTCGTATGCCTCGGCGGAATTGGATTCTCGCGTTTTTTGCCAGTCGCTTTGTTGCCGGCTGCAGCCGCAAATTCCGAGCACCACCGCACAGCAGAGAACCAAAAGGAATTTATTGATGATCATTGTCCCACTCTGAGAAGCCATTTTTCGCCATTGGCGCCATTCTACTTCGATTCGCGGCGTCTGTCGGCGCCGCCAAGCTCGTCACATCAGACCATGGGCCAGATAGGTTAATAAAGGCCTCATGAGCGCACAAAAACGCCGGTTCTTCGAAGGCAACTCGGTGACCCCGACCTTTATCGGCGCCGAGTCCCACATTGTGGGGAATGTCCGCGGCGCCGGTCCGTTCATCGTCTCGGGCGAAGTCCATGGTGACGGTGAACTGGACGGTGGCCTGAATCTGTCGGTTACCGGCAGTTGGTACGGCAATATTCAGGCGCACCACGCCATCGTCGCCGGTAAGATCACCGGTGGGCTCACGGTGAAAGACAAATTAGAAATCGGCTACACCGCCGTGATTCGCGGCAAAGTCTGTGCACGCACCATCGCGATCGCCAAAGGAGCGATCGTCGACGGCGAAATCGAGGTCACCTCGGGCGCACCGATGCTTCATTTCGAGGAAAAGCGCGACGGCAAATGAAACTTCACGTGCTGTTCGCTAACGGCGACAGAATCGGGAAATTGGTGTGCACGTCAGTATTCCCTCATTCTAGAGTCAAATGAGAGAATTCGATGTGATCATCGTGGGCGGCGGCATTCACGGCGCCGGTGTTTTGCAGGCGACGGCGGCGGCCGGTCATAGCGGACTACTCATCGAGAAGCGCGGGCTCGCCAGCGGCACGTCGAGTCGCTCGAGTAAGTTGATTCATGGTGGCTTGCGCTATCTCGAGTCAGGGCAATTCTCCTTGGTGCGCGAGAGTTTGCGGGAACGCGCCGTGCACTTACGAATTGCACCGGACCTGGTCGAACTGAAGCCTTTTTTCATTCCCGTATATGCCGACACGCGCCGCCGTCCCTGGCAGCTCAAATTGGGTCTCTTTGCCTACGCTCTGCTCGGCGGTTTCGACGCCACCACTCGCTTCGGCAGTGTTCCGAAGCGCGAGTGGTCGCGGCTCGACGGGCTCGAGACCAAGAACCTCGATGCCGTGATTCGCTATCACGACGCGCAAACAGACGACGCAGAACTCACCCGCGCCGTGGTCGACTCCGCGCGAACGCTCGGCGGCGAGTTGGCGATGCCGGCGAACTTTATTGCTGCGAATCTCACGGACGACGGCGTTATCGTGACCCTTGAGAGCGGCGGCGCGAGGAGCGAAGCCCACGCGCGGGTTCTCGTGAACGCGGCCGGGCCATGGGCCACACAGGTCGCGCGCGCCATCAGTCCCGCGATCCCGATACCCGACGTCGATCTCGTACAGGGCACCCATATCGTCGTACCCATGCGCGTCACCAGCGGCATTTACTACGTCGAGAGCCCGAGCGACGGCCGCGCCATATTCGTCATGCCATGGCAGGGCGCGACTTTGATCGGTACCACGGAGACGCCCTATCGGGGAGAACCGGATCAGGTGCAGCCGCTCCCCGAAGAAGAGGAATATCTGTTGGGTGTGGCGCGCCATTACTTTCCGGCCGCCGCCGCAATGACCCGTGCGGACATCGTGCAACGATTCGCCGGCCTACGCGTGTTGCCCGCAGCCTCAGAGACCGCGTTCGACCGGTCGCGGGAGACCATTTTTACTGCCGATCGTGATACGCATCCACGCGTCCTCGGCATCTATGGCGGCAAGCTCACTGGTTGGCGCGCAGCCGCCGAGCACGTGTTGAAGCGGATCAGCCCCTCGCTGCCCCCGCGACCCAGGCGGGCGGCAACGGATGAGCTGGTTTTGAGGAGAGCATTATGATCAAGTCTGGCATCGCTGCGCTGGCGCTCGCGTTCGTCGCGACCCTCGCGCACGCTGACGGCGACTATCTCAGTCCGACCGATGAGCGCGTGCGCGTGTCGCTGGGCATCATGCACCTATCCTCGTCCACGACGCTTCAAGTGGACAGCAACACCGGAGTGGCGGGCACGGTGATCAACGCGGAAAATCAATTCGGCTTGGATCCGTCGGACATCGAACCTAAATTTCAAGTGATGATGCGCGCCGGCGAGCGAAACCGGCTGTTTCTCGACTACTTCACTCTCGACCGATCCGGAAGCACCATCGTCGCGGAACCGATAGTGTTTCGAGATGCGGTGCTGCAAACCGGCGATCCGCTGCAGTCGCAATTAAATCTACGATTGCTCACCCTGACTTACGGATATTCCTTTTGGCACAGCGAGAAGCTCGAGATTGCCGCGACTCTCGGCATCACCGCCGTCGACATCTCCGTCCAGGCGAAAGTCCAGACAGATGACGTCCATATCAATCAACACGAAGATCAGGCGGGACCCTTCCCGACGCCGGGAATTTCGGTCACGTGGGTGGCGAGCAAACGTTTCTACTTCGACGGACGCATCCAATACCTTGACTTGCACATCGACCAATTGGACGGATCTCTGGGCTTTCTGGAACTCGACGCCCTCTATCGCTTCCGCCCCAACGTGTCCTTTGCGTTGGGGTACACGAACGTCAAAGCGCATCTCTCCTCGTCGCAGACGACGAATTCGGGCTTGTTCGATTTCAACACCAAGGGGCCCGAGCTTTTCGTCAGGGTGGCGTTCTAGCGGATTCCTGCGACGGGGCCGGATCCGGCGCAAATTCCACGCGGTTATTGGCGGCGGCGGCCCGATTCCATTCGCCGGCCGTAAGGGACTCATTGCGCGGTGGATACGCTATGCTCGCGCGCGACGAGCCGGCATTCTCGAAGGCGACGGTGATGGCACCGGACGTTCGCTGGCGTATACCGGCCACCAAGTTTGCAAACGCGAGCGACTGTCGTTGCTGCCCCGACAGTGATTCCTCGAACGGGTTGCCGACCAGATCGCATTTATTGGCCGGTAAGCTCGCGCCGGCCGGTGCGAAACCGTCCGTCGCATTGCCGCTGAGGCAAAATATTCCCGCCAAACTCGTGATTTTTACCACCCCGTGGAAACCCTGAGCTTCGAGTTTCGCCAACATGTCGCGCAGCACGTCCAAGCGGCTGTGATCGAAGGGTATTTCACCGTAGGGAACCTGCTCGGATCGTGCCAGCCCCGGCAGACCGGGAACAGTCGCGCCCGAAATCGTTGCGCCTGAAGTATTCGCTGCGGCTGCCGCGAGGGCGGCCGTAAGATCCTTGATGGTCACATTGAGTTCGTCGCGCAAGCGCTGTAAATCTGCATTGGCGGAGCGCATCGCGGCCAGCTCCACGCGGGATTTCGCGAGCTCTTCGCGCGATGTCGTCCACAACAGCACGCACAGCACCGCCAACACGCATGCCGCGAGCGCGGCCGCCCAAGGCCATAGCGACAGGCGCCGCGGGACAACCGGGGGTTGCAGCGGCGCGACCGTCACGGGCACCGGCGCCGTGTGGCGTAAATCGGCCACCATCCGAACCGCAAAACTGTCGAGGCTGGCCACAATGAAGCGGCGCAAGTCGACCGATTGCTGTTTGACCGCCGTTTCGACGCGGCGTCCCCAATCCGACGGCGGAGCGCTTGAACTCGCCCTAGCCGGCCGTTCGAGCGCAGTATCGGCTTCAAGCTCCACCGGCAGGAGAGCGGGTTCTTCCATGTCGCGGCGATCCGGCAACAGATGCAGTTCGTACAGCACCTTCGATACATCGACCGGTCTTACCTGCTTCGGGAGCACGCCCATCGCGCCCAGCGCACGCGCTTGACCGACGTACAACTCTCCTTCCTGCGAGGTATACATCATGATCGGAATCATGGCGGTCTGGGGATTGCCCTTGATGGCTTTTACGGCCTGCAACCCGTCCATGCCGGGCATGAGATGATCCATGAAAATTGCATCGGGCCGGTCGTGCTTTAGGTATTCGATGGCCTGCTCCGCAGACTCGGCCAAGTCCACTTCGATGTCATATTTCTCGAGCATTCGGCTCAGGATGACGCGGGCCGACTTGGAATCGTCGACGACTAAAGCACGTTTTTGGGCCATGGCAATAGTGTAACGCACTCCTTTTCTGGAGCCTGTTGCTTCGGCTACGCTTTTTTAAAATTTCATCCGCGGGTTCGCGACGGCGCTATTCCGCCGTCGCGATGTACGATGGCTTGCTCGGTGTCGCGTAACGGAAACACCGGATGGCGCACCGCCCGGGGTCAGGCAGGATCTGAGCCCTGCGATTCTTTGTTTTGGCCGATCCAAGTCAGGGCAGATTCTACATCTGCGAGCTCGCTGGCCGTAAACCCCTCTATTCTGACGCCGGTCGCCTCCGCTTTTTTCTTCGCAAGTTCGGCGCCGGCGACTGCGTGTACCCATACCAGACCGCGGCGCACTTTAGCGGTGAACTTTTGCTGCTTTTCTTCGGTCATCACTCGTCTCCTTGGAATAGTCTCAACGGCATACCGCACGATACACGACAACGGGAGCGATGCGGAAGCGCGCCACGCGATGACGTTGGATCTTAAGGTTCGCGTCAGTCACGGATGCCCGTGCCTTTATTCAACAATGTCACCGCTAATGCAAACATCAATACGGCGGCCGAAATCATGATCCCGTACGCAAGCCTCAAATCGACGTCGGACTTGCCGAGGAAGCCGTATCGGAATGCACTGACCATGTACAGAATGGGATTTGCGTGCGATGCCACTTGCGCCCAATCGGGCAGCATCTTGATTGAATAGAACACGCCTCCGAGGTAGGTGAGCGGCGTCAGCACGAAGGTCGGGAACCAGGAAATGTGATCGAAGTTCTTGGCAAACAGCGCGTTGACGAATCCGCCGAGCGAGAAAACGATGCTGGTTAGAAGTACCGCGGAGAGAATTGCAAACACATGCTGCACGGCGAGGCGCGTGAAGAAGAGCGCGACGATGGTCACGACGGATCCCACCGCCAAACCGCGCAGTACGCCCCCGGCCACGTAGCCGGACAAGATCAGCCAATTGGGCATTGGCGAGACCAGCAGTTCCTCGAGATGTTTGCCGAACTTGGCGCCGAAGAAGGAGGACACCACATTGCCGTAAGAATTAGTGATGACCGTCATCATGATGAGACCGGGCGCGATGAACTGCATATAGTCGTAACCGCCGACCGTTCCGACTCGTTTGCCGATCAGGCTGCCGAAAATCACGAAATACAGCGTGGCCGTAACCGTCGGCGGGACGATGGTTTGGCCCCAAATGCGCACGATGCGATTGAATTCGCGGATCACCATGGTGCTGAAGCCGACCCACTCGGAACGCGCGAGAGAGGCTGCCATTCTCAAGGACTCTTCACAGCGGCGGAACGCACGCTGTCGTCGACCAGACGGATGAACAGTTCCTCGAGCCGATTGACTTTGTTGCGCATACTGTTCACGCGAATTCCCTGCAAAGTAAGCTGTGCGAAAATGTCGTTCAAGCTCTGCCCCTTCGTGACCTCG
The DNA here is from genome assembly GCA_963755965.1 of uncultured Gammaproteobacteria bacterium. Lineage (GTDB taxonomy): Bacteria > Pseudomonadota > Gammaproteobacteria > Steroidobacterales > Steroidobacteraceae > Bog-1198. Next base: position 205,746 of record CAVWLU010000008.1, read on the forward strand.
ATTTCGAGCGTGTGATCGTCCGTGAGGGAGGTGGCGATTCCCGGCATTTCGGGCGCGTCGGTCCTTGATTCGCTCAAGTTGAATACGAAGACTTCGGTTTGCAGCTTACGCAAAACATTGGGCATCGTATCGCGCTCGATGATGCGGCCGCCCTCGATGATGGCGACATTGCGGCAGAGATTTTCGGCCTCCTCGAGATAATGCGTGGTCAAAATGATGGTCGTTCCCTCATCGTTGATATTGCGCAAAAAATCCCACATCGAGCGCCGAATCTCGATATCGACCCCGGCGGTCGGTTCATCCAATATCAGCAGCTTCGGTTCATGCATCAGCGCTCGAGCGATCATGAGGCGCCGCTTCATGCCGCCGGAAAGCGAGCGTGCGATCGAATGACGGCGCTCCCAGAGCTGTAATTGCTTGAGATATTTCTCGGCTCTCTGTTTCGCCAACGGCCGCGGTATGCCGTAGAAGCCGGCCTGGTTCACCACGATCGTGAACAAAGTCTCGAACATGTTGAAATTGATTTCCTGCGGCACGACGCCGATGCAGGACTTCGCCACTTCGAGTTCCCGATCCATGTCGTGGCCAAAGACCTCGACGAGGCCGCTGGTCTTGTTGACCAGGGACGTGACGATTCCAATGATGGTGGTCTTGCCGGCGCCGTTCGGGCCGAGCAGCGCGAAAAAATCGCCCTCCGCAACGTCGAGATCGATGCCTTTGAGCGCCTTGATGCCGTTCTTATAGACCTTGGTGAGCTGGCGAAGGACGAGGGCTTTCATAGGAGCCGCGTAGACTAAACCGCGCAAGGCTCCTCCCGCAACTTGCCAGGGTCGAACCGCGCGAAGGGTTTCGGCCCCGCCGACGCCCTAGGGAAGGCGCGCCGCGGCCGCGAGCTGCAAACCGAAGAGCTGCACTTTACGCAAACGAGCGGCGTCGGTGCGCGATGCGGCGTACACCAGGGCGTTCCAGTAGGCGTTGCTCGTGCACCATCGCGCGGTCAAGTTGACCGTTTCGCTGGCAACGAGACCGGGCAGGCAGTCGAGCGGCGCCGCGCTGAACGCCGCCGCCGTGTGCGGGTTCATACCCAAAAGCAGGTGCGCCGCGAGCTTGGTGGTGCAGGCGACATGCCAGGCATAAAACAGGGCGAGCCGCACGAAATTGGCCGTATCGTCTTCAACGATCGTCTCATCGGAAACGCGCCACTGCCCGGCACGGTTCAAGCGGGACTGCCAATGCTCGTCGTCGTAAAAGCGTAGGTCGAACAGCGCGTAGGGACAGTTCGCCGCAGCCGCCCTCTGCGACGCCGAGAGGGGCGCCACCTGTTTAGGCACGTCCCCCGGCAACTTGAGCCGTTCGGGGAGGCGCCAATCGGCGGTCCGCGCTCCTATCAGGTCGAGGAACCGGTGATTCAAGTCGCGCAGCGAGCCGAGCGTCGCGACCGAAAAATGGGGCTCTCTCGCCCAACCGCTGAGGAATGCTTCCTGCATGACCGCCTCCAGAATTGACCCGTCGACCTGTTCAGACCGGCTCGTAGCGCATTTCCCTGCAAACGCACCGGCAATCGCGTGCTGCAAATACTTGGCAATCACGCTAACTTTGTGATCAATTTCTGTCAAATTGTTTTATGGTCCAAAACCGCACGAAACGCAGTCCACTGCCAGGAGCCGCCCATGAGAATCTCGGATGATCGCTACACCCGCGACCGACAGCGTCTGGACTTGGCGTTGCGCCTGATCCGTCACGAAGCGCGCACTTTCACGATCCGCCAATGGACGGGCTTGAGCGATGATCGAATTCGCAACATAGAACAGCTCATGTGGTATAATGGTGCATGGCAACATGTTTCAGCTATGTACGATTCTCCAGTGAAGGGCAGCGCTACGGCACCTCGTTAGAGCGACAAGTCGAACTCGCTCAAAATTACGCTACCGCTAACGGTCATACCCTCGACACAGCCACATATCGTGATCTTGGTATTTCGGCTTTCCGGTCCAAGAACGTAGAGAATGCCCTTGGTGCTTTTATCCAAGCAGTGGACACCGGCAAGGTTCCTAAAGGGAGCCTACTCTTGGTCGAGAATTTCGACCGCCTCAGTCGCGATACCGTCGATGTGGCGCTGGAACTGGTCCTATCGATCCTTCGTAAAGGGATCATCATCGTCACCCTCTTCGACTCCCAAGTTTATTCCTCTGAGATCATCAAGAAGGACTGGACCCGGATTATCATCATGCTCGCTATCCAGGCGAGAGCTAACGAAGAGTCCTCATCAAAGTCCCGTCGAGCCTTAGAGTTCTTTGCTGCGAAGCGGAAAAAGGGGCTAATCGCTCACAACCGTTGTCCCTCGTGGCTAACCCGTGAAGGTGAGAAATACACCAAGATCCCTGAGAAGGTCGAAGTCGTTAATCGCGTCTTTGACATGGTTATCTCCGGTTTAGGTGGTCGTCCTATTGCACTGCAACTAAACGCGGAGAAGATCCCTACGATGCACTGGGCACTGCGATGGACACAAGGCAGAGTTGCAGGGCTTATCCGCAATGAGGCTGTCATAGGGCTGCTAAAGGGTGTGGAGCACTATCCGCCCATCATGTCCAAGAAGAAGTTCCTGCTGGCTCGTGATGTGTCGCGCAGGCGGAAATGGAACACCACACGGTCTGCAGGTATCCCCAACCTATTCGCTGGCATGATCTATTGCGCTCTCTGTGGTGAGCGGGTTCGTCTGCTGCCATCGTCAGTTGGTGGGCACCTGAAGTGCCGCAAGGCTGTAGACACCATCGAGTGCAAGGGTAAGCGATACTCAATTGATCAATGTGAGACTGCCTTTATCTACACGATGACGCGCAAGGCAGGGTTGGACATTTCTGGTCAATTCCTTGTCGAGCAGACTACTGCTGGTCCCACTATCATGTCTGAGATCGAAGAGCTCAAGGTGAAACAGCGAAATCTACTTAAGCTTGCAACACTCGCTGAAGGTGTTGAGGTAATCGCTGATGAGTTGAAGACCCTACAGAAGCAGATCGCAGTCCTTGAAGCTAAATTAGCAGCAGTCAACCAAGTGCCCATCACACGTAAAGAGGTGAGTGAACACCGCGATTTGTTCGACAGATACTTTCAGTTAAAGGAAAGCGGCGCAGTCGTTATCGAACTACGCCGCCAGATACGTGTCGCGATGAGTAGAATGTTCAAGAAGATCGAGTTAGGAAATGGTCGTCTCTACCTCACACTCATCGATGACACTCGCGCAATAGTCAAGCTTTCTTCAAATGCTTGAGCATTTTTGGACCCACTTTCAGCACGCACTCTATCGCTGCAATTTTTATTTCTGGTTCAAGATCCATTTGACTGTTGAATAGATCACGAACGCTGTCTTCAAACTCACACTCTAACTTTTGAAGTGCAGTTCGTGTATCGCGTTTAGGTTTCTTCATCGGACACTCTAAAATCTTCTGAAGTTCGATCTACAATTTTTCCACTCGGTAGTTGTGTGCGAATATGGAATTGGATATTTCGCCTGAGCATCAGTTGTCTAAACTCGTGGAAGGCACGATAAAATTCGTAGTCCGTGGTGAAGTCATTAGATCCCTCAATGAAGAGTGTTGTGCCCCAACTATCCGGTTGATATGGATTAGGATCAGGGTCCATATCTGGCTCTACATACGTACCTGCTGCTTTCTCTTCAGCGATCTTGCAATGTCGCTCTTGCAACTGTTCCAGAATTGATTGTGAAGTGCCGATAGGATCGAAGTGTTCGCCCGCAGCGATGCGACGATCTCGCTCAGCAAGCTCTTCTGGTGTTAACTGAAATGCTTTGGTGATACCAACGTCCAGTTGACGCTCAAGCGAATCAAACTGGTCATCAGTTACGGCGTATTCTTTGCCACAGACTTTGAGTGTTACCATAAATTTTCTCCAATGATTGCGGGAGCCTTCAGAGCGAAGGCATGGGTGTCATCGGAGGTGGTCGGGCACGGGCGTGCCTTTCCTTTCAACAGGCGATTATACTCACACAAAATCAGGTAGTTAGGTGTCCGATTTAACGATAATGACGCTCAAATTCGGCACCAAAAACAGCCCATTTCCGAAGGTAGGGACCTTCGTTGATGGGCTGAAAAATCAATATTCCGAAGGTAAGAGGACACAGGTGGAACTGCGATCTGCCTCCGTGATGATCCAAATCTTGCCTTGTGGAAATTCGTAGGAGCTGAGCAGACGCGTTTCATCGATCAGCGCTTGCTCATTCGCTTTCTTGTCATGGTCACAGAGCTGACCCCAATCGCCGCTTAGATGACGACGAACCAACGAGATCATGTTTATCCAATGTTCCTCACAGAAGGCAATGGCACCTGGTGTCGCAACCAGCTGTCCATATCGAAATGCTTTGGTCATTTCAGGTCTCCTAAAAAGAAACTCCAGGTTTGCAGTCCCTGGAGTTCGTCACACTTAATAGTGAGTGCTACGAAACGAAGTGGATTAGTGACGTGGAAAGCTCACTGATCTTGGTGAGTTCTTCCTTTGACACCTTTCCGGAAATTGCAGCTCGTTTGAGTTGATCTGAAATTCGCTTTGAAGCCGGGACAGGATCTTTCTTAACTTTCGTGTCGGGTTTAGCAGTTGTGGGATTAGCCATCGAGATCTCCTTTAGAGCGAAATGCTCGATCCTTAATCTATATCGCAATCTCTTGGAAATACACAGTTTCAGGTGATCCCAGCACGGGGTTGATAGGATCATCAACCCGAGAAAGTTCGTTTCTCTGAGGCGATCTGGTCCTACCTGGTCACCTCAATCAGTGCTTCGGTTAATGCACCGTGCATAGGATTTGATACATCGGTCTGCGTAGATTCCGAATTATTGTTAAGGGGCTAACACCGGAACCCAGCACGATTTATTATTTGACTGTGTGCAGTAATAAGGAACGAACATGAACCGTGGAAAAGTTTGTACAGCGAAACCTCTCACAGAGGACGCGATAGCGAAGATCAAGGTGTTGTTGAAGAATGACCCTAAGTGGTACTCGCTGTTCTGCGTCTCAGTGAACTCCGCTTTCCGGGCGACGGACTTGTTGAGATTGCGAGTTGATGAGCTTAGCGACGATGGTGCTCGCATAACGATCTTCAAGAAGGAAATGAAAACTTCGAAGAACCGAAGAGTGACATTGGGAATTGTCGTGTCAGACGTGTTGCGACAGTGGTTGAAGCTGAGTGAACCTACGAAGTATGTCTGGACTGGGCAGCGTGGAGTTCACACCTACGGAATGTATTCCGCAATGTTGAAGAAATGGTGTAAAGAGGTAGGTTGTCCAGTGGATAGAATTTCCACTCACAGCACCCGTAAAGCCTGGACTGCAATTCACATTGAGAAGCATAAGACACCAATACACGTGTTGATGAAAGCGTTGAACCACTCATCAGAGCAACAAGTGTTAGCTTATGCGGGAATCACACCTCGTGATCTTGAGGTCGCTTACAGTCAAGAGTTATAGAGGTCGTACAAACGACTTGCATGGGTCGATTTCTCTATTGTGCTTTGCCTTGACTTGACGAGCATATTTTGCCCTCCATATAGCTCGTCGTTCTTCAACAGGAATTGCTGCAATCTTTAATTTGCGTCGGGCTGTGTAACGTTCCCGCTGCACGTTGAATGGAATTCCACGTGGTTTGATCACTTTACAGTTATCGCCGTGATATCGTGTGAATGCACCTAAATGCACATTATTTCCGCAATGCTCACATGTCTTACGTTTATGAACATACCCGGACATTCCCTCGCCTCCGTCAGTTCTATTAAAGAGTGTGCCTTTACCAAGATCCAATCTTCCGATTTCTGCGATGAGAAGTATTTCGAGTTCAAGTGCTTCTGATTCACTATTGACCCAAATGATGTGTGGGATACAAATATAACCTTCACGTCTACGTTTTCTCAGCATGTTGGACGTTTGCGACCCACAATCATCGATTAGTGATTCCCAACACCTCGATCCTTGCCCCTTGCCCACATAGCGAGACGTCTTATCTTTGGGATCTTTCCAGAGATACGTGTACCAACGTTTCATAGTTTGTCAGCGATCTTGTCGTTGAAGAGATTGTGAGCGCCGTAGATGCTAAGAATGATTCCCATGCCTACAAGAAGTAGATAAGGCGGCATCATGCCTTTGAAGAACCCGACTGTCAGAACACCGCTCCAGAAAGCAGCGAACCAAGCTGTAATTTCGGTTACCTCAGCCATTCGTTAGTGTCCCAATACCGCCGCGGCGACCGTTGGGTGATATGCAACGTAGACCGTTGCGAATACACCTGCAGCAGCTAAGATCGCACCAGCCCAACCGAAGAAGTGCCCGTAATTCTTCTCACGAATTTCAGATCGTGTGCGTGCAGCTACTTCAATTGCAGCAAGGCGCGTGCAGATAGCAGTGTCGCTTTCAGCCATTTGATCAAAGTGACGATTGTCGTCCTTGACGTGATCTGTTAGAGCGTCAAGGATCTTATCGACCTTTCCCTCAACTCGGCTAATGTCCCCGCGAAGATATTCGAACATTTGTTGAGGTTCCTGTTGTAGTTGTTCCTCCATTATTTATCCTCGCACTTGGAATTTCTGTTGGCGTTATGAGTACACAATGTAAACTCTCCCTTGTGCACCAAGACCGCTGCTGCCCGATGCCGCTTGATACCCTGGTGCGCCCTGTCCCACTCCATTCGCACCAACTGCTGCACTCGATGTGCTGGTCAAACCAGAATCGTAAATTAGAAATTGTGTTAGGAATATCGCTGGGATACTTGTTGAGCAGAAACCAGAGTGACCGGAGCCAGCACCACCGGCGACTGCATTTGTACCGGTATATGCGACAGGCGCTGTGCCGCCAGTTGCTGAGCCTGTACCGGTAGTTCCACCGCCACCAGTATTCGTGCCACCTGCACCACCATTGCCTGTAACTGTGAACGTGCCACCTAATACAGTGCCAGTTGCAGTTGTTGCTCCACCAGCTCCACCATTTTGTGAAGCAGACGTTGAAGCAGCACCTGCAGCACCGAGCGTGACGGTAAATGTGTTACCACCTTTGACCGCAATTATTGTTGAAGCAGCACCTGAACCACCGCCGCCAATAACGTCAGCGGCGGTTAGGTTTGTAGACGGTCCACCTGTACCACCAAGCGCGAGAATTTGCATTGACGAAGCGCCGTTTGGGACTGTGTTCGTACCGGATGATGCGGTGACGATCTGTTGGATGAATGTTGAACATTCAGTTTGTACTGCTGCGGAACCGCTCATTAGGTGAGTCCTGTTCCACTGATGACCCACGTGGTTGAAGTTAGCTTGACTGCCGTCGCTATACCGTACTGCTGAAGTGAACGCGAGCCAGTCGTTCCAGTTCCACCTTGGTAAAGCGTGTCAGTGGTAATCGCTATCGTCATAGTACCCGCACCGATGTTGACGAACGTCAGCGTTGTGCCGATTGGGTATGCGACAGAACCGTTAGCTGGAATTGTGATCGTCTTTGCAGAAGCGTTGGTTGCATAGATGTGCTTGCCGCGATCTGCGAGGACTGCTGTGTAGGTTGTACCTGACTGCGAGTTTTGAGGAATGCCACGATAGCCAGCGTCTTGAGTTGTGCCACCTTCGTCTTGAAATTGGATAGCATTTGCACCAGAAACAGCATTAACAACCAAACCAGTGCCGCTCGAAGGCGCTGTAGTGGTTATATTGCCGGACGCTCCGACTGCAATGTACGAAGTCCACGTTGGTGAACCAGTTCCACCAGAGAGTAGGACTTGACCGGTTGTACCTGCACCAGTGAAGGACGTTGCACCAGAGGCAGTCTGATACGCAATTTCACCAGCAGCACCCCCGGACAATCGGGGTCGCATTCGTTGCTGATACAGATGACCAAGTGGGAACACCGGACACCAAGGTAAGGACGAAACCATTAGTCGTTGTGCCGGAACATTGGGTTGCAGCAATCGTGCCTGTAATATCTGAAGCACCAAGTTGAACCAGTCCATGATCTGTTTGAACGTAATTTGTCATTGTTATTATCCCAAGTTCTCAAGGCGCAATCTGTATGCGAATTGCATTGGTGTTGCGCCGCTTGATGCATAAGCAGTTACCTGTCCGATGTCATACTGAATGTTTGTGCCAGCCTGAGCGTCGATAACAACGTCAGCGCTCGCATAGGTTGAAGTTGAATTGACAGATGAGCCGGCAGTTACCTGTACCGTTCGAACCGCACCGGAATCTCTATCTGTGTAGATAATTCTGGTATCAGGCATCGTGCACGAGGTCGTGGCTGCTTGATTGATTTTGATGAAGACACTAACACGATAAAGTGAAGCAGTAGTTCCCGATCCGATAACAGTCGAGGCTGCAACGTTCGCAGCTTGTGCAGTTAGGTTGGCAGTACCTTGAATGTATGCCATACCATTTCCGGCTGTTGTAACGTTGGCATACTTAGTGACGATACCGTTACCTGTTACAATGAAGTCAAAACCAAGACCATAGTTCGACCCGCCACTGCTGCCAGTATGTGTGACAGCCCACGTTGCAAGTGGATTAGTTCCAGCTGCATAAGTTGCTTGCATAGTGAACGTGTCAGTCTGACTTAATGATCCGTCCCAATACTTGCCGCACAGATTCCACTTATCTTGTTTGCGACGTTCGTTGCAACGGACGTGGTGATGTCACTGAGTGATACAGAATTTGTTGCTGCACCCAGATTTAGTCCAACAAATGTTGGTGATGCTGTGGAACGAATATCCTGCACAGTGTCAATGGTGATAGCACCAGTAGATGCCGTCACGGTTTACACCGGCAGTTGCGCCCTGCGTGAGTGAGAGAACACCCGTATTGCCAATGGTGACCGCGCCAGTTGCACCGCTAACTGAAATTCCAGTACCAGCTACATTCGACGTTACACCGGCATTTGTAAGTGTGACTGATGATCCAAGAGATACTGCACCGCCGCCGGACATACCAGTTCCTGGAGAGATGCTAACAGATGAATTGGTCAGACCACCATTAGGAATACCTGTAAAATATTAACGTTGGTGTTGTGCTGTAGGCTGGCGTTGATCCGCCGACAAGAACACCAGAAGCAGTTGCAAGAAATGCTGTTGCACCAGCACCAGTTTGATATGGAATCGAATTTGCACCACCACCAGCAATGTTGGTTGCAGAAGTAGAAGTACCTGTTAGTGCGCCCGTAAATGTCGTTGCTGTTATTGAGGTCAGACCGGCAATAACGAGTGCTGTCGCACCGAGCACCACGTTGGTTGAACCAATCGTAAGACTATTGTTTGCAAGTTGAGCATTCGTCGCGGTGCCAGTGACATCACTGAAGTCTGGTTGCTGGTTTCCGGTTTGTGTAAGAAAGGTTTAATTACTTGCCATTGTTCTTATCCCAAGAACTCAAGTGAAATACTGAGTCCATACTGCATTTGCTGAGCACCGCTTGACGCATACGCTGTTGATTGACCCGTTGCATATTGAATATTTGTTGTCGTGCCGACTCTGATTACAAATTCAAATGACGCATACGTGCCAAGTGAATTAGTAGTAAGTGCTGTTGTTGCTTGTCTTGTTATGACTGTGCCAGCGGTGTTCGTATAGATGATTTCCAGATCTGGCAGCGTTGAAGATGTTGTCGCAGTTTGTGTCACTTCAATGTAACCGCTAACTCGATATTTTCCCGGCAACGTTGATGCACCGGAAAATGTTACTGCCACAATATTGGCTGTTTGAGCTGCAATTGATGTTGAGTGTTTGAAGAATTGCAACACCGGCATTTCCCGCCTGTGGTGTGATACCCGCAATGGATGTGAACTGACCCGATCCGTTGATGGTCAAATTTCCACCGGTCATTGACACGGCTGAACCGCCAAGCGAAATGGTTGCTATACCAGAACCCCCAGCAGCATGTCCGAATGTCAATGTTGTGGTTGGATCTGTACCGGCGCCAATGACATTTTGGAGCGTCCACGTATCGTTAGCTGCAGCACCTGCATGCCACACGTTGCCACGAATATTAAGGAACGGGCTGCTGACATTTGCACCGGATGTGGCATTAGATGAAGGCGATAGCGTTGTGTTACCACCTCCAGTAATTGTGAACACGCCATTACCGAATGGTAAGTAGATCCACCACTTGACCCAACATGGTTGAAATTCAATTGCACAGTTGGATTGGCACCCGTACCCGGGACTGCTTGTATTTCGAGAGTGTCCGTTGCTGTTGCAGAACCAGTCCAGTACTGGCTTACGAACTGCAACATGGGCGAGCTTTTATTTGCACCACTATTGGCTGGTGTTAGATTCTGAAGAGCGAAAACACTGTTATTTGTTCCACCAAAGTAATAATTGCCTCCTTCCATCAACACGACGCTTGTTGGGCTGAGGTTCGTCCACGCAGATGTTGACTGAAGATTCGGTTTGACGATCATGCAGTCGTTTGAATCTGCAGAGATATAAAATTCGTTTGTTGGTTGTACCAGTCCACCAGCTAGGAATGTTCTCCACGGTTGAACAACGATGCCGGATGATGCGCTCCAGATGTAGTGACCAATTTGGTTCGCACTGTTGTTGAATGGAGATAACCAGGTGCAACATGCGTCGAGTTTGCACCACGATGTTCAAATGTGTGGCCGGGGCACATGACCGGGTCAACTGCCCATGGTGTTTGAACTTCAAAGTCGTAACTGTGAATGGATACACCGTTACCACCATAGTTGAGACATGCAATACCACAACCACCACCACCCAACATAGTGCATGCCAAACCTGCAGCTTCGCGGAATCAATATCCTACGAGTGTGCATGACTCAACTTCACAGGCACCGCGAAGCTCGAAGCATGATGGGTTCGACCAGAACCCAGTTGTTGGGTTGAGTCCCTCAAAGGCAATACCTTCGTTACACCCAATCGCCGTGAGTGTTTCAGCAGCACCAAAGTTTGGACATTGAAATCTAAAACCTGCACCAGAGAAGTTGGAACACGAGATGTACCCAATGTACGGGTGAATCATGATGTTCGAACCGGCAGGGAAATTGTTAGTTATAAGGCGCACGCCGTCATAACGTGGAATCGCAGCGAAATTGTCTGTGACACCTGCAGTGTCCGCTAGATTGGCTACTGTTCCAGTAATTGCTGTTGTGGAAACGTTTGCTGCTGTTAGTGCAGCCGTGTACCCAATTGGTGTTGTACCTGAATAGACGATGCTCGTGATCGTGGCACTTGTACCGTCGAGAGCTGTGCCGGTGTTACTGAACCAAACGATGTACCCAATTTTACGATAGACATTGTTTTCCAACCACGTTAGGACATTAGAAGCAATGCCATAACTGGTGACGGCACCAATGGCTGGATTGCCATCAAGGTAGTAGGGAGTACCAACCCACTGGCTTGAATTAGATGATGTGATTTTGTAGTAGGTTTCATTGTATGGTGACGCAGTGCCACGCGCACAGAGGACCTTGTAGATCGCTCCGGAAATTGCAGTCTGACTGGTGTCAACTGTTGACGTTGCAATGCCGTGTGTGATCGAAAGAGCCGTGTTGTGAATTGGCACGCTGTGACCAGGCCCAACAACTGTAAACCCTTGTCCTGGACCACCAAGCTTAAATTCAGGCGGCATTCCGGTTACAGCAAGGAAACCACCTGCTTGTGATTGTGTTTTTGCGATGAAGAATGTTGAGTTCTCACCATCGCCAAATAGTCCCTGCAACCCAGAGATATCCAATTCTTGGTTGTAGACCCATACTCGACCAGGGCAATAAACTTTTGCCGCTGTGGTGTTGTTTAGCGCTGCGGCAATTGCTGCTTGCAGCCCTGCAGTGTCGTCTTGCCCTGAATTCCAAACAACAACGGTAGAAAGTGTCTGCGTGCTTGTCGCAGCAACAGCAACGTTTACTTGTGTTGGGCTTACATAACTTGCAATTGTGTGATAGACACCAGCGAATGCGCCACTAACGTAGATGTTCATTCCAACCATCGATGGGCTAAATTGGAATGGACCAGGTGCGATAGTTAGAAGTGTTGATCCTGCATTGATGTTGCCACTGTGGTTACAACCGCCTGTGTTCTGATAATTTGTGCTGTATGTTAGTGCATTTATGGCAGCGTTCGATGGTGCACCTTGAATACCAGGCAGTGTAATAACCGAGGAAATTGCTGGAGCATTGAGTGTTACGTTTACTGTTGCGATATCTGCTGTCATGTTAGAAGCTCACATCGCTTTGCATGGTTATGACACCCCAGAGTATTGGCGTATCGTTCTGTGGGCTATTCGCGTCCTGGTAGAACACGTCGTAATACACATTTCCCGAGAATGTGAATGCGTCAGTCGTTGCTGACGTTAATGAAAGAGTAAATTGACCTGCTGCTTGATTTGTCCACGTCACCGTAAACGTAGCTATTAGTGTGTTACCACTATGTGCTTGCGTTGAGCGAATAGTTGCTAGGATCGACCCGCCAGTCATGTTGACTGGGTTATTGTTGCTGTCGAACACAGCGAAATTCCATGTCCACGGGGCACCCTGGTAGAGCTGGATGTCTTGTTCTTGTGGGACGTTTGAAAGAAGAGAAAGTGCAGTCATGAAAACTCCAGGTTTGATCTGGAATATTTATGGCGTTTCACCTCGGCTGAGGTATTGAGAAGTAGTGATTACTGCTTGCTGGCGCCCTTTCTGGCTGCGATTTGCTCAGCAATGTGTGCTTTGAAGTCTGCTTTTTGCTTGACAGCAAGATCTGTAGGACTTAGTGGCACCAGCGCACCATTAACGACTGATCCCGGTTGATACGCTGCTTGAATGACAGAATGCCCTGGTTCGATTGCTTGAAGCGCAACGTCACCATCACGACATGTGCCGTAACAAATGATCGTGCCCGATGCGTCATAGGTGATGAAATTTGCCATGTGAATTACCTCAAGAATTGAATTACGACGATGTTGTAGTTCTTCATTTGACACGCGTCTGTAAATGTAGAACCGGTTGTGTCGTAATTCATAGCACCTTTGATCGTGTGCGTACCGGCTGCCAGTGAAACGGTAACGAAGCCGCCGTTGTACATTGGATAGTACGTGCTATCCACCTTGACCAACCCGACACCACCATCGCCAGACGGTGTCAACGTTATGGCACCAGGGAAGTTTGCGTATGCGAAGCCACCACCAGAACCATCGTCCATACCGATTGTGCCTGCGCACGAGATCCAAACGATGCCTGCTTGTGGCATTGTGATTGTCATTGAACAATTAGGGTTGTCTTGATTTGCGTTTGTATTTCCGATTGCTGTGAAACTGTACGTGGAACTCTGCACAGTTTGGCTGCTGCCGGTAACAGCACCACTCGCGATGTTCAACGTGCCGATGACGCTGACTTGGTTGATGACCATGTCACCAGCAGCGGTAACCGTAAAGCCTGGAGTGTTGATGAAGAGTGAAGTGCCAGTCGCAGACAAGTTGATGACGTTCGTGCCAGAGTTGTTCGATATCGAACCAGCGGTCAACGTGCCAACGTTTGCGGTAATTGCTGACAACGTGCTGATGGTCAAATTCGATGCTGTGATCGTCGACGCCGCGATGTCACCACCTTGAATGGTCGCAGCAGCGATCTGAGTTGTTGTAATCGTCGAAGTAGCGATTTGAGTTGCGGTGATTGTACCTGCAGCGATACACGCTGCAGTAATTGTGTTAGCAGCGATGTCACCGGCTTGAATTGTATTCGCTGCAATCTGAGTTGTTGTGATCGTGCCCGTTGCAATGTTCGAAGCAACGATAGTACCCGCCGCAATTTGAGTTGCGGTAATTGTCGCTGCCGCGATCTTTGCAGCGGTAACCGCACCGGCAGCCAAAATCGATGTTGTTACAGAACCAGCAGAGAGCAAGCCAGTAGTGATCGTGCCAGCAGCAATTTGAGAAGCAGTGATCGAGCCAGCGACGATGGACGTACCGTCAACTGCTGGTTGCCATGACGTACCATTCCATTGATCAAGGACACTCGTTGTTGTGTCATAGAAGAGCTGATTGGTCGTACCTGAAACTGGTAACGATGGACCATAACTGAGACCAGCTTGTACCCATGCACTTAGCGCGGCGCTGTACGTGTAGAGCGTGCCATTCGACGTGTTGAAGAACGTATCACCGTCCAACATTCCAGAACTTGGCAGTACCGAGCCTGATGGGATACCGATGTTCGATGGCGTCGTAAAGGACAACTGTGAGGACAAGTTCATGCCCGTACCAGCAGTTGACTTTCCGAAAATGTCGTAAGCACCAACTCGGAAGTAATACTGCGTGTTCTTGATGAGGTTCGTTATCGAAGCAATCGCGGTGTTGCCACAATCGAGAACGTTGCCAGATCCTGGAGTAAAGCCATTCGTTGCGGAGTACCAGACCATATAACCGGTCACGTCAGTGTCGGTGGAAGGCGTCCATTGAACTATTGCGGACTGCAGACCAGGCGTTGAGCTGATGTTCGACGGCACCGCAGGCGCGGGGTTCGTCATCGTTGCAGAGGTGCCCGATGTTGTATTGTTCATCGAGTCACGACCCTGCACGTCCACAATGATCGAACGTTGTGGTGTGCTTGAGATAGCAGCATTGTCGTTCGAATTCATAGCGAACGTGTAAATGTAAATCTGTGCAGCACCGCCATTTACGTTGCTGACAACGGTCTGACGAAGTTGAGTGCCACCTGAAGTCTTGAACGTGACAACAAAGTCCTTCAATAGACCTTGGTTAGCAGTTGGGTTTGTCCACGTGACATGGAGATCTTCACCAGTCCAAGTGGTGCCAGTTGTTCCGTAAACATAGAGATTGGTTACGTTAGACAGCGTGGTTGATGATCCACCGCCCGCAGTATTCAACGTGTAGGAGATTGAGGCGGCTTCTGAATACTGACCAGTGACGCTAATCGAGTAGATTAGGAAATCGTAGGTTCCAGAAACAATGTTATCGAGTTCGAAACTATCTGGAATGAATGGTGCTGTCGTCGTGTAGTTGCCGTGGTCCTTGCGCCACTTCACGACGTAGGAAATATTCTGCTGTGCCGGTCGATCCCAACTTATGATGACACCGCGCTTCAGCAACTTATCAACTGGGTCGATGAACTGCGTTCCCTTGCTGATCACGTTTGCTGGTGCAAGTGGTGCCACTGATTGTGGAACAGTGTAGACGGCAGTTGGTAGAACCAAGCCGCTTTCGATGTAGGAATAATTTAGATTGCTGTACTCACGAGCCGTGATGGTGAATAGTTTGTCAGCAGAATCGAACGTGATGTCCTTAATCTTGTAGGTTCTTGGTGCAACTGCCGAGGCAATACCATAACAAGCATACTGTGATGGGATCGTTGAGAACGTGCCAGAGATATTGACCGTCGTGTACGTGCCTGGTGCATTCGTGACCGTGTAGGTGTTGAAGCTTGTTCCGTCAGTGCTGAAGATTGCGATCTTCGTTGTGACTGATGGGTCTACGGTGACAGTTTGATCGAGAGTGACGGTGTTCGTAGTTGCAGAGATAATGCGGCCCGACGCATAGCGACCCATTTTGTCATCATCGTAGAGATCGAACACGTCATCGATCTTGTTGTTGAAACCCGCAACACCTCGTTTGAACGTGACTGTACCTGTGTTATAGCCTTGATCAAATAGCCAATACTTACCAGCGCGTTGAGCTTGACCCTCGGTCGTCGCTCCAATAACGCTCATGTCGTACGGTTGGTACCCATACCGAGTGAGCAGAGCAGAATCTTGAACAGAAGCAATAGACTGCAGATAACGCAGATCACCAGCGTTAGTCCAAGAGACGTGGATCGTTGAGTATCGTTCTGTGTCTTCATTACTTGCATAGTTGAAGTACTCCGGTTTCTCTGGGTCAGAGCCAACGACCATCGACTTGTTGATGAGGTATTGTGAATTCTTTGGACGATCCTGGATAAGGGTGATCAAACCATCGACGTAGGAAATACTTGCATTCATCATTCCAGCAACTTGCTGGAGCGATACGAGAGCGTCTTGACGGTTTTGAATTAGACCGTTGAAGGTGAAGCGTGGCTCTGTGACCATCGAAATGCCACTTGCCACCTGCACGTTGTTGAACACAGAAGCGTTGTAGAAGGAACTCTTGTCAATCTTGGCTGCTGTAATTCCGTAAAGATACATGCCGTAGACTGGGTTTGTGAGCATGTCATAGAGGATCCATGCTGGATCATCAGTTACACCAGTGGTGAACGTGCCATTCCATACACCCGTGAACACGTTTGTTGATGGGTTAAAGTTCGAGGGAATCGCGATAGGTCCACACTGCAACAAGAACGACATCGTAGGCAGAGCCGCATTGTCACCACCGATGGTTGCTGCATTGAGCACCATGCCGAGATAGGTGATGTTGGGATACGAAAGTTGGATCTTCTGAACTTCTTCAATGTCGTACACGTAAATGTCATTCTTACGTGTCGTTGTGTCGTTGTCAGAAGTTAGACGCTGAACACGGATATCCCATAGAGCACCCGGTGATGGGTTATGCACTTCATATTGCTGACGAATTTCACTTGACGCTTTGCCAGTGATAAATCGATCAATTACGTTGACCCACGTACTGGAACTATGTGGCTTTACGTCAATAGCGATTTCGACGGAATCTCCAATGATGTTGCCATTACCATCAACTTGAACCAGACCATTTGGAAGTTGGATAGTGACATTCGCATAATCAACAAGAGCGCTCGTTACTGAATAGATAACCGGAGCTGCAGCAACGAATGGGCTGCTCGAACCACCGAGAACTTGTTGACCGACAGAGAAGATTTGTGAAGCACCAGGAAATGCTGGTGTTGACATGATCGTCTGTGATGGTGAGCCATTTCGGAATTCCCAAATTGGAGTACCGAAGTTGTTAGACATATCAGCATTGACGAATGGTGTTCCATTCAAGAAGATCGATCTGCCATCGCCCGTGTAGAGGTTGCGTTGACCGTCTGAGAGCAAGTGAAGGATCTTTACCGTTTCATTCGTGGCGATTGTGTCTGGAGATTCAACACCTCCACCACCTCCACCCTTGCCTCCACCTTCACCATACGTGTCAGTGAATTGATCCCATACCGATTTGTTGAGGTTATTGAATATCATGTCAGTACAAATTTACGTATGTCTCGTCTGCAGCCATAATCGTGCTACCAACAAGGAATTTCTTGCCGTACATAAGTGGAATTGGACCACCTTGATCGGTTGAGTTGACTGGACCATTGAACAGCGTGCTCTTAGCACCACCTGGACCATTCGGGTTTGATTGCATGTTGCTCATAGTTAACTTTGTGATGACGATTGACGCGACCGCTGCAACCACAGCGGCGATGATGTATGGGATCATCCAATATGAACCTTCGGTTGTTGGTGCAACGTGGATCTTCTCTGCATTGCCGAAATTGAAACCGTCTGGGATACCTGCTGGGTCGGAATCATCAAGCTTCGATTTGACCAACCCGATTTCTTTGCCACGTAGTGCCATATCGAGTGTGTCGTTCTGACCTCGAAGCGCAGCGAAGAGTTGCTGCTGATTATCACAGTCGAATTGGAATTCGCTGAACCCCGCTGCTTTCTCCAATGATCCGTAAAGTTGAATAGTTCTTAGCATTTGTTAAACCTAACTACGTAACGAGCCCGATGCGCCCACTTCTGCCATGGAACGGTATGAGCGAAGAGTGTGTCTTCAGTTCTACCCTGGTACTGATGAAGCATTTCATTTGACCCTATGATGACGCCGAGGTGATTTACTCTCTCGTGCTCACCTAAAGAAAATACAGCGACATCACCAATTTCTGCTTTTTCTGTTGCGATACGCTCTGCGAATGGAATGGTGTTAATTCCATCTTCAATCACGTTTGCACCCGGAGTATTTAAGGGCTTCTTCCAGAACTCCCATTCTCTTGTAAAATTAGGAATATCCTTCCGTCCCTGAAGAATGTGCCAGTCACGTATGCACGTATAACAATCAGCTGTGAACCAACTGAACTCACGCTTTTCGAGTGATGGTGTTTCATTGGTGAGCCAGCAGAATTCGGAAATACCTTCACCATCACTTGCGACGATGCCCCAATCACAGTTGTCGGCAAGAAAGCACTCTTGATCGGCAACGGACGGCCACGATGGGTTGTATGCGTCTGTGAGGAACTTGCGACTGCCCTTGATGTTGTATGGGTGACTATGGAGGACCGCCTGCACCGGTCCATTCGCTGTCACCAGTGTTTGACGTTCGAGAGCACTTATGCGAAATGCGCCAAGTCTCTGATTTACGTCCTTGATGTCCGGTAATGAGTTAGTGCACGCGAAATACTTTCCACCAATCACCAAACCACAGGCTTCTTCGGGATATCTCTTCAGTACGTCAGCTTTGAATTCCTCTTGTGCTTCTGGTGTTAGGATCATTGCGACTGATACTGGTCATTGCGGAATGGTGAAACACCTGGGAAGTAGATTCCGTCTGGTGGGTTAATTCCTGGATAGATTAGAATTTGACGAACTGGGAACATCATTCCTGGCAAGTCGAGCGGTGAGGCAAGGTCGAACTGAATTGACTGGTTGGATTCCTGCGTCTTCGCAGCAATACGCCATACACCACGAGCTGCATATTGAGTTGTGTCTGGGTTTGATCCAGCGTCAAGATACGAAGCGTAGGTTGTGACGTACGTGACCGTCGCACCTACGATGTCACCAAGCGCTGTTACAGGAGCAAGTAGAATTCCACTGATGCCATTACCTACAAACAACGTTGGTCTTGGAATATCAGACGAGATTGATTTTGTTTCAAAACCGTTAATGCCAACTGGACAGAGCTGAAATGCCTGACCACCCCATACAAGTTCAGTTCCATCTGCATAGCACTGTGGTGAAATATGGTAGACGCTGCCACCAGCATTCGAGCAGTCCACAGTGATGAGATCTACCAAACCGTCTGGTGATCGAAGTACTTCATTTTTAGACGCAACTGTTGGTGTCGGCATTAGAACACCGACTTAATTGCGACTTGAATGGAATCGATAATGTTGCCTGGCTTATATTGAATTTGATATCCGTCTGCAGCAACTCGGAACTGTTGTGTTGTTGGAAGCAGTACACCATCGCCAGCCCACGATATCCATGATGGATTCGCTTTCAACCAAGTTAGAAGAGCTGGTCCACGTACAGCATCAAGATTGTCGAATTCGGCAGTGCCGCCAACGATCTGCCCATTAGCACCGTCTGGTTGCACGCTCTCATATCCGTTTCCGTATTGATACGAATTCTCACGATAACTGTACGTGATTTGTGATGTTGAACTTGGGACTACGCCACCGAATGTTGTCATTGTTATTCCTTAGCGAGCAGTCGCATAGCCGCGACCACTTAGCATTCCACCAGAACGCTTTTCCTTCATGATCTTCTTGGTTGTTAGAGCGTCGTGAAGTAGTGCTGTCTTGCGAACTTGCTTCGCAATTTGTTCTGGTTCTTGGTTTGAGTAAATGTGAATTTGTGGAGCGTGGTACGTCATGTTTCCACCAGCGGTGCTTGACTGACCGCCAGTTGCAGCAATACCGAGACTTCCATCAGCGGTCTTACGCAATGGCATAATGGCTTCTGGACCAGCCTCGCCCATCTGTCCAAGGTTGAACATTGTTGGTTGGGTCACGATGCTGTTAGTGAATGCACCACCGTCTGCGAATTTAACTGCTGCAGCAGACGCATTCGCTGCGATCTCTGGCGCAGATACGATTGCCCATGCTTCTTGTGGTGTTGCTTCTGCAGCTTCCATCGTCGCAACTTGAGCCATCGCTGCTGCTGTCATTGTGGCGCTGGTTGTTGCAGCAGTCGTACCCATCATTCGCTGTTCGATACCTGTCAACACCATCTTCACCAACAGTCCCTCGAAGAACTGAAGCATTGCGACAAGTACTTGCTTGAATGCGTTCTGACCATTCTGGCCCATGTTCTGGAATGCACTGACGACGCTGTTGTTGAACGTCGTGACCAGTTCTCCACCAATTTTGTTGAGGTTGGTCGCATCTTCATACGCTTCAGTCATTGCCTTGTGAGCACCAGCACCGAAGCCAGCCATCGACGAAGCCCAGTCTCGCGTCTGCTGATCGTTCTGTTTAAGAAGTGTTAGGTTCCGCTGGTACGCAGTAGTTAGTTGTGCCTGTTCTTGAACGGACTTACCAACCATGTCCTTTTCATATTGCGCTTTGAGTTTGAGTTGTTCGTTGTAAAGTTTGAGTTCGTTGGTGCTCAAGGTCATCGAGGCAATGAGTTGCTGACTGTCCTTGTTGACCATCGCATCCATTGCGTTGATTTCTTTCTTAAGGACTTCCTGTTCCTTGAGTACCTCATTTTCATTTGCAAGAGCGGTTGCTTCCACCTTTTGGGCATCGGTCATCTGCGAATTCTTAGCAATTTCGGCAAGGTTCTTTTGTAGTTCTGTCTGGTGAGTTGTTAGACCGATATTTTCAGTCTGCAGACGATTGATGAGGTTCCAACCAGCAACTTCTTCTGCGGTGCCCTGCTTCGCTTCGTCAAATAGTTTCTTGAGTTGAACAGCTTGTTCGATCTGAGCCTTAGTTGCACCTTCCTTAAGGAGGCTCAACTTCATTGTCGAAATTGCAACTTCATCTTGTGCGGCTTTGTATTGCTCAAGACCCTGTGCAGCAGCCTTCTCTTCAGTCTGTTGTGCCGCGAGTTCGGTTCGCAACTTCTCAAGCGTGTCAGTAACCTTCTGAGCACCAGCGTTATATGCTTCAAATTTTGGCTTATTAGCATCGACTGCAGCACCTTGATCCTTAACAGCGCTCGTTCCATTCCACAACGCGCCCACGAACTTGGCAGAGGCTGCTTCGTAGTCTTGTGTCATCTTTATGAGATCTTGGTTCATATCGACGATGATTTGTTTCGCTTGGCTGAAATTGCCGTGCGCTGCAGCAGCGATGGCTGCCATTGAACCACCTATCGCAGTACCCGCTTCCTTGAACACTTCAATTGCGAAGCGAACTGGTTCAACCAACATCGTGATGATGACTTTGGCGACGAATGAGATTGTTGCTGAGAGTCCATCGAGAATGTCTCTCATCACTCCGCCCTGCTTACCAGATTCCGCGAATTGATCTACAAGTACCTGCAGCCCGGGGAGCAATGATTTGGTAATGGACATCGAAACACCTTCAAACATCGACATACCGAGCTTGAGTGTTTCACCGAAATACTTGGCTGACTTAGCGTCTGCTTCTGTGACCTTAGTGCCATAATCTTCTTGTGCTTGTGCAGCCTTGGCTTCCATTTCAGCTTCGTCACGCATAGCAGCGACAATTGCTGGACCTTGCTTGCCGAACAATTCACGAATTACTGCTGTCTTTGTGGCACTGTCTGCGTACTGGTCGAGACCCTTAGCAGCATCCTTCATGATCTGCTCGGTGTCACCATTCTTGAGTTCTTCTTGTGAGATACCCAACTTCTTGAATGCGTCAGCAGCCTTGCCAGTTGGTTCCGTAATTGCTTGACCTACTGCTTGAGCAAGTTTCGCCATTGAAGACGAAAGTTTCGTACCTTCGATACCAGCGAGAGCCATTGCCTCGATAAATGGCTGTGCCTTCTCGACGGGTACACCCATCGCTTCAGATAGTTCGAGGAGTTGTGTTTCAGCTTGAATGGTGCTTTCGACCATTGATTTGAGACCGAGACCAAAACCTACAACGCCAGCAACAGCCAGTCCTACTGGACCAGGAATACTGGCGAATGATTTTGCGAGGCTTTCAATGGCTTCACCGACAGTTGGGATCTTGCCACCGAGGTCGGTTAGCTTTTCGTGTGCCTTGTCGAGATCTTTGGTGTCGGCACTGAATAGAAGTTGTAGGAGGTTATCAGCCACTGTTTATCTCTTTTTGTAATTGCTGCCTGGTATTTATCCAAACAACGTCGGCTTGACGAAGTAGTGTCAATTCACGACGGGTCAATGATTCGTGACTTAAAGTGGCCCAAGCCAAGATCTCTTGATGAGATAGAGGTAATGGGTATCCATTCGGCAAGTACTGACGACCATAGTTAAGTGACTGGAACACTTCCCAGATCCACATAAACCCAAGCGGTGGTATGACCGATAGGTTCAGTTCCGGTGGTCGCACCTTTCCACCGGACATTCTTAGAACCCCTTCAAAGTGATCTCGATGTGACATTCCATCTGGAAGTGGTGTATCGAGATAGACCTTGTTTCTTATGGCGTCGAGGAGGAGAGCGACGCGCTCTTGAAAAAACTTTCACGATCACCCATTGCCTTGTCGAGTTGCTGACGTACCCAACCAGCCGTCTTAATGGATAGAAGTGCTACAGCCTTCTCACGTGAGAACGTTGCATCTGGGAAACCGAGTTTGGTGAACACACCATTGAAGTCCGATGCAGGCGTGACAGTCCATCCAACGATGGTAGTTGCATAGACTTGAATTGAAGCTTCAAGAATTGCAGCAGGATCTTCACCATCTTTGATCGTGACCTTCTTAGCATTCTTGGCGAATGCGAATTTCACGTCATCATTGTCTGTACCGACAAGCTCGATAGTGAGACCAGTTGGTGTCTGATCGATTGGGTGGAGAAGTTCGACCTTAACGGTCTCTGGGAATAGATTGAGCGACATCTGAATACCTCATGCTGTTGTGTTGATGGAGGTATTTACGAGATCAGTCGCCAGAAATGAAAAAACCCACATTTCTGTGAGTTTCATCGGGGGTTGTGAGATTATCTTATGACTGGGTTATCGTCATGTTGGTTGCAGTACCGCTGTCGTATAGAGCGACGAATGGCAACTGGAACAAAACTGGACCTTGACCGCTCACACTTTTCTTAAGTCCTGTGTAAACAACGTGCGACATCAAGAATATTACGGTGTTCGTGCCGTCACTTACTTGAACACTGATTGACGTAGAAGTCTGGTTGTAGAACTTGTTGATGAGCGTTGAGTTTGTGATGTAACCAGTGAGCGTGCCCGTTATTTTGGACATACCTGGAGTTGCACCGACTGGGTTAGCAGCACCGAGAACTTCAACCATCTGAGCACCGTTGTCGATGGTGAGATTGACGTCAGTGAGCAATGCAATTGGTGAACCACCTTCGAGCAACGTCGCATTGACCATGACGAATGGTGTTTCGGTGACTGCTGGTGTGTATGTGGTACCGATCGCAGACGTGCCAACTACCTGGTTGAAACCATTGATAGTTGCATCCATAGTGACCCAGCCCTTGGCTGGGAACTTGAGAGAAAGCTTGTCAGCGAAACAACCAGTGCTGGTGAAGCCAACGTTGGTGTCGCTGTGCCACTCTTCGATAGTGATTGTATTGAGTACCTTGCCTGTCTTGTAAACTCCAGAAGCTGGAGCTGAGAACATTGCGGTCTGAATGATAGGTGCGAAGTTGATGTGCGAGAGGTTGCCAGTGAAGGAACCCTGTACCTTGGAGATACCAGCAACGACGTTTCGTTCCATACGATCTGCGAAGATCGAAGTATCGGAATTTTCATCCTTGCTAAGTTCAAGATCTACTTTTACCGTAGGTAGAATTAGCAATGTTGGGGTTGCAGGCGTTGTACCAGGAGTCGTCTCTGCGACTATAGCACTCGGGTTTCTGCACCCGTGGTTGGAAGAATGAATGTCATTGTCTAGGTCTCCGAAGGAGTGATTGTTCTCGATTATTTATGGCGGTGGCTTATAGACCAACTTTGGCTTTTGCTGTCCGCATGATGTCAGGTACCTCTGACACGGTTCTATTCAACATCATCACTGGTCGAGATGTTCCGTACCGAATTCAACATACGTGGAGTACGGTTCACCTCGTTCATTGGCTGCAGTGTTCGTGACGTTGATCGTTGTATCGTTTACTTCGAGTTCCCAAGAAGCTTGAAGACGACCGGTATCTACAGGGGTTTTCTCTTTAACTCGTGCTACAAACTCATCACCAAAGGCTTTTGGTAGTTTCTTAACTTTCGCTATGTTGTCCAAGAACTCAACGAGCCCTACAACGGTCGCCATTAAGGCACCACATACGCGAAGTACTTGACGATCACCTGGACGATGTAAATTTTTGAACCCATCTGCTTCGCTTGACCAGCATTCAAATTTGGTGATGGTGAGGACGAATCGATGATGAGTTTGTTTCCGTCACCCATTGTCAAGATCAACCCAGGCGTAAATGCACCCATGATTTGATCTGCAAGCTGTTTCGCTGGTGCGTAGGTATTTCCGGCAGGCATAGCGACATCGATTGCATAGAAGCCGTTAGGCTTGATAAAACCGCCAACGCCCAGCGTTTCTACGGTGGTAGTTGCTGGTACAAGCGTCATGCGAACTGCCAACTTGCCCTGGATACTTGGTTGCATTGCCCAATTGGCGAACGTGGCGTCATTTTCTGGAATCTTCGTGACACCAGACATAAACGTCTGTCCCACAAGGAACGCATCGAGTGCGGTTTGAATTTGATACGTTGACTGACCCATTACGCGATCCCCAACGTGAAAATAATTGGTGTGTTAGGAATCGGCATGAGCAGTTTCACTGAAGTGATGTTCTTGCTGTAGGTGACGCTGTTGACAACGTATTCAACAGCACCATTAACTTGCGGTGTCGTTGTCTGACCTGGTGTTATCGCACCGACGAAATCAATTCCTGGAACAATGATAAAGCGTGACGTTTCACCAGTCAGATCTGTTGGGTTTTGAATGTTGTCGATGTTCTTAGCTACACCATTCGTAAAAATGCCGATGGTTGAAATTGTCGAGTTGTCGAGCAAGCGAATGGTTACCGCGACAGCACCGAAGTTCTGCAGAATTGCTTTTGCTTGAGTTTGAAATGCTTTGTAATTGATCATAGGGTGAGCGTTGCGCCGTCATTACCTGCTGCATTCAAGATCGGCCACAGAATCAATTCGACTTTGCGAAAGCCGTCGTAATGTTCGCTGTCAGAGGAGATATTCCAGTACTGGTTGTCGTACTTCAGTTCACCGATAGAACCACTCGTGTTCTTTAGCGTGCGAGTTGTGCTTCATTTGGAAACAGTGAAGTGTTGCCGATGTACATGTTTGCAAGTTCGCACTGCGCATCTTTGAGTGCCTGTGGAATTGTCAGCTTGTGATCCAACGCAAGTCATTTCCGATGACCGAATAACGTGGCCACAAAAGACGTTGCTGGTGTTCAGTGGAATTACGGAGATATAGCGACGACCATAGAGACGGTCGAGAGCGTATGCCGCTGCGAACAGAGCTTGAATTCGGATAGCGTCTGTATTCGCTGTGGTAAACGCGGTATTACCCCAGTTGGTCGAATACGTGACTGCATCAGCCAGACTGACATAGGTGTTGGCACCGGTGACTCCCGAACCATCCTCAAGTATTAAAGTATTCGCCATGTCACACCCTCAATGAATTTGTAAAGGTATTTACGAGAAGCCAAATGAAAAGACCCGCCGAAGCGGGTCTTTTTCTTATCAATAGAAGACAGATTATCCTAGGAGCAAGCCTACGAACTCTGGCTGAACAACCTTAATACCCCATACAGTATCAACTTCGATGATGTTCTGGCGGTATTGACGATACAGCGCGATTGAGAACGAAAGACCAGAGACTGGGTCCGTTACAATCATGCGGTCGTCGGCTGCGTCACCATCGTCTGGCACGTACTGAGTACGAGCTGCGAGGACTACTGCGTCACGCTGTACGATGAGGTTCTTCATAGAAGCCGCATCTACAGTGCAGGTGTCAGAATCGCTGCCGGCAAGCACGAGGCCTGGAGCATAGATTGTGAACGTTGTGCTGGAAAGAGCCGTTGCTACGACGTACTGAATTGCAACACCTTGTGAGGTGATGGTTACAACGTCACCAGCAAGGATTGTTCCAGTACCGGTCTTAACGGTGACAGTCGTGAGACGAGCAGCGTGTGAACCGTTTAGAACATAGCTTGCGCCTGTACCAACAGTCTTACCGTTCTGACCCTGACCAGTCTTAATCTGACCAGACTCACGAACTGTGAAACCTTCGATTGGAAGGGCGAAGATACCATTGCGGAGCAACTGTTCATCGTTTGACTCGTTAACCTTGACAAGTGAAGACTGCTTGCTGCGAATCTTCGTACCTGCGTCAGTACCGATAATCAAAGAGCGATCGAGCTGAGACGCACCGTTGTCGTTAAAGCAGCTTGACGCTGTTACCGAAGTCGGAGAAGTCATTAGCTGTTGCGAATGGAGTTGTACCAGCGGTACCAACTGCGCGTGAAGCAGCAAGTGCAGCCGCATTAACTACGTCAGCCTCAATGAGGTTGGAGATAGTGCGGAAAGCCTGCAAGAACTGGTTGGTGCGAACAGTTGGCATGTAATTGCCAATTGAACGCTGTTCGTCGCCTGACCATACGAACTGAACAACTTTGTCCTTCGTGATGGTTACGTTGGTTGTGCTGACTGTGGAACCAGAAGCGGCATTCGGAGTTGCGCCTGGAGTGGAGTCAATTGCTGACGCCGCACCGACAACTGGTGAAGTTACGTTCTGGTTGAGGGCTGCAGTTGACGCCTGTGCATCAAGATTTACAGCGCTGATTGCGCCGACGAGTTCACGTGGAACTTTGACGAGCGCGTCATGGATTGGATCGATAAGACCCGTAAGAGTCATTGCCATTGAAAATTCTCCCTAAAGAGTTATTGTTAGTTAATCGTCTACGACCTTCACGCCAGCCTTGCGACTCTCCAAACGTTCTGTTGGACCGAGTTCAAGGAAGGCTGTACGACTGATCGTTTTGCCGTCTCCGCCCTGCTTTCCAGGTTTCTTAGGATTCGTTGTAGAAACAGTTTGTTCAAACAAGAACGGGTGGTTCTTCTTGAGACCTTGAACTGCTGCTTCAACCGAGTCTCCATCGACACCGGTATCGTCATTCCACTCAACAAGTGAGTGATCAATGAGCTGAAGGGCTGCGCTATAGCGATCTGCGGCAACTTTTGCTTTACCAAACTGAGCGGTTAGCGCAGTGTTGATGTCGGCTTTCTTTGCACGTTCAAGCAACTTAGTTGTCTGAGCGTTTGCGTCCTTCCATAGCTTCTTATACTTTTTGTTACCTTCGCCTTCCTCTTCGTCATCATCTTCTGACTCATCGTCATCATTTGATGTAGGCTTGACTTTCTTCTTAAGTTCATCTCGTTCCTTTTCGGCTTTTCGACGAAGATTTTTCTGCTTCGTTGATTCGCCTGTGAGGCTATCGATTTGTTCTTTTGCAGCGTCTAACTTCTCTTGAAGAGATTCGACGGTAACTACTTCCTGGCCTCCGCCAGAACTTGCGCTGTCATTATCGTTTGGCATAAACGGCTCTAACTCCATAGGGCAATGCTTTAGGGTGTCGGAACTACATCCGACGATGCTTGAAGCATCTGCGTAGGTGCTTCGATGAAACTATTTATGGCGGGGCAGGTCCCGGCACTAACCGGTTAAGGCACTCCGACAGGATTTGCACTTGCTCCAGGTGCTGCAGCCGCTGCTGGTGCTCCACCAGAGGCTTGCGCTTTTTCTGTTACTGTTATTGCTTGACCAAGTGCAAGATTGATCTGCTGAATCTCAAGCATCTTTTCCTTAGCTGCCGCATCATCAAGACCATCAACTTGACGCAGATAGTCATAAACTGAAGCACGACCACCTTGTATCTTGAGATCCCACAGTTGTTCCTGTTCCATCGTGTCAACAGGCAACGATGGTGGCGCGAACTTGGCTCTGAGCATTCCAGCCTTAAGGGTTGGATAGAGTTTCTTTGTAATGTTGTAGAAACGTCGTAGAGCACCCTGCATTGACTGACCACGTTGGTCACGTACCTGCAAGTTGTCCATTTCTTCAACGATAATCTGGAAACCCGAATTTGCTCTGCCTGCTCCATCATGACGAAGAGAAACACCCCAGTCGTATGCGACGCCGACAGACAGTTGCTCCATGACACCTGTCAATTTGTCGAGGTCTGAAACTGGGCCATCGAATTTTACGTATGGTGTCGTTGCAGCATCCGGCGCCACAACAGTTACAACGTTACCTAGACCACCCATGTTCTCAGAGTTGTTACCAACATCTTCCTGAACATAGCGACCAGTGGAACCGTCGAAACCCTCATCGCTGATAGGAGCAGTAGGAATCGTTGGTGAACCCTTAGCGGAACTATTCTCTACACGCGCATTAGTGAAGAGCGTCTTGGCTTTCTGGTGCGCCATCGCGAATTCGGTATCTGTGAGAGCTAGGTTAAGCATCTCTTGAAGAGCGACGATGTCTTCTGGAATATTTGCCCATTCACAATCAAGAGGACGGTTAACGTCATAAAAGAATGAAGCTGGAACAAAACCATCTTTGTTTGGTACTTGTTCAATTCGTGTTTCAGTTAGACCGATGTCATTGACTTGCCAGTCTGTAATGAATTCTGGGGTGATGTCGCGGTACGTAAACTTTCCACCCGCAATATCCGACGTGAGGAATGCCAGTTCAATAATGTGGTTGCCGGTAATGTCGGTGACGACTTCGCAATTTGCCTTTGTGAGCAGCGTGAGCATGAGCGCGTCGCCAGCTTCAAAGTCAGGAACGTACTGCCCGTGCTGTGTAATAGCAGGCGCAGCGACATACTTTTGCTGGAGGACAACGGTTGATTTGCAGAGGCGTGTGTAAACGTCGATGTTTTGAAAGTGTTCGATCCAATCGCTGTGTTCCATCATCTCGTTGAACTGCATGTCAACGACAGGGACTGCTCCTGGACCAGTTACGATCTCGAGCGTTGGTGGTTGATTGAATAGAAGACCAGACTTATCAACGATGGACTTCGTGATGTTTCTGGTACGCGGAATGATGGTTCGCTTCTTCCAGTTCTTGCGGTACTTCTGAAGATCCTTGACAACGTACTTGAGTTGATCGCCTTCGTAGAAGTCGATAAGTTTCTGTGCCTTGATGGCTTCGTCCGTGCGTAGATTCTTGCCTGTGAGCGTTTGAGCCATTGAATGTGTCCAGCGTCGTGATTGTCAGACTGTATTTACGAGTTTGGGTTGAACCATTAGGACGAAATCTGTGCGGTTACACGTTCCGTGACAGGCCACATCTTGTGTATGAAGTAACCGTGTGCGTCTAAGGCGTGTTCTAACCCTGCTTTCGTGTCAGGCTCTTGGTTCTTGTCGTAGACCTGTTGCAACAAGCCCTTGTAGAGATTTGGACATTTGATAGGGTTAACGAAGGACTCTGGTCCTCCACCGACTTGCAGAAACTTGGTATTGACTGCCGTTACGCGCTTTGCAACGTCCTTCTTCTGGAAACGGAAGTTTGGTTTGCCGTCTGGACCGAATTCAGCAAAGTTTCGCTTAAGTGTCTGGATACCTTCGAACCCAGCGATGTCTGGATAGAATCGAAGCGCGTTTGCGTTGTATTGCTTTGGATATCGCGTGCGAATCTCATCTGCAAGTTTCTGTGAGTCTTGCATGCCATAGATCTCATCTACCGCATAGCAGATATTGTTCTTGATGGCATGGACAACGGTGGCGTTGATGCCAGCGTTGAAGTCGATACCAATGTGGAGCACGTTGCCTTGGAAATCGTCTTTGGAAAACGTGCAGAGGTTCCGTTCCTTGTCAAATTTCCAATAGACTGGTTTTCCAGCTAAGTGGACGAACTCTCCATGCAGATATGCTTTGATCAAGTGTTCAGGGTAGGAATTCTCCAACTCTTCAATGTATGACTTAGGAAGGTAGAAATTCTCGTACGTTGATGCCTTGATTATTCTGCGGAATGGAACCAGCAGTGGTTTCTGCGCTGGTTCCTCCACGAAGTATTTGTAAATTCCCTTGAAGCCTTCTGGTGTTGAGGCTGCCGCACCCTGGAATACGAGCCCCCTACGTAGACGTGATCGCAGCATTCGCCAGCACGCGAAAAATGTATCTGTGTCGAGAAGGTCCGCTTCGTCTACACCAAAAAATGCAGCGTTGATACCTGCAGCACGTTCAAATGTTTCAGAAGCGAGAATGTGAAGCAGCGTATCCTTGCCGTAAATCTTCATCGTGAAAAGCATTTCTGTTTTGTTGAACACGAATGAGATCTTGTTTTCGTTGAGCACCTTCTTCATCGTCGGGATCAAAACCTTGATTGCCATTTGATATGTTGGAGACATGGCAATGCCTTCATAGCCCGGGTTTAGGTGGGCAAGCACCAACAATTTGTTACAGAGTCCTTGGGTTTTTCCCGTTCCATAACCACCCACGAGTGCAATGTTGCGTGTGGTAATGTCGTTTACGAACTCCGCCTGATACGGCAGGAGACTTAACTGCATTTAGTTCAGTTTTCCCATCTCGATAGCAGCCTCTGGATCATCTGTTGCTGCTGCCATTTCTGCCTTTGCAGCCTCTGGTGTGACGACCTTGATAGTCACTTGCTTAGCGTCAGCACCCGTATCTGCAACACCTTCGTGTACTGGATTCAAAGTGTGCTCTGCGTACTGAAGCATCAAGTTGAACTTGAGTGGCAACAAGTCTTCGCGCTGCAAGCCAAGGTTGATGGCATTGCGTTGGATCTTGCCCTTCAATGCCATTCGCGCTGACTGGAAGAGATCATTAAACTTTGTGATCTCATTGATCTTGACCGCGAATAGTCGTGCGATGTCTGTCATCTTGGTGAAGCCGTCGAACATGACGAGACCGTAAATGATTGCTTTGCGAGTGTGTTCGTCTGCGGCTGCCCAAGCGTTCTTGTGGGTGTCGTACTCGTAATAGAGCTTGAGTACGTGTTCAGGGTTCATGGCGTCTTCTTTGCGTGCCTCAGTGGCAGCAGCCATGTCCTTTTTATGCTCAGTGCTGAGCATACGAGTAGGAGCCTCGTTTATAACGGGTTGTTTCGACATTTGCTGACCTCCATCAGTCTTTGCTGTTGATAGCCAGTCGCTATCAGGAGGTATTTAAGAGATTGCTACAAAAGCATCATTGACGTTATGGCAACACGAACATCGTTACTATTCCAGTGCTTTTCGTATGCAGCTTGAAGAGCTAGTGACTCGCACACTCGGTCGATATCGGAAGCATTGATTCGCTTGTTCCCGGTATTGAATGAGGTGTGTGCCTTGTAGACTTCACCGCTCTTGTGAAACGCTTCGTAGGAAAGGAAGTAATCGTTGTTGTTCGTTGCCATGTATGTCTCTCTTGAAAGGTTGCTGGTGTTGACCCGCCTACCAGCTGAGACGGATAGGACCATGTCAGGGTGTCGTACTATTTACGTTCTCAGCGTCTAAAACGAGAAAAACCCACGAACATTGCTGAACGTAGGTTTCTCCGTTTCGACGTTGAGCGACACCGCGCCACGGTGTGATCGTGTTCTACACCCTCAGTACGATCAGGCTGATTACTGCCGCAGAGCCTCAGTGTGCGTAGATTGCTCTACGTAGTAACCCAGGGTGCTTGATGTTCTGGCGGGCCATGATGGAGTCGAACCACCGCCAGGAATTTTGGAGATTCCTGTGCTTCCGTAACACTTATGACCCAAATTGGATGGGGAGATGGAATTCGAATCCACTTGCCATCTGTCAGTACGATAGACGTTAGCTTTTAACTACTCGTTGACCAAACGAGCCGCTGAGCACCCATGCACTCTTCACTCCCCAAAATCTTTAAAGCTTCTTGACGTCCGCTTCTGCCGTCTTCGCATCAGCTACGATAGTAGTTGCCGTAGCTTCGACCTTGGCTGCTACCGCATTCACTTTCGCACGGTTGTTTCGATACACGAAGTACCCGCCGACTGCGAGAGCTAATAGAATTAGGATTGTGAACATTTGTTATTCTCCGATTAGTGTTCGTATCTTATTTCCAGGATTTTATCGATGTGCACTGCCCACCCGGTATCTGGGTCAGTGACGTACATTTCTTCTTGATCTTCATCCACCCAAATCTTTCGCCAGTCGCCTTTGTAGAAGCACGTGTACTCTTCCGTAATGCCTGTGAGTGTCGTCATCGCTGCAACACGTACTTTTTGTAACAAGCATCAGCAACATCCTTCGTCGCCGCACCCTTCAAAGAGTTGTAGTGGAGCTTGTAATAGTTCCAGATACCGTCAAAATCACTCGCTTGCGGTAGCGCCCCTGGCGCTCTCTCGTACTGAACACGAGCCATTGCAATTGCTAGAGGATCGTTGTTGATTAGATCGTCTGGTGCGATTCCTCTGTCAGAACCGATTTCTGCAACACTCTGTATCTGAAGAAGCAACGACTGGTGGTAGTGCAAGTAGTTGATGAGGATATCGACCAACGTGTTCGGCTCCATCTGGAATATTCCAAGAGCTGGGCCACCGATCTGCTGTCGATACTGCCCAAGGTGCGACTCGTTCGCTGCCGTGTACATAAGCAACTCGCACGCATCGTCGCTGTAGAGACCGAGTGGTGTCAGAGTGGTGCGGATTAGATTTCGAAGATCGTTTGGGAGCATGCAGCTATTTACGAAGCTGCATGCTCCCGCTTAGATTTTTCTTATGCTTTGAAAGGCTTGCCGTTCGATGTGCACCAGACTCCGTTCTTTAGAGTTAATTGCATTCCACGATAACGATCCTCTTTTCCGAAGTATCTGGCCGTGGTGTCACCATATGACAGTGTTCCAAACCCTGGTGGGCATAGAGACGTTCGTTCAAATTTCTCTGTGGTAGATACACTACCGACCTTGACTGTGCGTTCCTTAACCTGAGGTTCATCCAACTTGTGATATGCGTTAGTCCAAACGGCGTATCGCTTGTGTGCTTGATCTTCCTGGTCCTTGAGGTACGCATCCTCTTCAGCTCTGAACTTGATGCGATCCGCAGCAACAGCAGCGATGGCTCGCTTGAGCTGTGTGAGATGTTTGAGCATGCTTTCGATGTGGTAGCGGGGTTCTTCGCCTGTGCCGGTTGTGATGTCTAGGAATGGTTGTTCAACCTGACGCCAGATTTGTTCTTGCAAGTGTTGCATGGTGGGTAATTCTCTATGAATCGCAATCACGACGACTGCGGCTTATTTACGATTCTCCACCCTCCCCGGTTATAAAACCGGCACACTTTGGTTCTTCAGCTTCGCTGCTCTGGCTCTGCCAGAGCCCATCAGGTTGAAGGAAAGTAAGCTATGCCCTCCGGAAACTTTAGACACGGCCTGAGGCAACCGTCTCAGCTGAGAAAATCACTAGTGCGCCTCGCAGGCTCGGCGCATGTCGCAACGCACTACGGTCTAAACCTGTGCACCTTCTGACGTTACGTGTTGAGAGCGTGCGAGCCCTAGACTGTCGAGGACTGCAGACCGCAGCCGGCTACACGGTCTCGGTGCAGCAGAAGGCTCCAACCGATCACTCGGCTGCGGTATACGGTGTGAATAGGGTTAAAGCGCTTGCAGCCGTGACACTGGTTGCGGGCTAATGAGCGAGGACGGTACAGCGCACAGGTTGTGACTATTTGTGCTGCTGATGCGTCTAATAGATGAACAGTAGGACAGCGTGTGCTCAGAGACTGTGTGCCGTGCTCGCTGCTCGCCCTGCGAGCCCACATTATGTTCGTAGGTGCTCAGGTGTGCGCAGGTATGCTGAGTAGGTATTTCAGGACAAATGGCACGCCAGGGCTGTGTTGCTAAGTGTTCAATGGGCTCGCAGGGCGAGCAGTGCACAGGGTGCAGCTTGAAGACACCAACCCGTTTGACTGGTTAGCTGTGAAGTGTCTGCGTAGGTATCTGATGATCTGGATGTCAGTTGATGAGTTACAACTCTCGCAGAGCGAACCAGCGCAGCTGGTGAGCGATTGCGGTGAGGTTACGCGCCAGCGTACCGAACGATGTGTGCATCAAGACGGACGGCTGCGCCGTCCGAAGCAGCAGCCAGCCGATCCGCAAGGCGGATACGTCAGTCTGTGCTGTATTTTGTGAATTACTAATCAAATCATCAACTTAAATTGTGACACATATAAGAGTCTTATTCTTAGTATGTGTCACGTTTCTAATGGGTTAAGCGAGTCGTGCAGGTTAACCAGTCAAACGAGACCAATGTGCTTGGGTTTTTGATGGTTTAAGCGGATCAAACGTAAATAGTAGTGAGATTGATTAGAGATGGGTTGAAGCGTGAGACCTTCGACCCGTGCAAACGGGCTCCTTAAAACGAACCCATCGTCTAATCGATCTTGTCGGTTTACTCACGCACCGACTAAACGTTTTAGGAGATCGATTATGAAAACAAAACCAAGAAAACCTCGTACCGCTAAGCTTGAACTGTTCAAGTTGTCAGACCTCACAAAGGGCCAGGGGCCCATGCTAGCGCGGCTGCTTGTCTACTTTAACTACGAACGTAATGAAGCTCTGAAGTCGTTCAACAGCCTGCAGGATGCCTATGATCGTCAACGGTTTCGACACCCCATCGCGCTGACCAAGCTTTACAAAGCATTTCGCATTGGCAGCAGGGATAGAAAGGTTCTGCACTACGCGGCGCTCATCTTCTTCATTCGCACACATCGTGGCAATTCATACTCAAAGAAATCATCTGGTTGGAAGATTCGTGAGACACCACGGGTCAACGAACGTCTTTTGAAGCTGCTCGGTACGTTCTACTCAACGAATGCCGAATACTTTACGCAGGTACGTCAGGTAATCATGACGCCAGCGAAGGACAACAAAACCGAAGTAACGATCACTACGAAGTTTGAAGTCGAATGGAACGATACGTCGGAGTTGTTGACTGTCTTGAAGCTGCTCGGTGAACACGAACGGGAAGAGGTGGCAGCATGAGAGCCCCATACGGATGCATCTATTGGTTCATCTACGCTAGTGACTATCCGCCGGTGACAGCATGAGCGAGCTACACGAAGCCAAAGAACTGCTGTCGAAGCTCTACTTCTCGCACGGTAAGTACTCACCTGAGTATCGAGAGCAGCAGAAGATCGTCAACAAACTGAAAGCACAGAAGCAAAAGGAGGATTTGCAGAGCGAAGATGATCGCCACTCTAAGAAAGATTGAAGAATTGGTACGTTTACATTTTCAATGATCCCGCATCCGGAATACCTCGTTACGTAGGTAAAGGTGGACACCGCCGGTGGCGATCTCGCTGCTTCGATCATATCAACCATGCTGAACATGGTCGTTTTGCTCACATGATCCAGAAGCGTCATCGTGATGGTTATGTGTGCATTCCTAAGATCATTTGGGTGAATTCACCCGAAGAAGCTGCAGAACTTGAAATCCTTTTAATCGCTGAGATTGGTCGTGAAGATCTAGGTAAAGGACCGCTCTTCAACAAAACTGACGGTGGTGACGGTACAGCAGGGCTTAGTGCAGAAGTACAGGTAAAGCGCGGTCGAGCGATTAGTGCCGGTCACAAGAGAGCATATGCAATTCGTGGAGTGACGCCAGGGATGCAGATGGTGCTTGATCAAAATAATGTCAGACGTGTTAGCCGTGCTGCTGCTAAGCACGGATATACGGTCGAAGCGTGGAAAGCGTTGACATCTAGCCAGAAGAAAAGCGCAAGGCACAGGACAGCCAAGTTGACCTGCAAAGCGTCACCGGAATTCACCTTCCAGGAGAGCAGTCCATAAATAAGTACAGATGTTTATCCATACGGAGCTATTCGACATAATGAAAACCTACACCGAAGCATTGAATGCCCTTACTGCCGTTTATGACTTCCTAATTGCTAAGGGAATATTCCCATCTCATCATTTCAACCATCTGAGTGCAATCAAGACGAAGCTTGAGACGGCAGCAGCAGTTGAGAAAGAGACGAAAAAGAAATGAGCGCTGAGTCAATCCACAATCTCATTGAGACGTTGAAAGAAGCTAACAGACTTCACCCAACAGATCGAGCTAAGCGTATCGCACATGCTGAAGAGCAACGAGCCATCTTCAAGAAGACTGTCGTGAAGGTAGCGAAGCTTCCGAAAGTTAAATTGAGCAGAAAGAACAAGAAGAATCTAGACACGTATCGAGAGCAGACATGAGCGAATTTAAGTTACCACCGGGTTGGCAAATAGGAATGAAGACACCGTCATATCGACGTCCAGTTTTAATCAATGTGGAAACCCCGCTCGAAAAGCGTATTACATCGCTAGAGTCGCAAATTAAAGCACTCGTAGAAGTGTTATCGGAACAACAAGAAACTGTAGAGCTGCTTTCGCAGTTACTACTTGGAGAAAAAGAATGAGAACGGAAATTGTGAAAAATGCAGAGAGAACATTTGCTGGCTTGAATCTTGATCAAGATGAAGCAGTCGAGTTGTTCAAAGTGATCATCAATCGCACTCGCTTGATGGGCATCGAACATGGTGACGCTTACGGCAGAGTAATTGCTGCACTCAGCGGTCACCTTAAACTGAAGTCACTAACTGTCGATTCGATCCACGCTAAGACGATCAGTATCGGCACATTGAGCACCAGCAGTGAGACAAGTGACGACTTCAAAGAATGGTATTTGAATCTCGTGGGCAGAAACCTATGAGCCCTATCGTAATCGGTCTTATCACCGTGGGTGTCCTAAGACTATATCGCTCTGGTTCATCGTACGCTGGACGTTCACAGAGCCAACACCTGAACCAATGCTCAATGTAGAGGTTATGTATTCCCGGCCTACTGATCTACTTACGTTGCTTAATGCTGCACTCGAATCTAATAGTCAAACAGCTTACTTCGAGAAAGGTAAGTTCGGAGTCTGCGACATTGGTTCGATGAAATACAACGAAATAATGGGATACCCGTCAACCTACAGAGGATGACTGCTGCATTCAGTGCGGCTGCTTAGTATGCCCACCGTCCTGCCCGCTTCAAGATAATCCACCAGAATTGGCAATCATCGAAGTGCCAAACACCGAAGCGAACGTTCGAGCGGTCTTCACGGATGAACAGTCATAAGCACACACTTCTAATTTTGGCAGCGGTCATCGTAACCACTTCCCAGAATCTAGCATTCTATTTTCTGCTTCGTGAACGATTGGCTTCTAACTCTCGTACGAACAAGGGTATCAACAAGCGCTTCAGTGACGAGATGAAGATCCGGGCTACAGAGCGCGGTACGAGTGGGCACAACTTCTCAAAGATCTTCTATGCCCTCAAAAAGCTAGGTATCGACTTAGAGCAGCTTGAACAAGAACGTCAAGTTGAGAAGTCTGCAAAACGTAAAGAAGAGCGAATGTATTGGCTAAAGAACAATCCAGGTGTTCCGGAGCATATGCGGTCGGCGAAGAATGTCGACTCTCGGTAAGCGGTGGGCTGGTACGAAAGCTAGACCAGTAAACGATCAAAGAGGTCTTCACATGAGAGGTAGACCCAAAGCACCAGAGACAATCGAAAAGCTTCGTAGAAAGCTAAGGGGAAATACAAATGCAAAACAGACACCAAACAACATCGGAATCGAGAGCATCGCTACTCCGGATTACACCATCAAAGATACCCCAAGCTTCAATCGATTTAGCTAGTCAGATTCTGCTCACACCGGCTGCTGATTGGACTCGCTGGTTTACCAAAACGCGTGTATTGATTATCAAACCAGTTTCTTCGGTCAAGTAACTGATCTAAAGATCATGGTTCGAGACGATCCTCATAGCCGAAGAATTGTAATGACGGGACCTGGAAATGCGTGTTGGGTTGCGACATCATTTCTATCACTGCCTAATGGTAACTACCACGTGCAAGCGATGTATAGGTCCCTAGACGATCAGCACAAAATTGTGGATTTCGCACTTCAGGCATTGATAGGTGCAGAAGTTACGGGTGGTCGAGTTGAAGAGTTAACGCTTTATACGTGCAGCTTACATACGTATCTTCCATGAAACGCTTCTACGTTTATCTCTGGAAAGATCCTAAAGACGGAACACCACGCTATGTGGGGAAAGGTCAAGACAGTCGCGTGTGGTACCACTTGGAATATGAGAAGAAAAATTTCGCATTGTTCATCTACTACGAAAGCGATTTAGAGAAGGATATATCTGTCTACCGCAAATAATCTGGGTCAATTCAGAACCAGAAGCACTTGAGTTAGAAGTCTTCTTGATATCAGAAATCGGTCGTTTGGATTTAGGAAAGGGACCACTCTTCAACCTTACAGATGGTGGTGAAGGTGTTGGTGGTCGCAAAGTGTCGGATGATGAAAAGCGAAGGAGACGCGAATCGCGATTACGTACTAATGCTGCAAAACATGGACGATCATATGAAGATTGGGAAGCAATGTCTTCTGTGGAGAAGAGCAAATGGATAACTGCTGGTCGAATAGCAGCAAGATATGGATTGGACAGACTTACTTGGATGAATATGAGTTATGAAGAATGTCGTAAGGTCTATAACAAATATCGTAGCAAATCAAAGGGTATCCTCGAACAACATCAACGAACTGCTGAACTACATGGAAAGACGCTTGATCAATGGTTGGCGATGTCGTGTAAGCAACGTAATGCACATCGTGTCAGTACCATAAGACAGCAGGTTCGCAACGGTGTACTACCCCCACCACCTGTATAAAATTACAAAATCAAACAAGGAGTGCCCTATGAAATTTCTGCCTCTTCTAATTTTGCTTGCTCTCACTGGCTGTGCCACTGCACCCTATTCAACTCAAGGTTGGAAGGCCGGTGATCGAGTCAACATTGTGACCGTTCAAAATGCACAGTACGAAATTGTTACTGGCAATGCATGGTCGTTTATGGGCCCCAGCCAGATTCCTCTTGATGCTCAGACAAAGAGCGTCGTAGATGCAATCGCCAAGTTATCGACTGATCAGCTTAAGGTTCTGTTGCCGCAGCAGACGAATGAACACACAGCAGCTCTAGTGCAGGCTGAAATCAATTTGCATGCTGAAGGTGACGCAGATAATGCCTGGAAACAGAATTGGTGTGCACAGGCTGGTCAATCGGTTCACTGCTTGGATCGCTTTTAATGAAAATACTAACCTGGTTCAAGAAGTTGTGGGCTGAACACAAAGCCCGTCAGGCTAAGGATGCTGCAGAGGACGAGAAGTTCGCTTACAAAGGTCGGTAGCGTAAATAATGGATGCTATCCAATTACACCATCTACTCCGTGTATCTACGAACCCAGATCGTTGCTGTGGTGTGTTCAAAGGAAGGTAGCAAGTACGCACTCACTGCGATTAGAAACAAATACGCTGGCGAATTGCTGGACTTTGTAGTTCTCGAAGAACTTAGAGATGTTGAGCAACGTACAGCGCAGATGAGAGCTAAGACACTGCGCTCACGAGTGCAGCTTGCAGATTCCAAAATATTTAACGTCGCACCTGGTGTTCGACGTGCAAAAGCTAACCTACAAGAAGAACAATAATGGGCATCATTCCCTTCCCGTACAATCTAATCGCTGGTGCAGTCGCATCAGTTGCTCTTATCGGTGGCACCTATGGTCTTTGGCGACACGAAGTCAACAAAGAAGTAGCTGTCAAAATTGCTGCTTACGTTGCCAAGAAGACTGCAGACGATGCTGCTCTTCAAGCCATTGAAGTCAAAACAAATACCAAAATTCAAATTCAATATGTAGATCGTGTGAAGGTAATCCACGACACAGGAGTTAGCAATGTTCAAGTCATTACGAAGTATGTTCACGATAACGAGTTTCTTTCTAATGGTTGGGTGTCAGTCCACGATGCTGGTTCCGAAAACGGACTTGCTGACACCACCGCAGCAGCTGATGGTACCTCCAGCGGAATTACAGCAGCTCAAGCCCTCGAAACAGTCGTCACAAACTACGCCACCTGCAACGAATGGCGACAAGAAGTAATCGCCTGGCAAGACTGGGTGCAAGCAACTAATGCTGACATTGCGGCACAAAATAAGCGTGGGAAATAGCCGGAACCGCCGAACAAAACGTAAATAAACTCATGCAGCGAAAGCTGCTCCAAACTTTGGGAGTTTATTTTATGTCACCTTTTGCAGATTGTTTGTCCGAGAATTCAAATCATTATCCAGGCAGTGGCGGTAGAGGCAACGACTACAGCGAGATACGCTTATCGCACTACCTCACCGAAAAAGACGGAATTGTTCAATACGAGTTCGCGTCCAACCCTAACAACCTTCCACGTCCACCAATGTCAGCAGAACTTCAAGAACACGTTGACCTACTCAAACAAATATTCAATCGACCACAACGCGCAGTGAAACTCGCAGCGTGAGTACCACCCCGAAAACAGAGGAGAGAGCTGCAATTAGGGGTAGTCGTACCATCGAAGAACATAATGCTTTGTGGGCTCGCATCATGAATGCCGCACGCACTTCCGGTTATGTTAAATTGACTCCACATGAGCTTGTTTAAGAAGCTGTACCGCAGCTATGTCGTGGATCAAGGGGCCCAGTTAGTACTCAGGCATCGCGGCAAGTCCCCGCGGCAGGCGGCGTTTTTTTTCAGAAACGCGGAACTCAATTTTCAGGCGACTCAGCTGGCTAGCCTGTTCGTGGTGTATGGACTCTTGCGCGGGACCGCTCTAGGGCTCGAGTCGGCCTATCGCGTCGGCTCGCTGGAGTCGGGCGCTCTGCTCTGCCAGGCTTATGAGGCCTATGGAGAGCTGCACGTGCCCGCAAGCATCTCCTTCGAACATGCGTGGTTTTTGTTGCTCGCGCTCGCGCGGCGCGACGAATTGGCCATTTTGCGGTGCGTCGTTTGCGGCGGAGTGTGGCTGCGAGATTTGCTGGCCAGACGCAACCAAGGCTGCGGCAATTGCAGTCAGGGGACGCCGGGACCTGTGCATTGAGGTTGGCCTCGTCCATCGATTCCGCCGTCCCCGAGTTCCTTGGCTACGGAGCCGTAGGTGGTTGTCTTGCCCCAGCCGATGTGCCGTACCGCAGCATAAACACGGCCAAAGAACTTTCGCCAGGCGACGCGGCATAATCGCTCGGGGATTGAACGCCGCCCCCCAAAGGGGGTTGTGAGTAACCATCGGGCGTTCTAGGGTGTCGGATGCGCGTGCTCTTTGCCAGAGCCGGCGCGGCCGATCTGACTAGAAGGGAGAGTGCCGTTGAAGATCAAGTTCACCACACGTGCCGCATTCGCGGCCCTACTCATGCTCGTCGTCGGTGCCGCTGTCGCGGAGTCGCCAGATCCGTCGATCAGTTTGACCCATCCTTCTGCCGCCACTACACAAAC
Source organism: uncultured Gammaproteobacteria bacterium (assembly GCA_963755965.1). Lineage (GTDB taxonomy): Bacteria > Pseudomonadota > Gammaproteobacteria > Steroidobacterales > Steroidobacteraceae > Bog-1198. The sequence goes on from CAVWLU010000008.1 coordinate 246,818, forward strand.
GACTGAGAGTTCAATTTCCCTTAGCGGCAGCGCAACCGCGCAGGGCCGCATTTCAAAGGTTTACTGCATCGACCAATCCGGGCATCGGCATGACGGCATTTTGGGCGACAGCGGCCAACACGGGGAGACCTCTTGGACGCTGACCGGCATTTCGCTGCGTTCCGGGCTCAACCTACTGACCGTAACCGTTGTGGATTCCGCCAACCGCAGCGCGTCCCTACATCTCGCGGTGAATCGCAAGTTGGCCGAGGGCGCACCGCCCAACTCCGCGCGTCAAGTGGCCAGCGGCCTGCTGCAGAATCGACCCATCGTCTATCAGATCTGGAACGGCCAAGCCGTGATCGAGGGCGACATCATCGTACATCCGACTGCGGTTTCCGGGGCAAAAAGTCCTGCTCAGCCGGCTGCGATGACGGGGATCACGCCTGATTTCGCGATCAACTACACCTCGCAACAATGGACGAAAGTGGGCGCGGTCTACCAAGTGCCGTATATCGTGAACGGCAGCGCAGCAAACTTGACAACGGCGCTAGAGAATTTCAATACGACCTTTTCCGGCCTGATCCAATTCGTCCCCTGCTCGGCGCCGCCCAATACGAGTTGCAGTTTGGCCGCCTACGTCGACATCACCGTTCTTTCCGGCGGCGGCGGAGAAGGCAGTTCGTGGGTGGGCGTGGCACCTCCGGCGTATCAGCCGCAACCCCTGCAGTGCGGGAACGGTTGCACCGTGGCGACCTGGCTCCATGAAATGGGGCATACGATCGGGTTGCTGCACGAACATCAGCGCCCCGATCGCGGCAATTACATCACGTTGAACCTGGGCAACGCTGACCTGCCGAATGTTCCCGGCAACTTCACCTTGTTCAACTACGATTATCAAACGATCGGTCTTTACGATTATGCGTCGGTGATGCATTACTGCTCCTTCTGCTTCTCGAAAGCGGGTCAACCGGTCCTCGAATCCATTCCCGCCGGAATCCCACTTGGCAATGATGATGGTTATTCCGCGGGCGACGTCGATCAGATCGAGCGCTTGTACGGCGTGGCACCCTCGGGCGTCACGGTCACCACAAATCCCAACGGCTTGCAGATCATCGTTGACGGCACGGCGTACACGGCGCCCCAGACGTTCACTTTTGCGTTGAATTCCACCCACACATTGGCGGTGCCTGCTGACCCGCAGTACACCAATCCTGCCGACGGCTCCACGTATGCGTTCGGCAATTGGAATGATCTTGGGGCGAGTTCGCACACCATCTACGTTTTACCCGGCTCGGGCACGCTGGTGTCGCCGCAGAAAAAAGCGGCAGTTACCGTTTACGAAGCCAATTACATCCGTCTACAGCCATTCGCATTCTTGTCGCCGGCGGCCTATCCCAGCGGATCCGGCACCGTCAGCGTGAACCCCCAACCAATTGCGGAGTTCGGCGGCTCGTTCTTCGTCGATCGAACCCTGGTGACTCTGACCTACACCAAGAACGCCGGATTCAATTTCTTCGATTGGTACAACCTACCATTTCCAGCAAGCGAGAATCCGCTGTCGTTTTATATTCAGATACCGACGACGAACGCGCAGGCGGTGTCTCCGCCGGGCGCAAATCCGGTCACCATCGTCGGTGCGTCCTTCACGGGACCCAATACCTGGAATCCCCTCGTGATGGGAATCATCGACCAGGGGACTGCCAATGAGAAGGATGTCATCCTGCCGTCGGGATTTACCCCGTTCAACGGCTACAACCCGAACTGGAGCGCGGGATCGACCCATAGCATCACGGTCGATCAGACGCAGTCACCGGTCACCACCAATATCTACTACAACTGGAATTCGTGGACCGATGGCCAAGCCATCACTCACAGCATCGTGCAGCCGAACACCGGAGCCAACACGGTAACGGCTTCGTTCACACCGTTCTATGCGACTTATACCTTGGCTCCGAGTTGCGCCGGTGGGGTGACGACGTTTCCTGCTCCCACCCCGTATTCGGACAATACGACGTTCGATTTCTACGAGGATGGCACGAGCGTCATGTCGACGGCGACGCCCAACTCTATGTACCCCGAGATAAAATTTGCCGGATGGACCGGCAGCACTGGAGGACTCACCGGAAAGACCAGCCCATCGACAACCACCCTTCACGGACAGTTTGTTCCAACCGCGAACTTCAATGTGACGACGACACCGCTTGCCATCACGAGCTTCACCCCGGCGAAAGAGGTAGCGAGCGCCACCGCCGCACCGGCGATCACGGTCAAAGGGACAGGTTTTGCCAACGGGTATACCTATGCGTACTGGAACGGAGCTTATCGGGGGCTGAGCGCAGTCACCCCGACGCAATTCACGATGCAGCTGCAAGCGGGGGACTTGGCGAACGCCGGTGGGCAGGATGTCTTCGTCGGAAACTACACCATGAGTCCGGCCGGCTGCGGCGTGACCACCGAAGCCAGCTATACCGTCGCAGCCACAGCGGCGGGAAAGGCGACCACGGCGGTCACGTTGACTCCCGCGGCGCTCACCTTTGCCGCCACCGAGGTGGGTTCGAGCACGGCTCCGCAGACGCTGACCCTGAAGAACACCGGTACGGCGACTCTGGCAATCGGCTCGATCTCCCTCTGGGGCGCGTACACTTCCTCGTTCGCCCTCGGCTCGAACACCTGTGGAGCCGCATTGGCTGCGGGTGCAAGCTGCACCTTCACCGCCGCGTTTGCGCCCAAGGTCCCGGGGGCCCTGACCGGCACCATCGCGATCAACGATGACGCGACCGGCTCGCCGCAAATGGTGGCTCTGAAAGGGACCGGGACGGCGCCGGTAGTCAGCCTCACTCCCGCCGCGATTACCTTTGCGGCTACCAAAGTGGGCACGACTTCCGGCGCGAAAACAGTCACCCTAAAGAATACCGGGACGGCCGCGCTGACGATCGCTTCGATCGTACTCGGCGGCGCCAATCCGACATCCTTTATCATTCAGTCGAACAATTGCCCCAGCACGCTCGCGACCGGCATGAGCTGTACCGTTACCGTTGCATTCAAGCCCACAGCGATCGGCGCATTGAGCGCCACAGTCGCGGCGACCGACAACGCCACGGGATCTCCGCAGCTAGTGACCCTAAAAGGCACCGGATCCTAAGCGGGTTGGGGCTGTTTTTTTGCGGCGGAGTGCGGCTGCGAGATTTGCTGGCGAAGCGGCGCTCATCTTGGGCGAATTGCGACCCCTCCGGTCTTGTCGCAGCTTCGGGGCGTACCAACTAGTACGCCCCGCCCTGCTAGAATTCCTTCATGCAAAGAAGGAACGTTTTCGCAGGTCCGTACCTGGAGCGCGCCGCTCATTTGCGCTCGGATCCAGCCTGGTTCGAGAGCGCGCTTGCCGATGAACGCAGCCGCGTGGTGCCGGTTTGGAACTCCCGCAACCTGATCGCGATGGCTGACCATAAGGACGCGACGACGCCGCACGGGGCCGTGCCGCGCGCGGTATTGCTCGAACTTAATCAGATCGAACGCGAGCGGCACAGCAGCAATGATTTGATTCTATTGGGTCGATTCAACGATACGAGCTTTTTTGCCTACGAGATCGAGTCGATCGATCCGCCGCCCTCGCCGCCCGGCACGCGCTTTGAAGACCTGCGTGCCGCCGCATCGCTGCTGCCGCCGGAGGAAGCGGGGCTATTGGGTTATGCACGGGCGATGATCAACTGGCGCGCCCGGCATCGCTACTGCGGCACTTGCGGCGCCAAGACCGTGGCCGCCAAGGGTGGCCACGTGCTCGTGTGCACCAACCCCGCCTGCCGGCATGAACAATTCCCGCGCATCGATCCCGCGATCATCGTGCTGATCAGCGACGGCGAGCGCGCATTGCTCGGGCGGCAGGCCGCGTGGCCGGTCGGCCGCTACTCGACCATCGCGGGCTTCGTCGAGCCCGGGGAATCCCTCGAGGACGCGGTAGCCCGCGAAGTGCTCGAAGAAACGGGGGTAACCGTGGGCAGGATTGAATACCACTCCTCGCAACCGTGGCCTTTCCCAAGCTCCCTGATGCTCGGGTTTACCGCGCATGCAGTTACTCACGAAGTGCACTTAAGGGATCAAGAACTCGAAGATGCGCGCTGGTTTACCCGTGCCGACATCGTCTCGGGCGTACCGCTGCTGCCTCCGCGCCAATCGATCTCGTTCAGCTTGATCGAACATTGGTTTGATGCCGGCGCAGATCGTCCGCTCCGCGAGCTGCATGCTGCTACGACGTGGTCGCAAACGCGTTGACCGGGAAAGAACAGCCCCCGAAGCTCTAAAACATCATCAATCCAAGCGTTTCGATCGGTCGTCGCGGCGCCGGGCGGGATGATCCGTAGACCTAAGCGAGTTGATCGACTCCCTCATCAGGCCCTTGACGCGATACATCCGATCGTCGGCCCGGTGCAGAAGCTCTGCGCAGCAATGACCGTCATCCGGGTAGACCGCTACGCCTATGGCGGCCGTCACCCGAATCTCCTCCTCCTCGATCCAATGCGGCAATGCCACCCGGTTAGCGATGGTCGCTGCCACCTCGAAGGCGGCCGCCCGATCCGGTATCCGGGGCAGAAGAATGACGAATTCGTCGCCGCCGTATCGGCACACGATATCCCCGGTGCGCGCTCGAGTTGCAATCCGGCCGGCGACGGTGATCAGCAGTTCATCGCCTGCGGCGTGACCATATTGGTCGTTGATAGGCTTGAAGCCATCGAGATCCACGAACAAAACACCCACCCGGTGTCGCTGCTGCGATGCCCGTGCAATCGCGGCCTCTAGGAATTGGGACATACGCCGCCTGTTGTAGAGGCCGGTCAGCCCATCCCGGTCGGCAAGCCGCTGCGCCTGCGCTTCTCGCTGCTTGAGAACCGCAATCTCCCGAATCAAATCCGCGTTCATCGAGCGCAGCGTTTCGATCTCACTCGCGGACGGCCGCGCGCCATTGCTGCGTTGCGACACCGGACTCGCAACAGCGCCACCGCGTGGTGCCATAGCGGCATTATCGTAGGGCCCGTTGGGTCGGTGGAACATGCGTAACGCTCATCTTGGCGAACGGCAAGATGCGCGAAATCAGCTTGGTCCCTTTGTACCTGTAGGAATAAACCTACCTACTGTAGGGCCTGCAAATCGATCCTTTCCGACCCGTCAACCGCGAGGGCGCACTGCCGTTAGGTTGGTCATGCGGCACCCCACCCGCGTATTCCCGAAGAGCAGCGACGCGCGCGCCCCTCGCAGGCTGATACGCGCGTGACATCACCCCGAGCGATCGCCTACGACACCGACGGGTCTGAACTCGTTGAAGGCGGCGGCGTCGGCTCGAGTCCCAGATCCATAGTCGACGTGACTTCCGGTGCGGGCTCCGGAGTTACCGGTGCGACGCTCGTAGGTCTTACCCTCCTGATGATGGCTGGTGCGGCCTTCTTCGGCGCGGCTTTCTTCGGCGCAGCTTTCTTTGGCGCAGCCTTCTTTGCTGCGGCCTTCTTCGGTGCAGCTTTCTTCGGTGCAGCCTTGCGTGCCGCAGCCTTTTTCGCCTTTTTTGCGACCTTGGGCTTGCTCGCCTTCTTTAATTTGCGCGTCTTCTTCTTCACTGCGCTGGTCTTAGCGGCTGAGCGCTTTGCTTTCGCTACAGAACGCTTCTTCCCTTTACCTTTCTTCTTTGCCATGGTCAGTCTTCTCCTCGCGGTCTTACGGCTCCTCGCTGTGAGAGTAGCCCCGAAAAAGTCTGCTGTCATCTGTGCTCGATGCTGGAGTCGATCAAGTGGATTGCGTACGCTGCCATCGTGATACCGACTGACCCTGTACGGGAACAACCGATCCGTCCGCTGCAAGATGTTTGGTTGCGACCGCGCCGTGTATTTCGTGAGTTGCAATCGCAACCCATCGGCCGTCTCGATTATCTGTTGGGAGCAGCGCAAGGCATGGTCGTCCGGCTCGCCTGGAGCCGTACGCAAAACGCCGGGGCAACAGACAGTGTCGCAGGAATCCTTGGCGAGGGTGTCGTCTTAGGCTCCCTCATCGGCGTCGCGAGCCTGTACGTGATGGCAGCGATTTATGCGCGTCTGGGCAAGCGGGCCGGCGGGAGTGCAACGCGCAACCAGGTGATCCATGTCCTAGCGTACGGCGGCGTACCGATGGCCGTGTCACTCGGCATTTGGGTGTTGACGGCTGTGCTCGCCGGCGAAGCGACTTTCATGCAAGTGCCGCGCCCCGACCTCGAGGCTTTTCCTGCCCTGTTGTTACAGGCGCAGTTCATAGCTTATGTGCTGCTCACCATTTGGAGCGTGGTGCTGCAGGTCATGGGCCTCAGCGAAGTTCAGGGACTACTAACGCGCAAGGCCTTCGGTGTCTGGGTTCTCGGGCAGCTCATCGGACTGCTCGCCGCCCTGTTTCTCACGCTCTTAATCGCGACATTGTTGCCGAATCCGTAAACCCGCCGAGTGGCTATGAATTGGCTTCTTTGGCGACCGTCTCGGACGGCGCATTGACCGGCGGCGGGGTCTTTGCCGGTTCACTCTCCAAGCGCTTGATGACCGACCGGGCCACCGCTGCAGCGGAGGGTTTTTGCGGCGCGCGAGACTTCGCGGCCGGAGGCTTGCGCCCGGCCGGCGCTTTTGCAGCGCCGTTCGCTTTCGCGTTGCTCGATGTCTTTCCGGTGACGGGCGGTTTGCGGGCGGCCAACTTGGCTGCCTTCGCCGCCTTGGCTGCCCGAGCCGCCCGAGCGGCGCGCTGGGCGTTCGCTGCCTTGGCGGCTTCGACCTTTTTCCGCGCCTGTTTCGCGGCTTTTTTGCTCAGTTTCGAGTTCTTGCGCGCCTTTTTGAGCGTGGCCTTGGCAAGGCGAACTTGCTGCTTGGAATCCTCCGCCCGCTCCGCCGCCTTGTCGGCCTCGGCTTGCAGCCGTCGCACGGCCACACTTCTCTTGCTCGACGTTGAGGGAGTGCTTGCCACGATATACGCTCCGCTTGAAATGCAGGGCCGATGAGCTTAGCCCGGGACGCGCCTGGTGTCACGACGGCAACGAAACGATAAGACGCTGTCGCCGGGCCGCCTCTCTACGGCAGCACGCGAAACAGGAATTCGCGAATATCGGCGATTTCCGCCTGGCAAACCGAATGCGCCATGGGGTACTGATGCCACTCGACCGCATACCCAAGTTTCTTGAGAAAATCTCGCGAGGAGAGCCCCATCCCGATCGGCAGCATCGGATCCGAAAGGCCGTGAGCCATGAAAATCGGCGTGCCCTGGTTTGCCGGCGCGCGCTCGGCACTCAAGCTGCTCGCGAACGGCAGGTAGCAGGATAGCGCCATGACGCCCGCCAAGCGCTCCTCGTAGCGGGTCGCGGTATACAGCGATACCGCACCCCCCTGTGAGAATCCCGCGAGCACCACCCTGCTCGCCGGAATTCCGCGGGCAATTTCGCTGCCGATGAGCTGACGCACATGCGCATCGGTTTCGCGAAAACCGACTGCGTCCTCCGCCGCGGTTCTATCCAATCCCGCGATGTCGTACCAAGCTCGCATACTCATGCCGCCATTGATGGTCACCGGACGATGCGGGGCGTGGGGAAATACGAAACGCCAGGCGCGCTCCTTGCCGCGCACGATTTCGGGCACCACCGGCTCAAAATCATGCCCGTCGGCGCCGAGTCCATGCAGCCAGATCACCGCGGCATTCGGTTTGGGCGAGGTTTCGACTTCGATAGTTTCGAGCGGCATCGGCATAGGGTACAAGAATCCTGAGAATACACATTGACGGCCTTTGCATTTTTATGCAAAATCCGCGCAACTTTATGCACAGTCTGGTTTGATACCCCATGTTGAGAGCCGATAACGACAATTCCAGTGCCCCGGCACGCCGCACGATGCTTGTGAAGATCATTCGCGAGCAGACGGTCGGCCGCCAATCGGAGCTGGTCGCGATACTTCGCAAATTGGGACATATCGCCACCCAGTCGAGCGTGAGCCGTGATTTGCGCGAGCTCGGCGTGGCAAAGCTCGGCGATCGCTACGTGCTGCCGGAGGCCGGGGCTCCGGTAAAGAAAGATTTTTCGACGCTCAAACAGTTCGTGAGCGGAGTGCAGACCGCGGGCACCAACTTGACCGTGCTCCGAACCACCGTGGGCTCCGCGCAAAGCGTGGCGGTGGCCATCGATACTGCCCGTTGGCCCGAGGTGATCGGAACCATATCCGGCGACGACACGATATTCATTGCGACTCTGGGCGCCCGCGAGCAGCAGAAGCTCGGCGAGCGCCTGCACGCCATCTTCGGAATCTAAGCTCTATGACATCGATCCACCCCAAGGGCCCGCTGCCCATCCTCCTGGCATTTTCCGGTGGCTTGGACACCTCGTTTTGCGTGCCGTGGCTCAAGGACACGTACCACCGGCCGGTCGTCACTGTCACGGTCGATACCGGGGGACTCGATAGCGCTGCCGCCGAAGCGCTCAAGGACCGCTCGGCGCAACTCGGCGCCATCGAGCATCATTTGATCGATGCGCGCACCGCTTACTTCGAACAGGTGCTCAAATTCCTGATCATGGGCAACGTCCGCCGCGGCGGCTTGTATCCCCTGTGCGTCGGGGCCGAACGCGTACTGCAGGCGCAGACCATCGCGCAGATGGCGGTGTCGCGCAACGCCACGATGGTGGCGCATGGCTGTACGGCGGCGGGCAACGACCAGGTGCGCTTCGAGGTGGCGCTGCGAACCTTGGCGCCCGACTTGGAGATCGTCGCCCCGGTACGCGACCGCGCCTTCAAACGGCCGGAACAGCTCCAGTATCTTAAGGATCACGGAATGCCGATCCCGCCGATGGGCGCTGCGTATTCGGTAAACCGCGGGTTGTGGGGAGTCACCATCGGCGGCACGGAGACGCTTACGTCGGCTAGCAGCATTCCGGAGCATGCGTGGGTGCTGTCGAAGGACGCCTTCACGCAGCCGCGTGCGCCCGAACGGCACACCCTCGGATTCGACGCGGGCGTACCCGTGAGTCTCGACGGTGTCCACATGGGAGCGGTCGCGCTCATCGAACGACTGGAAGTCTTGGCGGGCCCGTTTGGCATCGGGCGCGGCATTCACTTGGGCGACACGGTGATCGGCACCAAGGGGCGCGTGGCGTTCGAAGCACCCGCGGCGGATGTGTTGCTCACCGCGCATCGCGAACTCGAGAAACTGGTATTGACCGGAAAGCAGGCGAGAATCAAGGAATCCGTGGCGCAGTCCTATGGGGATCTGGTGCATGAGGGCCAGCATTTGGACCCGGTGTGCCGCGACATCGAGGCCTTGCTCTTGTCTTCGCAAGTGCGTGTGACCGGCGAGGTCAGCGTCTTGTTTCGGCCGGGATCGGTATTCGTCGAGGGGGTGACCTCGCCCCATTCATTGATGGCCGCGTCCAAAGGCGTCTACGGCGAAGCCGCCGGCGAATGGACGGCGACGGATGCGCTCGGGTATTCGAAGATGCTGGCGTTGACGGGAATTTTCTACAAGCGCGCCGGCGCGCATGCGCCCCGGACCGCGGGGGCGCCTTCGGGAGCGGACGAGTCATGAGCGGCATGCGCACGGTGGTGGTCGACAAAATTGCGTCGGTGACCCAGGCTTTGGGCCTCACGCATGAGGTGCGCATCGCCGCGGACATTCCGTGCGAGGAAGGTGTGGTGGTAGTGGTCGAAGTACTCAACAACAAATCCACTTACAACACGCTGGAACTGACCAGCGGCCGCATGGCCAAAGTGGCCCGCGGCGATGTCGTGGTCGGCGCTCTCGGACATCGCAAGGCCTTGTTCGGCTATTCGGGGCACATCCCCGGGAGCCTCGTCCCCGGCGATGTGATTCAAATGCTCAACATCGGCGGCGTCCTGGGGCTCTGCGACTCCGCGACGCCCGACAAGGGCAAACCGTTCGATTGCAAAGTGCTGGGCGCCGTTCTGAGCTTCCCGTATTTGGGCGAACGCATCGGCGTGACCGCCAGAACCGGATACAAGCCTTTGGACTACAACGCCCCCTTGAACGTGCGCGGCGTGCCGGTGGTATCCGTTGCCGGTACTTGCATGGAGGCCGGCAAGACGGCGGCGGCGGCGGCCATCATCGCGCGGATGCGCCACCGCGGCTTGATCGTCGATGCCTTCAAGGCGACCGGGGTCTCTCTGCGCCGCGATATCCTGGCTTTCGAAGATTCGGGCGCGCGGCGCACGATGATTTTTACCGACTTCGGTGTCGTCACCACGACGGCACAGTGCGGTCCGGCATTGACTCGCACCATGCTGACCGAGATGGCAAGCGGCACTCCGGACGTCATCGTGTTCGAGTTGGGCGACGGTCTGTTGGGCACCTACGGTGTGGAATCGATTTTGCGGCAGCCCGACATCAAAGCCGTGCTCACCGCGGTGGTGTTGTCGGCGAATGATCCCGTCGCCGCCTGGGGCGGCGTCAAATTATTGCGCGAGCGCTTCGGCATCGAGCCGAGCGTGGTCACCGGCCCCGCAACCGACAACCAGGTCGGAGTGGAAATCATCCGCGAGCAGATGGGAGTCGAAGCGTTCAACGCGGTCAGTAGTCCCGCGGAACTCGGCGACTACCTCATTTCCAAATTGGGCCTGCGCAACGTCGCAGAAGCCAAGGTGGTCGGCGCATGAACGAGCGCACGGCGGCTATCGTGCTGGGCGGCACCGGCTATGTGGCCGGCGAGTTGCTGCGTCTGATCGCGAGCCACCCGCGCCTCGAACTTGCGGGCGTTCTGTCCGATAGCCAACCCGGGACGGCGGTGGCGGCAGCGTTTCCCCAGCTCGCGAGCGCGTATCCGGAGCACAAGTTCTCGAGCCTCGAGGAGATCGAGTCGTTGCTGCGGCGTACGCCGAATTCCGCTCTGTTCTCCGCTGCTCCGCACGGCGTTGCCGCCGGAATCATCGACCGGCTGCTCACTGCGGCCGAGGCCAGCGGGGTTCATACGCACTGCGTCGATATTTCGGCGGATTTTCGCTACGCGAGCGCCGGCGCTTATGAATCGGTGTACAAACACGCGCATGGTGCACCCGCACGCATTCGGCAATTCACTTGTGCGCTGCCGGAACATCTATCCAAAGCCCCGACGCCGCACGTGTCCCATCCTGGCTGCTTTGCGACCGCCACTCTGTTGGCGAGTGTACCGCTCCTCGCGTTGGGCCTGACCGAGGCGCGATTGTTCGTCACCGGCATCACCGGCAGCACCGGATCCGGCCGACACCCAACCGATGGCACGCACCATCCGTTGCGCCACAGCGATGTGTACAGTTATGGCGCGCTCAGCCACCGGCATGTCCCGGAGATTGCCGCCTGCGCAAAACTTGCAACCGGCATCGAAGCGGAATTCAATTTCGTGCCTCATTCAGGCCCCTTCTCGCGCGGCATCCATGTCACGGTGCAGGCCAGTTTGAAGAAGTCCATCAACAGTGCGCAGGCACTCGCGGCGCTGGCAGGGTATTACCGGGATTGCCCCTTTGTACGCGTGGTGCAGGCGGCTCCGCGCGTGAAGGATGTGGCCACCAGCAATTACTCGAACTTGAGCGCCGTCAGCAATGGCAGATCCATTGCGGTGATGGCGGTGCTCGACAACTTGAACAAGGGCGCAGCCGGTGGCGGCATGCAATGGATGAATCGCTTGTTGGGATTCGATGAAAGCACCGGACTGACTGCCCCGGCACCCGGCTGGACGTAAGGACAACTCCCACCATGATCACTGACACGACACCCCGGGCGCTCAAGAGCCACCTGGCGCAGGTGTTCGCGCAATACCCCATCGAGGTGGCGCACGGCGAGGGCGTGTGGCTCTTCGCGCGCGACGGCCGCAAGATTCTGGATTTTTACGGCGGTCATGCGGTCGCGGGATTGGGCTACGGCCATCCGCGTTGGCTGGCGGCGCTCGAGCGACAGGCGCGGCAAATGGCTTTCCAAACCAATGCATTGCCGATGACCGTTCGCGAGCGCGCGGCGGCCCGCCTGGCGAAATTCGCGGGCCTAGGACTCGATACGGTGTTCTGGATCAACAGCGGTGCCGAAGCCAATGAGAATGCGCTCAAGATCGCCTTCAAGATGACTGGGCGCCACAAAGCGGTGGCGTTGGAACAGGGCTGGCATGGCAGAACCGCCGCCGCCGGCGCGGTGACCTGGGGTGCCTTGGAAAAATGGTACGGCTTTCCGCGTACGCCCTTCGATGTTGTCTTCACGCCGCGCGACAAACCCGCAGCCCTCGAGCGATGCATCGATCGCAACACGGCGGCCGTCATCGTCGAGCCGATCCAAGGCGTGGGGGGCGCGTACGACGTCGGTAAGCCGATGTTGCAGGCGCTGCGTCAGCGATGCGACGAAGTGGGCGCCGTATTGATCTTCGACGAAGTGCAATGCGGCATGGGCCGTACCGGCTCCCCCTTCGGCGCCAATTACCATGGCGTGACGCCGGACATCATCACGGCCGCCAAGGCGCTCGGTAACGGATTCCCGGTGTCCGCCTTGCTGTTGTCGCGGCGCGTCGCCAGACAGATCAAGTACGACGACATGGGCACGACATTCGGCGGCGGTCCGATGGCCTGCGCCGTGGCCGAATCGGTCATCGACACCATCGAATCGGAATCGTTGCTGGCTAACGTGCGGCAGGTATCGACCTATATTCGATCCCACTGCGTGATAGGGCCGATCACGGGCGTACAGGGCGCCGGCTTTTTGCTGGGCCTCAAAACCTCTCGCCCCGCCAAGGAAGTGCAAACCGCATTGCTGGAGAAAGACATTCTGACCGGCACCAGCGGCGATCCCAAGGTGCTGCGCCTGTTGCCGGCATACATCCTCAATGAGGGCCACGTCGATCGATTGCTCGACGCATTGGCGAAGATTCCGTCGTGAATCGCTTCCTCGACCTTGCGGATTTCAAGCGCGACCAGGTTCTCGATCTGTTGGCTCTCGCCCAGTCGCTGGCGGACAAGCCTCAGCCGCAGGCGCTCGCCGGGAAAATCCTGGGATTGGTGTTCTTCAATCCGTCGCTGCGCACCCTCGCATCTTTCCAGGCGGGAATGGCTCGGCTCGGGGGATCTTCCTTCGTTATCACACCGGGCCAGGGCACGTGGCAGCTGGAAACTCGGCTGCATGCCATCATGGGCGGTGCCGCCGCCGAGCACATTCGCGAGGCCATACCGGTGTTGGCATCGTACTGCGATGCGCTTGGGGTTCGCTGCTTCGCGGAAGGCAAAAACCTCGAAAGCGATTTGCAGGAGACTCTATTCGGATTGCTCGACGGTCTGTGCGACAAGCCGCTGATCAACATGGAGTCCGCCGTGAATCATCCCTGCCAAGCACTGGCGGATTGGCGAACGATGGACGAGCTCGCGATACCAAACCGCGCAAAGTTCGTCTTGAGCTGGGTCTATCACCCGAAGGGATTGCCCTTGGCGGTACCCGCTGCTGTTTTACACATGGCCGCGATGCGCGGCATGGAAGTTGTCGTGGCGCGCCCTGAAGGCTTTGCGCTCCCGTCCAAGATCATGGACAAGGCGCGCTTGGCAGCATCGGCCGCGGGTGGTTCGGTGACCGAGACCACTGATCGCACCGCGGCGCTGAGCGGGGCCAGTGTGCTATATGCCAAGGAATGGGGCACGACGATGTATTACGGCGACGTCGATGCCGATGCACGATTGCGTGCGGACCTCAAGGACTGGTGCGTACGGGAACATTGGTTCTCGGGCGCCCTGCCCGACGCCAAGCTCATGCACTGCTTACCCGTGCGGCGCAATGTCGCCGTCGCCGATGAAGTTTTGGACGGCCCGCGCGCGGTGGTCAAACGCGAGGCCTTCAATCGCTTGGTGGTGCAGATGGCGGTTCTGCACCGCATGCTGGCCTGAAAGCCGCTAAGTTGCGGAGAAATATCCAATGATGATGAGCCGACCCGATCCCTCAGTCGCCGTGCGCGCGCTCAAGAGTGCGGCGCCCTACATCCGCATGTACAAGAACAAAGTCTTTGTCATCAAGGCGGGTGGCGCGGTGTTCAACGACGAGCTCTCGACGCGCGCGCTGATCGAGCAAGTCGCCATCCTGCACCAGGTGGGCATCAAGACCGTGCTGGTTCACGGCGGCGGTCCCCAATTGGACAATTTGCAGGCGACCTTGGGCATCGAGACCAAGATGGTGCATGGAAGACGCGTCACCGATCAAAAATCCATCGACGTCACGGCAATGGTGCTCAATGGCCTCATCAACACGCGCATCCTGGCGATTTGCCGGGAACTCGACATCGAAGCCATCGGTCTCTCCGGCGTCGACGCTGGATTGATTCGTGCACACAAGCGCGGACCGGTACCGGTCTCGCCCGGATCGAACGACACCGTGGATTACGGTTTCGTCGGCGACATCGATTCGGTGAACGTGGGGGTAATCGAGAAACTGCTGGAGAACGGATTGATGCCTGTGGTCAGCCCTCTTTCGGCCGACTCGAGCGGTACATTGCTCAATATAAACGCAGACACCGTGGCCGCCGCTCTTGGGGGCGCGTTGTCGGCGGAGAAACTGGTGCTGTGCACCGGGGCGCCGGGAATTCTCGAGCGGGCGACGGATGCGACGTCCGTGATTTCCTACACAGACATCAAGGGCCTGAAGCGACTGCGAGATGCGGGCAGCCTCACTCACGGCATGTTGCCCAAGGCCGTCGCCATCGAGAACGCCATTCGCGGCGGCGTCCGGCGCGTGCATGTCATCACTTACAAGTCGGCTGATAGCTTGCTCGCCGAGATCTTCACCAACGAAGGCACGGGCACGTTGGTGGTTGCCGACCTCAAGGCATTGAGCCCGGCGGAGCAACAGAGCACGGCGACTTCGCCGTGACTCGGCTCTGGGACAAGGGAACCCCGCTCGACGAACGTGTGCTCGCGTACACGGCGGGCGAGGATCACCTGCTCGATAGCCGCTTGGTGCGCTATGACATCCAAGCGTCGATCGCGCATGCGGAGATGCTTCTCGAACAAGGACTGTTGTCGTCGGCGGATCTCGGTGCCATTCGCGAGGCGCTAACGGCGATCGGCGAAGAACATGCGAACGGACAATGGCGCATCACGCTCGAACAAGAGGATTGCCAAACAGCGATCGAGAACCTGTTGACGGCGCGGATCGGAGCGGCCGGCGGGCGCTTACACGCCGGCCGATCGCGCAACGATCAAGTACTGGCTGCGCTGCGTTTGTACTTGCGCGATGCCGTTCAATCCCTGCATGACGGGGCCCTTGAGGTGGCCGGAGCGCTCGACACGCTGGCGGCTCGCGACGGCGCCATCGCACTGCCCGGCTACACGCACATGCAGCAGGCCATGCCGAGTACCGTCGCGCTGTGGGCACTCGGCTTTGCGGCCGAGATCCGCGACGATGCGGAAGGCTTGCATCACGTGCATCGACGTGCCGCCAAAAATCCCTTGGGCTCCGCTGCGGGATACGGCACCCCGAACCTCGATGTCAGCCGCGAGTCGACGCGGCGCCGCCTCGCTTTCACGGTCACCCACGAACCCGTCACCGCGGTGCAGCTGTCGCGCGGTAAGGCGGAGGCACAGTTGTTGTTCGAGATCACGCTGCTCAGCCAGGACGTGGGGCGTCTCGCGGCGGATCTGCTGCTGTTTTATACCCAAGAATTCGGCTTCGTGAGCCTGCCGGACAGCTTTACCACCGGCTCGTCGATCATGCCGCAGAAGCGCAATCCGGATGTCTTCGAGCTGATGCGTGGGCGCAGCGCCGTCGCGCAGGCGGCGCTGAACGAGGTACTCGGCGTCACTCAAAAGTTGAGCTCGGGATACCACCGCGATTTGCAGCTCATCAAGGGGCCTCTGTTCCGCGGCATCGATTCGTGCCAACAGACACTCGACATTTTGCCGAGCGCTCTGCAGGGAGTTCGCTTCAGGCCGGAGAACATTCGATTGGATCCCGGCATCCATGCGGCGTCGGCCGCGAACGCATTGGTGACGAAGGAAAATATCCCCTTCCGCGAGGCCTACCAACGCGTGGGAGCAAGCCTCAAGGATTCCAAATGAGCATCTGGGTCAGCCCATTGTCGCTCGAGGCGCTCAATGCGACGGGCTCCGGCACCATCATGCAGCCTCTCGGCATCGTGTTCACCGAAATTGGCGGCGATTTCATCCGCGGCACCATGCCCGTGAATGAGCGGACCAGACAACCCCACGGATTGCTGCACGGCGGTGCTTCGGTCGCGCTCGCCGAAACTCTCGGCAGTACGGGCGCAAGTATGTGCGTCGATTGGTCGCGTTATCTCTGCCTCGGCCAAGAGATCAATGCCAACCACGTGCGGTCAGCCCGCAACGGTCTGGTCACGGGCACAGCCCGCCCGGTGTACATCGGCGGCCGCAGTCAAGTGTGGAACATCGATATCACCAATGAATCCGGGGCATTGATATGCGTCTCGCGTCTGACCATGGCGGTCCTCAGGCGGGCCTCGTCGGGCGCCTGAAACCACGCTGGCTATTGCAACTTCAAATCGGTATCGTTCGCGCCATGAAACAATTTACCTCTCGGTTGCTGCAGCCTGCTTTTATCGTTGGCGCCATGCTCACGTCGGCGCCCCTGATCGGAGCCCAAACTCCCCCGCCGGCTCCGGCCGCACCCACGGCTCCGGGTGCTCCCCCGGCTCCGGCCGCTCCGCCCGCCGCCCCGGCACTGTCGAATGAACAAGCCAGCTACTTGTTCGGTCTCACGTTCGGCGAGCAATTGCATTCCATCGGGCTCTCGAATGAAGTGATTCCCGATGCGGTCAGCCGCGGTTTGAAGGAAGCGTTGCAGGGCAAGAAGTCGACTCCGGCCGAACGGCAGCAGGTGCAGGAATTTGCGCGCGCGACGATGGTCGCATACTCGACGCGCAATAAGGCCGCCGGAGAGGAATTTCTAACGCGCAACAGTCATGACAAAGGCGTGAAGACGACGGCTTCGGGTTTGCAATACAAGGTGCTCGCTCCGGGTGACGCCAAGGCGCCAGCCATCTCCGCCACGGACGAAGTGACGGTGAACTATCGGGGTAAATTGGTCGATGGCACGGAATTCGATAGTTCGTACTCGCGCGGAACGCCGGCCACCTTTGGCGTGAGCGGGGTGATCAAGGGCTGGCAGGAGGCCCTGGTCATGATGAAGCCGGGTGCGAAGTGGGAGTTATTCGTACCTGCCGAACTCGCCTACGGCGCGAGTCCGCGACCGGGAATCCCGGCTAATTCGCTGCTGATATTCGACGTGGAAGTGCTCAGCGCCAAACCGAATGCCGGAACTCCGCAAGCGGGAGGAAGCAAACCCCCGATCCGCAAGCCGGAGAGCACTCCTGCCCAGTGAGGCGAGAGCGCACGCTCCAGCGGCTAGAGATCGAGCGCGTTGGTAAGATCGCCCATCGGCGGTGTGCCGTGCTCGGCAAGCCCTTGGTCGCGCCGAGCGATGCCGGGCAAATTTGCAAGATCGAAGCGGCGAATGATCAACCGCAGAATCGATTCGGTGTCGTACTGCGTATGATCGACCGTCCCCTTTTTCGCAAACGGCGAAACAATCAACGCCGGTATGCGCGCGCCGGGTCCTAGCATATCTCCGCGCGGCGGCGCGACCTGATCCCAAGCGCCGCCGAATTCGTCATAGGTGATCACCACCACCATGTTCTTCCATTGCGGAGACGCGCGAAGCTTCGCGACGAGATCCGCAATGTGCGCGTCGCCCTCCTTGATCGAGGCGTAGCCCGGATGTTGATTCAGATTGCCCTGCGGTTTGTAGAAAACCACCGCGGGCAGGCGGCCCGCCGCGATATCGGCGACCAAGCTCCCGTAGTCCTTCAAGTGCTTGGCGCGTTCGGAAGCGTGCGCGGCCGGGTCGAAGTTCGCGTAGTAATTGAAGGGCTGATGATGGGGTTGGAAATCGGGACTGCCGCCGGGAGTCTCGGGTGCGTAAATCACTCGGCGCTCGTGCGCCGCAGGTTGCTTGCCGTCGGCGAGCGCGGCGTCCCAAGCCCCTGCATACCAGGTCCACTCAACGTTCTTTGCGTTCAATCGATCGCCGATGGTCGGACCGGTTTGCGGCGGCAAGGTAGTCGCATTATTGGGGTTGGCATACTCGCCGCCGGAGTCCGCAGGAGCGGGCGCATTGCCGCTCGGCTGGTAGGGGGGTTGCATGGTATTCACGGCGTAGAACATACCGTCGCCGAAGTAATTGAGCGGAGTGATATTGCCGCTTTTAACAAACTTGGGCGGCCCGTCAAGCGCCGATACCGGCGAATTTTTGGCCGTCGTGAGGCGCGGAAGATAATGACCGGCGGCGTCCTTATCGAGTGCCGCAATCGAGGGTTTGGCCTGCGCGGTATCGGCATTCGGGTACTGCGGCGCGCAGGCGCAAATGAGGTATTGATGATTGAGGAATGAGCCGCCGAACGCGCCTTGGAAGAACTCGTCGGCCAACACGAATTCGCGCGCGAGTGCGTAGAGCGCGGAATCGCTGTAGTCGAAGTGACCCATGGTGAGGCCGCCCGCATCCGACCAGGCGGCATATTGATCGTTCTTGCCGCCGTCGATTTGCATCTGATGCTCGAAAAAGCGGTGGGCCAAATCCCGCGTGATGGCCACGGTCGAAAGCGTTACGCCCGATTGCGCCGTGAAGGCGTGCTCGATGGAGAACGGCGAATTCAGCAGGCCCGCGCTTTCGGCCTGAGTGATCACGGGCGCGTAGCCCGGCGCCGTTACACCGCCCCACGTCTGAGGCAACGTGGGAAGCACCGTGCCGTCGCGATCCCGCTGGGCGGCGTACGCGGGCAACGGCCGCCCGTCTGGATCCACTACCTCGCCGAGCCCCCGCGCACCGGGAAAATTGCCGTACAGATTATCGAAGGCGCGGTTCTCGGCGTAGATGACCACGATGGTCGCAACCTTGCTGCGAAGCGCCCGTGTCGTGGCGCCCGCGCTCGGTGCGGGCACGGGATTTTGAGTCGAACAGGCGGCGGCAGCAACGCCGGCGCAAAGGGCCGCGAGAATCGTGCGAAAATTCGATGATGCGATCATGGCGTCAGTATACCGCGCACGCCGCGGCGCGCCGACCCGCTCAAACGAGGACGCCGAAGGCCGCCTCAACGCGCGTCGTTAAGGCGCTAGAACGTCAGAACGTCCAAGTGACGCTCACGGTGAATGCGTCGGGGTCGCCGTACGTCGAACTGATGCGCTCATATTCTGCGCGGAAAGCAAAATCCTGAAATTTCGCCTGAACGCCTGCGCCGTAGGCAAACTTATCGTTCCACTGATTGAATTGATAGTTCACGGGATTGCAGGTTGGCGGACCACCGCCGCCACCCGCCGAATAGGTCGGGCAGGAGCTGTAGGTGAGGTTGGTCTGCAAGCGCGCGACACCGGCCTTGCCGTACACATCGAGAAACGGCAACGGCAACGGCAAGTATCCAATGCCGTATAGGAGCGTCGCCTTAGGGTGAGAGTTGGCGTTGAACTGGTAGTAGTTGTTGTAATACCCGCTGTTTCCATCGGCGCTGCCGAAATCCATGTATTCGACTTCGGCGCCGATGATGGGCAGAGGCCGTATGCCGGCAATCACCTTCCAGGCGACGACATTGTTTCCATAGCCGCCGCCATACCCGTAGCCGTATCCATAGCCATAGCAATTATATCCGTAACCGCAGGTAGCGTTGTTCCCCACATTGGAGGTGCCCGCACCAAAACCGATGTATGCACCCGCCGGGTTACCCGCCAAAACGGGAGTTGCGGCGCCGAAAGCCCCAACGGTGCAAACGGCCAACAAGATCCCTAATGTGCGATTCATCAATATGTCTCCGTTATTGGTATTGCTATTGCTGTGCATTTAGGACCGAGCCGTCGCGCTAGAAGTTCCGGGCAATCTGCCGCACGCAGACGCGCGGTATACTTATTCCATGAAAACGTTGCGCCTGTTGGTCCTCGTCAGCCTAACGACACTAGTGTTGGGATGCGGGCAAAAAGGCCCCCTGGTGTTACCGGACCCACAGCACCCTCACAAGAAGGCGAAATTTCCCGCTGCGCCGAAACTGCCGGCACCACCCAAAGCGCCCGCTCCATCCACGGCACCCGCTCCATCCACGGCGCCCGCTCCATCCACGGCACCCGCTCCATCCACGGCGCCCGCTCCGCCCGCGGCCGCCGACCCGACGCCGAATTCCTCGCGGCGTTCGCCGACCGGCGCGACAGACTCCTTGCTCGCATTGAGCTTTGCATCGTTGGACAGGGGCCGTTGACTTCATGAGCGCCGGCAAATTGCTCTTGGTCGACGGCTCGTCTTATTTGTATCGCGCATTTCACGCACTGCCGCCTCTCAGCAATTCCAGAGGTGAACCGACCGGGGCGGTACTCGGCGTCCTCAACATGCTGAACAAATTGATCAAGGATGAATCACCAGAGCGGGCCGCCGTGGTATTCGATGCGCCCGGCCGAACGTTCCGAGACGACTTGTTCGATCAGTACAAAGCGCACCGGGCGCCGATGCCGGATGATTTGCGATCGCAGGTGCAGCCTCTCTTGGAAGCGGTGGAGGCCTTGGGCCTACCGTTGCTTCGCGTTGCCGGCGTCGAAGCGGACGATGTGATTGGGACTCTCGCCACACAAGGCGCGGCAGCGGGCTACGAAGTGTTGATCTCGACCGGCGACAAGGACATGGCGCAGCTTGTCGGTCCGCACATTTGCTTGGTGAACACCATGAGCAATACCAGGCTCGATCGCGCCGGAGTGAAGGCCAAGTTCGATGTTCTTCCCGAACAGATCGTCGACTATCTTGCGCTGGTGGGGGACAGTTCCGACAACATTCCGGGCGTCACCGGTGTCGGACCGAAGACCGCAGCGAAGTGGCTCAATCAATACCAGAACTTGGATACGCTCATCGCCCACGTCGCCGAAATCGCGGGCAAGGTAGGCGAGAGTTTGCGCAACGAACTGCCGGCGCTCGAATTGTCCCGCAAGCTCGCGACCATCGACACGTCGCTGCAGTTGGACGTGACTCCGGAAGGATTGACGAGAGGCGCGCCGGATATTGCGCGGCTGCGAGATCTGTATGGACGTTTGGAATTGCGCGTGCTGCAAAGGTCGTTGGAATCTGCATTCCCGGCGACGGCGTCGCCCACCGTAGCCGTCGCACTGACTGAAGCGAAGGGCGGTGAATCGGGCTCGGCGCTCATGGTCGCGACGCCCGACTCAGGCCTGGCCGCGGTGCTCGTGGTACGTGAAGGTGCCGACGCGAGTTCGAGTGCAACGCGCGAGCTCGCGCAGGCGGAGCCTCGCAACTATCAAAAAATCGTTTCGCAGGAGGCGCTCGACGCATGGCTCGCCAAGCTCGCCGCTGCCCCTCTCATTTCTTTCGACACCGAGACCGACAGCCTGGATTATATGCGTGCGCGGATCGTGGGTCTGTCGTTTGCGGTCGCGTCCGGAGAAGCGGCTTATTTGCCGCTCGGCCATGATTATGCTGGCGCGCCGGATCAGCTCGATCGCGACAAGACGCTGGCTGCGCTCAAGCCATTGCTCGAGGATGCCGCGCTACCGAAGCTCGGACATCACCTTAAGTTCGATATGCACATTCTTGCAAATTACGGCATCGCGCTCTCCGGCCAGCGATACGATTCCATGCTGGAGTCGTACGTGCTCAACAGCGTGGCAACGCGTCACGACATGGATGCGACGGCCGAGAAGTATCTCGGCATCAAGACCATTCACTACGAGGACGTCGCGGGCAAGGGCGCAAAGCAAATAAGCTTCAATCAAGTCGATGTGGATCGTGCGGCGGAGTATGCGGCAGAGGACGCGGACGTCACGCTTAGGTTGCATCAGGCGCTATGGCCGCAGATCGAAGCGTTGCCGCGCTTGAAGAACCTCTATGAGACCATCGAGCAGCCGCTGGTGTCCGTGCTGTATCGGATGGAACGCACCGGAGTGTTGGTGGACCGGGGGCTCTTGAAGGCGCAGAGCTCCGAGCTTGCCGCGCGCATGCTGGAATTGCAGGCGCAGGCTCACGCCGAAGCGGGCGGTCCGTTCAATGTGGACTCTCCGAAACAGTTGCAGGAGATTTTGTTCGGCAAATTAGGCTTGCCGGTGACGCGCAAGACGCCGACGGGACAACCTTCGACGGCAGAAGACGTGCTCGAGGAGTTGGCCGCCTCGTACGCGCTGCCTAAACTAATCCTCGAATACCGTGGAATCGCCAAACTCAAGTCGACGTATACGGACAAGCTGCCCGAGCAAATCGACGAGGACACGGGACGCATCCACACCAGCTATCAGCAAGGAGTCGCGGCGACCGGCCGATTGTCCTCGTCAGATCCCAATCTGCAGAATATTCCGATCCGCACCCTCGAGGGGCGGCGCATCCGCCAAGCCTTCGTGGCCGCAGCGGGTCACTCGCTGGTAGCCGCCGATTATTCGCAAATCGAATTGCGCATCATGGCGCATCTATCGGCCGATGCGAGTCTGTTGAACGCTTTCGCAGAAGATCGCGACGTGCATCAAGCTACCGCTGCCGAGGTTTTCGGCATTCCGCTCGCGGCAGTCAGCGCCGATCAGCGACGTTCGGCCAAAGCGATCAACTTTGGTTTGATCTACGGCATGTCGGCGTTCGGCCTCGCCCGCCAATTGGGCATCGGCCGCGGCGAAGCGCAAAGATATGTGGATCTTTATTTCGAGCGCTACCCCGGCGTGAAGCGTTACATGGATGAGACGCGCCGCCAGGCGCGCGAGACTGGATATGTGCAAACCGTGTTTGGCCGACGGCTGTATCTGCCTGAGATTCAATCGCGCAACCAAGCTCTGCGGCAATACGCGGAACGCAGCGCCATCAACGCGCCGATGCAGGGCACCGCCGCGGACATCATCAAACGCGCTATGATCGAGGTGGATGCCTGGCTGCAGAACTCGCGCGCGCCGGCGCGCTTGATCATGCAAGTGCACGACGAACTCGTGTTGGAAGTGGCCGATGAGGCGATCGAAGACATCGTCCGGCAATTGCGAAATCACATGGCGCAGGCCGCAGAACTTGCCGTGCCCCTCAGGGTCGATGTAGGAATCGGGCGCAACTGGGATGAGGCGCACTAGACGGCCAAAGGTCCAATGTAAAGATTTCGCAAGCTGCGTTAAGCTATCGTGAATTCTCGGGCTTTGGCTGGTTTCTTCCGTATTTACCGGCTAAACGGGCAACGAATTAACGTTTAAGGGGTGGAACTTTCGCAAAGGGTCCCCATCTAACCAAATGAGCGTGTAAGACGCTCCCCGCTCTTCTCCCTGAGCGGGCAAAACCCGGTTTGTCATCCCCATGCCGGGTTGGTCTGCCTCGGTGGCTGCTTCAAAGCGTCCACCGGGGCCTTTTTTTATCCCTCAGACCAACCAGCGATCCATAACCGAACGCGCCTCTTCCAGCCCCAGTTTTGCGTGCGCCGAGAACAACTGGGCGGTGACCGCCGTGTCGCTGCAGGCCTCTTTGACCTCCTTAAGCACACGCATCGAATCCCGGCGATTCAGCTTATCCGCCTTCGTCAGCAGTATGTGCGCCTGTCGGTCACGCGCCAGCACCCATTCGAGCATGGCGGCATCCTGAGCGCCGAGGCCGCGGCGGCTGTCGACGATCAAGACCAATCCCACCAGCGATTCGCGCACGTTGAAATAATGTTCCATGAGCGCAAGCCAGCGAGCGCGCACTCTTTCCGGCACTTTGGCGAATCCGTACCCGGGTAAATCGACCAGCCGGCGGTCGTTCGTCAGCTCGAAAAAATTGATCAGTTGGGTGCGTCCGGGCGTGCGGCTCACGCGCGCCAGAGCGGAACGTTGAGTGATCGCATTTATTGCAGTGGATTTTCCGGAGTTGGAGCGCCCCGCAAAAGCAATCTCCCGGCCCGCGTCCGGCGCCAGTTGGTGCGCTTCCGCCGCACTCGTCAGAAATTTCACGTGGGGATAGGTCGACATGGCCGGTTGGACGCAAATTATTGAGTGTAGTGTACAATTTGCCGCTGCGAGCAGTTCTCTCAAGGTGGGGTCAGAAGCGATATGAAGCGGATTTGGATCTTCGCAGCAACAATTTTAGGGACCATCTTCGGCAACACGGCACTCCCGGCTGGAAACGCGCAAACCGGTGCCACCAAGGCAGTCGTTTGTCAGGCCTGTCACGGAGCAAACGGCAACAGTGTCAACCCGGAATGGCCCAGCCTCGCCGGACTTGGCGCCGACTACATCGCCGAGCAATTGCAGGATTTCAAGGATGGTAAGCGTAAAAATCCCATTATGATGCCGATCGCCGCGCCATTGAGCGCAGAGGATATGGCCGACTTGGGCGCTTATTTTGACGGCTTGGTCAACACCGGTCTGGAGGCGGATCCCTCCTACTGGAAGGCCGGCGAAAAGCTCTACCGGGGCGGCGACAAGGCCCGCGGCATCCCCGCGTGTATGGCCTGTCACGGTCCCACCGGTCGCGGAAACGAGCCAGCGAAGTTTCCGGCGCTGCGAGGCGAACAATCGGTATACATCGTCAAGCAGCTCAATGACTTCGCGTCGGGCGCTCGTCCGCCGGGAATTGGCGGAATCATGCCGATCATTGCCAAGCGGCTTTCGCCCGACGACATACGCGACCTGTCCTCCTACGTTCAGGGGCTTCGCTGATGAAGCTCGCATCTCGATTGGCGATGTTTTTGTGCCTGACCGTTGCCTTGGCGGCATGCGGCAAGCAGCAATCTGCGCATACCTTCCCGGCCGCCGGCAAATCGCAGGCCGCACGCACCAGCGCGGTCACGGCCGACCAGCCGAACGCCGCCGGGAAGACGGCCATCCCAAGCTCGGCCCTCACGCGCCCGAATGAAGATGGTTCGGAGACAGTAGAGGACACGACCGGTGACAGCGGCACTCACAACCCGCTCTTGGCAGCCGTCGCCGGAACGGTAACAGCGGCAACGCCGGCGGCGGCGGCCGCCACGATCACGGCGCCCACGCTGTGGCAGGAGGGGGTCAATTACACGCGGATCGTGCCGGCGCAGCCCACCGCCGTGCCCGCCGGCCAGGTCGAAGTTCTCGAGTTCTTCTGGTATGCCTGCCCGCATTGTTATGCGATCGATCCATTGGTCGAGTCCTGGAAGAAGACCAAGCCGGCGTACATCACTTTCTCCCGCGTGCACGTAATGTGGAGCGAGGGCCACCGCTCGCTGGCGCGCCTTTATTACACGCTTGAAAGCCTGGGCAAGCTCGACCAATTGCACAGCGAGGTATTCAAGGAAATCCATGTCAATGGAAATCCCTTGGTCGCCACCGATCCGAACGACACGGCGGAGAGCGAGCGTATACAAGCGGCGTTCGTGAAAAAATTCGGAATCTCCGAAGATGCTTTCAAAAAAGCCTACCACTCCTTTGCCGTGGAAAACGCCGTGCAACGGGCCGATGAATTGGTGCAGCGTTACCGCGTCGACGGCGTTCCGACATTCGTGATCAACGGAAAGTTCGTCGCCGATGTGCGCTCTGCCGGAAGCCCGGAGCGGCTGATTTCTCTCGTCGGCGATTTGGCCGCCCAAGAGCACAAGCACCAGTAACGCGGGTCATGGTTACACACGCAGGCGGTTGTCACTGCGGGCGAGTCCGCTTCGAAGTCCTCGCACCAGCGAAGCTCGAGGTCGCGGACTGCAATTGCTCCATCTGCAGCAAGTTCGGCTATCTACATTTGATCGTGCCCGCGGATCGCTTCACCTTGCTCAGCGGCCGCGAGGCGCTGCACACGTATACGTTCAACACCCGCATCGCCAAGCACCATTTTTGCGCGACCTGCGGCGTCAAATCTTTTTACATTCCGCGGTCGCATCCTGACGGAGTCAGCGTCAATGTTCGCTGTATCGACAGCGACACCATCGAGTCGATGTCGGTGATTCCTTTCAACGGCCGCGAGTGGGAGACGGGGCGCGCAGCTTGGCGCGACGCAGACCCGCAATAGTGAATCGCGTCTGTTGCGGCATTCGCACATGAAGCGGACATAATCAAGCTTGATATGCGCATTATGTTGAGAGGAAGCAACGCTTCTTCGGGCGCAGTAATAGATATGTGACGCATGTCACGCGACCCCCGGCCTGTATTGTTGGATGCTGATGCTGTCGTTCGGATAGCGACGAAGTATCTAACCCATATGTCGGATTGTTGCCTACATAAAGACGCACGATGGGTCGTACCCGCAGTAAGTCACGGAACAATCTGCGGACGATTTCTCGTCGGGTTGGTCGTTCTCACGCTGTTTCGCGCCGGCGCTAGTTTTGCGGACGATCAAACATCTCTCGCCGGCGCCAGCAAGCTCGAACCAAATGATTTGCGACAATCGGCCGCTTTTTCAAGATCTTTTTTCGCCGCACCGGATTCCTTTCGCGCACCGGGCGTACCCGAGATCAAGCCGCCTCAAGATAAGGATTTTCGACCGCGAGGCCAATCAATTTTCGGCCCGGATCCGCACCTCAATACGGCGAATGACGAACTGATGCACGACACGACCGTCTGGCAGCGCTTGAACGAATTTCGTAATCGCGATCGAATTCGCGTGCTCACTTTATGGGAGTCGGGTGCAAGTTCGGTTTCGCTTCAAACCGGCAAGAGAGGCGATCCGTCGCTGCAATGGACCAGCCGGCTGATGAATCACGGCGGGGCGACGCACGGACTGCTCGATCGATTGTTCCCCGTTTCCGGATTCGGCGGCGGTAGCGGTACTTCGCATCCCCTGCACCCGGTGATTGCTCAGCCGACGGGAAAGGCAGCGACGGCACTTGGCGGGATGCGTCTCGGACCACCGCCTTAAGTATCTTAAGGCTCCGCCTCGAACTCCGGATAGCGGGCGGCAAGCTGGCGCAACCTCGCCAGCGCGACCAAGGGCAGGAAACGACCGGCCTCCGACGACATGAGGGTCGTGTGTTCGTCGCCCGAACGGAGCCCCGCTAGGACGTCCCGCACTTTAAAGTGGAATGCAATGCGCTTGCGCAACATGCGAAGAACGGCGCGCTCTCCTGCGCCGGCTGCGTCGCCATCAAACCCATAGGCGGCTGGAAAATCATCGTAGGCGGCCAAGAACTCGCCCAGTGTGAGGCGCGCCTCGACACAGGCCGTCACCAGGGCGTCGTGTGTGTCGAGCAACGCAAGGACTTCCGACTCGGTCATGGCAGATTGCGGGTGGTGCACCGTCTAATGAAGAAATTGGCGCGCCTGCCGCGATTCGAACGCGGGACCTTCGGCTTCGGAGGCCGACACTCTATCCAGCTGAGCTACAGGCGCGTGTTACGGGGTCGCGATAGTACTCGGGGTCACCGAGCGGCGTCCAGCCGGAAGCATTACTTTGGATAAAGAATCAGTTGGGTGCAGCGAAAAAGAGCGATCGTCTTGCCGGTCTCTTTGTGCGTAACGACTGCGTCCCAAACCTGGGTGGTCTTGCCGCGATGCACGGCAGTCGCCCGGCTCGCGATCGTGCCTTCGAGCGCCGTGCCCAGATGGTTGGATTTGAGCTCGATGGTCGTGAACCCCGTTGCTCCTTGCGGCAGGTTGGTGATGCAACCGTAGCCGCAAGACGTATCCGCCAGGGTTACGACGGTACCGGCATGCAAATAGCCATTCGGCGCCATGAGCACGTCTTTCAGCGCAAGTTCGGCCCCGATCTCCAATGCACCCACATGAGTAATGACGATGCCAAGATATCCCGGCAGATTTCGCGAACCAAAATTGTTCAGCATTTCCAGTGTATGCATCGGACCCCTCAGGCACCGGCTCCTGCAACGTCATCGAAAAAATCGACCACTCCGGTCGCCAACGAATACTCGGCACCCACCACCACCAGACCATCCTCTTGGATCAGGTGTTCGATGATTTCCGATCCGTGCCGCAAATGATTCACCGAGGCTTGGATATTCGCACGAACGGCTTTGTGGACGAGGGCTTTCAAATCGTGTCTCAGATCCGTCGCCAGTAGATCTTCAACCGACGGGCGGATCAAGTCCACAATCGAATGCAAATTGCGGGATTGATTCTCCTTGGGCCGCTGCAGTTGCTCGAGCGTCGCATGGATGGCGCCGCACTGCGAGTGCCCCAAGACAACCACCAGCCGCGTTCCGAATTGTTCTGCGGCAAATTCGACGCTGCCGATCTGCGATGGGGCGACTATATTGCCTGCCACGCGGATCACAAAAAGATCGCCGAGGCCCTGATCGAAAACAATCTCCACCGGCACTCTCGAATCGGAACAACCCAGTATGGCCGCGAAAGGCTCCTGACTCGCGGCCAATTCGATGCGGCGCGCCCGGCTCGGCAGCGTGTCGTGGCTGCGAACGTCGGCGACATAGCGGCGGTTTCCGTCTCGCAGCAGAGCGAGCGCATCTTGAGCCGATATCATTTACGTTTTCTTTTTGTCAGCGCTATGCGCTTAGGAGCTGCGGCCGATCGAGCCGCCGCGGTACCCGAGAATTCGGGCCGGTAAAAGCAGTATGGCTTTGAGCAAAGCGAAACTCGCCTCGACGACGATCGATAGAAAACGGAACGGAAGCGACAGCAGCCAGAGCAACGGCCATACCACGAGTATCGCCAGGGCGAGAGGCCAGCACAGTACCAACAACAGGCACCACGCGACGATCAAGAATAGGATTTTCATTCGAGCAGCACCTCCGGCGCGTGCTCGCTATCTTACTTGATGCGCGAACCGCAGCAAACGTTACTTACGAAGGGCGCCGCGTTCGGCCCGGCACGAGAAGCAGGGCTTCAACACCCGTCGGGTCGCGCCCTTCCGAACGAAGATCGGACCTGAAGCCCGGTAGGGCGAATTTTCCGGCTGATGCATATAAGGAAGAAGAAGCAACTCTTCGCCCACCTCGGCATCGAGAAGGCTGACGCGGCACGGATAACCCGGCTGCTCGGTTGCCTTCACGCGCTGCATGCCGAGGCCGTGCAGTTCGCGATCGGACAGATCGAAGTACCTCGCGAAAGGTTCGAATGGCAGACCGACCAACTGAAACGACATGGCGCACCTCGAGAGGATGGCAGGGGGCCCATGATTGCGCAGCGAGCTTCATACGTCTCGCCGTTATCGGACTTCTAGTTCCTCATGGCCTGCTTTAGGTGCGTTCGCCCGCCGGCGGCCGATTCGCCGATAACAGCGCGCGGCGTTCCAAGCTCGCTTTGGGCCAATAATCGGAGGCTCGGTAGTATTCCGGCACAGCGGGGATGTCCGGCGAGAGTGTTACCCATGGCTGCTTCGACGCGGTAAAGATGTGAATGCCCGGCGATAGGCGCCCGGGCTCGTCCAGAGTTCCGACCCGGACGAAACGAATGGCATCGCCCGCACCCGAGTAGTTGCTCCACAGCGCGATTCGGCATGCCGGACATCTGGAAATCTTTTGCCCTCTGCCGCTTGCACTCGGCGTCGCAATCGCCTCGACTTCACCTTTCAATATCTGGACGCGATCCGCTTCGATCATGGCGTTGAGCGCGAATGCCGACCCACTCTCCCGCTGACACCAGTAACAATGACAGCAGTGAACGAAGAGCGGACTCGATGTCATTCGAAAGCGAACGAACTGACATGTACAACCTCCGTCGTAGCTTGCTTCGCTGATCATCGCTTTAACCTCCGTCGATCGCCGTAATACCAAAGGCACGCCGAAAAAGCGAACCACCACGGTACCGCGACCCACAAACCGTTCCGCACTTGGAAGTGTGTGGCAGCGGCAAAAGCCGCGAGCGTCGCCAGCACGCAGACCAACGAAGTCATCGCAAGCGCATCGAGTGCCAAAGGGTATTTTAGAAGCCGGCGGATGAGGATTCCATATGCGAGCGCGCCCTCGGCCGACAAGATTCCAAGCAATGTCAGCGGCCCCGCAAGATCGGGTAATTTGCCCGCAAAACGCACTCCGTAGAGTCCGAGGCGTACGGTCGCCGTGCAGAGTAAGGCTGCAACGGCAATGAATAGAATCCGCCGCCACGCAGGCTCGAGAGAATGCAGGCTCACCACGACCGCAAATGCGTGCAAGGCGCCGTACAGGGCGAACGCAAATTCGGCGCGGGAACTCACGCGCGACGGACCGATGACGGCGAGCAGGGCGGCAATGCACGCCAGTAGCGTGAAATGACGAGCGTAGTTCACGAACCCGCGGGGCGAAAAAATGCGCGCCGTAACTCCGCCGCACACAATGCGACCGCGGTGTTGGCCTCATCGATCAGCTTGCCCATCGTCACGAAGCCATGGATCTGGCGTGGGAACAGTACATGGCTCGCCTTGTTGCCGGCGGCGCAGAGCCGCTCGGCGTACGCCGCACCTTCGTCGCGCAGCGGGTCGTAACCTGCGGTCAGCACCAGCGCCGGCGGCAGATTCGACAAATCGGGATGCAGCAGCGGCGAGGCACGCCAGTCGTTGTATTGCGCGGGATCCGCGATGTAGCGGCCGACGAAATAATCGATTGTGTCGCGGGTCAGCAGATAGCCCTCGCCATTCTCGGCATGCGAGGGCGAGGTGCGGTGCTGATCCGTGGCCGGGTAGATCAGCAGCTGGTATGCGATCGGAAGATCACCGCGGTCCCGTGCATCGATCGAAACGACGGCGGCGAGATTCCCTCCGGCGCTGTCGCCGCCCACCGCGAGGCGCGACGCATCGAGCTTGTATTCGCTCGCGTGGGCTTGGACCCAGCGCGCCGCGGCAATGCAATCGGTGACCGCTGCCGGAAACGGGTGCTCGGGGCCCAGGCGGTAATCGACTGCGACCACCGCGCATGCGGAAAGGTTCGTAAGTTCACGGCATAGCGAATCGTGGGTGTCAAGATCGCCGATCACCCAGCCGCCGCCGTGAAAGTAGACCAGCACGGGCAGCGCCGCGGCGTCGGGCACGTCGATGGGGCGATACAGCCGCAGTGGGATGGGCCCGTCGGGCCCGTAGGCCGTAAGATCCTGCACCTGGCCGACCTTCTGCGGCGGCTTTTGAGTCACGTTTCGCCGGTCGCGGTACGTCGCACGCGCCTCGGCCACGCTTTGCGCGTGGGTGGGTGGAAGGCCGCGCTGCTCGATCAGATCGAGAAGGGCGCGGGTTTGCGGATGCAGCATCGAAACTCCTTGCCGATGGGGACCAATGTGCAGAGCCTTAGGTTAGAGGCGCTGCGCCATGGACGACGCCACACTCGCCAACAGGCACAACACCAACCAGTCGAGCAGGAGCCCGACGACAAATCCGCGGTGCCATTTGACGAAGATCGCCAGTTCCAAAATGATCGGTGCCGCCACCGCCGCCCACAGGCAGAACCCGAAACTCGCGCCAGGCACGTCGGCGGCAGTCAGACCGTGCAAGTACCCGATGGCGATGCACGCGAATACCCTGATGGCCGATGACGCAAGATAATGTCCCCAAGATTCGGCTTCCCGCCACGTGTTCGGCGTCCGTGCTTGATACCGGTGGAAGAGTTTTGCGGTGATCACGAATCCTGTGACATTCGCGGCGACTCCCGCGATGGCGCCGGCAGCAAGTATCTTGAGAATCATCGCGATGCTCCCGGCGCTAGCCACTGCGATGCTCGAAGAACAGCCATTCTAACGAGGCTCGTCCCACAATGTTAGCTCGGGCCGGCCGGCCCGCCGTTCAGGGAACCTCGGTCGGCATGCTGCGCTTTAAGCTATTCCGTGATTCGCGAGGTACGGCTATACTGCGGCGGTCCCTATCTTTTCCATCGATTTTCAGCGAGTTACCGTGTCCCAACCCGAATCTTCCGATACTCATTTCATCAATTCATTCAGCGTGGTACTCGGCATCCTCATCGCTTTTGCGATCATTCTATTCGCCGTGGCGCGCTCCATAGGCAGGGACAATCAGGGACGCGACGTGCTCCAGGACCCGCTGGTTCTCAATAATGTTCAGCACAATATTGCGCCGTTCTCTCACGAGGCGATTGCGGGCCAGGACAATAGCGCGTTGGCGGCGCTGTCCGCTCCGAAAGGCGACGGCGCGGCTGCGGAAGCTCCCCCCACCACCGGCGAGCAGGCTTTCAAAAAAGTCTGTTCGGCCTGCCATGAGTTGGGCATCAACGGGGCGCCGAAGATCGGGGATCATGCGGCCTGGGGACCACGTATCGCTCAGGGCAAGGATGCGCTTTACGCGCATGCCATCTCTGGAAAGGGCAACATGCCCGCCCGCGGCGGCACGACTTGGCCGGATGCGACCATTCGCATGACGGTCGATTACATGGTCTCGCTCAACAAGTAACCGCCCGCTCGCACATAACTCGATCCAACGCGCGCAGTTTCACGGCTTCGGCCACGTCGACTCGGCGAATATCCTGCTCGGCGGCCATATCCGCACAGGTGCGCGCGAGCTTGAGCACGCGGTGATAGGCCCGGGCGGATAGGCCCAGTCGTGCAATAGCGGTGCCGACGAGCGCGCGCGAATCGCGATCGAGCCGGCAGATCCCGACGAGTTCAGTTGGAGTCAGACGCGAATTGAGTTTCCCCTGCCGCTGCATTTGAATGGTCCGCGCGTCTAGCACGCGTCGAGCGACGGCGGCAGAGTTTTCGGGCGGCGGCGAGTCGTCCAACACGAGATGCTCCACGGGCACAACGGGCAGTTCCACGTGCATATCGATGCGGTCGATCAACGGCCCGGATATTCGGTTGCGATAGCGCGCCATTTGCTCCGCGGTGCATCGGCAGCGGCCACGAGGGTCGCCTGAGTAGCCGCAGGGGCAGGGATTCATCGCCGCCACCAGCTGAAACCTCGCCGGGAACTCGCAGGCTAGCTTAGCGCGCGACACGACGACCACCCCGCTTTCCAAGGGCTCGCGCAAAGCCTCCAAAGCATTGCGTGCAAACTCGGGGAGTTCGTCGAGGAACAGTACGCCCTGATGGGCGAGCGAGAGTTCGCCGGGCCTCGAAGAACCGCCGATCAAAGCGGCGACCGAGGCGGTGTGCTGCGGGCTTCGAAAGGGCCGGCGATGGCCGACACCGGGCCTGCGTCCCGCGGCCGACTCGAGACTCGCCACTTCCAATGCTTCGTCCCGGTCGAGCGGAGGCAACAAGCCGGGCAATCGCTGTGCGAGCAGGGTTTTCCCCGCGCCTGGCGGCCCTATCATGATCAATCCATGGCCGCCGGCCGCTGCGATCTCGAGCGCCCGCTTGGCGCCGAACTGGCCGCGGACTTCGGCAAGATCCGGCGGAAGATCTCTTTCGAGGGGCGTAAAGGCCTCGGCTCGCGGAAGCACGATTGCACCTTTCAACGAGTCGCAAACTTCCCGCAAATGCTGGGCCAAGCGCACCTTTGGACCGGCGACCCAGCTCGCCTCCAGCGCGTTGGCGGCCGGGAGAATCACTTCGCGCTCTGCGCTCACGCCCGACACCAACGCCGGCAGCAGTTTGGGCGTCTCACGAAGCTCGCCGCTCAATGCGAGTTCGCCGTAGAACTCGCGCTGGTTCAGCGCGCGTTGGGACAATTGGCCGTTGGCCGTCAGAATGCCGACCGCGATGGGCAGATCGAACCGGCCGCCTTCCTTGGGCAAGTCAGCCGGAGAGAGATTGACGGTGATTCGCCCCGCAGGAAACTCGAAGCCTGATGTGATCAGAGCGGAGCGCACTCGCTCCTTGCTCTCTCGAACCACCGCCTCCGGTAATCCGACCATGGCGAACGCCGGCAGTCCCGCCCCGAGATGAACTTCGACGCGTACCAGCGGAGCCGCTAGGCCGGCGGGAGCTCGACTGAGCACCGTACTAACCGGCCGCGGCACCGGACCTTGCGCCATGAAAGGGTGACTACGGCGGCGTGAGTTTCGCTTCGAGATCCTTGAGGCGCTGCTCCATGGCCGCCAGGGCCGACTGGGTCCGCGCCAAGAGCGCTGCCTGCACATCGAATTCGGTCCGGCTCACCAAGTCGAGCTTGGCCAACCGTGCCTGCAAGACAGCCTTGAAATTGCTCTCCAAATCCCGGCCAAATTCGCGCAGAGACGGGGGAACCGCCTCGGCCAGGCGGCGAGCGAGATCGTCCAGTCCACTAGAATTCATGAAGCTCATCGCTGCCCCTCCGCAGGTTAACCAAGGCCTCGCACTCCCATAACGCAGCATCTGCCTCGAGCGCGCCAAACCAGTGCATTTGAGTTCCTCCCGTCCGCGCAACTCATTGATAGATAACCCCGCCTTCGCTGGCATGGAAGCTGCATTCGATAAAGCCATAGTACGCGCAAGTGGTGTTGGAGGCGGCTCAATTAGACGGTGGATGCGGGGACAAATGCATGAAGCTGATCACCGCAGTCATTAAGCCGTTCAAAGTGGACGAAGTTCGCCAAGCGGTGGCGGATATCGGCATCCAGGGTGTGACGGTGACGGAGGTCCACGGATACGGGGATCAGCACGGTCACATGGAACGGTATCGCGGCGCTGGATACAGCGTCGGCTTCTTGCCCAAGGCCAAGATAGAGCTCGCGGTGGACGATTCGATTGCGGAACAGGTCATGGAGGCAGTTTGTAACGTGGCTAGGACAGGGAATCCGGGCGACGGCAAAATCTGGGTATTCGAACTCGAGCAGGCTTTGCGCGTTCGAACCGGCGAAACCGGCCCGGACGCCATTTAACGTAAGCAAGCTTTCAATCGTTTTAGGAGCATCTCGCGCCGGCAAGCCAGCCAACTCCCCCGTCGGTGCGATATCCCCGGCGGCGCGGGTTCTTACAACAGAACCCGTGCCGTTTTTTTATATACGCGCCCGGCGCAAGACGCCATGCGTTTTATACATCATAAAATTCCGGTACTCCATGCTGTAATGCAGCAAACTCGTGCATTTCCCGCTGCTAGACTGCATCCTTATTCGATATAGGAGCTCCCCCATATGAAAATGGTCGTTGCCATCATCAAACCCTTCAAGCTTGACGACGTGAGGTCGGCGCTGGCCGAGGTGGGAGTACAGGGCATTACCGTGACAGAGGTCAAAGGCTTTGGCCGGCAAAAAGGTCACACTGAGCTCTATCGTGGTGCTGAATACGTAGTGGACTTTTTGCCCAAAGTGAAGCTTGAGTTGGCCGTGGAGGAAGAGCAAGTCGATCGGGTGGTGGAAGCCATCATCGAAACTGCCCGCACGGGTAAAATCGGCGACGGTAAGATATTTGTTTCGGATCTTGGCCAGGCGGTGCGCATCCGCACTGGAGAGTCGGGGTCGCGTGCGCTGTAGTTCGTGTGCGCTGTAGTTCTCAAGTGAGGATCGAAAGATGAAACGCGTTCTGTTATGCGCGGTTTTGTTGGCCTGGTCCGCCATGTCATCGGCGGTCGTGTACAAATGGGTCGACGCACAAGGCAAAACTCAGTATGGCGACCGGCCGCCGGACGGCGTGCATGCGGAAGTCGTCGCACTCTTGGGTACGCATACGGGACGCTCCGGCAAGCCATCCGATTCGTTGCCGCCTTCCGCACCAAAGACAGCGGGGACCGCCGACCCTTCCGTGAAGGAAGCCAAGAAGGCGGTGGACGACGATGTCGCCCAGACCCGTGAAAAGCAATGCACCGACGCGCAGGATCGCTACAAGAAGCTCATCGAGGGCCGCCGGCTCTACAAGACGGGCACCGACGGCGAGCGCCAGTATTTGACCTCTGACGAAATCGATTCCGAGCGCGTCAATGCCAAACGCGACGTTGACGCCATCTGCAACAGCGCCACTTAAGGCCGCCAAGTTCTCGTAGTTTTGCCGCCCAAGGCGCAAAGCCTTAGGCTACGCGTTCCAACTCCACGCCGGGATACCGCGTATGCAAACAGGCTTTGTCGGATTGGGCGCCATGGGCGCGCACATGGCGCGGAGTCTTCATCGCGCAGGTCTCCTCATGGGCGTGTGGAATCGCACCGCTGCCAAAGCGGTTTCGCTTGCCAAGGAACTCAATTGCCACGCCTTCGCCAGCCTCGCGGAACTCGCGGGCAATTGCGAGGCCGTGGTGATTTGCGTGTCGGCCGATGAAGACCTCAAGGCCGTGATCGCGGGACTCGATTCGGGCTTGAATCCTCATATGATCGTCATGGATTGCTCAACGGTGGGATCAGCGACGGCGCGCGAGGTGTATGCCCAACTCGCCGCACTTGGCGTGGGATTTCTCGACTGCCCGGTGAGCGGCGGCGTGGAAGGTGCCCGCGCGGCAACCTTGGCCATCATGGTCGGCGGCGACGATGAGGTGTTCACGCGCGCGCTGCCGATCTTGGAAAAAATGGGCAAGACCGTCACCCATCTCGGGCCGAGCGGCGCTGGACAGGCCGCGAAGGCGACCAACCAAATCATGTGCGCCGGCATCATCCAAGCAGTGGGCGAAGCGATGGCCTTTGCGCATGCTGAAGGGCTGCCCCTCGATCGGTTGATCGAGGCTCTGGCGAAAGGTGCGGGATCGAGCTGGTATTTTGTCAACCGGGCACCTTTCATGGCCAAAGGCAGTTTTCCCGCGGGTTTCCGCGTGCGCCTGCACGAAAAAGACCTGCGGATCTGTCACGCCATGGCGGCGGAACGGGGCGCAGAACTCCCTGTCGTCGAATCGACCTTGAAGCAATATGCAGAGTTGATTGCGCAAGGCTTTGGCGATGAGGATATATCGGCAATCTACCGGCTAAAGTCGGCGCTTTTTCACAAAACCAAATCAGAATCCGTGTGAGCTCGACGCTCGCGAGTACGCCGCTTCGAATTGCCACACGGAAAAGCCAGCTGGCGCTGTGGCAGGCGGAGCACGTGGCCGCGCTATTGCGCCGTGCGCACCCCGGCATTGCGGTGGAACTCCTGCCGATGTCGACCAAGGGCGATCAAATCCAGGATCGCAGCCTGGCCGCAATCGGCGGCAAAGGGCTGTTCATCAAAGAACTGGAAGCGGCTCTCGAGGAGCGGCGCGCGGACTTGGCGGTCCATTCGATGAAGGATGTGCCCGCCGACCTTCCCGTAGGGTTGATGATCGCCGCTGTACTGCCGCGCGCCGACGCGCGCGATGCCTTGATTGCCCGAGGCGCGCCTGCTCTTAAGGACTTGCCGCAGGGTGCTCGGCTCGGCACGTCGAGCTTGAGGCGCCAGGCGCAACTGTTGGCTGCGCGTCCGGACCTCAAAATCGAGGCGCTGCGCGGCAACGTCGATACGCGCCTCAAGCGTCTCGACGCCGGCGAGTTGGATGCGATCGTTCTTGCCTGTGCGGGTCTCATTCGCCTCGGTCTCGAATCCCGTATCAGCGTCCGCCTCGACACGGAGGTCTCATTGCCGGCCGTCGGCCAGGGCGTGATCGGCATCGAATGCCGCGCCGATGATCCAAGATCGCGCTCGGTTTTGCGGGCGCTCAATGACACTGCCACTCGCACCGCCATCGATGCGGAACGTGCATTTTCCGGGCGGCTTGGCGGCAGTTGCCAATCCCCGATCGCCGCCTACGCGCGAGTCGAGCGGGATCGCCTGACGCTCGACGGGCTCGTGGCGGAGCCTGACGGCTCGCGGTTGTTGCGCGACCGTATTTCCGGAAGCGCGGCGAACGCCGGCATTCTCGGCGAAGAGCTTGCCGAGCGCCTGCTGGCCACCGGTGCCGCTGAGTTGCTGCAGCGGTTTCGTATGGCGTGACAGAATGTTTCCGTTGCACGGCATCGGCGTCCTGGTGACTCGGCCTCAACAGCAAGCCATGCCGCTGTGCCGATTGCTCGAGACACTTGGCGCGGGCACGTTTCGTTTCCCCGCCATCGAAATCAAACCGCTGGCCGAGCGGCGTGTCCTCGCCGCCCGATTGGGTGCGCTCGCCGATTTTGATTTGATCATCTTCTCGAGCGCGAATGCGGTGAGATTCGGCGCCGTACTGCTCGAACAAAAGCGCGAACTTGCGCTCGCGGCCATCGGCCCCGCAACGGCACGCGCCCTCAATCGTGCGGGCTACCGAGTTTCCGTTCAGCCCGCGGAAGGATTCGATTCGGAGAGTCTCCTACGTCATCCGAAGCTGAACTATTTGGTGGGCACCCGCATATTGTTGATCAAGGGCGCCAACGGGCGGGAACTGCTGCAACAGGAACTCACCCGGCGGGGCGCGGAGGTCGCGGTTGCGGAGGTGTATCGGCGGGAGCGCGCCAACCCGAGCCCCGAAGAATTGGCGGCGCTGGAGGCGCACTTCGACGCCGGAGCGATTCAAGTGGTGACGGCGACCAGTGTCGAGATTGCATCCAATTTGCTGGAGCTGGCGACGCCGGCTCTACGCGAGGATTTCGATCGTGCCGTTTGGATCGTACCGGGAGCTCGCATCGCGGCGAGCTTGCGCGAACGCGGTTTCACGGGGCTCTTGTTGCAAGCGGACTCGGCCGAAGATCAAGACTTGGTGGCGGCCATCACCCGTTGGCGCGCCAGCGAGTCCGGCGCGTAGTCGAAGGAGTCGAAGAGCAGCCTCGCGGGTGAGACGCCGCGCAAACCAAACTCGAGCCGCACGGCCGCGATCATTTCCGGTGGTCCGCTGGCATAGACATCGTAGCATTCGAGTCGGCCGATATCGGCG
This sequence comes from uncultured Gammaproteobacteria bacterium, assembly GCA_963755965.1. Lineage (GTDB taxonomy): Bacteria > Pseudomonadota > Gammaproteobacteria > Steroidobacterales > Steroidobacteraceae > Bog-1198. The sequence continues at coordinate 285,260 of CAVWLU010000008.1, forward strand.
AGCACGGCCTCGTGAACCCAGCCGCGCCGTCCAGTCCAGAGCGGTGAAGGCTGGGAGAGCACCGGCACGTAGCGGAAATTGGGAGCGCTCTTCGCCATGTCCTCGAGCGCAGCGTGCGCGTACAGATCGCGCTCGCCTCGCACTCCCCAGTACAAAGTGATCTCGCGGTCCAGTTTATTCTCGAGCACGTGCCGCAAGATGCTTTTCAAAGGAGCCAATCCCGTTCCGCCGCCGACGAGCAGCATCGGCGCGGCGTCACCCGAATCGCGCGCGTCGGATGTACGGTACACGAAATGTCCGAGAGGACCTTCGATGGTCAACAAGCCGCTGCGTGTTGCGTCGGCGAATAGTTGCTCGGTAAGTTCGCCACCCGTCACACGGCGCACGTGCAATTCGAGCAAGCGCGAGTCGTGCGGCGGTGAGGCGATCGAAAAGCTGCGCCGCCGTCCTCCCGGCAACATGATGTCGATGTACTGGCCGGGTTCGAAATCGAAGCGTTCCGCCGCGGGAAGCTGCAGGAACAAAGCCATCACGTCGTGCGACCATCGCTCGACGCGCGCAATCCGGCACGGCAGGCGTTTCACGATCGCTTGCTCGGGCGTGCTGACCTCGAAGGTCTCGATGGTCAGATCGCTGTGGGCGCGCGCTTGGCAAAGCAAGATAAGACCCTCGGCGACCTCGGCATCGGACAATCCCAGCGGGCGGCCATTCGGATACACCACCTCGCCCTCGAGGAGCCGGGCTCGACAGGCTCCGCAATTGCCGCCCTTGCAGCTATGCGGCAAATTGAGGCCCGCATCCAGGGCCGCATCGAGAACCGGCCGATCCGGTGAGGCGCTAAAACTCCGGTCGGACTTGGATAAACTGATGCGCATGCGCTTAAGGTTACGGCTGGCTTTTCTTGCTCTCGAGCCATTCGCCGATGGGTTCCCACTGCTTCTGGTCGGGCCAAGCAAGATATTCCGGCAGTTCCAACACTCCCATCCCGCGCGCGTAGGCACGCACATAATTCTGCGCTTCGCGCAGACTTCCGAGGTACGGCACTTTGAGCTTTGAGAGGTACTGGTCCAGCTCTTCATAGATGAGCGTGTATTCGCGTACTCGATTGGCGATGACGGCCAAGCGCGCTTGTTTGCGCGACACCTTGCCGATTTCGAGCAATTCGGTCATGAAATGGCCGCAAGCCTTGATATCGATGGTGGACGGCAGAACCGGGACGATGATGGTTTCGGCGCGGCGCACCAACTCATTGAGTTCGGTGCCGTGTACTCGGGCCGGCGCGTCTATGACCAGGACCTCGGTTGTGCGCGCCACTCCGCGCAGACCTTCTTCGTATGCGGGTACGCCGCTGATGGCCGGCAGATCCGCCGGACGCTGCGCCAGCCAGTCGAGACTGGAGCGCTGGGGATCGTAGTCTGCAATGCAAACGTTCTGCCCCTCTCTGGCGAAAAACACCGCAATGTTCGTGGCCAGGGTACTCTTGCCGCACCCGCCCTTTGCGTTCAGAACCATAACGTGACGCATAATTCCCCGCTGTTATTGTTGAGTACGCAAGACTAACTTATTGCGCAACCCTCGCGGGACGGTACTCACCATAAGCTCGCGACATTGAGGAGCATCGGATATGCTCACATCCATGCGCATCGAGTTTTCGAAGATGCAGGGGTTGGGAAATGATTTTTTTGTGTTCGACGCTCCCGCTGCCGCCGGCGAGCAACTCGACCCCGATAAAATGCGCGCCCTCGCCGATCGGCACACCGGAGTCGGATTTGATCAAGCGCTGATGCTCGAGGCGCCACGCGACAAGAAAACCCGTGTGTTTTACCGGATCTTCAATTCCGACGGCAGCGAGGTGGAACAATGCGGCAACGGCGCGCGCTGCATCGCGGCTCTGTTGTATGCGCGGTCGCCCGAGTTGGGCCGCGAGCTCAAAATGGAAAGCAGCGGCGGCATCGTATGCGCACGCGTGCGAGAGGACGGTTTGGTGTCCGTGGACATGGGCATCCCGGATTTCGATCCGCGCTCCCTACCGATGGACGCGGATGTCGAAGAGGCGACGTACTCCCTCGACTTCGGAGGCGAGCCGATCGAATTTGGCGCTGTATCGATCGGTAATCCGCATGTCGTGCTCCGCGTCTCCGATGTGAAAGCCGCGCCGGTCGGGCAGTTAGGGCCTACTATCGAACGCCACAGGCTCTTCCCCCGACGCACGAATGTGGGGTTCATGCAGATCGTGGATCGCGGCCACATCCGTTTGCGGGTGTTCGAACGCGGTGCCGGCGAGACGCTGGCCTGCGGCACGGGCGCCTGCGCCGCCGCCGCGATCGGAAGTCGGCAGGGACTGCTGGACATGGACGTGCGGGTCGATTTGCCGGGCGGCACGGCCAACGTTTCTTGGCCGGGAGCCGGGCAGCCCTTGTGGCTGACGGGGCCGGCGACGAAGGTTTTTACCGGGATGATGGATATTTAACGAAAGATGTAATCGGGAGCTCTCACATGACAACGAGTCAGGCACGCGGAATCAAACAGGACGCCATCAACGACGACAGCGTCGCGGAGTATTTGCAAACTTATCCGGATTTTTTCGAGCGAAACGGTCCATTGCTCACCAAACTGCGCCTTCCGCATCTGCGCGACGCGGGGGCCACGGTGAGTTTGGTGGAGCGGCAGGTTGAAGTGCTGCGCGAGCGCAATCAGTCGCTCGAGCGCAAATTGAAGGAATTGGTGGATGTGGCGCGCGCCAATGACGCGCTGGCCGACCGCATCCATCGCCTGAGTCAGCGCCTCATCGTCGCTCGGACATTGCTGGAAACCATCAATACCCTCGAGACCAGCCTGCGCGAGGATTTCGAAGCCAGAGACTTCGTGCTGGTGTTGTTCCTGGAGGGGGCACGCGCGCTCGATCCGGCGCCCGGCCGCTTTTTGCGAAACAGCACCATTTCCGATCCGGAGATCAAGTCGTTCGAGTCTCTGTTGCAGTCCGGCAAACCGCGCTGCGGCCAGATTCGCGATGCGCAACGCGACTTCCTGTTCGGCAAGGATGCCGTCGAGATCGGCTCGGTGGCTTTGACCCCGTTGGGCCCGAAAGGCGCCCTGGGCATTTTGGCAATCGGCGCGAGCGACGTGGAGAGATTCCATCCGGCCATGAGCACGGAATTTCTCTTGCGGATCGGCGAGCTCGTGACGTATGCACTGATGCGCTAGAGTCGAGGCCATTCTACGGTGAGCCCGCAGCAACGCGACTGGATCGAGCGTTTCGCGTCGCATCTGACGCACGAACGCCGTATGAGCCGACACACGGTTGCCGCTTACCGGCACGATCTAAAGATGTTGCGGGCATTCTGCGATGCGCGTGGGATTAAGCAGTGGAGCGCGCTCGACCATGCGCACGTGCGAGCATACGCGGCGGCCGAGCACGCGGGCGGCTTGGGACCGCGCAGCATCCAAAGGCGGTTGTCTGCGGTACGCACATTCTATGAGTTTTTGCTGCGGGAGGGATCCTGCAAAGTAAACCCGGCGCAGGAAGTGCGTGCGCCGAAGGCCAAGAAACGTCTGCCGACCACTCTCGATACGGACCAAATGGGACGTCTGCTGGAATTTCGGGTTCACGATTCCCTGTCGGCGCGCGACAAAGCCATCATGGAATTGTTCTACTCGTCCGGTCTGCGCTTGAGCGAACTGGTTGGCCTGCAGATGACCGACATCGACCTCGCCGACCGCATCGTGCGGGTCGTCGGCAAGGGTAGCAAAACGCGTGCAGTACCTATCGGGCGGTTTGCCATTGACGCCCTTAAGAAATGGCTCGTCGAGCGTGGCGCCCTGGCCGGGGCGGTCAAGCGAGATGAAGATGAGGATGTAGCGCAGGAGTCGGCGGCCGTGTTCATCGGTCGATCGGGGAGGCGGCTCAGCGTTCGAGCGGTACAATTGCGAGTGGGCATGTGGGCGCGCCGCCAAGGGCTCGCCGTGCATGTTCACCCGCATATGTTTCGCCACTCCTTTGCGACCCACCTGCTCGAGTCGAGCAGCGATCTGCGAGGCGTCCAAGAGTTGTTGGGACACGCCGATATCGGCACGACCCAGGTCTACACCCATTTGGACTTCCAGCACCTGGCGAAAGTCTACGACGCGTCCCACCCTCGTGCGCGCCGCCGCCAGCGCACCGCTTGAAAGGGCGGCCCGCCGGCCCCAGATGAGTGCGATTCCATGAATCACGATCCACAGCGCATCTACGGCACCACTATTTTGGCGGTACGCCGCAACGGCCGGGTTGCCGTCGGCGGCGACGGCCAGGTGACGCTTGGACAAAGCGTGATGAAGGGCAACGCCCGCAAAGTGCGCCGCTTGTACGACGGTAAAGTGTTGGCGGGATTCGCCGGGGGCACTGCCGACGCCTTTACGCTGTTTGAGCGCTTCGAGGGCAAGCTCGAAAAATTCGGCAACCTCACCCGCGCGGCCATCGAACTCGCAAAGGACTGGCGCAGCGACCGCAGCTTACGCAGGCTCGAGGCCCTGCTCTGCGTCGCTGACAGCTCGATTTCCTATGTGATATCCGGCAACGGCGACGTGATCGAGCCGGAGCATGATTTGATCGCCATCGGCTCGGGCGGCAGCTACGCGCAAGCCGCGGCGCAGGCTTTGATGCAGGCAACCGAATTGTCGGCCCGTGAAATTGTCGAGCGATCGCTCAACATAGCGGCCGATATTTGCATCTACACGAACCGCAATCTGACCATCGAGGAGTTGTAGCGACATGTCGCAGATGACTCCGCGCGAAATCGTCGAAGAGCTCGACAAGCACATCGTCGGTCAGAAAGCGGCCAAGCGAGCGGTCGCGATCGCTCTCAGAAACCGCTGGCGGCGTGGCCAGGTGGCGGAGAACCTGCGTTCGGAAATCACGCCCAAGAACATTCTCATGATCGGCCCCACGGGCGTCGGCAAGACCGAAATTGCCCGCCGGCTGGCGCGTCTCGCTAAGGCGCCGTTCATCAAGGTGGAGGCCACCAAGTTCACTGAAGTCGGATATGTTGGACGCGAAGTGGATTCGATCGTACGCGATCTTGTAGAGATCTCCGTCAAAATGACTCGAGAAGAGGAAATCTCCAAGGTACGCCACCGGGCGGCGGACGCCGCCGAGGAACGCATCCTCGATGTGCTGCTCCCCCGCCCCGTCGGGTTCACGCAGGATGCTGCACCGCGCGACAACGACACCCGGCAGCGCTTCCGCAAGATGCTGCGTGAGCGCGAACTCGACGATCGTGAAATCGAGATCGAGGTGCAAGCCATGCCCATGGGTGTGGAAATCATGGCTCCCCCCGGGATGGAGGAGATGACTCAGCAGCTGCAGGGCATGTTCCAGAGCCTGGGCGGCGGCCGCACGCGTGTGCGCAAGCTCAAGATCAAGGATGCTCTAAAGCTCTTGGTCGACGAGGAAGCATCGAAAATCATCAACGAAGACGAGCTCAAGGTTCGTGCGGTGGAGAATGCCGAGCAGAACGGCATCGTTTTCATCGACGAAATCGACAAGATCGCCCGCCGCCAGGAAACCGCGGGGGCCGATGTGTCGCGCGAAGGCGTGCAGCGGGATTTGCTGCCGTTGGTGGAGGGCTGCACGGTCAACACCAAGTACGGCACGGTCAAGACCGATCATGTCCTGTTCATTGCGTCCGGCGCTTTTCACATGTCCAAGCCCTCCGACCTCATACCCGAGCTGCAGGGGCGCCTTCCGATCCGAGTAGAACTCGAGCCGCTGGTGGTCGAGGATTTCGTGCGCATATTGACGGAACCCGATGCCTCGCTCTGCCGCCAATACTCCGCCCTGCTCGCCACGGAGGGGGTTGAAATCAAGTTCGAAAGTTCGGGCGTGCAGCGTCTCGCCGAGGTGGCCTTCGAGGTGAACGAGAAAACCGAGAACATCGGCGCTCGCCGTCTGCACACCGTCATGGAACGGCTGCTGGAAACGGTATCCTTCGACGCCGCAGACCGCAGCGGCACCCGCGTCGTCATCGATCGGGACTACGTCGAGAGCAACTTGGGCGAATTGGTTCGCGACCAGGACTTATCGCGGTACATCTTGTAGGGCTGTTGCGCGTCATGCCCCGCCCAACGGAAATCAAGCTACGCACTCAATCGCGCATTCTCGATGTGCGGTTCGATGATGGATCGCACTTCGAGTTGCCGTTCGAATACCTGCGGGTGTTCTCTCCGTCGGCCGAGGTCAAGGGCCACGGTGGCGGCGAGGGTGTGCTGCAAACCGGCAAGGAAGATGTGGGCATCAGCGGCATTGAACCCGTGGGCAACTACGCACTGCGCCTCAACTTCAATGACGGCCACAATACGGGGCTCTACTCCTTTAGCCTGCTGCACGAGTTGGGCGTGGACTTCGGCGCCAATTGGGCACGGTATCTCGAACGCTGCGCCGAGGCCGGCATCAGGCGCAAAACCGGCCCCTGACGGCTCCCTAGGGACCGCCTACGGTGAGGACGTTGCGGTCGGCTACAATGCACGCTTCACATCGAGGAACGCCATGAAGCCGTCGGACCGTCCGGTCGATTTCGGATATGAAAAGGTGGCAAGGTCTGACAAGGCTGCGCGGGTCCGCGCGGTCTTCGCGTCCGTAGCGGATAGGTATGACGTCATGAACGACTTGATGTCGCTCGGCGTGCATCGGCTGTGGAAGCGGTTCACCCTGTCCCTCACCGGGTTGAAGCCCGGGCAGCATGCGCTAGATGTCGCCGGGGGCACCGGCGATCTGGCACTTGGGCTCCTGCGCCAGGTCGGCAAGGACGGTCGGGTCGTCCTGTCGGACATCAACCCCAAGATGCTGGAGTTGGGCCGCGATCGACTGCTCGATGCGGGATTTGTGGGCAACGCCCATTGTCTCGTCGCCGATGCCGAGCGTCTGCCGTTCGGCGATAACTCGTTCGATTGCATCACCATCGGCTTTGGGCTCCGCAATGTGACCGACAAGGCAGCCGCCCTGGCCTCCATGTACAGGGTATTGAAACCCGGCGGCCAGTTGCTCGTCTTGGAGTTTTCGACTCCGGTGGCGCCGGGGCTCAAGCCGCTTTATGACGCCTATTCTTTCAACGTCTTGCCGATGCTGGGACGGCTCGTCGCGGAGGACGCCGCCAGCTACCGGTATTTGGCGGAATCCATTCGCATGCACCCGAATCAAGAAGCCCTCCTCGGGATGCTGCAGAGCGCCGGATTTGCCCAAGCGCGCTATCACAATTTGACCGGCGGGATCGTCGCCGTGCACCGCGGGTACAAAATCTGACATGCCGGCAACCCCCGCTTGGCTCGCATCCGTCGAAGCCCTGCTCAATCGGAGTATCCGCGAGTCGGTACAGGCAATGACCCTCGCGCGCCGATTGAACAACACAGCACTGCAGTTCGACGTCGAGGGCCTCTGGCGCATTCGTGCCGCCGTATCGGCCGATGCGCTCATGCTCACGGCTGCCGACGATTCGCCGGTGGATGCCAGCATCTCCGGCAGCTTGCCGGCATTCTTGGAGCTCTTCAAGAGCGGTACGATGGGCGCGTCGACGGGGGGCAGGACTCTTAAGGGCAAGGGCCGCGTGCCCGCGCAAATCCGCGGCAATGCTGAAATTGCCGGCAGCTACCGCGAGCTCATCGCTTTGGCGCGTCCGGATTGGGAGGAAGAACTGTCCCGGCTGGTCGGCGACGTGCCGGCGAGGCGCTTGTCGAAGCTCGTGCAAGCGGGCCTGTCTTGGGCGCGCAAAACCCGCCGCACCGCGGGGGAGAACCTGGCTGAATATCTGCAAGAGGAGAGCCGGGATCTCGTCAATAAGCCCGAGCTCGAAGAGTTCTTGTTGGGCGTCGATCAACTGCGCGAAACAGCCGACCGCGTCGAAGCTCGGCTCGCGCGACTCGAACAACGGCTGAAGGGAACGGGGTGATGCAGCTGCGGGTCGCCGCCCGACTGCTCCAGATCCAGCGTGCGTTGGTGCGGCATGGTTTGGACGACTTCGTACGCGCGACACATCTGTATCGCCCGTTTCGGTTCCTTTTCTATCTTTCACCTTGGACCTGGTTTCAACGCAGCGCCGGCATCACACGAGGTGAACGTCTGCGGCTTGCGCTCGAGGAGCTCGGGCCGATCTTCGTGAAATTTGGCCAAGCGCTATCGACACGCCGCGATCTCTTGCCCGTCGATATCGCCGATGAGCTGGCAAAACTCCAGGACCGGGTGCCGCCGTTCAGCAGCGACGTCGCGGTGGCGACGATCGAGCTGGCATTCGGCCGGCCGCTCACCGATATTTTTTTGAGCTTCGAGAAGATGCCTCTTGCCGCAGCGTCCATCGCGCAGGTCCACGTGGCGAGGCTCAAGAGCGGCGAGGAAGTGGTCGTCAAGATACTGCGTCCCGGCATGCATGCAGTCATCGAACGCGACCTTGAGGTTTTGCAGGCGCTCGCGATTCTGGCCGACGAGTACTGGGAGGGAGCGCGGCGGCTGCGTCCGATCGAGTTGGTGAGCGAATACCGCAAGACCGTCCTCGACGAACTCGACCTGCTTCGTGAGGCGGGCAACGCCGCCCAGCTGAAGCGCAATTTTTCAGGTTCGCACCTCCTCTATGTGCCGGTCATCTACTGGGATTATTGCCGCGTCAACGTGATGGTGATGGAACGCATCCATGGAGTCATCGTAAGCCGCATGGATGAGCTCCGGGCGCGCGGCACCAATATCGCCAAGCTGGCCGAAAACGGCGTCGAGATATTTTTCACCCAGGTCTTCCGGCACAACTTTTTTCATGCGGACATGCACCCCGGGAATATCTTCGTCCAGTTGGACGATCCGGACAATCCGCGCTATGCGGCAGTCGACTTCGGCATCGTGGGCACTTTGCAGCCTCGCGACCAGCACTATCTCGCGGAAAATTTCATGGCATTTTTCGACCGCGACTATGCGCGGGTTGCGGCTCTGCACATCGAATCCGGCTGGGTACCCAAGGGCACTCGAGTCGACGAATTCGAATCCGCCATACGCACGGTATGCGAACCCATATTCAACAAGCCGCTCAAGGAAATTTCCTTCGCCCAAGTCCTGCTTCGGCTCTTCGAAACTGCGCGGCGCTTCGACATGCAGATGCAGCCGCAGCTGATCCTGCTGCAGAAGACGCTTCTGAACATCGAAGGGTTGGGCCGCGAGCTATATCCGGAACTCGACCTTTGGAAAACGGCGCAGCCGATATTGCGGCAGTGGATGCGCGATCGAATGAGCCTGCGCGCCGTGCGCAAACGAATACGCCAGCAACTTCCCGATACGATCGAGGCTTTGAAACAGCTGCCCCAGCTGTTTCAAAGTGCGGTGCGGGATGCCTCGGAGGGACGGTTCCGATTGCAGGTGGAATATCCCGGCCTCGCGGAACTGCGCGCTGAAATGAGGCGTGCCAGTCTTCGCCGGGATGTTGCCATTGCAGCGGGTGTCCTCTGGCTCTCCGGCTTAGGCTGGCTGGCCCTGGCCGCACACCATCACTGGTTTGGGTGGCTGCAGCTGGGTGCAGCCGTCATGTTGGTCGTTTGGTATCGGTCATTGAAGTTGCGCACCGCATGAGAATCCCCATCGAGAGCAGGACGAGTTATCGCGGCCGAAATTCGCGGCCGAATTGGCTGGCTTTGCTGGGCTTCGTCGGTCTCGCCTTGGCGGTCGGGGCGTTTGGCGCCATTTTTTCGCCCGGTGGTTCGGCGAGAGCTGCCGCCTGGTATGCGGCATTGTCGAAGCCCGCGTGGACGCCCCCCAATAGTTGGTACGGTCCGATCTGGGCGCTCCTGTATCTCTCGATGGGGACGGCCGCTTGGCTGATTTGGCGCGAGCGTTACCACCGCAATCGAACTACCGCGCTCGCGGCCTACACGGTGCAATTGTTGCTCAATGCGCTGTGGGCCCCCCTCTTCTTCGGTGCAAGAAATATTGGAGCCGGCCTATTCGTCGTAATCGCCCTGTGGCTGACGATCATTTGGACAATTCGCGAGTTTCTCTCCGTGCGCGCTCTTGCCGCGTGGCTGCTCGTGCCATACGTGGTATGGGCCGGTGCCGCGATGGCACTGAATCTCAGCATCTGGCGCCTCAACCCGTGAGCATCGGTAAGAGTTACAAAGGCTGCGCCGCGAGCAGTTTGTACGGTATCCTCCGCTCGTAAATTCCAGGATGAGGTGCCTTTGAACTATTTCCGCTCGCGCCGCTTGGGACGTGCGCTGTTGGGGAGACCATCCGAATTCGAGGAGCCGATTTCCGCTGAGATATTCAGCGTCGAGCGACTTGAGCACTACGCGGAAACGTTAGCAAAGACTCAAGAGATTTCCCCGGCGACATCCGCCGGCGTGTCTTTGCGGCGCCGCCTACGGGCCAACGCGGGGAATCTCCACGCGGCTTATCACACGTTGATCGCCGGAATCCGCGACGATCACGCCGTCTCGCCGGCCGCCGAGTGGTTGGTGGACAACTTCTACATCGTCGACGAACACGTGCGCGCCATTCGCCGGGATCTGCCCGCGGGCTACTATCGGCAGCTGCCGAAGCTTGCGAATGGCCCGTTGCGCGGTTATCCGCGCGTCTACGGCATCGCCTGGGCGATCATCGCCCACAGCGACAACCGCTTCGAACTGGATACCCTGTACCGGTTTTGCCGCGCATATCAGCGCGTGCAGCCGCTCACGATCGGCGAATTGTGGGCGATCGCCATTACCTTGCGCGTCGTGTTGATCGAGAATTTGAGTCATCTTTCCGGCGGCATCATCAATCGGCTTCACCTGCGCCGGCGGGCGGACGAGTTCGCCGACACGCTGCTGCCGAACGACACCGAACCTAAGTCTCAGTCCCAGGCATTGCCGCCGACCGAGTCCGGTCCGCTGCCCAGCGCCTTCGTGGCGCAGCTGTTCCAACGCCTGCGCGACCACGATCCCGTGGCCACGCCCGCGTTGCAATGGCTGCACTCGACCCTTGCCGCGCAGCAGACCACGGCGGACGACATCGTGCATCGCGAACATCAGCGCCAAGGCGCGGTCAACGTCAGCATTCGCAATGTCATCACCAGCTTGAGGCTCATATCGTCGGTCGATTGGGCTAAATTCTTCGAGAGCGTCAGCCTCGTCGATGAGCTATTGCGCACGCAGAGTCCGTTTGGTTCATTCGATTTCGCCAGCCGTGATCTGTACCGCCATGCGATCGAAGATTTGGCGCGCCGCTCGCCTCACACCGAATTGGATGTCGCTCGTCGTGCCCTGAATGCCGCGGAGCGTGCGGCGGAGCGCACCGCCACGCCTGCAAAGACGTACACGGCGCAACTCGAGCCGGGCTACTACCTCGTATCGGACGGGCGCCGCGAGCTCGAACGAGAGTTGGCGTACCGCATTCCTTTGAATCAGTGGCTGGCACGCTGGACCTGCGCGGCGGGAGTGTCGGGCTACGCGACTGCGATAGCGCTGTTGAGCGCGGTCTTCACGGCGTCGTTTGCTTTCATGGCAGGGGGACTCCCCCATCGCAATCTGGCGGCCGGGCTTGCGATCCTCGTTCTCGCTCTGTTGGCGGCCTCTGAAATCGGTACCGCGATCGTCAATCTCTGGGTGGCTCATTTCTGTAAACCCAAGGTGCTGCCCGGCTTGGAATTGCTCGACGGTGTCCCCTCGGAATTGCGCAGTATCGTGGCCATGCCCGTCCTGCTCACCGGCGTCGCGGACATCGAGACGCACATAAGAAACCTCGAGGTTCATTACCTCGCGACTCAGGAGGGCGATATTCGCTATGCGCTGCTCTCCGATTGGCTGGATGCGGACAGCGAAGCCGCTCCGGGCGACGACATGCTGCTTGCCGCTGCCGCTCGGGGAATTGCACGCTTGAACAAAACTCACGGGCCGGTGCAGGGCGAAGATCGCTTCACGCTCCTGCATCGGCGGCGCCTGTGGAACTCTTCCCAAGGAAGCTGGATGGGCTGGGAGCGCAAGCGCGGCAAGCTTCATGAATTCAATCGACTGCTGCAGGGCGCGCGGGATACCAGTTTCATCGCAATCGACGGACATCCGCCCAAGGGACCGGCCGGCGTGCGCTACGTCATCGTGCTCGATGCGGATACCCGCCTGCCGCGCGGTACGGTGGTTGAGCTCATCGGCAAAATGGCTCATCCGCTCAATAGGCCGGTTCTCGACGCCGCGCAGCGGCGCGTTGTCGCCGGCTACGGGATTCTCCAGCCGCGCGTCACCCCGTCCCTGCCCGTCGGCCACCAGGCCTCCATTTTTCAAAGCGTATTTTCCGGACCGAGCGGTATCGACCCTTACGCGTTCGCGGTGTCGGACGTCTATCAAGACATGTTCGGCGAAGGTTCTTATACCGGCAAGGGGATTTACGATCTTGCCGCATTCGAATCCACACTTGCCGACCGCGTCGGCGAGAATCGTCTTCTCAGTCACGACCTGTTCGAGGGCATTTACGCGCGATGCGGACTGGCCTCGGACGTCGAGGTCGTCGAGGAGTATCCCGCGCGCTACGACGTAGCCGCGTCGCGGCAACATCGCTGGACACGCGGCGACTGGCAATTACTCCCCTGGATACTCGACTCGAAGACGGCGGTACCCGCTCTAGGCCGATGGAAAATGATCGACAATCTGCGCCGCTCGCTGCTGGCGCCTGCGACTCTCCTGGCATTGGCACTGTGTTGGACGGGACCCAAGCCTATCGCCTGGAGTCTCTTTCTCGTTGCGACCATCGCGCTGCCGGTACTGATACCGCTCGGCGTTTTGATGCTGCCTCGAGTGACGGACCTCGTGAATCCCAGAAGCTACTATCGCACCGTCATTGCCGAGTCCAAGCAATCCTTGAGTTTGATCGCGCTGCGGTTCGTCTTCTTCGCGGATCAAGCGTGGCTCATGGGGGATGCCATCTTGCGCACTCTGTACCGGATCGGCGTGACGCGGCGCAATTTGTTGGAATGGACCACCACGGCACAAACGACCAGCGGTGCCGCGTCCACCCGGTTTAGCTTCTATCGCCGCATGTCCGGCGGCCTCTTGCTTAGTCTCGCCATCACTCTAGTTCTCGTCGCCGGGGCGCACGTATTTCCCTGGATTGCCGCGCCATTCTTGCTGGCGTGGTTTTGCGCCCCCGCGATCGCCCGCCGCGTGAGCTTGCTGGCCCCGCCGGCCCGCTTGGAATCCTTGACTGACTCCGACCGGCACCGCTTACGCCTGATGGCGCGCAGGACCTGGAGCTACTTCGATACGTTCGTGACCGCCGAGCAGAACATGCTGCCGCCCGATAATTTCCAGGAAGTTCCGAACGCCGTCATCGCGAATCGCACCTCGCCCTCCAACATCGGCCTGTATTTGCTGTCAATCGTAGCGGCGCGCGACTTCGGTTGGATAGGCACGTGCGATGCGATGGAACGGCTGGAGGCGACTTTCTCGACGCTGGAGAAATTGGAGAGATATCGCGGCCATCCCTATAACTGGTACGACACTCACGATCTGCGGCCGCTCGATCCGAAGTATGTCTCCACGGTGGACAGCGGGAATCTAGCCGGGCATCTGTTCGCTCTCGCCGGCGCCTGCCGTGCCTGGCGGGGCAAGCCCATCCTCGAATCGGCCCGCACGCGCGGCATCGAGGATACGGTTGAGCAAATGCAGAGTTTTACCCAGGCCCTCCGCGACGATCGGCGCAATTACGGAGTCTCGCCGCGTCAGCTCGATTCCGCGTTGGCTGCGCTGCGCTCTACGCTCGAGTCGAGCGGCGGGACGGATCTTACCGCGGTAGCCGGTCAGGCAGAGATTATCGGCGACCTCGCCCAGGCTTTGACGGAGGAACGCGGCGAGGGAAGCAATGCGCCGCTGCTCCGATGGTCCGCCATGCTGCGCGCCAATGTGGAGAGCCACGAGCGCGATGCCGCAATCGGTGCTGCGGCGGGCGAACTCGACGCGCGTCTTGAAGCACTCGCGAGCCGCGCCCGGGCGTTCGCGCTGTCCATGGAGTTTGGATTCTTGATCGAGCCGGAACGCCAGTTGCTGTCGATCGGTTATCGTGTCGCGGAACGGGTGCCCGACCCCAGTTGTTACGACCTGTTGGCTTCGGAGGCGCGTCTGGCCAGTTTTTTTGCCATCGCGAAGGGCGATCTGCCCGTGCGCCACTGGTTCCGGCTGGGGCGTCTATTGACCTTCGTCGATAGGGGCTCCGCTCTCATGTCTTGGTCCGGTTCGATGTTCGAGTATCTGATGCCTATCCTCGTCATGCGCGAGCCCGAGGGCAGTGTCCTCGGGGATACATCGCGCCTCATCGTCGAGCGGCAAATTCAATACGGCGCCGAGCGCAAACTCCCGTGGGGTGTATCCGAATCGGCGTTCAACGCGCGCGATCGCGAATTTACCTATCAATATTCGAGCTTCGGAGTACCCGGCCTCGGATTACAAAGAGGTTTGGGTGATGAGGCCGTAATCGCGCCCTATGCAACCGCGCTGGCGGCCATGATCGATCCCAAGGCGGCCATGGGCAATTTTGAGCGCTTGCAAAAATTGGGCGCTCGCGGCCGCTTCGGCTGGTACGACGCGCTCGATTTCACTCCGTCCCGATTGCCCGAGGACAAGGCCGTCGTGCCGGTACGGGCCTATATGGCGCATCATCAAGGAATGATCCTGGTATCGATTGCCAACGTGCTCGGGGAAGGCGTGTTTCGCACGCGATTTCACTCCGATCCCTTGATCCGCGCGACGGAGCTCCTGTTGCAGGAACGAACTCCGCGCGAGTCCGACGTGACACCGCCCGGGTTCGACGACGTGCAGTCCACGCGCGAAGTCCGTGACTTGGCGGCGGCCGTACCGCGCCGCTTCAATTCCCCACATCACGTGGCGCCGCGCACCCATTTGCTTTCCAACGGCAGCTACTCCGTCATGATTTCGGCAGGCGGTTCGGGCTACAGCCGCTGGCGCGACATCGCGGTGACCCGCTGGCGCGAGGATCCCACCTGCGATCCCTGGGGCTCCTTCATATTCCTGCGCGATGTCGCGAATGGCCAGGTGTGGTCGGCCGCCTATCAACCGGTCGGTCGCGAGCCCGATACCTATGAGGTGGCATTTTTCGAAGATCGTGCGGAAATTGTCCGTAAGGATGGTCCGATCCTGACTGCCACCGAAATACTGGTTTCTTCCGAGGATGACGCCGAGGTGCGCCGCATCTCCATTTCCAACATGGGAAACCGCGTGCGGGAAATAGAGTTGACGACCTATTCGGAAGTGGTGTTGGCGACGCCCGGCGCGGACTCCGCCCACCCGGCGTTTTCAAAAATGTTCGTGCAAACCGAATTTATTTCCGATGGCGGCGTGCTGCTGGCGACGCGCCGGGTCCGCGAGGCCGCCGAGCCGCAGCTCTGGCTGTATAACGTGAGCGCCCTGGAAGGAGAAGCCGTCGGCGGCTTGCAATTCGAAACAGACAGGGCACGATTCTTGGGCCGCGGGCGGGATCTTCGAGATGCGGTTTCCATCGTGGATGCCCGGCCGTTGTCGAATACCGCCGGCACCGTGCTCGATCCTGTGTTCGCGCTCAGGCGCCGCGTGCGCGTTGCGCCCGGCGAAACCGCACGCGTCGCCTTTTGGAGCGGTGTGGCGGCCAGCCGCGCCGAGGCATTGGCGTTGGCCGACAAACACCGCGACATGGCGGCGTTCGACCGGGCCAAAACGATGGCGTGGACCCAAGCCCAGGTGCAGCTACGCTATTTGGGCGTGGATTTCGACGAGGCGCAGCAATTCCAACGCATTGCCAATCGGGTGCTGTACTCCGATTCGTCGCTGCGCGCCCCGCGCGAAGTTCTGGGGAGAAATCAATTGGGGCCGCAGACACTGTGGTCCATGGGAATTTCCGGCGATCTGCCCATCGTGCTGGTGCGAATCGACAATGAAAGCGACCTTGAGATCGTCAAACAATTATTGCGCGCGCATGAGTACTGGCGGCTCAAGTGCCTGGCGGTGGATCTCGTCATCCTCAATGATCACCCGCCATCCTATGCGGCGGAGTTGCAGCAGGCGTTGGATACCGCGATCAGGACCTCGCAAATGCGCGGCCGCGAGCAGGAGGGCCCCGGCCGCGGCAATGTGTTCTCGCTGCGCAGCGATACGCTGCCGCTCTCCAGCCGCGAGCTGCTGCAAACCGCGGCACGTGCGATCTTCGTCGCGCGATTGGGCCGTTTGAGCGAGCAACTGGCGCGGCTGCGCGAACCGGAGCCGGTGCCGCGCCGGCGGCTGAAAAATAGAGATAAAGTCACGCGTGCCGATACGCCGCGAAGCCTGCCGCCTCTCGAATTCTTCAATGGCTTCGGCGGATTTGCGGCGTCGGGACGCGAGTACGTGACCGTCCTCGACGAGGGTCAATGGACGCCGGCCCCTTGGATCAATGTGATTGCGAACCCGCAATTTGGTTTTCTGGTTTCGGCGGATGGAGCCGGCAGCACGTGGTCGCAGAATGCGCGTGAAAATCAGCTGACGCCCTGGTCGAACGATCCCGTCAGCAACAGCCCGGCGGAAGCCATTTACATCCGCGACGATGAGAGCGGCGATCTGTGGAGCGCAACACCGCTGCCCATTCGCCAACCGGCGTTCTCGCATGTCATTCGTCATGGCTTTGGATACACCCGGTTCGAACATACCTCGCATGGGATCTCTCTGGACCTGCTGCAATTCGTGCCGCTCGAGGATCCGATCAAGATTTCGCGGCTCAAGATCGTCAATCGCTCCGAAGAGACGCGGCAACTGTCGATCACTCATTACGTGGAATGGATACTGGGCAATCAGCGCAGCCGCACGGCGCCGTTCATCATCACCGAGATCGACACCGAGACTTCCGCGCTGATGGCGCGCAGCCCGTGGAGCACCGATTTTCAATCCCGTGTTGCCTTCATCGACATGGGAGGCCGGCAGCAGACGTGCACCGGCGATCGATTGGAATTTATTGGCCGGCACGGATCGCTGACCGAACCCGCTGCGCTCTTGGGGCCATCGCCCCTGTCGAATCGAGTCGGCGGCGGCTTGGATCCCTGCGGTGGGATGCAATGCACGATCGGCTTGAAGCCGGGCGAGGAAACCGAAGTCGTGCTCTTTCTCGGACAAGAGGCATCGAAGGGGGACGCCGTCGCCCTGCTCAAACGGTATCGACATCTCGACCTGGACGCGGTTTTGAAAACCGTCACCGATTTCTGGGATCAGACGTTGGGAGTCATTCAAGTCAAGACACCCGACCGGTCCATGGATGTGCTTCTCAACGGTTGGTTGCTCTATCAAACGTTGGCGTGCCGGTTGTGGGCGCGTACCGCGTTCTATCAATCGAGCGGCGCCTACGGGTTTCGCGATCAATTGCAGGATGTGATGGCGCTCTGTGTGGCACAGCCCTCCTTGGCGCGCGCGCACATTCTGCGCGCCGCGTCACGCCAGTTTGCCGCCGGCGATGTGCAGCACTGGTGGCTGCCCACTACCGGTCAGGGAGTGAAGACGCGGGTGTCCGACGACCGAGTCTGGCTGCCGTTCGTGGTGGCGCACTATCTCGAGGTGACGGCTGACCTCGCCTTGCTCGACGAACGCTTCGGCTTCCTCGAAGGCGGCCCGTTAGCTGCCGACGCCCAGGAACTCTTTTCCGCTCCGGAAACCACGGCGGATGCCGAGCCGCTGTATGAACATTGCGTTCGGGCGCTCAATTCGAGTCTCAACATCGGCTCTCACGGTCTTCCGCTATTCGGCACCGGCGACTGGAACGACGGCATGAATCGCGTGGGAGTGGCGGGCCGGGGAGAAAGCGTCTGGCTCGGTTGGTTTCTATACTCGACGCTGCTCAAGTTTGCGCCGCTGGCCGAGCAGCGCGGCGACGCGGCCAATGGCGCCCTATGGCGCAAACACGCCTATGCCCTGCAACAGGCGATCGAACGCGAAGCCTGGGACGGTGATTGGTATCGGCGCGGCTACTTCGACGACGGGACCCCATTGGGATCGGTCGCGAGCGATGAGTGCCGCATAGACTCGATCGCGCAATCCTGGGCCGTCATATCCGGCGCTGCTGAACCCGAACGTGCCGTTCGCGCGATGTCCGCCGTCAATGCGCAACTCGTCAGCCGCTCAGATGGGCTTGTGCAGCTGTTCACGCCGCCATTCGATCGCACCCAACACGATCCCGGGTACATCAAGGCGTACCCACCCGGGTTACGCGAGAACGGCGGCCAATACACGCACGCGGCGATGTGGTCGACGTGGGCGTTCGCGCTGCTCGGGGACGGCGACCGGGCGGGCGAGCTATTCTCACTGCTGAACCCCATCAATCATGCGAGTACTCGCGCGGGAATTCATCGCTACAAGGTTGAGCCCTATGTCGTGTGCGCGGATGTCTATTCGGCGCCTTCGCACATCGGGAGAGGCGGATGGACTTGGTACACCGGCTCGTCGGGTTGGATGTATCGCACCGCGACCGAAGGCATTCTGGGAATCAACTTGCGCGCAGATGTGCTGCGGATCGACCCCTGTATACCGCGCGCGTGGCCCGGATTCGAGATCACTTATAAGCACGGTTCGTCGCGTTATCACATCGCGGTGGAGAATCCGCACGGCGTGAGCCGGGGAATCGCCCGCGCCTCGCTGGATGAGCGCCCAATATCAGGAAAACCGTGCGATGTGAGCCTGGTGGATGATGGCTCGTATCATTACGTGCGGATTACCTTGGGGTAGCGGCACCGGGCCGCTATTCGTGCTTGGCCCGCATGGCGGCGGTGATCTTCACGAGGAGCATCCGGGCCAGCGCGCTGCTCGGCAGTAGTTTGAGCAGCCGCCACGCGAGTGCGGGGCGTGCGACGAGCAACCCGCCGAGAACAGCGCCGGCCGTCCCCAGGCCGCGGCCGCTCAAGAGCATCTGCATCGTGCGGCTGCGCGGAAATGTATCCGCCTCGGCCGCCGGACGTCCTTCGGCAGCGGCAGCGGACGGCGGCTCGAGCACACGGCGGATTTCGGCGCGCGATTGTGCAAGCCTCGCCAAGATCTCGTCCCGCGTAGCTGCCTGCTCTTGCTCCTGGCGATTCATATCAATCCTCTTCCGACAAAATTCGTTCAAGTATTACTCGATCCGACTGCCACTCGTGCCGCGCCGAGGCAAGAAACGGCACCCGGTCGCGCAGCACGTTCGCCAAATAGATGAGCGCAATAATGGCAACCGCTACGAAACCGCCGGCCATCCAGGCGATCGCAGACAGTCGATGCGGCGTGTCCCAGGTGGCCGCGACGACCGCCAAGCAGCCCAAGAGAAGGAGAAAAATGAAGCTCACGCCCACGACCACGAACGCAACGATCTTCGCCGCAATCTCGCGCTGGGTGCGCTCGAGATCGCACGCCACCAATTCGACGTAAGCCGCGATATGACGCAGCAGCGCAGGGGCGGCCTTGGGCAATAACCACAGTAGCCGCACTTCCGCGGCCCTTAGGAACGGCGCGCGACGAGGATACCGACTACAGCCCCCACCAAAGCGGCCAGACCCACCGCAGCCCAAGGACTTTCTCGCACGTAATCGTCGGCGCCGTCGATCGCCTTCTGCGCTTGGCGCCGCACGGTGTCCGCGCCTCCTGCCAAGCTCTCTTTGGCTGCATCCATGGCGCTCGTAACCTTGCTGCGTACACGCACGACATCGGCGTCTTTCAAGTCCGCGATGCGCGCCATCAAGTCTTCCACGTCCGCGATCAAACTTCTGATTTCACCGGCTGCCATTCCCTTGAATTCGCGCACGCTGTCGGTTGCATCCTTCTTCAAACGGCTCCCCGAAGCGCTGATTTTTTCGGCGGCCGGGTCGAATGTCGTTTCCATCGTCTTTCTCCTTGCAGTACACAGCCAACATGCCAGGGGTCACATGTTAGGCTTTGTCGGGCCGGCGTCCAAATTATACCGGCCCGACCTTCCCATACGCCATTTGGCCCGAGCTAGCGACCTCAACTACGCGGTGCGATCGGCACGTTGTCGGTGTTGCCGATGACCACTTCGACGCGGCGATTCAACTGGCGTCCGCCCGATTCATTATTCGAGGCAACTGGGAAGGCCTTTCCATAGCCCTCGGTGGATATGCGCGACGGGCTCACGCCCCGGGACAGCAACGCGGCTTTGACGGCATCCGCACGACGCTGCGAAAGATCCTGGTTGTAGGCTTCCGAGCCCACGCTGTCGGTGAAGCCATCGATCTGGACCCGGCGATCGGGGTGCTCGTTGAGAAATTGGGCAAGTTGGTCGAGCTTGAACGCGGCTCCCGGATTCAGCTGCGCTTTTCCGGTATCGAATAAAACATCGCCCAGCGTCAATACCAGACCACGCGATGTCGGGGTGGCCTTTAGCTTTTCGATTTCTGCCTGGAGGCGAGCGGACTGTTCATTGGCCTGATCGCGCTGCTGCACGGCAGTGTTTACCTCATTGGTGCGCGCAGCCAACTGAATGCGGTCCCGCTCATGCTGGCCGTCGGCCACTTTCGCATCGTCCGCCTTCGTCGCCGCGCGCATTTGAGCGAGGCGTGCCGTTTGGGCGGCCAAGTACGCCGGTTGGGAGACTTCCGCATCGTTATGATGCATGGCTGCGGACTCGGCGACGGCCAGGTCCTGCTTCGCCGCCTCGAGATCCAAAGCGTCGTATTTTGCGACATTGGGATCCGCTTGGGCCGCTTCGACGGCGGCGCGTGCGGTTTCCAACGCCTCGTTGGGTTGGGGCGAGGTGGCGCAAGCGCACAAGATCAGCGACAGGCCCACTCCGGTGAATAGTTTTGCGTTCATATAAATACCCTTATTGAGCCGGCGGTTATTGAGCCGGCGGCGATGGAGCCGGCGGCGGCGAGTTGCGCATCGATTCCTGGCGCAAAGCCTGCAAGCTTGCGTCCAACTCGGCGGCTGCCTTATGCGAAGTTTTTTCCTGCGCGGTCGCTTCCGCCAATTGCGCATCGACGTTTGCCTGTTCGGCCAAGGTCGTTGCCGGTTGAGCGTCGTGATCCGCGGCGGCCTTTTCCGCCCGCCGCAGCTTATCCTGTGCCGTCGTGAATTCGACCGGCGCAAGTTGCGCCGCCCCGGCTTGCTCGGCGCGTTGCACCGATGCTTTGGCGACCGCAATCTTTTCGTTTGGAATCGGGCCCGTCGCGCATGCCGCGACACCCAGAACAACCGCAGTGACAACTGCGGCCCCCTTGATCAATTTAGAATCTTCCCATGACACGGTTGTGCTCCTTATCAAAGGCGCGCCGATGCGCGCCGGTAAAAAATTATCGCCGCGCGTTGACCTTGCGCCGTTCGAACTCGTTATCTGGGGCGACATCCTGCATCGACCGCTGCCAGTCATTGATCTGCCGCTCCGCCTCTTCCTTGCCGATGCCATAGGCTTCTTGAAGCTTGCCGGCCAATATTTCGCGGCGGCCGTCGATGGCGCTCACTTGATCGTCGGTCAACTTGCCCCATTTTTCCTGGAGCTTGCCCTTGAACTGTTTCCAATTGCCCTGCACGCGATCCCAGTTCATTGCCCGTCTCCTAAAGAGTGGTGATGAAATGTCCGACAAAATTCGCCCTGCCCATTTATAGATAGCAAGGCGCGTGCCAACGTCGATGCGGTGAATTCGCTGGAATCAGCGGCTCAAATGATGATGCGAGTTGCCGGCCCGTGTAGATATTGCCGACGGACCGGTAGACGTTACTTAAACGTCACTCCGGCCTCAATGCTTCGCAACGTGCGCTGCGCAGATCTCGTGCAGGACTTCCGGAAGCCGTCCGTAGTCCCGCGCCTTATCGAGGAAATGTGTGGCGCCGAGAGCGATTGCCGCATTCTTGTATTCGGGCAGATCGTAGTTCGTCAGCACGATGATGCGTGGTTTCGATTGACTCATGGCGAGGGCACGCATGACTCCAAATCCCGTGCCCTGCTTCAAATGCAAGTCCAAGATGATCACGTCGATGGCATCACGCTTGACGGCGGCAAGCGCCGCAGCCTCGGTATCAGCGGTCCCGATGAGCTCGACGTCTGGAATCTGCCTGATTGCCTCGCTCAGCCGTTCCGTGAGGACTTTCGAGTCCTCCACCAGCAAGACTTTCAGGCCTTGAGCCATCGAGGTCTTTTCTGCAATTGCAATTGTTCCGCGCATTCGGAAGTCAGTGTAGCGCGGGTCACCGCGGCCAGGGCACCGCAGAACCGCAGGTTGTCATGTAGGAACATTCTCACGACGTAGCTCATTGCGGCCATTCATTGAATCAGGCCGTTGCGCAGCGCATAGGAAGTAATGTCCGCGTTGGTACTGAAACTCATTTTTTCCAAAATCCGGCTGCGGTACGTGCTCACGGTCTTCACGCTGAGACTGAGTTCATTGGCGATGTCCGACACACCGCGCCCCGCCGCCAATTTGCAAAAAATTTGGAATTCCCGGGTAGATAGCCGCGCGTGCAGCGGCTTATCCGGATCGCCATCGAGATCAGCCACCAGGATTTCGGCGAGCGCGGCGCTGACATAGCGCCGTCCGGACAACACGGTGCGAACCGCTTTCATCAGTTCTTCCGGAGCGCTGTCCTTGGAGAGATAGCCGCTGGCGCCTGCGCGCAGGACATTCACCGCATACTGTTGTTCGGGCAAACCGCTCATCACCAAGACGCGCACGCTCGGATGCCCCGTTTGAATGTGCCTGAGGATGTCGAGCCCGCTGCGATCGGGCATGTGAATGTCGAGCAACACCAGATCCCATTCTTGCTGGCGCAATAGGTCCAATGTCTCGTTGCCGCTGGCGGCCTCGCCAACCGCGTTGATGCCGGGGTCTGCTTCCAAGAACTGCTTGAATCCCGCCCGAACGACGGCGTGATCGTCAGCGATCAGTACTCGTGACACGTGTTTCATCTCCCTTGCCTGGCCGGCTAGTTGCTCGCGCACTGGCTCTGTGAATATCCGTTGAGCTTGTTATACAGGGTCTTGAGGCTGCAACCCAGGGCGTCCGCGGCGCGCCGCTTGTTGCCTTGAAAATAATCGAGGGTGGCTTCGATCAGCGAACGCTCCATATCGTAGATTCGCGACCCGACGCGAATATCCAAGCGCTCGCGAGCGCCGGATTGATCCTCGCCTCTGGCCACCATGGTGCTTTGCGCGCTTTGAATCAGCGGCGCAAGTTCGAGCGTCTGATCGCCGAGAATAAAGGCCCGCTCGATGCAATTCTTGAGTTCACGCACGTTACCCGGCCAACTGTGCTGCTTGAGCGTCATGCGCGCAAGCGCCGAAAATCGCTTCTGCGTGCCCGACTGTGCATTCAAATCCGCCAAAAAACTCTCCGCGAGCAAATCCACATCGTTGCCCCGGCTGCGCAACGGCGGCAGATCGATCGGGAAAACCGCCAGTCGGTACAACAGGTCCTCGCGCAGTTGACCGCTCTGCACGGCCTGCAGCGGGCATCGATTGGTCGCCGCGATCACGCGCACATCGGTGGACAATTCAAGATTGGCCCCGACCCGGTAGAACTTGCGCGTTTCCAACACGCGCAGCAGTCGGGTCTGCATATCGAGCGGCATTTCCGTCACTTCGTCGAGCAACAGAGTGCCGCCTTGAGCTCGCTCGAACACTCCCGCATGCCCGCGCACCGCGCCGGTGAAACTGCCCTTCTCATAGCCGAACAATTCGGCTTCGATGAGCCCCGCCGGAATGGCACCACAGTTGATCGCGATGAACGGACCGCCGCGGCGTAAACTCCAATCGTGAATCGATTGCGCGGCCAACTCTTTTCCCGAGCCACTTTCGCCGGTGAGGAGCACACTGGCCTCGGTGGGCCCTACTCGCTCGATCAAACGAAATACTTCCTGCATCGCCTCGGACGTTCCCAATAAGGGACGGGCGGCCGCGAGGTGGACCGGTTGTTCGGTAAATTGTTGCGTGAAGCTGGTGCCGGCGACATTCATGACAAAGACCCTCCCTAAACTCGACTCAAGCGCTTTCGTGTAATCGTTACACTGAACTTGGGCTCAATTTGTAACCTGTGCAGGGTTCCGTAGCCATGGATAGGCGCTGAACCTCTCCTCAGATTTTGTGCGAATTCCTGTCGGTGTTTGTCCTACAAGCAAACCTAAGCGCTTGATATGCAATAAGGTATTGGAGCAGCGGGCCGCCTAACATCAGGCACCCGCGCTCCGATTTCGAGAATGGCACACCCGATGCACCCTTCATCCGATGACCTGACGTAGTCGCCTAGGTCGATCCGCGCTCGGACCCGCATCGCCAACAACAGGTGAATTGCGGCTCGAGTTGCTCCTTGCACTCATCGCAGATCCAGGGTGATCCCAAGGCCACGGACGACGCGCGCGCCAGGGCGCCGAGCGCGTACTGCTCGTCGACGTCGTCCACATAGAGCTGCGGCCAGGTTTCCATCATCGGCAGATCGCCCATGGCGCCCGCGAGATACTGATTCCGAAGCTCGCACTGAATCCCAGCCGTCAGCAGCACATTTCGCGCATGGGCAACCTGCAACAGCGATGCGGCCCTATACACACGCTTCACGAACCAACCTCCAAGCTAACTCCGGCGAGGCGAGGCGCCAACTCTAGCGAAGGGAGGCCAAAAAGGCCCCAACATCCTCGCCGCGCTCCAATGTCTCGACCAGCGCAGAACCAACGACGACGCCGTCCACGTGCGGCGCAAAGCGCGCGACTTGTGCACGAGTACGAATACCGAATCCGGCGCAGACGGGTACGGTGGAGCAGCGCTTCACCCGGTCCATGTAATCGAGTACATCGTCGGGGACTTCCGCCGACTTTCCGGTTGTGCCCGTCATCGTCACCGCGTAGACGAAGCCTTGCGCCGACTTGCAGAGCATTGCCAGCCGGGACGCCGGCGTAACCGGCGTGACCATTTGCACCAATGCCAGACCTTCTCGGTCGAGGGCCCGTTTCAAATCGTCACTTTCCTCAAAGGGAAGATCAGGGACGATGAAA
Organism: uncultured Gammaproteobacteria bacterium; assembly: GCA_963755965.1. Lineage (GTDB taxonomy): Bacteria > Pseudomonadota > Gammaproteobacteria > Steroidobacterales > Steroidobacteraceae > Bog-1198. The sequence goes on from CAVWLU010000008.1 coordinate 310,190, forward strand.
CCGGCGGCACCGGCTTCTCGCGCCGCGCGCGGCAACTTATCGAGTCCAAAGCTCAATAAGGGGTTGAGATAACTCATCAACAGAATCGGGGTCGTGCGCGGCGGCGGCAGGGCGGCAAGTTCCTCGAGAATCCACGGCAGCGTGACGCCGTCGGAAAGAGCGACGAAGCTTGCGCGCTGAACGGTCGATCCATCGGCCATAGGGTCTGAGAACGGGACGCCGATCTCGACCACGTCGCACGCCGCTGCGACGGCTGCGAGATTTTCTCTGAATTGGCGGCGGTTCGGAAATCCGGCGGTAAGGAAACCCACCAATGCCGGCCGTCCCTCTGCGGTCGCAGCGTTGATCGCCGCGGATATGGTGTCGTGCGGACGCATACTTGAGCTTAAGTTTTGAGCACCGTGCGCTGCAGGATGCTCATGTCCTTGTCGCCGCGCCCCGAGCAGCCGATGAGAATTCGAGATCCCGGATGTGACTGGGCAAAGCGGCGAGCGCCGAAGATGGCGTGGGCGGTCTCAATCGCCGGCAATATACCTTCGAACTTGGCGCACTCGGAGAGCGCGTCCAGGGCCTCTTCGTCCGTCGCCGATTGGTATGAGACCCGTCCACATTTCATTAAAAACGCATGCTCAGGGCCTACACCGGAATAATCGAGACCGGCGGAGACCGAGTGCGTTTCACGGACCTGGCCGAAGGCATCCTGCAGAATCAGCGTGTAGCTTCCCTGTAACACGCCGGGAGTACCAAAGGTCAGCGAAGCCGCGTTGTCGCCCAGCCCCGGACCGCGTCCTCCCGCTTCGATCCCCAGCAACCGTACTCCGGCGTCGTCCAGAAATGGATGGAACAGCCCGATGGCATTGGAGCCGCCGCCCACGCAGGCCACTACCAGATCCGGCAGCCCGCGCGCATGCGCCAACATCTGCGCCCGCGCCTCGCGGCCTATCACAGACTGCAATTCGCGCACCAGATAAGGATAGGGGTGCGGGCCAACCGCCGAACCCAAACAGTAATAGGTACCGTCGGGGTCGGAGACCCAGTCGCGCAGCGCTTCGTCGATTGCCGCACGCAGGGTCTTGTCGCCGGCGGTGACCGGGACCACGGTCGCACCCATGAGTTGCATGCGGCCGACGTTGGGAGCTTGGCGCTCGACGTCCACCTCGCCCATGTAGACCACGCAGGGCAGCCCCAGTCGCGCCGCTGCGGCGGCGCTCGCCACGCCATGCTGCCCGGCGCCGGTTTCGGCGATCATGCGCTTGGCGCCGAGGCGTTTTGCCAGCAGTGTCTGTCCCACTGCGTTGTTGATCTTGTGTGCGCCGGTATGCGCGAGGTCCTCGCGCTTCAGCCAAACTTCGGCACCCCAGCGCTTGCTCAAACGGGGGGCGAAAGAAAGCGCGGTCGGGCGGCCCACCCAAGTCTTCAATTCATGGGTGTACTCGGCTTGAAAGTCCTGGCTATGCAAATATCGGTCGACCCCCGCTTGCAGGCGATCGAGAGCAGGTACCAGCGTTTCAGGCACATAACGTCCGCCGAAGGCACCGTAGCGCCCCTTGAGGTCGGGATAAGCGGCAAAAGGCGAGATTTCGCTGCCGGGTTCCGAAATCATGAGTCATGCTCCATCTGTGCGGCCGCGGCGCGCACCACGCGTACGAATTCATAGATTTTATCCGGGTCCTTGATACCCGGAACTTCTTCCACTCCGCTGCTCACGTCGACTCCAAAAGGCCGCACCGCTTGTACGGCTTCCGCGACATTCTCTGCCGAGAGGCCGCCGGCGAGTATCAACTCGGTCTGCCGGGCGAGTTCCGCCGCTCGTCCCCAATCCGCGAGCTCACCGATGCCGCTCGAGGGACCCTCGAACATGATGCGCGCCGGCAGCGGGTTCGGAGTCTTGCGGCCGAAGCGCACGACAGGCAGCACTTTGATGTGCGCCGGGATCTTCAATTCGCGCAGGTCCTCGACGTCGGTCTGAAAGTAGTCCGGCTTGAGAATCCGGCAGATCTCATCGACCTTCATTTGCAGCGGATGCTGTGCGACCGCAATACGCAATATCCCGGGCGGAGCGAGCGCCGCAAGTTGTGCCGCCTGACCCGGAGTTACCTGCCGCGGGCTTGGGGCAAATACGAAGCCGATAGCATCCACTTTGGCCGCCGCAGCGGCGCTGATTGCATCGGCGCTGGTCATACCGCAAATTTTGATCCACATGCTGCCGAGTGTAGCCATTTAGGAATGCACTGTCCGTGTGGCAACGAAGATTTCCTCGAGGAGAACGGCCGGATCCTCGCGAGCCATCAACGCGGTGCCGATCAATGCCAGCCGGTAGCCCAACCGGCGCATATTGAGCGCGTCGGCTGCGGTGGTCACACCGCTCTCGGCGACCGCGGGCCACCCTTGCGGCAATTGCGATACCAATCCCGCGAACCGATCTTGGACCACTTCCAAGGTTTGAAGATCACGGCAGTTGATCCCGATGAGCAGCAGGTCTTTGGAGGGCCGGCGTGCGGCGAGCAAATCGCTGGCGATTTCCAAATCCTCGGCGTTGAACGCCTCCAACAACACGAACAAGCCATGATCGGCCGCCGTCTGCAGCATTTCGTCGATACGGAGGCGCGGCAGCATCCGCAGGATGATCAGCACGCCCGACGCTCCCGCGGCTCGCGCTTCCAATACCTGGTAGGGATCCACGAGAAAATCCTTGCGCATTGCCGGTACGCCCAACGGAGCGAGCACCGATGCTGCCTGCCTAAGATGCTCCAGCGATCCGTCGAAACGAGAGGGTTCCGTCAACACTGACACCGCGGCCGCACCGGCGCGTGCGTATGTCGCGACGCGCCCCAGCCAGTCGTCGTTGGCATCGCCCAAGATTCCCACGGCCGGCGAGCGCAACTTGAGCTCCGCGATGACGTCGAATCCAGCCGGCGACAATCTCAGCGGCGGCCCCGCCGGGGTTCGCCGTGCCCGACGCTCGAGGGCACCGAAGTCTTCACGCAGGGAGGCTTGCGCCACGCGCTCCGCGCTCGATCGGGCCATCTGTTCCAAGAAACCGCTCATGTCCCTGAAGCCCCGGCTGCGAACTCTTCCACTCGCCTCAACCATTGCCGTGCTCGACCGCTGTCAATCGCCTCCCCGGCGGCGGCGATGCCCAATGGGATCGAAGCGCTGCGCCCAGCGATGAAGAGCGCAAGGCCACACTGCAGCGTCAGAGCCGCCCGGTGCGGGCCGCGATCGCGCGCGTCGAACACGGCATGCACCGCGGCCAGGTTGGTTGCGGCATCGCCGCCCTTAAGATCGGCGGATTTGCAGGGCGGCAATCCGAATTCCTGCGGATCGATATCGTAGCGGCGAACATCGTTAGCCTGGACATCGAAGGCCACAAAAGGGCCAATGGGGGTCGCTTCGTCCCAGCCGGCGGCACCGTGCACGACCCAGGCGCGTTCGATCTGCATGCCGGCCAAAGTGTTCGCCATCAACTCGGCGGTGAGTTCGTTGTAGGCACCGATCAGCTGAAAGCGCGGAGCGGCGGGATTGGTGAGGGGTCCCAGCAGATTGAAAACCGTTCGCACTCCCAATGCGGCTCGAATCGGCGCCAGGGCTTTCATCGCCGGGTGAAAATAAGGCGCGAACAAAAACGTGAACCCGGTGGCGGCGAAACATTCTGCCGCCCGATGCTCGTCGAGCGGTAGTTTGAAACCGAGTTGCTCGATCAGATCCGCGCTGCCGCAGCGGCTCGTGATGGATCGGTTTCCGTGCTTCACCACCGGCAGCCCGCAAGCCGCCGCGAGTAATGCGGCACCGGTGGACAAATTCAAGCTTCCGGAGGCATCGCCGCCCGTTCCCACGATATCGATGGCCTCAGATCCCGTCGGAAGCACAATCTTGCGCGCCAGTGCGCGCATGGCGCCGGCAAACCCTCGAACCTCCATTGCCGTTACGCCTTTGGCGCGCAGTGCGGCGAGCAGCGCACCGGCGAGCGCCGGCTTAAGATCGCTTGCCGTCAGGGCTTCGAGCAACGCCCCCGCCTCGACCTCGGTGAGATCACGGCGTTCGAGCAAATGTTCAAGCGTTTTGCGGGGATCTCGCATTGTGCTAAGTCTTCAGGAAATTGCCCATCAACACCGGTCCATCCGGAGTGAGCACGCTCTCCGGATGGAATTGCACGCCCTCGATCGGCAGCGATCTATGGCGCACTCCCATAATTTCCCCCTGCGCGGTGCGTGCCGTGATTTCGAGCACGGCGGGAATGCTTTGCGGCTCAGCGATCAAGGAATGGTAGCGGCCTGCCGGGAAATCCTGGGCCATGCCGCTGAACACTCCCTTGCCGTCATGCTGGACCGGAGACACTTTGCCGTGCATGAGTCGAGATGCGCGCACGACCTTGCCGCCGAATACCTCGACCAAGGACTGATGGCCCAGGCACACGCCAAAAATTGGTATGCGTCCGGCAAAAGCTTCAATCATGCGCATCGAGACTCCGGCATCTTGCGGAGTCCCGGGACCCGGCGAAATGACCAAGTGGCTGTGACCCTGCCGCAAGGCCGAATCCACGGTGATGGCATCGTTGCGATGGACGTCGACTTCGGCGCCGAGCACCAGGAAGGCTTGCACCAAGTTGTAGGTGAAGGAGTCGTAGTTGTCGATCAGCAATATCTTCGGGCGCACGCTAGAGCCCCTCGGCCGCAATACTGAGCGCCCGCCGCAGCACTGCGCTCTTGGCCATGAGTTCCTCGTACTCCGTCTTCGGAGAGCTATCGGCGACGATACCGCCGCCGGCCTGGTAGCTGTAGACATCGCCGCGAAAGACCAGCGTGCGAATGGTGATCGCTTGATCCATGTCGCCGCGCCGGCCGAAGTAGCCGACCGTACCGCCGTAGAGCTGCCGCCCGACCGGTTCGAGCTCGTCGATAATTTCCATCGCGCGCACCTTGGGCGCGCCCACCAAGGTGCCGGCGGGAAAAGTGGCGGCGAACAGATCGAAGGCATCCTGGCCGGGCGCCAATTTCCCGGTGACACCGCTGACGATATGCATGATATGGCTGTAGCGCTCGATCACGCGGTACGGCTCGACGAGGACGGATCCGGCGATGGCCACCCTGCCTAAGTCGTTGCGTGCCAAATCGACCAGCATGACGTGTTCGGAATTCTCCTTCGGGTCCTTAAGCAACTCTGCCTCGAGCTCGGCGTCGCGGCCGGCGTCCGCACCGCGCGGCCGCGATCCCGCGATCGGCCGGAGTTGCGCGTGACCGTCGTGCAACTTCACCAATGCTTCCGGGGAAGAGCCCACCACCGTGATGTCCCCCAGTTCGCAAAAGAACATATACGGAGAAGGATTCAGCAGGCGCAGGGCTCGATACACTTCGAAGGGTGCGAGCGCATGACGTCCCTCGAAGCGCGAGGCGAGGACCAACTGATAGGTATCCCCTGAGGCGATGTATTCTTGAGCTCGCCGCACGCGTTCGGCATGCTGAGCTTCGGTGAGTGAGGGAGTAGCCGGTGAAAAACCCCCGGCAGCGAGAATGGTCGGTACCGCACCGCGCAGCGCTTGAATGACTTCGCGGCGCAGACTTTGCCGCTCCGCCTCGCTGCCGTCGTGCAGCAGCGCCACGCTTCGCGTCAAATGATCGAAAACCAGCAGCGAACATGGCGCAACATAGTGCGCGTGCGGCGTCACGGTCTCATCCAGACTTCGTCCGGGAACGCGTTCGAAGTACCTCACGGCATCGTATGCCGTATAGCCCACCAGCCCCCCCGACAGCGGCACACCCGGAATTTCCGGTTTAGGCTGAGGCGCACGCGTCAGCGCATCGCGCAACGCGTTCAAGAACTCAAGTTTTGAACGCGGCCGCGGTGAATGCACCTTGTCGATGTACAGGCCCGATGCCTCCAGCCGTACTTCGAGGCAGTCGCCAAAGCCGATGAAGGAATAGCGCGCGAGACGCTCTCCGCCCTCGACGCTCTCGAGCAAAAATCTCGGACGAAAAGGCGCGAGCTTTAGATATGCCGACACCGGCGTATCGAGATCGGCGGCAATGTCAAATGGTGGCTTCATGTATCTCGAACAGATCTTTAAGGCAAAAAAAACCCATCCCCGTCAGGTTGCGGCGGAGATGGGTTTTCTGGATATCGATGATTTAAATTAAAACTTAAGCGCCCAGGGCCCACTCCTTAGCGAAAGATGCGCCACCACCAGCGGGCTTGATTGCTTGCGATCGACATGTTGAAGCGAGTATCGCCGCCTCGAGCGGGCAGCGTCAAGCCCGGCCCTTGGCCGCCGGAGCGGCTTTGGGCGCGGATTCCGCCCTGGTGTCCACTTGCACTCTGGCTTCGAGGTTCTTCTTGTATTTTCGCGTCAGCTCGGCGAAACGAGGGGTCAATCCGACGTCTTCATAGACCGGATCGCCATGATCGTCGCGCGAAATGATCTTCGGGCCGGCCTCGTAGGGCATCGCGGCGGCAATCTCATCCAAGCCGGCATGCAATAGGTCGGTAATGATCTCTTCGATGCTCCGGCCGGGAAAGAGCTCCGTGAGCGCCTGCAAGCGCGACGCATCCTCGAGCGGCAACCGGACCGCATATTCGGTCGCTGACAGCGCCGGAGCGGCGTCTTTTCTCCAACGATCGAGCAGGGGCTTGAATTTCACGACTACTCCGCCATACCGGTCCAAAGCCGGGTACGCATTTGGGGGCGAACTTAGGCTCATTATAGACCTTGGGCCGAATGGACATGCGTCACGGATCTCATCTTTGGGACGGGGAAATCGATACATGAATGGCGAACTCAGCAGTGACGAGCGAAACTGGGCGATGGCGGCCCATCTGTGCGGTCTGTTGTGGATCGCAGGTGGCACCGGATTGATATTCATCCCGTTCGGCGGCCTCGTCCTCTTCACCATTTTAGGACCCTTGATCATCTGGCGGACCAAGGGCCAGACCATGCCTTTCGTTGCTGAACAAGCGAAGGAATCGCTCAATTTCCAAATAACCGTGTTCTTGCTGGGACTGCTGTTTGCGATTTTGATCCTCGCCTTGATCGGGTTCTTTTTATTGTGGATCCTGGGCGTCGTGAACCTGATCCTCGTGATCATTGCGGCCATCAAAGTCAGCGACGGTCAGCCGTATCGCTATCCGTTCTGCCTCCGGTTGGTGAAGTAGCGGTATTTTGGCGGCCCATCCCCCAGTCTCGCCCTCGATAGAGCGATCCGACGACGGCGCATTGCAGCGCGGCCTCTTGGGTGTGTTCGAATACAGCCGGCGCGCCTTGTTGCTGGTTTGGACCACCAACAAAACCCTCTCCATCACGCTCGCTGCCCTCACGCTGCTCGCCGGCGTCCTCCCGGCGGGCATCGCTTACGTCGGATCCCGGATCGTCGATGCCGTGATACACGCCGCCGCCTTGCATCTCAAAACGGGGGGAACTGCGCTCGCCGACGTCGTGACCTATGTGGCGATCGAGGCCTTGCTGGTGGCCGCTACCTCCATGGCTCAGCGCGGCATATCGGTCGCGCAATCGTTGCTGCGCGCGCAACTTGGCCAGCGCGTGAATGTGATGATTCTGGAGAAGGCGCTGACGCTCGACTTGACGCAGTTCGAAGACTCTGAATTTTACGACAAGCTGACGCGAGCGCGCCGCGAAGCGTCGAGCCGGCCTTTGAGCCTGGTCATGCGCACCTTCGGCCTCCTGCAAAACGCCGTCTCGCTGATTTCCTTCGGCAGCTTGCTCATCCGGTTCTCGCCTTGGGCCGTGATTCTGCTGGTTCTGGCCGGGCTGCCCGCTTTCCTCGCCGAGGCGAAGTTCTCGGGTGAAGCGTTTCGCCTATTCCGGTGGCGCGCCCCCGAATCGCGCATGCAAATCTATCTCGAGTCGGTACTCGCACGCGAGGACACCGCCAAAGAGGTGAAGCTATTTCAGTTGGGACCTCGACTGCTGGATCGTTACCGGGACATTTTCACGCGCCTGTATCGCGAGGACCGCGACCTCACGGTGCGGCGCGATGCGTGGGGCGCAGGCTTAGGTCTCCTCGGCACCGGTGCGCTGTACGGCGGCTATGTCTGGATCGCCGCGGAGACCGTGTTGGGCGCCATGACGGTTGGACAGATGACCATGTACCTGATGCTGCTTCGCCAGGGGCAATCCGCGGTGAGCGCTGCATTGACGGCAATCAGCGGCCTGTATGAGGACAACCTCTATCTCTCGAATCTCTACGAGTACCTCGAGCAGCCGGTCGGCATCTCGAGCGGCGAGCGTACGGTCGGTCTCTCCCCCGGCGATGGGATCCGCTTCGAAGGCGTCGAGTTCGTCTATCCGGATGCGACGGCGCCGGCGCTCTCGGGGATCGATCTGCACGTGCGACCGGGCGAGAGTCTGGCTCTGGTCGGTCAGAACGGCTCCGGCAAGACCACCCTGATCAAGTTGCTGACTCGCCTCTACCGGCCGACCAAGGGCCGAATTCTGCTCGATGGGCTCGATTTACAAGAGTGGGACGAAACCACCCTACGGCAGCGCATCGGCGTGATATTCCAGGATTTCGCGCGTTACCAAATGCTGGTCGGTGAAAATATAGGGGCCGGCGATGTGCGCGCGTTCGACGATGAGGCACGTTGGCGGAACGCCGCGACTCAAGGGCTCGCGGCCGATTTCGTGGAGCAATTGCCCTTAGGCTACCGCACGCAGCTCGGCAAATGGTTCAAGGACGGGCGCGAGCTGTCGGGCGGCCAATGGCAGAAAATCGCGCTGGCGCGCGCCTTCATGCGCAATAAGGCGGACATCTTGGTGCTGGATGAACCCACCGCGGCGATCGACGCGGGAGCGGAAGCGGAGGTTTTCGAGCATTTTCGCGAGTTGACGCGCAATCGCATCGCCATCGTCATCTCACATCGATTTTCCACCGTGCGCATGACGGATCAAATCCTGGTGCTGGAAGAGGGGCGCATCGTCGAGCGCGGCAGCCATGAGTCATTGATGGCCCACGACGGCCGCTACGCAAAGCTTTTCACTTTGCAGGCACGCGGGTATCGTTGAACCGCAGCGGCTCCTCTGCCCAATCACCATTCACGGAATATGTATGCCTTCGTTCGACGTGGTATCCGAAATCGACACCCATGAACTCACCAACGCCGTCGATCAGGCGATTCGCGAGCTGTCGCAGCGCTTCGACTTCAAAGACAGCGATGCCACCTTTGAACTCGAAGAGACCACCGTGACGATGAGCGCTCCGGCGGATTTCCAATTGAAGCAGATGCTCGAAATCCTCAAGCTCAGAATGGCCAAACGCGGCATCGACATTGCCTGTCTCGACGTGAAGGATCCGGTGGTGAATCTGGCGACCGCCAAACAACTCGTGGTCCTCAAGGTGGGGATAGACCAGGAAACCGGCAAGAAGGTATCGCGCCTATTGAAGGACTCGAAACTCAAGGTTCAGGCGCAACTCCAAGGCGAGAAGGTGCGTGTGACGGGCAAGAAGCGCGACGATCTGCAGGAAGCGATCGCGTTTCTGCGCAAGGCCGAATTCGGCGTGCCGCTGCAGTTCAATAATTTTCGGGACTAGGTGAATTTCCGCTTCGGGCGGTTACTTGGCATCCCGCTGCCGGGCGCGTTGCATGCCTTTGGAATAGACCACCGTGCCGTCGAGCTTGACGATGATCGCATCGATGTCGTCAAGCCGGTTGTAGATTTCCATCGCCTTGTCCGGACCCAAAACGAATGCCGTCTTCGACAGTCCATCGGTGCGCGTAGCGTACGGCCCGATGACCGTGGCGCTGCGTACTTTGCTCGCCGAATGGCCGGTATGCGGATCGATGATGTGGTGATAGCGCACACCTTTTTCCTCGAAGAACCGCTCGTAATCCCCCGAGGTTGAAATCGCCGCATCCACCAGCGGAATTCGCGCGATCACGTTGCCCTCGCCCTTCATGGGATCTCGGATACCCACGACCCACGGCTCGCCGAAGCGATCGCCCATGATCCGGCTATCGCCGCCGGCACCCACATAGGCGCGGGTGAATCCCAAGGATTTCAGCACATCGATGCCTCGATCCACCGAATAACCCTTCGCGATCCCGCCGAGATCGATGCGCACTCCTTTTTGCGAAAACTGCACCGTCTGATTCTTGGGATCGAGAATTACATGCAGATAGTTGACGGCGGGGAGTGCCTTGGCGATCTGCGCCTCGTCCGGGCGCACGTGTTTGCGAAAATCATACATGTAACCGACGCTGGCGTAGGTGATGTCGAAGGCGCCATCGGTGATGACCGAGTATTCCTTCGCCTTGATCAACAGATCGAACAACTCCTTGCTGATGTGCATCGGCCCGTCCGCGGCCTTATCGTTGACTTGGGACACTTCGCTGGTGGGCTTGTATGTGCTCATCGAATCGTCGATGTGCCGCATTTCCTGGAGCACGGCATCGATTGCCTTGTCCGCCTGCCCCCGGTCCTCGGCCCACACTTCCACGGTGATTCGCGTGCCCATGATGCCGTCGGTTATCCGGCGCACCCACTCCGCGTGCGCAGGCAACGCGCAGCACAACAACACGGACAAACAGGCGCAGGTTTTCAAGAATTTTTCCATCGGGTTAGCCTAGCGGGTTCCGGCGATATTGGGTACGGCGCCGATCAAGCCGCGCGCCGGCGCCGCCATTGCAGGACCACGAAGGCGCTGCCGATCATGCCGCCGAGGTGTGCGAAGTGCGCGATGCCCGACAGAGTGCCCGTCACTCCCAGGAATAGCTCGATGAGCGCATAGAGCGTCGCAAACAGCCACGCGGGCATCGGGATGGGCGGTATCAACGGAACGACCTTGCGATGCGGAAACATCAGAGCGTACGCCAGGAGCAGACCGAACACTCCTCCCGACGCCCCTATCGTGGGACCGGGCGGTGCTCCGAGCAACGCGGGCACGATCAGTTGAGTCAGCGCCGCGGTGATCACCGACGCGAAGTAGCACGTCAGCAAGCGGACGGGTCCCACGTAGCGCTCGATTTCCGCGCCGAACATGAATAGCCCCAGCATGTTGAACAATATGTGCGTGTATGTCCGGGTATCATGCAGGAAGGCGTAAGTGACGATCTGCCAGACATGGAAGTAAGATTGCCCGTCGATGGACTGCAGCGGCCACAGACCGAACAAATTCTCGAGCGAGCCTCCCGACATGACCTGGAGCAAATACACCGCCACGTTGGCGGCTATCAATAAAATGACGGCGGAGATTCTCATGTCTGGGCATTCATTGTAGCGCGGCCGATGCAGGGCGTATTCCTGGATTACGAAACGGTCTCCAATGGAGACCTGGACGCCTTGGGTCTAACCGAAGCCGTGGGCGAATTGAGTTTTTGCTCATCGACCAGCGAGTCGCAAATCATCGAGCGCATCGGCAACGTGGATATCGTGCTGCTCAATAAGCTCAAACTGTCGGGAGATCATCTCAAAGCGGCTCGGAAGCTCAAGCTGATAGCGCTCTCGGCCACCGGAACCGACAATGTGGATTTGAGCTCCGCAAAAGAGCGCGGCATCGCCGTCTGCAATATCCGGGGTTATTGCACTCCGTCGGTGGTGCAACACGTGTGGGCGATGATTTTGAGCCTCACCCAACATTTGACCGAATACGCACGTCTGGTCGCGGACGGCTCGTGGGTCAAGCGCGAGGAGTTCACCTTGCTCGCGCATCCCATCCGCGAACTGGCCGGCCGCACGCTCGGAATCGTGGGATGGGGTGAGCTGGGGCGCGCAGTCGCCAAAGCCGCGGACGCATTCGGCATGCGTGTCATCATCTGCAACCGTCCCGGCGCGCCGGCACAGCACGGCCGTGTGGCGCTCGACCCGCTGCTCGAAACGGCCGATATCGTTTCACTGCATTGCCCGCTGACAGCGGCGACACGCGGCATGATCGGCGCCCGCGAACTCGCGCTGATGAAGCCCGATGCCTTGCTGATCAATACCGCCCGGGGAGCGTTGGTGGACGGCCATGCGCTGGCTGCCGCGCTCAAGTCAGGACGGTTGGCAGGTGCCGGAATCGACGTGCTTGCGCAAGAACCGCCCCAGGACGGCGACCCCTTGCTCGATCCCAGTATCCCCAATTTGATCCTCACGCCTCACGTTGCCTGGGGCGCGCGCGAAGCGCGGCAGCGCTGCCTGGATGAAATGGCAGCCAACGTTCAGGATTTCTTGCGCGGAGGGCGGCGCGGACGGGTCGTTTAAACCCGTCGAAACTTGCGCGCCGCGCCCTCGGGGCCGATCAGCCCTTGGATTCTTTCTTCGCCTTCTTTGCAGCCCGCTTCTCTTCCAGCGTTTTGGTCGGCTTCTTCTTGTCTTCTTTCTTCCGGTCCATGCCCTTGCCCATGACTCACTCCTTACGTGACAAAATCCATCAATCCTTCGCCATCAATCCTTCGCGGACTTACGGCTCAATAATTTTCGATCGGCGTGCCGCCCCGCGGTGTGCCGCCCAGCGGGATCTCGGGCAGGCTTGGGAGGCTTTTCGCCGATCTTGCTGATCTTGAGCTCGCGGCCGACGACTCGAACTTTCTGCAAATCCTTGAACACCTGCTTCGGCATGCCTTCCGGCAAGTCGACAAAACTGTGATCTTCGCGAATATCCACGCGTCCTATGTGTACGCCCTCGATGCCCGCCTCGTTGGCGATCGCACCGACAATGTTGCCCGGTTTGATCCCATGTACTGACCCCACCTCGATGCGAAAAGTTTCCATGTGGCCGGCGGCCGATTTCGGCCGAGATGGACGCGCCGATTCGCGGGAAGGCGGCGACTCGCGCGAGATGGGCGATTCGCGCAGTGCCGGCGACTCGCGCGGAACCGGCGGCTCGCGTAGTGCCGGCCGGTCGCGGCCATGCGATGGCTCGCGGGTTCGCGGTGATTCGGAGGCGCGTGCCGATTCGCGCGGGGTCGGCTCGCGGCCGCGCGATGGTTCGCGGCCCCGGTGCGGCGGCTGCCGTTCGAAGTGAGCGCGCTCCTCGGCAACTCGCGCCGGACCCGCAAGCAATAGCGGCGTCGCGCCCTGCCCCAAGCTCGCGAGCGCCGCGGCAATGTCGATGAGAGGCAAACCGGTTTCAGCTTCGAGCTGCTCCAAAATCGGCCGGAAAGCCGTCGCCTCGCCTTTGGCGACAGTCTCTGAGACCCGAGTTTTAAACTTGGCGATACGCAGCGCATTGACCGCGTCCACCGTCGGCAAATTCATCGGTTCGATAACCTGCCGCGTGGCGCGCTCGATCGCATGCAGCATATTGCGCTCACGAGGCGCGATGAACAGGATTGCCTCGCCGTTGCGTCCGGCTCGGCCGGTCCGGCCGACGCGATGCACGTAGGATTCGGGGTCGTACGGCACGTCGTAGTTCACCACGTGGCCGATGCGCTCCACGTCGAGTCCGCGTGCGGCCACATCGGTGGCGACGACGATGTCGATTTGTCCGGCCTTCAATCGCGCGACCGTGCGTTCGCGTTGGTGTTGCGGGATATCGCCGTTTAGCGGCGCGGCTGCAAAGCCGCGCGCCTCGAGCTTTTCGGCAAGCTCCACGGTGGATTGCTTTGTGCGCGTGAACACCAGCATACCGTCGAAGATTTCAGTTTCCAGAATGCGCGTCAGTGCGTCGAGCTTGTGCATGCCGCTGACGACCCAATAGCGCTGACGGATGTTGTTTGCGGTACTGGTCTTACTCTTGATGGTCACTTCGACCGGCGAGCGCAAATGCTTCTGGGCGATGCGCCGGATCGGCGCGGGTATGGTGGCCGAAAACAGGGTCACCTGACGCTTCGGCGGGGTTTGCTCGAGAATGCTCTCCACGGCATCGACGAAGCCCATGCGCAGCATCTCATCGGCCTCATCCAGCACCAACATGGTCAGACCCGTGAGCTTCAAGGTGCCGCGGTTCATGTGATCGATCACGCGCCCGGGCGTCCCGACCACAACATGCACACCGCGCCGTAGGGCATTGAGTTGCGGCTGATAGCTCTGGCCGCCATAGATCGGCAGAACGTGAAAGCCCTTCAGATGCGCCGCATAGCGTTGAAACGCCTCGGCCACCTGCAAGGCGAGCTCGCGCGTGGGTACCAACACCAGCACCTGAGGCTCATGAAGCGATAGATCGATGCGAGAGAGCGCCGGCAACGCGAATGCGGCGGTCTTGCCGGTGCCGGTCTGCGCTTGGCCGAGCATATCGGCACCGGATAGCAATACCGGAATAGTGGCGGCCTGAATGGGCGACGGCGATTCGTAGCCGACATCGGCGAGCGCCTTGAGCACGGGCTCGGAAAGCCCGAGATCACGGAAGCTCACGGAATCGAGGGATTCGCCCTCTGGTACTGCACTCATGGGGAGACGCCTTGACGAAGTAGCCGCAAGTCTAGCGGTTTGCGCGGGTATTGCTACCATGCGCGTGCTGAAGGGGACCGTAACTAACGCGCAGGACGATAAATCATGGGACGCATATTCGAAGTCAGGAAACACGCCATGTTCGCGCGTTGGAACCGCATGGCCAAACAGTTCACCAGAGTCGCCAAAGACATTGCCATAGCCGTCCATGCGGGCGGCCCGGACCCCGCGGCGAACCCCACGCTCCGGCGGGTGCTGCAAAACGCACGCGCCGTCAACATGCCGAAGGACAAAACCGATGCGGCGATCCGCCGGGCCTCGGGGAAGGAAGCCGCCAATTATCTGGAAATTCTCTATGAGGGATACGCGCCGCATGGCGTCGCGCTTCTGGTCGAAACCGCTACGGACAATCCGACGCGCACGGTGGGTAGCTTGCGCAACATCTTCGCGAAGGGCGCGGGCAATCTTGGCACCACGGGCAGCGTCAGTTTTCTATTCAAGAAAATGGGAGTGTTTCGCTTGGATCCGGCGAGCGTGAAGGACCAAGATGAACTCGAACTGGATCTCATCGACTATGGGCTCGAAGAAATGGGCGAAAGCACCGGCGACAAGGGCGAACCGCAATTGGTGATCCGCTGTGCTTTCAACGATTTCGGCAAATTGCAGGAGGCACTCGAAGTGCGGCGCATCACGCCCCTATCCGCCGAGCACGAGTACATCTGCTCCGTCCCGACCGAGCTGCCGGAAGACCAGGCGGCCGAGGTCCTGGCCCTGATCGACAAACTCGAACAAGACGACGACGTTCAAAAAGTGTTTCACACCTTGGCTTAAAGCCGCCGCTGCGGCTTAAGGACCTCCTTTCCGTTCGCCGTCGCGACATAACTTATGCCGGCGACGTTCGCCGCCCGGCCCTCGCGGGGCGGCTTAAGGATTGTTCATGCTGTCATCCCCGCCCACGCTCAAGCGTTCCCCTCTATGAGGCGCAGATTTCTTGAGGAGACAAGTCATGAAACGGTTATTTATGCTGTTGATTCCGCTCGGTCTAGTGGCGATGTCAGGATGCGTGGTTGCCCCGTACGGTTACCACCGTGGCTATTACTACGGCCCGCGGGTTGCCGTGGTGGCGCCCGCGGTGGTAGTGCGGCCGTAGGCTCAAAGTCGCTCACTGCGGGGCCCCAAGGGAAGGGTGCGTGCGGCCGACTGTCGGTCGCACGTATACTTCCGCTAGATCATGCCGACCCATCGATACCGCATCGTCAATGTATTCACTCACGGCCAAGGCGCGTTGACCGGCAATCCTTTGTGCGTCTTCGAGGACGGCGCCGCCTTCGACTCCCAAATCATGCAGGCACTGGCGCGGCAGTTCAATTTGTCGGAGACGACTTTCATCCTGCCCTCCTCGCAGGCCAATGCCAAGGTTCGCATTTTCACACCAAGCTACGAGATGCCCTTCGCCGGCCACCCCACTTTGGGGACGGCGCACGTGTGCCGCTCGCTCAAGCTTGGCGGTGATGTATTGCGCCTGGAAATGGGGGCGGGATTGATAGCGGTAGCCGCCCGCGAGAACCGCTGGACCTTGACGGCGCCCGGCTCGAGCTTCAGGGAGCTCGAGGTTTCGCGCTCCGTGCTGGCACAGGCGCTCGGACTCGAAGAGCACGACATTGGCGATAGACCGCTGTGGGTCAAGGCCGGCAAGGAACAAATGATCGTGCCTCTCAAGTCCAGTGAGGCCGTGCGGCGCGTCTCGCCGCAGCCGGCGGCATTTGCCGACATTCAAAGCGAGGACGGCATCGGCATGGCGTATGTATTCGCCGAGACTGGCCCGGGGCGGACGCTGGCGCGCTTCTTTTTCCCGCAGAACGGAGCCATGCTCGAAGATCCCGCGACCGGCTCCGCAACGGCGAATTTCGGCGGTTGGTGCCTGGCGATGAACCGGCCGCTGCCGGTGCGGGTGGAAATCTCCCAAGGCGAATTCGTCGGCCGTCCTTCGTCGCTGTATCTTGAGATCGATACGCAGCGGCGGATCGAAGTCGGGGGCGACGTGATGGAGATCGGCGGCGGTACGGTGACTCTCGGCTAGGTTCGATTGGCGGGCGGAGCAGCCCCGGCCGATGTCGTGTCGTGATTGATGATGGCATAGGCCCAACGGACCACGGGCAAGAGGCGCGGCGACACCATGGTCAGCGCCTTCTGATAATCCACCCATCGCGCTTCATGATGCTCGGGAACGCCGAGTTCCGGATTGACCGGCAGCAGCACCTTGGTCTCGTTGCTGCGTGCGATGTAGTAGCGGGAAATCTTGCCTTTGTTGTAAGGCCCGGTGTCCATGAATACCATGCCCCAATCGAAGGATATGTCCTCCAGAGTCGTTTCTTCGCGGACCTCACGGATCGCCGCTTCAATGGGCTCCTCGCCGGCCTCAACGAGGCCCTTCGGGAAATCCCAGTTGCGATAGGCGCGCAACAATAGAAACTTGAGTTTTCGGTCGACCACGCTCACGACAACGACCCCGGAGGAGAATCTTGTGGGCGGTTCAACTGAAGGCATAGCGGCGCTCGGAAACTTGACTGCACTTGCGATTATACGCGCCGGCGCAACAGAGCGACCGCACCGCCGTCACCGCCGTCACCGCCATCGCCGCCGCTCAAGCAGCCACGGACAGCGGCGAGCGAATGAGATGATCGAATGCGCTGAGCGATGCTTTCGCCCCCTCGCCCATGGCAATCACGATTTGCTTGTATGGCACGATGGTGCAATCGCCGGCCGCGAAAACACCGGGCACCGACGTTTGGCCTCGGGCATCGACCTCGATCTCACCGCGTGATGAGAGTTTGAGAGTGTCTTTCAGCCACGCGGTGTTGGGCACCAGTCCGATTTGCACGAAAATCCCCGCGAGTGCCACTGTGTGCACGGTGCCGCTCTGTCGCTCCCTGTAGGTCAGGCCAGTGACTCGTTGCCCATCGCCCTTGACCTCGGTCGTCTCTGCACCCGTGAGCACGGTGACGTTGGGTAAACTCTTGAGTTTGCTCTTAAGGACAGCGTCGGCGCGAAGATGCGACTCGTACTCGATCACCGTGACGTGACTCGCCAAACCCGCAAGATCGAGCGCAGCCTCAACCCCGGAATTGCCGCCGCCAATGACGGCGACGCGCTTGCCCTTGAACAATGGGCCATCGCAATGAGGACAATAGGCGACGCCACGGTTGCGGTATTCGCGCTCGCCGGGCACGTTGATTTCGCGCCAGCGCGCGCCGGTGGCGATGATCACCGACTTGGCCTTGAGCGTCGCGCCATTTGCGAGGCTGACCTTGAGCGTCTCGCCCGGTATCAGGGCAGCGGCGCGCTGCGAGTTCATCACATCGACATCATAGGTGGTCACATGCTGCTCAAGTCCGGTGGCCAACTTCAGTCCTTCGGTCTCCTTGACGGAAATGAAATTTTCGATGCCGACGGTATCGAGCAACTGCCCTCCGAGACGTTCGGCCACGATGCCGGTGCGAATGCCCTTGCGTGCCGCGTAGATGGCGGCCGCCGCGCCTGCCGGGCCGCCGCCGACAACGAGCACGTCGTACGGCGCCGCCGAATTCAAGCGCTCCGCCTCGCGCAGAGGCCCTCGTGCGTCGAGTTTGGCCAAGATCTCCTCGAGACTCATACGGCCCTGACCAAAGGGCCGGCCGTTGAGGAACACTGCGGGCACGCTCTGGATCTGGCGCCGCTCGACCTCATCCTGGAACGACGCGCCGTCGAACATGGTATGACGCACCTTCGGATTCGACACCGCCATCAGATTCAGCGCCTGAACCACGTCCGGACAGCTTTGGCAGCTCAAGGAAACGAAAGTCTCGAAATTGAATTCGCCATCGAGTTCCCGCACCTGCGCCAGCAGGTGGGGATCCACTTTCGGCGGATGACCGCCGGCCTGCAGCAATGCGAGCACCAAGGAAGTGAACTCATGGCCCATCGGCAGCCCCGCGAAACGCACGTGAGGCACAGCCCCCGGACGGCGAAGCGCGAATGAAGGTTTTACCTGCGTGTCGTCGCGCTGCGGATCCAAGGTGATGCGAGGCGACACGGAGACTATATCGTCCAACAAAGCCAGCATCTCGCGCGACGTGTCGCCGGCATCCACCGAAGCTACGATCTCGACCGGCTGTGAGAGTCGTTCCAGGTAATTTTTTAACTGCGTTTTAAGGTTCTCATCGAGCATAGGTCACCTTAAAATCAGATCTTTCCGACCAGATCCAGCGAGGGCGATAGCGTTTTCCCACCCGGCGACCATTTCGCCGGACATACCTCACCCGGATGCGAGGCAACGTACTGCGCGGCTTGCACCTTGCGCAGCAATTCCTTGGCGTCGCGGCCGATGCCGTTGTCATTCACCTCGATGATCTTGATGCGGCCCGCCGGGTCGATGACGAACGTGCCCCGATACGCGAGCCCTTCTTCCTCGATTAAAACTTCGAAATTGCGGGCCAATGTCTGCGTGGGATCGCCGATGAGCGGATATTGAACCTTCCGAATCGTCTCGGAGGTGTCGTGCCAGGCCTTGTGCGTGAAGTGCGTGTCGGTCGATACGCCGTATATCTCGACGCCCAACTTCTTGAAGGCAGCATAATTGTCAGCCAGGTCCCCGAGTTCCGTGGGGCAGACAAAAGTGAAATCGGCGGGATAGAACACGAGGACGGACCACTTGCCCTTGAAGTCCTCGTTCGACACCGCGACGAACTCGCCGTTGTGATAGGCGGTTGCCTTGAATGGTTTGATTTCCGTGTTGATCAATGACATGAAAGATTCCTCGGTAGTTTGATTGCATCTCCAGAGCGCCAGACTGCCACCGATGCAGCGATTAACCAAATTGATTAAATTGATCTATTTGATAGACTGTGTCTATCGTAACGATGTGGGTGCGCGGCTATGAATCTCAAGGATCTTAAATATTTGGTGGCGCTGGCTGACACGGGGCATTTCGGCCGGGCCGCCGAAAGAACGTTCGTGAGCCAGCCGACGCTGTCCGCACAGCTCAAGAAGTTGGAGGAGTTCCTGGGCGTTAAGCTCATCGAGCGCCAGCCGAAAAACGTGCAACTCACCGAGGTGGGAAAACAGGTCGTTGCGCGGGCGCGACGCATGGTCACCGAAGGAGAGGAGATCATCGCGCTGGCCCGCAATAATACGGACCCCCTTGCCGGCAAGCTCAAGGTGGCCCTCATCCCCACCATCGGGCCTTATTTGTTGCCGCGCGTCATGCAGAAGATTCGCAAGGCCCTGCCGAAACTGGGTCTCATGCTTTACGAGCACCAGACCGAAGCGTTGCTGAATCGCCTACGCGATGGCGAAATCGATATGGGGATTATTGCGCTGCCGGCCGCGCAGGACGGGTTCGAATCGCGCGAACTCTATCGGGAGGCATTTACGGTGGCGTTGCCGCACAGTCACCCACTGTCGATGAAAGAGACCATCAAGGTACAGGACCTCAAAGGCCAGACTCTGCTGCTGCTGGAGGACGGCCATTGCCTGCGCGATCAGGCTCTCGAGGTATGCAGCCGCGTCGATGTCCGCGAGGCGGAGGATTTTCGAGCGACCAGCCTCGAAACCCTGCGCCAGATGGTGGTCGCCGGCCTGGGCATCACCTTGCTGCCTGAATTGGCGGTCGAATCGCCGTTCGGTTCGCAGCGCGGCCTGACCGTACGTCAATTCACCAAGCCGGCGCCGACACGCACCGTGGGCGCGGTGTGGCGTAAATCGAGCACACGCGCACAGGCCATCGGCGCCGTATGTGATGTAGTGGACACCGTCATGTCCGGCAGAGGCTAAGACGAAATTCAATGCGGCAAGGGCAGGCAAAAATACCCAACCTGAGGCGGGGACGCGCCGCCGAGCAACTGGATTGGGCGTTGCATGCGAAAGACACCCTGGTGCTCGGCGCACTCGCCAAAGGGCAGCATCGCGACAGTCTGCGCGAGTACTTCGGTACCACGGCTTACGAGGAATTGTCCGCGCTGGCCGCATCCGCCAAGCGGGTCAAGCGCTCCGGCGGTCCGCGGGTGCTGATAGTCCCCGGAATGATGGGTTCCAGATTGTGCTGCACCAAACGCGGCGGTGCGCGCCGCACCGGGGCAGCGAAGCCACTATGGATCGATCCGCTCTGCATCGCGGCCGGCGGGCTTACGGACCTCCGGCTGCCCTCGGTCAAATCGATACGCCCAATGGGTGTGTTGCTCTTCTCCTATGCGAAGCTAAAACTGAAACTCGAGATCGAAGGCTTCGACGCGAAGTTCTTTCCTTACGACTGGCGCCTTGGGATCGACGAACTTGGATCGGCTCTCGCCTCGTACATAGTCTCGGAAGGCAGGCCCGTCGTTTTGATCGCGCACAGCATGGGCGGGTTGATTGCACGCATCGCCACGAACCAACTGCCGAAGCGCAACGTGCTCAAGCTGATCATGTTGGGCACGCCAAATCAGGGGTCATTCGCCCCGGTGCAAGCCCTGCGCGGCACCTACCCCTTCGTCAGAAAACTGGCGAGGCTAGATCGTCGACATTCGCCCGAGTATTTGGCGGCGAAAGTTTTTTGCACGTTTCCAGGCCTCTACCACATGCTGCCGGCCACGCAAGGACGCTCGATGCTCGATTTGCTCGATCCCCGCTCCTGGCCGGGAAAGGAGCCCAAGCCCCACCCCGAACTGCTCCGGCAGGTGGCGGAGGCTCGTGAGCGTTTGGCGGCGCCGGATGCACGGATGGCGAATATCGTCGGCGTCAACCGCGAAACGGTGGTCACCGTCCGGCGCAAGTCGAGCGGCTTTGAATATGGCTCAAGCGTGAACGGCGATGGCACAGTACCCGTGGCCCTGGCGTTGGTGCCGCGGCTCAAAACTTATTTCGTCGACGAATTGCACGGCAATCTCGCAAACAATCCAGAGGTCATTCGCGCCATTGTCGATCTGATTAAACGTGGCACCACCCGCGAGTTGGCGCGCCGTTTCGTGCCGAAGCGCGCTCGCCTCACCCGCACGGATGACACGGCGCTGCGGCGGGTCGGCCGCGGCAAAATCGATTGGCGGCGCCTCGACTCCGCGCAGCGTGAAGCGGCGTTGGCGGATTTGGACGGCCGCCACTTGCTGGCCCTCATGGGCGCGGCACAGTCCATGGCCTAGCTGCGGGCCTTCCGCGCCCCGTCTGCGGGCCTTCCGCGCCGCCCGCGAGTCGCCCGGGGGCCTTACGCGCGGGAGGGAGATTTATCGCGCAATTGCGATGAATATCCAGCTTCTCGGCCCTGTTTTGCCGAATATTTCACATATTCCGGCTATCCTACTCAGGCAACATGGTGATCGAAAGGATTGCCCGGACATGAACGCTCGAACTATTGCACCCGCAAATTTGAAAGCCGCGCCGCCGCTGCGGTTCGATGCCAAGTTTATCGAGGACCACAAGCTCGTCGAGCGCTATCTGGACAACAAACTGCCGTTCAGGGGCGCGCGTGATCTGGAGAACTGGTGCCGCGCGCATCCCCATTACTTGAACGACCTCAAGCTCTCGGAGCGCGCGCAGGCAAGCCTCAAGCTCTTGGAAGCAAGCGGTCAATTGCAGGACTTGCGCGAACCGAAGGGGCCCTGGTGGAAGACTCCCTACCTACCCATCGGCTTAGGTGTGGTGGCGCTCGTATGTCTCGTGGCGTTCTGGGTGTTGATGGGAAGGTACACGCTGCTTCGCGGTGAATTGGAAGATACCAAGGTGCGCATGCACCAGGGATCGCTGGTGCAGCCTGCAACGCACACGGACCTGCATGTGTCGCCGGACCACGCTCCGGGGATCAACCAGGCTCGAATCGTCGTCAATAGCGCCGCGCCCCAGCTCATGGACATTCATATCGACATGAGCTACACGGCGAAATTGAATCAGTTCCGCATGATCGTCGACAAGCAGGATCAAGGGCGGGCTCTGATCCTCAACAATGTGCTCAAGGATTCGAACAACGAATTGCTGATGACATTCAACACCACCGGACTCTCAACCGGTGTGTACACGATACGCATTGAAGCGCTGCCTCTCCGGCCCCAGGTCGTGTCGGGGCGGCAGCGTGCGGCTGAGCGCACGGCCCAAGAGCAAATCGACGTCCCGACTCCCATTGGCTGGCTCCTCCTGGAAGTGCACTGACGCGAACGTCAGTCGTCGCGCAAAGTGACGATGGGCGGCGTATTCACGACGCGCCGCGTGGCCAGCGTGCCGCTCACGCCCACCAGAATCGTTCCGCACACCAAGCCCAGCGCCCACACCCACGGATCGGGTGTGAACTGCAGCGAGAACAGCCGGCGCGCCAACACCCAACCCACGGCGTTCGCGCCGAAGGCCGCCAAGGTGCCGGAAAGAAACCCCAATGCCGAGAATTCCGCCGCCACGCCCTGAAGTACGGTCCTTCGGCTCGCCCCCAAAGTGCGCAGCATCGCACTTTCATAGCGCCGCTCATCGCGTGTTGATTGCACCGCGGCGAGCAGCACGACGATGCCGGCCGCCAAGGTGAACAGAAACACGTACTGCACCGCGAGCGACGCACGGTCCATGATGTCGCGAATCTGTTTCAAGATGGCGTCGACGTCGAATACCGAGACGGTTGGGAATTGGTTCACGAGATCGACCAATGCCGGGCGTTGCGCAGGCGTGAGATACACGCTGGTCATGTACGTGCCGGCGGCACCATCCAGCAAATTCGGCGGGAATACCAGGAAGAAATTCGGCCGGAAGCTGTCCCAACGTACCTTGCGGATGCTGGCGACCTCGACCGTGAGGGGCTCGCCCGCAATGTCGAAACTCAATCGATCTCCGAGTTTGAGCTGCAGCGCCTCTTGATATTCCGACGAAATGGACACCAACGGCTTGCCGTATTCGGCGGGCGTCCACCAACGTCCGGCGATGAGCTGATTGTCGTCCATGAGTCGCGCCGACCAGGTCAAATTCTGCTCGCGCTCGATATAACCTCGGGCATTGTCGCCCTTCAGCGAGAGCGATTCGCTGGGCTTTGAGTTGATCGCGGTCATACGGGCACGGACCATGGGGTACATTTGCGGCTCGCCGAACCCGTGCGACTTCAAAAAATCCTCCAAGGGCCGACGCTCTTCGGGCCGGATATTGATCAGAAAGTTATTGGGCACATCGCTCGGCAGACTGCGGCGCCAGTCCGCGAGCAGATCGCTGCGCACCACCGCGAGCAGCAGCAGCATCATGAGCCCCAAGCCGAACGCAACGATTTGCACGACGCTTCCGCCGCCGCGGCGCGAGACATTGGCGAGACCGTAGCGCCAGGCTACCCCAACGCCGCCGCGCAACCGAGAGGTGATGCGCACCAACCCGTAGCCTGCCAGGGTCAGCACCAACCCCACGCCGAGGACACCGGCAAGCACACTCACCACGAGTTCCGTATCCCGCACCAAGCTCCACAAAATGGCAAACAGTGCGGCAAGCGCGAACACATAGGACAGACCGAAGCGCAGCGGGGGAGCGGTTACCGTCTTGCGCAGCACGCGAGCCGGAGGAGTATTTTTCAATTGCAGCAGCGCAGGCAGGGCGAAGCCGATCAACATTGCCATCACGGTGACGAGCGCAATCGGCAGCGGCGCCAGCGAAGCTCGCGGAAGTTCGGTTCGGATTAGATCTCGCAGCAGCCAGGCGAGGCCCATTTGCGCGAGGTATCCGAGCAAGGCGCCGACGGCAACCGCGAGAAGTGCCAGCAGCGATAATTCTATGATGGAAATGGCCAGCACGAAGCCTTGCGATGCACCCATGCACTTCATGAGGGCGACCGCATCGATGTGGCGGGATGCATAGCGGCGAGCGCCCATGGCGACGGCAACCGCCGCCAACAGGACGGAAGCCAGGCTCGCCAGATTCAAGAAGCGGCTTGCCCGGTCGATGGCGGAGTTGAGCTGACGGCTGGATTCATCGACCTCCCGCAAGCGTTCACCGGGAGCCTTGGAGGCGAGGATGTACTCTCGAAATTCGGCCACCGCAGATTGAGCGCCTGCGAACAAAGCGGCATAGGTGACCCTGCTGCCGGGCTGAATGAGCCGGGTCGCCGCGACGTCTTGGTAGTTCAGCAACGCGGCAGGTGCGAGGTTCACGAAACCCGTCCCCTGATCCGGACGGTAATCGAGCACTTCGGTCACGCGGAAGCTCGCAGCGCCGATTCGCAGTTCGGCGCCCGGCCGGATCTTCAATTGCGCCATGATGCGGGCATCGACCCACACTTCGCCGCTGCCGGGAATTGCATCGGTGTTGCGAGCAACGCCGAACGGCGTGTCGGCGATGCGCACGTGGCCGCGCAAAGGGTAATTCGGCGTCACCGCATTGAGGGCCGCGAGCTGGCTGACCTCCCCATTGAAGATCGCCGTTGGGAACGTCAACATTTGCGCACTCTTGAGTCCGAGCTCGCGGCTTTTTGAGAAATAGCGCGTTGGAATCGGCTGCGCCGATTCCAGACGCAGATCGGCCGCCAAGACTTCAGCCGCTTGTGCGCGCACGCCTTGAGAGATGCGGCTGGTGAAGAAGCCGACGGCGGTCAACGACAGTACCGCCACGCACAGAGCCAGCAACAATACCGAGAGTTCGCCGGACTTGAGGTCGCGCCAGAGATTGCGCAGCGCGAAACGCAGGCTCTGCATCAGGAGCCCGCCCCGCTCACCGCATGGCCGGCATCGAGTTCCAGCTTTCGCCCGCAGCGGTATGCCAAGTCGCGGTCGTGCGTCACCAGGATCAAGGTGCTGCCGATACTGCGGTTGAGCTCGAATAATAGATCGGTGACGCGTTGGCCCGTGTGAGTATCCAGATTTCCGGTAGGCTCATCCGCAAAGAGCACGGCGGGATGCGTCACGAATGCTCGGGCGATCGCCACCCGCTGTTGTTCACCGCCCGAGAGTTGCTTCGGGTAGTGCGCGGCACGGGGCGTCAGGCCGACCTGTTCCAACGCTTGCGCCGCCGCTTCGCGAGCATCCCGGCGAGCGCGCAGTTCGAGCGGCAGCATGACGTTTTCAATGGCGGTCAGCGAGGGAATCAAATGGAACGACTGGAAGACGAAGCCCACGTGTTGGCCGCGAATGGCGGCGCGGCCATCCTCATCGAGGAGGGTTATATCGACGCCGGCGATCAGCACTCGGCCTGCGCTCGGTGAATCGAGCCCTGCGAGCATCGCCAACAACGTGGATTTCCCGGCGCCCGAAGCGCCCACGATGGCAAGCGTCTCTCCGGTTCGCACACTGATGCTGACATCGGCGAGAATGGTCAGCGGGCCCTCCGGGCTCGCCACGGTCTTCGACACATTCCGGGCTTCGAGAACAATTTGATCTTGCATGAGGAGCACCCGTGAAACGGTTTTTCGTCCTATTGGTCTTGTGTTTCGCAGCGGTCTCGGCCAGAGCCGAGACGCCGGTGATCCTCGTGTTCGGCGATAGCATCAGTGCCGGCTACGGGTTGCCTCGCATAGAACAAGGCTGGGTGGCGTTGCTGCAGGCGAGGCTCAAGGATCAAGGGTACGGTTACCAGACCGTCAATGCCAGCGTCAGCGGCGAAACGACGGCGGGGGGTCTTGCGCGTTTGCCGCGTGCGCTCAATCTGCATTCTCCGGCAATCGTGATTCTGGAACTGGGGGGCAACGACGGTTTGCGTGCGTTGAGCGTGGCGCAAATGCACGACAATTTGTCGCGCATGGTCGACGTTTCGATAGCCTCCGGGGCAAAGGTATTGTTGCTGGGCATGCGCATTCCGCCGAACTACGGCCCGGAATACACTGCGCAATTCAGTCAGGTGTATTCGGACCTGGCGCGAGAGAAGAAGCTGCCGTTCGTACCGTTTCTGCTCAATGACATCGCACTGTCTCCCGCTCTCATGCAGGCCGACGGCGTCCATCCCAACGAACTCGGCCAACCCAAATTACTCGACAACGTTTGGCCGGCTTTGAAGCCCCTACTCAAGCGCTAACCGGTCCCTTCGCCGGTTAGCGCCTGCGCCCTATACCACGAATGTCAGTGACTACCGTCCAACCACTGGGCGACTCCGCCGTGACTCGAGCAAGTCCCGCTGTGATGCTGTGACTTCGAGTAGGTACCGTCCTTGCACTTGGCGGTGGCGCCGGTGGGGTCGGTATTGCCGGAACTCGCCGTCGCCGTTGCAGCGGCCGGCGCCGACTTCGCAGCGGTGGTCGTCGGCGCCGTCGCGCTCGACTTGGAAGTGCTTGCGGGCGCCGGGGTGGCCGCGGGAGCAGTCGCCGCCGCGCCTCCGGAGGCGCCTGCGGCCGCACCTGCGGCCGCACCTGACTTCGCCGCTTTTTGCACGCCGCCATGACCGCTGCACGCGCCGCGGCCGGTAGCAGTCGAGGTGGTACCGTCCGTACAGGTCGTTGGCCCGCCCGAGGTGGTGCTTGTGGAGGGCGCTGCCGGAGCCGCTGCAGGCGCACTTGCTGCAGGGGCAGTTGTGGTGGCCGCGCCTGCGGCCGCGCCCGCGGCCGCGCCCGACTTCGTCGCTTTTTGCACGCCGCCATGACCGCTGCAGGCGCCCCGGCCGGTAGCAGTCGAGGTGGTGCCGTCCGTACAGGTCGTTGGTGCGCTCGAGGCTTGAGCGTGACAGGACAGCGCCGCGGCAAAGATGAGTAACGGCGCCGCGATGCCGGTCGCGAGATGGTGGATTTTCATCGAAGTTCCTCCTCGGTGGGATCTAGCGGTTTGTAGTATCGGGCAAAAGCGTGATCACATCCATCACGAAGCGGGTGTGCTGGTTGCTCGACACCGCTGCGGACACCCTGCCGTCCACAATGACATGGGAATTCTCGACGACGTTTTGCGGGAACTCGGCGACCCCCTCGAGTTGCAGTTCGTCGGCCGACTGGCATAGGAAGCTTTGCGCCGGCGAATATATGTACGCCATGTGATCGAGAACCAGCACCGGCACGTTGTCGATTCCGTCCGCCGCTGGATAGGTGCGGAAGTGAACACGCCCGGTCAGAGTATGTTTGACCGGCGCGGTGAACAGGCATCCGCCGTAGCCGTGAACGCAACCGGCAAGCGCCATGCAGACGCTCACGATGAAGAATCGCCAATTTCTCATGCCACCGATACCATATTTTTTGCCGCCCACATGCATCCAAGCATACTCCGTAGACGCGCGACGTTGCTGGCGTCTTGAACCAGTGCTATACACGCGAGACAAAAATGAGGAGACAAGCTTAAGTGGATCGTTCTTGGTTAAAACAGTACCCGCCCGGTGTGCCCACCGATATCGATCCCAATGCGTACGCCTCGCTGAAGGAGATGTTCGAAGAAGCCTTTGCCGCCTATGGCAACCTGCCGGCATTCTCCAATATGGGCGCGACCCTGACTTATGCCCAGCTCGATGAACTGAGCCGTGCGTTTGCGGCCTGGCTGCAGCGCAAATCCGGCCTAGCGGCAGGCGACCGGGTTGCGTTGATGATGCCCAATATCCTTCAGTACCCGATTGCGCTGATCGGGGTGCTCCGGGCGGGTATGGTGGTCGTGAACACCAATCCGCTATATACGGCAAGAGAGCTCGAACATCAGCTCAAGGATTCAGGCGCGAAGGCGATCGTCATCGTGGAGAATTTCGCGCACGTTTTGCAGCAGGTGTTGCCGCGCACCGATCTGAAAAACGTTTTGGTGACCCGGGTCGGCGATTTGTTGGGTTTGCCGCGCGGCATGATCGTGAATTTCGTGTTGCGCCATGTGCGCAAGCAGATACCGGCTTGGAGCATGCCTGGCGCGATAACCTTCAAGAGCGCGCTCTCGGCGGGACTCGGGGCCAAACTCGAGCCCGTGACGCTCGGGCCGGAAGACATCGCCTTCCTTCAGTATACGGGCGGCACAACGGGCATTGCCAAGGCCGCCATGCTCACCCATCGCAACATGGTCGCCAACGTGCTGCAGGCGAGCGCGTGGATCAGGCCGGCACTACAAGCCAATGTGCATAGGATCGTCATCACGGCGTTGCCGCTCTATCACATCTTTTCGCTGATGGGAAACTGCCTGCTGTTCCTGCGCCTGGGCGCGCAAAACGTCTTGATCACCAATCCGCGGGACTTCCCTGGGTTCGTGGCAGAACTCAAGAAATACAAATTCTTTTTCATCAGCGGCGTGAATACGTTGTTCAACGCGCTGCTGCACACCCCGGGTTTCGAAGCGGTAGATTTCAGCGCCCTGCGCATCACTCTGGGCGGCGGCATGGCGGTACAGGCGCCCATAGCGGCGCGCTGGAAAAAGGTGACCGGCAATGTCCTCACGCAAGCGTGGGGCTTGACCGAAACGTCGCCCGCGGCCTGCATCAATCCGATGGGTCTCGATTTTAACGGCTCGATCGGTTTGCCCATCCCCTCGACCGATGTCTCGATCCGGGACGACAACGGCGTCGAAGTGGCCGTCAATGCCGTGGGCGAGATCTGTGTGTTCGGACCGCAGCTGATGCGTGGCTACTGGAACCGGCCGGATGAAACCGAGAAGGTGATGTTCGGCGATTGGTTGCGGACGGGCGATATCGGCCGCATGGACGCCAAAGGTTTTGTGTATATCGAGGACCGCAAGAAGGACATGATTCTAGTGTCCGGCTTCAATGTGTATCCGAACGAAGTTGAAAACGTCGTGGCCGAGCATCCGGGAGTGCTGGAGGTCGCCGCCGTTGCGCAGTCGGACGACAGCTCAGGGGAAGCCGTCGCAATTTTCGTGGTCAAGAAGGATCCGAATCTCACGGCCGAAGCGCTGATCACGTATTGCCGCGCTAACTTGACGGGCTACAAGGTACCGAAGCACGTGTATTTTCGAACCGAGCTGCCCAAGACCAACGTGGGTAAAATCTTGCGCCGCGCGTTACGCGACGAATTGCGGGCCGAATCCGCCGGTGCGGCCAAGACCAAGCCTCAATCAACGGCGTAATTGCGCACGGTATCGATGAGCACCGCCACGCGCTCCGGATCGACTTCCGGTGTGATGCCGTGACCTAAATTAAAGACATGCCCGGACCCCGCGCCGAAGCTCTCCAGCACCCGCAATGTTTCGGCACGCACCGTTTCCGGCGGTGCCAACAGGGCGGAGGGGTCCAAGTTGCCTTGCAGCGCCACCCGGCCTTCGACGGCGAGCCGGGCGGTAGCTAGGTCGGTGGTCCAGTCCACGCCCACGGCGTCGCAACCGATTGCCGCTATTTTCGAGAGCATTGGGCCGCCCCCCTTGGTGAAAACTATATTGGGAACGCGGCGTCCCTTGGCCTCTCGAGTCAAAGCGCCGACGATCTCGGCCATGTACCGCAGGGAGAACTCAGCGTACTGCGCCGGCGTCAGCACTCCTCCCCAGGTATCGAACAACATCACTGCCTGTGCGCCCGCGGCTATTTGTGCGTTAAGGTACAAAATGGTGGATTGGGTGAGCACGCGCAGCAGCCGATGCAGATCGAGAGGGTGTTCATACATCATGCGTTTGATGAGACCGAAGGTCTTGCTTCCTCCTCCCTCTACCATGTAGGTCGCCACCGTCCATGGGCTGCCTGCGAATCCGATCAGAGGAATTCGACCGTTGAGTTCACGTCGGACCAACGCCACCGCGTCGATCACGTACTTGAGCTCAAGGCCGGGATCAGGAGGCCGGAGCCTGTCGATGTCGGCGGCGGAACGCACCGGCCGCTCGAATTTAGGGCCTTCGCCGGTCTCGAACTGCAAGCCTAAATTCATCGCGTGCGGAATCGTGAGGATATCCGAGAACAAGATGGCCGCATCCAGCGGAAACCGATCGACGGGTTGCAAGGTGACTTCGCAGGCGATTTCGGGATTGGTGCACATCTCCAAGAACCCGCCCGCCCGCGCACGCGTCGCTCGATACTCCGGTAGATAACGTCCGGCCTGACGCATCAGCCAGACCGGTCGGCGCGGCGTCGGCTGACGAAGCAAGGCGCGCAGCAATAAGTCATTCTTTAATGTGCTATTCATGTGCTTTCGCTCGGATCATACAGCCGGCGGTGTTCCAGGATGGCGTATCGATCCGTCATGCCCGCAATGTAGTCGGCCACTGCCCGCGCGCGGCCGGCGGGCCCCAGTTCCAATTCCAATCGCTGCGCGGTCGCTTGGTGCTCTTCCGGCATCAAACCGACATCGTCGAGAAAGGCTTCGAACAGCGCAGTCATGATGCGCCGCGCCTTGGACGTCATTCGCCTGACTTTGTAGTGTTTGTAGACATGCTCGCGCAGAAACGTCTTCAGACCCGAATTGAGCTCCCGGGTGGTATCGCTGAAGCCGATGAGAGGTGCCGGCTGCGACCTGACCTCGGCTGACGTGACGATTCCCGACGCGCGCAGCCGCGCCGCAGAGGAATCGATCAGATCGGTGACCAGCCGATTGATCATGCGGCGCAAAATCTCGTACACCAGGCGGCGGCCGTTGAGTTTGGGATATTTTTCACGAACTTCGGCGTGGTATTCGCAGAATAGCGGCACCTCGAGCAGCTGCTCGACGCTGATCAGACCGGCGCGGATGCCGTCGTCCACATCATGATTGTTATACGCGATTTCATCGGCGAAATTTGCCAGCTGCGCCTCCAATCCCGGTTGCCGCCGGTTGATGAAGCGCTCGCCCAATTCACCCAATCGAATGGCGTTGTTGTACGAGCAATGCTTGAGGATTCCCTCGCGGCATTCGAAGGTCAAGTTGAGCCCGTCGAATTCTGCATAGTGTTCTTCGAGTTCATCGACGACGCGAAGCGACTGAAGATTGTGTTCGAATCCGCCGAAGTCCCTCATGCATTCGTTCAGCGCATCCTGGCCGGCGTGCCCGAACGGCGTGTGACCCAAGTCGTGGGCCAGACAAATCGCCTCGGATAAGACCTCATTGAGGTCGAGCGTACGCGCGATGGTGCGCGCGATCTGTGCGACTTCGAGCGAATGCGTCAATCGGGTTCGGAACAGATCGCCCTCGTGATTGACGAATACCTGCGTCTTGTACACCAACCGCCGAAACGCGGTGGAATGAACGATTCGATCGCGGTCGCGCTGATACTCGGAACGATAACGCGGTGTAGCTTCAACGTAACGCCGGCCTCGCGATTGGTCCTCATGGGAGGCATATGAGGCAAGAGCGCTCACGCGAAATGCTCGCCCAACGTGGCTTCGAGCACGCTCTCCGGGTACTCGTCAGTAACGAGGGCACGCCCGAGCTTTTCCAGCAATACCAGACGTATCCGCCCCGACAGTACCTTTTTGTCCATGCGCATGAGGACGAGCGCCTGTACGGCACTTATTTTCGGCGCCTCGGTGGGCAACCCCGCCCGCCTCACGAGGTCGTTCAGCCGCTTCTTGACCGTGTCGTCGATCAAGCCCATCCGGCAGGAAACATCGGCCGCCATGAGCATGCCGAGAGCGACCGCTTCGCCGTGCAAATACCTCTCGTAGGCGGTGGCCGCTTCAATTGCATGGCCAAATGTGTGGCCAAAATTCAAGATCGCCCGCAGTCCCCGTTCGCGCTCATCGAGCGCGACCACGGCCGCCTTGATTTCACAGGAGCGTGCGATCGCGAACGTCAATGCGTCCGCATCGCGCCCCACGAGCTTGTCGATGTAAAGATCCAGCCAGTCGAACAGCAGCGGATCCCAAATGCAGCCGTACTTGATCACTTCAGCGATGCCGGCGGAGAGTTCACGGTCGGGTAGCGTCGCCAAGGTGTCCGTGTCGGATAATACCGCGAGAGGCTGATGGAAGGCGCCAATGAGGTTTTTGCCGCCGCTGTGGTTGACGCCGGTTTTACCGCCGACCGAGGAATCCACTTGCGCGAGCAGCGTCGTTGGAATTTGCACGTAGCCGATGCCGCGCTGATAGCAAGCCGCGGCAAAGCCGGCGATGTCGCCCACCACGCCCCCTCCCAGCGCCAGCACGCTGGCATCGCGGTGGAGCTTCTTCCCTACCATCGCATCGAACACCCAACCCGCGGTTTGCAACGTCTTGTGCTGCTCGCCGTCGGGGAGAATACATTCGGCAATTCGGCGATCACCGAGCGATTCGCGCAATTTGGCGAGGTAGAGGGGGGCCACGGTCGTATTGGTGACGATCATAAGGTCGCCCCGGGGAATCTGGGCCTCAATCAGTTCGCGATTGCTCAACAATCCGGAACCGATCGTGATGGGATAACGCGAATGCCCGACATCTACCTGGAGCGTTTGCACGACAGAGATTATACGAAGCTTAGGGCTCGTGTGCCCGCCGAAGCGAGTGGTAAATTTCCTCGGCCACCAGTTGCACCCGCCGGCCGTTGGTCGACACGGTCAAATCGGCGATCTCTGAATACAGAGCAGCTCGACGGAGCATCAGCTCCTTGAGTTTTTCTTCCGGATCGGTGTCATTCAGCAGAGGCCGATGGCGCCCGTGACGGGTTCGCTCGAGCTGCTGGTCGATGGACGTCTCGAGGTACACCACGGCGCCGCGATCGGCGAGAACGCGCCGGTTTTCCGCTTCGATCACGGCGCCGCCGCCGGTGGCCAAGACGACGCGGTCCAAGCGCGTCAAGCGTTCAATCGATTCCTTTTCGCGGAGCCGAAACCCCGGCTCACCTTCCTTCTCGAAGATAAACGCGATATCGACACCGGTTTTGGCCTCGATATCCGCATCGCTGTCGTGGAACGTGAAGTGGAACAGGCGCGCAAGATGGCGGCCCACGGCGGATTTCCCCGACCCCATGGGCCCGATCAGAAAGATGTTGTGCTTGGAAAGCATCGCCGCCGATCATAGTTGACCGTGGGCCGCGGTGCCCGGAAGTTGCGAGTCCTGAAGAGGAGGCTATCGAGGAAAAGGAGCGGCGGGACGTTCTCGCCCCGCCGCCGATATACCTACTAGGGCGTTAGCGGTATGGCAAAAGTCGTGATGAGCCCCCGCGGCGTCGTGACATTGATATAGAGCGTGCCGCCCGTGTAACCGGTTGTAGGGGCGGGTATCTGAGGAGACACTGTGAACGTGAACTGTTGACCCGCCATGGTGACGCCACTCGCTACGTAGGGAGGCGCAGTCGAGCAGGGCCATGCCGCAGGCGGCGGGCTTGTGATTGACGCAGTTAGGCCGCTCGACAACGTCGCTACGACCGTCGTACCGGCGGGCATTTGCTGCAGCCGATCGTCATAGATCTCAACCGAGAGCGACAGGGGGGTGGTGCTGTAACTGAAAGGCGGAGCGCCGGTGGGAGCCAGCACGGACAGATTTGCGTTGCTCCCGGACAGGATCACGATGTTATTCACACCAATCGCAACCGAGGTGTCGGTACTGCACAGCGGTCCGTCGCACAGCGGCCCGTTGAAGGCTCCGTCGGGTCCATCCCGAGTTCCGTTGTTGTTGAAGTCGATGAACGGCTCGCCCGCGAAATAGGTCGGCGTGCCGTACGCGTCGTAAAGTTCCCATTCGTTCATGAATGGCTCGGACGTATCCTGCCAGGGCTTCGGCTTGCCGGAATTCGGACCGCTGGTGTAATTGTTGTCGGGATTCGACGCATTGAAAGCGACCGTATCGCCCGCATCAAAAACTCCGTTTCCGTTGGCGTCGATGAAGCTTTCCTCGCCGATGGCAGTCACCATAAGGGGGCTGCGTCCATTGGTGGTGCCGTTGCATAGACCCATCGTCTTGCCGATACCCGTACAGTAAGCCGGCGAAGCATTGGCATTCCCCGCGGTCGACTGCGGATTGCCATTCACAGAGTACGGTGCCTTGCTCACCCAGTTGATCACGCAGGCACCGGACCCGGAGGTCGTCGAACCCGTTTGACAAGTCGCCTGAATGCCGCCCAAGGTCGTTTGGAAGTTAGCTGTCGTCCCGTCGGGTACCGGATTGCTGAAACGGTCGGTCATGCTGACCGTCACCGGCACGCTCACGCCGTCATAGTCCCACGCCTCGACATTCTGACATTTAACCGCCAATGAAATATTGTGGCTGGTGGGTATGCCGGTGGAAACCGTCAAGGCATTGGACTCCGTTGAAATGTTTCCCCCGGAGGCCGTCGTCGTCGCCGTCACGCGCACCGTGGTCGCCACCGTTCCGCCGCTGACGATGGTTTGTACTTGACCATTGGCGTCGGTCACCGCAGTCGCGGGTGCCATGGTGATGCCGCCGACTGAGGTATTCAGCGCGAATGTCACAGTGGCGCCGGCGCGAGGGCCGCCCGAGGTGTCGAGCACCTTGAAGATCACGGTGGAGGTCGCCGAACCGCCTGTGCTCCCCACACCCTTTAGTGTGATGTTGGATGGCGTGGCTGAAATGAACGCAATCGAGCCGATCGCCGCCTGTGCCACGGTCACGGTGCCGGAGGCAGTTAGTGTTTGGCTGTTCGCGCTGGCGCTTGCGGTGATCACGTCGCTGCCGCTGCAGCCCGTCGCGACATAGGTCGCGCTCGCGGTGCCGGTACTGGTGGTCACGGTGGGGCTCGCCGGCGTGACGCCGGTGGCCGCAATCGTCGCCAAACCCTGACTTTGGCATGGCGAACTAAAGGTGATGGCGGTGGGCGTCGTATAGAGCGCGCCCGTCTGGTCCACCAATGAGACCTGCAGACTGGTGCTGCCTCCCGCCGACAGCGACTTCGTCGAAATCGCGATCATCCCCGATTGGAAGCTTGCGCCGGTACCACTGCCGAGCGACAACGTGGTCGTGCCGGTGCCAGTCCCGCCGCCGGTGCCAGTCCCGCCGCCGCCGCCGGTGCCAGTCCCTGTGGTGGCTGCTGCAAGGTTCTTATCTCCGCTGCAGCCCGCAAGCAGCACCGCACTGGCGCACGCTATCAACAATAATCTGTGCATGTCATTCATCCTCGCTCGACAAATGTCGGCGTCAATAGAGATTTGAGCCTTCACGCAATATTTTTGGCGTGATGAAGATCAAGAGTTCGGTCTTGTTGTTGGTGTTGGTCGTACTCTTGAATAGATAACCCAAGATCGGGATATCGCCGAGCCAAGGCACTTTATTGGCCTGATATGATTTGGTCGTTTCCAATATGCCGCCGAGAACCACGGTCTGCCCGTCGCCGACCAGCACCTGCGTGATGATCTCTCGCGTGTCGATCGACGGTACGCTGCCGCCCGTGGCGCTCGTTACTTGCTGGCCGACCGAATCGTCGCTGACGTCGAGGTCCAGGATCACGCGGTTATCCGGCGTGATCAACGGCGTCACCTTGAGCGACAGCACGGCGTTCTTGAATTGCGTGGTCGTGGCGCCGCTCGAGGCCGATTCCTGATAGGGGATCTCGACACCTTGCATGATGGTCGCCTGCTTCTGATTCGCGGTGATGACGCGCGGCGACGAAATCGTTTCGCTCTTGCCCTCGTTCTCCGCTGCCGAGAGCGCGAGATCGACGAGATAGCTCCCGCCCAAGAGCGCAATACCGATGCTGCCGTTGGTCGTCGCCGCGGGTAGATTGACCATGTACCGATTGGCGAGGGCAGGGGTCGCGACCGGGGTAACCGCGGTGCCGGAGCTCAGATTACCGAGCGCCGACTGCACCATGGTGTCCGTGCCGGTGCCGTTACCGGTCACCGCCAAGAGGCCATTGTTGCCGTTCGTTTGCGCGGTGGTGACTCCGAATTGAGCGCCCAAATCACGTTCAAAGGTATCGCTCACGATCACGATGCGCGCTTCGATCAGTACCTGCCTCACGGGCACGTCCAAGGTTTGCACCAAGCGGCGGATCTCCGCCAGCTTCTCGGCCGTGTCCTGCACCAGCAAGGTATTGGTGCGCTCATCGATCGATAGACTGCCGCGCGTCGACAGCATCGAATCCTTGGCATTGGTGGTCTTGATCATCTTGGCGAGATCCGACACCTTGGCGTAGTTGACCTGCATGAACTCCGAGCGCACCGGCGAGAGATCCTGTACCTCTTTGCGAGCGGCGAGTTCAGCCTTCTCGCGCGAAGCGAGTTCTTCGGTTGGGCCAATGATGATCACGTTGTCCTGACGGCGCTTGTCGAGGCCCTTGGTGCGCAAGACGATGTCGAGAGCCTGGTCCCACGGAACGTTTTGCAGACGCAGAGTCAAATTGCCGGTGACCGAGTCGCTGACGACGATATTCTGTCCGCTGGTATCGGCGAGCAGCTGCAACACCGACCGCACGTCGATGTCTTGGAAATTCAAGGTCAAACGCTCGCCCGTGTACTCCTTCTTCTCGTCGGCGGCGGCGCGCTTCGTCGATGGCTTGATTTCGACGGTGTACTGATTGTCCGACTGATAAGCGAGTTGTTCAAAGTCGCCCTGCGAGGTGATCACCAGGCGCGAACTGCCCTCCACCCGGACCGCGTCGACGGTCTGAACCGGCGTCGCAAAATCCATGACGTCGTAACGGCGCATGAGATTCTTTGGCATCTGCGTGCCTGCGAAGTCGACCACTACTTGATTGCCTTCCTGGCGCACATTGACGGGCGTACGTGGATCCGTGAGCTGGACGATCACGCGGCCGGTGCCATCAGCGCCGCGACGAAAATCGATGGTGCGGATGGCTCTTTCAACGGGGGGCGCCGCTTGCCCAGAACCCGCATGCGCACCTCCAGCCGCTTTGGCCAAAGCATCGCCGGTCTGGTGGCCCAGGGTCACGACGATCGTGTTGCCGTCCACCTTGGTGGTGTAGGGCAAGAGGGAATCCACATTGACGACTAAGCGGGTGCGCCCATTGGCTTCGGCCGCGAGCACAGAATCGACACCGCCGGACTTGACGTCGATACGCCGCGACGCAAGTGCAAGCGTCGTGTTCGGCAGGTCGAATGCAATGCGCGCCGGTTTATCGATGGTGAACGGCAACGGCTCGGGCGCCGGGCCGCTCAAGCGCAACTTCAATTGCACCTGTTGGCCGGCCAACGTTTGAACGTCGATGGCCTCGAGCTTGAGCGCGTCGGCGGCGTTTGCTTTGAATGTAAGCGCCGATAATGCGACGAGCACCATTGCCCCGATCATCGCCGTTCGTTTCTGAAATCTGATCATGCGTTCTTCTCCCTAAGGCCTTCAGTCAGTCAATGCCAACGAGGCCGGTCGCTCGATATAGCCGCCGAGACCGTCAGGTATGATTTCGACGAGACTAATTTTGCCGCCTGTAATTTCTGTAACCTTGCCGTCGTTCTGCCCGAGGTAGTTGCCGGGCTGAACCTTGTGCACCAATCCGTCTTTGGATTGCACGAGTCCGTAAAAGCTGCTGCCCACTTTGAAAGTGCCCACCATCTTCAGCGTATCGAGCGAGAATCCTTCGAGGAACTCGCGGTTACGCCGGGTGCTCGGACGCAGGTTGGCTTGGCCGCCGCCAAGGCTCGGACCCACGGGTTGAAACGGCGAGCGCAAATTGCTGGCGCCGTAAACGAAGCTTTCGTAAGGCTTTACTTCGGGCAGCGCTTGGATGCGCCCGCCCGGCTTTTTCTTGGTGTCCGCAATCCACTTTTGCAGGTCGGATTGACCGCCCGAACAGCCCGCGGCTACACAACTTGCGAGCACGGCTGCGCAGATCACGCGAGCCGCCGCTATGCTTTTCACGTCGCGCCTCCTGTCTTTTTCTTAGGTTGGGCGTGGCCGCCTTCGTCTTCGATGTAGCGATAGGTTTTGGCGGTCACGTCCATAGTCAAATTGTCGTAGCCATTGCCCTTGTCGCTCACCGGCGTAATCTGAATGTCATGCAGCGTGACGATGCGGGGTAGTGCGGCAATGCCGCTCACGAAAGCGCCGAATTGGTGATACGAACCCACCAGCTTGATCTTGATCGGTAACTCCGCGTAAAAGCCGTTGCTCTTTTCGCTCCCGGGCTGAAAGAGTTTTTCCTGAAGCCCGGCGGCGAGTCCGCTCTGGGAAATATCTACCAGCAGGTTCGGGACCTCGGTCTTGCCGGGCAACTGCCGCAGCATGGCGCCGAAGCTGCGTTCCATTTCCGCGAGCTGAGTTTTGTAGGCATCGAGGTTGGCGGCCCGTTGCTGCTTGCTTTCGAACTGGCTGCGCAAGTCCATTTCGTCGGCTTCGGCCTTCTGCAGTACGGGACGGTCCTCGTTCCACACCAGCATGTACCAGGCGAAGCCCGCGCATACCGCGAATACCATCGCGACAAACAGGGCTCGAACCGCCACCGGCCAGCGGCCGGGATCGCGGGGATCAAGACTACGCAGCTGATCTAAGAGATTCATTTCGAACCAACCTTCTTCACCGTTGATTGGCCGCCATCCTCGAGATTCACACCGACGGTATCGGTAAACAGCGTGAAACTTGAGCCGCCGGTGGGGGAATCCTTCGCGGCCTCGACCACTTGGAGCACTGGGTTATCCATCCACACCGACGAATCGATGTTGCGCATGAAGGTCGACACGCGAGTGCTCGACTGGGCAACGCCGTGTATCTCGAGCTTGTTCCCGTTCTCTTTGATCGCCGTGAGGTAGATGCCCTCCGGCACGGTCCGTACCAGGTCATCGAATTGATGCACGATCTCGGGTCGCTTGCGCTGCAGCTTCTCGATGATCTCCATGCGTGCGACCAGGCGCTGCTTGCGATTCTCGAGATCCTGGATATCGGCGATCTGCGCGTCGAGCTTGACGATTTCCTTTTTCAGTAAATTATTCTTCTCGTTTTGCGAATCGATCCAGCTCGAGTAGAGGAGCTTGCCGCCCAAGGCGAAGATCACGGCGGCGAAAACTGCGCCGCCGGCGGCCACGCCGAACTCGCGACGTCGGATTTTGCGTTCTTGTTCGCGCCAAGGAAGTAGGTTGATACGCGGCATGGCTTCTCTTTAGTCAAAGCTTCGCAGCGCGAGGCCGCAGGCGGTTAGTAGTGCCGTGGCGTCTCGGCCGACGGCTTGTGCTTTGGCCTTCGACGACACTTTCATGTTGCCGAGAGGATCGCCCTTGTCGGCGGGTACGCCGACACGGCTCGAAATGACTTCGGCGACGCCGGGGATGTTGGCGCAGCCGCCGCAAATCAATATCTGGTCCGGCTGCGAACGGCCGCTGCCCGACGCCAAATAAAATTGCAGCGAACGGCTGACCTGCTGAGTCATGTCGTCGATGAAGGGATCGAGCACCTCGGGCTGGTAGTTGCTCGGCAGGCCGCCTTCCTTCTTGGCGCGGCCGGCTTCTTCCATGCTCAATCCATAGGTGCGCATGATCTCTTCGGTGAGCTGCTGACCACCGAAGGCGAAATCGCGGGTATAAATAACTTTCATGTCGCGCAGCACGCTGAACGTGGTGCTGCTGGCGCCGAAGTCGACCACGGCAACGGTTCGGTCCATGCCGCCGTCCGGCATCTGGTGGCGCATCAAAGCGCAGGCATTTTCCAGGGCAAAGGCCTCCACATCGACGATGTGGGCGGTCAACCCCGAGGCCTGTACCGCCGCCTGGCGCTGTTCGACGTTTTCGGTGCGGGTCGCAACCAAAAGTACATCCAGCATGTCCGGATCCTTCTCGGACGGACCCACGACCTGATAGTCGTAGCTGACCTCTTCCATCGGGAAGGGGATGTACTGGTCCGCCTGCATCTCGACCTGACCCTCGAGTTCGTTTTCACCCAGGTTCTTCGGCATTTGGATGACTTTGGTGATCGCGGCATCGCCTGAGATGGCGATGGCCGCCAACCGGCTCTTGGCGCCGGAGCGCTTTACCGCGCGCCGGATGGCCTCGCCGACGGCTTCCGCATCCACGATGGCCTTTTCATTGATGGCGTTGTGCGGTGTGGGCTCCGCCGCATACGACTCAACACGGTATTGCCCCCCCGACATGGTGAGCTCGATAAGCTTCACCGACGAGGTGGTTATGTCCAGTCCCAACAGGGGACGATATCTTTTGCCAAGCGACCACACTAGAATTTTCCTTTTTGGCTCAATACCTTGGAGGTCGAAATAGGTGCACGAGATTAGCTATGCCAAGCAAACTTAGCAAGAAACTGTTAAATAGAACGTGAAGCTACTCACGGTAATCACCGCCGAGCAGATCGAGCATGGCAAAGTGCGAACTACGAATGGTTCGCACAGAAATCGAGAAAGGCGCCGAGTCATCCATTCAGACCTCTGGTCGCCTATGCTCTCTTTAGGCGATTGGTTAAGCTTGGTCTGGCAACCCCGCTGTCCTAGGCTTCAAACCCGTAGACCGGTGGCTTTGCGTCCTCATCTTTCGATGAGTATGCCCGTGTAAGCAGCGGTAATATGCATGCCCAAGTCCGCTGGTGCAATAAGTTAGAACTGTTTTCTGTGACCAAACG
Organism: uncultured Gammaproteobacteria bacterium; assembly: GCA_963755965.1. Taxonomy (GTDB): domain Bacteria; phylum Pseudomonadota; class Gammaproteobacteria; order Steroidobacterales; family Steroidobacteraceae; genus Bog-1198. The sequence continues at coordinate 350,691 of CAVWLU010000008.1, forward strand.
TTACCTAGTTCTCATATCGCGAATTTGTGTAGTCATTGTTGGTGCGATTGTGTTGATCGCATTCGCCAATGTCTGCGCTTATGTCTATTTGAGGCCCGCGCTGCCGGATGTCGACAGCTTGCGCGTGGTCCAGCTGCAGGTACCCCTTCGGGTTTACACCCGGGATGGCCGGCTGATCGCCGCCATCGGCGAGCAACGGCGCATCCCGGTCCGCTACGACCAGCTGCCGCCAAAGTTGATCCAGGCATTTCTCGCCACCGAGGACGATCGGTTCTTTCGGCATCATGGAGTCGATTGGCAGGGTATTTTGCGTGCGGCGCTTGCCAACCTCAAAGCCGGCGGCATCAAACAGGGGGCCAGCACCATCACCATGCAGGTCTCGCGGGACATGTTCTTGACGCCGAAGCGGGACATGAAACGGAAGATGAGCGAGGTCTATATCTCCTTGCTCATGGAGGCCGAATTCAGCAAGGAAGAGATTTTCTCGCTGTACGTGAATAAGATCTTTCTCGGACAACGCGCCTACGGCGTGGGGGCGGCGGCGGAGGTCTACTTCGGGAAGAACCTGGATCAGCTGAACATCGCCGAAATGGCGACGCTCGCGGGCATCCCGACCGCGCCTTCCCTCTACAATCCGGTCGCGAATCCCGAGGCAGCGAGAGTTCGCCGCGCCCATGTGTTGGGCCGGATGTTGGAACTCAAGTACATCACTCCGGCCGAGTTTGAAACGGCGAAGAACAGTCCGATGGAGTCGCGGATGCACGGGCCGTCGATCGAAGTGGATGCACCCTACGTGGCGGAAATGGTTCGCAATGAAATGCAGACCAAGTACGGCGACAGCATTTACACCGCCGGCTACCAAGTGTTTACCACCATCGATTCGCGGCTTCAGGCCGCAGCGACGGTGGCACTGCGCACGGGTTTGTTGGAATACGATCGGCGCCACGGCTGGCGCGGTGCAACAGCCAAGGTGGATGTGTCGAAAATCGCCTCCGCGGCGAATCTCGCAGCTGAACTCGAAGAGTTTCCCGCGGTGGGCGGCCTAAGACCCGCGATCGTTGAAAAGGTCGAGGGGAAGAGCGCCAAAATCTACGTCAAAGAGCTCGGGACCGTGAACCTGCCGTGGGAGAAAATGTCCTGGGCGCGGCGCGAACTGCCGGACGAGAAGACCGACCGCGCACCCACGGGGGCCGCAGATATCTTCAGCCGTGGCGATGTGATCTATACGGTGGGCAATAGCGCCGAATCGGTGCAATTCGTGCAGATCCCGGAGGCGCAAAGCGCTCTCGTCGCCATGGACCCGAAGGACGGCGCCGTGGTCGCGCTGGTCGGCGGCTTCGATTTCTTCCAGAGCAAATACAATCGGGTGACGCAAGCGCGGCGCCAGCTCGGTTCGTCTTTCAAGCCCTTCATCTACTCGGCGGCTTTCGACAAGGGCTATACGCCGGCGAGCGTCGTTCTGGATGCGCCCATCGTTCTCGACGAAACGGGAATGGAGCAAGCGTGGCGGCCGAAGGAAGATGAGAATCAATTCAAGGGCCCGATTCGTCTGCGCGAGGCGATGGCGCAATTCGATCAATTTAGTGTCCGTGCGACTGATGCGGGAGATCGGCGCCCAATATGTCTGGAACTATGTGCAGCGCTTCGGGTTTGACAAATCGCAACTGCCGGACGACTTGACGTTGGCGTTGGGCACGGCCGAATTGACGCCGCTGCAGGCGGTCGCCGGTTACGCCACATTCGCGAACGGCGGCTTTCGCGTGACCCCCTATTACATCGATCGCATCGAAGACTCAGGCGGCAAAGTATTGTCGCAAGCGGACCCGGCCCTGGCTTGCTTCGAATGCGGACGCGCGAGCGATCCTGCGCCGCCCGTTGTCCGCGGCAAAACCACCGAAGGATCGGCCCGTAGCTCGCAACTGGATGAGGGAGTGCACGACGGCAAATCATTGATACCGGAGAAAAAGCTGGCACCCCAGATCATCCGCCCCCAAGTCGCGTATCTGCTCGCCGATATGATGGCGGATGTCATCAAACACGGCACCGGGCAGCGTGCACTCGTGCTCAAGCGCGACGACATAGCGGGCAAAACCGGCACCACCAACGATCAACATGACGCATGGTTCTCCGGCTTCAACGGCGATCTCGTGGCGACGGTCTGGACCGGGTTCGACCAGGATCGCTCGCTGGGCGATCTCGAGCAAGGCGCCCACGCGGCTCTCCCCACCTGGGTGTACTTCATGCACGAAGCGCTGGCCGGCACTCCGCGGCATAAAGTTCCCGTGCCTGACGGCATCGTGAGCGTGCGCATTTCGCCCGTCACAGGCTTGCTCGCGAGTTCCGATAATCCGAATGCCATCATGGAGAAATTCATCGAAGGCAATTTGCCCAAGTCGGAAGCTTTCGAAGGACCCAATAGCACCACACCGATAAACGATGGCGACAAACCGCTCTTCTAGACACATGCCCAAAAAATATTCGCAGCGTGCCGAGGATCTGCGCCGCGCGTTGGCGCAGGAAGCCGCGCGCATCATGGCCGAGCACGGCATAGAGGATTTTTTGCAGGCCAAGCGCAAAGCCGCCGATCGGTTGGGCGTGAACGACGTCGCGGTGCTCCCCAAAAATGTCGAAATCGAAGCCGCGCTGCGCGCCCATCAGCGTCTGTTCGGCCGCGACTCGCATGACCACACCCTCAAGGAGCAACGGCGCATCGCGCTCGACACCATGCGCCTGTTGGAAGAGTTCCAGCCGCGCCTGGTCGGCTCGGTGCTCACAGGAACGGCGACCAACTACAGCGATATAAACTTGCATCTATTCGCCGACCGTTCGGAGTCCGTGGCGATTCGGCTGATGGAAATCGGCGTTCCCCACCAATTCTATGAGCGCCGGGTCAAGATGGACGCCGAACGCAGCGTCAATCATCCCGCACTGCGCTTCGAGGCCAAGGGTCGAACGGTCGATGCCACCGTGTTTCCCATCGATGGGATCCGCCAGTCGCCCTATTCTCCGGTGGACGGTCGGCCGATGAAGCGTGCTGACGCCCGGGAAGTCTCCGAGTTGATCGAGGCGAACTAGCATCCGAGTGCAGAGCATCGAGGGCGACCCTGCCGGGCAAACCCTTAAGCGAATCGGCTCCATTGAGCTTCGCAGGGGTTATTGCTACGCAAAAACACTTAATTGTTAGTAAATTTCTTGAACACCCGTCGGGAGGCGTATTAAGCTCCCTGCGAGACCGGCATATTGCGCGCAACGAAATGGCCAGAAGAGCCATAGAATAGTGGGTCCACGATGTGGGGAAACGGCAACACTTGAAGGAGTGCGGGATGCGTGCGGATTCGATAAAGCTTTGCTTGATGTCGGTCTCGATGGCGAGTCAATTGGCATTCTCTGCGCTAGTCTTCGCAGCGCCCGCCGAGCCCGAGACCGCCGCTAGCGGCGGTCTCGATGAAATCGTGGTAACGGCCACGCGCCGCAGCGAACGGCTGCAAGACGTTCCGATCAGCGTCCTGGCATTCAGCCAAGAGAAGATGGATGAGCAGGGGCTCAAGAACATCGACGACCTGTCGCGTCTTTCGCCCGGCCTCAACTTCCAGCGCAACGGCATGAGCTCGGCCGGAAACTATAACGACGAGGGATCGGACATCAACATCCGCGGCGTCGATTCGACGGCCGGCACCTCGACAACAGGAATTTACATCGACGACACGCCGATTCAGACCCGGCACATAGGATTCGGCTCGATCAATGCCTTCCCCGCGTTGTTCGACCTCGACCGCGTCGAAGTTCTCCGCGGTCCGCAAGGCACTCTGTTCGGCGCCGGCGCCGAGGGAGGCGTGGTGCGCTTCATATCGCCGGAGCCCGACCTCCACAAAGCCACGGGCTATGCCATCGCGGACATCGCAACCACCGACGGCGGCTCCCCGAGCTACGAAAGCGGTGTGGCATTCGGTTCACCCATTATTGACGACGTGCTCGCGTTTCGTGCCAGCGTCTCCTACCGCCGCGATGGCGGTTGGGTGGACCGGGTTGGCTACACACTCTTGCCGAACACCGTCAATCCGGAATTGCCGATCCCCGTCAACAACGGCATCACGACCGAAACAAATGCAAATTCCTGGGAAACCATCACGGGGCGCGTCGCCCTCAAGTGGAAGGTCAATGACGCGCTCGAGATCACGCCATCGGTGTACTTCCAGCGCCTGCAGATCAGCGACACCGCGGCCTACTGGGTCACACTCTCGAATCCCAGTTCGAATGTGTATCAGAACGGCAATGCGGGTACCAACCCCAGCTCCGACCCGTTCACTTTGAGCGCCATCAGGGTTAATTGGGACTTGGGGTTCGCGTCGCTTTTCTCGAACACCGCCTACTACAATCGCAATCAGAGCGGGTTTTCTGACTATACGCAATACCTGCGTGCGACCTGGGCATCCTTCGGCGAGTTGGCGAATAGCTATCCTCAGCCGGGCGATCGGGGTTGGGCGACTTTTCAGGATAATCAGCGCAACTTCTACCAGGAGATTCGGCTCGCCTCTAAAGACGCGGGCTCGCGGTTCCAGTGGAACGGGGGGCTCTTTTACTCGCATTCGAGCGAGAACGTTCCCGAGAACATCAATGATCCGACGCTCAACGATGAAGTGAATGCGTATACCGGTGGCGCCCCCGCGGTCCCCGTCTGCGGCTCATTTCCCTGCCCGAACGGGTTGATCTTCAACGGCCCGGTTGACCAGGTCATCGACAAGCAGATTGCGGCGTTCGGTGAACTCGCCTTTAAGCTGACTGACACCTTCAAGGCCACCGCCGGAGTGCGCCTCTCGAGACTGGATTACACGGGAAATATCGCCGCAACGGGCGGCTTCTTGGGCACCACCATCATCACCCAACAAAGTGCCAGTGAGAATTCCGTGACGCCGAAAGCGGTCCTGTCGTGGCAGCCCGATCGCGACACTTTGCTGTATGTCAGCGCCTCGAAGGGCTTCCGGCCGGGCGGTCCCAATGTCAGCGTAGGCAGTATCTGCGACAGCAACCTCACTGCGCTCGGAATCAGCCAAGTACCAGGCCAGTATTCCTCGGATAGTTTGTGGAGCTACGAGATCGGCAGCAAGAACACTTTCTTCGACAACACCCTGCAGATCAATGCGAGCCTGTTCTATATCGATTGGAGCAACATCCAGCAGAACGTCTACTTGCCCGCCTGCGGCGAGCAGTTCACCGCAAACCTCGGCAAAGCCAAAAGCGAGGGCGGCGACATCGAGGTGGTTTACAGACCTATTTCCGCGCTCACCTTCGACCTGACCGCTGCGTATACCGACGCCCAGTTGACGAAGAGCTCCTGTGCCGGCCCGCAGTCGTATGACAGCGCCAGCTTGAGCTGCATCTCATCCGTGCCCGGAGCGCAACCTGCGAGGCCGATCGCTACGGACGGCGATGCGCTGCTCGGTGCGCCCTGGTCTTTCACAGGCTCGGCGGAATATCACTTCCCCGAATGGTCCGGCCGCACGCCCTACGTGCGCCTCGACTTTCAGCACTCCACCGCCCAGAAATCGCTGCTCCCGGGACAAGACTCGAACAATGCGCTGTTCGATACCACTCTACCGGGACTGCCGGTCCTCAATAACCTTTCGATCCGCGCCGGACTGCGTTTCAACGGCCTCGATATATCGGCGTACGCCAACAATCTGACGAACGCACATCCGCTTTTGTTCGAATCGCGCGACATCGCTCCCTACGCGGGGCCGCCGGGCACGGGCGCCACTGAAATGGGGCCGACGACCGATAATCTGTACTTCGCGCGGGGCGTGCGGCCGCGCACCATCGGTCTCACAGGCACTTATCGATATTAAGGGAAAAGAATGACATCGACTCCATCTAGGCTGAGTTTGGCGGCCGGCTCCCTGCTGGGCGTATTGGCCGCGTCGCCGGGCTTGGCTGCCGACGCGACTACAGCGCCGGCAGCGACCGGCGCTCTGGATGAAATCGTCGTCACGGCGCAGCGGCGCGAGCAGCGGCTGGAAGACGTGCCGATGAGCATCACCACGTTCAGCCAGGAGCAGCTCGACCAGCAAGGTCTGCGGACCATCGATGATTTATCGCGCCTCACTCCCGGCATTACGTTCATGCGCAACGGCATGAGTAGCAGCGGCAACTACAACGACGAAGATTCCGACATCTCCATCCGCGGCATCGATTCGACCGCCGGCGCTTCGACCACCGGCATCTATATGGACGATACGCCGATTCAGACCCGACACCTGCAGTTCGGCACCGTGAATCCATTTCCTGCGCTGTTCGATCTGGAACGCGTCGAGGTGCTGAAAGGTCCCCAAGGCACGCTGTTCGGCGCAGGCTCCGAAGGCGGCACCATCCGCTTCATCACGCCGGAACCGAGTCTCAACACCTACCAGGTGTACGCTCGAGCCGAAGTCGGTCAAGTCGACGGAGGCGGCCAAAACTACGAGGCGGGTCTCGCCGTCGGCGGCCCCATCATCGAGAACGTGCTCGGGTTTCGCTTCAGCGTGTCATACCGCCAGGACGGCGGCTGGGTCGATCGGGTCAACTATACGGCGCCGCCCTCGACTCCGTATATTTCCAACCCGCCCTACTATGGCCTTATCTATGACGGCCCGCCGAGCTACGCCGGCACCACGGAGAAAAATGCCAACTGGCACGATACGCAGACCGCGCGCCTCGCGCTCAAGTGGGCGCCCACGGACAATCTGACGGTGTCGCCGTCGATCTATGCGCAGACCCTGCATTACAACGACACCGGAGCGTACTGGGTGTCCATGTCGAACCCGTCCGACAACACGTATTACAACGGCAACGCGCAGCGAGATCCATCTACCGATCCGTGGTACCTCGGGGCGATCAAGGTGGATTGGACCACGCCTGTCGCTCACGTGGTGTCGAACACCTCGTACTTCTCACGCAATCAGCATTCCGTTTCGGACTACACCCAGTGGCTCAATACGGTCTTCTTCGGCGATCAGTTCGCCGGAGCCAACGGCAATATGAGCCAGAACGTTTCCGCGTACTTCACCGACAGCCAGAACAATTTCACGCAGGAAATCCGGGCCAGCTCCATCGATCCGCAAGCCCGGCTCACCTGGACCGGCGGACTCTTCTATTCGCACGTACTCGAGAACACGACCGAATACATTTACGATCCGAGTTACGCCCCGAATTTAGGTCTCCCGCCGCAGCCGGGAAATTACATCTACAATCAGCCGGTATTCAACATGCTGGACAAGCAGTACGCGGCGTTCGGCGAGGCCAATTTCAAGTTTACCGATACCTTGAACTTCACCGCCGGCGTGCGCTATTCGCACATCGATTACACCAACGTCGCCAATGAGAGCGGCGCACTGATCGGGCTTGAGGTCAACAGCACGACCTCTGGCAGCAACAAGCCGTTCACGCCGCGCTTCGTATTGAATTATCAACCTTCGCGGGACAGCCTTTACTACATAAGCTCCGCCAAGGGCTTCCGACCGGGTGGCGCCAACGCCGAGCTACCGACCCAGTGCACCTCCAATCTACCGGCCCCCATCCCGACCACGTTCGCTTCCGATTCGCTCTGGCAGTACGAGCTCGGTACGAAGCAAACCATGCTCGACCACCGCCTTCAGGTCAACGGTTCCATCTACTACATTCAGTGGAAGAACATCCAGCAGTTCGTTTACCTCACCTGCGGGCTAGGGTTCGTGCCGAACCTGGGTAATGTCACCGGCAAGGGCGGAGACATCGAGATCGCATGGCGGGCGACGGATGATCTGACGTTCGGCCTCAACGGCGCATATACCGATTCGTACTACAACGGCACCGAGGCCCTCACCGGCGCGGGCGAGGCCGTCAACCTCGTCACCGCCGGAAACCATCTACCTGCTTCGCCTTGGAACGTCTCGGCCAACCTGGAATACGTGTTCAACGCCGTCGCGAGGAAGCCTTATCTGCGCCTTGACTACCAGTACGCTACGGCGCAAAAGAGTCTCACACCCGGCCTCGACCCGAGTAATGCGCCGAACAGCGACACGACCCTACCCGGCTTGCCGGAAATACGGATCCTTTCGGTGCGCGCCGGAGTGCGGTTCGACGGCCTGGACCTGTCGTTGTTCGCCCAGAACGCGCTCAACTACCACACGCCGACATTCGTCTCGCGGGATCTTGCGACGAGCGTGCTCAACGGCTATGGGACCGTGGCGGAGCCCGATAACTTCGACACCAATTACTTCGGGCACGGCTATGCGCCGCTCACCTTCGGCGTGACGATGACTTACCGCTATTGAGCTCGCGCCTGTAGATCAGTTCGCGCTCTTTGCTTCCCACACGGCCAGAGCATCCGGCGAGCCCTGGGCTCGGACACCGTTGTCGGTCAAGATTTCGTCGGTAGCCGCCATCATCGCCTGCCGGTCAAACACCAGCGCTTCGCCGCCTTTCATGTCGAATTCGATGGTGACGAACGGATCCTTCAAATCGCGCAATAACGCCACCAGGTGACGCAAGCTGTGGATGCGGGTGCCATTGATCGAGTAGACGACCGAACCGGCCGGATTGGAATAACCATTCGCGAGTTTGTGCGGGAAAAATGGCGAAGAAATGACGACGAGTTCCTGAACATCGGAATCCGGAGGATCGAGAGCGCGGGTGACCAGCGGACTCTTCACGAAGCCCAGCATGCGCATCATGCCGGCGTTGCCGCCGATGCTGGATAGAAATTGCCACGTAGCGGTTGAAAATACCAAAGGCCCATAGACGAAGTACGACGGATAGCTGCCCTGCAAGTCGCTGACGAGCGTCGGATGCTCTACGGAGACCGGCAATTCGACCTGCAAAGTTTTCCCGGCGCGCACCACTGTCAGCGGCAACTTGCCATTTTTCGCCAGCCGCTGAATCAGATAACCGAAGCTCACGCGCAAATCCTTGTCGAGCTTGATCATGCCCTGATTGTCGATGGGGGTGTCGCCGATGTGAGTGATGACGTCCCATTCCTTCAGCGGATACGACGCATCGGTCAGGTAGGCACGGTGAACCACCATTCCCGAAACAGCCTTGTCGAGTTTCAAGTAATCGCGCAAGGCGGGATTCTCGAGTGTCTGCAATTCGTCGTACATCGCAGGTTTACCGTGGTAATGACCGTCGGCGATATCCTTCAAGAACAGGTCTACTTCCTCGTTGGGAATGATGTATCCGATGTTCTGCGTGTCCCCGCCCAACTTGCTGAATGCGAGTCCGATCATTTTGTCGCCGGCGATGGCGGGGCCGCCGCTGTTGCCTGGATTGATGGCGGCATCGACCTGGATGCGCAGCCCGGAGGTCGGAAAGGTGTACGGCACGAACTCGATCCGCGAAACGATCCCCTTGGTGATGGACAAGGAAGTCCCGCCCGTTGGGAAGCCGTAAGCCAGCACGGCGTCCTTGATCTGCGGCAATTGGCTGGCGCGCGTCACCGCTGGATGGGTGTCGAAAAACGTCGGATCGTCGAGCTTGAGAACCGCCAAATCGATGCCGGGAGCGACCGCAACAACGGTCGCCGATACCTTGTCGCCGGCGGCATTGGCTTGGATTTGCACCTGGGTCGCATATAGAACCACATGTGCGTTGGTCAATATGCGCTTACCTTCGATTACCACGCCCGAGGCGGTAACCTCGCTCGGCGCCTGTTTAGTCCACGGTTTGAAAGGATCCGGATAGCGCATGGTCGCAAAGACCTTGACCACCGAATTCTCGATCGGCGCTGCCAAATTACCGGATGGACGAGCCGCGGCAGCTACGCCCAAGGATGCATAGACGGCAAGACTCAAGCAAAGGCTCGAGCCGAAAAGCCATTTGGATCGGGTCATGAAATGTGTGTGATTACCTTTATTTGCCGTCGACTGAGAAAGCGAGCAGAACATTGCCCGGTTGGCCGATGCGTTGGCCGTAGCCGGAGTTGACGTAGACCACACCGTTGACGATCGTCGCTCCGCCCTGATCCAGCGATCCGCCGCTCGCTTTGACGCGATTGACGGTCACAAAATCCCTTGCAGTGCCGTAGTCCCACAGGATTTTTCCATCGATGGTCGAGTACGCACGCAAATGGCCATCCATCGACCCGGAGAATGCGGCGCCGGGAATGACCGTGACGGCCTGGGCCTGTGCATGCGGACATTCCTGTGCTCCCCAGCTGCACACCGGCGTTGGCGCAACTGTCTGCCAGCGTATAGCGCCGTTTTTCATATCGAGCGCAGTCAAACTGCCCGACATGTCTTGAGGCTCAGCGGTAAGGCCGGAGAGCGCGACATACAGGCTGTGGTGATCCGCGGCCGGGCCCCATTCGACGCCGCCTGCTTTGCCGTCGGCTACGTTGGCTTGCCAAAGCACCTCGCCGGCGCGATCGGGGTCGAGACCGTAGACGAGTCCGGACCGTTGTCCGGCGAGAATGACTTGCTTGCCGCTGCCCAAGGTACGCAGGATCGGCGAGGAGTCGAATTCGGCTGCCCCCTGCTCCTGGCGCGCCGGTTGTTTGGCCCAACGCAACTTCCCGTCGGCGAGGTCGAATGCAACGATCGAATCGGCCGCCGGCTGATCGATCGCGGTGTACGATTTGCCGGTGGCCACGTAGACCAGGCCGCGCACGGTGTCGATGGTCGGTGCGGCCAGAACCGGCACGCCCGCGGGACCGAATTCTTGAACGCCTGTATTACTTTTGCGGTACGGCCGCGGCTCCTCAGGCACCGTGTAGGTTTTCCACACCAGACTGCCGTTCGCGATATCGAGAGCCGCAACGCTGCCGCGAAACGTACAGCAGGAGTAGGTCGATTGGGCGGCCGCGCTCGGCTCGTCCGAAGCGACTGCCACGTACAGCCGGTTCTTGTAGAGCGTCGGTGAAGCCTGTATGCGGGCCATCGGATGGCCCTCTACCTGTGTCTTCCACAGCAACGTGCCTTTTTGGGCGTCGAGCGCGTACACCGCGCCCTTATCGTCGCCAAAGAACACCGCGCTCGGCGCCTTCTGCACGTCAAGGTGCGCCAAAGAGAGTTTGCGTTTTGATTTGCGCTGCCTCGGAGCACTTTTTTGCTGAGCGAGTTCGCCGATCGAGACTGCGGTGCGAACGCCGGCCTGAGCGTCGTAGGTCCAATAGGTGCAGCCGGTCTTTGCATCGAGCGCATACACCCGGCCCGTTGCGCCGGTCACGAACACCCGGCCATCGATGATAGTCGGCTGACCGGATACGGCGCTGCCCTGGTAACCAAACGCCCACTTGAGCGCAAGCTTGGGCACGTCGGTCGCCCGTATGGCGGGCTCCGCTTGGTAGCGTGTGTTTTCCAGACCGCCCCAGCCGTTCCATTGCGCGCTCCCAAGTGCCACGGGTCCGGCGGGAGCGGCGCAAAGATTGCTTTCCGGCAAAACATCGGCTGAAGCGAACTCGGCGTGCGCGGCCACCAGGAGAGCCGCCAGCGCGAGCGATAGAGCATGAATCGGCGCCGGCATTTTCAGCGCTTTTCTATCGGCAGGTAGTCTCTCTTGGTAGGCCCGGCGTACAGCTGGCGCGGTCGACCGATTCGCATGTGCGGATCGGAGACCATTTCTTGCCAATGCGCGACCCAGCCGGCGGTGCGCGCAATCGCGAATAAGACCGTGAACATGGAGCGGGGAATTCCTAAGGCGCTATAGATGATCCCTGAGTAGAAATCGACGTTCGGATACAGTTTACGGGACACGAAATACTCATCTTTGAGAGCGATTTCTTCGAGTTTCAGCGCCAGCTCGAACAGCGGGTTGTTGCTCTTGCCCAGTTTCTCCAGCACGCGATAGCACATGCCGCGAATGAGCTTGGCGCGTGGATCGAAATTTTTGTATACCCGATGGCCGAAGCCCATCAAACGTACGCTTTCGGACTTGTCTTTGACTCGAACCAAAAACTTGTCGATGTTTGCCGCCGAGCCAATGCCGTCCAACATATCGAGTACGGCCTCGTTCGCCCCGCCGTGCGCAGGTCCCCAGAGTGCGGAAACCCCGGCGGATATCGCCGCATAAGGATTCGCGCCGGTGCTGCCCGCGAGGCGGACAGTCGAGGTGCTGGCGTTTTGCTCATGGTCGGCATGCAGGATGAACAACAAATCCAGTGCTTCCGCCGCCACCGGATCGATCAAGTAGGGTTCGCACGGGACCGCAAAAAACATATTGAGCATGTTGGCGCAGTAGCGCAGATCGTTGCGCGGATAAATGAACGGCTGGCCGAGGGTGTGTTTGTAGGCTGCAGCGGCAATCGTCGGCAGTTTGGCAATGATGCGATGTGCGAAGATTTCCCGGTGACGCGGCTCGTTGATGTCCATCGTGTCGTGATAGAAAGCCGCCATCGAAGCGACCACCGCCGAGACCATCGCCATGGGATGCGCGTTGTGATGAAAACCCTGGAAAAACCGCAATAAATGCTCGTTGACCATGGTGTGCCGCATGATCGACGTTTGAAATGCATGCAGCTCGGCTTTGGTCGGCAAGCTGCCGGAGATCAGCAGATTGGCGACTTCCAGGAAGGTGGATTTTTCGGCAAGCTGTTCGACCGGATAACCACGATACAGCAGCACTCCCGCATCGCCGTCGATGTAGGTGATTTTGCTCTCCGTGCTGGCCGTCGCCATGAAACCGGGGTCATAAGTGAACACTCCGAAATCCCGGTATAGATGCGAAATATCGAGCGCGTCGGGGCCGATCGTTCCGGAGATCGCATTTAATTCAGCGGCCTTACCGGTGGCCAGATTCTTAAGTTCGTATTTGGTGCTCATGCGCTTTTCCGACAGGAATGAGTTTGCATTGATTTAGGGCCTCGCAGCCTTGCACGGTCGTTCAACGGAATCAAGCGCATACGCTCTGCGCGATGACTTTGAGTCTGCAGAGAAATATCGCCGTCGCCTAAGCGCTGTGTCACAGCGTGCGCACTTGACGCCGAGCGAGCACCTAGAAAACTGCGCGACAGTTTAAAGCCGTGCGGGCGCTTGCGCCCGCGCACGAACTTGGGAATCCCTAGCTAGGGACACTCGCCTTGGCTTTCGGAGCTGAGGCCGCATACTTCTTGCGGAACTTATCGACACGGCCTCCGGTATCCACGATTTTCTGCTTGCCGGTGTAGAACGGATGGCAGTTCGAGCAGACTTCCACCTGCAAGTCCTGCCCAATCGTCGAGCGGGTTTGGAACTTGTTTCCGCAGGTGCAAGTGACCGTGATGTCGTTGTATTCAGGATGGATGCCGGCTTTCATGGGAACCTCGTGTATCTTTTGACGGCAGAATCGGTGGGTTCTCGATGAGGCCTCGAGAAGTACATCGCCACGCCGGTTGACCCTGCCAAAAAACAGGGCCGCGTACGATATCTTAAACCGGTCGCTTCAACAAGCGATGTGACATAAGCCCTTGACGGTCAAACGCTTGCAACCTTGTCCACAATATCTGTGGATAAGTCTGTGGATGGGTCCCAAAGCACACACTTCGCACAGCCGAATTTCGCATAAATGTTAACTTGGTCAAAAAATAGACAGGTTAGTTTATCTTTCATTTTCAAATGCTTGCACGTGTCATCTGACCTAACGCTGGCGCAATGTGCTGTAGGTACCCCTTTGTGCGAGGCGCAGACCCCAGTGTGCATAAGCTCATGCGAGAAAGCCCGCCTGCAGATCGTTTAGGAATTTCCTTCCAAGCTCTGTCGGGCGCCAACCTCGATCCGTGACCTCGACGAGGCCCCGGTTACCGGCTTCCCGGAGCTTAGGTTCGACAGCGCCCGCACAAAGTCCCGTACGAAGCTCAAAATCGCGAACTGCAAATCCCTCGTTGAGCCTCAGAGCATTGAGCATGAATTCAAACGGCAGTTCCGCCGGAGAGATTTGTTTGCGCTCGCCGATTGGGGTAAGTGCCGTTGCCGTTCGGGCGATGGAGGCCGGCAACATTTGTAGACCGTCCTGATATTCCCGGGGCTGCTTGGGCTTTGCGGTCCGCAAAATACCCTCGGGTACATCGATGCTGAGCTTACCGTGCGCGCCCGCCCCCACGCCCACGTAGTCGCCGAACAGCCAGTAATTGAGGTTGTGCCGGCAGCGCGCCCCTTCTTTCGCATAGGCGGAAACTTCGTATTGCTCGAAACCTTCCGCCGCGAGTAATTCCTGGCATTCGACTTGAATCATCCACGCGGCGTCTTCATCCGGCAATGCGGGCGGACGTGCATGAAATACGGTGCCCGGCTCGAGCGTTAGCTGGTAGTACGAGATATGAGCGGGTTCCAGCGCACAGGCCGTGCGCACATCGAAGAGCGCTTCCTTGAGCGTCTGCTCCGGTAAGGCATACATCAAATCCAGGTTGAAGTTCTCGATGCCGGCGGCGGTGAGTTCTTCCACCGCGCGGTACGTATCTTCCACCCTATGAATGCGCCCCAGCCGTTCGAGCGCCCGTGGCGCAAAGCTTTGCGCGCCAAGCGACACTCGATTGATGCCGGCATCGCGATAGCCGGCAAAGCGGCCGCGTTCGATGGTGCCGGGATTGGCCTCAAGAGTTATTTCCGCATCGTCTGCAAAGGGAATCCGCTGCCGCAGCGCCCGCAGCATCCGCGCGAAGTCATCGGGCCCGAATAAGCTGGGAGTGCCGCCGCCGAAGAACACCGTGTCGATCCTGCGGCCCGCAATAAAAGGCAGCTCCGTGTCGAAATCTCGAATCAACGCATCGATGTAGCTGTCGGAGGGCACCGGCGATTTCAACTGGTGCGAATTGAAATCGCAGTACGGACATTTGCGCACGCACCAGGGCATATGCACGTACAAGGCGAGTGGTATGGCGGGCTCCGGCGCCGCGACTGCGCCGCTTAGTTCGCCGGAAGCGAGCGGCGCGGCGCTCATCACCGATGCGCCGCGAGTTGCCGGCGCAGCGATCGTAATGCCTCACCGCGATGGCTGCGCCGATTTTTCTCGTCGGGCGAAAGTTCTGCCGCGGTCAACTCGAGCTCCGGCAGCCAAAAATAAGCGTCGTATCCAAAGCCACCCGAGCCGCGGGGCGCATCGAGGATATAGCCTTCCCAAAGGCCTTCTGCCGTCAGCGGCCCGGGATCCTCCGGGCCATTGACGAACACAAGGGCGCATCGGTAGCGAGCGCGGCGCTCGCGCATCGGCACTCCGGCGAGCGCGGTAATAAGCTTCGCGTTGTTCGCGGCGTCATCGGCGCCCGCACCGGCATAGCGAGCCGAATAGATGCCGGGTGCGCCACCAAGCGCATCCACTTCGAGGCCCGAGTCATCCGCTATCGTCGCCTCACCGGTGGCCGCGGCCGCATGCCGCGCCTTGAGCAGGGCATTCGCCAAGAAACTCGATCCCGTTTCTTGCGCAGGCACCACCTCGAACGCAGACTGGCCCACGACTTCGAACGGCAATCCCGTGAGGCCGAGGCGAAATTCGCGCAGCTTGCCCGCATTCCCGGTTGCGATGACCAATTTCCTAGGCTGCGCGGGCGCTCTGCTGTGCTTCATGCAATTGCGCAATGCCCCGCGTTGCGAGGTCCAGTAGCTGATCGAGTTCGTGGCGCCTAAATGCGTGTCCCTCCGCAGTGCCCTGCACCTCGACGAATGCACCGCCGCTGTTCATCACCACGTTCATGTCGGTTTCCGCGTTCGAGTCCTCGGCATAGTCCAGATCGAGCACCGGCACGCCGCGGTAAATGCCCACCGAGACCGCGGCCACCTGGCCGTGCAGCGGATTTGAACTGAGCGTGCGCTTCTTGATCAAGGTATCGATGGCATCGGCCAGAGCGACGAAACCACCCGTGATCGCTGCCGTACGCGTGCCGCCGTCGGCCTGCAACACGTCGCAGTCGATGGTGACGGTGCGGTCACCCAATCCCTTAAGATCAACCACCGCGCGCAACGCTCTGCCGATCAACCGTTGAATCTCCTGGGTACGGCCCGATTGCTTGCCGCGCGCGGCCTCGCGTGCCGAGCGGGTGTGCGTGGCCCTCGGCAACATGCCGTATTCGGCGGTAACCCAACCCTGCCCCGTGCCGCGCAGGAACGAAGGGACGCCATCCTCGATACTGGCCGTGCACAGCACTCGAGTCGCGCCGAATCCGACCAACACGGAGCCTTCGGCGTGCGCGGTGTAGCCGCGAACGAAGCTTAAGGGCCGTAATTGATCGGGCTCGCGACCGCTCGGCCGCAGGCTCATGCCGCGCGCCAACGCAGCGCCGCGGCGCTGGTGTTGTCGCTGTATGGAGCCGACGCGGCGACCGCCTGGGTTCCGAGTTCCGTCAATGAATCTCGCAAGGTCTTGCCCGCCGCCTGCGCGAAGCGTACGAAATCCTTGTCGTGGAGATTCGCCCACAGTCCATCAGTGCACAGCAACAAGACGTCGCCCCCTTTGAGACGCCGGCGCGTCGAAATGCTCATCTCGGGCAGCGCCGCATCGCCGCCGAGACAGCATTCGACGTAGTTGCGCATCGGGTGGCCATGCACCTCTGCTTCGGTGATCAGGCCCTCGCGGAGCAGCACCTCGACATGACTGTGATCGCGAGTGCGTTCCAACACCTGAGCTTGCCGCAACTGATAAACGCGGCTGTCGCCCACGTGCGCCCAGTAGGCCGCGGCATCCTGCACCAAGCACACCGCGCAAGTTGCCCTCGGGCGCGCTTCCACACTCAAACCGGCGCCCAACTTGACCACTTCCTCGTGCGCTCGACCGAGCGACAAATGCAAGAATCCCAGCGGATCGAAGATAGGATGCGGCGTTTGCCAAAATGCCTCGAGCAGCGTTGCGAGTGCCGTCTCGGCGGCACGCGCCCCTTCTGCATGGCCGCCCATGCCGTCGATCACCACCAGGAGTACGGACTGCTCAGCGGCCGCTACCGCTACGCGATCTTGGTTTTCCTCGCGATGACCGATCAGGCTCACATCTGCGGTCTCTATCTGCAATGACAGCTCCTAAGACTTTCCGATAGACTCGAACGCCGATTATGGCCGATTTTGGCGCTGACCCCTATGATTCGTAGCATGACCGGCTTTGCGCGACGCGAGCGTCAGTTTCCTTGGGGGCTGCTCGCCTGGGAGGTAAAGACGGTCAATCACCGGTTTCTGGAAATCGGCTGCCGCCTGCCTGAAGAATTCCGCATTGCCGAAGCGGACTTTCGCCAGGCGATCGCGGGAGGCGTGCGCCGCGGCAAAATCGATTGTTCTCTGCATTTTCGCCCCGCTGCGGTCGCGAGCTCCCTCGAAGTGGATGCGGATTTGCTCGCCTCGCTGACACTGCGCGCCCAGCAAGTGGCGGCGCATGCGGGCGAAGCGGCACGCATCGATGTCATGGATCTTTTGCGCTGGCCGGGAGTGGTGCGTGAGCACAGCCGCGATACCGCTCCGATGATCGCCGCCGCGCAAACTCTACTAGGTGAGGCTTTGGTCGAGCTCGCGCGCTTTCGCGACAGCGAGGGTGGTCGCTTACGCGACGGGTTGGAACAGCGGTGTGCGGGCCTCGATGATTTTGCCGCACGGGTCGCGGAGCGGCTGCCGGAGGTGCGGGCTCGCATGCGAGCCAAATTGCTCGAGCGCATTGCGCAGCTTGTCAGCGAAGTGAACCAGGAGCGGCTTGAGCAGGAACTGGCCATCCTCGGGCAACGCTTGGATGTCGATGAGGAAATCGACCGGCTGCGCGGCCATGTGACCGAAATACGCAAAGCCTTCGGCGGCCAAGAACCCGCCGGCCGGCGCTTGGACTTTCTGATGCAGGAGCTGAACCGCGAAGCCAATACGCTGTCCTCGAAATCTCAGGACATCGAAACCACGCGCGCCGCGGTCGACATGAAAGTGCTGATCGAGCAGATGCGCGAGCAAGTTCAGAACATCGAGTAGCTTCCGGAGCCGTTTGGGCCCGCCGCGCCCTCGCTCGCATTTCTCTATAAATCAAGCAATTATTGACAAGCAGCGTCCATGGACTTCCAGGCCCTGCCGCGCTAAAGTTTGTAGCTGAGCGCGTAGCTACAATGCTAGCTACAGCCAAGAGGAACTACGTGTTCCTGGTCTAGCTACAAGGATGTGCCGATGGCGCGGGACAGACTGACGGCACTGCAGGTCAAACGGGCACATGAGAAGGGCGAACCCGTCCTGCTCCCCGACGGCGCGGGACTTTATCTTCGCAAGCAATCCGCTTCCGGCACGGCCTGGACGCTGCGCTATCGCTTTGGCGGCCGCGATCGGTGGATGGCGCTCGGCAGTTATCCGGACATGGAACTGGCGGAGGCCCGCAAGGCCGCGCGCGCCAAACGCACGCTGGTCGACGCAGGCCGCGACCCATTGCTCGAGAAGCAGATCGAGATCGACGCACAGCTCAAAGCCAGCGCCGCCAAGAAGGCACGCGGCAAGTTCAAGGAGCTGGCCGAGGACTGGTACGAAACCGAAATCAAAGGCGGACGTCTCAAGCACCCGGGGGTGCCGCGCCGGTATCTCGACAAATATATGCTTCCGGAGTTCGGCGATACCGTGCCCGTCGAGATCACGCCGGCCATGGCGGCTCGTTTGCTCGCCCGCGTTGCCAAGAAGGCGCCGACGGCGGCGAATGATCTGCTGCGCCACATGCGGCGAGTTTTTAGGTTCGCCGTCCGCAGGCATCTGATAGCGTCCAGCCCGGTAGCTGATTTTAATCTCAGCGACGCCGGCGGCCAGGAGTCCGCGCGGCAACGATCCTTGAGCCGCGATGAGCTCGAGCGGATGTTCAAGGCGCTGCGAGACTCGCCGAGCTTCGGCGGTACCAATCTGCTGACGATCAAATTGCTGCTGGCCCTCGGCGTTCGCAAAGGCGAATTGCTCGGCGCCAAGTGGAGTGAGTTCGACCTCGATGGCGCGACGGAATTGGGTCCGGTGTGGCGACTGCCGGCCAAGCGCACCAAGACCGCCGCGCCGCTGTCGATCCCGTTGACGCCGGCGGTGGTCGGATGGCTCAAAGCCCTGCGCGAAGTCGCCTGCAGCAGCGAATTCGTACTTCCAAAGCGGCGCAGAGACCGCCGGCAACGTGCACTGCACGTCGGAATCGACACCCTGAACGCCGCTCTCGCCGGCGTCGATCACGGTCTGGACGAATTCACGATTCACGATTTACGGCGCACCATGCGCACGCATTTGTCCTCCTTGGGCATTCGCAGCGAGGTCGCGGAGCGTTGCCTCAACCACAAGTTGCCCGGCCTCCAGGGCGTATACAACACGCACGATTATTTTGCGGAGCGCAGAGCCGCGCTCGAAACGTGGACGGCGCTTCTGCTGGAAATCGAGCGCGGCGAGCGAAAGGTCGCGCCCTTGCGATCCCGTCGCTCCAACTCGTAACTTCCGACCCTGGGAAGCATCAATGCCCAAATCAGTCGCCCCCGAACAGATCGCCAGCGCCATCCTCGTGTTACGCGGCCAACGGGTGCTGCTCGATGCCGAACTCGCAGCCGGCAGCTCTGAACCGGTCGCAAGATGCGGCCGGCTCCTAGAAGCATCGCGATCCGCATCGCAAGTATTCGCCGTACGCGGCGGAGACCATTTCTTTAAGGTCGCAATTTGCGACCTTAAAGACCGGCCGCGTCCGCATTCTTGAAATATGTACGGGATACATATATAGTACGTATATGGCACCGAAGTTCGATCCCGAGAAGGACGCTGCCAATATCGTCAAGCACGGCCTGTCCTTGGTTGAGGGGGAAGGTGTGTTGAACGATCCGCTAGGTTTGACAGTGGAGGATGATTCCTCCGCAGGAGAGTCTCGCTGGATCACCGTCGGGATGAACGTCGGCGGCGAAATTTTGGTGGTTGTTTGGACGGAGCGCGAAGACGGCGAGCGCCTAATCTCCGTGCGACGAGCAACCACGAAGGAGCGGAGAGTTTATGAAGGCTGAGTACGATTTCTCCAAAGGGCGGCGCGGGCAGGCTGTGCCAACTAAGGGAAAAACTCGCATCACCATTTACATCGACGATCAGATCGTCGCGGCGTTCAAGGCCGAGTCGGCGCGAACGGGCATTGGATATCAGACGCTTATTAACGAGGCGCTCGCGCGATACTTAGGAACCGCTGAAAAGCCTATTACAGCCGAGCAGGTGCGGAAGATTGTTCGAGACGAGCTTGCGCACGCCCGCTGACAGTAAGGACCTGCATCAGCGGAGCGATGTTTTATCGATACATTCACGTGAAGGTGCGTTCGCGACCCCCAGTGCGGTCGGTGGCCAATGTCTGATTTCCCGTCTCATGCCGTCAAAAACAATAATACGGACCTGCCCCTGATTGGCTTATTTTCTAGAAAAGTCCAATAGCTGAGTATTGAAATGTGCTCCTGAATCATCTAATTCGGTTTCGCCGATCGCGGCCCCGTTTGGCTTCAAATTGGAAACAATAACCTTGTTGTATCTATCGACAACTGACCCAGGATCATGAACCTCGACTTCCAAAATACATATCGAAGAGCGGCATTCAAGATTGCGAACGACGAATTTATCCGACCCCTGCGCATCGACAACGGCTTGGATCACTTCCTCCATCTTGCCGGCCCAATACATGTCGCGTGGCTCTTTGACCATCCTAGCCAACGACTCCATCACTACGGGACATTCAATGGTGTCGTGCTTGCAGCTTTCCTTTACCGGGTCGGAAACGTGGAACGCTCGACCCACCACTGATTTATCAATTCCCGAGAGTGTTGATACGCGTTTTCCTAAATCGCCAACGGACGCACCGTTTGTTCTTGTATTAGCGATTGGAGTTGTGAAAGCCGCCGCGTTAGATTCTTGTGAGGGAATTGTGTGAGAGGTTGAGGCCGCGTCCCACGGATTTAAAGTGAGCGATTGACCAGCCGCCGTTGGATTCAGCCGAGGCGAGTACCGGGCGCATATAATTATTAAGGCCAAAGCGACCAGTACCGTCCCTAGTAGAACCAATTGTTTGCGCCTCGAACGCGGAATGACTGTCTTCCTCTAGGCAGATTGCTGTGATCGGTTCTTGGGAGTCAGGCAACAGTGACAGCTTATCGTATGGCGCGAATGACCGCTTAGTGGCAGCGAGATCGGAATACCCAACTACTGAAGCTGGCCGTGAAGAGCCCGACGCATTTCCCGTGAACGATCATTCGACGCGGAAGGCAACTAGGCTGGCCGACTTCCGCGGGCCTCGCAAAGTGATTGGCGCTGCACGCCTCGCGACCTTCGCGGCGCGCAATCTTTGGGCCACAATGTGGCCCTAATAGTAAGCGCGGGGCTATCCTGCAAAGCCTCAAAAACGCTGCAAAGATTCGTGGATGCAAAACCACTCTCTGGGGCGCAGGCGATCGATAACTTGTAGCTAACTTCGTAGCTGGTGGCTCACGTGCACTTTGGATGTCATGATGAATCAATGTTTTAGGTGCACTTCGCGCGAGCAGGTGCAGAACATCGAGTAGCTTCTCGTTTAGGGCCGCATCCTTAAGCGTTTACGGCCGCATCCGCGCCGCCCAGCGATACAACAGAAACACCGTCAGCGCGAACACGCCGCTCCCGATCCATACCGCGGCGTTGTCGGCGAACTCATCGCCGACCAGGGCGAGCGGAAAATCCTTGCCCGAGAAGGCGACGAAGGCGGCGATGAGCACGCCCACGAGGCCCTCACCGACAATCATTCCTGAAGCCAGCAGCACACCGAGCTGCTTGGTGGCCTCGGGGTTCGAAGCGCGCTGCGCGCGGCGGTCGTAGTACCAGCCCACGATTGCGCCGACCACAACCATCAGCGTGCTCTGCGTCGGCAGATAGATCCCCAAGCCCACGGCAAGCGGCGAGAGGTGCGCCGATTTGGTGAAGCGCCGCAGCGTTTCGTCGGCGGCGATTACCAGCACGCCGACCAGAGCACCGATCCGGATCAGACTCCAGTCGACGTTGTGCTGGATCACGCCCTGCGCCAGCGCCGAGATCAAGCCGGCCTGCGGCGCCGGCAACGGATGTTCGTGGTGCGGCCCGGGAGCGCCGGCGAAACCATAGGCATGGTTGAGCAGATCGAGGATCGGCGGAATGATCGCGGCGCCGGCGATAACGCCGATGACCAGCGCCACCTGCTGCTTCCACGGCGTGGCGTCGACGAGCTGGCCGGTCTTCAAATCCTGCAGGTTGTTGTTCGCGATGGCGGCCGCGGCGAACACTACCGAGGTGACGAACAGCGCGTAGGCCACGAGCGCCGTCTCGCCGCCGGCGGGCAGGCCGGAGCGTATGCCGGGCACGAGGAGCAATGCTGCGCCGATCACGACCAGGATCCCGATACCTGACAGCGGACTGTTCGAGGAGCCGATGAGCCCGGCCATGTAGCCGCAGACCGCGGAAACGAAGAAGCTCATCAGCGCGATGTAGACCAGGGCGCCGGCCACCGCCGCCAGCATATGCCCACCGAGGCCGCTGCCGGATGCGAAGTTCGCAATCAGCACGCCGATCGGCACCATGCAGGCGAGCGAAATCAGGGCGACATAGCCGATCGGGATGTCCTGCTCGGTGCGCGGTAGCAGTGCGGCGTTTCCGGCGGCGCGCGCCCGCGAGGCCGCCATCGCGGAGCGCAGGCCGGCGGCCACCGGTCCGATGAGTTTCGCCAGCGTCCATACTGCCGCCACTCCGATGGTGCCGGCGCCGACGAAACGTACCTGGTGACTCCAGGTGTGCTGGGCCAGCTGCGCCATCGGTTCCGTGCTCGCCGCGAGCGCGGAGAAGTGCGGCACTCCCCAAACCCAGCCGATCAGCGCACCGACGAACATCGCAATGCCGACCCACAGGCCCACCAAGTGGCCGACGGCGAACAGCGCGAAGGACAGTAAGAAATCGAAGCCGGTCACGCCGCCGCGTTCACCGCCGAGGCGGAAATACCGCACCACGTCGCTGGCGAAGATGCGCGTGGCCACGATGCATGCAAAGGCGCCCGCAACGATCGCGCCCCAGACCACGGCCATGAGCCCGGCTCGGCTGTCCTCGACCGCCGCGGCATCGGCGTGCTCGCCGCCGCCAACCTTGAGCACCTCGGCGCAGGCGACCCCTTCGGGGTAGGGCAGATCGGACTGCGTTACGAGCGCGCGCCGCAGCGGGATCGAATACATCACGCCCAAGATCCCGCCCAGGGCACAGATCGCGCAAGAAACCCAGTACGGAAAGCCGGTCCACCAGCCGATCATCACCATGCCCGGCAGCACGAAGATGATCGAGGACAGGGTGCCGGCCGCCGAGGCGACGGTCTGCACGATGTTGTTTTCCTGGACGGTCATGCCCTTGAAGCCGCGCAGTACCGCCATGGAAATCACCGCCGCCGGGATCGAGGTGGCGAAGGTGAGGCCGGCTTTGAGTCCGAAGTAGACGTTGGCCGCGGTGAAAACCACGGTGATGAGAACGCCCAGAACCAAGCCGCGCAGTGTCAGTTCGGCGCGCGGCGTGGAGGCGAGCGGTGCGGATCTGGCAGGGCTGCTCATATGTCGTCCCCTGATGTCTTATGCGCGAGCAGAATGCGGCATCCGGCGGCATGAGGCAAACCCAATGCCCTCGCTTGGCTTCGCCGAACGACGAGAGTGATGCTCTCGCGCAGTCCGATCCGTTAAAGTCGGCACCCAGACGTCAAGCCGTAAATTTCGAGCGAGGCAGTATCCAATGGCCATAGACAACGTCGAGATCGGACGCCTGTACGTGATTGCGGCGCCGTCGGGCGCCGGCAAAACCAGCCTGGTCAAGGCGCTGATGGAACGGGAACCGCGGCTGCACTTCTCGGTGTCGTACACCACACGCACGGCGCGCGCGAACGAAGTCAATGGGCGCGACTACCACTTCGTGACGCATGCGCAATTTGCCGACATGGTCGCGCGCGGCGAATTTCTCGAGCACGCGCAGGTGTTCGACAATTCGTATGGAACCAGCCTGCGTGCGGTAGAAGACGCCTTGCGGCAGGGTGAACTTCTTTTGCTCGAGATCGATTGGCAGGGAGCACGCCAGGTGCGCGCGCGCCTGCCCAAGGCGCGCAGCATTTTTATTCTCCCTCCCACACGCCGCGCGCTCGAACTTCGGCTCCGGGGCCGAAGCACCGATACAGAAGCGGTGATTGAGCGGCGCCTCCAAGACGCAGGCAAGGACCTCGCCCATTGGACGGAATTCGACTACGTCGTGATCAACGACGGTTTCGATCGAGCTCTCGAGGATTTGCTCGCCATCATTCACGAACGCGGCGATCAGTTGGCGGCGGAACGGCCTGAAGTTGCGCGCCTGGCGGCCCAATTGCTCTCGCCCTAAGATGCGGACCTAAGCGGCGTAGCTGGCCTGGATGGGCTTTTTTCTGCTATGATTTCAATCCCCTTTAACGGAACCCCAAAAGCCATGGCGCGTATTACGGTCGAAGACTGCCTGCAGAATGAGCCCAATCTTTTTAACCTGGTGTTGTTGGCTGCGAAGCGAGCACGACGCCTGGCGAACGGCGCGGAAGCGACCGTGGAATGGGAAAACGACAAGCCGACCGTGGTTGCGCTGCGCGAGATTGCCGCCGGAAACATCACTCTCGAAATGCTCGAGGAGCCTGAAGAGCCGATTCAGCAGCCCGTGAGCGAGCTGGATATGCCATCCGATTTCCGCGCCCCGCAACTTGGCTTAGGGGACTGAACCCCACCCCAGAGTAGAAATGGACTATGCGTCTTCCATACTCGGTTTCTTACCCGGTGGAAGACGCACCACAGGGATAAGTCAGCTCCTGGATAAGCTCGAAGCTTATCTGTCTCCCGCTCAGGTCGAACGTGTACGCGAAGCGTACGAATTCGGCGCGGAAAAACACCACGGCCAAAAGCGGGTCTCGGGTGAGCCCTATATCACTCATCCCGTCGCCGTCGCCGACATCCTGGCCGATCTGCGGCTGGATGCCGACACCCTGGTCGCCGCCATCTTGCACGATGTGATCGAGGACACGCCGACGGCGAAGGCCGAGATTGCCTCGATCTTCGGTCAAGTCGTCGCGGAACTCGTCGATGGCGTGAGCAAACTGGATCAGATTCAGTTCAAGAATCGCCAAGAGGCGCAGGCCGAGAGTTTCCGCAAGATGCTGCTTGCCATGGTGCGCGACATCCGCGTCATCATGGTCAAGCTCGCCGACCGCATGCACAACATGCGCACGCTCGGCGTCATGCCGCCGGTCAAACGGCGCCGCAGCGCGCGCGAAACTCTGGAGATCTACGCGCCGATTGCGGAGCGCCTCGGTCTATATGCGGTCAAACTGGAACTCGAAGATCTCGGGTTTCGGGCGCTGTATCCCTATCGATACAAGGTGCTCGAACGCGAATTGAAACGCGCGCGCGGCAATCAAAAGGAATTCATCGGCAAGATTGCCGAGACTTTCAAGGGCGCCTTGAAAAAAGCAGCGATCGCCGGCGGCGTCGAGGGCCGCGAAAAACATCTCTACAGCATTTATAAAAAAATGCAGAACAAGGGCATTTCGCTAAACGAAATGGTCGACGTCTACGGGTTTCGCATCATTGTCGACAACGCGGACACCTGCTACCGGGCTTTGGGATTGGTGCACAGCGTCTACAAACCGATGCCGGGACGCTTCAAGGATTACATCGCCATTCCTCGCGTCAACGGATACCAGTCCCTGCACACCACGCTTTTTGGACCCAACGGCGTGCCGATCGAGGTCCAAATCCGCTCCGAGCAGATGCACCGCGTCGCCGAGTCGGGCATCGCTGCGCATTGGAAATACAAGTCGGGCGGCGATAGCTTCGGCGGCGTCGAACACGATCGCGCGCGCGAGTGGTTGGCAAGCTTGGTGCAGATTCAAGAGGGTGGGAGTTCCGAAGAATTCCTGGAAAGCGTCAAGGTCGACTTGTTCCCGGACAAGGTCTACGTGTTCACGCCGAAGGGCAAGATATTGCGCTTGCCGACCGGCGCGACGACGGTCGATTTTGCCTATGCAATCCATACCGACGTCGGCAATCGCTGCGTCGCGGCGAAAGTCGACCGGCGCCTGGTTCCGCTGCGCACCGTGCTGCGCAACGGGCAAACCGTGGAGATCATCACCGCGAAGGGCGCGACACCGAACCCGTCCTGGTCCACTTTCTTGGTGACGGCGAAGGCGCGCGCCGCCGTCCGGCAGTACTTGAAGAACCTGAAGCGCGGCGAGGCGCTCGAACTCGGTAAGCGCTTGCTCGGGCTCGCTCTTGAAGATTTCTCGCTCAGCCTGAAGAAAATTCCGGCGGCAGACATCGCCGTGGTCGTCAAAGAACTCAACTTGAGAGATGCCGACGAACTGTATGAAAAGATCGGCCTGGGCGAGCGGTTGGCGCCCCTAGTCGCACGGCGATTGCAGCCGCCGCGCGAAGGCGGGGAGAGCGGTCATTCGAACGGCGGTCCGCTGATGATTGCCGGCACGGAAGGATTGCTGGTTACTTACGCGCGCTGCTGCTTCCCCATCCCCAACGATCCGATCATGGCGTATTTGAGCGCCGGCCGCGGCGTGATGATCCACAGGCAGAATTGCGGTAATCTCGCCGAGTATCGCAAGCAGCCGGAAAAATGGCTGTCTGTGGCGTGGGAGGGGACGCACGGTCGCCTGTTCAGTTCGGAGATCCAACTGGAAATCAACAACCGGGTCGGGGTGCTGGCGGCGGTGGCCTCGAGCATTGCAGGCACCGAAACCAATATCGATCAAGTCTCTCTGGAAGAGCGCGATGTGAACAGTTCCTCTCTCAAATTTCAACTGCAAGTACGTGACCGCAAACACTTGGCAAGCGTCATCCGCACCATCCGCCGGATGCCCGACGTGCAGCGCGTATTTCGCACGTTGGCCTGACTTTGCGCCGGCCGATCGAACCGAAGCCTACCTTGGGGAACGCTTAAATCATGAGCAAGCAGATCATTTCCACCGCGGATGCGCCGGCGGCCATCGGTATTTATTCGCAGGCTGTTCGCGTCGGCAACACCATCTGGGTGTCCGGCCAGATTCCCTTGGATCCGGCGACCAAGGAATTGGTACCCGGCGGCATGGAGGCCCAAGTACGCCAGGTGTTCGACAATCTGAAGGCGATTGTAGTGGCCGCAGGGGCAAGCCTCGATGACGTGGTCAAGGCAACGGTGTTTCTGACCGATCTTTCTCACTTCGCTCTCGTCAACAAGGTCATGGCCGAATACTTTCGCCAGCCCTACCCGGCGCGCGCTGCCGTTGGCGTCGCCGCCCTGCCGCGCGGTGCCGAGATCGAAGTGGAGTGCATCGTCGCGTTGTGATCGACTTGAAGCCGGTGACGGTACTGCGCGGGGTAGGCGATGCCCTGGCCGAGCGGCTGCGCGCGTTGGGCGTGGAAACCACTCAAGATTTGTTGTTTCTGCTGCCTTTGCGCTACGAAGATCGCACCCGCTTGGTCCCTTTGGGAGAACTTCGGTCCGCGGAGCGCGCCGCAGTTGAGGGCGAGGTACTTCTAACGGAGGTTTCCTTTCGCGGCCGCCGCCAGATGCTCTGCAGAATCGGCGACGGCTCGGGTTTCTTGACGCTGCGTTTTTTTCATTTCACCACGCAGCAGCAGAACGGTCTGGCGCGCGGCGTACGGATTCGCTGCTTCGGTGAAGCGCGCCGCGGCCCGAAGGGACTGGAAATGGTGCATCCGGAATATCGGCGAATCGACCGGGACGCCGCGCATATCGCCGACGAGCACCTCACCCCGATTTATCCCCTTACTGAAGGGATAACCCAGGGACGACTGCGGCAGTTGGTCAGAGTGGCACTGGATCAGACCACGGCAAGCGATCTTAAGGACTGGCTGCCGGCATCCGTACTGGCGGATACACGGCTGCCCTCACTGCGCGAGGCCTTGCAGTACGTGCACCTCCCGCCGGCGGACGCACCGGTGGCGCTATTGCTCGACTGGCGCCATCCGGCGCAGCGCCGCCTGGCGTTCGAGGAATTGTTGGCGCACCAACTGTCGCTCAAACTCCTGCGGCAACGAATACAACAGAGTCCCGGGTGGCCGCTCGTCACCAACGGCAGGCTCAAGGCAGGTTTGCTATCGGCGCTGCCGTTCCGTCCGACCCGGGCGCAACGTCGCGTGCTCGATGAAATCGAGCGCGACCTCGCGCTCGCAAAGCCGATGCTGCGCCTGGTACAGGGCGATGTGGGTTGCGGTAAAACGCTCGTGGCCGCACTGGCCGCAACCCAGGCGGTGCAGATGGGCCGGCAAGTCGCGCTCATGGCGCCGACCGAACTGCTCGCCGATCAGCATGCGCAGAATTTCCGGCGCTGGTTCGAACCGCTCGGGATCGAGGTGGCGCTGTTGACGGGGCGGCAAACCGGCAAGGCGCGCAGCGCCGTGCTCGAAAGGATTCGCGAGGGTCTCGCCCCGGTGGTCGTCGGCACACACGCGTTGTTTCAAGAAGGCGTCTCCTTCGGGAAGCTCGCACTGGTGATCGTCGATGAACAGCATCGATTCGGTGTGCATCAGCGCCTGTCGTTACGCGAAAAAGGTGCGCAGAACGGTCACCAGCCGCATCAGTTGATCATGACCGCGACCCCGATACCGCGCACACTGGCGATGACCGCCTATGCGGATCTCGATGTGTCGATCATCGATGAAATGCCGCCCGGGCGCCTGCCGGTGAAGACGGTGGTATTGGCCGACGTACGCCGCGACGAAGTAGTTTTGCGCATCCGCACGGCCTGTCTCGAAGGGCGGCAGGCGTATTGGGTGTGCCCGCTGATCGACGAATCGGAGGAGATGCCCTATCAGGCGGCGGAGGAAACTGCTGCTGCTCTGGCCGCCGCATTGCCGGAACTCACCGTCGCGGTGGTGCATGGACGCATGCCGGCGGCCGCCAAGGAACGCACCATGCGCCGCTTCAAAGACGGGGAAATTCATCTTCTTGTCGCGACCACCGTGATCGAAGTAGGGGTCGATGTCCAAAATGCCACCCTCATGGTGATCGAGAACGCGGAGCGCATGGGGCTCGCGCAGCTCCATCAACTTCGCGGCCGGGTGGGTCGGGGGCAACACGAGAGTTCGTGCCTTTTGCTTTATCGAGCTCCCTTGTCGCTTCTGGCCCGCGAGCGGCTTGCCGTCATGCGTCGCACGAACGATGGCTTCGAAGTAGCGCGGCGCGACCTCGAGCTTCGCGGGCCCGGAGAACTGCTCGGTACGCGCCAGACGGGGCTCGCGCAAATGCGGGTGGCCGATCTCGTGCGCGATGCCGATTTGTTGCCGCGAGTGCAAATTGCCGCGGAAGTCCTGCTGCGGGATTGGCCCTTGCATGTGGAGCCGCTGATCCGGCGCTGGGTGGGACATGCAGAGCAATACGGCCGGGTCGGTTAGAATGCACCCCGATATGAACAATATGACCCCTAACAAAGCGCGGCCGCTCGATTCCAATCAATGGCTGCCTGCGGAACGGCTCGGCCAATTCAACGTCGATGCTTCGATGCGCCCCTGGCTCATTGGCAAAGGCCTGCTCACACTGCGCATGAAGGCAGCGTGCGGCGAACGATTCGACTCTCGGCTGATTGGACAATGGACGGGGCTG
Organism: uncultured Gammaproteobacteria bacterium; assembly: GCA_963755965.1. Taxonomy (GTDB): domain Bacteria; phylum Pseudomonadota; class Gammaproteobacteria; order Steroidobacterales; family Steroidobacteraceae; genus Bog-1198. Next base: position 380,174 of record CAVWLU010000008.1, read on the forward strand.
CTCGACATCGCCCACAAAGCGGGGCTGAATGTGGCCGATAGTGCCGGCTTGTTCCGGGAAGTCGAATTGTGCTGCGCCGATCAGGTGTGGGTGTTTACTCAAACCATCATTCCGGACTCCACGCTCTGCGTGCATCCATGGCTTGCGGAGTTGGGAGACGCCTCTCTCGGCGAGACGTTGAGCGAGCTATCGGCCGTCGAGCATTGTGCTTACGAGTACGCCTCGCTGCCGACCGATGGTGCACTGCCCGCGCGCGCACTGCGGGAGGCCGATTTGAAGCCCGCCCGCTTGTGGGCGCGGCGCTCGCGAATTCAATTGCGAGGTGCGCCGCTGCTCCTGCAGGAAGTGTTCTTGCCCGCAATGGGCCGCTGCTAAAGGCCGGCCGGGAGTGTCGCTGCCGCGCTCAGGCGTCGAATTGACGGAAATAATCGCCCAGCGCTGGCGATGGTTCGTGTATCGAGTGCGCTTTCACCCCTGGACCACGAACGAGTTGCCCAGAATTCTGGGCACTTTCGAGGACTACGTACAGCTCACGCGGTTGAACCGGCCGATCGGCATTTGGCTGCTGTTATGGCCGACTTTATGGGCGGTTTGGATTGCCGGCCGCGGCAAGCCGGACCCGCATCTATTCCTCATCTTCGTTGCAGGAACGGTGCTCATGCGATCGGCCGGCTGCGCAATCAACGATTACGCTGATCGCAGCTTCGATCCGCAGGTGAAGCGTACCCAAGAACGGCCCCTGGCCGCCGGACGCATATCCACGGTAGAGGCGCTGATCCTGTTCGCCGTCCTGTCCTTGATGGCGTTGGTCTTGGCGCTGCAGTTGAACAAGATGACCTTGTTGCTCGCGGTGTTGGGAGCGTTCCTGGCGGTGAGCTACCCGTTCGTCAAACGCTTCCTGGCCGTGCCGCAGCTCTATTTGGGCGTGACCTTCGGCTGGGGGATACCGATGGCGTTCGAGGCGCAACTCGAGCATGTGCCGCGGGTTGCCTGGCTGCTGTTGATCGCCAACATGCTGTGGGTCACGGTGTACGACACGATCTACGCCATGGTCGATCGCGACGATGATCTTAAAATCGGCGTCCGCTCCACCGCGATTCTGTTTGGTGATTCGGATCGGCACATCATTGCCACACTGCAAGGGATGACGTTGCTGTCCCTGTATCTCGCCGGGCGCATGCTGAACATGGGCGATTGGTACTACGCGGGATTGATCGCCGGAGCAATATTCTTTGTTTATGAACTGTGGCTGATTCGTGCGCGCGATCGCGCCGCCTGCTTTCAGGCCTTTCTCAATAATCACTACTTTGGTATGTCGGTGTTCATCGGGATTCTCCTCAACTATCAGTTCCCTCGTTGAACGAATGAGCGAGCTTCGCCTTAACGGCGATGAGGCGGCCGCGCACGCGCTTGATTCGGCCTGGGTGCGGCGCTCTTTCGATCGTGCGAGCACGACGTACGATGCCGCCGCGGTGCTGCAACGCGAGGTGCGTGGCCACTTGCTCGAGCGCCTGGATTTGACCAGGCTGGCGCCGGGTCACATCCTCGACGCCGGAGCCGGTACCGGGCATGCCAGCCGGGCTCTGAAGCGCCGATACCCGAAAGCCCTTGTGCTCGCGGTGGACTCGGCCCTCGGGATGCTGCGCGCCGCCGCGTCTCAACAACCCTGGTTTCGACCCTTCGCCAGAGTCTGTGCGGACGCGGAGCGGCTGCCGCTCCGGGACGGCAGCGTCGATCTCGTGTTCTCCAATTTTCTGCTGCCGTGGACCGATCCGGATGCCGTGTTCGCGGAATTTCGGCGAGTGCTTAGCCCCCGAGGCCTCTTGAGCTTCACAAGTTTGGGTCCCGACACCCTCCGGGAGTTACGGACCGCTTGGGGCGAGGTCGACTCCCACACCCACGTCATTCAATTCATCGACATGCATGATCTAGGAGATGCCCTGGTGCGGGCCGGTTTCGCCGCGCCGGTGCTCGATGTGGAGCGCTATACCTTAAGCTATACCGACGTGCGCGGACTGGCCGACGATCTCAAGGCTATGGGCGCACGCAATGCCGCCGCAGGCAGGCTCAAGGGCCTTACCGGTCCTCGGAAATTCGCCGCAATGCAGGCGGCCTATGAAGTCCATCGCCGAGACGGCCGGCTTCCCGCAACGTACGAAGTGGTGTTCGGGCAGGCGTGGGCTCCCGCTTCGCCGGCACACCGGGCCGGCCCGGAGGACACCGTTTCACTCGATGACATGAAACGTCAGCTCAAGACACGGCGGCGCTGACGGTCAGCGGCTTTTCGGCGGCGGGTTTTTGCAAGTGCTTGGGTTCCTTGAGTTATCCTAAGGACCCATGGAGCAGCGCATTGAACTTCAGCCGAATTGTTCGCTGAACCCTGCGGGGGCCAGGCTTTTCTTCGGCTGTACTTGCTTGTTTTCACTTGCCTTTGCGTTGATATTTGTGTTCTTGGGTTTTTGGCCGGTACTGCCGTTTTGGGCGCTGGAAATGCTGGCCCTCGGGCTTGCTTTGCGGGCGAGCATGCGGCGGCGTCTATGCACCCAAACCGTCCTGATCACCGAGTCGCAAATCAGCTTGGTGACCCGGTCACGGCGTGGGGAGGCAAAACAGGAGTTTGCGCGGCATTGGGCGAAGGTTAGACTCCGCAGTCCGCGTACGCGCCTGTATCCGAGTAGGTTGATGATTGAGAGTAGCGGGCGGGCCTTTGAGGTCGGCAGCTTCCTCACGGAAGAGGATAGATGCCTCCTTGCCAAGCGTTTACGTGCATTGGTGGGCGGGATGAATGAGTCGCCGCCGCTTGAAATTGATTGAAACTTTAGGGGATGCGATTAGATGAGAGTTACCAGTGCAAGCGAGATGGACAAGCGCACTCACCGGCCGCGAGGCTTCTCCGGAGCTCTAGCTGCCGCGGCCGCTGCGGCCGGCGCCGTTGGTTTGGCCGCAAGGGCCGGAGCCAACACCTCCAATGGGTACAACCTGCCGATGGGCGTCACCGACTTGAGCCGCGACATCTATGGTTTGCACATGGAAGCGTTCTGGATCTGCGTCGCCATCGCGATAGTCGTGTTCGGTGCCATGATTTATTCACTGGTCAAGTTCCGCCGCTCCCAGGGTGCCGTCGCCGACACCACCATGGTGCACAGCACGAAAGTGGAAATCATGTGGACTATCGTTCCGGTGATCATTCTGGTGGTCATGGCCATACCGGCCGCCGATCTGATCCTCAAGATGGAGGACATGCGAGATGCCGGACTCACGATCCGCGTGACCGGCTACCAATGGAAATGGCAGTACCAGTACATGGATGCGGCCGATGGGGTGAATTTCTTCTCGACGCTGAAGCAGGATTCAAATTTTGCCCGCCAATTGCACTCCGGAATCGATCCCTCGACCGTGCCGAATTATCTGCTTGATGTCGACAAGCCGTTGGTCATACCGAGCGGCACCAAGGTGCGGCTGTTGCTGACCTCGCAAGATGTCATTCACGCTTGGTACGTGCCGGACTTCGGCCTCAAGCGCTCCGCGGTACCGGGCTTCATCAATGAAATGTGGTTTCGCGTCGATCCCGGGAAGGAGGGCGTCTATCGCGGTCAGTGTGCCGCGCTTTGCGGGCGCGATCACGGATTCATGCCCATAGTCGTCGAGGTACGGACTCCCGACGACTTCAAGAAGTGGGTCGAGGAACAGAAGGCGGCTCTGAAACAAGCGGCGGCACCGGTCGTCGATCCGCCCCGCTCAGCCCAAGTTTTGAATTAAGCACGTATAGAGAGATATTGCACATGGCACACGCTCCCACCAACGACAGCGCCCATCTGGACGACCACGATCACGGCGATCACGCGCCGGCCGGAATCACGCGCTGGTTATTCTCCACCAATCACAAAGATATCGGGACCATGTATCTGGTGTTCAGCCTGATCATGTTCTTCGTCGGCGGCTCCATGGCCATGGTGATTCGGGCGGAGCTGTTCCAGCCCGGCTTGCAGTTGGTCGACCCGGAGCGGTTCAATCAAATGACCACCATGCACGCGCTGGTCATGATTTTTGGCGCCGTGATGCCGGCCTTCGTCGGTCTCGCGAATTGGATGGTGCCGCTGCAAATCGGCGCGCCCGACATGGCTCTGCCGCGCATGAATAATTTGAGCTTTTGGCTTTTGCCGTTTGCTTTCACGCTCTTGCTCTCCACGTTCCTCATGCCGGGAGGCGCCCCCGCCGCCGGGTGGACCATGTATCCGCCGCTGGTCTTGCAGGGCGGGGACTCGGTCCCGATGATGATATTTGCCATTCACTTGATGGGCGCCTCCTCGATCATGGGCGCGATCAACGTGATCGTGACCATCATGAACATGCGGGCCCCCGGTATGACTTTGCTGAAAATGCCGCTGTTCTGTTGGTCTTGGCTGATCACCGCGTATCTGCTGATCGCCGTCATGCCGGTGCTCGCCGGCGCGGTGACCATGCTGCTGACCGATCACTTCTTCAAGACCAGTTTCTTCAATGCCGCCGGCGGCGGTGACCCGCTGATGTTCGAACATGTCTTTTGGTTCTTCGGCCACCCCGAGGTCTACATCATGATTTTGCCGGCCTTCGGCATCATCTCGGAGATCCTGCCGACGTTCTCGCGAAAACCCCTGTTCGGCGCGACTTCGATGATATACGCCATCGCTTCGATCGCGTTCTTGTCGTTCATCGTGTGGGGACACCACATGTTCGTCGACGGAATGCCCATGGCCGCGCAGTTGTTCTTCATGATGTCGACCATGCTGATCGCCGTCCCCACCGGCGTGAAGGTATTCAACTGGACCGCGACCATGTGGCGCGGATCGCTGTCTTTCGAACCGCCGATGCTGTTTGCGATAGCCTTTTTGTTCCTGTTCTCGATCGGCGGATTTTCAGGCCTCATGCTTGCCTTGACTCCCGTCGATTTCCAATACAACAACACCTATTTCGTGGTCGCCCATTTCCACTACGTATTGGTGCCCGGCGCCATATTCGCGATCATGGCCGCCGTTTATTATTGGCTTCCCAAGTGGACCGGCCATATGTACAACATGGGCTTGGCGAAGGCGCATTTCTGGTTGTCGGCGATTTTCGTCAACGTGCTGTTCTTTCCGCAGCACTTCTTGGGGTTGGCGGGCATGCCGCGGCGCATTCCGGACTATGCCGTACAGTTCACCGACTGGAACATGGTGTCGTCCATCGGCGGCTTTGTCTTCGGTCTGTCGCAGATCCTGTTCGTGATCATGATCATTCAATGCGTACGCGGCGGCAAGAAGGCAACGGCGGAAGTTTGGGACGATGCGAGCCCGACGGGGCTGGAATGGACCCTTCCTTCGCCTCCGCCGTTTCACTCGTTCACGGTCGCCCCGGAAGTTAAATGAACTCGATCGAGATGCCGGCGAAGCGGCGGATCCGCACGCGCGCCTTGTTGCTCATGGGCGTGGCACTGGTATTTTATTTCGGCTTCATCGCACTTGCCGTCTATCGCAGTTATCACTGATGGCTTAAGTACCGATGGCATCAATTGATCCGAATCCGGCCGGGCTCGATGCAGTCGAGCGAAAGCGCGCCAATCGCCGCTTGACGCGCGGTTTGCTGATCATGACTGCCGGAAGTTTCGCGTTCGGCTGGGCATTGATTCCTTTGTACGATGTGTTTTGCAAGGTGGCGGGAATCGGCAATGCCGAAGCGAAGTCGGGCAGTGCCCAAGTACGCGAAGCCATCGATCTGAACCGCGAGGTGACCGTCGAGTTCGTCGCCGACCCCGCATCGGTGGGCAGCTTCGAATTCCGCCCCAAGGTTGCCTCGCTTCGCGTGCATCCGGGGAAGCTCTACGACACCGAGTTTTATGCGAAGAATTTGACTCAAGGGGCGTCGGTGGCTCAGGCCGTGCCGAGCATTTCGCCGGGTGTCGCTGCCAAGTATTTTCACAAAACCCAGTGCTTTTGCTTCAGTCCGCAGCGTTTTGGAGTCGGGGAAGGGCGTGATATGCCGGTGCGGTTCATCGTCGACCCGCAATTGCCGAGCAACGTGGATCGGATCACGTTGGCCTATACGTTCTTCGACACGACACAAGCCGCAGCAGGCCGGTGACCAATTGGCTAAACTCAACTTTTTTAACCGCTTAGAGACTTAAAATATGGCGCAAGCGCACGCTCCGGATGCGGACAAGTACTACATTCCCCACGGCAGCCCATGGCCGATCTTTGCCGCGGTGTCGCTGTTCACGGTCATGGCGGGCGCCGTCTCCACCTTGAACGACTGGCTTCCGGCGTGGTCCTTGGTGCCGGGGTTCGTATTGCTCGCGATCTTGTTCTTTTGTTGGTTCGGCACGGTTATCGGCGAAAACCAGCACGGCGTATACAACCTCGCCGTCGATCGCTCGTTTCGCATGGGCATGATGTGGTTCATTTTTTCCGAGGTGATGTTCTTCGCCGCGTTTTTCGGCGCCCTGTTCTATGCGCGCCACTTGTCGGTGCCGTGGCTCGGAGGCGCCGGCACGAAGGTACTCAACAATATTCTGTTGTGGAAGGATTTCACCGGTGTCTGGCCGAGCAACGGGCCGTCCTCATTGGGACCTCGTGCCAACGGCACTTTCAGCACCATACCGGCCCTCGGTCTGCCCGCGGTGAACACCGCAATCCTTCTCTCGAGCAGCGTCACCGTGACGATTGCCCACCACGCATTGATCTCCGGGCATCGCACTCGTCTGAAGATATTCCTGGCGGCGACATTTTTGCTCGGCTTCTCCTTCGTTACTTTGCAGGCAATGGAATATCACGAGGCCTACACGGAACTCGGCCTGCAGCTCGGCACCGGCGTCTACGGTTCCACGTTCTTCATGTTGACCGGGTTCCACGGCCTGCACGTAACCGTCGGCGCCATCATGCTGACCGTCATTTGGTTCCGCGTGCTGAACGGCCACTTTACTCCGCGGCGGCACTTCGCTTTCGAAGCCGTGGCCTGGTACTGGCATTTCGTCGACGTGGTGTGGCTCGGGCTGTTCATCTTCGTCTATTGGTTGTAGCGGGCGACCGGAGGATCGGCGCCGCCGCGGCGGAAAACGCTAGCGCGCGTGCTGCGGATCGATCCATCCCAGGTAGTAAGCGACGATCAGCAGCAGGAATAAGCCCACCGAGAGTCCGATTCTCCAGGCCAAGGCCTTGACCATCTTGCCGCTATCGGCCGGTTTGTTGCTCGACAGGTGGTACAGGGCCTTGCCCAAGCTGCCCACGATGAGCAGCAGGATCGCAATGATCAGATATTTGAATTCCACGCGCCCGCCTCAGTAGAATCGCGCAAGCAGTATATCGTGCCCATCAAAATCGGCTCCTGCATCTTCGAACCCAAGCCGTTCACCACGCTGTTGACCATTGCCTTGATCGCGATGCTGCTGTCATTGGGGCGCTGGCAGCTGCGGCGGGCCGATGAGAAGCGCGCGTTGTACGACGCCTTCTCTCGAGGAACGGATGCCACGCAGGCGATCGGTGCCGCGACCCATCGCTTGCCGCGCTATCAACACGTAGACGGCCGCGGTAAATACGACTCTGCGCGCCAGGTCTTGATCGACAACATGAGCAACGCCGAAGGGCGGGCGGGGTATTTCGTGATTACGCCCTTCACACTCGAGAGCGGTGGTTGGGTTCTGGTCAATCGTGGATGGGTACCCGTAGGCGCAAGCCGCGCCGAGAGGCCTTCGATTGCGGTGTCCTCCGGTGTGCGCGAACTGCGCGGGCGAACGGACAATCTGCCGCGCGCCGGCATTCAAATGGGCGATCGGGCCGCGCTCTCGCCCCCGTATCCCGTGGTGGCTAATTTTCCGACTCTTGCCGAGTTGCAGCGGCTCCTCGGAGAGACCTCTTGGACCCCCGCTGCGGAAGTGGTGCTGTTGGATGCCGGCGAATCCGATGGCTATCTGCGGCAATGGACGGCGCCCGGCTTGCCGCCGATGCGACACGTGGCCTACGCGGTGCAGTGGTTTGCGCTCGCACTCGCATTGGCGGTGATCTATGGGGTGACCAATGTCCGGCGCGAGCCGAAGCGGGATCAGCCGCTGTGAACATGCGCGACGACGCCCATGTGCATCGCCAGCGGCGCATGCTGATCGCTCTCGCGTTGCTCTTCTTCGCACCGCTCGGCCTTGCGTTCTATCTTTATTATGGGCATGTGTCCTGGCGCCCGGGCGGTCGCGTGAATCACGGCGACCTGATCGAGCCGCCGCGCCCGCTGCCTGCCGTCGGCTTACCGGCCGTCACCGGTGCGGTCACGGCTTCCGGACTCACCGATCCTGACTTCCTCAAGCGCAAGTGGACCCTGTTGTATTGGGGTCCTGGCAGCTGTTCGTCGCGGTGTCGAACCGACCTCTACAACACTCGACAGGTGCGAATCGCACTGAATCGGGACATGGATCGCGTCCAGCGTGTATTCCTGGCAGAGGGCGATTGCTGCGACATGGATTTTCTGCGCGGGCAGCATCCGGACTTGATCACGGTGCGAGCAACTCCCGATGCCGAGCCCCTGCTCGCCCTATTGTCGGATGGCGGCGGCGTCGGCGCAGCCGGTGCCGATCGCATCTATCTCATCGATCCCTTGGGCAATCTCATGATGTCGTACGCTCCGGATGCCAACCCTAAAGGCATGCTCGAGGATGTGAAACGGCTCTTGGGTCTTTCCCACGTGGGTTAGCCGATGCACGAAGCACAAGGTTTGCGCTGGTTCAGACGCGTGGCGCGGTTAGGAGCGCTGCTGGCCGCCTGTGTCGTCGTGCTGGGCGCGTGGGTGCGGCTCACCGATGCCGGCCTTGGGTGCCCGGATTGGCCGGGCTGCTACGGGCACCTCTATCCGCAGACGTCCCACCACTTTGCCAAAGCGCTGCACGAAATGGTTCATCGCTACTTCGCCACCACGTTAGGGCTGATCATCGCGAGCTTGTTGGTCTTCGCAGTCCTGCGCCGGAACGACCGCGGTCAGCCGCTCATACCGGTCGCTCTGTTGTTCGTGGTCGTGTGCGTGCAAGGCGCCCTGGGCGCATTGACCGTGACATTGCTCTTGACGCCGCTGATCGTGACGGCGCATCTGCTCGGCGGCCTGTCGACGCTCGGCCTACTGTGGTGGTTGTCGCTCGATCCGGAGCGGCGCGAACTGACGGCGGCGGAACGCGGCTTGCGTAAGTTTGCCGTGGGCGGCTTCGCCGTCTTGGTCCTGCAAATCGCCCTCGGAGGCTGGACCAGCAGCAACTATGCTGCGGTGGCCTGCCCGGATTTGCCCACCTGCCAACATTCGTGGTGGCCGCACATGGACTATCGCGACGCGTTCGTCTTGTGGCGCGGTCTTAACATCGATTACGAGGGCGGCACGCTCGCCAACCCCGCTCGAGTGGCCATCCACTTTACGCATCGGCTCGGCGCCGTCGTGACGGGCTTGAGTTTGATCGGCCTTGGGATTGTAGTGGTGCTGCGATCCCGCGGGACGAGGCTGACGTTCGCGGGTGTTTTGACGATAGCGGCGGTCGTGCTGCAGATTTCGATCGGAATCGCAACCGTGCACTGGGGCGTGCCGCTGCCTTTGGCCACCTTGCACAACGCCGGCGCCGCACTCTTGGTCATCAGCCTGGTGACTTTGCTGCGGGCGCTGTGGCCGGAGGCGCCGTCGCCGAACGGCTCCGAGCCGGCCGCGTCGGCCGGCATGGTACCCTTGAGGCGTGCCGACCCTCCCCAATAACCCCCCGCTCGCCGTCCTGCGCGCAGGCCGATGGCGAGACTTTTTGGAGCTCACCAAACCGAAGGTGAGCCTGTTGATCGTGTTCACGGCTGTGGTCGGCATGGTCCTCGCCTCGCCCGGCATGGTGCCGCTGCCGGCGTTGATATTCGGCACGCTCGGGATCGCGATGGCGTCCGGATCCGCTGCCGCATTCAATCATGTGCTCGACCGGCGCATCGACGAGCAAATGGCACGCACCCGGCGCAGGCCCTTGCCGACGGGCCATTTGCTCAAGCGCCAAGCGGTTCTGTTCGCAAGTTTTTTGGGATTGGCATCGATGCTGGTGCTGTGGTCCACAGTGGGAGCGCTCACCGCGGTACTGACATTCTGCTCATTGATTGGCTACGCCGTCGTGTACACGCTGTGGCTGAAGCGCGCCACGCCGCTCAACATCGTGATCGGGGGTGCGGCAGGTGCGGCGCCGCCGGTGCTTGGCTGGGCGGCGGTGACCCACACCATTGACCCAAACGCATTGCTGCTGTTTCTGATTATCTTCACGTGGACGCCGCCGCATTTTTGGGCTTTGGCGATTGCGCGCCGCGATGACTACGCAAAAGTGGGCATCCCCATGCTGCCGGTGACCCATGGCATTCCGTTCACGCGCCTGCAAATCGTGCTCTACACCATCTTGTTGGGTGTAACCACGCTGCTGCCGGTCCTCACCAGAATGAGCGGACTCTTTTATCTGGCCGCGGCCATAGCCCTCAACGCGCGCTTTCTCTACTACGTACTCGCGCTGAACCGGAACCATGCAGCAAGGCCGAATCTGCCGATGATCACCTTCAGGTTCTCCATCACCTACCTCATGCTGCTATTCGCCGCGCTCATTATCGATCATTACCTGCTATTCGAGATTTAGAGGCCGACATCCTTGAAAGCGATCGCAACCGTACAGGTCAAGAACGAGCGTGTGATCGTCACGGAGTGGCGCTTTGCTCCCGGAGCCGAAACCGGCTACCACGTGCACGCCTATGACTACGTCGTCGTGCCGCTGACGAGCGGTGTGTTGCGACTGGATGAATCCACCGGTTCGAGGGAGGTGCAACTCGAGGCCGGTACGTCTTATGCGCGAGCTGCCGGCATCGCTCACAACGTGATCAACGCCAACCCGCATGAGTTTTGCTTCCTAGAGGTCGAGCTTATCTAGCCCGGGAATGACTTAGCTCGAGGTAAGCGCGTGGGCGGCGATCGGCAGGGAACGCAACCGCTTACCCGTTGCCGCAAAAATCGCATTGCAAATCGCCGGTGCCACCGGCGCCACTGCCAGTTCGCCGATTCCGCCGGGAGCAGCATCGCTCTCGACGAGGTGCACATCGAGCTCGGGTAGCTCGTTGCTGCGCAGGATCCGATAGGTATTGAAATTCGTTTGCTGAACGCGGCCCTCGCTGATCGTGATCTCGCCCCACAGCGCGGACGTCAAACCGAATGCGATGCCGCTTTCGATTTGCGATTCGACGATGCGTGGGTTAACCATTTGACCGCAATCGACGACGCAAGTGATCTTGTGAACCTTGAGTTCGCCTCGGTCCACCGAAATTTCGGCCACTTGCGCAATCTGCGAAGTGTAGCCCTCCATGAAGGCAATTCCGAGATAACGCCCTTCGGGTGTGCGGCCCCACCCGGCGCGCTGTGCCGCCAATTTGAGCACGTTCGCGTGGCGCGGTTTGGCGGTGAGCAGGCCCAAGCGGAAGTCGAGCGGACTCTTGGAAGCGGCCGCTGCGAGTTCGTCCATCGAGCTCTCGATCGCGAAGCAGTTGGGCGCGTGGCTGACGGAACGCATGTAGCCCACGTCGATGCCGATTTCTTGGCGTGTGTAGTGGAGCGCGAAATTGGGCACGCCATAGGGATAGTTGAGCGCATATTCAACCACGGAATCGAAAGGGTCTTTATTTGTCGGATCAAAGCGCGCCGTGATCGACGGGCTGGTGATGTGCAATTTCCAGGCGGCCAAGCGGCCTCCGGCATCGAAGCCGGCGCTGATTTCTTCCAATGCGGGGGGCCGATAGGTGTCGTGCGTCATGTCGTCTTCGCGAGTCCAGATCAACTTCACGGGCGCACCGACCGCCTTTGATGCCTCGACGGCCGCTGGAATGAAATCCACGTCCAATCGACGGCCAAATCCGCCGCCGAGCAAGGTTGTGATGACGTTGACCTGGCTGGCTGACATTCCGGCCGCGGCAGCGGCAGTGGTCTGCGCAACCTGCTGGACCTGCGTGCCCACGTACAAATCGCAGTGGTCTGATCTCACGTCGGCGGTACAGTTCATCGGCTCCATCGTCGCGTGGGCCAGCAGCGGCAACTCATACGCGAACGTCATGGTCTTTTTCGCCGATTTGAGCGCCGCCGACACATCGCCGTCGGAGCGTGCAGGGAGTCCCGGCTTCTTGGCCGCTGTTTGCTTGAGCGTCGACCAAATCGCCGCATTGTCGAGCCGCACATTGGCGCCCGGATCCCAGGTGATCTTCAAGACTTTGCGCGCCTGCAATGCCTGCCAAAAATGCTCGGCCACCACGACCACCCCGCTCATCGTCGTGAGCACTCGGCGCACCCCGGGGATCGCTCGAGCGGCGACGGAGTCGACCGACAGGGCCTTACCTCCCAGGACGGGACTTTGTGCGATCGCCGCATACAGCATGCCGGGCAGCTGGATGTCCAAACCGAACTTGGCGCTGCCGTCCACTTTGCTCGGTGTATCGAGCCGCGCCTGCGACGTGCCGATGAGCCGAAAATCCGCTTTGGGCTTGAGTTTGACGTCCTTGGGAACCGGTATTTTCGCGGCGGCCCCGGCGAGCTCACCGTAGCTGATCGCCTTGCCTTGAGCGTTCACGATCATGCCGTTCTTCGCATGACACTCGGACGGATCGACGCGCCATTGCTTTGCGGCCGCGGCAATCAGCATCATGCGGGCCGATGCCCCCGCCGTGCGCAGCCTCTCCCAAGCATCCTGCACGCTATTGCTGGTACCGGTGATCTGGCCGCCGTTCGCGGCGTTGACATAGGCATCGCCGACCGGCGCCGCGACAACGGTGATCCGCGCCAAGTCGATCTCGAGTTCCTCGGCCAGCAGCATGGGTAAGGCGGTGTAGACCCCCTGTCCCATTTCCGAGCGGTCGACGATGACGGTGATGGAATTGTCCGCCGCGATCTTGAGCCACGCGTTCAATTGACCGCCGGCTGCCGATGCTCGTGATGTCGGCCGTCCCCCAAAAGCGGGCAGGGTCATGGCGAGAACCAGACCGCCCCCGGCTTGAGCCGTGCGTTTACAAAAATCGCGCCGGCTTGTACCGGCCGATTGGCTTGTGTCGGTGGATTTTGGTCTCACTCTTCAGGAACCGGGGGCAGCATTTGGGCAGCACGATGAATCGCCTTGCGAATTCGGGGATAGGTGCCGCAACGGCAAATATTGCCGGCCATCGCGGCGTCGATCTCGGCGTCGCTTGGAGTCGGGTTGTTTCGTAGCAGAGCCGCGGCGGACATGATCTGTCCCGACTGACAATATCCGCATTGCGGCACATCGAGTTCGATCCAAGCCCGCTGCACCGGGTGATTGCGGGCCGGCGAGAGACCTTCGATGGTCGTGATGGTCTTACGTTCGACTGCCTTGAGCGGCAAGATGCACGAGCGCATCGCAACGCCGTCGACGTGCACGGTGCACGCTCCGCACAGCGCCATACCGCATCCGTACTTGGTTCCGGTCATGGCGAGGTGATCGCGCAATACCCATAACAGCGGTGTATCCGGCGCTGCGTCGACGTTCAGCGTCTGATTATTGACGATTATGGTTGTCATCGTAGAACACTCTCGACCTTCAGCGGCGCTCCATGCTACGCGACTAGACGAAGTTTGAGGAGACACCGGCACCTGGCTGCAGCCGCCGATGTTAAGATGGCGCCATGCCTTTAAGATCGACGTTTTATGCGCGCGTGTTCGCGCTGGTGGTGGCTGCGGCCTTAGGCTATGCGCTATTTTTGATTTTTAGACCGTTCTTTGTCGCGATGAGCTGGGCTGCATTCCTGGCATTTCTGCTCTACCCGCTCAATCTGCGGCTTCGGCGCCGCACTCGCGGCAAACCACTAGCCGCGGGCTTGCTCACGGTCCTCGCGCCCATCACCATTCTTTTGCCGCTGAGCGCTCTGTCGATCGAGTTCGTGGCTCAAATCTCCGCTCTGCTGCAGAAACTACAACACGGGGCGCGCCAGCTCGACATCAAAACATTCTCGGATCTGCAGCGTTTTCCCGTCATAGCCCGCGCCAACACTTGGCTGCAAGCGCACGTGGGCATCTCCGCGGACCAGGTCCAATCCTATGTGATCTCGGGCACTCAGGATGTCTTGCAGCACGCCGCCGGGCTCTCGGGCTCGTTTTTCTTGGGCGCACTGGGATCGCTGGTTGGATTCGGGATCATGTTGTCGCTGCTGTTCTTTTTTCTACGCGACGGCGATGCGATGAGCGCGCGCGCGCGCGCCCTCATCCCGATGGACGAGGCGCGCAAGGACCGGCTGTTTCAGCAATTGAGCGGCGTAACGCGGGCCATCGTATTCGGTACCACCATGACGGCATTGATGCAGGGTGTGGTGCTGGGCATTGGTTTCGCGATCGCCGGTCTGCCTTCGCCGATGGTCTTCGGGGTCTTGGCGGCGCTCCTATCGATGCTGCCGGTCGGCGGCGCGGCATTCGTCTGGGTGCCCGCGGCGGCTTGGCTGCTCTATGACGGACGCTGGGGGTTTGCAATCTTCATGGTCGCCTGGGGGCTCATGCTCGCGGGTTTAGAGAGCGTGATGCGGCCGCTCTTGATTTCGGGGCGGGCGAGAATTTCCGCGCTGGTAGTCTTCGTCGGAGTGTTGGGGGGAATCCCGGCCTTCGGCGCCATCGGCATCATTGCCGGCCCCGTCGTGTTGTCGTTGGTGATCGCACTGACCGAATTCGCCGAAGAGACTTCCAGCGCCGCGCCAAGCGCTTAAGCATCGCGGACGCCTGAGCTTTAGTACAATTCGCGCCCTCATGGATGTATCTCACCTTCTCGATGATTTGAATGATGCGCAGCGGCAGGTGGTTGCCTCCCCGCTCGGTGCGGCGCTGGTTCTCGCGGGAGCCGGAAGCGGCAAGACGCGGGTGCTCGTTCATCGTGTTGCGTGGCTGATCCAGGTCGAAGGCGCGTCGCCGCACAGCATCCTCGCCGTCACATTCACCAACAAGGCAGCTGCGGAGATGCGCAGCCGCATCGAGACCTTGCTGGGTCATCCGGGCGGAGCGCTCTGGATCGGGACATTCCACGGACTCGCCCACCGTCTGTTGCGGCTGCATTGGCGGGAAGCCGGCCTGCCGCAGACCTTCCAAATCTTGGATTCCGAGGATCAGGCGCGGCTGTTGCGCAAGGTGCTGAAGGCCCTGGATCTCGATGAGACGCGCTGGGTGCCGCGCGAGATTCTCTGGTTCATCAATGCGCAAAAGGATGAGGGCCTCCGGCCCAAACACCTCAAAGACGACGGCGACCCCACACGCCGCCAATTAATCAAGATTTACCTTGCCTATGAAGAGGCGTGCCAGCGGGCGGGAGTGGTGGATTTCGCGGAGTTGCTGCTTCGCGCCTACGAGCTGTGGCGCGACAACGCAGCGTTGCTGCAGCATTACCGCACTCGCTTTCGCCACGTGCTCGTGGACGAGTTTCAGGACACCAACACCATCCAGTACCGCTGGCTCACGCTGCTCGCCGGACCCACGGGCATGCTGTTTGCAGTGGGCGATGACGATCAATCCATATATCGTTGGCGCGGCGCAAAGGTGGAGAACCTCAACCAGTTTCGCCGTGACTACCCTCAGGCGGTGCTTTACAAACTGGAACAGAACTATCGTTCGACCGGCACGATTTTGAAAGCGGCCAACGCCCTCATCGCCAACAACGCAGGCCGTCTCGGCAAAACTCTGTGGACCAGCGGAGAGGATGGGGAGCGCGTCAAGCTGTATGCGGCGTTCAACGAGCGAGATGAGGCCGATTTTGTGGTGAACCGGATCCGCGAGTGGGTGGAGCGCGGCGGCGCCCGGCGCGAAGTGGCGGTGCTATACCGATCCAATGCCCAGTCGCGAGTCTTCGAGGAGGCTTTCTTGAACGCCCGCATGCCGTATCGCGTGTACGGCGGCCTGCGATTCTTCGAGCGCGCGGAGATCAAGGACGCGCTCGCGTATCTGCGCTTGGTCGCGAGCCGCGCGGATGACACCTCGTTCGAACGCGTGGTGAATCTGCCGACGCGCGGCATCGGCGCGAGGACGCTGGAACTGCTGCGCGAGACCGCCCGCTCGCGGGGGACCTCCCTGTGGCTGGCGGCCGGCGTGTGTGTGCAAAGCGGCCTCCCGCAGCGAGCGGCCCAGGCGATGCAGAGTTTTTTGCTCACCATCGATAATATGGCCGTAGAAATCCGCGGTTTGGAACTGCACGAGCAGGTCGATCATGTGATCCAAACCAGTGGTCTCATCGAACACTTCAAAAAGGAGAGGGGCGAGCGCGGTGAGGGGCGTGTCGAAAATTTGCTGGAGCTCGTCAGCGCTGCGCGCGGCTTCTCCCCGGAGGGCGAAACCGACATGCAGCCGCTCGAGTCGTTTCTTGCCCATGCCGTACTGGAGTCCGGAGAGGGGCAGGCCGATCCCTACGCCGATTGCGTGCAAATGATGACCTTGCATTCGGCCAAGGGTTTGGAATTTCCGGTGGTGTTTCTCGCCGGCATGGAAGACGGCTTGTTCCCGCACCAGCGCTCCGTCGCCGATCTAGCGGGGCTCGAGGAGGAACGCCGGCTTTGCTACGTCGGCGCGACGCGCGCGATGCGCCATCTCTACATCACCTATGCCGAGCAGCGCCGGCTCTACGGCGTGGACCAGTACGGGACGCCCTCCCGATTCATCAACGAATTACCGGCTGAGCTGGTGGAGGAAATCCGTCCGCGCCTGCAAGTGTCCCGACCCGCCTTCGTCAGGCGGCAAAGCCTCGAAGAAATGCCTGCCTCCGGCATGCGGATGGGAAGCCGCGTCCGGCATTCGAAATTCGGCGACGGCGTGGTGCTGAATTTCGAAGGCAACGGCCCGCAGGCACGGATCCAGGTGAATTTTGAACGGCAGGGCACGAAGTGGCTGATGCTTTCCTATGCCAATCTCGAGGTCGTGTAGAGTGACGCAGCTGTGAGAATCATCATTTTAGGCGGTGGGCAGGTCGGCCGCACGGCGGCATATCACCTCTCTCGAGAAGAGGCCAACGACGTTACCGTCGTCGATCTCAACGAGGAGATCCTGCGGGATCTACAAGACCGGCTCGACATCCGCACGGTGAACGGGAACGCGGCAAGCCCCCGCATCCTCGAGGCCGCCGGAATCGCCGGCACCGACATTCTCGTCGCGCTCACCAGCAGCGACGAGGTCAATATGTTGGCCTGTCAAATCGCTTGGACGCTGTACCGGACGCCGAAAAAGATTGCGCGCGTGCGTTCGGCCGATTACACCGAGCGGGAAAAACTCTTCGGCGAGAACGCCGTGGCGGTGGACGTATGGATAAGCCCTGAACAATTGGTGACCGAGTACGTCGCACGTCTCATCCGGTACCCCGGGGCGCTGCAGGTGCTGGACTTTGCCGACGGGCGCGTGCGGCTGGTCGGAATTCGCGCTCTGCAGGGCGGACCGCTGGTAGGCCAGGCGCTGCGCACGTTGCGCGAACACATTCCGACAGCCGATGCGCGCGTCGCCGCGATTTACCGCGCGGGCAAAAGCATACAGCCCGAGGGGACCACGGTCATCGAGGACGGCGATGAGGTATTTTTCTTGGCGGCCCGCAAGGATATCCGCATCGTCATGAAGGAGATGCGGCGAGAGGAGGCGCCTGCGCGGCGCGTGGTCATCGCGGGTGGCGGAAACATCGGATTTCGGCTGGCGAGCGAGCTGGAAGACAAGAATCAGGTGAAGCTCATCGAGCGCGATCACAAGCGCGCGCGGCGCGTCTCGGAGTTGTTGAACCGCACCACGGTGCTGCACGGCGACGCGGCCGACGAGGAGTTATTGCTGGAAGAGAATATCGACAGTGCGGACATATTTGCCGCCCTGACGAATTCCGAGGAAGCGAATATTCTATCGGCGATGCTGGCGAAACGCCTCGGCGCTCACAAGGTGATGGCGTTGATCAACAAGCCGTCCTACGCGGAACTCATCGAAAGCGGCTCGATCGATATCGCAATATCGCCGCAGACGGTCACCATCGGTTCGCTGCTGGCGCATGTCCGCCGGGGCGATGTGGTGCGCGTGCATTCGTTGCGGCGCGGAGCCGCGGAAGCGCTGGAGGTGGTCGTGCACGGCGATGCCGATTCGTCGAAGGTGATCGGCCGCCGCATCGAAGACATCGTGCTGCCCGAAGGAACCACCTTGGGGGCCGTGGTGCGCGGCGAGGATGTCATCATCGCGCATCACGACACCACCGTGCAGCCGGACGATCATTTGATCCTTTTCCTCACCGACCGCCGGCACATCGAAGCCGTTGAAAAGCTCTTTCAAGGCTCCGCTTCCTTTTTGTGAAAGACATTCTACTGCCGGTCGCGCATGTGTTCGCCATGGTGATGATGGTGTTCGCAGTGACCATGCTCGCGCCGCTGATCATGGCCATATGGGGACTTGATCCCGCACTCTGGTCATTCGTCATTTCCGGCTTCGCCACTTTTCTGCTCGGTGCGCTGCTCTGGCTCGCGACGCGTCGCTTCAAGCGCGAATTGAAGACCCGCGACGGATTGATGCTGGTGGCGCTGACATGGGTTGCGTTGCCCGCCGTCGCAGGATTTCCTCTATGGAACTACCTGCCGATCAATTTCACCGATGCCTATTTCGAAGCCGCGTCGGGCCTCACCACCACGGGCGGGACGGTGTTATCGGGCCTCGAGCTTCTACCGCGGTCCATCAATCTGTGGCGATGTTTGCTGAGCTGGCTCGGCGGCATGGGAATCATCGTCCTTGCCGTTGCCATCCTGCCCATGCTGGGCGTCGGCGGGATGCAGATCTACCGCGCCGAGATGCCCGGGCCGATGAAAGACAGCAAGCTGACGCCGCGCATCGGACAGACGGCCAAATTGTTGTGGGCCGTTTACGCGGGGCTCACGGGCGCTTGCATCGTGTGCCTCAAGTTTGCGGGCATGAATTGGTTCGATGCGGTCTGTCACGGGTTTTCCGCGCTTTCGCTCGGCGGATTTTCCACCTATGACGCGAGCATCGGCCATTTTAATTCGCTGCCGATCGAGATGGTGCTGACGACTTTCCAGGTTTTGGCCGCGCTCAATTTCGCAACGCATTATCTTGCTTGGAGCCAACGCGGTGTGCGCGCCTACTTTCGCGATGCAGAGGCAAAGGCCGTTCTCGGCGTGCTCGCCGTGAGTTGCATTGGGGTCGCGCTGTTTTTGTTTTGCAAGGGCACCTACCCCGACTTCCCGACGGCGCTGCGCAACACCACGTTCAACCTCGTGTCCATCGCCACGGATAGCGGACTGCATACCCAGGATTATTCGCGCTGGCCGATCTTCGCGCCGATGTGGATGATGTTCTTGAGCAGCATCGTCGCGAGTTCGGGATCCACCGGCGGCGGCATCAAAATGATCCGCACCCTGGTGCTCGCCAAGCAGGCGCACCGCGAACTCAACCAGTTGGTGCATCCCAACATGGTGAGACCGCTCAAGGTGGGCGGTACCGTCATTGCAAATCGTGTGGTGTTTGCGGTGCTGGCCTTCGTATTCCTTTATTTCATGAGCTTGGTGGCGCTGATCTTCGTGCAACTCGCGAGCGGCTTGGATTTCATGACGTCCCTGTCCTCGATCATCGCGTGCATCAACAATGCGGGGCCGGGCCTCGGGCTGGTGGGGCCGGGAAGCAATTATGGGGTCTTGACCGATTTCCAGACCTGGGTATGTTCCGCTGCCATGTTGCTGGGGAGACTGGAGGTTTTCACCATCCTTGTGCTATTTACGCCCACTTTATGGCGTAAATAGAGGGTTTAACGGGTTCGATATTCCCTTTATAATGAATCTATGCGGATGTGTTAGTTCATGGTCATACTTTCCTGACAAACTGAGATAAAGTGGAATCTAGAGGTGGAAAAACAGCGTGATCGCATTGCTCCAGCGGGTACTCGAGTCGCGCGTGCATGTCGGAGGAGAACTCGTCGCCGCGATCGGGCGCGGTCTATTGGTGCTGGTAGGCGTTCGGCCCGCGGACGATGAGGCGGCCGCGCTGCGGCTTCTTGGCCGTATGCTCAAATATCGCGTCTTTTCGGACGACGCGGGAAAGATGAATCTCAGTTTGCAACAAGTCCGAGGGGATCTTTTGCTGGTACCGCAGTTCACCCTGGCAGCCGACACGAGTCATGGATTACGCCCGGGTTTCTCGACGGCCGCACCGCCGGACCAGGGCGACCGATTGTTTCATTTCTTGGTTGCGGCCGCTCGAGAGCAGCATTCACCCGTGGGCAGCGGTGTATTCGGTGCCGACATGCAGGTGTCGCTCACCAACGACGGGCCGGTAACTATTTGGCTGGAGAGCTGATTTTCGGCAAAAGCTCAAATGCGACCGAACACGCATCGGCCGCTTGCTGTCAAATGTCATAATCTCTTTGGCGTATTATTGGCGCCCTCACTTAGATTGCCGTGGACTCGGAGAAGCGACATGTTCGATTCAAAAATGTTACTGGTGATTCTGGCGATCGCGTTGGTGATTTTCGGCACCAAACGTCTGCGCTCGATCGGTTCGGACCTGGGCGCGGCCGTCAAGGGCTTCAAGCAAGCCATGAACGACGGCGAGTCGGAGGAGAAGGTAAAGCAGCTGAAGCAGGAAAAGGATGCCGATTTCGATGCCGGCGTCGCTTCAACGGGGACACCCCGCGAAGCGGAGGTCAAAGCGCCCCCCAAGACGAATGCCTGATGCGGCATGCTTGATTTTGGATTTTCGGAGATCCTGCTCACTTCGGCCATAGCACTCGTGGTGCTGGGTCCGGAGCGGCTTCCCAAAGTTGCACGTCAGGTCGGCAATTGGGTGGGCCGCGCTCGCTTGATGGCGCGACAGCTGAGCGAGCAGTTGGAGCGCGAAGTGAATGCCGAGGAGTCGTTGCGGCAACAAGCCAAGTCGGCGGCCTTGGCTGACGACCCGGTGCCGCATCCGCAATTGCCCGCGGTCCATACGCCGCCGGCGACGAATACGGTCGACGATCCGAAGCAAACCAACCAATGAATGAACCAGCGGGCGAACCGGGCGGCCTCGCGGAAGGTACGCTGATCTCGCATCTGCTGGAGTTGCGCGATCGATTGCTGAAAGCGATGCTGGCAGTCGGCATTTGCTTCATTCCATGCGCCATCTACATGAACCAGTTGTTCACGTTCGTCGCAGAGCCGCTGAAGCGCAAATTGCCGCCCGGAGCCACACTGATCGCGACCAGCGTGGTCGCTCCCTTCACCGTACCCTTCAAGCTT
Organism: uncultured Gammaproteobacteria bacterium; assembly: GCA_963755965.1. GTDB lineage: Bacteria > Pseudomonadota > Gammaproteobacteria > Steroidobacterales > Steroidobacteraceae > Bog-1198. The sequence goes on from CAVWLU010000008.1 coordinate 401,407, forward strand.
GCGATCGTCCTCGCGATCGGAATCGCCATGCCGTTCGTGTTGTTTCAAGCCTGGGCGTTCGTCGCGCCGGGACTGTACAGGCACGAGAAGAAACTGGCCGTGCCGCTCTTGATCTCCAGCATCCTGCTGTTCTATTTGGGGGCTGCATTCGCCTATTACGTGGTGTTTCCGGTGATGTTGAGTTTTTTCGTCGCCACGACGCCGCACGGCGTGCAGATGATGACCGACATGGGCAGTTACCTGGATTTCGTCATGATCTTGCTGCTTGCCTTCGGTTTGGCATTCGAAGTGCCGGTGGCGACTGTATTATTGGTCTGGACCGGCTTCGTGAGACTCGCGACGCTCAAGAAAAACCGTGGGTTCGTGCTACTCGGAATATTCATCTTTGCGGCCTTCGTGACGCCGCCCGACGCCGTCTCGCAAAGCGCGATGGCTGTTCCGATGTACTTCCTGTACGAAGTAGGGATCATCATGGCGGGATTGCTGTTGAAAGATAAGATTGCGGCGCGCGCCAAGCAAGAAGCCGAAGAACTCGAGCGCGAGGCCGGAGCCTAGGAGCCTGTCCCGCTATTCGCCGAAGCTCATGCTATGTCTCGGCACCATCTATTTGGTGTGGGGCTCGAGCTTCTTGTTCTCGAAAATTGCCGTCAACAATCTTCCCATTGCGCTGTTCTCCGCAGTTCGATTTCTCACGGCCGGCGTATTGCTCTCGTTGTTCGCGCATTTCTGGGGCGGCCATTCGTTTCCGAACCGTCTGGCCGAGTGGCGCCACGTTCTCATCGCAGGATTTTTCATGGTATTCGCCAGCAATGGGCTAAATACCTGGGCGATTCACTACATTCCGACCAATCAATCGGCCCTGCTCAATGGAACAGCAGCGTTTTGGATCGCGGGATTGGGGATTTTTGGTCGCCGCGGCCATCCGCTGACTCGCTGGGCGGTTCTCGGCATGCTCATCGGATTCGCGGGCACCGCCCTCATGCTGATCCCAAAGGGGTCTTTTCACGCATCGAACCTGCTGGCGCAATTCGGCGCACTCACCGCGTGTTGCGCCTGGGCGGTCGGGACGATGTACTACCGCAGCATCGACACGAACTTGAGTTCCCTGATGTTCATGGCCATGCAAATGTGCATGGGCGGACTAATGCTGTTGGCGGTGGCCATCGCTCACGGCGATCCCGCGCATTGGAGTCCCAACGCTTCGGGGCTCGCGGCTCTGTGCTACCTCACATTTTTCAGCTCTTGCGTGGCCTATACCGCCTATGGCTGGCTCAGCCTCAATGCGGCGCCGGCGCTGATCGGCACCTACGGCTATGTAAATCCCGCCATCGCGGCCTTTCTCGGGTGGCAGTTTCTCGACGAGCATCTGTCGAACCTACAACTCGTCGGCATGCTGATCATTATCGCCGGCGTGTGCATCGTGACGCTGGCCGGCGGCACCATTACCGACCCAAAAACGCTCGACGAACCGAAGGCGCAATGATCGCCGTCCGATCACCGGCCCGTCTGATCACCTGCGCTTGACGATGACTTCGACCCTTCCCTTGGATCCCACGAACCAGGATCCCACGGTGCTCACCAGGCTCACGATCAGGGCTGCCCAAAATGCGGCCCAAAAGCCGCTCACGCGCATCCCCGGCAGGATCCACGCGACCAGACCCACCATTCCCGCGTTGATCACCAACAGGAACAATCCGAGAGTGACGATGGTCATCGGCAAGGTCAGCACGATGGCAATGGGCCGTACGATGGAATTGGCGATCCCGAGCAATAGGCCGGCGAGAATCAGCGTGGAGGGACTGTCGATGGACACGCCCGGCACCCATGCGGTCGCCAACCATAAGCCGAGCGCAACTATCGCTGCGCGAATGAAAAAACCGAGCATGTTGCCTCCGTAGTGGCGTTATGCGACCGCGCGCGGGGGAATTCAAGGAGAGCGGCCGCCAAGCGGTACGAGCAATCAGTAATCCAACCCCGGCAGCGGCGGATCCTTAGGCGCAGCCGGCGGCTTCTTGCGCTTCGGCGGACTTTCGAGGGTCACTTTGATGCGTGCCATGAATCGCTCCCAAGCCATCCTCATGCGCACGTAAGCCTGATCCCAGTTTGGCGCCTCGGGAACTCCCGAACCCAGCAAACGTAGGGAAGTGGTACCTTCACCCTTGCGCACGTCGAGCAGGAAATCATCCACGACGGCGCTATCACCGCTCGGCGAACCTGGACCGTTCAAATAAATCAGCCGCAGGCGACGATTCACCTCAAAAATATCGATGTGCGCTTCGCGACCGCCGTCGTGGCGCTTGCCGACGCGGTACAGACCGCCTTCGCGCGGATCGATCTCGGCTTCCTGTCCGGACCAGACACGAACCAATCTCGGATCGGTCAGGGCGTGCCAAACCCGTGCTACCGGAACGTCGACCTCGACGAGGTGGGCATAGCCTCTGGTGCCTGAACGAGTTGACTTGCGGGGTAAGCTCATTGCAGATTTCGAGCCTCGTATGCCATTGCGATGCCGGCAGCTTGGCGGAAACCGAGCGGCGGCGGAGTGCTAGAATCCAACAAGAGGGGGATAACATCCATGGCATATGTCGATATCGTGACTGCGCTCGCACTTCTGCAATTCATAGCCTTTGCGTTTCAGGTCGGCGGGGCGCGAGCCAAGTACGGGGTGAAGGCGCCCGCGGTCGCCGGAAACGAGATCTTCGAGCGGCATTTTCGCGTTCAACAGAATACCCTGGAGCAGTTGATTGCGTTCATCCCCGGGATTTACCTGTTCAGCCATTATTTCAACCCCCTCTGGGGGACGGCCCTTGGGGTCGTTTACCTGATCGGCCGCCAGGTATATGCCGCCTCCTATGTCAAGGATCCCGCAAAGCGCGGCCCCGGCTATGGAATGACTTTTCTGCCCATCGTCGTGTTGATTGCGGGCGGATTGATCGGGGCGGTTTTGAGGCTCGCCGGACACTGAGCCGCCAGGCTATCCTTTTAGAGTAACAACAAGCTTTAGAGTAGCAACAAGCTGGGGTGGCCTTTAGGGCCTGAGATACCGGCTGCGTCCTCGAGGACGCGCACCGGTAAACCCATTGAACCTGATCCGGTTAGTACCGGCGGAGGGAGCGTGGGTAAGAAGTCGCTTTTTCTCGGTCCCCTGTGCCTCATCGTGGGATTTCTTTTTGGTTCGCCGCCTGCGACGGCGAGCGACGGGGACTCGAACCCGCAGCTCGAAGAGATCGTCGTCACGGCTACCTTGAGAGCGCTGCCGGAATCCGAAATGCCGGGCAGCATTTCAGTGCTGAACGCAGCGACGTTGCACGATGCGGGGCAGCAGAACTTTGAAGACGTCCTGGCGTTGGTGCCGAATCTCAATTGGGCCGGCGATACGTCTTTGCCGCGATATTTTCAGATTCGCGGAATCGGCGAGCTGCAGCAATATCAAGGTGCCCCCAATCCGTCGGTGGGTTTTCTGATCGACGACATCGATTTCAGCGGACTCGGGATGGCGGCAACCTTGTTCGATGTGGATCACATCGAAGTGCTGCATGGACCCCAAGGCACGCTCTACGGAGCGAATGCCCTCGCCGGATTGATATACGTCAGAGGCGCCGAGCCCTCCGATTCCTTCGGCGGCCGCGCGGAACTCGACGCAGGAGATTATGGCGAGCGCTCCTATGGCGCGGTGCTGACCGGTCCGGTTGCGTCGCTGAATTCAGCCTTCAGATTGGCCGTCCAGCAATACACGAGCGACGGCTTCTACCACAACGCGTACCTCGACCGGGATACCAACAATCGCAATGAACTCACGGCGCGCGGCAAGTGGCGATATGAGCCCGACGATCAATGGCGCGTCGACCTCACGGTGCTGCGAGTGCAAATCGACAATGGCTACGATGCCTGGTCGATCGACAACACCCGCACCACAGAGTCGAACCAACCCGGCGTCGACCGGCAATATTCCACCGGCATTTCAGCCCGTGCGACCTATACCGGCTTGGACTTCGCCACGCTGACCACGATCGCGACTTATGCGGACACGACGGTCAACTACAGCTTTGACGGCGACTGGGGCAATCCCATTCTGTGGGCGCCCTATAACTACGACTACACCGAGTATCAGGTTCGACACCGCTCGACCCGTAGTTTGGAGATACGTCTTGGCGACACGCCGGATCATGGTCTGTCCTGGCTTTTCGGCGTCTATGCGTTTCAGCTGCACGAGAATCTGAGCGACACCAGCGCCGGAATCTACGCCGATCCCTTCGATGCGTCGCAAAACTCCGTAAGTCTAACGGTAACGCAAAGCCAGTATCACGCGCTGAACAGCGCGTTTTACGGCCAGATCGACGGCGATCTCGGAACTCGGACGCGTTGGTCCGTAGGCCTTCGGGGCGAGCGCCGCACCACGCATTACGACGATGCGACCTCGAATCTCGATTCGCCAACCGTCGGCAACGTGTTCGATCCCGAAAATAATCTATGGGGAGGCCATGCCTCTTTGGATTACACGATCGCCAACGGCCAGCAGATCTACGCGCTGATTTCGCGCGGCTACAAGGCAGGGGGCTTCAACTTGAGCCAGGGGCTCGCACCGAGCCAGATCCTGTTCGGCCCGGAGTACGACTTGAACTATGAGATCGGCCACAAAGCGCAACTCGCCGGCGGCAGCCTTCGAATCGACACGTCGCTGTTCTATATGGCGCGTCACTCCGAACAGCTTCTGACCGGCGAACAGCTCGTTGCCGACAATCCCGACACCTTCACCTTCTACACCGGCAACGCCAAATCCGGCTACAACTACGGATTGGAGAGCAGCTTCACTTGGCGTGCGGCACAGAAATTGGAATTCGGCGGTTCCTTGGGTTTGCTGCAGACGCTCTATCGCGGGTTCGTGCAAAACGGCATCGTCTTGCCGGACCGCGCCCTGCCGCATGCGCCGGCTTGGCAAGCTGCACTCAACGCCACATGGCGCGATCCTCGCGGCCCCTTTGCGCGCCTGGATCTGTCGGGCATGGGCCCGTTTTTCTATGACTTGCCGCCCAATTGGACGAGGTCCAACGGCTATGGTCTGGTGAACGGCAAGGTCGGCTGGCAGACAGCGCGCTACGAGGTGTACTTGTGGGGCAGAAACTTAACAGACAAAGACTACACGGTGCGCGGCTTCTACTTCGGCGACCAACCGCCGGACTTTGCGAACGCGCTGTATACCCAGTTGGGAGAACCCCGCAATTGGGGCGTGCACTTCACCTATAATTTTTAAGTATCGGTCTCATGCGCGGGCTCCTATGGCATTTGCGGCGCTGGCAGAGTGGAACAACTTCTATGTGATCACCGGTTCATCGGCTGCCGGGCTCACCGGTCTCACATTTGTGGTCATCGCCTTGGCTGCAGATGCAAGCCGCGTGAATCCAACCGGTTTGCGCTCCTTCGTCACGCCCACGATCGTGCACTTCGGAACAGTTCTTGCGTTGGCCGCCTTCCTTTGCGTGCCGCGGCAGACCCTCTTGAGCGCCAGCCTCGGCCTGTCGGGCACAGGTATCGCCGGCCTGATCTACATCGGCGTCATTGCCGCGAACCTACATCACAAGCTCGGGGACTACGTCCCGGCAGGAGAGGACTGGCTCTGCCATGTGATTCTGCCGGGGGCCGCCTACGCACTCTTGCTGGCGACGGCGTTCCTGATCTGGCGTCACCCGGATGCCTCGCTGTACGGCGTTGCGGCAGCGTCGATGCTGCTGCTGCTCGTCGGCATTCATAATGCGTGGGATATTGCCGTGTGGATGACCCTTCGGAAGCGGGATTCGTCTGAGCAGAATTCCTCTAAGCCGGAAGACCCCAACCGAGCGGCGAATCAAAGCGAAAAATAAGCAAGTTTAATGAGACATCTGCGTGAGCACATCGCGCATCGGCGCGTCGGAGATCTGCATCCAGCCGCTGTAGGGATGATTCATCTCGAGTATGAGGAAGATCGCGCCCGCGACCGACAGCGAGCCCACGAGCAGGGCCACGACCACGGTCGCATTGAAGCGTGCGAACAGGCCGAATCCGAAAAAAAGCACCGTCTGCCACGATACCAGTACGATGAGGAAGGGCCAGGACAGTGCACCCTGCGATTGCTCAATCAGAAGGCGCCGGGTCTCTCCGATGCCCGATAGCAATTCCAAGGCACGGCTCCGGGTATACTTCTGCATCTCGGTTTTCGGTGAAAGACCCGCGATGCCCTCGAAAAGCTTCTCCATGTCGAGTTGCGAAAGCCGCGGGTCGACGATCGGTGCGGTGCCGTCCTGAGGCCAAACCCGCGCGAGATCGGAAGCGACGATTTTGCGCAGCAGGGCACGTTGCTCGGTCGCGTCCGGCCCAAATTGTATGAGAATTTGATTGATTTGGAATAGATGAGCGCTCATTTGCTGCAGTTCGGCTTCTTGCCCATCGTAGGCAGAATGCGACGAGGAAATCAGCAGGCCGAGTACCATGGCTGTGAGGGTGGCGATCAGGCCGAGCACGAGCTTCACGGCGTCTTTGGAATCACCTTCCACGTGATGAGACGGCAATTTGCCACGGATGGCGATCGCTATTATTCCCGCACCGAAGGTACAGATGAACGCCATCAGGCCGAGCTTTGTGGAATTCAAAGTAGCGGTCTCTCCCAGGAATGCCCGCATTGAGCAAAAACGCCGGCACCCGTTTCGGAGCCCTCAAACAAAGCTAAGGGTGCGATGATTCTTTTGAGGCCGATGCTCCCCGGCATTCTAGCCCAAATCACCGTTCGGCGGACGCTCAACCGGCACGCTGCCACTGGTAACGGACTGTTGCGGATGCGTGGGCGGGGATCGTCAGCAGGAAAATCGGGCGGCCATTCTTGTTCCCGAACGGGTGATCGGCGTGGATGATGCGGGCACCGTCCGGCAGCCGCAGTTTGAGTTCGAACTGAATGTCCGCGTCGCGCGCATTGCTGATCTCGACGCGCTGGGAAGTTTCGACGCGACGGGGATCAGCCTCCCGGACCGTGGTGACGTGCACATCCGGACTCGCACCCATGTCGATCTCCACCTCCTCATCGACCGCGAGGTCCCGCATACCGGATTCATGTACCAGCAATCGCTCGCGCCCATGCATGGCGAACACCGCCACGTTCCCGGATGGCAGCGGCAAACCGAGATGATTCGCCGCATTGTTCTTGGTACGAAGCAATTTGTCTGCCGGCGTCGAGACGGTGGCGTTGCCGGTCGGCAGATCGGCGCCGTACACCGTCGTGATGGGAATGGCCATCCGATCCAACAGCCGCACTTGTTTGGATTGACGGCTGGCGACGGTGGTGCGATCGGGCACCCGGTAGAGTTTAAGATCGCCGAGTTGTTCTTGCTCCACATGTTGTGCGCTGATCATGTCCCTCGTCGCGGCCGCCGACATGGCCATGGGGAGAGCGGCCGCGCGGTTCTTCGCTTGAGGGGCTCCCAGCGGCGAGACAAGGGCAATCTGCAGGAATTCCGCAGGATCGCTGGTCGAGCCGCGCGGCCAACACTGAGCCAGGATCGGACCGCCGGCGTCCATCGGTTCGACCTCGCCGTTCTCGCGATGCACTCTCCCGGCTACTACTTGAGCGTGGGCGGCGGGAAAGCCCACGCCGTTGCCGTTGGCCAATGTAACCCAGGCGCCCAGATCCACCGTTTTGCCGTCGGCTGACACGATTGCCACGTAGTCCGCGGCCCAATCAAAGCCGCGTGCGAGATAGGACAGGGTCACGGTCGTGGTCAGGGGATTCGGACTCTGTGCCAGCACCGACAGCGTGGGCGTCGCCGACAGATGAGAGGCGGAGGCAAAGCTGAAGGTCTCCGCCAGGCCCGAACAACGCAGTCCCTCGATCCCCGCCGAGGTTTCGAATACCACCCCGCCGCCCACGTCCGAAAGAATCGTGCCGGGCACTCGCTCGAGTTTGCCGGTTTTCGAATTGGTCCGCAGCAGCACGACCGGTTTGCCGACGGCGGCCGCCAACAACGCACTGGGACTCAGCAGTGCGCCTTCCCGGTTCTTCTCGATGATTCCCGCACCCAATCCCGTCACGATCGCGCTCGCCGCTTCGATCCCATCGGCCACGCCTTCGAAGCGCAGCCGGCTCTCTCCCTCCGGCAGTCGAACGACGCGCGTTTCGCTGACCAGGGCAAAGCCGCCGAGGTTGTCAAGGTTGATCGACCCGGCACTACGGCTAGGCGCCCGATACACGGTAACCGAGAGATCGGAAGGGGCACCCGCCAGCACGTCCGCGGCGAGCGGAGCTTCGGTCGCGGCGAGCGGTCTCGCGGTAAGCCCCCACGCGAGGAGCAGCCATACCGAGCACCGGCCGCGCATGGCGTGTCAGCCTAATAGCGCGTGTCGAAGGTGGCCGTGAGTTCGGCCTTGCCGTTCGCGGGAACCGTTACGGCCCACTCGGCGACTTCGGCGCTGCGCCGCGTGCTCTTTTGGCTCTCGGCGGTAATACGGGAATCGCCCCGCAGACCCTCCTGCAGCAACTTGACCGTAACGGCCCTCGGAAGAGCGTTGGTCAATTCATAGCGCATGTCGGTCTGCCAATCGAAATTTCCCTGGCGCGTGCGCTTGTCGACCACGGAACGCACTTTCACGTCGAATGCATCGCCGGTGGCGAGGGACAGCACCGATCCCATCGGCGTATGGTCGATCCGGCTCTCGCCGATGAACTGCGGGTCGCCGCGCTTGTCGCGGAGATAGAACCGCAGCACACCGGCAGGCAGCTGATCGCCCAGGCCCGCGTGCGCACCGGTTGAAAAGCTGTAGATGGTTTTGGCGCTCTGCGGCGTTTCTGTCGTACCCAGCCAGCGATTACGATATTCGTAGCCATGTTCGGCCGGCACGCCGCGCACATCGAGGAAGCTCACCTGCTTGGTTTGCAAATTGGCGATCGTGGTGCGTTCGGACAGCGGGTAAAGATAATAGTCTCCCAACCGCTCGCGGCTGCCGCTTTCCGTGCCGGCCTCCTGCAGCGTGGGTCGAGGCGGGGAGGAGTGCCAATTCTGCTGCCTCGGAGAGGCATCGATTTCCGCGGGCGACCCGGCAACCAGGAGCGTTTGCGCATTGTCATAGGTGGTGCCGGTCGAATTGGTCAGCGTCACCCAACCCTGCACGTCTATCTTGCCGTCGGCCTCGTTATAGAGTGCGACATAATCCGCCCTCCAACCAAGGCCGGGGGTGAGATAGCTCAAGGTTGCCGGCCGAGTTCCCGAATGACCCCCCGTGATCGTCACCGACAGCGTGGGACGGGCGCGCAGGTTATCCGGCACCTTGTCGAAAATCACCCGGACCGGTAAGCCGTCATCGCGCAGCACTTCGATTCTTTGTCCGATTTTCAGGACCACCCCGCCGTTCGTGGCGAGTACCTGCGCCTGTTCTCGAGTCTCGGCGCCGTTCGAGGGATTGACCCGCACGATGGTGATCTCTTGTCCGACGGCCTTTTCCATGAGCTTGGCGGGGGTCAGGAGATCGAAATCGAAATTCTGCTCGATGATGCTGATGTCGCTGGCTGTCAGCGACACGGTTTCAGGTCGAATCTGGGCCGACACGTCCTGGAATTCAATGCGCTGCCGGCCGCCTTTGACATCGATTTGCCGGACGTCGGTTATCAGCGCCAGATCGCCGGCATAAATCGTCACCGCCAATGTCCGTTCCGCGGCAAACGAAGATGCCGCGAACAGCCACAACGGAAACCCGATCAAGAGCAGAGGAACACGCATCTGGCACCCCCGGCCCCAACGAATCAGCGCATCGTCACTCGGATACGCTCGGTCGCACTGGCCTCCATCCAACTCTTGACGCGCTTGGCATCGGCGACGCGTGTGTACTTGCCCAAGGAATCCAGCAATACGATCACCACGTTTCGGCCTTCGATTACCGCTTCCATCACCAAGCACTTGCCCGCCTCGGTGATATAGCCGGTCTTCTGAACGATGATGTTCCAGGTGGGATTGGCCACCAGATTATCGGTGTTGCGGAACGCCACCAAGCGTCTGTGGATTCGCACCGCATAGCTGGGATCCGTGGAAAATTCCCGAATGGTGGGATTCCTCGACGCAGCGATGACGAGCTTGGATAGGTCTTCGGGGCTCGCCACATTCTCGCTCGACAATCCGGTCGGGTCGACAAAGTGCGCGCTGGTCATCCCGAGTGCCGCGGCCTTTGCGTTCATCGCACGCACCATGGCCGGCATGCCGCCGGGATAGTTGCTCCCGAGCGCATGAGCAGCGCGATTTTCGGACGACATCAACGCCAGGTGCATGAGATCGCCGCGCGTCAAAACCGTGCCTAACGTGAGGCGAGAAAAACTGCTCTTGGGTAGATCTCGCTCGGCCTGAGTGATCTCGAGGCGCTCGTCGAGAGGCTGATTGGCGTCCAACACGACCAGGGCCGTCATCAACTTGGTGATCGACGCGATGGGTGCCGCCACATCGGAATTCCGCGAATACAAGATGGACGAGTCGGTTTGATCGATAATGAGCACCGAACTCGACTTGAGCTTCGGAGTAACTGCAGGCTTCGCCGTTGCGGTCAAGGCTAAAACACAGAGAAGTGCACCGGCCGTTGCCGCCATCGGCATGAGCCGCCCCGAATTGATGAATCCCATTACGGTCCTATAGAGGTTTTACTTCAAGATAGTAAGGTAAGCATATGTTAATCACGCCCTGCCGTGACGTAACGCTAACTTTGCCATCAATCGCGCCAAACTCCAAACGATTTAGCGAAGGTTACTTAACCATTTGCCTCGGTACCGGGTGCGCGCCGCAATTCCTTGTCGCGATACATCTTCCGATCGGCCATGCTCATCAGCTCGCGCATGTCGCGGCCGTCTTTCGGATAATTCACCACGCCAATGCTGACACTGCACCGAATCATTCGCGACCGCAGGTCAAGCGTGGTCTTGTAGACGTTATGGCGGACACGCTTGACCACCGCCTCCGCAATTTCAGGGGAGGCGCCCGGAAGCAATAACGCGAACTCGTCGCCGGCGAAGCGCGCAGCCGTGTCCGTACCGCGAATGCTTCGCTGCAGGCACTGGGCAACGAGGGTAATGGCGCTGTTGCCGGCCTCGTGGCCGAAACTGTCGTTGATGTCCTTGAGCTTGTCCATGTCGATCAGCAGCAGCGAATACACGCCCTTATCGCGTTCACAAACAGCGTGCTCGCGCTGCCATATCTCGTTGAACATGCGCAAATTGAATAACCCGGTCAACGAGTCGGTTTGCGCCAGGTTCTCGATGCGTTCGCGCGCTTCGGTGATGTCCGCGGACAGGGTCGTCGTGAGATAGGCGACCAATAGGAACGGCGCCAATTGACCGACGGCCTGGCTGGCGTACACGAGCGACATCACGTGGAGCCCAGGCGTCGCCGTGGCGAGCACAAGATGGCATACCGCGACCGCGGCGACCTGCAGCAGCGTGACCAGGCGGCCCAGCGTCAGCGCACTCAAGATGATGGGCAGCAGGTACAGATTGAGCAGCGGACTCGAGTTCTTGCCGGTGAACCACAGCACGGCGGTGATGAATATCACCATCGACCACGATTCGATCGAGAGCCGTGTGCGCGTGCGGCCGGGGAAGAAGCGCCGGGCCCGGAAGACGATGATTGCCGCTGTAAATGCCCCCAACAGCCCGACAACCGGCCAGGTCTGGGTTGTCAGCGCTCCTGACCAGACGAGCACCAGAGCGGCCAAGGCCAGACAGAGAATTTCAATGGATCGCGTACTGCGCACGAGGCTAGTTGAACCTCGCCGCGGCGGACACCGCACCGTGGCCATTCACGGTGGGTACCTTAAGTTCCTGGATGGCGCGCTTGACCTCGGGATCCCGCTCGACCAGAGGCGCATCGGGCGGCGGCGGCACGGCTGGTGGCTTAGGGTCGCGCTCGAGCTCGATATCGGGCGCGATGCCGCGGTGATTGATCGACACACCGGACGGTGTGTAATAAAGAGAAGTCGTGAGTTTGATGGCCCGGTCGCCCGACAGCGGCATGACCGTCTGTACCGACCCTTTACCGAAGGTAGTACGACCCATGAGGGTCGCCCGGCGGTGATCTTTGAGCGCACCGGCGACGATTTCGGCCGCGGACGCCGAACCGCCGTTCACCAATACCACGATCGGCGCGCCATCGAGCTCGTCGCCAGGAGTGGCGCTCATTTCGAATTTCGATTCCGGTGTGCGCCCCTTGGCGCTCACGATGACGCCGCCGTCGAGAAAATCGTCGGCCACGGCCACCGCTGCCTCGAGCACACCGCCCGGATTATTTCTGAGGTCGAGCACCAAGCCCTTGAGCGGTGCACCGTTGGTTTTGCGCAAAGCTCGCAGGGCCTTGGTCAATTCGTCGCCCGTGGTTTCGCTGAACTGCGCGATGCGCACGTAACCGAAACCGGCTTCGGGCAGTTCGGCTTTCACGCTGTGTAGTTGGACCCGTGAGCGCTTGAGGGTGAAGAGAAGAGGCTCAGTGTTGCCCTCGCGCATGATGCCGATCTTGACCGAGGTGCCCTCCTTGCCGCGCATACGTCCGATAGTATCCGCCAGGGTGGTGGTATTGACCGCCACGCCGTCGATGGTCGCAATGACATCGCCGGAGCGAATCCCCGCCTCGGCCGCCGGCGAATCGTCAAATGGCGTGACCACGACGACCTGGCCGTCTTCCATGGATACCTCGATGCCGACGCCCGAGTATTGACCCGAGCTTGAGATTTTTATCTCGTCGTATTCCTCGCCGTCCAGGTACGCCGAGTAAGGATCGAGCGAGGAAACCATGCCGCGGATTGCCGCCTGCAACAGCTGGTGATCGTCGACCGGATTGACATACTCGCGCTCGACGCGCTCCAACACTTCGGCCAACAGGCGAGCGTCCTGCCACGGCAAATCTTGGCCGAGCGTCTCGGGTTTGTCCGCCGACTCGCCGCGCGCCAAACCCAGCGACAGGCCGATCGATATGCCCGCCAACAGCACGAGGTTGCGTGTTTTCTTGATCATCAGAGGCCGCAGCATACGTGCGGCCGCGACTGGCCGCTAGTTTCAAGAGGCGCCGCCATGAGACATAAAATGAGCACGGCATCGGCCGCCGTCAAGGATTCGCCCTCAGCCAGATCTTTGGGTCCACCGTTTTGCGGCCGTCGCGTATTTCAAAGTATAGCTGCGGAGGCGCGGCGCCGGCGTCGCTCATACCCGCTATCACATCGCCGGGCGCTACCCAATCGCCGACGGACTTGTACAGGACCTCGGCATGGCCGTAAAGGGTCATGTAATTGCCGCTGTGACCGATGATGAGCAGCAATCCCAAGCCTTGAAGCCAATCGGCGTAGACCACCCGGCCAAAGTAAGGCGCCCTCACCTTCGCACCGCGCGCGGTCTCTATCATCACGCCGTTCCAACGCATGGTCGCCTGGGCGGCACCGGCATGCGGCTCCTGGTAGCGGGCAGTCAATCTTCCCGCGACGGGCCATGGCAGCTTTCCGCGCAGTTGATCAAAGCTTTGCTGCGCATCGACGGGAAAATCCTGCAGCACTTGCGCGAGATCGGCGACCAAGGACTCCACCGCCTGCTCCTCGCGTTTGAGCCGCGCGAGCTCTTCGTTGGCGCTGCTGACTTGTTTGCCAATCGCGGCGAGCGCCAAGGCCCGCTCCGCGCGCGCTTGCTGCAATCCGGCCATCTCGCGGCTCGCCTCCTCCTCGAGGGATTTGAGTTTCGCGGCGGTCGCCTCGATGTCGATGACCAATTCTTGCAGGCGTGCCGCGTGATCGCCGATTTCATCAATTTTCGCGGCGCGCGCGCGCGCGAAATATCCGTAGAAGGTCAGCATGCGGCCGGCCTCGGCTGGGCTGCTTTGACTTAGCAGGATTCTGATTTGTTCCTCTTGCCCGATCATGTAAGCCGCTCGCACTTGCGCGGCGAGAGCGGCGCGCTCGGACTCCAGCGCGATCTGATCGCGAATCTGTTCATTGCGAAGCTCGTTCCGGCGCCGCTCTGCCGCGAGTTCCGCTGCATGCAGGCCGTCGAGCCGCTGACGCTTTGCGGTGACATCCAAGTCCGCCTCACGCAAGCGTGCGTTCAAAGCATCGCGTTCTTTGAGTTCGAGCCCAAGCCGGTTGGTCAGTGCAGCAATTCGAGCGCGGACGGCCTCAAGCTTGGCTTGCGCCTGTGCCGAGTTCACAGGCTCGGCGGCCCAACTCAGCGCGCTCCCGTACAAGACGAGGACCAGAGCGACAAGCTTTTTAGTGTTCGACAGCACGGTCCCTGCGGTTGATTGTTTCGCCCTTCAGACCGCAAGCATACAAGGCTGCCCGCTGCTATACTTGCCCGCCCGAAAAACCCATTAGTGTTTTGCATGCAGCAACTGTTCGAGTTCGTCGGTCACCACCCATACCTCGCAAGCGGAGCGGTAGCCGCCGCCATCGCCGTGATCTTCTATGAAGTTCGCGCGCGTGTTCAGGGATTTGCTGCGCTGTCCGCAATGCAGGCCGTGCGCCTGATGAACCAGGGCGCGCTCGTCCTCGACCTGCGCGGCAAAGAGGCGTTCGACGCCGGCCATATCGGCGATGCGCGCAACGTACCGGCGGCGCAGATCGAAGCTCAAGCCGAAACGTTGAAGAAATGGCGCGAGAAAACCGTCATCACCTATTGCGACAGCGGGATCAGCGGCGCGGGCGCCGCGCGCACGCTGACGAAACTCGGCTTCACAAAAGTATTCAATCTCGATGGGGGCCTCCACGCCTGGGTCAAGGACAACTTGCCGTTGACGAAAACCACGACGGGCGGAAAAGCGAATTCCAAGTGAGTCAGCCCGAGATCACTATGTATGTGACCGGCTGGTGTCCTTACTGCCAGCGCGCCCGCGGTCTCTTGACCAAAAAGGGTCTGGCGTTCAACGAAATCGACGTGGATGACGAAGCGAAATCGCGCGAGGAAATGATCGCGCGCAGCGGCTTCTCCAGCGTTCCGCAAATCTTCATCGGCGATAGGCACATCGGCGGCTGCGACGACCTTTTTGCGCTCGACGGTAGCGGCGAACTTGATCGATTAATCCAGGGGGCTCGATGAACGAGGTTAGAACAGAGGGAACTCTTGCCAACGTCGGCGGCGTTCAGGTGAGCTTACAGAGCGTTTATCTGAAGGACTGCTCGTACGAATCGCCGAATGGTCCGCGGCTGCCGAACAATCAAAATTGGGAGCCCAAATTTCAACTTAACATGAATACCTCGGCAGAGGAGATCGCCGCCGACGTGCGCGAAGTGCTGTTGACGATCACTCTCGAGGCAAAGCAGGGGGACGCCACCTTGTATCTGGTGGAGGTCAAGCAGGCGGGAGTATTTTCGATTGCCGGCGCAACGATGGAGGACTTGAAGCGTCTGGTTGGCAGCTTTTGCCCCAGCGTTTTGTTTCCCTACGCGCGCGAAGTCATTTCAGACTTGATCGTCAAGGGGGGCTTTCCGAATTTTCTCCTACCCTTGGTCAACTTCGATGCCTTGTTCGCGCAGGCGGCGGAATCACCCCAGCCCGGATTGGTCAATTAGGTAAGGTCTTTTAAAAGATGCAGAGTCCGCTCCATACGCCCATCGCGGTCATCGGTGCCGGCTCTTGGGGAACGGCTCTTGCCATTCAGCTGGCGCGCGCGGGTCATCCAACCCGCCTCTGGGGACGCGACCGGCACGCGCTCGAGGCCATGCAGCGCCAGCGACGCAACGTTCGCTATCTACCCAATGCGGATTTTCCCGTAGCTCTTGAGGCCGTGGCGGATATGGCCGAGACGCTTCGAGGTGCGCGGGACGCGCTGGTGGCGGTACCTTCGCACGCGTTTCGCGAGACCCTGGTTCAACTCGCCCCGCATCTTGAGCCGGACGCGCGCATCGCCTGGGCGAGCAAGGGCTTTGAAATCGCAACCGGCCTTTTGCCTCATCAGATAGCGAACGAGATGTTCGGGGACCGGCCGGCCGCCGTCTTGTCGGGTCCGACGTTTGCGGGCGAAGTCGGTGCGGGATTGCCGACGGCCATGACGGTTGCCTCTCACGACGAGATCTTCGCCAAAGATCTGGTCCTCCGGTTGTCCGGCCCGCATTTCCGTGCCTACACCCAATCGGACATCATGGGCGTCGAGGTGGGCGGCGCCGTGAAGAACGTCATCGCGATTGGGTCCGGCATTGCGGACGGCATGGGATTCGGTGCAAATACGCGAGTGGCCTTGATCACCCGCGGTCTCGCCGAGATGATGCGCTTGGGGGTTAAACTCGGCGCTCTGCGCGAGACCTTCATGGGCCTCGCGGGTCTCGGCGATCTCGTGCTCACCTGCACCGACGATCAATCCCGCAATCGACGCTTAGGGCTAGCTCTGGGCCGCGGCAATTCTCTCGCGGATGCGCAGCGTAGCATTCAACAAGTGGTCGAAGGGGTGACTGCGGCGGAGGCCGTTCGCGCCGTCGCTCTGCGCGAGAGCGTCGAAATGCCCATCTGCCAAGAGGTGTATCGCGTCATGCACGAGGCCAAGCCGGTGCGCGCCGCGGTGCAAGCGTTGATGGGAAGAGAAGTGCGCTCGGAGACCGAGTGATCCTTCAGGCCGCAAAGCCCAACTGACGCCACGCCTCGTAAGTCACGAGCGCCACCGCATTCGATAGATTGATGCTTCTGGTGCAGGGGGTCATGGGAATGAACAGCGAGTTCTCCCGTCCGATGCGCTCTTGCACCGTGTCGGGCAAACCGCGCGTCTCGGGCCCGAACAAAAGCGCGTCGCCCGCCCGGTATCGGAAATCCGAGTAGCAAAGAGTTCCTCCGGTCTCGACCGCCATTACACGAGCATCTTTAAGTGTTCGCAAGCATGCGTCGAAGTCCGCGTGAACCGTCACCCGGGCAAGGTCGTGATAGTCGAGCCCCGAACGCTTGAGACTCTTGTCGTCCACTTTGAAGCCCAGCGGTTTGATCAGATGCAGCGCGGCCCCGACATTGGCGCACAGGCGGATGGCATTGCCGGTATTTGGCGGAATCTCCGGTTCGTACAGCAGAATGTGAAACATTTTCCGGCCGCTAACGCTCGGCCGTCGCGCCCTCGGCTGCCGCGCGCTCGACTACTATGCGTTGCGCCGGGTACGCGAACTCGATCCCTGAGCGCCGAAACTCGGCGAGGATGCGAAAATTGACGGCCTGCTGCAGATCGAGCAACGGATTGATCTTCGGCTGCTGCACAAAGTACGACAACTCGAATTCCAAGCAGGAGTCGCCCAGTGTCTTGAGGTGGCAGCGCTCGAAACGTGCATTCGTCTGTTCGCGCACGATGCTCTCGAGGAGCTTGGGAATTTCCGCAAGCTTCTCGCCGGGCGTCTCGTAGGTCACCCGAATGCTCGCGAGCGCGCGTTGTTCGGGCGCGCGGCCGAGGTTGCGCACGCGGCTCTTCAAGATATCGGCATTCGATAGAATGATCTGTTCGCCGCTGACGCTGCGCAGCCGGGTGGTCTTGATACCGATGCGCTCGACCGCGCCCGTGAAGGTGTCGATCGTCAAGGTATCGCCGACGACGAAGGGTTTGTCCAGCGCGATCGACAGCGAGGCGAACAAGTCACCGAGCACGTTTTGCAGAGCCAGCGCCACCGCGACTCCGCCGACTCCCAAGCCGGCGAGCAGAGCGGTGATGTTGACGCCGAGGTTGTCGAGGGCGACCAGGATCAGCAATGACCAGATCAATATGCCGGCGACGAAATGAATGATATCCAGAGAGCCGGTGTACACACGGTCCGGCCCGCGCTCCATTTCCTTGATTTCCAAGTAGAAGCGCAGCGAGCGCCCGGCCCATAAGCCCACTTGCAGCAATATCAACGTCAACACGATGTTGGAGACGATGCGCTGCACGATTGCAGGTAAGGTCAGGATTTCTTGACCGGCATCGAGAGCGATGGCCAAGAACAAGAATTGCTTGGTGTTACCGAGCAGATAGAAAATGAGACGAATCGGCGCGGGACGATGCACCGTCGAGAATTGTTTGTAGCGTGCGGCAATCAAGCGC
The DNA here is from genome assembly GCA_963755965.1 of uncultured Gammaproteobacteria bacterium. Taxonomy (GTDB): domain Bacteria; phylum Pseudomonadota; class Gammaproteobacteria; order Steroidobacterales; family Steroidobacteraceae; genus Bog-1198. The sequence continues at coordinate 419,415 of CAVWLU010000008.1, forward strand.
CGCAGGATCGACAGACCCGACCACACGGCAACCGCCACGATGCCGGCAACCGCCCAGTCGGCAATCGAATTGCCGTAAAAGCCGTGTGCGGAAAGTCCCAACGTCTGTTTCAAGAAGTCAGCCATGATCGCGCCGATTATAAGCCGCCGGCGACTAGCTGACGTCCTCCATGCCGAGCTCTTTCATTTTTCGCGACAACGTGTTGCGGCCCCAGCCCAAGAGTTTCGCGGCATCTTGTTTCAACCCATCGGTCTTACGAAGCGCAACTCGAATCAAGATTCGCTCCACTTCCGGCACGGTTTGGTCCAACAATCGTTGCGTGCCGGCATCCAGTTCCTGCTCCGCCCAATGCGAGAGCTTGGCCATCCAATCGTGATTGGCGGCTCGGCCCACCGCGACGCCGCCGAGATCCGGCGGGATGTCCTCGACCCGAATTTCGCGGCCGGGCGCCGTCACGGTCAGCCGGCGGCAGGCGTTCACGAGCTGGCGCACATTGCCGGGCCAATCGAAGGTCACCAACGCACTCTCCGCCTGCGCCATCAACAATTTGGGCTCGACCCCGAGCTCCTGACCGGCCGCGCGCAAATAGTGGCGCAGCAACTCGGGTATGTCTTCGCGCCGCTCGCGCAACGGCGGGATTTCGATGCGAATCACGTTGAGTCGATGCAGAAGATCTTCACGGAAGTGGCCTGATGTCACCCGTGTCTCGAGGTCCTGATGTGTCGCGGCTATCACGCGGACATCGACTTTGACTGGTGTCTGGCCGCCGACTCGATAGAATTCTCCCTCCGCCAGCACGCGCAGCAGCCGCGTCTGCAATGCCGGCGACATGTCGCCGATTTCGTCGAGAAACAGCGTGCCCCCGTCCGCTTGCTCGAATCGACCACGGCGCAGGGTGTCGGCGCCGGTGAACGCGCCCTTCTCGTGGCCGAACAGCTCCGACTCCAGAAGATCCGCGGTGAACGCCGCGGTGTTGAGCGCGACGAACGCTTTGCTGGACCGCGGACTGTGGCGATGCAAAGCGCGGGCCACGAGTTCCTTGCCGGTGCCCGATTCGCCGGTAATCAACACCGTCATGCTCGAGCGCGACAGCCTGCCCACCGCGCGAAACACTTGCTGCATCGCTGCCGCTTGACCTAAGAGTTCGGGGATACTGCGGCGAGCCGCCTCCACGTCCGTGGAGACGGTCGCCTGCTGTGCGGCGCGGCGCACCAGGTCCACGGCCTTGTCGATGTCGAACGGTTTCGGCAGGTACTCGAACGCTCCGCCTTGATACGCAGCCACCGCCGCATCCAAATCCGAGTGCGCAGTCATGACGATCACGGGCAGGCCCGGCCTCGACACTTGAATTTCCTTCAGCAGGTCAAGCCCGCTACGCCCGGGCATGCGGATGTCCGTCATCAACACATCGGGCGCGTCGGCCCGCAGCGCACTCAAGACATTATCGGCTTGGTCGAAGCAGCGGGCTGCCATCCCGCCACCTTTCAAGGCTTTCTCGAGTACCCAACGAATGGAGGCATCGTCATCGACCAACCACACCTGTAAGGGTTTCGCGTTCATCCGGAATCCATGGGCAGAGAAATTACAAATATGGTTCTGCCCGGTGCGCTGTCGAATTCAATGAGCCCGCCGTGGCGGCTCACGAGATCCTGTGCGATTCCCAAACCCAGGCCGGATCCATCGACGCGCCCCGACACGAGCGGATAAAAAATGGTGTCGCGAATTTCCGGCAGTACTCCCGGACCGTTGTCCTCGAATTGAATGGAGGCGACCAGGCGGTGGCGCGCGCCCACGCTGACATTGGTCCCGGCGCGGGTGCGAAGGATCAGGCGCGGCGCATATACGCCGCCGGCGGATAAGGCTTGAATTGCGTTGCGGCCGAGGTTCAGCATGGCTTGAATGATGTGATTGGGATCCACGGTCAATGGCGGCAGGCTCGGATCATAGTCGCGATCGACCGTCACCCCGTCGGCTGCTTCCGAGCGCAGCAAGTGGTACACCCGCTCCAGCAATTCGTGCACATTGACCAGCTGCTTCGCCGGAGGACGTCCGGGGCCCAGCATGGAATCCAGCAGATGGGTGAGGCGGTCGGCTTCGCTGATGATGATTCGCGTGTACTCGCGCAGCGCCGGATCCAACAGTTCGCGCTCGAGCAATTGCGCGGCACCACGCAAGCCGCCCAAGGGATTTTTAATTTCGTGGGCGAGCTGACGAACCATCAGGCGGCTCCCGCCGAGCTGCGCCATCAGGGCGTTTTCCCGCGTCAGGCGCCTGTGCTGAGTGATGTCCTCGATTTCCAACAGCAGCCGGTCGCTATCCGGGCCGATCGTGACTTCGCTGACCGCGCAATCGAGGATGCGATCGACGCCCCCTGGTTCCGGCCAAGCGAGTTCACGCTGCACGACCCCCTCGCCGCCGCGTTGGGCGCGCTCGAACAGCGGCAGCATTGTTTCAGCACCACGAGAGAGCTCAGTGATGCGGCGGCCCAGCGCCTGATTGGTCCCTAATCCGAGCAAAGTCTGCGCGGCGGCGTTGAGGTACAGAACCTTGAGATCGCGATCCAGCACGAACACGCTGGTAACCAGAGCATCCAGCAGCTCGGTGCCATCGATGTGCAATCCCCGCGGATTGAGCTCAGCGGCCAAATCGGCCATCCGGCTGCCGAGAAAGGTGGCTGCTCAGGGAGCCTTGTGCTGAGGCGACAGCAGCGAGGTACGCATCACGTAGAAAGTCACGGTCTCCGCACTCTTCGTTTCGCCGGATCCTTGATCGGTAACCGATGCTCCCAGGGTGTAGGTGCCGCGGGACAGATCCTGAAGAGTGAACTGTGTGGCGTCCGGAGCCTGATTGCTCAACGGACTCCCGTTCAAAAACCAGGTGATCACTTGCGATGATTTCAGCGCTGGTTCCAGGGCAAGATGCACATTGACCGGCTGATTTCCAGTAATGGTTTCCTCGTGTGCCGGCGAGGTGATGGCGAATTGGGCAAAGGCGGGGGCGGCGCCGGACTTGGGCTTCGCCGCGGCGGGTGCGTTCGCACCCAGCTGGATTCCGCCGGTGCGCGCGCTGCCGGAAGCCGTCACGATTCGTTCCGCACCAGGCACGGGCTGATCCGAAAAGTGAATCACACCATCGGGGTCTGTCCACTTGTAGACCACCGCCGCCTCCACGTCGAGGCTGCCCGCAATCATCGCGAGCACGCCGAGGGCAATCCATGACCGGCAAAGGTGCATAACTCGAAAGCATAGTCCTATCGCCTCTCGGCCACAAAACGAGGTGACGGCGGCGTGACCGCCGTCACCTTAAAGCCGCCGCTTCCTCCAATAGCCTCACAAACTGTAGTACATCTCAATTTCGATGGGATGCGTGGTCATGCGCAGGCGAGTCACTTCCTTCATCTTCAGTTCGATGTAGGCGTCGATCAAATCGTCGGTAAACACGCCGCCGGCCTTGAGGAACGCCCGATCCTTGTCCAGATAGTCGAGCGCCATGTCGAGCGAGTGACAGACCGTGGGGATCTTCTTGTCCTCTTCAGGCTCGAGGTCATACAAGTCCTTGTCGGCGGGGTCGCCGGGGTGGATCTTGTTCTGGATACCGTCGAGTCCGGCCAGCAGCATGGCGGCAAACGCGAAATACGGATTGGCGGTCGCGTCGGGAAAGCGGACTTCGATGCGCCGTCCCTTGGGATTCGAGATCCAAGGAATCCGGATCGACGCAGAGCGATTGCGCGCCGAATAGGCGAGCTTCACCGGAGCCTCGAACCCGGGCACCAAACGCTTGTAGCTGTTGGTGCTGGCATTGGTGAAGGCGTTGATGGCGCGCGCATGTTTGATGATGCCGCCGATGTAGTACAGAGCGATGTCCGACAAGCCTCCATACTTGTCGCCGGCGAACAGCGCCTTTCCATCCTTTTGCAAAGACTGATGCACGTGCATTCCGTTGCCGTTGTCGCCGACGACCGGTTTGGGCATGAATGTCAGGGTTTTACCGTAGCCATGCGCGACGTTCTGGAGCGCGTACTTGAGAATCTGCACTTCGTCGGCCTTCTTGGTCAGCGTATTCGCGGCGACGTTGATCTCGCCCTGACCGGCGGTGGCGACCTCATGGTGATGCACTTCGAACTTCAAACCCATCTCTTCGCAGGCGAGGGACATCGCGGTGCGAATATCTTGCTGTGAGTCGACGGGGGGAACCGGGAAATAGCCGCCCTTCACGCCGGGGCGATGCCCTTTATTTCCGTCTTCGTACGTCTTGCCTGAATTCCAGGCTCCTTCATAAGAGTCCACTTCGTAGGAGCATCCGTTCATGCTCGAACTGACCGTCACACTGTCGAAGATGAAGAATTCGTTCTCCGGTCCGAAGAGCGCGGAGTCTGCGATGCCGGAGGATTTCAAATAGGCCTCGGCACGCTTCGCCAATGAGCGCGGGTCGCGTTCGTAGCCCTGCATGGTCATCGGCTCGATGACGTCGCAGCGCAAATTGACCGTCGTCTCCTCGTAGAACGGGTCGATGACCGCCGTGTCGGGATCCGGCATCAAAATCATGTCCGACTCGTTGATGCCCTTCCAACCGGCAATCGAGGACCCGTCAAACATCTTTCCGTCGGTGAAAAAGCCCGCGTCCACCAAGCGCGTTGGGACGGTTACGTGTTGTTCCTTCCCAATTGTGTCAGTAAAACGAAGATCGGCGAACTTAGCTTCTTTTTCTTTGATCAATTTAAGAACATCAGCGGGAGTCATGTGCGTCCTCGCGAAAAATGAAAGTTGTGGTCCGGACCAGCTCCGGGTCCCCGAGCATTGCAGAATGTGTGCCAGCGCCGCCCCCATACGGATCAAGGACTTGCGAGGCGCCGAAACTCCACCTGCACCACAATAATGCATTCCGCGATTCGATGCGTATCAAATTGGTGCATTACTCCTCGCCGGAGGATTGCACGGCGTCACTTTGCGTCGCCGGGAGAGAAAAATGGGCGAAATCGGTGCACCGCCCGGCGCGCGGCTGCGGAGCGCGCAACGATGAGACACTTAAGGGCGATGCGTCGCTATACTCGCGGCCGTTATTCGATTCTCGAGCACCCGATGGCCAAAGCACGAGCCTCGCCTCCCCGTACCTTTCAAGATTTGATTTTTGCGCTGCAGAAGTACTGGTCCGACCAGGGCTGCATCATCTTGCAGCCCTACGATATGGAAATGGGCGCGGGGACGTTTCACACCGCGACTTTCCTTCGCGCCGTCGGCCCGGAACCTTGGAGTGCCGCTTATGTGCAGCCTTCGCGCCGGCCCACCGACGGGCGGTATGGGAACAATCCCTTCCGGCTACAGCATTACTACCAGTTTCAGGTTTGCATCAAACCGTCGCCGGATGATTTCCAGGAATTGTATTTAGGGTCGCTGCGTTCGTTGGGGTTCGATCCGTTGACGCATGACATTCGCTTCGTGGAAGACAACTGGGAATCGCCTACCCTGGGAGCGTGGGGCCTGGGATGGGAAGTATGGCTGAACGGCATGGAGGTCTCGCAATTCACTTACTTCCAACAGGTCGGCGGCTTGGATTGCCGACCCGTCATGGGCGAGATCACGTACGGCCTCGAGCGCCTGGCCATGTACATCCAAGGCAAGGAAAGCATCTTCGACATCGTCTGGACCGATGGTCCCCAGGGCACGATCACCTACGGCGACGTGTTTCATCAAAACGAAGTGGAGCAATCCACGTACAACTTTGCCAAGGCCGACACGGAAGTGCTGCAGCGGCAGTTCGATACGTACGAAATCGCATGCCAGAACCTCCTCAATGACAAATTGGTTCTGCCCGCCTACGAACAAATGGTCAAGGCATCGCATTCATTCAACTTGCTCGACGCGCGCCATGCGGTCTCCGTCACGGAGCGCCAGCGCTTTATTTTGCGCGTTCGCACGCTGGCGCGCGGGGTGGCCGAGGCGTATCGCGAGAGCCGCGAGGCGCTCGGCTTTCCATTACTCAAGAACGTCCCTTCGCAGCGAGCGGCCTCTTGAACGCGCGCGACCTTTTGTTCGAACTCGGCACCGAGGAGCTGCCGCCGAGAACGCTCCAAAGTCTGTCGACCGCGCTCACCGATGGGATGGTCAAAAGCTTGGATGTCGCGGGTATTGCTCACGGCAAGGTCCATGGCTTTGCGACGCCGCGCCGGCTCGCGGTGTTCATCAGGTCCTGTGCCGAGTGCGCGGCGGATCGTCGCGTCGAACGCCGAGGGCCGCCGCTGCGCAACGCCTTCGATGCCGGCGGAGCGCCCACCCAAGCCGCCACGGCGTTCGCGAAGAACTGCGGCGTACACGTGACGGAGCTCGAGCGGCTGGAGACCGACAAGGGCGCCTGGTTGGTATTCCGAGGCACCGAACAGGGCGCCCAGACCAAGAACGTGCTTGGCGACATCATCAATCAGGTCATTGCCGCGCTTCCCATCGCGAAGCGCATGCGATGGGGAGCGCGCACGGCGGAGTTCGTGCGACCTGTGCACACCGTCGTACTGCTGTTCGGCGATGAGGTGGTGCCGGTCGAAGTCCTGGGGCTCATGTCGGGCCGAATCACACGGGGCCACCGCTTCCATGCGCCCCGCCCCATTTCGCTCAAATCTCCCAAATCCTATGAAAGCCGGCTGCGAAGCGCCAAGGTGGTGGCTGATTTCAGCGTCCGCCGCGAGGCGATTCGCGACGGCGTGATGGCGGCTGCCCGCGGCGCCGGCGGCACGGCATTGATCGAGAGCGCGCTGCTCGATGAGGTGACCGCTCTGGTCGAATGGCCGGTGCCCATCGTGGGCAGTTTCGAAAAGCGATTTCTGTCGCTTCCGCGTGAAGTGGTCATCGCCACGGTTCAGGACCACCAGCGTTACTTCGCGATCGAAGGCCCGGATGGCAAGCTGACGGGGGGCTTCGTGACGGTGAGCAATATCGAAAGCCGCGACCCGGCGAAGGTGCGGGAGGGCAACGAGCGGGTCGTCCGCCCGCGGTTGAGCGATGCGGCATTTTTCTGGGAGCAGGATCGGAAAGTACCGCTCCAAGCGCATGCCGCCGACCTCGCCGGGGTGACGTTTCAGGCAAAACTCGGCACCTATGCGGAGAAGACCCGGCGCGTGAAATCATTGGCCGAGTCGATCGGCGCGCGGATCATGGCAGGACCTCATGTCGGGCACGCGGCCGAGCTCGCCAAAGCCGATCTCATGACCGCCATGGTCGGCGAGTTCCCGGAATTGCAGGGGATCATGGGCCGCTATTATGCAGAGGCCGAAGGATACCCAGAGGAGGTGTCCCTGGCGCTCGAGGAACACTATCGACCGCGATACGCAGGAGATGCGTTGCCGACGACCAAGACGGGCCAGGCACTCGCGCTGGCGGACAAGATCGATACCCTGGTCGGCATTTTCGCCATAGAACAGCGTCCGACAGGCACCAAGGACCCTTTTGGCCTGCGGCGCGCTGCACTCGGGGTATTGCGCATTTTGCTCGAGTGCCAACTGGACCTCGACCTCTACCTGCTGCTCGGGGAATCCGCCGCGGCACAGCCGGTGCACAGAGCCTCTGTGGCCGACGAGGTCTATGATTTCATCGCGGAGCGCTTTCGCGGATTATTGCTGGAGCGTGCCGACGGAACCACCGCCGAGATGATCGATGCCGTACTCGCGAGTCGGCCGCATTCGCCGCTCGATGCGAGTGCCCGCTTGCAGGCGCTCAAGGAATTTTTGCAGCTGCCGGACGCGGGCGTTTTGACAGCGATCAACAAGCGCATCGCGAATATCCTGCGCAAAGCGCAACTCGAGAACGGCGTCGACGTGCAAATTGCCGAGTTCACCGAAGAGGCCGAGCACAGATTGCACGGTGTTCTCGCCGAGCTTCGCGACACCGTCGGCGAAGCGATCGCCAACCGTCGATATGCCGAGAGCCTGCGCGCCTTGATTGCGCTGCGAAGCCCGGTCGACGATTTCTTTGAGCGCATTATGGTGATGGACGAGAATCTAGCGCGCCGGAACAATCGGCTCGCGTTGCTGCGCGACGCCCTCGAGCTGCTCGGTGGCGTCGCCGATTTGTCGCGCTTGCCGGGCTGACGAATTCCATGCAACGGGTCCGATCGCTGCTGTTCACGACGTACATGATGGTCTCCGCGTGCCTGTTCGGCGGATTCATGGGAGTGTGTTTCTGGCTGCCTTACCGGGCGCATTTCGCCATCGCACGCGTCTGGGCACGCTGCCTCTTGTGGATGCTCGAACGGCTTTGCGGGCTGAATTTCATCGTCGAGGGGCGTGAGCGAATTCCGGCCGGTAATCACATCGTCATGTGCAACCACACCTCCGCTTGGGAAACGGTTGCGCAATTCGTGATCTTCCCTCCCCAGGTGTGGGTGCTGAAGCGCGAGCTGTTATGGATCCCATTCGTGGGTTGGGGACTGAAACTGCTGCGGCCGATCGCGATCAATCGGGGCGAGGGGCACCGTGCGGTAAACCAAGTGATCGAGCAGGGCAAGGCACGCCTCGCAGACGGCCTGTGGATCATCATTTTTCCCGAAGGCACCCGGGTGGTGGCGGGAGAGACCCGCAAGTTCGGTGTCAGCGGCGCGCTTCTCGCGACCGCCACCGGAAAGCTGCTTGTGCCGTTGTCGCACAACGCGGGAACATTTTGGCCGAGACGCGGATTCCTCAAGAAAGCAGGCACGATTCGCGTGATCATCGGCGAGCCGCTTCCCTCGGTGGGAAGGAATGCAAGAGATCTGAACGAAGAGGTTCGCCAAGCCATCGAGGCCGGCTTGGCGAGGATTGCGAGAGGTTAGTGCTTGTCCGGAAAAACGAGGCCGACGCCGCGCAGGTGGCCAAACAAGACGCGGAGTTTTTCGACATCGGCCGGCGGCAAGGCGGCTTTGAGCAAGGAAGCGACATTGGTGCGCAGATGCTCGAGGTCCCCCGTGCCGAACAGCGTCACATCGACGCCGGGTTCATGTCGAACGAAGCGATAGGCGGCATCGGTCAGGCTCGATGCCCCGCCCGCGTGAATTAGAAATCCGAGCGGATCAGGGTGCTTCGCCAGGGCCTGCGAAATTTTTCCCTCCGTCGCGAGTTCAGCCATGCTCTTTAGGAGCACGCCGGGCTGAGAGAAAATATTGCGAACGGCGAACATGACCAGCGTCCCCACCCCTCGCGCCCGCGTACGAGCAAAAATGGAGTCTCGTGCGCCCTGATTCATCATGTGAAAGGCGAGCATGACGACTTCCCAACACGGATCGTGGAGCGCGCGAGCCAGCATCTGTTGATCGGGGTCGCGCGGGGGACTCTCAGTGATTCCGAGATGCCGAATCTTTCCCATCGCCTTCTGGCGAAGCAGAGCGGGCACGAGTTCATGCAGCGCGTAGCCGTAATGCTTGGCCTGCACCGCGTGCAGATGAAAAACGTCGAGGTGGTCTACGCGCAGGCGGCGCAGCGACCCTTCCAGAGAGTCGATGACGGCCGCGCTCGAGAAGAGCTTTCCGTCGTCGTCGAGAATTCGGCTCTTCGTGGAAATGACCACGCCGTCGCGGGCCTCACCGGCGAGGGCTTGCCCGAGCACTTCCTCCGTCCCATAAACCTGGGCCGTGTCGAAGAAGTTGACCCCGAGATCGACCGCGGCCCGCACGAGCGAGATCGCTTCGTCTTTGCTCTTTCCCAGCCCCAGGCCCAAACGGCTGTTGCCGCCGCAGCCCAATCCCGCCACCGAAACGCGTAAGCCGGTCGATCCAAGTGTGGTGTATTGCATGCCGCAATTTCAGCGGCGGCGGCTTAAGTTCAATACCGCTGCCGACCCCTCATCCATTGTTTTGCTGCGATACCTTGACCAGGTAATAGCTCACCGACAGGGCGACGATGATGGCAGCAATGCCCATCAGCGACACACCATCGAGTTGCTTCGGATCGAGCAGCACGACTTTACGGGTGATCGCGACGAGTCCCACCGCGAGGATCACTTCCACATGAACCCTATGGTCGGTGAGGTAGATCTTCACGGTATGCATGAGCTCGATGCCGATCAGAACCAAAAGAAAACTCCCGAAAATATCGATCAATTCATTCGAGTCAAAACGAAACAGCGGCGGGTTGACCAGCCCGATGACGATCTCCCGGCCGATCTGGATGGTGGTGACCAATATGACCGCAGCAATGAATACGATCAGTACCAAATAGATGAGGGATTCAAATTTACTGAGAACTCTCATCGTCCTAAGGTAGCCAGATGTCTAGATGTCCAAGTTCGACACGTTCAGCGCATTCTTTTCGATGAACTCGCGCCGTGGTTCGACCGCGTCGCCCATCAAAGTGGTGAAGATATCGTCTGCTGCGACCGCGTCCTCGATGCGTACCTGCATCAATCGCCGCGTCTCCGGATTGATGGTGGTGTCCCATAATTGGCTGGCGTTCATCTCGCCCAACCCCTTGTAGCGTTGGATAGTCTGCCCTTTCTTCGCCTGCTCGAACAGCCAGCCCATCGCCACCTTGAAGCTGGCTACCTCCTGCCTTTCGTCGCCGCGCTCTACGTAGGCGCCCGGCCCCATCAAGTCGCTCAATGTTTGCGCGAGTTCAGCGATCCGCAAATACTCCGCCGAATCGAAGAACTCCCGCGGTATGTGCCTCTCGGAACTCAAGCCATGCTCGAATCGCTGTAAGTCGATGCGATGGCTGCCGGCGGCGAGCGTTTGCACGGTGATGCGGTAACGGCGCGACACATCATCGAGCGCATTGAGCTTGAGCTCCAAATTGCGGCACCAATCCTTGAGCTCATCGATGCGATCGAACGCATCCGGAGTAAGAGTCGGAACATACAAAAGCTGTTCTAGAAATCGCTCATCGTACCGGCGCGCCCAGCGCCGCACGATGCTTTGGACCTCTACATATTGGCGGGCCAGGGATTCGAGGCCCAATCCCGACAACGGTGGCGCTTCGGAGTTGACGTGCAGCGCCGCGCCATCGATGGCGGTGCTGAGCAGCAGAGCATTCAACTCCAGATCGTCCTTGACGTAATGCTCCTGCTTGCCCTTCTTGACCTTGTAGAGCGGCGGCTGCGCTATGTAGATGTGGCCGCGTTCGATCAGGATCGGCATTTGACGGTAAAAGAAGGTTAACAACAGCGTGCGGATGTGCGAGCCGTCGACGTCGGCGTCCGTCATGATAATGATGCGGTGGTAGCGCAATTTATCGACGTTGAAGTCGTCCCGTCCAATGCCGCAGCCCAAGGCGGTGATCAGCGTCCCAACTTCGGCGGACGCGAGCATCTTGTCGAAGCGCGCCTTCTCCACATTGAGGATCTTGCCCTTGAGAGGCAGGATGGCTTGAGTGCGCCGGTCGCGGCCCTGTTTCGCGGAGCCGCCTGCGGAATCACCTTCGACCAAAAACATTTCGGAGAGAGCAGGATCTTTTTCCTGACAGTCGGCGAGTTTGCCCGGCAAGCCGGCTATATCGAGTGCGCCCTTGCGGCGGGTCATTTCACGCGCCTTGCGCGCCGCCTCGCGAGCATAGGCGGCTTCGAGGATTTTATTGACGATGGCGCGCGCTTCCTGTGGATGTTCCAACAGGAACTCCTCCAGACGCTCCGCAACGGCCGACTCGACTACCCCCTTCACTTCAGAGGAAACCAACTTGTCCTTCGTCTGCGAGGAAAACTTCGGATCCGGAAGTTTCACGGATAAAATGGCCGTCAGCCCCTCGCGCGAGTCGTCGCCGGTCGTCGCGACTTTTTCTTTCTTGGCGGCGAGTTCTTTCTCGATGTAGTTGTTGAGCGTACGGGTCAGCGCGGCGCGATATCCCGCAAGGTGCGTGCCGCCGTCCTTTTGCGGAATGTTGTTCGTGTAGCAATACATGCTTTCCTGGTACGAATCGTTCCACTGCATCGCGACTTCCACCTGGGTGTTGCCGTCGCGTGTGTGAAACCACAAAACCGTATCGTGCACCGGCGTCTTGCTGCGATTCAGATAGGTAACGAAAGCGGCCAAGCCGCCAACGTGCTGGAACACCTCCGATTTTTCGTCTCGCTCGTCCACCAGCTCGATGCGCACGCCGGAGTTGAGGAAGGACAATTCGCGCAGCCGTTTTGCGAGGGTGTCGTAATTGAAAGAGATGTTCGTAAATATTTTGGAGCTCGGCTTGAAACGCAGTGTAGTACCGCGCTCGTCGGTATCGCCGGTTGCCGTCAGCGGCGCTTGAGGTTCTCCGAGTCGATATTCCTGGCGATGCTGTTTGCCATCGCGGCGGATAATGAGCTCCAGGTAGTCGGACAATGCATTCACCACCGAGACACCGACACCATGTAGTCCGCCCGAGACCTTGTACGATGTGTCGTCGAACTTTCCGCCGGAGTGCAGGACGGTCATAATGACTTCGGCAGCGGACACACCCTCTTCGCTATGAATGTCCACCGGAATCCCCCGGCCATTGTCGGTCACGGTGACCGATTCGTCAGCGTGGATGGTGACGACCACCCGATCGCAATGTCCCGCCAACGCTTCGTCGATGGCGTTATCCACCACCTCGAAAACCATGTGATGCAAGCCGCTGCCGTCGTCGGTGTCTCCGATGTACATCCCCGGCCGTTTTCGGACGGCATCGAGACCTCTTAAGACTTTGATTTTGCTGGAATCGTAAACGTCGATATCGGGCATGAGGGATCCTAATTAGGGACCCAACATTCTAACAGCTATTTGCTCCAAAAACGAATCGAATTGATCGTAATAATATAATAAAATCAATGGCTTATAAAGCGAGTCGAGGTGGAGCGCGAGTGCCCTGGCGCAAATCATTGTTCCACCGAGCTTTGGGTGCTACCGACCTCCGTGTCTGGGCGGACGGAACCGTCCATCTACGGAAGGATAGAGCGATTCCTTTTCGATCGAGTCCGTCTCTTTGGCGGCTCTCGCGGACACCACCGACCTCCGTTTCTCGGAGCGTGGATGCAGGCGAGCGTCAACCAATGATCTGCGGCCGTCAACTCCTCACACACCGTGATCCAGTCTGTAGCGGCCGGATTGACGCCGCGACAACTCGACCTCATCGAGTGGAGCGACGATTGCCCGGTCGTTGAGGTCGCCGCCTGGCGCGGCGTAGACAGCCCACGGCCGTCGACTTCCCCAACCCGCCGCGCGGGCCGATTGCGGGCAGCTGTCAATGCCGCCCAGCAGGTGCATCCTGCATTGCAAGTCTTGGTTGCGCCGCCCCGGCGGAACACGGCATCACTCCGGAGAGCGTCCGTCATGTCCCGGTACTCAAATCCCTCGGATCAGCGCGCATCCATCGGCGAAGTGTCTCTTAGGGATTCTGAGGGCCATAAGGGTGTTGAGCGTGGGTCGCTGCCGCCGCTCCTTCAGGGTCCCTTCGCGGCCGCGAGTGATGGATACTTCGCTCGCATCATTCGCCTAATCACCGAGCCCCTCTCAGAGGTGCCCTCGCCAGGGCCCTAGCGGTTGTTTGCCGGCTTTGCGGCGCGATCGCGAAGAGATACGCAACGGGGATTCAGCCCGGTGGTGACTGGCTGGCCGAGATGTCGTACCAACGGGGGTGGCGGCCTCAGAGCGTCAGCTTCGTCTTAGCCCCTGTTCCACGTGGAACCTGATCGTCGTCATCAATGGGCGTGCACGACCCCCCGATCCAAACGGAAGCGACGGCCGGGCTCTCCAAAGGCGGGGAACTCGGCATGCAACGTGCTCACCACCAGCTGCAAGGATTGACCGCGAACTTCGGTGATCAGCCCTTCCAGTCGTTCGCCATCCAACTCCGCCGCGGGATCATCGAGTAATAAAGTGGGACGTAACGTCGAGTCATCAGGGAAGAGCTTGAGCTGGGAAATCAACAACACCACCGCCAGCAGTTTTTGTTGACCTCGCGAAATTCGATCCTTGACGGCGGATCCGTCCAGTCGAATGACGAGATCCGCGCGCTGCGGTCCCACCTGGGTCGCGCCCGTTTCCTGATCCGCCGTCCAACTGCGCTCCAGCGCCTCGCGGAGGCCGGCGTGGCTTCCCCAACCGGTGCGGTAGCTCAAGGTAAGTTCCATGGCTAGTAGTCTCTCGCCCAGGGCCTTGGCATGCACCTCCAACTGCGAGACATATCGGTGCCTAGCCTCTGTTAGCAACTCCCCGTAGCGCTGAAGATCCCCGTCCCAAGCACTGACGATCGCCCGTGGTTGACGAGCGCGGAGCGCGGCGTTCCTCTGCTTCAGCACATGATGATACTTTTGCCAATGCACCACGAACCCAGGTTCCACGTGGAACACTCCCCAGTCGAGAAACCGGCGACGACGACTTGGCCCCTCTTCGATCAACCGATGGACTTCCGGGTCGATAATTTGCACCGGAAAAACTGCCGCCAGCTCAGCAAGTGATCCCGCCTTCTCACCTGCCAGCCTGGCGCGCATGCCATCAGAAGACCCCTCAATGCCCAACGATACACGCCGTCCTGGAATATCCACCTCGCCAATAATGATTAGGCGCTCCGCTCCGGCGCGAATCAAATTGTCCAGGCGTCGCGTCCGAAATGAGCGTCCGCGGCCAAGGACATAGATCGCTTCAAGCAGACTGGTTTTGCCCGATGCGTTGGGTCCGCTGAGGAGCGTGTACTTTGAATCGAGATCAATGTCGGCTTGATGCAAGCAGCGGAAATCCGTTACTTGCATCCGCCGCAAGGTCATTTAGCTTATAGCCTCATCGGCATGACGACATAGCGAGCACTGGCATTGCCCGGAGATCGAATCAAGCAGCTGCTGTTGCTGTCCGTTAGTCCGAGTTCAACCTCTTGCCCGTCAATGGCCGCTAACGCATCGAGCAGGTAGTTGACGTTAAAGCCAACCTCGAGATCATCGCCCGCATAGGAGACTTCAATCTCCTCCTCAGCCTCTTCCTGCTCCGGATTATGAGCCTGTACGGTTACGACGTTCTTCTTCACGGTAATGCGGATACCCCGGTATTTCTCGTTCGACAAGATTGCCGTCCGTTGCAGCGCCTGGCGCAACACGTCCCGATCAGCGCGAATTGCGCTCGCCGGGGCAGCTGGTATAACCCGAGAATATTCCGGGAAACGGCCGTCAATAAGCTTCGAAGTGAAGCGAACATCGCCGATTTGGGCCCGAACATGATTGGTGCCGATCGCCACCGATGCGGTTCCTTCGTCGGTCAGCACCCGCTGCAACTCCAGCACCCCCTTGCGCGGCACGATGACTTGTTGCGAGGATTTCGCCCTGGCCGCCAGCTCCGCTTCACACAGCGCAAGGCGATGTCCGTCGGTCGCCACCGCTCGCAAAACCTGGCCGTCGATCTCGAGCAACATGCCATTCAGGTAGTAACGGACATCTTGCTGTGCCATCGAAAAATGAGTTTTCTCCAGAAGCCGCAACAAATCCTTGCGCGCGATCTGCACGGTCTGCTGCGAATTGATGTCATCGACTACCGGAAACTCCGCCGCCGGCAATGTCGACAGACTAAAGCGGCTGCGCCCCGCCTTGATCACGACCTTCTCGCCTTCCATGGTGATCGATACCGCAACCTTTTCCGGGAGCGCCCGCAATATATCCAAGAACTTTCGGCCGGGAACGGTGATATCGCCGGCCTCCTGGACGGTCACTTCCGTCGCCGCCACCAGCTCGACCTCGAGATCCGTGGCGGTTATCGATAACTGACCTTTGGCTACGCCAAGCAACACATTTGCCAAAACCGGCATGGTTTGGCGTCGCTCTACCACGCCGATTACCGCCTGTAAGGGCGCCAACAATTTCTCCCGCTCAGCCGTCAATTTCATGCGCTTACCCATCCGACTATCTTAGATTTAGATTCTTAAAAGAGATTATTACTATGATTATGAAGCTGCCCCATTCCCGTGGATAACAGATAAATCACTATAATAATCATATACTTACAAACTAACAAACCAATCTCAACACCTGTCTGGTTAGAGCTTCAATCCTGTAGCCAATCTGTGGATATCTTTATCCACAGTTTTCTCCACAGCTTATTCCTGGCTACCCGGCCAGGGTTCTCAACAGGTTCATATAGTCCTCGCCGATCCGCCTTTCCGACTCCCGAAGCTCCTTGATTCGGCGGCATGCGTGCAGCACGGTTGTATGGTCACGGCCACCGAAGGCGTCGCCGATTTCCGGCAGACTGTAATTGGTCAATTCCTTCGCGAGCGCCATCGCCACCTGTCGCGGTCGTGCGATGGATCGGCTGCGCCGCTTCGACAGCAAATCCGCGATCCTGATCTTGTAGTATTCGGCGACGGTTTTTTGAATATTCTCAACCGTCACCAGCTTCTCTTGAAGCGCGAGCAGGTCGCGCAGCGCTTCCTTGGCAAAGTCGAGCGTAATAGGACGCCCGGTGAAATGCGATGTGGCCACGACCCGCCGCAGAGCGCCTTCGAGTTCACGCACGTTCGAGCGAATGCGTTTAGCCACGAAGAAGGCCACTTCCTCGGGAAGGTCGACATGCGACATCGCGGCTTTGCTCATGAGAATTGCTACGCAGGTCTCGAGTTCAGGCGGCTCTATCGCCACGGTCAAACCCCACCCGAAGCGCGATTTCAAGCGTTCTTCGAGGCCGTCCACTTCCTTCGGATAGCGATCGCAAGTCAGGATCACCTGCTGCTGGCTCTCCAGCAGCGCATTGAAGGTGTGGAAGAATTCCTCCTGAGAACGATCCTTTCCCGCAAAAAATTGAATATCGTCGATCATCAGCGCATCCAAGGATCGATACGCAGTTTTGAAGTCATTGATGGTGTTGTGCTGCAGGGCTTTCACCATGTCGCTGACGAAGCGTTCACTGTGTACATAGGCGAGCCGCGCGTCGGAATTGCGTTCCTTGAGCTTGTTCGCCACCGCATGCATCAAATGCGTCTTGCCCAAACCAACGCCGCCGTAGATGAACAACGGGTTGTACGCCTTGCCGGGGTTGCCGGCCACTTGAATGGCGGCCGCCTTGGCGAGTTGATTGCTCTTACCCTCGACGAAACTGTCGAATGTAAATTCCGCATTGATTCGACTACCGAGCACGGTCGGCGCCAAGCGGCGCGCCTTGGCGGCTGCCAGCTCGAGCAACTCGCCCGCGCCATTGACGGGAACCGCTCGGACCGCCGCCGCGGCCGCGCCCACTCCCGCCCGCGTGCCCACGTCCAACACCACATCGGGTACGGCGCCCGGCGCAAATTCTCGGAGCAACTCCTTGATTCGGGGCAGGGAGTTATCGCCCAGCCACTCGATCACATAACGATTCGGTGCCAGGAGCTTAAGCGTACCTTCACACTCGATCGCCTGCAGGGGCCGTACCCACGTGTTGAACTGCTGCACCGGGAGTTCGCTCTCGAGCACGCGCAGACAGCGGTTCCACAGCGACTCCGGCAAGAGCGCTCTCCTAGATGGGGCAATGGGGCAAATTAAACGAAAGGGCAGGGAGTCTAGCTCCAAGTTGCCGGTGCGTCTATTGACACATCCATGCTCGCTCAGTACCCTTGCCGCCTTTCGCAAATCTCCCAAGTTCGTTGATTTGCCCCATTCTTTTCGTCTAAGTTGCGCTATGAAACGTACCTTCAATCCGAGTAACTTGCATCGTGCCCGTACCCACGGATTTCGCGCGAGGATGGCCACCAAGAGCGGTCGGCGCTTGCTTGCTCGTCGCCGGGCGAAGGGCCGCAAGCTTCTCTGCCCTTAGGGCCCCTTAAGGCTGTTTAGCGATCCGTAAACTGACGTTCGAGCCGCGCAAGCGATTGCACCAACCGGCCGAATTTCGCCATGTTAGGCAGCGCGGCAAAAAACTTACAGACGCTTATTTTAGCTTGTCTGTTCTGGCAAACCATGAAACTTATCCGCGGCTGGGCTTGGCGATAGCGACGCGCACCTGCGCCGGCGCCGTTGCTCGCAATCGTATCAAGCGCCTGACAAGAGAGTCCTTTCGCTTGAACCAACATGCCTTACCTCCCGTCGATGTCATGGTTGCGGCGCGGGACGCGGCGCGGCTTGCGAGCCTCGCCGATTTGCGTGCGAGCCTCGCCAAACATTGGAAGAGCATTACGAGAGAATGGTAGAGCTATGCGCCAAGTCTTGATGGGTATCATCCGCATCTACCAGCTGACGTTGAGCCCCCTCTTGGGTCCGCGCTGCCGCTTCTATCCCAGCTGTTCTTGCTACGCGCATACGGCGATCGAACGCCATGGAGTTTTGCGCGGCACCTGGCTGGGGCTTAGGCGCCTTCTTCGCTGCCATCCCTTTGCACACGGCGGTTACGACCCGGTGCCGGACAAGAGACTGATCAATGCCTAATACTCGCATGATCCTATGGGTTGCGTTCGCAGCGATCCTGTATCTGAATTACGAAGCGTGGATGCACGATTACCGCGCGCCCGCGCCGGCAACGACCGCGTCATCAACCCCCAACGCGCCCGGCGCTGCGAGCACGTTCGCAGACTCGATACCCAAAGCACAGAATCCGAGCGGCAACGCTGCCGCGAGCGCACCCGCCGAGATCAGGAGCACCACGTCCATGCCGGCCGCTGCCGCCGAGGACGCCGGTGCGCCGGCTGCCGCTTCACCGACGCTGCACGTAGTGACCGACGTCCTCGATGTCAGCATCAACTTGAAGGGCGGCGAGATAGACCGCGCCGATCTTTTGGAATATCCGCTGCACAAAGATGCGCCCAACATCCCCGTGCGGCTCGAAAATTCCGACCGCAATTCGCTGTATCTGCTTCAGACCGGCCTGCAGGGCAGCGCAGATGAGGCCGCCCCTACGCATCTGGCGCTTTGGACATCCGCTCAAGATTCCTATGTGCTGGCCGCCGGTGCGAAGGAGTTGCGCGTGCCGATGACGTGGACCGACGGTGCGGGTTTGACGGTGACCAAAACCTTCGTATTCACCCGCGGCTGGTATGCCATCGATCTCGTCTATGACGTCCGGAACGACACGGCGGCCGCGCGCAGCCTCGCTTCCTACGCGAAGATCCTGCGGCGCTGGGAACATGCGTCTCGCTCGTATTTCGATGTCGAGACTTACTCGTTCAAGGGGCCGGATGTATTCGACGGCACGAAATCCCGCGATCTTAAGGTCGAGACCGAGGCTGACAGCAAGTTCGCCGAAACCATCACGAACGGCTGGCTGGCATCTCTGCAGCACCATTTCGTGTCGGCGATCGTGCCTCCGGCGAACCAGCCCTATGACTATAGGCTCGAGGTACAGGACCACGAGTACCAGTTGAGCGCGACCGGCCCCTTCAAGCAGATTGCGGCGGGTTCAACCGGGCAATTCCAAATTAAGCTATTCGTCGGGCCGAAATTGCAGGCGCAGTTGGCGGCGACAGGTCCGCGCCTCGAACGCACCGCCGACTACGGCTTGCTCACGGTGATTGCGCAGCCGTTGTTTTGGACCCTCAATTGGATCCACGGAAAAATCGGCAATTGGGGCTGGGCGATCATCATCGTCACCGCGCTCATCAAGCTCTTGTTCTACCCGCTGAGCCAAGCGAGTGGTCGTTCGATGGCCAAGATGCGCGCGGTTGCCCCGAGAATGAAGCAGATTCAGGACACCTTCAAAGACGATCGTGAAAAGCTTGGACGCGCCATGATGGAGTTGTACAAGCGCGAAAAAATAAACCCCTTGGCCGGCTGCTTGCCGATGGTCGTACAAATCCCATTTTTCATCTCCTTCTACTGGGTGTTGCTCGAGAGCGTGGAAATGCGCCAAGCGCCTTTTCTCCTCTGGATCAATGACCTCTCGGCACGTGATCCGTTCTTCGTGCTGCCATTGTTGATGGGCGGCGCCATGTTCGCCCAGTTCAAATTGAATCCGGCGCCCCCCGATCCCATGCAAGCCAAGATCATGCAGTTCATGCCCTTGGTGATGACGGGGATGATGGCGTGGTTTCCGTCCGGTTTGGTGCTCTATTGGTTGACCAATACCGTGCTGTCAATCGTGCAGCAGTGGCGCGTGAACCAAGTGGTACAGGCCGAGGCCGCCAAGCAGCGCTCGAGCTAAGGGTCTCGTAAACTATTGCGGTGACCTCGCCCGACACCATAGTCGCCATGTCCAGCCCCGCTGGGCGCGGTGCCGTCGGCATCGTTCGGGTTTCCGGTGCGGATGTGCCGCGGATAGCACATGAGATTTTAGGTTCTCTACCGGCGCCACGGCGCGCGCGGCTGGCTAGTTTTCTCGACGTTCGCGGCGATTGTATCGATCAAGGTCTCGCCTTGTATTTCCCCGAGCCGAAATCTTTCACCGGCGAACATGTGTTGGAGCTGCAAGGCCACGGCGGTGCACTCGTCATGGATCTCTTGGTCGAGCGAGTCCTCTCCTTGGGATGCCGCCTGGCGCGGCCGGGGGAATTCAGCGAACGCGCCTTTTTGAACGGCAAGATCGACATCGCGCAGGCTGAAGCCGTGGCCGACCTGATCGACGCGGGAACAGCGGCCGCCGCCAAGGCCGCGGTACGCACCATGCAGGGTGAATTCTCCGCGCGCATCGCAGAGCTGCAATCGCAACTCACCGAATTGCGCGCCTATGTCGAGGCTGCGATCGATTTTCCCGATGAAGAAATCGATTTTCTGTCGGCTCCGGCCATTGCCTCCAGGCTCGCGCGGGTGTTCGGCGGCTTCGATTCGATCATGGCGGCGGCTCGGCAGGGAGCGCTGTTGCGCGAGGGATTGACGGTGGTGATTGCCGGCAAGCCGAACGCCGGAAAATCCAGCTTGCTCAATCGGCTGGCGGGCGATGAGGTCGCCATCGTCACGGCCGCACCCGGCACGACGCGCGATGTGCTGCGTCAACATCTCGAGCTCGACGGCTTGCCGATCCACTTGGTTGACACCGCGGGTCTGCGCAGCGCCATCGATGCTGCGGAAGAAGAAGGCATTCGCCGTGCCAGAAGCGAGATACGGCGTGCTGATCGGGTTCTTTACGTGCAGGACGCCAGTCTTGCCGGCGAACTCGATGAGTTACCGGACGATGTGCCATTGACCTTGGTCTACAACAAGATTGATCTGACCGGCGACGCCGCCCACATGACGCAAGAAGCGCAGGGCGGACCCCCGCGAATCTTCTTGAGCGCACGCACCGGCGCGGGAGTCGATCTGCTGCGGGCTCATTTGAAAGCGAGCGCGGGTTACCGCGATTCGGAGTCGGGCGCGCTCGCGGCACGCCGTCGGCATCTCGATGCTCTGACGCGCGCAGCGGAGCTCGTGCGCGAAGCCGCCGAGGCTTTGCGCCGACGCCAAGCGGTTGAATTGTTTGCCGAGGATCTGAGGCTTGCGCAGCGAGCCCTCGGAGAGATAACCGGTGAGTTCACCAGCGAGGATTTACTCGGCGAAATCTTCGGAAGCTTTTGTATTGGAAAGTAATTCGTTTCGGTATCGAGCTAATTGCTAGCCCCATCGAAAAAAAGCATCTAGCTCCGCCGCGTTACGGGGCGGTGCTTCAAAGGCGCTAAATGCGCTGTTCGCTCTGGTCCAGATCGGCGCTGCTATCCGATTCGACGGACCGTGCGAGTCGCGCCGAAACGCCAAGCGCGGCCAGCACCGCAATCGTGGCCACGAGTGTCTTCAGCGGGTGATGCCAAAAGAGCCAAATCATGGTTAGCGCAGATAACGCCAAAATAGCTAAAAAAGCGAAGATATTCGTCCGAGCGTACGAATGCTTCATTCCAGCCTCCCTACAGTATCCCTTCCTAGCTTTATACATGTTCAGTAGGAAAACTCCTATACGTGAATACACTAATCGTCCTACGGCGTTTACCTGCGGGATAACCCTAACCGGTTTCAGCCGAGCATGCTCTCGCGGCGCCAGTGTCTCGCCGTGATCACGATCAACAGCACGGCCAATCCCAATGCAGAGGCGGCGGATACCAGGATGTCGAGAGGCGCAATCGGCTCATCCTTGAGCACGCTGGTCATCAACAGATGTTGGCTCAAGGAAGGAATGAGCATGAGTGCGCTTTTGGTTTTCAGCGAATAGATGCTGGCAAAGGCAATCGGCAGCGTCGGTACCAAGAGCACGCTGGTGAGATAAGTTTGCGCTTCACGGTAGCTCTTCGTGAACGACGCGACCAACGTCATCAGTGCGGCCCCCAAGGGCACGAACGGCAAGCAGATGGCGAAGAAGGCCACCGCCGTTCCCAAGCCGAGATTGGCGCTCATGCCGAGCCGTTCGAGCGGCACGAAGCGAAACACAACGACGAAGGCAGTGAGACAGATGGCGAGCGAAACACACATGTAGGCGCAGGTCGCCAAAATCTTACCGCCGACGAGCGATGCGCGAGCCACCGGCAAGCTGAGCAGAGCTTCGAGCGAGCCTCTCTCGCGCTCGCCCGCGGTCGAATCGATGGCCAGGTACAAACCTCCCATCAAGACCGCGAACAGTACGAAATACGTCATGAATCCCAGTACCACGACGGCGCGCCCCGCCGGTGTCGCCACGTCGATCTCATTGAGCGCGACCGGTACCGCAAGGAGCGGGCTTACCCCGCGGGCCTGCAGACGCAGCTGCGCGACACTGCTGCCGTAGCTCGCGAGCAATGCGCGGACCCGGTCGGCGGTCTTGCGCGTTTGCGAATCAGAACTATCGGCGATGACGAGCAACGGCGCCGGCATCCCCGCCGTGAATAGCGATCCGTATTCCGCCGGAACGACGACAACTACCGCGGCGGCGCCCGAGCGCACGGCCGCACGCGCGCCGGCTTCGGAAAGCGGGGCCCTCACCAGCTTGACGCCCATTGATTCGAGATACCGCGCGAGGTTGGGAGCGTGCTCGCCGCCCGAAATGGTGATTCGCAGCGGTTCATCCGACTCGACCACGCTCTGATTGAGCATCCTCGAAACCATCGCGCCGAAGAGCAGCGGACCGAACAGCGGACCGAACAGCAGCGCCGACAACAAAGTGCGCCGATCCCGCAAGTTCTCCAAGAACTCCTTGCTGAATACCGTGAACAGCGCACGCATCAGTTGAACCCTTCGCCGTGCGCAAGCACTCGCAGAAACGCTTCTTCCAGCGACGCGACGCCGCTCCGCTCGCGAATCGATTGCAGGGATCCCTGCGCCAGCACGCGGCCCTGGCCGATGATCACGACTTGATCGCACAGCGCCGCAACCTCTTGCATCACATGCGAGGAGAACAAGATGCAGTGACCCTGCGATTTCAATTTCTGCAGCATGTCGCGCAAGCTGCGAATCGCCATCACATCGAGTCCGTTGGTCGGCTCATCGAGCACGAGATTTGCGGGGTCATGGACCAACGCGCGCGCCAATGCAACCTTGATCCGCTGTCCCTGCGATAAACCTTTGGCGCGGCGTTCGATGAAACCCTCCATGTCGAGAGTGCGCGCAAGCTCCGTGGTGCGTGCGTGCAGAAGTCCGCGTCCGATCCCGTGCAGTGAACCAAAATATTCGATGTTTTCCCGAGCGGTCAGATTTCCGTACAGTCCGGCGGCGTGCGGCAGCACTCCGAGATGCGCGCGCGCGCTCGACGTCTCGCCGCGAATATCGATGCCGTCGATGCAGGCGCTGCCGCTGTCGGGCGAAAGGACGCCGTACAACATACGCAGCGTAGTCGACTTACCGGCGCCGTTCGGCCCCAATAACCCGGTGATTTCACCGTCGCGCGCGACGAAGGAGACCTCGCGTGCCGCTGCGATGGCGCCGAATTGCTTGCACAAAGACTTAGCCTCGATCATGGCGCCGGACCGTTCAAGCCGACGAAAAAAGGCGCGGGATGATGCCGGTCGAGACAGGTCGCATCGAGCGCCTGCGGATCCGCAGTGTCCAAAAAATCCGCCATCAGTTTCGGCACGCAGCCCGTGGCCATTTGGCCATGCCCCTCGCCGCCCAATATCAAATGCCGATGGCGCTGCAAACCCTTCGCGAGGCGTTCGGCGTCGCCGGGAGGTGTTACCGGGTCCGCTTCTCCCGACAACAAGAGGGTGGGTACGTCGCTCTGCAACGCACTGTGCAAGTCCGGATCGACCGGACCTCGCGGCCACAGCTTGCAAATCTCCGCCAGCGCGTCGAGCTGTTCCGTGCCCTGATAGGTTGCCGCAATGCCGGCCCGATCGATGGAGGCCGCGGTAAAAAAGGGCACATCTTCGCTGCAAATTACGCTGTTCTGCATGCCGCTTGCCAACTGCTCGCCGATTTGGCGCGCCATCATGATGGTCTGTGCGGCCAAGGGCGCGAGATTGCCGATCGCGGCCTGATGGATCAGTGTGGGCAGCAGCGAGGCTTCGGTCGCGTTGTACGACAGAAAGCGCAGGGCCGCACTGAACATGCCGCGGTTGAATTCAATCACGAGCGGCTCGCCGCTGAGCGGATCGCTCAAAGTCAACGAGGACTTGTCGGGGCCGAATTTGCGGCGAAGTTCCTTGAGGTCCTGCTTAAGATCGGGATAGGCGGCCGCGCAATCGCTCGCCGCCCGGCAGCGCGCCAAAATCAGATCCAACGCATGCTCCCCATCCCACGGGGTGTCCGGTCCGATCGTCTGTTCCGGATAAGTCACGCCATCCAGGATCACCGCGCGGATGGACTTCGGATATCGCCGCATGTAGAGCTCCGCCACGCGCGTGCCATACGAGGCTGCGTAAAGATTGATCTGTCGATAGCCGAGAGCCAGGCGCACCCGGTCGAGATCCCGAACCGCTACGCTCGTGGTGTAGTAGCGCACGCGTGGTCCAAATTTGTTCAAACAGGCGAGCGTCGCCTCACGCAGTTGAGGGATTTCCCCGCCGATTTCCTGCCAGTCATCCGGATAGCTGCAGAAGATCGGCGCCGAGCGGCCCGTGCCGCGCTGATCCACCAGCACGATATCGTGATTGCGGTTGATCCGGGCGAACGCGCCCGCGTAGCTCACGTACATGTCCGTGGCTGCTTGGCCGGGGCCGCCCGCGAGCAGAAATAGCGGCGCCGCGGCGGCGCGGCGGTTGAGCGCGGGTACGACCGCGACGCTCAAATCGATGGCACGGCCGGCCGGATTTGCCGGGTCTTCCGCCACCCGGAGCAGGCCGCAGCGGGCCGCAACCGAATCGAGCTTCAAGGGATGCTCGAGGCGGCATTCGTGCAAGGGCAGCGCGGCCGGTAGAGCACCCGCCGGCGAGCGGCCAGAGCCCAAGACGCACGCTATGAAAGCCGCCCACACCAGCCGCATGTGAATTTCTCCGATTCGTTGGTCGATTCTTCGGCGTAGTGTAGCGATTCGCTATCCGAGACCCCTCCCGACTTGATAGATTTGAGGCACAGTTCGGCTTTAATTTAGGTTAGGTGAACCATGTCCGTCATTCGCGAGGAGGATGTCGTTGCGAGCGTGGCCGACGCTCTGCAGTACATTTCCTACTACCATACGCCGGATTTCATCCGTGCGATGGGCCGCGCATACGCGGTTGAGGAGAATCCGGCGGCGCGCGACGCGATAGCACAGATCCTCACCAATTCGCGACTCTGCGCCGAGGGTCATCGGCCCATATGTCAGGACACCGGCATCGTGGTGGTGTTCGTACGCGTGGGTATGGGCGTGCACTGGAAGTGTTCCCGCGATCTCGATGCGATGATCAATGAAGGGGTACGGCGCGCGTATCTGGATCCCGATAACAAGCTCCGAGCGTCCATCGTCTCCGACCCCGCTTTGCGGCGGAGAAACACCGGCGACAACACACCGGCGGTGATTCACACGGAATTCGCGCCAGGCAACCGGGTCGAGATCACAGTCGCCGCAAAGGGCGGCGGATCCGAGAATAAATCCATGTTTGCGATGTTGAACCCAGCGGACTCCGTTGCAGATTGGGTCGTGAACATGGTGCCCAAGATGGGGGCCGGTTGGTGTCCCCCGGGCATGCTCGGAGTCGGTATCGGGGGCAGCGCCGAGAAGGCGATGCTCTTGGCCAAGAAGGCGTTGATGGAGCCGATCGACATAACCCTGCTGGAGGCGCGCGGCGCGCGCACCCCGCTCGAGGAAATGCGTCTGGAAATCTACCGGCGCGTCAACGATTTGGGCCTGGGCGCGCAGGGGCTCGGCGGTCTCACCACCGTGCTCGACGTCAAGGTTCTGGACTATCCGACGCACGCGGCGTCATTGCCGGTTGCCGTCATCCCGAATTGCGCCGCGACTCGCCACATCCACTTCACTCTCGACGGGTCGGGGCCGGCGGTTCTGGAACCGCCGAATCTCGATCTATGGCCGAAAGTACGCTGGGTCGCGGACGCGGACGCGCGCCGCGTGTCGCTGGATGGATTGACCCGGGCGCAAA
Organism: uncultured Gammaproteobacteria bacterium; assembly: GCA_963755965.1. Lineage (GTDB taxonomy): Bacteria > Pseudomonadota > Gammaproteobacteria > Steroidobacterales > Steroidobacteraceae > Bog-1198. The sequence continues at coordinate 445,642 of CAVWLU010000008.1, forward strand.
TTGAGAGTTGGAAGCCGGGCGAAAGATTGTTGTTGTCCGGCAAGCTACTGACCGGCCGCGATGCTGCGCACAAGCGCATCTGCGCGCTGCTCGATGCCGGCGAGCCGCTGCCGGAAGGGCTCGATTTTAAGGGTCGTGTCATCTACTACGTAGGTCCCGTGGATCCCGTCGGTACGGAGATCGTCGGCCCCGCCGGCCCGACCACCGCCAATCGGATGGATCGGTTCACCGACACCATGCTCGGAAAATCGGGTCTCTTGGCCATGGTCGGCAAAGCAGAGCGCGGTCCCGACACTGTCGCCTCCATCCGCCGGCATCGTTCGGCTTACTTGATTGCCGTCGGCGGCGCGGCGTTCCTCGTGTCCCAGGCCATTCGCGCAAGCCGCATCGTCGCTTTCCCCGAACTTGGCATGGAAGCGGTGTACGAATTCGAAGTGCGCGACATGCCGGTTACGGTAGCAGTCAGCTCCGACGGCGAATCCGTGCATGAAACAGGGCCGCAAGCATGGCGCGGAAAATTCGCCGGGATTCAGGTGGCCGTCGAGTAGCGGCGAACGGGGCTTTAGTATTTGATGCTGCAGCCGTAGGGCCTGGTCACCGGGTGTGCGACGGGTTTGTCGTCGACCACCGCCAGCATCGCCTCCTTGAGATAAGGTTCCGCACTCGGAATATCGCTCACGTCCGCTGTGGCTATGCTGTCGATGCCGCCCATGTACTTGAGCACGCCGTTTTTATCGATGACGAACATGTGCGGCGTGGTCTTCGCGTGATAGAGGCGTCCCACGGTACCGGTGGGATCGAGCAGCACAGCCGTCGGATGGGCATTGCGCGAGTGAGTAAGTGCGTTTGCGGCCGGACCATCGGCATAACCTTGCTTTCCGGGTGCCGAGGAAATCACCGTCAGCCATATCACATGGCGCTCCTCCGCGAGCGCCTGGATGCTCTGCATATTGCCGCTGCTGTAGTGCTTGCGGGTGTATGGGCACTCGGCGTTGGTCCATTCCAAGACCACCGTCTCACCGCGAAAATCGCTGAGATGGCGAATGTTTCCCTGGCTGTCCACAGCGGTGAATTGGGGCGCGGGGTCGCCAATTTGCACCGCATCGCTCGCCGCGAAGGCAGGGAGCCCGAAAGCAGCCAGGCAGACGATCCGCACGGCCCATTCTGTCCAGCGCCTCGCCTGGTTTTTGCGATATGCAAGGTCGGTATGGTTCGGCATGCGTAATTAGTCGTGCGGCATCGCCATTGGTTCCGCGGACTCCATGGCCCCGCAGAGCAGGATTTTGCCGCTTCCTGGTAGTTTTCGAAAGACCGGTTTACAGTACGCGCCTCGCGGAAAAGCGTGTGGATTCAGGATGATGCGTTTCAAGACGGAATTCGATGTGATCGTGATCGGCGGCGGCCACGCAGGCACCGAGGCTGCGCTCGCGGCTGCACGCATGGGAATGCGTACGCTATTGCTGACACACAACATCGAAACGCTGGGGCAGATGAGCTGCAACCCCGCGATCGGTGGCATCGGCAAGGGACATTTGGTCAAGGAGATCGACGCCTTGGGGGGCGCCATGGCGCTGGCCGCGGACCAGGCGGGCATTCAGTTTCGCACCCTCAATGCCAGCAAGGGGCCCGCCGTGCGCGCCACGCGTGCGCAGGCGGATCGCCAACTGTATAAGCAGGCCATCCGCCGGATCATCGAAGGCCAGCCAAATCTGCAGCTGTTCCAACAGGAAGTTGCCGATCTTACCTTGCAGGAAGACCGTGTCATCGGCTGCGTCACGCAGAGCGGCATCGAATTCCGTGCGCGCAGCATCGTCCTGACGGTCGGGACCTTCCTCGGCGGTAGGATCCACGTCGGTATGGAAAGTCACTCCGGCGGCCGGGCCGGCGATCCGTCCTCGAATCGACTCGCCGCGAAATTGCGCGAGCTCCCGTTGCGCGTCGGTCGTCTGAAGACCGGTACACCGCCGCGCATCGACGGCCGCAGCATCGATTATGCCGGCTTGCGCGAACAGCACAGCGACGATCCGCGCCCCGTGTTCTCGTATTTAGGCACGCGTGCCTCGCATCCGCGTCAAGTTCCCTGCCATATCACGGCCACCAACGAACGCACTCACGCCATCATTCGCGGAGCGACCGCACGCTCGCCGATGTTCACGGGACTGATCGCGGGTGTCGGCCCGCGCTACTGCCCGTCGGTCGAAGATAAGGTCGTGCGCTTTGCGGACAAGACGTCGCATCAAATATTCATCGAACCCGAGGGCCTCAACACGCACGAGATCTATCCGAATGGGATTTCGACGAGCCTGCCGTTCGACGTTCAGTACGAGTTCGTGCGTACCATCAAGGGTTTCGAGAGGGCGCACATCACCCGCCCGGGCTACGCCATCGAATACGATTTTTTCGATCCGCGCGATCTTAAGTACGGATTGGAGAGCAAATTCATCGGCGGTTTGTTTCTTGCGGGTCAAATCAACGGCACCACCGGCTATGAAGAGGCCGCGGCGCAGGGGTTGCTGGCAGGCACCAACGCTGCCCTCAGCGCCGACGGACGCGAGCCGTGGTGCCCCAAGCGCAGCGAAGCCTACTTAGGTGTGCTGGTCGACGATCTCATCACGCGCGGCGCGCCCGAGCCGTATCGCATGTTCACCAGCCGTGCCGAGTATCGTCTGTCGCTGCGCGAGGACAACGCGGATCTGCGCTTGAGCGGACAGGGTCGCGAGCTCGGCTTGGTCGATGATAGGCGCTGGGAGTATTTTCAGCGCAAGCGTGATGCCGTTGCCGCCGAAGTCGCTCGAATGTCCGCGCTCGTCGTGCATCCGGGCGATGTGGACGATGCGCTGCTCGCCAAGATGGGGCAGCCGCTCAAGAACGAAACCCATGCCTTCGAACTGTTGCGCCGCCCGGAGTTAGGCTACGACGATTTGAGCGCGGTCGCGTCGCCCGGCGGCTCATCCCCGAACGAAGCGTGGCGCGCGGAGGAGTGCTTGGCGGAGCAGGTGAAACAACAGGTCGACGTGCAGGCCAAGTACTCCGGGTATCTTAAACGGCAAAGCCAGGAAATCGATCGCCGGCAACGCCACGAAGAGATGCAGCTGCCGGCCGATATCGACTATGAAATGGTCGGCGGGCTGTCGAATGAGGCTCGGCAGGGTTTGCGCGCCGTGCGCCCGCAAACGCTCGGACAGGCCGCCCGCATCCCTGGCCTCACTCCGGCCGCGGTCTCGCTGCTATTGGTGTATCTCAAGAAGCGTGACCATGCCGCCTGACGGCGGTTTCGACGCGCGAGTGGCAATTTGTTCCTTCACTCTTTAACATCAGCCCTCTTATTCGAACCCCGCGGCACGGAGAATTGAATGCTTTCTCGATTGAATGGCCTGGCGTGGCTTGCAGGCGCGACGACCTTGAGCCTGTGTTTGTCGCATTCCGCGCAGGCGGCCGGTGATCCCGTGATCGGCGAGAAGAAGTTCTATACCTGCTACGGTTGTCACGGAGTCGAGAACTACCGAAACGCGTACCCCGACTACAGCGTTCCGAAACTGCGTCATCAAAACGCCGCGTACATCGTAGCCGCGCTTCAGGAATACAAGTCGGGCCAGCGGCCGCATCCAACCATGCATGCGCAGGCCGCTTCGCTCTCCGATCAAGACATGGAGGACATTGCCGCTTACCTCCAAGGCGGCGAACCGGTGAAGCCGTCCGCGGCAATTGCAGGTTCGGCGCCGAAACAGGCCGCCGCATGCGTCGCCTGCCACGGCGAGAACGGGCTCGGGGTGGAAGCGCCCCTCGACCCCAAGCCTCCGGTGCTCGCAGGGCAACATGTGGATTATCTCGAGCAGGCGCTCACCTCTTATCGAAACGGCCGCCGCAAGAATGTGGTCATGGACAGCATGGCGCAGCTGCTCGCCAGCGAAGAGGACGTCAAAGTAGTCGCGGCTTATTTTTCGAGTCAGCGGTCGCCTTTGACGACGGCAACGACTTCCAGCAAATAGACGCGGTCGGATAGACGCGGTCGGATAGACCGCCGTCATTTGATTCCGGCCGTCAGGAACTGCGCGAAGGCTCGATAATACGCGTCGCGATTTGGTTTCTTGCCGAAGCCATGTCCTTCATTCGTTATCTCGAGATACCAGACCACTGCGCCTCGACTGCGAAGGCGATTCACGAGTTGCTCGGTCTCGGCGATCGGCACGCGCGGATCATTCTTTCCATGCACCACGAGCAGCGGGCGCGAGATACGATCGGCATTCGTCAACGGCGAAATTCGCCGGAGATACGCGCGGGTGTCCGGGTCGCGCTCATCGCCATATTCCGCGCGCCTTTGATTTTGGCGGTACGGCGCCGTGCTGCCGAGATAACTGATGAAGTCGGAGATTCCGGCGAGATCAACGCCGCCTCGCAGACGGTCGCTGTAATTGACCAGGGCGGCAAGGGTCAAGTAACCGCCATACGAGTCACCGGACACCACGACCCGCTTCGAATCGAGACTGCTTTGCAGGCCGAGCCACACGAGCAGGGCGCCGATGTCCTTGACGGCGTCTTCGCGCAGTTCGCCGTTATCCAGCGACAGATAAGTCTTCCCATAGCCGGATGAGCCGCGCACATTCGGGGCAAGGACCGCAAAGCCGAGTTCATTCACCACGTACTCTATCCACGGATCGAAATTCGGCCGAAATTGCGATTCCGGTCCGCCGTGCAGCATGATCAGCACCGGATGGGATCCGGGAGTCGCGGGTTCATAGACATACACCGGCACCTGGCGCGATTTGCCGTCCAACCGGTCAAAAGTTGGAAATTGAGCGAGCCGCGGCGTCACGAACTTTGCCGTATCCATTGGTCCGGCCTCGCTCGAGGTCCAGGCTTCCAGGCGGTTGCTCGCCATATCGAGAACGTACGCGTCCCGTGGTTGGTTCGCCGCGCCGAAGCCGAACGCCAGCCGCTTGCCGTCTGCGTCAAAACTCAACGAGGCGATTATCCCGGCCGATGGCAGTTTGGGAGGGTTGAGATCCTGGTGAGTGCGCAAATCGAGGGCGCTCAACTTGCTGATGCCCCCCTCGTTGCTGACATAGGCCAAGTAATGGCCATCCTTGGAAACGGCCAATTGTTCGATGTCCCATGGAATGGGTGCTGAGATGACCTTTTTGTCTCCGGTGAACAGATTGACGTAGCGCAATTTCGCGAATTCGCCGTCGCTATCCGAGATCAGATAAACACCCTGGCCATCGCGCGCGAATTTTGCGTCGACGATTCCGACCTTGCCGGCGGCCGGATCCACCTCGTGCTTTTGCCCGGTACCCAAATCGACGACGTATAGATACCCTTCGGCTATGGACACATACTTCAGAACCAGCAACTTACGATCATCGGGCGACCAATCGAGCGGATACCAGGCGGCAGTGTCGCCGGTGACCACGAGATGCGGCGACGCCCCGCTCTCCGCATCCACGACGTCGATGTCGAAGGAAACACCGTCCCGAGCCGTGCTGAAAAACGCAATTTCACGGCCTGCGTTGGACCACACTGCACCGCCGTTCAGCGATTTGCCATCGGAGAGCAGTCTCGGCACGGCTTCGCCCATGCGTTGGTAGTACAGCTGCGAGTTCTCGTTGCCGCCCGCATCTCGGAGGTACAGGTAGCCGTTGCGGGCGGGGTCGGGCGAAAACGCCGCATAGGTAATCGGCTCGCGCAGGAACGTGATCTGGCGGCGCTCGCCGCCCGCCCGTTCCACCAAGTGCAGTTGATCGACGTCGCCGAAGCGCGTGGTAATCAGCAATTGGCCCTTGGGGGACCAGCCAAGAGGAGTAGCCTGGCGCGCACTCAAGTAAGCGTCCAACTTATCCGCTGGATTTAAGGGGATCTCCGGGATGTTGTCGTAAATCAAATCACCGCGCGTCACCACAGGGCCGGCGAAGCCTACGGAAGCCGCGAGAAAGGGCGCCAAGAGCGCCAAGGATAAAAAAAAGTTACGCATTATTCCTATGTTCCCAAACCGCGAGGATAATGAACACGATGGCAGCCTTCGAGCACCTACTAAAATCCTACGACGTGAGCGATATGCTCGACGACATTGCGAGTGCCGATCCTCCGTCATACCTGCGCCGTTGCTTCGCCGAGGGGTATTCCTCGCCCAGCTTATCCTGGGCACGGGTTCAGCAACTCGCGCTCTGTGCGATGGTACTCGACTCGATCATCAATGGCAGAGACTACGATGTCCTCGAGCCGGAGCTGATAGCGGACTGGCGATTGCACTTCAGCCACGCCTGCGCGAAGGTGAAAGATACCGCGGTTCTGGCATTACGCCGGGCGCTCGAAAGCTCGGCTTCGCATGACCCCGACGTTGTGGCGGAGCTGGAAGAACTCGAGCGTCGATTGGCGCCGGTCTGAATGAGCCGCTGCATAGGTCCGCAGTTGCGCACCTGTATCGCCTTCTGGAGTCTGGTGGCATTGACTGCCTGCGCATCGAAACCCGTACCGCCGCCGGCGCCCGCGGCGGCGCCCGTTCCGGACGAGTCCGATAATTGGCACGCCCTGATCGTCGTGCCTTTCGGCACATTGCTGAAGGACAGCCCGGTCGCGCTTCACGAGGTGTTGTTGTTTCGAGATGCGGCGCACGGCGCCGGCCCGGGCGATGAACCGGACTGCTTTGCAATGGATGGCGCAGCGCCGCCGAGATTCATCGGACACCGGCCGGATGATTACTTGTTGTGCTTCGATCATGATCGCTTGAATCGCGTCGAGGCGACGGTGCGTCTGCCGGCCGATAGCGCGGGGTCGCTATTCGCTGCCGCGTGCGCAGAATGGATCAAGAGCGGCGCACCGGGGCGCGCCACCCCGGACAGTTGCGAAGGCCGTGAAGCTTCTACGCGCTTCGATGCACGTCTGGGCAATGATGAGCCGTCACCGACGCCGGCGCAACCGACTGTGACCCTGTCGATCAGTCTGACCAGTGTCGCCCCGTGACCACAAGAGAGATTGAACGCGAACTACTGGCTCGAGGCGCCGGCGAGTTCAATCTGACTCTGTCCACGACCCAGATCGACGCTCTGCTGCGCTTGGTCGATGAATTGGAATCGGCAAACGCGCAATTCAATCTGACCGCGATCCGAGACCGCCCCGGCATGCTTCGCAAACACGTGCTGGACAGCCTGAGCTTGCAGCCGTTCTTGCGCGGTGTTCGAGTCGCCGATGTCGGCACAGGCGCCGGGTTTCCCGGGCTGCCGCTGGCGCTCGTAAATCCTGAACGGCGCTTCTCCTTGATCGAAGCGACCGGCAAGAAAGCGCGGTTCGTTGCGCAAACGGCGGAGCAGTTGGAATGTGCCAACGTCGACGTCGTACACACCCGCGCAGAGAGCTATAGGCCATTCGAACTATTCGATACCGTGATGGCGCGCGCCTTGTCCTCGTTGGCAGATTTCGTAGCCTATGCCGGTCATTTGTGCGCACCGGAAGGACGCTTGTTGGCGATGAAAGGCAAACACCCCGTCGAGGAGATTGCGGCACTGCCGAAGTCCTTCCGGGTGCTGGCCGTTCATCGGGTCAAGCTGCCGGGGCTGGACGACGAGCGCCATGTTGTGGAACTCTCACCCGCTAGATCTTACGCGGCCGTCGGCCGCGCGGCCCGGCTGAACCTAAGTAAACCATGAAGCGAGTCATCGCTGTCGCAAACCAAAAGGGCGGAGTCGGCAAGACCACCACCGCCGTCAACCTCGCGGCCTCCTTGACGGCCACCAAGAGGCGTGTGCTGCTGATCGACCTCGACCCGCAAGGCAATGCAACGATGGGCTGCGGGATCGAAAAGAATTTGCAGGCACGCACCAGCTGCGACGTATTGCTGGGCGACTGCGCTGCCCTCGAGGCGCTGGTGCCGGTCGAATACGGCGGATTCATGCTCATGCCGGCGAATCAGGATCTCACCGCCGCGGAAGTACGGCTGCTGACGATGATTACTGGCAGAGAGTTCAAGCTGCGTAACGCGCTCAAACCGATTCGCGAGAATTTCGACGTGATACTGATCGACTGCCCGCCTGCACTGAACATGCTGACGCTGAACGCGCTGGTGGCCGCCGACTCCGTCATGGTGCCGATGCAATGTGAGTACTACGCCTTGGAGGGCCTGAGCGCGCTGGTGCAGACCATCGAACAAGTCAAAAGCAACATCAACCCGGATCTAGAAATCGAGGGACTGCTGCGCACCATGTTTGATCCGCGAAACAATCTGGCAAACGAGGTCTCAGCGCAGCTGATTGAGCATTTCGGCGAGAAGGTATTTCGGACCTTGATTCCGCGCAATATTCGTCTGGCCGAGGCGCCGAGTTTCGGCAAGCCCGCGCTGTTTCACGACAAGGAGTCGCGCGGCGCGCTCGCCTATTTGGCGCTCGCCGGCGAGATGATTCGCCGCGACGAGCAGCCGCTCGCGCCCGTATAATCGAGAGGCGTCGTTCTCTCTGGAATTCGTCATGTCCGGCAAAAAGCCGTCGTTGGGTCGTGGACTTGCGGAGCTGAGCCCCCTGCTGGCGCGGCGCGCCGGTGCGCCGGAGGCAGCAGTTCCGCAGCTGCAAGGCGACCGACTGGCGAATCTGCCCTTGGATCTCTTGCAGCGGGGCAAATACCAGCCGCGCGTCGACATGCGGACGGAAACGTTGAGCGAACTCGCCGATTCGATCAAGTCCAAGGGGCTGATACAGCCCATCCTCGTGCGCCCGCTCCCGGACCGGACTCCCGGCGAATCGCAACGCTATGAAATCATTGCGGGCGAGCGCCGCTGGCGCGCGGCGCAAATGGCTGGGATCACGGAAATTCCCGCCGTCATTCGGGACGTGCCCGATGAGGCGGCGGTGGCCATGTCGCTCATCGAGAACATTCAACGCGAGAACTTGAACCCGCTGGAGGAAGCCCGGGCACTGGGCCGCCTGATCGAGGAGTTCGGACTCACCCACCAGGCGGCCGCAGAAGCCGTTGGCCGCTCGCGCGCCGCAGTCAGCAATCTGATCAGGCTCATGGAGTTGCCCGAAGAGGTGAAGCATCTGTTGGAACAGCGCAGCATTGAAATGGGCCATGCGCGCGCACTGCTCGGCCTGACCGCGCGCCGCCAGCAGATCGAAGTTGCGAATCTCGTCGCCAAGAAGTCCTTGTCGGTCCGGGATACCGAGGCACTGGTGCGGCGCCTGCTGGCCCCGCCGCCGGCCGATGGCGATGAGCCTAAGCCCCAGGATCCGGATATCCGGCGCCTGGAACTCGAATTAGCCGACAAATTGGGCGCCAAGGTCCTGTTCCAACATGGCTCCTCAGGCAAGGGCAAATTGGTGGTCTCGTACAACAGCTTGGATGAGCTCGAGGGCATACTGGCGCATATCAACTAGCCTCTGGGCCGTTTCGTCGGTCGAAACCACCTTGATGCGCTAGGTCCGCATCTCTATAATGCGCCGGCTCTTTTGATGGGCGACGGCAGATATGTGCAAATCGAGGCGAGCGCGCCGTCGCCGGTCCGGTTCTCTTCGCGATGAATGACGTCCCAGTTCGGGGTTACCGGCTGGTCGTTCGGGTCGTGCTCCTGCAATCGGGTTGCGCGCTTGTTGTCGCGTCCGCGTTTCTTGCATTGAGAGGCGCATCCGCCGGCCTTGCGGCCCTGGCGGGTGGGTTGATCGTCGCTGCGGGCAGCGGCGTGTTTGGATGGCGTGCCTTCAGGCCGGGAATCACGGGCGCCCCCAGGCTGGCGACGGCCATGTATGGCGGGGTGGCACTGAAGTGGTTGTGGTTCGGGATCGCGCTGTATGTGGCATTCGCGCGCTTGAAACTCGAAGCGGCACCGCTATTGATTGGAATGGTGGCCGCGCAATTGGGGTATTGGGCCGCGCTGATGCGGCTCAAATGACGACTGCTTGAATGAAGATTGGGGACTTATGCGTTTTGGAATGTTGGTCGAGGAAGAAGTTTCGGGCGGGGTGACGGGCTACATCAAGCACCATCTCACGCACTTGACCTTGGATACGGGGCGCGGCGCCTTTTGGACCATCCACATCGACAGCATAATTTTCACCCTCGTCATTTCCTTCCTTTTCATACTCGTGCTCTCGATCGTTGCGCGGCGCGCCACCAGCGGTGTTCCGGGCAAATTGCAAGCGGCCGTCGAGATGTTGGTGGAATTTGTCGACGGCATGGTGAAGGACACGTATCACGGCGCGAACAAATTCATCGCACCTCTCGCCATCACGATTTTCTGCATCGTGTTCCTGGAAAATTTCATGGACATCCTGCCGGTGGATGCATTGCCCGCCGCCGCAAAGCTCTTCGGCGTCGAGCATTTGCGCACGGTGGCCACGGCCGACCTCAACACCACGGTGGGCATGGCCCTCGGCGTGTTTCTGCTGATCCAATGGGTGGGCATCACTCATAAGGGCTTCGGCGTTTTTGCCGGAGAGTGGTTCACCGCGCCGTTTCACGCTCACAACGTGCTCCTCAAGATCCTGCTGGCGCCCATCAATTTCGTCTTTCGAGTGATCGAAGAAGTCGTGCGGCCCTTATCTCTGTCGATGCGGTTGTTCGGCAACATGTATGCCGGCGAACTCATATTTTTGCTGATCGCCTGCTTCACACTCGGCGCGGCGCTCAATCAAATATCGACTTATTTCTTAGGTATCGCGCAGTTCGGCGCCGGCATCATATGGACCTTGTTTCACTACCTCATCATTACGCTGCAGGCATTTATTTTCATGGTTCTGACCATCGTGTACGTCGGGATCTCGGCCGAGAAGCATTAGATTCGATTCATTCAAGACATTAAAGACCGGAGACAATAATGGACAATGTGACCCAAATCGCTCAACTCATGAGCAGCACCGTGATCGCAGCAGGCTTGGTGATCGGCCTAGGCGGCGCGGGCGCCGCCATCGGCTTCGGCCTTCTGGGCGGTAAGTTCCTGGAGAGCTCAGCTCGCCAACCGGAACTGACCAACATGCTGCAGACCAAGATGTTCATCGTCGCAGGACTCTTGGACGCCGTGCCCATCATCGGCGTGGCCGTCGGCTTCTTGCTGCTTTACGCCAATCCTTTCTTGGGCGCTCTCGGTCTGAAGTAAAGCGCGATGGCGCCTGAACGGCGCCATGAAAGGAGTACGCAATGAACTTAGCACTAACGCTGGTCATACAAGGGGTCGTGTTCTTCCTGGTCGCCTGGGCGGTCATGAAATTCTTTTGGCCTTGGCTCATGGGAGCCATCGACGAGCGGCAGAAGAAAATTGCAGCCGGCTTGGCTGCCGCGAGCAAGAGCGAAAAAGAACTCGGCGAGGCGCAAGAGCGCTCCAAGGAAATCATCCGTGAAGCGCGCGACCGCGCGGCGCAAATCGTCGACATCGCCGGCAAACGGTCGAACGAAATCGTCGAGGAAGCCAAGGGCACCGCATCCAGCGAGGCCCAGCGCTTGGTAGCGCAGGCGCACGATGAAGTGGCGCGCGAAACCACGCGGGCACGCGAAGGTTTGGCGCGTGAAGTAGGCAAGCTCGCGGTCGAAGGCGCCTCGCGCTTGCTGGGTCGCGAAATCGATCCGAAGACCCACGCCGAGCTGCTGGACAAATTGGCCGCGGAGGTTGCGCGTGGCTGAGCGGGCAACCATCGCACGGCCTTACGCGAAGGCGGCGTTCGAATATGCCCGTAATGCAGCTGCATTGGCGGAGTGGTCTCGGGGGCTCAAAGCAGCGACCGAGATCGTGGCAGATCCGCGCGTGGCCGCGCTCTCCAAAAATCCGCAGTGGAGCGACGCTGACCTTGCGAGCCTGGTCACGGACGTCGCGGGCACCAGACTGGATGCGGGCATGCAGAATTTCGTGCGGGTGCTCGCAGAGAATCACCGCCTGCTGCTCCTGCCGGAAATCGCTGCGCACTATGAGGATCTGCGGGCAGACGCCGAGAATACCGTCGATGTCGAGGTTATCTCCGCCGTGGCACTCGATTCCGCGCAGCAAGCGAAGCTGGCCCAAGCCTTGAGCGCGCGGCTCAAGCGCCAGGTGCGGATGCAGAATTCGGTGGATGCGGCGCTGCTGGGCGGCGCGGTGATTCGCGCCGGTGATCTGGTGATCGACGGCTCGTTGAAGGGCCGCCTGGAACGACTCGGAACAGAATTGGCAAGCTAGAGGTTATATGTCCATCAAGGCATCGGAAATCAGCGACCTGATCAAGGCGCGCATCGATAAATTCCAGTCCGTTACGGAAGCGCGCAACGTGGGTACGGTGGTGAGCGTCACCGACGGCATCGTGCGCATTCACGGGCTCGCCGACGCACGCTACGGCGAAATGCTGGAGTTCGTCGGCAACACTTTTGGGTTGGCGCTGAACCTAGAGCGGGATTCGGTCGGTTCCGTGGTGCTCGGCGACTACAAGCACATCTCCGAGGGTTCGGAGGTCAAGACCACCGGCCGCATCCTCGAAGTGCCCGTGGGTCCCGAACTGCTGGGCCGGGTGGTCGATGCGCTGGGGCTGCCGATCGACGGCAAAGGCCCCATCAATGCCAAATTGAAGTCGCCGCTGGAGCGCGTGGCGCCGGGCGTGATTTTTCGCAAGAGCGTGTCGCAGCCGGTACAGACCGGGCTAAAAGCGATCGACGCCATGGTCCCGATCGGCCGCGGCCAGCGCGAGCTCATCATCGGCGACCGCCAGACAGGCAAGACGGCAGTGGCCATCGACACCATCATCAATCAGAAGGCCACCGGCGTTAAGTGCGTCTATGTCGCCGTCGGGCAGAAGCAGAGTTCGATCGCCAACGTCGTGCGCAAGCTCGAAGAGCACGGCGCCATGGCGCATACCATCATCGTTGCGGCGTCGGCGTCGACCCCGGCCGCGATGCAGTATCTCGCGCCCTATGGCGGCTGCGCCATGGGCGAGTACTTCATGGACAACGGCGAAGACGCGCTGATCGTGTACGACGACTTGTCGAAGCAGGCCGTCGCCTACCGTCAGATTTCGCTGCTGCTGCGCCGGCCGCCGGGACGCGAAGCCTACCCCGGAGACGTGTTTTATCTGCACTCACGTCTCCTCGAACGCTCCGCACGAGTCAACGAGGAGTACGTGGAAAAATTCACGAACGGGCGAGTGAAAGGCAAAACAGGCTCCTTGACGGGCCTGCCCATCATCGAGACTCAGGCGGGAGACGTAACGGCATTCGTCCCCACCAACGTCATTTCCATCACGGACGGACAGATCTTTCTGGAAACGGACCTGTTCAATGCCGGCATGCGTCCGGCCATCAACGCGGGCATTTCGGTGTCGCGCGTCGGCGGCGCCGCGCAGACCAACATCATCAAGAAGCTCGGCGGCGGCGTACGATTGGCGCTCGCTCAGTTCCGTGAGCTCGCCGCCTTCTCGCAGTTCGCGTCGGACTTGGACGAGGCCACGCGCAAGCAACTCGAGCGCGGTCAACGCGTCACCGAGCTCATGAAGCAAAAGCAATACTCGCCCATGTCGGTGGCGGAGATGGCGCTGTCGCTGTATGCCGGAAACAATGGCTACTTCGACAAAGTCGACCGACGCAAGGTCGTCGAGACGGAGACCGGATTGCAGGCCTTCGCGCGCGGCACGTACTCCGAATTGCTCAAGGGGATCAACAACAAACCGGACTTATCGAAGGAAGTCGAGGCCCAACTCAAGAAGTGCTGCGAAGAATTCTTCGCCACGCTCTGAAGAGATCGAAATGGCAGGCGCAAAAGAAATCCGCGGCAAGATCGCGAGCATCAAAAACACGCAGAAGATCACCAAAGCCATGGAAATGGTGGCGGCGAGCAAGATGCGTAAAGCGCAGGATCGCATGCGCGCGGCGCGCCCGTATGCGGAAAAGATCCGCAAGATCGTCGGCCATCTGCGTCAAGTGAATTTGGATTACAAGCATCCCTTCACATTGGAGCGGCCGGTGCGCTCCGTCGGCATCATCGTGATCAGCACCGATCGCGGCTTGGCGGGCTCGCTCAATTTGAACCTGTTCAAGGCGGCTCTCGGCGCCATCCGCGAAGCGCAGAAGCAGAACGCAAAGGTCTACGTGTGCGCGATCGGCGTCAAGGCAGTGCAATTCTTTCGCCGTTTGTCAGGTGTCGAGCTATCCGCGTCGGTCACGCATTTGGGCGATCGGCCGCACACCAGCGATTTGATCGGCCCCACCACGGTCATGCTCGATTTCTATCGCGACGGCAAGATCGACCAATTGCTGCTCGTGCACAACATATTCGTCAACACCATGACCCAGAAGGGCACGGTTTCGCAGCTGCTGCCGCTTCAGACCATCGACAAAGATGAGCTGCAGGAGCGCTGGGATTATATCTACGAGCCGGATGCGGCCGAGATTCTCGACGGGATTCTGATGCGCTACATCGAATCGCAGGTCTTTCAAGGCGCCGTCGAAAATGTCGCCTGCGAAATGGCGGCGCGCATGGTGGCCATGAAGAGCGCGTCCGACAACGCCGGCTCGCTCATCGACGAGCTACAACTCATTTACAACAAGGCCCGCCAGGCGGCGATTACGAAAGAGCTTTCGGAAATCGTCGGCGGCGCGGCAGCGGTTTAAGATAAGAGGTTTATCAAGCATGTCCAGCGGCAAAATCGTGCAAATCATCGGCGCGGTCATCGATGTGGAATTTCCGCGCGATCAGATTCCCAAGGTCTACGACGCTCTGAAGCTCGATGACGTGGATCTAACCCTCGAAGTGCAGCAGCAACTCGGGGACGGCGTGGTTCGCACCATCGCGATGGGCCCCTCCGAGGGTTTACGCCGCGGCCTCGCCGTCACGGGCACCGGCAAGGGAATCAGCGTGCCGGTGGGCGCAGCGACGCTCGGCAGAATCATGGATGTGCTGGGCAGACCGCAGGACGAAAAAGGCCCGGTGAACGCCGCCGAGACTCTGCCCATCCATCGTCCGGCTCCCGCCTACGACGAACAGGCGGGCGGCCAAGATCTTCTGGTCACGGGCATCAAGGTCATCGACCTGCTGGTGCCCTTCGCCAAGGGCGGCAAGGTCGGTCTGTTCGGCGGCGCCGGCGTGGGCAAGACCGTGAACATGCTCGAGCTCATCAACAATATCGCCAAGCAATATAGCGGTCTCTCGGTGTTCGCGGGCGTCGGTGAACGCACCCGCGAAGGAAATGACTTCTATCACGAGATGATCGAATCGGGCGTCATCGACAAAGACAATCTTGCCAATTCAAAGGTGGCGATGGTCTATGGCCAGATGAACGAGCCTCCCGGCAACCGTCTGCGCGTCGCGCTCACCGGGCTCACCATGGCGGAGTATTTCCGCGACGAGAAGCAGGCGTCGGGCAAGGGCCGCGACGTGCTGTTTTTCGTCGACAACATCTACCGCTACACCCTCGCGGGCACCGAAGTATCGGCGCTGTTGGGCCGTATGCCCTCAGCCGTGGGCTATCAGCCGACGCTCGCCGAGGAAATGGGAGTGCTGCAAGAGCGCATCACCTCGACCAAGACGGGCTCTATCACCTCCATTCAAGCGGTATACGTCCCTGCGGACGACCTGACCGACCCGTCGCCCGCAACCACTTTCGCCCACTTGGATGCGACCGTGGTGTTGTCGCGGCAGATCGCCTCGCTCGGCATCTATCCGGCGGTCGATCCTCTCGATTCCACCAGCCGCCAATTGGATCCGCTGGTCGTGGGCGAGGAGCACTACGATACGGCGCGCGGCGTGCAGGCCGTTTTGCAGCGCTACAAGGAATTGCAGGACATCATCGCTATTCTCGGCATGGACGAGCTGTCCGAAGAGGACAAGTTGAGCGTGTATCGAGCGCGCAAAATTCAGCGGTTCTTGTCGCAGCCCTTCAACGTGGCTAAAGTGTTCACCGGGCAGGACGGTAAAATCGTCCCCTTGAAGGACACGATCCGCGGCTTCAAGGCGATCATCGCCGGCGAATACGATCACCTACCCGAACAGGCGTTCTATATGATCGGCGGTATCGAAGAAGCGGTCGAGAAAGCCAAGACATTGACATAAGAGCCCAAGTTCATGGCCCACACCATTCATGTCGACATCGTCAGCGCCGAGGGACAGATTTTCTCGGGCGAAGCGAGCATGGTGTTCGTGCCGGGCTCGCAAGGCGAACTCGGCATCGCCCCCCGTCACGCACCGCTGCTCTCCACGTTGAAGGCTGGCGAGGTGCGCGTTCAGGCCGAAAATCACGACGAGCAGGTATTCTATGTCGGCGGCGGCGCACTCGAAGTTCAACCCCATCTCGTGACCGTGCTCGCCGACACGGCGGCGCGTGCCCGCGATCTCGATGAGGCCGCGGCTTTGGCTGCAAAACAGCGCGCCGAGGAAGCGATGCGCGGCCGCGGGGACAAGATGGACATTGCCGAGGCCCAAGCCGAATTGGCGCGAGCCGTGGCGCAACTGCGAGCGATAGAGCGCCTGCGCAAAAAGCGCTAGGGAGCGCCGCCCCAAGGAACCGCCATGCCGCTTTCCGTCGTCATACTCGCCGCGGGTCAGGGCAAGCGGATGAACTCAGACCTACCCAAGGTGCTGCAGCCCCTGGCCGGACAGCCGCTGCTCAAGCACGTGATCCGAACCGCGCGCGCGCTCGAGCCGGCGAACATCTGCGTCGTTTACGGGCATGGCGGAGCGCAAGTACAGGCGGTGCTCAATCACGAGAACGTCGATTGGATTTTGCAGGCCGAGCAGTTGGGCACCGGCCACGCCGTCATGCAGGCCATGTCCATCATTCCCGACGAGCATACGGTGCTGGTGCTGTACGGCGACGTACCATTGATCGGGGCGGATTCGCTCAAGAAGTTGATTGCGGCGGCGGGTGAAGGTGCGCTCGCCATACTGTCCGTGAATCTCGACGAAGCGGCGGGATATGGACGCATCGTGCGCGATTCCGAGGGCCATGTCAGCGCTATCGTCGAGCATAGCGAGGCAAGCGCAGCGGAGCTCAAGATTCGCGAGGCCAACTCGGGGCTCATGGCCGCTCCCGCCGGACGTTTGCGGGAATGGCTGCTGGGCTTGGGCAGGGACAACATTCAGCGCGAGTACTATCTGACCGATGTGGTAGCGCAGGCCGTGCGAGGCGGCGACCGCGTCGATGCCGTGTCGGCGGCGAACGCGGCAGAGGTGATGGGAGTCAACGATAAGGTCCAACTCGCGCAAGTCGAAGCTTGTCATCGCTTGATTCAAGCACACAAATTGATGCTGGCCGGCGCCACGCTCGCCGACCCCACTCGTATCGACATTCGGGGCGACGTGCACGTCGAGCGAGACGTATTCATCGATATCAACGCGGTGCTCGTGGGCAAAGTACACCTGTCGGCGCGCGTCACCGTTGGGCCCAACTGCACCATTCGCGACTCGAGCGTGGGAGCCGATACCGAGATCCAAGCGAATTGCGTCATCGACAACGCCGTTGTCGGCGAGCACTGCCAAATCGGACCATTCGCACGTTTGAGGCCCGATACCGTCCTGCATCGGGGCGTGCATATCGGCAATTTCGTCGAAGTTAAGAAGAGTGAAATCGGTGAAGGCAGCAAGGCGAATCACTTAAGCTATGTGGGCGACGCCCAAGTGGGCGCCGACGTCAACATCGGTGCGGGCACCATTACCTGTAACTACGACGGCGCCAACAAGTGGCCGACCGCCATTGACGATGGCGCCTTCATTGGTTCAGGCAGCATGTTGGTGGCGCCGGTGCGGATCGGGGCGCACTCGACCATCGGTGCAGGTTCGACGATCACCGCCAATACGCCCGACGCCAAGCTCACATTGACGCGCTCGCCCCAGGTGACCGTGGCGGCTTGGCACCGCCCGCGCAAACTTTCTCCCGAAGAGCTTGCCGCGGCCGTCGCGAGCGCGATCGAGCCGGCGAAACTCAAGCCTTGAATTCTCCGGCCGACTCGTGCGGCCCCATCAAAATATTCCCCTTGGTCGTATAGACGCTACGGAACGTCCTAAGTAACCTCACGCTCATCCATCTCACCTGGCACCGCTCATGCCACCGATGCCTGTCAATGTCAGCAACAGCCGGGAATGGATCGAGACCGACGGGCGCGGCGGCTTCGCCTCCGGCACCATCACCGGGATACGCACCCGTCGTTATCACGCGCTGCTCCTCACTGCCACGACGCCGCCGACCGGGCGAATGGTGTTGGTCAACGGCTTCGATGCGTGGGTGGAGACCGGCGGCGGCCGGTTCGACCTCAGCTCTCAGTGGTATGCACCGGGTGTGCTGGGCGGCACGGGCGATGCGCATATCGACAGCTTCGCGCCGGTCCCTTGGCCAACGTGGGTATTCAAATTCGCCGGCGGCACAGAAATCCGGCAGGAAATTCTCGTCACCGACGGCGCACCTGTCACATCCTTGACATGGACGCTCCTATCGAGGGGAAAGGCAGCGAAGCTTTCCGTGCGGCCGTTCCTCTCGGGCCGCGACTACCACGCACTGCATCGGAGCAACCCGGCATTCCGTTTTGAAGCGCTGGTGAGCCCCGGGCGCGTGACATGGCAACCCTACGGCGACGTTCCGGGGGTTACGGCACTCAGCAACGGCGATTATGTTCACGAGCCGCACTGGTACAACAACTTCTTGTACGAGGCGGAGCGGGAGCGAGGCCTCGATTGCGAAGAGGATCTCGCCGCACCGGGCATCTTTTCGTGGCCGCTGGACAGCGCGCAAGCCTCTCTAATTTTCACGACGAGCGATTGTGCCCTCGGCACTCTGCGGCAATCCGGGGCGCTCGAACTTTCGGCTGCGATCGCCGAGCGCGAACGAGATCGGCGCGCGGCATTCGCCAGCCGGCTTGATGCCTCGGCCGACGATTACATCGTGGATCGCTCATCGAAAACGAGCGCAGCCGGCAAGACGGTCATCGCGGGGTATCCGTGGTTCACCGACTGGGGACGCGACACGTTCATCGCGTTGCGTGGACTGTGCATTGCCACGGGACGACTGGACGAGGCGCGCGACATATTGGTTGCCTGGGCATCCACGGTGTCCGAGGGCATGCTGCCCAACCGCTTCCCCGATCACGGCGAGCAGTTGGAATTCAATTCCGTGGACGCTTCGCTTTGGTTCGTCAACGCCGTGCGCGAATACCTCGGGGCGCGCAGGAGCGCAAACCCCGGGATGGCCGCGGCCGATGAGAACCTCATCCTGCACGAAGCGGTCACAAAGATCCTCAAAGGTTATTCGCAGGGCACCCGATTTGGGATCCATCTGGACGCGGATGGGCTGATCGCGGCCGGCGAATCGGGCACGCAGCTTACTTGGATGGACGCCAAGGTGGGCGACTGGGTGGTCACTCCTCGCATCGGCAAGCCGGTGGAGATCCAAGCGCTATGGTTCAACGCGTTAAAGTTCGCGCTGCAATCCGACTCGCAATGGAAGGAACCGCTCGAGCGGGGGCTGCGCTCGTTTCGGGAGCGATTCTGGAACCCCGAGCGGCAATTCCTGTTCGATGTCGTCGACATGAACCATCAGGCGGGTTTGAACGATCCCACACTTAGGCCCAATCAGATATTTGCGGTCGGCGCGCTACCGGTCGCGGCGCTCGATGGCGATCGCTCGCGGAAGGTCGTCGATGCGGTGGAGAGCACTCTGTGGACCCCGGCGGGACTGCGCTCGCTCGCACCCGGAGAACCGGGTTATACCGGACGTTACGAGGGGGGTGTCCGGCAACGCGATGGCAGCTATCATCAGGGGACCGTGTGGCCGTGGTTGATGGGCGCATTCGTCGATGCGTGGCTGTACACTCATGGCAATGATGCGAAGGCGCGCGACGAAGCGCGTCAGCGATTCTTAGGCCCCCTGCTCGCTGGAATGAACGCAGCCGGCCTCGGCCACATCAGTGAGATTGCCGATGGCGACGCACCACACACTCCGCGCGGATGCCCTTTTCAGGCGTGGTCGGTTGCGGAGGCCTTGCGGCTCGACCGCGTGGTTCTGCTCTAGGAAACTCGCATGCCGCCAAAACGTTCAGAGGTCCGGGCGCTAAAATCTGCGCCGAAGGTCTCCGCCGAGAGACAGCGACTTGCATCGACCCAAGCGGGCGAGGAGAAATGGCGCGGATGGGGGCCGTATCTTTCCGAGCGTCAATGGGGAACGGTACGAGAGGACTACAGCGCGTGGGGAGGAGCATGGGATTACCTGCCTCATGACCACGCGCGCAGCCGCGCCTATCGTTGGGGTGAGGACGGGATCGGCGGATTTAGCGACGATCACCAGTATTTATGCCTGTCGCTGGCGTTGTGGAATGGTAAAGACCCGATCCTCAAGGAGCGGCTGTTCGGCCTGACCAACGCCGAAGGCAACCATGGCGAAGACGTCAAGGAGCTGTACTACTACCTCGACGCCACGCCCACCCATTCGTACCTCAAGATGCTTTACAAGTATCCGCAGGCGGCCTATCCGTATTCGCAACTCGTCGAGGAAAACCGCAAGCGCGGTGCCGAGCAGGCGGAGTTCGAACTGCTCGATACGGGATTGTTCGATGACGACCGCTATTTCGATGTGTTTGTCGAATACGCACGGTGCACACCGGACGATGTCCTCATGCAGATCACGGCACACAATCGAGGCCCCGACACCGCGCCGCTCACGTTGCTGCCGCAACTGTGCTGCCGCAATATCTGGTCGTGGAAACCGGACGTATCGAAACCGATCTTGCAGGGTCGTCCCGGCGGCGTCGACATCCGGCACCCGAACCTCGGCTCATTTTGGCTCGATTTCGATTCGGCACCGACGCTCTTGTTCTGCGACAACGACACCAATGTCCGCTGCGTATTCGGCGAACATGAGGCGAGCGGGTACTTCAAAGATGCCTTTCACGAGTACGTCGTGCAAGGGCGGCACGACGCGGTGAATCCCGGACAAACAGGCACCAAGGCCGGCGCTCTTTATGAAATGAACGTGCCGCCCGGCGCCGCGATGACCGTACGGCTGCGGCTGTCTCCGGCCAAGGCGGCAAATGCAGCGTATCTGCCATTCGCGGAATTCGACGCCGTTTTTGCGCAACGCCGTCGCGAAGCCGACGAGTTCTATGCGGAGCTACAGGACAAGATCGTGGACCCGGACGCAAAGCTCGTACAACGCCAGGCCTTTGCCGGAATGATTTGGAGCAAGATGTTTTTCCACTATTCGGTGGAGGAATGGCTCGACGGAGACCCGCTGCAGCCGGCCCCACCCCGGGAGCGATTGCAAGGGCGTAATCGCGAATGGAGGCACCTCGACAGCGCGGACATCATCTCCATGCCGGACAAGTGGGAGTACCCCTGGTTTGCCGCGTGGGACCTCGCCTTTCATTGCGTCGTATTTGCGGTGATCGACGCTGAGTTCGCGAAGTCGCAGCTCACTCTATTGGCGAACGAGGCCTATATGCACGCCAATGGACAATTCCCCGCGTACGAATGGTCGTTCGGAGACGTCAATCCTCCCGTGCACGCCTGGTCCGCGTGGCGAGTGTTCCAGATCGAGCGCCGTCAACGACAAGAGTCGGACCCTACGTACGACGGTGATCTCGAGTTCTTGAAGCGCATGTTCAACAAGCTCATGCTCAATTTCACGTGGTGGGTCAATCGCAAGGACGAGCAGGGCCGCAACATTTTCCAGGGCGGTTTTCTGGGTCTGGACAACATCGGTGTGTTCGATCGGAGCAGTCCGCTGCCAACCGGCGGTTTCATCAACCAGGCGGACGGCACCAGCTGGATGGCCATGTACTGCCTAAATCTGTTGAGGATAGCGCTGGAACTCGCGCTCTACGACCCTGCCTATGAGGATATTGCCTCGAAATTCCTGGAGCACTTCCTATACATCGCCGGTGCCATCAACGGAGTGGGAGAGGATAAGCTGGGTCTCTGGGACGCCACCGACGAGTTCTATTACGATCAGTTGGTTTTTCCCAACGGCAGCACCGCCACGTTGAAAGTCCATTCCGTCGTCGGCCTGATTCCGCTCTTTTCCAGTCAGGTCATAGAACCGGAAATCTTGAAGCAGCTGCCGGAATTCTCCCGGCGGTTGGAATGGTTTCTCGAGCGTCACCCAAAGCTTGCCAATCTGATTTCCAACTGGGACGTCGCCGGCGAAGGCGACCGCAGGCTCCTGTCGTTGCTTCGAGGTCGCCGCATGAAGGCCTTGCTGCACCGAATGCTGGACGAATCCGGCTTTCTATCGGACTACGGCGTTCGGGCGCTTTCAAAGAAACATGAACTTGAGCCGTTCCGCTTGGAAGCGGCGGGTACCCTCCATGAAGTCGGCTATTGGCCGGGCGAGTCGCGCAGCGGGCTGTTCGGCGGCAATTCCAATTGGCGCGGCCCCATCTGGATGCCGATCAACTTTCTCATCATCGAGGCCCTGCAACGATTTCACTACTACTATGGCGATGACTTCAAAGTCGAGTGCCCGACCGGCTCTGGAAGATTTCTCACCTTGCTCGAGATAGCCAACGAATTGAGCGATCGTTTGTCGCGGCTTTTTCTCAAGGGCCCGGACGGGCAGCGTCCGGTGCTCAAATATCATCCCAAGCTCGCCGGCGATCCGCACTTCCGCGACTATGTTTTGTTCCACGAGTATTTTCATGGCGACACCGGCCGGGGTGCAGGCGCGTCTCATCAGACCGGGTGGACCGGTTTGGTTGCAAAATTGCTGCAACCTCATGTCAGCGAGATCAGCTCCATACGTTCCGAGCTGATCAAAGCGGCGGCGTCCGCCGTGTCCAAACGCAAGAAGCGGGCGATATGAGCAACGATTTCGACATCATCATCATCGGCAGCGGGGCGGGCGGCGGCACGCTGGCCTTCAAGCTGGCGCCTTCCGGCAAACGCATTCTCATTCTCGAGCGCGGCGGGTTTCTTCCGCGCGAGAAGCAGAATTGGGACGCGGCCGAAGTTTTCGTCAAGAACCGCTACGTGTCGAAGGATACGTGGCATGACAAGGACAATCGGGCATTTCAGCCCGGAGTTCATTATTTCGTCGGGGGGGCAACAAAAATGTTCGGCGCAGCGCTGTTTCGGCTGCGCCAACAGGATTTCATCGGCCACAGAACCGCCGACGGAATGACGGCCGGTTGGCCGATCCGCTATGAGGATCTCGAACCTTATTACACACAAGCCGAACGGCTCTATAACGTGCACGGCCAACGCGGCGACGACCCGACGGATCCGCCGGCCAGCGCGCCGTACCCGTATCCGCCGGTCAGCCATGAACCGCGAATTCAGGAAATCGCCGAGGCCTTGATGCGCAACGGCTACCACCCCGGCTTTGCACCAAGCGCCGTTCTTCTCAATGAGGCAGACCCCAGCAATAGCCCCTGCATTCGCTGCAACACGTGCGACGGATTTCCGTGCCTGGTGCATGCCAAAGCCGACGCAGAAACGATCGCGGTCCGGCCGGCGCTCCGCCATCCCAACGTCACGATGCTGACCCATGCTCACGTTCGGAGACTTGAAACCAGCGCGAACGGGCGCGAGGTCACACGCGTCATTGTCGACCGTAATGGCGGGCAAGAGACGTATACGGGCGACATCGTCGTGGTGTCCTGCGGCGCCGCCAATACGGCGCGCTTGCTGCTGATGTCGGCCAATGATGCGCATCCGCGCGGACTTGCGAATGGTTCCGACATGGTCGGCCGCCACTATATGTTCCACAACGCGATGGCGCTGGTTGCGTTGTCCCGGCGAGAAAACACCACGGTGTTTCAGAAGACGCTCTCGATCAACGACTTCTATCTTTCTGCGCCCGATTGCGCGTTTCCGCTCGGAAATATTCAGATGATCGGCAAGTCTCTCGGCCCGATGTTTCGCGACGACGCTCCGAAGTTCGCTCCCGGCTTTACTCTCGACGAAATGGCGCGCCACGCGGTGGATTTCTGGCTGAGTTCCGAAGATCTCGCGCTTCCACAGAACCGGGTTACCTTGAATGCGCAAGACGAGATTCAGCTTCATTACGAATTCACCAACGTTGAGGCGATCAACCGGCTGCGCTCCAAATTGCAAGCCATGCTCGAACACATGGACATGCATCCGCATCTGATTCCAAACAGCCTGTATCTCGGGAAGCATATTCCGATCGCCGGCGTCGCCCACCAGGCCGGGACCTGTCGATTTGGAACGGATCCCGGAGCGTCGGTCCTCGACGTCAACTGCAAGGCGCACGAACTGGACAATCTCTATGTGGTCGACACGAGCTTCTTTCCGAGCATCGGCGCGGTGAATCCCTCGTTGACGGCAATTGCCAACTCGCTTCGCGTCGGCGAGCATCTGCTGGAGAGACTGAGATGAATCCGGGCCCGGGAGGTGCGGCGCCCGCCGGTAAATTGACGACTCGACGGAGCGAAATCGTCGCGGTCTACGCAGCCGGCGTGATTCAGGGCGTCGCCCTGGTGACCTTTCCAGCGGCGAGCGTGATCTTCACGAGCGCCGCGAACTACGGACTCACCAATCAGCAGTACGGCGGAATGTTCGTACCGCAAGCGATCACCGCCGTGGCGTCATCCTTGCTTGGCGCCGGATTGACACGCCGCCTCGGCGCCAAGCGCATCTATCTGCTCGGGCTCTACGCCAATCTTCTGGCGATGGCGCTGTTGGTCGCGAGTCGATTCGTGATGCATGAGCACACGCCGGCCTACGCGCTGCTTCTCGCGGCCACGGCGTCGATGGGCGTGGGATTTGGGTTCACCGTGCCAGCCCTCAATACGTTCGCCGCCGCATTCTTCCCGCACAAGGTCGAGACCGCCGTTTTGGGGTTGAACGCCTTGCTCGGTTTGGGCACGACGTTGGCGCCGGTCTTTGTCCTGTTGTTCGTCGGCCTCGGAGTGTGGTGGGGCATGCCCATATGCGTGGCGGCGGCAATTTTTTTGTTGGTGATTTTCAGCACGGCGCTGCCCCTCGATACGGCGCAGCAGGCGGAGGGTTCGCGGGCACGCGGCCGGCTCCCGGCACGGTTCTGGGTCTTTTCCGCTTTTGCGCTGCTGTACGGCGTTTGCGAAACCATGAACGGCAACTGGGCGTCGGTGTACATGACGGCCGAGCTCGGAGCGAGCGCGGCTCTCGCATCCGTCGCGCTGACCGTTTTCTGGGCGACCGTTACCGCGGGGCGCGTGTTATTTGCCGCGCTCGACAAGTGGCTTCCTGCGGACACTACCTTTCGGATCCTACCGCTCCTCGTTACCGCCGCGTTCGTGGCCGCGGCGTACTTGCAAAGCAGCCATCCGCTGCTTGGAATTGTGACATTCGGCGCCGCGGGTCTAG
Organism: uncultured Gammaproteobacteria bacterium; assembly: GCA_963755965.1. Lineage (GTDB taxonomy): Bacteria > Pseudomonadota > Gammaproteobacteria > Steroidobacterales > Steroidobacteraceae > Bog-1198. Next base: position 470,855 of record CAVWLU010000008.1, read on the forward strand.
GATGTTCGGCGCTGCTGCCGCTGCTGATCAGTTTCGGCCAGGAAGAAATGACGGCCGTCGCCGCTTCCGTGGCCGGCGGGCTGATCTGCGTCTATCAGGTTGGCTACGGCATCGCCGCGTTTGGCGTAGGTCCGCTGCAAAACTGGGCAGGCTTGCGCCTCGAGACCATATTCGGCGGATGCGCGGTGGTTGCCTTCGTGATGGCGCTGCTGTCATTTGTCCTCGTTCGACGCCGTCCGGCCACAGTAACGTGAGCGTGCTTGCAATCGAATTCAACCATCTACAACCAAGGAATCACCATGAACCTCAAAGGCAAGATCGCCATCGTTACCGGCGGCAATAGCGGTATTGGAATGGCCATCGTTCTGGAGCTCGCCAAGCAGGGCGCCAACATCGTCATCGACTACGTGGTACATCCCGAAGCGACCGACGCGCTCGCGAAGCAAGTCATCGCATTGGGCGACCAAGCCATCGGAGTGCAGGCCGACGTGAGCAAGGTCGACGACTTGCGCAAGCTCGTGGCTGCCGCGGTACAAACATTTGGTCGGGTGGATATCATGGTCAACAACGCCGGCGTGGAGACGCGTACATCCGTGCTCGACACGACGGAGGCCCAGTACGAGAGGGTGCTCGCCATCAATTTGAAAAGCGCCTTCTTCGGAACCCAGCTGGCGGCGCAACAGATGATCAAGCAGGGCGGCGGCGGCCGCATCATCAATATCACCTCGGTGCACGAAGATTGGCCCATGCCGGGCAATACTGCCTACTGCTTGTCAAAGGGCGGAATGCGCATGCTGACGCGCACCGCCGGCGTGGAATTGGCGCCGCACAACATCCTGGTGGTTGGAGTCGGCCCTGGGGCGGTCGCAACGCCGATCAACACGGCAACGATGAACGACGCCGCGCTGTTGGCCAAGCTCGATGGGGTAATCCCGCTTGGCCGAATGGCACAGCCGGAGGAAATTGGCAGCATAGTGGCATTCCTCGCCAGCAGCGGCGCGAGTTACATGACCGCAACGACGGTCTTTGCAGACGGCGGGATCATGCAATGTAGCCCCGGCCTTTAGGCGACCCCGCCCCTACGCCGGATGGAGGTCGGCATTCGCCGGCAATGATTGCGGCTGTCGCAATTTTGCACTCTCAATGACTGTGGCAAACTCCGTGGCTGATCAGCCGCCGGCGTACCCTGGGCCACACAAGGGCCTGACATATCGAGACATCCATGAGCAAAGTTCCGAGCAGCCCTCATCATCAGCCGAGCGGCCAGGAGTCAATCGATCTACGCGCTTGGCCGCGCGAGCGCCAAATACGCGCGGCAACCATTGGAACAATCATCGTCGTCCTTGGTCTTTTGACCTTTTGGTTGGGAGGACGGTTTTTCGGCAAACATGAGGCGCCCGAAAGCGAGGCGCCGCCGCCGCCGGGTACTTTCCGCGCGACCGCGCAGCAGATGAAAACCTTGACCGTGGACTCCGTGCGCATGCACGCCTTCGTCAGCGAGGAATTGACCGAGGGAAAGATAGCGGTCAACGGCGATCGCACGACCCCGTTGTTTTCTCCATATTCCGGCCGCGTGATTCGAGTCATTGCCGGATTGGGAGATACCGTCAAAAAGGGCGCACCGCTCGCCACGATCGAAGCCTCCGAATTCGTGCAGGCGCAAAATGACCTCAGCACAGCGAGCGCGCAGCTCAAGCTCGCGCGCATCAACGAAACTCGTAAGCACGCCCTGTTCGATGCCAAGGGCGGCAGCCTGCAAGATTGGCAATCGGCACAGGCGGATCTCACGGCGGCAGAAGCCACCATGCATTCGGTTCGCAATCGGCTCAAGATTTTGGGTAAGTCCGACGCGGAAATCGACGCCCTCGAGGGGGCTCGCACGATCGATCCCCTCTCCACCCTCACCGCGCCGATCGCGGGGGTGGTCGTGGATCGCCAAGTCGGCCCCGGACAATACTTGCAGTCCGGCGGAGGTTCACCGGTTTTCACCATCGCCGATCCATCGAGCGTGTGGTTGATGGCAAACGTTCGCGAAGCCGATTCCGGCTTGGTGCATGTGGGACAGCCCATGCAAGTGCACGTGCCCGCGTATCCTAAACGTGTATTCGATGCGCGCGTGACTTATGTCGCTGCGCTGGTCGACCCCATCACGCACCGGCTGCCGGTACGGGCCGAGATCGACAACCGTGACCGAGCGCTCAAGCCGGAGATGTTCGCGAATTTTCGGATTCAAACCAGCGATGCATCGGAGTCCCCCGCCATATCGGCCGCGGCCATCGTTTACGAGGGTGAAGCGGCGCATGTGTGGGTGGTTCAAGGAACCCAATTGCTCGCCTACCGCGCCATTCGCACGGGAAGAGACAACGATGGACTTGTCGAGGTTCTCGAGGGATTGAAGCCGGGCGAGCGGATTGTTACCAAGGGCGGACTTTTCATCGATCAAGTGGCGGCACCAGGGCCGACATGAACGCGATCGTCTCCTTTGCGCTACGGCAACGAGTGTTGATCGTGGTGCTGCTGGTGATGATGCTGGGCGCCGGTGTGGCGAGCTTTCTCGCGCTGAATATCGAGGCATATCCAGATCCCGTTCCGCCGCTCGTCGACGTGGTTACGCAGAGCACGGGGCAATCCGCCGAGGAGATCGAGCGCTATATCACGATACCGCTCGAAATACAGATGGCGGGCATTCCGAATGTGCAGGCAATCCGCACCATATCGCTCTTTGGACTGTCCGATGTCAAAGTTCAATTCACCTATGCGTTCAGCTACACCCAGGCCGAACAATGGGTGACCAACCGGCTCTCGCAGCTCGGTGCATTGCCGAATGGCGCGCAACCGCAGATCTCGCCCACGAGCCCCGTCGGAGAGATTTTCCGTTACCGGGTTGCGGGGCCTCCCAACTATTCGGTGACCGATCTCAAGACTCTCGAGGACTGGGTGCTCGAGCGGCGGTTCAAGGCCGTGCCGGGCGTCATCGACGTGACCGGCTGGGGCGGCAAGACGAAGACGTACGACATCGCGATCGATCAACACAAATTGGTGGCCAACGGCCTGTCAGTGCCGCAGGTGCTGACGGCTCTCGGCAACGCCAATATCAACGTCGGCGGCCAAACAGTGGATTTCGGCGCCCAGGCCGCCGTGGTGCGCGGCGTGGGCCTGATTCATTCGGCCGACGAGATTCGACACACCTTGATCACCAGCAACGGGGGCGCTCCGATATTCATCGGCGATGTCGCCGACGTGACCGTCGGCAATCTGCCGCGGCTGGGCATTGCCGGCTACAACGAGGTAGACGACATCGTCCAGGGGATCGTACTCATGCGCCGGGGCGCCGAAAGCGTACCGACGATCGAGCGCGTAGAAGCCGAGGTGGACAACATCAACCGAAGCGGCATCTTGCCGCCTGGCGTGAGCATCCAGCGTATCTACGACCGCAGCGATCTGATCAACATCACGACCCACACCGTACTTCACAACATGATGGCAGGCATTGCACTCATTTTCCTCTTGCAGTGGGCATTCCTCGGCAATATCCGCAGCGCCCTCATTGTTGCCATGACCATACCGTTCGCGCTGTCCTTCGCCATCGGGCTCATGGTGTTGCGCGGCGAGTCCGCCAATTTGCTGTCGGTCGGTGCAATCGATTTCGGTCTGGTGGTCGATGCGACCGTGATCATGGTCGAGAACATATACAGACATTTGGCCGAGGCATCGGCGCACTTGGGCACCGGACCCAGCCACTTGCACCGGATGCGCGTTCCCTCAGGCTTCCGCGGCAAGATGGGCACGATATCGCTCGCGGCAGCCGAGGTCAGCCAGTCGATCTTTTTCGCGGCCGCGATCATCATCGCCGGGTTTGTACCGCTGTTTACGTTGTCCGGGATCGAAGGTCATATTTTCGGTCCGATGGCCAAAACCTACGCCTATGCGATCGCCGGCGGCTTGATTGCAACTTTCACCATCGCACCGGCACTGAGTTTGCTGCTGTTTCCGCAGGTGGTGTCGGAGCGGGAAACGCCGGTGGTGCGCGCGCTCCGGCGCGTCTATCAGCCGACGCTGGAATTCGTGCTCGCGAACCGTATCATCACATTCACGGGCATCGCTCTGCTCACGCTCGCCGCTCTATTCGCGGTGCGCTCGCTGGGACTCGAGTTTCTACCCAAGCTCGAGGAGGGAAATCTGTGGGTGCGTGCAACTTTTCCGCAATCGGTTTCGCTTCGAGACAGCGACACGTACGTCAATCGCATGCGCAAATTGATGAACAAATATCCCGAAGTGCAAGCGGTGGTATCGCAGCATGGCCGGCCCGACGACGGTACCGACGCCACGGGATTTTTCAATGCAGAATTCTTCGTGCCATTGAAGCCTTTCGATACTTGGCCGGCGGGAGTCGATAAGGAAAAACTTACGAAGGACATGACCGGAGCACTCCAACAGCAGTTTCCGGGCGTCGATTTCAATTTCTCGCAATACATTCAAGACAATGTCGAAGAGGCGGCGTCCGGCGTCAAGGGGGAGAATTCCGTCAAGGTGTACGGCAATGATTTGGAGACACTGGAAAAAACGGCCGATGCCATTGCCGCCGTGCTGGCCAAGGTGCCGGGCATCACTGATCTCGCCGTCCTTCGTTCTCTCGGTCAGCCGACGATTCGCATCGACGTCGACCGCGTTCGAGCGGCCCGCTACGGCTTGGCGCCCGGTGACGTCAATGCGGTGGTCCAAACCGCGATCGGGGGACGAAGTGCGGGCGATTTGTACGAGGGCACCAGCGATCGGCACTTTCCGATGATGGTGCGCCTCGCGGCTCCCTATCGTCAGAGTCTCGATGCCATCCGGCGCATTCCGATCGCGGCGGCAGCGAGCTCGGGCAACGGTCTCATTCAGGTGCCGCTCGAGGATGTCGCCGACGTTCATTTGGTTTCCGGCGCGGCGTTCATTTATCGAGAGCAGCAGCAGCGTTATGTGCCGATCAAGTTCAGCGTTCGCGGCCGCGACTTGGGCGGCGCGGTTCTCGAGGCACAACGGGCCGTGGATGCGGATGTGCTCTTGCCGGGCGGCTACCGCCTCGAGTGGGTGGGCGAATTCGGCAATCTGCAGGAGGCAATTTCCCGCTTGAGCATCGCCGTGCCGCTGTCGATCGCATTGATCATTCTCTTGTTGTATTTGAATTTTCACAGCTTGCGCGATGCACTGCTCGCCGCGAGCGTCATTCCCATGGCGATGCTGGGCGGCATCTTTGCACTTTGGGCAACCGGCACCGCATTCAGCGTGTCTTCCGCGATTGGGTTCGTCGCCTTGTTTGGAATAGCCGCGATGGACGGCATTTTGGTGGTGTCGTACTACCATTTGAGTCTGGAGTCGGGTCTCGATCGGTCGAGCGCCATGCTGCAGACCTGCCGCACGCAACTGAGACCCGTGATGATGACTTGTATCGTGGCCTGTGTGGGGCTGATTCCCGCCGCGGTCTCGACCGGCATCGGGTCGCAGGTACAGCGGCCTTTGGCGATGGTCGTGGTGGGCGGTATGCTGCTGGCCCCGGTTTTGATACTCCTAGTATTACCGGTGCTCATTTTGAGATTTTCGACGGCACGAGAAATTCCCGCTGAGGTTGCGCGGGAAGGGAGCGAATGATGCCCTTCTCGCGGCGAGGATCTACGTGCGCGACGATGATGGGAGTCGGCGCGGCGTGGCTCGCTGCGTGCGTGGGACCCGATTTTCACCGTCCGGCGCCGCCCAGCGTCGACCGCTACACCATAGAGCCCTTGGCACCGACAAGGGTGTCGACGCCGGGGGCGGAAGGCGCCGCGCAACGTTTTCTCGCCGAGCAGGACGTGCCCAAAAATTGGTGGACTCTATTCGGATCCGCGGAACTCGATGCGCTGGTCAACGAGGCACTCTCCGCCAATCCAGATGTGTTGTCGGCTCAGGCCGCGCTCCGCCAAGCCATGGAAAACACCGCGGCTCAGCGTGGTAGTTTTTTCCCCACCGTTCAGGGGAGTTTCGATGCGCAGCGCAACCTCAATGCAGTGGGCGTGTTGGCGCCGACTTTGACGTCCGGGACGCCGCTCTTCAATCTGTTTACCCCGCAAGTCACCGTGTCGTACGTTCCCGATGTGTTCGGGGCGAACCGGCGCCAAGTCGAATCGTTGCAAGCTCAGGCTGAGGCGAGCCGCTTCCAGCTCGACGCGACCTACCTGACCCTCACCGCAAACGTAGTCACGACGGCGATCCAGGAGGCGGGCCTGCGGGCGCAAATAGCGGGAACGGAGCACGCGATCGCGCTCGAACGCGACGCTCTCGCGGTCTTGCGGCGGCAGCTTGAATTGGGTGCGATCGCGGAGGTCGATGTGTTTGCGCAAGATGCGGTACTTGCGCAGCTTCAGAGCACGCTGCCGCCCTTGAACAAGCAATTGCATCAGGCCGGCGATTCATTGGCGGCCCTCACGGGACATCTGCCGGCCGAATTCAAACCCTATCGTTTCGAACTGGACCAACTGGTGCTGCCCGTCGATTTACCGCTGGGCGTACCCTCGCAACTAGTGGAGCGGCGTCCCGACGTACGTGCAGCGGAGGCAGAGCTGCACTCGGCTACCGCGCAAGTCGGCGTCGCCATCGCCAATATGCTGCCCCAGGTGGTGATTACGGGGAACGTCGGCAGCTCAGCAACGCTAATGAGCGATCTATTCAAATCGGGCACCGGCTTTTGGGGCATCGGGGCGAATGCGACGCAGACGCTGTTCGAGGGAGGCACTCTGCTTCACCGCAAGCGCGCGGCGGAGGCCGCGATGGTGCAGGCAGCCGAGATGTACCGGTCGACCGTGCTGACGGCGTTTCAAAACGTGGCGGATGCCTTGCACGCGCTGGATAGCGATGCGGACGCCCTCAATGCCGCGAACCGCGCCGCGGAGGCCGCGCAGAAGAGCCTGGCGGTGGTCCATCGCCAGCTCGAACTCGGTTCCGTGGGTTACTTGGCGCTGGTCAGTGCCGAGCAAACCTACCAACAGTCCGTGGTCTCCCTGGCCCAGGCGCGCGCAAACCGCTACGCCGATACCGCCGCGCTATTTCAAGCGCTCGGCGGATCCATCTCACCGATCAATCAATGAACCGATCGACGAAGCTCACCGTGCTGCGCCAAATGCCCTTCCATTCGGCCAGCACGGCTCGCCCTTGCGCGGTGATACGGTAGTAGCGGCGCGGCGGACCCGAATAAGAAGGAACGATGCGGCTGGTGAGCAAAGCCCCGGCTGACAGTGCCCGCAGGACGGGATAGATCGTTCCTTCCTTGAATATCGAACCGTCATTGGCGCTCGCCAGCTGCTTGGCAATCTCATAGCCGTACAGGTCCTCCGGCGAGCCATCGAGGACCGCGAGCAACACCAAGCCAACCAGGCCCCCGTTGAGCTCCTTTTGAAACTTTTTGGCGCTACTATCATTCACTAGGCAATACTATCTAATTACTAGTACTAGTTACAAACTTATATAGATCACCTTTCAGTAGGGGCGGATCGGTACTGGATTTTCGGTTTGGCTAGGGCACACTAGGCACCCTTTGGCATTTGCGCGATCGGAGCGACCATAAATGTGCGGAATCGTCGGTGTTGTTGCGGAGCGCAATGCTGTTCCCATCCTGATTGAGGGATTGCGGCGCCTGGAATATCGCGGCTACGACTCAGCGGGACTCGCTGTATTGACCTCCGAACGCCAACTTGCCCGGGTGCGGACGGTTGGCAAGGTCAAAGTCCTGGAAGACGCCCTCAATGTGACGCCCATTGCGGGACCTGTCGGCATTGCCCATACGCGCTGGGCCACCCATGGTGTTCCGACCGTTCGGAATGCCCACCCCCACGTTTCGCTCGATGGCATTGCCATCGTGCACAACGGCATCATCGAAAATCATGAGGCGCTGCGTGCCGGCCTCACGGACTTAGGCTATACCTTCAGTTCCGAGACCGACACCGAAGTCATCGCGCATCGGATTCACCATCACTTGTCGCGTTCCGCCTCCCTGTTCGAGGCCGTGCGCAAAACTGTTCCGGAATTGAAGGGGGCTTATGCATTGGCCGTCATTTCCGAAAAAGATCCGGAATGCATCGTGCTCGCGCGCGAGGGCTGCCCGGTCGTCGTCGGCCTCGGCATCGATGAAAATTTCGTCGCGTCCGATGTGGCGGCACTGGTGCCGGTGACCCGACGATTCATGTTTTTGGAAGAAGGTGATGTCGCCGAGATCCGCCGCAAATCCGTCGACATCGTGGACTCCGCAGGAAAGCGCGCCGAGAGGCCGGTGCGCGAGAGCGATCTGTCCGCGGATGCCGTGGAACGCGGCCAGTATCGGCATTTCATGCTCAAGGAAATTCACGAGCAGCCCCGTGCCATTGCTCAGACTCTGGAGGAACGAGTAGCAGGGACCAAGTTACTCGACGCCGCGTTTGGCCCGAACGCCGCAGAAGTGTTCAAGCGCGTCAAGGCTGTGCACATCGCAGCCTGCGGCACCAGCTATCATGCGGGCCTGGTGGCAAGCTATTTCCTCGAGCAAGTTTGTCGCATTCCGGCGCGTACCGAGATCGCCAGCGAATATCGCTATCGCAACCCGGTTATTACACCGGACACGCTATTCGTCACGATTTCACAATCCGGCGAGACGGCGGATACCTTGGCGGCGCTGCGCAACGCCAGGCAGGCGTCATATCTCGCCACGCTCACGATCTGCAATGTGGCCGAAAGCTCGATGGTACGGGAGTCGGATTTAGTTCTGCTGACCCGAGCCGGTCCGGAGATCGGAGTGGCTTCCACCAAGGCGTTCACCACCCAGCTGACTGCGCTCGGCATGTTGATCGTGGCGCTCGCCAAGCATCGCGGAGAGGGTGCCGTTCACGAGCGCGAACTCATGACGCAGCTATTGCAGATGCCCGGGCTCGTCGAAAAAACGCTCAAGCTGGATGACCGCATCCGAACTTTGGCGGAAGCCTTCGTCGACAAACGGCACGCCTTGTTCTTGGGACGCGGGCCGCTGCATGCGATCGCCATGGAGGGGGCACTGAAGCTCAAGGAAATATCCTACATCCACGCCGAAGCCTACGCCGCGGCGGAACTCAAGCACGGGCCGCTGGCATTGGTCGACGAGGATATGCCGGTGGTCGCCATTGCGCCCAACAACGAGCTCTTGGAAAAGCTCAAGTCTAATCTGCAAGAAGTGCGCGCCCGCGGCGGGCAACTTTTCGTTTTCGCCGCACCGGACGCCGGCATGGAAACCGCGGAAGGGGTCACCGTCATTCGAATGCCGGAGAAAGTCAGCGCTCTGCAAGCGCCGGCGGTCTTTGCCGTCCCGCTGCAATTGCTCGCCTATCATGTGGCGGTCCTCAAGGGTACCGATGTCGATCAGCCTCGCAATCTCGCGAAGAGTTTGACCGTCGAATAAAGGCCCGCGAGTCGACACTTAAGTGGGCAAGCGACTTTATTCTCGACCCACGAAGGCCCCTCCTGCTGTTTTCGGATCCGAGTATTTCCGCAAGTTCTATCTCGATCCCAAGTCGCGCGTTACGACCCGTGCGGAGATGCGCGCGCGCGCGAGGCTGATCGCCGCGGTCCTGGTTCAGATCAGCGTTCCGGTCCGCACCATACTCGATGCCGGCTGCGGTATCGGCCTGCTACGAAAGCCCTTTGCGGAGGTGCTGCCGCGGGCGCGCTATGTGGGCCTCGAGCGGAGCGAGTATTTATGCGCGCGCTACGGTTGGACACGGGGCTCGGTCGTCGATCACGTCGCGCGCCGTCAGAGCGATCTCGTCGTTTGCTACGACGTATTGCAATATCTCGACGACCGGGATGCGGCTCGTGCGATCGCAAACCTCGCGCGGCTGGCGCGCTCCGCCGTGTACGTCTGCGCTTTGACCAGCGAGGATTGGCGTGCGAACTGCGATCGCAAGCTCACCGACCGCGCCGTGCACCTGCGCCCCGGCGCCTGGTACCGGCGGCGGCTGAAGCGGCATTTCCGCTACCTTGGATTTGGAGTCTGGCTCCGCAAGGACGTCACCGCCATTCTCTGGGACATGGAGCGGTCTTAAGCTAAGGCGCTTATAGATTTTCCTGCATCCAAGTCACGAGGGCCGCGTGTACCGGCTCGCCCGCACCTTCGCTCGCGCGCGCATGGTTGACGAAGGACACGAGGACGAACGTCTTGCCGGTCAGCGTGGTGACGTAGCCCGCGACGCAGCTGACGCTGTCAAGATGACCGGTCTTCAAGCGCACCGAGCCGGCGGACGTATTCTTCATTCGCGATCTTAAGGTGCCGTCGACACCCGCCAGCGGCAAAGACGCCAAGAATTCAGGCGCATAACGGCTGTGATACGCCGCGCGGAGGACGTCCGCCATCTGCAGCGCGGAGATATGAGTGGCGCGGGACAAGCCGGAGCCGTTGTCGATATCGATGTCTTGCAGGGCAAAACCCCGTTCGTGCGCCCAGTCACCGAGGGCTTGGGACCCTTTCTCCAGCGTCGCCGGAGCCCCATAGCGTTCCTCGCCCAAAGTGAGCAACATGTGCCGCGCCATCAAGTTGCTGCTGAACTTGTTGGTGAGCCGCACGATCTCTCCCAAGGTCAACGAGTCGAAATTCACGAACAATCTCGCGTCCGCAGCGGCCGGCTCGATACGCAGCTTCCCGTTGAACTCCCCGCCCGACTCCCGCCACAACTCGACAAACGTGCCGAACGCATAGTCGGGAGGCTTGAGCAGCACCCGCGTAATACTTTGTTCGGCGCATTCCGGGGAGAGAGCGCCGCTGAAAACCACACGGTCCCATTGCTCGGAGGCAACTTTGAAATCGACCCTGGCTGCGGCGGCGCTGCACCTCCCGGCGGCAAAGGCGATGTGATTTTCGATGGCTAAGTTGACGGGCGCGGGCGTCGCTGTGATGTCGACCTGGTGAGTGCTCGAATTGGGCGCGACTCTGAACTCGACGGACTGAAAATTGACCATCAATGCATCCGGCTGCACGTTGTAAGAGCGATTAGGCCGCCCGTCAAAGGCTCCCGGATCCTCCGGCGGCAGGGCGAACGCCGTATCGTCGATGACGATGTCCCCCCAAATCGATTTGAGGCCCCTATCGCGGAGCAAGTGAACGAAGCGCCACCACCGCTCCATGGTCATATAGGGGTCGCCGCCGCCCTGCAGGATGAGATCTCCATCGAGGACCCCATTTTTTAATTCACCGCGGAGCAACGCGCGCGAATGCCAGACATAGGCCGGACCCAGTACGTCCAGGCTTGCGAACGTGGTAACCAGTTTGATGGTGGACGCCGGACTGCGCGATGTCTCGCCATTGAGACTCGCGATCACTCGTCCTGAATCAAGGTCGACGATCGCGAAGCTGACCGCGCTCACGGGGAGCCTCTCCGCCGCGATCACCTGCATGATGGGGGCGGGAGCGCCCAATGGCGCCGCCACGGCGGTAGATGCGGCCAGCATCATTGCGAATGCGATTTGCACAGAAATCCTCAAATCCATCGCTCGCGAATGCATCGCCGTAACTTAGCACAGGGATTCAATTGAGCGGCAGCACCACGCGCCGCCACGCGCCCGAGCGCCAGCGCAGAAATAGCATCGTTCCCAGGCAGCAAATATAGATCACTGCGGCGCACCAGCCGCCGACTGCGCCCAAGCCCAGCTGCGGCAGCCAACCGACCCACCCAGCGCCCGGCTTGAACGAGAAGATGTGCGCGAGCGGCACGAAAAGCGTCCACGACAGGATCAGCACCATGACGGCCGGAAGGCGCACGTCGCCGGCACCCCGCAGGCATGAGCCGCTGCTGATGTTGAGGCCATCGAACAATTGATATCCGGCGGCAATCCAGAGCAACTCGCAACTTTTTACCACCACGTCCGCGGATTGCGGGTCCGAGCGGTTGGTGAACCACGGCAACAACCATGGTCCGATGGCGGCCAGAATGAAGCCTATCGCACCCATGTAGATCACCGACAACAGGATGATGCTGTCGCCGACCTTGGATGCCCAATCCAAATTCTTGGCGCCGATAGCTTGTCCGACCAGCGTCGTGCCTGCCATGGCGATCCCGACGGCGGGCATGTAGCAAAAGGAGGTGAGCATCATGACGATTTGCGTCGATGCGCCATCGACATTGCCCAAGCGCACTTGCATCAGCTGAAACAATGCGAATCCCAGGATATCGGCGGCATACAGCAACCCCATGGGAGCGCCGAGGTTGAATTGCCGCAGGAGCGCTTTCATCCGCAATCGAGTCGTGAGGTGGGAGCGATAGCGCCGCCGCGTCGCGCCGCCCAAAAACCATATCAACGAGAGACCGACGCCAACCAGCTGCGCAGCGGCGGTCGCCCACGCGGATCCGGCGACGCCGAGACGGAAATCGAAGATAAACAGCTGATTGAATAATGCATTGACCAGCGCGACACAGAGCGTGATTCGAAGCGTAATGGTCGCGCGGCCGACGCCGTTGAAAAAGCCGAGAATCGACCACAACGCGATGCCGAGCGGCGCCGCGAGCATCCTCGGGAACCAATAGTCGAGGGCGAGCTTCAGAGTTTCGTCCGCAATGCCAAATGGCGAGAATATCCAAGCTCCGGTCATCGCAAGGACCGCGAACAAGGGGACCGTGAACAAAGAAGCCCAAAGAGCAGTCCAGGTAGCTTGGGACGCCCGCGCATAACGGCGGCCGCCATAGGCGTGCGCCACCAGGGTCTGCACCGACAGGCCGACGCCGCCGAATAACAATATGAATACCAGCACCGGCCAGTAAACTGCCCCCATGGCCGAAGTGGCAGCAGGCGAGAGACGACCGACGAACCAGGTATCCGTGGCATTGAGCACGGCTTGCACCGCGCTGTTCAGCATGAACGGAAACGCGAGCGCGGACACGGCGATATAGTCGAGCCTCGGGCGCCCGCTTGAACTTAAGACTTGACCGGGAAGCAGTTTGTTGAGCGTATCCAATTCCGGATCCTAAAATATCGAGCCGCCGAGGGTAACCGTTTTTGCACGAGGGAATGAAAATGAAGACGCACGCCGTGGCGGGCAACTTCCTGGGACGGCAGTTGGGATCGGGCGCATGGCATTTGACGACCGGCGTGTCCGGCGGTCCGGAGATTTACTTGGTCGGCGCAGAGCCGAATTCTGCCCTGACGCTGCGCGGCGCGAAATTCACGGCCGTTTCCTGCGAATGGCACAGCGGCGGGGCCGTCTTGGCCCTGACCTCATCCGCGGGAGTCAAGTATTTGAAGGCGCGCAACGCGATTATCCACGAACCGCTGGCCGGCCTCTATGAAAGCTTGCCGCTCGTGGGGTTCGATCATGCCGCGCGCCGCTTCTGGCGCCGGCTTTTTCGCTTGGTCCGCATTCCGGGCGGGCGATATCTTTTGGGCTTCATCGCGCGCCGTGCGCGCGGTCCGGAATAGCTTAAGCGAACTGGATCACAAGCGCCGATATTTATTGTCAATAACGGGCCGCGACCAGAATAAGTCACACTGCGATCTGCGACGGCCATCAAGGATACCCAGCGCCGTTTGCAGCACATTCACCGCAAGTTCTCACCTTTACACGTACCCAAGGATGGCAGCTTGCTGGACATCAAATCGATCGCCATCGAATCCGACGCCATCCAGGCTTCATTCGAACCATATGGTCGTTTGCTCAGAATGCTCATGCCGAGTCTGTGCGGTGTGGTCGTGCACGACGGTTTCTCGAATCTCGTCTGGGCCTCGGATGAATGGGATCTCGGCGACGATCTGGAGGTGGTGAAGGATTCGATCTCGAATGCCCTCACGGATCCGGCTGAATTCGCCGGCATCGTGCGGATCGACGAGGATCGAGCGGTGTACTCCTTCGCGGTACGCGGCGAGCACATAGAGTTGCTCGGCGTGGTGAGCATGCTGGCAAAGCTGTCAGGTACACGTACCCAGGGCCGTCCTCTGCAATACGTTCGGCAGCTGGTGCAGCCGGCATTGGAGTGCTTGCGCCGAGAGCTGTCTCTGCGTTCAAAATTGGGATCCCGGGAGCGGGATCTCGGCATTCGAGAACGCGATCTGTCGCTGATGCTGGAAATGTCGTCTAACCAAACCGCGACCGGCGACGCGGATGAATTCGATCTGATCTTGAAAACCGGACTCGAGCACATGGGCTGTGCGCTCGCGGCGCTCTGGGTTCCCGACAAAAGTATTTCGCTTTCGATGACGCGCAGCGGAAATCCCATGTCACCGGATTCACTGCAGCGTGCGCAACAGCATTTGATGGCGTGGATGCAGCTTCAACAGCGCACCATCGTCGTCAACCATATCGCCAAGGTGGCAACGGACGTGGCAGCGCCCTACAAAATATTGGCCTGTCCGGTACGCCATCCGTCGGAACGCGTCATGGGGGTCCTCGCGCTATTCAACCCGCCCAGCGCCCATGATTTCGATTCGCATCAAACGCGCATTGCCGAACTGCTGGCAAAGAAAGTGACCGTCATCATTCAGGCTCAATACGATGCGAGTACCGGCCTCATGACGCGTCACGCATTCGAACGGCAGGCCGCGGCGCTGTTGACGGCGGCCGGTTCATCCGGTGCGCACAGTATTCTGTATCTGGACATCGACCGCCTGCATGTCATCAATGAAACCTTCGGTATGCACGTGGGCGATGACGTGATCGCCAGCGTCGCGGAACGAATGGCGAAGGCGCTTCCGAACACGGCTCTCTCGGCCCGCATTTCGGGAGACCGCTTGGCGGCGCTCATTCCGAATGCCGCGATCGAATCGGCGGCCGACGTTGCCGAAGCGATTCGAGCCGCCGCGGCGGCCATCGTGCCGCGCGCGGGGCAAGGTTCATTCGAGGTATCGGTAAGCTTGGGCGTCGCTCCCGTCGGCCGTTCCGAAAACGCCTTTGCGCATGCATTGGCCACCGCTGAAATAGCCTGCAAAGCGGCCAAGGATCGAGGCCGGAATCGCGTCGAGGTATTTCAGGACTCAGACCAGAGCATTATCAGGCGTCATACCGACATCCTGGTGATCGGAAAATTGCGCGAGGCTTTGGGGAACGATAACTTCAGGCTCGATGCTCAACCCATTCTCCCGCTGCGCGGCAACTATGGGCGGCCGCGCTTCGAACTGCTGATTCGAATGATGGGTGATCGCGGCGAGATCATTCCACCCGGAAAGTTTCTCTCCTCGGCGGAGCGCTATCAATTGATGCCGACCGTCGATCGTTGGGTGGTGCGCCGTTCCTGTGAACTGCTCGGTGAACACGGCGCGTCGGTTGGAGAGGATATCGCACGTTTCGCCATCAACCTGTCGGGGCAGTCCTTGCAGGATGATTCGTTCCTGGACTTTGTAGTCGATCAAATCAAGGCCAGCAATCTGCCGGCGAACGTTCTATGTTTTGAGTTGACTGAAACTGCCACCATCGGCAACCTTGCAAAAGCGCAGCATTTCCTCCATACCCTGCAGGACTTGGGCTGCCAGTTCGCGCTCGACGATTTCGGAACCGGCGTGAGTTCGTTGGCATACCTCAAAGATCTGTCGGTCAACTACTTGAAGATCGACGGCAGTTTCGTCCGCGACTCGCTCGTCAACAGCCGCTCGGAGTCGATGATCAAAGCCATCGCTCAGCTTGCCAAAGTAATGTGCATGGAGACCATCGCGGAATACGTCGAGACGGACGTTTTGCGTGCGCGAATGGCCGACCTCGGCGTGGACTATGGCCAGGGATTTGCGATGGGCAAGGCACAGCCGCTCGAAGATCTGCTCAAGGAGCTTGCGATCTACGAGGCCACGGTCAACACTTGGAACGGGGCGGCCGACGTCATCGAAAGGGCCGCCGTCACGGGCTGACCGGCGTGCGGATGCGCGGTGGATGTCATCCTGAGTCCTACATGGATTAGGACGGATTTGCCATTGGTAAGCGCCGCGCATAGTGGCCGAATGCAAGAGTGGTTTGCCATTGCACGAGGTTCACCCAATGCTGATTCTGACGCGCCGCGCCGGTGAAACGCTGCGTATCGGCGATGAAATCGAGGTAACGGTCATTGCGATCAACGGGTCGCAAGTTCGCATAGGCATCAATGCGCCGCGCGACGTCGCCGTCGATCGGGAAGAGATCGCAGAGCGGAAGCTCCGCGAGCGGGCGATGTTGGAGCCACAAGGCAAACCGCATCCGCTTCCCGCGAAGGTCAGACCATAAAGGTCAGGCCGCGAAGCGGCCGTCGTGACGGAATCGCAAGGGTAATTGGCGCGCTGTACAATGGGTCATGATTACTTCATCGACCCCGGCGCCGGAACTCTCGGTGCGAACTTGGTTCAACACCGATCGCCCGCTGCAACTGTCGGAGCTGCGCGGGAGAGTGGTCGTGTTGGTCGCATTCCAGGTGCTGTGCCCCCAATCTGCTGCTTGCGCCATTCCGCAGGCGCGGCGAATCCATGAAACCTTCGAACCGACCAATGTGACGGTGATCGGATTGCATGCGACGTTCGAACACCACGACGCCTATAGCCCGGCGGTAATCAAGGCATTCATCCAGGAGTATCGCCTACAATTTCCGATCGCCCTCGACAGCGCGAACCCCGGCGGCCCCATTCCCCATACGATGGAGCGGTACGACATGCGGGGTACCCCAAGCCTCGTGCTGATCGATAAACAGGGGCGGATACGCAAACATGCCTTCGGCGCGGCCGATGACCTGGCATTGGGCGCGGAAATAGGCGCGCTTACCCAGGAAGCGCCAGCCGCGGTACCGCTCGAACGCAGTTCCGCCGCTTGAAAATCGAAACCTTATCGGGCCAAGGCGAAGCGGATGCGAATACGCGCGCGCTGCGCGATCGGCTTGGCGTCGCGTAACATCGGTTTGTAACGCCATTGCGACAATGCGCCGATGGCCGCATGTTCGAAGACACCGGGGGGATTCGAGGCGCGCACGGTGATGTCGGTTACCGACCCTGATTCCGCGACGGTGAAATCCATTTCGACCCAGCCTTCGACCCCGCTCTGCTCGGCTTTGCTTGGGTACGCGGGCTGCGCCGATTTCACGAGCGTAAGCTCGTTCGCGCCCACGACATTCGCCATGAACTTTTGCCGGTCGAGGGCCGTATCGAGATCGTGAAGCGCGGCCGACGCGTCCGCCGACGAATAGCCGACGGAAGTCGCTTCGTCCAGCCAATTGCGAGCGGCGTCGTATTGCTGCAAGGTCAAAGCGCGCCGTCCCTTGGCTACCAAGCGCGCTCCGAGATCCTGCGTGGCGGCTGCCAAGCCCGCGTTAGCGGGGTCGAGGCCACGCAACGTCGACAAGTAGTACTTCGCGCTGTCGTTCGCGGGCTCGATCAGGCGATCTTCCTGAAGACGCTCCTCTGCGGATTTCAGCAATTGATTCCAGGCGTCGGCGTCGGCTTGGCGGCGCGCCGCGTTCAGCAACTGCTGTAGATGATCGATGTTTGCCGGTGCAGCGACGCCCGCCGCGCCCTCCAGCCAGCTCGCCGCGTGCGCGAAGTCGCGCCGGTCGATGGCGCCTTGCACCGCGGTCATGAGGTTCCGCGCCAACTCCTGCTCGGCGTCGAGCGCGGCGCTGCTGTTAGGATCCGCATGCAGCGCCTGTTCAACATAAAAGCGTGCATTGTCCCGCTCCGGATCGATGAGATGACCTTCGTTCATGCGCTCAATTGCGAGCGATACGAATTGGCTGGCCTGATCCGTTGCGGGGCGAGCATCAACCGACCCGGCGTCGGTCTTCGCCCGACTCGGAGCGGGCAGTGCTTTCTGCTGCTGCCGCGATTTCGCCAGCTGGGCAGTTAGAAAAGCGATGCGTCCGCCTTCCACACCCGCGCCGCGCGCGGTCTCGATGGCGGCCGACGCCTCGTCCAGACGTTCCTCCAGTAAGGCATTTTCTGCGCGTGCCAAAAGGCGTTCATGGACCTCGGCCAGGCCGACCCGTGCGTCCGCGTCGGCGGGATTGCGCGCCAGCGCTTGCTGGTACAGTTCCAAGGCGTTATCGCCGGCAGGTGACGTGAGCCGGTTCGCCGACAAGGCAAGGGCTGCGCGAGCGAGCAACGGTGAGGCGGCTGGCGGTGCTACGGCGCTCTGCGATCCCGCGGCCGGCGCCCCGGGCGCCGGCGTCCCCGTCGCGGCAGGAGCTGCTTCGTTGACCGCGCGCGAGTTCCCCTTCTGCTCGTTGGAACTTTGCCGCACGAGCCATATCGCGCCGAGGAGGACGCACATCGCCGCACAAGCGCCGGAAATCAGCAGTACACGATTGGCCGGCGCCGTGACGGCGGCTGCCGATGCGCCGCCGGTTCGTTTGCGTTGCTCGCCATACTTCTTGACCGCGGCATCGGCAAAGAGGCGCGCGCGGCCGGGCGACATCGGCTTGTGGATGAAGCGATAGACGATGCCGTCGCTAATCAAACGCGCCAGGCCGGTTTCGGCGTCTCGATTTCCGGCGACCACGATTACCAGATCGGGAAATTGACGTTTGATCTCCGTGATGAATCGGTTCGCCGTCTCATGCAGCGCGTGCACATCCAGAACGAGAATACCGACGCCGCCGGCGACGAGAAGGTCGCTTACCTTATCGGCGGAAGGCACATGCCAAAGCCGGCGTGAGGCACCCACGGCCTCGCGCAACGTTTGTAGAAAGAGGTCGTCGGTGGTGAGTACGACCAACTCCACGATGTCACTCGCGAGGCTGAACCGGAGCGCGTCCATCGTGCCGGCCTCGTCATCGGGGGCTAGCACCGGTAGCACCGGGAGTTTCCTTGCATTCTGCACCTCGAGACCTGCGTCATTGTTCGCCTTGGCCGCGCTGCAGCAACGAATCCAAGCCGTGGACTCGCTAGGCTAGTGTCATTCCACTGGCGACGCTATACGATACGGAGTCTCGTGCCGCAGACAACGTATGTTGCACTGCGTCAAGTGGTTTCTGTGACTGGACACTCATTCGGGGGCGATGGCGCTCACCGCGGGGAGAGCATTGAGCGAGTCAATCGGCATTACTTGCAAATTGCCGGTCCAACAGCGTGCTGCGCTCGAGCAGTTGTTGTTTTTCAATGTCAATCAGCATCGGGTGCGTTTGGGGATTCAGCAGTCCATCGAAACCTACGGAGTACCTGAGATCTATGAGCAGGAAGACGGCCTGCGCATCCGCGTCGGGGACATCGAAGGGGTACAGACGCTGTTTGCCGTGTCGGACATCGGCCGGCCATTGGGGGTCGCTGTTTTCGTGCGCTTGGCGCGCGAGCGGTTCGTGGTGCTGCATCTCGGCGTCGAGCCGCGCTTGACGGCGACGCCGGAAATCAACACGCGCGTACTTCTCAAATTGATGCACGAAATTCGCGGGGCGGCGCGGCGCACACGGGGCGTCGATCGCATCGAGTTGGTCTACAAGGATCGCCACGCTGTGCGGTTGCACGTCTGACTACGCTGGTTCATGACAGGGTGCAACGTCATGCCGACGGCAAATTACGCTGCGCTTGGTGCAGCACCGACGCACTCTACATCGACTATCACGATGCCGAATGGGGCGTAGCAGTCCACGCCGACCGGCGGCTGTTTGAAATGTTGTGTTTGGAGGGTGCGCAAGCAGGCTTGTCCTGGCTCACCATCTTGCGCAAGCGCAAGACCTATCGTCTCGCCTTCGATGATTTCGACGCCGAGAAGATGGCCCGTTATGGCGCCGCCAAGCGCGAGCGACTGCTCAACGATCCGGGTATCGTCAGAAATCGGCTCAAGGTCGACGCCTTCATCACCAATGCCCGCGCGTACTTGAAAATCCGCGACCGGCCGGGTGCATTCGACGACTATATCTGGCAATTTACCGACCGTCAGGTGCTTCGCAGCCGACCGGTGCACCTCTCAGGCATTGCGCAATCGACGAAGTACAGCGATGCCATGAGCAAAGACCTCAAACAAAAAGGCTTTCGTTTTGTCGGTTCTACTATTTGTCATGCCTTCATGCAGGCAGTGGGGATTGTGGATGAGCACCAGCGCAATTGTTGGGTTACCAAACAGCGCCGAAAGTTTTAAGGTTCTGAGGAGGCGCTTGGGCGCGCGATCGCTTGCCTTCATTTTGGCTTCCGTTCTCTCGGCCGCGGCTTTCCCCTCCGTTGCCGAGCCGGCGAAACCCGTGTTCAAACCCCTCGACGTGTTCGATTTGCAATGGGTGGCCGACCCGCAAATCTCGCCCGATGGCCGAAATATTGCGTACGTGCGGATGCGACTGGACATCAAAACCGACAAGCCGCGGGGCGTCATCTGGCTCACCGGCGTCGACGGTAAGCACGCCCGCCCCTTGTCGGGTGCCGACCACAACATGAACCCGCGCTGGTCACCGGACGGTACCCGCATTGCCTATCTCGGAACCAGCACCGATGGTTCGAATCAACTGTTCGTGTATTGGGTCGATAGCAATGTGACCACGGCAATCAGCCATTTCACCGAGTCTCCCTTGAGCCTTGCCTGGTCGCCGGACGGCCGCTCGCTGGCATTCACGATGCCAGTGAAGGCGGAACGCAAGCCGCTTAAAGTCGAACTGCCGGATGCGCCGAAGGGCGCGAATTGGGCTGAACCCCCGAAACTGATAGATCGGATGGTCTACCGCGTCGACGGCGAGGGTTATTTGCCCAATAGCTTCAGCCAACTCTTCGTTGTCGCGGCGGATGGCGGCGCGGCGCGTCAGCTGACTCACGGCGATTATGATCACCAGGGCACGCCGGCATGGAGCGCGGACGGCAAGAGCGTCCTGATCGCCGCCAATCGACGCGCGGACGCCGACTATGAACCGATCGACACCGAAATCTATCGAGTCGATTTATCCGATGGCTCCATACGAGCACTGACGGACCGGCGCGGACCCGACTACGAACCCATGGTTTCGCCGGACGGCAAGCGCATCGCTTATTTGGGATTCGACGACAAACGCCTCGGCTATCAGGCGACGCAGCTTTACGTGATGGACAGCGACGGGACTCATTCGCGTTCATTGACGGCCTCCCTCGATCGGGATGCCGCGGCGCCGCGCTGGAGCGGGGACGGCAAGCAGCTGGTCTTTCAATACGACGACCACGGATCGATAAAACTCGCCGCCATCGACCTTGGCGGAAAGATGCGCATTCTTGCGGGAGATTTGGGCGGCGCCGACATTACGCGTCCCTACACGGGCGGATCGTTTTCTCTGGCCGCAAACGGCCGCTTTGCGTATACGAAGGCGACCTCGGAGGCGCCCGCGGCGCTTGCCACCGGAACTTCTGCGCACGACATCGCGACGCTCACCGCATTGAGCGAGAATCTACTCCGCGAAAGAACCATGGGCGCCGTCGAAGAAATCGCGTTCGACTCATCGGTCGACGGCCGCAAGATTCAGGGCTGGATCATCAAGCCGCCAAATTTCGATCCTTCCGTGAAGTATCCCTTGTTGCTCGAGATTCACGGCGGCCCTTTTGCGAGCTACGGCGCCAGCTTTACCGCAGAACTCGAGTTATACGCAGCCGCCGGCTATGTCGTTCTTTATCTCAATCCTCGAGGCAGCACGGGTTATGGCGAGGAGTTCGCAGATTTGATTCACCACGATTACCCGGACAAGGATTTTGACGACCTGATGTCCGGTGTCGACACGGTGGTGAAGAAGGGCCATGTCGATCCGAAACGCTTGTTCGTGACGGGGGGCAGCGGCGGCGGTGTTCTGACGGCATGGATCGTGGGACACACCGACCGCTTTCGTGCCGCAGTGGTGGTGAAGCCCGTGATCAATTGGGCTAGTTTTGTCCTCACGGCCGACATGTCCAATTACTTCTACCGGTATTGGTTCGACGGCTATCCTTGGGATCACGTGCAGGAGTATTGGAAGCGTTCGCCGCTTGCGTATGTCGGAAATGTCCACACACCGACGATGCTGATGACGGGCGAGGTGGATTACCGGACTCCTTCGGGCGAAGCTGAGCAATTCTATGAGGCCCTCAAATTGCGGAAGATCGACACGGCTCTGGTGCGCGTGCCGAACGCATCGCACGACATCTCGGCGCGACCGAGCTTGCTCATCGCCAAGGTGTCCTACATCCTGGCCTGGTTCGCCTCCCACGACTTGAGTCCGCACGAAGCAACGCCCCATGACGCGACGATGTAATGGGCGTTATTCACCCTCGTTCCCATTGTGGGCCAATGTTGCAAATCGATCAGGGGTGACTCTCGGGCGGCTCGAGCGGCATCTTCCGCTCTCGTAAGATCGCAATGGCGACGTCCTCCTCGCGCGGCATGGCACGCATCCGTGCTACTCGGCTGCGTGCCCGGGCGCTCTTCAACCAAGGCAGCATGGGCACATCGAATTGGCTCGCCGTCGCCATCCGCCACTCCAACACGCGCCTGTGCTCCGCACTGACTCGAGCTTCTTTGCTGTCCGGCGGCGACAATCTCTTTTCTAAATTGAAGCCCGCCACCTGCGCGACGACCGTGTCGCCTCTCTGCATGATCTTCGACAATTTAAGGCAGTTCTCGCGCCGCTCCGCGCCTGCCGATTCGCGACAGGCGCTCTGCAGAGACGCCAACGGCGGCATGATCTCGGCGCCGAGCCCCATCGCCTCGCTGAGGCGGGCCGCATCCGATGGGACATAGTTCGCCGGCAATCGGCCGGCGGCTTTCTTCAGAGCATCGAACAGCAGCACGACCGTACGATTCCAATAAAAATCGAATCGTACTCCTTGGGCCATGTCGGCCAGGATTCGATCCACCTCGACCGGGTCCCTATCCCTTTGCGCGGCCGCCAATGTCGGCAGCCAAGCGGCGCTATTCTCGGCATCCACCCAGCGCATCGTAGTCGCCGCATCGCGAAAGTCGCAACCAGGCGTGTTTGCGCAAAGCTGTAAGCGTAGCCAGCCGATACTCGGGTTGTCAGGATCGAGCTCGCTGGCTTTGACGGCCAGCTCCACGGCTGCCGACTTCTCTGCGGCCGGGTCTGCCTTGAGCCGTGCCGATCCGGCGAAACTCAGTGCGGCCGCGGCCGCAAGCGAGTTGGCATCTCCGCGAGCGGCCAAGATTTGCGCTGCGCCCGCTCTCCACGTCTGATACTTGTCCGCCGCAGGCGCTGGAGTGGTGACGAGCGCAAACACGAACGCGGCGGACGTCGAGCCCAGCGCGAGGGCCAGCAAGCATCGCTTGATCATGATCGACGCATCGAGGGCCGGGCTGCTAGTTGTTCTTCGCCCGTGCGCTGGCGGCGGTGAGGCCCGCCGTGATGGCAAGCCGCATGGCGTCTTCTACTGAAATGTCGAGGGGCTGTATCCGATCGCGAGGTAAATAAATGGTGTATCCGCCGAAGGCATAGCTCATCGGGAAGTAAACGGTTACCCAATCACGGCCGCCATGCGCATCGAGCACCGCCGGAACGTCTTCGCGAGTGACGAAGCCGATGGCGTGCACGTCGGCGAAGCGCGCCAACACCACACGCTGCAAATCGCGCTTCTCGCCGCTCCCGGACGGCAGCAAACTCACCACATCGCGGAAGCCGCCATATAGAGTCTTGACGAACGGGATCCGGCCCAGGAAGTCATCCCAATATTTGAGAAGTATCTTACCGGCATAGGCGTTGACCAAGCTGCCGACGACCAGCAGCAGGAAAAAGCCCACGATCAAACCAAGTCCCGGCCAATAATGCTCTGGGCTCACCAATCCCAAGCCGATGAGGGCCCGCCGCAGCCAGCCTTCGACCGTGTGCACCAGCCACCAAATCACATAAACGGTCAGCGCCAATGGCAGTACCGTCACCAGGCCGCTCATCGTCAGAGTCAGAATCTTCCTCATGGGCTTATCATAACAACAGTGCGGACCGAGGCCTCAGCCCCGTTATTGCTGGCGCGGTAATACAAAGCGCAAACCCTGAAAGTTTAGAATTACGCCATCTCGCCGGATGCGCTCGAGTACCGGGCCCTCTTGCAGCGTTGCTCCTTCGTGATACTTGCGCATATTGATGTAGACGAAGCGCTCCGAGGGCTTGGTCGCGTACACATGCACGTCGAGATGCAGCTCAGGCAGTGCCTGCTGACCGGCTAGATTGATCTCCGTGATGGAAGGCAACACCTCTTCGTCGGCCTTGTAGTCGTCGTCGGTGAGCAGAGGATCACGGCGGTGCGGTGTCCGCGCGCTCGCAGAGGCGTTACCTGCCGTGGAAGGATGCGCCGCCGGGGATTCGGGCGCGACGGGAGAAGCTGCTGCAACGGTCGACGCGCCGCGCCCCGTTGCGCCGGCCGCCGCCTTGCCGCCGGCCACGGGTTCGCCGGCCGCTGGGATTTCCGGTGCGTAAACTGGGGCAGTGTCCAGAGGACTGAAATGCTCCGCAGAGGCCTGCGCGGGATTTGGCGTGGTCGTTGCCGGAAGGGCTGCCCGGGGAGCGGGAACGGCCGGAGAGCCACCGGTACCGCGCGTCAAAACGAATAGCAGCACGATCAGATTGATACCGAGCAACGCCACGAGCGCCACCGCCCATAGGGGAAAGCGCGCGCGCTGTTGGACAGGTCCGGAATCCATCAATCCCGGTACCGACTGTCGCTGACGCTCGATTTCGGATTTTTTCAGTGCATCGAGAATAAAGGACATACGATTTCCTAACCGTGGGGCGTATCGTGCATCAGCAAGGGCGAGCCAGGCTCGGCCAATGCCGTGTCGAGCACGACTTGGGTTTGCACACCGGCGATTCCATCGACGTTGAGCCGATGTTCTCGCTGGAAATTCTGCACGGCGATAGCCAATTCTTCATCATAGACATCGCCATATTCCGGATCGGAGGCCGCGCCGTGCAGCGCGTTGAGGCTGCGCCGCAGCCAACGCACTTCATCGCCCCGCATGCCTACCGACAGCGGCCGCGTGCGGGAGGTCTTGGGTTTCCAGACCACGGTGAACTCTCCGAACCAATCGCGGGACAAGTCATCCAGCGGCAGGCGCACGTTGTGCTCGCCTAAATCCAGCGTGGCGAACTGATCGTCCAAGCCCGACAAGACGACGTGGTGCCTCTGTCCCTGATTGTCGGTAAGAACCAAGATGGCGGGCCGGTTCAAAGCGCGCACCTGCGCCCATGAACCACGCTGATCGAGGCACGCCAGTCCCGCCTTCTGCGCTTGGCCGCAGGGATCCGTGTCGTTGACCATCGCCGTTCCCCAGAGCGACAGCAAGCGGCGAAACGCCGCGGCGTCGGTGGTGTTCGCACCATTGGCGGCCAGCAAGTCGTTGATAGAAACCGAGGGCGCCGGCGGCACCGCGGGGCGCGGGACCGTGGCCGGCGCAGGATGTACCGCGGCCGGCGCCGCTTTCACCGCGGTTCGCGAGGACTTCTCGTGCTGCCAGGCGTTCAAGCCCACAAAGCCGGCTGCGATGAAGCAGGCGAGGACGAGCGCGCCGAAGGCCCACCCCAGCCACTGCGGTGAAAAGCTTCGCCCATACACTTCGCCGGCCGCGCGGCGCACCAACGCCGGCGTGACCTTTCGCGTCTCCCGGGTGTAGGCGCCTAGCAGGGCGCGGTCGCAACAGACGTTGATCACGCGCGGAACGCCCGATGCCAAGCGGTACACCTCGCGCAACGCCGCGGGCGTGAAGAATTCGCCGGAAGCACCCGCAACGCGCAGCCGATGGCGAATGTAGCCTTGAGTTTCCTCTCGCGACAGCGGTTTCAAGTGATAGCGCCCGGTAACGCGTTGAGCCAACTGGCGCAGGTCGGTGCGGTCCAGCAACTCGCGCAGTTCCGGCTGGCCAATCAATATGATTTGCAGCAGTTTCTGTGTCGCCGTTTCCAAGTTGGTCAGGAGCCGGACTTGCTCGAGCACCTCGGCGGACAGATTCTGTGCTTCGTCGACGATGACAATGATTCGTCTGCCATCGGCATGGGCCGCCAACAGCCGCCGATTCAGCGCGTCCACCATTTGTTTGACGCTGTCGCGGTCGGCTTCGTCCAACCCCAATCCCAACTCTTCGCAGATGGTGAGCAAGAATTCGACAGGCGTGACGCGCGGATTCAGGATCACGGCGACATCGGCGTGGTGCGGCACCCGCGACAGCAACGTGCGCACGATCGTGGTCTTGCCGGTTCCGACTTCTCCGGTCAGTTGAATGAAGCCGCCCGATTCGTTGATGCCGTACAGAAGATGGGCGAGGGCTTCGGCGTGCCGCTCGCTCAAATATAGATAGCGCGGGTCCGGTGTTATCGCGAACGGCTTTTCGCTGAGGCCGAAGAAGCTGGTGTACATGGCTGGTACCGATGATACCAAGCTCAGCCGTGGCCGGAGCCCGGGCCGCCGGACGATCGCGGCAGCAGGCTTGCGCGGGTCAACACGCCCGGCCCGAAGCGGTCGCGAATGCCGTCTATGGTCGAATCGAGCCGGGATTCCTTGGCCGGCAGTGCCAAGAACAGATCGGCTTGCCGCAGCGACTGCAAATCGCCGACGCCAACCCCCAGCAATCGCACCGCGGCATTGGGTTGGGTCCGGCGCCATTCCACCAACAAAGCTTGCGCCATGGCGGACACGGCGGCGGTGTCTTGGGTCGGGGGCTCCATCGTGCGTTGTCGGGTATACGTAGTGAAATCCGCGCGTCGAATCTTGACCGTCACCCGGCCTGCCGCAAGGTCGGCTGCACGCAGGCGCGCGGCGGTGCGATCCGCGAGCGCCGTCAACTGCCGCATGAGTTCACCGGCGTCACGCAGGTCGGCCGCGAACGTCTCCTCCGCGCTGATCGATTTATCCTCCCGATCCGCAACGACGGGCCGGTCGTCGATTCCCAATGCAAGAGCTTGCATCGACTTTCCGTGCTTGCCGAAGGCGCGCCACAACACTGCATCGCCAGCCTTAGCCAAGTCTCCGAACGTATGAATTCCCGCCGCGTGGACCGCCGGAAGGGATTTTTGTCCGACGCCAAACAGTCTTTGAATCGGCAACTCCTTCAACACGTCGTGCATGTTGAGAGGTCCGATGGAGCACAAACCGTCGGGCTTGTTAAGATCGGAAGCGATCTTTGCAAGAAGCTTATTCGGTGCGATCCCGACCGATGCGGTAAGTTCAGTGGTCACGCGAATTCGCCGCCGAATTTCGCTGCCGATCGCCTCAGGGCTGCCCAGCAGCCGTTGACTCGCGGTGACGTCGAGAAACGCCTCGTCCAACGACAACCCTTCCACCAGCGGCGTGAACGCACGAAAAATCGCGAAAACCTGCGCGGAGACCTCCTGGTAGCGACCCATACGCGGGCGAACGCAGATCGCCTGCGGACAGCGCCGCAAAGCCTCGCCCATCGGCATCGCCGAGCGGACGCCGAAACGCCGCACCGCATAATTGGCCGCGGCGACGACGCCGCGGCCGCCGATGCCGCCGACGATCAGCGGCTTGCCCTTCAATTCGGGTCGATCGCGCTCTTCGACGGACGCATAGAATGCGTCCATGTCCACGTGCAGGATCGCCCGCATTGCTCAATCCACGGTGATCGTGATTTTCTGGGAATGCAGCGGCGGCTCGAACGACATGTGCGAATAGTCGGCAAACACCAATTCGAGCGTGTGTTTGCCCGCCGGCAGGGTCAGCGTGGTCTCGGTTTGACCTTTGCCGAAATGAAGAATCTTGTCGGTCGCGGGCAACGGCGCATCGAGCGCAAGGTCGCTCACATCGGTGTCGACCAGCAGATGATGATGGCCCGTATTGTCGAACTTGACCCCCGCGGGGGCAATGCCCATACCTTTGAGGCCGAACCGTACGGTGACCGGGCCGTGCACGGTCGCGCCGTTCTGCGGCGAGATAAAATACACTTCGGCGGCCGGCGGAGCCGGCATACGGTCCGCGGCGAATGCGATCATCGCCAGGGCGCTTGCGCCCAGTGCCAGAATGAAACGATTCATAGGAACTCCATGTGTTGCAAACCGTTGGTGCGCGGCTAGATCAGATCCTTGACACCATCACGCTCCTCGCACAATTCGCGGTGGGTCGCCGACATTTTTTCGCGACTGAAATCGCTGATGCTCAAGCCCTGAACGATGCTGTACCGGCCGCCTTTGCAGGTCACCGGATACGAATAGATGACGCCTTGAGCTATTTCGTAGCTTCCGTCGGAGGGCACGCCCATGCTGACCCAATCGCCGTCGCGAGTGCCAAATACCCAGTCGTGCATGTGATCGACCGCCGCTGAGGCAGCCGATGCCGCCGACGAAGTCCCGCGAGCCTTGATGATTTGCGCGCCGCGTTGTTGTACCGACGGAATGAAGATGTCCTTGAACCACCCTTCTCCCACTACCGAAATCGCAGGTTTGCCCGCTACCGTCGCGTGATTCAAGTCGGGATATTGGGTCGCCGAATGGTTGCCCCAAATAATCGCCTTCTTCACCTCCGACAGCCCGACCGCCGCTTTCTCGGATAACAGCGCCAGGGCACGGTTATGGTCCAGTCGCGTCATGGCCGTAAAGCGCTCCGGTGCCAAGGACTGCGCATTGCGCTGAGCAATCAGTGAATTCGTATTGGCAGGATTGCCCACCACCAGCACCCGAACATCGCGGCTAGCGGCGGCGTCCAAGGCCTTGCCTTGCGCCGAGAAAATTTTCGCATTCTCAAGAAGCAAATCCTTGCGCTCCATGCCGGGGCCGCGCGGCCTCGCACCGACCAGCATGGCAAAATCGCAGTCCTTGAACGCGACATGCGCATCGTGCGTCGCCGTGACCTTGTTGAGTGTCGGGAAGGCACAATCGTGGAGTTCCATCAGCACACCCTGCACGGCCGCCGCGGCCGCCGGTATTTCCAATAGATTCAAGTTGATCGGTTGGTCGGCGCCCAGCATCTGGCCGGACGCGACCCGGAACGCGAGTGCATAACCGATATTCCCGGCGGCGCCTGTGATGGTGACCGTGGCTGGCTTTTTCATGACTGGCAACCCCCTCGCGCAAAAGCAAGGAATGGTAGCTGAAGCGCTCTAGTGACGCACGGAGGCCGCTTCGGAGCCCCACCTCGGTGGACAAAAAATATTCCAATAGGTGCTTGCATGTATCAGTGATGTAGCTTACTATATCACCACGTCACCGAAACACCTCGATGATGACTAAACAGGAGACAGTCATGAATACTCAAATTTCCACCAAACTCGCAGCCCTTGCCATGGCCCTGATGATCAACAGTTTCATGATCGGCGGCATTGCGTACTTGTTCAATTCCCAGCTTCATCAGACTCTGCCCTCGATCGCCACCATGGCGGCTCTGTAGATCAGGTGCCAGGAGCGTTCTGCTAGATTAGCGTGCTACATGGCCCCTACACGGAGCCAACACATCGAGTGAGGAATGGACCCGAATTGGAATGACAATCAGCCGATCTATCGCCAATTGCGCGATCGAATGGTTGCCCTGATTCTCGAGGGCGCGTTGAAGGAGGGTGACCCCTTACCCTCCGTTCGCGCGGTTGCCGCCGATTATCGGCTGAACCCACTCACCGTGCTCAAGGGATACCAGCAGCTCGTCGACGAACGTCTGGTCGAAAAACGCCGTGGCCGCGGCATGTACGTGAGCGAAGGCGCGCGGCGGCTTTTGCTCGCCGGCGAACGCGAGCGTTTTCTGCATGAGGAATGGCCCCAGATTCTCGCGGTCATCAACCGCCTGGGATTCTCCGCGCAGGAATTGTTCTCGCAAGTGCCCGCACTTACCCATCCGGCGCCGCCGCCCCGCGGCGCCGAACCCAAAGACGAATGAGTCCCCTATGCCCCCGTTAATCCAGGCGCGCGATTTGACCAAGAAATATGGCTCGCATATCGCGCTCGATCACGTCAATTTCTCCGTCGAAACCGGCCGCATCGTCGGTCTGATCGGTCCGAACGGCGCCGGCAAGACCAGCGCGCTGCGCGCCCTTCTGGGACTCACGGCCTACGAAGGCCAGCTACAAGTGCTGGGCCGCGAACCTTTCGCCGAGCGTGCCGCCCTGATGAGTGAAGCGACTTTCATTGCCGATGTGGCCGTGCTGCCGGGATGGCTGCGGGTCGATCAGGCGATCGACTTCGTCGGCGGCGTGCACCCGGGATTTCGCCGCGACCGCGCGCGCGCGCTGCTTGCCAGGACCGAGATCACCGGCAAGCGCCGCATTCGCGAATTGTCCAAGGGGATGAAGACACTGGTGCATTTGGCATTGACCATGGCCATCGATGCGAAGCTGCTGGTGCTCGATGAGCCGACGCTCGGCCTCGATATCCTCGCGCGGCGCGGATTTTACGACGCCTTGGTCAACGACTACATGGATGCGACGCGGACCATTCTAATCACCACTCACCAGGTCGAGGAAGTCGAGAATCTATTGACCGACGTGATCTTCATCGACAAGGGCCGCATCGTTCTCGAATGCTCGCTCGAGGACATCGCGACGCGCTATGCCGCGGTCGCCGTCTCCGAAGACAAACTCAACGCGGCGCGGGCCGAACGCCCGTTTCACGAGCGTCCCATGCTCGGCAAGAAAATCCTGTACTTCGAGCATCCGGATCACGACAAACTTGCGGCTTTCGGCGAGGTGACCACGCCGAGCGTTTCCGATCTGTTCGTCGCCAAGCTGTCTTAGGAGCCTCGCATGACGACCTATATCTGGCTGATACGCCGGGAATTTTGGGAGAACCGGGCCATTTGGATAGTTCCCGCCCTGATCGGAGGTGCGCTGACCCTTGCAGCGCTGTTCGGTCGGGTCGAGATCGTGGCCTTGACGTCGGCCGAGCAGAATCGTTCGGTGGCGGGCATGATCTTGTTTGCATTCGGTGTCGTGTTCTTCGCGGTGATGTCTCTGTATTGCACTTGGTACTTGCTCGACTGCTTGTACGCGGACCGCAAGGACCGCAGCGTTCTTTTTTGGAAATCGCTGCCGATATCCGATACCGCCACCGTTCTGTCGAAGTTGTTCGTCGGCCTGATAGCGATACCCATCGTGTATTTCCTTGCCGCCGATCTTTCGACCTTGCTGATGGCTTTCGTTATTTCGCTGCGCGCCCGTTCATCGTTTGGCAGCGCGCTGTGGCGGCCTGACCTCTGGTTGCAGCTGCAAGCGTTATGGCTTTACGTGATCCTAACCACGGCCATCTGGTACCTGCCCCTCGCCGGCTGGTTCCTGTTGATTTCGGCCTGGGCGAAACGTGCCGTCACGCTGTGGTCCATTCTGCCGCCTTTGGCTGCGATCTTGGCTGAGCGCTTGTTCCTCGGCACTTACCACACCGTGGATCTTTTGAAGCATCGAATACTGGGCTACGTTCCTCTGGCGTACTACGACGTCTCGCACCGGGAGAGATGGGTGACCACGGTCATCGGAACCGACGATACCATCACGACGCCGAGCAGCGTCTGGAGTCTGCTCAACCCGATCGGTTTCCTTTCGAGTCCGGCAACCTGGATTGGAGTGCTGGTCGGCGCCGCGCTGATTTACGGCGCCATTCAATTGCGCACGAGGCGCACGGAGTTGTAACGAGCTTGGGATTCACAATCAAGCGGTGCAAAATAGCGCCCCCGCCAGGCCGTAACTTTCGAGGAGCGTTGAATGTACAAGACGAAGATAGATCTGCCGGAAAAGATTCGCCGCAATGTCGCCGTCATCCTCAATGATCGGTTGGCCGACGCGATCGATTTGCAGAGCCAGGTCAAGCAAGCGCACTGGAACGTCAAGGGTCCCCACTTCATCGCGCTTCACGAGCTATTCGACAAGATATCCGATCTTCTCCTGGAAGAGGTTGACGAAATTGCGGAGCGCATTACGAGCCTGGGGGGAACCGCCGAGGGTACGGTGGCGGTAGCCGCCAAACGCAGCAAACTGAAGAATTATCCGTTGAGCATAACTGCAGGAAAGGATCATTTGTTTTATTTGTCGACGCAGCTGTCGGTATTCGGCAAAGCGGTTAGAGCCGCCATCGACGACACCGACAAACTGGGCGATGCGGATACCGCGGATCTTTTTACGGGGATTTCACGCGATATCGATAAGTATTTGTGGTTTCTCGAGGCGCACCTCCAAGA
Organism: uncultured Gammaproteobacteria bacterium; assembly: GCA_963755965.1. Classification (GTDB taxonomy): domain Bacteria; phylum Pseudomonadota; class Gammaproteobacteria; order Steroidobacterales; family Steroidobacteraceae; genus Bog-1198. The sequence continues at coordinate 502,808 of CAVWLU010000008.1, forward strand.
CAAAGCCTAGCGAATGAGGGGCGCTAAACTACTCCAATAGGTGGGCGAAGTAGCTGTTGCTCAGCCGATTGAGCGGGTCGGTTCGTTGGCGTAGCGCACGGAACAACTTGGCGCGCTCACCGAAGGCCTTGGCTATGTGCTCGGGCTTCAAGGCTCGCGACTGGTTGAAGGTCGGGACACCGCCCAAAGCCGATGCGAAATCGTTGAAATCGATGAGAAACTCATCCCAACCCTTATCGCCCGTCGAAGATGGCTCCAGGGTGAACATGGGCCCCGTGAAACTGACGCTGAACAGCGAGTTGCGATCCTGGTGCAGCCGGCTCGCGCCGTTGACGACATTGCATCGGTAGCCGTGTTCTTTGTAATAGGATTTGCAAAACGCGAAATATTCGCCGAGCAGTTTCGGGAAATCGGTTTGCGGAAACGCCCACAGAGTGTAGGTGTAGCGCGATTTCCATGCTTCCTGCGGCAGATCGCGGATCCATTCGTGGGCGTACATGACCACCGTGCGCGAGGCGCGATCGAGAGTCGCGCGCAACGCCCGCTGCACACCCGAGACCACTGCCCCTGCGACGCCGGGTGGCGCGAGCACGCTGCCGACGGTCGAGCCGAACGCCGGCAGCACATTGCGCATCACGGACTTGCGGATCTGCCAAATGCCGGAGCGGTTGATGCTCGCCGTCTCATCGACCGTTCGACGTTCTACCGTGATTTGATCCTTGAACGGCGAAATATGCAGACGCAACGCGCCTGGGGTTTTGATGATGCTGGCAAAGCGCGCGCCGAATTCCTTGAGCGTCAACATTTGATAATCGATTCTCACGGGCGTCAGTGGCTGCACACGCAGCACCACTTCGTGAACGACGCCCAACAGACCGAAGCTCGAGCTCAACACGCGCAGCAAATCCGGATTACGTTCCGTGACGGTCATCGATTTGCCCTGCGGCGTGATCAATTTCATCTCTTTAACCAGAGAGGAAAGCTGCGCGACGCCGGGTTGATGGGATGCCTGCGGAAGCGTGGTCACGGCCACGGCACCCAACGTCATGTGGCCCATCTCAGGCGTCAACGCCAGTTCCTGTCCACGCTCGGCGAGAGCCCGCACCAGCGTGCCCACGCGCACGCCGGCCTGCGCACGGACGGTGGTCTCCTCAAATTCCAAAATCTTATCGAGGGAGCTCAAGTTGACGGTGGTGCCGCCGTCGCCCCCGACGCAGCGCGTTTGCGAGTAGTCGCCGCCGACTATGCGAACGGGTGTGGGATGGGCCTTGATATTGGCCAAAATTGCCGGAATCTCTTCGGCACGTTTGGCTCTCATCACCATCCGCGGCCGCCGGTATAAGCCGGAGGCGGACGTGTCCGCGCCGCGCGAACGATTCACTTTGACTACCATGCTTCCCCCGAAACGGAAAAATCAAGCTGGCTACGAACCTGCTGTCGGGGGTACAAAAACCGGGAGGGCGCTAAATGCGCTCTTGGCGCATCTCTACTACTGGCGACCCCGCTATCGTCAGGCTTCTCGAGAAGCCCCTTAGACCGGTGGTTTTGCGTCCCCACCTTTCGGCGGGTTTGCCCTTAAACAGCTCCCCTACTATGCGAGCGGTGTGGGCTGAAGTAAAGGAGTTTTTTAGCCCATTAGGAGCAGAGTCTCGGCATGCTCCACGGCTTCCGGCGTTCCGCACACCACCACCACGTCGCCTTCCTTGAAGACCGTCTCGGGGCTCGGTTCGCGTCCCACGATACCGTCGCGGCGCACGGCGCTGACGGCCGCCTGCGAACCTCTGTTTGCGAGCTCGGCGATGCTTCGACCCACCGCCCAAGCATGAGGCGGCAGGATGACGCTGTGAAGCTCTTCACGAAATGCGTGACTGTCATCGAGAAATTCGGCGCCGGCCGCGCGAAAGTACTGCCGCAGCATGCCGTAGCGATGACTTCGGATGTCGTTCACGGTCCGGATCACCCGCGACACCGGCAGCTTCAGCAATAGCAGCAGATGGGACAACAGCATGAGGCTTGCCTCGAACGTCTCCGGCACCACTTCGGTGGCGCCCGCTCGTTGTAGCTCCTCGAGCTTGGTGTCGTCCTGGGTCCGCACGAGAATGGGAACGTCCGCGCGCAGTTCACGCACCGACCGCAAGATCCGCAGCGCCACTTCTGGGCTTGCAAATGTGATGACCACGCAGCTCGCATGCGCCAAGCCCACGTTTTGAAGCACTTCAGTCTGACCGGCATCGCCGTAGATGACCGGATCCCCTGCCTGCCGCCCGACGCGAATCCGGTAAGGATCGAGATCGAGCGCCAGGTATTCGAAACCTGTTTGCTCGAGCACCCGTGCGATGTTTTGTCCCACCCGCCCGAAACCGCAAATCACCACGTGATCGCGTTCTGCGACGGCCAAAGCGATCTGGGCTTCGCGCATGGCGTCCGAATGCGGCGGCCCGGATTCGCGCAACACGGCGCGAGTGATGCGCCGATTGTGGCGTATCAGCACCGGCGATAACACCATGCTGAGCACCGTGGCCGCCAGGAGCGGCTGCACCACCGTTGGATTCAACAACTCTCGCCGCAGCAACAGCGTGAGCAGCGCGAAGCCGAATTCGCCGCCCTGTGCGATCACGACGCCCGTGCGCAAGGACTTGAACCAGCTCCTGGTCGCGGGTTCTGCGACCACGGCGACGACCGCAGTCTTGAGCAGCAGCATTCCAGCGAGGATCACCGTAACCAACGGCAAGCTGCGCAGCAGTATCCGGACGTCGAGCAGCATGCCGACGGTGATGAAGAAGAGGCCGAGCAGCACCGCGCGGAAGGGGCGGATCGACGCTTCGATTTGGTGGCGAAATTCAGTTTCCGCCAACATCATGCCGGCCAGGAAAGCGCCCAGCGCCAGCGACAACCCCGCTGCGTTGGTAGCCCAGGCGGAGGCCAATACCGCAAGCAACACCGCGAGAGAAAACAGTTCCGAGGAGCGCACTCCGGCAATGACCAGAAACAGCGGCCGCAGCAGCCAGCGCCCCGCGGCCAGTACCAACAGCAAGGCGAACGCGGCACTGCCGATGGCAGCGACGATGTGCCTTGCGGCGCCGCCGCCCGCCAGCGCCGACACCAAGGCGAGCAGCAATGGAAAGCTCAGATCCTGAAACAGGCAGATGGCCACGGCGAGACGGCCGTGCGTGCGGTTGTTCTCCGACTGCTCGGTCAATTGAGAGATGATGATCGCCGTCGACGACATTGCCACTGCGCCGCCGACGACGATGGCGATCGCGGGCGCGATATCGAATAGAGTGATTGCGCCGGCGGCCACGATTGCGGTCGTCACCAGCACCTGAGCACCCCCGACGCCGAGCACATCCCAACGCATGGCGACCAATCGCGGCAACGAGAATTCCAGACCGAGTGTGAAAACCAGGAAAACCACGCCGAAGTCCGCCAGCAACCGAGTGGTTTCGTTGTCGACGGCCAATGCGAGCGCGTGAGGACCTAACAGCATGCCCACAACGAGGTAGCCTAATATCGCCGGCAACTTGAGCTTGCGCACTCCCGCCACGACGCACACCGAAGCGGTGAGCAAGATCAAAATCTGTCGCAGCGGATCGCTATGCATTCCCGTGCCTTGAGGATTCCTTTGCCTGCTAGCATATAGCGATGGATGCGTTGACGCTGAAGCGTGAAGGCGACGATTGGCGGCTCTCCTTGAGCGGCGATTGGTCTTTAGGCGGCATGGCCCAAATCGACCGTGAACTCAACGCTTTGACGGGTCCGGCGAGCGGGAGCTTGGTCTGCGATTGGTCCCACGCGGAGAGTCCGGGCATCGGACCGGTGTGGGCACTTCTTGCGCGCCTGAGCGATCTCGGCGCTCCGAATTTGCGGGTACGGCACGAAGGTAATCCGCCGCACACGCTCGAGTTCCTGCAGAAACTCAAGCACCAAAGCCATGTCGGGACCGGCGCGCACTCGCATGGGCCGCTCCTCGAGGTCGAGATCGGCAAACTGGGTCGTTGGACGGTGCTGCAGGGCACCGAGGCGCGCGACGTGCTCGGCTTCTTCGGCCGGATGGTGGGGGTCCTCGGCCAAGCCTTTTCACGCCCACGGGCGTTGCGCCTGCCGTCGCTTGCGCGGCATATCTACGAAACCGGCGTCACTGCAATTCCCATCGTCTCGCTCATTGCATTCCTGATCAGCGTCGTCGTTGCCTATTTGGGGGCGCAGCAACTCTCGAAATTCGGCGCCAATATCTTCGTCGTCGATTTGGTGACCATCGCCGTGCTGCGTGAAATGGGCGTACTGCTGACCGCGGTCATCGTTGCCGGCCGTTCCGGCAGTGCATTCGCCGCCGAAATCGGTGTGATGCAGCTCAACGAGGAAACCGACGCGCTGCGAGCCATGGGCCTGAATCCCATTGAATTGCTGGTCGTTCCGCGGGTCCTGGCCCTTATCATTGCGCTGCCCCTGTTGACCGTCATCGCCGATGCCATGGGGCTCGCCGGCGGAGGACTTCTGGCGCTTATCCAACTTCACATCCCACTGGCGCAATTCACTATCCGCTTGCGCGAGGCGCTGTCGCCGACGACGTTCTGGGCCGGTCTGATCAAGGCGCCGGTATTCGCATTGCTCATAGGAATGGTGGGGGCCTACCGCGGCATGCAGGTGCGCGATTCGGCCCGTGAGCTCGGCCGGCTGACGACCACTGCGGTTGTACAAGCCATTTTTCTCGTGATTTTCGCCGACGCTCTCTTTGCAGTATTTTTTGTGCAGATAAACTTCTGATGGACCACCCGGCGGCCGTAGCTCCAGTCATCCGCGTGCACGGTATCGTCAGCCGCTTCGGCAGGCAGCTCGTGCACGATGGATTGGACATGCAGGTGCGGCCCAACGAAATTTTCGGCGTCGTCGGCGGCTCCGGAACCGGCAAGTCCGTACTTCTGCGCACGATCTTGGGGTTACGCCAGCCGCAGGCCGGAACGGTCGAGGTATACGGCCGGGACATACACCGGCTCTCGGGCCCAGAGCGGCTCGCCATGGTGCGCAGCTACGGCGTGACATTCCAGAACGGGGCGTTGATCAGTTCGCTCACCGTCGCGCAAAACATCCAGTTGCCGCTTCGCGAGTCCTTCTCGATGCCGGAAGAGGTTCTCGACGAGCTCGTGGAGCTGAATTTAAGTCTGGTCGGCCTGCCGCAGGACGCCGCTCTGAAATACCCCGCGCAATTGTCGGGAGGGATGGTCAAGCGCGCCGCGCTCGCGCGCGCCTTGAGCTTGGAACCCAAGCTTTTGTTCCTCGATGAGCCGACATCCGGGCTCGATCCGATTTCCGCTGCCGCCTTCGATGAGCTACTGTTGTATCTTCATTCGGAGCTCAAGCTCACGGTAGTCATGATCACACACGACCTCGACAGCTTGTTTCGCACCTGCACCCGCGTCGGCGTAATCGTCGATCGCCGCATGATTACCGATACGCTCCCCGGTATGCTGCAGAACTCGCATCCCTGGATACACGAATATTTTCACGGAGCGCGGGCGCGGGCGGCGGAGCAAGAAGCGCATGGATAGAGATACCAATTATGTGGCGGTGGGAGCGTTCGTGCTGCTGGTCATCGCGATAGCGGCGTCGTTCGTGTTTTGGTACACCGATCAGAGGGACAAACGAACCTACCAGGGCTATGAGATGTACTTTCACGGCACGGTCAGCGGTCTCACGGCAGGCAGCCCGGTGCGCTATCTGGGCGTCGATGTGGGCAAGGTCGCTCGCATCATGCTCGATCCGAAGGATCGCGGCCAAGTAGAAGTGATTGCGCAAATATTATCGACGGCGCCCATCGACAGCCGTACCGTGGCCTCTCTGAGTTTGCAGGGAATCACCGGGTTATTGTTCATCGATCTGGAACAGGATGCAAAGACCATCAATCCCGGTGCGCTCGCGCAGGGGCGCCGCTATCCGATCATTCGCTCGACGCGCTCGGACTTCGACGTCCTGGTAAGCAGCCTGCCGGCACTCGCCGCTCACACCATCGAGTTGGTGGACCGAATCAATCAGGTTTTCAGCGACGAGAATGTGCGTGCCTTTCACGAGACGCTCGATAACGCGCGAATAGCGAGCAAGGCGTTGCCCGAGACGACGCACGAGGTGCGGCTATTGGTCGCCGACATGCGGAGCGCTTCACACGAGGTTGAGGGAGCGGCCACGGATTTGCGAAAAATCACGAATGAGGCCGCGCCGGATCTCAAAGCTGCGCTGGCGAACGTCCGGCGCATCAGCGCTGCCCTCGCCAGTACTTCGGACAACCTGGATCGATTCATTGCGGAAAACGAGCCTGGTCTTTCGCGGTTTACCAGCCAGAGTCTGCCGGAGTTCGAGCAATTGCTGCGCGAGAGCCGGGATGCTGCGCAGGATTTCCGCGATCTGTCGCTCTCTTTGAAACAAAACCCATCGCGGCTGCTCTACGAATCGAATTATCAGGGCGTCGAGGTGCCGCGGTGAAGCGCGTGTTGAGCCTGGCGTCGGTACTCGCACTGGCGGCCTGCGGCTCGCTATTCCAAAGCAAGGCGCCGCCGCCGTCTCTGTATCTCCTGTCGTTCAAGTCCAACGCACCCTCCGGTGCCGAGATACCGGTCGACCTTGCCGTGCTCAGGCCGCGCGTACGGATCGGTCTTGGCACCGACTACATCGCCGTGCTTTATCCGGATCGGCGATTGGATCATTTCGCCGGCGCGCGCTGGAGCGGTCCACTCGATGAGGTGGTGCAGGACCTTGCATTACAGGCATTTCGCGCCCGCGCCAACTTTCGCACCGTTCGTACGGACACATCGGCGTTCGGCAGCGGTTACTGGCTGGAGATCGATGTGGCGGATTTTCAGGCGGAATATCCCATAGGCGGCGGTCCGCCGAGCGTTCATGTGCACTTGCTGGGACGGCTCGGCCGTTCCGGCGATCGGCGCCTTCTAGGTGAATTCGACGCAGACGAACGGCAACCTGCCACGGACAACCGGTTGACGGCGATCGTCGAGGCCTACAACCAGGCTGCCGACACCGCGCTTGCGGCCATCGTCGCCGCTACCACAGAGGCCGTGAACGGAAACCTAGAACGCCGCTAACCCAAGGGCCCCCAACAACCGATATCGCCAATATCTAGTCTGCGAGTCGTCTGCATACTGCGCGTAACCGGTTGCGATCGACCACTCATCCGCAAAATGCTCGGTCAGCAAACGCGCCGCCGCCGCGCGTGCCGGCATGCGGAGCTCAATGGTGGCCTCGAGATTGAAGTCCTCCAGACTCGGACGGGTAAAGTTCATTGCGCCTAAAAAGGCCGTGAGTTCGCCGCCGCGGCGCACCAGGCCCAACGTGGAGTGGGCCGCCTCGTTGGGAGAGAACCAATGCACCTCGATCTGTCCATCGCCGTCGCGCGTCAATTCTCGGGCGACGGTACGGTTCGGCACAGCCTCGGGGTCGAGAAGTATCTTGAGCCGCGCACCGCGCGCAGCGGCACGGAGGGCCGCGTTGATCAGCGGCCGGTCGCTCAGCGTGTTCACCGCGAAGCCGATTTCATCGCCGCTGCCGGCTGTCGCCATCGAGTCGAGCAGGGCGCTCCGAATTGCACCTTCGGTCAAGAATCGCGCGTCGATCGAACCTAGACCGCGACCCTCCGAGGGCGGGGCAGAGGGTAAGCGATCGTCGCCGGTCGACCAGGCGGCGATTTGCAATTCGCTGGCGGCGATGTCGCGGGCCAGACCGCCGTGCAATTCCAGACCGACGTCGCTGTCGGCGGGGCCGGTGATCCAGCTCCGCCAGGCGCCGGAGCCGTCATCGGCGACCATGAGTTGCCGATGATCCCCTTTGAAATTCTGCCTGCGCAGCAACGACCGCAGGCTGATGACCCCCGGCTCCTCGTCGAACGGATCGCTCCACCAAGCGACAGTCAAACGCCACAGGCTGGAGAACAACGCATTCGGATCGCGCAAACGATTCAAACGTACGCGCGCGACGATGATGCCGATCTCTTCGAGCTCCGCCAAATATTGCGCCCGGGTACCGCCGTAGGCCTCGTCAAGAGGATCCGCGACCAGCACAAGCTTGAGATTCGGGCGCTGGCGTTTGCGCATCAATAAATGCTGTGCGACCTCGCGCGAGATCGGAGACTGATCGATCACGATCATCTGTTCGGCGCGATCGATGGCCGCAAGTTCGCCTGCGAGGATTTCGCGGTGCGACTTGGAGTTGAACGTGACCACTGCATCAGACTCGGAGAGCCGGGCCGCAAGCGATGCCACATGAGTACCGGTCGGCAGGGGTTTGACGGAATTCCAGAATGCGAGCGCAGCCCAAGCGATGAGCGCCAGCAGCACGGAGATTTTCGCGCGGCGCGCTATCATTCGCCGTACGAGCTTTGGGCCTCCGCCGCTTCGATCGCAATACCCACTTCCACCCAGCGCGCTTCCAACGAGGCGGCGTCCCGGGCCAGGCGAGCTTTCTTATCTTCGAGTCTGCCGTACTCATCGCGGCCGCACAGCTTCGCCTCGAGCACAGTTCGCTCGGCGGCGACGGAGGCAATGCGCCGCTCGATTTGCTCGAGTTCTCGCCGCCATTGGGCCAGGGCGCCCCGCGTCCGAGTCCCTTTTCGAGGTTGCCGGTCTTTTTGCGAACCCTCAAGCGCCTTGCCGCGCGATTTGAGCCATTGCTGATAATCGTCCAAATCGCCGTCAAACACCTTGAGTTTGCCGTCGGCCACCAGCCACAGTGTATCGGCCACCGTTTTGATCAAGTGCCGATCGTGGGAAACGATGACCAGGCCTCCTTCGAATCCTTGCAGCGCGACACTGAGGGCATGGCGCATGTCGATGTCCAAGTGATTGGTCGGCTCGTCCAACAGCAGCAGATTCGGCCGCCTCGCCACCAACAGTGCGAGCGTCAGGCGCGCTTTCTCACCTCCCGAATAGCGGCCGACCGGTTCGAAGGCACGGTCGCCCTGAAAGCCGAATCTCCCCAAGTGGTCGCGAACTCTTTGGTCCTCGCCGCTCGCGTAATCCGGCCCCCCCAGATTTCGAACGTGCCAGAACGCGGTGCAATCGGGCCGCAACTGTTCCATCTGTTGCTGCGCGAAATAGCCGATGGCGAGGTCTGCCGCGGGGATACGTCGACCGCCCAAGGGTGCCGCCTCTCCCGCCAACATCTTCGTCAATGTGGACTTGCCGGCGCCGTTCGGGCCGAGCAGAGCAATCCGATCCTGCGGTCCGATCGACAGGTTGATGCCCCTCACGATGCTGCGTTCGGCGTAACCGCAGTCGGCGTCTTCCAGGCTCAACAGCGGCCGCGGTATTTTCGTGGCAGTGGCAAAGTCGAACTCGAACGGACTGTCGACATGTGCCGGCACGATACGCTCCATCTTCTGGAGCATTTTCAGGCGGCTCTGGGCCTGACGCGACTTGCTGGCCTTTGCGCGAAATCGAACCACGAAAGAGGTGATTTCGGCAACGCGGCGCACTTGCCGCGCCTTGAGCGCCTGCTGCAACGCCAACTCCTCGACGCGCTTTTGTTCGAATTGCGAGTAGTTGCCCGAATATGCGCGGATCGTCTTGTTCTCGATATGCAAAACCCGGTTGATGATGGAATCCAGAAATTCTCGATCGTGCGAAATCATGAGCAAAGTACTGTCGGTCGAAGTGAGCCATTCCTCCAACCATACGATGGCGTCGAGATCCAGATGATTCGTCGGCTCGTCCAACAACAAGAGGTCGGCTCGCGAATTGAGCGCGCGCGCCATGGCCAATCGCACGCGCCAACCGCCCGAGAACTCAGCGACATTGCGCTGGTGCTCGGCCGCCTTGAATCCCAAGCCGTGCATGATGGCGGCTGCCCGCGCCCGGGCGCGATAGCCGTCGATGGCTTGGAGCGCTGCGTAATGTTCGGCTAGTTCCATCGCCGAATCTCGCCGCTCGGCGTCTTCTATCGCCGCCATCACGGCGCAGAGCTCTGTATCGCCGTCGAGCACGAAATCGATGGCGGCGCGGTCAAGCGAAGCAATTTCTTGCTCCACGTGGGCGATCTTTAAAGCCGCCGGAAGATCGATGTCACCGCGGTCAGGCCCCAATTCTCCGCGGATCGCCGCGAATAGACTGGATTTTCCCGATCCGTTGGCGCCGGTGAGCCCGACCTTGTCGCCGCGAAATACGGTGAAGTTGACCTGCTCGAACAACGGCTCGGGGCCGCGCCGCAGGGTAAGATCCCTCGCGATCAACATCAGTGATGCATTTTAACCTGCGGCCGCAGCGACGTTGGTGCACACAGTGCCGCGTGGTGCGCCTTTCCGCCAGCCTGGCTCGCGAGAATGGCAAGCAGCTGGTGGGCTTCCATGGCGTCGCCGAACAGGCGACCCTGCGCGTAGAAGCAGCCGTGTTTGCGGAGAAATTCAAGCTGCTCACTCGCTTCCACACCCTCGGCAATAACCTCGAGGTCGAGGCTCTTCCCCATGTCGATAATGGTTCGAACGAGCGTGGCGTCGTTGGAATCCACCGCCACGTCGCGCACGAAGGACTGATCGATTTTCAGCGTGCCGATCGGGAACTGTTGCAGGGCCGAAAGCGACGAATACCCGGTGCCGAAATCATCGATGGCGAGATGAAGTCCCATCGCGTAAAGCTCGTTCAAGAGCCCGATCGTTCGCTTCGGCTCGGTCATCAAAGTCGTCTCCGTGACCTCCAGCTCGAAACATGTGGGCGAAACTCCATGTTTGCGGAATACGTTGCGGCAGCGCGCGATGAAGCTCGTCTGCTTCAGCTGCCGCAGAGACAGATTGATGGCGATTCGGCCCGGCTGCGAAACTGTCTTCTGCCATTCCTGGTAGTCGGAACAGACTCGATTTAGCACCCATTCACCTATATCGGTTATCAGGCTGGTCTCTTCCGCCAACGGTATGAAATGCGACGGCGAAATATCGCCGTGGCCCGGGAGCCGCCAGCGCAACAGCGCCTCGGCGCCCACCACTCGACCGTCGCGCAAGTCCACCTTGGGCTGATACAGAATCACCAACTCGTCGCGCTCCAAGGCGCGGCGTAACTTGCTCTTCAGCATGAGCCGTTCTACTGCCGCCGCATTCATTTGCGGCACATAAAACGCACAGGTATTGCCGCCGTTTTGCTTCGAGTGATACATCGCGGCATCTGCATTGCGGATCAGGTCTATCACATTCTCGGCGTCGTACGGACAGATGGCGATACCGGCGCTCGCGGTGAGATAGACCTCCTGCTGGTTGACATAAAACGTTCGGCTTATTTCGTCGAGCAGAGTACGCGCCAAGCCGCCCAGGCTCGGGCGATTATCCGCATCGATAGGCAAATCGTCGATGAACATGGCGAACTCGTCGCCGGCGAGGCGGCCGATGACGGTGTCCTTGCTTAAGTTTCGAGTGAGCCGTTCGCTCAAGATTTCCAGTGTCCGGTCGCCTGCCGCGTGCCCGAAGGTATCGTTGACCTCCTTGAATCTATCCAAATCGAAATACAGCAGCGCCAGCGAACGTTGGTTGCGGCGCGACCGCGCGATCGCCTGCTGCAGCAAATGCTGAAACTGCATGCGATTCGGCATTTTCGTGAGCGCATCGTAGCGCGCCAAATAGCGGATTCGGCGCTCGGCGCGCTTACGTTCCGTAATGTTGCGCGCCACATAAATGTTGCCTTGGAATTGCGGATCCGCGGTGTCGATTATCGAGGAGGCCATGGAGACCGGGATCGTCTGACCGCTCGCGGTGCGCAATACTGTTTCGCCCGCGTCCGGCGGGGCGTTGCGATGCTCCTCATCGATGAATCCGATCAAGGGCTTGCCGAGCAAATCGGCTTCCGAATAACCCAGCAGCCGCTGCGTAGCCTCATTGCAGCTCTTGATCAGGCCATCGGGTGAGGTCACGAGCACCGAGTCGCTCAAGCTGTTGAGCATGGTGTCGAGATAATTCTTTGTGATCGTCGTTTCGCACAATTTCTGCCGCATGCGCTCGAGAGCCTGCTGCAATTCGCCGAGTTCATCGCGGCGCGCGACGTCCAATGGCCGCGTGTAGTCGCCCTGCCCGATACGGTCCGCCGACTTGATCAAAACCGAAATGGGTCTCGCCAACTGCCGCGCAATGAACCATGCGCCGATCAATCCCAACGCGATGAGCGGTAAGGTGAGGCCGGCGAGCATGCCGCGCATCCGCTTGATTTGACTTCCTTGCTGATGCTCCAATTGCGCGCGGATGCTCGTAAGTGTCTCGAGCATCGGGGCTCGACTCACCGAGATCTCGAGGATGCCGCCGATTCGCGTCCCCACTTTCGCGGGAATGTCGCTCTTCAGGACGAACGGCGCGATCGAGGATTCGGCTACCTGCGGAGCACTCCCGCTGTAGAGCACCGTACCGCGAGAATCCGTCACTTCGACATGCTCGATGTCGCGGTTCTCGAGCAGCCTTCCTGCGATCGATGCGATGGCGGCGTTGTTGCCGGAACCGAGCGCCGGGGCGAGCTCGGTAGCGGCGGCTTTGCTTATGCTATTCGCGCGCGTCTCGAGATCGCTTTGCAGTTTTTGCTCAACGGTTGAATAGGCGAGCCTGGTGATGTCCGCCGTATCGATGCGATGTTCGTAGTAGGCAAATCCCCCAAACAGGAGCGATAGGCCGCCCCCGACTCCGAGGGCGAGAAGCAAATATTTGGATTTGAGGCTCTGCGCCATTGAGGGATGATACTCGCTCACACCAAAGCCTATAAGGGGAAAGGTACAATCCGCCGCCAATGGCCGCGAGAATGAGAATAGACGTCTTTTCCGACACGATTTGCCCCTGGTGCTACCTGGGCAAGCGGCGGTTCGAACTCGCGCTCGCGGCGCGGCCGCAATACGAACCACGTGTGACCTGGCGGCCGTTCGAGTTGAACCCCGATTTACCCTGGGACGGGGTGGAGCGTGGAGGGCTTCTGGCTGCCAAAATCGACGGCCCCGCGCAAATCGCGGACAATCACGCCGCGCTCAAACTGCAGGGCGAGGCGGTTGGCTTGGAGTTTCGCTTCGATCTCATCGCCCGATTGCCCAATACCCGGCGATCGCATTTGCTGATTGCGCATGCGGGCCGACATGATCTGCAGGCGGAAGCCGCGGAGCGTGTCCTGCAAGCGTATTTCGAGGAGGGTTGCGACATCGGGGACGTCGAGGAGCTGGTGCGGCTTGGCGTCGAGATCGGCCTCTCGGAGCGTGAAACTCGATCCGCTGTCGTCCTGCGAGAAGGCCAGGATGGCGTCGTCGCCGCGGAACGGCATGCCACCGTGCTCGGCATCACCGGCGTCCCAACTTTCATTTTCGACGGCAAGTACACCATTTCGGGCGCCCAAGAGATTGAAACGTTCATCGGTATTTTCGACCAAGTCGTGGAACTCGCCGCCGCTCGCGAAGTGGCATCGTGACACCCTTGGAATTGACAGGCCGGGCCCGCACTCACATCGTCGATCTCAAGGACCCGCCGTGCGCGCTCCACCTGTACGTGATGGCGCCCTTTTTGAATCTGCGCCGGGCGGCGGCTCTGGATGGGTTCGATTTGATTGCGGCGAGCAGTTTCCGAGATTTTGCGCGGCAGCTCGCGATCTGGAACGCCAAATTCAGCGGTACGGCGCCGCTCTACGATGCCTCGGGGCTCGAGCTCGATTCCCGTGCGCTCTCGCCACACGAACGCATCGCGGCGATTTTGCAATGGTCTGCTCTCCCGGGCGCAAGCCGTCATCATTGGGGAACGGATCTCGATCTCATCGATCGAAACGCCACCCCCGCAGGCTACAGGGTGCAACTGACGGCTGCGGAATTCGCCGGGGCGGGACCGTTCGCTCCGCTCGCGCAGTGGCTGGAAACCAACGCTCCTCGCTTCGGCTTTTTCCGGCCGTTTCGTGGCGTTTTGTCGGGCGTGCAGCCCGAACCGTGGCATTTTAGCTTCGCGCCCGTCGCAGAGCCCGCGCGCCGGAGGTTAACTCCTGGGATGCTGCGTGAAACCATAAGCGACGCGTGCTTGCAGGGTAAAGATTATGTTATCGAGCAGCTCGATGAACTGCATGCCCGCTACGTGGCGAGTATCGATTGGCCTTGAGTGAAAGGGCCGCCACGCCTCGAGCTTACGCCCAAATCGCCTTCAATCGAGTCACCATCAACCCACGCACCTGACCCAGCTGGTTGTTCTCAGAAGTGAACAACGGCGGTCTGCGACGCAGCAAGCGCCACCGTTCAGCCCGCAGAATGCTCTGCAAGTAGCCGACATTGCGGTCGATAGCTTCGAGGTAGGGATTCTTGCCGTCGAATAGCCGTTCCAAATGGCGGTAGGCGTGTTCGAACTCTCCATCCAGCCGTCGCGAGCGGGTCTCCCGCACGAAACGCGGCGTCTGGCGCAGTAGATCCAGACCCGAGCTGTAGCGAACCTTGAGCGCCCCTTCGCTGTCGGGCGCGGCGGCGATTCCGCCGAGCACGAATTCGGGGTAAAGACGATCGCGGCACTTTTCCAAGTAGCAGCGATCCGCCATCTGCGCGATCAGGTCGGCAGTGCCCAACAAATGTCCGAGCTTTCGGTCCCGCGCGTCCGAGAGCTGAATTTGATCGAGCTGGATTTCGTACCCGGTGAAATGCACGATGCGGGTGGAAACCGGCACCCACGTTTCCATGCCGATGCTCGGTAAGAAACGCGCCAAGAAGCGGGCACTGCGCGTCACGTGGTACAGAGTAAATTCGGCACCGTTCTGGTGCTTACGGTCATCGAACTCGCGGATGTAGCCGGCGTCGTGAAATAAAGACGTGACCAGCGCCATGACCGCGCGCTCCGGCCCGAAGCGTTGGTTCGTATCGGAGCAGCTTGCTTCGTAACCGACCAACAGGCGAGCCATCGCGAGGGTCATGTCGAGAGAATGCTGACGATCATGGTAGACGGTGTCGACGCCGTGATACCCCGGCATGCGGCCTGCAAACAATCGCTCAAATTCCTCAAAGGCAACCGCTACTCGATCGAAGGGCTCGCCCGGCCAACCGACGGCGAATAGCTCACGCACCGCTGCGGTCACCGCAGTGGTGGAACTGACTTGGACGGAATTCGTAACGTCGTAATCGTTACGGCGAAAGTCGTGCATCGATGGAGTTTAAACTCTTAGCGCCGCGCGCGCTATGGACGCAGTTCTCATCAATATGTAAAAAAGCCCGCTCTGCCAAGCGGGTGTGGTGCACTCCCTAATACACCTTGAGGCCGCCGAATTTCCGCTTGATGCGACGCGCCAGAGTGACATATCCCAACCAAAAACCGCACGCCGCGACCAACAGGAGGGCACTGGCCGCAGTCAAGGTATTCACAGGCTTGACCTCGGCCGCCTGCGATGCACCCGATGCCGACGTTGGTTCGGAACCCGCCGCACGCACAGAATCGAGTTCCGATTGTTTCGTCTTGAGTTCTTGTTGCAGGCGTTCTACTTCGCTGCGGGCTGCCGCTTCGGCGAGCGCCGGAGTGGTCGCGCGGCTGCGGTCGAGCTCTTCTTCGAGCTTTTTGACGCGCGCGGTTGCCGGTTCGCGGGTCGTCAGATAAGAACTCTTGACCCAGCCCTTCGTGCCGTCGCCCAATTGGACCTGCGTGAAGTCGCCGCTGGTGCCGAGGGTCTCTACACTCGCTCCCGAATGGAGTGTCGTCAATCGCTGACCCTGCTGGTTTTGCTCAGAATAGACACCGAGAACGAGTTCGTCGCTGACATAGGCCGTTTCCGCTCGTCCGCTCATTGCCGAGAGCAACAATGCGAGTCCCACCAGACGTCTCACGCTGCAATTCCAGTTTGCTTCAATAGAGGCCGAACGTCCGGTTGGCGGCCTCGGAAGCGCACGAACGCATCCATGGCGTCGAGGCTGCCGCCGCGCGCCAGAATGGAATCGAGGAAGCGTGTGGCAGTTGCGCTGTCGAACACGCCGGCCTGTTCGAACGCTTCGAAGGCATCGGCGGCGAGCACTTCCGCCCATTTGTAGCTGTAGTATCCCGCTGCATAACCGCCGGCAAATATGTGAGCGAAGCTCGCCGGCATTCGATTGAAAGGCGCAGCAGGTACAACAGCCACGCGTTGTCGAACGCGAGCCAATGTTTCCGCAACCCTCGCTCCGGCGGCCGGATCGAAGTTCGCGTGTAGTTCGAAATCAAAACTGGCAAGTTCTATCTGCCGCAATGTATCGAGTGCCGCATTGAACGTGCGGGTACCCAAGAGGCGCTGCAGCACGTCGGACGGCAACGGCTCGCCGCTCGTCACATGCGAGGATATGAGCGGAAGCACTTCGCTGCGCCACACGAAATTCTCCATGAACTGACTGGGCAGCTCCACCGCGTCCCACGCAACTCCGTTGATTCCGGCGATGCTGGGATAGGCCACGCGGGTCAGCATGTGATGCAATCCGTGGCCGAATTCATGAAATAGCGTCGTGACTTCGTCGTGGGTGAGAAGCGAAGGGCCGGCGCCGACCGGTGCGGTAAAATTGCACACCAATTGTGCGACCGGGAGCGCTTTGCCGGAGGGCAGCGATTTCGCAATGATGCATTCGTCCATCCAAGCGCCGCTGCGCTTCTCGCTGCGAGAGTACGGGTCGAGATAGAAGCCCGCGACGGTCTCGCCGCGAGCGTCCGTAAGATCGTAGAAGCGAACGCTCGGATGCCACACGCTTACCGCGGAGCGCTCGCGGACCGTGATTCCGTACAGCCGCTCCGTCAAAGTAAAGAGTCCATCCAACACCTTCGGAAGCGGGAAATACGGCCGCAGCGCCTCCTGCGACACTTTGAATCGACTCTCTTGAAGCCGTTCGCCGAAGAACGCCAAGTCCCATGCATCGAGCTTGCGTCCGGCGAACTCCTCGAGATCCGAGAACTCTTGGCGCGCGGCCGGCCGGCAGCGCCGTGCCAAGTCGTCCAGAAACCCGAGCACTTGCTTGCCGCTCTTCGCCATGCGAGTGGCCAACGCATAGTCGACGAAGCTTTTGAAGCCCAGGAGTTCTGCGAGTTCGTGGCGCAGCGGCAAGATTTCAGCGATTACCGGATTGTTGTCGAAACGCCCGGCGCTCGGACCCAGCTCCGACCCGCGAGTGACCCAAGCCTCATAAATGTCGCGCCGCAATTGCGGGTTCTCGGCGCTGCTCATGATCGTCATGTAGGTGGGTTGGTCGAGCTTGAACAGCCATCCGGATAGATTCGCTTCGCGGGCGTCTGCCGCGGCTCGATCGAGGGCATTGGCGGGCAACCCCGCAAGCTCCGATCCGTCGGTCACGCGCCGCGTGAAGGCGCGTCCGGCATCGAGCACATTCTCCGAAAACTTGGTCGCCAGTTGCGCAAGCCGCTGGGCTACCTCGCGATAGCGCGCCTTGCGATCTGCAGGTAAATCCACTCCGGCCAAACGGAAATCGCGCAGGGCATTTTCCAACACTTTCCGCTGTGCCTGATCGAGCGTGTCGCCTTCGTGCCTAAGCACATGAGCGTACCCTGCGCACAGCGCTGCGTTTTGACCGAGTTCGGAAGAATAAGCCGTCAGCAAGGGCACGCACTCGTTGTAGGCCTGCCGCATCTGCGTAGAGTTCGCAACGGCGTTCAAATGTCCGATCGGGCTCCAAATGCGGCTCAACCGGTAGCTCAACTCTTCCACCGGGATGACCAGCGAGGCGAACGTCGGATTTTTTTGCGCCGTCAATTCGGCCAGCGCTGCCCGGTTTTCCGACAACACCTGTTCGAGAGCCGGCCGGGCATGAACCGCCTCGATTCGATCGAAGGCGGGCAGGGAATCAAGATCGAGTAGTGGGTTTTTCACTCCGCAATTCTATCAGAGGACGTTTATCGTCAAGATCAGTCCGGCGCTGAAGCACAGGCCCAGCGCGATCAATACGCCGGTGGATCGGCGCAAGCGCCGGGCCAGCCCCTGCCCATCCGAGGCCGACAACAAAAACGCGCGCCCGTCCGCGGGTTTCGACAGGACCGGAAATTCGGCTGCGTGCGCTTCCGCCACCATACGCTCGCCGACCTGCCCGCGAGCCGCCGCGCGCGCCTGGTCCCACTCGCCGGCGTCCAGTACCCCGTCGTGGTTGCGATCGAAACGTTCGAGCAGACTTCGTTGATCCTGCTTCCACTCGTGCAGCAGCGCCGCCACGGCGTCCTCGGTATCTACGACGCCGCTGCACCCGAGACTGCGAAACGCGCCGACCGCGCACACGGTCTCGTTCGGCTGCAATCGATACTCCGTGTACCTGTAGCGGCCGCCGGAGAACAACAGATCCGTGAGTTTACCCAGAAAGCCCACTCCGTCCGGAAGGCGCACTTCCGGCCACTCCGTTCCGCCGTACCAGACGTCCTTGCTCACCGAAAAAACCTCCGCGCCGCGCGGATCGATCAAGCATCGCCCGGTGCCGTCATCGAGCAGAAACAGCGCCTCGCTCGTGGCGTGGTCGACTTCGGACCGGGACCTCGAGCGGGTATCCACGATGCTGTAGCGCCACCAGGTGCACGGTTTTCGGGTCAACGGCCCCTTGATCGGTTTGTTCGGTAGCATTACGCCGTGGCCGGTGAGTTCCACGTACCCTTGAGCCGCGGAACGCACGCGCGCCGCCGGCATGTCCGCAACCACCCGGTTCTCGCGCCAGCTCTTGCAGGCGTACCAAAACGAGCCGATCGCGCCGAGCGACGCCGCGATCGGGAGGAGCCAAAGATGAGAATGGACGTCGCCGGACATGTCCGGAGGAAGCCTAGGCCCGGAACAGAGCGCCCACGTCCACGTCGACTTTCTCGGCGGGCGCGAATTCGAGCAGGTGCGACGGCAAAAAGCCGAAGCGCTGGGCGATCAGCACGTCCGGAAAAACATTGACGCGGATGTTGTTGAGATTGACCTGGTCGTTGTACAGCTCGCGTCGGTCGGCGATGGATTCTTCGAGCGTCGTGATTCTGGCTTGTAAATGCTTGAACGTTTCGTCGCTCTTCAGCTGCGGGTAGTTTTCGGCGACGGCGTACAGCCGAATCATGCCGGCGCGCAGTTGTTGCTCCGCGGCGCCCACCGCCGCAACGTTGCCGGAGTCGCTCGCTTGATTGACCGATGCGCGCGCGCGCATGACCTTTTCGAGGGTGTCTTGCTCGAACTGCATGTACCGCTTGCAGGTTTCTATGAGCTTCGGGAGCTCGTCATGGCGCTGCTTCAAGAGGACGTCGATGTTTGCCCACGAGACCTTGACGTTTTCCCGAAGGCCCACGAGTCCATTGTAGATGCCGATGATGTAAACCATCGCAGCAACGAGGACCGCCAGAGTGAGACCTAAACCGATCAACGCGGCACCTCATTTTCGAGTCGAGATCGGCGGAAGTATATCATTGGGCCTTTCGCCTCTAGCAGGATGGAGTTCACAGTGTCCAGCGAAGCTTTCGATCTGATCAGTATCGGCGGGGGTAGCGGCGGATTGGCTTGCGCCCAGCGCGCGGCGGAGTACGGCGCGAGCACTGCCGTGATCGAATCCGGCCGCCTCGGCGGCACGTGCGTAAACGTCGGTTGTGTCCCGAAGAAGGTGATGTGGAACGCGGCGAGCATCGCCCTGTCTGTTGCCGACGCCGGCGATTACGGTTTCGCCATCACCGCCGGCGATGGCGATTGGGGCGTCTTGAAGCAAAAACGCGATGCCTATGTCAGCCGCTTGAACGGCATCTACGCGCGCAATTTGGCGGCCAAAGGCGTAACGCACATCAAGGGAACGGCCCGCTTCGTGGATGCGCATACCGTGCAAGTGAACGGAGCACGTTTGACGGCACCGCATCTGGTAATCGCCACCGGCGGCATTCCAACGGTGCCGCAGCTTCCGGGAGCCGAACTCGGCATCACCTCCGACGGATTTTTCGCTCTGGAGCGACGGCCGCAGCGCGTCGCGGTCGTCGGCAGCGGCTATGTCGCCTGCGAGTTGGCCAGCGCGTTTCGTGAACTTGGCAGCCAGGTCGAGCTTTTCATCCGCAAGGAACATTTGTTGACCCACTTCGACGTGATGTTGGGCAAGTCGCTCATGCGCGAAATGCATGCGGAAGGTATTCTCATTCACCCGCATGTCGTACCCGCCGCGGTACGCGAACAGCTCGGTCGGCGGACCTTGGTGGCGGCGGACGGCCGCGAATTTCCAGATTTCGATTGCTTGCTCTGGGCTATCGGACGTTCCGCGAACGTCTCCGATCTCGATGTGAGCGCGGCCGGCGTCGCGCTCGACGCGGATGGTTTCGTGCCCACCGACGAGTTTCAAAACACGAATGTTGCAGGTGTGTATGCCATCGGCGACGTCACGGGCCGAGCTGCGTTGACACCGGTGGCGATCGCCGCCGGAAGGAGGCTCAGCGATCGGTTGGTGGGCGGTGCACCGGAGCGGCGCTTGGAATACGACATGATTCCGACCGTTGTATTTACTCATCCGCCGATCGGTACGGTGGGCTTGAGCGAGAGCGAGGCGCGTTCCAAGTATGGAGATGCGGTCAAGGTGTACATTGCGGACTTCACGCCCATGTATCACGCGCTGACAACGCGCAAGAGCCACACCGACATGAAGTTGGTCTGTGTGGGACCTCAAGAGAAGATCGTCGGATGTCACGTCATCGGCGCAGGGGCCGATGAAATGCTGCAGGGCTTTGCGGTCGCCATTCGCATGGGTGCGACCAAGCGCGATTTCGACGATACCGTCGCCATCCATCCGACGAGTTCGGAAGAACTCGTGACCATGCGCTAAGAGTGCTGCGCCAACGCCGCCAACACGGGTTGAGTACTCGGCCGTATGCCGCGCCACAGCAAAAATGATTCCGCCGCCTGTTCAACCAGCATGCCCCAGCCCTTGGCCGTGCGTCCGGCGTGCAGCGATCGCGCCCACAATGTGAATGGTGTATGACCACGGCCGTAGGCCATGTCGTAACAAAGAGTCGCTTCGTCGACGAGCCCGGCCGGCATTTCCGGCATTTCGCCCTGCAAACTTGCCGAAGTGGCGTTGATGATGAGATCGTAAGGCGGACCTTCCAGCTCCGCAAAAGTACAGGCGGCGATCGTACCTAGGTCGGAGAATTCGGTCGCCAGCTTGCGCGCCTTGAACGGAGTTCGGTTTGCGATCGTCAGCGTGCGCAGCTCCCGCTCCAGCAACGGCCCCACGACACCGCGCGCGGCCCCACCCGCGCCCAGGATCAATACGCGCTTGTCGGCAAGGTCGACCTGCAAATTGCGCTCCAGATCAGAGATCAGACCGACTCCGTCCGTGTTATCGCCAAGAAGGGTCGTATCCTCGAAGAACGCAATCGTGTTCACGGCTTGTGCCCGTGCGGCGCGTGGCGTCAATTCGTTCACGAGTTCCGCGGCCGCCTGCTTGTGCGGCAGCGTGATGTTGAGTCCGCGCACGCCGCTGGTGAACAAGCGCAAAGTCTCCCGCCGAAAATCATCCGGGGCGATGTCGAACAGCCGGTACACCAGGCTCTGCGCCGTCGCCTTGGCGAACATCCCGTGAATGAACGGAGACCAGCTATGTGCTACCGGATGCCCTGCGACTCCGTACTGATCGGGCGGCCCGGCCTCGTGCGGTAGAGTCACTCTGCGAGCCACTCCGCCGCCCGCTTGGCGAAATACGTCAAAATGCCGTCTGCACCGGCGCGTTTGATGGACACGAGGGTTTCCAAGGCCACCGCACGCTCATCGATCCAGCCGTTCGCGGCAGCGGCCATGATCATCGAGTACTCGCCACTGACCTGATAAACCAACGTCGGCATCCCGAATCGGTCCTTGACGCGTCGCACGACATCCAAATAGGGCAGGCCCGGCTTTATCATCACCATGTCCGCGCCCTCGGCGATGTCGAGCGCGACTTCGCGCAACGCCTCGTCCGAATTGCCGGGGTCCATCTGATAGGTATGCTTGTTGCCCGAACCGAGCTGCTTCGCCGAGCCCACCGCCTCGCGAAACGGACCGTAGAAACTGGAAGCGTATTTTGCGGCATAGGCCAAAATGCGGGTGTGAATCAATCCTGCGGTCTCGAATGCGTCTCGGATGGCTCCGATCCTGCCATCCATCATATCGGAAGGTGCGACCACGTCGGCCCCCGCGTCCGCGTGCGAGCGCGCCTGGCGCACCAGGGTTTCGACGGTGAGGTCGTTTTGGACATAGCCTTTCTCGTCGATCAGACCGTCCTGTCCATGCGTCGTGAATGGATCGAGAGCCACATCGGTGATGACGCCCAGGCCCGGAAACTCCTTCTTCACCGCCCGCGTCGCCTCCTGGGCAATTCCATTAGGATTCCACGACTCGCGCGCATCCAAGGACTTCTTTTCCAGAGCAAGGACCGGGAACAGCGCAATCGCCGGAATACGCAGTCGAACCAAGGATTCGCACTCGCGCAGCAATTCGTCGATCGAAAATCTCTCGACGCCCGGCATTGAGGCGACGGGTTGGCGCTGTTTGGCGCCGTCCACCACGAATATCGGATAAATCAACGCATCCACGCTAAGTTGCGTTTCGCGCATCAACCGGCGCGAAAACTCGTCGCGGCGCATCCGGCGCATCCGGGTGTTCGGAAATGAATCAGCTGGACTTCCGGTCATCTTAACTGTGACTCCTAACAGCAGTTTCAGCCACTTTGAATCGATGGCGCCGAGCCCTGCACGCCCGTGCCCGGCTTTGGCATTTCGTTTGCGGCGTTGTCATCGTGACGGGTTAATATCGCGCAGAAGATATCGTAAGCCGGGTGCTGATTTATACATGAAGGATCAGGTTGGCGGAAATCTGAAGCGCGCGCGCTTCCAGGCTCTTTGCCAAAAGCTGCGGCCGGACCTTCTGCGCTTTGCATTCTGGTTGTCCCGGGACTTCGCGCTGGCGGAGGACGTGGTGCAAGAAACGCTGCTGCGTGCGTGGAAGGCGCAAGATACTCTGTTGGACGAAAGGGCGGCCAAGCCGTGGTTTTTGACCATCATTCGCCGGGAATACGCCCGTACCTTCGAACGCAAGCGACTGGTGACGGTGGACGTCGATGAACTGATCGCCAGGGAGGAACCCATGCTGGCCGCCGCACAGGATCAAGACCTCGCCGAGCTGCGCGCCGCCCTGTTCCGGCTGCCCGAGGAGTATCGCGAGCCGCTCGTATTGCAGGTCTTGATGGGCTTCTCGACCGCGGAAATCGCAGCGGAACTCAATCTGTCGGGCGCCGCGGTATTGACGCGCCTGTTCCGCGGCCGTAAGCAGCTGCGGGCGCTGTGCGGCGAAGACACCAGTTTGGACCCCGAAGAATGACGGATTGTGTTCACTATCGACGAGCGATTCTCGCGAATCCGCGCGCCGCGGATCCGGTACTGCGCATGCATCGCGAAAGCTGCCCTGAATGCTCAGGCTTCACGGACCGGTTGCTGCGCTTCGAGCTGCGCCTCGAGCACGCGCTCCGCGTAAACGCTCCCACCGAAGCCACGGTGTGGGGCATGCGCCGCGGTTGGCTGGCCATGGCCGCCAGCGTGCTGATCGTGCTACTCGTCGCGGCTGGTTTGTGGTTGGCAGCTCCGCATCCCACTTTGGCTGCAGACGTGGTGGCTCATATGGCGGGAGAGCCGCAGGCGTGGGCGCGCACCGACGTCCCGGTGCCGCCGGCGGAGCTGACCCTGGTGCTGCGCGATGCGCACATGCGGCTGAATCCCAACGCGGGCACGGTGAGCTATGCCAGCAGCTGCCGCTTCCGCGGACGCATGGTGCCGCATTTGGTGGTCCAGACCGAAATGGGACCGATCACGGTGATGGTGCTCGTGCATGAATCGGTCGGGAAGCCCGTGGCGTTCGAAGAGCAGGGCTACCGCGGTGTGATACTTCCCGTGCCCGGCCACGGCAGCCTTGCCGTGCTTGGGCGCGGGCCGGACGCCGACCTCAGTGCGGTCGAGGAAATTGCCGCGCGTGTACAGCGCGCCATTGTCTGGACGGGCTAAAGTCCGACCTTACCGAGTAAATCGATCAACCTTCGAGAACTCACCGCCAGCGTCGGATGATCCACCTCGAATTGCACCGCGATCTTTTCCAAACGTTCCGGGAGGGAAGGATTGAGGGGGGCCGCGCCGGGCGCCGCGCCGCTTGAGGCGTCGATCGCGCGCTGCTGCTCCAGCAACCGCTGGATGTCCTGCAGCACTTCGACCAGCAGTTGATTCGACCGCGGATCCACATGGCGCACACCGCGCAGTTCCGCGTGCAGTTTGGTGAGCTGATCGCGTAAGACGTTGGAATCCATGGTTCAAGTCCTCGACGGAAGATGCGTCATTGTGCCACTCGTTCGGGTGTCAAGCGCGCCACTTGGACGTAGCCGGCCCCCGGGGCTGCAATTCCCGCATGAATAGTGTCGTAGGCGCTGCGCAAGTACTCATCCGTGCCGTAGGGCGGGTTCACGATCATCAAGCCGCTGCCCGCGAGGCCGACGCCCGCATCGTCCGGATGAATAGCCAAGTCGGCAAACAGCATCTTTGGAATTCGGAGAGCTTCGAACCGCGACTGTACCTTGGTGCGTTGCGCTGCGCTGCGGATCGGGTACCACATCAAGAATATGCCGCTCGGCCAACGGCGGTACGCATCGCCGAACGCCAGCAGCATCGTCTTCAGTTCGTCGATGCTCTCGTACGGTGGATCTATCAGCACCAACCCGCGCCGCTCCGGAGGCGGCAAATGGGCTCGGAGTGCGGCGTAGCCGTCCTCGATTTCCATGCGTATTCGCCCGGCGGATTCGATTTCACGCGCTCCTGCCCGCGCCTCGGCGGGCATCAACTCGACGAATATCGCGCGATCTTGCGAACGCAAACTGCCGGCAATCAGTGCAGGTGAGCCGGGATAGCGCGCGAGGCGCTTGCCGCGCCGAGCCCGAATGGCCGCGAAGTAGGGAGCCAGGGTCTCATCGCCGATGTGCGTTCGTATCAAACACTGAATGCCGCGCTCGGCCTCGCCGGATTTTTTTGCCTCCGCGGCCTGTAGGTCGTAAAAGCCGCGTCCGGCGTGGCTGTCCAACACAAAAAAACCGGATTCCTTTCGCTTCAATGCATCGAGGCAGTAGAGAAGTCCTACGTGTTTCGCAACATCCGCAAAATTTCCGGCATGATAGATGTGCTTGTAGTTCATGAGACAGGCATTGTGCCCGTGTCGACCGCAGGCAGCCTAATGTTTCTCGTCAATCGCCGCAATTTCCTGTCATTCACGGCTGCGGCATTCGCGGTTCCTCAAGTGCTGATCAACCGGTCCGCGAGGCCTGCGAGCGGCCCGCCGGGCGTTCCCGCAAACGCTTGGCAGAACACCATCATTGTCAACGCGCTCGGCGGTCTGGAAAATCCCAATCTTCCCGATGCGAAACCCGGCGAAAAGGCCGCCGCGGTCGACGAACGAGTTTTGCGCGAAGCTCATGCCTCGGGGCTCACGGCCGTGAACGTGACGTTGGGATACGTCTCCGGGGACATGGAAGCATTCGAATTCTCGGTCCGCGACGTTGCCGAGATGGATGCGCTGATCCGCGCAAAAGGCAAGGACCTGGTCAAGATCTATACCGCCGCCGACATCTCGAGGGCAAAATCCGAGGGCAAGATCGGCATCATCTATGGGTTTCAGAATTCCGCCATGCTCGGCGACGACGCGACGCGCGTGGACGTGTTTGCGGATCTCGGCGTGCGCGTGATCCAGTTGACCTACAACCCGGCAAACAAGATCGGCGGCGGTTCGGCTGCTCCGGAGAACCATGGGCTCACTCCCTTTGGACATGAAGTCATCGATCGGTTGAATGCGAATCGGGTCATGGTCGACCTCTCGCACAGCGGACGGAAGACATGCCTCGAGGCGACGCGGGCGTCGAAACAGCCGGTGTCCATCAATCACACCGGATGCCGCGCACTCAATGACCTGCCGCGCAATAAAACAGACGAAGAACTGCGGCTCGTGTCTTCGGCCGGCGGCTTTGTCGGCATCTACTTCATGCCATTCTTGAATCCGGCCGGTCATGCGGTGGCCCAAGACGTGGTGGCGCACTTGGATCATGCGATAAATGTGTGCGGCGAGGACCACGTGGGAATTGGCACCGACGGCACCGTCACGGCGATAGACGATCTGGAAGGGTACAAGTCCGTGCTGGCAGAGGAAGTCGCGGCTCGCCGAAAGGCCGGCGTCAGCGCGGCGGGCGAGCGTCCCGACACGTTGCCCTTCGTGGTCGATCTGCGCGGCGTAAACCAATTCTACGATCTGGCCGAGAGCTTGGCGGCGCGCGGTTACACGACGGCGCGGATCGAAAAGATCCTCGGGCGAAACTTCGTTCGCTACGCAACGGACGTCTGGGGTACATAGTCCAAGCCGACGAGCGCACCATTAGGAGGCCAATCGATGTACGATTTATACGTTGCCAATAAGAACTATTCCTCCTGGTCCCTGAGGCCATGGGTGCTCATGCGGCAGCTCGAGATTCCCTTCACGGAGCATCTAATCCCGTTTGGCAATACAGCGAGCTGGGACGGCTTCAGAAAGGTTTCGCCGAGCGGCAAAGTGCCGTGCTTGGTCGATGCCGGCACCGTTGTGTGGGATTCGCTCGCCATCGTCGAATATCTCGCGGAACGGCACCCGGCCGTTTGGCCGGTGAATTCCAGTGCGCGGGCCTGGGCTCGAAGCGCCGCGGCCGAAATGCATTCGGGCTTCAACGAGTTGCGAAACCGATGTTCGATGAGCTGCGGTTTGCGCATCCGGCTCAATGAAATTCCTGCGGTGCTCGAGCGGGATATCGCCCGGGTCGGAGCGCTGTGGAGCGATGGCCTGCGTCGCTTTGGCGGACCGTTTCTAAGCGGGCGGGCGTTTAGCGCGGTGGACGCGTTTTTCGCACCGGTGGCTTTTAGAATTCAGACTTATTTGCTCGCTCTCGATTCCCCCGCGGCCGAATACGCGGTGCGCATGTTGAAGCTCCCGTCGATGCAAGAGTGGTATGCGGACGCACTCGAGGAAGTGTTCCGGGACGAGCCGCACGAGGTGGAGGTTGCGCTCGCGGGTACCGTACTCGAGGATTTGCGCGCCGGTTAAGTTCACGAACATCGGCGTCTGTTAGAGTGTGCGCGAGGTGCTCTATGGCGCAGGGCGCCACGATCTACGCGTTCAACATTCAACTCGCCAATTCCGACCGCGGCGTCTACCAGCCGCTCGACTTGCGTGTGGCTCGCCATCCGTCGGAGACGGAAGACCATTTTCTGACCCGTGTGCTTGCGTACTGTTTGGAATATACCGAGGGCATCGGTTTCTCAAACGGGTTGTTCGAACCGGATCAACCGACGATCGCCGTACGCGACCTCACGGGTGCGCTGCGTGTGTGGATCGACGTGGGCTCTCCGGAGGCAGCACGATTGCACCGCGCCAGCAAGGCCGCGCCGCGCGTCGTCGTTTACACGCACAAGGAAGGCGCGCAATTGGCGGCTCGCCTCGCCAGCGAGCGCATTCATCGCGCTGACGAACTCGAACTGTATGCCTTGGACCGTGCGTGGTTGTCGAATCTCGTGTCCAGGCTCGCGCGCCGCATGGTCTTTTGCCTCACGGTTGCAGAACAACATGTCTATCTTTCGATTGGCGAGGACACACTGCCGTGCGTCATCGAGCGCATCGCAATCGATGGCGCGTTCCGCGCTTGACGCCGGCGGCGCTTGATGCCGGCGGATTAAAAAGATAGCTTGGGGCCTCACTTGTGAATTTAGCGAACGAGGAAATCATGGCAAATCGAGTACTCCCGCTGCGTGAACTGAGCGCCCCCCTTGAACAGGATGCGCCATGGCCGGGAACCGCCGTGAGCGGTGATCCGCATACCAAGACGTGGAATTTGCACACATCGGACGACGGGAAGATTCTCGCCGGCATATGGGAATCCACACCGGGTGTATGGAAAATCGACTACGACGCCTGGGAGTATTGCCATCTGTTGGCCGGCCGCTGCACCATCGAGATCGAAGGCAAGGCGCCTGTGCACCTCAAGACCGGAGATGTGTTCATCGTCGAAACCGGCGCGAAAGGTACCTGGACCGTGCACGAAGCCATGCGCAAGTACTACGTGTTCGCACTGGGACACTGAAGCGGGGGGAGCCTTTGGAATCGGTACCCGATCTCGAGCCGCACGCGAAGGGTTCTATCCGCGATCGAGCTCCGCGAGATAGTCGCGGGGACCCAAGAACTCCTCGTACAATCGCGCCTCCGCGGATCCCGCCTCGGGGCGCCAGTCGTAGTCCCAGCGGGCCAGCGGCGGCATCGACATCAGAATGGACTCCGTCCGCCCGCGTGACTGCAGGCCGAACAACGTGCCGCGATCATAGAGCAAATTGAATTCTACATAGCGGCCGCGCCGATACAGTTGAAAGCTGCGTTCACGATCGCCCCAGGGTTGAAGTCGGCGGCGTTCCATGATGGGCATGAAGGCGGGAAGAAAATGATCGCCCACGCTCTGCAAGAGCCCAAAGCAGCGCGCAAAGCCACCCTCGTTCAGATCATCGAAGAATAAGCCGCCGACGCCGCGAGTTTCATTCCGATGCGGCAGGAAGAAATAGCGATCGCACCAGTTCTTGTAATTTTCGTAAACACCCGAGCCGAATGGCTGGCACGCAGCCCGGGCGGTCCGGTGCCAGTGCAGCACGTCCTCGTCGAAAGGATAATAGGGCGTGAGATCGAAACCACCGCCGAACCACCAAACGGCCGGCGCGCTTTTCGGCCTCGCCACGATGAAACGCACGTTGCAATGAGTGGTGGGCACATATGGACTTCTCGGGTGAAACACCAGCGACATTCCCATGGCCTCGAATGCCGCGCCGGCGATGTCCGGGCGAAGGTTCCCGGCCGACTGCGGCAGCTTTTTCCCGTACACGTGCGAAAAGGAGACGCCGGCCCTCTCGAAGATCTCGCCGCCGGTCAAAATCCGGCTCTCGCCGCCGCCGCCCTCGGGACGCTGCCATGAATCCCGCCGAAAGCCCGCCGGATCGAGCGCTTCCACGGCGGCCGTAACG
The DNA here is from genome assembly GCA_963755965.1 of uncultured Gammaproteobacteria bacterium. Classification (GTDB taxonomy): domain Bacteria; phylum Pseudomonadota; class Gammaproteobacteria; order Steroidobacterales; family Steroidobacteraceae; genus Bog-1198. The sequence goes on from CAVWLU010000008.1 coordinate 531,786, forward strand.
CGGTCCTGCAAATCCCTCAAGTAGCGCTGCACCGCGGCCGCGTCCGCAGCGCCCAAGACCGATGCCGTACCTGCGGAGTCAGCCATGACCTTAAGATTTCTTCTTTTTGGGGCTCTTCTTTTTGGTCTTGGGTTTCACGGAAGGCCGCTCAGGCTCTTGCACCGGCGCCCTTTTCTTCGCGGCCGCCTTGGAGCTTTTCGCGGCGAGTTTCTGGGGTGCGGGATTGGCGGGGGCGGCTTTGGCGGGGGCGGCTTTGCCCGCCTTGACGTTCTTGCGTCCCCATTTGCCAAAAGTGCGCACAGGAGCCGCCGCCAGCATGCTTTGGCATTCGATCAGGGTCAGACTCTTGGGATCCCGGTCTTTCGGAATCTTGGCATTGCGGGCCTTGTCCGTGATGTAGGGTCCGTAGCGCCCGTTGAGCACTTGAATCCCTGCGTCCGGGAAATCCAAGATCAGCCGATTCGCATCGGCGATTTCCTTCTCGCGGATGACTTCAAGTGCGCGCTCCGGCGTAATGGTGTACGGATCGTCCGTCTTGAGCGAGGCATACTTCGCGCCATACTTCACATAGGGCCCGAAGCGTCCGGTGTTGGTCGTGATCTCCGCGCCCTCTGCCGTTTGCCCGAGCTTGCGGGGCAACTCGAACAGCGCCATCGCCTCCGCATGCGTGATCGCATCCATCTTTTGGCCGGGCCTAAGACCTGCAAAACGCGGTTTGTCGGCGTCGTCCTTGGTGCCGATCTGCACGAAGGGTCCGAAGCGGCCCATGCGCACACTCATCGGCTTGCCGCTCGCAGGGTCTGTCCCGAGATCGCGCGCCTGCGCGACTTCCTCGCGGCTGACGGAGGTTTCAGTGTGCTTCACGAGATCGATGAACGGCTTCCAAAATTTCTCGAGCAGCGGCACCCATTCCTGCTCACCCGTCGAGACCGCGTCGAGCGAATCCTCCATCTTTGCGGTGAAGTCGTAATCGACATAGGTCGTGAAATACTGCGTCAAGAATCGGCTGACGATCTTGCCGATGTCCGTTGCGGTGAAGCGCCGGCTTTCGATGTCCACGTATCCCCGGTCGCGCAGCGTGGAAATGATGGATGCGTACGTCGAAGGACGGCCAATGCCGTACTCCTCCAACGCTTTGACGAGAGAAGCCTCGGAAAAACGCGGTGGCGGCTCGGTAAAATGCTGGGACGGAGTGACGCCGAGTAGCCTGACTCGGTCGCCCTCCTGCATCGGCGGCAGCACATGATCCGAATCGTCCTGGACGGCGTCGTCGAGGCCCTCCTGGTACACCGAAATGTATCCGGGTTTGATCAGGGTTGAGCCGTTGGCCCGCAGCACCGAACGCTTTGGGCCATCCGGGCCGGCGAGCAGTTCGACTGCCACCGTGTCGAAGACCGCCGGCGCCATCTGACACGCGACGGTGCGCTTCCAGATCAGCGAATACAGACGGAATTGATCCGGCTCGATTTTTTTTTCGATGTCGCCGGGGAGAATGCTTGCCGCCGTGGGGCGGATCGCCTCGTGCGCCTCCTGGGCATTTTTCGACTTGGTGCGATAGATGCGCGGCTCTTCCGCGAGCCCCTCCTGCCCGTAGAGCTGCACGATGACATCGCGAATCTGGCCGATGGCTTCCTGGGCGAGATTGAGCGAATCCGTACGCATATAGGTGATGAGGCCGACGGCGCCCTCGCCTATGTCGACGCCTTCATACAACTGCTGAGCAACCCGCATGGTCTTCTGCGCGCTGAATCCGAGCTTGCGAGCGGCTTCCTGCTGCAAGGTCGAGGTCGTGAAGGGCGGCGCCGGATTGCGGCGGCGCTGTTTGCGGTCGACCCCCAATACGGTAAGTTCCCCTTGGGCGGCGCTCTTGAGGGCATGTTCCACCTCCTGTGCTTGAGGTGCCGAGGTAAAGCTGAACTGCTCGACCTTGTCGCCTTGGTATTCGACGAGCTTGCCGGGAAACTTCTGCGCCGAATGCTCGAGTTCGGCATCGATGGTCCAGTATTCGCGCGCCACGAACGCCGCGATTTCGTCTTCGCGCTCGCAAATCATGCGCAACGCAGGACTTTGCACCCGGCCGGCCGACAGCCCAGGGCGGACTTTCTTCCACAGAAGAGGCGATAGATTAAAGCCCACGAGAAAATCCAGCGCCCGCCGAGCTTGCTGGGCATTCACCAAATCGACCGACAGCTCTCGCGGCTGCGCCATCGCCTCGCGGACGGCGTTCTTGGTAATCTCGTAGAACACGACTCGCTGTACATCCTTGCCCTTGAGCGCTCCCTGAGTCTTCAGGAGCTCGTACAGGTGCCACGAAATGGCTTCACCCTCGCGGTCAGGATCCGTCGCAAGGAACAGCGATTTCGCCTTCTTAAGTGCACGTGATATGGCGTCGACGTGTTTTTGGTTGCGCTCGACGACCTGGTACTTCATCGCGAAATGACGCTTCGGATCGACCGCGCCCTCTTTGGGCACCAAATCCCGGACATGCCCGTATGAAGCGAGGACTTCGAAGTCCTTGCCGAGGTATTTCTTGATGGTTTTCGCCTTGGCAGGCGACTCCACGATAACGAGGTTGCTGGTCAACGCGCGAGCCTAATGCAGGGCGTCGGAGCGCTCTTCGAAGACCAGGTCTTCCATCTGCGCATAAGCGGACTCTTGGCCAGGCTGGCTGAACAGCACCATCAAAACCACCCATTTCACCTGTTCTATGTCGATCTCGTCGGCTTCGAGCGCCATCAGTCGATCGATGACGAGTTCGCGTTGCGTGCCGGACAGTATCCGCACGTTCTCCAGATACATGAGATAGCCGCGAACATCCGTATCGAGGCGCAGCAGCTCCTGGCCGCTGAACACGCGCACGGCGCGCACCGTGGCTTCCGCGACTTTGCCGAGTTGGTCGCCGGATAGACCGTCGAGCCACTCCAGCGCGCGCTCGATGTCCGGTTCCGCGAACCCAGCCTTGTCCAACTCGGTTTTCAAGGTGTTGCGATCAGGCCGCGGTTCATCATCGGCGCTCATGTAATTCTCGAAAAGATATATGAGCAAATCGAGAACGTTATCTTTCACCTCCGGCTCTCCTGTTGGCGACTCGGGAGTAGCGGCCCCCGGGGGCGGCCTGAACGTGGCCTTCGAGCTCGAGGATCAGCATCATCGAGGACACGGCTTCTGGTTTGAATCCGGTACGAACGACCAATGTATCGTGGTCCGCGGGATCAAAGCCGAGCGCATCTAACAAGATTTTGTGTTCCTTGTCCATGCCCGCAGTGTCCCATTCCCTTGCGGCACAGTCGCCGGGCGGGCGCCGGTCAGAGGAGAAGAAGGCCGAAAAGTTCAACTCTCCCAATATGTCATCCGGGCTTTCAGTCAATTTTGCCCCCTCTTTGATCAAACCATGGCAGCCGCGGCTCAAGGGATTATGGATAGATCCTGGTACGGCGAATACCTCCCTGCCGCTCTCCATGGCCGAGCGTGCGGTGATCAGCGAACCGCTGCGGCGCGCCGCCTCGACCACCAGGGTACCCAGACTCATGCCCGCGATGATTCGATTACGCTGCGGAAAATTGGCACGACGAGGCGCAGTTCCCAAGGGAAATTCGCTCACCAGTGCGCCTTGCCGCTCGACAGCAGCGCAGAGGTCAAGATTGCCACGGGGATAGACCACATCAATCCCGCTTCCCAGCACGGCGATGGTGATTCCCTGCGCCGCCAAAGCGCCACGGTGTGCCGCGGTATCGATGCCCTGCGCCAGCCCGCTGGTAATTCCCAGCCCGCGCTCCGCCAGCTGGCGAGCAAAATCGAAGGCCGTATCGCGGCCTTGCGGCGTCGGGTTGCGGCTGCCGACCACGGCGAGCTGCGGATCGCCCAGCGCGTCGACGTTACCGGCAACATAGAGTGCGATGGGGCAACCGGGTAGCGAACGCAGCAGTTTCGGGTATTTGGGATCGGTGAAGGGCACCAGGTGGTGGCGCGCGTCCGCAAGCCAGCTGCGTTCCGCCGTCCTGGGGAAGGAGCCGCTCCTGTGTAGGTATTCGCGAGTCGCCGCAGGGATTCCCGCTTGTGCGCGAAGGGCGTCGGATGAGGCAATGATGGCGCTGGCCGATCCTAAGATGCCGAGAGCCGCAAAGAGATCCGGCGCGTCGAGCGCCGGCGCCCGGGCGAGCGTCACCCAGGCGAGTACTTCGTCGCAGAGCGGCATGCCCCGAATTATGGCGTAGGCCGAGAACCCTCTCGTGGCGCCCTGGACGCGCCAACGTAGAGATTTGCCATAAGACGCGGCCGAGACTTACGGACTTTCGACGTAATCGTTCACGCGAATGACGTCCGTAGCCTCCATGATCAACCCGTAACTTAAGCGATTGAAAGTCTTGAACACCATGAAGGTGCCGGTGCGTTCATCCGGAAGTCGTACTTTCGGGGCCATGAACGACACTCCGCGGATAAAACCCTTGCTTACGTTGTCGCGGACGGAATCGCCCCTCTGGTAGACGGCAAGCACGTTGCCGGGCGCCAGCCCGTCGCGAGCGCCGCGGTTGATGGCGACGACTTGATACTGGCCGATGACGCTGACGCCGTCGGACACTTCCATGATTTGACCCTTGATCAGATTCCTCGGCGAGCTTGGTACGAAATCCAGCGGTACATCGACATCGCCCGCGAACAACTTGTCGCCCGGGTAGGTTTCGCGCGTCGATTCGGTCATGATGAGAGTTACCGGATCGCCGACCCGAGTTACGTGGCCGGTGCCGGTGAAAACACCGTTATATCCCAGTATCTGGTGGTCATCCGGATCGCGCAGCGGCACGCCGACGCGCACCATGTTGTAGTGCATGCCGAGCTCGACCGGTCCCTTGAAGCCTCGGGCGTACACGGTATTGCCGTCCGCCATCATGATGTGCGAATCGCGGGTGGTCAGCACGTAGGGGGCCTGATTGATTTGCTCCTTCTCCAAGACCGAGGGCTTGGACATGAAGGCGGCAATGGTTTCGTACGGAATCGTCGTAACCGCCGCTTCCAAGGGCTGGCTGCGCACCCGCGGCATCACGCGAGCGGCATCGCCGCGCTCGAGTCCCGGCTGCAATACGATCCGCGCCCGGCCGTCGACGTACACGAGGTGCAAGGTATCGCCCGGGTAGATGAGGTGGGGATTCTGGACCTGGGGGTTGACCTGCCATATTTCGGGCCAGTACCACGGATCTCGCAAAAAGACTTTGGCAATGCCCCACAGGGTGTCGCCTTTCTTGACGACGTAGCTATCCGGTGCGTTGGGAGCCAGTACGATGCCCTCGTGGGGGGCTTCCGTATAGGTGGCGGGGGCGGCAGGGCCGGCATTGGAGTCTATCGCCGCTTCCATTGCCGTGCGGTCGTCGCCCACGACCGTACCCTGGATGCCTGTGTCGGCCGTCGGCATCGGCGTCGGCGGTGCCGCCGGATGCCTGGTTTGGCAGCCCCCGACCACTGCGATCGTGAGTAGTAGGGTAAATATCTGATGGCGTTGCATTCGTTTCGCTCCCTTGAGTCGCCTGTCTTATGGTGCCGGCCCGGCTGGTATACTGCGGCCTGCCGTCAAAGACTGGGACGTGTCGCCCGTTTTTGCCGATTGCCAGCGCACAAGCGCGCTGCCGATACGGGCATTAAGTTAAGCAGCGGCGGAACTTTAGCAACAATCTTCGGCCAAAAACACGATATCCATCTCATAACTCTCATGACAAAGCTCGCAATTCTGGAGTATCCCGACCCCCGCCTCAGGAAGAAGGCGGCGCCGATCCTCGAGGTCGACGACGACGTGCGCCGTTTGGCGGAAGACATGCTCGAAACCATGTATGCCGCCAAGGGAGTCGGCCTGGCTGCGACCCAGGTGGATGTGCACCGGCGCCTCTTGGTGCTCGACGTGAGCGATGAGCGCAATCAGCCCCTAGTCCTCATCAATCCGGTCATTTTGACGGCTGAAGGCCGCGAGCCGTTTGAGGAGGGCTGCTTGTCGCTGCCGGGGATCTACGACAAGTTGCAGCGCGCGACGCATATCCGGGTCCGTGCAATGGGGCGGAACGGCGAGCCCTTCGAAATGGATGCCGACGGCTTGCTCGCGGTATGCATCCAACACGAGATGGATCATCTGGAAGGCAAGCTCTTCGTCGACTATCTGTCTGAGCTCAAGCGTCAGATGATCCGTCGGCGCCTTGAAAAAGAGCGTAAACAGCGTTCACCTGGGAGCGATATTCGCGCTTCCGTACCGGCTCTTTGAGCCTTGAGCGCGCGTCAGAGTTCCTTGAGGCTGGGTTTCGCCGGCACGCCGGGCTTCGCACTGCCGACGCTCGATGCACTGACGAGCTCCCAACACACCGTGCAGGCTGTGTTCACGAGAGCCGATCGACCGGCCGGGCGCGGCCGGCCGATGCATTCGAGCCCGGTCAAGCTACGTGCGCTCGAACTCGGGATTCAAGTCCATCAACCGACCAGTTTCGATACGACCGTCTGCGAAACATTGCGCGACTTGCGGTTGGATGCACTGATCGTGGTGGCCTACGGCTTGATCTTGCCGCCGGCAGCTCTCGCCGCGCCTAAATTCGGCTGCTTCAACGTCCACGCCTCGCTCTTGCCGCGCTGGCGTGGTGCCGCGCCCATTCAGCGCGCAATACTGGCCGGAGACGAGACCACCGGCGTTGCCATCATGCGCATGGAAGCAGGGCTCGACACCGGCCCCGTATTGAACGTGCGAGCGCTCGACATTGATCCTGCAGATACGGCGGGCACCCTCTCCGACCGGCTCGCCATCCTAGGCGGTGCACTCCTCTGTCAAACTCTCGATGAACTCGCTCTAGGCAGCGCTCGGGAGATACCGCAGCCGCAAGTCGGCATCACCTATGCGAAGAAGATCAGCAAGACCGAGGCGCTGATCGACTGGCAAGAGGATGCGGTAAACGTCTTGCGTCGAATCCATGCTTTCAATCCCTCACCCGTCGCCGAAACGCGCGTCGGCGGAGTACAACTGCGGATTTGGAACGCGGAACTCGCGCCCGGTGCCGAGTTGGCATCGCCGTCGTGCGCTCCGCCAGGAACCGTAATCGGAGCCCATCCACTCGGCATCGACGTGGCCTGCGGCCAAGGCGCGCTGCGCCTGCTACGCCTGCAACTGGCAGGCCGCAAGCCTCTGGCGGCGCACGAGTTCATCAAGGCGCAGCCGCTCGGCGGTGTGCGATTCGCCAACTCGTGAACGACGCCGCCGCCGGCGCGCGTTCGCTTGCCGCCTATGCCGTGGCGCGGATTCTGCGCGAGGGTGTGACCCTCGATGCGGCTCTGCAAGGTGCACTCCGCGCGGCGCCCGCAGGCTTGGCGCCGTCGGTGCGTTCCTTGAGTTTTGGCGCAGTACGCGGCTACTACCGTCACGAGGCCATTCTGGGGCGGCTATTGTCCCAGCCGGTGAGATCCCTGGATTTTCTGGTGCGCGCCCTGCTGTCGGTCGCGCTATTTGAACTCGAGGATGCGCGCACGCCGGAATACGCCGTGGTCGATGCCGCCGTGAAAACGGCGAAAGCCACCGACGCTAAGCGCGCCGCAGGTTTGATCAACGCGGTATTGCGCCGCTACTTGCGCGAGCGCAAGACACTGGATGCCGAAATCGCGCGCAGCCCTGCCACGCGGCATGCGTCGCCGATTTGGCTTGCGGACCGGCTGCACGCTGACTGGCCGGTACGCTGGACGCAATTGCTGGCGGCGGGCGATGCGCAGGCACCGATGTGGCTGCGGGTGAATAGCCGGCGGACTACGGCCGCGGCGTACCTCGAAACACTTCGCGAGGCGGGTCTCGCCGCGCACGCCGAGCAGCGCGTGCCAGGTGCCGTGGTGCTTGACTCGCCGTGCGACGTCCGTGAGTTGCCGGGCTTTGCCGAGGGCGTGGTGTCCGTGCAGGATCTCGGCGCACAGTGCGTCGCGTTTGCGCTGGGTCTCGAGCCAGGTCAGCGGGTACTCGATGCCTGCGCGGCGCCTGGCGGTAAGACGGCGCTCATCGCGGAGCGCGAACCACAACTTGCCAAGCTAGTTGCCCTCGACATCGATCCGCAACGCCTTCAACGGGTACAGGAAAATCTGGTACGGGGACGGCTGGACGTCGCGCTCCTGGTCGGCGATGCGGGGGCGCCGGAGGCGTGGTGGGACGGGGAGCCCTTCGATCGCATTCTGCTCGACGCACCGTGCTCGGCGTTGGGCGTGATCCGCCGGCATCCCGATATTCGTCTGCGCAAATCCCCGGCGGAAATCGACAAAATGCCCCTGGTTCAGGCGCGTTTATTGTCTGGAGTCTGGCGCATGCTCGCTCGCGGCGGCCGGCTCGTGTATGTCACCTGCACGCTGACTCGCAGCGAAAATCGCGATCTCGTCGGCGCATTCCTCAAGAGGACGCCCGACGCCAGAACCGTACCGGTAGAGGATTGGCATGGCTGGCCCGACTTCGGCGAGGCGGATGAATGCGGCCGGCAAATTCTTCCGGGTGAGGCGGGTGCCGACGGCTTCTATTATGCTGGTCTGACCAAACAATGAACGTCCTCAACTCAAAGACGACCTACATGCTGTGGCTGGCAGCTGCCCTCATGGGAGCGGTCGCGGTGCTGCCGGCCTACGCCGAAGGACTCGAGGGACGTTTCGAGGTCCGTTCGGCCGATCTCGAGCTCAAGGAGGGGGTTTACCAGCTGAACACGCGCATAGAATTCCCCGTCGGTGATGCAGTGCGGCGTGGCCTGGCCGAAGGCGTGCCGTTGACCGTCGAGCTTGACCTGGATGTCGAACGGGTGCGGCAGTTATTGCCGAATTCCCGGGTTGCGGAGCTGACCCAGCGCTACCATTTGCAATACAACGCCGTAAGCGCGCGCTACATCCTGCGCAACGACAACAGCGGTCAACAGGAATCGTTGGGTACGATCGACGCGGCGCTCGAAGTGTTGTCGGAGGTGCGCGGCCTGCCCGTGCTCGACAAGGCGCTGCTATCGGCCGATCGCCGCTATGAGGCGAGCGTGCGCGCGAAAGTGGACTACGGCAGCGTGCCGTTCACATTGCGCGTACTGATGTTCTGGGTCAATGAATGGCATCGCGAGAGCGACTGGTATACATGGACGCTACAGCCATAATTCGCAAACATGGTTCGACCGTGCTTGGCACCTTGGGCGTGGCGCTGTGGTTGGTAGCGCTCTACCTGCTGGGGTCCGCTGCGCAGAATTCCGCGGAATTCGACCGCTGGTTGCCGTGGATTCTGCTGATCAACATTTCGGGCCTGCTGACACTGTTGGTGCTGTTGGCCGCGAAGCTTTCGGGCCTGGTGAGGGACTACCGCAAGCATGTGCCGGGTTCGCGGCTCAAGGGTCGAACGGTCGCGATCTTCAGCGCGCTCGCCGTCGCGCCGATCCTGGTCGTGTATTACTTCTCGCTGCAATTTCTCAATCGCGGCATCGACAGCTGGTTCGAACTGGAGGTCAGCCAGGGTTTGAAGGATACGCGCGAGTTGTCGCATGCAGCGCTCGAAGTGCGCGTACGCGAATTCTTGCAGCACACGGAAGCCGTCGCCCATGAGGTGTCGGGATTGCCGGATTTCGACCTGATCACGACTTTGGATCGCGAGCGCCGCGACAGCACCGCCTTGGAATTCACGGTGATGGGTGCACAGACCCAAATCATCGCCACCAGTTCCGATCGCCCCATGGATACGTTGCCGGCACCGGCGACCGACGAGATGATGCTGCAGGTGCGGCGCGGCCGGCCGTATGTCAACTTGGACACCGATGCGTTGGGCGGCTATGTGATTCGCGCCGCGGCTCCCCTCGACCCCAACGCCACGAAATCTGCCTCACGGGTGTTGGTTGCCCTGTATCCGGTGCCGCAGCAGCTCAGTCAACTCGCCGACACGGTGCAACGATCCTACACGCAGTACGCAAATCTAGTGCAGCTGCGCCAGCCTCTCAAATCGACGTTCGTGCTGATCTTGACGTTCGTCGTGTTGATGTCGCTGATCGCCGCGGTCTATGGCGCCTTTTTTGCCGCGCAGCGTCTGGTGCAGCCGGTGCAGGATTTGATCGCAGGTACCCGAGCGGTCGCCAAGGGCAACTACGACACTCAATTGCCGCTGCCGTCGCGCGATGAGCTGGGATTTTTGGTGACATCGTTCAACGACATGACCAAGCGTCTGGGCAGGGCTCGCGAGGAAACCCGGCGTAGTCAGCAAGCCGTGGAGGCGGAACGCGCAGGGTTGGCCGTGATCCTCGCGCGCCTGTCGACGGGAGTCGTGTCTCTCGGGCCGGATTTGATCGTGCGCACCGCCAATCAGGCGGCGAGCGCCATTCTCGGCGTCGACCTGGAAGCCGCAGTGGGCGCGCGGTTTGACGAATCCATCAGCGACAGTGCGCTGTTCGCTCATTTCATCGCGGCGGTAAAGACACGTCTCGGCGCCGAGCAGCACGACTGGCGAGAGCAAATCGACCTCTTGTCGGAGTCGGGCAAGCGCGTATTGATGTGCGCCTGTACGGCGTTGCCGAACGACGTGGGCGGGGCATCGGGGATGGTGCTGGTGTTCGACGATATTACGACCCTCCTGCAAGCCCAGCGCGATGCAGCCTGGGGCGAGGTCGCGCGCCGGCTCGCCCACGAAATCAAGAATCCGCTGACGCCGATCCAGCTCGCCGCCGAGCGCATGCGGCGCAAGTTTCTCGGCAGCATGAACGCGCAAGATGCGCAAATTCTCGAGCGGGCGACCCACACCATCGTCGCCCAAGTGGATGCGATGAAGCAGATGGTCAACGCCTTCAGCGAATATGCCAGGGCACCGGACATGCATTTCTCGCGCTTCGATCTTAACCAGCTGATCACCGAAGTTGTGGATTTGTATCGGGTCCACGATAGTGCCGCGGCGCTCAAGCTGGAACTCAGCCCGCATCTGCCGCATATTTCGGCGGACCGAATTCGCATACGGCAGATTCTCAATAACCTGCTCACCAATGCCTTGGAAGCGCTCGAAGGCAAGGTCGGGGCCCGCGTAGAAATCGAAACTCATGTGGCTGAAGATGGTCCCAAACAACATATGGCGGTCATCGTCGTATCGGACAACGGCCCGGGTTTTCAGCGCGACTTGATTGGCACCGTTTTCGACCCTTATGTCACGAGCAAGCCGAAGGGCACTGGCCTCGGGCTCGCGATCGTGAAGAAAATCGTGGAAGAACACGGCGGGCGCATTGAGGCGGATAATCAGCGCACCGGAGGCGCCCGCGTACGGGTACTGCTGCCGTTGGGCGACGGCGTCCGCTCATTGATCGGGCGAGAATCGCGAAAAGGCGAACACAGGAGAGAACGGGTATGACCGCTTCGAGAATATTGGTGGTTGACGATGAGGCGGATATCCGCGGGTTGCTGAAGGAAATTCTGGCCGAGGAAGGCTATGAGGTGGAGGTCGCCGCGGACGCCACCGAGGCGCGCACTTCGCGGGCGACGCATGTGCCCGACCTCGTGCTGCTCGATATCTGGATGCCGGATACCGACGGCATCACGCTGCTGCGCGAATGGTCGGTCACCGATGGCTACGACTGCCCAGTGGTGATGATGTCCGGGCACGGCACCGTGGAGACGGCGGTCGAAGCGACGCGGCTCGGCGCATTCGATTTCGTGGAAAAGCCGCTGTCGTTGACGAAACTGCTCCGGACGGTAGAACGCGCGCTGGACGCCGGCCGCCGCAAGCGCCTGTCCGAGCGCACGCAAGGATCGAGCCTGGCCGTTCCCATCGGTAAGAGCAAAGTCACCCAAAGCTTACGCGAACAGGTTCAAAACGCGGCGGGGAGTTCCTCCCCGGTGATGCTGATCGGCGAATTGGGCTCCGGACGCGAGGCCTACGCGCGCTACTTGCACTCCCTCTCCGCGCGCTCTGCAAAACCGTTCTTCATGGTTGTGGCGGCAAGCTTGGGAGTGGACCCCGCGGCGGCACTTTTTGGCAGCGAACGAGACGGCAAGGTTACGCTCGGCGCCTTTGACCAGGCGGCCGGCGGCTCGCTGTACTTAAATGGGCTTGAGGATCTCAACAAAGAGGCGCAGCGCGCGCTGGTCGGGGCGATCGAGCAAAACGGCTATACCAGGGTGGGGGGCCGCGACCGATTGCCCATCAACGTGCGCTGGATCAGTTCCGCGCAGGACGGATTCGAATCGCGGACCGCGCCCGAGTCGTTTCGCCGCGACCTCATCGCGCATCTTAGCGTGATCACATTGCGGGTGCCGCCGCTGCGGGATTATGCGGAGGACGTCCCCGACCTATTGCGTTACTACGTCGATCGCTTGGTCGACGATCAGCATTTACCGCTGCGCCGCTTCGGCGTCGCCGCTCAAAACCGGCTGCGCAATTATCCCTGGCCCGGGAATGTCGGGGAACTCAAAAATCTGGTGCAGCGGGTGCTGATACTCGGGGCGGGCGAGGAGATTCGACTCGAGGAAATCGAGCGCGAACTCGCCGTCAAACTAGCTCTCGATGAGCCCCTCGTGAAGCAGGACTTGTTGGCATTGCCGCTCCGTGAAGCGCGCGAGCAATTCGAGCGCGCCTACTTGCAGCAGCAGCTCCTGCTGTGCAACGGCAAAGTGGGGCAGCTGGCCAAACGGGTGGGCATGGAGCGCACGCATCTTTACCGCAAATTGCGGGCATTAGGCGTCGATTTTCGGCAATTAGGCGAGGATTGAGCTCGAAGTGGTTTTTCGGTCAATCGCCTACGCGAATCACTAATACGTCCACGTCCGCCTTGCGCAGAATGGTGCGTAACCGGTTGAGCTCATCCAATTTGGATATGGGGCCGATGCGGATGCGATGCCACGTATCGTTGTCGACCGATACCTTTTGTACCTTGGATTCGACGCCTTGCAGCGCGAGTTGCGCGCGCACGCGATCGGCGTCCGCAAAGTTCTTGTAAGAACCGGCTTGCAGCACATAGGTGCCTCGGCGCGTTTCGGGTACCGCCTTAAGATCAGGCCGCACGTCTTTATCCTTCTCCGGAACAACCACCTCGAACTTGGGCAGCATGTCGTAGAAAGCGTACGATTTCGCTGACTCTTCCGCCGCACCGGTATCTGCGCCTTCCGCATCCGGCGGTTCGTTGGATCGGGACTTCTTTTTGTCGGCTTTTGCGGCGCGGACCGTCGGTGCGTCGGGCCGATGGTCTTTGACGTAGACGATGCCGGCGATGGCGAGCCCAACGCAAAGGCCGCAGAGGAGTCCCAGCCATCCGGAAAACCCGCCGGCCGGCTTGCGTCTGGCCTTGTAGTCGCGCGCCATGGAAAAGCCCTACATCGTGTCGGGCGCGGAGACGCCCAACAAGCCAAGGCCGTTGCGAAGCACGATCTGGGTCGCGACCGCGAGATTCAAGCGCGCGTCCCGCAGCCCCGCATCCTCGACAAGGAACTGGTGCGCGCTATAGTAAGTGTGAAAATCGTTGGCAAGATCGCGCAGATAATGCACCAGCACGTGAGGTGCGCGTTGCAGCGCGCATTGCTGGACGATTTCCGGGAACGAGCCCAAGCGTTTGATCAGCCTCTGTTCCTGCGGCTCGACCAGCAGTCCGAACGCGGCCACCCCGCGCGCCACATCGTGAACAAGCGCGCGCTCCTGCACCTGCCGCTTCACGCTGGCGACGCGCGCGTGCGCATATTGAATGTAGTACACCGGGTTATCGTTGGACCGGGCCTTCGCGAGCTCGAGGTCGAAATCCAAATGCTGATCGTTGCTGCGCATGACGTAGAACAGACGCGCGGCATCGTTACCCACCTCATTGCGCAATTCGCGCAAGGTCACGAACTCGCCCGAACGCGTCGACATTTGCGCCTTCTCGCCGCCCCGGAACAGCGAGACGAACTGCACCAGTCGCACCTCGAAACATTCCGGCGGCCCGCCGAGCGCGGTCAAGCCCGCGCGCAGCCGGGTGATATAGCCGTGGTGATCGGCGCCCCAGACATAGAGCAGGTGTTCGAACCCGCGCTCTCGCTTATTCAAGACGAATGCAATATCGGACGAAAAATACGTCTTTATGCCATTGTCTCGCACCATGACGCGATCCTTCTCATCGCCGTAATCGGTGCTCTTGAACCACAATGCTCCGTCCTTTCGATAGGCGTGCCCGGAAGCCTCGAGGCCGGCAACCGCTCGGTCGATCGCGCCGCTGTCGATCAACGAGCGTTCCGAGAACCAGGAATCGAAAATCACTCCGAACTCCGCGAGATCCTCACGAATATCGGCCAGGATGCCTCCGAGCGCAAGGTCCAGCACTTCCCGAAAGCGCGCATCGCCGAGCAGCACCCGCGCACGTCTTATCAGCGCATCTATGTAGACATCCTTGTCGCCGCCTTGCGGTTCGTCCGCGGGCAAATCTTTGAAGATCTCATGGACGCTGTGGACGAACGCGTTGCCGTGGGCGGCATGCAGCTGATCGGCTATCGCGACGATGTAATCGCCTCGGTAACCGTTGGCGGGAAACGTCAAACGCTCTCCGCATCGCTCGAGATACCGGAGCCAGGTGCTCGCCGCCAGAATTTCCATTTGGCGGCCGGCATCATTGATGTAGTACTCGCGCGCGACGCGAAAGCCTACCGCTTCGAGCAAATTCGCGAGGCTCGCACCGAACGCCGCATGCCGTCCATGCCCGACGTGGAGGGGTCCCGTGGGGTTGGCCGAGACGAATTCCACCAATACGGACCGGCCTCTCCCTACCTCGGCCTTGCCATAGTCCGCGCCTTGCGCGAGCACCCGCTCGAGTTCGGCGTGGTGGGTATTTTCGTTGAGGAAAAAATTGATGAATCCGGCGCCCGCTACCTCTACTTTGGCGAGCGCAGGATTCGCCGGCAATGCGGACTTGATAGCCTCCGCGAGCCCGCGCGGATTCTGGCGCGTCGCCTTCGCCAGACGCATGGCAATATTGCTGGCGAAATCGCCATGCTGCGCGTCGCGCGTGCGTTCAACCTCGAAGCCGATGTCGCGCATGGCAGCGGGCACCAGCGATTCCGGCAACGTCGCGAGCGCCTGCCGCAACAAAGTGTCGATCAATGTCTTCAAAGCGAATCCGTGAGTTTTAAGTGGCCAAAGGGTCGGCAGTTTACCGCGGCACGCGCCTGCTGCGTGCGCCCGCTGCGCGCGCCCGCAAATATTCAATCGACTTCCAGCGGATCCACATCGATCGACCAACGCAAACCTGTCGGCATCGGCAGGGATTCCACCAACGGCAGCCATTGCGTGAGAAAGCGCTGCAATGGGGCACGTGCCGCGGTCTCGATCAGCAGATGCGCGCGAAAGTGATCAGCCCGCCGGGCCATCAAAGCGGTAGCCGGTCCCAAAATGCTGACTGCGCCATCCGCGGCCGTGCGGCCCTCGGCGGCTGCCGCACGCAGGAAGCGGTCCAATCCGGCGCTATCCTTCGCTTCGGCGCGCAGCAGCGCGAGCCGCGAGAAGGGCGGCCAATGCGCCGCGCGGCGCTCTTCCAATGCGATCGCCGCGAAACCCTCATAGCCGTCCTGTATCAGACGGGTGAGCAAAGGGTGCTCGGGGTAAGAGGTTTGAATCAGGACTTCGCCCAAGCGAGCGGCGCGCCCCGCGCGGCCGGCGACCTGGGTGATGGTCTGGGCGAGGCGTTCGGTCGCGCGAAAATCGCTGGCGAACAGACCCTGATCCGCATCCAAGATCACCACCAGGCTGACGTCGGGAAAGTCGTGCCCCTTGGTGAGCATTTGGGTGCCTACCAAAATGCGTGCCTCGCCGAGGCGCACGCGTTCGAGCACGGCTTCCATGGCGCCGTGAGATCCGGCCGTGTCGCGATCCAGCCTCGCGAGCGGCGCATCCGGGAACAGCCGAGCGAGGGTTTCCTCGACGCGCTCGGTGCCTTGGCCGACGGGATTGAGCGCCTGGCCGCACTGTCCGCAAATCGCCGGGACCTTGGCCTGCGCGCCGCAATGGTGGCACCGCAATTGATCCGCGCGCCGGTGCAGGGTCATGCGGGCGTCGCAGCGCATGCATGGCGCAATCCAACCGCAGGTATTGCAGAACAAGCTCGGTGCATAACCCCGCCGATTCAAGAACACGATCACCTGCCCGCCACCCTTAAGATGCGCGGCCATAGCTTGCATCGCCGGCTGGGAGAGCCCCTGCTCGCTTGCATATTTTCGCAAATCGACGAGCACCATACGCGGCACTTGCGCCGTCCCCACCCGATGCGGCAGCGACAACCGCGAGTAACGACCCTGCGACACGTTTTCAAGCGTTTCGAGCGACGGGGTGGCGGATCCCAAGACGATCGGCACCCGCGCGCGCTGTGCGCGCCAGACGGCGAGGTCGCGCGCCGAATAGCGAAATCCCTCATGCTGTTTATAGGAGGCATCGTGTTCCTCATCGACCACGATGAGGCCAAGATCGCGCAGCGACGTGAACACCGCCGAACGGGTGCCAATGATGATCCGCGCGTGGCCGCTGTGCGCTGCCCGCCAGGCATCGCGGCGCATACTTGGCTTTAGCGCGGAATGCATGACCACCACACCGGCGCTGAAACGTCGGCGGAATCGTTCGACGAGTTGGGGCGTCAACGCGATTTCGGGCACTAGCACCAAAACCTGGCCGCCCCGGGCAAGAGCCGCGGCGATGACCCGCAGATACACCTCGGTTTTGCCGCTGCCCGTCACTCCGTGCAAGAGATGCGCCTCGAATCGACCATGGGAATCGTTGATCGCGCCGACAACCTGCGTTTGCGCGTCGGTCAGTGTGACCTCGCTAGGACGCAGCTCGAACGGCGCGGGCTGAATAGGGGCGGTCTCGGCCCGGATCCAGCCGCGTGCCTCGAGATCCTTGAAGTGCGATAGTTTAAAGACGCCCGCTTCCGCCATCGTCGCAGAGCGGCGCTCCGCCAGCCAGGCGAGCAGGGCGCGCTGCCGCGGGGCGCGTCCACCGCCGAGCTCTAGGAGCCTCTCTCCTCCCGCCGCGGTCAGCGTCCATGATTCGGCGAGTCGTTCCGCGGGCTCACCGGTTCGCAGGCTCACCGGCAATGCAGCGGCCATTACTTCGCCGATCGGATGGTGGTAGTACTCGGCCGCCCAGCACAACAAATCGAAAGTTATCGCGTCGAAGACCGGCCGGTCGTCCAAGATTTCCAGTGCGGGCTTGAGCTTAGCGGAGGCGACCGATGAGCCCTCCGACATTCCAACGAGAATGCCGACCAGATGACGGCGGCCAAAGGGCACGCGCACGCGCACCCCGAGTTCGAGGCCGGGCGTGGAGCCGGACCGCTCGATATCCCCCGGAGGCAAGTAATCAAAGACCCTGCGCAGCGGGGTATCCAAGGCAATTTGCAGGATCAAGGGAACACGGTTGTCCACAAAAGCTGTGGATAAGTCTGTTGAGAAGCCGGGATCATGGACCCTAAGTGCCCGTTCTGTTTCGAGACATATTCAAATTGATGGAAAACCGCCCTAAATCGAAATGAACATAGATCATTCAATAGGTTAGAACGTCCTCTAGATCCTCTGATGAAGTGTTGCATGCAAATATTGCAACGCACGTCATATGGCATGTGCGTAAGTCGCTGATCCTGCGAGTTCCAACGTCAACCGGGTCGGGTGGTAGGCGTTTATACCTGGAATGGAGATGATCCGTCGACGTTAAGAGGACGAGGCATGCCGCGCTTTGATACGCTCAACAGAGCTTGGATGGTATGGGATGGTCCCGCGCCAGCACCTGAGGTAGCGGTCCTGGAGCAGACGCGAGAACTCGAAAGATTCTTGGCCGAGATCGAGCGGCGGGCATTCCGTATGGCGCAGGTCGCGCTGCGCGATCCCGACGATGCCTTGGACGTGGTGCAGGACGCAATGCTGAAGCTGGTCCGCAATTATGGGGCGAAGCCGAGTGCCGAATGGCGGCCCTTGTTCTACCGCATCCTCGAGAACGGTATCCGCGATTTGCAGCGGCGCCGCACCGTACGCAAACGCGTCATGACGTGGCTGCCCGGCGCCAAAGAGGATCCCGACAATGAAGCGCAAGACCCGCTCGACAACGTCGCCGACATGGCGCCTGCCGCACCCGAGAGGTTGATGCAGGATCAGGCGATGCAGAAACTTGAAGCATCGCTGCGAGAGTTGCCGCCGCGTCAGCGCGAGGCGTTCATGCTGCGCAATTTTGAAGGTTTGGATGTGGCGGGAACGGCGACCGCCATGGGCTGCTCGGAAGGCAGCGTCAAGACACATTACTCCCGGGCAGTGCACACGCTGCGCGAGCAATTGGGCGAGGTCTGGTAATGAATGAGCACACATCGGAGCCTCTTAAGCTCGCCATCGAAGAACGCAGCCGGGCTCTGTTTCAGGAGAGTGTCGACAATCTCGACATGGCAGTGCGCTCGCGGCTCACCCAAGCGCGTTACGCCGCACTCGCGGCGGCCGGTCACCAAGGGCGTCGAACCTGGTTTTCGCGCATGCCGCTGTGGACGTCGGCAGCCGGTGTGACGGCTGCTGCGGTGCTCGGGATGGCGCTCTGGTTCGGCACTCCGCTCGGCCACAACGGCGTGATGTCCGCTGACAATCAGACGAACCTCGAGGATCTGGACATCGTCGCGTCCACCGACGAGGGCTCCGGCGACGCCATGGAAATGTTGCAAGACGATATCGATTTCTACGACTGGGCGGAAAAGGCCGCGATTGCGGAACCGGCAGCCTAGGGCGATGCGCCATTGATCGCCGGAAGGTACTGGCTGATCCTCGGTGCAGCCCTGTGTGCGGTTGCGATCGCGGGTCAGCCCCCCGCGCCGCCGCCGCCCCCGGTGCCGCCTCCGTCGACATCGACGGCGGCGCCCGATGAGGAGTTCATTGAGTTCTTGGGTGAAGACGATCATGGAGATGATGCCGCTTGGCGGGAATTCTTGAAAAACGCGCCGCCGGTAACGGAAAAACAAACCGCACCGCCGCCGCAGGATGCAAAGCAATGATCAGGGTCTTAGTTCTTGGCGCCAGCCTATTCCTCGCAGCCGCGAATACGAGCGTTGCGCAGGAGCCGGCCGGACCGCAGACGGCTGCGCCGACGCAGGTAGCGCCGGCCGCGCCGCGCGCATGGCAGTCCCTGTCGCCGCAACAACAGCAAGTTCTGCAGGGCTTTCAGGGCAAGTGGGATTCCCTACCGCCTGAGAAGCAGCAAGCGTTGGCCAAGGGGAGTCAGCGCTGGATTTCCATGACTCCTGAGCAACGTGCCGGCGCCCAGCAGCGCTTCAAGCAATGGCGCGCCATGCCGCCGGAACAGCGCCAGGTGCTGCGCCAGCGTTGGCAGCAATTCAAGAGCTTGCCGCCCGAACAGCAGCAGCGGATACGCGAGCAGTACCAGCGGTTTCGCCAGATGCCGCCGGAGCGACGTCAGGAATTGCGTCGACAGTGGCGACAAATGAGTCCGGAGCAGCGCCGATCATTGATTAACCGCGCGCCGCCCGGCCCGCACCACCCCCAGCACTAGAGTGCAAGGGCTAGGCATCTAGGCGGCGCACAAAGAAGATCGAATCAGAAATCGCTTGTTGAGCGGCGCTTCGAGCGAGAAACTCGCGCCGCGTCCCGGCACTACGTCCACCGTCCAACGCGTATGGGCCCAGCGCTTGAATTGCTCGCGATCCATCCAAAACTCGCAGCCGACGATCTCACCGACCTTCTCGTCCACACCGCCCAATTTGAACTCGCCGACCTGAAAGCACATAGGTGCGCTGCCGTCGCAGCACCCGCCCGATAAATGAAACATGATCGGGCCGTGTGCTGCCTTGAGTTCTTCGATCAACTCGCGTGCGGCCTGCGATACGCTGACGCGACCTATGTCCATCAAAAAAAGCCCAGCGCTTTGGTACTGTAGCTCACGAGTACATTTTTGGTTTGCTGGTAGTGATCGAGCATCATTTTGTGGGTTTCCCGCCCGATGCCGGATTTCTTGTAACCGCCAAACGCGGCATGCGCAGGATAGGCGTGATAACAATTCGTCCACACGCGTCCGGCTTTGATACCTCGCCCGAATCGATACGCAAGATTGAGGTCACGGGTCCATACGCCGGAACCTAGGCCATAGAGCGTGTCATTGGCGATCTCGAGCGCCTGATCGGGGGTATCGAATACCGTCACCGACACCACGGGGCCGAAAATCTCCTCCTGGAACACCCGCATCTTGTTGTGCCCTTCGAATACGGTGGGCTTGATGTAGTAACCGCCCGCGAGATCGCCCGGCAACTTGTTGGCGACGCCGCCGGTGAGAACTTTCGCGCCCTCCTTTTTACCGATATCGATATAGGAAAGAATTTTTTCGTATTGATCGTTCGATGCCTGCGCACCGATTTGAGTGCTCATTTCATACGGATCGCCCTGGCGAATGGTCTCGACCCGTTTCACTGCCCGCTCCATGAAGCGCTCGTAGATCGACCGCTGCACCAGCGCTCGCGACGGGCAGGTACAGACCTCGCCCTGATTCAGAGCGAACATCGCAAATCCCTCGAGCGCCTTGTCGACAAAATCGTCTTCCTCGCGCAGCACATCCTCGAAGAAAATGTTTGGCGACTTGCCGCCGAGCTCGAGAGTCACCGGAATGATGTTCTCCGACGCATACTGCATGATCAGCCGGCCTGTGGTCGTCTCCCCGGTGAAGGCGATCTTGGCGATGCGGGGATTGGAGGCGAGCGGCTTGCCGGCCTCGAGCCCGAAGCCATTCACTATATTCAGCACCCCGGGCGGTAAAAGATCCTGGACGAGTTCGGCCAAGACCAGAAGCGACATCGGGGTCTGTTCGGCGGGTTTGATCACGACCGCGTTGCCCGCGGCAAGTGCCGGCGCCAATTTCCAAACCGCCATCAAAATCGGAAAATTCCACGGGATGATCTGCCCGACTACCCCGAGCGGCTCGTGGTAATGGTAGGCCACCGTGTCGTTGTCCAGTTCGCCGAGCGAACCCTCTTGCGCCCGAACGCAGCTGGCGAAATAGCGGAAATGATCGACGGCCAGCGGTAGGTCTGCGAGATTCGTCTCTCGAATGGGCTTGCCATTGTCGTAGGTTTCAACTGCGGCGAGGAACGGCAAATATTGCTCCATTCGATCGGCGATGCGATTCAAAATGCGCGCACGATCCGCGACCGCGGTGCGGCCCCAGCCGTCGGCCGCAGCGTGCGCGGCGTCAATCGCGAGTTCGACGTCTTCGGCCTGCGAGCGAGGGATCTGGCAGATCACTTGACCGGTGGTCGGAGAGATATTGTCGAAATAGCCGCCTTTGACGGGAGCAATCCACTTGCCGCCGATAAAGTTCTCATAACGCGAGCGCAGGGGAATTTTCCGCTCTAGCGTTTTCAAGTGCGCCGTAAATGCGCCACTTTCATGGATGACGCCGGAACTGCTCTCTTGACTGGTCGGGCGAACCTGGGCGGAACTCATTGTCGATCTCCTTCTTAAGTGGATGGAGCTGATCGGGGAGGCGGCGTCTTGGTGCCGCGGACGCGGCGGGCGATCGCAGGCCGCGAGCTTGAGGGTTTATACCAAACCGCGATGAAGGTCAATTTGCCGGGGCGCTAGGCGGCCCGGCTACCACCCCAATTGAAATCGGTAGCGGACAGCCAGCTGGAATTGCGATTGCACTTGCACGGCCGGCTCTCCCAGTTCGAGCCGCGGTAGAAAGCTGCTGCTCACTCGAATCCACTCGGTCACCAACTGCCAATGATCGCCGCACTCGTGCGACCACGCGAAGGTCCAGCCGTGGCCATCATCATTGCTTAAGGGTCCGTCGTAGGGCCCACTCAGTTGATGCGTGTGAAAGTCGTCGTAGCGGGCCGTTAGGCGTTCGCGTGCCCAGTCAAAACTCGCGAGCGCGAAACCGGCGTGGAATCTCATATAAAACGGTGAGAATCCTTCTTCGGACTCGGAATCGCTGGCAGTGTTGCCGTTCAGGTACTGCGCGATGAATGTCCAATGAGCGGAGGGTTCCAGGCGCGCGCCAAAACTTGAAAAGCGTGTCTGCCATACATAAAGGTCCGACGCGTTGGAGGCATCCGGGTCGCCGCGGTTGTCGTAGCGCAGCGCGCGAACCTCCAGCCGATCGTGATGTCGCCAGATCAAGCCTCCGTAGTAGCCGGGTTTCCGATCGATCTCATGGTAGAAGCCAATCGGCGGTTTGCCGAGGCCGCCCGCCAGGGTCGACGGGCGGTCAGTCATCGCAAATCCTCGCTGTGCTAGCAACGACCCGGCCGGGTCGTTCCATCCGTACGCTGCAGCGACAAGAGCGATGTCTCCCAAGTACCCGCTGCTCGCCCCCAGCCAGCGCGCTTCCACTTCGGTACCAATGGTTCGGAATTCCTCCCCAAGCCAGGTATTCACGGCGGAGGGCGTTATCGAGTAAACGTCCGTCCATCCGATGCCGCGGTTCTCGAGCGATAGCGGCATGAAGAATGCACCGACGCGCGCGCGCCAGCGCACGGAGGTCGTTGGAAACGGGCGTACCTCGAGATAAAACTCGCTCACGTCCACCGGATTTCGACCGTAGTCGCCGTAGGCGTTGAAGACCGCGTGCATGGACACGACATCGCTCACACGCAAGCTCGGCGCGAGGAACGCGCGGCCGAACTGAATACCCTCATGGTCCGGATCGAAACGAAGTATTCCGAGTCCACCGTTCAAATAGGAAGTGCTGCCGGTCGCATTCACCCACCGTAGATCGACATCGCCGTCCACGCTCAGGCGATCTTGCGCGCCTGCGCCGGCCGCGCAAAACGCGAGGCTCAAGAGTAACAGGCGATGCACGCAGAGAATCAGAGGATGCGCGCGGCGCATCAGTACTCCCAGTCGCGGCGGCGCGGCCTTGGCTCCGGCTGGCTCCGAAGAGCTAGGCTCAATTGCACGCGCGTAGCCGCAGGCTCATTGCCATCGATGTGGATCGTGCGGATCAGCGTCGCCGGCACGTCGGCTATGAAAGGGCTCCAAATTTCGATCCGATAGTCGCCGCTGGGTAGGTCTTTGAGCGTAAGGCCGCCCCCCGCTTGCGTCATTCCAAAATAGGGGGCGTCCGTGACATAGATATAGCCCACCATCGCATCATGGATGTTGCAGCCCAGCACCACGAGTCCGGATCGATCGAAGGTGATCGGCGTGTGCGATTCTCCCTTGTACAAGGGGAGCTGAAAGCGCTTGGCCGCCGAAAAAGAATAGACCTGGTGGCTCACTGAATCGTTGTTCGGGAACTCGACGCTGGTCCCTACGCCGACAACGAGCACGCGGGGTGTGAACGCCAGGTTTCGTTGGTCCATGACGGCCGGTTTGAGCATGGGCGCAGGCCCGGCGCGAGCGGCCGCCGGCATGGCGGTCACCACAACCTCCGCGACGCCATGTCCCGCCCGATCGACGACCATGACGGATATGTCGGCCGCTGCACAGGAAAGCGAAACCGCAAGCGAGACAAGCGTGAAGCACGTTGCAGTTGCGAGGCCGCGGAGCGCGAAGTTGGTTCCAGATCGGCGCCGGGTCGCCGAAGAGACGTTGCATATCGACATAAAATGGCTCATGGCTATGCCTCTGATCCTTCTACGCAGTTTTCGCGCCCGCATCCTTGCTTTAGTTCTCGGGTTGGTCACTTTGGTACTGACGGCCGCGATCATCTCGATTGCCGTCGAAGCGCGGGCGGAAGTAGAACGTCAGGTCGGTCTCGAGCTGCACACGGCCGCCGATACCGCCCGAGAGGTGTTAAGGTTTCGCGGCACTCGGCTCGCGATCGCAGTCGAGGTTCTGACGGCTGACTTCGGCTTCAAGGAGGCGGTCTCGAGCGCCGACTCACCGACTCTCCTATCCGCCGTCGAGAACCAACGCACGCGAATCCGTGCGGACATCGTCATCGTACTAACTCCCGACGGAAGTCCGGTCGCCAGCACGATCGGAGCACTGTCGGCGAACACGAAGGATGATCTCAAAGAGCTGATTGGAAGCGACCCGGACGGCGAGATTCTGCAGCTCTACCGGCTCATTGACGGACGACCCTACCAACTCGTATTGGCGCCCGTGCTTGCGCCCGAACCGATCGGATGGGCGGCGATGGGCTTCGCGCTCGACGACAAGGTCGCAAGCGAAATGTCCCGGCTGCTGGGTGTCGATGTTTCCTTCGTCGCGGGAAGCGAGGGCCAAGCGCCCTATGTCGCCACATCAGTGAGCCAACAGCAGCGTCGGTCGTTCACCGAGATCAACGGGATGCCGGAGGCGACTCCATTTGTGGTTACCGCGGGCGACGACAAGCTGTTGACGTGGGCCAACCCGATACGATCGGCCAACGGGCCTTTGACCCTGGTGTTACAGCGGTCGCTTGCCAGCGCATTGCGTCCCTATGACGATGTCAGAAACTCCATGTTCGCGATCGGAGCGCTGCTGCTGGCAATCGCATCCGTCTTTGCGGTGCTGCTCGCGCGGAGCGCGACCAAGCCGGTCGAGGACCTGACCAAGGCGGCGCAACGTCTCGAGGCGGGCGACTACAGTGTAGAAGTACCGCCAGCCAGCATGAGCGAGATGAAAGGCTTGGCAAATGCGTTCAATGCCATGCGAGCCGCGGTAGCCGATCGAGAGTCGACCATTCGACATCAGGCGAACCACGACGCTTTGACCGGCCTGCCGACGCGTGCGGGAATCAGTTCGATCCTCGAAGAGATCTTGATCCGAGCTCAACTTACCGGTCGAGCGGTGACGGTCTGCCTCGTCGAGATCCAGCAGTTCCAGAGCATCATCGGATCCTTCGGGCATGCGGCCGGCGATGAGGTGTTGTCGGAAGTGGCGAGGCGGCTTGCTGCGCATGAAAGAGAACCCGATCGCGTAGGGCACATCGGAACCGATCAATTCCTCGTACTCCTCGAGTCCGTCGGGCGCGACCGGGCGGTTCGGCAGGCGGAAGTCATTGTCGAGCGGTTACGCGGATCGTTCGACTACTCCGGCGTGTCGTTCCAGTTGGAAATGCGTGTGGGCGTGGTGGTGTTCCCCACCGACGGAGGCCAGGCCGCTGAGCTCCTGCAGCGCGCCGACCTTGCGCTTTTTCGCGCAAAAGAGACCGGCGCCACGGTCGGCATGTACCTTCCGGGCGATGACAGCAGTCACCGGCATCGACTTTCGATCCTCGGCGAGCTGCGCCGTGCCATAACTGCGGACGAACTCGAGCTGCACTATCAGCCAAAGGTCCACGCCTCGACGGGCCATGTGGTTGGATGCGAGGCGCTCGTTCGCTGGCGGCACCCGCAGCGGGGATTTATCCCGCCGAGCGACTTCATCCCACATGCGGAACGCACGGGAGCGATTCGCTTTCTCACGGCATGGGTTGTGTCGACTGCGTTCGAGGATCTGCGTCGCTGGAGGGAAACGGGATTCGCCATCGACGTATCCATCAACGTGTCCCCGGTGGACCTTGCGGATCCTGGGTTTGCCGATAGTGTCGCCACTCTTCTCATTGAGACAGGAGCGGACGCCAGCCACGTCGTGCTGGAAGTCACCGAGAGCGGTGCCATGAAAGACTTGCCGGCCACCCTGAAGATGATGGAACAGCTCCGCGTGCTCGGCGTCCGCTTCTCGATCGATGATTTCGGCACCGGGTACTCGTCGCTCGCGCACCTGAAGCGTCTACCGGTGGATGAGGTCAAGATCGATCGATCCTTCATCAAGGAGCTGGAAGGAAAGAGTGACGATGACGTCATCGTGCGATCGACGATCAATCTCGGTCACGCGCTGAATCTCAAGGTGGTCGCGGAGGGTGTCGAGGTCGCTTCGAGTTGGAAGACGCTCGGTCTCCTCGGGTGTGATCTGATCCAAGGCTACTTCGTCTCCAAACCGATGCCGGCGCGTGAATTCACCTCGTGGATGACGGCAAGAATGGCGACCCGCGGAGAGCTTGCCACGGTCGAGGTGCCGCCCTCCGATGGCGACGTGTACATCGCGGCACAGCGCCGGTAGCATGAGGCCGATGCGTGCTGCGCTGCTTACCGTATTTTCCGCGGCGCTGTTTCTCGCCGGCTCGCCCAACGCCGATCCCGCCACGTTCTCCGTCCCCGACGCGGCTCTGCCGAATCCGCTGATATTGATCGCTTACGGCGACATGCGGTTCACGGACCCGAGCGAAACTCGTGCGACCGATCCTCAGGCACGCCAGGCGTTGATCGCCAAGATCGCCGCCGAACAACCGGCGGCAGTTTTCATCAATGGCGACCTGCCTTGGCACGGGGTGGCACCGGACTACGGCGTGTTCCACGAGGAAACTCGGGAATGGCGCGAGCGGCGCCTACGGATCTATCCGGCACTCGGCAATCACGAATTTGCGGGTTGTTCGGAGGCTGCGTGCCTCGATCGCTGGTGGACGACATTTCCGGAGCTGCGCGGCCGGCGCTGGTATTCGGTCGCCCTCGGCTTAAGGGTCCTGGGAATCGCACTCGATAGCGATGTCTCGCTTTTGCCGGGTAGCGAACAGCTTCTCTGGCTTCAGAAGGAGTTCGCAACGCTCGATCCCAAGGCGCAGTTGGTGTTGATCGTATTGCATCATCCGCCGGTGGCGGATGTGCAAACGGTCAAGTTGGTCGATCACAACCCTCGACCGAACGAACAAGCGCTCGCCGCATTCCTAGCCGATGCGGCTGCGCATGGTCGCGCGCGCATCGTGGTGAGCGCAGGACATATCCACAATTATGAACGTCTGGCCCAAGATGGCGTCGTCTACCTGGTGTCCGGCGGCGGCGGCGCCGCGCCCTATGAGATCGACCGCACGTCCGCAGACCAGTACCAGGGCACGGAATTTCCCAATTATCACTATGTGCGCTTTGAATTGCGCGCCCAGTCGTTGGTCGGTGAAATGATTCGGTTGAGGCCGAGGTCTGCGGCCGAGCCCGATGCATGGGACGTCAGGGATCGCTTCGAGCTCAGCCTGCCGCCTTGACGGATTGAATCAACTGGCCGACGGCCGCCTGTGCGTCGCCGTAAAGCATTCGCGTCTGATCGAGCACGAACAGCGCATTGTCGATCCCGGAAAACCCGTGACCTTGACCACGTTTGATGACAATCACGTTCTTGGCCTTGTCCGCATTCAGGATCGGCATGCCATAGATCGGGCTGCCTGCGTTGCTGCGCGCATCGGGGTTGACGACGTCATTGGCGCCGATGATCAACGCCACATCCGCAGTCTCGAACTCGGCATTGATCTCATCGAGATCCGAGATGAGCTCGTATGGCACACCCGCCTCGGCGAGCAGTACGTTCATATGGCCCGGCATGCGGCCGGCGACCGGGTGGATGGCAAATCGTACCTTGACGCCGTGTTCTATCAGCAATTGGGCGAGTTCCCACACCTTGTGCTGAGCCTGGGCCACCGCCAGGCCGTAGCCCGGAACGATGATGATTTTTTGCGAATACGCCATCATGACACCGGCATCCGAGACCTCAATGGCCTTTTGCGTGCCGCTGACAGCGCTGCCGCCCGCTGCCGAGGTCTCGCCAAAGTTCGCGAACAGAACATTGCCGAGAGACCGGTTCATGGCCTTGGCCATGAGTTGAGTGAGCAAGGTTCCAGCAGCGCCGACAACCGTACCTGCAATGATCATCGCCGCGTTGTCGAGCACGAAGCCCTCGAAGCCGACCGCAAGGCCGGTCAGTGCGTTGTACAACGAGATCACCACCGGCATATCGGCTCCGCCGATCGGCAGGGTCATCGCAATGCCCAGCAACAGTGCGAAGACGAAGAACAACGAGACGATCGGCAAGCCGGCCTCCGCGCCCGAGACGACCATCACGCCGAGTGCGGCGGTGATCAGCAAGATGGCCAGATTCAAGACTTTTTGGCCGCGGAAGCGCACCGACTTGGTGATCAAACCCTGTAATTTGGCGAAGGCGATAAGACTGCCGCTGAATGATACGGAGCCGATGAAACCGCCGATGGTGGCCATCGCCAAGTGCACCAGGCTGTGTTCGCTGCCGCGGTACAGCTCGACCGCCGCAATGGCCGCGGCCGCGCCGCCGCCCATGCCGTTGTAAAGGGCAATCATCTGCGGCATGTCGGTCATGGCGACGCGTTTGCCGCTGACCCACGCCACGATGCCGCCGACAGCGATGGCGCCAATCACCAACATCAGATTGAACGGCGAGGCGTCGGTGAAGGCCAGAGTCACCGCCGTCGCAAGAAGCATGCCCGCACCCGCCCAGCGCACGCCGCTCACCGCAGTGACCGGCGAACTCATGCGCTTGAGACCCAGAATGAACAGCGCCGCGGCCGCTAGATACGAGAGCTGCGTCAATGTGGCGGTCGAAATGGAAGGCATAAACTTAAGCTTCCTTCTTTTTCTCCGCGGATCTTTTGCCCGCGGACACGAACATTTTGAGCATGCGCTCAGTCACCACATAGCCGCCCACGGCATTTCCGGCCGCGAGAACCACGCCGATGAAGCCAATGACTCGCAGCAGTGTGCTATCGGCGGCTGCCAGCGCGACCATCGCCCCCACCAAGACGATGCCATGGACGAAGTTCGATCCCGACATGAGCGGCGTGTGCAAAATGACCGGCACCCGCGAGATGACTTCATAGCCGGTAAACGCGGCTAGCATGAATATGTAAAGCGCGATCACACCATCAATCATGTTTGCTGACCCTCCACTGCCTTGCGCGTCGCTTCGTGCTTGATCTCGCCTTCATGCGTGAGTACCGCGCCCAAGAACACTTCGTCCTTCCAGTCCACGGCCAATTCGCCTTTTGAGATCGCCGGCTTCAAGAAATTGAACAAGTTGCGCGAGTACATTTCGCTCGCGTGGTAGGGCAGCGAAGCCGGCAGATTGAGCGGTCCCAAAATCTTCACTCCGTTATGAACCACGGTCTCGCCGGCGCGCGTGAGTTCGCAATTGCCGCCCTGTTCAGCGGCGATGTCGACGATGACAGAACCGCTTTTCATGCGTTCTACCGCCGCTTGGCCGATGATGCGCGGTGCCGCTCTTCCCGGAACCGATGCGGTGCTGATCACTGCGTCGCTCGCGGCGATTCGCCCGTCCAGAACCTCCTGCTGCTTGAGCCTTTCCTCCGGTGTCAGTTCGCGCGCATAGCCGCCGGCGCCTTCGGCGGACACGCCGGTGTCGACGAACTTGGCGCCGAGGGATTTCACCTGGTCCTTGGTTGCGCTACGCACGTCATACGCTTCGACCACGGCGCCCAATCGCTTTGCGGTGGCGATGGCCTGCAAACCCGCCACGCCGGCGCCGATGACGAGCACCGCGGCCGGGCGAATCGTTCCCGCGGCGGTGGTCAACATGGGCAGAAATTTTTCCAAGGTGTTGGCCGCTATGAGAGCAGCTTTGTACCCGGCCACGGCGGCTTGCGAGGATAGGGCATCCATCGATTGCGCGCGTGAAATGCGTGGCACCAGTTCCACCGAAAAACTCGTGATACGCCGATTTTTGAGCGCGCGCACCAGGTCGTGGCGTGCGTAAGGCTGCATGAATCCGACGACGATCGCACCCTGTCTGAGGGAGTTCACGTTGGCAATGCTCGGGGGCTGGACGCAGAGCAAGACGTCGGCGCTGCGCAAAATCGTATCCGCGTCGCAGAGCTCCGCATCGGCGTACGCCGCATCGGTAAAATGGGCCGTCAATCCGGCGCCGCGTTCAACCAGAACACGGGCGCCGAGCGCTCTTAGCTTGCCGACTATTTCCGGAACGAGCGCCACTCGGGTTTCATTGGCCGCAGTTTCTCTGAGGACGCCCACGACGACTGTCATGAAGGATATCTCCCAAAACGTTGAATTATGGCATAAGAGTCGTCTATCTTTAGTATTGTTATGAATCGGATGCTGAACACCGAAGCGCAATCGTTGGACTGGCGGGACGATGTCACCGTCGTAGCTCACGGCTATCCGTTGTCCCAGCAAATCCTGCGCACCGACGTTTCCGGGATGCCCTTGGAGTGGGTCGACTACCGGGAGGCGGCGCGTCTCTATCACACCGATCAAGTCGCCTATACCTGCGGCACTCTGCTGTATCGCCTCTATGGAGGCACGTGCGCCAGGACGGGATTGCGAACCATCGTGGATGTCAATTCGATCATCGCGACGCTGGGTCACACCGGCAACCCGGGCAACTTGCGCGGTGCCGGCTATACACCGCCGCTCAACAACCAGACATTGTTCCGGCGCGATGCGTACCTCTGCCTGTACTGCGGCGCGCGCTTTTCCTACAGCCTCTTATCCCGGGATCATGTGACGCCGTTCAGCCGCGGCGGACGCGATATCTGGAGCAACGTGGTCTCGGCCTGCCGCCGATGCAACAACGCCAAAGCCTCGCGAACGCCGGAACAAGCCGGCATGCAGCTCCTGGCGGTGCCGTTCACGCCGACCTATGCGGAGTACATTTTCTTGAAGGGCCGCCGGGTATTGGCCGATCAGATGGAATACCTGATCGCGCATTTTCCACGTTCGAGCCCGCTGCACGAGCGCATGCAACGCTGGCCGATGTGATCCCCGGCGCGGTGCATCCGGTCGCACGCTCCGGCGTCGTGTATCACATCGACGCCAGCTATTTCATTTTCAGGGCGTATTATTCGATGCCGCCCGATATGGTGGACGACGAGGGCAATTCGACCCACGCGTTGTACGGATTCGCACGCTTCATATCGGATTTCATGGAACAGGTCAGGCCCGAGCGCGTCGGCGTCGCCTTCGATCAGAGCCTGCGCAGCGAGACCTCGTTTCGCAGCGGGATTTATCCCGCCTATAAGGCGAATCGAGAGGCACCGCCGGCCGATTTGAAGCGCCAATTCGCGTTCTGCCGCGAGTTTTGCCGACATATGGGCCTGGCTGAATTCGCGAGCGCAGAATACGAAGCTGACGACATTATTGGTACTTTGGCGGCCCGATCGCGCGCCTTTGGCCTCTGCAACGTATTGGTCACCCGCGACAAGGATTTATCGCAACTCATTCGCGAGGGCGACGTGTATTGGGACTACAGCGGCAATACCCGTTACCAGTACCATGAGATTGGGCCGCGTTTTGGCGCGATTCCCGAACTCATAGCCGATTTCCTGGCGCTTACGGGGGATGCGGTCGACAATATTCCCGGTGTTCCCGGCATCGGCAAGAAGACCGCCGCCGAATTGTTTGCCATCTTCGGCTCGCTCGACGAGTTATATGCGAATCTCGGGAAAGTGCCCGGGATGAAGCTGCGCGGCGCGGCCGCAGTCGCCGCCAAACTGCTGGCGCACAAGGAGGCCGCCTACCTGGCAAGACGGCTGACTGGCATCGTTTGCGACATGCCGCTCGAAGCCACGATGGATGATTTGAAACTGCGCCCTCCGAACAGGGCTAACCTCGAGACCTTTTTCGACACTCACGGATTTGGCAACATATTGCGTCAACAGGCGCGGCGCATTGCGGGCGGCGCGCCAACGGGGGGATAACGCCATGGCCCAGAAGAACATTCAGTCCGTCTTGCACGAAGACCGGGTTTTCCCTCCGCCCCGCGCATTCAGCGCGCGGGCCGTGCCGAGCGCCGCGGACCTCAAGCTTTTATACGCCAAGGCCGAGCAGGACTATGTCGGATTTTGGGCCGATTTGGCGCTTGCGGAGCTTGCCTGGCACCAGCCATTCAGCGTGCCTTTGGATGATACCGACGCGCCTAATTACCGCTGGTTCGCCGACGGACAACTCAATGTCTCGCACAATTGTCTCGACGTGCATCTCGCCGACCGCGCCGACAAAGTGGCGATCGTGTTCGAGGGTGAGCCGGGAGATGTGCGCCGGCTGACCTATCGCGAATTGCACGGCGAAGTTTGCCGGTTCGCGAACGCCCTTTTGGACCGCGGCATTCAGAAAGGCGATCGGGTCGTCATCTATATGCCGCTGATCCCAGAGGCTGCGATCGCCATGCTGGCCTGCGCCCGCATCGGTGCCATTCATTCGGTGGTCTTCGGCGGGTTTTCCGCGAACGCAGTCAAGGATCGGATCGAAGATGCGGGAGCCAAGCTCGTCGTGACGGCCGACGGCGGTTGGCGCGGCGGCCATGCGGTGGAGTTGAAGCGCGCCGTCGACAAGGCGCTTGCCGACGGCTGCGAGACCGTGCGGAACGTGATTGTCTATCAACGCATCGGCGGCCGGTGCGACATGCAGCCGGGCCGCGACTCATGGTGGCATGAGGTGGTGGCCAACCAAAGCGCGAGTTGCGAGCCGGTGTGGGTGGACGCGGAGCATCCGCTGTTTTTGCTTTACACGTCCGGGTCGACCGGCAAGCCGAAGGGAATTCAGCATTCGAGCGCCGGCTATTTACTCGGCGCCAAATTGAGCACTCGCTGGACTTTCGATTTGAAGGATGAAGATGTGTTCTGGTGCACCGCCGATGTCGGCTGGGTCACCGGACATTCCTACGTGGTATATGGCCCTCTCGCGGCCGGCGCGACGGTGGTCATGTACGAAGGAGCTCCAACGTTCCCGGACGGCGGCCGTTTCTGGAAGATATGCGAAACGCACGGAGTGAGCATTTTCTATACGGCGCCCACGGCAATTCGCGCACTGATGAAGCTGGGCGACGCCATACCCGCCAAGTACGACCTCGCCAAGCTGCGCCTCCTCGGCAGTGTCGGAGAACCGATCAATCCGGAAGCCTGGATGTGGTACCACCGCGTCATCGGCAAAGAGCGCTGTCCGATCGTCGATACCTGGTGGCAGACCGAAACCGGATCGATCATGATGACGCCCGTTCCCGGCGTGACGCCGACCAAGCCCGGCTCGTGCACCAAACCGCTGCCCGGGATCTTTGCCGATATCGTGGATGACGAAGGCCGTTCCGTGAAAACGCCGAACGCCGGCGGATATCTGGTGATCAAACGACCGTGGCCTTCCATGCTTCGCACGATCTGGGGCGACAACGCCCGGTATCTCCAAACCTATTGGCAAAAATTTCAGGACCGCTACTACGTGGCGGGGGACTCCGCGCATCGCGATTCCGATGGCTACTACTGGATCATGGGTCGAATCGACGATGTGTTGAATGTCGCGGGGCACCGCCTGGGGACCATGGAAATCGAGTCTGCGTTGGTCGCGCATCCGCGCGTGGCCGAGGCGGCTGTGGTCGGCAAGCCGCACGATATCAAAGGCGAGTCCGTCTTCGCCTACGTGGTGTTGAATGGGAACAGGCCTGCCGGCGCGGCCGCGGCTGCGTTGATCGAGGAACTGCGCACCTGGGTGGCCTCGGAGCTCAGCCCGATCGCCAAACCGGATGAGATCCGATTGACCGATAATTTACCGAAAACTCGCTCGGGTAAAATCATGCGGCGTCTGTTGCGTTCGATCGCGCGCGGCGAGGAAATCACGCAAGATGTGTCGACGTTGGAGAACCCCACCATTCTCGAGCAATTGAGTGGTACCGCTCCTGAGGTTCGCGCGAAGAAGACCGTAGTGCGCAAGAAGGCGCCGGCGCGCAAAAAAGCGGCTGTGAGCAAAAAAACCGCGGTGCGCAAGAAGTCTCTGCCGCGCAAAAAATCTGCGGTGGCCAAAAAAGTCCGGGTCCGGAAAAAACCTGCGGTGCGGAAGAAGCCCGTGGTCCCTAGCAAGGCCATGGTTCACAAGAAAGCCGCAGTTCGCAAGAAAGCGGCGGTTCGCAAAGGGCCTACGGCCCGCAAAGCAGCGCGAAAAGCAACGCGACCGATCAAGCGCAAACCGCGCGGCAAGAAGTAGAGCGGATCATGGCCATATTGATTGCCGGCCTCGTGATTTTTCTAGGAGTGCATTCGATCGCCATCGTCTCCCCTGGCCTGCGAGCCCGGGCATTGCAGAGTTTGGGCGAGGGGCCGTGGAAGGGGCTGTATGGGTTGATATCGTTGGCCGGTTTTGTATTGATCGTTTACGGCTTTGGTTTGGCGCGTCAAACGCCCGTCGTGCTTTATACGCCGCCGAGCTTTCTGCGCCATGTCACGTTTCTCTTGATGTTGCCCGTATTTCCGCTGATTTTGGCTGCTTACTTGCCGGGGCGAATCAAAGCGGCGGTGAAGCATCCGATGCTGGCCGCCGTCAAATTTTGGGCATTCGCGCACTTGCTGATCAACGGCACGTTGGCCGACGTGCTTCTGTTCGGAGGCTTTTTGGCATGGGCCGTGGTCGATCGGATCTCCATAAAACGTAGGCCGCAGCAAACTCTTCGCACGCTTCCGAAAGGCCGCTTCAACGATGCTATTGCCGTCGTGCTAGGACTTGTCCTTTACGTGGTATTCATCGGCTGGGCGCACGTGCGATTGTTCGGTGTATCACCCCTTGGATAGCGCGACACGCCCGGCTCTGCATTGACTCTACCCACCTATGCGGATGTCGAAGCTGCGGCCTGCCGTCTTCAGGGCCATGCTCATCGCACTCCCGTGATCACCTCGCGAACCGTCGACGAGTCGTTGGGCGCGACGGTGTTCTTCAAGTGCGAGAATTTCCAACGTATGGGGGCGTTCAAGTTTCGCGGTGCTTTCAATGCGCTGTCGTGTTTGGACGCTGCTGCGCGAGCCCGCGGTGTGATCGCATTTTCCTCGGGCAACCACGCTCAGGCCGTGGCGCTGGCCGCACGCATCCTCGGTATCGAGGCAACGATCGTCATGCCGGAAGATGCACCGCGGTCGAAGGTTCTCGCGACGCAGGGTTATGGCGGCCACGTAGTGTTCTACGACCGTTACCGCGAGAACCGGGAGGAAATCGCGCAGCGCCTATCCGAGAGCCGGGGCGCCGCCATCGTACCGCCGTACGATCATCCCGATGTCATCGCCGGACAGGGGACCGCGGCGGCCGAACTCATCAAAGACGCGGGTTCGCTGGATAGTCTTTTCGTGTGTCTCGGCGGCGGCGGTCTGCTCAGCGGGTCGATACTGTCCGCAAAGGCATTGGCACCCGGCTGTAAAATCTACGGCGTAGAGCCCGAGGCGGGGAACGATGGACAATTGTCGCTTCGGCAGGGTTCGATCGTTCGCATCGACGTGCCGAAGACGATCGCGGACGGGGCGCAGACGCAAAGCTTGGGGCGATACACATTTGAAATCATTCGGCGCGATGTCACCGACATCCTGACGGCCAACGATGCCGAACTCATCGACTGCATGCGCTTCTTCGCCAGTCGGCTGAAGATCGTGGTCGAACCCACGGGGTGTCTCGGCTTCGCCGCGGTGCGGGCGTTGGGCGCCCGCTTGGCGGGTCAACGGGTCGGCGTGATCGTGAGCGGCGGCAACGTCGATGCGACGCAATATGGGTCGCTGCTTGCGGGCTGAATCGGCCAAATAGACGTCTGTCGAATTTCCGATTAAAGTGGATCAAGCAAAAAAAACGGGGAATCGCGATGCCACTGACAAAGCGTCTTGCGGCGGAGTTCATCGGTACCCTTTGGCTCGTACTTGGCGGCTGCGGTAGCGCGGTACTCGCCGCGGCGTTTCCGGGACTCGGAATAGGATTCGCCGGTGTCGCGTTGGCGTTTGGTTTGACCGTGCTCACCATGGCATATGCCATCGGCCATGTTTCGGGTTGTCACCTCAATCCCGCTGTCTCGGTGGGTCTGTGCGTCGGCGGCCGCTTTCCGGGCAAAGACCTGATCCCCTATATCGTCGCTCAGGTGCTGGGCGGGGCGGCCGGAGCCGCAATCCTCTACTTGATCGCCAGCGGTCACGCTGGGTTCGATGTCGCCGGCGGTTTCGCGTCGAACGGTTATGGCGAGCATTCCCCCGGGGGTTACACGTTGTCAGCCTGCTTGATCACGGAAATCGTCATGACGTTCGGCTTTCTTTTCGTCATCTTAGGCTCGACTCATGGCAGTGCGCCCAAGGGTTTCGCGCCGATCGCCATCGGACTGTGCCTGACTTTGATTCATTTGATCAGCATTCCGGTGACGAATACTTCCGTCAATCCGGCTCGGAGCACCGGGCCGGCTCTGTTTGTTGGCGGTTGGGCGCTGTCGCAACTCTGGCTCTTTTGGATTGCACCTCTGATTGGCGCTGCGCTCGCGGGCGTGGTCTACCGTTGGGTAGGCGGCGATGAGCCGAGGCCCACGCCCGTGGTCGGCGACCGGTAATCAGCGCAAGCGGGAATTAGGGGCGGGCAGTCTCTCGGCCGAACACGCGGGTGATCTCGCGATTGAACGCCGGGATGTCGTCGGGGGCAGCGCGCATATTGAAGTCGGGTGACGCCGACCGAATACCGACTAGACCCGCTTCAACCGCCCACGCCGGAAATCGGCGGTGATTTCGCGCGCCGCGTTGTGACCGGGGGCGCCGGTTACCCCGCCGCCGGGGTGCGTACCCGACCCGCACATATACAGGCCTTTCAAGGGGCCGCGATAGTCGCCGTATCCCAGCATCGGGCGCGCAGAGAACAACTGATCGAGGCTGAGGGCTCCGTGGAAAATATCGCCGCCGATCAAGCCGAACGTGCGCTCCAAATCCAGCGGGCTCATGATTTGCCGTCCGAGCACCGACGATTTGAAGTTGGGCGCATGGCTGCTGACCAAATCGATCATGACGTCCGCGACCTCGTCCCGATGATCGTCCCACGATGCCCCATTTGGCAGCACGGGTGCGACATGCTGGCAAAACAGGCTTGCCACATGTTGACCGGGGGGTGCAAGGCTATCGTCGACGGTCGACGGAATCAGCATCTCGACGATCGGACGCTTCGACCAGCCGCCGGCCCTGGCGTCGATATAAGCCTGATCCATGTAGGCGAGACTCGGCGCCATGATGATGCCGGACATGTGATGCTCGGCGAGATTTCGCCCCGGCAACACCTTGAAATCGGGCAGCTCCGACAGTGCGACGTTCATTCTGAAAGTCCCTGATCCGCAGCGCCAGTTGTCCATCCGTTCGCGAAACTCCGGCGCGAGCGCAGCCGAGTCGATCAGCTTTCCGTACAAAAGCTTTGGATTCAGATTCGATACCACGCTCTGCGCCCTGACGGTCTCGCCCTTCTCGGTGATCACGCCGACCGCGCGGCCCGATTCGACAATCACTTCGCGTACCGGACTCGATGTCCGAATTTCAACACCGCGCTCGGCAGCCGCCTTGGCCATGGCCTGGGAAATTGCGCCCATGCCGCCGATCGCATGTCCCCACGCGCCCTTCTTGCCGTTGACCTCTCCGAAAACATGATGCAGCAGCACGTAGGCAGAGCCTGCCGCGTACGGACTCGCATAGTTGCCGACAACGCCGTCGAAACCATAGGCCGCCTTGATGGGGGCGCTCTCGAACCAGCCGTCGAGATAATCTCCCGCCGACTTGACGAAAAGATCCAAGAGTTCCCGCCGCATCGTCATGTCGAGCCTGGCAATCCGCTTGCCCAAGCGCGCACCGCGCAGCAATTCCGGCAGTGCCTCGAGCCAACTGCCGGCGGTGACGTTCGGCGGAGTTTCCAGCACGAGGTCGCGCAGCACATCGGCGATCCGCTCGAGCCGCTCGCCATAAGCCGCCAGGCGCGTCGCGTCGCGCGCCGAGAACTTCGCGACTTCTTCTTCGGTCTTTCCGCCGCCCACTTTGAGGTACCGCATTTCGTCCAGCGGCAGGAAATTTGCCAGCTTGCGCTCGACCACACGCAAGCCATGGCGCGTCAAATCCAAATCGCGGATGACTTTCGGATTGAGGAGCGACACCGTGTAAGCGGCCACCGAATTGCGAAAGCCGGGATGAAATTCCTCGGTCACCGCCGCGCCGCCCACGACGCCGCGCTGCTCCAGCACCGTCACCGTAAGCCCGGCCGCGGCGAGGTACGCAGCGCACACCAGGCCGTTGTGGCCGCCGCCAATGATCACTACATCGCGCATGTTCTCTAGGCTTGCCTCGGCTTGCGTGGACGCACCGAAGGGCGTGCTTTGACCGTGCGGTTCGTCATCAGCCGCGGGAAGGCGCCGTTGCACAGTGCATTGACCCAGTCCTCGCACAACGCAATGGCTTCGCGCGGTTTGAATGTCGTCGGGCTCAAGCTCAATTCGACCCACAGACCATCGAGCAAGGCGGACAGGGCGATGGCCGCCGGACGCAGCTTGAACTGCGGCGTCGCTCCGGAGTCGGCGAGTTGACCGAGTAGGGACTCCAAAATCGACCGATACTTGCCGTAAGTTTTATCATGCACCGCCCGAATCTCCGGCGAATGCGCCACCATGCTCCAGAACACCAGCCAGACGTTGAATAGCTGCGGATCGAGAATTTCGGGCGCGAATGAAGCGCGGAAAAAGCCGCTAAGCCTGTCGCGCGGTGCAACGGCCTTGTTTTCCGCTTGCGCCCGGATCGAGTCCTGCAAGGACAGCGCAAGTGTCTCGTAGGTCACGGCCACCAACCCGGACTTGCTCGGGAAATGATGGTTGATCAGGCCGATGGAAACGCCTGCCGCAGCGCTGATCCGGCGCACCGACACACCCTCGTGGCCATACTGTTTCAGACACCGAAGCGTCGCGTCGACGAGCGCTTCGCGACGCACCGCCGGGGTGGCTCGACGAAATTTTGGTTGAGCCCTCTTGACTGCCATGCAATCTCCTTTTTTTTCGATAAAGCTTAAGGCAGGTCGGACCGCTTGATAGCCGCAAGCGAGAGTGAAGCCCAACGGTGCACATGATGTCGTTTTGTCACGACGGCATTTCGTGCATGACTGCGCCTATCCGCTCCCTGACATAGCGCCTGATATCCAGATTGTAATCTTCCATTGGTGCGAAGTACCCGTGAGTGTGGACACGGGCGCGAATGCCAACCTGAACCGCCTCGCACGCCGTCCAATCCTGGCGATTCACCAAACCCCAGAAATCTACCGTGTCCGACGGATCAAAGTCGGGCTTCTCGATCTCATGCGTTTCGAACAGGAAGTGACA
The DNA here is from genome assembly GCA_963755965.1 of uncultured Gammaproteobacteria bacterium. Taxonomy (GTDB): domain Bacteria; phylum Pseudomonadota; class Gammaproteobacteria; order Steroidobacterales; family Steroidobacteraceae; genus Bog-1198. The sequence goes on from CAVWLU010000008.1 coordinate 570,591, forward strand.
GATAATGTCGGTTCGGGCTGCGGTTCGCGGCTTGAGAATGTAAACAGCGACGTGATCACAGGCAACGCTTACGAATAGATTGGGGTAGACCAGTTCGCCTTTGTGGCGGACTTGTTCGTCCTCGTTCAAACCGGGAAATGCGCGACGCACGGTAGTTCCGGAGTGCGTGAAGGTGTACGCCCCTTCCCGATGAGGTACGCCGCGGCTCCAATCCAAATCGGCGCCTCCCCGATCCCGGAACGACGGCACCACCGCGCACAACTCAGGATGAACGCCGCCGCAGTGGTAGCACTCGTTGTAATTCTCACAGATGATTTTCCAATTCGCCGCAACCTCATAGCGAATCGTGGCGCCGATGCGCAGTTGCGCCAAGGGGTAGCGCTGCAGGCGTTCCGGTATGCCCTTGAGCTGGGCCGCGAGCGGCTGCGCTTCGGACGGAGTCAAATTCAAAAACACGAAGCCGCCCCAGGTGTCGATGCCGACCGGGTACAAGTGAAATTCTTGCTTGTGGAAGTCCGATCCCGATAGGTGGGGCGCCGCGACCAGCGCGCCATTGAGGTCATACGACCACCGGTGATAGGGGCATACGATCAGCCTTCCGGACGTGATCCCGCCGGCGAGCGCGACGCGCCCGGGGGCCACGACCTCGTCGGCAGCGCGGCATAGCCGCGAGCCGCGGTGGCGGCAGACATTGTAAAAGGCGCGTAGCTGTCCTTCACGATTGCGCACCACCAGGACGCTCTCGCCGAGCACTTCGATCACCTGGCTGTCGCCGGGATTCGGCAATTCTTCTTCGCGGCAGACGCCGATCCACTCGCGGCAAAAGATGCGCTCCTTCTCGGTTTGAAATACACCGGCATCCAAATACCAGCTCGTCGGCAAGGTACGTTCCAACTGTTCTGTGCTCATATCGGAAAATCTCGCGTGTAAGGTGCATCCTGCGGCATGGCGTCGAACTCGCGCGCGTAGCGGTGCCCGCTGTGAACCGCATGCACGATCGCCCCCGGGGCAAGAGAATCCCCGATCCGGGTAACGCTTGCGATACCCGCGTTTTCAAGCTCAGGCTCCCGTGCCTTGAGCGCGTGATACAGCGCATCCGAAGGGCGGCGCATGCCCACGATGATCAACGATCGGCAGGCGATGCGCTTTTCCGAGCCGCTGTACACATCCGCCAGAGTGACGGCCTCGCCGTCGAAGGCATGGACCCGCTGCAAGGTATGAATGGCCACGCCCGCCTTTGCGAGCGCTCTATGTACCAAGGGCAGCTCATTCGTCATGAAGGTCCACGCCGATGCGTTGCCCGCAGTGGTCACGTAGCTGACTTCCCCGACCTGCTTCGCCAGCTGTTCGGCGATGGCGCCGGCCAGGTAGTAGTTGTCGAAATCGAAAATCACGACCGGCCCCTGCGGCACGACGCCGGCAGCGAGATCGTCAGGGGTGTACACCGTTGGTCCGTCGAGCTGACCGACCGGGAACTCCAAGCTCGAAAACAGCATTTTAGTCCATCGCGCTCCGGTCGCGATGACCACGTGGCGGTGCTCCAAGCCTAGAATGTCATCGACGCCGAGTTCACTGCCGGGATACAGGTTCACATTCGGCCGTTCTCGCAACTGTCCCATCCGCCAGTCGACGACGCGTCCCCACGTCGCGAGTCCCGGAAGCCGCGTCTCGAAACGCAGCCGGCCGCCGAATTCCCTGGCGGCATCCGCAAGGGTGACCTGATAGCCTCGGCGCGCCAGCGTCACCGCGCACTCGAGGCCAGCGGGTCCGCCGCCGACCACCAAGATGGATGAATCGCTCGAAGGGGGCGCGAACACTTCAGGATGCCAATCACGGCGCCACTCCTCGCCAGCCGTCGGATTCTGGGTGCAGCGCACCGGAACGCCGTCATGCCAACTCGAAATGCAGATGTTGCAGCCGATGCATTCCCGAATTTCGTGCTCTCGTCCCTCGTTGATCTTCTTCGGCAAGAACGGGTCGGCGATCGACGGTCTGGCGCCGCCGATCAAATCCAAAATGCCGCGCTTCACCTGCGAGACCATGACATCGGGAGAGGTGAACCGGCCGACACCCACCACCGGCTTCTTGGTCAATTTCTTGATGAAATCGACGATCGGTTCATGGGAACCCTCTGGGGAAAAACGCGATGGCGCGCAGTCGGTGGGACTGGAATCCATTTTGACGTCCCAAAGATCCGGAACGTCCGCGAGCAGCGTCACGACCTCATGCGCCTCGGACGGCGCGCTTCGGCCCGGCTTTGCGCGCAACTCCTCCAAGCTGATCCGCAGCGCGACGGCGCAGTGGTGACCGACCGCATCGCGGGTGACGTCGAGGAGTTCGCGCACCAGCCGGACACGGTTTTCGATGGTGCCGCCATAGGCGTCGGTGCGATGGTTGTACTCGGGTAATAGGAATTCATAGGGGAGGTAACCCATGCCGGCATACACGTACACGATGTCGAAACCCGCCTGCATGGCGCGCCGAGCACCCTCCGCCTGCCATTTCAACAGGTCGCGGATATCCGTGGCATCCATGGTCCGCGGTCGCAGGTTGCCCATGAAACCCAAATGAGTGGACAGCCACGGCATGCCGGAGGGTGACAAGGGAGCGAGTCGGCTGGTGCGATTGAGCGTACAGGCACCGCCGTGCCAAAGCTCGATGCCGGCCAGCGCGCCGTGCTCGTGCACGGCATCAGTCATCAAGGCATGGGCGCGTATGTCCTTGTCGTCCCACAGCGTAGCGAACGGCAGCGGCGAATCGTCCGAACTGGGATGAATCGACACCGCCCCTGTGCAGACCACTCCCCACCCCCCTTCGGCTTTGACCCCGCGGAAGGTGGCGCGCACTTGGGGTAGAGCATTGGTCATGCCGCTGGCGTGCGGCACCTGATAGAAACGATTCGGCGCCGTGACCGGTCCAATGCGTACCGGTTCGAACAAGACGTCGAAGCGAGGATGACGCGCCATTGCTTATCCTTCGATTGCGGGGGGCAGTGAAGGACGCGAGAGTAATTGATCGATCGTATAGTAGCAATACGTCGCGCAGACATCCGCCGGCGGCGTGCGCCGCGCGGCTAGGCCGCCCGGAATCGCGCGGCTAGGCCGCCCGGTAAGCCCGAAACTCGAGTCCCAGTGCGCTCGCCACTGCTTCGTGAGTCAATTGGCCGGCATGCACGTTCAGGCCGCGCGCCAGTCCAACATCGTTGGCCATCGCTTGGTGCCAACCATGGTCGGCGAGCGCCTTCACGTACGGTAAGGTCGCGTTGGTCAGTGCAAAAGTAGAGGTGCGCGGCACCGCTCCCGGCATGTTGGTGACGCAGTAGTGGATGACGCCTTCGAGTACGTAAGTAGGTTCGGCGTGAGTGGTGGGCCGGCTGGTTTCGAAGCAGCCGCCCTGGTCGATTGCGATATCGACCAGTACCGCGCCTTGCTTCATCGTTTTCACCATCGCTCGCGTGACCAGCTTGGGCGCGGCCGCACCGGCGATGAGCACCGCGCCGATCACAAGGTCGGCCTCGCGCACCAGCTCTTCGATCGCATGCGCCGTGGAGTACACGGTATTGAGCTGGCTCGCAAACATGGAGGATAGTTCGCGGAGCCTTTTCACCGAGCGATCCACCACCGTGACATCAGCGCGCAGACCCACGGCCATTTCGGCCGCGTGTGTGCCCGAGACTCCTCCGCCCAGTATGACGACCTTCGCCGGTGCCACGCCGGGCACACCGCCCAGCAATACACCGAAACCGCCATTGGCTTTCTGCAGGCAATTGGCGCCCACCTGCACAGACATGCGGCCGGCAACTTCGCTCATCGGCGTCAGCAGCGGCAAGGAGCCGTCAGTGGCGGTGACTGTTTCATAGGCGATGGCGGTAGCGCCGGAGGCAACCAACGCCTCCGCTTGTTCGCGATCGGCTGCCAAATGAAGATAGGTGAACAGCGTTTGACCGGGCCGCAGAAGCTTGCATTCGGCCAGTTGAGGTTCCTTCACTTTCACGATGAGATCGGCCGTTGCGAAGATGTCTGCCGGGCGCGCGGCGATGCCGGCACCGGCCGCCTGGTAGTGTGAATCTTGGAACCCGATGCCGGCGCCGGCGCCAGTCTGGACCAGGACCTGATGTCCCGCATCGACGAGTTCGCGCACTCCGGCGGGCACCAGCCCCACTCGATACTCATGAATCTTGATCTCTTTGGGGACGCCGATTTTCATGGGACCGCTCCGCTGATGGCTTGGGTTCGCATCAGCGTACGCGCGTCGCGATCCGGATTTTTGCAAATGCTCGTACCTTAAGGGGCGTTTGTGGCAGAATATGCCAACTTTTGGTGCGTTTGCGCAATAAAATGGCGACTCCGCGAAACTTCGGACACCCGTGATAAAACTCGATCGATACGACCGCGCCATCGTGCGTGCCTTGCAGCTCGAGGGCAGAATTACCAATAGCCAATTGGCGGATATGGTGAGTTTGTCCGAGTCGGCATGTCTCAGGCGCGTGCGCGCGCTGGAAGAGTCGGGGTTCATCGAAGGCTACACCGCGCTGATCAATCAGCAAAAGGCCGGTTGTCCCGTCAATGTCTTCGTCAACATCACGCTGGAGCGGCAAGAGCAGGCGCACTTGCACGCGTTTGAGGAGGCGGCGCGCAAGGTGCCGGAAGTCATGGAGTGTTATCTCATGTCAGGCGAATACGATTATTTATTGCGCGTGGTGCTCGCCGACACAGCGGACTTCGAGCGTCTGCATAGCCAGCACCTGACACGACTTCCGAATGTCGCTCGGGTGCAATCGAGCTTTGCCTTACGTACCGTGCAAAAGTCGAGAGAATTGCCGGTCCGCTGAAGCCCTAGCCGGTATGAAGGCCCTCATCGTCGCGGCTCAGGGCGCCGGTTTGGGTTTGAGCACGAGCGAGAACGCGACGTTCACGGTGTCACCGACCCATTCGGTGCTTTTCCAGTCGCCTTGTCCGACTCCGAAATCCAAGCGTTTGAGTTTGGCCGTCCCCGTTAGTTTGGCGCCGGAGGAAGTGGCCGCGAATTGGAAATCGATGGGCACATCCTTGGTGACTCCGCGCAACGTCAAGGCGCCGATCGCTGCATATCCGGCAGCGGTCTTGGAGAAGCTGCGGGTCACGTAATGGGCGGTCGGAAAGTGCGCGACATCGAAAATGTCGGCGCCGCGCATGGTCCCGTCTCGATCCTTGTCCATGGAATCCAGAGAGTTCATATCGATCTGCACATCGAAGTGCGAGCTGGCCAATGCGTCGGGCGCGAAATCGATGGTTGCCGTGAATTTGTGGAAGACTCCTTTGAAATCCGCGCCCGCTTGAACCCCCGTGAATTCCAGACGGCTGGTGCCCAATTCCGCGGTGTAGCTCGTGGCCGCAGTCGCCGTCCTCGGGGCGATTCCCACTAGCGCGGCGCCGCAGAATGCCACCGTCATCATCACTCGTTTCATCACGATCGCCTCTCCGATTTGGTAAACGGCAACATGCGCAACAATACATTGTCACGGTTCCAAAAATGATGCTTGAGCGCGGCCAGTATGTGCAACACGGCGATTACAAAGAGCACATAGCTCAACGTCTGGTGCGTAGCAAGCAGAAAATTGAAGGCGGCTTCATTTTTACCAATGAGATTCGGCCACGTGAATAGGCTAAACCAGCTCACGGAGTAATTCTTGGCGGAAGACATCATCCAACCGGTGATCGGCATGGCGAACAAGAGGACATAGAACGCAATGTGCGTGCCCCGCGCGATCGCCCGTTCCAGCGGGCTCATTGCGGGCGGCAACGCCGGCGGAGAATGCTTGAGCCTCCATAACAGCCGCAAAATTGCCAGCATCAGGATGGTCATACCAAAGCTCTTGTGCCGCGCCAGCAGGCCCAATTTGCGCGCGCCCAGCGGCAAATCGTCCGCCATGCGGGCGAGCACGAACTGGGTCACGACCAGGCCCGCGATCACCCAATGAAAAAGCTGGGCCACCGCGCTATAGCGCGTCGGGGTGCTTTGATTTGGCATCGATTGGCTCCGCGTGCACACTGCAGGTGACATAGTTTAACAACAGAGCGAGGCTTGGGATCGTGTTGAAATGTTACGGCGCGGCCGTTCTCGCCTTGTTGTTGACCGCATGCGGTGCGCCGAAGCCCCGCCAGGCTGCTCCGCCGAGTGAGGTAGTTCCGGCAAAACCACCATCGGTTGCCGGTAGGATCTATCACATCGATCCCGAGCAGTCCGAGTTACGAGTTTTAGTCTATAAGTCCGGACCCATGGCGTCCCTCGGGCACAATCACGTCATCGTCAATCGCTCGCTCGCCGGTTGGGTGAAATTCTCCGGCGCCGCTTCCGGCGGCTCGTTTTCGGTGACCGTGCCGGTTGCCGGCTTCGTCGTGGACGATTCGCAGGTGCGCCGTGAAGAGGGCGCGGATTTTCCCGGCGAAATTCCCGACGATGCGAAATCAGGAACGCTGCACAATATGTTGGGCGCGGCCGTGCTCGACGCCGGCCGGTTCCCGGAGATCACCGTTCGCAGCGTGAGTGTCACGGACGATCACGGCGCGCTCCAGGCAACCTTGGCCGTTAGCGTGGCGGGCCATGAGTCAACGCTCGTCGCGCCGTTCACCCTAGTCAATTCTCCCGATCGATTGATCGCGAGCGGGGAGCTCCGCTTGCGCCAGTCGGCTCTCGGTCTCGCTCCTTTCAGCATATTTCTGGGCGCGCTTCGGGTGCAGGACGAAATGCGCATAAAGTTCAAATTTGCCGCGGTTTCGGATGATGCATCAAGGTCGCGGTAGCGATATCAAACTCGCAACTCCGGCAATAGCAGAATAGGGGTTCCCTCAGGCGCCGTCAGGACGGCGGCAGGAAGCTGCCGCAGCGGTAGCGGTACTTGACCTGTCGGCGATACTCCCGCTTCGGCCAGCCGGGCGAGGGTACCGCCGACGTCCCCCGCATCGAATATCAGAGTGGGCGTCAGCACGTGAGCCGGATCGTATAATCCGATATCGACCGAATCGCTTGTGCAGGACACATGCGGCAACACTGCGTCCGGTTCTTCCAGGCCGACAAATCCGAATTTCTCCCAGAACTCCTTGGCGGCGTCGCGCTGTGCGGCGGGCAGAGCGATCTCGAGAAAATAGCCGCACAACGAGGTGTCGGTCATGGAGCGTTTGCTCGGACTGAAGGTCCGGGCCTCGACCAGCCGTATCAGATGACCCGAAGGGTCGAGCCAACCGAGTTCATTGAACACGTCGTTGCCGAGACGACGAAATTCGAAATGCAACCCAAGTTTTTCGAGATCACCCAGATACCGAAGCAAGTCCGGTTTGACAAAGGTGAGGGACGGCGCGGTGAACTCCTGATGCAACCCGATGCAAATTCTGCCGTCGGTGACAACCGCGTAGGGATGCGGCCACGCCTCTCCAACTTCGGCCTGAGAAAATCCCAGGCTGATGTAAAACTCCAAGGACGCCCGGATATCCGGCGTGGCGATCGAATATTCGAGGAACCGCCCGGACACCGTTCTGCTAGCTCACGCCGCCCACGCACACATATTTTATTTCAGTGTAGTCGAGAATCCCGTACTTCGATCCCTCTCGGCCGATTCCGGATTCCTTCACTCCGCCGAAAGGCGCGACTTCCGTGGAAATGATCCCGGTGTTAACACCCACGATGCCGTATTCGATGGCCTCGGAAACCCGCCAGCTTCGCGCCAGATCGCGAGTGTAGAAATACGCCGCCAGGCCAAATTCCGTGTCGTTGGCCATGGCGATCGCGTCCGCCTCCGATTTGAATTTGAACAGCGGCGCCACCGGTCCAAAGGTTTCTTCGCGAGCGACCAGCATGTTGGGCGTCACGTCGGTCAAGATCGTGGGTTCGAAAAAAGTACCGCCAAGCGCATGACGTTTGCCGCCGAGCGCCACGCGGGCCCCCTTGGCCAAAGCGTCGGCAAGATGCTCCTCGATTTTGGCGATGGCCTTCGCGTCGATCAGCGGCCCTTGATCGGTGACGCCCTTGAGGCCATCGCCGACCCGGAGCTTCCCGACCGCGGCCGTCAGCTTCTTCGCGAATTCGTCGTACACGCCGTCCTGCACCAGCAACCGGTTCGCGCAGACGCATGTCTGGCCGGTATTGCGGTACTTGCTAGCGATGGCTCCCTGGACCGCTGCATCCAAGTCGGCATCATCGAACACGATGAATGGCGCATTGCCGCCAAGTTCCAGCGATATCTTCTTGATGGTCCCCGCGCACTGCGCCATCAGTTTTTTGCCGACTTCGGTCGACCCGGTAAAGGTCACCTTGCGCACCGCCGGGTTTGCGGTCATCTCGCCGCCGATCGCCGCCGCAGATCCGGTGATCACATTGAAGACCCCCTGCGGGATGCCGGCCCTTCGCGCCAGCTCGGCGAGCGCAAGGGCGGAAAACGGCGTCTGAGTCGCGGGTTTCAAAACCATGGTGCAACCGGCGGCGAGCGCGGGTCCCGCCTTGCGCGTGATCATGGCCGAGGGAAAGTTCCACGGCGTGATGGCCGCGACCACGCCGATCGGTTGGCGCAGGACCAGAATGCGCTTGTCGGCTTGATGACCGGGAATGATGTCCCCGTAGAGGCGCTTACCCTCCTCGGCGAACCACTCGATGAACGAAGCCGCGTAGGAGATTTCGCCCTTCGACTCGGCCAACGGTTTGCCTTGTTCCGCGGTCATGAGCACCGCAAGATCTTCCTGATGCAGAAGCATGAGATCGAACCAACGGCGCAGTACGATCGAGCGATCCTTGGCGGTTTGAGCCGCCCAGGCAGGCAGAGCTCGGGCAGCGGCAGCGATTGCACGCCGCGTTTCTCCGGCACCCATATTTGGGATCACACCGAGCGTTTCTGCCGTTGCCGGGTTCCGTACCGCCAATGTGCGGCGGTCGTCCGCAGACACCCAGGCGCCGTCGATGAAGCACTGCTGCTGCAGTAACGATGAGTCTTTTAGTTTCATAGAGGTTTGAGATTAACCAATGTGTCGATGCAGAAAATTGAGGCTACGTTCCAGGGCGAGCTTCGCGCTATTCGGCTCGAAGCTGGCGCGGTCGTTGCAGTTGAACCCATGTTCCGCAGGATAGAGATGATAAACGCCCAAGGGGTAGGCAGCTTTGATCTTGGCGACGGCGGCCGGGGTTATGTGGGTGTCTTTCTCACCGAAATGCAGCAGAACGGGGACCGTCGGCTTTTGATCCAAATGACGCTCGATTCCGCCGCCATAATAAGCGACCGCCGCATCGATCTTGAGTTTTGCGGCCGCTAAATACGCGAGCGTGCCACCCCAGCAGAAACCCACCACCCCGACTTTCCCGGCCGAGCCCACGTACTTCACGGCGGCCTCGAGATCGAGGAGAGCCTTGTCGTTGTTCGTCGCTTGCATGTAGCCGACACCCTTTTGAAAGTCGCTGTACGGTACATCGACATTGCGTTCCACGCGATCGAAAAGGGCGGGTGCCAGCGCGAGGTACCCGGCCGCAGCGTACTGATCCGCGACGGCGCGTATGTGGCGCGTGACGCCAAAGATCTCCTGGACCACGACGATGCCGCCGCGGGCTTTACCGGACGGGAGTCCTGCGGGCTCCGCCACGGGCTCCGAGAGATAGCCCGCCAAGCGATGCCCGTCTGCCGCAGTCAGCTCAATTGTGCGTCCCATGAGTCCTAAGATAGCGCGTTCAATCGTCGGCGCTCAATCCTCAACGTTCCAATATGGCCGTCACGCCCATGCCGCCGGCGGTGCAAATGGAGATCAAGCCGCGCTTTGCTTTGTTCTCGTCCAGAGTCTTCGCGAGGGTTGCGATGATGCGAGTCCCGGTCGCGGCGAACGGGTGGCCAATCGCGAGACTGCCGCCCTTCACGTTGAGCTTGGAGCGATCGATCGCGCCGAGCGCGCCGGACGCCCCCAATTTGTCGCGACAATAATTGGCATCGGTCCAAGCCTTGAGCGTGCACAATACCTGCCCAGCAAAGGCTTCATGAATCTCATAGAAATCAAAATCCTGCAACGTGAGACCGGCATCATTCAACATCCTCGGCACCGCATAGGCTGGGGCCATCAGCAGGCCCTCCTTTTTATCGATGTAATCCACGGCGGCGACCTTGCCGTAAGTCAGATACGCGAGCACCGGCAAATTACGCTGTCGCGCCCAGGCTTCGGAGCCGAGCAAAACGGCGGAGGCGCCGTCGGTCATGGGTGTCGAATTTCCCGCCGTCAAGGTCCCCGCGCCGGAGAGGTCAAAGACCGGCCGCAACTTGGCTAGTTTCTCGAGGCTGGTGTCGCTGCGGATATTGTTGTCTTGCGCGAGTCCGAGATAGTCGCGCACCAAGTCCTTGTAGAATCCTGACGTATAGGCGGCGGACGCCTTTTGATGACTTTCCCACGCCAATTGATCCTGTTCGGAGCGGCTTATTCCCCAGGTCTTCACCATGAGCTCGGTGCTCTCGCCCATCGACAGGCCGGTGCGCGGCTCTGCAATACCCGGTAGCACCGGCTTGAGATGCTTCAAGCGTAATCCGAACCACGGGCCCAGGCGTTCGCCGGCGCTCTTGCCGCGATAACTCTTGAGCAGCAGCTGTTGAAAACGCTTAGGGTAGACCACCGGGGGATCGCTGACCGTATCCACGCCTGCCGCAATGGCGCTGTCGATTTGGCCGAGGGCGATCTTGTTTCCCACAAGGATGGCGGCTTCGAGACTGGTCCCGCAGGCGCGTTGCAGATCGAGTCCCGGCGTCTCGGCGGCGAGTCCGCAGCCGAGCACCGATTCGCGCGTCAGGTTCCATTGGCTGGAGTGCTTCATGACGGCGCCGGCCGCGACGTCACCCAATCGTTGCCCTTGCAAGGCATACCGATCCACGACGGCGCGCAGCGTTGCTACGAGCATTTCCTGGTTTCCAACCTGTGCGTAAACGCCGTTACCGCGCGCGAATGGAATTCGTACGCCGCCGATGATGGCGACACGCTGCGGAGTTGCTCCAACCAACATACGTATACCTCTCCAAATTTTCGGCAACGAGAAAAAGCGAAGCCCCAGATTATGAACCGAAGCAGCCGGCTATAATCGATTCATGGTTCGGTCATTGCATTTCGCGTCGCTAGGACTCACCTTCCTGATCCTTGCGGCTTGCGGCGGCACGCCGGCCCCGCCGCCATCCCAGCCGGTGACATCGGTAGCGCCCGGCGAGCAGCTCACCCGTCTGGTCGAACGTTATTGGGACGAATATCTCCTGCTCAACCCACAGAAGTTACCTCAGGGCGCGGCCACGCGCTATGAGGATGGCTACGGATACAACATTTCCTCGCAATTTCTCGCGGACTCGCTGGCGCTCGAGCGCCGGTATCTCAGCGCCGTGCTCGCCGTCCCGCGCCCGCGCCTGGATGCCGAATCGCAACTGACCTACGACATTTTCAAGCGGGAGCGCGAGCTGGCCATCGAAGGCTTCACGTACCCTTTCGAGCTTCTGCCGATCAACCCGGTGAGATCGATGCCGCTGCTGTTCGCGCAGACTGGGGCCGGAGTAGGCCAATATGCGATTTTGAGCGCGAAGGACTACGAAAATTGGCAGATCAGAACGGATGACTACGTGCGTTGGACGAAAGACGCCTTGGCCAACCTTAGGGAAGGGATGCGGCGCGGCTACTCGCTGCCGCGCGTACTCGTCGAGGAGATGTTGCCGAGCTTGGCCGCTCTGGGCGCGGACACATCCGACAACATATTCTATCAACCGCTCCGAGCCATCCCTGCGACCTTGGCGGATTCGGAACGAACCCGGCTCACCGACGGCATAAGCGCCGGGGTAAGGAACAAAATACTGCCGTCGTACCGTGCCCTTCACGACTTCTTGCGCAACGAATATCTGCCTCGGGCCAGGACCAGTGTAGGGCTATCCGCATTGCCGCTGGGGCCGTCCTGGTATGTATTTCTGGTCAAGAGAGAGGCCGGCAGCGCGCTGACGCCTGCCGAAATCCATGCGCTGGGCGTCGCAGAATTGGAACGCCTTCACGCTCGATTGCAGACGTTGCTCGCCGAGACGGCGTTCCCCGCCAATCTGCAAGGTTTCGTCGAGAAGATGCGCGCCGACCCCCGTTTCTCCTATAAAACACTGGACGAATTGCTGAATTTCTACAACGATCTCAAGGTTCAAGTCGCGGCCGCGGTGCCCGTGTCCTTTTCCGAAACGCCGGAGGCCGACTTCGCCATTCGTCCGGTCGCAGCTTTCCGGGAGTCGACCGCGCCGGCTTTGTCATATCAACGCGCCGCGCCGAATGGCAAGACCGCCGCCATTCTCTTCGTCAATGCATCCGGGATCTCTGCGCAGCCCGTCATCGCGGCGCCTGCGAGCTTTCTTCGTGAGGCGGTGCCCGGGCACCATTTCCAACTCGCAATTCAGCAAGAGCGCACGGATCTGCCGCGATTTCGCCGGCTCGGCGGCTCCCCGGCATATGTCGAGGGATGGGGCTTGTATGCCGCCTCGCTCGGCGAGGAAGTGGGACTGTTCCGCGACACCGAATCAAAAATCGCGGCGCTGATCGTTGATCTTGAATGCGCTTCCGGGCTCGTCATCGACACGGGCTTGCACTCTCAAGGTTGGACCCGGCAGCAAGCTATCGATTACCTGCATGCGCAGCTGCCGATCGATGAGGCAATCGCGCGTGACACGGTCGATCGAGATCTCGCACTGCCCGGCGAGGCATTGGCGTGCACCATGGGCGAACGAAAAATCCTGAGCTTACGTGCGCGCGCTCAACAAACCTTGGGCGCGCGCTTCGACATTCGCGCTTTTCATTCGCAGCTCCTCGACGGGGGCGCCATGCCGCTGGACATTTTGGAGTCGAAAGTCGATCGTTGGCTGGGCGAACTGCATTAATTCTAGTATCCGCTAGGCGGCGATCTTGGGTAGGCGGCGATCTTGGGCCGGCCGGAATAACTCGACTTAAGGTCGAAGGACATTGTGCGCTCACCAATCATCTTGGCATTGTCGCTGGTAACGTTTAGTTTCGCGGTGCGCGCGGACATCGCACAAGAAGCCGAACAGCACGGCGACATCGAAGTAAAGGTGGAGCTCGACCGGACCGCGCAGAGCGGCCGCGCCGACGCGACGGTGAGAATCCATGCGAGGCGCGAAATCGTTTGGTCCCTGATCAAAAGCTGCAGCGAGGCGGTTGCGCTCGTGCCGGGTCTCGTCGCATGCGAAGTGCTCGAGACCGCGCCCGACCAGTCTTGGCAAATCATTCGTCATGTCCTGAATTATTCCTGGTATTTACCCAGGCTTACTTACCAAATTCGAGCGACATATGAGTACCCGGTACGGATCTCGATCGAGCGGGTATCGGGAGACTTGAGTACGCTCAAGGGCTCGTGGGTTTTACAGAGCGACGGCGATTACACTATCGCGCGTTACTCGGTGGATTTGACGCCGGGTTTTTGGATTCCGCGCTGGATTGTCGGAGCTGTGTTAAGGCACGATTTGCCGAAAATGCTGCGTGCCCTACGTGCTCGCGCCGAATCGGTGCAGCAGCACGGATGAGTTTATTACCGGTCCGAGTGGGGGAAACCTAGCGTGATACGCCAAGTTTTGCACGTCGTCTGCGTGATATCGGCGCTTTTGCTGACGGCTTGCGACCGTGAGCCGGAACCGCCTCCGCCGCGATCCAAACAGGTTTTCCACTTGAACGCCTATGAAAAGGACTTCGGGTATTCCCAAGCCGTGCTGATCGACAAAACCCTGTACATATCGGGCTCGGTTTCGGTGGATGAGGGAGGGCGCTTGGTCTCGCCCGGCGACATGGCGGGACAAATGCGCGCCGCCTACAGCAACATAGGGCGCACCCTGGCCGCGCATAACGCCGACTTCCAGGCAGTCGTCAAAGAGACGATCTACACGACGAATATGGAGGCCTTGCTGAAGGCCTCGGACCTGCGCTTCGAATACTACGACAAGGAGCGCTTGCCGACGACCTCATGGGTACAGGTACAGCGTCTCGTTGATCCGGGCTTCCTCGTTGCAATTGAAGTCATTGCCGAGCTACCGTGACCTAAGGTTCTAGTATCCTAGGCGTGGTGCGAAACGTGGTCGACAAGAAATTCGAACGCCGGCTGGCGGCCCTCATCAATAGCGGTGAGCGCGCGGTGCTGCGCGGCGGGCGAAAAGGCGTCGAAAAAGAGTCTCTGCGGGCGTCTCCGGCGGGAGAGATCGTACATAGCCCTCACCCAGCTGCCTTGGGCGCACCGCTCACCAACGAGCACATCACGACCGATTTTTCCGAATCACTGATCGAGCTGGTCACTCCGCCTTTCCGCGAGACGTGGGAATTGCTGCAGTATTTGTGCGACATCCATCAGTTCGTCTACCGGCATCTGGACAACGAATTGCTGTGGTCTACCAGCATGCCTTGCGCCTTCGAAGGCGATGAAAGCATTCCTCTCGCGCAATTTGGAACCTCGAACGTCGGGAGGATGAAAACCATCTACCGCCACGGGTTGGGCATGCGCTACGGGCGCATCATGCAGGCAATCTCCGGGGTGCACTTCAATTACTCATTTTCCACCGAATTGTGGGATGCGCTCGAGTACATCAACGAGTCGAAACAACCGCGCCAGGACTTCGTTTCAGAGCAATACTTTGGCGTCCTCAGAAATTACCGGCGCTTCGGCTGGCTGGTGCTGTACTTGTTTGGGACCTCGCCCGCGGTATCCAAGGGCTTCTTTGCCGGACGCGACATCAGTTTGCCGTCGCTCGACGAGGACACCGTCTATGAACCTTACGGAACCTCGCTGCGCATGAGCGACATAGGCTATCGCAACAAGAACCAGGCGGGCGTGAGCGTCTCGGTCAACGGTTTGGACGAGTACATACGGGATCTTTCCCGAGCCATCAGTACGCCCTACCCGCCCTACGAAAAGCTTGGGGTGAAAGTCAATGGCGAATATCTGCAGCTCAATGCCAACGTACTGCAGATCGAGAACGAGTACTACAGCTTCATCAGGCCGAAACGCATCGCAAGGACCGGCGAAAGACCTACTAAGGCGCTGCGCCGCGCAGGCGTCGAATACGTGGAAGTCCGCGCGCTCGATGTCAGCGCGTTCGATCCCGTCGGCGTCAATCAAAACAAGCTGCGCTTTCTCGAGGCCTTTCTCGCTCTGTGCCTGCTGCGTGACAGCGAGCCCATCGGTCGCGGTGAACAGGAGACTCTGGATGAAAACCATCTTCGGGTTGCGCGGCGCGGCCGCGAGCCAGGACTGAAGCTCAACCGCGACGGCCGCGAGTTTCCAATGACCGAATGGGCGCGGGAGCTGCTCGATTCGATGCAGGGCCTATGCGAGATGTTGGATCACGGCGAACCGACGCGCCCTTACACGACCGCTCTGGAGCAACAGCGCGCCAAGATCGAGGATGTCGAGCGTACGCCATCGGCGCGCCTGCTCACGGAAATGCACCAGACCGGCGAATCATTTTTCCAACTTGCGCTGCGCATGTCGCAAATGCACAAAGACTACTTTTTGGACCTGTATCCGCCCAACGAACGTCGCTTGAGCGAGTTTGCGGCTGCGGCCCGAGAGTCGCATGAGGAGCAAAGCCGGATAGAGGCAGCCGATAAGACGGATTTGGACACTTATCTTGCCCATTATCTCGCGGATTGATGCGAGCGTGCCGCGCCGCGACGACTCGGTATCCAGGCGATTTCGGGTTAACATAAAATAGCGACGCAACGCTCGATCTTTATCCCACAACCTGTGGTCCAATTCATTGAGTCCGCATGCGGTGATGAGTAGGCTAATACGCGATGATCATCGGCAGTCGATTTCAAGGCGAGGATCTACCGGACTTGCCGCATGCGCGGCAACTCAAGGCCGGTTTTCCGTGGCTGACTTTCGACGCCGAACTCGAGCCGGAATTCAGGCAGACCGTCCTCGACGAGAATTTGTGGCACATCCGCGTCAACCTGTGCTTGGCGCTCACCATCATCATCGCCGCCACCGCGGTTCAATCGACGGTGTTGGGCCCCGGCATGAACCGGGTTTCCAGCGTTCTGCACATGCTGGTGATGGTCCCCATCATATTGATCTGTTTTGCCGCGACTTTTTCGGCGCGCCGTCATCGTGTCTATCCGCCGCTCGCTCTGGCCGGCTTCACCGTTGCAGGGCTCTGCGTGGTGGCCATCCAGCTCGTCGCGGGACTCGGCGGTGCTTGGATTTTGTTTCCCGGCTTGGTGTTGACCGTCATTTTCATTTATTTCATGGGCGGCCTGATCTTTTATCACGCGCTCGCCGCCAATGTGATCGTGACACTCGTATACCTCGCCGCAGGAACCGCGCTGCAAGTGCCGGGCCGCGAGTTCGGTTACGATGCGCTTGCCATCGTCGCGGTCAATCTATTCTGCGCCTCCGTGGTCTACATGCATGAGAAGACCAGCCGAATGCGCTTTCTCGAAGCCGCCCTTTTGCGCGAGATGGTCGCCCGCGATGGCCTTACCGGCATTCACAACCGCCGCATGTTCGACCAACACATTCAGCGTGTTTGGCACCAAGCGGTGCGTGAAAGCCAGCGTGTGGCTGTGCTGCTGGTCGATATAGATTGTTTCAAAGACTATAACGACCGTTATGGACATCAGGCGGGCGACGAGTGCCTGCGCGCTGTTGCCGTTTCCCTAAGTCAATGCGCGCGCCGCCCCTTGGACTTCGTCGCTCGGTATGGCGGGGAAGAGTTTGCCGTCATTTTATACGAGGCAAGCAGGGAGTACGTGGCGGAAGTTCTGACGCGCATTCAGCGTTCCATCGCGGAACTGAATATTCCGCACGAAGCCTCACGCGTGGCCAGCCGGTTGACCGTGAGTATCGGTGCAGCGTTCATTCTTCCGAGCGCCACCCGCACGCACGAGGGGTTGATTCAACTCGCGGACGAGGGTTTGTACAGTGCGAAGGAACAAGGCAGAAACCGCGTCGTTGTCATGGAAGCCGAGTACCAGACTCTGCGAACCGGGCGCTTCGAGAAGCGCGGCGTCCAGCTCGGCGGCTGAAGATCGGGCGACGAGGCGCGAAACATCGCTGCAAATCATACCGGACGATAAATCTCGACTTGAGGCTCTTCGCCGGACTTTCTGCTGGCACGGAACATACCTTCGGAATTAAATTCCATGGCAATGTGCCCTTGCGGGTCCATCGCGATGACGCCGCCTTCGCCGCCGAGGCTCGGCAACTCTTCCAAGACCACCTCACGGACCGCTTGCGCAAGGCTTCGCCGGCCGAAACGCACTCGGGCGCAAATATCGTGCGCCACGACGGCGCGAATGAAGATTTCTCCGTGCCCGGTGGCCGATACGGCGCATGCGCGATCGTCGGCGTAGGTCCCCGCCCCGATGATCGGTGAATCTCCGATGCGCTGGTAGCGCTTCCCGGTCATACCGCCGGTCGACGTGGCGGCCGCCAACCTTCCCCGGGAATCCAGAGCGACTGCACCGACGGTGCCGACATGCGATATCGTCGACGGCGAAACCTGCGGATCGCCGCTGCGGATGCGTTCGAGCTGCCGCCAGCGCGCTGCAGTATAGAAATAACTGCGCGGCACGAGCTTGAAGCCGCGGCTCAGCGCAAATTCCTCGGCTCCGGACCCGTTGAGCAGCACATAGTCGGAGTGCTCCATCACGGCACGCGCAAGTTCGATGGGGTTCCTGACGTGCGCGACGCCGCAAACAGCTCCAGCCTTCAGCGTCGTTCCCTCCATGATGGAGGCGTCGAGATCATTGCGGCCGTCGAAGGTAAACACGGCTCCATGCCCGGCGTTGAACAAGGGATTGTCCTCGAGGAGCACGACTGCGCGAGTGACCGCATCCAAGCTGGTGCCGCCGCTCTCGAGAATGGCAAAGCCTCCGCTGAGCGCTTCGGCGAGGCCACTGCGGTACAGCTGCTCTTGATCGGCATTCATTTCAACGCGCGGCAGCGTGCCGGCGCCGCCGTGGATCGCTAGCCCGAACATCGTAAGCTCCCGTTCCTCTGGCCGGTGGCCGGCCCCAAGGCTATCATCATTCGCAGATGAATCCATTCCCCAAGACAGGCGCGATCAGAAGCCTCCTCATCGCAAATCGAGGCGAAATTGCCATTCGCGTGATGCGCGCGGCGACGGAACTCGGTATTCGCACGGTCGCGATCCACTCTCGGGAGGACCGCTTTTCGCTGCACCGGACCAAAGCCGACGAGAGCTACCTGGTGGGCGACGGCAAGGGCCCGATCGACGCCTATCTCGACGTCGCAGACATCGTTCGCGTTGCCACCGAGGCGCGCGTCGAGGCCATACATCCCGGCTACGGCTTCTTGTCGGAAAGCCCCGAATTTGCAGAAGCATGCGCAGCGGCGCAAATCATGTTCGTCGGGCCCTTGCCCGATACGATGCGCCGGCTCGGCAACAAAATCGAGGCGCGCAATCTTGCCGCGCGCGCCGGTGTTCCGGTGATGCCCGCCACACCGCCCTTGCCGGGCGACGAAAGCCAAGTCCTTGCAATGGCGAGGGCGGTTGGCTTTCCGGTGATGCTGAAAGCAAGTTGGGGCGGCGGCGGCCGCGGCATGCGCATCGTCGAAGACGACCATGATCTCATCGAGACCGTGGCAGCCGCGCGGCGCGAGGCCAAGGCAGCTTTCGGCAAGGACGAGGTTTATCTCGAGAAGCTCATCCGGCGGGCACGGCACGTGGAAGTGCAGATCTTGGGCGACTCGTACGGCAATCTGGTGCACCTGTACGAGCGCGATTGCACCGTACAACGGCGCAATCAAAAGGTGGTGGAAAGAGCTCCCGCGGCGTTCCTCACCGAAGGCCAACGAGGCGATCTTTGCGAGGCGGCGCTCAAGATCGGCCGCGCGGTCGGCTATCGATCGGCGGGAACGGTCGAGTTCCTGCAGGACGCCGAGACCGGAAAGTTCTATTTCATCGAGGTCAATCCGCGCATCCAAGTGGAACACACCGTCACGGAGTGCGTGACGGGGATCGACCTCGTCAAGGCGCAAATTCGGATTGCCGGCGGCGCGCGCATCGGCACGGCGGAGAGCGGAGTGCCGCGCCAAGAGGAGATTCGCGTCAACGCGCATGCGCTGCAGTGCCGAGTCACGACCGAAGATCCGGAAAACAATTTCGTGCCGGACTATGGGCGGGTCACGGCGTATCGCAGCCCCGCCGGCTTTGGCATCAGGCTCGATGCGGGGACCGCTTACGCCGGCGCCATCATCACGCGCTTCTACGACTCTCTACTCGTGAAGGTCACCGCCTGGTCGCCGACGCCCGATGAGACGATCGCACGTATGCATCGCGCGCTCTGGGAGTTTCGGATTCGCGGTGTGGTTACCAACCTACGCTTTCTCGACCAGCTGATCATGCATCCGCGCTTTGCGACGGCCGATTACACCACCAAATTCATTGACCAAACGCCGGAGCTCTTTCACATACCGCGCAAACGGGATCGCGCGACGCGACTCTTGAGTTTCATCGGCGATGTAATCGTCAATGGCAATCCCGAGGTGAAGGGACGAGAGTCCAAGCCTAAAGATCCCGTGTTTCCGCGGCTCCCGCGCATGCCGCTGCCGCCACCGCTGCCCGGCACTAAACAAAAGCTCGACGAACTCGGAGCCGAAAAATTCGCTGCATGGATGCTCGAGGAGAAGCGCGTGCTGCTCACGGACACCAGCATGCGCGACGCACACCAGTCTCTCTTGGCGACCCGCTTTAGAACCCTCGATATGGCGTTGATCGCGCCGTATTACGCCAGCCTGTTGCCGCAACTATTTTCGGTTGAGTGCTGGGGCGGCGCAACGTTCGATGTCGCAATGAGGTTTCTGAAAGAGGATCCTTGGGCGCGGCTCGCGAATCTTCGCGAGGCCATGCCCAATTTGCTGCTGCAGATGTTATTTCGCTCGGCGAATGCCGTCGGCTATACCAACTATCCGGATAATGTGGTGCGGCACTTCGTCGCGCAGGCGAGCGAGGGCGGAATCGACGTCTTTCGAGTCTTCGATTGCCTGAATTGGGTGAAGAACATGGAAGTGGCGGTCGAAGCCGTGAGAGCGACCGGCCGGCTGTGCGAGGCCGCCATTTGCTATACGGGCAATTTGTTGAACCCGCGGGAAACGAAATACGACCTCAAGTACTACGTCAAAATCGCCAAAGAATTAAAGGCCATGGGCGCGCACGTGATCGCCATCAAGGATATGGCGGGGCTGTGTCAGCCGCACGCGGCCGGCGCGCTGGTCGGAGCACTCAAGAATGAGGTGGGATTGCCCGTTCACTTCCACACGCACGACACGAGCGGTATCGCGGCGGCGAGCGTGCTCGCGGCCGTCGAGGCCGGCGCAGACGCGATCGATGGCGCCATCGACGCCCTTTCGGGGCTCACCTCGCAGCCCAACTTGGGATCGCTGGTGGAAGCCCTGCAATTCGGTCCGCACGCCTCACAACTGGACCCGGACCGGTTGCGAACGATCTCCACGTATTGGGAACAGGTTCGTCATGGCTATGTAGCGTTCGAAAGCGACATCCGAGCGGGCGCCTCGGAGGTCTATGTTCACGGAATGCCGGGCGGCCAGTACACGAATCTACGCGAACAGGTGCGCGCCCTCGGCATCGATCATCGGTGGCCTGAGGTGGCGCTCGCGTATTCCCAGGTCAACGAGATGTTCGGCGACATCGTCAAGGTCACGCCGACGTCCAAAGTCGTCGGGGACATGGCCATCATGATGGTCACCAGCGGGCTCTCGAGGGAGGCGGTACTCGACCCGGCCGTTGAAATCGCGTTTCCGGACTCCGTGGTGCAATTGTTCCGCGGCGATCTCGGCCAACCTCTCGGCGGCTTCCCGCCGTCCTTGCAGAAAAAGATTCTGGCCGGGAAAGCGCCTCTGACGGTGCGCCCGGGAGAATTGTTGCCGCCGGCGGATCTGGCAGCCGAGCGTGCGAAGGCCGAGCGCACGATCGGCCGGCCCATCTCCGAATTCGAGCTCGCCTCGCATCTCATGTATCCAAAGGTATTCGCGAGCTACGCCGCCGAACGCGCCGCCTTCGGCGACGTGAGCGCGTTGCCGACGGCCGTCTTCTTCTACGGCATGCAACCAGGTCAGGAAATCAACATCGACTTGGAGCGCGGCAAAACCTTGATCGTCAGGTACGTCACCACCAGCGATGCGCACGAGGACGGTACGCGCACCGTGTTCTTCGAGCTGAATGGTCAGCCGCGTCCCATTCGCGTCGCGGATCGCGGTCAAGTCGCCAAACGGCCACCCCAGCGCAAGGTCGATGCGGGCAATCCAAAACACGTCGGCGCCCCCATGCCGGGCACGATCGGAACGGTCCCGGTACACGGCGGTCAGCGCCTGGTGCGCGGAGACGTTTTGTTGACGCTGGAGGCCATGAAAATGGAAACCACGGTTCGTGCGGAGCAGGACGGCGTCATCAAGGAGATTTTGGCCACGCCCGGATTGCAAGTAGACGTGAAGGATTTACTCATCGTTTTCGAATAGGCGCGCGTCAGCGTTGCTGTGCCGGCACGGCGACTTCAAGGCCATCGAGTTCCGCCGTGATATGGATCTGGCAGCTGAGACGACTGTTGCTGCGCGGCTCCCAGGCGGTCTCGAGCATCCCTTCCTCCATCTCCTCCCGAGGTTCCAGTTTCTCGATCCAGCCAGGCGCGACATACACATGGCAGGTCGCGCAGGCGCAGGCACCGCCGCATTGGGCGACGACGCCTAGAACGCCGTGTTGCCGTGCGACCTCCATCAAGGTGACACCAACCGGCGCCTCAATTTCGCGCCGAACCCCGGTAGGTTCGACGAACACGATCTTCGGCATCAAACCGCTTCTTTCAACGCGATCTGCGGGTCCGCCAGCTTGTAAAGATCCGGACGGGCGCGCTCGGTGATGAGTTTGCGTGCCGCCATGTAATCCTTCGAATGATTGACGGCCTCCACGGCAACCAGTTCGCCGCCCTTGAGATAACACACGCTGAAACTGCGCGTGGCCGGATCACCGCGCACCACTTGCTGGTCGAACCCCAAGGATAATCCGGCGATAAGCAATTTATTGTCAAATTGATCCGACCAAAACCAGGGTACCCGGTCGTGCGTTACCGGCCGTTCGAGGACGTTGAGAGCCGCCGTTTTCCCTTGTTCGAAAGCATTATCGACCGATTCGAGGCGTACCCGCATGCCGAACCGGAGCGAGGGATGATTGGTACAATCTCCCGCCGCGTATATGGCGGGGTCGCTGGTGCGGCAGTATTGATCGACCACAATGCCATTGTCGCATTCCAGCCCCGCATCGCCGGCCAGCTGGGTGTGTGGCTGCGCTCCGACGCCGATCACCAGAAGGTCTGTCTCATAAGTGCTGCCGTCGGCGCAAACGACACGCTCGACGCGGCTCGCTCCTTCGAGCCGGACCACGCGAGTATTGCAGATGATCTTCACGCCCTGCGCGCGATGCTCATGCGCGAAATATTCCGATACGCAGGACGCGACCACCCGGTTCATCAGACGGTCCGCCATTTCCAGCACGGTAACCGCACACCCAAGCTTGCGGGCCGTCGCCGCTGTCTCGAGACCGATGTATCCGCCGCCGATGATGACCACCCGTGCGCCGGTCTTCAGCCCTTCGCGTATCCGCACCACATCCGCGATGCCGCGAAGATAGTGCACGCCCGACAAGTCCGCCCCCGGGCACGTCAGCTCACGCGACTTGGCGCCGAGACACAGCAACAGCCGGTCGTAGGTCATCTCCTCGCCGCCCGCAAGCACCACCCGGCGGGCGGCCGGATCCACCCGCATCACCGTCAGGCCCAATCGGAGCTCAATACGGTGTTCGTCGTAGAAAGCCTGATGCCGAAAGAACAATCGCTCTTCCGTCAGTTCGCCGGCGAGGTATTTTTTCGACAGCGGGGGGCGTTGATAGGGTAAATGCGGTTCGTCGCTGATCAACACCAGTCGGCCGGCAAAACCCTCACGGCGCAGGGTGTCGGCCGCCTGGGCTCCCGCCTGACCGCCGCCGATGATGAGAATGGTTGAAATTTTGGGCTCCTCGCGAGTGGGGTCAGCTCGGCGGTCCCCTCCCTCATGGGTAGGCTGACCCCCGACACCCTAGCTTAGGCCAACCCGCCCGAGCAGGGGACCGAAGAAGGGCGTATATGGTCGTGCCGGTCGCCTAGAATAGTAATAGGATTGTGCTCGATGGACCTATGCGCTGCGGAGTTCTCGAATGAAATTGATTACTGCCATTATCAAACCCTTCAAGCTGGACGATGTCCGTGCGGCACTTTCCGAAATCGGGGTCTCGGGAATGACCGTAACCGAGGTCAAGGGTTTCGGACGCCAGCGCGGCCATACTGAGCTTTATCGCGGGGCGGAATACGTGGTCGACTTCGTCCCCAAGACGCGCATCGAAGTTGCCGTCAAGAACGAACTCGTGGATCAAGTCATGGAGGCGATCGTGGGTGCCTCCAAAACCGGCAAGGTCGGCGACGGCAAGATATTCGTCACGGATATCCTCCGGGTATTGCGCATACGCACCGGCGAGACCGACAACGCCGCCTTGTAGGTGAGTCATTCGCATGCCCGCTGGTGGTTCGCGCTGACGATCCTCAATGCGGGCCTTGCCGGGCCCGGGCTGGCAGCGAAACTCACGGACAAGGAACATACCGTCATCGATGAGCCGCGGCCCGCCGGATTGCCGAGCGATGCCGCGATGGAGGCCGCCGGCGCCGTCATCGGCACCATCGACATCGACACTCTCAATATATTCGACAAGGACGATCCGCGCGAGAACAGCGGTCTATACAAGCTCGCCGATCACTTGCACCGCCGGACCCGGCGCAGTGCAATCAAGGCGCAGCTATTGTTCAAAAGCGGCGACCGATATAGCGCCCGCAAACTCGCGGAAACCGAGCGCAACTTGCGCATGCTCCTCTATGTTTACGATGCACACATCGTCCCTGTGCGCTTCGCCGACAATAAGGTAGACATCCAAGTCATTACCCGGGATGTCTGGACGTTGAGTCCCGGCCTCTCATTCGGGCGTGCCGGCGGCACCAACGCCACGAGCTACAACCTGCAAGACACGAATTTCCTCGGATGGGGGAAAGCCGTGCAGATTTCGCACAGCAGCACGGTCGATCGCACGAGCAACACGGTGTCCTACGCGGATCCCAATCTGTTTGGATCGCGATGGACCGCAGCCTTGACGTATGTCAATTCCAGCGACGGAGACCAGCGCGCCCTGCAGATTGCACAGCCTTTTTATTCGCTCGACACGCGCTGGAGCGCGAAGATCACGGCGCTCAGCTTCGATCGTACCGTGTCACGCTACAACCTGGGCAATATCGTCGATCAATTCAACGACAATCAAACGACATACGAGTTGAGCGGCGGAATCTCCAGCGGGCTGGTGGATGGGTGGACCAAGCGGCTGCTGTTCGGCATGCATTACGACCAAAACCTCTTCGTCCCAACCCCGGTCACGAGCTTGCCGGCAAAACCGCTGCCGCCCGACCGAACCCTGTCATATCCATTTGTCGGATTCGATATCCTCGAGGACGACTTCAGGAAAGTCGGCGACCAAAACGAAATCGGTAGAACGGAGGATCTGCACTACGGCACGGAAGTTACCGGCCAGCTGGGTTATTCCAGCGAGGGACTCGGCGCGAATCAAAATGCGCTGATTTTGGCAGGCACCGTGCTGCGAGGGTTCGATTTGTCGGAGGAGCAAAAGTTGTTTCTCAACGGCGATTTCACTTCTCGCGTCGAAGGCGGCCGTGCGCGCAATCTGATCGTCGATGGCGTCGCCAAATATTACTGGCGCTGGCGTCCGGATTGGCTCCTCTATGCCGCACTGTCCGGCACCGTCACGGACTCGCTCGATCCCGACATGCAGCTTCTGCTCGGGGGAGACAATGGAATGCGCGGCTATCCTTTGCGCTACGAGTCCGGTACGTCGCGCGGTATATTCACGATAGAACAGCGGGTTTTTACTGACTGGTATCCATTCCGGCTCGCGCGG
Organism: uncultured Gammaproteobacteria bacterium; assembly: GCA_963755965.1. GTDB lineage: Bacteria > Pseudomonadota > Gammaproteobacteria > Steroidobacterales > Steroidobacteraceae > Bog-1198. The sequence continues at coordinate 595,612 of CAVWLU010000008.1, forward strand.
GTCGGCGCAGCGGTTTTTGCCGACGTAGGTAGAACATGGGGCAGCGGAGTCGTCGGCAACAGCGATCCAGGTCTACTGCGCGACGCCGGCGTCGGCCTTCGGTTGGGAAACACGCGCAGCGGCCTCGGCAACGTGCTGCATGTCGACGTCGCCTTTCCGCTCAACAATATCGCCGGTATCGATAAAGTCCAATTTCTTGTGCAGACATTCCAGAGCTTTTAGCGTTCTGCGCCCTTGCGGCGGCGCCATAGCATGAGAAATCCTATGCATACGGCGAAATTGAGAATCCACCAGCCGAATTGGCGTGCGTTATTTTTCTCCTCCGGTTTGGCCGATGCGTCGCCGATGCGGAGGATCCCCTGGAGTTCTTCGTGCGCGTCCCCCCGCGCCACCTGTAATTGCACGGAAGCCGCCCCCGGCAAATTCAGGTCCGGAGTTTGCAGCGAGTAGCTGCCGTCGGCTTCTGCCGTGGTCGCATGCGTCGTTCCTCGTAGTTCGACGCTCACCACGGCGTCGCGCACCGGTGCATTGTCGAGAATGCGGCTCAAGTGAATCGTCATGCGATCGCCTTGCACCGTTCCAACCGCCAACAAATCGGCGGAACGAACTTCGATTCGGGGTACTGCGCCGGCTTCGGGCGCCGCCGCCGAGGCGGCCATCGAGCCCATGAGGGTAAGTCCGCCGACCGCCCAAATCGCACAGCGGCTGTTCAAAGCAACCAACCGGAAATACCCAGGGCAATTCCGGCAATCGCAGCGATCACGCCGAAGATCGGGAAAAAACTCCTGCGCGCCAGGAAGTACAAGGAGCACAAAACCAGCCCGAGTTCCAACAAACCCTCGCCGATGTCGAAGCGCAGCGCCCGATTTTCCTCGACCTCGCTTTTGACATCTTTCGCCTGAGCTTCCTTCATGATCTCTTTGGCATCATCGGCGTACTTATCGCGCGCGCTCTGAAGCTTGTGCGCCTGCGGCGCCGCCTTCCCGGGGTCCGGCACGAGGCTCTCGAGCAACGTTAAGGCAACGTCGCTGGTGTTTTCCCGGATTTTCTTCGCCTGATAAAACGCCCATTGGTCGTTCGATTCGGTGCGATGAATGACGGCCTGCGTATGCGCGCGATGCGAGGCAATGGTGACCACCGACAAAAAAATGCCGACGACGCCGACCAGAATTCCGACACGACGGGTATCCGGATCGACCGCATGTTCCGGTGTGACTTCGATTTCAGGCATGACGCAAAATCAACCTCCCATTATAAGACTCGCTTACCTAACCACGTGCAATCGCGGATTCGCGCGCGATATGCCCAAGACGCCGCTACGGACGACTTCGATGATTTCGCCGAACGCCGCCACATTCGCGATGAACTCGCCAATCTCGATTTCGGTGCTCGTGAGTTCCACGATGTAGCTCGACGGATTCGACGATAGCACCCTGCCGCCCACCCGGCGCAGCAATGCCGCGACCGCTTCGACTCGATCTGCCGGAATCTGCAACTTGATCAGCATCAGCTCGCGCGCGAGGTGATCGCCGCTGGTCATGTCCTCGACCGCGACCACATCCACGAGCTTCAGGAGTTGCGCGTTGATTTGCGCAATAACATGGTCCGAGCCGATGGTTACCAGCGTGATACGCGACACCGTCGGATCGTTGGTGGGTGCAACCGAGAGGGACTCGATGTTGTACCCGCGCGTGGAGATCAGTCCGGTGACGCGTGTGAGCGCCCCGGCCTCGTTTTGCAGAAGTATTGCAATTAGGTGCCGCATAGCCACAAAGGATACGGGAGGGGGGCACTTGGGCGCCAGGGCGAGAACTGCTAGGCTTTGAGCGTGAAAGATCGCTACGACATGATGAATCAGCAGGCACATCCGCTCGCCGGTGCCAGCATGACGGGTGCGGAAATGCTCGTTCAAGTCCTGGCCGACGAGGGCGTGGACACCATTTTTGGCTACAGCGGCGGCGCAATATTGCCGATATACGACGCCGTTTTCCGCTACAACCAGGACCACCAGTCGGCGATGCCGCTCATCGTTCCCGCGAATGAGCAAGGTGCCGGTTTCATGGCGGCCGGGTACGCGCGTGCGAGCGGGCGGGTTGGCGTCGCCTTGGTGACGTCCGGTCCCGGGGCAACCAACACCGTGACCCCGGTGCGCGACAGCCAAGCCGACTCCGTACCCATCGTGGTCATTTGCGGCCAGGTCGCGACGACGGCGATCGGCACGGACGCGTTCCAAGAGGCCCCCGTGCCCAGCATCATGGGGGCGGTGGCCAAGCACGTTTTTCTGGTCACCGATCCCACCAAACTCGAGGCGACCGTGCGCACAGCCTTCGAAATTGCACGCACCGGCCGTCCAGGCCCTGTGGTGCTCGATGTCCCGAAAGACGTGCAGAACTGGAAGGGCGTGTTCCACGGCTCGGGCCGGCTGCCGATTCCGGGCTACCGACAGCGCATGAATCGCCTGCAGGCGAGTAAATTGCCGGACGCCGCCTGCGCCGTTTTCTTTGCCGCGTTGGGCGCCGCGAAGCGACCGCTCATTTACGCCGGCGGCGGCGTCATCAACGGCAGCGCCTCGCAAACTCTACGTGAGTTTGCCAAGGAATTTCAGGTGCCGGTTGTCACGACGCTGATGGGCATCGGGGCCGTCGATACCACGGACCCGTTGTCCATGCGCATGTTGGGAATGCACGGCGCCGCGTTTGCGAACTACGCAGTGGACGATTGCGATTTCCTGATGGCGGTTGGCGCGCGATTCGATGATCGCGTGGCCGGCAATCCTCAAAAATTTGCCGGCGGAGCCAAGTTCATTGCGCATCTGGATATCGACGCTTCGGAGATCAACAAGGTCAAGCGCGTCGATTGGAGCCACGTGGGCCTCATGTCGGATGCGTTGTTGAGCTTGCTCGATTACGGTAGAGCCAAGAATTTCAAGCCCGAGTGGTCCGAGTGGCGAAGCCGTTGCGATAACCTGCGCACCAAATACGCCATGAACTACGACCGCGAAAGTGAGCTGATTCAACCCTATTACGTCATCGAAGAGATCAATCGGCTGACGCGCGGCGAGGCAGTCATCACCACCGGGGTGGGTCAGCATCAAATGTGGGCTGCGCAGTATTTTGATTTCCGCAGCCCTCGGTTGTGGCTAACCTCAGGCAGCATGGGAACCATGGGATTCGGATTGCCGGCGGCGGTGGGCGCTCAGTTCGCGCATCGCAACCGGCTGGTGATCGATGTCGACGGCGATGCCAGCATTCGCATGAATATCGGCGAATTGGAGACCGTCACCACGTATGATTTGCCGATCAAGGTCCTGGTGCTGAACAACTGCGGCGATGGGATGGTGAAGCAGTGGCAAAAGCTGTTCTTCAAAGGCCGTTTGAGCGCCAGCGACAAGAGCCTGCACACGAAGGACTTCGTCAAGGCGGCGCTCGCCGACGGCTTCAAGTTCGCCGTGCGACTCGATCGGAAGGCCGATGTGCCGCGCGTCATCGAGGAGTTCATCCACTTCGACGGGGCGGCGTTCCTCGAAGTGATGATCGATGAAAATGCCGGGGTCTATCCGATGGTGGGTCCCGGCCAGGCGTATGACGAAATGATCACCGGCGAGCACATTGCCTCACGCACAGAGGTCGAAATAAAAGCACCCGATGCGTCCGAGATGTTCTAGCCCGGCTCTCGCTTAGGCGGCTACCATACGCCGCTGTTCGGCATGGCGTTCCAAGGCTCGGCGGAAGGCAGCGCCGCTCCCTTCTGCAGCAATTCGACCGAGATGTTGTCGGGAGATCGGACGAAAGCCATACGCCCGTCCCGAGGCGGCCGATTGATCGTGACGCCATGCTCCATCAACCGCCTACAGGCCGCGTAAATGTCCTCGACGGCGTAGGCCAGGTGTCCGAAGTTGCGTCCGGCGCCGTATGGTTCCGGGTCCCAGTTATGGGTCAACTCAACTTGGGCATCTTCGTCGCCGGGGGCTGCGAGAAACACGAGCGTGAATCGTCCCTGGGGGTAATCGCGCCGTGATACCTCGATGAGCCCGAGGGCGTCGCGATAGAACCTCAAAGATTGCTCGATATCGGTGACGCGAACCATAGTGTGCAGATACTTCATGATGATTGCCTCGGAGTGAAGATCAAAATTTGGAGGAAGCGATGCATAAAAGCAAATTGGGCGGATTCATTATCGATTGCCGGACGAATGATTTGACTGCCGCCGCCGGGTTTTGGAGCGCCGCGCTCGGCATGCCCCAGCGCGAGCTACCGGGCAGCGAGGGCGAGATTTACCGAGCGCTCGATGATTCCGAGCACGGCCTGCATGTCGAGATTCAATTGGTCGACCATCCGAGCCGCGTGCATCTCGATATTGAAACCGATGACATCGAGGCCGAAGTTCGCCGTTTGGAGAAGCTGGGGGCCAAGAGGGTGCAAGCGATCAAAGGCTGGTGGGTCATGGAAGCACCGACGGGGCAGCGATTTTGCGTGGTGCGCGCGAGCTCGCAAGAGTTCCAGCGACGGGCCTCTGAATGGGTGTAGCGGACGCGCTACGGCGTGAAGTCATTAGATGTTGCGCGCATGTCACACATATTTACACGATTTGACATAGCGCCAAAATCAGGCTTTTTGTGCTGCGAAACCTTGGATTTGTTGGCATTGGGTGATAGCATACATGCCACTGCAACCGTGGCGGTTGGTGCTTCAGTAACATAATTGCCACAGTTGTTGGAACTCAAAGAAGGTCGAACGTTAGGGTACCGCAAGTGCCCGCGTATCCTCCAACGAAGGACGTGTCGAGTTATTACTCAGCACCTGTTCCACTCGAACTCCCCGGCAAGTCCGGGGATTCTTTTAAATCGCCCCAAAATCTCCTTCAGAAGGGTTTCCGAATCGGAAAGATCGCAGCCACAATGCGTGGGCGAACTTAACCGGAGGAATTTCGATGGCTTTGAGCGACGGGTTTATGGGCGCGATCGGCAATACCCCCTTGATTCGACTGCATCATCTGAGCGAAGAGACGGGCTGCGAGATTCTCGGTAAGGCCGAATTCATGAACCCCGGCGGCTCGGTGAAAGATCGGGCTGCCAAGTGGATCGTCCTCGACGCCGAGAGGCGAGGGGTCTTGAAGCCCGGCGGAACGGTGGTGGAGGGAACCGCGGGCAATACGGGGATCGGTCTCGCCCACGTATGCAATGCGCGAGGCTACAAATGCGTCATTGTCATGCCCGACAATCAGGCGGCCGAGAAATATCAGATCATCGAGGCGTTGGGCGCGCAATTGCGCAAGGTTCCCGCGGTTCCGTACAGCAACCCCAACCAGTATCAGAAGGTGGCCGGCCGTTTGGCGGCGGAACTACCCAACTCGGTCTGGGCAAATCAGTTCGACAACACGGCCAATCGTGCCGCGCACCGAGAATCGACCGGGCCGGAGATCTGGCGCGACACCACCGGGAAAATCGACGTGTTTTGCGCGGCCACCGGCACCGGTGGCACGCTCGCCGGCGTCGCTGAATTTCTCAAATCGCAATCCGCGGCGGTGCGTATCGTTCTGGTGGATCCGCCCGGCAGTTCGCTCTACCACTTCTTCAAGGACGGCGAGCTCAAATCGGACGGCGGCTCATCTATCACCGAAGGCATCGGCACCGGGCGTGTGACGGCAAACCTCGCGGACGCCCCCATCGATGACGCGGTGCGAATTCCGGATGCCGATACCATGCACTTCGTGTATCGATTGCTGCGAGAGGAAGGCCTGCTGCTCGGCAGTACCGCAGGTATCAATGTTGCGGCCGCGGTGAAAATAGCGAAGCAAATCGGCCCGGGCCATACCATCGTGACGGTTCTCTGCGACGGGGGCGCCAAGTACCAATCGCGCTTGTTCAACCCAGCCTGGATTGCGGAACGCGGCTTCAAAGAGGCTATTGCCTGACCTACCTCAGGGTTATGCGGTCTGAACGAGTTCGACCGCATTGCCGGTGTTGAACCAGCCGAGAGTTGAGTGCAGAGCGACGACTTCCCCGACCACCAGCAGTGTCGGGGAGGCGAGGTTCGCGCCGCACGAAGCGTCGCGAATGGTGGCGAGAGTGGCGGTAATCACCCGCTGGTTCAGCGTCGTCCCCTGTGCAATGAGGGCGGCGGGCCGAGAGGGGATGGCGCCGTGCTCGAGGAGCTTTTCCACAATGTGATCCAGGCGCGCGAGGCCCATGTAGAAAACCGCCGTGGCACCGGGAACAGAGAGCGCGCGCCAATCGGGTTCGCTACCGTCTTGGTCCGCGTGGCCTGTCACGAAACTCACGCTGTGGGCGTACTCGCGATGGGTGAGCGGTATCCCGGCATAGGCCGCACAGCCGATGGCCGCGGTGATTCCCGGCACCACGGAGTAACTGATTCCTGCCCGTGTGAGCGCCTCGAGTTCTTCCCCGCCTCGGCCAAAGACAAAGGGGTCGCCGCCCTTTAGACGCACGACGCGCCGCCCTTGGCGAGCGTGCTCAATCATCAGCTCGTTGATGTCACTTTGAGCCGTGCTCACACCGCCCGCCGACTTGCCCACGCAGATTCGCAGCGCATCGCGGCGCGCGAAGTCGAGCACCGCGGCCGGCACCAGACGATCGTGCAGGATGACGTCCGCATCTTGGAGCGTCCGCAGGGCCTTCAAAGTCAGTAACTCGGGATCGCCGGGGCCTGCACCCACCAGAGTTACCTCGCCCGCGGCTCGCGGCGCGGTAGAACTCGTCTCGAGCAACTTAAGGGCGATGCGCCGCGCGCCGCGCTGGTCTCCGTCGATGAAGCGGCGTGCTGCGGCACCGTCGACAATGGCCTCGAAATACCGCCGCCGTTCGTCCGTACCGCGCAGCCGCTCGCGACTGATCCTGCGCAGATCACGCAGCCACATGGCCAAATCACCAAAACGCTTGGGAATGAACGCCTCCAAACGCTCGCGCAAACGGCGCGCCAAGACGGGCGAGGTGCCGGCGGTCGAGACAGCGACCAGCACCGGGTCGCGATCGATGATTGCCGGTACGATGAACCGAGATGCCTCGCGATCGTCCACCACGTTCACCGGGATGGCGCGTGCGTCACTCAAGGTAGCGATCCAGCGGTTCACCGCGCGCCGCGACGTGGCGACGATCACGAGGCGCGCGCCATCCAAATCGCCCGGAATGAATTCGCGAATTTCGAGCTTCAGCTTGCCGGCAGCGGCCCGATCCTCGAGTTCGGGAGCGATCTGCGGCGCGACCAGCGTGATCAGGGCACCGGCGCGCTCGAGCAGGCATACCTTGCGCAGCGCCACCTCGCCGCCGCCCACGACCAGCACCTTTTGTCCCTTGAGATCGAAGAAAAGGGGAAAGTAATTCAACGGTTAAGCCCTCGGCGCATTGCGCTCGGTTTGAGGCTAGCTCAAATCGAGCCTACCGATCAATTTGCGCTAGTGCTCGGGTAAGCTCAATGCACTTGCACTTAACGCTGGAATCTGACGGCGCGGGTGCAGGCCGCACTCGCGCAAGTCGGCCCGTTCCCACCACCAGCGGCCCGAACGCGCGTCCTCGCCCGGTTGCACGGCCCGGGTGCACGGAGCGCAGCCGACGCTGGGAAAACCCGTATCGTGCAGTCTATTGTAGGGCAGACGCATCTTACGGATGTAGTCCCAGATCTGCTTCTCCGACCAGTCCAGTAGCGGGCTGACCTTTTGCAAGCCGTACTCGCCGTCCCATTCGATCGGGGCGGCCAATGCGCGGCTAGCCGACTGTCCGCGCCGGATTCCGGTGACCCACGCTCCACGACCGGATATGGCGCGCCGGAAGGGCTCGACTTTGCGAACCGCACAGCAGCCGCGGCGCTGCTCGATGCCGTCACGAAAGCCATTGATGCCGTTCTTACCGACCCAGCCTTCCAATCGAGCGGCCTCCGGATAGTAGACACGCAACGATCGGCCGTAGCGCTGCTGTACTCGCTCAATCAAATCATAGGTTTCGGGGAACAAGCGGCCGGTATCGATGGTGAAGATCTCGATCTCGGGGACAGCCGTCCAGATAAGATCGGTAAGGACCATGGACTCCGGGCCCAGACTATTGGCATAGCATACGTTTTTGTATTCCGAGACCGCGGCGCGAAGCAGTGAAATACTGTCCTCGGCTCGTTCACGCAGGCCCATCGACAATTCAGACACTTGAGGTTCTTCCGTTGGAGCGTAGTACCGCAAACTATAGAACCGGCCGACCCCGGACGAAACGAACTATCTCTTCTGAGGACATGCGTTTTCGTGCTAGCTCCGGGCCCCACCCTATAGTGGCTGAATGATCGATCCGGCCCAGGCACTCTCCGGATTCGTCGTCGGCGCCATCGTGGGTCTCACGGGCGTCGGGGGTGGTTCCCTCATGACGCCGCTATTGGTGCTGCTGTTCGGCATTCATCCGGCCACCGCTGTCGGAACGGACCTCCTGCATGCGGCGATCACCAAGGCCGGCGGGACCTATGTGCACGCAAAAGGGCCGGGTCGATTGGCGGATCACGGGCCTCTTGGGTTCCGGAAGTCTGCCTGCCGCAGTCGCGACCCTTTTGAGCTTGCATTACTTTACGAATGGGCATCTTGGGAGTGGTCGTCTCCCTGTCCTCGGTGGGCGCAGGCGCCCTCGGAGTAACGGCACTGCTCTTTCTTTACCCGCGGCTACCAGTAGCTCGCATCGTCGCTTCGGACGTAGCCCACGCCGTACCGCTCACATTGGTGGCCGGCCTCGGTCATTGGCTGTTTGGAAGTGTCAATTGGATGCTGCTTGGATCCTTGCTGGTCGGCTCTTTGCCCGGCATCTATTTGGGCAGTCACTTCACCGGCCGGATTCCCGAGACCATTCTGCGTCTGCTCTTGGCTGCAATGCTGCTGCTCGTCGGCTGCAAGCTGATTGTGTTTTGAGTTTTTGCGCCATGGCACCCCGGGCTTTCCGCTAACTCGAGCGGGTCCTGGCCAAAACTTATATCCTAGGGCAATGAAATTCCAGCAATTGCGCTATCTCGTGGCGGTACACGAAAGCGGTCTCAACATCACGGCGGCCGCGCGGCAACTGCATACCTCGCAACCCGGCGTCAGCCGGCAGCTCAAGCTGTTGGAAGAGGAGCTCGGTTTTCAACTATTCGAACGCGAAGGGCGCGCGCTGACCCGCACTACCGCTGCGGGCGAAGAAATCATCTCGCGCGCCAGCAGCATCTTGCGTGAAATGCAAAACATCCGCCGTACGTCGGCGGAGCTGCGCAAGGCCGACGGCGGGACGCTGTCCATCGCGACCACTCATACTCAGGCGCGCTACGTGCTACCTGAAGTCATTCGCGAGTTTCGCCTCAAGTATCCGAAGGTCCGTCTGCACTTGCATCAAGGTACTTCGGAGCAAATCGCGGAAATGGTCGCGCGCGACCGCGTTGACTTCGCCATTGCCACCGGATCCGAGGAGCTGTTCCCACATCTGGTACGCCTGCCTGTCTATCGGTGGCATCGGGCGGTCGTCGTGCCGCGGGGACACCCTCTCGCCGCGGCAGGCAAGTTAACTCTGAAGAAGCTGGCGGATTATCCGATCGTCACCTATGTGTTCAGTTTTTCCGGCCGCTCCTCGCTCCCCGCCTTATTCGAGACAGCGGGTCTGTCGCTCGACGTGGCGCTGACCGCGCGCGATTCGGATGTCATAAAAACCTATGTGCGCATCGGTTTGGGAGTCGGCATTTTGGCGAGATTGGCCATCGACCCTGCCACGGATTCGGATCTCGCCGTGCTCGATGCGGCGCATCTTTTCGAAGGGCATACGACCTGGATCGGCTTTCGGCGCAGTGCTCTGTTGCGCGCCTACATGTACGAGTTCATCGAATTACTGGCGCCTCACCTACCGCGTAAATTGGTACGCGAAACCGAGAAATTGGAGACTCAAGAGGAAGTAAATCGGATCTTGGAAGATCTGCAAATCCCGCTGCGCGATAACCCCTAGATTTTAAGCGACATAACCGAATCGCATATCCACATGACCGGAGATTAGTTCCGGCCTGCTGCTCTGCGCGCTAGGTTAAGGGGAATGCCCGACCAATCGGTCGTTCGGACGGTTGAGTGCTTATGATCCAGCAGCCGGACAGGTGCGCAGCGTGCGAGTACGTTTGGTTCGCAGCCGCGCTGATGCTCGTATTAATTTGGGCCGCGGCGCGCGCTTAGCTTCGAAGCGCTCTACGCTGTCGCGGTTTGACCGCGAGACCCGCGTCGTTCGACGGCTGATATTCGGCTGAGAAGGTCGAGAACGCGTCAGCCGCGGTGTCTATTTCGCTGTCCGGGAGCTCGAAGCTATTGAAGCCGCAGCGCGCCAGGAAGAACAGATTGTCGCGGCGAATATGGCCGGTGGCGCGCAACTCGCCGGCAAACTTCCAGCGTTCTCGCAGAAGCCGCCCCTGCGTATAGCCGCGCCCCTCGCCGAAGCTCGGGAAACTCTGCGCCTACCAAGGCGAACCGGGCGAGATCAGGCACCAGGAGTTCGACCGGGTGCGCCGGCGCGAGTATCACGCCGAGACGCCCGCTGTGCAGAACCCAACGGTCGCGGTCGGACTGCCATTGATCGAAGGTCAGTATGATGGACCCAGAGGAATCCCCGCCGCCCTCGCTCGAGGTTTGCCAATCATCCGGCACGACCTTACCGTCACGCAGCAGCCGGCGCGGCATATACCCTCTCCTTGAACGGCTTTACGCCGAGGCGGCGGACCGTGTCGAGAAAGCGCTCCTCGGGGTGTCGCTGTTCGACGTAGACCTCCAATAGCCGCGCGAGTGTCTCCGGCACGGCCGCCTTGGCGACCGAGGGGCCTATCACCGTGCCCAGCGACGCGTCGGCGCCCGCTGCCCCGCCGATGGTAATTTGGTACCACTCCGCACCGCCCTTATCCACCCCGAGAATGCCGATGTTCCCCACGTGGTGGTGTCCGCACGCATTCATGCAGCCGGACATTTTCACGTCGATCTCGCCCAGGTCGTACACGTAATCGTAATCATCGAACCGTTCGTTGATGAGCTTCGCCACGTCGATGGAACCGGCGTTGGCAAGACTGCAGAAATCCAGCCCCGGGCAACAGATCATGTCGGTGAGGGTGCCGATGTTCGGCGTTGCGAGCCCTGCCTCGTCGAGCGTACGCCACAGTTCATAAGCGCTTTCCTGTTCGACGTCGGCCAACAGCAAATTTTGCGTGTGGGTGACTCGAATCTCGCCGAAGCTGTAGCGGTCGGCTAAATCGGCGATCAGTTCCATCTGCGCATCCGTTGCATCGCCGGGCGGACAGTCGGCTTTCTTCAGCGAGACATACACCACGCGATAACCGGGAACTTTATGCTCAGCCGTGTTGTATCGGTACCAGGCCCGAAAGGCCGTTTCCTTACCCGCCGCGGGTTCGGTATTGTGAAGCTCGAGGTATGCCGGTGGCTTGAAGAAATCGCGCATGCGCGTGACTTCCTCCTCGGCGACGCGAAGGCCGCCGTCCTTGATCAATTCCCACTCGGCCTCCACGCGCCGTCTGAATTCTTCGATCCCTAAGGCCTTGACCAGTATCTTGATCCGCGCCTTGGTCAGGTTGTCGCGCCTGCCCTCCCGGTTGTAGATGCGTAATACCGCCTCTAAGTACGACAGCAGGTGTTCGCGCGGCAGGAATTCGCGCACTACCTGGCCAATGATCGGGGTGCGTCCCAGACCGCCGCCCGCGAGGATTTCGAATCCGAGCTCCCCATCGGCCCCGCGCACGATATGCACACCCACGTCATGGACCAACGATGCGGCGCGATCGCGCGGCGACCCGGTGACGGCAATCTTGAATTTCCGCGGGAGGTAAGTGAATTCCGGATGAAACGTGGACCACTGCCGGATGATTTCACACCAAGCCCGCGGATCCTCGATTTCATCCGGCGTCACGCCCGCCAGGTGGTCCGAAGTGGTGTTGCGAATGCAGTTGCCGCTGGTCTGTATCGCGTGCATCTCGACGGCCGCAAGTTCAGCCAGGATGTCCGGAACCTCTTCGAGTTTCGGCCAGTTGTACTGGATGTTTTGCCGGGTCGTGAAATGGCCGTAGCCCCGATCGTAGCGACGCGCAATCGACGAAAGCGCGCGCAATTGCGTCGAGGACAGCAGTCCATAAGGAATGGCGACCCGCAGCATCGGGGCATGCCGCTGGATGTACAGACCATTGCGCAGACGCAGCGCACGGAACTCATCTTCGTTGAGTTCACCGGCGAGAAATCGGCGCGTTTGATCACGAAATTGTGCGACGCGCTCATTGACCAGCGTTTTGTCGATGACGTCATATCGATACATATCGCGCTATTTTAGCCTCCACGCATCGCCCATGCTAATAACGGCCGAACATGAACTCATAACCCGCCGCAATGTACAAGCCGCCGCCCGACGAGAAACACGCGACGCAGAGCCCCTGGGGCGTCCCGTTAGCCTCGCTTGGGCCAGCCTGGGCCGGCTCGAGCGAGACGCCGGGCGGCGACCATAAGCCCCTCTAGATGCGTTTCGGGTTGTACGTCTCTATAACCTCCCATGCCGGGTTGGCAAAACGTGATTCGCTTGGCAGAGCAAAATCGAGGTTACGTGCAGCATCGCGGAGTCAATATAGGGTCCGAGAACTGGGTGACAAAAGATCTCACGGAAGTTTTAGTCGCGCCGGACACTTATCATGTCTCGCCCGAGAACATGCTCCTGGTCGCCGATTTGCACGGGGCGCTTGCGCTATGCCTCCACGACGAGGCGCGGAGCGTCGGCGGATTGCTGCATTTGAAATTCATGGGCGGCACCGGACGACCCAGCGATGTGACGGACAACACGCTAAGTTCCGTCTTGGTCGTTTTGGATCGATTCAAGCGTGCGGTTCTCGGCAATTCATCCAAGCGCGATGAGATTCAGGCGCGCATTCTCGCCCACGCATTGCCGCCGACGGACACCGGTGAGCCGAGCGCCTCCCTGGTCGATTTGATTCAGGCTGACCTTGCCGACGGAAAAATTGCCTGCGGGACGCAGACGATGCGCCGAACAGAATCGCTTCGAGTGTGCTTTCAACCTTTCGAAGGTCGCGTCTGGATTTGCGGACCCAGTAATCTGCGCACCACGCAGAAGGCGAGCCGCTCGGCGGTTTGACAGCCCCGATGCCCGGTCACCGCCGGCGCGGTCAGGGTCGATTTGCCGCTCGGTCGCCAGTTCATTATAAGCTTCTGTGCAGAGAACCTGCGGCTGACGTCCAGGTTTCAACAGAGGTGCTGCATGCGAATGGCCGTGGGTTTGGCGATGGTTTTTCTTGCTGGGTGCGCGAGCGAGCATCTCGCCGTAGTGCCCCCGGCAGGGGTGGACTTGAGTGGGCATTGGAAGCTCAATGAACCGGACAGCGATGACCCGCAGCGCCTCTTGCAGAGTCAGCTGACCTCCGCAACGGCTGGAGCCGGCGCCGGCGGTCAGACAGGCTCGGCTGGGCGCGGCGGCCGCGGCGGGTTTGCTCCAGGTGCCGTCGGCCCCGCATTGCCCTCAGTCTCCGCCTTGGATGAAGGCTTGCGATGGCCGGGCAAGGGTCTGGCCATCAAACAAAGCGAGGGCGTGGTTACGTTCGCCACGGACGGCAGGACCAGGGTGTGCAGGCCGGCTGCAAAACTAAAAGCCACCTCGGGAACTGATGACTCATTGCATGGCCGCGGGGATGCACCGCCGCCTGCTTGCGGCTGGGACCACGGGACGTTGGTGGTGCAATCAGGCGATCCGGAAGATAACCATCCGCCATTCGAGCAGCGCTTCAGCTTGTCGGACGAGGGGCAACGTTTGATCGAAGTAGTGACTTATAAAGGTGGCCGCTCGAGCGGTTTTACGGCGTCCCGCGTGTGGGATCGCGTTCAGCCGCACCCCCCTCAGCAATAAAAAAGCCGGGCATTGCCCGGCTTTCAAGTCCCCATGCCTTTCGTGGCGCTTGTTAGTCGCGCTCTCGCGATGATCGGTCTTTTTACTTCCCCCGAAGATCTTATTGCGTGCGGGCAACACTTTAGCTGTGACTCATCACCTAAGCTAGCCCTAATGTAGAAAAGTGTGAAAATAAACGTACCATAAAAGCAACATTAAGTGCGGATTGGGGCCGGATCAAGGAAGCGAGGCGCCGCACGAGTTCGAGTATTCTAGGCGGCGGCAATTTCACAGACAGTCTGGAGACCCAAAGTGGCTAAGCACTCGAAGTTATCCGCGGCTCCGGCGATGACCGTACGCACGCGCCGCGCCTATTTTGACTGCGCATTTGGGCAGCTACACGTACGCACCGCATTTCCGTCGACCGGCGGATTCGACGAGCAGGTAACCCTTTTTTGCCTGCATCCCAGCGAAGGTTCGAGCCGCAGCTTCGATCGATTCCTGCCCGAGATTGCCGACGAACGCTCGGTCTACGCGCCCGATTTGCCCGGCTTTGGGGAGTCCGATGCGGCTCCGAGTCTCACCTTTGCGGACGCCGCGGGCGCGGTCGGGGACCTCGCAAAGGATTTAAGGCTGCGCCGAATCGATCTATTGGGAATTCGTTTCGGAGCTCAAGTGGCACTCGAGTTAGGAGCCGCACGCCCCGATCTCGTGCGTCGTTTGGTGCTGGTGGGAGTTCCGCCGATGGATCGCGTGCCGGGAGCCAAGCAAGAGGTGATCGTCTTCCGAACCAAGCTCGGAATGGCGCAAGACACCCAGTGGAGCAGGGGTGCGTTGCCGAACGTGCGATTCGTCGAGCTCGCGGACAATCCCGCAGACCTATTCGACACCGACCCCAAGACGCTGGCGAAGCAAATCCGTGCTTTTCTCAACGGATAGGTCGTAGAGGGATTCGTGAGGCTGAATAAATACATCAGCGAAACTGGTGTCTGTTCGCGTCGCGAAGCCGACAAATGGATCGAGGCGGGACGAGTTACCTTAAACGGCATCCCCGCCGCTCTTGGCCTTAAGGTCGCCGATGGGGATGAAGTGCGAGTCGACGGGGATCTCATCGGCGCCAAGAACGCACAGATTTACATTGCACTCAACAAGCCGGTGGGGATTACCTGCACGTCGGAACCGCAAATCAAGGACAACATCGTCGACCTCATCGGCCATAGCGAGCGTATTTTTCCGATTGGCCGACTCGACAAGGACTCCGAAGGATTGATCCTGCTGACCAACAACGGCGACATCGTCAACGAAATCCTTCGCT
The DNA here is from genome assembly GCA_963755965.1 of uncultured Gammaproteobacteria bacterium. Classification (GTDB taxonomy): domain Bacteria; phylum Pseudomonadota; class Gammaproteobacteria; order Steroidobacterales; family Steroidobacteraceae; genus Bog-1198. The sequence goes on from CAVWLU010000008.1 coordinate 610,791, forward strand.
CCGAGAACAATCACGAAAAGGAATACGTCGTCACCGTCAATCGTCCCATCACCGATCTTGCGCTCTCGATGATGGCAAGCGGCGTGAAAATCATGGGTGAAATGACCAAGCCCTGCAAAGTGACCCGGATCGACGCCGAAACGTTTCGAATGATCCTCACTCAAGGGCTCAATCGGCAGATCCGCCGCATGTGCTCGGCGCTGGGCTACAGAACGCTGAGCTTGCAACGCGTGCGCATCATAGGCATTGAGCTCGGCCCCTTGGAGTCAGGCAAGTGGCGCTATTTGACGGAATCCGAGGTCGCCGGGCTACTGCCGCGCTGAAGCTATGCAGCCTTAGCTCGAGCGCAGAGCAACTGCTTGAAGGCCATCGGACCATTGTCGCCCGATGGTGACGCGCCAGTCCGGATCTTGGGCTCTCGCCGCGAGCCAGCGGAAGAAATCTTCACCTTGATTGGTCCAGTACGCGTGGCTGAACAACATGCCGCCCGTGCTTGATTCGACCGTGAAGCGCCGGCGAAGGCCAAAACTCGCCAGGCCCCGGCTGCACTTGATGCGCGGCGAGTTCTCGGACAGTGCGTATTGGTTCGGTCCCACCTGCAGCCGCAAACGGCCGGCATGACCGTACACGCAAATGTTGGGTTGGGCCGAGCGGATTAGCGCGACTCCATGCACCAGCGACGGAGGCACGTCATAGGCGGTCCACGTCCCGCCCAGTACGTGCCACTGCAGCACCATGCTCTGGCGACGGAAATCGATGACTGAAACTGTGCCGGCGTTCTCGGAGGCCATGCCCGCAGCATGCTCCATTCAAGCGCTATTTTGAATCGCGATCGGGCAAGCCGGCAAACGTGCTTTGGACGATGCCCGCCGTGAGCAGTTGCGGCAGCACGACGGGAGCAGCGCCGGGCTTCGAGTTGTACACGACATAGAGCGGCACACCGGCGCGTCCGAAGTCAGCCAGCGCTTTGGTGATGGCTGGATCGCGGTTGGTCCAATCGCCCTTCATCAGAGTGACTCCCTTACTACGAAAGATCTGCTGTACCGCGGCGTCGGCGAACGCGTTGCGCTCGTTGACCAGGCAGGTCAAACACCAGCTGGCGGTGAAATTGACCAACAACGGTTGGCCGGCAGCCTCGAGTTTGGCAACTCGAGCGGCATCGTAGGGCTGCCACTCATCGGCTGCCGCCGAAGTAGCCGTAGCCGGGACGTCGAGCGAAGCGGCTGCGACGGTCGCAAATCGTGCGGGCAGGACGACGGCGAGCAGCACCGCCGCCGCCGACGTGATCAGCGCAGCGGCGCGGCCGGCGCTCGAGCTCGACTTGGATTTTTGATATGCCCACGCCGCCAGCGCGACAAGAATCGCGCCGGCCAAAGCGGCGCCCAAACCGATCGATGACGTTTGCTGTGCCAGCACCCACAAGAGCCACGCTGCCGATGCGTACATCGGGAACGCAAATATCTGCTTCAGGGTGTCCATCCACGCGCCGGGTTTAGGTAGGGCACGGCGCAGCCAGGGGGCGAGCGACAAGAGCAAATAAGGCAGCGAGAGGCCCACCCCCAAGGCGGCAAAAATGCTCAAGGCGACCAGCGGCGACTGTGTGAGCGCGGCACCGACGGCAGCGGCCATGAACGGCGCGGTACAGGGCGTCGCGACCAGCGTCGTCAATACGCCGGTGAAGAACGAAGCTCGGTAGCTATCGCCTTGCGTCAACCCGTCTCCGATCCCGGCGAGTCCTCCCCCAATTTCGAACACCCCGGACAAGTTCAGTCCGACCGCCAGCAACAGGTAAATCATCAGCGTGACGAATAGCGGTGATTGCAGTTGAAATCCCCAGCCGATCTGCTCGCCGCCGGCACGTAGCGCCAACAGCACCGCGGCGAGCGCGAGCATGGAGCTGATGACGCCGGCTGCAAATACCAGTCCCTTGGTGCGGACGGCAGCCGGGTGCTTCTTGGCTTGCTCGACCAAGCCAATGGCTTTGATCGAAAGCACCGGAAACACGCAGGGCATCAAGTTCAGGATCAAGCCGCCGAGAATGGCCAGCAACACCAAAATAGGCAGCGCCGGAGTGTCAGCGTTCGCAGCGTGCACGGCGCCCCGGGAGTACCGCGGTGGTGCGACGAGGGTGGCGCCTGACGCCGTTGAGCTACCCGCTCCTTCAAAGCTCGCTGCGATCTCGATGGGAACGGCCACCATATCGTTGCCGCTTTGCTCGGTCGCCAGCAATACGCCGCGAATCGCTCCGGCCTGCGGCGCCTGATACCCGACCTTCATCGCCAGTTCGATCGAATCGGGGTGACGCGACAAGGTCTGGGGCGCCGCGTATTCGATACCGCCTTCGTCATAGGGATAGAAGGCCAGCGATTTGACCTGCAGTAGTGTCGGACCCCATTCCTTGCCGAGCGTCAGCACCAACTGGCCATCCTGAATCTTCGCGCTGGTCGGCGCGGGAGCCGCACTCGGAAGTTCGCTGCGGGCCGCAGCAAACAGCGGGGCGACGGCGGGATCGATGGCGCCGTCGGTGGGCTTCACCGGCATGCGCAATTTGAGATCGGCACTCTCGGGGATGCAGACATCGGAACAGACCAACCAGCTCGCCTTGGCCGCAAGCTCGACCGGCGCGCCGGCCTTGAGGTCCGGTGCTGCCGTAATTTGCACCATATGCATCGCATGCTTCGCGTAGCCGTAATTGACCAGGGGCGGGATCTCGAAGCGATGCGGTGTGCTCCAGACGATGTCTCCCGCAGTTAATCCGGCGGGCAATGTCCAGGCCAATTTGGTCGCTTGCCCCGAATCACCCGGATTTCGCCAATAGGTGTGCCAGCCGTCGCGTATGGTGAATTCGAGAGCGACCCAAATCGATTGGCCGGGAGCAATGGCATCGGTTTCGCTGATCAAGCGCGCCTTGACGTTGTCGCTCGCGACGACGTTGCCGGAAAGCGGGTACACCGCCGGCGAAATCAGAGTTAAGCCGAGGAGCCACCATTTCAATTTGCGCATAATGCGTATGTTACCCAATAATCCGCCGCCAAAGTCCCGTCAGGTCCGCGAGGGCTGTGGAACGTCTCACAGTTTCGGTCAAACATACCCTCCGGCTGCCGCTTGAGCTAATGTAGGCGCGCGCAACCCAAGTAGCCCATGCAAGAAAATTACGTAGAACGAATCCTCAAAGCCAAAGTGTATGACGTTGCCATCGAAACATCGCTGGAGGCGGCACCGCGCCTTTCCCGCCGGCTGAACAATCACGTGTTCTTCAAACGAGAAGACCTCCAGCCGGTGTTTTCGTTCAAAATTCGCGGCGCCTATAACAAGATTGCCCAACTTTCGCCGATAGTCGCGCAGCGCGGCGTGATTTGCGCATCCGCCGGCAATCACGCCCAAGGCGTGGCCCTCGGCGCGCGAACCCGTGGGATATCTTCGGTCATCGTCATGCCCCTGACGACACCCGAAATAAAAGTGCAGGCGGTCGCCGATTTGGGCGGCGAAATCGTGCTGCACGGCGATGATTACGATGAGGCCAATGAACGCGCCATAGAACTCGCGCGCGAGCGCAGTTTGGTCTTTGTGCATCCGTTCGATGATCCGGATGTAATCGCGGGGCAAGGTACGATTGCGATGGAGATCCTGCGGCAGTTGCACGGCGATGACATCGACGCGATCTTCGTGCCGATCGGCGGCGGCGGCTTGATCGCCGGCATCGCGGCATACGCGAAATCGCTGTATCCGCGCATCAAGATCATTGGCGTGGAGCCGGAGGACGCGGCGGGCATGTACGAGTCGCTGCGCGCCGGCAAGCGCGTGAGACTGGAACGGGTCGGCATTTTCGCAGACGGCGTCGCAGTGCGTCGAGTGGGGGAGGAAACCTTTCGGCTCGCGAAACAATACGTCGACGAAATATTGTTGGTGACCACGGATCAGATCTGCGCCGCAATTCAGGACATTTTCGAAGACACCCGCTCTATCGCGGAGCCGGCCGGCGCATTGGCGGTGGCGGGCATCAAAAAGTACGTCGCGCGCGAGGCGTGCGCTGAACGCCTGTTCGTCGCGATCAACGGCGGTGCAAACATGAATTTCGACCGGTTGCGCCACGTGGCGGAGCGCGCGGACTTGGGCGCACAGCGCGAAGCGCTGCTAGCGGTCGAAATCCCGGAGACGCCCGGTTCGTTCTTGCGGTTTTGCGAATTGCTGGGAAAGCGCAGCGTGACGGAATTCAATTATCGATACCGGGACGCGAAGGCCGCGCGGCTGTTCGTCGGGCTTGCGCTTACGCAGGGCAAATCCGAGCGTGCCGCTGTCGTCAAAGACATCGGCGACGCCGGCTTTACCGTGCATGACATGACCGACAACGAGATGGCGAAGCTGCACGTGCGTTACATGGTGGGCGGCCAGCCTCCTGGACTCACCGATGAGCGCCTATACCGCTTCGAATTCCCGGAGCGACCGGGCGCGCTACTCAAGTTTCTGCGCGCGATCGGTGCCGGTTGGAATATCAGCCTCTTTCACTATCGCAATCATGGTTCGGACTACGGTCGAGTGCTCGCCGGCATCCAAGTGCCACCCGATACGCATACCGACTTCGTCTTGCATCTGAACGAGTTGCAATACGCGTACACGGAAGAATCCGACAATCCGGCCTATAAAATCTTTCTTGGAGGTTAGTGCACATGCCAAACGGACATGACCCCGGCAGGCTGAACTGATTCACCCGTGGCGGCTTATCAATTGCTGCGCGAGCCGCGGCATGAAACTCTGCATGTTCGGGGACTCGACATCCATGTGACGCGGTGGGGGCCGGAGCCCTCGGTCGCGGCTGCACCTGTGTTCTTGCTGCACGGTTGGCAGGACACGGGCGATACTTTTCAGTTCCTGGTGGATGCGTTCGAACGCGATTGGCCGCTGGTAGCGCTCGATTGGCGCGGCTTTGGCCGCAGTGAATGGGACCGAAACGGCTATTGGTTTCCGGACTACCTCGCGGACCTCGATGCACTGCTGGAACGGCTGAGCTTAGGGGTGCCGGCCCGCCTCGTAGGACACAGCATGGGGGGAAACATTGCGAGCCTGTACGCGGGGCTGCGGCCGGAGAACGTGCGATGCGTCGTCAATCTCGAAGGATTTGGGTTGCCGCGGACCTCGCCGGATCAAGCACCTGTCCAACTGCGCAAGTGGTTGGATCAGGTAAAACGGGTTCCTCCGCTCAAAGATTACGAGTCATTCGAGCAACTCGCGTCCATCATTATGCTTCGCTACCCGCGCTTCACCGAGGCGCAATCGAGATTCGTGGCCAATGCTTGGGCGAGTCGCCAAGCCGACGGACGCGTGCGCCTGTTGGGGGACGCTCGCCATCGGTGGGTCAATCCGGTTCTGTACAAGCGCGAAGACGCGGAGGCGTCGTGGCGTCGCATTACGGCACCGATGCTGATGATACTCGGCGAGGAATCCGAGTACTTGATCCGGCTGGGTGCCGACGGTACCGACGCCGCGTTCCGCGCGATCATGCCCGGTGTCAACTTGGTTCGACTTGCCGGCGCGGGTCACATGCTGCATATCGAAAAACCGCTTGAGGTCGCGCCGCTGGTCGAGAACTTCTTGAGCGCTCATTAATGTCGCTGACGCGGCGCATTTATCCCACTCGTTTCGGTCAACTGCATTTGCGCAGCAATGAAGGCAAGGGCGTGCCGCTCGTCATGCTGCACCCATCTCCGCGCTCAGGAGAAATGTGGGAGCCGCTGCAGGAGCGACTCACCAGACCAACTTATGCTCCGGATCGTCTGGGCTATGGCTTCTCCGATGCTCCGCCCTGGGCGCTGTCTCTCGAGCAATACGCTCAATGCACCGTAGACGGGCTCAAAGGGGCCGGGATCAACGGTCCCTTCGATCTCCTCGGCGTACACACGGGCTCCATCGAGGCGATAGAGATTGCGCATCAACTTCCGAACCAGGTGCGGCGTTTGACCGCGGTGGGCGTACCGCTGTTCACAGCGGAGGAACAAACCCGCCAGATGGAAAAGTACAGCGAGCAGCCGCTGAAGCCGGCAACCGAAGGAGGTCATGTGTTGGGCGCGTGGCGCGGGTGCTTCGCCTTTCGTCAGCCGCCCTACGACTTAGGGGAGGTGCATCGGCGCTTCGTCGAGCATGTGCTGGCTGCCAATCCCGGAGCCGCCTTTCGGGCGGCAAGCAGTTATCCGATCGAGAAAAAACTCAAGTCGCTCAAGGTACCGTTGACCGTGTTCGCACCGCACGACGACATCATCGAGCAAACGCAGCGCGTGAAGCTCATGTTGAAGGCCGACGCCGCCTATATCGATTTGCCGGATTTGAGCGTCGACCTATTTCAAGTGGCCACGGAACGAATGGCGGAACTCATTGGCCGCCATATGCCGGCGTAGAAGCGCGCTCACGGGATCAATATGATCTTGCCGGCGTGCCGCTTTTCGAGGAACTCCTTCTGGGCTTCGACGATGGCGCTGAGCGGATGAATACTCGCGATCAGGGGACGGATTTCACCGTTGTCGATGTAGCTCACCAGACGCTCGAATACCTCAGGCTCCAATACGGTACAGCCAAAAAATCGCAGATCCTTAAGATAGAGAGTGCGCAAATCGAGCAGCACGGTCGGCCCTGAGATCGCGCCGGCAACCGCGTATCGACCGCCGCGTCTCAACACCTCCAGCAGCGCCGGAAATTGCTCTCCACCGACGACATCAACAACGGCGTCGATTTGCTCTCGGCCGAGAGCAGCCGCCAAATCGACGTCGCGTGCGTACACGCGTGAGGCACCCAAGGAACAAACCGCAGCCGCCTTGGCGCTGCTTGCGATTGCGAGTACGGTAGCTCCTCGTCGCCGCGCGAGCTGGACCGCTGCGGTGCCTACGCCTCCAGAAGCGCCGGTGACGAGTACGGTCTCTCCGGCAGTCACGCTCAAGCGGGTCAACATGTTTTCGGCTGCGGAATATGCGCAAGGAAAACAGGCGAGTTCCGCGTCGGAGAGCGTGCTCGAAATCGCATGTGCATGCACGGCCGGCGCACGGGCATATTCGGCGAACGCGCCGTCGCACTCGGAGCCGAAATACGTGGCGACGTAACGGTTGGTGCGGGACGCGAACACCGGTTCGATGAGCACTCGCTCGCCGATTCGCGCCGCATCCACTTCACTGCCGACTTCTACGACCGTACCGCAGGCATCGGCGCCCTGAATCCTCGGGAAGGTGGGCGGCGTACCGGTCCAGCCGGAATCCTCACCTCTGGCGCCGGCAAAGCCCTGCGCGCCTCCCGCCGCCGTGCCATCCGTTACCGAACGCGAATACCACGCCGTTCGAGTGTTGATGTCGGTGTTGTTCACACCGGCTGCGAGCACGCGAACCAAGACCTCGTCCGCCCTCGGCACAGGCCGGGCCACATCTTCCCGGTATTCGAGCTGATCAAATCCGCCGTGGCCTTTCAACAGTACTGCCTTCATGGCCGCGATTCTAACCGAGTCGCTCCGCAGGAGCGCTGCCGTTGCCGGTGTCAACTGGTGTGAGCCGGCGGCCGGACGCGCGACGCGATCCATACACCGTAGACCGTCAGAGCGCCTCCGACGAGAATCATCAACGTCAATGGTTCATTCAAGAGTTGCGCACCGGCGGCTACGCAAACCACGGGGATGAGGTAAAGGAACAGTCCCAAGCGCTCCGCAGGCACGGAAGCGCCCGCGTAGTTCCACAACATAAAACCGACCAAGCTGCTGCCGATGCCCATGACCGCGAGCGTCGCCGTCATCGCGGAATCGGGCCAGTGGTTCAGATGGGTCGCGGGGATGGACATGATCATCAATGCCGCCGTGCCGACGACGAGGATGGCGCCGGTGACTCCCAACGCGCCGTAGCGTCGATTCAGCCGCACGGCAAGCACGGTATAGCAAGACCATGAGGCCGCGCCGACCAGCACCTGCAACGTGCTCGTTACCTGGAAAACCTGGGGCGATTGCAGAACTCCGGACGTGAGCGCGACGCCGAGGAGGGCCAGGGCGCCACCTCCGATGACGGGCCAGCGGACGCGGCGCCGTTGCAGCAACAGGGTAAAGGCGACGATGAACGCGGGCTCAGTGGCTATCAGCAACCCCAGTTCGCCGGCAGGCACGGTCCGCGCCCCGAGCGCCACGGGAATGTTGTAGCCCGGTACCGCCAGCAAAGAGCACCAGAGCAAGAGGATTTGATCCCGCAACGGCCAGCGCCAGGGTCGCGCGTAGACAAAGAAGGGCAACGCCGCTGTACCCGAAGCGGCAAATCGAATGACGTTGAACACGAACGGATCGACCCGCAGAACGAAGAAGCGGGTGCCGACCGGTACCAAGGCCCAAATGACTACCGCGGCCAGGGCGGCGGCATGCCCGCGTTCGCTGTCGCTCCAACTCACTAAGACACGGTGTCCGCGTCGACCACCGCGGTCACCGATATTTCGACCATGAGGTCGGACGCAATCAACCGACTGACTTCGACCATCGTCGCGGCAGGACGAATCGCCCCAAAGAACGCACCGTGCACTTTGCCGACCGCCTCCCATTGGTTCATGTCGCACAGGTAGATGCGGGTTTCAATCACGTGTTTCAGCGACGCGCCGAGTTTCGTCAGGGCGGCTTCAATGCGTTCGAGAATCACGCGGGCCTGGGGACCCGGCTCGCCCGGAAAGAGTGCCAGGCCATCCGGTCCCGAAGCGGTCGTGCCGGATACAAAAATGAGATTTCCGGATCGCACCGCCCGCGAATAACCGACGATCTCACCCCACGGATTTTCAGTCGGCACTGATGCGCGCATTCAGGTGTTCCCCCGGCTTGATACTAACTACTATAGTAGTGGGCTCGCCGGCGAACGGCTACGCCGGTCGCCCGTCGTCGGCGATTCCAACGAGAGCGTGAGAATAACCTCGGAGACCCTATTCATGACTCGACCTCCTCTGCCGCCCTTCAACGCAGAAACGGCCGCTCAGAAAGTGCGCATGGCCGAAGACGCCTGGAACACCCGAGATCCTGCCCGCGTTGCGCAAGCCTATACGACGAACAGTCGCTGGCGTAATCGCGCCGAGTTTCTCGAGGGCCGCGACGCCATTCAAGCATTTCTTGTCCGAAAATGGTCTCGTGAACTCGACTACCGCCTGATCAAGGAGCTGTGGGCGTTTGCCGAGAATCGAATCGCCGTGCGATTTGCTTATGAGTGGCACGACGACAGCGGCCAGTGGTTTCGCAGTTACGGAAACGAGAATTGGGAATTTGACGAACACGGCCTGATGCGGCTGCGCATCGCGAGCATCAACGATCTGCCGATCACGGAGGGTGGGCGTAAGTACAACTGGGCTTTCGGCCGCCGGCCCGACGATCATGCAGGCTTGAGCGCTCTGGGGTTTTGAACGAAACGGAACCCCCGCGCTCCCGGAGACTCTGCGGCCTCACCGGCCCCAGCGTGGGCGGATTAGGGTATGCATTTGGCGGCGCAACATGGGGGGCGCATGCTTTAGGGGCTGCGCTTCATCTGGAGCCGGAAAAAGGGTACTGGGCGCCATTTCGTTCTATCTTTTTGCGGTATTGTTGGGAGGTGCAACGGCATTGCTGCCGGCGCTCCGGCTCACGTTTGGGCTGGTTACCCGGCAGGTGGGGGTTTACATGTTCGCGGGCGTCGCCATATTCGGTCTGTAGGCCGTGGTTTGGCAACTGAAGGATCAAAGAGCGGATGGAACATCACGAACCTAATGCAGAGTCGCCGCATGACCATGATCACGACCACGATCATTCGCCCGCGCACTCGCATAGCCACGCCCATGGTCACGCACATGCGGCGCTCGAAGGGATCAACGTGCGCATGGGGGTCGCAGTCACCCTCAACTTAGTCTTCGTCGCCATCGAGAGTTCATTTGGTTTTCTATCGAATTCGGTCGCCTTGATTGCCGATGCGGGTCACAATTTCGGCGACGTGCTCGGCTTGGGCTGCGCTTGGACGGCCATGTATCTGGCACGCCGGCCACCCGGGGGCAAGTTCACGTATGGACTCGGGCGTTCGTCGGTGTTGGCCGCGCTCACCAACGCAGTACTGTTGCTGTTGGCTTGCGGCGCCATCGCGTGGGAGGCAGTGGGCCGCATCGCGGCTCCGCCGACGGTCGCGGGTGCGACCGTTGCCGGCGTCGCCGCCATCGGTATCCTGCTCAACGGCGTGAGCGCCTGGTTGCTGCATGGTGGTAGTCACGACGACCTGAACCGGCGAAGCGCCTTCATCCACATGCTCGGCGATGCGGCGGTGTCGGCGGGCGTTCTCATATCGGGCCTGTTGATCGTGGCTACGGGATGGAAATGGTTGGATCCCGTTGTGAGCCTGTTGATCGTTGGAGTGATTTTGCTGAGCACCTGGTCGCTTTTGCGGGATTCGGTGCATCTTTCGCTCGATGGAGTGCCGGCGGGGGTCAATTCCACGGCGGTTCTGTCGTATCTGGCGGGACAACGCGGCGTCACGGACGTGCATGATCTGCACATTTGGGCGCTCAGCACCACGAGCGTTGCGTTGACGGCGCACCTGGTCGTGCCCGACAGGGAAGCTGAGGATGCGCTCTTGGGATTGTTGACACCCAACCTAAAACGGCGCTTTCGGATCGATCATGCGACCCTGCAAATCGAGAGGGACCGATGCGACCACGGATGCTCGGCCTGACCAACTAACCGTTTACCGAGGCCGCGCGCGCCGTGTCGGCTGCGCCGTGTGCGGATCCTCCGGCCAATAATGCTTGGGATATCTGCCTTTAAGATCCTTTTTGACCTCGTGGTAGCCCCGGCTCCAGAAACTTACCAGATCGCGTGTGATTTGCACCGGGCGTCCCGCCGGTGAGAGCAGTTTCAACAACAGAGGTAGACGGCCGCCCGCCACGCTCGGCGTCTCGCGAAGGCCAAACATTTCCTGCAACCGAACCGAGAGCGTCGGCACCTCGCCGTCTAGATAATCGATGGGAATTCGGGAGCCGCTCGGCACGACGAAGTGCGTCGGCGCCTCTCGCTCGAGGATCGCCGCTTGAGGGTAGGTCAATCGAGAGCGCAACGCATTATTCAAATCCAGCCGCGCAAAATGGTCGCGACGAACCAGGCCCTCCATCCACGGCGGCGCCCAATGTTCGAGCGTTGCAGTAAGAGCGGCGTCGCTCAAATCCGGCCAGGGTTCCGGTGCAGGTACCGCATGCTCGAGCATCAACTGAACGCGCGCCTGCCACTGGCGCAGATCTTGCGACCACGGAAGCGCCGTCAACCCCAGTTGGCGCAAGCCGCTGAGCGCGGCGCGTTGCACTTGCTGCTGATCGGGATTTCGGATTTCGTTCGACTCGAGTGCGAGTGCGCCCAGACGCCGCTCTTGGCGCGCCCGAACCGCCTGCTCGCGCTCATCCCACATGATGTCGGCGCATTCCGTGATATGCGCGTCAAAATGCCGCTCGAGATCCGCGATTTGAATGGGCGCCGCCAAGAATATGCGGGCCTCACGCTCTGCTCCGTCGAGTTCCGCAGCCACGATGAACTCGGATTTTGACAGCGCCTGGGGCTCCGCGAACCTTGCGCCGCGGCCATTTGCGAGCAGATATCTTCCGTCGACGCCGCGCGCGCGGCCTATTCGGTCGGGGTAGGCCAGCGCGACCAAAACGCCCGTCCAGTCATGAGGATCCACCGCGTCGTCAGCGCCGCCGAACTCGCGCTGCCAGTTCGCCGAATTGCGTGCGGCCTGCTTGAGGGCGCGCGAGTCGACGCTCAAACCCGACGCCAACCCTTGCGCCGCCGCTCCTCGCAATACGCCCACGCGCAGGCGCAAATCCACGTCGCGTGCGCCGGGCGCTGCGCGCAGCACGTCACGTTCACTCAAGATGGCAGCAAGATCGCAAGCCAGTCTCGCCGCACCCAAATCGCGGGCCCTGACCAGCATATGCGCCAAGCGAGGGTGTGCTCCCGCCGCCGCGAGGGCACGCCCATGCGGCGTCACTCGACTTGCTTCATCGACGGCCTCGAGGCGGTGCAATAAATCGCGCGCCTGCGCAAGAGGCGCGGCGGGCGGCGGGTCGAGCCAGGTCAAGCGGGCGGCATCCGTGGCGCCCCAACAGCTAAGTTCGAGAGCCAGCGGTGCGAGATCGGCGTGGAGGATTTCAGGCGGTGTTTGCGCGGCGAGTGAGGCGTGCGTCCCCTCGGACCACAGTCGATAGCATACGCCCGGGCTCAAACGGCCTGCCCGACCGCGGCGCTGATCTGCTGCGGCTTGCGACACCTTGCCGGTCACGAGGCGGCTCATGCCCGTCGAGGGATCGAATTCTGCATAGCGGCGCAGCCCCGAGTCGACCACGACACGAATGCCCTCGATGGTGATGCTTGTCTCGGCGATCGTGGTCGCCAGCACGATTTTGCGCTGTCCTGCAGGCAACGAGCCGAGTGCCGCGTCCTGCGCGGCGCCGGTCAGTTCGCCGTACAGCGGCAGCACACGTACGCCGGGATCCAGCGTGGATTCTTCGAGCGTACGCTGCACTCGGCCTATTTCGGCAGCGCCTGGCAAGAAACAGAGAATATCGCCGTCGTGCCGAGCGAGTGCGCTCGAGAGCGCCTGCACCGTCTGAAGTTCCAACGAAATTCCGGCGCGCCGCGCCAAGTAGTGCGTCTCTACTTCAAAACTGCGTCCGGCAGCTGTGACGCTGGGCGCGTCGAGCAGACGCGCGAGCGGTTGCAAATCGAGCGTGGCCGACATCACCAGCAAGCGCAGATCCTCACGGAGGTTTTCCTGACTCTCGATGCAAAGCGCGAGACCGAGATCGGCATTGAGGCTGCGTTCGTGAAATTCGTCGAATATCACGCAGCCGATATCACCCAACTCCGAATCAGCTTGCAGCATGCGAGTGAGGATGCCCTCGGTCACGACCTCGATGCGCGTATCGCGGCTCACTCGGGTTTCGAGGCGGGTGCGGAAGCCCACGGTTTTGCCGATGGGTTCGCCCATCAAGTGCGCCATGCGATGGGCAACCGCGCGTGCCGCGATTCGGCGCGGCTGCAGCATCAGAATCTTCCGCGAGGCGAGCCACGCGCTGTCCAATAATGCGAGAGGGACGATGGTGCTTTTACCGGCGCCTGGCGGAGCTTGGAGCAGCACGCGGCGGCTCCCTGCCAGAGCCTCTGCCAACGGCGGCAACGCTTCGTTGATCGGAAGCAGAGGCAAGCTCTGCGAACTCGGCAAGCTAGGATGACGCATAGGCGCGCTAAGATACCCCAGGCTTTGACTCGCCGGGCCGAGCTCGGTGATGCCGGGCGTGATAGGATGCTCGGCGTCGGGCCTGTAGCTCAGTTGGTTAGAGCAGGGGACTCATCAGTTAATGGTGCCTTCACATCGTAAGGTGTGAAGTGGACGGGATGAATTCAGGGAAACCTTAACAGCTTGAGCTGATGGCAACCCTGAGCCAAGCCGGCGGTACACCGCCGGAAGGTGCAGAGACTACCTGAGCGCTACAGTCGCGCTTAATGACAGGCACGAGCGTCCCGCACCCCCTTTTCTTCGTAGAAGACTAGGGGGTGAAGAGATAGTCCACTCCCTCCGGAAACGGCGGGGTAGAGTGAATCCCTTGGTCCTCGGTTCGAGTCCGAGCGGGCCCACCACTTTCCGGGGTGGTCAGAGGTAACCGATAATGTGGGTCAATCTGCTTCGTTGGGCCGATCGGCCGTGTACCGCGATTTCTTTGCTTGCGCTTCTCCTAGGTGTCCCAACTATAAAAGCCCAAGCGGTGAATCCAATGGACGCGCTGCAGTTCTACGTCGGTAGGTGGTCCTGTCTTGAGCGCAAGGCCAGCGACCCTCCCTTGTCGAGCACGTTTACGTTTGCCATTGAGTCAAACCTTATGCGCCAATGGATCGCTCGACCCAAACAGGGCTCTATGCAAGCCCCCTATGTGGTCAACTCGACGTTTGCATACGACGCTACGCGGCATCGCTACATACAAACTGAAATGGACAATGACGCAACTTGGTACGTTTCTGTCGCCGAACCATGGCAGGGCAACACCATTCGTTGGGTTGACCTCGCAACATCTACAAAGCTCTCCCGCTGGGAGATGACTCGAATCAATAACACAACCTTTACCGTCGAAAGCTTCGCGAAGGTTAGCGACAAGACGCCGAACTACACGGCCAGCTGCAAGCGCGATTAGCAAATAGGCTCCCAGACGATTGGAAAATTGCTCTGAAGGATGGTAGCCTTATCTCCCATACTACCGCATATGGGTGGCCCATAGTGAAGACAACCATAGATATTGCGGACGAGCTTTTGAAGCGTTCGCAGCAATTAGCTAAACGTGAAGGCTCGACGTTGCGCGCCGTATTGGAAGAAGGCTTGCGTTTGGTTCTAAAAGACCGCCGAACGCCCGCTGCTCGCCCATTTCGCTTTCCGACTTTCGGCAAGGGTGGACTGAACCCTGAATTTCGCGAGGCTGATTGGGAAAAGATTCGGACTGCGATCTACAGCGAAGCGACGCACAAAGAATCATGATCGCCGTCGATACCAACCTCTTGGTGTATGCGCACCGGGAGGACGCGAAGTTTCATGCCGAGGCCAATGCCGCGCTCGTGAAGCTCGCAGGGGGAACCGAGCGATGGGCGGTCCCGTGGCCTTGTGCGCATGAGTTCATCGCGATCGTCACACATCCCAAAATCTACAAAACGCCGACACCGCTCGAGCGCGCTCTGGAAGCGCTCGCCGAGCTGAATGCCTGTCCGACTCTCGAGTTCATCGGCGAGGCAGATGGCTACCTCGATAGCCTTGCAGGAACCGCACTTGCTGCACGCGTGCAAGGCGGAGCGATCCACGATGCGAGAGTCGCCGCGATCTGCCGCTTTCACGGAGTTCGCGAGCTATGGTCCGCCGACCGGGACTTTTCACGATTTGCGGCCGTGAAAGTTCGTAACCCCCTGTTGGCGTAATGCCGGACTACTCTAACTCCAAGGAGATCTGCCGGATGCGGTGCGCTGCCGGCGATTGGCCAATAGTTTTTCGTAGACGCCGATGATGGTTCGATTGACGTTTTCGATGAAATGGGGAGTCAGGTCATGAATGAACCGTTGCCGCGGAGCCGAGGCGCGCCTTCGCAATATCGCCGCGAGTGCCGCGACGTCGCCAATCGGAAAAAGTTCTCCCCCATACTCTTCGACTAACTCGCGACAGCCATCGGCGGTCGAGGCAACAATCGGCACGCCCGCATCGAAGGCCTCCAGCATGACGAGCGGCAGCGGCTCGCGACGGGACGGACAAACGAACAGGTCGAACGCCTGATAATAATCCTTGACGTTCTCGCGAAAGCCGGGCATCGCCATGTTCGGCCCGAGCAGACGCTCCAGTCTGCGACGCTCCCGGCCTTCACCCAAGATAACCAGGCGTGCGTCGGGCAAGTCGGCAAGACGAAACGCTTCGATCAGATTATCGAGACCCTTGCTATGTGCGAGACGACCGGCCGCACCAACGAGGTACTGTTCCGGCGCTACGCGCAGAGACTCGCGCAGCGCTGCTATTTCGGCCGTAGCCAACCGGCGATACGGAGTGACTAATTGATCGAGCTTGAACACCTGTCCCTGGTACGAGGGAGGAATCTGGCGTACCTGCCAATGGGCATTGCATATGAGCCCGTCAAGCTGAAAGAAATGGGGTCCATTGACTCCGTTGTGCAGAGTCGCGACCGCCGGTGCGTCGGCGTGCGCGCGCGCGATGATGCGCGAGGATCTGCGCAGGTGCGTATGAATGACGTCCGGGCGAAAATCATGAATGCGCTTCTCGACTGCCCGCTGCGTGCGCAACCATGTCGGAACCGGGGAGACATGCACTCGGTCCGAGACCGCGTCGACAACCGATGTGCCGAACCTGCTTCTATGAGTGCGGCGCACGACAAGCATGACATCATGCTCGACTGCCTGGGTGCTGGCGAGCTCGGCGGCATAGCGTTCGGAGCCGGCGAAGCCGCTGGATAGAATGACGTGCATGATGCGCATAGGTGATATTGGACACTACTTGATCGGGGAATGGCTATAGTTTGACGGGACACCGATCAAACTCGTTGGTTGGTCAGCCGCGCGCGCATGAGCTGACCGGGGCCGGCCCCTAAAATCTTCGGGACAGATACAACAGCGCAGTCTCGATTTTGTAGAATGTGTCCGGCCTGGGACCCTGCTGATCGCTCGCCAAAATGTGGTCGCGCGCGACATTCTGCGCATACTGCAGATCAATACCCAGATCCCATTTCGGGAGGATATTTCGCCACTGCCCCCCGGCTCCGACGAACAAGGAATAAGCGGGCGTCGCCACGTCGTAGCGGGCGACGCCGGTGAACAAGCCGAGCGCAAAGCGGTCGGAAAAACGATATCGATAATCGATTGCACGAACGCCGATCAGCAAGTGGCCATCGACTTCATCCGCTTCGGCGCGTACGCCCAAATCGTTGTTCTCGGAGACCGCACGTCTCGCGCCCACCCCAAAATGCGGACCAACGCCGAGACTGCTCGTGGTGCTCGGTAGATCGGGTTGAACGCTCGTGTGCACCTGGTTGACATTCATGCCGGCGTCGACAAATAGCTCGGCTCCTTGTTCATTCGGAGCGGCGCTATCGGAATCCCCATCAGTCGAGACCTCGTCACGCGTATGTTCATCGCCACCGCCGTAACGCACGAAACCGGAAATCCTGGAAAACGACTCGCCAAAAACGTCGCGTCCGGCAAATACCTCACCGCCGACCGTCACGCCTTTCCACGGCCGCGAATAGCGGAGGGTGAAATCATAGTAGTGGTGGTACGGATAAGGAGTGGTGCCCGGTTTGTAAGTGCGTAAATCATCTCCATAGTAGTTCTGATTTACGACGGCACGTATGCGCTCCTCCAGGTATCCGCCGAAAGGCGGCTCCCAGCCGATGCGCAACATCTGGCTGCGTGCGCCGACTCCGTCGCCGAAGTTGCGCTCCTGGGCGCCCCAGTTGCCTTCGACTATGCCGTTGTTGGTCGTGCCTTGCAGAAAGATATAGTGGACGTACCAGTTGTTTTGCCACTCGGAAAATTCGTACGTGAGATCGAAATGATGCCAAATCCGCGGAAAATCGATGCCGGCGGAGAATGCCGCATTGCCCAGCAGGTAGCTGCCGCCGTCGGATGTGTTTTCGCCGGCATACTGCAAATACACCGCAAAGGGCGTCTTTCCGGGAAAGAGGAAGCGGCTGACGTATGAAGCCTGTTGATTGCCCTGATTCTGCGAGGCCCCGCTGGGTTTGAAGAAATCTCGCGCGAGGAAATTCGCCGAATCAGGCAATCCGCTGCCACCGCCGTACTGCAGGACGCGATTGACGCCGAGCGACCAGCCGGGAAACGGCTCGATCGACAGCTGCGTGCCGAAAAGATTCGGATTGCCGCGGCTTGCAATGCCATTGTAGAGAATGTTGTCGCCTGGAGGGCTGCCGCTTTCGGTTTGCTGCATGCGGGACAGAAAAAACTCGTACTGAAATCCGAGTCCGGTCAGCGGTTCGTAATTCGATAGGGTGACCGATGGCAATGTCGGCGCTTCGGTGCTGATCAGCATACTGTTGTCGGTCAGGGGGGACATCCAGTGCTCTCTGTAGCCAACGTCGAGTTGCGCCCAATTGAAGCCGAGACTCAGCAAGCTGCCCGTGGGGTTGGTACGTCCGGCGTAAGCGACTGCGCCGCCGCTGACGAGAAAATAGTCGCTGGGTTGTACAAAGGCCTGGGCGGATAGCTCCCAGGCGCTGGTCGAGGGCAATCCGTATGAGTTCGGTACGACGACGTCGGCGCCGTGAGTGATCGTTCCCGTCGCGCTCGCCTCGGTCACAGCGTAGTCGCGTGAGTAGCGCTCCAAATACTTCTTAACCTTCATGCACAACGGTTTGTCGATTTTACAAGCTTGCGGCAACGCAAGCTCCACGAGCGCCACGGCAAACGGCCGCTTCAGCACGGGTTCATCTGCAAGAATCAACACCCGCTCGATTTGGCGTTCGATTTCGGGCTGGAGGTTGATCGGTAAATACGCGCTGACTCCGTCGGCCCATGCCGGCCCGCAGCCGGCGCAAACGAGACACGCCAGCGCTACCCGAAGTTTAGATAACTTGCTCCGTGACGCCACGATTTTAAAAATAACTCTTATTGCTGTGCGAACGGTCGCCTGAACGGCAGTACACGATACTACGCGATCGACGGTCAAGCGCTTTGTGAACCAAAGTGGCGCCATCCCCATGGAACCATTAGGCTTGACGCTTGATCAAGGTCAATCAGAATTGCGACCGCGCCGATGAGCTAGAGTGTGGCGCTCCAATCGCGAGGCGATGCCGCCGCGCATTGAACTCGCTATGAAATGGTCAGTACTCGATCAATCTCCGGCATCCGCAGGCAGCTCGGAGGAGACCGCGATCCGCGATTCGCTGGCGCTCTCGAAGGATTGCGATGCCTTGGGCTACGAGCGCTTTTGGGTGTCCGAACACCACAACGCGGCGAGCATCGTCGGTACGGCGCCCGAGATCCTCATTGGGGCCATCGCCGCCACGACGCGGCGCATAAGGGTCGGCAGCGCCGGCGTGATGCTGCCGCACTATTCGGCGCTCAAAGTCGCCGAGCAGTTTCGTGTTTTGGAGGCCATTGCGCCCGGACGGATCGACTTGGGCGTGGGACGGGCACCGGGGTCGGATGGGCTTACGGCGCGTGCGCTCAATCCCTATTCCAACGCCGACGATTTCCCGCGGCAGGTACAGGAATTGCAGCACTGGGTTTCAGGCATTGCACTGCCTGACGGTCATCCGTATCGCAACATCGTCGCGCACCCCACCGGATCGACGAGTCCGCAGCTATGGATATTGGGCAGCTCGGCATACGGGGCGCAAATGGCCGCTCATTTCGGCCTGCCCTATGCATTCGCGTACTTCTTCAGCGAGGGAGCCGGTGTCGAGGAAGCGCTTGCTTTATATCGTCGAAACTACCGGCCGACGGAACGCTACCCGACACCGTACCCAACGATCTGTGTCTGGGCGTTGGCCGCCGACACCTTAGCCGAGGCGCAGCGATTGCTGACGGCGCGCGAATATTGGCGGGTCGGGTTCGAGAAGGGCCTGCGGCTGCCGTTGGCATCGCCGGAGCAAGCTGCGGCGCACCCCTACACGTCGACCGAGCGCGCGATGCTCGAAAAGCTCCGCGCGGTGTCCTTGGTCGGCACCGCCGGTCAAGTGGCCGATAAATTGCACTCGCTCGCGGAACGGCTTCAGCTTTCGGAAATCGTGATCAACACGTGGACCTTCGATCCCGAGGCGCGGCGGCATTCCTATGCGCTTCTGGCGTCCAGGTTCGCGCTTCGCGGCAGCGCGGCGGCTTCATGATCATCATTCGTTCCGAGCGCTTGCAGTTGCGGGAACTCGAATTGCAAGACGATGAATTCATATTGCGATTGTTGAATGAATCTTCGTTCCTGCGCTTCATTGGCGACAAGGGCGTGAGAACATTGTCCGACGCACGCGAATACATTTTGAAAGGACCGATGGACAGCTACCAACGGTTCGGTTTCGGCCTATATCTGACGAGCCTGCGCGACGGCGGGTTGCCCATCGGGATCTGCGGTTTGGTGAAGCGGGATACACTTGCGGACGTCGATGTGGGCTTTGCCTTTCTGTCGCAATATTGGTCGAGGGGCTATGCGTCGGAATCCGCCGCCGCGGTTTTGGCCTACGGCAAGCGGGATCTTAAGCTGAAGCGTATCGTCGCCATCACGGCCCCCGACAACCACGGTTCAATCGCGGTGCTCGAAAAGATCGGGCTGAAGTTCGAGCGCATGATTAAACTCACGGATCTGGGTCCGGATCTCAGTCTGTTCGGTCCGGCCGCTCATTGATCACAAATCCTTCGGAGTCACCCCATGCATCCGTTTCCTCATCACTATGTCGTCAACACAGCTGTGCGCCCCGATGGCGATGTACCGCTCTCCTCGGAGGGAGTGCGAATCGTCGAATCGGCGCCGCCCAAGGAGTTCGATGGTCCAGGCAATCAATGGTCGCCCGAGGGGTTGCTGACCGCCGCAGTGTTGGACTGCTTTGTGCTGGGATTTCGCGCCATAGCGGCCGCGTCGAAGTACGCGTGGCTGAGCCTCGAAGCGAATACCCGCGGCACGCTGGATCGCGTCGAGGGGAAGATGCGTTTCACCCGCTTCGAGACGCATGCCAAGCTTCACGTACCGCCCGGCGCGGACGCTGAACGGGCCCGCAAGCTCCTCGAGAAAGCCGAGCTCACGTGCCTGGTCTCCAATTCACTGACCAGCGAGCGCCACCTCAAGCTCGAGGTGATCGTGGGCTAGTGGCGGCGGCGGAATCCTCGTGCGCGTCTGTTGCGGTTTAGTCGTCCATCAAGAAGCTGCGCAGCTGTTCGCTGCGGCTGGGGTGGCGTAGCTTACGCAGCGCCTTGGCTTCTATCTGCCTGATCCGCTCACGGGTGACGTCGAACTGCTTGCCGACCTCCTCCAAAGTATGGTCGGTATTCATGTCGATCCCGAAGCGCATACGCAGCACTTTCGCCTCGCGCGGCGTGAGCTGTGCCAACACCGAATGCGTGGTCTCGCGCAAGGATTCGGTGGTCGCCGAGTCGATCGGTGAGGATACGGAAGTGTCCTCGATGAAGTCGCCCAAATGCGAATCCTCATCGTCGCCGATCGGCGTCTCCATCGAAATGGGTTCTTTCGCGATCTTGAGTACCTTACGAACCTTGTCTTCGGGCATCTCCATGCGCACGGCCAATTCTTCCGGCGTCGGTTCGCGCCCCATCTCCTGCAGCATCTGTCGGGAAATCCGATTCAGCTTGTTGATCGTTTCGATCATGTGAACCGGAATACGGATGGTGCGCGCTTGGTCGGCGATCGAGCGGGTAATGGCCTGGCGAATCCACCACGTCGCATAAGTCGAGAATTTGTAGCCGCGGCGATACTCGAACTTGTCCACGGCCTTCATCAGGCCGATGTTGCCTTCCTGGATCAAGTCGAGGAATTGCAAGCCGCGATTGGTGTATTTCTTGGCGATGGAAATCACCAGCCGCAGGTTCGCCTCGACCATTTCCTTCTTCGCACGGCGCGCCTTGGCTTCGCCGATCGATACCTCGCGGTTGATCTCCTTGATCTCGTTGATCAGGACATGGAACAACCCTTCGAGGTCCTTAAGTTTGTTCTGGCGCCGCTCGACTTCATCCTTGAATTTTGCAAGCGGCGCGGAATAGCGCTTCTTGGCTTTGATGTGCTTGTCGAGCCAACGGGTGCTGGTCTCGTTTTTCGGAAAGGTCGAGATGAAATCCTTACGCGGCATTCCGGCCTGCTTGATGCAAAGGAACATGATTTCCTTTTCGAGCAGCCGCACCTCGGTCACATGCTGGCGCAGATTGTCGATCAATTGATCGAACATCTTGGGCGAAAGCTTGAGCTCCATCAGCTCGCCGCAAATCTTTTTGCGAATCTTTTGCGTCTTCGGATCCTTCGATCCGAGCTTGTCGAGCGCGTTCAAAAACTGATGATGCACCTTTGCGATGGAATTGAAGCGCTTGGCCGCTTCTTCCGGATCCGGCCCGGTGTCGATGGCCTCTTCTTCTTCGTCGCCGTCCGCTTCCTCATCGTCGTTCGCGGCTTCCTCGCGCTCCAAAGCCATCATTTTCGGATTCTGCGGCTGCGCAATTTCATCCGGTGCATTCGGGTCGACAAAACCGACGATGACGTCCACCAGTCGCATCTGGCCGGCTTTCACCGTCTCATAATGCCGAAGCAATAAATCGTAGGTGCCGGGATAGCTGCCGAGCGCGATCTTGACCGCCTCGAGACCTTCTTCGATGCGCTTCGCGATTCGAATCTCGCCTTCGCGAGTCAGCAATTCCACCGTGCCCATTTCGCGCATGTACATGCGCACCGGATCGGTCGTACGCCCGAATTCGGCATCGAGATTGGCGAGAGCGGCGGTCGCTTCTTCGACCGCTTCTTCATCGGGGGCTGCAGTGGCGTCCGTCAACAGCAGCGATTCGGCATCCGGCGCCTTTTCGTACACCGGTATGCCCATATCGTTGATCATGTTGACGATATCTTCGATCTGTTCCGGATCGACGATCTCGCTCGGCAAATGATCGTTGACTTCAGCGTAGGTGAGGTAGCCTTGCTCCTTGCCGCGCGCGATCAACAATTTCAGTTGCGACTGACGCTCGTCCGCGATTTGAGTCGCTGTGCCTGCTGGCGCTTTTTTAATCAAGGTCGACGCCTCATAAAAGATCGGGCGGTTTGAATGCCAAGCCGATAAGTATACCGTTTACGGTCACAAAGTAGCCACAATTGCTTATCGACCTAAGGGGTTGCCCGTGGATGACCCTTAGTTTTGAGAAGTAGGCTTAATTCCGCCTTTTCGTCGTAATTCAAGCCCATTTCATCGGCTTTTCGCAACAATTCGTCCATTCTGCGTCCCGGCCCATAGGCCTCCAGGAGCTTTTCGACGGCCATTTGCAGTTCCTTGGCGGCGCCGCCGGCTTCCGAGACCATCGGCTCCGCCATGGCAAGCTCAGCCAAGCGGCCATATTCCGCACGGTCACGCCAGCGCTCGAGCAGCATCGCGGTACTGGGTTGGGTCATGGCAGCCGCCTGTTCGAGGAGCTCCTTGAGGACCGCCACACCCGGTTTGTCCACACCGGTGAGCGCCATCGGGTCACTGACCGCCCGCGCCGCAGCGGGATGATGCAGAACCAACGTGATGGCTTGCCTGAGCAAATTACCCCGTCCAGAGCTCATCCGACTGCGCGTCGGCATGGTTGGTTCCGCACGTTCGGGCACGACCCGCTGTGCGCGGGGCGCGGAACCGCCGGGGGATGCCGCGCGGCCGGCAAACAAGTGCTCCTTGAGTCTAGCGGCGGGCATGCGAATTTCGGCGGCCAGACGGTCGGCGAGCAATTCCCGATACACACCCTCGGGCATGCGTGCGAACAATGGCGCCGCGAGCGCCGCAAGCTTGGCGCGGCCGTCGACGGAACCAAGTTCCACTTGTGCGACCAAGTGCTGTACCAGGTATTCCGACAGCGGCAGCGCGGCTTTGATCCGATCTTCGAACGCATCCGCACCCTCCTCCGAGACCAGGGTGTCCGGATCATGTCCGTCGGGCAGGAACATGAACTTTAGTTCACGTCCGTCGCGTGCCAGCGGCAACGCGTTCTCCAGCGCCCGCCAAGCGGCCTGACGACCTGCGCGATCGCCGTCGAAGCAGAACACCAGTTCGCTGGTCAGGCGAAGCATCTTTTGCAGATGCTCCTGGGTGGTGGCAGTGCCCAGCGTGGCCACGGCATAGGTGATGCCCGCTTGATGTAGTCGCACCACATCCATGTACCCCTCGACGATCATCAGGCGCTTGAAATCGGTGCGAGCCTGGCGACCTTCGTAAAGACCGTACAGTTCGCGGCCTTTGTGGAACAACGGGGTTTCGGGCGAATTCAAATACTTCGGCTCGCCTTGATCGATGACGCGACCGCCGAAGGCGAGTACGCGTCCGCGGGAATCGCGAATCGGAAACATCAGGCGATCCCGAAATCGATCATAAAAACCGGCTTGGGCCTGGCCGCCCCGGGTATCGCGTTCGATGATCAACCCAGCTTGCAGCAAGCGGAGGCGCTCCTCCTCTTGGGTGCCGAAGCGATTGAGCAGTGCGTTCCAGGAGTCGGGTGCGTAACCCAAAGCAAATTTGGCAGCGGTGGGCGCGTCGATTCCCCGCTTCGCAAGATAGGCACTGGCGCGCTCATTGTCCTTGAGGTTCTGCTCGAAGAACCTGGCGGCGCGTGCCATGAGCTCGTACAGATCGACGCTGCCGGGCTCGGCCGTGCTCTGCGCCTCGCGCGGCAACTCCAAGCCCGCGCGCTGCGCGAGATCCGCCACCGCGTCGAGAAACCCAAGCTTCTCGTATTGCATGAGAAAGCCGACCACGGTGCCATGCGCGCCGCAGCCAAAGCAGTGATAGAACTGCTTCTCCGGGCTGACCCAGAACGATGGCGATTTCTCGGAGTGGAACGGGCAACAGGCCTTATATTCACGCCCGGATTTCTTGAGCGCTACCCGCGCACCGATGATTTCGACGATATCGGAGCGTGCGACGATCTCGTCGATGAACGGCTGTGGGATGCGACCGGCCATGGACCGGGTGCGATCAACCGCCGAGCTTGGCTTTGATTTTGGCGCCCACGGCAGCCATGTCGGCTCGGCCTTGCGCCTTCGCTTTGATGATGCCCATCACCTTGCCCATTTCCTTGATGCCGGTGGCGCCGGTGGAAGCGATCGCCTCGCTGATCAAGGCATCGATTTCGCCATCGGCAAGCGGCGGGGGCATATAGCCCCGCAACAGGGTAATTTCCGCTGTTTCTTTCGCAACCAGGTCCGGGCGGTTGCCGGCTTGGAACTGCACGAGAGACTCGTTGCGCTGCTTGATCATTTTCTCGATCACGCTCAAGACCTGGGCGTCATCGAGAGTGATGCGTTCATCGACTTCTCGCTGCTTGATCGCAGCGGTAAGCATGCGGATGACGCCGAGCCGCTCTTTCTCGCCGGCGCGCATCGCGGCCTTCATGTCATCGGTAATTCGTTCTTTCAGAGACACCGAGGAAGCGACAGCGGCCTAGTAAGGGCGGGGCGGAGTAGCCGGCGGAGAAGCCGCGGGCGGGCTGCCGGGGGTGCCACGCATATTCTCGCGCGACAAGCGCTTCAGATGGCGTTTCACGGCAGCAGCCTTCTTTCGCTTACGTTCTTGCGTCGGCTTCTCGTAGAATTCACGCCGACGAAGCTCGGTGAGGACCCCCGCTTTTTCGCAGGCACGCTTGAAGCGACGCAGGGCGGCGTCGAAGTACTCATTCTCGCGAACACGAACGCTGGGCATTCAAACCTCAAACTTAGGGCAAAAGGCCGCCGGCAATCGGCGACAGGGGGGCGCATTCTAAGGTGCGCCCTTATAAAAGGCAAAGGCAGCGGGGCTTAAGTCTGCGATCGGCGTCATATATCGGTGTCACATACAGGGCTTTTGGCAGGAACCAATGCGCGTTATAGGGATTGAAAGCTCTTGCGACGAGACCGCGGTGGCGGTCTACGACGACGTGCGCGGCTTGCTGTCCCATCGATTGTACAGCCAGATCGCAATGCACCAGGCCTACGGCGGGGTCGTTCCCGAACTCGCCTCCCGAGACCATCTGCGCCGCCTGTTGCCACTGGTTCGAGAAGCGCTGACGGCGGCTCATTCGACGCCAAGTTCCCTGGACGGCGTGGCCTATACCGCAGGACCGGGGCTCATCGGAGCGCTGTTGGTGGGCGCCGGGTTCGCCCGAAGTCTGGCCTATGCCTGGGGCAGGCCCGCGGTCGGAATTCACCATCTGGAAGGGCACTTGTTGGCGCCGCTGCTCGAGCCTGTGCCGCCCGCGTTCCCTTTCCTCGCCCTGCTGGTGTCCGGCGGTCATACGCAACTGGTCGATGTGGCCGGACTCGGCCAGTACCGAATCTTGGGTGAGACGTTGGACGATGCGGCAGGAGAGGCCTTCGACAAAACGGCAAAAATGCTCGGGCTTCCTTATCCCGGCGGCGCGGCGCTCGCGCAATTGGCCGAGACCGGCCGTAGCGGGCGCTTCAACTTTCCGAGACCCATGCTAGATCGGCCGGGGCTCGATTTTAGTTTCAGTGGCCTCAAAACCGCCGCCCTAGTAGCCTTGCGGGGCCGCGCACTGGACCAGGAGACTCGGGCGGACGTCGCACGCGGTTTCCAGGAAGCAGTGGTCGACACCCTGGCGGAGAAGTCCCGGCGGGCGCTGAAGGCTACCGGGCATCGGCGCTTGGTGGTCGCCGGCGGCGTCGGCGCGAACCTTAGCCTGCGTGAACGGCTCAAGGAGATAACGCACGGGGTCGGGGCACAATTGTATTTTCCGCGTGCGGAATTCTGCACGGATAACGGCGCCATGATCGCGCTCGCCGGATGTTTGCGTTTAGCGGCCGGGGCGCGTCAGGGGCTGGCCTTGAGTGCGCGTGCGAATTGGGAACTCGGGGAAGTTGGGTCACCAGGGGTCTAGAAAATTTCAATGGATAAGATATTCATACACGCGCTGAAAACTGAGGCGATCATCGGCATTTTCGATTGGGAACGGCAGGTCAGGCAGACGGTTCTCGTCGACATCGAAATTGGCGCCGATATCGTCAAGGCAGCCTTGACCGATTCGATTGACGACACCTTGAATTACAAGCGGGTAGCAAAGCGCGTACTGGCGTTTGTCGAAGGTTCTTCATTCCATCTGGTCGAAACCCTCGCCGAGCACCTCGCCATGCTCGTCCTCGAGGAATTCGGCGTCGCGTGGGTGAGCATCGTATTGAGTAAACCTGGCGCGGTGCGCAGTTCGCGCGATGTAGGCGTTGCGCTGGAGCGCGATCGGGGTCACCTCGAGCGTTGGCGCGCCGCGCGCGGTCCGAAGTAGGGCGCGCACGCCAAATGCCGGCCGGTATCGTCCTCGATCGCCCCCTCTCCTGGCGGCAGGTCGGCGCCATCGCCGAAGGCGCGCCTCTTGCTCTATCGCCGGCGGCGCGAGGCCGCGTACAGGCGGCGCGCGGTTTGGTGGAAGCGATCGTCGAGCAGGGGATTCGCGCCTACGGTGTGAATACCGGCGTGGGAGCGCTCTGCAACGTCATCGTCGCCGAGGATCAGCAGCGGCAGCTTTCGCGGAACATCGTCATGAGCACCGCGGTGGGCGTCGGGCCGGCGCTCGAGACGCCCGAAGTTCGCGCGATCATCGCCGCCGCGATCAATAATTTCGCGCTAGGGTATTCGGGCGTGCGCATGGAGGTCATCGAGCAATTGCTCGCACTCCTCACGCATCAGTGCATACCGGAGGTTCCCGCTTGCGGGTCGGTGGGTTATCTGTCGCACATGGCGCACGTTGCATTGGTAGTGCTCGGTGCGGGACATGCGCGCGTGCACGGCGAGCGGCGCACCGGTGCCGATGCGCTCGTCGCAGCCGGCATGAAGCCGCTGGTGCTCGAAGCAAAAGAAGGACTGAGCCTGGTCAACGGCACGCCCTGCGTCACCGGGCTGACCGCAGTTGCACTCACGCGCGCCGAGCGCTTGCTGGATTGGGCCGATGTGATCGGCGCCATGAGTTTCGAGAACCTGCATGGCCAATTGTCCTCATTCGATTCCGAGGGCTTGAGCCTGCGCGTCTCGCCGGCGTTGCGGCAGGTGGGTGAACGTTTGCGCGCCACGCTGAACGGCAGCGCCATCCTGGCGGCGAGCGCGGGACGGCGAACTCAGGATCCTTTGAGTTTGCGCGCCATTCCGCAGGTGCACGCCGCGGTGCGCGAACAGTTCGAGCACGCGAGCAGAGTGGCAGATGCCGAATTGGCGTCGGTTACGGACAACCCTGTCGTGCTCGGCACCCTTAAGATGCCGCGCGCTTTCTCCGAGGCTCACGCCGTTGGGGCGGCAATCGGCCTCAGCGCCGACGCGCTTGGCATCGCGATCGCCGAACTTGCCGCCATGTCGGAACGCCGGATCGATCGGCTCGTGAATCCGCTGGTCAGCAATTTGCCGGCGTTTCTCGCTTCCGACAGCGGCGTGGATTCGGGCTTCATGATCGCGCAATACACCGCGGTCGCACTGGTGGCGGAGAATCGCCGGCTGGCGGCGCCGGCGTCTCTGGATGGCGGCATCACGTCGGGTTTGCAGGAGGATCACCTGAGCCACGCCACACCTGCGGCGCTGAAGCTGCTCAAGATCCTGACGAACGCCGAAATCATTTTTTCGATCGAGCTGCTCGCCGCGGCGCAGGCCTACGACCTTCAACCAGATGGGCTGGCGCGCGCGCCCGGAACCGATGCGGTGTTCCAAAGAGTGCGCAGGAGCATCGCCCATTACCGCGACGATCGTCCGTTGGCGGCCGACCTCGAACGCGCCTGCGAGGCGCTCCGAACGCAGCGCGCCGGTGATTTCTAAATGCTTCTTCCGCCGTCCACGACGATGATCTGGCCGGTGATGTACGGCGCATCTTTGGCGAGAAACAACGCGGTGCGCGCGATGTCCTCTGGACTTCCATGACGCTTCAGTGCGGTCCTGCCGATGATGTCGCGCTTCAAGTCTTCGTCGATATCATTCTCCGGCCACAGCACCGGACCCGGTGCAATACCATTGACCCGAATTGCAGGACCCAGTTCGCGCGCCAGCGAACGAGTCAGCATCGCGAGCCCGGCCTTCGCGGCGCTGTACACGGGGTATCCCTTCAAAGGCCTCAAGCCATGGATATCGATCATATTTATAATGAGTCCGCGTTGCCTCCCCAAGCTGGGTACGGCGGCCTGTGCGAGGAACAGCGGTGCGCGCAGATTGCTGCCCATCAGATCGTCCCACTCCGCAAGGGTAATCTTGCCGACCGGCGTCGGATAAAAACCCGAGGCGTTGTTGATTAGAATATCGAGGCGGCCAAACTCCTCGAGCGTGGCCGCCACCAGTTTTTCCGGTGCTTCCGCGCTCAATAGATTCGCTGCATGGACAGCGGCCGAACGGGGCCGTATCCGGTTGCACTCATCGGCCAATGCAATTGCGGCCGCCGTGGAGGATCGATAGTGAATGAGTACGTTGGCGCCGGCCGCATGCAGAGTGCGCACGATCTCGGCGCCGACACGCCGAGCGCCCCCCGTGATGAGGACCACTTGGTCTCGCAGAGAAGTGCTGTCGTTGGTAGCTGCCACGTGCCGGAACGATACCGGATTGTCCGGCGAGCGTGTACTCGTGCGTGCTGACGTTACGTTGAGTGCGGAGGAGAGCCTGCATATGCGGCAGGTAGCTCTGCGTCTTAAGGGCGAAATCGTCGATGCAGGCGGTTGGATCAGTTTCGAGCGGTATATGGATATCGCGCTGTATGCGCCGGGCTTGGGGTATTACAGCGCCGGCGCGCACAAGCTCGGGCTTGGGGGAGATTTTACGACGGCGCCGGAGATTTCGCGGCTATTCGGCGCCTGTCTCGCGCAGCAATGCGCCGAGGTGCTGCGCGAGATGGACCAAGGTTCCATTCTGGAAATTGGGGCGGGTAGCGGTCGATTGGCGACGGACATTCTGTCGCGGCTCGAAACGCTCGGATTGTTGCCGGCGCGCTATCGCATTCTCGAGGTGAGCGCTGATTTGCGTGAGCGCCAGCTACGCACGATAAGGGAACGGATCCCGCATTTGCAGGAGCGCGTCGAGTGGCTGGAGGCGCCGCCCACGGCTAGTTTCGAGGGCGTCATTCTCGCCAACGAGGTGCTCGATGCGTTGCCGGTATCGCGTTTTCGCTGGCAGGGCGCGCTTTGCGAGGAACTCGGGGTCGCCGTCGAGGAAGATCGATTCGTCTGGGTGCCTCGGCCGGCGAACCCGGCCCTGCGTCAGGCGTGCCGAACGCTTTCGGCGGCGAGTGGCGGATGGGAAGACGGCTACGTGTCGGAGTATTGCCGACGGCTCGGAGCTTGGACGAGCGAGGTCACTCGAGCACTCAAAACCGGCGTGGCGTTATGGATCGACTATGGATTGCCGCGCTCGCAATACTATTTTCCCGAGAGGCGCGACGGCACGCTGCTGTGCCATTTCCGCCACCGTGCATACGAGGATCCCTTCCTCTATCCCGGGCTCCAGGACATCACTGCCTGGGTCGATTTCACGTTGCTCGCCGAGGCCTCCGGGCCCGCCGGGTATGAGCTTGCGGGCTATACGAGCCAGGCATACTTTCTCGCGGGTTTAGGTATAGAGCGCGAGATGGAAGCGCTCGCAGGCAACGATGAGAATCGATACGCACGCCTGGCCAATGAGGCGCGGCAATTGATGATGCCGGGCGAGATGGGCGAGAGTTTCAAGGCCATGGCGTGGTCCCGCGGAACGGACGTGAAGCTATCCGGCTTCGGGCTCAAGGACTTGCGACACACCTTGTAGCTGCGCACGAAATTCCCCGCGGCTCAAGAACTTGGTCGATCCGCCTCGAACTCCTTCCGAACCTCGGCGATGGCGTGCAGGCGCCGGCGGTGCAGATGCTCCGCAATCTTGGCTCCGGAATTCTGTGCGATCTCCTCGGGCGTCGGCTTGATCGACTGAGCCGCCGCGGCGGCCGCGAGCAAGTAGCGGCGCTGCGGATAGGGCCTGTTCTCCAAGCCGGTACGCCCGCGTGAGTCCGCCTCGCAGGCGAGCAGCGCTTCGGCAAACCGCTCAGGGCGGCGAAAAGCATCCGCCCGTTCCATGAAGTCGAGGATGGTTTTGGGCTTGAGTTCGAACGCACGATGCGCGATGCCGTGGTAGCGCGCGACGATCAGGGCGAGCTCCCGATGATCGCTCGGGACTCGCAGCCGCGCCGCCAGCGCTTCAATCAACTTCACACTGCGCTCTTCATGGCCGCGATGGCTCGGCCACTCCGCGGGCGGCGTCGTTCCCTTGCCGAGATCGTGAACCAACGCGGCAAATCGAATTTTCGAGTCATCGCAGAGGAGTGCGGCCTGATCGAGCACCATCAGCGTGTGCACGCCGGTGTCGATCTCCGGATGCCACTCCGGCGGCTGCGGCACGCCGAACAACGCGTCGATTTCGGGATAGATCCGTTCGAGCGCGCCGCACTCGCGCAGCACCTTGAAAAAAGTGCTCGCCGCGGGTTCGCGCAGAGCTCTTTCCGATTCCTGCCAGACCCGCTCGGCGACGAGCGCATCGACTTCATGCTTGAGGACCATGCTGCGCATCAATTCGAAGGTGTCCGCGGCCACATGAAAGCCCAACGGTGCAAAGCGTGCGGCGAAACGTGCCACACGCAATATTCTCACCGGATCCTCGATGAACGCCTCGGATACATGCCTCAGTATCCGGGCGTCGAGGTCGCGTTTTCCGCCATAGGGATCGACCAATTCCCCGTTCGATGACTGCGCCATCGCATTGATGGTCAAATCGCGGCGCGCGAGATCTTCCTCGAGGGAGACTTCGGGACCGAATTCGACGCTGAATCCGCGGTACCCGGGCGCTACCTTGCGCTCGCGGCGCGCCAACGCATGTTCCTCGTGAGTCTCGGGATGCAAAAATACCGGGAAGTCTCTGCCGACCTCGCGATATTTGAGCCGCAGCAATTCCTCGCGAGTGCCGCCCACGACGACCCAATCGCGTTCCTTCACCGGCATGCCGAGCAAGGCGTCCCGAACCGCTCCGCCGACCAGATACACTTGCATGAATGAATAGTACCAGCATCACTTCGCGAATCTGCGTCCTTGCCGGCGTTGCGCTGATCGCCGGCTCCGCCGGCGGCTGCTATTTATTGGAAAGCGCCAAAGGCCAATTGGACCTGATGTCCAAGCGCAAGCCGATCCCGCGCGTCATCGCAAACCCGGAGACGCCCGCCGCGGTACGCAGCCAGCTCGAAGCAGTGTCGGAGATAAGAGAATTTGCCAGCCGGAATTTGGGGTTGCCGGACAACGGCAGCTATCGCAGCTACGCCGACGTCGGCAGACCCTATGTGGTGTGGAATGTGGTGGCGGCGCCCGAGTTCTCCGTAGATGCCCGGGAATGGTGTTACCCGATCGTCGGCTGCGTCGCATACCGCGGGTATTTCGTCGAGCAACGGGCGCACTCATTCGCCGACAAGTTGCAACACAAGGGTCTCGACGTGAGCATCGGCGGGGTGGCCGCTTACTCGACGCTGGGACATTTCGATGATCCGATTCTGAACACCATGTTGGCCTGGAACGATATCGAGTTGGCATCGATCATCTTTCACGAACTCACGCATCAGATGATCTACGTGCCGAACGATGCCGACTTCAATGAAGCGCTGGCGACCACGGTGGAGGAGGAAGGTGTACGCCGTTGGTTGAAGAGCCTTGGCCGCGAGAAGGATCTGGAGGACTACGAGCTTCAACAAGAGCGCTACCGGGAGGTCGTCAAACTTTTGATTCGAACGCGCACGGAGCTCCGCGCGCTGTATGACTCGGGAATCGACCCGCAGCGCATGCGCAACCGAAAGAGGGCCTCGTATGCTGTTCTGCGCGAGTCGTACGGGCAACTGAAGGCCAGCTGGGGCGGTCATGCGCCCTTCGACGCTTGGTTCGAAAAAGACATCAATAATGCGTATCTCGCATCGGTCGCGACTTATTTCGACTGTGTGCCTGGGTTCAAGCGCGAGCTCAATGCCGTCGGCGGAAATCTCGATGTCTTTTACCGCCGGGTCCGTGAACTTGCGAAAATGGAACAAACGCAGCGCGACGCGATGGTGTGCGGTGCGCGCGAATCCGATGTCGAGAATGTCCGATAGCCTAAATATCGGCCAGGCGCCGGCCGAGGCGTACATCCGTCACGGCACAGCCGCTTTCCGGCGTGCAAACTTTGCATTGTTCGCTGCCGGTGTAGCCACCTTCGGCCTGCTGTATTGCGTGCAACCCGTGATGCCGCAATTCAGCCGGCAATATGGCGTGAGCGCGGCAGGCAGCGCCCTGTCGCTCTCGTTGACCAGCGGCGTCCTTGCCATTGCGATGTTGTTTTCCGGAGCGGTATCGGATGCGTGGGGACGTAAAAAAATCATGTCCGCATCGCTGCTGTCCTCTGCGGTCCTGATGCTGCTCGCCTCCATTGCGCCTGACTGGGTCACGCTCCTGGCGCTTCGCACCTTGCTCGGCTTCACACTGAGCGGCTTGCCCGCCGTGGCCATGACCTATTTGAGCGAGGAGGTTCACTCGGACTCCATGGGTCTCGGAATGGGTCTTTACATCGGCGGCAGCGCCGTCGGGGGTATGGGCGGCCGCCTGATCGCCGGCGTTTTGACCGATTTCTTCGGATGGCGCACCGGCGTCGCAGCAGTCGGTTTCATCGGCTTAGGCTGTGCCTGGGTGTTCTCGCAGTGCTTGCCACCGTCTCGGCACTTCGTAGCGCGACCGCTGCGTTTGCGTGGATTGCCGGCCCGGTTCGCACGCCTGTTCGGCGATGCCGGCCTGCCGTGGATGTTTGCGGAGGGCTCCGTGCTGCTGGGCGCGTTCGTCACCGTCTACAATTACATCGGCTACCGGCTGATGGCACCTCCCTATTCGCTGAGTCAGGGCGCGGTCGGTCTCATCTTCAGTGTTTATTTGGTCGGCACATTCAGTTCCGCATTCATGGGACACCTCGCCGCGCGCGTCGGCCGACGGAAGCTGTTGTGGATGATGTTCGTGATCATGTTGGCCGGCCTCATGCTCACGATCCTCGAATCGCTTTGGTTCATCGTCGCCGGCATCGCCGTGATCACGTTCGGCTTTTTTGGCGGTCACTCCATCGTCAGCAGCTGGGTCGTCCGGCGCGCGGGAAGCGCCAAGGCGCAAGCCTCTTCAGTGTATCTCTTTACGTACTACTTGGGATCGAGCGCTGCCGGTGCGGTTGGCGGGCTGTTTTATGCCGCCCACGGGTGGGCGGGTGTGGCGGCATTCGTTGCGGCGCTGTTCGGACTTGGGTTGCTGTTCGCTTGGCGGCTGTACCACTTGCCCCTGATGGCGGCACCGCAGTCCGGCGACGCAGGACCGTCGCTGCCGTAACCTTAAGGGCGTTCGGCCGTCGCGCCGCCGACATGCTCATGCCCTGGTCGCGCGCGGCCCGCCGCGGCACGGTCATGGCTCAGGCGCGCGTTGTCTTCGAAGGCACCGAGATACTGGCGCGCAGATGCGACCATGGAGTGCGGCTTCAGCTTGAGTTTTGCGAATCCGTCCTCCGCGCACACGCTATCGACCGTCAAGGAACGATAGTTGTCGCTGGAGAACGGGCGGCCGGGAACGAAGTCCATGAGCCGCGCCTGAAGCCATGCTGCGAAGTCGGGCAGTCCGATGATCCAGCGGTGCTGACCGGTGATCTTGGCGACCAGGCCAACGATCTCGCGCAGCGTGTAGACCGTCGGACCGCCGAGTTCATAGGTTTGACGACTGGACGAAGCGCCGTGCAGGCAACGCAACATGGCCTCGATCACATCGTCGACGAACACCGGTTGGAATCGAGCATTGGGCTTAGCCAGCGGAAAAATCAGTGGAATCGAGGCGAGCAAGCCCGCAAACCGGTTCAAGAATGAATCGCCAGGTCCGAACATCACGGACGGCTGGAATATGGTCCAGTCCAAGGTCGCGCTTTGCTCTCTTATCAGCCGTTCAGCCTCGCCTTTGGACCGCAAATAATAGCTCGGTGCGCCGACGGCCGCTTTCAGAGCGGACACCTGCAGCAATCGAGTGACGCCGGCCGAGCGCGCGGCCTGCAGCACGCAGCGCGCGAGTTCGGTATGGGCGCGACGAAAACCACCGCCTCCAAAGCCGCGTTCGTTCAGGATGCCGACGAGATTGATGACGACATCTTTGCCGCGAAAGCGCTCGCTGAGCTGCGCCTCCTCGTAGACATCGCAATTCTCGAGCGTGAGGCCGGGCAGCACCAATAGATGCTTGTGCTGCTCCCGATCACGCGAGAGCACCGTCACCTGGTGGCCGTCTTTGATCAATCGGGCGACCAGGCGCGTCCCGAGAAAGCCCGTGCCCCCGAGAATGCATAACGAGAGAAGTTTCATTGCGCTAACGAATCGGTATCAGCACCACGGCAGAACCGCGGCGCACGTTGAGCATGAGAAAATTGGCATCCTTGGCGGCCTCGCGGAACGCCTTGGCGTTCGGGACTGGTGTGCGGCCAACCGCGACGATCACGTCGTTCGCCCGCAGGCCGGCCCGGGATGCCGGACTGCCCTCCTGTACCCCGCGTACCAGCACGCCGCCGCCATCCGGCGCATCGGCGAGATCCGCGCCCTCCAAGCCCTTATTGATCTCGACCGCACTCGCCGTCTCGCTCTCGCTGCGTTCGGCTACCAAAGCCACAACCTTGCGCGGCTTGCCGTCGCGCAACAGGCCGATCTCCACCTTATCTCCGACCCGCAGCATTCCGATGGCATTGCGCAGTTCGCCCGCGCCCTTCATGTTGACGCCGTTGATCGAGGTAATGATGTCCCCGGTCTTGACCCCGGCGCGTTCGGCGGAGGAACCTTGGCTAACACCGGCGACCAATGCGCCGGTCGACTCGCTCAAGCCATATTCTTTGGCAATATCCGGCGTGACATCGTAAATATTCACGCCGAGCACGCCGCGCTTCACTTGGCCGTACTTGATCAGCTGATCCATGACGCCCTTGGCCATGTTGACCGGGATCGCGAAACCAATGCCGATATTGCCGCCGCTTCCGGAGAGAATCGCCGAATTGATGCCCACCAACTCGCCGCGCAGGTTTACCAAGGCGCCGCCGGAATTGCCGGGATTGATGGAGGCATCGGTCTGAATGAAGTCCTCGTAGCCGTCAGGATTGATGCCGGAGCGGCCGAGCGCGCTCACGATACCCGCGGTCACGGTGTGCTGCAGGCCGAATGGATTGCCGATGGCAACCACATAGTCTCCCACCTCGAGGTGGGTCGAATCTCCGAGGGCCATCGCGACGAGGTTCGGCTGTTTCGCCTGCAACACGGCGATATCCGCGCCCTCATCCGAGCCGACGACTTTCGCCGAAAAACTGCGATTGTCCAACAAGGTGACGGTGATCTCGCTCGCATTCTCGACCACGTGATAATTGGTGATGATGTATCCGTTCTTGGCATCGACGATGACGCCCGATCCGGCACTCTGAAATTGCCGCTCACGCGGTTTGGCATCCGGAGGTACATCGAAGAAGCGGCGGAAAAATGGATCGTCGAGCAGCGGATTGCGCTGTCCGGGCTTCTCTTTAATGGTGCCGCGGGTCGCAATGTTGACGACGGCGGGCGAGACGCGTTTGACCATGGGAGCAAGCGACGGCATCGGTGCCGCGTCGGCGGTGGGCGGCACGGGCAATGCAGCAAACGCCGCCGATTCCGGGAACAGTGCGGCTGCGAGCGCGGTCGCCGCAAATGCAAGACGCAGATTCATTCGCTATCCTCTGTCAACTGGTTTTCCGGGTAGCTGATGCCACGCAATCGTAGGGCCGGATGAGATCATCCGGCCCTACGCATCGCTACTCTCGATCTGCGATCTTACACGTAAGAGGCCGCGCGGCGGACCCTCTTAGGCGGCTTCGACGGTGATACGCTGAGGCTGCACTTGAGCGAGTTTGGGAATTGAGACTTCCAGCACACCATTGACCGCTTTCGCCTTGATGTTCTGCACATCCGCCGAATCCGGCAAGCTGAAGCGGCGCTGGAACTCACCCGTGATCCGCTCGATGCGGCGATAGCCTTCACGCGCCTCGCGCCGTGCTTCGGCACGCTGGCCGCGAATCGTCAGCACGCCCTGCTCGGAGGTGATTTCCACCGCTTTCGGATCCACACCGGGCAAGTCGATATGCAACAGGAATTGATTGTCCTCTTCGTGAACGTCCACGGGAGGCAGCCAAGCACCGGAGTCCGCGGCGGTCGTTTGCGGCGCTCCGAATAAGCGATCGATATCTCTTTGAAACCGATTGACGAGGGACCAAGGCTCATAACGAAGAACAGTCATAGTGCTACTCCAAATTGTTTAGGTTGAAATTGCGATCCAAAAATTTCTCGAGACAAATCTGCATGGCCTAACTGTTGGGTCACGCTTACTCATTTCAACGGGAACAATTGGGGCTAAAGGTCACGGCCGTCCGTGGCAGCGCAGCTAGCGGGTGCTCGCGGGCGAAACGCAACGGCACCTGACGGCGATTGTCAATGGCACAATTTGTGAATAACTTGTGGAACACAATATCTTGCGATTCAGCTTTTTTCCCCTTGACCCAAAGAACGGGAAGTGGAATAAGGAAATTTCTCGGGAGAATTCCGTACGCCATTGATATATAACGATTTTTTATCGTCAAAATTAACATAAAAATGTCTTGACGCTGATCGTCGTGAAGTCTTAACCTGCGAGTCCGGACACAATATGTTGTGGTCCGAAGTTCGCGTCAGTCCCTTCAAGGTTTACCCATTCGAAAAAGCATTTTGACCTCAAGGGACCATCGCCACTTGTCTTCGAGCGTCGCGCCATAATTATAAGGGAGCGTTTCTAATACCCATGAATACGGTGGTCAAAATACAGCCCAAAGGTGTTGGCAGTATTCCTTTCCAAGAGGCGTCCTATGACATCTGGGATAAGAAATATCGGCTGATCGCGAAAGACGGGTCGCCCATCGATAAGTCAATGGACGATACCTACAAGCGGGTCGCGCGTGCGTTGGCGGACGTGGAGCCCGTTCCGCTGCGCGAGCAATGGTACGAATCGTTTCTGTGGGCGCTGCGTCACGGCGCGATTCCGGCCGGTCGGGTCACCTCGAATGCGGGTGCGCTCGAACACAAGCCTGCCACGTCGACCATCAACTGCACGGTATCCGGCACGATCCGCGATTCGATGGATGACATATTGAACAAGGTGCATGAGGCCGGACTGACGCTGAAGGCTGGATGCGGGATCGGATACGAATTCTCCACCCTGCGTCCACGCGGCGCATACGTATCAGGAGCCGGAGCCTATACCTCCGGGCCTTTGTCGTTCATGGATATCTACGACAAAATGTGTTTCACCGTGTCCTCGGCCGGCGGCCGACGCGGCGCACAAATGGGCACTTTCGATATCGGCCATCCCGACGTGCTGGAATTCATCCGAGCCAAACGCGAGAACGGCCGGTTACGACAGTTCAACCTGTCGTTGTTGATCACCGATGAATTCATGCGGGCGGTCAAGAGCGATACCGAGTGGAAACTCGCCTTTCCGCTCGGGCAAAAGGAATTCGAGGCGGAGCGGCCGGATCTCGACGACATCACCAAGTTCGTATGGCGCGAATGGCCTGACACCTCAGGGTATGTCGCGAACGAGGAGGGTTTGGTGGCCTGCAAGATCTACAAGACTCTGCCGGCGCGCCGTGTGTGGGACCTGATCATGTCCTCGACCTATGATTTTGCGGAACCGGGCTTCATTCTGGTCGACAAGGTCAACGAGATGAACAACAACTGGTGGGTGGAGAACATCCGCGCCACCAATCCGTGCGGCGAGCAGCCGCTGCCGCCGTATGGGTCTTGCCTGTTAGGGTCGGTGAATCTGACGAAGTTCGTGGTCGACCCCTTCACCGACGATGCGCGCTTCGATTGGGAGACCTACCGTAAGGTGGTGAAGGTGTTCACGCGCATGCTCGACAATGTGGTCGAGATCAACGGCTTGCCGCTGGAGCCGCAGCGAGAGGAAATCATCCGTAAGCGCCGCCACGGCATGGGGTTCCTAGGGTTGGGCTCGGCCATCACCATGCTCTGTATGAAGTATGGTTCCCAAAAGTCGGTGGCTTTTTCGCAGAACGTGTCGCGGGAGATGGCGGTGGCCGGCTGGGAGGCTGCGCTCGATCTGGCGCGCGAAAAGGGTCCGGCGCCGATCATGAACGAGGAGTTCACGGTGACCCGTGAAATGCTGCGCAAACGTCCCGAGATGGTGAAGGACGGTTGGCGAGTGGGTGCCAAAGTGGCAGGTCGGGTGCTCCATGCGCGCTATAGCCGCTACATGCAGCGAATAGCGGAAGCCTCGCCGGAACTCGTCGACGAGCTTGCCGAAGTTGGCGCACGCTTCACGCATCACACCTCGATCGCGCCGACCGGTACTATTTCGCTGTCATTGGCGAACAATGCCTCGAACGGCATCGAGCCGTCCTTCGCGCATCATTATTTCCGCAACGTGATCCGAGAAGGCAAGAAATCCAAGGAAAAAGTCGATGTGTTCTCATTCGAGCTGCTCGCTTACCGCGAATTGGTGAATCCGCGCGCGATGGCTAATTCGCAGAATTCGGCCGAGAAGCTTCCGGATTATTTCATCTCCGCGGACGATATCGGTCCTAAGGAGCACGTGGATATCCAGGCGGCGGCGCAACTATGGGTCGACTCGTCGATCTCCAAGACGGCTAATGTGCCCACCGACTACAAGTATGAGGATTTCAAGGGCATTTACCTGTACGCCTTCGAACAAGGGCTCAAGGGCTGCACGACGTTTCGGTTCAATCCCGAAGCCTTTCAGGGAGTTTTGGTCAAGGAAGACGACCTCAAGAACACCACCTACGTATTCACTCTCGAGGATGGTACCGAGGTCGAGGCGCGTGGCGATCAAGAGATCGAATACGACGGCGAAATGCATACCGCCGCGAATCTGTTCGATGCCCTGAAAGAAGGCTATTACGGGAAATTCTGATATGGCTCACATCAAAATCGGAAAGAAGATCGCCAAGTACCGCGTGCTCAAGCCGGAGACGAGTGACGTGCCGTCGGGTGCCGCACCTAAGGATCCGCTCAAGACGCAAGACAACGTCATCTGGATGCATGAGAAGCTCGAGCGTCCGGAGGTGCTGATCGGTTCAACCTACAAGATCAAGACGCCGGTCTCCGACCATGCGATGTACGTGACCATCAACGATATTGTACTCAACGAGGGTACCCCGCACGAGCAACGGCGGCCCTTCGAGGTCTTCATCAACTCGAAGAATCTCGATCA
Organism: uncultured Gammaproteobacteria bacterium; assembly: GCA_963755965.1. Classification (GTDB taxonomy): domain Bacteria; phylum Pseudomonadota; class Gammaproteobacteria; order Steroidobacterales; family Steroidobacteraceae; genus Bog-1198. The sequence goes on from CAVWLU010000008.1 coordinate 650,276, forward strand.
TTTTCAATGGATTGTAGCGTTGACGCGGGTAATATCGGCGGTGTTTCGCAAGGGCGGCGATACGACCTTCCTGGTCGATGAGCTCAAGGCCGTGTTCGATCCGCGCGGGGGCTACTGGCAGCCTGGCGGTAAATTCATGCCCTCGACCATCGCTGAGTTAGGTTATGTGATCGAGCGTCACTTGCAGTCGATCGGGTTGCTCAAGAAGCCGGAACTCGACGTGCATCAGCGCAAGCTGGTACAGGAAAAGCGCGCGGAGTTCGAAGCGCGTACCAAACAGACCGACGCGTTTTCCAAGTCGCATTTTCCTGAAGGAGCCCAGTTGTGTGCGAAGTGCAGCACCGCGGCCGTGGTGATGATGGACGGTTGCAACACCTGTTTGAACTGCGGCGATTCAAAGTGCGGATAAATCGTCGATAACTAAGTTATTCAATATTGTGGCGCTAAGCTTGATGCTGGCGCCTTTCATACTTGGTCGCGCGGTTGCCGCCGAGAAAGCCGATCCTTTCGCTCACCCACCGGAACTGGAAAGGGATGTGCGCTTCTGGATCCGCGTATATACCGAGGTCACCACCGACCAAGGTCTGCTCCACGACGACTGGAATCTCGGGCTGGTATATGAGGTTTTACGCTTTGACCCTGCCGCCTCGCCCGCGCAGCGCGAGCGTCGGGTGGCGGAAGCCAAGACTCACTATGCGTCGCTGCTGCGCCGGTTCGCCGCCGGTTCGGTCGATGGCCTGACCCCGCACGAACTGCGCATCCTGCACGCGTTCGGCGAGAATCCAACGCCGGCGCAATTCCTCGATGCGATCGGGCGGATACGATTCCAACTGGGACAGGCGGATCGATTTCATGAAGGCTTGATAAGGGCGGAAGCTTGGGAGGCGCACATTGCCCGCGTCCTCGAGGAGCATGGCGTGCCGAAGGAAATCGCGGCGTTGCCCCACGTGGAGTCGTCCTTCAATCCAGCCGCCTACTCCAAGGTCGGTGCGGCGGGATTGTGGCAGTTCATGCCGTCCACGGCCAAACGCTTCATGCGGGTCGACGGCATCGTCGACGAGCGTTTGGATCCGTACAGTGCGACGGAAGCAGCCGCCAATTTGATGCTCTACAACTATCGGCTGCTCGGTTCTTGGCCGCTCGCCGTCACCGCCTACAATCATGGGCCAGGCGGCCTGCGGCGCGCCCAGGAAGAATTGAACACGAGCGATATAGCGGTGATCGTCAAGCGCTACCAAGGTTCCACATTCGGCTTCGCTTCCCGCAATTTTTATGTCGCATTTCTGGCGGCTCTCGAAGTGGATCGAAATGCCGAGAAGTATTTTGGTCCCATGACTCGTCTGCCGAATACCGAGAACACCCCGGTGGAGTTGCCAGATTACATTCCTGTGGACGCACTGGCGAAGGCGTTCAAAGTCGATATGGGAGCGCTCAAAGTGCTAAATCCGGCGCTGCGTCCGCCGATCTGGAGCGGCGCACGATTGGTACCCCGCGGCTATGCCCTGCGCCTTCCCGGTACGCCCGACGAGGCCGAGATCAGCGCCGGGTGGGCGCGCCTGCCGTTGACGCAGCGCTATTTGGCCCAACGCAACGATGGCAGCCATCGAGTTCGGCGCGGCGAGACATTGGCCGGCGTCGCAGCAGCGAGCGGCGTCAGCGTTGCACGGCTGCTGGCGGCAAATGGATGGAGCGCCGCTCACGAAATAGCCCGTGGCGACGTCGTTCGCATCCCGATGCCCGCGTCCCGAGGGGAGACGTCCGGTGCGGCGCCGGCGCCCCCCGCACCGGCGGCGAGCGCCCCCGCGGCGCCGTCGACTCCGGCGCAGGCGGCGAGCACTCCTGCAGTGCCGGCCACTCCGACACAGCCTGCGAGCGCTCCTGTCGCGCCGGCGACTCCCATACTGGAGGCGAGCATTCTCAAAACTCCTAAACCCGGCGCATCCGCAGAGGGTCACGCGCCAGAGGCACCGGGTGCTACCGACACGATCATCAACCTTCCTAGCGTCGAGGCGAAAGCCCAGGCAACTCCGACGGAACCGGTTTCCCGACGACAGACGGAAAGTGCGGCTCTGCTACCCGCCGGAGCACCGACGGCAAATTCGGACGCCACGGATTACAGCGTGGCTTCGAACAATACCGTCGTCGTCCAGGCGACTGAAACCTTGGGGCATCTCGCGAATTGGAGTGGAGTCGACGTGCAGGCACTGCGCGCCCTGAACAAGCTGCACAAGAATGCGATGGTTTCACAGGGGCGAAAAATCAAGCTTGACCTCTCCCACGTCACCGCTGCGCAGTTCGTCGCGGCGCGACGCGAGTATCACCGGCACCTACAAGAGGAGTTCTTCGCCGCTCATCGGATTGCCGGTACCGAGAACTACAGCGTGAAGCATGGCGAGTCGCTGTGGACGATCGCTCAACAGCACAGCGATCTGCCCATTTGGCTGGTCGCGCAATATAACCCCGACGTGGATTTCAACGATGTGCGGCCGGGTACAACGATCACGCTGCCGCGCGTCGTCGGCATCAATCGTCAGTAGCCGCGCGCATGCAAATAGGTCATGAGAGTCTCACGAGCTCCGCGATCGGCGGTGAAGCGCACGGGTGGATCGCGTCCGGCCTTGAAATCCAGCTCAATTTTCTGGCTCGAGGCCATGCGTTTGAGCATCGGCACGTCGAGATCGAAATAAGCGGTCTGTCCCCACGCAGCGACGGGTCGATAAGGCCCATGAGCGAGTGCGGGCGCCTCGATGAACGACAGTGCCGTTGCGCCATCGTCGAGGGACAAGGTGACCGAGCCCGGCAGCCGGATGTTGTCGAATTGCCAATCGTTGCTCGGTGCCAAGTGCACCCAAAGACCGTAGCTGACGTTGCCCATGTTGTCCCATTCGACGGGACCGAGGTATGCGAAACTGATGCGCTGGCCGGGGGTCGTCATGTATTGTCTGACCTGACTGAGTTCGATCGGCGCGCGAAGCGAGCCCACTGTCATTCCGGTGCGCTCGTCGAGAACTTCGGCAGGTTTGATGGAGGATTGAGTGGCGCATCCGGCCATGAGCCAGACGGCAAGTGTTGCGTGGAAGCGCCGCGAAAGCATCCTCAAATTATACTCAGGTCCGTGAGCTGCAGCAGGTTATGTCGCGCGCCATTCACGCTATAATTTCGACGATGGTCAATCGCAGCTGCCGGTCCCTCACGCGCGTTTTGTGCGCCGTTCTGCTGCTCGCAAGCGGTACGGCCGTTCCGATCAGGGGTGTCGCGGAGGAAATTGCGACGGCTGATCACATCGTCGTGCATAAATCCGAGCACAAGCTGTACCTCTACAGCGGCACCCGATTGCTGGGGACCTACAAGGTGCAGCTGGGCTTGAGCCCCGTTGGGCAGAAAGAGCGCGAACATGATTTTCGAACGCCCGAAGGACGCTATTATCTTGCGCGCCGCAACACGCGCAGCGATTACTTCCTTTCGATTCAAGTGTCTTACCCCAATAAGGACGACGAAGCGCGCGCGCATGCGCACCGGTGGGCTCCCGGCGGATTGATCATGATCCATGGCCTGCCGAATGCCCCGAGATATCCGTCGGCTTATTACTCCTCGAACGATTGGACGGACGGCTGCATCGCTTTGTCCAATTCGGATATGGTCGAAGTCTGGATGCGTACTCAAGACAACGTCCCGATCGATATTTATCCATAGGCGCTCTAGTGGAAACCACGATCCTATCCTCTGACATGGTCGACGCTCGAGTCGCGCCCAAGGGCAGCAGCCTCGAGCACCTGTCGCAGCAAGAGATCGCCAAGCTGCTCGATTCCGGCCAAGGCGGTCTTTATCCGCTGTTTCGCAAATGTGCGCTCGCCGTGCTCAACACCGGCGGCGACCTCGATGACGCCCGCGCGATATTCGACAAATATCGGGACTTCGACGTGCGCATCGTGCGGCGGCCCTGGGGCATAAAGCTCGAAATCAAGAATGCACCGGCGACGGCATTCGTCGATGGGGAAATGATCAGAGGATTGAAGGATCATTTGTTCGCCGTGTTGCGCGACGTTGTGTTCATTTCGCACGAGATCATGGAGAGCGGTCGCTTCGATCTGACGTCCTCTTCGAGCATCACCAATGCCGTATTCCACATTCTGCGCAATGCGCGGGTGTTGGAGCTGCAGCTGCGGCCGAATTTAGTGGTGTGCTGGGGCGGCCACTCCATCCGGCGCGTCGAGTACGACTACACGAAGAAAGTGGGTTACGAATTGGGGCTGCGCAGTCTCGATGTGTGCACGGGCTGCGGTCCAGGCGCGATGAAGGGACCGATGAAGGGCGCGACCATCGGGCATTCCAAACAACGCATCGTCAACGGCCGCTATTTGGGCGTCACCGAACCCGGCATCATAGCGGCCGAGCCGCCGAACCCCATCGTCAGTCAACTGGTCATCATGCCGGACATCGAAAAACGCTTGGAAGCGTTCGTAAGATTGGGCCATGGCATCGTTATTTTTCCGGGCGGTGCCGGTACGGCGGAGGAGATACTCTATCTGCTCGGCATCCTGCTCGATCCGGCCAATCGCGCGATGCCGTTCCCGGTGGTGTTCACCGGTCCCGCGGACACTCAAGAGTACTTTCAGCAAATTCATGAGTTCATCGGCGCGACTCTGGGCGAGAGCGCCCAATCGCGCTATCAGATCATCATCGACGACCCCGCGGGAGTGGCGCGCGCGATGGTTCAGGGGCTCGCTCAGGTGCGCGACTACCGACGGCGTCAGAGCGATTCCTATGGCTTCAATTGGCTGCTCAACATTCCACTCGAATTCCAGCTGCCCTTCGAGGTGACGCACGAATCGATGCGCGCTCTGCGGCTCACCCACGATCAGCCCACGCACGAGCGCGCGGCAAATTTGCGGCGGGTGTTTTCCGGCATCGTGGCGGGCAACATCAAGGAGTACGGCGTCAACGCGATCGAGCGCTACGGGCCGTACGAGCTGACGGGCGAGCCTTCGATCATGGAGCCTCTCGACCGGTTGCTGCGATCCTTCGTGGCGCAGCGGCGGATGAAACTCACCGGTGCCGAATACACTCCTTGCTACAGATTAGTTGCATGAGGGATGCACAGCGCATCCGGTATCGCTTCGATTTACCCGACGGATCGCAAACCACACTGGATTTCGAGTTCGATTCCACGGATTTCAGGCTGTCCAATGCCGCACCCGTCGAACCGCCATTCTGGACCGAACTCAAATTCAACCAATGCGCCAACTGTCCGCTGAACGAGAGCGAACATCCGCATTGTCCGGCTGCGCTGCAGATGGCCTCCACTTTGGAACCACTAAAGGCGCTCGTTTCATTCGATACGGTCAGCGTCACCGTCATGCAAGCGGAGCGCACTGTGTACGCGGAAACGTCGGCACAGCAGGCCATGAGCTCCGTGCTCGGTCTGATCATGGCAACCTCCGGTTGCCCTTGGACCGATCATCTGCGTCCAATGGCGCGGTTCCATTTGCCGTTCGCCAGCGACGTGGAGACTCTCTATCGCAGCGTTTGCATGTATCTGCTGGCGCGCGAAATTACCGGTGCCGGTCAGGGCCATGGTTTTGCGGAGCTGGAAGATCTTTACAAGAACTTGCACGTGGTGAATCGCGATATGTCGCGCCGTCTGGGGGCCGCCACGCGCACCGATCCGGCGCGCAATGCGATGGCGTTGCTCGACTCGTACACGACGTTGCTGCCTGCGGCCATCGAGCGCTCGCTCGATGAGCTCAGGCCCTTGTTCGACGCTTGGCAAACCAAGCGAATTTCACCCATTTAACTTACCGCGACAGTCGGTGAGATGCGCATCGCAATGCGCGCTCCCGCTTAAAGACGCTGCCCCCTTGCCTGTGACACAGTTCCTGCCCTCGGAGGAGCCCGGCACTTACTGTCAGGCACACCATAGAGGCACCAGATGAGCGACAGCAAAAATCAGATTCGATATACCGGAGTGGACCGCCGCGCCCCGCGTACCGAGCCGGGCGTCGCCAAACCGGGAACAGCCGTGCCGCGTGAGGTATTCAAAACGGGCGGCCGCCACGCGGCGATCACCACCAGCCTCTACAATTGGCACAGCTACAAGAATTGGGCGGACAAAATTCGTGGCACTTGGGAAGAAAAAAAGTAAGCCGCGGGCGCTCGAGCTCGAGCGTCATCAGGCCACGGATTGATCCATGCACTCGGGCGCCAAGCGCGTCTCCTTCGCCTTCAGCCAAGCGAGCAAAGGCTCCCAATCGTCGAGATCCTGCGCCACCACGTGCCTCTTCATCTCGTGCAAGCCGACACCCTGTTCCGCGGCACGAACATAATTCTGTGAGTCCCGCAAAGTCGCGATGACCGGGATGCGCAAGGTCTCGAGAAATCGCATCAGCGACTGATAGATCACCGTATTGCGTCTGACGCGATTCGCGATGACCCCGATGCGATTCTCATCGCGCCGCACTTTCGCGATCAGCAATAGGTCGGCTATGCATCTCGAGCACGCGTGAATATCGATGTCCGAGGGAAGGACCGGGACGATGATGGCATCTGCGTTTTTGGTCATGTCGGGCATGTCCTGAGCCATCACGGCGGCCGGTGTGTCCACGACCACATGCGCCGCGTCCGGCGGAATGCGCATTTGCCAAGCGCGGGTCATGCGGCCGTTGCGTTCGAAGGCCGCGACACCGTGTATGAATGCCTGTTCGGGCTTGCGTTTTTTCAGCCAACGGGTGCTGGAGCCTTGCGGATCGTTGTCCGAGAGCAACGGATGGTCACCCTGGCTCGCGAAGTAACTGGCGAGATTTGTCGCTACCGTCGTTTTACCCGAGCCGCCTTTTGGGTTCAGGACGAGAATTCGCTGCATGTGGGCACAGAGCCTACGCAGGCGCTCGCGCCATGGCAAGTATGTGATCCCACTCACGGTCCCCTTGGGAGCACCCGCTTAGACTTTCCCATATGGAGTGGCTATTGCAAGTCGCCGACGAGTTCGACGACGTGTTCGGTGCCTTGAGGCATGGTTGGCTCGGGGTAAACGCCGAATTAGGGGCATTGTCATTCGCCGGCATCGGTATCGGCTCGATAATTGCCGCACATGCCCTCGGCGCCTCGCCCGTAATGATCGGTGCGGCGGCGATCACGGTGAACCTTGGAGCGCTGCTCCAAATACGCAACTCTCGAGCGACGCCCGACTCAAACGGCAAAATCCTTTAAGATAAGTGGGTATGAGATCCCACAAGCTGCGATTAATAGTCGCATGGTTTTGCCTTGGCCTGTTGGCAGCATGCACCGGTAAACCGGCTCCTGCGCCCTCCGGAGCCGTAAATTCCTTTGAAATCCTCGACCTTAAACCGGGAGCGGGCGTACCGATAGCATCCGGCCAACAGGCCGCCGTGCAATACACGGGCTGGTTGTATGAAGCCTCGGCGACTGACAAGAAGGGCAAGCAATTCGACAGTTCGTTGAGTTCCGGTCAACCGTTCCGCTTCGTGGTGGGTTCCGGGCAGGTGATCAAGGGATGGGATCAGGGGGTCCTCGGTATGAAAGTGGGCGGCCGCCGCCGGCTCGTCATTCCTGCCGACCTCGCCTATGGCGATAGCGGTGCGGGCGGCGTCATTCCACCCGGCGCAACCTTGGTATTCGATGTGGATCTCGTCGGAATCGAATGAGCGGACGATCCTTTGGGCCTTGAGCGCCTGACGATTGCCGGACCCGCAGGCTCTCTCGAAGCGATTGTCGAGGATCTCGAAGTCTCCGGGGCCAGCTATGCGGTGGTCTGTCACCCTCACCCCTTGTTCGGGGGCACCATGGAGAACAAGGTCGTCACCACTCTGGCGCGGGCTCTCCAAGAGACAGGTATTCCGACGCTGCGCTTCAATTTTCGGGGCGTGGGGTCGAGCGAGGGAACCTTCGATGCCGGCGACGGCGAAACCGACGATGCGGCTGCCGTTGCCTCGTACGGGGCTCTGCGCTGGCCGGGCCGGCAGTTGGTGCTTGCCGGCTTCTCCTTCGGGTCGTACGTGACATTGCGCTTGGCGCTCACGCGGCACACGTCGCGGCTGATCACCGTCGCGCCGCCGGTCGACCGCTTCGACTTCTCCGGGTTCGCGGCGCCTGATTGTCCCTGGCTGGTTGTTCAAGGCGACTCAGATGATGTCGTAGACCCTAAAAGCGTGTTCGCCTGGGTAAAGGACCTACAACCTCAGCCTGAACTGGTAGTCATGCCCGGAGTGGGGCATTTCTTCCACGGACACCTAACGGAGCTCAAGGCCGCGGTTATCAATACCATCCGGAGCGGTTGAGCTAGTCCAAGCTCTGGTCCAACCGCCCCGGACGCGAGTCTCAATCAGTTCACGAATTCCTTGAGCGTCTTGAGTGCGGCGATGCGTACCTTCTTGCTCGCCGGCTTTGCCTTGAACATCATTTTTTCGCCGTTGAAAGGATTGACACCCTCACGCGCCTTCGTGGCCGGTTTCTTAACCACTTTCATCTTCAGAAGCCCGGGTAGGGTGAACAACCCGTGACTGCGCAGACTTTTCTTGATTGAGGCGGAAAGCGAGTCAAACACGGCTCCGACCTGCTTCTTCGAGAGCTCTGTTTCCTTCGAAATCGTAGCGAGAATTTCAGACTTGGTCGGTGCTGCATTCTTTTTCGCCATATTGTATCTCCTGCTGGGGTTTTGCGAACGCGGGTGATTAAAGCCCACAAATTCAACTCGGCGCCGAAAATAACATAGAAAAAAGCTGATGTTTAGCGCAATTGCGAAAAAAGATTCGCGATTGACGTGCGTGCGAGCCTGGTTTTCCAGGGCTCCGCGCCAATCGGGCGCAATCCGCGGCGACCTCGAGCGACGTCGTTAGCTGTGTTTTCAGGCACGTAGACGGGCATGTTCAACGCAGTAGTATCAGCAGCGCGCCGATCGCAATGGACACCCAGAGGAAGGAGAAATCGATTTGCCCTATGGGCGGGATCACCCGGCGGACCCGCCTCAAGATCGGTTCGCAGAGCTGCACGAGCAAGCGAACACCGGGCGCGTGACCTCCGGGAGACATGAAACTCGTCAACCAATAGAGCAGCATGGCGAACAAGTAGATGCGCAGAATCAAATCGACCAACGCGACGAGCGTAATACGGAGGTACACCAAGGTACTTGAGAACCCCGCAGCGCTGAATGCAAGCATCACGCCCGTCCGCGCCGCGGCGATCACGAGCACCGCAACGACGGTTGCGGTGTCGATTTTTCCGATCGGGGGTAACAGGCGGCGCAGCGGCAAGATCAGCCAATTGGTCACGCGCACGATGGCGTCCGCCAAGGGGTCGCGAAAATCCGCCCGCACCCACTGAAACAGCAGACGCAACACAAAGGCGAGCGTCAGCAACCAGAGCAGGGTATCGACGATGTACCTTATCGCATCCATGGAATGGGCCGGAGATCTTGCAACTTATGGTGTATTTTCAGGGCTGACGTCAAGAGTCCGCCCTACGGGGTCCTTACGGGCTTCCGAACTCGGCGGCGAGTTCAGCCGAACGGCGATCCGCTGCCGCCACCGCGTGTGCGACGATAGCACGAAGGCCCGCGGCGTCGAGTACGGCGAGCGCGGCTGCCGTGGTACCTCCCTTGGAAGTGACCTGCTCGCGCAACACGGCGAGCGATTCTGTCGATTGGCGTGCCATTTGCGCGGCACCAAACGCCGTCTCCAAGGTAAGTTTGTGGGCAATGTCGTTGGGCAGTCCGCGCTCGTGCGCGGCGGCCTCGAGCGCTTCCATGAACAAGAAGAAGTACGCCGGTCCGCTGCCCGACAACGCGGTGACCGTATCCATCTGCGATTCATGTTCGACCCATACGGTGGCGCTGACGGCAGCCATGATGGATTCGGCAAGGGCACGATGGGCGGCGCCGACGCTCGGGGGCGCGTACATCCCGGTGGCGCCGAAGCCGTTCAACGCCGGTCGATTCGGCATGGTGCGCACCACCGCTATCTGCGCCCCAAACCAGCGTGCAAGCGCGGCGTGGGGTATGCCTGCGGCAACCGATATCAGCAGCGGTCTCGAGGCGGCGAGGTGCGGGCTCAAGGCCAACGCCGCGGCGCGCATATGTTGCGGCTTGACGGCAAGTATGACGACCTCGGCGTCCTCAACCGCGTCCGCGTTGCCCGCGGCTGCCGTGATGCCATAGTCGCGCACCAGGCGTTGCAGCTGTTCACCGCTGGGATCGGCAGCCACGATGCGCGAGGCCGGAAGCCCACGCCTGGTCAGGCCGCCGATGAGTGCGGCCGCCATGTTTCCGCCGCCGATAAACGCAAGCCTACGTATGTTGATCATTGTCCGCCTCTCGTCTTGATTCACCGGCTGCCGAATATCGCCGTACCGATCCGCACGTGTGTTGAGCCTTCGGCGATAGCCGATTCGAAATCGGCGCTCATCCCCATCGACAGTGTATCGAGCTTGAGGCCCAGAGCGTTGAGGTCGCCGAGCAAGATTCTCAGCCGGGAAAACACCGACCGCTCCGTCCGCGCGTCCGGCTGCGGTGGCGGGACACACATGAGCCCTCGCAGCCGCACCCGCGGCAACTCGGCAGTTCTTAGCGCCAGTTCGGCAAGGTGCGGGGGCTCGATGCCTCCCTTGGTCGGCTCCGGCACCAGGGCTACCTGAATGCATAGATTGAGCGGCGGAGCGTGAAAAGGGCGCTGTTCCGACAGTCGCCGGGCGATGCTCAACCGGTCGATGCTGTGCACCCATTCGAAGCGTTCGGCAATGGCGCGGGTTTTGTTGGATTGTACCGCGCCGATGAAGTGCCAGTGCGCGGCGAGGGACCCCAGCTGCTCCATTTTTGCCACAGCCTCTTGGAGATAGTTTTCACCGAAATCCGTGACGCCGGCGCTTGCGGCTGCCCGTAGAGATTCGGCAGGCTGAGACTTGGTAACTGCGACTAAGGTGACGGACGCGGGGTCGCGGCCGGCCGCTTTGGCCGCATGAGTTATCCGAGACCGGACGTGGTTCACGTGAACCACCAAATTCTGCGAACCAATTAACATATTGGGTGACGGCGCCCTCTTATATACTGCCAGCGGCTCAACAGAGCCGGATTAGGAGCCTTTGATGGCCGTTGATATCGCGCAGCTTCTCGCCTTTGCGGTGAAGAATAACGCGTCGGACCTGCATCTCTCGGCGGGAGTCCCGCCGATGATTCGCGTGGACGGCGACATGAAGCGCGTAAATATGCCTGCGCTGGCGCATAAGGAAGTGCACAGCATGGTGTACGACATCATGAATGACAAGCAGCGCAAAGCCTTCGAGGAGTTCTTCGAAACGGACTTTTCGTTTGAAATTCCAAAGCTTGCCCGCTTTCGCGTCAACGCTTTCAACCAAAACCGAGGCGCCGGCGCCGTATTCCGTAATATTCCATCGACGATTCTGTCGCTCGATGAGCTGAATGCGCCGAAGACCTTCAAAGATTTGTGCATGCTGCCCCGCGGTCTTGTGCTGGTTACCGGTCCCACCGGATCGGGCAAGTCGACGACTCTTGCCGGCATGGTCAACCACTGTAACGACAACCGCCCGGATCACATTATCACGATCGAGGATCCGATCGAGTTCGTCCACGAAAGCAAACGCTGCCTGGTCAACCAACGCGAAGTGCATCGCGATACCCTTGGATTCACCGAGGCCTTGCGCTCGGCGTTGCGCGAAGACCCGGACGTGGTGCTGGTGGGCGAAATGCGCGACCTCGAGACCATTCGGTTGGCTCTGACCGCGGCGGAGACCGGACACTTGGTTTTCGGCACCCTGCACACGAGTTCGGCGGCGAAGACCATCGACCGTATCGTGGACGTGTTCCCGGCAGCGGAAAAGGACATGGTGCGCGCCATGTTGTCCGAGAGTCTGAGGGCGGTGGTATCGCAAACTCTGATGAAGCGGGTCGGCGGCGGGCGCATCGCGGCGCACGAAATCATGATCGGCACCCCGGCCATACGCAATTTGATCCGCGAGGGCAAGATTGCGCAGATGTATTCGGCAATTCAGACGGGGCAGGGACAGGGTATGCAAACCCTCGACCAATGTCTGCAGGAACTGGTGCAAAAAGGCGTCGTCAGCCGCGAGGAAGCGCGCTACAAGGCTCAGAACAAGGACAGCATCTAATGGATCGCGACCAAGCAATAAAGCTGATGCAGGATCTGCTCAGGCGCATGGTGGAGAAGAAAGGTTCGGACCTGTTCATCACCGCCGGATTTCCGCCCGCCATCAAGGTGGACGGAGAAATTCGCCCGCAATCGGATCGCTCCTTGAGCGCCGAGCAAAGCGCCGGCCTGGTGCGCGCGATCATGAACGACCGGCAGACCAAGGAGTTCGATTCGACCAAGGAATGCAATTTCGCCATCGCACCGCCGGGAATAGGGCGCTTTCGCGTCAGTGCCTTCGTGCAACAGGGCTTTACCGGCGCGGTCCTGCGAACCATCAACGCCAAGATCCCGACCCTGGAGGAACTCGAATTACCTCCAGTACTCAAGGAGGTCGTGCTCTCGAAGCGCGGCTTCGTGATATTGGTGGGCGGTACCGGTTCCGGTAAATCGACGTCTCTGGCGGCCATGGTCGGTTATCGCAACGAAAAGACTCGCGGACACATCGTTACGATCGAAGATCCGGTGGAATACGTACACGCCCACAAAGGCTGCGTGGTCACGCACCGTGAAGTGGGCGTCGATTGCGACAGCTGGCACTTGGCGCTGAAGAACACGCTGCGGCAGGCGCCCGATGTAATCCTCATCGGCGAAATCCGCGACCGCGAGACCATGGAATACGGCATCCAATTCGCCGAAACGGGGCATCTCGTCCTCGCCACCCTTCACGCCAATAGCTCCAACCAAGCCCTCGACCGCATCATCAATTTCTTTCCCGAGGAGCGGCGCGAGCAATTGCTCATGGATCTATCGCTGAACATTCGCGCCTTGATATCGCAGCGCCTTATCCCGCGCGAAGCCGGCTCCGGCCGCATTGCCGCCATGGAAATCATGCTGGCATCGCCGCTGATTTCGGATTTGATCTTCAAAGGCGACGTGGCCAAGATCAAGGACGTGATGTCACGTTCCAACCGCTTGGGGATGAAGACCTTCGATCAGGCATTGTTCGAGCTGTACGAAGCGGGCCTGATCTCCTATGAGGATGCGTTGCGCAATGCCGATTCGAAGAACGAATTGCGGCTGCGGGTGAAACTCGAAAGCAAGCGTGAAATGAAGAATCCGGAGGAAGGCGGCGGCGCGGCGCTGCAGATCGTAGAGGAAGAAGAAGGCCAGGTATTCTGACATGTCCGCCGTCTCGCCGGCTCAGGTGATGAACACCAAGCCGCTGTTCAAATTGATGGTCGAGAGAAAGGCGTCGGATCTGTTTTTCACTTGCAACGCTCCCGTCAAGATAAAGATCGAGGGAAAGATATTTCCCGTCAACAAACAGGTATTGAGTCCCGAGACGGTGCGCCAGGCGGCGCTCGGACTGATGACGGCCGAGCAAATCGAACATTTCAACGAAGAGCTCGAGATCGATTTCGCGATCTCCGAGCCGGGACTCGGCCGCTTCCGCGTCAATGTGTTCTATCAGCGCGGATTTCCGGCGATGGTGCTGCGGTATATCACGGCGGAAATGCCCAAGCTCGAAGATCTGGGCATGCCCGATATCTTGAAAGACTTGGTGATGCTGAAGCGCGGGATGATTCTGATGGTGGGCGCCGCAGGTGCGGGAAAATCAACCACCCTCGCCGCCATGATCAATCACCGCAACGAAACTTCGTCCGATCACATCCTCACCATCGAAGATCCGATCGAGTTCTTGCATACCAACAAGAAATCGATCATCAATCAGCGGGAAGTGGGGCTCGATACCAAGTCCTTCGCCCGCGCTTTGCGCAGCGCCGTGCGCTCGGCGCCCGATGTGATCCTGGTGGGTGAGATCCGCGACCGGGAGACGATGGAGGCAGCGATCGCGCTCGCCGGAACGGGACACCTTTGCATTGCTACGTTGCACGCGAACAATTGCGCGGAGACCCTGGACCGCATCATCAACATGTTTCCGCGCGACCAGCACAACCAAATTTTCCTGGATCTATCGCAGTATTTGCGCGCAATCCTCTCGCAGCGCTTGGTCCCGACGAAATCCGGCGTTCGGGTGGCAGCCTCCGAAGTGATGGTCAATACGCCGCATGTCTCAGAGCTCATCAAGAAGGGCGATGTAATCGGGGTGAAAGAGGCGATCCGCACCGGTACGGAACGCGGCATGTTGAGCTTCGACAGCTCCCTCTACAACCTGGTTCGTGAAGGCCGAATCGAACTCGAGGAAGCGTTATCGAGCGCGGACTCGCGAACCAATCTGGAAGCAAAAATCAACTTCGGCTGAGGCTCGAGCGGAACCGGTGCGGCCTCGGACGCAGCCGCGTGGCATGCCGTCAGGTTGCGCTCGAATTCACGCGTGCTGAGATCCCATCCCGACCGCAAAGCCTGCCTTCGGCAGGCCCCCGGATCGAGCGACAGCGCTTGCGCGGCGGCAACCCCCAGGTCCACGTCCAAGACCCCTGTCACGCCATGCTCGATGACGTCTATGGGACCGGTGACGGGGTACGCCGCGACCGGCACACCGCAGGCCATGGCCTCGAGATTCACCAGACCAAAAGTATCGGTGCGGCTCGGGAACACCATCACGTCCGCAGCCGCCAAATGACGGGCGAGATCCTCTTCGAATCGAAACCCCGTGAACACGACCCCGGGGAACTCTGCCTGCAGGCGCGCGCGCAGTGGGCCGTCGCCGATGACAATCTTGCTTCCGCCCCAAGGCATTTGCAGGAACGCATGGATGTTCTTCTCGACGGCTACCCGGCCGACGTAGGCGGCGATCGGGCGCCTGAGGTTCAGGAATTCCTTGGGTCGCGGTTTAAACACGTCGGTGTCGACGCCGCGGCGCCAGGCGGCCAAGTTCCTGAAGCCTTGCGAGGCAAGGTCCTCGCGTACAGAGACTGTGCTGACCATGCACCGGACTGCAGCATCGTGGAACCAACGCAGCGCCCAATACGAGGCTCGGAGCGGAACGGGAAATCGCGCGCGCACATACTGCGGGAACTGGGTGTGATACGAAGTCGTGAAGCGCATGCCGTGGCGCAGACAATGGCGCCTCGCGGCGAGGCCGAGCGGGCCCTCGGTCGCAATGTGCAGCGCTTGCGGGTTGAACGCGGTGATGGCGCGTTGCACGGTTCTTCGCGGCAGCAATGACAGCCGGATCTCCGGATAGGTGGGACAGGCAACGCTGCGAAAATCGCGCGGCGTCAGCATCTTTACTTCGTGCCCGAACCGGCCGAGCCAGTCGGCGGTCTGAGCCAATGTGCGTACTACGCCGTTGGTCTGGGGAAACCAAGCGTCGGTAACGATCATGATTCTCATCACGGACCAGAATCGCATTGCGCTGTGACGTTGAGATGAACGAGTAATCATCCGAATCAGCGCTTTGTAATAGCCCTGTAACGAAATTCCTATATTTGCTTCATAGGCAACTTAAGTGCGTGTTTACTCAAGGAACTCCTATGCGAAATTTTTGGGCGGAACTACGAACGCAGCGCTCCGACGATCATCGTTACTACCATCACAGCCGCATCAACCAATCCCTGCATCTGCTGAGTGCCTCAAGCTTTCTCGTTGCCTACGTCATGGTGTTCATCGATCCGGTGGCCGCCACTTTGATCGGCTGGCTCGTCGCCATGGTCAGTCGCCAGTCCGGACATTTCTTCTTCGAGCCCAAGGGCTATGACGAAGTCAATAGAGCCACCCACGAACACAAGGAGAACATCAAGGTGGGCTACAACCTGCGCCGCAAGGTAATCCTGCACGTCGTGTGGGCGCTGTCGCCCGCGCTGCTGTGGCTGGATCCGACGTTCTTCGGTCTGTTCAGTGCGTCCGAGGCATTCGTGCGGCACGTGGGTGAGATCTGGCTCATCGTAGGCGTCGGCGCGTTGCTGTTTCGAACCGTGCATTTGTTTTTTCTACGAGACGTGCAGACCGGACTCGTGTGGCTGACCAAGATCATCACGGACCCGTTTCACGACGTAAAACTCTACTGCAAATCGCCGCTTTACTTGTTGCGCGGAGAACTCATCGATCCGATGGGCAGCAGCGAGCGCGCTTGAATCATCTCTTTGAGCAGGCGACGCTGGATCGACCTGTTCGTGAGTTCCGGCTGCCCCCACCACCAGCCGTCCTCCCGCATGGCCTGCGCTGCCGACAGGACCCTGTCGGCGACCTCGGCAAACTCGGCAGCAGTGTAATTCAGACTGAAAATGAGGCGGCCGGTGCCGACCCACGAGAGGGCGATTCCGGCCGCGCGCAGATAGTATTGGAACATCCAATTGTACGGCGACGGCTGCGAGTAGAGGATCGTCCAGATCGTCGACAAGTTTGCGACCCGCACCGGCAATTGTGCCGCGCTCAGCCGTTCGTTGAGAACCCTTGCGCGGTCATTCCACACGTCGAGCCCGGCATACAGCGAACGGACAGCGTCGCTGTCGAGGCGGTGGAGGAACTCGTACATTGCCCCCATGACATACGGATGCGAATTGAAGGTGCCCCTGGCGAAACAGATGTCCGCCGGCCGGTCCTCGCGAAATCGGCGCATGTAGTCCGCGCGGCCGCACAGCACGCCGACCGGCAGGCCGCCGGCCACGGTTTTGCCGTAGGTGACCATGTCGGCGCGCACTCCGAAGTACTCCTGCGCTCCGCCCGGCCCAAGCCGGAAGCCTACGAATACTTCGTCGAAAATCAGCACGATCCCGCGATCGCTGCAGACGGCGCGCAATTTCTGCAGCCACCGGCTGTACACCGCGCGGTCGAAGTTGGCGCTGCGCCGGCTGTCGAGCAGGGTCGAGTCGCCGGGGGCGCTCACGTTCGGGTGCAGCGCCTGCAGCGGATTGACCAGCACGCAGGCGATATCGCGCCGCCCTTTGAGAACTCTGAGCGCAGCATCATCCATGTCCTTCAGCGTATAGGTGTCGCGTGCCGCGAGCGGATTGCCGACGCCGGGCTGCACATCGCCCCACCAGCCGTGATACGCGCCGCAGAAGCGCACCAAGCGGTCCCGGCGCGTGTGATAGCGAGCCAGCCTGACGGCTTGCATCACCGCTTCGGTTCCCGACATGTGGAAGGACACTTCATCCAAGCCCGAAATTTGCAACAGGCGGCGGACGTTGTAGGCGGTTATCGGGTGATAGACGCCGAGAACAGGTCCAAGATCACGCACGCGATCGCTGCCTCGATCGATGCAATCCTTGTAAAAATCGTAGCCGAATACGTTCACGCCGTACGAGCCGGTCAGATCGTACAGACGATTGCCGTCGAGATCGGTGAGGAAAACGCCGGACGAGGAGACGGCAAATGCACCCGCCTTGAAATGTTGGCTTACGAATCGGCTGAATTGGAAGGGCACGCGGTAGCGAACGGTGAACTTGAGATCGGAGATGTCATCGATGACGGTGTTCGTCAGCTCCACGTTCTTTTTGTTTCGATCGGCGAACAATGCCGCGAGACGCATGAAGCCGGAGCGCCGTGTGGCCGCAACCGCATCCGGCGCAGCGTCCACGCGAAAGAAGTGGTCCTCGCCGTATTCATAGAAGGGCACCAGACCGGCGAAGCGGCGGGCCATGCGCGAATGCCCCGTGAGCGAACGGTGTTTCGCGCGCGAGAGCTGCAGCCGCATTTGCACCTTTCGCAGGAGCACGGCCACTGCGCAAGCACCCAGCGGATAGAGAATCATCGTATCGTTCATGGGATCCCTCAGGCCTCGCACTTTATTGCGGGCGAATGACACTAAGATGACCGCCCGCGCCATGATCGAGCGATTCGTGCAGCAGGAGAACATCAATTTCCTGCTGACGAATCGCATACCGCGCCGTTGGCTCACGCTCTTCATGGGCAGGCTGAGCCGCATCGAACATCCGTGGGTATGCGCGGCCGGTATCTATCTGTGGCGGCTGTTCGCCGACCTCGATTTGCGCGACGCGAAGAAGAGTCATTTCGCGAGCCTTCACGACTGCTTCACCCGCGAACTCAAGGAGGGCGCTCGACCCATCGAGACGGATCCAGCCGTGTTGACGAGCCCCTGCGATGCGCTGGTGGGAGCATGCGGCGAGGTCAAGGAAGGCTCGGCCCTTCAAGCCAAGGGGTTCGCGTATCCGCTCTCGGATCTCCTGGGCGATACGGAACTCGTGCGCTATTACCAAGGCGGCCAGTTCGCCACTCTGCGCCTCACGTCGAGCATGTACCACCGCTTTCATGCGCCTTACGATTGCCGCGTGGAACAGGTGAATTACGTTTCGGGCGAGACGTGGAACGTAAATTCAATCGCTCTCAAACGCATCGAACGGTTGTTCTGCAAGAACGAGCGGGCGATCATCCGCTGCCGCTTGCCGTCGGGCGCGCTGATCACCCTGGTGCCCGTCGCCGCCATTTTGGTGGCGAGCATTCGCCTCAAGTTTCTCGACGTGCTGCTGCACCTGCGTTATCGGGGACAAAATGTCATTCCCTGCGACGCTCCTATGCGCAAAGGACAGGAGATGGGCTGGTTCGAGCATGGCTCGACCATCCTCGTCTTCGCGCCGCGCGGAATTTCAGTTTGCCCGGAACTGCGCGAGGGCGCTTGCATACGGATGGGCCAGGCGCTGATGCGAAGCGACCTGCACTGCAAAGCGGCGTGACGCGACGCCGCTTCCAAGGCTGCCGCTTACAAGGGCGCTGCTTACAAGGGTCGCCGATGCCGCGTCAATGTCGCGGCAATGGAGGCGAGCACCGCCATGCGCACCGCGACGCCGTTGTTGACCTGTTCGCGTATCACCGAGCATGGACCGTCCGCCACCTCCGATGAGATTTCGACGCCGCGATTCATCGGTCCGGGATGCATTACCAGCACATTCGCCGCCGCGAGCTTCAGACGCTTGGCGTCCAGGCCAAAATCGCGAAAGTACGCCGCATCGTCGAGCGATGCCGCCTGCGCCATACGTTCCCTCTGAATGCGCAACATCATCACCACATCGGCACCCGCGATACCGTCCTCAATGCGGATAAAGCGCTGCGCCCCCTGGAATTCGTCCTCCGGAGGCAACAGAGACGGCGGCGCGACGAGGCGCACGTCGGTCGTGCCGAGAGTGCGCAGCGCCCGGGCCGTCGAACGCGCGACCCGTGAGTGCACGATATCGCCGACGATCGCTACTTTGAGTCCCGCAAAGCGCCGTCGGTGCGACCTGATGGTCAGAGCATCGAGCAACCCTTGAGTCGGGTGAGACATGTGCGCCTCACCGGCGCTGATCACGGACACGTGCGGCGCGACGTGGTCAATCAGAAATTCCGGCATGCCGGCTTCCGAATCCCGGATCACGAAAATGTCGGTATTCATGGCTTCGAGCGTGTAAATGGTGTCGAGCATGGTTTCGCCCTTGGCACGTGAACTCGATTGCAGATCCAAGTTCAGAACGTGTGCGCCCAGGCGTCGGCTCGCGAGATCGAACGAGGCGCGGGTGCGCGTGCTCGGCTCGAAGAATAGATTGGCGAGCGTGACGCCGGCGAGTTCCCGCCCTTCATAGGCGGGCTGTCCCGGAAACCGGCGGTAGCTCTCGGCGCGGTCGAGAATCGCCGTCAGCGCCTCGCGCGTCAGGCCGTCGAGCGAAATGAGGTGGCGCAAGCCCCCGGCGTTATCAGTTTGTGAACGCATGTGCGCCTCATGTTTTTTCGGTAAACCATCGTTCCAAGATGATGCAGGCTGCCGCCGCATCGATGTCGGTCTTTGCCACGCGCCGCCCGCGAAAACCCGACTCGCGCGCGCCTTTGAGGCGCGCCTCGGCCTCCAGCGATGAGTAGCGCTCATCGACCAGCTGCACCGGCAAAGCGTACCGCTTGGTGAGTTCACTGGCGAAGCCGCGCGCTGCGAGCGTTACGGCACCCTCCGAACCGTCGACATTATACGGCAGGCCGACGACGAGGACCGTCGGCTGCCAGTCGCGCATCAAGGAATCGATCGCCTCCCAGAGCGGCCCCACGGCGCTCGCGGACACGGCGCCGAGCGGAGAGGCGGTGCGGCTCACGGTATCGCCGCAAGCGACGCCGATTCGCCGCTGTCCAAAATCAAATGCCAGGGCGAGCGCCGGCGCCGCGTTAGAAACAGCCGCAGGCGGCATTCGTTCGGGCATTCCCCGTTCAGGCATTGCCGCTGATTGGGCTGATGCGCGACAGCTCAACCCCCAGCAGGCGCCCCGCAGCATGCCAACGCGACTCGAAGGGAAGATCGAAGATGATGCCGGAGTCGACGGGAGCGCTGAGCCAGGCGTTCGCGCGAATTTCATCCTCCAGCTGGCCGCCGTCCCAGCCCGCGTACCCCAAAGCGACGACTGCTTCGGCAGGGCCTTGGCCGCGGGCCATGGCGGCCAAGATGTCCCGGGACGTGGTGACGTGGATGAGGTCGGAGACTTTGAGCGTCGAGTCCCATTCCCCGAAGGCTCGGTGCACGACGAAACCTCGATCGGTCTGCATAGGACCCCCGCGAAGCACCTGACGTTCGCTTAAGGGTCCCCCCGGCAGTTCGATTTCCAGTTGTTCGAAGATTTCGCCCATGCGCATGGGCAGCGGCTTGTTGAGGATCAGCCCGAGCGCGCCGCGCGAGCTGTGGTCGCATACCAGCGCGACGGTTTGGGCAAAATTCGGATCTCCCATCATCGGCATGGCGATCAGCAGCTGGTTCGTCAGGTAATCCGAATCGCTCATATGCCTTCCATCAGCGAACTAAAAGTTGTGACTCTACTGCGTGCCACCGGGATTCTTTGGCTCAGCGTAAAATACGCTCGAGCTGGGCGCCGCGCCACCCAGAAACTGCCATTCGTAGGCTATGCGGATCTGATCGTGTTTTGCGCCGAGAGCGCCTGGAAACGGGTCATAAGGAGCGGCGAGCTTCAAAATTCTCAAGGCGGCCTCGTCGATTTCGGCGTGACCGCTACTGCGACTGACCACCGTTTGCAAAAGCTTGCCGTCGGCGCCGATCGTGACCTCGATCACCGGCGTTCCGGATAGCTTTCGACGGCGCGCCACATCCGGAAAGTTTACCGTACCGACCCGCTCGATTTTGCGCCGCCAACTATCGAGATAGACCGCAACGTCGGACTCGCGGGTATCCGCGGCAATCCAAAGCTGCTGCTTCGCCTCGCCCCGGATACGCAACTCAACGCCATCATTATTGGGAGCCATGCCCAAATCCGGCCTTTTTTCCAGCAACAAAGGCAATTGGGACGGCTCATCGGCGGCGGTCGGCGCCGCAAAATACAAGATTTTCGACGCCGGCATATGCGTCGCGATGACCTCATCATCGCCGACCTCGCGCCCGGTCTCAAGCTTTGCAATCCCGTCTCCGCTTGGAATGCCCAAGCGATCGACCGGCATCATCGAGGATTTCGGAATGAGAGTGCGCTCGCGCTTCAAGGTATTGCCGGATCCTAACTGGGTACGTTCCGACAAATACCTGGCGTTCGGGTTCTTTGCGACGCTCGGCACCTGGTCGTTGACCAAAACGACTTCCAACGCGGCCCCGTCTCCCTCATTCGCATCGCCGTTCGGCGAGCTGAATGTCACCCCCAAGATCACGATGCCATGAAAAAGCGCCGCCAGGAAACAAGTGGTCAACATGCGGTCGTTTGCCGGCGGTATCCCAGCTTGCAGCATATCGCCGGTTTGCGGCATATCGGAATTCATTCAGCGTCCAAGGTCCGGGCTATCGCTTTCACCAGCATCGCGCCAATGTCGACAGTATGCCTCTTGTTTAGTTCGCGGATGCCGGTGGGACTGGTGACGTTGATTTCTGTGACGTAGTCGCCGATGACGTCCAATCCGACGAAGATCATTCCGGCGGCGGAGAGCTTCGGTCCGATGATGGAACACAGCCAGCGGTCGCGGTCGTTGAGCGGCCGGCTCTCCGCACGGGCTCCCGCCGCAAGGTTACCGCGATGGTCCGCCGCGTCGGGTACGCGCTTCAGAACGAAAGGAATGGGCTCCCCGTCGATGAGAATCACTCGGCAATCGCCCGCCGTCACGATCTCCGGAAGGTAGCGCTGCACGACGGCATATCGCCGACCGTAGTCGGTCAAGGATTCGAAAACGACATTGCGATTCTTGTCGCCCTCTTCCAAGACAAATATCGAACGGCCGCCCATGCCGTCGAGCGGCTTGCACACCGCTTTGCCGTGCTCGCGCAGGAATTCGCTCATGTCATGCCGATCCCGCGTGATCAAGGTCGGG
Source organism: uncultured Gammaproteobacteria bacterium (assembly GCA_963755965.1). Classification (GTDB taxonomy): domain Bacteria; phylum Pseudomonadota; class Gammaproteobacteria; order Steroidobacterales; family Steroidobacteraceae; genus Bog-1198. The sequence continues at coordinate 672,562 of CAVWLU010000008.1, forward strand.
GGGCAGCATTCCGGAAACCAGGCCGTGTAGACCTTCTCGTTCATGTCGCGCAGGCCTTGCGGCCGGTTGCAGACCAGAGCGCCTTGATCACGGGCGCGATCCAATATGTAGGTGCAGTAGATGAACTCGGTATCCACCGGCGGATCCTTGCGCATCAAAATGACGTCGTACTCGCCCAGTTTGGCGGCAACGCTTGCGTCGCGGGCAAACCAATTTCGGGGATCGTCGAACACTTTCAACGGGGAGAGACGACCCCAGGCGATGCCGTCGCGCAGCCAAAGGTCTTTGAGCTCTGCATAAAACAGCTCCCAACCGCTTGCCTGGGCCGCCAGCAGGATCGCCAACGTGCTGTCCTTAGCGGGGTTTATTGCTTCGATGGGGTCCATGACGACGACGAGACGCACTCGAGAAGACATGCTCACTCCTCCGAGATCCTGGAAACTTGGGATCTTCAGCCGAAGTCTAGCGCAGGACGATGCTGCGGCCGCTATATCGGTCACTTGAGAAAACTGTGAACTGCACCTCCGTTGTTTACCCACTATTACCGCGAAATGTCGACCCCATACCGTGGCTTGCGCGCCTCGGATATGTTAAAAAGCCACAAGTTTCCAGCACCTACGCACGTAGCCTTAGGTCCTTCAAGGACAGTTCCTTAGGAGAGCATGATCACCAACGGCAAGCCGAAACTCGCGGGACTCAAGGTTCTCGTGATCGACGACAGTAAAACGATCCGCCGTACAGCTGAGACACTCTTGACCAAGGAAGGCTGCGAGGTGTTCACCGCCGTCGATGGCTTCGACGCCCTCTCCAAGATCGCCGATCATCAACCCGACATCGTTTTCGTGGACATCATGATGCCGCGCCTGGATGGGTACCAGACGTGTTCCTTGATCAAGCACAACAAGGTGTTCAAGCAAATCCCGGTCATCATGCTGTCGAGCAAGGACGGCCTGTTCGACCGCGCCCGAGGGCGAATCGTCGGCTCAGAACACTATTTGACCAAGCCGTTCACAAAAGACGAACTGTTGGGCGCCATCGAAGCGCACGTCGGGAAATGACGGAGAATACAAGAATGGCACTGATCCTAATTGTCGACGATTCCCCCACCGAAGTATTCGTGATGCAGAAGGCCTTGGAAAAGCACGGCTTCAAGACCGCTGCGGCGGAGAACGGCGAAGAAGGCATTCGCAAGGCTAAGGCGATGAAGCCTGATCTCATCTTCATGGACATCGTCATGCCCGGCGTGAACGGTTACCAGGCGACTCGTATGCTGAACAACGATCCCGAGACCAGCTTGATCCCGATCATCATGGTAACGACCAAGGGTCAAGAAACCGATCGGGTCTGGGGATTGCGCCAGGGAGCGGTGGATTATCTCGTCAAGCCCGTGTCGGCCCAGGTGCTCGTCGAGAAGGCGCAGGCCGCGCTGGCCGTATGACCAGCGCGATGAGCGGAAGCGATTTAAGCTTACGCAGCTTGCGTGACCGTCCGTTCGAACTGCTCAAGGAGCTCGAAAAGCGCAGCCGTACGGTCACAGCCGGGAGCACCCCTGACGCCGCGGCCGGCCGTGAATGGGTGGGCGTTGCTTTTCGTATGGGCGGGGAGACCTTCCTCATCGCCCGTGAGGAAACCCGCGAGGTATTGGGCTACCCGGCCGTGATCACCCGCATCCCGGGCGCGAAGAGTTGGGTGAAGGGGCTCGCCAATGTGCGCGGGCAGCTCCTCTCGATGCTGGACTTGCGGCAGTTCCTCGGCAGCGGTGCGACCACTGCCGGACGTAATACGCGTGTGGTGATGGTCAATCATAGAGAAATACCGGCCGGGCTCATCGTCGATGAAGTGTTGGGATTCCGGCGGTTCGCGGAATCGGAATTCAATGCAGAGGCTCCGCCCACGGTGATTCGCTGCGACGCCTATCTCGCGGGCGCGTTTCGACGGGGCGGCGAGGTATGGCCGGTGATCAGTTTGAAGAGTTTGGTGGAGAGCCAGAGCTTCTTGCAGGCCGCGAGTTGAGCGCTTCCGGACCCACCCATGATTAAGAGAGATACGGCTCCGAAAAATAACCTCTTACCGGCGTTGCTGGCATCGATCGTGGCATGCATTGCCGGCGCGGGGGTGCTCACCTTGCTGTCGCGAAATAGCGCTCCGGCGGCGGCACCTGCCGACCAACTGAGTTTGGCCGTCGAGCGCATCCCCTTCGAGGCGCAAAATGCGTTGCGAGGCGATCCGGGTGCATTCGATGGATTGGCCAAGAGCATGGCGCGCCTGAAGAATTTGACCACGAGCGGCGCTTTGGCGGAACGCCAACTGAAGCTCGAACCCGGCTGGAGCAGATTCGGCGGCGCGGTGAGCACGGTGGCCGATGCGCGTCCTGCTGTCGAAACCATACAGGCCGCGAATCAAGAAACGCGAGAGTTGGCGCCGAAACTGCTCTCGGAACTCGGCGATCTCGCGAGCGCAGTCGGTGTTCAGAAGCTCGAGGGTATGAGCCGTTATCTGGAGCGGTTCGAAAATACCGTGCAACGGATCCAACAGGAACTCAACGGCTTGGCGTCGGGCGTGAGCGACGCGGCACCGACTTCGCAGCGCCTCGCGGATAGCCTGGAATTTCTGAATCAGGTGATGCGCGGTCTGTCCGGAGAGGAATCCGGCCTCGCCTTATCGCGCGTCACGGGCGCGGATGCCGAGCAACGCTTGAAAACCGTCGTACAGCGCAATCAGCAATTCGCAGCCGGCGTGCGCAAAGCTATCGGGGCCGCCGAACCCTTGTCCAAGGCGCAGGCGGCGGCTCGCTCGCTACCGGCTCTGGCGAGCGGCATCACGGCGCAGATCGGCGAGGCGCCGACCGCATCGGTTTCGCCGGTAAGTTACAAACCGTGGATCTTGGCCCTTTTGGCGGCAGCCGTGGCGCTCTTGGGCTCCCTCGCATGGCTATTTCTCAAATCAGTGAATGCGCGCCGTACTACCGAATTGCGAGTACGCGACAACGAGCGCAATCAGGAGGCCATCATGCGCCTGCTGGATGAGCTCTCGAGTCTGGCGGACGGTGATTTGACGGTACAAGCAACCGTTACGGAAGACATCACCGGCGCCATCGCCGACTCGATCAACTATGCGATCGAGGCGCTGCGTGAATTGGTCACCACGATCAACGACAGCGCGATCCAATTGGATGGCGCCGCCAAGCAGACCCAAGGGGCCGCCGCGCACATGGCGAAGGCCAGCGGCGCACAATCGAGGCAGATTACCGCCGCCAGCGAATCCATGGCGGATATGGCGGCATCCATCGAGGAAGTATCGGGCAACTCCGAGCGCTGCTCGGATGTCGCCAGGCACTCGGTCGACGTGGCCCACAAAGGCGGCGATGCGGTACGGCGCACCATCGACGGCATGAATGCCATCCGCGAAACCATTCAAGAGACCAGCAAGCGCATCAAACGGCTCGGCGAGAGCTCCCAAGAAATCGGCAACATCGTGGAGCTCATCAATGATATCGCCGAACAGACCAATATTCTCGCGTTGAACGCTTCGATCCAGGCGTCCATGGCCGGCGAAGCTGGGCGCGGATTCGCCGTGGTCGCGGATGAGGTGCAGCGCCTCGCGGAACGCGCGGCAAATGCCACCAAACAGATAGAGGTTCTGGTACGAACCATCCAGACCGATACCAATGAGGCCGTCGTGTCGATGGAACGCAGCACGACGGATGTGGTCGGCGGCGCGCTGTTGGCGGAAAATGCCGGCGCCGCGCTCGAGGAGATCGAGCAGGTCTCGAATCAAATCGCGAGCTTGGTACAGAACATATCGGCCAGCGCCCGGGCGCAGGCGGCCGCCTCCGGGAACATATCCAAGAACATGCAAGTCGTGCGCGAGATTTCAACGCAAACCGCCGAAGGATCGACTGCCACTTCCACGTCGATTGCCAAGCTCGCGGCCCTGTCCGCACAGCTGCGCAAATCGGTCGCGGGGTTCCGTCTGCCCGACTACGGCGGTGGCACGACGACCACGGTCGGTACGAACAGCCCTCCGAGCTTGCCGGCAGTGAGCGGGCCGATAAGTGCGGCCAACTCCGGAAAAATTCGCAAGGCCAGCGGCGCCAGCGCCTAACGGCGCGCGTCTTCAACGATTCCGATGACCGACATCAGCTCTCAAACCTTGCACATCGTCGCCAAGGAACTCAACGCGACTCTCAATGAAGCGCGGGCTTCGCTCGAGGCGTATGCGGAACGCTCCGACCAGCCTGCCCCGCTCGAAAAGTGCGCCGATCAATTGCATTTGGCGCATGGCGTGCTGCGCTTGGTGGAAGTCTACGGGGCGGCTCTGCTTGCCGAAGAGATGGAGCATGTCACGCGATATTTGCTCGGCGCCGGGAACGATCAAAAGCGCCAAGGAGATGGTCTCGACGCTTTGATGCGCGCCATGGTGCAGCTGCCCACCTACTTGGAACGGGTGCTTTCCGGCGGCCGCGATCTTGCCCTGGTTCTGCTTCCGCTGTTGAACGATTTACGCTCGGTGCGCGGCAGTCCGTTGCTGTCCGAGGGGACGCTGCTGCTGTTGAACCTCAAGTCCGATCAACCCGCCCAGCCGCAATCGCAAGGCGAAGACGGTCAGGTCATTACTGTCGCACAGTGGGCTCGGAGGCTGCGGCCCCGGTTTCAAGTCGGCTTGCTCGGGTACATTCGCGGCGAACGCACCGTTCAAAATCTGGAAATCCTCGCGAGAGTTTCGGAAAAACTCGAACAGGTCGCCACCACTCAGCCGGTGTTTCAGCTGTGGTGGGTCATCGGCGCGATTTTGGAGGCCGTGCGCGCGAACGGGCTGGAGGGTAGTGCCACCTTGAAGCGGCTGCTCGGACAAGCAGACCGGCAAATCAAGGTTCTGTACGAAATAGGCGAGGGCCGCTACTGCGAGAATCCGCCCGTCGACTTGTTGAACAACTTGCTCTATTACGTAGCTCGAGCAACCGCGGGCGGCGGGCGCATCGCGGCGGTCCGCGCGTCATTCAAGCTATCCGAGCTGCTGCCGGTCGACGATACGATCGAGCACGAGCGCGAGAGTCTATCGGCACCGAGCGCCAAATTGATGCGTACGGTCGCGGCGGCCATCAAGGAAGATTTGTCCAAGGTCAAGGATGTCCTCGATATCTTCGTGCGCCGCGGCGGCGGGCGCAACGATGAACTCCTGCCGCAACTCGAGTTGCTGAAGAAAATCAGCGACACGCTCGGGGTGCTCGGATTAGGGGAGTTGCGGCAGCGCGTTCAGCAAGAAGTGTCGGAGCTGTCCCAGATATTGAGCGACGGGAAGAATCCGCCCGAAGCGGCGTTGATCAAGGTGGCGGGCGTCCTGCTGTCGGTCGAGGACAGTCTCGACGATCAGCTGCTGCGGTTGATACTGCCCAACGCTGCGAAGTCCTCGGCGGCCGAGACGGGAGATCAGGATTCCGAATTCCGCCAGGTCGGCGAAGCGGTTATGCGGGAATGCATCGTCAATCTGGCGCGCATCAAGGAAGCGGTATCGGTCGCTGTGCAAAAGCCATCGGAGTTTCCCGCCCAAGGTCTCGATAACGTGCCGCAGTTGCTGCGCGGCATTACCGCCGGATTGTTGATGCTCGGGAAGGGCAGAGCCGTTGAATTGATGGATGCGATCGGCGTGCAGGTTCGCAAACTGATAGAACCCGGCGCGCTCGTGCCGGACGCGCCGCGGCTGGAACGTGTCGCCGATGCGATCGTCAGCATCGAGTACTACATGGAGACGCTGCAGAGCGGACGCAACGATCCCTGGTACATGCTGGATAACGCAGAAATATGCATCAGAGCGCTCGCCGAGGAGAGTTCATCGCGCGTGCCGAATATGGAACTTGCGCATGACGATCTCGCGAACACCGTCAAGCTCGACCCAGAGGCGACGCTGGCGCTGGAGAGCGCCAAGCGTGCGCAGGCGTCGACCAACCGGCTGGTTCCGATCAGCCAACCAGAGGCAGTGGATCCACAGTTCCTGGAACTGTTCATCGAAGAGGCCAAGGAAGAAATTGCTTCGATCCAGCGCAGCTTCCCGCTATGGGATCAGAATCCGATGGATCTCGAGTCGCTGGCATCATTGCGGCGCAGCTTCCATACGTTGAAGGGCAGCGGCCGTATGGTCGGCGCCCGGCTGATCGCCGAATTCGGATGGTCGATCGAGAATCTGCTCAATCGCATCATCGACAAGATGCTGTCGCGTACTCCGGGGATGATGACCTTGCTGCGCAGCGCCGTTGCCGCCCTGCCGCAGTTAGTGGAGCAACTGGAAACCGGCAGACAAAATCCGGTGCCGATGGACGCCATCATGGCGCGCGCATTCGCCTACGCCGACGGCCGAGAGGCCGAGCAAGTGCGTGCGGCGCTGGCGCCGGAGGATCGCGCCGCTGCAACGATTACCGGCGCAGGAGCGACGCCTGCGGCGGCGGCCGAGGATACCGCGGCCGGCGCCACCACCAGCGTGGCAGCGGCCAGCGTGGCGGCGGCATCCGGGGTGCACGCCGCTACCGAGCTGCCGAAGGACATGGATCCCCAGCTGCATGAGATTTACAGCAAGGAGACCTCGAGTCATCTGGCCGAAATTCGCAACTACCTGCGCAAACGCATGGACCAGCCTGCACCCCACGATTTGCCGGAGGCGGTATACCGCGCCATCCATACGTTGAGCGGCAGTTCGAAGATGGCCGAGGCGCGCCACGGTATCCGAATTACCGAACCCCTCAATCACTTCATGCGCAAAGTCTTCGACAGCGGGCGCGGACTGACAGATACCGGCCTCGCGGCGCTGGCGGATTCCGTTCGTGCAATCGATAACGTCGTGTCGCACATCAACGAGTCCACGGCGTTCTTCTCCGAACAACCCTCCCTGCTGGAACGTTTGCACCAGCTCGAAGCGGAACTCGATGCGCAACTCGCACACGCCGCCAATGACACGAGTGCGTCCGCGATCGCTCCGAAGCTGCCGGTGGACGATGCCGAGGCGGTAAGCGAGACGAGCGCGGTCGTAGAGGATTTCGATCACGAGATCGCCAACATCTATAGCGAAGAGGCCACCGAGCTGCTCGAGGCTGCTGAAACTTCTCTGACGGCTTGGAATCACGATCGCAAGGACAAGGATCGAGTCGCCGAACTGCAGCGTCAGCTGCACACGCTGAAGGGCGGCGCGCGAATGGCGGGCATTACCGCCATGGGCGACTTGAGTCATGAACTCGAAAGCCTGGTCATTCAAATCGACGGAGGTGCGGTCGCCGGCGACGACCATGCGCACGCGGTCATGCAAGCCAGCCTGGATGAACTTGCGCGCATGCGCGATTTGGTGAGTACCGGCCAGTTGCCGCCATCGGCGACGGCGCTGCTTGCGCAGCTTCGCGGGTTGAGCCAGGCCAGGGGGCCGGTGCCAACGGCCTCCGCACCGCCGGTCACCACACTCCCCGCCGCCGCACCGCCGGCGGTGACGGCTGTCGATCCCGCAGAGGCGTCAGCGCTTCCGGCTAGCATGCCGGATGCCGTACCTGCCGTTGTTGCTGCCGGCCTTCCGGAATCGGGGCCGCCCACGATTTCCGAGGATTCGGTATCCAGTCTAGAAGTGAGCAGCGCGCCCGTTCTGCCGGGACGCGAAAATCTGCCGGCAGAGCGGGTGGAGATGGCGCGTGTCGATGCGGATCTGCTCGACACCATGCTCAACAACGCCGGCGAAGTGAGCATTTTTCGCGCGCGCCTCGACCAGCAAGTCAACTCCATCGACTTCAACCTCGCGGAGTTGGCGCGCACGGTCACGCGACTGAAGGAGCAGCTGCGCGGTCTCGAAATGGAGACGGAAGCGCAAGTATTGAATCGCCATCAGAACGAAGAGCCGCGCCGCGACGACTTCGATCCGCTGGAACTGGACCGCTACTCTGCGTTGCAGCAATACTCGCGAGCCCTCGCAGAGACGTCGGGCGACGTTGCCAGCATTCAAGGTTTGCTCGAGACGCTGACCCGTGAGGCGCAGAACTTGCTGACACAGCAGGCCCGCGTCATCACCGAATTGCAGAACAGCCTGATGCGTACGCGCATGGTGCCCTTCCAGCGCCATGTACAGCGCCTGACCCGTCTCGTACGGCAGGCTGCGAACGACACCGGCAAACGTGCGGAGCTCGTCGTGCAGGGCGCGGCCGCGGAACTCGACCGGCAGATGTTGGAACGCATGGTTGCGCCGCTGGAGCACATGTTGCGCAATGCGGTCGTGCACGGCATCGAGTCGCCCGACCGGCGTTCGGCGTTGGGCAAGCAGGACGTAGGGCGAATATCGGTTAGTTTGACTCGCGACGGCGCGGAGGTCGTGATCGTCGTCAGCGATGACGGCGGCGGCGTCAATGTGAAATTGATCCGGGAAAAAGCCGTTGCACTCGGCCTCACCGACCGCCAGTCGAAACTCACCGACGAGGAGGCGATGCAGCTCATATTGGAGCCGGGCTTCAGCACGGCCGGACGCGTCACGCAGGCGGCGGGCCGCGGCGTCGGCATGGACGTGGTCGCGACCGAGGTCAAGAAGCTCGGCGGCGGACTGTTCATCGAATCGACCATTGGCAAGGGGTCACGCTTTACGATTCGCCTGCCATTCACGCTGGCCATCAGCCAGGCGCTGATCGTGCGCGTCGGCGAGGAAGTGTATGCGTTGCCGCTGGCCACCGTAGAAGGCGTGGTCCGCCTGCCGCGCAACATCGTCGCCCGGCACTTGGGCAAGGATGCGCCGCCGTTCGAGTACGGCGGCCAAAAGTACCGCTTCCAACAGTTGGGATCGTTCGTGGGTCTGGCCGCCACGCGCTTGCCCGAGGCGGACGTGTCGATGTCCGTGGTGCTGATCCGAGCCGGCGAGCATTCCACCGCATTGGTGACGGACGAACTGGTCGGCAGCCGGGAAATCGTCGTCAAGTCGCTGGGGCCGCAGATCTCGGCGATACGCGGCATCGCCGGTGCCACGATTTTGGGCGACGGGCGAATCGTGATCATTCTCGACATGGGATCACTCGTGCGCTCCGAATGGCGCGCCCGCCCCGCCGATACCGTGATACTGGATCAGCGCGACCGCCGCACCTTTGCTCTGGTTGTGGATGATTCGATCACGGTGAGGCGAGTGACGCAGCGCCTCCTCGAGCGCAACGGCATGCGCGTCTTGACGGCGAAGGACGGCGTGGATGCGGTCTCGCTGCTGCAAGAAAATTTGCCCGACGTCATCTTGCTCGATATCGAAATGCCGCGAATGGACGGTTACGAGGTGGCTGCGCACGTTCGCAACGACCCGCGTTTGAAAGATATTCCGATCGTCATGATCACTTCGAGAGTCAGCGAAAAGCACCGGGCGCGCGCCATCGAACTCGGCGTCGATGACTATCTCGGCAAGCCTTATCAAGAGAGCCAGCTGCTCGACGCAATCGAGCCGCTCGTCAATCGCCGCAGCGCCGTCGCACGATCGCGATAAGGTATCCATGTCCGATCTGCGCGACGAACTCTATAGCTTGTTGGTGCCGCTGGCAGGCGAACGGCTGATCGTGCCGCGCGCCTGCGTCGCCGAGGTCATCGGTTATCAGGCGCCGGCTGAAATGACCAACGCGCCGCCGTGGTATGCGGGACTGGTGAGCTGGAGCAACCGCAGCGTGCCGGTTGTGTCATTCGAGGGTGCGTTCGGCCAGGCGCTTCCGAGCGTTTCGAGCCGTACCAGAATCGTCATTTTTCACGCCTCCAGCGGTAAGCTGTCGGCAGGATATTTCGGCATGCTGACCCAAGGGTTTCCCCAGCTCGTGCGCGTCAACGCCGATGTGGTTCGACCTGATCCGTCTCGCAGCTTTTCGGAAAGAGCTCCGGTGATCTGTCAGGTGCGCATGGTCAACGAGACGCCGCTCATACCCGACTTGCAGCGGTTGGAAGAGATGATTGCCGAGGAAACGTCGGTCATGCCTTGACCCCAAGGCGCTTAGGTTTGCAGATCGCCAAACCGGCTCTGCAACCAGGCGATGGCGGCGATGGCGGCCGTCTCGGTGCGCAAGACACGGGGTCCCAGCCTCACTGTCGCGAATCCGGATACTCGAAATGCCTCGAGTTCGTCAGCGGCGAACCCGCCCTCCGGCCCAATCGCAATATCCACCGCCGCACCGATATCCTGCACGGGGCCGCCGGACCTTGATTCGGGGTCCAGAAGCAGGCGTGGTCCGGTCGCCCGCATAGCGGCGCCCGACGAATCTCCCAGGTAGCTGATCAACGGGCGGGGAGAGTCGATGACGGGTAAGCGGTTGCGGCCGCACTGCTCGCAGGCATTGATGGCGACAGCCCGCCAGTGCGCCGCCTTCGACTCGGCCTGGCTTGCGTCGAGCCGCACGACGCTGCGCTGGCTGATGGCAGGCACGATGCGCGAAACTCCGAGTTCCGTGGCCTTTTGCACGATGAAATCCATCCGGTCGCCGCGCGGTACACATTGCAGGAGTGTAACGGCGAGCCGCGACTCGCGATCCACTTCCCGGCCCTCGCCGACCGCCGCGGTCACCCGCGACCCCCGGACACTTTCAACCGCTCCGGCAAACTCGCGGCCGTCGCCCGTGAATAAAACGATTTCATCGCCGCTGCGAGCGCGCAGCACTTTGGCAAGGTGAGCGGCGCTATCGGGCGGCAGCTCGACGAGGCTACCTGGAATCAAGGTGGCGTTCACGTAGACTCGGGTTAGCCGCACGTCGCAACCTCGGCGTTCATATGGATGCGATTGTCGCATATGCTTGCGACGTGCTTAGGTGTGAGGATCGGAATTTGCAGGTCGATCTCGAGAGCGGACTGATGTGCGGCGTGCGGCAAATTGCCTCGCCGAATTGCGACTCCAGGCCTTTTGGCGTGGAGGCGGAACTCATCGTCGTCCACGGCATCAGCCTGCCCCCCGGCGAGTTCGACGGCCCGTGGATAGATCGGCTGTTCACCAACGCGTTGCCGCCCGAGCTGCACCCTTATTTTGAGGAGGTGGCCTCGCTGCGCGTGTCTTCGCATCTTTGTATTCGCCGCGACGGCGCGGTGACCCAGTACGTCAAGTTTACGGATCGGGCCTGGCATGCCGGACAATCCAGCTACAACGGCCGCGCCGCCTGTAATGACTTTTCGATCGGCGTGGAGCTCGAAGGTACCGACACCCTCGCCTACGAAGAGCTGCAATACGAAGCGCTAGCCGATGCCGTCGCGGCGCTGTGCGCCGCTTATCCGCGGCTGGCGCCGGAGCGCTTGGTCGGCCACAGCGACATCTCACCGGGCCGCAAGACGGACCCCGGTCCGGCATTCGACTGGCCGTATGCACGCCGCCTGATCGCCGAGGCCTGCGCGAAACCGCGCTGATCCCAAGAGCGCGCGCGCGTGCTCAAGGCGAGTTTAATCTTTCGCCCGGCGCCAGATCACCTCGCTACCTTGCTCCTGACGAGCCAGCACTCGTGCCAGCACGAACAAAAGATCCGACAACCGGTTCAAGTATTTCAACCCGTCCGGAGCCACCTCATCAACCTGTGCCAGCGACCAGCAGCGGCGTTCGGCCCGGCGGCAAACGGTGCGCGCAACGTGGCAAGCGGCGGCGGCTGGTCCGCCGCCCGGTAGGATGAACTCCTTGAGCGGCGGCAAGGCTTCGTTGAAGCCATCGAGTTCGCCTTCGAGCCGCTCCACATGATTCGGCGTGATCATGCGAGTTCCAGGGATGCACAGTTCCCCGCCGAGATCGAACAGATCGTGCTGAACTTCGGTGAGGCAGCGCCTTATCGGGGTGGGCACGGAAGCGACGGCCAACACCACGCCGACGGCGCTGTTGGTCTCATCGACCGTTCCGTACGCTTCGACGCGAAGGCTATCCTTGGGCACCCGCGTGCCATCGCCGAGACCAGTGCTGCCGTCATCGCCGGTACGGGTATAGATCTTGCTCAATCGATGGCCCATGGGAACTCCTCGTTTGTTATGGTGGCGGGATGAGCCATTCGCCGGAACTCAAGGCGGCCCTCGATGCGGCGGAACAAGCCGCCATCATTGCGCGCTCGTTATACCAGCACAATCTTGAAGTGCGCATCAAGGCCGACAAGTCACCGGTCACCGAGGCCGACGTGCGCTGCGAGATCGCGATTCGCGAGATTCTCGAAGCCCGCTTTCCGACCTACGGATTTTATGGCGAGGAGACCGGTTCGCATGACGAGGACGCGGAGAGCCTGTGGCTGGTCGATCCGATCGACGGGACCAAGGCATTCGTGCGCGAGTATTCGATGTTTTCCACGCAAATTGCACTGATGCGCGGCGGTGAATGTGTCCTTGGCGTATCGAGCGCGCCCGTGTACGGGGAGCTCGCGTACGCGGAAAGAGGGTCGGGAGCTTATCTTAACGGCAGAGCCATCACGGTGAGTCAGGTGTCGACACTGGAGGCGGCGGCGCTGTCCTCCGGCAACTTGAAATCGCTGGCCACCGGCCGGCAATGGGCACGTTATGGCCAACTCGTATCGCAGGTGAGCCGCATTCGCGGCTACGGCGATTTCCTGCACTACCATCTGCTGGCGGCCGGCAAAATCGACGTGGTGATCGAAACGGACGTCAATATCCTCGACGTCGCTGCGTGCGTCGCCATCCTCACGGAGGCCGGAGGCCGCTTCACGGAGCTTGGCGGAGCACCCATCTCGCTCCGATCGACTTCGGTGCTCGCCACCAATGGTCTGCTGCACAACGCGGTGCTCCAAGCGCTCGGCTAGGGCCTGGGCCTAGTCGGCATGCTGCGGCCAGCGAATCTCGAGCGCGGTGGCGGGACCTATGACGACTTCATCCAGGTTGGCCGCTTGCTGCCATTCGGTTGCGGAAAGCATCCGTCGGCCGGCCATCAATTCCGCGGCTAACTGCGGGTACAAAGGAACCTGGTTAGGATCGCCGTAACCATGGGGGAAGCTCGGTGCGTCGTTCGCGGGGTCATATTTGTCGGTGGCGCCCAAGGTGTGCAGCAATTCGTGGGCGATCACGACATCGTTCTCGCCGTTCATATCCGGAGCCGCGAACGCGTAGACCACCCCGATGAGTCCCTTGGTGAGTCCCAACGAATGCGGCACGACGGGCGTGAGCGCAGGGTCGTGATACAGGACGAACAGGCGAATGTCCTCCGGTTCCGGGACATGCCCGCTGACTCTCCACGCCCAGTATCGAAGCTTGAGGCTCCACGCAGCCGTTGCCAGAACCGTTGCGCCGGCCGGACGCTCCGGCGGCCGAGCCAGCAGTTCGGCCCGGAGCCGCGTCTTGATGGGCTCGTCGGTGCGCAGGTGATAGCGCGAAGCCTCGCGCGCAAAGAATCGATCGATCGGCTTGAAGCGCTCCGGGTCAAGTGCTTGGACATACGCTATGGTGCGGGGGCTGTCGTCGGCGGCGATCGGATAGATGGCGACATACAGCGGCTCGTGCCAACGGGTGCTGCGGTAGCGGTCCTGCCAAGTGGTCAAGCTGACCACCAGCAACACCGCGAGAAGGATACCTACGCGCAATCGCTTGAAGGTGCCGCTGCGATTCGCGCCGCTGCGATTCGCGCCGCTGTGGTTGGGGGGCGTCAATCGGTGGCTTCGACCTTGAGTTCTTCGATTTCCCCGTCATTGGAGACGTAGGACACCAACATCGGCCTGCAACATACGGGACAGTCCTCGATGTACGACTGCTCGGGCACCGATAAGTCGAGGGTCAGGCTGATCGTTTCCCAGCAGTGAGGGCAGGTCGTATCGTGGCCTCGAAGCAAGTTCATGCCGAATTCCATTGTGGCTGCAATCCCAGCCGCCTTGCATCGTACGTCACCAGCGCCTGTGTGCGCCTGAATATGCATGCCGCATCCCAGCGGCGCATAATCACCCGACGAATCGGGGGGAATCACGTCATGGAGATCGATCAGCTGCGGATCAGTCATATGCCGACCACCGGAGTGCGCAGGGTGCATGAGACACCGCTGATCGCGGCCGACGACGCGAGCCTCCACGGATACGGCTGTCTGGTGGATGACCCGAAGACTTTTCCGATCGAAATCACTCGCTGGCCCGCTCAGGGTTGGCGGCCAGTCGATGAGGACACCGGAGATCAGGGCGGCGTTACCGAAGGGGTGTTCGAATTCTGTTGGAACGAAGAGACGTTGTACGCACGGAACAACGCAGTCCGCGACAGCTATCTGTTCGGCTGGAGCAATTGGCCGGAGGAGGTGGGCGCGGGTCCTGCTAACAGGCCGCGCGAACGCGTTTTGACCTGGCACGCCAATTATCATCCCGATGGCGGGCAGCTTTTCTATCCTCTCAACGGCGAAGGTTTCGTCGTACCGCTGGCGCTTCCGGGAGACGATGTGACGCCCGGCCACTTCGTTACCTTCTGGTGCGATGGTAGCCGCGGCCTGTACGTTCACCCAAATGTCTGGCACGGGGCGATAGTGCCGTTGAGCGATGAGGCAGAATTCCTGGACCGCCAAGGCCGGGTTCACGCGCGTGTCTCGGTCGACTTCGTCAAAGAGTTCGGCTGCTATCTCGCCTCGCCGCTGCCACGAGTCGATAGCGGCTTAGGTGTGCCGCCCCTCAAGGCTGCAAGCGGGTAACAGCCCAGGCGGAGGCGGCGCCCACGTCGTGCTCGAGGTCAGGCACTCGGGTCCAACGCGCGCGATCGTGAATGCGGAACTCCCCCTCTACCCACAGCTCTGCGGCATCCACCCACAGACGGTAGCCTCCCCAGTGGGAGGGGCGAGGCACTACCACTGAGAGATCTTTGGGTTCTTCGGTACCTGGGCCGCCGTAGGGAATCCCAAATCGACGCGCCGCTGCAGCGACGGCGGATTCGAGTTCCGCCCGAGATTGCACCGGCTCACTTTGCTCGCTCGCCCAGGCGCCGATGCGGCTTTGCCACGGGCGGCCTCGAAAATAGGCGTCGTTCTCAGCCTCCGAGAGCGGTTCGACCCGACCCTCGGCGCGCACCTGCCTGTGGCTGTGATCCCAATGAAAAACGACGGCCGCGCGCGGATTCGCCGCTAGTTCGCGGCCTTTGCGTGATTGGTAATTCGTGTAGAACACGATGGAGCCTGACTGTACGGCGATCTCCTTGCAGAGTACGACGCGCGCCGACGGCTGCCCGCCGGCGTCGACCGTGGCCAGCACCATGGCATTGGAATTGGGCTGCGCGCCGCCGGCCTCGGCCTCCGACAGCCATCGTGCCGCCAGTTCCAAAGGATTGGCCGGCAAGGGGTCGGGCAATGTTTCTGTCCAGAAAGGCTTAATGCCTGAGTTCATTTTGAGACCCGTTAGCCATGCCGTCGGACTTATCTGTCGTTATTATGCCAAGAGCGCGGTTCTAACGCGCACTTAGGATTCGCGGATGGGGATATATAGAATGGGCAGCACCTATTGATGGATTTGGATGAACTGCGCGCGGCGCTCACGGAGCTCGACGGCCAGTTGCTCCAGCTGGTCGCCCGTCGGCAGGCGCTGAGCGAACAGGTGGCGGGCGCCAAGAGGGCAGTCGGGCGAGCCACTCGCGATTTTGCACGAGAGCGGGAGGTGATTCTGCGCGGTCGCAATGCCGCGCAGCAGCTGGGTATCTCACCCGATCTTGCCGAATCTCTGCTTCGACAACTCATTCAATCCTCGCTCGCCACTCAGGAGCAGGCGCGCGTGGCGGCACAGGGGCAGGGCACCGGCAAGACCGCATTGGTGATCGGCGGCCGGGGCAAAATGGGAGGGTGGTTCGTGGAATTCCTGGCCTCGCAGGGATTCCGTGTGGCAATCGCGGATCCGAACGGAGGACTACCCGGATTCGATCACTTTGCCGACTGGCAGGACCATCCGCTGGATTGCGACGTCATCGTGCTCGCGACCCCGTTGAGTGCCACGGCAGACTTGCTGAAGCAGCTTGCCGAGCGCGCGCCCCCCGGCTTGATTTTCGATCTCGGGTCCTTGAAGACGCCGTTGCGCACCGGGCTCGACGCGTTGGTGCGGGCGGGTTGCCGAGTTACTTCCTTGCATCCGATGTTCGGACCCGATACGGAGCTTCTTTCGGGCCGGCACGTGATTTTCATCGACTTAGGAAACAAAGCTGCGTTGCAGGAGGCTCAAGATCTATTCGCCCCGACCATGGCGGAGCGGGTCGTCATGGGATTGGATGAGCACGATCGGCTAATCGCCTACGTGTTAGGACTGTCGCACGCACTCAACATCGCGTTCTTCACGGTGTTGGCAGAGAGCGGTGAAGCCGCACCGAGGCTGGCGCAGCTCTCGAGCACTACTTTCGATTCCCAGATGGACGTTGCGAGCCGGGTGGCGGCCGAAAGTCCGGATCTGTATTTTGAGATCCAAAGTTTGAACGATTACGGCGGGGAATCCTTGCTCGCCTTACAGCAAGCGGTCGAGCAACTCGTCACCGCGGTCGCGACGAGAAATGCCGGGGCATTTACCGCGCTCATGAATCGAGGCCGAGCCTATTTCGACGTGCGGGCTCAGGCGCGGGCGGGCTGAGGTCGCGGTTCCACAACACCCTAGCATGGACGATATCATTCAGGAAAATGACGCGCTCAAGAAGCGTCTGACGGAGTTGACCGCCGAGGCGGCAAACAACGAGACCATCTTGAAGCGCACGCAGGCTCGCGAGTTGACCCTACTGCGGGCCGACAGCTTGGCCCAATTGCTGCGCGCCATGGTCGATGGTTTGCGCGAATCCTACTCACTCGATGCCGTGAGCGTGGTGCTGCTCGACCCGCAGCACGAGATTCGCCATTTACTGGTGGCCGGAGGCGACCGGCCGGAAGAGTTCAAGCAGATATTCTTCGTTGATTCGTTGATCAGCTTGGCGCCGCAGCTTGCCGCCTTGCACAAGCCGTGGCTCGGCCCCTTTGTCGGCGCCGATCATCATCTGCTGTTTCCGGGAATAGCAAACCTCAAAAGCGCCGCCCTGGTGCCGCTGCCGCGCAAGGATCTCGCAACCGGGGCCTTGTGCTTCGGAAGCCGCGATTCGACCCGCTTTACGCGCCATCATGGAACCGATTTTTTGGCCCACTTGGGTGCAGTAGCCGCCGTGTGCATCGAGAATGCCGTGAACAGGGCGCGGCTGCTGCGGGCGGGGATCACAGATTTCCTGACCGGGTGGCACAACCGCCGCTATTTGCAACAACGCCTGAAGGAGGAACTGGCGCGCGCGCAGCGTCGCGGCGGGACCATCGCCTGCCTGATGATCGATATCGACCGCTTCAAAGGCATCAACGACGGCTATGGTCATCTTGCCGGCGACAACGCTCTTAAGGAAATTGCGCACCGCGTCGAGTCACAAATACGCAGCATGGATACGGCGGCGCGATTCGGCGGTGATGAGTTGGCGATTTTACTCCCCGAGGCCGGCGCCGCCGAGGCCGCCAAGCTGGCGGAGCGCATTCGCGAGGTCATCGCGGCGGTGCCGTTTTCGCTCACTGCCCAAATCGAGCGTACGTTGACCGTCTCTGTAGGGGTCGCCTGCCTCTCTCCCGGACGCCATGAAACGGACTTGAAGGCCGTTGCGGACCGGTTACTCGCGGATGCCGACGCGGCCCTTTATAGGGCCAAGGCGATGGGGCGTAATCGCGTGCAAGTGGGGGCCGGTTGAAGAGGTCTCTCGCAGCGCGATCGCGGGCGGCCACAAGCCGCCGGTGATATGGAACAATTGGCTATGTCCGCTCAGAATTCCAATGATTGCATCGACAGGGCCGGTTTTCGGGCAAATGTAGGCATCGTATTGATGCGCGGTTCCGGGGAACTGTTCTTGGGAGGACGCGTGGGGGGCCGGGGCTGGCAATTCCCTCAGGGCGGCGTTAACCGCGGCGAACGGGTCGAAGATGCGCTATTTCGCGAATTAAAGGAGGAAATCGGCCTCGCACAGCAAGATGTCGAAGTCTTGGGATCGACCCGAGGCTGGTTGCGTTATCGACTACCCCGCCAATACGTGCGCGATCGTTGCATCGGCCAAAAGCAGAGGTGGTTTCTCCTGAAACTCACGGCCGACGACGCCAATTTGCGCTTCGACAGCACCAACCTGCCCGAGTTTGACCGCTGGCGGTGGGTCGATTATTGGACCCCGGTGCGCGAGGTCGTCTATTTCAAGCGGCGTGTGTATGTGCGCGCCCTGCACGATCTGGGTAAGCTGATTTTTCCGAACGGCCTGCCACCCTACCCGGACTGGTGGCCGCAGATCGATGCGGCCGCGGGCGCCGGCTCCGAGAAAACGGCAGCGCGCTAGGGCTTGACGACGGCGAGAATGACGATGCCGGTCAACAACAGGGAGGGCACTTCATTGAACCGGCGGTACCACTTGGATGTGTGGGTGTTCCGATTGCGGGCAAAATCCCGTTTGAATTTATAGCAGTAGAGATGGTACAGAACTGTCAAGGCGACGAGCAGCAGCTTCGCGTGCAGCCAGCCCATGGTTAGATATACCGGCGCGATCGTGACCATGGTAAGACCCAAACCTACGGTGGCCACCGCGCCGATAGTCATCAGCACGAACAAACGGCCTTCCATGACCCTAAATCTCTCCGCACCAATCGAATCCGTCGCGTCCGCGTGGTACACGAATAGCCGCGGTAGGTAGAACAGTCCGGCGAACCAAGTGACCATGGCAATGACATGAAAGGCTTTGAGCCAGAGCAAGCGTCGTTCCTTGGGCGGAAAGGCGGATCATAGCGTACCCCCGGGGGAATGAATCAATGGCGGATTTTTTCGGCAATTTGGTCGTTCGGTCGCATGCTCCGAAGCGCCGCGCGCTGCTGCTCGGCGGCGCGGCGCTGCTTGCCGTACTCATCTTGTACGCGGCGTTCGAGCTCGGCCGCTACGACGCCCACTTTCGTGTGGTCGAGTCGGTCCGCGGCGCCTTGTCCGCGAGCGCGCGTATTCGTGCGCTGGAAGCCGAAAACGAGCGCCAACGCACACAATTGGAGGCAGCCGATGTGGCACGCCGAGTCGATCGGGAGGGCTACAAGCAAGTGGAGAGAAGTCTCGGCGATATGCAAAGCCAAATCGCCCGACTCAATCAAGATCTGTCGTTCTACCGCGGGCTGGTCCAGCCCGACTCATTGATCCATGTCAAAGTGCAACAGATGCAAATCGTGCCGGAGCCTACCGCTCCAGGTGCTGCCGCAGGCAGCGGCGCGCAATACCGTCTTAAGTTCGTGTTGATGCAGACAGGTAAGCCGGACAGCGCAGTCACGGGCACCGCTGCGATCGTCATTGACGGTTTACTGAAAGGTAAGCCGCTCAGTTTGACATTGGCGGAAGTGTCGCCTAACCGCCGCGTCAGCCTGGCATACTCCTTTCGATACTTTGAGGACTATGACGAATTCATACGATTGCCCGAGGGTTTCGAGCCGACGCGCGTCGGAGTCGAAATCCACAGCGGGAGAGACTTGAACCACGGATTTCGACAGGCGTTCGTCTGGAAGGCGCAGGGAATGTCGGTCGAAACCGAAGCAAACGGCGGCAATGCGCCCAAGGGTGTATTAGATGTTCAACCGGAAACCGAATAAGACCGCGAAGATCGATACCTTGATCAGCGCCAAAACGCGCATCAACGGCGATGTCGAATTTGTCGGCGGCTTCCACCTCGATGGCCATATCAACGGCAATGTCACCGGAGAATCAGGACCCGACACGATTCTGTCGGTAAGCGAGCATGGATGCATCGAAGGCTCCGTCATTGCGCCGGATGTGCTGCTGAACGGCATCGTCAAAGGCGACATCGATGCCAGCGGCCGGGTCGAACTTGGCGCGAAGGCGCGGGTACTCGGCAATGTGCACTACACGGTCATTGAAACGGCGGTTGGAGCCCAGATTAATGGTAAGTTGATCCACAGGGCGGGCCCGGGGGCCGGCGAGGGTGCGGCGGACCCGGAAGTATGATCCCGTCGCTTTGATTGGCCGAGTCTGCCGAGTACACTATGGGTATGAATGCTACATCTCAATCCGTCGCCGACGATTTGGCCCCCCCGCCGCCCGATGTGCTGGTTTTCACGGACGCGGCCGCCGGGAAGGTGGGCGAATTGATTCGCGAGGAGGCCAATCCGAACCTGAAACTGCGGGTATTCGTCTCCGGCGGAGGTTGCTCGGGGTTTCAGTACGGCTTCACGTTCGACGAGAAGATCGAGGACGGCGATTTTTGCGTGGAAAACCACGGGGTTCAACTATTGGTCGATCCAATGAGTGCTCAATATCTCATGGGCGCGGAAATCGACTATAAGGAAGATCTACAGGGCGCTCAGTTCGTCATTCGTAACCCGAACGCCAAAACAACGTGCGGTTGCGGGTCTTCATTCTCGGCCTAGAGAAGTTGATCGCGTAGATGAGCGGCGGTCGTGCCGTACCCGACGTTCTCGCCGCCGTCGATCTAGGCTCAAACAGTTTTCATATGGTCGTGGCGCGGTACTCGCACGGTCAACTCGTCATATTGGATCGGTTGCGCGAAATGGTGCGCCTCGCCGCGGGCCTGGGCGATAGCGGACGCCTGGACGACGCCGCCACTGATCGTGCCCTTCGCTGCCTCGAGCGCTTCGGGCAACGGCTCCAGGCGATGCATGCGAATAGTGTGCGGGTCGTCGGAACGAATGCGTTGCGGCTCGCGAAGCGCAAGCGGTGGTTCTTGGAAAGAGCGCGCGCCGCACTCGGGCATCCCATCGAAATCATCTCCGGGCTCGAAGAAGCGCGCCTGATTTATTCGGGTGTCGCGCACACCAGCCCCATGAATCCGGACAAGCGGCTGGTCGTCGATATCGGCGGCGGTTCCACCGAGGTCGTCATCGGGGAGGGCTTCAATCCCCTGCTGCTCGAAAGTCTGTCCGTCGGCTGTGTCGGGTTGACCACCATCTGTTTCGACGACGGCAGAATATCTGAGAAGCGTTTCGAACGTGCGCGCACCGCAGTCAGGCTCGAGCTCGAACCGATTCAAGAAGCCTACCGAAAGCTGGGCTGGCTCCAGGCGTTCGGCAGTTCAGGTACGGTTCGCGTGATTGGCGACGTCGTTCGAAGATTGAACCCCGATTCGCCGCGCATCACGCTCGACAATTTGCGGTCTTTGGCCGAGCGTGTGATCGCTGCGGGGCACGTCGATGACCTCGATCTCGAGGATGTCGACGCCGAGCGTGCGCCGGTGTTTCCGGCGGGGCTCGCGATTTTGTTGGAGGTCGTGGAGAATTTCGGCGTGGATCGCGTTCGCGTCGCCGAAGGAGCGATGCGCGAGGGACTCCTTTACGACCTCATGGGCCGTTTCACGGACGAAGATGCCCGGGTGCGCAGCGTTCGCGCCATGGAGAAACGCTATCACGTCGATACGGTGCAGGCGGACCGCGTCGAGTCCGCTGCCGCGACTCTGCTCGAACAAACCGAGTCCGAATGGGGGCTGGAAGATCCTCTGGCGGAGCTGGTGTTGCGCTGGGCTGCACGCCTGCATGAAACCGGTCTCGACATCGCACACTCGAAATATCATCGCCACAGCGCCTATCTTCTCGAGCACGCGGACATGCCGGGGTTCCCGCGCGAAGAGCAATTGTTGTTGTCGGCATTGGTGGGCGGTCATCGTCGGCAACTGTCTTTCGAGGCGCTGGAAGATCTCGTGCCGCCCTGGGACCGTCATGCCGAGTTTCTGATCGTGTTGTTGCGTCTGGCGGTGCTGTTGCATCGCGGTCGTAGCCCGCAACCGCTTCCGGAAGTGCGGTTGCAGGTAAAGGGGCGAAACTTGAGTTTGGAGTTGCCGCAGGGGTGGATGAAGGAGCACCCGTTGACCCTCGAGGATCTGGAGCAGGAGCGCGCTTATCTCAAGGAAGCCGGCTTTCGCCTGAACTTGAACCGGACGCCGCCGGAAACGGTAGTCAAGACTCCGTGAGCGCAACGCGCTCATCGTATAGGCTCAAGAGGTCCGCCTGAGCCGACGCCTCGCAGGCGCCGCCTGCACGAGAGTATTCACCGTTCGAATGCAGTTCCCACGCCTGGCAATCGTCCGCGAGGTACAGATTGAGGTCGTCGGCGACGCGCGTTTGAAGTTCCGCTGACTCCACGGGAAATGCCACTTCGATACGCCGAAACAGGTTCCGATCCATCCAGTCGGCGCTGGCGCAATACACTTCACGCGCTCCCGCGTTTGCAAAGTAGTAGACGCGTGAATGCTCGAGAAATCTCCCGACGATCGAACGCACCTTGATGCGTTCGGATATTCCGGGAACTCCGGGCCGCAGGCAGCACACGCCCCGAACGATGAGATCGATTTTGACTCCCGCTTGCGAGGCGCGGTAGAGGGCCTGAATAATCGTCGGTTCGGTGAGCGCGTTGAGCTTGGCGATGATGCGCGCCGGCCTGCCGGCGCGCGCATGTTCGGTCTCGCGTTCGATCTTTGCCGTCAATGCTTGATGCAGGGTGAAAGGCGCATGCAGGAGCTTGCGCAGACGCGGCACCCGCGTCAGTCCGGTGAGTTGCAAAAAGATCTCATGGATATCCTCGCCGATCGCTTCGTCGGCGGTTATGAGGCCATAGTCGGTATATAGCCTTGCCGTTTTGGCGTGGTAGTTGCCCGTGCCCAGATGACAGTAGCGCCGCAGACCCTTCTCTTCGCGCCGCACCACCATCACGAGCTTGGCGTGGGTTTTGAAGCCGAATACGCCGTACATCACGTGCGCGCCCGCTTCCTGCAGCTTGTTGGCAAGTTCGATATTTGCCTCCTCATCAAAGCGCGCCCGCAGTTCGATGATGACCGTGACGTCCTTCCCGGCTTGCGCAGCTTCTACCAGCGCTCCGACGATCGCCGAATCGCTGCCGGCGCGGTACAGCGTCTGTTTGATCGCGAGAACTTGCGGGTCGCTTGCCGCCTGCTTGATGAAATCCGTGACGGGCCCGAAACCTTGGAACGGGTGGTGCAGCAGCACCTCGCCGGCACGCAGGGTGGAAAACAGATCGTTGCCCATGCGCAGCCGTTCGGGAATGCTCGGCGTGAACGTCGCGTACTTTAGATCCGCCCGATCAACGAGCTCGTAGACGGCCATGAGGCGGTTCAAATTAACGGGCCCCGACACCTTGTAAAGATCGTCGCCGGTGAGCGCGAATTGCTCGAGCAAATAACTGAGAATTTCATCGGGACAGTCGTGCGCGGTTTCCAAGCGCACCGCATCCCCGTATCGGCGCGATGCCAGCTCGCCCTCGACGGCACGCAACAAGTCGTCCACTTCCTCTTGCTCGACGAATAAATCGCTGTTGCGAGTGACTCGAAACTGGTAGCAGCCGCGCATGCGCATACCGGCGAAGAGCTTCCCGACGAATGCCTCGACGATCGTGCCGAGGAATACGAAATGTCGGCTGCCCAGCTCATCGGGAAGCCGAATGAGACGCGGCAGGGAGCGGGGCGCCTGGACGACTGCAAGGCCGCTGTTGCGCCCGAACCCGTCCTCGCCCTCGACGACCACGGCGAAATTCAGGCTCTTGTTGAGGATTTTGGGGAACGGCCTGGCGGGATCCAGCGCCAATGGGCTCAGCACCGGCTCGACTTCGCGGAAGAAATAGCCCGCCAACCAGGCCGCCTGAGCCTCGGTCCAGCTGTCCGGCGACACGAAGACGACGCCGTTTTTTGCGAGTTCCGGCATGAGCACATCGTTGAGCAGTTGATATTGCTCATCGACCAGCCGCACCGAGCGAGCGCGGATGGCCTTCAGCTGGTCGGGGACGCTGAGTCCATCCGGACCGCCTTGCAGTGCGCCGGCCTCCAAAAGCTCCTTGAGGCTCGCCACCCGGATCTCAAAGAATTCGTCGAGATTCGCGCAGGAAATGCACAGGAATCTTACTCGCTCCAGGAGCGGAATCCGGCCGTCCTTGGCCTGCTCCAACACCCGTTGATTGAAGTCGAGAAACGACAATTCCCGGTTGATGTAGAGCTGCGGTGTGTGCAGATCAATATCGTTCATTGATTCCAAGTGTGAGGCGTCGGGGACGACAGTTCAATGAGCGACGCCAAGCACCGTGCGCTTAGGCTTACCCCTAAGGGCTACGGTTTCGACCGCATTCGACGCTTCAATTGACCGCAATGCCTTCGGGCGATGCGCTCAGCGTTTGTACATAGGTCTGCGCGGAGGCGCTCGACGGGGGCAACGGCGACTCGGAAGCCGGTGCGCCAGCTGATGCGGACTTTTGCGGCCCTGATAGGCTCAAAAGCCAGGGCGAAGTAGCAGCGTGGAATTTATCCAACGAATTCGGGGGCAATGGTTCGGCGCCCGCCAATTGCACGGTCTGCGGATCCTTGTGCACACCGTTCACCAAATACTCGTAGTGTAAATGAGGTCCCGTCGCGAGTCCGGTCATACCCACGTAACCAATGACGTCGCCTTGCCGCACGGGCGAGCCTAGGTGAATGTTTTTTGCGAAGCGCGACATATGGCCGTAGAGCGTCGACACGTTGCTGCCGTGGGAAAGCATCACGGCATTGCCATAGCCCCCTCTTTGGCCCTCGAAAACCACGCGCCCGTCGCCGGCCGCATGCACCGGAGTGCCGATGGGCGCCGCGTAGTCGGTTCCCATGTGGCCGCGGATGAGGTTCAAGATCGGATGCAGCCGGTGCGGGTTGAACACCGAACTCACCCGGGTAAATTCGACGGGAGCCCTCAAGAAGGCTTTGCGCATGGGCTTGCCGTCCGGCGTGTAGTAGCCGGCCGAGCCCGAATCGTCCACGAATCGCACCGCGCGATAGATCTTGCCGCCATTCACGAACTCCGCCGCCAGAACGTCGCCGTCGCGCAAGTATTTGCCGTCCTGGTAGATCTGCTCGTATACCGCCGTGAAACGATCGCCTTCGCGGATGTCCAGGACGAAATCGATGTCCCATGCGAATACATTGGCAAGCTTGAGCGCCACGGGTTCGGATATGTCCGCGGACTCCGCAGCCTGAAACAGCGAAGAATCAATTGTGGCGC
>CAVWLU010000008.1:702500-1842107 GCA_963755965.1 uncultured Gammaproteobacteria bacterium
CGTAAGTCTTAGTGGAACAGTCTGGAAAGTCTGGCCATAGCGGGTGATAGCCCCGTACATGAAAAGGCAAGCGCATGGAGCACAAAGAGTAGGGCGGGACACGTGCAATCCTGCCTGAACATAGGGGGACCATCCTCTAAGGCTAAATACTCTCTGTCGACCGATAGTGAACTAGTACCGTGAGGGAAAGGCGAAAAGAACCCCGGAGAGGGGAGTGAAATAGAACCTGAAACCGTGTGCGTACAAGCAGTGGGAGCCCCGCAAGGGGTGACTGCGTACCTTTTGTATAATGGGTCAGCGAGTTACTTTTAGTGGCAAGGCTAACCGAATAGGGGAGCCGTAGGGAAACCGAGTCTTAATCGGGCGTTTCAGTCGCTAGGAGTAGACCCGAAGCCAGTCGATCTATCCATGTCCAGGGTGAAAGTAGGGTAACACCTACCGGAGGCCCGAACGAACCACTGTTGCAATAGTGCGTCGATGAGGTGTGGATAGGAGTGAAAGGCTAATCAAGGCTGGCGATAGCTGGTTCTCCCCGAAAGCTATTTAGGTAGTGCCTCGTGTCATTCACCCTTGGGGGTAGAGCACTGTTTAGACTAGGGGAACATCCCGTTCTACCAAATCTATGCAAACTCCGAATACCAAGGAGTGTTATCACGGGAGACACACGGCGGGTGCTAACGTCCGTCGTGAAGAGGGAAATAACCCAGACCATCAGCTAAGGTCCCAAAGTTTTGGCTAAGTGGTAAACGATGTGGGAAGGCTAAAACAGCTAGGAGGTTGGCTTAGAAGCAGCCATCCTTTAAAGAAAGCGTAATAGCTCACTAGTCTAGTCGGCCTGCGCGGAAGATTTAACGGGGCTTAAGCCAAGCACCGAAGCTATGGGTTTGAATGATCTTCGGATCGTTTAAGCGGTAGGGGAGCGTTCTGTAAGCCTGCGAAGGTGAACTGCGAGGTTTGCTGGAGGTATCAGAAGTGCGAATGCTGACATGAGTAACGTTAATGCGGGTGAAAAACCCGCACGCCGAAAACCCAAGGTTTCCTGAGCTATGTTAATCAGCTGAGGGTGAGTCGGATCCTAAGGCGAGACCGAAAGGTGTAGTCGATGGAAAGCAGGTTAATATTCCTGCACCGATTATTACTGCGATGGGGTGACGGAGAAGGCTAGACGATCCGGGGTTGGTTCCCGGTTCAAGGTCGTAGGGAGAGATTCCAGGTAAATCCGGAGTCTCGTTAATCCCGAGAACTGAGTACGAGGACTCTTCGGAGTTCGAAGTCGTTGACGCCACGCTTCCAGGAAAAGCCTCTAAGCTTCAGGTAATAATTGTCCGTACCGCAAACCGACACTGGTGGGTGAGAGGAAAACTCTAAGGCGCTTGAGAGAACTCGGGTTAAGGAACTCTGCAATTTGACACCGTAACTTCGGGAGAAGGTGTGCCTTTGTTTGTGATGGGATTTACTCCCTGAGCAGATAGAGGTCTCAGATAATCGGGGGCTGCGACTGTTTACCAAAAACACAGGACTCTGCGAACACGAAAGTGGATGTATAGGGTCTGACGCCTGCCCGGTGCCGGAAGGTTAATTGATGGGGTCAGCCGCAAGGCGAAGCTCTTGATCGAAGCCCCGGTAAACGGCGGCCGTAACTATAGGCATTTGGTAAACGTAGAGTCGAGTCACGATGTAGAGTTCGGGTAAATTAGGACAACTTCTATAGTTGTAGTTACGTTAATAAACTTGGCTATATGCTGGAAAAACTGAGTATCTAAAAGTACTCATCGTTCGACGGCGAGCGGTAGTGAAAATCTTTTAGTGCAGTCAATCAGCAGGAAAGACCGGAATCCTCCGGAATCCTCAGAGACTTTACGCCAGGCTCTTCATCCTGAAGAGATGATAAAGTCCGAACTGCATGGCGACATGCAGGAGTTATGCGCAATACATAACTCCATTGATACGTGACTTTTGCGTATTGATGAACGACCAGAACGGTCCTAAGGTGAACAAACGCTGCCTTAGTAAAATTTGGCTATATGCTGGAATCTCCGAGCATGCTGCGATACTCGTCCTACGATGAAATTTGTGTCGGCTACGTAGCCAACATCAATGAGTCTTGGGGCAGTGAAAATTCGTCAGCTGCGGACAATCAGCAGGAAAGACTGATTAAGATTGGGTGGATTACTGGTTTTGTTGATGGCGAGGGATGCTTTTCGATCCACGTCGTCAAGCAGCCTCATCGGAAAAATCGAGGAGGTTACAAAACCGGCTTCCAGGTAGCGCATCAGTTTGTGGTGACTCAGGGCGCGAAGAGCCTTGATTCGCTAAAAGTGATGCAGGATTTCTTCGGAGTGGGTCGTGTGTACTGCAATCGCAGGCACGACAACCACAAAGAACATCTCTACCAATTCGTTGTTTCCAAGCGGAGCGATCTTCTACAAATGATCATTCCGTTTTTCGACCGATACCCATTACGAACATCGAAGCGATTTGACTTCGAAAAGTTCGTTCAGTGCATGAGGTTGATCGAGGCAAGCGCGCATATCACTCATCGTGGTTTGCTCGAAATTGTCGAAATCATGCAGACCATGAATCACTGCAAGCCTCGCACTGAGATGATCAGAATCCTCAGAGACTACACGCCAAACGCCGACGTTTTCGTCGGTGAAGATATAGTCCGATCTGCATGGCGACATGCAGGGTAAGCACCAAGCTTACCTTGATTTCCGAAAGATAAAAATACTAACGAAATCAATAACATACGGCGAGCGAAATTCCTTGTCGGGTAAGTAACATTGCCCAGGGTAGTGGCGACACTATTCCGATGACCGGCTCAAATCGGTGGAACCCTAACGACGTCTGTGCAAGTGCGTCGAGGGCAATACCGAGGGTAAGATTCGAGACAGCTCGTTTCCCCGTAACGACTTGAGGGTTGAGATCCTCAGATGGTCTAGACAGCTAGCCCATAACACGCCGGCCCTGACTTATAAAAAAGCGATGAGACCACATCAATCATCGTAGTCAGGTGAACGTATAGTCTATGCCACGAGTAATCGTGGAAATCATGAAGTTCCGACCTGCACGAATGGCGTAACGCTGGCCCCACTGTCTCGACCCGAGACTCAGTGAACTTGAAATCGCTGTGAAGATGCGGCGTAGCTGCGGAAAGACGGAAAGACCCCGTGAACCTTTACTATAGCTTTACACTGAACTTTGAATTTGTTTGTGTAGGATAGCTGGGAGCCTACGAAGTGGGGACGCTAGTTCTCATGGAGGCAACCTTGAAATACCAGCCTGACAACTTCGCAGTTCTAACCTTGGCCCATTATCTGGGTTGGGGACAGTGTATGGTGGGTAGTTTGACTGGGGCGGTCTCCTCCCAAAGAGTAACGGAGGAGTGCAAAGGTACCCTCAGCGCGGTCGGTCATCGCGCATAGAGTGCAATCGCATAAGGGTGCTTAACTGTGAGACGGACATGTCGAACAGGTACGAAAGTAGGTGATAGTGATCCGGTGGTTCTGTATGGAAGGGCCATCGCTCAACGGATAAAAGGTACTCCGGGGATAACAGGCTTATTCCTCCCAAGAGTCCACATCGACGGAGGAGTTTGGCACCTCGATGTCGGCTCATCACATCCTGGGGCTGTAGCAGGTCCCAAGGGTATGGCTGTTCGCCATTTAAAGTGGTACGCGAGCTGGGTTCAGAACGTCGTGAGACAGTTCGGTCCCTATCTTCCGTAGCCGTTGGAGATTTGAGGGTGAGTTGCTCCTAGTACGAGAGGACCGGAGTGAACGTATCTCTGGTGTTCCGGTTGTCACGCCAGTGGCACTGCCGGGTAGCTATATACGGACGGGATAACCGCTGAAAGCATCTAAGCGGGAAGCCCCCCCCAAGATTAGATCTCCCTAGACCTTTAAGGTCTCTAAAGGGCCGTCGAAGACTACGACGTTGATAGGCTGGGTGTGTACGCGCAGTAATGCGTTTAGCTAACCAGTACTAATTGCCCGTGAGGCTTGACCATATAACACCCAAGCGATTTGCTTTTAACGCGGCAAATCGTGACGGGATGCAATTGATTACTTGAATGCGACGAAACGTCGAAACAAATTGCGCGAATTAGCGGTGGGGCTAGACATGACTAGCCCCTCTGCGACCGGTTTGCCTGGCGGCCATAGCGAGCGGGAACCACCCGATCCCTTTTCGAACTCGGAAGTGAAAACGCTCTGCGCCGATGCTAGTGTCGACTTTGTCGATGTGAAAGTAGGTCACTGCCAGGCTCTTAATTTGATGAAAACGAACCCTCACCGGCGAAAGTTGGTGGGGGTTTTTTTATGCGCGCCTACCAGCGCATTCCCTGAATCCTCTTGTCCCGATGCGCGAGAATCCACTGCGCGTGTTCGGCAAGGCAGGCGTGTCCCAACGAACGCAGGATTTCCAGTTTGCGCTCGATCGTGCTCGCCGAACGCAGCTGCCCGGCTGCAAGACTGAACAGCGAATACATGTATTGGTATTGGCGAATCAAAGCTCGATCTGCCTTCTCATTCAAGTAGATTTCGAAGATTGCCGCGTACACCGGAACCAGTGCGAGCCCCCAGAGCAGGCTGCTCCGCACATGGTTCGGCAAAAAGGAGTACCCCGCCCACGTGCGCAGGCCGACATCGGCAGCGAAAGTCACCGCCAATATCAATCCGCCAAATAACAGGAGGCCATCGACTCTCTCGTACAAATGCAGCGTGTGCTTGAGCTTGTGAAGACGCTGGCCGTAGTAGAACATTTGACCGATGCCATTCACGGGATGATCATCACCCACCCAATGTTCGTAGACCCACGGAAAGCCTTCGGTGAAATTTCCGCAGGGATGAATCGCCAGCTGCAAGCTCACGGCCCTCATCGCATTGCGGATCCACTGCAATTCCACATCCTGCTTCTGTAGAAAGCTCTCGTGTGCAAACTCGCCAGCCGAGTCGTTTCGTACTCCAGCGACCTCCCAATAAAAATCCACCCGCAACGCTTCTGCCAAAGCGCGGTAGTCCAGATATTTTCGATGCCAGGAACGCCGATGCGCCCAAAGAGCAAGCAGCGTTCCCAACAAAAAAACAGCGAGCACGCCGATGATGGCGACCATCGCCAGTTTTCCTTCCGAGTCCTTTTTGAACGCGATCAGCAAAAACGCCATGAGCGCCCAAAGACCGTATCGAGCCTTGAGCGCCATGGTGAAGCAGCGCCGGTAATAGGAGCCCATCCAGTCCGCGGCGGTGAACAGCCGATTCAAATAGTCGAGCGTATTTGGAATGGGAGTCGGGCTTGGCTGCGATAATCGCCCACCTCTCAACGCAATGGTATCGCCGAACTGCCCGATGTCCCGGTTGAATTCAGCGAGCCGATCGAGAGTCGTGCGCAACTGCTTCGGATATTCCTCGCCGCCGCGGCTGTCGCTCCCGATAAATCCGAGGACTACGACGCCGCCCTGACTTGGACGCGAGAGGCGGCCGCAGCGAATCTCGAAGTTCAGGTCGTCATCCTGAGGAGAGAGCAACACATCGCGCGGTGCCATGACGCCGTCACCGCTGGGAACAGCGCCTTGGCGCCGAAACTGAATCGCCCGGGCGGTGCCGGCGCGGTGGTCGGTGTTCTCGCCATTCCAGATGGCGATCATCAGCCCGCTGTATCGCGCGACGATCGAGCCCGCCCGCTGCAATTGCCGGTCCCGAAGCTCTCCGGGCTGCTCGATGTCGCCGGGCTTGGCGTCTGCGGGCAAACTCAACTCGACCACATCGCTCAGATTGCAGATGCGATCGAAATTTGCGCGGTCGGCCTCGGTCTCCAGGTCATCGCGGCACAGGCGGCGCGCATAGGGGAGCAAGGCAATGATGGAGATTCCAATCTCCGCGGCGACATCCGCCACCAAAAGATCCGCTCCGGCAGCCATGGAGCACAGGAGACGCAACGGTACATCGGGATG
Organism: uncultured Gammaproteobacteria bacterium; assembly: GCA_963755965.1. Taxonomy (GTDB): domain Bacteria; phylum Pseudomonadota; class Gammaproteobacteria; order Steroidobacterales; family Steroidobacteraceae; genus Bog-1198. The sequence goes on from CAVWLU010000008.1 coordinate 708,451, forward strand.
GTCGTCACGAAGCCGCTGCAGCATCTTCGCGACTGCGGCCCTGATTTGCGGTATTTCCTCCGTCAGCAAGTCCCGGTGTCCGACGACCCCGACCATGAAAGGGATCTTGAACAAAGCGCCGGAATCTTGGGGGACCATGATCAGCGCTAACCTCCGCTAGCTGGGTTTCAAAAACCGTGGCAGAGAAACTCGCGCGCCGACCTCACCAGCTGGCTGGTCGGTGCGCGATCGTAACCCTTTAGATAATCGCTCTGCTGGTTCGTCGTGTACAGCGCTAAGTCCTGCAAGCCATCAACGCGTTCTTCGGCTACTCGACGCGTATAAGCGTGCGTCGGCCGCCGCGAAGAACCGCCAAGCCGCCCAGCAACAGCGTGAGGCCCGCTATTGCGTACGAGGGATCCATCTCCGGCGCACTCGTGGAGCCGCCACCGCCGATCGCACCTCCGTTCTCTTTCCAGCCCGTCAAGCTCGTGACGCTGTTGATCGTACTACCACTGCTTGAATCGTTGACGTACCCGACGAGGACTCCCGCCTTACTGAACAAGAGGTCCGTCGGTGTCCCGCTGCAGCCGCCCGTATAGGCATTGCCGGCGAATTTGAACGAGGCCGTCGATGAGCCTCCGGGAGGACACCATCCATTCAGCTCTATCTCGGTTTCTGAGGCGCCGAACGGCCCCGTGGTCAGGTTCCAAAGAGCGACTTGCGCGTCCGGAACGGTATTCGTACCGACCGCGCCATTGAAGTACTGAAACATTTGTCCACCCGTCGCCGTGTACGATGAATTAACGGTGGCAGCGTCGTTCAGTGTTCCGTCCGGAAAAAGCTGGGCGGGTGTAGTGCCGTTAGGCGTGCATGCTGTGATGTTGGCGTAGGTCCCCCCAGGCGTGAATGCGAGAGCTGGCGAATTGCTGGCCTCGGTCGTGTACGTTGACATGCACCCAGCTCCGTTTTCTTGATCGACGCGGATGCCGTGGCCAGCCTCTGCGGATGTCGAACAGGTCAGAGAAACAACGGAACAAGCCGCGGCGATCGCTGCAAAAGTGTATTTCATGGTGTTGTAATCCCGGAAAAAGTTATGAATTCTGTTCTGCTGCTTCGGTGCAAAGCAGAGCGAAGCAAATGAAAATGTCTAAAGAGCAGGCACGTAACCAGCAGGACTTATGTCAAGAACTGTCAAGCCGTCAGGTGCAGATCGACGCTACTCGGTGTATGTGACCTTGTCAATTATGTGACGCCGTCGCGCGAATGTTGGGAAACGCTTGTGTATCAGCGGCTTGCGACAGCAAAAGCCGACCAATTATTGTTATGTTCAACAGCCGGCATTATTCAGCGCGGCAAGCTAAGTTTTCCGCGCGCCTGCAATCATCGACGCCCGTCGTTTCGCAAGCAGGTTGTAAAACCCGTTGGGTCCAAATCGCTGAATAATGACTTTTTGTGCGGCGGCAAGCATGCTCGCTGCATCCGCGGAATCTCCATTCGCCGCGAGTAGCTGCGCGTTCACCGATTCCCACACCGCATAGCGCCACGCATCGGCAGGACTCACCGGATGAGCTTTCTGCAATAGAGTTTTCGCTTCGACGAGTAAGGCCGCGGCTCGTGTGCGATTGCCGTTCGCAAGTTCGATGTCGGCTTCGTTCAGGAGTACTTGGTCCAGGATTTCTCCGTGATCAGGCAAGCGAGCGATAGCATCGGCCCGCTGAATTTCGCTTCGGGCATCGTCCAAGCGACCACGATAGGTGTCGATCATTGCGAGGCTATTGAGTGGAGGGACGAGACCGTCGTAATCGTCGCCTTGGAATTTCTGAAACATCACGAGCGACTGACGAAACAGCGGCTCGGCTTCGTCGACCCGACCCGTCATCAGATTTGCGCGTCCGATGTTGTTGATAACAGTCGCAACTTCCGGGTGTTCGAGGCCGTATATCTCCCGGTGGATTGGCAGTACTTCTTGCCACATGGTTCGAGCCTCCTCGTACCGGCCCGATTGGTACAAAAGCCCGCCGAGATCATTTAGCGATCGAGCCGTGAGCGCATGGTGCATGCCGAAAATCCGTTCGCGAATACTCAGAGCCTCACGCATCGATTCTTCAGCCGCCACGAGATTACCGCTGTAGAAATATGCTTCGCCCATCGACGCCAGCGTTTGCGAAAGAACGGCCGCCTCCTCCGGACCGCGCTTTCGGTCGGCGACAAGTGCCTCCTGGAACAATTGCACGGCCTCAGGATATTTTTCGAGCTGCACCAACACGTCGGCAAGTCCTGCCAGCGCTTCCGAACGTGAGATGTCAGAAGGTTTCAGGCTCTCGCGCGCCAAATCCACCGCGCCGCGCAATTCTTTCGCTGCTTCATCGTATTTGCCTGCGAGATACAGCGTTGATCCGGACGCGATCAAGGTCCGCACGCGGGACTCGTCCGGCACCGAGACGGCACTTTGGTCCGCGCGCGCCTGATTGAATAAATCCTCGGCCGGCGAATAGAGCCCGAGCCCCGAATACGCCTGCCCCATGGCGGTCAGTAGTTCAGCACGGACGCGCGGTTCACGCTTGAGGCTATTGATGCCCGTATCAGCGCGGATTTCCTTCGCGCCTTTATCGAGAACCTCCTTGACCGTGACAGCGTTGCCGCGACTCTCGGTGGGGTCTGCGAGCTGAAACAGCGACACCATGAACCCTGTGGTCCGTTCGGAAGTCGCGGCCTCCGTGCGCGCGACATCGCGTTGTCTCATGGCGGCCCACCAGGCGATGCCCGCGATCACGGTGAGGGAGCAAATTCCCGTCAACGCGGCGCGTCTTATGAACCTATTGCGTGCACCACGCCGCCGCGACTGCACTGCGTAGTCCGCAGCCGCGCCGGCCGGCATCAGGCCGGCCTCTTCGGTCTGGCGGATACCGGAAAGCTTTTCCGGGGTGACGCCCAGCCAGTCCTCGGCACGCTTGTGGTATTCCCACACGGAAGCATCACGCGCGAGTTCGTCGCGGATCCGCAGGAGTGAGGTCTCGCGCAGCAGCCAAGCTTGCGCGCGCGGCCAGGATCGAATCAGTGCCTCGTGCGCAAGGGAAACCACCGGGCCGTCGCCTCGGCCTTCATCGGTCGTCACGCAAAGCCGGCGCGCAACCAATCGGCCGAGCAATGATCGAGCGGCACTGCCGGCATGAAATCGCGCCAGGGATGCGTATCGACGGGTGGCCGCCCCATCCTCTCCCACTCCGACCAGCTCGCGCATGACGTCGCGAAACGCGGTGTCGACGTCGCCCGTCGTGCCGTCCACCACCTCGTCGGCGGCCGTAATCAACGCGCCTTTCAGGCCGCCGCCATATGCCGACCAGCGCAGTAGGCGCCCTTCTCGCCGTTCATAGAGCTCCGACAACGTGTATTCGAGTAAGGGAAGCGCTTCCGGATTCCCCGTCGCATCTCGCAGCAGTTCTTGGTCGAGCGTTACGCCATCTCGTTCCTCCCAAGTCAACCCGGCAGCTTTGGCGGGCTCACGAATCATTTCGGCGAGCTCGTCGGGCCGCGGCGGCAGGAGCGTATACGGCGGGTTGCGGCTGAGGCACTGCATGAGATCCGCAAACGCCTCGAGGCGGTGTACGAAATCGCTGCGCATGGTCGCCGCGATCCACACCGACCCAGATCGAGCGAGCGCAGCCATCGCCGTCATCAGCGGCGTTTCGCCGGCGCTCGAGTCCGGATTGGCGAACGCTTCTTCCAGTTGATCAATATAGATGAGAAGACGAATTCGCTCAGGCTGGATACCGGCCCGCTCGGCATCTTCTGCGACACCGCGCTCGATCTTGGTCATGGCCTCCTGCGGCCGCGCGAACAGAGCCTCGGCGAGCTCCGGTACCGTGGTTCCGAGGCGAGAGATCGCCGGCACGCGTTCACACAGCCGCGATGCCAGCACGCCAAGCGCTCCGAATTCGCGCATGACAGGGTCGGACTCGGTGGGGTGTAGCAGCAGCGTGATCCACTCTGCAATACCTTCGACGGGCCGAAGGCCGAGGAGAGGCAGTAGACCGGCCTTGAACAGAGAGGTCTTACCCGCGCCGCTCATGCCCTGTACCAGCAGGAGCCTCGCCACTCCGTCCGTAGCGGAAGCGGCCTCGGTCTCCCGGATTCGCCGCATCAGATCGCCCATGGCTTCCGATCGGCCAAAGTAGATTGACTGATGCTCGGCCTCGAAGGATTGCAATCCGCGAAACGGCGACTCGCCTCTCCAAAACGGCCGAAACCGCTCCGAGTGCGGAACATGACCCTCTCGATCCAGCCAACGCCGCAGATGCTCGGCGAGGCGACGCTCGAAACTGTGGCTGTCGGCGTACGTGTGGTGGGCCACGATGACTGCACCGTCGGCGTCGAAAAAGGTATGCCGGCAGAACTCATCGAGACGGCGGTACTGGTCACTGCGCTCGGCGAAGTCCGGGCTCCCGAGGGCGATTTGGGGACCTGGAATTTTTCTATAGATCAACAGATTTGGCCTGCCGCGCTCGGCGAAGGATGCCAGGGCGTCTCGAATTTCAAATTCTGTGCCCGTCGGCGCGGGTTCGCCCGCCGCAGGCGCGAAGTCGGACGGGAGTCTCGAACCTAAGCGTGACCAGAGAATAATGACGACGAGGTCGCTTTGCGACGGGCGCTCGATCTGTTGCTGAAAGCCCGTGTGTCCGAAGAGCGGCTCGTGCTCCCATATCACGAACTGAAGGCGCACCGCGTCGGCTACTTCGTCGGCGAGACGTCGAAACACGAACTCCGCGAGCGCGCGCTCCTCGGCAACGTCCCCGGGAGAGGAGAGAAAAATCTTGAGGACAGGCAATTCAGTCATAACCACAATCGAAGCGAGTGAGGCCACTGACATCCGAACATCCGTCGGCACCTGCGGCGCTTCTATGACGGATAGACCAACTAGACGCTACGTACCGAGCGAACTCTCTCCGGCGTTTGCAGTGCCCACCATTTCTCGACGCTCGCGGTGAGGCCGGCGAGATCGAGTCCCGCCGCCGCGAGACATGTATCTCGCGAGCCATGTTCGATGAAGCGATCAGGTATGCCAATGTGTAGAGTGGGCAATTGCACACCGTTGGCCGCCAGCACTTCGCTGACGGCTGAACCCGCGCCGCCCATGACGACGTTCTCTTCGATGGTCACGATCGCATCATGGCGTGCCGCGACGCCCACCACGAGTTCTTCGTCGATCGGTTTGATGAACCGCATGTTGACGAGCGTTGCATCGAGGCGCTCGGCAATTTTTCGCGCGGGCTCTACCAGGGCGCCGAATGCAAGAATCGCGAGGCCACAACGGCCTTCGCGCCTGAGCTGTGCGCGCCCCAAGGGAAGGGCCGCCATCTCAGAAGACACCGGTACGCCCGGCCCCGTACCACGGGGATAGCGCACCGCCGAGGGGGACGACAAGGTAGTCGCCGTATACAGCATCTGACGGCATTCATTTTCATCGGCCGGCGCCATGACCACCATGTTTGGAATGCAACGAAGGAAGCTGAGGTCGTAGCTCCCCTGATGAGTCGCGCCATCGCTGCCGACGAGACCTGCACGGTCCAGCGCGAACACCACCGGGAAATTCTGTAGCGCGACATCGTGAATGAGTTGGTCGTACGCACGCTGCAAAAAAGTAGAATAGATGGCGACTATCGGCTTGAATCCTTCACTCGCAAGCCCGGCCGCAAAAGTGACCGCGTGTTGTTCGGCGATCGCGACATCGAAATATCGATCGGGAAAGCGCTTTGAGTACTCCACCAGACCCGAGCCCTCGCGCATTGCGGGCGTGATGCCGATGATGGTGGGATCGCGCTCGGCCATGTCGCACAGCCATTGCCCAAAGATTTGCGAATAGGTTGGTCCGGAACTCGCTTCCTTGAAGATTTTTCCGCTCGCCGGATCGAAGGGTCCCGGACCATGCCATTTGATCGGATCCGCCTCCGCCGGCGCGTACCCCTTCCCCTTGCGCGTAACCACATGCAAGAACTGCGGCCCGCGCAGCTTCTTTATGTTGCCCAGCGTAGTGACGAGCGCCTTGATGTCGTGGCCGTCGATTGGTCCAATGTAGTTGAAGCCCATTTCCTCGAACAAGGTGCCGGGCAGCACCATGCCCTTCAGATGTTCCTCCGAACGGCGGGCAAGCTCCCACACGGTGGGCATCTGACGCAGGACCTTTTTGCCGCCTTCGCGAAGATGCGCATACATGCGTCCCGACAATGCCCTCGCCAGGTAGTTGGAGAGTGCGCCTACGTTCTCCGATATCGACATGTCGTTGTCGTTCAGGATGATCAAGAGGTCCGCGGGCGCCGAACCTGCATGGTTGAGCGCCTCAAAGGCCATACCCGCGGTAAGCGCGCCGTCGCCGATGATTGCAACCGCGCGCCGATCCTCGCCGCGTTTGGCGGCCGCGGTCGCCATGCCGAGAGCGGCGCTGATCGAGGTACTGGAGTGGCCCACCCCAAACGTGTCGTACTCGCTTTCGCTTCTCGTTGGGAACGGAGCGAGGCCGCCGTCTTGCTTGATGGTGTGTAAAAGCTCGCGGCGCCCGGTCAACACTTTGTGCGGGTAGGCCTGATGACCCACATCCCACACCAGGCGGTCATACGGCGTATTAAATATGTAGTGAAGAGCGACGGTGAGTTCAACCGTACCCAAGCCGGCGGCAAAATGTCCGCCTCGAGTGCTCACACTCTGGATCAAAAATTGCCGCAGTTCCTCGGCCAACGCCGGCAGCTTAGACGGCGGCAGGCGGCGGAGGTCAGCGGGCAAGTTGATGGACTCGAGGAGCGGATAACTGGCGGTTGGTGGCGTCATCCGCGCCAGTTTATACCGCTGCGGCCCATCACGGGCAACGACCGCACGGGCTGTGGCGAAATTGCCACCCGGTTGCGGCAATGCGGGCCTACCCGCTATAGTCCTACATGAGTTTTGGGCTCTTCCTTCCCCTGTAGCTTTTGGGTTCTTTGCGCCACAGCCAAACCCCCACGGGTGCTATCCCGCTCACTTTCCGAGATACTCTTCGTATGGAATCCGGCATTTCCGATAACGGCTATCAAGATCAGATCCTCCCGCACGTATCGCGCACCTTCGCGCTGACCATTCCGCAATTGCCCGAGGCGCTGCGTATTGCGGTGACCAACGCCTATTTGCTGTGCCGGATCGCCGACACCATAGAGGATGAGCCGGCACTGTCGCCCGCGGAGACTCATGTATTCCTGCAGCGATTCAAGACTGTCGTCGCCGGCCGCGGCGAGCCAGCACCGCTTGCGCAGGACCTCGCGGCGAAGCTATCGGATCGGACGTTGCCCACCGAACGCGATCTGATCAGCAATATGGTGCGTATTCTCAGCGTGACGGCGTCATTGACGCCGCCCCAGCGCATCGCAATCGAACGTTGTGTCGGCCTGATGTGCTACGGCATGCCTCGATTCCAATCCACCGCCAGTCTGCGTGGCCTGGCCCGAACCACGGATCTCGATGACTATTGCTATTACGTTGCGGGCGTGGTGGGCGAGATGCTCACCGTGCTGTTTTGCGAGTATTCCCCCGCTATTGCACTGCGCCGCGCAGAACTGCAGGGTCTCGCCGTTTCGTTCGCGCAGGGACTGCAGATGACGAATATTCTGAAGGACGTTTGGGAGGATCACAGCCGCGGAGCGTGTTGGTTGCCGCAGGAGATTTTTACCCCGCACGGCGTCGATTTGGCTCGGCTGGCGGCAGGACACCCCGATCCGCGCTTCAATGCCGGCATGCGCGATCTCGTCGGCGTGGCACATGCGCATTTGCGCAATGCCCTTGATTACACATTATTAATCCCCGGCAAGGAGTCCGGAATCCGCCGCTTCTGCCTGTGGGCCATCGGCCTTGCCGTGCTGACGTTGCAGAAAATCGACAAGAATCCGGGCTTCACCGCCGGCTCCCAAGTGAAGATCTCGCACTCCGCGGTGGCCCTGACCCGCTTCCTTACCGAACTCTCCGTGCGCAATGACTGGTTGCTGCGGCGCCTGTTCGCCCAGGCAGCCCGAGGATTGCCGCTCACGCGGCTCCCCGCCGCGCACCGTCCGGGCGTCGCCCAGCTCAATCTCGATGATTTGCCCGCCGGCGAAACTGCCGCAGGTACGCTCGAGCCTGAACGCGCTCGCCGGCGCTCCTATGGGAGTTCGGGGACGTGAGTCGCATCGCACAAAAGCCCGCCGCAGCGCCCAGCACCGAGATCAAGGCCCGGGGGGACATCGTATCGCTCACGCTGACCAAGACGATCTCGACGGTACTCGATCGGGCCGTGGCCGCCGCGCGTGACGCATTGATCGCGCGGCAAAGCGCGGAGGGGTATTGGCTCTTTGAGCTCGAGGCGGACTGCACCATACCCGCCGAATACATCATGATGATGCACTTCTTGGACGAGATCGACGCGCCGCTCGAAACCAAGATCGCCGCCTATTTGCGCTCTCATCAGGCGGAGCACGGCGGTTGGCCGCTGTACCACGGTGGCGACTTCAACATGAGCTGCACCGTCAAGGCCTACTACGCGCTCAAGCTCGCGGGCGATGACAGCCACGCCCCGCACATGGCCCGGGCGCGCGCAGCAATCCTCGAGCGCGGAGGCGCGGCCCGGGCGAATGTGTTTACCCGCATCGCGTTGGCGCTGTTCGGTCAGCTGCCTTGGCGCGGCGTGCCCTACATCCCGGTGGAAATCATGCTGTTGCCGCGATGGTTCTTCTTCCACCTGGATAAGGTGTCGTATTGGTCCCGCACCGTGATGGTGCCGCTGTTTATTCTGTGCTCGCGCAAGCCGCTGGCCAAGAATCCGAGGAACGTGCACATCCGGGAGTTGTTCACGACACCACCGGAACGGGAGCGGAATTACTTTCATGACAGCCTCCAGCAGGGCGGCTTCCTCGGCAGAGTGCTCCTGGTGGTCGATCGGCTGAGCCGTGCGATCGATCCGCTGATTCCGGCGGCTATGCGCGCGCGCGCGATGCGGCGCGCCGAACAGTGGATGCTCGAGCGGCTCAATGGAGAGGACGGACTTGGCGCCATCTTTCCTGCCATGGTCAATGCGTTGGAAGCGATGACCATACTTGGCTATCCGGCGGACGACCCGCGCCGCGTCACCGCCAAACGCGCATTGCAGAAGCTTCTCGTGGTGGGTCCAACGAGCGCCTATTGCCAGCCATGTGTATCACCGGTGTGGGACACGGCCTTGGCCTGCCTCGCGATGCAAGAGATCGGATGCACGGCCTCGCTCACCGCCTCGACTCGCGCGCTCGATTGGCTGCAAACCGAACAGCTTCTTGATGAGCCGGGCGACTGGCAGGCTAATCGTCCCGAGTTGCAGGGTGGCGGCTGGGCCTTTCAATTTGCGAACAGCTACTACCCCGATCTCGATGACACGGCCGTGGTTGCATGGTCCATGCATCAGGCCCGCAACTCCGCCGATTACACCGAAAGCGTTCGCCGTGCGCTGGATTGGCTCGTTGGTATGCAAAGCAACAATGGCGGATTTGCCGCCTTCGATGCGGACAACACCTCGTACTATTTAAACAAGATCCCGTTCGCGGATCACGGCGCGCTCCTGGACCCCCCGACCAGTGACGTGACGGCGCGTGTAGCGACGGTCCTTGCCCGCATCGGGCGTCCCCAGGACGCGGCGGCGTTGAACCGTGCGCTCGACTATTTGCGGGCCGAGCAGGAGCCGGACGGCTCGTGGTTCGGTCGTTGGGGGACGAATTACATCTACGGGACGTGGTCGGTGCTCACCGCTCTGGCGCAGGCCGGCGTGGCGCCTAAGGACATCGTCGTGCGCCGGGCTGTTGAATGGCTGAAACTCAAGCAGAACCCGGACGGCGGTTGGGGTGAAAGCAACGACAGCTATGCCAAAGCTCCGCGCGCCGAGGGAAAATTTGCAAGTACGCCGTATCACACGGCCTGGGCACTATTGGCGCTGCTGGCATCGGGAGAAGCGGAGTCCGAGGCTGTGCGGCACGGAGTCAATCATCTCATTCGCACGCAGCAGCCAGACGGACTGTGGAGCGACCCCAGTTTTACCGCGCCCGGATTTCCGCGCGTTTTTTACTTGAAGTATCACGGCTACAGCAACTACTTCCCGCTGTGGGCGCTCGCAGCTTTCCGAACGTTGACCCGGGCCGGGACTACTCATTGAATGTGGCGGGGGTCGTCGCGGCGCTCGCTGCAGAAGCGCGTGCGCTGGGTCCCCCCATTCGGGTCAGCGGCGGCCGGCGGGTAGTCATCGCCGACGGCACGCTGGTGGTGGTGAGCGGTATCGGCACTGCCGCGGCTGCGCGCGCTTCGATGGAACTCATCGAAGCTGGGGTGACGGCGCTGGTCAGTTGGGGCATGGCCGGAGCGCTCGATCCAACGCTAGCCGCTGGGACCGTCTGCTTGCCGGGGGAGGTCATCTCCTCGAATGGCCGGCGTTTTATCACGGCGCGTCAATGGCGCGAACCCATGGCCGCGCTGCTCGCCGGAAATCGGCCGGTGACTTGCGGCAGACTCCTGACGAGTTCCCGAGCAATCGACACGGTGGCGGCGAAGGAGGTCGCCTATGCAACCATTGGCGCCAACGCCGTTGACATGGAGAGTTCGGCGGTCGCGCAGGTAGCCGAGATGCATGGTCTGCCCTTCATCGCCGTGCGCGTGATCGTCGACACCGCCGGCGATGTGCTGCCCCGAGCCGTAGTGGCAGCAAGCCGCGCAGGACAAGTGCAGATGTGGCGGCTCCTCGGGGGGCTGGTTCAGTCGCCCAGCGAACTAGCACCGCTCATCCGCTTGGCGGGGAGGTACCGAGTCGCGATGCGCTCCCTCAAAACGGTGGCAGGCTTGGGGAAGCTCGCGCCTCCAGCCATCGACTCGGCATCCGGCGCCCAAATCGCATGAGAGCGCTCGTCACCGGCGCGACCGGATTTGTGGGCGCGGCGGTCGCGAGGGCATTGCTCCGCGAAGGCTGGGACGTGCGTGTGCTGGTGCGTGCCGGCTCTGATCGCGGCAATTTGCAACACCTTGCACTCGAGACCCTCGTCGGCGATCTCACAGACCGCCCTTCGCTCGAGGGCGCCTTGGTTGATTGTGCCGGGCTCTTTCATGTTGCGGCCGACTATCGCTTGGGCGCGCGCGATCCGCAGCAACTGTACCGGACCAACGTCGAGGGCACCCGCAACATCCTTGAGGCCGCCCGGCAAGCAGGCATCGAAAGGGCGGTGTACACCAGCAGCGTCGCGACCATGGGCATACCGACCGACGGTTCCCCGGGCGACGAAAGAACGCCCGTCGGCCTCGCGGCGATGATTGGCCACTATAAACGCTCGAAGTACCTCGCCGAGCAGTTGGTGCTCGAGGCGGCGCAAGATGGATTCCCGGTGGTCATCGTCAATCCCTCTACTCCCATCGGCCCCGGCGATGTGAAGCCCACTCCCACCGGCCAGGTCGTGCTCGATGCCGCGGCCGGGCGCATGCCCGCCTACGTGGATACAGGGCTCAACATCGTGCATGTCGATGACGTTGCCGCGGGTCACCTCTTGGCGTTCCACCGGGGGCGCACCGGCGAGCGCTATATTTTGGGAGGGCAAGACATGACTTTGCGCGAGATTCTTTTCCACATCGCGCGCTTGGTGGGGCGAAAGCCGCCGCGCGTCCGTTTGCCCTATGCGGCGGTACTGCCGATCGCCTATGTGGCGGAAGCCATGGCGAAAGTCACGGGGCAGAGCGGCCGAGTTACTTTGGAGGGTGTTCGAATGTCGCGCAAACGGATGTTTTTCTCGAGTGCCAAAGCGGTTCGCGACCTAGGGTACAGCTGGCGTCCTCCCGTGGAAGCACTGGAGGATGCCGTGGGGTGGTTTCGCGAGCGTGGTCTCTTGACCTAGCGGCTCCCTGCGCGGGGAATGCCGCTGGCACGGGCGTTTCACGTGCCGCTATCATCGAGTAGCAGGGGGAAATTCAATAATCGAGGGTTTATGGCAGATTCGGATGCTCTGATTTTAGTAGATGAAGCCGATCGTAAGCTGGGCCATCTCAGTAAGGATTTGTGCCACGAGGGTCAGGGAGTCCTACACCGAGCGTTTTCCTTGCTGATCTTCAATGGGAGCGGTGAGCTGCTCATACAGCAGCGTGCGCCATTGAAACGGCTCTGGCCGCTATATTGGTCCAACAGTTGCTGTAGCCATCCGCGCCGCACCGAAAGCATGGAGGCCGCGACCCGTCGGCGGCTCCATGAAGAACTCGGCATACACTGCAAATTGCAGTTTTTGTTCAAATTCCAATACCAAGCGCAGTTTGACGCCACGGGCGCCGAACACGAGCTTTGCTCGGTTTTCATTGGGCGCAGCAACCAGCCCCTTAAAATCAATCGCGATGAAATTCGGGACTGGCGTTGGATCCGTCCGGAAGCCCTCCAAGCAGAGATGAAGGGGGGCGACACCGCGAAGTTCACGCCGTGGTTCCTGCTCGAATGGGGCAGGATATGGCGCGATCACCGCACGGCCGTCCTCTCTTTGCAAGCCTGAAGATTAGCTAATCTTAATTAAGGCCCGGGTTCCCCAGCCGCGGTAACATAGCGTATGGCAATTCCACTCTTGCAAGTATATCGGGTCGCTAAATATCTCGCCGGGCGCAAATTGCGCGGCGACAAACGCTATCCCCTGGTCCTCATGCTGGAACCGCTGTTTCAGTGCAATCTTGCATGCTCCGGCTGCGGCAAGATCGACTACCCCAAGGAAATTCTGCAAAAGAGAGTCAGCGTCGAAGACGCCCTGCGCGCGGTCGACGAGTGCGGCGCGCCCATTGTGTCCATACCCGGCGGGGAACCGCTCATTCACAAAGAGATGCCGCAGATCGTCGCCGGAATCGTCGCACGCAAGAAATTCGTGTATCTGTGCACGAATGCGATTCTGTTGGCCAAACACATCGATGAATACCGACCCTCGCCGTATCTGACTTTCTCGATTCATCTCGACGGCAATCGGCAGCGGCACGATGAGTCCGTGTGCCAGGAGGGCGTGTTCGACAAGGCGGTCGCGGCCATTGAACTCGCACGCAGCAAGGGATTTCGCGTGACGATCAATTGCACGTTATTTAACGGCGAGAAGCCGGATGACGTCGCGGAGTTCTTCGATACCGCGATGGGGCTAGGTATCGAGGGTATTACCGTCTCCCCGGGGTATAGCTATCACCACGCGCCTCGGCAGGACGTATTTCTGGGACGAAACACCAGCAAACAGTTATTCCGCGATATTTTCAGTCGACGCCGCCGCGCCTCGGGCAAAGCGTGGTCGTTCAATCATTCCGGGCTTTTTTTGGATTTCCTTGCCGGTAATCAGAGTTACCAATGCACGCCCTGGAGCAACCCAACTTACAACGTTTTCGGTTGGCAGCGCCCGTGTTATTTGCTCTCGGACGAAGGCTACGCGCCGAGCTACCGCTCGCTCATCGAGGACACCAAATGGGACCAGTACGGCGTCGGGCGTAACCCTCGCTGCGACAACTGTATGGCTCACTGCGGGTTCGAGGGCACGGCCGTCAATGATGCCTTCAGCCACCCGCTCAAAGCATTGAAGGCCGCCCTCATGGGGCCGAGGATAGCGGGCCCGATGGCGCCGGAGTTGCCCTTCGAGTACACCGAAGGCGCACGCTATGCCACCACGGTGGCGGCCATTCCGGTTGCCGATGTGAAACTTATGAGCCGCGAGCCGGCCGACGGCCGACGAGCAACGGCGCCGCGCTGATCGCGTGTGCACCGGTGGCGTGAGAGCGCGGTGACCAAGGCAGCCGACCGTCGCACGGCATCCGAGGGTGACCCCCGGATGGCAGAGGCATTCGGCCTCCAACTCGAGGCGTGGCGTACGCGCATGGAAGAGGCGCTCGCCAAGCGACTACCGCCGGCCACTGAAGTACCCACGCGTTTGCACGAGGCGATGCGCTACAGCGTGCTCGGCGGAGGCAAGCGGGTGCGGCCTGCGCTCTTGTTCGCAACCGCGAGAACTTTGGGTCTCTCGGAGGATGAGGTAGAGGCGGCAGCCTGTGCCATCGAGCTTATTCACGTTTATTCGCTGGTTCATGATGACCTGCCGGCCATGGACGACGATGATCTGCGCCGCGGCCGGCCTACCTGCCACAAGGCTTACGATGAGGCGACCGCGATCCTGGTGGGCGACGCGCTGCAGCCGTTGGCATTTCAACTGCTCGTGCGCGACCCGGCACTCCCTGCCGATCCGGCGATTCGTCTTCGGCTGATCGACCTTTTATGCGAGGCCAGCGGCACTTTCGGAATGGCGGGCGGCCAAGCCATTGATCTCGAGGTTCAGGGCAAGCAACTCGATATTGCTGAGGTCGAGGACATGCATTCCCGGAAGACCGGCGCGGTCATTCGCGCCAGCGTACTGATGGCGGCGGAATGCGTTCCGCAACTGAGTCCGCATCTGCATGGCGCCCTTACGCGTTTCGCGGCGGCCATCGGTTTGGCATTCCAGATTCAGGACGACCTACTCGACTTGACCGGCGATGTATCGACGCTGGGGAAGGCGACCGGCGCGGACCGCGAACACTCAAAACCCACCCATCCAGCCGTAATCGGAATAGCGGCGTCGCAAGAGCGAGTTCATTTGCTGCACGATCAAGCGCTCGATGCACTCGTGCCATTTGGCGAGCGTGCCGCCCCGCTGCGTTCGTTGGCTCATTGGCTGTTGTCCCGGCATTATTGAACGGGACCACCCCGCGCCGCACCGCAGCATCGAGGTGACCCGCCGGTGCCGATCGTGGGAGATTTGTGTTGTCGTCTCTTGGCAACGCTTTGACACCTCTTGCCATTTACCAGAATGTGGCATAAGGAGGGAGAATGCATCGCCACGCGATCAGTCATGGGCGTCTCATGCGCGAATCCACCGATCGTCTCGAAGCTGCTTTGAGCAGCGGCGAGGACGGCGAGCGGATGATTGCGCACCGTGTTCTCGAGAGTCCGGTCATTTGGCAGCAATGGGAGAGTGAGCATTCTGGGCTCATGCGCCAGCTCGCCAACTGCAACGTGCAGCGCGTGCAGGTCGCGGCATTGAAAGAGACGACGCTGCGGCTGCTGCATAGCAAAACGCTATTTCAGTACCTTCGGAAAAGCGGGATTCGCGGAAGCGAGCGTTCTCGGATCATCGCTCACTTTCGTCCGGGCCGCGGTTATGAGTCCGCCATCATCGCTGAGCACGGCTTGTACTTGCGCAAAGCGTGCAGTTTTCTGTGCGCCAACCATTTGGGCAGCGACGTCATTCAGGATGCTGCGTTTCTAGATCCCATGCAGCGCTATGAGGAACTCTACAACGAATATTTCGCGATCTATTGTGAGGCCCTGCTCGACTCGGAGTCGGGATCGCAAGCGCTGCTGCCGTTGCTTAAGAAGCAGCTGCACGAACAGCGGCTCGCCATTCTCGACCCGAGACGCGCACAACCTTTCCTCAGGCGCGAGGCGGAACTTCGCCGGCCGACCGGGGACACGCAGCGGCTTCCTGCCTTAGGCTCTCGCCCCAAAAACCGTCGCTAGCTGATCGGTCATTGCAGCGCCAGCTTGCGGTCTTTCACCGTGGGCGGCGTCCATTGGTAAGTCCACGTTTCAGTCAGCGGCCTGCCTTCCAATCGCAAGTACAGCCGCAGATCAATCGGTTCGACGGTATCGTCGTTCGGTCTGACGTCGAACAGCGCACGATACCCGTTGAACTCCTCGACGTAGTGCGCCGTGACGTGCTCGGTTTGTCCGCGCGAAGCCGTGATCACCGCTTCGACCGCCGCGTCCTTGGCCAAGGCGCCGAGTTCGCCGCCGGCGAAATCGACGGCAAAATGCCAGGAATAGTACTGACGCTTCACACCGACTGTGCCGCCGATCCCCGTGCGCGTCGCAATGGTCTGGGCGAGCGGCGGCGAGTAGGGCATTTTTGTGCCCCAGTACAGCCGATAGCTGAACAGCAGTTCCTGGCCCGGCTTCGGCTTCTCGAGAGGATTCCAAAAAGCGACGATGTTGTCGGAGGTTTCATCGATGGTGGGTATTTCGACGAGTTGTACGGCACCCTTACCCCATCCACCGTTGGGGCTCGGCTTGGGTTCCACCCATAGACTCGGCCGACGGTCATAGTAGACGCCGTCGTCTTGGTAGTGATCGAAATTGCGGTCGCGCTGCAATAAACCGAAGCCGCGCGGATTGTCGTCAAAATAGGAATTTACGTGCAACTGTGCCGGGTTGATCAGCGGCCTCCAGATCCATTCTCCCGCCCCGGTCCACATCGAAACTCCGTCGGAATCGTGGATTTCCGGGCGCCAGTCATTCGCCACTCGCCGATCGTTTTTTCCATAAAAGAACATGCTGGTGAGCGGTGCGATCCCCATGCGCTCGATGGGCTTCCGCGGGTACAGCGCCGAGTCGATGTTCATGATCAGCGTGCCCCCGGGAGCGATCTGCATGCGCAAAGCGCCGGCTATGCTCGGCGAGTCGAGCAGTGCATAGAGAGTCAGCGTTCCCGAATCCTTCGCCGGCCGCTCGAACCAAAAAGAGGTAAAGCGCGGAAATTCTTCCGGGCGGGGAAATGCGGTATCGATCGCGAGCGCGCGTGCTGACAAACCATACTGCCGCGTATCGCCGCCGACGGCGCGGAAATAACTGGCGCCCAAGAATGCCGCGACGTCGGCTTTCCAGTTCGTCACGAACTGCACCCGAAAGCCTGCGAAGCCCGCACGATCCTTCATCGTAGAGGGATCGACGCCGCTCTTGTCCCATTCGAACATGGCGGGGTCGTAGAGAATTTCGTGAGCCTGGCCATCGATAACTTCGTACAGATGCACAGGATCGGTAAAGTTGCGTCCGACGTGGAAAAACTGCAGTCGAAACGCCAGCCCGGCGTCGCCCCACAGCGCATGATCGCCGCGGAAGCGAATGGATTGGTACTGGTCGTAAGCAAGTTTGGACATTGCGGGCGGCAGCGCATCCTTGGACGGCTGATAGACGTTGCTGGCAAGCCAGTGCGCTTGACCTTTGAGCCACGCGAAATCGAAGGGCTGAGTTTGCGGGCTCGGGGCAAGCGGTTGAGCCGCCCGGGAAAAGCCAGCATAGACCAACTCGCTGCTCGCGAGTCCCACGGCTAATTTCAATATGGAGCGTCGGGCGATCATTGTTTTGGAATCCTCAATTGACATCTTCAGACCAAAAATTGCGGATGCTGCGCATCCGGTAGCAACGCGAGTTGGTTGAGTAAGCGTGCATCGCCGGCCACCTCCACTCGTTCGATGGGCGTAAGCCATATCAGCGCCTCTTCGAGAGATCCGGCATCGGCCAACTTTTGCTGTGCGGTGAAGGAATTCGGGTCCGGGTGACCGCGTGGCTCCGCCGGCCGGGGGAGATTGCCGGTGATTTGCGTTATTCGGGCGTCGCGATTCCGCGCCAAATACTTGAGCGCGTCCGGCGGCAGTTCGTGTGCTTGGGCAATCAATTCCATACGGCGTGTCACCAGAGCGGGCTGCTCAAACTCCTCCGGCGTGCGCAGCAATGCGAACCGCGACAGGAGACGGCCGAGCGACCGGCTGCCGCTGGCGCGCGACAGCGGTACGGCCAAAAACAATCCGAGCAGAGCCGGTGAAACCCAGGCGAGCAGAGGTGGGGAGAGGAACCAGATGATCACAGCCGTCATGCAGCTCAACAGCAAGTGCCCGCTATGGAAGTACCAGGCGTCCGTCCACGTGGTGCCGCCGCTCTCGCGGCGTTGGGGCTTCCAGCCGGAGTCCCGTCCCATGAAAACTTCAAAGACATGATGACTCTGTATCAACATGAGAACGGGTGCGTACAAGGCCGAAAGGATGACTTCCAGAAAGAAGCTCGCAGTGATGCCGATGACGCCGCCGCCGCCGTGCCGCAGACGCCTCGAGATCAGCGCGCGAATCAGGCCGAGCAGCTTTGGAATGAGGAGCACCAGCATGCTGAACCAGAACAGCGCCATCATCAGTTCGACATCGAATCGCGGCCAAGTCGGAAACAGCTGAAAATCGTGATTGAAATATTCGGGCCGAATCAAATGCGACTGTATCGCGAGCGCAAAACCGATGCCGAGCATCAACAGCCACAGGGGCGATGACAGATAGCTCATGATGCCGATGCCCAAATGCAAGCGGCTGGTGAAGCTCAAGCCCGTGGCGCCGATGATTTTCATGTGCTGCAAATTACCCTGGGCCCAACGGCGATCGCGAATGGCGACGTCGATGAGCGACGGCGGAGATTCCTCCCACGAGCCGCCGCAGTCCGTGATCATGCGTACTTTCCATCCACAGCGGCGCATGAGCGCCGCCTCGACGAAGTCGTGCGATAGCACGTGACCGCCGAACGGCTTGCGTCCCTTGAGCTCGGGCAGCCCGCAGCACTCGGCAAACGCGGCCACGCGAATGATGGCGTTATGACCCCAGTAATTGCCGCCATCGCCGGACCACGCCGCCAGGCCGCGCGTGATGACCGGGCCGTACACGCAGGCGGCGAACTGCTGCAGCCGTCCGAAAAACGTTTGCGCGCCGATGAGCTGAGGAGCCGTCTGGAGAATTCCGAGCGCAGAATCCGCGTGCATCAGTTGCACGAGCCGCACGAGCGTAGACGCTTCGATCAGGCTGTCCGCGTCGAATACGATCATATGATCGTACCGGCCGCCCCATCGAGTGACGAATTCCTGAATATTGCCGGACTTGCGCGCGATGTTGCGCCAACGCCGCCGATACCAAACCGGCACGATTGCGGCGAGCGCCCTTCGCAATCCGTCGATTGCCGCCGTCTCGCGAATCCACGCATCGGCGATCGTCGAATCTGAAAGCACCACGATCTCGAAGGCGCGATTCGCATCGATTTCCTTGAGCGCCTCGGCCATTGCTCGAAGCGCCGCGGTGGTGCGAATCGGATCCTCGTTATAAATCGGCATGACGAGCGCGGTGAGTGTGCCGCCGGTGCCGGCCGCCGGGTTCGGCGCAGGGTCGCGGCGCTTCGACGCACCCGCAATGACCGAACCTGCGGCAAACGCAATCCAAGCCAGCGACACGGCAAAGAAGAAAATCATCAGTCCCTGCAGCAGCGTCATGCTGGCAAACCGGACGACCTGGAGCATCTGGTACACGCCGTAGAGGGTAACTCCGAGGGTCACGGCAAGCAGGATGAAGCGCGCGAATAGAACGGCGGCAGTCGAACGGACCCGCTTACGCCGCGCCGGCTGGTAGCGCAGGTCTTGAGACGGCATGTCCAACGGGGCTTCCGGCGGCATCCCGCCGGGCGGCCCAGGTTCTTCCAACAGGACCGCGGAACTCACGGAGCGGTCCATCGGTAGAGCCAAGTTTCGGTCACGGGGCGATCACCGCGCATGACTCGCATTCGCATTTCGATCAGATCGGCGTTGTTCGGGTCGATCTCAAATCCGGCGCGTAATCCATGCATTTCGCTGTTCGACACGAGCGTGACGTTGGAAATCTTTCCGCTGGAGGCGCCGAGATCGATGTGCAAACCGTCGGTCTTCTCTCCTGCTCCGACGAAATCCAGCAGAAACACTCGCCGCTTGCCGTCGACGCTCGCCCCTGAGCGTGTTGACACGACTTTCCCAAGAGATTTCGGGAGCGAGGGTTCCGACAGCCAGGTAATGCGATACGCGAATTCGGCCGGATGCCCGGAAATGAGGCTGTGCGCCGGCCGCCAAAAGGCGACGATGTTGTCATTGGTTTCGCGCCCGGACGGAATCTCGACGAGTTCCACCGAGCCCGCGCCCCAATCGCTCTGGGGCTCGATCCAGGCACTCGGTCGCCGCTCGTATAGATTCTCGAAATCCTCAAAATCACGTTGCTCGCGCGAGCGCTGCACCAGCCCAAAGCCCTGCGGCGGCTGCGTGGTAAATGTGGATACCTGGAGTTTGATGGGATTCGCCAACTGCCGAAATATGTGCTCGCCGGTTTTCGAGATAATTTGCAGACCGTCGGAGTCATGAACCTCCGGCCGATAATCGTCGAGTCGTCCTCGATTCGTTTCGTCGAACAAGAACATGGAGGTGAGCGGCGCGATCCCCACTGCGCGCATATCGGCGCGCGGGAAGAGCGTGAGCTCCACGTCCATCACCGTTTCCATTCCTGGCCGAACGGTGAAGCGATAGGCGCCGGTAGTGGAGTCGCTTTCGAGCAGGGCGTCGATCACGATCGAGTTGGCATGCGGAGCAGGGCGTTCGATCCAAAAATGCGTGAACGCCGGGAACTCCTCACCCGAAGGCTCAGCGGTATTGATCGCAAGACCACGTGCCGAAAGACCGTACAAAAGATGCTGAGCGACCACGCGAAAATAACTCGCACCCTGGAACACCAGAAATTCGTCCCAGGTTTTTTTCGAGTTGATTTGACTCCGAAGCCGAAAGCCCGAAAGCGGCAGCGATACCTTGCCGAGTTGCGGCATGGTCGGAGCCATCTCGAACATCGCCGGGGTAGCGATCAAATCGTGGGCCATACCCTCATCGACCGTGGATACAGTTACCGCCGCCGCCGACTGCTGATTGTTTCCCGTCCGCAAGAGCTCCAGCCGAAATGGCAATTGGTCCGTGCGCCAAATCCCGGCATCCGGGTTGAAATGCATACTGCGATATTGATCAGGGCTCAGCTTGTCGAGGCCGGCCGGGAGGGTGCTGCGCTGCGGGGCGTACGGGGTCGAGGCGCGGCGCTTGGCATCGGCCAACAGGATGTCGTAGCTAAAAGGGTAGGTCGCAAAAACCTGGTCCGCCCCAGGCGGATTATCGCCCCGCGCATCCGCGCCGGGGGTAGCGCTCGGCATGGTCATCAAGACCGTCGCGAGCACTAGAAATGAATTGGTCTTTGAAACCGGCACGGCATTTACCCCAAATTAGCCCGAAGGCCCAATGCATTGATCTGCCGGCCTTGCCGTACCTTGATGAAACTAAGGTGCGCTGTCAACGGGCAGTCCCGGCGGTTAGCCTGCTATAGTTTAACGTCATGCCCGAATGCGCGACGCCCCTCAAGGAGCCCCAAAGTGCGGCGGCTGTGCTCATGGTGCGGCCGGCGCGCTTTGCGTTCAATCCGCAAACCGCGGCGAGCAACGCCTTTCAGCAAAACCCGGAAGAAAGCACGCCTAGTGGTGCGCCTAGCGGAACGCCTGGCGTACAGGCCCTCGCGCTGCGCGAGTTCGACGCGATGACCGACAGCTTGCGGCGCGAGGGAGTGAGCGTCATCGTCGCGGATGATACCGAGGTCCCGGTCAAACCCGACGCAATATTTCCCAACAATTGGGTGAGCTTCCATCGCGACGGGACGGTTGTACTGTATCCGATGCTGGCGCCCAATCGTCGCACCGAGCGGCGCGAGGATGTAATACGGCAAGTAATCAACGACGGCGGGTTCCGGATCACCCGCACGGTGGATTTGAGCGACCGAGAAAATCATGGCAAGTATCTCGAGGGCACCGGCAGCTTGGTGCTCGATCGGGTACACCGAGTGGGATACGCGAATCTGTCGCCGCGCACCGATCTTGATGTATTGGGCGATTTCGCCCAGCAGCTCGACTACGATTTGGTGACCTTCGAGGCATTCGACGGCAAGGGCAATGCCATTTATCACACCAATGTACTGATGGCGATCGGTACCGGGTTCGCGGTCGTTTGCGGTGCGGCGATCGCGCAGCCACAGCACCGCGAGGCCGTATTTTCTAAGCTCTCGTCCGCGGGTCACGAAATTATCGACATTACGCTTTCGCAAATGCACGAATTCACGGGCAACCTTTTGGAGCTCGCCGCACCCGGCCGGAACGTCATCGCGCTCTCCACGAGCGCATGGCGCAGCTTCGATCCCAACCAACGCCGGGTGTTGGAAAAATATGGCGGCATCTTGGCTGCCGACATCCCGGTCATCGAACGCTTCGGCGGCGGCGGCGTACGTTGCATGTTGGCCGAAATTCACCTGCCTGCGCGCATTTAGGTCGCTCGTCGGATGCCTGGTGGCATAATCCCCCGATGTTGGAACTAGCTGTCAAGGCGCTCATCGCCTATTTGGCGGGCGCGCTGCTCGGAAGCCTCGTTCTGGGGCGATTGCGCGGGGTCGATATTCGCCGGCTGGGCAGCGGCAACGCGGGCGCCACGAACGCACTACGTACGCAAGGCAAGTTGTTCGCTCTCTGTGTGCTGCTCGTAGACATCAGCAAAGGTGTAGTCGTGGTGCTGTGGTTGCCGATGGCGGCACTTCCGGGGATCGGCCTCGATCCCGGACTATCGCGTGAATGGCTGACCCTGGCCTGTGGATTTGCCGTCATCCTAGGACACGTCTATCCGGTCTGGTTCGAGTTTCGCGGCGGCAAGGGCGTGGCAACCATGGTGGGCGTGATAGGCGCCGTGCAACCGCGTTTGCTTCTGGTCGTGGTGGGCGTCTGGTTCATCGTGCTGGTCCTCACCGGCTATGTAGGACTCGCCAGCATGCTCGCGGGCGCCGCTCTCGTCGTTGCCGTCTATCTGCTCGAAGCGGGGGATCTGCCTTTGATGGCTTTTTGCTTGATGATCGCCCTGTTTGTGGTATTCACGCATCGCGGCAATATCGCGCGCATGTGCGCCGGCAGCGAGCCTCGCGTCCGCCGATTATGGCTGTTTCGCTCCCGGGCGGCGTAGATCTGCGTTCGTTGCTCGAGTTGCTCGCGGACGGCGGGCTGCACTCGGGCGTGCGCCTGGCGCGTGAACTCAAGGTAGGCCACGCGGCGATAGGCAAAGGGATCGGGCGACTGCGGTCGCTCGGCATTGAGGTCAAGGCGCTGGCGCGAAGCGGTTATTGTCTGACGAAACCGCTCGAACTATTGGATGGGGCGCGCATCCGTGCCGCCATTGGCGAGACCCATGACGTCAAACTTCGTCACTTGGAAGTACTGTTCGAAGTAGACTCCACCAACACTCGCTTGCTCGGCCGTCCGCCGCCTCCCGAAGGCTGCGCGGATGCCTGTATCAGCGAACTGCAGCATTCGGGTCGCGGGCGCCGCGGTCGTGTCTGGATTGCGCCTTTCGGCGATAGCATTGCCCTGTCGCTCGCGTGGGCGTTGAGTGACGCGACTCAGGTCAACTCGACCTTGAGCCTCGCGGTGGGCGTAGCGATCGCCCGGGCGCTGGCCCGGGAGGGAGCGCGGGGCATTCACCTCAAGTGGCCGAACGATGTATGGTTCGACGATCGAAAGATAGGCGGCGTACTACTCGAACTGAAGACGGAAGTCCGCGGACAGGCGCATGTCGTCATCGGCGTGGGCCTCAATGTCTCGCTCTCGCCGGAGACGAGGCGCGCAATTGAGGAGACCGGCGTGCGAGCCGCAGCGGCGGCTGACGCCTGCGCCGGATCGGTCTCCCGCAATCGACTGGCGGGCACCCTCCTGGACGAGCTTTTGAGTATGCTGGGACAATTCGAGCGGGAAGGATTTGCGCCTTTTCGCGATGCCTGGATGGCGCTTGATGCGCTTTGCGATCGGCCTGCCCGAGTGTTTTCCGGCGACGGCACATTTTCCGGAATTGCGCGGGGCGTGGATGCACACGGTGCGCTGTTGCTCGAAAGCGGAGACCAAATGCATAGATTTGTGTCCGGAGAGGTCAGTTTGCGCACAATCGAAGGTGATGCGT
This sequence comes from uncultured Gammaproteobacteria bacterium, assembly GCA_963755965.1. Classification (GTDB taxonomy): domain Bacteria; phylum Pseudomonadota; class Gammaproteobacteria; order Steroidobacterales; family Steroidobacteraceae; genus Bog-1198. The sequence continues at coordinate 732,069 of CAVWLU010000008.1, forward strand.
GACGATTTTAAAGAGCATTGTGGTGTGCCTCGCGCTTGCCAACGTCGGTTATTTTTTGTGGGTGAAAGGTCCGGCGAGGCCAGAAGAGCTTTCGGCTGCCGCGGCGTCTGCCGCGACATTGAAGCTCGCTTCCGAAGCCGGTGAAGTGCCGCACGCAGCCATTGGCGCCAACAGCGGTGCTGACGGTGGCAGCGGTGTCAGCGGTGCCAGCGGCGGCAGCGACAACGCGGAAGCCGCTCACGACGAGGCACCTGCGGCTCTCCTCACCAACGTGAAACGCTGCATCAGCGTGGGGCCATTCCGCGACGTGGCGGAGGCTGCCCATGCAGCGAGCACTTTGCGCGGCGGCGGCTATGATCCGAGGCAGCGAGTCGCGGACGGCGAGGTGTGGGCCGGAGTTTGGGTGTACTTGCCCATCCCGGCGACGCAGGCTGCCAGCGAACAATTGCTGGCGAAGCTCAAGGCGGGCGGTATCGAGGACGCTCTGGAAATGCCCGGACCGAATGACGGATCGGTAATATCGCTCGGGCTGTACAGCGAGTCGAAGCGTGCTCAGGCGCGAGTCGCGCAAGCCCAGGCCCTCGGATTCAATCCGGGAATCGCCGATCGAAAGCGTACAGGCAATGTGTATTGGGTGGACATCGATTTGAAGCCGACCGACAGCGTGCTGAAACCCTCGGATCTGCAGGGAGAGTCGGGACGAATCGTGCGTCTGGAAGTGAAGGGCTGTCCGTCCGCCGATGGGACACAGCAATGAGGGCCCGTGCAATCGGTCTGCAGGTCACGCGCTTTTTCGGCGCGGTCGTCGGGTACGGTTGCCTGGTGGCTTTTCTATATCTGCTCGGCTCGCAACTCTATCGCTGGTTCCGCGACGGTGAATGGACGCATGTCGGAACGAGCGACGGCATCCGCTTTCTGCTCGTGCGCTGCTGCGCGAAGGGCGGCGCCACCGGCAAGGTAGACGCATTGATGCACTGGCTCGACGCGCCGGTGGATTGGTTGGGATTGCACAAGATACTCGAGGTCATTCCGGCATCGCTTGCCCTGCTCGCGGTCAGTATTTTCGCGAATTGCATTTTTATCTACAGCCGCGATCGAATCGACGAATACCGGCGCAGCCGCTGAATTCGGCAAACGAAATGGCCGTCGGTCAAGGTGAACGCAAGATGGGCGGGTCTTCGCCTCGCCAAAGGTAGGCAACGCTGTCTTTGGGCGGCTTGTACCAACCGGGATCGCGATAGTCGCCGCGCGCCAAGCCGGGACGGATCTTGACCACTGTGAACATGCCACCCATTTCGATATTACCGTACGGGCCCTTACCGGTCATCATCGGCAGCGTGTTTTCCGGTAGTGCCATTTGCATCTCATCCATATTCCCCGCCGCGTCGGCGCTCATATAGTTCGGCACGAGAGAGGTGATCTTTCGAGCGAGATCCGCTTGTTCCACGCCGATGGTGTTTGGCACGGCATGACCCATCGCATTCATCGTGTGATGGCCCTTGTGGCAATGAAATGACCAGTCGCCGGCCGCGGCCGCAGTGAACTCGATTGCGCGCATCTGGCCCACCGCGATATCCGTCGTCACCTCGGGCCAATGCGCGCTCGCCGGGGTCCATCCTCCGTCCGTGCCCACCACGATGAACTCATGACCGTGCAGGTGAATGGGATGGTTGGTCATCGTAAGGTTGCCGACACGGATCCGCACGCGCTCGCCGAGCCCGGCGACGATGGGATCGATTCCGGGAAAGGCGCGGCTGTTGAAGGTCCACATATTGAAGTCCAGCATGGTGCTCACCTTGGGCGTGTAGCTTCCCGGACTGATGTCATAGGCGTTTAGCAGGAACACGTAATCCCGATCGACGCGCATGAACTCGGGATCTTTCGGATGAGTCACCCAAAAACCCATCATGCCCATCGCCATTTGCGTCGTTTCATCGGCGTGCGGGTGATACATGAAGGTTCCGGCGCGTTGCGCACGGAACTCATAAACGAAAGTCTGCCCGCTCTTGATGGACGGCTGATTCAGGCCGGAGACGCCGTCCATTCCGTTCGGCAGGCGTTGACCATGCCAATGAATGCTGGTCGCTTCGGGAAGACGGTTGGTCACGAACATGCGAACGCGGTCACCTTCCACCACTTCGATCGTCGGCCCTGGCGACTGCCCGTTATAGCCCCACAAATTGGCGCGCATGCCCGGCGCAATTTCGCGAATCACCGGTTCCGCCACTAAGTGAAACTCCTTGACGCCGCCGCGCATGCGCCACGGCAGCGTCCAGCCGTTCAAGGTCGCGACCGGATGATAGGGCCGGCCGTTGGGCGGCAGCAGCGGCCGTTGCATGCGGGCATCGGCCGCGGAGACGATCTGCGGCAAGGCGGCGAGCGCGCTCTTGCCGACCGCTGCGGCTGCAACCGCGGCGCCAACGCCGCTAAAAAGACTTCGTCGGGTAATCATGTTTTTCCTTGAATTAACGCTGTGCGGGATTGCCGAGGAGCGCCGTGTCGAGTGCTGATCTCGCAATCCAAAAATCGCGAACGCTTTGGATGTACTCGTTGACGCCACTGATTTCTGTACGTGCATCGACGAGCAAATCGAAGACGCTGATCTCTGCGCCGTTGTAGCGCAGCAAATCTTGTTCCGCGATCGATTTGCGCAGCGGCAGGACCTCATCGCGCTCGCGCACCGCGATCTCGTGTGCCGCTCGATACTGCGCATAGGCCTTGCGTACGTCGGAGCGCACCTCGATCGCGGCCTGCGCATAGCGGTCGACCGCCTGCGCGTAAATCGCCTCCGCCTTCCTCACGCGTGCGGCACCGGAATCGAAGATCGGAACTTCGAGGCTCACTTCATATCCCGACTCGAAGGGCTCCGATCGTTCTCCCTGCAGCACGCGCGTCGGCCCCGCATCGAGCACGTTGACGAAGCGGGTCGCTTTGGTGAGATGGAGCTCCCGAGCAAGCACATCGATACGTGTGCGCATCATTTGCAAGTCGATTCGGGTCTGTAGCGCGGTCGATTCGATATTCGGCAGCTCATCGACGCTCTGTGGCAAGTCGGGGAGGCGTTCGGCGAGCCGGAATTTCGGCGCTTCCCCGGAAAGGCCCAGCAACTGGGTCAAGTTCTCGCGTGCTGCGCTCTCGGTCGACTGGGCTCGCGTCAGACCCAGTGCCGCATCGATATAAAAGCCTTGTTCCCGCGCTTCGTCCAGACGATTCCAATTGCCGGCCGCCCGCATTCTGCGCGCAAGCTCGGCGCCGGCTTCTGCCGCGGCTTTGGCTTGCTGCATATAGTGGGTGGACTCTTGCGCAGCGAGCGCGGTGAAATAGGCCGCACGGGTGCGATCGGCCAGTTGCACGACATCGACCACGACGGCGCCCTGCACCTCAGCGAACCGGCGCTTCTGAATCTCGTGGGCATAGGGAACCGTCAACAGCGACAGGACATTCATGGTCAATGTCTCCTCGATGTCGTATTGGCCGTCGGCGCCCGAGTGGCGCAAGGTGAAACGCGGATTCGGCAGCCGACCCGACTGAACCAGATCCGCTTCCGAGATACCGAGTTCCTCGAACGAGGCCTGGAGTGCGCCGTTGTTCAGCAACGCGATCTGCACGGCATCATCCACCGACAATGGCCGTTGCAGCAGTTCGGCCACTTGATGCGCATTTTTCGCCCGTTCTTCGGCGCTGCGTGCCCATCTGACATCTTTGCCGAGCCGTTGCTGCGCCGTGCTTGCGACGGCGTCGAAACCACCGTCCCGAGAAAACGTGGTGCACCCGGCGAGCGCAATTGCGCCCGAGAGGGCAATGCCCCGTGAGAGGTGCCCGAGCGCATCGATGCGCATCGTCGGAATTTTCATGATCGTCCCTCGCTGCCGTATGTCGGAGGCGACTAACGGCCTGCAATCCAGCGTATTGGTTCCGCGCCGCGCGGCCTGCGCGTTGCGGCCTTCGGATCAGCCGAGGAGACGGGGCGGACGATCCAGACGGTCAAGCGAGTCGGTGGGCGGCGGCAAAGGCATCCGGACGGCAATGCCAGGAGCGCGAGTTCGAGGGATTGACCAGCGAACGGGGCTCACCGCGATGGCCGCTATGCAGCAGCCATTGCTGCACCCATGCGCATGAACAACGCCGGTTGGGTGTGTGCAGTGCGACGCGTGCGTCGCTGCGGCGGGCGAAGCGGACTGTGATCCGCAGTTCTCCATAGCCGCATAACTACGCAAGGGCAACATCACTGCCAGCAACAGCGCAAAGCCGAATTTAACTATTCGATTCAGTCGCATGATCTTAGGCGAAAACATACCACCGGCTGCAGCATAATACACGCGGCGGGTGCATCCCTCGGAGAGGTTTGTGAACTGCAGCCACTTCAAATGTAGGGAGAAGCGATTATGGTCAAGCACATGTTGCTGGCATTCACCGCCGCCGGGGTGATCTCTGCATCCCCGGTCTTTGCGCATGCGAAGCTAGAAGGCACTTCGCCCCCCGCCGATGCGCAGCTAAGCCAAGCACCGAAGTCATTGACGCTCAAATTCAACGAAGATGTTGAGCTCGCCGGCCTGAAATTGACCGTCGACGGTAAGGATATCGCCGTCACGTTCAATCGAGGTGCTGCCGCAGCCCGGCAGGTGACCGTCGCGCTTCCCAGCCTCACGGCCGGAACCTATCAGGTGCAATGGAGTGCGTTGTCTCCGGACGACGGTCACATCGCGAAGGGCGCGTTTTCATTCGTGATCCGGTGAGTTTCGGCGTTTGGGACGGTTTGCTGGTGGCCACGAAGGCGGTCACCTATGCCGCCACATTCGGTGCGTCCGGCGGCGTGTTTTTCCTGTCCTATACCCATGCACTCCTGGAAAAAGAAGATGCGCTCGTCATACGGAGGCTCGTTCGAATTCTCGTGATCGCGGGGCTGCTCGCAAGCGGCGCGAGCATCGCCGCGACGGCGGCCCTGATGAGCGGCGACGCGTCGGGACTCTTGGACGCCGGTCTCATGCGGATGGTTTGGCAGGCCGGCGAAGGGCGCGCGGTCATCGTCCGCATAGCGGGATCGTTGGTCGCACTCCTCGGAGCGCTGTCCGCTCGACGCCCCCCGGCCTTGGCGCTCGTGGCCGCCGGCTGCGCTGCAACCTCCTTTGCATGGGTCGGACATGTGCATGCGCTTGCAGTGCGGGGACACACTATCGCGTCGGAGTGGCCGATCCTCTTGATCGGAGTGCATCTTTTGAGCGTCGCCTTCTGGCTCGGCGCTCTCGGTCCGTTGCTGTTGGCAACCCGGCACGGCGAGCCCAGAAGGGTCGCCGCAACGGCTGTGCGCTTCGGGACGACGGCCGTGGCGGTGGTGGGCGCGCTGGTGATCGTCGGTATCATTCTGCTCTGCGTTCTGATTGGCAATGTCAATGAATTGTGGACGAGCAGTTATGGCTGCTACATCATCGTAAAGCTGGGGCTCGTCGCCTGCCTGCTGGCGCTTGCCGCGTTCAACAAACTTCACCTGACGCGGCGATTGCTGGCCGACGATTCCGGCGCTCTTCGAAGCTTGCGCATCTCGATCCGTGCCGAAATGGTGTTGGCCGCCATGATATTGATCGTGACCGCCGCATTGACCACGCTGACCGGGCCGCCGGTCCTGGAGTGAGATTCTTACCGACATGATGCACGCCATGGTCCTCAACAAGCTCAACACTCCTCTCGAATGGACCGAGCTTGCGGATTTGCAACCAGGTTCAGGAGAAATTCGCGTCAAAGTCGCGGCTTGCGGCGTGTGCCGCACCGACCTGCACGTCATCGACGGCGAATTGAGCGAACCGCATGTGCCGATCATTCCCGGGCACGAAATCGTCGGGCGCATCGATGCGATCGGATCGGATGTCCGGGGGCTCGAGATTGGTGAACGCGTGGGTATTCCCTGGTTAGGCCATACCTGCGGCGTCTGTCCCTATTGTTTGATGCAACGGGAAAACCTATGCGACCGCCCGCTGTTCACGGGCTATACGCGCAACGGCGGCTACGCGACCGCGGCCATCGCAGATGCTCGATTTACATTTCCGTTGGGCGAGAACGGCAGCGACATGTCCCTTGCGCCTTTGCTGTGCGCCGGAATGATCGGCTGGCGTTCCCTCGCCATCGCCGGAGAGGCCAAAAGGCTCGGGCTCTACGGCTTCGGCGCCGCGGCGCACATATTGGCTCAAGTCGCCGCGTGGCAGGGACGATCGATATTCGCCTTTACCCGCTCGGATGATGCGGTCACTCAACGGTTCGCGCTGAGTCTGGGCGCGGTGTGGGCCGGCGCTTCGGGCGACAAACCTCCGGAACCGCTCGATGCAGCGATTATTTTCGCTCCGGTTGGCGATTTGGTACCGCTCGCATTGCAGTCGGTGCGCAAGGGGGGCCGCGTGGTTTGCGCCGGAATCCACATGAGCGATATTCCGGCGCTTCCGTACCGGCTGTTGTGGGAAGAGCGGGAACTCCTATCCGTCGCCAATCTCACCCGTCAGGACGGCATCGATTTTCTACGGCTGGCCCCCCAAGTCGGCATCGTCACCAAAACCACGCGTTACCCCCTGCAGCAAGCCAACGAAGCGCTCGCGGACTTGCGCGCGGGGCGCTTCGAAGGAGCCGCCGTACTCACGCCGTAGGCGCCGGCAAGCAGGCGGTACGTCAGATCGCGATCATTTCGCCAATTTCTTGCGCAGCGCTTGCAATTCGCTTCGACGTTTGGCCGTCGACTGAGGGAACGCCAGTTTCAGCCCTTCGACGGTATCGAGCACGATTCGAGACACGATGAGGCGCGCGTTGAGCTTATCGTCCGCCGGCACGACATACCAGGGAGAATTCTTGGAGCTGGTCGCGCCCAGGCATTTTTCATAGGCTTTCATATATTGCTTCCAGTACTTGCGCTCTTCGATGTCCGCGGTACTGAACTTCCAATTTTTATCCGGCGCGTCGATTCGCGCGAGAAAGCGCTTGCGTTGCTCGTCCTTGGAAAGATGTAGAAAAAATTTCATGATGCGGGTGCCGTTGTAATCAAGATGCCTTTCAAGACCGACGATGGATCGATATCGCTCTCGCCAGACGGACTTTTCGTTTTGGATCAGCGCGTCCGGCAATCCTTCTGCGCGAAGAATTTCCGGATGAACGCGCACGATGAGCACTTCCTCATAGTACGACCGGTTGAAAATGCCGATCTTGCCCCGTTCGGGTAAATCACGGGTCGTGCGCCAGAGAAAATCATGCTTCAGTTCAATGGCGCTCGGATGTTTGTAGCTGAACACCTGGCATCCCTGCGGATTGACCCCCGACATCACGTGCCGAATGACCCCATCCTTGCCGGCGCCGTCCATGGCCTGAAAAATCAGCAAAACGGCATAGCGGCCGGAGGCGTATAGAAGCTCTTGTTGGGCACTGAGTTGGTCGACGTGGTCTTGCAGGATCTTTTGATAATCTTCACTCTTCTTATATGCAGGTGCGACGCGCGTCGGCCATTCTCCAAGGTCGACATCCTTACCTTCTGGTACCCGAAAGTCGTCGGAATTGATGTTCATGCCCATCCTTTTTGACAAAGCCGCTGATTGACCAGCGATAGCGTGCATCGCACGGCCGCGAATTGCCAGCGCTCCGATGGATGGGTGTAATAATTACAGGCGGCTCGATTGCGTCCCGAGCGGCGCCGCTGCCCCGCGCGGTGGCAAGTGATACGCTAGTGATTGGAACCCCACCTTGCTTTAAGTCGAGCAAATCCACGTGTTGAGCACAGCGTCGGACAATGGACATTCATCGGACCGCTCTTCGCTGCGCTCCAAAATGAAGGATCACTGGATCATCTCCAGCCTGGCGATCCTCGCTCTCCTGGTGCTTATTTGGCTGCTCGTCGGCGGATTGCTGAAGCCCAAGGCAAAGCCTACCGGCCAACAAGCCATCCCGGTGGCAACGGCGCCGGTCGCGCTCGGCAACATCGATATCTATCTCAATGGTCTGGGGACCGTTACGCCGGTGTACACGGTCACCGTTGTGAGCCGAGTGGCGGGGGAAATCACCGAGGTGCATTTCAAGGAAGGCCAGATCGTCAAAAAGAACGACTTATTGGCGGTGATCGACCCGCGCCCGTATGTGGCGGCGCTGCTCCAGGCCCAAGGACAGTTGGCCCGCGACGCGGCGGCCTTGAGAAATGCCCGCATCGATCTCGTCCGGTATGAGAATTCGTACAAGGAACACGCGATTCCGCAGCAACAACTCGCCACTCAGCAGGCCACGGTCGATCAGGACGAAGGAATCGTGAAGCTGGACCAGGGAAACCTCGACGCGGCCCAAGTGAATGTCGACTACACCCGGATCGTTTCACCGATCGACGGGCGGGTCGGTCTGCGCAATATCGATCCCGGCAATGTGGTGGCGGCCAACGGCACTTCCGGATTGTGCGTCATCACCCAGCTGCAACCCATAACAGTAATTTTCACGATTGCCGAGGGCGATATCGATGAGGTGACGGCGGAGATGGCGACCGGCCGCTCGATGCAGACGTTGGCACTCGACCGGTCGCAAGCAACATCAAATCGCCAGCGGCACTTTGCTGACCATCGACAACCAGGTCAACACGACCACCGGGACGGTGCGTGCACGCGCCACCTTCGGCAATGCGCACAATGAGCTCTTTCCGAACCAGTTCGTCAACGCTCGGCTGTTGGTCAAGACACTCACCCAGGCCAACTTGGTTCCTCAGGCGGCGATTCAGCGCAACAACGACATTGCCTTCGTCTATGTAGTGCAACCCGACAGCACGGTACAGTCCCGCAACATTAAAATTTTGGCGAGTGAAGCGGAGAAGTCCGCCGTTACGGGGGTCAGCCCCGGAGAACAACTCGTGACCGATGGCTTCGATAAGCTGCAAAGCGGCTCGAAGGTCTCGCGCAAGCCGGCGCAGGCTCCGGCCCAAGCTCCGGCGGAGGCGAACGCACCGGCGAAGAAGACCGGATGAATCCGTCACGACCGTTCATTCTGCGGCCGATCGCAACCTCGTTGTTGATGGCGGCGATTCTGCTGATTGGCATCATCGGCTTTCGACAACTGCCGATCGCGGCGCTGCCGGAAGTCGACTATCCGACGATGCAGGTCTTGACGTTTTATCCCGGAGCGAGCGCACGAGGTCGTCGCGACCGCCATCACCGCGCCGCTCGAGCGGCAGCTCGGCGAGGTGCCGGGTCTCAATCAAATGCTCTCCACCAGCGCGGACGGTGCGTCCGTCATCACGCTGCAATTCAGCTTGAGCCTCAACATCGACGTTGCGGAACAGGACGTGCAAGCGGCGATCAACGCCGCCCAGAATTTCCTGCCGGCTCAATTGCCCATGCCGCCGGTCTACAACAAGGTCAATCCGGCCGATGCACCCATTCTCACCCTCGCGCTCACATCGGACTCGATGCCCTTGCAGCAGGTCGAGGATTACACCGACACGCGCCTGGCGGAAAAGATCTCGCAGCTACCCGGAGTCGGCGCCGTAACCATCAGCGGAGGCCAGAAGCCCGCCGTGCGCGTGCAAGTGAATCCGACGCAGCTGGGCTCGTACGGCCTGAATCTCGAGGACGTGCGCACCGCGCTTACTCCAACCAGCCTCGACGCAGCAAAGGGCAGCTTCGACGGGCCGTCGCAAAGCTTTCAAATCGGCGCCAACGACCAGATCACAACCGCCGCTGATTTCAGAAACGTCGTTCTTGCATATAGGAACGGCGCGCCTGTCATGCTGACAGATGTGGCGAATGTGATCGACGGCGTGGAGAACACTCAGCTATCGGCTTGGATGAACAAAGTGCCCGCTGTGATCGTGAACATCCAGCGCCAACCGGGCGCCAATATCATCAATGTCGTCGACAGCATCAAGGCGCTGTTGCCGAAGTTGCGGGCCACGATTCCGCCCATCATCAAGCTGGCCGTATTGACGGACCGTACGACGACGGTGCGCGCCTCGGTGGCCGATGTGGAATTTGAGCTCTTGCTGTGCGTCGCGCTCGTGGTGGCCGTCATCTTCGTGTTCCTGCGCACATTCGCGGCGACGATCATTCCGAGCATCGCCGTGCCTTTGTCCCTGGTGGGCACATTCGGCGCGATGTACGCGATGGGCTTCAGCCTCAATAACCTGACTTTGATGGCGCTCACCATCTCGACCGGCTTCGTCGTCGACGACGCCATCGTGATGATCGAAAACATCACCCGTTACGTGGAGCAAGGCGAAGCACCCCTCGCCGCCGCCCTGAAAGGGGCCGAACAGATCGGGTTCACGATCATGTCGCTGACCGTGTCGCTTATCGCGGTTCTGATTCCGCTTCTGTTCATGGGCGACATCACCGGCAGATTGTTCCGGGAATTTGCCATTACCTTGAGCGCCACCATCCTGATCTCGGCCGCGATCTCGCTGTCCCTCACGCCGATGCTGTGCGCGAAGTTGCTCAAGCACAGGGACACATCCGAGCAGAGCCGCTTCTACCAGGCATCGGAGCGGATCTTCAAGAAGATCATCGACTTCTACGAGCGCACTCTCGACTGGGTCCTCGAACGCCGCGGCCTGACTCTTGGCGTGGCGGTAGGCACTCTGGTCCTGACTATCGTTCTTTATCTGCTCGTGCCCAAGGGATTCTTTCCCATCCAGGACACCGGCGAGATTCAGGCCGTTTCCGAGGCGACTCAAACGGCGTCGTTTACCAAGATGTCGCAATTGCAGCAGCAGCTCGCCGCCAAAATTCTCGAGAATCCCGCCGTGTCGAGCCTGTCCTCGTTCATCGGGGTCGACGGTACCAATACGACGCTCAACAGCGGCCGGATCCAAATCAATCTTAAACCCTTGAGCCAACGGAAATCTGCAACGGAAGTGATCCGTGATCTGCAGAGCGCGGCCGGCCACCTGGACGGCATCAGCCTGTACATGCAGCCGGTCCAGGACATCTCCGTCGAGGACATCGTCAGCCGGACGGAATATCAATTCAGCATGCAGGATCCGAATGCAGATGAACTCGCACAATATGCCGGGCACTTTGTCGATAGGCTCAAGCAATTGCCCGAACTCGAAGACGTCGCCAGCGACCTGCAAAACGGGGGACGGCAGGTGCAGCTTCAGATCGACCGACCAACGGCATCGCGTCTTGGTCTGACGCCGCAGAACATCGACGACACGCTGTATGACGGATTCGGTCAGCGGCAGGTTTCGACGCTATTCACACAATTGAACCAGTACCACTTGATCCTGGAAGTGCAGCCGGAATTTCGGTCAAGTCCCGATAACCTGGGCGATATTTATATCAATTCCGCGGGCGGCACGGCGGTGCCGCTCAGCGCCATCACCAAGGCGTCAGAGGGAACTGCGCCGATCTTGATCAGTCACATGGGGCAGTTCCCCGCGACCACGGTATCGTTCAATCTGGCTCCGGGTGCGTCGCTCGGCGCGGCCGTCAAGGCGATCGAAAAGGTCCAGCAGCAGTTGCCGGCACCTGCCGCGATGCTCGGAACTTTTCAGGGTACGGCTCAGGCCTTCGTCGGCTCGCTTTCCAATGAGGGAATCCTGGTGTTGAGCGCGTTGCTCACGGTTTACATCGTGCTCGGCGTTCTGTACGAAAGCTATATTCACCCCATCACGATTCTTTCGACGCTGCCGTCGGCAAGCGTCGGGGCGCTGTTGGCACTGTTGTTGTGCGGCGATGAGCTGACCGTGGTGGCCATCATCGGAATCGTTCTGTTGATCGGCATCGTGCAAAAAAATGCCATCATGATGATCGATTTCGCGCTCGAGGCGCAGCGCAAGGAGCACAAGAGCGCCTTCGATGCGATTCGCGAGGCCTGCTTGCTGCGGTTTCGGCCTATCCTCATGACTACGATGGCGGCGATGCTGGGCGCCATGCCGCTCGCCTTCGGCCACGGCGTGGGTTCCGAGCTGCGGCGTCCGCTCGGCGTCACCATCGTCGGCGGCCTCATTTTCAGCCAGCTGCTGACCCTGTACACGACTCCCGTGATCTATCTGTTCTTCGACGAGCTGGCTGCCAAGGTCGCGGCACTGCGCGGACGCAAAGAACCGCCGGCGGAAATGCCGCCGCCGTCCTTACCGCCGGCGCTGCCGGCACCGCAGCCATGAATTTCTCGGCGCCATTCATCAACCGCCCCATAGCGACCACGCTCCTCACCGCCGCAGTGGTGTTGTCAGGCGTCGCGGCGTTCAGGGTACTGCCGGTTTCGCCCTTGCCGCAGGTGGATTTCCCAACGGTGTCGGTGTCTGCATCGCTTCCCGGCGCGAGTCCCGAGATCATGGCCTCTTCCGTCGCGACGCCGCTCGAGCGGGAATTCGGCCGAATCTCATCCGTGACCGAAATGACGTCGCAAAGCACGTCTCGGGCAAGTGAGCATCACGCTGCAATTCGATTTGAACCGCAACATCGACGCGGCGACGCGCGACGTCGAGTCGGCGATCAACGCAGCACGCAGCTATTTGCCCGCCAATTTGCCGAGCAATCCGACGTACAGAAAAGTGAACCCGGCCGATGCGCCGATCATGATCATCGCGCTGACCTCGGACAAGCTGCCGCCTTCCGCGCTTTACGATGCGGCATCGACCATACTGCAGCAGCGGCTCTCGCAGGTCGCGGGGGTCGGGCAGGTGGTGGTCGGCGGCAGTTCGGCACCGGCCGTACGCATCGAACTCAACCCGACGCAGCTGAGCGGATATGGCTTGGGCTTGGAGAGTGTTCGCAGCGCCATCGCCGCGCAAACCGCCAACGAGGCCAAGGGAAGCTTCTCGAATTCCGATGGACGCTGGGCTATCGCCGCCAACGATCAGCTTATGCAAGGCAGCGGATTATCGACCGGTGATCGTCTCCTACAGCAACGGCCAGCCGGTGAGACTGTCCAACGTCGCGAATGTGCAGGACTCGGTTCAAACCGTGAGATCGATGGGGCTCGCCAACGGCAAGCGGGCCGCATTGCTCATCATCTTTCGGCAGCCCGGCGCAAACATCATCACCACCGTCGATGCCATCAAGGCGACGCTGCCGCAACTGCACGCCAGCATCGATCCTACCATCGTGATGAGCATCGGCCTCGATCAAACTCAGACTATTCGAGCATCCGTGTCGGACATCGAACGAACATTGCTCATTTCGGTCGGGCTGGTGGTGCTGGTGGTCTTCGTGTTCCTGCGCGAATTTCGCGCGACGTTGATACCCGCTGATAGCCGTGCCCACTTCCATCATCGGTACCTTGGCGGCGATGTATCTGCTTGGGATACAGCATCGACAATCTGTCGCTCATGGCGCTCACAATCTCGACCGGCTTCGTCGTCGACGATGCCATCGTGGTGCTCGAGAACATCACCCGGTATCAGGAGATGGGCATGGACGCAGAGGCGGCTGCGATGAAGGGTGCCGCTGAAATCGGGTCCACGGTGCTATCCATGAGTGTTTCCTTGGTGGCGGTTTTCATCCCCATCCTTTTGATGGGGGGAATCATCGGCCGTCTTTTTCGCGAATTCGCCGTGGTGCTCTCGGTGGCGATCCTCGTGTCCTTGGCCGTTTCATTGACGACCACTCCCATGATGTGCTCCTTGCTGTTGCGCAAGAAATCAAAGCATGGAAAGTTGTACATGGCGAGCGAGCGAGCCTTCGAGCGCCTGCTGAAAGGTTATGAACGAAGCTTGAGCTGGGTTCTCGATCATTCGCTCCTCGTGTTGATCGTCGCCATCGCGACTCTAGGTCTCAACGTGTACCTCTATATCGAGATCCCAAAGGGCTTCTTCCCGCAGCAGGATACCGGTCGTCTGAACGGCAGCATCATCGCGGATCAAGCGATTTCATTCCAGGAGATGCAGACGAAGATTCAGCGCTTCGCCGCGATCGCCAAACAGGATCCCGGCGGTCGACACCGTGTTGGTATTCACCGGCGGCGGCGGCGGCACAACGACCAATACCGGCCGCGTCTTCATCGCGCTCAAGCCGCTCAAGGAACGCAAGGCGACCGCGGATCAGATCATCACTCGGCTGCGGCCGAAACTCGCTGTCGTGCCCGGGGCGACGTTGTTTCTACAGGCGGTACAAGACGTGAGAATAGGCGGCCGGCAAAGCGCCGCTCAGTACCAATACACGATCCAGAGCGATAATTTGCAGACCTTGAATCACTGGGGAGCCGTCCTGCTCAAGGACTTCAAGGGGATTCACCAGCTGACCGGATATGAACAATGACGCGCAAAACAAGGGACTATCGGCCAATCTCGTGATCGATCGCCCCACCGCCGCGCGCCTCGGCATCACCCCGCAAGCCATCGATACCATTTTGTACGACGCGTTCGGGGAACGGGAGATCGCGACGACGTACACGCCCTTGAATCAGTACTACGTGGTCATGGTCGTGGATCCGAGCTTTTGGCAGGACTCCCGCCGCGTTGCAAAACGTTTACGTAGCCGGCAGCGGCGGGGGCATGGTGCCGCTATCGGCATTTACGCATTACGAGGCCGGAACGGCGCCTCTGTCGGTCAACCATTCCAGCGTCTTTCCTTCCGTGACATTTTCATTCAATCTCGCCCCGGGTGTTGCGCTCGGCGACGCGGTTAAATTAATCAACGGCCGCCGAGAAAAAGGCGGGCATGCCTTCCACCATCACGGGTTCCTTCAGCGGCACGGCTCAGGCGTTCACCGACTCGCTTGCCAGCGAGCCGCTGCTGATCGCGGCAGCGATCGCCGCGGTCTATGTCGTACTCGGCGTTCTCTATGAGAGCTACATACATCCGGTCACGATACTCTCCACGCTCCCGTCGGCCGGCGTCGGCGCCCTGCTGGCGCTCCTCATCACTCACACCGATCTTAGCATCATCGCGCTGATCGGAATCATTCTGCTGATCGGAATCGTCAAGAAGAACGCGATCATGATGATCGATTTCGCCATCGAGGTAGAAAGGCGCGACCACAAAAGTCCCAAGGAGGCGGTGTTTGAGGCCAGCTTGTTGCGCTTCCGGCCGATCATGATGACGACCATGGCGGCCATGCTCGGCGGCGTTCCCTTGGCGATCGGCACCGGCATGGGTTCTGAACTGCGGCGTCCGCTCGGCATAGCGATCGTCGGCGGCCTGATCGTGAGCCAGGCGCTGACACTTTATACAACGCCGGTGATCTATCTTTATATGGACCGGCTGAATCTATGGGTCTCCAAGTTCGGATTTGCTTCGCCGCCGGACGCAGCTGCGACCGCCGGCGAACCGGCGGCGTCATGAGAGGATTGAGCGCATTTTCAGCATGGGTGTGTGCAGCCGGCGTCCTGATGTCGGCCGGATGCAATTTTGCGCCTCACTACGATCCGCCGAAAACAGAACCGTCGGCGGTTTTCAAGGAGGCCGTTCCCGGCGGCGATGCGGCCGCTCAGGGTTTGAGGATTGCCGAGCCGCGCGACTCTGCGATTCGCGGCAATTGGTGGGAGATATACCAGGATCCTGATCTCGACCAACTCGAGGCGCGGGTCGCGATATCGAACCAGAGCATACTCGCCGCCGAGGCGAACTACCGCGCGGCTCACGCGCTGGTCTTGGAAGCGCAATCGCAATTGTTTCCGACCCTGAGCCTTGCCCCCACCGCCACCCGCGAGAAATCGAGCGCCGCACTCGGAGGGTTGGGCGGAGTTTCCGTTGGCTCCACCGTCGGAAACACGCCGACCACGGGCTCGACCACTAGCGGCTCGACTACCGGCGGCTCCACCACTACGAGCGGTGTTCCTGAAAGTGCCGTGACGAGCACGCACAATGTCTTCACGCTGCCGCTCGAAGCTTCCTACCAGATCGATCTATGGGGGAGCATTCGCAATACTGTGGCGCAGAACCGATACTCCGCCCAGGCGAGCGCTGCGCAGTTGGCGAATGCGCTGCTCAGCACCCAAAGCACTCTGGCGCAGGATTATTTTCAGCTGAGAATCGCGGATGAGCAGCGGCGTGTTCTTGAGATCACAGTCGCCGACTATCAGGCGAGTCTGCGTCTGGTGCGCACTCTGTTCGACAATGGCCTCGACTCAGATGAGGATGTTGCATCGGCCGAAACCCAGCTCGATTCGGCTATTGCGCAGGCGACCGATGTGGGCGTTGCGCGAGCCGAATTCGAACATGCCATCGCCGTCTTGATCGGAGTTTCACCCGCGGAATTTTCCATACCCTATAAGCACTTCAATCAAACACTGCCGAGCATACCCGTCGGGGTACCATCGGATCTTCTCGAGCGTCGGCCGGATATTGCTGCCGCGGAGAGACAAGTCGCGGCCTCAAACGCCGAGATCGGCGTCGCTCGCGCGGCGTACTTCCCCAGTTTGACGCTGACCGGATCGGCCGGCTACGAATCGACGACGTTAAGTCACCTGTTCAATGTTCCGAACCGATTCTGGTCCATAGGTGGGAGCGCGGCTCAAATTTTATTCGATGGCGGACAACGCCGTGCGGCGGTCGCCCAAGCACGGGCGCTCAACGACGCCCAGGCCGCCACGTACCGGCAAACCGTGCTGAGCGCGTTCCAATCAGTGGAGGACAATCTCTCTTCATTGAGAATTTTGTCGCAGGAACTAGCTCAACAGCACAGGGCCGCGCTGGCGGCCAAACGCACGGTGGAACTATCGGTGGTCCGATTTCGCAACGGCGTCGACAGCTACGTGAACGTCATCACCGCGCAAAATGCCTTTCTGACTGCACGCGAATCGGAATTGCAGGTGCAACTGCGTGAATTGACCGCTAGCGTGAGCCTCATCAACGATCTCGGCGGCGGTTGGGCCACATCCGAATTGAGCCAGACGGAACGCATGGCGCAACATCCCCAAGGAGCGGGCAAGGAGCCGCAGATTCCGGCCAACGACGCAGGACAAGCGGTCCCCAATCCTCCGCCCTTTCCGTTGGGTGAAATCAAGCCTGACGATTTTATCAGGCAGGATGAGGATGCGATGGCGCCCCCGAGCGGCGGATCGGAAAAATAGTGGCGTCGCCCACGAAGGCGCCGCCGGTGCGCCGCATTCTGCTCGCCAGCATGATCGGCACAACGATCGAGTTCTTCGATTTCTATATCTACGCGACGGCCGCCGTACTGGTGTTCCCGATCCTGTTTTTTCCCAAGCAGGCTCCGGCCGCGGCAACGCTGCAATCATTTGCGACATTTGCCCTCGCATTCTTTGCGCGGCCGATCGGCTCCGCCGTGTTCGGGCATTTTGGCGATCGGATCGGGCGCAAGGCCACTTTGGTGACCGCCCTTCTCACAATGGGAATTTCGACGGTGTTCATCGGATTGCTGCCTACTTATGCATCGATCGGCGTGGCGGCTGCCGTGCTGTTGGCGCTCTGTAGGGTGGGCCAGGGTCTCGGCCTCGGAGGGGAGTGGGGCGGCGCCATACTTCTGGCGACCGAAAACGCGCCCCCCGGCAGGCGGGCTTGGTATGGCTGCTTTCCGCAATTTGGCGCGCCTTTGGGTTTCTTGTGCGCGAACGGAGCATTCCTTTGGATCAGCACCCGGCTCAGCAATGCGCAGCTGTTAAGTTGGGGCTGGCGGGTTCCGTTCTTGTCCAGCACTCTTTTGGTGTTGGTCGGCCTCTACGTGCGCTTGCAACTGGTCGAAACCCCCGCGTTTCGGCGCAGCGTGGAGCAGGGTGAACGGGTCCGCGTGCCTTTTCTGGTGGTGTTCGCAAAATACCCACGAGAACTTCTGCTCGGCACTCTCGGTACCACCACCACATTCTTGGTGTTCTATCTCATGACGATCTTCGCATTGAACTGGGCGACCACCGCGCTCGAGTTCCCGCGCAGCGAATACTTGATTCTTCAATTGATCGGCGTGCTGTTCTTTGGTCTGACCATACCGATCTCTGCAATCCTCGCGGATCGCATCGGCGGCCGCCGCATGCTGATCATCGCAACGCTGGCGATCATCGCTTTCGGCTTTACGTTCGCACCCTTATTCGGGACTCACGATACGGCAAGAGTGTTTATTTTCCTGGCGCTCGGATTTTCGCTGACCGGATTTACTTATGGCCCGATTGGAAGCGCCCTCGCGTCCTTGTTCCCGACGGCCGTGCGGTATACCGGTACGTCGCTCACGTTCAATCTAGCCGGTATCGTAGGCGCGTCCGCCGCGCCCTACGTCGCAACCCGATTGGCGTCGAACTTCGGCGTGAGCTATGTGGGGTTTTATCTTTCGGCCGCCGGTCTGCTGAGTCTGGTTTCGCTCATGCTGATGGGCGAATCAACCGATCGCAGCGTTCAACCAACGCGTGAGCTGGCCTGAGTCCATCGAGCCCGACTTACGTGCGATCTCCTTGCCGCCACGAAAAACGATCAGCGTCGGAATGCTCCGTATGTTGAAGCGTGTGGCGGGTTGAGGCTCCTCCTCGGTATTCAATTTGGCAAATCGCAGCTTGGGCTCTAGCTCGCGAGCGGTGGCTTCATAAAAGGGCGCCATGGCGAGGCACGGGCCGCACCAGGGGGCCCAGAAATCGACGACCACGGGCAAATCGCTCCGCGAGATGTGCTGCTCGAAGTTGGCGGCAGTCAGGGTCACGGGCTTGCCTTCGAAGAGCGCCACGTGGCACTTGGGACATCGCGGCGCCTCACTCAGGCGATCGCTGGGCAAGCGCACTACCGAATTGCAATGTGCACACACGACGTGAGTTGGTTGGTTCATACAGGAGTCCATTGACGAGGTCGATTCAAGTCTAACCCGGCTCGTGCGCTCACACGCCAAGGCTGGGCCGCCAAACGAGTAAATGGGGCGTCCCCTGGGTTTTTTCAATAGATTCAATGGCTTTTGGAAGTGAAATCAGCCCCCGGAAACGGTCCTGGCTGCGGCGCGAATCGTCCGGCAAGATGTGCGCATGGCAAATCGAAAAATCGTCACCCTGCATCGACTCCGCGAGATGCATGCATCCGGTGAAAAGATTGCGGTGCTCACTTGCTACGACGCAATTTTCGCGCTTGTCCTGGGCCGCGCCGGCGTCGATGTGCTCCTGGTGGGGGACTCTCTCGGCATGGTGCTTCAAGGTCATCCCAGCACGCTGTCGGTCTCGATGAACGAGATGATTTATCACACCGAGTGCGTGGCGCGCGGCAACCGCACTGCCTGGATCATCGCCGACCTGCCGTTCGGTAGCTATCAAGAATCCACGGAGCTGGCGCTGCATAACGCGGTGCGGCTCATGCAGGCAGGTGCGCACATGATCAAGCTGGAGGGAGGCGGTTGGACGGTTCCCATCGTGCGGCATCTCGTCGATCGCGGCATTCCCGTTTGCGCGCATCTGGGGTTTACGCCGCAGTCCGTCCATGCGTTGGGCGGCTACCGAGTTCAGGGCCGCGACGAGAGCGCGGCCCGACTGTTGCGGCAGCATGCGCTCGAGCTTGCGGAGGCCGGCGCCGGGTGTTTCGTGCTCGAGATGATTCCCGCAGCCGTCGCTCGCGATTTGACGCGGGAGCTTTCAGTCCCCGTCATCGGCATCGGTGCGGGCGTGTCATGCAGCGGACAGGTTTTGGTGCTTCACGATATGCTCGGACTGACTCATGGCGATCCCCCGAGATTCGTGCGAAATTTTATGGATGGGGGCGCCGACGTTGAGACCGCCGTGCGGAGCTACGTGGCGGCGGTGAAAGACGGCCTATTTCCCGACGACGCCATTCACAGCTTCTGAGTCGAAAACCGGCCGTGCGACTCGTCCAGACGATTGCCGATTTACGCGCTCTATTGACGGGGCGCCTTGATATCAGCTTGGTTCCCACCATGGGCAATTTGCACCTGGGTCATTTATCGCTGGTGCAGGTCGCGCGCAAACGCGAAGGTTTGGTAGTGGCCAGCATTTTCGTCAATCCTCTGCAATTTGCCCCGCACGAGGATTTTGAAAAGTATCCGCGCACGCTCGAGCGCGATTGCGAGCTTCTCTCGAGCGGCGGCTGCGACGTCGTCTTTGCACCCAGCGCGCAGGAGATGTATCCCGAGCCTCAGGAGTACGAAGTTCTGCCGCCTGCCGGTTTGGCCAGCATCTTGGAAGGGAGCGCACGGCCCGGATTCTTCGCCGGGGTAAGTACCGTGGTACTGAAGCTATTCGGCATTGTGCAGCCTGACGTTGCCGTATTTGGAAAGAAGGACTACCAACAATTGCTGGTCATCAAGAAAATGGTGCGGCAGTTCGCGCTACCCATAGAAATAGTCGCTGCCGAGACCGTTCGCGACTCGAGCGGCCTTGCACTGTCGTCGCGCAATGGCTATTTGAACGAGAACCAACGTGCCGAGGCGCCGCAGCTTCACGGCGTCCTCGGCGCGGTGGCAAGCGAGGTACGGGCAGGACGAACCAACTGGCGGCAACTCGAGGACGCGGCATTCGAATCATTGAGTAAACGGGGTTGGCAGCCGGACTATGTGGCGATTCGCCGGCAGGCCGATCTCGGGCCGCCGTCGGAACGACAGCCAATGATTGTATTGGGCGCAGCCAAACTCGGGGAAACTCGCCTGATCGACAATTTGGACATTTGATTTGATCGCGTTCGACTATCTGGGCAACCCCTTGAGCGGAACATCCGCGCCTGCGCTGCGGGCTGTCGATGATTTCATCGAGGGGTTCTTGGCGTATGAAACGCGCGCGGAAAACATTCTTGGCGCCGCCGACGCCGACTCCGAGTGCTGCATGGCGAACGTGTATTCAGGCTTCTTGTGGATGCTCCTCGAGGCGCCCGACGCACCGAATCGCGCGGCCAAATATCTCGTTGCCGCGGAACGCACGGCATCGCGCGCGACGCGGCGCGAGCAGCTCAATACGGCGATATTGCGCACCTGGGTCGACGACGATATGCCTGCCACCCTACGCCTTTGCGATCAGACATCGGACGAATTTCCCCGCGATCTCGCAGTGGTCAAAATGCAGCAGTACTTCGAATTCAATCGCGGCAACTCGCCGGCCATGCTGCGGGTGGCGCTCAAGGTCATGGCACGCAACGAGGACATACCCTACATGCACGGCATGGCGGCCTTCGCCTATGAGCAATGCCATCTGCTCAGCGAAGCGGAGCATGCCGCGCGCACCGCGCTCGAACTTAAAGTCAAGGAACCTTGGGCCCAGCACGCGATCGCGCACGTGATGCTCACCCGCGGGCATATCGATGAGGGAGCGCAGTTCCTGGAGAGCGTTGCGGATACTTGGGCGGGACTCAACTCGTTCATGATCACGCACATCTGGTGGCACCTCGCGTTGTTCTATCTGAGCCAGGGGCGCCACGCCAAAGTCTTGGAAATCTACGACCGGCATTGTTGGGGTGTAGCCAAGCGATACTCGCAGGACCAAATCGGTGCGGTATCGCTGTTGGCGAGGATGGAACTCGCAGGGATCGACGTGGGTACCCGTTGGCAGGACTTGGGCGATCACCTCTCTGCCCGCAACGACGACACCGTTTTGCCGTTCTTGACGTTGCAATATCTATATGGCCTCGCGCGGGCCGGCCGTGCCGAGACCATCACGCTGATGCAAGCGGTGCGCAAGACGGCAAAGAGCGGCCCCGCTCATTCGCGCGAGATCTGGCAGGAGGTCGCATTGCCGGCTTGCGAAGGCCTGTATGCCTATGTCCGAGGAGATTACGGGAACGCTTGGCGGCAAATGAGCGTTGCGATGCCGCGGTTGATGGAGGCAGGCGGAAGCCATGCGCAGCGCGATCTGTTCGCCCAAATATTATTGGACGCAGCGCGGAAGGGCGGGCAGAAAGTCACGGCGCAACAAATGCTGGAACTTCGGCGCGTCGCCGATCCGCATAGCGTACCGATCAATACGGCGCTCGCTGAGCTTTACGCCGAGTTGGGGCTGTCTACATTGGCGGAGGAGGCCCGGATGCGGGCGGCGATGACACGTTCCCGGCATCCCAATTAATCAACAGTTCCATCCATCAAAACTTGGGGGCAGGGCTCAACGGTTCTTCCTATTAGGCGGCCTGCGCCATCGCGGCTACCCGCTCCCACGTCGTCGCCGTCATACTCGGCCTCGCGTTCATTCTATCCAGCCATACGCGCAGATTTGGGTTGTTGGCCGTGAGTGGCTGCCACTCGGGAGTCTCACGGATGAAGTCCAGCTGCGGCGCCAGGAGCACATCGGCCAGACTGATCGCGCTGCCCACAAAAAACGGCTTGTCGCCGAGGTGGCTCGCCAGTTCGTCGAACACCGCGTGTGCTTTCGGCATGGCCGCCAGAATGGCAGGTTCATCCGCTGTAATGCCCATCAACCGCGGACCCACGATCCGCTGGAATCCGATGATATTGGCAACTCCTTGGAAGAGGTACCAGTCGTTGATGTTCATCAGTTGGTCCATGCGCGCGGCGAGCTCGAAATCGGCAGGTGTCAGAGCCGTTCCCGGAATCGCACGATCGATGTAGCGCAGGATCGCCTGAGACTCGTACAGCCTAAAATCTCCGTGATCCATGACCGGTACTCTGCCAAAAGGATGGCGGGCGAGATGTTCGGATGTGCGCAAGGTTCGCGGCGCGACCGGAACCAGACGATAGAGCGTGCCCTTCTCCTCCAAGCCGATAAGAACGGCTCGGCCGAACGGACTGCCGGGAATGCTGTGGATCACGATCTCGCTCATGACACCTATCCTCCGCTTGATACCTCTTTTACAAAAAGCTCGAGCAGCGTCGGCCATCCGCCGTCGACCCCCTTACGCATCGTTTCACCCGCGGCCGCGCCCATGCGTTCGAAATTTCGATGTTCGAGCTCGACTCGCGTGCGACCTTGATCTTCGGCTACGAAGCGTACCTCGACCTCGGAAGCAAACGCGGCGCGCGTATCCGGTTTCCAGTCTGCGCTTATCTCCCACGTACAGACGAACCGCTCGGCGGGCTGCCAGATGCGTACATGGCCGACGACCACGTCGGTTCCATCCTCGCACTTCGTGTACCATCGGCCGCCAACAAAAGGTTCGATGATGGATTCTCGAACCGGCGCGGTACCGATGCCATGGGACTTCGGCCACCAGCGGTCGATCCGCGCGGTGAATACCTCGAACGCTCTTTGAGGCGTCGCTTGCACGACCACCGCCTTGCGCACCGGAGCGATGCTGATTGTTCTATTCACGGGGCATTTCCACTTCGTTTTTGAAAGCTTGGAGCGCTTCGGTCCAGAACTGATCGAGCCAGCGCCTCAAATCCCCGAGGCCGTCGGGATCGATGCAATAGACGCGCCGCGTTCCTTCGGCGCGATCTATCACCAATCCCGCTTGCTTCAGTGCCTTGAGATGCTGGGAGACAGCCGGCCGGCTGACCGGCAGATCCGCAGAGATCACGCCAACCGATGCCGGGCCGGCACGCAGCCGCTCGAACACAGCGCGGCGCGTCGGGTCGGAAAGGGCAACCAAGGCAGTACCGTAAGTCATAACTTACCGTAAGTGAATACTTACCAATTGTCAAGCGCGGCTGAAGGGAGCCGAGTGCGCGTCAGGCAAGAAATTTGGTCAGAGGATTCCAGTAGTTTTCTTGCCAACCCGATGCCAAATGTCCCGCGTCGCCATTTGGAAATGCTTCATGATCGAAGACTATCTTCGTACCGCCGTTCTGTTCCACAAGTTCGAATCGAGCGATGGAATAAATTCCCGGGTACCAGTTGCCGGCGCGCCACGCCTGGACGATGAGCTCATTGGGCAGGAGTTCGATTTGTCGGCCGACGATATAACCTCCAAAGAGGACAAACGCGCCTCCATCCTGTTGGCTGATCTGCGTCGGTTTCTTCATTGCCGACAGAGCTGCCGACCGCATGACGCCGCTAAGGCTGATCACCCGGTCGAACTGCTCCGTCACCGTGAGCGCGTCGTAGACGCGTTTGCGGCTGGCCCTGAAGAAAGGCTCTTGATGAATCGTCTCGGCGGAACGAGAAATTCCGTCGCCCGGCTTATCCAAACCCACTGCCGGATTCATCGAGAGCGCACCGACGCTCCACAGGCCTAGGGAGAGAACTTGCCGGCGCGTCCGGTGAGTGAGTGTCGGCAGAATTGATTCGGTTTGCATGCGGTAAGTCTCCCGGAAAGAACAAAATTTGTAGAAATCGGCATCATGGCTGTATCGTCGACTCCCATCCAACGGTAAGGAGCCGGCCATGCCCGCGAAGATAATTCCGGACTCGCATCTTGAGCTGTTGAAGAAAAAGGCCTTTGCTCATCTGGCAACTCTGATGCCCGGCGGCCAGCCCCAGGTCACCCCGGTTTGGGTCGACTATGATGGTCGCCATGTGCTGATCAACACCGCAGCGGGGCGCCAGAAGGATAAGAACTTGGAGCGCGATGGGCGCGTGGCACTCTCAATCCTGGACCCGGATAATCCGTACAAGTATCTCGAGGTCCGCGGACACGTCGTCGAACGCACCCGTACCGGCGCCGAAGAGCACATCGATGCCATGGCAAAGAAGTATCTAGACAAGGAAAAGTATCCATTCCGGCAACCAGGGGAAGTGCGGGTGCTTTTCAAGATCGAACCGGAGCATGTTACTTCGATGGGTTAATGCAACCGATCGGCCTAACGTGACTGAGACGCAATCACCGCCAATCCCTGGAGCACGAGATCCGGCACGATTTCCCCTTTCGAGCGCATCGTGCCGGTGATCATTCCTGCATCACCGCCCGTGATGAACAATTTGGGCTTGATTCCGGTGCTTTGCTCGATCACCTCCGCCGCGCGGTCCGCCATACCGGCCAAGGCGAACACGGCACCCCGGGACACGGCGCCGATGGTGTTGTTGGCCAAGATCCCAGCCAAAGACGGCGTGCTGTGCTCGGCCGCCTTGGCGATGTCGTTGGTTTTGCTCATGAGCGCCTCGCGCATCATGTGAATCCCGGGAGCGATCAACCCGCCCAAATGTTGACCGCCGGCGTCGACGCTGTCGACCTTAACCGCGGTGCCGGCGTCCACGACACATAGCGCCGAGCGCGCCTTGGTCCACGCGCCGATCAATGCCAGCCAACGGTCCGCGCCCAGGAGCTTAGGGTCGAGATAACCGTTGGTGAGGCCGTCGAACTCCGGCGTCGCCGTGATGAATTCGACGTCGGCGCGGAATATCTTCTTGGTAAGTCGAGTCAAGGTCTTGGCCATAACAGGACCCGCGACGTTCGAAACCAGAACGCGCGTCGGCTTTTGACCCGATTCGAACAGTGCCGCCGTCCAAATGCCGGGCTTCGCGTCGCGATGCACGACGGCCTGTTGATCGGACAGCCCGGTACTCGTAAGCCACGCCCATTTCAGGCGGGTATTGCCCACGTCGATGACCAAAATCATGCGTAGCTCGTCATCCTGATGTGCCGCCAACCGCGATAAAGCGGGCAAGGATAGCATCGTCGGGCGGCAGCTACCGCAGAATGCAGGGTTTGCGCGTTGGCACGGGCGAAGAATCGGGGGTTAGAATTCGCGCCGCACCGTGCGTTCTATGCCACCATGCGACGAACGCATATTATTAATAGCGCCAATTCCCAGGGGATAGTCAATGAGTTTCAGTACCCGCCTCGTATTGTGTTCGACGTTGCTTGGCGCAGTCTGCATCGCCGCGGCAGCGGAGCGCACGTCCTCCAGCGATGCGACGGAGACCAAGAGTTCGACTGTTACGGAGAGCGAATCGCCGCGATTCCTGCACGACGACCACCAAGTGACCCAAGGATCGGTGACCATTACCGGCCGCGCCGTCGGTTACCAAGCCGAAGCCGGGGTCATGGTCGTGCACCTCAAGGACCCATTGGATGACGATCCGCCCCCGCCGCGCGAGGACCACAGCGGACCGCCCCCGCCGCAGCCGCCTGAGGCGAGCATGTCCTATGTCGCCTATTTCCGGGGCGATAAGGAGGACACGCACCGGCCCATCACTTTTTTATTCAACGGCGGTCCTGGTTCCTCCACGGTGTGGCTGCACATGGGTGCTTTCGGTCCAAAGCGTGTCGTAACGGCCGACGATACTCATAGTTCCGCCGCCCCGTATCGGGTCATCGACAACGAATACAGCTTGATCGACGTGAGCGACTTGGTTTTCATCGATGCGCCCGGCACCGGTTTTGGTCACCTGCGGGGAGCCGACAAAGAGAAGGCGTTTTACGGGGTCGATCAGGACGCCCATGCGTTCGCCAACTTCATCGTGGAATTTCTGTCACGGCACAAGCGGTGGAACTCGCCGAAGTATCTTTTTGGCGAGAGTTACGGAACGACGCGTGCGGCCGCCCTTGCGAGCGTCCTGCAAAACGAAAAAAACCTCGACCTGAACGGCGTTATTCTGCTCTCGCAGATTCTGAACTTCGACGATAGCGCGGATGCGCCGCAGTTCAATCCGGGTGTAGATTTACCGTACATTCTTGCCCTGCCGACGTACACGGCCACTGCGTGGTACCACCACAAGCTGCCCAATCGACCCGACGCGCTCGAGCCGCTGCTCCGAGAAGTGGAGAATTTTGCTCTGAGCGATTACGCGCAGGCGTTGGCCGCGGGTTCGATGCTGAGCGCCGAGCGCAAATCCGCCATCGCAGCCAAGCTGCATGAGTACACGGGTCTTGCACCTGATTACATCGAGCGAGCCAATCTGCGGGTCAACGGCGGGGAATTCGAAAAGACCCTGCTCGGCAGCGAGACCACGACGGGCCGCCTCGACACTCGTTTTTCGGGCCCCACCCTCGATCCGATGAGCAAGGAAGCCGAGTACGATCCCCAATCCGCGGCCATCTCCTCGGCCTACGTTTCGGCGTTCAACGACTACGTGCGCAATTCGCTCAAATTCGGCGACAAGATGACGTACAAGCCGGAAATCGATGTCGAGAAAAACTGGGATTTCCTGCACCAACCGCCCGGCGCCACTCAGAAGATTCCGGGTACCACCAACGTGATGCCGGATCTCGCGGCCGCGATGAAGCAGAATCCGAAATTGAAAGTGCAGCTCAATGGCGGCTATTACGATCTGGCCACGCCTTATTTCGCTGCAATCTTCGAACTGCGCCAACTGCCGCTACAGCCTGCGCTACAAAACAACATCGAGATGCATTTCTACACGTCGGGGCACATGGTGTACGCCCATGAGCCCGATCTGAAGGCGTTGCACGCGAACGTCGCCGCATTCATCGAGAAAACCAAAAACGGCATGGCGGGGCAGTAAGTGCCGGACTTGAAAACTTACATCGCAGATGTGCCCGATTTCCCGAGGCCGGGCATTCTGTTCCGAGATATTGCGCCGCTGCTGCGAGATCATTTCGCCGCGACGGTACATGCGCTGGACGGACTTTTGGTGCATGCGGAATGGAATGCCATCGACGCGGTGGCGGGTATCGAATCGCGAGGATTTATTTTGGGCGCGGCATTGGCATTGCATCGCGGGAAGGGATTCGTATTGTTGCGCAAGCAGGGCAAGCTGCCGCCTCCGGTCGTCGATGTTGCCTACGATCTCGAATATGGATCGGGCATTCTTGAAATGCAGCGCGGACGCGGACGGGTGCTGTTGATCGACGATGTATTGGCGACCGGCGGCACGATGACGGCGGCGGCGGAGTTGTGCGTGCGCGCAGGGTACGAGATTGCGGCGCTTGCGGCATTGATCGATCTGAATCTGGTAAAGGACTACCAGTGGCGAAATATGCGGCTACGCGCCGCCATCAGCTATTAACCGGATGGCCGATTTGCCGAAGATTCTCGTGGTCATGGCGCTGCCGGCGGAATCCGCGGGCGTGTTCGAAGAGGCTTCCGTGTCCGTGCTTTATTGCGGCGTGGGCAAGGTGAATGCCGCCATCGCACTCACGCGCGAATTGCGCCGCTATGTACACGAGGCACGGCCGTTGCCGTTGGTTTTGAATTTCGGTTCTGCCGGCAGCCGGGTACATGTTGCGGGATCATTGCTGGCGTGTCATGAATTCGTACAGCGAGATATGGACGTCGGCGGATTGGGATTCCCATTGGGTGTAACGCCCTTCGACGAAGCGCCGCCGTGCTTGAGTTTTGAGCCTCGGTTCCCGCACCTCTGCGCCGCAGTATGCGGCAGCGGTGATTCGTTCGCGATGGCTGCTTGCGGGGTGGATTGCGCAGTGGTCGATATGGAGGCCTATGCGCTCGCGAAGGTTTGCTGGTTCGAGCGAGCGCCGTTCGCCTGCGTCAAATACGTGACCGACGGTGCCGATGATGAGGCCGCGCTTCATTGGAAGAGCAACGTGCACAAGGCGGCACGGGAATTCTTGAATTTGTACCTTAGCGTGCAACAGTAGTCAGCTCTGGGTAACAATAGCGTCGTGACCAACTCCTCCGATTTGAATACATCATGTACCGACCTCAATACGGTCGATCTCGGGTTCGTCGAGCTGTCCTGGCTGCAGATTGCGGTTTTAGGAGTGGTCCAGGGCATCACCGAATTGCTGCCGATCAGCAGTACTGCTCATTTGCGGGTCATACCCGGCATTCTGGGATGGCGCGACCCCGGTTCGGCGTTCTCGGCAGCGATGCAACTGGCGAGCTTTGTGGCGGTGGTCGTCTATTTCAGGAAGGATATCAGCGCCTTGGGAACCGCCGCGGTACGTGCGGCCGGCACGCGTGATTATCGATCGGGAGATTTTCGCGTGCTCCTCGGGATTGTGTTGGGAACGATTCCATTGCTGCTCGTCGGAGCTTTGCTGCGGCCGACACTCAACGGCTGCCACTCGCCGCTGCGTGGCTTGCTCGTGATCGGCGTCGCTTCGATTTGCATGGCTTTGCTTTTGGGTTTGGCGGAAAAAGTCGCGCGGCATCGCCGGAAATTCTCCGAGATCACCCTGCGAGACGGCATCATCGTCGGCATTGCACAGGCTTTCGCCCTGATTCCCGGCGTCTCCCGGTCGGGTGCGACGCTCACGGCCGGGCTGTTTTGCGGCATGGAACGCGAAACCGCCGCGCGCTTCTCCTTCCTGCTGGGGCTGCCTGCCATCACTCTTGCCGGCCTATTTGAACTGCATGTGCTGCTGAAGGCGGGATTGAGTTCGGAAGGCTGGTTGACGCTTTTCATTGGACTCGCGTTCGCGGGCGTTACGGCTTTCGTTGCGATCTATGGCTTGCTGCATTATCTCGAACGGCGCAGCACCTGGATCTTCGTGTGGTATAGATTCATTTTCGGGGCGGCCATCGTCGCCGCCATCGCAACCGGCCATTTACACAACTAGGCCGATGCGCAAATTCCCATGAGCTTTGATTTCTCGGTGCTTTTTGTCGTGGCGCTGGCCATCGCCGGCGCGATCGTGCTGATCGACATCGTGATTCTCAAGTTCAGGCGGCCGGACATCGCAAGAAGTCCCGGCTCTCGCCCGTGGATCGTCTCTCAGGCACGTTCGCTGTTCCCGGTGATCTTGATCGTCCTGGTGGTACGTTCATTCCTGGTCGAGCCATTTCGCATACCATCGGCCTCGATGATGCCGGGGTTGGTCGATGGAGACTTCATCTTTGTCAACAAGTTTGCTTACGGCTTGCGCTTGCCCATCGTGAACACGAAAATCCTGGCCGTAGGCGAGCCGCACCGCGGTGATGTAATTGTGTTCCGTCTTCCGTCGAACCCATCGATCGACTTCATCAAGCGATTGGTCGGCCTGCCGGGAGATCACGTCGTCGTACGCGACAACCGCGTATTCCTCAACGGCAAGGAAATGCCGTTGCTGCCGGACGGCACCTATACGGGAGGATTCGGCTTTACGGGTGCGCCGCTCGGCATCGAGGTATTCGGGGCCTCTCAGCATGTCGTGATGTTCGCGCGCGGACGAACCGCTACCGACTTCGAGGGCACGGTGCCCGCGGGGCAATATTTTTTTATGGGCGACAATCGAAATGACAGCGAGGACAGCCGGTTCCCGCAGGTTGTTGGATTCGTCCCGGAACGAAACCTCGTCGGTCACGCGGTGCGCATCTGGATGAACTGGCGGCATGGATCGCTTGATTGGCGGCGTGTCGGCACGAAAATCCTATAGCGGGCATGCATCGAGCAATCGTCAGGCGCGCGACCACCGAAGACCTCGAAGACCTGCTGCGCTTTGAGCAAGGAGTCGTGAGCGCCGAACGTCCGTTTGACCGCACTATTCAAGACGGATCGATTCACTACTACGACATACGACGCATGCTGACCTCACCGGAGGTTCAGTTCGTCGTTGCAGAATCGGATTCGCGTATCGTAGCCTGTGGATTTGCCCGTATCGACGCGGCAAAGCCGTACCTGAAGCATCGCTTGCAAGCGTATGTTGGGCTCATATACGTCGATCCGGCGCATCGCGGAGAGGGTCTATGCGGGAAAATCATCCATGAGCTGAAGCGCTGGTGCCGCGCCAAAGATGTCGCTGAAATGCGTTTGGAGGTCTATCACGATAACCTCGCCGCGGTTAAAGCGTACGAAAAAGCCGGCTTTTCAAAGCACATGATAGAAATGCGCATTTGTTTGAGCGATGAGTAGCCAAACAATCGACGAGCGCGCGGTGCTCGCTCTCAACCAAGCGCATCAGGCGGAAACATCGGAGCTCGATGCCGACCGGCTGCATGATCTACTCGATCAGGCTTTTCACGTCGGATTGTGCGATCAGGGGCGCGATGCTTTCCTCATTGCGCTCGATCAGAGCGCCGTGTCTTCCAGTCCAAACTTTCAGTGGTTCAAGTCGCGTTATCCGCGCTTCGTGTACATCGACCGCGTGATCGTTGCGTCGAGCAAGCGCGGCCTCGGGCTTGCGCGCGGGCTCTACCGGGAACTTTTTGACGCAGCTGCGGAAGATGGCCACGTTCTCGTCGGCTGCGAGGTAAACCTGGAGCCGCCGAATCCCGTCTCCGACGCATTTCACGAGGCATTGCGCTTCAGCGAGGTCGGCCGTGCCGCCATCATCGACGGCAAGAAGATCGTACGTTACCTCGCGAGAGCCATTTGATTCCGATCGTCTTGGGATCAGCGTCGCGCAACGTAGAAGTAGTACTCGGCCGCATAGGGAACCCGTTCACGTTTGCCCGCATGGCTCGCGTCACATGTGGAGGCGGGGGCCAGGCCGCCCACCGTATGCAGACGTTGAATCGACTGGGTCTTGCTGAAAATACCCTTGCCCGTGGCTGAAGTCGCACGCAACAACAGCCAGGGTATGGCGCCGGCGTCCGGCCCGTTATCTCGAGCCACAATCTCCCCGACAACCTTGCTGCCGTCGTCCGCCTGCCACGTCGGTCCGGCGTAGTGCTTACCGACTTCCTTCCCCGACTGATCCGATAATTCCGCCGCCGGGGCTTGAAATACCCAGGTATATCGGTGTGGGTCGTCGTGACCCGGCAGGCATTCGTATATCTGCACTCCAGAGCCATGCAGCGCGCGCGACAAGACTTGGGTTTCGGGAGCGCGAAGCGAGGCGGGAATTCCGGCCATGTTCGGGGGATTCTTGGTGGCGCAGCCGGCTAGTATTGCGACCAGTGCTGCCAACCCATGAGCCACGCCAGACGTACGCCGGTTCATGCCGCGCCCCGCCGGTCCAAACGTGCCTTCTGGGATAGGTTGGCGCCCCGCCATAAGTACAAGGCGAGTAATGGATCCTTGTTCGTGCGCATAGCGTGCGGCTCCTTGCTTCGATGGTGAATCAGCGTGCCTGGCGGGTGTTCGCGCCAAATCGCATCGCCTTGCTGCCAATTTGCCGTGCCGTGAAGCGGCAGATAGATCTCTTCAGGTTCATGACGATGCTGAGGGTACAGAGTATTCGGACCCAGCAGCAGAAGACCGCAAGCTATTTTTCCGCCGCTCCTGCCGCCTCCCTCACCAAATATTTCCGCCCACCCGTAGTTTTGCAAAAACTCCGCGCCGACTTCGTTTGTCGTATAGGTTTGCTGCCACGTCAGCACAGTCGCGGCTCGGCACACGGCGCTTACCAGATCGGTGCCAAAGCCGTGCGCATCGGCATCGAGATGCGGCAACCATCGCAGCACCGGCAGCGTGCCGGCCGATCCCGCGGCGCGCGGCGCGCCGCGAGGCTGCGTAAGCTCGTGCGAGGCCGATGAATCCGGCCAATCGGCAAGATAGGGTGTGAGAGGCGGGGCCATCAAGGATTCCAATAGATGCTGCGTCAGTGCAATCAGGTTGCCATGGGATCCACTGACGTTCATCTCGTAACCTCGGCGGGGATTTCCATGAATTATACTATGAAGTTCCGCGGCCTTTGCGCGCGCGTGAGGCCGTTAATTTCACGAATTTCGGAGCGTCGGTGCAAGCTAAATTCTCGTTGACGGAAGGATCCATTCCGCGCGCCCTATTCGCATTTTCCTTGCCTATTTTGTTCGGTAACGTGCTGCAGTCGGTGAACGGATCGGTGAATGCCATTTGGGTGGGCAGGTACTTGGGCGCGGCGGCATTTGCCGCGGTCGGGAATTCGAACGTGGTGATGTTTCTGCTGTTTGGCGTCATGTTCGGCTTTTCGATGGCATCTACCGTCATGGTGGCGCAATGTGTTGGTGCGAAAAACATCGCTGAGGCGAAGCGCGTCGTCGGCACGAGCGCGGTCTTCTTCCTCGGCATTTCGCTCGGCATGAGCGTGGTCGGATCTGCGCTCACGCATCTGTTGTTGGCGTGGCTGGCTACACCGCCCGACGTGCTGCCGCCGGCGCTGGCCTACATGCGGATCATATTTCTGGCTCTGCCGTTCATGGGTGGTTTGTTTTTCCTCATGGCGGTTTTACGCGGTGCGGGCGATTCGCGGACTCCATTCATTTATTTATCGCTGTCGGTGGGACTCGATATTCTTCTGAATCCCTTGCTCATCTTCGGCTGGGGCCCGGTTCCGCGCTTAGGGATTGCAGGTTCCGCCATCGCGACGCTGATTGCGCAGTCGCTGAGTTTTCTCGCGCTCGTGGTGCATTTGTATCGAGTCCGTCATTTTTTATGCATTCGACGCCACGAATTGCAGCTGTTTCTCGTCGATTGGTCGCTGGTGCGCTTGTTGGTGTCGAAGGGAATTCCGATGGGTCTCCAAATGTTCGTGGTGTCTTCGAGCATGGTTGCGTTGATTTCCATGGTGAACAGGTTTGGGTCCGAGGAAACGGCCGCTTTCAATGCAGCGATGCAGTTGTGGAATTACGTGCAGATGCCTGCGCTGGCGATTGCCGCAGCTGTTTCCTCGATGGCGGCGCAAAACGTCGGTGCGGGAAAGTGGGATCGGGTGGGCAAGGTGGCAGCCACCGGAGTGACGTTCAACTTCCTCATCGGCGGCGCGTTGATCGCCGCGGTCTATCTGCTGAATCGCGATGCGCTGGGCCTGTTTTTGCCGCCGCATGGTGCGGCCATCGGCATAGCAGTGCACCTCAACGTAATAATTCTTTGGTCGTTCTTGTTCTTTGGCATGTCGATGGTGCTGTTCGGCGTCGTGCGTGCGACCGGCGCGGTGATGGCGCCGCTCATCATGTTGGCGATCTCGCTTTGGGGTATTCGCGTACCGTTTGCGTATTGGATGTTGGATCGGTGGCAGGCCGACGCCATATGGTGGAGTTTTCCCATCGCCTCATTGACCTCCCTCCTCATGGCGACTGGTTATTACCGTTTCGGAGGATGGCGAAAGGTACGGATGGGGATCGCGAACGCGCGGGCAGCGCCGGTACCGAGCGTTTGAAATCCACGGCTAAACCGGTGACGTACTGCGAGCGGCCGCTCATCGTTCGCTGCGGCGCGTTTGGGGACATGGTGTTGATCACCGTGCTGATAAGGGCGCTGCATGCGCGCTTTCGATGTCCCGTGGATATTGTGACATCGGGCCCGTGGAGCGAGCCGTTGCTGCGCGGGCAACCCGGCGTCGGCGAAATTTTCAGCGTGCGCAGCCGCAAAACCCCCTATTGGTTGGCAGCGGATCAGCGCAAAGTGGTTAACCAACTGCGCTCGCGCGGAGTGAGTCCTACCTGGTTCTGCGACGGTAACGATGCCGCGCGGCCGATGCTCACTCGTGCGGGCTTCACGGACGACTACCTTGTCGATGTCCAAGATCACCCCTTGTTGCCGGATGAGCACGCCACGGAACAATGGCGGCGCCTTGCGCGGATTATGCCGGCGGCAATCGAATCGCGGGAGGCCGCCCGAGGGCATCAGGCCGGGCTACAGCCGGGCGAACCACTTCGCGAGGAACCCGCCGACCTGTCTCGAGGGTGCTACCTGTGGGTGAGCGAGCAGCAACAGGCGGATCTCAATGTCTGGTTGCGGAAGCGCGGTCTCGAGGGGGAGCCCCTGATACTCATTCAAATCGGCAACAAGCGGACCATGCGTCGAGGCCTGCGCCGCTTGGCGATCAACAGCAAGTTCTGGCCCAACGAGCGCTGGGCGGAGGTAATCCAATATCTTCGCGCGCAATGGCCGAAGCACCGAATCGTACTTTTGGGAACCGGCCCCGAATATCTGTTGAACGAAGAACTTTCGGCTTGTGCACGCGTCGAGGGACTGTGCAACGCGGCGGATGATTTGCCGATCCCTCGCCTCGTCGCGCTGCTTGCCCGGGGCGCCGGTCTCATTTCAGTCGATTCCGGTCCGGCGCATGCCGCCGCGGCGGTGGGCTGCCCGGAGGTCGTCCTCTTCGGTAAGGCTTTACCCTCCTTGTATCGCCCAATTGGCGTCGCGGGCGCGGACGTGACGGTGGTTTGTGGCCGCGTCGACGGCGAACCCAGCATGCTGGGCATCACCTCAGGCGAGGTCATGAAAGCCTGGGCTGCGATTAAATTGCG
Organism: uncultured Gammaproteobacteria bacterium; assembly: GCA_963755965.1. Lineage (GTDB taxonomy): Bacteria > Pseudomonadota > Gammaproteobacteria > Steroidobacterales > Steroidobacteraceae > Bog-1198. The sequence goes on from CAVWLU010000008.1 coordinate 766,722, forward strand.
AGCGCCGTAGCTTAAGCATGGCCGGGCCCCCGACTAAGCGTGGCCCGCTGAGCGGGGCCGGACAGGCGCCGGCCGGCTATGCGAGGGCGCGCAGCATGTCCGGTGTCACCAGTACGACGCCGCGCTTGGTAACGTAGAAGCGCTCATGATCACTTTGAGGGTCGTGGCCGATCTGCAATCCATCGGGTACCTCGCAGTTCTCATCGAGAATGCAGCGCAGGATTTTGCAGCGGCGGCCGATCGTCACACCCGGCAGCAGCACCGAGCGATCGATGGTGCTGCTGTCCTCGATGCGTACATCGCTCGACAGCAAGGACTGTGTCACATAGGCGCCCGATATGATGCAGCCGCCGGCGACCATTGAGTTGACGGCCATTCCGCGCCGACCTTCGTCGTCGAGCACGAATTTCGCAGGCGGGTGCTGGGCCTGGTAGGTCCAAATCGGCCATTGATCATCGTAGATATTCAGCTCCGGATTGAGCGCTACGAGTTCCATATTCGCTTCATACAAAGCGTCGATGTTGCCCACGTCGCGCCAATAATTTTGCGCCCTCGTCTCGACATCGTGAAACGGATAGGCGAATACCCGTAGCCGGCTGAGCGCCGGCGGGATGATGTTTCTCCCAAAGTCATGATGGCTCGCCTCGTTGGCCGCATCGTCGGTCAGCAATTTTTCCAGGCGATCCATGGCAATGACATAGATGCCCATGGACGCCCTCGCCAAATGATCGGAGCCGATGATGGGGTCGGGGTCTTGCGGCTTCTCGGCGAATTTGACGATCCGATTGGTGTCATCGGTGGTCATGATCCCGAATTCGTTTGCCCGATCGAGCGGCACATCGACGACGCCGACGGTAATGTCGGCCTCGCATTGCTCGTGGTAAGCGATCATCGGACCATAGTCCATTTTGTAGATGTGATCACCCGCCAAAATCAGCACGTGCGTCGGGTTGTGCGAACGGATGAATTCGAGATTTTGATAGACCGAATCGGCGGTGCCGCGGTACCAATGGACGCCGATCTGCTGTTGGGCGGGAATCAGCTCGACGAATTCACCCAATTCGCCGCGCAGGTAGCTCCATCCGCGCTGGATATGCTGAATGAGCGGCTGCGCTTTGTATTGCGTGAGAACGGCAATCTGACGAATTCCGGAGTTGACGCAATTCGACAGCACGAAGTCGATGATGCGGAACTTACCGCCGAAGGGCGTCGCGGGTTTGCAACGATGCAAAGTCAAGGCCTTGAGCCGTTCGCCGCGGCCTCCCGCCATGACAACCGCCAAGGTACCGCTAGTCAACCGGCTGACATAGCGTCCAGTGCTGGTTCGAGCAGCGTGTCGCATACCTTTCCTGGCGTCACAATGAGTGTATCAAACCGACCCTAAACGCGAGCCCCAGCGTGCCACACTCGTGAATTCGCCGCATCAGCTTTTTCGCGATCCATTTCGCGTTTGCTAGACTTGCGCCATGGTCCCGCTAAAGCTGTGCGTTCTGAGTTCGGAGATCGTGCCGTTTGCAAAAACCGGCGGCCTTGCCGACGTCGTCGGGGCATTGATCCGGGAATTCGCGCACCTTAATCAGGATGTCCGTGCCTTCATGCCGCTATACGCCGCGGTTCGGCGTACCCATGCGGAGCTGCAGCCGGTGCTCGGCCTTCAACATGTAGACGTTACAATCGGCACCCGGACCTTTGCGTTCTCGGTATGGACCACGAGCTTTCCGGGCACGAGCGTCGCGATGTACTTCATCGATTGCCCGGAGCTGTTCGACCGGCCGTCGATTTACACGACAGATCCCGACGAGCATCGACGTTTTCTGCTATTCACACGGGCCGCCATCGAAAGCTGTCTGCGCCTCGGATTCGCGCCGGACGTGTTCCTCTGCAACGATTGGCATACCGCCTTCCTGCCGTTGTATCTGAAGACGGTTTACTCAGCGGCGCCCCTGTTCGCTCATTCGCGCTCCGTATTGACGATACACAATATCGGCTTTCAGGGCATTGTTCCCCGCGCCTCCGTCGGCGACTTGGGATTGGCGGCGGCCGAATCGATGCTGGATGGCGCAGATCTTGCGCACGGTGTCATCAACGCTTTGAGAACGGGAATAAAGTTTGCCGATGCGGTGACGACGGTGAGTCCCACCTATGCGCGCGAAATCTGCGATACGCCGCTGGGAATGGGTCTGGAGTCGACGTTACGGGCACGCCCGGATGGGGTGCTTGGAATATTGAACGGGGTCGATTACCGGGAGTGGGATCCGCGGCACGATCGGTATTTGGCGACATCGTATTCATCGCAGGATTTGCAGGGTAAGTTCAAGAACAAACAACACCTGCTGGCCAGCACCCATCTCAACATCGAGCCGCAAATCCCGCTCGTCGGGATGGTGACCCGGCTCGCGACTCAGAAGGGCATAGACCTTCTTGTGGACGCACTGCCGAGAGTGCTGGCGGAGCGGAATCTCGGGTTTCTGGTATTGGGCAGTGGAGAGGAGCGCTACGCCGCTTTCTTTGAATCCCTTGCACAACGTTTTCCGGGCCGCGTCGCGTTTCGCCAGGGTCATGACGAACCGATGGCACACATGATCGAAGCGGGCAGCGATATCTTTTTAATGCCGTCCCAGTACGAACCCTGCGGCTTGAATCAAATGTACAGTTTGCGGTACGGGACCATACCGATCGTGCGGCAAACGGGCGGCCTTGCGGATTCGGTGCGCCACTACGATCCGGCCACGGGTGCTGGAACCGGCTGCGTGTTCAAGGACTATGATGCGCCCGCAGTGCGATGGGCACTGAATACGACGCTCGATTGGTTCGCGGATCAGGATAGCTGGCGCCGGCTCATGCAAAATGCCATGCATGAAGATTTTTCCTGGGGCAGGCAGGTCGTCATTTACGAGAGGCTGTTCCGCGAACTCGTCGCGCGGCCTTGACGCCGAGCGAAACGCTCAACGTGCCGCTTCGAGCAGGGCGTACCGGCGGCCGTTCGGCAACGCGTAAAGATGGGCAATCCGCAGCTGCGACGCCGTTGCCCATTCTGGCCGATCCACCGAAACCTCCGATTCACCGAGGTTCAACCTAAGCTCATTGGCGATGCGGTGAATTCTCGAGGTCAAGGCTCTGCCAGGCAGTTGCACGAGCACCAAAGCTTGCGGTAGCGCGGCCATTTTTCCTTGCAATTTCTCCAGCGACTGCGGGTCGATTGGCCCCGGTATGAGCTCGACCGACGTGCGCGCGTACATGTCGGTCAGGGCGCGGGTCGTCTCGTCCGGCGCCATCAGGATCAAGGGTCGGCCGGCAGCGTCGAAAGCGATCGATCGGCCTACCCAGGACAGGTTCTGCCAAGTATCGACCTGCCGGTAAAGCTCGAATGCCGGCCCGATCAGCAGGGCGCAGTACGCGAGCAACAGCGCCAACTGTCCGCTCGGCATGTGCCCCCGACGCGCGGCGGCGCTTGCGTGGAGAGCGAGGCCTAAGGCCGCCATCAGGCCGAGACACGAAATCGCGACGAATTCGGTGCGTGCGCCGCCAAGACGATCCCACGAATCGACGCCGACGATGGTCAAGGTTGCGGCAAAAGCGAGCACACCTAGCAGCAGCAGCGCCGCCGTGCCGCGCATCGCGCGCACATCCCACCGATCAGCATCCCGGATGATTTCACGCGCCCACCAACCGAGCAGCAGCGCGACGCCCGGCAGCGCCGGCGCCAAATAGATATTGCGGGCGGTTGCCGCCACGGACAGCACGGCAAGGGCGGGCAAAGAACTCGCGAGGGCGAAACGTACCGGCCGCAATTCGTCGAAAGGCGCGTGCCGATGCATAAAGGCGCGCCGTGCGGCCGCGGCGACGAGCAGCGTCCAAGGCCACAGGTACACGGGCAGTTCTATGAAGTACTTACCGGGCGAATTGCGGTGCGCCGTCGCATACTGCAATCCCTGCGGAGCATCCACATGCGCAAAGCGACCGACCAAATTGTTCCAAAAAAATACTTTGAGGTGATCGGGACCCGCAGGGCCAACGTAGACGAACCACACCCAGGTGAGAATGACGATCGCTTGTAAACATAAGCCTAGGTAAAGTTCCCAGCGCAACAATTCGCGCCATCGCCTTTCCCAGATCACCAGCGTCATGAGAGCGAGCGCCGGCACCATCCAGGCCGCGGCGCTCTTACTGAGGAACCCCAAGGCGAGAGCCGCGTGCATCAATGTGTAACCGCAGAGCCGCTGCGGCACCCGCTCGGCGTAAAAACCAAGGTAGGCACCCAGCAACGCCACGGACCCGGCGGCGAGTAAGGGCGCATCGGTGGCGAGCCAGATCGCGACTTGATAGGAGAGCAGGAAGGTGCCGATCGCGGCGGCGGCAGCGAGGCCGGCGATGGGACCCGCGCTGCGTCGTGCCAGTAGTCCGACGCTCAAGGCCGTGATCAGTGCATACAAGAGATTGGGCAGGCGCGCCGCCGAGGCAGCGGTGCCGAACGATTCGATGGCGGCTGCGGCGATCCAATAGGTCAACGGCGGCTTTTCGCAGAACGCCTCGCCCGCCAGCAAAGGAACCGCCTTTTGGGGCTGCCAACTCATCCGCCACGCAATGTCAGCCTCGCGCGGTTCATCCGGAGTCCAAAAACCACGCCCGAAGATACCGACGCACCACACCGAGAGCAGGGCGACCGAAACCAGTACTACCGACGAGCGAGGCGGCTTCAACAACGCAGTATACTTAAGGGCCTGACAAGGAGAGCGCATGGCATTCGCTGACTATACTTCACACGGCGCCGTCGCCGTGATTACCCTCAACCATCCGCCGGTGAATGCGCTCGGCCTGAACGTGCGCAAGGCTATTGCAGACGGGCTGGAACGCGCCGCCAATACCGAATCGATCGGTGCCGTGGTCATCACGGGAGCCGGAGCGACGTTTTGCGGGGGAGCGGACGTGAGCGAGTTCGGCTTGCCGGAAATGATCGCCGCCCCTGACCTTACGGATCTGTGCGCGCTGATCGAGGGCTTCCCCAAACCCGTGATTGCGGCACTCAACGGCCTGGCTCTCGGCGGCGGCTTGGAACTCGCCATGGCCTGCCATTATCGGTTGGCGTCGGCCGCGGCGCCGCTGGGCTTACCCGAAGTGAAACTGGGGCTCTTGCCGGGCGCAGGCGGCACGCAACGATTGCCCCGCCTCGCGGGCGTCGAGCGCGCTTTGAACATGATAGTCGCCGGCAATCCGCTCGCGGCCCGCGAGTTGGCTTCCACGAACCTATTGGACTCGGTGGTAGATACCGATGTGCTGTCGGCGGCGATCGGCTTTTCACAGCACAACGTAGGGGGTAAATTGCCCCTGAAGAAAGCGCGCGACGTGACGATCCAGTTTCAGAATGCCGAGGCTTTCTTTGATTTTGCGCGCGGCGCCATCGCCCCGATAGCCAAGAATTATCCCGCTCCGGGCAAATGCGTCGATGCCGTGGAGGCGGCGGTGCTCAAGCCCTTCGACGAGGGCCTGAAGGTGGAGCGGGCCGCATTTGCGGAGTTGATGGGGACAACGGAATCCAAGGCTTTACGGCATGTGTTTTTTTCCACCCGCGCAGCCGCAAAGGTTCCAGACGTGCCGTCGAGCACGCCGCTGCGCGCCATCAACTCGGTTGCGGTCATTGGGGCCGGCACCATGGGCGGCGGCATCGCAATGAATTTTGCCAACGTGGGAATGCGGGTGACGGTGCTAGAGACGTCCCAGGCGGCGCTGGACAAGGGCCTGGGCATCGTGAAGAGGAATTACGAGAGTACGGTGAAGAAGGGGCGGCTGACCCCCGCCGAATTCGACAAGCGGCTCAACCTGATCGCGGGCACGCTTTCCTATGATGACATCGCGAGCGCCGATCTCGTGATCGAGGCGGTGTTCGAGGACTTGCAGGTGAAGAAACAGGTATTCGAGACGCTCGACGGGAAGGCGAAGCCGGGGGCGATTCTCGCGTCCAACACCTCGACCTTGGATTTGAACAAGATCGCGGACTTCACCGGCCGCCCGCAGGATGTGGTCGGGCTGCATTTCTTCAGTCCCGCCAATGTAACCAAATTGCTCGAAATCGTGCGCGGCACAAAGACTGCTCCGGATGTCGTCGCAACGAGCTTGAATGTCGCAAAACAAATCAAGAAGATCGGCGTCGTCGCCGGTGTCTGCGACGGTTTTATCGGCAACCGGATGTTGAATGCCTATTCTCAGCAAATGGGATTCTTGCTGGAAGCCGGAGCACTGCCTCAGCAAATCGACAAGGCGCTCGAAAAATTCGGGTTCGCGATGGGGCCATTTCGAGTCAGCGACCTCGCGGGCAACGATATTGGATGGGCCATCCGCAAGCGGCAATATCTCGAGCATCCGGAGCTTCCTAAGTCGGCGATTGCGGATCGCATTTGCGAACTTGGGCGTTTCGGCCAGAAGACGGGCGCCGGTTGGTACGATTACAAACCCGGCGATCGAACGGCGATACCGTCGGACGTGGTCACAAAAATCGTTCTAGAAGAATCGGCGCGCTTGGGATTGACACGCCGCAAGATCAGCGACGAGGAAATCGTCGAGCGCGCGCTCTATCCGATGATCAACGAGGGCGCCCGTATTCTCGAGGAAGGCATTGCGCTGCGAGCCTCCGATATCGATGTCGTCTACATCGCAGGTTATGGGTTCCCGGATTTTCGCGGCGGCCCCATGTTCTACGCCGACACGGTCGGACTGCCCAACATCCTGCGCACGATGCGCGGCTTCGCGAAAGGCTATCAGCCCGACGCGTGGAGACCCGCGCCGTTATTGAAGAAGCTGGCCTCGGAGAATCGAAGTTTTGCCAGCCTGAGGAAAGAATCATGACCGACGCCGTTGTCGTTTCGACCGCCCGTACCGGACTCGCAAAATCCTGGAGGGGCTCGCTCAACATGACTCATCCGGTAACTTTTACCGGACACGTCTTGCGCCACGCCATCGATCGGGCGGGCATCGAGCCGGCTGAAGTCGAGGATGTCATCGTCGGCGCAACCTTCTTGGAAGGTGCGGCCGGCATGAACGTGGCGCGTCAGGTGGCGCTGCGCGCCGGCTGTCCGGTAACCACCGCTGGCGTTTCCATCAACCGGTTTTGTTCTTCCGGACTTCAAACCATTGCGCTTGCAGCTCAGCGGATCATCGCAGGCGAGGGCGAGATCTACGCGGCGGGCGGCTTGGAATCGATTTCCTGCATTCAAAACAACGCCAATTTGCGCATGGTCAAAGAACAATGGGTCGTCGAGCACAAACCCGAGGTCTACTGGAACATGCTGCAGACCGCGGAAAATGTGTCCAAGCGCTATCACATAGGACGGCAAGCGCAGGACGAGTACGGCGTGCAGAGCCAGTTACGCGCCGCCGCCGCCGCCCAGGCCGGGCGATTTCGAGATGAAATCGTGCCCCTGACTACGACCATGGCCGTAGCCGACAAAAGTACCAGCGCTATTGGCACGAAAGAAGTCACATTAGCGGCCGATGAGGGAATTCGTCCCGACACCACCTATGAGGGGGTCGCTAAAATCCGCGCCGCCATGCCGGGCGGTGTCATCGCGGCGGGCAATTCCAGCCAATTTTCCGACGGCGCGTCGATCTGCATCGTGATGGATGCGAAACGCGCCGAGAAAAAGGGGTTGGGCGTGCTCGGCATCTTTCGAGGGTTCCAGGTGGCCGGATGCGAGCCCGACGAGATGGGCATCGGGCCGGTTTTTGCGGTGCCCAAACTCTTGGCCAAGGCAGGTTTGAAAGTAGAGGACATCGGCTTGTGGGAACTCAATGAGGCTTTCGCCGTGCAAGTGATTTATTGCCGCGATCGCCTCGGCATTCCCGGTGAGCGCCTCAATGTCGACGGCGGTGCCATCGCCGTCGGACATCCCTACGGAGTCAGCGGCTCGCGGCTCGTGGGCCACGCGCTGATCGAAGGCAAGCGGCGGGGGGTCAAGTATGTGGTCGTCACCATGTGCATCGGCGGCGGGATGGGCGCGGCCGGTTTGTTCGAGGTGGCGTAGCGAGCGGAACGGCGGCCGGCCTATCAGGCCGGCGCAACTGCCGGCAGTTCCAGTTTGTCGATGAGTTCATCGAGCGCTCCATAGAGCCGTTCGCAGAACTCTTTGCCGAGCAACCGCTCGACGCGCGCGTAGACCGCCTCGATTTGAGGGGCTATGCGCGCCGCGAGCGCGCGGCTGCGCGGCGTCAACGAGACCCGCACCCGGCGCTGATCGTGCGCCAACCGCCGCCGATCGACGAAACCGATCTCTTCCATGCGCGCCAACACGCCGGCGAGGCTGGGGCTCGAGAGCCGGCACAACTCGCCGATCTCACGCGGCTCGAGCGTCCCCGCATCGAGCAATACGCGCACGATACGCCACTGCTGTTCGGTGATGCCATGCGCGTTCAATACCGGTCGAAAATTTCCAATCACATGCTCGCGAGCCTGCAACATCAGAAGCGGCAAGTTGCGGTGCTTCAAGGGTGCTATTTTCGAGCGTAGCGGCGATTTCGAGCGCATGCTGTCATTGCCTCGCGAGCGTGAGTCGGTCCATTCTTGACACGCGCGCCCATAGGTGGAACGATTACTAACATATTAGTGAGATTACCCGGGAAGCGATGGGGTTGCCAGCCGCAATATGCAAAATCGCCTTCGACGTCGCGCCCTTTCGCTTGAGCGGGACGGTTTATGGGACGTTGCTGAATCACCACAGCGCACTCGAGGCGCTCGGAGAGAAGGCCGCGGCGCCGCCGTACAATGCGCCGCCCCGAGCACCGGTGCTTTACGTGAAGCCGCGAAATACTCTGGCGATTTGCGGGGACACCGTCGAAATTCCGGTATCGGCCGGGGAGTTGGAAGCGGCCGCGTGTTTGGGGATCGTCGTGGGACGCACCGCCTGCAATGTGCCGGAAGCGAGCGTCTTGGAGCATATCGCGGGTTTTCTAATGCTGAACGATGTGAGCATCCCGCACCCGAATTACTACCGTCCGTCCGTCCGCTACAAAGCGCGCGACGGCTTTTGTCCGCTCGGTCCCCGCGTCACGGCACGCGCGCTGATTGCGGACCCGGACGCACTCACCATTCGCACGTATGTGGAGGGCGCTCTGGTGCAAACGTTCAATACCGCCGATCTGATACGTTCGGTGACGCGATTGCTCGCCGATGTGACGGAATTCATGACATTGGCGCCGGGCGATGTGCTCGCCGTGGGCGCGGCCGCGCCGGCGCCCCGGGTGCGTGCGGGTCAAACCGTTGCCATTGAAGGCGACGGCTTGGGTACCCTCATCAATCGGTTTTCGGCGGCCGTCGCATGATGCGTGCTCGAGTGGCGTTTGGCGGTGCGCTGCACGAGGCAACGCCGCTGAAGGGCGCCGGCGGCGAACTTGGGCTGCGCCTCGCGGATGGGCGCGAGCTATCCGAGCAAGAAGTCGTCTGGCTGCCGCCGTTCACGGTCGGCACGGTGGTCGCTCTTGGCTTGAACTACGCCGATCACGCCAAAGAGTTGGCATTCAATTCCCAGGAGGAACCCTTGGTGTTTCTCAAGGGTCCGGGGACTCTGCTCGGTCACCGCGGTACCACCCGCCGGCCAGCCGACGTGAGTTTCATGCATTACGAGTGCGAACTCGCCGTGATCATCGGCCGCCGCGCGCACCGCGTGGCTCGCGCCGAGGCGGCGCAACATGTGGCGGGTTATTGCATTGCCAACGATTACGCCGTTCGCGACTATCTCGAGAATTGGTATCGCCCCAACATGCGCGCGAAGAATCGCGATGGCGCCACCGTCTTGGGCCCTTGGTTCGTGGAAGCCGAGGACGTGCCGGATCCGGCGAACCTGGATTTGCGCACATTCGTCAACGGCAAACTCACTCAACGGGGCAACACGCGCGATTTGATATTCGACATACCGTACCTGATCGAGTACTTGAGTTCGTTCATGACCTTGGAATCAGGCGATGTAATTCTCACGGGGACGCCGGAGGGCGTGCAGAACGTGATGCCGGGCGATGAGATCGTCTGCGAAATCGAAGGTTTGGGCCGGCTCGCGAACACCATCGTCGAAGATGCGGCCTTTGGCCGCTGAGAGAGCCTTTGCCGTGAGAGGATCTAAGACGTGCAAATAGAACACTTGATCGACGGCGCTCCGGTAGCGAGCCAAGAGTATTTCGAGACGGTGAATCCCGCGACGCAGGAGGTGCTCGCGCGGGTCGCACGGGGCGGACAGAAGGAAATCGATGCTGCGGTTGCCGCAGCGAAGGCAGCCTTCCCCAAATGGGCGGGCAAGCCCGCGGCGGAGAGGGCGAGATTGCTTCGCAAGCTGGGCGATCTGATCGCGGCGCACGTCCCTGATATTGCGAAGACCGAAACCGAGGACACCGGCCAGGTCATCGCGCAGACGGGCAAGCAACTCGTGCCGCGCTCGGCCGATAATTTTTACTATTTCGCCGAAATGTGCGTGCGTGTCGACGGGCATACGTACCCGACTCCTACGCACCTCAACTACACCTTGTTCCACCCGGTGGGCGTGTGCGCGCTGATCTCGCCGTGGAATGTGCCGTTTATGACTTCGACCTGGAAGGTCGCTCCCGCGCTTGCGTTCGGCAACACCGCAGTACTCAAAATGAGCGAGCTGTCCCCGCTGACGGCGGCACGGCTGGGGGAACTGGCTCTCGAGGCGGGAATCCCAGCCGGGGTGCTCAACATCGTTCACGGCTACGGCGCGGAAACGGGCGAGCCGTTGTGCCGGCATCCGGATGTGCGGGCGATCTCCTTCACCGGTTCGACGGCGACCGGAAATCGCATCGTCAAGGCGGCGGGTTTGAAGAAGTTCTCGATGGAACTAGGCGGAAAAAGCCCCTTCGTCGTCTTCGACGATGCCGATTTCGCGCGCGCGTTGGACGCTGCCGTCTTCATGATTTTCTCCAACAACGGGGAACGCTGCACGGCGGGTTCGCGCATTTTGGTGCAAAGAACGATCTATGCGGACTTCGTCGAGAAATTCACGGATCGGGCGCGCCGTATCCTGGTGGGCGATCCCTTGGACGACAAGACGATCATCGGACCCATGATCAGCCCGGATCATTTGGCGAAGGTGCGGAGGTACATTGAACTAGGCCCCAAGGAAGGCGCAACCCTGATGTGCGGCGGCGTCGAGGCGCCGGAGCTTGCCGGCGCCCTCAAGAAGGGAAATTTCGTCAAACCAACGGTATTTGCGGATGTCGACAACCGCATGCGTATCGCTCAGGATGAGATATTCGGCCCCGTCGCCTGTTTGATTCCCTTCGATGACGAAGCCGATGCGATCGCCCAGGCAAATGATATTCAGTACGGCCTCTCTAGCTACGTCTGGAGCGAATCTTTGGGCCGCGCGCATCGGGTGGCCGCAGCGATCGAAGCCGGCATGTGCTTCGTCAACAGTCAGAATGTACGCGACCTGCGCCAGCCTTTCGGCGGCACGAAGGCATCGGGCACCGGCCGCGAAGGCGGCACCTGGAGCTATGAAGTCTTCCTCGAGCCAAAGAATGTTTGCGTCAGTTTAGGTTCGCACCATATTCCGCACTGGGGAGCTTAGACCGTGAGCCTGTATCAAATGCAGAAGTTTCTCTTCGACATCAATCGAGATGCCGGTGTTCAGCGGCAGTATCACGCAGATCTCGCAGGGCTCTTGGATCGCTATGAGCTCAGTACCGAGGAGCGCGAGGCGATTGCCACGCGAGATATCGGATTGATCTTCGTATTGGGTGCGAATGGTCAGTTGCTGATGCACTACGCGGCCTTCCTCGGCATGCCATGGGCCGACTACATCGCCGCGATGCGCGCGGGAGTGAGCAAGCACGGTGCCGTGCGCGCCGGCCTTTATCATATGACTACTGCGATGGAGGAAAAGGTGGCGGGCGTATGAGTCTGGTGTTCGCCGGAATTTCCAGCCATGCACCCGGCATCACAGGCCGTGCACACCTCGTGGACCGAGGTATTGCACAAGAATACCACGGCGCCTATCGCGCCATGGGAGCGCGCTTGGCGGCCGCGCGCCCCGACGCGCTGATATTGGTAGCGGCGGAACACTTCGCGAATTTCTTCATGAACAATATGCCCTCATTCGCCGTCGGCATGGCGGACCGCTATGAGGGTCCGATCGAGGATCCCCAATGGCTCGGCATACCGCGCACCTCGGTTCCCGGCAATGCAGCGCTCTCCAACCGGCTCATCCGCGAGATCATGCAGAGCGTCGATATCGCGTACGCCGAAGAATGGAAATTCGATCACGGCATCATGGTGCCGCTGCATTTTCTGACGCCGCGCTTCGATCTTCCCGTCGTTCCGGTCAACATCAACTGCCAAGGACCGCCGTTGGCTCCTTTGCACCGTGCGTGGGCGTTTGGCGAGGCGTTGCGCCGCGCGGCCGACTCGGTTCCCGAACGCATGGCCATCGTGGGCACCGGAGGAATCTCGCACTGGCCGGCGACACCGGACTCGGGGAAAATCAATGAAGCCTGGGATCGGGAGTTCTTGGGGCGCTGGCAGGCCAATGACAGGCAAGCGCTATTGTCGTACGGGGACGAGGCGACCTATCGCGACGCCGGTCAAGGCGGTTTCGAGATTCGCACTTTCATCGCAGTTGCCGCCGCGGCCGGGGGCCGCGGTACGCTCGAATACTATCGTGCTATTCCCACTTTCGCGGTGGGATGCACCGTCGCCGGCATGAGCATCGAATAATGTCGCACATGACGCTTGAGTACAGCGCGAATCTGCGCACCACCGGTCATTTTGGCGAGCTGTGCCGGAAGCTCGCGCGATACATGACAGGACTCGTCGTCGACGGCCAGCCGGTATTTCCGCCGGCCGGCGTGCGCGTCCGCGCCATCCCATGCGACGACTACTGCATTGCCGATGGCAGCTTGGAGGACGCGGGTTTCGTGCATGCCGTTCTCAAGATCGGCGCCGGCCGCAGCGAGGCGGCCAAAGCCGCGACTTGCAATGGGTTGTTCGACATCATGAAGGCGCACTTCGCCGCGCAATATGCCGAGCGCGGTCTGGCTCTATCGCTTGAATTCATCGAGTTCAGCGAAAGCGGCACCCTCAAGCACAACAATCTGCACGCACGCTTCAAGAAAATCTAACGGATACCACTCGCAGGCGAACTTCATATGCTGCCGACAGATATCGTCACAACGCTGGCCAAGCAGCTGTACGCTTCCCGCAGGAGCCGGATTCAATTGCGTCACTTCTCCGCTCAGCACCCCGGCATGACCATCGAGGACGGCTACGCCATTCAGCGCGCATGGGTCAAGCTTGAAATGGCGGGCGGTCGAAGAATCAAAGGGCGCAAGATCGGGCTGACGTCGCGCGCGATGCAACAGGCGTCGCAGATATCGGAACCCGACTACGCCCCGCTGATGGACGATATGTTCTTCGATACCGGCAGCGACATTCCATGGCAGCGCTTCATTGCGCCGCGCGTCGAGGTGGAATTGGCCTTCGTGTTGGCGCAAGCATTGAGGGGCCCCGGCGTGACGCTGTTTCAAGTCTTGCAAGCGACCGACTACGTCGTCCCCGCGCTCGAGATCATCGACGCGCGCATCGAACAATTCGACCGCGACACCAAAGCGCCCCGCAAGGTGTTCGATACCATAGCGGACTTCGCGGGCAATGCCGGCATCGTGCTCGGCGGCCGGCCGGTCAAACCCGATGCCGTGGATCTACGGTGGGTGGGCGCGCTTCTCTACAAGAACGGCGTGATTGAAGAAACAGGTCTGGCGGCGGCGGTGCTGAATCATCCCGCGACCGGCGTGGCCTGGCTTGCCAACAAGATCGCGCCCTACGACGAACAGCTCGACGTAGGAGACGTTGTATTGAGCGGATCCTTTACCCGGCCCACGAACGCGGCACGCGGCGACGTGTTGCATGCCGACTATGGACCCCTCGGCAACATTTCAATGCGGTTCGTTTGACCACAGTCATGATCCGACGGAGATTCCTGTGAAAATGCCGGTAAATGCATTCAAGCAAGCTCTACGGAATGGTAAACCGCAGATCGGTCTATGGCTGGGAATGGCTGATCCCGCGGCGGCGGAACTGCTGGCGAGCGTGGGATTCGATTGGCTGTTGATCGACGCCGAACATTCGCCCAACGACCCGCGCAGCGTGCTGGCGCAATTGCAGGCCATTGCACCCTATCCCGCGCACCCCGTCGTTCGGCCGGTACAGGGCGCGGTGGAATTGATCAAACAGTACCTCGACATCGGCGCGCAAACTCTGCTGTTGCCCATGATCGAGACCGCCGAACAGGCCGCGCTCATGGTGGCAGCCACCCGGTATCCCACGCGCGGAGTGCGCGGGGTGGCAAGCGCCACGACGCGCGCGTCACGATGGGGTCAAATTTCCGGCTACTTCGAGCAATGCGACGCCGAGATGTGCGTGCTCGTTCAAGTGGAGTCGGTCAAAGGTCTCAACAATTTACAGGCCATCGCCGCTGTCGACGGCGTGGACGGAGTGTTCTTCGGCCCGGCCGATTTGGCGGCATCCATGGGATTGATCGGCAAACCCATGGACCCCAAAGTACGGCAGGCCGTTGCAGAAGGCATCGCGGCGGTGAAGAAAGCCGGGAAAGCGGCGGGCACTCTGACAAGCGACCCTGCGCTCGCCCGCGAGTATTTGGCGATGGGCGCGCTGTTCGTAGCGGTGGGCGTCGATATGTCCTTGTTGGCCAAAGCGGCGACCGAGCTCGCCGGCGCGTTCAAGTGATTCTTTACGGCTACTCACTCAGTTCCGCTTCATATCGCGTGCGCATAGCGCTCGCCTTGAAGGGGATCCGCGTGACCACGCAATCAAAACACTTGCGCCGGGGCGAACATCGAGAAGTGGATTTCTTGCGGCTCAACAGCCAGGGCTTCGTACCCACGTTGAGTTTGGACGATGGAGAAGTACTCACACAATCCATGGCGATCATCGAGTACCTCGATGAGATGTACCCGGAGCCGCCGCTGCTTCCGGCGCTCCCCGTCGCGCGCGCCCGCGTGCGTGCGCTCGCGCAACTCATCGCCTGCGATGTCCACCCGTTGAATAACCTGCGCGTACTGCAATATCTCGAACGAGAACTCCATGTAGATCAAGCTGCGCGTGACGCCTGGTATCGGCACTGGGTAGCGGCCGGTTTCGAGGCTCTCGAATGTTCGCTGGTACGGGACCCATCCCGCGGCCGCTTCTGCTATGGCGATGTTCCCAGCATGGCGGACGTTTGCTTGGTTCCCCAGGTGTTCAATGCGCGGCGGTTTGCGGTGGACCTGGCTCCCTATCCGGGCATCGTCGCGATCGATGCCGCCTGTCGCGGCATACCGGCTTTCGCAGGAGCGGCGCCGGATCTGCAGGGCTGAACGCGGCTGAACGCAAGTCGATGTCGATTAGGGAGGGATTGGGATGCCCTGCCGGATGTCCGCCGAAAAGTCGGCGCTCCGGTCTGATTTCTTGGCGCGATCGCTGATGTACCCGAGAGAGCGAAGTTCATCGAGCGGATAGCGTGTATCGAGCCCGCCGACACTGTAGACGTATTCCGGCAAATAGCCCGACAGCAGTATGCGGTAGTCGAAAGGCAGGCGCCCGACGATGCGCTTCATCATGTGGTAAACCAAGGTCGTACAATTGACCGTGATGGTGTGATAAAAGCGCGGAGTGGTCACGAGAGTGTTGGCTTCATCGACGTAAGCTAGAAACAAGGAACGCATCGCGGCCGCCGGCATCTGTATCCTATAGATGAACGTGCGCTCACCGCGCACGTTGGTGCGCACCCGCACGATGTCGCGTTCGTCGGCGGCGATGACGCTGAGCTCGAACTCCTTGAAGAAGCCGCCGATCTCCGAGAAGCTCTCGTTCTTTTCTCGCCGAATCTCCACCGAGAAGACGACGTGGTTGCCGTCGTCGAAGCCGAACGAGATCAGCGTGTGTGCGATGGCGGGGCCGGCCCAGTACGACATGATCATGTCCACGGAGTTCAGGCGATCAAGGTCGTATTGGCGCGTTTCCCAACGCTGGGTGTAGTCGCTCTCGCTGCGCCAGTCGAAATCGCGCACGTTGTGCAAGGTAACCTGGTTGCCGACGACCGTACCACTCGTCATCTGTGCCACATCGTCGGCCCAGATCCTATTGTTCGAGGGGGATAGACTGTGCCACCAGAGCAGCAATCCACCGAACACCAGAGCGAAGCCGAGCAGCCCAATCGCGAACCGCCCTTGCCACAGCGCAAAAACCGCCGTGAGGCAGAAAGCCGCCCAGAGCGTTATGCCGAGAATCCGCAGGACATGACCGCCGGGTGCCTGGTACCAGAGCGCCAGCGCGCCCCATACGGCGGACGTCCCGACGATGAATGTGGCGAGCAGCGTGGTGGTGATACGCAACGGCTTATACTACGCCGCGCTCGGCCAGGAAGTTGGCGAGTATTCGCGCCGTATGGCTTTTTTTGGCCTTGCGCGCGATATCGTCGGGATCCCCCTGGGCGACGACACGCCCGCCGCTCGAGCCGCCTTCGGGCCCGAGATCAACGATCCAATCCGCTTCCGCCATCACATCCAGATTGTGCTCGATCACGACCACGGTGTTGCCGGTATCGACCAGACGCTGCAGGACCTTGACGAGCTTCTCGACGTCGGCCATGTGCAATCCGACGGTCGGCTCGTCGAGAACGTAAAGGGTGTGCTGGCCTTCGCGGCGGGCAATGTCGATTCCGAGTGCATCGGTGCGTACCTTCGAAAGCTCGGTCACCAGTTTGACTCTTTGGCTCTCTCCGCCCGAGAGCGTCGGGCTGGGTTGACCCAAGCTCAGATATCCGAGTCCCACATCCGCCAACAGGCTCACGGGATGCTGCACGCTGCGCTGTGCCGCGAAAAACTCCACAGCCTCATCGACGCTCATGGCGAGCACTTCGCCGATACTCTTGCCTTTGAACAAAATCGACAGGGTCTCCGGATTGAATCGACGGCCACCGCACACGTCGCAAAGCACTTGCACGTCGGGCAGGAAGCTCATCTCGATGCGCTGCATTCCCTGGCCTTCGCAGGCTTCGCAGCGGCCGCCCGCCGTGTTGAATGAAAACCGGCTGGCAGTAAATCCCCGGATGCGTGCGTCGGTGGTTTCCGCGTAGAGCCTGCGGATGGAATCCCAAAAGCCGATATACGTGGCGGGACAGGAGCGCGGGGTTTTGCCGATCGGAGTTTGATCGACCTCGAGGACACGGCTGATCGATTGCCAGCCGCTGATCGATTCGCATCCCACCACCTCGGTGTCTTTCTTGCGCGCCTCATTCGAGCGAGCGGGGCGAAACAACAGGCGCTTGAGATTGCCGAGGAGCACATCGCGCGCCAGCGAGGATTTGCCCGATCCCGACACGCCGGTGATCACGGTGAGGCGGCCGAGGGGGATGCGCGCATCCACCGCGCGTAAATTGTGCAGCGTTGCACCGCTGATTCGAATCGAGGGCGTATCGGCACCGACCGCGCGGCGCCGGGCGCGAGAGTGCTGTAGCGGCGCCGCAAGGCACCGGCCGGTGACGGAGTTATTCAGGCGGGCGAGTTCCGCGGCGGTGCCCTCCGCCACCACGCTGCCGCCGCGGGCGCCCGCCCCGGGACCCAAGTCGATGACGTGATCGGCGCGGCGAATCGTTTCCTCGTCATGCTCGACGACGATGAGCGTGTTGCCCTTGCTGCGGAGCCGATCGAGCGTATGGAGGAGGGCGACATTGTCGCGCGGATGCAGACCGATGGTGGGCTCGTCTAGCACGTAGCATACCCCTTGCAGGTTCGAGCCAAGTTGGGCGGCCAGACGAATGCGCTGCGCCTCGCCGCCCGAGAGCGTGGGGGCGGCACGATTGAGCTGTAGATAACCGAGACCCACGTCGCACAGAAACGCCGCACGAGCGGTCAACTCCGCGAACAGATCGCGGGCTATGTCGAGTTCGCGGCCGAGAAGTTTGAATTTGAGCAGCGCGGCGGCGAACTCTCCGACCGGCAGATTGGTGAGCGCGGCGATCGAACGGCCGCGGAACAGCACGTGGCGCGCCACGGGATTGAGCCGCTCGCCGCCGCAGTCGGGACATGCCGTTGGCGCGGTGTCGTCCGACTCATTCAGGTCGCGCCACTTGCTCTCTTCGCCGCTTTGTTCGGCATCGAATTCTTCCAGCTTCAGTCCGGTGCCGAAACAACTCTTGCACCAGCCGTGCCGGGAGTTGAATGAAAACAAGCGCGGATCGAGTTCGGGAAATCCGGTACCGCAGTTCGGGCAGGCGCGTTTGGTCGAAAATACAGCGGCAGCGCTGTCCGCGGGCGCCGTCGCGCTCCGTATCTGCACCACGCCCCGGCCGTGTTCCAACGCTGCCGCGAGAGCGTCGCGGAGCACAGCTTCGCCACCGGCATTCACCGTCAACGACGCCACCGGCAATTCGATATTGTGTTCGACGAACCGATCCAGCCGCGGCCATTTCGCCGTGGATATGAGCGAACCGTCGACGCGCAGTTCGGCAAAGCCCTTGCCGCGGGCCCATTTTGCGAGCGCCGTGTACAGTCCTTTTCGGGCGACTATCAACGGCGCCAACAGCGTAATTTTCTGTCCGCGGTAATCTTTCAGCAGCCGCGCGGCAATCGCGTCGGCGGATTGCGGTTCGATCGGGGCTTCGCAAGCAGGGCAGTACTGCACCCCCAATTTCACATACAGCAAGCGCAGGAAGTGGTAGATCTCGGTCAGCGTCGCCACGGTGCTCTTGCGCCCACCCCGGCTGGTGCGCTGCTCGATCGCCACGGTGGGCGGTATGCCGAAGATCGCATCCACATCCGGACGTGAGGCCGGCTGGACGAATTGCCGGGCATAGGCATTGAGGGACTCGAGATAGCGTCGTTGCCCTTCGGCAAACAGGATGTCGAAGGCCAGAGTGCTCTTGCCGCTGCCGGAGACGCCGGTGATGACCGTGAATTGATTGCGTCCCAAATCGACGTCGATATTTTTCAGATTGTGTTCGCGGGCGCCGCGAATTTCGATGGCTTGTGGACCCGAATGACGCGGCGCGCGGTATTCCGCATCGTTGACCGCGCGGCCAAACGCGGCGGGATTCAGTGCTTCGAGCAGCGCGCGTCCGGTGTGCGACGAAGTCATGCGCATGATCTCATCGGGAGTCCCGGCGCCTACGAGCGCACCGCCGGCGTCGCCGCCCTCAGGACCCAAATCGATGATCCAATCGGCCGCACGCACGACGTCGAGATTGTGCTCGATGACCAACAGCGAATGACCGGCCTCGATCAGGCGCCTGAAGGCGCGCAGCAATTTTGCGACGTCGTCGAAATGCAGACCGGTGGTCGGCTCGTCGAACAAAAACAATGTACCGAGTTTTGAGGAGGATCTCTCGTGTGCCGCATTCTCAGCCAGATGTCCCGCTAGCTTCAGCCGTTGCGCCTCACCGCCAGAAAGCGTGGGCACCGGTTGGCCGAGACGCAGATAGTCGAGCCCCACCTCCGCGAGCGGCGCGAGGCGGACGCAAACCTCGATGTCCGCGTGAAACACCGAAAGCGCTTCGGAAACCGTGAGATCGAGTACGTCGGCGATGCTCAAGGGCGCGAAGTTGCCGCGCGACAACTTGCACTCGAGGATTTCCGCCCGATAGCGCCTGCCATTGCAATCGGGACACCGAAGATAGACATCGGACAGAAATTGCATTTCCACGTGCTCAAAGCCGTTGCCGCCGCAGGCGGGGCAACGGCCGTTCCCGGCATTGAAGCTGAAAGTGCCGGCCGTGTACTTGCGCTCGCGTGCCTGCGGTAATTTGGCGAACAAGTTGCGAATGGCATCGAACGCGCCCACGTAGCTTGCCGGGTTGGAGCGGGTGGTGCGCCCAATGCGGCTTTGATCGACCATCACCACTTCGTTGATCAACTGGGATCCCTCGAGGCTCCGGTGACGGCCGGGATTCTCGGTGGGCTTGCCTTTGGCGCGCTTGAGTGCGGGGAACAACACGTCGTGAACCAGCGTGGACTTGCCGGAGCCGCTGACGCCAGTGACGCAGACAAGGGCATGAAGCGGTATGTCGACGTCAAGGTCCTTGAGGTTGTGCTCGGCGGCGCCTTCGATTCGCAAGAAGCCGCCGGCAACGCCTCGCCGCGCAGAACGCGGTATCTCGACGCGTCGGCGGTGAAACAGGTAATCGGCGGTAAGCGAGCCCCGGGCACCGTGGAGGGCCGAGACCGGCCCCTCGAAGACGATTTCGCCGCCGTGTTCACCGGGACCCGGGCCGATGTCGAGCAGCCGATCCGCGGCTTGCATCACCTTGGGATCGTGTTCGACCACGATCAGCGTGTTGCCGGCATCGCGCAGGCGCTGCATGACGCCGACGATTCGGCCGACGTCGCGTGCATGCAGACCGATGGAAGGTTCATCAAGCACGAATAGAGTGTCGACCAGCGAAGTGCCGAGCGCCGTCGTGAGGTTGATCCGTTGCACCTCGCCGCCCGACAGGGTGCGCGACTGGCGATCGAGATTGAGATACCCCAAGCCCACATCGACCAAATATTTGAGGCGGGTCCGGATTTCCCGAAGCAATAGATCGGTCGCCTCATCGAGCGGCGGCGGAAAGGAAAGGGCGGCGAAGAATCGGCGGCATTCATCGATCGACAGCAGCATCAATTCGCGGATGTTCGTCGGAGGGGTGCCGAGACGCCACAGCAACGCCTCGGGTTTCAATCGCGCGCCATGGCAGGCCGCACATTCCGTATACGACCGATATCTCGAGAGCAGCACCCGGATGTGCATTTTGTACGCCCTGGTCTCGAGCCAAGCGAAAAATCGCTTCACGCCGTACCACACGTTCTTGGTCCATTCGCCCTCGCCGTCGAGTACCCACGCACGTTCTGCGTCGCTAAGGTCGCGCCAAGGGGTATCGACGGGAATGGCGCGTTTGCGGGCGAACTTCAGAAGATCCGCCTGACACTCCTCATAGGACTCGGTTTGCCAGGGCTTTATGGCCCCCTGGCGAAGCGACAGCGCCGTATCCGGAATAACCAAGCCGTAATCGACCCCGATGCTGCGGCCGAAACCACGGCAGGTCTCGCAAGCACCGATCGGGGAATTGAAGCTGAAGGTGCTCGGACTCGGTTCCTTGTAACTGATGTCGCAGTCCGGACAATGCAGTGCGGTGGAAAATCGCCAAGGGGGTCCCAAGGACTCGCCGGCGTCGCTTTGCTGGTAGACGTCCAGCCGTCCCTGCCCGACCTTGAGCGCGGCTTCAATGGCATCGTTGGCCCGCGCCGGCTCGACCGCCGACCAGCGAAAGCGGTCTTGAATCACCTGTAAGGTGTCGCCGCGCTGTTCATGAATCCGGGTATAACCCTGGCCGGCGAGCAACTTCTTGATCTCCGCTTCCGAGAAGTTCTGCGGGACGGGGACCGGGAAGCTGAGTAGTAGTCGTGGATCGCCGCTGCCGCGGGCTCGTTCCGCGAGCATCTCTCGGATGGTCTCGAGCGTATCGCGGCGCACCTTGGACCCGCAGCCGCGGCAGTACAAAACCCCGGCTCGTGCGAACAGCAGCTTCAAGTGGTCATTGAGTTCAGTCATCGTACCGACCGTCGAGCGGGAGGTACGCACCGGATTGGTTTGATCGATGGCGATCGCCGGTGGAATGCCGTCGATCGCATCGACGGCGGGCCGGTCCATCCGGTCCAAGAACTGCCGCGCATAGGGCGAGAAAGTCTCGACGTAGCGCCGCTGGCCTTCGGCGTACAACGTGTCGAAGACCAGGGAAGACTTTCCCGAACCACTGACACCGGTGACAACGATCAGCTCGTTGAGCGGGAGGTCGAGGTCAATATTCTTGAGATTGTTCTGACGCGCGCCGCGGATGCGGATGGCATCCGAGCGTGGCGGATCTAAGGGTGGCATGCACCCTCGAGTTTACAGGGAAACGACTTTTCTAGCGTCCCGCGAACTGTTCCATCATGAGGCCGGTGCCGCCGCGAGTGACATGGGCGACGATGGCCGTGCGGCGGTGGATCTTCGTGACGAGGCCAAGGTTGATCGCGAAGGCGAGCTGCACCTGTTGGCCCTTGCGAAGCCCTAGATTTTCCGTCTCGACGAATACGCCGTTTGCACTCAAATTCTTGGCCTTACAAATCCGGCTTTTGCGCCCGGATAGGACGACGTAAACAGTCGTACGCGCGCGGTGGCGGGTGTGCAAACGACGCTCCATCCGAACGGTCCCTTTTGGCTAGTTACAGTGAGGGCGAGAAGCCATTATGCACATCGAATCGAGGTTAGCGAAGCGTTCAATGCCACGCTTCATGTTATGTAAAATCTAACCGGGTCATACGTTCAATGCAGGGAAGATTACGTCCAACCACCCGAGTCCAAGGCCGCCAGGCGGTCACTTTCAGGTGACATCTTTGCGTCGAATCGCGAGTTGTTCGGGTGCCTCGATGCCCATCTTGACGCGCCGTCCAGTACCGCCCAACAACGTAATCAGAATGGGCCCATTGGCGAAAAGTTGCGCCAAAGTCATGCTCTCATCAACCCCGTCGGCAGGTTGAATGACGATTGACTCATCGGCTCGGCGGCTCAGTACCAGCATAGGTCATGCCTTCGCGAGCGCACGCAGCGCTTTGGCGAAGGTCTTTCCCTGTGAAGTGTAAGTGAGCGGTGATCCGCCCCGGACAATGCCGATGAGCTGGTTGATCTGCCCCTGGCGTAAATTGATGATGCGGCCATTGACCTCATTCGCGATACGGCAACCCGCCATCAACTCCATCAACGTGCGCCAGCGTTCAGCGACCGTCGCGGCAACGCCGGTGCCCTTGGCGACCCTCGTGCCCGGCAGGCCTTGTTCCGCTGTCACGCTGAGCGCGCGGCGCTCGTCCTCCAATTTTTCGATGGTCCCGAGAAGCTGCATCTTTTCTGCCGCCCGAAGCTCCACTTCCGCAGGCGAGGGTCCGGTCAAAGCGGCCCGTTCGGCGTCGAGGGTGGCGGCGAGATGATGCGCAAGGTCAATCTCGCGATCCAGTAAATCCTCGAGACGGCGGCGCGCGTCCTCGTTCATGTGCTTATCGAAGTCCGCGCTCGAACTGCAATAGCTTGTCGGCAACGCTGCCGGAATCGATTTTGTAGGTGCCGCTATTCACCGCTTGCTTGATCGAAGCCACTTTCGCGGCATTGACCGCGGGAGACTGGGCGATCGCTTCGGAGAGCTTCTGCAGCGACCTGGCGGAATCCGTCAAGGTGACGTGATCCCCGGTCTGGGACGTCGCGGTTGACGCGGCGGACGATTCACTTTGCGGCTTGTCAGCAACGTTCCCGGTGTTCGAGCCCTTTACAGGCGCGACCGGTTCGGAAGGTGAATAGCCACTGATTTTTGCCGGCACCGAAATCTCTCCTAGGGCGAGCAGTAGCCCTTGCCCTTGTTATCGTCGGGGAACGGATGAACTTTAACCAATTGAGCCAAAGACATCTCTCTAAACCCTTTATCGACTGTGACGTGGTTCACTGAAGGGCTATTGAAAAATAATTTCCACGATCTGTTCGGAACGGGCAATACCTTCGACGATCTTGCCCGATGAGAGATTTTGGACTCTAACCCGCTGATTTATCAGGCCGTCACTCAACGCACGGCCCGACATGCGTACGCTCATGCCGCCCGCGTCGGCGACCAGGGTAACCATTTGGCCCCGCTGTACCGCTTTGGCGGCTAACAAGAATTGATTGGTGATGACGGCCCCGCCCGATATCGGCCGGCTCGCCGTGAGTCCGACCGCGACGGTCGGATCATCGATGTAGCCCGGCGGCAGCTCCGTGATATCACGTTGCTCCACCCGCACATCCTTGTCGGACAAAACGCTGCCCACGACGATGGCATGCGCAGCGATGGTCACCGAGGAGGTACCGACCACTCTCACGGGCACATAAATATGCCATGCGGGCGTGCCCGGGCAGCGCAGTTCCACCAGGATACGATCGCGCATGTGACCGCCCGGGCCGACCATCGGTTTCACCGGCAGGCTGCAGCGCTCCAGCGCAAGCCGCGGGTCGATCGGGCCAACCACGAAGCGTTGTTTGTCGGTCAGCGCGGGCAATTGCAGCGCAGCCTCGGATTTTGCGAGTGCTTCAAGCGACGGAACATCTTGTAAGTCGGCCGCGAGAACGGATGCCGCCGGCAGACAGAAGCTCAAAATCCAGTGACGATATTTTGACGGTATTCGCATGCTACACATACCAAGCAAGCGACGTGCCAGCCGGCGCCTAAGTGTGCGAGGCCTGCCGCGCCGCGCGGTTTGCCGCCGCATCGGCCGGCCGCGGCAATTCCTTGCCGCTCTACAAGCTCCGCGCGGCGCCGGCAGAGGCGAAACGAGCCTTGCGGCCTCTGGGGAACCGCATTCCCGACGTTGGCACAGCTCTTGCTTTGGTGTTCCTCGAGGAGCATTCACCGATGTTTGAAAATATTTTCGGCATTCATGAGCAAGCGCTGTTGGTACACGGCCAGCGGCTCGGCGTTCTGGCGACCAATCTCGCCAATGCCGACACGCCGGGCTACAAGGCCCGCGACATCGATTTCAGCGCGGTGCTGTCGCAAACGCAGGGCGAAACACAACTGCCGTTGCAGGCCACTCAGGCCGCGCATATCACATTCAACGACAGCGACGCGCCCGCCGGCGACTTGAAATACCGCAATCCGTATCAGGCCTCGTTGGACGGCAATACGGTGGAAATGCCGGTTGAGCAAGCCGCCTTCTCCGAGAACAACGTGCGCTATCAAGCCAGTCTCAATTTCATCAATCTTCGAATATCCGAGCTGCAGTTCGCCATTGCCGGCCAGTAGCAAGGGAGAGTAATCATGTCGCTGTTCAGTGTGTTCAATGTCTCCGGCAGTGCCTTGAATGCCGAAACGATTCGGCTCAATACCACCGCGAGCAATCTCGCCAACGCCGAGAGCGTCAACGGCGATGCGACCAAGGTGTACCGCGCCCGGCATCCGGTATTCCAGGCGATGATGAATACCGCCGATGCGAGTTTCGGCGACCAGGATGCCGCGACGGGCGTCCGAGTACTCGGGATCGTCGAGAGCACCGCGGCGCCGTTGAAAACCTATCAGCCCGATCATCCGCTCGCCGACAAAGACGGCTTCGTCTACACATCGAACGTCAATTCCATCGAAGAGATGACCAACATGATCTCCGCGAACCGATCTTTCGCGACCAACATCGAGGCCATCAATACGGCGCGCGACCTGTTGCTCAAAGTCATTTCGATGGGCCACTAATCATGGTCAGCAGTCAAATACATGCGGCCATCCCACCCACGGGAACCGGTAATTCCGGCGGCACCGGCAGCACCGGCGGCACCGGCAGTACCGGCAGTACCGGCAGCACCGGTGCGAGCTCTAACAGCTCCTCCTCGCAGGGCGTAAATGGCGCGACGCTCGGAGGAACCGATTTCTTGACGCTCATGTTGGCGCAGCTCAAGAACCAAGATCCGACCAGTCCGGTCGACAGCAACCAATTTTTGAGCCAGCTCGCTTCGCTCAGCGAAGTGCAGGGAATCACTCAGCTCAACACTTCGTTCTCCGCGCTGTCGAATTCGCTCGTATCGAGTCAAGCACTGCAGGCCTCCTCGTTGCTGGGGCATCAGGCGCTCGTCGCGAGCACCACCGGCACGTTGGCTACCGCCGGGGGGACGATGTCCGGAGCGGTCAGCGTGCCGCAGACCAGCTCGCAGGTCGTGCTCAATATTTCGAACAGCAGCGGCGTGTTGATGAAGTCGATCAATCTTGGCCCACAGGCGGCGGGCCTTGCCGATTTCTCTTGGAACGGACAGACCTCCTCGGGTGCACAGGCGCCCGCCGGGAGCTATACCTTGAGCGCGCAAGTCGCCGGTGTCAGCGGCGGGACGGCGGTCACCACATTGATCAACGGTACCGTCGACAGCGTGACGATGGGCTCGGGCTCGGCCGGGTTGACGTTGAACATCGCGGGTCTCGGCAGCGTGCCCTTCTCCAGCGTTCAGCAGATTTCAAACTAATTCATTCAGGAGCGGATCCATGTCTAACTTCAGCATCGCCTTATCCGGCCTTTCAGCGGCCAGTTCGGCGTTGGACATCGTGTCGAACAATATCGCGAACGCGAACACCGTCGGTTTCAAGAACTCTCAAGCTCAATTCGCCGACGTGTACGCGGCGGGCACAGTCAACTTGAACAGCGCGACCGCCGGCGAGGGTGTGCGGTTGGTGGACGCCTCGCAACAATTCACTCAAGGCGACATCAGCTCGGGTTCCTCGGATCTCGACATGGCGATCAGCGGCAACGGCTTCTTCACCGTGAATACCTCGAGCGGTACCGTCTACACCCGCAACGGTGAATTCTCCGAGGATTTGAACGGCAATGTGGTGACCTCCACGGGTGGATTCGTGCAGGTGTATCCGCCGCTCGCCAACGGTGGCTTCAATACCGGTGCGCTCCAGAATCTCAATCTGAACACTGCGCAGAGCGCCCCGCAGGCGACCAGCACGGGTGTTGCGACACTGAATCTACCGTCGAATGCCACCGTCCCGCCGACCGCGCCCTTCGATCCGACCAATCCGGATACCTACAACCAATCGACGTCGGCGACGGTCTATGACTCGCTCGGCAATTCGTATCCCGCCACCTTTTACTTTTCGCAGACTGCGGCGCCCGGCGTTTGGTCGGTGAATATGACCGTCAACGGCCAGTCGGCCGGCCCGGCGCAAAACCTGACGTTTTCGAACACCGGCATCGTCACCGCACCTCTGGGCGGCACCTTGACGTTCGCCGGCTTTACCCCGACCGATGGTGCGCTGCCGATGACCATGGCGTTCAACTTCAACCAGACCACGCAGTACGGTACTCAGTTCGGCGTGAGCGCCATCACGCAAAACGGCTACACCACGGGTCAGCTGAGCACGGTCTCGGTCGATCCCTCCGGTGTCGTGTCCGCGGTATACACCAACGGCCGCACCACGGACTTGGGGCAATTGGCCATCGCAAATTTTGCGAATCCGCAGGGGCTGCAGCAGTTGGGAGACAACGACTGGTCGCAGACATTCGCCTCCGGCATCCCGGTTCAAGGTACGGCGCAGTCCGCCGGATTCGGCAGCATTCAGTCGAGCTCGCTGGAAAGCT
Organism: uncultured Gammaproteobacteria bacterium; assembly: GCA_963755965.1. Taxonomy (GTDB): domain Bacteria; phylum Pseudomonadota; class Gammaproteobacteria; order Steroidobacterales; family Steroidobacteraceae; genus Bog-1198. The sequence goes on from CAVWLU010000008.1 coordinate 793,860, forward strand.
CGAACGTCGATCTAACCACCGAACTCGTAAACATGATCACCGAGCAGCGGGCGTTTCAGGCGAATGCTCAAGTCATCACCACGGCAGACCAGATGTCGCAGACCGTCATAGGCATCGCCACCAATGGATAGAGGTCTCTATGTGGCGATGACGGGTGCGAAGCAAATCATGCAAGCGCAGGCCGTCAACAACCACAACATCGCGAACATCAATACGATCGGCTTTCGCGCCGATGCCGTCTCATTCGTCAGCCAGCCGATCTACGGTGTCGGATATCCCAGCAGGGTCAACGCGGTGGCAAGCGACGCAGGCACCGATTTCTCGAGCGGCGTCCTGCAGAGCACCAGCCGTGAACTCGATGTGGCGGTCAACGGCAAGGGCTACATCGCCGTTCGCGGCTTGGATGGCCAAGAAGCCTACACGCGGGCCGGAGATCTGCGCGTCAGTGCAGAGGGGGCGGTGACGACGGCGAGCGGATTCCCGGTTCTGACCGAGTCCGGCCCGCTGGTGATACCGCCGGCGACGGATGTGACGGTCGGCAACGACGGTACGGTCTCGGTCGTGCCGCTTGGCCTCGCTCCGATCGCAATTTCGCAAACCGATAGGATCAAACTAGTCAATCCATCGCAGAAAAATCTGCAAAAAGGCAACGATGGTTTGCTGCGCCAGATAGACGGCAGCAAGGCGCCCACCGACCCGAGCGTGACTCTGACCTCGGGGATGCTGGAATCGAGCAACGTCAACGCGGCGCAGTCGTTGATCAACATGATCGAGCTGCAGCGCTTGTATGATTTTCAGATCAAGAGCATGAACTCGAGCGACCAGAACGAACAGACCGCCGAACAGCTGATGTCTAACAATTCGTAATACGACGCATAGATAAGGACACTCCCGATGAACCTCGCACTATGGTCGGCCAAGACCGGCCTCGACGCACAAAACACCCAAATGGCGATCATCTCCAACAATCTCGCCAATGCCAACACGACCGGATTCAAAGCGGACCGTGCGGCATTTCAGGATCTGATGTACCAAAACGTTCGTCAGGTCGGCGCACAGAGTACGCAGAACACGCAGTACTCGACGGGGCTTACCCTCGGAACCGGGGTGCGCATCGTTGCGACCGAAAAGAATTATGCGCAAGGCAGCGTCAACCAGACCAACGGTTCCCTGGATCTCGGCATTACCGGCCGCGGCTTCTTGCAAATCACCATGCCCGACGGCTCGATCGCCTACACCCGGGATGGGTCGCTCACGATGGATTCCCAGGGAAACGTCGTGACCGCGAGCGGCTATCCCTTGCAGCCCGCGATCACCATTCCCGCAGGAACACAGTCCCTGACGGTCGGCAACGACGGCGTCGTCACGGCCGTGTCCGCCTCGAACAAGAGCACCCAGATAGGCCAAATTCAATTGGCGGATTTCATCAACGAGGAAGGCATGCAGCCAATGGGCAATAACCTCTTGATCGAGTCGGCGGCAAGCGGCGCCCCGCAGGTGGGTACCCCGGGGACCAACGGCTTAGGCACCCTGCAGCAGGGGACGTTGGAGACTTCCAACGTCAACACGGTCACCGAACTCGTCAATATGATCGAGTGCCAACGCGCCTACGAGATGAACTCCAAAGCGATTACGACCACGGATCAAATGTTGGAATACCTGACGACGAATCTTTCATGATGACTCAGCCTCCAGCCGTCCGCGGAAACACCCGTGCCGCCGGTGCGTGCGGATTGATCGGTGCATTTCTCATCATCGGGGTGTTGGGAGCGCTGTCTGCGTGCTCCATGATGCCGGGCAAAGATCGAAAGCCCGATGCAGTGGTTCCGCGAGTGTTGCCGCCGCCCGCTCCGCGCACCGACGGCGCCATCTATCAGGCGGGGCAGGAAATGGCATTGTTCTCGGACCTCAAAGCGCGCCGCGTCGGCGATGTATTGACCATCGTTTTAAACGAATCGACCAATGCCAGCAAGAGCGCCATCACCAAGACGTCGAAGACTTCCGCCGTGACGGATACCGGATTCCCGTTGTTCGGTAAAACCATCACGACCAAGGGCGTGCCGATTCTGGACACGACGATGTCCGGCGCAAACAGTTTTGACGGGGAAGGTTCCAGTTCCCAGGGCAATAGCCTGGTGGGCAGCCTCACCGTGACCGTGGTCGACGTGCAAGCCAACGGCAACTTGGTGGTGCAAGGCGACAAGAGTTTGAAGCTCAATCAGGGCGATGAATTCATTCACATCTCCGGAGTGGTGCGGACAGCGGACGTGTCCACCAACAACACGGTGACCTCGGACAAGATCGCCGATGCGCATATCAGCTATTCGGGCAAGGGCGTCATCGACAATTCCAATCGCATGGGCTGGCTGTCGCGGTTCTTCAACTCGGTATTTGCTCCGCTGTAAGGAACCGCGCATGCCTCCACTGTATCGAAGCTGCATCGCGGTGCTTCTCCTCCTTGGGGGCGCCTCGTTCGCGCACGCGGAGCGCATCAAGGACATGGCGCAGGTCCAAGGGGTGCGCACCAATCAGCTCGTCGGCTACGGGTTGGTGGTCGGTTTGGACGGCACCGGCGATCAAACGAGTCAGGCTCCCTTCACGATCCAATCTCTGATCAACATGCTCGCTCAGATGGGCGTCACCGTACCCTCGACCGCCAATCCGCAGCTCAAGAACGTCGCTGCAGTATCCGTGCACGCGGTCATGCCGGCGTTCGTCAAACCTGGACAAACCATCGACATCACCGTCAATTCCATCGCGAACGCCAAGAGTCTGCGCGGCGGATCTCTGCTCCTGACTCCGCTGCGAGGACTCGACGGGCAGATCTACGCCATCGCGCAAGGCAATCTGATCGTCAGCGGTTTCGGCGTCGAGGGCAGCGATGGCTCGAAGCTCACCGTCAATGTGCCGAGTTCCGGCCGAATCCCGAATGGCGCGACCGTCGAACGGAGTGTGCCGACGCAGTTAGCACAGGGCGATGCGATCATTCTCAACCTCAATGATCCGGACTTCACCACCGCAACTCGGCTGGTGGCGAGCGTAAACAAGGGCATCGGCGACGGTTCGGCCACGATCATCGATGGCGGATCCGTGCGGGTCAAGGCGCCGCTCGACGTCACGCAACGCGTCGCATTTCTGTCGACGGTGGAAAATCTGGACGTGGAACCGGCAATGGCAGCGGCACGAGTGATCATCAACTCGCGCACCGGGACCGTGGTGATCAGCAGCAATGTGAGAGTGAGCCCGGCCGCCGTGTCGCATGGATCCCTATCGGTCAGCATCAAAGAGGAGCAGATCGTGAGCCAGCCCGCGCCGTTCTCCAAGCTCGGCACGACCACGGTGGTGAACAATTCCACGATCAAGGTCGACCAGGGCTCGAATCGCATGTTTCTGTTCCACCCCGGCGTAGAACTCGAGCAAATCGTACGCGCCGTCAACGACGTCGGAGCCGCGCCCGGCGATCTGGTCGCGATACTGGAGGCACTGAAGGAAGCCGGCGCACTGCAAGCCGAGCTGATTGTGATTTAAATGACCGCGCCTCTGACATCCCTATCTCCGGTGCCGCCCTCGACGGGAGCGGCCGCGCCCGCGGCGAACACTTATACCGATCTAAACGGCTTGGCCGCCTTGAAAAACGCGCCGGGTTCACCCGCGGCGATTCGCGCGGTTTCCCAACAGGTCGAAGCGCTGTTCATGCAAATGATGTTGAAGAGCATGCGCGATGCCAGCGATGCCGGCGGCCAGTCCGACAGCAATGAAATGAGCATGTATCAGGACATGTTCGACAAACAAGTCGCGCTGACCTTGAGCAAGCACCAAGATCTCGGCATTGCTCGGCTGTTTGAACGCCAACTCAAGCCGGACGCATCGCCGGCATCGCCGGCGACAGTCCCATCGCCGCCGAAACCGGAGTCGATGGCTCCCCGCATCGGTGCCGACGGACGTTCCCAAAGCTCCGGGGACAGCTCGAGCGGCACAGAGCACGCAGCGCGATTCGTCGCGCAAGTGCTGCCGACCATCCGCCGCGCCGCTCAAGCGCTGGGCGTCAATCCGTTGGGACTGTTGGCACAGGCCGCCTTGGAGACGGGGTGGGGGCAACGCATGGCGCACACCGCGGACGGCAACCCCAGCCACAACATGTTCGGCATCAAGGCGGGCGAGGAATGGCGCGGCGCACGCGCTACCGCCGACACCGTGGAATTCAAGGGCGGCGTTGCTACTCAGCGCCGCACCGCTTTTCGCGCCTATGGTTCGATCGAGGAGAGCGTCAGCGACTTCGCCAATTTGCTCTCGAGCTCGCCTCGGTATCGAGATGCAATCGGCGCCGGGCAAAGTGCGCAAGCGTATATCCAGAACATCGCAAAGTCCGGCTACGCCACCGATCCGGATTACGGGAATAAGTTAAATCAGATTCTGAATAGCAGCGCCTTGCGATCGGCCCTGACGGTCCGGGTAGCAGCTCTATAGAAACGGCGGATCGTGCCGATAACCGGTGGGCGGAGAACCGTGACGGCCAACCCGCGGAGAATAAATCGTGTCGAATATGTTTGGAATCGATGTGTCAGCGCTGCAGGCTTTTCAGCAGGCTATTGCCGTTACCAGCAACAATGTCGCGAACGCCAGCACGCCCGGGTATGACGAAGAATCCATCGAGCTGAACGCGGCGGCACCGCAAACCACCGGAACTGCCTCCATCGGCGCCGGTGTGGTCGTCGCCGGAGTATCCCGCGCGTACAACCAAGCGGCTGCCAACCAGCTCAACAATTCGCAGAGCAGCCTGGGGCAGCTAACTGCGCTGCAAAATTACACGTCTCAGATCGACAACTTGTTCGGCACCACGGCCGCAGGTTTGAGTTCGGCACTGCAAAGCTATTACGGCGCGTGGTCGACGGTTGCGGATGATCCGTCCTCCACCGCTTCGCGTCAGGCGCTCCTGGGCGATGCCAACGCGCTCGCCAACAATATCAACGGCACGAGCCAGCAGCTCAATAGCTTAAATTCGGACGTGAACACCCGCATCCTGTCCGACGTACAGCAGATCAATTCCATCGGCGCATCGATTGCGACTTTGAACCAGCAGATCGTCATGAGCACGGCGGCCGCGGGCGGCCAACCACCCAATGATCTGCTCGATCAGCGCGATCAGATGGTCGCGAACCTCTCGAAGCTGGTCGGGGTAACGACGACGACCGACAGCAATGGTGCCCTCAATGTCTATGTGGGCAACGGCCAACCGCTGGTCCTGCAGGGTGGGACGACCACGCTGACCACCATTCCCAATCAATTCAATGCCTCGCAACTCGAGGTATCCACCTCGACGTCCAACGGCAACTCGATCAGCAGTTCGATCACGTCCGGTGATCTTGGCGGCTTGCTGTCGGCTCGCACCCAGGTAATCAATCCGGCGCTGAGCCAGCTCGGCCAAATCGCCACCGCAGTCGCCGAGACCGCCAACTCTCAGCAGGGCGTGGGCCTCGACCTCGCCGGCCGGTTGGGCGCGAACTTGTTTTCCGTGGGTGCACCGGTGGCCACGGCCTCTTCCAAGAACACCGACAACGCGACGGCGACCGTCAGTATCGGCAACTTGGGAGCGCTGACCGCGGACAACTATGTCCTTGCCTACAACGGGGGCGCCTACGCGCTCACCGATACCTCCACCGGCGCCAATGTGGCGCTCACAGGTGCGGGCACGGTTGCGAATCCCCTCACAGCAAACGGGTTATCGATCGTTCTGTCGGCTACCCCCGCGGCGGGCGATCAATTTCTCATCCAGCCGACGGCGCAAGCGGCCGGAACACTCAGCGTGGCTCTCACCAATCCTTCGGCAATCGCCGCCGCAGGTGCCATTGAGACCTCGGCGGCCGACGCCAACGCAGGGCAGGCGACCATCGGCAGCGGCACAGTGGTCAATGCCGCGAACCCGAATTTGCTCAGTACGACGACCATCCAGTTCTTAAGTCCAACCACCTATTCCGTCAACGGGGCGGGCACCTTTGCCTATACCTCGGGCGCAAACATCAGCATCAACGGTTGGCAAACCGAGATCAGCGGAACACCGGCCACCGGCGACGTCTTCACCATACAGAGCAATGCCGGCGGCACCGGCGATAACACCAACGCGCTCGCGGCCGCCAACCTGCAAGCGCAGGGTGTGCTGTCCAACGGCACGATCAGCGTCCCGGGCGCGGTGAGTGCGCTGATCAGCGGTCTCGGCAGCCAGGCGCAACAAGTCAATACGGCGCAGGCCGCGCAAACGGCTGTCAATACGCAGGCCCAGACTGCCGTCCAGTCGATATCCGGCGTCAATCTCGATCAAGAGGCTGCGAATCTCTTGCAATGGCAGCAGGCCTACCAAGCCTCGGCACAAGCACTGACAGTCGCCAGTAGTTTGTTCACGACTTTGATCGATTCGATCAACGGCACGTTCAGTTAAGGATTCAAGGAGGTTCAGGCCATGCGCATCACCCAAGGTATCGAACAAGCCCAGTTTTTGAACTCGTTGAATCAACTCGAGTCCGGTATTGCGCAAACGCAAAATCAGATATCAACGGGGCTGTCGTTCACGACGGCTTCGCAGAATCCCGTCGATGCGGGTCTCGTCAGCGATTACACCGCGGCGTTGGCGCAGAGCCAGCAGTACACGACCAATGCCAATGCGGCGCACACCGACCTGACAACCGAGGACACGGCGCTCACTCAGGTGCAAAGTCAACTGCAGAGCCTTCGAGATCTCGCGCTGCAGGCCAATTCAGGCACGGTATCAACGCAGAACCTGACCGCCATCGCGGCGCAAGCGACGCAAATCCAAAACAGCCTCCTGTCGCTCGCCAACACCCAAGACGGCAACGGCAACTACATCTTCGCCGGCAATGCCTCGCAGACCGAACCCTTCGCCTTGACGGCGACGGGGGCGAGCTACGCGGGCGATCAAGCTCAGCGGCGGGTGCAAATTGCGGCCGGTCTGACCGTCGACACGGGCGACAACGGCGACGCCGTTTTTAATCAAATCAAGAGCGGCAACGGCACCTTCACGGTCACCCCCAACCCGATCAATTCGGGAACCGGTCTCATCGGCGCGACCAGCGTTTCGAACCCCAGCGCTTATGCGGGGGGTGCTTACTCCATAAATTTTACGACAGCAAACCAGTACCAGGTGCTGAACTCCGCCAATGCGGTCGTAACCTCCGGCACTTACACCGACGGTCAGGCAATCGCCTTCAGCGGCATACAGGTGACGTTGAGCGGCCAACCGGCCGCCGGCGACTCGTTTGCAGTGGCGCCGAGCAGCGATCAGAGCATCTTTACGACGGCGCAGAATTTGATCACTGCGCTCAAGGCCGGGATATCGACGCCCGGTGCGCAAACCCAGCTCAGTAACTCCATTGCCTCTGCGCTCAACAACATTGACCAGGCGCTTACTCAGTCATCCGCGGTGCAGGCTGGTGTGGGCGGCCGGTTGAATTTGATCACCACGCAACTGTCGGTCGCGACCAGCCAGCAAACCCAGCTACAGACGTCCATCACGTCGCTGCAAGGGCTCAATTACGCCAGCGCGGTCACGAGCCTTGACTCGCAAAACACCACACTGAGCGCCGCGATGCAGGCCTTTACGATGACCCAGGGATTGTCGCTGTTCAAGTACATCTCTTGAGGGCGCGCGCTATTCTCGCGCTAATCCCGCGCGCTAATCCCGCGCGCTAATGATGATGGCCGCCTGCGCCGTGCACGTGGCCATGTTCCAGTTCTTCGGCCGTGGCCTCACGCACGCTCACGACTTGCACGTCGAAATGCAGCTGCCGGTCGGCCAGCGGATGGTTCCCGTCGAGTGTGACCATATCGCCGATAACGGCGGTGACCGTGAACAGGCGCATGCCGTCGTCGGTGCGAGCCTGAAACTGCATGCCCTTTTTTATGTTGCCGCCTTGCAAAGTGCGCTTCGGCACGCGCTGAATCAACGCCTCATCGCGCGTCCCATAGCCTTCGGCCGGCGAGACGACCACGCTCACCGCAGCGCCGTCCTCTTTGCCTTCGAGGGCTTTCTCCAGCCCCGATACGAGGTTGCCGTGCCCCTGGATGTAGGCGAGGGGCTCGCCGCCCGAGGAACTATCTAGCACTGCGCCGCTCTCGTCTTTGAGCGTGTAATGAATCGTGACCACCCGGTCTGCAGTAATTTCCACTCTTTCATCTCCGCCGTCTTGAATGTTTACGGGACGCCAAGCAAGCTTACACAAGTCGATGCGGCCTCATAAAGCCACGCGCGCTTCGAGATCGTAGGCATCCGCCTTCGTGATCCTCACCTTGACCCAATCTCCGGCCCGCAAGCCGTTCGCTTCTCGAATGCGGACCACACCGTCGATTTCAGGCGCATCGCTGCTCGAGCGTGCGATGGCGGTATCGCCATCCTTGCGATCGATCAGTACTTTCATCGTGCGCCCCTTCTTGTCGGCGAGGCGCTTTGCGCTGATTTCGGCGGCGAGCTCCATGAAGCGCGCGCGCCGTTCCTGTTTGACCTCAGCCGCTACGGGTTCGCGCAACGCGTTCGCAGCGGCTCCTTCGACCGGCGAGTATTCGAAACAGCCGACGCGGTCGAGCTGCGCTTCACGCAGCCACTCGAGAAGTTCCGAGAACTCCGCCTCGGTTTCACCGGGAAAGCCGACGATGAAAGTGCTGCGAATAGTGATATCCGGAACTACCCTGCGCCAGGCGGCAATCCGATGCAGCGTATTTTCCGCAGCTGCCGGTCTTTTCATCAATTTCAAAATGCGTGCACTCGCATGTTGAAACGGAATATCCAGGTAGGGCAAGACTTGCCCGTCCGCCATCAGCGGAATGACCTTATCGACGTGCGGGTAGGGATAGACGTAGTGCAATCGGACCCACACGCCGAGTTCGCCCAATGCCTTGGCGAGGTCGTAGAAATTCGCCCGCCGGTCGGCATCCCGCCATGGCTGTGCGGCATATTTCAGATCCACACCGTAGGCGCTCGTATCCTGCGAAATCACCAGGATCTCCTTGACCCCAGCCCGCACGAGTTGCTCGGCCTCGCGCAGCACTTCGCCGATCGGCCGGCTGACGAGATCTCCGCGCATCGACGGAATGATGCAAAAGCTGCAGCGATGATTGCAGCCTTCCGAAATCTTGAGGTAAGCATAATGCCGGGGCGTCAATTTGATGCCTTGTGCGGGAATCAAATCCAGGAACGGCTCGTGCTGAGGCGGCAGGTGTTCATGCACCGATGCGACTACTTCTTCGTAGCGCTGGGGGCCGGTGATCTTCAGGACCTCCGGGTGGCGATCGAGAATCTTCTGCGGCTGCGCGCCCAGGCAGCCGGTGACGATGACTTTGCCGTTTTCAGCGATGGCCTCGCCGATCGCGTCCAGCGATTCGTCCACCGCCGAATCGATGAATCCGCAGGTGTTGACGATGACGAGATCGGCCGCGCCGTAGCTGGCGGCGACTTCGTACCCTTCCGCGCGCAAGCGAGTGAGTATGCGCTCTGAATCGACCAGCGCCTTAGGGCAGCCCAAGCTGACGAAGCCGACCTTGGGGACTTTACGGGTCACGGATTTCAAGGTAGCGAAGCTTCCTAGGCGGAGTAAAACGGGGGGCCGCGAATTCTACCCGAAAACCTCTGGGATAACCCGGCGGCGCGGGGACGCTGCCGTCAAACGGGCCCGCCCGGGGCCTAGCGGAGCCAGAGGCGCCCAAAGCAGCGCTAGAGGCGCCCAAAGCAGGGCCAGAGGGGGTCCTGAGCCAAGGCCGCAGGGGAAAAGTAGCGCTTCACAATGCGGGTTGGCGGCCGATAGAAGGGGGTTCGGAGGAGGGTTCGGCGATGGCCCGTTTTCTTGTCAAATGCCGATGACCGAAATCGTGAAGCGGCACCCGAAAAATCCAACGACCTGCGCGATTGCCGGCTAAAGAAGCGCCGCCTTCATCCGATAAACCCTTTGAATGTGTCACCGGTCTGCCCGCTTGGCGGGTGAAGTGCACACAACGTGGGCCTAAGACGGGCCGGTGTTTCAACCTTCAGGAGTTTTTTAACATGGCATTGAACCTTAATACCAACATTGACTCGCTTACAGCGCAGAACAATCTGACGGGTTCGCAGGCGTTGCTGTCCCAATCGCTGACCCGACTGTCATCGGGCCTTCGCATCAACAGCGCCTCCGACGACGCGGCCGGTCTTGCGATCGGTCAGCAGTTCACCACTCAGATCAACGGCACGAATCAGGCCGTCAACAACGCGAACGACGCCGTTTCGGAAGCGCAAACGGCCGCCGGCGCGCTGACGACGATCGTCAACAACCTACAGAGCATTCGCACCTTGGCGGTGGAAGCGGCCAACGGCTCGAACAGCGCCGCGGATCGCGCCGCGCTCGACAGCCAGGTGCAGCAGCAAATAGCGGAAATCACACAGATCGCCGGTCAGACGACCTTCAACGGATCGAACGTGCTCAACGGCACCGCCGGAACCACGGTGTATCAAGTCGGCGCAAACGTCGGCAATACGATTTCGGTCGATTTATCGACCGGTGTCGAGGCCAGCCAAATTGGGCAGTTCGCGAGCCTTAGCGGCGTCGGCAATGGAACGGCCCTCGGCGCAGGCGACCTCACTCTGGCCGTGAACGGCGGCACAGCCGTCGCCGTCGGCGCAACCTCGGCCGGCGCGGGCAACGCGGTGGGTCAGGCCAGCGGGTCGGCCTATTCGGTGGTGCAGGCCATCAACGCGGTGGGCATCCAGGGATTGACGGCGTCGGCGTCGACCAAGACGGCGGCATTGACGATCACCAACGTCGGTACGAGCGGTGCGGTCGCGGGTAACTATCAGCTGGCGATCAACGGCGTCAATGTTTTCGGCGCTGCCGGATTGGCGCTGACCGCGAGCAATGCAAGCCAGTTAACTCAGGCGCAATTGCAGACCGCGATCAACAATGTGTCGGCGCAGACCGGTGTCACGGCCGATTCCCAAGCCGCGGGCGGCGCTCTCGAGCTTCAAGCTGCCGACGGCAGCACGATCTCCTACACCCAGACGACGGCCGGCGCCGATACCGTCGGCGGAATCACCGGGGCAACCTCTGGTACCGCCGTCCTTACGTATGGCACCGTTGCCTTGTCCGCATCGACCTCGATTACGGTCGGCGGCACGGCTCCGACGACTTCGTTCGCCTCGGGCATTGCGGCCGGATTGACCTCCCTCAACACCGCCCCGCTTTCCAGCCAGAACGTGTTGACGGTTGCGGGTGCGAACAACACCATTCAATCGGTCGATTCTGCACTTGCCTCGGTTAGCGCGCTGCAGAGCACCTTGGGCGCCATTCAGAACCGGTTCACGTCGGCGGTCAGCAACCTGACCTCGACGGCTCAGAACCTAACTCAGTCGCGCAGCACCATCGTCGATGCCAACTTCGCCCAGGAAACGGCGAATTTGACCCAAGCGCAGGTGTTGGAACAGGCGGGTATCTCGGTGCTGGCGCAGGCCAACCAGGAACCGCAGCTGATCCTCAAGCTTTTGCAGTAATTGCCGAAGCAGTAAGGAAGAGGCATTTCGTAAGAGGAAAGAGCCGAGGCTCGGAGGTGAAAGCCCCCGAGCCTCGGATACAGGCAGCGGCAAGAATAGGAGTCTTTCGCCGTCGATTTTAGAGCAAAGCAGGTGTACAGATGGCTAGCGACGGCAATCCGGGCAAGCTCGCGGTTACGAGCGTCGTACAGGCAAATCAGGCGACACTATCGATTAGCAGCCAACAATCGGGCGGCAAGACTTTGCCCGCCGGCGGCAAGAACGTACCGCGCGCAGCGGCTGCCAACACAGCAGCCCACGCGGCAGCCCACACAGCCGCCCCCCCACGTAACACCGATCCCCAGTCTCTGGTCGATGTGCTGAATAAATACCTCAACGATTCGGGGCGTCCCGACCAATTCCGCCTCGATGCAACTTCCGGCGACAAGCTGATTCAACAAGTGAATCCCGCGACCGGCGAGGTCATCGGCGAATTTCCGGTGAGCGAGTTTCCCGCCTTGGCACGCAGTGTCGGGGCCTCCAGTCTGCTCATCGACAGTCTGGCGTAAGTTGCTGCCCTAAGTGGTACGCCACTTGCTTAAGTCTTGTCGGGCCATGCCGATACTTCATGGAATCTAGAACGGGACGAGCCATCATATGAGTTCCACCATTTCGAGCGCCGCGGCGCCTGCCGCAAGCACAACGCCGGCCAACACGTCGCCGGCGGCAGCCGCCAGCAGCGCGGCCATTACCTCGACGGGCATTGGGTCCGGACTCAATATCAGCGCGATCGTATCCTCGCTGACCAACGCTTTCGGAGCGGCCCAGCAGAATCAACTGACCAACCAGGCCACCGCGCTCGACTCGCAGGTGTCGGCGTTCGGTACCTTTACCAGTGCGCTCGATACGCTGAAGAGCACCCTGGCCGCTTTGGAAACCCCGAGTAACCTGGCGGGCTTCGATGCGACGGTGGCGGATACCACTATTGCCTCGGCGAGCACGTCCTCCGATGCCGTCGCGGGTCAATTTTCCCTGGCCGTAACGAACCTCGCGACCTCGCAGACGCTCACGTCCGCGCCGGTGACCGCGGGTTCGGATGCCGTGATCGGTACCGGAAGCCTGACGATTTCCGTCGGCGGTTCTTCGACGTCGATCGACATCGGCTCGAACAACGACACGCTCGCGGGTATTGCCGCGGCGATCAACGCTGCGCCCAACAACCCGGGCGTCAGCGCCAGCGTCATTTCGGCCAGCGACGGCGCCCGGTTGGTGCTGTCCGGCACGACCACCGGTGCAGCGAATGCGATCACCGTCACGGAGACGGACGGCGGGAGCGGCCTGTCCTCGTTGGTCTACGATCCAGCCAATGGCGTCACGAATCTTACGCAAACACAGGCCGCGGCCGACGCGAACTTCTCCATCAACGGCTTCGCTGCCACGAGTTCGAGCAATGTGGTGAGCGGCGCCATCTCAGGCGTCAGCATCAATTTACTGAAGCCCTCGGCGGCGGGCACGTCGACCACGGTCACCGTCAGTCCCGACACCACGACGGCTACGACGTCGATCGGCGCCTTCGTCACGGCGGTAAACGGGGTATTGAGCAGCATCCAGACCCTGAGCGGCTACAATGCGGCGACACAAACGGCAGGGCCTCTGCAGGGCAATGCCACGCTGCAGTCATTTCAAAATCAATTGGAGAACATCCTCGACACCATTTCGTCGAGCAAGTCGGGTATCGCCTCGCTTTCCGACCTCGGAATCACGGCGGATGCCAACTCCGGCAGTTTGGATAGCGATCCGGGAACATTGAGCAGTGCGCTCACCGCGAATCTGGCCGCAGTCGGCCAACTGCTCGGCGGCACCAACGGCATCGCGACGCAGATTGATGCGCTGGTAACCCAGTACACACAAGCCGGCGGCTTGTTGTCGACCATCAATCAGGGGCTGCAAACGGGCCTCACCAACGTGGCCACGCAGCAAACCGCGTTGAATGCGGAATTGGCAACTTATGCGGCGACGCTGACCACTCAATACAATGCGATGGACGCGGCAGTGGCGGCGTTGAAAGAGACTCAAACCTATTTGACTGCAGAGTTCAATCCCAGCGCGTCGTCCAACTCCAACGCGGCGACCAGCAGCTTGAGCAACGGCACGACCAACACCTAAACCGATCGGATCATGTTTAACCCCCAAAACGCCGCCGCCCAATATCGCGCCGTGCGCAGCCACGGTCTGGTCGCCGACGCGAGTCCCGCGAAGCTGGTGCAGATCATGTTCGAGCACATCGTGTCGCAGCTTGCCATCGCCCAGGGATGCATGCAGAGGATCAAGGGCAATGTGCCATTGAAGGAAGTCAAGGCCAAGGGCTCTGCGATCGGCAAAGCGGTGCGGCTGATCAGCCAACTCGATGCCACCCTCGACATGGAGCGGGGGGCTGAAATCGCGCAGAATTTACGCAACTTGTACCTCTACATGTTGAACCGGCTCACGGTCGCGAACGTGACCAACGACGCTGCGATAGTCGCTGAAGTTTCCCAACTGATCGGCCATATCAAAAGCGGGTGGGATCAGATCGTAGCGGACGGCCGATGACTCGCGCCGACGCAATGGCCGCGCTCTACCGGGCGTTGGAACTCTCCCACGAACTCTGCGCCGTTGCCGACGCGGGCGATGTCCCATCGGCGGTGCGTCTCGACGCTGAGCGGCTGCAGCTGCTAAAGTCCGCCCATCGCGCATTGCAGCCGATGGATGAGAAGGTTCGATCGGTGGTGCGCGAAATTGCTGAATTGAACGATCGGTCGATCGGTCGCATGGAACATCGATTTCGCGCCAAATGCCGCGATATGGATATGCTGGCGGTGGGTCGGCGCGCCTTGCGGGCCTATTCCACGACCCGGTCCGTGGCTTAAACGCGGCCGGTTCATAATTCAAGGCGGGGCCCATGCCTGAGTCTTTTCTCGGCGATGGTCTGATTTTCGAGGAACTGTTGCCTCTGGCCTGGATTGCAGGTCCGCTCGAGCAGGGCTCAAATCTCGCCCGCTTGAATGCAGATAATCATCAGCTGCTCGGCGCCGAATCCACGCTCGACGAAGTACGCGTCTCCGAGGCGCTCAAAGAAGAATCCCCTGCCTTGCTGCACGAACTTCAACGCTTGGAATACAAGTTGAACATCTTGTTGCGGCTGACGGCCGAACTCGCCTCGCGCGCGAGTTCGCTGCCCACTCCACAGCGGACCCGGCTCGGATCGCGCGGATTGGAGTGGTTCGGCGCGGCGGCACCGGCGGTGGGTACGACGGGGCTGCTGCACGTGTATATCAACCCGGCTCTGCCGCAGCCGCTAAGGATCCCCTGCGTCGTGGCCGGTGAGCGGTTGCAAGACGGCGAGCGCGTCGCGCAATTGCGCTACCGGGACTTGAGCGATGCCGTGGTGGAGATGCTCGATAAACTCATTTTTCGCCACCACCGCCGCTTGATCGCCGGCGCGAGAGTGACCGCCCACTCGACGACCCTGTAGCAAATTCTGCCTCAATATTTGCGAGTTCTCCCTACACGCATTAGGGGACTTTGCCAACTGCTTTTCTCTCAAGTCGATCAGTACTATGTCTCCCGTCCCCGGCATTGAGTGAGCAATGTCAATAAGTTAGCACCAATGCTTGAGACGTCACCAGAGATATGTCGACTCCGTCACAGTTTTGAACGGGAAGGAGCCCAAAACAGTGGTTGATGCCAAAGTTATTGTGATGGAACCCTCGGATTCGAAGGCGCGAAGTCTGGAGGCCCTGCTGCGGTTTTTAGACATGGAGCCGGTTCGAGTCCAGGATTTGGCCGAACTCAGTCATTCTTCGCATCGCGGCCCGCAAGACTGGCTGGCGGTGATCGTCGGGACCGATACGATCACCACGCAGGGACCCTTGATCGTCGCCCAACTGCGTTCGATGGCCCAGGCGCTGCCGCTAATCTACTTGAGCAACGACGGCCTGCCGAAGCTTGCCGAGAGCAGCGGTGATCTCGCTTGGCTGCATCTCGAGCTGCCCGTTAAACAGCGCCGTTTGTCCGCCATCTTGGATCAAGCGCAAAACCTTCGCAAAGGTCATCCCACTCAGCCGGGAGCGCATCGCTTTCGCCCGAGCGGGACTTCGCGTGCCATGCGCGCCGTGCACCGATTGATCGAACAGGTCGCGCCATTTGACACCAGCGTGCTGGTTCTCGGCGAGTCGGGCACCGGCAAGGAAATGGTCGCGCGCCATATTCATGAACTGTCGGGCCGTGCAGGACATCCCTTCGTGCCGGTGAATTGCGGCGCCATCCCGGCCGATCTTCTCGAGAGCGAACTCTTCGGACACGAAAAGGGCGCGTTCACGGGGGCATTGTCGACGCGAGTCGGCCGCTTCGAGTTCGCAGAGGGCGGCACCTTGTTCCTCGACGAAATTGGTGACATGTCGCTGCAAATGCAGGTGAAGCTGCTGCGGGTGCTGCAAGAAAGAAGCTTCGAGCGCGTCGGCAGCAATCGCACGATTCATTGCGATGTGCGTATCATCGCGGCGACGCATCGTGACCTCGACGCTGCGATCAGCGAGGGACGTTTTCGCGAGGATTTGTTTTATCGATTGAACGTGTTTCCCGTGCAAATGCCGCCTCTGCGGGATCGGCTCGAAGACATGCCGGTGCTGATTGAACATCTCCTCTATCGCCAGGGAAAGAGTGCGGGCCGACACATCCGCTTGGACAAAGAGGCCATGAATTGCCTCGCACGCAATCGGTGGCCCGGCAATGTGAGAGAGCTTGCGAATTTGTTGGAACGGCTCGCGATTCTGTTTCCGGAGCAACTCGTCACCGCACGCGACTTGCCGGAGCGGTATCGAAGCACCGGCACCGGGAATTGGTTCGGCAGCGGTGTGCAACTCGTTCCGCCGCCGGAGGCAACGGAGGACTTCGAGCCGATCGTTGCGCCGGTTGCCATGCTCGAAGAATCGCCCGACGCGTTGGAACTCACGGAGGCAATAGAAAGCTCGCAGAGCGTTCTTAAGAGCGGCGGCATCGATTTGAAGGATCACTTGTCTGCGATTGAAGTGGGACTCATCCGCAAAGCACTCAAAGAGGCCGATGGCACCGTTGCCGAGGCGGCGCGCCTGCTCAAGATTCGCCGAACGACTCTCGTCGAGAAGCTGCGCAAATACCGTCTGAGCGCCTGACAGATTATTGACGCTGTCATCGCGCGCGGCGGTGACTCCGCCGTAACTGGTTGATCGGCAGGCGAAATGAGTCTAAGGCACAGAAGTTGCTTTGTTCCTGGCGCATGGCCGCCATTACGTTAGAACCGATCGACAAACGCAGCGAATTGCAGGCGGCGTTTCTCGCATTCGGCTCGGTCTCGGAACAGCTCTCCGGAGCATTCGATTCACTACGCGAGCAGGTAGCAGAGCTGCGGCTCGAATTAAGCGAGGCGCATGCGGGCAAGGAGCATTTGGCGGCGCGATTGTCGGCGCTCGTCGAAGGCTTACCCGGCGGCGTGCTGGTGCTCGACCCTCACGGCACCATCCAAGAGAGCAATCCCGCCGCGATCGCGTTGCTGAGCGAACCGCTCTGCGGCCAATCATTCGCCGCCGTGCTCGCGCGCGCGGCGGTCAGCAGCGCTGCAATCGGCGAGCACACCGAACTGCGGTGCGGTCGATTCGTCAATCTCTCGCGCCGCGACCTCCGCCACGGCGGCGAAGTCGTGCTGCTGACCGACGTCACCGAATCGCATTTGATGCAAGTTTTTCTCGCCCGGCAACAGCGCCTCCTGACCTTGGGAGAATTGGCTGCGGGCCTTGCACATCAGATCCGAACACCGCTTGCGGCGGCGCTGCTCTACGCATCCCAGATGACCATGCCCGGCCGCAGTCCGGAAGATCTGACGCGCTGCAGCCAAAGGACCGTCGAGAGTCTCAAGCAACTCGATAAGCTCGTGAACGACATGCTTGCCTTCGCCCACGGCGGCGCCGCACGCGAGGTGGTGAGCGTGAGTGCACTGCTCGAGCAGGTGGCGCAGTGGCTGCGCCCGGCACTACGCCGCGGCGTACGGTTGACCATCAGCACTCAGGCGCCTGACCTCAAGGTGAGGGCCAATGCGCCGTCGCTGGTTTCCGCCGTTTTGAACTTGGCGACCAATGCTCTGCAGGCGGCAACGGCCGATCTGCACCTGGAATTGCTGGGGCGTCGCTCCGCGCTCAACCGCGCCGAAATCGTCGTAAGCGATAACGGTCCGGGTGTCCCATTGCCGATTCGCGAGCGAATCTTCGAGCCCTTCTTCACGACTCGAGCGCGCGGCAACGGCATCGGGCTCGCGATCGTCAAAAGCGTGGTCGAGGCACACGACGGCAACGTTCGCTTGGCCGATTCGAACTGCGGCGCCACTTTCATCATCGATTTACCGGCTGAGGAACTGCATGAACAAGCTCAATGAATCGGTCCTGGTCGTCGAGGACGATGCCGCCTTGCGCGAGGCGCTGACCGACACGCTGCGCGCCGCCGGTATCACGGCGCTTCCCGCAAGCGACGCGCGCGAGGCACTCGAGTTGCTCGAATCGCAGGAAATCGCCCTGGTCATCTCGGACGTTCAAATGCCCGGCGCCAACGGTTACGAATTGCTCTCGGCCATCAAACGCCTGCGGCCGGATCTGCCGGTCGTACTGATGACCGCCTTTGGCACCGTCGCGCAGGCCGTATCGGCCATGCGGGAGGGCGCGACGGACTACATCGTCAAACCCTTCGATGCGCAGGCATTGATCGAGATGGCCCGTCGACAGCTATCCATTCGAGTCATGCCGAACGAATTGATCGCGGTGGATCCTGAATCGAAGCGCACGGTATCCCTTGCGCGCAAGATCGCGGAAACCGATGCGACCGTACTGATCACCGGCGAGAGCGGCACGGGAAAAGAGGTCTACGCACGCTTCATCCGCGATCATTCGGTTCGCGCCGACAAGCCCTATGTTGCGATCAATTGCGCGGCAATCCCGGACAACATGTTGGAGGCCACTCTGTTCGGCTACGAGAAGGGCGCCTTTACCGGTGCTCTCGCCGCTCATGCCGGCAAGTTCGAGCAAGCACAGGGCGGGACGCTCTTGCTCGATGAAATCTCTGAGATGGATTTGGGATTGCAGGCCAAGATCTTGCGAGTTTTGCAGGAGCGGGAGGTGGAGCGCCTGGGCAGCGGACGCACCATCAGCCTCGATGTGCGTCTGATTGCAACCTCGAACCGGGATCTGGCGGATGAGGCGCGCGCGACACGCTTTCGCGCCGATCTGTACTACCGGCTCAACGTGATGTCGCTTCGGTTGCCTGCGTTGCGAGAACGGCGCGGCGACATACTGCCCTTGGCGCGCCGCGGCATTCAGGCGTGCGCGCGCGGCAGCCGGGCAGCGATCTCTTTGTCGCCCGCCGCCGAGCGCAAATTGCTGCAGTATGACTGGCCCGGCAATGCGCGCGAGTTGACCAATATCGTGCAGCGAGCCGCGTGGCTCGCCTCGGGCGGGCGGATCGACGCGGCAGATCTCGACATGGGGGCAACTTCGAGCCCGGCCGCAACCTCGGGCCCGGCTGCGATGTCGAATGCCGAGCCGGTTCAGGATCAGGAGGTTGGGCTCGACCACGATCTCAAGGAGCGCGAGCGGGAACTGATACTCGCCACACTGCGCATCACCGGCGGCAGCCGCAAATTGGCCGCGGAGCGCCTCGGGATCAGCCCGCGGACTTTGCGCCACAAGCTGCAACAGCTCAAAGCCGCCGGTGTCAACGTTCCTCGCCTGCATGATCAACAGTTCGTGACGGCCTGACGCATGAGCAGCATGCAAATTCAACAAGTACTCGCGGAAATGCGCGCCTTGCAGACGCGAGCCTCGGGATTCTCCGCCGAGATAACGCAGCCCAGCGCACAGCCGCCGGATTTTGCGAGTCTGTTGAAGGATTCGGTCGATCACATCGCGACCATGCAGAACCAGGCGACCGCGCTGGCGGATGCATACGAGACCGGCGACAAGAGCGTCGATCTTACGAAGGTGATGCTCGAAGTGCAGAAGGCCGGATTGGCGTTTCACGCCATGACAGAGGTCCGCAACAAGCTCCTCGACGCCTATACGCAAGTGATGAATATGTCGGTGTAACCGACAATGAGGCTAATTCATGGCTGACATCATACCTAGTCCTCCGCGCCGCTTGCTGGAGACGATTCCCGCCCTCAAACAAGTCGGCTTGCTCGCCGGCGTCGCGGCCGCAGTCGCGGTGGCGATTTGGCTGGTGCTCTGGTCACAGGGCCAGAATTACAGCGTGCTTTACGGTCAGCTGTCCGAACGCGAGAGCGGCCAAATCATGGATGCTCTGACGGCGGCGGGCATCGAGTACAAACTCAGTCCCTCCGGCGCGGTGTCGGTGCCCGAATCCAAGGTCCAAGAGGCGCGCATCCGGCTGGCGAGCCAAGGGCTGCCGCAGAGCGATTCGATGGGAATCGAAATGATTCAAAAGGAATCCGCGCTCGGCTCAAGCTCGATGATGGAGAGCGCACGCTATCAATCGGTACTCGAGACGGAACTTGCGCGAACGATCATCAAGGTGCAGGGCGTGCAGAGCGCGCGGGTGCACCTGGCGCTGCCCAAACCCTCGGTTTTCCTGCGCGATGCGCACAAGGCAACCGCATCCGTGATGCTGCAGCTCTATCCCGGCAGGCGTCTGGAGCCCGGTCAGGTCGCCGCCATCGTGCACTTGGTCGCCTCGAGCGTGCCGGAACTCGGCGCGAGCGACGTCACCCTGGTGGACCAAGCGGGTTCGCTGCTCAATTCTCCGGACGAGAGCGCGGAGGCGGCCGCCAGCACACGGCAGCTCGAATACACGCGCAAGCTGGAAGAAGGCTATCAGCGCCGAATCATCGAGCTGCTGGAACCATTGGTGGGTCCCGGACGAGTGCGCGCGACGGTTACAGCGGATCTTGACTTCACGGTCACAGAGGAAACTCGCGAGAATTACGACCCGCAGAAGACCGCCGTTCGCAGCGAACAGACCAGCAACGAGATGCGCAAGGGCGGCGATGGCGTCGAAGGTATTCCGGGTGCACTCAGCAATCAGCCGCCCGGCACCTCGGGCGCGCCGGTGATCGCCGGCGCGACGCCCACACCCGGTACTCCCGCGGAGCAAACCGCTGCCGCAAACGGACCGTCCTCGAGCGCTCAGCGCAGCACCCGCAATTTCGAGGTCGACCGCACTTTGTCGTACATCAAGCAGCCGGTGGGCAACTTGAAACGTCTTTCCGTCGGCGTGGTGCTCGACGACTGGCAAAAAGTGGGCGAGGACGGCAAGGTCACTACCTCGACGATGAGCGAGACCGACGTCAAGCGCTTCACCCAACTGGTGCGTGAATCGATCGGGCTCAAGGAAGATCGCGGCGATCAACTCAACGTGTTGAATCAGGCGTTCAAATCCAATGCGCCGATCGGGCCGGTGGACGGGCCGCCTTTGTGGGAAACACCGTGGATCACGCAGCTGGCCAAGCAAATCGTCGGCGCAGGGCTGGTGCTGGTGGTCGCGTTCCTGGTACTGCGGCCGTTGATGAAATCGCTCACCCGGCCGGCCTCGCGCCAGGCCTTGGGCAGCGCCGAGTCCGGCGATGTATCCGGCGACCGCGTGAGCATTTCAGGCCAGGGCGGCAAGGGCATCAAACTTAGCCCAAGCTTTGAGCAGCAGATCGCGGCCGCTCGGACGCTGGTAGGGCAGGATCCGAAGCGTGCAGCACAAGTCGTGAAGGATTGGGTCGCCGCCGATGGCTAATAAGCCGGATGAACTCGCGGGCACGCAACGCGCCGCGATCTTGCTCATGAGTTTGGGTGAACAAGATGCGGCCAACTTGCTCAAGCAGCTCGATGCCCGCGACGTGCAGAGGCTAGGCATCGCCATGGCCGAACTGAAGCAAGTGTCGCGCGACCAAATGACGTCGGTGCTGGACACCTTCATTGGCGTGGTCGACAGCAAAGCCAACATTGCGTCGGGATCACAGGACTATGTGCGCCGTGTTCTCACCCAGGCCGTCGGCAAGCAAAAGACCGATTTGCTGCTCGATCGCGTATCCACCGGACAGTCCGGTCAGGGCATCGAGGCGCTCAAGTGGATGGAGTCGAAGGCCGTCGCGCAGATCATCAGCGGCGAACACCCTCAGATCGCGGCCATCGTGCTATCGCATCTCGAGCCCGAACAATCGGCAACGATATTGCCGCTGTTATCCGACGAGATGCGCACTGAGGTTTTGATGCGCATTGCCTCGCTCAACGAAGTACCGCAATCGGCGCTCACCGAACTCGACCAATTGGTCGAGAAGCAGGCCAATGCCGCCCCGCCGGCCGCTTTGCGGCGGATCGGCGGCGCGCGGACAGTGGCCAATATATTGAACGCCATGGAACGGGACAAGAGCGGCGAAGAGCTCGGAAAAATCGAAAAGGCCGATGGCGAGATGCACCAGCAGATCAAGGATCTGTTGTTCATATTCGATAATTTGTTGGACGTGGACGACCGCGGGGTACAAGCACTGCTGCGCGAGGTGAGTTCCGACACCCTCGCCGTGGCGCTGCGCGGCGCCGAACCCGAAGTACAAGAGAAGATTCTGCGCAACATGTCGAAGCGAGCCGCCGAAATTCTCAAGGACGATATGGAAGCGCGCGGTCCGGTGAAACTCGCGGATGTCGAAGCGGCGCAAAAGGAAATCATCGTGGTCGCTCAGCGGCTGGCGGAAGAAGGCACGATCAGCTTGGGCGGCAAGGCCGGCGGCGAATTTGTCTAACACGTTCACCAAAGCAGCTGCGGCCGACGCCGAAGTGTGGGCGGCGCCCGACATGGGAGTTGCGTCCCCAATGCCGAAAATGCCTACCGTCAGCGGCCTCGCCGATCTTCAGGCGGAAGCCTACAGGGAAGCATTCGAGCAGGGGCTCGGCGAAGGGCGCGAAGCGGGGCGTGCTCAAATTCGGGCCCAAGTCGAGCAGCTCGCCGGCATGTTCTATGACTTGGCGAAACCGTTTGAAGAATTGGATGCCGAGGTGGAGCGCGAGCTTTTGACGCTCGCCATGGCGCTCGCGCGTCAAATCGTGCGGCGCGAGTTGAAAGCGGATCCAACGCAAATCATCGGCATCATTCGCGAGGCGATCTCGGCATTGCCGGTCGCCGCGCGCGACGTGCGTGTGCATCTGCATCCCGAGGATGCTGCCGTTGTGCGGCAAAACCTCGCGCCTACTGAAAGTGAGCGGGCCTGGGGGATCATCGAGGATCCCGTCATGGCACGCGGAGGCTGCCAGATCACCACGGCAACCTCACGCATCGATGCGCGATTGGAGACTCGCCTGGGCGCGATCTTGAGCGAACTGTTGGGGACGGAACGCCACTCCCCGACTCTGCGCGGCGGCAGCGGCACGTGAGCGGCGCCGCTACCCGGCCGCGCCCTAAGCAATGGGTCGCATCGCTCAAGCACGCGCGCGAACGCATGGCGAGCGCCGCGGAGATCGTGGTCGAGGGGACCTTGAATCGCATGGTCGGCATGACTCTCGAAGCGGTCGGATGCGAGGCCGCTGTCGGCGGGCGCTGTCTCGTCGATACGGCCGAGGGCAAACAGATCGAAGCAGAGGTGGTCGGATTCTCGGGCGACAAGCTCTTCTTGATGCCCACGGGCGACATACGCGGCATCATGCCCGGTGCGCGCGTCATTCCGACTCGCAGCGTGACCGCGGTCGCCGTGGGCGATGAGTTGCTCGGTCGCGTGCTGGACGGCGCGGGCCGGCCTCTGGACGGCTGCGGCGAACTGCGCTGCACCGACCGGGTTTCGCTGACGGGCGAGCCGCTCAATCCGCTGATGCGCCGGGCGATTCGCGATCCGCTCGACGTGGGCGTTCGTTCCATCAATTCGCTGCTCGCGGTCGGAGGCGGCCAGCGAATTGGACTTTTTGCCGGCTCCGGCGTCGGCAAATCCGTGCTGCTCGGCATGATGACGCGTTACACCAAGGCTGATGTAACCGTCGTCGGGCTGATCGGCGAGCGCGGACGTGAAGTACAGGATTTCGTGACCAATACGCTGGGCCCGGACGGTATGCGTCGCGCCGTGGTCGTTGCCACGCCCGCCGACAATCCGCCCCTCATGCGGCTACATGGCGCGTGGCTCGCCACCGCGATCGCGGAGTATTTTCGCGACCGAGGTTTGAAAGTCCTACTGCTGCTCGACTCCTTGACACGCTTTGCCCAGGCGCAGCGCGAAATCGCGCTCGCCATCGGTGAACCGCCCGCCACCAAGGGCTATCCCCCGTCGGTATTCGCGCGGCTTCCGCAATTGGTCGAGCGCGCCGGCAACAGCGATCGCGGGGTGGGCTCGATTACGGCGTTCTATACCGTGCTGGTCGAAGGCGATGATCAGAACGATCCAATCGCAGATGCCGCGCGCGCCATTCTCGACGGCCACATCGTGTTGTCGCGGCGCCTTGCGGAAGGCGGTCTGTATCCGGCAGTTGATATCGAGGCGTCCATCAGCCGCGCGATGCATCAAATCTCGACCCGCGAGCAACTTGATCTCGCGATGCGTTTCAAACAGGTCTACTCGACGTACCAACAAAACAGAGATTTGATCACGGTGGGCGCGTACCGGCGCGGCGCCGATCCTCGCGTGGATCTGGCCGTCGAACAATGGCCCAAAATCCTCGAGTTTCTGCGTCAAGACATGTATCAGCCGGTGGGAATCGAGCGCAGCTACGCGGATCTGAAGCAACTCGTGACGCAGTTCTCGGCGCAACCATCGGCAACGGCCCGATAGTGCGGGACAGATGAAGTCACGACGTTTCGAACCTATCCAGCAAATCGCCTCCAACTCCGCCAATGAGTTGAGCCGGGCGATGGCGGAAGCCGGACGCCGGGTCGCTGATCTCGAGCGCCAATTGGAGCAGCTCAAAAGCTATCGCGATGAATACGTGCGCAATTCGACCGAAAGTCAGGGCGCAATGGATGCGGTCAAATTGCAAAACTACCGTTCGTTCTTGGAACGGTTGGGTGAAGCGCTACGTCAGCACTTGAAAAATATCGACGCCGCCCGAGGCGAGTACGAGAAGCGCCGCGCCAGGTGGAGCGAAAAGCGCATCGAGGCGGAGTCGTTGAGCCGCGTCGTAGAGCGCTTTCGTAGCGAGGAGCGCCACGCGGCAGACCGGCACGAACAAAGAGAGGGCGACGATGCGGCCATGCGCATCGCTCAGCGCACGTTGGGAGAGGCCGGCAATCGCTGAACGTTTTGCAGCGCCGATCCGGTATATCATCGATCCACATGATGCCGAACAGGTCGAACTTGCCAAGCCAGAGTATCTGGGTCGATGCGGACGCCTGTCCGAACGTCATCAAAGAGATCATATTCCGGGCGGCGGAGCGCACCGGCGTCGCCGTGACGTTGGTCGCCAACCAGCCGCTCAAGATTCCACGCATCCCGAGCTTACGCACCGTGCAGGTTTCCAGCGGCTTCGACGTGGCGGATGGGGAGATCGTGAAGCAGGTGGCGGCGGGAGATCTGGTCATCACGGCCGACATCCCACTCGCGGCCGAAGTGATCGCGAAGGGCGCAGAAGCCCTCAACCCGCGCGGCGAGCGCTATTCACCCGACACGATCCGCGGCGTCCTGAACCTGCGTGACTTCATGGACACAATGCGCTCGAGCGGCAACGTAGGGGGTGGGCCCCCGCCGCTGACCTTGGCCGATCGCAATGCCTTTGCGAGTCATTTGGATACATGGCTCGCTCGACGGTCGGGCCACTAGGTGGATGAGGAATCGAACGCCTCGGTGTTGGTGCCGCACGCGCATCTCAGTGCGGAATTGTTGCGGTCGGTAGTCGAGTCATTCGTACTGCGCGAAGGTACCGACTACGGCGAACGCGAATTGTCGCTCGAAGACAAAGTCGCCCGCGTCGTTCGGCAACTCGAACGCGGCGAAGCACAGATCATTTTCGATCCAAAAACCGACAGCGTGGATATCGTCGCATCAGGAAAAAATGTCAGTTCGTGAAACGCCTCAGCCGGCGAGGATTGCGGGACATACCTTGAGTTTCGACGCTTCAGGCCGCTTGCTGCCCTGGACGTCTTGGACCGCGGCTTTGGATCTTGAAATGAATTTCTACCGGCAGTGTCCGGCGGATCACGGATATCCCCGCTTCATATTTGCAACTTTTCTGGACGGCGATTGGACCCCTGCACCCGATCGCACGGACACCATTCCGGCCACTCAGAACGGGATGGGTATTCTCTCTTACCTTAAATTCCATGAACTTCAGGGCAAACGGGAACCCGATTATCTTAAGACCGCGCGATCCATGGGCGATTACTTGGTGAAAGAGGCACTCACGCCGCAATCCGGCAAATATCCTCGCTTTTCCCGCTCGACCGGCACTCGAGTCAAATTCCCGCAGCCCGCGGATTCAGGCTCGCAAGGCGATCGTCCCTTCGAGATCGAACCGGATAAGGGAGGTATCGCGGGCTACGCGCTGGTGCTGTTGTTCGAGGCCACCGGCGAGCGCAAGTATCTCGAGCAAGGTCTGCAAAACGCCCGTGTCCTCGCCGCCAATCAGCAAAGTGGCGATGACGCCCATTCGCCATGGCCCTTCCGGGCCGACTATCGCAACGGTGAAGGACGTGGACCGGTCTCGGGAAATATGAGCTATGTTCTGCGCCTGTATGACTGGTTGCTCTCGCACGGATATCCGGAATTTGCGTTGCCGCGTCAGATCGCTCTGGGAGTGGATCAAGATCCATCAGATTCGAAGCGCAGCCGGAAACGGAGCGCTGTTCGCGCAGTTTTTCGAGGATCACGAGACGCCCACCAATCGTACCGCCTGGGCGCCGCTGAATCTTGCGCGGTACTTGCTCGAGAAAGGGGAAGTGCTCGATCCCGACTGGCGCGTCGATTCGGAAACACTGATCGAATTCGTCCGAAGAAATTTCACGCACCTGGAATTCGGTGTCACCGTTTGTCACGAGCAGGACGAGGATAAACAGGCCTGGGGCGGCGTCGTGTCAACTTACGGTGCGGTGCTTGCGCTCTACGCGAAAGCCACCGGGTCGTCGACTTTGGCCATCGAAGCCCGGCAGGCGCTCAATTTCACGCTTTATTCGATCGATGTACAGGGCCGTCCTCGCGATCTATTCACGAACCTGCTGCCCGGCGGCTGGCAGGAGGATGCGCACACGGACGTCATTCATAACTATGTGGATGCGCTGCGCGCTTTTCCGGAATGGGGGCGGTAGCAACCGCCGCGCAAATAAAATCAACGATGCAGGGAGCTTCAGTTGAACAATCTAAAAATACCGGCGCTGGTCCTTGGCGTATTCACAGGTATTGCTGGTCGCGCGGCAACGCCGCCGTCGGTTGAGGATTTCGCGTCCCGGCCGCAGGTTGAAGACGTATCGATCTCTCCTGACGGGCGCTATCTCGCGCTGATCACGACTCGCAACGGGAGGGCAACGGCTGCCGTTGTCGATCGACAGGCGGGCCCGAGTCCCGCCGTGCACGCTGTCCTCTCCGAGCCCGATAAATTTCGCATGACATGGTGCGATTGGGCCACGAACACACGCCTCCTGTGCGGGTTCCGCGGTACTGTTCACGATCGCTCCGTCTATGTTATTACGCGGCTCGTTGGCGTCGATGCCGACGGGAAGAACGCGCGCGTGCTGGTCCAGAACAACGCTGACGCGCAAGGACAGTTTCAGGACCGGATAATCAACTGGAACCCGGGTCCGGCCAATACCGTACTGATTGATGCCGATGAGGGCCTGAGCCGAATCGAGCAACAGCCCGGCACGACCATCGTGGGCAATGTCGGTACGCACGCCTTGCCGGCGGTGTTCGAACTGAACGTGGTGACCGGTCAGTTGGCGATCCGCCAACGTGCGCGGGCCCCTATTCGCCGCTGGATCACCGACAAGCGCGGCGCAGTTCGAATCGGCTGGGGTTTCTCCGGAACCACGATCTCCTACTATGCGCGTCTCGACGGCGACTCGGATTGGCGCCGGTTGACGAAGTTCGAAGTATTCACCCGCGAGAATCATTTCGAACCTATTGCGATCAGCGCCGATGATCCCAACAAGGCATACGCGTTCGGGCCATCGGAGGGCCGAAACGCACTTTGGCTCATTGATCTGACCGACAAGGAGGAACCTAGGCCGATATTCGCGCACGCCTTCGTGGACGCTTCGAGGGCCGTTCTTGCACGTGACGGCCGCTTGATCGGCGTTCGTTATGAGACGGGTTATCCCATGATGTACTTCGCGGACAACCGTATTGGAGATTTGATGGATGGGATCGCAAAACTGTCTCCGGGAGAATTCACCACCATCCGCGACTCGACCCGCGATGAGACGGTTTTCGTTCTTCGCTCGATTAGCGACCTCGACGCACCGCACTTCATGCTGCTCGATACCGCCGCGGCAAAAGTCACAAAACTGGGTTCGACCTATCCGGAACGGGGCCTGGCGACACTTGCCCAGATGCGACCCATTTCCTATCCGGCGCGCGACGGCACGAAGATACCCGGATATCTCTCGCTGCCTCAGGGCGCGCCGGCAGCGCACTTGCCGTTGATCGTGATGCCGCACGGCGGCCCGATCGCCCGCGATACGTGGGGCTACTTCTTCCTGCGCGAGTTTCTGGTAAGCCGCGGGTACGCAGTGCTGCAGATGAATTTTCGAGGCTCGAGCGGCTACGGAGATGATTGGTTCTTTGCCGCCCATCAGGACTGGGGCGGCTTGACCTATGACGACGTCATCGACGGCACGCGCTGGGCGATTCAGCAAGGCATCGCGGATCCTACGCGGGTCTGCATCGTCGGCTGGAGCTTCGGCGGATACCTCGCACTCGTCGGCGCGCAAAGAAATGCCGATCTTTTTCGCTGCGCCGTCGATATCGCGGGCGTCAGCGACTTGGCTCTTCTGGAAGCTGAGGGAAGTAACTGGCTGTCATCGCAGTCGATAAAACGGCAGATCGGAACGGATCCCGAAAAATTGAAACTCAATTCTCCGCGGCTGCACGCGGCGGAGTTTAAGGTTCCTCTGCTCATGGCGCACGGTCAGATGGACGCCAACGTGCCTTTCGCGCAATCCGACGACATGGATGCCGCCTTGAAGCACGCAGGCAAGCCCCACCGGCTGTTGGTCTTTCCAGACGCCGATCACCAATTCAGCGACGAGATAGACCGGGCGAAATTGCTGCACGCCATCGAGGACTTTCTCGGGGAGCATTTGTCGGCGGCAAGCACGAACTGAAGGGCGTAGGGCCCCGGCGGGGGATCGTCCGGCCGGCCCGAAACGGGGCGTTGGCACGCAGCTTGCTCAATCCCCTGGAATGAACACAATCATTCCGGCATTTGTAGTCCCCGTGGTCAGCGAGCCGAACTCCAGCGGTGCACCCAGGGTGGCGAATTCCGGTAGCGGCAGCACCGGCGCGGCCGACTTTGCGGGCACCCTGCGCGCGGCGGCGTCCAAACCCAGCCGCAAGCATGACCAAAGCAAAGCGGCAGATTCGACCTCAAGCGGCGCGGCCTTGCCGGTGTCTGGCAGACTCTCGCCGACGCCCCCGGCATCGCCCGTAACCCCTCCCGCGGCGCCCGCGCCCCAGGATGCCTCGAGAACCACCGCGCCGGACACTAAGGCGGCACCGCAGGCCGCCGCGCCCCAAGTAGGCCAAACGCAGGCCGCGGCAAGCCTCTCCGGCTATCCGGCAGCCTCTCCGACGCAAGCAACTGCACCGCCGCCCTCCGTCGGCGCAACCTCGCCTCGGGCGCCGGAAACCCCAGCGACACAGCCCAGTCAGCCCACCGCTGGGGCCGCCACTGCCGCACTGGTAATCGCGCCCGATAGCGCCAACCCGACGTCGACGGGGACTCGAGGTCCAACTGCCATCAGCCTGGCGCCACCTTCAACGCCAGATGATGACGCCGGCGCCACGGATCCGGGCGAGGGCACAATGCCCGTGGCCGGCGCGTCATCGCTGCCCACCGACCCAACGGCATCCGCGCCGATACCCGGGAGCGGACCCGCCTTGCCGGGACCGACGAAAATACAAGCGATTCCGGCGGACAGCGCGGTCCATATGACCGTCGCCGCCAACCGGTCCATTGACGCTAAAATCCCGGGCGCCGCGCTCGAGGGGGCCCCTCGAACCGGCACCAAAGGCGCCGACGACACCGCTGCGGAGTCCTCCGCGAGCACCAGCTCGGCGTTGAGCCCCCTGGCCCAGATCTCCTCGACGGCAACGCAGGCCAGTCTACTGCCGACAAGCGCGACCGCCGTCGATCTGGCACTGGCCGAAGGCTCGGACGCTTCCGGTGCGGCAGCGTCGACGGCGCAAGCGGCTGCCGCGGCCTCGGGTACCGTGGTTGCCGGAATACAATCACCCATGGTGCAAGGCGCCGCTAGCGCGACGGCATCGGCCGCCTCTACGACCCAAACAGCGAACGCCGCACTCGCCCTATCGGACGTGTCGACGCTATCGAACGCGGGCGACGCCGACAAACATGCGCACGGCGGAGCCGGCGATGGAGCGCTCGGCGGGAACGGCGGGGATGGCACATCCGCGGCTCAACAGCTAAGTTCAAATATGCAATCCTCAGGATCGACCGATGCAGGTTCCGTTCCGACGTTGAAGGTGAGTGCTCCCGTCGATGGCGCGGATTTTCCGCAAGGACTCGCGGATCGCGTGTCCTTCATGGTCGATAGCAATCTGAACGGCGCCAAATTGCAGGTGAATCCGCCGCAACTCGGTCCGATTGAACTGCAGATCGAAGTTCAAGGCAATCATGCTCAGGTCTGGATGAGCACCCACAGTGCCGTGACTCGCGAAGCACTGGAATCGAGCCTGCCCAAACTTCGCGATATGTTGGGCGCACAGGGATTCAGCCAAGTGAGCGTCGACATCTCGCAGCGCTCGTTCCAAGATCGCTCCCCGTATTCACAACCCTATGAACGGACGCCGGCCACGGAGCGCGTTCCGGCACCCGTCGCGTCGATGGCTAACCAGACGCCTCGAGCTTCACAGGGAGCGCTCGACGCATACGCCTGAGGTTCAGATCATGCCGCCGTTGATGGAAATCACCTGTCCGGTGATATAGCCGGCTTCCGCGGACGCAAGAAATCCTACGAGGTTCGCGACTTCTTCGGCCGATCCGGCGCGCTTCATCGGCACCAGATTCGCAATGTCGGCCGCATTGAAGGCCGAATCGCTCATGCCGCTCGCGATGATGCCCGGAGCTACCGCATTGACGGTGATTCCGCGGCTCGCCACTTCGAGGCTCAGTGCCTTGGTGGCGGCATTGAGCGCCCCCTTCGCAGCGGCGTAGTTGACCTGTCCCCGATTGCCCGTGAGTGCCGCAACGGAGGAGATATTGATGACCCGGCCCCAGCGCGTGCGGATCATCGGCAACAACAGCGGTTGAGTGACGTTATAAAACCCGTTGACCGACACGTCGATGACTCGGCGCCATTGATCCGGGGTCATGCCCGGAAAGGCGGCATCATCGTGAATGCCTGCGTTGTTCACCAATATCTGTATCGCGGCATGCTCCACTAGACCCTCGATCGCCTCGCGAGTCGCAGTAGCGTCGGTGACGTCAAAAGCGATCGCTTGTGCCCGGCCGCCGGCTGCAGCGATGTCACGCACGACTCCCGCCGCGGCTTCAGCGGCACGGTTGGCGTGGACGTAAACCAAGTGTCCCTCGGCGCCCAAACGCCGGCAGATGGCGGAGCCGATGCCGCCGCTGCCGCCGGTAACCAAGGCAATCATCGCCGGCTTGTTCATGGTTTCAGCCCGTAGTCGGCGTCGAGAACGACGGTAGCGCGACCGCTCATCAAGCACATCACGGCGGTACGCAATTCGAATTCATACAGAGCCGTTCCTTGATCACCGGCAATTCGCACAGCATCGCAGATCAGATCGGTTTGGACATCATCGAGCCGCAGCACATGCAGCCGCGCATCCCGAACACTCGCGAGGAAGCCGGCTTTGGGCTTGGCCTTCGACCCATCGGCCACCAACGCACCATGTACTGCCATTGCCTGGGCCGCGAATTCTATCCCGCAGACGATTCCGAGCCGGCCGTGCGCCCGCAGCGGATGATCTTCGGCACGATGTCCGCCGATGCGGCAGCTGATTCTTTGTGCATCCCAATCGAGAACCTCATCGAGCAGGCACATGCGGCCGTGGTGCGGGATGTGTGCCTCTATCCACTCTCGATTCAATTGCATGGGTCTATCTGGATCAGGGCGTTCGCTCCATCCAAGTACTCCAGAACCACGCGGCCTGGGGTGTGCATCGCTAGTTGCCGCAACAGCGGCAGGCAGCGTGCGGCGGGAATCGAGGTGCGCAGTGTCTCGAGATTCGGGTCTGCCAACAAGTCCACTGGGCCTAATCCCAGGGTTACCTCAATTCGCGCCGCGGAACCCGACTCTCGATGCGTCGTCAGTACAAACGATGCTCCGAAGGCGTCCGGGATCGGCCGCTTCGCATGCAGCGGATCGGGATATTCCGTGTCGTACGCGATCAGCAAGAGCGGCTCGGCATCTACCGTAACTTGAGTCATGGCTTCCAACAGCCCTGCGCAAAAGCTCCCGTCGAACGCGCACAGCACCGTCGATGCACGCTCTGCACCGGTCGCAATGCTCCAATAGCCGGCGGCGGCGTTATGCACCGAATTGGAAAAACGAGTCGGTGAGATTTCGCGGGGTGCCAGCGACAGCGCCCGGCAGATCTCATGACAATTGTGGCCATCGCCTCCCGAGGAGGAAAACACGCTCGCCAGATTCTTAGGCTCCACGCCGGCTCGCGCCGTCGCTTCGAGGGCGACGGCCATGGCCAGTTTCACGACCCGGCCGGCGCGCCGCCGCTCGGCTGCCGGCAGCAGCGTGGGGCTTGGCAGCACCGTCGCTTGCGGTGCGTAAGTACGTAGACCCGACAACACCGCCGCGGCGTCCGGCCAATTGGTAAAGCCCGGCCCGATCACGCCGATACCGCCGATAAAAGCCGCGATTTTCAACCGGCGCGCCCAAAGATCAGGCTGCAATTCGTGCCGCCGAAACCGAAGGAATTGCTCAACACCCGTGCCACCGGGGCGCGGCGGTTCTCCCGGATGTAATGCGCAGTGAGGGTCGGGTCTATGTGCGTCGTGTGAACGCCGCCGGGCATCAGCCCGTTTTGCAGAGCCAAGGAGCTGATGACGGCTTCCAACGCACCGGCGGCGCCCAGTGTATGACCGGTCGCGCCCTTCGTAGAACTGCAGGGCGTCGTAGGTCCAAATATGCTGGTCACCGCCTGGCTTTCGGAGCGATCGTTGCTCGGAGTGCCGGTGCCGTGCAAGTTGATGTAATCAATCGCGCCGGGTTCCATGCCCGCGGCGGACAACGCCGCCTGCATCGCCCGGCGCGCGCCGTGACCCTCGGGGTGAGGCGCGGACATGTGATAGGCGTCGCTCGATTCGCCGATACCCATCAGCAACACATCGTTGCCTGCCAATGCGTCAGGAACTCGCTCGAGCAGGGCAACGGCTGCGGCTTCTCCTATTGAGATGCCGTCGCGCGCAATGTCGAACGGACGGCATGGTTCGGGCGAGCAGAGCTGCAACGAGTGAAAACCGTAGAGTGTGGTCAAGCATAACGAGTCGACCCCGCCTACCACGGCGGCGTCGATCAGATCCGCCTCGATCATACGGCGCGCCGACCCGAATACCTTGGCGCTGGACGCACAGGCACAGCACACGGTCATGGCGGGACCTTCCAGGTTGAGCCGCCGTCGCAGGAAATCGGCCACCGAGAAGGAGTTGTGGGTTGCGGCGTAGTCGAAGCTCGCGGGCAGCGCGCCTGTGATGGGATCGCGCTCCCGGTAGGCCAGCTCGGCTTGCAGCACGCCTGCGGTGCTGGTGCCGATGAATACGCCGATCCGCTTGTGTCCCCAGCGGGCTGCGCTCTCTTGAACCGCCTCGAAAAAGCCGTCTTGCCGCAACGCCAGTTCGGCCAATCGATTGTTGCGGCAATCGAATCGTCGCAGAGCGGCCGGCAAGCATTCACTCTCAACGCCGGCCACCGTGCCGATGTGCGTGTCGAGGTCGACGGTCTCGAATTTACAAATCTCGAGTCCGCTGCGCTGTGCGACCAAAGAATCGAGTGTTTGCTCGAGGCCGCGCCCGATGCAGCTGGCCGCCGTGAATTTCTTCAGATGAAGCGGTCTCATCGCCATATCGTAATCTTCACGGCAGTGCTGCGCGCAGGGTGATTGGCTTTAGTTGCCGAGTGCTTATCGTCTCCAGCAAACGCGGCAGCACATCCAGGATCACGGGCATACCATTGCGCCCGTTTGCAGCGTTGCCGTCGTGCAGCAGCAAGATGTCTCCGCCTTGCAAGGAGTTTACCAGCCTCCGATAAACAGCGTCCTCGTTGCCGTTGACGGTATCGAATCCGCGTCGCGTCCAGCTCGCGAGGCGCAACTGCAATCGACATAACACCGGTTCGAGAAAGGGGTTACGCAGTCCGGCGGGAGCGCGGAAGAAACACGGGCTGCTGCCGCTCACCCGCAGAATGCTGTCCTGAGCTTGCGCTATCTCCGCGCTGATCCCGCCGGGGCCGAGTAACGAGAAAGTATGCCGGTGCCGCTGGCTGTGATTTTCGATTGCGTGGCCGCACCGGACGATCTCCTGCGCGAGTTCCCGATAGCGTTCGACGCGTTCGCCCACGCAAAAAAAAGTCGCTCGGACACCATGCGTCGCGAGTTGCGCAAGGACCTTCGGGGTCACCTTGGGGTCCGGGCCGTCGTCGATGGTAATTGCCACTTCGCCGCGTGCGATGTTGCGCGCCGGCAAACGGGTCCAGTTCGGACCCAGTAGCTGACTCTTCGGCCACAGGCCCGCCGCAGCCAGCACGACATGGTTCAGGGCTACGGCGCTCAATGCCCAGGGCCATAGGCGCGGGCGGAGGAGCGTCGCCACTCCGGCGCCGATATGCAGCGCGACAGATGCCGATAAGAGCGGAGAAGGGACGAAGCGCCGCTGCTCGGCTTCGGGTTGATTCATGCATACCTCGAATCCAGAAATTGTTCCCAAAGCGTTGACCAGGTTCGCCAGTCGTGACCGCCGGGCACAACCATCACCGCCTCAGGTTCGAGCGCCCTTGCCATCAATCCGTGAGCCGACGCAAACCGGTCGGCGCTTCCGTAACCCAGATATAAGGGGCGAGACTCAGTACGCTGCCTCTGCAGGAAACGCCATATTCGGCGTTCTTCGTCCGATTCCGCAAGCGGTCCCGGATGCCAGGCGGCTAGTGCGGGCTCGCCGGCGATTTCCTCAATCAGCATACGGTTGCCGAGGTACGGCGCCAAAACACACAACCCATCCCATTCACTTGAATGGGTGGCTGCATAATCCAAGGCGATGAAACCGCCGAGAGAGATGCCGGCCAACCAAATCGCACGGCAACCCGACGCGCGCGCGGGCGCAACGATGTCGCGCCGCAGCCGTTCGAGGCCGCCGCGATCGCCGAGATGCTCGAGTTCCACATCGACAAATTCCAAGTCGAGCGGCAGGCCGCGTTGTCGCACTTGTGCATCGAAACCCGCCTCCAAAAAGTCTTCCGGGGTGTGATAGGCGCCCGGTAGCCATATCATGCGAGTCGGGGCCCTGACGCCGCTCACGGCCGCACGAAAGATGCTACGCACCGAAATCTGGTTCGCAGGCCAAGATCATTGTCACCCGACCCCTTTTGACGATTGGAAACCCACTTCCGTTCCAAGGACGCGCTCTACAGTTGATTATGGCATCCTGCGTGCGCGCTGAACGTATTGTGCTAGCGTTGCCTTCCTATGAAAGCATCGCTTGCCGGTGGTTTGACTGTCGTCATGCTCGGAACGGTGTTCGCTGCCGGCACTCTTCCGCCGAAAACCCATCGCCTGGAAGCCACACCCTCGACCGTGGCCTACGGTTACTATTGGTCAGACGCGCCCCCGGTATTGCGCATCGAGTCGGGCGACATCGTCGATGTCGATACACTGCTGACGAATACACCTTCGGGGCTGACGAAAGCCGGAGTGCCGGACGAAGAGATTCAGGCCTCCCTCAAGGCCATTGTCACCGATGTGACGGGCGATCGCCGCGGACCGGGAGGCCACATCCTGACGGGACCGATCTATGTCGAAGGCGCTGAGCCCGGCGACGTGCTCGAAGTAAAGATTCTATCGATCACCTTGCCGATCGATTACGGCTACAACGGCTGCAGTGGATATTTACCGGAGAATTGCGAGAGCGGCCAACCGGCGAGAATTTTGCATCTCGATCGCCAGAAAATGACGGCTGAATTTGCTCCGGGCATCGTGATTCCGCTGCGGCCCTTTTACGGCAGCATGGGAGTAGCGCCTGCGCCCGAGCTGGGGCGCCTCAGCAGCAATCCGCCCGGGCGGCATGCCGGCAATCTTGACAATCGAGAGCTGGTTGCCGGCAGTACGCTTTATATCCCCGTCTTTGTACGCGGCGCGCTCTTCGAAATCGGCGACGGGCACGCAGCTCAGGGCGACGGCGAAGTTGATCAAACTGCCATCGAAACCTCGCTTCGAGGCAGGTTGCAGCTCACCGTACGAAAAGACATGAAACTTAAGTGGCCCCGCGCCGAAACGACAACCGATTTTATCAGCATGGCGACCGATCCCGATCTGGCCGTTGCCACCAAGGCGGCTATCCAGGAAATGGTGGATTTCCTCATGGCCGAGAAAAAACTCAGTCGGCACCAGGCTTACCAGGTGGTGAGCATTGCAGGGAATGTCGCCATCACTCAGCTGGTGGACAAGCCCAACCTCGGCGTGCACGTGAAGCTTCCGAAGAGTATTTTCGTCGCGCGGTGAATGCTATGCGGGCCGGCTGTTCTGTCGCGGCCGCGGCCGTCTGGGGGAGCGCGGCGTCAGCACGGCGGCAAATAACAGCGCCAAAAAAGTTCCCGGCGCAACGGTGTCGCCCAGCGCCTCGAGTACAGGAACCTGCGAGAAGGACAGTAAGCCGAAGCCGATCACCGTACTGATGTTGGCAATACTTAGAGAAGCCAACATCAGCGGCGCCGTGTGATCGCCCTCCGCGTGCCGGTGCGCGTCAAAGAACAAGGCGTAGTTGGAGCCCACGGCGACGATCAACAGCATTCCCACGAGATGCAGAATTGTCAACTGCTGACCGCACACCACCAAGCCCGCGGCTACGGTGAGTACCGCAAGAATGAGCGGAGCGAGCACGCGCGCAACGCGAACGATTGAGCGCAGGGCCAGCGACAACAGCACGATGATGGTCGCGAGGCCTGCCAGCGACAGCCGGATCGCCTCACGCAAGTAGCCGACATAGAGCGCATCGGATTCTTTTTTGATATCGAGGAGTCGTGCATCGCTCAAACTCGCGGCGGCCAGCGCATTTTGAACGCGCGCGCCGTCGATGTCGGGCGCCGCGGAGTCCGCCGCGTGCAGCGGCAGCAGGGCGTTCCAACCGTCCCGTTGATGCAGAATCAATGCGCCGAACCCGGCGGCGAGGGACGTGTCTCGCAAGTCCGTTGGCGTCATCAAGGGCCCGCGCCGTGCGTTTTCGACGTCGGAAAGGAAGGGGGCCAGTTGTTCGCTGTCGAGCGCGGCGCCGGCAGTGGCGAGCCTAAGATTCTCGCGCAGGGTCGGCGCATCCGGCAGACTGTTGCGTCGTGCCTCTTGCGTGGCAAGGCTTGGCAAATAGTTCGCGGGACTATCGAAGCCGCCGATCACTTTCGCATCGATCAAAGGCTCGAGCGCCCGGCCCGCGCGTTCCGCCCCGCGCAGCACCGATTCCAGAGTCGCACCCGAAACGACCACCAGATCGAGCACGTTAGCTGCGCCGAGGTCGCCCCGTAGTTTGGCATCGTAGCGTTGTTCCGCGATCGGTATCGGGCTCAAGCTAGACAGCTCCCGATTCCATAAGGTATCGCGCTGAAGGTAGAGCACGAACATCGCGATGGCGGCAGTTCCGAATGCCATGCCCCAGAGAACGGCGCCGCTCATGTCTCGCGCGGGACGCAGCAATCGCGCGAGCTTTGATCCCAAGGGCGTCACGTCTCGAATCGTAAAACCCGCCGGCAACAGTTCGGGCAATACGAA
This sequence comes from uncultured Gammaproteobacteria bacterium, assembly GCA_963755965.1. Lineage (GTDB taxonomy): Bacteria > Pseudomonadota > Gammaproteobacteria > Steroidobacterales > Steroidobacteraceae > Bog-1198. The sequence goes on from CAVWLU010000008.1 coordinate 831,506, forward strand.
GCGGGTTACTGCGGCTGCCGCGATCAAACCGCTGATCGAATACGCCCCCAATTGCGCCAGGCCCGGAAAGCCGGACGGCAGCAGCGACGCGAAGCCGCACACCGAGGTGAGCATACCGAGACGTATGGTCGGCCATAGACGCTGCCGCCAGGATCGGGTGGCCTCGCCGGGCGCTCCGGGCAAGGACTGAATGAAAAAATAGATCGAATAATCGACAGACTCGCCGATCAAGGTAATTCCGAAGCCCAAAGTAATGCCGTGCACTGCGCCGAATCCTAAGGCGACGGCGGCGATGCCGACCAGAGCGCCGGTCGCCACCGGCAGAAGCCCCAGAACCAGCGCCGGAATCGACCGATACACCGCCAGCAATATGACGATCACCAGCGAGCCGCCGAGTATCGACAGGCGCACCACGGCGCGTTCTATCTTCGCCCGCGCCGCCACCGCAAATACACCCGGCCCGCTCATGATCAATTCCACGGAGTTCGCCTTGGGCGAGGCGGCCTCGCGGGTCGCTTCAGTGAACGCGGAGCGGATGGCATCCAGCGCGTGTTCCTGCGCATCGGTATCGGACCCGGCCGCAGCGGTTTGCGCGACGAGTAGGGTGCGCTCGCCGTCGGCGGAGACCCAGACGCCGTCCCGGGTTTGCGGGGCCGCGGCGCGCTGCAGCTGATCCAAGATCTGCAGCAATTCCCCCGTGGGATCGTGCGGCACCAGCGGCTTGAGCATGAGCCCTGCCGGGGAGGCGAGTTCTGCGACGGTGTCATCCAACGCACCCTTGATACCCGTCGCGGAAAAATGTTGGGCGCTGACGGCTTCACTCAAAAGGTAGCGATGCTGGAACAGGAATTCGCGATCGCGTTCCGCCGTGATCTGCTCGCCATTGCTGACGATCGAGAACTCTCGGTCGAGCCGCAGGCGGTACGCCATGGCGATGGAGATTTGCGCACGAGTCATGATATCGCCATGCTCGAGCGCAACCAGAGTCAACCGCGAGCTCGGACCTTCGCGCAGTTGATCCACGAGCAAGCGCTGCACGGGCGTGGGCTTTGCCGGAAGAAAGGCCGACAGATCGGTGATGTAACGCGCGCGGGCGACCACGAATATCGCCAAAGCGATACAGGTCAACCATGCGGCGATGACTCGCACGCGGCGCCCGCTCATGGCGATGGATGTTCGCGCAAGGTCGTTAGCGAGCGATCGCCGTCGGTTTCGCGAATCTCGACCGTGAGCAGCTTGTCCTTCGATCCGTCGATCCGAACCTGCGCCACGGTTTTCGCCAACTTGGGATCCCGCGGTACCAGGATCAACGCCCAACGCGAAAGATCGCCGATATATTCGACACGAAATACTCGCTCGAGCGCGCCCCGATCGCCGGCCAAGGTAGCGCGGATGCTCTCCACGAACGGTAGAAATTGAGGATACGATTTCAAGTCGAGCACGCGGCTATGCGAGCCGCGTCGAATGGTCAACACGTCGCCCACCAACAGCATGCTCTCCGGTCGCGGCTCGAGAGTGCGTTTCTCCAATCGATCAGGCGCGTCGTAAGTCAATTCGCCGAAGGACTCTACCGGCCGCTTGAGCAGCGCCAGAAAGTGCTGCTCGACGAAGCTCACCTGCCCGTGTTGCCGCCCCGCGAGCAGATGCATGAGCTCATCGAGGCCGTCCTCGGCGCCGCGCGCGGCGACAGCCAACAAAGCCAACAATCCCAGGCCGAGCGCGCGGCGCCTCATGGACTCCGCTTGTGGGTTCGCTCGTGCCAGAAGTCGAAGAAATTGAACCAATTATAGGGATCGCTGCGGCAATAACGATCGAGCAAGGACGCGTAATTCTCGATGGCGGCATGCACGGCTGCCTCGCGCTGCCCCGGGGGAGTTTGAGAAAAATCCGCCACCGGCGCAAATACCACATGATAACGGTTGCCGCCGCGGTACAAGCCGACCATGAAAATCACCGGGCGGCGCAAGATCGCCGCTGCACGCATCGGCCCAGTGGGTAAGTCGGCCTGCTCGCCCAGCATGGTCACGGCCTGCACGGGTTCATCGCCAAGGGTCCGATCGCCGAGAACGCCGACGAACGCGCCGCGATCCAGACGTTCGGCAATGTGCAGCATGGCATCAAGTTGGCCGAGCGAGATGATGTCCGGTTTCGGCGTCGGATTGATTGCATCGAGTACGGCCTTGATCTTGCGCGCATTGTCTTCGTACATGGCCATCGACACATGCAGTCCGGGTTGGCGCCGCCCGATGCTGCGCATCACTTCGAAACTACCCACGTGCGCCCCCATCAGGAACGCTCCTTGGCCCGAATCCAGTTGTGCACGAACCAGCGCCTCGCCCTCGATCGTAATCTCGAAGCGGCTGTATTGTTCCTTGAGAAGATAGAGGCGGTCGTGGACGCATGAGGCGAAATACAGGATTTGCCGAAAGCGATCTCGGGCGTTCGGGCGCCGGCCCAATGCGAGCCGCAAATAGCGACGTGCATGCCGTCGCGCGTTCGGTGCGAACAGGAAAAAATACGCAGCGATGCAGTAAAGTGCGCTGCGACTGAACGTGCGGCCCAAACGAAGCGAGCCCGTGGCCATCAACCTCAACAGGCGGGTGCTTCCACGTTCGCGGTTGCCGAGCCATTGGGCCGGTTTGGCCGGTCCCTCGGCCGGCCGGCCCTCGATAGGTCGTGCTTCGACGAGCGGCATGGGATCAGGCGTCACGGCCGGCCGTCCGCCGGCGCCAACGAGAGCGTGCCTGCCAGCGCCGTGCGATCCGCGGCGCGAACGGTGAAGCGGAGCATGCCTTTCTCGGGCGACGTGTGCTCCACCGTGAGCGCGTCGCCGGGACGGACGATCGAGAAAAACTTGGCCGTGGAAACCTGCCATTGGGTCATATCGAGATCTAGCGAGAGTTCGATGACGTGCAGCGCTTCATCCAACAAGACGGCGCCCGGCAGAATCGGGCGTCCGGGAAAGTGGCCGGCGAATGCAGGATGGTCGGCCGCGATCTCAATTGCTTGCCGCAGGCTCACGAGAATCTCCGCGCGAGTTTTTTGCCGGAACCGTTGGTCCGCGAATGCCGAACGGCGAGCGACTCGAGCGCCTGCTGGGGTAGCTTGCCTGTGTCGTTGCGCGGCAGCCGGCTGACCATCAGCAGCGGCCTCGGCAAGAACACGGAATCGATCCGTTCCCGCAATCTTTCCATTAGCGTCGCCGCGCTCAAGCCGGGAGCGACCACGGCTGCCGCTAGTCGTGTGACGCCTATGACGCCGCCGCTGTCATGGTCGCGATCGCGCAGGAAAAAGACCCCGTCGACCACGCCGGGGATGGCGTTCAGTTGAGTGTTCAAATATCCAAAAGAACTGCGCTTCCCGGCGACGTTCACCAAATCATCGGTGCGGCCATGCAGCAGAAACTCTCGTTCGCCGGTGATCTCGAGAACATCGCACATCGGTGTCAGCTGCTCGACGTGACCGCCGTGCGCATACACTTGGCCATTATCGTCGTAGAGCCGCACGTCCGGGTACAGGCGCCAAGCCGCTGATTCGGCTGAACGCCGGGTTGCGATCTGGCCCGTTTCGGTGGAGCCGTAAATTTCGAGCAAGGGAGCGCCAAATTTGTCTTCGGCCTCGCGAGCGAGCTCCTGAGCGAGGGGTGCGGTGGCCGAAACGATCAGGTCGAGCGGCGGCAGTTCGACGCCGGCGGCCAACAGCGTGCGCAGGTGAATCGGGGTCGAGACCAACGCTCGCGGCCGCGGCGCCGCCGTGATTTCAGCGCAAATATCGGCAGGATAGAACGGGCGCTCCGCGGTAAAGGCATTGCCGCAGAGCAGAGGCTGCAGCACGGTCACTTCAAAGCCATACATGTGCTGCGCCGGGACCGTACCGATCAGGGTGTGGGTTCTGCCGTCCAACAGCCCAAGGCGCGAAGCGCCTTCGCGCACGCAGCGGACCAGGAAGCCCCAGGTTTTCTTGTAGGGCAGCGGTGTGCCGGTCGACCCGGAAGTAAACACGATCGCCGCGAGCTGGTCCGGCGCAATTTTCGGCACAGCGTAAGAAGGCGAGTCCCCCTGCAGGGCCTGCGCCGCGAGGGGCTTTGCGTACTGGAAGCGAGGGAGATCAATTGCGCAGCGTCCATCATCGGTCAGACAAAACACGTCCGGTGCGAATTTCACGAGTTGGCCGATGACCTCCGGTGTATGTGTGGAGGGCAATAAACTCACTCGGCCCGACATGAGGCAGGCTGCGAGTGCGACGGCGAAATGATATCGGTCGACGCAAACGTTGAGGACGTGATTACCGCTCGGCAGGCATTCCGCCAAATGGCTCGCATCGGCCAGGAATTGCCGTACGTCAACGGCGCGACCGCGGTAGTAGGCCACCACCGCGGTGGAGGAGCCATGCGACATTATCGGGATTAGCTCTTTCACGGCGTCACCGCGGGCTCGCGAGGAAAACCTGCATCGCCGCCAGAATGCCCCTGCGATCGGCTTGCGGCACGACGCGACGGCGCAGGAGATATTCGGCAATGAACATGAGCGCCACCAAAGGCAGCGTCCCGAAGTTTGCGAATAACGACCAAACGCGCAGCGGCGCCGAGACGAAGAGGATGAAGATGGCCGCGGTGATCGCGCCAAAAAACACAGCCCAGGCCGCAGTTACCCGTTTCGTATAGCGTATTTCGAGGGGCGTGAGCGGACCGTGCACCTTGTCGGCCAGCCGCGTGCAAAGGGGCGTGTCTCCCGCGCGCAGTGAGCGCCCGAAAGTAAACGCCAACAGGCCATACAAGCTCAACTCCTGCAACAGGTAAACCTTGGAGAAATTTTTCTCCAACAGCGGCCAGCAAAAATATAAAAGCGCAGCCGCGAGACATGTCAGCAGCAACGCGGCCAGCGGTCGGGCGGATCGCCAAACGAGCAATGAGCAAATGGTCAAGAGCGGCGCAAGCGCGAGCGCGGCTCCCAGCCCGTTCGCAACTCCGCCCGCGTCGTGGGCCAAGGTATTGCAGTAGTGCGACAGTCCCACATAAGCGGCTATCAAGACGAAGGCCGCAGCCACCTGCAGCTTACGCCCGACGCGCATGCTCACTTGGTTCTATGTACCGCAATGTACGCAGCTAAGTGCCTCAAAGAACGAAAGATCTGCTGGTTGCCCTGACTATCGGCGCGCAATTGTATGCCGTATTGCTTGGACACGATCAGCGCCACCTCCAGAATGTCGATGGAGTCGAGTCCCAATCCTTCACCGTACAAGGGCGCTTCAGGATCGATGTCCTGCGGTGCGATTTCCAAATTCAATGCTTGGACGAAGAGCGCGGCGATCTCCCGCTGTAGAAGGATATCAGCGGGTGGCGCCGACTGTTGTTTGAGCGACGCTTTGTCGGGCATAGGCTAGGCTTGCGATTAGGTTTGTAAAAGTATTTTCGGCATCGGTATGCCCCCGGCGTTCATTATATAGGTGTAGGCCGGAGCGGCAACTCACGACTCAACCGGCAGCGCCATGGGTCTTTAGGGGTTTACCGCCGAACGCCGCGGCGGAATAACCCTCAAACACCTGCAAAAATTACAATTTCTTGCAATGTTAAATGGAGGCGGCACGCAGGCGCCGCGCCGTCAACTTAGGCAGCCGCAGTAAAAATCCGCAAAACAATCGCGCGTGCATCCAAGTCAACAAAGCGTTATCTCGCCAGTAGTGGAAGTGCGAAACGCCACCTTCGTCGCTCCGGAAATAGCGCACGGGGGCCGGAATATTGATCGGCTCGACGCCTCGCCAACACAGCCGTACCGCCGCCTCCACATCGAAGTCGAAGCGGCGCATCCAAGGTTGTCGGGACATGACACCGATGAGCGCGTCGATGGGATACACGCGAAAGCCGAATAACGAATCGCCGATACCCGCCCACAGTGTTTCCAGATTGGCCCACCAATTGGATATTTTCCGCCCAATGACGCGCAGGCGCGGGGCGCTCGAGTCGAAGACCGGGCGGCCCAACATCATTGCCTTGGGGTCGGCCTGCGAGGCGCGCATGAACTTCGCGATGAGATCGGCGGGATGTTGTCCGTCAGAATCCATCGTCAAGACGTGCGTGTAACCTTGGGCCGACGCCTCGCGAATGCCATGCAGTACCGCCGCGCCCTTGCCTCGATTCTTGGGAAGAACGAAGACGCGAAGTCCGGGTTCGACGGCTGCCATCGCCAACAGACGCGGAGCGGAATCGTCCGTACTGCCGTCGACGATGACCCATACAGGGTTCCATTGACCGAGGGCATCGAGAACGGTCGCGTACACTTTGGGTCCCGGATTGTAGCTGGGAATGATCACAAGATGCGTAGCCGAGCGATCAGTCATGCGCTACCTGCATTCAACCAACGCGACTGCAGAGCGCCGTCGAGTGCGTTCCGATAGTACCGATCGAGCGCGGACGTGAAGGCGGCGACGTCGGCGGGCGGTGCAAATCGTTTGCCCAGCCGGACGCGGTAAACAATCGGCAACGTGGGTCGCCGAAACAGCGGCCAGCCCTTGCTCAAATATGGCGAGTCCGTCTCAATAACCAGCGTTTGAACCGGCACGTCTGCCCGCTTGGCGATCAAACCGACGCTCGCGGCCAGCGGATTGATGGGTCCTCGAATAGTCCGGGTGCCTTCGGGAAACAGCAGCAGCAGGCAACCGCGCTCGAGGTGGGCCACCGATTCCTTGATCATTTGCCGCGGAGAGTCATTTCCGACGTAGCGCGCCAGACGCGAACCCGCGCCGAGAAAAATATTGTCCTTCAACTCTTCCTTCATGACGCACACTATATTCGGATGCCGGGTGAGAATGAGCAGCGCATCGATGAGACAGGGATGGTTGGGAGCCAAGATCATGGGCGGCCCATTTCGCAACGAATCAATCTCAGTTAAGTCGAGGCGGTAAGTGCCCGTGACCGACAGCGACCACGCGTACAACCGAAAACCCGCCATGATGCCGCGCCTACCGATTTTCGTGCCCAAATCGGCGGGCAGGACGAGGTACAGGGGAGCGGCAATCACCGCCCATCCCAAGCAAATCAGACCGAGCAGCGTGAGCGAAGTGTAGAGCGCAAAATACTCGTAGACCGTCCTTAGGAAACGCGTCATCGGTGCGGTGCCTAATTTGCCACTTCGACCGAGCGAGCGGACCTGCCGATCATCCATGCAATGCCGAAGCCTGCGGTCCAGTACGAATCGCGCTGCACCAGCGGGCTCGCCGCAAATACCGCACCAGCGAGTGTGTCATAGCGCATGAATCCACCGATCCAATACCGGGGAAAGCGCTTCGATATGGCGGCAACGAACTGAGTCCCCGCGTACCCGGCATCCGCTTGAAATGCAGGCCGCGATGTCGTCGCGTATTGCTGCGCCACCGAATAGAAATACTCGTCGTAGCGGCGATTGGCGAACAAAGGGCCCACCAAAAATCCTGCTTTCCAGCCGACATATCCGGCGGGATCAACGAAATCCAAGGCGAACGCCGGGGTGAACGTCCAGCCGATCGCTTGCGGCGGTGACTCGACGGCGAAAGCGGAGCGCAGCGGCATTCTCAAATCCCATTTGATCCGCGCATCTTCGCTGCGCCACAGATGAAAATCCAACGAGGCCCCCAGCTCCACTGTCGACTTCAGTTCCGGCATACCACTTCGTTCCCGGTTGTTGCTCACCGGCGTAGTTGCATTGCCGCTCAGCTTCAGCTCGACCCATTCCTGGTTGAGTAGCGCGGTGTGCAAGCCGTCCCGGTCCGCTTTCAGAAAAGGGCCGTTGTAAGTGAAGTAGGGCACCGGAACCGGAAATACGTGCGAGCTGTCGGCTCCGCGATAGTCAGCATATCCCAATACACCGATTCCAAGCCCAAACTCCCACAGCGGTGCTTCTGCGGCGTGGGCCGGCGCCGTCCAGAAAACAGCGGCGACCAGCGCGGCCATGAGCGGCTGACGGTCGCGACCGGCCCGGATAGCCCGACCCATCAGTTGTTGGTCATTTGGGAGGCCCCGATTTGCGGGAGGGTTTCGGGCATGATGAATTGTCAGCTTATCGTACCGACAAACACCGGTTCAACGTCTGTAAGATACCAGGCCATGCACATTCTGATAGTTGAGGATGACGAAGTTGCGCGCGACTATCTGGCGAAGGCGTTGCGCGAGGTTGGGCACACGGTAGATGTCGCAGCGGACGGCTTGGCGGGGTTGCACATGGCGTCCTCGATTGCGATCGATTTGGCGATTGTCGATCGAATGTTGCCGAAGCTCGACGGGCTCGCCTTGGTCCAATCGCTGCGCGCGACCGGCCGCAAGCTGCCGGTGCTCATTTTGAGCGCACTGGGTGATGTCGATGATCGCATCACGGGACTTCGCGCCGGCGGAGATGACTACCTGACCAAGCCCTACCACATGTCCGAATTGCTGGCGCGCATCGACGCGCTGGCCCGGCGCGGAGATTCAGGCAATGCGGAAGTCAACACCAAGTTGAAATTGGCCGATCTGGAGCTCGATCGGATGACCCGCCGCGTGACGCGTAACGGCAAGAAAATCGAACTCACCGCTCGCGAATTTCAGTTGCTCGAATTCATGATGCGTCACAGCGGCCAAGTCGTGACTCGGACAATGCTGCTCGAAGGTGTCTGGGATTATCATTTCGATCCGCAAACCAACGTGATCGATGTGCACATCAGCCGCCTGCGTCAGGCGATAGACAAGGACTTCGACAAGCCGCTTCTGCACACGGTGCGCGGCGCGGGTTACAGCCTGCGCGAAGACGAATAGTGGACGCCGCGCTCCGACGCGTGGTGACCCCCGATCAGCGGTTCCTGGGTATCCTCGATACCTCGCCGTTTCGCATTGCCATCGTTTACTCGATCGTTTTCGCCTGCGGTGCGGCGGCGCTTCTTGGCATGGTGGATTTTGCCGTGTCGAGGGTGGTGGATGGCAGCACCGATAATCTCATCGAAGCCGAAGTACAGGGGCTTCGCGAGCAAGTCTTGGTGCTCTCCCGCAGTGATTTCATCGAATTGATCGAACAGCGATCCCAGGACCAGGATGTGCGCGGCGCGGTCTATCTCATGGTCGATCCGCAGCTTCGGCCGGTTGCAGGAAATGTGCCGGCTTGGCCGAAGATCGATCCCAACGAAGGCAAGTGGATCCAATTCAAGGTTTCCGTGCCGTTCGGCGATGAGACCCGCGACCATGAAATGCGGGCGCAACGTTTTCCGCTGCCGGGCGGATATCGCATGCTGGTGGGGCACGACGTGCAGGAGCGGCAGGACGTCAAGAACTTGATGATGCGCGGCCTGATCGCGGCCGTCGTGTTGACCCTGTTGCTTGGTTTGGGAGGAGGCTTTTGGATGGGCCGGCGCATCCTGGCGCAAGCCGGTGCAATTTCGGCGGTCGCGACCCAAATCATGCGCGGCGATCTCTCGCGGCGCCTCCCGGTACGCAATGCGGACGACGAAATCAATACGCTGGCTCGCGAGATCAACACCATGCTCGACAAAATCGAGCAGCTCACGCTCGGCATGCGTACGGTGTTGGACAGCGCCGCACATGACCTGCGTACGCCGCTAAATCGCCTGCAGGCCACCGCCGAGGGCGCGATGAGCCAACTCGCGCCGGGGTCGAGCGAGCGGCGCGTGCTCGAGCGCGTTTCCACCGAGGTGGATCACATGCGCAGCACCTTGGACGCCTTGCTGCGCATTGCGCTCGCCGAAACCGGCACCGTCGCCCGCGAGCCGGTCGACCTGTCGGAATTGGTCGCGAGCATGGTCGAACTGTATGCGCCGGTGAGCGAGGAACGCGGCATCACGTTGCAAAGTGCGGTGGCGCCAGGCGCAGAGGTACAAGGCAGCCGCCAACTATTGGCGCAGGCGCTGGCGAATCTCCTCGACAACGCCATCAAGTTCACCCCCGACGGCGGACATATTCGAGTACTGCTGCAGGGTCCGAGCGGGGAACCTGAAGTGGTCGTCGAGGACAATGGGCCGGGAATACCCGCCGACAAGCGCGAGATCGTCTTGGGCAGGCGCGTACGTCTCGATGAAGCACGCAAATTTCCAGGGTCGGGTCTTGGGTTGTCCCTGGTGGCCGCGGTCACCAAGTTGCATGGCGCGCGGCTGGTTCTCGATGACGCGAGGCCGGGCTTGCGGGTTTCCCTGAGGTTCTGAAGCGTCAATTTATCGGCGGATGAGATTTTTCTCCCGTGGCTCTATCGGCCGTCGAACTCTAAGTTCCTGAATGCTTTGAATAAAGCCCAGTAGGGGAATTGCTGGCATAGAACTTGCTCCGGTCCCGAGTGCGGCAGGTGACGCCGCGCAAGGAATGAACCCTATGGCCGACGCAGGCGACGAAGCTCCTCCTCCTCCCCCGGTAAAAGCATCCGGCGGTTTCTTGGGATCGCTGATGAAGGGAAGCGGCATTTTCGTGCTGACTTTGCTCGCCGTCATAGTCGGTGGCTTCATCAACGCCAAGCTGCATCCGATGCCTGATCTCAAGATGGGCAAGGATGGTCTGATCACGCCGGTCGCTCCGCAGGCGCCCGCCAGTCATGGCGAATCAGGTCCAGCCAAAGCCGCCGTCTACTATGCCATTGACCCGCCGCTGGTCGTCAATTTCGAAGAGGGTTCCGTGGTGCGGTTTCTGCAGATCACCATGGAAGTCATGGCGCGCGATCAAAAGGCGATCGACAGCGTGCAGAGAAACATCCCCTTGATTCGCAACAATCTGTTGCTGCTCATGAGCAATCGAAATTATCAAACGATGATGTCGCGCGAGGGCAAGGAAAAACTGCGCGCAGAAGCCCTCGCGGAGATTCGCTCGGTACAAAAGCAACAGGGCGGTGAGGATGTCGAGGACCTGCTTTTCACCAGCTTTGTGGTGCAGTGATGAGCGGTGAGGCCGCTCCACCGTCGGCGCCCGCGTCGAATGCAATTTCCGAGGAAGAAGTGTCCGCTCTGTTGGAGAAGAGCGGCGCGGACAACGTGCGGCCCTATGACTTAGTGGCGCAACGCATCAATCGCACACAATTGCCGATGCTCGAGATCGTTGCGAAGAGTTTTGCCGAGCGCGCCAATTCATCGTTGTCCGGCCTACTGGGCCGCGACGCAAACATCCAGTTCACCTCGATCGACACGGCCCGGGTCGCGGATTGGCAGGCCGCGCTGCCGATGCCGGCCAGCGTGGCTGTGATTCGGCTCAAGCCGCTTGCCGGCTTCGCGTTCGTGTGTGTCGACCCGAGCCTGCTGCTCGCCTTGCTCGATGGATTTTTCGGCGGCTCCGGGCGCCAGGCAATCGCCGGCCAGGCCGCTATTGCCCCGGCCGCGCAACGGTTCTTGGCGCTGCTGTTACGCAGCTTGAGCGCGGACTGGACAGCAGCATGGGCGCCCGTGTCACCGATTGAATTAGAGCTCGTGAAGCAGGAGGTCAATCCGCGACTCCTGCCGGTGAGCGGACCCCAGGATACGTTGATCGCCGTCAGATTTACCGTGGAGTTCGGCGCATCCAGCGGTCGGATCGACTGGCTGCTGCCGGAAAATATGCTGGCGCCCGTCCGAGAGGTTCTCGCCTCGGACGGCGGTAAGGCTCCAGCCCGCAAGCTGGAGGCGTGGGCTCCGGTGCTGAGCGCGGCTTTGCAAGATGCGGAACTTGAAACCCGGGCAATTTTGGCGCAAGCCCAGATCAGTCTGCGCGAGCTCGTGCGCTTGACGCCGGGCGACATCATTCCCATCGAGCCGCCGCAACACGTCACCTTGTTGGCCGGTGAAGTCCCGCTTTACCGCGGCCGATTCGGCGTTTCGCAGGGGCGCAACGCACTCAAAATTCTTCCAGGAGGTCCCGCATGAGCGTTTCCGATACCAAGACTGCCGCAGTATCTCGTGCTCAGTTCAACGACTTGGGCCCGAACGCCGCGGCCGGCTCGGGCCAAGAAATGAATCTGAATTTGATTTTGGACGTTGCGGTCACGCTGGCGTTGGAGGTTGGCCGAGTGCGCATGTCGGTGCGCGATCTGCTGCAACTCGCACCCGGTGCGATCGTCGAACTGGACCGGCTGGCAGGCGAGCCCCTCGACGTGCTCGTGAATGGTGTGCGCATTGCGCGCGGCGAAGTGGTTGTGGTCAATGAAAAATTCGGCATTCGGCTGACCGAGGTCGTGAGCGAGACGGTGCGGATGGAACAAGCACGGTGACCGGTTTAAACCAAACCGCTTCGCCCTTGTCCGTCGGCAGCCTCGCGCAGCTCACCTTCAGCCTGCTGGCGATCGTCGCTCTCATCGTTGCGGTCAGTTGGGCTCTGAAGCGCCTGAAGATGGCCGGTCCTCGAGGGCGCGGTGAAATCGCCGTCATCGACGAACTGGCACTGGGTCCGCGCGAGCGGATCGTGCTGCTGCGCGTCGGCGAATCTCAGGTTCTCGTCGGCATCGGCGCCGGCGGCGTGGTAGGGCTGACGCCGTTGGCCGCGCCGATCCCGATCAAGACCTCCGCCTCCGCTCCGGCATTCGCCGATCGGCTGCGCGAGTTCATGAAGCGCCCGGGAAGTTCGGCATGAAGAATGCGAAGGAGCATCGGCGCCGGATAATCGCGTTGGCGGCGCTCCTCGCCCTGCCGCTCGGTGCCGCCGTGGCGCAGGTCTCGCTACCGGCGGTCGCCATCAAGACGGCCGCCGATGGTGCCCAGACCTATTCGCTGACTTTCCAAGTCTTGATCCTGATGACATTGCTGACGCTGCTGCCGGCGATTCTGCTGGCCATGACGGCGTTCACCCGCATCATCATCGTGCTGTCGATATTGCGCCAGGCACTCGGCATGGCGACTACGCCGTCGAACCAGGTACTCACCGGTCTCGCGTTGTTCCTGACCTTCTTCGTGATGAGCAGCACCATCGATCAGGCCTATGCCACCGGCATAAAGCCGTATCTGGACGGACAACTGGCGGGCGAAGTGGCCTTGGATCGAACGCTGCAGCCGCTCAAGAAATTCATGCTGGCCCAAACGCGCGAAAACGACTTGCAGCTGTTTTCAAAGCTTTCCGGCAAAACACAATTCGCGAGCGCGGATGATGTTCCACTCAGCGTCCTGGTGCCAACCTTCCTGACCAGCGAGTTGAAGACTGCGTTCCAAATCGGCTTCATGGTCTTCATCCCATTTCTGGTGATCGACCTCGTGGTCGCGAGCGTACTGATGTCGATGGGCATGATGATGCTGTCGCCCGTCCTGGTGTCCCTGCCGTTCAAAATCATGCTCTTCGTCGTAGTCGATGGCTGGACGCTGTTGATCGGCACGTTGGCCGCGAGCTTTCACCGATGACGCCGGAAAACGTCATGGATCTCGCTCACAGCACGCTCCTCGTGACCTCGATGATCGCGGCGCCGCTGCTGTTGACGGCGCTGCTCACCGGACTCGTGATTGGCATGCTGCAGGCGGCCACTCAAATCAACGAGGCGACTTTGAGCTTCATCCCGAAACTGCTGGTGCTGGTTCTCGCGCTGTTCGTGAGCGGCCCTTGGATATTGCGGGTGCTGATCGACTTCACGCGTAATTTGTACGCCAATATTCCCAACGTGATCGGCTGAGGATTCCGATGCCCATCATGCATCCGGTCGCTATCGATGCCGCGGACCTGACCAAGTGGGTCGCACGGCTGTGGTGGCCCGTGCTGCGGATCGGTGGATTCGTTGCGACGGCGCCGATTGCCAGCGAAAAGACGGTGCCGGCCCCGGTGAAAATCGCACTTACCCTGGGGCTCGCGTTCGTTCTGGCGCCGCTCGCTCCGGTACCGGCGGGGCTTTCGATTTTCTCGGGGGCGGGGGCGATGGCGGCCGTTCAGGAAGTGTTGATCGGCATTGCCATCGGCATGGTCGTGCAGTTGGCGTTCGAGGCGCTGAGCTTCGCCGGGCAGAGCATTTCGACGACCATGGGGCTCGGCTTCGCGACCCTGATCGACCCGCAGCATGGTGCCGATACCCCCGTGCTCGGGCAGTTGTTCATGATATTCGGCACGCTCACCTACCTCGCCGTCAACGGCCACCTGGTACTGCTCGGCTCCTTGGCAATGAGTTTCAAAAGCTTGCCGATCGGCGGCGCGAACATCGACGGAAATTTCTTGTTCGCGGTCGCCACTTGGGGCGCGCGGGTGTTTGAAACAGGGTTGCTGGTTGCGCTCCCGGCCGTCATCGCGCTGGTCATCGTGAATTTGGCCTTGGGCGTCGTCACCCGCGCGGCGCCGCAGCTCAATTTGTTCGGCATCGGATTTACCATCACCCTGCTGTCGGGCTTCTTCGTGCTCACCGTCGGTCTCGACGGCCTGATGGTCGGCATTTCAGGCCTCATCGATCATGCGTTGAGCGCCGTCAACGAAATGATCGGCGCGCCCGCCGCGGGAGTGCGCTGATGGCCGAGTCGAGCCAAGGCGGCGAACGCACCGAAGAGCCTTCGCAACGACGCCTACAGGAGGCGCGGGAGCGCGGACAAGTGCCGCGCTCCAGGGAACTGACCAATTTCGCGACCATGATCGGCGGCAGCCTGGCGCTCATTACGATGGGCAGCTTTCTTGCCGGCAGAATGTCGGGGCTGATGCGCCAATTCATGTCGATCGATCCTCGTCGGCTCGACGACCCACAGTCGATGATGTCCTCGCTCGGAGAGGCAGCGATGACTGTGCTTCCGGCCGTGCTGCCGATCTTTGCTACTTTGATCGGCCTGGTATTGCTCGCTTCGCTGCTGCTCGGCGGATGGAATTTCAGCCCGGCGGCGTTGATACCCGATTTTTCGCGAATGAGTCCGTTATCCGGCTTGAAACGGGTGTTCGGGCTGCATGGCGTCACTGAACTCGGCAAGGCGCTGCTCAAACTCCTGGTGGTGGGCGGTGTGTGCGCGGCAATCGTAAGTTGGCTGTTTGCGGACGTGCTGGCTTTGGGCCGCATGGCGCCCCGCGCGGCGATCGGCCGGGGCGCCGGCCTTCTTTGCGGGTCCTTCGTCTGGCTCTGCGCTTCCCTCGCCTTGATAGCCATTGTGGATGTACCTCTACAGTTGTTCCAATTCAAGCGCTCGCTGCGCATGAGTCGCCAGGAATTGCGCGACGAGGCCAAAGAGTCCGACGGCCGCCCGGAAACGAAGCAGCGGATTCGTCAAATGCAGCAGCAATTGGCGCGGCGCCGAATGATGCACAAAGTGCCTAGCGCCGACGTGGTGATCGTGAACCCGACGCACTTTGCCGTGGCGCTCAAGTACGATCCGAAAAACATGCGTGCTCCGCGCGTGGTGGCGAAAGGGGCCGATCTCGTCGCCCAAAATATTCGCCGCATCGCCGAAGAACATCGGGTCCCGGTATTCGCTGCGGCGAAACTGGCGCGCGCACTGTATCGATCCACCGACCTCAACCATGAAATTCCGGCCGGCCTGTACGTCGCGGTCGCACAAGTTCTCTCGTATATCTTCAGAATCCGCACCTTGAATCCGACCGTTGCCGCCCGCGTCGCGCGCCCGGATCCGGAACTTGGCGGTGAGTACGCCGACGTATGAGTGCACGGGGCGCAATTGCCACCTTAAGCGAATTTGCACGCAACGGCTTGGGCGTTCCGGTATTGGTCATGGTGGTCCTCGCCATGATGGTGCTGCCGCTGCCTGCCTTCCTCCTGGACGTGTTCTTTACTTTTAATATTTCGCTATCGCTGATTATTCTGCTCGCCGTGATCTACGTGAGGCGCGCGCTCGAATTCGCGACCTTTCCGACGGTATTGCTGGGCGCCACATTGCTGCGCCTCGGACTCAATGTCGCATCGACGCGTATCGTGCTGATCAAAGGGCACACCGGAGCCCATGCCGCGGGTCACGTCATCGCTGCGTTCGGGCAGTTCGTCGTGGGCGGCAACTACGCTGTCGGCATGGTGGTGTTCACCGTTCTGGTAATCATCAACTTCGTCGTGATCACGAAGGGCGCCGGACGCATCTCGGAAGTCAGTGCCCGCTTCACCTTGGATGCGATGCCCGGGCGGCAAATGGCCATCGATGCCGACTTGAACGCCGGCATCATCACTCAGGCGGAAGCCATCGTGCGGCGTCAAGAGGTACGCGAGGAGGCCGACTTCTACGGTGCCATGGACGGTGCCAGCAAGTTCGTGCGCGGCGACGCGATTGCCGGCATCCTCATCGTGTTCATCAATTTGTTCGGCGGCACGATCATCGGTGCCGCGCAACACGGCATGTCGCTCGCCGACGCCGGCCGCACCTACGCACTGCTGACGATCGGCGACGGCTTGGTGGCGCAGATACCCGCACTGCTGCTCTCCGTCGCCGTCGCGATTCTGGTCACCCGGGTCTCTCGGCCCCACGACATGAGCCAACAAATCATGTCTCAAGTGCTCGGGCAGCCGCGCGCTCTGGCGGTGACGGGCGGCATATTGATGCTCCTCGGGATCATTCCCGGCATGCCGAATGTGGTGTTCCTGATCATGGCCGCGGCGTGTGCGGCTGGCGCGTATGCATTGGCCAAGCGGAAAGCCAATGTCCAGGCCACCGCGACTGCCCCCGCAGCGGCGGCTCAAGTCCCGTCGGAGCAGCGCGAGCTGTCCTGGGATGACGTCGAACCTGTCGATCTCATCGGCCTCGAGGTGGGTTATCGATTGATCCCGCTCGTCGATCGCGCCCAAGGCGGCGAACTGATGGGCCGCATCAAGGGCGTGCGCAAGAAGTTATCCGAAGAACTGGGGTTTCTCGTTCAACCGGTGCACATCCGCGACAATTTGGAACTTGCCCCGAACTCCTATCGGATCACCATTTTGGGAGCGCCCGTCGGGGAATCCGAAGTGTTCCCCGACCGCGAACTCGCGATCAATCCGGGACAGGTTTCGGGACCGCTTCCCGGCTCCGTCACCAAGGATCCGGCCTTCGGCTTGGATGCCGTCTGGGTCGAAAAATCGCGACGCGAACAGGCACAAGCGCAAGGCTACACCGTTGTCGATGCGAGCAGCGTGATCGCGACTCATCTGAGCCACCTGCTGCAGTCGCACGCGCACGAGCTGTTGGGTCACGAGGAAGTACAGCAACTTCTCAACCGCTTGGGAAAAACCGCGCCCAAACTGATCGAGGACTTGGTCCCCAAGCTCTTGCCGATGAGCGTGGTGGTCAAGGTGCTGCAGTATCTGCTATTGGAACGAGTGCCCATTCGCAACTTGCGCACCGTGTGCGAGGCGCTCGCAGAACTCGCTCCGAAAACGCAGGACCCGCTGGCATTGCTCGCCGGCGTACGTGTCGCGCTCGGGCGCAGCATCGTGCAAAACATCGGCGGACTGCGCCAAGAGTTGCCGGTCATCACTTTGGACCCCGCGCTCGAGCAGGTCCTGCAGGATTCGATGACCGGCGCGGCCGGCGGCGCAGACGGCGCGCCGGGATTCGAGCCCGGCCTCGCAGACAGGATTCAGCAATCCCTCTCCGACAGTACCCGGCGGCAAGAGGCTGCCGGTGAACCGGCCGTCCTGCTGGTCGCACCCAAGATTCGACCGTGGGTTGCGCGCTTGATGCGCCACTCGAGTCCGACGTTGTCGGTACTCGCCTACAACGAGATTCCGGAGAGCCGCCGAATTCGCGTGATCGCGGCGGTTGGACGCTGATGAATTGGTTTGACTCATGGAGGTTTACGTGAAGATAAAACGTTACATGGCTGCCAGCATGCGCGTGGCGCTCAGCCAGGTGCGAGCCGAACAAGGACCCGATGCAGTAATCCTTTCGAGTCGCCGCGTGGAGGAGGGCATCGAGGTCATTGCGGCGGTCGATTACGACGAGGCGCTGTTCGTCGACGCTACTCGGCTGCGAGCAGCTGCAGCGCCAGAGGCGACTCAGGCGACTGACGTGGCCAACCCGGTCGACGGCAATTTGGCGGGGCGCAAACCCGAACTCGCGGCGCTACGCGCCGCGATGAGTCCCTCGCCCAAGCCGACGAGTCCCGGGGCGAAGGCGCTGAGTCCCGCACCTAAAGCGACCAGTCACGCGACCTCGCCCAAGGCGACGAGCGATGTTCCCGCCGAGACGGCGGGCACCGGTTTGGTGGCGATGCATCGGGAGTTGAAGGATATGCGAGCGCTGCTCGAAAGCGAGCTCGCGAACATGTCATGGCACGACAAACGGCTGCGCGAGCCGTTGAAGGCACGGGTGCTCGAGGAGCTTTCGGCCATGGACATCGCGCCCGACGTTGCCATGGCGCTCGCGGCGCTCACTCCGCAGCGAACCAACTTGGAAAACCCATCGCATATCCCGCTCGCTTTACTCGTCAAGCACCTGCCGGTGGTCGATCGGCTGAGCACGTGCAACAGCGGCGTCATCGCCGTCGTCGGTCCAACGGGCGCCGGCAAGACCACGACCATTGCGAAGCTCGCCGCGCGTTGGAGCATGCAGCACGGCAGCCGGGACCTTGCGCTCGTGAGCACTGACGCATATCGAATCGGTGCTCGCGAGCAGCTCATGACCTACGCACGCATACTCGGTGCCCCGATGCATGCGGTCAACAGCGGCGAGGAGCTCGCGCGAGTGCTCGAGCGGCTCAAGTCCAAGCGGCTGATATTGATCGACACCGCCGGCATGGGGCCGCGGGACGTGCGGTTGACCGAACAGCTCGCCGCGCTGCAGCTGGGTGCGGCCCGCGCGAAGGTGATGCTGGCGCTGCCCGCGCAAGGCGAGGGCCATGCGCTGGAAGAGATCATCCGGGCGTTTGCCCGCGTGTCGCCGGCGGCCTGCATCTTGACGAAGGTCGATGAAGCAGCAAGTTTGGGCGCGGTAATCTCGACGACGCTGCGCCATAAATTGCGAATCGCGTATTTATGCGACGGCCAGCGCGTACCGGAAGACTTGCATTCCGCCCATCAGCGCCGAGTCTGGCTGGTGCGCACGGCGCTGAGCCTCAAGGAGCACGCGCCGCCGCGGGGTGAGGATGGATACTATGCCCGCAATTTCGGGCGAGCGAGCGCCGCCCATGCGTGACATCAGGCTCAACAGAGGTCAGGCGGAAACGCTGGAGCAGCTCAATTCCACGCGCCCGGTCAAAGTGATCGCCGTCACCGGGGGTAAGGGCGGGGTGGGGAAAACCACGGTTTCGACCAATCTTGCAGTATCAATCGCGGCCTCGGGCCGCGACGTGATGTTGGTCGACGCGGATCTAGGATTGGCCAACGTCGATGTCTTGCTCGGACTTCATACGCGCTACCACTTGGGTCACGTGCTCTCGGGCCTATGTGCTCTGGAGGATGCGATCGTCACCGGACCGCACGGGTTGCAGATCGTGCCCGCGGCATCGGGCGTCAAACGCATGGCTACTCTGTCGCCGGTGGAGCATGCCGGCATCATCCGCGCATTCAGCGACCTGTATCACCGCGTTGAAGTCTTGGTGGTCGATACCGCAGCAGGCATTTCCGACAGCGTCACGACCTTCAGTCAGGCGGCGCATCATGTCGTGGTGGTGGTATGCGACGAACCGGCTTCCATCACCGACGCCTATGCGCTCATCAAGGTGCTGAGCCGGGAGCACGGGGTGCATCGCTTCCAGATCCTGGCCAACCAGACGCGCCGGTCGGGCGAAGGACCGGACCTCTACCAGAAAATTTCCCGGGTCTGTGATCGATTTCTCAATGTGACGCTGGAGTTCGCCGGTTCCGTACCGTTTGACGATTACTTGCGTCGTGCGGTGCAACGGCAATCCGCGGTCGTCGAGGCGTACCCGGCCGCAATTTCGTCCATAGCACTCAAGAATTTGGCCTCGAAGGCCGATAAGTGGTCTGTGCCTCAAGGGGCACGAGGTCACCTGGAGTTCTTCGTTGAACGCATGGTGGGGGCCCGGATTGGTCCTTCGACGGTTTTGCAATGAGAGCAAGTACACAATATTCAAATACGCAGAAGCGCAAACCGACACCGCTTGCGAACGACGACGTTCCAGTCGATCAGGTGCCGCAGCAAGAATTGGTCCTCAAGCATGCCGATTTGGTCAAACGTATTGCCTATCACTTGGTCAGCCGCATGCCGCCCAACGTGGAAGTGGATGATTTGATCCAATCCGGCATGATCGGTCTCTTGGACGCGGCGAAGCATTACTCCGCCACCAAGGGCGCGAATTTCGAGACCTACGCCGGCATCCGGATCCGCGGCGCGATGCTCGACGAGGTGCGCAAATCCGATTGGACGCCCCGCTCCGTGCACAGAAACATGCGCGAGATGGCGGACGTGGTGCGCAAGATCGAGAATGCCAAGGGGCAGGATGCGAGTCCGACCGATATCGCGGAGGGCCTCCGCATCTCGATCGAGGAATACCACAAGTTGGTTCAGGACGCGGCCAGTTGCCGGTTGTTCAGTTTCGATCAAATGGGTTCCAGCGAGGATGAATCGAGCCCGGCCGATCACGCACGCGACGAGCAGCCGGGCCCCTTCGATCACATCGAGATTGCCGGCTTTCGCGATGCGCTGGCAAGCGCCATCAACGGATTGCCCGAGCGCGAGAAGTTGGTGTTGTCGCTGTACTACGACGAGGACATGAATCTGCGTGAGATAGGCGAGGTGCTCGAGGTTTCCGAATCGCGCGTCTGTCAGATTCATGGGCAGGCGTTGGTGCGATTGCGTGCGCGGCTGGCGGAGTGGTTGGCCCCCGATTGAGCCCATGGATATCTTAAGCATCATCGGCATCGTGCTGGGGCTGATAGCGATCATCGGCGGCGCCATCTTGAAGGGCAGCAGCGCCGGCGCGCTGGTCGGCAGCGCCGCATTCGTCATCGTGGTGGTGGGCACCATGGCCGCGAGTCTGGTGCAGACGCCGATGGCGACTTTCCTGCGCGCCTGGAAGATCGTTTCGTGGGTATTCAAACCACCCACCAACAACCCGAACGCGATGATCGAGAAGATTGTCGAGTGGAGCAATATCGCGCGTAAACAGGGTCTCCTCGGTTTGGAATCGGCGGTAGAGCAGGAAAAAGACGAGTTCCTGAAGAAAGGCCTGCAGTCCTTGGTCGACGGCGGGGAGCCCGAAGCGATTCGCTCCAGCATGGAAATCGAATTGGACACCATGGAGCACTTCGATACCCAGGCGGCCAAGGTTTTCGAAGCGATGGGCGTGTACTCCCCGACGTTGGGCATCATCGGCGCCGTCATGGGACTCATGGCCGTGATGCAAAACCTGGCGGATCCGTCGAAACTCGGCCACGGAATTGCAGCCGCATTCGTCGCCACCATTTACGGTATCGCCTTCGCCAATCTGCTGTTCCTGCCGATGGGGAACAAGCTCAAATCGGTGATTCACGGCCAATCGCAGGTTCGAACCATGGTCATCGAGGGCATCATCGCGATCGCCCAGGGCGAGAACCCGCGCAACATCGAATCGCGATTGCAAGGCTACTTTCATCAATGAGTTGCTCCGCAACGCGGGGGGCGGCGAGAAGGACTAAAGGCAATGGCCCGCAAGAAGAAGCACGAAGAGCATGTGAATGCGGAAGCCTGGGCCATTCCCTATGGCGACCTCGTAACGCTGCTGTTCGCCTTGTTCACCGTCATGTACGCCATGTCCTCGGTCAACGAAGGCAAGTTCCGGGTGCTGTCCGATTCGATGATCGCGGCGTTTCACGGCGCGCCGAAGAGCACGCAACCCATCAACATCGGCACGAAGGAGCCGGGTAAGGGGGGAGACAAGCCCCTCGTCGGGGTAACGCCGACGGCATTGCTTAAAATCAACGGGCCGCCGCACTCAGAGGGCGGCGACCTGACGCCGCGGGATCCATCGATGCCCGAAATGCACAACTCGGCCGATCTTCCCGGCGCACTGATTCGCATGCAGCGTCAAGTCCAGGACGCCATGCAGGCGCTGATCGACGCGAAGGTAGTCACTGTGCGCCGCGAGAACTTGTGGCTCGAAATCGAAATCAACACCGATATTTTGTTCCCAAGCGGCGCCGGCGAATTCGCAGCTCAAGCGGCGCCCGTGCTCGATAAGCTCGCCGACGTGCTCAAACCCTTTCCGAATCCGATCCGCGTCGAGGGGCACACCGACGATCGTCCGATTCGCACGGCGGCATTTCCGTCGAATTGGGAATTGTCCGCAGCGCGCGCGGCGAGCGTCGTGCACGAATTCACCAAGGCCGGCATCGATCCGCTGCGGCTAGAGATTGTCGGCTTCGGTGAGTTTCATCCCCGGCAACCCAATGATTCCGCCGAAGGGCGCAACGCGAATAGACGCGTTGCGATATTGGTTTTGGAGGAGGTTGCACCGGGCGGCACGGTTACTGTCCGAGATTCGGACAACCACGCGCCGGACAGTGCCGCGTCCGGAGTTGAAACTGCAGATGCGAGCAGCGGTACAAATCGGCTACTATGGCGCGTACCACCGGCCGAGTTGGATAAAACCGTGTTGGTGAAGGGTCAAGCGAAGCCGGCAGGGCTCAACGAGCCGCCGCCGCCGAATGAGCGAGGTCACCCATGAGCGAAGTTGATCGCTTGAGTAATTCCGGTCTCTATCCCGCGTTGCCCATGGCGGACAAGCGCAGCCGCAAAGACGGGTCCGCCGGACAACCACCCGACAAGCGCGCCAACACTCCTGAGCCAAAGGCCGCTGAAGCTCCCGATCCAAGCCAGCCGCGACCGCCGAAATCCCTGATCGACGAGTACGCCTGATGTAAGTATCGGGCGCCTGAGACAATGGCAACCGACTTCGACACTTGGGTTATCTGCCGCCACAAGTTTCCCGCGAGTGGTCAAAGTGCCGTCATCACCATCAACAGCACGCTCGACAAGCGCATTCAATTTGTCGATTACCCCTATCACGTGTCGATAGCGATCGTCGCCGCCGCGCGGTCGGTCGATGCGAACGGACGGATCGGCGCGCACGAGAGCCAACACTTGCTCAATTTGAGCCGGGTGATCCGCGAGCACGTCGAATGCGAAGATCAACACCTCATCGCAATCGTGCATGGCGCCGGCGCACGCACGCTCGAGCTGCACGCGCGGGATGGGGCGTCGGTCGCGCAGCGGCTGAATGTCTTGAAGGAGGAAAAGACCTGGGATCGCGCTTGGAATTTCGCAGTCAAACGCGACCCGGAGGGCAAGCTATCGGAGGTTTGGCGCGACATCGCGCGAGCCTCCGAGGAGCATCACCTGGCCGTCAACATTCCGCACTCGCAAAGCGGTGCGGCAGCGGACCATCATCACTACCTGTTCTAGGCGGCGAAGGGCCGACTGAAGTTCGCTTCCGGTTGAGTCACGCTGCGTGGTAGGTTGAGTGGGCAGTGGTCATCTCGGGTGACATGCAATGGAGAGGTGATCTTAAGTGCGTGCTGCGGTATTTCACGGTCCCCGCGATCTGCGGCTGGAGTCGGTCGCCGAACCGGAGCCGGGCCCAGGCGATGTCAAGCTTCGAGTGCTCTACAACGGGATTTGCGGCAGCGATCTGCACGAATACTACGATGGACCGGTAACGACCCGCACGACCCCGCACCCTCTCACGGGGGTTAAGAATCCGGTCATTCTGGGTCACGAGCTGTGCGGTGAAGTCGTGGGCTGGGGCAGAGGGGTGGAGGATCTCGCGCGGGGCGATCTCGTCTCGGTCGAGCCCCTCGAAACCTGCGGTCATTGCCTCTGGTGCGAGGCGGGCCAGTACAATCATTGCCCCGATCTTGCGCTTCACGGTTACAACCGCAATGGCGGACTTGCCGAGTACACGGTCGTGCGCCGCTCGATGGCGCATCGGCTGCCGCCCGGTATGACGCCCATGCAGGGGGCGCTCATCGAGCCGCTCGCCATTGCGTGGCACACCGCGAATCGCTGCCGGCTCGAGGCCGGCCAAACGGCTGTGATTCATGGCGCCGGTCCCATCGGAATCGGCGTGTTTCTCACGCTCAAACAACGCGGTGTGGATGTCATCGTCGTCGATCCGTCGCCGCTGCGGCGCAAGGTGCTCGAACACCTGGGTGCTCGCGTGACGCTCGATCCGACCGCCTGCGATTCGATCGCGGCGATCCGGGATCTGACCGGCGGTCGGGGCGCGCACGCATCGGTAGACGCGGCGGGCGTACCCGCAGCATTTCGCGCGATGCTGCACGGCACGCGAGTCGACGGCACCGCGGTGGTGGTCGCGATTCACCATATTCCTGTGGTGGTGCCGCCGTTCGATCTATTGATGCCGGAAGTCAACGTCACGGGAGTTGCCATGTCGGCGCATGCGTTCCCGAGCGTCATTGAAGCCATGGCGCAAGGTCACTACCCGTTGGATGCCTGGGTTGAGGCGATTCCCTTCGAGGATGTGGTGGAACGCGGACTCGAACGGCTGCGGAGGCAGGACGGGTTGAAGATTCTCGTCACCGTGGGGTCGCGCACGGAGCCCAGGATCGCACTCGGCGCGGCGGACTGATCAGCAAACTTCGGCTTTTGCAAATTGGAGGTGCAGTTATGGGTCTCGTAGGATTTGGTCAACCAGATGATGGCATCATTCAGATGTGCTATGTCGTTCCCGACATCCAGGCGGCCATGAGAACGTGGGTCAACAAACTCAAGGTCGGTCCGTGGTTCCTGCTCGATCACTTCACCGGAAACGACCCGAAATACCGGGGGCGCGACTCCACCGCGGATGTGTCGCTCGCCATGAGCTTCGCCGGCCATATGAATATCGAGCTCATTCAAATGAACAACGACGCACCCTCGGTGTACGCCGAGTGGATCGAGCGACGCGGCTATGGCTTTCATCACTGGGGACGCGCCACTTCGAATTTCGATCGGGATGTCGAGCAGTACCAAGCGGCCGGGCACGACCTGGTATTTCTCGCCGGCGTGCCGAGCGGCGGCCGCGTCGCGTACATGGACACGACCCAGTTGCTGCCGGGCTACGTCGAATTCATCGAACTCGGCGGTGGGTTCGAACCCGTGTTCAGCCGATTCTATCGCGCCAGCATCGGTTGGGACGGCGCGGATCCGGTGCGATCGTTCATATAACGCGGACTTCGAGCAGCATCGGACCCTTGGCCGAGAACAGCTTCATCAGCGCAGCGTCGAGGTCCTCACAGCGTTCGACTCGGATGCTCTTGAGGCCCTGGCTCTCGGCGAGCGCGCAGAAATCGATATGGGGCAGCCGCACGCCGGGAAGCGCGTCGATCTTGAAGTGCCGGCCGAAATCCTCGAGCGCGCGATAGCTCGAGTTGTTGACGATGATGAAGGCCACGGGTAGGTCGAGCTCGGCCGCGGTCCACAGCCCCTGAATGGAGTACATGGCGGAACCGTCGCCGAGCAGCCCGATCACCTTGACCCCGGGCCGTGCCAGCGCAACGCCGACGGCTGCCGGAAGACCATGACCCAAGCCGCCGCTTGCGCAAGTATGGAACGTGTCGCGCTCGAGCATGGGCAGATGATCGTGCATCGCTCCCCGGCTGCTCGGGGCTTCCTCGACGATGATGCTGTGCGCGGGCCGAAGGGCAGCGATCTGCTGCATCAAATAGCGATCGCTCAACTGATGGGGCGCTACGTGCCCCGCTCGCGGCGGAATCGCCGGCGGTGCGCGTGCAACGGCCGGCGGGAACCCATTGAGCGCGGCCACGCCCAGTTTGAGATTCGTGACGATGGAGGTGCCGACGGGACACCACGCGGCAGCAGCCGGATCGTCGGTGAGCTGCACGAGCGTCGCCCCGGGCGGTACGTGCGGACCTGCGCCTTCGACGTGATACGTGAACACCGGTGCGCCCAGCACAAGGATCAGGTCCGAGCCCTCGAGACGGCCTAGGATTGCGGCGCGATCGGCAGGTAAGAACCCGGCGAAAAGCGGATGGCGCTCAGGAAAGCTGTTACGTGCCGACATCGGGCTCACCCATACCTCGGCCTGATGTTCTTCGGCGAGCGCGATGGTTTCATCCCAGGCATCGTCGCGCGCGACCGACGCGCCGACGATGATCACGGGTCGCCGAGCTCTGCGTAGCAGGGTGGCGGCAGCGGCCAACAGCTTTGGATCGCCCGCAATGCGGCGGCTGACCGCTCGCGCGTTCTGCGACTGGCAGGGGCGATCCCAGTCATCCACCGGGATCGATACGAAAGTCGGGCCGCGCGGCGGTTGCATGGCCGTGTAGTAGGCGCGGGCGATTGCCGCGGGTACATCTGCCGCCCGTGCCGGCTCGCAGCTCCATTTGACATAGGGCTTCGGCAACTGCGCCGCCTGCTCAGAATAGAGGAACGGCTCGAACGGCAGTATGGAACGAGCCTGCTGACCGGCCGTTATCACCAGGGGCGTTTGGTTTCGGAAGGCGGTGAATATGCTGCCAACGGCGTGGCCGACGCCGATGGCGGAGTGCAAGTTGATGAGCGCGGCGTCGCTGCGGGCTTGGGCGAAGCCATCCGCCATGGCGACCACCACGGATTCCTGTAGACCCAGCACGTAGCGGAAGTCGGCGGGAAACTCGCGGAACATCGGCAGCTCGGTGGAACCGGGATTTCCGAAGACCGTGTTCAGGCCGAACTCCCGCAGCACCGAATAAACGGCAGCGCGAACAGTCACTGAGGCGTCCTCGCCACTCAAATGCTGAGCACCACTTTCCCGAAGTGCGCCCCGCTCTCGAGATGGCGATAGGCTGCCGGAGCGTCGTCGAAGGCGAATACGCGATCGACGATCGGTTCGAGTCGATTGCCGGAAATCGCCGCGTTCATGCGTTCGAAATGTCCGCGCGAACCGACGAAAACCCCTTGTATGCTCGCTTGTTTGCCGAGCAACCCGTAAGGACTGCCCGCGGCGCCGACTCCCGTCAAGACACCGATCAATGCAATTCGCCCGCCCACCCCCAACGACGCGATGGAGCGGCTGAGGGTAGCCGCCCCGCCGACTTCCAAGACATGTTCGACGCCGCGACCTTCGGTGATCTTCAAAACTTCACGTTCCCAGTCGGGGCTGGTCCGATAATTGATGCCGTGGTGCGCACCGAGAGTGCGTGCTCGCTCGAGCTTCTCGTCGCTGGAGGAGGTTATCACTACGCGCGCTCCGG
This sequence comes from uncultured Gammaproteobacteria bacterium, assembly GCA_963755965.1. Classification (GTDB taxonomy): domain Bacteria; phylum Pseudomonadota; class Gammaproteobacteria; order Steroidobacterales; family Steroidobacteraceae; genus Bog-1198. Next base: position 858,460 of record CAVWLU010000008.1, read on the forward strand.
CGAGTCGCGCGAATTGCAGCGCAAATATCGACACACCTCCAGTACCCTGCAGAAGCACCGTTTCGCCGGGGGCAACGCGTCCTATCTCGACGAGCGCACGCCACGCCGTCACTGCCGCGCAGGGCAGCGTCGCTGCGGCTTGAGGGGACAGATGGGCGGGGATCGCTACCGCATCTTGTTCGGCGAACACCGCGTATTCCGCGAGGACGCCGTCGGTTGGCGGTGCACCGAGCGCGACCAGGGGTACCCGCGGGGGCGGCCCGTCGATCCAATTCCGAAAGAAGGTGCCCGCGACGCGCTCTCCGACGTGAAAGCGGGTCACGGCGGAGCCGACGGCGATGACCTCGCCGGCGCCGTCGGACAGCGGAATGATATTCGAGGCAATCACGCCGCCGGCGTAGTGGCCGCGAGCGATCGCGAGGTCGCGGAAATTCAGCGAGGCGGCTTGGAGTCGGACCAGGATCTGCGTTGGACTGGGGACCGGATCGGGGCGTTCACAAGGGCGCAGACCGTCGATCGACGTGCTGCCGGCCACAAGTTCAAATGCGCGCATCGAATTCTCCGAAGCTATACTCGATTTGATCGAAAGATCGATTGGAGCGATCGACTGTGGCCGAAGCCTCAATCTACTGCCAGTGAACCGATAGGTTCAATCGTAGTCAACCGTCAATTTAAGGGACAACATGCCGCGTAAGCTCACCCTGGTGATTCTGGGATCCATCCTCGCGGTGCCGGCGTATTCGGCCGCCGAGGGGCAGCGGTGGATCGAGGACAGCAATCGTTACACCCAAATGCTGATCGACGTGCACCTCCGTCATTCGCCGGAGTACGCGTCGTCCCAGGGACTCAGCCAGTACGATCCGCAAATCGGGAATCCGACGCTGACCGATGAACTCGCGGCACGCGCGGAGCGCGATGCCGTCATCGAGAAGATCAAGGCGCAGCAGCTTCAGGAAAAAGATCCGCATGTGGCGCAGGATCTGCAAATTCTGGTCCACGCGATAGATCTCGAGGACCGTGAACAGGATTTCGACCTGCGGCGAGAGGTGCCCTTCCTCAACGCGAGTGAAAACGTCTTCACGGGTTTGCGGATCTTGCTGGATGATCAGGTGGCTGCGGAGCGGCATCCGGCGGCCGTGCAGCGGCTCCGGAAATATGCCGGCGTCGAGCCGGGATTCGTGCCGATGACGGAGCAGCTCTTGCACCGAGTGCAGGAGCAGATCGCGAAACCGGACATGGTTTATCCGTCGAAAGGCGAAATCGAGACCGAACTCGGCCGAAACTCCAACTACGTCGAAGAGATTCCCACCCTGTTCAAGAAGTACGGCCTGACCGGCTGGGAAGACGCCTATGCCAACCTCAAGACACAGCTGGTGGACTACGACGCGTGGGTTCGGGCGAATGTTTTGCCGCACGCACGCACGGATTTTCGCCTGCCTCCAGAAGAGTACGTGTTGAACTTCGAGAAGTACGGCATCGATATTCCGCCGGCGACGATCGCCGAGATGGCGCACGCCGCCTTCACTGAATACCAGGCCGAAATGGCGCCGATCGCCGCTCAAATCGCGAAGCAGCGCAAGCTGCCGTCGAGCGATTACCGCGATGTCATCGCCGTTCTGAAAAAGGAGCAGATCACGGGTGAGGCCATTCTGCCGTTCTATCAGAAGCGGTTGCAGGACATCGAGGCCGTCATCGTGAAGCAGAACATCGTGACGCTACCGGACCGGCCGGCGGTCATTCGGTTGGCTACCGCTGCGGAGACGGTAAAGCAGCCGGCGCCGCACATGAAAGCGCCGCCGTTCTTGCACAATACCGGGCAGCGCGGCGAGTTCATTCTGCCGCTGAATGTACCGTCGGCGACCGGAGGAGCGGAGGACAAGTATGACGACTTCACCTTCGATGCGGTGGCATGGACGCTCACGGCGCACGAAGCGCGGCCCGGGCACGAACTTCAGTTCGATTCGATGGTGGAGCATGGAGTCTCGCTGGCGAGGGCGCAATATGCCTTCAATTCAACCAACGCCGAAGGTTGGGGGCTTTATTCCGAGTATCTGATCAAGCCCTACATGCCGTCCGAGGGACAACTCATGTCGCTGGATCTGCGGCTTTTGCGCGCGGCGAGAGCCTTCCTCGACCCGGAACTGCAGTCCGGAAAAATACAGCCGGCGGACGCCTACCGGGTTCTCCAGACGGATGTGGTGCTGTCGCATGCTTTTGCGACGGAAGAGGTCGAGCGCTTTACGTTCCGCAGCCCGGGACAGGCAAACAGCTATTTCTACGGGTATACGCGGCTGCTCGAATTGAGGAAGGAAACCGAAAAGGCATTGGGAAAAGCCTTTAATCAGAAGAAATTTCACGATTTCATCCTCGCGCAGGGACTGTTGCCCCCAGATCTCATGCGCCAGGCGGTCGTTCGTGACTTTATTCCAGGAGAGCTGGCGAGGAACCGCTAAGTGTCGAGCACGTCGCTAAGAAAATTTGATTATGTGATCGTCGGCGCGGGCTCCGCGGGCTGTGTTCTCGCCAATCGGCTGACCGTGGACGCGAACCTGAGAGTTCTCGTTCTAGAAGCCGGCGGCCCGTCGACCGGGCTGTTCAAGGACATGCCGATCGCTTTTCCGAAGTACGTTCTGCGTCGGGATCTGAATTGGAATTTCCTGAGCGAACCGGAGCCGTATCTCAACGGTCGGCGGATCGAGATACCGCGCGGCAAGGGCTTGGGCGGCTCGACCATGATCAACGGCATGGTTTATGCGCGCGGTCACCGGCGAGACTATGACGACTGGGCGCGGCGCGGCCTCGCCGGCTGGAGTTATGCCGATGTGCTGCCGTATTTTCGTAAGTCCGAAAAAAGCTGGCTGGGCGAGAACCGCTATCACGGTAGTTCGGGCGAGCTTGAAATCTCCGTTCCCGAATCGAATATGCTGTATGAGGAAATTCGTGCGGCGAGCATAGCGGCCGGATACCCCGCAACGGATGACTATCACGGCGCCGACTCCGAGGGATTTCAGCGCAACGAGATGACCGTGACGCGCGGGCGCCGCGGCAGCACCGCACGCGTATTCTTGAGGGCCGCCATGCGCCGGCCCAATCTCACGGTCGAAACACGGGCCTTGGCGAGCCGCATCCGCTTCGAGGGATCGCGCGCCGTCGGCATCGACTATGTACGGCGAGGTGAAAGTTTGAGCGCTCTGGCCGATCGCGAGGTCATTCTCGCCGGCGGCGTGTACGGTTCGGCACAATTGCTGCTGCTGTCCGGCGTCGGACCGGCGGACCAGTTGACGAAATACGGCATCAAACCGGTCGTAGATCTGGCCGGCGTCGGCAAGAATCTCGTCGAGCATCCGTTCATGTTCGTCGGATGGCACCAGCGGCCGGGTGCGTTTCGCAGCGCGCTGCGTGCCGATCGAGCCACGGCGTCGGTGCTTCGATGGGGTATTTTCGGCCGGGGATTGTTTTCGACCAATGGCGCTGCCGGCAATTTATTCATCCGTACCGATCCGCAGCTGGATAGGCCCGATATGCAATTCACTTGCCTCTCGGGTGAGCTCAGTGCGCGCGAGCTGTGGTTCCCTCTCATCGGCAAGCGGCCGACGCATACACTGGGAGTAGGTGTGTCCATGATCAAACAAGACAGTCGGGGCGAAGTGACGTTGCGATCCGCGGATGCGAATGATCCGCCGCGGATTTTGTTCAATTTATTCAAGGAGCGAGCGGACGTCGAGCGTGCAATCCGCGGGCTGAAGGCGATTCGGAACGTATACCATCAGGAGCCGCTCAGCAGTTTGATCGGCGATGAAATCCTGCCGGGCGAGCATGTTCGCTCGGATGCCGAGTTGGAAAAATTCGTTCTGGAGACAGGCGCCATCACTCAACATGCCGTGGGCACCTGCAAGATGGGAGCCGACTCGGACGCCGGTGCCGTGGTGGATTCTGCGCTCAGGGTGCGGGGTGCCGAGGCACTGCGTGTCATCGATGCCTCGGTCATGCCGGACGTGCCGGGCGGCAACACCAATGCACCGACGATCATGATTGCGGAAAAAGGTGCAGACCTCCTGCGCGGGCGAACGTTGCCGCGCGCCGACGTTTGATTGTCGGCGAGATCCATCTCAACATAGTCGGGATCAATCAAGGGTCGAGATCAACCAAGGGCAAACCAATGAAGGATTTGGACGGCAAAGTAGCTTTCGTCACCGGCGGCAGCAGCGGTATCGGGCTCGGCATCGTCAAGGTGCTGGCGGAGGAGGGGATGCGGGTGGCCTTCAGTTATCGCCGGCAAAATCATTTGGAACAGAGCATGGAGTATTTCCACGCCAAGCCGGATCTTAGGGTTCATCCGATCGAGCTCGATGTCACTGACCGAGCCGGCTTCGCCGCCGCCAAGCTTGAAATCGAACGCGTGTACGGTCCGCTGCAGCTGCTCGTCAATAACGCCGGGGTGGGCATCCTAGGGGCCATGGAACGGGCGACTTACAGCGATTGGGATTGGATAATGAAGGTCAATGTGGGCGGAGTGATCAACTCGCTGGTGACCTTTCTGCCGGACATGCTCGCGAGCGGAAAAGAAGGCCATATCGTCAATGTCGCATCGATGGGCGGCATTGCCGCGCTCGGAGAGGCCGGTCTCTACGCCACCTCTAAATTTGCGGTGGTGGGGCTCACCGAGTCGCTGCGGACGGACATGATGGGCCGCCGCATCGGGGTGTCGGTCTATTGCCCGGGCACCGTCAAATCCAACATCGGCGAGGGTTCGCACGTTCGTCCCGAGCAATTCAAGGACACCGGCTATGCGGCGGCCGAGCCCGGCAAGGAGGGTGCGCCCTCTTTCATGGATGTTGCGATGGAGGCGGTGACGGCCGGACGCTATGTCCTCGAGGGCATCAAGAACAATCATCTGTTCATTCTCAGCCACCCCGAATTTCGCGAGGTGCTGCGTGCGCGGCACGCAAAAATTGAAAGCTCCGTTCCCGAGGAGCCCATCAACGACGAGCGGGCCGCATCCGTACGCTTCATACTGTCTAATCCCATCTATAGCGATGACGCCTGACGAACATGGCATCGACACTGAGTTACCCCCTCGAACTCGAACCGCAGGTCGGCGACGGATCCGTGGTTTCCATCGCCCCCGGCATCTTGTGGTTGCGTATGCCGTTATTTGCCGCGCTGCCATGGATCAACGTTTGGGCGATTGCCGAGCGAGGGGGGTGGACGATCGTCGACACGGGGCTCAATTCCACCAAAACTATCGAAGCATGGGGGGCCGCGTTCGCCGGCGCGATGGCGGATGCTCCGGTGTCCCGGGTGGTGGTCACCCATATGCACCCCGATCATTGTGGTTTGGCGGGATGGATCGCGGAGCGCTTCAAGGTACGGCTTTGGATGACCCGTTTGGAATATCTCACCTGCCGGCTCATGGCCGCGGATACCGGTCGAGCCGCGCCCGCTGACGGGATCGATTTCTACCGCGCCGCAGGATGGGACGATCCGGCCATCGAGAACTACCGGGAGAAGTTCGGTTGGTTCGGCGAGCAGATTTTTCCCATGCCCGCCTCCTATCGGCGTCTTGCGGATGGCGATACTCTGACCATGGGTGCTCACGACTGGACCGTGATCGTCGGCAATGGTCACTCCCCCGAACATGCCTGTCTGTATTGCCCTGAACTTAAGCTCTTGATTTCCGGAGATCAGGTGCTGCCCCGAATATCGTCGAACGTATCGGTGTACGCACTGGAGCCGGACGCCAATCCGCTGGACGACTGGCTAAGTTCCTTGGCCAAGCTCAAAACGCGCATCCCGGACGACGTGTTGGTGCTGCCGGCTCACAATAGTCCCTTCAGGGGACTGCACGCGCGCATCGAAGAACTGGCCGATTCGCACCGGCGCGGGTTGGCACGTCTCGATGATCTGCTGAAAGAACCCAAGCGCGTCGTTGATGTGTTCGGAGCCTTGTTTTCTCGTCCTATCGGCCCCGCTCATCTAGGAATGGCAACCGGCGAGGCGATTGCGCATCTCAATTATCTGTTGAGAATTGGCCGAGCGGTGCGCGAGCGGGATGAACGCGGAGTTTGGTGGTGGAGGTCGGCTTTCAAGGCATAGGCGTGCGAGTGCGCACGTTGATTTCAACCTTGAGGCCATTCGGGTCCTTGAGAAACAATTGTGTCAGCCCTGCACCGGGAACGTCGTTTTCGCTGAACTCGACACCATAAGCGGTCAGCGCCGATTTGACCGCAGCGCAATTCACGGCATTGAAGGCGATATGATCGAGCGAGCCGGTTCCCGGGGCGCGTTCGGAAACGGGAATGCCGACATCCGTGGCATGCGCTCGATAACTCAACCACTCGGCGATGTGGATGCAGGGAACCTCGTCGAGGTACAACCAGTATCCCGGAAAAGCGAGCGGCGGGCGGCGACCCTCGCGAAATCCGAGCGCGCCACAATAAAAATCTCGGGTCGCATCGAGGTCGTCGGTCAGCACCAAGTAGTGCTCGAGTTGTGTCAGCGGCATGGCTACCTTGCAATGACGGGCTTATTCGACGATCTCGTCGATTTGAATCACCGGCATGGAATTCGTGAAATTAGGCACGTCGGCGATCAACTTAGCGGCGTGCTCGGCCGCCGCTTCGTCGAAGACTTTCTGCGATCCAATCCAAATGTTGATCACGGCGACGTACGGCGGCGGAGTGCCGACCGGAGTTGCGGTGCCCCGCCGCAACTCGAGCTTCGCGATGCCGTCACCGTATAGCCTCTTGATGAGGGTGGCATGATGCCGAAGATAGTAGTCGAAGTCGAAAGTCACACCGGGCGTGTTGGCATACAACACGGTGATGCAGCGGCGGGTGGTTGCGGTCATAGTGCGGTCCTAGTGCTGCGACTCAGGCAGCCAGTTGGTTTGAATTCGCCCAGTTGCCGTGCAGAGCAGGGCGCAACCGGAACGGTAGTTTGGCGCGGGCGATCGGCCCCTCGGCGATGCGCTGGGCATCGAAAATGGCGAGATCCGAATAGTTCGTCACCAAATTGTCGAGCACGGCAACCAGATAGCCGTCGCCTTCCGCCGCGTCCCTCGCGCGCGGTATGAAACACGGTTCTTGCACGATGGTCTGCGATCCCGCCCACCAAACGGTTTGCTCATTCGAAGCGAAATCTATGTGTGCGATCGAATTCATGATGAGTCCCGAAGCACGGCCCCCGGGCCCGTCGAACGGCTTCTCTCGATCGGATACGAGCAGCCATCCGTGGCGTTGAGCCTGTGTGGCATACCGCTCATCGATGCGCGGAAACTCGCCGAAGAGATCGGTCAGGCGTTCCGATTTCTCGAAGGCATCGCCCGGGGAAGCCATATCGACGGTCCAGCGCGTGAGAAAGCTCATGGCTTCCTGCGGCTTGAAAGGTGCTCCGCCGACATCCGGAAAGAAGGGAAACATGTTGTTCTTCGCGACGGGCGTATCGAAGAATACGCGCGTGCCGTCATTGAACGCGTTCATCACATGGCTTGCGAACACGGTCGGCGCTTTGAACCAGCGCATCGCGCGAGCATCGCCGTGGCGCGGCAGCACGCCGAGAAATATCGGCAGGGTCGCGTCGAAACCGAAGTGCGGAAGACCCGCCTTGAGGCGTTCCCAGGAGCTTACGATCGGCACGACGTGAAACACCGCGTAGTCTCGAGTGAGACCGAAGTCATGCATCATGCAATAGTACGGCGCCTCGAACCACGTTTCTTGCAGCAATTCGCCCGACGGGCTGATCTCCATATAGTGACAATCGCGAGTCAGCACGCCCTTAGCCGCGTAGCCGAAGGCGCACATGTTCCCGGTGACCGGATCTATCTTCGGATGCGCGCAGAACGTCTGCCCCTTCATCTTGCCGCCGAAATCGGTGTAGCCCTCGGTTTCGAGAGTCAATGGATCCATGAGCAGCGCCGGACTATCCTCTTTGAGCGCGAACAATTTTCCGGCGTGCACGAGTACATTGGTGTTGGCCGTGCCCCGGATCCTGCCTCGCACCGATTCATCGTCGGTGAGCGGATTTCGGTACGCACCGAACAATGCACGCTCGGCACGGCGCTCGAGCTTCCATTTGTCGGTCTGCGCGAAGCGTTGCCGGAAGTCGATCTTTCCGCCGCGAAAGTGGAACAAGCCGACCACTCCGTCACCGTTGAAAAATTGGTCGCTCTCGAACATCGGCGGGAATTGCTGGTCGGGATGTACCCGGTGATAGGTGCCGTGCAGCTGCGCCGGCAGCTCGCCCTCGATCTCGAGATCGTGAATGTCGCCCTCAAAACGCAGCGGCCGTAGGGTACCGGTGAAGCCGGAAGTCTTAGGATAGTGAGCCATGGGATCTCATCATCCGCGTGCTATGTGCGGAGTCTGTATCGAGCGGGAGCTGATTTTCGCCGCACAGTGAAACAGGACTGGCGAACTCATGACCGCGCAACTACGTGTTCTCGGTGAGTCGAACAACCAGATTGCGAAGCCAAGCATGCGCTGGATCGGACTCGTTGCGCTTGTGCCACAGTAGAATCTCGTGCATGGGAGGAGTCTCGAAGGGCAGCGGAAAGGTTTTTATCGGAAGACTCGGCGCGAACATCTCCGTCACGCGTTCCGGCAGGGTAGCGACCAACCGGGTGCCACGGAGCACCAGAGGCAGATGCAAGAGACTCGGCACCGCGATGTGCACCCTCAATTCGATGTCCAACAGGCGTCGTACCAGCTCCTCGGCCGACGCCGTATATCCGCTGGGACGGCCAAATACATGCGGGAGCGAGAAGTATTGTTCTGCGCTGATGGTGTCGCCCAACGTGGGATGGTCGGCGTCGACCGCACAGATCCAGCGCACAGGACGCAGCCGCACGCTACGCAACGTTTCGGGATAGGCCCGAACCTCGAACAGCCGCAGACTGTCCAGACATAGGCAAAGGTCGGCGTCTCCGTATTCGAGCCTGCTCAATGCTGTCTGCGAAACGAGTTCGAAGTTGATGCGTATTCCCGGGGCCTCGCTCGAAACGCGCTCCAGTATGGCCGGCAGCAAACCGGGCACCGCCTCCTCCGACAAGATCAACGTGAACTCGCGCTGGGTCGTCGCCGCCGTGAAGTTCGGCTGTGTACCGAGGGTCGCTTGGATCAGAAGCAACGCCTCGCGGACCGGATCGACCAGAGATTGTCCGCGCGGCGAAAGCTCCATGTCCCGGCCGACGCGTACCAGCAGCGGATCGCCGAAATAATCCCGCAGGCGGTGCAATGCAGCGCTCATTGCGGGCTGGCTCACGAATACCTTCTCGGCCGCGCGAGTTATGTTTTTCTCGCGCAGCAGCGTGTCAAGCGCGATCAATAAGTTGAGATCGAAGCGGTGGAACTGCATGCACAGTACCGTCAGGAACGGTCGTGTATTTTAGCAGATTGCGCGGCTACCATATGCTTTGCGCTTTGGGTGGAGCGTATATTCCCTTGGGGTCGAGCGCAAAAGCAGCTTCGGCCGCTTCATGGGGATGTTCAATGACGGACGTTGCCTCGGGCGGATTGAAACATGATTGAATTGAAACCACCGTTTCGCGCCGATCAGGTCGGGAGTTTGCTGCGTCCGCGGGAACTCGCGGCAGCTCGCGCGCAATTCAAGCAAAATGCGATATCCGCCGAGGAACTGCGGGGCATCGAGGATGGCTGTATCCGCGCCATCGTGAAGCGACAGGAGTCGGTTGGTCTGCGCTCGATTACGGACGGGGAATTGCGCCGCGATTATTGGCATATCGATTTCCTGAGAGAACTCGACGGCGTCACCATCGTTACCATGCCGAGCCAGAATCTCTTCGGGGGAATCGAAGAGCAACCACCGATGGCGACGGTGACCGGAAAGATCGGCTGCAGCAAGCCGATCATGACCGATGCTTTCTCCTACCTCAAAAGCATTACCTTGCAAACCGCCAAAGTAACGATCCCTTCTCCGTCGATGCTATATATGCGCGGCGGCCGCAAGGCCGTATCGAACTCGGTATACCCGGACCTTGCCGAGTTTTGGCATGACGTCGCTCTTGCGTACCAGCGCGCCATCCGATTTTTTGCGGATCGCGGCTGCACCTACTTGCAATTGGATGACGTCTCCTTTGCGTATCTATGCGATCCGAAGTTCCGCGAAGGGTGCCGCGGAAACGGCGACGATCCCGATTTGCTGCCCGGCGCATTCGCGAGCGCCATCAATGCGGCGCTCGCCGATCGCCCGGCGGGAATGACGATCACGATGCACACCTGCCGCGGCAACTTCAAGAGCTCCTGGGTTGCCGAGGGCGGCTACGAGAGCGTAGCGGAAGCGATGTTCTCCACCGATGTCGACGGCTTTTTCATGGAGTTCGACTCGGCGCGCGCGGGTTCATTCGAACCGCTACGCTACCTGCCGGCCGGCAAGATGGCGGTACTCGGTCTGGTGACGACCAAGCAGGGCGCCATCGAAAGCCGCGAGGAAATCAAGCGGCGCATCGACGCAGCCGCCGCCTTCGTTCCGGCGGACCGACTGTGTTTGTCGCCGCAATGCGGCTTCTCGAGCACACATCACGGCAATGCAGTCTCCGAAGATGAGCAATGGCGCAAGCTGGAATTGGTCGTCGGAGTCGCGCGCGACGTGTGGGGCGAGGCATGAACGCCGCGCTGATCTCCGATGAGGCGGCCGCCAAGGCGCGAGCCTTCACCCAGAGTCCCCGGGAATTGTTGATTGCAGGCCGCTGGCGGCCGGCTGTGTCGGGAGCGACATTCGATGTCATTGATCCGGCGACCGGACGAACATTCGCACGCGCGGCGGCGGGAGATGCCGCCGACATCGATGCGGCCGTCGGGGCTGCGCGCGCAGCCTTCGAGGGCCCCCCGTGGAGCAATTCGACGCCGGCCGCTCGGGCGCGATTGCTGCTGCGTCTGGCGGACTTGATCGAGGCGAACGGCGATGAACTCGCTCTGCTCGAGACCCTCGACAATGGCATGCCATTTCGCATGGCGCGGATGGGCGCGACATTCGGCGCAGCGGAAAGCTTGCGCTATCACGCCGGGTGGGCCACCAAAATCGGCGGCGAGACCGTCAACCTCAACGTACCCGGGGAGTGGCATGCGTACACACTGCGCGAACCGGTGGGCGTGGTCGGGCAGATCGTGCCGTGGAACTTTCCGTTCGTCATGGCGGTTGCGAAAATCGCGCCCGCACTGGCGGTCGGCTGCACGGTGGTATTGAAGCCCGCGGAGCAAACGCCCTTGAGCACCGTACGCCTGGGTGAACTGATTCTGGAAGCCGGGTTTCCTCCGGGCGTGGTCAACATCGTCACGGGTTTCGGCGAAACCGCGGGCCGTGCGCTGGTCGCGCATCCGGGCGTAGATAAGATTGCCTTCACGGGCTCGACGCCGGTGGGCAAGGAGATTCTGCGGGCATGCGCCGGGAACTTGAAACGCGTGACCTTGGAACTCGGCGGTAAATCGCCGGTGATCATCTTTCCGGATGCCGCGCTCGGTCCCGCCACCGAAGTGGCAGCACGCGGCATCTTCATGAATACGGGCCAGGTCTGTGCGGCCGGTTCACGGCTCTTTGTCCATGAACGCATTTTCGATCAAGTCATCGAGGGAGTGGTCGCAAAGGCGCGCGGACTCAAGGTCGGCGCCGGGACCGATCCCACGACCGAGATGGGCCCCGTCGTCTCGGACGTGCAGCTCGAGCGGGTAAGCGGCTATATCCGGTCCGGTGTCGAAGACGGTGCGCGCATATTGACCGGCGGCGCAACGATGTCCCGCCCCGGGTTTTTCGTCGAACCGACGGTGCTCGCCGGTACCACCGCCAACATGAAAGTGGTGCGCGAGGAAATATTCGGGCCGGTTCTCTGCGCCATGTCGTTCTCGGACACGGATGTGGATGCGCTCGCGCGCATGGCCAATGACACGGAATATGGCCTTGCGGCCAGCATTTGGACACGCGATATCAGCGTCGCGCACCGCCTGGCGCGCCGGATCAAGGCGGGTTCTGTACGCATCAACACGCCGGGTACGGTGGATCCCGCGCTGCCTCTCGGCGGCTATAAGCAATCGGGATGGGGCCGGGAGAATGGCCGGGAAGGGACGGAAATTTACACCGAGATCAAATCCGTCACCGTCGGGTTGACTTGAGCATCGCGAAGCGACCGGGATGACGGGTTCGACAACCTTCGACTATGTGATCGTCGGCGCCGGCTCGGCCGGTTGCGTGCTGGCCAATCGTCTGAGCGAGGCGGCGGATGTGCGGGTACTTCTAGTCGAAGCCGGCGGCTCGGATGACCGCTTCATGATCAAAATGCCCTTGGGTTTTTTGCGCGCCGTGTTCAACCCTGCGCTGACGTGGGGCTACATGAGCGAACCGGAGCCCACGCTCGACGGCCGCTCGCTGTGGCTGCCGCGCGGCAAGGTGCTCGGAGGGTCCTCCTCCATCAACGGCATGTTCTTCATGCGCGGCCACTCGGGCGATTTCGATGCGTGGGCTTCCCGGGGTTGCGAGGGATGGAGCTACGCAGACGTGCTGCCCTATTTCAGGCGCCTGGAGAACAGCTGGCGCGGCGCCGGGCGATGGCATGGCGGCGACGGGCCGTTGCCCGTCACGGCTATCGACACCCGGCGCCTCCTGCACGAACCGCTCATGCAAAGCGCTGCCGCAGCAGGTTTTTCGGTCACCCCGGACATCCATGGCGAACGCGAAGAGGGCTTCGCCCGGGGCGAGATCACGGTGGATGGGCGCGGGCGTCGCGCGAGCAGTTCGCGCGCCTACCTGCGTCCTGCGCTGCATCGTCCAAATCTGGAACTGGTCTCCGGGGCATTGGTGACGCGGGTGCGCGTCGACAATGGGAGGACACGGGGCATCGAATACCTTAAGGACGGGCGCGACATCGAAGCGCACGCGACGCGGGAAGTCATTCTGTGCGGCGGTGCGTTCAATTCGCCGCAGCTATTGATGCTGTCGGGCATTGGACCGGCCGATGAACTGCGCGCTCACGGCATTGCCGTGCAGGCCGATCTTCCGGGTGTCGGGGGCAACCTCTCCGAACACGCGCGCGTGCCGATCGAATTCGCGACCCGCGGCGATATTTCCTTTCTGAACGAGTTGCGGGGCGATCGCATCGCGCGCTCCGTGCTCAAGTGGATATTGACCGGTACCGGTGCGTGCGCCACACAAATCAATAGCTGCAATATCGTGGTGCGCACCGATCCCGCGCTCGAGCAGCCCGACATACAACTGATGAGCAACCCGGTGCGAATGGACGCGAAGATCTGGTGGCCGTTCATCAGCCCTCGGCAGGAGCATCGCATCACCGCCGACGCGGTGGTGCTGCACCCCGAGTCGCGCGGCCGCGTCACGCTGCGTTCCGCCGATCCGCGCGATAAACCGCGCATCCTGCTCAATGTGCTCGCCACCGACGCCGATCTTGCCACTGCGCGGCGGGGTGTGCGGCTTGCGCGCCGCATCTACGCAACGCCGCCGCAGTCAGCTCTCGTCGCACGGGAATGCGCACCCGGCGTCGCCGTTCAGTCAGACGCCGATCTCAATGCCTACATCCGCGCCCGCGCCGGCGTGACGCAGCACCCGGTTGGGACCTGCGCCATGGGCATCGACTCGGCGGCGGTACTCGATCCGGAGCTCCGGGTGCGCGGTATTGCGGGACTGCGCGTGGTCGATGCCTCGGTGATGCCGACCGTGCCCGGCGGCAACACGAATGGCGCCGTGATGATGATCGCCGAAAGGGCCGCGGATCTCATCCTCGGCCGTACGCTCCCACCGGACCCAGTTAGAGTGAACCCGTGACCAATCTCACCCTGGCGCTCGAGCACGTGTTTGATATCCGCATCGATTTTCATCAGCGGCTGATTTTCGATCCCATGCCGGGCGGTCAGAAGCAGGCCTACACATCGGTGAAGAGCGGCCTTGTGAGTGGTCCTCGGCTCAACGGCCGCGTGCTCGACTTCAGCGGCGCCGATTGGCCGATCGTACGCCACGACGGCGTCGTCGAACTCAACGCACACTACGTGCTCGAAGCGGACGACGGCGCCCGGATTTACATCCGCAATTTGGGCTACGTGTACGGCGCGCGGCCTGCCACTGAGGCGGCGCGGTCGCCGGCCAATCCCGGAACTACAGGCTATTTTCGCTGCACGCCTTACTTTCGAGCCCCGGAAGGGCCCCACGACTGGCTCAATCGCACCGTGATCGTAGGCGGCGGCGAACGTCATACGGCGCCTGACCATACGTTATTTCGATACTACGCCGTGCTGTGAGCGGCGCCGATTACATCGTCGTCGGGGGCGGTTCGGCCGGGTGCGTGCTCGCCGCACGATTGTCCGAGGATCCCAGCGCCCGTGTCGTTCTGATCGAGGCGGGCGGCACCGACGCGGGGCGCTTGAGTATGCGCATGCCACTCGCATGGCGCGACACGTTCATGGATCCGGCGCTCAGTTGGGGATTTCTCACGGAACCCGAGCCGCATGCGGACGGGCGCGTCATCCCTGCACCGCGCGGCAAGGTGCTTGGCGGTTCCGCATCCGTCAATGGCATGATGTATTCGCGAGGTTTTGCCGCGGACTATGACGAGTGGGCCAAGGCCGGCCTCGCCGGCTGGAGTTTCGCCGATGTATTGCCGTATTTTCGGCGCTCGGAAAGTAATTGGCGCGGCGAGTCCGCGTACCATGGCGCTGACGGCCCATTGACGGTATCGCGGCACGTGCCGGATACATTCATTTTCCCAAGACTCATCGCGGCCGCCCGGGCGCTGGGCTTCTCCCAGCTCGATGATTTTCACGGTGAGCAAACAGAGGGCTTCGCGGTACCCGACTTCACCGTGCACCGCGGCGAGCGCGCCAGTACCGCCGCGCGCTTCCTGCGCCCGGCGCGGGGGCGGCCCAATTTGACCGTGATCACCGATGCTTTGGTTCATCGGTTGCTGATCGAGGGCACTCGTGCGCGCGCGGTCGAGTACAGCGTGGGCGGCAACGTTCAGCGGCTCGACTGCGACGGGGAAATCATTCTCGCCGCGGGCGCGTTCAACTCGCCGCAGCTGCTGCTGCTCTCCGGCATAGGGCCGCCGAGTGGGATCGAGCCGCATGGTATTCGTGTGCTCCGCGATCTGCCGGGGGTCGGCGCAAATTTGCAGGAGCATCAATCGATCGCGATGATGTATCGGGCGCGCGGTGCGATTACCTTCGACTCCCGGTTGCGGGCCGACCGGCTGGCGCTCTCGGTGCTGCGCTGGCTGCTCTGGCGATCCGGGCCGATCGCCGGGCTGCCCGTGTCGGCACAGGGTTTCGTACGCACCTCCGCCGAGCTCGATCGGCCGGACTTGCAGATGCTCGTGAGTCCGGTGTCTATGATGGCGCGGCCGTGGTTTCCCGGCTGGAGGGAAGGGGCCGGACATGTGTTTTCGGTGGCATGCGTATTGCTCCGTCCGGCGAGCCGCGGACTGGTGTCGTTGCGGTCCGCCAATCCCAATGCCGCGCCGCGAATACTGCTCAATCTGCTCCAGGCTTCCGAAGATCGAGTGGCATTCAAACGAATCATGCGGTTCGTGCGCCGATTCTTTCTGACGACGGCGGCGCAAGAACTGGTTCGGGAGGAAACCAGCCCGGGCGAGACAGTGCGCGATGACGACGCACTCGATGCCTTCGTGCGTGCCAACGTGCGTACCGCGATGCATCCGGTCGGCACATGTGCGATGGGAGTGGATGACGGCGCCGTGGTGGACGCCGACTTGAGAGTTCGCGGGGTCGAGGGGCTTCGCATCGCGGACGCATCCATCATGCCGAACATCATTAGCGGAAACACCAATGCACCTGTCATTATGATTGCCGAGAAGGCCGCTGACCTCATCCGCGGCCGCGCCGCAGCACCGAGGGTTTCGATTGGCTAAGCACCGTTTCTATGGTTGGACCATGCTGGCGACGTTGTGGGGCGTCATGTTCCTCAACTTGGGCTTTCCGGCATACGGCCCCGCGGTCATCAACGCGGCCATGGCCAAATCGGTGGGCCTGCATCGCGAAGCCCTGGGCAACATGTTCATGATCTACATGATCATGTCCGGTTTGCCGGGTCCGCTGGTCGCGATGAGCGTGAATCGCTTTGGCGTGCGCAAAACACTGACGTTGGGCAGCTTTTTCATCGTTTCCGGTGCGCTTTTGATGGCGACCGTGGTCACGGGTTCGCTCGGTGCGATGCTGTGCTACGGGCTATTGGTCGGTACGGGGGTGGCTACTGGTTCGGCGCTGGCCTCGCAGGCCGGGTTGGCCCGTTGGTTCGTGCGCCGCCGGTCGCTAGCGCTATCCGTACTGTACTCGGCGAGCGCGATCGGCGGGTTCGTGGCGGCGCCTCTGCTTAACCGTCTGATCGATGCGAGCGGAACTTGGCGCGCGGGCTGGTGGCTGCTCGCGGCGTTGTCGGGATTGGCGGCCTGCATCGTTGTGGTCTTCGTGCGCGATCGGCCGGAAGACGTCGGTCAGGTCGCGGACGGGTTCTTCCCCGCAGCCGCCGACGGAGTCGCCGCGGCCGATACGCGCCCGCGGTTCGTCTCGCGCCGGGAGTGGAGTTTTCGGGATTCGCTTCGTAATCCCACGTACTGGGTACTGTTGATCGCTTTTATCGGCCCGAGCGGCGGCTATACGCTGTTCCTGGCGCACGGGGTGGTGCATTTGCAGGATCTCGGCCACACAGCGCTCGTCGGCGCCTGGTCGGTCAGTGTGATGTCGGTGTCGGGTCTGATTGGTAAACTGATTCTGGCAACGCTCGGCGATCACATCGACCCGCGCTATTTGTTCGCGCTGTTCGTCGGAGTGTTCGGGGTAGGACTCCTCATCATTGTCGACGCGCGCGCCATGTGGCAGGTATTCCTGTTCGCGACCTGTCTCGGCATCGGATTCGGCGGCGGAATGGTGTGCCTGATGACGGTGCTGAGCAACTACTTCGGCACGCTCGCCTTTGCTTCGCTTTCCGGAGTCGTGATCGCGGTCAATACCGTGGTCTCGGCATTCGCGCCGAAAGTCGCGGGTCGTTTGTTCGACCAGGGCGTCGGCTACGGCATTACGTTCCACTTTCTGGCGGTGTGGTGCTTCGTCGGGGCGGTAGCACTCATTTTTACTCGAAATCCCGGAATTGCCGGCCTTCGTGCTCCAGTGGTGGCCGGAGGCGGGGTGCAACGATGAGCAGCGTCAACGAGGGCGACTTGCTGTGGACGCCGAGCGCTGAACGGCTCGAACACGCCCATCTGACTCATTATATGGCGTGGCTCGCCAAGCGCGGCCGTCGTTTCATGTCTTATACCGATCTGTGGCAGTGGTCGATCGACGATCAGGACGGATTTTGGGGCTCGCTCTGGGAATATTTCGACGTGCGCTCATCGCAGCCGTACGAGCGCGTGCTGGGATCACGTGTCATGCCGGGCGCCGAATGGTTTCCCGGAGCCCGCCTGAACTACGCCGAACATGCGCTGCGCCATGAGCGCGAAGGCGCCGACGCGCTCATGTACATGAGCGAGCGCAAGGCTCTCAAGTCGCTGTCCTGGACGGACCTTGGCGCGCAGGTTCGCAAACTCGCAACACGTTTGCGCGCGCTGGGAGTCGGCTCCGGCGATCGCGTGATCGCGTACCTGCCGAATTCCCCGGAGGCTGTCATTGCGATGCTGGCGACGACCAGCATCGGCGCCATCTGGGCGAGCTGCGGTCCGGATTTTGGACCGCGGGGCGTGGTGGATCGGTTCTCGCAGCTGGCGCCGAAGATCGCATTTTGCGTGGACGGTTATTATTACGGCGGCAAACCTTTCGATCGCCGCCCCGAACTTTCGGTCATTTTGAATGCGCTGCCCTCGCTCGAGCAGGTCATTTATCTGCGGCAGCTGGAGCCTTCGAATGAAACGCCGCTGACGGCGCACACGCTCTTTTGGGAAGACGCGCTTGCGGGTCCGGAGATCGAGCGCGAAGCGTTCCGCTTCGAACAAGTGCCATTCGCCCACCCTTTGTGGATCTTGTTTTCGTCCGGCACGACCGGGTTGCCGAAGCCGATCATCCATTGTCACGGCGGCATGACTTTGGAGCAGATGAAGTCGCTCAGATTGCATATGGATGTGCATCCCGGCGAGCGCATGTTCTTTTTCACCACCACCGGCTGGATGATGTGGAATTTCCTGGTGAGCGCGCTGCTGGTTGACGTGGTCCCCGTGTTGTACGACGGCAATCCGGCTTATCCCGAGCCCGACGTGTTGTGGTCCATGGTGGAGCGCACGGGGGCGAGCTATTTTGGCGCGAGCCCCACCTACGTGAGCATTCTCGAGAAGGCCGGAATCGTTCCCAAGGACCGATTCGACCTTTCGAAGCTCAAGTCCGTGATGCTGGCAGGCTCGCCGGTCACCGCCGAATGCACGGCGTGGTTCTATCGGAGCGTCAAGAACGATGTGTGGGCGTACTCAGGCAGCGGCGGCACCGATCTTTGCTGCGGCATCGTCGGCGGCATCGTCAGCCAGCCGCTGTATGCCGGGGAAATTCAAGGACCGCAACTCGGGATGGCAGTGTATGCGTTCAATGAGCAAGGCCAGGCGGTGATCGACGAAGTCGGCGAGCTGGTCATCGCCAAGCCCGTACCCTCGATGCCTGTCGGCTTCTGGAATGACGCCGACGGAACGCGCTATCGAGAATCCTACTTCGATCAGTACCCCGGCATTTGGCGGCACGGAGATTTTTTCAGAGTAAATGAGCGCGGCGGTTGCTTCGTGCTGGGCCGCTCCGATGCGACCTTGAATCGCCACGGCGTGCGAATCGGCACGGCCGAGGTGTACCGCGCGCTGATCGAGGTACCCGAGATCGAGGACGCGTTGATCGTGAATCTCGATCTTGCGGGCGGCGGATTCTTCATGCCGCTGTTCGTCAAGGTGCGGGACGGACTTCTTCTCGATGAGGCGCTCGTGGAGAAGGTGCGCGCCCGCATGCGCAAAACCTATTCGGCGCGCCACGTGCCCGACAAAATCTACCAAGTGAGCGCGATCCCTTACACTTTGACCGGCAAGAAAATGGAAGTGCCGGTACGGCGGATACTAATGGGCGTGCCGGTCGAACAGGCGGCAAACCGCGCCGCCATGGCCAACGTCGAGTCGCTGGATTACTTTATTCGCTACGCCCGCGAGCAACAGGATTATCGACTAGCCAAATGACAACAACAAACACCGCTCGGCCGCTGCGCCGTATCCTTGGCCTCGGTTTCGGCCTCGCGTTCACGTTCGGCACCATGGTCGGTGTCGGCATCCTGCGCCTGCCCGGCACGGTGGCCGCGGCGCTCGGCGATCGCACGCTCATCATGGTGTTCTGGGCCGTTGGGGGTCTGTACGCGCTGATGGGCGCGATGGCGGTCGCCGAACTCGCCGCGATGATTCCTGAAACCGGGGGGTTTCGGGTCTACTCAAGGCGCGCGTTCGGCGAGGGGTTCGGATTTGCGGTGGGATGGGTCGATTGGCTCTGCTGCGTAGCCACGCTCGGTTACGTGTCGGTGACGGCAGTCGAATTTCTGAGCGCTTTATGGCCTCCGGTGGCGGCCTACCCGCGAATGGCCGCGATTACGATTCTCGCCGCGTTCACCGGGACTCATTGGATGGGACTCAAGGTCGGCAGCTCGATAACGTCGATCATCAGTATGGCGATCGGTCTCATGCTGCTGATTCTGGTCGTCGGATGTTTTCTGTCGGCGCCTGCCGCGGGGCCCGCTGCCGCGCACATCGCAAACTCGGCCGCTTCGCAGCCGTGGATGTCGATCGCGATGCTATTCGCAGCCGTCCCCGCACTGCGCTCGGTACTGCTCGCGTACGATGGTTGGTATTCGCCCATCTATATGGCGGAGGAAAACACCAATCCCGAACGTACGCTGCCGCGGGCCATCATTGGCGGCACGCTCTTGGTGACCGGGCTGTACCTCGTGATAAATCTCGCTTTTCTGCACGTATTGCCCTTGTCGGTGCTCGCTGCGTCGGAACTGCCGGCCGCGGACGCGGCGCGCATCGTGCTGCCCCAAGGCGGCGCGCAACTCGTCACCGTGATCTCGCTGCTCACGGTACTCAGCCTGTTCAACAATGTGATGCTCATGGCGCCGCGCATATTGTTCGCCATCGGCCGCGACGGCCTGTTCACTGAAAAGGCCGCATTGGTAAGTCCCGGCGGAACGCCACGCATTGCGCTCGCGGTGTCGAGCGCGATTGTCGTTTTCATCATCCTGACCGGCTCCTTCGAGCAAATAGTCGCATTGAGCGCGGTGCTTTTCTTGATTTACTACGCGTCGGCGTTCCTGGCCGTGTTCGTGTTGCGCCGCCGTGAGCCAACCCTGCCGCGGCCGTATCGAGCCCTGGGCTATCCCTTCTCGACCGCGGTAGTACTCGCGGGGTCGGTGGCATTTTTGATCGCCGCGGTGATGCAGGATCTGCGCTCCGGACTCATAGCAGGAGCATTTCTCGCGGCTTGCGTACCGACCTATATGTGGGTCGCCCGCGGACGGCGCTTGCGCGCGGCTGCGCTGGCGCGAGCGGCGGCGCCGGCGGCCGCCTAGATGACTGTCTAGGCGGCTGCCTAGACGGCGATAGCGGTCTCCCTCAAAACGGATAATGGCGCGGACTGGTCTGCAGGGTGATCCAGCGCAGCTCAGTGAAAGCGTCGATGCCCGCCTTGCCGCCGAAGCGGCCGTAGCCGGATGACTTGACGCCGCCGAACGGCATCTGTGCCTCGTCGTGCACGGTCGGGCCGTTGATGTGGCAAATGCCGGAGTCGATGCGCCGTGCGACGTCGATGCCGCGAGCCAAATCGCGGGTGAACACCGCTGCGGACAAACCGTACTCGGAATCATTCGCGAGGCGGATCGCCTCATCCACGGAGTCGACGCGGGTGATCGATACCTGCGGCCCGAAGGACTCTTCGCGAAACAGTGTCATCGCGGGCGTCACGTGATCGATGACGATTCCGGGCATGATGGTGCCTTGCGCGCCGCCGCCGCAAAGCAGCTTTGCACCTTGTTTGACGGCATCGGATATCAATAATTGCACCCGCTGCACGGTCGCGGGACCCACCACGGATCCCAACACGAACTCACCTTCATTCGGATTTCCCACGGGCAATGCGGCAGACACGTAAACGGAGCTTCTCCGCGAAGCTATCGGCGACGCTCCGTTCAACGATCACCCGTTCCGTGGACATGCAGATCTGACCCTGATTCGCGAACGCGCCGAATACCGTGGCGTCGACCGCGGCATCGAGATCGGCGTCGGCAAGCACCAACAATGGCGCCTTGCCGCCTAACTCGAGCAAGATGGGCTTAAGATATTTCGCGGCGACCAGCGCGAGAATGCGGCCGACGCGGCTGGAACCGGTGAAGTTGACCCGCTTTACCGCCGGGTGTCCGATTACCGCCTCGCTCACGGCTTGTGCATCCTTGACGTCGGTGCTGATGACATTCACGACGCCGTCGCCCAAGCCCGCCTCCTTGAGCACGGTGCCGATCAAAAGATGCGTCGCCGGGCACACCTCGGAGGATTTGAGCACCACGGTGTTGCCGCATGCGAGCGGCATCGCCGCGGCGCGTACTCCCAGAATGACCGGTGCATTCCACGGTGCGATCCCGAACACCACACCCACCGGTTGGCGATACGCCATGGCGAGGCTCCCGGGCACATCGGAGGGAATAACTTCGCCGCCGATTTGCGAGGTCATCGCGGCAGCCTCGCGCAGCATGCCCGCCGCCAGATGTACATTGAAGTGGCCCCAGCCGGCGGTTGCGCCGGTTTCATCGCGCACGACCACGGCAAAATCCGCAGCGCGTGCCTCAAGTAAGTCGGCGGCCCTGTTCAACTTGGCGCGCCGGGCGCTCGGACCCTGCGCCGACCATGCCGGAAACGCCGCCGCCGCCGCTTCCACCGCATCGAGGGCATCCGCGGCGCTCGCAGCCGCACTGCGGCTCACCACGCTGCCCGAAACCGGATTGCAACGCTCGAATACAGCGCCGGAACTCGCTGCCACTTCGCGCCCGCCAATCAGCAATTTGACTTCGTTCATAGGCTCTTTCCTGATAGAGTTCACCGCTGAAAATTAGTGTCTATCTTAACCGGTTGCGCTGCCGCAGGACGTTCGCTCTCAATCGAATCGAAGCTCTTTTTCGGTAGAGCCCAGACCTCGGAGAGTGGTGCTTCATGATGCCGCAAGCATCCGCTCTCAATGTCGTGGAGTAACTGCCGTGAACGCCAATCTCAATGCCAATGCAAGCGCCATTTCCGCGCAGCCCAGCCCGTCCGCCGCCGTCAGTAAATTTCTGGCGATAAAGCCGCGGTTGTTCATCAACAACGAATGGGTGGAAGCGCGTTCGGGCAAGACCGTGAAGGTGTTCGACCCGGCCACGGGCCGCGAGATTGGCCAAGTCGCCGACGCGGGTCCCGAGGACGTTGATCGCGCGGTCGCCGCCGCGCGAGCCGCGCTCGAAACCGGGCCGTGGGCCACCATGCTGCCCTCCGGACGCGAGGCGTTGCTGTGGAAGCTTTCAGATCTCATTGAAAAGCACGCCGCGGAATTCGCCGAGATCGAGAGCATCGACAACGGCAAGACTCGCTTCATGGCGAGCATCATCGACGTGCCGGGCGCACGCGATTACTTCCGCTACATGGCGGGTTGGGCGACGAAAATCGAAGGCACCACGATGCAGACGTCGCTCGGTATGCCTCCGGGCGCCAAGTACCATACGTACGTGTCGCGCGAGCCGGTAGGTGTCATCGGCCAGATCGTACCGTGGAATTTTCCGTTGGCCATGGCGGCCTGGAAGCTCGGACCGGCACTGGCCGTCGGGTGCACGTGCGTCCTCAAGCCGGCAGAGCAGACTCCATTGTCGGCACTGCGGCTCGGTGAACTGATCCGCGAAGCCGGGTTCCCGCCCGGCGTCGTCAACATTCTGACCGGCGAGGGCGAGACCACCGGAGCCGCGCTCGTCGCGCATCCCGGTGTCGACAAGATTGCGTTCACGGGTTCCACCGAGGTCGGCAAATTGATCAACAAGAGCGCTACCGACAGCCTCAAGCGCGTGTCGTTGGAACTCGGCGGCAAGTCCCCCATGATCGTCCTGCCGGACGCCGATCCTCAGGCGGTGGCCGGCGGAAGTGCCGGCGCGATCTTCTTCAATGCGGGTCAGGTGTGCACCGCCGGATCGCGCCTCTACGTTCACAGCTCGATCTTCGACAAGGTGGTCGAGGGAGTGAGCGCCGCCGCATCCTCCATTCGTCTCGGACCGGGCTTGGATCAGACGACGGAAATGGGCCCGCTGGTATCGAAGGAACAGCAGGAACGCGTGCTCAGCTACATCGAGTCCGGCCGTAAGGCGGGCGCATCGGTGGCCGCCGGCGGCGAGGCGCCGTCGCATCCCGGATATTTTGTCAAACCCACCGTCCTCGTGAATGTGCGCGAAGATATGAAGGTGGTGCGCGAGGAAATTTTCGGACCGGTGCTGGTGGCGCAACGCTACGAGGACCTCGATGATGTAGTGAAGGCCGCGAACAACACGCCCTATGGCTTGGGCGCCAGCATCTGGACCAACAATCTATCCGCCGCGCACCGGCTGGTCCCGCGCATCAAAGCCGGAACCGTATGGGTCAATTGTCACAATATGGTCGACCCCAACATGCCTTTCGGAGGCTTCAAGCAGTCCGGATTCGGGCGTGAACATGGTCGAGTGGCCATTGAGATGTACACCGAGGTCAAGTCCGTCTGCATGATGGTCTGAGACTCAAGTACATGAGAAATCCGGTCACCGCCTGGGCGGCGGTCGCCTTTGCGCTCGCGGCTTGCAGTCAGCCGCCGCCGCCCGCGCGCACGACTGATTCGGCGACTGCGGCAAAGCCTGCGGCTGCCGTCGACACGGCCCGTCTGCTCGCGGCCAATAACGAGCCGGGCAATTGGATGAGTCCGGGGCGTACTTACGATGAGCAGCGCTTCAGCCCCTTGCAGAAGATCAATTCTGGCAACGTGGCTCAACTGGGGCTTGCTTGGTTCTATGATCTTGACACCGCCCATCGCGGCCAAGAGTCGACGCCATTGGTGATCGACGGGGTCATGTACGTGACCAGCGCTTGGAGCAAGGTGTTCGCGCTCAACGCAAAAACCGGTGCACCCTTATGGACCTACGATCCGAAAGTCCCGGGTTCCGCTGCCGTCAACGCGTGCTGCGACGTGGTGAATCGTGGCGTCGCAGCATGGAAGGGCCGCGTTTACGTGGGTACGCTCGACGGGAGGCTGATCGCCCTCGACGCCGCCTCCGGCAAGCCGGCATGGGAAGTCAAAACCGTCCCCGCCGGCGGCCGCTACACCATCACGGGCGCGCCACGCGTGGTGAAGGATCTGGTGCTGATCGGCAACGGCGGCGGCGAAATGGGCGTACGCGGTTATGTCACGGCCTACGATGCAGCCACCGGCAAGCAGGCGTGGCGGTTCTACACCGTGCCCGGTGATCCTTCCAATCCGTTCGAGAGTCCGGCATTGGAGAAGGGGGCAAAAACTTGGAGCGGAGAGTGGTGGAAATTCGGCGGCGGCGGACCCGTGTGGGACTCGATCGTCTATGACCCGACCTTGAACCTCGTCTACATCGGCGTGGGCAATGGAGAATGGAATCGCGGCAAGATGCACGGCGATGCGTTATTTCTGTCCTCGATCGTGGCCTTGAAGGCCGATACCGGGGAATACGTGTGGCACTACCAAACTACGCCGGGGGATGAGTGGGACTTCGATGCCTGCTCGCCGATGATCCTCGCCGACCTCGACATCGGGGGAGCGAAGCGCGCGGTGCTCATGCAGGCGCCGAAAAACGGATTCTTTTACGTGCTGGATCGCGCGACCGGCGAGTTGATATCCGCAAACGCTTACGCAACGATCAATTGGGCCAAGGGCGTCGATCTTAAGACGGGTCGCCCGATGGAGCTCCCAGCCGCGCGATACGGCGAAAGCGGCAAGCCCTTCTTGTCGATGCCGGGGCCGGGCGGCGCGCATAGCTGGCAGCCGATGTCATTCAGTCCCCCTACCCAATTGGTCTACCTGCCCGTCACCGAGATCTCGTTTCCATTTTTTCCTGAAAAGAGTCCGCAGCATCGTGAGCTCGCCTGGAATACCGGCGATGAGTTCAACTCCGGCAGCTTGCCGCAGGATCCGAAAGTGAAGGCCCAAATCGAGGCCAGCCTCAAGGGTCATCTGGCGGCGTGGGATCCGGTTGCCCGCAAAGAAGCGTGGAGGGTCGAACTCGGGCACCCTTGGAACGGAGGTGTGGTATCGACCGCAGGTAATCTCGTGTTTCAGGGGACGGGCATGGGCGAGTTCGTCGCCTACCGCGCCGACACCGGAGCGCGTCTGTGGTCCGCCGAGACGCAGGCCGGCGTGCTGGCGGCGCCTATATCGTACGAAGTCGACGGCGAGCAATACGTCGCGATCGAGGTTGGCTGGGGCGGCGCCTTTGGCCTTGCGGCGGGCGAATTGGCCCTCGTTTCGCACTCTCCGTCGAACCTGCCGCGAGTGCTGGTGTTCAAGCTGGGCGGTACTGGCGCACTTCCGCCGTTGCCTTCGGGAGTACCGGCCGTTCTCGATCCTCCGTCCGATACGGCGAGCGCCGCGACCGTGGAGGCAGGCAAAGCGCTGTATCAGGGCTACTGCTCAAGTTGTCATGGCGACAGTGCGACGGGGTCAGGCGTGCTGCCGGACCTGCGCTATTCGGGGGTCATCAAGAGCGCCGAAGCAATGGACTTGATCGTACGCCAGGGCAGCCGCACGGATCACGGGATGGTGGCGTTCAAAGAGGAAATCACGCCCCAGGACCTCGAGATGATTCGCGCCTATATCATTCACCGCGCCAATCAGGATAAGAAGGCCGGGGCCGCCGGCCCGAAGCCCGGCTGAAACGTCTCGATGCGCCGCCGGCGTTGGTCAGACCAGAATTTTGCGGCTGGTAACGAGCGGCAAGTGGGTGTTGCCTAGTGCGGCTGCGGCGGGATGTGGAAGATGCGTTCGGCATTCCCGTGATACAGCTTGGCGCGCTCGGCCTCGCCGACCGGAGCCGTATCCATGAAATCCACAGCGGGCTTCGTAGGCTGATAGGGATAGTCGATCGCCCACATGACATTGTCGACACCTAACTTGCGGATGGTGTACTCGAGCGCGAGATGATCCTCGACCCCGCTGGTCGTGACCACGAAATTGCGTTTGAAATATTCCTCCATCGTCAATTGCGTCTTCGGCGCCCGACCGATGACCTGTGCGCGGCTGTTCATGAAGGTGATGCGCCAGATCCAAAATGGAATCGCCTCCCCCATGTGGCCGATGCAGATTTTTAGTTTGGGAAAGCGATCGAACACGCCGGCGGCCATCATGCGCACGACGTGAGTGCCCACCTCGATGCCATAGCCCCACATCGCGGAATCCATCCCATAATCCTGCAGCGGCCCCTTGAGAGTGTCGGAGGCGGCGCGCGGGTGAATATAAATGCAGCCGTCGAGCGCCTCCGCGGCCTCCAGCGCAGGCCAAAACTTGGGGTCGTCCAGGTATTCTCCGTTCGTATGCGAATTGAGAATGAAACCGTTGAGCTTGAGCACTTGCATGGCCCGCTCCATTTCCTTGGCGGCGCGCTTCGGACTCTGGGGCGCGAAGCTGGCGAGGCCCGAGAAACGCGTGGGATGCCGCCGGCAGATCTCGGCAAGGCGATCGTTGGCGAGCGCCGCAAGGTCGGTCGCGGTATCGGCGTCGAACATCTGCACCCCCGGTGCGGTGAGCGACAACAGGTGCATGTCGACGCCGTACCGGTCCATTTCCTGCAGCCGACGCTCCTCCACGTCGAGCAAGCCTTCCAGGAAATTCATGCTGCCATAACCGGCGGCCCCTCCCGGGGAATCGTAGATTCCCTTCACCAGCAGCTTGTCCAAACTACTGCTCGGGCCTCGCGCGGTTTTCTTGAGTTCGGCGGCAACTTCCGGAATCGAGAAGGCCTCCTCAGTGGCGATCCGCCGCATTTTTGCACTCATGAGTTGCTCCTAACGCACGACGAAATAATGAATACGGTTGGCGCCGGGGATTTTCTCCGCGACACCGATGAAAACGTACTTGCCCATCCAGGCGTGCGGGCCTTCCGGTACATCGAACTTGGGCGACACCCGCATGTAGTATTCATCGTGGGCAACCGGCTCGTTGCGATTCATCTTCTCAGCCACCTCGGCGTTTTTCGCCCAGCGGAAACCCCGGCTTTGCAGGTAAATCACGGTGCCGTCCTCGGCCTCGAGCAAGTAACGGGCGTCGAAGTCGATGACGCCGTTGGGACGCACCAGCGGGAAGTCTCCGCCGGACATGGGGATGACCTTGCCGCGCAGCAGCGGTCCTTCGATCGTACCGCTCCCCGCGTAGACGGCCGCTCGCGTCATCCCCATGCTGGTGGGTTTGATGGAACGAAAGCCCGTCAACTCGATGGCGATGGTGAAGGCAAATTCCAACGTTGGTTGAAAGGGGTGCTGCATCGTTTGTCTCCTGCTTCGGTGATGCGCTAGGCGGCCGACGGCGCCGGCCGATAGACTCTATCCAGGTCGGCGCGCAACGTACGGGCCGCCAAAAAATAGTGCAGGCTGCCGACCAACAATAGGACCGTGACCGCAGCCATCGCAAAGCGGATTCCATGTGCCGACGCCGCGGCGCATGCGTGGGTTAAGATCGCATCGGCTCCCGGCCCCGCCGCGCCGCCGCGGCATTGGCTCGCGAATTGGCCGCTGCCAAAGGAATTCTGGGCAGCATGATCGCTGATGATGCCCACGATCGTGGGTCCGAGACCCGCTCCCACCAGCCCGAAGACGATGGCGACGGTGAACGCGGAGGAGGCTCGCATGCTTGCGTCCACCATGTTTTGTGCGAGGGCGAGGGTCGGCGTGTAATAGACGAAAAGCGCGACATGTGCGAGCAGCAGCACCGTCATCGTGCGCACGAGCGTGGGCTGAAACAGTCCGATCTCGAATAGCGGCATTGCCAGGCCTAAGGCAATGCAGGGGCCCCAGACGTACCATCGCCGGTCGCGCTTGACGGCCCAGTCGATTCCGAAGCCGCCGATGATGAGTCCGGAACTCATGGCAACGACCACCAGCATTCCCAGCAATCCGCCCGCCTGCGCAGTCCCCATGTGAAACACGGATACGAAGTAGCGCGCAAAGAACTGACCCATGCCGTTCATGGCGATGGCCGAGAACGCCGCGCCGAGCAGCACGTGACGCATGGCGGGTTTGGCGAATAGGAAACGCATCACTTCACCGGTCGAGGGAATGGGTCGGCCCGCGGTCACGCCGCCGGTATCGAAGGCGCCACGCCGCGGCTCGCGGAGAGTGAAAAGCGCCAGCGCGGCAGCTACGAAGCCGGGAACGGAGAGGCCAATGAACCACCAGCGCCAATCGGCATGTTGTGCGGTCCATCCGCCGAGCGCCGCGCCGGTCATCGCGCCGATCGGCGCTCCCAGCCATACCACGGCGATCGCCGAGCCGCGCTTTCCGGCAGGATAGTGATCGCCGAGGAGAGAGGAGACCGGCGGACCGATCGCACCCGCATCGCCGATGCCCACACCGATCCGGCAGAACAACAACAGCGCGAAGCTTCGCGCCTGCGAAGCCAAGGCGCCGAAGCCGGAAAAGATGGCGATGGAAACCGCGATGATGCGCGCCCGGCTTCGCCGCTCCGCCAGTCGCGCGATGGGCAATCCCATGAGCGTGTAGAAGATGGCGAATCCCAAGCCCTGGATCACGCCGAGTTGGGTGTCGGTGAGGCCGAGATCGCGTTTGAGGACGGGAGCAATCGCCGCGAGTCCTTGCCGGTCGGCGAGGTTCAAAATGTTCATCAACAACAACATGAACAGCATCCACGCGCGGTAGCCCCGCGTGAAATCCTCGGTCACGGGCAGGCTTGCGGGAACCGCGCTCACAATCCAAACACCCGCTCGGCGTTGGTTTGGAAAAATGCCTTCTTGTCCGCATCGCTCATGGTCATCGCATCTTGATTCGCGACCTCCTCGGCTTCGTACTGGTACGGGTAGTCCATGGCATACATGATTCGATCCGCGCCTAACGTGGTTTTGCAGAACTGAATCGCGGGCTCTGAAGGCAACCCCGAGAAAGTGACGTAGATATTGCGCTTGAAATAGCCGGAGATCGGCAACTTCAAAGGCTTTAAAAAGTCGTAGCGGCCCGAGCGGATGCCGGCGGCATGCATATAGTCGAGCCGATACGCCCAGTACGGCAGAGCCTCGCCGCCGTGACCGACGACGAGCTTCAACTTAGGAAACCGATCGAAGAGGCCCATGACGATCAACCGCAGCAGGTGCAATCCGGTGTCCACTCCGAAGCCGAATATCGCGCCGTCCAATCCGCGCTCGAGCAGCGGACCGATGAGTCCCTTGGAGGGTCCTTGGGGATGCAAGTACACCGGTGTGCCCAACGCTTCTGCCGCTTCGAAAATCGGCCAGTATTTTTGATCATCGGTGTACTCGCCGCCGACGTGGCCGTTAAGAATCACTGCCTTGAAGCCGAGCTTCGCCCCGCGCTCGATTTCTTTCGCCGACCACCCGGGGTCTTGCGGCGCGATCGCGGTCATGCCGATGAAACGGCCACCGTGCCGGTTGCAGGCGGCGGCGAGCTGATCGTTGGCGTCGCTTGCAAGTGTCTTGGCCTCGGCGGCCGCAAACACATGCGTGCCCGGAGCGGTCAAGGCGATGACGGCCTTGTCGATACCGGTCGCGTCCATGTCGGCAAGGCGCCGAGCGCCCAAATCCTGCAGGCGTTCGAGGACTGATGTTGCCCGCGCCGACGGGGACCCTCCGTAGAAGCCCCACAGGCTGACGAAGCCGGGATCGTCGTAGCGCTCCGCGATCAAGCGCTTGTAGGCGCTGAGCACGCCGGTCGTGATGAAAGCCTCTTCGGTGGCGATGCGCAGATACCCCTGTGCTCCGCCGGTTTTCAATTCCGCCATCGTTGTTGCCTCGACTGTTCGTGAATGGAGCGGGGTTCACGCCTGATGAATTGCCTTGAGCACCAGGCATGCTTCCAAGCCTTCGGGCCCGTCCTCCGAGCCGTGGCCGGAATCCTTCACTCCGCCGAATGGAGAATCCGCGCCGCCGATCATCGTCGTGTTGATGCCGATCATGCCGCTCTCGATGGCATCCCCCAAGAGAAGCGCACGCCGGCCGTTCTCGGTAAAGCAGTAGGCGGCGAGCCCATAGGGTAGGCGATTGGCTTGTTCCACGGCCTCATCGAAGGTCTTGAAGGGGCGCATCAGCGCGATCGGCCCAAACGGCTCTTCGTTCATCACGCGCGCGTCGAGCGGCACATCGGTGAGAACGGTGGGCTTGAAGAAAAAACCGCCGCCGTGCGAACCGCCTCCGCGCTCGCCGCCGGTGGCGATACGCGCTCCTGTCTTCACCGCGTTGGCGACGAAGGCCTCCACCGCCTCGGGACGCCTCGGATTTGCCATCGGGCCCATTTGGCTCGAAGCGTCCAAGCCGTTACCGACGCTCCATTTGGCTGCGCGCGCGGCAAACTCCTTGGCAAAGCGCTCGTAGACTCCTTCCTGCACGTAAAAGCGCGTCGGCGAGACGCAGACCTGGCCGGCATTGCGAAACTTGTGCGCCACCAACAGATCGAGCGCCTTGGTGAGGTCAGCGTCGTCGAAAATCAGGACCGGCCCGTGACCGCCGAGCTCCATGGTGGTGCGCTTCGCGCCGTCCGCCGCGAGCTTCATCAGATGCTTGCCGACGGCAACCGAGCCCGTGAAGCTCACCTTGCGAATGATGGGCGAGGCGAGCAGATGACGGGATACCTGATCGGGTACGCCAAACACACAAGTTGCCACGTTTGCGGGCAATCCCGCATCCAGTAAACAATTGAGCACTTCGAGCGCCGAACGCAGGCGCTTCTTCGGGCGGCTTGAGGATGATCGAGCAGCCGGCGCCAATGGCGGCGCCGAGTTTTCTTGCCGGATTCGCCGCTGGGAAGTTCCATGGGCAAAAGGCGGCCACGGGACCCACCGGCTCCTTCATCACTCTCGACAGCGTGCCGGCCGGCCGCACCAGCACCCGGCCGTATATCCGATAAACCTCGCCCGCGTAAAAATCGAACAAGGCGGAGGCCATCATCACCTCGCCGCGCGCTTCGGGCAAAGTCTTGCCTTCCTCGATCGTGATGATGCCGGCGATCTTCTCGATGCGCTCTCGCAACAACTGCGCCGCGCCAGCGAGCACGCGGCTGCGCTCTGCGGCGGTCGAGCCCCGCCAACGCCGGTATCCGTGTGCCGCGGTGTCCAACGCCCGGTCCAAATCCGCAGCGGTGGCCAGCGGCAACTCTCCCAAGGTCGCCCCCGTCGCCGGGTTTATCACCCGATGCGTCTCGCGTCCCGCGGCGCCGAGGCGCTCACCGTCGATATAAAGATTAAGGTCCGTGTCGTACGTGTGGGTCATCGAGCGCTCCATCATGTAAAGAGTAGGCCGCAGGCGCCGTGCGCGACAGAGAGGGAACGCGCGGGAGCGTATCGAACCCGAGCGTTGCTCCTCCGCCGAGGTCGGCAGGTTTAGCTTATGCCTGCTTTTTCGCGACGATACTCGCGCGGCGTCGAATTGAATTTAGCGCGAAATACCCGACCGAAGTGAGTCGGACTATTGAACCCATAGTCGAATGCAATGGCAGTCACCGTGCGGCCCCGCTGGGCACCGGACTGCAGAGCGCGAGAACAGGCCTCCAGCCGCCGACGCAAAATGTAGCGCGCAACGGTTTCGTCTTGATCCGAAAACAGATGATGCAAGTAGCGCGTGGTCATCCGGCACGCCTCGGCGATGCGCGTCGGGGTGAGGTCGGGATCGTTCAGATGCGCCTCGATGTAATTTATGATGCGGATTCGATGGGCGGTCCCCAGCGAGGACCGGTCGGCCAGCGCCTCCGGCAGATCCGCATAGGCGGCGCCGATCAGATCGAGGATCGCCACCGCGACTCGGCTGCCGGTCTGCTCATCGAGGCCCTGGTGATACTCGCCCCAGTATTGACGCAGGAGCTGGGACAATAAACCGCTCGCTCCGCGGCTACCCGGCATCGGTATGGCTGCGAGACACTCGGGACATCCCACTTGGCGCCGGAGCGTCGCGTTCGGTATGCCGAGCACCAGCATGCGATTTGCGCCGGTGAACACCATTTCATAGCGGCGGGTGCTGTCGCACAACGTGAAATCACCGGCCCGCAGAAACGACTCGCGCCCGTCCTGCCGGCTGATGCTTTCGCCCTCTAATTGCAGGTGCAGAAAGAACATCGAATTCTTGGTGCGTGCCACATGCGATCGGGAATGACGAACGATTTGGGCATCGGAATAGACTTCTGCGAGGGTCATGTCTCCGATCGCCCCTCGGACGATGGAGCCGTTGAATACCCGGATATCCTCGGGCTCGGATACGAGTGGCG
Organism: uncultured Gammaproteobacteria bacterium; assembly: GCA_963755965.1. Lineage (GTDB taxonomy): Bacteria > Pseudomonadota > Gammaproteobacteria > Steroidobacterales > Steroidobacteraceae > Bog-1198. The sequence continues at coordinate 890,918 of CAVWLU010000008.1, forward strand.
AAAAGCTTTCGCTTGCCAAGTCGTTCCAGAACGCCAGCTTATGACGTGGGTCGAGGCCGACCGTTGAGAAGGACTCAATCTGTGCCATGACTATTTCTCCCCCGTTATGACGGGAATCGACGTTCTTGTAAGTCCCAGCCTACACTTCTTATTAAGTTAGTTATACGAGACAATTAATTCTGGGAACCAATTATTTTGGCTTATAGGTGCTATAGGCCAACCTGAGTGTTGCGTGAATCGCACATAATGTCGCTCGCCTGCTCGATGCGGCCAATCGAATAGCACTCTGCGTCGAGTTTTTCGCATCCTGCCGCGGCAACATAATAAGGGGACGGCGAACTAGAACGGTGCGAGGCGAAAGAGGAGCCGTGAGGATGACACCACTTAGCGGCTACGTCGGCTATGCGCTGCGCCGTGCGCAGGGCGTTATCTTTGCGGATTTCAATCACACGCTCGCAAAGCTTAACCTGCGGCCCGGTCAATTCGCGGTGCTGCTCCTGATCGATCAGAATCCCGGCACCAGTCAGTCGAGCGTTTCCGAAGCGCTCGGCATTCAGAAGGCGAATTTTGTCGCAACGATCGCTGATCTCGAGGATCGCGGGCTGGTTCGCCGCCGTAAGTCGGAGTCCGACGGACGCACCTACTCGCTCGGCCTCACGCCGCGCGGTCGATCGGTACTGCAGCATGCCGCTGAGCTGCAATCGCTCCACGAGGCGCGCGTCATTGCCCAAATTGGACCAGAAGGGCGGCAGCAACTGCTCACGTTGCTCGATCGGCTGGCGCGGCTGCCTTTTCGAGCCGAGTAGCATACGATCGCCGACATGACCGCGGATCCGCGCGAAACACTATCTTCGAGTCCGATGAGTCCTCTGCAGCTCGCGGTCGTGGCCATTACGATCGGACTGAACGCGCTCGATGGCTTCGACGTACTCGCCATCAGCTTTGCCTCTCCCGGTATCGCGCGCGAGTGGGGCATCGATCGCGCCGGCTTGGGCTTCGTGCTTTCGATGGAACTGATTGGGATGGGACTTGGCTCCGTGTTCCTGGGTGGTTTGGCAGACAAGATCGGACGGCGCCGCACCTTGCTCGGCTGTCTCGCCGTCATGACGCTTGGCATGATGATGGCAACCCGCGCGCGAGGGGTCTATGAGCTGTCGGTGTGGCGGGTGTTCACGGGCATTGGAATCGGCGGGATGCTGGCGGCCATCAATGCGGTCGCCGCGGAATTCTCGAACTCACGCCGTCGCAGCCTGAACGTGTCACTGATGGCGATCGGTTATCCGCTCGGCGCGATAGTCGGGGGGTCGATCGCCGCCTTGCTGCTCAAACAAGGCGATTGGCGCAACGTGTTTCGCTTTGGCGCAGCTGCAACGGCGGCCTTCATACCATTGGTTCTCTGGCTGGTACCCGAGTCGATTTCATGGCTGTGCCAGCAGCGACATTCAGGCGCCCTCGCGAACATCAACCGGAGCCTGGCGCGCATGGGGCACGGGCCCGTCGCGGCGCTGCCGGCGCGTTCGCCCACCGCGCGCAAGCCCTCGGCAGCCGACATTTTCAGTCCGCAATGGGTGCGGGTGACGGTGCTGGTCACGCTTGCCTATTTCCTGCACATCACGACCTTCTATTTCATCTTGAAATGGGTGCCGAAAATCGTGGTCGACATGGGTTTCTCGCCTTCTTCCGCGGCCGGGGTGCTGGTCTGGGCCAACGTGGGCGGCGCCACCGGCGGTGTGCTGCTCGGACTATTCTCGCTGCGCTTCGGCCTGAAGCATCTGACGATGTTCGTGATGGTGATGTCCACGATCATGGTCGCGGTGTTCGGCCGCGGCCAGGCAAATCTCGCCCAGCTTTCGCTGATCTGCGCGATCGCCGGGTTCTTCACCAACGCCGGAGTCGTCGGTCTCTACGGGATCCTAGCGCAGGTGTACCCCACTCACATGCGCGCCACGGGCACGGGGTTTGCCATCGGATTTGGACGCGCGGGGGCCATGCTCGCGCCCATCATCGCCGGGTATTTGTTCCACGGAGGGTTCAGCCTCCAATTCGTCGCCATCGCCATGGGCGCGGGTTCGCTCATCGCCGCGGTCGCTCTGTGGCTGCTGCCGCGCCGCGCCGACTCCGTGGAGCTCGTCGAGGCGGTGCCGCTAACAGCCGGGTGAATGGTTGTCGCTACGAGGCAGGCGCTCGAGATGTTGGTCCTAGCGCGAGATTCAGCCCCAGCGGGATGCTTCGAGACCGGGCACAAACTGCCGTTCGGGATGGTCGGTTCTCGCCGCCTTCAACGCCTCACGCACGGAATCTCGCGCGGCGATACGTCCTATGTACTCACAGATGCGAGGGGTCGATTGCGCGTTGACGGCCGCCGGCGCCAGGTCCGGCAGCACCCGCAGCATGGCGTAGGCGTCGATGTCTGCAATAGAGAAAGCCGGCCCGGCGAGCCAAGAGCTGACCTTCAACGCCGCCTCGACGCGCGCAATAGGCGCGCCCAGACGGTCGATCACCGCTTTCAGATAGGCCGCCGAGAAAGTGCCATCGCGCACTGCCAACCACCCGTTCCGCCGCTCGATGGGCTCGATGCCGGCAATGCGCCGGTCCACCAAGGCAGGGTCGAGTGCGGCGAGGTGCGGCTGCAAATATTTCGCCGCGCCCAGCACCGGCACGATCGAGCCCAAATGGGCGCCGAGATATTGTCCCCAGGCGCGGGCGCGGTAGGCATCGTACGGCTCGATCGGCGTCAACGGCGCGCCGGGCAACGCCTCCGATATGTACTCGAGCATGAAAAATGAACTCGAGATGACGGTGCCGTCATGCACCAAAAGCGGACCTTCGCGCTCCAGCTGCAGACTGGACTCGAGATCGCTCAAAAACCCGACCGCGAATTGTTCGAGGCTCGCCGCATCGAAATACCTTGTGGTGAATACCGCCCGTTTCTCGGCGAGCGCCATCAGCGGCTTCAAGAAAAAAGTATTCGGCTCGGAGGTATGGAGTTCGAGCACTAGGGAGTCCGCTCCAATATTTTGATCCGGGCGGACATTTGGGTGCGGCCCTTCGCCCAGGTTTCACGCGCCGCGGGGCGCTCGTAGATGCGGCGCAGCCACTCCATGATATGCGGCGTCTTGGTCTCGTTGCAGTGCTCGGGCTGCGACAGCGGGAGCGCATACCCCAGATTGAATCCGTTGATGTCGCCGAGTGAGTAGGTGTCTCCCGCAATCCAAGTAGATCGGCTGAGGTGCTGCTCGAGAGCCTTCGTGGCGAACAGCACGCGGCGCTTCGATTCGCCGAGTTCTTCCGAAGAGAACTCATTGAACATGGCCTTGCGCCAGGCGATGCGCCGCGACTCGAGGGGTATCCGATCAATCGCGGCGCGAAGTTCTTCTTCCGGACGAAGTCTCACCGCCGGTCCGATGAAAATGCTCCAACCGATCATGCTGAGCGAGGGCGCGAAATAGGAGTCGAAGAAGCGCATCCACCAGCGCATGCGCCACCGAGCTGCTGCGCCCGGGGGCTTCAGCGGCGGCCCTTTGAACGCATCGTCGATGTACTCCATCATCGGCGTCGACTCGGTGAGCACCCGCGAGCCGTGCACCAGCGCAGGGATGGTGCCATCCGGGTTGATCGCGAGGTATGCCGGATTGTGCTGGTCAAACTGCAAAAGATCGAGATATTGGCTTTCGTACGCCACGCCTTTCTCGGCAAGCGTCAGCATCGGCTTGCCCGAATTGGCGTTCGGTTCCCAGTGATACAGGATGACAGACATACGGTTCCTAGCCTGAAGGGCGCACAGGCTCCCGGCTCGACGGTCCGAGAAAGGCAACGCGATGGGGCGTGAACCCAGCGGGGTTTCCGCGGAAGCACAATAATCGAACCCGGCCGAAATGTTATGATATATAATAAACTAATTGGACGGAGTGTGGCGGGGCAGCAAGGGGTGCTATGAAACGGCGGACAATCGAGGCCGGTGAATCTCCGCTCGGCGACCTAGAGCAGCACGTGGGCTACATGCTGCGGCGCGCGCAGCTTGCGGTCTTTGCGGATTTCATAAGCGCACTGCGCGGTCCGGTGGCGCGGCCCGGTCAATTCTCCGTGCTCGCCGTCATCGGCCGTAATCCCGGCATCACCCAATCACAACTATGCGAGGCCCTCGGGGTCAAACGCGCCAATTTGGTTGCGGTCATCGATCGGTTCGAGGAACTCGATCTCGCCCGGCGCGAGGCGTCGGCAACCGACCGCCGATCCAATCGCTTGCGGCTGACCGTCGCCGGACAGAAGGCGCTTCAGCATGCGATCGAAAATCAAGCCAAGCACGAAGCGAAGATCGGCAGGCTGTTGGGCGCCGAGGGTAAGCGGGCGCTGCTCAAGCAGTTGGCGAAGCTTTGCGATTTGGGCCGGCAACCTGAGCGTCTTTCTTTGAGGGGGATCATATGAGTTCCAATATCGTCACGGTAACCGTGGACGACGGTGTGGCCGTCATCAGCGTCAACAACCCTCCGGTCAATACCGTCAACGCAGCCGTGCGCGCGGGGTTGTTCGCGGCCGTCGCGGATATTCGCGCGCGGCCGGATATCGCGGCCGTTGTTCTCGTGTGTGAAGGCAGTACCTTTTTCTCCGGGGCCGATATCGGCGAATTCTCCGGTCCTCCCAAGGAAGCCGAATACCGCGATCTATTCAGGCAGATCGAACAGTTGACCGTCCCGGTCGTCGCCGGAATGCACGGAGTGGTGATGGGCGGAGGGCTCGAGATCACGCTCGCCTGCCACTATCGAGTCGCGGTGCCGGGCACCCGATTCGGACTTCCTGAGGTCACGCTCGGCATCATTCCCGGCGCCGGTGGGACGCAGCGCCTGCCGCGGCTGATCGGAGTGGAGAAAACTCTCGACATTATTTTGGCAGCCCGCCCGGTGGATGTGCCCACCGGCATTGCGCTCGGATTCATCGATGCCGAGATTCAAGGTGATGTTCGTGCCGCGACGGTCGAATTTGCCAAGGGATTGATCCGCAGTGGGGCAGGTCCACGGAGGACGTCGGAGCGCAGCGTCGATGCCGCGACGGCGACGCCGGCGATCATCGAACGTCTGACGCAGCAAGCGAAGAGCCAGTATCCAAACCGGGAAGCAGCACTGACCGCGATCAAGGCCGTGAGCGCTGCTGCGAGACTGCCCCTCGAGGAAGGATTGCTGTACGAGACCGAACTTGCCAATGTGTCGAAGTCGACGCTCGAGTCCAAGGCTCTGATTCACGTGTTCTTCGCGGAACGGGACACGCGCAAGGTGCCGGGGCTGTCCGCGGAAGCGAAGTCCCGCGCCATTGCGAGCGCGGGTGTGGTGGGTGCCGGCACGATGGGCGGCGGAATTGCGATCTGCTTTGCCAATGCGAACCTGCCGGTCACGATACTCGACAGCACACAAGAGGCGCTCGACCGCGGCCTTGCAGTCATCGGCAAGACTTACGACTCGATGGTGAAGCGCGGCCGGTTGACGGCCGCTGACAAGGAGCAACGGATGTCGCTGATCCGCGGCACGCTCAAGTATTCGGATCTTGCGAACGCCGACGTGGTGATCGAAGCGGTCTTCGAAAGCCTCGAATTGAAGCGAAAGATCTTCAACGAACTGGATGGCGTGCTCAAGCCGGGCACCGTATTGGCCACGAACACCTCGACCCTGGATATTCCTGCGATCGCGGCGGCGACGCGCCGTCCCCAGGATGTCGTCGGGTTGCATTTTTTCGCGCCCGCGAACGTGATGCCCCTGCTCGAAGTGGTGCGCACCGATCTCACCGATCCGAACGTGATTCGTACGGCACTCGATCTCGCGAAGCCGCTGCGCAAGACCCCGGTGCTGGCTCGAGTGTGTTACGGCTTCATAGGCAATCGCATGATGGAGGGATATGCGCGCGAGGCAGAGCGCATGGTGCTCGAAGGCGCCACTCCACGTGAAGTCGACGGGGCGCTGGAAGCGTGGGGCATGGCGATGGGCATACTGGCGGTGTTCGACATGGCGGGCATCGAGGTGGGTGTCAACGTGCACCGCGCGAACGCCGACCGGTATCCGCCGGATCCGGCCTACTATCAGGCGGACTTTGCATTGCACGCTGCGGGCCGGCTCGGCCAAAAGAACGGTAAAGGCTACTACAAATACTTGCCGGGGGACCGCGCGCGCCACGATGATCCGGAAGCGATCGACATCTTGCGCAGTACCGCACAGCGCCTGAACGTTCCTTCGCGCCAGCACAGCGCCGAGGAAATCGTGGAGCGATGCCTATATCCGCTGATCAACGAGGGTATCCGCATACTCGAAGAAGGTGTGGCGATGCGCGCCAGCGATGTCGATGTGGTTTGGTGCGCCGGATATGGCTTTCCCCGGTACCGGGGCGGACCACTGTTCTATGCCGACACCATCGGCCTCAAGACCGTCCTTGACGGCATCTTGAGGTACCGAGAGTTGTTCGGCCCCATGCATTGGCAGCCTGCCCCCTTGCTGACCCGGTTGGTCGCCGAGGGGCGTACGCTTGCTGATTGGGATAAGGCACGCAACTGAAGGCAACGGAGAACCGACATGAAGGTGAACGACTTAATCGCGATCGACGTGCACACTCACGCCGAAGTGTCTTGCCGCCAGCCCATCGACGAAGTCTGGCAGGCGTACGAGGACGCGGCCTCGAAGTATTTCAAGGCGAGCAAGCGCCCGACCATCGCCGAAACCGTCGCCTACTATCGTGAGCGCAAGATCGGCCTGGTGATGTTCACGGTGGACTCGGAGCACGAACTCGGCTCCAAGCGCATCCCCAACGAGGAGGTGTGCGACGCGGCGCGTGAGAACAGCGACATCATGGTGGCATTTGCGAGTATTGATCCGCACAAGGGCAAGATGGGCGTGCGCGAGGCGCGGCGGCTGATCAAGGAGGGTACGGTCAAGGGCTTCAAGTTTCATCCGACGGTTCAGGGATTTTTCCCGAACGACCGAATGGCGTATGGACTGTATGAGGTAATTGCCGAATATAAACTGCCGGCCATATTCCACAGCGGGCACTCGGGAATCGGTACCGGCATGCCCGGCGGCGGCGGCCTGCGCCTGAAGTACTCGAATCCGATTCATGTCGACGATGTGGCGGCCGATTTTCCCGACATGAAGATCATCATTGCGCACCCTTCGTGGCCCTGGCAGGACGAGGCGTTGTCGGTGTGTTTGCACAAGCCCAATGTGTACATCGATTTGTCCGGCTGGTCGCCGAAGTATTTTCCGCCGCAGTTGGTGCAGTACGCGAACACCCAGTTGAAGCGCAAGATGCTGTTTGGTTCGGACTTCCCGTTGATCGCGCCCGACCGCTGGATCAAGGACTTCCGTGAGGCGGGCTTCAAGCCCGAGGTCCACGATCTGATTCTCAAGGAGAATGCGATTGCGGCGCTCGGTCTCGGGAGCTAGATTCTAAAGCCGCGAATCAATGCTCGCAGTCCCTGATCGAAGCTGCGAGGGAAATCGATCATCTTGGCAAGGTGTTCGTGCATCCGGTGATTCTGCTCGTACGCCACCCAACCGACGGTGTACGCAATCACCGCTGCCTGGTGGGAGAGGGCACTTCGTCGGTCGAGTCCCGCGGCTACGAGCGGTGCTGCGAGCCGGTCCGCGACCACATCCGGGCTTTCGATGGGCGGCGCGATGACGCAGAGCCGCGCGGCGTCACGGCGCCGCAGCATCGTCCTACGCAGCGCGCGGCCGTAGTGGTCGAGCAAAGGCCGCCAGCCCCGCACGCTTGGCCGGGCGCGCGCGGCGCTCTGCCAAATGGTCTTGGCCATCAGTCCGAGCAACTCCGACTTGTCGCGCACATGCCAATAGAGGGCCGGCGCTTGAACCCCTAGATGTTCGGCGACCAAATGCAGGCGAAGACCGTCGAGCCCCTTCTCGTCGAGCACGGCGAATGCGGCGCGAACGATAGTCGGGCGGTCGAGTTTTGTGGTCTTTCTTGCCATAACTCAAGGATTCGTCGCGCGGCGAATTTGCCGGCTTGACAATTTAATGCCATTAAGTAATTACTTGCAAAATGATTCGCGGAGGACGCCGATGAACTATGTTCGTAATGCCTGGTATGTTGCCTCCTGGGCTCACGATTTGAAGCCTAATCTGCCTGTCGGTATGCGCATTCTCGATGAGCCGATCGTGCTGTGGAGAAACTCCGAGGGGGCTTTGACAGCGCTGCAGGACCGTTGTGTTCATCGAATGGCCCCGCTGTCGTTAGGGCGTTGCGAGGGAGACAAATTACGCTGCATGTACCATGGGCTGTTGTTCAACCGCGACGGAAACGTTGTCGAGATCCCGGGCCAGCCGAAGATTCCCGATCACGCGAGGGTCCGCGTTTTCCCGGTCGTCGAGCGACATAGCTGGACCTGGGTCTGGATGGGCGAGGCGGCGGCGGCCGATGAGTCGCTGATCCCGGCGGCGGTGGGTCTCGATCATCCGGATTACATTCTGGGATACGGTCAATTGGACTATGCGGCGGAGGCGCGGCTGATCAACGACAACCTCTTGGATTTTAGCCATTTGAGCTACGTACACGCCAATAGCTTCGGCGCGAAAGAGGATTGGGCGCGTGATCGGCCGAAAATCACGCCCGTCGAGCGAGGCCTGCGTGTCGAGCGGTGGTTGACGAACGCATCTAGCATACCGGGCCGGGCGATCGATCAACCCACCGATAGCTATTCATATTATGATTTTTTGCTGCCGGGTGTACTGCTGATGACCGGCGGGGTGTTTCCCGCGGGCACCGCGCAGGCGCTGCAGCATGCTGCTCCGAATCTCGAAGAGGCATTAACCGGCCGAACCTTCACCAGCCAAGCGGTGACGCCGATGACAGCGAAGACCTCGCGCTACTTCTTCTCCTGGGGCCCGCACCGCAAGCACGGCGACGAGGCGCTGCGCGACACGCTCATGGGCATTGCCGGGAGGGCGTTCGCCGAAGACCGCACCATCATCGAGGCGCAGCAGCGCGTCATCGACGCAACGGCCGCGCCTCGTATCATGCCGATCAGCGCCGACCGCGGAGTTACCATGTTCAACCTCATGGTCGACAAAATGGTCAAGGCGGAGAGCGGGCCCATGCGCCAGGTGTCGTGACCGCGCCCGCGAAGCGCGGTTGAATCGAGGGTAAACCCTCGCTACCATTTGCTTCTCGCCCAGGGATGCTCTACGGTTCCCGGAAACCAAAAGGGGAAGAACAAGTGGGGCGTTTGAGGATCCAAACCGGTCAGATGCCTAGCATCCCGGCCACCGCCGCTCAATCGGAGCTGATCATTGGCCACTAGTCGCGACGAGAAGGAGCTGCATATCATTGCGCTTCGGAGCACCGAAGCGATCTCGCGTCTTCGAAGCCGTGCGGAGCAGGAGCTGCGGGATGCAACCGAGACTCTCAAACGGGAGAATCAGGAGCTTCAGCGGCAACAAGAGCTGCTTCAAATTACGCTGGCGAGCATCGGCGATGGCGTAATCACGGCCGATGGCCGCGGGATGATCACTTCCTTGAACCCCATCGCGGAAACGGTGACCGGTTGGACTTCGAGCGAGGCGATCGGAAAGCCGCTGTCGACCGTATTCAACGTGGTTGACAAGTTTACGCGCGAGTCCGTTCTTCCCATGAACGGCGCATTTAAAGAGGGACAGGCCACCAGGTTCGACGACCATATATCGGCGATCAGCCGTTTGGGTGCACAAACGCCGATCGAGCAGAGCACTACGGTGATTCGAGACTTGTCGGGCAATGTCAGCGGCACCGTCACGGTGTTTCGCGACGTGACGGCGCGGCTACGCGCCGAATTGGCGTTGAGCGAGAGCAGCGTTCGATTTCGCACTTTGTTCAATCAAGGCGCCGTCGGCGTAGCGGTCACGGACTTGGCGGGGCGATTCCAACAGGTCAATCAAAAGTTTTCCGACATGTTCGGCTACTCGAGCGATGAATTGCAGCAATGCACTTTCTTGCACCTCACTCACCGCGACGATCAGACCTATGCGCTAAGTGCCCTTCATCGGCTCGCGACGCAAGAGGTCCCCGATATCGTTCTCGAGAAGCGATGCGTGCACAAGAACGGCAACATCGTCTGGTCACTGAGCACGATCACGCTGGTGAAGGATCCGGCCGGCCGGCCGCAGAGCCTGATCGGCATCGTCGAGGATATTACCCACCTGAAGCAGGCGGAGGAAGCACAGGGCCGTTTGGCAGCCGTGGTTGCTTCCTCGGAGGACTCGATCATCAGCATGACGCTCGATGGCGTAGTCCTCACGTGGAACCAGGGCGCCGAGCGAATGTTCGGCTATACGGCCGATGAAATGATCGGCAGCACCACCATCATGCTGATTCCTTTGGATCGCTTCGGCGAGGGCTCGGCCCTCTGCGAGCGGATTCGAAAAGGCGAACGCATCGAGCATTTTGAAACCATCAGAGAGCGTAAGGATGGCACCGTTTTCAACGCCTCGATCGCCATGTCGCCGATCGTGGACATGCGCGGCAAAATCGTCGGCGCATCGAAGATTACTCGAGATATCACCCACACAAGGCGCGCAGAGACCGCTTTGGAGGAGGCAAGTCGCCAAAAAGACGAATTGCTATCCCTGCTGACTCACGAGTTGTGCAGCCCGCCGGCGCAGATTCGCCAGGCTGCGATCATAGCGAAACGGGGCGGAGCCACCGAGGCGCAAAAGCGTTGGAGCGACGATGTCTTGAACCGGCAAGTGCGCCGCATTTCGTCGCTCTTCGATGATTTGTTGGATGTTTCCAGAATGGCGCGCGGCACGCTCAAATTGCGCTCCGAAATGACGCGACTCGCGAATGTCGTCCAAGCGGCCGTCGAAGCAGCGCGTCCCGTCATTGACGCCAAACACCTCGCGCTGACGAACGTGACGAACGATCTACACGCGCAGATTCTCGCGGATCCATTGCGGTTGGCGCAGATTCTATCGGTGCTGTTGACCAATGCTGCCAAATACACGGACCCGGGAGGTCAGATTCAGTTGCGGGCCGAGTGCACGCCACAGAGCGTTATGATTACGGTAAAGGATTCGGGCATCGGCTTTCCGGCCGACGCCACGATGAGCGTCTTTGAGATTTTCTCGCGGGTAAAATCAACCGAGGACAAAAGCGAGGGCGGTCTTGGGATTGGACTGGCCCTGGCAAAGGGTCTCGTGGAACTTCACGGCGGACGGATCACGGCCAGCAGCGCCGGGGTCGGCCGCGGAAGTGAGTTTACGGTGCAGTTGCCGCGCAAATGAGGGGAATGGGGGGGGTCGGCGCGGTGATATGACCTCGATGCGCCCGTCGCTTGCCGGAGTTACCCATCGGCCGTCGATGAAGAGCTTGTCCGGGTGCGTAAGCCGCACAGTGCTTCGATTGAGGTCATTCATGAGATCACCTTTGGACAGAAATCATAGTGGGACCATCGAGGACTTCCGGTCGGTAACGGGGTCGTGGTCGAATTCCGATTTGTCCATAGGCCGGCTACTTTGTAAAGCGACGTCCCGTGACGGGATTTGCGTAGTGGTACGGCGGAATGAACACGGACGGGAATGCTTCGTACTGCACTGACGACGCGGCGTCGGGACTGGCCGCGGACAGCGGCCGCGCGAGCGCGATGCCGCCCTGGTTCCACCCTTTGTCGTATTCGATGTAGTACGTCGTGAAAAAATGCAGAGAGGCGATCTTCCAGACCCCGTCCTCGCGAACGTATTCGTTCTCGTAGGTTCCTTCCCCCCAGCGCGCCTCACGATCGAGCCAACCAATCTGGATGAACGCGCGCCAACGGCCGCTAGCGGCGTCGCCGGAGGGAGCGATGCTGATCACCGGCTGCAATTGCATGTGATTGAACACGGTGCCAAATTCGAGCTTTGGCAATTGATTCAGATAATGGCGTACGTGATCCTGTCCGGCGAACACGCCGCGTCCGGCAATCTCGAGACGGCCGTTGCGCGCGAAGAGGTCGGCCGCCTCGTCATATAAGGTCTTGTCGACGTAGTAACCGTAGGCGGCTTGCAAATTGCAGATCGCCACATAGTCGGCCGCAACGCGCGCCTGAGTTTCCAGAAGAGCAACACGTTGCGAAAGATTTGCAATCAGCTCGGCGTCGGTCGGTTTCATGCGAGGCTCTGCGCAATCGCAGTGCCGATCTCATCGACGGCCGCAGCGACTGCCGCGGATTGCGGCGCCATGTTGATGAAGCCGTGAGGAAAGGCCGGGTATACCGTGAGTTGCGCGGCGACACCGCTGGCCTTCAGATGCTTCACGTACAACTCACCCTCATCCTTGAGCGGATCGAATCCGGCCACCACGACATGGGCCGGCGCAACTGAAGAGACATCGGCCCCGAGCAAATTCAATCGCGGATCATCGAGTTTGCCGTCGGCTCCTAGAAAGCAGCGCGTGAAGAATTTCATGGTCGCAGCCGTCAACAGGTAACCTTCGTAGTCGGCTCGAGACGAAGTCGTGCCTTCGAACATGAACGGCGGGTAGATCAACGTCTGGCTGCGGATGGGCCGCGATGCATCCCGCCGCAAGATCACGGATACCCACGCCGACAAAAGCGCGCCCGCCGAGTCGCCGCATACACCGATCCGCTCTCGAGCCAGTCCCAAGTCTGCTGAATGATCAAACGTCCAACGAACCGCCGCTTCGGCGTCATCGAACGGCGCCGGCACGGGATGCTCGGGTGCGAGCCGGTAATCGATTGCCAGAATCTGCACGTTGGATGCGCGGCACAGCCGTCGGCAGGCTCCGTCGTGCGAATCGAGGTCACCGCCGATAAAGCCGCCGCCGTGAAAGTACACGATGCCGGGACCCGCGCCTTTTGCGCTCGCGGGCCGGTAGCGGCGCGCGCGGAGCGGCGCGGCAGGTCCGGGAATCGTCAGCTCGTCGGTGCCGACATCTCGCGGCGCACCAGGATCCGTGCCCATGGCGCGCATCATGTCGCGGATCGCGGCCATGGGCAGCGACTCGAGGGGCGGGGCAGCCCGCATTCCTTCGATGAGCGCGACTAAACCTGGATCGAGCGTCGGTTTGGTATGCATCAGTTTGACTCCATCATAGCGATCCCGCTGTACCTCGAATCATCGCATATCTACAGTTCGCTACTAACAACTGTTAGGGTTAATATCATGCTCAGCATTGCAATCGAATAGAGAACGGCGTGCGGACACATGATGGATAAAATCGATTCGAACGCGCTGTTTCAGGAGTTTACGGCGCTCAAACGAGAGGTCGAGCGTCTGCGCGACGAAGCGGATATCCGGCAATTGCAATACCGCTACGATCGTTGATGCCGAGTCCCGCGCATTCATTCAGCGACCCAGCTAAGCCGATCGCATCCTCGACGATTGGTGCGCTCATCGATGCGCGGCCCATGGGCGCGCTTCAATTACGCGCGTTCATGTTGTGCGGGGCCGTCGTGATGCTCGATGGCTATGATTTGCAGGCTCTGGGTTTAGCGGTGCCGGCGCTCGCCCGTCAATGGTCCATGGCGCCATCCTCGCTCGGCTGGGCGTTGTCGGCGTCGTTGATCGGATTGGGACTGGCCTCCGCATTCCTTGCGCCGCTCGGGGATCGCATCGGCCGCCGCCCCGTGCTGATCGGCGGCTTGGTTTTGATTGGCATTACGTCATCGGCCACGTCCTTGGTGACCACACCGCTTGCGCTCGCCGCATTACGGTTCTTGACCGGGGCCGGTCTCGGCGTCTGCCAGGCGAACGCGACGGCGTTATCGGCCGAGTGGGCGCCGCGCGCCCGGCGCGCAACCCTCATGACGCTGATGTCCTGCCAGGTGGGCGTTGGCGCGCTGCTTGCGGGTCTCATCGCGCCCAATCTCATCGAGCGTTGGGGGTGGCCGGCGATTTTCCTGCTCGGGGGTCTCGGGCCGCTCGTGCTTGCGATTCTGGTGTGGGCGTTATTGCCCGAATCGCTACCGCTACTCTCCCTGCAAGCCCGGCACGCGTGCAAGTTCAAGTCGCTGCTGTTGCGATTCGCGCCGGATGTCGACGTCTCTCGGATCGTGCCCGATGCTCGTCCCGTCGAGCGGGCAGGTTCGATCCGCGCCCTCATCGGCCCGCGCCAATTGCCGCGCACGCTGGCTTTTTGGGCGACATTTACGATCGCGGCATTCCTGGTCTACATGCTGATCAGTTGGCTGCCGGTGCTGCTCGGCGGTTCAGGATGGTCGCGTGACGCATCAGTGCGCGGCATCACGTGGCTCCAGGGCGGCGGGATCATCGGCGCCTTGGCGCTCGCCCGTTGCATCGATCGCGGATGGACGATCCCCGCGCTGTGTACCGCCTACTGCGTCGCGGGTTGCGCGGGCATCGGCTTCAGCCTCACTGCCGCCTCGGGCTGGGCCTGGCACCTGTTGCTAGCCGTTTTGGGCGCCTCCGTTGCCGGCGGTATGTTCGGCGTGTTGGCGGTGGGTGCGTTGCTCTATCCTCCGGAATTGCGTGCGGCGGGACTGGGAGTCGCTGCGGCGGTCGCACGCGTGGGTGCGGTTCTAGGCCCGCTCGTTGGCGGCTGGGTGTTGGCGCGCGGCGTTTCGCCCACGACGATTCTGGCGTGGCTTGCGCTGCCGGCAGGTTTCGTGGCGCTGATCATCGGTCTGCTGCGCCGGCGCCTGCGCCCCGATGCGAATAATTGACGCTGTGGCATGCGATGTCGCGGAAGCGGCTGCAGAATTTTTTTAGCGGGAGATTTTGGCGATGCACAACGCGAACAGTCCGCTCAGACGGGTGATTCCGAGTTTCGCATAGGCCCTCCGGCGCAATGTGGCGACCGTGGATTGCCCGATTCCCAACGTCGTCGCAATCTCGGCAACCGTCTGATCCGCCAATGCCAGGGCGCAGACCTGCCGTTCCCGCGGCGTCAGCTTGGGCTCCGCGGACTTCAGCAGCGATTCGAGGTATTCGCGAGATTTCACCATGCCATCGTCGATCAGGTCGGGCTTTGCCAACGCGGCGTGTTTTGCCGTGCACGTCACCAACATCGGCCCCAATTCAGCCAGCGCGTCGAGTTCAAGGGCGTTGAAATGGCCCGATCCGACATTGCGATACACGTTGAAGACGAACCATTTCCCCGCGACCGCACGAACCACGGAAAGTCTCTCTAGCAGCCCAAAGTGACGATAGAGACGGTCTCGATATTGCGGGTCGCGGATATCGGACGCGCGCTGCCGAAAGATCATCAATTCGCCGGCACCGGCTTTGCTGATGCGCTGAGAATTCGGATCATGGCGGTAGAACATTGCTCGCTCGTAAATCCGTCCGGCGAGCAGTGCGGTTCGATCGGCGGCTGGGCTCGCGCCCCCGAGAAAATGCGGCACGAGTTCATGATCCAGGATGAACAGCGAAACATGGTCGACGGGCAACCGGCTGTTGACGTAATCCAGTCCCTTTTGCGCGAACTGCGGCTCGCCGATGGCCATTACGAACTCGATCAGCGGCAAATCGCTCACGGTACGTGTCCACGATCGGGAGGACAGACGACGGATGCCGGCAATCCTATAGTTCGCGAAAGCTGGCGGGGGAAATTCATGACTGCATCATCGTCTTCATTGATTCGGGTCGCACAACGGTCCATGCAACACATGGCCGACCGCAATACTCCGTTCATCACTCACGAATGGTACGTCGTTGCATTCGCTGCCGAGATCACCCGATCGCTTCTCAAGCGCACCGTGCTCGGGCGGCGACTCGTGCTGTTTCGGACCTCGGCCGGTTCGCCCGTGGCTCTCGAGGATCGCTGCCCGCATCGGTCCTATCCCCTGTCCGCCGGGAAACTCGATGGCAATACCATCGTGTGCGGCTACCACGGCCTGCGATTCGACCCGGCAGGTGATTGCATCGAAGTGCCCTCCCAGCGGACCTGCCCAAAGGGCGTCGGCGTTCGCGCCTATCCGCTCGTCGAGCGCGGGCCGTTCGTATGGGGTTGGTTCGGCGATCCGGCACAGGCGGATCAAGCCGCCATTCCGGCGACTTCCTGGCTCGAGAATGATCAATGGACGTCGTCGCAGGATTACTTTCATCTGCCCGGAAATTACGTCAGTCTTCACGAGAACCTGCTCGATCTTACCCACCTTTCGTACGTTCATGCCGACAGTTTCGGTACGCCCGACTATGCCCGCGCGCCTTACGAGGTGGAACAGAAGGAAGGGCATTATCGGATCACGCGAAGCGTGGTTCCGACCCGCTTGCCGCCGGTGTGGGGACAGCCCACCGGCCTGCTGCACGACCATGCCGCTCGCATCACGACTTCAGAATTTTTGTCACCGGGCCTGCACGTGGTTAGCGCTACGTTTTATGACAACGATCTTCCGCCGCCGGCGCGCCCCGAGTTCCGTATACGGACCTGCCACGTGCCGACCCCCGAGACCAATGGCAGTACCCACTATTTCATCGTTCACAGCCGGGATTTCGCACTCGAGGACGCGGGCGTGACCGCGTTCATGCGCGAGCAACTCATGCTCGCGTTCGCCGAAGACGTGGGTGCCTTGAGCCTTCTCGAGCAAGTGCTGAGTGAGGCCGCGGAGGATCATTACGAATTATCTTTTGCCTCGGATGCCGCCGCAGTCGCAATGCGACGCTACCTCAAGAAGCGGGCGCTTGCCGAGTCTGACGCGGCGGTTGACTTACGAGCCGCCACGTAGGCGGGGCCCTTTGCGCGCGCTAAGATCATGAGAATGGGGTCCGGCGGGAGGGATGATCGATGAACGTCGTTGACGAAGAGGCTGGCGCAGCGGGGGTCGAAGCAGATCTTCATTACCTAGTCCCCGGCTCGCTCATTAACCGGCGGTATGTCGCGCCGGGCGCGGAGATCAACACGGGTCGATATGCGCCGCAGCGCGTGAAGATTCGAAATGCGCGGCCCTTCCAGAGCCGGCTTAGGATTTCATAGCCACGGTTTCGCGCTTGCCCGGCACGTGAGCCAAGTCGGCGAATTCACCGACAGCGCATTGATCGATAAGCTCTATGGCAGCGAAGTGATCGACGTGGTAAAGCGCGTGACGGGCGCAACCCGGGTATTGCCGATGGGCTGGATGCTTCGCTCGTCGGGCGACTTGCCGGCGCCTGAGCAGCAACCCGTTGGGTATACGCATCAGGGCGGTACGCAGCCTCCTGCGAGCGACGTGCATGTGGATATGGCACCGGATCGTGCGCCTCGCTTCGCGAAGATCGCTCTACGATAAGCATGTGCCTGGCGGCCCAGGCTACCGGCGGTTCATTGCCACGAGCTGCTGGCGCGCGTTCTCCGATCCGCCCCAGGACTGGCCGCTCGCAGTCTGCGACGGCAAGAGCGTGGACCCGTCCGAGGGGGTCAAGAACACGATGGTCATCGTCGACGCGCTGCCTAAACTCGAATCGATTCCTCGCGAGTTGCCGGGCGAGGACAATCTGCCGGCCGCCTCCGTCTTCCACTTCAATCCGAAGCACCGTTGGTGGTACTTCCCGAATATGACGCGCGATGAGGTTCTGGTACTGAAGTTCCACGATTCGGATCATTCGACGGCGTGGCGCACGCCGCACACCTCGTTCCACGATCCCACATACCCGAACGCCGGGGTCCGACGCAGCATCGAATTTCGTACCGTGGCCTACTTCGAGTAGCGGCCGGTTAGCTTCGCGAGCGGCGATAAAAGAAAACCCTCCCGCGCCAGTGACGCGAGAGGGTGTGCCTCAAGAAGGCTGTCTCAAAACTTGTGTTTGATCTCGATCGCGACTTCCAACGGGGCACCCGGCGTTCCTGTCACTGATCCGCCGCCTGCACCCGTCAGGTCGAACACGTTCAAGTAGTAGAACTTGTCGGTGAGATTGAGCGGCCAGCAGGGAAGCCTCCCAGTTGCCTTTTTCGGGCTTCCAAGTAACGCGCGCGTTGTAGAGCGTGTATCCGCCGATATGGTTGGTCGGGGCGTTGACCGCGTTGGTCCAGATCTGCGTGCGCATGGTTGCATCTATGCGCGGGGTGACGGAGCCCCAGCCTCCCAACGGTATGCTGTACTGCATGCCAGCGTGGCCCTGCCACTCCGGCGTGAACGGCGTGGTCATGTCGTTGGTTACCCCGGTCGGGAAGCTGCTCAAACTGGTGTAATGGAAATTGAGGTAATCGCCATTGGCATCGATTTCCATTCCATTGAACGGGTGCGCTTCCACTTCGAGCTCGATACCCTTGATATCCGCGTCGCCGGCATTGAACGGCAGCGCGCAGGGCTGCCCGGGCGGAAAGCCTGGGGGATTCAAGAAGTCGCAGTTCAACAGCGCAAGCTGGATGTCCTTGTACTGAGAATAATAGCCGTCCAGATTCACCTTCAACGAGTTGCTGAACCATGAACTCTTGATCCCGGCCTCGTACGTGGTTACCGTCTCGGGCTGGAACGGCACGGCCTGGAAAGCATAGAACGGCCGCGGATTGATGCCGCCGCCCTTGAACCCCGTGGACACCTGCGCGTAGGTCATAAAGTTGTCGGTCCACTGATAATCGACGTCGGCTCGGTAATCGGTCTTGTCCGCGGAGTAGTTACCGGTCACCCCATTCAGGCCGCCGACCAGCGTGGCGCTGCCGCCCGTTCCGCCCTCAGGATTCACGCGGACATAGGTGTAGTCCTTGGTCTGGCTGGTGTAGCGCACGCCTGCAATGAAATTGAGCTTGTCGGTGACGTGCCACACGGTATGCACAAAGCCGGCCTTGTCCTTCGCCGGGATCGGTGTCATCGCCTAGGAAATCCAGCGCTCCCGGGAACACCGCGTACCACAGATCCTGATGCGTGCCGTAGATGCTGTTTTCATCGAAGTAAAATCCACCCACAGTGTAGTCAAGGAACGAACCTACGCTGCCGTTGAAGCGCAGTTCCTGACTGAACTGGTGGTGCTGCAGATTTTCCCCGCCAAGACCCAGGGGCCACAGCGAGGCATCATTGTCTTCGTACCAGGTCGAGGAGTAGCCGCGGAAAGAGGAGATGGACTTGATGGACATGGTGTCATTGAGCTTCCAGTCGATCGTCGCTGCGGTGCCCCAGCTGAGCAGAGTGGAGGCGTCAGGAACCGAGTACGCCGGAGCGGCCTGCAACGGTCCGAAAGGGCCGCCCGGTGTACCAGCGAATGCCGGCATGGAAAAGCCGGCGTAGCTTGTGTAGCGGTTCGGCGAAATGATCGACGGCACCAGGGCGCCGCTGTAGGGCAGGTAGGCCGTGGCGCCCGTCGCCGTGTTGGTCCCCGGATAGTGATGCTCGGTTTGTTCGCGTACAGCAGGTCGTCGCCGCGTTTTCCTGATCCTGCTGTGTGATGTCGCCGGAGACGTTGATCTCGAGGTTGCTGCTGGGCAGCCAACGTGCCGCAAGGCGCAGCCCCTGATAGTCCGTGCCGCCTTCCTGATTCTTGAGACAGTTGCCCGCGTGCGTGACGAAGCTGGGGGCGACCGAATAAGTACCGGCAGGGCCGTTCGGAACGCCGGTCATCGGGTTAACCGGCGTGGCCGTGAAGCTCGGATGCGAGCAGCCGAAGTCGAACACATTCACGTAGCCGTCCTGATGGTTGTACACCGCGGACATGCGCACGAACAGCTGATCAGGTATCACCACGAAATCGCTGCTGCCCCGCGCCTCGATGTGATTGCGGCTGCCGTAGAGCACATCAAGCATGTTGCCCTCCTCGCCATCGGGCTTCTTGGAGAACAGCTTGACCGCGCCGCCGATCGAATTCATTCCCTCCAGCGTGCCCTGCGGGACCGCGCAGCACCTCGACCCGATCCAGATCCAACAGGTCGAGCGCCGACCCGGTGAGGCGTTGCGTAGTAGACATCATCTACATAAATGCCCACTCCGGGCTCGAGCGCCGGATCGAAGTCATACTGGCCGATGCCGCGGATCGAAGCGGCCACGGAGGGGCCGAAGGCCGTCGGATCCTTTCAGCAAGGTGACGCTCGGGCACATCAGCCGCCACGTCGGTCACGTTGGTCATGCTGCGATCTCTCGATCATCTGCCCCGTGATCGCGGTGATTGCGAGAGGCGTCTGCTGCAGATTCTCAGAGCGAAACTGCGCGGTGACCACGATTTCCGTGAGTTGATCGTTTGCCGCAGCGTTAGGTCCAGCGTTTTGCGCAAGCGACGGGCCTGCGGCCAGTCCCGCGATGAGCGATGCGGCCAGTAACCGGCGTGCGCCGGGCACTGAAGCCTTGGAATGACTTGCTATTTCTGCCGACATGAAATCCTCCCCTGATGCCTGAATTCGACGGCTACGATGAGATCTCATCGCGCTTCTATGTTGATCTGTTGGTCCCGTATCTCGCCTAATTGCGAACGCCGTAACTCGTCTGCGACGGAAGGAAATGTCCACTCACAGCGCAATCGCCGTTGCGTTCGCGCATCGCTTCGAATTGAGTACCTTCACTGGTACGAGAGATCGTTGGAGACACAGTAATTTTACTTGTAGTAAACCAGCCAAGCAGACCGCGATTACGTCGCTTTCGTCGAGAATACCTTACTTGGAATCACTGTCAATGTTATTGAATTCACAAATATAAGCTAACAATGGTTAATATCCCGAGCAAGTAAGGATATGCAGGGAAAACCTGGCTGTATTAAAAATGCCACAGGAGTACGAGTAGAGCCCCAATTCGTCGGTCTTCATCAAAGTTGCCGGCACGGGGTCTCGGCTCGCGTGTGCCTTCGAGCGGCACGGCCGTGGGCAGCAGGGACCTTAGAGTGAAGGGTCTAAAGCAGGGCTGAATGCCCGGCGGAGTGCACGCGTCATGAACGGAACAAGCAGGGCAACGAGCAGCAGAGGTAAGGCGAGCGCCGCAAAAAAAGTGCCGCTTCCGTGATCGCCTGCGATGATCTTGCCGCCCATGATGGGGCCTAGAATTCCTCCCGTGCGGCCCGCGGCAAATGCCCAGCCTACGCCCGTGGCCCGCATCCGAGTCGGATAGGCGCTCGATGAAAAAGCGTTGAGCGCCCCTTGCGCGCTATTGCCGCAATACCCCATGGCTGCCATCAGCAGGAAAATCGTAACACTGTGAAAGTTCGCCACTGACAGCGCCAGCATGCAAAGCGCAGTGCCCGCGTAGAAAAGAACGAGAGTCCGGCCGGCTCCGATCCTATCCATGATGAAGCCGCTCGAGCCGGTACCGAACAGGCCCGCTAAAGCGGAGACACCGATCAGAGTGCCCACCTCTGCGATGGGCAACCCGATCCTGGCGTTCAACACCGTTGCGGTCCACGCAGCCATGGTAGCGATGCCCCCAAGGCTTAGCGCGAAACAAAGCCACAGCAGGAGCGTCAGCGCGCGGCGCTTGCGCACGAACAGTTCGCTTACCGATAATCGCGCCGGATCGCCGGATTCCTCACCCAGGTTGAAGGATTCCTCGCCAGTGAGCGAAAGGCTCGGATCCATGCGCCCCAACATTCGTGCGATGTGCGGATCGCGAGGATCCCTTCGGGCGCGAAAGCGCAAGGATTCCGGCAAAAACAGTGCGAACGGAATGACGAGACACAGCGGCAATATTCCGCCGATCATGAAGATCAGCGGCCAGCGATGCGTCGCGAGCAACGCACCGTTGACAAAACCGCCGATGGCGGTCCCGCCGGCGTAACCGCAAAAAATGAACGCCACCAGGCCGGAGCGAAAACGCATCGGCGCCATTTCGCTCGTCAGAGCGACGGCGTTGGGAATTACGCCGGAAAAAAAGATTGCCGCGGCGAAGCGCAACACCGTCATTTGCATGAGCGTACGCACTTGGGCGGTGGCGAGAGTGAGCAATCCAAACGCGATGACGCAAAGGATCAAGGTCGCTTTTCGCCCATACCGGTCAGATATTGGGCCGGCGACAAAAGTGCCGAGGACCAGGCCGACATTCTGAGCGACGATTACGCCGGTCAAGGCGGACGGCGGGACGGCGAACGATCGGGCGATAACCGGCAAAGCAATCCCAAACATATAGACGTCATACCCATCGATCAGCATCGCCAACAGGCACAGGCCGACAACGGTAATTTGCATCGGACCGAGCCGCTGCTGATCAAGCAGGGCGGCGAGGCTCATCCTGCGCGGTTCGCCCACTGAAACGTGCGGCATGAGCGTTGAAGCTAGGGCTTCTCGGCCGTCAGGACCGAGAAATAGCCGTGGCAGGGGATCACGCGGGGATTGGTAAACCCGGCTTCGGTCACGAGGCCCGCAAGTTCAGAGGCGGTGAATTGCTGTCCTTTGGTTCCAAGCAACATGTACAAAGAGAATGCCGTTGCCGTCGGCGGTCCGTCGTGGCTGTCATCGAGCAGCATTTCATGCAACAGAATGCGGCCTCCTGACGGCATTGCGTCATACGCGCGCGCTGCCAATGCCTTGCAGGTCTCGAAATCCCAATCGTGGAAAATATTCGAGAACAGAACTGCGTCGTACCCGTGGGGCCACTCCTGCCGGAACATGTCGACGGCTCGCGTATCGACGCGAGCCTCGACCCCGGCGCTGCGAGTGTAGCCAGCTGCGATTTCGCACATCGACGGAAGATCCATGATGGTGCAGCGAAGCTTTGGATTGGCTTGCGCGAACGCGATGGAAAAGCATCCAGATCCCGCGCCTACATCAAGCAGGCGTTGCGTCGCGGAGAGGTCGACTCGCTGCGCGGCGGCAAGCGCGGCGGCAAGACAGTTCGCATGCATATAGGCCGCAATCGACGTCGCCATTTCGGATGAGACTTGACCGTCACTCCATGCGTTCGATGGCTTTGCCATTATCGTCGAATCCCATTTTGCCGGATCTTCCGGTTGCTTCAGGGCGATCTTTACGCTCTCGTGCACCGGGGGCATTTGCCGCATCAGCGCGAATACCGGGCCCCAGTAGAAGGGGCTCCCGCGTAGCAGGAAATCTTTTGCGGTATCAGTGACGTGATAACGCCCGAGACGCTGGACCAGAAATCCCGAAGAGGCAAGTATCGGCAGCAGCGCACGTATCGCGCGTCGATTGAGGTTGAGCCGGGCCGCGACCTCGTGGGCCGCCGCCGGCGCCACAGCCAGGTCATCAAATATGCCAAGTTCGTCCGCCGCCGTAACCGCCGGAAACGCGAAGCCTGAAAGGTGCAAATCCCAGAGGGGGCGGTCATCCGAGCTTGGACTTGAATAAGTCACTTACGATCTCTCCTTTGGCAGTACATGCCGGTCCCTCACCGCACTCACGCTCCCAAAATCCACAGCTCAGCCGGGCGGCATCAGCGCTTTCGCCGCGGCCGTTTTCTGGCGGCGCTCCTGCTCGAAGGCCAGACGGCCCGCATCGATTCGCTGCGGAGCTGGCACCGCCGCAAGTATCTCGTCGAAGAGTTCACGCAGCTCGTCTTTATGATCCCCATGCGAGAAAATGTAAAAATCATTGTGCTGGATACCGCGCAGCACCCGTTCGGCGACCTCCGCCGGATCCATGCCGGAGCCCGCCGGGGGCGGAGTGATTTGTGCGGTCGGGTGCAGCGGTTCCGGCGGGGTAGGGTTCGTGTTATGGCGCGCCGGACGTAACGCGACCGATTCGCCAATGTTCGTCGAGACCAGTCCGGGACAGAGTACGGAGACCCCGATGTTGAAGGGTGCGAGCGCAAGCCGCAGCGATTCGCTTAAGCCCCGGACAGCGAACTTGGAGGCGGAGTAAATCCCTGCCCAGGACGGCAGGGCCAAGAAGCTGTGCATGGATGCCGTATTGACGATATGGCCACCTTGACCGTGGGCCTTGATCCGCGGCACGAAGGTCACAATGCCGTTGATGACGCCACCCAGATTGACGTTTAACACCCAATCCCAGTCTTCGTAACTGGCTCGATCCAAGGGCACTCCGTCGCCAATGCCGGCGTTGTTGCATAGGACATGAATTTTACCGAAGAGGCGTTCGGTCTCGTTTGCCGCTTCGGCCATCGCTTCGCGATCTGTCACATCGACGCGCAGAAAAGCAGCCCGATCTTGCCGATCGCTCAACGCTGCCTTCGCCGCATCCAAATGGTCCTGCCGAACATCCGCGATGACCACGTTCATGTGGTTGTCCAAGAATACTCTCGCGATCGCGAGCCCTATGCCGCTTGCGCCACCGGTAACGAACGCAGTCTTGTTAAATAGTTGCTTCATTGCGCCTCCTAAATCTCCTGAGCGTCTCCAAAAAGCGCATGGGTTTGCGTCACCCGATTGCCCGCAGTCCGTACTTTGCGCAAGCATCCTACTCGAGATAAGCCGGACTCATCGGCAGCGACTTGAAGTCGTCGGGATCGTGTTGAATGATGAGCCGTGCATGGGTGTTCTTGAGGATGGTTTCGATGCGGTTGACCGAGGCTAGCGAATCGGCGCGGCTGGTATTGCCCGGCATCACTCGCC
This sequence comes from uncultured Gammaproteobacteria bacterium, assembly GCA_963755965.1. GTDB lineage: Bacteria > Pseudomonadota > Gammaproteobacteria > Steroidobacterales > Steroidobacteraceae > Bog-1198. Next base: position 915,247 of record CAVWLU010000008.1, read on the forward strand.
CGCCCGTTTCGCCGGCGTGGGGACGATCCGACCGTTGGTGATAGAGATCGCCCGACAGCAGGACCGGACCCGATTTAGCCAACTTGAGAAAGAGTACCTGGTGACCCGGTGTGTGCCCGGGCGCCTTCAAGATTCGCACCGTGCCATCGTGGAACACATCGTAGTCGCCGCTAATCATTAGAGTCTTGACGGTTGTATACGCGCTGAAGCTCTTGAGGTCGACCACCGACGGCGTCGGTGTACCGAGCGCCCAGTTGAGTTCCGCTTGATTGAGTATCCATGTGGACGCGCTGAAGGCGTTCGCGTTGCCCGTGTGGTCGAGGTGGAAATGCGAGAAGGCCACGTAAGTCACGTTCGCAGGCGCGATTCCGAGGGTTCTTAGCTGGTCGAGCAGCCGCGCTTGGACCCGAACGCTCACCCCTGCCTCGTTTGCAGCGTCGTTGCGGCCGAAGAGTGCGTCTCCGAGGCCGGTGTCCCACAACAAAATGCCCTTGGGGTGGCGAATCAGAAAGCATGGATCAACCAGCGAACCTGATTTCCCGTCGTATTCCCCCGTGTCGGAAAACAATGCCATGTCCTTGAAATCGATGCGGCCGCAATCGAATGCGTACAGCCGCACGCTCGATACTGGATCGGCTGTCTCTGCGGCTGCCGCAGCATACCCGCCTGCCGCCGACCACAGAAATAAACAGACGACGAACGGGACGGCAGGGATCTTCATGGGCAGGCTCCGCTAATGAATCGCAAGGTCCGCGACCTTGACCATCGGTGCTTATGCAGAATCGGCACCGCCGATACTGCTGTTCTGGCTTGTGATAGGGGCGTCTAGGTCGTCATGGATATCCAAGTAGCGTCCCGCGTGTCTGTCGTATTGACCGCGCGCCAATGCCAAAACCACCTCGCAACACCGCCGTAGGTCCGCGTCGGACTGTTGCGGGGTATTACTTCCGATAACCTTGATACCTTCCGGGACCCACCGCTGTGCTTCTGGCGAGGCGAGAGTGCCGCGAGCCATGTCGGTGCGAATGTTGCCGGGATTGAGGGCGAATGCGTGCAGCGCATCCGATCGGGTTTCCATGTGCACGATTTCCGTGAGTCTGATCAGTGCGTTTTTGCTGACCGCATATGCCGAAAGATGTGGAATGGGTATAAGGCCGCCATTGGATACGATATTGATTATTCGACCTCGGCGATGGGCCCTCATGATCGGGATCAAGGAATGCATAAAAAGGGCGGGTCCATACAGGTTGACGGTGAGCGATGCCCACCATTCGCCAGGATCCGTGACATCGAGTGGGCCGTAGGGACCCGGGACGCCGGCGTTGTTGACGAGGATCGTAACGGGCCCAAATGCGGCATTCGCCGAACGCAATACTTGGGAGACACTCTGAAGGTTTCCAACATCGCCCGTCACTGCCAAAGCCTCACCGCCGGATTCGCGAATGATACCGGCCGCTTCCTCTACATCGGCTGCGGTGCGCGAGACCAACGTCACGCGCGCACCGGCGCCGCCAAGGGCTAATGCCAGTGCGCGGCCGATGCCCTTGCCTGCGCCGGTCACGAGCGCCGTTTCTCCAGCCAAGAATCGCATTCCTCTCCCCTGAAGTCGCCGAAATGGCGCCTCGGGCGAGTATACATCCGTATAAAGTTCAGACACAATATCGTCGGCTGGCTTGATCGAAATCAGAGAATGCTCGAACGGCGGGGGCTGAAGCATTTACCGCCAGACGAATATGTACTCAATCCAATGTTGAGCTGCAAAAAGGTTTGACGATGCCAACACCGGTCGTAGTCGTTCGATTCTCTCCAAGAACTGGCAACGAGCAAGCGGTGGAGGCGATACTGAAAACAATGGTCTCTGCCACTCGTAGTGAACCTGGCTGCCGCCGTTACGATTTGTTTCGCTCCACCGATGCGGACGGCGGCCCGCTGTTCTGTCTCATTGAGAATTATGCGGACGGCGCGGCCATGCAATCGCACCGCGAGACGGCCCATTACAAAGACTACCGCTCGAACATTTTGCCTCTCCTTGAACGGCCGCCCGAGGTTCAACTGCTGGAAATCATCGACGCTCAACCGTACTAGGCCTCTCGTGGACAGCAAGGGCGAATTGATCTCTGCAAAACCACCGAAAGTCGGCATGTTGGCCTTCATGACTGGGCTCATGTTTTCGGTCGGTCCGGTTACCGTCGATCTTTCATTGCCTTCGATGCCGGTGGTTCAAAGTGCCATCGGAACTGCGCATTGGCGAATCGAGCTCACGCTTACGCTTCTTTTCTTCGGTTTGGCGATTGTGCAATTTGTCATCGGGGGGTTTGCAGACCGCTACGGACGCCGCGCGTTAATTCTAGGCGGTCTCGTCACCTATGTCGTCGGTGCGGTTTTAGCTTCTGTCGCGTCCAATATTCTCGTGTTTGCTGCGGCAAGACTGCTGCAAGCCGCGGGGTTCGGCGTAGCGGTTGTCCTGATGAGGTCGGCCGTGGCAGATGTCTGCAACCCCAAGCAATCGGCGAAGGCGTTTTCAATCGCCGTCATGATGGTTTCGTTGTGCTCAGTGGTGGCGCCGGCCATCGGAGGATACGTATTGAAGGAGTGGGGCTGGCGATCGGTATTCGTATGGATGGCGGCCTATGGCGTATTCATGCTGACCTTCGTGAGTATATTTCTGCCGGAAACGCTGCCGGTGACGAGAAGAACGAAGACTCGCTTTAGCGGCGTGTTTGGGACTTACGTTTGCTTGATGAGGACGAGGTCTTTCGTCACTCTCGCGACATTGAGCGCGGCCGCTGCAGCCTATCAATTTACCTATAACACCGGTGCGCCGTCCGTATTGATTCAGCACTTCGGTTTGTCTGCCCAATCCGCAGGACTCGTTTTCAGTCTGATCGCACTGAGCATGGCGGCCGCATCGCAGATCAATGCGTTTCTACTCAAGTGGCTCGAGCCAAGCACGATAACGAAAGCTGCGGTCATCGTAAGTGCCTTTGCCGGCGCCACGCTTCTCGCTTCGACTCTCACGGCGCAATCTTCGCCGTCACTATTCATTGCGTCGCTCTTCGTGCTGATATCGACTATTGGTTTCATCATGGGCAACGTCCTTGGCGGCGCGATGTCGGCGGCGGGAGCCATGGCTGGTGCCGGCTCGGCGCTGATTGGGGTTCTGCAATTTCTTTTGGGTACGATTGGCAGCGCCATCGTTGGATTGATTCCCGATCCGACCGGGAGACCCATGGGAATCGTCATTGTTATTCTGGGCTTGCTCTCCATCGCTTTGGTATGGATGTCCCGACCTTCCGTTCGCGAGAGCCGTTCATGAATACTACCACCCCGGAATTTCGGCAACGGATTTTTCCACCGCCATCCAGGAGTGGCAGGAAATTGTGGGTCGGGACTGGGTATTCACATCTGCGGAGGATTTAGACCCGTACAAGGACGCTTATTTGCCCTTCGGGGGCGAAGCAGAGGAGCGGATCGCTTCGGCGGCGGTGGCCCCCGCGACGGCTGAAGAAGTGCAGACTGTAGTGCGAATTGCCAATCGCCACAAAATACCGCTGTACACGATCTCGACCGGCAAGAATCTCACCTATGGCGGCTCTGCCCCCGCGTATCCTGGGAGCGTCATATTCGATCTCAAGCGTATGAACAGCATTCTGGATGTGAGCGAGGCGAATGCCTGCGCCCTGGTCGAGCCGGGCGTCAGCTATTTCGATTTATACCGCTACATTCGCGAACGAAAAATCTGAAGCTTTGGATCGACTGCCCGGATCCCGGTTCGGGCAGCCTGGTCGGCAATGCCCTCGACCACGGCGCAGGTTACACGAGCGTGCCATATCGGGACCACTTCGATGCGCATTGCGGAATGGAGGTGGTGCTCGCCGATGGCGACTTCGTCCGCACCGGCATGGGGGCACTGCCCGGCGCCGGTACCTGGCAGCAGTTCAAATACGGAATGGGACCTTTGGTCGATGGCCTGTTCTCGCAATCGAATTTCGGCATCGTGACCAAGATGGGCTTTTGGCTGATGCCTCAGCCGGAAGCAGCATTTCTGCACTTAACGCCCGTGCCTTCCACCACGAGGATGGGGCGCCCTTCATCGACACCGTGATTAACCTGATTTATACGGCCATCTCATTACATCCCAAACCCAAATCATCAGCCCCGTCCTCCACTGTGCCCGGGGACGCTGAGCTGGGCAGAGCTCCTGCAAAGGGTGGGACGCCGGACGTGTTCGTGCGTCTCGACGCCTATGCTGCGCGCCAAGGCATGCCGTTTTCGGACGGCGCCCTTCTGCTTGTATGGGCCTGAGGCCGTCATCCGTGCCCAAGGGAGCTATATCAATCGAACGATTCGCCGCAATTCCCGGGCGCGACTTTGAGCGAAAATGCCTTTTACACATTTCCGCTCACCGATGATCAGGTGACCAAGGTCATGGACAAGGCGCGAATTGGTATTCCAAGTCTTGCATTCTTTTCGCTCTCGCCACTCGCCGACGTCGCGCCGCTGTTCGAAGGGCACATCGATTTCTCACCGATCGTGCCCATGAACGGCAAAGCCATACTGGAAGCAATGGCTCTATGCCAGAAATCTTGCCAGGAACTCGGCGTTGCACCTTTAGGTGGCATGCCGCTGTTCTATCACACGCGCACGGCATGTCTGATCTACGCCATCCCCGTCGGTAAGGATGTCGCCGCGAACCAAAAAGCTCGGGCCGCGTTTTCACATCTCATGGAGATGGGTGCGGCGCATGGCTGGGGCGAGTATCGAATTCATCCCGCGTTCATGGATAAGGGTGCGCGGCTCTACGATTTCAATGACAATGCCTTACTGCGACTGCACGAAAGACTCAAGGATTCCATCGATAGCAACCGAATCTTGTCGGCGGGGCGGTATGGGATTTGGCTGGAGCATTTGCGGATATTCTCTTTATGAAATTGGGGCCCATGGCGATTGGTCTTACAATTCTTATCTCAGGAGAATGTTTTGCAGCTGTACCTCCGACCATCTCCTGGACGCTGGTCTTGCCGAAACTTGATGTATCCCCCTCAGATGTCGGGAAATGGGAATTCGAAAACGCCTGCGCCATCTGTCACGGTTCAGGGCCGGACCGTCCCGGCACCACCTCACTGCAATTCAAATATGCGGGCAAAATTCCGGCTCTCCTCGAAGAGCGCAAAGATCTGACACCGGAGGCCGTCCGTTATTACATCCGCCATGGCATTGCGATGATGCCGCCGTTCCGCAAGACGGAATTAGCGATGAGCAAGTGGAAGCCATTGCCCGCTACTTGGGGCATAAGCACTGAGCGAATCAATCGGCTCGGCCCAGGCTGAACCCGCCGTCGATCACGATCTCCTGGCCCGTCACATAGTCCCCGGCATCGGAGGCGAAAAATAAGGCCGAGCCGTGCATATCCGCCGGCAAGCCCACGCGATGCATGGGAATCACCCGAGAGAAAGCCTCTTGCACGTCTGGTCTTCTGGGCGACCGCCGCCGATATTCGTGACAAACATCCCCGGTGCAATCGCATTCACGGAGATGCGTTAAATGTGCCAATTCGAGTGCCGCACAACGCATGAAGTGGGCAGCACCGGCTTTGGCGGCCATATAGGCGGCTCCGATAGCAGGCTCGATCCGTTGCGATGCCGCTGAGGTGGTGATGACGATACGGCCCGTTTTACTGCGGGCTCATGTGCCGGGCAGCCGCTCGCACGGTGGCAAAAATGCCGTTGAGATTGACATCGATCACGCGATTCCACCGCTCATCGGCATAGTTCTCCAGAGCCCCTTCAGCGAGTCGAGGCCGGTCGGTACCCACCCAGAGCCCGAGGTAGCCCGGACCGGGATCCATGCCCGCGTTGGCAAAGACGGCGTCGAGCCGACCATAGCGCGGTTACGACGTCGTCGATCACGCGGTCGAGGGCCCTGTGGTCGGTGACGTCGACGACGCGCCCCGCGACATCCATGCCCCGCTCCTGCAGCCGCGAGACTTCCACATCGATGCGCTGCCGTGGAGTCCAAAATCGTGACTCGAGCGCCATTCCCCGCCAGCGCTTCGGCGTAGCCTAGGCCGATGCCACTGGCGCCGCCGGTAACGATCGCAGTACAGCCCGTGACGTTGAATAGATCTTTGATTAGCATGTTTCGGTCCTTTAAGCCGAACATTTCATTTGCCTTCTGTAGCGATCACCGATTCGTAGACGCGATTCGTAACCTCGAATCCCAGCTGTCGAATCTTTCCGGATCGAGCGGTCCGCGTGGAAAGCCCGTCATGGTCGCCTCGAAACGCTGACGCACGCCGCCTCGAAACTCGTTGTGTGTGATGAGGAACAGCCGGTTACGTTGGATGGCTTCCAAGACCATCTCGCCCACCACGACAGGATCCAGCCACACGGCCGGCGGCTGCCGCTTCCCCAATTCTGCCTCGAGGTCGTGAACTCCGGAGTCGCGGAAGCCTCCGGGCAACAGGCGCGCCACCTCATGGATATTCGTCCGCGTGGGTCCCGGCACCAGGAGCGTCACACCGATGTGGATCTCGCGAGGTCGGAGCGCAGCGCCTCCGTGAAGCCCACGACCGCCGCTTTGGCCGCGATGTAGGCCGCGCCGCCTGGCATGGGCAACAGCGCACCCACGGAGGAGGTATTGACGATGTGTGATTCTTCGCCCTGTGCAAGTAGGCGCGGCAGAAATGTTTGAATTCCGTTGACGACCCCGCCCAGGTTGACCTCCGAAAGTCCAATCCCAGTCGGAATAGGTATATCTCCTCAAGTCGCCCAGTGCCCCGACACCCGCGTTGTTGCATAGGACATGCACGTTGCCGAACCGACGCGCCAAGCCTCGTCGGCCGCGATCTCATCGCCTCGCGGTCGGTGATATCCAGGCGTGGATGAAGTGCGCGCGTGATCCCCGTCGAGGTGAGACTTGGCCTCTTCGAGGTGATCGGCACGGATGTCGGCCATGACCACCTTCATGCCATTGCGCAGGAAAACTTGCGCCATGCCGAGGCCGATGCCGCTCGCCCCGCCGGTGACAAAGGCCTTTATCCTGCGACATTCTTCATAGTGTTCTATGTCCTAAGCTGGGACGATTGGTTCAAAAAAGCCGCGCGAATCTTCACCGCCGATCGCGTGTGAGATAAGCGACGATGGCCTTGAGATCCGCATCCGTGACCTCGGTCTTGCGAAACGGCGGCATCACGGAAATTCCTTTGCGAACTGCGAGGCGAATCAAATCCGGCGAGAGGTCTTTACGTTGCTCTAAGAGCGCAGGTTCGGTGCCTTGATACTTGGCCGCCAGGGCGCGCGTCCCCGGTCGTTCGGGCATTGGCCCGTGACACACCGAGCAGCTGTTCTGAAACTCCAAGTAGCCGCGCGGCGATCCGACCGGAGCAACGATTGTCGTGCGGGTCCATCCAATGTATTGAGACTCAGCTCCGCTGCTTGGCGTCACAGCGGCGACACCGACTAAGATGCCGCCGATAAGACTTGCTGCAATCATCGTCGCGGCACGCTGCGTACGAGTAATGAGCATCATCACGTGCTTCCTCAGGTGTTTCGGCCAAACGCCGTAACGACCCGCGGATATGATGCCGTTCGGGTCGATGGCATCCTTGACGGTCTCGTGAAATCGCAGCAACGAGTGATTGTTGAAGGAATAGACTTTCATGACCGCATCCTGAAACGCCGGGCCCGTTCGGTACTCGCCCCAGCCATGTCCGCCGCGAGATCGATCACTTTGTAAAAGGCCTCCCATGTGCTTCTTATTGGTCGCTTGATCTGCTTACAGGAAAGCCGAAGATGAAAATCGACTGCGCGTTCCCAATACCAGGCGGGAAGCGCAAAGCGCAACTGCGGGATACCAAGGTCTTTGGCCGCGGCGGCGAACACCCTATTAGCCTCGAAGATTGCTTCGGCCGTACGCGGGATGATCGGGGAAAACCACATGTGCCCGTGTCATGGGCTTGGATTCGTGCTGGAACGCGCGCCGATCGAGAAATTGTTCAAACTCGGAATACCGAACTCCGGAAATCGCGCATGATCTTTCGGCTCCTCGGCCAGCGGGAAACGATATTAACCGTCATCCTCGAACCATGCTCCCGGGATCGCTGACAGGATGTCCTGCGCGCATTCCCATTGTGCCGCAACCACTTTGGCCGGCCCGTAAAACTTGAGATCGAAGGTCCAGTAGGCAAGGCCTTTTGCGTCACCGTAATCCTCGAGTCCGATGGAGTCGCCGGCTTCGGCCTGGTCGCGAAACCGCAGCAGCTCTGGATCCTCGGAGGTCGGCGGCTGATCGATCGCGAGGAACCGCGCTTGCCGCCGATCGAGCCAATGCCGAGCAACGGGCTAGAGGAGTCAGGGCATCCGTTGGTAATGCCGCTGTTTTCGAGCAAGGTCACGAGCCGAATGAGCTCATGCAGGTCGTCCCGCTTGCGGACGAGCACGCGCCCGCAAAGATAGGCCTCGGGCTGCGGCATCAGCCAGAAGCCCATCTTCGTCACAACGCCGAAGTTCGATTGCGAGAACATGCCATCAATCCATGGGCCGAAGCCTGTCTTGTATTGCTGCCAGGTCTTCGAGCCTGGCAGTGCGCCCATGCCCGTGCGCATCAACTCGCCGGTCGGCAGCACGATTTCCATTCCGCAATGCGCATCGAAATGGTTCCGGAAGCAGGGCAGGTGTAGCCTCCACCGCGATCCAGAGCGTTGCCGATCACGCTCCCCCAACCCGGATCCGGACAGTCGATCCACAGCTTGAGCTTCCTCTCGTGAATGTAACGATAGAGATCGAAATAGCTAACGCCTGGTTCAACGAGAGCAAAGGCATTCTCCTCGTTGACCTCGAGGATTCGGTTCATGCGCTTAAGGTCCAGCACCACGCAGCCGGAACAGGCCGGGGCTGAGCCCCCATAGCCTAGATTTCTCCCGGTGGAAATTGGGTACAGCGGAACCTTATATTGATTGGCGACTTTGACGACCTGCTGAACCTCTTTGACCGTCGCGGGCGCCACAGCGGCGGAGGCGACGCGTTCCTCGGGTTCACCGAGAAAAGGGGAGAACGCGTCTTTGTATAACTCGACGTCTTCGTCCTTCGTAAAAGCCCACCGGGCTCCGACAATGTTTTCAAATTGTGTGATGGCGGCTGAAAAATCGGAAGAAGAAATGCCCGGTGGCGTTCGCATGAGCGGGTCCTAGGCTCGGTAAGGAGAATCGTTTGGCGGGCAAATCACGACAACTCAGAGCGCGGCGCGATGACCCAAGAATATGCCGGCTCAACGACATCGTCATGCATTCGACCGGGCCGGCTACGACAGTGGACACGCGCGAGGGCTTGGGACCGGGAAGGAGAGACAGGCAACGGGTCGGAAATATTCGAGATGAGAGCGGCGATCTCGCCTGGCCAGCTATCAAGGCCGCTCAATCGGCTATTTATGAAATGGGGACGCTTCGCCGAACACTCGAGCATGTGATCGACGCCGCCGCCCGCGATGGGGCGGTGTGTTCCGCGATAAACGACTCGCATCCCGTGATCCCAAGCTAGCCTCTCGAGACAAAAGAGGACGCCCTGCGTTGTCATTCCCGCGATGGATATGGGCCGCGACCGCCACACGGGATCGAGTCCCGTGAACCAGAGATTCGTAACATCGCCATGGAAGCCGGCGGAGGGAACGCCGTAGGTGTTCATCGCCGCACCAAACCGGCGGCAATGTGCAAAGCGGGAATCGAATACGGCGAGATGGAGGGGTAGGACAACGTCGGTCGGTGCGGTCGACGACGCTCCGAGATCGCGGGACCGCGCCACGGCACCCATGACCGCTGCGGACGCCATGAGTCCGGTATTGATGAACGCTCTGCGGTCGATCATGGAACTATTCCGCCGCCGCAATGGCGAGATCGGACAGCCGTTGAAAGCGTTCGACATTTTCTCCCTCGTCCATCACACCCGCAGTCAGACACACGAAGGTTAGGTCAAGCTTGGGGTCCACCCAATACAGGGCGCTCCCAGCACCCCAATGCCCGAAGGTTCGAGGCGATGAGAGCGTGCCGAACTGATGCTGACAAATCGCTTCACCGCGCAGCGAGAATCCAAGGCCGATGTACGCGGGATAGGGCTGCCACCCGCGAGCAATGGCGAGCTGCTTGTATAGTTCATTCGGCCTGTCCCCAGTTCGATTGATGGTCGCTTGATCGAGGAGTGCAGGCGATAGTATGCGAACCCCGTCGAGTTCGCCGCCACGCCGCTGCATTTCAGCGAATCTCACCAGGTCCGGGACCGTTGCAACTGCTCCAACCCACGGCATCTCGGCATCTTCCTCTTGGAACGCGCCGTGAGGACCGTAATTGCTGTGCCCAGGATGGGTCATTGGCATCGGAGCGAGGAAGTCCGGAATGATATGCCGCGATTTGAGGTCGCGACGAAGGCCTATCGCCGTGTCTTTCATCTTGAGCGGAATGAAGATCTCATCGTTGACGATCTGTCGGTACGACCGCTTCCGAGAATCCACGCGCCGGATGGCCTCGCCCATGAGGGCGTGCGCGACCATCGGCGAGTAAGTAACCTTCTCGCCGGGGAGCGCTTCGGAATGGACAGATTGACAAATGGCTTCGATGATTTCCGGGAGGCGATCGATGTACATGCCCTGCCGCGGAGTGAAAACGGTAGGAAGACCGGAACTATGGGTCAGCAGATGATAAAACGTGATGGTTTGACGAAGTCCGCCCGAGAACTCAGGGATGACGTCGGAAACGCGGGTTGTCAGTGCCAACTCGCCGTCTTCAATGGCTCGGTAAATCAGCGCATTCGTGAACGCCTTCGTCAAAGAGAAAACACTAAAGACCGAATCCTTCTCAAGGGGTTTTTCCCTTCGCGATCGCCGTATCCGATCGCTTCGAAGAAGCCGATGTCGCCGCCCCTCGCCACTGCGATGACGGCGCCAAGATAACGTCGCATGTGTAAATCGTTTTCGATCAATTTCTTTAGCTTCGCCAGACGCTCTTGTGAAAGACCCGATCGGCCCTTGGGCATTCCGGTCACGTTTCAACTCCCGGCTTGATGATTGGCTGTCGTAAATATTCTCGCCATCGGATTATACAACAGTATAATCCTCGTCGCACGCTGTCAATGCCGCAAGCGACGAAGTCCTGCACCTGGGCGGCGCAGCGCGGTGCGTTTCCACGTGCGTTGAGTGCCGAGGGGAGGGCCAAATGAAAAACGGCACCGAATACAGAGAATCTGTACTGCTGGCTGATCGAGGTAAAGGATGGGAAGCGTCAAGCATTGCAGCCCTAAGGCACCCACTGCGTGTAAAATGGCTACGTGATTGAATATGGAAACATTTTATGACAGCGCGTGCCCGAGCATCGGCAACCCCCGCCGCCCAAAAAACCATGAGCAAGTTCTTGAACGCCGCGGAAGAAGTATTCGGCAAGCACGGATATGAAGGCACTACCATTCGCGCAATTGCCGCCAAAGCCCACGTCAACTTAGGAACGCTCAAACACTATTGGGGCAGCAAACGAGAGCTCTTCCGCAGTTTATTCGAACGACGCCTGACACCGTTCAAGGAATATCACTTGCGCCGTCTTGCATCGATCGAAGCGGCGTGTACAAACGGCATGCGTCCAAACGTAGCAGAAGTGCTAGCAGCGCTGGTCGAACCCTCGTTTTTTGTCGGAATGCCCGACGATGTCCAACAGTACGCAGACTCGAAGGCACGAAAGCGATTTCACCTGCTGTACGGACGTGCCCTGATGGATCCATCGCGTGTAGTCATCGAGGAACTCCATACATTATTTGGAGATGCTGTAAATAGGTTTCTCGATCTGCTGCGTCGTGCATGTCCGGAGCTTTCCGAAGCTGAACTCGACTGGAGAGTGAATTGCATCGTGGGTGCACAGGTTTTCTCGCAGGTGTATAGCGAACGCATTGGACGTTGGTTCGGAAGCGTAGCCGACGTTCAAGATGAGCAGGCATCAGCCTGGGTATTGCATTTTTTATTACACGGCTTCGATGATCCAGCGGCGATCGGTAAAAAGATAATTCCGAAGGTCATCCTTCGCGGGGCATCGTCCGGAAGGGTAAAACAACGCCAGAAACCGCTAGAGACGCGGCAATTGCATCGACAGCGCACGGCCTAAAGCTGGCCTCTAAATTAATCAAAGGTTATCCCCGCAGACTTGCAACCTCGTCCGCCAGGGATTATACAGATGTGTCATCAGCGGTTCGATATTGCGGAGTGTTAGGCATGCGCTTACAGCACGCCGCCAACGACAACACCATGTTAGCGACGGAGTACCGAACGCTCTCAAATTGTGCGAGGCGAATTATTATGGCGATAGAGCTTAGAGGATCCAGATTTTTGGCTGATCGATTGCGGCAGGTTAAGTCGTTCATCCAGGAATATATAGACGCCAAACGTCATATCGGTGCGGAGATCATCGTCGCCCACCAAGGACAGGTTGCACTACACGAAGTATTTGGTTTCAGGGACGTGGAACGTACGAAGCCGCTCGAGAAGGGCGCCGTCTACAGCATCTTTTCCGTCAGCAAGTCGTACACCAGTGTCTTGAGCCTCAGCGCAATCGAAAAAGGACTCCTTTCGCTAACGACCAAAGTGTCCGACATCATCCCAGAATTTCGCGGCGGACTGAGGGAGACCATCACGGTTTATCACCTACTTACCCATCAAACCGGACTTCCGATGACGTTTACTCCTGTGCCGGGAATGTACATCGATAAGCTTAGCGAGGTGGTCGAAGCGGTATGCAAGTCTATTCATTGCGAAGCGACCCCGGGTGAACAAGCGTCTTACTCCCCAACGGTGAATCATTTGTTGTTAGGCGAGATCGTCCGTCGGACCGATCCGAAGAAACGGACGTTCAGGGACATTCTGACGCAGGACGTACTTATCCCCCTTAAGCTTCATGACACTTCCGTGGGTCTGCGGCGCGATCTGCGCAGCCGGCACATCCGGCCTGTTTGGCTGTTCGACAAGAGCCCACTCAAGCATTTGGGTCACAGCAATCTCGGAACGGACGGAGCATTCGAGGAAGAGGACGCTGAGATGCCGTGGGTAGGCATTTCAACGACGGCCAGCGATTTGTTTAGATTCGCGGAGATGCTTCGTAGGGGCGGAGAGTTGGATGGTGCACGGATATTGTCGCCGATAACGACTGCGCAGATGCTGATTAACCGCACTGGTGAGAAGATGAATCAGCTTCACGGCAAAAACGCCATTCAACGCGGTTGGGAGCCGATGCCCGCATATTCCGGACTGGGCGTATTCCTGCGCGGGACGGCGGTTTGCCATCATCAATTTGGTACGTTCACCTCGCCGCAGACTTTTGGCCAGCACGGCCAAGGTAGTGCACTCTATTGGGCCGACCCCGTACAGCAAGTCACTTTTGTTTTCCTGTCTCATGGTGTCATGGTCGAGGGTGAAAGCTTCGAACGATTCCAGAGGCTTTCGGATATGGTCATTACATCCTTGGCGTAATTCTTTTGCGTTCCCAAGCGGGGCCCGGAACTACAGCGCGCCGATCAATGCGGTTGCCTTTTCCAGGTACTCGGACTATGTTCGGGCGATGCGGCGCACATTCGGGACGATTTGCATTGTTTGCGCTTTGGCGGTGCCGATTTTAGCTATCGGCGGCAACACAGCGGCCGCACCACCGATGTCGCCAAATGCGGCGGCGGCCGTGGGGCTGCTCGTGATGGCATTCAACGAAAAGAAAGTTGCCGCCGCGTTCGACCGGTATGTCGGCCCTACCTACACGCAGCACAACCCGATCGCTCCCGACGGACGCGCGGAGGCCATCGCCATTCTTTCGGGCTTCGTCGAGAAGGGCTTCATCCATTACGATATCAAGCGTGTGATCGCCGACGGGGATTTGGTCGCCGTCCATTCGCATGTCATGTTTTCCGCGGAAGGCCGTGGATCCGCGGTGGTCGATATCTTCCGATTCGAGAACGGCAAGATCGTGGAACACTGGGATGTAGCTCAGCCGGTTCCCGAGAAATCCGCCAATTCAAATACGATGTTCTAAGGCGACGATGTTCTAAGACGACGCGGCCTTAAGTTCGCGTAGTGAGCCCCCCTTCATGGCCGCCGGTAAATCACCCGGCCGCCGCGTATCGTGAATTGAACGTTCGAAAATGCCGTTACATCGTTTGCCGGATCCTGACCGAGGACGACAAGATCGGCGATCTGCCCGACGGCGACCCGGCCTTTCTCCTCTTGTACACCGAAACGCCGTGCGGGAGCCGTGGTGAGCATTCGCAAAATATCCGCGGCACCGAGTCCGCACAACTCCAGAGCATGGAATTCGTCGGCCGTGCCGTAGTCCGTCATATACCCGACGTCGGTCCCGAACAATAATTGCCCGCCCAAGGCGTGGAATTGACGCACCTCACTGTAGATCGGATCGAGATACGCCGCGCTCGTCGTCACCGTGGTGCGGAACATCTTCAGCGTGGGAATCATCGCCATGTGTCTATCCACCAAAGTTTGCAGAAGCGCGGCGTCGACGCCCTCCGGCCTATCGGGTGCGTGCGCCAACACGTCCACTCCGCTGTCCACGGCGATGCGCACCCCCGCTAGATTCGACGGATGGCTGAAGGCGAGCTGACCGTGTCGGTGGGCAACGGCCACGGCGGCGCTTGCATTGGCTTCCGGCATCGGCAGGATCGTGTCGCGCTCGACATAGGATCCCGTGAAGAGTTTGAGAAGGTCCGCGCCCTGTGCGATGTTGCGTTCTTCGATCTTCGCGGCTTCGGCCGGCGTCGCCGGCTGAGGCATGAAATGCACGAGATAGCTCGGCAGCGTTTCGCGCAGATAAAACGGGACGCCGTGCGGCGGATACTGCGCGGCACCCGCGGTATAAATCGTCGGGCCCAGCAAGTCCCCGGACTCGATGCGCCGACGCAGGGAAACCGTGACGCGAAGGTCAGAGCCCAAGTCGACCACGGTCGTAAAGCCACGGCTTGTGAGCATGTCGGCGAGTTGCCGGTTCAACGTATCGGCGGCCCTCCAGTCCGCGAAGCGCCACTTTTGCTCGGTAAAGTGCACATGGCTGTTCCAGAATCCGGCGACGACGATGCAATGATCGCAGGGGATCACTTGCGCATCGACCGGAATCGAAATGTCGCCGCCCACGGCGACCAACCGGCCATCGCGAACCAATATCGTCGCGTGGTCGATCGGCGGCTCATCGGGAGAGGGATAAATCCTCGCATCGCGGATCGCGAGGACGCCTAAGCCCAGACGGCTCGCCGGGTGGGGATCCCGTAAGGGCCAAAAAGCCAACGCGTAGAGGACGACGGCGAGCGCCGCGATAACCGCAAGTGCAACGATGCCGAGGCGGCGCATGAGCGGCCTCATCTTAACTGCTTGCAACCAGTAGTATTGCACCAAACGCAATTGCGGCGACGCCGACATATCTCGGGCCGGTCAACCGCTCCTTGAGAAAAATCACCGCGATGGCGGTGCCGAACAAGATCGACGTTTCCCGAAGCGCCGCGAGACGCGGCGTGGCTCCCAGGCGCAAAGCGAGCAAGGCGATACCATAGCTCACTATCGACAATCCGCCGGCGATGAGTCCCGGTCTCCACTGTCTTGCCGCCGATATCAGGAAGGTCTTGCCGCGCCAGAAAGCAAAAATGCCGCCGATGCCGCAGCCCAAAATCATGAAGGTCCATACGATGTAGCTCCCAGCGGTGGGCGCCGCCCGCACCCCTTGTGCATCGATGACCGTGTAGGCCGCAATGGAGGCGCCGTTCAGAGAGGCCCACAGCAGCGCGCTCCTATTGAGCGTGTGACTGACACCGATGAACAAAACGCCTATGGCGATCATGGCGATCCCGCACGCAACGACAATGGAAATGGGTTCGTGAAATATCGCCACGGCGCCGATGGCGGCCAGCGTGGGGGCCAAGCCCCGCGCGATCGGGTAAGCAACCGACATATCGGATTGCTCGAAGGCCTTTATCAACGTAATGAGATAAAAAATGTGGACCACGAAAGAAGCCATCAGCCAACCCCAGGCGTTCGCCGGCAGGGGGACCAGGAAAGCGGCCGGCGCCACGAACAATGCGCTGAATCCATCGATCAGCGCACGGCCCGACATCTTGTCCTTGCCGGCTTTGAAAATGGCGTTGACGATCGAGTGCGCCAGCCCCGAAAACAGCATGAGCACCGATGCGGTGTGTTCCATCTGCGCTAGTGTACGTGAGGCCCTTTCGTGCCTATGTTCCCCTCACGCATCCTTGGAGGCTTCGAGCCAACCGGAGTCGATGACGAATGAGTGGTCGGAGCCGACGGAAAAATATTCACGAGCCTCGGCCGGGAGCGCGTCGAACACCGTTTCCAACGCACCGACGCGCGCGGGCGGCGTGCCGATGCGGGTGATCCAGCTTTGAAATTCCAGCGGCAGCTTCCAGCGATCGACTCGGCGGCAGCTCAAGTTGGCCGACCCGAACATCGCGCGCCATTCTGATTCTCGATAATTGCGCACATGCGAGGCGTCACGAAGCAGTTCGACGCTCTGAAGGACAGTGTCCATCAGCGGTGCCTCGGGCGCCAGCACGTCGATGATGATTAAGGTGCCGCCCGGCGCCAGGACCCGCCCGGCCTCGCACATCGCGCGGCGCACGTCGAGCCAGTGATGTGCCGAATAGCGCGAAACGATGAGCTCGAATGTGGCGTCATGGAAAGGCAGCCGCTCGGCTGAGCCCAACAGGGTCTCAATCTGCGTATGCCCCCGCGCGGCCGCTTCCGCCGCCACCACGCCGAGCATCTGTGCCGCCGGATCGTACGCAATGACGCGCCGCGCCCCGCCGCGGGCGAGCGCGAAACTCACATGACCGGCACCTGAACCAAGGTCGAGGGCGAGAGCCGGTGGGGATCGAGCCGAGATTTCGACGAGCCGCTCGATGTCCGCGCCGGACGCATGCACGGTACTGGTGAGATACTTTGCTGCCGTGGAACCGAATTGATGAGTAGTTAGTTCAAGCTGATCCATATGAATGGCGATTCGAGGTACGTGTTGAGAGAAGCTGCCGGGACGGCGGACTATGCTGCGGCCCGCGCATTATTCGAGGAGTATGCCGCACTTTTGAAGATCGATCTTTGTTTCCAGGGCTTCGCCGCGGAGCTCAACCAACTGTCTGACATGTACGCGCCGCCCTCCGGTTGCCTGCTGCTCGCGAGTGACGGCCGCCGAGCGATAGGCTGCGGCGGCATCCGGCGGTTGTCCGAAGACTCGTGTGAAATGAAGCGGCTCTACGTCCGGCCCGAGGTACGCGGCGCGAACCTGGGTCGACTCATCGCGCAAGGTTTGATTGCCAAAGCGCGCTCGCTCGGTTATGCCCGAATGCTGTTGGACACCCTCATCGACATGGTTCCCGCCCGCACGCTGTACCGCTCGTTAGGATTTCGCGAGACGGCCCCTTACTACGCCAATCCGTTGTCCGGCGTGGTTTACATGGAGATCGACCTCGGAATCCCGCAGCCCTGACCGCGCCACCTGCCTCAATCGCGCGGCATCTTGCGGCTGATTTCCGCCGCTGCGCGCTCGAGAATCTCGACGACGCGTCGTTGCTCTTCCGGTGTGCTGTCCCATTTGTCGGCAAGCGCCGATTTCAGATCGCGCCGAGCGCGCTTCAGCTCCTTGGAACCGCGGCGTTCCGGCCCGCTCATCGATTCGTCGCTCGTCTCTTCGACGTTCAGCGCGCGCCGCACGCGGTCCATCCGCTCCGCGACGCGTCCGAATTGTGCAAACAGGACGTCTACCGTGGAACGATGCTCGGCCAAGTGCTGCCGCCCCGCCTCGGTGATGTGATAAAGCTTGCGGGCGCCGTCGGCTTCAATTGTCGCGTGCCCCAACTCCTCGAGGTACGTCAGAGCCGGATACACCATGCCGGGGCTCGGTACGTAGAATCCTTTGGAACGCTCGTCCAAGGCCTTGATGATTTCGTAGCCATGATATGGTTTATCCGCGAGCAGTCCCAATATCAGCAGCTGCAAATCGACCGATGCCAATTTGCGACCCATTCCGAACTCGCGTCCGCCCATTCCGCCACCGTCCATGAACCCCTTGCCAAAGCGTCCGAGGCCGCGACCGCCGTGATGCCGAGCGAAAAAATGCGTAAAGTGATGATGCATAATATCTCCAGATATGTTGTAAAACGTATCTTAAGATATATATATCGTAAGATAGTGTCAAGGGTGCCACGTCTCGGTCAGGCTCGGGGAGAACTCTCGCCCGGTGGACATTGACACTGAGTCCCTCGCGCCGCAAAATACGCGGCTCATTTTAGGGGAGGGGTACCCAAGCGGCCAACGGGGGCAGACTGTAAATCTGCTGGCTTATGCCTTCGTAGGTTCGAATCCTACCCCCTCCACCAACTGGTTGAGGGTACGGTGCCATTGGCTTGCGGCGTGTGAATGCGGGTGTAGTTCAATGGTAGAACGTCAGCCTTCCAAGCTGATCACGTGGGTTCGATTCCCATCACCCGCTCCAGGTGGATGCGGCCCACGTAGCTCAGTTGGTAGAGCACGTCCTTGGTAAGGACGAGGTCAACGGTTCGATCCCGTTCGTGGGCTCCAGTTTTTTCTTATTTAAGAGGTACTTGCCGTGTCGAAGGGGAAGTTTGAGCGAACGAAGCCGCACGTGAACGTGGGGACGATTGGGCATGTGGATCATGGCAAGACGACGTTGACGGCGGCGTTGACGAAGGTAATGGCGGAGAAATTTGGCGGGGAGTTCAAGGCCTACGACCAGATTGACAAGGCGCCGGAGGAGCGGGCGCGGGGGATCACGATCGCGACGGCGCACGTGGAGTATCAGAGCGCGGCGCGGCACTACGCGCACGTGGACTGTCCTGGGCACGCGGACTACGTGAAGAACATGATCACGGGAGCGGCGCAGATGGACGGAGCGGTGCTGGTGGTGTCGGCGGCGGACGGTCCGATGCCGCAGACGCGGGAGCACATATTGCTGGCCCGTCAGGTCGGGGTGCCGTACATCGTGGTGTATTTGAACAAAGCGGACATGGTGGATGATGCGGAGTTATTGGAGCTGGTGGAGCTTGAGGTGAGGGATTTGCTCACGTTGTACAAGTTTCCCGGGGACAAGACGCCGATCATCACGGGCTCGGCGCTCAAGGCGTTGGAGGGGGACGGGAGCGAGATAGGGGTCGCCTCGGTACTGAAGCTGGTGCAGGCGCTGGATGATTACATTCCGGTGCCGAAGCGCGCGGTGGAGGGGGCGTTTTTGATGCCGGTGGAGGATGTGTTCTCGATTGCGGGTCGGGGCACGGTGGTGACGGGTCGGATCGAGCGCGGGATAGTGAAAGTGAACGATGAGGTGGAGATCGTGGGGATCCGTGCGACGCAGAAGACGACGTGCACGGGGGTGGAGATGTTTCGCAAGCTCCTCGATGAGGGACAGGCGGGGGACAACGTGGGGGTGCTGCTGCGCGGCACGAAGCGCGAGGAAGTGGAGCGCGGGCAGGTATTGTGCAAGCCGGGGAGCATCAATCCGCACACGAAGTTTGAGGCCGAGGTGTACGTGCTGACGAAGGAGGAGGGGGGCCGGCATACGCCGTTCTTCAAGGGGTATCGGCCGCAGTTTTACTTTCGCACCACCGATGTGACCGGGGCGGTGGAGTTGCCGGAGGGGACCGAGATGGTGATGCCCGGGGACAACATCAAGATTGTGGTGGAGTTGATAGCGCCGATCGCGATGGAGCAAGGGTTGCGCTTTGCGATCCGCGAGGGCGGTAAAACCGTGGGCGCCGGGGTCGTCGCCAAGGTGATCGCTTGATTTTTTCTCTCTCACCGCTCGCGAAGCGAGCGGTTGAAAGTTTGCGCGCAGCGCATTTACTAGGGCAGTAGCTCAATTGGCAGAGCGGCGGTCTCCAAAACCGCAGGTTGGGGGTTCGATTCCCTCCTGCCCTGCCACTTTGAGCAGGCCTGTAGGTCAACAGCAGTAAACATGGCAGAAGTGCAAATACCCGCGGTCGCGTCGGCAAAAGACTCGGCGCTTTTGACGTTGTCGATTCTCGTGCTCCTGGCCGGGATTGGCGCGTTCTACTGGTATGAGGACCAGGCGCTGCCCCTTCGCATCGCGATGGTCATTGCAGGTTTGGCTGCGGCAACCGGGCTTATCTGGTTCAGCTGGTACGGCCGCGAGTTTCGGCAGTTCGCGGTGGCCGCGCGGATTGAGTTGCGCAAAGTGGTGTGGCCGGAGCGTGAAGAGACCATCAAGACGACCTACGTGGTCTTCATCTTTACCATTGTAATGGGTCTGTTTTTTTTCGGACTCGATTGGATTCTTACCTGGATGACCCGTTTTTTGGGCGGCCAATCCGGCTAGCGGGCGCGGAGCTATTTTATGTCCTTGCGATGGTATGTGGTTCACGCCTACTCGAATTTCGAGCACAAAGTCTCTGAGTCGCTCAAGGAGCGCGTGAGGCGTGCCGGTTTGGAAAGCAAATTCGGCGAGATCCTGGTGCCAACCGAAGAAGTGGTCGAAATGCGGGACGGTCAAAAGCGCAAGTCCGACCGCAAATTCTTCCCCGGCTACGTGCTGGTGCAGATGGAGATGGACGAAGACACGTGGCACCTGGTGAAGGAAGTGCCCAAAGTCTTGGGCTTTATCGGGGGCACCAGCGACAAGCCGGCAGCCATCACCGACAAAGAAGCCATGTCGATTCTGCGTCGCGTGGAAGAAGGGGTCGACAAGCCGAAGCCGAAGGTACTGTTCGAGCCCGGCGAGGTGGTTCGCGTGACCGACGGTCCGTTCAACGATTTCAACGGAGTCGTGGAGTCCGTGAACTACGAGAAGAATCGGCTGCAGGTGGCGGTGCAGATTCTGGGGCGGTCGACGCCCGTGGAATTGGATTTCTCGCAAGTCGAAAAGGGCTGAATTTTCTAGGACGGGGCGGCTTCGCCCCATGGATTCTGGCGCGTAAGCGCCTAACAGAGGGGAGCTGTTCGCGAGGGCAGCGCTTGAACCCACAGGAGCGGTTAAATGGCGAAGAAAGTCACAGGCTATATCAAGCTTCAGATACCTGCGGGCCAGGCAAATCCGAGCCCACCCGTGGGCCCGGCTCTCGGCCAGCAGGGTGTGAACATCATGGAGTTCTGCAAAGCGTTCAACGCGCAGACTCAAAGCTTGGAAAAAGGATTGCCGACACCTGTTGTGATCACGGTGTACAGCGATCGCAGCTTCACGTTCATCATGAAGACTCCGCCCGCTTCGGTACTCATCGCCAAGGCGATCGGGATTCCGAAGGGCAGCGCCACGCCCAACACCTCCAAGGTGGGCAAGGTTTCGCGCAAGCAGCTCGAGGACATTGCCAAGCTGAAGATGCCGGACTTGACGGCCAGCAATCTGGAGGCGGCGGTGCGCACCATTGCCGGCAGCGCGCGCAGCATGGGCGTCGACGTGGAGGGGCTCTAAAATGGCAACGACGGTCAAACGATCCAAGACCTGGAAAGAGAAGTTGGCTCCGGGCAAGTCGTATGCCATCGATGACGCGCTCAAGCTCGTCAAGGAATTTGCGACCGCGAAGTTCAACGAGTCCGTAGATGTGTCCGTGAATCTGGGCGTTGACGCCACCAAGTCGGATCAGCAAGTGCGCGGCTCCACCGTCATGCCCCATGGCACGGGTAAGACCGTCCGCGTGGCAGTGTTCACGCAGGGCAAGAACGCGGATGCCGCCAAGGCGGCCGGCGCGGACATCGTCGGCTTCGAGGACCTGGCCGAGAAAGTGAAGGCCGGCCAGATCGATTTCGATGTGGTAATCGCGAGTCCCGATGCCATGCGCATCGTGGGTCAGCTGGGCCAGATCCTGGGGCCCCGGGGCCTGATGCCGAATCCGAAAGTCGGTACGGTGACTCCCGACGTCGCGGGCGCGGTCAAGAATGCGAAATCCGGCCAGGTGCGCTATCGCACCGACAAGGCGGGGATCGTGCACGCCCAGATCGGGCGGGCGAGTTTTGAACCGACCGCGCTCAAGGAAAACCTGTTGGCGCTGGTCGCGGACCTTCAGAAGATCAAGCCGGCGACCTCGAAGGGCATCTATCTGAAGAAGTTGACCTTGTCCTCGACCATGGGTCCGGGTGTCACGGTCGACCAGTCGAGTTTAGGGCTAGTTAAATAGATTGATCGTTTCTTGAATTGATGGAGGGCTGCGTCAAGGCCGCTGGGCCGAACGCACTCACTGTCGAAGACCGCAGGCGGGCATGGGCTCTTAAATATCGGCCTGCGCAGATGGTGGGACCTAAAATCAGGAATCTCCTGGTGAAGGTCGCACCGCATGAGTACGAGGGTACTCGAGGGTGGGTAGGAGCGGCGGCGCTCGTACCTTATGTGTGGCGCTTCTGACCGGGAAAACCTATATGGCACTCAAGTTAGAAGAGAAGAAAGTCGTGGTGGCAGAAGTCAACGCGGTCGCGGCGAAAGCCCTGTCCGTGGTGGGCGCAGAGAACCGTGGCTTGACCGTGACGCAAATGACCGACCTGCGCGCCAAGGCGCGCAAGGCAGGCGTGTATATGCGAATCGTCAAGAATACGCTCGCGCGCAGGGCTCTTGCCGGCACCACTTTCGAGTGCATTTCTCCGGCGCTGAAAGGACCCATTGTCCTCGCATTCTCCAACGACGATCCGGGCGCGGCCGCCCGCATCGTCAAGGCGTTTGCGAAGGACAACGACAAGTTGGTGACGACGCTCGTGTCTTTGGGCGGGCAATTGCTCAAACCCGATGCACTCGAACGCGTGGCTTCATTGCCCACGCGGGCGCAGGCGGTGTCGCAACTGTTGGGTGTCATCAAGGCGCCGATATCGAAGTTCGTTGGTACGTTGGCTGCTCCCAACTCGAAGTTGGTGAGGACGCTGGCTGCCGTTCTTGAGGCTAAGAAGAGCGGTGCGGCGCAGGCGGCGACGACTTAATCCTGATTCGGGTCGCGGGACCTTTTTTTGATTTGGAGACAATTATGGCTGTTACTAAAGATGAAATTCTCGATGCGATTTCCAAAATGTCCGTCATGGAAGTGGTCGAGCTAATTTCCGATATGGAAAAGAAGTTCAACGTCACGGCTGCGGCTCCCGTCGCGGCTGCGGCGGCCGGAGCGGCTGCTGCTGCGGCGCCGGCGGCCGAAGCGCAGACGGAGTTCACGGTGACCATGACCGAGTTCGGCGCCAACAAGGTTGGTGTCATCAAGGTCATCCGTGAGATCACGGGTTTGGGCTTGAAGGAAGCAAAGGATTTGGTTGAAGGGGCTCCTTCGACGGTCAAGGAAGGCATTCCGAAGGCGGATGCCGACACGATCAAGAAGAAGCTCGAGGACGCCGGCGCCAAGGCTGCTATCAAGTAGTGACCACGGCGGATATGCGCAGTCTGGCGGTTGCCGCGGTAATAGCGGCAACCGTCCGGCTGCGCCTTTGATTTTGAGTTCTTTGCTCGCGCAGCGGGCAATTATGTGGCGAGGCCGCTTAGGCCTCGTTAATTTCGGCGCTCAGCGCCTGGAAAGTTTGGAACAAGGGTGATCCTAATGGCTTATTCGTTCACCGAAAAGAAGCGCATTCGTAAGAACTTTGGCAAGCGTCCGAGCATCCTCGGCACGCCGTACCTGCTGGCGATCCAGTTGGATTCGTACCGGCGATTCCTGCAGGCGGAAGTTCCGGAATCCAAACGCGATGAAATCGGCTTGCATGCCGCTTTCGACAGTGTGTTCCCCATTTCCAGCTACTCCGGCAACGCGACGCTCGAGTACGTGAGCTATCGATTGGGCGAACCGGTATTCGACGTCAAGGAATGCCAGTTGCGCGGCCTGACCTACGCGGCGCCGCTGCGCGTCAAGGTACGCCTGGTGGTGCTCGACAAGGAGGCCAGCGGCGCCAAAAAGCCCGTGAAAGATGTGCGTGAGCAAGAGGTGTACTTGGGCGAATTGCCGCTCATGACGGAAAACGGCACCTTCATCATCAACGGCACCGAGCGCGTCATCGTCTCGCAGCTGCATCGCAGCCCCGGCGTGTTCTTCGATCACGACCGCGGCAAGACTCACTCCTCGGGAAAATTGCTGTTCTCCGCCCGCATCATTCCTTACCGTGGCTCGTGGCTCGACTTCGAGTTCGACCCGAAGGATTGCGTATTCGCGCGCATCGATCGCCGCCGCAAGCTTCCCGTGACCATCATCCTGCGTGCGCTCGGCTACACCGAGGAGCAGGTGTTGGACATGTTCTTCGAGAAGAACGTGTTCCACCTCTCGAAGAAGGAAATTGAATTCGAAATCATCCCGCAACGTCTGCGCGGAGAGACTGCGTCGTTTGAGATCCGCGTCGGCAAGAAAGTCATCGTCGAGGAAGGCCGGCGCATCACCGCCCGCCACGTTCGCGACCTCGAAGAGGCGCAAGTCAAGCGACTGCCGGTGCCGACCGAGTATCTGCAAGGCAAGGTATTGGCGCATGACATCGTCAACACCGAAACCGGAGAGATCCTGGCCAAGGCCAACGAGATTCTCACCGTTCCGACGGTCGGGAAACTCATCGAAAACGGCATCACGGAAATCCGCACGTTGTTCGTGAACGATTTGGATCGCGGTCCGTACATTTCGGATACCCTGCGCATCGATCCGACCAAGACGCGACTCGAAGCGCTGGTCGAGATTTACCGCATGATGCGTCCCGGCGAGCCGCCGACCAAGGACGCTGCCGAAAACCTGTTCCAGAATCTGTTCTTCAACGGCGAGCGCTACGATTTGTCGCCGGTCGGCCGCATGAAGTTCAATCGCCGGGTGGGCCGCGAGGAAATCACGGGCTCGGGTGTGTTGAGCAAAGAAGACATCATCGAGGTCATGAAGACCCTGATCGATATCCGCAACGGCAACGGTCACGTGGATGACATCGATCACTTGGGCAATCGGCGAGTGCGCAGCGTCGGCGAGATGGCGGAGAACGCCTTCCGCATCGGCTTGGTACGCGTCGAGCGCGCCGTGAAGGAGCGCCTGACGATCGCCGAGAGCGAGCCGATCATGCCGCAGGAGATGATCAACGCGAAGCCGGTGGCGGCAGCGGTGAAGGAATTCTTCGGCTCCTCGCAGCTCTCGCAGTTCATGGACCAAAACAATCCTTTGTCCGAGGTCACCCACAAGCGCCGTGTGTCGGCGTTGGGCCCAGGCGGCCTGACGCGCGAGCGTGCCGGTTTCGAAGTGCGCGACGTGCATCCGACCCATTACGGCCGGGTATGCCCGATCGAGACTCCGGAAGGTCCGAACATCGGTTTGATCAATTCGCTGGCCGTGTACGCCCGAACCAACGACTACGGTTTCTTGGAGACGCCGTATCGCCGAGTTTCGAATGGCAAAGTGACCGACCAGATCGATTACCTGTCGGCCATCGAGGAAGGTCAATATGTGATCGCTCAGGCGAACGCCACCTTGAATGAGAAGGGTGTGTTCATCGATGACCTGATTTCCTGCCGCACGCAGAACGAATTCACCTTGTCGGCTCCGGACAAGATCGATTTCATGGACGTGAGCCCGAAACAGATCGTGTCGGTAGCCGCGTCCCTGATCCCTTTCTTGGAGCACGACGACGCGAACCGCGCGCTCATGGGTTCGAACATGCAACGCCAGGCGGTGCCGACCCTGCGGTCGGAAACCCCGCTGGTGGGTACCGGCATGGAACGTGCGGTGGCCATCGACTCCGGCGTCACCGTGGTGGCGCGGCGCGGCGGCAGCGTCGATTCGGTCGACGCCTCGCGTATCGTGGTACGCGTCAACGACGATGAAACGACCGCCGGCGAGCCGGGCGTCGACATCTATTCGCTTACCAAATACACCCGCTCCAACCAGAACACCTGCATCAATCAGCGTCCGCTGGTGAAAGCGGGCGATGCGATCAAGCGCGGCGATGTCTTGGCCGACGGCCCGTCGACGCATTTGGGCGAGCTCGCGCTCGGTCAAAATCTCCTGGTGGCCTTCATGCCGTGGAACGGCTACAACTTCGAGGACTCGATTCTCATCTCCGAGCGGGTGGTCGAGGAAGACCGCTTCACGACCATTCACATCGAAGAGCTCACTTGCGTCGCGCGCGACACCAAGCTCGGCCCCGAGGAAATCACCGCCGATATCCCCAACGTGGGCGACTCGGCGCTCGCGAAGCTCGATGAAGCCGGCATTGCCTTCATCGGAGCCGAAGTGCGCGCAGGCGATATTCTGGTCGGCAAGGTCACGCCGAAGGGCGAGACGCAACTGACGCCGGAAGAGAAATTGCTGCGGGCAATTTTCGGCGAGAAGGCGTCCGACGTGAAGGATACTTCGCTGCGCGTGCCGCCGGGCATGGACGGTACGGTAATCGACGTGCGCGTGTTCACGCGCGATGGAGTGGAGAAGGACTCGCGGGCTCTGGCGATCGAAAAGTCCGAACTCGAGCGCGTGCGCAAGGACTTGGCCGATCAGCAGCGTATTCTCGAGGACGACTTGTTCCAGCGCGTGCGGGGCATGATCGAGGGCAAAGCTGCCGAAGCCGGGCCTAAGAAACTCAAAGCGGGCATGCAAATCGATGACGTGTATCTCGCGGACGTGCCGCGTGAGCAGTGGTTCGAGATTCGTCTGAAGGACGAAGAGGCGAATGCGCAGCTCGAGACCGTGTCCGAGCGGTTGAAGGGTCAGCGCAAAGCCTTCGAGAAGCGCTTCGAAGAGAAGAAAGCGAAGATCACCGCCGGAGACGATTTGGCTCCGGGCGTGCTCAAGATGGTGAAGGTGTACTTGGCGGTCAAACGCCGCGTGCAGCCGGGCGACAAGATGGCGGGTCGGCACGGCAATAAGGGCGTGATTTCCTCCATTGTGCCGGTAGAAGACATGCCGTACATGGCGGACGGTACGCCGGTCGACATCGTGCTGAATCCCTTGGGCGTCCCCTCGCGCATGAACATCGGCCAGATTCTGGAAACTCACCTGGGCTGGGCCGCGAAAGGCGTGGGCGCCAAGATCGGCAAGATGCTGGAGGCGCAGCAGGCCGTGGTGGAGATCCGCAAGTTTCTCGGCCAGGTTTACAACGAGACCGGCGGTCAAAAGGAAGACATCAAGTCCTTGAGCGACGCGGAAGTCGTGGAACTAGCCGGTAATTTGCGCCATGGAGTGCCGATGGCGACGCCGGTGTTCGACGGCGCCAGCGAAGAGGAAATCAAGGGTCTTCTCACCCTGGCGGATCTGCCGACGTCGGGTCAGACGGTACTGCACGATGGGCGCACGGGCGAACAGTTCGAACGGCCGGTGACGGTGGGCTACATGTATATGCTGAAGCTCAACCATCTGGTCGACGACAAGATGCACGCACGTTCCACGGGACCGTACAGCCTGGTTACTCAGCAGCCGCTCGGCGGCAAGGCGCAGTTCGGCGGACAGCGTTTCGGCGAGATGGAAGTGTGGGCGCTCGAGGCGTATGGCGCCGCGTACACCTTGCAGGAAATGCTCACCGTCAAGTCGGACGACGTCAATGGTCGCACGCAGATGTACAAGGCGATTGTCGACGGCAACCATGAAATGAAAGCCGGCATGCCGGAGTCGTTCAATGTCTTGGTCAAGGAGATTCGGTCCCTGGCCATCAACATCGAACTCGAGAGCGAGGCCTAAGTCTATGAAAGATTTACTCAAGTTATTCAAGCAGCAAGTGCCGGTCGAGAATTTCGATTCGATCAAGATCGGACTCGCGTCTCCGGACATGATCCGTTCCTGGTCGTATGGCGAAGTAAAGAAGCCGGAGACCATCAACTACCGCACCTTCAAGCCCGAACGAGACGGCTTGTTCTGCGCCAAGATCTTCGGACCCGTGAAGGACTACGAGTGTCTGTGCGGCAAGTACAAGCGCCTCAAACATCGCGGGGTCGTGTGCGAGAAGTGCGGCGTCGAGGTGACTCAGTCCAAGGTGCGCCGCGAGCGCATGGGCCACATCGAGCTGGCAAGCCCCACCGCGCATATCTGGTTCTTGAAGTCGCTGCCGTCGCGTATCGGCTTGATGCTCGACATGACCCTGCGCGAAATCGAGCGCGTGTTGTATTTCGAAGCCTTCGTGGTAGTCGATCCAGGCATGACGTCGCTGCAGCGCGGCCAGTTGCTCACCGATGAGATGTATCTCGAATCGATCGAAGAGCACGGCGATGAGTTCGATGCCCGCATGGGCGCCGAAGCGGTGCATGAGCTGCTGAAGTCGATGGATCTGCCGTCCGAGGTGGTGAAAGTTCGCGAGGACATGGCGAATACGAACTCCGAGACGAAGATCAAGCGCCTATCGAAGCGCCTGAAACTCATCGAGGCGTTCATGGAATCCGGCAACAAGCCGGAGTGGATGGTGCTGACGGTGCTGCCGGTGCTGCCCCCCGACCTGCGGCCGCTGGTGCCGCTCGACGGCGGCCGTTTTGCAACGTCCGATTTGAACGATCTGTACCGCCGCGTCATCAACCGCAACAACCGGCTACGGCGGCTCCTGGAGCTGAACGCGCCGGACATCATCGTCCGCAACGAAAAGCGCATGCTGCAGGAAGCGGTGGATGCGCTCCTCGACAACGGCCGCCGCGGCCGTGCGATCACCGGCACCAACAAGCGTCCGCTCAAGTCCTTGGCCGACATGATCAAGGGCAAGCAGGGCCGGTTCCGCCAGAACCTCCTCGGCAAGCGCGTGGATTATTCAGGGCGTTCGGTCATCGTCGTGGGTCCGACCTTGCGTCTGCACCAGTGCGGATTGCCGAAGAAGATGGCTCTGGAGTTGTTCAAGCCGTTCATTTTCTCCAAGCTGCAGCTGCGCGGCGAAGCCTCGACCATCAAGGCGGCGAAGCGCCTGGTGGAGCGCGAGGGACCGGAAGTGTGGGACATCCTGGAAGAGGTGATCCGCGAACATCCGGTGCTGTTGAACCGGGCACCGACCTTGCACCGTCTCGGCATTCAGGCCTTTGAGCCGGTGCTGATCGAAGGCAAGGCGATCCAGTTGCATCCGCTCGTTTGTACGGCATTCAATGCCGACTTCGACGGCGACCAAATGGCCGTTCACGTGCCGCTTTCCATCGAGGCTCAGCTCGAGGCGCGGGCCTTGATGATGTCGTCCAACAACATTCTCTCGCCCGCCAATGGCGACCCGATCATCGTCCCGTCGCAGGACGTGGTGCTCGGGTTGTACTACATGACCCGCGAGCGTGTCGGGGCGCAGGGCGAAGGCATGGCATTCAGCGATGTCGCCGAGGTTCATAGAGCCTACGAGAGCCGCAACCTCGATCTTCAGGCCAAGGTCAAAGTGCGTCTGTCCGAACACGTCCGCGATGCCACTGGAAAGCTGGTGCACAACATTCGAGTGGTCGACACCACGGCGGGCCGGGCACTGTTGTCCGAGATCCTCCCCAAGGGTCTGTCCTTCGATGCCATCAACCAGGATATGACCAAGAAAACCATCTCGGCAACGATCAACGCGTGCTATCGCACCGTCGGTCTCAAGGAGACGGTGGTATTCGCCGACCAGCTGATGTACACGGGCTTCCACTACGCGACCCGCGCAGGCGTGTCGATCGGCGTGGATGACATGGTGGTGCCGCTGCAGAAGACGAAGATTCTGGCGACTGCGGAAAAGGAAGTGAAGGAGATCCAGGAGCAATATTCTTCCGGTCTCGTCACCAACGGCGAACGCTACAACAAGGTGGTCGACATCTGGTCGCGTACCAATGATCAGGTCGCCAAGGCGATGATGGAGAAGCTCGGTACCGACGAGGTGACCGATGCCAGGGGCAACAAGGTCCGTCAGAAGTCGTTCAACTCGATCTTCATGATGGCGGACTCCGGCGCCCGCGGTTCTGCTGCGCAGATTCGTCAGCTCGCCGGCATGCGCGGTTTGATGGCGAAGCCGGACGGCTCGATCATCGAGACGCCGATCACGGCCAACTTCCGCGAAGGCTTGAACGTTCTGCAGTACTTCATCTCGACTCACGGTGCGCGAAAGGGCTTGGCCGATACCGCACTGAAGACCGCGAACTCGGGCTATCTCACGCGTCGTTTGGTCGACGTGGCTCAGGACTTGGTGGTCACCGAAATCGACTGCGGCACAGTCAACGGCTTGTCGATCACGCCGATCGTGGAAGGCGGCGACGTGGTCGAAGGCTTGGGCGAGCGCGTGCTCGGCCGCGTGGTCTCCGAAGACGTGGTAGTCGCGACCAGCGGCGAGGTGCTCGTCAAGACCGGCGTGTTGATCGACGAGAAGTTGGTCAAGCTGCTGGAAAAGATGGGCGTCGATCAAGTGATGGTGCGTTCACCGATCACCTGCGAAACCCGATATGGCGTCTGCGCCCAGTGCTACGGCCGAGATCTCGGCCGCGGTCACCGCATCAACATCGGCGAGGCCGTCGGCGTCATCGCGGCACAGTCGATCGGCGAGCCGGGAACCCAGCTCACCATGCGTACGTTTCACGTTGGCGGTGCTGCCTCGCGGGCGGCGGCGGCCAACGGCGTCGAGGTCAAGTCTAAGGGCACCATTCGATTGCACAACATCAAGACCGTGCGCCATGAGAAGGGCCACTTGGTGGCGGTATCGCGTTCCGGCGAGCTCGGCGTGGTGGATGAATTCGGGCGCGAGCGCGAGCGCTACAAGATTCCGTACGGCGCCACCATCACGGTGAACGATGCCGACGTGGTTGCGGCGGGACAATCCGTCGCGAACTGGGATCCGCACACTCATCCGGTGGTCACCGAAGTCGCCGGTATGATCAAGTTCTCCGACTTCGTCGATGGCATCACGGTCACGACTCAAGTGGACGATGTCACCGGCCTCACATCAACGGTGGTGTTGGATCCGAAGCAGCGCGGTTCCGGCGGCAAGGATTTGCGTCCTGTCGTGCGGCTGACCAATGCCAAGGGTAAAGAGGTCACATTCCACAATACCGACATTCCGGCGGTATATGCGCTGCCGGCGGGTGCCATCGTCAGCCTGGAGGACGGCTCCAAGGTATCGGTGGGCGATGTGATCGCACGTATCCCGCAGGAGTCTTCCAAGACGCGCGATATCACGGGCGGTCTGCCGCGAGTGGCCGACTTGTTCGAGGCCCGCAAACCGAAGGACTCGGCGATTCTCGCAGAGCGCAGCGGTACGGTGAGCTTCGGCAAGGAAACCAAGGGCAAGCGGCGTTTGATCATCACCAATGAGGCGACCGAGAAGTACGAAGAGCTGATCCCGAAGTGGCGCCACCTTAACGTGTTCGAAGGCGAACAAGTCGAGAAGGGCGAAGTCATCGCCGACGGCGAGCCGAATCCGCATGACATTTTGCGGTTGCAGGGCGTCGAGGCGTTGGCCAATTACCTGGTCCGGGAAATCCAGGACGTGTATCGCTTGCAGGGCGTGAAGATCAACGACAAGCACATCGAAGTCATCGTGCGGCAGATGCTGCGTAAAATCGAGGTATTGGATACCGGCGATTCGGCTTTGCTGCGCGGCGAACAGATGGATCGCGGCAGATTGCTCGATGTCATTGCGAAGCAGAAAACCGAGGGCAAGCACCAATCCACGTGGGAGCCTTTGCTGCTCGGAATCACCAAGGCGTCGTTGGCGACGGAGTCCTTCATCTCGGCGGCTTCATTCCAAGAAACCACCCGCGTCCTCACCGAGGCGGCGGTCCGGGGCCTCAAGGATGACCTGCGCGGTTTGAAGGAAAACGTCATCGTGGGCCGCCTCATTCCCGCGGGCACGGGTTTCGCGTATCATGCGCGGCGTCGACGTGCTTCTGATGACAGCCGACGGCGCAGCTTCATGGACGTGAGCGGCGGCATGGGCGACTCAGAAGAAACGGTACCGGCGGGGGATACTGAAGCGGCAGAATAACCAATAAGAAGCATCGAAAAGAGATGGCCCCGGATTCGAAAGAGTTCGGGGCCTTTTTTTTAAGTACCCTTGGCGAGAAAATCTCGGGGTCCGAGCATTCCCGTTTTACCGGCGTCCATCATGTCGAACACTTCGGTCTGGTAGGCGATGTATTCATCGCGCGATATCTTGCCATCGCCGTCCTTGTCGATCTTGTGCATCATCTCCTTGGTCTGAAGCCCGCGCACATATCCGCCCGTGGCAAACGTCGCCATTTGCTCGGAAGGAGCTAGGAATTCCTTCTCGTTGATGAATCCGGTCTTGTCCTTGTCCAGAGCCGTGAAGACCTTTTCCTGATACGCGATCCATTCAGCTTTCGATACCGTCCCATCGTTGTCGGTATCGATCTTGTGCATCTCGTCCATTGTCTGCAAACCTCTCGCGTAACCGCCCGTAGCGAACGAGGCGAGATCATCGGCGTCGGCAAACGGCGCACGGATCAAGGCGGCGGCCATGACGGCGAGCGGGAGGATTCTGCGAATCGAGCGAAGTGGCGGCATTTCATGCTCCTTGTGTGAGGTTGACGGCAGATGCGCCGCCCTTTTCCCGGTAGTGCCACCATAAGACCCGGGAATCGCGAAGATTATTTCGCGGCAATCAAGGTGCCGGGCTTGCGCCGCGGGAAGCACCTAGGGATGGGATGTAAACTGCGGCAACCGGTTCTGCGATCTTGAGCGGGTCAGAGTGGGATTCGTCAAGATTAGTGAGCACTACAACCGTCACGCGATCTTGCACATACCGGGAAATGCTGATTGAGAAGCCTTGGTTGCTGCCGGTATGAGAAACGAGCCGATGACCGTTCACGGTGCTCAATTCCCAGCCGAAACCGTAGGGGTGGGTTCCGCCGGAATTCAAACGCACCGGCGTCCACATTTGCTCGAGTTCCGATCGAGGCAGCAGCTTATCGGTATACAAGGCAGCGTCCCATTTCGCGAGGTCCGTAAGGTTCGTATACAAGCCGCCGTCGGCCGTGGTGTTCAACGAGGGCGCGATCCATTCTTGGTTCTTCAGCTTGCCGTCGATGATGCGGTAGCCGCTCACCCGATTCGGAACGATGTCCTCCTCGCTGATGATGCGGGTCGACGTCATCGACAGCGGCGCGAAGATGCGCTGCTCGAGAAAATCGCCGTAAAACTCTCCGGTGACGCGATGGATCACAAATCCCAATATCTCGTAGCCGGTGTTGGAGTAGTTCCATTTCTGACCGGGCTG
Organism: uncultured Gammaproteobacteria bacterium; assembly: GCA_963755965.1. Classification (GTDB taxonomy): domain Bacteria; phylum Pseudomonadota; class Gammaproteobacteria; order Steroidobacterales; family Steroidobacteraceae; genus Bog-1198. The sequence continues at coordinate 948,349 of CAVWLU010000008.1, forward strand.
GAAATCCAGCTTGAGCGTCAGAAATCGTTGCAACATCTCACCTTCCGTGTAATCCCGGCGGAAGTCGAGAATCCCCTTGTCATACACGGCCTCGTCGGTTTCACCGAAAATATCGGGAATCCCGGATGTGTGGGTGAGCAATTGACGAATGGTTACATCGCGTAAGGCCGTCGTACCCGCCTCCGGGAAGTACTTCGACAAGCGGTCATCGAGGCCGAGCTTTCCCTCATTGACCAGCATCATGATGCCGGTTGCGGTGAATTGTTTCGCCACCGATCCGGACTGAAATACCGACGCCGCCGACACCGGAACATTGAGTTCCACATTCGCATAGCCATATCCCGACGCCTTGACGACATGCCCATTGCGAATCACGGCGAGAGCGACCCCGGGTATTTGATGGGCCTGCATGGCGCTTCGCACGATGGCGTCGACCCTCTCGTCCGGGGTGTCGGACAGCGCGGCATGGCTCGCTATCAGGGCAACCGCGGCCAGCGCATATTGCCCAAGAGACTTAGGTGTCATGAGTGCGCCGGAGCCGCCGCAGAATGTCACGGATCGTCTTTATTCCTATGCCTCGGCCACCATCGCTCGAGAAGCCCTGCCGCCCACTCCCTGCCGCCGAGGCCGAATGCCAACGCCAGAGCAAGCACGATGCCGGCCAGGATGACAAGAAATGTTCGTTGAACGATGTCGCCGCCAATTTCCACCTGACTCAGCGCGATCATGATGACGAATGCCATGATGAGATATTGCGCGAGTTTTCCCAACAGATCCGCGTCCGGAATCTTCGCCTCTATGCAATAAGTGGTGACGGCGCCGCCGACGAAACGTGCAAAGTAGGAGCCGAAAACCGCGACCAGCATCGAAACGAGCACCTTGGGCATGAACAGCACCACCCGGTGGAGCAGGTCGGTGATGTAGGTGAGTCCAAGAGTGTTGAAGGCGTCGATCAGCGCGACCAAAATGACCAGCCAATAAGCGAACAGGCCGAATAGGGTGGTGGTATCGCCGCGCAAGCCGCCTTGCTGCAAAAAATGATCGGTGCCGGCGCGCTCGGTCAGCACGTTGAAATTGATCGCCCGCAGTGCTTTTTCCACGGTGAATCGTGCCGCTTTGGCGAACAGCCATCCCGCAACGAGGATCGCGAGCGCCAATGCGAGCCGCGGCAGCAACGCGGCAATCTGGTGCGGGAATTCGCGAGCGGTTTCTAGCAGTGAGTCAACCATGAGCGCCTCCGGCCCATTCTAGGATGCCCTGCAGGGGAATGCCGGCCCAGCCGGGACGATTGCCGAGTTCGTAGCGCAGTTCGTACAGGGCCTTTTCTAGTTCAAACAGACCGAGCAGCCCCCGCCCGGGCTCTAGCGAACCATACAATGCCCCGTCCCGCGCCTTCGCATCATATGCCGAGAGGAAGGCGGCGCGCACTTCGACCGCCCAGCCTCTCGCCAGCGGTGCTAGCCGCGCGATCTCGACTTCATTATGGGCCGCGGTGCGAAGAGCGCTGTGCTCGACATAGGCGAACGAGCGCAGCATCCCCGCGACATCCCGCAGCGGCGAATACTTTGCTCTTCTGTGTTCGAGGCTGTGCCCCGGTTCGCCTTCGAAATCGACGATGATAAAGTCGTTGCGCGTCAGCAGCACTTGGCCTAAGTGGTAGTCCCCGTGGATGCGAATCTTCTGGCCACGCGGCTCTTCGGCCGCGCAAGCCTCGATGCGCGCCAACACCCGATCCTGCAGAGCCAGAACGGCGTTCGCCTTATCGCGCTCTGCCGCCGTCAGTGCGTCCAAATGGGACTTCAGCATGCCGAGTGCGTTGCGCGCCTCTCCCGTTGCGCGCTGCCGGTAGCCGTCGAGATCCGGGCGAGTCAGCGGCTGCGGATCAAATGCCGGATTACCGGTACGTGTGGCCAACGCGAGATGCAGTTCGGCCGTGCGCACCGCCAGCACTCGAATCAAGGTGAGGTACGCTTCGTGCGCGTTGACGGGCAGTGCGTCAGTGACCGGCGCCGTGCGGAGTGCCTCGAGATGGCGGCGCAGATACTCGAGAGAATACTCCCAGCCGTCGCCCTGATTCGCCACATAGGCTTGCAACAAGGCGAGCAACTTGGGCTCGCCCTGGTTTGCCGCGTACTCCAATACGCCCGCTATGGCTGCGCAGTTGCGGTAGTGCACCACCTCCGTGAGATACAGGCCCATTTCGAGTTCAGGACTGGCGCCGGCCCGCAATCGGCGATAGCCCTTCAAGATCAACCGCTCTCCCATCACGACGATGGTATTTGAACTGGAACCTTGAGGGCGAGCGGCAGGCAACGCGGCGAAATCGCGGCCTGCTGTCTTGGCGAAGGCCGCGGTCGGCCGAAATTGCAGCTTGCCCTGCGCGGTTGCGATCTCAACGCGCTTGCCCATAGCGGAAACGAGCGCACGGCAGAAGATCTCATCGGCGAAGGCGTCGCCCATCACTCCGACATTCGACTGCTGGCGCACCCTGGCGATAGCCAAACTCGACAGATTGCGGACCCGATCCTCGTCGCGCTCCTCCGAGGCGAGCGCCATCGGCATAAAATAGCTCGCGGTCTCCCCGGCGACATCAACCTCGAGCAGGGCGACGAGCCAACTTATCTTGCCCTCCTGCCATACGACATGATCGACGATACGCGCGCGTTCGATGGCCGTGCCCTTGGCCGCATACCATCGCTGCGCCTCGATGAAGCGTGGGAGGGTGTCCGTCTCGAATTGAAGCCTGATTTTTTCCGCCATGCCGATGCGCCACGGAACCACGCGATCGCGGAACAAGCTACTCCAGCCGTCGAACAGCACCAGCACCGGGCGCTCCTCGACGGACAAGACTTGTTCGTGCCACGACGGCGCCTCGGCGTCTGTGGTCAATTTGAACCAGTAGAAGCCGTAGGCCGACAGAGTGAGCAAGTAGGGCAAGTCGCCGATCGGCGGAAACGTGGTGCGGCCGAGCATCTCGACGGGTATGCGCCCTTTGAACAGCGATAGATTAAGTTCGACCGGTTGTGCCGATCGCGACAGATTCGCGACACAGAGAACGCTGTCCTCCCCGTACTCGCGCAAGTAGGCGAGGATCTTGCGATTTCCAGGCTTCAGAAAACGCCGCGTGCCGCGCCCGAAGGCCTGACTGGTCTTGCGCACGGCGAGCATGCGTTTGGTCCAGCTGAGCAGCGAACTCGGGTCACGCAACTGCGCTTCGACATTGATCGACGGATAACCGTAAATCGGATCCATGATCGGAGGAAGGTACAAACGCTGTGGGTCCGCGCGCGAGAACCCGGCGTTGCGATCGGGACTCCACTGCATCGGTGTGCGAACCCCGTTTCGATCGCCGATGAACACGTTGTCGCCCATGCCGATCTCATCGCCATAATAAAGAATGGGTGAGCCCGGCATCGACAACAACAGGCTATTCATGAGCTTGATCCGGTCGTGGTCATTTTCCATCAGCGGCGACAGGCGCCGGCGGATGCCGAGATTGATGCGCGCACGCACGTCAGCCGCGTACGTCGTGTACATGTAGTCGCGCTCTTTGCTGGTCACCATTTCCAGGGTCAGCTCGTCATGGTTACGCAAAAAGATCGCCCACTGGCAGCTGTCGGGTATGTCGGGTGTCTGCTGCATGATCTCGCTGATGGGATAGCGGTCTTCCTGCGCGATCGACATGTAGATGCGCGGCATCAGCGGAAAGTGATACGCCATGTGGCACTCGTCGCCGTCGCCGAAGTATTCGCGCACGTCCTCCGGCCATTGATTGGCCTCCGCAAGCAGAAAGCGGCTTTGGTAGTCCGCGTCGATCGCTGCGCGCAGTTGCTTGATCACGGCATGCGTTTCCCGGAGGTTTTCGTTGTTGGTGCCCTCGCGCTCGACCAAATAGGGAATCGCGTCGAGGCGGAAACCGTCTACGCCCATGTCGAGCCAGAAGCGCATGATTTGCAGCACGGCGTTCATCACCATCGGATTGTCGAAATTCAGATCCGGTTGATGGCTGAAAAAACGGTGCCAGTAGTAGGCTTTGGCGACGGGATCATAAGTCCAATTCGAGGTTTCCGTATCGATGAAAATGATGCGCGTGCCCAGGTATTTTTGATCGGTGTCGCTCCAGACATAAAAGTCGCGCTCAGGCGAACCGGGCGGCGCTTTGCGCGCGGCCTGGAACCACGGATGCTGATCCGAAGTGTGGTTGATGATCAGCTCCGTCACCACTTTGAGTCCGAGCCGATGCGCCTCGCGCAGCATGGCTCGAAAATCGTCCAGGGTGCCGTACTGCGGATGTACGTCCTGGTAATCGGCAATGTCGTAGCCGTCATCCTTGAGCGGGGACGGATAAAACGGCATCAGCCAGATCGTGTTGACCCCGAGGTCCCGGATGTATCCAAGCTTTGAAGTCAGTCCCTGAAAATCGCCGATGCCATCGTCGTTCGAATCAAAAAATGACTTCACATTGAGCTGGTAGATGACGGCGTCTTTGTACCAAAGCGGGTCATCGACATTGAGGCCGGACAGCGCAGCGGGATCCAGAGCGGCGGTTTGAGCCTCGTTCATAGGTTCGCGTTTTACAAGAAATAGTCGAAATCATGCTCGGTGCGCACGTGCCGCCGCATCTTAAACACATGCGCCGGCATGCGCTGTGGGTCCAGCATTACGTAATTTCGGGCGCCGCGCCACTGGTAGCGTTGGTCGCTCAAGAGATCGTGCACTTGGTACGGCCGCGCGGGATCTATTTTCAGTGAGCTCAAATCCAATTCGATCCATCCTGATTGCGCATTGTGCGGGTCCAAGTTTACGACGGTCAGGATTATATTGCCCGACCCCTCGTCGCTCTTGTGGTAGGCAATCAGTTGCTCGTTGTCGATCTGGCAGAAGCGCAGCGAGCCATCCGACTGCAGCGCAATGTTGTCGCGCCGAATGCGGTTGATGCGCACGATCAAAGACCGCAGGCTGTCGGGGCGATCGATGGACCAATGCCGCAATTGATACTTCTCCGAGTCCCGGTACTCCTCGCTGCCCGGTTCGCGCGGCGTGGCTTCCATCAGCTCGTAGCTGGGTCCATAGATGCCGTAGCAGGCCGAGAGCGTCGCCGCGAGCACCAGCCTCGCGGCAAACACCGCGCGCACGCCGGATTGCAGCGCCTCGTGCAGAATGTCCGGTGTGTTCGGCCAAACGTTCGGACGAAAGTACTGGCGCCCGGGCCCGAGGGCGAGTTCGGTGAAATACTCGGTAAGTTCCCTCTTGGTATTTCGCCAGGTGAAGTAGGTGTACGACTGGCTAAAGCCCAATTTCGCGAGGCGGTGCATGACCTTGGGTCGCGTGAATGCCTCGGCCAGGAAAATGACGTCCGGATGGCTGCGTTTGATCTCCGTGATTAACCATTCCCAAAAGGCAAAGGGTTTGGTGTGCGGGTTATCCACGCGAAAAATGGCGACGCCCGCCGCAATCCAGAACTCAATCACGCTCTTGAGTTCGTCCCATAGAGCGCGCCAATCGTCGCTTTCAAAATCGAACGGGTAGATATCCTGATACTTCTTCGGTGGATTCTCCGCATACTGCACGGTACCGTCCGGGCGATGCTTGAACCACTCCGGATGATCTCTAACATAGGGGTGATCGGGCGCACATTGAAAGGCGATGTCGAGAGCGATCTCGATGCCGAACCGGCGCGCCTGGTCCATGAGGCTCTTGAAGTCCTGCAGGGTTCCCAGTTGCGGCAGCACGTCTTTGTGGCCTCCCTCTGCCGCGCCGATCGCCCATGGGCTGCCCACGTCGTCCGGGGACGCTTCGAGCGCGTTGTTGGCGCCTTTGCGGTTGACGCGTCCGATCGGCTGGATGGGCGGAAAGTACAGCACGTCGAAGCCCATTTCGGCTACATAAGGCAGCCGCGCCTCCACGTCGCGAAAGCTTCCATGGCGTGGCGCGGGGGCTGCGGAACGGGGAAACAATTCGTACCAGCTGCTGAAGCCGGCGCGCTTGCGGTCGGCGACGAGTTCGAACGTCGTAGTCGCGGCGTGGCTTCGGTCCGCGTAGCGCCGCAGAAGCATGGCACGCGCAGGGTCGAGCGCCGGTGCTTTCAGAGAGGCCGCATCGGCGGCCCCATCGTTACGGCCGGCGGTTTCCAGCAACAGCGACGCCCAATTGACCAGATTCGCGGCATCGCCGCCCTGCGCGCGTCGAGCCGCTCCAGAGATGAGGACACTGCCTACCTGCAACGCGACTCGGATGTCGTTGAGGTCGCCGCGCCGTTCGAGTTCCGTTCGCCAGGATTCGAATTGGTCCACCCACGCGATCACGGTGTAACGATAGCGTCCGGGAACGGGAGGGGTGAATTCTGCACGATAGACATCGTTTGTCTGCGCCGTCATCTCGGCTTCATAAGCTTCGCTGTCGGTCGCCGCCTGCCAGCGAAGTACCACGCGCAATTTGTCGTGGCCGTCGTTGAGGCAATGCGCTTCGACACGCACCGGCTCGCCCGCAATGCTCTTGGCCGGGAAGCGTCCGGCGTCGACGGACGGGGAGACCGCGTCGATTGCCGCGCGCACTCTCCCGTCCTCGAGGCCGAACGGCTCTATGACCGCGATTTTGGCGGGAACAGCCCGGCGTTTTCTCTCAACCATGGGCTTCCCAGCGCAGCATGATGGTCGACAGCGGCGGTAGGTTGAGGTTGACCGATTCGACGTGCCCGCGCGTGCTCACCGGCACGGATTCGACGCCCCCGAGATTCCCCCAACCGGTGCCGCCGTACTCGAGCGCATCGCTGTTGAGAATTTCACGCCAGACGCCGCGAAGCGGGACGCCCACTAGAAAATTGCTGCGCGGCATTGGGGTGAAGTTGCACACCACGAGAACCGGGGCGTAGCCTGCCGACTTTCGCAGGAAGGCAATGACGCTCGCTTCGTCATTGTCGACGTCGAGCCACTCGAAGCCGTCGGCGGAAAAGTCGATCTGATGCAACGCCGGTTCACCGCGATAAACGCGGTTCAAATCACGCACCAGACGCTGCACTCCGGCATGTTCGGGCAGCGTCGCAACCCACCACTCGAGTTCCCCTTCGTGAGTCCATTCGCGGCGTTGACCGAACTCGCTGCCCATGAACAACAGCTTCTTGCCCGGATGCCCCCACATGTAGCCGTAGAGCGCACGCAGATTGGCGAATTTCTGCCAGTCGTCCCCGGGCATTTTGCCGATCAAGGAGCCTTTGCCGTACACGACTTCGTCATGGGACAACGGCAAGACGAAGTTTTCGTTGAATGCATAGATGAGGGAGAACGTCAGTTCCCCGTGACGATATCGACGGTAGATCGGGTCCTGGCGCATATAGTCCAACGTGTCGTGCATCCAACCCATGTTCCACTTCATACCGAAGCCCAAACCGCCCACATCGGTGGGACGCGACACCATCGGCCATGCCGTCGATTCCTCGGCAATCATGGTCACGTCCGGATGGTCACGGTAGGCCGCCTGATTCAATGTGCGGAGGAATTCGATCGCTTCGATATTCTCCCGACCGCCGTACCGGTTTGGAATCCATTCGCCCTCTTTGCGCGCGTAATCCAGATACAGCATCGATGCGACCGCATCGACGCGCAGTCCATCGATGTGATATTTCTCCAACCAGAATAGTGCGGAGGAGATGAGGAAGCTGCGGACCTCGTTGCGTCCGTAGTTGAAAATGGAGGAATTCCATTCCGGGTGGAAACCTTGGCGCACATCGGCGTGCTCATAAACGTGCGTGCCGTCGAAGTAGCTCAAACCGTGCGCATCGGTGGGAAAGTGCGACGGCACCCAGTCGAGGATGACTCCGATGCCCTTCTGATGCAGGTGGTCAACGAAGTACATGAAATCCTGCGGCGTACCGTAGCGGGCGGTCGGCGCGAAATAACCGGTGGTTTGGTAGCCCCACGAACCGTAAAACGGATGCTCCGTAACGGGCATCAGTTCGACATGCGTAAAGCCCATATCGCACAGGTAATCGGCAATCTCATGCGCGAGCTCCCGATAGGTCAAAAGACGGCCGTCGTGGCGGCGCCACGAGCCGAGGTGGATTTCGTAGATCGCGATGGGCGCCTTTAGTCCATTGCGCGCGGCGCGCGAAGCCATCCACTCGGTGTCGCGCCACTCGTGCTCGAGCGACCATACGCGCGAGGCGGTCGCCGGGGGGCATTCGGAAAAAAATCCGAGTGGATCGGCCTTCTCCACCACGTAGTTCCCGAGGCGCGAGGTGATAAGGTACTTGTATGCTTGTCCGTGTTGCGCCGCCGGGCCGATTCCCTCGAAGATGCCGGAGCCGTCCTCGCGCGCGGTGAGTTCATCGCCCGCGCTCCAGCCGTTCCAGTCGCCGATAACCGATACCTTGGCGGCGTTCGGCGCCCACACCGCGAATCGGGCGCCGGCGCCATCTTCGAGAATATGACATCCCAGCTTGCCATACAGCCGGCTGTGCGTTCCCTCGCGGAACAGATAGATATCTTGCTCCGTCAACAATGTGACAGCTTCTCTTGGCGCGGCATCTTGACCCCTTACGCGGCGCGGTCTGCGCGGCAGGCTTTGCGAACCCCACAAACCCTCAACCATAGAGTTCCGATGCCGCCGATGCTGTAGCCGCAGGGCGGGACTCCGTGTAGGACCTATCGTACCCCTAACCTATGACCGCCGTGTCACTCGACGTTGAGTATCCGGCGCGCAGCGAGCATTCCGGCCGCGAGAGCCGCATGTACCGTTCCCCAGTGCCCTGCCGTATCTGTGTGCTCTCCCGTGAAATACAGGGTGTCCTCGACCGGGAGCGTCATCCTTTCGGGAGCATCCAGCGCGCCCGCGGGCACATAGCTGTACGCGCCTCGCGCGTACTCGTCGGCCTGCCAGTCATGGGTGTGCCAGCTAAGCAGAAGCATCTTAAGGTCTCGAAGCGAAAGAGCGAATACTTTCGCGAGCGTGGTGAGGCATTGATCGAGGAGCGCATGCCGATCGCCTCTCGATTCGATCGAGCGTAGTAATACCGCAGCTTTGGGGCCGCCCACCCATGCCGTAATCATGGGCGTACGATCGGGCATCGGTGTCCACCAAGTAGCCGGTACTTCGGATGGCGTGAACAGAAAGCTCCAGTGGTCGACCTCAGCTTTAAGTTTGCGCTGATTCGCGGCCCAGGGTCGCTCGGACCAAAACCTCGTGCGAAAAAACAAAACCACGCGTACCACGTCTCCCATGACCAGCCGATGAGCTTGCGCCAGAATTTCAGCCGGCCGCGGAGCGAAATCGATGGATTCCGCCTGCAGCACTCCCAATGGAACCGAGATCACAGCCCGCTGCGCATGCAATTGGGTGTCTCCTCCCGTCGCGTCGCGGACCTTGACGGCGACCGCACCGCGTTTCCAAGCGACACTCTGCACCGGCTTGCCCAGCATCAAGTTGCCGCCGGAGCGCGCGAACTCCTCCGCCAAGTACGTCGGGATGGCCGAATACCCGCCGGTGATTCGGAACAGTCGATCGGCGTCAATCGCATCCTCGGCGCGTTGTTGTTTGGCAAGGCCGGCAATTCCGATGCGGGTTCGATCAGCTGCGTTGAATCCCTCCACATAGTTCGCCGCCGATTCGCTCCTAGGCGCATCCACTTTGTTTCGCTCGAGGTACTCGGCGAAAGTCATATCGCGGCCGTGAGCCTCCTTATCCACCCAGGTCGTCATTTCTTCGAGGACATCACGTGAAACGTCCTCTTGCTCGCTGCGCGCCGTGAGTTGCCCGGAGGCAAAGCGGAGCTGCGTGCCTTCAAGTTCGTAGGTCCTTAAACCCGCTTCCTCGGTCAACGCCCAAGTGGCGCGCGGCAGACCATGAATGAACTCCGCCCCCAACTCGACCGGGATCGGCACGCCGGCATTTTCCGCCCTGAGATGCTGCGTAAAGATCCGTCCCCCCACGCGGGGACGGGCTTCGACAATTGCCACCCGCCGCCCCGCATCGGCGAGGGCGCGGCCTGCGGCGAGACCGGCGGCGCCGGCCCCCACGACGATTACATCGTACTTCGAATCGGGCTGCCTCACGTTTCCCAGGTGCCAACCGCTACATGAGATCGGCGTAGTGACGCCGAGCCACGTCCGGATGCGACCGGAGGCGGCCTTTTAAGTAATTTAGGCCGACCTCGCGAATCAGAGGATTGTTGGGATCGCGCTCCGGTCCGTGCGCTTGGGCAGCGAGCGCCGGGGGCAATGATAGAAGCGGTACGGTGGCGTCGAGTCGCGCCCCGAGAAAAAATGCCACCGACAGCCGCTCGGCGCGGGCGGGCGGGGTGATCACCCTGTGGACGGTCGCGCGGAGGTAGCCATCAGAGGCGAGCTCGAGCTGTTCGCCGATATTGACGACAAAGGTTCCAGCCCGCGGCGGCACGTCCAACCATCCGTCGCCGCTCTGCACCTGCAAGCCGCGCTGTTCGTCTTGCAACACCAGTGTGAGCAGTTCGGCATCCTTGTGGGAACCGACACCCTGATCGGCCTCGGTGGCATCGCGTCCCGGATAGCGAATGAGCTTCAGCAGGTAGTGCGGCTCATGTTGATACAGCGGATCGAGCGCGTCGGGCGCTTGGCCCAAGACCAGCGCCAGAGCCTTGAGCACACGAGCGAGAACTGCCATTGCACTTTTCTGCCATTGCAGCATGACGCGGGGTAGCAGAGGCAACGCCGCCGGCCATTGGTTCGGCCCTTGCAGCCGCGCCCACGCCGGGCTATCTGCCGTGCGCTCGAGCGCAAGCCGTTCGGCGCCAATATCGATTTGCTCGCGCCAATCGGGCTGGCCGCGGGTACGTTCCCAAGCCAGCCGATTGTAGCCGCGGAAGTGCGGTGAGTTCACCATCTCAATAGAGAGCTTCTCGGCCGAGGGCAGCGCAAAGAAGCGGCGCGCAGATTCCATCACGTCGCCTTGCAGGTCCGCCGCAACTCCGTGGCCGCTCAGGTAGAAAAAACCGACCTCGCGGGCTGCACTGCCGAGTTGCGCGAGAAACTGCGCGCGTGCCGGCTCGCCGGCATCGAACTTGGACAGATCAATCAGGGGAACCTCGCCGATCAAACGCTTATCCTCGCGCGGCCGCATAATGCACGAATGCGAATCATACGACAGTCTGACTTTACGGCTACGCCGTGGAAGAACGGCGGCGGCATCACCCACGAGGCGATTCGTACGCCGGCGAGCGGCGATCCGTTCCGCTGGCGCGTCAGCGTCGCGCGCATCGAGCGCGGAGGGCCGTTTTCGGATTTCGCCGGGTACAACCGAACCATGGTATTGCTGCGCGGCGCCGGCGTGACGCTGAAATTTGAGAGCGGCGACGAGTCCACGTTGAGCCACGTGGGCGATGTGGTGCAATTCGACGGCAGGTTGGCGCCGCAGTGCGAACTCAAGAACGGTCCCTGCGTGGATTTGAACCTCATCGCGGCGAAGTCGCTGCAGGAGGTGCACGCTTCGGTACGCCGGTTGGACGAACCGCTCTCATTGCCCGCGGCTGCCGGCCGGACGATGTTGATTTTTCCCATTGACGCGGCCGTGGTGCTGCGTGCCGGCACCGGCGGTGATGCGACCCTCGAGCCGTGGGATCTCGCGTTGATTTCGCATTCGGACAATATTGCCAGTGTCGCGCCTTGCGAGCCCGCCGGCGCGGCCTTGGTCTTCCTGGGTGCTCTGCCGGACTAATATTTGTGAGTGGAGAGCAGCAAGCTGGTTTCCGTATTGGAGATTCCGTCGATCTGCCGAATGCGCCCCAACACCCGATCGACGGCTTCAAGGCTCTCGGTCCTAAGTTCGGCAACGATATCCCAGCGTCCATTCGTGGTGTGAAGCGCGCAAACCGCGGGGTCGCCGCGTAAGGCTTTCAGCACTTCGTCGGTTCGATTGCCTTCCACCGCCACGGTCATCAATGCGCGGATCCGCTGATCCTGCTCCTCGAGCTTGAGCCGGACCGTATAACCGACGATGACGCCGTCGGCCTCAAGTCGCGCCAGCCTATTTTGGACCGTGCCGCGTGCCACACCGAGCGCCTTGGCCATGGCGGCGACCGACATCCTCGCGTCGTCACGCAATAGGGAAAGGAGCTGCCGATCGGTGGTGTCCATGGGATATGATTAAAAACGCCAGTCTTATATGTCGATATGTTCAATAATACGCGCTTTTTGCTCAATTGTCTGTCTATTAATTAGCCTGGTTCCTGGCGAAACTGGCGATCAGCCGAGCCAGTCCTTATCCCTTACTTGCGAGAACATCATGGTGAATTACATCGGAACTGCGCGCGTTCGAGAGCTGATCTCCCAAGCCGGGCCCGCTCGGTTCGTAGAAGCTTTAGCCGGTGAAATCGCTGCGGACTATCGCCGGTGGAGCGAGTTCGACAAATCGGCGCGTCATGCCTGCCATTCGAAGGCAGGGGTGATCGAATTGATGCCGACGAGCGACGGGCGGTTGTATTCGTTCAAGTATGTCAACGGCCACCCGAAGAATACGACGGAGGGCCTCCTGACCGTTACCGCATTCGGTGTGCTCGCGGATGTGGCGAGCGGCTATCCGCTGCTGCTCTCGGAAATGACCTTCATCACGGCGTTGCGCACGGCAGCGATCTCTGCGTTGGCGGCGCGCCACATGGCGCGAGCGGACAGCCGAGTGATGGCGCTCATCGGCAACGGCGCACAAAGCGAATTTCAGGCCATCGCCTTTCATCACATGCTAAGTATCAGGGAATTGCGGCTGTTCGACACCGATCCTGGTGCCACCGCAAAACTTGAACTCAATCTCAAGGCATTGCGAATGAGCGGCCTCGAGGTCATACGCTGCTCGAGCACGGCCGAGGCGGTACGCGGCGCAGACATCGTGACCACGGTCACTGCCGATAAATGCAATGCACTGATTCTGACACCCGACATGATTGAACCTGGAATGCACTTGAACGCCGTGGGTGGCGATTGTCCGGGCAAGACTGAATTGCATCCGGAAATTCTGCGCAATGCGCACGCACGCGTCGTGGTCGAATTCGAACCGCAAGCGCGAATCGAAGGTGAGATCCAGCACCTCGACGCGTCGGTCGCGGTGACGGAACTCGCGGATGTGCTGCGCCAAACGCGGCCCGGCCGACTCAACCAGAGGGAAGTGTCGATCTTCGACTCGGTTGGTTTCGCCTTGAATGATTTTTCCGCGCTCCGGTACCTATACCGGTTGAACCGTGAGCTAGGCGGCGAGGACGTCATCGATCTCATCCCGAAGCTCGACGATCCGAAGGACCTGTTCGGAGGATTGGCGCCACAGCTACCGAGTGGTGTGCGTCGCGGCGAGCGGCTTCCCGCCAACCAAGGGAGATTGGCGTGAGCGCGGGCGCGTCGTCGCGAGTGGCGAGCCTCATTGGCGCGCCCACCGATGTCGGCGCCAGCGACCGCGGATCTTCCATGGGTCCTGAGGCACTGCGCGTCGCGGGTCTCAACGGCGCGCTCGTGGGGTGCGGACTGAAAGTAATGGACTGCGGCAACTTGAGCGGCCCTCCGAATCTCGGGCTGCCGGCGCACGGCGGGTACCGCAATCTCAAGGAGGTGGCGGCTTGGAATCGCGAGGTGCACGGCGCCGTCTATCGGGAATTGAGTGTTGACCGCCTCCCGATACTACTCGGCGGAGACCATAGCCTCAGCATCGGCTCAATCTCCGCCGTTGCACGTCGCTGTCGTGAGACGCATCGGTCTCTTCGGGTGATTTGGCTCGATGCGCACGCCGATTTCAATACGCGCGACTTGAGCCCGACCGGTAGCTTGCACGGAATGCCGGTCGCGTGTCTGTGCGGATTCGGCCCGGCCGAATTGGTACAGATGGACGGCGTGACGCCGGCAATCATGCCCCAATGGGTTAGACAAGTGGGAATTCGAAGCGTCGATCCGGGCGAGCGGCGGCTCGTGCACGAGCAGCAACTCGCGGTGTTCGACATGCGCTACATCGACGAGATGGGTGTCCGCAAGGTCATGGAACTGGCGCTTGCGGATTTGCAGGCGGATACGCACCTGCACGTCAGTTTCGACGTCGATTTTCTCGATCCCGAAATTGCCCCCGGCGTCGGCACCACGGTCGCCGGGGGAATGTCGTACCGCGAGGCTCAGCTATGCATGGAGATGATCGCCGACACCGGGCGCATGGGCTCTCTCGATATCATGGAGCTCAATCCCGCCCTGGATGTGCGCAACAAAACCGCCGCGCTCGCCGTCGATCTGGTCGAATCGCTGTTCGGGAAGAGCACGCTCGTGCGCCAACGGCCTCTGGCGTTCCCGGCCGCTCTTGTCGATACTAGCCGCCGCAGTCCCAAGGAAGCTCGCCATGGCCGCCAGCCTGAATGAATCTCCGGTCGACGCCACGCTGGATTCCCTGCGCCTAGGCTTGCGGGAACACGGCTTGTGGCCGGAAGAGCAAGCGGTCAACCGATTGCTGCAGAGATTGGAACTGACCGGCGGTGCCCGCCACCGAGCGGTGTCTCGGGCCGTCTCGCTCGTGGAGGGGGCACGGGCGCGCCGCGACGAGCGGCCCTTCTTGGACGCCTTCTTGCAGCAGTTCGGACTGTCGAACCAGGAGGGCATCGCCCTCATGTGCATCGCCGAAGCGCTGTTGCGGATTCCGGACGATGCGACAGCGGACCGGCTGATTGCCGAGCAGTTGGCAACCGGTGACTGGTCCGCGCACGCGGGAAAATCCGAATCGCTGTTTGTCAACGCATCGACGTGGGGCCTGATGCTGACCGGCGGGATCTTGGAACTCGATCCGGCAATCAAGACGGACGCCGCGGCGTGGATGCGAAAACTCACGCGAAAGGCCGGTGAACCGCTGGTTCGGCTCGCGGTGCGGCGCGCGATGCGGATCATCGGCGGCGAATTCGTGGTCGGACGTAGCATCGAAGAAGCACTGGCGCGCAGCGCGCGCGAGCCGGAGGTGGCCCTATGCTCGTTCGACATGCTGGGTGAAGGCGCGCGTACTCTTGCCGATGCGGAGCGATACTTAAAATCGTACGAACATGCAATCGAGGTCATCGGCGCCACCGATGCCGGCATGAGCCCACACGAGCGGTCGAGTATTTCCATCAAGTTGTCGGCGCTGGAGCCGCGCTATTCGCCGCTCCAACATGCGCGTGTCATGCAGCGCTTGGTGCCCAAGGCACTGGCGTTGGCGCGGCGCGCGGCGCGCCACGGAATCCAACTCACCATCGATGCCGAAGAGGCCGATCGGCTGGATCTCTCCTTGGATGTGATCGAGGCACTGGCGCGGGACTCCGCCACGCGCGATTGGCCTGGTCTGGGTCTCGCCGTGCAGGCCTATTCCAAACGTGCGCTGGACGTCATCGAGTGGGTGGCCGCGACCGCGCGCGCAAACGGCAGACGCGTGGCGGTCCGGCTGGTCAAGGGCGCCTATTGGGACAGCGAAATCAAACGCGGGCAGGAACGTGGACTCGAGGGCTACCCGGTCTACACGCGCAAGGTCACCACCGACGTATCCTACTTGGCCTGTGCCGGATGCTTGTTCAAGCATGCCGACGTGATTCTCCCCCAGTTCGCGACTCACAATGCGCACAGCATTGCATCCATTTTGGAACTGGCCCCGGCAGGCTCCACTTACGAGTTCCAGCGACTGCATGGAATGGGACGGCTTTTGTACGCGGAGGCCGCTCGGCAGATACCTGATTTCCCGCAGGTTCGCGTGTACGCGCCGGTCGGTGAACACAAGGACTTGCTCGCGTATCTGGTGCGGCGGCTGTTGGAAAACGGCGCCAATACGTCCTTCGTGAACCGCTTCATGGATGAGCAGGTGGCGGTCGCCGACATCGTGCGCGACCCCATTTCCGAGCTCGAGCGGCTGGAGGTTTATCCTCATCCGCGACTGCCGAATCCGGTCGCGCTTTACGCGAACCGACGCAATTCCGTTGGAATCGACATCGGCAACCCATTGGCGCTCGAGGCCGTGCTCGACGGGATCGCGAGTCGGCGTTCCTCCTCGGAGAATGCCGCGGGACCTATCATCAACGGAGTCTTGGCGCCGGGTCGTTTGCGGCCGATCGCGAATCCCAGCAACCATCGCGACTGCGTCGGGAATTCGCGCGATGCAACTCCGGCCGAGATCGTGTCGGCGTTCGATGCAGCCGGCGGCGCGCAAACTGCCTGGAACCATCGAGGCGGCGCGGCGCGCGCAGAATGCCTCGAACGGGCGGCCGCGCTGCTGGAGACGAGGCACCTGGATTTTTACGATTTGCTGGTGCGCGAAGCGGGTAAGACTCTGCCGGATGCAATTGCCGAGGTGCGCGAGGCCGTGGACTTCTGCCGCTATTACGGCCTGCGCGCGCGTGCCCAATTCGGGGACGCCACGCGCCTCGAGGGACCGACCGGCGAATCCAACGAACTGTCCCTGCATGGACGCGGCGTGTTCGCCTGCATCAGCCCGTGGAATTTTCCGCTCGCCATTTTCGCGGGACAGGTGACCGCGGCATTGGCCGCCGGCAATTGCGTGATCGCGAAGCCCGCCGAACCGACGCCGTTGATAGCCGCGCGTTTCATCCGTCTACTCCACGAGGCCGGTATCCCGCACGACGTCTTGCATTTGGTACCCGCGCCGGGTCGGGTGTTCGGCGAAATTGCGTTCGCACACACCGCGCTGGCGGGAGTCGCGATGACCGGGTCTACGGCGACCGCCCTCACTATAAACCGCACATTGGCGGCCCGCGGCGGTGCCATCGTACCGCTGATTGCCGAAACCGGCGGTTTGAACGCGATGCTCGTCGATTCGACGGCGCTGCCGGAACAAGTCGTCGATGATGTGGTGAGCTCTGCCTTTATGAGCGCGGGGCAACGTTGTTCGGCGCTGCGGCTGCTGTTTCTGCAAGAAGAGGTCGCCGATACGATTTTGGAAATGATCGCGGGCGCCATGGACGAACTCGTCATCGGCGATCCAGCCAATCTCGAGACCGATGTAGGGCCGGTCATCACGACCGCGGCTCGAGATGAGTTGAACCAGCATGTGGAGCGCATGCGCCGAGAAGCCCGGATCATCAAGGCGTGCCGTCTCGAGGAAGTGCACCTGCGCGGCAGCTTCGTGGCGCCGCACCTCATCGAGCTCAAGAGCGCGTCGCAGCTGACGCGCGAGGAATTCGGCCCGATACTGCACGTGGTGAGATATCGATCCAACGACATCGACAAAGTGTTGGCCTCCATCCGCGCGAGCAACTACGGATTGACGCTGGGTATACAAACACGTTTGGAATCCTTTTGGCGGCAAGTATTCGAAGACACGTCGATCGGCAATACTTACGTGAATCGCAATATGATCGGAGCCGTCGTCGGCGTGCAGCCGTTTGGGGGCACCGGGCTTTCCGGCACGGGTCCAAAGGCGGGCGGCCCGCATTACCTGACGCGCTTCGCGAGCGAGAGAACGTTGACCGTCAATACGACAGCGACCGGCGGCAATACCGCATTGTTGAATTTGGGGGTTTAGGCGCATCGTCATGCGGCCGCGCCGTCAGGCAAATTGGTAGATGGCCGGCAGCGGGAACTTCCGTATCGTTGGCGGCGACGTCAATGGCTTCCTCGGCCTCGTAGTCGATAATCTATCGGTGCTGGCATTGCTGGCGGCCGTCCTGATAGGCGGTTTCGGGCTGCCGTCTACCATTGTTTTTGGCCGCATGTTTCCGGGGACTGCGCTCGGCGTTCTGATCGGCGATCTCATCTACACCTGGTTGGCGCTGCGACTGGCTAGCCGTACCGGGCGCTCGGACGTCACGGCGATGCCCTTCGGCCTCGACACTCCGTCGACCATCGGCATGGCCCTGCTGGTGCTCGGCCCGGCGTTCGCAAAATTTCGTGCGGCCGGACTTGATCCCTCGGCCGCGGGTCTTCTGACCTGGTATTTAGGAATGGCTGCCACCGCGACCATGGGTGGGGTGAAACTGGCGCTGGCGTTTGCGGGTCGGGGTGTGCAGCGCTTGATACCACGCGCCGCGCTGTTAGGTTCTCTTGCAGGAATCGCATTGATGCTCATTGGATTCTTGCCCATTATCGAGTTGCTGCAGACCCCGATAGTGGGTCTGTTGACGCTCGGCCTCGTGCTGTTTGCGCTGGTCGCGAAAGGACCCATTCCCGGCCGGATGCCCGGCGTGTTGTTCGCAGTCATCGTCGGTACGGTGGCCTATTACCTGCTGGGCGGACTGGGATTGGCCGGCATGGCGATCAACACGCCCGTGCTGCCGACTCTTCGCCTGGCCATTCCTCATCCGGACATCGGCATCTTGAGTGGCTTCAAGGAACTGGGAGACTATTTACCGCTGATTCTGCCTTTCGCATTGTTGACCGTGGTGGGCGGCATCAACAATGCCGAAAGCGCCCGGGTTGCCGGGGACGACTATGACGTGCGCAGCATTTTGCTTGCCGAAGCGGCAGCCACCTTGCTGGCGGGATTGACCGGCGGGGTCGCGCAAACCACGCCTTACATCGGCCATTCCGCTTACAAACAGATGGGCGCCCGAGCCGGCTATACATTCCTTACGGGCATTTTCATCGGCTTGGGAGGGATGCTGGGTTATTTATCGAACTTGATCGAGCTGATACCGATCGCCGTTTTCGCGCCGGTGCTGGTGTTCGTGGCGATGGATATCACCGTACAGGCTTTCAGCTCGGTGCCGGTGCGCTACGCGCCGGCAGTCGCGCTCAGTTTCTTTCCCTCGATCGCCCGCATGCTGACGATCGAACTGAGTAACCCGGAGTTCATTCCGCCGGAACGCTTCGGGCAACTACTCAGCATGTCCGGGAAAGGATTGCCCGCCCTCGCGGTCATCGTCGCGCTCGGCAACGGATTCATCATTACCGCGACCCTTTGGGGAGCGTTCCTGGTCGAAATGACGGAGCGCAGGATGCGGGCGGCGGCGGGGTATCTCATCGCCGGCGGGACATTGTGCTACTTCGGAATCATTCACTCCGCCCGATCGGACGGCAGCGTCTATGCGCTGTGGCAGCTTAAGGGAACCGCTCGGGTCCTCGCGAGCCAATTCTGCCTGGCGTACTTCGTCCTGGCGGCGGCGCTCCTATTTCTGTCTCTGCAGCGCCGTCCTAATAAAGCGTCCTAGATAAAGCAGAGCGGCCACACCCGGTGGCCGCTCCTCGACTCCTCGACCGCCGTTCTGCACCTCAGGGCTGCTGCGCGACCCTCGTCGCCTTGGCATTTGCCTTGGCCGCCTCATAATCCGCGTCCGCTTGATCCTTGCAGAGCTGCTGATCGTGACCCTGCAACGTCTCGCATTTCTGAATTGCGATCTTATGATCGCCGTCCGCACGAGCCACGGTGAGATCATAGGTGTCGGCACTCATATCCTTTTGTTGATCACGTTGCGCGTCGGTCACCTCCTTTGCGGCGGATCTATTCGCCGCTGCGATGTCCTTGGCGGCCGATGCGGGTGATTTTGCGTGATTGCAGCCTGTCATCAGCACGAACGCGACAATGCCGGTCAATGAGAAGATAGTTGCTCTCATGGTGGTGATCCCAAGTTGGGCACACATTGTGCAATGGTCATTTAGCCGCGAGCGCGGAGGCGTTTCTGTAGGTCCATCGAGGGCGGCGCCCGTAGGAAATCGCCGCTATCCGGAGGATGTGCGGTTGAGTTGAGGGTTCAATTAGGCGAACTTGGGCGGACCAATCCCTCAGCGGGGTACGAGATGATGGGGGCGGCGCGGGTAGCGCCGCTCATTGAGAAATGTCGATTCCTGCAATACGTGAGCGGCCGAGGAAAAGCCCGGCTCATATCCGGCATCAAGCGACAACCGCAAATCGTCATCTCCGAACGTTGCGCACCATTCGCGAATGTCTTCTTTGACCACCTCGGTCGATAGCCCATAACTCTGTTGCAAACATTCGACGAGGCGGTCGTAGCTGCCGTTGATGGCCGCGAGCTGTTGATCGGATAGCGCGAGCCAATGACGCTTCGCCTTGGGAAGATAGTAGTTCCAATCTGTCGCAATCGCTTGCCACCTCATTGCAAACCCTCCGTTAGCACGCCGCGCCGGAATTGTCGACCTCGCTTAAAATCTGCTCGTGCTTTGGGCCGCCGTGTAGAGGCGGTTGCCGGTTTACGCTGTAGGCGTGGGCCGACGCCTGATCGCCATCGTGTTCAGCCCAACTGACTGTAGGATAATTCCGGCAGGCAATGGCTGCGTTGTCGGCTAGGCTTTGGCGTTTGCTCAATCGGCCGGCCGGTACTCCATGATCCAGAATTCAGATTTAGACCTCGCGCCAGGCATCGGCCGGTCGCGACTCATGATGGCGCCCAAGACGCTCGCCGGTTTCTTGATTGCGGTGATGGCGGTCATCGTGATCGCGGTGCTGTCCTATGGTTCACTCCAGTCCACGGCGACAAGCGCGCGGTTCCTTACGAAAAGCGTGGAAGTATTGGCGCAGCTGCAGGGGCTCATGTCGACACTAAAGGATGCGGAGACTGGCCAGCGCGGGTATTTGCTGACGGGGCGGGAAAGCTATCTCGAGCCGTATTCGGCCGCGAAACAGGGACTGGCCGCCGAGTTTGGCACCCTTCGAAGCCTCACTGCGGATGATCCTGCGCAAAGCAGCCGCCTCGAACACTTGCAGTCATTGGCTGCGGACAAAATGCAAGAACTGGGCGAGACCGTGGAGTTGCGCCGCGGCGGCCAATCCACCGCGGCGCTGAACATCGTACTCACCGACCGCGGCAAAAATGCGATGGACCGCATTCGCATCGTCGTCAACGAAATGGAAAGTTCGGAGCGGCAATTGATCGCCCTGCGAACCGCGCAGTGGCGCAGCGCGGCCACTGTTTCCTTTGGGGTGACCTTGGGCGGCTCGGCCGCTTTGCTTTTTTTGATCGCCGCCGCGGCAGCGGTCGCCGCCCGCGATTTCCGAGCCCGGCAGCGCGAGTCGTGGCTGCGTTCGGGACAAATCGGTTTGAGCGAGCTGATGAGAGGCGATCAACCGCTCGACCGGTTGGGGGACAATGTCCTTAAATTTCTAGCGCAATTCTTGGATGCGCAGGTAGGCGCGGTCTTCATTGCCGAAAGCGGACACTTCAGGCGCGTGGCGGGATTTGCCATTTCCCCGGGAGTTGACGTCATTCGACCGGGCGACGGTCTGGCAGGCCAGGCGGCCAAGGACAACCGTGCGCTTCGCGTCCGCGACGTACCGGCCGGCTACCTGCCGATTGGTTCGGGTACGGGCCAGGGCGCGCCGGGAGAGCTGCTGATCGCTCCGGCGAGCATCGACGGGAAAGTTCAGGGAATTTTGGAGCTCGGATTCTTCCGCGGAGTCGATTCGGTGAAGCAGGAGTTTCTGATGCGAGTTTCAGAGGCAATTGCCGTTGCAATACGTGCATCGGGCGACCGAAGTCGTCTCGAGGACTTGCTGCAGGAGACTCAGCAGCAAGCCGAGGAACTGCAGACGCGCGAAGAAGAATTACGCGTGAACAACGAGGAGCTGGAGGAGCAAGGCCGTACGCTCCGCGAATCGCGGGCGCAATTGGAGTCGCAGCAAGCTGAGCTCGAGCAAATCAACGCGCAGCTGGAAGAACAGACGCAGGTGCTTGAACATCAGAAGGATGCCTTGGCAAAATCGCACGCGGTGCTGACCCTGAAATCGACCGAATTGCAGCGCGCCAACGATTACAAGAGCGAATTCCTGGCCAATATGAGTCATGAGCTGCGCACGCCGCTCAATTCCACATTGATTCTTGCCAAGCTTCTCGCCGACAACAAGGACGGCAACTTGACCGAAAATCAGGTCAAGTTCGCTCAGACCATATCGTCGGCCGGTAATGACCTGTTGACGCTCATCAACGATGTCTTGGATTTATCGCGCATCGAATCCGGAAAAATCGACCTGACACCTGAGCCCGTGAATATTGCGGGGACGCTCGAGTCGCTCACCAAAATATTTCAGCCGGCCGCCGAGGAAAAAGGGCTCCAGTTCTCCGCGAAGGTCGCGCCCGGAACACCGGATCGGATCGAGACGGACCAGCTTAGGCTCGGTCAAATTCTAAAGAACCTACTCTCGAATGCCCTCAAGTTCACCGAGCGCGGCGAAATAACCTTGCGTGCATTTGCGGCGGCCCCGGATACGGTGTCGTTTGCCGTCCGCGACACCGGCGTCGGCATTGCGCTCCATCAGCAGGAAGTCATCTTCGAGGCGTTTCGCCAAGCCGACGGCAGTATTCACCGCAAATACGGCGGCACCGGCCTCGGACTGTCGATTTCACGGGACCTCGCGCGGCTGCTGGGCGGCGCGATCGCGATCGAGAGTGCGCCCGGCGAAGGCTCAACTTTCACCATTACATTGCCGGTGCAATACGAGGCTGCGGCCGCGCGCGAGTCGACCCAAACTGCCGCTCACCTTAAGCCGCAATCCGAGCAGCGTAACGCGCCGCCGCCGAATGCAGAACTCGGCGCGCATTCGCTCGCCGCCGCGGCCATGCCGGATGATCGAGAGTCCTTGATTCCTGGTGGCCGTTTCATACTGGTGGTGGAAGATGACACGTCCTTTGCAATGATTCTGCGCGATCTTGCCAATGAGATGCGCTTTCAATGCGTCGTCACTCACTCGGCTACCGACGGGTTGATTGCCGCCGTTCAGCTGCAACCCAGCGCAATTTTGCTGGATATGCATCTGCCCGACCACTCCGGACTCGGTGTGCTCGATCAGCTCAAGCGTAGTCCTCGCACCAGGCATATTCCCGTGCACATCGTATCTGTGGCGGATTACCGCCGCGAAGCGCTGGAACTAGGGGCCGTGGGTTATGCGCTGAAGCCCGCCAAGAGGGAGGAATTGGTCGAAGCGCTCAAGCGCTTGGAAGTCAGGCTGTCGCAGGGCTTGCGGCGCGTGCTCATCGTCGAGGACGACCCACGCCAACGAGAAAGCATTCGTCAGTTGCTGACAACCGGCGACGTAGAGATCACGGCGGTCGAGAGCGCAAGCCAGGCCCTGCGCGAGCTTGCCGCCACCACCTTCGATTGCGTCGTGCTTGACTTCAATCTCCCCGATTTGTCCGGTTACGACCTGCTCGAGAAGATGGCGCAACAGGACGACGTGTCATTCCCGCCCGTGATCGTCTATACGGGCCGCGCTCTCTCCCGGGACGAGGAGCAGCGTCTGCGGCGCTATTCCAAATCGATCATCATCAAAGACGCCCGTTCGCCGGAGCGGCTGTTGGACGAGGTGACGCTCTTCTTGCACCAGGTGGAATCCAAATTGCCGCCGGAGCACCAACAAATGCTCAAGGCGGCCCGCAACCGCGATGGTTCCTTGGAAGGTCGGCGCGTTCTGGTCGTGGAGGACGATGTACGCAATGTCTTCGCGCTGTCGAACGTGCTCGAGCCCAAGGGCGCGAACGTGCAGATCGCGCGCAACGGCCGGGAAGCGCTCGACGCGCTTGCGCGGAGCATGGAGTCGCCCTCGAGCGCGATCGACATGGTGCTGATGGACATCATGATGCCGGAGATGGATGGAATCACCGCCATGCGGGAAATCCGCAAACGTCCGGAATGGAAGAAGCTGCCGATCATCGCGCTCACTGCCAAGGCGATGAAGGATGATCAGGAAAAATGTCTGGCAGCGGGGGCGAACGATTACATCGCGAAGCCCTTGGATGTCGAACGGCTCTTATCGCTCGTGCGCGTATGGATGCCCAAATAAGCAGCCGGGCTCAGACCGCGAGGAAGATATTCGATGTCGAATTTCGGCTGCTCATCGACGCCATTTATGAGGTGTATCACTACGACTTTCGAGACTACGCGGCGGCTTCGCTGCGCCGGCGTTTGACGATCGCCTTGGGCCACTTCCATTGTGAACGGGTTTCGCAGCTGCAAGACCGGGTGATGCACGAGCCGGAGGTGTTTTACGCGCTGTTGGACTTTCTTACCATTCAAGTCAGCGAGATGTTCCGGGATCCGTCGTACTTCCGGGCCTTGCGCGAACACGTGGTGCCGCTGTTGCGAACTTACCCCTCGCTCAAGGTGTGGGTGGCCGGCTGCAGTGCCGGCGAGGAGGCTTACTCGCTCGCCATCCTCCTCAGGGAGGAAGGTCTGCTCTCGCGAACATTGATATACGCGACGGACATCAATCCTCACACACTGCAAAAGGCGGAGGCGGGAATCTATCCCGTCGATCGCATCGCCGGCTTTACGGTGAATCACCGCGAGTCGGGGGCGAGCGCGTCGCTGTCGGATTACTACACGGCCGCGTATGGAAGAGCGATCATCGACAAGTCCCTCAAGGATCACATCGTGTTTTCCGATCACAGTCTCGCAACCGACAGCGTATTTGCCGAGGTTCAGCTGGTGTCCTGCCGCAATGTGCTCATCTATTTCAACCGTGAGTTGCAGGACCGCGCCCTGGGACTGTTCAATGAGTCGTTGTGCCGCCACGGTTTTCTCGGAATTGGCTCGAAAGAATCGCTGCGATTCTCCTCGCAGGAGGAAGGATTCGATGTATTCGTTCGTGAGGACAGAATTTTTCGAAAGAGAGGCTCGCCGTGAACGGGCATGTCGCGTTGCAGGGAAAAATCGATGCTGTTGCGATCGGAGCGTCGGCCGGCGGAGTGGAGGCGCTGTCCGTGCTCCTGCCGGCGCTGCCGGCGAGCTGCCCGGCGTCAATCTTCGTGGTCGTGCATCTGCCGCGGGACCGGCCCAGCCTCCTGGTGAACGTGTTTTCCCATAGGTGCTCCGTGCAGATCCGAGAGGCTCAAGACAAGGAACCCGTGGCGCCGGGAACCGTGTACTTCGCGCCCGCCAATTACCACCTGTTGCTGGATGAGGGGCCGCAGCTGGCGCT
The DNA here is from genome assembly GCA_963755965.1 of uncultured Gammaproteobacteria bacterium. Lineage (GTDB taxonomy): Bacteria > Pseudomonadota > Gammaproteobacteria > Steroidobacterales > Steroidobacteraceae > Bog-1198. Next base: position 973,168 of record CAVWLU010000008.1, read on the forward strand.
ATCCGCGGACGATTTGGTGCACCACTCGCGTCCTTCGATCGACGTGCTGTTCGAGTCTGCGGCCGATGTCTATTTCGAGCGGCTGCTCGGCATCATTCTCACGGGCGCCAATGAAGACGGCGCCGCCGGTCTCGCGGCCGTACACGCGGCGGGCGGAACGACGGTGGTTCAGGAGCCCAAAACGGCACAGTCGCCTCTGATGGTGCTTTCCGCGCTCAAGTTGCAGCCGCCGGATCTTATACTCTCGCTCGGGGAGATCGCCGAATTGCTGCGTACCTTGGGTCCCTCAGAAGAGCCGGTGCGCAAGGGGTAAACATTGGACAGAACTACGCTACCGCGCATCAAATGCCTGCTGGTCGATGACCTTGCGGAAAATCTTCTTGCGCTATCCGCTTTGCTGCAGCGGGACGATGTGGAGATATTGACCGCGCGGTCGGGCTTCGAAGCTTTGGAATTGCTGCTCGTCCATGATTTCGCGCTCGTCTTTCTCGATGTACAGATGCCCGAGATGGATGGTTTCGAGCTCGCAGAGCTGATGCGCGGCAGCGAGCGTACGCGGCATGTGCCTCTCATTTTTGTGACGGCGGGTGCGAGGGAGCAATGGCGCCTTTTCAAGGGTTATGAATCCGGCGCCGTCGATTTCATCTATAAGCCGATCGAACCACACATTCTGCAGAACAAGGCGGACGTGTTTTTCGAGCTGCATCGCCAACGGCAGCAGCTTGCGCGAGAATTACAAGATCGTACCGAGACACTGCGCCTGAATGAAATGTTCAGTGCGCTGCTTGCGCACGATCTTCGCAATCCGTTGAGCGCCATTCTCGCTTCGGCGCAGGTTCTCGAGCGGAGCTGCAGAGAAGATCGCGCACAGGAAGCGGCAGCGCGCATACTGGCGAGCGGAAAGCGCATGGGCCGGCTGATCGAGGATATGCTCGACTTGGCGCGCGCGAGACTCGCGGGAGGCATCGCGGTGAACCTTGAGCCGGGCGATTTCAAAGCTTTGGTCGAGAGAGTGGTTCGCGAGCATCGAGCGGCGGCGCCGGACCGGCTCATCGAGAGCGACTACGCCGGCGATTTTTCGGGTCAGTGGGACGCGGAACGAATCGCGCAGGTCGCATCGAATCTCATCGGCAATGCGCTCAAACACGGCGATCCGGCTGCGCCCGTTCAAGTACGACTGGATGGTACCGGTGGTGATGCCGTGCTTATGTCGGTGGCCAACAAGGGGAATATTCCGCCGGAACTCCTCGAGCACTTATTCGACCCCTTTCGAGGAGGGCAGCGGTCGGCCGGCCGCAGCGAAGGTCTTGGGCTTGGCCTGTACATCGTATTTCAGATAATCAAAGCTCACCGCGGCAACGTCGAGGTTGATACTGGCAACGACGATAAAACCGTATTTCGCGTCGCCCTACCCAGGACACCGTAGCTCGCAGCTAGGTTCGCATGTCAGATAAATCTGACAGAAGGTCAGTGGTTTCTGGCGAGGACCTGAGTAAGACAGCCACTTTTCGCGGCGGGACTCGATGAAATAATCGATGTGCCAACCTGGGAGAGCGGATACATATGGGCGATACAACGTATGCGGGGCTTCGGCAGCCGGGTTCGCTGGCGCGCAACGCCGCCGCACCTCTTTACCGCGGCGAGGAGATGGCGGCCAGCCTTTTGGTCCGGATATTTCAGCGTGTTCCCGCCTCTATAACCGTGAAGCTATGGAGCGGCGCCGCATTTCGAGTGGGAGCATCTGCCGGAGCCGGCGCCGGTCCAGGCGCAGGCGAACCGCGTTTCGTGTTGGTGTTCCGGAACCCAGAGGCCGTCTCGGCGATGGTATTGGGCCAGGACCCGCTCCGATTGGCGGAAGCGTATTTTCGCGGCGATGTCGACATCGAGGGAGATTTATTCGCGGCGCTGTGTCTCAAGGATCACCTGGAGTCGATCCAGATGCCGCTTCGCGATCGGTTAGGTGCCGCCTTTATAGCCCTGAGACTGCGGATGCAGAATCAACACGCGGCTCCAGGCACCGGCGAGATCGTTCCCTCCCATGGATCCGAAGTCAGGGCTCATTCGAAAGACGAAAATCGGGACGCAATTCAATTCCACTACGATGTGTCGAACGAGTTTTACAAATTGTGGCTTGATCGAGCCATGGTCTACTCGTGCGGTTATTTCGAGCAGCCGGACGCCGGCTTGGATGAGGCGCAGCAAGCAAAACTCGAGCACATATGCCGCAAACTGCTGCTGCGGCCGGGTGAGAGATTTCTAGATATCGGCTGCGGCTGGGGCGCGCTGGTGATTTACGCCGCTCAGAATTACGGAGTCTATGCCCATGGCGTAACGCTCAGCGAGAAGCAGTTGAGTGTCGCGCGACAACGAATTGCGGAGGCAGGTCTCGAGAATCGAGTGACCGTCGAACTCAGGGATTATCGGGATCTGCGAGAAGAGTCCGCATACGACAAGGTGGCGAGCGTCGGGATGTTCGAGCATGTCGGGCTGAAGAACCTACCGCTCTATTTCTCGTCTGTGCATCGCTTGCTCAAGCCGGACGGCCTATTTCTCAACCATGGCATCACGCATGTTCAACCGGGGTGGGAAAGAAACGTTTGGACGCAATTCATCAACCGCTACGTGTTCCCCGACGGACAGCTCGACACAATCAGCAATATTCAGAGTGTCATGGAACGCTCGAGCTTCGAGATCGCGGACGTCGAGGCGCTGCGCTCACACTATGCGCTGACGCTCCGGGCCTGGGTGGCTCGACTCGAGCATCGCCATGCCCGTGCGCTCGAATACGTCAGCGAAGCGACTTACCGCGTGTGGCGCCTGTACATGGCGGCATGCGCGCTCGAATTTGAATCCGGAAACATCGGGATATATCAGGTTTTGGCCGGTAAGCGCGGCGCGTTGAAGACGCCGCTGCCGCTGACGCGCCGCCACCTGTATTGCGAAGCTTAACGGCGATGATGAAGCGCTACGATTCGATCGTTACGATGTTTGTATATCTCAAAGGATACCGTGCTTTGGAGCTTCACTTCGAGATTGGCGATGCTCGTTCGGCTGCAAACGATGCGATTCCGCCGGGCGCAAATTGCGCAGTACCTACCGCGTTGAGTCGTTTGCCTCCCAAGGCTCGGACCTAACGGGGCAGAGATCCATGATGAGCGAGTCGATCTCACTTGCGTCAAAGGGTTTGACGATGGTGCGCACGTTCGGTCCCATTTTCTGCAGCCCCGTCGTCAGGGGATAACCCGAAGCGATAATGATCGGAGCCTGCGGTTTCAGGGTGAGAATGCTGCGTGCCAAGTCCAGGCCCGACATGACGGGCAAGCTCAGATCCGTAATGACCACATCGAAAGGATGTTCGTTGAATTCATGCAACGCTTCCTCGGCGGTCCCAAGCGCCACAATGTGCCTGCGATCCTGCGCGAGCAGCTCGGAGGTGACTTCGCGGACGATGGAGTTGTCCTCAACGTACAGGATCCGCAGCGTAGTTTGCGGTGCGGAATTCGGCAATGGGGCACCCATGAAGGTTGAGTCTGCAGCGGGGGGCAAAAGGTACGCGTACGCATGGGGCGCATTCACGCGTAGGCAAAATCCTACGGCGACTTGCCGGTGCGTTTTAATGCGTCTTTTGAATCAGCCACAGCCCGGGTTTGCCGCGCTGGTTGAGGCCTAGGCTTACCAAGGCGGAATGACTTTCCCAAAGGCGGGCGACCGGAAGGCCTTCCCGATGCACCTTGCGCGTCAACTCTTCCGCCCGGCTCATGTTTTTCATTGCCGGCTCATCCGCTCCCCAGGACGGTTGCTGATCTTCGTGCGCGCTCTCCATCGTGCGGTGCGCCGATGGAAAGGGAACAGCCTCACTGGCGGAGCGAGGGGATGTTGCCTCGGCTTGAGCCATCGCGCCGCCGGCGGATTTGCCGTCCTTGCTGCCCGGCATGGATGGCCACTCGGTGGGCGCTCGCAGATCCAGCCTCGCCGATTCCAGCCGTGCCGAAACGGTTTTCGCAAACCCACTTTGTGCAAAACCGCTGCTCTGTTTCGTCTTTGGAGAGTCATCTGAACTCCAAGCGCCCAATATGCTGCGGCTGGTCGGCGGAGCAGCCGCTGCCATGCTCACGAGTGCCATGCCGCAAATGCCGCATGCAAGCCCGGATGTCAGTCGCTTTTTCCCCGGATTCCTCATGTGTACAGTGAATCATGATCTCCCCTCACAAGATATTCGATGAATCCACACAACACTTGTAGGACACTTCCCAGCGATTTAATGACTGCACATAATGTGTGTAGGACGCGTCCCAGCCGTTAAATTCTAGTGCCGGGGTGGCACGGCCTTGAGCAATAGCGCCAATGCCTTATTGAGGTCAGCCGTGCCGATTTCGTCGCCCTTGAAGTGTCCGAGACGCACCACCACGAGATCGTGCGACGGCACGATCATCGTGTACTGGCCGCCGGCGCCCGCCATGTAGTAGGCGTCCTTCGGGACGGGCAGAGCGCCGTCGCCATTGATCCAGAAGAAGCCGCCATATATGGGCCGCGCATCGGCAACCCACGCCGGAGCCAGGGTGCTCACGAACTTGATGAACCCTTCCGGAAGAATTCGCTCGCCGTTCCAGAGGCCGTCCTGAAGATACAGGTTCCCGAGCCGCGCCCAGTCGCGTGCAGATGCGAGATCATACCCTTGAGTGAGGAAATCGCCGAAGGGGTCCGTTTCGATCACCATCGTGCGCACGCCAATCTTGTCGAACAGTGCGCGCTGTGGAAAGGCGAGATAGTCCTCTTTGCGTCGCTCGACCGCCAGCCGAATAAGATAGTTCACGAGCACGGGGTCGGTATTTCGGTATCGGCCGACCGTGTTCGGCGGCCATTCGAGCGGTCGGGTTGCCGCATAATGGAACGAGTCGATGCCGCCCGTGTATAAGTAGAGGTGATCCGGGTACGGTCCGGATTCATCGTACCCAGGGTCGTAGGGCGCCCTGATCCGCAAGCCGCTCGACATACGCAGCAAATCGGCAACGCGAATTTTGGCGCGTGGATCGCCCGGCGTTTGCCACTCCGGGATGGGCGCGGGCTGCCACAGTCCATAGTCGCCTCGTTTGATGAGAATTCCCATCAGCGCGGCGGTGACGCTCTTCCCCATGGACCAGCTTTCGAGCGGCGTGTGCAACCCAATTCCGGGACCGTAACGCTCGGCGATAATGTGTCCGCGCCAGGTGACGACGAATGCCGCAGTCATCCCCGCCGGAGAGGCGAATGCCGCCTCGACTGCCCGGTTGACCATGGCTGTATCCAACTCACCCGGTGCGGCCGCGAGCGCACCCTGATCGCCCATGGGCCATGCCTGCGTCGTCGGATCCGGCAGCTTCGGCTTTACCGGATGGGGAATATAGTCGGCAGAGTTCTTACCCAACGCGAAGGTGACGCACCCCTGGTCGCCGATGTATCTCGCAAGCCGCGCGGTCTTTCCGGGTACGTCGATACTGACGGTTTTGGCAACGCGATCGATGACCGGCTTCCCGAGGTTTTTTCGTTCGGCATACGGTGCCGTGAAGTAGCCGACGTTTTCCGCAGCGAATAGCGGGTCGAGCCCGGTGATGAACACAGCCGAGCACATGACTTGTGCGAATCCTGCGGCATGATGCTCGAGAGGGTCACCCGGCGGTGGAACGTACGGCGTCGGAAGTTCGAGGGCGCGGCCGCGAGCGATCAATGCCTCGCTCGATGAATCGGCTGCGACGCCCGGCGCGCCATGCAGTGCGATCAGGCCAAGCAGTGCGATCGGGCCAAGCAGTGCGATCGGGCCAAGCAGTGCGATCGGGCCAAGCAACAACCGAAACGCCGGTCCGTTCGAGTGCCTGCCCATGAAACGCTACCGGCTGCCCGGAGGCTTATCGACCGCCGCCAACGCATCGAAGAGGCTGTCATCCGGATGCTGCTCGCACCGCGTCTGCAGGGCCGAAGCGAAATGCCCGAGCGCGTTGGCATTGAAAACATGGCTTCCGGATTGTCCCACGGAGTAGCCAAACAGCCACATCATGATCGTGTTCGCGCTGTCCGGATCCGTGCGAGCCGATTCCGCATGTCGCGATTCGAAGGTCGCACAAGTCAACGTGGTGAGGTCCATGGGCTTGTCGCGTTTGGGTCTGATGGTGGTCAAAGCCTGCAGTAAACTGGTGCTCGGATTGTTCTTGCACTCGGCGTCGAGCGCAAAGCCGAACGACGTGAGCGCGTCCCCGTACATGACGTGCTCGCCCATTTTGGCCACCGAAAACCCGAACAACCACATCACCGTGTTGATCGAATCGGGATTTTTCGCCGGGTCCGCATACTGCGGCGACGCCGCGGAAGGAAGGATTTCGTTTTCGTACTTATCGCAGCTCACGGTGGCGAGGTTGATATCGCCAGCTCGGCCGACACCTGAGAGCAGGCATGCGAAGAGAAGCAAGGCGCCGACGGATTTCATTGTTTAAACTCTAGAAGGGAGAATTCGTTCGACCAGGGATGTGAAACGGCCTGTTTTTACCCAGCGCTTGGCCGCTTCGATATCCGGTGCAAAGTAGCGGTCCATCCCGTAAAAGGCGACTTCGCTGCGGATGTCGGCGTGAACATGTTCCAGAGTGTCCGACGATCGAGCGGGGCGATGAAAATCGATGCCCTGCGCCGCCCCCAGCAATTCGATGCCGACGACGCCGGCTGCGTTTTCAACCATGGCCCCCAATCGGCGCGCGGCGTGCGTGGCCATGCTCACATGGTCCTCCTGGTTGGCCGAAGTCGGTATCGAATCGACGCTGCACGGAGCGGCGATGGCTTTGTTCTCGGATACCAAAGCGGCCGCCGTGACCTGCGCGATCATGAAACCCGAGTTCAATCCGCTGTTTTCAACCAGGAATGGAGGCAATCCGCTCATCTTCGGATCGACCAGCACTGCCATGCGGCGCTCCGACAGGCTGCCGATCTCGGCGATGGCCAGCGCGAGCGTGTCCGCGGCGAACGCCACCGGCTCGGCGTGGAAATTGCCGCCCGAAAGCACGTCGCCTTGTTCAACGAACAGGAGGGGGTTATCGGTGACCGCATTGGCTTCCACCCGAAGCGTGATGCTGCATTGGCGGATGAGATCCAAACAGGCCCCCATCACCTGCGGCTGACAGCGGAAGGAATAAGGGTCTTGCACTCGGCTGCAGTCGAGATGCGAGGCGCGAATCGCGCTGCCGGCGATCAATTCGCGGTATTCGCGCGCCACGGCGATTTGCCCCGGGTGGCCGCGGGCCTGATGAATACGATCATCGAACGGTGAATCGCTCGCCTTCAATGCGTCGATCGACATCGCGCCTGCTACGATGGCGGCTGCCAGTACGTTTTCCGCGCCAAAAAGACCCGCCAATGCAAGCGCGGTCGAAACCTGCGTGCCGTTGATCAACGCAAGTCCTTCTTTGGCACGAAGCTTCGACGGTTCGAGTCCTGCCAGCCTCAAGCCCTCGGCAGCCGTCAGAATCTTTCCGCCCGCGCGCACGTGCCCGATGCCGAGCAGGACAGTACTCAAGTGCGCCAACGGGGCGAGGTCGCCCGACGCGCCCACCGATCCTTGGGCGGGAATCACCGGATAAATCTCATGCCGCAGCAACGAAAGCAGGGCATCGATCAATCCTAATGAGATCCCGGAATGTCCGCGAGCCAATGCGTTGACCTTGAGTGCCAGAATCAACCGCACCACCGGATCAGGCAACGGCTCACCCACGCCCGCCGCGTGGGACAGCAGCAAGTTTCGCTGCAGCAGCTCGAGCTGCTCGGTGGGTATGCGGGTCTGCGCCAACAGCCCAAAGCCGGTATTGATGCCGTATGCCGCATCACCGGTCGCCACGATCCTATCGACCAGGGCGGTCGCCGCACTGATGCGGGTGCGGTCCTCGGTGCCGAGCCGGAGCGCCACCGGCTGATCGTAGATCCGCCGCAACAGCGGCAACGTCAGCTGGCCGGCGCGTATGTCGAGAGCACCGGTCACTTCGATGATTGCTCGATCTTTGGTTCGATCATGGGCAAGTCTAGGCCTTGCTCACGGGCACAGTCGATTGCTATTTGATAGCCCGCATCGGCATGACGCATGACACCGGTGCCGGGATCATTCCACAACACGCGACGCACGCGCCGACCCGCCGCCTCGCTGCCGTCGCACACGATCACGACGCCGGCATGCTGGGAGAACCCCATGCCCACGCCGCCGCCATGATGGATCGACACCCAGGTCGCCCCGCTCGCGGTGTTCAACAACGCATTCAACAACGGCCAATCGGACACGGCATCGGAGCCGTCTCGCATCGCCTCGGTTTCTCGATTGGGGCTCGCCACGGAGCCTGAGTCCAAATGATCGCGGCCGATGACGATGGGAGCCGACAGTTCGCCGCTCGCGACCATTTGGTTGAACGCGAGGCCGAGGCGATGGCGCTGTCCAAGGCCCACCCAGCAGATGCGCGCGGGCAATCCTTGAAAGTGAATCCGCGAACGCGCCATGTCGAGCCACTGATGCAGATGCGGATCATCCGGAATCAATTCCCTGACTTTCGCATCGGTCTTGTAAATGTCCTCCGGGTCTCCCGACAATGCGGCCCACCGGAAGGGTCCAATCCCGCGGCAGAACAGCGGTCGGATATATTCCGGCACGAAGCCCGGAATATCAAAGGCGCGAGAGATGCCGGCGTCGCGGGCGACCTGCCTGATATTGTTTCCGTAGTCGAATACCGGCAAACCCATGGCTTTGAAGCGCAGCAGATACTCGACGTGTTTCGCCATCGAGAGCTTGGCTTGGTCGCTGGTGCCTTTTGGATCGCTTTCGCGCCGTTCGTCCCATTCTTCCACGGTCCAACCCTGCGGCAGATAGCCGTTGACGGGATCGTGGGCAGAGGTTTGGTCCGTTAGCGCATCGGGCTTGATTCCCCGCTCGAGCAGCGCCTCGAGGACGTCCACGATGTTGCCCAGCAGTGCCACCGAGATCGGCTTCCCGCTTTTCTTGGCGGCGTCGAGCATCGCAAGAGCTTCGTTCAGGGAATGCGCCTGTGCGTCCACATAGCCGGTTTCGAGACGCTTCGCGATGCGGCTCGCGCGGCATTCAACTGCCAGCATGCTCAAGCCTGCCATGGTCGCCGCCAACGGCTGTGCTCCGCCCATGCCGCCAAGGCCGGCGGTCAATACCCACTTCCCGGCCACCTTGCCGCCGAAGTCGCGGCGGGCCATTTCAGCGAAGGTTTCGTAAGTACCTTGCACGATCCCTTGGCTGCCGATGTAGATCCAGGAGCCGGCGGTCATTTGCCCGTACATGGCGAGACCCTTGCGGTCGAGCTCATGAAAGTGTTCCCAAGTAGCCCAATGGGGCACCAGATTGGAATTGGCGATCAGCACGCGAGGCGCTTCCGCATGAGTCGGGAACACGCCCACCGGCTTGCCGGACTGCACCAATAGGGTTTCGTCCTCGGTCAAGCGTTTGAGGGTTTCGACGATGCGGTCGTAGCAGTTCCAATCGCGTGCGGCGCGTCCGATGCCGCCGTAGACTACGAGTTCGCCGGGGTTCTCGGCGACTTCAGGATCGAGATTGTTCATCAACATGCGCAGCGGCGCTTCGGTCATCCAGGATCGGGCGCTCAATGCGTTGCCGCGAGCGGCGCGAATGATTCGGGGTTTCACGGGTGCGAGCATGGTACTTTCCTCAGGGGCGGAATCGCCCCGACATTTCATAGCGAGAACCTGGGTAGTACAAGCGCGCGACCGAGGCAATCTGACCGGCCGTCCAGGTGCGCCGGATCATCAACAAACAGGGCTCGTCGCGCTTCATGGTCAATAGTTTGCGGGTCCGGTCGTCAGGCATCACCGCGCGCAAGAGATGTTCGACCTCCTGCAGCGGTGCGGCTTTGATCAAGTAGTCATGGGGAGTCGTGCGATTGAAATCCACCGTTAGATATTCAGGCGCCAGCTTGGGCAACACGTAGCGGTCTTCCAACTGTATGGGCCGGTCGTTCTCGAAGTGCACGATCATCGAACAATAGAGCTCGCTGCGCGGCGCGATACCGAAGTCCTCGGCCAACTCCGCTACGGCACGCACGCGTTCGAGCGACACGATCTCGGAGCGATGCACGTGCCCGCGCTCGCGAATCTCATCGGCGATGCTGCGGATCGCGAGAGGGTGGGCACGTGCGTGCCGATCCGCGACGAAGCTGCCGACCCCGGCAATGCGCACCAGAACCCCTTCGTCGCGCAATTCCTTGAGCGCCCGGTTCGCCGTCATGCGCGATACGCCGAAAGACTTCACGATCTCGTTCTCGGAGGGAACGCGTGCGGAGGTGGCCCACTTGCCCGAGCCAATGTTCTCCAAGATATGCCTCTTTACCTTAAGGTATAGGGGCTGCAGCGCGGCGCTCGATTTATCCATGCCTCAGGTTATCCTGTATAGACAGGTACAGTCAACTAACGATCAACCATCGGCGGGCCCGGCGAGGCGGCCCGCGAGATCGCAAAAGCGGCTCCGCAGCGGCAGTTCAGCGGCATGCCGCCCGTCCTTGACCACCCACCGGCCGGCCACCATGACATCGCGAATCGCCGCGCTGCCGCCCGCGAACACCAAGTGATCGAGCGCGGTTTCCTCGTTTGCGCCGGCGAATGCAGGGTGTGTTCGATCGAGTACCAGCCAATCCGCGCGGCGGCCCGGCGCGATCACCCCCACCGGTTGGCCGATGGCCTGCGCGCCGTGAAGTGCGGCATCGCGCCACAATCGCGTACCGACATGAGGCTCGGCTTTGTCGGCGAGAACGCCCCGGTGCTTTTTTCGAAGCCGTTGCTGGTACTCCATCCAGCGCAGCTCCTCGGCCGGGCAGACGGTTGCCTGGCTGTCGGACCCCACAGAGATTCGGCCGCCGAGTTTCAAGAATCGAGCGGCCTCAAAAAAACCATCGCCCAAATTCGCCTCGGTACTGATGGATACGCAGACGACGGCCGCCGTTGCAGCGATGCCTTGCAACTCCGCAACCGTGGCGTGGGTGGCATGCACCAGGCACCAGTTTCTGTCGAGCAACCCTGTGTCCAACAGCAATTCGATGGGTCGTCGGCCGGTGCGGAGCTTGCAGGCCTCCACCTCTTTCAATTGCTCGGCTACATGGATGTGCACGGGTAATTCTGCGTCGACGCTGCGGAGGTCACGCAGAGCTTCCTGCAAGCTTTCGAGCGGGACCGCCCGCAAGCTATGAAAAGCGGCTCCCGTCCGGCGGACGGGCGACGCGCTGCGCCGTTCCGCGCTCAGCCGTTCCTCAACCGCCCGCACGAACCACTGCGTATCGAGTGTGAAACGGGCTTGCTCGGGTTTCGGCGGCTGTCTTCCGAAGTCGCTGGTTTGATAAAGAGTTGGTAGGAACGTCAAGCCGATGCCGGCGGCCTCGGCGGCCGCATCGATGGCATCCCACAGGGCATTGGACCCCGCGTACAGATCGCCGTTGGTTTGGCGGTGCAGGTAGTGGAACTCGGCCACCGAGGTGTAGCCGGACTTGAGCATCTCCACGAATAGCTGCGTCGCCAGCACCTCCAAGTCCGCAGGCGTGATTCGATTCGCCAGTGCATACATGGCCTGACGCCAGGTCCAGAAACTGTCGTGCGCCGAGAGCCGGTATTCCGTGTTGCCGGTCATTCCACGCTGAAAGGCATGACTGTGCACATTGGGCATCCCGGGCACGACGAAGCCGGCCACGCGCAGAGCATCTTGCTGCGGTGCCGGCGCGAAATTCTGCGCGCCCTCACTCGAGGACCCGGCTTCGATACGGCTGATGTGCCCGTCGTCCTCCACGGTCACGAGCGCATCGCGCACCCAACCTTGCTGCAGCAGCGCGCATTCCAAATGATACCGTCGAGTCACGTTGCCTATACCTGTATAGGCAGGTTAGTTTGCCGTATCATGGCAAGAACAGCAAACAGCGGGCGATCAGGTGCAAACATTGTCGACTAAGGAGTGGGATCGGGTGTGGGTCGGCGCGAACATCGCCACGATGGTCGCGGGTGGCGAACCTTATGGCAAGTGCAATAGCGATGCGATTGCCGTGAAGGGCGAACTCATTGCCTGGATCGGGTCCACCGCCGAGGCCGAAATCAAGGCGGCCGCCGAGGACATTCCGCTCGAGGATTGCCGCGGAAAGTGGCTGACGCCGGGGTTGATCGATTGCCATACGCACTTGGTTTATGGCGGCAACCGGGTGGAAGAGTTTGAAAAACGCCTGTGCGGCGCGTCCTACGAAGCCATTGCACGCGCAGGCGGGGGCATTCAATCGACGGTTAATGCCACTCGCGCGGCCGATGCAGCCTCCCTCCGGAACTCCGCCTCGGTCCGTGCCGAGCGATTGATGTCCGAGGGAGTCACCACCATCGAGGTGAAATCCGGTTACGGGCTTGACCTCGCGACCGAGCGGCGCATGCTGGAGGTCGCTCGGGCTCTCGAGCGCGAGCTTCCCGTGTCGATCAAGACGACGTATTTGGGCTTGCATGCGTTGCCGCCGCAATTTAGCGAGAAGCGTGAGGACTTCGTCGCACTCGCGAGCGGCCCCTGGCTCGAGTCGCTGGCCGCCGCCGGATTGGTGGACGCGGTCGACGCTTTTTGCGAAAACATCGCCTTCTCTCTCGCGGAGACGGAAACGTTTCTGCGCGCCGCCCGGAATTTAGGTATTCCGGCACACCTGCACGCAGGTCAATTGAGCGACATGGGTGCGGCAGAATTGGCCGCGCAATTCGGCGCGCTTTCAGCCGATCATCTGGAATTCTTGAGCGAGCGTGGAGCGCACTTACTCAAGCTCGCCGGGACGACCGCCGTGCTGTTGCCCGTCGCCTATTTCACCTTGCGTCAGACGACGCCGCCCCCGGTGGCGATGCTGCGCCAGGCCGGCGTGCCGATGGCGGTCGCGACCGACAGCAATCCCGGTACTTCACCGTGCACATCGCTGCTGGTCGCGCTCAACATGGCCTGCACTCTATTCGGGCTGACGCCCGAAGAGTCGCTCTGCGGCGCGACGCGGCATGCGGCGCGAGCCTTGGGGTTGCAGGATGCGATCGGCACGCTCGAGCTAGGCAAGCGCGCGGATTTTGCGCTATGGCAAATCGATCGGCCAGCGGAACTTTGTTACAACTTGGGCGCGAACCCCTGCGTCGGCGTGGTCCACCGCGGCAAGCCTCGCGCCTAAGATGGAGACCTCGCGAGTGACGCGATTGGATTTCACGCTGCAAGCCACGGCGCCGGGCTCGCGCGCCCGGGCCGCGCGCTTTCGCACGCTTCACAACGAGGTGCTGACGCCCGTGTTCATGCCGGTGGGCACTCATGCCGCCGTGCGGGCGCAGAGCCGCGAGGATCTCTTGGCAAGCGGCGCGGAGGTCCTGCTCGCCAATACTTATCATCTGTTGCTGCGGCCCGGCGTGGAGATTTTCGAGAAATTCGGCGGCATTCATCGGTTCATGAATTGGCCGCGCTCAGTGCTCACCGATTCGGGAGGGTTTCAAATCTTCTCGCTGCCGGGCAGCCGTACCCTGCGCGAGGAGTGCGCCGAATTCAAGAGCTACGTCGATCGCACCACGATCCATCTGAGTCCGGAACGCAGTATTGCGACCCAGAAGGCGATTGGCGCCGACATCATGATGGTGCTCGATCAATGTGTGCCCTCGACGGTCGACCGCAGCATCGCCAAGGACGCGATGGAGCTGACGCACCGCTGGGCGCTTCGGAGCCTCGCGGCACGCGGCGATTCGCCGCAAGCGCTCTTCGGGATAGTGCAAGGTGCGGCCTACGAGGACCTGCGCGTTGCAAGCGCGCGCGCTACAACTGAAATCCCGTTTGACGGCTTTGCAATCGGCGGACTCGCGGTCGGCGAGAGCGTGGAGCAACGCGAGGACTGCACGGCGCTGGTCACGGAGCATTTGCCCGAAGACAGGCCGCGATATCTGATGGGCGTCGGCACGACCCGCGATTTACTCGAAGCGGTGCATCGCGGAGTCGATATGTTCGATTGCATCTTGCCGACCGCGCTCGCCAAACAAGGCGTCGCGTTCACCAGCGTCGGACGTCGCGACCTACGGCGCGCGGCGTACCGCGGCATGGAAGGTCCCATCGATCCGGCTTGCGAGTGCTATACCTGCCGGACCTTCTCCATCGCTTATTTGTTTCATCTCCACCGTGTACGCGAGACCATGGGATGGCAGCTGCTCGGGCTGCACAACATACATTTTTACACGCAGCTCATGCGCCGCATGCGTGAACACATCCTTGCAGGCACCTGGCTTCATTTTTATCAATCGCAGCGCGAAATCCTCGACGCGCGCGATTCCTACGGGCCGGTTTCGAAGGGTGTCACCAAGGCGGAACGCACGCTGCGCAAGATGCAGCTCGGCCGATATGAGGTCGTGGTCAGCGAGGGCATTGGGCATATCCGCGACCGAAATTCCGGCGAGGTGATGCACCCCGTGGACGATCCGACGCAGGAAGCGCACCAGCTCTATGTGGAACAGTCGCGCCTGATCGAGCGGTTGGCTGCGGCGGACCAGCCGCCGCTCGTGGTGTGGGACGTCGGCCTGGGCGCGGGGGCCAATGCAATGGCGGCGATTCATGCGGTCGAAGCAGAGAGGGACGAGGCTTGCGCGCGCGGCAACGCGGTCCCGCCAGCCGCGCGCCGCTTGATCCTGGTGAGTTTCGAGAACGATTTCGACGCATTTCATCTGGCTCTACGTCACCCGCAGTGGTTCAAGCACTTGCGGCATGCGGGGCCGCGGCAGCTGCTGGCGCACGATCATTGGAGCAGCCGCGAAGCCGGGATCGACTGGCTGCTGTTACGCGGCGACTTCGCCGTTTGCAAATCCCTTGCGCCGGCTCCGGATATCGTTTTCTTCGATCCCTTTTCTTTCAAAACCGATAGCGCGTTGTGGACGCTCGCAGCGTTCCGCGAACTCGCGGCCCTTTGCGGCGGCGCGGTCGAACTGTTTACCTACACCTATTCCACGAGCGTGCGTGCCGCCATGCTGGCTGCGGGCTTCTATGTCGCGAAGGGAATCGGTACCGGACCGAAAGCCGAAACGACCATCGCGCTGTCGCCGCGTGCCGCGAGGTCCGTGCATGGCCGTGACCTGTTGGGCACGGAGTGGCTGGAAAAATGGCGGCGCAGCGACGCGCAGGTCCCGTTCGGAACGATTACGGGTGAGGACTGGTGGCGCGAGGCGGTGAGCCGTCATCCACAGTTTCGAATCGGCGTCGCGTCCATTCGTCAATAAACCTCGCGCTGATGGACGCGGGAGGTCGGCCCCGGGAAGATGCCGAAAGTTGCCATGCCGAGCGGGTTTTGGGTGCTGCCCCACGAGTATTGCAGCCAGGAGGGTGCGGTGCCGGTGACGTTGAGTGCGCCCGAATTCCCCGCGCCGGGAGCCGCCAGTATCAAATTGAAATTGCCGGCTGCAGCGGTCGGGCGATATTGCAATCCTGCGGCAGCGGGCGCTGCGCAGCCGAGGCCGGACACGCCGGGCCGGCCGGTGTCACGCACGCAGGTCTCGCCTGCGGAGAGATTCGATTGGAAGTTGCTGAAGGAGATCGCCGGAGCCACCGTACAGCTGTCGGCGGTGTTGGTGGTGAACCCCTGCGTAGCGCTCAGGTAGTACTCCGTGGTCAGCGACATCGGTAAATCGAGCAGTTCAGAGCCCACCGCGTCGCGCAGGGCGAGCCGCCCGTAATATTGGGTCGCGCCGGTACTGAAGCTGATGCCGGTACCGAGTCCGAAGCTCACCGGGTTCGGCGCCGAGACGCCGTCGCCGTCGAGCACGTTGATGCTGAGCGCAATGTTGGCATTGAACGGGGCGCTCGCGGCGCCTCGGTTGAACCAGAGACCGCTGCCGGTGCTGAAGGTGAGGGTCGCTTGGCCGGTCCCTAAATCGCTGATCGCGGGGTCGACAGTGGTCGCAGGGAGGCCGGATATATTGAGGCCCGGGCTTGCGGGCGTCGGCGAATAGGTTCGGCCGGTCAGCGAGCTGTTGCTGAGTTTCAAGAAGGCGCCGGTGTAATTGCGCGCGGTCGCCCCGCCCAAGGTCTGCGCTGTGACGGTCACGACGGGGGCGACCGTATAGGTGAGCGGCTGACCCACGTAACTGAAACTACCCGCGGTGCAGCCGGTGCCGAACACGGGCGTATTGAGCCCCACGGCGAAGCCGTTCGGAATGAATCGCCCGACATTTCCCGAGGTACTACCGGTCACGGTACCGGAGCCCAAGTAGTTCGCAACGCTCGGGGTCAACGTGATGATGCCGACTTCGGGCCAACTGAAGTTCGTCCCGGTCGCGGCGCCGTTGCTGAAACCCAAGAACCCTGCGGCGTTATTGAGCGGGGCCGCATCGCCGCCGGCGGGCGCTACGAGGTTGGCCGTCAGCGTCACGCCCGCGGGCGAGATCTCCTTGCCGTAGTTAGGTGTCGCGGCGCCCACGAAGCTCGTCGCCGTGACAGTCGCCGAGAATGGCTGGCCGGCCGGCATGAAGGCGGCGCCGGCGGCCGAGCTTGCTCCCGGATTGTTGCCGGGTGCAGGAAGCGCGGGAGCGCAGGTGCCCGCGCCATAAACGGTGCACCTGATGTTCGACAAGGTGAAGCTGTACGGCTGGACCACGAACTGGCCGGCGCCATTCATGGTATTGCCCGAACCTACGCCGCTGCCGAGCGGAATGCTGTAGCGCGCATAAAGGGTGATTTGGCCTACGTCGGAGTAATTGAGCGTGAACGGCGCCTCGGCATTCGCGGTGCTGAACTTCAAAGGAACCGTCGTATAGGTTGCGACGCCGCCGGCTGGATTCGATGCGATATTGGTGTTCGTTCCATTGTTGCCGATGGTTAAGGCTTGGCCGGCGATGCAGCTCGTTGGATTATTGCACTGGTAGGCGAGGCTGACGTTCACGGTTGCTCCGCTCGGGAATGCCGCCGTGCAGGCACCCGTGTTGGTGTCGGTTCGCACCGCCTGGAGCGCGAGGCTTTGCGTCGAGGACTTGGCGGCAATCTGAGTGCCGATAATGGTCCCGACGTTGGCGCCGTTCGTGAATCGAAAGCCCGACGCCACGAAGGTCAGCGGCGGCTGCTCGGAGGCCAATGCGCTGCCGGACTTCTGGGTCACCGTGCCATCGGCCACGTTGATGGTGACCGTCTCGGCATAGGTGTCTCTGAGCGACAGCGTGACGGTACCGCCATCGGCGATGACGTAGGAATAGCTCGCCGTGCCGCTGTTCGAGGCACCCGGTGTAAAGGTGCCGCCGCCGGTGGTCAGCGACCAGTCGCCGTGCCCTGTGCTGGTGCTCACGGTGATCGTGTCGGTGGTCGGCACCGCCGCATGCGTCGCGCTGTGTGCCGTGATGGTCACCGGCGAGGCCTGACAGTTGACTGCCGTACCCGCGTTGCTGATCGCATAATGGTCGGGCGCGGTCACCAACGAGCATGCGTGCGCCGCGGTGGCCGCGAGCTGCACCTGGGTGGTGCTCAGGGCACCCGCGTAGGTTTTTACTTCATCGATGAAGCCGGGAAAGCGGCGTTGCGCGAGGCTGCCTTCCTTGGAAGAGTCCGTCGCGCCGCCGATGGCGAGCAGCGACGAAGCCCCGGGAGTAAAGCCGGTTATCGGCGTAGAACTCTGATCGAGAATGTTGCCGTTCGCGTCCAATGTATAGAGAGTCATGCTCTTCGCGTTGGTGGCATCGAGGACACCGGCGATGAAGTACCAGGTACCGACGGCGAGGGACAATTTCCCCTCAGCCCAGACGGTAGATGGGTTGCGGATGTAGAAACGCAGCTCATTTGCGGTGCCGCTATCGCCCATGCTCAAGGCGTAACCGTCGAAATTCGTATCGTCGAACCAGATGCGCCCTCCGGTCGAGTCCTTCGCGGTCGGCCGGATCCATGCCGTCACCGTGAATGGGCCCGTGAAGTGCGGACCCGGCACCGCCACATACTGCGTGCTGCCGTCGAAGGTGCCGTAGCGGCAGGTTCCCGGCGACCCGCCGATGGCCGGCGTCGCATTTGCGGTGGTCGCGCCGTGCATGGCCGTGCCGTTGTATCCGCTGCCGCCGGAATCGATGACCGCCCCACTCGTCGTCGGCCAAGAGGGCTCGTCGAAGTACCAATTCGACGTGGGCACCGCGCTCAAGGCCGGCTTGAAGGTCGCGATCACGGCCGCCCAACCGCTCAAAGTGGGGCTGACGGTCCAGGTGATGCTCTGCACGCCCGCGGCACTTACGATCTGATCGGCCGCACCACCGGCGGTGTCGCCGGCATTTTGCAGTTCCACGCCGCGGGGCGTATAGCCGGCACTCGGAACGATCGAAGAAAAATTATCGGCCGGGTTGTCTATTCCGAACGCAGAAACAACCAGCTCGTTCGGCTGCGAGACGGCGGCTGCAGTTGCGACGCTCGCTGCGGCTGCGGAGCCGGTGGCCGTTGCTACCTGATCGATGGAGCCGACACCTGAATACTCGATCGCAACGACCCGGCTCTGCGAGATGCTGTCGTTGTTGGGCATCGTAACGGTCACGGTGAAGCCGGCTCCCGTCGCCGACACCGGCGCCGAGAACACTGCAGCACTTTCATACCATGCCGATTGATCGATGCTCGCTTGGGCGGCCGCAGTGTATGTATTGCCCGCACTATCCGTGACATTGATGGTGGCCGCGGTATTTTCGGTCCAAGTCCATACGAGAACGACGATCGTGTGCCCGATGGCCGGATTGGCTGCGAAGGCCGGTGACGTGGCCGTGACTCCGGCCGGGTTTCCGAACAATCCGGAGGATTGGACGAGCGCGACCTGGGCGAGCGCCGGGTGCGCAAACAACAACGGGATCACGAGGAGCGTCTGGCGCAATCGTTTCGCGGCCCAGCCCCAGAGCGTTCCCTCACCCAAGTTCGGTTCAAGTGGCATTGGTGTACGTACCGCTCACGACCCGATGGACATAGCCCGGTTGGCCGTACGTTCCGGTAGTCGCGGTGGACTTGAGGACATAGGAAGCGCTGGTCGCGGCGCCGTTTGTAAACGTCGTGGCGGCACATGTGACGATGACCGTGAATCCGTTGAGCGCCGCCTCCGTTAGATTCAATGTCGTACTCGCAGCGCAGCCTCCGCTGACGCTCTGGTAGGCGCCCCATTCGATGCCTGCCCGGGCGGCTGCAAGCGCGCGTGCCTCCTCTAGAGCCATGGTGACTGCCTGCTGCTGTCCGGTACCGACGCGTATCGCGATCGCCGCCAGTGCGCCCAGCACCACGATGAGGAACAGCGCCGGTATCAGCGCGAAGCCGCGCGGGGTTTTTTGACCTTGCGTCGAGCGCTTCACGGTGCGTTCACCACTTGCACTTCGTTGAGCAGCTGCACCGACTCGCCGCTCTGGGTGATCTGCAGCGTCAACGTCGCCAATCCGTTGCGCTGCGCCGTCCCCGACGAGTAGGTGAATTGGCAGGCGCCGACGTTCGCGGCGACGAGCGCACTCGTGGCACCGGCGGCGCTCAACGCCGCGGCACTCGCGGGCTGCGCGGCGGCAATCGAATATCCCGAGTAGCGAGTCAAGGTGCCGGCCACCGTGTCGCACAAGTAGGACACGGGCCCGCTCACGAGATACACGCGCTTTTCAGGGGAGCCGTATGCGAACTGAAACGCGGGATTGAGCGTGACGAGATTCTGGTTGGCCGCCGCGCCCGCTGAAATCGTGATGCTCGTCCCGGCCGGCGTGATGACGTTGCTCATTTGATAGGCATTGGCCCCCGGCACACCCACGTTGTAAATCGACAAGTAGTAGGTATTCGAGGTCCACGGCAGCGTGAGTTGCGTGAACGGGACGGTGGTCGCGAACGCGCCGTCGGGGGCCGTGAAGTCGAGCGCAAGCGCCGGATTGGCGAGCGGTCCGCTGTCCTGATAACGGGCGCCATCGGCCGTCGCCAGCAGTTCGAGCGCAGTCACGGTGCCGCTCGTGGTGACCCGAACGCTGTTCGGCAAGGCGCTGCGGAGGTCGCGCGCCATGAAGCGCAGCGCGCTGTCGCTCGCATCGACCAGCGTGGCGCGCCGGGTTTGCGCGGTATACGCATTCATCGGCATCACGATGAACAACGCCATGAAGGCGACCACCACGGAACCGACCGCGATGGTGATGACGAGCTCGATGAGCGTGAAGCCTCGTTCGCTTCGCAGAGCGTGCCCAAACCGGTCGCGTGCGACGGCGTTCATCAGTAGTTCGTCCGGTATCCCGACAGCGTCACGCTGCCGTTCGGCGAATAGCTCACCGTGATGTCGATTCGGCGCGCGGCGGCGGCCGGTACCCCCGCAAGTGCGCTCGTGGGAAAGGTCGCCACGCTCACCGTGTAGGCACCGAGGCTCGTGATCGCATTACCGAACTGGTCGCGAGCGCCGACGTCCACCAGACCGTTGTATTGGTCCACGAGGTCCCAGCTGCCGCGCCCGGTATTGGGTGGCGTGCCGTTGGGGTCGACGACCCAGCGCTGCAGAATCTCATCGAGGTAGGCCTGTCCGATGGCGATGGCCTGCTGCTGCATCATCGCATCTGCGCTGCGGCTGGCAATCGCCGCCATCGCCCCGAGAACCGTGGTGGCCGCAATCGCAACGATCGTGATCGCCACGACGAGCTCGATCAGCGTTACTCCTCGATGGCGGCAGCGCATGGCTATTGCACTTGCACGAGACCGGTGCCGGCCACGATGCTGATCGTGTGCGTGCCTACGGTGAGGGTTCCGGCGGGACTCGAATTCAAGCGTCCCTGCGTGTCGAACTTAAATACACCCGTGGGCCCCGCGGTCGTGCTTGAGGGCGCGGTGCCCTGTATGGCGGATCCGTCAGCGCTCAGCACCGGCGTCGCCCAGCTCGTATCGCTGGGATTGCAGGTATTGCCGCTTGCCGCCTGCTGTGTTGCCACATAGGAGTTCGCCGTCAAGGACAGCTGCGCCGGGCAACCGGTGATGACGGCTGCCTTTTGTGTCGACCGCAAGGCCGCCGCGAGTTCATCGACGTAGCCCCGGTCGTTGAAGGTCTGTTGGGTCCAGAAACGCGGCGCAATGTAGGCCGACAGCACTGCCGCGACACCCAAGACCACGACGAGCTCGACCAGTGTGTAGCCCCTTGGCGCCGCAGCCTGCACGCGGTAAGGAGCTCTGCGCCGCATGGGTTTTCTCTAACGGGAATCCGTCCCGCCTGTTGAAACCGGCGGCGTTAGCAGCCGGTCGTCACGACGTTGACGACGGGCGCCGCGCCGGCCACCGTCGGCGGGATGTAGATGACCGCGCAGGTGCCGGCCGCGCCGGGTGCGCCGACCTTGGACCAAACGCCCTGCGCTGCACCGGGGTTGTACGTGAAATCGGATGTGCTGGTGTTGACCGCGTTCGGGATGCCGTTATTCGTGGAATCCGGATAGTTGTTGGCCAGATTGACGGTCTGGCCCTCCATGGTCACTACATTCGCGTTACCGGTCGCCATCGACATGCCGCGGGCGAGGGAAGCTGCGCTCTTCACGCTGCCCGCAAGTCCGTTGATGGTTGCGATGCGCGCCTGCGTGTCGAGAGCGATGAACTTCGGCACGGCGAATGCGGCAAGGATACCGAGGATCGTGATGACCACGACCAGCTCGATGAGCGTGAATCCAGTGGACTTGGACGGCATCATTATTTCTGCTCCGGCGCATGGGCGCGATGACATTGATTCAACCGCGCCAACATGCGCTTAAGCTAAGGAATCGGCCGCCTGACGCCGCGCTTGAGTGAATTTTGTGGGTCACCCCCGGATTCGGCCCAAGCTGTGAGCCCCATCACGGGCCGCGGCCCGTCACTTCAGCGCCTGAACCCCCCGCCGCCGCCGAAGCGGCCTCCCCAGCCGCCGCCGCCACCACCGCCGAATCCACCGCCGCCGAATCCGCGACCGCCGCCGAATCCACCGCCCCCGCCGAATAGACCGCCGCCACCGCCGCCGAAGCGATCCCCCCAGCTG
Source organism: uncultured Gammaproteobacteria bacterium (assembly GCA_963755965.1). Lineage (GTDB taxonomy): Bacteria > Pseudomonadota > Gammaproteobacteria > Steroidobacterales > Steroidobacteraceae > Bog-1198. Next base: position 995,148 of record CAVWLU010000008.1, read on the forward strand.
CCGCCCCCTCCGGCAGTGCCGGCGGAACCCCGATCGAAACTGCTCGCAAAGCTGCTCGAGCGATCCTCGCCGGCGCTGCGAGCGGTCGATTCCTGATTGGCCCAGGAGGTGTCGCCGCTCGGTTTAGCCGCGCCGCTCGCGGATTGCTGCCAGCCGCTGGTGCTGTTGTGATAGACGTTGCCGCTGGTGTCGGCGTAGTGATTGTTGCCGGCGTTATCCGCTCCCCAGCTGGTCGTCTTGCCGGTGTTGGCGTTGTACACGGAACCGCCACCGGCGTGGGCAGCGCCTTGCGGTCCCGCGGTCGTCGCGCCGGCGCGATCGTAGGTGCTGCCGTTGGCTGTCGTGCCGGACACGGCGTTGGCCGTCGAACGTTGGCCGGTGTAGGTGTTGTAGTTGCTGCCGCGAGCGACGTTGCCGGAGCCGCCGGCCGCCGTATTGAACGTGCGATCGTAGCCTCGCGATGCGTTACCCGTCCAAGCGTTGTACTGGCGGCCGGCGTTGATGTTGCCCGTGGTCCCGCGAGCCGTGGCGTAGGAACCGTGGAACGTCGATCCCGCCACTCCGCCGCCCGCATACCAGCTGCGCGTGCCCGAGTACGCGGCGTTGCCCCAATGCCCATAGACATTCGCACTCGCCACACCGCAGCAGGGATAGCCGCCCCAGTACGCCGGTGAATACCACGAGCCGCCCCAGTACGGCTCCATCCATGCCGCCGTGGCGAGCCCCAACGCGAATCCGAAGGTGAAACCGACCCACGGGTTGTAGACCGGGACGGCCGCCACGCCGTAGGTGTAGGGCGGCGGATACCAGACGGATCCGATCCATGGCGCGTAGTAGTAACCGGTGCCGTATACAACCGTTCCGTAGGGAGAGATCACGGTCCCGAAATAGCCCGGCGTATAGCCGACGTACACGTACTGCGGCGTCGCCTCGTAGATCTTTACGTACGTGACGTAGTACAGCGGTGAGGAGGGTGGAATCGTATAGATCACCGTCGGAATCGATGTGGCGATGATCCAGGGTCCCGTAATCTGCGCGGCGGTAAACCAGACCCCGGCGACCACCGAGTAGTAGGCGTTGGGCGCCGTTTGAATCACGGGTTCCGAGGAGTTCGCGACGTAGGTGAGCGGCGTGCCGTCAATCGGCAGGTATTCTGGGGGACCGTCGAAGTTCGGCGTGAACGTCGGTCCGTTAGTGAGGGGTACCGTGGCGGTTTGAGGAATCGAATTGGAGATCGCCGCTTCCTGCGCCTGCGGCGTACCGGCCACGGTCGGCAGCACGGCGCCGGCGGGCGCCTGCGACGGAATGTGCGCAAAGTCGGGCGGCAGCGCGTTGTTGGCCACGAAAGTCCACGGGCCGGTGATTGCGGTGGAATCGAACCATCGGCCCGAGATCAACACGTAATAGTTGTTGTTGCTGGTGTCGATCAGCACATCGCTTGTCGTGTTTTGGGCCCAGAGCAATTGCGTGCCCACGACGGGAACAAAGTCGGGCTGGCCCTTGAACACGATCAGCTCCGCCGGTACTTGGCTCGTATAGATCGTCGGCACTCCGTTCGCGAGCGACGGCTTGGGATTCGCCTTGGCGCCGCCGTCGAGCATGTCCACCGCGCCGTTTTTGGCCAACGCCTGCGCGATGCCGTCGACGCCCGCCGGCGGGGTGAATGATTGTGTCCAAGGGCCGCTGATCGAGCTCGATTGGAGCCAGCCATCATAGACGTGGATGTAGAAATTCGGCTGTGCCGCTACTTGCAGGATCAGTGCGCGGGTGTTGATCACCCGCTGAAACTGCGAATTTTCCGGTACCGGCTTCAGCACAGGCGCGCCGTCGAGCGGGACCAAAATCGCCGGCGAATAGCTGACGAGGACCAGCGGTGGATTGTTCTGAACGGCCACCATCGGTGGTTTGATGCCGGCGAGGGCGAGCGAGGACTCGAGGCGGTCGAGCGATATGGTATGGACGGTCTTGACGAATTGGGTCTGCAACTCCGAGGCGTACGCAGATCCTCGATTGGGCAGCGTCGGGAAATCGATCTTGGAAATTTGTAGATTTTCGAATACCACCGTACGCAGCACCTTATCGACTTGCGTGCGTGCACTCGCAAAGATCACCCCAAACGTTTCGGCCTTCGCGTTGGTGGGCTTGATCGCAAGTGCTGCGCGGAAGCTCAGTTGATTGTCGGTCCACTTGTTGATCTGAGGCTGGTAGACCAGTACTTGCGCGTCCACCAGGTCGACGACACGCGGCCAGGGATCGGCGGGAGGCGTGTCGATGTTCGCTTGTTGCGCAAATGTGTCTTGCGCAACGGTGCCCAGACAAGCGTAGAACACAGCGACAATAAAAATGAATGTTGCGAAACGAGAATGCGGTCTCATGGTGGTTTCTCCGCAGGTCTTTAGTCGAGTCGAGATGCAACAGTTAAGCCACGGGACCAGTCCGTCGCAATACGACTTTAGGGCGGTATGGGTCGCGCCCGCATGGTTGCGGCCAAGCTTCGGAGGTTTTGCGGACTCACGTGAATGAGGCCGCCACGCGGACTATCGATGTCCGCGATCAGAAGGAACGCGATGGACACGACCAAAGGCAAAATCAGGAGCAGGATCTTTCCGCGTTGGGTATTCCTGGCCCCATAGCCGACCAACAGATTACAGCAGATGGCGATCAATCCCATGAGTGCCCATGCCGCGTGCGGGATTCGATTCCACCAGGCCGCCTGGGTGTGGGCCTGCGAGTTCAACACATCGTTCATGCCCGACACGGCGAGGGCGGTCACGGGATTCGGCTCTGCGTTGGCGGGAGTTTGGACCGCGGACCACAGCTGGCTCTGCAATTGCTCGGTATGGTCGTTGATCGCGCGAAGCTCGGCTTGGTCACGAGCCAGATAGAACGCAATGCGCAGATCGAGGTAATTGCCGAGCAGCGACCGCAGTCTCGCCGCATCAACGGCCGGCAACAGACCGGCCCGGACAAATTCAGTGGCGATGGCGTCGGCCTCGGCATCCTCGTAGTTCTTTCGCTGATCGTAGCGGCTTATGGCCATCGAAAAGCTGAATCCAATTAGGAGAACGAGCAGCGTCAGCGTCGTCCCCATAATCACGCCGAAATGCTCGCGATGTTCCTCTTCCAAGCCTCGCCGCCGGCTGAGGAGCGAGGATCCGAGCCGCTGAGAGAGCCATAGAACCATAAACGACAGAGCGAAAATCGAAAGCGGATGGTCGAATGTGACGTTCATGGACTTGGCTCCCAGCGTGAATGGGTCAAGCCGGTACCAAAGGATCTCAAAACTGCTGCCGCGGCAAGCATTGGACCAAGGTTCAATCCAATGCGAACGCTCAAGCGGACTATGATTGCAGATATGCGGGCGCTTAGATTCCGTGCCCGACTTTGCCGATCATGTTCCACATCGGTAGGAAGACTCCGAGCGCCAGTATCAGCACCATGCCGCCGACGCCGATGATCAGCAACGGCTCGAGCATCGCGGTCAGATTGCGGAGTCGATAGTCGACCTCGCGCTGGTAGAAGCCGGACACCTCCTCGAGCAGGCGCGTCAATTCGCCGGTCTCTTCGCCTACCAGTACCATCTGCAGCACCAGCGGCGGGAAAATGCCCGCGCCCGCGGCCGCATGACTCAACGCCTCCCCACGCTCGACCGCGTCCCGCAGCCGCAGCAATTGCTCCCCGAGATACTCGTTCCCGGCGGAGCGGGCCAAGAGCGTAAGAGCTTGGATCATCGGGAGCCCAGCCTCGAGCGATATGGCCAATGAGCGCGTCACGCGCGACAGTACCGAGAGGTGCAAAAGTTCACCGAGCACCGGCACTTTGAGCTTGAAGCGGTCCCAGCGATAGCGCCCGGAGTCGGTGGCGATGTGCCGCTTGAAAGCGAAGAGCGCGAAAATCGTTCCGAGAACGAGAGCGATACCGTGAGTGCGCACCAAATCCGAGGTGCCCATGATGACCTGCGTCGGCCACGGGATGTCATTGCCCAGGATCTTGAAGAGCGGCGCGAATTTGGGAATCACGAACACCGTGATCACGGCGACCGCGAGCCCGATGACGCCGACCACGATCAGCGGGTAGCGCACCGCGCTCTTGACTCGATCCTGGACTTCCTGGTCTTGCCCCAGATACTCGCAGAGCCGTAGAAAGGAATTATCGAGCGTGCCGGTCGATTCGCCCACGCGCACCATGCTGATGAACAAGGGCGAGAAGATCTCCGGGTGGCGGCCGAGAGAGGAGGCGAAATCGCGGCCCGATTCCAAGCTGTGCAGCACGTCGTGCAGGCAGTCGCGCAGCAGCGCGTTGTGGGTCGATTGCGCGAGTCCGCGCAGTCCGCGCAGCAGCGGCAGCCCGGCCTTGGTGATCGAATACATCTGCCGCGAGAACAGCACAAGGTCAGCGGTCGTGGGTCGCCCCGCGCCGAGCCGCTGCAGCACATCCTGCACCGACGCGCCCTTTACGGCTGCCGGTACGATTTCGAGCGGTGTGATGCCGAGATTCAACAACCGTGCTGCGACTCCGTCGATATCGTCGGCCTCGAGTCTCCCCGTGATGAGATCGCCGCGCCCCGACCGGCCCCGATAATGGAAATTGGACATTAGGAGGCTCCCACTACGCGCGCTGCTCGAGCAGCGTCTCGACAGTCGCTTCCTCGAGCGGCGCTCCCTCATCTGTCTCCACGAGTTCTTCGAGCCCGCTTCCCACAGCCATCGCCTCGGCGAGGGAGGTGACGCCGCTGAGCGCGAAGTCGATGGCTCCTTGCGCGAGCGGCACGTAGCCATGGCTCGAGCGTGCGGCTTGAGCAAATCCGGTCAAATCGCCGCGTCGCACCGCGTCGGCCAGCCTCCGGTCGATTTCCAGAATTTCGTACACCGCCACTCGGCCCCGGTAGCCGGTCAGGTTGCAATAAGTGCAGCCGGCACCGGCCATGAACGTGTGGCGTTCGGACTCGAGACCGGGGCGACAGGTGGAAAGCCAGGCCAGCTGATTCACCGTGGGTGCTGTCGCTTGCGCGCAGTCAGTGCAGACGCGACGTACCAGTCGCTGCGCGACGACGCCATGAACCGCTGCCGCGATCATGTAGCCCGGCGCACCCATGTCGAGCAACCGGTTGACGCTGGCGACGGCGTTGATGGTGTGCAGCGTCGAGAATACGAAGTGGCCGGTCATCGCGCCCCGCAGACCGATCTCCACCGTCTCTCGGTCCCGCATCTCTCCGACCAGGATGATGTCGGGATCCTGGCGCAGCGCCGTGCGCAGCACGCGTGCGAAGTCGAGGCCGATCTTCGGCAACACCTGCACTTGCGTAATACGGTCGAGCCGGTATTCGACCGGATCCTCGACCGTGATTACCTTCACGCCTGGTTTGTTGATGTGATTGAGCGCCGCGTAGAGCGTCGTCGTCTTGCCGCTGCCGGTCGGCCCGGTCACCAAGACCATGCCGGCATTGCGCTCCACGAGGCGGCGAAAGCGCGCTTCGGTCGTCGCCGGCATGCCGAGCTTCTCGAGCGACATCAGCGCGGTCGACTGGCTGAGCAAACGCATGACCACCGATTCGCCATGCGTCGTCGGCATGGTCGCGAGCCGCACGTCCACGGCTGCGTCCCGAACGCGCATGCTGAAGCGGCCATCCTGCGGCAGGCGTTTCTCCGCAATATCGAGTCCGCACATCAGTTTCAAACGCGTGACCAAAGCGCTAGCGACCCGGCGCCCATCGATGACCTGCTCCTGCAGGACACCATCGACGCGCAACCGGATCCGCAGCTTGCCGTCGCCCGGCTCGATGTGGATGTCGGAGGCGCGCGCCTGCATGGCATCGTTGAACATCGTCTGCAGCAGCTTGATGACCGGCGCATCGGGCGAGCTCTCTTCCGCCGACAATTGCTCGATATCGAGTTCACCCTCCTTGAGATCGTCGCGCACGGCCTCGGCCAACGAGGCGATCTCGTCGGTTTGGCGATATACGGCGTCGAGGGTCTTGAGGAAGTCCGCTTCGCCGACGAGCGCAACGCGGATCGGCTGCTTGAGTTTGGCTTGCAACTCGTCGTAGGCATGAATGTCCGATGGATCCGCCATCCCCACCAGCAACCCGCGCGCGTCCTGGAGCAGCACGATGGCGCGGTAGCGGCGCGCCAGCGGCTCCGGCAGCAATTTCACCGCTTCCCGGTCGACTCTCGCCTGCTTGAGGTCAACGAACGGAACCTGTAAATGCTTCGCCAGGAAATCGTGCAGCGACGATTCGGACATCAACCCTAGATCGGCAAGCACGCGGCCGAGCTTGCGGCCCGAGCGCCGCTGCTCCACCAGAGCCGCCGCGAGTTGTTCCTCCGTGATGGCCTTGTGCTGGACCAACACCTCGCCGAGGCGAATTCTACGCTTGATGGTCATCTGCCTAGGTACCTTGTGTTCACTGCGCGCTGTTGCGCACCTTCGGGTCGAGGGCAGTTGCATGGTCGATTTCTTCGCCGACGATCTGCGACCACTCGGCGTCGCTGTCGACGATGATGGGCCGAAGCAGGATCACGAGCTCGGTGTGCACGTCGCTTTTTTGCTGACTCTTGAATAGATTGCCGACCAGCGGCAGATCGCCCAAGAGCGGCAACTTGTAGTCCTGTGAGTTATGAGTGGTTTGCATCATGCCGCCGATGACGATCAACTGGCCGCTGTTCGCCTTGACCACGCTATCCGACTCGCGCACCTCGCTATAGGCGAGCGGCAGCGAGGTCGTGGTCGCGTTGGCGGTCACCGTCAGTATCTTCGGCGTGACGTTGCTCACGGTCGGATGGATATGCAGGATGATCTGGCCCTCGTCCGAGAGCTGCGGCGTCACGTCGAGCGCGACGCCGGAGAAGAAAGGGGCAAGATCGAGATTGTTGCTCGTCGCCGAGGCGGTTCCGGTCACGGTGTTGCTCGATATGCCGGTAACGAAATATTCATCGTCGCCGGCCTTGATGACCGCCTTTTGATTATTGAGCGTCGACACGCGGGGACTCGATAGAACTCTCGTCTTACCCTGGGTCGCCAGCAGCTCGACGTATGCATTGAAGCTGCCGGTGTTGACGGCGAAAGCGAATGCCCCGCCGAGCGTGTTGCTGATCACGCTGGTTACCGGATTGCCGGGCCCGATCGTCACGGGCGTCGAGGGCTGATTCAACAGCTGCGACGCATTGCTGCCGAATCCATTTTGCGGTCCGGTTTGAAAGCCGCTGTAGGTGCTGTTCCCGTTCTTGGCGATGGCGCCCCAGTTGATGCCGGCTTGGAAGGCGCTCGATAGCACGACTTCGACGATCTTGGCCTCGATGATCACTTGCCGCGTGGCAATGGTTTGGATTCTTTCGAGGAACAGTTGCGCATCCCGAAGCTCCCGGGGCGTTGCACGTACGGCGACGATGCCGGACTCGGCGTTCAGAACGACCATTCGGCCGCCGTCGGTGCCGATCATACTGCGCAGGCTCGCCTCGAGTTCGGGCCAGAAATCGGACGACGAGCGGGTCGAGACGCTGGTGCCGGTGATCTCCTTGACGTGGTCGGAGTCTTTGGCGCCCTGTGATGCGAATACCGCGCCTGGCGGCTCGCTCAACCCTTGAGACTGTGAATCGGTGCCGGAACCCTGTGTAGACCCGATGATCTGCGGGTTTGAACTCTGGCCGACCTGACCCGAGGAGACTCGGGTGCGCGACGTACCGCGGCGTTCGAGGTCGATGTAGTTCACGTGAAAGAGGCGTGTCTGAAGAGCCGGCGGTACGATCACGAATCCCGAGGGTAAGCGCCGGTAGTCATAACCGTAGGCTTCCCGCACCGCGTCGAGCACTTCAATGAGCGTGACATTCTTCATTTTCAGGGTGACGGTGCCGGCGACCCCAGGTTCGAGCACGATGTTGTACGGCGTGCCGTCGGCGAGGCCCTCGAAGAAAGTCCGCGCCGGTGCGTCGGCGACGGCAACGTCGAACCGAGATTCATCGCCGCTGGCGGGCGGCACGATCGCGCCGCATAGCAAGGCGGTGAGGAGCAGTGCTCTGGTGTAAATCATCATTGGACTCCGCTCGACGCGCGCGCAGGTTCGGCCGCGGGCCTCTTGACTGTGGATGCTGGATGCGCGAGGTGCAGCTCGTGCAATTGGTTTGCGCGGCGGTAACGGACGCCGTCCTCGAGGACTGAATCGATCGTGTAGATACCGACGACCGAACCTCCGCGCACGAGGCAGCCATTGAATATCGCCGTGCGTTCGCCGTTGAACGTGAGCACCGCGGTCAGCACCGGTGCCGGCTCGGTCGGTATGGCCGTATGGCTTTGCGGAAGCGGCGGCCGCATCGGATCACGCAAACCGTCGGCGCTTGCCGTCAATGCCAGACCGAGCGCGCCCACCGTCACGGCCAACGCCTTCATACGGCCAACCAGTAGCGCGACAAGCTCAAGGCACCAATGACGATGCGCACCCGATTGACCGGGTAGTCGCCCGCGGTCAACTCGACTTCCCGCCAATGGATTCGCCATGGCAGGGCTTCAAGTGCGCGAAGGTACGCGACCACGCTGCCGTAATCTCCCTCAACCACCATCTCCACCGGATGTAGAAACGGGCCCCGGTCTTCCGGCGCGATGGAAGCATCCGGACTTGATCCCGACGGTTGGGACAAACTCTGCACCGGCAGGTTTGCGAGACTCACGAGCTTGAGTCCATGCTGCTCGGCCAAGATCTGCCGCAACAGCTCGGTCATGCGCTCGGGCGCGACGTAGCCCTGCGCCGCCGAATTGATTTCGGCGTCCAGCGCACCCAGACGCTGCGTCAGTGCGCGATTGCGCAGGGCGGCTGCCACTGCCGGATTTTGCGAGGAGGCAGTACCCACCTCATCGATCACGGTCATTTGCCGTTGCGCGTCCGCGAGTTTCTGCACGGCTACTTTCGCCCGCGCCGCCAGCGGATCCATGAACAGCGTCTGCCAGGCGATGTAGACCAGGGCGACGCCCGCGCCGAAAATGATGACGCGCTCGCGCAAGCTCAGCGCGTCGATTCGTTCGATGAAAGGCCTCGCTCTGCCGAGCACGCCAGGAAGGGCCATCATGGTTTTGCCTGCAGGCCCGGGAGCTTGAGGCCAGCCGCCCCGAGTTCGAATACGAGCTGGGCGGGTGCTTCCTCAGGCTTCGCGCGCCGCATCGCCAGCTTGTCGAATCGAACCCCGGCAAGTGCTGGTTCCTGGGCCAAACCGCCGAGATACGCGGGGACCAGCCTCGGATCGGTCGTGCTGCCGCGCAGCGCGAGGCGCCCCTCGCCGGAGCCCAGGACGATATCGCGGAGCCACAATCCGTCGAGCTGGCGGTGGGCAAGCGCCTCCAATCGAGCCGCGAAACCGGTCGCCGGCGACGCGGCACCGAGCCGTACCAGGTCGAGCGCCCGCTCGCGCGCGGCGATGCCGGAGCTGAGTTCCTTGGCCTCGATCTGAAGCTGTTCGAGGTTGCTTCCCGGCTTCAGAGTAGCGCCGGTACGTTCGGCCATTGCGAGGGAGGCCGCCTGCTGGCTCTCCAACAACTTGACCGAGCGCTCGACGTGCCCGGTGCGCCACGCTCCGAAGGTGGCGACGCCGCACAGGCATGCGGCGAGGAGCCCTAAACCTAAGCCAATGGTGCGCGCCGAGAAGAGCCGCTTCTCGGCGCCTAGGATGGGTTGATATAGATTGACTTGTTGATCCATGGCCGACGCTCTACAGAGAGCGGTGCTCCTCGCGGAGGGCGGCGCCGACTGCCAGCAGCGAGGCAGCCTGAGTCTCGGGATCGATCGGTGTGGCGCAACGGAGAAGCAAGTTGAGGTCGAGGGTACTGACCTCGAATCCAGTCTCCCGACCTAGATCCAGAGCGAGCTCGCTGGCGCTCGGCCCTGCGGGCGAAACCGCGATTCGGGTGATCGGCGGTTGATCGAAGTGCCGCTCGTAGTAGTCCAAGGAGCGTTGCAGCTCCAGCACGACGCTGCCGGCGTCCAGCCGCCGGTCGACGTCGCCGGTCGCGGGGATGCCGAGCGTCGCCTTGAGGTCCATTTGGCGTGCGAAATAGAACGTGTTGCCGCGCACGAGGATGATGCTGGCGGTGGTTTCCCCAAGGTGCAGCAATGCCACGCCGGCCGCGGCTGCCGGCAGTAAGGCCGCAAGATTTCGCAGGCATAGCTCCGGGACGTCGACGATATCGAAAGTGGGTACCGCCGCCAATGCGCTGGCATGCCGGTCCACCGCCGTACGGCGTGCCGCCACGGCATACATCATGCGGCCGTGTCCGCCGCGATTCTGATCCGGGACGTCGAAGACGTCGATTACGGCGTCTTCTACCCGAAAGTCGATGCTTTCCTTGAGGCGCCAGCGCATTGCAGCGCGCAGCTCCGCCGGAGGCACGTCGGGGGCTTCCACCAGAGCCAACTGATAGTCGTCCGGCCGCAGCACGGTGCTGAGCGGAATACGCGGCAGCCCCGCGCCTCGAATGATGGCGGATGCGGTATCGGCACCGACGGCCGGATCGAACGGCAGGAGCTCGCATCGCTCGAGCACCGGGCCGCCTTCGCCGCGGCGTACCACCGCGATGGCGAGTTGATTTGGGCCAAACGCGAGCCCAATACGGCCTTTTCCCGCGGAAGATTTTTTAAGCAGTCCGAACACACGACACTCCATGCCGGCAAGCCTGATGATTCGGCCTGGTATTGCATTGAGGTATCGGATGGAAGGCGTCGATCTTTAACAGAAGCGGCATCGGGAGCGGGGCTTTCCGGGCTCTCGAGGGCACGTGATGGTCCGTAACGTGACTACCGTCCCAGTCCTTCGGTGAGCGGCATTTACCTTGACACTCGCACGGCCGGTTCCTACAATCGCCGGCCTTTGTCGCCTAAGCCTATGGCGCGCGGCTAACTTTACGGTTTTTAAGCTTACCCGCCAGCTCTTCGATCTGGCTCTCAAAAGGTATTTTATGGCGACGACGACCCAACTTATTCGCACCGGCCGCAATGAGCCCGCCTGGAAGTCAAAGGTGCCGGCGTTGGCCGCCTCGCCGCAGAAGCGCGGCGTCTGCACGCGTGTATATACCACCACGCCGAAAAAGCCGAACTCCGCGCTCCGTAAGGTCTGCCGTGTTCGCTTGACCAATGGCTACGAGGTCTCGAGCTACATCGGCGGTGAAGGCCACAATTTGCAAGAGCATTCGGTGGTTTTGATCCGCGGTGGCCGCGTCAAGGATCTGCCGGGCGTGCGGTATCACACGGTCCGAGGTGCCCTCGACTGCGCCGGTGTCAGCGACCGCCGCCAGGGGCGCTCCAAGTACGGCGCCAAACGTCCCAAGAAATGAGCCCAATTAGGGCAATAGAAGGTTTTCATGTCCCGTAGAGCAGCAGCACCCCATCGCACCATCCTCCCGGACCCAAAGTTCGGGAACGATATGTTGGCCAAATTCATCAACATGGTCATGGAGCGCGGCAAGAAATCGGTCGCCGAAAAGATCGTTTACGGCGCCATCGACCGCATTGGCGACAAGACCGGCCGCGCCGGCGGAGATGCGATTGCCCTACTGCAGCAGGCGCTCGATAACGTGAAGCCGGTTGTCGAAGTGAAGTCCCGCCGCGTCGGCGGCGCCACCTACCAGGTACCCGTAGAAGTACGCGCCAATCGTCGCCAAACGCTTGCGATGCGCTGGGTCATCGAAGCGGCGACGGATCGCAGCGAGAAGTCCATGGCGCACCGCCTGGCCGCCGAACTCATGGAAGCCGCGGAAAATCGCGGCGCCGCGGTGCGTAAGCGCGAAGACACTCACCGCATGGCCGAGGCCAACAAGGCGTTCGCGCACTACCGCTGGTAGCCCGGCGGCTGGAATTGCTCGAGTTGGGCCTTATATAGGTTTATTCGGACGGGGTCGTTTCGACCCGGTTAATTTCGGCGCGTAAGCGCCTGGGAAACAATGGCACGTACGACGCCCATAGAGCGATACCGCAACATCGGTATCTCTGCGCATATCGACGCGGGAAAGACCACCGCGACGGAGCGCATTCTATTTTATACGGGCGTGTCGCACAAAATCGGCGAAGTACATGACGGCGCGGCGGTCATGGACTACATGGAACAGGAGCAGGAGCGCGGCATCACCATTACTGCCGCGGCCACGACGTGCTTCTGGAAGGGAATGGACAAGAGTTTTCCCGAACATCGCATCAACATCATCGACACGCCCGGGCACGTCGATTTCACCATCGAAGTGGAGCGCAGCTTACGCGTATTGGATTCCGCGGTGGCGGTGTACTGCGCGGTCTCCGGCGTCCAGCCGCAATCCGAGACGGTGTGGCGCCAAATGAACAAATACGGCGTGCCGCGGATCGCTTTCGTCAACAAAATGGACCGCGCCGGGGCCAATTTTCTGCGCTGTGTCGACCAGATCAGGACGCGCCTGCGTGGCAATCCGGTGGTCATCCAATTGCCGATCGGCGCCGAAGACGGCTTCGTCGGTGTGGTAGATCTCGTGAAGATGAAGTCCATCTGGTGGGACGAAGAAACCCAGGGCATGAAATTCGAGTATCGAGATATTCCGGCCGGCATGCGCAAGGAATGCGAGGAATGGCGCGGCAAGATGATCGAAGCGGCCGCCGAAGGCGCCGAGGATCTGCTCACCAAGTATCTCGAGAGCGGCGATCTCAGCGATGAGGAAATAAAGCGAGGATTGCGCGCCCGCGCGCTGAAGAATGAAATTTGTCTGGTGACATGCGGTTCGGCGTTCAAGAACAAGGGCGTGCAGGCAGTGCTCGACGCCGTGGTCGAATACATGCCGTCGCCCGTCGAAGTGCCTCCAGTCAAGGGCCAGAGCGAGCACGGGGATCCCATGACGCGCCAGGCCGACGATGCCCAGCCGTTCTCCGCGCTGGCCTTCAAAATCTTGAATGATCCGTTCGTGGGCAACCTCACGTTCTTTCGGGTGTATTCCGGCACGCTGAACTCGGGAGATCAGGTGTTCGTGCCGAACAAGAACCGCAACGAGCGCATCGGCCGGCTGCTGCAGATGCACGCGAGCGACCGTTCGGAAATCAAGGAGGTTCGCGCCGGCGACATCGCCGCGGCGGTCGGTCTGAAAGACGTGACCACGGGCGATACGTTGTCCGATTCCCAAAAGGTCATCATTCTCGAAAAAATGGAGTTTCCGGAGCCCGTGATTTCGGTCGCGGTGGAGCCGAAAACCAAAGTCGATCAGGAAAAGATGGGCTTCGCCCTGCAGCGCCTCGCGAAAGAGGATCCGTCATTCCGCGTGCACACGGACCAAGAGTCCGGCCAGACCATCATTTCCGGCATGGGCGAGTTGCATCTGGAAATCATCGTCGATCGCATGAAGCGGGAATTCAAGGTCGAGGCCAACGTCGGTAAGCCTCAGGTCGCTTATCGCGAGACCATCCGGGGCACCGTCGAATCGGAAGGCAAGTTCGTTCGCCAATCCGGCGGCCGCGGCCAATACGGCCATGTTTGGCTGAAGATCGAGCCCCAGGCATCCGGCAAGGGCTACGAGTTCGTCAATGGCATCGTGGGCGGCGCCGTTCCTCGCGAATTCATACCGGCCGTCGATAAGGGCATTCGCGAGGCAGTTCAGACCGGCGTGATCGCCGGCTACCCGGTCGTCGATGTGAAAGTGACGATTTTCGACGGCTCGTATCACGACGTCGACTCGAACGAAATGGCGTTCAAAATCGCCGGCTCGATGGGCTTCAAAGAGGGCTTCCGCAAGGCCAAGCCGATATTGCTCGAGCCCATTATGAGAGTGGAAGTGGTGACACCGGAGGACTACTACGGCGACATCGTCGGCGATCTGAACCGCCGCCGGGGTCAGATCATCGGGATGGAAGACTCTCCGTCCGGAAAGGTGGTTACGGCGGAAGTGCCGCTCGCAGAAATGTTTCAGTACTCGACGGCGATGCGGTCCATGAGCCAGGGCCGTGCGAACTACACGATGGAGTTCGCGAAGTACATGGAAGTGCCGAGCAATGTCGCTGATGCCGTCATGAAGAAAGCATCGTAAGCATGCCAGCGCCTACATTTTATTTAAGCCTACATTTTATTTAAGAGGTACTTGCCGTGTCGAAGGGGAAGTTTGAGCGAACGAAGCCGCACGTGAACGTGGGGACGATTGGGCATGTGGATCATGGCAAGACGACGTTGACGGCGGCGTTGACGAAGGTAATGGCGGAGAAATTTGGCGGGGAGTTCAAGGCCTACGACCAGATTGACAAGGCGCCGGAGGAGCGGGCGCGGGGGATCACGATCGCGACGGCGCACGTGGAGTATCAGAGCGCGGCGCGGCACTACGCGCACGTGGACTGTCCTGGGCACGCGGACTACGTGAAGAACATGATCACGGGAGCGGCGCAGATGGACGGAGCGGTGCTGGTGGTGTCGGCGGCGGACGGTCCGATGCCGCAGACGCGGGAGCACATATTGCTGGCCCGTCAGGTCGGGGTGCCGTACATCGTGGTGTATTTGAACAAAGCGGACATGGTGGATGATGCGGAGTTATTGGAGCTGGTGGAGCTTGAGGTGAGGGATTTGCTCACGTTGTACAAGTTTCCCGGGGACAAGACGCCGATCATCACGGGCTCGGCGCTCAAGGCGTTGGAGGGGGACGGGAGCGAGATAGGGGTCGCCTCGGTACTGAAGCTGGTGCAGGCGCTGGATGATTACATTCCGGTGCCGAAGCGCGCGGTGGAGGGGGCGTTTTTGATGCCGGTGGAGGATGTGTTCTCGATTGCGGGTCGGGGCACGGTGGTGACGGGTCGGATCGAGCGCGGGATAGTGAAAGTGAACGATGAGGTGGAGATCGTGGGGATCCGTGCGACGCAGAAGACGACGTGCACGGGGGTGGAGATGTTTCGCAAGCTCCTCGATGAGGGACAGGCGGGGGACAACGTGGGGGTGCTGCTGCGCGGCACGAAGCGCGAGGAAGTGGAGCGCGGGCAGGTATTGTGCAAGCCGGGGAGCATCAATCCGCACACGAAGTTTGAGGCCGAGGTGTACGTGCTGACGAAGGAGGAGGGGGGCCGGCATACGCCGTTCTTCAAGGGGTATCGGCCGCAGTTTTACTTTCGCACCACCGATGTGACCGGGGCGGTGGAGTTGCCGGAGGGGACCGAGATGGTGATGCCCGGGGACAACATCAAGATTGTGGTGGAGTTGATAGCGCCGATCGCGATGGAGCAAGGGTTGCGCTTTGCGATCCGCGAGGGCGGTAAAACCGTGGGCGCCGGGGTCGTCGCCAAGGTGATCGCTTGATTTTTTCTCTCTCACCGCTCGCGAAGCGAGCGACTAACGGACGGGGTCGCCTCGACCCCGTTGGAAGTTAATTAAAATGGCTAATCAGAACATTCGTATCCGCCTCAAGGCCTTCGATCATCGTTTGATCGATAAGTCGGCTCGCGAAATTGTCGATACTGCAAAACGCACGGGTGCGACCGTCAAGGGACCGGTGCCCCTTCCCATCAAGATGGAGCGTTTTACGGTGTTGGTTTCACCGCATGGCGACAAAGATGCGCGTGACCAATTCGAAATTCGCACCCACAAGCGCCTGATGGACATCCTGAATCCGACGGATAAGACCGTCGATGCGCTCATGAAGCTCGAGCTTCCCGCGGGTGTCGACGTCCAAATCAAGTTAAATTAGGGGTCTTACCGTTCGCGCAGCGGGCGCCTGACTGCCCGAGTCCGCTGAAGGACCTTTGTAAAGGTTGCGCGGAGCGCATAACCAGGTATACTCCGCCGTCCATTTTAGAGGCCGGAGCGCGTGGGTGCCGACGCCAGTTTCCCGATGATTTCACCTCACGGTGAGCTCTAAGGGTCCTGGGGTCTCGTGTACTCAAACCGCCGGCTGATTGCAACGAAAGCGCGGAGCCAATCGAAGCTCGCGCCGTGTGAGGATTGACAATGACCATAGGTCTCATTGGCCGCAAATGCGGCATGACCCGTGTTTTCACCGACGCCGGTGTGACCGTGCCGGTAACGGTCGTCGAGGCGTTGCCCAATCGCATATCGCAAGTCAAGAGCGAAAAGACCGACGGCTATCGCGCAGTGCAAGTCACGATCGGCGGCCGCCGCCCTTCGCGCGTGCCGAAAGCGCTGGCCGGGCATTTCGCCAAGGCGAACGTCGCCGCCGGCTACGCGTCGCGCGAATTCCGTTTGAGCAAAAACGAAGGCGAATCGCTCGCGACCGGCGGCGAGTTGAAGGTCGACATGTTCACGGTCGGTCAGATCGTCGACGTGACGGGAACCACGGTGGGCAAGGGTTTTGCCGGCACCATGAAGCGGCACAATTTTGCGGGTGGCATGAAGTCCCACGGTAACTCGGTGTCGCATCGAGCGCCCGGTTCGATCGGACAGCGTCAGACCCCGGGGCGCGTTTTCAAAGGCAAGCGCATGTCGGGACACATGGGTGTACGCAACCGCACCATTGAGAACCTGCGCATCGTGGAAGTCGACGTTCCCCGTAATTTGCTGTTGATCAGCGGTGCGGTACCGGGATCCGAAGGCGGCCGCGTGGTCGTGCGGCCCTCCGGCAAGGCTGCGTCGCAGGCACGCCGCAAACGTCTCATGCCGAACAAGGCGCCGACTGCCGCCAAGGGCGCCGCGCCCGGGAAGTCAGCCGGTCCGGCTGCCAAGGGTGCAGCGAAAGCTGACAAGAAGTAACCGCCATGAAGCTCCAGTTAAAGAATGCAGCAGCCTCGAGCGAAATCCAGTTGTCGGATGCCGCGTTCGGTCGCGCGTACAACGAAGCGCTCGTTCATCAAGTCGTCACCGCCTACATGGCTGGAGGGCGTGCCGGGACCAAGGCGCAGAAGTCCCGCGCCGAAGTACGCGGAGGCGGCAAGAAGCCGTGGAGTCAGAAGGGCACGGGCCAAGCGCGCGTGGGCTCCATTCGAAGCCCCATCTGGGTCGGCGGTGGCCGGGCTTTCGCCGCGCGCCCGCGCGATTTCTCTCAGAAGGTCAATCGCAAGATGTATCGCGCCGCCATGCAATCCATGGTGTCGGAGCTGGTGCGTCAGGATCGGCTCGTGGCGGTGGAGTCGCTGGAACTCAGCGCGCCGAAAACCAAATTATTGATCAGCAAGCTCGCAGAGTTGGGATTGACGCGCGCGCTGATTCTCGTCGAGGCCTACGAAGAAAAGCTGTTCCTGGCGGCGCGCAACATCCCGTACGTCGACGTCATGCCGGTCGCCTCTCTCGATCCCCTGAGCTTGATCAAGCACGACAAGGTAATCGCTACGGTCGGCGCATTGAAATTGCTCGAACAGCGTCTCGGAGGCGCGAATGAATAAAGAACGATTGATGACCGTGCTGATTCAACCGCACGTGTCGGAAAAGGCGGCGACCGTTACCGAAAAAGCGAATCAATATGTGTTTCGCGTGCGTGACGACGCTTCGAAGAGCGAAGTCAAGCAGGCCGTCGAGCTGATGTTCGAGGTCAAGGTCGAAGGCGTCAATTTGCTCAACAAGCCAGGCAAGACTCGGCGGTTCAAAAATGTGGCCGGCAAGCGCAATGGCTACAAGAAAGCCTATGTGCGTTTGGAAACCGGGCAGTCGATCGACTTCACCGGCGCGGCGAAGTAAGGAGGAAGACCATGGCACTCATTAAAATGAAGCCGACTTCCCCGGGCACGCGCTTCGTGGTGAAGATCGATCGTTCGCACCTGCACAAGGGCGGACCGCTCGAGTCGTTGACGACCAAGAAGAATCGCACGGGCGCGCGCAATCATTCCGGACGTCAAACCACGCGTCATATCGGCGGCGGCCACAAGCAGCGGTACCGGATCGTGGATTTCAAGCGCGACAAGGACGGTATTCCGGGCGTCGTCGAGCGTCTCGAATACGATCCGAATCGCACGTCTCATCTGGCGTTGGTGCTCTACAAAGACGGCGAACGCCGATACATACTCGCTCCGAAGGGCGTTCAGGCCGGCGATGAGATCCGCTCGGGCGCCGATGCGCCCATCAAGGCTGGCAATGCATTGCCGCTGCGGCACATACCGGTCGGCAGCACCGTACACAACATTGAACTCAAAGTCGGTAAGGGCGGCCAATTGGCGCGCAGCGCTGGCGGTTCCGCTCAATTCGCGGCGCGTGAAGGCTTGTACGCCAGCGTGCGGTTGAAGTCGGGCGAAATGCGCAAGATTCATGTCGATTGCCGCGCCACCATCGGCGAGGTGGGCAACGAGGAGCACAACCTGCGTGTGTTCGGCAAGGCCGGCGCGGTGAGATGGCTCGGCGTGCGGCCCACGGTGCGCGGTGTGGTGATGAACCCGGTCGATCACCCGCACGGCGGCGGCGAGGGCAAGTCCGGACAAGGCAACCCGCATCCCGTGAGTCCCTGGGGTCTGCAGACCAAGGGTAAGAAGACCCGCCACAACAAGCGCACGGACGGCATGATCGTCCAACGGCGCAAGAACAAACGACTCTAAGAGACTGGAGATATCAGTGCCTCGTTCGCTCAAGAAAGGCCCGTTCGTCGATTTGCACCTGGCCAAGAAGGTGCAGACCGCAAGTCAGAAGAATGATCGCCGTCCGATCAAGACGTGGTCGCGTCGATCCATGGTCATCCCCGACATGGTCGGCTTGACTATTGCCGTACACAACGGCCGTTTGCACGTACCCGTGTTGGTGTCGGAGAACATGGTCGGTCACAAACTCGGCGAGTTCGCACCGACGCGTACGTTCAAGGCGCATTCGGGCGACAAGAAAGTGTCGGCGGCGGAGTAGGACATGCAGACCAAAGCAGTATTGAGGTATGCACGTATATCGCCGCAGAAATGCCGCTTGGTGGTGGACACCATTCGCGGCAAGTCCGCGACGCTCGCGGTGAACACCTTGAAGTTCATGCCGAAGAAGGGCGCAAAGATCGTGCTCAAGGTGTTGGATTCGGCGATTGCCAATGCGTACAACAATTTCAATGCCGATGTCGATGATTTGAAGGTGACCCGGGTCGAAGTGGATCCGGCGCCGATGCTCAAGCGCTTTCATGCGCGCGCCAAGGGGCGCGGTGTGCGCATCGCGAAGCGCAACAGTCATATCCTGGTTCAAGTATCCGACGGCAAGCGAGAGGCTTAATGGGTCAGAAAGTAAATCCGATAGGCATTCGTCTCGGCATCACGCGCGACTGGACGTCGAAGTGGTATGCGGGATCCAAAACGTTTGCCTCGAATATTCACACCGATTTCTTGGTGCGGCAGTACTTGAGCAAAAAGCTGGCCGATGCGTCGGTCAGCCGGATTCACATCGAGCGTGCCGCTCGCCGCGCCAACATCACGATTCACACGGCTCGGCCGGGAATCGTGATCGGCAAGAAAGGCGAGGATATCGAGAAACTGCGCACGGCGGTCGCGAAGATACTGGGCATGACCATGCAGGACGTGCGGCTCAACATTGCCGAGATCCGCAAGCCGGAACTGGACGCCAAGCTGGTCGCCGAGGGTATTTCCCAGCAGCTCGAAAAGCGCGTGATGTTCCGTCGCGCCATGAAGCGCGCCGTGACCAACACCATGCGCTCGGGAGCGTTGGGCATCAAAGTGCGTATTTCGGGCCGCTTGAACGGATCTGAGATCGCCCGCACGGAAACCAATCGTGAGGGCCGCGTTCCTCTGCATACGTTCCGTGCCGACATCGACTATGGACTCGCGGAAGCGCAGACCACGTATGGCGTGATCGGCATCAAGGTATGGATCTTCAAGGGCGAAGTGTTCGATCAGCCGGAAGCGGAAAACGCCGAAGCCGATGCCGAGGCAGCGACAGGCGCGAAATCCGCTGAAGCCGCGGCGCCCGCGCAAAGTTGAATTTTAGGTAATCACACATGATGCAGCCGAAGCGGACCAAGTTCCGCAAACAATTCAAGGGTAGGATCGCCGGCAATGCGCAGCGCGGCAATTTCGTCGCGTTCGGTGAATACGGCCTCAAAGCCACCGACCGCTGCCGCATGACCGCGCGCGAGATCGAGGCGGCCCGGCGCGCCATTTCGCGCTACGTCAAGCGCGGCGGCCGTATTTGGATTCGGGTGTTCCCGGACGTTCCGATCACGCAGAAGCCCCTCGAGGTGCGCATGGGCTCGGGCAAGGGCAACGTCGAGTACTGGATCGCCAAGGTGCTTCCCGGCAAAGTTCTCTTCGAGATCGAGGGTATGAGCGAGGAAATCGCGCGTGAGGCGTTTCGCCTCGCATCGGCGAAGCTCTCGGTATCGACGGCGTTCGTGAAACGCCAGGTTCGGACATGAAGGTGCGTACATGAAGGCGAAAGATTTGCGCGCGAAAGCGCCCGTCGCGCTCGGCGAGGAGTTGCTCAAGTTGCGCAGGGAACAATTCAATCTGCGCATGGCGCGGGCGACCGGCCAAGCGGCCAAGCCGGATCAATTCGTGAAGGTGCGCAAAAACATTGCGCGAGTGAAGACGGTGCTTGCCCAGACCAAGGCAAGCGGAGGTAAGGCGTGATGTCGACCGAAGCACAAACCACCGAGACTGCGAAGTCCGGCGCACCCGCCGCGGTTCACGCGCCCGGACAACGATTGCTCACAGGCAAGGTCGTGAGCAACAAAATGGACAAGACCATTGCCGTGTCCATCGAGCGCTTGGTCAAGCACCCGACCTACGGCAAATACATCCGTCGCACCACCAAACTCTTGGCGCACGACGCGAACAACGAATGCAAGGAAGGCGACACGGTTTCCATCAAGCCGTGCCGGCCGATGTCGCGTCGTAAATCGTGGATGCTGGTTCGCGTCGTAGAACGCGCGCGACCCGAATAAGAGATAACGCCAATGATCCAGCTTCGAACCATGCTCAATGTGGCCGACAACAGCGGCGCCAAACGCCTGATGTGCATCAAGGTCCTCGGCGGCTCGAAGCGCCGCTATGCCGCGGTGGGCGATGTCATCAAGGTGAGCGTCAAGGACGCGATCCCGCGCGGCAAGGTCAAGAAAGGCGAGGTGTATGACGCCGTGGTCGTACGCACGCGCAGCGGCGTGCGCCGCGCGGACGGCTCGTTGATCCGCTTCGACACCAACGCGGCGGTGCTGCTGACCAATAAACTCGAGCCGATCGGCACGCGCATTTTTGGACCGGTGACGCGCGAATTGCGAAACGTGCAGTTCATGAAAATAATTTCGCTCGCGCCTGAAGTGCTTTGATTCGCGATATTTGGGCCTGAGCTTAGGAACGGTAGATGAAAAAGATACGCAAAGGCGACACGGTGATTCTGATCACCGGTCGAGACAAGGGACGGCGAGGCGCCGTCATCGAAGTGTTGGCCGACGATCGTCTGCGGGTCGAGGGGCTCAACATGTCCAAGAAGCACCAGCGGCCGAACCCGCAAATGGGCGTTCAGGGCGGCATCATCGAGCGCGAAGCGCCGCTGCATGTCTCGAATGTGTTGATCGTCAATCCCGCCACGCAGAAGGGCGACCGGGTCGGCTTCAAGTCGCTCGAGGACGGCCGCAAGGTGCGCGTGTTCAAGTCGAACAGAGAAATGGTCGACTCCAAGTAACGAGTGAAACGATATGGCTGCTAGGTTGCAACAAATTTACCGCGAGAAGATCGTGCCGGAGCTCAAGCAGAGCTTGGGTCTCAAAAACACGATGCAGGTTCCGCGCATCCTCAAGATCACGGTCAACATGGGCGTGGGCGAGGCCGTGGCCGACAAGAAAGTCATGGACGCCGCCACCGCCGATATGGCGAAGATCACGGGCCAGAAGCCGGCAGTGACCAAGGCGAAGAAGTCGGTCGCCACGTTCAAGGTGCGGGACGGGCAAGCCATCGGCTGCAAGGTGACCCTGCGCGGCGCGCGTATGTACGAGTTCCTGGATCGTCTCGTCAACATTGCAATCCCGCGAATTCGCGACTTCCGCGGAATCAGCACCCGCTCCTTCGACGGCCGGGGCAATTACAGCCTGGGCGTCAAAGAGCAGATCATTTTCCCCGAAATTCAATACGACCAAATCGATCAAATTCGTGGGATGGACATCACCATCTCGACGTCGGCGCACGATGATAAGCACGGGCGCGCGTTGTTAGAAGCCTTCAACTTTCCGTTCCGCAAGTAGGGTAATAGCCCATGGCCAAGACGAATATGCTCATGCGCGAGAAGCGCCGCCTCAAGGTAGCGAAGAAATATGCCGCCCGGCGCGCTGAGCTCAAAGAGCTGATCCGCGACCCGAAGACCGGGTCGGAAGAGCGCGCTGCCGCACAGGTGGAGCTGCAGGAGCAGCCGCGCGATGCAGCAGCGACACGGCAACGCAATCGTTGCTCCATCACCGGCCGGTCGCGCGGCGTGTACCGCAAGTTCGGCTTGGCGCGTACCAAGCTGCGCGAGGCCGCCAACCGCGGTGAGATTCCCGGTCTTTCGAAGGCGAGTTGGTGAGGCGCGCACAATGAGCATGACTGATCCAATCGCCGATCTTCTGACCCGTATCCGCAACGCACAGTCCGCGGGCAAGCCCACGGTCGGAGTGGGTGCATCGAAGCTGAAACTGGCCATCCTCAAGGTTTTGAAGGAGGAGGGATACATCGGCGCCTATGGCGTCGACGTGAGCGGCGCGAAGAGCACCCTGTCCATCGAACTGAAATACCACGATGGCCGTCCGGTCATCGATCGCATCGAGCGGATCAGCCGCCCGGGACTGCGCATCTATCGCGGCAAAGACGAGTTGCCCAAGGTGCTCGGCGGCTTGGGCGTCGCGGTGATTTCGACGCCCCAGGGCATCATGTCCGACGCCCAGGCGCGCGCGGCGGGCACGGGCGGTGAAGTGCTGTTCGTTGTCCAATAGAGTCGTAGGATTTTATTTATGTCTCGAGTTGCAAAAAAGCCGGTAGATCTGCCGCAAGGTGTCAGCGCCACGATCGGCGCGGACGTCGTCACGGTGAAGGGTTCCAAGGGGTCTCTGACGCTGGCGCTCAAGAGCGGCATCAAGGTCGAGCTCAAGGACAAGCACCTCGAGGTCGAGGCGAGTTCGACCGCCGAGGGGCTGAACGCCATCGCGGGCGCGACGCGCGCTCACCTCGCGAACATGGTCACGGGTGTGACCAAGGGCTATGAGAAGAAGCTCGAACTCGTAGGCGTCGGATATCGTGCCGCCGTGCAGGCGAAGAGCCTGACCTTGACGCTGGGCTTTTCGCATCTGATCAATTACGCGATCCCGGAAGGCGTGACTATCGAGACACCGAGCCAGACAGAGATCATCGTCAAAGGCATCGACCGGCAACGTGTCGGCCAGACGGCGGCCGAAATTCGCGGCTTCCGGCCGCCGGAACCGTACAAGGGCAAGGGCGTTAAGTATTCGGACGAGAAGATTTCGCTGAAAGAAGCGAAGAAGAAGTAAGGACATGAAGCTAGACAAACGAGACACCCGCTTGCGCCGCGCGCTGCGTAGCCGCGTGAAGATCAAGGAGCTCGCTGCCCTGCGCCTCTCGGTGCACCGTACGCCGCAGCACATCTATGCGCAGATCTTCGCAGCCGAGGGCGACAAGGTCCTGGTCGCCGCGTCGACCTTGCAGAAGGAAGTGCGCGGCGAGTTGAAAACCACCGGCAATATTGAGGCTGCCAAGGCCGTCGGCCGCGTCATCGCGGAACGCGCCAAGGCAAAGGGCATCGCCAAGGTTGCATTTGACCGTTCCGGCTTCATGTATCACGGACGCGTCAAAGCGCTGGCCGAGGCCGCGCGCGAAGCGGGACTCGAGTTCTAACCAAGAGGTCTTAAGGGCACTATGGCGAGAGTAGAAAAACCAATGTCCGGCGATGACCTGCTCGAAAAGCTGGTGGCCGTGAATCGTGTTGCAAAAGTGGTCAAGGGCGGCAAGCAGTTCGGCTTCACCGCACTTACCGTCGTGGGCGACGGCGCCGGGCGCGTCGGGTTCGGTTACGGCAAGGCGCGCGAGGTGCCGGTTGCGATTTCCAAGGCGATGATGCAGGCGCGCAAGAGCTTGGTCACCGTATCCTTGAAGAACGATACCTTGTTCTACGCGGTCAAAGGACGGCATGGGACCACGCGTGTTTATATGCAACCTGCGGCGGATGGTACGGGCGTGATCGCCGGCGGCGGCATGCGCGCGGTGTTCGAATGCGCCGGCGTACGCAACGTGCTCGCGAAAAGTTACGGGTCGCGCAACCCGATCAACGTGGTGCGCGCCACCATGGACGCACTCGGTAAGTTGCGCACGCCCGATGACATTGCCGCCAAGCGCGGCAAGAGCGTCGCGGAACTCGTGGGCTGACGTCATGACGGACAAGTCAATCAAAGTCACCTTGATCAAGAGTATGGCCGGCCAGCTCGCCAGCATCCGCAATTCCGCCCGCGGCTTGGGGTTGCGCAGGATCGGTCACAGCGTGGTGGTGGCGGATACGCCGTCGAATCGCGGCATGATGAATGCGGCGAGCCACATGCTCAAAGTCGAGCCTGCGTCGGATTTGAAGAAGAGAGTCTGAAATGCGCTTAAATACCATCAAGCCGGGCGCCGGCTCCAAGCGGCAACACCTTCGGGTGGGCCGGGGTGCGTCCGCCGGTCAAGGCAAGACTTGCGGTCGAGGGGTCAAGGGACAGAGAGCGCGCAAGGGCGGCTATCACAAGGTCGGATTCGAAGGCGGCCAGATGCCGCTGCAGCGGCGTTTGCCGAAGATCGGGTTTCGATCGGCCATGAAGGCCTCGCGCGCGGAGCTTACCCTCGATGACTTGATGCGAGTCACGACCGGCGAAGTCTCGCTCGAGGGATTGATTGCCGCGAACCTGGTGCCGCAACAAACCAAACGGGTCAAGATCATTCTGTCGGGTGCGGTGACCAAGGCCTACGTCATCAAGGACAAGGGCATTACCGCTACCAAGGGCGCCAAGAGCGCCGTGGAATCGGCCGGCGGCCGGTTCGAGGCTTAAGAGACAACCTCAAGTGGCTAGTTCCAGCACCAACGCCGCAGCGGCATTAGGAGACATGACGCGCTTTGCCGAAATGCGCAAGCGTCTGTGGTTCCTATTGGGTGCGCTCGTCGTGTATCGCGTGGGCACCTTCATTCCGGTGCCGGGCATCGATGCGGCGCGCTTTGCCGCCTTCTTCTCGACGCAGCAGGGCACTTTGCTCGGCATGTTCAACATGTTCTCGGGCGGCGCGCTTCAGCGATTCAGCATCTTCGCCCTCAACGTGATGCCCTACATCACCGCCTCGATCATCATTCAAATGGCCTCGATGGTGTATCCGCCCTGGGCGCAAATCCGCAAGGATGGCGAGTCCGGCCGGCGCAAATTGATGCAATACACGCGTTATGGAACGGTGTTCCTCGCGGGTTTCCAAGGCTTCGGAGCGGCGTTGGCGATCCAAAACTCGGGCGGCAATCTGGTGTCGAATCCGGGTCCCCAGTTCCTCTTCGTCGCCACGGTCTCCATTACCACCGGCACCATTTTCGTCATGTGGCTGGGCGAACAGATCACCGAACGAGGCATCGGCAACGGTATCACCATGATCATCGTGGCCGGCATCGTCGCGGGACTGCCGCGGGCCATCGGCAATACCTTGGAAATGGTTCGGTCCGGCGAGATGAATCCGTTGATCGTGCTGCTGATTCTCGTGGTGGTCGTGCTGGTCACCCTGTTCTGTGTCTTCGTGGAACGCGCGCAGCGCAAGATCCAGGTGAACTACGCCAAGCGACAGGTGGGCCGGCGAATGATGCAGGGCCAGAGTACGCACCTGCCGTTCAAGCTGAACATGGCGGGCGTCATTCCGCCGATCTTCGCCTCCAGCTTGCTGGTGTTTCCGGCGACCATTGCGCAGTTTTTCGGCAACAGTCCGAACCCCAATGCCATTCAACGGACCTTGCAAAAGATCGCCGCGATCCTCAATTACGGTCAGCCGCTGCATGTATTGTTGTTCGCATTGCTGATCATCGGCTTTGCGTTCTTTTATGTGGCCTTGGTGTATGACGCGCGCGATACGGCGGAAAATCTGAAGAAGGCCGGGGCCTTCATTCCCGGAATCCGGCCAGGCCAGCAGACCGGGGACTATCTGGACAAGGTGCTGACCCGGCTGACCTTGTGGGGCGGGCTGTACATCATGGCCGTGTGCTTGTTGCCCGAGATTATTCGTATGGTGAATCCGAGCATTCCGTTCCAGTTCGGGGGCACCTCCTTGTTGATCATCGTCGTCGGGGTGATGGATTTCGTCGCCCAGACGCAGTCGCATTTGATGTCGCACCAGTATGAGGGCCTGATGAAAAAGGCCAGCCTGCGGGGTATCGGGAGTAAGAAATGAAAGTTCGTCCTTCGGTCAAGAAAATCTGCAAAAATTGCAAAATCGTGCGGCGGCGCGGCATTGTCTACGTCATTTGCGCCTCGGATCCGAGGCACAAGCAGCGCCAAGGCTGAGCCCCACATCATGGCTACCAATATGGCTAATGAATTGATCTCAAGGCGTTTTTTGTATAAACTTGCCTGCTTTTTCGCGTGCGCTACTGTTGTCCGCGTAGGGGAGAAATAGATGGCGCGTATCGCCGGTATCAACATTCCGATGAACAAGCATGTCGTCATCGGGTTAACCCACATTTTCGGCATTGGCCACAGCCGTGCAGGGCGCATTTGCGACGCCGCCGGAGTGAAGTACAGCGTCAAAGTGAAGGATTTGACGGACGCGGAGGTCGCATCGCTGCGATCGCAGGTCGCGAAGTTTGCGGTCGAGGGTGACCTGCGCCGCGAAGTGTCCATGAACATCAAGCGCCTGATGGACCTCGGCTGCTATCGCGGTATTCGTCACCGCAAGGGCCTGCCGATGCGCGGTCAGCGCACCCGCACCAATGCTCGAACCCGCAAGGGTCCGCGCAAGCAGGCGGTGAAGATGAACGCGCCCCCGGGCAAGGTCTAGGAGCCGGTGGCGGGACGATTTTTCTTTTGCTCGCGAAGCGGGCAGTTTTCTTGCGCTTCGCGCAACCGTTAAGGGGCCGATGCGGCCCCGAGCTTGGATGTAGGAAGAAATATACATGGCTGATCAGAAGCAGAATGCCGCTCAATCCGGCGGTGCGCAGGGCAACAAGCCGGCGCGCAAGAAGGTACGCAAGAACGTGCTGGATGCGATTGCGCACGTGCATGCATCTTTCAACAACACGATCATCACGATCACCGACCGTCAGGGCAATACGCTTTCCTGGGCGACTTCGGGCGGATGTGGATTCCGTGGATCGCGCAAGTCGACACCGTTCGCGGCCCAGGTGGCGGCCGAGCGTGCGGGCACCGCAGCGCAGGAACATGGGGTGAAAAACGTCGAGGTCCGCGTCATGGGGCCGGGACCTGGGCGGGAGTCCGCGGTACGCGCATTGAACGGCTGCGGTCTGAAGATCACGAACATTGAAGATGTAACCCCGATTCCCCATAACGGTTGCCGTCCGCCGAAAAAGCGCCGCGTCTAGTTCATCTGGAAAGTCAGATCAAGGGTTCGTAATGGCAAAATATACTGGTCCGAAGTGCAAGCTCTCTCGACGCGAAGGAACCGATCTGTTCCTGAAGAGCGGCGTGAAGCCTCTCGAGTCGAAGTGCAAACTCGAGGTGCCTCCGGGCGGCGTGAAGAGCGAGCGCAAGCAGCGCCTCTCGGAGTACGGCCTGCAGTTGCGCGAGAAGCAGAAGCTGCGTCGCATGTACGGTGTGCTGGAGCGGCAATTCCGCAACTACTACCAGAAGGCTGCCGGGCGTCCGGGCGCGACCGGCGAAACTTTGCTGCAATTTTTGGAATGTCGGCTCGACAATGTTGTCTACCGGATGGGCTTCGCCTCGACTCGCGCGGAAGCGCGCCAACTGGTGAGCCATAAGGGCGTGGCAGTGAACGACAAGCTGGTCAATATCGCCTCTTACCAGTGTAAGGCCGGAGACGTCATCAACTTGCGCGAGAGGGCCAAAAAGCAGACTCGCGTGCAAGCGGCGCTCACGATTGCCAGCCAGGTCGGGTTTCCGGATTGGGTTGAAGTCGATGACAAGAAGTTCTCAGGCGTACTGAAATCGGTTCCCGATCGGCAGGAAATACTGCCTGACATCAACGAGAGCCTGGTCGTCGAGTTGTATTCCAAATAGGGAATTGGCAAGTAACGCATCGCAGCCCAAGCTGCGACGTGTCCGCAATTAGTTAACGTAGGTGACATCCATGCAGGGATCGATCAATGAGTTTTTGAAGCCCCGGGTCGTCAAGGTGCAGCCCGTATCGCCGCGCCATGCGCGGATTGTGATTGAGCCGTTTGAACGCGGATTCGGTCACACGTTGGGCAATGCCTTGCGCAGAGTGCTGCTGTCCTCCTTGCCGGGGGCGGCCATTACGGAAATTGAGATCGAGGGCGTTCTGCACGAATACACCGCCATTGAAGGTGTGCAAGAGGACGTGGTCGATATCCTGCTCAATCTCAAGGCGGTGGCCATTCGCATGCATACCCGCGACGTCGCGGAAGTGCGTCTGCACAAGAAGGGACCGGGACCGGTCACGGCCGGCGACATCGCCGGCGATCACGACATCGAGATTTTGAATCCTGAACTCGTCATTGCCAATTTGACGAAGGCCGGCGAGCTGTCCATGTCGCTCAAAGTGGAACGCGGCCGCGGCTATCGGCCCGCAGCGCAGCGTATGGCCTTCGAGGAGCAGACCCGGGCTATCGGCCGGCTGCAGCTCGATGCCTCCTTCAGTCCCGTGCGCAAGGTGACGTACAACGTCGAGAGTGCGCGTGTCGAACAGCGCACCGACCTCGACAAGCTGATTCTCGACATCGAAACCAACGGCACTATCGACCCGGAAGAGGCGATTCGCCGCGCCGGCGGTATTCTCAAGGATCAATTGTCGGTGTTCGTGGATTTGCAGGGCCAGGACGAGTCGACAACCAAGGCGACCGAGACCCAGTTCGATCCCATCCTGCTTCGGCCGGTCGACGAACTGGAACTCACGGTTCGCAGTGCGAATTGTCTCAAGGCTGAGAACATCCATTACATCGGCGATCTGGTGCAGCGTACGGAAGTCGAATTGCTGCGCACACCGAATTTGGGTAAGAAGTCATTGACGGAAATCAAGGAAGTCCTGGAAAGCCACGGACTCACGCTCGGGATGCGGATCGACAACTGGCCGCCGCCGGGATTGAAGCGCGACGACGAGCGCGACGGGATTTAATCGCTACGCGGGGCCGGCCGCCGCTTGGCGGATCATAGATAGAAGTAGGGTTTTAAGAACATGCGTCACAGAAACAGCGGGCGTCAGCTATCGCGAAATTCATCCCACCGCCATGCGTTGATGCGCAACATGGCGACCTCGCTGCTGCAACATGAAACCATCCGCACCACGGTCCCTAAGGCCAAGGAGTTGCGCCGTGTGGTCGAACCGCTGATCACGCTCGCGAAGATTGATTCATTGTCCAAGCGCCGGCTGGCCTATTCGCGGTTGCGCGATGTCGCGGTGGTGGAAAAGCTGTTTGCCGATTTGGGTCCGCGCTTCAAGGCGCGTGCCGGCGGCTATACACGAATCCTCAAGATGGAACCGCGCCCCGGTGACGCGGCCGACATGGCACTGATGCAGTTGGTCGAGTCGACGCCGGTGGCGACGGAAAAGAAAGACGATACGTCAAGCGGCAAGGCACCCGGCAAGGCGCCGAAGAAGTCGAAAAAGGCGGCTGCTTCAGAGGCTCCCGATTCGCAGAAGACCGAGGCGCCCAAGCGCCGCAAGGCTAAAGCCGCCTGAGCGGGCGGCCGTTCACGCCGCCAGTTTGGCGAACGCGTCGCGGGTCATGTTCTCCGGCTTCGCGGCGGTGGTAGCGACGTTGTCTTCGATCCGAATGCCGCCGTAGGGCCGAAGTTCTTCGACCACCGTCCAATCGATGTGCGCCCGGCGTGCGTCTTCATGAGCGGCGCGGAGCAGCGAGTCGATCAGATAGATGCCGGGCTCGACCGTTACCACTACGCCTGGCTCCAGCATGCGAGTCAGCCTGAGATATGGATGGCCGTCGGGACGTTTGCGCTCACCGCCTTGCAAATCACCCATGACGCCTCCCACGTCATGCACCTGCAGTCCGAGCAGATGGCCGATGCCGTGCGGGAAAAACACGCTCGTGACACCTTGCTCCAGAGCGGCCTGTCCGGGCAGCTTGGTCAACCCGACCTCTAGGAGCACGTCGCCCAAGATGCGGTGCGCCGACAGATGCACTTCGCGGTAGTCCCGCCCCGCCACGATCTCCTGACACAACCGTAGCTGGGCAGCGTCGAGCGCTTTGATGAGTTCGGCATACAGGCCAGGCGCCGCCGCGTAGGTACGCGTGATGTCCGAGGCATAGCCGCGAAACTGTGCGCCGGCGTCGATCAAAAAAGACCGCAGCGGCGTCGGTGCCCGCCGTGCGAGATGCTGGTAGTGCAGCACCGCCGCGTGTTCGTTATAGGCCACGATATTGTTGTAGGGCATCTCCTCTTCACGTTGCCCGCAAGCCCCCAAATACTGCATATGGGCGTCGTACTCGGACGCTCCGCTCCGGAATGCCGCGAGCGCGGCAACGTGTCCACGGGCTCCCAATGCGTTTGCACGGCGCATACATTCGAGCTCGTAGCCGGTCTTCACGGCGCGATCGTAGTGCATCCGGGCAAGCAAATCGGGGTTGTTCACCGAGTCTGCCGCGATGCCGGAAAAGCAGTCGCTAGGACCGATGAAGGCCACCCGTCCGAGGCCGGTCCAATGTGCGCTGCTCGTGGCTGGATTGGAGATCGGCACGAGTTCGACTGCCGTCGTCCAAGGCTCTTCGGGCACGCTGGCCGGCTTGTGCCAATAGTCGTTTGGTTGATGGAACAAGACCCGGGGCCGCTCGCCCGGCACATAGATCAGAACGCATTGCGGATTGTCGATAATGGGGACCCAGGCCTTGAAGTGCGGGTTCACTTTGTAAGGGTAGTCTTGATCGTCGAGGAATTGGGTCGGAGGAGAACCGGCATGAACGACCAATGCATCAGCTCCTGTGGCCGCGAGCGACCGGTCCGCTCGCCGCATCAGGGTTTGCAGATGCTGCCCATAAAGCTGATCCAGGCTGACTTCGCTCACACTACTCCCCCCGATTGACGCTCCACCGCCTTAAGTATGCATCAGACTCGACATGGCTATAGGACACGTCTGACATGCCTAAGGGACCCACGTGCGCGTAGGCGCTCGCAGGGAGCACGTGGCACTAACGCAGGAACAACCGTAGGGTGGCATTAGCCCCCAGGCTGCGATTTCTCACGTTACAGGACCTCCATGTATGGCGAAAGAGATATGAAATTGAGCCGAAACACTCTAAAATCGCCCCGGACATTTGGGTGGAAGCCCAAGACAACATGCTCGGCCTTTAACTTTTATCAATAAATTTCCGGGGTATCGATAGATGAAGACCAAACTTGCTTTAAGCGCTCTTGTCGCTGCATTTGTGCTGAGTGCCTGCGGCAGCAAGACCGAGGCTCCTGCTCCCACGACCGACACCACTCCTCCGCCTGCCGCCGCGCCTTCGGATTCGGCCGCTTCCGCCGCCGCTGATTCTGCTGCCGCTGCCAGCGCTGCTGCCGACGCAGCACAGTCCGCAGCATCGGCTGCATCGGCTCCGAAGCAGTAATTCGCTTCGATAGTTGATGCCCCGCCCGGGCGGACGGCCACCATGGTGCGTTCGCTCGGGCTGTGTCTTTTTTAGCCCTTGGGGAAACGGCTTCGTTGCTAGTCAGCATCCGCGACTGTAGGCACTCGAAGAAGGATCGCCAATGGATCCAGAACGTCTACGCTGAGTACCTCGACGCACTCGCCGACTTGAACACCGGCCTGTTTTCGGTGCTCGGCGCGGGCAATCCGCGCGAGGATGAGATCTTTGCGAATTGGTTCGCGAACGACCAATCGCATCCGCTGTTGATCCTCAAGGGACCCGAGCCGGTGGGCTTCGCTCTGGTCAGGCGCCCGCGCATCCCGGCTGCCGGTGAGACCTCCGTCAACTACACCATGTCGGAGTTCTTCGTGCGCAAGCAGCATCGCCGGGTCGGCATCGGCCGCGATGCCGCGACCCTGATCTTCGATCGTTTCGCCGGCGACTGGGAGATCGTCGAGTATCAGCGCAATCCGGGCGCTGTGCTGTTCTGGCGGCGCGTGCTATCGACCTATTGCAACGGCCGTTTTACAGAACGTTCCCGCAACGGCGAAGTTCACCAACGGTTCACCAGCCGGCCCTCCCCACCACGCGGAACGGGGCCCTCCGCCTAAGCATTGGCGCCCCGGTGGGCGAATTCGCCGATGGCCCTCAAGTCCGGTGCCCTCCGGCCGATTTCTCCTCTTGCAGCGACCGCATCGGCATTGGGGAGCGGTTTGTCATTGAACACGAGAGAGAGCGAATTGACGAGCACGCAATCGCAGGCGCCGGCCAGTGTGGCCTTTGAATTCATTCGCACGCTGGCCGGCGAACTATCAGGCGGAAAGGTCGATCTGCCGTCCTTCCCCGAAATTGCGGTGCGTGTGCGGCGGATCCTGTCCGATCCCAATTCTTCCGTAGCACAGGTCGTGCGGGTGGTCGGTTCTGAGCCGGCCCTGGCCGCGCGATTGTTGCGGATCGCCAATTCGGCGTCGCTCAATCGCAGCGGTCGGACGGTCACTGATCTTCGTACGGCGATCAGCCGCATCGGCTACAACATGGTGCGCAGCGCCTCGATCTCATTCGCCATGGCTCAGATCCGCAACAGCAACAAGCTCGCCGGCTTGGAGCATTACTTGGAGGATCTGTGGCAGCGCAGCACCCTGGTGGCCGCGTTCGCATTCGTGTTGGCGCGTACCTGCACCCAGGTCAATCCTGATGAAGCCATGCTGACCGGCATGATGCACGGCATCGGCAAACTCTATGTGCTGACCCGCGCCACCGATCATCCGGAACTGTTCGCCAGCGCCGGCACGCTCGCTGAAATCATCGACGAATGGCACCCCTCGATCGGTAAGGCGATCCTGGAGAACTGGGATTTTCCCGAGGTGATGGCCCAGGCGGTAGGGGAGCAGGAAGATCACACCCGAACAGATGCCGAGACGCCCGACTTGAAGGATGTCATCGCCATAGCCGTGTTGATGGCCGGATTAGCCGAGGATTTCCCCGCTCTCGAAGCGGCGCTTCAAGGCCTGCCCACCGGCGGTCGTTTGGGCCTCCATGAGGCCCGCACTTTGACGGTGATCCGAGAGAGCGCCGCGGAAGTAACCGCCCTCAGCCAAGCGCTCGGCGTCTAGGTTTTGGTCTAGGTATTGCGCTCGGCGGCGATCGACTCAGCCACATAGGCGACGTTGTGCGGCATGATTCCCGCGAGATTCATGCGGCTGTCGGCGGTCATGTAGATATGGTGCTTGTCCCGCAGCGCCTCGACCGCCGCGCCGGACACGCCCAGCAGCGAAAACATACCGTGCTGATCCTCGATGAAATCGAATGAGCCATCATGAGTGACGGCCCTTAGGTGCGCCGCCAACGATGCACGCATATCTTTGATCCGGTCACGCATCGCCGCCAATTCCACGATCCAGAGCCGCTTGAGGTCCGCATCGCCGAAGATGCAAGCTGCAATCGCCGCGCCGTGGTCAGGCGGCATCGAATAAATGCCGCGGGCGATTTGCAGCACATGGCTTTTGGCGATATCGGCCCGAGATTCATTCTCGCCGATCAAGATGATCGCTCCGACGCGTTCCCGGTACAGGCCCAAATTCTTGGAGCCCGATACGGCGATGAGCGCTTCAGGCAGCGTCTCGGTAACGAGCCGGACGCCGGCCGCATCAGCCGTCAAATCCGTACCGAATCCCTGATAGGCGAGATCGAGAAATGGGGTGAGCCGCCGGCGTTGGAGCAGCTCCGTTAGAGCCTGCCACTGACCTAGGGCAAGATCGGTCCCGGAAGGGTTGTGGCAGCAGGCATGCACTAGAACCACATCGCCCGGCGCCGCCCGGTCCAACCGCTCCAACATCGCATCGAAATGCAGTTGGTGACTCTTCGGATCGTAATAAGGGTAGCGCTCCAGGCGGAGGCCCGAACTGCCGAGCAAGGGCGTGTGGTTGCCCCAGGTCGGATCGCTGACATGCACGGTCGCGTGCGGCGAGGCCGCGCGAATGAGTTCGGCGCCGACCCGCAAAGCGCCGCACCCGCCCGGGGTCTGCACGGTCCGTGCGCGCCGCTCACGGCGTGCGGCATGCGAGCCTCCGAGAACGAGTTCTTCCAAGGCGCCGTTGAACTCTTCCCGGCCGGCGGCGGCGACGTAGGATTTCGTCGACTCCGACTTGAACACGATCTGCTCGGCACGGTGCACGCACTCGAGGATGGGCGTATTGCCGCTGAGGTCGCGATACACTCCGACACCCAGGTCGACTTTTCCTGAGAAAGTATCAGCGCGAAACTTGGCCATGAGCCCAAGGATGCCGTCGGGGTTCAAGCGGTCGAGATTTTGAAACAAGCGCTGGCCTTAAGTTTTTGTGCGGGCAGCATTATAGTCGATGAAGCTGAAAATGATTTCCGGGATATCGGCAGGTATACCGGGAGGCATACCCGTAGGCGTACCCTTTTTAGGGGCCGGGCGGCATGCCGGTAGCGGTACCGGAGGGCGCGCCGGCTAGGGGCCGCGGCCCTTACGGAACCCCCAAGCAGGAGAGTCCGGAGTGACGCCCCGCGGGCGCCGGCGCAAGCACCGGCGTCTCCAATAAAAGACAGTGGCCGATGACATTCCCCAGCGTTAGCGTGTACCCTTTACCGACCTCAATGCGGGAGATTATGAGTTATGGCACTTTGGAATGAAAAACCCACGCCTGCACCAGCGGGTCGGAAGGAACCCCTCACGCCCGCCCCAGCGGGTACCGTCCAGCCGTCGGTGACACCGTCGTCATCGGAGCGGAATCTCATGGAGCGCAACACGAGTGAAGCAGCGTTGGCCGCGGCTCCGCGCCGGGCAGCTCCCCGGGAGCGTGGCGAGGGCGGCGAATCCGTGATTGCCGCGAATATATCCATCGAAGGCAAGATCGAAGGCTCCGGGAATGTGCGCATGGCCGGCCGCTTCAAGGGCGATGTGCGTATCGACGGTAATTTCACGATGGACGCAGGCGCCCATCTGACCGGTCAGGTGCTGGCGGGTATCGTGGTGGTCGGCGGTGAACTGCAGGGCAACATAGAGTCCGCAAAACGAGTCGATGTCTTGGAAGGCGGCGTTATCGTCGGGGACGTCAAGGCGGGATCGATCACGGTAGCGGCCGGCTCACGCATGCGCGGCCACGTTGAATTCGGTTGGGACGAAGAGAAAACCGTGAAACTCTCAGGCTCGGCGGTCGGCGGCAGCTAGCGATGAACGTCGTTCGTCAGGGCAGCCTTGGCGCAACGCGAGTATGTCCGCACTGCAAGGCGACTGTTCTGCAAAGTGCCAACATATGCCCCGGCTGCCAGCACCACCTTCGTTTCAATGCCGCCAATGCCGAGCCTCAGTCGGACGGCGTGGCGGCAATGCGCATCGAAGGGACGATTCATCATCCGGGACGGGGCGAGCAGTGTGAATACTGTGTCGTCATTTCGATCACCAATGAACAGGGCGAAAAAATCGCCCGTCATGTGGTTGGCGTAGGTGCGCTGCAACCCGGCGAACGTCACAAATACAGCTTTTCGGTGGACATGATCCCGGTGCGCGGCAGCGGCGGCAAGCGCAACTGAGCGGCGCTGCTGCACCCGATCAACGCAGAGTACTGCCCTCGATGTCGATGAATCGCAGGAATTCTGCGCGGGTGCTGGCATCCGCACGGAATGTACCCAGCATTTTACTGGTGATCATCGATACACCGCGTTTGTGAACGCCTCGGGTGGTCATGCATTGATGAACGGCGTCGATGACGACGCCGACCCCGCGCGGCTTGAGCACGTCGCTAATGCAGCCCGCGATTTGCGCGGTGAGCTTTTCCTGTACTTGGAAACGGCGTGCGAAGCCATCGACCACCCGCGCCAATTTGCTGATGCCAACGACACGATCGGTCGGTAGGTAGCCGACGTGAGCCCTGCCGATGATGGGCGCCATGTGATGCTCGCAAAACGATTCGAATGCGATATCGCGCAGCACCACCATTTCGTCGTAACCCTCGACTTCCTCGAATGTCCGACGCAGGTACTCGCTGGGATCGATGGTATATCCCGAGAACCAGTCGCGGTAGGCATCGACCACCCGCTTCGGTGTGTCGCGCAATCCTTCGCGAAGCGGGTCCTCGCCGGCCCAGCTGAGCAGAGTTTTTACCGCCGCTTCGGCTGCGCTGCGTGTTACCGCGCGGTTGCGTTTTTTCGCCATTTCTCTCCCGCATTACGGCGACGCGCCGCGCGCGCACCGGCACAGAATAGCACCTGATTCGAACGACGACGCAGCAGCTCTGACAGGCGCCGCCTCACTGATGTTTCGCGTCGTAGACCACAGCGCCATGCAGAATCGTGAGTTCGCAGTGCAAGTTGCGCAGTTCGCCCGAAGGAACTTCGTACATGTTTCGATCCCAAACCGCGATATCGGCGTCTTTGCCGACTTCGAGTGATCCTATTCGATCATCGAGGAACAACTGCCTTGCCGCCCAAACCGTGTACGAGCGAAGCGCCGCGTGGATGTCGACCGACTCGGCCGTGCCGAAAGGATGCGAGCCGTAGGTTCCCTTGAGAGTTTCGCGCTGGACGGATGCCCACAATCCAAAACGCGCCGGAAGCGGCGTGACCGAATAGTCCGAACCGCCGCCCCACTTTATACCTTTATCGAGAAAGGTCTTGAGAGGGACCAAACGCAACGATCGCTCCGGCCCGAAGTTGCCGGCATACGTATCTCCGATCCACCACATGAAAGGAGCCTGTGCCTCCGGGTATCCCGCATCGTATTTCTTTTGCAGCGTCGCCATGATCTCGATCGCATGATCGGTTGGGATATTGGCGTGAATGATGCTGTGCCTCAATCCGACGGTTGGCGTTTCTGCGAGCACTTGAGCGTACGTGTCGACCACCCAATCGATCGCGCGATCGCCTATGGCGTGAGTACCCACATGCACGCCGGCCTGATGGAAGAGGCGCACCTGTTGCCGGTAGATTTCAGGGTCGGTGGATGGATAGCCGGTGTTGCCGGTGTCGATACCCGTAGAATTTTTGTTCCAAGCCTTGTAGAGCCAAGCTGTCCGCGCACCTCCGCTGCCGTCCATGAATATCTTGGCGCCGCACGAGAGCAGCCGGCCGTCTCCCAGGGACTCGGGAACTCGAGGCTGCGCCAGAATCTCCTTGAGCGCGGCGCGAGCGGAGGCGAGCGTGGTACCCGCGTACCACAGCACGCAAACGTGTTCCGTTAGTTTGCCTTCGCGCAGCAATTCCTGATACGCATCCCAGACCGGTCGTTCGATGGCAGGATCTTTGACGGCAGTCATCCCTTCTCGGTGCAGGAGGTCGATGCTGTGCAAGATTCCGGCGCGCTGCTGCTCGGGTGTGGGAGGCGGTATGAGTTCGAGCACCGCATTTTTGGCTGCTTCCTTCAACACGCCGGTCGGCAGGCCGCGAGCGTCTCGATCGATGGTACCGGCCGGTGGATCGGGGGTCTCTCCGGTGATGTTCGCCAGGCGCAGCGCTACCGAGTTCGCCACGCCATAATGGCCTGTCGTCTGCATCAACCAGACGGGATTGTTTGGCGACACGGCATCGAGATCGGCCGCCGCCGGATAGCGCCGTTCGGCAAGCTTGCCCTCATCCCAGCCGTCACCCTGCAGCCATTCGCCGGGCTTGAGTTGCGCGATCCCCGTACGCACCCGCTGCACCACTTCCGCGATTGTTTGCGCGTCGCTGAGATGCACGTGGTACAGCTCTTCGACGCCGGCGTCGGCGATATGGGCGTGGCTGTCGATCAGTCCCGGAGTTGCCGTACGGCCGTTCAAATCGATGCGTCGGGTGGCACTGCCGGCCAATCGGAGGATTTCCCGGTCCTGACCGATCGCGATGATCTTTCCGTCGCGGATCGCCAGGGCTTGCGCGGTCGAGTCGGCAGGATCAACGGTAAGGATCCGGCCGTGGAACAACACCAGCTGAGGCGGCGCAGCCGTTGGCGCAGTGGCTTGGCTCTGCGCTTGACCGCAGAACGCTCCAACGCAGACGGCGGCGATGCCGGCGAGCCGCGGCAGCCACGCGAACTCTCGCGACCAATACCTCGTTGGATTGACTCGGGCGAGCATACGCGACATCCTCGTTATCTTTTTTTGGCCATCGTCGGGGTAACGTTAGTGAAACATGGTGTTCGTCTGAAGTCGATCGGGATGCTCCTTGGTGTGCTCTGCGTACCAACCGCCTGGAGCGCCCCTCCCGAGGGCGATGCGGCGAATCGTAGCGCGGCCCACGACATCTTCAAGCAACTGATCGAGATCAACACCACCGATTCTATCGGAAGTACGACCGTTGCAGCGCAAGCGATGGCGCAACGCCTGCTCGACGCCGGATTTCCGGCGGCCGACGTCACCGTGGTAGGTCCGAACGATCGTAAGGGCAACATGGTCGCCCGCTATCGGGGCAAGCCGGGATCGAAATTGCGGCCGATTCTGATCATCGCTCATCTCGACGTGGTGGAAGCGCGGCGCGAGGATTGGACCACGGATCCTTTTCAATTCGTCGAGAAAAATGGCTATTACTATGGGCGCGGCACTCAGGATATGAAGGACAGCGACGCCATCGCGGTCGCCGACTTCATTCGCTTGAAGAAGGAAGGATTCGTACCGGATCGCGACATCATCCTGGCGCTCACCGCGGACGAGGAGGGCGGCACTTCAAACGGTGTGAATTGGCTGTTGCAGAATCGGCGCGATCTCGTCGACGCGGAATATGCGCTCAATCCGGATTCCGGCGGTGTGGCGACGGAGCACGGCAAACCGATGGCCGTGGAATTCGAGGCGACCGAGAAGCTCTATGGCGATTATCAAATCCTAGCGACCAATCCCGGGGGGCATAGCTCGCTGCCGAGACCCGACAACGCCATCTATCACGTCGCGGACGCGCTCGCCGCTTTGCAAAAGGCCGAGTTCCCATTCGAATTGAATTCCGTCACGCGTGAATATTTTACGCAAATGGCGTTGATCGAGCCCGCCTCAGTTGCGGCCGACATGCGCGCCATACTGGCAACGCCGCCCGATCCTGCGGCCATTCAACGTCTCTCAGCCGACCCACGCTATAACTCCACGATGCGCACCACTTGCGTCGCAACCATGCTTGGCGGCGGGCACGCCTTCAATGCGTTGCCGCAACGCGCGGAAGCCAACGTCAATTGCCGTATTTTCCCCGGCCACTCCCAAGAAGAAATCCGTCTGGAATTGGTGAAGATATTCAATGATCCCAAACTCAGCGTGCGCTACCGCAACGACGCGGGCGAACTATCGGATCATGGCTCCGATCGCAATGCCATGGTGCCCCCTCCGTTGCGGACGGATGTCATGGAATCGCTGCGCAGCGTCGCGGCTAAATTATGGCCGGGCGCCCCCGTCGTTCCCATCATGGAGACGGGCGCATCGGACAGCATCTACACGATGATGGCGGGCATACCGAGCTACGGCATCAACGGTGTGGCGATCGATCGCGACGACGTGCGTGCGCATGGCAAGGACGAACGCGTGAAAGTGGAGTCGTACTACACGGGTGTCGAGTTTTACTACCAGTTCCTCAAGGCATTGACGACGCGCAAACATTAAGGCCGCGTAAGCATTAGCGGATCTTAATCCGGGGCTGTCTTGCCTCGGCGACAACACATTTTTTATTACGAAAATGTGTGATGACTTTGGCGTTCCGCGAACTCTAGTATCGAGTCAGGCTCCCTATAATGAATGGGTACCGCCACTTCTCACGATCAGGAGACCAATGCATGCGTTCTTCAATGCTACACATCATCGCCGCGACTACTTTTGCGCTGTTCGCCACGGCCCCCACATGGGCAGACAATCCGGGCAAGCATCCGGCGTACCTACATGCACTGAGCGACCTGCGGGATGCGCGGGCTCACTTGGAGCATTTCAGCAGCGACCCGGTGGACCATGCGGAAGAGCATGCGATCGATCACATCGACCAAGCCATTGGCGAGATCAAGCACGCAGCAATCATGGACGGCAAGAACATCCAGGATCACATGCCGGTCGATGCTCATTTGGCCCGCCATGACCGCTTCCGAAAGGCCATGGAATTGCTGGATAAGGCCCAGCGCGATGTGTCCGGCGAAGAAGATCAGCCGGATACCCGGGGCTTGCAGCTGCGAGTGATACATCACATCGAGGAAGCCCGGCATTCGGTGCAGCACGCCATCGACTTGCGCAGCTAAAGCTCAACGTCCATTTGATTGTAGGGAGCGCGGACTTGCGAGGCGCCGGGTCGAGAGCCGCGGCGAATCGCAAGTCCGTCTCACGAGCTTCGCATCATTTACCGATCGTGGAAGTACATCTGTACGGGTTCGTCGGCGGTGTTCGCGAGATCGGGAGCTCTCGTTCCTACTCTGCGATCGACTCGCCGATATTTTCCGCCGAAGAACAGCAAAGGCTGCAGGGGCTCGATGCCTCGGTGCAATTGACGCACCTCGAGGGTTACGAGCCAGTGATCGCCGCCTTCGTACACGTCGCGCTTGGCGCACATGAGTGACGCCAGACTCCCTTCGAGGCGGGGCAAGCCATCGGTGATGACGAACCGGTAACGCGGAGGCTCGGCCTCCGGCCAAACTCCCGCGAAGTACGTCGACAATGCTTCCTGTTCATCGCGCAAGAAATTGACTGAAAATCCGGTTGCTTGCGGCAGCAGCTGCGAGAACCGCGCGCGTTTGGCCGGACAAAACAACACCAACGGCGGATCAAGCGAGAGCGAGGATACCGCGTTCGCCGTCATGGCATGATCCTGTCCATCGATACGGGTGGCAATGACGGCGACGCCCGTGACGAACAGGCCAAGGGCCTCGCGAAAGCTCTTCGGATCCGGTGCTCCAGTGTTCATTGAATAAGCCTTCGCTGTGAATCGGTCTAGCGGCTGGCGGCAAACGCCTCATCCCGGCCCTGGCGCACGAAGGCGCTCACGCGCTCCGCTCGTTCCAGTATCTCGGACTTGTGGCTGGCGACGAGGGCTCCCGCCATGCGGACCGGATCGCCAAAGAAGAAGCGTTCGTAAAGTACTTGTCGCGATCCGAACGCCGACATGGAGGCATCCCAAGCCAGACGAAACAGCGGAATGCGATCGAAGGCTTCGGCTCGTGCCGCCTGGTAATACTGCTTGATATCTGCCGCGAGGGGACCCTTGAGATCCGCCTCGACCGGCATCGCGACGAGACCGGATGCGCCGATCTGTTGAATGATCTCCACCATCCGGGGGTAGAGGCGCGGGAACAGATTGCGCGCCGCATCGAGCGGGTTCCAGGCCGGGCGCATGATTCCCCATTCATCGAGAGCGGCATCGGCCTCACTTGCGCGCAGAAAAGCCTTCATGGTTTCCATATTGACCCACAGTTCGGCGAGCTTCTCCTGGATGTGCTGAAATCCCTCGGCGCCGATCGAGTCGACCAGCAAATGGGCCAGCCCCAGCATGAATTCGGCCTTGGCGATGTTCTTCACGACGACTTGGTGAGTCATGTGCACCACCGCTCCCGTACGCGCGTAAGCCTGGTTGCAGCGGTTGACATCGCGGTACAGCAGCACGTTTTCCCACGGCACGAAGACGTCGTCGAAGATCACTACCGCATCCATCTCCTCGAAGCGTGAACCGAGCGGGTGGTCAAAGTGAGAGCGGCCGTAATCGACGCTCTCGCGGCAGATGAATCGCAGACCCGGTGTGTTGTTCGGGATGGAAAAGCCGAAGGCGTAGGGTGCATCCTCCTCCAGACTCTTCAGCAGCGTCGAGGGGAAGACCATTATTTCGTCGGAGATCGGCAGCGTCGCCAACATCCGGCACCCGCGGATGACGATACCGGCATCGGTTTCCTCCTTGACGCGCGCTGCAAGAAAAGGATCGGCCTGACGCGCCGAGCTGACGGCGCGGTTTGCCTGGGGCGGAATGAGGGTATGGGTGAGGCACAGGTCATTCTCACGCAGGTATTCGTGGTAGCGGATCGCATTGGCGCCGAAGCGAGGATCCGCCTCGCCGAGAAACGCTGCGCCCGCCGCATACCCGGACATCGCGCGGTTAATGTAGTCCGGCACCCGACCCATCATGCCGTAGGTGTAGTCCTCCCATACCTTCATGGCGACCGAGATGCTGTGCAGCTCCTCATGCGTCTTCGGCAGCATGAAGGAGCGCGCCACTTTGCGGCCGCTCGAGGGCGAGTCGAACAAGGTCTTATCGGCGTGCTCCCACTGCAGGTCATAGAGACGCGCCAACGTCTCGACTCCCCCGCGCAGCGCAGGATGCGTGGTGACATCGAGAACTTGCTCACCTCGGTACCAAATGGTGGGAGGATTTTCGCGCAAGCGCTCCAGTACCTGCGCGCCGCGCCTGGCGCCCCCGGCGGCGCAGGATTGGGAGTCCGTCGAGGTCTGCTTTTGGCTCATGGTTGCTTGTTTCCGGTTACGTCGCCCGCCAAAGCTCGGGGAATAGCGGGTGATTCATGGGCGCCCCCGAGGGTAACTCGTCCGTCAAGCCGGGAAATTCCGGCGAGGTTTTCCAACGCCGCGGAGCGTGGGTAATGTCGTCGCCCAAGAATCGAACGGAAAACACGCGCCGGCGTTGAGTCCCGTCGACACCGCCGGAGGCATGCAGCGTGAGCATATGGAAGCACACGACATCGCCCGGCTCGAGCTCCCAGCCGATGATGGGAAAGTTTTTTCGTGAAGCCTCGATATCCGGAAGGTCCGCGAGGCTGCCTTCGGGAAACCATTTCGCTTGGGAATCCATGAATGAGCGCGGCATCAACCAAGGGCCGCGGTGCGACCCGGCAACGAACTCCAAAGTCGATGCCCGGCTCACGGGATCGACCGGGATCCAGAAGCTCACGTTCTGCTTGCCGTCGATGTTGTAGTACGGCTGGTCCTGATGCCATGGTGTGGGCTGGCGCGTGCCGGGTTCCTTCGTGAGCATGTGATCGTGGTAGAGACGGGCCGTTTCACTTTGCATCAAGCGGCCCGCCGTCTTCGCCAAGGCGGACTCGAAAATGACTCGCCGGTAATAGGGATTCTCCTGCCAATTGCAGAAGTCTTCGACGAAACGTCCGGGATCGGTGGCGGCGCTCGCGACCTTGGCACGGGGGCTCAAATGCGCGAGATTCCAATCGATGCCGGCGCGCAGCTGCGCCAAGTCTTCCGCGCGCAATAGCTGCGGAATGCGGATGGCACCGTCTCTCTGAAACTGATCGACGAGATCCGCGCTAATCATGCGGTGGCACTCGCGGCCGGTAACTCGGTCTTCCGTTGCTTTCGCGAAAGCGCATCAAGAATTTCCCCCACGAGTAGTTCACCGCGGTAGGCGAAGCCGGTATAAACCTGAATGAGATTGGCTCCGGCATCCAGCGTCGCCACCGCATGATCGGCGCTTACGATACCCCCCACGCCGATAATGGGGAAGCGTCCTCCCAGTTCCGACCGCAATTGAGATATCACGGACAGCGATCGGGAATGCAGAGGTGCGCCGCTCAGGCCTCCGCGTTCGCCGCCGGGCCAATCGCAGCCCAGAGACGTGGGGTTGGTCGACGTATTCGTGGCGATGACGCCGTCGACACCAAGCGAGCGCAGGTTCGCCGCCATCGCGGACACTTGCTCAGCATCGAGATCCGGGGCGACTTTGACCAGCACCGGGACGAGCTTGCCGTGGCGTGAGTTGAGTAGGGCGCGTGCCTGAAGCATTGATCCGATGATTTTTTCCAAGCCGTCCCGATCTTGCAACTCGCGCAGCCGCGCAGTGTTGGGAGAGGAAACATTCACCGCGACGTAATCGGCGTGCGGATACACTTTGTGCAGGCACGTGACATAGTCTTTCGCGGCATCCTCGATGGGCGTGCCGGCGTTCTTACCGATGCTGATGCCGCGGACGCCGCGGTAGCGGCTGCGCTCGAGGCGCGCGACGAGGTGATCAACGCCCTTGTTGTTGAACCCCATGCGGTTCACCAGCGCCGTAACCTGCGGGATGCGAAACATGCGCGGCTTGGGATTGCCTGGCTGCGCTCGCGGCGTCACGGTGCCCAACTCGATATGGCTGAATCCCATTCCACCCAGCGCGTCCAGAAAGTCGCCGTTCTTGTCGAATCCGGCCGCGAGCCCGAGCGGATGAGCGAAGTTGAGTCCCAGGCAAGACAACGAC
This sequence comes from uncultured Gammaproteobacteria bacterium, assembly GCA_963755965.1. Lineage (GTDB taxonomy): Bacteria > Pseudomonadota > Gammaproteobacteria > Steroidobacterales > Steroidobacteraceae > Bog-1198. Next base: position 1,039,373 of record CAVWLU010000008.1, read on the forward strand.
AATCCGGCCGGCGTTCTCGCGGCGGGCCAAAATGGCCGAAGTAATTGCAATGCGGCCAGGCCAAAATCATGCGCAAGTTCGGGATTCAACCGCGTCAGGATCGGCAGTGAGCCGCGAGCGATGGCCGCAGTCAGGCTCCTCACCGGCGCCTCACGGAGGTGATGAGGGCTTGGGCATCACCTTGGGCGCCGCAGAATAGTGCACGTGAGTGATTTTCCACTGGCCCGCGATCTTGAACCAGACGTCCGTTTCCTGAAAATTCTCATCGGTAATGGACTTGTTGGTTTCCTGGGTTTTCAAATGCAATTGATAGCTGGCGATCGCGGTATCGCCCAAAGGACTGAACCTTATGTGCAGATCCGAAAGTGCCGCCTCCTTGATTCCCGCCCCGCTCTTGACGAACTCTGTCCACATTTTCCGGTAGCTCGGCACATCGGTGCGCCCTTCGGGAAACCAAAAGATCGCATCGTCCGTGTAATAGGCGAAGTATTTATCCAAATCATTCGCCGCATAGGCGGCGTTGAACTCTTGTTCGAGTTGATGAATGTCGGCTTTCGGTCCGGCCACGCTCGGCGCCGATGCCCAAAAGGAAGCCCACGCGAGTGAGAGAAGCGCGAATTTATACATAAGAGAACACTTTTTGACTGTCGCCGTCCCGGCCATGGATGCAGGAAAAGATAGCACGGTGCGCGGCACTCACGCGCGTTTGCGCTGCGCGGCGGGCACCGGACGCGCCCGCTGCAAGGCTGCTTGCAGGTAGCGTCCCGTGTACGAGGACTTGTTCGCTGCGATCTGTTCGGGCGTGCCAACCGCAATGATGCGGCCCCCGCCGTCTCCGCCCTCAGGCCCGAGATCCACGACCCAATCGGCGGTCTTGATGACGTCGAGATTGTGCTCGATCACGATCACCGTATTGCCCTCGTCGCGCAGCCGATGCAACACGGCGAGCAGTTGCGCAATATCCGCAAAGTGCAGCCCGGTGGTCGGCTCGTCGAGAATGTAAAGGGTCCGGCCCGTGGCGCGTTTCGAGAGCTCTTTGGAAAGCTTGACCCGCTGCGCCTCGCCGCCCGACAGCGTGGTGGCACTCTGCCCGAGCCTCACATACGAGAGCCCGACGTCCAAGAGAGTTTGCAGCTTCGGCAGTACGGTTGGCACCGCGGAGAAAAACGGCAGCGCATCCTCGACCGTCATCTCGAGCACATCCTGAATGTTTTTGCCCTTGAAACGAATCTCCAAGGTCTCTCGATTGTAACGCTTGCCCCGGCAGACATCGCAAGGCACGTAAACATCCGCTAGAAAGTGCATCTCCACTTTTATGACGCCATCGCCTTGACAGGCTTCGCAGCGGCCGCCTTTGACATTGAAGCTGAAACGTCCGGCTTCGTATCCTCGCGCGCGGGATTCCGGCACGGCGGCGAATATCTCGCGAATGGGTGCGAATAGGCCGGTGTAGGTCGCCGGATTGGAACGCGGTGTGCGGCCGATCGGACTCTGATCGATTTCGATCACGCGATCGACGTAATCCAGACCTTCGATTCGGTCGAAATGTGCAGATCCGGGCGAGGCGCGGTTGAGTTGCGTCGCCACCGCGCGAAACAGAGTGTCGTTGACCAAGGTCGACTTGCCGGATCCCGATACGCCGGTGACGCATGTCATCAATCCCAGTGGAAACTCCGCCGTGACGTTTTTCAGGTTGTTGGCTGTGGCGCCCGTGACGCGCAGCAGGCGCTTGGGGTCTGGGGGACGCCGCACCGACGGCACCTCGATGCGGCGCCGGCCGCTCAAATACTGCCCCGTGATCGAATCGGGGTGGGCGGCGACCTCCGCGGCAGTGCCCTGCGCCACGATCGTGCCGCCGTGCACGCCGGCGCCCGGACCCAGATCGACGACATAGTCGGCCTGGCGGATCGCCTCCTCGTCGTGCTCGACCACGATCACTGTGTTGCCGAGATCGCGCAGATTGACCAGAGTGTCGAGCAGCCGCTGATTGTCCCGCTGGTGCAGGCCGATCGAGGGTTCATCGAGGATGTACATGACCCCGACCAGCCCTGAGCCGATCTGGCTCGCGAGGCGAATGCGTTGCGCCTCGCCGCCCGACAATGTGTCGGCACTGCGGTTCAGGGTGAGATAGCCCAAACCAACATTGGCGAGAAATCCAAGGCGGTCGCCGATTTCCTTGACGATCTTCACGGCTATCTCGCCGCGCCAACCGACCAGCTTCAGCGTCGAGAAGAACTCGATGGCGTGGGCCACGGACAATGAGGACACCTCGGGCGCGCTCTTGCCGTCGACGAATACGTTTCTGGCGGCGCGGTTGAGCCGGGTTCCAGCGCACTCGGGGCAAGCGCGCGACGACCGGTATTTGGCGAGTTCTTCGCGTACCGTAGCCGATTCGGTTTCCTTGTAGCGGCGTTCTAAGTTGTTGACGATGCCTTCGAACGTATGTTTGCGTTTGAGCGTACCGCCCTTGCCGTCCAGGTATTTGAACTCGATTTGTTCACCTTCGCTGCCGAACAGCACCAGATTCTTGATCCTTTGCGGCAGACTCTCGAACGGCGCCTCGATGTCGAATTTCGTGTGTCGCGCCAATGATTGGATCAGTTGGAAATAGTAACCATTGCGCCGATCCCATCCGCGCACCGCGCCGCCGGCCAACGACAGATGCGCATTGGCGACGATTTTCTCGGGGTCGAAAAATTCCTGCGTGCCGAGTCCATCGCAACTGGGGCAGGCGCCTATGGGGCTGTTGAATGAGAACAGACGCGGCTCGAGTTCGCTCAACGAGTAATTGCAGATCGGACAGGCGAATTTGTTGGAGAACACGAGTTCGGCACGCTTCGCATCGTCGATGTACGCGACTCGCGCGACGCCTTGCCCGAGCCTCAAGGCGGTTTCAAAAGACTCGGCCAGACGCTGACCGAGGCCGGGTCGCACCTTGAAGCGATCGATGATCGCCTCGACCGTGTGTTTGCGCTTTACATCGAGCGGCGGTGCTTGGTCCAACTCCACCACCTCACCGTCAATCCGCGCGCGCACGAAGCCTCCCGCTTGCAACTCTTCGATGAGCTCCGCATGTTCGCCCTTGCGCTCGGAGACGGCCGGCGCCAGCAACATCATCGCCGTCCCTTCCGGGTGTTCGAGGACGGCATCGACCATCTGGCTCACGGTTTGCGCGGCGAGGTCGATGTGGTGGTCGGGACATCGGGGTGTCCCGGCGCGGGCATACAACAGCCGCAGATAGTCGTATACCTCGGTTACAGTGCCCACTGTCGAACGGGGATTGTGCGAGGTCGACTTCTGTTCGATGGAGATGGCCGGCGACAGACCTTCGATCGTGTCGATGTCCGGCTTTTCCATCATGGACAGGAACTGACGGGCGTAGGTGGACAAGGACTCCACGTATCGCCGCTGTCCTTCGGCGTAAATCGTGTCGAATGCCAACGATGACTTACCGGAGCCCGAAAGACCGGTAAATACGATGAGCCGATCGCGCGGCAAGTCGAGATCGATATTCTTCAAATTGTGGGTCCGGGCACCCCGGATTCGGATATTTTGCATGTAACCAATTACTATACGCCCGGCGTCAAGGGGGGGTATACGGGACCCCGGCCGGCACCCCGCGGTTCGAGTTTCTGGCTGAGCGCAGCGCTAACCTTAAGATTTGGGGGCGGCTTGCGCGTGTACAATATGTGACATTCGAAGCTTCAGGGGAAGGTCATGGCGCGCGGAGTAAACAAGGTTATTTTGGTTGGTAATTTGGGCGCGGACCCTGAAACCCGCTCCATGCCGAGCGGCATGACGGTCACCAATATTCGCATAGCGACCAGTGAGTCTTGGAAAGACAAGGCTTCGGGAGCACAGCAGGAGCGGACCGAATGGCACAGCATCGCCCTGTTCGGTCGACTGGGCGAGATCGCGGCCGAATATCTGCGCAAGGGCTCGCAGGTCTTCGTCGAAGGAAAATTGCGTACCCGAAAATGGCAGGACAAACAGGGGAATGATCGGTTCACGACCGAAATCATCGCCGACAACATGCAGATGTTGGGCGGACGCGGCGGCGGGGCCGGCGGCGGAGCCGAGCGCAGCGGTGGCGCAATGGGCGGCGGCGAGCGCGGCGCTGGCGCCGGCGGCCCACCACGCGACGATTACGACCAATCTCCGGCACCGGCGGGCGGAAAAGAGGATTTCGACGACGATATTCCCTTTTAACCTGGAGCGTCAGTCGTCGGCGAGATCCTGGCCCGGGAACAGGGCATCGGTGAACCCGAATTGGGTTAAATCGCGAATGCGGTGCGGATACAAGATGCCGTCGAGGTGGTCAACCTCGTGCTGCACGACGCGGGCATGAAAATCGCTCACCGTGCGGTCTATGGGCCGACCTGCGGCGTCTACACCGGTATAGCGCAGATGCCGATGCCGAGGCACCAGCCCGCGCATGCCGGGTACCGAAAGACAGCCTTCCCAACCTTCTGCCATTTCCTCCCCGAGGGGCGTGAGCTCAGGATTGATGAGCGCGGTAAAGGGTATGGGCTCGACCTCGGGATAGCGCGGATTGAGCTCGATACCGAAGATCACCACCCGCAGGCCGACGCCAATTTGCGGTGCCGCAAGGCCTGCGCCATTGAGATCGAGCATTGTTTCCCGCATATCGAGGAGCAGGCTCGTAAGTTCCGGTGTACCGAAGGCGAGCACAGGTTCGGCGATGCCGAGCAGGCGCGGGTCACCCATCCTGAGAACGTCGCGTATTGCCATGGTTCCTAGTATCTTAGCGGCCTTTTCAACGTCAGCCTACGGCGAGTGTATGTCCGGCCTTGTTTACATAAAAACTTTCGGCTGCCAAATGAACGAGTACGACTCCCGCAAGATGCAGGACGTCCTCGAGGCAGCCAATGGGATGACCCGCACCGATAATCCGGCGGAGGCCGACCTGTTGCTGGTCAACACGTGCTCGGTGAGGGAAAAGGCGCAAGAAAAGGTGTTCTCTCTGCTGGGAGAATGGCGGCAGTTCAAGCAATTGCGGCCGCACGTGGTCATTGGTGTCGGCGGATGTGTCGCCAGTCAAGAGGGCGAGGGCATTACCGCGCGCGCGCCGTTCGTCGACCTGGTATTTGGACCACAGACCTTACACCGCTTGCCCGACATGCTCGACGGCGTCAAGCAATCCGGGCGCGCTCAAATCGATGTAAGTTTCCCCGAAATTGAGAAATTTGACCGGCTGCCGGAGCCCCGGGCCGAGGGCGCGACAGCGTTCGTGTCGATCATGGAAGGCTGCAGCAAGTACTGCACCTTTTGCGTGGTCCCCTATACGCGCGGCGAGGAAATCAGCCGGCCGTTCGAGCAGGTGCTGCGCGAGGTCCGGGCGCTCGCGAATCAGGGCGTGCGCGAGGTCACTCTCCTCGGGCAGAACGTCAACGCCTACTCGGGCCCGATGGAGGACGGCACACTCGCGGATTTGGCCACTCTGATTCACTTTGTGGCGGCGGTCGACGGGATGGAACGCATTCGTTTCACCACATCGCACCCGCTGGACTTCAACGACAGTCTCATCGAGGCGTACGCCAACGTTCCCAAGCTCACAAATTTCCTGCATCTGCCGGTGCAGAGCGGTTCGGACCGCATCTTGGCCGCGATGAAACGTGGACACACGATACTCGAGTACAAGCAGAAACTGCGCAAGCTCCGGGCGGTGCGGCCGGATGTCTGCATTTCCACCGATATCATCGTGGGCTTTCCGGGCGAGAGCGACGAGGATTTCATGGCGACCATGGATCTCGTCGCCGATGCGGGTTTCGACCAGTCTTTCAGCTTTATCTATAGCCGCCGCCCCGGCACGCCGGCTGCTGCGCTGCCCGATGAGGTGCCGCACGAGGTCAAGCAACAGCGACTCGAGCTTTTGCAACAGCGCCTCAACTCCCAGGCACGCGCCATCTCGCAGCGCATGATAGGAAGCCGGCAGCGCGTCCTGATCGAACGGCCCGCCAAGCGAAATCCCCGGCAGCTCGCGGGGCGCACCGACAATAATCGCTGGGTCAATTTCGACGGTCCCGAACACGATCCCATGAGTCTCATCAATCGTTTTGCGGACGTCATCATTACCGAAGCCATGCCCAATTCACTGCGCGGACGTCTCGTGACGATGCAGGTGCCGTGAGTTCCGTTCCGGTGACGCGCGACCTCTTGCTGGCGCCGGCCGATAACGTCCGGTTGGTCGAACTGTGCGGTCCACTCGACGAGCATTTGCATCAGATCGAAACACGGCTCGGGGTCGAGGTGCGACGTCGCGGCAATAGATTTCAAATCATCGGTCTGCCTGCCGCGATCAAGCGCGCCGAAGCGGTATTGCAAGATCTCTATTCCCGCGCGCAACGCGAGCCCGTGGATTCGGAGCGCGTACATATCGCGCTCCAGGAACTCGATATGGACGGCGAGGACAGCGAGCCTCGCGCGGGGGACCCGAGCGATGAGCTCAAAGTCCGCACGTCGCGGGGCGTCGTGCGGGCGCGCGGTACCAATCAAACCGAATACTTGAACAACATTCGTACGCACGACCTCACATTCGGGATTGGTCCGGCGGGCACGGGAAAGACCTATCTTGCCGTGGCGTGTGCGGTCGAGGCGCTGCAATCGGAAAGAGTTCGCCGTATCGTGTTGGTGCGCCCTGCGGTCGAGGCGGGCGAGCGGTTGGGGTTTTTGCCGGGCGATCTATCGCAGAAAGTCGATCCGTATTTGCGCCCGATGTACGATGCTCTGTACGAAATGATGGGCTTTGAACGGGTTGCCAAATTGATCGAGCGCAACGTGATCGAAGTGGCGCCCCTCGCTTTCATGCGCGGGCGTTCCCTCAATGATTCGTTCGTGATTCTCGACGAGGCGCAGAACACAACCAATGAACAGATGAAAATGTTCTTGACCCGGATCGGCTTCGGCTCCAAAGCGGTGGTCACCGGCGACATTACGCAAGTTGATTTGCCGAATTCCAAACAATCCGGCTTGCGCACCGTCATCGACATTCTGCGAGGCGTGAGCGGCATTGCGTTTACGATGTTCAGTTCGCGAGATGTCGTTCGCCATCCTCTAGTGCAGAGAATCGTACAAGCCTACGAAGCGAAAACCCCCGACGACGGCGCCTGAACCTTCAGTGGCGGGAAGGCTCGAAATTGACGTGACCTGGGCGGCGCGGCGACCGTGGGTTCCGCGACGCGCGCAATTCTTCACCTGGGCGGGCGCCGCGCTGTCCGGCGCGGCGGAGGCCGAGGCCGCGCACGCCACGGCCGGCGTCGTCCTCTCGGTGCGGGTGGTCGGCGCCCGCCGCAGTCGCACCTTGAATGCGCGCTATCGGGGCAAGGATCGGCCGACCAATGTGTTGTCGTTCGGCGGCGCTGGAATCTGCCCGGATGGCAGAAATTTTCTCGGCGAACTGGTGATTTGCGCGCCGGTCGTGGCTCATGAAGCGAAAATACAAGGCAAGACAACCGAGGCGCACTGGGCGCATATGACGGTCCACGGCGTTCTGCACCTGCTTGGCTTTGACCATGAACGCAAGCTCGAGGCGAGAAAAATGACCGATCGGGAGATTCAAATCCTTGATCGGCTTGGGTTTTCAGACCCGTACACATGATCGAGTATCATCCTCGTCACCCATGGACGAACAGCCTCAGGGCAACACTGGCCGCTGGTTAAAACGCATCACGCAGTCGATGTCTCGCGAGCCGCGCGATCTCGCGGAACTCATCGAAGACCTGCGCGAGGCGAGCGAGCGCGGATTATTCAACGGCGACGCGCTGGTCATGCTCGAGGGTGTATTGGCCGTTGCCGACATGCAGGTGCGCGACATCATGGTGCCGCGATCGCAAATGGTTTTCGTCGAGCGCGATGAACCGCCGGAAAAGCTGGTCGAATCCGTGGTCGAGTCCGGCCACTCACGTTTTCCGGTCATCGGCGAGGATCGCGACCAGATACTCGGCATTCTGCTTGCAAAGGATTTGCTGCGCTTGCAAACCGCGGGCGAAGAGCCGTTCGAGATCCGTGAATACATGCGGCCCGTGGTGTTCGTGCCTGAAAGTAAACGACTCAATGTTCTCCTCAAGGAGTTTCGCCTCAGCCACAATCACATCGCGATGGTGGTCGACGAATACGGGGGCGTTAGCGGCTTGGTGACCATCGAGGACGTCATCGAACAGATCGTCGGGGAAATCGATGACGAGCACGATGTCGAGGACGACCAGACGATTCGTTGCGAAAGTGAACGCGAATTCACCGTGCGCGCGCTCACGCCGATCGCCGCCTTCAACGAATATTTTGGGACGGCCTTTTCCGACGAGGAATACGACACGATCGGCGGATTGCTAATGCAGGAATTCGGACGCCTGCCGCGCCGCGGCGAGACCATTCAGATTGGGGATTTGGAATTTCGCGTCCTGCGCGCTGATCGCCGGCGCATCGACCTCTTGCGCGTCATCACACCCACCGCCATTGAGCCGCCGGCCGTCGACGAGTCGACGCCTTGAAGGACGCTGCGCGCGGCGCCGTCGCGTCGCAATGGCAGGCCCTGGCCCGGCTGGTGGCTGCATTTGCCGTCGGCGGCGCGCTCAATCTCGCCTTCGCACCGTTTGCCTGGTGGCCCATTGCCATACTCGCGCCGGCAGCGTTGTTTGCGTTGATCGGTGGTCTGCCGCCGCGCCGGGCGCTGTGGATCGGAGCTGCGTTTGGTGCGGGTTTGTTCATGTTTGGCACGTACTGGCTCTACGTTTGTCTGCATATTTTCGGTTTGGTGCCGATTTGGCTCACGCTGGTGCTGCAGGCGGCCTTGGTTTTGCTGATGTCGGCGTATCCGGCAGCGCTTTGTTATCTCGCCAACCGCTTTTGGCTCAAACCCGGGGCGACCCGCGATTGGATGGTTCTGCCCACATTGTGGCTTTTGTCGGAATGGCTGCGCGGCTGGGCCTTGAGCGGTTTTCCGTGGCTGTCTTTGGGCTATGCCTTCATCGACTCGCCGCTCGCCGGATGGTCGCCGCTGCTCGGCGTCTACGGCGTGACGTGGGCCGCGGCGAGTTGCGGTTCGGCGCTCACCGTCGTGTGCGCCCGGAACGTGCCGGTGCCGCGGCGGCTCACCGCTCTTGCGGCGATTGCTCTCTTGTTCGTGGCGCCGATGCTGGCGTCGCGGCTCGCTTGGACGAGGCCAGTGGGACCGAAAATACCGATCGCCGCCGTGCAGGGCGCGGTCTCCCAGGACGAGAAGTGGCAACGTAAGAATCGCGAGGCGACGATGGTTCGCTACTCGACCCTGACGGATCAGGCGTGGGGAGCGCGATTGATCGTCTGGCCGGAGTCGGCGATACCGGTGCTGGCCAATACCATTGAAGCCTATCTGCGCGATTTACAGGCGAAAGGCCGCAGACACGACGCCGATTTTGCCATTGGGCTCGTGAACTATTTGCCGGAGACCAACCAGATTCGAAACGGAGTATTGGTGTTGAACGAGTCGGGCGAGAGTTGGTACTACAAACGCCACTTGGTGCCGTTCGGCGAGTACTTTCCCGTGCCTTCCTTCGTGCGCTCCTGGTTGCGCTTGATGAGCCTGCCGTACGACAGCATTTCGCCCGGCTCAAAACAGCAGCCCGCACTCAGCGCCGCGGGACAGAAAATCGGCGTCACCATTTGCTACGAGGATGCCTTCGGCAGCGATCAGCTCGGCGTTTTGCGCGAGGCGACCTTATTGATCAATGTCACCAACAATGCCTGGTACGGCAATTCAACTGCGCCCCATCAACATTTGCAAATTTCGCGCATGCGCGCACTCGAGGCAGGGCGCTACTTGGTGAGGGCGGCGAATGACGGCATCACGGCCGCGATCGGGCCGCACGGCGAAATCGTGGCGAGCCTGCCGCAGTTCCAGGAAGGCGTATTGCGAGCCGACGTGCAGCCGATGACGGGACTGACGCCCTACGCTCGATTCGGCAACTATCCTGTGGTGCTCGGCGCCGGCGCACTGTTGGGTTTCGCCGTGTGGCGCCGCCGACGGGGCGGATAACGGGCTACTGTCTCGCGACGATTGCCTGCCAGTTCAGAATCGCGTTCCACAACAATCTCTGATCACCGCGATTCAAGTCGCGGTGCAATGGATTGAAGTTAAATGCCACCACGCGGCCTTTGCCCACCGGCATGTCGAAGATCGCGGGACGTCCGATCAAATTATCTTCGCCCCAGGCTTGGCCGCTGACCACGAGCGGCGCTCCGTCGCGATCACCCCATTCCATAACCACTCCGCTCGCGTCGAACGGACCGTCGAGACAAGTATTGCAATAAGCCATTCTGAGCCAGCGCCGGGGAACGGAGTACAACGCGTAATTCTGGCGGAAGACATAAGTGTGCTGCGGATATCCGTATGCGATCGGATGTTCCGGCTGCGCGAAGGAGACACGCAAATGCGAGCCGGGCGTTCGAGTTTCCGTGAATTGCGATGCCGCCGCTGCTGCCGCCCCGCCGCCCGCGGAACTGCGCGGAACGCCGCCCGACTCCCGGCGGACGCCGCGCACGATTCCGCCTTCGAGGGGCAACATCGAGCCGTTGCCGAGGGTTATCAGCAAGCCGCCGCTCTCGACGAAGCGCTGTATCTCGGAAAGTCCGCCCCAGCCGATCCCCCCTGTAATGTCGTCGGACTCAGCGGGGGTGCCGTGGCTCGGGGTTGCCGGGGTCTTTTTGAACGGCATCGGCCCCCATGTTTTTGGTAGCCCGAGTATTTGCTCGGTCAGTTCGAGATCAACATGTCCATAGACGAGAACGTCGTACTTGCTGCGTAGATTGCCCTTGCGAATGTCTTCGTCTCTCACGTAAACATAGGGTATGTGCCGTTGGTCCAGGGAATGCCGTTCCCATCCAATGGTGTCGGTATCTGCCCAGGGAACCCAGATACCGAGTCTGGGTACCGGCGCCGCATGCGTCGCCGCCATCGGAACGGCGGAGACGCTCTCGAAACTGATTCCAAGTTTCGCCGCCGTATCTTGAAGATCGGCCTTGAGGCCTTCTTGTGCCGGGATAATCCACGAGCCGCGCGGATAGTCGATCCCGTTTGCGGTGAACGGCTGCTCGGCGATCATGAGCCTGTATCGCGACAAACGAAATCTCGCCTCCAGCAAACCCTCCTGCCCCGTGTCCTTCAGCAAGAACACCTGACCCGCGCCTGCGACTTGACCTCGAGGATGCGGTGGTTCGGTGAGCGGTACGAGTGCCGCGTCGCGTACTTTGGGGTCCGCGGTGGCGACGGCCGTCACGTGGTAGTTGGCGGGCAACTCCCAGGAAATATCGTCATACGGCTCGCCCGCGTCCTTCGGGTAGAATTTTGCGGTCAATAGATCAACCGCGTAATTTCGATACGGCTGGTCGAGCCGGACCACGTAGGTGCCTGCGGGAAACGTGCCTTCTTGGACCGTCAGCGCGGCGGAAGCCTGATGCACCTCGATTCCCTGCGCGAGCAACAGCGACACCATCTGCGCGACCCGCATTGGATCACCCTGATCGCTTGGGATCAGGAAAGCGAACGGTGCTTCGTCGATTCCCTTGCGCCAGGAATGATAGCCCTTTCGATAGAAGTCGTTCAGCAACGTCTTTGACTGCTGGGCGGCAAAATCCAGCGCGGCGAGTGCCGCCGTCTCTGTGTAATTCACGTTGTCGCGTGCCGACCAGCGGAATGACCCGCTGGGAGGCGGCGACGGACGGTACCATTCTCGGCTGAGCTCATCCGGATAGGAGGTCTGAAGCAGGGTCTCCGCGGTGCCATTTCCAAATGTCTCATAGCCACGGCCCATGGAATTATGGTTGAGCGCAATCGAGTCCATATATAGATGCGCGAAGTCGTCGCCGAAATTCCAAGTCCATACGCCCGGCATGCCGAGTCCGGTCAACGCCGTCACCTCGTGAAAACTCATCTCCAAGCGCTCGTCGTACGTGACCGGATCGACGTTCTCGTTGGTGGGGCCTGTGCCGTTCCAGGTGATCAGCAGCGCGACGCTTTCGTGCAGGTCGTGAACGATGGTCGGATGCCATTCGAAGAACATCCGCTGCACCGCCTTGGTCGTTTCATGCGTCAATTGAGTGGCGTCGCGGTTGATGTCGACAAAGGCGTACTTGGACCAGTACGGCGGAGCCTGCCGCGGCAGGGTTGCAAGATCGGTTTTTCCCTTCAAGAACCGATAGAACCATTCGACCTGCTTGTCGCGGCCGTCCGGATTCGACACCGGATTGATGAGCACGACCATGTTCTCGCGGATGCGCCGAATCATGGGTTGCTCCGAGACCGCAAGCCGATAGGCCAGTTCGAGCATGGCCTCGGTTGATCCGGTCTCGTCGGAATGCAATCCCGCGTTGAAGTAATAAATCGGTCGCGCGTCCTTGACGATGCGATCCGCGGTTGCCTGATCCGTTTTTCTGGGATCGGCCAAGGCGGCAGTTGCCGCTTTCAAGCGCTCGAGATCCAAAATGCCCTTCTCATCGGCAATGGCGAGCAGCACGATCTCCCGCCCTTCCTCCGAACGCCCGATTGTAAAGACGCGAACGCGCGGGGACGCGGCGGCCAGAGCGCGGCTATAGCTGTAAGCCATGGCCGAATTGACCAATTCGCCCGGGGCACCGGCGATTCGATGTAAAAAGGCACGCGGCGATGGAACGGTGGCCGAGGCCGGCAAGTACGCGACCCAAGGCGAGAGGAAGCGCGGCTCCGTGGTGGCCCGCGCGATTTCACCGGTTGCGACGGCGTCCGCCTGATCAGGCTCCGCAAGAGCCTGGGCGTTGAGCGGGCCGGACAGCAGCAGGATCGAAGCCAAGGTGCAAGTAAATTTCAAAAGCATGTGCATTTCCTATTCATCAGTCGATCGTGCGCCGAGCTGCCACCCACGTTTGGAACTCGGAGTCTTCAAATCGATAGGCGCCGTGGTCCACCCGGGCCATGAGCTGCAGCTTGGGGCCCGTCAAGCGGCGAATGGAGGTCCTCGGAATGTTGGCCGTTACGTCGGGACTCCCCAGCATCTCGCGTAGCTGCTGGAGTGCCGCGGCACCATAGAGATCCTGAACGCCGCGCGCGGCCATTAACAGCACCGCTCGATCGGCGCGGCTCAATTCTTTCCATGTCTTCGAATAGCTCGTGTCGTCGTGCACGCGAGCCTTGGTATAGAGCAACGCTTGCTCCGGTCCCTGGGCTTGATACATCACGTAGCGCTCGATGTACCAGCGAAAGAATTCGGGCGTCTCCTTGAGGGCGGCATACGCCTTCATGGCGTCGTCCAGCTTGAGAGGATGTTTGGCCACCTTGGCGAGCTGCTTCACCATGGCCACGACGAACTCCCGTCCCAGCAGCGGGAACGGTTCCACCGGAGCCCAATTGTAGAACGGCGCCGCTGAGCGCGAGAACATCTCGCGCAATGCCGCCTCGGAGGAGCCGGCAAACAGCACCTTGATCCCGGCCTTGCGAATGTCGAGGCCTGCCCGCAACGAGTGCGCGAGTGCGCTGTGTTCGGCGCCCGCCAGCACCTGCGCTTCGTCAATGACCAGAAGGAGGCGCCTCTTACTCTTGTCCGCTGCTTGCAATGCGGCTTGGATGGCGGGTATCGCCATTTTCTCCTTGTCTTGGATGTCGAGCTCGACTTCCAGCGAAGCTTCGATCCCGAGGGGCAACTTGCCGCCGCCGGTGAGTTTGCGGATCGGCGAGTTCAAATCACCCCAGAACTTGCGCAGTCCTCGAGGCCGGGTCGCAAGCAGTATCGCGGTCGCGAGCGCCTGGCCCGGGTGGTCGGCGGCGTCCCAGAGGTTGGTATAAGCAGCCGAGTAACCCTCGCGCACGGCGGCGGGCAGCAAATCGTGCTTCAAAAATTCGCTTTTCCCCATGCGGCGACGGGCAAACAGGCCCCGGGCCGAGGTCAGCCCAAGGTCGAAGCTCTTAAGGTAGGCCTTCGCCAGTTCCGGCCGAGGGAAATGCCATGGATCCTTGATCTCGCTCATCTGACAGATTTTGACACATAATTGTCAATTGACAACATGCTGTCGTAAATTGTCGGTTGGCCAATGGGCCCGCACGCGACTAGGCTGGTCACGGTGCTGCCTCAAGTTCCGCGGAGCGTCAACCTCTCTATCATGGCTCCGTAATCGGCGAGACCTGGAGTTCGAAGGCCCACCGACTTTCCCTCATCGTCCCACTTGCGCACACTCACCGCATCTTCGTGGAAGCGTTCGGTCTCGAAGCGGACCGCCTCAGGCGCGGACATCGGTCCGCCTTGCAGCTTGAGAGTCACGACCGAGGCGGGGCTCAACTTGGCGAAATAATGAGCATCCGTCGCCAGTAGATATCGCTTGGCGGGAACGTGCAGGCGGACCGGCTCGGAAACCTCGGGCGGAAACCGTTGTGCGAGCCAGTGAGCGCCGATTCGTTCGTGGCACGCGTCGGTGGTCCAATCCGCGATGTCGGCAGGGACGTCATCGATGAGATGTCCGATGTCGTGCAAAAGCGCTGCGACGATCAGCCGCGGCGGCGCAGCCGCGGCTTGGGCGAAGTACGCCGCCTGCAATGCGTGCTCGGTCATCGATACGCCTTCGCCGAAGTAGGCCGCCGACCCGCGCGTCTCGAATATGGCGAGTATTTCTTCTGCTACCGTCATGATCTCGCCCCCGGGTCGAGTCCGCGGCGCAGCAGCGCCGTCGCGGAGTAGACGCTGTCGCGCGTGAGGTAGCAGCCGCGCAGGTGGCGGCTGTGCTTCGCCGATGAGAATGCGGTCCGACCATGCAATATTCGCTGATTGTCGAATACGACGAGGTCGCCGTCGGCGAGCCCGAACTTCACCTGGAATCGCGGATCGCGCAGAAGTGCCGCGAATTTTCGGTAGGCCGAATAAAAGGCTTGACCGTCGTGCGAAGGCCGCTGCAAGGGTGCGATGGAGCGGCTGTTGTAGTGTACGGCGGTGACCTCGCCGCGGCACGACAGCTGAATCATAGGCCGCTCCGCATAGAGTTCTGCATCGCGCGATCGATAGTGAAACGGTACCGGAGTTTGCGTCAACAGCGCGAAGGAATCAGGATCGGCGGCACGGATATGTTCGGCCAGCGCAAAGCCGTCCGCGAACAGGCTCTCGCCGCCGTCGGGCGAGGCTTTGAGCGTGTGCAGCGCTTGGAATCCTGGAACCGGTTCGCGATACGGATTATCGGTGTGAAGACCGAGGCCTAAGTCCGAATACGCGAGATTTTCCGGTTGCGGCACCGAACGAACGTCGAACACCAGTCCGTAGTTGGTTTCGGCCACGCGTCCGACGAGCTGCACCGCCTCTAGTATAGCCGCTTCGGTGGACGGTACCTCGCGCAGAAACGCGATCCCTTCCTTGAGCAGTCGCGTCAGCCAGCCCAAGCGCAGCGCGGCATCGCTTTCTGTGTCGGCGAGGCTCGCCCATGCAAAGTCGCGCGATGCATCGAGTGTGGCGCCCTCAAGCCAGCGATGCGTCTCAAACTCGGGAGGGCGCAGATAGCTATTGCCCGAATGCGAAGCCAGCCATTCGAGATCGAACGCTGCCGGGAGCGGTTCGCTTTCCCATTCGATGCGCACCGTTCCATCCCGCTCCGATGCCGAACGAATTCGCGGGCACTCGGGAACATCGACGATGTCGATGAGCCGCTGACCGCTATGCGGGTCGCGGTCCTCCCGCAGATTGTCGCGCAGCCACTCGCTCGCGAATTCCCCCACGTCGCCGTTCGTCCATTCGACGGTGAGCGCTTCCGGGGTTGTGGAGATTCGCTTCATCACGCTGTGCCCGTTCAAGGAAGATGTACCCGCTCTTTAGCCGCTCTAGAACTCAAGATATACAGGCAGCCGGCGCCCACTGCCGCCAGCGCGCTGACGGCCGCCAGCCCGAAGAAAACGCGCTGCCACCCGAATGTTACCGACACCCGAGCCACGCTGTCGCCCGCAACGACGGCGCCCAAGTAACCGACTCCATCGATGATTCCCGACGATACCGCGGAGGCTTGTTTGCCTCCGAAGTCCAAGGCAAACGCCCCGCCGAGATAGGAATAAGGCCCGAGCAGACAAAAGGCCACGGTTCCGATCGCCAATAAGGGAAGCAGCGCACCGGTTGTGCTCGAGCGCATGGACATCAGCGCCAGCAGAGCCGCAGCGGCGGCGGCAAGACCCAGCAGCAGCAGCAGCGAACGTCCGTTCACACCGAGGTGGTCGCTCAGCCAACCGGTGACCAATACCGACACGGCTCCGACCCCGGGAAAGATCGCGCTCATGCCGGCCGCATTGCTCTTGGAGTAGCCCAAATAATCGTTGAGATAGACGGGGGTCCAATTATTGAAGGTCTCGCGGATTATGGTGCAACCAAGCGAAAGTAGGCAAACGAGGAGAAACGCCCGGCTGCGCAACAACGGCAACACGAGACTGCCGATGCTGCGGGGCCGCGATTCGGATGCGGCAAACAAGTTGAGCGGATTGGGCGTCGCCGGCTCGAACCCGGCCGCAACACGCGATTCACGCAGAAGAAACAAATTTGCAATAAGCCAGATGGCCGCGGCCGCGGCCGCGAAATAAAACAACGTCTGCCAGCCGAAGCCCCATTTAATGAGCATTCCCATGCACTCCCGAGCTCCCGCGTCGCCGATGAGGTAACTGATGCTCAAAATGCCGATGATCGTTCCGTAGGACGAAAAATCGAACCATTTCGAGGAAACCTTGATGAGGCCCGCCCAGGCGATCGATTGAGTCAACCGGTTGCCGAACCATGCAATCGTGAACACCGGTATGGTGCCACCACTTGCAAACAGCAGGGTGAACGCCGTAGCGCCGCCGAGCCCGATGAGAAAGCTGACGCGGCCGCCCCAATAGTCGCCGAGACCGCCGAAAAACAGTTTGCCGAACCCGTACGCGAACACGCCCAGCGAGGTCAGCGTGCCCATTCGCACGACTGCCTCGGCGTGGCTCACACCGTGTTTGCCCAATTGTTCGATGATGAGCGGTGTGCCGACGGAGAGGTCGGCACGACAAAAATACAAGGCTGCGTAGCCGCCAAACAGCAACACGACGATCATCGCCTGTCGGTAGCGCAAGGAGCGCATGCAAAGTCCTAGGATGCGAGCGGAAATACGCCTTCCTTACATCATCCCATTAGACTGGAACGCGGTCGCGCTCTCGTGAATCGACCAGGGACCGACACTGCGGCCGGATTGGGAGATCTCGCCAGTTGACATAATGCGTTCGCGGCGGGGTCCACCGATCTGTCTGCGGCGAGCTCAAAATCTTTAGCGGCAATCAGCGCGATGGCACAGAAGGTGCTTTGTCCTCGTGGAGTGGGATGCAGTCGATCGCCCCACAAGGTTCGATTTTTTGCCAAACGAGGTCAGCAATGCGGTATTCGCCAGAATCCGGCGATAGCAAGTGCCAAGTCCACTCCGGCGGCGGCAATCCTCGGCCGCATCGGTCGTGGCACGGCGGCAAGTCATTGCCGCTCGGGCAGAGCCGCTTCTCAATGAAGGAATCAACATGAGTTCAAACATTATTTCTCCACCCGGCTCCGCGACGCTGCCGATATTCAATTTTCATTCGCATGGTCACAGGAGAGGGGCGCCCGTGAGCCCGAGCACCAGCATCAGCACCAGCATCAGCATCAGCACCAGCAATGTGGGTAGCGTGGGGCAACTTCCAGTCGGCGCAACTTCGAGCCAATTCACCAACATGCTGCAATCGCTGAATCACGCAGTCAGCGCTCAATCCGCTGTATCGTCGAGCTCAGCGGCTAGCTCAACGGCGAACACGAGCAACGTTGCCGGTGCGACCGCGAATGCCGCCGGTCAAAATCAGGGTGGCCTCATCTCATCGTCGCAATCTTCGAACACTACTCTACAAAATATCTTGAGCAATCTGCTCAAGGATCTTAAGACCAGTGGTGTGAGTTCGCAGAACGCAGTCGGCAACAACGTGAACACCAAAGTCTGAGTCGATAAGGCGCGCCGCGTGGCGCAATTGACGTTCACTTCCAGCCCGGCTAGGCTCAGCCGGCTGGAACATCCCAATAGTGAACGCCATCAAAAGACTGCCGACGTTGTATATCCCGCATGGCGGCGGACCGTGTTTCTTCATGGACCCTCCGCCGAATGATCCGCACATGTGGGACGGACTAGGTACGTACCTGCGCGGCATCGATGCCGCCTTGAACGTCAGACCCAAGGCGGTGTTGGTCATATCGGGGCATTGGGAGATGCCGCAACCGACTGTCAATATTGCCGAGCGGCCCAAGCTGCTTTTTGATTATTACGGATTTCCGGAGCACACGTATCGTTTGAAATATCCGGTATCCGGGGCTCCGGAATTGGAGCCGCGTGTGCGGTCACTGCTGGCCGACACCGGGTTCGAATTGGGCGTCGAGTCAAAACGCGGCCTCGATCATGGAGTCTTCGTACCGTTCTTATTGGTCTATCCGCGTGCCGATGTGCCGATCATGCAGCTTTCATTGCAACAGAGCCTCGACCCCGGCGTGCACCTCGCGATCGGGCGCGCTTTGGCACCGCTGCGTGATCGGGGAATTCTCATTGTCGGCAGCGGCATGAGTTACCACAACCTCGCCGCGGAGTTTTCGGGGCGCGGGGCAGAATCAGCGGCGGCGTTCGATGCGTGGCTGGGGGACGCCGTGCAAGATCCGTTGACTCGCGATGCCAAATTGGCAGCATGGCGTGCCGCTCCAGGCGGCCGGGAATCGCATCCGCGCGAGGAACATCTGATTCCGCTGATGGTTGCGGCCGGCGCGGCCGACGGCGATCGTGGGACGCTGAGCTTCCATGAGTCAATCGCCGGGAAAGCGATTTCCGGTTTCCAATTTGGCTAAGCATTTCTAGCGTCTCGAGCGTCGCAGAACCCGCCTCACAGCACCGTTCCCTTATCCTACAGCCCGATTGCGTGTCGACTGATAGACGGGGATACGCTGCCAGCAGAAAGATCATGGGATGCGATGTGAGCAGTCCAACGGAAAGCTCCTATGAGCGTTGTCCGACCCGAATCCGTCCCGGCAGTCGATTCCTGGAATTTCGCGGCGTTCGAATACGAACGCGATCGCTATCAAGCGACTCTGGCGGCGCTCGCACGGCGCTCTTATGGGACTGCCTACGAGCGGGGATGTTCGATGGGCGAATTAACGGCCCAGCTCGCTCGCCTATGTTCCCATGTCACGGCGACGGACAGCGCTCCGTCGGCCGTCGCGCGGACGCGCCAGCGCTGTGCGCATCTGCAAAATGTTGACATCTACTGCGCTGACGCCGCTGCGCGGCCGCCTGGGGGACCTTTCGAGCTGATCGTGCTGAATGAGATCGGCTACTACCTTTCACCGCCGGAGCTGATTCGCATTGCCGCGACGATAGCCGGGTCTCTTGCGCCCGGCGGCGAGGTTATCGCGGTTCACTGGCTCGGCGGCAACGGAGGTCACGTGTTGCACGGGGATGCCGTGCACAGCCTGTTGCTGGCGAATATTCCATTGCAGTGGATAAAGGGAGACCGGCGCAACGGGTTTCGCGTTGATTCTTGGACCGGTGTTTGACGCAAGGTCCCGCTGGCGCGAAAGCTTAGGCTGCGCAACCCTAAGCCTATAATCGTGTGCAATACCACGCCGAGCGATCGCAAGAGGACCCGCGCTTCATGAAGAAAAAAGCAAAAAAAGCTTTGGCGAGTTATCGCGGGAAACGCGACTTCTCGAAAACGGCCGAGCCGAGCGGCGAACGGGCGGTTGCCGCGTCGAATCGTTTGCGCTTCGTGGTACAAAAGCATGCGGCCCGTCGTTTGCACTATGATCTTAGGCTCGAGCTCGATGGAGTGTTCAAATCGTGGGCGGTTACGCGGGGTCCCTCCGATGATCCCGCCGACAAACGCCTCGCCGTCGAGGTGGAAGACCATCCGCTCGACTATGGCGATTTTGAAGGCACCATCCCCGCGGGCGAATACGGCGGAGGATCAGTGCAACTATGGGACAGGGGATACTGGTCGCCCGAGGGCACGAAGCCACCCGAGGAAGCTCTTCGCTCGGGCGATTTCAAATTCATCCTGGACGGCGAGCGTCTGCACGGTAGTTGGGTCTTGGTCCGTATGAAGCGCGACCGAAGCGGCGGCAAGCGATCGAATTGGCTCCTGATTAAGCATCGCGATGCGAGCGCGAAATCAGACGGCGGCACGGCGCTGCTCGCCGTCGATCGATCGGTCGCCTCGGGCCGATCGATGGAGCAAATTGCCGCCGGCAAGGGCCGCACACCGAAGCCCTTTATGTCGATTTCCCGCAAAGGGTCGCGTCCCGATGCGGTCTGGAGCTCCAAGCCCCAAGCCGTGGCGCAACCACGCGCAATGGTGTCGGCAAAAGCGGCCTCGCGAGTTCCTTTAAAGGGAATTGGCGTGCGCAAAATTCCCGACTTCGTAGAACCGCAGTTGGCCCGTCTGGTGGATGCCCCTCCGCTCGAGTCCGGCTGGGCGCACGAGGTCAAGTTCGACGGCTATCGGTTGCAGCTACGGGTCGTCGAGGGCTCGGCATCGCTCAAAACTCGTAACGCACTTGATTGGACGCCGCGCTTTCGAGCCACCGCCGACGCCGCACGGACCTTGCCTGATTGTTTGATTGACGGCGAAGTGGTCGCGCTCGACTCTCGCCGCGTGCCGAGCTTTGCGGCATTGCAAGCCGCGTTGTCGGACGAGAAGCCGGAGAATCTCGTTTTTTATGCCTTCGATCTCTTATTCCAAGAGCGCACGGACTTGCGCGCACTTCCTCTGTTCGAACGCAAAGCTCGACTCGAACAAATACTGGCGCGAGTTACCGGAGAACGCATTCGGTACGTCCAACACTTCGAAACGCGCGGCGACGAGGTGCTGCGCTCGGCATGCGGCATGGGACTCGAGGGCATCGTGTCCAAACGCCTGGCCGCGGCATATAGCTCGGGACGCGGAGATACGTGGAGGAAATCGAAATGCCGCGCCGGCCATGAGGTCGTCCTCGGCGGCTGGACTACCGAGTCGGGGACGCTGCGATCATTGCTAGCGGGAGTCAACCGCGACGGCCATTTGGCGTACGTCGGGCGCATAGGTACCGGATACACACGCGAAACGGCCAAGGAGCTATTGCCGAAGCTCAAGGCGCTGACCCGAGATAAGAGCCCGTTCGGCGGCGCGAATGCACCACCCAAGCAGAGCAACGTCCGCTGGCTTCTTCCTGAGCTCGTGGCCGAAATACAGTTCGCCGGATGGACCGGATCGGGAATGATTCGGCAGGCCGCGTTCAAGGGCCTGCGCCAAGACAAGCCGGCGAGCGAGGTGGTGGCCGAATTGCCGGCGGCGTTGCGCCCCACCGACGTCACAGTGAACGAGGCGCTTGCGCCGAGAAGAAGGGGCGTGCCGAGTTCCAAGCAAGCAGCGCCGGTCGCTGCGCCCCCTGGCGGGGCGGCGGGCACGACCACGGTCATGGGTGTTTCCCTTTCGAAGCCCGACAAGCCGCTGTGGCCGAATGCCGGCGATGCCCGGCCGGTCACGAAGCTCGATCTCGCGCTTTATTTCGAAAAAGTTGGATCTTGGATGTTGCCGCACCTCGAAGGCCGGCCGTGTTCGCTGGTCCGGGCGCCGGATGGTCTGGGTGGGCAGCAATTCTTTCAGCGTCATGCGATGTCAGGCATGTCCGATCTCTTCGAGCTCGTTAAAGTAAAAGGGGATCGCGCACCCTACGTTCAGATCGATCGAGTCGAAGCTCTGGCCGCGGTCGCTCAAATTGGTGGGCTCGAGTTGCATCCGTGGAATTGCGCTCCTCACGCTCCGGAAACGGCGGGGCGATTGGTCTTTGATTTGGACCCCGCGCCGGATGTGAAATTCGGTGCGGTAATCGAGGCTGCTCTGGAGCTGCGCAGCCGTCTCACCGCCGTCGGACTCGAGGCTTATTGCAAGACTACCGGCGGCAAGGGGTTGCACGTGGTGACACCCTTGTTGAGCTCGCGCGCGCAGGCGGTTGAATGGCCGGCGGCGAAGAATTTCGCTCATGTGATTTGCGCTCAAATGGCGCAGGACAGTCCCAATAAATACTTGGATGTCATGTCCAAGAGCCAGCGGGTCGGTCGCATTTTTCTCGACTATCTTCGCAACGATCGGACATCGACCGCGGTCGCACCGCTGTCGCCTCGGGCGCGCGATGGGGCAATGGTATCGATGCCGGTCAAGTGGCAGGAAGTGAAGGAAGGCCTCGATCCCAAGCGCTTTACGGTGAGAACGGCGCCGGCACTCCTCCCGAAAACCAAGGCGTGGGACGGCTATCAAGAATCGGCACGGTCCCTAGCCGATGCGATACGGAAAATCACGCGTCCCGCTTCGCGAGGGCAAGCCGCTCGGAAAAAACCCTAGGCGAATACCGTCCTGCGGGCTATTTCTCCGCAGTTCCGGGAGCTGCTATGCCGCGGTGCATCTCGGCAAGTACGCCGTCGGGAGCGATGTGGGCGACGACCGCGCGCAACTTGTTTCCGAGGCCATGCACGACACTGAGTTCGCCCTTCATCATGGCGTCGAATCCGGTGACCGCCACGTCGCTAGGATCCGCCTTGCCGTCGTCCACGGCCACTTTGGTATCGAGCATGCCCGCCCGCGAGAAGAAATTCGTGTCGGTGGCGCCGGGTAGCAATCGAGTCACGGTTACTCCCGTGTCCTTGAGCTCGTTGGATAGCGCGATGGAGAAGGAATCGAGAAACGCCTTTGTGCCGTTGTAGACCGCCTGAAAGCTGCCGGGCATGAGGCCGGCAATCGATCCGGTTATCAGTATTCGGCCTCGCTGACGTTCTCGCATGGTGCGCGCGACTCGATGTATCAAACGGATCGTTCCGTCGATATTGGTGTGCACCACTTTCAATGCGTCGTGGATGTCCTGGTCGAGAAAACTTTGCCCCAGCCCACGCCCGGCGTTCGCGAGCAGTGCATCGACGGGTCTGCCGCTCTTATCGATTACGGAACAAAGCCGCCCAACACCCTTGAGTGTGGAAAGATCGCATTGCACCGGCGTGACGTTTGCCCCACTTAAGGACAATCCTTTTGCGGCATAGTGAATTTGCGGCTCATCGGCTGCGATGATCACATCAAAATTACTTTCGGCGCACACACGCGCCAGTTCTAGACCGATTCCGCTCGAGGCTCCGGTCACGACAGCAAGTTGACGCATTGAACCTGCCATAAGCTCACCCTCCATAGGCCTCGGTCTATTGAAACCCTCGACGCGATGCGAAGCCGCTCCCGACCCGGGCGACTTCATGCAGGATTTCACCTACCCGCCGCGAGGATGGCAATGCGATCGACCGCCAGATACGCGCTGCGACGCGGTAGACTAGCCCGCTTGTCAGGTCAGCAACCTTCATGAACTCAAGGTCCGGTCCGAATTCAGAACCCCCGTCGATCATCGCAGCTGACGCGATCGCACCCGATAAGCGCACCGAGCGCCTGAATACCAAGGCCGCGGGGATCATCGGTCTCGCGGTGATGTGTAGTCGTTTGCTCGGCTTGGCCCGTGAGCAGATCTGCGCGGCATTGTTCGGCGGCGGCGGCATGATGGACGCCTTCACGGTGGCGTTTCGCATTCCGAACCTGCTGCGCGACCTGTTTGCGGAGGGCGCCCTCTCGACCGCCTTCGTTACCACCTTCAGCAAGACCATTGCGCGCGAGGGCGATGACGCTGCATGGCGGCTTGCCAACAAGGTGGCCACGCTGACGATATTGGTGCTGGGTGCATTGTGCGTTGCCGGAATGGTGTTCTCGAATCAGCTGGTGCATACCTTGGCTCCCGGCTTCGATGCGGACAAGGCGGATCGGACCGTGCTGCTCACTCGCATCATGTTTCCGTTCATCTTGATGGTATCGCTCGCGGCATTGGTGATGGGGATGCTGAATGCGAAGAGCGTGTTCGGCAGGCCGGCCATGGCGTCGAGCTTTTTCAATCTTGGATCGATCATCGGCGGCGTGACTCTGGGTGCGTGGATCGACCCTCATTTCGGTCCGCGCGCCCTGATTGGCCTTGCCATAGGAACCCTGATTGGGGGCGCCTTGCAGTTTGCGGTCCAGCTGCCTCCCCTCGCTCATCTCGGCTACCGTTACCGGGCCGATTTTCAGTGGCGCGATCAGGGTGTCAACGCCATTCTGGCTCTCATGGGACCGTCGGTCATTGCGGCGAGTACCACTCAGATCAATGTTCTGATCAACTCGATTTTTGCCTCGAAGCTCGGCGAGGGTGCGATTTTCTGGCTGGCAATCGCGTTCAGATTGATGCAGCTTCCTCTCGGACTGTTTGGGGTGGCGCTTGGTACCGTGACGCTGCCCCTATTGTCGAGATTGGTCGTGGCGGGGCAAATGAGCGCCTTTCGCACCGAGCTCTCACGAGCGATGCGGCTGATGTTCGTATTGACCATTCCAGCAACCATTGGGCTCATGACGCTGGCCGAGCCCATTATCTCGGTGCTTTACCAGCACGGCCGATTCGACGCCCACGAGGCAGCCGAAGCGGCCGGCGCATTGCGTTTCTATGCCGTTGGCCTCGCCGGGTACGCTGCCCTCAAAGTGCTGGTGAATGCATTTTATGCGCTCGATCGACGCAAGACTCCTATGCTGGTGAGCTTCCTCGCCGTCGGGCTCAATCTGTTGTTCAATTGGGTGTTCACTTTCCACCTCGGCTGGGGGCACCGCGGACTCGCTTTCTCAACGGGGTGCGTAGCGACTTGCAATTTCCTGTTCTTGTACATGTTGATGAGCCGGCGTCTCGGCGGGCTCGAATCGCGCCGCATGCTCGCGACGCTCGGCAAGGTGGCCATCGCCGGCGCAGCGCTAGGTGCGGTCTGCGCCGCCTCGTCGCACTGGCTATTGGCCGATTGGGCGACACAGGCGTTTTGGAGCAAGACGGTGGCGCTGTTCGGCACCGTCATTGCTGGAGGACTCGTTTTTGCCGCCTGCGGCGCCTGGCTCAACGTCGAGGAACTCAATGAGGCGTTCGCCGCGATCAAACGGCGGCTCCGGCGCGTTCGCTGAGGCCTTTGCTTAACTTTGCCTTGTAAACCGTTGCATTCATCGTTCGTTGACCCAATGCTTGTCATCGAAATATAAGGGGACGGAGATGTTCAAACTCACAGGCGTCTTGTTATTGTGCGCTGCGTCAACCATTACGGCCGCGCAAACCCGCCCGGAGACCTTCGTGATCCAAGCGGGCCATAGCGGTCGCGAGGCGACGATCAAGATACCGGTGGGGGCCGTGTACACGTTTTCCGCCAATGCTGCCGAAGCGTTGAACGGATATGCGGATCCGAAAGTCGAGGCAATGCGCCTTAGCGGCAATGTGCTGATCAATGTCATCGGCGCGAGCCAACCGATCCAAATCAAGGCGGACAAGGTCGTGCTCGAACTGACGGCAGATGAGGCGCCCGCTAAGGGGGCGGCCGGGTTGGTGCAGTCCACCGAGATCATCGTCGGCGCGGACGATTCGAAGACTTTCGTGGGGAATGTCTTTTTCAGCGTCCAGACCTCTTCCGGCGTCATGCAAATCAGGGCCGATCAAGTCGAACACATGCTAGGTCCCGGGGGGGTTTAGTCGCGATGCCGAGTGACGGGGGCTGTCTTTGTGGTGCCGTCCGCTATCGCATCGCAGGGGCGCCGTTATCTTCCATCGTTTGTCACTGCGCCACCTGCCGCCGGGCGAGCGGTGCGTCCACCGTGGCATGGTTGACCGTCAACCGCCGCCAGTTCGAAATCCTCTCGGGCAGTCCATCGGCTTTTCGTTCCTCGCCGGGGGTTTTGCGTCAGTTTTGCGGTTGTTGCGGAACCGCGCTTACCTACGAAAATACGAAACGTCCGACGACCATCGACGTCACCACCTCATCGCTCGATGAGCCGAACCAATTCCCGCCCACCGAGGAAGTTTGGTTGGAGCACAAGCTATCCTGGCAGAGTATCAATGCTGATCTTCGCCACTCGACGTCAGACTGATGGGACGTTTTTCGGCGTCCTCCAAGCAAAAACACCCAGCAGTGCTGTGACAGCCATGCAGAGGTAGGCAAACCAATTGCCGAATTTCACATACACCGTGTGTCCCCCGTCCAGGCGCGGCGCGCTCACCGTGATGCCGTCGGCCGGGCGCGGCTGGCGGTACGGATCGTCGGCATAAGTCTTTTGCAAAAGCCGGCCGTTCGGATCAATGAAGGCCGAGATGCCGGAATTCACGGAGCGAACCATCCCGACCCGCAGTTCGATGGTGGCGAACACCGCTAGCGCGAGATGTTCCCAGGGTTCCGTGTTGGCTCCGAACCACGAGTCGCTGGTCAGATTGATGAGCAAGTTGGGATGGAGCTCGCCTACCCGCCGCAAAAATCCCGGTAGAAGATCCTCATAACAAATCACCGGTCCGAAGCTCCAGGTTTGTCCCCCGGGCCCTTGCAGCGACATCAACGCCGGCCCGGCGCCCGCTGTGAATCGTCCCGCGCCCGCCGGCAGAACATTTCTCAACCACGGAAAATAATCGATGCCCGGCATGTACTCGCCGAAGGCAAGAAGCCGTACCTTGTCGTAGCGGCCCGTGACGACGCCGGCGGCGTCGAGCAAGAGCGCCGAATTGAATGCGTCGTCGTGGGCCGAGTCGTATGTCATGGCGCCGATGACGAGAGGCGTTGCGATGCCGCGGCGAATCATGGCCAAGGAATCGGAACCAAAGTCTGCTTTGAAATCGCGCGGCAGCGCCACGGGATAACTTCCCTCGCTCCACACCACCAACTGTGCTCCCGCGCGCTCGAGCCGCCGCGTTTGCTCCTGCAGGGCGGTCAATTCCCGCAATGCCTCGTCTCGGGAAAATTCTCCATCGATGGTGTAGGCGAAATTGGGCTGCACCAGCCCTATCTTGAGCTGTGGCGCGTGCGCGAGCCGCTCATCGATCTGCCGCATGCGCACTGCGCCGAAAATGAGTGCTGCTGCGAGAATCGCCGCGGCCGAAAGCAGCGGATACCGCGCGGTACGCCGGTCGATCAGTGCATCGTAGAGCGCGCCGTTGACCATCATCAAGAGGGCGGTGACGCCCAAGGGGCCGGTAAGTTCGGTGATTTGGATGACCAACGGATGCCACGCCTGAGTGATCCACTGGCCGCAGGGGAACAATTGAGGGACCGAAAGTTCGCAAATGGCCATGACAATCGGCGCGAGGAGGATCATGGGCACTCTGCGCCGCCTCCGGATGCCGCACAGGATGCCGGTAAAGAGCAGAAAGATCAGCGCCCGAGCGGCACAGAATAGAAAGAACACCAGCGCTGCGGCGATCCATGGAAAGTCCGCGAAACGTTGCATGACGTCGATCAGCCAGTAAAATCCGCCCGCCGTCTCGACGACGCCGGCCCACCATCCCAGGAACAGCGCCCGCCTGAACGTCGGTGCGCGATCGACCGCGGCGAGCATCGGTACCGCGGCGATCCAGGCGAGGATCGACAGATCGAATGGTGTGCAGGCCACGAACCACAGGCAGCCGCTGATGGTGACCAGCCCGAAGCCGACATAAAAATTGGATAGACGCATGGTAGGCCGACTCATTTGCCGGCAATTAACGACAGTTCGCGGCAACTTAGCATCTTAAGGTATTCTGGCGCACAACCATGCAAGAAAGATACGAGCCCGCCGCTGTCGAAGCCGAGGCACAGCATTACTGGGACGCGCAGCGCTGCTTCGAGGCCAAAGAAGATCCGACTCGCGAGAAGTATTATTGCCTATCCATGTTTCCCTATCCAAGCGGCCGCTTGCATATGGGACATGTGCGCAATTACACCATCGGCGATGTAGTTGCGCGCTTCATGCGGATGAACGGAAAGAACGTTCTGCAACCCATGGGTTGGGACGCCTTTGGATTGCCCGCTGAAAATGCGGCCATGGCGAACGGTGTGCCGCCTGCGAAGTGGACCTTCGACAATATTGCCACCATGAAGAAGCAGCTCAAATCTTTGGGGTTCGCCATCGATTGGAGCCGCGAGCTGACGACCTGCCGACCTGAGTACTACCGGTGGAATCAATGGCTGTTTCTTCGCATGCTGGAAAAAGGGATCGCCTACCAGAAGACCGGCGCGGTGAATTGGGACCCGGTCGACAAAACAGTGCTCGCCAACGAGCAGGTCATCGATGGCCGCGGCTGGCGAACGGGAGCGCCGGTCGAAAGGCGCGAAATCCCCATGTACTACCTCAAGATCACGGCCTACGCCGATGATCTGCTCGACGCCCTTCGCGGCATGCACGGGTGGCCCGAACGCGTGCGCGCCATGCAGGCCAATTGGATCGGCAAGAGCGAAGGCGTCCGGATCGGATTTCCGTATGAGATCGACGGCGCGCCGGGCGCGCTGCAAGCGTTTACCACTCGGGTCGACACCGTCATGGGGGTGACCTTTTGCGCCGTGGCGCCGGAGCACTCGCTGGCGATGCAGGCCGCCAAGAGCGACGCGAGGCTCGCTGCTTTCATCGAGGAGTGCAAACGAGGTCCGGCGGTCGAAGCAGAACTCGCCACGCAAGAGAAGAAGGGCATGGCGACGGGCCTTTTTGTGCGCCATCCGCTCAGCGGCGCGGCGGTTCCGGTATGGGTGAGCAACTACGTGCTCATGAGCTACGGGGAAGGCGCGGTCATGGGAGTGCCGGCGCACGACGAACGTGATTTCGAATTTGCAAAGAAGTATGGACTCGCGATAAAGCCGGTCATCGCGGTTGAGGGCCGCGAATATTCCCTCGATTCCTGGGCCCCGTGGTATTCGGAGCATGGCCGTTGCGTCAATTCCGGAAAATACGATGGGTTGGATTTTCGCGCCGCCGTCGACGCGATCTCGGCGGACCTCGTTCGGTTGGGGCTGGGCGAGAAGCAGATCACCTGGCGGCTGCGCGACTGGGGCATCTCTCGGCAACGCTATTGGGGCTGTCCGATACCGGTGATTCATTGTCCAAGCTGCGGCACCGTGCCGGTACCGGACGAGCAATTGCCGGTACTTTTGCCCGAGAATCTCGTGCCCGACGGCAGCGGCAATCCGCTCGCGAAGGATGCCGCTTTTCTTGCCTGCCCTTGTCCCCGCTGCGGCGGCGAGGCGCGGCGCGAGACCGATACCATGGACACGTTCGTGGACTCTTCCTGGTACTTCCTGCGCTATGCGTGCAGCGACAACGACATCTCCATGTTGGATGCGCGGGTGCATTACTGGTTGCCGGTCGATCAGTACATCGGCGGCATCGAACACGCGATCTTGCATCTGCTGTATGCACGCTTTTGGACGCGAGTGGTGCATGAACTGGGCGCGGTCGCATTCAAGGAACCCTTTGCCAACCTGTTTACGCAGGGCATGGTCTTGAACGAGGCGTTCTTTCGTAAACTCGCGTCCGGTCGGATCGAATACTTCAATCCTGCCGACGTCGAAATGAAAACCGACGCCCGCCATCAGCGGCCTTTCGCGGTGCTGCGTGCGGACGGGCGCGAAGTGGAATCGGGCGGCGTGATCACCATGTCGAAGTCGAAGAACAACGGCGTGGATCCGCAGGCGTTGGTGGATGAATTCGGCGCCGACACCGCGCGTTTGTTCACGATGTTCGCGGCACCGCCGGAGCAGACGTTGGAGTGGTCGGACGAGGGCGTGCAAGGGGCATATCGATTCATCAAGCGTTTATGGAAAGCCGTTCAGGAACATGTTGCGGCGGGTGCGGCCGCGCCGCTCGACAGGTCCGGTTTGAATCCGTCGCAGCGTGCGGTCAGGCGCCAAGCGCATCAAACGTTGGGCAAGGTCACCGATGACATCGGCCGCCGCCACACATTCAATACCGCGATTGCCGCGGTGATGGAACTTCTCAACGCACTGTCCAAGTTTCCGCAGGCGACGCCGCAGGATCGAAGCGTAATGCACGAGGCGCTGGAAATCGCGGTGCTGGCGCTCTCGCCAATCATCCCGCATTGCACCCATGCGATGTGGCGCGCCCTGGGCCACAACACGGCACTGATCGATGAACCTTGGACCCAAGTCGATGCCGGTGCGTTGGAACAATCGTCCCTGGAAATCGTCGTACAGGTAAACGGCAAACTGCGCGCGCGAATCACCGTCCCCGTCGATGCCGACGAGGGCGCGCTGCGCGAAGCGGCGTTGGCCGACCCCAACGTGCGCAAGTTCGTCGGCGTTGCGCCCGTACGCAAAGTCATCGTCGTGCGCGGCAAGCTCGTCAATGTCGTCGTGTAGGATGACCCAATGACACCCGTGGGGTTCAAGAGGGCGGCCGCGGTGGCAGCGGTCGCAATGCTGGGTCTTTGCGCCTGTGGGTTTCGACTGGCGGGCAGCGAACCGCTGCCCGCGATACTGGCGCGGCCGTATCTGTCGGTCAAAGATCCCTATACCGATTTCGCGCGTGAATTCGAAATGCAGCTGAAAAGCTCGGGAGCGCAGCTCGCGCCCCTTCGTCAGGATTCGACGGCAACCATAGAAGTGACCAAGGATTTGGTCGAACAGCGGACTTTGGCGGTATCGGCAACGAACATCCCAACCGACTATGAACTGATCTATACCGTGACTTTCGCAGTGCGCGGTGCGGACAAGGAACTGCTTGCGCCGCTGACCATCAGCGTATCGAAGGATTACAGCTTCCAAGAGAATGAACTGCTTGCCAAGCAGCACGAGGCGGATACCTTGCGCGCTCAAATGGCCCGCGACTTGGTCGCCATCGCGATGCGCCGGCTGACCCGCCTGAAATAGCGTTGCGGCGGCCCGGATTATTGCGTGCTGTTGCTCAACGCCATCGATCGCCTGGAGCTTGAATTGATTCTGGATCGATATGGATTGGAATTGATCTTGGTCGCGCCCGAACAAGTCATTCCGGGCTCCTTTTGGGGGGAGCGCGAAGCAGGCTTGATCGGCACCAGAATCTACGCGCGCCTCGATACACCGGTCCATTCGGTATTGCACGAGAGCGCGCATTTCATTTGTATGACTCCCGAACGACGCGCGGGTCTCGATACCGACGCGGGCGGCGACGATGGGGAGGAGAGCGCCGTGTGTTTTTTGCAGATTCTACTCGCGGGATTGCTGCCGAATGTGGGTCGGGAACGGATGTGCCGCGACATGGACGATTGGGGTTACAGCTTCCGGTTGGGTAGTGCGGCGACCTGGTTCGCGTCGGATGCCGAGGACGCCGGGCAGTGGCTACGTGAGCACAATCTCACGGACCTTAAGGGCCGCGTCACCTATGGCACGCGACAGTAGCGCTCCCATATCGCGGCGTACTGCGCTGGCGCACTTCTGTGCGCTGGTGTCCGTGGGCTGCTCAAAAGTCGAGTTCCTTGCAGCCAATGTTCCGGCCGCATTCGGCTCCTACAAGCGCCAGACCGACATTGCCTATGGGAGCGGTCCCAAGCACCGGCTCGACGTGTATATCCCCGGCAAGCCCGCAACCGCCCCGCGACCCCTCGTCGTATTTTGGCACGGAGGGCGGTGGAGTTTCGGCGACAAAGCCGATTACCGATTCGTCGGCGCGGCGCTGACTGAGTTGGGCTTTGTGGCGGTGCTGCCGAACTATCGGCTCTATCCGGAAGTTCGAATGCCGGGCTTCATGGAGGACGCGGCCCAGGCCGCCCTCTGGGCGGCGGCGCATGCCCGGGAACTCGGTGCCGACCCGAATCGGTTGTACTTCATGGGCCACTCATCGGGTGCGCACATGTGCGCGCTGTTGGCACTCGATTCGCGCTATTTCGCGGCGACGGGCCGAGCCGCTCCGCCCATTGCAGGCGTGATCGGCTTGTCGGGCCCCTACGACTTCCTGCCGCTGCTCGAACCGGATGTTCAAGACATGTTTGGACCGCCGGCGCACTACCCCGATTCGCAGCCCATCAATTTCGTGCGTCCGGATGCGCCGCCCATGCTGCTGGTGCACGGCTTGGAGGACGATAGCGTGGCACCAAAGAACTCGCGCAATTTGGCGACCGCTCTCGGAGCGCGGGGCGTGCCGGTCACCTTGAGGCTCTATCATAAGCTGGGACATGCCGATACGGTGGCGGCGCTGTCAACACCGGCGCGCGGCCGTGCGCCCACCCTCGCCGACATCGCGGCCTTCGTCAGCCCACCGCCCTCTCAGGCGGCGTTGGCTGCTGCAGGTGCGGGCATGGCATAGCAGCGCCCAAATCGATTGTCGAGAAAGGCTTTAAGGGCGATCTCTTCCTGTTTGATGAGACCGGATTGCGGCAGATGGCCGGCTGTCAGCATGTCGAGTACGGCGCAAATGCCGCCTGCGGTGGTGATCTGGATCGCGCTGCGAACCCGGCCGCCCAAGGGCGCAGCGTAAATCTTGTTCGCGTAGGTTTCTTGTACCAGCTGACCGCCGCGCATTCCGCTAACGGTGACGAATACGATGACGACGTCCTGAAGCGTGACCGGTACCGCGTTTTCCAGGATGTCTTTCAGCAGCTCGCGGCGATCGCGTAGCCTCAAGTCATTCAATAGCGCCTTCATGATGGCTGCATGGCCCGGGTAGCGTATGGTGCGGTAATTGAGGTTGCGCACCTTACCCGCCAAGGTCTCGCACAATGTACCGAGGCCGCCCGAGGTGTTGAAAGCTTCATACAAGACGCCGTCGAGCGAAAATTCCTCGAGCTCCTCGAGCGGCTGCGTCTCGCGGAGCTGGCCGTTGACGATCGCCTCGCAAGGCTCGCAATACTCGTTGATGACGCCGTCGGTGCTCCAGGTCAAATTGTAGTTGAGCGCATTGGAGGGAAATTTCGGCAAAGCGCCGACCCGCATACGCACGTCCTGCAATTCGTCAAAATGAGACGCCAGGTCGCTCGCGACAATGGTGATGAAGCCCGGGGCGAGGCCGCATTGGGGGATGAACGCCGTGCGCGCCCCTGCCGCGAGTTGCTTGACTGCTCGGGTACTGGCAACGTCTTCGGTCAAATCGAGATAGTGGGCACCGGCCGCTTTCGCCGATTCGGCGATCAGGCGGGTCGCGTGGTAGGGTGCTGCGCTCAAGACGGCGAACTGACCCTTCAGGAGTCTCTGCAAGCTGTCGCCCTGGGTGATGTCGGCGGCGATTCTCGTAACAGGAAGCACGGTCTCAAGGCGATCCAGCTGCCGCTGGGAACGATCGATGACGGTTACCGCGTAATCTCCGGACCCCACCAGGAGCTCCGCGATCATTGAACCTATTTTTCCTGCGCCTACGACAACGATACTTTTCATTTCAACTCCCTGGAACGGCCAGGTATTTTATCGAGTGCCCTTGCTAATGGTAGGGACGATTCAAACCTTATTGAGGTACATTCGATACATAATGAAGGGCAAAAGCGGCGAATTGACATGGATGCGATAGATGAAAGGCTGATTCTCGCGTTACGTGAGAATGGACGCGCTTCCACGGCGCAGCTGGCCCGGTTGGTGGGTCGGTCACGAACCAGTGTGCAAAGCCGTATCGATCGGCTGGAAAAGCGGGGCGTCATCGTCGGCTATGGCGTGCGCCTTGCGCCCGAACATGACTTAGGCGCGGTGCGCGCCCACGTCATGATCAAGGTGGGTGCCAAGGAGATGCGAGCGGTCACCGCCGCGCTGCACGCGATCGCCCAGGTTCGCGTCTTGCACTCGGTCAGCGGCGAGGTGGACTTGATCGCGGTGGCCGTTACCGCGTCCGTCGCCGAGATGGATCAGGTCATCGATTGCATCGGGATCTTGGATGGCGTTGAACGCACGACCTCGTCGATCATTCTGTCGACCAAGTTCGAACGCTAGTACCCCGCGATCTCTACGGCTGGGCCGCGATGACGGCGATCTCGATTTTGTACTCGGGAGAGGCCAACTCAGCGGAGAGCACGGTGGCGCGAGCCGGTGTGGCGCCGGGCGTCACCCATCGTTCCCAGACCTGGTTCATCTCCGCGAACGTCGACATATCCGTCAGCCAAATGGTGGCCGATAGCACCCTACCCTTATCGGTTTTCGCTTCTGCCAGCAAAGCATCGATGGTCGATAAGATGTTCTTGGTTTGCTCGGCAACGCTCTTCCCCTGAGCGGCGGCAGCGACTTGGCCGGCCAAGTACACTGTTTTGTTGTGGATCACCACCTGGGACATTCGGGGGCCTTTGTGCAGGCGTTCGATCGGCATGGCGTCTCCTTCGGATAGATTTACGGCTGGAGGATCGGTCGTAGGCCATTGGCGCGCAACAAGGCCTCGTCCAGTGTGTCGCTGACATTCTCTCGGCCCACCTGGTCGATCACGCCGCTGCGCTCTAGTTTATAGCGAACATTAGGTCTTAGTTCGACGAGCAGCACGGTTGCGCCATGCCGCTGGAAATCCGTGATCATTCCTTCGATGGCGGATATGCCGGTAGCGTCGACGAAGGGCACGTTGCCCATTCGCAATACCAGCGTACTCGCTTGCCGTTGAATATGGGCCAAGGTGCGCTCGAGCTTCTCGGCCGCACCGAAGAAAAACGGTCCTTCAATGCTGTAAACGACGACACCGGCCGGCACGGACTGGCCCGGCGCACCGTTTGCGGAGCGTGCCTGCCCGTCGGTTTGATGTTCGATGTTCACCGCATCCGCCATGCGCCGCATGAACAGCAGCGCCGCGAGTATGACTCCTACGTTGACGGCAACTACGAGGTCGACAAATACCGTCAAAAAGAACGTCAGTAGCAGAACAACCACGTCGGTTTTGGGGGGGCGATGCAGCAGCCGCACGACTTGCGGCAAGTCGCTCATGTTCCAGGACACCACGAACAGAACGGCGGACAGGCAGCACAGAGGTATTGCGGCAGCGAGCGGAGCGAGCAGCAGGATCACCAGGATCAGAAACCCCGAATGCACGAGAGCGGCAAGCGGGCTCGTGGCGCCGTTGCGAATGTTGGTTGCCGTGCGTGCGATCGCGCCGGTGGCTGCGAAACCGCCGAACAGGGGAGCCACGATATTGGCTATTCCCTGCCCGATGAGTTCCTGGTTGGAATCGTGACGCGTACCCGCCATACCGTCCGCGACCACCGCCGAGAGCAGCGACTCGATCGCGCCCAACAATGCGATCGTGAAGGCCGGGCCTACCAAGGAGAAAATTTGGGCAGCTGTGACCGAGGGGAATGACAGGGACGGTAGGGACCTCGGGATCCCGCCGAACGCGGAGCCGATCGTCGCGACTCCTTTGAAGTGAAAGATCGTCTGAACGACGGTAACGACGACCAGCGCAATCAGCGGCGCCGGAACGCGCTTAAGATACCGGGTCCCGGCCATCAGGATTGCGAGCGCCAGCAGCGCAAGACCGGTCGTTGCAAGGTTGATCGTCGGCAGCGCCTCGATCAGAGACCATAGTTTCTCGTGAAAATGCAGGCCGGACGGTGCGGGCGACAGTCCAAGAAAATCCTTCCACTGGCCTACAAAAATGATGACGCCGATTCCCGCGGTGAAACCCACGATGACCGGGTTCGGGATGTATTTGATCACGGCTCCCAAGCGCGCGGCACCGAAAGTGACCAAAATGACCCCCGCCATCAAGGTCGCCATTTGGAGGCCGGCGATGCCGTGTTGCGCCGTGATAATCGAGAGCA
Organism: uncultured Gammaproteobacteria bacterium; assembly: GCA_963755965.1. Taxonomy (GTDB): domain Bacteria; phylum Pseudomonadota; class Gammaproteobacteria; order Steroidobacterales; family Steroidobacteraceae; genus Bog-1198. Next base: position 1,074,925 of record CAVWLU010000008.1, read on the forward strand.
CGGCAATAAATGCGCCGGTGGGTCCCGATACCTGTACCCGAGTGCCGCCAAACAGAGCGGTCAGCACCGCCGCGACGATTGCCGTGTAAATCCCTTGCTCCGGTCGGGCGCCGCTCGCGATTGCGAAGGCCATTGCAAGCGGAAGGGCGACGATACCGACCACGAGGCCTGCGATCACGTTGCCGTGGATTTGCGATCGCGTCCACAAACCTGCCGCCTTGGTCTGGAGAAGGGCGATCATTCGGAAATCATACGTAGCTGCATGAAAAGGGGATGCGTGAGGGCACCTTAGGATAGCGGTTTATACCCAGCCCTAGCGGAAAGATCCGTGAGGCGCCCGTCACTATCGCCAAAGCTTGCGCTGCAGAGGCCCATCTGGCGTTGACGTCGGAAGTTCAGCGCGCAATAAAAAACGGCGTGGACCTTTCTAGGGGACCACGCCGCCGGGATATCGCACCGACGGGGGAGTTGGCTGGCTTGCCGGCGCGAAATTCACCTAAACCTATTGGCCATCGCGGCGTCACCGCGAGCCGTATCTCATACTGCCAAAAACCTCTCGTTGAACAACGTACTCTTAGTAACTCAGGGTGAAATTTTTTTCACTTGACAATGGCCGCAGTGAAATTCGCGACGTAGAACGATGGTTATGATCGCTCGCTGCGGCGAGCGGCGGAAATAACCAATCATCAGCAGCTTATTCGCTGCCGTTCTTAACCGCTCAAGTGGCGGGGTAGGGGGCGTCGCGCGGCTGCCGCAGGCGCTTGACGATCAGATAGGCGATGACCGCCACCACCAGGGTGATACAGCTGGCTTTGAAATCCTGCTGCAAAGCGGGGGTGAAAGCCATGGCGATCAGCACCGCGCCCATGCCCGCGATCGCCGCATAGCTCAACCAGGGGAAGAGCCACATGGTCACTGCGGGTACCGGTTGACCGGCCCGCTCGCGGCGCATGCGCAGGTGGATCTGCGCCACGCAGATCGTCATGTACACGAAAACGATCAGTGCACCGGAGGAACTGACCAGAAAATCGAACACCTTCTGCGGGGCTTCCGTCGCCGCGATGATTCCGAGAAAGCCCGCGGCCGCGCCCATCAGCACCGAAACCACCGGCACCCGCCGTGCGTTCAGCTTGACGAGTGCCTGAGGCGCGTCGCCGCGATCCGCCAGGATGAACATCACCCTCGAGCTCACATAGAACGCCGAGTTCAGACAGGAAAGTACGGCAGTCAAAATGATGATGCTCATGATCGATCCCGCCCAGGGCACGTGCATGGTATTGAGCGCCAGGGTGAACGGTGATTCTCCCGATCGCACGGTGTTCCAGGGCGTAACTGCGACGATCAGAAACACGGATAGCACATAGAACATCAAGATGCGCCAGATCACGGCGCTGCCCATGCGGGCGACCGCGCGCCCCGGATGCGCGGACTCCGCCGCCGCAATGGTGGTAATTTCCGCACCCGTCATGGCGAAGAACACCGTGGGCACAGCGGCCAGCACCGCGATCCAACCGTGCGGAGTGAAGCCGCCATAGTCGACGAGATTGCCGAACGTGGCCCCGTGCGGCGCCGTCCAGCCGAACGCGAATGAAGCGGCGACGGCGATGAACACGATGATGGCGGCAACCTTGATGGAGGCAAACCAAAACTCGAATTCGGCATAGGAACGTGCCGACATGAGATTCACGCAGGTCATGATCGTCATCAGGCCGAGGCCGATTTGCAGCGGCGACAGCGGCAGCCACAGCTGCAGAATTTTCGCCCCGGCAATGGCTTCCACCGGAACCACCAGCACCCAAAAATACCAATATAGCCAGCCGACGACGAAACCCGCGCCTTCACCTAAGCCTGCCCGGGCAAATTCCGTGAACGATCGTACTTCGGGCAGCGCCGTGGCCATTTCGCCCAACATACGCATGATCAACAATATCAAGAGGCCGCAAATGGCATAGCTGATGAAGCTGGCGGGACCGCCGGCGATGATCGAGGTGCTGCTGCTCACGAACAGTCCCGCACCGATGATTCCGCCGATGGAAATCATCGTCAGATGGCGGCCTTTGAGCGAACGGCTGAGTTCGTTCTTACCGGGGATCGTCGTGGTCGGATTCGGCTGGGCCATCGGTAGCACCTTAGGTGTCAGTTCTGTTTTTGACTTATTCCGCTTCGACGTTCACGCGCGAATCGCCCAATTTGGGAATGGTCTCGCCGCCCCACAATTGACGTTCGCGGATCCACGGTAGCGGATAGGCGGGATGAGGGCTATCGAATTCGCGTGCGAGCCGATGAGCATCCCACATTGCCTGGTTCAACTGGGCCGGCGCTTTACAATCGCCCGCGCGGAATATCGCCTGAATCTCGTGGGCCGGCCATGTGGCTTTGCGCGACTTCAATTCGCGCCACAGGCGATCCTCGGAGTAACGTGCCGTCACCAGGATCACGGCATCGACCTCCAAGTCGAATTCGCCGCCATTGTCCTGGCGCGGCACACTGCCCGTGCTCGGGCCGATCAGATCGGGGCCGAATTTATATAAGTAGCTCAAGCGCACGTACGTAGGCTCGATTCTCTCGACCCAATGGTTGCAATAGGTTTTGATGCCTTTCTCGAATAACAGGCGCTTGTTGTTGGCCGATTCCATGGTGAACGCGCCGTACTCGGCGACATCGGCCGCGTCGCAGACGTAAGTGACCTTTTTACCCTGGTTTGCCATTAGTTCGGCGAGCGCTATACCCATGAAATGCCCATCGCCATCCAAAACCAGCACCCGCTTCCCGGGGACCGGTTTGCCGTGCATGACCTGAGTCGGCGTCAGCACGTGCGGCAACGAGTCGTCCGCGCCGGGAACCGGCCCATAGTTGGCGCCGCGGCCATCGCTGCACCAGTGATAGCCCGTGGCGATGACGACGCGATCGGCGCCATACTGCATTACTTCATCGGCGCTCATTCGGCCGACGCCGAGATGCACTTGGACATTTTTCTTGAGCTTGGCAAGCTGCGTCTGCCGGTAGGTAATCACCCGGCTCCATTCGTTCAATCGCGGCAGAGTCGCGATCGATTTCCAATGACCGCCGAGTTCACTCTCGGCTTCACGCAGGTGCACCACGTAGCCGCGCTCGCCCAAGACCCGCGCGCACTCCATCCCCGCGGGGCCTCCTCCAACGACGAGAACGCTGCAGGGACTCGTCGTCTTGGTAAATTTCTCCGGATGCCAGCCGCGGCGGTACTCTTCGCCGATGGTCACGTTTTGAGTGCACATGATCTGGCCGCCCTGCTGGAATTTCGACACACAGATGTTGCAGCCGATGCATTCGCGAATGTCCTCCAAGCGACCTTCGGAAATCTTGGTAGGCAGAAAAGGATCGGCAATGGAAGGACGCGCCGCGCCGATGATGTCGAGCACGCCGGTGCGGATCAAACCAACCATATCGTCCGGGCTGGTCAGGCGCCCATTCCCGACCACCGGAATGCCGGGGCCCAGAATGGATTTGCCCTGCTTGATGAAGGGCGTCATCCAGCCGGATTTGCGAAAGCGCGACACACCCGCATCCTCGCCCCACTCCGCATAATCGCCGATCTTGAGTGCCACCGCATCGAGGACGCCCTCGCGGCGAAATAACTCCAGGAGTCGCACGCCATCCTCATGGGCCTCGACGCCTTCAGGACCATGCAATGTGTCCATCTCGAAGCGCGTGGTGATGCCGCAGCGGTCGCCCAGCTCGCGCTTCAGTGCCTGCAGCAATTCAATGAAAAATCTCGAGCGGTTGGCGAAGCTGCCGCCATAGTGATCCGTGCGTCGGTTGAACCGCGGCTCCAAGAACTGGATGGGCAGCGTGTCGTCGCCGGCGGAGACCTCGAGCAGATCGAAGCCCGCGGCTTCAGCCCGCTTGCCGGCCTCGACGTACATATTGATGACAGTGCGAACGTCCAAGTCGTCCATCTCGTAGCCGTATACCGAGCGCGCGGCGAACAGCGGCGATAGCCATTGGCTGGGGCTTCGCCCCACTTCGCGGGACTCGAGGGCGGGCGCATTGCCGCCGCTGTACCACAGTTGAATGCCCGCGAGACTCCCATGCCGATGTGCGATTTCGCACATGTAGCCCAAGTTCTTGACGTCGCCCTCATCCCAAATGCGCGCCGACGTAAAGGGATACTCGTCGGACTCCGGGTGGATGGAACAGAATTCCGTGAACACCACGCCCCAGCCGCCTTCGGCCTTCATGCCGCGCAAGTGTGCTTGAGCGCCGGGTCGCTCCGCACCCGGACCGGCGCAGTGAGAGGTCTGCCAAAAGCGATTGCGAGTTGTCTTCGGGCCTATCTTGACCGTCTCGAACAACACATCATGTTTCGGGTCGCGAGCCATATTTCCTCCCCTAAAGCCCGTGGGCGCTAATCACGTGGCCTCACTGACTATACTGTCGGTCCAGGGTGCGAGTACCCGCCGCTGCGGAGTCGTTTCAAAATGAGCTTTGCGGGAAAAGTAGTGCTGGTCACGGGCTCGACGACCGGAATCGGCGAGGCCTGCGCCCGCGTCTTCGCCGAGTCGGGTGCGAGCGTGATGGTGTCGGGCCGCGACGAGAACAGAGGCCGCGCGGTGGTCGATGCAATCCGAACGTCGGGCGGTAACGCGCAATTCGCGGCTGCGGACTTGCGCGCCGCCGCCGCCTGCGAGCGGCTGGTCGCCGATACCATCGAACGTCTGGGTGGACTCGATGTCCTGGTGAACAATGCCGGCATCCTCTACACGGCAAATGCACTCGAGACCACCGATGAACAGTGGCTCGAGATCATGGCGGTGAACCTCAATGCGCTGTTCTATTTGAGTCGTGCCGCGGTCAAGCACATGAAGCAGATGGGCAAAGGCGCCATCGTCAACGTGGCTTCGGAGTGGGGCTTGAACGGCGAGCCGAATCATGTGGCCTACTGCGCGAGTAAGGGAGCGGTCGTCCAGATCACACGATGCATGGCACTCGACCATGCGCGCGACAACATTCGGATCAATTCAGTGTGCCCCGGAGAGATTCATACCCGGATGGTCGATGATATCCTGGCGAAGCGGGGCGGCGACATCGCGACGAGTCTGCGCGAGCTGGCGTCCGGGATTCCCATGCGGCGGTTGGCGCATCCGAGGGAAGTCGCGCATTGCGTGAAATTCTTGGCATCCGACCTTGCGAGTTATGTGACCGGCGCCCAACTGAGCGTCGATGGCGGCAATGACGCGACGGCGGGTCCTTATCCTTGACGAGCCGCTCCGCCCGAGGCCGGTCCGCGACGAGGCCGCTCCACGCGGGGGCATTGCCACCCATCATCCGATGGGCCGGGCGTCCGCACGCGCCGACGCGTTTCCCGACGCCAATCTGTGCGCGTCGCCCGCGGGTGCATTACCGTGCTCATAGGGCTTGGCCATGACCATGTAGCAGCCGCCGAGAACCATCACACCCAGAGTGGTCACCAACATACCGTAGTCGACGTACCAAGGATCATTCGGACTGCGCGGCCATAGGATATTGACGATGGCGCCGACGCCGTAAGCGAGCGCCAGCACGTTCACCAACCACCCCCAGCCGGCGAGGCTAAAGGGACCCGACGGCCGCCACCCCTTGGCGCGCGCGATCAATGCGGCCAGTACCACCATTTGGAACGAAATGTAGATGCCGACGGCCGCGAAACTGATGATGGTCGCGATGGCATCCTGTACCCACAGCGCCGAGAGGGCGATCACCGCCGGTATGGTCCCCATCACGATGAGCGCATTGGCCGGCACATGGTGGCCGGGCGACATGCGGCTCAAGTACTTGCTGCCGAAAATCATTTGGTCCCGGGCATAAGCGAAAATCAGCCGGCTCGCGGCGGCTTGCAAACTCAAAAGACAGGAAATGAACGAGACCAACACGACGACGATCACGGCTCGAAATCCGCCTTCACCCATCGCGGCTTTGAGGAGGGTGACGATGGGGTCGGTGTCCTTGCCCGAAATCACCGCCCCGATGTCCGGGATCGAAAGCACGAAGGCGAGGCATACCCACGTGGCGGCCGCCCCGCCGATATAGATCGTCATGCGCATGGCTTTGGGAATCATGCGGCTGGCGTCCGGTGTTTCTTCGGCAACATCCCCGCAGGCTTCAAAGCCGTAGTAGCAGAACATGGCGGCGAGCGAGGAGGCGAGAAACGCGGGCCAATAGTGTCCCTCGGCGTGGACGAACGAAGGGTCCACCAGGACCTTGAGCGGCTGATGCCGCGCAAACAGCAATAGATAGCCGCCCACCACGATGGCGCCCACGAGTTCACAGACGAACCCGAACATCGCAACCCGCGCCAATAATCGCGTGCCGCTCAAATTCAGCGCGGTCGTCATGGCGATGAGGATGAGGGCGATCGTGGTCGTCGCGATCGGCGTGCTCTCGAGCCCGAATAATTGCGCGAGGAAGGGTGCGACGCCGGTGGCGACACCCGCCATCGTGCAACACAGCGCCCAGGCATAGACCCATCCGGCCATCCAAGCCCAACGCTTGCCAATCAGACGCCTCGCCCAGGGATAGAGTCCGCCGGAGATCGGAAATTGCGAGACGATTTCTCCGAATATCAAGCAAACCATGAGCTGACCCAAACCGACGCCGATGTAGTTCCACCACATCGGCGGGCCGCCGGCGACAAAGGCGCTCGCGAATATCGTGTAGACGCCCACCACCGGGGACAGGTAGGTAAATCCCAAGGAAAAGTTCTCCCATTTCGACATCGTTCGGTCGAAATGCGACACGTAGCCCAAGGCGCGGAGCTGCTCGGCGTCTTGATCGATCGCCTTGCCGGAATTGACCGTCACTTCTTTTTTCTCCCCTGACTAGCAGGTTCTGGAGGTGACCCACGTGAATCGTGGATTACCCGCGCCCCGTGGGCGCCATATTACGAAAAATCGGGGGGCTTGTGCCCCCCGATCACAAGCGATTTCGCGGCGTGGTGCCGCGCGGAGTTTAGAACTTCGTCTCGAACGCCAGTCCGATGGTGCGCGGCTGATTGGTCGAGACACGAGTGATCGTCGGCTGCTGCCACGCGAAGACCGTATTGTCGATGGTCAGTCCAGCGTGTTTGTCGGCCAAATTGGTGCCGAACAAGGACGCCGTCCATCGCTCCTTACCTACACCCATCCTGAAGTCCATCAGGCCGTATGAGCCCAAGGTCTCGGCATAATAGGCGGTGTCGTAAACCGGGCCGACATACGCCTCCGCAAGCCGCGCCGTCAATTTATAGTCCTGGGCCAGCATCGTTTCGTAGCTCACGGCCAAGCTGCCCGTGTATTTGGGGATGCTGGTGACGCGCGTTCCGGACGTGATCGGAAGCCCTGGAGTGTCGTTCGGAGCGCTGATGTAGGCCTGGGTATACGCACCGGTAAGGTCGAGCGTGATCGCTTCGGTCACTTTCGCCGCCAGCTCGAGCTCCGGCCCGTATGTCTTGGCGTCGCCCACATTGGTATTGTAGGGATAGCCGCAGGAGAGCACGACCAGCTGCTGGATGTTGTGCCACTTGACGTAGAAGACATCCGCATTGACCGTAAAGCGCCGATCATCAAACCTGGCTTTCTCGCCCAACTCGATGCTCCAGATGTCGTCCGGGGCATAGTAAGACGGCTGACTCGTCAGATAGCTGGGGCCGCTGCCGCCCGCGTAAATGGTGCCCGGTGCGGGTCCCCCGCAATAATAAAAGCCGTTTGGGTTCAGTGGGATTGGCAGGTTCACCCCGCCGGGGCGGGAGCCCTTGGAGACCGTGCTGTAGAGCGTGAGATCCGCGGTGGGCTCATACGACACGTTCACCTTCGGCAACAGACTGGTATTGCTTCCGGACGCGCTGGCAATCGTAGGTGTGGCATTTCCAGATGCCGTGCCTAGGCCGCGCTGATTGGCGGTATTGCTGATGTCGAATTTATAGAAACGCATTCCGGCCGTGACCTTTAGTGTGGGAGTCAGCTTGTAGCTCGCCTCGCCGAAGATCGCTTTCTGATTGAGGATATTCGGATTGTTGTCGTTGAACATGAGGCCCTCGGGGTTGTAGCCCGCAATGGCTCCATACGTGAATTGATCAGCCACTGGACAATGACCGGCTGAGGGACCGTCCCCGTAGGGACAGGCCGGGGTAGTTACAAACAGAGGGGTCTGATTCTTCGTTACATAGCCCGAATGCAGATTCGAATAGTACAGGCCTCCCACCCACTGCAAGTCCCCTTCACCCCGCGACGTGAGCCGCAGTTCCTGCGCAATCTGCCAGGTCGTGTCGTTATCCTGGTAGAGGTTTGGGACAAATTGGGTGTAATTGAAGATGTTCTGCAGCGCTTCCGTAGAATCCGTCGATTGATATACATCGCGCTTCCAATAGGACGACGCCGAGGTCAGATTCGCGAACGACATGTCGTAGCTGACCTTCAGGCTCCATAAATGGAAGGAATCGTAGTACGGCTCCATGATGTCGTAGGGCTGATAGATCGCTTGGTTGTTGGGCGGTGCCTGATAGTTGTTGTAGCCGTCGGCGTCGATGCGCTGATACATGAAGTTTCCGGTGATCGACAAATTGTCGGCCGGCTGAACCAGCAAGGAGGCGCGCGATGAAATGAAGCGCTCGAGGTTGGAGCCCTTGATGTCGTCGGCCACGGGGGCGTCCTGAACGTCGCCTCGAGTGCAGTAGTACGCTCCGCAATTGCCGTAATTCGTCGGATACGGAAACTGCCCGGGCGCGATCACGTAGCGATGGATCCAGCCGCTGATGTACTTATCCGTCGTGACGAAGCGCAGCGCTGCGATCTCGCCGAGCGGAATGTTCAGCATCAAGCTGCCGCGGCCGTTGGTGCTGCCGCCGGCGGTTTGCGAGGCGTCGACGTAAGCCGCCCCTTCGAGGTCGTGGAGCTTGGGCGGATTGGTGACCAGTTTAATCGTGCCGCCCATGGATCCGGCGCCGTAGAGAGTGCCCTGCGGTCCACGCAGTACCTCTGTACGATTGAGATCGTAGAGGTCGGCGTCGATGACCGTGCGGCCGTTGAGCGCCACTGCGGATGCCGACAACGGGGTTTCATCGATGTAAAAGCCTACCGTAGCCACGGAGCCGCCGGAGGAGGCCAAGCCGCGCATTTCGTACTCGGTTTGGCCCGGTCCCGCCGTGCGCAGCGAGATCCCGGGGATGGCGCCGACGAGGTCCTGTATCGATGTGATGTTCTGCTCCATGAGATCGCCGGCGCTCAAGGCACTCATCGCGATTGGCGTCGCCTGAACCGTGGATTCGCGTTTTTCGGCGGTGACGATGATTTCTTCCAGTTCGCCTCCGCCTCTGGCCGGCGTGGGGCTCGTCGCTGGGCCGGCCGCCGCGGCCGCCGGATCGGCAATGGCCGGAGAGCACAAGAGCGCGATGCCCCCGAGCGCCGCGCCAAACAGCGCGAAAAGAATCGACCGAGGCAGGAATGCGGCCGCGTCGGCGGGACACAACAATTTTTTCATGTACTTTATCTCCCGGAAAAATCCACCAACGGCCACGCGCGGCGCATTATCTTTCAGAGGAGCTCGCGACCTTAACGTCACGCGCTTTTGCACATCCGCTCGCGCTTTTTAGCGATCCCCTTGTGATCGGCAGATCCAATTCGTAACATAGCGTTTACTGACACGCAAGTTTATTGCGCAGCAGGCACCCGCGCAAACTTAACGCCAGTTGCTCAAATGTCGCAATCTTAGAAGGCAATGATGAGGGCAATGCATACTTTGTGCCGAGGCTCGCGGTGCGAACGCAAGTCCACTGCGCCCGTGCGCGGAGCATGCCGCACGATTGAGGGGCGTTCACAGTCGGTTCGTGCCCGGGAACCGGGCACTTGAGGGATGTTTCGCGACGTTTGACGCTTGCCGCCGTCTTCTCCTCGAGCCTGGGCGTGGGTTTGACCTTCGGCTTTCAGCCGCCGCTGATTGCGCTCGTGCTGAGTCGCGCGGGCAATTCCAGCTTCGCAATCGGCGCGGTGACGGCATCGAGTCTCATTGCGGTGATTTTATTCGGGCCTTTCTATCCTCACGCAATCGCACGCCTGGGTCTCAAGCGCAGCGTCATCGTGGGTATCGGCTGCGCGGCGGTGATTCTATTGTTGATGCCCGTGAGGCCTAGCGTTTCACTATGGGTAATCTTGAGACTTTTCACCGGCTGCGCCCTCGGCCTCAGTTGGATCGCAAGTGAAATCTGGTTGAATACGGTGAGCGGCGCCGAGGCGCGCGGAGCCGTCATGGGCATTTACGGTACGGTATTTTCGATCGGCACGATCGCCGGTCCGACGCTGCTGGAGTTCACGGGCACGCGCGGGTGGCAACCCTTCGTGATCGGGGCAGTGGGTTTGGTTGTGACCATGTTGCCGCTCACACTGCTCGGCGGCGGCCCGACCGCATCGGAAGGGTTCACGCCGCTCAACAAGCTCAAGGACGCGGTCCTCGCGGCGCCGCTCATCATGTTGGCAGCACTGGTCGCCGGATTGGTGGAATCGGCAGACCTTACGTTATTGCCGTTATTTGGGTTGCACGCGGGTTTTACCGAACGCGCGGCGTTGCTGCTGCTCGCCGTATTCATGGCGGGGAATATGGTGCTGCAGGTACCGATTGGGCTCTTGGCGGATCGGTTCGGGCGGCGCTTCATGCTTGGCATCTGTGCGCTGCTGAGCGCCCTTGGGCCGCTGTTGCTGCAGCCGTTCTTCGATGTCCCACTGCTGCTCTGGCCGTTGCTCTTCGTCTGGGGCGGCACGCTGTACGCCTTTTACAGTCAGGGGGTCGCGCTGTTGGGTGGCGAGTTTGGGGCGGCGGATCTCCCGATGGCAAACACGCTGTTCGTCATGGTTTACTGCCTGGGTGGGGTGATTGGACCTAGTTTGGGAGGCATCGCCATGGATCGATGGCCGCGTCACGGCCTGCCCGCGCTGCTCTCCGGTGCCGCGTTGCTGCTGCTGGCGGGGCTCGCATCGGGTGCGCGCAGCACAAAACGAGGAGAGCAACGTGGCTGCTGAACTGCCGGTACTCATTCGCCGCCACCGCCCCGGCCATGCGCTGGCGCGCGAGTTCTACACGGACCCCGCGATATTCGAATGCGATATGCAGAGAATGCTGCTCAAGCATTGGTTTTGCGCGGGCCATGTGAGCAGCATCGCCCGGACGGGCGAGTATTTGATCGTCGAACTCGGATCCGAGTCGGTCATCGTGGTGCGCGCGCCCTCGGGAGAGGTACGAGCACTGCTGAACGTCTGCCGGCATCGCGGTTCGAGAGTTTGCTCCGGTCGTGCCGGAAAGGCTCCGGCGGCGCGCCTCACTTGCCCCTACCACGCGTGGACGTACGATCTGGACGGGAATCTCCTGGCCGCGCGGCAGATGCCCGAATCGTTCCGGCGCATCGACATGGGGCTCAAAACGTTGCCGGTCAGAATCGTAGAAGGTTTGATCTTCACGACTTTTGCCGAGACGCCCCTCGACTTCGCACCGGCCGAGGACGCGTTGAACCGCTCGGCGGGTGTATACGGCTGGGCCCACGCCAAGGTCGCCCACAGTGAACTGTATTCGATCGATGCCAACTGGAAGCTTGCCGTCGAGAACTACATGGAGTGCTACCACTGCCAGCCTGCGCACCCAGAGTTTTCCAAACGTCACGTCTATGCGCGCCCTGCGGAAATGAACGAGGAGATCGAGCACGCGGGAAGGCGGCGCGCGGAGGTTCTCGGCGTTGCAGTACCCGATATCGATCGATACGGATGTGCCGCCGGCGCCGGGAAGGAATCGAATGCCGTCATGCGCAGTGCCTTGCATGAAGGTCTCCTGAGCGCGACGGCCGACGGCCAATCGCTTGGACGGCTAATGGGCGCCTATTCCGCCTCCGACGGCAATTCGACGTATTTCGACATCGGTCCGGTGAGCGATTTTCTAGCGTATCCGGACCATGGGGTCATTTATCGCTTCATCCCAAGGGCCGTCGACCGTACCGAAATGGAAGTGCTCTGGCTGGTCGACGGGTCGGCCGTGGAAGGCGAGGATTACGATGTCGAACGGCTGACGTGGCTTTGGAAGACCACCAGCGCCGAAGACAAGAAAATCGTCGAAATGAACCAGGCCGGCGTCAATTCACGCTTCTTCGAACCGGGCCCGTACTCCATCCAGGAAACCTACACCGAACGCTTCGTCGCCTGGTATCTGCAGGAATTATCGGACTAACGGACCGCGCTCTTGCCGAGAAGACATTCGATCTCACTCAGCAGCACATTGATGTCCACAGGCTTCGGCAAAATCCGGTCGGCGATCGACTGGTCGTTCCCGAGGTGCTTACTCAAGTTCGCACTCGTCAGCATGATCGTCGGGGGCTTGAAGCCGAGCCGCGCCGCGATCTCGGCAACGATTTGCTCGCCGGTGAATCCCATACGAAACCGAAAATCGGTCAAGATCAAATCGGGGCGCAAACCGCCGGCTTCGAGGTGTTGCAATGCCTCCTCGCGCGAGGACGCGCTCACGACCTCATACCCTTCTAGACGCAACAGCCTCGCCATCGATCGGGATACGCTGCGATCGTCCTCGATGTGCAGCACCTTGATGGCGCCGGCGGCCGGCGGCGCAATGATGTCCGCGCCGGTCGCGGCCCCCTCTTCGAACCCCGATCGATTGATATCAACCAGTGAAGTGAGCATCTGATCCATCTTTCTCACGGCTTCTTCGAGCAATGTCATGTGCAGCGCGTACTCGGTGTGTTTGAAAGCCTGTGCCAGTACGGCTTGCAGATTCCAAACAGTTTGCAGCGAATGACGCAGGTCATGAGTGGCGGCAGCGAGATATCGCGACTTCACCTCGTCACTTTGCAAAGATGAGTCCAACTGCTTTCGATCCGTCAGGTAGCGCACCATCAAAATCGTCACCGGCGCCGCGCTGCCCTCGTTGGGAGTGAACAGAACATCGATCGGAAACTCGGTGCCGTTGCGGTGGCGTCCGCACATAGGCTGGCCCGCACCCGGGTGAAGCGGTTCTCGGTGCTGCGCGCGCTCTTGCGGGGGCAACAACATTACGATGGATTGATTTACCAACTCGTTGCGCTCGTAGCCGAACATCCGAATGGCACGGATGTTCGCAAACGCGATTTGGCCGGTCCGCGCAGCCCCTGAGACGACGAACATCGCGTCCGGCATGTTTTCTACAACGGCGGTCCAGGCCCGCAGCAGCGAGGGATCGATCGAAACGAGCGGCAGCATCGGGCCGTTATGGTTATACAAGCCGATTCCTTGGTTGGCTAAAGCGCGTCATCCCGGGCCAGGATGGCGCTCAAGGAATATTTCGTTCGAACAAGACTAGCCGAGCGCAAGCGGCTTCGATGTAGGGGAATCCGTTATCGCGCCTGCGGAGATTAAGCGGTATTGGCCGGGATCAGCGGGTTTACCGCAGGTCCGCGCGACTTCTTCCTGTCAGGTGACGGGCTAGAGCTTGACCATGATGTGCCGCGGTACGCTGTAGTCTTCGAGTGCGTACACCGACAGATCCTTGCCGTAGCCGGAGCGCTTGAAGCCGCCGTGGGGCATTTCACTGATGAGCATGAAATGAGTGTTGATCCAGGTGCAGCCGTATTGCAGCCGTGCGGCCACGCTCATCGCCTTGCCGACGTCCCGCGTCCAAACCGAAGAGGCCAGCCCATATTCGGAATCATTCGCCCACGCCACGGCATCATCCGCATCGGTGAAACGAGTCACCGAAACCACCGGTCCGAATACCTCTCTTTGAACGATCTCGTCGGTTTGAAGAGCGCCGGCAACGATGGTCGGCTCATAGAAAAAGCCGGCCCCCGCGCGCGTTTTGCCGCCAACGGTGATTTCTACGTGCCGATTTGCCGCCGCACGTTCGACAAATCCCGCCACGCGGGTGCGCTGCTCTTCTGAGATCAGCGGACCCATCTCGACGCCTGCCTCATTCTGCAAACCGACCTTGAGCGAGCGCACGGCGGTACCCAGATCGGCAACCAGCCGGTCGTAAATCTTTGCGCCGGCGTACAGTCGGCAGGCAGCCGTACAATCCTGGCCGGCATTGTAGAAGCCGAAAGTCCGCACGCCCGCCACTACCGCGTCGAGATCCGCATCGTCGAACACGATCACCGGGGCTTTTCCCCCGAGTTCCAGGTGCGTGCGCTTCAGATTGCTCGCGGCGGCACTTAAGATCTTCTTACCCGTGGATACATCGCCGGTCAGCGACACCATGCGCACGCGAGGATGGGATACGAGCGGCGCACCGACCGTTTCTCCGCGGCCGCAAATGATGTTGACGACCCCCTTGGGGAACAATTCGGCCAGCAATTGGCCAAGCTTCAATGCGGTCAGGGGCGTCTGCTCGGAGGGTTTGAGAACCACCGTGTTGCCGGCTGCCAATGCGGGCCCCAATTTCCAAGCCGCCATCATCAAGGGATAATTCCAAGGTGCGATCGAGGCGACCACGCCGATCGGATCTCGCCGGATCATGCTGGTGTAGCCGGGTATGTATTCGCCGGCCAGTGCGCCGTGCTGCGTGCGTGCGGCGCCCGCAAAAAAACGAAATACGTCGGCGATCGCCGGAATTTCATCGTTCAAGACCGCGCCGAGCGGCTTGCCGGTGTTGTCGGATTCCAGCTTTGCGAATGCGGCGCCGTCCGCCTCGATGCGATCGGCCAACCGCAGCAACAGGGTGGACCGATCCTTCGGTACCGTTTGCGCCCAGCCCGCGGCCGCCGCCTCGGCGGCGGTCACCGCCGCGTCCAATTGAGCACGGCTTGCTTCCGGCACTTCGGCGATGCATTCGCCGCTCGCGGGGTCGAGCACGCGCTCGACAGATCCTTCGCCGGCTATGAGTGCGCCATTGATCAAGAGCTTGGTTTGCATCGGAGCCTCCTTAACCCACTGCAGTACGTTTTTTCTTGTCCGCGTCATCGAACGGTAGCGTATGCGCCGTTGCGGACCCCTTGAAGTTCTTGCCGCGAATTTGCAGTTTCGTTCCGTGCACGGCCGAGGGTACGTCCAGACGTGCGATCGCCATGGACTTGCCGGTCAAAGTGGAGACCATGGCACAGGTGACGACGCCGACTTTTTTATCGCCCGAATACACCGCATCGCCCATATCTGCCGGAACCTTGCCCTCGAGAAGCAGGCCGAAAATCTTGAAGCGTTCTTTGCCCTTGAGATGGACATGGGCATCGGCGCCGCGAAAATCGTTCTTGCCGGGGCTCACGGTGAAATCGAGCCCAAGTTCCCAGAGACTATCGCCCGGCGGATCGCGCTCGAAGGGATACATCTGGGACATGTCGTATGGATAAAACAGCAGATAGCTTTCGACCCGTAGGTAATCGAGGGTGGTGAAGCAGGTGGGAATGATCCCTTCGGATTTGCCTTCCCTCAAGATGCTGTCCCAGATCACACCGGCATCTTCCCCCTTGCAAAAGATTTCGTAGCCGCGTTCGCCGGTGTAGCCGGTGCGGGAAATCATCACCGGCCGCCCGAACAGCGTTGCCGGCATGTGGTGAAAATACTTGAGCTCGCGGATCCCGGGCACATGTTTTGCCAGGAATTCGACGGCAACGGGTCCCTGAAGCGACAAGTCATGAAGGTCGTCATCGACGATCATCGCGGCATTGCGGCCGACGACGTAGGCCGTCAGGGTCTCGTGACCGGCGCCGCTGCCGTGCACCACCATCCATGAATTCGGTCCCGTGCGGTACAGCACGCAGTCCTCGATGAAATGCCCCGCCTCATTCAGCATGCAGGCATACCGGCATTGTCCGGGGAGGATCTTGGTGACATCGCGCGTGGTCGCATAATTCAGTACGGCGGATGCGTGCGGGCCGACCAGATGCAGTTTTTTGAGTCCCGAGACGTCCATCAAACCCGCCTTGGTGCGGATCGCAACATGATCTTGGGACACGTCTTTGGCGTAGGTCCATGCCGTGCCCATGCCGTTCCAATCTTCGAGCTTCGATCCGAGCGCGCGGTGCCGATCCGCCAACACAGAGTAACGCCAACTTAGTGCCATGAATAATTCTCCAGGGGTTCCATCGAAGGTAAATTCCAGCTACCCCGCTAGTCGGGCGCCGTTCCCGGTGTGGTGGGAGCGCCGTCATCGTACGGCGCCAACCACTCGACCACGGTATCCCGGTAGCGCGTCAAGCCCTTGTAGTCGACCAATGCAGGGTGCAAGTTCGAAAGGACGCGGTGCACTCGGCGTGCCCATTTCGGCACAGTGGCCAATTCGGCCACGCTTATGAGATAGCAACGGATGCCGAATAGCACCGCATTGCTGCGCGGCAGTCGCCACAGGCCCTGCAATTCGACGCGCAAATGAACGAAATCGCCGGCGTTTTCCTGCTTCACGGAAGCCCGGTCCGGACCCCAATGCGGATAATTCTCAGGCGATGTGTCGAGCCGCGGATGCACCGTCATGGTCCAGTTGAGCCGCCGCACCGGTTGACCGAGCCGCAGATTCAACAGGAATTTGAGAGCTCGTTCGAACACCCCGAGCTCGTGCGCCAGGGGCACCGGTCCGTGCCATTCCTTGAAGGTCATGCCCATGTCGAAATCCAAGGACCAATCGGCTTGGGTGGTCACCATGCCGGCTTCGGTCCACAAGTCGCCTTCGCGCTGGTCCATGACCACGAAATCGCCCTGCGCCTGGCGCGTGATGTAGTCGAGCGGCTCCCGCGGCAAGCTCAGCACGTCGCCAAAAACGAAGGACTGATCGATGTTCAAAGGACGGTTGATCCAGTGCCAGCGATTGCCCTGTTTGTCGAGGGAGAAATGCGCCGGGTAGTCGCGCGCCAAGGATTCCATGATCAACTCGAGGCAATCCCATTGCGCGCTCAGCATATGCGGCAATGCCTGATAACGCAGCGGTTCGGCGGCCAAAACCAGTTCGCGCTCGCGGCATTCGGCCACGTAGTGCTCGTCGACATCGAAGGCAAACTCCGTGACCGAACCCACGGGTCCCGGCAGATGCGGCTCGATGTTCACCGAATACATATATTCGTCTTCCGCAAAGGGCAGCGGAAAGCGACGAATCGCCTGCGCACTATTGCGAAAGCTAAAGTCGTCTCTGAAGGTCTCACCCGGTTTGAACACAGCGCTCATACAGTGACCTCTACCTTAACCACACGCTAAAGATCGAGCACGAGGTTCTTGCAACGCGCTCTGGACACGCATGGCATGATGCTTTTGCCCTTGGACTTTTCCGCATCCGAAAGATAATGATCGTTGTGGATGATCTCGCCGTCCAAGTCGAGCACGGCGGTATGGCAAAACCCGCACACACCTCCGCGGCAGAGGTAGGGCACCTCGATGCCGGCCGCCTCGATGCTTTCCATCAAGCTTTGATCCGGCGGGACGTGAACGCGTACTTGCGAGCGGGCCAGGAACACGTCGAAGGCATCTCCCACCGGCGGCGCGCTGAACTGCTCCCAGTGAATATGGCTGTCGGGCCAGCCGCAGCTTTGGGCCGTGGTAATCACACGCGTGATCAATCCGGCGGGTCCGCAGACATAAACATGAGTTCCGAGCGGCTGAGCCTCCAGGAGCCCGTCGAAGTCGATCGCCTGCCCTTCGCTGTCGTAGTACATGCGCACCCTGTCGCCGTGGCGCTCGAGCAGGCGCGGCAGGAAGGCCGCGTGCTCGGCGGACCGTACCGAGTAATGCAGTTCGTACGGCACCGGGCCCGCGTGCAGATCTTCGAGTTGGGCCACAAAGGGCGTGATGCCGATGCCGCCGGCGATGAGGACGTGTTTACGGGCAATCTTATCGAGTGCGAACAGATTCACCGGATGCGCAATTTCCAAGCGGCTGCCGACTCGCACACTGTCATGCATGAAATGCGATCCCCCGCGCGACTCCTCCATGCGGCGTACGCCGATCTCGTAGGTGGCCAATTGCTGCGGGGAGCTGAGCAACGAGTAGGGATTGCGGTGCACGCGCGTGCCGCCGCGCATCACCACTACGATGTGCGAGCCGCCGGAGAACGCCGGCATCTTATCGCCCACCACCGGCGCCAATTTGAAATGCTTGATCAGCGGCGTGATCTGCTCGATGGCCGTCACTTCGACGGAGAGAGTCTGCGACTCGCTCACACGAACACCTCGCGCACCTGCGGCAATTCGCCCGGCGCCTCCGCATCCGCCATGACTCCCATATAGGCAGCGAGACGGCGCGAGTAGTGGTCGCGCACCAACAGCCAACGCTCGCAGGCGACGCAGCGCACGATATTGGTCCTCACATCCTCGGTCGTCGCGCGGCAGTGGATGCAGTAAACCCGACGCGCGAGCGTTCCTGATTCTTCGGCTCTAATTTCATCCTTGTTCAAGTTGAACTGCAGTGCGATTTTCATAGCGAGTCCGATGAAACTCTCGGGGCCCGCGACATAGAGCCGAGTGCCCATCAAGGAGCGCCCCAGCATCGATTTGAACTCTTCGAGCAACGCAGGGGCGCCGCCGAATACTCGGACCTCCGACAGACCCAGACGTTCGAACTGTTCGATGGTACCGGTCGCATCGTTCGGCGCAGCACCGGCCGTGAATAGTACCCGGGTCGCGCCGAGCGCTTGGGGGGACTCTTGCATTTCACCCAGCACGCGCAGCAGGGCGCTGCCGCCGGGCCCAAGTCCCAGCATGAGATGGTGCCGGCCTCGAGTATCGGCGCGCAAAGGTGCATAAACGGGCTTGCTCTTGATTCCCGTGACGAGCATGGTCAGTAAACCGCGAGGCGATGCGTAATGGCCACTACGGCAACTCCGGCGGCCAGAACCACAAAGGGCCAAATGCCGGCGCGCTTGACCTCGGAAGCGCCCGTGGTATGTCCCAGGTCCTCGGCCATTTCCGCGGGGAAGCGGCCCTTGTCCTGAATATAGTGTCGATAAATGAACACCGGAATGACCAGCGAGCAGAACACCAAGCCGGTGCTCAACGTGCCGACGCCGTAAACGTCGGCGCCGAAACCCATGAAGGCCAGATTCACGAAGGACAGACAGGCGCCCGCGCCCAGGACCCAGTTGGGCGCCCGCCATGGCCGTTCCTGAGTACGCCGGTCGAGCCGATGGATCCACCCCGCGTTCAAATTGAGAAAATTGAAGATCATGTAGCCCACGTTCGCGGCGCCGATCACGAAGACCGAATCGGACATCAACAACAGCAGCAGATTGAAACACAGGTCGGTGAGCATCGCTCTCGACGGCGCATGGTGTTCGTTTACCTTGGATAGGTACCTCGGCAGCCATCCATCGACCGAGGCCTGGTACAGCGTGCGCGAGGAGCCCGCCATGGAAGTGATCAACGATAAGACCAGCGCGAGCACCAACATCACCACGACGACCGCGCCGAGCAATCGACCGGCGTGAACCATCTTGGCCATCACGGCCGCGACACCCATACCGCTGTAAATATCAGGAGCGAGCATGCCGCTGTAGATCGCGGGAGTCACGTTTCCGGCCGCGTCCGTCACCGCCGGCTGCACGAGAGCACCCAAGCCCAAAAATCCCTGAAACGCGAACGGCACGAGTGTGTACACCACCACGCACAACAAGCCGGAATAGAAAATGGCCTTGAAGGTATCGGTCTTCGGGTTCTTCAATTCCGAGGTGTAGCAAACGGCTGTTTCAAACCCATACGTCGACCAGGCGGCGAGGAACATACCGCCCGCGATCACCGTGACACCGGTCATGTTCCACGTGCCGTTCACCACATGGCCCACCGTGTCGTGGGCCAACGGTACCAGCGGGAAGAAGTTGGCCTTGACGATGTCGCCGGTGAGGATGGGGACCACACCGATCAGAATCAGCGGAATCATCGCCGAGATGCCGAGAATCTTGGTGGTGTTGGCCGAGCGCAAGATCCCGCCGTCCTGGATCGCCTTGACCGCGAAGAGAATGACGGCGCCCAACAAAAATACGCCATTGATGCGCAAACTCAGGCCGGTCTTGATCGATCCGAGATCGAGCAGGGTCAGCTGCCACGTGTTGATCACCGAATCCGGAGCGAATAGGCCGCTCAGAATGTATCCGGCGGCGAGCGCTGAGCCTGTGGCCTGCACCGGCGACCAGGCGAACCAATTGCACCACACCGAAACCGGGGCGATGATTTTACTGTATCTGACCCAGGCAATCGCTCCGTACACCGAAGTACCGCCCGACTTGTTGGGAAACAACCCCGCGATTTCGGCGTACGTGAAGGACTGAATGAAGCCCAAGGCGATCGAAGCCGTCCAGATGATCCACGACAGCTTGCCGACAGTCGCGGCGACCGCACCGATCGAAAACAGCACCAGCGGCGGCACTCCGCTCGCCACCCAAAAGGCGCCGGTCCAGTCGATGCCACGTTCGAGCCCAGTGGCTTTGACCGGAATTACGCCGACCGAGTCTTCGACGGTGGCACTCATGTGGCGAACTCGGGGCGTAAGGCATGTCGCGAATTAAAAATGACGGCGTAACTCCTCGGCAATTTCAAAGATATCTCCCACGATTCCATACTTGGCGACCGAAAATATCGACGCCTCGGCGTCGCTGTTGACGGCGACGATGGTGGCCACGTGCTTCATACCGGCCAGATGTTGGATCGCTCCCGATACCCCCATGGCGACGTAGAGTTTACAGGCGCTCGCCGTCTTGCCGGATTGTCCGACCTGCCGGCTCTTGGGCAACCAGCCCGCGTCGGCGATGGGTCTGGAGCAGCCGAGCGTCGCGCCGACGGCATCTGCCAATTCACGGAACTGCGCCACCTTGGCTTCCTCGCCGATACCGCGGCCGATCGTCAGGATGAACTCGGCGGCCGTCATGTCGACGTCATCGCCGGCTGCGGGCTCGATGAACTCGCGTGCGACCGAGCGGCTCGATGCCACGGGCGCATCGAACGCGCTCACTCGGGGCGCCGCGGCCGATTCAGGTGCCTTGAATACGTTGCCGCGGATGGCGAGCAGCACGACCGCCCTTCCGGGGAAGTCGACCTCCACGCTCACCTTTTGGCCGTAGCCGCCGCGCGTGGCCACGATCTCGGCGTCGATGCGTTCCACCTTGAAGACATCGGTCGCGAATCCCAGCTCGAGCTTGGCCGCCAGCGCCGCCGCATACCCGAAGGAATCGATGCTGTGCGCGATCAGCACCACGTCCGGACGTCGCGCGGCAATCAACGCACCGATTGCCGCCTCGAAGATGTCGGGGTCGAATTCCGCCGCGGCCGTCTTGACGGTGATGATTTCGTCCACGCCGGCGAACTGAAGGGCGCCGACAAACCGCTCGGGCGCGTTCCCGAGGACCGCCACCGCGACTTCGTCGCCGCCGCGGCGCAGCGTCTGGGCGGCGCCGACGAGCTCTAGCGATATGGGGCGCAATTCCCCCCGCCGCTGTTCCGCAATGACCAGCACGCCGCTCATACTGCGGCGCCTTTGAGTTCCTTGATGATCTCAGCGAGACGCTGCGCCTTTTGTGCCGCATCACCCTCGATCAATTGTGCGCGACCCTTGTCGGGCACGTACATGCGTCGCACTCGCGACCGTGACCCGGCTTCACCCGCATCGCCGGCGGTCAGCCCCAGATCGGCCAGCGACAATACCTCAATGGGTTTTGCCGCGGCCTGCTTGATGCTGCGCAACGATGCGTACCGCGGCGTATTGATGCCAAGCTGTATGGTCAACACCGCCGGGCACTCTATCTGCACCTCGTGCAGTAAGCCGCCTTCGAGTTCGCGCCGGAATATGGCGCTGTTCGCGCCCGGTGTATAGCTAAGATAGCTGACCACCGCGGCATGAGGCCAATTGAGGAACGCCGCCGCGGCGATGCCCGTGGAGGCGAATGCCTGATCGGATGATTGCACCCCGGCGAATAGCATGGCGGGTGCCTCGCGCTTTGCCACCCCGGCCAGTACGCGCGCGATGGCGATGGCGTCCGACCCTTCGATCGCTTCATCCCACACCCGAATCGCCCGGTCCGCGCCTTTGGCCAGGCACTTGCGCAATGACTCGTCGACTTCGTCGGCGCCCACCGAGACGGCTACGATCTCGACGGGCTCGGCAGCGGCTTCCTTGATTTTGACCGCTTCCTCGATCGAAAAATCATCCCATTCATTGAGGTCCCGGATGAGAAAATCCGCATCCACATCGCGTCCGTCCGAGCGGATCGTGAAGTCCTCATCGAGCGCTGCCACTTGTTTGACGGCCACCAAGATCTTCATGCGCAGGCTCCTTCAGTGCTCGGTGCGGGAATGGCATCGCGGATGAGCTCGATCAGCTCCTTGACCACGAACTTTCCCTCATTGCCGCTGGTCTTCAGCGCATCTTCGAACATCGTCAAATCCTTCGGGCAGCTCACGACGAACACTTCAAGGCTCGGAATCGCGGCGGCCTCTTTGATGCGATTCTGAGCGGGTTTTTCCGTTCCTGCAGGATCCGGAATCCAAATTCTGCCGCCGCCTGCGCCGCAACAAAACGAATTAGCGCGGCTGCGGCCCATTTCGACGATCTCACATCCCAATAACCTGAGCACTTCGCGCGGCGCTTCGTATCCCTTGTTGAACCGTCCAAGATGACAAGGGTCGTGAAACGTCGTGCGCACGGTAAGCGGCCGAGTCACGCGCAGCTTGCCGCTGTCAATGAGCTGCTTGACAAAACTGGTGTAGTGCTGGATTTGGTACGTGCCGCCGAAATCGGGATATTCATTGCGGATGGTATTGTAGGAATGCGGATCCGTCGTGACGATGGTTTTGAACGACGCGCCATTTAGCGCCGCGACATTCGCATTCGCCAGCACTTCATACAGACCTTCTTCGCCGACCCGGCGCACATCGTTGCCGGCATTCGATTCACCATCGTAGAGGATCCCGAAATCGACGCCGGCTTCGTGCAAAAGCGCGGCGAACGTCTGGGTGACTTTCTGATTGCGTGGGTCGAACGAAGCGTAATCGCCGACGAACCACAGCACTTCGACCGGCTCCTTGCGTGCATCCTTGACCTTGAACGGCAAGGACTTGCTCCAGGCGCCGCGCTTGCGCTTCGATTCGCCGAAAGAATTTCCGGTTTTGTGAATGGTCTGCAGCGTTTTCGTGAGCAATGGATCCATGGCGCCGTCTTCGACGAGCTTGCGGCGCATCTGCACGATGATGGGCACGTGCTCCACGGCAACCGGACAGATCTCGACACAGGCCATGCAGGTCCGGCACGACCACAGAGTTTCCATGGCGACTTGTCCGGGCGCTTTGCCGTGAACGTCGAGCACTGCGGCCGCGGGCAACACGCCGGATTCCAGCGTGGCATTGGCGAACTCGCGCAACGAAAGGATCACATCGCGGGGGGATAGCGGCGCGCCCACAGCGCGGGCCGGACAAGCTTCGTGGCAGCGGCCGCATTTCGTGCACGCGTCGAGATTCAGCAGCTGCTTCCAATTGAAGTCGGTGATTTTAGCAACGCCGGGCGATACCTGGCTCTCTGGGATGCGGGGCAGGCGCTGCGCGGCCAGCGGATCGCGCACCATCAATGACCCGGCCGCCGTGAAGATGTGCTTGACCTTGGTATAGGGAATGAGCGCGATGAACGCCAGCGCGATCAATCCGTGGAACCACCAGAGGAAGTGACGCAGCAGCCCGGCGGTGTGGGCCGTGAGCCCAACCATGCGGAAGCCCTCGGCAATCAGTGCTCCCACGGGCGACCACCACCGCGTATCCCACACATCCGGCCGATCTTGCAGCCATACGAGCCGCGCGGCCTCGAGCACGTAACCCGTGCAGCCGATGATGAGCAACGTCCAAAGAAATGCCCAATCTTCGCGCCGATATTCCGGCCTGAGGAAATCCGGATCGCCGGGACTGCGGTCCGGCCGCGCATAGTCGAGCTTCGGCGGCCTGAGCCAACCGCGGCGATACATCATATAAGCGAGACCGCCGACGAGGGCGACTCCCGCGATATCGAGCACCAATGAGAAGATCAAATAGAATTCGCCGTACCAGAAGCGGATCCCGAACAGCGGTTCGAGGATGTCGTATTCCAATGTGATCGTCGCGGTGCCGAGGAACAGCAGCAGAAAGCCGTAAAATATCAACCGATGCGCCCCGCCCGCCGCGGGATCGCGCCGGTCGATGGTGCGGTGATTGAGCACTTTCGCGGTCATGTCGCCGAGCCGCGTCCATAGGCTGCCGCCCAGGCTCAAAGCCGCGCCGCGCCGGTACTTGCGAATCTGCACGTACACGCCGTAGCAGAAAACGGCGATCGCCGCATAACCCAACGCGTAAAAAAGCCGCACTTCGGCTGACGGAAAAGCCTCGAATAGGATTCGAGTGACAGCGTCAGTGCGGCTCACAGTCTAAGTCTTGTACTCGAGCTCGAAGCGTCCGCCCGGCATATGTGGGGCGCCCCACACGGCAACCTCGCGCTTGTACGGCAGCGGCAGCTGCGCATTGGGTTCCTCTATTTCGCGTGCCAGGCGGTGGCCGGAGAAGGTCGCATCCGCGATGAGACGCGGCGCCTCGGCATCGCCGATCAAATAGACGGCCTTGACGCCGTTCTTTTGCCACTCTCCTTGGCGTTGCTTGATTTCTCGATGCAAGTTGTCGATCGAGTGACGGCCGGTGACCAGGACCAGGGAATCGAATTCCACCCAGCGGTGGCTCTTGTTGGGTTCCCGCGGCGGATGGCCGGCTCCGCGATAGGTGCGCTTCGAACCGTCCCCCCAGATGTCGTACACCTGGAGCCGGCCCTTTTCGATTTTGCTCGCGAAGGCGTTGTGAATCTCCTTGATGTGCAGCTCGTGCATGCGGCGCATCATGTTCGGGTATTCGAGGGTGAAATGCATGTAGTTCGCGAGATGCACACCCGTGACGACCGTGACCTCGTGGCCCGCGACGGTTAGTTTTTCCGCGAGGCTCGGCGCCATGAAGTACGTATCCGCGTTCAGAATCACCACGCGCTTGCCGATCGGCTTTTTTCCCTCGAACACTTGTTCCGGCGTGAGTTGATCGGGCAGCGACGCGTCGGCTCCCGGAATCGGGTCATGGGTCAGGCAATTCGTGCCGTCCGTATTCCACGACGATCCGGTGGCGATGACGATTTTTTCCGCGCCGTAAGTGAGGGCGGCTTCGGCCGTCAGGGGCTTTTGACCCAATGCCACCTGGCTCTGCTTGTTCTTCTTCACGAGCTTGTTGATCTGCAATTCCCGGTAATCGCGGTGGTAGCCCCATTCGCCGAGTCCGGGTAACGTGGCCACGGCATTCAGATGGCCGCCGATCTTCGCGGCGGTGTCGTACAGATGCACCGTGTAGCCCCGCTCCAGCAGCACGCGGGCGCACTCGGATCCCGACGGCCCGGCGCCGACCACCAGCACGGAGTCGTCGGAACCGCGCTTCGGGAATTTTTCAGGATGCCAGCCGCGGCGGTACTCCTCCCCGGCGGTGGCGTTCTGCGTGCAGATCATCGGCGGACCGCCGATCTCCCATCGCGAGATGCAGACATTGCAGCCGATGCAGACGCGGATATCGTCGTACCGGCCTTCCTCGATTTTCTTCGGCAACCACGGATCGGAAATGGACGGCCGCGCAGCCCCGATGATGTCGGCAATGCCCTTGGTGACGATTTCGGTCATCTTTTCCGGATCGGTGAAACGGCCGACGCCGAGCACCGGCTTCTTGGCTACTTGCTTCACGAAGCGGGTCCAAGGCACCTGATGGCCCTGTTGGTAGAACCGTGATGGGCCGGCATCTTCGCCCCATTCGGCGATGTCGCCGACATCGACGTCCCACAAATCGACCATCGGATCGGCGAGGCCGATGAATTTCATCCCGTCGACCTCGACCTCGACGCCCGAATCGCCGTACAGCGTGTCTACGGCGAAGCGGGTGGCGATGGCGCAATCGTGGCCGACCGCGCGGCGTACCTTCTCGAGCGTTTCGAGCCAGAATCGCGCGCGATTTTCCAACGAACCGCCGTATTTATCCTTGCGCTTGTTGTAGTAGGGGGAGAGAAATTGAACCGGCAGATACGAGTGCGCGCCATATACATAGACGATATCGAAGCCGGCGTCCCGGGATCGCAGCGCTGCATCGACGTAATACTGCTGCACGGTCGCGATGTCATCGAAGTCCATTTCCTTGCAGTACGTCAGCGTTTCGAACTCCGAAGCGTATTGGCTGGGTCCGCGCGGCGTCGCACGCGATTCCATGCACGGCGCATGCGACGCTCCATACCAGAGTTCAACGCCCGCGAGCGCGCCGAATTTATGGATGTGGTCGGTCATGGCGCGCAGATTGCGTACGTCGCCGTCATCCCAAATGCGCGCCGAGAGACGGTGAGTGTCGTCCGACTCCGGATGAATGGAGCAGTACTCGGTATTGATGCCGGCCCAACCGCCCTCGGCCTTCAGCGAACGATGCGCCGCCTGAAACCCCGGCTTATCGGAACCCGCGCCGATGCAATGCGGTACCTGGTAGAACCGGTTGCGCAGCGTCTTCGGTCCGATCTTGATCGGTTGAAACAGAATGTCGTGTTTTGGATCGCGCGCCATACTCTATAATCCTCTGTGGTGCGGTTGTAAGGTCATGCTTTTATAGTGAGGAAATCGCCGCGACGGGCGAGGTCCGTATCATATTCGCGAACCAGCGGTGCTGACCAGGCCGCATGCGCCGGGCCAACCGACGCGAGTACGCGGCTTGACTTGAGCTTGGGCGCGGCCATCGGAAATTAATATCACGCTAGTTACTGTAGTGCAAATTAATTGCGTGCAGTGTAAGTTGGCGATCGTACAATAGGAGATCGTGAGGACGTACGGTTTGGCGCGTTTCCCCAAAAGCTCGATGACGGCGGATGCCGGTGCTCTTAAGGTCGGTAGGCAACTCGGTGCCGTTGCACGCCGGGTCCGGGAAAGCCAAAGGTTGACGCTAACCGACGTCGCGACGACGGCGCGCATCAGCGCCGGCATGCTGAGCCGTCTCGAGACGGGTCACGTGACGCCGAGCTTGGAGACGCTGGTCGCCTTGGCCGCCGCACTCGGCGTTAGACCGGCACTGCTGCTGCAGGAGGTCGGCGGAGACGAGGAAGGCGCGCAGCGCGTACCGGCCGGTCAAGGGCTCGAGGTGGTCCGTCGCGGAACTCGCCGCGGCCATACGTATCACCTCCTGGCGGCGCAACGAGGTCCGAAGAAATCCTTTGAGCCCTTTCTCGTCACGCTGACCGACAAGAGCGAGGTGTTCCCCGGATTTCAGCATCCCGGCACCGAGTTCATCTATATCCTTGCCGGGTCGCTGACTTATCGCCACGGCAGCCACAGTTACCCGCTCGCGGCCGGCGATTCGCTCAGTTTTCGGGGAGACGTGCCGCACGGTCCCGAAACGCTCGGGAAAGTCCCGATTCGGATGTTGTCGATCATCATCTACGACGAGGAAGCCTGAGCGCGATCAGACTCCGAACGGCGGAAATCGCGCCGTGGCTTCCAAAGCGCCGAGTTTCTGATCATTGCGCACGTACTGCCGGCTTGCGTCTCGAGAGGGTTGGAAGTCCCAGGGCGTGTATCGTCCGGCACGCAAGGCGTGGTAAACGACATGCCGTTGCCGTTGGCTCGCGAGCACTGCGGCATGTAGGGCGGGAAGGTCCCACCGCTGCGCGACCTCGGCGAGGAATTTCCTCACACGCACCGCATGCTGGGTCGTCGAGGCGAGATTTCGCAACTCGTCCGGGTCGTCGCTCAGGTCGTAGAGTTGATCCGGATCGACGGGTGAATGCACGAACTTGTAACGCCCGCGTTTGATCATCACCAACGGGGCGATCGCCCCCTCCGCCAAATACTCGCCGATCACTTCATCGTGTCCCGCGCCTCCCTCGAGTTGCCCGGTCAAGCTCCTGCCGTCGAGCGGTGCGGAAAAGTCGGCGATCTTTCCGCCGGCAAGCTCGCACAGGGTCGGGGCTATATCGATGAGCGAGGCCGAATACGCCACTCGACGAGCGCTGAAGCGCCGCGGTGCGTGCACGATCAGCGGTATCCGGCAAGCCGGCTCGAAGAAATTCATTTTGTACCACAGCCCGCGTTCGCCCAGCATGTCGCCGTGATCGGCGAGCAACAGTACGATGGTGTCATCGGCGAAGCGTGCCTCGGCAAGGGCGGCCAGCAGACTGCCGATCTGATCGTCGAGATATGAAACGGCACCGTAATAGGCACGGCGCGCGGCCCGAACCTGCACTTCGCTCACCGGCTGCAAATCGAGTCCACAGACGTGGCGCAAGCGTCGCGAATGCGGATCAAGTTGTTCGGAACCCAAGCGTACGCGCGGCATATCGATGTCGCCGTCCGTGTAGCGATTCCAATACTGATCTGCAATGACGTACGGATCGTGCGGATGCGTCATGGATGCGACCATGCAAAAGGGGCGGCGATCGGGGCTGCGCGCCATGTCGAAGAGTTTCTGCCGCGCCTGGAAAACGACTTCATCATCGAAGTCGAGCTGATTGGAGCGTGCGCACGGTCCCGCCTCCGTGACCGAGTCCATGGTGTGATACCAGCTGGGCCGCTCTGTGAAGCGAGTCCAGTCCGGCGTCCAGCCGAAATCGGCCGGGTATATGTCGGTGGTCAGACGCTCTTCGAACCCATGCAGCTGATCCGCACCGCAGAAATGCATCTTGCCGCTCAACACGGTTTGGTATCCCGCGCTGCGCAGATAGTGCGCGAAGGTCGGGACCTGAGAGGGAAATTCCGCCGCATTGTCGTACGCGCCGATGGCCGAGATATGGCGGCCCGCCAGAAACGAAAAGCGAGACGGCGCGCACAGCGGGCTATTGCAGTAAAAGGCATCGAAGATAACGCCGGCTGCGGCCAGCGCATCGATATGCGGGGTCTTCGCGACGTGGTTTCCATAGGCGGGAAGAGCCCGCGCCGTCAGCTGATCGGCCATCACGATCAAAAAATTCGGTCGGTCGGTCAAGTGTTTCTCCTACAACCGTTCGATTGTCAGGCGATCGAACTCGGATCGGAAATATTTCTTCAATGCGTCCAGGAAAATTCCATTCTCGCGCGTGGCGTGCGCAAAGAGCGTCATCGATGAATGGAATTTAAGATGATCCGGGTATCCGAAGATGTCCTCGATGGACCGGTCGGTCCCCGACATGACGTCCTGGACGCATTCTCGGAGTCTTGGCCCCAGCACCGGATGATTCAAATAGGCGCTCGCCTCCTCCACGGAGGAAATGGCGTATTTTCTCGCCAATGCACTCTGACCAAGGCCTTTGATTTGAGGGAAGATGTACCACATCCAGTGTGTGCGCTTGCGGCCGGCTCGAAGCTCGGCCGCCGCTTGCTCATAGACGTCTCGCTGAGCGTCGACGAAGCGCTGTAAATCATGGTCATCCATGTCATTTATGCGCCGCCGTTTGTTGGGCTCGATACGCGATCCAACTTTGATCGATCAGATACGCATGAATGTCATCGACATCCTTGTCGCTCAAGATATCGTCGAAGCGCTCCATGCCCGCGGGAGCTAGGGCGCCATGCAGCACGATATCCTTGAACATCGCGTGCAGTCCCGGATTGAGCCTGCGAAGATCAGGAGTCGTGGAGAGGCCCAACGCATGGCAGCGCGAGCATTCGGAGATGAACTTGATTTCACCGGCATTGATGCTGGCCGCACTCGCAGTTGAGGGCGGGGGCTCACCGAATGATTCTGCGCCGCGCATGGGCGGTGTGGGCACGTCGCCGCCGCCGAGCTTGAACGCGATGATGCGATTGGTGTTCTCGTACTTCGCCGCGGCGCTGCCCGGCGGAATAGACCCTTCGGCAATGCCGGTCCCTCCGTAGCCCACTTGTACGGCGACGTACTGGATACCATCGATCGCATAAGTGGTCGGTGCCGCCATGATGTGGCTGCCGGTCTTGATGACTTTGAGCACGCGGCCGGTGTCGGCTGCGTAGACCCAAAGCCCGCCGCTGCCGCGGCCCTGGAACACCAGATTCGCCGCCGTCGACATCACGCCGCCGTCGTAACCGCGCACCCCGCCGGATGTTTCATGTTCCCAGACGGTTTTCTGCGCCACCGGGTCCCAAGCGCGGAGAAGTTCGCGCACGGGCTTGACCCTACGCGTTGCCCGGATCTCCTTGAGGTCCGGCAGAGGGCCATACAGCCGCTTCAAATCCGCAGCATCGTAGGTGTCGTCCGGGAAGATGCCGTTGACGGTAAAGAACCCGTCGATAAATTTAACTTGGCCGCCGTTATGCAGCATGTCCACCCAGACGCTGGGAACATCGAGCACGGGAATGTAGACCAGATGAGTCTTTGCGCTATAGGACATGGGATTCCACGTATGGCCGCCGGCCCATGACGGGTACACATTCGTGGGCGAGGCGAACCAATCGGACTCCTTGGTCGTCATCGGCCGTCCGGTCTTCATGTCGACCCCTGATGCCCAATTGATGTAGGTAAAGTTCTTCGCGGAAAGCAGTTTTCCGGTTGCGCGATCGAGGACATAAAAGAATCCGTTCTTTGACGCCTGCATCAGAACCCGTTGCGGGATTCCGTCGACGATGAGGTCAGTGAGGATCATCTTTTGCACGGAGTCGAAGTCCCAATGATCATTCGGCGTCGTTTGGTAGTACCAGGCAAGGCGGCCCGAATCGGCGTGCAGCGCAATGATCGACGCGGCATATAGGCCGTCGAGATTGGAGGCGCCGAGTTGCCGCAGATCATAGGGTGCCGCATTCGCGGTGCCGAAATACACCAGGTTCAAGGGCGCGTCGTACGCGAAGCCGTCCCACGCCGTGCCGCCGCCCTGGTACTCGGCACCGCGATGCGGGTCCCAGGTTTTGGCGGCCGCCGCAAGTTCCGGGTTCTCGAACGGCTGCCCAACCGCGGGGGGCACCGTGTAAAACCGCCACTTGAAGGCCCCGGTCTCGAGATCATAGGCAGCGACATAGCCGCGCACGGCCCCGCGCCCCATGTCCGCGCCGCTGTTACCGATGACCACGACGTCACCGGCGATCTGCGGCGCGCCGCTGCTCGAATAAGGCAGCTTATGATCGGTGATGGTATCCGTTACCCAAATTTTCTTGCCGGTCGCGGCGTTCAACGCATGCAGCTTTCCATCGACCGAGGCGACATAGACTTTGCCCTTCCACACGGCAACCCCGCGGTTGACGAGGTCGCAGCACGGATTTCTCGCTGCGGAATATTCCGCTTTAGGATCGTAGCGCCAGAGTTCGCGACCCGTCGCGGCATCGACCGCGTAGACATATCCCCAAGTGCCGGAGGTATACATGACGCCATCGATGACAATCGGAGTCGCCTCCTGGCCGCGAAGCGGGACTCCGAGGTCATATGCCCAAGCAAATCCCAGATCTTTGATGTTCCCGGCATTGATCGCCGTCAAAGGCGAATAGTAAGTGCCGTCCTTGTCGCGCCCTCCCGTGAACCAGTTCTGCGGCTCGGAATCCGCCGCTTGCAACCGCGCCGCGTCGACGGCGCCCGGCCCGGTGGTGCCCGGTCCACCGACGCCGACTCCAGTGGCATCGGGTCGAGCGCCCTGTGCCGCGGCGCCGGAAAGGCTCGCCGGCAGAACCAGGGCCGTGCAGACCAAGAAGCGGCAAGCGATGCCTGTGGCTCGGGTAAGAGGGCGAACTCGTGGCAAGGTGATTTCTCCTAAAGGACGGGTGAAAGCTTAAACGAACGCGCGCCGCGTGCGGTACCGCCGGTCGCCGCGCGTCCCAAGAATCCAAGGTCCTGCGGCCGTCAATCAACATCCTCCGTGGAGGGGTAAATGATGATCGACAGCATCCGTATCGGTACCTTTTCCAGGTGCTCCGGTCCGTGAGCGACGTCACCCCGGAAAGTCAGGGTGTCGCCCGGCCGCATGACGTACGTGTGGCGGCCGTGCCGGTAGTGCAAGATGCCCGTAAGCAGGTGAAGGAATTCGATGCCGGGGTGCTGAAAGCCGGGAAACACTTCGCTTCGATCGTTCAGCGTCACCAGGAACGGCTCGAACACTTTGCGCGGGCCTCGTTGCGCGGCCAACAGATGGTAGGTATGTCCACGGCGTGTGCCGCTGCGAACAGTCTCGAGACCCTCTCCCGCTCGGATCAATTGGGCTCCGCCGTCATCCGCCCCTACCCGCTGCATCAGCACGGATGCCGTCACGCCGAGGGCTTGCGCCAAGGCGACGATGGTTTCGAGGCTGGGAGAGACCCGTCCGGTTTCGAGCCTACTCAGCATCGCGCTGCTGATATCCGCTCGCCGCGCCACGTCGGCCAAGGTCAGATTATGGCTCTCGCGCAAGCGTCGCGCGGTGCGCCCGAGATCGAGCGCCGGACTATCCAAGCGATTGACCGCCGCCGCCGCCGGTCTCGCCTTAGTCGCGCTACGCGCGCTTCCCGAAGCCGCTTTGCGCTTCATCGTTGCACTAGACGCAATTTGAGTTGCTCCACAGTTAAATTTCGTGCTTATATTCGCACATGGCATCTTCGTTGTTAAACGATAATCGTACCGTCGAACCCCTCTAATTCCGCATGCCCTACCGCTTACTCCGCTTCGGCTTATCGCGTGCGCACCCGGAACCGCGGATGTTCACGCGGCATGAGTCGCTGAAGTCCAGCTACGATGTGGTCATCATCGGCGGCGGCGGCCACGGCTTGGCGGCGGCCTACTATCTGGCCCGCGACCACGGCATTCGCGATGTCGCCGTGATCGAAAAGGGTTACATCGGGGGCGGAAATACCGGCCGCAATACCACGATCATCCGCTCGAATTATTTGACCCCCGAGGGCGTCAAGTTCTACGACGAAAGCGTGCGCCTTTGGCAGGATCTCGCCGAAGACTTCGATTTGAATTTGTTCTATTCGACGCGCGGCCATTACACCTTGGCGCACACGGATTCGGCAATGCGCACCATGCGCTGGCGCGCGGAGGTGAACAAGCATTACGGCGTGCGCTCCGAGGCGGTCGACGCCGCTTTCGTTAAGAACGCACATCCCCATGATCGATATGAGTTGCGGCGGGCACGCCCCCATACTGGGTGCCTTGTTCCATGAGCCGGGCGCTATCGCGCGTCATGATGCGGTCGCCTGGGGCTATGGCCGGGGAGCCGACCGTCGCGGAGTACAAATTCACCAACAGACGGAAGTGACCGGCATACGGGTGGGCAAGGCGGCCGGGTCATCGGCGTCGATACCAATCGCGGAGCGATCGCTACCTCGCGGGTGTTGTGCGCGGTAGCGGGGTTTACTCCGCGCGTGCTCGACATGGTGGATTTGCACACGCCGATTTACGTGCACCCGCTGCAGGCCATGGTGTCCGAGCCGGTGAAACCGTGGCTCGATCCGATCATCGTTTCGGGTTCGCTTCATGTCTACGTGTCGCAGACCGCGCGCGGGGAGCTGGTCATGGGTGCTTCCCTCGACCCTTACGAGTTGCATCACACACGCTCGACGTTGGATTTCGCGGAGTCCTTGAGTGCGCACATGCTCGATATGTTTCCCTTCCTCAGCGAGGTCAAGGTGAATCGTCAATGGGCGGGGCTTGCCGATATGACGCCGGACTTTGCTCCCATCATGGGCGTCACTCCGGTGGAAGGATTCTTTCTCGACGCGGGTTGGGGAACGTGGGGATTCAAGGCGACGCCGGTGTGCGGCAAGACCATGAGCCACACCGTCGCGACGGGACGCAACCATCCGCTCATCGAGGGCTTTACCATGGATCGCTTTGCGCGCTTTCAATTGACGGGCGAAAAGGGCGCAGCTTCGGTGGGACACTGATGAAAATCATGACTTGCCCGTTGAACGGCCCGCGCCCGGTATCGGAATTCGTCTACGGCGGAGAGGTGCGCCACAGCCCGGATGCGGACACCTGCAGCGATGCCGAATGGAGCAACTACGTATTCAATCGATCCGGATCGCCCGGCATCAAATATGAATGGTGGTGCCATGTCGGCGTCCGGTTTCTGGTTCATCGCACTGCGCGACACGACCCGCGACACCGTGATCGCCACTTACCCAGCGGAGACGGCGCGCCAGCAACTGCCGCCGGGGCGCGCGCCTTGATGTATCGCCTCGAACCACAGCCGGAAGAATGGATCGATCGTTCCACCATTTTGAAATTCAGCTTCGAGGGCAGGCAATACCAGGGCTACGGCGGCGATACCATTTCGTCCGCCCTTGCCGCCGCCGCGCCGTATCTTGGCCGCAGCTTCAAGTATCATCGGCCGCGCAGCATCTTTTCTTTCGCCAATCACGACAGCAACACCTTGTTCCAGGTCGATGGGGCGCCGAACGTTCGCGGCGATGTGGTGTTGCTGCGCGACGGTATGCAAGTTGCGGCGGTCAATACCTTTGGCGGTCTCAGGCGCGACAGGGCGCGAATCTTGGATCGACTCGCTCGATGGCTGCCCGTGGGTTTCTACTACAAGGCGTTTCACTCGAAGCGCTGGTTCCCGCATTGGGAACGCATGTTCCGTACTTTCACGGGATTGGGCACCGTAGCGCTCGACGCTGGGCGCCGCACGACTGCCAAACGCTATGGTTTTTGCGATGTTTTGGTGGTCGGGGCGGGCACCAGCGGTCTGTCCGCCGCGCTCGAAGCGGCGGCCGCAGGCGCACGCGTGGCGTTGGTCGATGAGGCATTCCATCTCGGCGGCGCGGGGACGTTCGGGCGTGCCGCCGATGCATCCTTAAGGACGCTCATGGATGCCGTGAGCAGTTCACCGCGCATCACCGTATTTCGCGCGACCGTGGCGGCCGGCTATTACGCCGATCATTGGCTGGCGCTGGCGGAGCCGGACCGCATGACCAAGATGCGCGCGAAAGCCGTCGTTTTCGCGACCGGAGTCATCGAGCAGCCCGCGGTTTTTCGCAACAATGATTTGCCCGGGGTGCTGCTGGCGTCGGGTGCCTGGCGGCTCGTCACTCGCTATGGCGTCGCTCCCGGCCGAAACGTCGTGATGGTGGCCGCCAACGAGGAGGCGTATTCGATAGGT
This sequence comes from uncultured Gammaproteobacteria bacterium, assembly GCA_963755965.1. Lineage (GTDB taxonomy): Bacteria > Pseudomonadota > Gammaproteobacteria > Steroidobacterales > Steroidobacteraceae > Bog-1198. The sequence continues at coordinate 1,109,844 of CAVWLU010000008.1, forward strand.
CTCGATTTGCACTCCCAAGGAGTGCGCATTACTGCCATCGTCGATTTACGGGCTGCGCACGAGAGTGCCGAGGCGGCGGCAGCATGCGCTCGGCTCGGCATATCGATTTTTCCCTGCTCGGCGCCCTACGAAGCCATTGCGGGTGCCGACGGCAGGGTTGCCGCTCTCGTGATCGCGCCGTTCGCGTCGGGCCATATCGATTTGGCCAAGCGGCGGCGTATCGACTGCGATGCCGTACTGATGAGCGTCGGATGGGCCGCGGCTACACAGCTGTTCGTGCAAGCGGGCGGCACCACGCGGTTCTCCGAGGAACTGCAGCAATACGTTCCCGTGGACTTGCCGCCTGGGATATTTGCGGCCGGCCGGATGAACGGCGTGTACGATTTCGCCGCGCGCGAGGCCGACGGCAAGCGAGCAGGGTCGCAGGCGGCTGCCCATGCGGGTTTTGGTGTGCCAAGCAGTGCCGTCGTCGCGCGCAGCACCCGCTGTCCGTCGCACCGCTTCCCGATCATCGATCATCCCCTGGCTAAGAACTTTGTCGATTTCGATGAGGATTTGCAGGTCAAGGACCTGGAGAATGCCGCGCAGGAGGGTTTCGATTCGAGTGAATTGCTGAAGCGCTATAGCACGGTCGGAATGGGACCCTCGCAAGGCAAGCACTCCAACATGAACGCACTGCGCGTCTTGGCCCGCGCGCGCGGGATGAGCGTGGAGCAATTGGGCTTGACCACTTCCCGCCCGATGTATCACCCGGTCCCTATGAAATTGCTGGCCGGCCGCAGCTTCAACATCGACGACGCACGCCGATTGACGAGCAGCATCGCGCGCTCGGTGCGGTTTGGATGCCGGCCGGAAACTGGCGGCGGCCCGAGTACTACGCCGTGAGCGGCGAGAGCCGGGCTCGAAGCATCGATGCCGAAGTGCAAGCCGTGCGCTCGAGGGCCGGGCTGATCGACGTCGGCACGCTCGGGAAGATCGAGATTTACGGTCCGCAGGCCGGGATGTTTTTGGATCGAGTGTACGCCGGCAAATACTCGGACATGAAAATCGGCACGACCCGCTACGGTTTGATGCTGGACGAGGCGGGCGTCATTGTCGATGACGGCGTGATCGCCCGATTGGGGGCGGAGACCTTTTACTTCACCACCACGACCGGCGGTTCGGCGACCGTATTTCGGGAACTGCTGCGGGTGAATGCCCTATGGGGATTGGATTGCGCTTTGGTGAACGTGACCGGGCACCGCGCAGCGTTCAATTTCGCCGGCCCCTTAAGCCGCGACATCCTGCAGACTCTGACCGATGTCGATCTGCACGAGGGGTCGTTTCCGTTCTTAGGGGTGCGCTCGGGGAGAGTGGCCGGCGCCGCGGCGCGCCTGCTGCGCGTCGGATTCGTGGGCGAACTCGGCTATGAAATCCATGTCGCCGCGGGCACGGCGGCCGCCGTGTGGCAGGCTCTGTACGACGCCGGCTTGCCGCAGGGCATACGACCCTTCGGGGTCGAGGCGCAACGAGTGTTGCGCTTGGAGAAGGGCCATTTCATCGTAGGTCAGGATACCGATGGCCTCACCGATCCGTTCGAGGCCAATGCGAAATGGGCGGTGAATATGCAAAAGCCCTTTTTTGTCGGACAGCGAAGCTTGAAGATTTTGGCAAAGCGCGGACCCCGGCAGAAATTGGTCGGGATCGAGATCCTCGACGCGAGCCGTTTGCCGAGGGAATGCCACTTGGTGATCGATGGAGGGGCCATTGCCGGCCGCGTCACGAGCGTGGTTCATTCCCGTATCTTGAATAAATCGATAGGGCTCGCCCTATTGGCACCGGAAATCGCGGATGCCCGCGGCGAAATTCAGATTCGCGCCGACCACGGCGAAATGCTGGCGGCGCGCATCGCACCCACGCCGTTTTATGACCCGCAAAACCTGCGTCAGCGGGCGAGTCAGGTCGCATGACCTCGCTGGTATTCGATGTGAACGACAGCCGCAACCGCTTGGGTCTAAAAGGGCCTCGCGCTGCCGAATGGCTGGTCTCGCACGACATTGTGCTGCCGATGTTGCCCAATAGTTGGACGCACTCGACTGCCGCCGCGGACGAGGAAGCGTTGTTGGTGGCGCGACTCGGTCACACCGAGTTTTTTCTCGAGGATGCGGCGGCTGGAACGGCGATTCAGGATCTCTCGCGGGAGCTGACGGCGAATCCTCCGGCCGTCTATCCGGTGCTACGCGAGGACTGGGCATTCGAATTGAGCGGCGATGGAGTCCATGATGTGCTTGCGCAAGTGTGTAATGTGCACTTTGCGGACCTCAATTTGGATTCGCATCCTGTGATCATGACGCTCATGATCGGCGTAGCGGTACTGGTGGTGCCTCGAGGTTCCGACGCCGAGCGGCGGTACCGGATTTGGTGCGATCCTACGTTCGGACCTTCCTTAAGTGAAACCCTCGGAGCGGTGGTCGTAGAATGCGGCGGGACAAGAATAGGAGTATCGGCATGAATCGGGAGCAAGCCCAAAAGTTTTTCGACGAACACAAGATCCGGTACGTGTTGGCGCAGTTCGTCGACATTCACGGTTCCGCAAAAGCGAAGGCGGTGCCGGTCGAGCATTTGGATATGGTGTTGACGGACGGCGCGGGATTCGCCGGTTTTGCGCTGTGGGGTTTCGGCATGGGGCCCGAAGGACCGGACTACATGGCTGTCGGTGATTTGTCGACTCTGCAGCCCATCCCATGGATGCCGGGATACGCGCGCATCATCTGCAATGGGGTCGTCAACGGAAAATCCTATCCATACTGTTCACGAGTCGCGCTGCAAGCCCAGGTTGCGCGCCTCAAGGAGCGGGGCCTCACCATGTTCACCGGCATCGAACCGGAGTTCATGCTGCTCTCCCGGCGTACGGACGGAAGTTTGGGGCCTGCGGATCCCAGCGATGACCTCGACAAGCCATGCTACGACTACAAAGGTCTTTATCGCACGCGCGAGGTACTCGATGAAATGGTGGCCGGGCTTCGCGCCGTGGGGATCGATGTGTATCAAATCGACCACGAAGACGGCAACGGTCAATTCGAGATCAACTTCACATACGCCGACGCTCTGAAATCTGCGGACAATTTTACGTTCGTGAAGATGGCGGCGAGCGAAGTCGCGCACAAACACGGCATGATTGCCACATTCATGCCGAAGCCGTTTTCCAACCGCACCGGCAGCGGCGCGCATTTTCACGTTTCCTTAGGTTCGGCGAGCCAAAAGAACGCCTTTCATGATCCGAGCGACAAGTCGGGCATGGGCCTATCGGCCATGGCCTATCAGTTCCTGGCCGGTGTGCTCGCGCATGCGCGCGCTTTCTGCGCCGTTGCAGCCCCGACCGTGAACTCGTACAAACGTCTCGTGGTGGGCCGCTCCCTCTCGGGCGCTACCTGGGCCCCTGCCTACATCACGTACGGCGACAATAACCGCACCGCGTGCGTGCGAATTCCGCACGGTCGCCTCGAGATCAGGCTTCCTGATTCCGGATGTAATCCGTATCTCGTGTCCGCGGCGATGATTGCTGCGGGCCTCGACGGAATCGATCGGAAACTCGATCCCGGTCCCCCGCATAACATCAATCTTTACGAGCTCTCGTTGGAGCAATTGGCGGCCAAGGGCATCAAATTGTTGCCGCAATCCTTGAACGAAGCCGTCGACGCGCTCGAAGAAGATTCGGTCATCTGCAATGGCCTCGGGCCCGATCTGGCACGTGAATTCATCCGATTGAAGCGGATGGAATGGACCGAGTATTCACGCCATGTTTCCGATTGGGAATCGCGGCGTTATCTGGAATTTTTCTAGGGGCGCCGCATGTGTGGAATCGTCGGTCTGTTGGTTAAGAACTCGAGTCTTCGCGATCGCCTCGGCGCGCTCATGGTGCCGATGTTGATCGGCATGACCGAGCGCGGTCCGGACTCGGCAGGACTGGCGGTGTACACCACGCCGGTTTCGGATCAACAGCACAAACTCAGTCTCTATAGCGGCGAGCATCTGGTGGACTGGCCGGCATTGCTCGAAAAACTCCGGGGCGAATTCGGTGAGGAGCAAGAGCTCTCGATTCGCGGTAATCACGCAGTGCTCACCACCGCCGCCGACCCGGACCGGATGACCGGCTGGCTTGCGCGGCACGAGGCCGCGATCGCGGTGCTCTCCGTGGGTCACTCGATCGATCTGTACAAGGATGTGGGGGCGCCGGCCGAGATCGCGCGGCGCTACCGGTTTCAGGCGCTTCGCGGCACTCATTTGGTCGGACACACCCGCATGGCCACCGAATCGGCGGTGACTCCGGCGCACGCGCATCCGTTCACCGCAGGCCGCGATTTTTGCCTGGTGCATAATGGCTCGCTGTCCAATCCGCATCTGGTGCGCAAGCATTTGGAACCGCTCGGCATCGAATTCGAAACCGACAATGACACCGAGGCTGCTTGCCGATTCTTCGAGTGGCGCCTACGCGAAGGCGATGATCTTGAAACGGCGGTGCAGCGCGGCTTCAGCGTGTTGGACGGCTTTTACACGTTCCTGATGGGTACCGACAAGGAGCTGCTCATCGTGCGCGATGCCTTCGCTTGCAAACCGGCGATCGTGGCGGAGACAGATGATTACGTGGCCATCGCCTCGGAATTCCGTTCGCTGGCGCATCTGCCGCACATCGCTCATGCGACTCTGTTCGAGCCGAAGCCGGAGGAGATCTATTCATGGCGAATCTGAGTCCGGTGCCGGCGGCACGGGAATTCGACCTCGCTCGAGATTCGCTGCGCGACCTCAATCTGTTTCTGCACAAGCACGCGGTCGAGGAGGCCGTCTCGCAGATTCGCGTGCAAAATCCCGACGGTGCGCATTCCATCGCCTGCGGGCTCAATGCCGATCTCGATGTTCACATTCACGGACATGTGGGCTACTACGTGGCGGGAATGAACAAACACGCCTCGGTCACCGTTTACGGTAATGCCGGGCCGGGAGCGGCCGAGAACATGATGTCAGGCCGGGTGCACATCAAAGGATTCGCATCGACGGCGGCCGGTGCATCCGCACATGGCGGTTTGCTCATCATAGACGGCGACGCATCGTTGCGCTGCGGGATTTCCCTCAAAGGTGGAGACATCGTCGTCGGCGGCAGTGTCGGCAGTTTTTCCGCATTTATGGCGCAGGCGGGACGGATTGTCATTTGTGGCGACGCCGAAGATGCGCTGGGCGATTCGCTGTACGAAGCGGTGATTTATGTTCGGGGCGACGTCCGTTCGCTGGGTGCCGACGCCCGGTTCGAGCCGATGACCGACGCCGATCGAGCGGCCGTCAAAAGCCTGCTGGCTGCAGCGGGTTTGTCGCATCAGCCGGGTGAGTTCAAGCGCGTTGCGTCGGCGAAGAGTTTGTATCACTGGCACGCCGATGCCAATCAGGAGTACTGAGTATGAGCGGCACGCAGCGCGAGGAGTCCGCCGGTTTCGACCGGAACACCATCGACTATATTCAGCGCGCGGCGGCGAGCGGTCTGTACGAGATTCGCGGGCTGGGCGCGAAGCGCCGAGTGCCCAATTTTGACGATTTATTATTTCTGGCCGCGTCCTTGTCCCGATACCCTCTCGAGGGATACCGGGAGCGCTGTGTGACCAAGACTCTGCTCGGTACGCGCTTCGCAAGCCGGCCCATCGAGCTCGCAATACCGATCACCGTCGCCGGCATGAGCTTCGGCGCGTTGTCGGCACGCGTCAAGGAAGCGCTTGGCCGGGCGGCGACCGAAGTAGGTACGTCGACGACGACCGGCGACGGCGGTATGACGGCCGAGGAGCGCGCGGCCTCAAAAACGCTGGTGTACCAGTGCCTGCCGTCGCGCTATGGCTTCAACCCGGACGACGTGCGCCGCGCAGATGCCATTGAAATCGTCATCGGCCAAGGAGCGAAACCCGGCGGTGGCGGCATGCTGCTCGGTCAAAAGGTCAATCCGCGCGTGGCAAGCATGCGCACCCTTCCTGAAGGCGTCGATCAACGTTCCGCCTCGCGTCATCCGGACTGGACCGGGCCCGATGATTTGGTCATCAAGATCAAGGAGCTGCGCGAAATCACGGATTGGGAGAAACCGATCTACGTAAAAGTCGGAGCGACGCGGGTGTTCAACGACGTGAAGCTCGCAGTGCACGCCGGAGCGGATGTCATCGTGGTCGACGGCATGCAGGGCGGCACGGCGGCGACGCAAACCGTGTTCATCGAGCACGTCGGAATTCCTACCCTTGCCGCGCTTCGTCAAGCCGTCGACGCTCTTGATGATCTCAATGTCCGCGGAACGGTACAGTTGGTGATATCGGGCGGAATACGCAGCGGCGCGGACGTCGCCAAGGCGCTCGCCATGGGCGCCGATGCGGTGGCGATTGGCCAGGGTGTTTTGGTCGCGCTCGGCTGCAATAGCGACACGTATGTCGAGAACGGCGAACATATATCCGCGGCTGACGGTTATGCCCAACTCGGCACGGCGCCCGGATTTTGTCATCACTGCCACACGGGCAAATGCCCGGTCGGTATCACCACCCAGGATCCGCTTCTCGAACTGCGGCTCGATCCGGCGGTGGGTGCCAAACGGCTGAAGAACTACTTGAAGACCTTGAACATGGAGTTGACGACGATCGCGCGCGCTTGTGGTAAACAAGATGTGCACCATTTGGAGAAAGAGGATTTGGTGGCACTCACGGTGGAATCGGCGGCGATGGCGGGGGTGCCGTTGGCTGGCACTTCGTGGATTCCGGGGCATGGAGAGATCGAATGATCGTCGAAAACGCATTCATCACCATCCGTCCCGGCAGCGAAGCGCAATTCGAAGCGGCATTTCCGAAGGCCGCAGCCGTGCTTGCCGCCTGCAAAGGCTATGTGGCGCATGAGCTGCGCCGCTCGGTGGAGTCTCCGAATCGATATGCACTTAGAATCGAGTGGATGACTCTGGAAGACCACACGGTGGGATTTCGCGGATCGCCCGCGTTTGCAGAGTGGCGCGGACTGATTGGTCCATTTTTCGAGTCATCCCCCATAGTTGAACACTTTCGCCCGCTCACCGGCGAACCGTAAGAATCTACGAAGCCAGCGGCAGCCGCCATGCCCATGATTCTCAGCACCGATGATCTGCGCAACATCGCCAAGCGGCGCATTCCGCGCGCCATTTTCGACTACGCCGACGGCGGCTCCTACTCGGAGCTGACCCTGCGTGCCAATGCAGCGGATCTCGATAAGATGACCTTCCGCCAGCGGGTCATGGTCGACGTCTCCGCGGTCTCGCTTTCCACAACGGTATTGGGAAACGAGATTTCCATGCCTCTCGCGATCGCGCCGACCGGGCTCGCAGGATTGTTCCGGGCCGACGGCGAAATCTTGGGTGCGCGGGCCGCGGCGGCGTTTGGGATTCCGTTCTGTTTGAGCACCATGTCGATCTGCTCGATCGAGGACGTTCGCGCGGCTACCAGCCAGCCCTTCTGGTTTCAGCAGTACTTGATGCGGGATCGCGGGTTTAACCAAGAACTCATCGACCGGGCGATTGCGGCGCAATGTTCGGCGTTAATGCTCACCCTCGATCTGCAGGTGTTGGGGGAGCGCCGCCGCGATCCCCGCAACGGCCTGTCGATTCCGCCGCGCCTCTCGTTGCGCAATGCCTGGGATGTCGCGACCAAACCGTCCTGGGCCATGAAGGTGATGCTCGGCAAACGCCGCACGTTCGGCAATTTGGTTGGGCACATCCGCGGCGCCACGGGAGTGCTCAGTCTCGCCGAGTGGACTCACTCTCAATTCGACGCATCGGCAAACTGGCGCGACGTCGAATGGGTGAGAAGCCGCTGGCCCGGCCGATTGATACTGAAGGGCGTCTTGGACGCTGAGGACGCGCGGTTCGCGCTCGCCGCCGGAGCGGACGCGGTCGTCGTTTCGAATCACGGCGGCCGTCAACTCGACGGTGCGCCCTCGTCGATCTCCGTCTTGCCGGAGATTGTCGCGGCGATCGACGGCCGCTGCGAGGTGCTATTCGACGGAGGCATCCGCTCGGGTCAAGACATCGCCAAGGCTCTGGCCTTGGGGGCACGCGCGGGCCTGATCGGCAAGTCCTTTCTTTTCGCGCTAGCGGCCGCCGGCGAGGCGGGCGTCACCAGGGCTCTCGAGATCCTTCGCAGTGAATTGCGTACCACCCTTGCTCTGACCGGAACAGCGAGCGTGACTGCGGCGGGACGCCACATGCTCCGAATCCCCTGATCGAACTTCGCTTGAACCAGCGTTGGATCTTGCGCTCAAAGCGCGATGATGACCGCACCAGCCGCAATCAAACACGTTCCGATGCCAATTTTCCAACTGATTCGCTCACCCAAGAACGCTGCGGCGAAAAGAACCACGAACACCACGCTGAGCTTATCGATCGGCGCGACGCGGGAGGCGGAACCCAACTGCAGCGCGCGGTAGTAGCAAAGCCACGACAACCCTGTCGCAATGCCGGAAAGGACCAGAAAAAAGATGCCCTTCGATGACAGTCCGTCGGGCCGCTGCCATTCGTTTCGAGCCCAGATGATGAGGGCTGTGACAACCAATATGACGAGGGTCCGCAACAACGTCGCGAGGTCGGAGTTGATCTCGGTCACGCCGACCTTGCCGAAAATCGCCGTCAGTGCCGCAAATAAAGCAGACCCTACCGCGTATGCCCGCCAGTCAAGGTTCATCGTAGTTCGCCTCTGCGCCGCGTCGGCTCAAACAGGCAGAGGATAGTAGATTTTCAGTTCGCTTTGACCAAGAATTTCGTTGTGCAGTTCCAGACGGCCGCCGTGCGCCCCCAGCCACTGTCGCGCCATATCCAGGACCAGTTCACGAGACTTCGCGGAGCAATCCGCCGTTTGATGCGTCACCGCGGAGTTCATTTCCAACCGTGCATGACCGTCCGAGCGATCGAGCCGTAAACTTAGGTTGCCGCCGCCGGGAGAATCATCGATGCACTGTGCGATCAGGCCCAAGAGGATGAGGCGAAGTTTGCGCTTCTGAACTTGCAGGACAAATTCACCAGAACGGTTGAGGCTCAGTTTCAATTGCTTACTGGCGATATCATTGCGCAGAAATCGAACAGTGTCCTCGAGCAGCTCGCCGAGTTCAACAGAGGCGACGGCGTCATCCTCGGAGGTAATTTGGTGCACCATCTCGAGGATTGCGGATTCATGATTCGCGACGGCTCGCTTTGCGATTGTCGAAGCTCGTTCCACGAGACCAGGATCGTTTACCCCGGATTTAGCCAACCGGGCCAGCAATTCGAATGCGCCCGAGATCGCCTGCAAACCGCCGCGTATATCATGCAAATAGGATCGCTGACATCGCTCGGTAACGATCGTGTGCACCGCTGCGTCGAGCATCTGATCCATCCTGATAAGTGTGCCCACTACCGCATTTTGGAGTTGTCGGACGGGACTCCTATCGGGGCGTAGGCGATGGCCTACAGCGTCGGGCCGGGACGGCGGCCGCCTACATGCGGATTCGCCGCCGGACCATAGGAGAGGGTGATCGGGAAGGGCAGTATGGGGCTATGAGCGAGAAAGCCGTCAGCGATACCAACGTGAGCGATGCCAAAGGGTCATCGGATGAAGCCATTGGCCGGCCAAAGGAGTGGCGGGAGGGCCGGTATCAGCAATCCAACAAGCCTGTCGACCAATCGGTTAACAATCCCTCGCAATCAAATGACGAACCGCATGACACCGTGGGCACGCAAACTCCACCCCATACGGAGCCCGGCCGGGATACGAAAAAGACTCGCGATCCCCGGGAAACACCGGTCACCCGGGAAGATTACGAGCAGCTCAAACCGCCGCCTTAAATCTACCGCCGGCCGGTCAAATCATCGGTAGGCGCCCTGGCTTGCCTAGCGGAAACGCAGCATCAACGCGCGCGATGTCAGAGTCGCTGAGCTGCAGCGAGGCGGCCCCGGCATTCTCCTTCACATGTAGGGTGGAGACTGCCTTCGGAATCACAAAGGTATTCGGATGGCGTAGCAGGAATGAAAGCGCGACTTGTCTCGCGGTGGCGTGATGCGATGTCGCGATGTCCTGCAATACGCGGCCATGCTTCGTGCGCGGATCAAATGCGCCAGGCCGTTCGCCGAACGGCGTGTAGGCAACGACAGCAGTGCCGTGTTCTTGGCACCACGGAAGAACCCGATGCTCGATCGCACGCTCCTGCAAATGGTACAGCACTTGATTGCAAGCCGGATGCCCGGGGCCCGCAATCGCCGCGACTTCCTCGAGGTCGGCGACATCGAAATTGCTCACGCCCCAGGAAAGTATCGAGCCGCTGCGAACCAGTGCTTCGAAAGCTTCGATCGTTTCCGCGAGCGGATGCGGACCTCGCCAATGCAGCAAATAGCAGTCGAGCCGGTCGGTTCCCAGCCGCGCGAGCGACTTCTCGCAGGCCGCGATCGTGCCACGTTTGGAGGCGTGGTTCGGCAATACTTTGGAAACCAGGAACACTTCGTCGCGCCGGCCTTCTATTGCCGTGCAGACGAGCTTTTCGGCGGCGCCAGAGCCATACATTTCCGCCGTGTCGATATGCGTCATTCCGAGATCGAGGCCGCGGCGTAGCGCCGCGATCGCCGCCTCGGCGGAGCTTTCATCCGATCGCCAAGACCCTTGACCGACCGCGGCCACCCCGCGGCCGGTGGAGCCGAAAGGACGCACAGTGCGGTTGACGGTTAAGTTCACGAACTCGGCAGATTCTTTGCAAGACGCCGAGTCATTCGCAGCGCCGCCTCGCGTCCTTGATAGTAGCCTTGCACGACATTCAGCGCGTCAAATCCCAGGGATTGGTAGAAGATGCGCGCCTCCTCATTGTTGGCGCGCACCTCTAGATTGATGCGAAACACGCCGGCTTCAATCGCGGTTGTCGTGAGCCAATCCATGAGCCGGCGACCGAGTCCGTGGCGGCGATGCTCGATCGCCACCGCAAGCAGATTAAGGTGCGCGACTTCGTCTCCAAAGTGCATGATGGCGAAAGCCGCGATTCGTCCATCGCGGCGAGCAACCACGACCGAGGATTCCGCTCCGGAGATGAAGTTCTGCACACGCGCCGGCGTCCAGGACCAGCTCAGTCCCTGCTCAATCAATTCTCGGGACATTTCTGCGATCTCGCGGGCGTCCGAAACCCGGGCAAGGGTCAGTGTGGCGAGTTCGGACACGATCAATGCACCTCGGTTTTGATGGGTGCGGCGGGGCGCCCCGGCAAACCCGTGGCCGTAGGCGGCAAGAGCTTCATCAATTCCTCCACGCCGCGCTCCAGCTGCGGATCATGGCCCTTCATGACCTCAACCGGATCTTGCTCGACCACAATATCCGGATCGACGCCGTGACCCTCGATGATCCACCGGCCGCCCGCATCGGCGGAACCGAACTCCGGAACGTATACGATTCCGCCGTCGAGCAACGGCCCGTGTTCAGTGATGCCGACGACACCCCCCCAGGTGCGTTTCCCAATCAACGCGCCAATCTTCCAGCCCCTGAAGGCGTTGGAGAATATATCGCCGTCGGAAGAAGTTTCCTCATTGATAAGCGCCACCTTGGGCCCGGGTTGTACGACGCGCGGATAGGTGTCGGCGGCGTCGTGATTGCGTGAGAAATCCATACCGTGCAGCGTGCGCGCCAGGCGTTCGATCAACATCTCGGAGACATTCCCGCCGCCATTGTTGCGTACATCGACCACCAGTCCTTCCTTGCGCACCTGCGGGAACCACCATTTGATGAATTCGCGGATGCCTGCATCCCCCATGTCGGGAATATGAATATACCCCAGTCGATTCTGGCTGAGGTGATTCACACGATTCCGATTGTCGGTCACCCATTCTAGATATTCGAGCCCGGTTTCCGTGCTCAAGGGCTGGTAGCGAATGGTGCGCGCGGATTTGCCGTCCGCGTTTGCCGAGATTCGCCACTCCACCGGCTGATTCGCCGGAGCTATCAGCAACTCGTAGGGATCGGTGCCGGCCTGCAGCTCGCGCCCGTTGATCGTGAGAACGTAATCGCCGACGTCTACGTCGACCCCGACTTCGGTGAGCGGCGATCGATAGCGATCCTCTTCGTTTTCGCCGGCGAAAATTTTTGCGATCCTGTAGCGGCCCGATTTGGTGTCGAGTTCGAATCGCGCGCCGGGCAGTGCAACGAAGGGCCGCTTCGGCAATCCGAGGTCCCCGCCTTCGATATAGGCATGTTGAACCGTCAATTCGGAAATCATCTCGGCAATCACGTAATTGAGGTCCGCGCGATGTCCCACCGAATCCACCAGCGATTCATATTTGCGTCGCAGCGCGAGCCAATCATAGCCATGCATGTTCGCGACATAGAAATAGTCACGATAGCGGCGCCACACTTCGGCGAAGATCTCGTGCCACTCCTGCGCCGGCACGCGTGTGGTCATGAGGCCGGCCAGCGATACGGTCTTCGACTCGTCGCTCTTCCCGACCTCGTAGAATTTGATCTCCTTCGATGAAAGCCGTGCCAATACATGCTTGCCATCGGCTGTCGCCGACCACTCGGTAACATCGTCCACCACCGGCTTCGCCTCGCGATCTTTGATCGAATAAGCCATCACGCTCGGCTTCACGCTCGATTCACGTCCGTAATAAAAGGGCCCGTTATGCTGGTAAAGCAACGTATCGTCGGCGGCGCGCAGATTGCTCAAGTTGTCGGCTTCCAAGGGGACACGAATCACGCGCCGCATGATTCCATCGAAATCGATCTTCACTTGAACTTTAGGCTTCCCCTGTTTCTTGGCGGCATCATTGCCGGCATCGCTCTTGTCGGAATCCTTCTTTTCTTCCTTTTCGTCACCGGGCTCGTCGTCGCGTATTCCAAACGGATTTTTCACTCCCTTGTGCAAAGCCAACGCGAATATGCCGATCTGCCGGTCGGTTGCGAAATCGAAATCGATGGTACTAATCAACGGTTGATATTCCCTCGCGCTCAGAAAATACAGGAGCTCACCGTTGGGAGCCCACGCCGGCGACTGGGCATTGAAAAGCTCCGGCGTGACTCGCCGTGAAACGGCATCGGCCGCCGACCAAACGTAGACACTCGAATAGCCGTTGTTTTCATTGAGCGAATAGCCGAGGAATTGGCCATCCGGCGACCATTGATAGTCCAATGCGAGATCTTGAGGATCTTTGGCGACTAGAATGCGGCGTTTGGTCGCAAGTTCGATCACGTAGAGTCGACCAGTCTGATCGGAAACGGCTATTCGCTTGTCGTCCCCCGACCAGCGCGGGGTGTAGTAGCGCGCTTTGGAACCTGACGTGACGGGATCCGCCGGAGCGTTGCCCTCTTGCGCTTGAATATACAGTTCCTCTTCGCCGCTGCGATCCGATACGTATACGAGGCGCTTCGCGTCGGTCGACCAGGCAACTTCGCGATCATGCGCGTTGGAGGATCCGGTTAGATTGCGGGTCACTCCGTGCTCCACCGGCACGCTGAAGACATCGCCGCGAGCCACGATCGCAAGGCGTTCACCGCCGGGGCTGATGGCGAGGCTTTCGATATTGTCCGCCGCGTTCACCGATTGCGGACGCGTCGTCGTGTCGTCGGTCGGTACTGTGATCAAGAGCGCTCTATCTTGATCGCTGCGTGTATCGTATAGATGCAATTCGCCGTCCAACTCGTAGACTATTTGTCCCTCCGCGTCGGCACTCGGCCAGCGCACGTCCCAATCCGTGTAGTGGGTGATTTGGCGAGTCTGCCGCGTCGCGATGTCGTAGCGATACAAGTTGAATACGCCGGAGCGATCGGAATTGAAATAGACGCTATCGCCGATCCACATCGGGTCGCGGTCCGTGCGGGGGTCCTTGGTGACTTGCACCAAGCCGGGAGATCCTAGGTCGAAAATATACAGATCATTCGCCCAGCCGCCTTGATAGCGCTTTTCGCTGCGAAAGTCGCGCCACAGCGGCGAGTAAACAATCCTCTTGCCGTCGGGGGAGAAGTGTCCGGCGCCCGAGACCGGCATCGGCAGAGGGCTCGCCGCTCCGCCGCTCGCCGGCACTGTGTACAGCTTGGATTCCGTCAGTATGTAGCCGTCGCGCGAGGAGCGAAACAAAACCGCGGCGCCGTCGGGCGTCCAGCCATACACCTGATTGTCGTAGCCCCAACGATCCGCCAGCGGACCGCGCGCGGGATAAAAAGTGAGCTGCCGCGGCGCTCCGCCGCTCGAAGGCATGACATATACCTGCTCGTCGCCGCCGTACTGACCCGTGAACGCGATTTCGCGTCCGTCGGGCGAGAACTTACCAAACAGCTCGAGCCCAGGGTGCGCGGTCAGCCGGACCGCCGTCCCGCCCTGCGTGTTCGCTGTCCATAGATCGCCGGCATAGGTGAATACGACGCGGTCATGCCAGACATCGGGAAATCGCAGCAGTCTCGTTGCGGCGTCGGCCGCGACCGGCGGCAAAAAAAGAACGAACGCGAGGCACACCGCACAGTGCATTGAACGCATGAAGATTTCCAACGGACTAACGACTACGGTATCGATCCGTGGCAAGCACGAGTTCGTGGATATTGCCGGCCTCGAACGCCGAATGCCCGGCGTCCGGCACCATGCGAAAATCGGCCTCCGGCCAGACGCGATGCAGATCCCATGCACTGGTAGCAGGACAGACGATGTCATAGCGGCCCTGCACAATGGTAGCCGGTATATGCCGGATGCGCGGCACGTCATCGAGCAACTGCGTTTCGCTGCGCAGGAATCCGCGATTTACGAAGTAATGACATTCTATCCGCGCCACTGCGAGCGCGAACTGGTCCTCGCTCCACTTGCGGATATTGTCGAGATTGCTGCGCAAGAAGCTCGTGGATGCTTCCCACACCGACCATGCTCGCGCCGCGGCGAGGGCGGCTCGTTGGTCCATGCCGGTGAGACGTTGGTGGTAGGCCCGCAAGAAATCATCGCGTTCGTCGGCAGGGATCGCATCGCGGTAGGCTTCCCAACAATCCGGGAAAATCTCCGAAGCACCATGCTGGTACAGCCAGCGGATTTCGGCGTAGCGCAGCAGAAAGATGCCGCGTAGCACGATTTCAGTGACGCGATCCGGATGCGCCTCCGCATACGCGAGAGCCAGCGTGCTGCCCCAGGAACCGCCGAACACCAGCCAGCGCTCGATGCCCAGGTGCTTGCGGAGCCGTTCGAGATCCGCAACCAAGTGCCAGGTAGTGTTCTCGATCAGACTCGCGGCCGGCCGGCTGCGGCCGCAGCCGCGCTGATCGAAGACCACGATGCGATAGTGCCGAGGATCAAAGAACTGCCGCGCCCGCTTGTCGGAACCCGCGCCTGGGCCGCCGTGCAGAAACACGGCGGGTTTGCCGGCGGGATTACCGCATTCCTCATAGTAAATTTCATGGATGTCCGAAACGCGCAGGTAACCATGGCGGAACGGTTCAATTGCCGGATAGAGTTCGCGGCGCGCCAAAGGAGACGCCGATATTCTCGCGGAGGCGCGCGACGCCACAGCCGGGCGGGCGGCCATCTTGGCGGCGTTGCCCGAAGCACGCGGCTTAACCGAGCGGGCGGGCTTCTTGGTGCGCGCCGCTTTGGGTTGCGCCTTTTTCTTCTTCTTCATGGCCTGTTCCTCTGTTTGAATTTACGCGCGCTGAACCAAGGGGCCCAACGGCTTTCCGCCGAGCAAGTGCAGGTGCAGGTGATAGACCTCTTGGCCGCTGTCTGGATTGCAATTGATGATCAGCCGATAGCCGCTCTTCGCGATACCCTGCTGGCGCGCGAGATCGCGCGCGACGATGACCATGTGGCCAATCAGCGACTCATCGTCATCCTCGATATCATCCGTGGTCGGAATAACTTTGTGCGGCACGATCAATATGTGTACCGGCGCTGCCGGCCGAATATCCAGAAATGCAATCACCCGTGAATCGCGAAAAACGATGGTCGCGGGCAGCTCTCCCGCGATGATCCTTTCAAAAAGCGTAGGCATTTCATACGCCTCCGATGTTTCTGGGAGCATAAGATTAGCAGGAACCGCAGCGCGGTCCCGATTTCCAACAAGCTGCCGGGTCCTCAGGGTGCAGCCCCCGGCCCGTAGGGCCCCACAACCGAGGCGCCCAAGCCCCTAGGCCCAAGCTTCGGGCCCTAGCGGTCGGCGTTTGTGCGATGCAGCAAGAGGCCGTGATGGACATTCCCGCAGGCCGGACTGTGGCTAGAGTCTGTGAATAGTAATGGGAACGATTCTCATATAGAATCGCGTTCATGGGCAAACAGTCAAAAACCGACGCCGCGGCGGTCGTACCGACCGACATGAAGCTTGCGGATCTCGCAACGGGCACGCTGGCACGCGTCGTGTCGGTGTCGGCTTCGGAGTCAACGGCTCCGCTCGGATTGGGAAGGCGTTTGGCCGAACTTGGCTTCTTGCCCGGCGAGGCCGTGCGAATCGTCGCGCGCGGATTGATGGCGCGCGAGCCGATCGCGGTACGAATCGGTACCGGCACCTTTGCGCTGCGTTCCTTCGAAGCCGCCAGCATCCTCGTTTGCCCGGAGCCACCGCTGCTCGGTTAGGCCCATGGAGGCCCTCCCTGGTGTGCACCCCAGTCCTTTGGTCGCATTGGTTGGCAATCCCAACTGCGGCAAAACAGCGTTATTCAATGTTCTGACCGGCAGCCGGCAAAAGGTCGCGAATTACGCCGGCGTCACCGTCGAACGCAAAGAGGGCTCGCTGCTGACGCCGTCCGGCCGCCGCGTCCGCATACTCGATCTACCTGGTGCCTATAGCCTTGATCCGCTCACGCCGGACGAACGAGTGACGGCCGATGTATTGCTCGGGCGGCGCGATGGTGAGGCCACTCCCGACTTCGTTGTATGCGTCACGGATGCAACCAATCTGCGGCAGAACCTGCGGCTGGTGTTGAGCCTCGGGCGTTTAGGTTTGCCGATGGTCGTTGCCTTGAATATGACGGACATCGCTCGGCGCAAAGGGATCGTCATCAATGCGGAACGTCTGGCAGCCGAACTCGGTGTGCCAGTTGTCGAGACCGTAGGGGTCAAATCCTCCGGCGCCAGCGCTTTGGTCAAAGTACTGGATTCGCTCGCGATTCCGGCGCGGGCACAGCCCCAGGCGGTGTGGCGAACGCCGACGGCGGCCGATATCGCGCACGATCAGACCGAGGTCCGTAGAATCTTGGGTGCTGTCGGCGGTGATCGGCTGGACGGTGTCACATTCAGCGATAAGGTGGATGCCGTCGTTCTGCACCCGGTATTGGGGCCGCTGATACTCGCGTCGATCCTCTTTCTGGTTTTTCAAGCCGTGTTTGCTTGGGCGCAACTGCCGATGGATGGCATCAAAAACGTCGTCGCCGCATTCGGCTCATGGCTGAGTCAAGCGTTGCCGGCGAGCCTGCTCCGGGATTTGCTGGTCAACGGGGTGTTGGCCGGCGTCGGCAGCGTTTTGGTGTTCCTGCCGCAAATCATCATTTTGTTCTTTTTTATCTTGTTGCTCGAAGACTCCGGGTATCTGCCGCGCGCTGCATTTCTGCTCGATCGGGTGATGGGCAGCGTCGGACTGTCCGGCCGCGCCTTCATTCCCTTGTTGTCGAGCTTCGCCTGCGCGATCCCCGGCATCATGGCGACGCGCACCATTCAAAATCCTCGCGATCGTCTGGCGACCATCATGATCGCGCCGCTGATGACGTGCTCGGCACGGCTACCGGTATATGCGTTGATCATCGGCGCATTTATTCCGCGCCGTACCGTTTGGGGCGGCTTGCAGTTCCAAGGCGTGGTGTTGTTTGCTCTGTACATCGCCGGTGTCGCGAGCGCCATGGGCGTGGCTTATGTGCTCAAACGCAGCGGTTCCACTACGCGTTTCCAAGCGCTGATGTTGGAGTTGCCCGCTTATCATTGGCCGAATCTGCGCAATCTCGCCATCGGCTTGTGGCAACGCGTGGAGATTTTCCTGACCCGGGTCGGCACGATCATCCTGGCCTTGATGGTGATCCTATGGGCGCTTTCCTCGTTCCCGGCTCCGCCGCCGGGCGCTACCGGGCCGCCCATTCAGTACAGTATTGCGGGCCACTTGGGAGCCTGGCTAGCGGTGCTGTTCGCGCCCATTGGTTTCAACTGGCAGATCTCCATTGCGCTCGTGCCGGGGCTCGCGGCTCGCGAGGTCGCGGTAGGGGCTCTCGGCACCGTCTATGCATTATCCGCGACCGGTACCGATATGAGCGGGGCGTTGACGCCGCTGATTGCGCAGTCCTGGAGTTTGCCGACGGCGCTGTCGCTGCTTGCCTGGTATGTGTTCGCGCCTCAATGCCTCTCGACGTTGGCCACCGTCAAGCGCGAAACGAATTCCTGGCGCTACCCGATCATCATGGCCGCTTATCTCTTTGCGCTGGCCTATGCCGGATCCTGGATTACTTATCGAATTGCGCTGATGCTCTCTGGTTGACGCGATGTGAACCATGAATAAAGTCATCGATAATTCCTTGGTGGGTCTCGTGCTCCTGGCGAGCGCAGTGTATGCAGTTTCGGCGCTCGGTCCGAAGGGCTTGCGCAAGCGAATGTGGGGGACGCTCGCGCGCTTGGCTGCGCTCGCACCGAGATTCATGCGGTTGGACCGCATCGCGCAACGGCTCGATAAGGCGGCGGCCGGAAATACTTCGGGAGCGTGCGGTGGTTGCGGCAGCTGCGGCTCCGAACAGCCGGACAAGGACAAGGCGCCTCCGTCCGAGGTTCGGGTGCCGGTGGCGAAGATCGCCAGACGCAATTGAATCGCTGCGAATCGTCACTCGCCCGAAAAGTGCGGCGTCCGTTTGGTTCTGAATGCGAGCACGCCTTCCGCGAAGTCTTGCGTGTCGCCTAATTCCGACTGAGCAATGGCCTCCAGCTCGAGCTGCTCGGCTAGCGTTGGTAAAGGCTGCTGATTGAATATCTTCTTGATGCGTTTGAAGGCTTGCGTCGGGCCGCTCGCAAATCGAAGCGCTAACGTCTCTGCCTCCTGCAATAATGCTTCGTCCGCGGCGCACCTCCAGATGAGGCCCCATCGCACTGCGTCCTCGGCCGACAAGGCGTCCCCGAGCAGCGTCAATCCCTTCGCACGTGCCGTGCCGACGAGGCGCGGTAGGTAAAAGGTGCTGCCCAAATCTGGTATCAATCCGACCTTCGGCGCGAATAGCTGCAAAAATGTCGCCGAGCGTGCCGCAAGTACGATGTCGCCGATGAGCGCGAGGCTCATTCCGGCTCCTGCGGCCACGCCGTTGACCGCTACCACCACGGGCACGGATAAGTCGTACCACGCGCTCACCATCGGATTGAAGTGCTGGCGCAGCCGGATGCCGATGTTTTCGCCGGGAGTACGCTCCGACGCCTCCAGAAAATCATCGCCCATGAGATCGGCACCGGAACAGAACGCGCGGCCCGCGCCCGTGAGCAAAACCGCGCGAATCGCAGCATCGGCTTCAATCGCGGCGGCGGCGGCACGCAGATCCTCGATCAACTGCAGATTCAGGGCGTTCAATCGGTCGGGCCGGTTGAGCGTGACCAGCGCAACGCGTTCTCGCCGCTCGAATAGTAGGGTTGCAAATTCCACAGCGACACCGGTGGGGGCTGATGCGTTGAGTGTACCGCACGGCGCAGTAAGTCATAATAGCCCGGCCGTTTGTCATCGAGTTCCTGATATGCCCATTCCAGCGATGCTCAAAGACCACCTGCGATTGCCCGTGGTCGGTGCGCCGATGTTCATCGTGTCCGGGCCCGAACTCGTGTTGGCGCAATGCAAAGCAGGAATCGTCGGCTCATTTCCCGCTTTGAACGCCCGCCCGGCCTCACAACTCGATGATTGGCTGGCGCAAATCACCGAGGAATTGGCCTCGTACCAACGCGCGAATCCGCAAGCAACAGTAGCGCCATTTGCCGTGAACCAAATCGTTCACGCAAGCAACGATCGGCTGGAGCATGACGTCGGCCTATGCGTCAAGTATCGTGTGCCGATCATCATCACGAGCCTGCGTCCGCCGGCTGAGGTGGTGAGCGCCGTACACGGTTACGGCGGAATCGTGTTTCACGATGTGATCAATCTGCGGCATGCCGAAAAGGCGGCGGCGCAGGGCGTCGACGGCATCATCGCAGTGTGCGCGGGGGCAGGCGGGCACGCCGGGGTGCAAAGTCCGTTCGCCTTGGTGAAACAGATCCGCGAAATCTACGCGGGTACCATCATTTTATCGGGCGCCATGAGCAATGGCGCCGATGTGCTCGCGGCGCAAGCACTGGGCGCGGATCTTGCGTATCTCGGCACGCGGTTTATTGCCACCGTCGAGGCCAACGCGAGTGAGGCCTACAAGCAGGCGCTCATCGAAGCCCACGCCGAGGACATCGTCTACACCTCTTTGTTCAGCGGCGTTGCCGGCAATTATCTGCGCGCCAGCGTTATAAAAACCGGCTTGGACCCGGACAAATTGCCCGAAGCGGACAAGACCAAAATGAACTTTGGATCCGGCGGTGCGGAACTCAAGGTCTGGAGGGATATCTTGAGCGCGGGACAAAGCGTCAGCGGGATACACGATGTTCAAGGGGTGGAGGCACTGGTCACAAAACTGATCGGCGAATACGAGGCGGCGCGGCAACGCGTCAACGGTTACCGTACTTGCGTCTGAACCCCGAGCAGTTGCCCGCCGCCCTGACCCGCGGTCTCGCTCCCATCTACCTCGTTTCCGGCGACGAACCATTGCTGGTAGGCGAGGCGGCGGATGCCATTCGAGCTGCAGCGCGGGCTTCCGGGTACACCGATCGGACCGTGTTCTTCATCGAGCGCGGCTTTGCCTGGGATGATTTGTTCCATGCGACCCAGGCGCTCTCTCTGTTCGCCGAGCGACGCCTGTTCGAACTGCGGATGCCCAGTGGTAAACCCGACAAGGGTGCCGCGCAATTGGCCGAAATCGCGACGCAGCCGCCGCCCGACGTCGTGTCCTTGGTTATCACCGACAAACTTGACAGAAAGTCCCTCGAATCGCCGTGGGTGCGCGCCATCGAACGCCACGGTGTTTGGATCCCAATTTGGCCGGTGGATGCTGCGGCTTTGCCGGCATGGCTCCGAGCACGGGCGCGAGCTTTGCAGGTCGAAATGGAACCCGCCGCTGCGGAACTGATCGTCGATCGCGTCGAGGGAAATTTGCTCGCCGCGAAGCAAGAACTCGAGAAATTGGCGCTGCTCGCCGGCGGCGCTCCGATCAGCACGCAAATGGTGATGCGCAGCGTCGGCAACAGCGCGCGCTACGACGTGTTCCAACTCGCGGAGGCAGCGGCGGCGGGCGAGGCGCAGCGCGCACTGCGCGTCCTCATGGGCTTAAAGAGCGAGGGCGTGGAACCGACGCTCATTCTCTGGGCGCTGGTGCGGGAATTGCGCGGACTGTGGCAGGCGCGCGAGCGCGATCGCCTGGGCTCTCGTACTCAAGGAGCCGGTTGGAATCAGGCGGCGCGGCCCTCGCCACGCGCCCTTGCGCGAACCGCCAAGATGCCGCTCGCGCGGCTACTCCGACAAGCCAGTCGAACGGATCGTATTATCAAGGGGATTGCACGCGACGATGCTTGGACCGCGATCATTGCGCTGACCGCCGCGATGGCCGGCGCTTTGCAAGCGTCGGCGGAATCAGGCTAAGGTAACAGCCCTATGAATCCGATGGGCATTTTCGGCGGGACGTTTGATCCTATTCACTACGCGCACCTGCGCACCGCGTTCGAGTTGCAACAGGCGTTGCGATTGAAGGAAATACGATTCCTGCCCGCGGGCAATCCGCCGCACCGCGAACAACCGGTCGCCGACGCACAGTTGCGTCTGAAAATGGTCGAGTTGGCGACGGCCGGCCACGCGGGTTTCTTGGTCGATGATCGCGAAGTGCGTAAAGAAGGCCCATCGTATTCGGTTGAAACTCTGGGCGAGCTGCGCCACGAGTATCCGGACCGCAGCCTATGTCTCATTGTCGGGATGGATGCCTTTTTGAGCCTGCCCAAATGGCATCAGTGGCGCGAGTTGCTGCAACTGGCTCACCTGGTGGTTGCCCACCGCCCGGGGTGGCGCGCGCCTGGCATGGGACCCTTGGGCGAACTGCTCGTCGATCGCGGGACCGGCCGAATCGGCGACCTGCATGAGCAGCGCGCCGGTTGCATTTATATCCACGCCGTGACGCAACTCGAGATTTCTTCCACGGAAGTCCGGCAGTTGATTGCGATGGGTCGGGATCCGCGCTTCCTCATGCCGGATTCAGTGCGTAAACTGATTCTGGATACTCATTGTTACTCCAAAACACGGACGCCGTAGTGCCAGTCAAGAAAAAGCCCCTCAAGATCACCCCCACGACGAGAAAACAACCAGCCGGCGCCGAAAGGGCCGCCGGCGGCAAGCCGCAGAAGCGCACCGGCACGCGCAAAGCGGCCACCGCGGCGGCGGCTGCCAAGCGCTCCCTCAAGTCGGTGATACTCGATACCTTGGCGGATATGAAGGCCCTGGAAGTGAAGGTATTGGACGTGCGCGGCCTGACCGATATTGCCGATTTCATGGTGATCGCGAGCGGCACTTCCGATCGGCATGTGCGTTCCGTCGCGCAGCGCGTCGTGGAGAAAACCAAAGAGGCGGGATTTCGGCCGCACGGCGTGGAGGGCCAGCAGGACAGCGATTGGGTGCTCATCGATTTGCACGAAATGATCGTGCACGTGATGTTGCCGCGGGTACGTGAATTCTACGGGCTCGAAAAACTGTGGGATATGACGGCAACGAAGCGCGCCGCACGCGCCTGAAGGTGCGGCGAACCCAAGTATGAAATGCCGGTTGATCGCCGCCGGTACCCGTTTACCCGAGTGGGTCAACACGGGGTTTCGCGAATACCAAAAGCGGCTACGCACCCCCCTCGTGCTCGAACTCTCGGAGATCCCGATTGCCACGCGGCGGCCCGGTGAGAATCCGGCGCGCGCAATTGCACGGGAGGGTGCGAATATGCTGGCAGCGGTGGGCCCAAAGGACTATGTCGTAGCGCTGGAAGTTTCCGCTCGATCGATGACGACGGCTGAACTTGCGGCGTGGCTGGCCCAGCGCTTGCGCGAGGCCAGGCCGCTCGACTTCCTGATCGGCGGACCCGATGGGTTGGCACCGGAATGCCGAGAGCGAGCCGACCAGAGTTGGTCTCTGTCGCAGCTCACCCTGCCGCACGCGTTGGTGCGTGTGGTGGTCGCCGAACAGATCTATCGCGCCATGAGCTTGCTCGGGGGCCATCCCTATCACCGCGCCTAAGGTGCTTCAAGGTGGGTATCCTTGAGCCCATGTGCGTAGATCTCGTTTACCTCGCTTCCGCGTCGCCTCGCCGCCGGGAACTCCTTTCGCAAATAGGCGTGTCTTTTCAGGTACTTAATGTTGCGATTGACGAGTCGGTCGCGGCCGGGGAAGACGCGATTGGCTACGTGACGCGCCTTGCCCAAGCCAAGGCAGCCGCCGGCCGGGGGCAGAGTCAGGGGAAAGGCTCTCCCGCACGGCCGGTTCTCGCGGCGGATACGGCCGTCGTCATCGGCGGCGAAATCCTGGGAAAACCGGGCGATTGTGAGGATGCGCTGCGCATGCTCACGTTGCTGTCGGGCCGAACCCATGAGGTATTGACCGCCGTTGCGATCGCAACGGCAAGCGGACTTGCATCCTGTGTCAGCCGCAGCGAAGTCACGTTTCGCCGAATCAGTGCGGTGGAGGCACGCGACTATTGGAATACTGGCGAGCCGTGCGACAAGGCGGGAGGGTACGCCATTCAAGGGTACGGTGCCGTCTTCGTCGCCGACTTGCATGGGAGCTTTTCGGGAGTCATGGGACTGCCTCTATTCGAGACTGCCGAGCTGCTCAGGCAGGCGGGCGTTGCCACGGGACCTAAGAGCGTGGATGGGAGTTTGAGCGGTGAGACGCGATGAGTACCGAGATTCTAATTAATGCGAGTACCCACGAAGCGCGCGCCGCGGTGGTCGAGAACGGCGTGCTGCAGGAGGTATTTCTGGAGCGGGCCAGCCGACGCGGTCTGATCAGCAATATATACAAAGGTCGAGTCTCGCGAGTATTGCCGGGAATGCAGGCTGCCTTCATCGAAATCGGCATGGAGCGAACCGCCTTCCTGCATGCCTCGGATATTTTCGATCCGCGGCACGAGGGTACCGGGATCGAAGCACCGCGCACGGAAAACATCCGTGCTTTGGTCGCCGAGGGCAATGAAATCCTGGTGCAAGTCGTCAAGGATCCGTTGGGAACGAAGGGCGCGCGGCTCACCACATACATCACGCTGCCGTCGCGGTACCTCGTGTACATGCCGCAGGGACGCGGGGTGGGCGTATCGGCGCGGATAGAGGACGAGGGCGAGCGGCAGCGCCTGCGCGGCGCCGTGCTGGCCGGCGTGGAGGCCGATGAAGGCGCAGGATTCATCGTACGTACGGCGGCGGAAGACGCGCCGGCCGAGGCGTTGCGGGCCGATATGATGTACTTGCGCAAACTCTGGGAGTTCGTGCGCCAAAAGGGACTCCGTATCGATCCCGGACATTTGGTGCACGCCGATTTGCCGCTGCACCTTAGGATACTGCGCGATTTACTGCGGCCCGACGTTGAACGCGTGCTGATCGATCAGCCGAGCGCGCATCGCGAAATGCAAGAGTTCGCGAGCACATTCATGTCCGATGTGTTGCCGCGGATCGAGCTGTACGGCGAAGGGCGCCCCGTCTTTGAACTGCACCACGTCGAGGAGGAAATCCAAAAGGCTCTGGATCGCAAAGTATCCTTAAAATCGGGCGGCTACGTGATCATCGATCAGACGGAGGCGATGACGACGATCGACGTCAATACCGGCGCCTTTGTAGGCCACCGGAATTTGGAAGAGACCATATTTCGCACCAATTTGGAGGCTGCGGTCACCATCGCAAGGCAGCTGCGCCTGCGCAATCTCGGCGGCATCATCATCATCGACTTCATCGATATGGAAGAGCCCGAGCATCGCCGCCAAGTGATCCAGGCCTTGGAAAAGGCCTTGGGCGACGATCACGTAAAGACCCATATTTCGTCGGTATCGCCGCTCGGATTGGTGGAAATGACCCGCAAGCGAACACGCGAAAGCTTGGAACATCTGCTATGCCAGGCTTGTCCGACCTGTGAAGGACGGGGATTCGTCAAGACGGCGGAAACGGTCTGCTACGAGGTGTTTCGTGAGATTTTGCGGCAAGCACGGCAATTCGAGTGTCAACAGCTGATGGTCCTGGCGCACCAGGATGTGATCGAGCGGCTTCTCGATGAGGAGTCCTCCGCCCTCGGAGAGCTCGAATTGGTCACGGGGAAGCCCATACGCCTGCAAACTGAATCCCTCTACACCGTCGACCAATACGACGTCGTCCTGATGTGAATGAGCTTACGTAGATTCGGCAAGATCCTGCTGATTGGCTTCGCAGGACTACTGGTTCTGATGATGGTGCTGACGCTCGCAGTCAAGCTCATCCTCGATCGCGCGCCTCAATATCAAGCCCAGATCAAGGAGTGGGTGCGCGAGCAGACCGGATACCACATCGCGTTCGCGCATGTGTCGCCGGCGTTTCGATGGTATGGCCCTGAATTGTATTTCGACCAATTGGAGCTCCGATCCAAGGACGATCGCAGGGTGCTCGCACGCGCGGCCGGAGGACGGATTGGCGCGGATATTTGGCAGCTGCTCCAAAGCGGCAGGTTGTTTGCGCTTCGCATCGAACTGGACTCGCCCAATATCGTCGTTGCCCGCGTCGGCCCCAACACGTTCGCGCTGGCATCGGAAATCGTGCTGGGCGGCGAGAACACCTCCTTCGGCACCCTTGCGCTGAATGACTTCCCGGCCGGAATACTGGCCATTCGTAATGGTCTCGTCACCGTTCAGAATTGGAATTCCGAGTTGCCGCAACTCGAACTGCATGGCGTTCGCATGGACTTACGCCGCGGTGCCGATCGCGTCGCGCTCGGGCTGACCGCGCAACTGCCGGCCGTGCTAGGCGGTACCTTCCGTTTCGACGGGTCTGCAACGGGTGCCGGCCGGTTGGCGACGCTCGATTGGGACGTGCTGACCAGCGCCCGCGGCATGTCGTTTCCCGGCTGGCGAGAGTTATTTCCTGATTATTTGGCGAGGCTCGACGGGGGTACCGGATCCTTCGAACTCCGCGCACGTGGTGAAGGATCGACGCGCGCGCGCGCGGATTTTGAATTCGATGCGCAGGGCGTGATTACCAAGCTTGCCGACGGTCCGAGCGCGAAGTTCGAGCGAATCAGCGGCGCCTTGACGCTGACCCACGAGGCCGATCGCTGGGACTTCTCCGGGCGCCGCCTGCACGCACTCACCGGGGGACACCGCGATCCGGATTCGGAGTTCGACGTAAATTGGCGAGGAAACGATTCGGGAGTGATGGAACTGCGCGCGCAGGCGAGCTACCTGCGCGCCGAGGCGCTTCTTCCGCTCGCAGGCTTGATGCCGCAAAAGGACGTGCGCGATCGACTGCGCGACCTCGCACCGACGGGCGAGTGGATGAATATGCGGGTTCAACTATCGCGCGGCTCGGTTAACGATCCCTGGCAACTGCAGACTCGTGCCCAGTTCCGCGGAGTCGGCATCGCACCCGTCGGTCACTCTCCGGGACTGCGGGGACTGAGCGGCACGCTCGCCGGGAACGAAAACGGCGGAGAGGTCGTCATCAATACCCAAACCGCAGTGTTCAATTGGCCGAGCCAGTTTCCCCGGCCGATCGATTTACCCGTGCTCAAGGCGACCCTTTATTGGAAGCGCACCGCGGACGAGTTGTTGGTGGCGACGTCGGATTTCGCGATGAATACTCCCGATGCCAGCGTGCGTGGAAAAATCGCGTGGCGACAACCGAGCGACGGCAGCTCGCCGATATTGACTCTCGCGAGCGTGGTGGAGAATGGCAACGCAGCCGATGCCCGCTTTTATTTTCCCAAAGAACTCATTTCGCCCGGCGCCCTCACCTGGCTCAACCGCGCGTTCGTCGCCGGGCACCTCTCGCATGCCGATGTCGTCTTTTCCGGGCCGGTGCGGCGCTTTCCATTTCGCGACGGCGGCGGCCTGTTTCTGGCACGCTGCAATCTCGACGGCATGATCTTGGATTATCACGAAGGCTGGGCGCGCGTCGAAGGTCTGGTGGCGCAGGCCGAGTTCCGCAACCAAGGGATGACCGCACGGCTCACCAGCGGCCGCATCGGCGCCGTTAAGTTGGAATCGGCGGATGCTCGTTTTGGCGACTTCAAAAACGGCGAGTTGGAGATCCATGCGGCCGCCTTCAGCGATGCCGGCGACGCATTGCAGTACCTGCGTGCGACGCCGCTCGATGGCATGGCGGAGAATGCCTTCTCCAGCATCGAGGCCAAAGGTGAAATGGAGTCCACCGTGAGTTTGTTCCTGCCATTCAAGGATTTCGATCATCGGCGCGTGCAGGTGCACGTGAATCTGAACGGAGCAACCTTGAATCGAATCGGTTCGACGCTTGCGGCGACCGATGTGGTCGGCGACGCCGATATCGACGGCGCTCAAGTGGCGCGTGCCGACATGCGCGGCCGCGTTCTAGGCGGTTCGTTCCAGATGACAGCGCGTGCGCCGCGCAATCGGCCGGTGACTCGTACCCAATTGGATTTTCACGGCACATTGAGCGGAGAGGCGTTGCGCGCGGCGCTGGGGTTGCCGGCGAACATTCCGATCGATGGTCAGACGGATTGGCGCGGGTTGCTCAAAATGTCGCCCGAACCGGCGCGCGAGCGCTCGCTGCACATAACCAGTACTCTCGCCGGACTCGAACTGAAGCTTCCCGAACCGTTGGCGAAGCCGGCCGGCGATTCATTGCCGGCTTCGCTCGACCTGCAGTGGCCGACGAGCGGCGGAGTTCAGCTCAAGATGGCTTTGGGATCTGTGTTGCGCGGCGCACTGATCCTCGACACCGGCGAGAATGGCCCAAAACTCCGCCGTGCCGCCGTCGCCTTCGGTACCGCCGACCCTGTCTTCGGCGACAGCCAGGCGGTCAATGTCGGCGGCAGTATCGATGAGCTCGATCTCGCGGGTTGGCTCGCGCTCGGCGCATCAGCGAAGGGCGCCAAACCGCTGACGAATTATCTACGCTCCGCGGCGCTCGAAGTGGCCAAGCTCAATTATCTCGGCGTGACGTTTCTCGATGTCGCGCTCGATCTGACGGAAGCCTCCGGGGGCTGGCGCGTGTCGGTGAGCGGACCAAATGTGGTAGGCACCATCTCCCTCCCGGACGGCGCGAATCCGGTCGAGCCTTGGACTCTCGAGTTCGCGCGCCTCAAGTTCATCGATGGGAGGCCAGAGACCGGCCCAACGGGTGCCCCGCAAGCTTCCGCAGATCCTCGCGGTATTCCGGCGATCAATTTTCACGCATCCGATCTCGAGTGGGGCGAGCGGCAGTTCGGCGATGTCCGCGCGACGCTCAGCAAACTCGACGACGGCATCAGTTTGAGGCAATTGGCGGTGACAGGCCCAAACTACTCTGCGAGTGCCACGGGCGAGTGGCGCGGCAAGGATGCGGGATCAGGACGCATCGAAGGCACGATCACCAGCAGCGACGTCGGGGATACCTTGAAGCAAATGGGTTTCGATGCCGTGATCGAAGCCAAGACCGGTCACCTCGATTTCGATATGACGTGGGCGGGCGCCCCGACGGCCGATTCCCTCGAATCGGCCAAAGGGCATGTCCAAGTCGCGCTCGACAAAGGCCAGATCGTCGGTTTGAAGCCGGGCGCCGGACGGGTCCTAGGCCTCGCCAGTCTCGCCGAGCTGCGCCGCAGGTTGGCGCTCGATTTCAGCGATTTGACCGACAAGGGATTCGCCTTCGATACCATTCGCGGCGATTTCGATCTGCGCGACGGCAACGCGTACACCGAGAACGTGCTGGTCAAGGGCCCGGCAGCGGAGATTGGATTAATTGGCCGAGTTGGCTTGAAAACCAAGGATTACGACCAAACTGCTGTGGTGACGGGCAATCTGGGCAGCAGTCCTCTGCCGCTCGCGGGTTTCGCGGCCGGACCGGTGATAGGAGGAGCTGTGCTGCTGTTCTCGCAAGTGTTCAAACAGCCGCTGAAGGGCCTGGCGCGGGGGTATTATCGAATTACCGGCAGTTGGGATAATCCGACCGTCGAACGAATCAAGAGTGCAGGCGCCGCCGCGGCAACTGCAGAGGCGCCGAAATAATGGGCATCGTAGCTGCCATTCAAATGACTTCGAGTCATGTTGTTTCAGAAAATCTGCTCGCCGCGGGCAAGCTGCTGCGCGAGGCGAAGGAGTTGGGCGCCGAGGTCGCGTGTCTGCCGGAGAATTTCTCCTTCATCGGCCTACGCGATTCGGACAAGCTGCAAGTAGCCGAGGCCGATACCGACGGACCTGTGCAGGCATTTTTGCGCGAAACCGCACGGCAGCTGAAGCTGTGGATTCTCGGCGGTACCATCGTCATCAAAGGCGACTCTGCGAGTCGCGTGGCGAACGCCTCCTTGCTGATCGATGCCGACGGGGAGCGGGCGGCGCGCTACGATAAAATTCACCTGTTCGATGTGACCATTCCCGGCCGCAACGAACAGTACTTGGAATCGAAGCATGTGATGCCCGGCCGCCAGGTGGTGATCGCGAACACGCCGGTGGGAAGACTGGGGCTCTCCGTGTGTTATGACATGCGCTTTCCGGAGTTGTACCGGGATCTCGTGGCCCAAGGTGCACAATGGCTGGCGATTCCGGCGGCCTTCACGGTGCCGACGGGTCGCGCGCACTGGGAGACATTGCTGCGCGCACGGGCGATAGAAAACCTGTGCTACGTGGTCGCACCTGCGCAGAGTGGTACGCATACCAGCGGCAGGGAAACATATGGCGACACCTTGGTCGTCGATTACTGGGGTCAGGTGCTGTCGCGCCTGCCAAAGGGTACTGGAGTGATCACAGCCGATATCGATCTTGCGAAACAAGCGGAAACGCGAGCGCGCTTTCCCGCCCTGGAGAACCGTCGTCTCGGGTTGGCCGCGGCAGTGCCGG
Organism: uncultured Gammaproteobacteria bacterium; assembly: GCA_963755965.1. Lineage (GTDB taxonomy): Bacteria > Pseudomonadota > Gammaproteobacteria > Steroidobacterales > Steroidobacteraceae > Bog-1198. The sequence continues at coordinate 1,139,891 of CAVWLU010000008.1, forward strand.
CATGAGTGCAGCACCGTTGTTTGACGTGGCGGAAAGAATGATCCTGACGCCTTCGGGATTGGACGAGGGCCGCTTATCCGCCGTGCTCGGCACCGTGATGAGCCGGGGCGTGGATTACGCAGATTTGTATTTCCAGCTGTCCCGCGAGGAATCGTGGTCGCTCGAAGACGGCATCGTCAAGGATGGCTCGCATAGCATCGAGCAGGGCGTGGGTGTGCGCGCCATCAGCGGCGAGAAAACCGGATTTGCCTACACGGATGAAGTGCTGTTGCCCGCGTTGGTTGAAGCCTCGGACGCAGCACGTGCCATTGCGCGCAGCGGCGCCAGCAACGCAGTCAGAGCGTGGCAGCGACCGCTCACGCACCGGCTGTATCTGCCGATCGATCCGCTCGACGCCGTTCGCGACGAGGACAAGGTGGCGTGGCTCATGCGTATCGATGCAGATACGCGCCGCATCGATCCACGAGTCAAGCAAGTGATGGCTTCCTTGGCTGCCGTGCACGAAGTCGTGCTCATCGCCTCGAGCGACGGCACGCTGACGGCCGATGTACGGCCCTTGGTGCGCGTCAACGTATCCGTCATCGTCGAACACAATGGCCGGCGCGAGCAGGGTTACAGCGGTGGCGGCGGCCGCTTCGGCCTCGATGAGTTGCTGCGCGGCGATGAACCTTTCGAGCACGGCCGCGAGGCGGTGCGGCAGGCGCTCGTAAATCTCGAAGCAGTGGCGGCGCCGGCGGGCTCGATGACAGTGGTATTGGGATCCGGATGGCCGGGTATTTTGCTGCACGAGGCCATCGGGCACGGATTGGAGGGAGACTTCAACCGCAAGGGAACTTCTGCCTTCTCGAATCGCATCGGTGACAGGGTTGCTGCCGAGGAAATCACTGTCGTCGACGACGGCACACTGAACCGCCGGCGCGGTTCGTTGAATGTGGACGATGAAGGCACGCCGACCCAGTGCACGGTGCTCATCGAAAACGGCATCCTCAAAGGCTATATCCAGGACAAGATGAATGCGCGCTTGATGGGTATGCCGGCTACCGGTAATGGGCGCCGGGAATCCTTCGCGCACATGACCTTGCCGCGCATGACCAACACTTACATGCGCGCCGGCTCGCGCGCACCGGAGGAAATCATCGCATCGGTCGAAAAGGGCTTGTATGCGGTGAATTTCGGCGGCGGTCAGGTCGATATCACGTCGGGAAAGTTCGTGTTCTCGGCGAGCGAGGCCTACTTGATCCAGAACGGCAAGATCGGCGCCCCGGTAAAAGGTGCAACATTGATCGGGAACGGCCCGGATGTACTTACTCGCGTCAGCATGGTGGGCAACGACATGAAGCTCGATGCGGGTGTTGGGACCTGCGGGAAGGAAGGTCAATCGGTGCCTGTCGGAGTCGGACAACCCACTCTGCGCATCGATGCGCTGACGGTGGGCGGTACCGGCTAAGCGAATCTGCACGTTTACACTGTGCTACGGCCTACCGGTGTCCGTCGGCTGCGATCAAAATCATCGGGCGGCACTTCACGGATGAGGACTCACTCACGATCGCTCGAGCTTGCAGGACGCTTGCCGCAGCGCGGACGGGATGCTCACGGTGGCGAGCGTCTTGTCCGCGCTTTCATTTGTGCGACCCGCATCGATTTACGCCTCTCGGCGCGTTCGACGGACGCATAAAAAAAAGGGGCCACCGGCTGGTGGCCCCGTACCCTCGCAGGAAGACCGGGGGGTCTAGTGCGGCGAAAAATCGAATAGATCGAACAGATCGCCGAGCGCCGGAGAATTGACCGGCACGTACGGATTACCCACGCGCACGATTGGATTCGGGAAGTTGTCCCGGCTGCGTTCCGTGACCGGCTCGATGTCCCAGTTGCGCTCGATGAATTTGAGTATCGAGACATGATCCGTGTACTCGTGCGAAATATGTCCGGGCTTGGTATATGCCGACACCAGAATCAATGGAATGCGGGTTCCATCGCCGAAGAAGTCGACCGGCTGCACGTAGCCCGAGTCATAGTAGCCGCCGCCTTCGTCGAAGGTAATGAAAATGGCCGTGTTCTTGGCGTAAGGGGACGCCTCTACTTGAGTGACGATTTTCTTCACGAACCCTTCGAACAGATCGAGTTTCGACGAGGCGGGGTGTCCGTCCGTGTAGCCGCTCGGCTTGACGATGGACACTGCGGGTAGCGCGTTGTTGGCGATGTCCGCGTACAGATTCACGGAATCCTGGATGTGCGCTTTGACTTGATCCGGGTGCGACATGATGGACGTGTCGTACTGGAACGGGTTGCAAATGTTGCAATACTCATCGGCCTTGGGTCCAGGCGTTCCATAGTTCAACTGGTACGGGTCGTTGACGTAGTTATTCCACTGGTCGCCGTAGTATTTCCACGAAATGCGATTATCGTTGAGGTCATCGCCGATGCTGCGCGTCGAGGAGGGGGGGATCGTAAACGGCGTATTGGCCGGGTTCTGATCGATGTACGCGTTCTTGCCGTTACCGAAATATCCCGGATTGTAGTTGTTCAACAAATAGTAGTGACCGGGTTCGCAGCGCGCATCGATCGGCCGAGGCAGATACGCCAAGTATCGCAAGATCTCGTTCACGCCGGGCTGCGTGGAGTCGAAGCAATTGCTGTACGATCCGCCGCCGGAAACCGGCGACCCAAAACCGCCTCCGCCATAGCCGTCTTCCGCGTACCAATTGTTGGTTCCCTGCTGTGGATTGGGATTTTCGACCTCGTTGACCATACCCTTATCAGGATTGGTACCTCCCTTATAGGGAGCTCCAAAAACCACCGCATTTTTGTTCGGCGGTACGGCCGGCTTCCCGTTGGCATCGCTGAAGAAGATGGCATCGCCGTGGCCGAACATGATGTGGTTGGCGCCGGTGCCGCCGTCGACGGATTGGTGGAAGTTGTCGCTCATCGCGTAAGAATCCGCCAGTTTCTTGAAGTACGGCGCATCGCCCTGCTGCACATTGTAGAACCCGAGCGCCGTCGAACCTTCGCCCGTCGTCGCCGCAGCCGCCGAATATTCCGTGCTGAAGTTATTCGGCTGGGATGCGCCATTCGTGCCGGCACCGACGGTCACCTCGACCCAGGAGAACAAATTGCCGTTGCAGCCGGAAGGGTTCGCAGGAGTGGCTTGCGCGGCGCTGCAATCAAGCTGTTGCCACATCTGATAAAAGCGATGGACCGGGCTCGCCGCATAGTCGGTGTATTGGAAGGTGGTGCCGTTTGTCAGTTGGAATGGGCCCGCCGGCAAAGCGTTGACGTCGGTGATGCGTTTATCGGGCGTATGGCTCGTTTGGCCCGTGCCGCCGATCAACAGAGAGCTATAGTAGGACTCGTTCGGCAATCCGGATTCGGACTGCTCTGCCAATTGGAGGCTCGCCTTGCATTGATCGATCGGTGTGTCCGTGCCGCATTCGTTGGGGAAATTGGAGACTTCGGGACCACCGACCAGCGGAGCCGGAAGCTGATTTTTGAGAAACTCCTTCTTCGGCGGACTCAGGAGAAAGGTATCGGTATCGGACGCCGCCAACTGGTGCGCCCTGTTGAAGTTCGGTCCCGGAATCGCCTTTTTGTTTGCGTCGAGCGCGACGATTCCCTCGGAGAGCAGGTTATTGACCGTCTCTCCATTCTTCGGCACGTAAGTGGCAAATACGTGATCGAAGCTGCGATTCTCGCCGATGATCACGATGACATGTTTTATGGGCGTGCGAGTTTCGCTGTCGCGACTTTGGGCGGCGCTTGTCAATGTGGCCCCGAGCGACAGCTGCGCAAGCGCGAGGAAACTGAATCCGACGCGTACTGCGCCGAGGCTGTGTGCTGCGATGCTTCTCAAATCCATACAGAACTCTCCCTAGACTAAAGTTAGGATGTTTCTTGCGCTGCTTCCGTTTGATTTGCGCTGCGTAGTTTTTAGTCGACGGGTGTTACAGCGAAATGATCGTTATGTTAACCCTGGGTATCTTTTGAGCGAGAAGCGTTAGTTCGCGGGTTCTACGCGAATCGTTCCCATCATTCCGCCGTCCTCGTGTTCCAGGAGGTGACAGTGATAGACAAATGTGCCCACGGTATTCGGATCGCGGAAATCCATTCGCAATCGCACGCTCGGGTATTGCAGCGTCCTACCGTTGTAGTAGGGGACGTTCACCGTATCGCGCAGGAAGGGCTCGTCGACCGGCGTGCCGGACCAATCGAGCAGCAGAAAGTGGATTTGGTGAATGTGAAATGCGTGCAATTCCGTCGTACGGTTCTCGATGATCCAATCTTCCACGTCGCCTTGCTTGACGATCATGTTCGGTACCGTCGCGGCGGGATCGAACGGCGTGGGCGTTTGTCCGTCGACGGTGAGATAGAAATCCGTGGCGCTGTTAGGATTGCTCGGATCTTGAAGCTTTTCCGAGAAGTAGAGCCTGCGCACTCGCACGGGACCGACGCTACCGAGCCAGGGTAGGGTACGTTTAGCGCCCGGCTCCGGCGATTCAGAAAGAATCGATTGCGGCTCTGCCGTTTCCGCCGCCGAGACTATGGCCGCCAACGCGCGGTTCGGATCGTTCTCGCCGCCCTGTCCGGTATCCACCGTCCTGGTGACGAGAAGTCCGGGCACACCGACGGGCGGACCGGTAACGATGAATTCCGCCCGGGCGCCCGGCGGCAGGCCGATGTGATCGCGCCACACGATGGCATTCTCGGGATTGCCATTGGCATTGAGGGGCACTCCATCCAATGCAACGATGCCGAGCATCTGCGGGGAGCGCTTGAAGAGCACGGCGAGATTCAAATAGGTAATCGCGGAAGCGTTGAGCACCCGCCACAGTTGACGTTCGTTGGGCTTCACGTCGATCGATGCGGGCGGGTAGTCCGGATACGGTATGGGGACGAAGTTGAGCGACAGATCCTTGGCCGGTTTGCCGAATCCTGTACCGTTGTTTGCCGCGTCGCCATCGCGATCGATGAACATCTTCGGAACGACCGGCTCGGATCTCGAGGGCGGCGCATTCGGGTTCAAGAGATTTTGATCGCGAATCACCAGCACCCGCTCGGGCAATCCCGCGAGCTCCGGGTTGGCGCGTTCGATGCCTTCGACGATGAGCGCGCCGGACGCGCCGCCCAGCACCTGCGCCGTGCTGAATCCGTGAATATGCGGGTGGTACCAGTAGAGTCCCGGAGCTTCGTTGGCGGGTATCCGAAAGCGATACTCGAAGGGCGGCGCGCCGCGCTGGATGGAAGTCTTGAGCACGTCGTCTTGATGACATACGGGAGGCACCGTCAGTCCGTGAAAATGCAGATTGGTGGCAGTCGGCGACATCGCGCCGCTGGTGCACGGGTCCGGCTCGTGCGATTGCTTTGGCGCGCTGCCCGACGCCTCGACATCGGCGAGATCGTTCTTGAGTTTGAGGATCAGAAGATCGCCGGGATATAAACGCAGAGTCGGCGATTGGGCCCCGTCGCCGAGCAGGTAGCAATAACGGGTCGAGCCGTCAGCTTCTCGAAAGTTCCGAATGCTGAGGTCGATTTTCAAGACGCCGTCCTTGCTGCGCAGGTCCTTGGGCTCTGGGACCACGCTGCCAGGCGCCGGGCGGGAACAGGGATCTTTCGTAGCCACTTCAGCCGCCGGAATCGGTCCACACGCCATGCTCCACGTGAACACGAGATAAAAGACGCGCAAGTGTGCCTCGAGCCGCATGAGCTTCGAGCAGGCTATTTCGCTATCGTTACCGGTGTGTTACACAGCCTTGGATGAGCAATGCAACAATGAAATCTTGGCGAGCGGCCGTGCTCGCTTGCGGACTGACGGTAGGGTTGCCGTCGGGTACATGGGCGGCCACGGACCCAGCGCTGCAACTTGCGCTTCCGCCGAGCGTCGCGGCAGCGATGCGAACGATCGATCCCGAACGCATTCGCGCCCACGTACGATTCTTGGCGGATGACCTGCTGGAGGGACGCGGCACCGGTGCGCGCGGCGGCGACATCGCGGCGCGCTATATTGCGGCGCAGTTCGCGTTGGACGGACTCAAACCCGCGGGGGACAACGGTACCTATCTGCAAAAGGTGGATTTTACCGGAGTGCAAACTTTGCAAACGACGACCGCGTCTCTTGAGGCGACCCACGGCGCTCCCTTGCAGGGCCCGGCGCTGCAACTCAAATTGGGCGAGGACTACGTGATCGGTAACCAAACTCAGACCGACAGTATCGATGTCGACGCCCCGGTAGTCTTCGTCGGCTATGGAATCGAAGCGCCCGAATTTCGCTGGAACGATTTCAAGGGCATCGACGTCAAGGGCAAGGTAGTGTTGGTGATCGTCAACGAACCGCCGTCGAAGGATCCTAAATTCTTCAATGCAGAGGCCCTGACCTATTACGGACGATGGACCTATAAATTCGAAGAGGCGGCTCGCAAAGGTGCAGTCGGCGCGTTGATCATCCATCGCACCGATTTGGCAAGCTACGGTTGGAACGTGGTCCGCAGCTCATGGAGCAACGAACAAGTTTATCTCGCCAATGATCGCCAACCGAAACTCAAGGCGGCTTCGTGGATTCAACTCGACGTCGCACGGCAATTGTTCGCCGAATCAGGGCTCCATCTAGATGACATGATGGCAAACGCCGGTACGCGCGGCTTCCAGGCGCGCGAGCTGCCCGTGCGATTCAAGGCGCACGTCGTCAGTCGCGTCCGTCGATTCGCATCATATAACGTGTTGGGTTTGCTGCCGGGGACGGATGGGGCCGCTGCGCCGCAGGCCGTGGTGTATACGGCCCATTATGATCATCTCGGCATCAATCCGGCAATGAGCGGCGATAACATCTACAACGGCGCCGTGGACAACGGTACCGGCTGCGGCATGTTGCTGGAACTCGCGCACGCGTACGGCACCTTGGCCGCGCCTCTGCCGCATTCGGTATTGTTTGCGTCGGTCACTGCGGAGGAGAAGGGGCTGCTGGGGTCCGAGTATCTTGGCAACCATCTGCCGATACCGGCGGGGCATATCGCGCTCGGCCTGAATTTCGATGCCATACCGCCGATCGGTGTCCCGGAAGCGGTAAGCGTGACCGGCGCGGAGCGCACCACGTTTTATCCGGTGGTCGAGAAAACCGCGCAGGCGTTCGGCTTCGAGATTCAGCCGGATGCCGAACCCGGCGCCGGCCACTACTACCGCTCGGATCATTTCAGCCTGGCTCGCGTCGGGGTGCCGTCGTTCTCGATCAACACGGCGCTCAAGTTTGCTGGACATACGCCGGAATGGGGCAAGGCCCAGAGCGATGAGTACACAGCCAAGCGGTACCATCAGCCCAGTGACGAATACACCACGGAGATGGATTTCTCCAGCAATGCTGCGCTGACCAAATTCGGCTTCGCCCTCGGCTGGCAGGCATTGACGGCGAAGGAGACCGTGAAATGGCTGCCGGGCGACGAATTCGAGGCCCGGCGGTCGAACAGCGCCAAGGCCCCGTGATGCCCATCGTGCGTGCGCACGCGCTTCTTAGGTGAACCATGATTTTTGAAGAGTGGATCGAACAAGCGTATGCGCTCGGAGCCAGCGATTTGCATCTGGAAGCAGAGACGTCCGTGGTCGTTCGGATCCGCGGCGATTTGCAAACGGCCGGCGGAATCGTCTCGGGCGACACTCTGCTGCAAGTGAGCAAGGAGCTATTGGGCGCCGAGCATTGGGCGAGGTTTCAAGCGCTGGGTTCCGCCGATCTCTCGAAATCCGTTGGCGGAATCCGGTGTCGGATCAACTTGTTTCAAACGATTCGCGGTACCGCGGCCGCGATACGGCTGTTGGCGCCGGCTATCTTGGATCTGCGAGCGTGCAATCTGCACCCGGATTTTCGCAAGTTCATCGAGTCCTCGAGCGGCTTGCTCATCATATGCGGGCCGACCGGCTCCGGAAAATCGACGACGCTTGCGGCCCTCATCGAGGAAATCAACGCTACCCGCGCCCGCAATATCGTCACTCTGGAAAGTCCCGTCGAGTACATTTTCGCCAATCGTCACTCCTTTATCCGTCAACGTGAAATTCCAACTCATTCTCCCAGCTTCGAGCAAGGCATCACGGACGCCTTGCGCGAGAACCCGGACGTGCTGGTCATCACCGAGATGCGGACGCCGGAGGTGATGAGGCTTACGCTGAACGCAGCAGAAACGGGCCACCTGGTGCTTGCTACCATGCATTCGGCGAACTGCACGGAGGCGCTGAGCCGCCTTTGCATGTCGTTTCCGTCCGATATTCAGGCGAGCGTCCGCGCACAGCTCGCCGACTGTCTTGTGGCTGTGTGCTCTCAACGGCTGGACTTCCTCGACGCGCATCGTCTGCGAGTGCCACGCTGCGAGATCTTGCTCCCGACATCCGGCGCAAAAGGCACCATCCGGGCCGGAAATTTCAGCCAGCTGGCGAACGTACTGCAGTCGGGCGGCGAGGAGGGAATGTGGACCTTCGAGCGCTACCAGCGTTGGATGGATCAGGTCACCGATTGGGTACGGCCGCCCGCGGCCGCGGCGCCGCGCATGGCACCGAGCGCACGAGCACCGAGCGCACGGGCACCGAACGCACGAGCACCAAGCGGGCCAAATCAAGCGCGATCCGTGCAAACGCCGAGCACGACCATCCCGGCCGACGAGGTGTTCGAGGTGCCGGCCGAAGAGATGGATCTGGCGGCGCTCGCGGAGCTCGCCAAGAAAGTCGTGGAGCGGAAACCTTCGTAGGTCGCCGGGCACGCATGGCGAATCTTCCTTCCGAGCGGCTACGCGTCACTTACCTCGAGCTATGCGAAGAGCCTGCCTTGATGCAAGGTTACAGCGGTGCTGAGCGCATCGGTCTCGAGACGCTGACACGCGCAGCCTATCTTAGTCTGTATAGCCGCGTCGGAGCGCCGCTTCGCTGGGACCTGCGGCTGTTGATGCCGGTAGCTCCGCTGGATGCGCTGCTCGCCGACAAAAGTCTGCACATTTACGTGGTGCGCAATGAGGATGGCGCGGCATGTGGATTCTGCGAATTCGACCGTCGCACTTTCCCCGAGATCGAACTCAAACATTTCGGTCTCGTGCCGGAGGCGCAAGGACACGGCCTCGGGCCGTGGCTGCTTTACGTGGCGCTCCGGGACGAATGGGATTCGGGGACCAGGAGAATTTGGTTGCACACCGATACCTGGGATCATCCCGCCGCGCTGTCGGTATACCAGCGAGCGGGATTTCGGGTGTACGACGTTCGCGACGAGCCGGCCGACTCCCTGTGAGCGAACGGCGCAATCCGGACGAGTTCATCTGCGCCGGGATTGGCACGCACACCGGGGCCGCATCACGGCCATGCAGCGCCCGGGAGGCGGAGCAAGGTTCGTATTCACGCTGCCGACTGCCGAGCCGACAGCGTAAGCCGCTGATTTTCCGTCAGTCGATACCGATCATCACATTGGACGCCTTGACGATCGCATAGGCCTTCGCGCCCGGCCGCAGGCCGAGCGTTTCCGCCGAATGTTTGGTGATGATCGCAACGATTTCGATGCCCGGGGCCAACTCGACGATGACTTCGCTGTCCACCGCTCCCGGCGTAACGGACTTGACGGTGGCTTTAAGAATATTGCGCGCGCTCAATTTCATGGGATGTCGCTCCTTGAACCTGACTATATAACGGCCTCGAACAGGGGTAGTTGCACATTGGATGGGTGAACATTGGATAGTTGCCTTTGCGCGGATCGCGGATAATTCTCGCAAGATGCAGCTAACTTGAAGGAGAAGCAACGTGGCGGAGATTGAAAAGACGCACAACGGGGGCTGCCTATGCGGCGCAGTCCGCTATCAGATACGCGGCGCGCTGCGTGGGGCGATTGCCTGCCACTGCGGGCAATGCCGTCGAACGAGCGGCCACCATGCGGCCATGACCAGCGCGCTGTCCTCGAACATTACCTTGACGGCTTCTGATGGGCTGACCTGGTACAGGTCGTCGGATGCCGCGGAGCGCGGATTTTGCGGCGTCTGCGGCAGCAATTTGTTCTGGAGGCCAACCGGGGAGGACAGGACCGCGATTACCGCAGGCTCGCTCGATACTCCGACGAACATCACATTGATCGAGCACATATTCGTCGCGGACAAATCCGACTATTACGCGATCGATGATGATTTGCCGAAAAAAGACCGGTGGGAATGAAGGCCGAAAACGCTCTTTCGGGCGTTCTCAATGTTATGGCAAAAGTCATTCGTCGCTTCATGGCGACGACTTTCTCGGACCATCTCGGGTGGTGCTCAATAGCGTGCGGCGCGTCGCATATAGAGACCAGTTTGTCTCGATACCCTGGGCTTCAGTTTCAACCTCGACGGAGTTTCCATGGCCGACAAATCAATGACCGGTACCTTCCAGCTCAATCTGCCGAAAGATCTTCTGTCCGAGGCGAGGCGTCAATCTAAACCGAAAAACGAGGCGCTGCGGGTGGAGGGTTGGCGCAATTCCTGGCTAACCCGTATCTCCGAAATGCTGGTCGGCAAGGACTGATTCTCAGTCGAGGACGGTTGGCGGAAGCTGGTGCCGGGCACCGGCGCGTGATTGCCTGCCATCTTAAGTAAAATAGGGCTGCTATTTGCCCTGCCGGGGCATTACCATGGCGCACGGAGTAAACACCCATGCGCCTGGCCCGTCCGGTATACGAAACCTTGCCACTGATTTACGTGGTGATAGGTGTGCTTGCGATCCTGGTTGCTTACCTCGATCCGAACGGGGCTCGCTCCATGATTGCGTTCGGTATCGGCGTGATTTCAGAGATTGCAGCGCTCACCGTGTTCCTGCACCGTCAGGACTACCGCGCTCAGAGCCGCGAGTATTCGGGAGAAACCGTCGAGTTTCCGTCGACGTTGGACCAGCACCGCTTCGGATAGCGGTTCAGTTCGGTAAGAGTGCTTTAGTCTTGATCGGGCGCCTCCGCGCCGATCGAACCCGCGGTAATGCGTACGCGAGGCGCGCGCTCGTCGATGTACATGATCTCGTGCTGGCCGACTTGAACGACGTCGCCGTCGTTCAAGTTGTGCCGGCGGACACGCTTGGACTTCACGAAAATGCCATTGGTACTGTTCAGATCTTCGATGAGACACGAGTCGGGCTGGGTCACGATTTGGCAGTGATGCCGGCTGATGAACTTGCTGTCGATTTGTAAATCGTTGTCCGAGGTTCGGCCAATGACCAATCGTCCTGGTTTCAGCTCGCGCTCCAAAACGGTCTTGCCCTTGAGTGCGAGCAATATGCGGCCGACCGGTTGTCCCTCAGCCGGATGAGGAGACGACATCTGATCCATGTTGGGCGTTCGCATGCGGTTCGTGCCGGCAGCGAACTCGACCCACTGCAATTCGCCTATGGCGGCCTCGAGGTCCTCGACGGTGACCGTATCGCTGTCGCGGCCGTATGCAGCCATCATGCAGGTGTCGCACAAGGTGTTGATCAAGCGAGGTACGCCGCCGGTATATTTGAATATGCTCGGGTGGATCTCCTCCGCAAAAATACGCCGTCCCTGCGAGCCGGCGACTTCGAGTCGATGTTCGATATAGGCGGCGGTTTCCGCGGCGGTGAGCGCGGCCAAGTGGAAACGGAGGCGCACCCGCTGTGTAAGCTGAACGAGATCCTTTGAATTGAGCTTGTCGTTGAGTTCGGGTTGCCCCGCCAAGATGATTCGCAATACCTTCTCTTTGGTCGTCTCGATCCCCGACAACATGCGTATCTCTTCGAGCACTCGATAGCTCAAGTTTTGCGCCTCATCGACGATCAACAGAACTTTATGGCCGTTGAGGTGCTGTTCCGTCAAAAATTGATTCAACGTGGAGAGAACTTCCGGCTTTTTCATGTTGAATGGAGTGAAGCCGAACTGCACCAACACGGTCTGCAAGAAGGCGGTCGGCGACAGCTGCGTCTGATTGATCTGCGCCACCACCACGTCCGACTGCAACTCGCGCAGGAACGTTTCGATCAGCGTGGTTTTGCCGGCGCCGATTTCGCCCGTGATCACCACGAACCCATCGGTGAACCAGATCGTCGATTCCATGTACGCTTTGGCGCGCGCATGTTGCTTGCTGAGGTAAAGAAACTGCGGGTCCGGGCTCAAACGGAACGGCAGTTCTTGGAGTTTGAAGAGTTCTAGATACATCTCGTGAGCCAGTGTACGGGAAAGCGCGCTTTTACGTGAATTGGGCGCCTTTCAGGACCATTTAACCAATTTTAGTGCATGCGCGAGGGCCCGGTTGCGATCCTTAATGCTCGTTTTGACGATCGTACAGTGGCCCACCTTGCGGCCGGGCCTCGGCTCTTTTCCATAATCATGAAAGGCCAGGCCATCGATCTCGAGAAGCCGCTCGCGGCTGGGTAGCTGCCCGAGAAAATTGATCATGGCCGTATGCCCCAATGCACGGGTGCTGCCGAGCGGTAAATCGCAAATGGCGCGAAGATGGTTCTCGAATTGACTGGTGACACAACCTTCGATGGTCCAATGACCGGAGTTATGGACCCGCGGAGCCATCTCATTGGCGATGAGCCGGCCTTTCACTACGAAGAACTCGATTGCGAGCACGCCGACGTAGTCGAGCGCGTTCAACACTCGCTTCAGATAGATCTTGGCGCTTCGCTCCAGCGTGAAGTTTGCAAACGGAGCGACACTGTAGCGAAGGATGCCGCCGCCATGGGTATTGGCGGACAGCGGATAGGACACGATGTTGCCAACCGCGGACCGGGCTCCCACGATGGAGAGCTCGCGAGAGAAGTTCTGAAATCCCTCGTAGATTAGTCCCGCTCCGCCCATGACGGCCCAAGCGGAGTCGATCTCTCCGCGGCGCTCGATGACGAACTGGCCCTTGCCGTCATAGCCCATGCGCCGAGTCTTGAGGACACCCGGAATTCCGAGCTTGCGGATCGCCTGCTCGAGTTGTTCTTTGTTATCGACCGCGGCGTGTGCGGCGACCGGAATTTTCAAGCGCGTGAACAGCGCTTTTTCGTGCAGCCGATCCTGGGACACTTCAAGTGCGGCGCGCGGCGGCCGAATCGTCGTCAACTTTTCCAACGGCGCAAGCGCTTTGCTCGAAATGTTTTCCCAATCGAACGTAACCACATCGCTTCGAGACGCCAATTGGAGGAGATGCGCCTCATCTTCCAGCGGGCCGACCAGGATGGGTGCGACCTCGGCGCCGGGCGCGTCGGCGCTGCGATCAAGAAATGAACAGCGCAATCCCAAGGGATAGCCGGCGAGCGCCATCATGCGCCCCAATTGTCCTGCACCGACGATGCCCACGCGTCGAAATTTCAAGGCTGGCGCGGATCCGGTTTGCTGAGCACCGCCGCCGTCTGTGCCGCGCGAAAAGCATCCAAGGAGGCGCGCACTTCGGCGATTTCATTGGCGAGGATGGCCGCAGCGAATAACGCCGCGTTTTTGGCTCCGGCTGCGCCGATGGTAAAGGTCGCAACAGGTATTCCACTCGGCATCTGGCCGATCGACAGCAGAGAATCAATGCCGCTCAGAGTTTTCGTTTGAACCGGTACACCGAGCACCGGCACCGATGTCTTGGCGGCCGTCATACCAGGAAGATGTGCCGCCCCGCCGGCCCCCGCGATAATGGCCTTGAGCCCGCGAGCGCGCGCCGAGGAGGCGTACTCGAATAACAGATCCGGAGTACGGTGGGCCGAGACCACCCGCACCTCATATGCAATCTTCAGAGAGTCCAGAGTGTCCGCCGCTCCCTGCATCGTCTCCCAGTCGGAGGAGGATCCCATGATGATTCCGATCAAGGCTTTCATGGCTCGCGGGGCTACCTAACCGATCAACTGCCGCAGAAACGCGAAAAGCTCCCGGGCACCGACGGGGGAGCGTTGTTCGAGACGCTCGCGTTCTGCCTTGTCCAGCAGTTTCATGAGCACCGCTTGGTCCGCGTGTGGATATTCCTGCAGCAGTTCGGCCACGGCGACAGCGGGTTCGGACAGGAGACGATCCCGCCAGCGCTCGATTTGCTGAAAGTACCGAATCTCCAAATCGTGGCGCTGCTTGCGCTCGGCCAATTTCTTGAGGACCGGCTCCGGATCGATATTGCGCATGAGCTTGCCGATGTACTGCCGTTGGCGGACCTGCGCTCCGTGCGAGGGTAGGCGCCGCAAATCGCGCAATGCCACAAACAGACTGTCCGGCAGATCCAGCGCCTTGATTTCTTGGTCGGGAAGGGCGGAGAGTTTCACGCCCAATTCCTGCAAAGACGCGGCTTCCCGTTTGCGCGCGCTCTTGCTCTGGCGCTGTTCCTCGGTTTCGCCGGAATCGTCCGCTTCGCTCTCTGTCGTCATATTGCCCCATGCTACCACTCAGGCCGGTAGAATCACGGAGTTCGAATCCTCGAAGATTGCGTTGGAGATGACGATGGCCGTCGAGCCCAGCAACCCGTTACGCCTTGCCCCGGAAGACCTCGAATCGATCATCGAACGTGCTCTTGAAGATGCGCGTTCGCGCGGCGCCTCTCAGGCGGAAGCCGCCGTCAGCCAGGATACTGGTCTTTCGGTCGGCGTGCGACTCGGGGAGGTGGAGACCCTGGAACACCAGCGCGACCGAAGCATGGGAATCACGGTTTATTTCGGTCATCGCAAAGGGTCGGCCAGTACGGCCGATTTCTCCTTGGATGCGGTGCGGGCGACGGTCGCCAAGGCCTGCAGCATTGCCAGGTTTACGGCCGAGGATGCCTGTTCGGGTTTGGCCGATGCCGCACTCATGGCACGCTCGCCGCCCAATTTGGACCTTGCCCACCCCTGGAATGTCACCGCCGACCAGGCGATCGAAATCGCGAAATCTTGCGAGGCGGCGGCGCTCGCCTTCGACTCGCGGATCAACAACTCGGAAGGCGCATCGGTCAGCACTCACCAAGGATTGCACGTTTACGGCAATACCCACGGCTTCGTCGGGGGCTACCCGACCACCTCGCATACCTTGAGCTGCGTTGTGCTCGCGGGCACCGGGGAGGACATGCAGCGCGACTATTGGTACACGAGTTCGAGGGACTGGCGCGACTTGGACGACGCCGGGGCGGTCGGCCGCGAAAGTGCGCGGCGCACCATCGCGCGCTTGGAACCACGCAAGCTCAGCACGCGGCGCGCACGGGTGTTGTTCAACCCCGAGATCGCGCGCGGCTTCATCGGACACTTCACCGCGGCGATTCGCGGCAGCAGCCAATATCGGCAAGCCTCCTTTTTGCTAAATTCGGTCGGGGAACAAGTTTTTCCGGCGGGTTTTTCCATTACCGAGCGCCCGCACATTCCAAAAGCGATGGGCAGCGCTCCGTTCGACGACGAGGGCGTCGCCACGCATGAGCGCGACCTGATCGCCGATGGCGTACTCATGGGCTACATTCTTTCCAGCTACTCCGCACGCAAGCTCGGACTCGTCACGACCGGCAACGCGGGAGGTGCGCACAATCTCGTCGTAGCACCGAACATCTCCGGAGGCCCCGAGGCCATGCTTTCACAGCTCGGCACCGGCCTTCTGGTGACGGAACTGATGGGGCAGGGCGTGAACGGGGTAACCGGCGACTATTCTCGCGGCGCGGCAGGCTTTTGGGTCGAGAGCGGGGTGATTCAATACCCGGTCGCCGAGATCACGATTGCCGGCAACCTGCGCGACATGCTGAAAAATATCGCTGCGGTCGGCGACGATGTGGATACCAGGGGGGGCATTCGGATCGGATCGGTTTTGCTCAAGGAAATGACCATCGCCGGCGAATGAGACCCCGGGCGTCAGTCGCTTGCGATCAAATCCTTGAGCGACCGGGAACCCAGTTTCTGCCGCATTGCGGCGTCAACCTCGGTCATCACCCGGGCGGCAGGTGCGACCGGGCGCCCCGCTAGGGTCGATTCGCCGGTTTTACACGTGCGCACGGCATCGATCACGGCGGCGAGGGTGATACCCTCCGTTGCGCGGCCCGGCAGTAATTGTTCCCTTTCGGTGGTCGCGATGAGCCCGGCTTCTTCAAGACAATCGAGGACCGGCGCCATGGCATCGCAGGTCACGTCGAGTTCAGCAGCGAGACTTGCGGCGGTCCAATGAGCCTTGCCTGTCTGATAATCGCGCCCGATCAGGTACATCACCGATAAGCCGATTTGTTCCCGAGCACTCCCGGTCAGCGTCTTCTGCGCATGTCCGTGCCGCAAGTATTGGGGAAATTGGAGGTAGAAGGCCAGCTGTGCGCCGATGAGCAAAATGAGCCAACTCAAATAGACCCAGATCAAGGTCGTGAGCACGATCGCAAAGCCGGTGTAGACCGCAATCATTTGGGAGGAGTAGACGATCAAGGCTGTGAATGCCTTGCCCACCAGTGCCCAGATGATGCCGGCGGTCACGCCTCCGATGAGCGCCGGCCTCCATTCGACTCGTGTGTTTGGAATGTAGGCATACATGAACGTAAAGACGATGGTCACGATGGCGTACGGTACGATCTGGCCGAGCGCGCTCAGGAGCCAGGCCAGGAGGGAGATGGAGTCGAGCCACTGAGCGACGACGCTTTGCTCGGCCGAGGTCAATAGTTCCAGCGCGACGGTCAACAAAACAGGCCCTATGATCATGACGCTCAGATACTCGGTGAAGCGGCGCCCGAAGCTGCGCGGGCGACTGATCCGCCACACGAAATTGAAGCTTGTTTCCACCTTCTGAATCGTGCTGATGACCGTGTAAGTGAGAAATGCCAGACCTATTGTGCCGAGCACGTCGCCGCGCATGTTCGCAACGAACTGAAGGACGCTCTCAGTCAGTTGATTCGCGGCGCTTCCCAAAGGACGAAAGAATTCGAGCAGGATGAACCTGAGATCGCTACGCGCGCCGAGTCCTTTCAGAATCGAAAAACTGAATACCATCAGAGGCACGAGCGAGAGCAAAGTGGTGTACGCCAGACTCATCGCCCGCACGCCGAGCTCACCCGCCAGCCAGTCCCGGACGAGGGCGGCGGGATAGCGCAGCACGCGCAAAGTGGGCCCCCACGGGGGACCCATGGCGCGTGATTTTAGGAACAATCCATCTTCGAGGCGTTCCAGCGCTGTCGGCATGCGCTCAAGCCGTCAATAATTTGAGCGCCTTGCGATAGTTATCGCTGGTGCGCGCGAGAATGTCGGAGGGCAAATGCGGCGCCGGCGGTTTTTTGTTCCAGTGCAAGGATTCCAGATAGTCGCGCACGAATTGCTTGTCGAAACTCGGCGGACTCAAGCCGGGTTTGTAAGAGGCAACCGGCCAGAACCGCGACGAGTCCGGCGTCAGTGCCTCGTCGATGAGGAACAGATTGCCGGCCTTGTCGATTCCGAACTCGAACTTGGTATCGGCGATAATGATGTCGCGCGCGCGCGCATGCACGGCCGCGAAACGATAAACTTCCAGCGCGATGCGCCGAATTCTCGTCGCAAGCTCATTGCCGACCAGCTCGACTATCGCGGCGAATTCGACGTTCTCATCGTGTTGGCCGGCGGGCGCTTTCGAAGCCGGAGTGAAAATGGGCTCCGGTAGAGCCTCCGCCATTTGCAATCCCGGCGGCAAGTCGATACCGCATACGGACCCGTGCAACTTGTAGTCCTTGTAGCCCGAGCCGATCAAGTAGCCGCGTACCACGGCTTCGATCGGCAGCGCAGCCAGCTTTTTCACGACCATCGAGCGCCCGGCCAGTTGCGCGCGCTCCTCGGGGTCGGCGATCACGTCCTCGAGCTTCAGTTGTGTCAGATGATTAGCCACCATATGGCGAGTTTTCTCGAACCAGAAGGCGGAGATTTTAGTAAGAACTTCGCCCTTGAACGGAATGGGATCCGGCAGCACCACATCGAACGCCGATAGTCGATCGGTGGTGACGATGAGCAGATGGTCCGCATCGACATCGTAAATGTCCCGCACCTTTCCCTGATGGATCTTCTTGAGACTGCGGATTCGAGTCTCGAACAACGGCGGTGATTGCGAAAACGGTTCCATGTGTGCGCGACCTTCCGACTGCTACCATTGCGAAGTAGAAGGTCGGCGATTGTGGCGGGGCGGATCGGATAGGTCAACGCGAATGGCTTGGAAATGCACGTTCTTTGGGGCTTTGATCGGTTTGTTGATTACTAAATCCGTCTGGGGAGCCGTCTTCGGCGCAATCATCGGGCAAATGGTCGATCAAGGTGCCGGCATGGAATGGGGCGGTACCCCGACGGGGGCCGCGTCGGTCTCCGAAGTTTTCTTTCGCACCACTTTCGAGCTCATGGGCCACGTCGCCAAATCGGACGGGCGCGTGTCGGAGGCCGAGATCGGGGCGGCGCAGCGGCTCATGCAGGAGCTTAACTTGGGGCCGCGCGAAATCAGCATCGCGATTGCGTGTTTCCGGACCGGAAAGTCCGCGGATTACGACGCGAATTTGAGCGTGGAACAACTGCGCGAGGCCTGTGGACTGCGCTTCGATCTCCTGCGTGCATTCATGGAGTTGCAGCTAAGAGCCGCATTGGCGGGGAACGGTATTTCGCCGCCCGCGAGGAGCGTTTTAATCCGGGTGGCCGAGCGGCTCGGCATGTCGGGACTCGAGTTCGCCCACATGGAATCCACCGTGCGGGCGCGCCAATCGGGCCGCGGTAACTTTGCCGGGCGGCAGTCGGCGCAAACGCCTTTGGCGGAGTGCTACGCCGAACTCGAGGTCGGCGCCGGCATGAGCGATCAAGAGATTACCAAGGCCTACCGGCGGCAGATGAGCCGCCATCATCCTGATAAGCTCGTTGCCAACGGGTTGCCCGAGTCCATGGCACAAGTGGCCAAGGAGAAAACTCAGCGTATCCAAGAGGCCTACGAGGCAATACGTGCGGCGCGTGGAATGCGTTGATAGAGTGGCACATGGCTATCATTATCTCCCCATCGATATTGTCGGCTGATTTCGCCCGCCTGGGCGAGGAAGTGAATGCAGTGCTCGCTGCGGGCGCCGATTGGATTCACTTCGACGTCATGGATAATCACTATGTGCCGAATCTCACCATCGGCCCCTTGGTCTGCGAGGCCTTGCGCAAGGCGGGCGTCAAAGCACCCATTGATGTGCATCTCATGGTGTCTCCCGTGGATCCGCTGGTGTCCGATTTTGCAAAGGCGGGGGCCACCATGATCAGCTTTCATCCGGAAGCGACCCAACATGTGGACCGCACCATCCAACACATCAGGGACTCAGGCTGCAAGCCGGGTCTGGTATTCAACCCGGCAACATCTTTGAACTGGCTCGATTATGTGATCGATAAGATCGATATCGTGCTTCTGATGTCGGTCAATCCGGGTTTTGGCGGACAGAAATTCATTCCGCAAGCACTTGGCAAGCTCGCCGAGGCACGGGCCCGGATCAAGGCCAGCGGGCGCGACATACGGCTGGAAATTGACGGAGGAGTCAAGGTGGAAAATGCCGCCGAGATTGCCAAAGCGGGCGCCGATACCTTCGTGTCCGGCTCCGCGATATTCGGCAGTTCCGACTATGCGGCCACCATCCAAGCGATGCGCGCCCAGATCGAGATCGGCAGTCGACAAGCGGCTAGGTAGGCACTCCCCCGCCGGCGGCGTTACTCGTCCTCGTCGTCGTCATCGTCCTCATCGTCATCATGGTGCTCGGGACGGGTGCTCTTCGGGGCGGGCGTACCCGTCCCGGCCTTTACCGGAACGATTAGCGGGCGCGTCTTGACCTTTGGGCGCGCATTGAAAACGACGATGGTTTTCCCAGTGGCACGCAGCAGCCCTTGTTCCTCCAATACCTTGAGGACGCGCCCGGCCATTTCACGGGAGCAGCCCACCAACCGCGACAGCTCTTGCCTGCTCACCTTGATTTGCATCCCTTCCGGATGAGTCATTGCGTCGGGTTCTCCGCACAGGTCCATGATCGCGTGCGCTACACGGCCCGTGACGTCCACGAACGCGAGATCACCGAGTTTGCGGTTGGTTCGATCGAGCCGCGTCGCGAGTTGCGTGGCCAGTTCAAAAATGAGGCCCGGGCTCTCGGCGGCAATTTGCCGGAAGCGGGGATAGGTCATTTCGGCCAGTTCTGACTGTTGGCGGGTGCGCACCCAGGCGCTGCGGGTGGGTTGTTCGTAGAACAGGCCCATTTCTCCGAAAAACTGTCCCTTGTTCAAATATGCCAGCACCATTTCATTGCCGTCTTCGTCCTCGATCATGACTTCGACCGAGCCGGAAATGATGTAGTAGAGGATATCCGGCAAATCGCCTGCGTGGATGATGACCGTCTTGGAAGGGACTGTCCGGATACGGCAGTAGCTCAAGAAACGATTGATCGCAGGGATATCGCTTAAGGCCTTTGCCACTTCTTCCATGGTCTCTCCCTATTCGTTGACGTGAAACGCCTGTTCTGGCGCACGTTTTATTACATAAGTCCCGGAATCGCAAGCACTAAGGGGATACCACTACAGCCAATACGAGCCTTCCGTCATGAGTCGGGCGGTGAGGCGCATCGCGGCGCGAAGCGGAAACGGCAGCTCTTTGCCCCCTAATGCTGCTGCTGCCGCACCATGCTTCATCTCATCGTGCGTCATCTCAAGAACGATCGCGCGACTGTGCGTATCGGCTGCCGGCAGGCGATCTAAATGTTCGCGCAGGTGCGATTCGACCTGTTTCTCGGTCTCCGCGACGAATCCCAAGCTGGTGCGGTCGCCGAGGGTACCCGCCAGGGCGCCGATGACAAAAGAGCCTGCGTACCACAAAGGATTAAGGTGGCTGGTTCGGCCATCCAATTCCTTCAGCCGCTGTTCGCACCAAGCGAGGTGGTCCATTTCTTCGGCTGCGGCATGGCGCATGGCCTCGGCCACGCCGGGGTCGCGCGCGGTCAGTGCCTGACCCTGATACAACGCCTGGGCTGCCACCTCGCCGGAGTGGTTGACCCGCATCAGGCGGACCGATTCGAGACGTTCGGGGGCTTGTAGCACCAATTCAGCACCGGAGGCTGCGGGGGCGGCACGCACGGGTCGTGCCTCTGTCCATAAGACCTTGATTGTTCTATCAATTTCGCCTATGACGCGGTCGATTAGGGTCAGCCTGCGGAAAGTCATGGACACATTATATTATATGGTCGTGCCGGCACGGCGGACTAGTAACCCGACTCGTGGTTCTGTACACTTTCGCGCCTTTCGTTACAGACCCGACTAAAGCTGAGTATCTCCATGTACACCGTATTTTCAAAGCCTGAGGAAACCCGTGGCGACTGGTATCTGGTCGATGCGGCAGGCAAAACACTGGGCCGCTTGGCCTCGCAGATCGCGCATCGTTTGAAGGGCAAACACAAGCCTAATTATGCGCCGCATCAAGACCTTGGCGATCACATCGTCGTCATCAATGCGGGCAATGTCCGCGTTACCGGCGCCAAACTTACCGACAAGTTCTACCACCAGCACACCGGGTATGTCGGAAACTTGAAAAGCATTGCGCTCGGCAAGCTGCTCAAGGAGCACCCTGAGCGGGCCGTCGAGTTCGCCGTCAAGGGAATGTTGCCGAAGGGTCCCCTGGGCCGGCGAATGTATAAGAAACTGCATGTATTTGGCGGCAACGCGCATCCCCATCAAGCACAACAGCCTAAAGCGCTGGAAATCTAGGAATTCTCGAGGACACCTAAGCAATGGCATCAAACACAGCCGCGAATACCTTCTACGGAACCGGTCGACGCAAGACCTCGAGCGCGCGGGTGTACCTGCGCCAGGGCACCGGCAAGGTATCCATCAACGGGCGCACTCTGGATGAGTTCTTTGGGCGCGAGACCGGCCGCATGATCGTTCAGCAGCCCTTCGGGGCGGTCCAATTGGACGGCAAATTTGACGTGGATGCCCACGTCGAAGGCGGCGGAATCACAGGCCAAGCCGGCGCAATTCGTCATGGCATTACACGTGCTTTGATGGCGTACGATGAAACGCTGCGCTCGCCGCTGCGCAAGGCGGGCTTTGTGACCCGGGATGCGCGCGAAGTCGAGCGTAAAAAGGTGGGACGCCGCAAGGCTCGCCGCGGAACCCAGTTCTCCAAACGCTGATCGGCGCGAAAACCTTCCGCCTTCCGGTATACGATCGATCGGTTTTGGGGGATCGTCTAGCGGTAGGACAACGGTCTCTGACACCGTTTACCTAGGTTCGAATCCTAGTCCCCCAGCCAAACAGGGCCCACCATGGTGGGCCCTTCTCTTAAGTAGGCCGCAGGTACACATGTCGGGCGAACGCAATTCGAGTGGACGTCTCGCGCCCATGGCGCTGGCCGCGCTGGGAGTGGTGTTCGGCGACATCGGTACTAGTCCGCTGTATGCCATGTCGGCTTGCTTCGCCGGTCCGAACATCCCAGTGACGCCGGAGCATGTCTTCGGCGTGCTCTCTCTTATCTTTTGGACGTTGGTGCTCGTGATCCTTCTCAAGTACGTCGGCGTCGTACTGAATGCCGACAACAAAGGCGAAGGCGGTGTGCTGGCGCTGACCGCCCTGGTGATCAACACCGAGCGCGCGAGTCCGCGCCGCAAAGTGTATGGAACGTTGGGGATATTGGGCGCCGCGCTATTCTTCGCCGACGGCGCCATCACGCCCGCAATATCGGTCTTGAGCGCCGTCGAGGGATTGCACGTGGCCGCACCCGCGGCACAGATTCCGATCCTGCCGATCACGGTGCTCGTGCTGGTCGGACTATTCTTGATTCAGCGCCACGGCACAGGCTCGGTCGGCAAGGTTTTTGGGCCAGTGATGCTGGGCTGGTTCACCATTCTGGCGGTGTTGGGCGTCAGCTGGATCGTGCGCGAACCGCAGGTGCTCTTCGCGCTCGATCCGACACGCGCTCTGCGGCTGATCACGCAACATCAAATCGGCGCGCTGGCGGTGCTTGCCGGCGTCTTCTTGACCGTCACGGGAGGTGAGGCGCTGTATGCCGACATGGGCCATTTCGGAAAAGCGCCGATTCGATGGGGCTGGATGTGCATCGTCATGCCGGCGCTGGTTCTCAATTATTTTGGCCAAGGGGCCTTGCTCATCGAGAACCCGGCTGCGATCTCGAATCCCTTTTACATGATGGCGCCCCATTGGTTCCTATTGCCGTTGGTCGTGATAGCGACCGCGGCGACAGTGATCGCATCGCAGGCAGTGATTTCCGGTGTGTTCTCGGTGACCACTCAAGCCGTGAGCTTGGGTTTGTTCCCGCGCCTGCGGGTCGTACATTCCTCGGCCGACAACGCCGGACAGATCTATGTGCCGACCATGAACTGGATGCTCATGATTGCAGCATTGGCGCTGGTTCTGGGTTTCGGAAGTTCTGCGGCGCTGGCGGGTGCCTATGGCTTGGCCGTCTCCGGCGCGATGACCATCGTGACGCCGCTGACCTTGAGTCTCATCAAGTCCCGAACCGGGCGTGAAAGCCGTGCGTTGCGGGCTGGTTTGTCGCTGCTGTTCATCATCGACATCGCATTCCTGATGGCCAATTTGACCAAGCTCGAGGACGGAGGGTGGCTGCCGTTGCTGTCCGGACTCATCATCTATTGGCTGATGCAGACCTGGGCGAGCGGCCGGGCGTCGGTCATGGCGCGCCTGTTGCGCGAACAAAAACCGGTCCGTGATTTTCTCGAGGACTTGAAGCGCGATCCGCCGGTGCGCGTCCCTGGAACCGCAATTTTCTTGGATGCAAAAGCTTCCGGCATTCCGCGGGCGCTGCTCAACAACATCAAATTCAATCGCGTCATACATGAACGGGTGGTACTGCTGACGGTGGTCACCCGCGAGCAGCCGCGTATCGCGGAAGCAAAGAGATTGAGCGTGACCCCGCTTTGCGAAGGGATCGTGAGGGTCGTTGCTCAGGTCGGTTTCATGGAGAAACCCAGCATTCCGGAGATACTTCGGGACGCGGAGGCTTACGGCGTTCCCTATGAGCCGGAGCAAAGCACCTTCTTCCTGAGCCGCGAAGAATTGCTCGCGGGCCAGCGCTCGGACTTGCCCCCGCTGCGGCGTAGAGCCTTCATGCGGATGGCACGCAGCGCCCAGGTGGTCGCGGACTACTATGGTTTGCCGCCCGGTCGCGTGATAGAGATCGGCACCCGGTTGGAAATTTAGAAGTCGGGCCTCTCGATGGCAAGGCCTAGCGCTTGGGCGTTATGGTCCTCACGCCGTCGTCGCCCGCCACCAGCAGCACATCCGCCCCGCGATGCGCGAAGAGTCCGACGCTGACCACCCCGGCGATCTGATTGACCGCGTCCTCCATGATCAACGGGTTCACCAGCTGCAGATGGTGGACGTCCAAGATCACATTCCCGTTGTCCGTTACCACACCTTCGCGCCAAACGGGCTGCCCGCCGAGCTTCACGAGTTGGCGCGCAACGTAGGAGCGCGCCATGGGTAGAACCTCCACCGGCACAGGGAAGGCGCCGAGCGCATCGACCAGTTTGCCGTCATCGATGATGCAAACGAATTTCTTGGAGGCGGCGGCAATGATCTTCTCCCGAGTCAGCGCCCCTCCGCCGCCCTTGATCAATACGCCGTGCGCGTCGGCCTCGTCGGCGCCGTCGATATAGAGAGCAAGATCGCCCTCGGCATTCAAATCCAGCAACGGAATCCGCGCCGCCTGCAACGCTTCCGAGGTCTGGCGCGAACTCGATACGGCGCCTTCAAGCTGGATTTTACGGTCTTTCAGCACTTCGATGAGTTCATGCACCGTCGAGCCGGTACCGATCCCAAGGACCATGCCCTGTTCGATGTAGGGAATCGCGGCTTCCGCGGCGCGACGTTTTTTTATCGTCGATGGGAGGATTTTCATACCCCTTAAAACAACTGTGCCCGCTTACGCGGGCACAGTTGATTACTTTCGAAGGCTTACTTTTTCTTAGCGGCCTTTTTCTTAGCTACCTTCTTCTTCGCCTTCTTTGCTTTCGCTGCCATGATAGAAACTCCGTTGTCGGGTTAGTCCGGGGACCGAGTATATACACGAATAATTAATTTACAAGCAATACGTCGCGCTTCTTGCACGACAATGTGGTAGCGATGTGAGCCACCTCACTCCAGAGTGAGAACGAAATCCCACTCCGACTCCGACACCGGTGTGACCGACAAACGATTCCCTCGCCGCAAAATCACGAAGTCAGAGAGCGCGCCGCCCGCATGTTTGCGCAGCTCCTCGAGAGTGATGAGGCGCTTGAACTTGCGCACCAACTTCACGTCCACGACGAACCAGCGCGGTTCGCTTCGGCGACTCTCGGAGTCATAGTGATGATGCTTGGCGTCAAAGGCGGTCTCATCCGGATATCCCTCTCTTACGACACGCACGATGCCCGCGATGCCCGGTACGTCGCAGCCGGAATGATAGAAAAAGGCTGAATCACCCTTTTTCATGGAGTCTCGCAGCATATTTCGTGCCTGGTAATTGCGCACGCCATCCCAAGCAGCGGTTTGTTTGCGCAGCGCGGCGAGGTGATCGATGCCGAAGGAGTCGGGTTCGGATTTGAGCAGCCAGTGACTCATTGTATGTCCCTCGAGAAAAGCTGAAGTCCCGATTCAGTTGCCAGCGCATCGAGACGAACGTCCCAGGTTTCCGCGAACACGGTCTCGACCCGCTGACATTCAAAGCCGAGGCCGACGAACCTCGGGCCCATCCATCGCCGCCTGTGACGGCGGAAGCCGAGTGCGCGATCGTAGAATCCGCCGCCCATCCCGATGCGGCGGCCTCGCGGGTCGACGCCCACCAGGGGAACGACGATGAGATCGAACCAGCGCGGCTCGATCGCACGTCCGCTGCCGCGACCGATGTTGTCGGGCACCGAAATGCCGAACACCCCGCGGCGCGTCTTGCCCGCCAAAGGATAAAAGCGCAGCCGACGATGGCGCAGATCGCTGACCACCGGCACGTAAATACGGATCCGCCGCCGTCTCGCCGCGACGAGAAGAGCAGCCGTATTCGTCTCTCCGTCAAAGGGCAGGTAGAGGGCGATTCGCGAGCCCGGTTTGAAAGCGGCCAAGCGGGTGATGGAAGAGGCGGCGAGGTTTGAGAGCTGAGTGTGCTCCACCGCGGTCAAAGAGCGCCGCTTGGCGCGCAATTCCTTACGCAGTTTCGCTTTCATGAAATCAAGAATAGGCGTGGAAGGGAGATGGCGCCACCCGCATGTGCCGTTTTGGACCGTTGCTCCCGACCTGAGCAACAGGTGGGGCTAACTGCGGCACTTAAGGCTTTCCGCTCGAGGCGGACTTGCACAATGTTGCCAGCAAGCAATGGCCCCTGGGGTTTACAAATTAGGGTCAGGAGGTAACCCGATCCGCATCGAACACCGCAGGCAGCGCCAAACTTAAACCTTACGAGGAGGGCGCTCTAGAGTTCAAGCTGTCGACCCTTCTCCAAGGCCGACTCTACGCGCTCGCGCAGGATACGCAAGCGTCCGCCGACATCGGAATCGAGATTGGTGTCACGCTTGCGAAATCGAATCAACTCATTCGCCAGATTGAGTGCGGCAATGACCGCGATGCGATCCAGACCCACCACCTTTCCGCTGTCCCGAATCTCCCGCATCTTCGAATTCAAAAACTCGGCGGAGTCCAACAAGTCGGACCGCTCCTCCATCGGACAGGTTATGTGGTATTCCTTCTCGAGAATACGCACGCTGACTCGCGCCTGGTCGCTCATGCCTGCTCCATCGATTTCAACCGCCCGATCATGGCCTCGACCCGCGCGCGTACCTGTTCGTTTTTCTGCAACAGGCCCGCACGCTCGGAAGTGAGCGTCTCCTGTCTCTGCCGAAGGGCTCGATTTTCCTCCTTGATCTGACTTAACGTCACGATGAGCTCTTCCAGGCGCTTCTCCAAGCGCTTAAGTTCGAGGTCTACCGCAGCTTTCGGGTTATTTTCGTTCATATGCCGCCAATATAGAGCGCTGCATTCCGCAATGCAAAGGGTCGACATCGTCACCGCGGCCGGCCGGTAAGCGGTATTATTCCGGGAATCATGATGGCGGACATACGATTCAAAGACTTTGAGGACGTGCTGGCTGCCGCCGGAAGCCTCGCCGATGCTGCCGAAGCGCATGGCTCGTTGTGCGGCGCGCTGTGTTCGATGTCGCCATACAAAGTGCAGGATTGGGTCAACGAGATTCTGCCGGATGGCGCGTCGCTCTCGGCCGAGTCGGCGGCCATGCTCGAGCGCGTGTTCACCGCCACGGCCGCTTCATTCGGCGAACAAGGGATGGAGTTCGAGCCGCTGTTGCCGGACGACGAGCAGCCGCTGAACGGCCGAGCGAATGCGCTCGCGTTGTGGTGCACCGGGTTTCTGTACGGTCTCGGCACCGGCCAAATCTCGGACTTGGATGCGCTCAACGGCGATGTCGGCGAAATAGTGAGGGACTTCACCGAGATCTCGCGCGCGACGGGCGACGATGCGGATGCGGACGAATCGAACGAACAAGCTTATGCCGAACTCGTTGAATTCATCCGGGTTGCGGCCCAGGTGGTCTTCGAGGAACTCCTACCCTTGCGCAGACAAGTCTACCCGACCACACAGCAGCGGCTGCACTGAGCGGCGAGATGGATCGCAAGGAGTTCGCGCGCCGCCGCCGCCAGTTCATGCGCATGATCGGTAGGGACGCGATTGCCGTCCTGCCGGCAGCCCCGGTGCGTCAACGCAACGGCGATATCGAGTACGCCTACCGTCAGGACAGCCAATTTCACTACCTGAGCGGCTTCCCCGAGCCCGACGCCGTTGCAGTGCTGATTCCCGGACGCCCGCAAGGCGAATATCTGCTGTTCGTGCGCGAACACGACGCGCTGCGCGAATCGTGGGACGGAGCTTGGGCCGGCACCGATGGAGCGGTGGCGCGTTACGGGGCGGACGATGCCTTCCCCATCGCTGACATCGATGAGATCTTGCCGGGTTTGATGGAGCAACGGTCGCGTATCTTTTATTCCATGGGCGCGCACGTCGAGTTTGATCCTCGAATGCTCGGCTGGGTGAACGGTATGCGGGTGCACGCACGGCAAAGCTCGGGAGCACCGCAGGAATTTGTCGCGTTGGCGCATGTGCTCGACGACATGCGGCTGTACAAGAGCCGTGCCGAGCAGGTGAGTCTGCGGCGCGCGTCGCAAATAGCAATCGGCGCACATCGCCGCGCCATGCGCTTTGTCCGCCCGGGGCGCATGGAGTACGAGGTCATGGCGGAGCTGCTGCACGAGTTTCGTTCACACAATGCGGATATTTCCTATCACCCGATTGTCGGCGGCGGCGCCAACGCCTGCGTCATGCATTATCGAGATAATGATCAGCGCCTGTGCGATGGGGATCTATTGCTGATCGACGCCGGCTGCGAGCACGATTACTACGCCTCGGACATCACCCGCACGTTTCCGGTGAGCGGACGGTTCACGGCGGCGCAACGTGCGGTCTACGAAGTCGTGCTCGAGGCTCAAACAGCCGCCATCGACAAAGTCCGGCCCGGAAACCATTGGAACCAACCGCACGAAGCCGCGGTGCGCGCGATTACCCAAGGGCTGGTCAAGCTCGGACTACTCAAGGGGGCCGTCGCGCAGCTGATCAAAGCCCAAGCCTACCTACCGTTTTTCAACCATCGCACTGGACACTGGTTGGGCCTGGATGTGCACGACGTGGGCGACTACAAGGTGGGTGGGGAGTGGCGAGTTCTCGAAGCCGGCATGGCGCTCACCGTCGAGCCGGGCATTTATATTCGCCCGTCGCACCGTGTACCCAAGGCCTTCTGGAACATCGGCATCCGGATCGAAGATGATGTGCTCGTGACTCATGACGTTCCCGAAGTCTTGACGGCGGCGCTCGAGAAGACTCCGGAGGCCATCGAACGCCTGGTGCAGGCGCGGTGAGCGACTCATTCGACATAGCCATCGTCGGCGGCGGCATGGTCGGTGCCAGTTTGGCGGTCGCACTCAAGGGGCTCGATGCTCGGGTGGCGCTTATCGAGGCGGTTCCGCACGGCGCGGCATCCCAACCGAGCTTCGATGAGCGCACGACGGCCCTATCGAACGGCAGCCGCCGCATTCTCGAAACCCTCGGGGTGTGGCCCGACGTTGCGGCCATGGCGACGCCTATCGCCAAGATTCACGTCTCGGATCGGGGCCACTTCGGTTTTGCGCGCATCGATGCCGCCGAGCAGGGTCTGCCGGCTCTCGGCTATGTGGTGCCGAACCGACTCCTGGGGTCGGCGCTCTGGTCGCAGCTGCGCAATCGCGATGATGTGCGCGTTTTCTGCCCGGCGGAGGTTTCACGTGTTGCGGGCGCCCAGGATCCGGTCGAACTCGAGGTGTCCGAAGCCGGCGGGGACAAGCGCGTGATCAAGACGAAGTTGGTGGTCGCCGCCGACGGCATCGAGTCCGCGGTGCGCGAGGCGTTCGGCGTTGCCGCCGATGTGCGCGACTACGAGCAAACGGCGGTGATCACCACCGTATTGCCGCGAAGGTTTCATGAATATGTAGCATATGAGCGCTTCACCGCGAGCGGCCCGCTCGCTTTGTTGCCGCTCACCGACGGCCGCTGCACGCTCGTTCTCACGTTGAGTCGCGCATTGGCGGAGGTTGCGATGGGCTGGTCGGATCAGCAATTCCTGACCGAGCTTCAGCATCGATTCGGTTTCAGGCTGGGCCGCTTCCTCAAAGTGGGCCGTCGCTTTGCTTATCCATTGTCATTGACACGCGCTCGACGGACTAGTGCCGGACGTTGCGTCATCGTCGGCAATGCCGCGCAGGGGCTGCATCCGGTTGCCGGCATGGGTTTTAATCTAGGACTACGCGATGTCGCCAGCCTCGCCGAACTGGTCGCAGAACATTGCGGGGATCCGGCCTCCCGGGACCTCGGCAGTGCTCCGTTGCTGTCCGCCTACGATGCCTGGCGCGCCGCGGATCGTCGTGAAATCATCGCCTTCACCGATGGCTTGGTCCGGTTGTTTTCCAATCCTCTAGGAGCCGTGCAGCGGCTGCGCAACTTGGGACTCCTGGCGTTTGATCTGATGCCGCCCGCGAAGGCGGCACTGTCTTCATTGAGCACCGGAGCCGCTGGGCGAGTCCCGAAGCTCGCTCGCGGCGTGGCGCTTGCGCCATGAGCCGCGACTTCGACGTCGTGATCGTCGGCGCGGGCGTAATCGGCACGGTCATGGCCAGCTTGCTTTTAGCGCGCAAGCTTTGCAGTGCAGGTAAGGTTGCAATCGTCACCGGGCGCGCGACTTCCGGGGCCATCTCCGGAACTGCCGCCGCCGCGGCCGGCGCGGATTGGGGTTTGCGCGTATTTGCCTTGAGCCGCGCTTCCCAACGAGTGCTGCAATTGTGCGGGGTATGGCAATCTTTGCCGCCGCAGCGAGTCTTCGCTTATGAGCGCATGTGCGTCTGGGATGCCGCCGGCATGCCGCAAGGCGCGGGGTCTCTCAGCTTCGATTGCGCCGAGCTCGGCGAACCGAACCTAGGTTTCATCGTCGAGGGTCGCGCATTGCAGGAGGGCTGTTTGCACGCGGCTCGTGCCGCGGGTGCCGTCATCATTGAAGCAGGCGTGCAACAGGTCGCCGCGAACGATACCGATACGCACATCGGTTTGACCGACGGACGCGAACTCGGCGGCAGACTGCTGGTCGCGGCCGATGGCACCGAATCGAAGACCCGCTCACTGCTCGGCATCGATACTGCCGGGCATGCCTACCATCAGGACGCGTTGGTGGCGCACGTGCGCACGGGCAAATCACATCGGAACACTGCCTGGCAGCGATTCTTGGCTACGGGACCGCTGGCCTTTTTGCCGCTCCCGGACGGCCGCTCATCGATCGTATGGAGCGCCGCACGGGCCGAGGCCGCGCGTTTGCGCGCGCTCGACGCAGCGGCGTTTGCCGTCGCACTCCATGCGGCGAGCGGCGGGGTGCTCGGCGACATAGAACTCACGACGCCCGTCGCGAGCTTTCCGCTCAAGCTGCAATATGCGGTCGACTATGTGAGGCCGCGCGCCGTTTTGCTGGGCGACGCGGCGCACGTGGTGCATCCGTTGGCGGGCCAGGGGCTCAATTTGGGACTGCTGGATTGCGCTTCGCTTGCCGATGTCTTGCAGAGCGCCGCCGGCGCGGGTGAGCTCGGCGAGCGCAGGTTGCTGCGCCGCTATGAGCGCTGGCGCAAAAGCGAGAATTTGCTCGCGGCTACCGCATTGGACGGTCTGGAGCGTCTGTTTTCGAGCGCCAATTCAGGCGTCGCGCGGCTGCGCGCAGCGGGACTCGACGCAGTCGGCAAACTACCTTTCATCAAACGACAGTTCGCGTTGCGCGCCTTGGGATTGGCCGGCGATGTGCCCGGCTTCCTCAAAGTGGATGGAGCCTGACCTCAAGAATGACGATCAAAGGCGGTCGAGCTTGGCCGCACAGATGAAGTCGTTTTGCGAAAGACCGCCGATCGAATGCGTCGTGAACGTTACGTGGCAGTAGTTGTAGCCGACTTCTAGATCGGGGTGATGGTCTTCGGTATTCGCAATGTGTGCGAGCGCGTTGACGAAACTCATGGTGCGGTAGAAATCCTTGAATTTGAGCGAGCGCCTCAAGCTTTTCGCGTCCGCGGCGAGCTGCCAATCGCGGTGCAGTTGCTGCGAAAGCGCGGCGGCCTCTGCCTGATTCAACGGCGGAACGCCGCCTTCGCAAGGCGCACATTTTTTTGCGTACAGGTCGGTCACTGCGGAATTCTGCTGTAAGTGCGCTCGATATAACGCTCGACGAGCTCCTGGAACTCCTCGGCGATCCGCTCGCCCTTGAGCGTCACCGTCTTCGCTCCATCTTCATAGACCGGCGCGACCGGATGTTCACCCGTTCCCGGCAGGCTGATGCCGATATTGGCATGTTTGCTCTCACCAGGGCCGTTGACGACGCAACCCATGACGGCAACGGTCATGTCTTCGACCCCCGTGCGCTGCTTACGCCACTCCGGCATTCGGTGGCGAATGTGACCTTGGATTTTCTGGGCGAGCTCTTGAAAATAAGTGCTGGTGGTCCGGCCGCAGCCGGGACAGGCAATGACCATGGGCGTGAACGACCGCAGTCCCATCGTCTGCAGAATCTCTTGAGCCACGATGACTTCTTGGGTGCGATCGCCGCCGGGTTCCGGCGTCAATGACACACGGATCGTGTCGCCGATGCCCTCTTGCAACAACACACCCATGGCGGCGGTAGAGGCAACGATGCCTTTACTGCCCATGCCGGCCTCGGTGAGGCCAAGGTGCAGGGGGTACGTGCAGCGCGCCGCGAGATTGCGATAGACCGAGATCAAGTCTTGTACGCCGCTCACCTTGGCGCTGATCACGATCATGTCCGCGCCCAATCCCAGGCTCTCGGCGCGTTTCGCACTGTCCAGCGCAGAGACGACAATGGCCTCGCGCATCACATCGATCGCCGCAAGCGGCGCCGGTTGCTTGGAGTTCTCGTCCATCATGCGAGTAAGCAGATCTTGATCGAGGCTGCCCCAGTTCACACCGATCCGCACCGGCTTGTGATATCGACAGGCGGTCTCGATCATTTCAGCGAATTGCGGGTCGCGCTTGCTGCCCCGGCCCACGTTGCCGGGATTGATACGCAGTTTGGCCAGAGCTTGCGCACAGGCGGGGTGGGCCTTGAGCAGCTTGTGACCGTTGAAGTGAAAGTCGCCGACTAAAGGAGTGCCGACCCCCTGGGCATCCAAGCGCTCGCGAATATGCGGTACCGCGGCGGCGGCCTCGTCGTTGTTGACCGTCAAACGGACCAGCTCCGAGCCGGCGCGAGCCAGTGCTTTGACTTGAGCCACCGTGCCCGGAATGTCGGCCGTATCGGTGTTGGTCATCGACTGCACGACGATGGGGGCGCTGCCGCCGATGGTCACGGTGCCGATCTTTACGGCCAGGGATTTTCTGCGCGAACTCATCCGGCTATTCTACCTTGGCTGCCTGACGTATCACACCGCTCGTCGGCGAGCCGGTCAAATCGGCATAATGCCGGCATGGCGGCACGAATCATCTATTCCACCGGGCTCGGCAGCCTGTGTCCGAATTGCCGTCGTGCGGTGCGAGAGTGTGTTTGTCCAAAGGGCGCCCCCGGCGCGGCTCGCCTAAACGCGGTGCGGGTTGGCCGGGAAACCAAGGGCCGAGCCGGCAAAGGCGTCACCACGGTCACAGGACTTCCGTTGGCCGAGGCGGAGGTCATGGCGCTCGCCGCACAACTCAAGAAGCGCTGCGGATCCGGGGGCACGGTGCGCAACGGCGTCATCGAAATTCAGGGCGATCATCGCGATGTCATCGTCGCGGCGCTGGTCAAGTTAGGCTGGCCGGCCAAGAAATCGGGCGGCTGACGCGAATCGTGTATCATGCACACATCGCGACAAGAGCTGTCTGGAGAGCGTCCCTTTTGATCGGGGGACCGCCGAAGGCGCAACCGCCCGGAAACGCTCAGGCACATGAACTACAGTCTCTGGCGATCTCTGGAGAGCGATCTCGCCCACGTTAAGGCGCTGATCCACCGAAGGGGAGCAGTGCGCATGGGCGCGCTCGATCTCTCAGGTCCCAAGGACAGAGGGGCGGCCGGCATATAAGTGCGGGCCGAATCTCTGTCGACTTTCGCAGCGAGGTTGCGATGGGCCTGAAGACTCCGCTTTACGACACCCACGTTTCGCAGGGTGCAAAAATCGTCGATTTCGGCGGCTGGGATATGCCGTTGAGCTTCGGTTCGCAGCTCGAGGAGCATCACGCGGTGCGACGGGACGCGGGCATGTTCGACGTATCGCATATGTGCATCGTCGACTTGATGGGCGCGCGCGGGCGCGAATTCTTAAGTTTTTTGCTGGCCAACGATGTCGCCAAGCTCCGGACTCCCGGACGGGCTTTGTATTCGTGCATGTTGTTGCCCTCGGGAGGCGTGATCGACGATCTGATCGTGTACTTCATGACCGAGTCATGGTTTCGATTGGTGGTCAACGCCGGCACGCGTCACAAGGATCTTGCTTGGATATCCGAGCACGCGGCAGGGTTCGGGGTGGCGGTGCAGGAACGGTCGGATCTCGCGATGCTTGCGGTCCAGGGACCGAATGCGTTGGCCAAGACGGTGCCGCTGTTGGCGCCGGCACGACGCGCAGCGGCGCTCAATATCGCACGGTTCAGCGGCGCTACGCTCGATACTTGGTTCGTGTCGCGGACCGGGTACACGGGCGAAGATGGCTTCG
This sequence comes from uncultured Gammaproteobacteria bacterium, assembly GCA_963755965.1. Classification (GTDB taxonomy): domain Bacteria; phylum Pseudomonadota; class Gammaproteobacteria; order Steroidobacterales; family Steroidobacteraceae; genus Bog-1198. The sequence continues at coordinate 1,174,018 of CAVWLU010000008.1, forward strand.
AGATCATGATGCCGGCGCCCGAAGCCGCCGCCGCGTGGCGGGCACTCGAGGCACAGGGAGTAGCCCCCGCCGGATTGGGTGCGCGGGATACTTTGCGCCTGGAAGCCGGCATGAATCTTTATGGCAACGACATGGACGAAAGCCGTCATCCGCTCGAGTCCGGCTTGGCGTGGACGGTTGCGTTCGATCCTGCCGGCAGGGAATTTATCGGCCGACGCGCACTGGAAATCGCGCGCGGACTCCCAGGCCGTTCGCTCGTGGGTTTGGTTCTGGAAGAGCGCGGCGTGCTGCGAAAGTCTCAGCTCATCTCTGCCGCCGCCGAGGCCGGTACCGATGCTCATCCCACGCCGTCGGATCTGGGAGAAGTGACCAGCGGTACCTTTTCGCCCACGCTGAACCGGTCCATCGCGCTCGCAAGGGTCACGACAGGAGCCGGACCCAAGGTGATGGTGAGCATCCGCGGAAAACCTCATGCGGCACGAGTCGTGAGGCCACCCTTCGTGCGCAACGGCGAGGTCTTGATTTCAATTTAAGTTTAAGGAGGAAGAGTGAGCAAGATTCCGAGTGATCTGCAATACACCCGCAGTCATGAGTGGGTCCGCGGCCTGCCGAACGGACAGGTGGAAGTAGGGATTACCGATCACGCGCAAGAGGCGCTTGGTGATTTGGTGTTCGTCGAAGTGCCGCATTTGGACAGTGTGGTGACGGGCGGCGAGGCGTGTGCCGTGGTCGAGTCGGTCAAAGCGGCGTCCGACGTCTATAGCCCGGTCTCGGGCCGCGTCATTGCAAGCAATGATGACTTGGTCCAGCGGCCCGAGTTGCTCAATCACGACCCCTACGGGGCAGGTTGGTTGATCCGTGTGCAACTCGACGCGTCGGCTCCGAGTGCCGCATTTCTGAACTGGGCGGAATACGGACAGTTCCTCGACGCATCCGAGTAGGAGAGTAGCCGTGCCGTTCATTCCGCATACATCCGACGATATCGCTGGCATGCTGGAGCTCATCGGAGCCAAATCGATCGACGATTTATTCGACGAGATCCCCAAAGCCCTCAAGGGCGCCGCTCTCGACGGGGTCCCGCCCGCGCTCACCGAAATGGAGGTCGGACGACTCCTCACCGAACGAGCCTTGCGCGACGGCCGCCCGTTGAATTTCATCGGAGCGGGCGCGTATGAGCATCATATTCCCGCTCCGGTTTGGGCCATCGCGACCCGCGGAGAATTCTATTCGGCCTACACGCCCTATCAGGCGGAGGCGAGCCAGGGCACTTTGCAATTGATCTATGAATACCAGTCCATGATCTGCGCCTTGACCGGGATGGAAGTGTCCAACGCATCTTTATACGACGGCGCCTCGGCCCTGGCTGAAGCGTGTTTGATGGCGGTGCGGGCAAATCGTGGCTCGAATGCACGGCGCATCTTGTTGCCCCGAACTGTAAACCCGACCTATGGCCAGGTGGCGCGCGCCATCTCGTGCAATCAGGACATCGAATTCGAAACGGTGGATTTCGATCGGCGCGCCGGAAGCACGGCGCTTTCGGCACTGCAAGCCTACAGCGGTCAAGATTACACCGCACTGGTGCTGCAGCAACCGAACTTCTTCGGCAACTTGGAAGAAGTGGACCAGCTGACCGATTGGGCTCATGCGAACAACATTCTCGTCATCGCAGTGGTCAATCCGATCTCGCTGGCGCTGCTCAAACCTCCGGGCGAGTGGGGCGAAACCCGTGAAGGCAAACGGGGCGCCGACATCGTCTGCGGCGAAGGTCAGCCGCTCGGCGTGCCGCTCGCTTCAGGCGGCCCCTACTTCGGTTTTATGGCAACGCGCATGCAGTACGTGCGCCAAATGCCTGGCCGCATCGTGGGCCGTACGGTGGACACTGAGGGCCGGCCGGGCTTTACCCTCACATTGCAGGCGCGCGAGCAGCATATACGGCGCAGCAAGGCGACCTCCAACATATGCACCAATCAAGGGCTCATGGTGACGGCGGCGACTATTTACACGGCGCTGCTGGGTGCCGCGGGGCTCGAGCGCGTGGCGGCCGCCAGCGCGCAGCGCACGGCCGATCTGGTGCATGCGCTCACCCGCGTCAAGGGGGTCACGGCGGCCTTCGATACTCCCCGGTTTCACGAGGCGGTCGTGCTTCTCGATCGCCCGGTTGCGCCGGTGACAGCGGCGCTCGCCGAGCGCGGAATATTGGCCGGCCTCGATCTTGGATCGAGCTACCCGGAATTGGGGCACGCACTGCTCATTTGTGCGACCGAAACCAAACTGGATGTCGACATCGAGGCCTACGCGCACGCGTTGGCCGATGTCATGAAGGCATCGCGCGATTTGCGCGGCGCTGCTTAAGGGGATGGGAATGGTGGATCTTAAGTTAAATGAACCGCTGATATTCGAGTTGAGCAGACCCGGCCGTCGTGCGAGCACGCAATTTCCCGCTCTCCAAGCGGCACCGGAACCGCTCGGTATACCGGCGCGGCTGCGCCGCGCAACACCGCCGCCCCTGCCCGAAGTATCCGAGCTGCAGGTTGTGCGTCACTTCACGCGACTATCGCAGCTGAACTTCTCGATCGATACGCATTTTTATCCCTTGGGTTCCTGCACCATGAAGTACAACCCCAAGGCATGCAACACGTACGCCATGTTGCCGGAATTTCTGACGCGGCATCCGCTCGCGCCCGAACCTCAAGGGTTCCTTGCATGCATGTACGAATTGCAGGAAATGCTCAAAGACATTACCGGCATGCAGGGCGTCAGTCTGACTCCCATGGCCGGCGCGCAAGGCGAGTTTGCCGGGGTCGCGATGATTCGGGCTTATCATCGAGCGCGCAACGATGCGGCTCGCAGGGAGATCATCGTGCCGCAGGCGGCGCACGGGACGAATCCGGCGACCGCTTCGATGTGCGGCTGCAACGTCAAAGAAATTCCATGCGACAGAAACGGCGATATCGATATCGAGGCGCTGAAGGCAGCCGTCGGCCCTGACACGGCGGCCATCATGCTCACGAATCCGTCCACCCTGGGCGTGTTCGAGCACAAGATCGAGGAAGTGGCGCGCATCGTTCACGCGGCGGGCGGGCTCTTGTACTACGACGGTGCGAATTTGAATGCGATTCTCGGCAAGGTTCGCCCAGGCGACATGGGCTTTGACGTCATTCACATGAACTTGCACAAGACCTTCTCGACGCCGCACGGCGGCGGGGGACCCGGCTCCGGTGCGGTAGGCGTCGGCCCGAGATTGCTGCCTTTTATGCCGATTCCGCTGGTCGGCAAGGAAGAGGGCCGATTTCGATGGCTGGTGGAGCGTGACATGCCGCAATCCATCGGCCGCCTATCAGGGTTCATGGGCAACGCCGGCGTCAATCTGCGCGCCTATATTTACATGCGAATGTTGGGGCGCGAGGGCATGGTGCGAGTGGCCGAATTCGCGGCGCTCAACGCAAATTACTTGATGAAGCGCTTGACTCAAATAGGCTACGAAGCGGCCTATCCCACGCGTCGCGCCAGCCATGAATTCATCATCACGCTGAAGAGCGAGAACCGGCGCTTCCAGATCACGGCCATGGACGTCGCCAAGCGGCTCTTGGATTTTGGATTTCACGCGCCGACCACGTACTTTCCGCTGCTGGTGCCTGAATGCTTGCTGATCGAGCCGACGGAGACCGAAACCAAGGAGGAACTTGATCGTTTTTGTAGTGCAATGGCCGTGATTCGGCAGGAAATGGAACAGGATCCCGAGAAACTGCGCTCGGCACCGCATACAATGCCGGTCCGGCGGCTGGACGACGTCAGAGCCGCAAAGCAGCCCGATCTGGCTTGGAAGCCCGCCGCTTGATCCAATTTTGCGCAAATTAGGAACCGAGAGGCTCCTGATTTGTCGGATCCCGGGCACCGCAGTTCATCTCTCACTCTAGGATCGGCATGTCGCGTACGTCCCTATTTTTGTCGTTATTCTTGTTGGCCGGCCAGGTGCTCGGCGCCGCCTCCCCGAACATGGCGGCCACACCCCCGCCCACTACGATCCCGACTCCCGCGCCGACTTCGATCGGTACCCCCGCCAATTGGGCGCAGACTCTAGAGAGAATCGCATCCGGAGTGGTGACCATTCAAATCGACGGGACCCGCGCGTTCGATACCGAGTGGAACACGTCCGCGCAGGCGACAGGCTTCGTCATCGATGCGAAGCGGGGCCTCATCCTCACCAATCGACACGTGGTCACGCCGGGTCCCGTGACCGCGCAAGCGACTTTCCAGAATCGAGAGGAAGTGCAGCTCTATCCCGTTTATCGCGACCCGGTACACGACTTCGGTATCTATCATTACGACCCGGCGAAATTGCGCTTCATTCAACCGGCCGAACTACCGCTGTATCCGGCGGGCGCGGTGATTGGTCGGGAAATTCGCGTCGTGGGTAACGATGCGGGCGAGCAGTTGTCGATTCTCGCCGGCACGCTGGCACGCTTGGATCGCGAGGCCCCCGAGTACGGGTACGGCAAGTACAACGATTTCAATACCTTTTATTACCAGGCAGCGTCAGGCACCTCCGGAGGTTCCTCCGGGTCTCCGGTCATCGATATCGAGGGACGGGTAGTGGCGCTCAATGCCGGCGGCGCGACCGGCGCCGCGTCGAGCTTCTATCTGCCGCTGCCCGCCATCACGCGTGCGCTGAAATACATCGACGCCGGCAAGCCGGTGCCCCGCGGCACCTTGGAAACCGTGTTCAAGTACACTCCTTATGATGAGCTGCGGCGACTCGGACTTCAGGCCGAAACCGAAGCACGGATGCGCGGCGCCTACCCCAAGCTCACCGGAATGCTGGTGGTCGATGAGGTGCAGCCAGGATCGGCGGCGGACGGCGTATTGTCGCCCGGCGATATCCTCGTGGGGATCGACGGCAAGCCGGTACCGGAGTTCTTCGCTCTCGAGGACGTGCTCGACAATCATGTCGGTCGACAGGTCAAAGTGGAGGTTCAACGCGGCAACGAGACGTTGCAGCACGCGCTCGACGTACAGTCCCTCGCCGCAATTACCGCGGACGAGTACATCGAGTTCGGCGAATCCGTGGTGCATACGCTCTCGTATCAACAGGCACGGCACTACAACTTGCCGATCACCGGGGTGTATCTCGCAAATCCGGGCTACGTATTCGGCAGTGCAGGCATTCCGCACGGCGCCCTGATCAGCTCATTCAACGGCAAAAAGATGGAGACGCTCGCCGATTTCGAGTCCGCTTTGGCCGATCTCGCGGACGGCGCGCGGGCCCCGGTCCGTTATGTGACTCTCGAGGACCCCCGCGCGAGTCAACTCAAGGTGGTGCGCATCGATCGCAGGTGGTTCCCTGCCCGCAAGTGCAAGCGCGACGACGTGTTGGGAATCTGGCCTTGCGTGGCCTTGAGCGAAGGACCCGCGGGCTCGAGCGTCAAACCCGCTTCCACGCAGTTCGCCAAAACCGGAGATGTGCGTGTCGATCGGCTTGCCCCTTCATTGGTCCTGGTCACCTTCGACATGCCGTATTCGGTGTCGGGTGTCACCGAGAAGAACTATCACGGCACCGGCGTGATCGTGGACGCCAAGCGCGGCTTGGTTGTGATCGACCGAAATACCGTGCCGATCGCGATGGGCGACGTGCGCCTGACGTTCAACGGTACGCTCGAGGTGCCCGGCAAGGTCGAATTCATCCATCCACTGCACAACCTCGCCATCGTCTCCTACGATCCGAAGACAATCGGCGAGACACCGGTCCGTGCAGCCACCTTCGCTACCAAGGAACTCAGCCCGGGCGACGACGTGTGGGTCGTGGGTCAACGCAGCGACTCCAAGATCATGTCGCAGCGCACTCAAGTTGCGAGCGTCGATGTGGTTTCCTTCCCGCTTTCTCGCACACTGCGCTTTCGCGACAGTAATCTCGAGGCTGTGAACCTGGTCAATGCGCCCGGGGATCTGGACGGAGTCTTGGCGGACGATAAGGGCGATGTGCTTGCGCTCTGGTCGAGTTTCGCCTTCGAAACCCAGCGCGAGCTCGAACAGGTCAATCGCGGCATACCGGCGGATCTTGTCACGGAAATGATCAATGTCGTCGAGGGTGGGCATCCGCTCTATTCCTTTGAAGCCGAGTTCAATGTGCAGTCGTTGGCGGGCGCACGCAAATTGGGCTTGTCCGACGATTGGATACGACGTTTCGAGGAGCACGATCAGCAACGCCGTCAGGTGCTCGGCATCGACCGATTGGTAGCAGGGGCGCCTGCCGCATCGTACCTTGAGCCCGGCGACCTGCTGCTCGCCGTCGACGGCAAAGTCGTCAATCGCTTTCGCGAAGTGGAACGCGCGGTTCAAAAGCCCGAAGTGTCGGTCACGGTCTGGCGTGACGGCGCGGAGAAGACGCTGCAAATGAAAACGGTGCCGTTGAACGGCCGCGGTATCGACCGAGTGCTGATCTGGGCGGGTGCCACCTTGCAAGCGCCTCACCGCGCGATGATGGCGCAGCGGGGTATTCCACCCTACGGCGTGTTCGTCTCGTTTTTCTTTTACGGATCGCCTGCCACACACTACGGGCTCTACGCCGGCAGGCGAATCACGGAAGTCGACGGGCAGCCCACCGCCGACCTGGATGCGTTCATCAAAGCGGTGCGCGGCAAACCCGATCGCGCGTCTTTGCGCTTGAAAACCATCAGTTGGAATGGTCAAACCGACGTGATCACATTGAAGCTCGACAAGCATTACTGGCCTGCCTATGAGCTCGATCGTCAGAGCGATGGTAGTTGGACGCGGACGGCGCTCGACCCTCCCGAAGTGACCATGGCGCATGTGCCTTGAGTGCAGTGATGCGGTTTTCGATATCGGCTGCGGTGCGATCGGATCTTCCACAAATCTTGACGATCTACAACGAAGTGATTCGCAATACGACGGCGGTGTATTCGGACGCCGACGTGACGCTGGCAAATCGTGAGGCCTGGTTCGATGCCAAAATCGAGCGCGGCTTTCCCGTGCTCGTGGCGCGCGACGAATCGGGCGTTCTAGGTTTCGGGACCTTTGGCGAGTTCCGCGCTTGGCCTTGCTATCGATACAGCGTCGAACACAGCGTTCACGTGCGGGCCGATTGCCGCCGCCGCGGTATCGGCCGGGAGCTGGTCCTCGCTCTACTCGAGCGAGCTGCCGGCATGCAAAAGCACATCATGATCGCCGCAATCGACGTGGACAATGCCGCGTCCATCGCGCTTCACGAGAGTCTCGGCTTCACGGTGGTGGCTCACTTCCGCGAGGTAGGGTTCAAGTTCGGGCGATGGCTCGACTTGAAGTTCCTGCAACGCCTCATTTGATATCATGGCCCTGTGGTAAGAGCAACACAGACCGAAATCGAGAAGGCCGTCGAAACGCTTCGCGCCGGCGATTTGGTGGTATTTCCGACCGAGACGGTCTACGGCCTTGGAGCCAATGCTGCCAATCCGGCGGCAGTGCGCAAGATTTTCGAAGTCAAAGGCCGTCCCGCGGACCATCCTGTCATCGTTCACCTCGACAATCCGCGCTACTTGCATCGTTGGGTGTCGGATGTGCCGCGGGTCGCCGAACAGTTGGCGGCACTGTTCTGGCCCGGTCCTCTGACGCTGATTTTGCCGAAAGCTGAAAACGTCAATGACATCGTCACCGGCGGCCAGGACAGTATCGGCATACGGATACCATCCCATCCCATGGCCCAGCAGCTCTTGAACGCCTTTGGCGGGGGCATCGCCGCTCCATCGGCCAATCGCTACGGCCGCCTGAGCCCGACCAAACCTGAGCATGTACGCGACGAACTCGGGGAGGCGGTCCACGTGCTCTTGGACGGGGGTGACTCGCCCATCGGACTGGAGTCTACGATTGTGTCGTGCTTGAACAATGAGGTGCGGCTGTTGCGCCCCGGATTCATCACGCGCTCACAAATCGAACAGGTCGTCGGCGATTTGGTGGTCGGCGGAATCCTTCCGCGCGTTCCGGGGGACCGAGCCCTGCATTACGCCCCCTCCACGCCTCTCGAGATCGTGTCATCGGACGACTTGGAGCTCCGAGCAGGCGAGGTCGTTGCGCGCCAGGAAAAAGTGGCGGTGCTGGCAATGCGGCCGCCGCTGCATACCGTGCGTTTTATGACGTGGATCAACGCCGGGAAGAAGCCCGACACCTATGCTCACAATCTCTACAATCATCTGCGCACTTTGGATCGAGCCGGTTGCGTGAGGATTTTGGTGCAGGAATTGCCGCAAGACGAACGCTGGGCCGCCATTCTCGATCGTTTGCAACGCGCGAGCGGGATGGGCGAGGATCCGCTCGAGTTGAGCGCGAGTTGAAGCCATGCACGGCCATTGCCCCGGAATTTGATCCCGCTCAGGACCCCTTCGAGCGCGATTCGATTCAACACTTGGTTGCCCGCTATGGCTCGCCCTTGTTCATCATCGACGCCGGCCGGGTGCGTGCTCAATATGAGCGGCTCGCGGCGGCCTTGCCGGGAGTCGATTTGCACTATGCGATCAAATCGCTGCCGCACGCGTCGATCATTACCACGCTGCGTCAGGCAGGCGCCTACTTCGACCTCGCGACCAACGGGGAAGTCGATCTGGTGCGCCGCCTGGGCGTGACCGCCGAGCGTTGCATTCATACGCACCCCATCAAGCGCGACGGCGATATCCGCACCGCGCTGTCCTTCGGAGTGACGCGGTTCGTCGTCGACAACCCCGATGAGCTGCATAAGTTCGTGAAATTCAGGAACCGTGTGTCATTGCTGATTCGTGTGTCGTTCCGCAGCGCCGAAGCGGTTTGCGATTTGTCCCGTAAATTCGGTTGCGATCCGGCGAGCGTCGAAAGCCTGCTCGCCCTCGCGAGAGAACTGCGCATCAAGATCGAGGGGCTGTCGTTTCACGTCGGTTCGCAATCGGCGGGGCCGCAAATGCACGTCGAAGCAATCGACGTTTGCCGCGGCTTGATGCTGCGCGCACAAGAGCGGGGGGCAAAACTCACCACGCTCGACATCGGGGGCGGATTTCCGGTCGACTACCTGCGCCGCTCGATCCCCATAGAGGAATTCTGCGCGCCGATTCGCCGCGCCTTGAGTTCGATCGGGCAAGAGGTCCGCATCATTGCCGAACCCGGACGCTACATTGCCGCGCCCGCCGCGGTCACCGTGTCGTCGGTGATGGGGCGCGCGCTGCGCGACGGGCGGTGGTGGTACTATCTCGACGACGGTTTGTACGGGAGCTACAGTGGACAGATGTTCGATCATGCGACCTATCCGGTAGAGGCGCTGGTGGCCCCCGGTCCTACCTACCCTTCCGTGCTGGCCGGGCCGACCTGCGACAGCATCGACGTCATCAATGAAACCCTGGAGTTGCCGAAACTCGGCATCGGCGATCTCATCGTCGGCCGAGAGATGGGCGCGTACACCTGGGCGTGCGCCTCGGAATTCAATTTCTTCCCGCGCGCCACGGTACTGGCGCTCGACCGCGGCCGGCTGCTGCGCGACGGGGATCAGACATGAATTGGAGCCGACGCCGGGTGCTCAAAGCAGGAGCGCTCGTGGCCGGATTTGCCGGAGCATTGGCGCGTCCGGCGGGGGCGCGCGCGAGTGCCGTCGTGAAGCGGATTGCACTAAAGAATTTGCACACGCCGGAGTCGCTCGACCTGGAATTCTTTCGCGACGGCGCCTATGTACCCGATGCAATGGCGGCCATTCAAGTATTGCTGCGCGATTACCGCAGCGGCGAGCAACACGTCATCGATCCGCTTCTGCTGGATTACTTGCATGGCGTTGCGCTGAATTTAGGCGTCGAACCGGTTTTCGGCGTGATCTCAGGCTATCGTTCGCCGCAAACCAACGAGCAACTGCGCGAACACGGCAGCGGTGTGGCCCGTCGCAGCCTCCACTTGGAAGGGCGGGCCATCGATGTGCGTCTCGCGCGTGTCGACTGCGCGGATCTTGCAAACGGTGCCTTGGGATTGTGCCGTGGCGGTGTCGGTTACTACCGCAAGTCCGACTTCGTGCACTTGGATACCGGGGCGTTCCGCACCTGGCGCGGCTAATCGATCGCGAGAAACGAGCGCATCTGCGCGAGTTCCGCTTCGAGTCCGGCTCGATACGCAGCGCTCTTGGGGGCGCGGCCGCTGACATAGCCGAAGGACCCCATCAGACGCCCGTCGGTCACGGTCAGATTGCCCCAACCGATCACGTGCTCGCGCCATAGCAGAGGCAGGGCGTAGTAACCGAGCCTACGCTTTGGCGCCGGTGTATAAGCCTCGAAGCGGTACGGCCAACCCCAAAAAGTCTCGAAACGCCGACGATCCCAGACTACCGGATCAAACGGTGTAAGGAGTCTCACACCCTCATCGGGCTGCCAGCGGGCCGAGACCGGCCTTTCTTGGATGGGCCAATACCAATCGACACCCTCCACCTTCGCATGGGCGAGACGTTGCTTTGCTCGCTCGAGTGCCTTCGCACGGTGCTCTGCCCATTGCGGCGCGCCGTCGCGCAGGCGGGTCAACAGTTGGCCGAGGCTATTCGCCGGCAAGGGCGCATATTTTTGCACGATCACATCAACGAGTGCGTCGATCCGAGCGCTTACGCCTGCATCATCAAGAGGCCCCTCGACGAACTCGCGCGCGGCGTACACCCGCGTACCCCCGTCGCGGCGTGCGATCCGCAGCAACCCGCGGTAGTGCATTTCGTCGAGCAATTGGGTGGTTGCGTTAGACGAACCGCCGAACCAGTTGGTGACTTTGCCGTGCGCAAAATGGGCGTCCACAGCCCGCGGATGCGCGGTTCCGCATTCTCGGATGAACGCCAGCATCTCTTCAGCCTGACGCTGCCGCACCGGGGTCCACGCCGATGCCGGCGTTCGCGGATGCATCAGACCATGATGGGCACGCGGCAAAAAACCATAATTGATGAAGAAGTCCTCCTCCAGCGACAATCGCGGGTAGCGGCGCTCGAGGTCGCCCGCCCGGTAGCCCGTTACGCGATGACGCAGGGTCAGATCCTGGGCGCGGGCGGGAGCACGGATCGGGTCAGCCTGGACGAAGCCGAGTTTGCCGATCGCGCGCTGCAGCGTCGTCGGTTTGAACAACGAACGTGCTATGGCATAGCGGCGAAGATGGCTCAACGTGATCGGCATGGCGCAAATGATATCGTTCTAAGACACTTTGCTACGATAGATCGAATGAACTTGTACGATACGTGTCTCCTGCTCGCCAGTCTGGGTAGTCTCGGGGCCTGCGCTCCCACCTCGGCGCCGCCGGCCGAAAACAGCGGCGCACGAATTTACAGTGGTAATTGCATCTCCTGCCACCAGCAAGACGGGCACGGCATCAAAGGGGTGTATCCGAGCCTGGCCGGATCGCCGGTGGTGCTCGGCGATCCCAAAGCGCTTGCTCTATGGGTTGTCAAAGGACAGAGAACCCCTTCGATGCCTCCGGGGCGATACTCGACCACCATGCCCCAGTATGGCTGGATGAAGGACTCCGATGCGGCTTCCCTCTTGACCTATCTGCGTTCAAACTTCGGGAACACCGCTCCCGCGGTCGAGACAGCAACCGTTTCCCAAGCGCTTGGTGAATAGGCGAATGAGCATCGCACCTATAGCCCTAACCGCGATACACCGCATGGTGGAGCGTTGCCGAGCGGGCGATTACGCCGCGATGGTCGCCAAGCTCGATTCGGGCTGGGTGGTGATGGGCGAACGGCAGGTATTCCCAGGCTATTGCCTGCTGTTACCGGATCCGGTGGTGGAACAGTTGAACGCGCTCAACTTCGACGGCCGGGCGCAATTTCTCAGCGACATGGCGCTCGTCGGCGATGCCCTTCTCGTGAGCACAGCCGCGGTGCGCGTCAATTATGCGATATTCGGCAACGCGGAGCCGGCGCTGCACGCTCATGTATTTCCGCGCCACTCCACCGAGCCGGCGGGCACCCGCACGACGCATCCGTGGGCGCTCGACTGGAATCTCGCAGCGGCTTACTCGGATTCGCTGCACGGTGAGCTGAAACGCCGAATAGCAGCGCATCTCGCCGAGCTTAGGGTGAGAGGTCGATCCGCAGGTTGAGGTCGCGCGCGACGGCTGCCAAATCGTCAAGCGGCGCCGCACAAGTCATGCCGCTGCAGAGGTATGCCACCGTTCCGGCGGCGGCGCGCTTTTCCGCAAGCGCAAGCGGTAGATCCGGCGCATCCGCCGGAATGGCGAATATCATGCGCGTCGGAGCGAACGCGGCATTGAGCGCGCTTGCCCAGCGATGCGCCTCCGTCGATGCTCCGCGGATCACCACAATCTGCATCGACGAGAGCGAGTCCTCCAACGCGTTCAAAAGGCTCATGTGCGCTTCAGAATGCTCCATCATTCCGGCCCATCCGGCCTTGAGCGTGCGTTCGGCAGCATCGAGATACCGGACTTCGCCGAGTAGGTACCCCAGGCGGCAGAGCACCGAAGCCGCGATGCCGTTGCCGGCCGGAAGGGAATCATCGCTGAACGTCTTGCTGCGATGGATGAGCCGCTCATGATCGGCGGCCGTGAAGAAAAATCCACCCGCTTCGGGATCGGCGAATTGGGTCAACATGACCTCCACCAGGGATTGCGCGAACTCGAGATCGCGGCTGCGCCAGCGCGTTTGCAGGAGCTCGAGCAGCGCATCGGCAAGAAAGGCATAGTCATCGAGATATGCCGGAAGGTGCGCCCTCCCGTCCTTATACGTCGCGAGTAGCCGGCCCTCGCGCCACAGTGTGCGATGGATGAAGTCGAGCGCCGCAGTGGCGGTATCCGCGAGATCGGGCCGGTGCAAAACGCGCGAGGCGATCGCGAGTCCCTTGATCATGAGGGCGTTCCAGGCGGTTAGAATCTTTTCATCGCGCGCGGGCCATACGCGCAAATTACGGGCCGCCAGCAATTTAGCGCGGGCGGAGTCAAGCAAAGCGGCCGTCGCAGCTTGATCTACGGATGCGGCCTCCGCCGGCGATGCTTGAATACGAAGGTGCCATTCCCCCTCGAAGTTGGCGGCGTGATCGAGCCCGAAGCGTGGCGCAAACACTTCGTACTCGGGCGGAGTCAAAAGCGCGCGCACTTCCGACAGGTTCCACACATAGAACTTGCCCTCGTGGCCCTCTGAATCGGCGTCGAGGCTCGAATAGAAGCCGCCTTCCGGCGCGTGCATGTCGCGCACCACCCAATCGGCAGTTTCGGCGGCGACCCGCGCAAACAGGCTCTCGCCGGTAGCGAGCGCCGCAGCCGAATACGTCGCGAGGAGCTGTCCATTGTCGTAGAGCATTTTTTCAAAGTGCGGAATCGTCCATGAATCGTCGACCGAATAGCGCGAAAAGCCCCCGCCCAATTGATCGTAAATGCCGCCCTCGGCCATGCGAGTCAGCGTCAGTGTCGCCATGAACAATGGCTTGAGGTCCGGATCGGCTCCCCCCGATGTGCGGTACCAATCGCGCAGGCAGCGCTCCACGCTCCCAGGATGCGGAAACTTGGGCGCGCGGCCAAAGCCGCCGAAACGCGCGTCGAAGGATTGTTCGAGCAGGGTGCGCGCCAGAAGCAGCGGTGCCTCATCGAGTTGGGTACCCTCCGATGGCTTCTCGGGCACGAGTTGCTCGAATACCTGTGCGAGCCTTGCGTTTTGCTGCCGGATCTCCTCTGTATGGCTTTGATAATACTCCGCGACCCGCTGCAAAATATCCTTGAACGACGGCATTCCGTGGCGCGCCTCATTCGGGAAATAGGTGCCGCCGAAAAATGGCTGCTGATTCTCGGGGCTCAAGAACATGGTCAGCGGCCAACCGCCCGCGTGCTGGGTGATCAACTGTTGGGCAGCTTGATAGATCTTGTCCAAATCCGGCCGCTCTTCCCGGTCGACCTTGATGTTGACGAACCAGCGGTTCATCAATGCGGCGGTCGCGGGATCTTCGAAGGACTCGTGCGCCATGACGTGGCACCAGTGGCACGCCGAATAGCCCACGGACAGGAGGATAGGCTTGTTTTCGCGTTTGGCTTTCGTGAGAGCCGGCTCGCCCCACGGATACCAGTCGACGGGGTTATCCGCGTGCTGCTTGAGGTACGGGCTCGTTTCCGCGGCCAGGTGATTGCGCTGCATGCGACAGCTCCGCGTCGGTTAGAATGCGCGCCATCCTAAACCTTAAGTCATTCCCATGCCCGATTTGCAGTTACCTGCGCTGCGATTGAAGCGCAACGAAGACCGTCGCCTGCACGCCGGGCATCTTTGGGTTTTCAGCAACGAGGTCGACACCACTCAAACGCCTTTGGTCAAGTTCAAGGCGGGCGAATTGGTGCGAGTCTTGGCCCACAATGACCGCGCTTTGGGTTTGGCTTACGTCAATCCGCAATCGCTGATCAGCGCGCGGTTGCTCGAGACTTGGAAGCCGCCCGACGTGGCGTGGTTTGCCGCGCGCATACGCCTCGCGCTTGAGCTTAGGGAGCGCCTATATGCCGAACCCTACTATCGGGTCGTCTACGGCGAGGCCGACGGACTGCCGGGATTGGTGATCGACCGCTATGGCAGCCAGTGCGTCGTACAGATCGGTACCGCCGGAATGGAACTACTCAAGGCGCACATTCAGGAGGCCGTGCTGCAGGTACTCAAGTGCGAGACGCTGCTCTTCAAGAACGACGGCGCCGCGCGGGAGCTCGAAGGCTTGACTGCCTATGTCGAGACCGTGACCGGCAAGCCCGATGAACTCGGGCTCGTCATCGAAGGGGGCTTGAGGTTCAGGGTGCCGCTTGCGGAGGGTCAAAAAACAGGCTGGTTTTTCGATCAAGCCGCCAACCGACGGGCGTTGACGAAGTATGTGCGCAAGGGGGCGCGGGTGCTGGATGTGTTCAGCTACGTGGGGGCCTGGGGCGCGCGTGCCGCGCGAGACGGCGCCGCACAGGTGCTCTGCGTCGATAGTTCGGCGGCGGCGCTCGATCTGGCTGCGAAAAACGCCGAATTAAACTCCCTCAAGATCGACACCCGCAAGGGTGACGCCTTTGACGTTCTGGAAGCTCTGGCAAAGGAGCGGGCCCAATTCGACGTCGTGATTCTCGATCCGCCCGCTTTTGCCAAACGTAAAAAGGATCTGCCAAAGGCGCTTGCGGCATACAAACGTCTGAACCAACTCGCGATGGCGCTGCTGGCCGGCGACGGCATCCTGGTCTCTTGTTCGTGCTCGTATCACGTGAGCGCTGATGAGTTTCAGGACGCGATTTCCAAGGCGGCGCGCGGTGCGGACAAACATCTGCAGCTGCTGGAAACGGGCGGCCAGGCGCCGGATCATCCCGTGCATCCGGCGATACCGGAAACACGCTATCTTAAAGCCTATTTCTGTCGGGTTAATGACAGTTTAAAGTAGCACGCATGCTGACCTATCCACATATCAACCCCATTGCCGTTTCGATCGGCCCCGTGTTCGGTATCGGGCCGCTGCGCATCCATTGGTACGGCATCATGTACTTGATCGGATTCGTTGCGGGGTGGTGGCTGGCGCGATTCCGCGCACGTAAGCCGGGATCGACTTGGACGGCGCTGGATGTCGACGATCTCATCTTCTATTGTGCGGTCGGCGTGATCGTTGGCGGACGCGTCGGCTGGTGCATTTTCTATGGCCATGACGTCATCGCCGAGAATTGGCTGAACGTTTTTCATATTTGGGACGGCGGCATGTCGTTCCATGGCGGTATGTTGGGCGTTCTCGCCGCCGCGCTGTTGTTTGCGCGCGCAAAACACAAGAATGGCGCGGATGTCCTGGACTTTGTCGCTCCCCTGCCGGGTATCGGCCTGATGGCGGGGCGGCTGGGGAATTTCATCAATGGCGAGCTGTGGGGCAAGCCGACCGACTTGCCGTGGGGTTTTGGGGTACCGAATGCCGAGGGAGAACTGATTGCGAGGCACCCATCCCAGCTTTACGAGGCGACTCTGGAGGGTTTGGTGCTGTTCCTAGTGCTACTTTGGTTCACCAGCAAGCCGCGGCCGCGATTGGCGCCCACGGGTCTGTTCTTGACCTTGTACGGTTGCGCGCGCTTTACGGTCGAATGGGTGCGTCTACCGGATTCTAATATTGGTTACCTGGTTGGAGATTGGTTGACCATGGGCATGCTGTTGACGATACCGATGATTCTCGCCGGCCTGGCGATGATGATTTATGCCTATAGGCGCCGCCGGCCGAGCGGCAACTTGAGCGCCGTCAAGGCATAGGCTCTTAAGGGTGCGGCAGTATCTCGATTTCCTGCGCCACATTCGCGAGTCGGGGGCGCACAAAGAGGACCGGACCGGCACCGGCACGTTGAGCGTATTCGGCTATCAGATGCGCTTCGACCTTCAAGCAGGATTTCCGCTGGTCACCACCAAGCAATTGCATTTGCGCTCCATTATCTACGAGCTCTTGTGGTTCCTGCGAGGCGACACCAACGTCAAGTATTTGCAAGACCACAAAGTGACCATCTGGGATGAATGGGCCGATGAGAGCGGCAATCTCGGCCCGGTGTACGGAAAACAGTGGCGGAGCTGGCCGACCGCGGATGGCCGGAACGTCGATCAGCTCGCGCGCGCGGTCGAGCAAATCAAGGGGAACCCGGACTCGAGACGCATCATCGTGAGCGCCTGGAACGTCGGCGAACTGGATCAGATGGCTCTACTGCCGTGCCATGTCCTGTTTCAGTTCTATGTCGCGAACGGTCGATTGTCTTGCCAGATGTACCAGCGCAGCGCCGATGCGTTGCTGGGCGTACCGTTCAATATTGCATCCTACGCGCTGCTCACCCACATGATCGCGCAGCAATGCGACCTCGAGGTCGGAGAGTTCATTTGGACCGGCGGCGATTGCCATTTGTACCTAAATCACTTGGAACAGGCCGACCTGCAACTGTCGAGAACCCCATATCCTCCGCCCCGACTGGTAATCCGGCGCAAGCCACCCGGCTTATTTGACTACGCATTCGAGGATTTCGAGTTTCAGAATTACCGGCATCACGCGGCGATCAAAGCACCGATCGCGGTCTAACGATTATAGTTCAAGGAGCTATGAATAAGCGCGCGCACCTAAAACCGATGATCGAAGTACGTCACTCCCCTATACACGGCTATGGGGTATTCGCACTGCGCCGGATTCGCAAGGGCACCACCGTCATCGAATACATCGGTGATCGGGTGAGCCACGAGGAAGCCGACGCGCGGTATGAAGACAAGGATCCGAAAGACAGCCACACCTTCCTCTTCACGATCGACGCAAAAACCGTCATCGATGCCGGCGCCAACGGCAACGATGCGCGCTACATCAATCATGGCTGCGATCCGAACTGCCAAAGCACTTCCATGGCGAAGCGCATCTTCATCGAGGCGGTCCGCACGATTCAGCCGGGCGAAGAATTGGCCTACGATTACCAGATTCAGCGCGACTCCGATGACGCGCCCAATGTCGATAAAATATTTGCGTGCCGTTGCGGCGCGAAAGACTGCCGCGGCAGCATGCTGGAAGCGCCCAAGAAGCCCCGCAAGCGCAAGCCCGGCAAGCGTGCTGGCAAATCCCGCGCCGCGCAGACGAAACCCCAGGCCGCGAGCAAGAAGTCCCGCGTAACGCGCAAAAAATCCCGGCGCCGTGGAGGCTGATCTGGCCGAGCTCTGCGGCGCGGGCCTGGCGGTCCGCGATCGTTTTCTGGCACCGCGGCATGTTCACGCGCTTTCCGATTGCGCACAGGCGCGCCGCGAGCGCGGCGATTTCGCTGCCGCCCGCATTGGCGCCGGCCGACAACTCCAACACCACGAAGAGATCCGCGGCGACTCCATTTGTTGGCTGACTGAACCGTACTTCTCGGCGGAACTCGAGTTGTTTGGATTGCTCGAGGCGTTGCGGCTGCGATTGAACCGCGATGCCTTGCTGGGACTGTTCGACCTCGAACTTCACTACGCGTGGTATCCGCCGGGGGCCGGGTACGCACGCCACGTCGACCAGCCGCAACGGCGCGACCAGCGGCGAGTCTCGCTGGTGCTCTACCTCAACGAGCGCTGGGAAGCGTCCGATGGCGGTGAACTTCGGATCTTCGCCGACGATCAAGCCTATCGCGATATCGAACCGGTGGCCGGCAGGCTGGTTGCCTTTTTGACCGAGGGCCGGGAGCATGCCGTGCTGCCCACGAGGCGCGGCCGCTTGAGCCTCAGCGGCTGGTACCGCAGCCGCGAAACGATTCCCTTGCGCTAGTGTTGTGCAGCGACTCTCCCGGCACGCTCGCGAATGTGGCAGCGGCCTCAAGGCCGTGCGGCACGGCCGCGTGGAGCAGATATTCGTGTTGGCACGGATGTTGCTTCGTTGGGCTCATGTATCATAGCGGGAAGATGCCGTGAGCGCTCACAGCGGCAATGACGCCCCACGTTTATCGAGTAGCGTTGCACCTATGCGCTTGCCGTCTCTCAAATTCTTAAAGACCTTTCAAGTCGCGGCCAAGCTCAAGAGCTTCAAAGCCGCAGCCGAGGAGTTGTTCGTCACACCTTCGGCGGTGAGCCATCAAATCAAGGTGCTCGAGGAACAACTGGGCGTGGCTCTGTTCGAGCGAGGCGTGCGGGCACTGACGCTGACGGATGCAGGGGCTCATTATCTCGAGCACATCAGCGATATATTCTCGAAACTCGAGTCCGTCACGGAACAACTCCAGGTGCGTTACGGACGCACGATCATACGGCTGAATGTGCCGCCGTTTTTCGCCAACGAATTGCTGCTACCGCGGCTCGCGTCCTTCTCCCAAGAGCGGGAGGAGACCGACATTCGCATCGAGACGACTTTCTCGGCGCCGAAGACCCATCCTCCCGAAGCCGATCTATCGATAGTTGTCGGCACCGGTCCCTGGGAGGGTCTTACCGTGCATGAACTATTCGCGCAGACCTTCATTGCGGCGTGTTCGCCAAATTTTCTTATTGAGAACCCCATCGAAAATTATGCCGACCTCAACGGCAAGACCTTGCTGTTGCACGAGGAGCGGCGCGATGCATGGGAACGCTGGGCGGCGGGGCTCAAAATCAACCCAATCAAGCCAAATCGCTTGGTGCGTCTCGACACCATGTCCGCCGTGGTGCTCGCCGCGGAGCAAGGCATCGGCGTCGCCCTGGTGCCGTCGCGGCTCAGCGCCGATCGGTTCGTTGCCGGCGGGTTGGTAAAGTTGTTCGCTGCCGAGCTCACGACCAATGAGAGCTACGTTCTGTTGCACAGACCGCAAGATCAAGCGCGCGAGGATTTGCAGGAGCTCACGCGGTGGATTCTCAGAGAGTGCCGCGCATGAGAGAAATGGAATTGATCGTGGCGGTGTCGGAAAACGATGTTATCGGGCGAGGCAATCAGTTGCCGTGGCGGCTGCCTCAGGATTTGCGCCGGTTCAAAGCTCTGACACTCGGCAAGCCCATACTCATGGGCCGCAAGACCTACGAATCGATCGGCCGAGCCCTCCCGGGCCGAATCAATCTCGTGCTGAGCCGTTCCGACCAATTCGCGCCGAACGGATGCACCGTCGTGGCGACTCTCGATGCTGCGCGAAGCGCCGCCGGCGCGCATTCGGCCCTCATGGTGATCGGCGGCGCGCAGATTTACCGCCAGTGCCTGCCGTTTGCGTCCCGCATCCATCTCACGTTGGTGCATGCGCGGATCGACGGCGGCGATACGTTCTTTGACGAGTGGCGGAGCCCGGAATGGCGTGAATCGTTCCGTGAACGTCACGAGGCCGACGAAGCGAACAGCTGCGCCTATAGCTTCATCACGTTGGATAAATCCTGAATCGGCGCAAGCAGGGACTCGATTTCGCGCTCGGCGCGCAGATAGTCGATGTCGACCAATGCGGAGACGCCGGTGGTCAAGTCGGCGAGCAGCTGCGCTTGAATCGAGCCGCGTTGCGCCGCGGTTCGATACGAAATCTCATGATGAAACATCACCATCGAGTAACGGGGAATGAAGCGGTGAGGAAAACGTCGCTCGAGTTCCAAGGCCAAAGCCTGCTGTAATTGAAACTTGGGATCGGCGACCCGCTCGCGCATTTCAAGATAGTTTTCGAGCGCCATCGCAGCAATTGCATCGGTGTTCGGCTTACGAACCGCGTAAAACTCGGCGAACGCGCTTTCCCAGGACGAATGGCGAGCCATGCAGGCGTCGAATTCGACGCAGTCCTCGAAGCAACAATTCATGCCCTGGCCGTGGAACGGCACGATGGCATGCGCGGCGTCGCCGACGAGCGCGGCCGTCCCCCGGGTATGCCACCCGTCGGCATGCACCGTGCCGAGAGATCCCGTCGGGTTCACCTGAAACTCAGCCACGCAATTCGGCATCAATTCGTGAGCGTCGCGAAAGTTCGTCGACAGAAATTGTTCGATCGCCTTGGGCGAACTCAAGCTCTCGAAACTCACGGGACCGTGTATTGGAAGAAAAAGCGTGGCCGTGAAACTGCCGTCGTCGTTCGGCAGCGCGATCAGCATGTAGTCGCCGCGCGGCCAAATATGCAGCGCCTCTCGGACCAGGCGATAGCCGTTATTCGGACCCGCCGGAATCTTCAATTCCTTGTATCCATGCTTGAGATGGGACTCGCGTGCATCGGTCAGGCCGCGCACCGCCATGCAGCGGCGCATCAGCGAGCCCGCGCCGTCGGCGGCCAATAGAGGTTGCATGGGAACACGTAGCACGACGTCGCGGCGCAGATCCCGCACGTGAGCGACACGCTGATCGAAGTCCGCATCCTCCAAGCGATGCTCGAAGTTCACCGTGACGCCGGGCTGCCTCACGGCAACCCGCAGCAGCGATTGATTGAGCCGGTGCCGCGAGACGGAGTAGATGACTTCGCCCGGCCGCTGGCCGTAGGGCTGCAGCGAACTCGATCCGTCTTGGTGGTGTACGAATCGTCCGCGCATCGGCACGAGCATGTTCTCGATATCTTGGAACACGCCTGCAAGTTTGAGGGCGTGTATGCCGCGATCGGCGAGCGCTAAATTGATGGATCTGCCCGATTCGCGTGTATCGATCTGCGGATCGGTTCGACTCTCAAAGAGAGTCACTTGCACGCCGCGGCGTTGCAATAGAATCGCCAACAGCGCGCCGGTCGGCCCGGCGCCGACAATGGCGGCCGAATCGCGTGCGAAGTTCACGAGCCGACCGCGAGTGCCAGAGCGTCGACGGCCGCAACTACATCACGGTAGGAGTTGTAAAGGGGGACGGGCGCCCAGCGCAGAACGTCGGGCTCGCGCCAATCTCCAATCACGCCGGCCTCGATTAAGCGCTCGTGACAGCGCCTTGCCTCGGAACGGGGAAGTGCCAGGCGCAGGCTCAATTGACAGCCGCGCTCACCGGCGTTCGCGGGCGTAATAATCTCAACCTTTCCCCGCAGCCTATTGTCGATCAAGCGATACAAAAACCCGGTGAGAGAAATCGACTTCTCCCGCAGCCTCGCCATGCCGGCACGGCGGAAAACATCGAGCGAAGCCAAAAGAGGGGCGGTCGACAACACCGGCGGATTGCTGATTTGCCAGCCTTCCGCGCCCTCGATGGGGGAGAATTGCGGACCCATGTCGAAGCGCGCCGCCTTGCTGTGCCCCCACCATCCGGCGAAGCGCGGCAAGTCGCGGCGCCGCGCGTGGCGCTCGTGCACGAAACAGCCGCCGATCGCGCCCGGCCCCGCGTTCAAATACTTGTAGCTGCACCAAACGGCGAAATCGGCGCTCCAATCATGCAAACGCAGCGGTAAATTGCCGACCGCGTGCCCAAGGTCGAGGCCGACGCTCGCGCCGGTGTCGCATGCGGCCGCGATCAGCGGGCCGAGATCCAAAGCCTGTCCGGTGAGATATTGAACTCCGGGCAACAAAGCGAGCGCCAACCGGGGAGCCTCACGCTCCAAACGAGAAATGAGATCTTCCGTGCGAAGAGTGTGTTCGCCGGGGCGCGGCGCGACCTCCACCAAGTGCTCCGCGGCGTTCAGTCCGTGGAACTCCAGTTGCGAAACGATCGCGTAACGATCGGACGGAAACGCCGATTTCTCGATGAGAACGCGATTGCGCGCACCCTCCGGTTTAAAGAAACTCACCATCATCAGATGCAGATTCACGGTTAGCGAATTCATGGCAACCACTTCCGTCTCGCCGGCGCCGACCAGCTCGGCAAGGGCGGCCGCCGCCCGCTCGTGATAACCGATCCATGGCCGGTGCGCCGTGTGATGTCCGAGTACGGCCAGGCGCTGCCAATCGCTCAATTCCTGCGCAACATATTCCTGGGTGGATTTGGTCTGCAGCCCGAGAGAATGGCCGCACAGGTACACCATTTTTCGGCCGGCCGCATTCTCGGGGTGATGAAACTCGGCCGCGAACCCGGCCAGCGGATCTTGCGCGTCTTGCTCGTCCGCGCTCGTCGCAGTGAGACCGGCGGAGGTCAAATCAGGCTCGTACAGCGGCGCTCATGCGGGCGGCGCCTCGAGAACCGTTCCGCACGAAGCGCAGGTGCGGTGCCGGATGCTCGAATAAAACCGCGAAAAAATACCCGGCAGCTCGGTCTCGATGTTGCTGACGGGGACGCGTTCCAGGTATAGACAATTGCCGCAATTCTCGCAGTACCACGAGAAGCCATCCAATTCATGGGCTTCGCGGCGCCGCTCCACGACGATTCCGACGCTCCCAGCGGGGCGTTGCGGCGAGTGGGGCACCTCGGGCGGCAGCAGGTAGACCTCTCCTTCGCGGATCGGCACATCGGTGATGCGGCCCGATTGAATGGTTCGCAGGACTATTGCGCCCTCCAGCTGGAAAAAAAATTCCGCACCGGGATCATGATGAAAATCCTTGCGTGAATTGGGGCCGCCCACAGCCATGATGATGAATTCGCCGTCCTCGAACAGCAGTTTGTTACCTACCGGGGGTTTGAGCAGATTGCGGTTCCGGTCGATCCACGCATGCAGGTTGAACGGTGCCGATGTCGTCATGTCCCCATTATAGCCAGGCCGTGAAACTTCGCCGCGATTGCCGTGGTCGAAACCGCATATGGAGGTTCACCATGCGTTCGGTCGGCGCTCCCCCATTGGTATGTTTGGCTGTTGCGCTGGCCGGCCCGGCGGGAGCCGGGCCGGCGATCGGTACCGATGGTGCTGAACGGGTGCCTGCTGTCACCGGTGACCCGATGGCGGCCGTTTGGAAGGAGCAGCGCGTGGTGTTCCATTACGCGGGCCGCACTGCGCAGTTCTCGTGCGATGGGTTGCGCGACAAAGTGCGTGCCATGCTTCTCGACCTCGGAGCGCGACGGGACGTGAAGATAGTGCCGCGAGAGTGCCGGGACGGCGATCGATCGCCGGCCCGTACCGGAGGTCCTAGACTCAATATTGTGTTTTCCTCGCCGGCGCTGCCGGATGCCGCGGCCAGACCTTTGAGCGAGGGCGATTTGGCGGCAACCGATGCCCGCTTCGAGCGATTCACCATTACCAATGATGCGTTCCGCAACATGGGAATCGGCGACTGCGAGCTGGTGCGGGAATTTGCGCGCCAATTGCTTCCGAAACTATCGGTCCGCGACGTGAGGCGGGACATCGTATGCGTGCCTTACCAGCCGGGCAGCAGCCGGTTCTTCGTTCGGGGCGAGATATTGAAATCGCTGCCGAGCGGCGAACTACCCGGCGGCGGTCGAAGCGGCGGCGGTCGAAGCGCTGAATGCTCGAGCCGCCGCACGTTCAACTAGCCGTTTTACAGTCGATGCAGACGGGCGCTGCGTTCACCTCGTCCAGGCGCAGCGCCGTGAGGCGTCCGCCCCAGACGCATCCGGTATCGAGTCCGATGACATCCGCGTTATTGAAATAACCCAATGTCGACCAATGACCAAATACGATTCGCGGACCGCGCCAGAGGGCATCTGCAGCCTCGAACCACGGAATCAACGGCTCGCGCTGCGACTTTTTCGGCGCACCTTTGGAGCCCATCGCCAAGCGGCCGCTCTTGTCCACATAACGCAGCCGCGTGAAGCAATTGACGATGTATCGCAGCCTCTCCGCCCCGGACAGAGCGTCGTCCCAACGATCCGGCTTATCCCCATACATACGTTCGAAGAGTTTTTGCGGATCGAGCCGCAAGGCACGTTCGAATTCGCGTGCGCATCCCCTAGCCGTCGTCATATCCCATTGAGGAGACAGACCCGCATGCAGCAAACACAGATTGAGCCCGGGATCCTCGTGCATCAATGGCCGCTTCCCCAACCAGTCGAGTAAGACATCGCGATCCGGCGCAGCCAGGACTTCGGTCAGAGTATCGTCTTTGCGCAGGCGCGCGCAGCCGTGCGCAACGGCCAGTAGATGCAAATCGTGATTGCCCAGGGTAGTTATTGCGGCATCGCCGAGCTCGCGCACCCGCCGCAATACTTGCAACGACGCAGGGCCGCGATTGACCAGATCTCCGACGAACCACACTCGGTCGCGGCCCGCAGAAAAGCGTATCGCCTTGAGCAGCGTATCGAGCTCCGCGCCGCAGCCTTGCACGTCGCCGATAGCGTAGAGCGCCACTAGGAGGCTGTCCCCTCGGCACCCACCGGCTTAGTGCAGGACCCCGGGCATCGCCAGCCTGAATGGCGCGACCGGCGCATCGAATTGCTGTCCGTCGTCGTCCATCATCTGATAGCTGCCCTGCATGGTTCCGACCGGGGTTTCTATGACCGCCCCGCTGGAGTATCGAAACCCCTGACCCGGCTTCAAATAGGGTTGCTCGCCGACCACGCCGTCCCCATGAGTCTCTTTCACGTTGCCGTTGGCATCGGTAATGATCCAATGTCGCGTGAGCAGACGGGCCGAGACTTGTCCCTCGTTGCGAATGGTGATGGTGTAGGAGAAAACAAAGCGTTTGTCGCGCGGATCGGACTGCTCCTCCATATAAGAAGTCTCGACCTCGACTCGAATTCTCGGATTCCCCGGCTCGGATGTCATACTTTGCATCGCACTAGTTCAGGCGTACCGCCAACACGTCGCAATGCGCGGCGTGCAGAATGGTGTCCTCGGTGAAATTGACGAGAATGGCGACGCCGTGACGCTCGCGGCTGCCGAGTACGATCAAATCCACATGCTCTTCTTCGGCCACCCGCAGAATTTCCGCCTTGGTGTTGCCGACTTCGACCCTGCACGTCGTGCGCGGCAACTTGAGCCGCACGACGAGCTCACCGAGCCTCTCGCGCGAGCGTTTGACCAGTTCCTCTTCGATCTGCATCGTCGGCATCAACGACTCGCCCATAGGTTCGACCGGCACGAATTCCACCACATGCAAGGCAACAATCGAGGCTTTCGAGTACTCCGCCAAATCTCGACCGGCGATAAGGACCTGCTCACTGTCGTCGGACAGATCCAAGAGCACTAAAACCTTTTGGTAACCGGCCATGCGTCGACGAGTATAGCGGAGTGCACGGGGACTCAAGCGCTTTGTCGAATCTCCCCATTCCGCAGTTGACAGTAAAGGGCCGCGAGCTCCCCGAATTGCGATGGTGCCAACGTTTCCGGGCGCAATTGCGAATCGATGCCGCAGTGCTCGATGTCCTCGGCGGTCAACAGTCCCTTCAAACCGTTGCGCAAAGTCTTGCGGCGGTGGCAAAAAGCGGCAGTCACGAGGGAACGAAGCGCGGCGTCGCTGCCGATGGCGAAGCGCGGCTGCAAACTCGGCCGCAAGCGCACGATGGCGGACCACACCTTGGGTTTCGGCTTAAATGCGCCGGGCCCCACATCGAACAAGTCGGTCACCTCTGCATAAGCGGCTAGCATCACGGTCAGGCGCCCGTATGTCTTGCCGCCGGGTGGTGCCGCCATTCGATCCACGACTTCCTTTTGCAGCATGAAATGCATATCGGCTATCGCCGAGCGCTGGCTCAGCAGCCGAAACAGCAGCGGCGTGGAGATGTTGTAAGGCAGATTCCCAACGATCCGGAGCGGCGGTCCGTCGGCCCGCAGGCGCACGAAGTCGGTGTCGAGCACGTTCTCGACGTGTATGCGCAAGTGCGGCCCGGCACGAGAGTCCGTTCTCAGGGACTCGGCGAGGTCGCGGTCTATTTCGATGACGTCCAGGTCCTTTGCGCGCTCCAGCAAGCTGAAGGTCAGGGCGCCGCGGCCCGGCCCCACTTCGACCACGCGCTCGCCGCGCACGGGCGCCACGGCGTCGACAATGCGCCGGATAATCGCTGGATCATGCAGAAAATGCTGGCCGAACCGCTTGCGAACCGTCATTGGCCCGTACTTGAGCTGGCCAATTCAATCGCCAACGCCAAGGCGGCGTGCAGACTTCCGGCGTCCGCTTTGCCGCTGCGCGCCAGCGACAGGGCGGTGCCGTGATCGACGCTGGTGCGCAAAATGGGTAGGCCGAGCGTGACGTTCACCCCGTCGCCGAACCCTACGTGCTTGATGACCGGCAGGCCCTGATCGTGATACATCGCCACCACCACATCCGTCGTCGCGAGGAATTGCGGAGTAAAGGCTGTGTCGGCAGGGATTGGTCCGCGTACGTCGAGCCCCTCGCTCTGCAACTCGAGAATCGCGGGGTGGATCACGTCGATTTCCTCTCGACCCAAGTGACCGGATTCCCCTGCGTGCGGATTCAATCCCAAAACCGATATACGCGGTGCGCTCAAGGAGAAATGACGCTCGAGGTCCATATGCACGATGCGCAGCGTAGCCAGCAAACGCTCCCGTGTGATCGCACGCGGCACATCGGCGAGCGCCAAGTGGGTGGTCACCAGTGCCACTCGTAATTGTCCGGCGACGAGCATCATGACCGGCAACGCCGCACGTGATCTTCCGGCAAGATATTCCGTATGACCCGTGAATGCGAATCCGGCATCCATGAGTGTGCTTTTTTGCACCGGAGCCGTCACCATCGCAGCGAATTCGCCGTTCATGCATCCATCGCAAGCGCGATCCAGCATCTCGATGACGTAAGGGGCGTTGCGCGGATCGAGTTTGCCCGCTGTCACAGGTTGCTGCGTCGGCACGTGCATCACCCGCAGGACGCCGGCCCGATGCGGAGCAACGCGCCGGGAGGCATCATAGATTTCAATCGTCAAGGCAATGCCGAGGGCAGCCGCCGTGGCGGCCAATAAGGAGGAATCACCCGCTACCACGAGGTCGGCCTGCCAATCGTTCTGCGCCAGAACGACGCAGGTGTCCGGACCTATGCCGGCCGGCTCACCCGAGGTGATGACGATTCGGGGTACGTACACTACATCTTGATTTCGACGAAGGCCTCGTCGCGTAATCGGCGCAGCCAAAGCTCGGTTTCTTCGTCGGCCTTACTCTCGCGAATGGCGGCGAAAGCCCGCTGGCGGCGCACGTCGTCGGTGCTATCGTAGGTACGGGTGCCCAACATCTGGACGATGTGCCAGCCGTACTGGGTTTTGAAAGGTTCGCTGATCTCGTTAAGCTTAAGTTCGGCAATCGCTTTATCGAATGCCGGCACGAAGGTTCCCGGGCCGGCCCAACCTAAGTCGCCGCCGTCCGGCGCGGACCCCGGATCCTGGGACGTCGTCGACGCTATGCCGGCAAAGTCTTCGCCCTTCAATATGCGTTCGCGCAGCTTGGAGAGCTTCTGACGCACGGTTTCATCGTCGTCCAGTTCGTTCGGCTTCATCAAGATGTGCCGTACGTGGATTTGGTTGATGATCACCGGAGTCTCGCCGCCGCGGCGCTCATTGAGTTTGACGATGTGAAAACCGCTCGGCGTGCGTACCGGTTCGCTGACGTCGCCGGGCTTCATCTTACCGACGAGTTCGAGAATGAATTCCGGCAATTGCGCGCCCTTGCGCCAGCCAAGTTGACCGCCATCGAGCGCCGTCTGGCTATTCGAATTGGCGATCGCCAGCTGGCCAAAATCTTCGCCCTTGGCCGCGCGCGCGGCGATATCTTGCGCTTTATGCGTGATCTCATCGAGCTGCTGCGGCGTCGCGGCTGAGGGCAGCGACAACAGAATGTGCGACACATTGAACTCATCGTTCGCCGCCGAGGACTGCTGACGCGCGAGAAATTGATCGAGCTCGCGCGGCGTCACGTTGATGTGCGCAATCACGTCGCGTTGTCTCAAGGTACTCAACGTCAGTTCCTTGCGCATCGATTCGCGGTATTGCTTGTAGTCCACTCCCTGAGCGGCAAGGGCTGTCGGCAACTGATCGAAGGGAATCTTGTTGCGCTGGGCAATCTCCTGCAGCGCGCCGTTGAGCTGCTCATCCGAGATGGTAAGACCGACCCGCTTGGCGCGTTGAGCTTGAATTTCCTGCAAAATCAACCGGTCGAGCACCTGTTGCCGGAGCACGCTCTGGGACGGCAGCTCGACTTTCTGTTCGTGCAGCCGCTTGGTGACCGCATCTATCTGCGCGTCCAATTCGCTTCTCAATACGAGGCCGTCGTTGACGATCGCCGCAATGCGGTCAAGCAGCTCGCCGTGCACACCGATATCCCGGGTTTGCGAATCGGCCGGGGGCAGAATCAGGTTTGCCGCAATCAATACCACGCAAAGGGCCGCTAATTTACGCATAAAAAGTCGCTTAACTCATGAAAAATGGGATTCATCGGATGAATTCGAGCCTATTGGGCATTGGGGTCGCGTGTCGAATACCCGCTGATCTCCTTCGACAAGAAGGCATCCGCAGGCTTTCCGACCGAGCTTAAGCCCGTCAGTTCCAATTGTAATGCAATCGAGGTGTCGAGTCCCCCGGTGCGGTTGGTCACGTAGCGGCGCTGCAACACCTGAAATCGCCAGCAACAGCTTTTGTACTCGAATCCGGCCAACTGTTCGATGGTTTGCCGGTCCTGGAGCGAATAGACCCAGCGCCCGACCGTGTTCCAGTGACCGGCGATCGGCCAGGCGAACGAGCCGTCGTACTGCTTCAGAATGTCCTCCTGGAAGCGATAACCGAGATTTACCACCCTGGAAGGATCCGGCCTATATTGAATCAAAATCTCCGATTTATCGGTCTGCGAGGTGTAGGGGTTCCACTGGTAGTCCAGGTTGACGCTCCAGTGCTTGTACGCCGTCACCGATATCTCGCTGATGATGTCCGACGCCCGGTAGGTCTGCGGGGTCTCTCCGGGGACGGTCGAAAGAGTCTGTCCGGGCAGCGTCGGCAGATTTTGTCCAGGCAGGATCACCTGAGAGGACTGCCCCGGCAAGGTGAGGAGAGTTTGCCCGGGCAGGGTCTGCGTGGTTTCGTCGGGCAAGAATACCCGCGGCAAGGTGAAGTAACGTATCTGGCCGATGGTCGCGGACAGGTACTGGGCCCCGGTGTTCTGATTGAACAATCGCGTCGTCATGCCGAGGGCGATCTGGTTGGCATCGCCGATCCGATCGTCGCCGACGAATCGATTGGTGCGCCACAATTGGACCATGTTGAAGTCCGGTTCCCCGGTGTCGAAAATCGGCAGCTCGTTTTGATTTCGGTACGGCACATAGCTATAGACCAAGCGCGGCTCCAGCGTCTGAGTACGTTGACCATCCGCGCCCGATTCCCGCTCGAATACCAGTCCGGTGTCGAGACGCGCGAACGGCAGCGTGCGGGTGGGTGTGCTCGGATCGCCGTAGGAAGCATTCTGTAAATCGTATTGGGTGTAGTGATATCCGACTGAGGGCTCGATAAAATATCCCGGCGTGCGAAACGACCAGCGCAGCTCGGGGGACAAATCCAAGCGCACGCCCGCCGGACCGACTTCGCGTAAGAAATTCGTCACCTCACTGTCCAACAAGAGTTCGAAATGACTGTTGAGGATGGGCCATAGGCCATAGGCTTCGAGTCTCGGCACGCGTGAATAAGGCCGGTCTCCTGCGTCGATGGAGGTATCGATGGTCTGGAAGTTTTGCAGTTGAGCGCGTATCCGCCAAGCATCGTCGTAGTACAGGAGTTCGGCGCGGCGCTCGAGAAACGTGACGCTGGTCTGATCTGCGCCCGCCCCGAAGTTCTCGAAGTAGTTGCTGTCGCTCACGCTGGCAATGTCGGTATCGAAACGTAGTCCCTGGCGGAGGTCGGTTATATCCGTGACGTGTATGTAGGCGCGGTCGCTGTGCTCGATCGTATCGTTCGGCAGGAAATTCGCTTCGACTTGGCCATGAGAGCCCGCTGTCAGGAAGCGAAATTCGCCGCCGATCTGCCCTCCCCGCGCGGACAGAAAGCCGGGCGTCAAGGTCAGGTCGTAATTCGGCGCCAGGTTGAAATAATAGGGCACTTCCAGCTGGTAGCCGTTGTTGCCTGAATGCCCAAAGCTCGGGAACAGGACGCCGCTCTTGCGCTCATCGCCGACGGGAAAGGAGATGTAGGGGGTGTAGAAAATGGGTACGTCTTTGAAGCGCATGACGACGCCGCGCGCAGTCCCCTCTTGTTGGTCGGTGTCGAGACTGATCGAGGACGCCTGCAGCATCCAATCCTGATTGCCCACCGGGCAGCTGGTATAGCGCACCTGCGTCAGATCGACCTTGCCGTCCGGATGAATCGCCATTTCCTTCGCGAAGCCGCGGCCATTGCGGTCGAAGATCCGGAAATTCGCCTCGTTGAAATCCGCTCCGCCGAGCGCGTCGTAGACGCCGGTGTCGCTGCGCACGCCGAGCTTCGGGTCCTCGAAGTCCACCGCGCCTTTGACCACCAATTTTCCGGTCTTTTCGTCGTAGGTGACCGAATCGGCTGCGACGCTGCGCGCGTCCTGATGAGCCTGGACATGGCCCGTCAGCACGGCGAGACCGGCGGCATTGAACGACGCGGCGTCGCTCTCGATGCGAATGCGGTGGTCACCGGTGGGGATGGGCGTTACCGGTTCTGCCTTGTGCTTGGGCGGCGCGGGGCACATATCCCCGGCGCGAACCATGGAGCTTGCCAGAAGGCACAAAGAAACAGCCAATGCGGCTCGAACATGAGAAGCCATGGGCAAAGTGAATCGCCTTAGTCGGTATACTTAAGCCGCCGCATTTGCGGTGTGTGAATGGTCAAGCATGGGTGTACCGGATGCAAGCGATTCCCGCCTCGCGCTGCTGACTCGATGGGTCACGGAAGATCTTGGCTTCGCCGGCGGCCGCATCGAGCCCGCGTCGGCGGATGCCAGTTTTCGCAGATATTTTCGTCTAACGCGCGGCGGCGATACCTACATCGTCATGGACGCCCCGCCCGAAAGGGAAGCCCTAAAACCGTTTGTCAGCATCGCGCAAATGTTGGCGGGCATCGGATTGAACGTGCCGGTCGTCATGGCCCGTGACATGCGGCAGGGTCTGTTGCTGCTGTCGGATCTGGGCTCGCGCCAGTACCTCGATGATCTGGCCGCGCAGCGCGACGTCGACCGCCTGTACGCCGATGCGCTCCGCGCGTTGACCACGATGCAGACTCGAGGCGGTGCGGCCGCAGCCGCTTTGCCGCCGTACGATGGCCCATTGCTGATGCGAGAAATGGAGCTGATGCCGGAATGGTTCTTGGGGCGCCATCTCGGCATGACCTCAAGCGGCGCCGATCGCTCTTTACTCGAGCGACTTTTCGCCGTACTCGTGCGCAATGCGTCCGAGCAGCCGGCAGCGTTCGTGCACAGGGATTATCACTCGAGGAATTTGCTGGTAGATGAGCACGCAAATCCCGGAATCCTCGATTTCCAGGACGCGGTGTACGGTCCTGTCACCTATGATTTGGTATCGCTCCTCAAAGATTGCTACATCGCGTGGCCCACGGAGAGAGTCACGAGCTGGGTCTTGCAGTATCGCGAACAGATACTGCGCGCCGGATTCGTCTTGGGTGCCGATGAGGACGAGTTCGTTCGCTGGTTCGATCTCATGGGCCTGCAGCGGCACATCAAGGTGCTCGGCATATTCGCTCGGTTGTACTATCGCGACGGGAAGTCCGGATACCTCAAGGATTTGCCGCGAGTACTTGCCTACACTCGCGCAGCGGCGTCGCTCTATCCGGAGACGAGGGAGTTCGCGGACTTCATCGCCTCGCACGTAGATCCGCGTTTTGACGCGGCCCAAGCGCGCGAGCGCGTTCCGTGTTGAGCACGGCGCAGGAGCGGCCACGCGTCGCGATGATCCTGGCCGCCGGGCGCGGTGAGCGGCTGCGGCCGCTGACCGATCGCTGCCCGAAACCTTTATTGACCGTGCGCGGCAAGCCATTGATCGAGCATCATGTCGAGCGGCTGGCACTTGCCGGCATCCAACGAATCGTGATCAATCTGGCGTGGTTGGGAACGATGATCCGAGACTACTTGGGAGACGGTGGGCGCTATGGGGTTACGCTCACCTACAGCGACGAAGGGGCGAGCGCGTTGGAGACGGCGGGAGGTATATTCCGCGCATTGCCGTATTTGACTCCCGGCCCGTTTCTGGTGGTCAACGGGGATGTCTTCACGGACTTTCCGTTCGCAGAGGCCGCTCTGGCGGAGGACCGGGACGCGCATCTCGTTCTCGTGCCCAATCCGCCCCAGCATCCCGACGGGGATTTTGGACTGGACCGAGGGCTCGCGCTGCCGAGCGCCGCCTTGCGGTACACATTTTCCGGCATCGGCGTGTACGTTCCGCGTTTTTTCGAGAACTGCGTCGATGGGGCGTTTCCGCTCAAGCCTTTGCTCCTGCGCTCGATGGCGGCGCAGCGCTGTTCCGCGCAAGTGTATGAGGGATTTTGGGAGGACATTGGCACGCCGGAGCGGCTCCAGGCCTTGAATGCCTAGCAGGAGTACAATTGCTCTCATGTCCG
This sequence comes from uncultured Gammaproteobacteria bacterium, assembly GCA_963755965.1. Lineage (GTDB taxonomy): Bacteria > Pseudomonadota > Gammaproteobacteria > Steroidobacterales > Steroidobacteraceae > Bog-1198. Next base: position 1,206,678 of record CAVWLU010000008.1, read on the forward strand.
AATTCAAAGGCATCCCCATCCTCAAGGAACAACGGCCGGCGAGAAGTGGGGAAAAATACACGACGCCTCAAGGCTTTACGGCGATCAAAGACGGCATCAAACCGGCCGCGGGAGCTTCGGTCGCAGCAACGTCGTTCGCTGCCGGCGCCGGCCGCAAACCCTCTTGGTTGCGCGCGCCTCTAGCTACCGGCCCGAAGTTCGCGGCCGTCAAACACATCGTCCGCGAACACCGTCTGAGCACCGTCTGCGAGGAGGCGAAGTGCCCGAACATCGGCGAGTGCTGGAACGCGGGAACCGCGACCATCATGTTGATGGGCGCCGTCTGCACGCGCGCCTGTCGCTTTTGTGCGGTGGACACCGGCAATCCGCGCGGTTGGCTGGATAGCGAAGAGCCGGAAAACGTCGCGCGCTCCGTCGAATTGATGGGGCTCAAATATGTGGTTCTCACGTCGGTCGATCGGGACGACCTGGCCGACGGCGGAGCCGCACACTACGCAGCGGCGATTCGCGCGATCAAGCGGCGCAACCCGGCCACCGCCGTCGAGGCGCTGACACCGGATTTCGCGGGCGTGTTTGAGGACGTGCGGACCGTCATGGACTCGGGATTGGATGTGTTCGCCCAGAACGTCGAGACCGTCGAGCGCCTGACCCACAGCGTACGCGATCCACGCGCGGGGTACGGGCAGACCATCGATGTGCTCGGGCGGGCAAAAGCCTATCGGCCGTCGGTTTTGACCAAGACAAGCTTGATGCTTGGGTTGGGCGAAACCGATCAAGAAATCTTGGAGACCATGGCTGATCTTCGCGCAGCGTCGGTCGATATCCTCACGCTGGGGCAGTACCTGCGGCCGACGCCGAACCATTTGTCCGTCGAGCGATTCGTGACACCGGAGCAATTCACTCGATATCGCGATTCGGCGCTCGATCTGGGATTCCTGGAATGCGTGTCAGGTCCGCTGGTGCGGTCGAGCTACCGCGCCGAGCAGGCGCTCGCCCGCAACAACGCCGGATTGGATAACGGGAAGCTTGGGCACCCGTGAGCGATGCGCCTCTGATTCGCCACCTTGGGCTCGTACCCTATGAGTCCACCTGGCGCGCGATGCAGCGCTTCACCGACGAGCGCAATGCGTCGACGCCCGACGAGATTTGGTTCCTGGAACACCCTCCGGTATTTACCTTGGGGCTCAACGCGAGTCGTGAGCACGTCAAGTACGCGGGTGATATTCCAGTGGTCCAAATCGATCGCGGCGGGCAGGTGACCTATCACGGACCCGGTCAGCTCGTGGTCTATCCGCTCATCGACATAAGGCGCCACGCGCTTGGAGTTCGTCCGCTGGTCGCAGCACTCGAGAACGCCATCATCTCCTACGTAGCCGAATTGGGCGTGGTGGCGAAAGGGTCGCGTGAGGCTCCGGGGGTGTACGTCGATGGCGCGAAACTAGCCAGCATCGGACTGCGTATTCGCCGCGGTGCGAGTTACCACGGCCTGGCGTTCAATGTGTCGCTGGATCTTAAACCCTTCGAACAAATCAACGTGTGCGGCTATCCGGGGCTTGGGGTCACGCGGCTCGCGGATCATTGCGACGGTTGCGATGTCGCCACCGCGGCTCGGGGCCTTACCCCGCATTTACTGCGGCAATTGGGTTTTCACAATGCCATCAGCACGGACTTGCAAGCAGTGAGTTCGCGGTAGATTGCGTCGAGCTGCTCGCGGCTGCTCGCGAGAACCATGTACGTCACCGCCAAGAAATTGCCGTCTGCGCTGGTACGTACGCGTACGCTGGAATCGGGCACAGTCCCCGCGTGGCGCTCGATGATGGCTTGGGTGAGTGCCCGCAGATCGCTATCGTGACGCCCCATGACTTTGATGGGGAATTCACTTGGAAATATCTGAAGCGTCGTACCACTCATAGTGGAGGCGTCCCTGCGACTTCGCGAGTGTACTCGATGAAAGCGGCATACATACGCCTGAATATCGGGCCGGGCGTACCGTGGCCGACGGGTGAGCCGTCGAGCGTCGTGACGGGGAGGATACCGCGGGTTGAAAATGCAAGCCAAATCTCATCTGCGGCGCGCAACTGCATCTCCGTGACTGGCCTGCTTAGGCTCTCGACACCTAAGCGCGCGGCAAGTTCGCCGACGACGTCGCGCGTCGTGCCCGGAAGAATCCGCTCACCGTTTGGCGGCGTATAAATTGTTCCGTGCGCGACGACGTGAACCGTGGTCGAGGATCCCTCGGTAAGTTCCCCCCGTTCGAGCATGATGGTTTCAAATGCGCCGGCATCCGCCGAGAGCTGCTTGAGGAGAATATTCGCGAGCAACGCCGTGGATTTGATGTCGCGTCGCGCCCAACGAGTGTCGGCAGCGGTTACCGCCGATACCCCCTGTTCCAGCAATCTTGGAGAGGGCTGCTCCAACGTCGAGGCAAAGGCGAACAGGGTCGGCTTCAGTTCCGATCCCCAAGCGTGGTTGCGGCCGAACTCCGCGCCTCGAGTCACCTGGATGTAAAGATACTGATCCCCACCTCCATTGCGGGCGATCAGCTCGCGGCACAGCTCGCTCCACTCCGGATGCGTGAGGGGCGGTGGCATCCGAATTCCCGACAGGCTGCGAGCGAGGCGGTCCAGATGTTCACGCAGCCGGAACGGCCGGTCGGCATATACGGGGACGACCTCGTAGACGGCATCGCCGAACAAGAAGGCGCGATCGAGCGGCGAGACCCGCGCTTCGGCCAGCGGCAGATATTCGCCGTTCAAATAACAGATCGGTAGCGGCACGATTCAGGCAAACCAAAGCCGAATGGTGTCGATCAGCCGGCGCCACCAGCCTCCGGCGGCGACATTGGTCAAGGGATGCACGGGCAGTGTCGTGAGGGTTTGGTTGCCGGTGAAAACGCGCAGCTGGCCGACATCGGCATCCCGCGCCAGCGGTGCGATCAATCGCGGCTGTACCGAGACGGTTGTCTTGATATCGTTCGACTCCCCGCGAGGTAAGGTGATGTAGAGATCATCTCTGATGCCGACATCGATCGGCGACGTTGCCGCTTTCCATATCGGGGTCGAGGCAAGTTTGGTCCCACCCTTGACCACCAGCTTCGTGTCGTAGAAGGTGAAACCGTAGTTCAGCAGCGCGGCGCTGGCGCTCTCGCGCCCCTTCATGCTCGTCGACCCGAGCACTACCGAAACCAAGCGCATGCCGTCGCGCAGCGCGGATGTGACCAAACAAAAGCCCGCAGAATCAGTATGGCCCGTCTTCAGCCCGTCGACGCTTGGATCAGTGCCAAGGAGACCATTGCGATTTTGCTGCTTGATGCCGTTGTGCTCGAATTCACGCACCGAGTAGTACTTATAGTACTGAGGAAAATCGCGGATCATGGCGATGGCCAGCAGCGACATATCGCGGGCAGTCGTGTAATGGTCGGGGGAGGGCAATCCAGAACTGTTCTGGAAATGCGTACCCACCATGCCAAGACGCTTCGCGTTGGAGTTCATGAGCTGCGCGAAAGTCTCTTCGGTCCCTGCCACGCGTTCAGCCAGGGCAATGGTTGCATCGTTGCCCGACTGCACGATCATTCCCAAAATCAACAGCTCGACCGAAACGGGTTTCCCCAATTCGATGAAGGTGCGGGATCCCTCGGAGCGCCACGCCTTCTCGCTGACCATCACCGGTTCCTCCAGCTTGAGCTTGCCGGCCGCCAATTCCTGGAACACGATGTAAGCGGTCATCAGTTTCGTGAGGCTCGCCGGCTCCATTCGTGCGGCGGGGTCCTTGGCCGCCAGTACCTTGTCGGTGCGGTAGTCAGCCAGGATGTAGGCGCGCGCATCGACGGCAGGCGCGGTCGGAATCGGCGTCTCGGCAGAAAGGGAAGTCGTGGCAAGCGCGGTGAGTAACAGAAGGCTCAGCAGGGGACGAAACATGATGGACGAATACCTTGAATAAAAGTGATTAAGTTTACCGATGTTCGGCGGGGCACATAAGCCCAAGTCTTGAGCTAATCGAGCGCGAGATGGGCATCATGCACACCCGACTTCTCCAGAGCGGCGACGATGCGGTCGAATTCCGGAACGTCCGGAACGGGACCGATGCGTACTCGATACATCTTGCGCCCCGCGATCAAATCGTTGCGCACGAAAACCTTTCCAAAGCCGCCGCCGCGCAATTCACCGGCCAATCGATCCGCATTCGCGGGGTCCGCGAAGGCCCCAGCTTGCACGAACAGAGGGGGCGGCATGGCGATAGGCGCCGCGACGGCGGGCGCAGCGGCGGGTTCCGCAGGGCTGGGCGGGGCGACAGACGCAGCGACGGCTGTTGCGACGGGCGCGGCGCCGATCGTTGTTGGCGCGTCGGTTGGCGCCATCGCCAACACCGCGGAGCCGGACGTGGCAGCCGGTGTACCGGCCGGGATCGTCGGATCGATGGAGCGAACCTCGACCATTGCGGTGCCGTTTCGTAGCATGTCGAGCTTGGCTGCGGCTGTGTAGGACAAGTCGATTATGCGATTGTTGACGAAGGGGCCGCGGTCATTGACGCGGACCACTACGCTGCGGCCGTTCTGCAGGTTGGTGACGCGCACGTAAGCGGGCAATGGCAGCGTTTTATGGGCGGCGGTCATGCCGTACATATCGTAGGGTTCGCGAGTGGATGTTCGAACCTCGTGAAAGCCAGGACCGTACCATGACGCGACACCGCGCTCGACGTAGGCTGAACTCGAGGACAGCACATAATAGCGCCTGCCAAAAACCTCATAGAAGGGCGGATTACCATAGCGCGAACGCGGCTCGATCTTCGGCACTGCGTCGGGGACCGCTTGGGGAGAAAAAGGCAGCGGTGTCGCCGGCGGGGCTTGTGTGGCGATGGGCGGCGGTATCGGGCGATTTGGCGTCGGGGCGACCACCCGTGGCTCGCTCATGCAGCCGTTCAGGCTAACAGCCACCGCTACCGCCGAGATTGCCAGCGCACGATCGGCATTCACGGTTTTGGGGCGGCCAGCGGAGCATCGCCACTACCCGCGTTCGGCGACACCGTCGCCGCGGCGCTGGCGGGCGCATCGTTGGGACGAGGTGCATCGTTCATCAGGACCCGCTGCTTGACCGCAGAGGCAAGCTCAAATACGGCCATCGCATACAGCGCACTGTGGTTGTAGCGTGTGATGACGTAGAAATTGTTGTAACCGACGCGCCAGTGAGTGCCGTCGGCTTCGTCGACCGCAATCAGTTCGGCGGGTGCATCGGACGGCAGCAGGCTCTCAAAGTTCACGCCTTTCGACTTCAAGGACTCGACAGTCTCCGCCAGGACAAGCTTGCGGCCATCCAAGTTCACGGTTTTGTCGGGATCGACATTCGCTTCACTAAGAACGGCCTCTCCCGAGTTCCACCCGTGTTCCTTGAGGTAGTTGCCGACGCTCGCGCAAACATCAGACCAATTCGTCCAGAGGTCAATGTGGCCATCCGCATCCGCATCGACCGCATAGCGCCGGTAGTTCGATGGCATGAACTGCGGGGCACCCATCGCGCCGGCATAGGATCCCTTGACGGCTAGCGGGTCCAACTTCATGTCGCGGGCCAGCAAAAGGAATTGTTCGAGTTCGTCTCGAAAAAACTTTGACCGCGCCGGGTAGTCGAACGCCAAGGTCGCCAGAGCATCGAGCACCCGGTAGGAGCCGGTAAGACGGCCGTAATAGGTTTCCACGCCAAGGATCGCGGCCAGATATTCCGGTGCGACGCCCGAGCGGACGCTCGCTTGATCCAACTCATGCCGGTGCGCGAGCCAGAATTCGGTACCTTCACGGATACGCCGCTCGGTAACGAATATTGGGCGGTACTCGTACCATGGCTTGGCTTTTTCCGCGGGCCGCTCCATTGCTTCGAGGATTGCGGGCTGACTCTGCGCCGCCGCCAGCAATTTTTTCAGCTGCCTCTTCTTGAAAGAATACTGATCCGCCATTTGCTCGATGAAGCTCTTGACGTCCGCGCGGTGCGTGTCGAGCGCGGCGGCCGTATTTGCACTCGCGCCACTTATCGCCGCGGCGAGGAACAAGAACCTGAAATGACGGAACGTGCGCACCCTTCTAAGATCCTATGAGCTTGCGATGGGAATGCAGCGACATCAATATCCCGAAGCCTGCCAGCAGCGTGACCATGGAAGTTCCACCATAACTGATCAGGGGCAACGGTACTCCGACGACGGGCAGGATCCCGCTCACCATGCCGGAATTGACGAACACATAGACGAAGAAGCTCAATGCGATGGCACCGCCCGTCAGACGTGAAAAAGTGTCCTGCCCTTGCATCGCGAGGTACATGGCTCGCCCGATCACCACGCCGTAGAGCGACAGGATCAGGAGCTGACCGAGCAGACCGAACTCCTCGCCAATGACCGCGAAAATGAAGTCGGTGGAGCGCTCCGGCAGAAATTCGAGCTGCGCCTGGCTGCCGTTCATGTATCCCTTGCCGAACACGCCGCCTGAACCTATGGCGATCTGAGACTGGATGATGTGATAGCCCGCACCCAGCCGGTCAGTCTCGGGATTCAAAAACGTCAGTATGCGTTGGCGCTGATAATCGTGAATGAAATGCCACGCGCCCCATGCTGCGCCGCCGAGCAGGGGTATCGATATCAAGATGATCCGAAACTGCAAGCCGGCGAGAAGCATCACGATGAGACCTGACGCTGCAATCAACAGCGCTGTTCCAAGGTCCGGTTGGGTCACGATCATTGCCGTCGGGATGGCGATCAGAATGCCCATGACCACCAAATCCTTGAGTGTCGGCGGCAGCGGACGTTCGTGCATGTACCAAGCGCACATCATGGGCACGGCGAGCTTCATGATTTCGGAGGGTTGAAAGCGGATGAAGCCAATATCGAGCCAACGCTGCGCCCCTTTGCCGATGTGCCCGGTAACGGCGACTACGATCAGCAATATGATGCCGATGCCGTAGGCGATCGGTGCAAACAGGCGCAGGTACTGCGGAGTCGCGAGCCTGGCGAGCGCCAAAAGCGCGGCTACCGCAATGGCGATATTCGCCAAATGGTGTTCGACCATTTTCACGTTCTGTCCGGAGGCGCTGTAGACGACCAGAATACCGATGCACACTATGATCGCCAGTACTCCGGTCAGCGGGCCATCCAAACCGAGCGCCCGCAGGGTACGGCCGCCGGCAGTGAGCGTGCGGCGCGTCCGAGATGGAGAAAATTCATCGAAGATCAAGGTGAGATGTCCGCCAAGTTAACGCTCATGCAGCCGACTCAACGTGCCCGCCAGCAACGGCCAAATCATGGCGCCTATCACCGGAGCCAGCCAGCGGCTGAAGCTCGTGACGGGATTTCCGGTGGCGCCATCCACCCAGAACAAGATGAACTGATACCCGGTCAGTAGCGCAAAAATGGTCAACGACTGCGACAAAACCGAGAACACCCGCAATCGCAACCGCAAATGCGTGGCCCACGCAGCCATCAATGTCAGCGCAAGCGCATGTTGGCCCAACACCACGCCTTTGGTCACATCGAGTGCCAGTCCCGCAAAGAATGCCAGAGTAAGTCCACCGGCGCTCGGCGATTCGATAGACCAGTAAAAAACCACCAGCACCAGAAAATCCGGGCGAAAGGCATCGAGCGTCGATGGCAACGGCAGCACCGCAAGCGCGAGCGCCACGAGCGCTGAGAGCGCCATCGGCAAACGGCGGATTCGGTTTTCGCGCATCATTCGTCGTTCACCTGTGCCGGGGGCGCGGGTGGTTGCGTGTGCGGCTGCGCGGCGGGCTTCGGTGCCGCCGGCGCATTCGGGTGTGGTGCGGCAGGTGTCGCGCCCTTGGCGGCGGGCGTCGGACCCTTGGCGGCAGACCTCGAAGGTTTTTCGGCAGATGACGATCCCGTTGCGGCGGCTGTCGAACTGGTCGCGGCGGGCGTCAACGGTACCGCCGGCAGGACTTCGCTCGGCTTCAGCCAGACGAACAGAAGTTCGCGGGAGCGGTCGAGGGCCGCGGCAGGGCGGACATCCACATCGGCCAACGACTGTGCGGGGTCGCGTTTGACCTCGGCAATGGTGCCGACGGGATATCCTGCGGGAAAGCTGCCGCCGAGCCCCGACGTGACCAACAAGTCGCCGACGATCACATCGGCGCTGGTGGGCAGATAGGGAAGCTTGAGCCGGCTGGTGTCGCCGGTACCAACGGCTATGGTGCGCAAGCCGTTGCGATTGATTTGGACGGGTATCGCATGCGCCGCGTCACTAACGAGAATCACCTCACTGGTAAGTTGTTCGACCCGGGCGACTTGACCGAAAACCCCGCCGGCATCGAGCACCGCTTGTCCGACGAATACTCCGTCGCGCGCGCCCTTGTCTACCAAAACCCGCGCGCGAAAGGCATCGAGATCAACGTCCATGATATCCCCGATGATGAACCGGTTCGCTACCTCGGCCGTGCTGTCGCGCAGAGCACGCAATCGCTGACTTTCGGCCTCGAGCGCCTCGTAACGCTGGAGCCGGAATTGGGCCAAACGCAGCTCCGTTGCGAGTTCCGCCTTATCGGCGCGCAGCGCATCACGAGTGGTGACACTCTCTCGAAGCCAATTCCAGCCCTGGAACGGACTTTCGACGGCGACCTGTACGGGATATGCGACGATCGACAGAGTGCGGCGAATTTTACCAAGATGGTCGTAGCGCTTGTCGACGATGATCAATCCGAGGGCCAGAAGGCAGTATAGGACGCAACGGAGCAGCAGCCCCGTCGCTCGACCGGACGTGTCGGTATTACGAAAAGCGACCATGGGCAGGGGCTTCCCTAGTCGCTTGCATTACTCCAGTCCGAATATGCCCGGTCCATGTTCCTCGGTAAGTTCGAGGATCCGGCCGCCGCCGCGCGCGACGCAGGTAAGCGGATCATCCGCGACCACCACGGGCAAGCCGGTTTCTTCCATGAGCAATTTATCGACGTCGCGCAACAATGCGCCCCCGCCGGTGAGCACGATACCGCGCTCGGCAACGTCGGCACCGAGTTCGGGCGGCGTTTGCTCGAGGGCCTGTTTCACCGCACCCACGATTCCTTGCAGAGGCTCTTGCAGCGCTTCCAGGATTTCATTGGAGTTGAGCGTAAAGCTGCGCGGCACGCCTTCGGAGAGATTGCGCCCTTTCACTGAGATTTCTCTCACCTGCTGTCCCGGATAGGCCGAGCCTATCTCCAGTTTGATACGTTCGGCCGTCGCCTCACCGATCAAAATCCCGTAATTGCGTCTCACGTAGTTGGTGATGGCCTCGTCGAACTTGTCGCCGCCGATACGCACGCTGGCGGCATACACAATGCCGTTTAACGAGATGACCGCTACTTCCGAGGTGCCGCCGCCAATGTCGAGCACCATCGAGCCGCGCGCTTCCTGGACCGGCAAGCCCGCGCCGACGGCCGCGGCCATCGGTTCCGGCACGATATCGACGCTGCGCGCGCCGGCGCCCTCCGCCGATTCTTTGATGGCGCGGCGTTCGACCTGCGTGGAACCGAACGGTACGCACACCAAAACCCGCGGACTGGGACTCAAGAAGCGATTGCCGTGAACCTTCTTTATAAAGTACTGAAGCATTTTCTCCGTGTAGGTGAAGTCGGCAATGACGCCGTCCTTCATCGGACGGACCGCAGTAATGTGGCCGGGGGTCCGGCCCAACATGTTTTTGGCTTCTACGCCGACAGCGACAATGATTTTGCCCCCGCGGGTCGGCTCGTCTTGCACTGCGACGACCGATGGTTCATTGAGGACGATGCCGCGCTCGCGCACGTAGATCAGTGTATTGGCGGTTCCAAGATCGATTGAGAGGTCATTGGAGAAATAACCTCTAAGGCGTTTGAACATGGGTTCTTTTCTGGGGCGAAAGGGGGGGTGAAAAAAGTTGCGCTAATGTAACAACCGACACGACTTTCAGCAAGGCAACGTGTATCATCAATACCGCTTATTTTTGCGCACTCGCGCGCATTTTTGACACTCACTATGAGCCTAACCCGTCAAGACGTCGAAAAGATTGCGCACCTCGCACGCCTGTCGATCACCGAACAAGAGATGCCGGTCTACGTCAGTAGCTTGTCGAGCATCGTCGATTTCGTCGATGAGTTGGCGCGCGTCGACACAGGGAGCGTCGAGCCGATGGCGCACCCGCTCGATGGACAGCACCAGCGATTGCGGCCCGACCTCGTGACCGAAAACGACCACCACGTCGAATACCAAAGCAATGCGCCCAGTGTGCAAGCGGGGTTGTACGTCGTTCCCCGAGTGATTGAGTGAGGCCTGATCGAGTCGAGTGATGCAGTTGCACAACCTTTCCATCGGCGAGCTCGCCGACCGCTTAGCTAGCAGACAAATTTCGAGCGTTGAGCTGACGCAGCATTTTTTGGCGCGAATCGAACGCTTGGACCCTAGCTTGAACGCCTTGATCACCCTGACGGCTCCGCAGGCTCTCGCGAGCGCGGCCGCCGCCGACCGCCGCCTGGCGGCCGGGGAGCGTGGCCGATTGCTCGGCATCCCACTCATTCATAAAGACATTTTTTGCACGGAGGGGGTTCGCACCAGCTGCGGCTCGCGCATGCTCGACAATTTCGTCGCGCCCTACGATGCCACCATCGTCGCACGACTCAAATCAGCCGGTGCCGTCATGCTCGGCAAGGCGAATATGGATGAATTTGCCATGGGTTCATCCAACGAGACGAGCTACTACGGTCCGGTCAAGAATCCCTGGGATACCACCAAAGTGCCCGGCGGCTCGTCGGGCGGCTCTGCGGCAGCGTCGGCCGCCAGGCTGGCGCCGTACTGTACGGGTACCGACACCGGCGGTTCTATACGTCAACCCGCCGCCCTAACCGGCGTAACCGGGGTAAAGCCCACCTACGGACGGGTGTCGCGCTACGGGATGATCGCTTTCGCTTCGAGTCTCGATCAGGCTGGCGTACTTGCCCGGACCGCGGAGGACGCGGCAGCCGTGCTTAAGGTCATGGCGGGGTTCGACCCGCAAGACTCGACCAGTATCGATGCTCCCGTGCCGGATTATCCGGCTCTTCTGGACGCGCCGCTGAAGGGTCTGAGAATCGGCTTACTGCGCGAGTTCTTCGACGGATTGGAAGCCCGCAACGCGGCGCTCATCCAGGATGCATTGAAGGTTTTCTTGTCGCTCGGCGCCGACACTGTGGAAGTGAGCCTGCCGCATCTGCCGTTGTCGGTACCCACATATTATGTGGTCGCGCCGGCCGAATGCTCATCCAACCTCTCGCGCTTTGACGGCGTTCGCTTCGGATATCGATGCCCGCAGCCGAAGGACTTGAACGATCTGTACGAGAGGTCGCGCGGGGAAGGTTTTGGCGCGGAAGTCAAACGACGCATCATGACCGGCACGTATGTGTTGTCTGCCGGCTATTTCGATGCTTATTATTTGAAGGCACAGAAAGTGCGCCGCCTGATCACTGATGATTTTCGCACTGCGTTCCAAAAGGTCGATCTGCTCGTGGGACCGACGGCTCCGACGCCCGCTTTCGCCATCGGCGCGAAGATTGACGACCCGGTCACGATGTACCTCAACGATATTTACACCATTGGCGCGAATCTCGCCGGTCTTCCAGGAATCTCGGCGCCCTGCGGTTTCATCGATGGATTGCCCATGGGATTGCAGTTGATCGGACCGCATTTCTCGGAAGCCAAGTTGCTCGCCGCGGCCCATCAGTTCCAGCGGGCCACTTCATGGCATACCCATATTCCAGGCGGGTACGAGTGATGGCGAACTGGGAAATCGTAATCGGCTTGGAGATACATGCTCAGCTAGCGACGAAGTCGAAGATATTCTCAGGTTCGGCGACCGCCTATGGCGCGCCGCCCAACAGCCAAGCCAACCTGGTCGACCTGGCCTATCCCGGCGTGTTGCCGGTGCTGAACGCGGAGGCCGTGAGAATGGCGGTCAAGTTCGGACTTGCCGTCGGCGCGACGATCGCCCGGCGCTCGGTATTCGCGCGCAAGAATTATTTTTACCCGGACTTGCCGAAGGGCTATCAGATCAGCCAATACGAACTGCCGGTCGTCGGCAAGGGTTCCCTTCCCATCGTGCTCGACGATGGTGCGGTCAAGACCGTCGGGATCACTCGCGCGCACCTCGAGGAGGATGCGGGCAAGTCGCTGCACGAGGGGCTGCCGAATGCCAGCGGCATCGATCTGAATCGTGCCGGTACGCCGCTCTTGGAGATCGTTTCCGAACCCGACATGCGCTCGGCCAAGGAGGCGGTTGCGTACATGAAGAAGGTCCATACCTTGGTGCGCTACCTCGAAATCTGCGACGGGAATATGCAAGAGGGTTCGTTTCGCTGCGATGCAAATGTTTCGGTGCGGCCGCGCGGTGAAGGAAAGTTCGGCACCCGGGCAGAAATCAAGAACCTTAATTCCTTTCGCTTCGTCGAGAAAGCGATTCAATACGAGGTCGCACGCCAAATCGAATTGATCGAGAGCGGCGGCAAGGTGGTCCAGGAAACCCGGCTGTACGATTCGGACAAGAATGAAACTCGCCCGATGCGCTCAAAGGAGGAGGCGAACGATTACCGCTACTTCCCGGATCCGGATCTGTTGCCGGTCGAGATCGACGAGGCATTCATTTCTGCGATTCGTGGGACGCTGCCCGAACTTCCCGACGAGAAGGCCGCCCGGTTCGCGCGCGATTTTGGCCTCTCGGCCTATGATGCCGGCGTGCTTTGCGCGAGCCGCGAACTCGGCGCATATTTCGAGGCCGTGGCGCAAACAACGGGCGGTCACGCCAAACTCGCCGCCAATTGGGTCATGGGCGAATTGTCGAGCGCACTGAATCGCGACAATGTGGAGATCACCGCGTCGCGGGTCTCGCCCGCGATGTTGAGCGGGCTTTTGGCACGTATCGTAGATGCGACGATCTCCGGCAAAATGGCCAAAGATGTGTTCGAAGCAATGTGGTCCGAAGGCAAAGGCGCGGACGCCATCATCGAGGCTCAGGGCCTCTCGCAGATCACCGACTCTGCTGCGATCGAGGGTGTGATCGACACCGTTATCGCTGCAAACCCCAAGCAGCTTGCGGACTACCGCGGCGGCAAAGACAAGCTGTTCGGTTTCTTCGTTGGGCAAGTCATGAAGGCGACCGGCGGCAAGGCGAACCCGGCGCAGCTCAACGAACTACTGAAGGCTAAACTGGCCGGTTCCTAATGCATGACCGCGATTGTCTGCATCGATTCGTGTTCGAACATTACCCGATTCGCGGACACCTGGTGCACCTCGACACCGCATGGCGGGCATTGATCGAACATCGCGAGTACCCAGAAGCGATCCGCAATATCTTGGGCGAAGCGGCGGCCGCTTCATTACTGCTCGCCGCAACGATCAAATTCGAGGGGGTGCTGTCTCTGCAACTGCAGGGTGACGGGCCCGTACACCTGTTGCTGGCGCAATGTACGAGCGGCCTCGGTGTGCGCGGATTGGCGCGCTATCGCGAAAGCCAAATCGCAGGCGCGGCTGGCACAAGCGATTTGATTGGTACCGGCAATTTGACGGTGACTCTGGAAACGGGCGACGGTACACAGCGTTATCAGGGAATCGTGCCCATCAACGGTGACCGGCTGGCCGAGTCGTTGCAAGTGTATTTCGAGAATTCCGAGCAATTGCCGACACGCCTCTGGCTCTATGCTGACGGTAGCGGGGCTTGCGGCATGCTATTGCAGCGGCTGCCCTCCAACAGCGGCGGCGCGCCGGATTCGACCGAGGCGGCGGTCGATGATGCTTGGCGGCGAGTGCAGCTGATCGCCGATACGCTGACGCCGGAGGAATTGCGCACGCTCGCCGATGCAGAAATACTGCACCGGCTTTTCAACGAAGATGATCTACGTCTCTTCGAGCCGACGCCGGTGTATTTTCGATGCCGTTGCTCGCGCGAACGCGTTGGCGGCATGCTGCAGGGCCTCGGCGAGGCGGAAACGCGTTCCGTTCTAGCCGAGCGAGGTGAGGTCGAAGTGCGCTGTGATTTCTGCAATCGCGCCTACATATTCGATGCGGTCGATGTTGGACGACTCTTCAATGCGGGCGTTGCCAGCGACGGCGGCAGCTCGGTTCACTGACCGAGCGGGGCGACGTACGTCCGCGCGCCGCGAGATTCCGAAATGGAGCGGCGCATTGGCTGCGGCCGTGCTGGCGGGAGTTGGCTACGCCGCGGCGCCCGACCGTGAAACCGTGTTCTACGAGAATTCGTTCGAGAAGGTACCATCCGCGGCGGCGATGACGGCCGTCGGCCGCGCTCTGTTCTTCGATGAATCCTTATCGGCATCGGGTAGGACCTCATGCGCCGCCTGCCACGACCCGGCACGAGCATTCGGGCCTCCCAATGACCAGCCGGTGCAGCGCGGCGGCATCGATAGCCGGCGCCCTGGTGTGCGGGCTGTCCCGTCTTTGATGTATACGCAGAACGTACCGCCATTCGCCGAACATTATTTTGACGATGAGGGCGACGACAGCATCGATCAGGGACCCGCCGGAGGGCGCGCTTGGGACGGGCGTTTTCAGTCCGCTCACGATCAAGCACGGTTGCCGCTGTTTTCCCCGTTTGAAATGGCCAACGAAAGTGCTGACGCGGTTGTGTCCAAGGTGCAGCACGCCGCCTACGCCGCGCAATTTCGCGAGACCTTCGGCGAAAAGGTCTTCGCGGACCGCGCACTGGCATTCAAGGGTGTGCTACTGGCGCTCGAGACCTACCAGCAGACTGCCGCCGATTTCTATCCGTACAGCAGCAAGTATGACGGGTTCCTCCGGCATGAGGTTTCGTTGACCCCGGATGAGTTGCGGGGTCTGGCCGCTTTCAACGACCCCGCGAAGGGCAATTGCGCGCGCTGCCATCCCAGCGCGTTTCGCCGAGGCGCGTTTCCGCAATTCACCGATTTTGGCTACGCCGGAGTCGGTGCCCCGCGTAACGCGGCGATACCGGCAAACTCGGATCACCGTTACTACGACCTCGGGCTCTGCGGGCCGCTGCGGACGGATCTCGAGAACAAAAAGGAATACTGCGGACTTTTCCGTACGCCTACGCTGCGCAATGTAGCGCTGCGGCGGGTCTTTTTTCACAACGGGGTCTTGCACAGGCTCGAGGATGTGGTGCGTTTCTATGCAGAGCGGGACACCCTGCCGCAGAACTGGTATCCCCGCGGCCCCGACGGCAGCATTTTGAAATTCGATGACCTGCCCGCGACGTACCGCCGCAACGTGGATTCCCAGCCGCCCTTCGACCGACGCGCCGGCGATCGACCGGCGATGAGCGAAGCCGATATCAAAGACATCGTCGCGTTTCTGAATACGCTCACCGACGGGTTCGAGGCGCGTTCGGGCGAAAAGGTAGCTCGAGGGCACCGAACACGCTAGGAAGAATTAGGAGGGGGCGAGAGGAGGGGCAGGTCCTTTTTAAAGAAAGACGTTTTGACGTTAAACGTCAAACGTCGCGCCCCGCTAGTGCGGTGCTTCGAACCAGAAGGGCTGCTTGGGATCTACCTGCGTGGTGGTAACGGGGCCCTCGCCGATTATTTGAACAATGACGGTTTCGGGGCCGGCGGAGCCGTCCCAATGAGTTGCTTTCGCCGGGTGCATCATGAAGCTCCCCGGTTTCAAGGGAATCGCTTTCGCGAGATCGAGGGTATCACCGGTGCCCGTATACCAGGTTCCCTCGAGAACCGTTACGTATCGTGCGTTCGGATGCCAATGCGGATGATCCATCACGTAGGGTGGAAACTTGGCGCGAACCACATAGGTGCCTGGTTTGTCTGGATCTCCCAGCAGGATGGCCTGCTGTGCGCCATGTCCACCGGGAACATCCTGCCAATGCAGGTCGGCGGGTGTGATGCGGATGAAGCCCGAACCGTCGGGAACGGCACTCACGGCAGCAGCGATGACACCCGTGATCATCAGGCAAAATGCAAAAGCGTGGACATATTCTCTTTTCATGCGATCCACCTGTGAATGGCTTTAAAGAGCGGACACCCCGCTGAGTTCGGTTAGGCTCTGCGCGCGCGTCAGGGCGATGAAATCTCTTATATACGCCGCCTCCGCGGCAGAGACGCTGGTGGCGGCGTACAGTTCGCAGCGCAATCCCGATTGACCAATGGGCCGTGACACCACGTAACCCCGCTCGATATAGTTGCCTACCGTCCAAGATGGCAGCGCCGCAATGCCGCGTCCACTCGCGACCAATTGCAGAATCGCGACCGTCAGCTCTGCCGTGCGGCGCTTCGGATGAACGTCTGCCGGCAAGAGACAGTGCTTCATCACGTCCAGCATCTCGTCGGGCACCGGATACGTAATGAGTGTCTCATCGGCGAAATCGGCAGCTTCCACCCAAGCCTTGGCCGCCAGGCGATGCCGCGGGCTCATCAGAGCGACGCTCTCATAGCGGAACAGGGGACTGAAGGCCACATGGGGCTGCGCAATCGGCTTATCGTGAATGATGGCGAGTTCCGCTTCCGCCCGCTCCAGCAAGGGCAGCGGATCGACGACGAACCCTGAGATGATGTCGAGTTCGACTTCAGGCCACAGCGATCGATAGGCATCCATGGCCGGCATCAACCAATCGAAGCAGTTGTGACACTGCACCGCGATGCGCAAGGGACCGGCGTGACCTTGCGCCAGCCGAGCAACGTCTCGGCCCGCTTCGGCGACTAGAGGCAGCGTGGCGCGCGCCAGGATTAGGAGCCTCTGGCCAATGGCTGTAAAGCGCAGTGGCCGGATATTCTTTTCCACCAGGGCCGCGCCGTAGTGGCTCTCCAGAGCCTTGAGTTGGTGCGACAACGCGGATTGGGTCAGAAACAGGCGCGCGGCTGCCTTTGAGAGGCTCCCGCATTCGGCCAGGGCAAGGAGCGTCTCCAAATGCCTTAATTCAAGGGCCGTGGTCGCCATGAGCCGGTTTCAACCTTTCCATGAAGATAATGAGATTGAGTCATAGCTTAGGCGCTTGCATGCTGATGGTCGAGTAGGAAGCTCTCTTTCGGGAGTGAATACGATGTCCAATGCAGTAGCCGTTTCGTTCGAGTTCTTTCCGCCAGGCGACGATGCCATGGGGAGCCAGTTGTGGGCTGCCGTACAACGCTTGGCGCCCTTGCAGCCCAAATTTGTGTCGGTGACCTATGGCGCCGACGGTTCGACGCGCTCTAGAACGCATGAATGCGTGCTGCGCATCCTGCGTGAAACGGAATTGCTGGTCGCACCGCACCTGACGTGTATCGGCGCGTCGCGCGAAGAGGTTGTCGGAATCGCCCAAGATTATTGGCGGTGCGGGGTCCGACATTTGGTCGCGCTGCGTGGAGACGTGCCGGGCGCCGCCATGCCTGGCGCTGCTTCGGGGAGTAGTGGTGAGCCTCCTTCCCGCGGGTTCGAACACGCATCCGATTTGGTCAGGGTGCTAAAACGTGCCGCTCCGTTCGAGATCTCGGTTGCTGCCTTCCCGGAAGGACATCCTGAATCCGGCAGCGTCGAGGCCGATTTGGAGAACCTGAAGCGTAAGATCGACGCAGGTGCCGGCCGCGCCATCACGCAGTTTTTTTTCGACACGGATGTGTTCCTGCGATATCGAGATCGATGCGCCGCCACTGGTATTCGCGCCAGCATCGTGCCGGGGATTCTGCCGATTACCCGATTCCCCCAAATGCTGCGCTTTGCCGATCGATGCGGTGCCTCCGTTCCTGAGTGGCTGCGCCGACGTTTCGACGGACTGGACGATGATCCGGAGACCCGCCGAATGATCGCAGCGCATGTGGCGATCGACCAGGTGCAGCGCCTGCGCCAGCATGGCGTCAACGAGTTTCATTTCTATACGCTGAACCGCGCTGAACTCACGTACGCGATTTGTCACGCCCTGGGGTTGCGGCCTCGGGTGTGCGAAGAAGCGCGGGTGGCTTGAATGCAACCGCAACCGCAAATCTTGCGTGCACAGGCGTTTCTCGAACTCCTGAAGCGGCGGCTGGTGATTTTCGATGGTGCCATGGGCACGATGATTCAGCGGCATAGTTTGGGTGAAGCCGAATTTCGCGGTCAGCGATTCGCAAATTGCTGCAACGATCTGCGCGGTAACAATGACCTCTTGGCCATCACACAGCCGCAGATCATCGCGGACATCCACCGGCAGTACCTGCTCGCCGGTGCGGACATGATTTCCACCAACACGTTCAATTCCAGCGCCGTCTCGCAGGCGGATTATCACTTGGATTCTCTGGTCGGCGAAATGAATTTGGCCGCCGCGAAGTTGGCGCGGCAAGCGGCGGACGAAGTGACGGCACTCGATGGCCGCCAACGCTTCGTCGCCGGTGCGCTTGGCCCCACCAGCCGCACGGCATCGCTCTCCCCGGATGTGAATGATCCGGGGTATCGAAACGTCAATTTCGATGAATTGGCAAGCGGTTATTCGGTGGCCGCCCGCGCCCTCGTCGCCGGTGGGGTCGATGTGCTCCTGATCGAAACCATTTTCGATACATTGAATGCCAAGGCGGCGTTGTTTGCGGTGCGCGAGGTACTTGATGAGGCCGGCCTGGATCTGCCGATCATCATTTCAGGCACGATTACGGACGCTTCGGGAAGGACGCTATCCGGACAGGTTACGGAGGCATTTTGGAATTCCATTAGACACGCAAAACCCGCCATCGTGGGCCTCAATTGTGCGATGGGCGGAAAACAGCTGCGTCCCTACATTGAAGAACTCTCACGCATCGCCGACACCTATGTGTGCGCCTATCCGAATGCCGGCCTGCCAAATGCATTCGGCGAATACGACGAGACACCGCAGCAGACGGCGGAAATCCTGGGTGAATTCGCGTCGAGTGGTTTTGTCAATATGGTGGGCGGTTGTTGCGGCACTACGCCCGACCATATTCGCGCGATCGCAGACGCGGTCGCAGGCGCGGAACCGCGGCGCCTACCCACCATCCCGCGTGCGTGCCGCCTCAGCGGGTTGGAGCCGCTGGCTATCGATGCCGACAGCTTGTTCGTCAATGTTGGTGAACGAACCAATGTGACCGGCTCGGCCAAGTTCCGAAAGTTGATCGAAGCCGGCGATTACGCAGCGGCGGTGGACATCGCCCGGCAGCAAGTAGTCAACGGTGCGCAGATCATCGACGTCAACATGGACGAGGGCATGCTCGATTCTCAGGCGGCCATGGTGAAGTTCTTGAGTTTGATCGCGGGCGAGCCGGATATCGCGCGCGTTCCGGTCATGATCGATTCCTCGAAATGGTCGGTGATCGAAGCGGGTTTGAAATGCGTTCAGGGTAAATCGATCGTCAATTCCATCAGTCTCAAGGAAGGCGAGGAGGCTTTCCTGACGCATGCGCGCAAAGTCATGCAATACGGCGCGGCCGTCGTGGTCATGGCCTTCGACGAACAAGGGCAGGCCGATACCATCGATCGCAAAGTCTCGATCTGCGAACGTGCGTTCAAATTACTCACCGAGCGGATCGGTTTTACGCCCGAGGACATCATCTTCGATCCGAACATCTTTGCGGTGGCCACGGGCATCGAAGAGCACAATCGATATAGCCTGGATTTCATAGAAGCTGCCGCGGAAATCAAAAAGCGGATGCCGGCCGTCCACGTCAGCGGCGGCGTCAGCAACGTCTCTTTTTCATTTCGCGGCAACGAACCGGTACGGCAGGCGATGCACTCGGTATTTCTCTATCACGCGATTCGCGCGGGATTGACCATGGGGATCGTCAATGCCGGTCAGCTCGCGATCTACGAGGATATACCGGAGGATCTGCGCGAGCGGGTCGAGGACGTGATCCTGGCTCGCCGATCGGATGCTACCGAGCGGCTGCTCGAAATTGCGGAACGCTTCAAGGACGGCGGCGGCGGCCCAAAGCGCGGCGATGATCTGGAGTGGCGCAAGCTCCCCGTCGAGGAACGCCTGCAGCACGCGCTGGTGAAGGGCCTCGATGAGTTCGTGCTCGAGGATACCGAAGAGGCGCGACTCAAGTCCAAGCGACCGCTCGATGTGATCGAGGGTCCGTTGATGGACGGGATGAATGTGGTGGGCGATCTATTTGGTGCGGGCAAGATGTTCTTGCCGCAGGTCGTGAAATCGGCGCGCGTGATGAAGAAGGCCGTCTCGGTACTGATTCCTTACATCGAAAAGGAGAAGTCCGGCGCCAGCCGCTCCAACGGCAAGGTGGTGATGGCCACCGTCAAAGGCGATGTTCATGATATCGGCAAGAACATCGTTGGCGTCGTATTGCAATGCAACAACTTTGAAGTGGTCGATCTGGGTGTCATGGTTTCCTGCGAAAAGATTCTCGCAGCGGCCACCCGCGAGGGCGCGAACCTCATCGGATTGTCCGGCTTGATTACGCCGTCGCTGGATGAAATGGTGCACGTGGCGAAGGAAATGCAGCGTTTGGGCTACAAACAGCCGCTTCTCATCGGCGGGGCGACGACATCTCCCGCGCACACGGCCGTAAAAATCGATCCTCACTATGACGGTGCAGTCATCTACGTGAAAGATGCGTCGCGCTCGGTCGGCGTCTGTCAGCAGCTGGTGACGCCGGCGACTCGCGAGGCTTATGTTGCCGACGCCAAGGCGGACCACGAGCGCAAGCGGGAACAGCACCGCAACAAGGGGGCCAAGGCGCCGCAGATGTCCTATGCCCAAGCGCGCGCGCGTAAATTTAAAATAGATTGGTCCGCTTACGCGCCGCCGGTTCCGAATCTCGTGGGTGTGCGGACCTTCGAGGACTATCCGCTCGAGGAGTTGGTGCCCTACATCGACTGGATGCCGTTTTTCAATGCGTGGGAATTTGCCGGAAAATTCCCGGACATTCTGCGCGATCCCGTCGTCGGCGAGGCTGCCGGCAGTCTGTATGCGGATGCCAGGCAAATGCTCCAACGTCTGGTCGAGGAGAAATGGCTCCGGGCGCGCGCCGTGATCGGAATCTTTCCCGCTAACAGCGTGGGAGACGACGACATACATGTGTACTCGAGTGATGCGCGGCAGGCGACCCTGGCGCACTTGCACCATTTGCGTCAACAGAAGTCCAAGCCGCAGGATCAAGGCCAGTCGTGTTTATCCGACTTCATTGCGCCGGCGCACAGCGGCCGCGCGGACCACATCGGAGCGTTCGCCGTGAGCGCCGGCTTCGGCATCGATGAGCACGTGGCCAGATTCGAAGCGGCACACGACGACTACAGCAGCATCATGCTCAAGGCGCTGGCGGATCGCCTGGCCGAAGCGCTGGCCGAGCGAATGCACGAGCGAGTGCGGCGCGAATTTTGGGGATATGCGGCGCACGAGCAGCTCGATAGCACGGGGTTGATTCGCGAGGAGTATCGAGGAATCCGCCCGGCCCCGGGCTACCCCGCTTGCCCGGATCATACGGAGAAGGCGACGCTGTGGGCACTTCTGGATGCGGAGCGAAGGTCGGGTATTTGCCTGACCGAATCCTTCGCCATGTTGCCGACCGCGGCGGTCAGCGGCTGGTATTTTTCACACCCCAAAGCGCATTATTTCGGCGTAGGCAAAATCGATCGCGATCAAGTCGCGAGCTACGCACTGCGCAAGGGCCTTACCTTGGCCGAAACCGAGCGCTGGTTGGCGCCGATCTTAGGTTATGACCCCGATGCGCCACAGGCGGCCGACGCGGCGTAGCACCGAGGCCCGCACCTGCGCACCGCGAGCGCTCAAATGGGGTCGGCGAGAGACTTCGCTAAGGGTGTGAAGAGCACGGGTCCCGAAGCGGTCATGTGCCAGCAGTCCTCCAGCCGGATGCCGAACTCCCCCGGAATGTAGATTCCCGGCTCGTCGGAGAAACACATCCCGGATTGCAGCAAGGTTCCATCGCCGTGCACGAGGTACGCGGGTTCATGCCCATCGAGTCCGATGCCGTGGCCCGTGCGATGCGACAGCCCCGGGAGCTTGTATCCCGGACCCCAGCCCTCGCTCTCGTAGTAGCTGCGGACCGCGTCGTCGATGCCGCCCACCGCAACGCCAATTTTTGCGGTTCGCAAGGCGATTTCCTGACCGTGCTTGACCGTCTCCCAGACTTTACGCTGCCGGGGCGTTGCTTCGCCGAACACCCAGGTGCGCGAAATGTCGGATTGGTACCCCTGCACCGTACAGCCGCAATCCATCAGGACAATCGAACCCTCGCGGATCGTTTGAGGTTGCAATGAGCCATGCGGGTAAGCGGACGCTTCATTCAGCAATACGAGTGAGAATTCCGGCGAGCCGCCCAACGCAATCGTTACGCTGTTCATCAGCGCGCCGAGGTCCGCGGAGCTCATACCGCGCTCGATTCGTCCGTGGACGTGACGAAGCGCCGCGATGGTGACATCGTTCGCGATTTGCATCAGCGCCAGCTCGGCCGGCGACTTGATCATGCGACAGGCCCGAATCAGGGGGTCGGCGGAGATGATCTGGTATCCGTTCGAGGCTTGACGAACGCCGTCGACGATGAAGAACCGGATCGTTGCCTCCACGGCCACGACACCGGATGTGACGCCTCGGTCCCGCAAGGCTTGTACGATACGTACGAACGGGCTCTCATGCTCATTCCACGCCCGAACGTCCCCGTTGACCTCAAGAGTCTCGCGCACAGACGGTTCTTCGAATGCGGGTGTCACGATTATGAGGTCGCCGCGAGCCGGAATGATCGCAGCGGTCGTACGCTCGGACAGACGCCAGCGGATCCCGGTGAAGTATTCGAGCGACGAGCCCGTTTCGATGAGCAAGGCATCCACTTTGCCTTGCACCATCAGTTCCTGCACCTTGGCGATTCGTGCGCGACGTTCGGAGGGCGAGATGGCTTTCGCGGCGCCGGTGATGGGCTTCAATTCCGATTCTGCGGACCCTCCGGCCGATGCAAAGGCGCGGTGCCTTGCGGCGGCAGCGATCAGCGGAATGGCGCATGCGCTTCGCAAGAAGGCGCGTCTGGATGCGAGTTTCATCGATTCGATGCGGCGAGGATTTCGCGCGCCAACCCCGCATAATCACCATTGAAATGATGGCCGCCATTGAGTTTCACGATGCGGACCTTCCCCGGATCGAGTTTCGGACACAGCGAGTCATTGTCACCCTCCCCATAAATGCATAGAACCGGAGTACCGGTTATCCGAGTGACCTCGGGCAACGTTGCGGGTCCGGAGTCATCGTCCGAAATCCAGCTGCTCACGTGAAATTCGAACAAGGCATGTTGGGACATCCCCATCAAGACAGTCAACCCGACTTGGGCACGAGTCGCCGCGGGTAGGCGATTGACAGCGAATGGCAGAACATCGGCGCCCTGCGAATACCCGATGAGCAACACGCGCTTCTTACCCAAATGCGCGAGGTAGTAGCGAATCATTTGGTCAGTGTCCGACGCCAGACCGTCCGGCGTGCGCGCGTTCCAAAAATAGCGCAACGAATCGAGACCGACCACCGGGATGCCCTGGGCGCTCAATGCCGACGCGACCTCTTTGTCGAGCCCGGCCCACCCGCCATCGCCCGACATGATGATGGCAAACGCGTCAGTGGAGGGAGCTGCAGCACGCGCCGGAATCTCGATGATCGGCAGATTCTTCAAAGCTAGGGGCGGCGGCAGGGCCAACATACTCGAAGAGCGCTTCACCAACGTGTCAAATGCAGCCATGAACGGCGGCAACCAGTTGCTCGGCCTCACCTGCACGAGTGCTGCGCCCGGCATCCCGGCTATAAAGTCGCCGGCCGCTGTTGGACCACAGACCTGATCGTGATCGCCCTCAATCAGCACCCACGGATTCTCGAGCTTCTTCACGGGCAAAAACTGCACGCCGTGATCGCCGGGGGGGCGCGAATATTGAATTCCCGAACCCGTGCACAGCGGCTTTCGCAAGTTCGATGTTGGGCAGAATCCCGCCGTAAGCGCCCCGGCAAACGTGTTCGCCGGCGCCTGCGCGAGTGCGGCGTATGCCAAGCTCGCGCCGGAGTCGTAACCGACGAGAAAGGGCGCGAGATAGGTCGGCAAGTGATGATAGGCCTGTAGAAAATGACTCAAGTTCTCAAGATCACCATCCAAGAAGACGCATTCCGCCGAATCGGCTTCCAAATTCGCTTTGAGCTCTCGAAGATCGATGCCGGCCACCAGTGCGCCGCGGCGGACGAACTTAAGCGCCATGTCGGCGGTGATCGAGTCCCAGCCTCGATCACCGGACAGGAACAATACAAAGCTGTTCGGTGTTCCGACCGGCGCGTAAATTGCGATATTCCGAAAGCGGCCATGGGTGAGATGCTCGGCCACGGCCGGGGCGGCCGCGGTAGGCGGCGAGTCGGCAGCGGAGGTCACGTGGCCGCAGATGATCGCGCTGAATAGCAGGGCGGTCGCCAAGGCCCAGCGCAGAGCCGAAGGCGGCATCAGATTACCCCCGCGCGGTCACGGTGTCGGCTCGGGTAAGCGTCGATCTCATCCAGCATTTCGGGACCGCCGAGCGCCTGCATCTGGTTCAGAATCCAATCGCGCCGCTGCTGGATATATCGCGAAGGCGCCGCTGCCGAGTAGCGCTGCGGATTCGGCAGTACGGCAGCGAGGACTGCAGAGTCGCTTCGCGTCAATCGCGCTGCCGGCTTGTGGAAGAACCGCTGCGCCGCCGCCTCAGCGCCGTAGATGCCATAGCCGAACTCGGCGATATTGAGGTAGATCTCCAAAATGCGCCGCTTGGGCCAGCAGCTTTCGATCAGAACAGTGAAATATGCCTCGAGCCCTTTGCGAAAATAGCTGCGGCCGGACCATAGATACAAATTCTTGGCCACTTGCTGACTGATGGTGCTCGCGCCATGTACGCGATGGCTATGCTGATTGAGTTGATAGGCTTTCTCGATGGCTTCAACGTCAAAGCCCCAATGCTCCGGAAATTTTTGATCCTCCGAGGCGACGACTGCCAGCGGCAGATTGGGCGAGATGCGCGTGAGATCAACCCAGTTGTGCCGGAATACATATGTATCATCGCGGCTCATCCAGGCTTCGATCTGAGTCTCCGCCATGAAAGCGCTGTACGGAGGATTGATCCACCGCAGCACCAGCACGGCGGCGACCGAAACGACGGCGAAGCCGACCGTCACGAACAACAAAGCTCGGGCGATGCGGCCCGTCCAGGATTTGTTACGCGCCATTTAGAGCGGGTCTAGGTGTGCCCAAGGACCCAAGCGTTATTTGTCGATCCTGTGCACGCGTTTCATGATGACCGCCTCGACCGGCACGTCGTCAAAGCCACGGCGCCGGCCGGTTTCGACCGCCGCAATCTTATCGACCACGTCCATGCCCTCAGTTACGCGCGCGAACACTGCGTAGCCAAAATTGCCGCGCTTGTGGTCGAGAAATTCGTTGTCCTTCAGATTGACGAAGAACTGCGACGTGGCGCTGTTGACGTCGTTGGTGCGTGCCATCGAGAGGGTGCCGCGCTCATTCTTGAGTCCGTTGTCGGCCTCGTTCTTGATCGGCGGCTGCGTGCGCTTTTGAGTCATGTCTTCAGTGAACCCGCCGCCCT
This sequence comes from uncultured Gammaproteobacteria bacterium, assembly GCA_963755965.1. Lineage (GTDB taxonomy): Bacteria > Pseudomonadota > Gammaproteobacteria > Steroidobacterales > Steroidobacteraceae > Bog-1198. The sequence goes on from CAVWLU010000008.1 coordinate 1,232,160, forward strand.
GGATGACGAAGCCGGGCACGATGCGGTGAAAAATGGTGCCGTCGAAGAATCCGGTATCGATGTATTTCAAGAAGTTGACCACCGTTTCCGGCGCCTCCTTGTCCAACAATTCGATTGTGAAATCGCCCAGTGTAGTTTCGAAGCGGATCATGGAAGTTCCTAATGTTGCGAGTGAATGGTTCCCAGCGTAACGCGGGGTTTGCCTGAATAATCAGCGTGCGAGCGAACGTCGCGGAAGCCGTGGCGCTCGAGCAGCAGCGCGACGTCGCGCTCTTGGCCGCTGCCATGCTCGAGCAACAGCGAAGCTCCAGGCTTCAGGTGCCGGCCGGCGCCCTCCACGATCGCCGCCAGAGCCTCAAGCCCGGTTGGTCCGCTGCACAGAGCCAGCGCCGGTTCCGCGGTGAGCGCATCAAGCGCCCGGTCTCCGGCCGCGACATAGGGTGGGTTGGCCACGATCATCTCAAAGCGCTCGCCCGGAACGGAGTCGAACCATGAGCCCAGGCGCCAGTTGACGTTGCGCAGCGCCAGAGCGCGCGAGTTGTCTCCGGCAACGCCAAGGGCCGCGGGCGAGATATCCACGCCGGTGACGTGGACGCAGGGTCGTTCCGACGCGATCGCGAGGGCGATTGCACCGCTGCCGGTACCCAAATCCAGAATAGCCTGGTTCTGATCCGGCGGTACCAACTCCAGCGCCAGCTCAACGAGTGTCTCGGTTTCAGGACGCGGCACGAGTACCGCGGGCGTGATCTTGAGAGCCAGCGACCAGAATTCACGCGTGCCCGTCAAATATGCAATCGGCGCGCCTTTCACACGTTGATCGATCAGATTCTTATATAGATGGACAGCGTCGACGGCCATGGATTCCGAGCCCCGCACGATCAGTTGAGAACGCGCAACGCCCAACACCTTGCCGAGAAGCAGTTCGGCATCGAGTCGCGGTGAATCGCTGTGCTCCGCAAGCGTGTGAACAGCGAAGTTCAGTACCTTCGCAACTGTGTTCATGGATGTCACTCGACCTGCTGCGCGAGTTCTTCGGCCTGATGTTCTTGGCTCAGGGCGCCGATGAGTTCATCCAGATTGCCGTTCATGACATCGTCGAGTTTGTAAAGGGTCAGGTTGATGCGGTGATCGGTCACGCGCCCCTGAGGAAAATTATACGTGCGAATGCGCTCCGAACGATCACCCGAACCGACCTGCAGTTTGCGTGACTGGGCCTGCTGGCTTTGTTGTTTTTGTCTTTCCTCGGCGAGCAGCTTGGCCTTCAACAGCGACAGTGCGCGCGAACGGTTCTTATGCTGCGAGCGCTCGTCCTGACACTCCACCACGATGCCGGAGGGCAGATGCGTGATGCGAATTGCCGAATCGGTTTTATTGACATGCTGGCCTCCCGCGCCGGACGATCGAAAAGTATCGATCCTAAGGTCCGCCGGATTTAATTCCACCGCTTCGACTTCCTCCAGTTCGGGCAATATCGCCACCGTGCAGGCGGAGGTATGGATGCGCCCTTGCGCTTCGGTGGCGGGGACCCGCTGTACTCGGTGGGTTCCCGACTCGAATTTGAGCAGCGAAAATGCCCCGCGTCCGATGATGCGGCTGATGATCTCCTTGTACCCGCCGTGCTCGCCCGGGCTTTCGCTCAATATCTCGACCTCCCAACGCTTGGATTCGGCGAACCGCGCATACATGCGGAATAGATCGCCCGCGAAAATCGCCGCTTCGTCGCCGCCGGTGCCGGCACGAACCTCCAAGAATATGTTGCTGTCATCTTGGGGATCCTTGGGTACGAGAAGGCGCTGCAGCTCGAGTTCCTCGGCAGCAATGCGCGGCGCCAATTGCCTCGACTCCTCCTCCATGGCGAGTTCACTCGCGATCGCGGCATCGCCTTCGAGGGCGACGAACCCGCGATACCGGTCGATCAGCGGCCCCAATCGGGCATATTCCATCGAGAGTTCCCGAAATTGGTTTTGCCGCGAGATGACGCCGGGATCCGAGAGCAGGCGGCTGATTTCCTCGAATCGCTCGTCGAGTTTTTCGAGCTTGCGCCTAATGGAGTCTTTCATGGCCGCGAATTATAGCGGCCCTTGAAGTTATTGCCGGCCGCGTTCGTCGGCGAGCTCCCGGACGAGAGCCTCCGCCAGGGCGGAATCGGCAGATTCCGAGGCCTGGCGCAGCGCCTGGGTGGGGGTGTGCAGAAGCCGGTTCGTGAGGGTATTCGCGAGATATTCGATCACCTCGTCGGCGGGTTTGCCGGCGCTCAGCATGCGCCTCGCCTGCTCCAGGGTTTGCAGACGGATCGTGTCCGCCTGCTGGCGCAAGGCCCGGATTGCGGGTCCGGCGTCATGCGCCCGTGATTCGGCCAGGAACCGGGCCACTTCTTCTTCTAGCAGCAGCCGGGCACCGCCGGCCGCGACTTCGCGTTGCTGACGGTTTTCGTCCACCACCTGCTGTAGATCGTCAATCGAAAATAGATAGATATCCTCCAGTTCCGCGACCTCCGTGGCGATGTCGCGCGGAACCGCCAAATCCACCATGAATATCGGGCGATGGCGCCGCGCGCGCACCGCGGCGGCGGCCGCTTTCTTCGTGACGATCGGCACCGAACTCGCAGTACAACTGATGACGATGTCGGCGTCTGCCAGTTCCTTGTCGACGGCGCTCAAATCGACCGCATAACCTTTGATCTCGGCCGCCAAGGCTTGTGCGCGGCTCAAAGTGCGATTGGCGATTACCAGGCGCTTGATACCGGCGGCGGAGAAATGCCGTGCGGTAAGCGAAATCATTTCTCCGGCGCCGATCATGAGCGCTGTGTGAGCGCTCAAATCCGCATACATCCGCCGTGCGAGGCTCACCGTCGCGGATGCGAGAGAGACCGCGTTCGCGCCGATCTGCGTCTCGGTGCGCACACGTTTGGCGGCGGAAAAAGCCGCTTGAAACAGTTTATTGAGCCAAGGGCCCGTGCTGCCGGCCTCGTGAGCGACGCGGTAGGCCTCTTTCAGCTGACCCAGAATCTGTGCTTCGCCGAGCACCATCGAGTCGAGTCCAGAGGCAACGTTGAAGGCATGTTCGACGGCGAGACGATCCTGATGCACGTACAAACTCGAGGCAAGATCCAAAGTGTTCCCATGATGGCGTTCCAGCCACTGGGACAATTCAGCACCGCTCGCGGTGCCCGACCAATAGACCTCCGTTCGATTGCAAGTCGACAGAATCACCACTTCGGCAACTCCGTTTTCCTGCCGCAGCGTGTATAGCGCCGCAAGCAGGCGTTCCTCGTTGAATGCCACCTTCTCGCGCAAGGCGACCGGCGCGGTCTTATGATTGAGCCCGAGGACGTTGAATGCCATTGAAGCGCTTTGTTTTGTAACCGTCAGATTCTCGTGAAGAAACACGCCTAGATCAAGCGGGAATCCGCGGCATCGGACCCTTCATTTAGCTATAGTGCGGCCGTGTTCTCGATTTCACAGTTCGCCAAAGCTTCCCTTGGCCTGACCGCCTTCGCCTGCGTCGGGTGCGTCGGGCCCCACCCTGCGCCAGACAGAGCTGAGGCCCCGCAGGTATTTTATACTGTCACGGGCGAGATAGCGCTTGCCCGGCACGAACCGCGGGTGGCCGCGCTCCAGTACGCGGCCGCGGCGTCGATCGACACTGACCCTAAGTTGCTGAAGCACGCAACCGATGTTACCTCCGACTCGTTGCAACCATCGTTGACCGCAGTCGTCGCCGCGCGCTGGATTAGGTTGGACCCTAGTTCTCTGGACGCGCATCGCGCCGCGGCCAAGGCGGCCTTGGCCCTCTTTAAGATCACACAATCGGCAGATCATTATCGGACCGTGCTGCGGACCTCGCCGCGCGGCACCGACGCGGAATTCGCCGAACTCGAATTGGAGCTGGCATCGGTCGACGACGTTTTCGGTGCGCGCCAGCTCGCGGACCGATTGGCGGAGTCATTTCCCGCTTCCGCGGCAGCGTATCGTCTTCAGGGATTCGCCGCCCTTCGCGCCGACGATCCGGCCGCGGCGGTGCGGAGCTTCAACGCGGCGCTTGCGCTGACGGGTGGCGACGCGAGTCCCGACAGCGACGCGCGTCGAGAGCTCACGCAGGGACTCTGGCGCGCGCGCATTCTGGCCGGCGATGCTGACGAGCCTCTCTCGCAATCGCAAGCGCTCGCTGAACGCAGTGCGACGCCCGCGAACCAGCTCGACTATGCGCTGCTGCTATTGGCAGCACAACGGAACGCCGCGGCAACCGCGCAGCTTCAGTCTCTCTCGACTCTGCCGGAGTCCGCACCGGTTGCCGTACGCCTTTTGGCACTGGTCGAATTTCAAGACGGAAAGCTGGACGCGGCGGGCCGGCGCTTCGCGGAATTGTTGACCATGGGCAAATTCGTCGACGATTCCTTCTACTACTTAGGATTGATCGCGGAGCGGCGCGGCGATCTGGAACGAGCATTGCGCTTGTACGCGCAGGTGCAGAGCGGCGATAACTCAATTGCGGCACTGCTGCGGGCGTGCAGTATTTTGCAGGCGCACGGAGCCGCCCCTGCGGCCCAAGAGCTGCTCGACCATCTCATCGAGGATGAACCGCAGCGCGCGCCCGAAATACTGGCGGCGCGCGCGCGGATCTACGCCGACTCTGGCGACTCGCAGCAGGCGATAGATCTCCTCGACCAGGGCATCCTGCAATATCCGGACAGCGTGGACATTCGCTACGCGATCGCTTCGACCTATGAGGCGCAGGGCCGTATCGGTCCGGCCCTGCGCGAGCTCAAGGAGGTCTTGAAGTCTCGCCCTGACGATCCGGCCGCCATGAACGCCTACGGCTATACACTGGCAGATCACAATCAAGAGCTTGCACACGCCCGCGCACTGATTGAACGCGCCTACGCGGCGGCGCCGAAAAACGCGGCGATTCTCGACAGTTTGGGGTGGGTGCTGTTCCGGCAGGGTCACGCTGAACAGGCACTGCCTTACTTGACCGCCGCCTATGCGGATGATCGGGGAGGCGACATCGCTGCGCATTTGGGCGAAGTGATGTGGCAGCTAGGTCGACGCGCCGATGCCGAACGAGTTTGGTCCGAGGCAATCGAGGTGGACGCCGACAATCACCTGCTCACCGCAACTCGTAAACGTCTACACGATTCCAAATGAGCGGCCTCCGCGGATTGATCGGGTCCATCGCGTGTTGTGCCGTGCTCGCGGGCTGCGCGACGGTCCGTCCCACGCTCGCACCCGCGGCATGGGAGCAACGGCTGTCGGAGTTGCAGCATGCGAGTGCGTGGCAGCTCGACGGGCGGGCGGCTGTCGCCTTGGGGCAGCAGGGGTGGCAGGCCAGCTTGGACTGGCGACAGCGGGGCGAGGCGAGCGAGGTGCATCTGGCAGGTCCATTCGGTGCGGGCGCGCTGACGCTCGGAGTGACGCCCGCGGGACTCTCGCTGAACGGTGCGCCGCCGAGCGATGCCGTGGTGGCGCAACTACAAGAGCGGCTGGGATTCGATCTGCCGCTCGAAAATCTGCGCTTTTGGTTGTTGGGTATCCCGGATCCGAGTTCAACTTTCGAGCTGACGCGCAACGAACAAGATCGTGCCTTGCATCTGGCACAGTCGGGTTGGAACATCGAATATGACCGTTATATGCCGAATAACGGCGATTTGTTGCCGGCGCGGCTGGTGCTCAGCAGGGCGGACGCACGCGTGCGCATCGTCATCGATCACTGGGAATCGTTCAAGTGAACGAGACGGACGAGCGATCGTGGCCCGCGCCTGCCAAGATCAATTTGTTCCTGCACATCTTGGGGCGCCGCCCCGACGGCTACCACGAATTGCAGACCTGTTTTCAGTTCGTGGATCTGTGCGATGAGATTACGATTCGCGTGCGACCCGACGGCGACATTCGGCGCGGCGCGGGCGCCGCCGGCGTGGCTCCCGAGGCGGACCTATGCGTACGTGCGGCGCGCGCCCTGAAGGCCGCGACAGGTTGCCTACTCGGAGCTGATATCGACGTCGTCAAACGAATTCCCATGGGAGCGGGATTGGGCGGCGGCAGCTCCGATGCGGCTACCTGTCTCGTCGCGCTGAATAAGCTCTGGGGCTTGGGATTGAAGGTGGTGGAATTAGCGGCGATTGGATTGAAATTGGGCGCCGATGTGCCGGTATTCGTACATGGCCGTGCGGCCTTTGCAGAAGGGGTAGGGGAGCGCCTGACTCTGTTGTACCCTCCGCTCGCGCCTCCTGAATGTAACTATTTGATTATTAAGCCAAATGTCTTTGTGAGCACCAAGGATGTGTTCCAGGACCCTGAATTGACAAGAAATTCCCCTCCCATCACAATTCACGGTTTCCTGGCGTCCGGTGGTAGGAACGATTGCTTGGGGGTGGTGCGGCGCCGTTATCCTGAGGTGGCTCGCGCGGTCGATTGGATGTCGCGCTTTGGAGAGGCACGCCTGACGGGGACCGGGGCTTGTATCTTTATGCCCTGTGAGATGAAGGAAGGCCATGACATTGTGGGCGGACTGCCGCCGGCATTCGAGGCGTTCTTGGCTCGCTCCCTCAACGACTCACCCTTGCTTGCGAGGTTAGCGGCTGGCTAGCGGCCGTGCTTTTTAGAAGCGCTGACGATTGATTTTCAAGTTGGGGTGTCGCCAAGCGGTAAGGCAGCGGGTTTTGATCCCGCCATACGGAGGTTCGAATCCTTCCACCCCAGCCAATTTCGAGCCTGTGGTGAAGTCCGTCATATGTCGCGAAGCAAAGAGTTTGAATCCCCGACCATCTCGGTGTTCGCCGGCAATGCGAACCCGCTGTTGGCGCTGGAGATTACGCGTCACTTGCACGTGCCGCTTGGGCGCGCGCACGTCGGGCGATTCAGCGACGGAGAAGTGAATGTCGAACTGATGGAAAATGTGCGCGGCCGCGACATATTCATTCTGCAGTCCACATGCCCTCCGTCGAACGACAACTTGATGGAATTATTGATGATGACCGACGCTTGCCGTCGGGCGTCGGCGAAGCGGATCACCGCGGTAGTTCCGTATTTCGGTTATGCGCGCCAGGATCGACGGCCACGCGCGACGCGCGTGGCAATTGCCGCCAAATTAGTGGCAAACATGATCGCGAGCGCCGGGGTCGATCGATTGTTGACCGTCGATTTGCACGCGGACCAGATCCAGGGATTTTTCGACATACCGGTCGACAATGTGTACGCGTCGCCGGTGCTCCTCGGGGATGCGTGGAAACAAAAGCACGAGAACATGATCGTGGTTTCGCCGGACGTGGGCGGAGTGGTGCGTGCGCGCGCGCTCGCGAAGCGGTTGGACGACGCGGAGTTGGCGATCATCGACAAGCGCCGTCCGCGGCCGAACGAATCGAAGGTCATGAATATCATCGGCGAAGTCGAAGGTAAATCCTGCGTCTTGATCGATGACATGGTGGATACCGCCGGCACGCTCTGCCAGGCGGCGCAGGCCCTCAAAGACGAGGGCGCGACCAGAGTAGTCGCCTACATCACGCATGCCGTGTTGTCCGGCGCTGCGATTGAGCGTATTTCGAAGTCGGTTCTGGACGAACTGGTGGTGACCGATACGATCCCACTGTCAGCTGAGGGCAGCGCATGCAAGCGCATTCGTCAGCTGAGCGTCGCGGGATTGTTGGCGGAAACCATACGGCGCATCAGCGATGAGGAATCGGTGAGTTCGCTGTACATCGACTGATTTGGCGATTTAATTGGTCGGTCCTCTCGCAACTGGTCGCGGTGCGTGAGGACCGTGTTAGTGATGCAACTGGAGAAGATTATGAAAACCTCTTTTGAACTCGTAGCCGAGTTCCGCGAGACGCAAGGCAAAGGTGCGAGCCGCCGCCTGCGTCACGAAGGAAAAGTTCCGGCAATTCTGTATGGCGGTCATTCGGACGCGCGGGCGTTAACCCTGAGCCACCAGAAACTCTCGATACTGCTCGATAACGAGCGGTTCTATTCGACCATCCTTAGTCTGAAAGTCGGAGATCAGACGCAGGCCGCCATTTTGAAGGACGTGCAGCGCCATCCGTTCAAGAACGCGATTGTGCACATCGATTTTCAGCGCGTCGAAGAGAACGAGAAAATTCGGATCAGTATTCCGCTGCATTTCAAGGGTGAGGCGATCTCGCCGGGCGTCAAATCTCAAGGCGGCATCGTGTCGCACATGCGCAACGACGTCGAGGTCTCTTGCCTGCCGAAGGATCTGCCGGAATTCATCGAGGTCGACATCTCCGGATTGTCGCTCAATGAAAGCATCCATCTGTCGCAATTGAAGATCCCAGACGGCGTGCACCTGGTGGAACTGGCGAAGGAAGACGCGGCGGTCGTGGCCATTCACAGCCCGCGCGCAGAGGAGCCCGAGCCCACCGCGGCGGCAGCGGCGCCCACGGCGGCGGAAGGAGCGGCTGCAGCGGCAGCGGCACCTGCCGCGGCGGCCGGCGATGCGGCGAAGAAGGCCGAACCTGCGAAGGCCGAGGCCAAGAAGGAACCGGCGAAGAAAGACGCGAAGAAATAGTCTTTTCGAGCGTCTGTACAGAGGGGCCGTCAGTGGCTGGCGGCCCCTACTTTTTTTGAGGTAAATGTGGGATGGGTGCATCCACGATGACTGGATTACCGTTGCGCATCATCGTCGGTCTCGGAAATCCGGGACCTGAACATCAGGTAACGCGGCACAATGCCGGTTTCTGGTTTGTGGATGTGCTTGCGCAACGCCAGGGCGCGGAGTTTCGCGATTACCGCAAGTATTCCGGCGAGACCGCGCGCATCAGCTTCAGCGGTCAAGAGATCATTCTATTGAAGCCGACCACCTATATGAATCGCAGCGGTCTGTCGATCCGGCAACTCAGCGAGTTCTACAAAATCGCGCCGGATGACATCCTGGTAGCACACGATGAGCTTGATTTGCCCGTGGGCAGCGTGCGCCTCAAACACGGCGGCGGACATGGCGGGCACAATGGTTTGCGCGACACGATCGCCCACATCGGCGAGAGTTTTTGGCGGCTGCGCTTGGGTGTGGGCCACCCGGGCAATAAAACCGACGTCATCGACTACGTATTGACGCGCGCGCCGCGCGCCGAGGAAGACCTCATTTTGGACGCAGTGAACACGGCGGCGGACTGTGTGCCCTTGATTCTCGAACAAGGCGCTGAACGCGCCATGACCAAGTTGCACAGCCGTGCGGGAAAAATCTGATGCCTATTCGTTGTGGAATTGTCGGACTACCGAATGTCGGAAAATCCACATTGTTCAATGCACTCACGCGCGCGCAGATCGCAGCGGAGAATTATCCGTTTTGCACGATAGACCCGAACGTCGGCGTCGTACCGGTGCCTGACCCGCGCCTGCAGAAACTCGCCGCGATCGTGCATCCTGAGAAGATCCTGCCGACGACGGTGGAGTTCGTCGATATCGCCGGTCTGGTCGCCGGCGCGTCCAAGGGCGAGGGACTCGGCAACAAATTTCTGGCGCACATTCGCGAGGTGGATGCGATTGCACACGTGGTGCGCTGTTTCGAAAACGACGACATCATCCATGTTGCCGGCAAGATCGACCCCGCGAACGACATTGAAGTGATCAATACGGAACTCGCTCTGGCGGACTTGGATAGCGTCGACCGGGCCCATCAGAAGGCGGTCAAGGCGGCCAAAACCTCGGATAAGGATGCCATCCGCACCCGCGATTTGCTCGAACGGGTGCGAGAGCAGTTGAACAAGGCGAAGCCGGTTCGCTCTATGGGCCTCGATGCCAACGAGCGAGCGTTGCTGCGCGACATGCATTTGCTCACCGACAAACCGGTGATGTATGTGGCGAACGTCGATGAGACGGGGTTTACCGACAACCCGAGACTTGATCGTGTACGTGAGCTCTCGAGCGCCGAGGGCGCGGTAGTCGTGCCCATATGCGCGGCAATCGAGGCGGAAATTTCGCAGCTCGAGGAGGAGGACCGCGCCGAATTCCTCGAGGAACTGAAGCTCGATGAGCCGGGGCTCAATCGTGTGATCCGCGGTGCCTACGCGCTGCTTGGACTGCAAACTTATTTCACGGCCGGGGTCAAAGAGGTGCGTGCCTGGACGGTGCGCGCGGGAGCCACCGCGCCGCAAGCCGCGGGTGTGATTCATACGGACTTCGAACATGGATTCATCCGCGCGGAAGTGATCGCGTACGATGATTTCATCGCCAACAAGGGTGAGGCGGGCGCCAAAGAAGTCGGTAAATTGCGTCTCGAGGGAAAGGAGTACATCGTGCGCGAGGGTGACGTGATGCACTTTCGCTTCAACGTCTAGTCGGCCCGGAGCGTCGAAGCGGGCGCAGCGTTCCGAGCATCGTAACCCGTTGATTTGAAAATAATCGCTCGGAAAGCCGGTTGACAGGCATACCCTGGCTCCGGAGAATCCGCGGCTCTTCGTGGTGAGGTAGCTCAGCTGGTTAGAGCGTGGCACTCATAATGCCGAGGTCGAGGGTTCGAGTCCCTCTCTCACCACCAAATACACAAGATAATCAGTCACTGTGCAATTGTCTTTTCCGCGCTTCGGTTTGAGCTGGAGCCGTTCGAACGTGTATCCGTGTATCCCACACGATGAAATTCTGTGGGATACGTCGCTGGCACGCGTATCCCACAAAGTGTAATATTGTGGGATATGAGCGTTTTGACCAAACCGCACGAAAGAGCGCTCACGCTGATTTTTTCGGAACTGGAACGCAGTGCTTCAGAGCAATCCGAAGTTCTGCTCGGGACGCCGGGGACTCTAACGGAGCGTACCAATGAAACCGGCACCCGTTTTTGGGTCCATCGTTATTCCGATGCCATGAACCGACGGCAGGAAATTTATCTCGGAAAAGTGGACGATCCCGAGATTGAGCGCCGGGTAAGCACGATGCGCGAAATGATTGCGACTGCCAACGCGACGATAGCGAGAGTGAGGCTGCTCGCCCGCGCCGGTTTCGCCACCATTGATCGAAAAGCCTATTTCACACTGGCAAGCCTGCATAACCGAGGCCTGTTTCGGGCCGGAGCGCAGTTGGTCGGTTCGCATGCTTATGGTGCCTTGCTGAATGCGCTCGGCGTACGAGTCGCGCCATTTGCCACTGAAGACGTGGACATCGCTCGCCGGGAGGCCCTGGCAATACCGGACGTTCCGGGACTCCTCGACATGCTGCGCGCAACCGGCATCGAATTTTTTGAAATACCCTCGCTCGATCGGCGCCAGCGCGGCACGTCTTTCAAGGAGCGCGGCGGCTCGAATTTTAGAGTCGACTTGCTTGTGCCTTCGGCGGATGACACTTATCCGACTGTGCCTGTACCAGAACTGAAAGCACATGCCCAAGGACTGCCGCACCTGGCCTACCTCTTGGCAGCGTCTCAGGAAATTCCCGTGCTCAGTTCTCACGGCAGCGTCATGGTGCGGGTACCGGTACCGGAACGTTACGCGATCCACAAGCTCATCGTTTCTCAGCTTAGGAACAAAACGAGTAGCAAGCCAGAAAAGGATCTTCAGCAAGCGGCAGCCCTGATTGAAGCACTCGTGGAGCGCTACCCTGGCGCGATTGAAGACGCTGCATCGGCTGTCCCCAAAAGCGCCGCGCATCACATGGCCCGGGGGATAAAGGCGCTTGAACAACACTTGCCGACCACCGCCGCGTCGGCGTGGGAAAGCCTCCACGCCATCGCATAAAACGCGGCCGTGAACCCAGCATGCTCGCAATGTGGGACGAGCAATCTTGCGGGACTTTTGCGGGACCCGGTTGTGCTCGGTGGGGCCAAATGCAACGGACGCCACGCGGTAAGCTGTGGAAAATTATCAGACTATCTGCCGGCTTTCTGCACTCATAATGCCGAGGTCGAGGGTTTGCGATGCAAGCGCTGTCCAAGTTGCACTCGAAATTTGAGCCGGAGCCCAAGTGAGTACCGGCTGCGAATCTCTCCGATCTTGATGCTTTTCCGCGCGCTTCCGCCGCAAGCGAGTCGTCCAGCGTTGAGGACTGTGCGCGACTCCCAGAGACGCGAGCGGTAAGCGTACGGAGGATGGACGTGGATTCACCCGGATGTAGTCGCGTAAGCTTTCCATGCCCATGGCATGAGTTCAGCAACGCGGTTGGCTGGGAAGCCATCGACCATTCGCTCGAGCACATCCTTGAGGTAGGCGTAGGGCTCGACCTCGTTGAGCTTGCACGTTTCGATGAGCGAGCAGATGGTTGCCCAGCGAGCCCCGCCGCCGTCGGATCCGGCGAAGAGATGGTTCTTGCGGCCGAGAGCGACCGGGCGGATCGCGCGTTCGACGGGATTCGTGTCGAGCTCGATGCGACCATCATCGAGGAAGCGAGTGAGCGCGGTCCAGTGTCCCAAAGCGTAGCGGATCGCATCCGCGAGTGGGCTGCGCTCGGGAACGAGCATCAACTGTTGATCGAGCCAGGTCTTGAGGTGTTGGATGAGCGGGGAGGATTCACTGCAGCGTACTGCACGTCGCTCATTGGCCGATTGCCCTTTGATCTTCTCCTCGATGCTATAGAGCTCACTGATCCGACGCAACGCTTCGGCCGCCATTGGCGATATTGTGGCTTCAGCGATTTCCTCGAACTTACGCCGTGCGTGCGCCCAGCAGGCGGCGAGAGTAATGTGTCCGCCGCGCGTCAACTGTTCGAAGCCGGCGTATCCATCGACCTGCAGAACGCCTCTGAAGTGCTGCAGATGCGCCACCGGTCGCATGGCCTTGCGATCGGGCGCAAAGATATAAACCGCAGCCGGTGGCGCAGGTCCCGCCCAGCGCCGATCATCGCGCGCGTAGACCCAGAGGCGACCCGTTTTCGTGCGACCTCGCCCCGGATCGAGCACCGGCACCGGGGTGTCATCAGCGAACAAGTGATCGGAGGCAAAAACGTTGGTGCAGAGTTCCCGGTGCAGTGCGTCGAGCCACCAACACGCACCGCCGACCCAGCCGGCGAGTGTGGATCGCTCGAGTTCGACGCCGTGGCGCGCAAAGATCTGCGATTGGCGATAAAGCGGCGTGTGATCGCAGTATTTGGCGGTGAGTACCTGCGCGAGCAGCGCAGGGGTGGCGAGGCCATTGGCGATCGCTCGCGCCGGCGCCGGATGCTGATGGACGCTGTTACAGGTTCGACAGCCGTATTTGGGCCGGTGGATCTTAAGGACCCTGAGCTGCGCCGGCACCCAGTCGAGCATTTCGCTCACCGTGTCTTCGATGAAGTGCAGGGAACCGCCGCAGTCAGTGCAGGTCGACTCATCGACCCTAAGCGTTACTTCCTCGCGCGGCAGATGCGCCGGCAACGGTTTTCGATGCGGAAGTTTTTCAACGCGCCCGACATGCGCAGACATCTCGGTACGCGCAAGGGCGGCGCCGAGATCGGTGTCCAAGTCCTCAAGGCTAAGGGCGAGCTGATCGGCGCTGAGCTTCTCCGAGCGTGCACCGAACTGAGCGCGCTGGAGCTTGCTGATAATCAGGCGAAGACGTTCAACTTCATCGTCTCGCTGCGAGAGGCGGCCCGCCATATCGCGCACCAGTTGGTGCAAGAGGGCTTGATCGGTGGGCAGATTCTCAAGATCAATCCGCATGTGAGATGTTACTTCTTCGCAGTGCGCCGAGCAAGTAAAGATGCGATGGTTTCCCTATATTTTAAGGCTTTTTCACGCTGCGAGTTTTGGCCTCCACGTGCGCTCCGGACTCCTCCAGTCGATCCCTTCGATGAGCATCGCGAGCTGCGCCGCGCTCAACGTTACGGTGTTGCCTTGCTCGCTCACGCGCGGCCAGATGAACTGCCCGCGGTCCAGGACTTTGGTGAAGAGGCACAACCCATTGCCATCCCAGAAGAGGATTTTAAGGAGCGATGCCTTCTTGCCGCGGAACGCAAAGAGGTGTCCCGAGAAGGGGTCTTGCTTGAGTGTCTCTTGCACCAACCCGGTAAGACCGTGGATCCCTTTTCGCATATCACTGAAGCCGAGCGCCAGGTGCACTTTGACCCCAGCCGGTACGATCATCATGGGTTAAGTTCCTGGTTAGCGATGTATTGTCGAACCTCATCGGGATGGACATCGGCGGGTGCGTACACATGCCGGCCATCGGCGAGCTCGACGCTGATTGAACCCTCCGGCATCGGCAGCAGGTTCTCAAGAACCAGGGCTGAGGCTTTCTTTGGGCGACCGCGGCAGGGACGCTCGATGACGGTGGTGAGTAACAGGGGATTTTCCATCTTCTTTGGCGCAAGACCAAATTCCGTGCGCCATCGGAAGATCATCGCCGGGGTCACGCCGTGGCGCCGCGCCACCATCGACACGGTGACTCCGCGTTCGGCGGCATCAGCAACCATCGCTAGCTTCTGCTTGTCGGTGTATTGGCGGCGGGTGGGCTGTGCAGCGGGTGGCTCTGGCGTCTTGCCCGACGGGCTGTCGGGAGACGTTATGCACAGGTCGTCTCTTAATTCGTCTCTTAATTTCGATCGGTACGAGCCTCGTGCACGGTTGCTCGGATGAAGCATCTCGCGCCAGTCTTGCGGGGGAACGATGCGGGCAAACTGCCTGCTTTCGCGACGCATTCGCACCACCGGGATACGGTGCGCGTTGGCATATTGCGTGGGGTTCAGACCGCTCGCGTGTTGAGCCTCCGAGTGCATCATCCAGAACGCTTTAAAGGCCATTGTCCGCATCGCCGGCACCCGCGAAAGCTTCTTTTCCAGCTGCTTTTTAGGGGCCGAACGCCGCTTCGGGATGGGTGTCTCGAGCGCTTTGATCCACCGCTTCATCGTTGCACGAATGAGCCGATGCTCGCGGCAATATGCTTCCCGACAAACGCCGCTTCGAAGCCACGCTTGGATGTGAATCGACCAGTACGAGCGAAGCGCCTTGCTCTCGAAATATCTGACTCTCTTGTTCGCCCTGACCATCTCCCGTGCCCTCCGCTCGCATCATGGGAGAAGCCAATTGGCGGCAAATTTGTGCACCAGACAACTGTGCAGCGACCGTACGGTTACCCAGAGACTGCGAGCGCCAGATGGAAAATGAGAAAATGGGCGAAGAGGCGGGAATGCAAGATAAAGGGCGGCGGCACTATTGCCGCGACAAGCCAATGTCTGCACATGGGTTTTTGGAGCACGTCGAAAATCGCCACCGCGCTGCCGAGATTTGTGAGTTCTTGAGAACTACAGAGATATCGCGAGTCATTCACGCAGGAGCGCGCTTGAACTCGATGGAGCTGATTGATCGCGGACGGACGATCTCTTTGAATGCGAGGGCCATTTGCGGTCACTCGCAGCTATATTTAAATTTCTTCGCAATCGGTTATAAGATCTTCCGGTTAAATCCCGTATATCCGCTGTGAGCAATTACCGCATATTGACTAACTCGCTTGGTGCGCGCTCTAGGGGTGACAAAAGGGGCATGAATTTGAGGCACGGAAAGTTAGTCGTTTTCGTAGGTGTTATGGCGACGCTGGCGCTCGCGGGATGTGCATCACCACCGGAACGGGTGCTTTCGGAAAAGTCTCCGGCATATGCAGTGCTACCGAATGGATACGATCCGCTCAAACCGAACCGGTTTTCGCCCGTTTACGCGGTGGCTGCAGGGGAAGGAGGGAACGTTATCCGTCAGCTGGAACGTAAGCGCGGGCACGCGCTCAATATTCTGTCCCTCTCGGGCGGCGGCCAGAACGGCGCATTCGGTGCTGGGGTGCTGAGTGGTTGGAGCGGCTGCTGCATATGACGACAACCGTTACCTGGTCGTAGGCACAACCAACATCGATTACGGCCAGACCTGGATCTGGAATATGTCGCTGATCGCGAAGGAGGGGAACCTCGAGCTATATCGTCAGGTGTTGCTCGCCTCTGCATCCTTCCCCATCGTCTTTCCGCCAGTGGAATTCGATGGTCATTTGTTCGTCGATGGGGCGGCCCGTTCGAATCTCGTTGTCGTTGGGATGGGCGGGGACAAGCGCCCTCCGCCTCCGCTGTATGGGCCGGGTAACTTCTATCTGAAGGACAATGGCAGGCCGCATAGCCCGCCCGAGGCCTTGCGCAGGGCTCTTGGTGAGGTGGCAGCCACGACGGTCAGCGTGATGATGGACCAATCCATGCAGACTGCAATGACGCGGTCCTATTTTGGGGCCAAGGCCCTAGGCTACAACTTCAAAATGGTTGCGATTCCCGACGACGTAAATGTCGGCAAGGACCCGCTCGCCTTTGACCCGAGACAGATGCGTGCTGCATTTGATGCGGGGCGTGCGATTGCGAAAAAGCCCGATCATTGGTCGAACGTTCCGCCCAGCACCGGCGATATCCCCAGTTGGGCTTTCGAGGAAATAAAGTAACGTCGTTGAGGTGGGAAATTCCTTTCGATCCTCGGAGATTCAGTAATGCCAAGAACGTCCGATATGTCCAAATTCCGATGTCTCTTGTGGGCCGACACTGGCACCTGAGAAGTGTCGGGCGACAGTCGGGCCAACACCGGAACTACCCGGGGAACTATGACGGAGAACCGGTCACTCGAAGGACGTGGACCGGTCTATGACCTCCCATCGCCATCGGTAAGAATGTCGTCCGGTTCGTCCCTCTGCAGCTGAAGAGGCGCTACTTACTATCCAACTTGGTGATCTTCGAGCCTTGAAGACCGAGGCCGGCCATCAGACCCTTTTGATCGAAGATGAATGCGTATACATCGTCCTGCAGGGTCGTGGTGGTCAGCGACTTAGCCTTGCCTTTGTCGACGATGACAATGCTGGGGCCAACGCCGAGTTCCCAGCCGTCGCTCTTGTGCAGATACTGCAGTGCATTGTCGGTCATCAAGAACATCGCGTATCCGAAAGCTTGCACGCCGGCCTGCAGCCCATACGAGGCAGCCACTGAATTATAGTGAGCGACAACTTTGCCGTTAACTAGCAAGGCACCCTCTCCATATTGGGCGCCGACGATGAAACCCGCCTTGACGATGTTGGGAAATACCAGCACAGCTTTGGCTTTCTCGCCGATCAGCTTTGATGCCGGTTCGTTTTCATAGAGTTTGCTCAAAGCGGCCTTGGCGTCGGCGTCGAACCCGTCGTCCGCAAACGCGGGTCGAATCGACAGGCTTAACATAGCGACCGCGATGACGGCTGCGACACTCATAGTTTTCATTGCATCACCCCTTGAATACACCAGGTTGTTCGAGTTCTTATCATCAAGTCGAATCGATGACAGTCGGGAACATTTCGCAAATAGAAAGGCTGAAGTTCAGCAAGCTAGCAATCGCCCCGGGCGGCTAATATTGGACTTAGGTCCAGCCTGGAAGATTATGTGCCAGCCCGGAAGATTATTTGAGAATTCATTTTCCTGAGCTTCATAACAGACGTTCCCGGATGACGGGATGGGGGTCGATACGGGACGTTGCTACTCAGTCGATCAGAGCAGTGCGCCGCCAATATTTGCCTGGACGAACAATCGGAATTTCCTGAATAGTGCGTAGATCGAGAAGGTCGCGATCCACGCTGATCAGCAGCGAGCATTCTCCGGCGACCGCAGTGCCGAGCACCGGAACGTCAGTAGGATCCCGGCATAGGTCTGATGGAAGATCGGCGGGCACGACAACGACGGCTACGCGGCGGAGGAACGCTGCGACTTGATCCGCATCGCGAGCGGGAAATCCAAACTTCTCGCCGAGCTTTCGTCTCAGTTCCTCGAGGATAAAATCGGAAATCACGAGTTCATGGTGCATTAAGAGATCTTCGAGGAGTTCCGCGCAAACACCGGCGCGGGTGATGTGCGCCGCAATCAGCACGGAGGAATCGAGTGCGATCCTCACTTCTTCTTGAGCACCTCGAATACATCTTCATCGGTATTGATCCCGCCGGCCTGCGCGCGCGCAACCAGCTTGGTCCGCAGCGTTCGAAATTCCGCCACCCGCAGGTAGCGCTTTAATGCTTCACGCGCGAGATCGCTCTTCGAGATTCCCAAAGCAGCGCTCTGACGCTCCAAGGCCTTGTCCAGATCATCCGGTACACGCAGGGTTAAAGTGCTCATGTATTACAATGTACTACAACATCAGCGAGCAGACCAGGCAAAATAATCTTGTTCAGGCGTATTCAGCGGGGGCAAGTCTTGGGGCAGGCCCCGTACAGCGATCAACGCAATCTCGATGCGGTTCAATTGGTTAGCAGCGGATTCGCGCGCCTCTCTCATCACCAAAATCAATTTCTTATGTGCGGCGCGCCTTTTGTCGTAAGTGCAGTGTTGGTGCAGTTGCGAAAACTCTCAGAGCAGCTTTTCTGCCCGAATCGGCAGATCCCGCACGCGGATACCAGTGGCATTGAACACGGCGTTAGCGACCGCCGCGTTCATACCCACGATGCCGATCTCGCCAATTCCCTTGATTCCGAGCGCGTTCACCCGCTCGTCCCGCTCCGGGATCATCAAAATCTCAACCACGGGCGTGTCGGCGTTCACCGGAATCAGATAATCCGCGAGATTCTTGTTGATGTAGCGGGCGGACTTGACATCGATCTCGGTCGCCTCGAAGAGAGCGCTCGACAGACCCCATATCGCACCACCCATAAATTGGCTGTAGGCGGTCTTGGAGTTGACGATTGTCCCGGCGGCGAAGGCCGAGACCACGCGAGGTACGCGGATTTCTCGCGTCAAGCGGTGCACCCGCACCTCGACGAAGTGTGCGCCGAACGCATACGCCGTGACATCGGGGCGACCTGAGCCCGAGAGCATTGCCGTCTTGCCCTGTGCCATCGCGGATACGGCGTCCGGAGCCAATCCCGGCGGCACGTTCTCAGCATAAACTTCGATGCGATGGCCCACGCGTGCGACGGCTTCGCGCAAAGTCTCCTCGTGCCCGAAGCCGACCAGCTTTCCGTCCTGAAGATGCAACTGCGTGATGTCCTTACCGCGAAACCCGCTCGTTCGCGCACTCGTCGCGGCTCGGGCCAGTTGCTCTCGAATCTGGTTGCATGCCTTCGCGACGACGAGACTTGCTGAGGCCGCGTTGTTCGACCCGCCCGCAATCATAATGGGTGGAAAATCGCTGTCTCCGAGGCTTACCTTGATCGATTCGACGGGTAGCCCAAGGGATTTAGCGGCCACCACGCCCACAGTCGTGTAGGCGCCCGTGCCGATTTCGTGCCCCGCGAGTGAAACGGACGCTTGCCCGTCTGCGCTCAAGGACACCCGCACCGCCGCCGGGCCCACATTGCTCGGGTAACAAGCGGTGGCACACCCCAGCCCTATCAGCCAATCTCCTTCTGATGCTGCACCGGGCGTGGAGTTTCGCCTCCCCCAGCCGAACTTGGCTGCGGCCTCATCGTAACAACGCATGAGCGAGCGGGACGAGAAAGGGTGTCCGCTCACCGGATCAACCGCGGTGTCATTCACCCGCCGCAGCTCGATGGGATCCATCTTGAGTGCGTAGGCGAGTTCGTCCATCGCGCTCTCGAGCGCAAACATGTAAGGGGTTTCGGGTGGCGCGCGCATGTATCCCGGCGTGTTGCGGTCCGCATGCACGACATTGACGGCTGTGTGAATATTGGCGCAGGCATACATGCGTGCCGTCGACTCAACGCCGGACACGTTGTAAGGGGAGGGACGTGAGGTCACTTCCCAGCCCTCGTGAGAGAACGAGACGAGCTTGCCGTCGCTCGCTGCGCCCAGTTGAAGGTAATGCCGGGTCTCGGCGCGGTAAGTCGCAATCGTGAATCCCTGATCGCGAGTCGGCACCACTTTCACGGGCCGACCGATCTTTCGCGCGATGCGGGCGATCCAATGAGTGCGTGGATTCGGACCCTTGGAGCCGAATGCGCCACCGACATAGCGAGACACGGCACGGACATTGTCGGGATTTAGATCGAGCTGCATGGCGACCGAGGCTTTGGTCCCCCACATGAACTGAGAGGGTTCATAGACGGTGAGCTTGTCCGCATCCCACGCGCACGTCACCGTGAAGAGCTCGATGGGATTATGGTGCTGTGTAGGCGTTGAGTAGCGCTGAGAAATTTTCACCGCAGCGCTCGCAAAGGCGGCCGCCGCATCGCCCTTCTTAGGGTCTTCGCCGCGTTGCGGTTTGTGAGGCTGGGTCTCGACTCCCGGCGCATCGAAGGACGCCGCGGGTGTCTCGGGCGCGTAGGAGATCTTGACCTTATTCGCTGCCTCCCGCGCCGCCTCGAGCGACTCTGCCACCACCAGGCCGATGAGTTGACCGTCGTGCCAGACGCGATCGGATTCGAGCGTCGTTGTTGTGGGCCCGCCATCCGGACCTTTGGCGGGCTTGAACCCGCTGCCGACATTTTCATGGGTCAGGATATCAATCACGCCCGGCACGGCTTTGGCTTCGATCACATCGATCGCCCGAATCGAGCCGCGCGCAATATGGCTCACCAACATGTAACCAAAGGCCGGGTTGATGACCGTTTCGTCCGAGGCATACCGCGCAGCGCCGGTGACTTTGGCCACCCCGTCGATGCGCTCGACCGGGCCCCCGAGTTGATCACGGAGTTCGTCCGTCATGAGGGAGACCCCGCCGCCTCAAGGTTCATGGATTTCGCTTCGAGCAGCGCCCGCACTATCACCCGTTGCGCCAATTCGCGCTTGTAGTCATTGTGACCGTGCGTCTTCGCGCCCTCGAGCGCCGCCGCGGCCGCCTTTCGTGCGAGCGCATCCGTGAGCGGTTTCCCGTTCAGAATCGTCTCGGCTTCGTGTGCGCGCCAGGGCCGATACGCCATGCCGCCCAGCCCCAGCCGCACGCCGCGCGCCGTCTCGCCCTCGAGCGCCATCGCCACCGCACAGGAGGAGATCGCAAACTCGTACGATGATCGATCGCGAACCTTCAAATAGAGTGACCGCGCCGTCCAGGATCCGCCCGGAACGTGAAACTCCGTGATGATCTCACCCGCACGTAAAGAGGTCTCGATGTCGGGATGCGCAGCGGGTCCCACGTGCAGTTCACGGAAGGGGAGGCGCCGGACGCCTCGAGGACCAGAGACCTCGACCGATGCGTCGAGGGCGATCAGGGCGACGCCGAAATCCCCCGGATATTGGGCGATACAGCTCGAATCCGTACCCAATATTGCATGGTTCCGGTTGAAACTTGTGATCGCCTGGCAACCCGATCCAGGCGAGCGCTTGTTACACATCGGCCAGGAGGGGTCACGAAAGAAGGGGCAGCGAGTTTTCTGCAGGACGTTGCCGCCGAGCGTCGCCATATTCCGAAGCTGCGGACTTGCGGCGAGCCTGAGGCTATCGGCGATCACCGGGTACGAGCGTCGCACCTCGGGGTCCTCCGCCACTGTCGCCATGGTTGCGAAGGCGCTCAAATGCAGCCCATCGCTTCGCGCCGATACGCCCCGGCTGCCGTTGCCGCGCAACGCCCGCAGGTCGATCACCGTGCTTGGCCGCAGGACATCGAGCTTCATGAGGTCAATGAGCGTGGTACCGCCCGCCAGGTACTGCGCAGCTGCGTCGGTTTGGCCCTGGCCGGTCCGGGACCCCAGTCGCGTGGCTTCAACAAGGTTCCGCGCTTTGGTGTACTCGAACGGGCGCATCAGGTCGTCTGCATCTGATCGCGCGCCTGGCGTACCGCCGCAACGATTTTCGGGTAAGCCCCGCAGCGGCAGAGATTGCCGCTCATGTACTCGCGAATGTCCTCATCGGTGGCGGCGTGACCTTCTGAGATACAGGCGACCGCGGACATGATTTGCCCGGGCGTGCAGTATCCGCACTGAAAGCCATCTTGTTCAATGAAGGCCCGCTGCACCGGATGCAAGGTGCCACCGGGCTCCGCGAGGCCTTCGACGGTGACGATCGGTCTATCGCCGCTCGCCGCAGCGAGGGTCAGGCACGAAAGCACGCGCGAGCCGCCAATGAGGACGGTGCAGGCGCCGCACTGGCCCTGGTCGCATCCTTTTTTAGTGCCCGTGAGGTTGAGACTCTCGCGCAAGGCGTCGAGCACAGTCGTTCGAGGATCGAGCTCGACGTCGTAGGCTTTGCCATTGACGATCAATCGGGTTGCCACGCCTGAGGGACTGCGCGCCGTGGTAGCCGGGGCCGGCGGCGCTGCCGCCGCAAGCCCACCAAGCGCCAGGGCCGGCACGGAGGTCAGTAGGTCCCGTCGGGTGATCGTAGACATAAAAAAATCTCAGCTTTGTCGACCTACCTCAGCCTGCACTACTGTAATTGGCCTTTGGTATCTGACCATCCGCGGATTGCGCGCTCGCGTGTCGGAATCTGCTGGCATGGATCCTCAGCAACGACCGCACCTCAGCAACTACCGCCGCGCCGCTTCACCGATGCCAAAAGTCCCGCGTCACGCCTTGAAGTTCTGTACCCGGAATTTCTTTCCAGACGACAGTTCGATGGTCGCTGAGTCGGCGATAGCAAAACCTACTTCTACGGCGGCACGGCAGAGGACCTCGGGTGACACCAGGGTGATGGCGGTCGCAAGGGTGCCCAAAGACGGATAGGGCGATTGCGATATCGTGCTTAGAGTTCCATGCGGAAGTTGCAGCACCGTCGTCAAGACCGCGCTCGGACGAGAATTTATCTTCAGGGTCTTCAGCGTCGAGCGCACGTCAACGTACTCAAATAGCAGAGCAGCGTAAGTGAGATCTACTGGCTCATATCGCCCCGAGGCGGACTGTATGTCGGCGCAAATAAGTTCCAGTTCCGGCAGCCGCTGTGCATGCCGGACGCGAGTCTGCTCGAGGTAGCCGGGATTCACGTCCACGGCGATGATGCGCTCTAGTGTTCCGACTGCGATTCTCTCAAGTCCGTTCCCTCCAGCACATCCGATGACGGCGATACTCGCCGGCGACCACCTCTTGATCGCTCGATCGAACTGATCCGAAATCATTTGTGCCTGACCGACTTCCGGAAGGGACATGTGACCCTCATAGTCGTCAAGCGGGATGTCCAGCCACGGATTACCCATTGAGGGCTGACCGATGCAGTCGATTCCCCTGGCCGCTGGGTTTACTTGCTCTGGGTATAGACATCACGGATGGCATCGACGACGAAACTTGGCTGGTCGAATGGGATGTATTCCGAACTCTTGTCCGTGAACAACTGCTTGGCGTTCGAAGAAAGCTCGAGCCACTTGGCCTGCTCGCGCGCGACCTCTTCTTCGTAGTTCTGCTGCTCAAGATCCGGCGGACGCGACGGATCGAGTGAGTGGACGCCATGATTGCCGGTCGAGAGCACCCGAATGGGGCGCGAGCCGAGCGAGGGACTGTGCCGCTCGAGGTACGTCTCATCCATCGGCATTTGCTCCATCTCCGAGATGTAGCTGTCGTACAAGGCGATTTTGGTCTGCACCAGCTCGAGCAGCTTGGCATTGAGCTCCGGCGACCAGATTGCCTCCGGCAAGCCCCGGAAGAAGAACTGCTGCGCACAGCTGCGAGCGGCGCCATCGGGACCGGGGGGTAGTTGAGGCAGGATTTTGCCTGCGGCGATTGCGTCCCGGCATTCGCGCATCGACGCGATCAATTTGGCGTGCCCCCGCCGCTCTTCGGGAGTACTGACGATGTCGGCTTCGACCAGCACGAGGGCTCCCACCTCTGCCGGGTAGCGCGCCGCAAAGGTGCGCACGTTATCGCCGCCGAAAGCGTTCCCGACCAGGATGTAAGGCCCCTGTATACCGGCGTTGTGAAGCGCGCTGCGGAGCTCGGCCGCAATCCGCACGCTCGTGCGGGGCATCGGGCCCGGATCGCTGAAGCCTGCGCCGGCGCGATCGTAGCTGCAGGCGCGAGTCCACTTCGCGACCTCCGGCTGCACGATCGTCCATACGGGTGCCCAGTCCCCCCAGCCCGAATCGAACACAACGGTGGGTGAGCCTCGTCCCATGCAATAGAAATTCAGCCGGGTTCCCTCGGCGGGTACCAGTTGACCCGGCCGAGCGAAGATCTCATCGCCCGGAGCGGCGCTCGCAACGCTTTGCAAACCGATAAGCAGGCAAATCGAAACTGCAGCAGTGATTGTTCTCATAGTGACCTCTACAGATGGCCTGTCGGGATAGATGACTAGCGCGATTAGGCAAATGTTGCGCGATCACCCCGTCGCTTTATTTTGCCGGAATTCCCTTATTGCCGCCGCGCGCGAAATGCGCATAGTACTTGCATACAGAGGACAACCTTCGCGTCGAACAAGAATAACAACAGCGGGGATCACAATGATGCGGTTATGGTGGGGAGTTGGACTGGCGGCGTTCCTATGCCTGTGCTCTTGGCGAGCGCCCGCGGCGCCGTCCGCCGGGGTTGTGTTCAAGGACATGAAGCTCACCGACATTCAGCTGTCCCCGAGCGGGCGCTACCTGGCGTTGATCACTGATTTCAACAGCAGCCAGAACCTTGTCATTATCGATCTTACGGACGAGAAGAGCACGGCCATCACCCAATACGCGCCGCCCGGCAAGGTCTGGAGGGTACGCTGGAAATCGGACGATACGCTGGTTTACGTGAGCACCGGCATTTCAGCGGGACTCGTCGAGGAGGACGAATGGACGATCAATCGCCACGGAAAGGATAATCAGAGTCTTTACCATTGGCTTCACTCCACCAGTGAAGGTGAAATTCGGGGCATTGTCGATTGGCTTCCCGAGGTTCCCAATACCGTGCTCGTGGGGGTCGCTCACCACGATTCGAAGAGCACTAGCGCTCCCGAATTCTTTGAGGTCCGAAGCAAGGCGATCGGGCCCGGCGGAGTAAACCGCCTCGTAGTTATGCCGGGTGGACGAGACTGCCAATACGTCGTCGACCATGAGGGCAATCCGCGCGTGTGCCTCAGCAGGGAAGCGGATCTTGGGCGGCGTCTGTACTACCGCGATCAGGCCAACTCGCCCTGGCGTGAGGTGAGCACGTTCCGGTACGAAGACGGCCAAATGGTGCCGCTCGCATTCACTGCCGACAACAAGCATCTCTACGTTCTGTCAAATTACCATCGGAACACCCGCGCGCTGTTCGAATGGGACCCGGAATCGAACTTGATCACCGGACCCCTGACGGAGGTGCCCAACGCGGACATCACCGGGGGCGTGTTCGGCAACGACGGCCGCAGCTTGATCGGCGTTCGCTACTCTACGGATCGAAAGCATGTTTTCTATCTCGATGAGGCGATGGCCGCGCTTCAAAAATCCATGCATACGGCGTTCCCGAATCAGAGCATAAGCATCCGGAGTGTCTCGGACGATCTTGCTCGAGCCGTCATCCTAGTCGAGAGCGATCAAAGTCCGGGGCAGTTCTACCTGTACGAGAACGCGAAACGCACTCTCCAAAAACTGGGCGAACGGGCACCCTGGATCGACCCTTCACAATTCGGCCAGCAGAGAGCCGTGAGATTCAACGCAAGGGACGGCACCGAATTGCACGGCTACCTGACTTTGCCCCCAGATCGCGAAGCCAAGGCGCTGCCATTGATTCTTTGGCCCACCGGCGGCCCTGAAATTCGCGCAGTGAGCGGTTGGGATCCCACGGCGCAGTTCTTCGCGACGCGCGGCTATGCCGTCTTGCGCATCAACCACCGGGGATCGGGGGGATACGGCCGAGAGTTCGAAGCCATCGACAAGCCCCTATCGCTCGACGGAATCAGAACCGATCTCCTTGACGGCATTGAATGGGCCACGAGCCAGGGGATCATCGCCAAGGACCGCATCGCCTTATACGGCGTGGATTTCAACGGCTATCTGGCGCTGATGGCGATGGCCGGCTCACCCGACGTTTATCGATGCGTCATTTCCTATGGGGGCATGATCAACCTGGAACGCCTGTTCGATCGGCTCTCCATATCGCCGGCCTTGTATAGCGCACGTTCCGACAACCAATTCAGTTATTGGGACAAGCTTCTCGGCGGTCATCGCGATGCCGCTTTCCTCAAGAGCCAATCGCCGCTCTACAACTCCGGCAAGATTCATGGACCCGTGTTCTTGGCATATAGCGTCAATGACACATCGGTCCTCTATTCGGATGCCGAAAAGTTGAGGGATTTGCTGAAGAGCGCGAACCAGACCGTGGTGTTGCTCGGCAAAGATCAGGAGCCGCATCTGTTCGACAAAGAGCAGGACAAGATCGACCTGTTCAGCCAGCTAGACTCTTTTGTTCAGGGATGCAACCCGTCGCAGTAAGCCGAGCCGCCGAGCCGCCGAACAGCAGAGCTTGTGCAAACTGACACATCCACTTGCTGTCCGGTGAGCGACAGCATCGCGCGCATGCGAAGCTCCGCGAGTACGGCTATGCGCTCCGGCCCAGGGGTTGAAGTGTTCGCATTCTGCGACAGCTCGAAATAGCTCGCCCAACCATGCAAGATTCCTTGGATGCGAACAAATCATTGTGTCCTGCTATTCACCACGCTCTCCCTCTTCGACGCCGCTGCCCAGAGTGCATCGCCACCGGCGATTTGCGTCGCGCCCTTCACGGCCGACACCCGTGCGACGACGGCTACGGTCGGCTCCGGTACTGGTGCGAGCTGCACCGAATCAGTGCTCGCCGACGCCGTGGCAAAGGGTGGTGTTATCCGCTTCAATTGTGGGAGCCAACCGGCAACCATCGTTCTGAGTTCCGAGATTAAACTGCGTACGGACGTCGACACCACACTCGACGGGCAAGACAAAATAACGATCGACGGCGGAGGGTCTACGCGCCTCTTTTATTACTCATCTGCCAACTTCCAGCACACCAAGACGGTCGTTACCATCCAGAACATCACTCTCCAAAACGGAGCGGCCCAGGGCACCAAGATCCCAGTGGCGCCCGCGCCCTGCTCGCAAGGGACCGAGAACGATGGCGGCGGCGGCGCGATCTACATCCGTGACGGAAAGCTTCACGTATGGAATACGATTTTCAAGGACAACGAAGGCGCCAGCGAGGGGCCTGATGTGGCCGGCGGAGCAATCTACGCGTTGGGCTCGCTCGGGACGACAATCGTTGGCAGCACCTTTGAGTCCAATCATGCCTCCAATGGTGGCGCCGTGGGCGCTCTATTCGGTGATTTGAGCATTTACAACAGCACATTTTCTTCGAATCGAGCCACGGGGAGCGGGGCCAACTACATCAGCGCCGCTTGTCCGGTCAACGGCGGTGAATCCGGCAATGGCGGTAACGGCGGCGCGGTTGTCATCGATGGGGCCGAGCAGTATGCCGTGAACGTTTGCGGTTCAACCTTCACGGCGAACGCGGCTGGAGGAAACGGTGCTCTCGGGGGCGCAATATTCCGTACACCGGACGGCTCGACACAGACGACCACGATCGATCGCAGCTCATTCGTCGACAACACGGCGCCCAAGGGTGGCGCGCTTTATTTTCACAATTCGCATCTGGTGATGAAGGCGTCAACGCTCTCCGGTAACAGCGCCGCAAGCGGCGGCGGCGCGCTATTCGCAGATGGCACGACATTGAGCTTTACCAACGATACATTCGCCGACAACATCGCCGAAAAAGGCTTGGGCGGAGCCATCTTTCTGTCCGGCAACGGCGGCGCGCTTAAGAATCTTACCTTCGTCGGCAACCAATCGCCGGCTGGTTCAGGCTACTTCGCCGCGGCGATCGCCAGCTCCAACGCCCTCACCATCAGCAATACTCTGTTCTCAGAAAATACGACGCGAGATTGCGGTTCGCCCATGGCTTGTCTGGCTGGTAGCAGTACCGGGTCGCACGACTTCCAGTGGCCGGCCACTCATACAATATGCTCGAACGCGGACCAGGCATGTACCTCCGGCACCGTGTTCAAGAATCCCAATCTTGGACCGCTGCAGAACAACGGCGGTCCGACAAAGACGGCAGCCCCCCTGGCCGGCAGCCCGGCCCTGGGAGCGGGCGGGAATTGTCCCGCCACCGATCAGCGCGGTGTCGCACGCCCGTTGAACGGCTGCACCGCCGGTGCTGTTCAAGGTGACGAGCCCTAGTCTAGTCCGGCTTCGAGCTCGAATCACTGCTCCTTCCTTCCGGCGTTTTGCTGCTCGAATTCTTCAGGCGGACGTTCCACGACGTTTGAAGTAGTCGGTCGAGGCGACCACGGTTAGCCGTTATACGTGTGCCGCCGCTCGCTTTTAGGACAGCCGTGCGATTCCAGGGTGTCCGTCAAAGCCCGCGTCGAAGCTCAGAATGCGACCAATCGAATGTTGTTCCATGACCGCTAGATGTAATGCACCACGAGCTGAAAGACGAGTGGATCCGAGGACGATCGATTTTGCGCGCTCCGCAGCGGGTAGGTCGACTGACAACACCTGGTCAACGATGCCCAGAACGGCGTCGAATGCAGGTTGGATGGCATCGCGGCGGTCGATCGCGACATAGCGATGTAGAATCTCTTGAAGGACTTCGGCGTCCGTTACGAGTCGAACACGCTCGCTCAGCAGGTTCTCTAGGAGTCGTTGGGCATCAACCTTATGCGGGTGCGGAGCTCCCACGAGATACATCGGAATGTTCGAGTCGATAAAGATCATCGACGGTCGGCTATACCGTAGCCGCGCTCAATCTCCGCCAACATGTCATTGATATCCGCAGTTGGATAGGAATGTCGGGTGGCCGCGCGCACCGTATCCAACTTCTTGCCGACATTGCCGACGGGCTCGCGTCGGCGCGCGGCAGCGAGCGCCTGTCGGACCCATGCAGCGATCGACAAGCGCTGCGCGGCCGCCGCCCGTTGTATCTCTCTGTACTCGGCATCTTGAAGGATGACTTGTAATCTCTTAGCCACGAGTTGAGCTTAATTGACTCATTGCAATGAGTCAATACTGAATGTCTTGCGGCACTTAAGATCAGTATCGAGGGGTCACAGCGCCAGTACCCTATTTATAAGGGGATGTACCTACAGAAACCTAGCGCCGGCTCATGTACCTTTGCAGTACAAAGTGCAACCGAAAAAAAAGGAGGAAGGGCATGGCTTCTTTGAGCCGGATTGAAATACCGAAGTGGTGCGTGTCGCTTTTAGCCGCCGCGCTGCTGTGCGGATTGGCCGTGCAGACCCGGGCGGTGCCGAGCTTCGCCCGCCAGACGGGCATGACCTGCGCGGCCTGCCACACAGTGTTTCCCGAACTGACGCCCTTCGGACGCGAATTCAAGCTCAATGGCTACGTTCTCGACAACATCAAACAAATCACAGGGATCGATACGTCGAATCGGTCAACGCTTGCACTCAATTCAATCCCGCCCATCAGTGTAATGCTGCAGATTTCCTATACCCGCACGAGCACCGCGCTGCCAGACTCCAACATCACCGGGGCGCTCGCCAAAGACGGCGATGTGCTCTTCCCGCAACAGGCGAGCTTTTTCTACGCCGGCAAGATCGCAGACGAACTGGGGGCGTTCATTCAACTAACCTACGACGGTGCGGAAAATAGCTTCGGACTCGACAACACCGACATTCGCTACGCACATCATCTGTCGTTCGGCGGCGCGAACGGCAACGCCCACGACCTGATCGTGGGGGTGACGCTGAACAACAACCCGACGGTGCAGGACGTGTGGAACACCACACCTGCCTGGGGGTTTCCGTACTCGGGGAGCAGCGTAGCTCCGGCACAGATCGCCTCGACAGTGATCGACGGGGGCTTGGCCCAGAGCGTGGCCGGTCTCGGCGTCTATGTCTGGCTGGACGATCACTTTTACGTGGAACTCTCGGGCTACACGTCGGCCATCATCGGCGGCAACCATCCGCTCGACAGCACGCAAAGCTTCGTAACCCAAGGCGTCGCGCCCTATTGGCGCGCAGCCTACGAGACGCGCTGGGACCGCAATTCCCTCGAAATCGGCGCCTATGGGATGAGTACGCACATTCACCCCGGAAACGGCAACGCACTGCAGGGTCCCGTCGATAAATACACCGACGCGGCCGCGGACGTTCAGTACCAATTCATCGGCGAAGAGCATTTGTTCACTGCGCTCGCGACCTATATCCACGAGAGCCAGACGCTCGACGCGAGTGTGAATGACATGCTCGCCGCGAACACCGACAACAACTTGAAGACATACAAGCTGACGGGCGAATATTATTACCAGCGGAAGATCGGCGGTACGGTCGGATACTTCAGCACCTCCGGCAGCGCCGACCCTTTGCTCTACACCCCCGCGCCGGTCACCGGCAGTGCGAACGGTAGTCCCGACACGAACGGCTATATTCTCGAGGCGAACTACCTGCCCTGGCTCAACACCAAGCTGCAGTTGCAATACACCGGCTACAGCAAATTCAACGGACAAAAGACCAACTACGACGGCAGCGGCCGCAATGCCACCAACAACAACACCACGTACCTGTTGGTGTGGATCAACTTCTAATTCGGACCTAGGGACGGGAAGGCTATGAAGTTACCCTACGTTGTCGCCCTTGCGATGAGCGCGTCGATCGGCCTTGGCGGTACGGTGCAGAGCGCTGATACCCCCTCGGCCCCCATGACTGATGCGCAGAGGACTGATCTGAAGAAGACGATCGACACCTGCGGCACCTGCCATGGGATCGATGGGCGCAGTGTGTCGCCGACCTTTCCAAACCTCGCCGCCCAGACTGCGCCCTATATCGAGCTGCAACTGCACGCCTTTAAGGACCAATCGCGCGCTGATCCTGACGCGCAGGCGTATATGTGGGGCATGGCGTCGCAGCTCAGCGATCCCATGATCAGCGCGCTCGCCGGCTACTTCGCCACGCAGCCCGCCGCGCCGGGAAAGCCGGGCAACGCGGCACTCATCGCACAGGGAAAGCACCTATTCGACGAGGGCGTGCCGGCGCGGCAGATTCCCCCGTGTGCGACCTGTCACGGGGCTCACGCCCAAGGCATGGCCACTTTCCCGCGCCTGGCCGGGCAGCACGCGGCGTATTTGCTCAGGCAGCTGCTGGTGATTCAAAGTGTGTTGCGCACGGCACCTGTAATGCACGGAGTGGTGAAGGATCTGACCAAGGATCAGATGCAAGCCGTTGTTGCATACCTTGAATCCCTATAGTCGAGGGCCCGGAGCGGGGACAAGCGAAATACCGCGCCGTCGAATCTCTACCGCCCCGTCGCGTTTAGCTTTTTCCAGCACAGAAGCAAAATTTTCGCGTGCTTCGGAATATGTATATGCCTTCATGTCGCCTTCACCTCCAAGACGTCGAGTCCTACACTTCGTGCCCGCTCTTTCAGGTGACATCGCAAATCGGTATTGGAAAGTGATGCACGCAATCGCGCACGGGGCCCGTGCGACAAAGGTTATAACGCCGTGACGTGGGCACACGACTCCGCAATGGGAGTATCTTTACTGAAGGCGGAATGCATCCTCGTCGATGCTACCTGATTTCACATTCACACAGGACTATTTGCCATGAGTGCTATCCGTTATCTTCCCTTCGTTGGCCGACTGTTGATTGGACTGCCCTTCGCCATGAGCGGTCTCAGCAAACTAGCGGCCATCGGCCCGACCACCGAAATGATCCGTGCTGCGGGTCTGCCGCTGCCGACTTTGGCCCTCGCGCTGACCGTTATTGTGGAGTTGGGCGGTGGGCTTTTGCTTGTCGCCGGTTTCCGGACTCGCATCGCCGCTGCTGTGCTCGCCCTGTTCTCGCTTGCGGCCGCGGTGTCATTCCACAGTAATTTTGCCGACCAGAACCAAATGATCCACTTCCTCAAGAACGTGATGATGGCTGGTGGATTGCTCCAGATCGTCGCGTTCGGCGCGGGGGCGCTCAGCATAGACAACCGCAGTGCCAAGGGTGGTGCACCGGAGATTTCACGAAACTGAGATTTGGATTGCCCGCCAGCCTCGTTCATTGCCGGCGGTTTCAGGCCAACTGTATGGCCCTACGGTTGTTTGAGAACTTCCGCCTCGATTGCCCGTGCGATCCGCACGGAGATTGTCGCGACTTCTAGAAGTTTGGATGCTTCCATCCCACCAAACTTGCCGTACTGAGTGGCCGCCATAGCGCCTGCGATATTCGAGGCGGCTTGGATGAGTAGTGCTGTTTCCATCGTGAGTTTGTCCTGCTTGTTTAGATCGACGCCTGAGATGGGAGCCTCGTCTGCGCGAACCTGCGGCGACGGATAGGACTGCGCGACATCATGTGCGCAAGGTTTTGCGCGAAAGCCATCTCGGGAACTCTCAGGCGCAATGCGCGAGATCTTCGTCGTCCGTCTGCGCGGTGTCGCGCGCGAACAAATCGTTATCAGGTGCGAGCTGGCGCCCCATCCAAGCGATTTTATCCCACTCCGCGTCAGTCATATTCCCGCGCTCTCGGGCGAGCTTCTGTACGGCTTCCAAAAATCCTTGGCGGTTGGCCGCGGCGGCGGCGTAATGTGTTTCTAGCAGCTTCATCCGTAGGTCTCGACGGTTGGGCTCTCGTTCAACCGCGGCCTTCAAGGCGTCTACGAGACTGGTGCGGCGCTCTTTAAACCCGACACTTTCGTGCAGCATGCTTGGCATCTGAACGTGATGCACAGACGCGTCAAGATCGACCAGATTGTAATCGAGCTTCGTTGTATCGTCGCATGCCGGATCCACGGATATTTTTCTAGCCCGGGTGGCATTCTCCGCAGCCGAAGTCCCGGGCATCCCCGCAATCCGCGCAGCCTCGACCGGCATCGTTTCGGCATTGGCGTCATCATCACTCACCTTCATGGTGGCCGACGGATGGTTGGCCATCTCGACGGTGTCGGCGAGGTTCACAGTATCTTCGAGGCCGCCACCGCTCCCTTCCGACAGGTACGAAGCCTCCAACGATTCGACGTCGATGCCATCTTGAGCACGGGTCTCCAGGATTGTGCGCTTGCGTGGCGAGACGTCGGCATCCGATTGACGATCCTCGTCCATGGTCCGCTGCAGCCGTGCTTCTTCGGCTCGCACGTCGCGGTGTAACTGATCGGATGACGGCGCACCGGAACTCGTCTCACTGCGTACGGCTGGCACTGCGACTGCTGTATCAGCTTGGACGGCGTCGGAGTTCTGCGCTTCAGAATTCGGAGGCGAAATCCGCGGCTTGAGCGTTCGACGGCGGCGCCAGGCATGGATTAGGCCGAAGGCGCCAGTTGCGAGCCCCAGGACTGCTGCGATAGACAAGCCGACCGCTCGTTCTGACTTGGCCTCCGTAGGGACAACGTCCACGGCGGGCACTTTCTCGGTAACCGTTTCGCGCGATTGTACCGCAACCATTCGATCTTGCCCGCGGTCGAGCAGACCCTGCAATTCGTTGAGCCTTTTCTCCAGTATCTGGACTCGGCGGCTGAGTGCCGCCTCGGCCTCGTCAGAGGGCCCGGCGGTATTGCCGCGAGAACCGGTCACGTCGTCAGATGGCTGAGACTTCGATTCCTGGCTCGGTGCCAAGGGTTCGGCCGGGATCACTGCCTCGTGCGGCACCGAAACACGTTGCGCTGGGGACTTGACGGCGGCTACGAATTTGGTCGATGCGTGCCAGGATTCCATTTGAGCGTGAATTTCGCGATCGGCATCCGCTATGGAAATGGCCGAGACTTCGTTGGCCGAGGGAATCGTGAGCACCGGGCCGCGGCGCAGCCGGTTGATGTTCCCTTCGAACGCGTTTGGATTCGCGCGGAAGATTGCAATCATCATCCTCTTGAGATCGCTATCGGCACGAGCGCCTGCGCGCCACGCAACCCCGCGGAGAGTCGCCCTCGCACCAACTTTAATGGTCTTTCGTGCTGCCACTGCCTCGCCGACCGATGTACTCGTATGCTCCGAGCTTGGAGTAACCGAAGTCGCGGGTTTGGACGCCTCGTTGACCGATTCGGAGTCGGCCGGGAGCACGGCAGCGCTCGCCGCGTATATGGCGGGTCCGCCCACGATCGGCTGCGCTTCAGCGTTCAGAGTCGGGGAGGTGTTTACCACCGGATCGAGCAGCAGGGCGTATTGACGAATCAACTCGCCGCCGTGCCAGCGCAGATCGATCAATATGTTTACCAATGGTTCGGTGAAAGCATCGGTTGAACGAATAGCGAGAACTGGCCGCCCCTTGCTGTCTCGAGTGATTTTGAACGTAATGCTTGACAAAAACGCGGGGCGATCGGCGCCGAAGCGCCGAAAGGTTTCGGAATTGGCGACTGAAGCGGTGATTCCCGATAGGTCCTCTGCTGTCGCACCGACGATGTCGATCTCAGCTGCAAGCGGCTGGTTGAGAGGGGAGTCCACGTGAATCTCGCCCAAACCGAGCGCATGGGCCGCGCCCGGTAAAGCAAGTGCCGCCATTAAAATTAGCGGGGTCTTCCCGTGCTGCATTCTTCTCTGCTCCAAGTCCTATGTAATCGATGTAAGGTCGAATCAACTCGACGGACGAGTTGCGGCCGACGTATGTTTATGCCACAAACGACAGAGTTTTTGATGGACGTGGCCCACACCACGAGCAGAGGAAAAAATTGATCTAGTTGGGGATTAAATTTGCATTATCGGATATCCGTCACACCGAAGGGTACGGGGGCATGCAAGCAAGGGCTCTTTGGTTTCTGTTACCCGCGCACTTTGCCGATTGAGGGAGTGGGGCCGCTCTCGACGTCGGTGATTAAGCTCTCATGGAATGTGACATAGCGTGTCGCAGCATGCGGCACTCGCAGCGACGAACATGGCAGCGGACTACACGTGTGAGGCGACGCCGGTAGAAGGGACTTGGTCGCGAAACAATTCGCGCGCCGTCTTAGTGCGGCAATGAGCCGTCAACTCCGAGGTCGTCTGTTGTCGTCCCCGCTGTTCCATCGTCTTCCAGTCGGATCGCCTTTCCAGTAACAAATGACAAGCAAAAGGATGACCATTAGGGCAATGAAAGCCCAGCGCATCGGCTTGCCCGGCGTCAGAAACCGGACACCCAATGGAACAATCAACAGCCATGAGATAAAAAACACCCAACCCTGCCACGCGAGAGGCAAGCCCCAGCCTAAGCCATAGCGCTTTGCTCGAAACCAGTACCGTGGATTGCCCGTGTGCATGGAAGTCGTTAACGATACCGGTTATCAGTCTGGTTCGCATCGTTTGGCGAAACTGGTTGGCAATTGATCTTGCTCTTAAGTGGGATACCGGGTATGTGGGAGGTTATGTCACGTTAAATCACGGCTTTTGACGTCAGTTTAGAACCCAAACGATGGATAGCAAAATAGATACCACGACCGCGCGACTCGACGACGAGGCGGAAATGGCAAAGTTCCTCTCGCCGATTTCAAACGGCGACCAACTTGCCAAAGTTCTCGAGGGCCGAAAACCTGTATCCACGCGGGCGTACGAGGATGAGACTCGAACGGCTCGGTTTGTCGAGAGCGATGGAAATATCGTCATGTGCTTCACGGTTACCGAGATCACAATTGATCAGGCCGAGATGATTGAAGCCGAATGGGAGGGCATCTGCACCTTGGACGAATCGGCCTTTCAGAAGGCCGTGGAGCAGGCCCTTCACGAACCGGTCGAGCCGCCGCGATCCGGTGAATAGCAACAGAGATCATGGGAGATAAAGTTAAATCTCCTCCCAGGGCGCTAGAGTGGACGGCCTGGGAGGAGTGGTGCGCTGATCCGTCAACGCTCACGCGT
Source organism: uncultured Gammaproteobacteria bacterium (assembly GCA_963755965.1). Taxonomy (GTDB): domain Bacteria; phylum Pseudomonadota; class Gammaproteobacteria; order Steroidobacterales; family Steroidobacteraceae; genus Bog-1198. Next base: position 1,267,603 of record CAVWLU010000008.1, read on the forward strand.
AGTTTGCCGCGTCTTCCGAGGCGGTGTCTGTACGTGATTGGAACGTCTTCGTGTCGGACTAGGCCGGCATTGATTACTCTATGCTGAATCACTCAAGTCATCGGGTCAGTTGTGGTGAATAGTCCGACACAAAAACGACCGCGTGCGTTGATTCGCCAGTTCCATTTAGCGGACTGGTTCACTCTCGGCAATGCGATTTGCGGCACGGCGGCGATTTTCTCGAACATTACTTACGTCGGGACTGGAATACTCGCGCACTTTTACCTGGCGTGCGCGCTCGTCTTTGTCGCCCTGATCCTCGACGTCTTCGACGGACGGGTGGCGCGATGGCGGCAAAAGTCATCTGCCATGGGTCGGGAACTTGATTCCCTTGCCGATGTGATCTCCTTTGGCGTAGCCCCGGCGATGATCGGATATGGCTTCGGCATGCAGGGTCTGTACGATCGCATCATCCTCGGCTACTTCGTGGCGTGCGGAGTTTCACGGCTCGCTCGTTACAACGTTACCGCCGACGAACTATCCGAAGGAACTAATAAGGTTAAATACTTTGAAGGAACTCCGATACCGACCTCGATCCTCATTCTATGCGTGCTCTTAATCGCGGCGTCGCTCGGGGCGTCGGGTGAACACATGTGGTTCGGCAAAATATCCGTATTGGGACATCTGTTTCACCCATTGACGCTGATATTTGGAGTATCCGGTTCTCTCATGATTAGCCGTATCCATATCCCGAAGTTGTAAGAAGCATGAGTTTTTGACCACCGACGCTCAACCGGTGCAAGATTGTCCGGGCAATCACCATCTGGGATACCTGAACACTGTGAATCGAATATCCGGACGGATAGTAATGGCACTCCTCCTATCGACGTTTGCATCCATCGCGATGCCTCAAGATGGGAAGATCGACTTCCAAGATTTCCCCCTGCCAAGCAATCTGGCGCTCTCGGATGGCCACTCCAACTCTGTAATTCGATCGGCGCAAGAGTGGGAGGGCTGGCTCAGCAATTCCACTGTCGAGGCGGAACACCTACCGATCATTGATTTCGAGCGCTACACGTTGATTGTAGTCAACGCTGGATACAGAACACAGGGCCCGTACGCGGTAAAGTTCGATTCGGTAACCGATGTAGGGAATGAAGTCCGCGTTCATGTTACGGTGACGGGACCCGCAATCTGTCCCCAGGTCTCGCAAGCCGCGCATTACGCCGCAATGATTCTAATTCCCCGGACCGACAAACCGATTCAATTTGATGTATCAACCAGAGACAGCGGGTGTCATCGTCAATAAGCAGAAGTCACAGTAGGAAACATTATGAACGCAGTAAAGATTGCCGCGCTGGCGCTGATCGCGGCTGGCATCCTGGGCTTGATGTACGGCGGGTTTACTTACACCAAAGCGACCCATGAGGCGAAGATTGGCCCATTCGACATGGCAGTGAAGGAAAAGGAGACTGTGAACGTCCCTGTCTGGGCGGGCGTTGGAGCGGTCGTGCTCGGCGCGGGTTTGCTGCTTGTCGGCGGCAGGAAGTCATAGGGGTCCTTCATGAAAACTACTAAGCTTGATCTTCTTTGCATCACAGTGTTGGTCGCTTTCGCGTCGTGTCTGACGCAACTGGCGTATGCCGACGACACTCGATCCGGCATAGAGGCAGCCAATACCCAGTTCTCTGCGGATGCCGCCAAGGGCAGCGGCGCGGATCTCGCGGCCCTCTACGCGGCAGATGGAGAAGTGCTGCCGGCCGGTAGCGACCCCATTAAAGGATCACAGGCAATTCAAAAATTCTGGCAAGGGGCCCTTGATTCCGGGATCGCCAGCATCGGACTCAAGACGCTGGAAGTTTTCGGCCATGGACCGACGGCCACTGAAGTCGGTCAATACGAACTGCGCGACAAGGCCGGTGTGGTACTCGACCACGGGAAGTACATCGTCATCTGGCGGCACGAGAACGGTAAGTGGAAGCTCTTCCGCGACATGTTCTCGACGAATGTGCCGGCCTCCAAAAAGTAGTCCATAGGAACGCCAGTCGTCAGGGTTCGGGCTTCATCTAGCTAACGCGACGCAGGTACTCTGATCGCAGCCGGCGGACAGGTGGTGTGAACTCCGCTTCCGCACGCTCGGACCGAGAGTTCCTTCGTCAAACACACGCGCACCTCCGACAGGCTGCGGCGACCGCAGACTACCGTCACAGCATGGTCAGGAATCTGCGGATTGGCGCCGTGGAACAGCTCTGCAATCTGCGCAGCAGTGAAAATGTGGTCGCTCTGCGGCGCTTCCAAGGCCGCCGGAATCTTGACGGCCGACGTGGCGTGATCGACGGTATCAAAGTATGTGCGCGCATCCAACCCGCTGCAGGTCCCATGCTCCTGCCACTCGTGCTGCATCAGATGCTCGCTTGGGTAGAGGGTACGCCCCTTGGCCGCGGCGGCGTCAGACAGTGCGAACGGCGTCGAACAGTTCTCGGGATAGCCGCCGGTATCGTACTGCGGCCACAGACCGTGCACGACGAACCCATAGCCTTTGCCCGCACACTCGGCTCCGTCATCGGCATGTGTCAGGCAGTAGGTCGGCGCCCATGACAGACTTAACAAGTAGTAGTCGAATTGCCCCGCCTGGGCCCCACTATCGGCACGAGGTTGATGATGGCGCGCATGGGCATTCGTCGCCGCGACCGTCAGAACGATCATGGTCAAGCTGAAGAGTCTTAAGTGCATCTATAGTCCTGCGCTCTCGCACATGTCAGTACCGCCGCAGGCCGCCGTTGCTGCTAACCCCCTATTTCGCCGGCTGGCGGATATATTTGACGTTCACCTTATTAATAGTGCCATTGAACTTGAAAGGTACCTTCTTGTGGTAGTCGAGTGACACGGGCGAACCGAGTGCAATGCCGATGTCGAGGCAATCGTTCGCGGTGAAAAGTAACGGCGCGCTGACCGGAACAACACCCGTGGCGAATGTTTTGCCGTTGACATTGACCGTGATCTTCAGCGGACCCCCGGGTTTGGGCTCCACATAAACGGTCTCCACTTCGATCTTGACCTTGCCGACAGGGAGCTTTTGCGTGGCGCGTATCTTGGTGCGCATGATGATAAAGAGGTTGTACTCGTAGCAGAGGATCCCGTCCTCCACGAATAAAGTGAGACCGCCGCTGTTAGAACCTAGTTTGTACAGCACGCCGTTGGCAGCGGCGGGAATGTCGGCCTCGATGGTGACAAGGTTTGGCCTGTTGCCGAGCGCAGGCGCGGCAAATTCCGGCATGCGGTTGATGTCGCCGGTAAAGTTCCACTCTGTATAGGAGGGCGCCAAACGCATTTCGGGATGCAAGACGACGATCCAGAGGCCGCCGCCGATTGGGAGCGCCTTATTTTTGGTGGCCTCGATCAGGAACAGATCCTTCATCTGCGCGAGCTTCTCGGGCATCTTGGCGGCCAGATCGTTGGCCTGCGTCCAGTCTTCCGCCAGATGATAGAGTTCCCACACGTCCTTATCCGGTGTCCACTCGTGGATTCCCGGCGGACTGCCGGGCACCCATGGGAGGCGCGGGCCAATGGCGGAGGCGATCCAGCCGTCGTGATAAATCGCCCGGCTTCCCATGATTTCGAAATACTGGGTGAGCAAGCGGCCTTCGGCCTTGGGCTCATCGAACGAATAGGCGAAACTCACACCGTCGATTGGATCCTGCGGTATGCCGCTCACTTCCCGTGGCGGATTGATGCCGATGATCTCGTAGATCGTGGGTACCAAGTCGTTGCAGTGGTGGAATTGTGCGCGCGGCGTTGTGTCCGGCTTGATTTTGATCGGCCAACGGACCGCCATTGGATTGCGCGTGCCGCCGAGATGCGAGGCGAGCAGTTTCGTCCCCTTATAAGGGGTGCTGCCAGCCCACGCCCACCCGGAGTGGTACTGGTTGTCGGTCAGGGGCGATCCGAGTACGTCCAGGCCCCCCAATGAATCGAGCGCGGCAATGTGCTGCTTGACCGTCGTCGGTATGCCGTTCTGCGCGAGCAGCTCGCTGATGGTGCCGTTCTGGCCTTCAGCCGATGAACCGTTGTCGCCCCATATGTAGAAGACCAGCGTGTTCTCACCGTAGCCGAGCGCCTCGACCTCATCGATCAGCCGACCGACCTGGGCATCCACGTGCTCGGTGTAGCCGGCGGCCACTTCCATCAGGCGGCGCTGGAAGGGCTTCTCATCTTCCGGGATGCTGTCCCAAGCCGTCATGGTCGGGTGACGCGGGGTCAACTGAGCGTCAGCCGGAATCCAACCCTTTGCCTTGGCGCGCTTGAACACCCGCTCGCGGTAGGCGTCCCATCCATCATCGAACTTGCCCTTATATTTATCGGCCCACTCCTTCATGACGTGGTGCGGGCCGTGAATCGCGCCGCTGGCCCAGTACATGTAGAAGGGTTTGTCGGCCTGGTAGGCTTTGTGTCGGCGCAACCAGCCGATGGCATCGTCGGCCAAGTCTTCGCTTAGGTGATAGCCTTCCTCGGGCGATTTGGGTGGCAGGACGCAGGTCGTGTTTCGCACCAAGTTCGGTTCGTATTGCGATGCTTCGCCGGCGAGAAAGCCGTAGAAATATTCAAACCCCATACTCGTGGGCCAGTTCTCGAAGGGACCCGCTGCCGTGGTCTCGAGCGCCGGCGTGTTGTGCCACTTGCCGAAAGCGCTGGTGCTGTAGCCATAATCCTTGAGCACTTCGGCGGCGAGCGCGCTGCTTTTGGGAATCGTCCCAGCGTAGCCATCCCAGTCGTTGGCAAGTTCTGCAATCTGTCCGTTGCCCACGCGGTGATGATTGCGCCCAGTGAGAAGGGATGCGCGCGTCGGCGAGCACATCGCGGTGGTGTGGAACCGGTTGTAGGCGATTCCCTCGCCGACGATGCGGTCCATCGTTTTGGTCTGAACTTCTCCGCCGAAGGTCGTCGGGAGCCCAGGACCGGCGTCATCGATCAGTACGATGAGGATATTGGGCGCATCCTCGGGAAGCCGGCGCGGTTCGACACGTCGCTTGTAGACGGACTCCTGCATGGTGCGGCCGGCGGTGCTGGCCGACGGAGTGGGCGGAAAAGGAAGCGATTCAGCGGATGCCGTTTTTTTCTCGTCAGTCATGATGATTCGCCTCGCACGGATGGGGGCACGCCAAACGCGGCGTCTCCACCCACTTTACAAGCGGTTTGCGGTTAAGAAACGGCGACCAAAATCCCATTGACTTTGCGCAGCCCAGCCCCGACGTCCTCCACCCTGGACCCTGGACCCTGGACCCTGGACCCTGGACCCTGGACCCTGGCCCACGGCCCCGGGGAGCCGTCAGTCGTGAATGACCACAGTCGGACTCAAACGCGCCACTTGTTCGTCAGTCCCGATCCGGCGCGCCGAGTGGAAACAATTTTCGGAAGGGCCGCGCCTCATCAACCGTGCGGCTAACCGAAGGTCGGGCAAGTAGTCGACTGCGATAGGCGCGGACCAAAGGAAACCGGTCACCGATGGGATGGACCCAATCGGCATAGAAAAGCGCAGGTGCTGCGGCGCAGTCAGCGAGCGTAAAGTCGCTGCCCGTCGCCCACGCTTGTTGCGAAACATGTTTGTCCAGCCATCCGTAGCCGACATCGAGTAGGGCCCTTGCGTCGCTGACGCCTTTCGCGTCGCGCTGGCTGTCGATCCGCATTCGGTCCGAAACCAGTGTTTGCATCGGTGTCATGACGTAGTTGTCAAAAAAACGATCCATGAAGCGCACCCTAAGCGCCGCATCAGCATTTTCCGGAATCAACCGAATTGGACCTGGGTGATGTAGCGTCAGATGTTCAATGATGATGCTCGATTCGGCGACCAAATTTTCGCCGTCCCGTAGGAGCGGGAACTTCTTGATCGGCCATAGAGTTTCAAGTTCGGCCCATCCAGCCGCATCTTCGATCACACGATAGGTGAAAGGCGTTCCGTTTTCGTAAAGAGCGATCAAAGTTTTCCAGCAATAAGCTGCGAATGGGTGCGCGTAAAGTGTCAAGGACATCTGGGGAGCCTGCGAGATTTGATGGCGGATAGCTTTAGGGTTCCTGAAATTGTACGCTCCCGGAATCGAAATTCTAATTTTCGACTCGCGATCTGCCCGGTACTGTCCAAGATCCACTTTGTGCGGCGGCGTACGTCGTCCGCCGCTCCAACCCACTATTCACGGAGCCAGCAATGTCAATGCGAGCAGTTCAGGTTTCCAGCGCCAACGGTCCTTTTGAGCTCGTCACGCGCGATATCCCCACTCCGGGCCCTAGGCAAGTTCGAATCAAAGTTCAGGCATGCGGCATCTGCCACAGCGATTCATTCACCAAAATGGGGGCGTTCCCCGGAATCAAGTTGCCGCGCGTTCCCGGCCACGAAGTCGTTGGGCTCTTGGATGCGGTTGGCGCGGACGTTCCCGAATGGAAAGTGGGCGCCCGGGTCGGCGTCGGTTGGCACGGAGGCCACTGCGGGCACTGTATCTCGTGCCGGAAGGGGGATTTCATCACCTGCACAACCGGCCAAATCCCCGGCATCTCCTACGACGGCGGCTATGCGGAGTACATGATCGCGCCGTTCGAGGCACTCGCAGCCATTCCCGACGAATTATCTTCGGCGGAGGCGGCGCCGCTGTTGTGCGCGGGGATTACGACGTTCAACGCCTTGCGTCACAGCGGCGCTGGGCCCGGCGATATCGTCGCGGTTCTCGGTATCGGCGGCTTAGGTCATCTTGGTGTCCAGTTCGCGGTCAAGATGGGATGTCACACCGTGGCCGTTGCTCGCGGCACCGACAAGGAGCCGCTGGCTCGTCAACTGGGCGCCGAGCATTACATCGACAGCACCAAGCAAAACGTCAGCGCGGAACTCACGAAGTTGGGCGGCGCGCGAGTGATACTGGCGACGTTGACGGATGCCAAATCAATGAGCGACTCCATCGGCGGCCTCGGAATCGATGGCAAGTTGATGGTCATCGGCGCTTCGATGGAGCCGATAGAAGTTTCGCCGTTGGCGTTGATTTCGACGAGGCGCTCGATCTCCGGCTGGCCGTCGGGAACTGCCATCGACTCGGAAGACACCATGGATTTCAGCGTCCTATCCAACATTCGTCCGATGATCGAAACCTTTCCTTTGGAACGAGCGGCCGAGGCCTACGAACGAATGATGAGCGGGAAGGCACGATTTCGAGTCGTGCTCACAACCGATGCGAGGGCGGGGGTTCGAGGATGATAACTATCGGATCTTTGACCCCAAATTAATAATGCGGGTTTCGTCAGTGCACGCCAAGTATGCGAAGCACGAAGAATAGAGCCGCACCGAACAGCGCCGCGCCGAGCAGCACGCACACGGGCAACGTCAGGACCCATGCGAGCACTATGTTGCGCACAGTCTCTTTCTGAATGCCTGATCCGTTGGCCACCATCGTACCGGCGATGCCGCTGGAGAGAATATGCGTCGTGCTCACGGGCAGACCGAGCATATCGGCGGCTTCAATGGTCCCGAACGCCACTAGTTCCGCCGATGCTCCCTGCGCATAGGTCAGATGAGCCTTACCGATCTTCTCGCCCACCGTCACGACGATGCGTTTCCACCCGATCATCGTACCCAGCCCCAGCGCCAGCGATACGGCGATCTTGACCCATAAGGGAATAAAATTCGTCAGCTGCTTCAGTGATTTCTGATAGCTTGCCGCCGACTTTGCATCGAGACCGGCAGGCAATTGTTTAGCTTTTAGCATCCGATTCAATGTTTCCGATACCAGATAGACGTCCAGACGCAAAGCCACTCGATCCGCTGCGGGCAGCGCGGTCAGCTGCTGGACGCCAGCCATCCGGGCAGCCACCCTCGCATTCGCGACGCCAAGAGCGGGTACAGTTTCAGGTTCGAGGCGCCCCGAGCGCAGGTATTGAGTCAGTTCTTTGTGCGCCGTGTCGGCATCGGAAGACCGCGCCTCCGCACCGGGGATCTGCTCGAGCGACTGCGAGAACACGGTCGATGCGGCTGCCAAACGATGCAGATCGGCGCTCGAGGTCGCGAGGTTCAGGGCGAATGCGGTCGGCACGATGCCGACCAGAATCAATACGATCAACCCCATACCTTTCTGGCCGTCATTCGAGCCGTGCGCGAAACTAACCCCGGTACAGGTGAGCACCAACAATCCACGTATCCAAAAAGGCGGCGGTCTTTCGCCCTCGGGCGCTTTGTATAGCGCGGGATTGCGCAGCAGTGCTTTGGCCGCCAACAACAGCAGCGCGGCCGCGCAGAATCCGATCAGCGGCGAAAAAATCAGCGCCTTCACCGTGTCCTCCACTTTGGCCCAGTTGACTCCATCGCCGAACGCGCTACCCGGGCTCATCAGAGAATTCATCAAACCGACCCCTACGATCGAGCCAATCAACGTATGTGAACTCGAGGCTGGCAGCCCCAGGTACCAAGTACCGAGGTTCCAGATAATCGATGATAGAAGAAGCGCAAATACCATGGCGAAACCGGCGCCGGAGCCGACATTGATGACCAATTCAACGGGCAGCAGTGCGACGATCCCAAAGGCCACGGCCCCGCTGGAAGTCAGCACGCCGATGAGATTCCACACTCCTGACCAGACGACCGCCTGACTCGGCTTCAAGGTGTGGGTGTAGATCACCGTTGCGACGGCGTTCGCCGTATCATGAAAGCCATTGACGAATTCGAAGCTCAGTGCGAGCAGAATGGCGAGACACAATAGAATCGCGGTCGATAGATCAATGCCAAGGCTGGATAACACGGGGAACTCCACACTTGTTAGATGAGTTGTACTTTATTCATCCTAGGTATTCACCCTAGGTCGGACAGATGACAGTTGTGTGACGCAGCAGAGTAAATTGTCCTCATGAGCGTGGAACGCTTGGAACTCACCGGTGTGGATCGCATACGATACTTCGTGCCGACCGCGATCTGTATATATCTGGCGGCACTTTGCGCCATACTCATCGTCACGTCGGCGTTTATCGTCAGCCTCCAGAACGCCGTCGCCGTCACCGCCTCGGGCATATTTGGACTCTTGCTGTCGGGCGGCCTTGGCCTGGTATTCTGGCGTGCCCAGCGGCGGGATTTGCAGTTCCTACGGTTTACCACCTCGTCCGATGCACAATCGAATTTTGACGCGGTCCGGTCGGCCGTCGATCGGGCCGGTTGGCGCATCCTGGTACAAGATCCCCCGCATAGACTTGATGCTCAAACTTCCGGTGCGGTACTAGATGTTGGCGAGCGGGTCGTCGTCCAGTTTCGCGATCGCGACGTCCTCATCGCCAGCATCTGCGATCCGAGCATCGGCTTCTCGCTCGCCGGCCGCCGCCATTGCGCCAGTCATCGAGAATTTGTGCGTCAGGTTGTACTGCCTAAAGCCAGTTGAGGCTCGTTATCGCGTCAAGGCGCTGATGCCAGTGCGCAACGCGACAAAGGTCGATGGCGCGTCCCCCGCTTGCCAAATTACTCCCCGCTGGCGCATCATAAACGTAACAATTGTTAACATGCTTTTGGGGGAGACGTGACGCGCTTTCCAGACGGGCCCGACTACGCGGGGTTGAACTCGCCGATAGGCGACGAATATGAATTGTCGAATCTGACCGTCGAGGGTCGAATCCCGGATGACGTCCAAGGCGTGTTCTTCCGCGCGGTGCCCGATCCTGCCTTTCCGCCTTTCATGGAGGATGGAGGCGCGGTGCTATCTGGCGACGGCATGGTGTCGGCCATTCGCCTCGGGGCGGGCAGGGCGGATTTCGCTATTCGATATGTGACCACCCAGCGTCATCAGGCAGAAGTTGCCGCGGGGCGCGCGTTATTCGGCAAGTATCGTAACCGGTACACCGACAAGCCGGAGGCTGCGAATTTCGATCGTACGGTGGCCAACACCACGCCCGTCTGGCATGCCGGGCGCCTGCTGATGGCCAAGGAGGATGGACGGCCCTACCGCGTGGATCCTCGCACCCTCGAAACTCTGGGAAGCTACGACTTCGCCGGAAAACTCAAATCGCAGACCATGACCGCGCATGTACGCATCGACCCCGACACCGGCGAGATGTTCTTCTACGGCTACGAAGCGGATGGTCTCGCCTCGACCAAGGTCGCCTACTGCGTGGCGGACCGAGAGGGCAACTTGGTGAGCGAACAGTGGTTCGACGCCCCCTACTGCGCCATGATGCACGACTTCGCGATCACGAAAAATTACGCACTGTTTCCGATCTATCCAACAACGTGCGATGCGCAGAGGGTTAAAGCGGGAGGGGATCATTGGGTGCACGAGATGGACCGCGACAGCTGGGTTGGGGTGATGCCTCGGGACGGCACGGTTGACGAGTTGCGCTGGTTCCGGGGGCCGAGGGGCGTGTCCTGCTACCACATGATGAATGCTTTTGAGGATGGCGAGGGACGAATTCAATTCGATCAATGCCTGTCCAACGTCAACGCGTTTCCGTTCATTCAGCGAGCGTCCGGCCTTACGATTGCGCCCGGGGATACCGGAGCACGATTAGCCCGCTGGACTCTTGATTTGCGCAGCGGAACCGATCGAGTGACGGAAACGGTGATCGGGCCGCCCGGGGATTTCCCGGTCATTCCTGCCGTGCGACAGGGGAAGCCTTATGCGTATGCCTGGATGCTGACCATGAATCCGGAAATGCAAGGACCGCCGGTCGCCGGCGGCCCGGTGGGCGCCATGTTCAACATGTTGCTGCGTCTTGATTTCACGGGCCAGCCCATTCAGGCATTACCGTTGCCGCCGGGCCACTGTTTCAATGAACCCGTACACGTGCCTTCTGCGCGCGTGGGCCATGAGGGGTGGCTGCTAGCCGTGGTCGATCAGCAGACGGGAGCTGACGATTTCAAGCACGCCTTGTGGATTCTCGACGGCGGCAACATCGCGGCAGGTCCGGTCGCCCGCATTGCGATTCCGCATCGCCTGCGTCCCCAGGTGCACGGTTGGTGGGTAAGCGCTGCCGAATTTGCCGCGGCGGCGTGAGACCCGGCGAATGAACCGAATTGCGATCACGGGCGCATCGGGTCGATACGGTCGGCTCGCCACCGACAAGCTGATCGCGATGGGGCGCGGGCGGGATTTAATTCTGATAACCCGAACACCCGCCAAGCTCGCCGATCGCGTGAAGTCGGGGTGCGAGGTACGCTACGGTGATTTCGACCAACCGGAAACACTCGATTCTGCGGTGCGCGGCGCGCAGAAGTTGCTGTTGATTTCGGGTACGCGGGTAGGCGCGCGCGTTCGTCAGCACCGAGCGGCCGTCGACGCGGCGGCTGCGGCGGGCGTGCGGCACGTGATTTACACGAGCTTCGTCAATGTTGAGCCGTCGAATCCCGCCATCGTCACCGTCGATCACCGCGAGACTGAACTCATCATCCAGGCGAGCGGCGTGTCGTGGACATTTTTGCGGGATGCGCACTACGCGGATGCCATGATTCTCAATGCGGGGCCGATGTTCATTGCCTCCGGGGTGTGGCTCACGAGCAGTCAGGGAGCGCGCGAAGCGATGGTGTGGCGCGAGGATTGCGTCGATTGCGCGGTTGCGGTTCTGACACAAGAAGGGCATGAGAACAAGGCTTATCCGATCACCGGCCCGAATCGAGAGAATTTTGCAGAAGTTGCTGCGATGCTGAGCCAGATAAGCGGCCGCCCAATCAAGCTCGTGGAGACCGACGATGCCGGCATGTACGCGCACTTCGATGCGCTCGGCATTCCACGCGAGCCCGTCGATGATCAAAGCGTGGCCGGGATTCCGTGGAACAGCGACGATATGGTCAGCTTTGAACGCGCGATACGCGAGGGGTATCTCGACATTTGCACGAATGACGTCGAACGGCTGACAGGACACAAGGCTCGCTCAGTTTACGACATGATCGTAACCCACGCCGACACGCTGCGGCGCATAGCGGCGCCTCACGTTAGCGCGTAGTAGCGCACGAAATTGCCGTCGGGTCGGCGCTCGCCGACGCCGATGAAAACGTGCCGTGTGAGCCAGTCATGCTTGCCGATGGGTGTCTCGAACGTCGGTTGTGCACGCAGATAATAGTCCTCGTGCGCAACCGGAGGCCCGCCTTCAAACGCCCAGGCACGCAGCCGCGCCATGGCATCGGGTTTCCGTCCCCACAGGTAGCCCCGATTCTGCATATAGATCAGGGTGCCGTCGTCGATTTCGAGAAGGTACCGCGCATCGAATACCGCCGTGTCGTCGGCTCGGAAATGAGCGTAGTCGCCGCCGGAATTCGGAATGGCGCGGCCGCGCAGCCGTGGACCCTCGAAAGTGCCTTCATCGACGAGTACCGCGGACCGAAAGCCGCCGTCGTGGACATTGGGCACGGCGAGCACGCGCGTGAACTTCAGCCTGCATTCGAACGCAAAATCCAGGTGAGGATTGTCGAGGGTCGAGTACATGGTGCTCAGCCGTTGGTGAAGTACGCGATTCCCCGGAATTCGATCGAACGCCGCTCGCGCGCATCGGGCCGGCTCACGTCGCGAAAGGCTGTGTGAGGACAACGCCACGCGGTGCGGTGATCGGAATCATAGAATTTGATAAAGAGCACCTCTTCCGGCGTCATATCCGGGTAGTACCACCAACGGTGATCGGGTGAATGATGAAAAATTGTGGCGGCTGCCATGTTTTCTTCGCCCTCGATCGGAGCGAACAGCGCATCGCCCTCGGGGATTTCATCGACATCGACCTTCGTGTTGTGCGTGCCCTCTTCATCCCGCACCGAGCGTCCCTCGCACAGCGCCACCGGCATGTCCTGCGGCGGCGGCGATAGTGCGCGCCAGAGGCTGAACGCGATGAAACGCCGATAGCCTGGCCCTTCCGGATGCGACTTTTTGTAAATGGCATCTGCAATGCGTTCGGCGCAGCGCTGCGTGAAGTCCACGTGCGCCTCGGCGGCCGGCGGCTGCACGCTCTTGCTGGTCGTCCCCGACGAGCGAATCATGCCGCTCATGGGTACGACCACATCCGCGCCGCAGAGGCGCCCGGCGGCTTCACAGACCTCTTTTGCATAGGGCGCATCGGGGCCGTAGTTCCGCTCCCAATCGGTAATATGCGACTGATGCCGTCCAAGACAGAAGCCGTGCTCGTCCAGGGTGAAGGGAGGAGCTAAGCGCGCATTTCGGATGATCACCTCCTGCGGCGCGTAACGGCCCGTGTTGAACTCCTTGCCCGGCGCCCAGAACCGACGGTTGATGCGCGAGGTCGGTATGAGATAGTCGATCGTCGATCGCACTTCGGCGACGGCCCTGCTCATGGAATGTACGCCGGGCTGAATCATTTCTTGAACCCCTCGCGGGCGCGGCTGTTGTCGAGAACGATCGGCTTGCCCGTCACCGGATGCTCATAGTGGAAGGGCACCGTGTCGGTCGCGGGCCAGAGTCGAGGCGCCGGTTCAATTAGCGCATCGGGACCCAGGGGGTCTTGCGGATACAGGGTTTTGGCCATCGGTATGAAATCGATAGGTGTCTTCTGCCAGCCTTCCGCAAAGCTGCCGTGCCAGAACGGAAAATAGCGCAGAGCCTTGATCTTCCAAACGCCGCCCTCTCGCACGTAGTCGTTCTCGTAGATTCCACCCTCCCACCACGCGCGCTGCACACCCTCGGCACTTTCATGCAATCCTGCTTGCATCGTCGAACGGCCGCGTACGTGGGCGCTCTTTCGGTCGGGCGCGACATCGATCACCATCTGCAGCTGCGGGTGATCGAGCAGCCAGCCATATCGCGGGCCGTTGTGACCGTGCGTGAACTGGGTCTGAAATCTTTCGATGTAAAGCCGACGCACGCCGGCTTTACCGCGGTAGATTCCGCCGAGGAACCAGACGTCCCCATCATCGGAGAATAGATCGACCACCTCGTTGTATTGCGATTTGTCGATGAAATAACCGTAGGTGTATTGCAGGCGACGGATCTGGTGGATGTCTTGTTGAACCCCGAGTTCATGCTCGAGCTTCTCGATCCGTGCAGTCAGGGCGGCTATTTCGGTCATTGCGCTCTCACTCGTCTTTAGATTGTTCAATAGTTCGACAGAATCGCGAGGCTCGGCGAATCTAGAGGTAGACCGGCCTTCTGTTTGGCAAGTTCCTCCGTGCGGGTCTTCGATTGCAGATCGATGAGATAGGCATGGATGGCATCCGCGTCGGCCGGCGACAACTGATCATCCCATCTTGGCATCCCGTTTGCGACCAGCGCACCCTCGAGGACGATGGTCCGAAACGCGGCGTGCGTGCCCGGCTGCATGCGCCGCAGGTCCGGCGTGATCGACCGATGTTGGTTCGCGTGGCAAATGGCGCAATTATGGAAGAAAAGGGCGCGTCCCTGCGCGAGCATCGCCGGGGTAACGCCCGGCTGTTGGGCCGGCGCGTCCGGCGCCACTTCCAGCGGCGGCAATTCCGGGGGCAGCGGTACGCTGCCCCCGCCCAACTTGAACACCAGCAGGCGATCTTCATTGCCGCGACGATAAGCGGCCGAATAGCGCGGGACGTAGGGGAAGCCACCTCCGCCCCATCCCGCCATGACGGCTACATATTGAACGCCGTCGACTCGATAGGTCATGGGAGCTGCCAGTATCGAGGTACCGGTGTCGATCGATTTCAGGAGTTGGCCGTTCTTTGCGTCGAACACGCGAAACGTACCATCGATGCTGCCTTGGAACACGAGACCGCTCGCGGTCGAGAGAACGCCGCCCCGGTCCTGCCAGCCCCGCATGGACTTGGACCACAGCGTATGACCGGTCAGCGGATCGATTGCCCGCAACTCGGACAGGAACGGCTGGCGTTTCACTTCCGCGAAAGCGGGCAGAGCCTTGACCGCGTCCTGCAGCGGCGGCGGCAATGTCGGCAGTGCGGCTTCGATGTCCGGTCCGAATATCAATGCGGCATCGTTGTTGAGGACTTTCGGCGCGCGCGGCTTTTGCCCCGGCGTGGTGAACATGAGGTTGCCCATGTCCAGCACCGATGCATAGTAGACGCCGCTGCGCGCGTCATAGCTGCCGGGATGCCAGTTGCGGGCGCCCGGCGTCGCCGGAAATACGATCTTCGGGCTCAACCCGTAGTCGGTGGCTTCGCGGTCCATCGAGGGACGCCCGCTCTTGAGGTCGACCGACGTTGCCCAATTGGTTCGCACGATGGGATTGGCGCGCAATAGCTTTCCGTCACGGCGATCGAAGAGGTAGAGAAAGCCGTTCTTGGGCGCGTGAACGATCACCGGACGGTCGCTCCCGTCGATCTGCATGTGCGTCAGGATCATCGGCTGGCTCGCGGTGAAGTCCCAACTCTCGTGCGGGGTCTCTTGGTAGTACCACTTCAGGCGGCCGGTTTTAGCCTCGAGCGCCACGATCGAGGACAAATACAGCTGATCGCCGCCGCTCGGCGAGCGCTTGTTGGTGTCGTACGGTCCCCCGTTGCCCGTGCCCACGAGTACAAGCCCGGTTTCCCAGTCATAGTTAATCGCATCGAAGGAGGCGCCGCCGCCGCCGATGTCCCAACGGCTGTTGGGGTCCCACGTTTTGACGGCGTCGTTGAGATCGGCTTGATCCTGGGCCCCGAGTTTCGGATCGCGCGGGACCACCCAGAACCGCCATTTAAGTTGGCCGGTATCGACATCGAAGGCGCTGACATAACCGCGCACGTCGTATTCAGAGCCGCCGTTGCCGATGACGACCACGTCGCCCGCAACCTCGGGCGCGCCGGTCGACGTGTAGCCGCGATTCCGGTCGACGATAGCGTCGGTTTTCCAAGCGACCTTGCCGCTCTTGGCATCGAGTGCATACATCCAACCGTCGAGCGTCGAGACGTACACCTTCCCATGGGCGACGGCGACACCCCGGTTGGCCATATCGCAGCAGGCATAGCGGTTGACCTGCATGTCTATCGCCGGTTCGAAACGCCAGATTTGCTTGCCGGTGGCCGCGTCGAACGCGTAGGCGCGCCCGGCGACGCCGCTCGTATACAGGATCCCGTCGATGACCACGGGCGTTGCTTCCAGAACGCGGCGGGTGCTTAAATCCGCGGCCCACGCGAGCCCGAGGCCCGCGACATTGCCCGGCGTGATCTCAGTAAGAGCGGAGTGGTGCGACTTGCCGGCATCTCCGCCCGGCGTCGGCCAATTATCGGCCGCGGGAGCTACCCCTAAGGGTGCGCGCCCGCAGGCCGCCAGCAGCGGCAAGAGTCCCACCAAGATCAGGAGAGGACTTTTCATCGCGGATCCCACGGACTCGGCATGTTATAGGGGACCGTGATGAAGTTCGCTTCGATTTGCCGGATCATGCCGTCATCGATTTTGAACAGTTCTGCCAGATAGAAACTATGGGGCCGCCTGACCGGCGAACGCACCGTACGCCCGTCCGTCAATTGATACTCGGCGAGCCGGCCAGAGTGATCGATGAAGCCAAACGCCAAGCACGAGGCCGCGTTCCTCGTCCACCATCGGAAATCGGCGGCCACGCAGCCGGTCGTCGTAGCGGTAATTGCCCATCTTGAACTGATCTTCGCAGCCAAGCGCGGAGACCGGCACGATTTTCGCGAATTCCGGATTGTGGGTCGTTTGCACGCCGTTCTCGACGCGCTCGCAATCGATGTGAAAGCGCGTGTGTAGCGTTCCGTCATTGAGTTGCAGCGTGTCGAAGTAACCGTTGGACAGCCGGATCATGTCGCTGCGAGAACCCGGCTTCGCCGCGTTCGAATTCAGAATGGGCTTGTCCCAGTAGCGCTGGTTTTCAAACTTGATCCCGGAATCCGACTGGCGGACCACGACGGACTCCGCCTCCTCGATGTGTCCGCCTGAGTCGACCTTCAGCCGCAGCGTGAACGCGGATTCTTCGATGTGTTCACGCACCGTCCCGAAATATCCGACGTGGCCTGTGGAGGGATCGGCAAAGAGCAGTCGGTAGGGACCGAGACCCTCGATCGTGCCCCAGAGACCGTCGCCCGTCTCGAGCATCACATTGTTTTCGGAGGTGCGAGGCAAGGCGGCCCAATGCACGGCGTGCGCGTCGCGCCGCCCCAGCGCCTCGAGATAACGGTCCAACACCTGGTAAAGCCCGGCGCGATCCATGGTTTTCTCCGCGGTTGTTCCCCTATTGACCGCCGGGTGCAATGATAACAAGATAACAAATGTTAGAATAGATGGAGTGCCCGGACATGACCCGGACGCCGCAGGAACAAGCCACTCTCGACATGGTGCTCGCCATGTACCGTGAGGTATTGATTGCGATGAATCCCGACAAGGTGGGAGATTACTTGTCGCCGCGATACATTCAACATAGTTCTCTGGCGGAGTCCGGATTGGACGCGTTGAAAAAATTCCTCGCCCGGGTTCGTCAGGAAAGCCCCAATGCGCGTCAGACCGTCCATCGCGCCTTTGTCGATGACGACCATGTCATCGTCCACGTGCACGTCGAGCGCTGGCCGGGCGACTTAGGTCTCGCCGCGATCGATATCTTTCGCTGCGAGAATGGCCAGATCGTCGAACATTGGGACGTCATTCAAGAAGTTCCTACGAAGCCCATCAATCCGAACGGAATGTTTTGACATGCGTTTTGCGGGAAAGCGAGTTGTCGTGCTCGGAGGAACGAGCGGCATCGGTCTTGCCGCGGCGAGCGCATTCAAGGGCGAGGGCGCTCGAGTGGCGGTCACTGGCCGGACGGAATCTGCGCTAGCCACTGCCGGCGCCACGGGAATGCTTGCTATTCGCTCCGACATGGGTTCGGTCGCCGATAGTCGAGCTGCGATGGCACGGATCTCAGAGGAGTGGGGCGGCATCGACGTGCTGTTCGTCAATGCCGGTATCGGGGGTTTCGCCGCGATACCCGAAGTGTCCGAGGCGTTTTGGGACGGTATTCACGACGTCAATGTGAGGGGCGCTTTTTTTGCCGTACAGGCGGCCCTTCCGCATCTTTGCGACGGCGGCAGCATCGTTATGACGGGCTCGATCGGCTCGGTCCTCGCGCTGCCGGGCAACATCGCCTATGCCGCCGCCAAAGCGGGGCTTCGAGCCGTCGCCCGTATTCTGGCAGTTGAATTGCTGCCGCGGCGAATCCGCGTCAACCTGGTTTCTCCGGGCCCCACGGACACGGAAATCTTCAAGCGCGGCGCGAGCGCGGAGGAGGTCGAACGTCTGCGCACCATGATGATCAACGCCGTACCGATGAAGCGAATGGGCGCGGCGTCGGAAGTCGCACGAGCTGTCCTATTCCTAGCCTCAGACGAAGCGAGCTTCATCACGGGCATTGATTTGTTCGTCGATGGCGGTTGCGTCGAGTTGTAGCGCCCGCGCGCCCGGCATCTCCATCTTTTTCTCACAGGGAGGTCGGTGCGGCGTCCAACAGAATGGTTTTGGTCTCAAGGTAGGCGTGAAGTCCCTCGATGCCGCCTTCCCGCCCGAGCCCGGACTGCTTGAACCCGCCATAGGGCAGCCCAAAATCCATTCGCAGACCGTTTTGACCGATCGCCCCGCTGCGGATACGCCTTGCGATGCGATAGGCCGCATCGGCATCGTGGGTCAAGACCGAACCGTTCAGTCCGTAGTTCGAGTCGTTCGCGACCCTAATTGCATCTTCGTCATCCTCGATGGGGATCAAGCTCAAGACCGGACCGAAGATCTCTTCCTGCGCGATCCGACTGTCGTTCTTGACGTGCGCAAAAAGCGTCGGCTCGATAAAAAAGCCGCGCTCGAGATGCCGGGGGCGCCGGCCGCCAGTCACGAGATCGGCGGTGCGCTTGCCGTCTTCGACGTACATTTCGACGCGCTCCAGTTGTCGTTTCATGGCGAGCGGGCCGAGCTGCGAGCGAGGATCGTCGGAATGTCCGATCGTGATTTTCTTCATTTCGTCCGCGATCGCACGGGCCAGCTGATCATGGCGCCGCCGCGAGATGAGCGCACGGCTCAACATGGCGCAAACCTGTCCGCTCATCAGCGCGATCGTGCCGGTGAGCAATTTTGCAGCGGCATCGATCGGAAAATCATCCCGGACGATCACGGCGGATTTGCCGCCGAGTTCGAGCGTGCAGCGCGCGATACGTTCGCCGCAGATGCTCGCTATGCGCTTGCCCGCGGCCGTCGAGCCGGTGAAACTCACCTTGTCGACGCCGGGATTGCGCACCAAGTGTTCGCTGGCCTCGCGATGACCGCACACGAGATTGACGGCTCCGGCGGGAACTCCCGCGGCCTGCGCAGCTTCCGCGATGATGTAAGCCTCGAGCGGCGTTTCCGGCGAGGGCTTCATGATGACGGTGCAGCCGGCGGCCAGCGCATAAGCGACTTTGTTCAGCATGATGCCGTAGGGGGCGTTCCACGGGGCGATCGCGGCTACAACACCGACCGGCTCCTGGGCGACTACGGCGCTCTTCACGGTCATCGAGGTCCGGGTCTCGACAAATGCGAATTGCTTCGCGAGAGCGACGATCTGATCGAACCCCATCGTCGAGCCGGCGGTCATCGGACCTGCAAATGTTGCGAGCCCGCCCATCTGCAGCGTCCAAGCACGCGCGAGTTCTGATTCCCGTGAATGCAAGTGGCGAGACATTGCCTCGAGCACGGCGACGCGTTCGGACGGGCGCATGCGGCCCCAAGGACCGGTATCAAAGGCCGCGCGCGCCGCCGCCACCGCCGCATCCATGTCCTCGGCGTCGGCCTCGGCGACTGCGCCGACGATGAGTTCCGTGTCGGGCGAAATGAGATCGATCATTCGCCCCGAGTGGGCGCCGCGCCAGTTGCCGCCGATCCAAAGCGTGTCCGGATGCTTGATGGTGATGCCTTCGGGCATGGGATGTGCTCCTTCGATCACGTCAAATCTTTAAGGCCGATGACCTTGCCGGCGGCGGCGGCGCGGTTGGCCTCGCGCCGCAACTTTTCGATGTGCAGCCGGCCCGCGGGTGCCGGTTCCTGCGGCAACGCTGCGAGCGACGCCTGGTAGATATCGCGGAAGTCGTCGGCAAACTCGGGGTGCGTAAAGATCACGGCTCGATTTTCCGTCATGCCGGCGAGCGTCTTTTCGCCGACTTCCAACGGATCCATCCCCGCATCGAAAGCGGTGCCGAACTTCTCGAGTTCGGCCCGATCGGGTGCAGCGAAGCCCGATTCCGAAAATTCCGCCGGGCGCTTCAGCGCACAATCCCAGGCGGAGGTCCGCGTCAACCCGGGGCACATGAGCGATACGCCAATCCCGTGAGGCGCAAGGTTGTATCGCAGACTTTCGGTGAGACCGCGTACGGCGAATTTGCTGGCCGTGTAGATGCCGGCCTGGGGTCCCGAAAGGTAGGCGGCCATCGACGCGACATTCACGATGTGACCGCCTTGTCCCTGAGCCTTTATCAGCGGGATGTACGTGACGAGTCCATTCACGACCCCACCATAGTTCACACCCATGATCCAATCGTAATCAGCGTAGCGGGCTTCATCCGTCGGCCCGAAGACGCTGACCCCCGCGTTATTGATCAAGATGTGGACGGGACCGGTCTGCGCGGCGAGCTCGGCCCATCGGGCGCGGTCGGTCACGTCCAAGCGCTCAAAACGCGGAGCGCGGCGTCCATTGTCGGCAAACCACTGAGCCGCCCGGCTGCGCTGGGATTCGTCCCGGTAGGTAAGAATAAGTTCGATGCCGGCGGCGCTGAACGCCCGGGCAATGCCGAAGCCAATTCCCGAAACGCCGCCCGTAATGAGTGCAGTTCTGCCAGTCCATTCCATCGTGCTTCCCCTCGCTTCCTTTCCTAACATTTGTTAGAGTAAGATGCAAACGACAACAGAAGGATAGACGGGCATGGCAGATCTAGAAGCCCGGCTCGCCGCGCTGGAACATCGGGTCGGCGAACTCGAGGACATCAACGCGATTCGCCGGCTGCACTGGGCGTACGGGTACTACATCGACTTCAACCGGGCGGAGGATGTGGTTCAGCTGTTCGCCGAGAACGGGGCCGTCGTGTTTCTCTCGGGCGAATACCGCGGGCACGCGGGAGTGCGCAGGCTCTACGGTACCTGGTTCCAGAACTTCTTCACGCAGGGCGTGAATGGTCCGGTGGACGGCTTCCTGCTCGATCACTTTCAAATGCAGGACATCATCACGGTGGCGCCGGACGGCAAGACCGCAAAAGGACGCTTCAGAGGACTGTTGATGGGCGGAAGCCATGAGAGCCGAGCTTACAAACCTGAGGGCCTGCCGGAACAATTTTATGAGGCCGGCATTTACGAAAACGATTATGTTCGAGAAGCCGGCGTTTGGAAAATCCAGCGACTCGACTACATTTTGCAGTGGCAGGCCGACTATGAGAAAGGTTGGTCCAAGACGACCGCGCATCTGCAGCCCGCCTCGATCCCATTTCCGCAGAATCCCCTGGGTCCGGACGCGATTCTACCCGATGCCGACGTTCGAAAGACCTGGCCTTATCGGAGAGATGTGCCGATGCATTTCGCACATCCGCGTTTTGGCGCGGTGCTGGCGGGTCGCGGTTGATGCGGGCCAGGAACGCGGTGTGCGACGGTGCAGCCTAGGCGCGCGCCACGTGCGGGCGCCGCTCGGTCGGTTGCCACGTCAATATCTGACGATCGAGTTTCGCAATAATCTTTCCGAGAGCCCGGCGTTCCGGGACGGTCAGAACACCGAACAAGAAGCGCGCGATTTCCGCGATATGAGGCTCCAGCGCGATATGCGCCGATGCGCCGCGCGCGCTGACGCGGTAGGGCTTGCGGCGCCGGTTTCCATGGTTGTTCACAGGCTCCACGAGACCCATCGAGTGCAAAGAGGAAAGTGCCCGGCTGACGTTCATGGCATGCATACCCATCAGTTCGGCCAGGTCGTGACCGGCTGATTCGCCCTCGCCAGAGAGCGCAATCAACAGCCGCAACTCGTTCGCGCTGAAGCCGGCGGGATCGGCAACCCCATCGCGCATCGGGCGACTGATCAGCGAGGCAAACCGCAGCATAGCTATCAGCAACTGAATCTCGTGGTCTTGACGATGTTGTCGTTGACGTTTGGCCATAGTCTTCAAGCTTCAGTGGACCGAAGCGCGAATTGTGGCTCAAAAAACGGTAGATGGGCGAACAATTGCTATTTGGACAACCCTAACAATTGTTTGGGTCTTGCAATCGCCGACTTTGTTTGTTCTACTCAGGAAAAATCGGCACGGACGACGGCTGGACAATCCGCTACGCGGATTGATCGAATCGGCCAGGGGGTTTTTGAGATATGCATCGGATCGGAATGTCGTGAAGCTCACGCTTCCTCCGCGAGTCTCCGCAGCGTCGTTTCAACGAGCCCTCGAGTCTTTCGAGCGCGTGGTCGGTAAGGGTTGGGTCCTTGCCACCGACGAGGATCGAGACGCTTATTGCGACATCTATGCGCCGGGCCCCGAGAGTGAGTGGCCGCCTTCAGCGGCAATTGCGCCCGCCAATACCGAGGAAGTTCAGGCGATCATTCGCTTGGCAAACGAATTCAAGACGCCTCTTTGGCCAACCTCGCGCGGGAAAAACCTAGGTTACGGCGCCAACGCTCCGCGGATGCCCGGCACCATCGTTCTCGACCTGGGCAGGATGAACCGGATACTCGACCTCGACGTGGGGCTCGGCTACTGCGTGCTCGAGCCCGGAGTCGGCTTCTTCGACTTGTACGAATATATTCAGCGGGAAAAAGCGCCGCTGTGGATGTCGGTTCCCGGCAATGCCTGGGGATCGGTGATCGGCAATGCCCTCGATCATGGCATCGGTTATACGCCGTATGGGCTGCATGCCCGGAATTTGTGCGGCCTCGAAGTGGTGCTGCCGGACGGCCAACTCATGCGCACCGGCATGGGAGCGATGAACGACAATCACAGCTGGCACGTATTCCCATTGAGTTTCGGTCCCGACTGGACGCAGATGTTCACCCAATCGAATCTCGGTGTGGTGACGAAGGCGGGATTGTGGTTGCAGCCGGCTCCCGAAGCATCCGTCATGCTGACCTGGGATATACCGAAGGAAGAGGACATCGGCTGGGTGATCGACACGATCGCGCCGCTCAAAATCGCCGGTGTCATCGATCAGAACGTTTTCATCCCGTCCTGGCTCGGCAAGATCGTTCTCAAGGGTCAGCGCAAGGATTTCTGGGACAAGCCCGGCGCCATTCCCGAGAGCAGGGTTCAAGAACTCCTCAAACAATACAACCTTGGATACTGGCAGGTCCAAATCCGGCTGTACGGCGACGAAGCGGTCAACCGCGCCAAAGCCGACGTTTTGAAGAGGGCGTTTCAGAGGCATCTCTCGGCGCCGCCTCACGAGGAGTACTGGAAGACCGGCGATCCCGTTAGCCAATACGATGTGACGGTAGGTGTCCCGTCAGCCGTCGCTTTGCAAATGGGCGACTGGGTGGGCGGCCGCGGCGCACACATGGGTTTCTCGCCGGTGGTGCCCGTCAATTCGACGCATGTGCTCGGTCAACTGCATCGCAGCCGCAAGATCATTGCCGATCACGATGTCGATTTCTATGCGAGCTTTACCGTGAGTGGCCGCTTCGCGACGAACATCAACATGCTGATGTACGACCGCGACAACGCCGAACAAGTGGCCAACATCCGCAAGCTCTTCGATGCGCTGATCAGCGAAACCGCGAAGGCGGGCTACGGCGAGTACCGAACGCATCTCGGTTGGATGGACCGGGTCAATGCGACGTTCAATTTCAACGACCATGCTCAACGCAGACTCAATGAAAAGGTGAAGGACGCGCTCGATCCGAACGGCATTCTCGCGCCGGGCAAGCAAGGTGTGTGGCCTGCGGTATACCGCGACAGCAAGGACAAGGGAGGCGCAGCGTGAAGCGCGGGATGTTGTTCGCGTGCCTCATCGCGGCTGCCGGGTGCGCCGACGCGGATTCACCGGACTCGAAACTCGCCGCGGCCGGACCCCCGCCGATCCCGCCGTATCAAATGCGCGCAATGCTGCCGGCGGGCGATCGGTTGACGGGGACTAAGGATGGCGCAGTACTGTTTTCGAACCGCTGCGGCGCCTGCCATCTTGCCGGCGGCATGGGAACCAATTTGCTCACGAAGCAACGTATGGCTGCGGGACTGCCGCCGGAAAGCGGACTGCTCACGAATCGCAAAGACCTCACGATCACCTACGTCAAAGTTGTGGTGCGCAAGGGTAAGCTTGCTATGCCGCCGTTGAGCCGCGTCGAGGTCACGGATGCCGAGCTCGATGCCATTGCCCGCTATTTGGCCAAGGCCGGCGAATGAAACTCACGCGTCGCACGCTGCTAAAAAGCGTGCTGGTCGTTGGTGCCTCCGTGATCGGCACTCAGCGTGTCCGGGCGGCCGCATCCTCGCCGCTTGGGCTGCGGGTGTTTGATAGCGCTCTCTCGTCGAGTCGCGCATGGCTCGGCCACCAGACCGGGCCGGCGATTGATGTAGACCATGAGCGAAGGAGTCGATGGACTTACCTGCGCAGCGTCGAGCCATGTGGGGTGGTGTCCGGCCTCACGAGTTGGAGTGACTTCGTTCAGGTGCGTGGAGTGCTTCAGGAGAAGGGGAAAAGGCTGCGGCTCGAGTCGCGCCGCGGAAATCTGTTTTATTGGGAAATGGCTTGACCCCGGCAGCACCTACCCACTGAGACGGGTCAGCGCCGCAATGTCAGCCGCCGCATCACCTCATCGAGCCTTCGGCGCGGATCCGCGCGTTGCCCGCGGGTGCGCCAGCCGATGACGCCATCGGGTCGCATCAGTAGCGCACCCCGTGCGCCGATTCCGGTGGTCTCTTCGAAGCGACCGTCGGGGTCCGCCAGATCCCCATCGGGTGCGATCCTATATGTCCTCAGTGGAATTCCCACCGCCGCCAAAGTATTGCCGGCTTCCGTCCATTCGCGGCCACCGGTGCCAGCGAGCAAGACGAAGCCAGCCTCGAGGAGATCGTGCGTGGAAACGGGGACACCCTCCCGGCGCAGCGTGATGTGAGGTACGCGCGTTCCCGGACTGGCGCTGGGCGTGCGCGGGTCCTCGAGAAGCGACGTGGCGCTTCGCTCCTCCTCATCCAGAATGGCGTCAGAGCGATAGACGGACCCGAGCTCGATCGCCGCATCGTCGAGCAGGGGCGCGAGATTCGCCGCCGGCAGGGATGGATCGACTCGCTTGACGTAGCGCGCGTAGGCCTGCTCTACGATTAGCCCGCACTGCGGTTTGCGTTCGATCTCGTAGCTGTCGAGCAGCCGGGCGTCGGCGTCTCCGTTGAGTACCATTGCGAGCTTCCACGCAAGATTGTGAGCGTCGGCGATGCCGGTGTTGCCTCCAAAGCCGCCCGTGGGAGGCATCAGATGAGCGGCATCGCCGGCCAGAAAGACACGCCCCTTCCGAAACGCCGTCGCCGTGACGGCGCTGGCGTTCCATGGCTGTACGTCGTCGATCGCGACAGGGAAGTCGGCCGGTACCCCGAGCGCCGCGCGCACGAGTGCGGCGCAACGGGCAGGAGACAGGTTCTGATCGACTTGGTTTCGTGTTCCGTCCTCGTCGAATGTCGCGAACACCGCTAGAAATCCCGCGTCCCCAGCGATCGAGAATCTGAAGAACGCGAGTAGCCCCGGCTGGTTCACGTAGACGACACTGAGACTGCGGTTGCCGATCAGCGCGCGCAGGTCCGCCTTGAAGTAAATGGTCACGCAGTCGGCGAAGCTGCTGCGTCCGGTCATGCCGATGCCGAGTTGCCCGCGCGTGAAGCTATGGGTTCCGTCGGCCGCCACCATGTACCGGGCACGGACTCTGCGCGGAGGCCCGCCGTCGCGCGGGCGCAGCACGGCGACCACTCCTGCATCGTCCTGCTCGAAGCTCGCCATTTCCGTTGCATAGTGATGTTCGGCCCCGAGTTCGCGCGCCCGCTCGCGCAGCACCGGCTCGAGCCCGATCTGCGTGATAAACAGCCGCGAGGTGGGACTTAGGCCCTCGACGCCTTCGTTGAACGAGCGGTAGAAGCAGGCAAGCTCCTTGCCGCTCAAGGTATCGACGGAAATGATGGCGCCGTTCTGAACAAACTCCCGCGCCGCAGCGGCTTCCACTGCCTGCTGAAGGCCGAGGCTGCGGAAAATCTCCATCGTGCGCTGGTGAAACGAAGCCGCGCGCGGGTGGATCGCCGTGCCGCGGTGCCTCTCGATCATGATATGGCGGACGCCATGCGACCCTAGCAGGACCGACGTAGTCAACCCGACAAGGCTGCCGCCCACCACCAGAACGGGAATTTGCTGCTCAGACAAAAGGCGTGCCTCTTACGAGCCTCCGCGACCCCGTTATAGTGCGCGCCGGACACTCAATTGGGGAGAAAGTTACGCTGGCGCAACCACTGAATCATGATCTCTGGATATCCCGCGGTCAGCCGTTCCGGCAGGCTTGGATCGTTGTTAAAGCCCGTTGCCGATACTTTCAAAGTGTGCCCGGCATCTTTGAAAATGTGTATGGTGAAATCCTGCATTCCGGCGCGAGCGAAGGCTGACTCGAATAGCGTGGGCGAATGCGCCACATCGACATTTCGATCCAATGCTCCGAACAGTGCCAGCGTCGGCGTACGAACTCTCTGAAGCGTTGCAGTCGGGTCGTAGAGAAGCTCGCGGCGCATGCCCTCCGCCATGGGTGCCGGAGGCGGCACGCCGGCATCCGGCGGAATGAAGAAGGGAATATAAGAATCGGTAAACCAGGGTTTTGCGCTGGCTGCCGTATACATCGTTCGTGCGGCATCCCACGACCCAGTGCCGGCGAGCGCGCCGATGAGCGAGCGCCACGTATCGATTGCCGAAGAAATGGCCGCTGCATCGTAATGCTTCTGGCGCATATGTTGCGCAACTGAGTAATAAATGTTGGATTCGATGCTCTCGGCCGGTCCGCTTTTAAGGATCATGAATGCGACAGGGCGAGTCGTGGCGACAATTGGCGCCGTCCATCCGCCATTGCTAAAGCCCCAGACACCGAGACTCTTTTTGTCCACGTGAGGATCGGTCGCGAATGCATCGTAGATCGCCGCTACGTCGGAGGCGCGCTCCGTCGGTCCGTTCTGCTGCCAATGACCTGAAGATTGGCCGGTGCCGCGCTGATCGTAACTAATGACATTTACGCCGTTGAGCACGAAATAAGGAATGATGAAGCCCATATCGCGAGTTTCAGGATCGTTGCCGTGGAGCAGGATGATCGTCGCACGCTTATTTGAGCCAATGGAATATAGGGATGTCGCGAGCCGACCATTGGCCGTCTCAATGAGTCTTGGTTCTTCGTCGATGCCTTTTTGCAACGACAAATGTTCATCTGCGCGTAGATCGCCGGTATGTCGCGTTCTGGGGTCGAAATAGTCATTGATCGCCGGAGCCGCATCTTCGCCTTCAACTCCAACGTAGATCATCTGTCCTTCACCGTTACGGTACATGCCGGGGCCGGCAACGCCGGCGCCTGCCACGGCCGGAGCGAGTACCAAAAGGCCTAGCCACAGCTTTAAGTCGATTTTCATGCGAGGAGTAGTGGGGAGGTTGTTCATCTCCCTCTGATACCCCGGCCGAGCTGGAATGGTTTCAAACTTCCGGCGGCAAATTACGTGTTGACTGAATTTGCATTTGCCGGATCGGCGATCTTCGACGCTACCGGCAAAGTGCAGGCCCGGTCGCGGCAACTCTGGATAATTCCGCGAGTTTGACAGCGTGGCCGAGAGTTCGGCCGCCCGAACTCTAAATGACTCTACGAATAGCCGCGGTTGCCGAATCGCCCGTGTTCGGCGTTCCCCGGGGCTCAACCAGAAGGACATGTGCTTCGTCCTCCGCCATCGGGCGATGCTCGACACCCTTGGGCACTACAAATAGTTCGCCTGGCCCAAGCTTAACCGCTCTGTCTCGCAATTGAATGGTGATGTGTCCGGCGAGAACCAGAAAGAAATCGTCCGTGTCCTCGTGTTTGTGCCATACGAATTCGCCCTTGACCTTCACCACCATGACATCGTGACCATTGAAGTTTGCGACAACGCGCGGTTGCCAGTATTCCGAGAACGTCGACAGTTTATTCGCAAGATTTATGGCGCCCATAATTGCCGTCACTTCAAGTTAGCGTTGCATTGATGGCATTGTACTCGTTACGATTACGATGCGACCGGAGTTCGCATTGCGGTATGACTGCGCGCCTGATAGAAAGTGATGCAGCTGCTTTTGGTCGGGTAACAATTAATTGGGCCAGGGATGGTCCTCAAGGGGATGTAATGTACGGTGTCAGTGTTTCGCGCGCCAGCAGCGCGTATCTCGCGTTCGTGTCCGCAATGACTTTGGTGGCGGTGAACGCCTTTGCCGGCTCCGAGCCGCCGGCCGCGACCGTTTTCTATGGTGGCCACGTATTCACCGCTGAATACGCACACCCGTATGCGAACGCGGTCGCGATCCGCGGCGAACGCATCATCGCGGTCGGCGAACGCGGCTCGGTCGAGCGAATCGCCGGGCCATCCGCGCGAAAAATCGATTTGCAGGGAAAGTTCCTGATGCCGGGAATGATCGACGCGCACGCACACCCGATCTATGGCGGCATGTCACTGATACTGGCGAACTATCCCGACACCGGCGATTCCGTTCCGGCACTCGTGCAATTCGTCGCCGACCAGATGAAAAAGAACACGAGCCGGGTCGGTGATGTCCTCACAATCACCGGCATCGATATCGGCTTTTGGTCGCACGCCGCCGAGATCGACGCCGCACTGAGCAGTGGCGCCTTCGAACAGCAACCAATCTACCTCGTGGGATCGGATGGACACACGGCGTGGGCCAACCGTGTGGTGCGGAGCCGCGCGGGACTTACGCCGGAATTCCTGCATGGCCTTTCGCCTGACGCGCAGCACGACTACGGCTTTGACGCTGAGTTCAATCCGAACGGCTTCGTGGTTGACGCCGGCAAAAACAAGCTCGATCGAAGCCTGCCGCCGCCCTCGGCGGACACCCTGCTTGCAGCCGGCCGCGCCGCGGTCCATTACATGAACTCGCTCGGCATCACCGGCTGGCTCGATGCCGCAGCGAGCGGCGTGGTTGGCGGCACCATTCCGGCGAGCGTCGATGATCCCGGGTATCTGCCGATCTACCGGGAACTCGCGCGACGGGGGGAATTGACGGCCCACGTGGCGGCGTATCCGGTCGTCAAACCCGATCTTGGCAGCCCGCAGATCGACGTGGTGGAGGCTTTGCGCGCACGCTACAAGGACGTTCCGAATTTGACCATTCCGGGCCTCAAGGTTTTCGCGGACGGTGTCGTAGAGATTCCATCGCAAACCGCCGCTCTAACCAAACCCTACCTCAACAACGGACGTTCCACGCCTCTGCTGTTTACGCCGTCCAAGATGAATGCGCTTGTCACCGAAGCGGACAAACGCGGACTGATGGTTCATGTTCACGCAATCGGCGACCTCGCGGTGAAGGCCTCGCTCGATGCGTTCGAGGCGGCGCGCAAAGCTAATCCGCAAAGCACGCTGCCGTTCACGCTGACCCACGCGCAGTTCGTCGATCCCGAGGATATCCCGCGATTCGCAAAACTCCGTGTAATCGCCGCACTGCAATTACTCTGGGCGGTGGCCGACCCCAGTACGAACGAGGTCGTCAAGCCCTTCATCGATCCCGAGATCTACCGCTCTATGTACCCCGCGCGATCCCTGCTCGACAGCGGCGCCGAGATTGCCGGAGCGAGCGACTGGTCGGTGAGCAGCGCGAACCCGTTCCTCGCGATTTATCAGGCCGAAACCCGCTCGGGCCCGCAGGGCGTTTTGGATGCCTCGCAGCGCATGCCCCGGGAGGCTATGTTGTATGCCTACACGCGCGGCTCGGCGCACGTTCTCAATCAACTGCACGAGATCGGCTCGATTGCACCCGGCAAACGCGCCGACCTCGCTATGATCGATCGCGACGTCCTCACGATCCCGGCGGAGGAGCTCCAAAAGGCGACAGTGGTCTTCACCATGCTGGGCGGCAAGGTGGTGTACGGCCGGGAGCCCTAACCGCCACTTCGAGAAAATCGTGGCGGTATTCGCTCATGGTCGAGCAGCCTGCCGGTGCGGTCAGTAGCTTATAAGCGGATCAGCAGTTTGCGTTGCGGGAGTGCCATGAACCGCCGAAAATTTTGCTTAACAAGTGTTGCTGCGGCTATTTCAGGCGCGGCCGCAAGCGCGGCCGCCGGTTTGGTCTGCCTGCCCGCTTCCGGTCAACTGGACCGTGTGACGCCGGCCACATCGATACCGGCTGTCCGACTCTATAAATTCATCTACGACAGACGATATTCGGCCGCCCTAGCTTTTGGGGAGGCAGCGGAGTACGCCCGTTCAACCGCGGGGATCGTCGCTATCGGCGGAGACATTACTGCGCTCTGGGCTTCCGACTTGCGGCGTCAGTGGTCCGCCGGAGGAGGTGCAATTGCGGGCATGACCACGACTCGAACCTTGTTTTGCCTGGAACAACTCGCCAACGATTATTGGATGCGGGTAGTGATGCGTGTGGAGCACGGGATTTGGGAAGGGCAAGATCTCGCGCATCGATTGACGGCCTCGGGGTCGATGGTTCCCCTCATGAGATCGGCGCTGGTCGCGACGGATTGGCCGAGGAAAATGCCGGCCGCTCTGGCAACTTGCCACGGTGCGGACGGTGCTTCCCAAATGACTCGGGTCATTGAATCGACGTGCGATGAACGTTGGCCGACGACGGACGAAAAGCTCGTGTCTTTTGTGATTGCTTAAGCGGCCGGATTGCTACGGCATCGCGGGGAGGGGATTCTATGAAATTGCCGGCGGGTGTGAGTTCAACCGATTTCGCGAGTGCGATTGCCGAATTTGAACAGGCGGTGGGCAAGGACTGGGTGTTCATTAGCGATGAAGACGTGGATCTATACCGTGATGCGTTCTCGCCTTTCCTCCATGAACCGGAGGAACTGGTGGCGTCCGCCGCGGTTGCTCCCGCCTCGACGGAGCAAGTCCAACACATAGTGCGAATCGCCAATCGCTATAAGGTCCCTCTGTATCCCATCTCCACCGGCAAAAATTTAGGCTATGGGGGCTCGGCGCCGGCATATTCCGGCAGCGTAGTGGTCGATTTGAAGCGCATGAATCGGGTCATCGAGGTCAACGAAGCGAACGCCTTCGCTCTGGTCGAGCCCGGCGTCAGTTACTTTGATCTGTATCGCCATATCCAGGAGCGCAAGCTCAAAGTGTGGATCGATTGCCCTGACCCAGGTTGGGGCAGCGTCATCGGCAATGCGATGGATCGCGGCGGCGGCTATACGGCTGCGAATTATCGGAACCATTTTGATTCGCACTGCGGTATGGAAATTGTCTTGCCAAGTGGTGAATTGTTGCGCACCGGCATGGGGGCAATTCCCAACGCCAAGACCTGGCAGCAATACAAGTCGGGGTGCGGGCCGTGGATTGACGGCATTTTCTCGCAGTCGAATTTTGGCATTGTGACAAAGATGGGCTTTTGGCTGATGCCGGAACCGGAGGCGTATCTGCGCGGTACCGTGTCCTTGTCTCGCTATAGCGATCTCGCGCCCATGGTGGAGACGCTCAATTATCTGGAAAATGCACGGATCACTTCGGGATTTCCGGATATTGCATCGCCCCTCAACGGCTACCCGCCCATTGGGCAGGTGCAGTTGTGGAATGAAACTGGTCCGCCCAGCATGACCGATGAGCACCGCAAGCTACTCTCCTCCGCCAAGCTCGGATACTCGCCCGAACTGGAAGCCTACGGGATGAGATCGGGCATACCTTACTGGGAGCTGTGGCTGAGCTTCCACGGGCCCGCGGAGGTCATCGAGGCACAGTGGCAGGCGGCGCAGCGACATTTTGCCAAATTCGAGGGCGCGAAGTTTCGCGTGGTCGATCGAGTCAAATTGCCGATCGATCCGGCCAAGGCGGATGCATATCACGAACCGGAATTGGGAGTGCCTTCTCTGAGGGCATTCTCAATCGGCGCGCGCACGCCGTGGAACCCGACTCCCTCGAAAGGTCATATGTGGTTCTCGCCGATTGTTCCGCGCACCGGCGAGGCTATCATCGAAGTGAACCGCGTGTTCAGCGAAGCCGCGCGCGAATTGGAGATGCCATTGTTCCGCTCATTTTCCATGCCCGCATGTTTCTGGGAGCGCTCCTTCATCTTCATATTGGCGACGCCCGTGACCGAGGATCCGGCCACCAACAAACGCTACCGCGAGGGATTTAAAAAATTGATCGCAATTGGTGGTCAGCACGGCTGGGGCGAGTATCGCACCGCGCCGGTGTTCCAAAAATCGGTGATGGACGTGTATTCGTTCAACGACCATGCTCTGCAGCGCTTTAACGAAACGCTCAAGGATGCCATTGATCCAAACGGAATCATGTCGCCGGGTCGGTACGCAATATGGCCCAAGCATTTGCGGGAACAAAGATCATGAACCGACGCAGCTGCCTGGTGAGACTACTGAACGGGTCCTCGTTAGCCGGGCTGGCCTTAGCGGGGATAATGCTGGTTGGGGCCGCGGTGGCCAAAGAGCCATCCGACCCGTATGCGGACGGGCGCGCCGTATACACGAAATGGTGTGCACCTTGCCACGATCCCGGAATCATCCATCCGGGTACCAACGCCCTGACCGTGAAATACCAGGGTGTCAAACCCGGTGTGCTGCTCGAATGGAAGGATTTGCGGCCTGAAACGGTCAAATATCTTGTACGGCATGGAATCTCGGTAATGCCGCAGTTTCGAAAGACCGAGATCAGCGATGCGGATCTCGACGCGCTCGCAAAATTCTTGTCGCGCAACACGCCGGCCCATTGAGGGCTGCGGAAGATCGCATCCGGCGCAGGGTGCGCTATGGCGCGATTAGTGCCATTGGGGCAGCGTGAATATTGCTGCCAGGAGAATTGTCGCTCCCAGGGTAATGTTCAAGATGCGCTCGGTCAGAGGGCGCAGCGCGGCTTGCCGCAACTTCACGCCAACGAACAGCCAGGCGAGGTCGACGACGATAGCCACAATCACGCAAATAGACCATTTGAAAAGGGCGTCAATTTGACGGTCGTGCGGGACTAAGGTCTGGGAAGCCAGCAGGGAGGCGAAGGCGGCGTAGGCTTTCGGGTTTGCGACACCCAGGACAAATCCGGACATCGGGGATGACCGTGCTTGTGCACTCTGTAGTGCCGATCCGACAGGTCCGGTGGCAATCCGGTAGGCCAAATAAATGAGGTAGGCGGCGGACCCAAGCGTCATAACGCTCACCGCGACGGGCACCGCCTCGAGAAGTGACAGTAGGCCGACTGCCGTTGCACCAAAGGCAATCGCCAAACCCAGTTGTAGCCCGACGTAGTAGCGAAGGGCCCCCCAACCCTCCGCGCGGCCGACCGCGAGCAAGGCTGCGATTCCAGGGCCTGGTGAACCTAGGAGTGCCGTTGCCGAGGCCAAGAATACCCAAATAGCGACGCCATACATACGAAGGCCCTTTGCTCGAGCGAGATGACCCGACCTCGTTGCCAGCGTATGTGGACGGCGTATATTAAAAAAGCTAATATTTCTACTAGCAATAATTAGATTAACTAAATGTCTGACATTCAAAACATCGACGTTGCTCTCTTGCGCGCCTTCATAGCCGTCGCTGAAACCGGGCGGATGACAACCGCTGCGAGGATCGTCTATCGGACGCAAGGTGCCGTTAGCCAACAGATTAAACGTCTCGAGTCCCTATTTGAGGCGCGGCTATTCGATCGAAAGAGTGGTGCCGCCCGTCTCACGCGCGAGGGCGAGAAGCTGCTTGTCAAAGCTCATCGTCTGGTTTCACTCAACGATGAAGTCATGGATGAAATGAGGTCGGTCGACTTCACGGGCGAGGTGCGCCTCGGTGTGGCGCACGACATCGTTCGCGCCATGATGCCGCCCATCTTGCGCCGCTTCCGGCAGGAGCATTCGAACGTCCTCATTACACTAGTGAGCGACACAACCCAGGCGCTCCGAGCGGCGCTCCGCGAGCGGAAAATCGATCTGGCACTGATGACAGAACCAGAGCGCGGCGACCGAGAGCAATTTCTGCTCACTGACAAGCTCATATGGGTTGGCGCCAAAGGCGGCGATGCCTTCCGTCGCCGCCCGCTTACCGTGGCGCTCGGTCAGGAAAGCTGCGGATTCAGAGCAGCGGCAATCAAAGCGCTGACGAAAGCGAGAATGCCGTGGCGCGCGATTTGCCAGTTCGGTAGTTTGGAATCTGTATTTGCGACGTTGGAGGCGGACATGGCGATCGCCTTATTTCTTTCACGCACCGTGCCGGATCGTCTGGCGGGGCTCCGTGGCCGCGAGCTGCCCGAACTGCCGCTCTTTCACATCAATCTTCGCCTGCCTTCAACCGGCACGAAGCCGGTGGTAGCCGAATTTGCGCGCCACATTCGAGAGGGGTTCTCTAGCCGGTATGCATAGAGGTGACATCTGGAACGAAGCATCGGATCAGACGCGCGTTGACGGGATTCCGATCTCGCGAAAACGGCCGTCGCTATTCTCGTTTCGCAATAAGGCGAATCATACCGGCCAATCCCGGCTCCAAGCGCACGGCGAATCCTTTCGACCGTAGTGCGTTGGCCGCCCACTCAGGTGAAAGTCGGATTTTCCGGTAGGAACTAATCCGCAGTTCCCAAGTGGATCCCGTGCGTTCGTGCAGCAGATCGTAAACCGTCACGTGCTCCGCCGAGTAATCGAGTAGACACGTCAATATTCGATCATTGTCGCTCCTGACCGGAATGAAGCGGCTATCTCCAATGAGCGGGACGGAGTAGTCACGAAAAGTTGAAATGAACTGGCCGCCCGGGCGCAGGGCATCCGCAACCAACGAAAACAGTCGGTCCACGCGGTCCAGATCCGAAAGATGGGTCAGCGTGTCGCCCATGCATAGAATGAGGTCGGCGGGTGAGTCCAAATGTTTCCCGAAGGCGAGCAAATCGTCGGCGACGGTTCGAATAGATAGGGTGCCGGCATGCTCCTTCATCAGCTCAAGAAGCATGCCCGACGAGTCGACCGCCAGGACGGAGTAACCGCGCCTGGCAAGAGGGATTGCATGCATTCCGAAACCAGCGCCAAGGTCTACCGCGATACCTTGAACGGCATGGGCCCCAAATAGTGCCTCTATCTCCCTGTCTCCGCGCCCTACGGCGGAATCAAATCCCCCGGCCATCCACACGTAAATCGGCGCAAGGTGGCGCGCGTAGTGTTCTTCAACGCTGACCATTAAAAGGCCTCGCCGCCGGAGAGCTACGCCTTCATCGCCCAGTAGTCGTGCATCAGTTCATGCGACCAGCCCGGCTGGCGCACAGTTTGGCGCGGCAAAAACTCCACCATAACGGGCTTAATGTCGAGCACGGGCGTGCCGTCGATCGCGTCGAGCTCCGAGACTATGAGTTTCGTGGCGTCAACTCGAATGACTCTGCAGATTGTGCTCCCAATACGATTAGGCCGATTCTTCCCTCGCTGGGCAAAGATACCGACGCACGGCCAATACGGATTGTTCCTCGGGTGACGGGCGCCCGTAACTATCCTTGCTTGCTCGACCTCGTGGAAGCTATAGAGGACTTCAACATGGGAGAAGTCAGACACGCCCTCAAGAGCCTCGGCGGTGAACTTGTCCGTGAGGGTAATACACGCTTCCTCGCCACCCCAGAAGTCATCTTCCGCATGCGGCCGAATTGCCTCGACAAATCCGATCGCTTCGATCTTCTCGATAACCATGAGACCTCTTTGACAAAACAGTACTCGAACGGTTTGAAATCTCAACCTACTTCAAATGATGTTCCGTCGCTGCAAATCCGTAGTGCCTACCCGTGTCGCGCCGACGAAATTTTCGATTAATATTTAAATCGAGTTGGTTAAATTGGTAACACCGTTTATTTGGCGACTGTGAACGAATACGTCAGGTCTGATGAACTCGTCGGGTCCGAACCGCTTGGTTTGAAGTTCCTTCAATGCATCCTCCAATCGGTTCAGCACCTCCAGGAGGATCGGCGTCGGGATGTCGAGTGCGGGCTCTATGCGAATGGTACGTGCCTTCGAGTATGTCCCCGCGACCAACACACCCCGACGAAACAAAGCAGCTGCACATGCATAGCCGACGGCATCCGAGGGAAACTCCAGCCCGATGAGCAGTCCTTTTCCGCGACACTGCGATAGTACAGCGGGGTACCGGGCACGTAGCACCGCAAGTTCCTTGATCATCAGCTCGCCCTTGGCGGCCGCTTGACCAGGAAGATCTTCCTCGAGCGTCGCCGTGATTGCTGCAATGCCCGCTGCGCACGCCATGGGGTTGCCACCGAATGTGGTTGAATGAATGACGGGGTTTGGGATCAGCGCTTCCCAAATCTTCGGCGTCGAGACGAACGCCGACAGCGGCATCACGCCGCCGCCAATCGCTTTGCCTAAGCACATGATGTCGGGCGTCACATCGGCGTGATCGACGCCCCATAATCGGCCGGTTCGTCCCATCCCGGTTTGTATTTCATCCGCGATGAGCAAAGCGCCATATTGGTCGCAGAGTTCCCGTGCTCGTGCAAGATATCCCGGCGGCGGAACCACGGCGCCGGCTTCGCCCTGAATGGGCTCAACTATAAATGCCGCGATCGGCGTGCCGACAGCTTCCGCCTTGGCAAATTCTGCTTCTAAGGCGTTGGCATCTCCGTACGGTGCGAATCTTACGTCCTGCAAGCCACCGCGAAACGGCTCACGGAATGAAGCTTTGCCCATCAGCGACAGCGAACCCATGGACTTTCCGTGAAATCCGCCCAGAGTGGATAAAAACGTATTGCGGCCGGTGTGCAGGCGGGCCAATTTGATCGCACCCTCCACAGCGTCGGTGCCGTTGTTGATGAAGAAACTGCACGCCAAGTCACCCGGAGTGATGTCTGCAATCAACTTAGCCAGGGCCGCACGCCAAGGTTCAAGCAGTTCCTGGCTATTGAGGGCCATGCGGCGCATCTGGTCGGTTACCGCCTTGATGATGCGCGGATGGTTGATGCCGGCACTGAAAATTCCGTAGCCACCGAGGCAATCGATGTATTCGCGTCCCAGCAGGTCCGTCACGGTTGAACCATGTCCGGTCCATTCAAGCGCGGCAAATTGCCCCGCTTCCGTGACGGATTTACGGTAGGTAAGAAACCCTCGATTGACATGCCTCTCGTAGGAATCAACGGTTTCGCCGATGAACGCATGCATTTCGGCCTCGCTCATCGGCTTACCGCCGATGAGATCGAGATAACGTCTTGAGGAAGCCAGAACGGCCTGAGTCGATAAACGCATAACGGGTTGCTCCTGCTCGATCCTTCCGGGGAAGAATGCTGTTTCAACGGCCCGCTTTACGATGCGCAGACCAACGTCGGCGCTTCGTTGGGGACTGGCCGCTCATACGGCCTTACCGCAGTTGTTAAGTCAGCAGCTTGAGCAAGATTTGTCGGCCGGACAAGGCAATGTCGGGGCCTTCGAGACGAGAATGAGGAGCAGGGCACTCGGTCACTTGAGAGGAAATAAGGTTATCAATGCATGCCACAAGACGAAATCGGCGCAACTCGAAAAAAACGCTGCGTGCGACGGGAAAATTGGCAGTCATGATCGTCTCTTAATTATTGTCGCTATATAGATCCATGATGAAACCAAATGCGCTTTATTCAATATAGGCAAGATCGGCAGGAAGTCAATTGGAAATGGAGCGGTGTTGAACCTGGGATCAAGTCAGGCAGGCCGGAATCAGGCCAAAACCGGGCACTGGACCGCTGGGAAATCATTGCCTTGAAGCGGCCATTCTCGACTGGGGTAAGCTTGGACAAGGGGGATCTTAGGTCATGTTTGGTCGCGCCGGCTGTGTGCTCATGAAAGATGTCTTGAATGGTGTCCGCAATGCCCAAGAAATTGCTGGAGCACTCACGCGGGGAAGATGCAGTGCCAAGCCCAAACTGCAACTGTCGTGACGAAGTACTGGGCTTACGAACGATGTAGGAGAAAAAACATGCAAACAAATCCGATCGTGCAGAAGATCGAGCAGATGGTCGCTTCATACTTTGAAGCGTGCAAAATGCAGGATGCTGAGGCCATTTCAGCGTGTTTCGCTCCAGGTGCCGTGCACTATCTGCCGCATCTTCCGCCGCTTCACAGTGGCGCGACAATCGGAAACGCGCTCGTTAAAGACCTCCGAAATCGCGGAGGTAGATATTTTATCGATAAGATCTTAACTAACGTTGAACAATGCGCAGCTGGTGTCGAATGGTCGAGGACCTTTCACCAAGACGACCGCATTCTGCGCGGATTTGAGTTTTGCGAGTTTGACCCAGCAACGATGCTGATTCGCGAAATCCGCGGATATTACGCCGCTGCGCCCCATCAAAACGTTGCGCGACATGAACTCGTCGGCTTTGACTATGCAGACCGCGGCTACAGAAACGTATCGTAGTGCTCGGGGTGGCGATCCTGAAGCCGCAAGGCGCCGGACGTACTATCAACGGAGGTCGTCTGGTGAGAGTCTCTGGCCGAGCGGCGTCACTCTGTTAGTCAGCCCGGTTTCGGAGGATAGGGTGTCCCGTCGCGATGACGGTAGCGCTCACTGCCCGGCCCCGCGACCATGTCGATGTCGGAATAGGCGCACCGGTCTTGCGCATCCGAATTGCCGATCTCAAGGACTCGGGCCGGTCGTGCTGATTTGTTAATCAGATGATGCCCATCCTCAACGCCACGCTGGAACGCGGCGCAGTCCCCGGCGCGCAGCAGCTCCTCGCCACTGTCAGTCACCAGTGTGAGTTCGCCTTCCACGACCCAGATGAATTCATCCTCGTGGCTGTGCCAGTGACGTTGGCTCGACCAGCCGCCGGGCTCAATGACGGTTAGATTCACGCCGAACAGGGTGAGACCTCCATGCCGCGCTAGGCGCTGGCAGGATTGCAGGCTGCAGGGCAGATTGAAAGGGTATGGATAGTTGCAGTCGGTCTCGGCCGGAACCGAAGCGAGATCGATCTTCTTCATCGGCGATGCCTCCCTGAATTGTGTGCGAGCGGCGCCGTGCCACGCACTACTACACCAATTCCGCTATACGCTCGTCGGGCAATTCTAGTTTGACGTACGCGCGTTCCAGTTGTCACCCGATATGCGTGATTGGCGCCCCGAAAGGGCAGAATGACGCACCATGGGCGTGTTCACCGAAATTGATCCGATGCCAGCCGAAGCCGATGATCGCTAAATGGACCCAGGGGAACCGTAGCGCTCGGTCATGACATTAACCGCTCCCGCAACAATGCCCATGGATACTGCGCGACTTCACCTGCGCCGACCAGTCGAACAAGACGCCGACGCGATCATCTCCATCGCCGGCGACTGGGAGGTCGCGCGCCGATTAGCTCGGGTGGCCCATCCCTATACGGATGCCGATGTACGCTTTTTCTTCGACGATGTAGTGCCCACCGAACCAACCTGGGCCATCTTGTGGCGCCAGACCGGCCGGCTTATCGGCATGATGGGCTTGGCTCCAGCCCCTGACGGGCGAAGCGCCGAGCTTGGTTATTACATCGCCCGAGACTATTGGAATCGCGGCATCGCCACTGAGGCCGCGTTGGCGATCACCAGGGCTGGCTTGGAGTCTTTCGGCTATCTCAAGCTGACATCGTGCTATCACACGGATAACCCAGCCTCCGGCCGCGTGCTGGCGAAGCTTGGCTTCACTATTGTCGGCACTTCGAGCCGCCCATGCCTCGCCGAAGGAAAGGACAAATCTTCTGTGGAGGTTGAGTGGGCGCCATAAACGTGAGTCGCACGAAGGGCCCTCGCTATGAGGCGAGTCCCAGTTCGTTAGCTTTTCGCAAGAGTTCAACCGCCGTTTCAGCGCCGAGCTTCTGTCTTACGGCGGATTGATGGTTGGCAACCGTCTTCGAGTTCAAGCCGAGGACATCGGCGATCTCTTGTACCGTCTGACCTTGAACGATCAAGCGCAGCACATCGAATTCGCGCTGGGTCAGGCCGTGAGAATAGGCGATGCCCTCGCCCAAGGCGACGCTCCGCGCGACCTCGGGGCTTAAGTACTTTTTGCCGCGAGCGATCGAGAGTACCGCCTCGACCAAAACATTCGGCGCGCTCGCCTTCGTGACGTACCCGTAAGCACCCGTCTGAAGCGCTCGCTTCACGAAGATCGTGTCCTCGTGCATGCTGAAGATGAGCACGCGAGCATCTGCGTCATAGAGCAACATGCGGCGCATCGCATCGAGGCCGCTGGTATCCGGTAGCGAGATATCCATGACGACGATTCTTGGCTTGAGACTGATGAACAGAGAGTGCGCGGTCGCCGCATCGCCCGCTTCACCAATGACCGCAATCTCGTCGTGTCGCTCGAGGAGCCGGCGATAGCCTTCACGCACGACCGCGTGATCATCCACGAGAAGTACGCTCACGCGGCCTTTGTTTCGCGTCATCATGGGCTTTCCTGAGTGATCGGCAAATGCGCCTCGAAGCGCAGCCCGCGACCGGGAGCGCTGTCGATCTCGAACGTACCGCCCGATAGCTCGGTGCGCTCGCGCATGCCATTTAAACCATGT
The DNA here is from genome assembly GCA_963755965.1 of uncultured Gammaproteobacteria bacterium. Lineage (GTDB taxonomy): Bacteria > Pseudomonadota > Gammaproteobacteria > Steroidobacterales > Steroidobacteraceae > Bog-1198. Next base: position 1,308,098 of record CAVWLU010000008.1, read on the forward strand.
CCACCGGCACGCCGGCGAAGGTCCGCGCCGCAGCCATCGTCGGCTACCGCCACATAGATCTCACTGCAGCTGCCTTCGGCCGACCGAGTGAGCGATATCTGGACGTGGCTCGCATTCGCATGCTTGTAGATATTCGTGAGACCTTCCTGAATCAATCGATATACCGTGAGGCTCAGCGCCTCGTCGAGTTCATCGAAGCCGCCCTGCGCATGAAAGTCAAATTGCGTGTCCGGAAGCCGCCGCCGCCATTGATCGATGCCGTGCTCAATCGCGGCCAGAAGGCCTAACTCATCGAGCGCCACGGGTCTTAAGCGCGCGATCATCTGGCTCACGACGCCGTGCAGGTGATCGACGTTGCGGACGATTGCGTCCGAGGTCTCCACGAGGCTCGGTCCGTCGAGAATCGAGACGGCATCGAGCTTGATCGCGTTGAGGTATTGCCCCAGCTCATCGTGCAGTTCGAGCGCCAGATGCTTGCGATCAACCTCCTGGATACGCAGGGTTTCTTTGGCGAGCGCGCGATTCGCGGCGAGGGCCTCTTCGAGCTGTGCTTCGGCCACACGCCGCGCTCGAATCTCTTCGCGCGCTTGCCGGTTGCGGCGCCAGGCAAGCCAGATGAGGCCCGATAGAAGGACCAGCATGCCAATCGGCAGCTCATCGAGTTGCAAACGCTCTTCGCGGCGAGTGAGCGCGTATAGCGCTTCGCTCCAGTTGAAGTGGGCCGACAGCGCGATGGTGAGAGCGGTGGCGACGAGCACCGCGAGCGTGTCACGCCACGTGGACCAGTATGTCACCGGTAGTTGCTCCGCAGGCGGGCCATGATGCATAGCTCATCCTCGTGTCTAGCGAAATCGTCGAAGTGACCGGGAAAAATTCCTGATCGCAATGGGAATTTTCTCCCTGGCTTTGCCACTCCTGAATCGTCGAGACTTGTACTTCTAACATAAGGCATGCAGGGGAGACTTTGCCAGTGAGTCGCAATGAAGCGAATGGGATTGCATCTGCGTCCTTGGGACAACGCGGGATCTCGCAGTTTGTCACAACAGCGCATCGGCCATTTTCTATAGTGTTGGCCGCCGCGACATTGACAGCTATTGCTCCCGTGGTCGTGGCACAGCAGGCGCCGCAGGATCCGCACGCTCTTGAGGAAATCGTCGTCATCGGCGTCACTCCGGTTCCGGGCTTCAAGGTCGACAAAGACAAGATCCCCGGCAACATCCAGACTTTGAAATCAAGCGACCTGACCCGCAACGGCGCCGCCAACGTGCTCGGCGCGCTGGACCAGCAAGTCAGCGCCGTCAACTTCAACGACACGCTCGCGGACCCGTTCCAGCCTGACGTGCTGTTTCGCGGCTTCGAGGCATCGCCGGTGCTCGGTACGCCGGAAGGCATGGCGGTCTACCAGAACGGCGTGCGCATCAACGAGGCCTTCGGCGACACGGTCAATTGGGACCTGATTCCGGACATCGCCATCGACCGGATCGACATACTGAGCGCGACGTCCGTGTTCGGGTTGAATGCGCTGGGCGGCGCCGCGACGGTGACGATGAAGAACGGCTTTACGTACCAAGGATTCGACGCCACGGTATCCGGCGGCTCGTTCAATCAACGCCAAGCGCAGGCCGAGTACGGCGTCAACGACGGCGCTCTGGGCGCCTATGTGGCGGTCAATTCGCTCAAGGAAGGCGGCTGGCGCCACTTCGCGCAAGATCGGATCAAACAGTACTACCTGGACTTGAGCTTCCACACCGATACCATCACCTCGGACTTGAGCTATTCGCGCGACAACAACCGCCTGTTCGGTCAGGGCGCGGCGCCGGTGCAATCGTTGGCGATCAGTCCCGAGAACGTCTTTACCGGCCCGCAGAACAACATCAACAATCTCGACATGATAACGCTCAACACGGCCTACAACTTCACGCCGACGCTGGCGCTGTCGAACGTGGTGTACTTCCGCAACTTCCGGCAAACGGTGGCCAACGGCGATAACAGCGACTACGCGGCCTGCGATGACGATGTCGCCCCCGGCCTGTTGTGCGACGACGACTACGTGCTGACCGATACCCTCGGCCAGAATATTCCCGACATCACCAACGGCGGCACGACGATCATCGGTCAGAACGATTACGAGGAAATTCACTCGCAAACCTGGGGCGGCTCGCTGCAGTTCTCCAGCACCGAAAAGATCGCCGGCCACGGAAACTCGTTCGCCGTCGGCGCGACGGTCGATACCTCGACCACCAACTTCTTTTCGGGGACTTGGCTCGGCGTGATTGATGCGTCTTTGTCGGTTTTGCCATCGCCATATTTCGTCGCCACACCGGAAGGCGTCGATAGCACCGCCACTCCGGTCAATCTCAACGCGAACAACAAGTATTACAGCGCGTATTTTACCGACACGTTCGATGTCATCGATCCATTGTCCGTGACGGTCACCGGCCGCTACAACATCGCCAAGGTGGATCTCGCCGATCGCAATGGCGACGTGCTGAACGGCAACAACCGGTTCACGCACTTCGATCCGTCCGCCGGCGCCACTTACAAGATCATGCCCGCCTTGACGCTATACGGCAGCTATGCGATCAACAATCGCGCTCCCACCGCCAGCGAACTCGAGTGCGCGAATCCGGCCGCGCCGTGCTTGTTGCCCACGAACCTGGCTTCCGATCCGCCGTTGAAGCAAGTCATCGCGAAAACGGTCGAAGTCGGTGCGCGGGGCACCTTCTCCGACGCGAGTTTTGGCAAATTCGGCTGGGATCTTAGCGTCTATCGAACCAACTCCGAGAACGACATCTACGGCATCTCGACGACAATTGCGTCCGGCTTCTTTCAGAACGTCGGGTCGACGCGCCGCGAAGGAGTCGATCTCGACTTGACCTATCAGACGAGGAGGGTTTCCGCATATCTGCAATATAGCTACATCGAGGCGACGTTCCAATCGGCGTTCTTGGAGCCGTCACCGGCCAATCCATTCCAGGATGCGAACGGCAATGTTGAAGTGAATGTCGGCGACGAGTTGCCGCTGATTCCGAAGAATCGGGTGAAACTCGGTGCGGATTTCAAGGTGCTGCCGGACTGGTCGGTAGGCGGCACGTGGGTCTATGTCGGGCCATCTTTTTATCGAGGCGATGAAGACAATTTGAATCCGGAATTGCCGGGTTACACGGTAGCTAGCTTGCGTACGTCGTATCAAATCACCAAGAACGTGCGGGTGTTCGCCAACATCCAGAATCTGTTCGACCGGCATTACTCAACGTTTGGCATCCTTGGGGATCCTACCGGCGTCGGTGCGCCGGGCGTGCCGGCCGACGGCGCATTGGGAGATCCAGACGTATTACCGCAGTTTCAGAGCCCGGCGATGCCGCGGGCCTATTTTGGCGGCGTGAAGATCTCGTTCTAGCTAATTGAGCTAAAGTCCAATTGCTGATTCCGGTGCAGCGCGATCAGACTACCCTTATAGCGGCGAACGAGCTTATACAGCCGTTAATCCGCAGCTTTATTCCGAGAACGGTCTTTGAAGGCATCGATATTCCCACCGCGGCAAATCAGCGATGAGACGGCCAGAATCTCCGTCGAGCTACTCGGAGAAGGTGTACTTTTGGCATTCCATTCTTACGGAGCGAAAAATGATTAAAATGAGCTTGTTTGGGGCCGGTCTTTGCACATTCGGTCTGGTTGTATTGAGTGGCTGCGCCGTGGAGGAAAAGAAGGAGGCGGCGGCAGCTCAAGCGATGCCTATCAACTGCGCAACAGCTCCGGGCGACCTGCGCGTGTTGAACTCAGAGAAGGCCAGCACCGCATCTAAGATAGGTAACGGCATCTCGATGGTTGCGCCCATAGGCCTCGTCGCCGGACTGGTCACAGGAACCGAAAAGACCAAATACGAGGTGACGACTGGGGAATACAACAAGGCACTCGACGCCAAAATCGCTCAGATTCAAACCGCTTGTCCGGGCGCTCACGCCGACTAAGGCGCCGGCCGGCTGGTTTTTCTAGGCGTGTAGGTGGCGGGGATCGCCGCTGTGCTCGTTATCCGCGGCGGACCGGTGGCCGCCGCGGAAGTCCGGTGTAGAGCGATCCTATCTGGCATGGTGCAACCCATTGATCCAAGCGCCATATGAGACGCGCACGCGGGGCGCCAACGGGCGACCTTACGTCGTGTCCACACCGTCCGCCTTGTCCGGGTTGCCCGCGGTTCGGTGAACGCGGCCTTGCGCCCACCGCTCGCGGAGCGCTCGATGATCTCGCGCACGCCCACGGCTTACCCGCGGTATCTGAGATTTCCGGGCGCACTGCCGGGTTTCGGCTCCGGGCCCGCCTGGCGATCCGGGGCCGGATTGGCTCGCCCAAGCTGGGACTATTTGAGCTCGGTACCCACCGGGTAGTTCACATACCTACCTGTAGCGTTCAGCATCCCCTGATCAACCGCGTCGCCGCCATCGTGCGGCGCGCTCTGGTCGAGTCTCGAGCGACCAGCTACTCGGACAAGGCCCATCTGGGTCTCGCTCGCTACCTTCAAGTGGTGGTGGAGCGCAGCTCGCAAACCGCGCAGGTGGTAGTCGTCGCCAACAGCGCGACGGCCGAACCTCTTGAAGCGTGCTTCGATTTGATCCGTGAACGCCTCGGTAGCGACCTGCATAGCCTGTGGTTCAACGCCCAGTGCGAACGATCCAATACCATTCTCGGCCCCGACTTCCAAAACCTGTGTGGGCCGGTCAGCGTGGTCGAACGTTTCGGCGGGGCCGCGGTGCACTATCCGCCCGGCGCCTTCGGTCAGAACAATCTCGACATCGCGGAGGCCGTCATCGAGCACGTGCGCGCCCAAATCCCGGCCGGTGCGCGAGTCGTCGAATTCTACTCAGGGGTCGGAGCCATCGGTCTTTCGGTGTTGGCGGAAGCCGGCGACATCACCTTGAACGAAGTCAGTCCTCATTCGCTGCATGGGCTCGAACTTGGCCTCGCTCAGCTCGACTCGGCGAGTCGGAGCCGAATTTCCGTCGTTCCGGGCCCCGCGGGCGCAGCGCGCATGGCAGCGTTCGGCGCGCACGTGGTGATCGTCGATCCGCCGCGCAAGGGCCTCGACCCGGAGCTGACCGAATATCTCGGCGAATACCCACCCGAGCGATTGATATACGTGAGCTGCGGGCTCGAGTCATTTCTTGCCGACACCGCCCGCCTGACTTCCCACGGCAAGCTACGCCTCGCAGCGCTCACCGCATTCAACCTCCTACCATTCACCCTGCACGTCGAAACCGTTGCTCGGTTCGAGCGCGCCTGAATTGGGCCGCTCTCGCGCTCCTGAGCGCGGTAGGACATCATAGCCTCATGAATGTAACTGAAGCGATACGAAGCCGCATGAGCTGTCGGGCATTCCTCGAAACGCCCGTGCCTGTGGAAACAATTAGATCCATGCTCGAAACGGCCAAGCAAGCTCCGTCGGGCGGCAATCTGCAACCTTGGCAGGTTCACGTACTCATGGGCAGGCGGCTGACCGAGTTTTTGGAACTGGTACGTTTGAAGCACCGCGATCAGCCGCAGGGCGAGGGTACCGAGTACAACGTGTACCCGCCTAATCTCAAAGAACCTTACCGTTCACGGCGCTTCAAGTGCGGCGAGGACCTGTACGCAACAATTTCTGTGCCACGCGAGGACAAGCAACGGCGACTGGCACAGTTTGCCCGCAACTATGAATTGTTCGGCGCTCCCGCGGTGATGTTCTTTGTCATCGATCGTCAGATGGGCGCCGACCAGTGGGCTGATGTAGGCATGTTTATGCAAAATATGATGTTGCTGGCGCGGGAACACGGATTGCACACCTGTCCGCAGGAGTCGTGGGCTACGTGGCACCGCACGGTTGGTGAATTTCTCGGCTTGTCCTCCGAACTGATGCTCTTCTGCGGACTCGCGCTCGGGTTCCGGGATGACGCGGCGCCAATCAATCGGCTGCGTACGGATCGCGCCCCACTCGAAGAGTTCGTGACCTTCCACACTGATTGACGCTGTCCTTGAGCATTTCACCGCAGTCACTGCTCGAAATGTGCCACGCACAGTCCATTGAATTATTGAAACGAAATTTAACGCCCGGCGGTATTCTCGCCGCCTCCCCGAGCTCACGGGCAAGCAAACGCGGCTATACGGCGATATTCGGGCGAGACGCTGCCGTTTGTGCAATTGGGATGGCGTTGTCCGGCGATGAATGCTTAAGACGTGGGGCCGCAGCGGGTTTGCATACTTTGGCGGGGCACCAGGCGCCGAACGGTCAAATTGCGAAGTTCGTGGATTTGCAGAGACAGGAAGCCGATTTCTGGTATCTCGGGTGTATCGACTCGACATTGTGGTGGCTGATTGCGCTGGCATTACTAGATCGACTTCGGTGTCCCGGCGGGTTGCGCCGCCAATATGTCAAGCGCATCAAGCTTGCGATCCAATGGCTGTTGGCGCAGGAGCATCAGCATTTCTTTTTGCTGCAGCAAAACGAAGCCAGCGACTGGGCCGACATCATGCCGCGCTCGGGGTTCGTTCTCTATACGAACGCGCTCTGGTATTTCGTGAAGCTGCTCTACCGCATCGAAAAGCCGGAAGAGACATTCGCGAATTTCAACGGACTCTTCCATCCGTTTTCGGCGCGCATCGCCGAGTATCGCCGTGCGCGGCTACTCAACGACTACGCGCTACGGCGCGGGCGCAATCGCGACTTGTACTTGAGCTTTGTCAACTTCTCGTTCTTCGGCGAGGAGGGAGATGTGTTTGGCAATGTATTGGCGGTTCTACTAGGGCTTGCCGACGCGCGTGCGAGTTCGCGGACGCTTGATGCCCTCACCATGGCGCATGTGAATGATCCGTACCCTGTGCGCGTGGTTACGCGCCCCATCAAACAAAGCAATTCGCTGTGGCGGCCTTACATGGCGCGCCATCGACAGAATTTCGTCTGGCAGTACCACAACGGAGGAATATGGCCGATGGTGGGCGGCTTCTGGGTATCAGCACTCGTCGCGGCAGGCCGTGTCGAGCAAGCGAGGCGGGAGCTGGTAAAATTGGCGCGTGTCTGCGCACTTCGAAAGTGGGCGTTTACCGAATGGCTGCACGGAAAAACGCTCGCACCGAGAGGGATGCCGGGGCAGTCGTGGAATGCCGCGGCATTTCTGATGGCGGAACACTCGGTTTCGACGCAAAGAACTCTTTTCGAGCGATAGTCTCCCGGGCCGGCGGTGCGCCGGTATAATTTGCCGATAATGGACGCAAATTCATAAGGTGAATCGATGAAGCTGTTCTCGCGCTTTTTTCGTACGGCACCGCCCCCGCCGACACCGGAAGAGCGAATTGCGGCCCTCAGCGCGGGATCCGCGGAACTCATCCTCGGTGCGGAATTAGGCGCCGGTGAAGAAGAACTGCGTCTCGCGGCTATTCGCGGGCTGCCTGACGGAGATGCTCTGCGGCGGATTGCCGGAATCTCTATCTTCGCTGATGACTCAGCGGCAATCGTAATTCCCGCCGCACTCGAACGGGCCGCGCAAGCACGTATCGCGCAGCTGATTGACGATGGATCGCTCGATTTCGCTGGACTCTGCGATCAAACGGAAAATCGGCCCGCGGTGTTCTCGATAGCGGCGCTGTGTAAGGACCCGAGCCAATTGCCGCAGGCGCTTGCCTCTATCGATAAGCCGGCACACTTTGCACGGCTCGTCGTAGAAAGCCCATCGAGCCGGTTGCGGCAGCTGGCGGCGGAGGCGATCGAAGATCCCGCGCAGCTCAAACAGCTTCTCAATAAGGTCCGCGGCAAGGATAAGAACGTCTACAAGATCCTCAAGCAGAAATCCGACGCGCTGCACGCCGAGGAGCGGAGGTTGGCGGCGATTGCGGGCGAGATCGATGCGCTCTGCGCGTCGCTCGAGCGGCACAGCCATCGCACCTATGACACCCTTTACACGTCGGCGTTTGAACACCTCCACGGTCGGTGGCGTGCGCTGACCTCGCAGCCGGATACGGCTGTCGCGCAACGTGCGGAGCAAGCGATCGATCGTTGCAAGGAACTCATCGCGGGACATTTGCGGCAGGTTGCGGCGCAAGCGGCTCGGCAAGCCGCCGAGCAAGCGGCCGAAGACGCGCGCGTCCGCGCAATTCGCGCGGCGCAAGAGGAAGCTGCGGCGCAGGCCGAGACCGAAGCTCATCGCCGTCGAGAGGCTGCCGCGGCCCGCCAGGCGGAGGAGACCGCGAGAGCTGAGGCAAGATCGGCCGAAGAGCAGATCTTTCGCCAAATCGGGGGTCTGATTCGCAAGGCCGGTGGCGCGCTCGGCGAGGGCAATACGCAACAAGCAGCAGGACTGCGCCGCGCGATAGGGGAGAAGTTGCCGGCGGCGGCTGCGCTACCACCCTATCTCGCGAGGCATTTGCAGCAGCTTGATGACAGGTTGAACGAACTCAGGCAGTGGAAGGATTACGCCGTTGCGCCCAAGCGCATAGCGCTCATAGAAGAGATGGAGTCGCTGGTCGGTTCGACGGAAGAACCAAAAGCGCTCTCCGAACGCATCAAGTCTTTGCAGCAGGAATGGAGAACGATCAGCAAAGGAATCGTAAGCGATGCGCCGGCGGATTGGGACCGGTTTCACCAAGCTTCTCAATCGGCCTATCAACCCTGTCGCGAGTACTTCGAGGCGCAGGGGAAGCTGCGGCAGGGGAACCTCGAAAACCGCAAAGACGTGCTGGAGCGGCTGAGGGCATTTGAGGCGGCACAGAATGGGGAGAATCCCGACTGGCGCCTTTTGGCTCGGGTGATCCGGGAAGCGCCGCGAGAGTGGCGTCAATATTCTCCGGTGGACCGCGAGGCGGTTCGGTCGGTTCAAGAGGATTTCAACGGCTCGATGGACCGGCTGCAAGCAAAGCTCGACGCGTGGTATGAGCGAAATGTGACGGATAGGCAATCTCTCATCAAGCGAGCGCGGCATTTGCTCGCTCAAGAAGATAGCCGCGAGGCTATCGAGGCTGTTAAGCAGCTGCAAATCCTGTGGAAGGAAACGGGCCCAGCGCCGCGAGAGCAGGATCAGCCGTTGTGGAGCGAATTTCGTGAGCTGTGTGATTCAGTTTATAAAAAGCGCCAGCACGCCTATGCGGAGTACACCGCTGGGCTCGAAGCCACCAAGGTGAAGGCCGTGGGTCTGTGCCAAGAGGCTGAGCGAGTCGCCGCTTTGTCGGGTGCGGCGCTCCTCGACGGTGCTGCGAAGATTCCGGAATGGCGCAGTGCGTTTGAAACGCTCGATGAAATGCCGAGGGCCGAGGCACGCGGGCTGCAAGATCGATTCCGGAGGGCGCTCGATCTATGTGAGGCGCAGATTGCAAAGCAGCTGGTGCGCGACACGGAACAAGCTTTCACGAATCTAATGGAGGCCGGTCGACGCATTCAGGCATACGAGCGGGCGGTGACAGGCGGCGGTGAAGCGTCCGAGCGAGAGATCCTGAAGCAAGCCGCCGAGACATTCATTGCAAGCGTTCAACAATGGCCCAAAGGCGGTCTTCAGGCTCTCAAGGAGACACTCTCAAGAGCCGACTCCGCTACGGATGCCGACAGCGCGCACCGTGAGAACGCGCTTCGGATGTTGTGCGTTCGCAGCGAGATCAAAAGCGAGACTCCCTCGCCCCCCGAGGATGAAGCATTACGCCGGGAGTATCAGGTTCAGAGACTGACCCAGGGAATGGGTCAGGGAATTCACGCCGATGACGCCGACTGGGATGCGATGGTGCTCGAGTGGATCCGAATCGGCGCAGTATCGCCGCTGCTGCACGAGAGTTTGCAAAGCAGATTTATGCGCTGCCGGGCAAAGCGGTCGTTGCAGGGCCCGGAGCGGTCTACTTTTCAGCCCTTTGATGGCGGCGATAACCCCAAAAGCCGTGAGAACCGAAACGGCGAAATGCGCGGCCACGCCACACGCGTCAGCGCAACGCGCTGAACACCTTTGAGACGATCGAACTGGCGGCCGCTGCCGGATTTTGTCTGATTGCGCGTTCTTCCTCGCCGATCATGAGATACAGGCCATCCAAAGTCTTGTCGGTCACGTACTGTTCGATGTTCGCCGAGTCGCCCTTGACGAGACCGAATTTGGCGGCCTGTCCGGCAAACTGATCGTATTTTTGCGCCAAGCCCACTCGATCGGTTGCCCGTTTGACGATGGGCAAGAATTTTACCGCCAATGGTGCCGCGGTCTTGGCTCTAAAAAAATTGGTTACAGAATCTTCGCCCCCGGTGAGAATTTTCTTGGCGTCTTCCAGCGTCATCGTCTTGACCGCAGTGACCATTAGCTCCTTGGCTTCGGGTACGGCCTGTTCGGCCGCTTGGTTCATCGTTGCGACCAATTGATCTGCATCCTTGCCTCGCCCCATCATGCGCATCCCTTTCGCGACCTCATCGAGCGCCGGAGGCAGCGGGATCTTGACCTTGGGGTTGTTCAAGAAACCGCCCGGAACCCCGAGCTTGGCGATGGCAAAAGTCACTCCCTGATCGAGCGCCCCCTTGATGCCCCGGGACGCATCCTGATTCGTCAAACTCGCAAGGTCCGCGGCGAATGCAGATCCGACAAGGCAGCAGGCCAGAAGCCCCGCCAGCGCGATCGAGCGCGCATAGGAAGTTGATTCAGTCATGGTTATCCTCCTTGCATTAATTGCCCTCGCGTACTGAAGAAGTGTACCCCCTCGTTTGCGCGAAAGCGCGCTGCGCCGGGGGTTGACAACGAAATCTGCGTGACCGAAACTTCACCGTATGGTGAACAATAACGCGCAACTCGATCGAACCTTTGCGGCGCTCGTGGACCCCACGCGCAGGGCGATCCTCGCGAGGCTCGAACGCGCTGAGAGTGCCTCGGTCAGCGACCTTGCGCGGCCGTTTAGGATCAAGCTGCCGGCGGTGATGAAACATCTCGATGTGCTTGCCGACGCTGGACTCATCACCCGATCCAAAGCAGGCCGGACGGTTACCGTGCGGCTCTCGCCGCTACCCATGAGGGCTGCCTTGGAATGGCTCGGCCGCTACGAGCGGTTTTGGTCGAGACGTCTCGATCGGCTGGCAGCCTTCGCCGAGAGCAAGGAAGCCGAAGCGAACAAAAGTAGCCGATGATCAGCCTCACCCTCGTACGTCGGATTGCTGCGCGGCCGTCGATCGTCTTCGACGCGCTGACCACGCCGGACGGCATCGCCTGCTGGTGGGGACCCGATGCCGGCCCAGTGCTGCAGGCCGAGGCTGACGCGCGCATTGGCGGGTACTTCCGGGTCCGATTCCGCATGCTCGACGGCAGCGAACATGAAAGCCGCGGTGAATATCTCGAGGTGCTGAGGCCCGAGCGGCTGGCCATGAGCTGGCGATGGGAGGGTGGCGAGGATTCCGGTGAATCGCTCGTCGAGTTCGATCTTCGCGCCGTCGACGGCGGCACCGAACTGACCTTCACTCATTCCCGCCTACCCGATGAGGAAGCGCGCCGTAGTCACGAGGAAGGTTGGAGCGGGGCCCTCGATAAGCTGCAACGATATTTTCATTCATATACCGAAAGGGGCTCCTCATGACTATGCACGAGGTCGTTTCGCAAGAGCAATGGATCGATGCGCGCCGTGCTCTTCTCGCCGAAGAAAAGGCCTGGACCCGCGAGCGCGACCGCTTGTCGCAAATGCGCCGCGCGCTGCCCTGGGTCCGAGTGCAGAAAGACTACGTATTCCAAGGCGTCGATGGTCAGGTGACGCTGAGCGACCTGTTTGACGGGCGCAGCCAGCTCATCGTGTATCACTTCATGTTCGGACCTGGATGGCAGGAGGGTTGTCCCGGCTGTTCGCTGTTGTCCGATCAGGTCGACGGAGCGCGGCAGCATTTCGAACATAACGACGTTAGTTTCGTTGCGGTCTCGCGAGGTCCGATCGACAAGCTGGAAGCGTATCGCAAACGAATGGGCTGGAATTTCCGCTGGGTCTCGTCTGCGACCAACGAGTTCAACTTCGACTATCACGTTTCCTTTCCGGACCATGCGCGCGGTCGGAGCGTTTTCTACAATTTCCGGGAACAGCCGGATCCGGAGATAGACGAACTCTCGGGCGTGAGCGTCTTCTACAAGGATGATGACGCTGCGATTTACCACACCTATTCCTCCTATGGTCGCGGAGGTGAGATGTTTCTACCCGTGTATGGCTGGCTCGATGTCGTGCCCAAAGGCCGGCGTGAAACGATCAAAGGCAATCTCACCGACTGGGCGAGGCGCCATGATCGCTACGAGGATGACGGGCGGACCCGTCTACCCCGGCCGTAAATTCCACGTGACGTGACGTGACGCGATGCGCCCCGGATCCGTGGGCCGCGCGCCGCGTGTTACATATGTTCAAGCCTTGCTCAGTGCCTCTGTGCTGCGGCATACTGCGTCGGAGAATTCCAATAACCCGCGCGAGCCTTCACCCACTTGTTGAATTGTTTGGGGAACAACCGGACCTTGAGCGGAGCTAATTGCTTGCTTGTTGGATATTCGCTGCGCCGTCGCCGGGCCGATCCGGCTATTGATGCCGCAGCGCAGGGCAACATACGATGAGCGCTTCGACGATGCGGCTGCCGATGACTACGCTCGACGATGACGCTTGGGAAGACTTGCTCAGCTTTATCGAAGAGCGACGGGTTATTCCCATTGTGGGTCCCGAGCTGCTGCAAGTCTCGACCGATCGTGGCCCTCGTCTTTTGTACGATTGGTTGGCCGAGAAGCTTGCGGCGCGGCTGAACGTCGACGTTTCCTCGCTGCCTCAACGCTACACGCTCAACGACGTCGTGTGTTGGTTCCTCGCCGCGCGCGGCCGCCGCGAAGAAGCCTATGTGCGCCTGCGCGGCATTCTCAAAGACGCCAACTTCGAGCCGCCTCAGGCCTTGCGCCGGTTGGCGTCAATCATCGACTTCGACCTTTTCGTCACCACGACTTTCGATTCGCTGCTGGAGAACGCCATCAATTTGGAGCGTTTCAGCGGGGCGCCTTCGACCGAAGTGCTCTCGTATGCGCCCAATCGGGTGGCGGACCTCAGTTCCGAACGCGAACACTTGCAACGTCCCGTCGTCTACCATCTGTTCGGCCGGCTCTCCGCATCGCCGACTTATGTGATTTCAGACGAAGATCTGCTCGAGTTCATCTGCGCATTGCAAAGCGAGCATTTGGCGCCCGAGAAATTGTTTCACGAGCTCGAGCACAATCATTTGCTGTTCATCGGCAGCAATTTCACGAACTGGCTTGCACGGCTGTTTCTGCGCATGGCGAAGCGACAGCGCCTGTCCGATCCGCGCGACGTGGGTGAGGTGCTGGCGGATGACACCACGAGCCAGGATGAGCGCCTGATGTCATTTTTGCAGCAGGTGAGTGTCCGCACCCGGGTCTATATGGGCGCCGAACGATTCGTCGACGAGTTGCACGCGCGTTGGCAGGCGCGTCGCAAGCCGGCATCCGCGTCCATGTCGTCCCCGAGCCCGGCCCGCTTTTTGCCGCCGGCGCGGGAAATGCCCGATAACGCGGTGTTCATCAGCTACGCGCGCGAGGATCTGCTCGCCGTGCAACAGATCAAGGCGGGACTCGAGGCGGCCGGCATCACGACCTGGTTCGACGTGGATCGGCTCGAGGTGGGAGATGACTACGATCATAAGATCAAGCGCAACATCGCGCGCTGTTCGTATTTCATCCCGGTAGTATCCGCGGCGACGCAGCGACGGCTCGAAGGCTACTTCCGGCGGGAGTGGAGCTACGCAATCGATCGGGTACGCAACATGGCCGATGGCGCACTGTTCATTCTGCCGGTCAGCATCGATGCCACGAATGCAGTCGACGCCTTGGTGCCGGACAAATTCAAAATGCTGCACTTCTCCGCGCTGCCCGGCGGTGTGGTGCCCGGTGATTTTGCCCGGCGCCTCACGGACTTCATGCAGGCGCGGCAACAATGAACGCTACGCAAAAAATCGCCGACATCGGCGATCTAGCCGCGTCCACCATCGACGCTGCGAATCCGTGGCTCGGACTCGCCTCATTCACGGAGGAAACCCGGCAATTTTTCTACGGACGCGATGAAGAGGTTGCGGAACTAGCACGGCGGGTCCAGCGCAAGCTCTTGACCGTGCTGTTCGGTCAATCGGGCCTCGGCAAGACCTCGATTCTGCGCGCAGGGCTGGTGCCTCGCCTGCGAGTTCAGGGCTACTGTCCGGTGTATGTCCGCATAGATTACGGCCGCGAGGCACCGGAGCCTGCTCTACAGATTAAGCAAGCGATTGCGCAGACTGCGCGCCGCTCCGGCGAGTGGAGCCAATTGGGCGTCGCCGTCGAGGGCGAATCATTGTGGGAGTTTCTGCACCATCGCGACGATGTGCTCAGAGACTCCTCGGGCGCGACACTGATCCCACTGCTGATTTTCGATCAATTCGAGGAAATATTCACGCTCGCGCAGGCGGACGACTTCGGCCGGGCGCGGGCGGCGCGCTTCATCGAGGACCTCGCCGATCTGGTTGAAAATCGGCCGCCGAAGGAATTGGAGGCGAAACTCGAGGCCGACGAGTCGGCCGCTGAAAGCTTCGACTTCGCGCGCAGCGACTATCGGGTGCTGATCGCGCTGCGCGAAGACTACCTCGCGCCTCTGGAAGGACTGAAAAGCGCGATGCCCTCGATCACGCAAAATCGCTTGCGCCTCGCACCGATGACCGGGAAACAGGCATTGGCCGCCGTGATGCAACCCGGCAAGCGGCTCGTGACCGAAGAAGTCGCGGCCGCCATCGTGCGCTTCGTTGCCGGCGGCGCGGAGTTGGCGAATGCCGAGGTCGAGCCGTCCTTGCTCAGCCTCATTTGCCGCGAGTTGAACGATACCCGTCTCGCCGAAGGGCGCAGTGAGATTTCTCTCGATTTACTGGCAGGGTCCCACGCCAGCATTCTTGGAAACTTCTACGAGCGCTCACTCTCCGACCAACCGGCGGCGGTACGCCGCGTTGTCGAAGACGAACTGCTGACCGAATCCGGTTTTCGCGAAAACATTGCGGAAGAACGTCTGCTCGCAAGCTTCAAGACCGCGGGCGCCGCGCCGGATGCACTCGCAGTGCTCGTCAACCGGCGTTTGCTGCGCATCGAGGAGCGCCTCGACGTGCGCCGTGTCGAACTAACCCACGATGTGCTTTGCGGTGTCGTCAAGACGAGCCGCGACCTGCGCCGCGAGCGCGAGGCGCGCGACACGACCGAGCGGCTGCTCGCCGACCAGCGCACGCGGGAACTGGCGGCGCGACGGGCGTTGGTGCGCGCGCGTCAAGTGGCGACCGTGTGCATCGTGCTCGCCGTTGGGGCCGCAGCCGCTGCGGTATTCGGTTATGTCAGCGCCCGGCGCGCTCAGCGTGCGGAACAGGCGGCTCAGGAAATAAGAGCCGCGGCGGAACAGGCGCGGGGCCAGGCCGAGCAGTTATTGGGTTATCTAACGGATGATTTCGCGCGGGAGCTCGAAACGTTCGGACGGTTGGACATCGTCGCCGAGCTCTCCAAGCGGCAAGTCGATTACTTCAATGCGCTGCCGCCGATGCTCAAGGGTCAAAACTCAGTGCGCAGCGGCGCCCGAGCGTTGGTCTATTACGCGGGAGCGATGCGCAAATTGGGTAAGACGGAAGCCGCATCGGACGCCGTGTCGCAGGCCTTGGGGCTGCTCGAGAAACTTCGTGCGGAGGGCGATTCCTCGGAGGCAACGACGATCGTTCTCGCGGTGGCCGGCTCCATCCAGGCGAAAATATTCTCCAATCAACAAAATCCGGAGGCGCTGCCGGCCGCGCTTCGCGCCGCGGCACTGTTGAAGCCCATCGCCGAGGCGCCGCAAGCCTCGGTTTCCGCGCGCCGCGCCTACGTCGACGTGCTCACCGAACTCGGCTATGAACAGCAGGCACAGCCGGGCAATGAAAAGGATGCGGTCGAGACGTTGCAGCTCGCCAAAGACTTTGCCGCTGGGCTCGGGGGCCGCGACATTTCGAATATCGAAATGGCGGCCCGCTATGCCGAAGCCGGGACCTGGCAAATCTACGCTTTGATTAACCTCGGACGCAACGACGAGGCGCGTCAGGTGGGCAGCGACACCGGCGTTGTTTCCGCCAAGGTCTTGGAGGCTCGCCCGAACTACCTGCTTGCCCTTCGCGCCCAGGAAATTACGCTGAGCACCTTGACGAACCTCGCGCTCATGGAGATGCGAGTCGACGACGCCGTGCAACTCGGGGAGCGTAGCGAGCGAGACTCGCTCGCTCTCGTCGCGCTGGATCCGACCAACACGATTTCCATCAATAATTTGTCCGTGGGACGTCAAACTCTGGGCGACGCTCATTGGGCCGCGGGGCAAATAAGCAGTGCCCTGCAGATCTCTCGTCAAGGAGTCGATGATTTGAGCCGCGTTACCGGAGGTGCGCAGTTCGCCAAGCTCAATTCCACTTGGGCGAACGCGATACTCGCGGTTCGCGAAGCCGACGACGCGGACTTGCGCAATGCGGACGCCAACGTGGCCGTAGCCACCGGCATCACCGCGGGCCTGCACAAAAGCGAGTCGCCCGGCAGTTCGATCCCGACCATGGCCAAATGCTTGTCCAACTACGGGCGAGCCGGAGTCGCGCTGCGGCGAGGCGACCTCGCGAGCGCGCGCCAAATTACCCAAGAGACCGTGGGTCTCATGAGAGACCTGAAGCCAAAAGGCGGTCTCGAGACGTTTTACCAGAACATCTGCACGTTCAGCTCGTTGAACGTCAAAGCCCAGGCGGCTTACGCTCTCGAAGATTATCAGGGAGCCGAGCGGGCGGCCCGGGACGCCCTTGAATGGCGCGGGCGCTGGCCGGTACAAAACGACGGTGAACGGCGCGATCAGGCCGAAGTGGCGACGGGACTCGCGCTCGCCGTTATGCGCCAGGGCCGTGCAGCCGAGGCACTCGAGGTCATCAATCCGGTCGTCAAGTTTCACCGAGAACTGGCGGCGCGCAATCATGGCGACCAATGGCAGCATGTCGAACTGGCGAGCGCGCTGTATGCGCAGGCCCTGTCCGACCTTCGTAGGCGCGCGCCGCTGTTGCGTGAGGCCGCCACCCTCATCGACTCGGTGCCCGCACCGATGCGCGCACTCCAGAGTGTGCGCCGTTGGCGAGACCGGATATCCCAGAGTCTGCGGGAGTCGAATGCGGCGTTCGTACCCGGCGCACTGGAATGGAGCGCAGGGTGACCGCTGAGCCGGCGATATTTCGCTCGAGCGGACGGCCAGGTTTTTCAGCACACATCACCGACGATCCGCGCCGGGTCGAGGCGCGTAAGCGCGAGCACACGGTGCATGTCCGTTTCACTGCGGTCGCCTGCACCGTACAGACGACGGAGGGGTTGGTCCACGCCAAACCCGGCGATGCGATCCTCACCGGTATTGCCGGTGAACACTGGCGAGTCTCGCGGGCTCGCTTTGCTGAAAAGTACCGACCGGTGCCGCCGACCGTCGAAGGTGAATCGGGCCCGTACACGAGCTTACCCAATCGCGTCCATGCGCTGCCGATGGACGGCTCTTTCGAAGTGCTGCTCATGGACGGTGTGTCGCGCCTCGCCGGCCGTGCGGGCGATTGGCTCATCGACTACGGAGACGGCAGCCTTGGGATCGTCTCGAGGCCAATATTCGCGACGACCTATGAAATTCTAGACTAGACGCCCATGCCCCTACACCAAGCGATTCAGCGGCTGCTCCTCGTCGGCGCGCGGGTGGAGTCGCTGCCGCCGGCGCCGTCCCCGCAGCCACCTCTGCGTCTGCTGCCCTTGATCGCAGCGATCGCGCCGGCGCATCAGAAGTTCGACGAGCGTGCCATGTATTACGGGCACCGCTACCGCAGCGGTTTCTGGGCGATTTATCTGTTGAGCGCGATCGCCGTCTTGTGTGCCGTGCTGCCGCTCGCGCTCGGCTGGGATAGCCGCACTCACGCGCTTCACCCTTACGCCGGGCTATGGGCCGTCGCCGAGGTGGGCATGATCGCGACGGTCAGTGCGATCTATTGGCGGGGACACCGGCGCGACTGGCAAGGCGAATGGCTGCGTACTCGCACGACCGCGGAATTGACCTGGTATCTGCCGCTGGTGGCGCCGCTCGTGGATTTTGCCAACAATCCCGGCGAAGGCAGTTGGTACCGGCGCGTGCTCGATCCCGGCCAACATCCGCCGGGAACCGACGACGTGGCCCGGTTGTGCATTCGCAATGAGGCTTTGGCGAAGGATCTTCTGGCTGCCGCATGGTTCGATCCGGTGTTCATTTCGGCCTATGCCTGCTGGTCGCTTGACATCTTGCGCGAACAATCGCACTACCACCATCGCGTCGCCGCCAAACAGCATGCGTTGCAACACCGGGTGCACCGGCTGAACGGTTGGCTGTTTGGATTGACCGCGCTCGGAGCGATGATGCACCTCTGGGTGCATACCCTGTGGTTATCGCTGGTGACGACTTTCTTTCCTGCCCTCGGCGCATCGCTTCACGGTGCCCTCGCGCAATCCGAGTCCTATCGGCTCGAGGCAGCGTCCGATCGGCTCGTCGGTGATCTTAAGGGTGCGATGGATCAGATCCAATCGGCGCTCGATGCGGCAAACGCCGGCGGCGACTTGGTAGCCGAACCCTCTGTCAAGTCGATCAAAACATCCATCGAAGCTGCGATCGCCCTGATTCTCGAAGAGCACCAAGATTGGCAAATGTTGGTGCGGCCTCATCACTTGCCGCTCTGATCGAGCACTCGCTGTCACTCAAGCTCCCGCGGCGGCAAAATCCACGATCGCCTGAGTGAGCACGTCGAGCGAATCCAGGAGCGCGGCTCGGTCCTCGATGCCGGCTGAAATAAGCGATAATTCGGTGCACGCGATTAGCAGGATGTCCGATTCATCGGCCACTTCGCGCGCGATTGCGGCAAGTCTCTGTACGGCACGCGGGCCCGTATCACCACGTTTGACGCCGTTGATGAGCGTCATCAACTCTTCTTGGCGGCGTGGAATTACGGGGACGATCCCGCGGGCCTCGAATGCGCGTGCATAGATGCCGGTACGATGCACTGCCGTCGAGGCCAATAGGCCCACTCGTGCACGGGCCTGCCGGCCCGCGATTCCATCGACGGTCAGACTCACCATATCGAGGAGGGGAATGGAAACCGCGCTCCTTATTGCGGACGCATAGCAATGCGCGGTATTGCAGGGCATTGCCAACCCAACGGCACCGGCCCGTTGCAAATTCTGCGCGATGCGGACGAGTTCCGGCGCCGGATCGGTTCCCGTCAGTTCGATCAGATGCGCCATCCGCGACGGAATCTTCGGGTTGCTCTCGGCGATCAGGTGAATGTGATCCTGATCATCGTTGGCGGGGGTGTGTGCGATCACGCGACGCATCAACTCGACGGTAGCTTCAGGACCCATGCCGCCGATGATCCCGACCACGCGATGCCCGGGGTGCATCAGGAACCCGTGCTCGTGAAGCCGAAGTCTGCCACATAGCCGAATAGTCCGGCACTGCCGCCGGTGTGGATGAAAACGATGTTTTGGCCCTTCTCGAACAGACCCTTGCGGATCAAATCGATCAAGCCTGCCATCGCCTTGCCGGAATAGACGGGATCAAGGAGGATGCCCTCGAGCCGTGCGAGCGTCTTGATCGCCTCGATAGACCCGGGTGTGGAGATCCCGTATCCCGTCCCGATGTAGTCGCAATTGGCAATCACATGTTGGCGCTCGACGGCGCCGGCGATACCGCAAAGCTCGGCGGTTGCACATGCCAGTTTGAAGACATTTTCTTCTTGCCGGTCCCGCGGTGCGCGTACGCCTATTCCGAGCAGAGGCACACCGGAGCGCATGCCGCGGAGGCCCGCAACCAGTCCAGCTTGGGTTCCCGCGCTGCCGGTGGCGTGTACGACATGGTCGACAGCCAAGCCGAGATCGTTCGCTTGTGTAACAAGCTCGAGTGCTGCGTTGACATAGCCCAAAGCGCCGGTCGGATTTGAGCCTCCGCCCGGGATGAGGTAGGGCCGCCGGCCTTCATCGCGCATGCGTGAGGCAAGTCGGCCAAGTTCGGCGTTCATGTCCGGGTTCGACGCACAATGCTCGATGCTGGCGCCGTGCAAAAAATCGAGAAAGACGTTGCCGTTCTCGGTGTAATCGCGGTCTTGCCTGCCCGTCCGATCCTCGAGCAGGAGGTGGCAGGCGATGCCCATCTTGGCCGCGCAAGCGGCGGTCTGTCTCGCGTGGTTCGACTGCGTCGCGCCTTGAGTCAAAACGATATCCGCGTTGAGATCGCGCGCTTCGGCGAGCAAGAACTCGAGCTTGCGCGTCTTGTTCCCGCCGTTCGACATACCGGTGCAATCGTCGCGTTTGATCCAAATCTCGGGGCCATTTAGCGCGCGAGTCAGATTCGGAAGATACTCGAGGGGAGTCGGCAAATGGGCGAAGCGGATTCGCGGGAAACGTCCAAGGTTCATCGCCGCTACTCTAGGCCGGTACGCGCCCTAATCGAGATCGCGCCGCAATGCGTCGCGGACCGGAACGGGAAGCGGGCTCAGTGAATGTCGATAATGGTCATGATCGACGCCGACGCAGAGCGACGTACCGCTCTTCATCGCGTCCACCATGGAACTCGATAGTTCAAAGCGCAGGAAATGCACCGCGGAGGTCTTCTCGGCATTCTCGCGTTCCATATCCTCGTCGGCGACCGCAAATACCCGTTCCATTTCGCTGACCCGGACCCAGCACCGATCTTCGACTCCGATCAACTTCTCGAGCGCCACGCGCCGCTCGCGCTCGTCGGGGAATTCAAGCAGCAACGTGACTTTCCAATTGTGTCCGTCGGGAACCAACGGATTGTAGGCGTCCAGTTCGCCTTGAATTCCGTCGCTTTCGAAAATTCGTTCGGCACGCAGCATTTCGAGAATTTGGTAGCGCATGGTCGTGCGATCCTCGAAACACCAGGTCATGTTGGGTCCGACCTGCACGGTGCGAAGTTGTTTGTGCGCGATCACTTCGCGCCGCAACCGGTTTCGCTCGGAAGCGTATTGCTCCAAACTCATCAAGTCCCTGCGTGTCAATTTCTCCATGTGATCGTCTCTATAAACCGTAGGCCATTCTGAGCAGCGTCAAGGGATGGGTTGGGGGTACACCGTTCGCCAATCCGCTTTCGATTTGATGGCCTGCCATCGGACAATCACTCGCGTAAAAGTCGGCGCCGCTCGCTTGCACGCGCTGGACGACCGGTTTGCCGATCTTCATCGAAATATCGCGAAATTCCCGCTTTACGCCATATGTTCCGTTGTGACCGGAACACCGTTCGATGGGCAGAACGGTAGTCCCTGGAACGAGCTGCAATACGTCGCGCGTCTTGAGCCCAATGTTCTGCACGCGCAGGTGGCAGGCCACGTGGTACGCGACCTTTCCGAGGGGGCGGGTGAAATCAGTGCGCAGCAAACCCGCCTTGTGGCGCAGCGCCAAGTATTCGAACGGATCGAACATGTGCTGCTTGATCGCGAGGATGTCTGCGTCCTCCGGAAACATCAACGGCAGTTCCTGTTTGAACATCAACACGCATGACGGGATCGGCGCGACCACGTCGTAGCCCCGCTCGATCATCCTCATGAGCTGCGGGACGTTCTTGGATTTCAAGTCCGCAACCCCTTGCAAATCGCCCAACTCGAACTTGGGCATCCCGCAACAATGTTCCTGCTCGAGGAGCGCCACCTCGATGCCGTTATGCTCGAAGATGGCCGCGAGATCGAGCCCGATTTGAGGATCGTTGCGATTTGCGTAGCAGGACGTAAAAAGCGCGACCTTGCCGGCATTCGGATCGGTTCGGGGCTGGGCGGCCGTCGCGTCAAGTCGCGCACGCAGTTGCTTGCGCAAAGTATTCGATCGGTACGGCGGTATGGGTGCGTCGGGATGCACGCCTAAGGCAACCTCAAGCACCTTGCGTCCCAGTGAGCTGTGGTTGACCGCGTTGACAACCTCGGCAATCACAGGGATACCCGCGATGCTGCCGACCAGATCCGTCGAGCTCAACACCTTGTCGCGCCAGCGCGTGGCCCCGCTGCGATTTTTGACGGCCTTGGCGCGCAACATCAAGTGCGGGAAGTCGACGTTCCACGGATGAGGCGGCACATACGGACATTTGGTCATGTAGCACATGTCACAGAGGTAACAATGGTCGACTACTTGCCAATAGGCCTTTTTATCTACGCCGTTAATTTCTCCGGTCTTCGACTCGTCTATCAGCTCGAACAGCGTCGGAAAGGAATTGCACAGATTGAAGCAGCGGCGGCAGCCGTGGCAGATATCGAATACCCGCTCGAGTTCCTTGTCGAGCGCGGCGGGATCGTAGAACTGCGGCTCCTGCCATCCGAGGGCATGGCGCGTGGGAGCCTCGAGGCTGCCCTCGCGGCCTGACTTGATCTGTCCGTCGGACACGGCTCATCTCCCAAAGAAATAGCGGGCCCCCATCACGAGGAGCCCGCTTGCATCGCATCGCCCGGCCGGGCCGAGTGCAGGATTAAAGGTTATCCAATGCCTTTTGAAAGCGATTGGCGTGCGATCGTTCCGCCTTGGCCAGCGTCTCGAACCAATCGGCAATTTCGCCGAATCCTTCCTCTCTGGCGCTCTTGGCCATGCCGGGGTACATATCCGTGTACTCGTGCGTCTCGCCGGCAATTGCCGCCTTGAGATTGAGCGAGGTCGCGCCGATCGGCAATCCGGTTGCCGGGTCGCCGACCGCTTCCAGATACTCCAAATGACCATGCGCATGGCCCGTTTCGCCCTCGGCAGTGGAACGGAACACCGCCGATACGTCATTGAAGCCTTCGACGTCGGCCTTGGCCGCAAAGTACAAATAGCGTCGATTCGCTTGCGATTCGCCGGCAAATGCGTCCTTCAAGTTCTTTTCCGTCTTGCTACCTTTTAAGTTCACGACTAACTCCTTCCGATTGATCAATGCTTCCGAATCGATGATTTCAGGAGCAATTTAGATGAATTCTGCCGCGACGGTAGACCCCAACGCCGCGGGAAGTCAAATTGACGCTCTCTATCGGCGCGCGAGCACAAGGCACCCATCTATAGGCGCCCGCGACATGCTGTCAGTGCGCCGTCCGCTGCCCTAGACTATGACCGTCGGGCCGGAAAGTCACCATGAAACGAATTCTGTTGGGGGCTATTTTTTTGTTGCTGCTCGGGGCAGCTTCGATGCCCAGGTACTCGATTCAAGCCATACGGCTCGCCAACTCCCGTGGCGATGCCGTCGCTGACATGGTCATTGGCGCTCCCGCGGACGAGAAGGTCGACAGCATCTACGCCGTGTGGCTGATCCGGGGCGGTGGACGCAATATTCTCTTCGACAGCGGATTTCATCGTGCACGATGGTTCAAAGAGTGGAAGATCGACGATTACCTCTCGCCCAATGAAGCTGTGCGGCTCGCGGGGGTGCAGCCCGAGGAAATCACGGATATCGTGATCAGCCATGCCCACTGGGACCACATGGGCGGAATCGACCTTTTCCCCAAGGCCGCGATTTGGATTCAGAAGGAAGAATATCTTTATTACACTGGGCCGGCATGGCAGCCTGGAGGCGATCATGATGGAATCGATCCCGACGACGTTGAGGAGTTGGTAAAGCTGAATACCGAGGGGCGTGTACACCTCATCGACGGCGACAATGTCGAGATCTTTCCGGGGATTCGGGCGTACACCGGTGGTAGGCACACCTATGCCTCGCAATTTCTTCGCGTAGAGGGCATCCCGCCGTTCGTTCTTGCATCCGATAACGTCTATCTGTATCGCAACTTGGCTGAGCACAAGCCGAGCGCGACATTCACCGAGGCGGACTATCCGGCTAACTTAAAAGCCCAGGAGCGCATGATTGAACTCGCAGGGTCGTCGAAGCGAGTCATTCCGGGTCATGACGCTTTGCAGTTTCAATTGTTCGCGACCGAGGGGCGCGTCGCGAACATTCGCTCAAGGTAAAGATGCTGCATCGGGAGGGTTTGGAGGACAGTGATTGGTAGGTCGCCCGGGAGCAGGACGCCTGTGGGGAGTTCCTCGCCATCCAACCGAACTTTTCCTCGATGCAGCGACATTAAGTCTGCGACGGTCGCGTGCATAATCTTATCGGCCTGACGCGCGCGGCGCTGTCATCCTTTACCTACGCACTCTACTGCGGCGCCTCCGTTGCGCGGAAAGAACAAACGCGGGCCTTCCGGTTCGCCGAGCTCCAATCGCATTGAGTTCCAAGGGATCGGCGGCCTCGCGACTCGTGGGTTCGCCGCCGCTCTGCCACGCTGAATGGGCTATTTAACTGATATAAATCAGTTGTTTATACCTACTATAATTCAAACGGAGTAAGCTCATGGCAACCGGGAGCAGCCTCCGCGGAGTGCAAATGACGCGCGAAGTCGCCGGTCGTTCCAGTGCCTTTCCGCACGTCCGCGACTTTCTTGCAACACGGAGCGCATTGACAAAGGGAGCGAAGGCGTTTCTTATAAGGTCATAACTAAATTGGGGATCGCACGGTATGCACCGTTGAATACTGTCACACAACCGGTTGGTGCGATCGACGTGGCCCTCGCCCACGCGAAGCGACTGCTTGAAAAAAGCCCCGAACTCGCCGCGGAGCAGGCGCGCGAGATCTTGAATGTGTTCCCCGGCCATCCCCACGCCCGGCTGATCCTGGGCGCCGCGCACCGCCGCGCCGGCCGGCCCCAGGCGGCCATCGAAGTTCTCGAGCCACTCGTTCAGGAGCAACAGCATTCCGCTCCCACGCTTTTGGAACTCGGCATCGCGCGCGGCGAAGCCGGCCGCGGGCGCGAAGCGGTCGCCGCATTCCGCCGCGCGGCACAATTGCAGCCCGGTTCTGCCGATGCCTGGCGGCTGCTTGCTGATTACCTGGATGCGGAAGGCGACGCCTCAGGCGCCGACCAGGCCCGGGCGCAATACCTCAAGGCCGCGACCAAGGATCCGCGTCTGATGGAGGCCGCCGCGGCCCTCGTCGACAACAATCTGCCGGTTGCCGAAGCGCGCTTGCGTTCCCACCTCAACGCCTTTCCCACCGATGTCGCGGCACTGCGCATGCTCGCGGAAGTTGCGGGTCGGCTGCGCCGTTATTCGGATGCCCAGGAAATACTCGAGCGGTGTCTGCAACTCGCCCCTAGTTTCGATGCGGCTCGACACAACTATGCCGTGGTACTCAATCGGGCATCGAAGCCGATGGAGGCGCTCCCCCAGGTCGAGCGCCTGCTTGCCCAGGAACCTCGCAATCCCAGCTACCTTAACCTCAAGGCCGCGGTGCTCGCGAACCTCGGCGACTACGCCGACTCGATCTCAGTCTATGAACGCGTGTTGCGGGAGCATCCGAGGCAGCCAAAAGTGTGGACGAGTTACGGCCATGCGCTGAAGACCGCCGGGCGCCGGGACGACAGCATCGGCGCGTACCGTCGCGCGATTGGGATGGAGCCGACTCTCGGCGAGGCGTATTGGAGCCTGGCAAATCTCAAGACATTTCGCTTCTCGCAGGCGGATACATCGGCCATTCGAGCTGCGCTCGATCGAACGGACCTTACGAGTGACGATCGGCTGCACTTCGAGTTTTCGCTCGGCAAGGCGCTCGAGGACGATGAGTCCTACGAACAATCCTTTGCACATTACGCGAAGGGCAATGCCATCCGCAGAGGCCTGCATCCCTACAGCGCGGATGAAAACGCCCGATTCGTGAGCCGCTGCAAGCGGCAATACACGCCGGATTTTTTTGCAGCGCGCCGATCGGCCGGCGCAGAGGCCGCCGATCCTATTTTCATCGTGGGGCTACCGCGTGCCGGATCCACGTTGCTCGAGCAAATTCTTGCAAGCCACTCGCTGGTCGAGGGCACGGTGGAACTCCCGGACATTCCGCAAATCGCGCGTGAGCTCGCCGGACGAAACGAGCGGGGAAGCGACGCTCCTTTCTTCGAGGCGGTGGCCGCCCTTGATGCGCGTGAGCTGCGCAATCTCGGCGAACGGTATCTTGCGTCGACGCGAATTCATCGCAAGACCGACGCTCCCTTCTTTGTCGACAAGATGCCGAACAACTGCGTGTATGCGGGACTCGTTCATCTCATCTTACCGAACGCCAAGATCATCGACGCCCGGCGGCATCCGCTCGGCTGCTGCTTCTCGGCGTTCAAACAGCATTTTGCACGCGGGCAGAATTTCACCTACGACCTTGCGGATCTCGGTCGCTACTATTGCGATTACGTCGAGCTCATGGCGCATATCGATGCGGTGCTGCCGGGCCGAGTGCATCGCGTGTTCTACGAGTCCGTGATCGAGAATACCGAGGCTGAAGTTCGCCGCCTTCTCGACTACTGCGGACTGCCGTTCGAGGAGCAATGCTTGCGCTTTTATGAAAACGAGCGAGCCGTGCGCACCGCGAGCTCCGAGCAAGTACGCCAGCCCATCTTCAAGGAGGGTATGGATCAATGGCGGCACTTTGAGCCCTGGCTCGGGCCGTTGAAACAGGCGCTCGGTTCGGTGCTCACGGGCTACCCGGCCATACCGGAATTTGCGTCTTCGAATTGATTTTATTGGAATTGCGTCGATCGTTAAAACTGAAGGGAGCAACGGAACATCATGACTCGTAGCCGATTCAACGCCGGGCCTCAGCGCCTAAACTCAGTCGGTCGCTCACGCGACTTCCAACGTCAGCTGCGCAAGTTGCCGCTCGCTTCCGCCATCTCGGCGATCCTCGCCGCCGGCGCTCCGGTGGTGCATGCGGCGGCCGAGGCCGATACCAGTACCCTCGAAGAGGTGGTGGTCACTGCGCAGAAGGTGACTGAAAACCTGCAGAACGTTCCGATCAGCATCGAGACGATCGGCCAGAAGAAACTCGAGCAGCTCAATATCGTGAACCTCGACGATTACGTGGAGTACCTGCCCGGTGTCACCACGGTCAAAGGCCTGGGCCAAGGCGGCAACGGAATCGGCACCACGCACGTCTATATGCGCGGCATCGTCAGCGGCCAGGACGGTAACCATTCGGCCTCGCAGCCGACTGTCGGCACCTATTTCGATGAGACGCCGGTGACGACGATCGACGGCACCATCGACGTGCATGTCTATGACATTGCCCGCGTCGAGGTGCTCGAGGGTCCTCAGGGTACCTTGTACGGAGCGAGCTCGGAAGCGGGCACGATCCGCATCATCAGCAACAAGCCGGACCCGAGTAAATTCGAGGCCGCCTACGATGTCAGCGGCAACGTGGTGGACCATGGCGGAGAAGGTTGGACCGCGGAAGGCTTCGTCAATATCCCGCTGTCGCCGATTGCGGCGATCCGACTGGTTGGATGGGATGAGCATGATCCCGGATACATCGACAATATCGCCGGGACCAACGCCCAGGCCGGCATCGTAAACGGCCAACGCTCGTTCCCGACGTGGACCGGGGCGACCGGCCAGACGCTGAGTAATGCCGGTTCGGTCGCCAACAACTACAACACCGTCGAATACAAGGGCGGCCGCGCCGCGTTGGCAGTGAACGTCACCGACAATTGGACGGTGACCCCCTCCTTCTTGGGGCAGTCGACGGCCGCGAACGGATTTTTCGGCTACGATCCTGCGGTCGGCGAGCTCGATATCACGCACTTCGGCCCGGAGAACTCCCAAGACTCCTTCGCGCTGAGCGCGTTGACGATCGAAGGCAAGGTGAGCGACTTCGACATCACCTACTCCGGCGGCTGGCTGACACGCAATACCCACTCGATCGCGGACTACAGCGATTACTCGTATTTCTACGACAAGTACTACGGGTCGGGAGGATTTTGGTTGGGTAATGGGGCCAAGCCCGGAACCTTGGGCGGCCCGATCGAACCTCAGGAGTTCGTGATCACCCGGGGCCACTACACGAAGTGGAACAACGAGCTGCGGGTCACCACTCCGCAGCAATATCCGGTCAAGGCCACCGTCGGCGTCTTTGCGCAGCGCCAGGTGCACGATATTTGGGAGCAATACGTCATGCCGGGCCTCGACGGCAACCCGTACACCACTAATCCTCAGGGCTTAGCTGATTCTCTCACGATCCCGGGCGTAGCCGGCAATACCATCTGGCTGACCGACGAGCAGCGGGTCGACCGCGACTCCGCCGCATTCACACAGGTGACTTGGGATATCACCAAGGCATGGTCATTGACGGGCGGCTACCGCTACTACCACTACGATAACTCCCTGCAAGGTTTTTACGGCTATTCGGCGAATTACGGGACGCTGACCGGCTACTACCCGGGTATGAACATCTGCGGTCCGACGGGTGGCACGCCGAGTCCCACCTATGCGCCGTTCCGCTACGCACCCTGCACGGACCTCAACGCCGACGTGTCGGCCAACGGGCACACGGAGGCCGGCACGCTCACCTACAGATTCGATTCCGACCGCATGGTCTATGCGACGTACTCGACCGGGTACCGCCCGGGCGGCGTCAATCGGGTGTTCGACCCGGCGATCAAGGCTATTTTCCCGCCGTATCAATCCGATCAGCTCAAAAACTACGAGATCGGCTGGAAGACTCAGTGGTTCGGCGAGAAGCTGCGGTGGAACGGCGCGATATTTCAGGATAACTGGAACGATTTCCAATTCACGTATCTCGGGCCCAACAGCGTGAGCGTGGTGCAGAACGCTCCCTCTGCGCAGAGCAGAGGCGTCGAGACCAATGTCGAATGGTCGGTGGGTGGCGGTTGGCTGCTGAGCGCCAGCGCGACGGCCATCAATGCGAAGCTCACGTCGAACTTCTGCGGGAGCTACGTTCCGGGTACCGAGACGCTGTCGACGAACTGTCCGACACAAGTCAACGGCCCCTTCGCGGATGGCACCACCACGACGGGTCCGCTGGCGTCCAACGGCACGCGGCTTCCCGTCGTCCCGGATTTCAAGGCGAACCTCATTGCCCGCTACAACTTCCCCCTCGGGGACTACAACGCCTATGGTCAGGCGGCGTACGTCTATCAGGATTCGTCCGTGCCGCTGATGTACACGTTCTTCTATACCCAGCCTGCCTCGGCCGCAGGGCCGCATCTCGGCGAGATGCCGCCGTACAGTCTGGTCAACCTCTCGGCTGGCATCGAGCATAACGGCATGCAGCTCCAGTTGTTCGTCTCGAACGTGTTCGACAATTTGGGACAGTTGACGCGCTTCGCCCAGTGCACGCCGACGACATGCAACCAGCCGTACGTCATCCCCGTGCAGCCGAGGACGATTACGCTCAAGTTCGGGCAGAAATTCTAGAGCCCGCGCAAGCGCTGGCGGGCCGTTTGGCCCGTCAGTGCTTTTCCCGGCGAGGTATCCATGCCGATTAAGTTCTCCACTCGCGCCATCTTGTTGGCGGGACTGGTGCTCTGTGCCGCGGCGCAAGCCGAACGAGCTCCGGTGCTTGCGCAGATCGACCTGCCTCATCCCTATTATTTTCGCGAGATGTACTTGCCGCAGTTGACCAGCGGCCCGAGCAGTCTTGCGTGGTCCCCCGATTCCTCGGAGCTGATCTATGCCATGGCGGGGTCCCTGTGGCGACAGAAGATCGGTTCGGAGTCGGCCCAGCAGCTCACGGCCGCTGCCGCCTACGATTATCAGCCGGACTGGTCGCCGGATGGACGCTGGGTGATCTACAGTTCCTATCGCGATGACGCAGTGGAATTGTGGTTATTGGATCTGAACGACGGCACGACCACACCGCTCACCGAGAACGGCGCTGTGAATACCGAGCCGCGCTTCTCCCCGGACGGGAAGCACATCGTTTTCACATCGACGCTTTACAACAAACGTTTTCACATTTTCACGGCCGATATCGGAGACGGCAAGCTCGCCAACGTTCATCGCTTGACCGGCGAACACCAGAGCGTGCTGCCTCGCTACTACTACAGCAAGTACGACCACGAGATCAACCCGGTGTGGACGCGCGACGGACATGACATCATTTATGTGTCCAATCGCAATCATATTTACGGGACCGGCGGATTCTGGCGTACCTCGGCCACCCCCGGCAGCGTCTCGACCCCCGACGCCGGCGCGCGGGAGTTTCATTACGAGGAAACGAATTGGAAGGCGCGCCCCGATGTTTCTCCCGACGGCTCGCGGTTGGTGTACAGCTCCTACCTCGGACGCGCCTGGCACAATCTATGGCTCCTGCCGGCGGGCGGCGGGGACGCTTTTCCGATTGCCTACGGCGATTGGGATATGACCTATCCGCGCTGGTCGCCGGACGGCACTCGGGTCGCGTTCGTCTCGAACAAGAGCGGCAACACGGAAATAGGCATCGTGGGAATTCCGGGCGGTCTCGTGCAGACGCTGCCTGTACCCGTGCGACGCTACCGGAATCCGATGGCGCAGCTGCACCTGGACCTCAAGGATGCCCAAGGACACTCCGCGTGGGCACGTATCAGCGTCACCGACGCGGCCGGCCGGTTTTATGCGCCCTCATCCGCGTGGATGCACGCAGACGACGGGTTCGATCGCAAGCACCGGCACTTCGAGGCGCACTACTTTCACGCCGGCGGAGAAGCATCGATCGACGTGCCCGTGGGCGTGATCACGGTGCAGATCGTGCATGGAATGGAGCGCAAGATCGAGGAGCGGCGGGTAACGACGTCGGCGGATCAGGTGACGAACGTCGCGGTGAATCTGGCCGAGGGCGGCTGGTCGGTTCCCGACCAAGGGCACTGGGTGAGCGCCGACGTCCACGTGCATATGGATTACGGCGGCACTTACCGCAATACGCCCGCGCATCTGGTGACGCAGGCGCTGGCGGAGAACTTGGGAATGGTGCATTCGCTGATCGTCAATAAGGAGCAGCGCTTCCCCGATCTCACATACAGTGGATTGCAACGGGATCCCGCATCGCAGCCGAATGCCATCGTGGTGCATGGCCAGGAATTTCACACCAGCTACTGGGGACATCTGGGTTTGCTCGACATTGCCGGCGGAATCATCCTGCCGGGCTACGCCGGCTACCCCAACACGGCCGCATCGAGCCTGTATCCCATGAATGCGGATGTGGCGGATATCGCTCACGCCCGCGGCGCCTTGGTCGGCTACGTGCATCCCTTTGACGAGTATCCCGAACCGCTCAGAAAGCCAAAGGAGCCGCTAACCAGCGAACTACCCGTGGACTTCGCGCTGGGGAAGGCCGACTACATGGAAATCCTGGGGTTCAGCGACCACCGCGCCACCGCCGCGGTTTGGTACCGACTGCTGAATTTAGGGTTTCGCATTCCTGCGGCCGGCGGCACGGATGCCATGGCGAATTTCGCCTCGCTGCGCGGACCGGTGGGGATGAACCGAACGTACGTGCGCGTGCCCGACGGCGAAACTCACGTGCAGGAGTGGTTGGACGGGCTCAGGCACGGCCATAGCTTCGCCACCAATGGCCCGTTGCTGGGACTGCGCCTCGGCGGCGCCGGTGTGGGCGATGAGCTGAAATTTGCGGGAGCGCAGTCGCGGGTTCCCTTCTCGGCCCACTTAAGATCAATTGTCGCGGTCGATCATCTCGATCTCGTTTGCAACGGTCGAGTCGTACGTTCCTTCATCGTCAAGGCGCCGCTCGATCACGCCGACGTCGACGGGGGCGTTGCGCTGAATTCGAGCGGCTGGTGCGTGTTGCGCGCCTTCACCGATTCGGCACGCGATGAGGTATTGGACAACTACGTCTACGCGACGACGAGTCCGGTATACGTCACTGTCGGCGGCACGCCGCCGCGCTCGCCTGAGGACGCGAAGTATTTCGCAGCTTGGATGGACCGGCTTACGGAAGCCACGTCGAGCTATCCCGATTGGAACAATGAAATGGAGAAGCGCGGCGTGCTCGACCGGCTGGCGCGCGCGAAGGTGCTGTTCGTGGGCATGGAGAAATGAACAGGGCGGGAGCTGAGAAGCCCCCGCCCTTTTTACCGGCTGATTTCTATGACAACGCGGCTGATTTCTACGACATGGCAGGTTTTGCGACGCCGTTAACTTTTACGGCGTTGGCCGCCAGCAAATCCATCAGTGCGGGCGAGAGGGCATCGTACGGCTCAAGTTTGAGTTCTTTGAGGCGTGCGCGAATCCCACCCATGTCTTCCGGTTTGGTGCCGGTTTCAATGACCGATGACACGAACGCGGCAAACGCAGGGGGGGCCCAACCGCTCTTGTCGAGGCGCTCGGCATGCACGAAGGTCAGCCCATTGAAGGCATGTTTCGGGTTGACGATCGGTCCATGCATGTGCACGCCGCAAACTGTACAGGCGTTGCGCTGAATGGTCTTGGTCGGATCGACTACTTTCAGCTTCTGGCCGTTGGCAACCACCTTGACCTTGTCGGTTGGCACAACCGCGATCATCGAGAAAAGCGCACCCGCCGGTCTCCAGCACTGCGAGCAGCCACAGACGTGGTTGAACAGGACGTCGCTTTCAATCGATACCTTCACCGGATCGGTTGTGCATTTACAAGTCAATGTACCTCCGGCAAACCCTGGCGTTCCGGCTTTGACGCCGTTATCTACGGCAGGGTGAATCTTGACAGTCATGTTGAGCTCCTCATTGTTTAAGACATCGCCGCCTAGTAGATCGCCACGCTGCGTATCGACTCGCCTTTGTGCATCAGGTCGAACGCGTCATTGATTTTCTCTAGCGGCATCTTGTGCGTGATCAAGTCATCGATATTGATTTTACCATCCATGTACCAGTCAACGATCTTCGGCACATCGGTCCGGCCGCGAGCTCCACCGAATGCAGAGCCCTTCCAAACGCGCCCGGTGACGAGCTGAAAAGGCCGCGTCTGAATGACCTTGCCGGCGCCCGCGACACCGATGATCACCGACACGCCCCAGCCTCGATGGCAGCACTCGAGCGCCTGACGCATGATGTCCACGTTGCCGATGCATTCGAAGCTGTAGTCCGCGCCTCCGTCCGTGATATTGACGAGGTGCGCCACCAAATCGTCGCCGACTTCTTTTGGATTCACAAAATGCGTCATGCCGAACTTCTCGGCGAGCCCTTTGCGGCGCGGATTGATGTCGACGCCGATGATTTTGTTCGCGCCGACGAGTCTCGCACCTTGGATGACGTTGAGTCCGATGCCGCCGAGACCGAACACCACGACGTTCGCACCAGGCTCAACCTTTGCCGTGTTGATGACGGCGCCGATTCCCGTGGTGACGCCGCAGCCGATGTAGCAGACCTTGTCGAACGGCGCATCCTCGCGAATCTTCGCGACGGCGATCTCCGGAAGCACGGTAAAGTTTGAAAAGGTCGAGCATCCCATGTAGTGATGGATCATCTCCTTCCCAATGGAGAATCGGCTCGTCCCATCGGGCATGACGCCCTTCCCTTGAGTCGCGCGAATAGCCGTGCACAGATTCGTCTTCTGCGACGTGCATGATTTGCATTGACGGCATTCCGGAGTGTAAAGAGGAATCACGTGGTCGCCTTTCTTGACCCACGTTACGCCGGGCCCAACATCCACCACGATGCCGGCGCCCTCGTGCCCAAGGATGACGGGGAATAGGCCCTCGGGATCCGCGCCCGACCGCGTGAACTCGTCTGTATGGCAGATACCCGTCGCCTTGATCTCGACCAATACTTCACCCGCGCGAGGCCCTTCGAGATCAACCGTGGCGATCTCGAGCGGCTTACCGGCCGCGTATCCAATTGCAGCTTTGGTTTTCATAAAACGTCTCTGCCATGAAAAATCTGTACATGCCTACTCTGCAAAATACATGCCGGGAGGCGACCTACGATTTCGGGCCATTGCGCAATGTTCAGCCGCCGATCATCGCATGCGGCGCTTTGCCGGAATTTATTGTCCACATCATGGCACTCCCGCCGCAGATGACGCCGCTGGGCCGGGCTCAAGTTGAAAAGCCAACGCGTCGGGAGGCCTCGTCGATTGGCTCCCTGAGTGACAAAGTGCCCCGTGTAGAGCCGAACAGTGGCAAAACTGGTACAAAAACCGGGACGCAGGAAAATTGCCCTTGGGACGGGATATGGTGCCGCCAGAGCGCGCTTCAACCTCTCCATCGGCATCGCCACATTCGCTCAGCGATTCATCAAAAATCCAAAGCTAAACACCCGGATGTGAACATGTTTAGCCTCACGAACGGCGCAATCGTCTGCCCGACTGTAACGGACATGGCACACTTCGTGCTGCCGCGCAGCATAGCTGTAGGAGTGAATTATCGTAACTATCTGATTTTTAAAGAGCTTAGGCGGCCGGGAGTATTTATTTGGAAATTCCCTTGGATGGCATAAGCATTGCTATTCCATAGCGCAGTCCAAGGCAGTTTGCGTCGCTGACTTGGGAATGAGCTGGTGGCGACGGGTTTGCGGCCAGACAAAATAAACATAGGTCAGCATTGTGAAGGAGGGAGTTTTGCAAGCAAGGTCAATCGACAATTTTCACATTTTTCCGCAGGCACCCAGGATAAAGGACTGTGTGCGCGCCGCTTGCCACAACGGCGGCGAGAAGCTCAACCCCAAGAAGCAGGAGAATTGAGATGAAATGGCTCACAGCAAGAAGTCAGGTGAAAGTTTTTTACGCCGTTGTAGCGTTCGCTACGACCTGCGGTGCAGCGTTGGCCGCATCGGATTCGGAGCAATTCCAGCGCTTTCAAGATCCCAACCAGTGGGGCGCGCCCGCAGGCAATTTGAATCAGACGCGCTACAGCGCTCTGAAGGAAATCAACGCCAGCAACGTCAAAGATTTGCAATTTAGCTGGGCTCAATCGAGCGGCACGCTGCGCGGTCATGAAGGACAGCCGCTGGTAATCGAAGATGTCGGCGGCAAGCCCATGATGTACCTCGAGAGCGGTTGGCCCAATATCGTGCAAGCGCTCGATCTTTCGGACCCGGATCACCCGGTGCAACTCTGGAATTACACGAAGACCAGCGGACGTGATGAGTCGGCGGTGCCTCGTGCATGCTGCGACACCGTTAATCGCGGGTTGTCGTACGCCGATGGAAAACTCGTGTTCGGCACTTTGGACGGGTATGTGATTGCCCTCAATGCCATCACTGGGAAGGAAGCTTGGGTGGTCAAGAGCGCCTATCCGGCCAACGGAGAAACCATCACTCCGGCGCCGATTATCGCGAATGACAAAGTCATCATCGGTTTCGGCGGTGACGAGTTCGCAGCGCGCGGTCGTGTGACGGCCTACAACCTCGCCGATGGCAAGGTCGTCTGGCAATGTCATTCCAACGGCACCGACAAAGACATTTGCATGACGCCGAACACCAATAAGGCACATCCGGAATACGGTGTCGCCGGAAAGGATATCGGCACCGCGACCTATCCCGGTGATGAGTGGAAACGGGGCGGCGGAGCGGCGTGGGGCTGGTATGCCTACGATCCGGCACTGCACATGGTCTACTACGGAACCGGCAATCCGGGTCTGTGGGCCCCGCAGTTTCGTTGCGCCGAACCTCTGACTCAAGCCAATTGCAATAGCGGTAAGTTCGACAACAAGTTCTCGATGAGCATCTTTGCCCGCAACGTCGATACCGGCGAGGCGGCATGGATCTATCAGATGACTCCGTTTGACCAGTGGGACTACGACGGCATCAATGAACCGGTGTTGGTCGACATGACGGTCGACGGCAAGATGCGTAAGACGCTGGTGCACTTCGACCGCAACGGCTTTGCCTATGTGCTCGACCGCACCGATGGCACGCTGCTGCGCGCCAACAAGTACGTCACGACGAACTGGGCCGAGAAGGTCGACTTGAAAACAGGCCGTCCTGTGAAGGTGCCGGAGCACTCGCCGCTGAAGGTGGGTGACAACACCCAGGCTTGTCCGTCTGCGATGGGCGGCAAGGATCAGCAACCGGTGGCGGTGGATCCGAACGACCCGACGAATTTCTATGTGCCTACCAACAACTGGTGCATGGAGCTCGAACCGCAACAGAGATCCCATACCACTCAGGGAACGGTGTACGTGTTCGCCAACGTCTACATGTACCCGGAGAAACCGGGCGTGACTGGCAAGTTCAAGAAGTTCAACGTGGTGTCCGGCAAGACCGAGTGGGAAATTCCGGATCCGTATCCGAACTGGGGTGGCGCACTGGTAACCGGCGGCGGTTTGGCGTTCTATGGCAGCTTGGGTGGCGACTTCCGTGCCGTGGATCGCGCGTCGGGCAAAGTGCTCTGGTCGCGTAAACTCGGTTCAGGGATCATCGGCAACCCAATCACGTATTCTGTGAAAGGCAAGCAATATGTGTCCGTGTGGTCGGGTATTGGCGGTTGGATCGGTCTGCCGGTCACGGCAGGACTCGACCTCAATGACAAGTTCGGTGCCATTGGCGCGACGGCGATGACCAAGGCTGCCGGCCTGAATCACATACCGCAGGGTGGTACGCTATACACATTCAGGTTGGGTGAGTAACGCGAAACCGGCATAACAAAAGTTCGAGGTGAAATGAACCCGGTGCCGCAAGGCACCGGGTTTTTCTTATCGACGCGGGCGCTGCGAAATTGTGCGCGGTACCCTAGCTGAATGCGGTACATGGCTGCAACCTTGGCCGAGTTGGCGAGTCGAAGAGTTATCGCGGGTCGCTCATGCGACGCTTCAAGGAGAACCGCAGTGAACATGGTGACGGTAAGCTTTGTCCGGCGACTGGCCCTGGTCGTTGGTTTGCTCGCTGCAGCCGGTATGGCCTCAGGCGCCGAGCTCAAGTCGCTGACGGTGTGTGCCGATCCCGGGAACATGCCGCTGTCGAATCAGAAAGGCGAAGGATTCGAGAACAAGATCGCACAGGTGATCGGTAAGGCGCTGGGTACCGGCGTGCAATATTACTGGCGGCCCTCGATCGAACGCGGGCTCATGCGCACCACGTTGAGCGAAGGCAATTGCGATCTGTGGATGGACATGGTGTCGGACACCGAGGGCGCCGAGGTTCTGTCGCCCTTGTACCGTTCCACCTTCGTTCTGGTGTACCGCAACGATAAGGGCATCGATATCAAGAGTCTGGATGACCCAGCTCTGAAGAAGCTACGCGTAGGCGTTTTCCAGGTGTCCGCGATTCGTCAGGCGCTGGCCGATCACGGCGTTGCCAG
Organism: uncultured Gammaproteobacteria bacterium; assembly: GCA_963755965.1. Classification (GTDB taxonomy): domain Bacteria; phylum Pseudomonadota; class Gammaproteobacteria; order Steroidobacterales; family Steroidobacteraceae; genus Bog-1198. Next base: position 1,345,138 of record CAVWLU010000008.1, read on the forward strand.
CAACACCGTCGTTCATTACCTAAGTCATAACGGCGATCTCGTGTTGGAAAACCAGCCTTCGTATCAGATACAGCAGGTCATCGACGGGGGCCTGGATGTGGCTGCTGCCTGGGGCCCGATGGCCGGATATTACAAAACCATTGGACATGCGCCGTTGGTCATCGAGCCGGTCAATTTGATGGAAGACGCCGTTCCGATGGAGTTCGATATGACGCTGGCCGTCCCGAGGGGCCGGCCCGACATCAAAGCGGCCATCGAAGCGGCCTTGACGGAGCACCGCGATGAAATCCATCAGATTCTCGTCGACTATGGCGTCCCTTTGGTCAAGTGCGACGGCTGCTTGATTTCAGGCGACTTGCCGTCTCACGGTCCCTATATAGCGCCGAAGCCGGCGGTGCAAACCGCCGCCGAAGGCGCGGCAGCCGCGAAAGCGCATCGTGCGAAAATGGCTGAACTCAAAAAATCACTCGCCGCAGGCGCGAATCCCGACGACGAGTTGAACAATGCCATTGTGGCGAACGACGTCGACCGGGTGCGCTACCTCGTGACCCATGGCGCACACGTCAATGCGCCGGATGCCGAGGGCTACACGCCCTTGATCAACGCAACACGTTTCGGCTTCGTCGAAGTGGCGACGTATCTCGTGGAGCAGAGGGCCGATGTGAATAGCACAGATCATAGCGGCTGGACGGCGCTGACGTATGCGGCGTGGGACGACAGTCCGGACTTGATAAAAATGCTGCTGCAACATGGGGCAAAACTCGACGCGACGGAAAACGATGGGCTGACGCCATTGGCCATCGCCGCGCAGAACGGGAAAGTCAAGGCGGCGGAGGCATTGATCGCGGCCGGTGCCGATGTCAATGCGCCGGTCGCAAAAGGCGGCTACACGCCGCTCATGCTCGCGTCGATTTCCGGCTCCCGCGAACTTGCCGCATTGCTCGTGGATCACGGGGCGAAAGTCAACGCCGTGAATCCGGGCGGTGTTACCGCACTCATGATCGCTGCCGCCGGTAACCATACCAACGTGGTCGAACTGCTGCTCAAATTGGGGGCCGACGTCAACGCGCGCAGCGAGGACGGGCGCACGGCGCTCAGCATCGCCCAAACCAACAGCAATGAGGCGATGATCAAATTGCTGCAGGAGGCGGTCCAGCGCGGCGCTGCCAAGCCTGGCTGAGGTGTGGCGGCGGCCTGATGTGGGATAATGCCGAGTGTAACCGGATAAACCTAAGGAGAGCCGGAGTGAGAAGAAGCCTTCCCGTAATCAGTGTCATCGCCATATGCGCATCTCTAGCCACCTTCGGCATCCTGCGGCAGGTGCGGGCGGACGCACCGGCGGCGGTGGACTACACGAAGATCTTGCCGCCGGATTTGGTCGAAAAAACACCCAAGGGAAAGTTAGCCAATCCCTACAAGGACACCGACGCAAAGGTCGTTGCGGAGGGCGAGGGATTTTTCCGGAGCTATTCCTGTAGCGGATGCCACGGCGGCACCGGCGGGGGAGGAATGTGCCCACCGGTGACCAACGACACCTGGGTATATGGCGGAGATGATGACACTCTGTTCCGTCTGGTTACTCTCGGCAGCGATGAACTTCAGAAACACGGCTACACCCGCACAGGACGCGAGAACGTCGTGGGGCCGATGCCGCCCATGGGCACCATCATCAAGAGTTCGGATGATCTTTGGAAGATGATTGCCTTTATCCGCGCCCATTACGATGGCGACCCTGCTTATAAGTTTGGGACACCGGCTTCCCAGCAGTAGCCGGCCCTAGCTATTGCTGCGGTGCATATTGCGCGATTGTCGAAAACGGACCAGTCTTGTTTTAGTGGCTTGGGGGACGCGGTCTGGGGAGGCCGTCATAGCCGCAATGTCTCGGGGTACAGGGATGCATAATCAATAACCGACACGGTGATGTCTTGAGCACCAAGAATCTCGAAACGAGTCACGCTTCGCGCGTCATTCATGTGGTCCGCGGCGGCCTTCAAGCCGTGGGGATCGAGGCGCATATCGCCCGCTCCTGGCATCGCTGCCTGCGAGAATATGGCATTGAACCGGCGGCGCCCCGTGAAAATGCCGTGCTCACCCCGCAAGCAGTGAGCGAACTGCAGGAGCGCATGGGCGAACTATTGCCGGTCGCGCGGGCAGAGATGGAGAGCCTCTACGAACAGATCGCCGGATCCGGCTTTGCGGTCATCTTGTCCGATACCCAAGGCGCCGTTCTGAGCACGATCACCGATCCGGCGCTGCAGCGCGAATTCCGACATGCGGGATTGTCCCTAGGGGCGCTGTGGGACGAACGTCACGAAGGAACCAACGGTATCGGCACCTGCCTCGCGGAGGGCTGTCCGGTAACCGTCCATCGAGAGGAGCACTTTCGGGGATACAACCTCTCCTTATCGTGTTCCGGCGCCCCGATTCTGGACCCACACGGCGTCGTCATGGCCGTGCTCGATGCTTCCACCGCGAATTCCAGCGACAGCCGCCTCATCCAGCGCCATACCATGGCTCTCGTCAACATGTCGGCGCACTTGATTTCACGCTGGAATTTTTTGAATGAGTATAGCCGGGCCTGGATTTTGCGATTTCACAGTCGACCCGAGTTCGTCGGCCTGCTGCACGAAGCGCTGATGGCAATGGATGAAAGCGGCAACATCTTGGCCGTCAATGAGAGTGCGCTGCTGCAGCTCGGCTGTTCGACCCGAAAGACGCTCGTAGGCGAATCGATCGAAAAGTTCTTTCAGTTCAATTTCGCGACGCTCGAACAGCGTGCAATGTTCGAACCCAGCGCGATTTGGCCGGTGCGGGATCTTGCTCATGGCAGGCGATTCTTCGCCATTGCGCGCGCGCCGTTGCGCACGGTCCGTAACCTCGAATTGGCGTTGCCCAATCACACCGGCGAGGCGGTCGAGTCCGGCGCCCGCGAGCGGGAACAGCAGCACGTCGGCGAAGATGCACAGATGCGCAAGAATCTGGCCTGCGGCCGGCAACTGTTCGCGAAACAGGTACCGATCCTTCTGCAGGGCGCGACCGGTACCGGGAAAGAGGCATTCGCAAAATCCTTGCATCGCAGCGGATTGTGGTTCGATAAGCCGTTCGTGACGGTCAACTGCGCCGCGATTCCGGAGAGCCTGATCGAAAGCGAATTGTTCGGCTACACGCGGGGCGCATTTACCGGAGCGGCGAAGGAAGGCCGGACCGGCAAGATCCTTCAATCCAACGGCGGCACGTTGTTTCTCGATGAAATCGGCGACATGCCGCTAATGCTGCAAACCCGGCTGCTGCGGGTCATCGAAGAGCGGGAAGTGGTTCCGCTCGGAAGCGATCATGCCATTCCGGTCAATCTGCATGTGATCAGCGCGACGCATCGTGATGTACGTCAGATGATCCAAAGCGGCCAATTCCGCGAAGATCTTTACTACCGTTTAAATGGGATCACGTTGCATCTTCCGCTATTGCGCGATCGCGGAGACAAGGCCGAATTGATCCGCACTTTATTGCGGCAAGAAAATACCGAGGGTGATTCCATCGAAATTGACGGAGACGCGTTCCGCAAACTGATGGAGTATTCGTGGCCCGGCAATATTCGCCAATTGCGCAACGCTTTGCGCACTGCGTCGGCGCTCTGCCGCGACGGCATCATCCGGGTGTCGAGCCTGCCTCAGGAAATTCTCGACACCGAGGCTCGCTCGGCGCCGCCCCCAATCCTTGCCGGCAACGTCGATGGCGACCACCCGTTGTTGGAGAATTCGCCGAGCGCTGCGCTGCGCGAAGCTGAGTGCGCCGCGCTGCTGCGCGAACTCGAAAGGATGCGCTGGAACATCAGCCGGACCGCCGAGGCGCTCGGCATCAGCCGCAACACTCTGTACCGGAAGATCCACAAGCACCACATCCTTCTCGAACATTGAGGGCGTGTGCCGGGCGAAGGCCCCGGATGAGCGCTCAGTATTCGACGACAGAGCGGATCAGCCTCGCGTCGTGCATCAAGTCGAAGGCCTTGTTGATTTTCTCAAACGGCAGCACCGTGCTGATCATTTCGTCGATTTTGATCTCGCCATTGAGATACCGATCCACATAGTCCGGGCAATTGCGAGCGCCCTTTCACGCCGCCGAATACGGAGCCGCGCCAAACGCGGCCGCTGAGCAGCTGAAACGGCCGCGTCGAAATCTCCTGACCGGCACCGGCGACGCCGATGATGATTGATTCGCCCCAGCCCCTGTGGCAAGACTCCAGGGCCGACCGCATCGAGTGGACATTGCCGATGCATTCGAACGCATAGTCGACACCGCCCTTGGTCATTTCGACGATGATTTGTTGGATGGGCCTGTCGTAATCCTTGGGATTGACGTAATCGGTGGCTCCGAATGCCTTGGCCATGTTCCATTTGACCGGATTGAGATCAACCGCAATGATGCGGGCGGCCCTGGCCATGACGGCTCCCTGCACGACCGATAAGCCGATGCCGCCGATGCCGAATACCGCGACGGTCGAACCGGGCGTTACTTTCGCGGTGTTGAGCACGGCCCCCACGCCGGTGGCGACGCCGCAGCCGAGCAGACAGACCTTGTTCAGCGGCGCTTTTGGGTTGATCTTGGCAACGGAAATCTCGGATAGCACCGTGTGTTCCGAAAATGTGCTCGTGCCCATGTAGTGCAAGATGGGCTTACCCTTGATCGAGAATCGCGAGGTGCCGTCCGGCATGAGGCCCTTGGCTTGGGTCGCGGTTATCTTCTCGCACAGGTTGGATCTGGCGGATTTGCAGAACTGACACTTACCGCATTCGGGCGTGAACAGGGGAATCACGTGATCACCGGCTTTGACGCTGGTCACCCCGGGTCCGGTATCCACTACGATGCCGCCGCCTTCGTGGCCCAGAATCACCGGAAATAGTCCGGTCAGATCGGCGCCGGAGAGCGTGAAGGCATCGGTATGACACACCCCGGTCGCAATCATGCGAACCAAGACCTCGCCCGCCTTTGGGCCGGCAAGATCGACGTTCTCTATGCAGAGGGGTCTACCCGCTTCCCAGGCAACAGCGGCTCTCGTTTTCACGGACTAGAGCTCCTTGCGTGCGCCATCCCGCATTTGTGACTAGCAGCTTGCGTGCCAGGTCGTATGGCCGTCGCCATTGCATCACGCGAACCAGTGCAAGCGCTGCCGGTGGCGCATCCCCTGCCAGGGATGGCGTTGTTTCCGAACTGCGACATCGGTGCTTCAAAAATGAAGCAGCTGGAAATGTATCTAATCCAACACAGAGTGCGACATATCTGGCTCTATCGCGGGACGTCGGCGTCTGGGGTCCTTAAGTCCGGAGGCGTTATCGGTTGCGCCAAAGCCACAGAGTAGCGGGATTGGACTCATGCCCGGCGTCCAGTGCTAAGTCCAGCGTATTTGCTGATTTCTACCGATGCTCAAACGTCAACTTGCGAGCCGCTGGGACATCTCGCCGCCGGCTCGGTGCTTCTCGTGGCGTCATTGGTACAGGTCTTGCAAGCAATGATCCAGGCTGCCAGGGCGCGGTCGACCACGGTCCTCAACGTCAGGATAAAGAACTCGAAACGGAGGGAGTTTTATGAATACGCGAATCAAGTATGCGATCGCAATCGGCGCCGCGATATGGATGGTTCCGCTGACCCAAGCGGTCGCCGGAATCGACGTACAGGCTGGCGATTGGAAGTTGGATTTCTCCGGCAATGTCAACGGCTTCTATGTGAGCAGCAATTGCGACCACAATGAATTTACGGCGGTGACGGGCGGTCTCGCTTGTACAGGCGACAATTCCTCGTCGGTGCGCAACGGCCTGTTGCCGGCCGCGCTGGTATTCAGCGCGACTACGCGGCAGGACAACTTCGATGTCGGCGTGACCATCGGATTCTATCCCGGCATCAACAGTTCGGCCGCGCAAGGCGTCAATGGCCCGGGTCTGCCTTCAGCATTGCAGACACCCGGCATCGATGCACGTCAGGCGTTCTTTACGTTTGGCGACGTGAGTTGGGGAACGGTGAAAATAGGGCGCGACATCGGCCTGTTCGCCAAGGACGCAATCCTCGACGACATGACCTTGTTGGGAATGGGTACCGCCGTGGGCAACGCTGCGCCCGGCAACACCAGCCTCGGCCGTATTGGTCTTGGCTACATTTATACCGATTGGGAGCCGCAGATCACTTACACGACCCCGACTTTTAGCGGCTTCAGCGCTTCGGCAGGTGTTTTCCAACCCTTGGATTCCGGCGGGTACACGAGTCATACGTCCCCCCAATTTCAAGCGTCGATCAGCTACTCCTGGGGAGACCCCAAGAGCGATGCGCTCAACGGCAAGGTCTGGATTGGCGGCGTCACTCAGCGCGCGAAGGCTGATTCCGCAGACCTTCCCACACTCGACGCGACGGGTGTAAATACAAACTTCACGGGCACCGCGGGCGACGCCGGCGTCAAAATAGATGTGGCCGGCTTCGAGGCCGTCTTGTACGGATACACCGGAATAGGCATCGGTACGACTGGTTTGTTCATCAATGCCGTCTCCGCCGGCGGCGACACACGCAAGTCCTACGGCGGTTATGCACAGGCCAGCTACAAGATCGACAAACTCAAAATCGGCTTAAGCTACGGCATCTCGGCACTCGATCTCGCCAACGATGAGCTGGAGCCGGGTTTCACAGCGGGTGGAGCGCCTACCGGTACGTATGCGAGCGACCTGGTCAAGCGTAACGAATCGGGTGTGTTCGGTCTGTACTACAGTTTGACGAAGAGCATCACGTTGGTCGGCGAATTCATCGATACCAAGGCAAAAGCCTGGAACGGGAATGAGGCGACGGAAACGGATATCGCGGTGGGTGGCATTCTGTTCTTCTGAAGGATCTTTGAGTCCCGGCGAATCGCTGGCGCCACGTGAGTGGCCGAGGGCGGCGACGCAGGTAGTTGCGTCGCCGCTTTTTGTTGGGGGCGCGGCAGGGCTTCGCTGCGGAAGCAACCAGACGCGCGTAAACTACCCGTCGTGATTTCGAGGGAACAAAAAACGGCAGTCGACGGCGCGACGCATCGCAGCGCGGCTTCGCACCGTGGAGCATTCGCTGCCGTCCTTGCGGCGGTTTTCGGTATCTTGATGACACTCTGTCTTGCGAGGCCGGTGCAGGCTATCGAGGACACACAGCAGCCGTCGAGCTCGGCCTGGGACCTGTTACGCGTGCAATATTACGGCGACAAGCCCATGGGCCTGGTCGATGAGAACTATATGAGTCTGGAAGTGACAAGCAACACCCCGGATCCTGCCTCGACGCCGCTGACTCTTCGCTTTGCCAATGACGAGCATCGACGGATCAAACGTATTCGCGTCTTCGTCGACAACAATCCGTCGCCGTTAGTGGCGACGTTCGACTTGGGCCCCACGCCGGTCACCGAAATCGACATGCGAGTGCGCATCGATCGATTCACGTCGGTGCGGGCCATCGCCGAAACGGATGATGGCGCCTTGGAAATGCGCAGCGGCTGGGTGCGCGCGAGCGGCGGATGTTCCGCGCCGCCGAGCGCTGCGGCCGGAGGCGCACTCGGGCAGATCCGATTGCGGTCCGCACCCGACGCGAAATCGTTGCAGATCAGTATTCGCCATCCCAATAGTTCGGGTTTTCAAATCGATCCGCGAAGCGGAGACCCGATCCCGGCGCACTATATTTCCAGCATCCGGATCGATGCGGCCGGCAATGCGCTGCTCAACGCGGAAACGGGCATTTCAATTAGCGAGAACCCCACATTGAGAATCGCGCTGGGGACGGCGTTGCCCTCGCCGGTGACCGTCGATGCGGTGGATTCGGAAACGCAGGCGCATTACACGACGACGTGGCAGGGCAACTGATCGCTGAATCTGCGTTGTGGCTCTGTGGCTGGCTGCTGGTCGGTGCAACGGCGTTCGCCGCCGAGCGGCATGAGGATTTCAACCTGAGCCAACCGGCAGCGGGGGTGTATGTGCATGCCGGGCGGCACCTGGCACTCGACGTCCCCGGCCACGACGACATTGCCAATATTGGTTTCATCGTGGGCCGCGACTGCGTCGCCGTCATCGATACCGGCGGCTCGGTACGCATCGGGTACGCCCTGCGGGCGGCCATTCGGCGACGCACGTCGCTTCCGATCTGCTACGTCATCAATACGCACGTGCATGTCGATCACGTGCTCGGCAACGCCGCCTTCAAAGGCGACGGACCGAGTTTCGTGGGTCATGCCGCGCTCGCTGATGCGATGTTGCGCAGCCGGCAGTTCTTCGTAACCGAATACGGCGCAGATCTAACCGCACCGCCGACTGCGGACCAGGTCATCGGACCCGACCGGCTGGTCGAGCGAGAAGCGACCCTCGATTTGGGAAATCGCAAATTGCGCCTACGTGCATGGCCGACAGCGCACACTGACTGCGATCTTACGGTTTATGACGAGCAGTCCGCGACCCTCTGGACTGGAGATCTCCTGTTTCGCGAGCGCTTGCCCGCGTTGGACGGCAGCATCAAGGGCTGGCTTTCGGTCATCGACGAACTAGCGCGCCTGCAGGTGAAGCTCGCGGTACCCGGCCATGGCGGCGTCACTCCCAATCTTGCTGTCGGACTCGTTCCCGAACGCCGATATCTGCAAACGTTGCTCGAAGGTGTGCGCCGCGAGTTGTCCGAGGGAAAATCCATGCAGGATGCGATCGAGAATGTTGCCAACGGCGAAAAATCGCGGTGGCTGGTTTGGGACGGTGTCCACCAACGTAACGTTGCGCGCGCCTACGAGGAACTCGAGTGGGAATGAGCATGCGCCGCCGCACATTTCTCAATCTTGTGGCCGCTGCGAGCGGCGGCATCATGCCCTCGATGTCCGTGGCGCAAATGCGCACCGGCGTCCGGGCAAGAATCATCGTGGTCGGCGGCGGCTTCGCCGGCGCCGCGTGCGCCCTGTCTCTGCGGCGCTTGAATCCCTCGCTCGACGTGACGCTGGTTGATCCGGACGACCGGTACGTCACCTGCCCGATGAGCAACAGTGTCATCGTAGGATTGCGCGGACTCGACTCCATCACGGTGTCACGCGGCGCGCTCCAGCGGCACGGCGTGACCGTCGTGCGAGACCGAGTCGGCACGATCGACGCGCAACGGCGCCGGGCGCGTCTGGTCAGCGGCACAGTGCTCGCGTACGACCGGCTGGTTCTGGCGGCGGGAATTCGATTCTTATGGGGGAAGCCACAGGGGTATAACGAGGAAGCGGCTCTCGTGATGCCGCACGCCTGGCAGGCCGGCCCGCAGACCGAGATTTTGGCGGCGCAACTCTCCGGGATGCGTCCCGGCGGGGTGGTGGCCATCAGTGTACCCGCGGGGCCCATGCGTTGTCCTCCAGGTCCCTTTGAACGCGCCAGTTTGATTGCAGGGTATCTTAAGCAAAACAATCCGCGGGCGAAGGTGCTGGTCTTCGACGCGAACAATCACTTTCCCAAACAGGACACGTTTACCGATGAGTGGCAGGCTCTGTACCCCGGCATGATCGAGTGGATTCCCGTCGTTCGAGACGGCGCCGTCGTGAGCGTCGAGCCCGCCGAAATGATCTTCCATACGTCTAACGCCGCGCATCATGCCGACGTGATCAACATCATCCCGCCGCAGGCGCCGGCTCTGCTCGCCGTCGAAACAGGGTTGGCGTCCGACCACGGATGGTGTCCGATCGTCCCTGAAACCTTTGAATCCACGCTCGTACCGAACGTGCATGTGATCGGAGATGCCTGCCTCGCAGATCCAATGCCGAAAGCGGCGTCCGCCGCGAATGCCCAGGCCAAACAATGTGCGCTGGCGATCGTCGGAGCGCTCGACGGACGTCCGGCGGCCGCGACGCTCTTGGAGAGCGTGTGCTACAGCATGCTGACGCAAGACCGTGCGCTTGCGATCCATGGACGGTTCCAAGCGCTTGGCGGCCGGATGTTGCAGCTTCCTGCGGCCGACTCCGACTCCGCAGCGGGTGCCCAAGAAGCACAGAATGCCGTGGCTTGGTATCGGCATATCGTGGCCGATTCGTTCGGTGCTTGACCCGAAGCTCAAGGAACGCCGGTGGGGGGCGATGGCGTCTTGGGTTGTCCCTGCGCGTTCAACTTGCGCCAGCCTTCGCGCGCGCGCTCGATATTGGCGTGCGGCCGATCCAAAAAATATTCCAACGACGTGCCGCTTGAAAAGCAATAGCGCGCGCCGTCGTCCGGATTGACCCAATTGAGCGAGCAATCGGCCTTGATTCTGGCGCCCACCGCAACACCGATCGGATCGAAACCATCGAATTCGCCGCGCATCTTGAGGGGCGGAACGACTGCTTTCCAGATTCCTCCCGTGTGTACCGTGCTCTCGCCGGTGCGGGTGACCCCGGCCGTCTGAGCACACGCGGACCCATATACGAGAGCCCACGCCGCCGCCGAAACAACACAGGTTATTTCACGTCTCCATGAGAGGGCGCCGCGGTAGTTCACCATCTCACGATTGTGCCATGAACCTGACGCTAATCCAGCCCGTACTTTGACCTGGCCACCCGACCGGGTATCATCCTTCGGCCAGGAAAATATACCGGTTCGTTCGGGATGAACTCCCGGGCATCCGAAAGTTTTTCTCAATAAGAGCGACCCGCCGCGCCGAGAGAAGTATCGCGAGTGAGCACTGCTGCCGATCAATGGAAACCGAGGCGATGCCGCGGTCAGGCGATCGGACAGCGCCGCCGCGCCGGGCGTATCGCGATCAGCCGCGTGCTCGCCTTGATGCTCGTCGGCCTGTACGCCGGTTGCGTCGAGTATCGAGCCGCGCCGCTCAAGCCCGAGCGAAGCGCCGAGCAGTTTGCGGCGCGCCGGCTCAGCGATCCGCAACTGCGCGACCAAATCAAGCCCCTCCTGCCGCAAGCGGCGACCGAGTGGCCGCCGCGCGAGTGGGATCGCGCCCAGCTGTTGGCCGTCGCACTGGTGCAAAATCCCACTCTTGCGGTGGCGCGTGCGCAGGCGCAGGCGGTGCTGGCGCATGAGATCACGGCGGCACAGACGCCAAACCCCGATCTGACGTTGGAATCCGAATACGCCATTCACGATACGCACCCCTGGCTGTATGGCATCGGAGTGGACTGGCTGCTGCGCTCGCGCGAGCGACGGCGTCTCGACATCGAACTGGCGCAGCTCGACACGGGCAACGCACGCCTGCAGCTGATGGATCAGGCGTGGGCGGTACGCCATGCGTTGGCTGCGGCGTTGTCGGATCAAGAAAACGCCCGCCGGCGGCTGGTATTGCTCGATCGGCTCGCCACGGCGCAGGAGCGGCTGCTGAAGTTCGAACAACAGCGGGTATCGGCAGGCGAGGATCCGCCCGGCGAACTCGTGAGCGTTCAACGAGCGCGCATGGAAGTCGAACAGCAGCAATCGGAACAACGCGCAGTCGCCGATGCGGCACAGGCGGCCGCCGCCAAGGCGCTGGGTGTTCCGCCCCAGGCCTTGGATGGGGTGATACTTGCATGGCCGGACTGGGGCGAGCCACCGCCGGTGAACGATGACGAATTGCGAACGAAGAGCGAACAGGCATTGCTGTCCCGCGCCGATCTCGCCATCGCGATCGGCGAATACTCAATGGCTGAAACGAGACTACATCAGGCAGTGGCCCGCCAGTATCCGGAGTTGACCCTTGAGCCCGGCTATTACTGGGATCACGGCATCGCAAAATTCCCATTCGATGTCGGTTTTTCATTGCCGCTCAACGGCAACAAGGGAGAAATCGCCGAGGCGCGCGCGGGTCGAGATCTTGCCGGACAGCGCATGCTAGCCCTGCAAGCCGATATCTACGGCGAAATCGCAGCGGCCGGGCGCGCGGAGCGCATCGCGCGCGTGAACGCCGCGACGGCGGAGCGCCAGTTGAAAGCGGCGCGGCAACAAGAACAGCAGACGGATCTCGGCGTGCGCCTGGGAGCGTTGGATTCGTTGGAACAGCTCGGTGCCGAGATCGTCGCGACGCGCGCGGAACTCGAAGTCCTCGAGATGCGTGCTCAGCTGCAAATGTCCCGCAACAATCTCGAGGACGTGCTGCATACGCCGTTGTCAGGTCCGGAACTCGCGATGGCGGCATCCGTTGCCCGAGTACCGGGAGGCGGATCATGAGGTCATGGAACAAAAGCGCACCGGCACTCGCCTGTTGCGCCCTGCTTGCCTGGGGAATGGCCGCCGGCGGCGATGATGACGACGATGCCGCCAAACCCGCCGACCAAAACACGACACCTTCTCTCAACAGTGAACAGCAGCACGCGGTCGGCTTACGTGTTGCCCATCCGCTCGCTGCGAAGGCGCCGGAACGTACCGACGCCGTGGGCGTCGTATTGGATGCAACGGCACTGTTGGCCGATGTGAGCGAAGCGACGGTTGCCGCCGCTGCGGAAAATTCCGCGTCCGCTGAACTTGCCCGCTTACGCGGCCTCTACAATGGCGGCGCCGGTGCCTCGTTGAAGATGCTCGAAACGGCGCAGGTCGAACAGGCTAAATCTCTGGCCCAGGCGCAATCAGCGTCCGCACGCTTGGCGCTTCATTGGGGTCCGTTAGCTGCGCTGTCAACCGGCGCACGTCAGAAGATCGTCGATGCGACGACGACGGGGCACAGTTTGTTGGTTCGCGCCGACCTGCCTGGACGGCACAGTCTGGGAGCATTGCCTGCCAAGGCGGTGCTGGATGTGGATGGCATTCAAGTTCCGGCACGGGTGCTCGGGGCGCTGCGACAATTCAGTGAAGCGCAGAGCGCCGGCCTCCTGATCGAAGTGGACAATGCGCCCGTCGGGTTTGGGACCGGTGCTCGCGTGCCGCTGACATTGCTGGGCGCCGAGCGCGCGGGGTTCCTGCTGCCGCGCGACGCATTGCTCTACGATGAGAACGGAGCGTATGTTTACAAGCAGCTGACCGCAAAAACAGCGGCCGAGAAAAAGCGCTACGTACCCGTGAAGGTGCAGCTGTTGCTCCCCTACGGCGACGGTTGGCTGGTAGAGGGCGTCGACGATGATGACGACATCGTCGTGCACGGCGTCGGCGTGCTGTGGTCGCTGCAGGGAGTGGGTTCCCATGCGGTTGACGACGACGAGGATTAGGGGCCGGACCGGCTCTTAGGCACGACGCATGCTGGCCGCCATCGTTCGCGCCTCTCTGGGCCATCCCCGCATCGTCACCGCGTTGGCGTGCCTGATTGCGGTACTTGGCGTTGCCGCGCTGCTGTCCGCTCGTTTCGATGTCTTTCCGGATTTCGCGCCGCCCCATGTGCTTGTTCAGACCGAGGCACCTGGTCTCGATGCGACTCAAGTCGAGGCCTTGGTGACCCGGCCGCTCGAGGATCTTCTGGCAGGCACGGAGAATGTGAAGACCATACGCTCCACGTCGAGCCAAGGCCTCTCGGCGATGCAAGTGGTATTCGATCGGGCCGGTGATCCGTACCGCCAGCGCCAAGTCGTTACGGAGCGTTTGGCGGAATTCGCCGGCTTGTTGCCGGCGGGTGTAGGGGCTCCGCTGCTCTCGCCGTTGAGTTCCTCGATGGAATACCTGGTGCACTTCGGCTACACCAGCGATCGATTGTCTCCGATGGAACTGCGCGACATCGTGCAGTGGATCGTCAAGCCGCAGATTCTTGCCGTTCCCGGAGTGGCGCAGGCGCAGATCTTCGGCGGCGAGGTACGCGAGCGGCAGATCGAAGTGGATCAGGTCAAACTTGCCGCGGCCGGACTTACCGTCGAGGATGTCTTGGCCACCGCGAAGAATGCGACCGCGCTGATCGGCGGCGGCTATCTCGAAACGCCGACGCAGCGCATGGTGATCAGGGCGCAAGCCCCCGGATCCACGATAGAGGCGCTGGCCGGGGCGATGGTCGGCACGAATTCCGGGCTGCCGGTTCGGCTCAACGATATCGCGACGATACGGGAAAACGCCGCGCCGCGCTTCGGGGACGCGCTGATCGCAGGGCGGCCGGGTATCCTCATCGAGACTTCCACGCAGTTTGGCGCCAACACGCTCGAGGTCACGCGGGCCCTGGAGCAACGGCTCGACGCGCTGGCGCCGGCGCTCGCCAAGCAAGGGGTCGAATACCATCCGGCGCTGCTGCGGCCGGCGAGCTTCATCGAAAGCGCCATTGAGAAACTACGGAATTCGTTGGCCATAGGCGCGGTGCTCGTGGTCGCGCTGTTGCTCGTCACCTTGCGCGACTGGCGCGGCGCGTTGATTTCGTTCAGCGCGATTCCGCTCGCGCTGCTGACGACGGTTTGGATCCTCGAAGCCTTTGGGCTGTCCCTCAACACGATGACTCTTGGAGGTCTCGTGGTCGCACTTGGGGTGGTGGTCGACGATGCCGTGATCGACGTCGAAAATATCCTGCGCCGCCGCCGCGGCGCGGATCCCAACGTCAAGCTGGTCGAACTTTTCACGGGCGCTTCGTTGGAGGTGCGGCGGCCGGTGTTTTACGCAACCGCCGCCGTTGCAGTCGCATTCTTGCCTATTTTGATGATGTCCGGGCTGCAGGGCGCGTTTTTCCGCCCGCTGTCGATAGCGTTTCTGCTCGCCGTGGGCTTGTCCTTGCTGGTGGCGATGAGCGCGACGCCCGCCATGTGCGTGCTGATGATGGCGCAGCATCAACCGAAGCCCGAGGCAGCTTTTCTGCGGACTTGCAAGCACTGGCAGCTTCGCGCGGTTTCCTGGCTGCACGGACGGCCGCGCGTGCTGCTGGTGATCGTATTTGGCAGCGGCCTGGCCGGACTCGTTTTTTTGCCGCTGTTGGGCGCGCGTTTGTTGCCCGATTTCCGTGAAAATTATTTGATCGCGCACGCCTCTTTGCGTCCCGGGGTTTCGCTCGCGGAGACGGCGCGCGTCGGCCAGCAAATTTCCAAGGGCCTCATTGCGATTCCGGGCGTCAAGAGCGTCGCTGAACAAATTGGGCGTGCCGAGAACGGCCAGGATCCCGATGCGCCCAACAAGAGCGAGTTCGAGGTTCAAATTGACCCGCGGCAACATACCGCCGCCGAGATCGATGCCGCCATCCGCGATGTTTTCGATGACTACCCGAACCAGCTCGTGGAAATATACTCGGTGCTGGCCGAGCGCATCGGCGAAACACTGTCCGGCGAGTCCGCGCCCTTTTCGATCAGCGTGATCGGATCCGATCTCGACGCCGACGATCGCGTCGGCGCGCAAATCGTCGATGTACTACAGCATTTGCCCGGCAGCGGCAGCGTGCGCCTGACGGTGCCGCCGCGCGAGGTTGAGCTGCATCTGGAGTTGCGTCCCGAACAACTGGCTATTTATGGTTTGCAGGCCGCGGATGTGCTGCAAACCGTGAATGCGGCGTATCACGGAAGCATTGCGGCGGAGCTCAATCAGGCGGATCGCACCATACCTGTGGTGGTGCGCATCGCCCGCGCCGGCGTCGATCCGCAGGCGGTGGGGTCGTTGCTGCTGCGTGGGCGCGATGGGGCGCTGACGCCGCTATCCGCGGTGGCGAATATCAAGATGGAACTGGCGCGCAGCCTCATCGATCACCAGGATGGTCTGCGGCGCCAGATCGTCGTGGCGACTCCCAAAGGTGCGGATCAGGCGGCGTATGCGGAGTCGGCGCGCAAGGCCATTCTTGCGAAAGTCGAGTTGCCGCCAGGCGTTTATCTTCGGTATGGCGGGGCGGCCGAAGCGCAAGCGGCGGCGGCGCACGAACTGCTGCTGCACTCGGCCGCCGCATTCGTGCTCATCGTGCTATTGCTGGCCCTCGCCTTTGGTTCTTCGCGGCATGTCATCCTGGTGTTGCTCGCGTTGCCGAGCACGTTGATCGGCGGGGTCGTGGCGGTTGCGCTGACCGGGGGGACCTTGACCTTAGGGGCCATGGTCGGTTTCGTCGCGTTGTTCGGTATGGCGGCCCGCAACACCATCCTGCTGGTTTCGCATTACGACCATCTGATGCGCGAAGAGCGCCAGCCGTGGAATCTTGAGACGGCCAAGCGCGGTGCGGAGGAGCGGCTGACCCCGGTACTGCTCACGGCGCTGCTCACCGCATTCGCGCTGCTGCCGGTTGCGTTGCAGCTGCACCAAGCGGGACATGAAATAGAAGGGCCCATGGCGGTCGTCATTCTGGGCGGCCTGGTATCATCTACGCTGGTCAGCCTGTTGCTCATCCCGCCGTTGGCAGCACGTTGGCTGAGACCGAATATTCTTCACGAGGAATCACCATGAAAATAATCTCTGCAATGGCTTTCAGCGTGTCGCTGCTGGCCTCCGGCTACAGCATGGGGGCGGCACCGACGCTTCACACAAGCAAGACGATCACCATCAACGCTTCTGCATCCAAAGTCTGGGACTTAACCAAGGACTTCGGCGGCTTGAACAATTGGCATCCGGCGCTCGCCTCGGACGCGATCGTCGAAGGTACCGACAATACGGTCGGCGCGGTTCGCTTGTTGACCTTGAAGGGCGGCGGAACGATCAAGGAAAAACTCCTGGCATACAATGCGGCGGGCCGGACCTTCAAATATGCGATCCTCGAGGGCGTGATTCCGGTAAGCGACTATACCTCCACCTTTGTCGTGACCTCGGCGGGAAAAGGCAAATCGTCGGTCACTTGGTCGGGCCGATTCAAGCGCAAGAACGTGGGCGATAATCCGGCCGACAACGAAAACGACAAAGCCGCGGTGGACGCCATCAACGGGGTCTATCAATCGGGTCTGGACAATTTGAAGAAAATGGCTGAGGCCCAATAAACCTCGCGCTTAGGTCTCGGTGGCCGCCCAATCGACGGGCTGCCATCAAGACCTAAGCGGAAGCTGCCGCGGACGCTCGCAGGCTGCGATTGGCTGCGATATGATGGGGCACTCCCCGGTGCCACTCATGAGCGTTCTTAACTCATTTCATCCCGCCGTCACCGCGTGGTTCACACGCACCTTCGATGCGCCGACTCTGGCGCAGGTACAGGCGTGGCCGGCCATCCAATCCGGGCGGGATGTCTTGGTCGCGGCCCCCACCGGGTCCGGCAAGACCTTCGCGGCGTTCCTGGCAGCGATCGATCAACTGGTGAAAGAGGGCGTTGAAGGCGAATTGCCCGATGAAACCCGCGTTCTGTACGTGTCGCCGCTAAAGGCGCTTTCGAACGACATCCATCGGAATCTGGAGGCTCCGCTTCAGGGCATCCGCGAAGAGCTCGCCGCACTGAAGTTGCCCGACGTCGCGATCCGAACCGCGGTGCGTACCGGCGACACCCCACAGGCGGAGCGCGCGAGGATGCGCCGCATCGCACCGCATATCGTCGTGACCACTCCGGAATCGTTGTACATCCTGCTCACTTCGCGAACGGGCCGCGACATGCTGAGGACGTGCCGCACCGTGATAGTCGATGAAATACACGCCATGGCCGGCAACAAGCGGGGTGCGCATCTGGCGCTCTCGCTCGAGCGTCTACAGGCGCTTTGCTCGAAACCTTTGGTGCGGATCGGATTGTCGGCAACGCAAAAGCCGATCGAAGAAGTGGCGCGCTTCCTCATCGGAGCCGGCCTCCGCGAGGGATTACCTTGCACCATCATAGACGCCGGCCACACGCGCAGCCGCGACCTCGCCCTGGAACTTCCGGCGGGGCCGCTCGAGGCGGTGATGTCGGGAGAGGTGTGGACGCAGGTCTACGATCGACTGGCCGAATTGATTCTCGAACATCGCACCACCATCGTGTTCGTCAACACCCGTCGATTGGCCGAACGAGTAGCACGGCATATCTCGGAGCGTGTCGGCGAGGCTCATGTCGCGACCCATCATGGCAGTCTCGCCAAAGATCGACGGTTCGATGCGGAACAGCGCCTGAAGCGCGGCGAGTTGAAGGCGCTGGTCGCAACCGCCTCTCTCGAGCTCGGCATCGATATCGGCGATGTCGATTTGGTATGCCAGATTGGCTCCACGCGTTCGATCAACGCTTTTCTGCAGCGCGTGGGCCGCGCCGGACACTCGGTTGGGGGTACCTCCAAGGGACGGCTGTTCCCGCTGTCGCGGGACGAGCTGGTCGAATGTGCCGCACTGCTTCAGGCCGTGAGATGCGGGGAATTGGACCGTCTCGTCGTTCCGCGAAATGCGCTCGACGTGCTGACCCAGCAAATCGCCGCTGAAGTCTCTTCGCAAGAGTGGCGCGAAGATGAGCTGTTCGCCCTCGTGCGCCGTGCCTATTGCTATCGGGATTTGAGCCGGGAAGAATTCGACGAGTGTATTGCCATGCTGGCGCAAGGGTTCAGTACGCGCCGCGGCCGCCACGGAGCGCTGATACATCACGACGCGGTCAACAAGATGTTGCGGCCTCGAAAAGGGGGCCGCCTCACGGCAATCACATCCGGAGGCGCCATACCGGACAACGCGGATTACAAGGTGATGCTCGAACCCGAAGCGCATCTGGTCGGTACGGTGAACGAGGATTTTGCGGTTGAGAGTCTGCAAGGCGATGTGTTCCAGTTGGGCAACACGTCGTATCGGATATTGCGTGTCGAACGAGGCACGGTGCGGGTCGAGGATGCACACGGGCAGCCGCCTTCCATCCCATTCTGGCTCGGAGAAGCGCCCGGGCGCAGCGATGAACTATCCCGCGCCGTCTCGAGCTTGAGAAAGGACATCGATCTCAAGCTCGAGCAGGATGAGGGCACGGCAATCGAGTGGTTGATCGAGACGGCCGGGCTGGATTCGTACGCCGCGCTACAGTTG
Source organism: uncultured Gammaproteobacteria bacterium (assembly GCA_963755965.1). Lineage (GTDB taxonomy): Bacteria > Pseudomonadota > Gammaproteobacteria > Steroidobacterales > Steroidobacteraceae > Bog-1198. The sequence goes on from CAVWLU010000008.1 coordinate 1,363,836, forward strand.
GTTCAGTACCTAGGCGCGGGACGCGCCGCTTTGGGAAGCCTGCCGACGCTCGAGTCGATTATTTTCGAGCGGTTTTTCGACGAATCCGGCGGCATGCAGCTGGTGATCCACTCCTCGTTCGGCAGCAGGGTGAACCGCGCGTGGGGACTCGCATTGCGCAAACGATTCTGCCGCACTTTCAATTTCGAATTGCAGGCGGCGGCGACCGAAGATCACATCGTGCTGTCTCTCACCCAGGCGCACAGCTTCGAGTTGGCGGAAGTCGCGCGGTATTTGCATTCGGGCTCTGCACGTCAGGTGCTCGTGCAGGCGCTGTGCGCCGCCCCCATGTTCGAGGTGCGGTGGCGTTGGGACGCGGGTATTGCGCTCGCGTTGCCGCGCTTTCGCGGCGGCAAGAAGATTCCGCCGCAGATCGCCCGCATGAACGCGCAGGACCTGTTGGCATCCGTGTTTCCTGATCAAGTGGCTTGCGCCGAAAATTTGCCGGGCGAGATCGAAGTGCCCGATCACCCGCTGGTCCGGCAGACCGTTCGAGATTGCCTCGAAGACGCGATGGATGTGCAAACGTTCGAAAAAATTCTGCGCGGGCTCGAAAGCGGAGCAATTCGAACGGTTGCGAGGGACCTTACCGAGCCCTCGCCGTTGGCTCTCGAGGCGCTCAATGCGCGTCCCTATGCCTATCTTGACGACGCGCCGCTGGAGGAGCGCCGCACTCAGGCCGTCATGAGCCGCCGCTGGATCGACGCGGCGTCTGCCGCCGACCTAGGAAGGCTGGACAGCGAAGCGATCGCACGGGTTCGCGACGAGGCATGGCCGGACGCCGCCACGCCCGACGAACTTCACGACGCCTTGCTATGGCTCAGCTTTTTGACGGACGAGGAGCGCCTCGGGGATCCTAATTGGCCCGAGCTCATGGAAGAACTCGCGGCGCAGGGCCGCGTCGTGGGCATTCGCGGGGGGGCGGGCAAACTGCTGTGGGTGGCCACGGAAAGACGCGCACTGTTCGAACCCACCGTGCCGTCATCCGACGAAGCTCTGACGGAGATCGTTCGCGGGCGGCTCGAGGGCAAGGGTCCCGTCACGGCGAAGGCCATTGCGGATTCGTTGGACGTGAGCGTAAGTCCCGTCAGTATCGCTCTCGCCGCGCTGCAGACCGAGGGCTTTGCCATGCGGGGCCATTTCACGCCGGGCGCCACGGAAGAGGAATGGTGCGAGCGGCGATTGCTGGCTCGCATTCATCGCTATACCGTCAAACGGCTGCGCGCCGAGATCGAACCCGTGCCGGCGCGGGATTTACTGCGCTTCCTCTTCGAGTGGCAACGTGTGCTTCCGGGAGCGCGGATGCAAGGCTCGGACTCCCTCGCGGCGGTGCTCGCCCAGCTCGAAGGCTTCGAGGCGCCTGCGAGCGCGTGGGAGACCGATATCCTGCCCTCGCGGATTATCGAGTATGAGCCCGATTGGCTGGACGAGCATTGCCGGGCCGGGCGATTCGTGTGGACCCGGCTCGCGGCTCGCAGCGTCAACCGCGACCGCGACCGCGACCGCGGCGTGTCGCCCATTCGGTCGACGCCCATCACCTTGCTCGCGAGACGCAGCCTAAAGGCCTGGTCGACTTTCGCGGAAACCGAGGATCCCGCTCATCTCACATCGAGAGCTCGCGCCGTGATGGAATTCATCCAGGCACGGGGCGCCTCGTTCTTCGATGAGATTGCAGAAAACGTCGGCATGCTGCCGGTCGAAGTGGAGGAGGCGCTCGCCGAATTGGTGGCGCTCGGAATGGTGAATTCCGACAGTTTTGGCGGCCTGCGTGCCCTCTTGGTACCGAGCAGCCAGCGCGGAAGGTCGACGGGTCACGGCGGGCGGCGCAAGCGGCAAATAGCCTTGTTTGCGATGGCGGATGCCGGCCGATGGGCGATCGTACGCCGGGCCCCCGCCGTATCGACCGGCAGGATTGACGAGGAGGCGGTCGAGCATGTGGTCAGGACATTGCTGCGGCGCTGGGGCGTCATTTTCTGGAAATTGCTCGCACGTGAAGCGGCGTGGTTGCCGCCGTGGCGCGAGATCCAGAAGTGCTGCCGGCGCCTCGAAGCGCGCGGCGAGATTCGAGGTGGCCGTTTCGTCGCCGGTTTCTCGGGTGAGCAATATGCGGCGCCTGAATCCGTGGCGCTGCTGCGCGAAGTCCGGCGTCGCCCCCATGATCAACAATTGATATCGCTTTCGGCTGCCGATCCGCTCAATTTGATCGGCATCGTGACGCCCGGTGCGCGACTCCCGTCCCTCACCGGTAACCGGCTCCTGTATTTGGATGGATTGCCGATCGCCACCTATTCGGCAGGAGAGGTTCAATTTCTGGAAAAGCTGGAACCCAAAAGAGAGTGGGAGGCGCGGAACGCGGTACTGCGCCGTCACGTCCCCGCGGCGCTCGAACCTTGGGATCAGACGTAGGGAGACACCGCCATGGCCGATATCAACCGTCAGATCCTGCTCGAACAAATTCCCACCGGGAAGTTGGGGATCGAGCACTTCAGGATGACGGAAGCTCCGATGCCGACACCGGGCGAGGGCGAGCTGCTGGTGCGCACCCGCTATATTTCCCTGGACGCGGCAAACCGCGCCTGGATGCTGGGCCCGACTTATCGCTCGGCCTTGAGCGCCGGCCAGATCATGGCGGGGGGCGCCCTTGCCGAAGTACTGAAGAGCCGCGCGCCCGGATTTGCTCCCGGCGACCTGGTGTTCGCCGACACCGGCTGGCAGGAATACGCGGTACTGCCGGCACGGCACCAGACCAAGGTAAGAGCTGTCGAGCCGATGTCTCACCTTTTGAGCGTCTATGGCGTCGCGGGCCTGACCGCCTATTTCGGATTTCTGGAATGCGGCAAGCCAAAGCCGGGCGACACGGTTGTGGTATCCGCAGCCGCAGGCTCCGTGGGGATCATCGTCGGTCAAATCGCCACCATCAAAGGCTGCCGTACGGTGGGTATCGCCGGCGGAGCCGAAAAGTGCGCCCTCTTGACCAAGCAGCTGGGGTTCAATGATGCCGTGGACTACAAGGCCGGCGACATCGCCGGCGCTCTGCGTGCCGCGTGTCCCGACGGGATCGATGTCTACTTCGACAATGTCGGCGGCGACATCCTCGAGGCGTGTCTGTTCAACATGAAGAACCACGGCCGCATCGCCTGCTGTGGGGCCGTGTCCCAGTACGACGGCGCCACGCCGCGTGGAGTCCGCGGCATTCCCGGTCTGATCGTGACCAAGCGGCTAAACCTGCAGGGGTTCTTGGTGATGGACTTCTACGACCAACGCGAGAAGGCAATCGCAAAACTCAAGGCCTGGGTCCAGAGCGGCCAGCTCAAGGTGCATGAAGACATCATTGCCGGCTTCGAGAATCTGCCGAGAGCCCTGGTCGGGCTTCTCGCCGGAGAGAATATCGGCAAGCGCATGGTCAAGGTTGTCTGACGAGACATCCATCTACTATCGCAATTGATTCGAATTCCAGCCGCCGCCCAAGGCCTCGATCAATGCGACGCTCGCTTGCAGGCGACTGGAAAGAACCGTGAGTGCCGTTTCTTCGGCGGCAAGTCGGGTAGTCTGGGCGGTGATCACGCTGCTGTAAGGAACCGTGCCCGCCTTGTACTGGTTCAGCGTCAGTGCTTCGGCCTCTCTGGCCGCTTTCACGGCCGACTCTTCGACGACGGCCTGCTGTTCCAAGATGCGCAGCGTTGCGATCTGGTCCTCGACCTGCTGAAAGCCGGACAGCACCGTTTGCCGGTAGGTGGCGACGTTCGCGTTGTAGGCGGCGCGCGCCTGGGCGACTTGCGCCCTGCGGGCGCCGGCGTCGAACAGAGTCTCGGCGAGCGACGGTCCCAAGGACCAGGCGCGATTCGGCAGGCTGATCAGGTGGGATAACGTGGTACTCGCGTACTGATCGGACCCAGTGAGCGTCAGGCTGGGGAAGTAGGCGGCTGTTGCGACGCCGATTTGGGCATTGGCCGCGGCCATTTTGCGCTCCGCCTCGGCCACATCGGGCCTACGCTCCAGAAGAGTCGAAGGCACACCCGCGGGCACCGTCGGAACATCGGTTCTCATGGCCACGGGGTTCAAAGAGAATTCCGCGGGCTGCTGACCGATCAGGACGGCAATGGCGTGTTCGAGCAGCGCGCGCTGGATCTTTGCATTGATCTGTTGAGCTTGACTCGAAAGCAGTTGCGCTTCCGCGCTCACGACATCGGCTTTCGCAGCGACGCCGAAGCGATAGCGGCTTTCCGTGATCTTGAGGGAAAGCTGCTCCGCGACGACGGTGTCGTCCAGCAGCTTTTGCAATTGATCCTGGGCGCGCAATTCAAAATAGTCTGTCGCAAGAGTGGACTGCGCGGACAGCTGTGCTGCGGCAAGGGCCGCTGCGCTCGCTTGAGCAGACGCTTTGTCGCTCTCGACGGTGCGGCGGATTTGGCCCCAGATATCAAGGGTCCAATTGGCCGAGACCCCCACGCTGTTGGTCGTGATGGTTTGACCGCCGGTATTTCCCGTGGTGACACCGCCGGTCGCGACGGTTTGGCCACCGGAGGTGGTGGTCAGGGTGCCGGTGGTGACCGAGCCTATGCCGTGGCCTGCGCCGCGCATCCGAGATGCGTTTGCATCCACCGTCGGCCAATAGCCCGCGCGTGCCTGGTCCACCAAGGCATTGGCTTGATCATAGGCCGCCACCGCCGCCTTGACGTTCTCGTTCGAAATATTAACCTTCGCTTCGAATTGATCCAACGTATCGTCGTTGAAGATCTTCCACCATGGGCCGCGGCCCATTGCGTCGCTCGGCTCAGTCGGCTTCCAGCCGTTCTCTTCCTTGTAGTTCGGCGCGGTCTCGAAAGCCGGCCGCTTATAGTCGGGACCGACCGCGCAGGCAGCGATGACGGAAATCCCAAGAGCGGCCAGCGACCAACGGTGCAAGTACCGGAAGTACATCAAGTGCCCACCTGTGCCGGGCCGAAGTTCGTCTTGCCGAGCCTGGTGCGTTTCCAATAGCGATGCACGTACAGATAGATCACCGGGGTGGTGTACACGGTCAGAAGTTGGCTGACGATGAGACCGCCGACGATGGAGATGCCCAAGGGACGGCGCATTTCAGTGCCGTCGCCATAGGCTATGGCCAGCGGCAATGCGCCGGCGATGGCCGCGCAGGTGGTCATCATGATGGGCCTAAAGCGGAGCGCGCAGGCATGTACGATCGCTGCACGGGGATCCATGCCGAGTTCGCGCTCCGCGTCGAGCGCAAAATCCACCATCATGATGGCGTTTTTCTTCACGATGCCGATCAGCAGCAAAATACCCAAAAAAGCGATGAGGCTGAATTCGGTTCCGGTCGCCATCAGGGCGAGCAATGCGCCGACGCCGGCCGAGGGGAGGGTGGAGAGAATCGTCAAGGGTTGGTTGTAGCTCTCGTACAGCATGCCCAAAACCACGTAGATCGCGGCGAGCGCCGCAGCCAGCATCAATGGCGTGTTGCCGTTGCTTTCCTTGAACAGACTGGCCGTGCCATACGTGCCGCCGCGAATGCTCACCGGCACATGAATTTCGCTCATCTTGCGCTCGATCGCATCGAGCGCCGTGCCGAGGGATTCCTTCTCGGGAAGGTTGAATGCAATGGCCGTTGAGACGGATGTTCCGGTGTGATTCACCGTGACCGGCGTGGTATTGGTGAGAAAGTGGCTGAAGGCCGCGTACGGAACCACCGTTTCCTGCGCCACGCTGACCGCCGAGCCGGTCGACGTATTGCCGCCGCCGCCGGTCGCCAGCGAGTTCGCCGCAAGATTGCGAGCCACGTCCGCGGCAATCGCCGCGGCGGTCGGCGTCGTGCCGGCGCTGGGTGAACCCACCTGCGTGGTGCCGGCGACGGCCTGAGTCGCCTGCGTTCCGCTCACGGCGCCGCCGGATGTGCTCACGTACAGGTCCTTGAGCACGTCGGGGTTCTGCCAAAATTCCGGCGCCACTTCCATGACCACGTGATATTGCTGGGGACTGAACGGGTTATATATGGTCGACACCTGTGCCTGAGCGAAGGCATCGCCCAGCGCGTTGTCGATTTGGATCTCGGTAAGGCCCAGGCGCGAAGCGGTATCGCGATCGACGACGAGGTCGGCCTCGAGCCCGCCCGGCTGCATGTCCGAATCCACGTCGGTGACCTCCGGCATGTCCTGCATGGCCTGGCGCAGTTTTTGAGACCAACTCCGCAACTCGGTGAGGTCGTCCCCGAGCAGCGTGTATTGGTACTGTGAATTGGCCGACCGTCCGCCGCCGCGGATGTCCTGAACGGCCTGCAAGAAAACCGTAACGCCCGTCACGTGCGAGAGTTTCGGCCGCAATCGAGCAATGACTTGATCGGCGGAAATACGGCGCTCGGACAGCGGTTTGAGCGCAATGGTGACATTCGCGCTCGCGCCGCCTCCGCCGGAGGGTCCGAAGCCGCCGGCGCCCACTGAACCCGTGACGGTGCTTACCGCCGGATCCTCTTGGATGATCTTCGCCGCGGCCTGGAGCTTGCCCTTCATCAGCTGAAAGGAACTGGTCGCATCGCCGCGTATGCCGCCCTGCAATTGACCGGTGTCCTGCTGCGGAAAGAATCCCTTCGGGATCACCCAATACATATACACATTCAGGCAGATCGTAGCGACGAGCAGCGCCAGCATGATTCGTCGATGATTGAGCGCCCATTCCAAACTGTGTAGATATCCCTGCCGCAGGCGCTCGAAGCCGTGCTCGAAAGCCCGCGCAAAACGCGATTGTTTACGGCGGCCCTCGCGCTCGAGCAGCAGCGAACACATCATCGGCGTGGTGGTCAAGGAAACCACCAGCGAGATCAATATCGCCACCGATAAGGTGACGGTGAACTCGCGGAATATCAGTCCGACGATTCCTCCGGCGAACATGAACGGAATGAATACCGCCACCAAGGATAGGCTCATGGAGACGACGGTAAAGCCCACTTCCCGCGCGCCGAGCAAAGCGGCTCGCATGCGCGTCATGCCCGCCTCGATGTGGCGGGTGGTGTTTTCCATCACCACGATGGCGTCATCGACCACGAATCCCGTCGCGATGGTGAGCGCCATGAGCGAGAAATTGTCGAGCGTATAGTTGAGGAGGTACATGGCGCCGAAGGTACCGATCAGCGACACCGGAACGACGAGTGCCGGGATCAGCGCCGCGCGAGGGCTGTTGAGGAAAACGTAGACGACCAGAATGACGAACGCCACCGCAAGCAACAGGGTCTGCTCGACTTGCCGGAGCGAGGCGCGAATCGTGATCGAGCGATCGAACGTCACCACCAGATCGATCTTCGGATCGATCGAGCTTTTGAGCATGGGCAATTCCGCTTTGACCGCGTCGATCATCTCGATGACATTGGCGCCGGGCTGTTGGTAGATCGTCACGAACACCGCGGGTTTGCCGTTATAAAGGCCGTACGTGCGGACGTTCTCGGTCGCCCCGTCCTGCATGTCGAGTACCGTGGCGACGTCGCCGAGGCGTACGGTTGCACCATTGCGGTTGGCGATGATCAAGTTGCGGTAGGGGGCCGCGTCGCGTGCGTTGTCATTGGTGTAGATCTGGTAGTGCAGCTGGTCCGACTCGACCGCACCCTTCGGCGCATTGGCGTTGCTGTTGGAAATCGCGGCGCGAACGTCCTGCAGGCCGATACCGTACTTCGATAGCGACAGAGGATTGATTTCCACCCGCACGGCCGGCAATGCGCTGCCGTTGACGTTGACGCCGCCCACCCCCCCGATTTGCGACAAGCGCTGCGATATCACGGCGTCGGCCGCATCGTAGATTTGACCCTGGGTGAGCACATCGGAGGTCATGGCGATGGCCATCACGGGAAACAATCCGCTGTTGATCTTGCGGTAGGAGGGATTACGCGTCAGCGACGAGGGCAGGTCGGCGTGCGCGGCGACGATCGCCGCCTGTACATCACGGGCCGCCCCGTCGATATCGCGGTCCACCCCGAATGTCAGCTGTATGCTCGTCGTGCCCACCCCGTTCGTCGAGGTCATGTCGTCCACATCTGCAATGGCGCCGAGATGCCTTTCCAAAGGCGTCGCCACCGTGCTTGCCATTACCTCGGGGCTTGCTCCGGGCAACTGCGCCGAAACGAAAATGGCGGGAACGTCGATACGCGGCAGCGGCGCGACCGGCAACAGCATGAAAGCGGCCGCACCGCACAGCGCGATTCCTGCGGTCAACAGGATGGTCGCCACCGGGCGATGAATGAACGGAGCGGAGATGTTCACGCGGGAATATCCGTCACGGGCTCGCCGCCGGATTCGGACTGCCGTAGACCGCTAAATCGGGACGCCATGCGGTCGAACGTCAGGTAGATGACGGGGGTCGTGAACAGCGTCAACACTTGGCTCACCAAAAGTCCGCCGACGATGCTTATCCCAAGCGGGTGGCGCAGCTCCGATCCCGTGCCGGTGCCGAACATCAAGGGCAGGGCGCCGAAAATGGCGGCTACCGTGGTCATGAGAATGGGACGAAACCGCAATAGGCACGCCTGGTAGATCGCTTCCCGAGGGGAAAGGTGCTGCAAACGCTGTGCATCCACGGCGAAGTCGATCATCAGGATGGCATTTTTCTTGACGATGCCGATCAACAGAATGATTCCGATGAGCGCAATGATGGTCAGGTCGTCCCCGGCCAAGATCAATGCGAGCAGGGCGCCGATGCCTGCCGAGGGCAGAGTCGACAGGATCGTGATGGGATGAATGAAGCTCTCGTAGAGAACTCCGAGCACGATGTACATCACCAGCACCGCGGCCACCAACAGCAACAGCTCATTGGTCAAGTTGCTGCGGAATGCGAGCGCCGCGCCTTGAAAGGAGGTGCGAATGCTGAGGGGCAGCCCGACGGAACGCTCGGCGTTTTCGATCGCGGTCACTGCGGCGCCCAAGGATGCGTCGGGAGCGAGGTTGAACGACACGGTGGTCGCCGGAAATTGTGCGAGGTGATTGATGAGCAGCGGCCGGGTTTCCACATCGACCTTGGCGATCGCCGAGAGCGGGACTTGCCCGCCGCCCGCGGACGGTACGTAAATGGAGGCCAGCGAGTCGACCGAGCGGTACGTCGACGGGTCCGCTTCCAGAATGACGCGATACTGATTCGACTGAGTAAAAATAGTGGAAACGATTCGTTGGCCGAATGCGTCGTAGAGCGCATTGTCCACCGTCCCCACGCTGATCCCGAGACGCGCCGCGCTGTCGCGATCGATGGTGACGTAGGCGGCGAGGCCATTGTCTTCTTGATTGCTGACGACGTCGGCGAGTTCAGGCTGCTGCCGCAGAGCGCTCACCAATTTTGGCGTCCACGTCGACAAAGCCTGCGCGTCGGCGCTTTCGAGAGTGAATTGGTATTGAGTGCGGCTCACCGTCGTGTCGAGGGTGAGGTCCTGCACCGGCTGCATGTAGAGAGTCACCCCGGCAATCCCCGCGGTTTCGCGCTGCAGTCGACGGATCACGTCGGCAACCTTTCCGCTGCGTTCGCCCCGTGGTTTCAGATTGATCAAGAAGCGCCCGCTGTTGATCGTGACGTTATTCCCGTCCACCCCGATGAAAGAAGACAGGCTTTGTACATCCGTGTCGGTGAGAATGGCGGCTGCGAGCGCCTGTTGGCGATCGGCCATGGCGGCGTAGGAGATCGATTCGCCCGCCTCCGAAACTCCCTGAATCAGACCGGTGTCTTGGTCGGGAAAGAATCCCTTCGGTATCAGCACGTACAAGAGCACGGTGACCGCCACCGTCCCGGTCGCCACCCACAGCGTCAATCGCTGATGGTCGAGTACCCAGGTCAGTTGGCGGCCATACCATTCGACGAGCAACGCAAACCAGCGGCCCGAGTCGGTTTGCGCCTGCTCGCCCTCCGGACGGTGTTTGAGCAGTTTCGCGCATAGCATGGGCACCAGCGTCAGCGATACGACCGCAGATATCAGAATCGTGACGGCCAGAGTCACCGCGAACTCTCGAAACAGACGGCCTACCACATCCTGCATGAACAAAAGCGGGATCAGCACGGCAATCAGGGAAACGGTGAGGGAAATGATGGTGAAGCCGATTTGCCCGGCTCCCTTCAACGCCGCTTCGAGAGGCGCCATTCCGGTCTCGATGTATCGGGAGATATTCTCGATCATCACGATGGCGTCGTCGACCACGAAGCCGGTCGCGATGGTCAGGGCCATCAACGACAGATTGTTCAAGCTGAAATTGGCTAGATACATGATGCCGAAGGTGCCGATGATGGACAGCGGCACCGATAGCGAGGGAATGATCGTGGCCGGAACATTGCGCAGGAAAACGTAAATGACCAGCACGACCAACACGACGGCGAGCGCCAATTCGAATTCGACATCCGAGACCGACGCCCTAATCGTCGTGGTGCGGTCTGTCAGGACGGTGACATCCACTCCCGCAGGCATGGCAGCCCGCAGCGAGGGCAGAAGCGCCTTGATTCGGTCGACCGTGTCGACCACATTCGCGCCCGGCTGACGCTGTACGTTCATGATCAGCGCCGGCGTCGAGTTCATCCAGCCGCCGAGCTTGGCGTTTTCCGCGCCGGAGACCAAGGTCGCCACGTCCCTGAGGCGTACCGGGGCCCCATTTTTGTAGGCGATTATGATGTTCCCATAATCTTCGGCATTGCGGATCTGATCGTTGGTATTGACGGTATAAGCGCTCGTCGGACCGTCGAGGGTGCCCTTCGGACCGTTTTGGTTGGCGTTGCTGATGGTCGTGCGCAAATCATCGAGATTCAAGCCGTAGGCAGCCAGGGCGCGCGGGTTCACGATCACGCGAACCGCCGGGCGCTGACCGCCGCTGATGCTCACGACTCCCACACCCTTAAGCTGAGAGATTTTCTGAGCGATGCGCGTGTCGACCAAATCCTCGACTTCGGTGAGCGGCATCACATTGGAGGTAATACCGAGGGTGAGCACCGGAGCGTCTGCGGGATTCACCTTGGCGTAGATCGGCGGCGCCGGAAGATCTTGAGGCAGAAGATTTTGCGCGGCACTGATCGCCGCCTGCACTTCCTGCTCGGCGACGTCGATGGCGAGCGCCAAACTGAATTGCAGGGTGATCACCGATGCGCCGCCGGAACTCGTGGAGGACATTTCATCCAATCCGGGCATTTGCCCGAATTGCTTCTCCAATGGCGCAGTGATGGCCGACGTCATGACCTCGGGACTCGCGCCGGGATAAAAGGTCTGTACCTGGATGGTTGGGTACGCGACTTCGGGCAGCGCCGACAACGGCAACTGCTTATAGGCGATCGCACCTACGATCAGTATCGCAACCATCAACAGTGTGGTTGCGACGGGACGCAGGATGAAGATTCGCGAGGGATTCATGGCGTGCTGGGCGGGTTTGCATGAGAGTGTTTGCGATGCTGTCCGTTGGGCGCGCCGGCGGCCTTTTTTGAAGCGTCCGGGGCGGCCGGATGCACTGCGGCGGATTGCGGAAGCAGTACCTTTGCCCCGTCCCGCAGCCGGTCACCACCTTCCGTCACCACAACCTCGCCGACGGCGAGTCCCGTTGTGACCGCGGCGCGTTCCCCGTCGACGACTCCAAGCGTGATTGGCCGCACCGACACCGTACTGCCGGGCTTTACCACGTAGACGAACGTGGTGACGACGCCGTTCGGCGCGCCGCGGCGCACGGCGGAGTTCGGCATGATGACCTGGTTCTTGAGAAGTTCCTGGAGCAGTTGGATATTCACGAACTGGTTGGGAAAGAGCGCGCCGTCCGCATTTTCGAACGAAGCCCGTAATTTGACCGTGCCGGTCGTGACATCGATTTGATTGTCGAGCGTCATTAGCTTGCCGACGGCCAGTTTCGCGCTGTTGGTGCGGTCGTACGCGTCGACTTCCAGGACGTTACCATCGTGCAGCTGACGATTGAGCGCCGGCACATTATCTTCGGGAATCGGAAAAATCACGGTAATCGGCTGGACCTGGTTGATGACGACGATGCCGTTGGCATCGCCCGGCGTGACGTAATTTCCTTGATCGACCTGGCGCAATCCCACACGCCCATTGATGGGCGACACGATGCGCGTGTAAAGCAGATTCACTTGTGCGGTCTTGACCTGCCCTTGGTCCGACTCGATGGTGCCCACGTACTGGTCGACCAAGGCGCGTTGCGTGTCGAGCTGCTGTACGGCGATGGAGTCTTCTTTCACGAGCCCTTCGTAGCGATTCAAATCCAATTTGGCGTCCGCCAGCAGCGCCTGATCGCGGCGCAAGTTCCCTTGCATTTGTTGCAGAGCCGCCTCATACGGCCGGGGGTCTATTTGCGCGATGAGTTCCCCCTGTTTGACCAGTTGCCCTTCATTGAAGGAAATCTTCTGAAGAATCCCGCTGATTTGAGTTCTCACCGTCACAGTCGCGAGAGGCGTGACCGTTCCCAACGCCGGGATGCGCAGCTGGATTTCGCCGAGTGCCGCCGTGGCTACGGAGACGGGAACAGGGGTGTTCTGGTCGCCGCGGCCTCGGCCCGGACCACCCGCCGCAGGCTGCGATGTGTGGCGGAAATGTATGATCAAGAAGACCGCCAGCAGGACGACGGCGCCGATGATCAATGCAACTCGGTACTTTTTTAGAAAGCTACTCACCCCACGCGCTTGCCCGGAAGCATGGGAATCGTCCATCTCATTGATCACATGTTCACCACAGTTAGAGCCCGGACCCGCACAAAACGCGTACTTTACGGTCTTCCGGCCGGCTGCACTACTTAAGGTTCGGGCGGTGTGGGCGATCCGAGGGAAACCGAAAATTCGATGCAAGTCAAAGGTTAAGCGAAAATTGCCGCCCAGATTGTCTAGAATTGTCGGCTGGGCGTCGGCCTGTCTTTGCAATCAGCGGCAGTACGGAGAATTCGATGAAGACACTGGGTTGGATAATCGGCGTTTTTTCGATCGCTTGGGGCACTGCGGCGGCGGCGGCGCCCGTGACGGGGACCGCACCGGTGTGGAGCGAGGGTACCCACTATTTCCTGATCAAACCGCCGCGCCCGATGTCGCCGGTCCCCGGCAAGGTCGAAGTGACCGAAGTGTTCTCCTACGCTTGCCCGGCCTGCAATCTGTTTCAACCGACGATGCACAAGTTGAAGCAGAGCCTCCCTGCCAACGCGGTCGTCGATTACCTTCCCGCATCGTTCAATCCGGGCGAGGATTGGCCGATGTTTCAATTGGCCTATTGCACCGCGCAGGTGCTGGGCATTGCCGATCAAACGCACGATGCCATGTTCGATGCCGTTTGGGGAACGGCCGAACTCGCTATTCTCGATTCGAGCGGCAGCCGCGTCAAGGAGCGCTTGCCGACGATCGAGGATGCGGCGCGTTTCTACAATCGAAAAACCGGGGTGCCGGTTGATAAATTCCTGAGCACCTCGAAGTCCTTCGCCGTCGATCTCAAAGTGAGGAGCGATGAAGATCTACTCAAGGCATATGGCATCGACCGCACGCCGACCATCGTCGTCAACGGCAAATATCGACTGCAAGTTCAGTCGGCGGGCGGCACCGACCAAGTGATCGAATTGGTGAAATGGTTGGTGGCGAAGGAGAGCAAATAAATTGAGCCTCCCAGGCGGCTGCGACCCGCGCCGATGAACTCGTCGATCCTGCTTTGGGGATTGCTCTTCAGTTCGATCGGATTCGGTTTTTTCCTGTACGGTAGGAAGCAGCGTGCTGTCGTGCCTTTACTGTGCGGTATTGCAATGATGGTCTATCCCTATTTCATTTCCAATGTCATGGCGCTGGTGGCAATCGGGGTCGTGCTGGCGGCGATACCCTACTTCCTTCGGCTGTAACCTAAATCAAAAGCCCAAGTAAAAACATGAATAAGCTGCTGAGCGAGCATCCCCGGGTATGGATCGCCGTAGGCGTGGGTTGTGCGATTTTCTTCTTTCTTCCGGCGCACTGGTCGCTCATCAGCCGCGTGTTGGTGAGTTGGGATTGCGGAGTCGCTCTGTTCCTGGCGATGATCTACGTGTGGATGACCAGTTTGAACGCCGCGCAAATCTGCTCCCGGTACATCGAGGAGGACGCCACGGCGCCCTTCATTTTACTGCTCGTCATCGTGGCCGCGCTCTTGAGCTTGGTTGCCATCGTCGAACCCTTGGCGACCCTCAGGCACGTGGCCGGTACCGAGCGGCTTGCGCACTTCGTGCTGGCGACCGTGACCTTGATCAACTCGTGGCTGCTGGTTCCCACGATGTTCACGACGTACTACGCCGACATGTTTTACAGCGTGGACTCGAAAAATCGGCCGCTCCGATTTCCGGAAACCGACATGCCGGTTTTCTGGGACTTCGCTTACTTTTCTTTCACCATTGCCGCGGCTTGCCAGACCGCCGACGTCCTGACTACGCGGGGCTCCATCCGTAAAGTGGTCGTCGCTCACGAACTGATTTCATTTCTTTTCAACGCGTCGATATTGGGCTTTGCCATCAATGTGACGGCCGGCCTGATCGGCGCAAACTAAGGTCCGGTCATTTCGGCGGCGCCTTGACGACGTCCCCGCCCTTCATGACGAATGCGACGGATTGCAGTAGCGTCACGTCCGCGAGAGGATCGCCGGTCACGCCGATGACATCGCCATAGCGGCCGATCGCAATCGCTCCCACGTCGGCCGTGCGGCCGAGTGCCTCCGCCGCATTGGCAGTGGCGGCCTGAATCGCTTGCATGGGCGTCATGCCCCACTTGACCATGGTCGCGAACTGACGTGCGTTGTAGCCGTTGGGGTAGACGCCGGCATCGGTGCCGAACACCATTTTCACACCCGCCTTTACCGCCGCTTGGAAGGTCTGCCGCTGTTTCAGGCCGATGGTTCGCTCTTTCTCCAACGATTCCTTGAAGGTGCCGTTCTTTGCGCCTTCGGCGAGGATGTAATCGTCGTTGTAGATATCCATCGAGAACCACGTGCCGTGCTGCTTCGCCAAGGCAAAGGCTTCTTCATCCGCGAGACTCGCATGCTCGATCGTGTCCACGCCGGCTCGTATGGCATCCTTGATGCCGGAGGCGCCGTGCGCGTGGACGGCAACCCGGAGTCCCAGCATGTGCGCCTCATTGACCAGCGCTTTCATTTCCGCAAGATCGTATTGTTGGCCGCCGACGGTGTCGGTTTTGGAGAAGACACCGCCCGTGCCGCAAAATTTGATCACCTCCGCGCCGTATTTGCGCAATTTACGCACCGTCGCTCGAAGCTCTTCGGGCCCGTTGGCGACCTGCGGAGTCGGTACCGTGATCGACGGCGGAAATTCCGTCGCATCGCAATGACCGCCGGTTGCTCCAATCGCATAGGTCGCCGGTACGATTCGTGGTCCCGGTATGAAGCCTTCTTCGATTCCCTGCTTGATGGCGACATCGTCGAAGTTTTGCGAGCCCACATTGCGGATGGTGGTAAATCCGGCATCGAGCGTTTTCTTCGCGTTGGCCACACCGACCACCGTCCAGAAATTATCCGTGAACTCGAGTCCCCGATACCCGCCGTAGCGGGGATCGGAGGTAATGTGCGTGTGCATGTCGATCAAACCAGGCAACAGCGTCATGCCGGGCAGATCGATCCGGCGCGCACCTGCCGCGATTGGATTGCCTTGCACGCCCACCGCGAGGATGCGCCCGTCGGTTATGGTGATCTGCGGGCGCTCGACGACGCGGCCTGCGATGACATCGACCATTCGATCGGCGGTCACGACCACGGTGTCCGCGCGGGCCGCACCGGCGGCACTCAACAAAATGGCTGCAGCTGCGGCTAGGCGGCGGAGTACGAGCTTTTTGGGTGACATTCGTTTTCTCTCGAGGGTAAGTTGAATAATCCGAGCGGGCAAGGATAAAGCAATCACAATTCGCCGGCAGCCTTCGGGCCTTCCCTTGCTGCGGAGAAACTTCAATTCAGGGGTTCCCGGACATTTAGAATGAGGCGCTTTGATGCCTCGGAGACTTTGATGACGCATAGTGGCCGCAAGTATCTCCTTATCGCCGCTTGTCTGGTTAGCCTCGCGGTAACCGCGGCCGATTTCACGGCGGTCCGCGGCGATCGGGCCGGCGGATGGCTGCCTCAGACGCGCTCCCTGGTGTTGGCCCGCAACGGGATGGTTGCGACCAGCCAGCCGCTGGCGGCTCAGGCGGGACTGCAAGTATTGAAGGATGGCGGCAACGCTTTCGATGCGGCAGTCGCCGCAGCCGCGGTATTGAACGTCGTCGAACCAGGCAGTGCGGGTATCGGCGGCGACGTTTTCGTGATCGCGTGGCTTGCAAAGGAGAACAAGCTCATCGCGTTGAATGGCAGCGGCCGAGCCCCCGCCGGCGCGACACCACAGCACCTCGCGGCGCGGGGATTCACGGAGCACATGCCGCTTCACGGCATCGACTCGGTCACGATCCCGGGCGCGGTCGATGCATGGGATGTGCTGCTCAAACGTGCGGGAACTCTCGGTTTCAAACAGGTGCTGGAGCCCGCGGCCAAGCTGGCGGAGCAGGGCTTTGGGGTCAGCGAACGCATCAGTCACGATTGGATGGATGGTGCAGAGGTGCTTGCCGCGGACCCTGATTCCGCCAAAACCTATTTGATCGACGGTAAGCCGCCGCAACCCGACGCCATTTTTCGCAATCCAGAACTCGCGCGCGCGTTTCGTATGCTGGAGGCTCAAGGCCGCGATGCGTTCTACACGGGGACGATCGCCGAGGCCATCGTGGCGAAGTCGCGTTCGCTGGGCGGCACATTGACGGCGGATGATTTGGCGCATACACGGTCCGACTGGGAGGTTCCCATCAGCACCAGCTATCACTCGTACGATGTATTCGAATTTCCGCCCAACACACAAGGATTCGCGGTGCTGGAGATGTTGAACATTCTCGAGGTCTGCGCTCCGGTACTCGGCATCAATCTGGCCGCGTTGGGCCCGCTTTCGCCTGAGTATTGGCACGTGCTGGTGGAGGCAAAGAAGCTGGCGTATGCCGACCTCTACGCTTACAACGGAGATCCCGATGTCGTTCAAATTCCGGTAGCCAAGCTCATCTCGAAGTCCTATGCCGCTGAGCTCTGTAATCGCATCGATCTGCACAAGGCGAGTAAACCCCGGCCCATCGGAGATCCCGTCGGCGGCACGGTGTATCTTGCGTCGGCCGACCGCTGGGGGAACATGGTGTCGTTCATCTACAGCGTCTACGACACCTTCGGTTCGGGAATCACCGTCCCCGGCTATGGTTTTGTATTGAACGATCGCGGAGCGCTGTTCTCCCTGGATCCGCATAGCCCTAACCTGATCGCGCCCGGCAAGCGTCCTTTCCATACCCTGTTGCCGGGATTCGTGATGAAGGACGGTCGCCCGCTCACCGCGTTTGGGTTGATGGGCGGCGGTCAGCAGGCCCAAGGTCACGTCCAGGTGCTGATCGATATGATCGACTTGGGTGCGAACCCGCAGGCGGCCAGCGATGCTGCGCGATTTTCACATGCGCAGGCAACCAACACCTTGGCATTGGAATCGGAACTGTACAATCGAGTGGGTAGCCGCCTTAAGCAGTGGGGGCACCGTGTGACTTCTGCGAACGGCGATGACATGGGCGGGTTCCAGGCCATATCGCTGATGCAGTCGCGAGGCGGCGGCGCGGCCATGGACAGGGCGGTGGACGCGCCGATAAACGGGGTGTACCGCGGCGCGTCCGATCACCGCAAGGACGGCGAAGCCGTGGGTTGGTAAAAAGCTAGGCGCACGAAATGAACCCCAAAGTTGTGGCGATATTGGAAACTCGCACCGGCGCGCATTTGGCGGATTTGATAGCGCGCCGCGGCGCAATCCCCATGCTCGCGCCGGCCCTGGAAGAAGTTCCGGACGTCGCGCCGGGCACGATGGCGGCAATGTTGGAGCAGTGGCGTACCCATCCTTTCAACATGGCGATTTTTCAGACCGGAGTGGGCACGCGCGCGCTATTTCAAGTTACAGACTCTCTTGGGGCGACCCCTCTGATGTTGCAGCTTCTCGAACTCGCGACGGTTGTCGTGCGAGGTCCGAAACCGGTCGGCGAATTAAACGCCCGTGGCGTGCGCATCGATATCCGTGCCCGCTCGCCGTTCACGACCGACATGGTGTTGGAAGCGGTGGCCGACGTGCCGCTGGATCAGGGCCGCGTTTTAGTCCAGCGCTATGGAGAGGCCAATCGTCAGCTGTGCGTGGCGTTGGAAGCGCGCGGAGCCGCCGTGCAAGAGATTGCCACCTACCGTTGGGCGCTTCCAGCGGACATTCAGCCACTCAAACAACTGCTCGACGCACTGGCATCCTCGCGTGTCGATGCCGTGGTGTTTACCAGTGCCGTGCAGGTGCACAACCTCTACGAGGTCGCGGCGAGCATGAACCGGGCGGGTGAGTTGGCGGGGCAATTGAATGCGCTGGTGGTCGCATCCATCGGTCCTGTCTGTTCCCGAGCGTTGATGCAACACGGAGTCCGGCCGTCGTTCGAAGCCAATCCTCCGAAACTCGGACCTCTTGTGGCGGGGCTCGAGGAGGCGCTCCGCGCCCTCTAGGGGCGCCTGTCGGTGAAGCGCCGACACACGGACGGCCGTGCGTCTGAGTTCGATTGTCCATCCTGCCGTGTATAAACACTCGCTATCCCAAGTGAAGCGCATGAGGAGCAGAACTCGATGAACACCCGGCAAACGACGGAAAACCAAAGAACTCAGCCTTTCTTGACCGATGTGAAGACACTACGGGAGCGGGCCCGCAAAAATATCGGCGACGGGAGCGTCACCCCCTCCTACGAAGGCGACGTCGACAAGACCATCGAAATTCTGCAATCGGTTCTCGCCACCGAAATCGTCTGCGTACTGCGTTACACCATGCACGCGGTTGCCGCTACCGGTATTTCGAGCGAAGGGGTCAAGGCGGAGTTCGCTGAGCATGCCAAGGAAGAACAAGAACATGCCATGGAGGTCGCCGAACGCATCAATCAACTGGGCGGGAAACCCGATTTCAATCCAACCGGCCTTGCCTCGCGCGCGGCGTCCGAATACGGCACTGCGGACAACTTGGTCGAAATGATCAAGGAGAACTTGATTGCAGAGCGGATCGCCGTCGAGCACTATCGCGAACTGGTCCGATACTTTGGGGACAGAGACCCGGGCACGCGCCTCATGATAGAACGTATTTTAGTGGTCGAGGAAGAGCACGCCAACGACATGCATGATTTGTTGGTAGCCCATGAAGGGCATCCAATGCTGTCGCGGTAAGCTTCCTAAGAGCTGTTTCCGACGGATGGCGGATCGCTTGCCGGAAACGATTCGTCGAGCGCCTCGTCCAGCAACTCCTCGTCGTGTTGCCTGCCGCCCGCCGCCTGCTTGGTTAGCGACTGCTTGGTTATATATGCCGCCGCATATGAGCACGCAGCAACAACCTTCCATCCCTCCGCACGAGCGGTGTCCAGGGCCGCCTGCACCAATTCTCCGGCGATGCCGCGTCCGCCGATCTCTGCCGGTACGCCCGTGTGGGTGATGGTCATGACGTCATCCAACAGCCGATAATCAAGAACCGCCCGCTGACCCTCCACCTCGGTGGAGAATCGACGGGCGGCCGCGTCATGATGTACTTCGTTCACCGGTAGTTAGTTGTGTTCGTGTTCGTGCTCTGGGGGATGTTCCGCCTGCGGATGCGCTTGCGCAGGAGGTGCAGGGCGAGGTGCCGGAGCCGGATGCGCCGGCGCCATCGCTTGATGTTCGGGTGGTGCCTGGTGTTCCGGCGGCGCCGCTGGGTGGTCGGCTGGTGCCCGATGTTCCGGCGGTGCTGTCGATTCTCGCGGCGCCGCGTGTTCTTGTGGCGGAGCCGGCCGCGGCGCTGGCGCGGCCGGCCGGGGAGCCGGAGCCGGCGGCCGGACGGCCGCCTGCCGAGGCTCCGGTTTAGCGGCGGGCGCGGCGTGTTCGGCCTGCGCGGGGTGTCCGGCGGGCGCGGGGTGTTCGGGCTCGCTCGGACCAGCGTGCTTCGCCGCGACGACACCGGCGCCCGTGAACGCGCCCGGCTTCGCCGTGGCGGCGATCGGCGGATTCCCGTGATTCACGCTCGCGCGCAACGCTGGGTTGGTTCGCGCAAGTTGTACATGCTGCTGCTGTACCGAAGTAGGCGGAATATGCGGCGCGTGCGCGGCTGCCGTCTCCGCCGCGGTGGGCTCGGCGTGAACTCCGCCGCTCCCGCCGTTGTAGCTCACGCGATTCACAGTGACGTTGTTGATCACCGTCTTATTATAGACATTGGTGATGTTGGTGGTCCCGACATTGACGACCGCCCGGTTGTAATAAAGGTGTCCGCCTTGCCAATAACCACCTTCGTAACCGCGGCCACCATAACCGTAGCCATAATTCACGCCGCCATAGAAACCAATCTGCGTGCCCCAGTAACCGGCATTCCAAATGAACGCTCCGCCATTGCTGCTCCAATAGCCGGGAGTCCACAGGTATCCCGGCTGCGGAGCGAGTACCCAGGTTCCAGGCACCCAAAAATAGCTTTGATCGTCGGGACTCCAGGACCAATAGCCGGGGGTCCACAAGTAGCCATCACCCGGGATGGGCGGCTGCTCGTACACCGGGAGCTGCGGCGGCGCCAAGTTTACGGAAACACTGACTTGAGCCATGCTCAAGGCGGGAAGCACCATGAGCAATAAGGCAGGTAACAACGAGCGGCGCCAGTTCATCATGTTTTTTTCTCCAAGAATTTGGCAAACAAACTTGCCGTTCACTTCGTGATTATTCGTGGAGCCACACTACCTTAAACCGCAGTGCGGTTGAGTCAGTTGGGTCGAACCAACAGTTGTAGGATAACGCCGATAGCTCAACAGCGAAAAACGCATTATGTCCACCCGTTACAGCCAGCCAGCCGGATTCGTGCCTGACGAGGGCGATTCGCCGGTCGAGCGCGCGTACGCTCGAGTGACGCGATGCACGAACGACGGCGAGCGGATCGCCGCAACCGCACAGCTCATTTTGGCGATTCACGATGATTTCTACAGCTTGCTTTGCGAATACCCCTACCGGGCGAAGTGCGCCTTCGAAACGATGGATCCGCATGCGTCCATTCGCATCAGCAAGGAACGTCTGGAACTCTACAGCCGGTACATCACGGAACATGGACCGAGAGTGCGGGATGTCTTTCCCGCTCTCGCCCATGACTCGGCGGCCTGGGACGCGCTCGATCGCTTATTCGTTGCGATGATCGCCGATCGCTACGAAGCTGATATTGCGTTCAGCTTTGCCCACTCGATGCGCCGCAATATCAGCCATGAAATTTGGCGCCCGGTTGCCTACTCGTTTCCACCTCCCAGCAAACTCCGTGCGTTTTCGATGGCATCGGTGCACCGCCGCCTGCCGGTGCAAGGTCGAATCGACGTCGAGCTCGTGGTGTCTGCCTTGCGACTGCCCGGGTTTTCAGTACCCTTCCGGGACCTCAAGTCCGATGCGAAACGGATCGTCGAACGGCTCGAACACTTGCTGTACGCCGAGCCCGGCGCGCCGCTTCCGATTGCCCTCGATGTCGTGGAGGCCGGCTTCTTTCGCGACCGCAGCGCATTCGTCGTCGGTCGATGGGTTCGGAACGATGACAGCATCGTGCCTTTCGTGGTGGCCTTGCTCAATAGCCCCCAAGGTATCTACGCCGACGCCGTTCTGCACAGGGTCTCGGATATTCACGATCTGTTCAGCTCCGCTCTTGCCAATTTTCATGTCACGACCCGGCTCTATTATCAGACTTGCGTGTTCCTCTTCAGTCTCATGCCGCGGCGTCCTTTGGGGCACCACTATTCGACGATCGGCTTCAATCACGTCGGCAAGGTCGCAATCCTCAACGACATCGTCGAACAGATGCGTCAAAGCGGTCAGAGATTCGAACGTTCGCCCGGTGCGCCCGGCACGGTGGCGTTCGGATTTACGTTCGAGGCATGCGCATATCACCTCAAAGTCATTCGCGACCATCCGACCACGTCGTACAAGTGGGGTGTGTTCCCAGGTGTTCCGGCGGTCATCGACAAGTATCGTTTGGTTCACGACATAAACCGCGCCGGCAGCATGTTGGACAACGTCATGTACTTCAAACTGCGGCTGGATCGCGAGATGTTCGAACCGGCGCTGCTCGATGAGCTCTGCCATAAGGCGGCGGGCAGCGTGCATGTGGATCAAGACGGCGTTTTTTTGCGCTCGTTGATCGTGCAAATGAAGATCATCCCGCTGCCGGTTTATTTGGAGTCGGCCACCGAGGCGGAGACCCGTCACGTAATTATCAGCCTCGGGCATTGTATTCGCAACAATGCCGCCACCAATATCTTCAACAAGGACTTAGACTCCAGGAACTACGGAGTCGGCCGCTACGGCCGTGTATTCCTGTTCGATTATGACGCCGTCGAGAAACTCACCGAGGTCAAGATCCGCACCAATGTGGACCGTGAGCCCGGCGAAGAGGCGGTACCGGATTGGTTCTTCGAGGAGGGGATCGTTTTCCTGCCCGAGGAACTCGAGCACGGCATGCAACTGATGAACCGGTACGCCCGCCGTCTTTTCCGGGAGGAGAACTTCGATTTATTGAGCGTTGGGTATTGGGAAGAGATTCAGCAGAAATTGCTGCGTGGAGAGGTGCCGGGTCTCCGGGTGTATCCTGACAGCAGCAAACTCCTAAACGATCTCACCCGGGGGTGAGAAATCCGCGGGAGATGCCGCTCAACGGCGCGCGGCATCCGCGGGCATGCACGGCAGATCGAGTGTGAACGTCGCGCCGCGGCCCGGCCCTTCGCTCTCGGCGCGCAATGTTCCGCCGAGTTCCTGGGCGGCGAGCGCGCCGCTGTGCAGGCCGAATCCGTGACCGGATTGGCGAGTCGTGAATCCATGACTGAAGAGTCGCCCCATATTTTCTTCCGGGATTCCGACGCCGTTGTCGATGACGCAGATGCGCACGCCACGGCCCCCGCCCTCGATGCGCAGCGTGATGAGTTTGTCCGTCCTTCCGGATTCGTCGCACGCGTATTTGGCATTGCGAACCAAGTTCACCAGTATTTGGAGTACCTTGTGTTTGTCGACGGTGATCGCAGGCACGTTGCTGAATTCGCGCTTCAGCGTCACTCCATGGCGGGCGAAGGCGCCGGCATTCAGACGTAGGCTGTCCTCCACGAGATCGACTACTTCGACGATTTCGGTCACGCCGCAGAGTTTGGCGTAGCTCTGCTGCATGGCCACGGTATCTTTGATGTGCTCGAGATTTTCCCGCAGCGACGAAAGCTCCTCCAGAGCCATTCGCTGATCGGTCAAGAGCTGCTCGCCGAGAGCGGCTAGATATTGAGGTATGCGCTTTCCGCGTTCATCATCGGTGATGAACTGCCCGGCGCGGGGGCCTTGCTCCGTCAACAGAGCGGCGAGACGTGCGACGCCGGGCGCCTTGGATTGTCGTACCCGCTCGGCCACCAGGCTGGCCGAGATGTTGACGCTGTTCAGGATGTTGCCCACGTTGTGCAGGACGTTGGTGGCGACTTCGGCCATGCCTGCTTGACGTGAGGCCGTCATCAACTCCTTGTGCACGCGCTCCAGTTCCAATTCCCCGTGTTTGAGTTCCGTAGTGTCCTGAATGACCGCCACCGCGCCCAGGGTTTGGCCGTCCGGACCGACTAGTCGGCGAGCGTTCGACAGGGTGGAGCGCGGAGCCGCGGCGTCGCGCGGCGCGACCACGAGTTCTAGATTGCTGATGGTCTCGCCGCGAAGCGCTCGTGCCAACGGGCGGTTTTCCCGGAGAACCGGTGTCACTCCGTCCGCGAGATAGACGTCCACCGCCAGGGGATACGCTGCCGATGCGCCCGGAGTCGAGGACTCGGGCGGCTGGATGCAATAGAGCTCCACCGCGGCTCGGTTGAAGTGAGTGATATTTCCAGCCGCGTCGCAAACCAGCAACGCGACGGGCAAGTCGATGAGCACCGTCTCGAGCAGCGTCTGTTGTTGGATCAACGCAGCCGACATTTCTTTACGCTGAGTGATGTCGCGTACATATTCGACCGAGCACTCCATGGTGCTCCCGTCGCGGACCAGCGCCGTGCTGGTGCGGACCCACAGAAAACTGCCATCCTTGCGCCGATAGCGCTTCTCGACGTCGAAGGATTCGATTTCGCCTTTCCACAGCCGCTCGAGTTCTGCCCCGGCGCTTACGCTCTCCTCCGCATGCGTGAGTTCGCCGATGGTCTTGCCCGCGAATTCCTCCCGGGTGAAACCGAGCAGCGTGCAAAAGGCCGAATTGTAGCGAAGGATTTTGCCGTCCCGATCCGCAAAAGCGACGCCGATCGGCGCCTGATGAAAGGTATTGAGAAACAACGTTTCCGCTTTGCGCAGATCGTCGCGGGCGGTAACTAGATCGGTGAAATCGCTGATGGTGCCGACGAAGCCGGCAACGCCCTTGGCGGGAACCACCTGTTCGGCAATGAAACGGACCGTGCTGTCGACGGACTGTGTGCGGTATTCAAACCTCACCGGCCGCGGGTCGCGGCAGAAGTCTGCCCACGTCTCCTCGATTTGCTTGCGATCCGCCGGATGCACGCCCTGCGCCCAATCGTTGGTGCTCTGTTCGGGACGTAGTCCAAAAATGCGCCGGTATTCCGGATTGGCGTAGCTCAGAGTGCCCGTCGCGTCGGAGTGATAGATGGCGACCGGCGCGCTGTCGAGCAGCGCCCGGGTAACCGCGTCATTGGCCGGGAGAGCGGGCCGCGCGGGCGGCGTCCCGCACAGCAGCTCGAGCTCTGCCACGCGCGTGCGAAGTTCCACCTGAACGACGCATTGTTGGGCCAACAAACGAAGCGCCGTCCGGTGTTCATCGGAGAACTGACGCGCGGCCGTGTCGTAGATGGCGAGCGTGCCCAGCACGTCGCCGCCGGCAGTGCGCAGCGCGCATCCCGCGTACGAGCGAATGGCCAACGTACCCGGCGCTGCGCAGTCGGCGCCGTCAAAACGCCTGTCCCGGGCGATGTCCGAGACCTCGAATACCGCCGAGTCACGACTCGTGCGCTCGAATAACGGGTCATGTTCCGGTAAGGCGAACCAAGGCGGCGTCTCGCCGGACCCGTGCCAGGTTTGTCCCGATCCGATGATCACGACCGAGGCGAAGGGGGCTTGGCATGCGCTCGCCGCGAGACGTGCGAGCCCGTCGAATTCCGGGGGCAAAGGCGCCCGTAGGCCGCCAGGGGGCGCGCTTGCTCGCGGAGCCGGCGCCAAGGGGGCACTAGGGTCCCGATTCATGAGCTCGACGCTCGTTGTGAGACGGCTATCTTCATCAAACCCTATCCCTTGCCATGTTGTCGGCAACGCCAGGTATTGTGGATTATGTGTACAACCTTGCAGGTGGCGACTGCATCACACGATGCGGGGTAAGGAAGGCGAATAGCGTCGCAACTTTTGCCGGAGGCTTAATGCACCAAGATGAGATACCCGAAGGCCCCTGGAAACCCGGAGTCCTGTCGCAAGTGCCCAAGGAATTACGCGGGTTGTGCACCATCTTGCGGCCGGAAAACGTATTCACCGACATTGCGACCGTTCTGGAGCTTTACGGCCTGACAGGTTTCGGCTTCAGCGATCTCGTCGCATTTCGGCCGCAGAGGCTGGTGCTGCATGAACTGCTGATCCGCGTCACCGCCGATTTTTCAGTACCCGACGGCTCGCGCATCGAAGATCTAGGCATCAATTTCCGCCACATTGCGAGCCGGCTTCTATCGCACTACCTCGTTCCGGAGATGGATGCCATCGTCCATGCTTTCGACAAGGCTCGCGGCCAGGTGACGGAAGCCGTCGAGGCCGCATTCTCCGAGGTCGTGCCCGGGCTTTCCCGGATTGCGGCGCCGGCGACGCCGGTCCCGGCGCGCCGCCCTTTTGGGCTCATCAGAATGCGTCGCGGTCCGGCGAATCCTGTCGTCGACCGCGGCTGGGGGCCCGCGCAAGTCGCCGACTGCGAGCGCAGAGCAAGCGACGCGGGCGATTCGTTGCAGCGACTTGCTTACCGCACCCTTGCCCGGGTGCTGTCGGCGTTGTTTGCGATGCACGGGCAGGCGTGGGGAACCCCCGAACTCGTCGTGCGGTTGGCGAGGGATATTGCCTGCAACACGTTCGGTAGCGACGCCATCGGGACCACGATCGAGCCGTTGTTGCGGCGAGCGGCGCAGCAGGAGGGTTTCAGTTTGCTTCCGCGCCAGGAACGGCCGATCGTCATCAACACGAAGGGACCTTCGGCGTCCGGCAAGAGCACACTGCGGCCCTTGCAGAAAAAACTCGCCGGCGACATCGGTGTGAACTGGAGCGATTTTGCATTGATCAGTCCGGACATCTGGCGCAAACAGTTGCTCGACTACGGGACGCTGGGTGCGGCCTACAAGTACGCCGGCGCGTTTACGGCGGAGGAACTACAGATCGTCGACCAGAAGCTCGACCGCTACATGGCTCGAAAATCTGCAAGCGGTGCTATGTCGCATCTCTTGATCGACAGGTTTCGCTTCGACAGTTTCGCGCCGGATTCTGATGAGGAAGGAAGCAACCTCCTGACTCGATTCGGTCAAACGGCGCACTTGTTCTTTTTGATAACGCCACCCGAGCTGCTCGTGGAGCGCGCTTGGAAGCGCGGCCTCGAAGTTGGGCGCTACAAGGCGGTGGACGATACGCTGGCGCACGCGGTGGAGGCATACACCGGGATTCCCAACGTGTTCTTCACCTGGGTGCGTCGAAGCGACAAGCGCATTCAATTCGAATTCTTGGACAACACCGTGCCGATGGGAGAAAGTCCGCGGACAGTTGCATTCGGCGACAATGACACGGTGAATGTGTTGGACGTCAAACGCATGCTGGACATCGATCGCTTTGGACGCGTGGTGGTCGATGCCACTGCGCCCAAATTTCTCTATCACGATCGCCGTTTGCTTGCAGCCGAACACAACGTGAATTTCTTGAGGCGGTGCGTCGAAGGATTTCGCCGCGTCAATTTCGCCGATCAGGCGAGCGGGAAAATCTATTTGCGCATTGAATCCGGTACGCCGGTCTCGGTGGATCCGGTCGCCCTCGAAGCGGCGGTCCAGGATCCCGACACGCTGGCCGGAGTGCGCGCGGTGGCGCCCTCCGCGCTGTTGGGACAGGTTGCAAAGGCCGATCCGCCGGAAGAGCTATGCGGCGGCGGCAACCGAGTGCCCACGCTTGGGGTCTGGGGATATGCGATAGTGCACTAGCCGAGAAAATCGCAGTATCGATCGACGTGCGCCGCAAGATCGAGCGTGTGTTGCCGGGTGAGGCGCTCCGCCAATTCGGTGTCGCGCCGCTCGAGTGCCTCGATAATTTTCAAATGATCGATGATCGAGCGGGCCGCGCGGTCGTTTTGCGTAATCGTTGCGCGCCTGATGGCGCGCACGTGAATGAGGAGGTTGCGGGTCGCGTCCACGATCGTCTGCGACCCGCCGAGCGCGATTACCGCCGTGTGGAACGCTATGTTCGCATCGGAATATTCTCCCAAGTGCTCGGACGGCGGCGAGTTTTGGAACTCATCAAACAGGTGCCGGAGCGTGGCGATGTCGGCGTCCGACGCATTCAGCGTGGCGAGCCGCGCAGCCATGGATTCGAGCGCCGCCCACATCTGGATCATTTCAATCATTTCGCGCTTTGATTTGCGAATGATGTAGATGCCTCGCCGGGGCATGGTTCGAATGAATCCCTCCTGCTCGAGCAGCGACAGCGCTTCACGGATGGGCGTCCTACTCACGCCGAGAGCGGTGGTGAGCTGCCGCTCGTCAAGGCGCAATTCTTGCTTGGGATCGTAGATGTCGGTGTCGGCGATCGCGTTTTTGAGAAGCGCGTACGCCTGATCGCGCAGGCTGGTGGAATTCAAGGGGCCGAGAGCCAGCGGTGCGGCAGGCGCGGTGCGTTGAACCAATTTCGAGATACTGCTGCTCATTGCTTCCCCGCTGCGAGCACTTGCGAACCCGGTGAGTCCGGATTCTGCATGACCCATTCCAAATTGAGAACAATCTCGACCGCGCCGGAAAGGTATGAGGTATATGACCGCTTCGGACCCGTTGGCGCCGCCCAGAACCTCAAGCCCCGAGGCAACTATATTGCAGAAAAGCACAGGAAAACTGAATAAATTCAACCAGGATTGCCTTGGAAGGGGGTTCCTTGACACTCCGAAACCCCTTCATATATGGTATACCAAGAATAAAGAAGGCTGGAAATAGGTTCGGGCAGGGTTCCCGAATTATTTAATTAGGGGGATCAGCGTTGGGTCACGCTCGCCAGGTCAATCTCGTCAATGACTCACTTCAGGCGCCTGTGGCAGGCGTCCGCACCATCGTTGGCTGTTCTGGAGCGTAATCGTGAGCCTCACGACGCGTCCCAGCTTTTCTTCACCTTTCGATAAACGCGACCAAGGAAAACTATATGAACGCGACTTCGAATCATGCGGTCAGCTCGCCGACGAGCGCCTCGCCGCTCGGGAATCCGTGGGTGCAACTCATCATCGGGATCATCTGCATGGCCTGCGTGGCCAACTTGCAGTACGGATGGACGCTGTTCGTCAACCCCATCGATGCCAAATTCCACTGGGGACGAAGCGCCATTCAGGTCGCGTTCACCATTTTTGTTCTCATCGAAACTTGGCTCGTCCCGGTTGAAGGTTATCTGGTCGACCGTTTCGGACCGCGCTGGGTCGTTCTCTGCGGCGGCGTCCTCGTGGGCATCGCGTGGCTCATCAATTCGGTCGCGAGTTCGCTGCCGGTTCTGTATTTCGCCGCCGCCGTCGGCGGTGTCGGCACCGGTAGCGTCTACGGGACATGTGTCGGCAATGCACTGAAGTGGTTTCCCGGCAGGCGCGGAATCGCCGCCGGTTTAACGGCCTCCGGTTTCGGCGCCGGTGCCGCCCTCACCATCGTGCCGATTTCCCACATGATAAATTCCGCCGGCTATGAGCAGGCCTTCCTGGTTTTTGGACTCATTCAGGGCGGCATCGTGTTCGTCATGTCTTGGTTGCTGCTGGCACCCCCCGCGAGATTGTTGACGGCGGCGGTCAAGCCCAACCAGACGTCGCACGGCTACACGCCTGGTGAAGTACTGCGCAGTCCTGTTTTCTATGTGCTGTATGCGATGTTCGTGATGATCGCCGCGGGCGGCTTGACCATGGCGGCATCCATGGCGCCGATCGCCAAGGACTTCAAGATCGAGAAGGTTCCGGTCGAACTCTTTGGTTTCGCGATGCCGGCGCTGCTGTTCGCGCTGTCGCTTAACCGCATATTCGACGGGGTGGGCCGGCCGTTCTTCGGCTGGCTGTCGGATCAAATCGGTCGAGAATATACGATGGCGTTGGCTTTCTTCATTGGCGCCGCGGCTCTCTTCACGCTCAATCAATCCGGAACCAATCCGGTGTTGTTCGTGCTGGTGACCGCACTTTACTTTGGTGTTTATGGCGAAATTTTCAGTCTGTTCCCGGCGACTCAGGGCGATACCTTCGGTGCCAAGTTTGCGGCCGCCAACGCCGGCATGCTCTACACCGCCAAGGGGGCCGGTGCACTGCTGGTGCCGATCGCGGCGGGCATTGCGAAAGTACACGGGTGGGGCCCGGTATTCACCCTGGCGATGAGTCTCAACATCATCGCGGGACTGATGGCGTTGTTCGTCCTGAAGCCAATGCGGGCGCAGCACTTCATCAAGTCTCGCCAAGCTCACCCTCCTGCCGTAGTGGCATAGGCGATCGAATTCACAGTTGGAGGCAAAATGGCAACGGTAAAACCCGAACCAATTCAGGCGAAGAGCACCACCGCCGAAGATACCCTGCAGCGCAAGAGCCGTGATGCGGGCGTGATCTCCGGCGGTCACTTGGTGGCCAAGGCTCTGAAGAACGAGGGCGTCGACACGATTTTCACCCTTTGCGGCGGCCACATCATCGATATCTATGACGGCTGCGTCGACGAGGGCATTCGCATCATCGACGTACGCCACGAGCAGGTTGCCGCGCATGCCGCCGACGGTTACGCGCGCCAGACCGGCAAGCTCGGCTGTGTCGTCACCACGGCGGGGCCCGGGTTCACGAACGCGATCACCGGCATCGCCACCGCATTTCGCTCGGAGAGCCCGGTTCTGCACATCGGGGGTCAGGGAGCACTGACGCAGCACAAGATGGGGTCACTGCAGGACCTTCCGCACGTCGATATCGTCAGTCCCATTACCAAATTTGCCGCGACCGTTCCAAGCACTGAGCGTGTTGCGGACATGATCTCGATGGCGGCCCGCGAAGCCTTCAACGGCGCTCCTGGTCCTGCGTACTTGGAGATACCGCGCGATGTGCTCGATCGCGAGGTCGACATCGCAAAAGCGGTGGTACCGCAACCCGGCATGTACCGCGCCTCGACACGTTCCATCGGGGACCCGCGCGACATCGAGAAATTGGCCGACATTTTGGTCAATGCCGAACGGCCGGCGATCCTCTATGGACAGCAGGTGTGGACTGCGCGCGGACAGAACGAGGCGATCGCGCTGCTGCGAGGACTCGATATTCCCGGCTATTTCAACGGCGCCAGCCGCGGACTTCTGCCGCCCGGCGATCCCCATCATTTCGACCGTACGCGCACCCAGGCATTTGCGAACGCGGATGTGTTGGTGATCGTCGGCACTCCCTTCGACTTCCGCATGGGCTATGGCAAGCGCATCAGCAAGGATCTGAAGCTCGTGCAAATCGACATGGACTATCGCACGGTCGGCAAGAATCGCGACATCAACTTGGGTCTGGTCGGCGATCCGGGCGCGATTCTAGGCGCAGTCCTTCAGGCAGCCACTGGCCGCATCAAGGGCGACAAGCGGCAAGCGCGCCAACAATGGCTAAAGAAGCTGAGCGAAGGCGAGGCGGCCGCCACCGAAAAACTCATGCCGCTCTTCAAGTCGAACAGCGTGCCCATTCATCCCTACCGCGTCGCGTGGGAATTGAACGAGTTCCTGGCCGACAACACCATTTATATCGGCGATGGCGGCGACGTGGTGACGATCTCGGCACAGGCGGTACGTCCGCGAGGCCCCGGACAATGGATGGATCCCGGCGCGCTCGGCTCGTTGGGCGTGGGCACAGGGTTCGCGATCGCGGCGGGTCTCGCTAATCCTTCCAAGGAAGTCCTGTGCTACTACGGCGATGGTTCGTTCGGTATGACGGCATTCGACATGGAGACGGCCAATCGCTTCGGTGTTCCGTATCTCGCGGTCATCGGCAACAACTCTGCGATGAACCAGATTCGCTATGGTCAGTTGGCGAAATACGGCGAACAGCGAGGCAATGTCGGCAATCTCCTGGGCGATGTGCCGTTCGGCAAATTCGCCGAGATGTTGGGCGGCTACGGTGAAGAGGTGCGCGACCCGGCGCAGATCGCGCCGGCGCTCCAGCGCGCGCGCGAGTCGGTGCAGAAGCTGCGCCGTTCGGCGGTGGTCAATATCTGGGTCGACCCGCGCGAATATGCGCCGGGTACCAAGAATCAGACGATGTACAAGTAATGGTCAGCACTCGGCAATTCGGTGAAGGTATATGGGTAAAGCGTTAGACGGGGTTCGCATTCTCGATTTCACTCACGTGCAATCCGGCCCGACCTGTACTCAATTGCTCGCCTGGTTCGGCGCTGATGTGATCAAAGTCGAGAGATCGGGCGCCGGCGATATCACGCGGGAGCAATTGCGCGATATTCCCGACGTCGACAGTCTTTATTTCACGATGCTGAACCATAACAAGCGTTCGATGACGCTCGACACGAAGAGCGAGCAAGGCAAGAGAGTCCTGGAGAAGCTGGTCAAGCGCTGCGATGTGCTGGTGGAAAACTTCGCCCCGGGCGCGCTCGATCGCATGGGCTTCACCTGGGAGCGGATCCAGGAACTTAATCCTCGAATGATCGTCGCGTCGATCAAAGGATTTGGCCCGGGTCCTTACGAGGATTGCAAGGTTTACGAGAATGTCGCGCAGTGCGCCGGCGGCTCCGCCTCCACCACTGGATTTGACGACGGGCCGCCCCTGGTGACCGGTGCGCAGATCGGCGACAGTGGAACCGGATTGCACTTGGCGCTCGGCATCGTCGCGGCGCTTTACCAGCGAAACAGCACCGGGCGCGGGCAGAAAGTGCTCGCCGCGATGCAGGACGGCGTGCTGAACCTGTGCCGCGTCAAACTCCGCGACCAGCAACGTCTCGCCCGCACTCAGGTCATGAAAGAGTATCCCCAGTATCCCAACGGTGAGTTCGGAAGCGCGGTGCCGCGCGCCGCGAACGCCTCCGGCGGCGGTCAGCCAGGCACCATCGTCAAGTGCAAGGGTTGGGAGACGGATCCGAATGCATACCTCTACTTCATCGCTCAGGCTCCGGTGTGGAAGGACATTTGCCGGGTGATCGGTAAGGAAGAGTGGATCACCGACCCTCACTACGCCACTCCGGACGCTCGCCTGCCGAGGCTCAAAGAGGTGTTCGCCACGGTGGAGGAGTGGACCGTCACCAAGACGAAGTTCGAAGCCATGGATCTGCTCAACGCTCACGACATTCCCTGCGGCCCGATCTTGTCGATGGAAGAGTTGGCCAACGAACCGTCGCTGCGCTTGACCGGCACGGTCGTCGAAGTCGACCACCCCACGCGCGGCAAGTATCTGACCGTGGGCAATCCGATCAAGATGAGCGACAGCCCCACCGAGGTGAGGCGTTCGCCCTTGTTGGGAGAACACACCGAGGAAGTGCTCGCAGAGCTCGGCTACGGGAGCGAAGAAGTCAGTGCGCTGCGGCTGAAGAAAGTCATATGACTCCCGGCACTACGAATGTGAGACGGCGTCGGAATTGGAAGTGGGGAAATAGGCTTAAATGCGACAACGATACGAGCGGATAGCAGAATAATTGGTTCAAACATGCGCGCATGCGCGCTTCATGGGGGATAAACATGCTTAGTTTCAAGTTGGCCAAGCCGATTCTGGTTGCCTTGACGGCCTGTGCCGTCAATTGCACCTGGGGGGGCAATGTCTTCGCGGACGAAGCCCAGGACAATCAACAGCTCAAAGAGCAGATGCGCATCATGATGCAGCAGATGCAAGAGCTGCAGAAGCAAGTACAAGAGTTGAAGCAACAGCAACAGGCGCAACCCGCGCAACCCGCGGCGGTCATACCTGCTCCGCCTCCCACCCCATCGGCGGGAGCTCTGGACCAGGGTCCGAAGGCAGCCAAGCAGGCGCCTGCGGAGCCGGCGTTCGAGAAGTTTGCCAAGGGATTTTTCGGCACCTTGGACGTGTCGGTCGACTATGCGACCAAGGGCATGAGCGAGTTGGGTGCTTATCACTATTCACCCTACGATCCCGCGAACCCTAGTTTCTATACGCAGGCAGGCCAAAAGGTCGGCCCGGTGGGACGCGTGGGTTGGCAGGCGGATCTATCGACCAACAAGTCGGTGCTCGGTTACCGCGGCTCCCACAACATCCCCGGCAGCACCGTCGATTTCATCTATCAACTCGAGGTGCAGCCGTCGATCACCGCCGCTCCGGGTGCGACTACCGGCTATACCTCGCAATCCAATGTCAACAAGGCCAGCATCGGCTACGGCGATTCGTTCGTCGGCCTCTCGAACAATGATTGGGGCAAGCTGAAGTTCGGCACGACGTACACGCCCTATAAGCGATCCACCGACCGCATGAATCCCTTCTCCGGAATGTTGGGCGACTATGGGGTCATCATGGGCAATACCGGCGGCGACAACCGGGTCGAGTTCGGCAGCCGCATCGATCATTCGATGTGGTACGAATCACCCAAATTCGGCGGCTTGTTCAGCTTCGATGTTTTGTTCTCACCCGGCCAAAACCGCACTCCGGAGAACGAGGGCCAATCCTCGGGCTCCCCCGATTGCGCCGGCGGCAACGTACCGGGAAGCGGCAATCTGCCTCTCGCCTGCGCGGACGGCGCCTTCGACAATGCGTGGAGCTTCGATCTGAAGTTGGAGCACGGACCGATCTACTGGACGGTAGCGTATGAAATCCACCAGGGCGTGAATCGCTCCAGCGACGGCATCGGCGCGAACAGTCCGTATTACAACTACCTAACGAGTCTCGGCGACCCCATCACCGGCATCGGCACATCGCCGCTGATCGACTGGGCCGACTACAACGCGTTCGCCGCGGAGTATCCGGAGGCTGCGCCGGCCGGAACCCCTGGATATAATTTCGACGTGGTGAACGAGACGGCCTTCAAAACCGGATTGCAGTACACCTTCGATTTCGGTCTGGCTCTGAGCGGTATTTACGAAGAGATGCATCGCGATCTTCCGGCCGCTCTGCAATTCCAGAACGAGCGGCAGAGAAACGGCTTTTGGTTTGCCGCGACCCAGGATTTCTCACCCAGCGACAACTTCAGCATAGGCTGGGCGCACGCCGGTGCGTCGGTGGGCGATCCGGGCGGACAGCACAACTACAATCCGACGAGCCAGGCCAACTACGCGAATATGTACACGGCTGCCTGGAAGCACAAATTCGACAAGAACTTGTACTGGTACTTCGACGTGGCTGATACGGTCAATCACGGCAACGCTCATTATGATCTCGGTGCCGGAGGCCGCGGAGTGACGACGGATTGTCATGACGGAACGGTTCAGCTATTCAATGACTACAGCAGCGCCGGCCCGACGACGTGGGGCGGATGTCACCCGCTCGGTGTATCAACGGGTCTGCACTACACCTTTTAAAGCCGCGGGGCAGCGAAGGTAGGGCCGAGGCCGCGACGTGGCCAGGGGCGAGTTGCGTCCCTGGCCGCTTCCCGTAAGATCGAATCGAGGTTAAGGGCGCCAATCAATGCGCCCACGGGCGAACGCGAGTGAAGATAGCGATCATCGGTGTCGGTGCAATTGGCGGCTTCATCGGTGCGCGGCTGGCGCATGCCGGTGAGGACGTGACCTTCATCGCGCGCGGCGGGAATCTCGAAGTACTCAAGACTCAAGGTATTCGCCTGGTGATGGCAGACGGTACCGAACAGACGGTCCCGCACGTCAATGCCACCGCGGATTACGCCGCAGCGGGGCCGCACGATCTCGTGATTCTCGCCATGAAGGCACACCAAGTAGAGGCCGTCGCACCGGAGGTGCCGAAGCTCTTTGGCCCGGACACAGTAGTGGTGCCGATGCAGAACGGAATTCCGTACTGGTACTTTCACGGGCAAGGCGGCGCATGGGCAGGTACCCAGGTTCGCAGCGTCGACCCCAACGGGTTGATCGGCGAGAACATCCCATGCGAACGCGTCATCGGCTGCGTCGTGTATCCGGCTACCGAATTGCTTTCTCCCGGGGTCATCAAACACGTTGAGGGAAACCGCTTTCCCGTCGGCGAACCCGATGGCACGGCCAGCGAGCGAGTCAAGCGTGTTTCCGAGTGCCTCATCCGAGGCGGATTGCAAGCCCCGGTGCTGGCCGATATCCGCGCGGAGATCTGGTTGAAGCTCTGGGGGAATTTGACCTTTAATCCGATCAGCGCGCTGTCACGTGCGACGCTCGCCGGTATCTGCCAATATCCACTCACCCGCTCTTTGGCGCAGGCAATGATGAGCGAGGCGCAGAGTATCGCCCATAAGCTCGGCATTACCTTCCGCGTGCCGATCGAGAAGCGCATTGCCGGTGCCGAGCGAGTGGGCGACCACAAGACCTCGATGCTGCAGGATGTCGAGGCCGCTCGCACGCTCGAGATCGATGCGCTGCTGGGGTCCGTAGTCGAGTTGGCCCGGTTGACCGACACGGCGACGCCGCACCTCGACACGGTGTACGCGCTCACCAAGCTTCTCGCGAAGAGTCTGGAGGAAGATAAGTCGAGGTTGGGCAAGGCGCATTAGCGCAAGGCGCATTAGCGCGGAGGCGCACGAGGGCTGCATACGATGAATGTTCATGAGTACCAGGGCAAAGAGATCCTGCGCAAATATGGCGTAGCGACTCCGCGCGGATTTCCATGCTTTTCCGTGGGGGAAGCCGACGCGGCTGCTCGGCAACTCGGCGGAAAGGTGTGGGTGGTCAAGGCGCAGATTCATGCCGGAGGCCGCGGCAAAGGCGGCGGCGTCAAGGTGGCGAAATCGCTCGAGGAAGTACACGAGTATGCGTCGAAAATCCTGGGGATGACGCTCGTGACGCACCAAACGGGTCCGGAAGGGCGACTGGTGAAGCGCCTCTTGGTGGAAGAGGGCGCCGACATCCGCAAGGAGCTCTACGTCGGCATGGTCGTCGATCGCAATTCGCAACGCGTCACGTTGATGGCAAGTTCCGAAGGCGGCATGGAAATCGAAGAAGTCGCGGCACGCACACCCGAGAAGATACACAAAGTGGCCATCGATCCGGTTGCCGGCTTGACCGACGCGCAAGCGGATGATATCGCGCGCAAAATCGGCGTTCCGCCCTCGTCGAACACCCAGGCACGAAAATTCATGCATGGTCTGTATCAAGCCTTCGTCGAATGCGACGCCTCGCTCGCCGAGATCAACCCGCTGATTCTCACCGGCGACGGCTCCGTGTTGGCGCTCGACGCCAAGCTCAACTTCGACGACAACGCATTGTTCCGCCAGCCTGAGATCGTCGCCATGCGGGATTTCGATGAGGAGGATCCGGCGGAGGTCGAAGCATCCAAGTACGGTCTTTCCTATATCTCGCTCAGCGGCAACATCGGCTGCCTGGTGAACGGCGCAGGGCTCGCGATGGCGACCATGGACGCCATTAAACTTTTCGGCGCCGAACCCGCAAATTTCCTCGACGTCGGCGGCGGTGCCACGACCGAGAAAGTAACCGAAGCTTTCAAACTGATGCTGAAGAATCCCGCGGTCAAAGGCATCCTCGTCAATATTTTCGGCGGCATCATGCGCTGCGACACGATCGCCGAAGGAGTGATCGGCGCAGCCAAGGAAGTGAACCTCAGCGTTCCACTGGTCGTGCGTATGCGGGGCACGAACGAAGAATTGGGGCGGCAATTGCTGAAGGATTCCGGACTTCCGATTATTTCTGCCGACAATATAGCGGATGCGGCCCAGAAGATCGTCGCTGCCGTCGGCGGGAAGCGGGCTCAAGCATGAGTATCCTGATCGACAGAAACACGAGAGTGATCACGCAAGGCATTACCGGTAAGACGGGCGCGTTTCATACGCGGCTGTGCCGCGACTACGCCAACGGCAAGAATTGTTTTGTCGCGGGCGTCAATCCGAGCAAGGCCGGCGAGAATTTCGAAGGGATTCCCATCTTCGGCACCGTGAGCGAAGCGAAGGAACGCACCGGTGCGACGGTGTCGGTGATCTATGTGCCGCCGCCCTTTGCCGCCGGCGCCATCGATGAAGCCGTGGACGCGGGGCTTGAATTGGTCATCTGCATCACCGAAGGAGTGCCGGTGCAAGATATGATTGCCACCCGCAACCGCATGCGCGGCAAGAAAGCGCTGCTCGTCGGACCCAACTGCCCCGGGGTGATCACACCGGATGAGATAAAGATCGGCATCATGCCCGGGCACATACACAAAAAAGGCCGCGTCGGCGTCGTCTCGCGTTCCGGCACGCTCACCTATGAAGCGGTGGGTCAGTTGATGGATCTCGGACTCGGGCAATCGACTTGCGTGGGCATAGGCGGAGATCCGGTCAATGGCTTGAAGCATATCGATGTCATGCGATTGTTCAATGCGGATCCGGAAACCGATGCGGTCATCATGGTGGGCGAAATCGGCGGCGACGATGAAGAGATCTGCGCGCGCTGGATCAAAGATCACATGAAAAAGCCGGTGGTCGGCTTCATCGCCGGAGTGACCGCTCCGCCCGGAAAACGGATGGGCCATGCGGGCGCGATCATTTCCGGCGGCAAGGGGACTGCGGCGGAGAAGTTGGCGGTCATGGAAGAGTGCGGCATCAAGGTGACGCGCAATCCCGCGGACATGGGTAAGCTGCTAAAGTCCGTGCTCTAGCGTAAGCGAGGCACGGTCTGACCATGACCTGTTGGGCGCGTTATCGATTGCATGACGGCCAGGAAGGTTTCGGCGCTTTCGACGGCTCGCAAATCGCGCAATATGAGGGTGATATGTTCGGGTCGCCGCGGCCGACCGGCATCACGCTCGCTCCCGGAGATTTTGCGCTTCAAAGTCCGTGTGTACCCTCCAAGATCGTTGCCCTTTGGAACAACTTTCATGCCCTGGCCGCCAAGCTCGGCAAGCAGGCTCCCCCTCATCCTCTGTATCTCATCAAGCCGGGCACCTGCGTCATCGGTCCGCAAGAGCCGATACAGCGGCCGACGGCTTATCAAGGCAAGATCGTGTTCGAGGGCGAACTGGGTATCGTCATTCGCCTGCGCTGCCATGAGGTCCCGGTGAGCCACGCCGGCGGCTACATTTTCGGCTACACCTGCGTCAATGACGTGACCGCGGCCGATGTGCTCAACGAGAATGCCGACTTTGCGCAATGGTGCCGCTCCAAGGGTTACGACACGTTCGGCTGCCTCGGGCCGGTCGTCGCCACGGACTGCGATTGGTCGCGTGCGCGGGTCATCACCAAGCTCGACGGGATCGAGCGACAGAATTATCCGTTGTCGGACATGATTTTTTCTCCAGAACATTTGGTGAGCCATATCTCCCGCGATATGACGCTGCTGCCAGGCGACGTGATCGCGTGCGGGACATCCTTGGGCGTCGGCTCCATCCGCGATGGCGCCAGCGTGGAGATTGCAATCGATGGGATAGGCTCCTTGATCAATGCACTCGCGCCCCGATGAGCGGATCCGCGCCAAGGAGGCCGCAAACCCTATTGCGGGAAATGTTCGATGCGGCGATCGCCTCGGCGCAGCCCGCGAAATGCGTGCCCGCGCACCTGCCGGCGCCGCCGCGTGGCAGGATCATCGTCATCGGCGCCGGCAAGGCCTCGGCGGCCATGGCGCGCGCAGTGGAACAGCACTGGCCCACCGCGCTTTCGGGTCTGGTGGTCACGCGCTACGGGTATGCGGTGCCCTGCGAACGTATCGAGATCGTCGAAGCGGCGCATCCCGTACCCGATGCGGCCGGCCAGGATGCGGCGCGCCGAATGCTCGAAGTCGTACGGAATTTGAGCGAGGATGATTTGGTGCTGTGCCTGATTTCGGGGGGCGGATCTGCACTGCTGCCGCTACCCGCCGAGGGGCTGAACCTCGATCTCAAACAGTCCATGAATCGCGCACTGCTCGCCTCGGGCGCGACGATCAGCGAGATAAATTGCGTACGCCGCCATCTGTCGGCCATCAAGGGCGGTCGGCTGGCCGCCGCATGTCATCCCGCGCGAGTGCTCACGCTGCTCATTTCCGACGTACCTGGAGACCGGCCCATCGATATCGCTTCCGGGCCGACGGTGGCCGATCCAACTACCTGCGGCGACGCCCTGAATATCCTGCGCCGCTACGACATCGACATACCGCGTCCGGTTCGCGAGCTGTTGGAGAGCGGTCGCGGCGAATCAGTGAAACCGGGCGATCCTCGTTTGGAGCGCGCCGAAGTCCGGATGGTTGCCACGCCGCAATTGGCGCTCGAATCGGCGGCCGCGATGGCGCGCGCGGCGGGCATGGCAGCATACATCCTGGGCGACGCGCTCGAGGGTGAAGCGCGCGATGTGGGTACCGTATTGGCCGGAATTGCGCTCCAGGTCGCCCGACGCGGCGAGCCCTTCGAGCCGCCCTGTGTGCTCTTGTCGGGCGGCGAAACCACGGTGACCGTCCGCGGCAGCGGGCGCGGCGGACGCAATGTGGAATTCCTTTTGTCGCTCGCGATTGCGCTCAACGGCCACCCCCGCATTCACGCGCTCGCCGGCGATACGGATGGGGTCGATGGCCAAGAGGAGATTGCCGGAGCGTCGATCGCGCCCGATACCCTGGCGCGGGCGTGGGCAAAGGGTTTACGACCCCGGGACCTGCTCGCCAATAATGACGCCCACAGTTTTTTCATGGCGCTCGGCGACTCGGCGATTACCGGCCCGACACTCACCAACGTGAACGACTTTCGCGCCATTCTCATCGAAGAGGCTTGACGATCTCCACGATCGAACATGGTCTGTGGCGGCTATCGAGCTGCCGGCTGATCAATTTATCCCAGCCATCGCGGCACGCCCCGGGGGAGCCCGGTAATACATAGATCGCCGTCTTTCCGGCAACGCCTGCGCAGGCGCGGGACTGCATGGTCGACACGCCGACCGTTTCATAGGAAACCAGGTGCCATAGCACCGTGAATCCCTCGAGTTCCTTGTCGAAGAGCTCGCGAAATGCTTCGGGCGAAACATCCCTGCTGGTGAGGCCGGTACCGCCAGTGGTGACGATCACTTCGACCGTTGGGTCATCGATCCAAGCTCGTGCTTGGGTCTGGATCGCGGCCTTGTCGTCACGCACCAGGGCACGGGCTTGCAGAACGTGGCCGGCGGCGGTGACGCGCTCGACCAAAAGGTCGCCCGAATCGTCCGCCTTGTTCCGGGAATCGGAGATCGTGAGTACCGCGATACCCAATGGAACAAAGGCGCGATCCGTGTCGATCCTGCCGCCGGTCATGGATCAGGCCTCCAGTTTCTTGCGCACCAGGGCGTAAACCGCCTCACTGTCGGTAGTGGCAACCCCCAGAAGCTTTTCAAGGTCGGCGAGCGCCGCTTGCGCGAAATCCCGATCCTTGAGGGCGGGCGCATTGATGAACACATTGAGAGCGGCGCTGCGCGCCGCCGAAGAAGCAGCCAACACGCCGACGCCGGCGTCGCTGATGACGCCGCGATAGCCGTGCTCGCCCGCGCGCCGCGCAAGCCCGATCACTTCGGCGCACACGCGAGCGCAGTCGAGCGGTACTTCGGTTGCGCGGCGCAGACTCGACTGGATTGCGTCGGCTCGCCGAGTTTTGTCATCTTCGGATACCTTCGGCAGCTTGTATGCCGACATCAAACTATCAAAGGCGGAGACGTCCTCCGCCACCATGGCGGCCAATCGCAGGCGCAGCGTTTCGGATTGCGAGCGGACGGCGCGCATCTCGGATTCGACGGCTTCGTAGCCTTTTTTCCCGATCGATACACTGCACACCATGGAAACGAGAGCGGCACCCATGGCGCCCATGATGGCCGCGGCGCTGCCCCCGCCCGGTGTGGGCTCGCCGCTGGCGAGACGCTCCAGAAATTCATCGATCGAGCTTTGCGTGATCACAACGAGAACTTGTCCTTGCGGGGAAAGGGGTCAACCGACCATCGTCTTGGCGAGCGCGTATATCTCTTCGGCATCGAGCACTAGATCGTTCTGCTCGAACAGACGCGCAATGCAGGCGCGGTGCAAGGCGAGCTTGAGGGCACCGAAACCGAGCGGCCCGAAGAGAATCTTGCCGTGGCTTGTCGTACCACGATCGCCCATGGCCACGCCTTCAATGCCGGCCGGCGGCGATGCGTTGGCGTCGGCGATCAGTTCCAGCGAGGGGCTGTCTTGCCATTGCTTTTCGTGGAGCAGCGTGATGCCGGCAGCGCCGGTGGCGAGTACGACCTCGGCGCCCTCGATGGCCGTACCGCGCTCCACATGGGTCGGCGCTGCGATCGCCTGGACCTCGGCGCCGAACCGCGACTTGATGGACGTGCAGGCCGTCTGTACGACCTCGATCTTGCGGCCGGTGATCGCCACTGTCGCGCCTTCACGCGAGAGCAACGCCGCGGCGCGTTGGCCAACCGGACCTGTGCCGCCGAGCACCACGGCGCGCTTGCCGCTGAGCGAGCGGCCGTGGGCGAGCCACGCCACCGCCGCCGCGGCCGTGGTGTTCGACCCGTTGCAGTCGAACATCACCGACACCCGGAACTTGGCGAAGAATTTCTTCTGAACCGCGGCAAGCAGTGCCTGGCCCTCGGCCATGTTGCTGCCGCCGATGAAAATCGCCGTGTTCTTCTTGTCCTTGGGGGAGCGCGTGAATATGGCGCCTTCGACTAGGCCGCCGACATTGCCGGCAGTCACTGCGCCGTAGGCGGTGATGTGGTCGGCTCCCCCGTCATAGGCGACCACGTTGTCGAACACTGCGGGATGCGCGTCGGTATCGAATTGGT
The DNA here is from genome assembly GCA_963755965.1 of uncultured Gammaproteobacteria bacterium. GTDB lineage: Bacteria > Pseudomonadota > Gammaproteobacteria > Steroidobacterales > Steroidobacteraceae > Bog-1198. The sequence goes on from CAVWLU010000008.1 coordinate 1,405,884, forward strand.
ATAGCAATTTTTTCATACGAGATTCTGAGGCGTTCCGGCGGCCCAGTGCTCGATATTATCGATCAATTGGTCGGCTAGGAACTGCATGGCGCCGTCGGAGGCCCACGCCACATGCGGGGTCAGGATGAAATTCGGACGGCGTACGTCGAGCAGGGGATGGCCGTTCCTCGGGGGCTCGACCGTCAACACGTCGAAGCCGGCGCCGGCGATCAGTCCCTCATCGAGCGCCTGGATCAGAGCCGCCTCGTCGACCAGCCCGCCGCGGGCGGTATTGATGAGCAGGGCGTTGCGCTTCATTTTGCGAAAGGCTGCGAGATCAATGAGATTGCGGGTGGCAGGAATGAGCGGACAGTGCAGGGATATCACGTCGGACTCGGCGAGCACCTCATCGTGCGCAGTGAACGTCACGCCTTGCATCTTGGGCGGTGGGTGATCGGCGAACAACACACGCATTCCGAATGCCCGGCCGATCGCCGCCGTGCCTTGACCGATCGCACCCTCGCCGATGATGCCGAGCGTGGCGCCGTGCAAATCACCGATATCGTGAGTGAAAAAGCAAAATTGCTCGGATTTGTTCCAGACGCCGTTCTGGACGTCTTCCCGGTATGCGAGGAGGTTGCGGCGCAATGCCAATATCATCGCGAAAGCGTGTTCCGGAACGGTATGTACGGCGTAGTTTCGAATATTGGCCACCGCAATGCCGTGCGCGTTGCAATAGGCCACGTCGATGACATCGTATCCCGTCGCCGCCACCGCAATCATTTTCAACTGCGGCAGTCGCTCGAGCGTCCGCGAGCGCATCGGGACCTTATTGACGATCGCGACCTCCGCGCCGGCCAACCGCGCTTCGATCTCCTCGGCAGAGGTCTTGTCGTACTCGATGTATTCGGTGGCGCAAGACGGTTTGCGCACCTTCGCCTTGAGCGAGGCGCGATCCAAGAACACGACACGCTGCGTCACGCCGCGATACCCGCCTTGGCGTCCGCCAGGTTCTTAGGATTGGCAACGGCAGTATTGCTGCGCCAATAGCTTTGCGCGGCGGCCACGCCGCTGCCTGGCTCGATCTTGACGCCGACGTCGAGCATGGCCATTTCGGCGCCTGCGATCGCGCCGACCAGCATGAGCTCGTTGAGATCCCCCAAGTGGCCGATCCGAAACAGCTTGCCGGCGACCTTGGACAATCCCGCGCCGAGCGCAAGGTTGTAGCGTTTGAAGGCGCGCGCGATCACCTCGGCGCCGTTGATGCCGTCGGGAACCATGATTGCCGAGACGGTATCGGAGTACCACTCCGGAGCGGTCGCGCACAACTTCAACTTCCATCCTTCGAACACGGCGGCACGCATGCCGGCGGCGAGGTACGTGTGTCTATGAAAGACATTCTCCAATCCTTCCTCGGCGAGCATGGCCAACGACTCGCGCAAGCCGTACAACATCGGCACCGAGGGCGTGTATGGAAAATAGCCCGAGGCGTTCGCTTGGACCATGTCCGCGTAGTCGAAATAGCAGCGCCGCGAGTTGGCAGTTTTGGCAAGTTCAAGCGCTTTTTCGCTGACGCAGGTCACTCCGAGCCCGGCGGGCAGCATCAGACCCTTCTGCGAGCCGCTGATGCAGACATCGACGCCCCACTCATCCATGCGAAAATCGATACTGGCCAGCGCGCTCACGGCGTCGACGAACAGCAACGCCGGATGCTTGACGCTGCCCATCGCCTGGCGAACGGCGGCGACATCGCTGGTGACACCGGTCGCGGTTTCGTTCTGGCACACCAGGACGGCCTTGATCTTGTGCTGCTTATCCGCGCTCAAGGAAGCCAAGTAACGATCGATGGGTGCACCTTCTCCCCACGGCGTTTCAAGCACTTCGACTTCAAACCCCAGCCGTGTGCACATGTCGATCCATAAGTGGCTGAATTGTCCGAAGCGCGACGCCAATACTTTGTCGCCGGCATTCAGGCAATTGGTCAGCGCGGCCTCCCAGCAACCGGTGCCGGACGAAGGAAACAAAATCGGTTTGCCCGTGGTGGTCTTGAACACCGGCTTCAAAGCGCTGAGACAGGCTCGAGTGAGTTCGGGGAAGACCGGCGAACGGTGATCCTCCATCGCAACCATCATGGCGCGCGTAACGCGGTCGGGTACGTTGGTGGGACCGGGGACGAATAGGAAATTGCGACCAGCCATGACGGACACCTCCTTTGAATTAGGGCAGCGGGCTTATGTTAGGCGACCAAACCGGCACCGGATACCGTGTGCGGCGTTGAGGAATTCTACCCTGAGAAAACAACCTATGATATATGAGATATCATCCCGGGAACGGGAGTCAAAGCCATTTATCCGCATCGTGCGAGGGGGTACGAACCTATGCGAATTGCCATCATTGGACAACAGAAATTCGGCAAAGCGGTGCTCGAGGCCTTCATCGACCGAGGCGATACCGTGGCCGGCGTATTCTGCACCCCCGAGAAGCCGGGCACTGCACCCGATCCTTTGCGATTGGCGGCCGGCGAGCGGGACTTGCGGCTATTTCAGCTCCCCTCCCTGAAGGGACCGGAGGCACTGGAAGCGTTACGTGGTCTCGACGTCGACCTTGGCATCATGGCCTATGTGCTGCAGTTCGCGCCGGAGGCGTTCACCGCAATCCCCCGCCACGGCACGATCCAGTTCCATCCGTCCCTGTTGCCGCGTTATCGGGGTCCGAGTTCCATCAACTGGCCCATCATTCGCGGCGACACGCGAACGGGACTCACGATCTTCCGGCCCAGCGATGGTCTCGATGAGGGCCCGATCGTGCTGCAAAAGGAGACGCCGATTGGTCCCGACGACACACTGGGAACCGTGTACTTCGAGCGGTTATTTCCCTTAGGTGTTGCCGCGCTTCAGGAAGCCGCTGACCTCGTGGTGAGCGGGCGCGCCACGAGCACGGTGCAGGACGAAGCACAGGCGAGCTACGAGGGTTGGTGCCGTGACGCCGAAGCGCAAATCAACTGGCACAATCATGTGGACCTGGTCTACAACCTCATCCGCGGCTGTAACCCGGCTCCAGCCGCCTGGACCCTATTCAATGGCAAGAAGCTGCAGCTGTTCGATTCGCGCAAGCACGGGGCACGGACCTTTTCCGAGGTCAAGGGACGCATCGGCGCCGTCACCGCGATCTCGGATAAAAGCCTGTTTGTCACGGCTCAGGGCGGCCAGATCGAAGTGTTCGCGCTTCGACTCGAGGATGGCAAGAAATTAAAAGCTGCGGAATTTTGCGCCGAGACGGGCCTTGCGGTGGGGACCATCCTGGGCGCATGACCCGCCCCGACGGCGTATCACGCGCCCGCACGCGTTGATGACAGGCGGCCGCTTGGGCTAGAACAAGCCCACCACACGGCCTTTTTCATCGATGTCGATCCTATCGGCGGACGGTACCTTCGGCAGCCCCGGCATGGTCATGACATCCCCGCAGACCACCACGATGAACTCCGCACCGGCGGCTAGCCGCACTTCGCGGATGTTGACGATATGCCCGCTCGGCGCGCCACGTGCCGCGGCATCGGTCGAGAAGGAGTACTGCGTCTTGGCGATGCAAACGGGGTAGTGCCCGTAACCATCCGCCTGCAGTTTCTCGATCTGTGCCCTAATCTTGGCGTCCGCCGAAATGTCCGCGGCGCCGTAGATTTTCGTGGCGACGGTTTTGACCTTCTCCCACAACGTTTGCTTTTCGTCATAGACGAAACGGAAGTCCGACTTTCCTTTTTCCACGATTTCGACGACCTTGCGGGCGACATCGGTGGCGCCGGCGCCACCTTCGGCCCAATGTCGGGCGAGCACGAGCGGCACATCGAGGCTCGCCATCGTCTTCGCAAGCAAGGCGTGCTCCGCGACCGAGTCGGCCGTGAAATGATTGACGGAGACGACGCACGGCAGACCGTAGTGGTTACGGACGTTGTTCACGTGGCGCTCCAGATTTGCAATGCCCTTCTCGAGCGCTGCGAGGTTCTCCGTATTGATCTGCTTGAGGTCGCATCCGCCGTGATACTTCAGGGCGCGGATGGTCGCGACGATCACCACAGCGGCCGGACGAAGTCCCGACTTGCGACACTTGATGTCGATGAATTTCTCGGCGCCGAGGTCAGCGCCGAAACCCGCCTCGGTCACGACGTAATCGGCCAGCTTCAGAGCGGTGGACGTCGCGAGCACCGAGTTGCAGCCATGCGCAATGTTGGCAAACGGGCCGCCATGAATGAAGGCCGGGTTGTTCTCCAGGGTTTGGACGAGGTTCGGCTTCAAAGCCTCTTTGAGCAGCACCGTCATCGCGCCCTGCGCGTTGAGGTCGCGAGCCCGAATCGCGCTCAAGTCGCGCCGGTACCCGACCACGATGTTGCCGAGCCGTTGTTTGAGATCGACGAGGCTGCGGGACAGGCAGAAAATGGCCATCACCTCGGACGCCACGACGATATCGAAGCCGTCCTCGCGCGGGAAGCCATTGGCGGATCCGCCGAGACCCACGACGATGTCGCGCAGTGCGCGATCGTTCATGTCGACCACGCGCTTCCAAGCGATGCGCCGTACGTCGAATCCCAGCTCGTTGCCATGGTAGATGTGATTGTCGATCAGCGCCGACAGAAGGTTGTGCGCCAGCCCAATGGCGCTGAAGTCCCCGGTGAAATGAAGATTGATATCCTCCATCGGCACGACCTGAGCCAAACCGCCGCCGGCGGCACCGCCCTTCATGCCGAACACCGGTCCCAAACTCGGTTCGCGCAGACAAATGACCGTCTTTTTGCCGATCTTGTTCAGGGCATCGCCCAGTCCGACGGTAGTCGTGGTCTTGCCCTCGCCGGCCGGCGTGGGGCTCAATGCCGTCACCAGTATCAGCTTGCCGTCGGGCTTGTCCTTGAGGCTGTCGATATAATCGAGCGCGATCTTGGCCTTATAGTGCCCGTAGTTCTCGACGCTCGCGGCGGGAATGCCGAGACGGGCGGCGATCTCGGCGATCGGCTTCAGGGTTGCGCTTTGGGCGATCTCAATGTCGGAACGCACGGTTACTCCCAATGTGGCGGTGGATCGGCGGCGCGCAATATATCACGCGATTGATATATCACGCGATTGCGGTATTCCAATGGCGTCATGGCGCGAGCGCGAGGCGGGTTGGCAGTCGCTCAGACGGTCAAGACTATTTTGCCGATGTGCTGCGATGATTCCATCAACCGATGGGCCTCGCTCGCCTCGGCAAGAGGAAAAGTTGCATAGATGATGGGCCGCACGCGGCCCGCGGCCAGCAGCGGCCAGACATTTCGCCGTACTGCTTCAGCGACCATCGCCTTCTGCGGGACGGTGCGTGCCCGAAGCGTCGAGCCGGTCAGGGTGAGCCGTTTGGCCATGATGGTGCCCAAGTTGATCTCCGCCCGCGCTCCGCCTATGAGGGAGATGACCACGAGCCGCCCCTCGACCGCTGCGGCATCCAAATTGCGCGAAAGATAACTCGCCCCCACCATGTCGAGAATGACATCCGCTCCGCGTCCTGCCGTTTCCTTGCGAATGACTTCCACGAAATCCTCGGTGCGGTAGTCGATTCCTCGGACGGCGCCGAAACGTTCGCAGGCGCGAGCCTTGTCGGCGCTACCGGCGGTTGCGAACACGCGCGCTCCCCACGCCGTGGCGAGTTGTATGGCGGTCGTGCCGATTCCGCTGGTGCCGCCATGGATCAGGACGGTCTCGCCCGGCTGGCACCTGCCACGATCGAATAGGTTGGTCCATACGGTGAAAAACGTCTCTGGCAGCGCGGCAGCCTCAACCATGCTCAAACCGTCCGGCACCGGCAGGCACAGGGGCGCCGCCGCAACGGCGTAAGTGGCATAGCCGCCGCCCGGCAGCAGGGCAGTGATCTTCGACCCGACCGCCAAGCCCGAGACGTTCGCTCCCATCGCCACAATTTCGCCCGAGATTTCCAGGCCCGGGATATCCGAGGCACCCGGCGGCGGCGGATAGCGGCCTTCTCGCTGCATGACGTCGGGACGGTTCACTCCGGCCGCCGCGACCCGTACCAGCACCTCGCCCTCGCCGGGCTGCGGCACCGGACGTACTACAACTCTCAGCTGTTCCGGGCCGCCCGGCGCTGCGATCTCGACCACCTGCATCTCACGAGGCACCATTTAATTCCCTTGGGCGCCGTTCGCCGTCGACGTGCCGCTGGCTTAACAACGAATTGATTATTATTATAAACAAATCGGCGGATCTTAAGCGGCGGCCGGAGAGAAACGCGATTTAGGGTGGATCATGCCTCTTGTAACTCGGCGATCCTTCTTGATTTCCTCGGCTGCACTGTCGGTCGGATGCGCGACGCATCGCCCCGGTGCTCCCGGCCAAGCTGTCGCAGCGCCTGGCATTCGCCCGCCGGCGTTGGGGCAATCGTGGCACTACGCCAAGCGAGACCTCTACACCCATTCGCTCATCGACGATCAAGTCGATCTCGTCGCCGCCGTTGGCGGCACCGTCGATATTGATTCTCGCAGCGAGGCCGACAAGGCCGCGGGGACCGCCAACTCGTCCTGGGGCACCAGTTGGCTGCGCAAATATGTTCCCCACCACGAGACGCCGACCGGCCCCTTGCCGAGCGAGATTCAGGATCCGTGGGGCAAGGTGCTGGTGGACCCCCATTGGAGCCAAGTCCAGGTCTATGAGACGCCAATCCCGCTGTGGCCGAGCCAGTTGGTCCCTGGCTGGCGGATCTACATCAATACGAAGTACAAGACGCCGAGCAACGAAGATGGGTTGCCCTGGGAACAGACCATGACGGCTCGCAACTGGGAGAGGATTACGGTGCCCGCGGGGAGCTTCAACGCCCTTCGATTCTCGAACATGATCAACTTCAGATCGGTCGACTTCTCGCGCTCCGCGTGTCAGCGTGAGGAGACCGTCTGGTTCGCACCCGAGGTGGGTAGGTGGGTGGCGCGCGAGAGTGCGGGCAGCTACTACATCGAAGACTCATCCGTCGATACGCCCTACAACGAGTCCGGTTATCGCTGGGAACTGGTCGCGTGGACTTGAGGACGGGCGCTTAAGTTGCGCAACGGATCCAGGGGATGAAATTTTGCGTCTACGGGGCGGGCGCCATCGGCGGCATGCTTGCGGTCGAATTGGCGCTGGCGGGCCACGAAGTATGCATCATCGCGCGCGGTGCGCATTTGCGCGCCATTCAGGAGCACGGGCTCAAACTTAAGATCGACGGCCGCGAAAAAGTGGCGACCGTCGCCGCGAGCGAGGATCCGAGACGCTTTGGCCCACAGGACTATGTAATTTGCACGCTCAAGGCGCACCAAGCCTACGAGAACGCCCCGCGTTTCGCGCCGCTGCTCGGGTCCGAAACCGCCGTGTTGACCGCGATGAACGGCGTTCCGTGGTGGTACTTCTACAAGTCGGGCGGCCGGTTCGAGGGTCACCGCCTGGCATCGGTCGATTTCGACGGGCGACAGTGGGACTCGATTCAACCGCAACGCGTGATCGGCTGTGTGGTCGAGCCAGCCTGTGAAGTCGTTTCGCCCGGCGTCATCCAGCATCACGCCTTGAAGCGCTTTACCATCGGCGAGCCCGATGGAGCCGCGTCGGAAAGGGTGGCGGCGCTCTCGAAGGCGCTCATCGAAGCAGGGTTCGACGCGCCGGTACGCGACAACATACGTTGGAGCATTTGGCTTAAACTCTGGGCGAATGTCTGCTTCAATCCCATTAGTGCACTGACTGGCGCCACCCTCGACCGGATGACCGGGCTGCCCGAGCTCTCCCGTTTGTGCAGAATGATGATGTTCGAGACCAAGGCGGTCAATGAGGCGCTCGGCATCCTGATCCCCACCGAAATGATGAATCGTCTACTCGCGGCGGCCGGTTCGATCGGCGCCCACAAAATGTCGATGCTCCAGGATTTGGAGCGCGGCCGCTCCTTGGAAATCGATGCGCTGGTGAGCGCCGTTCAAGAACTCGCGCGCCTCACGCAAGTGGCGACACCGATGATCGACGCCGTTTTGGCGCTGGTGCAAGAGCGAGGCCGCAACGCCGGGCTGTACACTCCTCTCGGGGCTCGTCCCCTCCAGGATCACCTATGACTACGGCCTACATTACTCACGCCGACTGCCTCCGCCACGAAATGGGTGCGGGACATCCCGAGAGTCCCGATCGCCTTAGTGCGATCAATGAGCACATGAGCACGTCCGGCCTGCAGGAGGAACTCCGCTGCTTGGAGGCGCCGCTCGCGCAGGCCGCCGATCTAGAACGTGTGCACCGATCTTCGTATGTCGATTTGATTTTCGAGAACGCACCGACGGAGGGCTACGTACAGCTCGATCCCGATACAGCCATGAATCCATACAGCCTTGCGGCTGCGCGGCGCGCGGCCGGCGCGGGTCTGTTGGCGGTCGATGAGGTGATGGCCGGCCGCGTACAAAATGCGTTCTGCGCAGTGCGTCCCTGCGGGCATCATGCGACGCAGGTGCGCCCGATGGGCTTTTGCATATTCAACAACGTCGCCGTTGCCGCCGCCTACGCACTCGAGGCCAAGGGTCTCGATCGAGTGGCAATCATCGACTTCGACGTGCATCACGGCAATGGTACGGAAGACATGTTCAGCGCGCCGGAATGGCGCGAGCGCGTCATGATGGCGAGCTTTTTTCAGCATCCGTTTTATCCGAATAGCGGCACCGTTAACCCGGCGCCGAACATGATCAACGTGCCGCTCGCCGCCGGCAGCGACGGTGCGGCGGCGAGGAGGGCCTTGCAACAGGATTGGCTGCCGGCCCTAGAGGACTTCAAGCCGCAAATGATCTTGATTTCTGCGGGATTCGACGCCCATCGAGAAGACTTGCTCGGCGGCATGGCGTTGGTCGAGGACGATTATGCGTGGCTGACGCGCGAGTTGATGGCACTGGCCGCGCGCCACTCGCAAAAGCGCATCGTGTCGATGCTCGAAGGGGGCTACAACCTCTCGGCGCTCGGCCGCAGTGCCGTGGCGCACGTGAGGACACTGACCGAGCGTTAGCTTAAGGACCGCCGCTGCCGCCGCTTTTAGCCTGCGTCGCCGCCCGGCGGTTCGTCGCAAAGCTTCTCGCCCGGATGGTCGGCGAGTTCGCACACGGCTTCGCGCGGCAACTCGTCGAGAACTTGAGTGCCATGTTCCTTCAAGTAGACGGCGAGTTTCTGGCGCATGCGCGGCGTCCAAAACTTCGCGATGTGATTGGCGATACCGGAGACGGCCACGTTGCGCTCAGGTTCTGAGCGAAAGAAATTGCCGATGTCATTCGCCATCCGCACCAGGTGCGCGGCATCGCTCACGACGCGCTTCTACTTGCCGGCGAACACATCGGCGCCGGCACTCTTCAAAAGCGCCTCTTGATTCTCGCTGAACTCGCGAAAGCGCCTCTGCCACTCGGAAGGTTGAGAGACGCGGGTAGCCTGCACGGCAGTGACTTTGTACTCCGGGCAGTTGGTGGCCCAATCGGAGTTTTCGGTGGTGATCACATTGGCGCCGGACTCGGGGAAGTGAAAAGTGGTGTAAACCACGCCCGGCTGCACCCGTTCGCTAACGCGCGCGCGCAGCACCGTATCTCCGGCACGGCTCGCAATACCTACCCAATCGCCCTCCGCAATGCCGCGCTCTTCGGCGTCGTTCGGGTGTATCTCCAAACGATCCTCGTCGTGCCAGCGATTGTTCTCGGTGCGCCGTGTCTGGGCCCCGACGTTGTACTGGCTCAAAATACGACCGGTCGTCAAGATCAGCGGGTACTTGGCATTGACCTTCTCCTCGGTCGGTACGTATTCGGTGATCAGGAATTTACCCTTGCCGCGCACGAACTGGCCGATGTGCATGGTCGGAGTGCCCTCGGGATGGGCCGCGTTGCAGGGCCACTGGATGCTGCCGAGTTCGTCGATGCGAGCGTAGCTCACACCGGTAAATGTCGGCGTCAAGCGCGCGATCTCATCCATGATTTCCGACGGATGAGCGTAATTCATCGGGAAGCCCACCGCGTTCGATAGGAGCTGGGTGATTTCCCAATCGGCGTAGCCGGATTTGGGTTGCATCACCTTGCGCACGCGCGAGATGCGCCGCTCGGCATTGGTGAAGGTACCGTCTTTCTCCAAGAACGAAGAGCCGGGTAAGAACACGTGCGCGAATTTGGCCGACTCGTTCAGGAACAAGTCCTGCACGATGATGCACTCCATGGAGGTCAACGCTGCAGTAACGTGCTGAGTATTAGGGTCCGATTGCGCGATGTCCTCGCCCTCGATATATAGGCCCTTGAACTCTCCATCGAGAGCCGCTTCGAACATGTTCGGAATGCGCAGCCCCGGTTCGCTGAGTAAGTTGACCCCCCAGGCGCCCTCGAATAAATGCCGCACCGTGTCGTCCGAGACATGTCGGTAGCCGGGAAATTCGTGCGGGAACGACCCCATGTCGCAGGAACCCTGGACATTGTTCTGGCCGCGTAGCGGGTTGATGCCCACTCCTTCGCGACCGACGTTGCCGGTGGCCATGGCGAGGTTCGCAATGCCCATCACCATCGTCGATCCCTGACTGTGCTCGGTGACGCCGAGGCCGTAGTAAATAGCCCCGTTGCCCGCCGTGGCGTAGAGACGTGCCGCCGCCCGCACCTCGCTCGCCGGCACGCCGGTGACCTCTTGCATCGCCTCGGGCGAGTTTTTCGGCAGCGCGATAAAAGTGCGCCATTTTTCGAAAGCCCCGGGCTCGCAGCGCTCGCGCACATAATCTTCCTTGACCAGTCCCTCCGTGACGACGACGTGGGCGACAGAGTTGATCAGCGCCACGTTGGTTCCCGGCCGGAGCTTCAAGTGGTGTTCGGCGGCGATGTGCGGCGTGCGCACCAGATCGATGCGCCGCGGATCGGCCACGATGAGCTTCGCTCCCTGACGCAGGCGCCGCTTCATCTGCGAAGCGAACACCGGATGGCCATCCGTGGGGTTCGCGCCGATCACGAAAATCACATCGGACTGCATCACGGAATCAAAGTTCTGGGTGCCGGCGGATTCCCCGATCGTATTCTTCAGGCCGTAACCGGTGGGGGAGTGGCACACGCGTGCGCAAGTGTCGACGTTATTGTTGCCGAAGCCCGCGCGCACCAACTTTTGCACCAAATAGGTCTCCTCGTTACTGCAGCGCGAGGAGGTAATGGCGCCGATCGAGTCGCGTCCATGCTTCGCTTGAATGCGCTTAAGTTCACTGGCCGCGTAGGCAATGGCCTCGTCCCACGTCACTTCGCGCCACGGATCGCTGATCTTCGAGCGGATCATCGGCTTGAGGATCCGGTCCGAATGCGTCGCATAGCCGATGGCAAAGCGCCCCTTGACGCAGGAGTGCCCGTGATTCGCATGCCCATCTTGGTTCGGAACCATGCGCACCACTTCCTCGCCCTGCATCTCGGCGCGAAACGAGCAGCCCACCCCGCAGTACGCGCAGGTCGTGGTGATGCTGTGCTCGGCCTGGCCTTTCTGGATCAGTGTGTTCTCGGAGAGCGTGGCGGTCGGGCAGGCCTGCACGCAGGCGCCGCACGAGACGCACTCGGAGTCCATGAAGGAAACGTTCTGGCTGGCGGCGACCTTGGAGTCGAATCCGCGCCCCTGAATGGTCAGCGCCAAGGTGCCTTGCTGCTCATCGCACGCGCGCACACAGCGCGAGCAGACGATGCATTTGCTGGCATCGAAGGTGAAGTAGGGGTTGCTGGTATCTTTCGGGGCATCCAGGTGGTTGGCGCCCGCGTAGCCGTAGCGCACTTCGCGCAAGCCCACCACGCCCGCCATGTCCTGCAGCTCACAATGTCCATTGGCCGGGCAGGTCAAGCAGTCCAAGGGGTGATCCGAGATATAGAGTTCCATGACGCCCCGGCGCACGTCGGCGAGCTGCTTATTTTGAGTGCGCACCTTCATCCCCTGTGCCACCGGCGTGGTGCAGGACGCGGGCAGTCCCTTCATGCCCTCGATTTGCACCAGGCACATCCGGCAGGAGCCGAAAGCCTCCAGTTGTTCGGTGGCGCAAAGCTTGGGAATTTTGATCTCCGAGAGCGCCGCCGCGCGCATCACCGAGGTGCCTTCCGGTACGGTCACTTCGCGCCCGTCGATGCTGAGCGTCACGAGCTTCGCGCTCTCACGCCCGGGGGTACCGAAATCTCGCTCGACAATAGACAACATAGGAAACCTCGCTAAAGAGACTTCAAGCGGACGCGTTCGCCCGCTCTATTTTGACAAAATCCTCGGGATAATGGTTCAGCGCCGATAACACCGGGAAGGGAATTAATCCGCCGAGCGCGCACAGCGAGCCGTAAGTCAATGTTTCGCATAGATCGCGCAGCAGCAACTCCTGCTCGGGCGCATTTTGCCCAGCCACCAAACGGTCGATCACTTCCACCCCGCGGGTCGAACCTATGCGGCACGGGGTGCATTTGCCGCACGACTCGATCGCACAGAATTCCATCGCGAAGCGCGCCTGCGCCGCCATGTCGACGGTATCATCGAACACCACGATGCCGCCATGGCCGAGCATCCCCTTGATGGCGGCGAAGGCCTCATAGTCCAGCGGGGTATCGAATTGCGACTCGGGCAAATAGGCACCCAAGGGGCCCCCCACCTGCACCGCACGAATCGGCCGCCCGCTCAAACTGCCGCCGCCGAAATCGTAGAGCAACTCGCGCAAGCTCAAACCAAAGGCGATCTCAACCAAGCCGCCGCGTTTCACATTGCCGGCGAGCTGCATCGGCAGCGTGCCGCGCGAGCGTCCCATGCCGAAATGCTGATAGTACTCGGCGCCGCGCTCCAGAATGATGGGCACCGAGGCAAAGGTGATGACATTGTTGATCACCGTCGGTTTGCCGAAGAGCCCGGCGAGCGCCGGTAAGGGGGGTTTGAAGCGCACTTGCCCGCGCTTGCCCTCCAGGGACTCGAGCAGGGAGGTCTCTTCACCGCAGATGTACGCTCCGGCCCCTGAGCGCACTTCCAAATCAAAGCGGACGCCGCTGCCCTGGATGTTTTCTCCCAAATACCCGGCCGAGTAGGCGGCTTCGATCGCCGCCTCGAGCGCACGCTTCGCATCCGGATACTCCCAGCGCAGATAGATGTAGCCGCGGGTTGCCCCCGTCGCGAGGCCCGCAATGGTCATGCCCTCGATCAGCACGAACGGGTCGCCCTCCATCAGCATCCGATCCGAGAACGTGCCCGAATCCCCTTCATCGGCGTTGCACACGACGAACTTCTGGGGTCCCGGGGCGCCGAGTACCGTTTTCCATTTGATCCCCGCCGGAAACGCCGCGCCGCCGCGGCCGCGCAGTCCCGAAGCGGCGACGCTCGCTACGACATCCGCGGGCTGCATGGCGAGTGCGGCGGCCAAACCGCGGTATCCGCCGTGAGCAAGATAATCGGTCAATGAGCGCGGATCGATGATCCCGACGCGTGCAAAGGTGAGCCGTTGCTGCTGCTTGAAGTACGGGATTTCTTCCGTAGGTCCATGCGCCAGGGGATGATCCAGAGCCGCGAGGGCCTTGGCGCCAAACTCCGCGCCGAACAAACCGGCCACATCTTGGGGTTGCACCGGCCCGTAGGCGTAGCGCCGACCCGCCACCTCGACCTCCACCAAAGGTTCCAGCCACAATAGGCCCCGTGAGCCGTTGCGAACGAGTTCGATGTCGATCTTCCGTTTCTCGGCCTCCGCGGCGATGGCGCGTGCGGTCTCATCGGCCCCCACGGCCCGGGCGGAGGCATCCAGAGGCACAAAAATCTTGAGCGCGTTCATCGCCTTACGTCCGCTCTCGCGATCTTGCCATCAACGCATCGAAGCGCTGCGGCGAAACGCGCCCTTGCAGTTCATCGTCGATCATCAGCGACGGTCCCAGGGCGCAGTTCCCCAAGCAATACACCGGCTCCAGGCTGATCGCTCCATCCGCCGTCGTGCCGTGGAAATCGATCCCCAGGCTCTCTTTGGCATGGGCTTCCAAGGCGACGGCGCCGAGCGCCTGGCAGGCTTCCGCCCGACACAGGTGCACCACGTGCCTACCGCTGCGTTCCTTGCGAAAATAATGATAAAAGCTCACCACCCCGTGCACTTCCGCCAGCGATAGGTTCAGCTCCCGAGCGATAATCGGCACCGCATCGTGGGGCACGAAGCTCAGCGCCTCTTGCACCGCGTGCAAAATCGGCAGAAGAGCGCCCGGCAGGTCTTTCAAGCGCGCACAAGCGCTCAGGACCACTGAACGCTCCTCGGCGCTGAGCGAGGAGGGCGGTTCCACCTTGATCGGAATTACCCGCCGCGGCGAGAGCTTAGTCATAAGAGCTTCGGTCTAGGTGCACATCTTAAACGGATCATAGCCTGATATATTAACCTGAAATTGCGGTGTCGGTCGGTGTGCGGGGCGCACAAATCAGGCCCGAAAGCGACACCCGGAAGCGGGGGTTTGCGCCTTTTGGGCGGGCTGTTTACATATTTTCAAGTTCCCAGGAGCGGTAATGCGCGCCCTCGGCCCATCCACGGTATCCGCCATCGGCTTCGGCTGCATGAACCTGAGTCATGGGTACGGCACCGCGCCGCCGCCGGCCGCTGCGGCCGCCGTGCTGTTGCGCGCTCTGGAACTTGGCGTTGATCATTTCGATACAGCGGCGCTTTACGGATTTGGCGCCAACGAAGAATTGCTCGGTCGCACGCTGGCTCCCTATCGTTCCCAATTCACGCTGGCGAGCAAGTGCGGCATCAGCGGCGTCAAATCAGACGCAGGCGTTCGCCGCGTGATCGACGGCCGCCCGGATGTGCTCAAGCAGACATGCGAAGAGAGCCTGCGGCGGCTCAAGACCGAGGTCATCGATCTTTACTATCTGCATCGTTGGGACAAATCCGTCGCCATCGAGGACAGCGTGGGCGCGCTGGGCGAACTCGTGCAGGAGGGAAAAATTCGCGCGATCGGACTGTGCGAAGTGTCGGCCGCGACGCTCAAACGAGCGCACGCGGCGCATCCCATCGCTGCCGTGCAGAGTGAATATTCGCTCTGCACGCGCAACCCGGAAATTGCGGTGCTGGAAGCATGCCGCGAGATCGGCGCTGCATACGTCGCGTTCAGTCCGTTGGCGCGCGGATTCTTGACCGGTACCCTCGAGAATGTGGCCGCCCTCCAACCGAAGGACCTCCGCCGTACCATGCCTCGTTTCGAGCCGCGCAATCATGCCGAGAATCTCAAGTTGCTCGAGACCTATGCCGCGCTCGCGCAAAACGCCGGGTGCTCGGCGGCGCAATTGGCGCTCGCCTGGTTGCTGACGCGGGGTCCGCACGTCATCCCCATTCCAGGGACAACGAGTGCCCTGCATCTGGAAGAGAATATGCAAGCCGCGGCCGTCAGATTGACGCCGGGGACGATTGCACGACTCGACACACTCATCAATCAACGCACCATAGCCGGCAGTCGCTACAACGCGGCGACGCAAGCCGAGATCGACACCGAGGATTTTCCTTAAAATCGCCGCCGGTGCTATCCTCTGGCACGGGAGTGAGGGGTGAATCCAATTTCGATCGGCCGCATTGCTGTAATCGCGTGGGTGCTGCTCATCGTCTCGGCCGGCGTCGATGTGCACGCCGCGCCCTCGTCATCTCGAACTGATGCCTCTTTCGATATGTTCGTCGATCGGCTCGCGGCCGATTGGATGCGCGCCAATCCGGCGGCGGCCACCTCGCAACAATATTTTTCGGGCGCGGAACAGGACTCGCTAGATCGCCAGCTGACGGCGCAAGATTCTCAATACGGCATGCCGCTCGGCGCTTCCGAACTTGCGGCTTATGTCGCGCGGGCTCGAGCGGGGCTGCAGGGCGTGAAGAATTTCAAACCCGACAAGCTCTCCCCGGTACAACGCGTTTCCGCGGCGTCCCTCGAGTGGCAGCTCGAGGATGCGATTCGAATGGCGGCGGTCGCCGAGCAGCGTTTCGTATTCGACCAGTTTCGCGGACTCCAGGTGTCTCTGGTGAATTTTCTGAGTCAAATTCATCCGCTGCGCAATGCCCGCGATGTCGACAATTATCTGGTGCGGCTCGGCCAGGTCGCAGCTGTACTCGATGAAGGCATCGAGGTCGCGAGGTTCAGGGCTGCGAAGGGAACGATCCCCCCGAAATTCATCTTGCAGGCGACGATCGATGGTATCGACCGCTTTCTCACCGCCGCACCTGCGGACAATGTGTTGGTGACATCGCTCGCAACCCGCACGCAGTCCATCGCCGGACTCTCGCCGGAAGATCGGTCGACGGCGATCAACACCGCGGAGGGCGTGGTGCGCGAGGCGATTCGGCCGGCATTTGAGCGGGTGCGTGCGCTCCTCTCAGAGGAACTGCCGGCGGCGAGCGATGAGGCCGGCCTGTCGAGCCTGCCGAACGGAGCCGAAGCCTACGCCGCCGCGCTGCACATCAATACCACCACTTCCATGTCGGCCGCAGAAATTCACGCGCTGGGATTGCGCGAGGTCAAGCGCATCGAAGGCGAAATGGACCGACAGCTGCGGGACTTGGGATATCAGCAGGGCTCGGTCGCGGAGCGCTTCGCCCTTCTGGAAAAGAGCGTTCAACCGGCAACGAGTCCCGATCCCCGTCCGGCGCTGATCGAGGAGCACGAGCGCATACTGCGTGATGCGGAAGTGCGCGCCGCGAGCTTTTTCGATTTGCGGCCGACGGCCCCCGTACAGGTGCTGCGCGAGCCGGCCTTCACCGAGAAGAATGCCGCCGCGCACTACTCGGCGCCGGCACCCGATGGGTCGCGTCCTGGCACCGTGTGGATTCCGTTGCCGGGTCCGGACTACCGGATTCTGGAGATGCGCACCCTGACCTATCATGAAGGCGTCCCCGGGCACCATTTTCAAATCGCTTTGCAGCAGGAGTTGCCCGAGATACCGTTGTTCCGGCGAAAACGGGTATTCGGCGGCCTGTCGGCCTTTGCGGAGGGGTGGGGTCTCTATGCCGAGCAGCTGGCGGTCGAGGCGGGCTGGTATCGCGGTGACCCCAACGGGCATCTTGGGCAGTTGTCCGATGAATTGTTCCGCGCGCGGCGCCTGGTGGTCGATACGGGGCTGCACGCCCAACATTGGACCCGGCAGCAATCGATCGACTACGGAATTCCGGCTTCGGAAGTTGAGCGCTACGTCGTTATGCCGGGACAAGCCTGTGCGTATAAAATAGGCGAACTGGAAATTCTCGCGCAGCGGTCAAAGTACCAAAAGGCCCTCGGCAACCGATTTTCAATGAAGCAGTTCCATAATCTCCTGTTGCGCACCGGCACCGTGCCGTTGATGGTGTTGGGGCAAGTGGTCGATGCGGACATCGCGGCCACATTGAAACGCGGAGGCGTTCAGAAATGAAGAACGTGACAATCAAAGAATCGCACACATCCACTTGCCGCATCCTCGTGTGCGGCATCGGAGGGCTGCTCGTTGCCGCGCTCGCTCTGTCGCCGCGGTGGGCCACCGGCACGGCGCCGACGGTTTCCTCGCCCGGCGTACCGCCGCCCGCCGCGGCGGCGGCGAATGCGGCGGACGAACTCGCCGAAGTCATGGTCGAGGCGCGCGAGCCGCGCTACGTTGCTCCGACCAGCCGCGATCAAATTGGACGCATTTGGGCACCGGTATTCATCAACGGCCACGGGCCGTTTCGCTTAGTCCTCGATACCGGCGCGAGCAGCTCGGGTGTGACGGCGATGGTCGCTCTGGCGCTCGGAATTCCGACGGATCAATCGCCGCCGATGATGCTTCGCGGAGTGACCGGTTCGGCAACCGTGCCGACCATCCGCGTCGACACGCTCAGCGTCGGAGATGTCGCCGTAGATTCGGCGGTGCTGCCGATCGTGCCGGATGCCTTGGGCGGGGCGGAAGGGATTCTCGGCTCGGAGGGCCTGAAGAACAAGCGCATTTTCATCGATTTTCACCACGATAAGATCATCATCACCTATTCGCGCGACGAGCGGTCGGCACGTGATTTTGTCAGCGTGCCATTTCGATCGGTCCGAGGCCAACTGATCGTCATCGACGCCACCGTCGATCATGTGCGCACGAAGGCCATCATCGACACCGGCGGTCAGACAACCATCGGGAATCTGGCGCTGCTCAATGCCTTGGCAGAACACCATCTCGGGTTGCATGGAAGGCCCGATCAAATCATGGGCGCGACGATGGCGGTACAAGAGGGCGAGCTCGTCCAAACACCGGCGATTCAACTAGGTCCGATTCAAATACGGGATTACGGTGTGACGTTCGCGGATGTGTACATTTTCAAACACTGGAAGCTCACGGACGAGCCTGCGATCATGATCGGCATGGATGCGCTCGGTACGCTCGATACCCTCATCATCGATTACCGACGGCACGAATTGCAGATGCGTATGGCGAAGAGCGGCTGAGCTTCCGGCCGCCGCTGCTTTTTTCTCCCAATTGCGCGAGAATGGCCGCGGTGCACGTCAGGCGCGGGAGAGCCGATGGTAATCAACAAGCCGATGATCGTGGTTGCAGCTGTAGTGGTTGCCGCCGCGTCGGGCCTTGCGTACTACCTGCACAGCAGGAGTAAGCAGCCGGCGCATGTCCCCGTCGCCGCCCAGCCTGCCGCGCCCGCGCAAGAACCGGCGATCGAGCATCCCGTGCCCGCGGCGACCGGAGAGTCGGCGGCGAAGGGCCCGCTGCCGGCGCTCGCGGACAGCGATCCGCCCATGAGAGACGCGCTCGGCGAGGTTGCCGGCACCGGCGCCGTCACGCAATACCTCGTGCCCGACAACATCATCCGCCACATCGTCGTGACGATCGACAATCTGCCGCGCCAAAAGGTACCGGTCGAGAAGCGCCCCACGGTCGCGGTGCCCGGTACTTTTCTGGCCGATGGCGACGAGTTGCACGCAACACTCGATCCGAAGAATTTCGCCCGCTACGAGCCGATGGTCGCAGTGGTCCGAAAGATCGACATGCACCGGCTCGCGCAGGTGTACCTGCGCTTTTATCCCCTGTTTCAACACGTCTATCAGGACCTCGGATATCCAAACGGCTACTTCAACGATCGACTGGTCCAGGTGATCGATTCGCTGCTGGCGACGCCGCAGCCGGCCGGACCTCTTCAGTTGACGCGGCCCAATGTCATGTACACCTTTGCCGATCCCACACTCGAGGCTCGGCCGGCGGGTCAGAAGTTGTTATTGCGGATGGGTCCCGATAATGCGGCCGCAATCAAGTCGAAGCTCACGGAGCTGCGTGCGATCATCACCGCCGCGCCGCTCAAGCATTGAATAAGAAGATCAGCGCATTGATTGATTAGACCAACAAAGGGGAATGGCATGGCTCAGACGACTACAGTCGCAGGTTTGCCCGTAGATCAGGCGCGGGCGCCCAATCAGTGGCTGGTGATCGGAGCGTCGTCGCTCGGCACGGTGTTCGAGTGGTACGATTTTTATCTGTACGGACTGCTTGCGGCTGTCATTTCGGCCCAGTTTTTTTCGGGGGTGAACGAGGTCACGGGTTTCATTTTCGCCCTGGCCGCCTTTGCAGCCGGTTTTGCCGTGCGACCATTCGGGGCGTTGGTGTTTGGACGGCTGGGCGATCTCGTGGGACGCAAGCACACGTTTCTGATCACCATGAGCATCATGGGCGGCGCGACTTTTTTGGTCGGGTTGCTGCCGAGTTACGCTTCGATCGGAGTTGCGGCGCCGGTGATGCTGGTGGTGTTGCGCCTGCTGCAAGGGCTGGCGCTGGGAGGCGAGTACGGCGGCGCTGCCACCTACGTCGCCGAACATGCACCTGCGGGAAAGCGCGGTTTGTATACCAGTTGGATTCAAACTACCGCCACGCTCGGTCTGTTTGCCGCGCTGCTGGTCGTAATCGGCACGCGCACGGCCATCGGCGAGGATGCGTTCAAACTCTGGGGATGGCGAATCCCCTTCCTGGTCTCGCTGTTGCTGTTGATCGTGTCGCTGTGGATCCGCATGCAACTGGATGAGAGTCCGGTGTTCGTGAACATGCGCAAGCTCGGCACCACGTCGAAGGCACCGCTCGCGGAGGCCTTCGGCCGCTGGAGCAATTTGAAAATAGTGCTCATTTGCTTGCTGGGCGCGGTCATGGGTCAAGCTGTGGTCTGGTACACCGGACAGTTTTATGCGCTGTTTTTTTTGGAACGAATGCTGCGCGTCGATGGTGCGACCACCAACATATTGATTGCGATTGCGCTTGCGCTGGCGACACCGGGATTCATCTTCTTCGGCTGGCTGTCCGACAAAATCGGCAGGAAGCCGATCATTCTTGCGGGATGTTTGCTTGCGATCCTGACTTATTTCCCCTTGTTCCAAGCGCTGACCCGCTATGCCAATCCCGCGCTTTTCGCCGCGCAGGCCGCGGCGCCGGTGACAGTGATCGCGGATCCGCAGCAATGCTCGTTCCAATTCGATCCCATCGGCAAGAACAAATTCGATTCGACTTCCTGCGACATCGCCAAAAGCTTTCTGGCTAAAGCCGGTGTTTCGTACCAGCGCGTCGACGCGCCGGCCGGAACCGTGGCGCAAATCCGCAGCGGCACGACCACGCTCAGCGCACCTGATCCGCGGCTAGTCTCGGGCGCCGAACGCAAATCGGCGATCGCGGCGTTCCAAAGCGCCGCCAAGGCAGCGCTATCGGCAGTCGGCTATCCGGAAAAGGCCGACCCCGCGGCCATCAACAAACCCATGGTGGTGTTGATATTGTTCGTCTTGGTGCTGTACGTCACCATGGTGTACGGACCCATCGCGGCGCTGTTGGTGGAATTGTTTCCGGCGCGAATTCGCTACAGCGCGATGTCATTGCCGTATCACATAGGAAACGGATGGTTCGGCGGATTTTTGCCGACCACGGCCTTTGCCATGGTGGCGGCGACCGGCGATATCTACTATGGGCTGTGGTATCCGATCGTCGTGGCCGGCGCCACGTTGGTCGTGGGGCTGTTCTTTTTGCCGGAGACGTTCAAGCGCAAGATCGAGGAGTAGGCTGGGCAGCCGCGGGAATAGCAGCTGGGCTTAAGGGGATCGCCTCATTCTGCGTTACATTCGCTTCACGGAGGTAGCCGGCATTCAAAGTGTGACGTTATATGGGTCAGAAGCAGCGTTTTTTTTCTACGCTGCCGTACAAACACCACTATGGCGGTCAACATGTTGAAACTACCGAAACAGCTCCCCACCATTCTGACAGTTCGAAATGGAATTTTTCTGTCGCTGTCTGCAGTCAGTCTGCTCGGCGGCTGCGTCGCAACAGTGCGGGTCCCCCCGCCTCCTCCCCCGGCCCCCGTCTACGTCGCGCCGCCTCCGCCGCCTCCGGCCGCCTATGCTGCGCCGGCTGTGGAAGTCGAAATGCAAGCCAATGAGCCGCCACCGCCGCTGCCGGATTATCAACAGCCGCCCTGTCCCGAGGACGGCTACCTGTGGACGCCGGGCTATTGGGCCTTCGCCGGCGGAGCTTATTACTGGGTTCCCGGCACCTGGGTGCAACCGCCGCGGGTGGGCGTGCTCTGGACCCCCGGATATTGGGGCTTCAGCGCCGGCGTATATGGCTTTCACCCCGGATATTGGGGTCCCCACGTCGGCTTCTACGGCGGGGTGAATTACGGGTTCGGCTACGTCGGAGTCGGTTTTGCCGGCGGTCGCTGGGCGGGTAATTCGTTTGCCTACAACACCGCGGTGGTGAACGTGAATACCACGGTCATCCACAACACCTACGTCAACAATGTCACGGTGAACAACGTTACGGTGAACAAGGTGAGCTATAACGGCGGCGCAGGTGGAGTGACCGCGGCGCCAACCGCCCAAGAGCGTGTGGCGATGCATGAGACGCATGTTCCGCCCACCCCTGTGCAACGGCAACACGTGCAGGAAGCCGTTCGAAACCCGGCGCTCTCGGCCAAGGTGAATGGAGGACATCCGGCGATTGCTGCGACGCCCCGGCCGGGCGCATTCAATGCCCCGGGAGTTGTGGGTGCAAAGGGTGCTCCGCCGCGAGTGGCGGCTGCGAGCACCCCCAATGCGGGTCATCCGACGGGGACACCTCCGGCCTACGGGGCCGCAGCACCCGCCCGGAACTGCACCGGCCAATGGTGCCGCGCACCCGCCGGGAACCGTACCGGCCAACGGCAATGCGCACCCGGCCGCCAAGACACCGCCGCCGAAGCCGAAGCCCCAAGCCGAGGGTAAGCGTGAGGAGGGCAACAAGCCCTAAGGCCCTTGCAAGACCGGTCCCTCTCGGGCGGTCGCTCTAGATAATCGCGCCCGATCGGCTACGAAGTCGATTCGGGCGCGACTCCGGCCGATGGCTCCGTCCCCCCAAGGCCCCTTAGTCGGCGGCTTTGACCACCGGCAGTTCGACGAAGCTGGCATTTTTCCCGCCCTCGAATACTTTGATGGTTGCCTTCTGATAATCGCCGGGCTTGGCAAAGAAAATATTTTCGACGTAGGTTTGCGGATTGCGGTCGTACAGGGGAAACCAACTCGATTGCACCTGAACCATGACGCGGTGTCCGGGTAAGAACACGTGGTTGACGGTCGGCAGCGCGAAACGGAAAACTTGGCTCTTTCCGGCGGGGATTGCTTTGGGATTGCTGAAGGAATCGCGGTAGCGGCCACGCAAAATATCGGCGGAGACCATCAATTGATAGCCGCCCATCTTCGGTTCCCGTCCGACCTCATCCGGATAGACATCGATCAGCTTGACCACGAAATCGGTGTCCGAGCCGCTGGTGGAAGCAATCAAATTGGCGATGGGTTCGCCGCTGATTTTCAACGGTTGCTTGAGTACCGGAGTCGCGTAACTCAATACGTCCGTGCGTGCCGCAGCGTTTCGCTGATCGCTGACCAGCCACGTTTGCCAGCTCACCTCACCCTCCTCACCGCGAACATGGATGGGCCGGGGTAGGTAAGGAACGGGCTTCGCAGGGTCCGACACGTAGGATTCGAAGCTCTGGCCGACCGGCGCCACAAACCCTAAGCCGCCGCCGGATTGCAGGTAGATCTTTTCAGGGTCGATGGAGCAGGCGGAGACGCATCCGGCTGGCCAGGTGGCCAAATCCAACCAGCGATTCGTTCCGGTCTCGAAGGCAGTGACCGCGGCGATGTGAAGCGGGGGCGCCTCGTCCTTGAGAAAATGATCCAAAAACGGCCGCAGCACATGCAATCGAAAATATTGCGCGGTGTCGCTGCCGAACTGAATCGCGCCGACGCGGCTGCCTTCCAGCCGCTCCTGATGGTGAAACCAAGGACCCAGGACGAGAAAAAGGTTGGGATTATCGGCATGCGTTGCCTTGAGGGCTTTATAGAGCGCGACATTCCCATAGATATCCTCTTGGTCCCACAGGCTGTGGACCAACATCGTGGGAACCGTCACGCCTTGTTCGGCCAAAATTCTGTCCATCGCCTGGTCCTGCCAAAACGAATCGTACGCGGGGTGCGACATGACCTTGCCGGCGAAGCCGACCTGATCCAGCCCATGCAGTCGCGCCATGTCGCCCGCGGAACCTGCGGCCAACCAGGTATCGTAATCGTCGTAGTGATCGGACCACCAAGTCAGTTCGCTCTTGCGAGTGGCTTCCTGGTCGTGAAAGTAAGTGAGGCTGTCCTGCCGAAATGCCCCCTTGTGAAACCAATCATCGCCCATCCACCCGTCCACCATCGCATTGATCGGCACCGCGGCATGCAGCGCCGGATGAGGGTGAACCAGCGCCATCAAAGAAGTAAACCCGTCGTACGAGATTCCCAAAATTCCGACTCTACCGTTGGATTCGGGAATGTTCTTCACCAGCCAGTCGATGGTGTCGTAGGTGTCGGTGGCATGATCCACGGAGGTCGGATTCAGCGGTCCCCGGAGCGGCCGCGTCATCACGTAGTCGCCCTCCGAATCATGTTTGCCGCGTATGTCTTGTAAAACGCGAATGTAGCCGCCGTTGACCACGGCGTCATCGGTGACATCGTTGCTGTCGATGAGCGCAGAGAGATGTGCGCTGTCGTCTTTCTCGATTCGATCGGAGGCCCCATAAGGGGTACGAGTCAGCAGAATGGGCGCGCGGTGTGCGCCGCGCGGAACCAGGATGAGCGTTTTCAGCCGGACACCGTCGCGCATCGGGACCATGACTTCGCGTTTGGTGTAATCGAAGCTGTCGACCCGTGGGGTGAAAGTGGCGGGCGTTTCGTTCGGGAGTTGACCGTCCGCGAGGACCGCCGTGCTCGCCACGATGAGCGCCGAAACCAAGCCGCACAACAGCAGATGAGCGCCGTGGCGCCCGAAAATGATGGACATGAATGTAAATCTCCCCCGGGGGAATGGAATGGCGCCGTTTCGCGGCTCGGAAGTTTGCTGTATCCCAAGCCGCCGTGCAACGCAGACTAGGTGCCGGCTGCCTCGATCGCCCCTGTATGCGCTCGAGATCCGAGCCGCAACGCCAGCGCGGCCGCACAAATGCACAGCGCCCCTGCGACCATGAAAGCGGGTAAGTAAGTGGACAATTCGGTGCGCGACAATCCGGCGCCCAATGCCGCGGCGGCCGCACCGAGTTGGTGGCCCGCAAAAATCCATCCGAACACCAGGTTCGCCCGCCCGCGCCCGAACACCTTCACTGTGACATTCACGGTGGGCGGCACCGTCGCGATCCAATCCAAACCGTAGAACAGGGCGAAGACCGACAGGCCCTGATAGGTGAAATCGGCGAAGGGCAGATAAATCAGCGAAAGGCCGCGCAAGCCGTAATACCAGAACAAGAGACGAGCGGCATCGTAGCGGTCGGACAGCCAACCCGAGGCGACGGTGCCGAAGAAATCGAAAACGCCCATCGTTGCGAGCACGCTGGCGGCGGCGACCTCCGGCAATCCCTTGTCCGAACAAAAGGGAATGAAATGAGTCTGGATGAGGCCATTCGTGCTCGCGCCGCAGATAAAAAAAGTGGTGAACAAGATCCAGAATGTGGGCGTGCGCGCTGCGTCACGGAGCGCCAATAGCGCCGCGCCGGCTACGGACCGGCTCTCGCCTGCCGGAGCGTCGGGCGATGGTCCCGGATCCCCGGGCGAATCCGATTCGCCGTGCGGCTTTAATCCGAGGTCCGAGGGCCGATCGCGCATGAAGAACCCCGCGAACGCAGCGGCAATAAAGAGCACCGCGCAAATGATCAGGAGCGCATAGCGCCAGCCTACCCGCGTCGCAACGGCGGCCAGCAGCGGCAAGAAAATCAACTGGCCGGTCGCGGAACTCGCCGTCAGCAACCCGACAATCAAACCACGCCGTGAGTTGAACCAGCGCGTTGCGACGGTCGCGGCGAGCACCAGGGCGGTCAATCCCGTTCCCACCCCGACGAGCACGCCCCAGAGCAGAACCAGTTGCCAGATATGCGTCATGGCCAACGAGCAGGCGAGTCCCACGGCAATCAGGCAGAGCGCGGTCACCGTGACCCCGCGCACTCCGTACCGGTTGAGGAACGCCGCCGCAAACGGTCCCATGAGCCCAAACAAGAGCAGGCGCATGGCGAGTGCCGAAGAAATAGCCGCCGTCGACCAGCCAAACTCGCGTTGCAGCGGCAACATCAATACGCCGGGTGCACCGACGGCGCCGGCGGTGACCAGCATGACGAGGAAAGTCGTTGCAACGACAACCCAGCCGTAGTGCATCCCGCGGCGAGCCAGCGCTGCCGCCAATCGCGTACTTATAGACATCTGGCGGACTCCTTGCGGCGAGGCCTGCGGGGGGGCATGATCGGTACACGGGTCCTGCGGGCGACTTTACAATATAAATCGGCGGTGCCGGCTGGCGCCAATGAAGAGGGGGTTGCACATGAGTTCCTTATCCTTAACGGTTGCGGACGGCGTTGCGACCTTGAGCATTCGGCGCCCTGCTGTCAGCAATGCGATCGACATCACCATCATTCGCGCGATGCACCTTGCGCTCGATCAAATACAAAAAGGCGACAGCGGTGCGCGGGCCGTCGTGATCACCGGCAGCAATGAAATCTTCTGCAGCGGATTGGATCTGCATTCGATCGATCTTAAAACCCAAGAGGCAAGACAACGCGCACATTTTGAAATGCGCCGCTTCATGGACCCGCTGATCCTGCGCTTGAGCGGTTTTCGCTTTCCGATCGTCGCGGCGGTCAACGGTGCTGCCGTCGGTGCCGGTATGAGCCTTGCGCTGGCCAGCGACATCATCATTGTCGGCGAAAGCGGGTATTTCCTGCCGTCTTTCGCGCGGCTCGGCTTGGTGCCGGACGCAGGTATCACCTTTCATTTGGCGCGCCGCATTGGCGGCGGGCGTTCATTGTCGTCGTTGATGTTGGCGGAAAAAATCGATGCCAAGACGGCTCTCGACTGGGGCTTGGCGTACTCGGTGGTGCCGGATGGCGAGGTCGTGTCGCGCGCGCAGGCCGTGGCCAGCCGCCTCGCGACCGGACCGTGCGCGGTCCTGGGCCAGATTCGATCGTTGCACGCATCGACATTCGACAATTCCCTGCAGGAACAGCTGCGCGCCGAGCGCAGCGCCCAGGAGATGACCCTGGAAACTCACGACTGCGTGGAGGGCGTGCGCGCGTTCTTCGAGAAGCGAGACCCGCATTTTTCGGAGCACTGAGCGCGTATCGCGCCCAGTGTGCGTATGTCCTCGGGCGTGGTGCGGCAGCAGCCGCCGATCAGTCGAGCTCCTGCCAGATACCAGGCGCGCAACCGATCGCCGAACGGTGGTTCGAGCGCTGCTCCCGTCCATCGCTTGGTGAGCGGGTCGTAGCACTCCCCGGAATTAGGATAAGCGACCAAGGGTTTGTCGGTGTGATCCTGCATCAATCGCAGAAGGCCGCTCACATGCTCGGGCCGCGTGCAGTTCACGCCGACAGCGGCGATTTGCGGATAATCTTGAAATGCGGCCGCGCAACGGGAGATCTCTTCGCCCTCGCAGTTGGTTGCTCCGTCCCGGCAGGAAAAGCTTACCCACGCCGTGATTGCCGGAAATTCCCGGAGCAATTGCGCCAGCACGACGGCCTCGCGCAGACAGGGTATGGTTTCGAAAGCCAGGAGATCGGCGCCCGACTGCGCCAGTACTTCAAGCCGCGGCCGATGAAATTCGGCGAGCAATTCATCGTTCACAGCATAATGTCCACGATACTCGGCGCCGTCCGCCAGCATGGCGCCATACGGCCCGACGGATGCTGCGATGAGCGGCCGCAGACGGCCCTCGCGACTCTTTGGATCGGACCAAAACTCCTCTCTGGCTGCAGCCGCGATCGACACGGCATCGCGCATCAACTCCGCGGCGCGGCTTCGCTCGATGCCGCGCCCGGAAAACGCTTCGAAGGTAGCTTGATAAGTCGCTGTCGTCGCGACATCGGCCCCGGCCTTGAAATAGTCGAGATGCACGCTGCGAATCATCGCCGGTTGCTCGATGAGGTATTTCGCGGACCATAATGGATCGAGGAGATTCGCACCGCGCCGCTCGAGTTCTGTGGCGAGCGCACCGTCCATGACGAGCAAGGGCAGCTCTTCGAGATGCGCAGCGATCGGGCTATACATTGAGCCGCCGGGTGCCGCTGAGGTATTCATTGCCGGCCACAAAAAACCGTAAGCGAGCGTCGGCGGCCTTGGTGAGCCCGATGCGTACGCTCTGTCCGATCGAGTCGATCGCTGTATCGTCGGTGCCGATCCACAAGGGCCCGCGACGAAAAAGGTCGATACCGTCGTGCCGGCGATCAACCTGGAGCGCGGCGGTCAAGCGCCCGGGGCCGCGGGCGAGATTTCGCAGGCCGCCGCTCTCGAGAGAGCGGTGCATGTGCTCGATACCTGAAATCGGTTCCAGCGCCCGCAACAAAACCCCGGAGCCGGTGCCGGCATCCTCACTGGACACGTTGAGCATATAAGACGTGCCGTAGCAGAGATAGACATAGGCGTGTCCAGCCTCGAGGAACAACGAACGATTGCGCGGCGTCATGCCCCGAAACGCGTGACAAGCAGGATCGGATTCGAGGTACGCCTCGGTCTCGACGATGCGTCCGACCGCGGTGCCCGCGGGGAGCCGGCGCACCACGATCTTGCCGAGCAGGAAGCGGGCCAGTGCCACCGTGTCACGCGGCACTTTTGACCGGGCAATGGGCATGACGGTGATCTCAAACTCTCCTCTTGGTACGCTCGGGCTGCGCGGTTGGGCTGCAACGCCGCGCTCGTGCGATGATGGATTATTGTGACCCAGAGCACACCATTCAAGTCCTCTTCGATTGTTTTACCGGTGATTGCGACGACCGTGGCCATGATCTCAATTCAAGCCGGTGCGGTACTCGCCAAGGGTCTGTTCCCGTTCATCGGGGCGCCGGGAACGACGGCTTTGAGGCTCGCCATTGCCAGCCTCATGCTGTTGGCAGTTTGGCGTCCGTGGCGCAGGCGGCCGACCGCGCGCGAAGTACGCAGCATCGTGATCTACGGACTCGCGATGGGCTGGATGAACCTTTTTTTCTATTTGTCGTTGAGCCGGATTCCGCTCGGAATTGCGGTCGCCCTGGAATTTACCGGCCCATTGGCGGTCGCGATGGCGACTTCGCATCGGGCGGCTGATTTTTTGTGGATCGCGCTGGCCGTACTCGGACTACTGGCACTGTTGCCGTTGGGATCCGGGCCCAAATCGCTCGCGCCCATCGGCATCGTTTTTGCTCTCGCCGCCGGGCTTTGCTGGGCCGTTTATATTCTGTACGGACAAAAGGCCGGCGCCTCGCATGGCGGAGGCACCGCGGCACTCGGTACGCTCGTGGGGGCGGTCGTCATCGTGCCCATCGGTGTGGCGCACGCCGGTGCCGCGCTGTTTGCGCCGGCGGTGTTGCCGGCGGCTTGCGCCGTCGCCCTGTTGTCGAGCGCGCTGCCGTATTCCTTGGAAATGTTCGCGCTCACGCGCATGCCCGTTCGAACGTTCGGCGTGCTGATGAGCATGGAACCCGCATTGGGCGCTCTATCGGGACTGTGTTTTTTGGACGAGCGATTGACGATGACTCAATGGGCGGCGATCGTCAGCATCATGATTGCATCCGGCGGCAGCGCAGCGACCAGTCGGCCGGCGTGGCCGCCGCCGCTGCCGGATTGATTCACCCGATGAGTGTGATGGCGAGGTAGAGTACTGCCGCGCCCGCCAACGTGGTGACCGTGGTCAGAAACTTCGGATGTGCGTGGTAGCTCTCGGGAATTAGATCGCTCGCGCCGATGTACAGGAAAAATCCGGCGAACAGGGCGAGCGCGACGCCGAAGCCGTCGCCCGGCAACGCGAAAAATGACGTCAGGGTTATCCCTACGACCGGCGCCAGGGCGTCCAGCAGCAGCCAGCGAAATGCCCTGGGCCGATCGGCGCGATTCTTCAAGACGACGTTCATGGTATTGATCCCGTCGGAAAAATCGTGCGTCAGCACGGCGATTGCCACCACGATGCCCACGGCGCGCGAGGCTTGAAATGCAAGGCCGATGGCGACGCCGTCGAGCAAGCTATGGCAGCACAGCACCGCGGCGGCAACGCTGCCGCGCGGCGCGGAGTCGCCGTGAAACAACAGGATTCGGTCCAATACCAGGTAGGACAGAAAACCCAGCGCACTGAAGGACAGAAGCACGCTCGGACTGTGAAATTTGACGCCAAGATTGATTGATTCGGGCAGCAGATCGAAGAAGGCGACGCCAATGACCGCGCCGGCGCTGAATCCGAGTACCAGGTGCAATTTGTCGCGCAGCCTCAGAGCCAGCAATCCGCCGAGCATGGTGCTGGCGAACGCCGCAGCAGCGATGACTAGCAGTAACACGTGATATTCATTCCTAAGTGATCTTACATTGTTCGAATGCCCACACCTTGATGGCGGCGGGGTATATTGCGACACCTTATGAACTGGTGGGAGCGGTAACGTGAGCTACGACGCGTATCATAAACGTAAAATCGGTGATCACATGCTGAAGCCCGAAACCCAAATGATGGGATACGGCTACGATCCTTCTTTGTCGGAGGGGTCGCTCAAGCCACCGATATTTTTGACGTCGACCTTTGTTTTCAAGACCGCGCAGGATGGGAAGGATTTTTTCGACTATACCTCCGGACGCCGCGAACCGGGCGCCGGGCAGGCCAGCGGCCTCGTGTACTCGAGATTCAACAATCCCAATCTCGAGGTTCTGGAGGATCGTCTCGCGCTGTGGGAGCAGGGCGAAGCCGCCGCGGTTTTCTCCAGTGGTATGTCGGCGATCTCCACTGCGCTGTGGGCCTATGTTCGCCCGGGTGATGTGATCTTGATGAGTCAGCCTCTGTACGGCGGTACCGAGACATTGATCGAAAGGACATTGCCCGCATTCGGCGTCAGCGCCGTCAGCTTTACGCTGGGGCACGATCGTGCCGCGGTCATGGACGCCGCCGCGCGTGCCGTGGCGCGGGCAGCCGAGACCCGCGGCCGAGTCTGTCTGGTGATGACCGAAACGCCCGCGAATCCGACCAACAGTTTGGTCGATCTTGCGTTGATGCATGAGGTCTCGGAGCACATCGGCGCACGTCAGTCGGGCGGTCGACCTCCGGTGATGGTCGATAACACGTTTCTCGGTCCGGTTTTTCAACGTCCACTGGCGCTTGGCGCCGACCTCGTGCTGTATTCGCTGACGAAGTATGTCGGCGGTCATTCGGATCTGGTGGCTGGGGGCATCGTGGGCGCGCGAGAGGTCGTGGGTCCAATCAAGAGATTACGCGGCGCCATGGGCACTCAACTGGATCCCAATACCGCATGGATGATCATGCGTTCAATGGAGACGCTGTCCCTGCGCATGCACAAATCGGCAGAAAACGCAGCGTTGGTGGCGAATTTTCTGCGCTCGCATCCGAAGATAGCCCAGGTGAATTATCTCGGCTTTCTCTCTGCGGATGATCCGCGGCGGGAGGTGTTCCAACGGCAATGCGAAAGCGCGGGTTCAACCTTCGGTTTCGCGGTCAAGGGGGGCGAAACGGAAGCATTTCGTTTGCTGGATGGTCTTCAAGTCATCAAGCTGGCGGTGAGCTTAGGGGGAACCGAGACACTGATTTCGCACCCCGCGAGCACCACTCACTCCGGATTAACCAAAGAAACGCGCGATCGTATTGGGATCAACGATGCGCTGATTCGAATTTCGGTCGGCATCGAGGATGCCGGCGATCTCATAGCCGATCTCGACAAGGCTCTCCATGCAATTTAAGACATGTCTCGCAATTCTGGTCCTGACCGCGACGGAATTGGGCCTCGCGCCAGTGTCCGCAGCCGCTGACGCCGGTACACCCGCGCAGGCGCCGGCGGACGCGGTCTACCGCAACGGCTTCATCTACACGGTCGACGCCGAGGACAGCGTTCGGCAAGCGATTGCAATCCGGGCGGGACGGATCGTGTACGTCGGCAGCAATGCGGGTGTCGCGCCGTTCGTCGGCGACCATACGTCGCTGATCGATCTCGGCGGACGCATGCTGATGCCGGGTCTGGTCGATGGCCACATGCACCCGCTGCAGGGCGGCGCGGCGCTGCTCAAATGCAATTTGAATTACGTGCAGCTCAGTATCGCGGAGATGCAGAAGAAAATTCAGGGCTGTTTGGACGATACCAAGGCGCGCGAACCGGACGCTTGGCTGGAAGTCGTGAATTGGTTTCAAGAAGGGATGCTGCCCGCAGGCACGACGGCGACGCGGTCGACCCTGGATGCGCTGAAAACCAAGCGCCCGATCTTCGTGGAGTCGTCTTTCGGTCATACCGGATTGGCCAACTCGCGCGCCATCGAAATTGCGGGCATCACCGCCGCCACCAAGGAACCCTTGGGCGGTAAAATCGGTCACGACGCAGCCGGCAACCCGTCGGGCATCCTCGAGGATGCCGCGCAGGATCTGCTGGTCCAGAAGCTTCCTTCGCCCACACCGAGCGACGACGTCAGTTCCGCGCAAGCAGCTCTCGACGCGCTGCGTAAACAAGGCGTGACGACATTCTTGGACGCGATGGCGGTACCGCCTGCGTTGGCGGCATTCGCGAAGGTCGAGCGCGACGGGCAGCTCACAGCGCGCGCACATTTCGCCCTGTTGATCACACCGCCCGAGGGACGCGATCCGGAAAAGGCGGCCGCACAGGTGACCGCGCTCGCGCGGCGCTACGATCAGGGCGATATCGAGCCGCGGCCGCGCATGACCGTCCGCAATGTGAAATTGTTTCTTGACGGCGTGATCGCGGCGCCGGCGCTCACCGGCGCCATGCTTCAACCGTATCTCGTCGCGCAGGGCACGGGTGCCGATCGGCACTGGGTACCGGGAACGAACCGCGGGCCGGATGTGTATTTCCCTGCCCCTGTTTTGCGCAGCGTCCTCATCGCCGTCGCGGGCGCCGGCTTCGAACCGCACATGCACGCGGACGGGGATCGCGCGGTGCACGAAGGCTTGGACGGCATCCAGGCGCTGCGCGAGAGCTTCCCCGGAAAGGACATTCGCGCCGCCATCGCCCATGACGAGATCGTCGATCCGAAGGACTTCGCGCGATACAAACAATTGAATGTCATCCCGGTATTGTCGTTTCAATGGGAGAAACCGGCGCCGGATACGATCGAAGGTGCGCGCGACTATTTGGGCCCTGCGCGCTTCAAGTACATGGAGCCCGCCGGCTACCTGGCGGCGGCGGCTGCGCGCATCGCCTATGGCAGCGACTGGCCGGTGGACCCGCTCGACGAATGGTTCGCACTCAAGGTCGGCGTGACACGCGCAAATGCCCCGTCCACCTATCCGAAGTATGCCGGCCGGTTGAGCGAGGATGTCGGCCTCACGCGCGCGCAAGTACTGCGGGCGATCACCATGAACTCCTCCTATGAACTGCATCAGGAGCTTTCAACGGGTTCGCTCGAGGTGGGCAAACTAGCCGATCTGATCGTGCTCGACCGCAATGTCCTCAAGATTCCCGCCGATGAGATCGCCGAGGTTCAGGTCCTGCAAACAGTCGTCGGCGGTCACGTCGTCTATCAGTCGCAGATGTTCACCGGACATTGATGCTTCTAGCGAGGACGCTGCGCGGCGATGCTGACATCGGTTCGGTCCCGGGTCGTAACATCGACCTCGGTGCG
The DNA here is from genome assembly GCA_963755965.1 of uncultured Gammaproteobacteria bacterium. Classification (GTDB taxonomy): domain Bacteria; phylum Pseudomonadota; class Gammaproteobacteria; order Steroidobacterales; family Steroidobacteraceae; genus Bog-1198. The sequence continues at coordinate 1,438,933 of CAVWLU010000008.1, forward strand.
GCCTCCGTTCACGAGTGTCCACGGCAGCGGTAGGTTGTCGGAGATGACCGTGACGACGTGATGGCCTGTCGCGACTACCGGGAAACTAAATCGGCCGTTGGCGTCGGTCTGGACGGAGAATCGCCCGTCCAGCACCACCGTGACATTGGACGCGCCGGCTTCGCCCGCATCGACGTGCCCGTTGTTGTTGGCATCGAGATAGACAATTCCCGCGATTTCGCCGGCCCCGCTTCCCGGTGCGCCGCCGAGCGGCGCAAAGTGCGATCCCGCGGCTCGCTGATAGCGGAGCGTCAGAAATATCCCGCGTTCCTCGACCGCGGGGACGGTGGTCGCCATCGGCGGTGTGAGCGGTGAGACCACGGTGAGCGGCGTCCAAGAGCCGACATCGCTCTCGTAATAGGTTGCCAATAGCTGCCAGTTCTGCGACAGCCGGTAGGTCAAGGAGACATTGGCGGACACGCCGGGCGCGGCGTGGCCCTGCACGGCGGTTGCCCAGCGCACATTGCCCTCGACGCCTAGTCTCGCGGTGAGTTGCCCGCCGCCATATGCCGCTAGCCCAAGCACCGTGCTGTCCTGCTCGAGGCCATTGATCATGGCTCCGCTGATGCGCTCCACCGACGTCGAGGTGCTGAGGCGGATCCCGTTGGACATCGACCAAGTCTGATCCAACGTAGCCGTGATGTCCTGGCCCGTCGGAGTACTGGCGAAGTCGGCCTGCGCGCGGCCCGTGCCCCAGGCATTCAAGTGATCGACGTACCCCTCGAGCGACCAACCGGTACCGCCGTCGGAACGGCTGACATTGGCGACGCCGCCAACGCCCCAATCGCGCGACATCTGGTAGCGTGCGTCGCCGGTGAGGAAGGTGGTGTTGGTGCCGAGGCCCGACACCGAATGAACTTCGTCGACGCCGACATCCGCCAACCACTGCCGACTCTGGTAGTCGAGCCGGTAGTAGCCGCCTTGCGCATCATTGGAGATGAGTTGATTTCCCCAAGTCACGTTGGGGTCGATGCGAAACACGCCGGCATTTTGCAGGATCCGGCCCTGTGCGATCGATGCGTCGACCCAGCCTCCAAGGCCATTGGATTTCCCGTTGACTTCGCCGTCCAAAAGATTCATCTGAACGTGCTCACCGGAGTCAGCCCAAGCCGCCGTCATGAGCCCCGTGTTCGACGACATGAGCGCCGTGCCGTCGATCGTGGGACCGATGGCGAGATTCACGTCGTGAGCCTCGATGAATTGTCCGCCAACCGTCCAATGCGGTGCCGGAGACCACTGGGCTCCGGCGGTCGCCGTGGATCCGTCCAGGGTGCGAAAGTTGGGTACCTCGATGCCGTCGTATAGACCGGGCACGCCGCCGCCCGCAACGATCTGCAGATCGGAAGGTCCGCGCCATTCCGTGGTCAGACCCTGCATCGGACCGGTCGGCAAATAGAAGCGTGGTTGGAATCGTGCCAGGCTGATGTCCGGGGAGTTGAGGTCTCCGAGACCGTTGTCGGCCTGCCAGTCCCCATCAAAGGGCATGCCGCGCTGCCTCAAGGTGAGGACTCCGCCTTGACCTTGATCGGCGTCGCCGAGACCAGAACCTCCCGTACGCACGGCAGCGTCGAGTGACCACGCGCCATACGCGGCCGTTTCCCACTGCGACTTGGCGACGATGCCGTTCTCTACTACGTTGTTCGCGGATCCGCCATCGTGTGAGCTCAACACACTCACTACGCCGTCGATCTGTATCGATCGCGCAAGCCCCTCGGTGTCGTTGATTCCGCCCTCACCCGCGGAGATGTCCGGGGCCAGCGCTCCGCCGCCGATGTATTTATCCTGATAGACCGGAATCGAAGGAAGATTGGCAGCGCTCCACGACAAGGGAGGCGTTGGCGCCGTCGCGGGCGGCGCAGGAGTCGCGGTCTGCGCGTACGCCGCGCTGAGCCAAGCGAGCCCCCCCAGCCCGCACAGGCCGAACACGAGCCGGGGAACCAGGTTGGCACCGGGCTTCATTCAAACAGCTGGTTGAGATCGGTGTGATGCTCGCCCCACTCGAGCCTGCCTTTCACGGTGACCGGAAAAGTGAGCTTCGGGTGGTCGTCCGTGGCGGTCGACGGTGTCAGGAAGACTTCACGCTCTTCACCAGGCAAAATCGGGAAATCCGTGGGTGCGAAGTCATATTGAATTCCCTTCGCGTCCGTGCCGGTCAGAAACCCGCTCATGCGTCCATGCGCGGTGCCCGAGTTGTGGACACGCAAGACCGGGATTTGCTGACCGTTCAGAGTCGCGATTTTGGGCCCGAATATTTCGAGCGACGGTTCGCCATCGCCAACGGTGACGTAAACGATGACGCCGATGCGGCCGGTGACGGGCACGTCCAGACCTTTACTCCTGGCAATCGACGGCTCCGCCCCTTCGATCATGATGGCAAAACGACACTCGCCGGGCGGGGCATCCGCCGGCACGGTTACTTCGAAGCGGTAGCGCACGGTCCCGGCACCGGGCACTACGACGTCGGGTCGCTCGATCGCAACCCAGGGGCGGCAGCTGTCGGGCTGCAGGTCGTCGTGAAAGTTCACGCTGAAATCCGGCGACAAGGTCCAATCTGCGGTGTGGATCAAGTAGTGAGCAGGAGTGGTCGACCGGTTGCTCACCTCCACCACGCTGCGCAAGGTCTTGCCCGCCTTTGCGGAAAGTTCGAAGCGCGGTGGTGAGACCAGCGCCGCAAACCCTTGAGCTTGCACGAACCCCGACGATGAGACGCCCAGGATCGAGAACAGCAGTAAGGCACAGCGTCGCATGATCAACCCTCGTCCATCTCGAAGTGGAAAGTCACCGGGAAGGGCCGCCGCATCAAAGCTCCGTCCATCGTGAACTGCAGCTTCAATACGTCTTCCATGAATGGCGTCGTGATGGGGCCGGCATAAATCAGCACACGATTGCCGGATTGCAGCTGGCCGGAGAGAAATCGCTCTTGTGCGACCCAAGAAGCGCTGATGGGACCCGGTGGCTGCGCCGGCAATGACAAGTAAATGCGCGCCGAATGCTTGAGCCAGGGCAGCACGTTGAGCCGGACTCGAATCGTCGTGGTGCCGACCAACAGGTTGGCGCCGCCGGAGCGCGATGGCGTCGCAGTTCTCCAGCGCATGCTCACAGTCGGCTCGAGCGACTGCGTGCCGGAATCATCGATCGTGGTCGTTTTCGCCTGCGCCGCGGGGGCCCAGATTATGCTCAATGCCAGAGCCAAAAAAAAAGCCGCTGCCGGCGTCGAACGGCTTGCGGCACTCATGGCGCGCTCAGCGTGTAGAGGACGACGCCCGTGAATGTACCCGCGGGCGGCACGGTGTTGTTCAGATAGGAAAACGTCCAGCAGCTCTCGTTCCATGAGTTGCTGCCCATGGAGCCGACATTCTGTACGCCGCCGTGGACGAAGGTCCCCGCCGGAAAAGGCTCGGCACCGGTATCTCCGTTGCCGCTCGAAGTCCACTGGATCTTGGAGAATGGAATGGTGTCGCCGACAGCGTCGGTCAGAGACACCGGCACGGTCGCGACGACCTGCGCCGCGGCGGTCGTTGCACCGGTGGTGCGATAGAAGCCGCCGATATACAACTGGCCCGGCGCGTTGCAGAACGCGAAGCCGTCGAGAAAGCTATTGCTTGCCGTGCTGTTGGTGGTCATCGCTTGCGCCGTGCCATTGCCCACAGCGGTCGCCGCCACCGTCGTTGATACGGTGTTGATGGTGGTGTTTTTCTGAGGCGTGCCGCCGCCAAACGCCGGGCCGCAGTTGGGCGTCCCGTTGGGCGGCGGATAAGTGGTGCCGCCGCAATAGTCCGCCGTGAAGCTGCCGACGCCAACCTGCAAGTAGACGGTCAGCGGCGCGGCTGGAGCTAGGGTGGCCGTGTAAGCCGATGCGCTCGACGGTACGGCCGCGAGCAAACAAATTGCGAAGAGGCTTTGGTACGCCTCGATCGTCTCCGCCCATCGTGAGCGCTGGGCGACCGGCGTCACTTCAGACCGTGACGCCGGCGCCGATGGCGGATTGCCGTGCATTCGAAAGCGCCGAGTACTCTGGCGTTAGGGCATCGTGGCGGTGTAAACCACGCGGCTGTTGTTCACGTTGATACCACCGTACGTTCCCGTCGGCACCGACGCGGTGTTGGCGTAACTGAAGGTCCACTTGGCATCTTGAACGATGACCTTGGTAGCGGGTGCGGTGAGGACGACGTTCGCGCTGGTCGCGTTGGTCAGCACCGGCGCCGGCAATGCGGTTCCAGAGGTCAGCGTCGTGGCGACGGTGGTGATCTGGGAGTAAGGAATCGAATCGCCGTTGCCGTCGCTGAGCGCACCGTTTGCGGTCGCGTTGAGAGTGACGTTGCCGCTGTTGCTCACCACGGCCGCTGTCTCGATGCCGCCCGCAAGGTCGCCGCCGGTACCGGCAATTGCAGTGCCGTTGCCTACCTGGGCTGCCGTCGGGGAAAAGGTAATCAAATCTATTGCCGGGTTCGACGTCAGCGCCCCGGTTGTATACGTCGATCCGGTGCCGACGCGCAGGTAAAGAATCTTCGGGATCACAATGGAGAAATCCACGTGCGCGGTCGCGCCCGGTGCGGCGGTCGCGGCGCCCGTTTGAACGTTCGACTCCGCGAATGCGACGAGCGGCAGCGCCAGTGACGCCGCGCCCAACAGAGTTTTCAACGCAATTGCTGTCTTCATAATCTGCTTCCTGTGCTGTGTAGAAATACCTGGGGCACTGCTCGTTGGGACGTACCGCCACTTGCGCTCGTGCGCCTCATGCGGCTCCGTGCGTGCGGAGATACTAGGGAATAAGCCTAAGGACACAGTTGAACCAGGTCGCAATTCGGCCGGGGCGAGCTCAAGATCCGGCCGCCGCGGCCGATACAGTTTCCTTTTTGTGCGCCAGGTCGCACACCCACGGCCCGAGCCGGCCCGAATCGAGGTTCATCGCAGAGGCAAAAAACAGGGGAAATCGCACCCGCAGGGTGCCAGGCGAATGAAAGAGGCGGGCGGATCGGTGCGCCGGTGTTACGGCATCGAGGCGGTGCAGGTCACTCGACTTGTCGCCAACCCGAGCGTGCACGATGCATTTTGCGCAATGGTTTTTCTCGCCGCCGCGTTCAATATGACATTCCCACGGGCCTCATCCGAGGCGTGCAGCGTCGCAGCCAACGTGACATTGTGACTGTTGGTGAAGATGGCCACGGACGTCGCGCCTGGTACGCGATCGCCACCGCTCATCATGTCCAGCGAGAGAACCCTCGGGATGATGATTTTGAAATCCAAGTGCGCCGTGGCAACGAGCGCAGTGCGCGGGGCACCTGTGGCCACGCGAGAATCCGCTGCGGCCAGAAACGGCAACAGCAACGCGGCGGCGCAGAGCAGGGTGGCTCGTGCTGCTTGCAAACTTAACTGATGTAGTGTCTTCAAGTTCTAAAGTAGCGGCAGCGAAGCACCAGACTTGAGCAATTGGCCGGTCCAAGATGCGGTCGTTGTTGCGATGACATAACATCGCAGCGATTATGCAAAGATCGATGGCGACGTTGCTTGGAGGCGTGCTCGCGCTCCTCTTCGGATATAGCCTCTGCGCGAATGCCGATGCCGTGCCGGAGCTGTCTCCCATCGTGGTGACCGCCACCCGGGTTGCCGAATCGAGCTTCGATATTCCGGCATCGATCAACCGCGTGGACCAGGCAACCATTCAAACCGGACAATTGCAGGTCAACATCTCGGAATCTTTGATCACCGTGCCCGGTGTCTCCGCGGAGAACCGGCAAAATTATGCGCAAGATTTACAATTGTCGGTCCGCGGCTTCGGCGCGCGATCGAGCTTCGGCGTGCGCGGCGTCCGTCTTTATTCGGACGGCATTCCCGGAACGATGCCGGATGGCCAGGGCCAATTCTCGCAATTCGATTTGGGCTCCGCCGGCCGTATGGAAGTGTTGCGCGGTCCTTTCTCGGCGCTCTACGGCAATTCTTCCGGCGGTGTGATTTCGATCTTCACCGAGGATGCGAAGCCGGGCTACTTCATCGACGGCTCGGCGCAGTACGGCACGTTCAATACCCAGCGCTACGCATTGATGACGACGGGCGACGACGGCACCATCAATTACGTCGTCGACGCCGCGCATTTTCAAGACGACGGCTATCGATTCCACAGCAACGCGGAGCGCAACAATTTCAATTCGAAACTGCGAATCAATCTGAGCGACGCCGCCACCTTGACGCTGGTGGCCAATGTGGTCGAAACGCCCTTCGTCCAGGACCCGTTGGGACTCACGGCGGCGCAGGTCGCCGCCAATCCGAGTCAGGCGGGCACCGGCGCCGTTGCATACAACACGCGCAAGTCGCTCGATCAACAGCAAATCGGTGCGGTGTACGAAAACAAACTGAACTCGGCAGATGTGCTCTCGAGCACGCTCTACATGGGCCATCGCGCTACCACGCAATTTCAAGCGATACCCCAAGCGACGGAGGAAGCCAAGCCGCTGTATCCGGGCGGAGTGATCGCATTGGACCGTGATTTTTGGGGCATCGACGCGCATGTAACGGACCAGCGCACGCTTGGACCGACGGCATTGCAAACGGTGGCGGGCCTCGATTACGACGACTTGGAAGAATCGCGCCAGGGTTATTTGAATTATGTGGGCAACGACTTGGGCGTACAGGGCGCATTGCGCCGCGACGAGTCGAACCATGTGTACGATGTCGCCGAGTACCTGCAGTCTCAGTGGGACCCCGATGCGCTCTGGCGCCTCATCGCCGGGGTTCGCAACAATCTGGTGGTGGTGACCTCGAACGATGATTTGCCATATGCGGAAGATCCGCACAGCAGCGTTCGCTATACCGCGGTCACTCCGGTAGCGGCGGCCCTCTTTCACTTAAGTTCCGCCGTCAATCTCTATGCCTCTTACGGCAAGGGTTTCGAAACCCCGACCTTGAACGATCTGGCCTACCGGTCCACCGATGGCAGCTTGCCGGGACTCAACATCGGGCTAAAGCCGGCGCGCAGCAACAATTACGAGGTTGGCATCAAGGCGGGCGAGGGAGCCGTGCGCGCCGACCTCGCGGCTTTCTACATCGAGACGAGGGATGAGTTGGCGGTGCTGCAGAATTTCAATGGCCGATCGGTGGAACAAAACATTGGCGAAACGGCGCGGCACGGGGCCGAGTTGGCGGTCAACGCGGCCTGGGCCGGCGGCTTCACCGCTCGGCTGGCCTACACCTTCATTCGCGCGGTCGTGGGTCAGGCCTATGCGACCTGCGTCGGCACGCCCTGTGTCCCCGCGACCGTCGCGGCCGGCAGCTATCTGCCCGCCGTTCCCAAAAGCGCCTTGTACACCGGGCTGACTTGGACCTACGCCCCGCTGGGTTTCACGGGCACCCTCGAAGCGCAGGGGAGGGCAAGGATCTACGCCGATGACCGAAACACGGCGTCGGCGCCGGGCTACTGGGAAGCGAATTTGCGTGCCGGCTTCGACCAGGAAAGACCCCGGTGGCGATTTAGCGAGTTCGTCCGCCTTGATAACCTGGCGAATCGCGCCTATGTCGGTACTGTGATCGTGAACGAAAGCAACTCGCGCTATTTCGAGCCGGCGCCTGGACGGACCGCTTACGTTATGTTCAATGCCACGTGGCGCGCCGACTAGATGCTTGACAGTCCTTTGCACTGCCGATGTGCACCGAGCGGGTTGAACCGCGTTGTACTTAGTAAGGTCAAATGAGGTGGTGGATTCATAGCTTTGGCACAGCGTCAGAGCGGAGAGTGCAGTCATGAGTAAACGAATTCTTGGCGCGGTTGGTGTCTTGGCGTCCGCGGTATTGGCGGCGGCGCCGGTGTTGGCCCAAGGGCACTCCGGCGGCGGCGGGCACGGCGGCGGCGGCCATTTCAGCGGTGGCGGTGGCGCTGCTCACGCCTCGGTTGGACATGCCGGCGGCGGCGCTCACTATGCTGCGGTGGGTCATTACTCAGGCGGCGCGGTACACACCTATGGCGGCTACGGCGGTGCCGGACGCAGTTACGGCGGCGCGGCGTACGCAGGCCACGGGGCCTACGCAGGGCACGCGGCCTACGGCGGCTATCATGCTGGTTACGCCGGTTACGGAGGCTACCGTGGCTACGGCGGCTATCACGGCTATTCCGGCGCCTATTGGCACGGTGGCTATTGGCACGGCGGTTTCTGGCCGCGCGCCTATTACGGTCTAGGCTATGCCTGGTTCCTGCCGGTGCTCCCGCTCGCTTACGCGACCTACTGGTACGCCGGTGTTCCTTATTATTACGCCAATAACGTGTACTACACCTGGAATCCCTCCTACAGCGGCTATACCGCAACCGATCCGCCGCCGGTCGGCGATCCGAGCGGCGCGGGCGCTGGGGCGGCACCTGAGGCACCGGCCGCAGCTCCTGGCGGGGATCCGAATGCCGGCGCCTATGCGGCGGCTCCTAGCTCGGGCACGCAGTACGCCGATCCGGCGCAAGGGGCCGGCGGTCAACAGTCGCGAATCTTCATGTACCCGAAGAACGGGCAGAGTCAGGAACAGCAATCCACCGACAGGCGCGAATGTCAGCAGTGGGCCGGCCAGCAGGCCGGTCAGGACGGCGCGAACGGATCGGACTATCAGCGGGCCATGGTGGCCTGCGTAGAGGGACGCGGCTACAGCGCGAGCTAGGCGGCGCGAACTCAACTAGGTGACGGGAGAGTCATCGCCCCGCGGATCGCAAGACCCGCGGGGCTTTTTTGTTTGTTGATCGGAGCAGCGTATCCTTAAAAAGCGTGCGGAGCTTATAAAGGTTATTGCGGAACCTTCAGAATATCATTGCGATCTTTAAGGTTTCTGCATATACTTAAGAAGAGCTTCTAAAGCTTACCCCACTCGACCAGCGATCGCACATGCGCCGTGACCTTATCGCAAAAGATCGCCAGCCTTATCTGGTGCCCGCACACGGGTTTCCTAATGCTTGCGCGCTTGTGGCACCGCCCACGCCACGCATGTTTTCCCTGGACCGTCGGCACGAGGCTGGCCTCCCAAAAGCACACGCCGCCTTGGGCCGTCTGCAAGGCACCCTCAAGCACCTTGCGAATACCGACATGGTGACCCGCACGCTCGCACGTCGCGAAGCAGTCATGAGCTCGCAGATCGAGGGCACCAAATCGGACCTGCATCAGTTGCTCACCTACGAGGCCACGCACAGCACTGGCGGCCTGCCCGCAGACGTGAGGATCACTGAACGCTATGTCACAGCACTCCAACGCGGCCTCGAGCGCGTCCGCATTGGTGGCCGCATGGTGCTCGATCTCACGCTCATCAACGAACTCCATGCGTTGCTGATGCAGGATGAGGCGACCCACTTCCCCGTTGGAGCCTATCGCGAGACCCAAGTCTGGATCGGACCGACACTGCGAATTGAGGATGCGGTGTTCGTGCCGGCACCGCCCGCCCGAATAAAAGGCTGCATGGAGGAGATGGCGGCAAGCATCCTGCAGTACGCGCCGCGTGAAGATGAACAGGCGGAACTCACGATACTGGCGCAGCTTGCGATCGCGCACGTTCAGTTCGAGACCATCCATCCTTATCACGACGGCAATGGCCGAACGGGACGACTGCTGATGCCGCTCATGCTGGCTGCCGAGGGTTACCCACCGCTCTACCTCTCCGGAGCGTTGTCGCGGGCGAAGTCCCAGTACTACGCAGCGCTTGCGAGCGTCCAGCTACAAGGAGAATGGGGTCCGTGGCTCGAGCTTCTGGGCGACGCCGTGGTCGAGTCCTGCGACGAGTCGATCTCGATTGCGGAAGACCTGCTCGCTCTCGCCGAGCGCTGGGAACTGGAACTTCACAGCTACCGGGCACATTCGGCCACGCGCCGCCTTCCTCGCTTCCTGATCGGGCACCCGGTACTCTCGGTGCAGCAGGCAGCGGCTGGTTTGAACATCTCCGTGCCTGCGGCGAATGCCGCGCTCAACAATCTACTCGCCGCAGGCATCGTGAGCTTGCTGAACGAGCGCCAGTGGGGCCGTGTGTTCCAGGCCACCCTGGTGTTGCGTCGTCTCGATCAGCTGCCCGCTCCTTGCCAAGGCCTTTGATGGCGCCTACCGCAAGCCGTTTAAACCGGGGGCGGCCGATCACCGACGAATCGCTTGGCCTGGACGCCAAGTGAGAAGTTAGCCGAGAGGCTGGAGCGCAGGAGTCGCGGCTTCTATAACAACCGCCGCAGCACTGAGAAAAATCGCGCCAGGGAACCTACGGCTAAAAAATGCGTCGTTATCAACGACCGGTCGCGGCAACGGATGTTTGCACGCCACCCGAGGTCAGGTTTAGTTTGCGTAGAGTACGACGCCACAGCGCGCTCTTGAGCGTGCTCACCAACAACTGCCGCCAGCAGGAGTGGAGGACTGCACGCCCGCCGAGGTGACAGTAAAACTGGTGCAGGCAGTGTCGTTGATCTGATCACCAACGGGAGTGGCTACCAGCGAGTAGGATGCCGGCGTTCCTCCGGGCGCCGCCGCCGTGGGAACTGCCGCCGCAATGAAATTGGCGGCAGGTATGGTGACCTGATAATAGTTGCCCACCGGAATCGGGCCGCCTACTGGATAGCCTGGGTAGCCGAGATCCGCAGGGTTCTGGCTATACACATTGTTGGTGGTGAAATAACGCTCTTCGAGACTTGCCATGTCGAGGAGGGCGCTCTTGGCGTCCGTGCGCCGGCCCTTGCGGACGTAGTTGTTATAAGAGGGAATGGCGATCGCGGCCAAAATAGCCGCAATGACCATCGCGACGACGAGCTCAATCAGCGTAAAGCCCCGCGATACACGCGTCCGCGAATGCTGATTTGGAGAGTGCTTTCGAGTATCCATAGTCAACTACCTTTTTTCGGCTAGCGCCTCTGTGTCCAAGTGAGGCGCTTGCCCGTGAAGTTCCCAGGAAGAGTGACGGGTGGCAACAAAGCGCCCGCAGGTCCCTGCAGCAAAGCGTAGGCCTGGGTGCCGCCCATCATGATCGACACGCTGCCGCTGCCGGAGAAGGCGGCGCCGCTCACAGGTACGGTCGACGTCGTCGGGCCGTTGACACCGTTGAGCGAGACGGTCACGTTGATCGGGGAATGCGTCCCCGGATTGTCGAAGAACCCTGTCGTCAATGCACCACCGGTTGTGGGGTCAATGGCCATGGTCCAACCCGACACCGCGCTCGAGAAGCACATGGTCGCCGCGGCGGACGGTGGGATGGTGGTATTGACGATAAAGGCTCCGCCCGCGAGCACTGGGTTGTAAATGATCTGTTCCCAAACGACCGGGGTGTTGGCGTAATTCGCATTACCATTTTGCGGTATCGCGGGGTCGGGTGAATACGCATTACCCGAGACCAAATTGAGATACCAACCAAACTGCGTGCACCCCGTGGTGTCAGCCCAGCAGATCGGGATGCTGCTCAAGGTTCGATAATCGCTGCCGGTGTTGGCCACGGTCGCCGAGAACGTTCCGGTAATGCTTTGCTGTTGAAGACTGGCGACCCCTGATAGTGCCGTGGAGGGCGCTGAGAATCCCCCGTTAGGCAGGCTGTCGAACTGCACGGAGGACACTGAATTCCACGTGCCGAAGTTCCAGTCCCAAATTCCGTAGAGGGCCTGCTGCGACGTCAAGAACGTGGCCGCAGATGCATTGGACATGGGCGTTTCTTGGCCGGTTCCGAACTCGACCATGACACGCGGGTTGCCGGTCGGGGTGGCAATGGTCGCCACGATCACCTGCGAGGTGATGGGCTGTCCGTTCGGCGTGGTAAATATAGGAGTCGCAGATCCTCCGCCTGAGTTAACGGAGGTGCCATTAGTGTTCGCGACGCCCCAACGGGCCGGATTGGTGCTGGTCAAATCGAAGCGCCAGATATGTCCTAGCAGGTCCCCCGCATAGACGTAATCAGAAATGTGATCGCCGTCGAAATCGGCGCTCGCGACATAGTAGATTCCATTCGGGCTGGCTGCAGAGCCGGTCGAAGTGCTCAGGTAGTAAAAAGTGATGCCGCCGCCCGTAGGCCCGGTGCTCGGATTGACCAGCATCACGTAGATACCGGCATCGCCTCCCACGCTCCCGCCGCCGTTGCCGAATACCGCGCCCCAGCTGCCATTGTGAAAGCGGCGTATCTCGGGCACGCCATAAGTTTTACCCAGATGATTGCCGCAGGGGGTAGTGGTGTCGTTCACGCAAGTCAAGCTGGTGGCGACGACGTACGGCGGAACTGACGTGGTCGTGTTGGTCGTGGTAGTCCCGACGGTGACAGAGGTCGTGGTGGTGGAGCTGATGTACGTGCTCCACTCGCCAAGCACCACGTTCGCGGCATTCGCTTCGGTGAATTGAGTGGGATCGGTCACGTCGAGCACATAGATCGACTCGCCGCCGGGCCCTAGGCCGCCGACCAACCAGGTGTGCCATTGGCCGCCGTAGAAGACATCCCCGGTTCCAGGAGAAGCGTCGACGTCGAAGCGGTGACCGTACTGCGGGTCCGAGAAATTGCTCGGCGAGTTATAAGCGGGCATGGTGCCCGTCGCCTGCAAGGTTGCGGTTTGAATGGTATTGACGACGTGCCCGGGCATGTAGGCAAGCACTTCGTAGCCGTCGTTGTTCGAGGGGTCATACGTCGTGGCGTTGCTGAAAGCGCCCGATCGAAAGCCATGCAGGAGGCCATCGTTGGCGCCCGCGTAGACCACGTTGGTGCGGTTTTGGAAACCGCTGCTCGAGGCGAAGGTTGCGTAACTTTCCCCGGAGTTCTCAGACATGGTGTCGCCCGTGGTGTTGTACCGGTCGGTCCAGGTGTTGGGGTAGGTCGTGTTCGGCGGTCCGACCCAAATCGGGCTCGAATCGATGATGTCGCCAAGCACGCTGGCGCGATCGCGGAACGTGCCTATATAGGTTGTGCTGGAGGTCGGCGTTTGCTCATTGCTGCGATCGCCCCGCAGATAGTTGAGCCGAGAATAACTGAAGGGCGGCGCTCCCGGCGGCACGGCTGCGGCCGCCGCGGCATCGCCAGCATCAAGCGCCGCTTGTTGGGCGGCGGTTAAATTCGCCCATTCGAACGGAACACCGGCTGCGCCATTCCAGGTCAGAATCGTGCGGCTCGTGGGTCCTTCCGCCGCCACGGGCCCGGCCGGACCGGTGAGGTCGCAGATTTGGCCGGCCACGACGCCGGTGAGCACGCAGGAGCCGTCCCAGTTGATGGTGGAGCTGACCACCAAATCGTTCGGATTAGGATCCCCTACCGGTTGACCGATGTATTGCGAGGTTAGAGAGCCGGCGAGCGTCGTCGGGTTGTAGTAAGCGACGTACGCCTGAGTGCCGATCTGCACCTTGGCAGTCTGCTTCTGGTTCACGCCGGCGGAACTTTGCGAGGCATTCGCCGGAGTCGCCTGGAAGCACATGATCTCGTGAATGTTCCGGCTGCCACCGGTCGAACCAGCAAAGCCGAAACGCACGTTGGACGGGATCGGCACGGTACCGCCGGCGGTGATGTCCTGCGACGTGATGACATTTTGCATCGCGCCGCCGTTGTAGCTGTACGCGAGGCTCAAAAGTCCCGTGGGGGTAATTTTGAGGTTATAGACGATGGGTATGGCCTGGTCCCGGGTCGTCGCAGCCTCATTGGCGATTTTTCTCGTGGCCGGCAACACCGAATAGGCACCCGGAATCGCTGCATAGTTGGTCAGCTGGATGGCGGTCTGTACCGGCGTGGACTGGCTCCAATCCCAAACGAAACCGGTTTGGCAGGCTTGTTGAACGGCTGCCGAACTTTGCGCGTTGGTGAGCGTCGCGGGATAGTAATTTGGATAGTTGGTGCTCAACCAGTCCCAGGTCGTGCTGCCCGGACCGCGCATCCCGATACGGCCGGGTACATATCCATAACCGGTCGAGGTATTGTCGCCCTGATTCAGGAAGTTCCCATACTCGTCAATCCCAAGGCCAATGTAGCCGCCTTCGAGACCGTCATAACCGCGGTTTCTGCCGTTTGCCCTCAAGGTGCCATTGTTGTTCTGGTTCGAACATGTATAGGCCAAGCTGCCGCCGAACGCGCCCACATCCGCCGGGTAAGTGGCGTCCTGCAAGAAGAAGCTCATGCCGTCCGCGCCGTCCCCGCCGCCGCCGCCGCTATCGCCTTCGTAGGTGACCGTGGTGAAGGACACTTGCAGGCCCTGGGCTCCGGAGCCTGTCAATTGAAACTGAAAGTTGGAGAGAATCGCGCCGGTCTGCGAATACCAGTCGGTGAATCGCAAGGCTCCACTGGTCAAATCGGGAAGCGTCCCCGTGTCGCCGCCAAATTCTGGAAGAGGAGAGGAGTTGTAATAGGGCAATCCGCTGCAGCCCGGGTTGGCAGCGGTACTCGTGGCCGGAGTTCCCATCGTCAGGCAGGCGCCCGTCACGAAGGTCCAGGAATTGGTCGTGGATGTTCCGGTGAAATTTTCCGTATAGGTCTGCGCCGGCGCGGTTGCAGGAAGGAATCCCGCAATCGAAAAGAGCAGAGCGATATTGAGCAATTTGTTTTTCATGGTTGGCAACTCGGGCATCCGACGTTTGTAACGACTTCGTAGGTACTCTCGATGACCGCGGCGGTATCCGGGCTACCCGCGTATCCCACGGCATCGATCTGATAAATGGAGCCTTGAATTCCCGGCGTGGGCCCGAGATAGGTAATGTAGAACTGCGGCGTCAGGTAGTAGCTATTTTGGCCGCCGGCTGACCCCGTGATGTTCATGGTGGGCGGCGTATAGATAATTCCTGCGGGCACGCCACCGACCAGCCATGGAACCGAAGTGAAACTCGTCGGTACGCTCGTGGTCTGGCACACCTGGCCCTGACCAATGTTGGCATTGAGGACGGAATTGCAGGCCACTCCGGTGCTGCCGTTGCCCGCGGCCAACCACCACTCGCCGTATTGCTCCGCGTCCTCCGCGGCATTCACGGCGCGGTGCTTCTCGCGCATATTGCCGGCGATCTTCTCGTCCAGGCCGAAACTGCGAAACATCGCGATGGCGAGGAGCGTCACCACCACCAGCATCAACAGGGCGGTGACGAGTACCATGCCACGCTGCGGTGTGCGATCAAGGCTGCGACCGATCATGTCGTGACTCCCGTCTTGTTCATGACGTCGACCACACGTGTAAAGACGATCGTTTGCGGCGTGTTCGTCGTCTGCCCCGGAAGAGTGCCGTACAGCGGATTGACGAACGTCAGCGTGACCTTGACCGATACCACCTTGTTCCAGTAGTTGCCGAGAGCCATACCGTTGGCGTCGAGGTAGGTATCAGCCGAGTTGTTGCTCACCGTCGGGTTGGTTTGCACGCCGTAAAGGATCTGTAGATTCGTCACGCCGGTGACGAGGTGCACCGGCGCCAAGCCACCTAAGACACAGACCAAATCGTAAGTGCCTGCGGCGGAGCCGGCGGCGAGCTGAAAAGTGTTTATAAATAGGGTTTGCACCGCGGCCGGATTGCCCGTGCAATTGATGGTCGAGTCGTTGAGCGGCGCGTTGGTTCCACCGGTCACATAGCGCACGCTGATGCTGTCGCCCGGCACCGGCATGTTCGGCGCGACGGCGCCGACAATCGATTGTCCGCCCTGCGTGAACGCACCGGCCACCGGCATGAGCACGGCCGCGGAATTGATTACCGGCTGCGGGTAGTAGCCGGCCGACTGAATCACATCGGCGATCAGCGTCATGGCCATGCGTTCGTTGTCTTGCAGTTGCGAAAGCCCGCTTTGCGTGACGGAGGTGCGCTTCATGGCCTGCACCAAAGTCAGCAACCCGGCGGTCAGAAACAAACCGATGAGAATCGCGATCATCAGCTCGACCAGCGTGAAGCCGCGCTGCGATTGGGCGGAGGTGCTGGTTCATGGCTCTACGTACAAAACATAAGTGGGCGCTTGCAGCGCATTGATCGAGGTTTGCTGTGCGTTGAGCGCCACGGCATTCTCGGCCCATTGAATCTGGATGGTGCAGGTGACCGGAACGGTCGCCACCGTCGAGCAGGTGATGGTGGAGAACGACGCGGCCAAGAGCTGCCCCATCGCGACCGCCCACTGCTGCACGTCATAGGCGGCCATGAAGTTCGGTGTGCAGCTGCCCGCGCCCGGAACCGAACAATTGGCGGGGTTGACGGCGGAGCTCAAACCGGGATCCGAGATGGTCGCCACCCCGTTGAGGACGCTCACCGTCGTCACCGGTGGTGCGAGGTAGTTACCCCAGTACGCGCGATTGGCGTGCATGGCGGCGGCGAGGCTCGATGCTTGGATGGCGGCGAGCGATCGCGAGCTCGCGACGCCCGTGCTCGAGAGCGCGAGCGATGACATCTTGGCAAGACCCAAGAGGCCGATCGAGGTGACCACGAGCGCCACCATGACTTCGACGAGGCTGAAGCCGCGATGGCGCCGGACCGAATTCAAGCCCTGTTTGTTCATGTGCAATTACCCGTACCGACTCTTTCCGTACTCAACATGCCCACCGGCGTGATCTGCAGACAGCGGGTCCATTGCGAGATGGCCGGAGCGCTGTGCAGCAGCATGGTCACGACGGCGTTGGTATTCGTCGAGCCGTAGCCCTCGCGATTGAAGATGATCCGGTTGAAGGTGCCGTTGTCGGGTACGAAGGTGTCAGTGGAGGTGAATGCCCCTTGAGTCCTTATCACCTGCTCGCCGGCGTCGACGGCGCCATTGCCGTTCGAGTCGAGAAACACGATCCAACCGGGCTTCCAGTTGCCGCCCCCATTGCAACTCGTGCCGTTGCTCGACGAACACACGGTAACCGGCAGACCCTGTTTGACCGCTTCGCTGCGCGCGAACTGCATGTCGCCGAGCAGGCCATTGATTTCACTGGCTATTCGGTTGGAGGTGGTCACGTACTTGAAGGACGGTATGCCGATCCCGGCGAGGATCGCCACGATCATCATGACTATGACCAGCTCGATCATCGTGAAGCCGGTCGACCTGGTTTTTGAGAACATCGCATTCATGGGCGCGCATCCTAATGAAGCAAACTTGCTCGAACCTGACGGGGAGGGCTGACATGCCCGGATTGAGACGGGGTTCACGGAAATTGCACCACCACTCGCGTGCCGAGGCCGCTCGAGCCCGCAGCGATGATGAGCGTGGCGCCGTAGAGCTGGGCGATTTCATCGACGATGGCAAGTCCGAGACCGCTGCCATGTCCGCGTGAATTGGGCATCCGATAGAAGCGCTGGCGCACCCGCTCGCGCTCGCCTTCCGGGATACCCGGCCCGGTATCCTCCACCGCGATATAGGGCCTGCCGCCTCGTTCACCCGCGCTGACGGTAACCGTGCCTCCCGGGGGCGTGTACTTGAGCGCGTTGTCGACGAGGTTGCTGAGAAGATCGTCGAGCAGGGACGGATCGGCGACTACGGATACCGGCTCCCTCTCCGCCCCCAAATCGATATTGGTTTGCAAGGCGCGATCGATGAACTTGGCGACCACCTCGCCGACGATGGTGTCGAGTCCCACGGTTTGGTTCTTGGCGGCGATGTTCACCGCCGGATCGGCGCGCGCCAGAGTCAACAATTGATTCGCGGAATGCGCCAGTTGACGAATCCCCTCCTGCAATGTCGATAGTCGATTCCTGATGGGCGCCGCCGCCGGTTCTGCGATCAGGAGATCCAATTGCGCCTGCATCCCGGTAATAGGGGTGCGCAATTGGTGGGCGGTATTGGCGATGAATTGCTGCTGTGCCTGAACGGCGGTGCGGAGCATTAGAAACAGACGATTGAGCGTCACGACCACCGGTGCTATTTCGCGGGGCACCGAGGACTCGTCGATGGAGCGCAAGTCCAACGCCGAGCGGCGGCCGATTTCATCGCGCAGCCTCTTGACCGGCCGCAGCCCCAACTGGATGCCGACCCAGACCAGCACCAGTGTGACGTCGAGCTGGACGAAATCCCAGAGTAAGGTGCTCATGAGGCCAAAACGCGCCGCGGGTTCGGCGGCTGGGCGTAGATCCGCGGCGGTTAAGATGATGACTCCGGCTCGAGTGTCGAATCGGGTGGTGAGGGTACGAACGTTGCGCCCGCCCATCGGCGCGATGGCAAAGAGCTGCGCAGTGGCCTCGGTCATCGAGACAACCGGTAGTTGCGCATCGCCGAACAGAAGATGTCCTTGAGCGTCGCGCACCGAGAACGTGATGGAGTCAGGTGCGGGCAGCGGCGGCTTGCCCTTGGAATTGGCCTCGAGTGTCACTTGACCGCTCTCGACCTCGAGGCGTGACATGACGGCGTTTGAGGCTTCTTTCAGACGCCGGTCACTATTGATCACTCCCGGAGCTACGCTGTTGAAGTAGTGAACCAGGGCCCCGCACAGCGCCAGCAGCATCAGAGGCACCGCCAGCCAGAATACCAACTGGCGGCTGATCGACGAACTCACGCGGATTTCGCTTCTTCCAATCGATATCCCAATCCGCGAAAGCTGCGGATCACCGCGGCATTGCCAAGTTTCGCCCGTAGTCTCGACACGTGTACTTCAACGGCGTTCGGGGTGATGTCCTGCTCGGGACTGGATACGGCTTGTTGGACCTTGTCCTTCGAGACAATTTGACCGGTGCGGCGCACCAGGCATTCGAGCACCAACCATTCGCGCGCCGTCAGTTCGACCTCGACCTCATCGATGGACAGCCGCCGGCCCGTGAGGTCGACACTCATGCGATTGAGCTTGATGATGCCGTCGAGCGCACCGCTCGAGCGGCGCATCAGGGCTCGACATCTCGCAGCGAGTTCGGCCGGTTCAAACGGTTTGCTCAAGAAATCATCGGCGCCGATGTCGAGGGCTTTCACCTTGTCGTTGAGGGTGCAGCGTGCGGTGAGGATCAGCGTCGGCATGGTCTTGCCGGCGCTGCGCAGACGGCGTACCAGCGTCAAACCGTCCGCGCCGGGCAGACCGACGTCGATGACGGCCAGCGCGTATTCCTCGGTGGCAAGCGCCGATTGCGCCGCCTCGGCGCTGGTAACGCGATGCACGGAATAATTGGCCGCCGACAGTCCACGAGTGATGGCGTCGGCGACGATATCATCGTCCTCGACGACTAGGAGCCGCACGCCGGGCCAATGGCTGTGCGCCGCCCAATGGCGGTGCTCCGCGCATACCGCAGACGATGCCTCATGCTAGGGCTCGCCGATCGCGCTGCTATCGAAACCGCTCGCCTCGCCACGATCGGCCGTGAATGCGCTACGCCGCGGCGGAACCAATGCGCGCAGCTTCGCTTCATAGGCTTTGGCGAATGCTTCGGTGAACACATGCGGAAACCCCTCCGCCGGCCGCTGCGCCAGGCCCGCGAACATTTCGACATACAGATCCCAATACTTTCCCTTGTTCTGCGCTCCGAACACGCCGCGCTTGGTCGCTCGGTCGAAGCGTTCCTCCAGCTCCTTTGGGTCGACGCGACCGAGAAACTCCTCGAATGCGGCGCGGATGGCAGCGAGAGAGGCGGTGTTCTGTGCCTTGAGTTCGCGGAAATTCTCGCGGATCGCTTCTACTGACCCTAAGCGCGTAGACACCGTCGTCAACAAGCGGACCAATGCTTCGTCGACGCCCTGCGACAAGTTCAAAGGAGATTCCGGACCGTCATTGGGCGGCGCTGATATCCGAAAGCGATTGCGAAATTCATTGCGACCCTGGTTCAAGTCCATGAGCCCGAGTACGGCTTCGCGCAACAACTGACCGGCTAGCTGCAGCGCAACACTGCGCGCTTCGGGCGTGATGGTGCGCGGATCCACCCCGGCGCCGCGACAAAATGCGGCGAGTCCGAGGTCGTAGTCGCCTTCGTAGAGTGCGGGGGCGGATGGCGGACGGAGGCCAGCCGCCGCTGCAGCCTCTGCCTTACCCTCCACTTTGAACGGCCGCGTCATCATATGCCACGGCGTGCCGCCCTCTTGCTGCACATTCGCGGCCTCACGTTCAGGCGCCACCGCCTGACCATAGGCGTTGCGGGGGCGAACGCCGGATTCCACCGCTAGCTGATCGCTGGGCTCCAAGAGTTGGCTGAGATCGAGATCGGCGCCGAGGTCGTTCGCGGTCGATTTTTTGACCGCCGAAGACGCAGACTCACCGTCGTAGGCGACAATGGCGCTTTCATCGGGCGGAAAGTCGTTGCTTTTGTCGATGCTGACCAGCAGCTCGTACTCGCCGAGCCGGACGTAGTCGCCATCCTTCAACACGTAGTCGTGGTACTTCCCCAAGGGCACCTGAGCGCTATTGACATAGGTTCCGTTCGAACTGGTGTCAACCAGAACATAGGAGCCTGATCTGAAATCGATGCGCACATGTTTTCCCGAGAGGTAACGCTCCGGGTCGGGTAGAATCCAGGCATTGTCAGGCGCGCGCCCAATAGTGCCGCCATGCACGCCGAACACTTTGGTGGAGTTCTGTCCTAGCCGGATTCCATGCTCGCTGACAACGCTTAGGCGCAAGGTCATATTCGTTCCCTCCAACGGGTCTAAGGGTTTGCGCTGCTAAGTGCCCGTATAATATGGTGAAATGCTAGCAATGGTTGGAGCCTTCTAAATGGCCGCGAGTCACATTTTTAAAGTTCTGTTCGTGAATCAAGGCAAGGTCTATGAGATCTACGCCCGCAAAGTGAGTCACGGTAGCCTATTCGGCTTCATCGAGGTCGAGGAACTCGTGTTCGGCGAACGTTCGACCGTGGTGGTTGACCCCGCGGAGGAGAAGATAAAGGCCGAGTTCAACGAAGTAAAGCGCACCTACTTGCCCTTGCACTCGGTCTTGCGAATCGACGAAGTCAAGAAGCAGGGTCAGGCCAAGATCGTGGCGCTGGAAGGCTCGAACGTTTCCCAGTTTCCGGTCCCCATCTACACCCCGGGAGGGGACTCGAACGCCCGCAAGTAGGGTCGGGGTCTGGTAGAATTTCACATGCTTAGTTTGCTCGGCGCGCCCGCGCTGTCGCAATTCCGCCTCGATAAACTGTTGCAAGCGCTGCGAGCTCGGGATGCGCGTGTCGGCGCCGTTTCCTCGCGGCTGATCCATTTCGTCGACTTGGATCGGGCTCTCAACGAATCCGAGAGCGAGCTGCTCGGAAAATTGCTGACCTATGGGCCGCGAGCCCATTTGCAGGTGGAGCGCGGCCGGCGGCTCACCGTCGCTCCGCGCGTCGGGACCGTGTCGCCCTGGTCGAGCAAGGCCACGGACATCGCGCATGTATGCGGTCTCGACGGCGTGCGGCGGTTGGAGCGTGGCACGGTGTATTTCATCGACGCCGAGGCGGCGTTGACCGAAGCGGAACTCCGAGACTTAGGCGCGCTCTTGCACGATCGCATGACCGAATCGTTATGGGTCGATACGATCGATCCGGTTGGCTTGTTTCACACCGCCCCGCCGCGTCCGCTGCGGGTGGTGACCCTGGGTCAGGACGGACATGCGGCACTGGCCCGCGCCAACGACTTATGGGGGCTCGCCCTGTCGAGCGCCGAGATCGATTATCTGGTGACTGCTTTCGGCACAATGGGGCGGGATCCCACCGATGTTGAACTGATGATGTTTGCGCAGGCAAATTCCGAACACTGCCGGCACAAAATATTCAACGCCGAGTTCACCGTTGACGGCGTGAAAATGCCGCTGTCGTTGTTCGGCATGATTCGCGCCACCTATGCGGCGAACTCTTCAGGCGTGCTGTCCGCCTATCGTGACAACGCGGCGGTCATCGAAGGCTCCCGTGCCGAGCGGTTCTTCCCGGATCCGGAAACCCAACGCTATGGGGGAGTCGTCGAGCCGGTCGACATCTTGATGAAGGTGGAAACACACAATCATCCTACGGCGATTTCCCCATTTCCGGGCGCCGCAACCGGTTCGGGCGGTGAGATTCGCGATGAGGGCGCTACAGGTTTGGGGGCAAAACCGAAAGCGGGCTTGACGGGCTTTTCAGTGTCGAATCTGCGAATTCCGGGGATGCTGCAGCCGTGGGAAGCGGATTTGGGCAAACCCGATCGGATTGCCTCGGCACTCGACATCATGATCGCGGCTCCCTTGGGTGCGGCGGCGTTCAACAACGAGTTCGGCCGACCGGCCACGTGCGGCTATTTCCGCACTTTCGAACAGCGAAGCACGGAAGGCGATCGCGTCGTGGTGCGCGGCTATCACAAGCCCATCATGATTGCGGGCGGTCTCGGCAACGTGCGCCGCAACGATGTCGAGAAGCGCGAAGTGGTGATCGGCGCGCCGTTGGTGGTGCTCGGCGGACCTTCGATGCTGATCGGATTGGGTGGCGGCGCCGCCTCCTCGGTCGGCAGCGGCCAGAGCACGTCCGACTTGGATTTCGCGTCCGTGCAGCGCGGAAACGCGGAAATCCAGCGCCGTGCTCAAGAGGTCATCGACCGATGCTGGGCACAGGGAGCCGAGAATCCGATCCTGCTGATACACGATGTCGGTGCCGGTGGTCTATCGAACGCACTGCCCGAAGCTATTGCGCACAGCCGGCGCGGCGGCCGGATCGATCTGCGCAAAATCCCAAGCGCCGAATCGGACCTGTCGCCGATGGAAATTTGGTGCAATGAAGCGCAGGAGCGCTACGTTCTGGCGCTCGTCCCCAAGAGCGTCAATCGTTTCGCTGCCTTGTGCGAGCGCGAGCGCTGTCCCTTTGCGGTGGTGGGCGAGATTACCGGCGATGGGCGAATCCGCGTGCACGACCCCTTGCTGTCAGGCATGCCGGTCGATATGCCGCTCGAAGTATTGCTGGGTGAGGCGCCGCGCATGACCCGGAGCGTCCGGACCGTACCGAAACGCCGCACCGCGCTCATCACCGCGGGCGCGAGCATTGCCGATTCGCTGGATCGTTTGTTGTGTCTGCCCACGATCGCCGACAAGACCTTCTTGATCACCATCGGCGATCGTACGGTGGGCGGCTTGATCAGTCGCGATCAGATGGTAGGACCTTGGCAAGTACCCGTCTCGGACGTCGCCGTCAGCCTCAGCGGTTTCGAGGGGTACAGCGGCGAAGCCATGGCGATGGGAGAGCGGGCGCCGGTGGCGTTGCTCGATGCTCCGGCGTCGGGACGGCTCGCCGTCGGCGAGGCGATCACCAATATCATGGCGGCCGATGTTCAAAAACTTGACGACATCCGGTTGTCGGCGAACTGGATGGCCGCCTGCGGCGAACCGGGCGAGGATGCGGACTTGCTGGCTACGGTGCGTGCGGTCAGCCTGGATTTGTGCGTGAAGCTCGGCATTACGATTCCGGTGGGCAAGGACTCGCTCTCGATGCGCACGACCTGGACCGACATGAACGGAGCGCACTCCGTCATCGCACCGGTATCGCTCGTTATCTCGGCGTTCGCTCCCGTGACGGATGCGCGGCGCACGCTCACTTCGGAACTCGATTTGTCGCAGCCCTCGCGATTGCTCCTGATCGACTTGGGCGGCGGCAAGAATCGCTTGGGGGGCTCGTGCTGGGCGCAGGTGTTCGAGTTGGGCGGCGGCGAGCCGGCGGATCTCGACGATCCTGAATTGTTGCGCCACTTGTTTGCGGGCGTGCGCGAACTCAAAGATCGTGGTTTGCTGCTCGCCTATCACGACCGCTCCGACGGCGGCCTGATGGTGACTCTCCTCGAGATGGCCTTTGCAGGACATTGCGGGCTCGACATCGCGCTGGACGGCGTCGACGATGCGATCGCCGCCTATTTTGCCGAGGAACTCGGAGCGGTGGTGCAGGTTCCGGCGGCGCGCGTACCGGAAGCCCGCCAAATACTCGAGCGCCACAGACTCAACGCGCACTGCAAGGATATCGGTACGCCGGTGCCCGGCACCGCGGTTGAGTTCCGCGTCGACGGCCAAGTGGTGTATACGGCTTCCCGCATCGATCTTCACCGCCGCTGGAGCGAAGTGTCGTTCCGCATGCAGGCGCTGCGCGACAATCCTGAATGCGCCCGAGAAGAGTTCTCTCGAATTCTGGATGAGCATGATCCCGGCCTGCATGCCATCTTGAGCTTCGATCCTGCGGAGGATATCGCGGCACCCTATATTTGCGGCGGTGCGAGACCGGCGATCGCGGTGCTCCGCGAACAGGGCGTCAATAGCCAAACAGAAATGGCGGCGGTGTTCACCCGCGCCGGGTTCGATGCCTATGACGTGCATATGACCGATATTCTGACTCGGCGGGTCCGGCTGGCGCGCTTCCATGGTTTGGTCGCGTGCGGCGGCTTCTCCTACGGGGACGTGTTGGGGGCGGGTGAGGGGTGGGCCAAATCAATTCTCTTCCACGCCGCGGCCCGAGACGAGTTCGCTGCCTTCTTCGAGCGCCCCTCCACGTTCACCCTGGGCGTGTGCAATGGCTGCCAAATGCTGTCGGCGCTCAAAGAACTGATTCCAGGCACGGAGAGTTGGCCGCGCTTCGTGCAGAATCGTTCCGAGCAGTACGAGGCGCGCGTGAGCCTGGTCAATGTGCTGCGCTCGAATTCCGTGCTGTTCTCCGGAATGCAGGGATCGGTGTTGCCGATTGCCGTGGCGCACGCCGAGGGGTTCGCGGAATTCGGCGGCCGCTCCGCTGCCGGCGAGCTGCTCGAGCAAGGCGGGGTGACGTTGCAATTCGTCGATACCCGCGATGAGCCGACGGAGCGATACCCCTACAATCCGAATGGCTCGCCGCTCGGTGTCGCCGGGGTATGCAGCGCCGATGGCCGAGTCACGTCGGTCATGCCACACCCCGAGCGAGTGTTTCGCGCGGTGCAAAACTCCTGGAAACCGAAAGAATGGGGTGAGGACGGCGGCTGGATGCGCCTATTTCGCAATGCCCGGGTCTATGTGGGTTGAGCCCGGTCCAGCTTCGTCAACTGTGAGCCGCTCGAGTCGATTCGAATTCAGTGGGCGCCGGCGAGGGCGCCACGAATCTGCGAAAATTCATCGCTTGCAGGAGCCGCGCCTTGCGCACAAAGGTTTGATAGAGCAGGTCGCGCATGACTTCGAGAAGGATCCCGGCGCGCTCGGCATTAAGATCCGGGTGATTCGGCCAAGGGTCGCTGTCGCTGCCGAATAGCACGCCGCGCAGCGCGGCGAAGTTGTCGTCATCGAGTTCGGCGAGCGTGCGAATTTCCTGAAGAGTATCGAACAATTCCAGTTTCCCCCGCTCACCGAGGTCGCGGAACAGGGATTGCGCGGTGCGCCGGCTCATCGACCCGAACGCGTTGAAATACCCGGCCGTGTAACAGCCGAGCGCTTCTTTGAACAGAACTTCGGCCTCCTCCGGAAGGTACGTCAGCGGAAAGGTTTCCCGAGCGCGTTCGACTTCCACATAGTTCGGGGCGAGTTCTATTCGAAGGGCCGTGTAGGCACGTACGAAGAACTTGATGAATACCGGTTCGCCGCAGGCATCGCACTGAAAGACGATGCCGATCTGCTTGGGCCTGCGCCGGCTCAGATCCTCGAATTTCGGGACGGCGACGGCCGTCAAGTGGGTCAGGGTGAGGCAGTGCGGGCAGGTCAGCGCGATACCTTCGCAATCGACATGCAGTTCATTTTGCGGAGTGATGTAGATACTCATGTTTCTCAACCCGTCAATGGTTTGTAACGAATTCGATGCGGCTGGGAGGCATCCTCGCCTTTGCGCCGCTTGTGATCCTCGACATACTCTTGATAGTTGCCCTCGAACCACACTACCTGCGAGTCCCCTTCGAACGCGAGTATGTGCGTGGCGATGCGATCGAGGAACCAGCGATCGTGCGAGATGACCACCGCACAACCGGGGAATGCCACCAGCGCCTCTTCCAAAGCCCGCAGCGTTTCGATGTCGAGGTCATTAGTGGGTTCGTCGAGCAGCAGCACGTTGCCGCCGGATCTCAGCACCTTGGCAAGATGCACTCGATTGCGTTCGCCGCCGGACAAATCTCCGATGAATTGCTGTTGTTGCACACCTTTGAAATTGAAGCGTCCGACATAGCCGCGCGAGGATGTCTCGTAGTTGCCGACTTTGATCAGGTCAAGACCGCCTGAGATTTCCTGCCACACCGTGTTTTTGTCGTTGAGCGCCTGGCGCGACTGATCCACATAGGCGAGTTTGACGCTGGGGCCCACGCGTATCTCGCCGGCATCGCATCGTTCCACGCCGGTGAGCATGCGAAAGAGGGTGGTTTTACCGGCTCCATTCGGGCCGATGATCCCGACGATGCCGCCCGCAGGCAGGCTGAAGTTCAAGCTTTCGATGAGCAAGCGATCACCGAAGGCCTTGCGCACGTCCTTGCACTCGATCACGAGGTCCCCCAGGCGGTCGCCCGGGGGAATGTAAATTTCGTTGGTTTCGTTGCGCTTCTGGAATTCCTGGGAGGCCAATTCCTCGTAACGCTGCAATCGGGCCTTCGATTTGGCTTGGCGCGCCTTCGGATTGGTGCGAACCCATTCGAGTTCGCGTTTGAGGGTCTTGGCAAGCGCGTCCTGCTGACGCTCTTCCTGCGCCAGTCTTTGCCCCTTCTGCTCGAGCCAAGATGAGTAATTGCCTTCCCACGGAATTCCGTGGCCCCGATCCAGCTCTAAAATCCATTCGGCGACATTGTCGAGAAAATACCGATCATGCGTCACCGCAATGACGGTGCTGGGATATTCTTCGAGAAAATGCTCCAGCCACGCGACCGACTCCGCATCCAAGTGATTGGTCGGCTCGTCCAGCAGCAACATATCGGGCTTCGACAGGAGCAACCGGCACAGGGCCACGCGCCGCTTTTCACCGCCGGAGAGCGTGCCGACGACGGCATCCCAGGGCGGCAGGCGCAGGGAGTCCGCCGCAATTTCGAGTTTGCGCTCGAGTTCCCAACCGCCGACCGCGTCGATCTTGTCCTGCATCTGCGCCTGCTCTTCCAGGGCCTTGTTCATTTCGTCGTCCGACATCGGCTCGGCGAAGCGATCGCTGATCGCGTTGAAGCGGTCGATCAAACTTTGCACATCGCCAACGCCTTCGCCGACTACGGCGCGCACTGTTTTGGTCTCGTCGAGCAAGGGTTCTTGAGGCAAATAGCCCACTTTGATGCCCGCCTGCGGCCGGGCCTCGCCCTCGATCTCCTTGTCCGCCCCCGACATGATCTTCAACAGCGTCGACTTGCCCGACCCGTTGAGTCCCAGCACGCCAATCTTCGCTCCGGGAAAGAAGCTCAGGGTGATATCGCGCAAAATGATGCGCTTGGGCGGCACGACCTTGCCTACCCGGTTCATGGTGTAGATGAACTGAGCCATGTACCGCCTGTTTTGAAGATCCGTGGAGCGGGGGGAACTCCCTCAATTATCCGCGCGCCCGCGAAACTTGTCACGGTGATTGAAGCGCCGCGCGCGGACTAGGGAACCGCAGTCGCATCGGCTACAATTAGCGGCTAATTCCGCGCGAGGTCCGCTCATGTTCAGTGCTAATTTGACGATTGCCGGTTTCGATCCCGAACTTGCGAGGGCAATGGTCAGCGAGCGGCAGCGCCAAGAAGATCACGTCGAACTCATTGCGTCGGAGAACTACACCAGTCCGCGAGTGCTCGAGGCGCAAGGTTCGGTGCTCACCAACAAATACGCCGAAGGCTACCCCGGCAAGCGCTACTACGGCGGCTGCGAATACGTCGATATTGTCGAAACGCTGGCGATCGACCGCGCCAAGCAACTGTTCGGAGCCGCGTACGCGAACGTGCAACCGCATTCGGGTTCACAGGCGAATGCCGCGGTGTATCTGGCGCTGCTGAACCCCGGCGACCCTATTCTCGGCATGAGCCTCGACCATGGAGGACACTTGACCCATGGCGCGAAGGTCAATTTCTCGGGGAAATTGTTCAAAGCCACCCAGTATGGAATCAAGCCCGACACCGGAGAGATCGACTACGATCAGGTGGCTCGTCTTGCCGAGGAGCATCGCCCCAAGCTGATCGTGGCCGGGTTTTCGGCGTATTCGCGCGTAATCGACTGGGCGAAATTTCGTAAGATCGCCGATTCCGTGGGCGCGTATTTCATGGTCGACATGGCGCACGTCGCAGGTCTCATCGCCGCCGGTCTGTATCCCAATCCGCTGCCTTTCGCCGACGTGGCAACGACCACGACCCACAAGACGTTGCGCGGCCCGCGCGGCGGGTTGATTCTGGCGCGACCGCATCCGGAACTGCACAAGAAATTCAATTCCATGGTATTTCCGGGAACTCAGGGCGGCCCACTGATGCACGTCATCGCCGCCAAGGCGGTGGCGTTCCACGAGGCATTGCAGCCGGAGTTCAAAACCTATTCCGCTCAGGTCATCGCCAATGCGCGCGCGATGACCAGGGTTTTGCAGCAGCGCGGCTATAAGATCGTGTCCGGGGGCACAGACAATCACCTGTTCTTGCTGGATTTGGTCGATAAGAACATCACCGGCAAGGATGCCGATGCCGCGTTGGGCAGAGCGCACATGACGGTGAACAAGAATGCGGTACCCAATGATCCGCGTCCCCCTACCGTAACCAGCGGCCTTCGAATCGGCACGCCTGCGGCAACAACCCGGGGTTTCAAAGAGCCGGAAGCAGAGCAATTGTCCCACTGGATCGCCGATGTGCTCGGGGCCATGGGCGATGAGTCCACGGTGGACCGCGTGCGAGCCGAGGTGACGGCGTTGTGCCGGCGATTCCCCGTGTATGGCTGACAACGAAATGGTCCGCATCGGGTAGACCATGCATTGCCCATTTTGCGGTCATTCGGAGACAAAGGTCATCGACTCTCGCGTGGCCGGCGAAGGGCGGCAGATTCGCCGCCGCCGCGAGTGTCTCGAATGTGCGGAGCGCTTTACGACGTTCGAAGCGGCGGAGTTGCTGCTGCCCACGGTGGTGAAGGGCGACAGCAGCCGTGAACCCTTCGATAAGGATAAATTGCTCACCGGCATGCAGAAGGCACTGGAAAAGCGCCCGGTGAGCCGCGAAGCGATCGAAGCGGCGGTCGCGAGAATTTGCCATAAATTGCGTTGCTTGGGGGAGCGCGAAATTGCCTCGCGCGGTATCGGCGAGCTTGTCATGGAAGAGCTGCGTCACTTGGACGAAGTCGGCTATGTGCGTTTCGCATCCGTTTACCGCAGCTTTCAGGACATCGAAGCTTTTCGTACGGAAGTCGATCTATTGCGCCGCCACCGCCGCCGGCGCGACAACAACAAGGATCAATTGCCGCTCCTACCCGGCGATGAACCAAGCGACGCGGGCAAATGACGGCGTCGGTCAGCCCGCAAGATCTGGTCCACATGGGTCGGGCGCTCGAGCTCGCCGCACGCGGGTTGTACACGACCGATCCGAATCCGCGTGTCGGCTGCGTGTTGGTACGCGATGGCGTCATCCTCGGCGAGGGCTGGCATGAGCGGGCGGGAGAAGCGCATGCGGAAGTGGCTGCCTTGCGCGCAGCTCCCACCGGCGCCGTCGGCGCGACAGCTTACGTCACGCTCGAGCCGTGCAGTCACACGGGCCGCACGCCGCCTTGTGTGGACGCGCTGATTGCGGCGGGTATCCGGCGCGTCGTGTGCAGCTCGACGGACCCTAATCCCAAGGTTGCAGGCGCTGGCATCCGGCGGCTTCAAGCCGCCGGAATCAGCGTGTCGGTGGGGGCCGTGGCCGATGAGGCTCGAGCACTCAACGCCGGGTTTTTTTCGCGTTTCGAACGTGGGCGGCCGCTCATTCGGCTCAAGCTTGCCATGAGCGTGGACGCGCGCACGGCGCCCGCGAGCGGAACGTCCGCCGAAGGTGGCACGTTAGCGGGCGGCAGGATGTGGATCAGCGGCGATGCCTCGCGCGCCGATGTACAGATTTGGCGTGCCCGCAGCTCCGCCATACTGACCGGCGCCGGCACGGTGCGCGTCGATGATCCGCGGCTCAATGTGCGCCTGGCTTACGGTCCATGGGTCAGGCAGCCGCTGCGCGTGGTGCTCGATCCGTTGCTCTCGTGCGCCCCGAGCGCGCAAATTTTCAAGGGAGGCGGCGCGCTGGTGTTCGCCGCCGAGGACGCGCCGCAACTCGCGCCTTCGCTTTCACCTTCCACGCCGCCACCCTATAGCGTCGAGCGCGTGCCGAAGGCCGGACGCGGCCTTGACCTCATGGCCGTCATCGGGCGCTTGAACTTACGCGAGGTCAACGAGTTATGGGTCGAGTGCGGTCCGCGGCTGGCGGCGGCTTTCATCGAGGCGCAATTGGTCGATGAGTTCATCATATACGTTGCACCGATCTTGCTCGGCGCGGACGCAGCGCCGCTGACGGCTTTGAGCGGTTTGGGAACTAAAGGCCCGTTGCCGGCATTTGAATTTGCGAATGTGGAACGCATCGGCGCCGACCTCCGCCTCACGCTGACGCCCGTCGCATCGACTTCAAGGGGGCCTTGAAAATGTTTACCGGGATTATCCTCGCGACGGGCCGCCTTAGCTCGATGGAGGCGAAGGGCGGCGACCTCACCCTCGGAATCGACGCATCGGCCCTCGATGTGACGCGAATTGCGGTAGGGGACAGTGTGAGCGTCGAGGGTGTTTGCCTGACAGTGACCCGTCTCGACGGCGCAGTATTCTTGGCCGATGTGTCGCGGGAAACCATGACCAAGACGACATTGAGCAAGCTCAAGGTAGGGGCACGCGTCAATCTGGAGCCGAGTCTGCGAGCCGGTGATCCTCTGGGTGGACACCTGGTGAGCGGTCATGTCGATGCGGTTGGAATCGTCACCGCCGTGGAACAGGACGCCCGCTCATGGCGGTTGCAATTCGAGCTACCGGCGCCGTTGATGCGCTACGTGGCGCCCAAGGGGTCCATTTGCATCAATGGCGTGAGCCTGACGGTGAATGAGGTCAGCGGCCGGCGCTTCGATGTGAACATCATTCCGCACACGCATGAGGTGACGACGACGGGCGAGCTTCGCGTCGGCACCGCCGTGAACATCGAAATCGATGTGATTGCACGGTATCTCGAACGTCTCATGCAACCTTCGCCGACTTTCGCAAAGACCGATAAAACCTTGTAAATCGGCCGTAATCCAATGTTGAGGGTCGGTAAGTTTCGCTGGCATTCCGCGGGATACAATCCGTGATTTCTGCGCTATAGTCCTCGTTTCCCGGATGAGACGAACATTCCGAGGGACAAAAAGTTGCCATCAGAGACGCAAGAGACTATCGGGGCGCATGGCGCCGACCCGCAATTCAAACTCAATCAAGAGTTGCGGCTGCGCGAAAAAATAGGCAGCGCGGGCCAAGCAGAGCGATACATCAACCGGCTGATTAAGAAGCACTTTGCCGGCCGGCCGGCGTCGAGTATCAGGGTATTGGATGTCGGAACCGGTCAAGGATTTGCTGTCAAAGCGCTCCGGAATCTCGGATATGACGCTTGGGGATTGGAGCCCGGCGGCCGTCTGGATGACGCGGAACCAGGCGTGAGGCCTTTCATCTATACGGTTTATTCTCAGGATTTATTGAATCAACACCCGGAAATCGAGCGATTCGACTTTATTTTTTCAAGTGGCGTCATAGAGCATGTGGGGACAACCGATGGGAATTCGGATCTCGTCGAAAACTATCGTGAATATCGAAAAGTATTCATGGAATCTCAACTAGCTCTCCTGCGT
Source organism: uncultured Gammaproteobacteria bacterium (assembly GCA_963755965.1). Classification (GTDB taxonomy): domain Bacteria; phylum Pseudomonadota; class Gammaproteobacteria; order Steroidobacterales; family Steroidobacteraceae; genus Bog-1198. The sequence continues at coordinate 1,470,475 of CAVWLU010000008.1, forward strand.
CCCGGAGGAATCCTTCTGGTATCCGGGCCGAATCGCTTATTTCCGTTCGACTTCCAGCATGGAGATCACTACTACCACAGCATTCTGAAAATCCTGGATCGCTTTCCGGTGTTGAAGCACACGACGCTTCCATGGCACCCGCGCAATCATTTAGTGTCTTACCGGGACTTACAAAAGATAGTAGCCGCTCTGCCGTACAAGGTGGAATTCATTCATGAGTCGCAGGCCGACTATAGTTCCATGACCAAGATCCGCAACTCCAGTCTGCTCAAGGTCGTCTTCCTTACGTATATAAAAACGGCTTCCGCGCTCCCATTTGCGATCCGTCAGTATCTGGAGACGCACGCGGTATTCATTTGCCGCCTGACTCGTGAATGAGATCCGGGCTGCGGTGGCGCCCCTGTAGAAACATGATACTAGGTCGCGGATCAATCTAATCGCGCGATATCTCGAGCGATTGATGATCAAACCAGAAGAGTGAAGGCATTTTATGACGGCATTGAACACGATCGATGAGATTCTGGACGACATACGCCAGGGGAAAATGGCGGTGCTCATGGATGATGAGGACCGCGAGAACGAGGGCGATCTGATCATGGCGGCCGAATGTGTGCGGGCCGAAGACGTCAACTTCATGGCACGCTACGGGCGCGGGCTCATCTGCTTGACGTTGACGCGCGAGCGCTGCCGCCAACTGAGGCTGCCGCTGATGGTGAGCGAAACCGATAGCTCGCACCGCACCAACTTTACGCTGTCGATCGAAGCGGCCGAAGGCGTAACCACGGGAATTTCCGCCCACGATCGGGCGCATACCGTGAAGACCGCGGTGGCGCCCAAGGCGCGCCCGGAGGACTTACGTCAACCCGGACACATATTTCCCTTGATGGCACAGCCCGGAGGCGTGCTCACGCGCGCGGGCCACACTGAGGCGGGATGTGATCTGGCGCGCCTTGCCGGCTTTTCTGCGGCCGCCATGATCGTCGAGATTTTGAATGACGACGGCACCATGGCGCGCCGCCCTGATCTCGAGCGCTTCGCCAAAGCGCACGGGGTGAAGATCGGCACCATCGCGGACCTCATCCGCTATCGGCTGAAAAACGAGCGATCGGTGGAGCGCATCTACGATGAGCCTGTGGACACCGACTACGGCGGATTTCGGTTGTGTTGCTATGAGGATCACGTCAACAAGAACGTCCACATCGCGCTGGTCAAGGGGGATCTAAATTCCGCTCTTCCGCCTCTGGTGCGTGTGCACATCAAGGACACTTTGCGCGATCTGGTCGGAGTGCGCAGCGAGAAACTGGGCTGGCCGCTGCGCGCAGCGGTGCGCCGTGTCGCCAGCGAAGCTTCCGGTGTGGTCGTCATTCTGCGGCCGGAGGAGACGCCTCGGGATTTCATGGACAGCGTGCGCCAGCTCGAGGCGAAACCGACGGCCGCGCCCAATGTGGGAGCCACGGTCCTGCGTACATACGGTATCGGGGCGCAAATACTCAAGGACCTGGGCCTCAAGCGCATGCGCGTATTGAGCGCTCCGAAGCAGCTGCAGGGTCTTGCGGCCTTCGATCTCGCAATAACGGAGTATGTGGACGGCGCCGAATGATTGCGGCGGAGGATTATACTGACCGCGAACGCCCAGCGAGAAAGCGACAGACGTGTGAGGAAAACTTGTGCCCATTGAACAGCCTAAGATAATCGAAGGCGAATTGCTCGTTCGCGATCTGCGCATTGCCATCGTGGCGGCGCGGTTCAATGAATTTGTGGTTGAGCCGTTGCTGCGGGGTGCCTTGGACGCGCTCCGGCGCCATGGGGCGACAGAGAAGCAGATCGAAATCGTGCGCGTTCCGGGCGCTTTCGACATCCCCATCGCCGCGCGAAAGTTGGCGTTGTCGCGCCGCTATGAGGCGCTGATTGCGCTCGGCGCGGTGGTCCGCGGTGAGACACCTCATTTCGACTACGTCGCCGGTGAATGCGCCTCGGGCCTCGCTCGCATTGCGCTCGAGTCGGGCGTGCCCATTGCGTTCGGCGTGTTGACGACCGACACCATGGAACAGGCGGTCGACCGGGCCGGCGGCAAAGCCGGCAACAAGGGCGCCGATGCCGCTCTGACGGCGCTTGAGATGGCGAATCTCCTGCGCCGGTTGGATCCATAAGAGTGAACCGCCGAGCTCGCAGCCTCGCCCGCAGGCTTGCGTTGCAAGCGCTATATCAACTGCAGATCAATCCGCGATCGTGGCAGGATACGCATCAGCAATTTGCCTCCGATCCGGAAGCAGAACGCGTGGACCGCGACTACTTTCGAGAACTCATCGCGGCGATTGCGCCGAATCGCGAAGCGCTGGATCTGAAGCTCGCCGCGCTCTCAGAGATTCCGCCGCACGAGCTCGATCCCATCGAGCACGCGGTGCTGTGGCTGGGCCTGCACGAACTGTCGGCCTGTCCCGAATTGCCGTACAGAGTTGCGCTCACCGAGGCCGTTCAGCTCGCCAAACAGTTCGGCGCGACGGACGGGCACAAGTTCGTCAACGCCGTATTGGACCGCGCCGCGCAGGATCTACGACCGCGCGAATACGGGCAACCGGCGGAAACGTGACTCCCGGCGAGCCGCGACTCGGGGAATTCGATTTGATCCAGCGGTACTTCTCGCGCCTGGGCGCGAGCCGTTCCGACGTCGTGCTAGGGATAGGCGACGACGCTGCGCTGCTCCGTGTGCCGGCCGATGCCGATCTCGCGAGCGCTGTCGATACCATTGTCGCCGGCCGCCACTTTCCGCACGACAGCGATGCCCGGGCGATCGGCCATCGGGCGCTCGCCGTGAATTTGAGCGATATGGCAGCAATGGGTGCGACACCGGCCTGGGCGACGCTGGCCTTGACGCTGCCAAGCGCCGATCCAGACTGGCTCGAGCGTTTTTCGGGCGGATTCTCGGATCTCGCGCTCGCGCATGGCGTGGCGCTCGTCGGCGGCGACACCACGGCCGGACCGTTGACAGTCAGCGTGCAGATCATGGGACACGTCGCCCGCGGCACGGCATTGCGCCGCAGCGGCGCGCAAGCCGGGGACCTATTAGCGGTGACCGGGACCCTTGGCGATGCCGGCGCAGGTCTCGCGTTGATCACCGCTTCCCAAAAGACCGACGATGTCTCCGCCGCGAAAGAGCTCATTGAACGTTTCGAGTACCCGACGCCTCGAGTTGAGTTCGGTGCCGCCGCCCGCGGACTTGCGACCGCCGCCATGGACCTGTCAGATGGTTTGACGGGAGACTTGCCGAAACTCGCGAGCGCCAGCGGACTTGCCGCACATATCGATGTCGAACGTCTGCCGTTATCGCGCGCGTTGCAGGCCGTCGCGAGCCCGCAGCAGGCGCGCGGCTGGGCGCTCGGCGCCGGCGATGATTACGAGTTGCTGCTCGCCGTACCGTCACAAAACTTCGAATTGCTGGCCTCGAAGGCGCTCCGATTGAACTTAAGTCTGACCACGGTCGGACTCTTAAGTCGCGGAAATTCCGTGACTTGGGCTTTGCACGGAAAGGAATTCACACCCGGGGATCTCGGCTACGACCACTTTCGCCGACCCTCGACCCAAATCACAGTTTAGCCAAGGCCAGCCGACGTATCCTCTGCGGCACAGAATTGAACGTCGCCACAGCGACTCACGGCTACCCTTGACCAATATTCGACCAAAGGATCTCGCGAAGTCTCAGACTGGTCGCGCAACGTTGCCGGAAAAAATCGGCAAGTACGTGATTATTAACGAAGTGGGTCGCGGTAGTTCGGGCGTCGTCTATCTGTCGCATGATCCGTACTACGGCCGCGACGTGGCGATCAAGGTCTACAACGTCGACGCCAGCGGCGACGAAAATCGCAAGCGTATCGCACGCAAAATGTTTCTCTCCGAAGCGCACATGGTAGGGATGCTGCAACATCCGAACATCCTGCCCATCTATGATGCCGGCGAAGAGAACGGACACTGTTACATCGTGACCGAGCACGTGCACGGAGCGCGGACACTCGCTGCGTATTGCCGCCCGGACAACCTGCTGCGCATCGACGACGTGGTCGAGCTGATCTACAAGGCCGCGCGTGCGTTGCATTACGCGCACAGCCGCGGGGTCATTCATCGCGATATCAAGCCCAGCAACATCATGTTGACCCTCGACAGCGACGTGCGAATCATCGATTTCGGCATCGCGCTGGTGGCTGATTCGGAGATCTCGCGCATCGAAGGGATCGCCGGCAGTCCCTCGTATATGTCGCCCGAACAAGTGCAGTCGATCGAATTGACGAATCGTTCGGATTTGTATTCGCTCGGCGCAGTGATGTACGAACTTTTGACCGGAACGAGACCGTTCCGGGCCGGAAATTTGCAAAAGCTGCTGCATCAAATCGTGTTCGCGACGCCGCCGCCCATTCACACGTTGCGGCCGGAAATTCCCGAGGAACTCGAGAACGTAACGGCGATAGCTCTGCAGAAGGACCCTGCCAAGCGCTACAAGACCGGGCTCGACTTTGCCGCGGAGTTGACGCGGGTGCATCAGAAATTGCGCGCACAGTACAACCGCATCGACCAACAGGAGCAATTCAGCCTATTGCGCAAGCTCAAGTTCTTCCACGAGTTCTCGCACAGCGAGATCTGGGAAGTGCTGCGGGCCAGCAGCTGGCAGGATTACGCGGATGCCGAGGAAATCGTCAAAGAAGGCGAGATGGACGACCGGTTCTACATCATCGTGCAGGGGCGCGTCGGCGTCGCTCGCCTCGGTAAGGCCTTGGGCTATTTGGACAGCGGCGATTGTTTCGGTGAAACCAGTTACGTGCGCGGCGCGAAGCGAACCGCGACCATCATTGCGGCGGGCTCGGTCACCGTCATGAAGGTGAGTTCCACGTTGCTGGAACAGGTATCGGCCGAATGCCAACTGCGGTTCAACCAGGTCTTTCTTCGGAGCATGATCGGGCGGCTCCAAAGCGCGGAGCGCGTTACCTAACGCTACAGTTCCGATTCCTTGTCGCGCTCGATCATCGCGTAAGCCGAATGATTGTGGATCGATTCGAAATTCTCCGACTCGACCACGTAGGCGCGGACGCGTTCGTCGTCGTTGAGAGCAACCGCCACGTCGCGCACCGTATCCTCGACGAATTTCGGATTGTCGTACGCGCGTTCCGTGACGTATTTTTCGTCCGGGCGTTTCAATATTCCGTACACCTCGCATGAGGCCTGCGCTTCGGCGACATCGATCAACTCCTCCAGCCACATATGCTGATTGAGCTTTGCCGTCAAAGTGATATGGGAGCGCTGATTGTGCGCGCCATAGTCGGATATCTTCTTCGAGCACGGACATAGACTGGTTGTCGGTACCACGACTTTGACCCACACATCGGTCTTCCCGTCGCGACGCTCGCCGAAAATAGTGGCTTGATAGTTCATCAAGCTTTCGACACCCGAAACGGGGGCCTTCTTCATCACGAAGTATGGAAAAGTCATTTCGATGTGACCGGCGGTGGCGTCCAGGTGCTCGGTCATTTCTTCGAGCATCCTTCCGAACGAATCGACCGAAATCTCCCGCTCGTGGCGATGCAGGATCTCGACGAAGCGAGACATATGGGTGCCCTTGAAATTGTGCGGAAGGTTCACGTACATATTGAAATTCGCGACCGTGTGCTGCTCTCCATTGGCCCGGTCCTTCACTTTGACCGGGTGATAGATATCCTTGATGCCCACTTTGTTGATGGGGATCTGGCGCGTGTCGACATGGCCCTGCACATCCTCGACGGGCGACACATTGGGCTTTTTTACACGGGTGGCGACGGTCATATGGGTTGGGGTTCCTAGAGGTGCGGTCGAGCCCAAGATGGGGTTGCGACCGCGTAATTCAATGATATCAGACGATTCGACGGTGTTTGGCGCAGACGCAGGCCAAAGCGCAGCAGCTTTCGGACAGTAAGTGCCCTTTTAGCTGCCTTTGGTTTCGTCGGCGTTGAAATCTTCCAATTGGGGCTCGCCTGCCTTCTTGAGCAGGATCTCGACTTTCTGCTCGGCCTCCTTGAGAGCCGTCTGGCAACTGCGCGTGAGCATGACGCCGCGCTCGAAGGCCGCTAGGGACTCCTCGAGAGGCAAGTCGCCGTGTTCCAGGCGCTCGACGAGTTCTTCCAGGTCGCGCATTGCGGCCTCGAAATCGAGTGGTTTGGAATCTTCTTCCGCTTTGCGAGGGGGCATGATTGCGAACGGTACACATGCGTTGCGGCGGGGTCAAACTTAAGCGTCCTACGTGCGCGAGTTCACGGCCGCAACACGCGGGACATATGTAGGGTCTTGGGAAATCGTCAAGCCGTGATATGCGTCACAGCGACGGGGTCGCACTGCGGCCGGTTTTGAGTACCATTGGAGTTGGGAAGCTATATGCCATATTCGAGCAAACAAATTTTCGCCTGCGGATGGCTCTGCGTAGCCATGCTGGGCAGTGCGGCGTGTACGCCGCGCCGGATTCCTCCGATGTCGGTAAACGACCTCATGGAGGATCGGGTGACTCTGGACGGCGTGTTGATGAAATGCAACCAAAACCCATCCAAGGCGCGCACCGATTCAGATTGTCTCAACGCCCGCATCGCCATCGAGCGGCTGGCGAAAGACGTCGATCCGGCAGTGGAAGTGAAGCACAACGAAGACTTTGAGCGCAGCCGCGAGCAACTGCGAATCTCTCAAGAGAAGCTGCGCCAAGAACAAGAAGCGAAAAGCAAAGTGGACGCCTACAGCTTGCCGGTGGTACCGGTCGATCCACCGCCTCCGAAAAGCGACCCGCCGCCCCTGGCCGGCACCGCCACGCCCTAGCCGCAACGGGAATCTTGCGCTCGCATAGCTAAGGGAGGACCCTATGCGAAGTACGCGGTATTTTAGTCTTTCGGCGGGGGAGCGACATGTCCGATCGAATCCAAGGGCTGCACCACATCACGCTGTGTACGGGCACTGCGCAGGGCGATGTGAATTTCTTCGTGAAGACTCTGGGGCTGCGTTTGATGAAGCGCACCCTCCTGTACGACGGCGCCGAGCCGATTTTTCATTTGTATTTCGGCGATGAGCTTGGAACACCCGGCAATCTGACGACCTGCTTCCCGTGGCGGCGCACCGGGCGCAAGGCACGTGCCGGCACCGGCCAGATCGGGCTCATCAGTTACACCGTGCCCGTGGACTCGCACGAGTTCTGGTCGGAGCATCTCGCGCACAAGAATGTCCCTATCCTCAAGCGCTACGAGCGATTTGGTCAACGCATTCTGCAGATCGAGCATCCCGACTGCGGCATCGCATTCGAACTCGTCGAGGACTCCTCGGACACGCGCAAGCCCTGGGTTTCGCAGTACGTGCCGGAGAGGTACGCCATTCGCGGATTCCACAGCTGGACGGTGTCGCTGCGCGACTTGGATGACATGCACTTCTTCATGAACGAGGCCTGGAACTACCATGCGGTCGGCAAGGACGGCAATTTCGCGCGCTATCAGGTCGACAAGGGCGGGCCGGCCAAGACCGTGGATCTGCTGCTCGAGCCGGATCGTGCGCCGGGCAACTGGTCGTACGGCGAGGGTATGGTCCATCACGGTGCGTTCGGCGTGCCGAACATGGAAGTTCAGGACCGGGTGAAGTTCGAAGTGGAGGGACTCGGCTTCACAGATTGCTCGGAGCGCAAGGATAGAACGTACTTCAAATCGGTCTATGTGCGTACTCCCGCCGGCGCACTGTTCGAGGCGGCACACTCCATCGGCTTTCTAGTGGACGAGCCGCGCGAGACGCTCGGCACGGAGTTCATCGTTTCGCCGCAGTTCAAGGATCAAAAGGACGAGTTGCTGCGTCGACTGAACGATCCGTTCGAAGTCTGAGAAGGACGGCCTCAGTCGGACGACACCAAGCCTTATACGAATCGTGCGGCTAGTCGCGCCCCATGATCCATCCCATGAACCAGTGCCAGCCGCGCCGCATTTCAAACACGACCCGGTGCGGACTGCGCCACATGCCGTCGCGCGATTTGCGAATTGCTTCGATCAGCACGCCCCCTCGGCGGCGCCAATGCCGTTTGCGTTCGAGGCCGCCACTTTCCTTTTCGCGCAACCACCACAGATCGCGAGGCTGTTTGAGTGCCTTGGGCGGCGTCTCGAAGACCAGGATGTAAGCATAGCGCGGTGCGTCGGTGCGATTGGGCGAGGCATAGTGCAGCGTACGCCCGTGATGCAAGGTGGCTCCTCCGGCGGCCAACGGACAGGTAACGCCGATGCTGGGCTCAAAGTCGGCCGAACATTCAATCGCCTGGACGCGCTTGTCATCGCGGAACGATCGGTGCGGCAGCACTCCCGATTGATGCGACTTCGGCAGGTAGACCATGCAGCCGTTCTCAACCGTCACCTGTTGCAACGGAATCCAGATCGACACCTGTTCATACGCGAACTTGGGGTCAAATCGGTAGGCCTCGTCCTGGTGCCATGGCGTTTCACTGCCCTCATTGGCCGGCTTTAGAATCGCATGCTGAAATGTCGGTGTCGCGCTCGGTCCGAGCAGTTGCCGGGCGATCGCGAGGCCATGGGCCTGCAGCGTCATCCGCCGTAGTTCGGGCGCAAAATGATGGGGGTTGATGATGGTGGGCAGCAGCCGTTTCCCATTCTCGGCATCATCCGTAACCAAATCGTAATATGCGCCCTCGGCTCTTCCGGTCTGCTCGTTGAACAGCCGCGGCAGGACTTTGCCCAACGTGCGCAGGTCGTCGAAATCCGCGAACGCTTGCACGCTCAGAAAGCCTTGCTCATGAAATCGACGGACTTCGCTCGGATTCAAAGCACCGAGCGACTGAACGGCTGGTCCGGTCTCGATACTCACGGCCATGTCCGTCGTACTCCCACACCCGTGAATCCCACGGCGTCACGATCCATACTTTGGTCGCTGCTTGCACGCACTGCCACAAGTTCTGCCGGGTAACGCAAGCACGCTCCTAGACGCAGATGCACGGTTACAGGTATCGCGCAGCCCCTGCGTTACCGAGTATACCAACATGGCCGCGAACACGCTGTTCGTCGCCCCGGCCATCGCAGGAAGAAGTTGCCGCAGCAGGGTGGCCGCTTGCTACCTCACACCGCCTGTGTGATCGGCACCGCTAAACGCCGGACTCGCGCGTACATCACGCCGAGGATCAGAGACTGCGCGGCCCCTTGCGTCACTGAGTATAGCAATACCGCCTCGATGGACGACGCGCCGAAGTGCCATGCAATCGCGATCGATGCGACCAAGGCTCCGAAGCGCAGTGTATCCAAAGCGGCGGACAAGCGCTGCCGGCCCATCAAGAGTAGGGTGTGGTTCACCGGTATGGCGATCGCGGCCGGAAAATACCCGATCAACATGACGTCGATGTACTGCGAAGCCGGTCCCCACGAACGTCCGAAAATGAACGGAAGAGCCAAAGTCGAGCACAGATACACGGCACCCAGCCACGCCGCCGAGACCGCAGCCTGCTTCCACAGTACGCCGATGAAGAGTCGCGGGAATTCGGAGGGATTGCGCGTCAAGACTCGTCCAGCTTCGCCGACGAACACCTGCTGCAGTGCATTACCCGAGACGCGCAGCGGCTGCATCAGCACACGATCTCCGAGGAAGAGGAAACCACCGACCGCCGCGCCGTAAAGCGTGGTGAAGACGATGTTTCCGAGACTGGCGGATGCCGTCATGAGCACCCCGGCCCAACTCGAAAACAGCGGAAACCGACGATATTTCTTCGCGGCCTCGATGACGCTATGCAGCGACACTCCCGTGAACATCGCCGATGTCGTGAACAGGAGCTTCCGCGAGAGACCGAGAGTGCCACCCGACAACCCAATCACGAATCCCGTCAGCAATCCGACCGTTCCCCCCGAGGCGATGCCCAATCCAATCTGAACCACGGGACCCAGAAGCGCCTGGGATACTTTCGTCTTGGCAAGGTCGGCATAGCGCCCGACGCGGGTAGCTTCATAGTTGAGCACGTTGAAGCAGCCGAATGCCAGCAAGGCGACCGGCAGGAACATACGATAGGGCGCGGCCGGACCGACAGCGGCCAGGACTGATTGCGGCAATACGAGAAGCGCGACGGCGATGAGAACTGTCGTGATCGCGACCGTGGCCAAACAAAGCGTCATGACACTCCCGGCTTCCACGCCGCTCCGGGACAACGGTAGAGCGATCTCATAGCGAAGCGTCGAGGCGGGCGTCAAAATCATCATGGCGAACATGACGACGCTGAGGATACCCAGTTGGTCCGGCGTGTAGAGCCGAGTCAGCACCGGATATGCTGCAAAGGTGAGCAATTGGGCCACCGCATTGGCGGCGAAAAGCCGAAACACGTTTTGCCCAAAAGCACCCTGGATGGGCACGCGAGCTTTCAATCTGCGGAGCAGGTGCGAAATCAAACGCGGCATGGAGTGCCGCTCAGCCAACGCCGCTGAACTGACCCTTCCAGGCGTCGATGGCATCCCATGGCAAAGTGATCGCAACCGCAGGTGAACTCCCGATCCAATCTTTAATCGAACCAAGATCCCGCCGATCGACGACCGGAATATTGGTTTTCTTTGCCAACTCGATCGCACGATTGTCGACTGGCAGGATCAGTGCGCGGCAGCCGAACTGCAGGGCCCGGATTCCCCCATGCAACCGCGTACCGATGACATCGACGTTCCCGGTTTCCAGCAATCGATTATAGCTCTCGACATCGGCGATGACGGGAATCTGTACGCCGAGCGACATAGCATTGAGATAGTCGCGATCCTTCTCCATCTGACACCAGAAATGCACGGTCTCATATTCCCGGAGGAGCATCCGGATCAGCTCCGCGTCGGCAGGGTCAGGCCGGTAGTAGGTCAGCGAGACTATGGCGGATTTCGCTTTCCTGGTCGGGACAGCGGCACACTTCTGCTCGGTGAGAGACCACAATGTCGGGCACGCCGTGTAGGCCACGCTTTTGACCTGCCCGCGCATCTGATCCAGGGTGTACTCGTCGCGTACGGAGTGCATGAACTTGTTCGACAAGATGCACTTGAATAGCGCCCTCGAAAAGATATCGACTGCACCTTGATACTGCTGCCATCCGACGCCGAGCAGCACGACGTTCTTCAAAAAAAACATGTCGTAAGGCCGCAGGCGCCAATTAGCTCGAACGAACATGTGCGACTTCAGGATGTTCGTACCGCCGACGAGACCCACGTCGTACCGCGAGAGACTCCGATAGGTTTCCCGCGGCATCAATATGTGGGTCGCGATTCGTGGAGGTGTGTCCGGGCCGAATATGGAATGGATGACATCCCAAACCGCGTCCATGATGATGTGATCGCCGAGATTGTCGGTCGCGATGGACGTGTCAAAGACGCATAAGCGGGAGTTGGCCCTGCTGCTCGATGCTAGAGCCATCGGTAAACGCGTTCGGGAATGTGTTGCACTCGCTTGTTCAGGACTATGCCGGCGACATGGCCGCCATTGCCGTCGATCACGTCCAGCAGCGACTGGACCAGCGGCGCCCGAGTTTTATCGGCTTGGACGACGACGACGACCGCGTCCACATGTTTCGCGAGCGCCGGGCCGAGATCCGACACATTACTAGCGGGCACATCGATGACGATCAGATCAAAGACGCTTCGGAACTTGCGCAACGCCTCGGCATACCGCGAGACGCCGGCAATCATCTCGTATTGCGTGAGGTTGTTGTCGAGCGGGCACGAAACGAGCCCAATGGGGATCGAGAATCCCTCGTAGACCGCCAGCCGTTCGAGGCTTCTGCGCATGACCACCTTGTTCAACCGCAATAGATCGTCGCTACCGGTACCATCGCAGAGCAAAACGCGTTGAGCGGAGAGTTCAGCCGCGACCCGCCCCAACCCGTGAGCCACGGAGGTAACGCCCGTCCTTGGATGCGGTGAAACAACCTCGATCACGCAGCCTTGCTCGGTCGGACACGCGGCCCGAACCCGCTGATACAGGGCTGCCATATCGGACAAGGGAAAACGCGGCGCCAATGCGGCGTTGAGTCCGGTCTCCGGTTTATAGGCACCGAAGTCGGAGACGGCGCTGCCGGCACGCTCGATGAAAGTCGATTCGCTACGAGTGGAGTCTTGCATCTGGAGCCTACGAGGGAATGTGGTTAAGGGTTGCGAGGACCGGCACCTGGAAGGCCTTCTCAAGTTGCTCCGGCAGCCCGAAAGTCTCGCTGAGCGACTCGCGCATGAATCCGAAGGCAAGGCCGCCGAAGATGCCCAGGAAAAGCGCGAGCGCGGTCGAGAGCTTCCAGCGAGGCCGCGCCAGCTTATATCCGAGCGTGGGTTGCTGGACGATCGCCAGCGATGTGATCTGCGACTTATTAAGATCCGAGGATATTCTCGACTCCTCCACCCGTTGCAGCTGCGTGGTGAGGTTATCCTGCGCAACGTTCACCCGCGACTCGAGCTGGTGCAGCTGTCCCTCCAGGCGAGCCAACTCTTGGAGACGCGCATTAATGCCAGCCAAATCCTTGGTAATGGCGTTCACCTGCGCCTCGGCCCCCGATACGTCGGCGTTATTACGCAACATATCCGTTTGGAGCGTCTGGTACACGGGGCTCGCGCCGCCGCGAACGGTCTTATCGATCTCCTTCTGAATGTCCGCGAGACGTTTACGAGCATCCGCGACGGCGACCTCGGCGTTCTTCACGAACGGACTGTCGGCCGGATACGTGGTCACGGCCGCGTTATACCGCTCGATCTGCGCCGTAAGGCGCGCCTGCGCGTCGTCGAGCTGACGAGACATCGCGTCGGTACCGCTGCTGCTCGTCGCATGCGCTTCGAAGTCGCGCATGGACAGTTCGAGCGCCTGCTTTCGCGCCAGTGCGGCGCCGAGCGTGGAACGTGCGGTATCCAAGTTGTCCGAGATGTCCGTCCGCTCAGTCAATAGCTGACTCCTCTCATCCGGGATCGAGGAGAGCTGATGGGCCACTTTGAACGCTCTGAGCTCTTCGTTCTCGGCCTGCGAATGCGAATGAGCCTGTTCCAACTGTCCTTCCACGAAGTTTGTCGACGGAGATCTGAAAACGCTTTGCTGAAGGGCGATGAACTCCGACAAAAGCGTCTCTTCGGTCTGTTTGGCGACGAGAGGGTCATGGTTGAACACCTCGATCTGCAGAATGCTGGATTCCTTCAGTTGATCGACGCTGATGTCGTCGTCGAGCTTCTCAACTGCTTTGTCCATGAGGGTGCCGTTGAAAAAAAACTTCACCATCAACGAATCTTTCAAATTCGGATATAGCTTGTCGATCGTGATTTTATTGACCGTGGCTCGCTCAATGTCGTGACTCGTCGCCAACGACTTGTAGCTCACTATGAGAGACTTGAGCACGTCGTCGGAAATTTGCGGCAACTGAGACTGGCCAGTCGAATTGTTCCCGTTGGCCCCGAAGTCGGGACGCGCGAGGTCCGGATTGTTGAAGTTGACCTTGACCATCACCTGCGCATCGCTCTCGTATTTCGAAGGCGCGAAATAAATGTACAGAAAATTCACCGCAAGACAGGCCAGGAAGAACCCGAATACCGCGCGCCGTCTCTTGAAGACGACGTATGCAACGCTGCGAGGAGTTAATTGGATTTCCATAGGCTACTCATATCGTTTGATGGCTAAAACGCCGATGCGTTCAACGCCGATGCGTTCGTCCCTCACTATCGCAATCTCACCTTATCGGTTGGACATTCGCGATAGGTCCTAAATTCCGTGCCGAACACCGAATTCGGCGCCACCGCCGAGCGCTGCAATTGCGTCAAAAGCATCTCGCCGTCGTAGAACAGCTCCATACGTTCGCCCGTGTTTGTCTGGAGTGAGACATTGCGCAGATGGTCGAGCCACCAGTGCCCCGCGATCGTTCCGTCGTATACGAAGTAGCCGTCGGCCCGGAAACTGAAAGAATGCCAGCCCGTGTCGCACCCATATTCAAAGTGAAGGTTGGGCCGATTCTGCGACCAATAACGCGCCACGAAGCGATCCTCTTTCGCTTTTTCGCCCGGGGTCACCGCGTCGGCGTCGAGCATTCCGATTATGCAGCAGCACGCAATCGTCACCCGAACGAGCGTCTCGCCCAGTTTCGGCCGCACTCGCGGAATAAATCGTCGAGCATCCGATTTGCTCACTGCGCGTACCCTTGCATTACATTACTCACACTACACTACTTGGACTAGTGAATTGTGCCATTCCAAGTAGCGCTCGCCGATCCGATGAAGGGTGCTTTGCCCCAAATGAGATTCTTCAAGATCACATTCGATTCGGCCGACCCCGTTCGGGGTACATACACCACATCGTTGAGGCAAATCTTGACGTCCTGACGCGGGTCGGCGCCGTTCATCGCCTTCTTCAGATTCAGCACCGCCACCATCGGAGGGGATCCGTCAGGCAAACGACGGATCACCACCACCTGTCCCCAACTTGCGCGGTCGGTCAGGCCTCCCGCGAGAGAAACAGCAGAGAGTGCCGTCTCTGTGCCCTGAAGGCCGAAGATGCCCGGGAGATTCACCTCGCCCGTGACGAACACCCTGCGACCGGCTGAGGCTTTTATCACCACCGTCGCGTTCGGCTGATTGAGATAAGTTCGATAGGCCGTAGTGATCGTTGCCGACAATTGCTGGGGCGTGTTTCCAGCTGCCACTACGTCGCCGATCAGTGACAGCGAGACCTTGCCGTCCGCGCGTACCGGAACGTCGAAATCGAGTTCCGGATTGAAGTAGAACTTCACCGTAAGAACGTCGCCTACCTGAACGCTATAACCGTTTGCGTCCAGCTGGCTGCTGCGCTTGACGAACTCCTCGATGGGCGTCTCGTGCACCGCGTGGTAGCCGCATGCGCTCTGCGCGACCGCGACGAGCGCGATGAAGACAAGCTTGCAACGCCGTGAACGATCAGCCGTCTGAAATGAAAAATGACCATGCATTTGATTTCGCCTATCAACGTTTTTGACCGGAATTGAACCATATCGGATGCCGATGACATTCGCACTTTTAATTCTCAGACTTGCAATGCCGACTATACGCCATGGTAAATATTACAAGGGATTTCTCCCTGCGGAATGCGTTGCGGTGAGGCGTGCAGCGTCTTGTGAACGAGCTTAGCCATATCCAACCGCACGATTGCGGCCGACGCGCTTTTGTGTTGCTCTAGATCACGCGTCGTATGAAATGGATCGTAGCCGCGGCACCGTAAAGGTGCAAATCACCACGGTGCGTGCACCAAGGTGGCCCCACACGATGGAGAAGCATAGGTAGATGAAGAATTATTCCTTGAGAACTCGGGTATTGGTGACAGGGGGTGCAGGGTTCTTGGGCTCGCATCTGTGCGAGCGATTGCTTGCCGATGGTTCCGATGTGCTTTGCGTCGACAACTTCTTCACGGGCGCGCGCGCAAATATCTCTCACTTGCTGGTGAACCCGCGATTCGAATTGTTGCGGCACGACGTTACGTTTCCGCTCTATGTCGAGGTCGATCAAATCTACAATCTGGCCTGTCCAGCCTCGCCGGTACACTACCAATTCGATCCGGTGCAGACGACGAAAACCAGCGTCATCGGCGCCATCAACATGCTCGGGCTCGCCAAGCGCACGAAGGCGCGCATCCTGCAGGCCTCCACCAGCGAAGTCTATGGAGATCCCATCGTGCAACCTCAACCGGAAAGTTATTGGGGGCACGTCAACCCGATCGGCCCCCGCAGTTGCTACGACGAGGGCAAGCGCTGCGCAGAGACGCTGTTTTTCGATTACTACCGGCAGCACAAACTCGATATCCGGGTGATCCGAATTTTCAACACTTACGGACCCCGGATGCATCCCAACGATGGCCGCGTCGTAAGCAATTTCATCGTTCAGGCATTGTCGGGTGAGGACATCACGATCTACGGCGATGGCGCGCAAACGCGCAGCTTCTGCTTCGTGGACGACCTGATAGATGGCATGGTCCGTATGATGAATCTCGACCACGGACTGGTTGGCCCCGTGAATATCGGCAATCCGTACGAGTTCACGATGCTGCAACTGGCCGAGAAGGTACTCAAGCTCACCGGCTCGCGCAGCAAGCTATGCTATCGGCCGGCGCCCATCGACGATCCGAAGCAGCGCCAGCCGGACATCAGTGTTGCCGGCGAGAAACTAGGTTGGCTGCCAAGAGTGCAACTCGAGGCCGGCCTCCTTCAGACGATCGCTTATTTTCGAGCGTTGCTCGAAAGCAACGTTACCGTACCCGGCCGCTCGGATCTTTAAATCTTTACATTACCGTTACAGCAATGGGTGTCGCGTCCTGCCGACGGTGCAGGCCGTTGCTTTGATGGCGCGTTGAAAATACTATCGACTACGACATGGAAAAATCAGAAAACTCTTTTCACCGCTTGATCGTCGATGAGATCGGGGGCGCGCAGAGCAGATACAGTTATGACGTTGCTATCGCAAGAAGGGACTAAAATCATCGAGTCAGACGCGTTTGAATCCAAGGATGAAGTTTTCGAAGCCGAGCGGCGGAGCCCGGTGGGAACTCAATCTTCGATCAATCCGTTGCTGGTCGTCCTCGGTTTGCAGATCTTCGATTTTCTCGCGCCGATCATCATCGGCTATGTCTGCTATGAGATCTACGACGCTTCAGGCCCGACATTTTGGGCCATCTGCGGGAAATTCTGCGTCGTGGCCGCGGTGTTCGGCGGTCTCATTTTCCAACTCGCCGGCTGCTACCGCCGCGACGATTTGCTCGATGGTCAGCGCTCGCTGCGCAAGCTCCTGAAGGCATTTGCATGGCTTGTCTGGCTCGGGTTGATCACCGCCTTCTTGGGCAAATCGCTCACCGACGTATCGCGTGTTTGGGCGGTGCTCTGGCTGGTGTCGTGGGCGACGACATCCGTCGCGTTGCGCCTTAGCGCAACTCACCTTTTGACGGCGCGTGCCGACAAGGGCGATCTGTATGAAACGATTGCCGTTATCGGTGCTACGGCCTGGGCAGATCACTTGTGTACGCAACTGATGCTGCAGACTGCTCCGCGATTGCGCATCGTGGGCGTATTCGACGACAGGCGAGAGCGGGTCGCTGAACGGTTTGCCAAATCGGTGCGCTCGGTCGACGAACTTTTGGAACTCGGCCGGCGTATCCATATCGACCGCGTCGTTCTGGCGCTTCCGCTCGAAGCCGAGTCGCGCATTCTCGCGATCTCGCGCCGGGTAATGGCACTGTCGGTCGAGATCCTGGCGTGTCCGGACCTGCGCGCATTCGAGCTGTTGCGCCGGCCCATCCTCAGTCAGGCCGGTATGCCGGCCATTCGGATCACCGACCGGCCTATTTCCGACGGGCATTTCCTGTTGAAAACGGCTGCCGACAAGGCCGTCAGTTTCGCCTTACTCGTGCTTCTGGTGCCCGTGCTGGTCACGATCGCGCTTGCCATCAAATGGACCAGTCCGGGCCCCGTGTTGTTTCGCCAGAAGCGGCACGGCTACAACAATCGCGAATTCGATGTGCTGAAGTTTCGCAGCATGCACGTGGAATCGACTGACACGAGCGGCGCCCGGCAAGCGATGCGCAACGACAGCCGGGTGAGTCGTTTCGGTCGATTCCTGCGACAGACCAGCCTGGATGAGTTGCCGCAGCTCATTAATGTGCTTCGCGGCGACATGTCACTGGTCGGGCCTCGGCCGCTCCCGATCGGAATGCGCACGCAGCACCTCTACAATCACGAGATTGTCGAGGAGTACTCGCACCGCCACCGAGTCCGTCCGGGCATCACGGGGTGGGCGCAGGTCAACGGGTCCCGAGGCGCAACCGAAAGCCCGGCTCAGTTGCAGAAGCGCGTTGAGTTGGATCTGTTCTACATCGAGAATTGGTCCCTGATGCTCGATGTGAAGATTCTCGTCCTAACAGCCATCCACCTGCTGCGGCCGAAAAACGCCTTCTGAGTTGAGTGCGTTAATTCGAAAGTGGCCATGACATTGACTGCGTGCGCCGGGATAATGGCGCATGCCCAAAATTCGATCTGCCGTGTTTCTCAATGACCACTGCTTCGTGCAGGGTGGTGCGAGCCGCATCGCCATCGATGAAGCGGTGGCGTTGGCCGAGCGCGGCGTCGAGGTCACCTTTCTGGGCGCGACCGGCCCTGTCGGACCTGAACTCGCCGGGTCGCGTGTCCGAACGATCTGTCTCGGTCAACCCGAACTCGCGAGCGTGGCGTCGCACCCCGGCGTCGCCTGGCAGGGTCTATGGAACGCGAGGGCGGCCCGCCGCATGCGGGATATTTTGGCGGGGCTCGACCGCTCTCAGACCATCGTGCATCTGCATGCATATACCAAGTCGCTGACGACGAGCCCGCTGCGCGCCGCGGTGCAGGCGGATTTCCCGATAATCGCCACGTTGCACGATTTTTTCTCGATTTGTCCGACGGGGAACCTCTACGATTACGTCAAGGAGACTCCCTGCGAACTGCGGCCGTTGTCGCTCCAGTGCATCGTCACGAACTGCGACAAGCGCCGATATGCCCATAAACTCTACCGGGTGGCGCGCGGAGCGCTGCAGCGCTGGCCCGGTCTGCTGCCGAGCGGAGTGGAGCATTTCATCGGCTTGTCCGCACGGTCCACGGAATTGATGCGTCCTTACCTTCCGGCAACGGCGCAGGTGTATCCGCTCACGAACATCATCGATCTGCGCGAGCGACCGCCCGTCCACATTCGCAGTGACGGCGCATTGGTGTTCGTGGGCCGGCTGGACCCGGAAAAGGGCGTCCAGCTTTTGCTCGAGGCAGCCGATCGAGTGGGTGCGTCGCTGGTATTCGTCGGCGACGGTCCGCTGCGCGCTGCCGTGGAGTCATCGGGACGGAGGCATCGGGTCACCGGCTGGCAGAACTCAGCCCAGGTGCAAGCGGAACTCGATCAGGCACGCTGCCTCGTGTTTCCCAGTCAATGGTACGAGACCTTTGGTCTCGTGGTGTGCGAGGCGGCAGCGCGCGGCGTTCCGGCAATCGTGTCGGATGTTTCGGCTGCGGCGGAGCGCGTCCGTGACGGAGTCACCGGATTCGTCTTCCGCAGCGGCGACGCCGACGCACTGGCAGAGCGTCTCCTCGCAACCACCGACACCGAGAAGTTAGCCCGAATGGGACGCAACGCCTACGAAGCATTTTGGTCGGCACCGCCCGATCGAGAGAGCCATTTAACCCGTCTCCTCGCGATCTACTCGACGGTGATCGATGCCAAGCGACAGCGCGCGACAGCGGCAGCAGTCCATGATTAGGGTTCAAACGGTCGGGCATGAACAATTCCGCGAGGGCTGCGGGCGCCTGTGGGATGTCGCCCAACAAGCATTCCGGCCGGATCTGGTGGTGGGCATCCGCTCCGGCGGCTGGAGGGTCGCGGAGGAGATGAAAATGACGCGCGCTCCCCGCGACGTCGTTTTCGTGCCGCTGACCTGCCGGCGACCGACGTCGGACGTCAAAGGCAAGTCGCGAACCTTCAAGCTAATACTGAAGATCTTGCCGTATTTCGTGCTCGACGGGCTCCGGCTCGTGGAGTACTACGCGCTCACGCTCCCGCGCTGCCGCGCCGTCATCAAACACGGGGCGGGAGAGCCGCGTGTGCCTGACGCCGCTGAAGTGGATGCCGTACGGAGTGCCGCCTCGGGCCTCCGGCCCGGCGCTCGTGTGCTCGTAGTGGACGATTCGCTCGATTCCGGCGCAACGCTCGCCAGCGTGATCACGACACTGCGCAGCGTATTGCCGCCGGACGTTGCGGTGCGCACGGCAGCATTCACCGTGCTCGGACCCGCTCCGATCGTCGATGCCGATTTTTTCTTGTATCGCCGTATCAACTGCAGGTTTCCCTGGTCGTATGACTTCCACGGCTGATCCGGTCTGGCTGTTCGATCTGGACGGCACGATCATCGACGTGAACTCATTCCCGATGTGGGTCACGGAGATGCTGGTCGGCAATATCCCTCACCTCGGCTTCCCGGCGAGGTTGTCCGTGTCGGCGCGCTGCGCGGCCGCCATCGCAGTCCGTAAAGTCCTGCGCCAGAGTCACGCCGGCTTCAAAAGTAAGCTGCAGCGGTTATGGGCGGACGTAGCGGCAGCCGATACCGACACGCGGGCGCCGGGCCCCTTCGTCGAGCGCCTGATCGCGCATGTGCGGCCTAGTTTGAGGGCTTTGCTCAACGATGTCGCCGAGGGACGAGTCGATGCGGTCCTGACGACGGCAGCCGCCGCAGAATACGCCGTGCCTCTGGCTCACCGGCTCGGCTTTCGTCATGTGCTCGCGACGCCGCCGGGGGGCCGGGAAGATTCGCGGGACAACGTTGGCGAAACCAAGCGGGAGCGAACGCTCGCGTATCTCGCCGCGCAGGGTTGGTCCAGCCGCCCGCGCATTCTTTTCACGGACCACCGGGACGATTTGCCGCTGATCCGCGAATGTGAAACGTTGGTATGGTTCGGTGCCGATGATGAGTGCCGGACGCTATGCGGCGAGTCGGCTAGCGTGGACGCGCTTGCTGCCCGGACGCTGCCGGAAGATGCTACCTATGCATGGGTCCTCGCGAGCGCTCGCCGCCGGAGCGCCGCATGCACGTGATGCTGTGTTACTCCATCTACCCGCCGATTCAGGCCGGCGGCGCCGAACTCATCGTGTCATACCTCGCCGAGGGCTTGGCACAGCGCGGCCATCGCGTCACGGTCGTCAGCACCTGCGGACCGGAGATGGACCCCTACCCGAGTGAAATTCGAAATGGCGTCGAGGTCATGCGTTTCTTTCCGAAGAATCGCTACTGGCTGTTCGACCGTGAAGGTCGTCGGGGACTCGACAAACTGCGATGGCATGTCCGCGATGCCTGGAATCGCGCGTCGGGCCGCCGGTTGCGGCAGATCATGAGCAGTAGTCAGCCTGACATCGTCCATTCGCATGGTGTCGAGGGATTTTCGCCGGCCATTTGGCGCGCAGCGAGGTCGCTCGGAATTCCGGTCGCTCACACTGCCCACGATTACTACATGATTTGTCCCCGCGGGATGCTGCTGACGCGCGGACTGGTTATCTGCACGACGCCAAATTTGGCATGCCGCGCCCGCAGGGCCTGGTATTTGCGTTGCGCCTCGGCCATTGATCTGTTCTGCAGTCCCTCTCAATTTTTGCTCGATAGGCACCTCGCTGCCGGACTCCCCACGAGGTCGACCGCGGTGGTGGCAAACGGTATTCCGATGCCGCTGAGGGAGCCCAAGTCAATCAACCGGAACCGCGAGCAACGGCTCCAACTGCTGTTCGCCGGGCGGCTCACCCCTGAGAAGGGCGTTCGAGTGATCTTGGAAGCGATGCGCCTGGTACCCCGAGACTGCCCCGTCGCGCTGACGATCGCCGGCAAGGGCTCCCTCGAGAGTGAAGCACGGCGCGCGGCCAGCGATGACCCAAGGATCACATTCGCCGGCTATTTGTCGGGTGAGGAAAAAGTCCGCGCCTTCACTGCCGCCGACTGCTTACTGCTCCCGTCGCTGTGGTATGAAAATGCGCCGGTCGTGGTTTTGGAAGCCGCCGCCTATGGGCTCGCGGTCATCGGGAGCCGACTGGGCGCGATTCCGGAGTTCCTGCAGGACGGCGTGAACGGGTTGCTGTTCGAGGCGGGAAGTCCGCAGGCGCTCGCGCAAACCATCGTGCGCCTCGCATCCGACCGAACGTTACTCGAAACGCTCGCTACCGGAGGCAAACCGCTGATCGCGAAGCACTCCGTCGATGGCATGGTGGATCACTACCTATCGCTCTATGACGGGTTCCCTCGTCAAGGCAACCATGTATCGAGCTCAAGAGGGTAATCTTCCACATGCATATCGCCAATCTTTCCGTGAAAGCATCATGAAGCGAGAGCCCCGGACCAAAAACACATCCCCTCCACCGGCGCCCAGCACACCGGCCGTGGCGGATGCGCTCGCGGGCTACGCGTTGCCGTCGATGTCGCCGGTCGTCGAGCGCATCTTGATCTCGGCCTTCGTCGTATTCGTCCTATTCACGACGCTCGAGGCTCCTCTGCGCTACGCCTTTTCGCTCGTCGGGGCGGTGTGGATCATATATTTTCGGGACGTCGCCATTTTAGTGGCGATGCTGTCGCTGGCCTGCCAGCAGTTTTGGCGCCACCAATTGCAGGCGGCATTCGTCGTTTTCGCTGTCGTGGTCGTTTTTCACGGCGTCGTAAGTTTTCTCCAATGCGGTGCGATCGTTGCCGTGCTCATGGGAATGAAGACGCTCCTTCCTCTCATGTTCGGCGCGATTTTTCTGCCGATTTTTCTACGGGGAAAACGCTTCATTTCCGTGTTTCTATTCGGCATGCTGCTAATCAGCGCGGTGGGCATCGTCGCCGACTACAAGGGTTATCCGATGCCGTGGAAGGGCATGAATGCCACGGTCGGCGACTACACCGTCGTAGTCAATAAGAAGTGGAATTTCCAGGGTGAGGACCGGATCGGAGGCTTCGCGCGCGACTCGATTGTCGCCTCGACCATTCTGGCATTCATTGGAACGTACGTGCTGCTCTTCAGCCGCTCGATCTTGTTTCGCGCAGTGATCTCCGCGGCGACGCTTGGGCTGATTTACCTCACCACCTCGAAAGGGGGGCTGCTCGCATTTTTGCTCACCATCATAGCCTGCCTGCTCCCGATGAAAAGAAGTCAGCTGCTGAATAAGGTGCTGCTCGCGTGCGCGTTTGCCGCGATGGTACTGCTGCCGATCGTGTTGCCGAATTACTCGATGCCCCCATCTCCCTCGATTCTGCTCTCCTTCTATGACAGAGTCGAACGTGTCTGGCCCTCTTCGTGGCACAATATCGATTCGCATTCATGGATCTTCGGCTCAGGCATGGGCAATATCGGCGTCGGCCAACAATTTCTTCGCTTCGAGGACGTCGACCCCGCCGATAATCTGTTTCTCCTTGCCTACGGTTACTTCGGCATATTCTCCCTCGTCTATCTCGGGCTGCCGTTTTTCGCCGCTCTGCGGCGCAAGTCGCCGGTGGATGCGCTGGGCCGCTACGCCATCATCAACCTGATCTATATCTTTTCGTATGGCATCGTTATCAACGCCATCGAGGGCTCAATCGTGGCGTTCATGATGGGCAGCGCATTTCAGGCACTTGCTTTGCAGAAGACGGTTCCCGCGAAAGAATTCGATCGGCGCAGGTATCGGCAGGTGGCCGCCGCTCGGGCTCGAAATACCGCCGTCCTCGCGGTGCTCGGCATTGCGTTCTCCTGCTTTACGCGCCCCGCAGCTGCGGCGCAGAACCGCGACGCGCTGTTGCCCTTTCCGGCTGATGCCGGCGCGCTGAACGTCAAGGACTTCGGTGCGATTGGCGATGGCGTTCACGACGACACCGGCGCTTTCGTGTCTGCACTTGCGCACGACTCCGATCGCGCAGAGCACTGGCATGTACGCATCGTCCAGGTGCCCGCCGGCACGTACCGGATCAGCAACACGATCACCAAGCGATTCCCCGATGGGACATACAACGCCGGTTTCGTATTGATCGGCGCGGGTCAGTCCAGCACGATACTCAAGCTGGATGAGCGCGCATCCGGCTTCCAGGATCCGGCGCATCCGAAGGCGGTGATCTATACCAGCGGCAAGGGTGTCGCACAGGCGCCGAAAAATGGCTACCAGCTGCGGGGGGAAGGCGACGATGCATTCTCGAACTTCATCGAAAATCTTACGGTGGATGTGGGCAGTCAAAACCCGGGTGCCATCGGCATCGACTATCTATCCAGCAATCAGGGCGCACTACGGTCGGTTACCGTCACGGGAGCAGGGCGAATTGGAATTGCCCTGAACCGCGCATGGTTCGGGCCGGGGCTGATCGATACCGTGACCGTCAGGGGCTTTGATATCGGTGTCGACGTCGCGAGCCTGAACTACGGCGTGACGGTGGACGGATTGACGCTGATCGGCCAGCGGCAAATCGGGCTGCGAAACGTCGACAATCTGGTCGCGGCGCACGGACTGACCATTCAGACGCTCGGCAATCGCACCGAGGTGCCGCTTGCCAACATGTCCGCTCCCGGCATGATCGTCGTTGATGGCGGGACGATCGAGGGCCCCGGGGGTACGGCGATTACCAACCAGGGCACGGCGTCTCTGCGCGGTTTGAAGGTCACCGGATTTAGCGGCATCCTCGGTGATGCGGCCCAGTCTGGAGGGGTGATCGACGGCGTGTTTCAGGGGAACTCGCGGCTGTCCGACGCGGCACCTCCGTGGGCTCTGAAAGGCGCGCCCGAGCCGCCGCCGGCGGATGAGCCAAATAAAAAATGGGTGGGCGTGGCGAACCGGCAGGACCAGCAGGCCGGCGTCACGGGGGCCGATGCAACCGCGGCGCTCAAAGCTGCTCTGGCTTCCGGTGCGCATACGATCTATCTGCCGTTCGGGGTCTATGAAATCCGGGGGAACATCGACATCCCTCCCACGGTGCAGCGCATCGTCGGAATGAATTCGATGATTCATTGGGTGCCGTCCGGTGCAGATCGAGCGGCCGACGATCCGGCTAAGGGCCTGCTTCGGACCCACAATACCGCCGGCCCGCTCCTGATCGAGCAGCTGTATTTTTCATGTCCGGCGGGACGCCATGTGGCCATCGAGGACGAGGGCTCCGCTCCTTTGGTGCTGCGTGACATCGTCGGCATGGGCACACTTTTTCAACGCAATCCCGAGGGTGGTCCGCTTTTTCTCAGCGACATCAGCGGCGGCTTTCTGATGCACGTGGCCGGCCGCTCGCCAGTTTGGGGCCGTCAGATCGATACAGAAGGTGGGGGCGCACGCGGGGGTACGGGGTCCGTTCGAATCACTAATGACGGTGCGCCAATGTGGCTGCTCGGCTTGAAATCGGAGGGCGATAATACGCTGGTCGCGAGTACCGGCGGCGCCGTGACCGACGTCGTCGGGGTACTCTTTGCGTCGCTCCGCGCAGCGTCGCAGCCGTTGTTCACCACCGTCGATTCGCGTCTGGTCGCAGCCGGCGTCGAGGTTGCCTGGAAACCTGGCGCTTCCTACCACACCATTTTGGTCGATACGCAAAACGGCCGAGAAACCACGGTTAACGCCGACACGTTTCCACCCCGCCCGCAGACGCAGGGCATTTTAGTGCCGCGCGTCATTACCCAGAATTGAACGATTGAGACTACGGGGCGCACCGCGCCGCCGCTCGGCGAGCCGCGGCTTCGCGCGTTTCGCGAGTGATATCGAGCCGCCGCCGGGCCACGGCGAGAATCTCCGGGCGCGCTCGCTCGGGCCGTCCGGCATCGAACGGCGGCTCGGGGGCGTATTCGATCCCAAGCTGCACGGCTTCGGCGTAGTCAGTCCCCGCGATCTCCCCGACCACAGTAAGCGCCATGTCGATTCCCGCGGTGACACCACCGCCGGTGATGAGGTTACCGTCGCGGACCACGCGGCGGGAATCCGGCACGGCTCCGAAGATCGGCAGCAGGTCACGCCATGCCCAATGACAAGCGGCGCGCTTTCCTCGCAGCAAGCCGGCTGCACCGAGCAACAGGGAGCCGCTGCACACCGATGTGACAAACCTCGCCTCTTGCGCGAGCCTGCGGATTTGGGCGAGATACTCAGCATCTTCCATTGCCTCGATCGTGCCTAATCCGCCGGGCACGCAGAGAAGAGCGCAGCGATCGACCTCCGCGAGCCGTGCCACTTGGCTGAATGTGATGCCGCCGTCGGCTTCGATGGGAGTGCCGGTCGTCGAGGCGAGGATCAGGCGTGCGCCGGGTAGACGTGCGAACACTTCATAGGGCCCGGTGAAGTCGAGCTGAGTGACGCGCGGATAGAGGGGGAAGACGATGGGGAATTCCTGAGTCATTTACAGCTCCTTCAGTCTGGACGAGCTCATTGTGAGCGCGTATCGTCTTGTCCTAAATGACATATTTCCCTTGTTTTCTGCCATGACTCGGCGCCTCGAGTTCCTGATATTCCCCGGCTTTCAGTTGCTGGACGTCGCAGGCCCCATCGCGGCCTTCGAGATTGCGGGCCGCTATTGTCCTGGGGCTTACTCCACGCGGATCGTGGCGGCGGTCCCGGGTATCGTGCCGAGTTCGTCGGGGGTCGGGATGCCCGCACAGGCATTCGGACGCGCACGCTTAATCGATACTTTGCTCGTTGCGGGCGGCGACGGGACGCGAGTCGCCATGCATTGCCCAAAGACCCAGCGCTTTTTGCGGTCATGCGGATCGAGGGCGCGCCGCGTCGCAAGTATCTGCTCGGGTACCTATCTGCTGGCGGAGGCGCATCTGCTCGACGGCAGAAGAGCGACGACGCACTGGAGCCGTGGTGCCGACCTCGCCAAAAAATTTCCGCAGGTGATAGTCGAACCCGATCGAATTTTCGTGAAGGATGGTTCGATCTGGAGTTCGGCGGGAATCACTGCGGGCATCGATCTTGCCCTCGCGCTGATAGCCGAGGACTTAGGCGAATCGACGGCACGGCTGACCGCGAAGCAACTGGTCGTGTACTACCGTCGGCCGGGGGGTCAGTCGCAGTTCTCTGAACTTCTCGAGATAGCTCCCTCCGCGGGCCGCTTTGGCGATCTGCTCGAGTACGTCCGCACGCATCTTCAAGCGCCGCTCTCGGTCGAGAGGCTCGCGAATCGCGCTGCCATGAGCCCCCGGAATTTCGCCCGCGCATTTCGCGCCGAGACGGGCATTACTCCCGCGAAGGCCGTCCTGCGTCTTCGCGCCGAGGCCGCGAGGGCCGCTCTCGAAAGCGGTACCCTCTCGGTACGGATGGTCGCTGAAAAGTGCGGTTTCGGTGATCCGGAGCGTCTTCGCTGCTCGCTCGTTCGATTGTATGGAGCACCGCCCTCCGCGTGGAAGAGAAGCACGGCGGTTTCCAGCATCGAACACGCCTGAGGTCGTGGCGCGGGGCGCAAGGATGAGGATGCTAATGGACACCCACGCTGTGGTTCTCGAGAGGTTGACAATGATTGCATAAGCGCTATAGATGAATCGTCCACCCGATCCTGCCCCCTCTTTTCCATCAGGGATTCCAATGAACTTTTCCGAATTCTATGAATTATGCGTCCCCCTTACCGAGTCGCGCATTCGTCAGAAACGCAATTATTTTGACGACCACGCTGTTCGGTTTTACCGGACCTACTTGGCGTGTGCTAGGTGCTTGCAACCCGGCAAACGCGTTCTGTCTGTAGGCGCTGGGGCAGCGTATGTAGAATCCGTCCTCGTTAGCCAATTGCAATGCAGTGTGACCATTTTCGATTTTCCCGGGATGATCACCGCGCAGGAAAAGTTCTACCAATCGCAGGGTTTTCGTGCCGTTGGAATGGACATCGCACGATATCAGGCGACAGACGACGCCGAGCCGTTTGATTTGGTTCTAAGTTCAGAAATCGTCGAGCATATTCCTGAAGCCCCAAGCCGCCATATCGGCCGATTCCGATCGCACCTGAAAACGGGTGGTGCTCTGGTAATCACGACGCCGAATTTTGGAAGCTTCAGGAATCTCGTCCGGTTTGCCCTGCAACGCGCAGTTCTCGAAAAACCAGAACTTTCATTTCTCCCCTCGACTTTTGAGAATGAACAGTACCACCGAAGAGAATATATGACGTGTGAAATTCGCGCCGCGCTGGAGAGTTGCGCTCTTCGACCGGAACGCCTGGACTTTTCAATGAACTCTGCAAATCGATCGACTAAAGACCTGGTATTCATGCCATTTGAGAAGTTGGTGCCGCGCTGGAAAATGACACAAATAGCAACTGCACGCGCCACGTAATACCGACCGCTCACTTGTGACGACCGGTTTTTTGTGTCACACGGTCCATCAGCCCTACAATTGGCTGGGTCGTCCAAGACCTACCGATGCGCTTGAATTTGGCAATGCGGGCAACTCCCGCCTACTATTTGCACATGAGCGACGATCACCACGATAACGATCACAGTCATCTCAGCGACGTCGAGCGACGCGTCCGGGCCCTCGAAACCGTATTGACGCAGAAGGGGTACATCGATCCCGCCGCGCTCGAGGTTCTGATCGATACCTACCAGACCAAAGTCGGTCCGCGCAACGGCGCGCGCGTGGTCGCGCGCGCCTGGGTGGATCCCGAATTTCGCGACCGGCTCATGCGCGATGCAACGGCCGCTATTGCGGAACTTGGCTACACGGGTCGGCAAGGCGAGCACATGGTCGCCGTGGCGAATACACCCGATCGCCACAATATCGTCGTGTGTACGCTTTGCAGTTGCTACCCGTGGCCCGTCTTAGGACTACCGCCGGTTTGGTACAAGAGCGCACCGTATCGGTCGCGTGTGGTCCGGGATCCGCGCGGCGTGCTCGCCGAATTCGGCTTGACGCTGCCCGCGAGTACGGAGATCCGCGTCTGGGATTCGACCGCGGAGGTGCGTTATCTCGTAATTCCCGAGCGTCCGGCGGGAACCGGTGCCATGGGCGAGGAGGAACTCGCGGCACTCGTGACGCGCGACTCGATGATCGGAACGGGCCTCGCCCGAGCCGCGGGCGCGGGTTGACATGCGATACGTCAGCCAAGCCGATTTGGGGGGCCGAGAGGACTTTGGCGCGGTCGCGCCGCAACCGGAGGAGGGCGCCGTGTTCCATGCCGCTTGGGAGTCGCGGGTTCTCGCGATCACGCTCGCCATGGGCGCGACCGGCCGCTGGAATATCGACATGTCCCGGTCGGCACGCGAAACACTGCCCAACTACCGAGACCTTAGCTACTACGAGATCTGGCTCGGAGGCCTCGAAAAACTGATGGTCGCGAAAGGCCTCGTGTCGACCGACGAACTCGCCGCCGGCCGCGCGCGCTACCCGTCCACGCCCGTCAGCGAGGCCGTTCGCGCCGACCAAGTGGCCGCAATTCTCGCGAAGGGGTCGCCGACCGAGCGTACGCCGACGAGCCCCGCACGTTACGCGCCCGGCCAACGAGTGCGCACGCGAGCGGTACCGGTCGAGCATCACACACGGCTGCCCGGTTACCTTCGCGGCAGGACAGGAGTCATTGAACGAGTACTCGGCGTACACGTGTTTGCCGACTCGCATGCTCAAGGTCTTGGCGAGGATCCGCAATGGCTCTACACGGTCGTGTTCGATGCCGTGGAACTTTGGGGGACGGAGGCGAGACAGGGTGATCGAGTGTCCTTCGATGCGTGGCAATCCTATCTCGAAGCCGCATGAACGAGGTCCCAACGCGTCTCGACTTGCTCCCCGGGATACCCCGCGACACCGACGGACCTGTGTTCGACGCACCGTGGCAGGCCCAGGCATTTGCGATGACGTTGTCCCTCTATGAGCGAGGGGTGTTCACGTGGCAGGAATGGGCGAGCGCGTTGTCGGAACAGATTCGATCGGCCGAACAACCTCAGGATTCCGAAGCTGGCGAGCTCTATTATCTTCAATGGCTAAGCGCGCTGGAGGCACTGGTGTCAACGAAGGGCGTGTCATCGGCGCGGGAACTCGATCGATATCAGCGGGCTTGGCACAACGCGGCGCACCGTACGGCTCATGGTGCACCAATCGTTCTTTGCGACGAGGATTTGACGCATTGACGAGGTGGGCTAAAGTGGCGGCGTCCGGCTCGACAACGAACATTTTGACACTTCCTCAGAGGAGAACTTCGATGCGCTTGATCAGTCTCGCCTTCTCCCTCGCCGCGACCGGCCTCTTTGCCAGCCTGCCCGGCCAGGCGCAGACTCCGCCGGCGCCCAACCCGCTCGATGCGGTACCAGAGAACATGCCGTTCGACGTCCCGTATGGGGCGCCCATAACACTCGATCGAGCGCAGATCGCCATTGCCGCAGCCGTCGCCGAAGCGAAGAAACATCACTGGAAGCTCAACGTGGCGGTAGTCGACTCGGGGGCCAACTTGGTCGCTTTCCAACGCATGGACGGGGCGCAGCTGGCGTCGATCGCGATTTCCGAGCACAAAGCCCGCACCGCCGCCACCTTCCGGCGCGAGACGCGCGTGATTGAAGACGGTGTACAGCTGAAGCAAAACTACTACATGCTCACACTCGACGGCGTGATTGCCTCACGCGGCGGAATCCCATTGGTCGAAGACGGAAAACTGATCGGTGCGATCGGTTGCTCGGGCGGAACGGGCTCCCAAGACGAAGTTGTGTGCAAAGCCGGTGCAGCCACCGTCAAATAGGGTGGATGAATGAGCGATCAAAAGATTATCTTCTCGCAGTTCCAGGACATCGCGGAGCAGCGGTTGCGGCAGGGTAAGTCCTATCTGGAATTTCTCCGCGTCCCCTCGATGAGCGCCGGCGCGTACGTCTTGGGTGCCGGCAGCGTCGATAGCCAGACACCTCACAAGCAGGATGAGCTCTACTACGTCGTTCAGGGCAAAGCTCGGATGCGGGTCGATTCTCAAGATCAAGCATTGAGCCGTGGAAGCCTCATTTTCGTGGCGGCCGACGTCGAACATCGTTTCTACGACATCGAAGAAGAGCTAACCGTCCTGGTTTTCTTCGCGCCCGCGGAGGTCGAGTAAAAGCCCAGTCTGCGTCGCGAAAGGTGATGTCCCGTCAATACTGCGCAGTTAGCGGTTGCCGTCGATAACGCCTAGTTCCGTTAGCGCGCGTTGCGCTTCCGCTGCACCCTGGACGCGGATTGCGCGCAAGCCAAAGCTCTTCGCTGCTTCGATGTTCAGTGAATTGTCGTCGAGGAACACCACCTCACCCGGCATGCAGCCGAGCGACTTCACCACATGATCAAACGCAGCCGAGTCAGGTTTAATTAGCCCAGTAAGATGCGATACAAAGTGCCTGTCGAATGCGGAGCCGAGACCCATTTCACCCAGTACCCGCGGCCAGTGCAGCACGTTGCTATTGGAAAGCACGGCGCGTTGATAGGAACGCGGTATGAGCGCGAGCATTTCCAAGGTGCCGGGATACAGCCCGGTTGGCCAGCCGGCGAACGACTCCAAGAAGCGTTCCGGTTCAATAGAGAGACCGAACTCAGAAGTCACGTCGAGTGAAAATTGGAGAGCATCGATCTTCCCTGTCTCGAATTGTCGTACCGACGCCGACTGCAGCCACATTCGCCAAAGCTCATCTGACGTAATTGTATCGCCGAGCCATTCAAGCATCGTCTCGACGCCACCGAGTTCCACGAGCACACCACCGACATCGAACAGCACGACACGAATATCCGCTGACGACTGTTTGTGTTTCATCTTGACTATTTAATCAAGAAGACAACTATGGCGATGCTCAACAAAGCCATTGTAGTAAGCAAAACATTGTGGCCCCAACGGGCTATCAGTCCAAGCATATTCAATTCCAATTAAAACCAAATGATGCAGCCCAAGGCTAGCTGCGGATTCGCTGCCCACATCATGGGTGCGATACGTTATAAATCAACTAAGCGCTGATTTTGACGAGTGCACCGAACCTTTGATAGGAATCAACTACTTGACGCGTCAAGTGAGCATTTTTCACCGCTCGGCGCAAAGATCTCGCGTCAGCCGATGTCGGATTTCGCTAGCCGAATTTGGCCTTCATCCGATCCGCCAGCTTCGCTAGGAGTATTACTACCCGTTCGTGCGTGCCAACTCCGATCTCCTCGTTCTCATCGGTCGCACGAATTGAGAACTCGATGCGCCGCCCGTCAATGTTGGTCACTTTCGCTTCGCCGGTGATGCGTCGACCGGCCGGCGTCGCCGCCAGATGGCGCACGTCGACGCGCGTACCGAGCGCGCTTTCGCCGGCGTCGAGATAAGGCTTGATCGCGTTGAGCGCCGCGTTCTCCATGACCATGATCATAACCGGCGTTGCCAAGACTGGAGGCAACGTCGCATCCTTGAAACGGCTGGCGAGATGGTCGGGCACGATGAGAAGACTAAACGAGCCTGTGGCCCCGACCGGTATCGATTGCATGGCCTTTCCTCGGAGTGGAGTGGTAGGGTGAGATTACTGCGTGCGGATAGGTGCCGATAGGTGTGTTCTTTTTTGAGTGTATTCGATACCAGCTGTTCGCGCATCGCCTGGCTGGCGTCCATCGCCCTGTGGAGCATGCGGGCGATCGCCGACTGTGAACTCCAGAGTGTGGCCGAGTTGCCGGTTACCCTTGTCGGACTTCACCCGCTGATCACGGTGCAAGTCGATGGAAGGAACGTGCCTATGGTCCCGGACACCGGCGCGATGTTCAATCTACTCAGTTACGATGTGGCTACCAAGCTACACCTGCCATCGAACTCGCCACGGAGTCGTGTAACGGTATCGGGCGTCGGCGGCGCGGGCGGCACGCTATCGACTCTCGCCGTCGCGGTCCTCACGCTGGGCGCTGTCCGCGTTGCCGATAGCAAATTCATCGTCTCTGGCGCGCAGATCGGCAGCGCCGCGGGCTTCATCGGCGACAACGTTCTCAAGGATTTCGATGTCGACTATGACTTGGCCAGTCGGGTCCTCAAACTGCGACGGGTGAGTGGTTGCGACGATGTGGCGTTGGCGGATTGGGCAAGGTCGCAGCCTTATTCTGTCGCCGACATTGAAAGAGAGGGGGGTCCACCGACGATCTTTGGGTACGTTAACGGTGTCAAAACACGAATCGAATTCGACACGGGCGCGAGTACCTCAATTCTCGACACCCGCGCCGCAGCTCGTACAGGAGTGACGCCGGACTCTGCCGGTGCCGTTCCGGGCGGCGATGTATATGGCGTCGGGCGGAGCTCCATAAAGACCTGGGTCGTGCCCATTTCGAGCATGAAAATCGGTGACGAGGAGATTCGCAACACTCACCTTCGGATTGGCAACCTTTCGCTCCCCAGGGCCGATATGCTCCTCGGGACGGATTTTTTTCTCTCCCATCACGTCTACTTCTCGAACAGTCAACACAAGGTCTACTTCACCCACAATGACGGATCGGCATTCAACCCGAATCCGCAAAGTGCCGGCGGCACTACAACCACGCCCTAGGGTGATGGCCAGCAATCTTCGGGTCGACGAAAGTGACGAAGGTAACGTAGCGTTCGTGTATGGTGACGATGGCCTGGCCTCAATTACCCTGCACGAGGTTTTCATGGAGATACCCACATCTTAGTGGTACCTGGCTTGAGAGCGTCGACGAGGGAATTCGCTTAGTGGCGACGGATGCCGGCGCAATAGCCGCGGGCGCGCGGTTCAAGAACGATCGCGATCTGCTTGGGCAACCCCGCGGACTGTTCTTCATTGGGTGCACCGAGTTCTGGGAACGGGTCTCCTTCCACGGCATGCTGGCGCTTCTCGTGCTTTACATGGTCGACCAGCTGCTGCTACCCGGGCACATCGAAAACATTGTGGGATTTAGGGGATTCCGGGCGGCCATAGAAGGAGTGACCGGACCACTCTCGTCACAAGCGCTTGCCTCCCAGATCTTCGGCCTTTATATCGGCTTCGTATACCTCGTGCCGGTGTTCGGCGGCCTGCTCGGCGATCGAGTACTGGGGCGACGACGTGCTGTGACGCTTGGTGCGCTCCTGATGACGGCAGGCCATTTCTGCATGGCGTTCGAGGCGTCCTTTCTTGCAGCGCTTCTCTTGCTCATCGTGGGTGCAGGCGTGCTGCGCGGTAACCTGGCCTCCCAGGTGGGCGACCTTTATTCCAGAGGTGACCACCGCCGTGAAACTGCCTTTCAGATCTACTACGGAGCTTTGAACACTGGTGCTTTCATCGCACCTCTGATCACGGGTGTACTCGCGCAAACGCGTGGATGGCATTACGGCTTTGGATTCGCCGGTTTCGGTATGCTTGCGGGGCTTATCGTGTACCAGTTGGGCGGCCGAGACCTCCCGCCCGATGCTTTGCGAGGCGCGAGGGTGGCACGTCAAAAGCTCAGCGCGAAGGAGCGCCGAGTTGTTCTGGTCATGGTGCTGATGCTGCCTCTTTTAACCCTATTCTGGGTCGCGCAGACACAAATCTGGAACACCTATAACCTTTGGGTGAGGGATAACGTGGATCTGGCGATCGGCGGCTGGAAAATGCCAGTCCCGTGGTTGCAGTCCATCGACGCTCTCGGTGTTGTCGTACTGGTGTTGCCAATGCTGCGATTCTGGCGCTGGCAGGCCGCGCGATCGAGCGAACCCGATGATGTGACTAAACTCGCCATTGGCTGCTTACTGTTTGGCGCCGCGATCGCATGGTTGGCGGGCGGCCAGCTGGTCGCAGACGCGACGGGCAAGGTGCCATTGGTTTGGGCGCTTGCCTATCACTTCCTCTCGGCGGTTGGTTATCTTTATTTCGGGCCTGTTGCGGTCGCGGTGTTCTCGCGGACGGCACCACGCGTCGGTCAACGCTATGATGATCGGCATCTACTATCTGTCGATCTTTGCCGGCAGCATCATTAGCGGCCGTCTAGGTGGCCTTTATGAGCGACTTTCCTCCGCCCAGTTCTGGCTCATCCACGCGGCGATCGTGACCGCCGGCGGAATCCTGCTTCTTCTGTTTACCTCACGGTTGCGTCGCGAACTGACGCCATCTCCGGATTGATTCGGAACGCATGCGTTGCGCGGAACTCCTGGCCGTCAGCTTTGTGGATGGATGCGCGGCAGTTCTATGGACGGAATGTTATGGCCGCCGGCCGCCAGCGTTCAATTGATGCTGATAATCGGACTCATCAAAATGGCCTAATGACTCGGCTATCAGCCCGTCAGGCCCGAAGCGCCACTCCTCAAAGCCGCTGAACCGGACAAAGCTTCCCGTGCCGCCGGGTCCGGTGTTGGTTCCCGTCAAGGTCCAGTGATATTCGGTCTTTGCGCCGTTTACCACTAGGCGATCCATCTTGACCACAATATCGGAAAAGGCGGTCATGAAGCTCCGCACGGAATTTGTTGCTGCAGCCCGCCCTATTGCGGGTGGTTATGGACGGCTTTTGCCACTCAATCTTGGAAAACGTACCGTAAACACCGTTTCATTTTCGTCTGACTTGACCGAAATGTCTCCGTGGTGGGCAATGGCGATCTCGCGGGCAATATAAAGACCAAGGCCCATGCTGCCATCGCTACCCGCGACTAGCTGACGGTCCGACCCGCGCTTCAACGGCTCGAATATCTGAGCGAGTACCGATTGCTCAATCTTCGGTCCCTCGTTGTGAACCGAAAATATCACCTCTCCCGCCAATCCATTCAATCGAGTTTTAACGGGCGAGCTGGATGCTCCATACTTGAGTGCGTTTACCACCAGGTTACCTAGCAACTGGTTGAGTCGGTCGATATCCCACACACCGCTCACATCGCCGCTGACCTCGAACTCGATTCTCCGGCCCGGATTTGCGACGCGTAATTGCTCCAACTCGGCCGAAAATGCTTCGGCCAAATCGACGGCAGCCGGGGAGATCGTGATGCCTAACCCGAGTTTCGTGCGGTTGAAGTCGAGCAGGTCATCGAGGAGTGCCTTAAGGCTGCGGCTACTCTTAGAAAGCCGCGCGGCGCATGTGGCCACATCCGCACCGACATCCAGTTTCGACAAGTACGTGGCGGTCATCTGAATGACCTGGAGTGGGCTTCGCATGTCGTGCCCAAGCATCCCGAGGAACAGATTGCGTTCGTTTTCGATCTGAGCGCTGAAAAACGCGACCGATTCCGTGACCGCTTGATCGACCGCCTCATTAAAGCGATAGACGTCTTGTGGATCGATGGCGGAGGGCTTGCATGCTTTTGTCCACAGGTGAAGTACGCTGGCGCGCAGCGCGCGATATTCGGCGGCTAATTGATTCATGGTAAAGCCGCTTTGCGCCCGCAGAAGGGCGTGGGTTTCGGCCTCGGTATTGCGGGCTTCCATCGGCCTAGCCGCGCGACCTTTTGATTTCTGTTCTCGTTCCTCATCGTTTTGCGGAGAACTTATATCTTTGACTATCGCCCGCAGGAGTTGCTCAGCGTGATCACGCAAAGCAAGCGAATCCATATCGGCAGCGGCGGGCAACTGCGCAGCAGCAAACGTCTCCCATTCGCTGAGGATCGCCTCCATGTCGCGTTTGATGAAATCTGCCAACCGCATAGGTCAATCCCCGCAAAACGGAGAAACGATATTCTTTTTCCCGCCGGCTGGTTATGCGCTTACGCGGGCGTCGGAATTTTCCGACGTTAAACGAATTAAACCACTCCCGCCATTCTCTGTATGCCTGCTAACAGGCATTCCAGCGCCATGAGTTACTGGTAAATTATTGTTATCGAGAGGTGACTAATGGAGTATGTGGCTAACTCGGATAGTAACCTGCTGTTGAAAGCTCTTTTAAGAGACTGTAGATCACTTCGTAGAGATATCGAATCGGTAACGTACCCGCTCGGCTATGTTGTAGCACTCCAAAATCGTCCGTTGACTCACGTCTACTTCCCGACAGGTGGCAGCGTTCTATCGGTCCTTTTACAGCTCAAGGACGGCGGAACTGCGGAGGCGATGACGGTCAGTAAGGAAGGTATGATCGGCCTGCCCATTTGGCTCGGGATCGAGAAAAGCCTTTCGCAGATCGTACAGCAAGGAGCCGGCGAGCTGCTGCGTATATCGGGGCGGGCATTTTGTCGGGGAATCGAAGGAAGCAAGCGCGCGACTACGTTGCTGAAACATTTTACCGCTTACAGCCTGCGATTTGGCTATCAGACGGCAGTCTGCAATGCGCACCATAGCGTCGAACAACGTATGTGCCGATGGCTCTTGATAACCGCTGATCGGCTCGAGGCCGGCAAGATTCACCTCAGCCAAGCGTTGCTTGGGCACATGCTCGGGACGCGTCGACAGACGGTTGGGGAAGTCGCCGCGAGATTGCGGGGCGAAGGACTGATTAGTTATAGCCGAGCACACATCGAGATCACCGATAGGCGGGGACTCGAAAAGCGATCTTGCGAGTGCTATCAGGCATTAAGGCAGGCATACGGCGAGCTGGTCGGGCTATTGTTGTAGCCGCGCTCCCGCGCCGGCTCGGCGTTGTGAATGTGGATACCGCCGCAGCCGAGAGCGTCCGCACTGTACGCTACCAGGCGTCATGGCAGTCAAGTACAAAAAACAACCGCAAAAGCAGTCTTCATCGAGTCAATGGAATGCCATAATAGCGTGTGGTCCGGCCCCCTGATCGTGGCGTGGCTAATCAGGACATCTCACAGGAATACGATCGCAGCTCGTTACAGAGTCGCATCGGTGTCAACTAGCGTATCCATAAGCTCCGACTCGTCTAAATGCGCGCAGCCGTCACACTCTCAATGATGTCCGCAATCGGGTTGTTTGCTGGGGCCGTTGGGTCTGCGCAGACCCAGGCTCCTGCGGCAATGCAAGCGGCTTGCCGGAGCCTTGTCCCCGCCTCTCAGGGCGGCCCGATGCCGAGCGGGGACGTTGCGATCCTACGGTGGCTTGGAACTTCGAACTACGAGCTGGCCTATCACGGCAAGATCGTCATCATGGATACCTTCTACGACCGTCCTCCCCGGACTGCGTCGCTTGGATTCACGGTCGATCAAGTAAGGAAGGCCGACGTGATACTGATCGGGCACGCGCACTTCGACCACATCAGTGACGTGGCGGCGGTCGCCGCACAGACGGGCGCCCGGGTCGTCGGATCGGCAATCACGACCGCGGAGGCGATCGAACTCGGCGTACCGAAGGCGCAGACCATCACAGTCGCCGGCAACGAAACCCTTCGCTACGGCGATATCTCGATTCGGCCCACGCACATTATTCACAGCACAATCGAGGATGGCCTGATTCCCGCGCTGGATGCGCTCTACAAGCTCGATGCGCCGCCGCTCACTCCCGAACAGAAGCTGCAATCAGCCGCAGTGCGCATGCGGGGATCGCAAGATCCCGCAATTGTCACCGAGGGCACTATGGGCTTCACTTTCACGTTACGCAACGGCTTCACGATCGTATGGTTCGACAGCGTCGGCGATCCCAACGCCGAAGAGCGCCAGCTGGCGAGCGAACTCGCGCCGGTCGATGTGGCCATCTTTCCGTGGACTCCCCATCCAATCTCCGAGACGCAACTCGCCTATACGTTCCAACACCTGCACCTGTTTAGACCCAGACTCTACTTGCCCGA
Source organism: uncultured Gammaproteobacteria bacterium (assembly GCA_963755965.1). GTDB lineage: Bacteria > Pseudomonadota > Gammaproteobacteria > Steroidobacterales > Steroidobacteraceae > Bog-1198. The sequence continues at coordinate 1,508,466 of CAVWLU010000008.1, forward strand.
TCACCATGACAGCATCTGGGGTGTCTGGCTCGACAACGGGCTGGCCCCGTTGTTCATGAGGATCCGCGATGATCTGCCGGACACCGCGTTTACGGAGCCGCTCTACCGGTCCGCGATCTGTGTCAATGCCAGCGGAACCGCGCGGGGCCTCCAGAGTCACTAGTGCGATGCGTTTCGGAATGAATGCCTCTATCCCCAATTCCAGTTGATAAGCCTGTGCACAACCGGTTCCCAACAACCGAAACGTCACCGCTTTTCAGCCGCTTACTCTCAACTGCTGCCAGATGAGGTAAGGGCCCGTTGCGAGCGCGTAGGGGGTATTCCAGATGCGTCTCTCGTACAAGTAGAATCGAACACATCGAAAGTTCACTCCGCATACTTCGCTGGAATTCAGGTCAACCCCTATGTCGACACTTACCAATCTGGATTCGCGCTATTACGTGGACGCTAGTGTATTTGAAGCGGAGCGACAAAAAATATTCAAGCGCCATTGGCAGATGCTGGGACCGGTTTCCCAGGTCAAAGAGCCCGGCGATTATCTTGCGGTCGATGTGGCCGGGTGGAAACTTTTCGCGCTGCACGGCCGCGATGGCGTCCTGCGCGGCTTCCACAACGTGTGTCGTCACCGCGGTGCGCGCCTGCTGGCCGACGGGTCGGGGCGCTGCGGACGGCTCAGGTGTCCTTATCACCATTGGATATACGATCATGATGGAGCGCTACGCCAGGCACCTTGGTTTGGCGAGGATCCGCAATTCAACACGCAGGACTGGCCCTTACATTCGGCGGCCATCGCACAGTGGCGCGGGCTGCTCTTCATTTGCATTGACCCTGACGTCAGCCTGATAGAGCAGCTCGGCGATCTGCCCGAAGAAGTCGCGGAGTTTCCCATGCAGTCATACAGTAGCGTGGAGGAGCACCGATTCACCATGCACAGTAACTGGAAGACCTATACCGACAATTTCGTCGAGGGCTACCACATTCCCGGTATTCATCCCGGCTTCATGAAGGTCATCGAATTTACGCAATTCGAGACCATCGCTCGAAGCGGCATGGTGCGCATGACGGCCCCGCAGCGGAGTGGCTCCATTTATGGCGGCAAATGGTTGTGGATGTGGCCCAACTGGACGCTGTCGGTGTTTCCCGGCGGTATGAACATTAGCCGCATCAATCCGCTCTCGGTCGACGCCACTGAGTTGATTTACAACTTTTGTTTCGCGGATACCTCCGCCGAGAGCGCACCGTCGCGAAGAAGCACCATCGATACCAATTGCGGAATCGTCCGGGAGGACTTCGGCATCTGCGAGCACACGCAGAAGAATTACGCCTCCGGGGGATATACGCCCGGTCCCTTGAGCCCGCGCCATGAGCAGTCTGTCGCCTACTTCCAAAGAATGGTACGCGCCACGCTCGAGTCCAGGACCGTAGAGGGCCGCTCGGCGGGATTGATTGATGCCAGCCGCGCCCATCCGGGTGGTTTCGCCTCGAGCGGATCGGATGGCGGCACCAATGGACAATCGTGAATCGTATTTCCCGGGGCGGCCGATACGGGTAGGTCCATCCGCCTGGCAATGCTAGGGAACAAACGCAATGTTGTAGACGCCTCCTCCGGGGGACTCGTTAGATAGCGGCACGGGAGAATTGCTGAGCTGCGTTAGCCCACCACTCGAGGGGAATTGCAGCGGTGCCCGAGGCGCGGCCGCTTAAAGTCACCGGGCGTCGGGTCATGATCGTTGATGATAACCAGGACGCCGCGGACTCTCTTGCGATGATGCTGGCTCTCGATGGCCATGAAACGCACGTGGCGTATTCCGCTGAGGGTGCGCTCGCGAACGCCTTCACCTTTAGGCCGGACGTCATACTGCTCGATATTGGATTGCCGATGATGGGCGGCTACGAAGTCGCTCGACAATTGCGCGCGATCTCTGGCTTGAAGGACGTACGTATTGTCGCACTGACAGGCTACGGTCATCTTGATGATCAGCGGGCCCGCGCAGTCGAGTTCAACGCCCATCTGGTTAAGCCGGTCGACTTCGATGCACTTACCCACGCGATAATCGGTTTCGACAGCGACAGCTGATGGCAGCAATTGAAAATCGCAATAAGCGTCGCCGTATCGCAGCCTAGCCCATAAGTCAGCCAAAACCTGTCACTTGTGCTCCTGGGTAGGCTGCTCCAAACCCACAATCCGGGCCTGACGAGCAGGGCGCTAGTTGGCATCACATCCGTTATCCGGGTATATGGGAGGCAACAACGAAGAACCCGTGCCATGGATGAACTCGGCGAATCAGCAAATCACATACCCCAAGTCGGTCACGCGGAAGCGACGCCCGGGCGGCGCAGCCGGTTTCTCGCGCCAACTCTGATCTGCGTGACGATGCTCGCCGCGTGCGCACCGGCCGCTTGCTCCGCCGAGGGCTTAGCATTTTGCAAACAGTGCGATTTGCTGATCGGTGGCGGCACAACATTTGCCCACGACGCCTTGACCGATGGCTTGATCGTGGCGGGGACGCTCGAGCTGGATGAGAGTCGCTGGGAACTCGGTGCCTTTCGTTTCGCGACTGCGCAACGTGTTCCCATCAGTGGCGTGCCAACGGACTACCATGCGGCTAATCCCTACTGGGGATTCACCGCCATGCGACGTTGGCAGGTGCTGCACCGACCGCTGGGCAAGCTCTATCTGGGATTCGGCGCCAACTACCGGACGGAGATCGACTACCTCGAGGCCACCAACTGGAATTTCGCCTACCTACTCGCGGCGCGCTTCGATCTTGGCAAGCATGGCGGCGTGGTTGAGCTGGGCGTTCGCCACTGGTCGGACGCATGGATCAGATCGGGAAACCGGGGTCAGAATCTTCTCACGCTGAGCTTCGGTTTCTAAAGAGCTTCCTTGTGCTTGTCCGACTATCCGGAGTTTGACTTGATGCCGATTGGCAGCCTCCACCCATATAATCGGGGTCCCGATGCATCACACCAGGGGAACAGGGCAATGACCGATGCTGCGAGCGCGCCGACAAAATATTCGCGAACAGACTTAAGCGGGCACGACAATCCGAAGTGTCGAGTCATCATCCCACCAGTGCAGGGTGGCTGGTCCGAACCAGCGCTGTTTGAGTGGGAACTGACCGCGGAGTCGTGGACCGATGAGCACCCGCACAGTGAGTACAACTTCGTGATAGAAGGACAGCTGTTCGTAGAATCCGGCGGCGTAACTCTCGAGGCGCAGACGGGTGACATCGTGCGAGTTCCCGCCGGGGCAGTGGGTAGGTACTGGGCGCCAAAGTACGCCCGTCTGCTTGCAATATACGGACCGAGTAAAGGCGGCCAAAGCAGAAACCTAGGTTACGAAAAATTGAGCAGCCGTTAGGCGTAGTGGCGTCTTCGCATGTCATTTTCATAGGCACAAATCGCGGCCAACTGCGCAAGAGATGATCTTCGAATGATGCGGCCAAACATTCAAAGTGCAGCGATCGCGGTTTTATGCGTCTCGGTCCTGCTACCAAGGTACAACTACGCGGCTGGTGCCAACGAGGCCGACCTAGAAAAATTCGTCGCGCATGCTATTCGGCCGGTAATGGAGCGATATGGTGTTCCCGGAATGGCGGTGGGCATCGTCGTGAAGGGTCGGAACTACGTCTACGACTATGGCATGGTTTCGAAAGCGACAGGCAGGTCCGTGACAAAAACTACTCTCTTCGAGATAGGCTCGATCAGTAAAACGTTCACTGCGACTCTTGCCGCCTATGCGCAAGTCAACGGCAAATTGTCCCTGACCGATATGGCGAGCAAGGACCTCCCTTCGCTCCGCGGCAGCGCCTTCGACCACGTAAGTCTGCTCAATCTCGGAACACACACGTCCGGCGGCCTTCCGTTGCAAGTTCCGAATGACATCACGAACAACGCCCAACTCATGGCCTATTTCCAGAGCTGGAAGCCCACATACGCTCCCGGATCTTACCGAACCTACGCCAATCCCAGTGTCGGGATGCTCGGTATGATTGCCGCGAAGAGCATGAACTCGGATTTCGTCACGCTGATGCAGGGGACACTATTTCCCAAACTGGGAATGAAAAACACATATCTCGAGGTTCCGAAAACTCAGGCGGTAAACTACGCGCAAGGTTACACAACGACGGACACACCAGTCCGGATGACACCGGGAGTTCTCTCATCAGAGGCGTACGGTATTAGGACGAGCGTCGGCGACTTGCTTCGTTTCGTCGAAGCCAACATGCGCATGCTCGATCTCGACGAGAAATTACAGCGCGCAATTGCTGACACGCACACAGGTTACTACCGGATTGGCGCGATGACACAGGACTTGATTTGGGAGCAATACCAATATCCGGTCAAATTGCAGGACCTTTTGGATGGAAACTCTGCCAAGATCAGCTCCGAAGCGAACCCGGCAATCGCGATCGATCCCCCTTTGCAATCGAAGTATGACGTTCTGATCAATAAAACGGGATCAACGAACGGTTTCGCGGCATACGTGGCATTCGCTCCTGAAAGAAAAATCGGCGTCGTCATATTGGCCAACAAGAGCTACCCGATCGACGCACGAGTGACGGCCGCCTACGAAATTCTGACGCGGCTGGACGACAAATCTTCGAAGGACTGATAGAGTCTCGATGATTCGTCCTCAGCGCTGCGCCAGGAGTTGCTCCTTCGCCTTTATCTCGCGAAGTGCTGCGCGCATTTCTCGTTTCAGATCATTCAGTTCTGCGGTTTGCTCATTCAGGGCACGGATTTCCGCCGACTGCCTTTGAACTTCGTGGAGCAGCATCGGGGCGAGTTCTTCATAGCGCACACCCTGGATCTTGCCCCGATCATCCCGGGGACGGATCCCCTTATGATTTCTTAAGTCACCGACTAACTGACTTTTGCAGTTAATGCGCCGGAACGTTGCGTCTGGCAAGAAGAGTCATATATCAGCGACTCAGTCGAGCACGGTCGAAATTACCCAGGCCTCCGAAGAGTGCAGTAGTATAAGTGGTATTAAAATCAACTGAGGACGAGGGGTGCGCGTGAAACCACTACTTTGGATCGGTGTTTTGGCGATTGCCGGGTGCGTGGGTGAGCCGAGCAGTCCTCCCCCAACCCCGACGAACTATGTCGGCGCAGCTGGACAATCACTAACGACGGTGTCGCAGGCGGATCTCGACGAAAAGCGGTTGACCGATGCGAAGAAGCGGGGCTACACGTTGGTGGATAACGACGGCGAGACGCTCTATTGCCGAAGCGATCTCAAGACCGGTTCGCATGTGCAAAAAAACACCACGTGCTTGACGGGCCCAGAACTGGACGCCCTGCACAATCAAACTGGCCAGGGGCTTCAGTCCATCAGACCGTTACCGCCTCCCGTTGGCAAGTGATATCAGGACACGATGCTTGAGCTTCCGGGTCATAAAGCGGCGTAATCCCGCGTAACAAATTATTCCGGCGATCGACGTAGATGCCGACCGATTCTCCCGCACGCTCGCCGATGATAGGTCCCCTCGATGAACGCGATCTGGCGGAGGCTGAGCGTATTTTTCGCTTGGCGTTTGGCACGTTTCTCGGCGTCCCCGAGCCTGAATCGTACGGCAACGATCGGGACTATGTTTATGGTCGCTCGCGCGCCCCTCATGTCGCCGCACTCGGCGCAACGATCGATGGCCAGTTGGTCGGTTCTAACTTTGCGACAAAATGGGGAAGCGTCGGCTTCTTCGGGCCGCTCACCGTCCGCCCCGACCTCCAGGAACACAGGATTGGCAGGGCTTTACTCGCCGCGACAATGACCCAATTCGACGTTTGGGGGACTCGGCACACCGGGCTTTTCACCTTCGCTCACAGTGCCAAGCACGTCGCGCTGTATCAGAAGTTTGGGTTTCACGCACGCTTTCTTACCGCGATCATGTCGGCGCCGGCGCGGCAGGCCCAGACGCAAGTCGGCTGGTCGCGCTACAGCGCTTTGGGCGAGGCAGCGAAGGAAGACGCTCTTCGTGGCGGCCGAGAGGTGACGAATGCACTTTACCCGGGGCTCGACCTGTCTGAGGAGATTCGCGCGGTGGACGATCAGAGTCTGGGTGATACGGTGCTGCTAGAAGGGGCCGACGGCATGGCGGCATTTGCGGTCTGTCACTATGGGCCGCGCAGCGAGGCGGGCGCAGGCGCGTGCTTCATCAAGTTCGGTGCTGTTCGAGGTACGCCGTCCGCTGAAAAAGACTATGGGCGGTTACTCGATGCCTGCGAGGCTCTGGCCGTGGCCGTCGGCATGGGCAGGGTGTTGGCGGGTGCCAACATGGCGCGTCACGAGGCCTATAGCCACCTTGTCGGTCGCGGCTTCCGGACCGAGATCCAGGGCGTCGCCATGCATCGCAAGAATGAGGCCGGCTACTGCCGACCCGGTCTGTACATCATCGATGACTGGCGGTGATAGGACGCTGTCCGGCCGTTAATTCTGGGGCAATCGGACGCCCCCTTCGTCCATCCGTTCCACCCACTGAGCGCGCCACGTGCTGGCCTCGAAGGGATCTGCAAAGTACTGTGTTTCCCGTGCGACCTTCTCCCCGCTGAACTCCATAATGCTCACGGTGTAGGAAGGCTTCCCGTCATACGTCAGAACATACTCGGTGATCCAAAGATCTCCACTGCCGATGATGCGCCGCACAGCGAAGCGCTTTTTGCTCGGCTGGTTGGTGCGCGTGATCTGTATGTTGCGCCGACCGCGTATTCGCTCGCCTGACTGGGGGTATTCCAGTACCGCATCCTCGAGATAGATGTCGTGCTCCGTTTCAAAATCGTTGGCATCGGATGCAGTCCAATGCCGATCCAGTGCCGCGCGTATCTCTTGATCTCTCATGGATCCTCCAGCGTCAAGTGCCCTCGGATGCTCCCATTTGTTCGAGAAGGATGCGGCAACGATCGACATGCACGGCAAGGGCGTGCAGATATTGCTCCACCGTCATTCCGGTCCCATCGCGGAATTCTTGCGGATATCGCCGCAGCAGTTCGACGCCATGATCATTGAGCCATTTAGTACATTTGATGACGCTGCGCAGATTTTTCGCATGGGCCAGCCGATTGAGCCGCTCGATGTCTTCTCGAGTGAAGCCGGCGATAATCGCTCGCCGTTCGTCATCGCCTAAAGCAATTCTTTTATTCACAGCCGTTACTCCGGGCGAGGTTAACGAAGCGCCTTTAATTCCCGAACGATCGATAGGCCCCTGCCGCTGCGCTAGGCGGAAAGTACCGAAGGCGTTATTATGCCCCTAGCGGCGAATGAAATCGGGAAGCTTCGCGGCATGCCGTGCGTTCCGCAGGGAGTTCATCTCGCTTCATCGGAAAAATATGCCCAACCTCATAAGCCGCCGCGACTTTCTTGGCGGCACAGCACTCGTCATCGCCGGCGGTTTAAGTCCCATCGCTCAGTTGCGCGCCGAATCAGGGCGCTACTATCCGCCGGCGTTGACCGGCCTTCGGGGAAGCCATCCAGGATCGTTCGAGGTCGCTCACCAGGTCGGTCGCGAGGGTAGATCATTCGATATCTCCGGCCTTGCAGTCGAGGAAAACTTTGACCTGGTGGTGGTCGGTGGCGGCATCAGCGGATTGGCGGCCGCGTGGTTCTATCGCGAGGCGCACGGCCCGGCTTCGCGTATTCTGATCCTTGAAAACCACGATGATTTTGGGGGACACGCCAAGCGCAACGAGTTCCGCGTCGATAACCGGCTGCTCCTCGGTTACGGCGGGACGGAGTCACTGCAGTCGCCAAAGGCGCTGTTCAGCAAGACCGTCAACAGGTTGCTCAAGACACTCGGTGTCGATATCACGCGCTGGGAAACGGCATACGACCGCAAGCTCTACACCTCGCTTGGCCTGACCCAGGGCGTATATTTCGATCGCGAGACGTTCGGTGTCGACAGGCTGGTCGTCGGCAATCCCATCGTGACCGGCGGTGATTCAATGCCGGAGGAGATACGGCCCCGTCCGATCGAAACAGTCATCGCCGAATTCCCGATGTCCGACGATGCCAAGACGAGGCTAATTGCGTTCTTCAAGCATCCTAAAGATTATCTTTCCGGCATGTCGAAGGCGCAGAAAATCGCGTATCTAAAGAAGGTCAGCTACAGAGACTATCTGCGGAACAATGCAGGACTGGGTGATGAGGCGGTGAAGTTCCTCGACGGAAGCACCAAGGGCTTGCTGGCCATGGGTCCAGATATAGTGCCGGCGTTGGAAGCGATGGGCGGCGAGTATCCCGGCTTCGGAGGGCTCGGCCTCAAGGATCAAGTTGATGCCGCATTCGATGAACCCTACATCTACCACTTCCCTGACGGCAACGCCTCAATAGCTCGATTGCTGGTGCGCAGCCTGATACCTGCCGTGGGGGCCGGCCACACGATGGACGACGTGCTGCTCGCCGATTTCAATTACGCGAAGCTCGACGTCGACGGTGCGCCCCTTCGTTTGAGGCTCAATAGCACAGCGGTATCCGTTGCTAACAGCCGCACCAGAGGCGGCCCGGTGGACATCGGTTACGTGCGCTCCGGCGCGCTCCATCGGATCCAGGCGAAGCAATGCGTCCTTGCCTGCTACAACATGCTCATTCCGCACATCATGCCGGAGCTGCTGGACGCGCAGAAGAGAGCGCTCGCTGCCTGCGTCAAGCTCCCGCTGGTTTATACCAATGTCGCCGTGCGCAACTGGCATGCCTTCCGCAATCTAGGGGTGGACGAGATCTACAGCCCGTACGGCTACTTTTCGAACATCAAGCTTGATTACCCCGTCTCACTCGGCGGCTATCGCAATCCGCGCGACCCGAATGAGCCGATCCTGCTCCATATGGAACATATGCCGTTGACGCCCAACCAGGGTCTCACAAACGTGGAGCAATTCCGACTGGGCCGGCAGCTGCTGCTAAGTACGCCGTTCGAGGAGTATGAGAGACAGATTACTCATCAACTCGACCGCGTGCTGGGTGCCGGCGGATTCAAATCGGAGCGAGACATCGCCGCAATCACCGTAAATCGCTGGCCGCACGGCTACTCTTACGATGCGAATACGCTTTTCGATCCGGAAACCTCTGGCCCACCCACCTACGTGATCGGCCGTCAGCGCCGCGGTCGTGTCGCCATCGCCAATTGCGACGCGGGGTGGAACTCCTACACCCATGAGGCGATCGATCAGGCATGGCGCGCGGTGAATGAACTGAAGGCTTCTTGAGCGGCAGACACCCGATCTTCGCATTGATGCTGGCTATCGCCGCGATGGCGCCTGCGCGCAGTGCGCCGACGCTCGTGGACAACGTTCACGGATACACTCTCGTGGGTGCAAGCCTCCAGCCATTCACGGCGCTCGCGTTCGACGCGGGAAGAGTTCTCGAGATCGGCAACAGCGCTAGTCTGCGTGCGAAATACGCGACGGCTCGGGTGATCGACGGGGAGGGTAAGACGCTGATTCCGGGACTGATCGATGCGCACGGCCACGTAGTCGATCTGGGTTTGGAGAGTGTTCAAATTCAGTTGACGGGTACGACCAGCCTGCAGCAAGCCCAGCAAAGAATACGCGCCTATGCGCAGGCCAATCCACAGCGCGCCTGGCTGGTGGGCGACGGATGGAATCAAGTCATCTGGAATCTGGGTCGCTTCCCGACTGCGAAAGAACTCGACGCCGCTGTCGCTGATCGGCCGGTGGCCCTGGATCGCATCGACGGCCACGCGACCTGGCTCAATTCGCAGGCGCTGCGCGCCGCGGGCATTACGAAGGAAACCCGGGATCCCATAGGCGGCCGGATCGAGCGCGACGCCGCGGGTAACCCTTCGGGCATCTTGGTTGATAAGGCGATGGACTTGCTCAACACCGTCATTCCGCAATTGAGTGATGCCGACCGTATGGCGGCGTTGCGAGCCGCGATGACGCTGATGAATTCTGTGGGTCTGACCGGCGTCGGTGATGCCGGTGTCAGTGCAAATGTCATTGCATCGTATAAACATCTAGCCGATGAAGGCCGGCTAACGGTCCGGGTTTACGCGATGATCGCGGACACGGGCGAGGATTTTAGAGTGCTCTCCAAAGATGGGCCGCTGCTCGGTTACGGAAACGACCGGCTTACCGTGCGCTCGGTGAAGCTGTTCGCCGATGGCGCCTTGGGCAGCCGGGGTGCGGCGCTCATGGCTCCCTATTCGGACAAGCCGGACCAGCACGGTCTCTTGTTCATGACGGAGGCGGAGATGCAGCACAAGATCGAGGCTGCAATGAAGGCAGGTTACCAAGTCAATATTCACGCCATCGGCGATGCGGCCAATCATCAAGTCCTCGATGGCTTCGAGGGCGCCTACCGGACCGTCGACGGTCGGCAGTTACGCAATCGCATCGAACATGCCCAGGTCGTTGCTTTGACCGACATTCCACGTTTCAAGAAATTGAATCTGATCGCGTCCATGCAGCCGACCCACGCGACCGGCGACAAGAACATGGCGGAGGCGCGTATCGGCCCGGACCGTCTCAGAGGCGCATATGCCTGGCGCGCTTTCCTCGACCAGGGCACCGTGATCGCCGGGGGTTCGGATTTCCCCGTCGAGTCCGAGAATCCTTTCTTCGGTCTGCATGCGGCGGTGACCCGGACCGATCACGCCAACCAGCCGGCCGGCGGATGGCATCCGGAACAGAGCATGACCTTGCTGGAAGCGTTTCGCGCATTCACGCTGGATGCGGCTTATGCGGAACACCAAGAACAAAGCTTGGGCTCGCTCGAGCCCGGTAAGTGGGCCGACTTCATCATGATCGACCGCGATCTGTTCAAGATACCGCCGGCGGACATCTGGAAAATTCGCGTCGAGCAAACTTGGCTGGCGGGCGAGAAAGTTTATTCGCACCGATGACCCACTTCTCGAATTCTACGGCTGTGTCGCAAACTCCGCTGGTGAGTAGGACCTGGCGTCAGTGGTACGCCAGGTCCGTGTGCGCACCTACTTCGGTGACAAGGTCACGGGCACTTCCGTAATACTGTCGACGGGCAGCCCGTTGAGCACCGCGGCCTTGCGGACGGCAGTCTCGCTCGGGCCCTCATATACACAGAACGTCTTCGTCTTCTCCGCATTGGCGTAAGACTGGACCCAGCGTACACCGACCGTCGCATTGTTCGCGTTCACCTTTTTCTTGGTGGCAGCGTTGAGACCGTCCAACGCGCCTGGTGGGAAGGTACGCTCCACGAGGTAGCGGTGTACCGAGGTTTTCGCCGGGGCGGCGGCGGGGGAGGCCGCGGACTGCGCCGGTACGTCGGCGGCGAACGCCGGGGCGAGAACCAAGATCGACAGGATCGCAATGAGTGTTTTCATGTTAATTGACCGCCTGTTTTTCGCAAGTTACGTGCGTGTTCCAATCGGCGAAGCTGCCTTTCGGGTTGTCCTCCCACGCCCACACGTGCATTTCGTAGAACGCCGGCAGCCCGTAGCGATTCGGTGCGCCGATGTAGTTCAGCAGATCCCCCTCAAGTGCAGGGGTACCCTTGGCTGAGGCCGGCTGGCCTTGCCATATACTGGCGAGGACGATGAACTCCACGCCGACCAGGCGAAACGCGCCTCCCGGGAGCGGCTCGTAGATCAAGGCTTGCGGCTGGTCCGCTTGCAGTACGAAGTTATTGACGCGGCTCTGCAAAACGAAATGTACGCCCATGGCCCCCGTATCAGGACCACTGACGCAGGGGGTGGCCTGCACCCAACCTTCGGATGTCGCGACGTTGATGTCCTTGAATCGCGCCGTCGCCGCGCGGACTTTATCAATCAACGGCGAATGGGCACTCTGCTCAGCGTACGAAGGGGTCCCAGCCGCGGCGATGAGGAGAATGGCTGGCGGTAGTAAGGCAAGCATCAGGCGGCGATAACTGTTCATTGTTAGTCTCCTGCGAGTCGGTTTGAAGTGTGGCATGGGCCTCATTGTTCTTAAGTTGCCGTTCGCCTATTTGTAGAAGTACGGATCGAGGACGCGGACCTCGGTGATGTGCGAAATGGGCAATCTGTTTCGGGCCGCAGCACGGCGCACGGCCTCGGGCGTCGGGCCGTCGTAGATACAAAACGTACGCTTGTGATCGGGCGTGACGTAGGAATGCACCCACGTGACGCCGTCCTCGGCGTTGTTGTCGATGACCTGACGGCAAAGACTCGCGCCTCCCTCGTCCTGTGGGATGCTGAGTCCGTCCGGAAAATCTCGTTCGATCAAGTAGCGGGACATGGCCGCAATCTCCGATGATGCCCGGGGAATCCGGGCACGAAGATCCTGGCGTGCAGCCGACCAGATCGAATCGGCAGAACTACCCAAATTGGAGAGAAGGGTTACCCATATTAGGCGAAAGTCTCAACCTGCCGCTTCACCGGTTTTCCAGCATTTTGTAGGGCAGACCCCTATCGCTCGCTCGCGACATAATGTGATTCAATTGCGATCCGCGCTAAACGCGTCTCAAAACCAACCACTCGACCGCAATCTGCAGAACGATACCTCTAAGCTATCGCCACACAGAGTCGAGGTGTTTCCATGGAAGATCTCATTCACGTCATTTACGTAAGCGCTGCGTCGCCCGATATTTCCGAACACGACACAGTCAAATTCATCAACGAGGCTCGCAAGATCAACCGAAGGAATGACGTCTCAGGTTTGATGCTTTATATGGGCGACTGCTTTTTGCTATTGCTCGAGGGCGAGACGACCAGGGTCGGTACCGCTTCCGCCGCAATTTTCTCTGACAAGCGCGAAATGCGGATGCTTCTCCGGGAAGCAATCGCGGAAAGAGAGTTCCCCGAATGGATCATGGGATTTGAAGCCGTCGAGCCGATCGAGGCCGCCCGATTGCTTGGCGAACCGTTGCGGTTCGAGCCCGATTCTCGCGTCGCCCGCATCGATGCCGAAGGTGCCAAGACGCTGTTGTCCATCATCGGTCGGCGGCGCTGGCAATCGGATCGCAGCGGGATGTTCCGCGCTATCCGTCGAACGACCGGCGCAACGGCATTCTGTGGACCTTCCATCGGGTCGTCGAAACTCACGCCGTCGTGAGGGCGGTTTGCACCTAGCCGACGAGAGCAATCATTTCAGTCGAACTGTTTCGAGCTTGTCGTCCTCAATCCAGATTTTTACGCTGCCGTTGGATCCGTGACGGATCACCCATTTGCCGTCAGGCTCTTCGGTGACGCTGCTTGCATCGATCGACTGGGCATTGATCATGTTATCGAGTGCCAGTCGAGCCTCAGCCAAGCTCGGATAGCCCTTGAAGTCCGGGGTTGCTGACGATCGCAGGTAATAGGGATGGATGTGGTCGGGCTTCATGACGTCCCCCTCGTTTGTGGCTGTGCTCGGATTTTACTATTCGCTGGTGAAAAAGTGCGACTGGCCGCAAATGAGATGTGCGCAGCCGGCCCCAACAGATGATCAAAGTGCACCCGCGGCGTTCCCCTTAGCAAGTTTGATCGGTTCGGGCGCAGAATCGGGTACCTCGTTTCATTGCAGTACCGTCGGAGATGCTAATGAACAGCTGTTTTAGCGAAGATTACGCGGAGGCACGCGAGAAGTTCATTGGCGCCGCTTCCGACTTGGGCGCAGTGGTAATTCCCTTTCCGCTGGGAATGACCGGACCCGATGGCGACGAACTCGCCACGGATATCGCATGGCTGGGAGCCCCCGACGCGTCGCGGGTATTGGTAACCATTTCAGGCACACATGGCGTCGAAGGCTTTTTTGGGTCGGCCGCGCAGATCGAGTGGCTGCGTCGCGCTAAACTCGCGCCGTTGCCCAGGGACGTCGCGGTGCTGCACATCCATGCGATCAATCCTTATGGATTCGCTCATTTGAGGCGGACGAATGAGGAAAACATCGACATCAATCGGAATTGGATCAATTTTGAAGAGAGTCTTCCGCAAAATCCCTTGTATGAGGAGTTGTCGGAGGATCTTTGCCCGGCGGACTGGTCGGCTGCGACTCAAGCGAGCACGGGCGCCCGGCTCAATGCATGGATACAGAGCCACGACCTCAAGATATTTCAAAAGGCCGTATCAGGCGGACAATGGAGGCACCCCAAGGGCCTGTTCTACGGTGGTGCCGCGGCAAGTTGGTCACGAAAAACACTCAGCAAAATCCTCGTGTCAAAGCTTGGCCTGGCATCAAGGGTGTGCGTACTCGACTTTCATACGGGTTTGGGCCCCTATGGTTATGCTGAACCCATCCTGGCTCCCTCGCGCGAGCAACCGGCCTTCGCACGCACCCGCGCTTGGGTCGGTGCCTCAGCCAAATCACTGTACGACGACGGATCCGTCTCGGCTGAAATCAAGGGAGACAGTTTGACTGTGATACCGAGCCTCTTACCGCATGCGGTTGTGGACGTCGTTGCCTTGGAGTGCGGCATTCGCGCGATGGGCGAAGTGGCACTGGCCTTGAGGGCCGACGCGTGGCTGCATGCTCACGGCGATCCTGGTTCAGCGGAGGCGAAACCCATCAAGGCGATGATTCGCGCGGCCTTTCACTCGGACGACCCGATGTGGCAAGGCATGGCATTGGGCCAAGGATTGGCTGCGTGCAAAGCCGCTTTGGGCGGACTGGCGTTGCCGATTTGATTCGCCGCCAGCTAGAGCACTTCAAACACACTGTAGACGGGTCCGTCGGGCCGTCGATGTCCGATGCCGACGGCGAGGACCCGATTGAGCCAGTCGTAGCTTGGGCTCGCTGTCTCGAACATAGGACTGATCCGGAAGTAGTAGGTCGTCGGATCTACCGCTTCACCTCGCTCCATCCGTCGGATCACTTCTGTGGGACCGTGGCGCACGCCGCGATAGACCATCGCAATCATTGCATCATCGTGAGTCTTCAGCACCAACCGAACATCCAGAGTCGTGCCGCCGTCGGTACGCACCCCTTGCCAGTCGCTTCCTCCATCGATCACTTGCCCAGATAGGCGCTCTCCCTCGAAAGAGCCGCCTGCTATAAGACCAATACGACGGTTGACCCCTGGAGTGGCGCCGACTATCAAGAGAGGTCGCACGCGCAGAGACATGACGAACAGCGAGCGAGTTCGCACATTCTTGAGAACCTCGGGCAGATCATCGAAACGAATCTCGGACACGACCATTATCTCCGTTTACCCCAATCGCCGCGAGGAACTCACGGCTCCCTGGCGCTCCAACACGGACCCGATTTCTGAATGCTGGTGACTGGAAAATCGATGCCTAATTGCTCGTCGCCCGAACGCACGAAGCTACCGAACCCCACCCAAATCCGATCCTTCTCCCGACTGACGGTGATTTGGATTTCTTCGTCCGGTCCAGGCAACGGGTGACTCTTCCGCGGATCGCGCGACGTCGCTTCTTGACCTTCAGCTTCCGCGCAATATGGGAGCCCCGTGGTGCCAACGTAAATCTTAAGAGCTTCGGATGTCAGGTTCTCGACCGTCTCGATATTCGTTTCCCCATCGAAACGTATCTTGACCTGACGGGAGACACCTCCCACATCGATACTCTTTTCGATCTCTTGATGCAACACGCCCGGCTCACACGCCCAGTTGCGCGCATCGCGGGAGCAACTCGCCATCCACCATTGAGCGACGCCATTCTCCCCGATCACCTTTGCCGTCGTGACCCAGGCAAACGCGCTATCTGACCGACGGCACCGCTCAGCCAACATGATTTCGCGGTGCGGCGGCAGGACGTGTTGCGCAACCTGGGCGAGTCGCTCCGCATCCTCGGGAAGCAGAGAAGCGTGTTCACAGTTGTGAATCCTTGCAACCGCGGCACGTGGCAACATGGCCGTCATCGAGAGTAATGCGCCCGCTACGAAATATACCGCGATTCGACGAGTGGCCATTCCGTTCTCAAGAATCCCCATTGCGGTCAATCCGCAGCCGATATGGTCACCTTCATGACGGTGCGGTCTCCGAGCGTGGCACCCGGGCTCGGGTCACTAATGACCACAAAAAAACTCTTCGGCTGGCGCCGTGTCGGATCGGCGACCACCGGAATGAACAGATTCGCAGCGGCTTTGCCGTCCTCGATCTGCTCCTGGTGAGTCGCGACCGCCATAAAATCTTTTCCGGGTTTTGCTGTACCGGATTCGGTCCACCATGTGAAATTCACGATCCCACGCAAATTGCCCTTGCGGCGAACCACGACGCGGGCTGCCGGATCAGTGGGCAGCACGTCAATAGCTTCGTCGGCCAATTCGATGCTTGAGTGCGAGGTTGCGGCGCTTGGAACGCGAGCGGCTACGGCAGCGGGAGGCGCCGCCGGCCCTGCTTGTGTGGCTGCCTTCGATGTCGATATCGATGCGGATTTGGAACCGGTCGCAGACGCGGTCGCAGATCCGGTCGCCGCCGCCGGCGGAAAGGCGGTCGGTTGTTGCTGAACTCTCGCGACCGTGGCCGGCGGGCGAGGGGTGCTGGGCGCCACAGACGGACCATCGGCGGCAGGGACCGGTATCGCCGCTGATTTGACATCCTCACTCGGCGGGACCTCCGTAGTTCCGAATACGCCGTGCCACCATCGCGTCACCGACGACTGGGCGCTCGCGAACGCGCGCTGAAGTTCGACGCTCGACGTTGCGGCCGTCCTCGACACCAATTCGAGGTTCTCTGATGCCCACCATCCAGCGACCAATAGCACCAGAGCTGCCGCGCCCAGTGCAGGCAGCAGCCAGCTCCGCCCGCGATCATCTGAAGAAACTTTCAACAGGGCGCGCAGCACCGGCAAGCGCTCCGCATGCTCCTGCAAATCGAATGGTCTCAGCAATACCTGCACCTCCGCCGGACGCCGCTCACGATTGAAAGAGAGTCCTCGTTGCAGCGTTCGCCACTGCTGCCGAGTCAGTGCAGCGGGGCGTTTCGGCATCTTGCGCAGCGAGCGCGCCTGGACGGCGGTAAGTTCGCCGAACGGGTGCTTGCCGGCCAAAAGAACATAGATGACGCATGCAAACGCATACAGATCATCTTGCACATCGGCTGCCTCGCCGTCGAGCAACTGACAGCTGGCAAATCTCGGGGTTGCGATCGGCCGCTGTTCGGAGGAGTCGAAATCCGAGATCCTCGGGCCCTGATGCAGGGTGCGCGAGCCGCCGAAATCGACGACCCGCACCTCGCCGTCTTGTGTAATGAATATATTTCCCGGGTTGAGGTCGCCGTGCACAATATCGCGAGCATGCGCATACGCGAGCGCGGCCCCGACGTCGCGAATGATAATCAGCGCATGTCGACGATTCAACGCTACTTGGTGACGCGCCGAGAGCACGCGGCTCAGCGATAGCCCGTTGAGATATTCCATCGTAAAGAATGCAGCGTCGCCATCGCGATCAAATTCATGTACCCGAACGATGTTGGGATGAGATAGGGACTGCAAATGTTGGAATTCGAGACGCAGCTGGTTGAGCAATTCGGGACGGTCGGCAACATCGGAATCGAGCACTTTAAGTGCCACTCGTTGGCCGCCATTCGGCAAATCAAGGCGAAATTGATCGACGGCCTCGAAAACCGTCCCGGTGCCTCCTCGGCCCAGAACGCTCGATATCAGATATCGGTCCCGCAGCAAATCACCGACGTCGATCTCACGATCCGACTCGTGGGTCGCGGAAGTCGCGAGCACGCTGCCCGTGGAAGACGCGGCAGGAGCGCGCTTGGTATCGATGCGCTCGTTTGTACGCGCGGCGGCAATCCGTGTGGGCTCGACGGCTGCAACAGAATCCTCGCGCTGCGGCAACGGAACACTCATCTCGATATCCACCGCCGTGCCGAGCAGTTGACCCTCCAAATACGATTTGAGATTGCGGAACAGTTCGGGTTTGATCTTACCGCGGCGATAATACTGGTCCACCATGGACAGCAAGTCCCAGCCCGAGTCCGGAGCCGTTCGGGTGATGTCGCGCATGGCGCGCAAAAATGCGTCATCGTCGCAGGCGCCGCTCGATAGGGCTTCGAGCCAATCCTGAACTACGCGCAAGTCGACAGCGGATCGAGAGTGGTCTGCGGTCGGTTCAGTTATCGGGGTGGTCATGTGATGTTCTCACTTATTGGGCGCGCCACTAGGCTCGCACTAATTCGTCGCTGCGTCCGGGTGCGCAGAGAGCTCGATGAACCACTCCGGGCCGGATTCTATTTTGTGGGCCGCGGCGAAGCTCTCCTGGTTGAGTGCCACGGCGATGTTCATCAAGCTGTTGACGTACACAAGCGGTTTGCCGATCGGCACTTCCCCGAAGGTGCGTCGGTAGGGTGCGACCTCATCGTCGACAAGGCGGCTGTTGTGATAGATGCGCACGCGCACGGGAGCGCCCAACGCAAGATGCAATTCCTCGAATAGAGGCTTGGGTATGTTGGTCCAAACGTTGCCGAACTGAACATCGAGCACCGGGATGATCCCCGTGACCTTCTCGCCGTTCCGCACAGGCTTACGATAGGCAATGTTGATCAATTTCTGCGGCGCAAGCACCGGTCCCACCTCATCAAAGCTGATTACCCCGGCGGCGAGGCGAGCGCCGGTGTAGGCGAATACGTCCCGACCGTGAAAGGTGTGCGATTCGTCCGAGCCCGCGCGGCGGTTCACGCGCTCGTCGATCTGGCGCAATGCCTCGACGCCGTCGCGTTCGGCGACCAGCGAAAGGAGACCATTGTTGGGACCGACGAAATAATGTCCGGTGCGTGTTTTGAGCACCACTGATAATCGCGCAGTGCCTACGCCGGGGTCGACCACGGCAACGAAAACGGTGTCCTTTGGCCAGAACTGCTCCGCCTGGTACAGCCGATAAGCGCCAAGGAAGATGCTCGAATTTTCGTGGCTCAAATCCGAGATCAACAAATCTTGAGACACACTGTACGCGACGCCCTTCATCGCAGATACCGCGCCATCCTGTGTACCGAAGTCAGTCAGCAGCACGAGCGGCGCGTGCGCTTGCACTTGCCCGCAGAGCCACACTACGCACGTGAGTACAGCGGCACGCAGGATGACGTCACATGCCGGCGCGCTTGAACAACGTCACAAGTTCGTTCCACGCGCGTTCTGAATGGGAGGACTGATCGTTCACCGTGGTCTCCTGGGGGTCGATGCGCCGGCGGCATAGCGCCGCGTGCGGTTATTTTTGGCTTTCCAAGGGATATGTGCGCGGTGCTTCGGTGGCAGGCGCCGCGGTCGCCGCCGGCGGCTGCGGCTGTGCCGCAGCGGCGGGCGTGTCCGCTTGCGGAGCAGGGGAGCTTCTGACCGGAGTATGTGTCACCTGGGCCAGCCGATCGAGAAAACGTTGCGCAGTTTCCGGCGGGACCGGGGCCTGACCGGAGAAAATCTCGGTCGCTGTCACGCCGCTCTTGTGGTACAGCGCGGCATTCGCCGAGCGGTCGATCGAGATGGCGCTGCCATCCAGTGCAATGCCGCCGAACAAACCGCGCGTTCGGGCATAAGAATAAATCTCGGCGAGACCAACATCCGTGGCGGCCGAGCCCTGTCGTCCGAAAGGTCCGGCCGCGACGGAGGCGTCGGCCCCCAGCGTGAGTTTGCCGCCTGAGATGCCTTCGATGCCGGCTTTGGTCGTAAAGACCAGGATGATATCCGAGGACTGTGCGCCCGCCTGGAATCCCCAACTGCCCCCGGTGATCGCAATGAACACGGGGTTACTCCAGGGCGAATTCAGTTTGTCGCGTACCACCAGCACCCCATTTCCATGACGGCCACCGAAAATGAAGGCGATCTTGGTGACATCCGGAATCACCGCGATCCCATAGGCGTGCGACAAGAGCGCGTCGGGCAAACGCTGATCCGGCATGCCCTGCACGTCCTCCAGCACTTCGGTCGCCGTCAGCAACAATCCTTCCTGCCGCGCGGCGCCGGCATTTGCAAAATTTACAAGCGTCACCATAGCGGCGGCGGTTACGAGAAGTGCTGAGGCGACTTTTGTTCCAATAGACATTAGGACTCCCTGTATGGACAGCGCGGATCATCTATCGTAGCGAGGGGGACCCCGCTACGGGTGCTTAGTTCCACAAGCTTACCGCTTGTCCGAGCCCGCGAGAACCTGGTCCGCTTCGGCATCGCGATGGTGAGCGCGGTAGTATTCGGCCAGCCATGCGCCGGCTTCCTGCGTGGCCGGGTGGTGCGGGCCCACCGTCAAAAGCAGTCGGCCGTGCGCCGCGACCAGCATGGGTTCGCCTTCCGCCGGTCTATCGCGCTTGATCAAAATCCACCCCAAGCTCGCCGCACTGCGAGCCGTGCGCCAACTGTCCACGCCGGCCAGTGTGGTGTTGATGTCGAGCGCGGAACGCAGCTCGGATTCGGCCTCGGGCAGCAGCCCGCGACGCAACAACACGACGCCCAGGGTCTGTCGCACCGTGGCGACGTAGAGGTGCTGGGCCGGCAGCGATTGTGCAAAGACCGCCAACGCTTGACGTGAGCTCTCCTCGGCCGCTGCGAGTTCATTGGCCTTCAAATAGAGATTCGCCAAGGCGTTCAGGTAATAGCCCGTCAAATAATGATTGAGTCCGAGCCGCTTGCTGGCGATTTTGACGGCGTTTCCGGTCGCTTCGATCGCGCGAGCGGTATCGCCTTGCCGATCGTAGAGTAATCCCAGGTGCGACTCGGTTTGGGCCACCCGCTCGCTGTCCTCGCCCAACACCGTGCGCTCAATTTGCAATGCCTCCGACAGCAACTGCTCGGCTTCCGCGTATTCACCGCGCTCAATCAAGATGTAACCTAGGTTTGCCAACGCTACGGCATGATCCGGGTAGTTGCGGCTCACCGTCGCCTGGAAGATCTCGATGGCCTGGCGCTGGTATCGTTCGGCCAACGCGAAGTCATCCATCCAGAGCGCCGCTGAGGCGAGACCGCTTAGGGCAACCGCCACCGACAGATGCTGGTTACCCAGTGCGCTGCGATAAATGCCGAGAGACTCGCCGAAGAGCTTGGCCGCCCGTTCGGGCTCGCTTTTCGCATTTAGCTCGAATTGCGCGAATTGCACCAAGATGTCGGCGGTCTCGACCGAGGGCGAGCGATCGCCGCGACGGGACAGTTCCAGTGCCTGCTGCAAATACCCTTCCGCGGACACCAAATGACCTCCGTCAGTCAGAGCGCGAGCCAGGTTCGCGAGCGCCGCCGCAACCCGGTGGTTGTCGAGCGGATGCTCCTCGCGGCGTATGGCTACTGCCTGCTCGAACAAGGGAATTGCGCGCTCGCTCAGGCCTTGCCGTCGGTACGCAAGGCCGATGCTCTCGAGCAACTGCGCTCGCACTTCGGGCTGCAAGCTTTGGTTCCCCGTGATCTTCGCGGCCCCGCGATCGAGCAAGTCCCGGGCGGTGGGTTCGCGGCCCTGCGCATTGAAGGGGTCCGCTTGGGAGAAGACGTCCACGAGGAACGCAGACACCTGTTGGGCGCGATCTCGCTCCTCGGCAGTGCCCTCACGCGCCAATTCGATCCGGTGGTTCTGCCACAAGGTTATTCCCGCAAACACCGCGAGACCCAAAAACGCCACCGTGACGCTGAACACGGCCAGCAAGTGCTGGCGCATGAACTTCGCCGTGTCGTAGCGCCAATCGCCGTGACGTGCCTGGACGGGCTTGCCCAGCAGATGTCGGTTCAAATCGTCTGCCAGTGCTTCGACGGATGGATAGCGCCGGTCCGGCTCTTTGCGCATCGCCATCGCCACGATCGCGTCCAGGTCACCGGCGAGACGCGTGCGCAGACGCGCCGGCGACAAACCGCGGCGCTCGGAGATCAGGCTACGATCGCTATCCGTCTCTGCGCCCAATTTGGCGACCACCATCTGGCTCGGCCTCAACGGCTCGTCCATGCAGATCGCACGCTCAAGCTGGAGTTGGCTGTAACTCAAGAGTCGATACGGCGAACGGCCCGTCAGAGACTGGTACAGAAGCACTCCCAGCGCATAAATATCGGTCGCCGTCGTGATGGGTCGGCCCAGCACTTGCTCCGGAGCTGCATTTTCGGGAGTCAAGATTCGTTCTTGTAGACGGGTCACGGGTAACGTGTGCGAGAGGCCTTCCGGAGCCAATAATTTGGCGATGCCGAAATCGAGCAGCTTCGGCGTACCGTCCCCGGTGACCAAGATATTCGCAGCCTTGATGTCCCGGTGCACCACTAGATTGCGATGCGCAAATTGCACCGCTGCACAGACCTGGACGAAAAGCTCGAGGCGCTCGCGGATGAACAAGCTGCGGCTGTCGCAATAGGCTTCGATGGATTCGCCATCGATGTGTTCCATCACCAGATACGGCGTGCCGTCTTCGAGATCGCCGCTGTCGATCAATCGCGCGATCGACGGGTGGGCCAGCGTTGCGAGAATGTGCCGTTCGCTGTGCAACCGGCTGCGCAACCGCGGGTGCAGGGTTGCATGGTGCAGCACTTTGATGGCGACCGTCTGCTTGTATTGCGCGTCGTCGCGCTCGCCGCGATACACCGTGCTCATGCCGCCGTGCCCGAGAACCGACACGACCCGATAGTGTCCGATAAGGGTCCCGATCAACCGGTCCTGGTGCTCCACCAACAGCGATTCCGCCGCTTCGCCGATCGCGTTCAGCAAGGGATCCTGGGTATTTTCATCGGAGGCCACGAGCGATTCGACCGAACGTCGCAGCTCCGCATCATCGCCGCAGGCGCTCGCCAATCGCGCTTCGCGCTCGCTTGGCCCGGTGTCGATCATCTGTACGAAGAGCGACTGTATTTGCTGCCAGCGAGCGCGCGAAATCATGTGGAGGACGATCCGGTCGGCTTCCCCGGGTGCCCCGTAGGGGGTCCCGTAGCGTGGCCAGAAGGGGAGTCGGCAATTTCATGGAGCAGCCACGCACGCGCCAGTCGAATATCGCGATGCACGGTGGCGGCCGACGCGCCAACCGCCGCGGCGATTTGTTCGTAGGTTAAGCCGCCGAAGTAGTGCAGCTCGATGACCTGAGCCAGACGCGGTTCCATTTGCAGCAGGCTCTCGAGCGCGTCGTCGAGGGCTATGACATCGAAGTCGGCGACGGGCAGAGCGTTCAGCTCTTCGGCGGCGAACTCCCGAACGCCGGCATTGCGCTTGATACGAGATCGCGACTTTGCGTGATCGACCAAGACTCGGCGCATGAGCCGAGAGGCCAGCGCAAAGAAATGCGCCCGATCCTGGAGCGCGACATTGGCTTGAACGAGACGCAGGAATGCTTCGTGCACGACGGCGGTCGCCTGCAGGGTGTGGCTGCCGCGTTCACCCCGCATGTGATTTCGGGCGAGACGGCGCAGTTCGTCGTAGACGATCGGCGTCAGGCGGTCCAGAGCCTGGGGATGACCCGAACGCCACTCCGTGAGCAGCTGGGTGAAGTTGAGCTGAGCGTGCATCGCAGGTTTCTCGATCATAACCACATCCACTGCTCGCCCACTGCCGCTAAGCGGCTGAATGCGTGAATTGTTGCACCGCAGCGTGAGGGAATTTCCGTCGCCCTGTCGCTGTTACCGGCAGAGCCGCCGCAAAATGGCGGTCCGTACGGGTGCCCTTTTTAACCACACATCGAGAGCAATCATTATGAAAGCAAGTTTAATCGCTTTATTGGGATGCTGCGCTATCTCCGCGACCGCCTTCGCGCTTCCGGACGACCCGGGGGTTAATCCGCCACGTTATGCGGTGCACGACGACCCGGGTGTCAATCCGCCGCGCTCTGCCGTCATGGACGATCCGGGCGTCAATCCGCCGCGTTACGCGTTGCACGACGACCCGGGCGTCAATCCGCCGCGCTCCGCCGTAATGGACGATCCGGGCGTCAACCCGCCGCGTTACGCGCTGCACGACGATCCGGGCGTCAATCCGCCGCGCTCTGCCGTGATGGACGATCCTGGGGTCAATCCGCCGCGTTATGCGCTGCACGATGATCCGGGCGTCAATCCGCCGCGCGCTCAGTAAAGGTCGACAACATGTACCGCAGGAAAATGATAGTGATGGGTGTGGCAGCCTTTGCCATCGGAGTGGCATTCGCCGCGCAACCGACATCGGTGCGCGCTGACCGGCGCAGCGGGGAAGTGCAAGAACGCGCCCCGTGGGCGCCGGGAACGAACGGTGTGATCGCGGCCTATGATTCGAACGCATTTCCGCTGGCGCCTCCGCAGTAGGAGATTACGATCGATAAGCTGCGCCGGTTACCGTTGCACCGGCCGGGTGTTCGCGGCTCCCTAACGGGAGCCCGCGGCACGCCCGCGCGCCGCGTTGCGCTTCATACGCTAGACTAGGGTTTATGTTCCCCAGGGTGCACCTTTGCCTGACGACCGCCTGCCTCGAGTAATCGTAATTGCGCATCGGGGGGCGAGCGGAGAGTTGCCGGAACATACTCTGGAGGCCTACCAGCGCGCCGTCGATCAGGGGGCCGATTTTATCGAGCCCGACCTCGTCATGACCCGGGACGGCGTGCTCATCGCGCGCCACGAGAACGAGATCAGCGGCACCACCGATGTGGCCGAGCACCCGGAATTTGCGAGCCGGCGGCGCAGTCAGGTCATCGACGGCGAGACCATGACGGGTTGGTTTACCGAGGACTTCACGCTGGCCGAAATCAAGACGCTGCGGGCACGCGAGAGGCTGCCCTCATTGCGGCCGGCGAACGTAGCCTTTGACGATCGCTTTGCGGTGCCGACGTTCGAGGAGATCATGCAGCTGGCTCGCGAGGCGAATCGCCTGCGCGGCGGGAGCATCGCGATGGGGGTGTATCCGGAGACAAAGCATCCGGCGCACTTCGCGGCAATCGGTCTCGCGCAGGAGAAAGCCGTTTTGCAGATGTTGGAGAAGTTCGACTACGCGCGCGAAGGATCTCCAGTGTTCATCCAGTCTTTCGACCCGGCCAATTTGCGCGAGTTGCGCGACATGACGCGTTTGCCGCTCGTGCAGCTATTGGAGCACGAGCTCACGGACCTCGTGCGGATTGCGGACTACGCGGACGGAATCGGCATCGCTAAACCGCTCGCTACGGCCGAGGCGGTGGCAGCGGCGCACGGTCACGGTCTTACCGTTCATGTCTGGACTTTTCGCGCCGAAAATGAGTTTTTGCCCCCTGAGTTCAAGGTGGGTCATAACCCGGCGGTGCACGGCGACCTGCCGGCGGAAATTACGCGCTACTTGGCGCGCGGCATCGACGGGATTTTCACCGATTTTCCCGCCATCGGTGTGCGCGCCCGGAATGGCTACATTTCCGCCGTCCACGCCGAACACCAGCCGTTCACGGAGACCAGTTTTCCCGGGAAAAGGCTGCAAGGCCGATAGTTATTGCCTGGCTTGCCCTGCAGCTGCAAACAATTGTCGCAATTGGATCCCGCCACGTACTTTGGGTATTTTTTGGCGTCGATCTGCGAGGCATTTTCTACATAGCCGAGCGCGATCGCCGACGGATCGTGGACATCGAGTTTCGCAGGTTCCGCGCCGCGCGACATGCGCGCGCCAGCGGCGGCGGCCGCGGCGGCGCCGAGTGCCAGCGATTTCACTACGGTTCGGCGTGAGAGTGAGCGTTTCGACACGCCCCCAATATGCAGAAAAAATCACGCGAAGTCACGCTCGGAACCACCCTCAGGCCGTTTTGCTATGCTGGCCGCTTTTGGATATTCCGTGCTCAGAGTTTCACTGCTGGTTCGTTTGGCGCAGGTCGCCTTTTTTTCGGCACTCGTTTTTACGTTCTATAGCGCCGTCATACCCCCTGACAAAGCCCTGCATCTGGTCCCTTGGGACAAGGGCGAGCATTTCATAGCGTTCTATACGCTGACGGGCCTCGCGGTGGCGGCTTTTCCTAAGCGCCAACCTATCGTCATTGCGTTGCTGCTGTCGGGGTTCGGCGCCTTCATCGAGTTCGTACAGGGCCTCCCCATCGTGCACCGAGATCGGGACTTCTGGGATTGGGTCGCCGATACCATCGCCATCAGCGCCGCGCTCGCCCCGATGCTTCTAGTAGGGTGGAGGGCGGCCGTAAAGTCAGGTCAAAAGAACATCGACATGTAGATTTGATAGACGGTGGCGTTGAATTCGTACAAGGGCTCCGTGCCCGGTTGGTACTGCGGCACGCCGTAATACTTGATGTTGCGAAAGTCGAGGTAGTGGAAAGAAATACGGCTGATGTCGAAAGTAGCCGTCGCGCGCTTGAAAATTTTCCAGCCGTCGGGAAGAAATGCATAAGTGACTTTGGCGCCGATGGTCGTATTTTCCGATGACGCTAAATCCTGGTCGCGCGCTTCGAAATTCTGGTAGTTGGCGGCAGGAAAGAGATCGCTGTAGAACGTAGCGCTATTCTGCTTATAGAAGCGCAAGCGCCCCTCCAAAATCCAGATATTGGTGATCGGATGGGTGTAATCGAGTTCGTAGGTATTGCCGACGAGACCCCACGTGTCGTTGAAGTACCGATAAGAACCCGTGATCGCCGCCCGGTACGGCAAGTAGTACTTCGCCTCGGCTCGAACGGCGGTGCTGGTGCGTGTGTCGGGATACACCTGACTCGCCAACGAATACCCCTTCGGATTGCCGGTATCGACGTAGCGCACCGATCTGTAGGGATTGGCCAAGTAGCCCTCGTCGGTGATGACATTGACATCCAAGCCCGCGATAAAGTTCTTGGTCAGAATCTGGGACAATCCGACATCGTAGCTGCGGGTTTCCGCATGCCCCAGCCAGGCAATGACCGGGACGAAGGCGGTGCCGTTGTTTTCGCCGACTCCGTCGTGCGTGTAGGCGTAGCCGAGCGTCATCGTCGTCAAGTCGCCGAACATGTTCTGCTTCAGCGAAAAGTTGACGGTGTTGGATTTGTAGTCCCGCTCGACGCTGTCCATGTAAGTCAGTGAATACGACGTCTTGTCGTGCACATATTCGACGGTGGCGCTCTTTTGCTTACGTGTGTCCTTTATTTGACTCGCCTGGCTCAAGACGTCGATCGAGGCGCCGCTGACCTTATCGACGAAGTAGCTCCCTTCGAGTGCGAAGTCTTCGGTGAATTTCTTGCGCACCAGCACGGATTCACCGGTGATGTCCATGCCGCCGCCGCTGTACTTACTATAAAAGAGGTCCGCGCGGTCGTCGGGCAGCACATCCGCACACGTGGCGCGCACCAAAAGGAATGCCGCGACCACGGCAATCCGACCCAAAATGCGCTGCCCGGGACCCATACCCATCAATTGCAGCCGCAGCCGCCGCCCGCGCTGCCGGTAGCGCCGCGTGAACCTTCCCGAGACTCACGGATGTGATCGAGGTAGGCAGTCGAAATCGCGTCCCGATCCCAGGCCATGATGGGGTCCGCCAAGCGATCTCGCTCATACGGCTTTACCCAGGGTTGGATGTTGCCGCATGCTGCGTTCAGCAGCATGGCGCCGGCCACCAACGCGGGACGGAGGCTTCGCATTCCCTACTCCCGGATGAGCTGACGAATGCGATCCTGATAATCGTTTTCGTCGCCCGGCTTGTAACCGCGGTGAATGTAGCGAATTTCACCTTTGCGATCGATGATCACCGAACTCGGCATCTCATCGACGTGGTACGCCTTGCTGACCTGGTTTGCCGGATCGAGCAGCACCGGAAAGCTCACGGGTTTGCGCGCCATCAGTTCTTTCACCGCAGGCGCCTCTTTATCGACGTTGACTCCAATCAAGGTGAACCCGGCGGGTTTGTACTTCTTGTACATCTGATCGAGGAGAGGCATCTCCTGCTGGCAGGGTCCGCACCAGGTCGCCCAGAAATTGACCATCACCACCTGACCCTTGTACTGGCTCAAGGCACCCTGTCCTCCGGACAGTGCGTCGAGGGTGAACGCCGGCGCCGGTCCGCCGGCGTCTGCCGCGAATGCCGTCGATGCGATGACGATTGCCGCCATTGCGCAGCGTCTGAAGAATTTTACGGTAGAGTTTTGCATTGATCTCTCCTATTGAATCGGCAAAAACTAGAAATATGTGGACAAGCCCAGTTCGGCTTCTACGTTGTGCACGTTTTTGTCGACGCCGAACAAGTCGGATTCGAACACGTGATCTCTGACGTCCAGATGCATAGAAAGCCAGTCGGTGATCAGTACGCGATAACCCACCCCGAAGTTCAGCGCGAATTGGTCCTGCTCGGCGAATTTCACATCGCCCATACCGACCGTTACGTAAAGCGCCGAATTGAAGGCCCGTCCCCGTCCGAGGAATATCTCGCCGGGCAGTACGTTGTATCCCACGTCCATGTCGTAGTACGTGAAGTACCTCCCAGAGTTACTGACCACCGTGATGTCGGGAAATACCTCCTCAAGACTGCTTAAACCCGCCTTCGAGCGCCCGAGATAGGCCTGGAGGAAAAAATCTTCGGTCACATGGTATGCGGCGGTCACACCGTAGACGGGATTGGTGCCGAAATCCTCGATGGTCAGGGCGCCGAAGTACGCACCGACCTCGAAGTCCTTCGACTTGATCTTCGGAGTCTTAACCTCGCGGCGCGACACCTGCGGCTCGATGATCGTGGGCTCCGCCTGCGGTTCCTCCACAGACACGGGCGTCGGCTTCTTGTCGCCGCGGTGGAACCAGCTGCAGCCGGCCAGCAGCGCTGCCGCTAAAAGAACACAGCTAAGTCGAGCTTCCATTCTTCTAATTCCTCATTCACGTTCTGGTTATTGAAGACCACATAGTGGCGCCAATCAAAGCGCCACATGAAGCGTCTGGTAATGAATCCCCGGGCACCCAGCGAGACGTATGCCATCTGGTTGTCGTTCTCGAGCGGTGCGGGGGGTACCTTGTCCTCGATGTGCTGATAAGCGGTGCCGAGACTGGCCGTGGGCGAAAACCATTTCCACTCAGGCACGAAAGTGTGACGCAGACCGATCGATGCGATGTAGCGATTATCGAGCGTGCCGAGCGCCTGCTGCAGCACCGCCTCTATGTCGATGCTGTCGGTGATTCCATAGTCGACATACGTGGTGACCAGGTTCTGACGATTGTAGACCCCGTATCCGGCCCCCACCTCCCAGCGGTGCGAGGAAAATTCCGGATAGGGCGGTATCGGCGCCGGCTCCCCCGAAGCGAGCTTGGTGCGCGCCAAATCCGCCCGGCGCACCCAACCTTCGGTGCCCCGCGGGGCGCGTACCTTGTACCAATCCGTGCGGCTGTACAGCACCGTCAGGACTTCATCGCGCGCCACCACATACACCACGGGAAAGCCGCGACCCGGACCAGAATGCATTTCCAGGTACGGTTCGGAGACGACCAGCTGCAAGAGCGGATGATTCCGAGCTTCTGCGATTCCTATATTTAACGCCTGCAGCAACAGCACCAGGGCGAGCAGACGTCTCATCAGGTCACATCGCGGGCGCGACAAATGGATCGTTATAGTACTGGCCGCCAATATCCAACCATTCCGAAATCAAACGCAACTCCCCAGGGGTCAAAAAGCCTGTGTGATCGAGCACAGGGTCCACGTAAGTACCGTCGAATATCCTCAAGAACGCCGTCGATCCTCCGGCGCTGCCGGCCGCCATTGGCGCCGCCAGCTGCACCGGCACCATGACCGGGGGCGGACCGGGCTGTGTCACCGTCAAATCCTGCAACACACCCATATTAAGCGTCAGCTCGTCGTGTGGGAACAGTACCTCTTCATAAGATGTGACGACGCTCGTGTCGACGCTCGATACTCCGCCGGTCAGATCGACCTGTCCCGCGGGCACTTGTTCGGCGTTTTTCGCGCTGATCTGGTTGTGGCACAGCGTGCACGTCACCGGAGTATTTGCGACTCCCTTGACGGTTGCGACGCGCGAAGAGAGGTTCCAGACCGCTTGGATCGCGAGTTGGGTCGGCGACTCGGCATTCGCGTAATGGATCGTGACGCGACATTGCGCAGTCCAGCCGGGTGCCGCACAGCTTGCATTGGTCGGCGGCGTGCCGGGAATACCCGCGACGCCGCTATAGGTGTACGAGATGGCCTTGTCAGGTTGAGGCGTCGTTATGCCGTTGGTCCAGAGATTGGCATAGAGCACGTCCGTGGCCAAGATCTGCGAGCACGGCAACTTCAGCGCGTTCGCGGGATCGCAGCTGATTCGTGCCAGGGTCTGCGCCATGGTTTCCCCGGCATTCGCGAACAGCGCGGAACTGGTGCTCGGGAATGGGTCTCCCGTCGTGAGCGCACCCTGATTGACCGGCAGGGTCAAACCCGAACGGCCGTGCGACTTCGGGTCGGTTGGGTTGACCGTATGGCAGCCGTTGCAAGATTTGGTTTCCCCGGGCAGCAATTGCAGCCAATTCGTGTGTTGGGCGGTGATGCGACGGGCTTTCGAATCCAGGATGTCGATGGTGAAGGGCACGTTGGCCGGCACCTGAATCTGCACCGAACCATCGGGCTGAATCGGCGCATAGCCTAGGATCTCGCGCATGCCCATGCCGGCGGGACCAAACGCCGAGGCGTTGATTTTGCGCACCGTCTTGTCCGGGATCTCGACGGCCTTTTCGATTCTGATGAAGCGCGCCGGCCTCGAATAGAAACTCGCTTGGCTGGGATTGGCCTGCATGGCGATATTCGGTTTTGCCGTGTCGACACCGTCGAAGTCGTACACGCTGCTGATGTCGAGTATGCCGACCGCATTGGTGACCAAGGCCTCCTGCGCCGATGTGGTCGGAGCGAAATCCGGGATGAAAGTCGGAGGCGGAGTGCGCTTCTGCAAGATCACCGGCTCGACGATCTCGATGCCGGCATCGGCGCTCAACATCGGCTTCAAGGTTCCGGCATCGAAGTCGTATATCCAGAGCGTGTATTGCGGAGGCGCCAATTTTACGGCCGGGCCAACGCTGTTGCTGGAGTTGCACACGGCGGTGGTCCCGTCTGTGTTCTGCACCAGACACGGCGACCAGCTCACCAGCATTCTATTGGTGCCATCGTAGAGCGGATACGCGGATGCGATTCTGCCTCCGGCAGACGGCATGTTTGCATCGGTCGTCATGCCGAGCGTGGTCGCACTGGCTTGTCCGGTCCCGCTCGCGGGCGCCGATGCGCTGGTTGGCGTGCTCGACTGATTCATTTCGACGAATTTCACGGAATCGATCAGCAAGAGGTCTCCACCCTGCTGCGTGCCCAGGAACGGCCGAGCGATGGCAATGAGCTTGCCGTCCGCGCGCTCGCGCACGTTCAGGAACTGAATGACGTTGTTGTTGGTGCCTGCGATATTGGCTCCGGTTGCGTGGCTGTTCGCGCCGTAGAGAAGCTCCAAGCCCGTACCGTCCGGGTTCGCGTGGTACAGGCTGATCTGATTAGTCCCGTTGGCCACCTCCCAGCGCGAGAATACGATCTGACCGCTGCTCAATACCGACGGCGCGAAATCGTGGTTGGTATTGAAGCTGATTTGATGCATGTTGCTGCCGTCGGCATTCATCACGTGCAACAGAAAGATGAACTGCTTCCGGTCGTCGGTCACGGCCTGGTATTGCGGGCGTCCTTCGTCGAGCAGTATCGACTGGGTCGCAATCTGGCGCGTCGAGGCGAACACGATGCGGCCGTCCGGAAGGTAGTGCGCGCCGACGTCGTGGCCGCTGGTGACGTCGTCGCTCGTCAATTGCGTGACCGTCTTGGCTGTTGCGTCGTACTGATAGATCTTCCAAGTGGGTTGCTTGGGGTCCGTGTTGGTCATCGATGGATCGAGCGGCAGGCGCAGCGAGAAGACGACTTTCGTGCCGTCCGGCGACACATCGAGGTCGCGAACAGCGCCCATTCCCATGGTAATGGACGCGGTCACATTGGTCTCGGCACCTGCCGCGCTTGCGGTGTCGCGCACGTACAGGTCGCTGCCCGTGATGGAAGTGATCAGATCGCGTACGTCGATGTCCGCCGGTGTCGCAGCTTTGTCTTTCTTGTCAGTGGGAGCCTTGAGCACCGGCTGCTTGATATAGACAAGCGGGTAATTGGTAATTCCGGGAGTGAGCGTCTGGCCGCCGGCGAGACCGGGAGCGTGTCCGCTCGATGCGCTCTCGCAGCCGAGTACCGTCAGCATGGGGAGCACTAGCGCCGCGAGCTTTAGCAAACCGTGACGCGAATCACGAGGACAGCGGGAGTTCATTTTCATTGACTTCTTCCAGGTTCAATAACCAGTTTGCACGTGCGCGCAAGGTCATTGAACTTAATTGGTCTCATAACTGCATCTTCGTTCGATGCGCATGTGCATTCTGTTAACGCTCTCACAGAAGAACTTGCTTACATCCGTTTCTCTGTGCACCGGAGAGCAGAGTCTTGCAAATTGAACCTCAGGATATAGGTGCGTAGTTGGCGCTCGGAACTGTCGCGAAACGCCGACGTCGTTTGGATGAGACATTACTTGCAGGCTTTTCTCGCAGTTATATTGCCGCCACGTCGAAACCACAACTCACGCGAGTGGATGTGAACATGAAGAACGGGATGGAAAAACCAATGACGCAATCTGTAGGCCGCACGGCGATGCCGCGCCTCGTCACGCTTGCACTGCACGCAACGGCCTGCGCCGGAGCGCTCGCGCTCTTAAGCATGAATGCGCTCGCGGCTAATCCAAGTGCCGATCAAGCGACGCGAATTTACAATCGCGTGGCCGGAATCCCGCCTTCCGCCAGCCAGCTCGCGCAGATGAGAGCGACCGACCCGGTAAGCGCGGCGCTCATCGCGACCAACGATCCCGCGTTCTACAACGACACCATTCGAAACATGGCGGCGCCCTGGACGAACCGCGATCAGTCGGTGTTCGTGCCGCTCAACGATTACACGGCGACGGTCGTCGGTATGGTGCGCGACAACGTTCCGTTCAATACGCTGCTGAGCGCGGATCTCGTGTACGTCGCAAGTTCGAGCGCCATGACGACCTATAGCATCCCGGCCTATTCGCCGGCCAACAACAACATGTACACCGCGATGGATTCCGCCGGCGTCGACTTGAGCAATACTTCTTTGTTGGTCACGAGCACTCAGTCCGCGATCACAGGAATTCCCGCGGCGGCCACCGCCGGCGTGATGACGACCCGCGGCGGCGCGAGCGCCTTCTTCGTCAACGGAACGAACCGCGCGATGTTTCGCTTCACGATGATGAATCACCTGTGCAACGACCTGCCGTCCATCATGGATACGACGCGGCCGCCGGATCGTATACGTCAGGACGTGACGCGCAGCCCCGGCGGCGTCAGCACCTTGTTTCTGACCAACTGTGTCGGCTGTCACAGCGGCATGGACCCGATGGCTCAGGCCTTCGCGTACTACGATTTCTCCTACCCTGCGAGCGAGGTCGGTGCCACCGCCTTCCCCGTCGGGCAGATCGTCTACACGCCAGGGCAGACGCAGGCGAAATATCACATCAACAACACCAATTTCCCGCAAGGCTTCAACACGCCGGACGACAGCTGGAACAACCGCTGGCGCACCGGACCGAACCAGATCTTGGGATGGAGCGGGAGCCTTGCCGGCAGCGGCAACGGGGCCAAGTCGCTCGGTCAGGAACTCGCCAGCAGCCAGGCATTCGCCAGTTGCCAAGTCACGCGCGTGTTCAAGACCGTGTGTTACCGCGCGCCAATGAATGCCGCCGACGCAGCCCAAGTCACTTCGATGATCGCCTCCTTCCAAGCGCACAACTATTCGTTACGGCAGGTCTTCGCTGAAGGCGCCGCCTACTGCATGGGGAATTGAGCATGAAAGTTACACGCATCATTGGCCTGCTTACCCTCGCGGCTTCCGCGGCCTTAAGTGCCTGCGGCGGCGGCGGCGCTCCCACTACGCAGATTCCGGCCGCGGCCCCGACGAGCACTGTCGATGCCTACGCGGGACCGGCGCCGGCGACGGCGGATGTCACGGCCTTCCAAATCAACTTTTGGAACAACGTGCGAGTTCAGAATCGCTGCGGCCAGTGCCACAACGCGACCTCACCGGCGCAGATGCCCAATTTCGCCCGCAGCGACGACGTGAACAAGGCCTACGCGCAAGCCAACACGGTGGTCAATCTCGCGAATCCATCGACCTCGATGATCGTCACCAAAGTGAGCGGCGGACACAATTGCTGGCTCGCGGACAACAGCGCTTGCGGCCAGATCTTGACGACCTGGATCAGCAACTGGGCCGGCGCCACCGGCGCGGCATCCGCCACGACGGTAACGCTGACACCGCCGACGGTCATGTCCGTCGGGCAGAGTTTGAATTTCCCGTCGTCGCCGCAGGACTATGAATCGACGATCTACAACAACATTACCAGTCAGTATTGCTCGCGCT
The DNA here is from genome assembly GCA_963755965.1 of uncultured Gammaproteobacteria bacterium. Lineage (GTDB taxonomy): Bacteria > Pseudomonadota > Gammaproteobacteria > Steroidobacterales > Steroidobacteraceae > Bog-1198. The sequence goes on from CAVWLU010000008.1 coordinate 1,542,600, forward strand.
GCCACTCGCCGAATGCTTCCGCGCCGCAATCGCCGTACTTTGCCGCACCGGTAGCCCAAATCCTTTCGGCCTATCAGGCCGCCATTCCGAAAATCGACTTCACGGGCTGCGTACCCATGACGGCAGCATGCGGCACGAACTCGCGCTTCTACCAGCGTCTGGCGATCGACAATCACAACTGCTGGAGTACCTGCAGTACCGACGCGGCGGCCATGCTGGCGCAGATTCAAGCATTCGCGGGGATGCTGAGTCCCACCAGCATCGATCCCAGCTTGGTCATCAGCAAGGCTCTGACGCTGACCAATGGCACGGTGGCGAGCGGCGCCAGCCGATTCGATGCAGACACGATTGCCAAGTATGAATTCCAGACCGGGACCGGGTCGGTTGCCTACGACACCAGCGGCATCGATCCTTCGGCCGATCTTACCATCACGGGGAATGTCACCTGGGCCGGCGGCTGGGGCATCATCATGGGTCCCACCGGCGCGACAGGCCCCGCGAAAGCGCAGGCGACCACCGCGTCGAGTTCGAAGCTCTTCAACTTGATCCAGGCCACCGGACAATTCTCGATCGAGGCTTGGGTATCCCCGGCCCTCGTGGCGGCGGACAATTCGTACATGGTCAGCTATTCGGGCGGCGACACCGCGCGCAACTTCACGCTCGGCCAGACCAATCAGGACTATGACTTCTTGATGCGCAGTTCGAACGCGGACTTGAACGGCATGCCGCAGCTGCAAACGGCGGATGCCGCCATGGTTCTGCAGGCATCGCTGCAGCACGTCGTGCTGACTTACGATCCGGTGAACGGGCGCCAAATCTATGTAAATGGCGTCAACACGAAAACCGCCGACACGGGGAAGGGCGGCACGATCTCGAACTGGGACAGCAGCTTTGCCTTGGTTCTCGGCAACGAGGTCTCGGGCAAGGATGGCTGGCAGGGGTTGATCAAGTTCGTCGCGATCCATAGCCGCGCGCTGACGGCAGCACAAGTGCTGCAGAACTACAATGCCGGCGTCGGCGAGCGCTACTACATGCTGTTCAACGTGACGGGCGTGCCCGGCGTCACCGTCCCCCAGGCTTACGTGATGTTCACGGTGAGCCAGTACGACAGCTACAGCTATCTATTCGATCAGCCGACGTTCATCTCGCTGGACGCGACTGCGAAACCGACCAGTATTCCGCTTTCAGGCATGCGCATCGGCGTCAATGGCGCGATCCCGCTGGTCGGACAGGCCTATATACCCTTGAACACGACGGTGACCGCCGCGAAATATACGGCGCAGGGTCAGGTGCTCTCAAACATCGGTACGGTGATCGGGCTGGAGAACGGTCCGCTGACCGACACGTTCTTCCTGCAATTCGACCATCTGGGCACGGCCAGCAACGTGATCGCGGAAGCCGCGCCGGTCGCGCCTCCCGCTCCCTTGGGGCCGGTCGTGGCGGACGTCGGTGGGCGCTCGTTTGCCCAGGTCAACTCGACTCTGTCGGCGCTCACGGGAGTACCGAAGTCGAATGCGGCGGTGACTAAGACTTACCTCGGCGTCCAGCAGCAACTACCGGCGGTGAATACGATCGAGGCGTTCTCCTCCGCGAACCAGGTCGGCATCGCGCAGTTGGCGGTCCAATATTGCAATACGGTGATGACGACCCCGGCACTGCAAGCGAAGATGTTCCCCAACGTGACGTTCAGCTCCTCGCTCTTCTCGACGTCGGGCGGCATCAGTTCCGTCACCGGTCCGCTGGCGGCGATCGCAGTGAGCAATGGCCAACTAACGACCCAGCCGTCCGCAGCGACGGTGCAGGCTGAGCTCAACAATCTGATCGGCCTTCTGTGCACGGGCACGAGTCCATGCAACGGCAACCAGACACGCGTCGTCTCGGTTACCAGCGCGGCCTGCGCCGCGGCGCTCGGCAATGCCGAGATGATGATCAATTAAGCAGCAGACGAATCGAAGAGGTTTTTCATATGCGCAAGAAATCGAAGGCTCTGGGTCTACACGAACCGCTCCGCCACAAGGATCATCCGGTGCCGAAAACGCGCCGGGAGTTCATCGCACAGAGCTTCCTGACGGGCGGGGCCTCGATCGTGCTGCCCTCGGTGTTCAGTCTGTTGGCGAATCCGCGCGTGGCGCAGGCGACCCCGCCGCTGGTCAGCGATATCCAGACGGCGGTCACTCAATGCAATATCACCGCCGGCTCGGGCATGATTCCCTTCATCTGCTTCGATCTCGCAGGCGGCGGCAACATCGCCGGCTCGAACGTCTTGGTCGGCGGTCCCGGCGGCCAACTCGATTTCTTGAGCGTCGCCGGCTACAGCAAACTGGGGTTGCCGGGCACCATGGTGCCGAATCCCAGCACCACCGGAAACTTCATCGACAGCACGTTTGGGCTTCGGTTTCATTCGGACAGCGCGCATCTGCGCGGAATCAAGACGCGGGTCAAGTCCCCCTCCGCGATGGCCAATACCAACGGCGCCATCATTCCCGCTCTGTCGCAGAACGACACCAACACGAATCCGCACAACCCGATGTACGGCATCTGGCAGGCGGGCGCCCGAGGGGCGCTGCTCGATCTGATCGGCTCGGATAGCTCGGTTTCCGGCGGCAACTCGATGTCGCCGCCGAACATGATCAACGTCGCCGCTCAGCCGACCAAGATTTCGAGCTCGACCGATTCGCAAGGCTTGGTTAATACCGGACAGCTGAGCACGCTGCTGCCGAATCCGCCAAATCCGAATGTGACGACGACCGATGTCACCAACGTGCTCGAGTCGATGCAGCGGATCAGCAACATGAAGCTGGGCATAGTGAAGGCTTACACGGATCCGACCGCCCAGGCGAATGCCGTGCAGATTCAAAAATGCGCCTACACCAAGGCGGCCTATCTACTCAACCGATATCCGAGTCCCGCGGCCATCGACCCGGACGTCGACCCGGACATCGTGGGTCCGAGCGGCATATTCTCGACCGCCGAGTATCAAGGCAGTTCGGATTTTCAGAAAACCGCCGCCATCATGAAGCTCGTCATCAATGGCGACGCCGCGGCCGGCACGATCCAGATGGACGGCTTCGACTATCACACGGGCGAACGGGCCACCGGCGAGATGCGCGATGAGAATCTCGGCAACTGCATCGGCGCGGTGTTGCAATACGCCGCACTCCAGGGAAAGCCGGTGATGATCTATGTCTTCAGCGACGGTTCGCTCGCGAGCGACGGTACCATCGACAGTTCAACCGGCGGTCGGGGCAAGGGCGTGTGGACAGCGGACAATCAAAACGTGGCGGCCACGTATTTCTTGGTTTACGACCCTAAGGCGAAGCCGACACCTGCGCAGTCCCCTGAAATGAGCCTGCAGCTCGGCTATTTCAACCCGGACGGTTCGCAGAATACGACCAGCAGCCCCGCAGGAAACAACGTGCCGAACCTCGTGCAGATGGTGGTACTCAACTACATGGCGCTGCACGGCACCTCCGCCGTGGCCAATTGGCCGACACTATGGCCCGGTCCGGGACTCACGGGGCCCAACATCAACAACACGCTCGGTAGCGGAGCAACGGCATTGGATCCCTTGATCTCGTTTCAACCGCTCGCAAGCCTCGTCAACGGCAAGGTTCCGGGCTGATCCGATCACGGTCCGACCATGAGGTCGGACCCGCTCATGCGCGCGCAGGGTGCTGTCTCAATCCGGAGACATACCGTGCTTGGGTCGTCGCCGCACGCTGTGCCGAGTGTTGCCGCTGATGCTTGCGCTCACCCGCCGATGCGGCGTCGTGTATGTGTCGCGATCAATTCTCACGAATGTGCGCCAAGTCATACACAATTCTCCCAAAGCAAAGCACCGCGCGTTGACACTGCGGCTCGCAGTATGCGATTTTGCATAAGATCTGATCAGGGCAAACTCGGCGAAAGACGAGGGCGCAAAGCTTCCGGTCTACGGGGTGTTCCTAGGACAGCGGGGTTACCAGCGTGATTGATGTGTTGCTGCGCGTTGACGCCGGCTCAAGTTTGAACAGCTCAAGAAAGTTGCGGTGAGGCCGTCGTCGTATGCGTAGAGCATTGCTCGTGGCTGGCGTGGCTCTCGGCGTCGCGTGGCTCGCCTCATCGGCTACGGCCGCGCCGACGCTGGTCGGCAAGGATGCGCCCGATTTCGTATTGAAGTCACTCGACGGAACCAACTTGCGGCTATCCGAATTCCGCGGGCAAGTGGTCTTGCTGAATTTTTGGGCGCGTTGGGCCGGGGATTCCCGTCAGGAGATGCCGGCACTCAATAAGATCAACAGGACGTATCAGCGCGCCGGATTGGTGGTGCTCGGCATATCCATAGATGAGGATCTGCGGCGGGCGCGCGAATTCGCCGACTCGATCAACGTTTCGTACCCGATCATGTTCGATACCGGATCGGACACCGGCCGGGATTACCTCTTGGAAAAAATGCCCATGACGATTTTGATCGATCGTTCGGGTGTGGTGCGCTATTCGCACGTCGGATTCAAGCGCGGCGATGACCGCATTTACCTCGATCAAATACGCCAACTACTGCGCGAATAGGTCAGTTATGAATTTCAAGTCTCGAGTCGTGTCGATCATTTTGGGCGGGGCATTTTTTGCCTGCGCATGCGTCGCGGGCGCGGAAGCCCCGACCGCTGCCCCCGGCGCCGCGGCCACCGCCGCGCCCGCAACCACTGCCGCCCCCGCGACCGCTGCGGCGCCCGCCACTGTGCCCTCGAGCGGTGCCCCCGCCTCCGATTCCACGGCGCCCGCACCCGCAGCGAACACCGACACGCCGCCGCCCGACTTCAAGACGCTGGATCAAGAGGTGCAGGGCCTGAAAAAGGACGTCATCGATCTGAACAAAGACCTGTTTGTGCTCGAGGAGGAATTGCTCTTCCCCGCCAACACCCAGGTCGCAGTGTATGTATCGATGGACGTGGGGGCGTTTTTCGCGCTCGATTCGGTCACGGTCAAGATCGACAACAAGGAAGTGAAAAACTACTTGTACACCGCTCGCGAGGCGGACGCGTTGCTCAAGGGCGGCGTACAGCAGATCTATCTCGGCAATCTCAAAGTGGGCAAGCATGAACTCGTGGCATTTTTCACCGGCAAGGGTCCGGTGGAACGTGATTACCGTCGTGGCGCCACGATCAACTTCAACAAGGGCGTCGGCGCCAAGTATCTCGAACTCAAGATCACTGACAAGCTGGCGAAGCACCAACCAGAGTTCACGATAAAAGACTGGGAATGATGACGCGGCGAACGAGAACAACTCTTCGGCCGATTTTACTCGGATTGCTGCTGGCGCTGCCGCTGGCGGCGGTCGCTGCAAAGTACGTAAAACCGGATCCGAACGGATTGCCGCCGCACGAAGTCAAGGATCTGCACTACGGCGACGTCCTGTTCTATTTCTATGAGGACGACTATTTCGACTCGATCACCCGCTTGCTGGCTGCGCAGCAGCTCGAGCGGCTGCCGAACACGGAAGGCGAAGCGGAATTGCTGCTCGGCGGGTTGTACCTATCGTTGGGCGAGCACGTCGAGGCCGGCAAAATATTCGAGGCGCTGCTCGCGGGCAAAACTTCAGAAGCGGTGCGAAACAAGGCCTGGTTCTATCTCGGCAAGGTTTGGTATCAGCGCGGCTATCTGGAGGAATCCGAGCGCGCCCTGCGTCAGGTGTCGGACAAGATCCAGCCGCGCATCAATGCGGAGCGCTACATGCTGCTCGCTCAGTTGATGTTGCGGCAGGGGCGCTACGACGACGCCATCGCTGCCTTGAGCAGCTGGCACGGTGCGCCCGACTGGACGGCCTACGCTCAGTTCAACTTGGGTGTGGCTCTAGTGCGCAAAGGGCGGCTCGCAGACGCCATCAAGTACCTCGACCGCGTGGGCCGCATGGAGACCTTTAACGAGGAGTTGTTGTCACTGCGTGACAAGGCAAATCTCGCTTTGGGTTTCGCGTATCTGCAGGCGCAGCGCGCCGCCGATGCGAGGCCGATCTTGGAGCGGGTGCGCCTGGAAGGCCCGTACTCGAGTAAGGCGCTGCTCGGCGTCGGCTGGGCGGACTCCGCGCTGGGTGAATTCAAGCGCGCGCTGGTTCCCTGGCTCGCGCTGCGTAAGCGCAATCTACTCGATTCCGCCGTTCAAGAGTCCTATCTTGCAGTGCCGTATGCCTACAATCAGCTGGGCGCCAGCGGCCAGGCGGCCGAGTACTACAACTCGGCCATCGAATCCTACGATGCGGAATTGAAGCGGATCGACGATTCAATCGAACAAATACGCAGCGGCAATTTGCTCGATCGGCTCTTGAACGACGACAAGAAGGACACGCTCACGTGGTACTGGCAGCTCAAAACGCTGCCCGACGCGCCGGAGTCGCGGTATTTGTACACGCTGCTCGCCAGCAACGAATTCCAGGAGGGCCTCAAGAATTACCGCGAACTCAATTTCATGACCCGCAACCTCAACGATTGGCGTGAGGACGTCGCGGCTTACGACGACATGCTGGACACCCGCCAACAGGCTTACAACGAACAGGTGCCGAAGGCGGATGCCGTGATGGCGGCGACGGACCTCGATGCCCTGACCCAGAAGCGGGTCGACTTCGAGTCCCGGATCAATGAGATCGAAAAGTCCAATGATGTGGCGGCGCTCGGCACGCCGGAAGAACAGCAAATTTGGGCCCGGCTGAAGCGCATCGAGGATTTCCTCGCGCTGCATCCGGACGATCCCGATCTCGGCGATATGCGGGACAAACTTCGCCTGGAGAAGGGAGTCATGATTTGGCGATTGTCGGAGAGCTTCAAAGCGAGACTCTGGAACGAGCGCCGTTCGGTGAAGGAACTCGAGGCGTCGCTCATCGAAACTCAGAAGCGCGCGGTACTGGTCAAGCAAGCGCGGGCCGGCATGCCGACCAATACGGGTGACTTCGCGACACGCGTGGCGACGATGCGCGGGCGAATGGATCAATTGCAGCAACGGCTGGCCGCGCTGTCCGAACAGCAAAATCGCTTTTTGCAAGCGCTCGCAATCGATGAACTAGGACACCAGAAGCAGCGTATCGAGACATATCAGGTTCAGGCGCGCTTTGAATTGGCCGCGATCTACGATAAGGCCGCAAACGAAAAGCCAAAGGCGCATCCATGACCCGGATGCTCGAAAGCGTTTCTTTCGCCTCATTGGTCGTCGTCTTGGGCTATGCCGTGCTGGCCCCTGCGGCGGCCGCCGCCTCGAACAAACCGGCGACCATCAAGGATCTCGAAAGTCAGCAGGTGGATGTCAGCACCGCTCCGCCCCAGGGGGTGGATAACAATAAAACGATGGATAGTTACAAGCGCTTTCTCGACTTGAATGCCGGCGATGCGGCGCTGCGCGAGGAAGCCCTGCGCCGGCTGGGGGATCTGAACTTGGAGAGCTCCGAGTCGGAGCGCATCGAACGTGAACTGGCGACCAATGAGGGATTGCGTGCTACCGAGGCGATCCACTTGTATACGGCGTTGCTGAAAGCCTACCCCAACTACGAGCGCAATGACTCGGTGCTCTACCAACTGGCGCGCGCCTACGAACTCAACGCACAGCCCGATAAAGCGCTCGCTGCGCTCGACCGGCTGGTGACGACCTATCGCAAGAGCCGCTATATCGACGAGGCGCAGTTTAGGCGCGGCGAGATTCTGTTCTCGGAGAAAGCCTACCCCGCCGCCCAGGCGGCGTACGAGGCGGTGATCGAATTCGGGGCGTTATCCCCATTCTATAACCAGAGTCTTTATAAACATGGTTGGTCCTTGTTCAAACAAGGTGAGAGCGAGCGCAGCCTTCAATCTTTCGCCGGTGTCCTTGATTCGGTGCTGGTCTCCAAAGCGAACTCCAAGGAATTGATCGAAATCGACACGTTGAGCCGCCCCAATCGAGAATTGGTCGAAGACACTTTTCGCGTCATGTCGATCACATTTTCGTATGCGGATGGCCCAAAAACGATCGATGAGTTCGTGAAGCACCGCAAGCCGCGGCCCTACTATTACCTCCTTTACTCGCGCTTGGGCGATCTATACATCGAGAAGGAGCGCTACACGGACGCCGCGGACAGCTATCGCGCCTTCGTATCGCAGGATCGCAACAACGAGAAGGCGCCGCTATTGGAGATGCAGGCCATCGAGGCTTACTCCAAGGGTGGCTTCCCGCAGCTCGTCCTGCAGGGCAAAAAGGAATTCGTCGAGAACTACAGCTACGGTACACCCTACTGGCAGGGCCGAACGCCCCAGGGCGAGCCCAAAGTGGTGGCTGAACTCAAGACCAATCTGAAAGACGTCGCGCAGTACTACCATGCGGAAGCGCAGCGCAGTAAGAATGTAGCCGACTACCAAGAGGCGGCCAAATGGTATCGCAGCTATTTGACTTCGTTTCCGGACGATCCGGATTCCGCAGTCACCAATTTCCTGTTGGCCGACACCCTCTTCGAAAGCAAGCAGTACCTCGATGCCGCTCAGGAGTATGAGAACACGGCCTACAACTACGGCAATCACGAAAAGGCCGGGGCGGCGGGCTACGCCGCCATCGTGGCGTACAGCAAAGAAGAGGAAACGCTGTCCGATGACTCGAAGGCGAAGTCCAAGATTCACACCCGCGAAGTCGAGAGCTCATTGAAGTTCGCGGCGGCTTTCCCAACGCATCCTGAAAGCGCGCAAGTTTTGACGCGTGCTGCCACGGATCTGTATGCCGCGAAGGACTATCCGCGGGCGACCCTGGCGGCGCAAACCTTGCTGGGCCGCCAGCCCCCGGTGGATCCCGCCAAACAGCGCATAGCCTGGACCGTGATCGCCAATTCGAATTTCGAGCAGGGAAATTTCGACAAGGCGGAAGCGGGCTACAACAGTGCCCAGGCCTTGATGCCGGCGAATGACCCCGAGCGGCCGGCGATCGTCGAGCGGCTCGCGGCATCGATCTACAAGCAGGGAGAGCAGAAGAGCAAAGCCGGCGACAGCGCCGCTGCGGTGGATGACTTCCTGCGGGTGTCGCAGATGGCACCCACCTCGAAGGTGCGCGCGAACGCGGACTTCGATGCGGCCGCGCTGCTGATCACGCAGAAGCAGTGGGATCGCGCCATCGTGGTGCTCGAAGGATTCCGGCACAACTTCCCTCAAAGTCCGTTGCAGGCGGATGTCACGCGTAAGCTCGCGGTTGCCTATACGGAATCGAACCATCCGGCGCAGGCGGCGGTCGAATTCGAACGCATTGCTCAGTCTCCGGCCGAGACACCGGAAGTACAGCGAGAAGCCACACTTCAGGCGGCTGACCTGTACGACAAGGCGGGAAATGCAGCGAAGTCACGCAGCATGCTCGAGGCCTTCGTGAAGCATTTCCCGCAGCCCTTGAACCCGGCTATGGAAGCGCGCAATAAACTGAGCGCAATCGCAGCGAAGTCCGGTGATTTCAGCGGCCGTGATTATTGGCTCCGCGAAATGATCGGCGCCGACCGTGCGGCGGGTGCGGCGCGCACGGACCGCAGTAAGGCTCTGGCGGCCAAGGCGACCTTGACTCTTGCGGCACCGCTGCGCGAGGAGTTCATGCGCATCAAACTCGTCGCGCCGCTCAAGAAATCCTTGGCGGAGAAACGAAAGGCCATGGAGGCGGCACTCAAGGCCTATACCCAGGCGGCCGATTATCAAGTGGCGGAGGTGACGACCGCAGCGACTTACGAAAGTGCTGAACTGTACCGGCAGCTCGGCAAGGATTTGATGAGTTCGGAACGCCCGAAAAACTTATCCAAAGAGGAAATGGAACAATACGACGTATTGCTCGAGGAGCAGGCCTTCCCATTCGAGGAGACGGCGATCAAATTGCATGAAGTGAATACCGCACGCGCCAAGGGGGGCACTTACGATGAGTGGGTGCAGAAGAGCTTTGCTGCGCTGGCGCAACTCAATCCAGGCCGTTACGGCAAGGTGGAACTCGGTGAGCAGCTGGTCGAATCGATTCGTTAGCTTGGCCGCGCTTGCGCTGGTGGGCTGCCATAGCACGCCGCGCCAACCTGCGCCGCGAGCACCGCAAGCAGTGCAGGCGCCGGCCCCCGGCGTCAACCAAACTGCGACGACAGGTCCTACGGGGACCACCGCGCCGAAAGCCGCTGCGGCGAGTGCCGCGCCCGTTCCCGAGCGCGCCGCACAGCAGTATTCGCAGGCGCTGAACTTGATGAAGTCCGGCCGCACTGCCGATGCGGAGCTGGAGTTCAAACAACTCTCGTTGGCCTATCCGGAATTCGCGGGACCGGAGTTGAATTTGGGGTTACTGTATTTGCGCGAATCGCACTTCACCGAAGCGGAAGGAGCGTTCAAAGCGGCGATCGAGCGGAACCCAGATAGCGCCGTTGCGAACAACGAGCTTGGCATCACGGAGCGCAAGCTAGGTAAATTTGCGGAAGCCGAAGCGGCGTATCAGCGTACGATAGCTCTTGAACCGAATTACGCCCCGGCATATCTGAATTTGGGTGTGCTCTACGATTTGTATCTTTCGGAGCCGCAAAAGGCGCTGGAGCAGTTCGAGCACTACCTCACGCTCGCCGGCGACAACAAACAAGTCGCCGGTTGGGTGATTGAACTACGCAAACGAGTCGGCCCGACGATTCCGGCCGCCAAGAAGGAGCCTGCATGAACGGCGGACTCAAAGCTTTAGGATCGATGTTCATCTGGTCGGTGATGGCTGGATTTGCGGAGCCTCGCCTGGCCGCGGCGCAAGAACCGGCTCCGGCGTCGGGCGCCTCTGTCACGCAACGGTCACAGGGATCGGCCCAAGCCGAAGCCGGCGAGCCACGCGCCGACACCTCGGCCCCCGCGCCGCCAGCGCCGCCCGCGGCATCGCCGGGAGGGGCGTCCGGTGCTGCCGGAGCCTCCCCTGCGCCGGCGACACAGCCGGGGACTGGGATACCGCTCATTCCGGGAGCCTCCCACACGTCGCCGGAGCCGGCGGTCGCTCCGCTGACGCCCGCGTCGCGGACGCAGCATCCCGCCGCCGCCCACGCGGCCGCTCCGGGTGCGAAACCCACTGCCACCGATCGGATCGATTTGGGCACGGCCACCGTGACTGGTGATCGGGAGCAACCGAAGGTCATGTACATCGTGCCGTGGAAGAAATCGGATATTGGGGACCTGTCGGGTAAACCCATGAACAGCCTACTGGACGAGGCACTGATGCCCGTCGACCGGGATGAGTTCAAGCGTGAAGTTATTTACTACCAGGCCGTAAAAGCGGATGCGTCTCAAAATGGTGCATCGCGGCCGCCGGCGCAGCAGGGTGAGAAGTAAGTCATAGCCGATTTTACGGAATCTGGTTCAATTCGAGGTTAGGAGCGGGTCGGCATTTTTTTAGGAGCGCGCAGATGAATTTTATGAGTTCAGTCATCAATTTCTTCAAGGACGGCGGGGTGTTCCTGTACCCGTTGGCCTTGATTTTCGTCGTCGGCGTATCGATCGCCATCGAACGTTACGTGTACCTGACCCGCGAAACCATTCGCAACCGCACCCTCTGGGACAATCTCGTCCCGGCGCTGAGCTCCGGCAACTTCAAGCAAGTGGTGGGACTGACGCAAAATTCGAAGGCGTCGATTGCCACGATACTCAACTACGGGGTGGCCCGAGTCGCCAGCGCGCGCCGCCGCGACGACATCGAGAAGGCCATGGACGAAAGCCTGCTCGAAGTGATTCCGCGCATCGAGAAGCGCACTCACTACCTGTCCTCGCTCGCCAATGTGGGCCTGCTCATCGGATTGCTCGGCACCATCACGGGCCTCATCGGCGCCTTCAGCGCGGTTGCGACGGCGAATCCGGCGGAAAAAGCCAGTTTGCTGGCAGCCGCCATCTCGGTTGCGATGAACAATACGGCGTCGGGTCTCGGCGTTGCCATCACACTGTTGACCGCCCACATGTTTCTCGAATCGAAGTCCACTTCACTGATTGACAGCTTGGAGATTGCGTCGGTGAAATTCTTGAATTCGATCACCGAGCGGCAGGTGCATGAACCGGCGGCACCTCAAGCGCCCCAAACTTCTCAGGCACCGGCGCGCGCGCCATCCGCCGCACGCGGCACCATTTAGGAATTCATTGGACCGCTCGCTATAGCTGGATCGCATAGAACCCATGAAATCAAAGTCCGCGCGCCTCGTCCGACGTAATCACGCCCGCTATCACCAGGGGCGCGATGATTTGAACATTGTTCCCATGATCGACATGATGGTGATCTTGGTGTTTTTCTTGATTTTCACTGCCGTGTTCTCCAAGACGAACATATTGCAGCTGAATTTGCCGGCCAGTAATACCACTCCGCTCGACTTGCCCAAGGGTTTGAAGCTCGAAGTGATCATCAGACCCAACGATCTCGTCATCAACGATCGAAATTCCGGGCCGCTCAAGGTGCTCGAGAACACGGCGGGCGGTTACGATCTTGAGAATCTGTCGGTGTTCATGCGCAGGATCAAATCGCAATATCCGCAAATGACCGACGCGACGATCTTGCCTGGGCCGGCGGTATCCTACGATACGTTGGTGCAGGTCATGGATGCGGTGCGCATATACCAGTTGCCCGTGGCACCGTTCTCCAAAGCGGAATTGTTTCCCGACATCGCAATTGCGGACGCACCGACATGACTTCTTACCGCATCAAGCGACACCGTCAACGCCGGCACGGCGCGAATCACTTCGCGCTGATCCCCTTCATCGACATGATGACCATCCTCGTGGTGTTCCTGCTGGCGCACACTGCCGAGGTCGATATTTTGCCGAATACCAAGAACATTTCGATTCCTCAGTCTTTGTCGGATCGCAAGCCTAGCGCCGCGGTGGTGGTGATGGTGACCAAGGATTCGGTGTATGTGGATGGGAATCTGGTCGGTTCGGTGGCAGATGTCATCGCGAGTCCCGGCCCGGTATTCGCTCCCCTCAAAGCGGCATTGAAAGCGCAGAGCGATCTGATCCTGAGCGGTTCCCAACAACCGGAGATCGCCAAACGTGAAGTCACGATCATGGGTGACAAGAGCACGCCTTACAGCGTCCTAAAGAGAATCATGCTCACCTGCAGCGACGCCGAATACGGCAAGGTGTCCTTCGCTGTGGTCGAGCGCGAGCGGGCGGCGACTTAGCATGGCGGCCGCAAATCCCGCACAACGCACGACGGCCACCGGCCTCGCTCCGTACTACCGGCGCTATGAGTTGCCGTGGTCGCCGTCCGAGGAAATGGAGCGCCGCTTTCGCACCATCCTGCGCAATCTCGTCATTGCGTTCGCGATCATCGCGGTGCTCATGCCTTTTCTGCCGCGGCACAAGCAAATAACGAACACCGACTCTTTGCCCGAAAGAGTGGTGCAATTGGTGATGGAGCCGCCGCCCCCTCCGCCGCCTCCGCCGCCGCCGAAGCCGGAGAAACCGCTGGAGAAGGCGCCGCTCAGCCCCAAACCCGTGCCGCAGCCGGTGGATCCGCGCATCAAGGCTTCCAAGAGCGGCCTGCTCGCGAGCATGGACGACTTGGCCGCGCTGCGCGATATCGATCTCGATAAGTTCGCGAAGAATCAGCCGAAGACGACCGATCCCGGCGACGTCAGCCTCGTGCAGCGCTCCATCATCACCTCGAAAGCCGGCGGTACCAGCGGCGGCATCAGTGCTCCCACCAGCAGCGGCCTTGCGGCGGGATCCGGTTCATTGAACGGCATCCGCACGGCGCAGGTGAAGGATCCGACCCTGGCTTCGGGCAATCAGGCCGCGACGCGTGCGGGCGGCAGCGGCAAGGCCTCTCGCAGCGCGGACGAAATTGCCCTCGTATTTACCAGGAACAAGGGCGCCATCGATTCGATGTACGCGCGGGCGTTGCGCGATAATCCCGCCTTGCAGGGAAAGGTCGTCATCGAGTTGACGATTTCTCCTTCCGGCGATATTACGGCGGCACGTGTGGTTTCGAGCGACCTCAATAATCCGGAATTCGAGTCGAAGCTCTTGGCGCGCATTCGTCTGTTCAAGTTCGAGGCCAAGGACGTGGCCACCCTGACTGCAACCAAACCCATCGATTTCTTCCCCGCCGGATGAACATTCAATCGGAAATTGAGTTCTTCAGCGACCTTGGTCTCGTCGACAAGGCTCGTTTCGTCACCCGCTTGATGGCAGAAGTGGCGGAGGAGGCCAAGGTGGGCACGGGTGATGGCAACGACCTCACTCGCCTGCGGTTTTCCATCGAAATGATCCAGCGATTGGCGCGCTTCAGTTATCAGCTCCTGAGCGAAGATGGGGCCCGCCCGTCGGATGACGTGGTGATTCGCATGCTGCTCGGAACGCGAGCCGACAAAAACGCCGAACGCATCATGCAGAACGCCTATCGGCGCACACTGACAAGTTTCGAGAGCTTCGACACCACGGTGCTGCTAAATTCCCACTAACGATGGGGTGACGGGACGGCGAAATAATGTATCGCGAAGACATTCAATTCCCGATCAAGGACGCCGGGCTGCGTGAGGATGTACACGCCCTCGGGGCACTGATCGGTGAGATGCTGCGCGATCAGGGGGGCGAGAAATTCTTCGAAGTCGTCGAAGGAGATCGCCGCGCCGCCATTGCGCGCCGCGAAGGCGCCAATGCGGCCGATTCCGAGTTGGAGGACCGCACTCAAGGCCGTGAACCCTCGTCGGCCACTGACCTGACACGCGCGTTTTCCATCTGGTTTCAGGCGGTCAACACGGCCGAGAAAGTGCATCGCGTGCGCCGCCGACGTCAATACCTAAATGACTCCAGCACCGCGCAGCCCGGCGGGATCGCCGATTGCATCGCGCGTCTCAAGCGCGAAGGGCTCTCCTTGGATGAGGTGTTGTCATTGATCGGTTCGATGAGCATCGAGCCTGTGTTTACAGCGCATCCGACAGAATCGACGCGCCGCACTATTTTGCGCAAGCAGCAGCGCATTGCGCAGGACTTGCTCGATCGCTTAAATCCCGCGCTCACGCGCGCCGAGCTCGATACGTTGTGGGCAAGGGTGCGGCTGGAGATTGCCAGTATCTGGCAGACCGAGGAACATCCTCGCGAGGGCCTGACCGTCGCCGACGAGCGCGAGCACGTGCTGTTCTACTTGATCGAGATCCTGTATCGCATCGTGCCGCTGTTCTATGAAGAAATCGAAGCGGCGCTTGCGAATGGGTACGGCGTCGCGGTCGAATCGATCGAAGTTCCAAGCATTTTGAGCTTTGGCTCCTGGGTCGGCGGCGATATGGACGGCAATACCGATGTGCATGGCAAGACCATTCGGGAGACGTTGTACCGGCATCAGCAGCTCATCGTTTCGACCTACTTCAAGGAGTGCGGGCAGCTTGCGGAGACCTTGAGTCAAAGCGCCAATCGCGTTCGCGTGAGCGCGGCGCTCGCCGAACGAATCGACTCCTACAGTGCGTTGCTGCCGGCGGCACAGGCGCTCGCACCGGCGCGGCACGACCGCATGCCGTACCGTATTTACTTCGGTCAAATCGGTGAGCGGCTCAAGGCGACCTATGAAGGCCGCCCCAACGCTTACCAAAACCCGGAGGAATTACTCGCAGATGTCGAACTTGCCGCCGAGAGTCTGACCGAGAATCGCGGACGGCACGCCGGTTATTTCCTGGTGCGGCGCTTCATTCGACGGGTGCGCACGTTCGGATTCCATCTCGCCACACTGGACGTCGTACAATTCGCGCGCGTTCACGACGAGGTGATCGCACAGGGCCTCGGCATGCCGGAGTGGCCGACATTCGCGCCCGCTGAGCGGTTGCGCCAACTGCGTGATTTACTGGCGCGCGATCAAGGTCCCACCTCGGCGCTCGATGCGACCGGGCGTCGCACTCTGTGGGTGTTCGATGCCATCGTGCACGCGCGCCACAAGTTCGGCGACCGCGCCATCGGCGAATATATCGTCAGCGGGGCCGAAGGCGGGGAAGACGTACTCGCGGTGCTGCTGCTTGCGCGCTGGGCCGATATCACGGATAAGCGTACCGGCGAGTGTCCCCTGGACGTGGCGCCATTGTTGGAATCGGTCAGCTCGCTGGAGAATGCGGGCGACGTGCTGCGCGGTTTATACAGCGAGCCGGTGTACCGTAGTCACCTCGCGGCACGCGGCGATCGCCAATGGGTGGTGATCGGGTATTCCGACGCGAACAAGCAGGCCGGCATCGCCGCCTCCCGTTGGTCATTGCAACTTGCGCAAAACCGCCTCCTCGAAGCGGCGCGCGACGCCAAGATCAATATCACCATCTTCCACGGGCGCGGCGGCACGCCGGCGCGCGGCGGCGGTCGAACCGAGAACTTGGTGGAAGCGGCACCCAATGGTTCGATCCGCGGCGTGTTGCGTTTGACCGAGCAGGGTGAAGTGGTAAACCAAAGCTATGGATTGCGCCCGATCGCGATGCGCACATTGGAACGAACTTTTGCCGCCGTCGCTCTGGCGTCGGCACACGGAGGTGTAGGGCCTCCGGTAGCACCGGAACTCCTGGCCGCCATGCAAACCATTGGCGTACGGAGCCTCGCAGCCTATCGGCACCTGGTCTTCGGCAGCGCTCGGTTTGCGGATTATTTTCGCGCCGCGACACCGCTCGATGTAATCGAGCGGATGCACATTGGTTCTCGGCCTGCGATGCGGCCCGGCGGGGACGGCATCGAAGCGTTGCGCGCCATTCCGTGGGTGTTCTCCTGGACGCAGAGCCGCCACATGTTGCCGGGATGGTTCGGATTCGGCAGCGGTCTCGAAGCTGCCATCTCTGAACACGGCGCCGGAGTCATCGGGCAGATGGTGACGCAGTGGCCGTTCTTCGCGCATCTATTGGATGATGTCGAGGCCATGCTTGGGCGGACAGACCTGCAAATCGCCGCTCATTACGACGCGCTTGCGGGCGATGGCCTGCGTCCGGAAGCCGAGGCCATCCGGCGCGAATACGCCCTCACGGTCGCTCAGATTCTGCAGCTTCGCGGCTCGGCCGGGTTGCTCGACAGCGATCCCACGTTGCAGCGCTCGATCAAGTTGCGCAATCCCTACATCGATCCCATGCACCTCATGCAAGTGGACCTGCTCAAGCGCTGGCGGGCGACGGCGCGGCGGGACCAGGCGATGTTCGGGGCATTGCGCGCCACCATCAGCGGAATCGCTCAGGGTCTGCAAGCGACCGGATGACCCGCGATCGACACGCAGTCGATCCGGCCGAGGTCAACATTCAGGCACGTTTACCGCGAGGCCGCCGAGCGACGTTTCCTTGTATATGGTCGACATGTCGAGCCCCGTTTGGCGCATGGTCGCGATCACCTGATCGAGCGACACCTTGTGCGAGCCGTCGCCGCGCAATGCCAACCGCGCGGCATTGATTGCTTTGACCGATCCCATGGCGTTGCGCTCGATGCACGGGATCTGAACCAATCCCGCGACGGGGTCGCAGGTGAGCCCGAGATTGTGCTCCATGCCGATCTCGGCGGCGTTTTCAATCTGTTCATTGCTCCCGTGCAGCGCCGACACCAGGCCGGCAGCGGCCATCGAACAGGCGACGCCCACTTCGCCCTGACATCCCATCTCCGCGCCGGAGATCGAGGCATTCTGTTTGTAGAGCAT
Source organism: uncultured Gammaproteobacteria bacterium (assembly GCA_963755965.1). Taxonomy (GTDB): domain Bacteria; phylum Pseudomonadota; class Gammaproteobacteria; order Steroidobacterales; family Steroidobacteraceae; genus Bog-1198. Next base: position 1,560,174 of record CAVWLU010000008.1, read on the forward strand.
GCCCATTGCAGCGGCGGTAAGCAGAAAGCGCATCACACCATCATCGTCGGCGCCGGTTTCGAAGCGCCGATAGTAGTGAAGCACCGCCGGCACGATCCCGGCCGCGCCGTTGGTCGGGGCTGTGACCACTTGTCCGCCCGCCGCGTTTTCCTCATTGACTGCGAGCGCGAAGGCGTTGACCCAATCGAGGGCATGCATGGGACTCAAGGGATCTCCGCTCGTCAATTGCCGGTAGAGCTTCGGCGCACGCCGGCGTACGCCCAACACACCCGGCAATAATCCCTGGGCTTCGAAGCCGCGACGGACGCAGTCCTGCATCACCTGCCAAATGCGCATCAGTCGTGCGCGAATTTCGGCGTCGCCGTACCACACCCGTTCGCGAGCCAGCATCAATTCGTGGATTTCCAATCCCTCCCGGCGTCCGAGCTCCAGCAGACGTGCCGCCGAATCGAACTCGAAAGGCGGCTTCGCGCGGGTCTCGCCGGCGTCCGCCGTGGCCCCGGCTTGTACGACGAAGCCGCCGCCGATGCTGTAATACTCTTCGCGCGCCAATACCTCGAGCGCCGCGTCGTGCGCAGTGAAGCGCATGCCGTTCGAATGTCCCGGCAGTACTTGATCGGTGTGGAACAACAGATTGAGCGGTTCATCGAAGGCGATCTCGTGCCGACCCAACAGCCGAATGCGGCCCGTGGTGCGAATCCTTTGCAAGGTCGGTTCAATCAGGGCCGGATCGATGGTGTCCGGGCTGAATCCTTCCAGTCCCAAGAGAATTGCGCGGTCGGTGCAATGTCCGCGACCGGTGAATGCCAGCGAGCCGTATAGCTGCGCCGACACCTGAGTAGTGCGGCTGAGCAGATCGCGGGCGGCCAATAGTAAAGCGAAGCTTCGCGCCGCATTCATCGGCCCCATGGTGTGGGAGCTCGACGGGCCGATCCCAATCTTGAAAATATCGAAAACACTCAAAATCATGCATCTGACCTTCGCGAATGGGGTGGCTGCGATCATACGCGGGCGCGTGCGAAGGCGCCCGCACCGTATGCTTCGCGCCGCGGCGAGGGCAGGTCAGATGATAGAATTGACGATTGTTTCCGTTGCGCGCCTCGCTATCAACCTGGGAGTTCTCCAATGATTCGCTATCCGATGATCCTGGCTGCCGCATCGCTGGTGAGCGCTTTCGCCCTGACTGCCGCGCCAGCGCCTGCCGTCGCCGCCGTTCCCGATTACATTGCGGCGGCGGTCGCCGACCCGAACCGTCCGGCCGTCGACACGGAACGGGATGTCAACCGCAAGCCTGCGGAGACCCTGGAATTCACCGGCGTCAAACCGGGCGACCAAATTGCCGAGTTGCTGCCGGGCGGCGGCTACTTCACACGCCTGTTCAGCAAAGTCGTCGGTAGTTCCGGCCATGTCTATGCGCTGGTGCCCGCTCCCCCGCCGGATGCGCCGGCCGATACGCCGGATTTCGCGGCACGCATCAAGACACTGGCCGGCGACCCTAAGTACTCGAACCTGAGCGTAGTGGTGGAACCCTTCAGTGAACTCAAGACGCCGGTTCCTGTTGATTTGGTTTGGACCTCGCAGAACTATCACGACTTGCACAATTTCCCAGGTCTCGATGTCGCCGTGTTCAATCAAATGGTGTTCGGCGCGCTGAAACCCGGCGGGCTCTACGTCATATTGGATCATGCGGCGGCGCCGGGCTCCGGCACCAACGACACGAAGACTTTACATAGAATCGACCGTGCGGCTGTGAAGAAAGAGGTGACGGCTGCGGGTTTCGTGCTCGTCGGCGAGAGCAAACTGCTGGAGCAGCCGAGCGATCCGCACACGGCGAAAGTGTTCGATCCTGCCATTCGCGGCAAGACCGACCAATTTATCTTCAAGTTTCGCAAACCCGATAAACGCTAGCCGGGCGGCCGGTTGCCCGGCCCTGAGAACTATGGGGTCGGTTTGCTGTCAACCAGAGCATGGCTTTTGCGTTGATAGTTCATGGTTTGGAGGTTCTTAAGTTTATGAGATCACTAGGTTTTCCTGGCTCCGGGCGCGGGGCATTGCGCTGTGGGGCGGTACTGACGGCAGCTTTGGGAATGGCCGCCTGTGCGACTCCGCCCCCGCGCGTCGTGGCGGTGGCCCCGCCCCCGCCCCCGCAAAAGATCTACGTCTATCCGAGCAATGGCCAAACGCCCGAGCAGACTGACCGGGACCGCTATGAGTGCCATATCTGGGCCGTTCAGCAGACAGGCGTGGATCCCAGCCGGCCGGACGGCAATCCTTATGCGAGGGTAGTGGTGCAGCCGGCAACTCCGCCCGGCGCTAACACGGCCGCCGGCGCCATTACGGGCGCGATCCTAGGTTCCATCATCGGCGGACCGAGAAATGCGGGCGCCGGCTTCGTGCTGGGAGCCGCTACCGGTGCGGTCGTGGGTTCGGCTGCCGATGCCAACGCGCAGGCACAGGCCAGGCAGACCCAGCAAGAGATCAACCAATCCGCAGCGGAGGGACGAGCGCAGGCCGATTCCTACCGGCGTGCGATGGGAGCGTGCCTGCAGGGCCGCGGTTATACCGTCAAGTAGTCGGCGCCGCTCAGTGAATAAAGGAAGACACCTCGCGTTGCCCTCTTGGACGATGCTGATGGCGGGGGCGGTATTCAGTCTATGTGCCGCAGCGGGCGATGAGCCGCGGCAGGGCCCGCCGCCCGCCCATGCCGTGGCACGACCGGCGGCGGCACAGCCCGCGCCGCACCCGAACACCGCCGCCGCACCGGTATCCGCGCGGCCATCGGTCGATGGACGTGGTCAAGTTCTCGATGAACGCTACAACCACGGCCGCTACTATCCGCCGGTCGGTACGGTGACGCGCTCATTGCCACCGGACTACCGTCCGTACTATCACGGTGGTGCGCGCTACTATTTCCATGGCGGAGTTTGGTATGCGCCGCGGGGAGGGGGCTTCGTCGTGGTCAACGCGCCGGTGGGCGTCGTGGTTTCGGTGTTGCCGCCTTACTACTCGACGGTTTGGGTTGGCGGTGTTCCCTATTATTACGCGGACAATGTGTACTACACCTCGCAGCCCGATCAGAGCGGGTATGCCGTGGTGGACCCGCCGGATAATTCCGATCAGACGTCACCACCGCCCGATGCCAACCCGTCAGGCCCGGCCGCTCAGTCGGATATCATCATTTATCCAAAGAACGGCCAAAGCAAGGATCAGCAGGCTGCGGACGAGTATGAGTGCCACAATTGGGCGCGGGGTCAAACCGGGTTCGATCCCACCCAGCCCAACGGCGGCGTTTCGCCGGGCGACGCGGATCGCAGTCACAGCAACTACGATCGTGCCATGTCGGCGTGTCTGCAGGGCCGCGGCTACCAAGTGAATTAGCAATTGCCGCGAGGACCGGGCGTGAGGAAATTCCTACGCGCGTCCGCGGCTGATCGAGGCTGTTCGCTCACCGACAATCGCGCGATACTTGGATTGAAAGACAGACAGTCTCGTTTCAAGGCAGGAGATCCGCATGTTGGTAAGTCCGTCCACTGCAGCTGACAAAAGGGACTTGCACGTGGGGGGACTTGGCACCGACCCATCGGGCGCTCTTGCCGCGGTGGTGGATCCTCTGGTGGATGCTTCCGAGAACTGGCTGAACAGCGCCCGCGAACTCGCGAGTACGGCGGATGATTTCATTCGCGACAATCCGTGGCAGGCCATCGGGGTGGTGGCGCTCGTGGGCGTTACGCTCGGGTTTCTGCTGGCGCGGCGTTCCTGAACGATGCGCGACGCTACGCGACAGGCAAATATACCGGGCAAGTTTCTAAACTGCCGCGACTGGCGCAGTTTCGTGACGACGGTGCAATGCGCGATCACCTATCCGAAAGCCGACCGCACGGCAAAATCGAATCCGCCTTGGCTTCGCGATCGCGCGGCGCGAACATCCTCCTGGCTCATGGCTTGAGCCGCTCGGGGTTCGAGTACACGTTGCACTGCTTCTCGCGCAGGAAACCCACCAGCGTAAGGCCGGAGGTCACGGCTAAATTCACCGCAAGGCTCGAGGGCGCGCCGATGGCGGCTAGCACGCTCACGCCGGCACGCAAGGCTTTTTGAACGAGTTCGAAGCTTGCGCGTCCGCTCAAGAGCACCACGTGCTGCGATAGCGGCAAATTACCGGACATCAGATTTTCGCCGACGAGTTTATCGAAGGCGTTATGTCTACCAACATCTTCGGCGACGCTCAGTAGAGTGCCTTTAAAATCGAACAGGGCCGCGGCGTGGATGCCGCCCGTGTCGCCGAACTTCGATTGCGATTTTCGCATGCGGCTTGGAAGACCCAGCAGTACCGAGAGGTCCACGCTGCCCGTGACGGGTACGCGGGTGGCCGCGGCACGCGCGATCGCGGCATCGAGTCCGGTGGTGCCGCAGACCCCGCAGCTCGAGCCGGCAGAGAAACGCCGGGCAGGCGTTTGCACCTCGAATTGGACGGAGGGATGCAAGCGGACGTTGACCACATTGGGGCGGCGAGTACTCGATTCGATCGCCTCGATGTCCGACGCGCGGTTGACGATTCCCTCGCCGTACAGCAGCCCGGCGGCGAGCCATTCGTCGTCACCCGGCGTCCTCATGGTCGCTCCAAAAGATGCGGGTTCCGACCCCAAGGCGGCGTGGTGCAATTGAAATTCCAGCGGCGCTTCGACTGCAACCCGATCATCCTGATCCACGCGCGAGTCGAGCCCGGCGCGCAGCACCCGTACCTTCAGAGTACCGCTGGCCGCCTGAGGCTCAGGCGGTGGGGCCGGCTGTAAATCCGCTGTGCTCATGGTGGCTAAGTTTTGCTCAAAATGGCGGCCAATGATACCGTTCGCGGCTGTCGCAACGCATTTTTGGGGGGAATCGCGATGTCGAAGTCTGCAGAACTCAAAGCTCGGAAGGCGGCGGCTGTGCCGGGCGGCGTGGGAACCAAGGGCATCTACGTGGTCAAAGCCGAGAATTCCGAGCTTTGGGACGTCGACGGCCGGCGCTACATCGATTTCGCGGCGGGCATCGCGGTACTCAACACCGGGCACCGCCACCCGCGGATCATGGCCGCGGTCGCGGAGCAAGCGGAGTGTTTTGCGCACACCTGCTTCCATGTGGCCCCCTATGAGTCGTATGTACGCTTGGCGGAGCGGCTGAACGCTCTCGCACCGGGAGATTTTGCAAAGAAATCCCTCTTCTTGTCGTCCGGTGCCGAGGCGGTCGAGAACGCCATCAAGATTGCGCGCTACTACACCAAGCGCTCGGCGGTCATCGCCTTCTCCGGCGGTTTTCACGGACGCACGCTGATGACCATGGCGCTCACGGGCAAGGTCATGCCGTACAAGCGAGGCTTCGGACCGTTTCCCGCCGAGGTGTATCACGCCGAATTCCCGCAACCGTACCGGGGCATTTCTACGGAGCAGGCGCTGCTCGATTTGGAGAGACTGTTCCATGGCGATGTCGATCCGAAGTCGGTCGCGGCCATCCTGGTCGAACCGGTGCAAGGCGAGGGGGGCTTCAATGTCGCGCCGTTCGAATTCCTTCGCGCACTGCGGCGAATTTGCGATGAGCACGGCATCGTACTGATTGCCGACGAGGTGCAAGGTGGCATTGCGCGAACGGGGAAGATGTTCTCCATCGAGCATTCGGGCGTGGTGCCCGACCTCATCGCTGTGGCGAAGGGCTTGGGCGGCGGCTTTCCGCTATCCGGCGTGACCGGCCGTGCAACCATCATGGATGCTGCACATTCCGGCGGGTTGGGCGGAACATATGGCGGCAATCCCATCAGCATAGCGGCGGCTCATGCGGTGCTCGACGTGATTGAAGCTGAGGACCTGTGCGCACGTGCGACACGTGTCGGACAACGCATGCATAGCCGGCTCGAAGCGCTCGCCAAAGAGCTGCCGTGCATCGGCGACGTGCGCGGTCTTGGGGCGATGGTTGCGTTCGAGTTGGTCAAGGATCCGAAGACAAAGGAACCCGACCCGGCGCTGACGGCTTCGATATTGGCGCACGCGGAAAAGCGCGGCTTGATTCTGTTGTCGTGCGGCACCGAGGCGAATGTGGTGCGGTTGCTGTCGCCGCTCACCATTCCCGATGCGGTGCTGGAAGAGGGATTGAACATCCTCGCCGCAGCCGTCAAAGACGCATGCGGCGTCGAATCTGCGCGCGCGGTGGCTTAGGAGCTCACAGTCGAAACGTCGCTGTGAGGCCGAATGTGCGCGGCCGGAAGGTGAAGTCATTTTCCTGCGGCGTCGGCGGCCCCGCCGGATTGAATGAGTCGATTTGCCCTTGCGCATAATTGAGCAAAGTGTGCGAATCGAAGAGGTTGTCGCAGAACGCTGAGACCTGCCAACTGCCAAGCTTCACGCCGGCGCGCAGCGAGGTGAAGCTTGTCGCGGGCAGCGTGTACGAATACGGGTTGAATTGGCTGCTGCCCGGATCTTGGACCGGCGCGAGCCATGGATTGCGGCTCGTGTATTCCCAGTCGGCCCGCACGAAAGCCTCACGCTCCATGACCGTAAAATTATATTGGGGTCCGATCGCGATCGTCCACGGCGGATTCGTCCCCGGGCTGTAATTGATCGCTGCTTCCCCGGAGATCGCGTCGCCATCGATGGCGAGGGCGCCCGGAGAATTCTTGGTAAAGCGTGCGCTGGTATAACCCACCGAAGCGTCGATCGACAGGCCCCCGCCGATTTCCGCATCGGCCTGTAAATCGAAACCCTTGGCTACGGCTGTGCCCAAATTGCCCGTGAACTGCAGGCCGCAGTTCCCGGCTACGTAGACGTTTTGTTGAATACCATTCCACTTGATGTAATAGACGCTGGTCGCGATTTTGAGGCGGTTCGCGAAATTGTTCTTCGAACCGATTTCGTAGCTCTCGGTCGTATCCGACTGGTAAGTCGAGGGGGCAGTGCCGCTCGGAAAGCCCTCAGCGATCAGGCCCTCCGAACAGAACACCGGCGGCAGCGGTGCATTGTAGCCGCCCGGACGATAACCCTTCGCATAGGTCGTGTAATACAGATTCTGATCGTCCGCCTGGAAGCTGAGGTTCACTTTTGGCGTGAAGGCGTTCTGGGTTTGTGAACCGCCTGCATAGCCCGGACCATAATTCTCGTAGCCGTTTGCGTAATGCGAGAGCGAGAATCCCATTTTGGCGAACCGGCCGCCGGCGGTGAGCGAGAGCCGGTCGGTCAGTTTGTAAGTCGCCTCGCCGAATCCGGCAATCTGACGGTCATGGCTCACGTTATTGTTGTAGTAAACATCGCAATTCGGAACTGGAGCCGACGCCGGCTGCGGTGTGCCCTGGCCATTGCAAGAATAGAAGGTCCCGAAGATGCTGTCCGGAGTGTTCGCGGGGCCGTACAGATAGGAAAAGAACGAATCGATGTTCGGGTCGTTGAGCTGCTCGATGCTGATCTCGCGTGCGAGCGACCAGAAGGCGCCCGCAGTCCAGGTCCAGCGGCTGTCCGGGTTGTTCGACTGCAGCCGAAATTCCTGAGTCCACACCCGCTGCTGGTTGGTCATCGTGTTCGGCGTCGAATAATCCGCAAACCCCGGCGGAAAATGAAAGCCCTTCCCGTTGAGCAGCGGATACCAGGAACACGGCTCCGTCTGGGCGGCCGATGTCGGACCGCAGCCGAGAGCCGGAGCCTGATCGTACAGAGCGTTCGGCCAGCCGAGGGCCTGATAGAAGGCCATGTCGTACACGGTGCCCTGGTAGGAGTCCTGTTCGTTGCGCCAATAAAAGGAACTGTTCGAGATCAGCGTCATGTGCGCGAAATCGACCTGGACCTTGAGCGATGGGAGATAGTACTCATCGGGGATGGGAATCCGCTCCGGCGTCGCGTTGTTGAATTGTCCATTGTCTGGATTGGAATAAGCCGGCCAGTACGTTCCTAAATCGTGCTGACGCTTGTACTGATACATGATGCTCGGCGTGATCTTCACGTTATCGGCCGGTTCGTACAGCAGCGCGAAGCGCGCCGCGGTGGTATTCGCACGGTTCGAGTCCTTGTCGACATCCTGCCCCGTCGACGGATCGATGCGGTCGATCCAGCCTCCGTCATAGCGGTACCAGAAGCTCGCCCGGAATCCCAACACGCCGTCGATGATGGGTCCGCCATGCGCGATCCCCGCCTCGTAGTTCGGCTGACCATATTGGGTATAGGAAGCCTCGGTCCTTGCGTATGTGGACTCTTGGGTGACGCTCGGTTGCGTCATGATGTAACGCACGGTGCCGCCCTCGGAACCTGCGCCGAACAAGGTGCCTTGTGGCCCGCGCAGCACTTCGACGCGGTCGAGATCGAAGGTCTTGGGGAGCGTGTCATCCGGATTGAATCCGAGCGCGCGCATTTGAATCGGTGTGTCGTCGATGTAGATGCCGGTGGTGCCGGCGCCGCCGGAAGAGGAAATACCGCGAATCGAGATCGCGTTGGTGCCGGTCTGGTCAATGTTCACGCCGGGCGTGAAGCGCACCATTTCGGAGAAATCCCGGATGCCCTTCTGGTCGAGCGCATCCTGGGTGAGCGCGGTAATGCTGATGGGGACCTTGCTGATGTTTTCTTCACGGCGCGTGGCGGTGACGACGATTTCTTCCAGCGCGCCCGTGGTAGCCGCAGTGCCGGTGTCAGGCGTATTCGCCTCGGTAGCCACCGCCGCGGCGGCGCAGAGCACGCCGATCGCACCCCAAGTGCCAAAAAACAACAAATCCCGGTAGACGGGCCTCGTAATTGCCGTCGAGAGGGTGGGTCGCATCATTTCCCCGTCATTTGTTATATGGTCAGATAACTGAATCTGTACCGACAGTAGCATCGGGCTAAAACATGCGCAATACCGGGGCGACTGATTGTATGTCTATGTAATAAACATCGCCCTTAAGCTTAGCCGCGCGCCGGAATTGCTCATTCCGGCGCGCTCCGGCGACCTTTGGTCGCCGTCACCGTTTGCTGCGTCGCACCCGCGCCACGACTATTTGCTGCGGTAGATGAACGTCAGACCGAAGGTTCGCGGACGGAAGGTGAAGTCCCGTTGCAGGCGGCTGGTGTTGGCCACGCCGGAATCGATCGACCACTCGTAATTGGTGATCGTATGCGAGTCGGTGAGGTTGTCGCAGAACGCCTCGACCTGCAGATCGCCGAAGCTCATTCCGCCTCGCGCCGAGGCGAAATTGGTCGAGGACAATGTGTAGTTCGCCGAATCGTACTGCAACGTGTTCGGATCCTGGCCCGCCGAGGCCCACTTCGGGCGACCTTGGTATTCGTCGTCCACACGGACGAATGATTCCTTGGTGAACAGCGTGAATTTGTATTCAAGTCCCACGGAGACGGTCACCGGCGGAGGCGGCTGGGCGCTTTGGCCGACGATGGCGTCGCCGTTGGCGACGATCGGAGTGGTCTCGACGGACGATAATCGCGAGTCCTCGGTGTATCGACCCTCGGTATATCCGGCAGAGACCTCGGCGGTGAAGCTGTCCGTCAGGGCAATGTCCGCCTGAATGTCGGCGCCCTTGGCGACCGCTTGGCCTAAGTTCGTGATGAAGGAGATCTGGCAGATCGGCGGCACAACCACCTGCTGGATGTTATTCCAGCGGATGTAGTAAATGCTGCTGGCGATCTTCACGCGATTGTCGAAATTATTCTTGGCGCCCAACTCGAAACTGTCGACGGTGTCCGAATTGAACGTGGCCGGCGCTTGACTGATGCCGAAGTTTACGAAGTCGGTGCCGCACGCCGCCTGCGGTACGGGATTGTTGGCGCCGCCGGGCCGGAAACCCTTGGCGTACGTGAAATAATAGAGATCGTGCGGGTCATACTGATATTCCAAGCTGACCTTGGGCGTAAAGGAGTTTTCCTTCTTGTCGCCGCTGTTGGTTTGATTGGGCAGAAATAGCTGCGGGCCGCCGGTCAGCGTATTGAAGGAAAACTCGGTCTTCGAATACCGCAGTCCGACCGTCGTCTTGAACTGGTCGGTAAAGGAATAGGTGCCCTCGCCGAACACGGCATATTGCTTGTCGGTCGAGCGTGTCTGCAGGAAATATGAATCATCGGGGAAGTGAGGATCGTAGGGAACGCCGAAAACGTCCAGGTAGTTATCAGCTACCACCGTCTCCGTGAGCTCATTGAGCAGCGGATCATGAATCTGCTCTAGATAGGTCTGGCGATCGATGGCAACGAAGACACCCGTGGTCCAGATGAAGGGAGCCGTCAGATCAGCCGATTGGAGCCGGATTTCCTCGGTGAGGTTCTGTTGGCCGTTGTCGACCGAGGCCGGCGACCGGTAGTTGGTGGCGCCCGGGGGTAGATGCAGTCCGTTGCCGTCGAGCAAGGGGAATGGCACCACGAAGTCGCTCAGCGGGAAAACGGCGGTCGCGCCGTACGCGGCCGCGCCCGACGAAGGTTGCGCCTGATAGAACCCCAGGTTGTAAATCGTGCCGTCGTATCCCGTCTCCTCTTGGCGGTGGTAGTACGAGGTGTTGGAGATCAGATTGACCTTACCCAAGTCGCCCTGAATCTTGAGCGACGGTATGTAAAAGGTGTCCGGCACCGTGCGTTGAGTGGGGTTGGCATCGACGAACCGATTGTTGTCTGCATTGGAGTACAGCGGCCAATAGTTCTGCACGTCGTTCGCATAGCGATCCTGGTAAAAATAGCTTGGCGTCACGGTCCAATTGTCCGAGGGCGCCCAGACGGCGGCAAGGCGCACGACCTTGGTCTGCGTGTAATTGGCGTTGTTTTGCGAGGTGGCGAACGAGACCGGATCGATCCGGTTGATGTAGCCGCCGTCATAGCGATACCAGGCGGTGAGCCGTACACCCAACTTGCCGTCAATCAGCGGCGTGCCTCCGGCAACTCCCATCTCGTAGCTCGGTACGCCGCCTTCCGTGTACGACACCTCATCGCGGCTGTACACGCTGGTCTGGGTCAGGCTGGGCTGGGTGGTGATGTAGCGCACCGTACCGCCCTCCGAGCCTGCCCCGAACAGCGTTCCTTGAGGGCCGCGCAGCACCTCGATGCGGTCGAGGTCGAAGGACTGCGGCAGGGCCTCGTCGGGATTGAATGCGAGCGCGCGCATTTGAATCGGCGTGTCATCGAGGTAGATGCCGGTGGTACCGGCGCCGCCGGTGGAGGCGATACCGCGGATGGCAATGTTATTGGTGCCGGAATTATCGACGTTGACGCCGGGTGTGAAGCGCGCGACGTCCAAGAAGTCCTTGATGCCGCGCACGTCCATCGCATCCCCCGTCAAGGCGGTGACGCTGATCGGTACCTTGCTCAAATTTTCCTCGTGGCGCGTCGCGGTAACGACGATTTCCTGCAGCGGACCTGTAGTATCGGCAGTCGTAGCGGCAGCGGCATCCGCCGGATCGGCAAGTGCGGCCCCCGGCGCGAAGGCGGTAGAAAATGCAGCTAACATAACGGCCGCGGTGTTAACCGCGACGTGTCGATCAAACAACGCGTGAACCTGCCGATATCCCAGCATGACGCATCCCCTCATTAGATTTAAATGACACGCGCGCGCACAGTGCGTTCGTTTCCCTGTCAGCTGCAAGATAGCGGCCCCACACGGGAAAGGCAATTCTCGCCGCATCGACCGTGCGCGGGCGTTGCGGCGAGACAACGCGCGGCTTTGTCGCTTACTTATGGGATTATAGAGGGATGAGTAGTACCGTTGACCGCCCGCGCGCCAAATCTCTCGCCCCTCTCCGCTCGTTGTTGCCGTTTCTTCGACCATATCGCGGCATGGCTGCGGCGGCGCTCTCGGCCTTGCTCGTCGCGACCGTGGCCATGCTGGCGCTTCCGTTGGCGCTGCGGCGGGTCATCGATGTGCTCGCCGCCAAGGATGCCGGTACCACCAATAGGATCTTCATAGGCTTTCTCGCGGCGGCGGTCATTTTTGCGGCATTTGCCGCACTGCGCTTTTATCTCGTGACCTGGCTCGGCGAGCGGGTGGTGGCTGATTTGCGGGTTGCGGTCTATCGGCAAGTCGTGCGCATGGATCCGATGTTTTACGAAACCACGCGGGTCGGTGAAGTTCTTTCCCGGCTCACCACCGATACCACCTTGGTGCAAGCGATATCCGGGGTCAATCTGTCCATTATCCTTCGCTCCACCTTGAGCCTGGTCGGAGCGTTGATCTTGCTCGGGCTCACCAGTGCGAAGCTCATGGGCGTCATTGTGGTGCTCATGCCCGTCGTGGTCGTGCCGCTCATTGTGATCGGCCGCCGCGTGCGTGGCTTGTCAAGAGCCTCTCAGGATCGAATCGCCGATACCAGCGGCCTCGCGGGCGAGACCTTGAACGCCATACAAACGGTGCAGGCATTTACGCTGGAAGAGCTGCAAAGCGAACGCTATCGACAGGCGGTCGAGGATAGTTTTGCCGCCGCCATCCGCCGTACCAGGGTGCGAGCGGCGCTCACGGCGGTGGGGATTGGACTCGTATTCGCCGCGGTGACCTTCGTTCTGTGGTTGGGTGCGCATCAGGTGCTCGCCGGAACCATGACGGGAGGGCAACTTACCCAGTTCTTGCTGTACGCTGGTTTCGTCGGCAGTTCTGCCGCGGCGCTGACCGAAATGTGGGGCGAGTTGCAGCGCGCCGCGGGTGCAATGGAGCGGCTGGCGGAGCTGCTACATGCCCGTCCCGTCATCAGCGCGCCGCCGCGGCCGTTGGAGCTGCCGCCCCGAGTTCGCGGAGCCATCCGTTTCGACAATGTCAGTTTCCACTATCCATCGCGCCCGGATAGTGCTGCGCTCGATAATTTCAGTCTCGACGTGACTCCCGGGGAGACTATCGCGTTCGTGGGACCCTCCGGCGCGGGTAAGAGCACGACCTTTCAGCTATTGCTGCGCTTTTACGATCCGAATTCCGGCCGAGTTTTGATCGATGACCGGCGGCTGGCGGAATTGCGGCCCGAGGACATTCGTGCGCAGATCGGGCTGGTGCCGCAGGACACCGTGCTGTTCGGCGCCAGCGCGCGCGAGAACATTCGTTATGGACGACCGGATGCGAGCGAGGCGGAGATCGAGGCGGCTGCGATAGCTGCGGCCGCAGACGAATTCCTGCGCAAGCTGCCGCAAGGGTACGACACGTTCTTAGGCGAACGCGGTACGCGGCTCTCGGGCGGCCAACGGCAGCGAATTGCGCTTGCCAGAGCCATCCTCAAGGACCCACCCATCCTCTTGCTCGATGAGGCTACGAGTTCGCTCGATGCCGAGTCCGAACGGCTGGTGCAGCAAGCACTCGAAAAACTCATGCGAGGGCGCACCACCATCATCATTGCTCATCGGCTCGCAACCGTGTTGAAGGCGGATCGCATCGTCGTGATGGATCATGGGCACAAAATCGCGGTGGGAACGCATGCCGAACTCCTTCAGCAAAGTCCCTTGTACTCCCGGCTCGCGGCTCTTCAATTCGCCTCGGTGGGCAGCGAAGTCGTGGATATCGCCGCGCGCTGAGATTCCTCAGCGCGCAGCGCGGAACGCGCGCGGAAGCGCGCCACCGTTACTTGATGAGACCTTCGGCCTTGAGCGCTTCCTGCACCTTGGGGCGACTGCGCACGCGTGCGACATAGGCACTGAGCACGGGCCACTTCCCAAGATCGATACCGACGTGGCCGGTCCAACCCAGCAGGGTGAATAGATACGCGTCTGCCACGGTGAAGTGATCGCCCATCAAGAACTTCTTCTCGCCGATGTGGGTGCTCAACCAGTCAAATTTTTTCCCAACACTCAGAACGGCCGCCTTCTTCCCGTCGGCTGAAGTTTCCGGATTGAACAGCGGGCTGAAAGTCTTGTGCACTTCGGAGGAGAGGTAATTCAAGATTTCCATCAATCGGTAGCGTTCTATAGTCCCGGCGCGCGGTGCCAGGCCCGAATCAGGTTTCTGATCGGCGAGATATTGGACAATGACCGGACCTTCGGTGAGTACCTGACCGTCATCCAGCACCAACGCCGGCACCGATCCCTTGGGATTGATCGTGAGAAAGTCGACGCCTTTCTCGGTTTTCTTCGATTGGAGGTCGGTTTTTTCCGTCGTGAACGGCAGGCCCGCCTCGAGCAGCACGATGTGCGGCGAGAGCGAACAGGCTCCGGGAGTAAAATAAAGCTTCATGGGAGATACCTTTCTTTAGTGTGCTGCATCGATGACCAGTATAGCGAAACCCTAGGGTCTCGACGGTCCGCCGCCGACGTCGATGATACGCCGGGCGCTCAGGAAGCCCGATGAGTACGGGGGTGTGGTCAGCGAATCGATCCGTACATAGCCGCCCCGAGCGGGGGCATGAATGAAGCGCTCGCCGTCGATCGCGATGCCGACATGCAGTTCCTTGCGTGCGAGATGCATAAATACGAGATCGCCCGCTTTGAGCTCATGGCGCTTCAGGGCCACGCCGGTGCGCAGTTGTTCCTTTGCGGTCCTCGGTAATCGGATCCCTGCACTGCCCGCCGCGAACACCACCAGGCCGCTGCAGTCGAAGCCGCCGGGAGCTGCACCGCCAAATCGGTACGGCTGGCCAAGCATGGCGGTGGCACTCTCGATCATGACCGCCGAGCTATCGCGTCTCTGCGGCGCAGAGTTCGGCGAATTCGGGGGAGCACCGGCAGCGGTCGCTTCGGGTGTAGCCGAACCGGGGGACCGATCCGTAGGGGACCCGGACAGCGTGGCGCAGCCGCCGAGTATCAGAGCCAAACCCGTGGCAAGTAAGGCTCGCTGCAAAGCGACTCAGCTCATGATCGCTGCGGGCTCCACGTCGTTGCCAACGCAGCACCGACAATGCCCGCTTCGGAGCGCAGCGCGCCGACGCGGAGCGGCGCGTCGCAATGCAATTTGCCCATGAATTGCTCAGCGTCATGGGTAATGCCGCCGCACAACACGATGAGATCCGGCCACAGCAGCGCGTGCAGTTCGTTGAGAACCAGGTTCAATTGGACCGCCCAGTCGTCCCAACTCAAATGCTCTTCCACCTTGATGCGCCCCGCGGCCCGGTGTTCCGCTTCTTTCCCCTGCACCTCGAGGTGGCCCAATTCGGTGTTCGGTACGAGTTGTCCATTGATGAATAGCGCACTGCCGATGCCGGTTCCGAGCGTCAGCAGCAACACCGTCCCGGGTACACCATGGGCTGCACCGAAGCGCAGTTCAGCGACGCCCGCCGCATCGGCATCGTTGATCGCGATCACGGGTCGATGCAAGTGCTCGCTGGCGAGCTTTGCGAGCGGCCGGCCGATCCACGCCTTGTTGAGATTCGCAGCCGTGCGCACGATGCCGTCGCGGATGACGCTTGGAAACGCGAGGCCCACAGCGTGGTCGCCGGGCACGTTCGCCACCACTGACTCGAGCGCCGCCAGCAGCGTTTCGGTAGAGTCTTGCGCCGGCGTCGGCGTGCTGTGGCGTTCGCTCGCAAACTCGCCGGTGGCGAGGTCGATGAGCGCACACTTGATCGATGAACCGCCGACGTCGACACCGATGGCTAGATTTGAAGATGTCAACTTATGCTCCGCAATGAGAGTTTCAGCGCCCGAGACGGCCTAACAACCCTATAATAACCCTTAATATGGACTCGTTTGATACACAGTTTGCGACGCGTCGAAGCGTCGCGCTTCAGCCCGGCATGCTGCAGGCGGCGCTGCTCGATCGTCTCACGCGCGCTCTGGGGAAGAATCCGGATCAGGCGACGCCCCGGGACATCTATGATGCGCTGTCGCTCGCCGTCCGCGAAGAGTTGACTTTGCGCTGGCTGGCCACTCAGCGCCGGGTTGCTAATGCCCACGTCAAACGCGTGTGTTATTTGTCCGTCGAGTATCTTCCTGGGCGTTCGTTGCTGAACGCTCTGTACAGTCTGGACGGGGACCTCGTGCAGGAAGCGCGCGTGACTTTGCGCAACATGGGGTACGAGCTCGAGGATATAGCGGCGCAAGAGGTGGATCCCGGTTTGGGCAACGGTGGCTTGGGCCGCTTGGCAGCCTGTTTCTTGGACTCTCTCGCCACCCTTCATTACCCTGCGATCGGATACGGTATTCGTTACGATTATGGGATTTTTACGCAGATCATGGCCGGCGACGGGGGTCAGCGGGAGATCGCGAGCAGCTGGCTGCGGTTGCGCAATGTGTGGGAAACCCCGCGAGGCAATGTGCGCTACACGGTACGCTTCTGCGGACGCACCGAGGCGCCCCCGTGCGCCGAGGTGGGCGAGCCGCATCGATGGGTCGATACCGA
This sequence comes from uncultured Gammaproteobacteria bacterium, assembly GCA_963755965.1. GTDB lineage: Bacteria > Pseudomonadota > Gammaproteobacteria > Steroidobacterales > Steroidobacteraceae > Bog-1198. Next base: position 1,576,389 of record CAVWLU010000008.1, read on the forward strand.
GGATATTTACGCCATCGGGTTCGATCAGTTGATACCCGGAAATCAAGGCCCCACCGTCAATCACTTGCGGCTCTGGTCCGGTCGGGCCATCACTCCGTTTCACATCGATGCCTTCAATGCCGGCGATTACAATGCTGCCGTGCGCGAGCAAGTCGATGCGAAGAATCTTTCGCGCGTGCTCTATCCGGACGATTCCACGCCGCAGGGCAAGGAGTTGCGCCTCAAGCAGCAGTACTTCTTCGTCAGTGCCAGCCTGCAGGACATGCTGGCGACGCATTTGAGCGAAGGGCGCACACTGATGTCGATGCCCGAGGCGATCGCAGTTCAATTGAACGACACTCATCCCGCGCTTGCGATCCCCGAGATGATGAGGCTGCTGATCGACGAACACGGCTTGAGCTGGGCCGAAAGCTGGCAGATCACGACGAGGGTATTTTCGTACACGAATCACACGCTCCTGCCGGAGGCGCTCGAGAGCTGGCCGGTGGCGATGTTCGAGCGCCTGCTGCCGCGGCATCTGGAGATCATCTACCTGATCAATCGCGATTTTTTGCAATCGGTGGCGGTGCGCTACCCAAAAGACCACGATCTGGAAAGGCGCCTGTCGATCATTACCGAGGAGGGGGAGCGTCGAGTCCGCATGGCGCATTTGGCGGTCATCGGCAGCCACCGTGTCAACGGCGTGGCGCAACTGCATTCCGAGCTCATGAGAAGGAACGTGTTCGCGGGATTTGCGCAGATGTACCCCGATCGCTTCACCAACGTGACCAACGGGATTGCTGTGAGGCGCTGGTTGAAGCAGTCGAATCCGGGCCTTTCGTCGTTGATCACCGAGCGGCTGGGCTCCGCTTGGGAAAATGATCTCGAAGAGCTCGGCCGATTGATCGGCGCCGCCGACGATCCTGAATTTCTGCGCCACTTTCGCGGAGTCAAGCGCACCAACAAACAAAGATTGGCGGATGAGGTGATGCGTCGAACCGGCGTCGAGATCAGCACCGACTCGTTGTTCGATGTGCAGGTCAAGAGGATTCACGAGTACAAACGCCAGCTATTGAACCTGCTCTACGTCGTCATGCGCTACCGGCGTATACGCGACAATCCGCAGGCCGATATCGTGCCGCGCACCGTGATTTTCGCCGGCAAAGCGGCGCCGGGTTATGCCATGGCCAAGGCCATCATCAAGCTCATCAACAATGTGGCTCGAACCATCGATGCGGATGGCGACGTGCGCGAGAAGCTGCGGGTTGCCTTCCTCCCGGACTACGATGTGTCGCTCGCGCAAAAGATCATGCCTGCGGCGGATCTCTCGCAACAAATCTCCACGGCCGGCATGGAAGCGTCGGGCACCGGGAATATGAAGCTGGCGCTGAGCGGTGCGCTCACCATCGGCACGCTGGACGGTGCGAATATCGAGATTCGCGATCATGTCGGCCCGGAGAACGTGTTCATCTTCGGCCTCACCGCGGATGAGGTGGCCGCGCGGCGCGCGGCAGGATATCAGCCGTGGCGCGAGCTCGAAGGCAATCCGGAACTCAAAGCGACACTCGACCTCATCGATTCCGGATTCTTTTCACCTACACGGCCGGACGATGCGAAACCGGTCGTGCAGCGGTTGCTCAGCGACGGTGAGCCGTTCCTGGTGCTCGCGGATTTCGCGGCGTATTGCGCGGCGCAGGATCAAGTGGATGTCCTATACGTTCAAAAGGAACTATGGAGCCGTAAGGCGGCCATCAACTGCTTGAGCATGGGGTACTTTTCGAGTGACCGCAGCATTCGCGAATACGCGGATCGCATTTGGGGCGTGAGGCCGGTGATTTGACGGCCCCACTCAGCCGGCCGCCGATTAGCGATTTGGATCTGTACCTGTTCGGCGAGGGTAAGCACGAGCGCATTTACGAGAAGCTCGGCGCGCATATCGGGGTGCACGACGGAGCCGCCGGCACGCGCTTCGCGGTGTGGGCGCCCAACGCCGAACGCGTCAGCGTCGTTGGACCTTTCAATCAATGGAACGGCAACCTCCACGTTTTGCAGCCGCGCGCATCTTCGGGCGTGTGGGAATCGTTCATCCCGAATCTAGGCGTCGGAACCGAATATAAATATGAGATTCGCGCCCGCGATGGACATTTGTTTCTCAAGGCGGACCCGTATGGTTTTGCGATGCAACTGCGTCCGGAGAACAGTTCCCTGGTGACGTCTCTCGATGAGCACGTGTGGACGGATGGGGAATGGATGGCGAAGCGCGGGCAAGCCGATCCGCGGACTCGTCCGATCAATGCATACGAAGTGCATTTGGGTTCGTGGCGTCGGCCCTGGCATACGCGTCTGCCGCCGTTCATGAGCTGGGTCGAGGCCGTCGATCAGTTGATCCCGTATGTCATGGACATGGGGTACACGCATGTGGAACTGATGGGCGTGGCGGAACACCCGCTCGACGCATCGTGGGGCTATCAAGTGGTCGGCTATTACGCGGCGACGTCCCGCTACGGTTCGGCGCGGGACTTCATGTACTTCATCGATTGCTGTCATCAGGCCGGCATCGGCGTGATCCTCGATTGGGTCCCGGCGCATTTTCCGCGCGATGCGCACGGCCTCGCAAGTTTCGATGGGACGGCGCTCTACGAACACGCGGATTCGCGCCTCGGCGAACACCGGGAATGGGGCACCAAGGTTTTCAATTACGCCCGCCACGAAGTGCGCAACTTCTTGGTGGCCAACGCTTTGTTTTGGGCGGACCGGTACCATGTGGACGGGTTGCGCGTCGACGCGGTTGCCTCGATGCTGTATCTGGACTACAGCCGCAAATCCGGCGAATGGCTGCCGAACCGTCACGGCGGCCGGGAAAATCTCGAGGCCATCGATTTTTTGCGCCAGACGAACGATGCCGTGCACCGCGCGTTTCCAGGCTTTCTGACAATTGCCGAAGAATCCACCTCTTTCCCCGGTGTGACCCGACCGCCCGAACACGGCGGGCTCGGTTTCAACTTCAAGTGGAACATGGGGTGGATGAACGACACCTTGCGGTACTTGACGCTCGACCCCGTATACCGGCAGTTTAACCACCAGCTCATCACATTTTCATTCGTGTACGCGTGGTCGGAGAACTTCATATTGCCGATATCACACGACGAAGTGGTGCACGGGAAGCTCTCGCTGCTCGGCAAGATGCCGGGCGACGACTGGCAACGGCGTGCGAATTTTCGCATGATGATCGCCTACATGTGCGCGCATCCCGGGAAGAAGCTCTTGTTCATGGGAACCGAATTCGGGCAAGGGCGAGAATGGCGAGAGTACGATCAGCTTGAATGGCAGCAGCTGCAAGATCCGGCGCATCTGGCCTTGCGGGATTGCGTGCGCGAGTCGAATTACCTCTACCGCGACCATCCCCAGTTCCACGGGAGCGATTGCGATCATGACGGATTCCGCTGGGTGGATTTACATAATGCTGAATCGAGCGTTTGGGCCTTTCAGCGGCGCTCCGTCGGCCAAGACCCGGGCGCGCCCATCATTTGCCTATTCAATGCGACACCTGTACCCCGGGACGGATATGCGATCGGCGTGGCTGATCCCGGCGCATACCGCAAGATATTCGACTCGGACGACGTCCGGTTCGGCGGGTCCGGATACAACACTCAGCGGGAGGTCGGGACCGTGGCGGAAGCTCTGCACGGCAATGATCACCGTCTGAAGATCGACCTGCCGCCGCTCGGAGCGGTATTTTTCATCGGGTCTCAAGCGTAGTGAAGATAATTCAAGCGGGTTTGCCAGGCCCCCGGGGCGCCGCCTGGACTCGGGACGGCGTCAATTTTGCAGTTTTCTCGCGACATGCGACGCGCGTCGAAGTGTGCATCTTCGACGCGGCAAGCGGTTCGGAGTCCGGGCGCTATGACCTGCCGGCGCGTACGGGAGATATCTGGCACGGCCTGCTGCCGCCGCGCCGCGCAGGTCCGGGTGGCTACTACGCTTTTTTCGTGCACGGACCCAATGAACCGGAGAACGGCCATCGCTTCGACTCCAGCGCGGCTTTGATCGATCCTTTCGCACGCGCGCTGTCCGCGGATCTGCCGCTGCGATCGAAAGTGATCGACGGGTCTTTTGACTGGCAGGGCGATCGGCCGCCCGCGACCCCGTGGCGCGACACCGTAATCTACGAATTGCACGTGAAAGGTTTCACCCGTCTGCACCCTGCGGTTCCGGAACTTTGGCGCGGCAAATATCTAGGCCTCACATCAGTTCCCATCATCGAACACTTGAAGTCCATCGGCGTGACGGCAGTCGAATTGTTGCCGTGCCAATCCTTCGTGGGCGAGGCATTCTTGCGCGAACGGGGCCTCGTGAATTACTGGGGCTACAACCCGGTGGCTTGGTTCTCGCCCGCCAACGAATATGCCGTGCACGATGCCGTCGTCGAATTCAAAACCATGGTCAAGGCACTACATGACGCGGGCATCGAAGTCATTCTGGATGTCGTTTTCAATCATACCGCCGAGGGTAACGAGACCGGACCTCTGCTGTGCCTCAAGGGTTTTGACAATTCCGTGTATTACCGGCTCATGCAGGACAAGCGCCACTACGAGAACGTGACCGGCTGCGGCAATACCGTGAATTGCGAAGATCCGGAGGTTCGGGGGTTGATCATCGACTGTCTCAGATACTGGGTGGAAGAGATGCACGTCGACGGATTCCGCTTCGATTTGGCGACCGTATTGGCTCGCGACGGCAACGGCTTCAGCGAGAATTCGGCTCTCTTCAAGGCGCTGCGCGCGGAAGCGTCGCTCGCCTATATCAAACTGATCGCCGAGCCGTGGGACGTGGGATTCGGCGGCTATCAACTCGGCCGATTTCCCGCAGGCTGGTCGGAATGGAACGACCGTTACCGGGACTCGGCGCGTGCCTTCTGGCGGCGCGACAACGGGAGAATCGGCGAATTCGCCGAGCGATTTGCCGGATCGAGCGATATTTTTCGGCACAACGGCCGCAAGCCGAGCGCGAGCATCAATTTCGTGACCGCACATGACGGGTTTACGCTCAACGACCTTGTGTCCTATAACGAACGGCACAATGAGGCCAACGGTGAGAACAATTCCGACGGCAATCACAACAACTTGAGCTGGAATTGCGGCGTCGAGGGGCCTACGGATGATCCCGCCATAGGCGCTTTGCGCAAGCGCCTGATGCGAAATTTACTTGCCACTTTATTTCTTTCGCAAGGCGTCCCCATGCTGCAGGCCGGCGACGAATTCGCGCGCACTCAGCAAGGCAACAACAATGCCTATTGCCAGGACAACGAGATATCCTGGGTCGACTGGAGGCTTCTCCACGCCAACCAGGATTTGGTCAATTTCGTCAGGCTCATGGCGGACGTGCGGCGCGAGCATGTCGAGTTCAGGCGTGAAACGTTTCTCAAGGGCGCGCCCTCTCGCGCCGGAGTCAAGGACGTGACATGGCTCCATGCGCGCGGAGCGGAAATGACTCAGGATGATTGGCGGGACGGGGCATTGCGGAGCCTGGGTGTTTGGTTCGGCAAGCGCAGCCAATCGGCGGGACGATTGCTGTTGCTGCTCAACGCCGGCGATTCGGCCGCAGCTTTCATTTTGCCCGCGCCGCCGGCCGGCGACCTTTGGATCTGCCGCTTCGATACGGCGCGCGACGTCCCCGAGGCGCCGGGACTAAAAGTAGAGTCTCCCTATGAGCTCGCGGCGAGCAGCGCCGCGCTATTGGAGTGCTGACATTTTCGATGCGACGTTAATCGATAGGATGGCGCGATTGCGCGGCATCGGTGATGCGTACCATGACTATCGCGGCGAGCTGCGTTACTTCAGCCTGGAAACCAAGATCGAGATATTGCGCACCATGGGTTGCGCGGTGGACGATCCGGCCGCGCTTGTGCTCGAACTCAAGCGATTGGAGATCGAGCGCGGACGCACGCTGTTGCCGCCGGTCGGTGGGGCAAATGGCAGGCGCGTCGGCGTCGACTTGAATATTGCGGCGAGCGATTTTGGCGCCAGCCTGGTTTGGACGGTGAGCCTTGAACGCGGAGAACGGCAGAGCGGACTCACCTCGACCGCCGATTGCCCGGAGAGTTGGCGCGGCGAGATCGAGGGGACCTGGATCACGCGACGCCGGTTTGAAGTTCCGCTCGATCTGCCGCCGGGTTACCACGAATTGGAAGTGAAGATCGGCCGAGGTCCCGCCGCTCGTTGCATGCTGATTCTGTCGCCGCGCGAGTGCTACGAGCCTGTTGCGGTGCTCGAGGGACGGCGCCTGTGGGGAGTTGCAGTTCAGCTCTACACGGTACGCTCGCGTGAAAACTGGGGCATCGGTGATTTCGGCGACCTTAAAACTCTGATTCGCTGGCTGGGAGCGCGCGGCGCCGGTTTCATCGGCCTCAATCCCCTGCATGCACTCGCTCCCGAAGATCCTGAGCGAGCGAGCCCCTACAGTGCATCGAATCGGCATTTCCTCAATCTGTTGTACATCTCGGTACCCGCGGTGCCTGAGTTTCACGAGTGCGCCGCTGCATCGGCCCGCATCGCCGATCCGCATTTCGCGGATCGATTGGCAAAGCTCCGCGCGGCGCCGAACGTCGACTACAGCGGCGTCTTGGAGACCAAGTTCGAAATCCTCGAGTTGCTGTTTCGGGATTTTTGCAATCGGCATTTGTCGCTCGGAACCGAGCGGGCGGCCACTTTTCGCAGCTTCGTTGCCGCCGGCGGTCCGCCGTTGCAAATGCACGCTCTGTTCGACGCACTGGATCACTATTTTCGTACCACCCGCGGCACGGCTGCGGGCTGGTTGAATTGGCCGGAAGAGTTTCGTCAGGCGGACGGCGCGGCAGTTCGGAGTTTCGCGGCCGAACATCCGATGCAGGTCGAATTCTATTTGTACATGCAGTGGTTGGCGCACGAACAACTCACGAGCGCTCAAGGTCTGAGCCGTGAGCTCGGCATGCCCATCGGGTTGTATGGCGACTATGCGGTGGGCGCTCATCCTTCGGGATCCGAGACCTGGGTGGATCAGCGAAGTTATCGCATGGGCGCGGAAATCGGCGCGCCGCCCGATTCGCTCGCGCTCAAAGGCCAGGGGTGGGGAATTCCACCGCCGGATCCGGTGGTGATGGAAGCACAGCATTTGCAAGGATTCATCCATCTGATTCGCAGCAACATGCGCTACTACGGTGCGCTGCGCTTGGATCACGTGATGTCCTTGTTCCGTCTATGGTGGGTGGCGGCGGGTAATTCGCCTACCCAGGGCGCCTATGTTCATTATCCCTTGCACCAGCTCCTCACGGCATTGGCGCTGGAAAGCGCGCGAAGCTCCTGTATGGTCGTCGGGGAGGATTTGGGCGTGGTGTCGGAGGAGGTGCGCCGCGCCCTGCCCGAATTCGGGCTGTACCATTACAAGGTCCTGTTGTTCGAAAAACAGAACGGCCGGTTTCGGCGCCCCGATGAATTCGTGCGACGAGCGCTCGCCACGGTCACCACCCACGACATGCCGACCTTGCGCAGTTTCTGGGAGGGACGCGATATCGAGCTCCGGCGACGGCTGAAGCTTTACCCGACCGCGGCCATCGAAGACGAAATTTCGCAGGAGCGCGACCGTGACCGCGAGGCACTCCTCGCCGCTCTCAAGGACGAAGGGCTAAGATCGCTCGACGCCTCGCTCGGCGAGCCGTTCACGGAAGAACTCGCGCAGGCGATGCATCTATACCTCGCACGTTCGAAGGCGATATTGGTCGCGCTGCAAATTGAGGATCTGTTGGGTATGGTCGATCCGGTCAATGTGCCCGGCACGCATCATGAGTATCCGAACTGGCAGCGCAAATTGACCGCTGATCTGGAAGACATGGTCGATCGTACGGATTTCGACCGTTACTTTGCCGAGATCGGTCGAGCTCGCGAATAGTGCAATTGCGCACCGGTCATCCGACCGGCCCCGCGATCGGCTTTTCCATGAAAACGCTGAAGGGGTCCGGGATGTATTGGCCGAAGGGGCCCCTCTCGGTGAAGCCGGCTGAGTGATAAAGCGAAAGTGCTTCGGGTTGCCTGGCGCCTGTTTCCAGACGCAGCCGCGTCGCGCCGCCCCGTGCGGCGATGGTCTCGATCGTCTCGAGTAATCGCCGCCCCAGTTTCTGGCCACGCGCCGCAGGTGAGACGAACATGCGTTTGATTTCCGCCCAACCCTCTCCAGAATTCACCACCGCTCCGCAGCCGCGGGCCGTTCCGTCCACACGCGCGACGAGGAACGTGACTTCAGGTTTCTTGAGTGAAGCAATGTCGAGCATGTGGTTGCTTTCGGCGGGATACAATGTCGCCATATACGCATCGCTCAGTTCCAAGAGCGCTGCAATTTCCGGTTGGTCGGGACTTTCTATCCGGATTTCGATCATGACTAAACCTCACAGATGCAATTTATCGAGGATGGGCTGTTCGTAGGTGTCATCTTCCCCGGGCCAGCGAAGTCCGCTGATTCCTTGCTGCTTCGCGAGCGCCCAGAGGATGCTTTCACCGGCGGGCACGATATCCGGCTCGGCCGAATAGACAGGATCTTCGAATGCCTCGCTCGGATCTATCAAATGCCAGCCGTGGTCTCGAAACATGCGAATGGCATCCGCGAGAAACAGCGCATTGATGAGGTTGTGATGCAAGAGGATGACGTGCGGTACCGAACGACCCAGTACCGCCCTCGACAACCCGTCATAGTAATTCGCGCGGTCGTATAAGTGACGCAGATAGGCGTCGCGGTACGGCGTACGTTCAACCGACGGACTCTTTTTCAGCCGATCGCGCAGCCGCGCGCTGTAATACCAATCGCTGGTATCCACCGAGACGGGGGCCGGGCGGTAGTTGATCGATTTCAAAAAGCGCCTAAAGCCGTCGCGCTTTGCGCGCGTATCGCCCTCTTTCAAATAGGGAAATCGGAAGCGCTTCGTGTACCCTGGGAAGGTGCGAATGGCGGTATCGCATGCCAGAACCTCCCGCTCGAATCTTTTTAAACCAACCGTCGTGCCGTCAAAGTCCGGGTGTGTGGCCGTATGGTTCGCCACCCCGTGCCCCTCCTTACCCCACTCGCGGATCAGCTCGTTTCTCTGTTGATCGTTGTCGGTACGCGTTACGAAGAGCATCGATTTCACGTTGGCCGCCGCGAGCTGCCGCAGAATGGCTGCATTTCGCTGTGCGGCAGTCATGCCCACGTTGTCCGCCATGTCCGGTCCGTCGTCGAACGTCAGAGCGATGCTTTGGGCATGAAGTGGACTGCCAAGCAACACGGCAGCGAGTGCGAGGACTTGAACGCCGCAACAGGGTCTCACGACGGCTGAGTCTTGGCTTGAGACCGTGCCGCGCAGCCCCAGATTCCGGCCGAGATGAGAATGGCCACGGGCACGATTTTGACCGCCAGCGACAGCGAAGAGGCATCGGAGATCAGGCCGATCAACCAGGGCGAGGGGACGTCTCCGAGCAAATGGATCGTGAAAACGCCGAGCGCGTTGGCCGAGGCCCGCTGAGTCGGCAGCACCAGATTGACGATCGAGGCATTGATCGGGCCGGTCGATAAGAACAGCAACAACTGAGCAATCACCATGCACACCAAGTACAGCGTGGAGGACGTCGCAGTCAGCGCAAACCATGCAAACGGTGCTGCGATCAGAGTTGCAATCGCCGATATCCACAGATACGCCTGCTTCGAGTACCTGGCGCAATAGTCCCCGAGCCAACCGCCGACGAATGTGCCGATGAAACCGGTGACCACCACGATCGCCCCGAAGCTCAGCGTGGCCTGACTGCGAGGAATGCCGCGGACTCGCTCGAGAAACGCGGGCATCCAAAAGGCGAGACCACCGAGCGCGAAGGTGTAGGCGGCGTACCCCAAGATCGTGAGTGCGTAGGGTCGATTGCGCAACAACTGCCCATACGTCGCCCGGATATTGGACCTATGTATTCCGGTAGAGTACGTTTCCGGCGTGTCGCTGTCCTGGTTGCCCCGCGGCGGGTCGGCTAACTTCAGACACAGCAGCGCCAGGATCAAGCCGGGAATACCCGAGACGAAGAACGCCACGCGCCAGCCGAAATGCACATCAATCAAACCGCCCACCACGTAGCCTAGCGCCGAGCCCACTGGGATGGCGCAGAAAAATATGGCCATTACCCGACCGCGTTGGCTGCGCGGAAAGTAGTCGGACAAGAGACTCGGTGCGATCGTGACGTAGGCCGCTTCGCCGACGCCAACCGACGCTCGCGCCGCGAACAATGTCACGAAACTCCCGGCACAACCGGACAACGCCGTCGCCACGCTCCAGCACGCGACCGCGAAGGCAATCAGACGGGGCCGCGATCGGCGATCGCCGAGGGCGCCGAAAACCGGTGCAACCAACGCGAACACGATCAAAAAACCCGACATCAGCGAGCCCAACTCGGCGTCCGACAGAGCGAGCTCCGAGTGTTTTAGGCTCTCCACCAGAGCCGACACGACATAACGATCCAGATAGTTGAAAAGATTGATGAATGAGAGAACGGCAAGCCCGAAACTTGCGGATTTGATCCAGGTTTTTTGGGAAGCGTCGGTCATGTCTTCGCGCATCTTAGCAACGCAAGTCGCGAATGGACTACCACGCTTATCGGTTCGCGTTTGGGTGCAGGCAGAGTAAGATCAAATCACCGATTCGATTTCAGGAGATTTACGTTGGCCAAGCCGAATTATCGTCAGGCAAAGAAACAAAAAGAGGCTGCACGCAAAGCACGCCAGGATGCGAAACAGCAGCGGCGAGCCGGCGTGCCCGACACGCCCGGGACGGCTGCCGATCCAGCTCCCTCGAAACCGCTCGAATGAAATGAATGTCGCGGGCGCGGGCGCCTATGTGTCGCCTTGGATGGACGAAGATTTGGCCATTTTTCGCGATGCGGCATCGCGATTCGTCGAGGCTGAAATGGCGCCGAACGAGGACCTGTGGCGAAAACAGCAAAATGTCGGTAGGGAAATTTGGCGCAAGGCCGGCGCAATGGGTCTGTTGTGCACGGATGTGAGCTCGGAATATGGCGGTGTGGGCGGCGACTTTCGCCATGAGGTGGTGCTGTACGAGGAGTTGTCGCGCCGGGGCCTCTCCGGCTTTGGCCAAGGAGTGCACAGCATCTGCGCGCACTACCTGGTTAATCACGGCACAGAGGAGCAGAAGCACCGCTTTCTGCCGCGCATGGCGAGCGGGGAGTTGATCGGCGCGATCGGCATGACCGAGCCGTCCGCCGGTTCCGATCTACAAGGGCTCAAGACGCGCGCGGTTCGCGACGGCGAGAATTACATCGTCAACGGCTCGAAGATCTTCATCACCAACGGTTACTTGGCGGAGTTGATCGCCTTGGTGGTCAAGACCCGGCCCGGCGAACGCGCCAAGGGCACCTCGATCCTCATGGTGGAGACCAAGGATCTTCCGGGGTATCGAGTGGGGCGCATTCTCGACAAGATGGGGCTAAAGTCGCAGGACACCTCGGAACTGTTCTTTGAAGATGTGCGCGTACCCGCGGCCAATCTCTTGGGCGGCGAGGAGGGACAGGGTTTTTACCAATTGATGGGCGATTTGCCCTATGAGCGAGCTGTGATCGCGGTCGCCGCCGTTGCGGCCATGGAAGGCGCTCTGGCCGAAACGGTCAAATATGTCAAGGAGCGCAAGGCCTTCGGCAAGACCATCGCCGAGTTTCAAAACACCAAATTCAAATTGGCCGAAGCCGCCACCAAAACGCGGATTGCCCGCGTTTTCATCGACGATTGCATCGCAAAAATTGTCAACGGCTCGCTCGACACCGTGACCGCCTCGATGGCGAAATACTGGATCACCGACATGCAGCAGGAAGTGCTCGACGAGTGCGTTCAATTGCACGGCGGTTACGGTTATATGAACGAATACCTCGTCTGCCGCATGTTCGCGGATTCGCGCGTTCAGCGTATCTATGGGGGCACCAACGAGATCATGAAAGAGCTGATATCGCGCTCGCTGTAGCCACTCTGTCGCGCGCTTGCGACGGCCGGTTGAGTATTCGGGTACCTTCACAGATCTTTGCGCAAACGGCGCTTCTCAAGCGGCTACAATAGCTCAACAATACTTCGCCACAGAGAGGTCGACCGCTGTCATGAAATTCGCCGGTTTCCGTGCCGCTTCCGCCGCTGCTGCGCTTGGGCGCAGTTGGGTGTCGAGGTCCCTGGGCGCCGGCCTGTTTCTGGTGCTCGCCGCCTGCAACGGCACCGCGGTGGTCACGCTGACGTCGACGCCGTCGACGGATACCTTTCTTGCCTATCGGGTCGGCCTCGTCTCGATTCAACTGCAGACATCGAGCGGCAGGACGGCGGCGCAAGCACTGCCCTCGAGCACCATGGTCGATCTCGCGCAATTGGTCAATCTGAGCGAAGTGGTCGGCGCGACGAGTGCGGGAGGGAACTTTACCCAGGCCGTCGTGACGCTCGATTACAGCTCGGCGGACATCGTCTACGACAATGGCACGATTGACGGAATTGCACTGAAGCCATTGGGAACGAATGGAGAAGCCCTGGGCCAGGTAACGCTCATTCTCGATCTCGATCCCAGCAATCAGATGAGTATCGTCCGCAAGAGCGCTGCGCGCCTGAGCCTGGGGTTCAACTTGGCGGCCTCTAACGTCGTCAACTTGGCGCAGAAAACGGTAACAGTCACGCCGCTGATCGCTGCCAGCGCAAGTCCCATCGACTCCAAGGTGGTCCACATCCGCGGCCCGATCGCCGGCGTCAATACCTCGAACACGGTGTTCTCGACCGGCATCGTTCCCTTTGATTTTGGTACGGCCGGCGCGGGGCAGCTGCAAATCTCGCCGAGCACCGTGACCACCTATGAGATCAACGGCACGCCCTCGACGGGTACCGCGGGCTTGACGCAACTCGCGTCGTTGACTTCCGGCGTGATGACCGCGGCGTTCGGCACCTTGACGTCGACCACCAACGGGACGACCAACGGCACCACCACCGGTACCACGACCACCGCTACCGTCTCGGTCTGCGCCGACGGCTCCACGCCGACGACCGGCACCACCGGCATTCTTATTTGTGCCGATGGCTCCGTGCCGACGACCACCGACAATGGAACGACGACGCCGACGATGACCACTGGAACCAGTCTGTCGTTTGCGGCGACACAGGTACTGGCCGGCAGCAGCGTTCAGGGTTCGGGATTCGATCGGATATCCGGCTACGTGTCGGCTCGCAGCGGCGATACCCTGACGGTCGAGGACGGAACGCTGCTCAGCAACGACGGCACCAACACCTTCATTCCGGGCACCGCCACCATCACGATTGGCGCGAACACGCAGGTGACGCAGTTCGGCGTCGGCACTACCGTGGCCAATGGAACTCAGCAAATTTCCGTCGGCACGCTGATCTCCGCCTTCGGCACGGCCAGTCCCTTGGATTCCTCCGGCAACGTCACGCTGGATGTCAGTGCGGGCCGCGTGCGATTTGGGCTTACCACAGCCTCGGGGCTCGTGACCGTGCAGGGCACGGGCGCCCTTACGCTGAACCTCGTCTCCGGATCGTTGGGCGGCCGTTCGCTGGCGGCCTTTGACTTCGCCGGCACTGGAACCTCTCCGAGCTACGATGCGAGCGCTGCCGTTTATCAAGTGAACACTGCCGCGTTGACCTTGACCAATGCGACCGCGGGCACGCCCGTTGAAGCGTCCGGCCTCGTGACGGCATTCGGCGGGGCGTCGTCGACGACGCCCGATTTCAGCGCCTCGACCCTGCTCGACTATACGACGATTAACGCCGAGCTGGTTCTGGACTGGGGCGGCGGGACACCCGCTCCGTTTACGTCCTACGATACTACTCAAATCACCCTCAATGCCCGCAATAGCACCATCGGCGCGCGGCATGAGATCGAGATAGGTGCGCAGACCGTCAACATCGTCGGTATTGCCTCGAACCCGCAAATTATTCCGAACGCTACCGCAACGAACACCGTGTTCACCATCGGCCACTCGTCTAGCGGCACTTTCGAAAATTTCATCACATTTAGCTCCTTCGTCACGCAACTGCAGACGGAATTGAATGGAAGCGTGTTGGCAACCGGGATCACCGCGCTCGGCCCATACACGGCGACCAGCTATAGCTTCAGTGCGTCCAGCATCACTCTGTTCCTCAACAACTGAAGATCGCTGCAAACTGGTTCGCGGGTGTTTCGGAGTGCGTTAGACTGCCCCGGATGTCTGCAGGGTTACGAATCACACGCCGCGAATTCATTAGACGGACGGCAACAGCTCTTACCGTCCCATATGCGGCCTCATCGGTCGGCGCCGCGGTGGCGATCCCACCCACCTCGCCAGGCACTTCGCAAGGATTCTCATACGCCTACGTGGGGACCTACACTCCCAACGGCGGCGGTATCTACCTCTTCCGCATGGAGCGGTCCTCGGGCGCGCTCACGCAGCTGCAAATCGTGGATGACATCCGTAACCCGTCCTGGCTCGCGGTCAATCCGGCGCAGACTCGCCTATATGCCGTGAGCGAAATCGACAATTACCAGGGCTCGCACAACGGGGCCGTGGTCTCGTACGCCATCGACCCCGACAACATGCGTCTTACTCGTTTGGGGGCCGTGAGCTCGGCCGGCACCACACCGGCGCATGTAAGCGTTCATCCTTCGGGAAAATTCGTTTTTGTTGCCAACTACGGGGGTGGCAACGTGGCGGTGTTTCCGGTCGGACCGGACGGGGCGCTCGCCAATGCCTCGGATGTGCGTCCGAGCGTTGGTCCCCGGCATCGGGCGCGCGCCGTCGACGATCCCCCGGGACAGTTCGCAGTCAGCGATCATGATAGCCCGCATCTGCACATGGTGGCTCCCGATCCCGCCGGGCAATTCGTCATCGCCGACGACGCCGGGTTGGATTTGACCTTGGTCTGGCGCTTCGACGCGCAAGCCGGACGTCTCTTGCCCGCGGAGGTGCCGGTGATCAGTGCCCCGTCGGGTTCCGCACCGCGGCATTTCGTGTTCCATCCAAACGGTAGAATTTTTTACAACTTGTACGAGCATGACGCAAAAATTGCCGTCTACGATTACGACGCGACGCGGGGCGGATTGCGCCTCAAGCAGACGCTCTCGACGCTTCCCCCAAAATTCGCCGGCAGTAATATCGCCTGCGAGATCCTGATCACGGCCGACGGCCGTTTCGTGTATGTCAGCAACCGACTGCACGATGCTATATCGGTCTTTGCGGTAGCCGCGGACGGCCAATTGCGAATGACCGGAGAGAGCTGGGTACGCGCCGATTCTCCGCGCAGTGTGGCGATCGATCCCAGCGGGGAATTTATTTTCTCCTGTAATCAGAAAGGCGACTCGATCACCTCGTTTCGCATCAATCCCGCAAACGGCGCGCTGCAGTTCACGGGCCGCTTCGAGCCGGTGGGCAGTCCCGCCGTGATGATCGCACTGAAGCCGCGCTGAGCCGCACACGGTTGTACCTTTAGCGCGCGTCGGGATCTATACTGATGCCTGGTGCGTGCGCGCGACGGCGGGAAAAAATTATGGAACTCGCAATGATTGGTCTTGGCCGTATGGGCGCCAATATGGCGCAGCGATTGCTGCGCGGTGGCCATCGCGTGATTGGTTTCGATCCGGCGGAAGCCGCACGAAAGTTGATCGAGGACAACGGTGCGCAATCAGCCGCCTCGCTCGAAGCGTTGGTCGGAAAATTGAAGGCGCCGCGGGTGTTGTGGCTCATGGTGCCCGCCGGCGAGATTACCGACAGCACCATCACTTCGCTGATTCCGCTGTTGGCTGCCGGCGATACGCTCATCGACGGCGGCAACTCGAACTATCACGACACGCAGCGGCGTGCCCAAACGCTCGCGCAGCGGCAAATCAACTATGTCGATTCCGGCACCAGCGGCGGCGTCTGGGGTCTCGCGGAGGGGTATAGCCTGATGATCGGCGGCGATGAGGCGGTCGTCGAGCGTCTGCGTCCGATATTCGAAACCCTGGCCCCCGCGCCGGACAAAGGCTGGGGCCGAGTCGGTGCGGTCGGCTCCGGCCACTACACCAAAATGATCCACAACGGCATCGAGTACGGCCTCATGCAGGCTTATGCCGAAGGCTTTTCCATCTTGCAGCACAAGAGCGAATTCAAGCTTGATCTGCACCAGATCGCTGAGATTTGGCGCTACGGCAGCGTGGTTCGTTCGTGGCTGTTGGATCTGACCGCCAACGCGCTCGAAACCAACCCTACGCTGCATGGGATCGCGCCATACGTGGCCGATTCAGGCGAGGGCCGCTGGACTGCGGCGGAGGCCATCGAGTTGGGAGTGCCGGCGTTCGTCATCACCGCCTCGCTGTTGGGGAGATTCAGCTCGCAAGACAGCGAGTCTTTTTCCAACAAATTGTTGTCGGCCATGCGCAATCAATTCGGCGGCCACGCCATCAAAAAAGAATAACCGGCCGCGCATCCCGCGGCGGTCGGATCGCGATCAGCCGGCGGGAATTTCAGCCTTATGCGCACTGACGGCCTCGCCGTCATTCGACCGTAACTCGCTGAAGACGATCGTGGAAACGATGGTCCACGCACCGAGCAGCCGGAGCGCGAGATGTATGCCGTGAATCATTTGCGGGGCGCTGGCGCGCGTGTGGTCCGGAATGAAGAGCGCGGCCGCGAACGAGGCGGATGCCACGCCGAAACTCACCGCCATTTGCTGAACGGTGCTGGCGATGGTACTGGCGCCCGCCGCTTGCTCCTGATTGACGTCGGCATAGGCGAGCGTATTCATACTGGTGTATTGAGTCGATGTGAAGAAACCATAGACGAATGCCAGAATGGCGACCAGCCACGCAGGCGTGCCGATGTCGATCTCGGCGAACAGCATCAGCATGACGCCCAGCATGACGGTGTTGGCGATCAATACTCGCCGGTAGCCGAATTTTTTCAAGATTACGGGCAACGTGAATTTGAAGCTGATCGCCGCCAGCGCCTGCGGCATGATCATCAAGCCGGATTGGATCGGCGTGAAGCCCAAGCCCACTTGATAGAGCAATGGCAACAAGAACGGCAATCCGCCGATCCCCAGGCGGGTCAATAGATTGCCGCTCACCGCCACCCGGAAGCTGCGAATGCGCATCAAACTGAGCCGCAATAGCGGGTGCGCAATGCGCACCGAGTGCAGCCCATAAGTGCCGAGCAGGGCGGCGGAGATCGTCACGAGTCCCACGACCTCCCGACGGCTGAGAGCGTGCTCGCCGAACACTTCGAGCACATAGGACAAGAGCGAGATGCCCGAGCCGAACAACACCAGGCCGATGATATCCAGCCGATAGTTCCTCGCGGCGCGATAATTCGGCAAATGCCGGTACACCATGAATAAGCCAAGGAGACCGATCGGAATATTCACGAAGAAAATGACGCTCCAGTGGAAGTAGGCAATGATCAACCCGCCTGCGAGCGGCCCCAGCATCGGGCCGACCAGGCCGGGGATGGCGACGAAGCTCATTGCGCGGATCAATTCCGATTTGGCAAAAGTCCGCACCAGAGTAAGTCGGCCCACCGGCAGCATCATCGCGCCGCCGCATCCTTGCAATATTCGGCAAGCGACCAGTAAATGAATGTCGGTCGAGATGCCGCAGAGGAAGGAGCCGAGAGTAAAAATGCCGATCGCGGATGCGAACACCCGGCGGGTACCGAAGCGGTTGGCCATCCAACCACTGATCGGAATGAATACCGCGAGGCTCAACGTATAGCTTGCGAGGACGGCTTTCATGCTCAAGGGAGCTACCTTGAGCGCGTGGGCGATCGTCGGCACCGCGGTATTCAGAATCGTCGTATCGAGCGATTCCATGAAAAAACCCACGGCGACCAACCAGGGTAGAAGTCGTTTGGCGGTCTCGGTTAGTGCTTCTTCTTTCGGTGTGTGCCCAGGCATCAAGGATTCAACCGGCAAAGCGCACGATGGAGCGCCTTACGCGCCTGCTAGGGAGGCGTCAACGATGCTCTGGGCCTCCTTCAAGATATCGTGCAAATGCGCTTCGTCTCGAAAGCTCTCGGCGTAGATCTTGTAAATGTCCTCAGTGCCCGAAGGGCGGGCAGCGAACCAGCCGCTCTTCGAGCAAACCTTGACGCCGCCGATCGGCGCATCGTTTCCGGGCGCATTGGTGAGCACTTGCTCTATGCGTTCACCGGCCAACTCGGTCGTTCGAACCTGCGAGCGGTCGAGCTTGCTCAGTTTTTTCTTCTGTTCCGGGGTCGCGCGCGCGTCGATGCGATCCGAGAACGGTTCGCCCAAATCCCGGACGAGCGAACGATACGCCTGGTAGGGATCGGCGCCGCCCTGCGCGGTGATCTCGGCCGATAGCAGTGCCGGCACGATGCCGTCCTTGTCCGTGCTCCAGGCGCTGCCATCGATACTCAAGAACGAAGCGCCGGCGCTTTCCTCTCCGCCGAATCCGAGATCGCCCGCGAGGAGTCCGCCGACGAACCATTTGAATCCCACCGGCACTTCGTACAAACGCCGGCCGAGGCGTGCGGTGACGCGATCGATTACCGCGGTACTGACCACGGTTTTACCGACTCCGGCATCCTTTCTCCACAGCGGTCTATGCCGGAACAGGTAATCGACCGTCGCCGATAAATAGTGATTGGGAGGCATCAAGCCGCCGCTCGCCGTCACGATACCGTGCCGGTCGTGGTCGGTATCGCAGGCAAAAGCGATGTCATATTTGTCTTTGAGAGCAATCAGGCGATGCATCGCATAGGGCGATGAGGGATCCATGCGTATCTTGCCGTCCCAGTCCAAGGTCATGAAGCGAAACGTGGGATCCACCGAATCGTTCACCACAGTCAGGTCGAGTTTGTAGCGCTCTGCAATGCGTGCCCAGTAATGCACACCCGCTCCGCCCAGCGGATCGACGCCCATGCGAATTCGCGAATTGCGAATGAGGTCGAGGTCGATGACCTTACCGAGATCGTCGACGTAGGTATTGAGATAGTCGTGCGAGTGCGTGGTCGCGGCGCGGCGTGCCTGGGCGAAACCGATGCGGGTGACGCCGCGCAAGCCGGATTCCAATAATTCGTTGGCCCGCGCCTCCATCCAAGCGGTCACCTGCGTATCCGCGGGTCCGCCGTCGGGAGGGTTGTACTTGAACCCGCCGCTATCCGGGGGATTATGCGAGGGAGTGATCACGATGCCATCGGCAAGGCCAGCCGTGCGCCCGCGATTGTAGGTCAGGATGGCATGCGAGACGGCAGGTGTCGGCGTGTATTCGTCGGCCGAGGCCGTCATCACTTCGACGCCATTCCCCGCGAGCACTTCGAGAGCGGAGGCGAACGCCGGCGCCGAGAGAGCGTGCGTGTCGAAGCCGATGAAAAGGGGCCCGCCGATCGCATGTTGCTTGCGGTAGTCGCAAATTGCCTGACTGATCGCGAGCACATGCGACTCGTTGAAACTCGAGTCGAACGAACTGCCCCGATGGCCGGAGGTGCCGAAGGCCACCCGTTGCGCGCTGATGGTCGGATCCGGGCGTTCGCTGTAATACGCAGTGATCAGCCGCGGCACATTCACCAACCGGTCTGCCGGAGCCGGCTGGCCGGCGAGAGGGTCGATACGTTGACTCACGATGTGGCGAGCGCCGCGCTTTTATCCGCGATGCTTTGCATCAGCTCGGTCCAAGATTTCACGAAGGATTGAGCGCCTTCCACCTGCAGCTTCAGGGCGAGCGCGTCGACATCGATGCCGGCGGCGGCAAATCGGGCCAACACCTGCTCTGCATCGCTGCCGTCGTTCGCCATCACCGATTTGATCTGTCCTTCGGCCGCGAATGCCAGCAAAGTCTTCTCAGGCATGGTGTCAATGGTATCGGGCGCCGCCAAGGCTTCGACATACAAGTTCGGCGAGGCTTGAGGATCCTTGCTGCCGGTACTGGCCCACAACATGCGCTGCTTCGCCGCACCGGCGGCCGCGAGATCGCGCCAGCGTTTGCTCGCCAACAGTTCGCGATAGGCGCGATATGTACGCATTGCGATGGCAATCCCCAATCGATTGCGCAGCTCCGGCGGCGCCTTCGTGGCGACCGCCCGATCCCAGCGGCTCACGAAGAGCGAAGCGACCGAGCTGACGCGCGGCGAGAGTCCGGCGGCGATCCTCCGCTCGAGACCGCGCATGTAGGCTTCCGCAGCCGCCAAGTATTGTTCACGGGAGAATAACAACGTGACGTTGACCGGCACGCCGGCAAATATCGCTTCCTCGATCGCCGGCACGCCGGCCGGCGTGCCCGGGATCTTCACGTACAGATTGGGCCGATCGGCCAGCCGATGAATGTTGCGCGCCGCCTCGACGGTGGCATTCGTGTCATTTGCCAGTAGCGGGGACACTTCCATGGAGACCCAGCCGTCGACGCCGCCCGTGCGGTCGAACTCCGGCCTAAACAAATCGGCGGCTCGGCGCAGATCTTCGAGCGCCAATTCGACGAACAAGCGCTCTCCGGACAGCCCTGCGCGGGCCTTTTGTTGAATACCACGATCGTATACCGATGACCCGCCGATGGCTTCGTCGAAGATCGTCGGATTTGAGGTCAAACCGGTGACCGACAGTTCGCTCACGTATCGGCGCAGCGTGCCGTTGTCGAGCATTTCACGGCTGATATTGTCGAGCCAAAGACTCTGGCCCAAATCGTGCAAGCGTTGCGTCGTTGTCATGTTCGCACCTCAAAGTAAGGTAGATCGAGAGGAATCAGGTCAGCGATGCGTTCGATGACCCGATCGGGCGGTGGTTGCACAGTATTCGACCCCGCGGCAAGCGCGTAGTGCCCCTGACGCACGAATACGGTGGTCAACTTCTCACCGAGCGTGCTTTTCATTGCAGCCAACAAGTTCGGCTTGTCATCGACCATCACATAGTGCGAGGCAGGATAGCGCTTGAGCACGTGATCCAACACCCTCTCCTTGTGCAAGTATATGAGCACCGCGCCATCCACCGCCTCCCAGATGCCGGAGCGCTGGATTTTGCGAGGTTGGAATACCACGTCGCCGTCCGATAGCACGATCGGGCGGCCCAGGCTTTTGAGGTGGCCAATAGCTGCCAGCGCCTGAGGAAACAGCAACGCCGCAAAGGGATACTCCAAGAGATAGTCGGACATACCCAAAAGATGCGGATCATCATCGAGGCCGGTGCGAAACGCCTGCAAAGTCGCCAGATAATCGGCGAGCCCCAACCTCTCACGCAAATCGGCAAAGATCGACCAATACCGCTCCCGGGCGTCTCTGCCGAACCCCTCATCCAAGCGCCGACTTAAATCCGTGCTGAACCGATCGTTGTCGAGCAGCGTGTTGTCGACGTCCAGCATGAAGACGACGTCACCGATCAGCACGGCGCTGATGACTCGACTTTCGGGTCATGCCAGGTCTCGTCGCCCTCGATGACGCCGCTGGAAGCCGCGGGACCCCAGGTGCCGGGTTCGTAGAGCGTCACCGGCAGTGGATCGCGCAATACCGGATCTACGACGCGCCAAGCGGCCTCGACACAGTCGTCCTGCGTGAATAACGAGGTGTCGCCGCGCACCGCGTCGCCGAGCAAGCGCTCGTAGGGAGATTTCTCGCTCTGAGAGTGATGGCGTGCAATAAGTTCGACGGGCTCGCCGCGCATGTCCTCGCCGTTGGCCTTCACCAGCGCCCCGGTGCCGATGACGACTTCCGGGCTGAGTCTCAGGCGAAAGTAGTTGCACGGCATCGACTCGCCGGCATCGAAGACCGCGAGTGGAGGGCCCTTTAGAGTGACGACTACCTCGGTGGCGGTGATCGGAAGACACTTGCCGGTTCGGATGTAGAACGGCACGCCGGCCCAACGCCACGTGTCGATGTGCAGACGGAGCGCCGCGAACGTTTCCACCTGGGAATCCTTCGCCACGCCGTTTTCGGAGCGGTAGCCGCGAAATTGGCCGCGAACGACTTCTTTCGGATCGAGCGGCCGCATCGCACGAAACAGCCGGAGTTTCTCGGCCTGCAGGGCTTGCTGTTCGTGACCCGCCGGCGCGTCCATGGCGAGCAGCGAAATCACCTGCAGCAGATGATTTTGCACCACATCGCGAATGGCACCGACCTCCTCGTAAAAACCGCCGCGGCCCTGCACACCGAAGGTCTCGGCCATGGTGATCTGCACGTCTTTGACGTACTGGCGGTTCCAAATCGGCTCGAGAAAGGTGTTGGCGAAGCGAAAATACAAGAGGTTCTGCACCGCTTCCTTGCCCAAGTAATGATCGATGCGGAAGATCGATTCCTCCGGGAAAACCTCGTGCAGCGTGCTGTCGAGAGCTTGAGCCGTCTTCAGGTCGCGGCCGAACGGTTTCTCGACAATCACCCGCGCATTGTCGGCGCAGCCGGATTTGGCGAGCCCTTGCACCACGCTCGCAAACAGGCTCGGAGGAATGGCAAGATAATGAATCGGGCGGGTCGCCAGGCCCAATTCCTGGCGCAACTTCTGATAGGTCGCGGGATCCGCGTAGTCGCCATCCACGTAGCGCAGCTGAGCGGACAGCTTCGCGAAGCATTCCGGCTCGAAATCACCGGCGTGCTCCAGACTCTCGCGTGCGCGCTCCCGCAGCTTCTCGAGATTCCACCCGGCCCGCGCCATGCCGATGATGGGAATCTCGAAGCCGCCCCGGTGCACCATGGCATAGAGGGCGGGAAAGATTTGCTTGTATGCCAGATCGCCGGTGGCGCCGAAGAAAACGAAGGCATCCGATTCGAGTGTGCTCATGGGCGCTCAATTCTCCGTTCACGACGCAGCTGTTCGAGTTCCTCTAGAAGGTCGAGAGCGAGTGCCACCCCGGGCAGATTGATCCCGAGGTCGCGTTCCAGGCGCAGCGCGATGCGCGCCCGGCGCAGTGCCGCGCCGCTGAAGCGCCACTCCGACGTTTCGATCTCGATCACACTGAGTACGCCTTCTTCCACCAGTTCCACGATGTGCCCTTCGTCAACCGCGAACATTCGACAGAGGTCGCTGACGCTGAGGACGACACGCTCTTCGAAAATCTCGCCGGACAGTGACTCTCCTTCGGGCAATGGCATGTGTTTACACTCCGAGGTTGGCGCGAGGATTGAACGGCAGCGCGTCGGCCATGGCACGGTAAGCGGCCTTCGCCTTGTCGTCGGTGGCGGCAGGCAACACAATCTGCAATACCACATAAAAATCGCCGGGCGGCGAGGAGGGTATACCTCGGCCCTTTAGCCTCAGTTTACTACCCGCGTGAGCCCCCGGCGGGATCTTCAACTCGACGGCACCCGTCGGCGTCGGTGTCTTCACGGTCCCGCCGAGCGCAGCTTCCCACGGCGCCACGGGCAAATCGAGATATAAGTCGCGGCCTTCGATCCGATACAGGGGGTGAGGTTGGAAGTCGACCTCGATATAGAGGTCGCCGGCGCCCGGTCCGGTGCGTCCCTGACCCGCCGTGCCCGCATCGGGCCGAGCGGCCCCTTGACCGGCGAGTCGAATGGTCTGTCCCGGAAGAATGCCCTTCGGCACTTGGACGTTGAGTACGCGTTCTCTGGCGCTCACGCGCCCCTCCGCGTCGATTTCCGGCACCCGCAGGGTAAAAGTCCTCGAACCTCCTTGGAGTGTCGCGTCCAAATCCAGCATCACCTTCGCGTGATGGTCTTCCCCCCGTCCGGTGTCGAAACCGCGGCCCCGGCGCCCCGCTCCCGCGCCGCCAAACAGGGATTCGAAGAAGTCGCTGTGATCCGCGTAACCTGCACCCGCCCCGGGACCGGCGCCGCTGAACTCAAAGCCTGAGCCCCAGTCGGGAGGCGGCCGGAATTCCTCGCCGGGACGGGGACCCGATCCGAGTTGATCGTACGCGGCGCGTTTCTCCGGACTTCGAAGGACCTCGTAAGCTTCTCCGACTTCCTTGAAGCGGGCTTCGGCATCTTTCTCCTTGCTCACGTCCGGATGGTATTTGCGTGCAAGCTTGCGATAGGCCTGCTTGATTTGCGCCTCGGTGGCATCACGCGCCACGCCCATCACCTTGTAGTAGTCCTTGAATTCCATTCGCGACCTATGTCACAACTGATAGGCGACCGTCAATAACAGCCCTTCGCCGAGATCGCGCCACAGGCCCGGCGTCCGATAATCGAAGACCAGCGCATCTGGAATCAGACCTTGTATCCAGTCCGCCAGCCAGTCGATTTCTCGCAACCCGTAAAACACGACGGCAGCCTCATAGTTGAGCAGGAGGCTGCGCGAATCGAGGTTGGGCGATCCGCAAATGGCAACGCTTCGGTCGAACACCACGGCTTTGGCATGATTCATTTCGCGCAACAGATGGATGGACACTCCCGCAGCGCTGAGAGACCGTAAGGAGCGATTGCGTGCAAAATCCGCCAAGCGGTGATTCGATTTCAGAGGAATGCACAAATCGATTTTCACACCGCGTCGAGCGGCTAGCCGCATGGCCGTCTCCAAGCTCGTGTCGGGTACGAAGTAGGGCGTGACGGCCAGCATGCGCTGCGTCGCATGGAAACACGCATCGATGAGTAAGGCATGCACCGTGTCTTCGGTCTGGTCGGGCCCACTCGGAAGGAACTGGGTCCGGCCTTCCGCGGAGCCGCGGACCGGCTCCGCATAGTCGTCCACCGGCAAGTCGAGGCGCGCGGCGGGCTTGCCGACGGCGGAAGCCCAATCGGACTCGAATTGGGCGGCAACCGACTGGGCGACGGGGCCCTCCAGATCGAACGACAGGTCGCGCCATGGCGGCGAACCCGCCGAGCCGCAGAAATATTCCGCGGCAAGATTACGGCCGCCGACCCACACCGCCGTACCGTCGGCAACAGCCCACTTTCGGTGATTGCGTAAGTTTCGCGGACCCTGGGTTCTACGCGCCAGCAATGGACTGAAGACCGCCGTCTCGACACCCGCGGCGTGCACCCGTTTGAACCAGGATCGCGGAAGCTGAATTGCACCCACGCCGTCGATGAGAAACCGAACGCGCACGCCCCGCCGCACGCACTCGATCATCTTGAGCGTCGCCTCCTCACCAAACGAATCCTCACCCAAGATGTACGTGCAGATGTCCAACCGCAGATTTGCGCGGCTCATCACGTCGAACAGCCGAGTTCGCGCCTCCGCGCCATCTTGATGCATGTGAACCTTGGATGGCGCCGCGTCCGGCAATCCGAAGCTCTCTATGAGATG
Organism: uncultured Gammaproteobacteria bacterium; assembly: GCA_963755965.1. Lineage (GTDB taxonomy): Bacteria > Pseudomonadota > Gammaproteobacteria > Steroidobacterales > Steroidobacteraceae > Bog-1198. The sequence goes on from CAVWLU010000008.1 coordinate 1,601,553, forward strand.
TTCCGCCCAATGCTTGGCCCCGGATGCGATCCCGGACCAAGGCGAGACCCGGCGCTGCAATTTTCTGCGGCCGAACACCAAGTACATCGGCAAGGCGACATAGGGCAGCGCGAGCATGCCTAAGACCCAGGCAATGGCGATCGACGGCGGCCGTCGTTCGCGCTCCGCGCGCGTGGTGAGTACGTATGTGAGCAAGCTCACGGCGATGACCAGCGAGTGGACGGTGAGTCTTGGAAACCAGACATTCACGGAGGCTGCTCGCTAAAGACGGCGCAGTACGGAGGGCAACAGATCGGGAAGATCTTCAGCCAACAACCCGGGACCGAAGTCGGCGGCCGCTGCGCCATGCATCCACACCGCTGCGGCGGCTGCGAAAAAGGCATCCATGCCCTGCGCGAGCAAACCTAAGATGAATCCGCCGAGGACATCACCGGCACCTGCCGTCGCCAAGGTTGGCGGGGCGTTCGAATTGATGATGGCGCGGCCATCCGGCGCCGATATGACGGTGTCCGCACCCTTCAACACGATCACCGCACCGCTCAAGCGGGCGGCCGCGCGGGCGCGCGACAGCTTGTCGCCGCCCATGTGGAACAAGCGCGCGAATTCGCCCTCATGCGGTGTGAGCACGCAGGCGCCTCGTATTGCCTGAAAGAGATCGTGAGGCCGTTCCGCGAACACACTGATGGCATCGGCGTCGAGCAACACGGGACGGGCGCTTGCGAGCATTTCGAGCGCGTGCCTGCGAGTCGTGTCGTTGATTCCGGCCCCCGGTCCGATCAATAGCGCGGTGAAGCGCAAATCCGCCAATAGAGCCCTAAGATCCTCAAGGTGCGTCAGGGGACGTACCATGATGCTCGTCAGCGCCGCTTCGTACACTTGAAGCCCCGCTTCAGGAACCGCAATGGTGGTGAGTCCGGCTCCGGCGCGCGCCGCGCCGCGTGCCGCCATGCGCGCCGCGCCGCTCGTGGGGTAACCACCGCACAGCAAGGCATGCCCGCGCGAATATTTGTTGCCGCCGGCCGCGAGCTTCGGGAGTTCGTGGTTCCACAGTTCGGGGTGGTTTTCCCACGTATCGATGGCGATGCCGTCGAGCACGCCGGCCGGCGTTCCGATATCGGCAACCACGGTCGCGCCGCACAGGTCGCGACCCGGCTGCAACACATGTCCCGGCTTTTTGCGGGTGAAGGTGACGGTGCAGTCGGCTGGCAGCGCACCCGACGATTCGCCGGTATCTCCGTTGAGGCCGCTCGGCACGTCAACGGCAATGACGGGCAATCGGCGCTCTACAATTGCGGCGAGAATCGGCACGACGTCGGCGCCGAGTCCACGGTTCAATCCGGACCCGAATAGCGCATCGACCACGAGTTCGGCACCGTCGAGCAGGCGAGTACCCAAGGGTTCGACGGCGCCGGACCAGCGCGCCGCATGGTGATGCGCATCGCCGCGTAAGCGATCGCGAGCGCCAAGCAAGCCGAGCCGCACGGGCCAACCCGATGCCGCCAGCGCGCTCGCCGCGACGAAGCCGTCGCCGCCGTTATTTCCGGGTCCGCACAGGACCACGACCGGGCGCGCCGACCAACGTCGCATCGCTTCGCTCGCCACGGCCATTCCCGCATTGCGCATCAGATCGACACCGGGCGTGCCCGCATCGACCGTCAAACGATCCGCCTCGACCATTTGCTCCACACGCAGCAGAGCAGACGTCGAACCGGCGGAACCCGCTCTCAAGCCGCGGCCCCTTGTGTAGCGCTCCCGACGGCACTCACCTTGACGACCAGCTTGCCGAAGTTCTTACCCGCCAATAATCCAAGAAAAGCGCTCGGCGCATTTTCGAGACCCTGTACGATGTCTTCGCGATACTTGATCTCGCCGGCGCCGAGCCATGAGCCCATTGCTTCGAGAAACTCCGCGCGGCGATGCTCGTAGCCTTCGGAAATGATGAATCCGCGCATGGTGATGCGCTTAACCAGTATCGCTCGCATGAGAGCCGGCACCGAATCGCCTCCCGCCGCCGGCGTTTCCGTGTACTGGGAAATCAAACCGCAGACCGGAATGCGAGCGTTGGCATTGATCAACGGCAACACGGCGCGAAATACTTTGCCGCCGACGTTTTCGTAGTACACGTCGACTCCTTGTGGACATGCGGCAGCCAACAATGAGTCGAGGGCCGAGGAGCGGTGATCGACGCAGGCATCGAACCCTAGATGCTCGACCGCCCAGGCGCATTTCTCGGCGCCGCCGGCGACGCCGACCACCCGGCAACCTTTGAGTTTTGCGATCTGTCCGACGACCGAGCCAACAGCGCCCGTCGCTGCAGCGACGACCACCGTTTCCGTAGGTGCCGGCTTGCCAATGTCGAGCAATCCGATGTACGCAGTGAAGCCCGGCATACCCAAGACGCCGAGCGCATGCGAGGGCGATCCTATGTTGGGCGGCAGCTTGACGAGGCCGCTGCCGTCCGAGATCTCAAACTCCTGCCAGCCGCTCGCGGCCAGCACCAGTTCGCCCACGCGAAAATTCGTATTCGAGGATTTCTCGACTCGCGCCACGGTTCCCGCCGTCATAACGCCGCCGATTGCAACCGGCGCGGCATAGGAAGGAGCGTCGCTCATGCGTCCGCGCATGTAGGGATCTAGGGACAACCACAGGGTACGCAGCAATACCTCGCCGACGCGAGGCTCGCCTACCGGCACTTCTTCCAGTCGAAAGCAACTAGCGTCGGCGGCGCCCCGCGGGCGCGCAGCTAAGACAATCCGGCGGTTGATTTGCACAGCGGCGGCCATTTTTTAAGTCCCCATATTTCCAACGAGCGCTCCCACCGCGGCGGTTACGCCCATAGCCAAGGCGCTCCAAACGGCGACGCGCAGGGCCCCGGTGATCAGATTGGCGCCCCCCGCCGCGGCCGACCAGGCGCCTAAGAAAAACAGGCACACCAGCGAGGTCCCGACCGTCAGGGGAATTATCCATTGAGGGCTTGCGAGCGCAGCCGCCAACAGGGGGATCACGGCGCCCACTGTGAAGCTCCCGGCGGAGGCGAGTGCGGCTTGCAGGGGGCGCGCCGTTGATCGCGCCGAGAATCCGAGTTCATCGCGTGCGTGTGCCGCCAGGGCGTCGTGCGCCATCAGTTGTTCGGCGACTTGCTTCGCAAGAGTTTTCTCCACTCCACGATGCACATAGATGTCGGTCAGTTCCCGGCGTTCGCCGGTGGGATCCACTGCAAGCTCGGTGCGCTCTTGGGCCAATGCCGCGGCTTCGCTGTCGGCCTGCGAGTGCACGGACACATACTCGCCCGTGGCCATCGACATCGCTCCGGCCACGGCGCCTGCCACGCCGCTCAATAAGATGGCGGCATGTGGGGCATGAGCAGCGGCGACGCCCACGACCAAGCTCGAGGTCGAGACGATGCCGTCGTTGGCGCCGAGCACGCTGGCGCGCAACCAGCCGAGGCGTTCTAATTGGTGGCGTTCATGATTGCGTCGGCGCATCGAAAGCAGGGGTGTGCGGCGCTGCTACGCTTTGCCGGTTCGTGGGCCCAAAAAGTACCAAAGGATGAAGCCGATGACCGGCAGCAAAAAGACCACCACGGTCCACAACACCTTTTTGCCCGTGTCCGCGCTGCTTTGGAAGATGTTGATAATCGCCCATACATCCGCGACCAAGACGATCAATCCCACTAATCCTTGATATTGCATATCGCTTCCTTATCCGACAAACCAAGTTATAGGTTTCTCCGCCGCAACCCCCAGCATAATGCATCACAGCAGTAAGCCGGAGCATGGCGGCGCTGCCGGGGGCTCCCCTAACGGCTCCGAAATTACTGTACCGCGCAGCCCGCAATGCCTTAGTCTGCCCATTGCAGGCGCAAAAGCACAAAATGGGGATACTGAATGACTCGTAGTCGTCAAAGAAAATTGCGGCGTATTCAAGGGCTTAAGAAATCATCGGTCATGCGTCGAGGACTTCCTGTTGCATCGGCGCTACTCGCTTGTATGCAAGCTGCGTATGCCGCGGAGTCGAGCGATGTGGCCACTTTGGAAGAAGTCGTGGTCACCGCTCAGAAACGAACAGAGAATTTGCAAGACGTTCCCATCAGTATCCAGGCCCTCAGCACCGCACGGCTCGAGGAATTGAACGTCACTAATTTCGACGATTACGCGAAGTATCTTCCCAGCGTCTCCTTCCAAACTGCCGGCCCAGGATTCGAACATACCTATATTCGCGGTGTGGTGAGCGGCGGGGACGGCAATCACTCGGGCTCCTTGCCGAGCGTCGGGATGTATTTGGATGAGCAGCCGGTCACCACTATCGACGGCAATCTCGACATTCATGTGTACGACATCGAGCGCGTCGAGGTGTTGAACGGTCCGCAGGGCACGCTCTACGGCGCGAGCTCCGAGTCCGGAACCATTCGCGTCATTACCAACAAGCCGGATCCGAGCGGTTTCAAAGCCGGCTTCGACATCGATGGAAACACGGTCGAGTACGGCGGCAACGGCTGGACCGTCGAGGGTTTCGTGAATCTACCCATCACCGCGAATGCGGCCGTTCGCCTGGTCGGATGGGACGAGCATGCGGCGGGCTACATCGACAACGTGCCGGGGTCGGTAACATTCCCGACATCGGGTATCACGTTCACCAACGCGCCGTATGTCAAAAACAATTTCAACTCCGTCGATACGCGGGGAGGACGCCTCGCGGTCAAGGTCGACTTCAACGACAACTGGAGCATTTTGCCGACCGTCATGGGCCAGGACCAATGGGTCGATGGCAATTTTGCCTATAACCCTGCCGTCGGCGATTTGAAGATCCAGCAGTATTTTCCGGAAACCACGCACGACTCGTGGGTTCAATCGGCGCTGACCGTCGAAGGCAAAATCAGCGATTTCGACATCGTCTACGCGGGCGCTTATTTGACGCGCAACACGCATGAATCGTCCGATTACACCGACTATGCTTTGTACTATGACCGCGCCTACGGTTCCGGTGCGTACAACGTAGACAATGCCGGCCATCTGATCAATCCGGCGCAGCACATCGTCGGCACCGATCACTACACCAAGACCAGCAACGAACTGCGCGTGTCATCGCCGAAGCAGTACCCCTTTCGCTTCGTCGGCGGGTTGTTCCTGCAGCGGCAGGTGCATGAGATCCTGCAGAACTACGTCGTGGACAACGGCGATCCGCTCGCGACCTCGTCGTCGGTACCGGGTTGGCCGGGTACGCTGTGGCTCACCGATCAAGAGCGCGTGGATCGCGACTCGGCTGTGTTCGGAGAATTCTCCTACGACATTCTCTCGAACCTAACGGCCACTGCGGGCGCCCGCTACTACACGTACGACAATACGTTGCAAGGGTACTATGGATTCAATGAGAATTACGCTGCTTTTGCTTCAACCGAAGGGACCGCCACATGCTTCGTGCCGTTCGTCCCCTTTCACGGAGCGCCGTGTCAGAATCTGAATGGCCGAACGACAGGCTCCGGAACCTCTCCGAAGGTCAATCTCACGTACAAATTCGACAACGATCATTTGATCTACGCCACGTACGCGAAGGGTTTCAGACCCGGCGGCGTCAATCGCAACGGCGGCGGGAGCTTGCCTCCGTACCAGGCCGATTTCCTAACCAGCTACGAAATCGGCTGGAAGACGACGTGGGATGAGAACCGTCTGAGGTTCAACGGCGCGTTTTTCTGGGAACAGTGGAAAGACTTTCAATTTGCCTACCTCGGACCGAATGCCCTCACGATCATCGCCAATGCCGGCAACGCGCGAATCATTGGAGTGGAAACGGACTTGGAGTACGCGGTTACCCAAGGCCTCACCTTGACCGGCGGCCTGTCGCTGCTCCAGGCCAAGCTCACGCAAGAATACTGCGACGATCCAACGCAATGCACCCAGCCGGGCTATGAGCAATATGCTCCCTCGGGGCAGCAACTGCCGGTGACGCCGAAGATCAAAGCCAATCTCACCGCGCGATATACCTTCGCGCTCAGCGATTCCTACAAGGCGAATATGCAGGCCTCGGTGATTCATGTCGGGACTCGCACCGCCGACCTGCGTCAAACCGCGGCCTGGGAACTCGGCACAGAGCCTGAGTACACCGAGGCGGAATTCTCCGCGGGCATCGAGAAGGACAAAATCACGGCCGAGTTGTACGTGAACAATGCGTTCGACAAGCGCGCGGTGTTGGACCGCTATGCCGAATGCGACGTGTCGAGTTGCGGACAGATCGCGATCTACAATGTCCCCAATCAACCGCGCACGATCGGCGTGAAGTTCGGGGAGAAATTCTAGCGATCGATACCGCGTTATGGCGATTCTATACCGAGATACGGCGGAGCCCGCCGTCCCGACGCCGCCGCTCGGCGGGGACGCACGCGCCGACGTCGTAGTCGTCGGCGGGGGAATCACGGGGCTTTCCACCGCGCTGCATGCCGCGGAAGCAGGCGCCAAAGTCATCGTACTAGAAGCGCAGGATCCGGGATGGGGCGCCTCCGGCCGCAACGGCGGCCAGGTCAATGCGGGACTCAAACTCGATCCCGACATTGTGGAACGCGACTTCGGCGTCGAACTTGGCCGTCGCATGAATACGCTCGCGGGCGCCGCACCGGCGTTCGTGTTCGATCTCATCGAGCGCCACTCGATTCGCTGCGAAGCTCGGCAAAATGGCACGTTGCGCGCAGCCGTTCGAGCCCAGCACGCTGCAAAAATTCGTATTTCGGTCGATCAGTGGCTTCGGCGCAATGCGCCGGTCGAATTTCTGAACGCGGCGGCGGTGGAGCGGGTCACCGGCACCGGACACTACATCGCCGCGATGTTCGATCGGCGGGGCGGCGACCTCAACCCGTTGAGTTTCGCGCGTGGATTGGCACGCGCGGCCATCGGTGCGGGCGCCCAAGTGCACGGCGGCACACGCGCCTTGAGCCTGACCAGCTCCGGTCAATCCTGGAATGTGCACACCGCCCTCGGCACGGTTACCGCCGCGAACGTGGTACTCGCGACCAACGGTTACACCGACGGGCTCTGGCCAAAATTAAGATGCACGATCGTACCGCTGTTCGGCGCGATCGCGGCGAGCGCCAAGCTTCCGGATGCGATTGCCCGCACCGTGATGCCGGACCGCGCGGTACTCTACGAAAGCGGTGCGATCACGGTGTACTACCGCATCGATGCCCAACAGCGCTTGTTGATCGGCGGCAGAGGCCCCATGCGTGAGATCCATGCCGCCAGCGCGATACCGCACTTGCTCGAGTATGCGCGCAAGCTTTGGCCCGTCCTCAAGGGAGTCGAGTGGACGCACGTCTGGGGCGGGAGACTTGCGATGACGCGAGACCAATATCCCCACATCCACGAGCCCGCCCGCGGCGTGCTCATTTGCTTGGGGTACAACGGCCGCGGAGTGGCGATGGCTGCCACGATGGGTGCACAGCTCGCACGGCGGATTGCCGACCCCAGCGCAAGCTTCGATATGCCGGTGACGGACATGCGGAGCATCCCGTTGCATGCGCTCTGGCCTATTGCCGTCAAAGCAGCGATCGTGCGCGGCCGGGTGAGCGATTTTCTCGGAATCTGATCGAACACACCGGCGATGTTCGCCGTGGTCCCGTTCAATTATCGGTATAGAAATGCCGTAGTCCGTGCATATCGATGATTACATCGAAACGTTGACCGGTCGGCAATTTCGGACCGGTGGCAAAGTCATAACGCGCATCGATATTCGCAATCTCAGGATGCAGATCGTGCATTGCACGCTTGAACATCTCCTTCGGTACCCACTCCGAATTCGAGGACAGCGAACCGAACTCGTCGTGGTAGATGGTCGAGGTGGAGATGTCGGCGGGCGTCGACGCGATGGCGAATATTCGCGGCCGTGTGGAGCCGTTGAGCCGCACGTGCTTCGCGCCGGCGACGATCAATTGCCATTCGTTGCCTTGGGGAACGGCAATGAGCGCATAGACGTGGTGCTGAGCGGCAAAAAATGCGGCGGCGACCAGCAGCGTTGCGAGGAACCTTCGGCCGGCCGTGCTCCAATGCGCAGTCAACGCGCGCATGGATGCGACCAAAAAGCACACGAGTACCGCGGTCATCGCCAAAATGGTGCGGTAAGTGGCGTATCGCTCCGAGGCGACCATGCTGATGCTGAAGGCGAATACCGGGAGCGCGAACAATCCGGCCAACCAGACCAATCCCCGCGATCGGCCGTAGCGGCGCCATTCGAGATAAGCACCCGCGAGCAAGATGAAGCCGACCAATGCTGCGCAACCGATGTACATCGCATGGTCGCGATGGGCATTGTCGTTCAGCACGAACAAGCTGAGCGCGTTCGGCAACGACTCATTGAGGAACCAGCCGATTTTATCGCCCCAATGATGTTCGAACGCGATGCGCCCCGACTTGACGAAGACGCCCATGGAATACAGCATCGTCATCGTGTAATAGGCGAAGCCGAGAGCGGTGACGACGAATCCCAGGTGGATGCCGAGCCAACGTGCAGTTTGCGCGAGGCTACGCTGCCGATGCGCAATCAAAGCGGCCGCCAGCGGCACCACGTAAAAAAGCGAGCTCGGTTGATAAATGAGCGCACTCACCACCATCAGGCCCAATGCCACCAGCCACTGGCTCACCATGCGGTGGGCGCCCGCGCGGGAGCGCGCCGCCAATGCGCCCTCCACCGTAAAAAACGCGCCGATTGCCAGCAACGCCGACGCTGCGTAGGGCCAGCCGACCGCCCACCCGGCAATCACTTGGGAGGCGGGCACCAAAGCGAGCAGCACCGCGACGCAGAGGCTGGAATCGAACGACCAACCGAGCGCGCGCAAGCCCCGAAACATCACCAATGAAATCGCACCCAACATCAACGACGCAAGGCACCGCATCCATTGCAGGTTTTGCACGCTGGTCGTTTGGCCATACGTCGATTGCAGCAGCCACCCATAGATCGGCCGCGCATGCGATGCACAGAACTGCACCACCTTACCGGGCTCCTCATGCGCTTCGCGCAAGTTCGAGTAGTCATCGCGCAAGCCGTAATCATGGAACGTGGCCGGCCAGTAAGCGACCATGGGCACCAGGAACAGGATGGCCGTAATCACCCAGCCTCGCACCCCCACGACACTGCGCGTATCGACGTGGACGTCGACGTAGCCGGCGGGGGCAGCAATGGGTGGTTCGGTAAGGGGTTCTGCGAGGTCTGGTTCTGGAACGCTCATGAAAACAATAGGGCCTCTTGATGTAGCTGGATTCTATCCGCCGCATACGCAGAAAATCCGGGCACCGGTCGGATAAACAAGGTTAAATATCCGTTAACTAACTGACCTCGAGAACTCGAGGCGCAGGGCGGCACGGAGGGCAAGCCCGTACGGGCTTGCCCGTACGGGCCTTAGATTCAGGCGGCAATGCACATATTCTTGCCTTCGCGTTTGGCCCGATAGAGCGCCGCGTCAGCGCGGTCGAAGGCCGCGCCGGCAGGGTCGCCGCGACGTAGTTCCGTCAATCCGCAGGAGACGGTGACGCGAACGGGAATACCGCGAAAATGAAATCGCAACGCCTCGACCGCCGCGCGTAACCCGTTTGCCATATTAAGCGCGGCCTCCCCCGTAAGTTCCGTCATCAGCATGACGAATTCTTCGCCGCCGATCCGCGCGATGAAGTCCTCGGTTCGTAACCCGGAAACGAAGCTGGTCGCCACATTTTGCAGCACGCGGTCGCCCGCACGGTGCCCGTAGCGGTCGTTGATGGACTTGAAGTCATCGATGTCCCACAGCAACATTGCCACTGGTTTGTTCTCGGAGGGATGCGAGATTTCCTTCGCGATGCGCTCGTCGAAGGATTTGCGATTGGCCAAGTGGGTCAACGGGTCGAGGCGAGCCCCGTGCTTTTCACGGTCCAGTTTGAAGTGCAGTTCCTCTGCCTCGAGTTCCAGATCGGCAATGCGGGTGCGCATGCGCTGGGAGCGCGTCGCCTGTTCCTGCAAGCGGGCTTCCTCGCGGGCGCGAAATTCCAGCACCTGTTGAGTGACTGATTCCAGGCGAACGCTCACCAGAGATTGCAAAGCGCTCAATTCGGTCGCGCCGTGGGCCTCCGCCGACAGTCCCCGCACCTGAGACATCACGGTGTCGTTGATCCGGGCGGTATCATCGAAGCCGCTGCGAGCCGCGTCGGAGGTCTCCGTGAGATAGATCGCCATTTCCCCAAGACGCTCGGTGACCTGCGACAGCACCGCGGCGGATGCGACTCGCTCGCGTGCAATTGCTTGGGCGCGTTCACGAATCAGATCCGCCGTCTGCGTCACGACAGCCGCGAGTTCGGCGTCGGCGGTAACCTTCTGCAATTCTGCGAGCAGCCGCGCTGCCGTCGAATCCTCGGGGTCCGCAGCCGCCAGCCGTTGCAGCGCGCCGCCGACAGCCGCGCAAGTCGAGTCCCAGCGCTTCACGCGCGGCGCAGTCGATGGAGCGATGACGAGCGGAGATACAGCATCGACGGCAACGACAGCCGTCGTCAGGGCGGCGGCCAACGATTCGAGTTCCTCGGCCGCCGCATTGCGCCGATTCGCCGCCGCGAGCGTCTTGAGCTCATCGTCGAGACTCGGATTCACACCCATGCCCGCCGCGCATAGGCGTCCCACCAGCCGGCGCAGCACCTGCTCGATCTGCCGCCAGCGCTTCTCCTCCTCCTGCATTTCCAGGAGAGAGTCGCGATACTTTTGTTTCCAATCGAGAGTTTCGGACACGGTCGGGAATCTTTGTGTTAACTGCTTAAAATCGGCCATCAGACTGCAAGCTTTAGCGCACCGCTCTGGGGCGCGCCTCGACCTCACGTATAGATTGAACGTATTGCGGTCATTATGTTGACCCGGATGGCCGTTTCATGATGCAGGTCCCATCGGATACCGGCGGCTTCGCGCTAGGCTTGCGGCCAGGATCGCCTCATGCCGTTCAAGTCCGCCATTCTCTTCGCAGCAGCGCTGACCGCATCGGCGCTCATTGCCCCCGTAGCCGTGGCGCACCCGAAAATTTACACCTATTTGGATGCCGACGGCATCAGGCATTACACGGATGTGCCCGACAGCAACCGCTACAAGTTGCTGGTGCTGTCGCCGCAAGAGATGACGCAAAGCGGCCAATATTACGATTCGATGCTGCTGGCGCGAGCCACGCAATACGATTCGATCATCGAGAAAGCAGCACTCTCCTCGGCGGTCGAAGCGAATCTCTTGCGAGCCGTGATCGTGGTCGAGTCGGGATTCAACTCGCGCGCCGTCTCCAAGCGCGGTGCCGTCGGACTGATGCAGCTGATGCCGGCCACGGCGACCCGGTTTGGTGTCTCGAATCCCTACGATCCGAAGCAAAACGTGCACGCCGGTGCGCGCTATCTAAAATTTCTCATGGATCGGTTTGGCCAAGACGTTCGTCTCGCGCTTGCCGCCTACAACGCCGGCGAAGAGGCCGTGGATCGAAATGGCGGCCAGATTCCGCCGTTCGCGGAAACCATGGCCTATGTACCGCGGGTGCTCAAGATCTACCGAATGCTCACGGAGCAGCCGCGGACAACCTGAGGCAACGCGGGGCGCGACCGTTTCGCCGCCGTCGGTTACTCTATCTCCTAAACAGGAGAGATCATCATGCGGTTGACGCAAGCAGCAGCTCTTATATTTGCATTGGGAATGGCGCATCTGCCGTCGAACGAGGCGGCGGCCGAGGTCACGAGCGTGGCGAGCAGCGGTTTCGAGGTTCGCGAGCAGGTACATGTGGCGGCTGCACCCGCGGCGGTGTATGCCGCACTGATCACGCCCAGCCGGTGGTGGGATTCCGAGCACACCTATTCCGGAAAGGCGGCCAACCTCACGCTCGACGCGAAAGCCGGCGGATGCTGGTGTGAAGCCTGGGCCGATGGCGGTTCGGCGGTGCACATGATGGTCGTGTACGTGGCGCCCGGCAAAACGCTGCGGTTGCGCGGCGCGTTGGGGCCGCTGCAAGCCATGGGGACGGACGGTGCCATGACTCTCAACGTGCAAAGTGCCGGCGAGGGCACCGACCTTACGGTGACCTACGCCGTCGGCGGCTATTCCAAGGATGGCTTCGAGACATTGTCAAAGGCCGTCGATCACGTGCTCGGCGAGCAGGTGGCGAGGTTGCAGAAATTAGCCGAGACCGGGTCGGCGGGCAGCGCCAAACGCTGAACGACTCGGACGTAGAGCAAATAGCCGTGTTTCGCGGCTCGCAATCGGCCTGCCGCGAGTCTGGCTTGGTACTCGAAGCGAAGAGTGTGCCGTTCGACCTGGTCGAACTCGATGGCTCCTGGGCATTGCTGGTGACGTCCGCGACCGTCCAGATCGCTCGCGACGAACTCGCCCGGTATGCGGCCGAGCGGAGTGAGGTTCGCGAGGCGGCCGCGACGGTCATTCCTTTTGCTGGGGCGGGCATCGGCGCTGCAATCTATGGGGTGGTTTTGCTGCTGACGGGGTATTGCGCCGGGACGCAAATGTTCGGCGTCGATTGGCTGGCAACAGGCGCGTTGGACGCTCGCGCCGGCGGCGGGGGCGAATGGTGGCGGGCCGTCACCGCGCTGACACTGCACTTGGATCAGGCACATTTGCTCAGTAACCTGCTTTTCGGGATCGGGGTGGGCATCCTCGCCGGCCGGGTGTTTGGTCCCGGCGTCGCATGGGCGAGCATCCTCGGCGCGGGCGCGCTCAGCAACTATTTGGACATGCTGATCGCTCCCTCGACACATCGCGCGGTCGGCGCCTCCACCGCCGTGTTTGCCGCTTTGGGGCTGCTCTCGGGATTCGCCTGGCGTCAACGGCTGGCACTTCGGGAGCGTTTCAGGTATCGCTGGGCGCCCTTGTTCGCGGGCGTGTGCTTGCTGGCGTTCTTGGGTGCCGGGGATCAGCACGTCGATGTGCTCGGCCATGCGCTCGGATTCATGACGGGCATCGCGTTCGGCTGGATTTACGCGCGCGGGCGCGTGCCGCAGAACCGCAGTGCCGGTCTGCAGGCAGGCATCGGCGCCGCCGCCTTGGGCGTGATCGCCGCCGCCTGGATCATCGCGCTACGCCATCCGGAGGCAGCGCTCTGATCAGGCCTTTGCGACTGTTCCGCCCGGTGTCAGTTTGTCGATGGCCTGCGGCAGAATTGCCGATAGTTTTGCGGCCAGATCCTGCGGTGACATTCCCACCTTCGCCGCGAGCTGCTTGACAGTGTCGGAACCGAAGGCCTGATGAATCTGGTCCGCGGTGATGGCCTGATTCTGTCCGGTGCCCACCCAGGAGCGCACGGTCCCTCCCAGACCTTGTTGCTCCAACTGCGCGACAATGCCTTGTACGCCACCGTGTTTCTCAATGAGTCCATTCACCACGGTCGCCATTTCCGCCCCGATCGCTCCGCCGATCAATCCGTCGAGTAGTCCCATGTTGATTCCCTCCTGTTGGAAAGCAAATTGCAGCCCTCAGGCGCGTTTCGCGAGCAGATCTCGAATCTCTTCCAGAAGCATCTCGGACTTCGGTGGCGGCGGTGGTGGCGGCGGCGCATCCGCTGGATGAGGTTTCTTTAATCGGTTGATGGCCTTGATCGTGAAGAACAGCACGAATGCGATGATGAGAAAATCGAAAATCGTCTGCAAGAACGAGCCATATTTGACGAGTACGTCCTTGCCGGTCGGATCCTTTCCCAGGGTAACGGCGAGATCCGAGAAGTTCACGCCACCGATGAGCTTGCCGAGCGTCGGCATGAAGATATCGCCCACCAAGGATGAAACGATTTTGCCGAAGGCGGCGCCGATGATCACGCCGACCGCCAAGTCGACCACATTGCCCTTCATGGCAAACTCTTTGAATTCTGACGCTAATCCCACGGGATTCTCCTTTTAATGTTCGAGGGAAAGAACGAGCGCAGCGTGGCTGATTAGCCCCCTTGTTGAGACCGGATGGTACTGAGCGCACCCAATGTGAGCAAGTCGTGGCGGACCGCTCGCGCTGCACTGCGAAGGGTCGTCGCCCCGGCACGATCAAAACTGCGCATGGACGCGCACGGCAAATACGGAGACCGGTCCCCGATCACGGTTGTAGGCAGGATTGGTAATGTATTGATAGTCAAAGCTCACGTGGGCGTAATCGAGCACCGAAAGCGAATATTGAGTCTCCACGATTTTTTCCGGGCCCGGATGCGGCAGCTGCCCGTCGCCGATGAGAACGCCGAGTCCCCCGGCGTTAAGATAGCGCTCGCGATCGGCGGAAATGCCGTTCAGAATCGCGGCAAGAGCGACAGTGTCCTCGGCACGACTCCAGCGCGCGCCCTGCAGCGACAACCCGGTGCTGACCGTCCGGTCGATGTCGGTGAACTCGTAGGGTTCGACGTTTCCGGCAGCTTTACCCACGCGCGCGAATAACCCGAGATTCGTCGCCAGTTGCTGCTCCAGGCTAAGATCTGCGCCGAGTCGGTCCCGATAGCGACGCACCGATGCAATGTCCACCGGCGTGTCGGTGCTTGCGGCGAGAGCAACGGCCTGATTGAGCAAACCCATACGTCCGCGGCTATCGAAAGCAGTCAGGCGCAGCTTGCCGGGTTGGCCGCCGATCTTAAGGCCCTTCTCCACTTCGAAATCGTATTGGAATTCGTGGAATCCAGGCTCGAGATGCGGGCTGTTCGGCACATCGGAGAGATCGAACACGCCGAACCTAAGGACCCATGGACCTTGATACCATTCGAGCGCCGCGCCGACCGTATACCCCCAGGCGTCCGCGGCATAATCGAAGGTGCCGGCATCGATGGCGGCCCAGTTCAAGAAATCATTTTTGGGATCGTGGGCGTATTGATTGTTGTCAAAAATGTCCGTGACGCTGAACTTGCCGATGGTCAATACCAGCCGCTCCACGCCGCGAGTGCCGCCGAGTTGGAACTGCGATGGAGCCACCGGCTCTCGGCCGTCGCCGAGATTCAGGGTCTGGCGAATGAACAGCCGCTGCAGACGCAAATAGGGCTGGTTTTTGCCTACCTTGTAAGCCTCGCCGCTCGGAAACCCTGCGACTCCGAGGGTGTCGTCGAGACCGAAGCCCTGATCGATTTCGGGACTGATCCAGATCTCCGAATCCGGCCATAGCCGCTTCCCCACAAAAAGGGTCGCATCCACCGTTTCGGCACCGCTGTTGGGAGTCAGACTATTGCGACCCGCGTACGGTGCGTTGAAGCCGGAGGTTCCCTGTTCCGTGTAGGTAACCTGACCGTGTATGGCGAAACTTTCGGATGGGTCCTCGGCCGCGTGGACCGGCGCTCGTGCACTGAGCAAGGCGGCAGCTAAGAAGAGGGCGATTCCGGGTGCGGCGGCGTTCATCGTTTTAGGCACGATCCGCCTAGAACGTGCCGTTTATCGCCATAGCGCACGAACCAGGAAGAGCACGCCCAAAATCACGAACAATGCCGACGCGACGTAGTGTATGGCCTTGATCGGCAGCCGGTCAGCGAATGCCTTGCCGAGGATCACGACCGGTACGTTGGCGACGAGCATGCCGAGCGTCGTGCCGGACACCACGGCGAGGAGATTTGGATAGGCCGCCGCCAACGCCAACGTGGCAATTTGCGTCTTGTCGCCGATCTCCGCTACGAAAAAACTCGTGAGCGTCGCGACAAACGCGCCCGCAGCGCTGCTCGGCGCCGCATTTTCATCGAGTTTGTCAGGCTTCAATGTCCACAGCGCCATGGCAATCATGCTGATCCCCACGATGATGTCGAGGATCTTCGGCTTGAGCAGATTTCCGAACCAGACACCCACCACCCCCGCGACGGCATGATTGGCGAGCGTCGCGCAGAATATGCCCGCGATGATGGGCAGCGGGCGCCGGTAGCGCGCTGCCAAAACCAGCGACAGCAGCTGCGTGCGATCTCCGATTTCCGCGATGGAGATGGTGCTGATGGAGACGAGAAAAGCTTCCACGAGATGCCCGTCGTCGTTAGTAGGCTAAAAAATAAGTGTGTTATCGGGGAATTTTAGGCCGGTGTGGTCGGCCGCCGCTTGCCGATGCCGGTCGCATTCTCGAAGGCGCTCGCCAACTGCAACACGCCAAGATCGTCCCGGAACCGTCCAACGATCTGCGCGCCGACCGGCAGGCCGTCAACGGTGAATCCGGCGGGCACCGAGATTGCGGGCCGGAAGGTCGTGGTGATCCAATAGGCGGACTTCATCCATGCGATGTAGTGCGGCATTTCGACACCCTCGATCTGCTTGGGCCAATCGAGCGATGCATCGAAGGGCGGTACCTGATTGACGGCCGAAACCATGAACGGGTAAGTGTCCTGGAAATCGCGCATCGCATCGAGAATCTGACCGTGGCGAACCATCGCCGTGGAGATTTGAGACGCAGAGAGACGTCCTCCCTCTTCGATTTCCTGAATTGCCTCTGGCTTGAAGTCAGCGCGATGGGCGGCGAGGAGCGGCGCCAAATTGGTCCAGGTGCGAAAGGCACGCATCGTCAGGAATACCTCATCCGCCGCATCGAGATTAGGATGCGCGTCCTCAACTACGCAACCGAGCGCCTCAAACGTGCGGCGCTGCGATTCGAGTACGCGGCGTACGCGATGGTCGAGCGGCAGGCCGCCGAGGTCCGGACACCACGCAACGCGCACACCCTTGAAGCTGCGCTCTAGAGCGCCAGAAAATACCGAAGGATCCGAGAGTGCGCAGCCCGGGTCTCTCGGATCGGCGCCCGCCATCGCGGCCATCAGATACGCTACGTCCGGCACCGAGCGGGCAATGGGACCCTTTACTCCGAACCCAAGAAGCGGCAGCGTGTTTGGTGCCGTCGGCACGAGGCCGACGGTGGGCCGAAATCCCACCACATTATTGAAGTTTCCGGGGTTTCGAAGCGATCCGCCGAGATCGCTGCCGTCGGCACCCGGAAGCATGCCGGAGGCCACGCCGGCGCCCGCGCCGCCGCTCGATCCGCCCGCGCTCTTGGTCAAATCATAGGGGTTGACGGTCGTACCGTACACGCGATTATAAGTGTGCGACCCCATCCCAAATTCCGGCGTATTTGTCTTGCCGATGGTCAGTACGCCAGCCCGGCGGAGCCTCTCCACGAGGACCGAGTCCGCGGTGGGCCTATCGTTGCGGAAAATCGGTGAGCCTCGGGTCCAAGGGAATCCGGTCGCAGGCTCGAGATCTTTGAACGCCCAAGGTAGCCCGTGCAGCGCACCGGGAGAATCGCCGCGCGCGAGACTTGCGTCGGCCGCATCGGCGAGCGCCAGGCAAGCCTCATCGTCCAGCTTTGCGACGATTGCGTTAAGGTGCGGATTCCACCTGCGAATTTGCTCGAGATGAGCGGCCATTACTTCACGCGCCGACAATTGGCGCGAGCGAAGCAATTGCGTGAGTTCGCGAAGGCTGAGATAGCAGATGTCATTGGATCCGCCGCCGCCGCCAGCCAGTGCGCCCGAGGCGGCGATTCCAGGCACCAGGGCGAGGAACTCGCGTCGAGTCAAATCGGATACCACTTGCATGCCTCTCAAGTGTCCGCGGAGAACATCCGATCGATCGCCGCGAAATGACGCCGCGCATAGGCAAGTACTTCAGGATCGGTGGGGTGGTCGGCATTTTCCACCGCCACGATGCCGCGGCCGAGCGCGGTGTGCTTCTCGCGCAGAAAGCCGGCGAATTCATGTTTGGTTTGCGCGGGGCCGATGATCAGAATTTCATGCGTTCCCGCAAGCGCATGCGCAACTTCCTCGAAGAAATGGTGATCCGCAGCGGATTTGTGTCCGCCATGCGTGCTTTTGCGGCTGTGCACCCGGTGTTGACCATGAGCGTGAACCACCGTGTTTTCTTGTTCGGTCGGCGTGAACTGCCACACGGTGCCTTTCTGGTGATCGATCCATACGACGGCGTGATAGTGCGGCATGGGAAGTTACCCTCGAATATATGGCGGGTTAGCGTAGGTGGTTGGCCCGGGTGTTGCAAGCGACGCGTTGCACGCCCGATCGATCTAAGAATCGTCATCATCACTGTGGCAGACTCGTGACATGTCCGTGCTGACCATCAACGGGGGCTCATCGAGCATTCGATTTGCGTTCTATGGCGAAGGCGAGCGGCCCGCCAAATTGTTGGACGGCAAAATAGAGCGCATCGGGCAGCGTGACGCGAGCATGATCGTGAGGAAGTTCGAGAACACATCAAGCTTGCCGCTGCGCCTTGCGGTCGATGCCGCAAATCAGCAATCGGCGGTTGCTTATTTGATGGACTGGATCGAAGCATATCCGCTCTTTCGGGACGTGAGCGCGGTCGGCCACAGAGTCGTGCACGGCATGGAGCATACCGGTCCCGCGCGCGTGACCGCTCTACTCATGGCTGAACTGAAGCGCATCTCGCCTTACGATCCGGAACATCTACCCGGCGAGATTGAACTCATTGAAACCGTGGGCCGCAGGTTTCCGAAGCTGCCGCAGGTGGCGTGTTTCGATACGGCCTTCCATCGCAGCATGCCGCGCGTCGCGACGATGATACCAATCCCACGCCGCTACGAGTCGAAGGGCGTGCGGCGCTATGGTTTTCACGGATTGTCATACACCTTTTTGCTGCAGGAACTCGAGCGCAGGGGCGATCCCGCCGCTTTGACCGGCCGGGTGGTGCTGGCGCATCTCGGTAGCGGTGCCAGTCTGGCTGCAGTGCGCGCGGGCAAATGCATCGACACCAGCATGGGCTTTACCCCTGCCGCGGGATTGATGATGGGTACGAGATCGGGGGATCTGGATCCGGGGCTCATGAGTTTTCTGTCGCTGACCGAGTCCATGGATGCCGCGGCCTTTCAGAAAATGGTGAATCATGAATCAGGCCTGCTCGGAGTTTCCGAATCGAGTTCCGACATCCGTGATTTGCTGGCTCGCGAGTCTCAAGATATCCGCGCGGCGGAAGCGGTTGCGCTCTTCTGTTACCAGGCAAAAAAATGGATTGGAGCGTTCGCGGCCACCCTCGGCGGCCTGGATACTTTGGTCTTCGCCGGCGGCATCGGCGAAAACGCGGCCTCAATCCGGGCGCGAATTTGCGACGGGTTGCAATTTCTCGGCGTCGAATTGCACGAGCTGCGTAATGCCCAACATGCGGCCTTGGTGTCGAGCGATGCGAGTTCGGTCGCGGTGCGAGTCATCCCCACCGACGAAGAATCGGTGATCGCGAAATTGACATTGGAGTGCTTGAAGTGAAAGGAGAAACGGCATGACACAAGATTCCTTAAGCGCGCCTCCGGAGTCCGCGTATTTACAAACGATGGACGCCTACTGGCGTGCGGCAAATTATCTTTCCGTTGGACAGATTTATCTTTGCGACAATCCATTGCTCAGGGAGCCTCTCGAGCCGGTGCACATCAAGCGCATGCTGCTGGGACACTGGGGGACGACGCCGGGCCAGAATTTCATCTACACGCATTTAAACCGGATCATCAACAAGTACCACTTGGACATGATCTATATGTGTGGGCCGGGGCATGGCGGCCCCGCCGTGGTCAGCGGCACCTATCTCGAGGGCACGTACAGTGAAATCTACTCGAGCGTGAGCGAAGATGAAGCCGGGCTCAAAAGGCTATTCAAACAATTTTCTTTTCCCGGCGGGATTCCCAGCCACGCTTCCGCGGAGTGTCCGGGATCGATTCACGAAGGCGGAGAACTTGGATACTCGCTGAGTCACGCGTTCGGCGCCGTATTCGACAACCCGAAGCTCACGGTGGCGTGCGTCGTCGGTGATGGTGAGGCCGAAACGGGGCCGCTCGCGACTGCTTGGCATTCGAACAAATTCTTAAATCCCGGGACCGACGGCGCGGTTCTGCCCATTTTGCATCTTAACGGCTACAAAATCGCCAACCCGACGCTTTTGGCGCGCATCTCGCGCGCCGAACTGGATCAACTGCTGCGCGGCTACGGCTGGACGCCCTATTTCGTCGAGGGCCATGAGCCGATGGCCATGCACGCGGCGATGGCCGGGACCCTTGATCGCGTGATCGAGGAGATCCAGGCCATTCAAAAGGGCGCGCGGGTCGATGGCAATACAGAGCGGCCCCGCTGGCCGATGATCGTACTCGCCTCACCGAAGGGATGGACGGGGCCGAAGGTCATCGACGGCCGAGCGAATGAAGGCACATTCAGATCCCATCAAGTGCCGTTGACCGATCCTGCCACGAACCCCGCGCATCTTAAGCAACTCGAGGAGTGGTTGCGCAGTTATCGTCCACAGGAGCTCTTCGATGAGCAAGGCCGGCTGAGGCCCGAGATCAAGGCGCTGGCGCCCAAGGGCGACCGGCGTATGGGTGCGAATCCAAACGCCAACGGCGGAAAACTATTGCGAGATTTGCGGCTACCGGACTTTGCGGACTATGCCGTGAATGTAAGCACGCCGGGTATTGCAGGTATCGGCGACACGCATGTGTTGGGGCGGTTTCTTCGCGACGTGGCCCGCATGAATGCGGAGCAACGCAACTTTCGAGTATTTGGTCCCGATGAAACGGTATCGAACGGTTTGGACGCGCTATTCGAAGTTACGAATCGTCAGTGGGAAGCCGAGACCCTGCAGAACGACGAATTTCTTGCGCGTACGGGCCAAGTCATGGAAATGCTGAGCGAACACCAATGCGAGGGGTGGCTCGAGGGTTACTTGCTCACGGGCAGGCACGGCTTGTTCAATTGTTATGAGGCCTTCATTCACATCGTCGATTCGATGTTCAATCAACACGCGAAGTGGCTGAAGGTTAGCGCGGGCCTGCCGTGGCGCCGCAAGATTGCATCGCTCAACTATTTGTTGAGCTCTCATGTCTGGCGGCAGGACCACAATGGCTTCACCCACCAAGACCCGGGCTTTTTGGATCACGTCATCAACAAAAAGGCGGAAATCGTCCGCGTGTATCTACCTCCCGACGCGAATTGCCTCTTGTCCGTCATGGATCACTGTCTGCGCAGCAGGCACTACGTCAACGTCGTCGTGGCAGGCAAACATCCCGCACCCCAATGGCTGTCTATGGATGCTGCCGTCAAACATTGCACCGAAGGGGTCGGAATCTGGCAGTGGGCCAGTAATGACAGCCACGGTGAGCCGGACTTGGTCATGGCCTGTGCCGGCGATGTTCCGACGCTCGAGACTCTCGCGGCGGTTTCAATTCTGCGCCGTCAGCTGCCCGCGCTAAGAGTGCGCGTGGTCAATGTTGTCGATCTCATGAAGCTGCAGCCGTCATCGGAACATCCCCACGGTTTGAGCGACAACGATTTCGATTCGTTGTTCACGCGGGATAAGCCGATCATTTTCGCTTTTCACGCCTATCCGTGGCTGATTCATCGCTTGACCTATCGCCGGCACAATCACGGCAACTTGCACGTGCGCGGCTACAAGGAGGAGGGCACGATTACCACGCCGTTCGACATGACGGTTCTGAATGATCTCGATCGATTCCATCTCGTGATGGATGCCGTCGATCGCCTGCCGCAGACCGGCAGCGAAGGGGCCTATCTGAAGCAGCAGCTGCGGGACAAGTTGATCGAGCACAAGCAGTATATCGACCGCTACGGTCAGGACATGCCGGAAATCCGTAATTGGAGCTGGACGGGTTGAGTTGTCCTACAAACCCTATGGCGGGCTGCCGACAGCAAACACGCCGGCCGGGGGCCATCCTGCACAACGGTCCGGCGAAGCGCGCGTGCAGGGGCCCCCTTTGTTCGCCCAAGCAGTTAAAAAGAGTTAAGTGACCCCGCCCTCATCTCAACGTGAAAGATCGCAGCAGATCGCAGGATCACCCTTTCCCAGAGGGGCGACTTGGGACGGGCGCGGAGTCAACTTTTCCCTGTTCTCGGAAAGCTCGGAATCCGTCGAGCTCTGCCTGTTCGACAAGTCAGGCAAAAACGAGTCCCGCATTCGAATTCGAGAACGAACGAACGGCGCGTGGCATGTGTATCTGCCGGATATTGGACCGGATCAGCTGTACGGCTATCGGGTATACGGTCCTTACGATCCGCACACCGGACTTAGATTCAACCCCAATAAATTGCTCCTCGATCCGTATGCCAAGGGGATCGGCCGCAGGATGCAGTGGGCGGACGAGCTCTTCGGCTATCCCCTTGGCGATGCGGATTCCGATTTGGCATTCGATGATCGGGACAGCGCGCCCTTTGCAGCCTTGGGGGCAGTCATCGACCCGAAGTTCGATTGGAGCGGTGAACACCGACCGAATCATCCGCTGCATGAAACGGTGATCTACGAAGCGCATGTTCGCGGCATGACGATGTTGCACCCTCAAGTGCCTGAAGAACTTCGCGGCCGGTATGCCGGGGTCGCATCCGAGCCCGTCATCGCGCATCTTCGCTCGCTCGGGATTACTGCGATCGAGTTGATGCCGGTGCATTACTTCCTGAACGATCGCCACCTGCTCGACAAAGGACTGCGTAATTATTGGGGCTACAACACATTGGGATTTTTTGCTCTCGATCCGTTCTATGCCGCCAATCCCGAGCGGCCGGGCGACGTAATCCGGGAGTTCAAGCAAATGATCAAGGATCTGCATAACGCCGGATTCGAGGTCATTCTTGATGTGGTCTACAACCACACCGCTGAGGGCAATCAGGCCGGCCCGACATTGTCGTTTCGCGGGATCGATAATTTGGCCTATTACCGAGTCACGCCCGACGATCCTCGGTACTACATGGATTTCACCGGATGCGGCAATACTCTCAACATGGTGCATCCGCATTCCATCCAGCTGCTCATGGACAGTCTGCGGTATTGGGTCACCGAGATGCACGTCGACGGCTTTCGCTTCGATCTTGCATCCGCGCTCGCTCGGGAACTCAAGGATGTCGATCAGCTCGGCGCCTTCTTCGACACGATTTATCAAGACCCCACCCTGGCGCCGGTGAAATTGATCGCTGAACCCTGGGACATGGGCGAGGGCGGTTACCAGGTGGGTAATTTTCCACTCGGATGGATGGAGTGGAACGGTAAATTTCGGGATACGGTACGAAAATTCTGGAAGGGCGACATGGGGCTGCATTCGGAAATCGCCACTCGCCTGTCCGGCAGCGCGGACCTGTACGAGACTAACCGGCGACCGCCCTCGGCGAGCATCAATTTCGTCACGGCCCACGACGGCTTCACGCTGCAGGATCTCGTGAGCTACGAACAGAAACATAACGAGGCGAACGGCGAAGAGAATCGCGATGGTGCGGACGACAATCACACGTGGAACTGCGGAGCCGAAGGTCCCACGGAGGATGCCGGCATCATCGAGCTGCGCGAACGGCAAAAACGCAATTTGTGGTGCGCACTCATGTTTGCGCAGGGCTCGCCCATGATCTCGGGCGGGGATGAGTTGAGCCGCACACAAAATGGCAATAACAATGCCTACTGCCAGGACACGGACCTGTCCTGGTATCACTGGGATTTGGACGATAGGCGTAAAGCGTTCCTGGACTTTACGCAGCGCATCGCGCAGTTTCGCAAGCAGCATCCGAACTTTCATCGCTACGCGTTCTACGACAGCGATCCGGATGCGGAGCACCCCGATAAGAACCTCGTTTGGTTCCGTGCGGATGGTAAACGCATGGGCGCCAAGGATTGGGAAAGCGGCGGTTGGATGCGGACGCTCGGACTGTTCTTGAACGGTACCGCTCCGGAGATCCGCAATAGCGACGGTCAGTGCGCGGAAGATAAGGACTTCCTGTTGCTTCTCAATGCTCATCATGAGGCGGTGGCATTTCGTATCTCATACGAGCTGTATCATTCGGGCTGGAAGATCGCGTTCGACACGGCGCGCCCCGACCTGGCGCTCGAGACAGAGTCGGTGAAACGCAACCGGCTGGTAGACCTCGCTCCGCGTTCATTCGTCGTTCTCAGTCATGACCGGTGACTGGGTCGCCAGCTATCGATTACAACTGCACGCGGGATTTACGCTGCAAGCCGCACAAGGGACTCTCGCCTACTTGGCCGAGCTGGGAGTGAGCCATGTCTATTTGTCACCCTGTCTTCAAGCGGTCCCGGGAAGCCGGCACGGCTATGATGTAACGGATCCGACGCGCATCAGCGACGATTTGGGCGGGGAAGGTGCTTGGGCTCGCTTCGTGGAATCCGCGAAGTCGCAGGGTCTGCGAATTCTGCTCGACATCGTTCCGAACCACATGTCTGCTTCGGAACACAATCCGTGGTGGGACAATGTGCTTGCACACGGAGCTTTCAGTGATTTCGCCGAGTTCTTCGACATTCGGCGGAAGGCCAATGAGCCTTTCCGGGTGCACATATGCACTCTCGCGCATGCCTACGGGGAATCGCTCGAGAAAGGCGAGCTGGTCATCGAGATCAAGAACGGCCGGCCTCGCCTCAAGCATCATGAGAACAGCTGGCCGTTGAGTCCCGCATCGTGGGGCCTATTGCTCGATCCAGACGCCCCTCCGGCCTGCTTCGCTGAGCTCAATCGGCTGCGAGGCAAAAGCGGCGATCGAGCCACTGCCGAGGAGCGCGAACAGTATTGGCGCCACGTCGCCCGCGCCGAGGAGATTCTCGCCGAAGCACACCGCGCGGGACAGCTCCAGAATGCCGTCGATCGTGCACAAGGCGACACTGAGCTCGTGGATGCGGTCCTGCAGCGACAGTCATACATGCTGCATGGATGGAAACTGGCGGGCGAGCTCACCAACTACCGGCGTTTCTTCGATGTGAGCGGCTTGAGCGGTGTTCGCGCCGAGCTGCCCGAGGTGTTTTCCGCCACCCACGCACGCATCGAAACGATGATCGTGGAGGGCCAAATCGACGGCCTCCGAGTTGATCATCCCGATGGGTTGCGCGATCCGCTCGCATACTTCGAACGCTTGCGTACGCTCCTCCCCAAGGGCCGCTTGTACGTCGAAAAGATATTGGAGAACGATGAACGTCTCGAAGCGGATTGGCCCATCGACGGCACAGTCGGCTACGAGTTCCTGGCCAAAGTGAACCGACTGTGGATGGACGATCAGCGCACCGATTCGTTGACGGCGACCTACTCGGATTTCACCGGCCATCCGGTGAATTTCGCCGCTCTGGTCCGTGAAAAGAAGCGTGAAATCGTCGAGTCGACCTTCCCCGCCGAGCGCGACCGCTTGAGCGACGCGCTCCTCGAGATCGCGCGCTCGCATTGGCGGACCCGGGACATCAGTCCGCGGCATTTGCGCGAAGCGCTTGCCCGGGTCACTATCGCGTTGGCCGTCTATCGAACTTATCGCACCGCCGATGTGCTGCACGAGGACGACAAACGGGTCTTCACCGAATCGGTGCAAAGCGCCCGAATCGGCTCGCCGGAAATCGATGCCGCCGCGTTCGATTTTTTGGCCGAGTTATTCACCAAGCCCCATCTTGACGACAAGGAGGAAAATCTCGTCGCGCAGTGGCAGCAATGGGCTCCCGCGGTGACGGCGAAAGGCGTCGAAGACACGACTTTTTATTGCTACGACCGACTCGTGTCCTGCAACGAAGTCGGCGCCCAAGCTTCGCTGGTCGGAATCTCGGCGGACAAATTCCACGAGTTCTGCCACTACTTGAGCGATCGATGGCCGAACAATTTGCTGGCCACGTCGACCCATGACAACAAGCGCAGCGAGGATGTGCGAACCCGAATCTCGTTGCTGTCGGAAGTGCCCGACCGCTGGTCGGAGGCGCTGCATCAGTGGTCGCTGCTCAATGCACCCGCATGGAACAACAGGACGCCGGACAGGCACGCCGAGTATTTGCTATACCAAACCTTGATCGGCGCCTGGCCGATCTCGCAGGAGCGCTGTTGGCAATACATGCTGAAGGCTTGTCGCGAGGCAAAAATCAGGACTTCCTGGCATGAACCGAACACCGGATACGAGGAGAACATTCGCGGCTTCGTCGAAGGCGTGTTCCAGACCCCTGATTTCATCACGAGTCTCGAGACATTCATCGAACCGCTGATCTTGCCGGGGCGCATCAATAGTTTGGGCCAAACACTGATCAAAATGATTGCGCCGGGCGTCCCGGATTTCTATCAAGGTACCGAACTATGGGACCTGAGCCTCGTCGATCCCGACAATCGGCGGCCCGTCGATTTCAGATTGCGGTCCGCCATGATTCGACGATGCCGCTCCCTTTCTGCTTCCGACGTGGTGGCCGACTGGGATTCCGGAATGCCCAAACTGTGGATGACAACGCGTGTGCTGGCGTTGCGGCGAGCCCGAGAGTTCGATTTTTCCGGCCAAAGTAAGTATCAGCCTCTGGTGGCGCAGGGGGCGCACCTGGGAAATTTACTGGCATTTCGGCGCGGTGAGAATCTCATTGCCGTGGTGCCGCGTTTCAGCATGACGGTGAGCGGCGATTGGGGTGATACGCGGCTGCCGTTGCCCCGAGGCATTTGGAGAAATTACTTCACCGATGGGCTGCTTCAAGGTGGCGGCACTGCTCCGGGCGAATTGTTCGGCGCATTTCCCGTGGCATTGTTGATTCGAGAGGACGCATGATTTTTTCGGTGTGGGCGCCATTTGCGAAATCGGTGGAGTTGGCGACAGCCGATCGTCGAATGGCGATGCAGCGCGATGCGGACGGATATTGGCGCACCGAGATCGAGGCTTCGGGTTTACGGGACGGCTACGGATATTCAATCGACGGCGGTAAGCCGCTGCCGGATCCGCGGTCGCGGTGGCAACCGGACGGCGTACACGGCAACTCGCAGGTGCAGGACTTCGGCGCGCTGCGTCAGTACCAGCGTCCGGGCTTCAGGGCCAAGCCGCTGCGCGATGCGGTGATCTACGAACTGCATATCGGCACCTTCACGCCAGCGGGCACGTACGCAGCCGCCGAGCAAATGCTGCCCCACTTGGTCAAGCTCGGAATCACGCATATTGAGTTGATGCCGCTTGCGACATTTCCCGGCCGGCGCGGATGGGGTTACGACGGCGTCTATTTGTTCGCGCCGATGCCGGCCTATGGCAGTCCTGCCGAACTAGCGCGCTTCATCGATGCATGTCACGAGCGGGAGCTCGGCGTACTGCTCGATGTGGTGTACAACCACTTAGGCCCGGACGGCAATTATTTGGGTGGCTACGGTCCCTATTTCACGGATCGAGTGAGGACCGGATGGGGAGAGGCGATCAACTACGACGGCGCACACAGCGATGCGGTGAGACGTTTCGTCATCGACAATGCGTTGATGTGGCTTCGGGATTACGGATTCGACGGCTTACGTCTAGATGCCGTACACGCCATTTTCAGCTTTGAAGCGACCCATGTCCTCGAAGAGTTGGCGGCCGAGGTGCGCCAACTGGGCAGCGAAATGGACCGCAGCTTCGTGCTCATCGCGGAAAGCGATTTGAACGATCCGCGCCTGGTGCATTCCCCGGCGCGCGGCGGCTATGGGCTGCAAGCGCATTGGGCAGATGACTTCCATCACGCCGTACATCGCTATTTCACCGGCCAAACCGACGGCTATTACGCGGATTATCGGGGTCTTCAGGATATCGCGACGGCGCTTCGCGAAGGATACGTCTATCAGGGTCAATATTCGGAATTCAGGAAACGCCGCCATGGAAGACCGCCACGCGGCGTAGGCGTCGATCAACTCGTCGTCTTCGCGCAAAATCACGATCAAATCGGTAACCGTGCGCAGGGAGAGCGCCTGAGCATGCTGGTCGATGCGTCATCGCTCAAGGCAATTGCCGCGCTCACGCTGTTGTCGCCATTCGTGCCCTTGCTGTTCCAGGGCGAGGAATGGGGCGCATGCACGCCATTTCTTTATTTCACCGATCATCAGGATCCCGAGTTGGGCCGGTTGGTTGCGGAAGGACGGGCCCGGGAATTCTCGGGGTTCAAATGGGCCGGAGAGGTGCCGAATCCGCAGGCGCCGCAAACCTTTGATCGGTCGAAGCTCGATTGGTCGGAATTATTGCAGCCACGGCATGCCGAACTCTTCGAGTGGCATCGCCGCTTGATCGATCTGCGGTTCAGCAGGCTCGATGGGCATGGCAACGCGAAGGCTCAGGTGAAGGTCGACACTGCGGCGCAGTGGTTGCGCTTTCAGTATGCCGGGGTGGCGGCGCTGTTCAATTTCGCCTCCCATCCGCAGCCGGTTCCGAAGCCCGCGGGGGCCTGGATATTGGCTCTCAGCTCTGACTCATCAGAAGCGGACGGGTCGGAGTACGTTCCGGCACGCGGAACCCGGATATATACAAGGCCGCCTCGCTAGCCTGAGCCGGTTGGGCGCGCCACCACGCCGCCGTCAAGAGCTCCGCATGGTGACGAATGAACACGTCACGCAATGCCGGCGGGATCGATAGGAACGGCAGCCATTGCTCGGGAAACACGTCGCGCGGTCCGCAGTGAAACCAAGGCTCGCCGCTGGTCTCTTCCTCTTCGCAACGAGGCTGCGGCAAATCGCGAAACACACAGTCCGATACCAGGCACAATTCATCGTAGTCGTAGAAGATCACGCGGGCGTGGCTGGTGACGCCGAAATTCTTCAACAAAAGATCGCCTGGAAATACATTGCTCGCGGCCAAATCGCGCAATGCATTGCCGTAATCGATGATCGCGGCTTCCGCCGCAGCGGGTTCAGCCTCGCGCAGAAATAGATTCAAAGGCCGCAGGCGCCGTTCGATGTAGCAATGCTCTATGATCAGGTCCTCGCCCTCGATGCGGCAGCTTTCACTTGCGTCGCGCAGCAATTCATCGGCCAACGCCGGCATGAACCGGGCACGCGGCAGCCGCAGCCGCCTGAATTCCTGCGCATCGACCAGGCGACCCGCCCGATCATGACGAAACACGAACTGGTAGCGCTCGATGACCTCTGCTCGAGTGCTCGACTTGGGTGCTCCGAAGCGGTCGCGAATGACTTTGAATACCAAGTCGTGCGAGGGCAACGTGAAGACGATCATGACCAAACCGCGTTCGCCCGGCGCATGCACGAAGCTGTCGATGGAGGCGTCAAGATGCCGCTGCAAGGCGAAATAGCGTTCGGTCTTGCCCTGCTTGGCGCGTCCCAGCACCGTGTACAGCTCGTCGATGGGCTTGCGCGGCATGAAGGAGCGCAGCAGCGTGATGGCGGCGCTGACCACGGGCAAATCCACGTGGAAATACGAGCGTGCGTAGCCGAAGAGCGAGCCGACTTCGGCCCTCGACAGCAAGACAGCCTCGACTTGCACCCCCTGAGGCGAATTGCTGAACGCTATCACCAGCGGGGTCAGGGAACTGTCGCCGATGAGGCGGCCGACGACGAAGGCACGTAAGCCGCGATAGAACACCGGCTCGATCAATTCGATGGATTCGGGCGCACCGCTCTGCCGTCCGGTCGCGAAGTATCGGCCGATTTCGGCGCTGATGCGGTGGACCGCCGCATCCTGGTCGCGTACTGCTGCGCCAAACGGCAAGTCGGCTAGGACTTCGCGCACCGCCGCCGGCAGAGAACCGCCGATGCGATAGACGCGAATCGGCACGGCGCCGGAGGCGCGGCCTACATTGGTAGCGCAGAACTCGACCTCGGGATTGACGCCGACGGTACCGAACAGGTCCCGGGTGACTGAATTGAAGAACGTCCGGTAGAAGTCGCTGTCCGGCCGCCGGGTCACCAGCATTTCGTACGCGCGCTTGGTGTCCGCCCACAAGGCAACGTTGGCGAGCTTCGGCCTCAAGTCCTCGCCGACCGCCGCCACGCAACGCGTCACGCGTTGCTCGTAGAGCTCGATGCGCGCGACCGCATCCTGCTGCGCGGCATGCCAATCCTCCGCGAGGAAGTTCAGCGCCGCGCGCCGGGTGATGCGTCCGAATTCCTCGTTGTAAGCGCGGAAATGCTCGGCGATCGCCCCCGCGTGCTCCTTAGGCGACCACACGTTCGGGCTCGAGAGACGATGGGTTCAAGGCGAACTGTTCGGCCTCGGTACTTCCTGCCATCGCGCCCGTGGAGTGGCCCCCGGCGGTGATGGCCGTCTGTACCGCGTCGAAATAGCCGGTGCCGACGAACGCCTGATGTTTGGTCGCGCGGTAGCCCAAGGGTTCCTGTCCGAACTCACGCTGTTGCATCTTCGAATACCCCAGCATGCCGTCGTCACGATAGGCCGCTGCCAACTCGAACATGGACAAATTCAGCGCATGCCAGCCGGCAAGCGTAATGAACTGAAAGCGATATCCCATGGATGCAAGCTCTTCGCGCCAATTCTTCATGGTCGACTGATTCAGATTTGCCTGCCAGTTAAAGGAGGGCGAGCAGTTGTAGGCCAGGAGCTTCTGCGGATATTTCCCGTGAATCGCTGCGGCGAACTGCCGCGCCTCGGCGAGATCGGGTTTTGACGTCTCGCACCAGATTAGATCCGCATACGGGGCATAGGCCAAGCCGCGAGCGATGGCCTGCTCGATTCCGCAGCGGACGTGAAAGAAACCCTCGCTCGAGCGCTCGCCCGTGAGAAACGGGGTGTCGCGCGAGTCTTGGTCGCTCAGCAGCAGATTGGCTGCGTCAGCGTCGGTGCGCGCGATAATCACGGTGGGTACATCGAGGACGTCGGCGGCGAGACGCGCAGCAACCAATTTGTTGATGGCCTCGCCGGTCGACACCAATACCTTGCCGCCCAAATGGCCGCATTTTTTGGCGGAGGAGAGTTGATCCTCGAAATGCACGGCCGCCGCGCCGGCGCGGATCAAAGCCTTGGTCAGCTCGAACGCATTGAGGTTGCCTCCAAAGCCGGCTTCCGCATCGGCGATGACCGGTACCAGCCAGTCGACAGCGGATTTGCCGTCCATGTGGTGAATTTGGTCGGTGCGCAGCAGCGCATTGTTGATGCGCTCGACCATGCGCGGCACCGAATCCACGGGATACAGACTCTGATCCGGATACATCTCCCCGGCGGTGTTGGCGTCGCCGGCCACTTGCCAACCGGAGCAGTAAATCGCTTTGAGGCCCGCCTGCACGACTTGCACCGCTTGATTGCCGCTCATGCAGCCGAGCGCGCCGACCACCGGTTCACTCTCGAGCTGCCGCCAGAATTTCTCGGCGCCAAGCCGCGCGAGCGAATGTTCGATGTGCACTGAACCGCGCAATCGGGCCACGTCGGCGGCGGTGTAGGGGCGTTCGATACCGCGCCAGCGGGAGTTCGTGGGTGACTTGTCGCTCATTCTCTTGCTCTCCTGATCGATGACTTACTTGCGTTCCTGTAAGCGTCAAGATTAAAGTGCTTCTAGGGCGGATTTACACAATAGAAATTTCACAATGTGAATTTCACTAAAACGTGTGAAATTTACAAAGAGAGTTCACGTGGCGGGGCTCATCCGGCAGGGTCATTTTCTCGGCGCCAAGCTGCGCTCGTTGCGTAAGCGCAACGGCCTGACATTGGACGAGCTATCGGCGCGCTGTGTGCAGATCGACGCGGCGAGTGCCCCCTCGGTGTCCTATCTCAGCATGGTCGAGACCGGTAAACGCATGCCGTCGGCGGCCATGCTCGACATGCTGGCCGGAATCTTCAGCAAGGACGCGCGTTGGTTTCTCGATGAGAACACCGAAGTCGAAGTCGCGCTGCCGCAGCGCGACCGCGGGGGACTCGAAGCGATGCCGTTGGAGCCGGCATTTTTGTTTTCGCACGAGCTGTTGCAAAACGCGTTACCCGAATTGTTGTCGCAGACCGGCACGACGGGACGCCAATTCGCGCAGTTGCTAATCCGGGTTTGGCAGGAAACCCGTCACAATAATTTTCCCGATATCGAGCGCGCGGCAGAGGAAGGCGGCAAGCGTCAGATGCCGCTCACGCTCAATACGGTGATGGAACTGTGCAAGCGGCACGGTTTGGAGATTCGCTGGTTCGACGGAGACGGCCGCAAGCCGAGCGGTGCGCTGGTGCGCTCGCGCTTCGAGGCACCGGGCACCGTGCTCATCAACAAACGGCTGCGCAGTCAGGAGGAGCGCCTCAAGTACGAGCTGGCGTTCTTCGTCGGTCACAAGATTCTGCACAACGGCGATGGCCTGATTTCACCGCACAGCGCGATCCACAGCGGCGAGATTGAGCCGTCGGCGTCGACGGCGGGGATGGGGGCGCAAGACGTTCTTTACGCGTGGCGGGACTTCGAGTGCAGTTTCTTTGCCGGTGCGTTGTTGTGCCCGCGTGTCCCTTTTCGCCGCTTCTTGATTCGCGAGGCGCACAGCGTCTCGGCCTGTCAGAAACTCGGTGTGACGCCGGCACTGGTCATGCGGCGCATGACGGCCGTATCGCCTTATCGGCATTGGCATTTCTTCGACGCCTACGCGCCCGGGTACCTGCGCGCGGTTTATCGAGGAAATGGTATTCCCTTGCCCTGGGGCAACATGAGCCTCGTGTCCGACCCGTGTCCGCGCTGGGCGGTTTTTCGGCTGCTGCAGCAACCGCCGGCGACGCCTCTGATGCACAAGCCCAAGTCGCAGATCTCCGTGATGCAGGACGGCAAGCGCGCGCGCCTATATTGCTGTCATTCACTGCTGACACGCGATGCACTCGATGAGGAGCACGTATTGTCGGTGGGTGTCGACCTGTTGCCGGCGCTGGACGCCCAAGGGTTCGACGGTGAGAGTGTGGTGGCCGCCGTCGCCGAATCCTGCCGCGACGGCGGTGACGGCAAGATCCCGGAGGGAGCCGCCGCCAACATTCGCGCTGCCTCGCAGGTGCTCAACATCGCGTGGATCGCCGATGCGCTCGATTCACAGGCCAGCGTCATCTGTCCCAGGAGCGGCGCCTGCCCCCGGCAACCTCGTTGCGGCGTGCATCCGCACTGACGCTCGACGAGATCGGCCCATGACGATTCAGGGAAAATGGAATATCACCATCAACACTCCGATGGGAGACAAGTCGGGCGTGCTCGATCTCATGGTGGACGGCGATCGTCTCACAGGCTCGCTATCCGACGCCGGTCACTATGCAGCCATCAGCGATGGAAAAATCGAGGGCAACCGGCTCAAATGGTCGGCGAAAATCACGAAGCCCATGCGCATGAGCTTTAAATTTACTGCAACCGTCGACGCGGATCACATTCGCGGAGAGGCTAAACACTTGTTTGGGTCCGCGCCCTTTAGCGGCACTCGTCTGGCCGGATAGCGATCCACCCACATCCCTCGGGAATTCTTGTGACGGGCGTCCCAAGGAGCCGGCTGCTCGGTGGATTGGCGAGCGCATCCGCGTAGGCTTAAGTCCGGTTCCAGCGAGCCGATATGGGATGTGGGCAAGTGCAAATATTGAGACCAAATCTTCGGCGCATTGATCGCTCGTTCATACACGGTATTTTGGCGGGCGCCGCGGTATTGGTGATCTCCTCGCTCGGTTTGTTTTACATATGGTGCGTCGCCCGCGAGGCGCAACTCGATGCGGTGCGTTCCGAACTTCTGCAGCTCGCGAGAGCCGCCGCGCCGCTCGTCGACGGCGATCTGCATCGAACGATCAAATCGCAGGAGCAAGCCGGCAGCCCGGCGCATCTCGCGTTGCTGGCGCCCCTCGTCAAGTTTCACAAGGCGACATCAGACATCATCTATGTCTACACCGCCATTCTCGACCATGGCCGCATTTACTATGTTCTCGGCACCGACTACCAGTATCGGGTGGAGGGCGACACGGAGCCGCCCGACTTGATCATGGCGCCGCACGACACCTTCGATCCTACGTTGCGCCGGGCGCTCGAACGGCAAGACATAGCGGTCAATGACGAGCCCGTCAAAGAGGCGGTGCGCAGTTACATGAGCGCGTATGCACCTTTCTTCGATCGCGGCGGACATTTCGTCGGAGTGGTCGGCGTCGACATGAGCGTTCGAGACTTCGACGCGAGGATCGGCTCGATTCGGCGTGCGGGAATCATCGGCTTCGCGGCGGTTTCGTTGTTATCGGTGTTGACCGGCTTCGTGGTGCTGCGGCTCAGCCGAGCAGCGCAGCGGGCGCGTCGACGCGATCGAGTCGTGCAACTGAGGCTCGCCGAAGCGAAGAAGCACGCCGAAGTCCGGGCGCAAAAAGCCCAAGCGGCATCGAGAGCCAAAAGCGATCTTCTGGCGGTCATGAGTCACGAAATTCGCACGCCCATGAGCGGCGTTCTGGGTTTCGCCAACTTGCTTCTCGATACGCCGCTCAATCGGGAGCAGCGCGAATTCGCCGAGACGGTGCAGCGCTCAGGCGACGCGCTCTTGACCGTGATCAACGACGTTCTCGATTTTTCGAAGATAGAAGCAGGCCGCATGACCGTCGAAGTCATCGACGTCGATCTCAAGTCCGTCTGCGACGGGGTGCGCGCAATTCTGAAATCGGCTGCGCAGGAGCGAGGCGTCGCCATGAGCGTCGAGTACGACTTCCGACTACCGAAGTACGTCAAAGGAGACCCCGTACGGATACGCCAGGTGCTGCTCAACATCGCGGGCAACGCAGTGAAATTCACGGAGCGCGGTTCGGTGGTCATTTCGGCTGCGGAGGTTGACCCAACGCACGTCAAGATCAGCGTTACCGACACCGGTATCGGTATTACCTCGGAGCAAATGCAAGCGCTGTTTCAGCGCTATTCCCAGGCGGATTCTTCTACGACCCGCCGCTTCGGCGGCACCGGGCTCGGCCTGGCCATCAGTAAAACGCTGGTCGAACTCATGGGCGGAGAGATCGGCGCGCTCAGCAATCCAGGCTCCGGATCGACGTTTTGGTTCGTGCTGCCGCTGCACGCCGGCGCCTCGGTTGAAGCAACCGCGCCGCCCGGCGAACCCATCCCGGAGCCCCGCGCGAACCCGGCCGTCCAGTCGAACTCGCCGGTCCAGTCGAGCCCGCCGGTCCTTTCCAACATACCGACCCGCTCGAGCACGCCGCCCCTCCTCAGCATGGCAACCGCTTCGAACATCCCTACTCTCTCGAGCACGCCGGCCAGCGAGGCCGCACCGATATTGCGAGCTAGTCCGAGTTCGCCGGCACGGGCTCGCCTGCTCCTGGTTGAGGACAATTTCGTGAACCAGCGGGTTGCCCTCTACATGCTCGCCAAGCTCGGATACCAGGTCGAGGTCGCCAAGGACGGACGGGAGGCGATCGAACTCCTCTGCCGAAACCGGTACGACCTCGTATTGATGGACTGCCAGATGCCCGAGATGGATGGCTTCGAGACGACACGAGTCGTTCGGGACGCGACCTCTCCCGTACTTGATCATCACGTGCCGATAGTTGCGATGACCGCGAATGCATTTCCCGAGGATCGGACCCGCAGCATCGCATCGGGCATGAACGACTTCCTGAGCAAGCCGGTCGATCAAAGCACCCTGTCGGCTATGCTCGACAAGTGGATCGCCGCGGAAGGAGCTTCTGCCGCAGCAGCGAACTAAGGGCTCGGGCCGCCGCCATGCGCCATCGCGATGGCTTCGTGAAGCGTCGAAAAAATCCGCGTCGCGCCCAGCGTCGCCGTGATGCCATGCCGGTCCATATCGGACCGCAGGTAACTATTGACGCGCGCGAAGATCACGGCCACCTCTTTACGCGCCAGATCATCGAGTAGGTCGCGGAGGGACTGCGCCGCGGAATAATCGACATCCGAGATCGCTTCCGCATCGACAATGAACCAGCAAATCGGCGATGGTGCCTGCTTCACGAGGGCGCGCACTTCGTCGATAAAGCGGTTTTGGTTGGCGTAAAACAAGTCCGCTCCGAAACGGTAGACGATGATCCCGGGTTCTGTCACCTTGCCGGGGATCGCAGGGGTCCACAGTCCGGTTGGGTCCGGCGCAAGCATCATGGTATGCGGCCGGTAGCTGTGGCGCACGTGACGGAACAGCGACAGCGCAATTGCCAGCAGGATTCCTTGCTCGACGCCGATGGTGACGACCGTCGCCGCGGTGGTAAGGGCGAGATAAAACTCGCCGGGGCTTTCGCGGCGGATGTCGCGCAGGCAGCTCACATCGATCATCCCGACCGCAATGGTAAATACGATGGCAGCCAATACGCAACGCGGCAGGTATTGGAGCGGGCCGCTCAACACCAAGAGCACCAGCATTACCACGGCGGCCAGCACCAGTTGTGCGATCTGACTTTGAGCGCCCACGCGATCGGCGATCGCCGTTTGCGTCGGACTCCCATTGACCACGAAGGCGCCGCTCAGCGCCGCGGCCGCGTTCGCGACCGAGAGTCCGAGAATGTCGGCGTCCTCATCGACACTCTCATGGTGACGAACTGCGAATCCTCGCGAAGTAGCGGCGCTTTGCGCGATGATCATCACGAAACAAGAAGCGGATACCGGAAGCAGCGCCAGAACTTCGCTCCAAGTCACGGCAGGGAAGCGAATCGAGGGCAGCCCGCCGGGGACCGGCCCGATGACCACGATGCCTCGCGCGCCAAAGTGAAACGCGGCGCTGGCCGCAATCGTCACGATGACCGCGAACAATGAAAGCGGCAATCGCGGGGCGAAGCGTTTACCCACGAGGATGCTGCCCGCGACGATCGACGACAGCACCAGCGTCGGAACGTTGAGCCGCGGCAGGCCGTTTGCGATCTCCCACAATCGAACGAGCGAATAGCGCGAACTCGCCTCGACGCCAAGCATGTCGCCCAGCATCGCGATACCGACCTGGAATCCGACGCCGGTGAGAAAACCCGTCACCACGGTGCGCGAGAGAAAATCCGCGAGAAATCCCAGCCGAAAGATCCGCGCCACCAGAAGCAATCCCGCAGTCAACAGAGCCACCAAGCTGACCAGCGCCATGTAGTGAGCGCTGGCCGGTGCGGCCATGGGGGATAGCGAACTTGAGAATATCGCCGCAGTCGCCGAATCGGCTGCGACCACGAGATGTCGCGATGAACCGAAGATTGCGAATGCCACGAGCGGCAGCAGCACCGTGTAAAGCCCGGTGACCACAGGAGTGCCCGCAATTCGTGCGTAGCCCAAGACCTGCGGGATGTTGATCGACGCAAGGTTCACGCCGGCGAGGAGTTCTCGTACCAACCCCTTGCGGGTGAAAGGCCGCAGGCCCCCGAAGAGGCTCAACGACATCGGAAGATCTTTATTTGGTAGAGCTCAGCCAACGATGGCGATCGAGCTGGCGTTGTTGCTGCTCGACCGGGCAACAAGCATACCATTTCAAGGCCAGACGATGACTTCGGGAGCCCTGTCCCCCGGGTCGTATTCAAGAATTTCGCCGTTGGCGATCGATTTTCCGGTCAATGCCAAAATGAACGCCCAGTGGCTGACCAACAGGGTTGTGGCGCTATCATGCCGGTCCGCCATCAGCGCCCTGAAGGCATCGGCACGCGCAATGGTCTCCTCGGTCGATTCGATTCCCTTGTGCCACCAGTGCGCCGGCAGACGAGTGAAATCGTGGCGCGGGAATCGGGCGGCCAGCAAATCCGGTGCACTGCCGACATCACACACATAGGCCGCCCGCTCACGTACCTCGCAGTCAATGTCGACGGGCACCTCATGGACACCGAGGATCGGCTCGGCGGTCTGCAATGCGCGTATGTAGGGCGACACGATGACGCGGGTCAGCGAGACGCCTGCGAGCCGCCTCGCCGCCGCCTCCGCCTGCTCGATGCCGAGAGCCGTCAATTCCGGATCCTCGATGCCGGGATCCACGCGAGTCCGAGTGAAATGCAGGTTAAAATAGCTTTGACCATGACGAAGCAGAAACATGCAGTGTCCTTGAAGTTTCGAGGAGCAAGAGAATGTCTTCATCGGTAACGAACGAGCTCACGCCGTTCCACATCGCCGTCCAAGTGCGGGATATCGCTGAGGCACGTCGCTTCTATAAGGATATCCTAGGATGTGCCGAGGGCCGCAGTGCGAGGGATTGGGTGGATTTCAACCTCTACGGCCACCAGTTCGTCTGTCATCTGAATCCCAATCTCGGCAGCACCGGAAAACTAACCAGCCACTTTAACCCCGTCGATGGCCAAGGCGTACCCGTGCCTCATTGCGGCGTGGTGTTACGCACGCAGCAATGGGCCGAGTTGGCACAGCATTTGCGGCGACAGGGTGTCCAGTTTGTGATCGAGCCTTGCACGCGGTTCAAGGGTCAAGCGGGTGAGCAATCCACGATGTTTTTCATGGACCCTACCGGCAACGCGCTCGAGTTCAAGGCTTTTCGGGATATCGGTGCCCAGCTATTCGCACTGGAGCCGCCTGCCGGCTAGTCGCATGTCATGAGCATTTCACTGGACAGCATTCCGCGCTTCACGGCCAAAGACGCGCTCGCGGTCGCTCTCGAGGACTACGGCATCGAGGGGCGAGTGACGGCGTTGCCCAGCGAGCGCGATCAAAACTTTCTGATTACCGACGCGCGGGGCGAAAAGTTCGTTCTCAAGATCGCCAACCGGGACGACGCTCCGGAACTGCTGGAATTCCAACATCAGGCCATGCGCCGCGTGGGAAAATCTTTGCGGGAATGCCGCGTGCAGGAAATCGTGCCTTCGCGGAATGGTGCGGACATCGCCTCGATACGCGACGCGGCGGCGGGCGTAGCTCACTGCGTACGGGTGCTCGGATGGCTCGAGGGAGAGGTATTGGCGAAGTGTCTGTCGCGCGACGCCTGCCTGTTCGATTCCATCGGGGCAAGCATGGGTCAAATCGACGTGGCGCTCCGCGGCTTCGCACATCCGGCAATGCATCGCGTGTTGCAATGGGATTTGCGTCACGCGGGACTGGCTCGAGAACACGCTGAGCTCTTGCCACGGGCCCGGCGCACGAGAATCGAGCGTGCATTCGCCGAATGGGACAGCATCGATTGGAGCATTCTGCGCCACGGTGTCATTCACAACGACGCCAACGACTACAATGTACTCATCGAAGGCGGCCGCGTTGCAGGCTTGCTCGACTTCGGCGATCTGGTGTACTCCGCGACCGTCTGCGAATTGGCGATTGCGCTTGCGTACGCAATGCTGCATGAGAAGGCCCCATTGGCGGCTGCCGCGCACGTCGTTCGCGCCTACCACCGGTACAACCCGCTGACCGAACCCGAACAGCGGGTTCTCTATCCGTTGACAATCGCCCGTCTATCCGCGAGCGTGTGTCATGCCGCCCACAATCGCGCGCGCAACCCGAATGACCCGTATCAGGTGGTGACCGAGGCCGCTGCATGGGAGCTGCTCGATAAACTCGAACTCTACTCGCCAACCGCGGCGCTGACGATGGTCCAGGAAACGTGCAGGACGGCCGCCTAACCGGAAGCGCTTTCGCCTATTTCGCCCATCGCGCTTTGAAGGTAGTTTTGCAGACCCATCTTGTCGATGAGCCCCAATTGCTCTTCGATGAAATCGATGTGCTCTTCTTCGCTCTTTTGAATGTGCACGAGCAGTTCGCGGCTGACGTAGTCCTTGACGGACTCGCAATGTTCGATGGCGGAGGTGTACAGGGGATGCGCCGCCATTTCACGCTTCAGATCGCACTCCAATATTTCGCGCACATCCTCGCCGATGAACAACTTTCCAAGGTCTTGCAAATTCGGCAGACCCTCGAGGAAAAGGATGCGCTTGACCAATCGGTCGGCGTGCCGCATCTCGTCGATGGATTCGTCGTACTCGATCTTGCCGAGGCGCTTCAGTCCCCAGTTATCGAGCATGCGCGCGTGGAGAAAATACTGGTTGATCGAGGTGAGCTCGTTTTTCAACGCCTGATTGAGAAAATCCAATACTTTCGCATTACCCTGCACGGCAACTCCTCATGGGACGCTTTCGGTGATGCCAGGGATTGTATGCCCGAACCGCGGGCGCCGTCAGACGGCAAATTCGGTATCGGTTCTCGGGAAATAGGTGTTGGAGGCGCAATCGTTACGGCGCGCCAGGGAAGCGCTCAGCGCGTTCTTGGCCTCAGGCAGGCATTTTCCGCAGCACGTGCCGACGCCGAGATCCCGGGTCAGGTCGCGCAGACAGGTGGCGCCATCCTTGACGGCGGCGCGGATGTGTCGGTCCGAAACAGCTTTGCATACGCATACGATCATGGGGTGTATTGTGAACGCGAATGCGAATGATTGTCAATACGAACTGGGTGACCAAAGTCGCAGCTTTTTGCGCGCGATCGGATCCGCGAGCCTGGCGGGCCATGCAAGTCATTCATTTGCTTGTATTATGCGAACTATGAAGCTTTACTCCTGGAACG
Organism: uncultured Gammaproteobacteria bacterium; assembly: GCA_963755965.1. Lineage (GTDB taxonomy): Bacteria > Pseudomonadota > Gammaproteobacteria > Steroidobacterales > Steroidobacteraceae > Bog-1198. Next base: position 1,641,581 of record CAVWLU010000008.1, read on the forward strand.
TGAATGGCATTCGTGCAGTGCACAAAAAGGGGCTTTTTCAGTCGTTCTTGCAGGCTCATCAACCCGATATCCTGTGCCTGCAGGAAACCAAGGCGGAGCGCGGTCAAATCGAGATAGACCTTCCGGAGTATCGCGAATATTGGAACTCCGCGGTCAAAAAGGGCTATTCGGGCACCGCCGTATTCTCGAAGCAAGAGCCGCTCGCCGTCACCAACGGTTTTCCAACCGAGTTTGCGCAGCGCTACACGTTTGCCGACGAACTCCAGCGCGACAGCGCCGTTGAGGGCCGGATGATCACCGCCGAGTTCGAGAAATACTACGTCGTGACCGTGTACACACCGAACGCCAAGGACGATCTCAGCCGCCTGGATCTCCGATTCAAACATTGGGATCCCGCATTCCTTGCTTACTGCCGGCAACTCGAGATCGCGAAGCCCGTCATCCTATGCGGGGATCTCAACGTTGCACACACGGAACTCGACTTGGCAAACCCGAAGCCGAATCGCGGTAAGAAAGGCTTCACGGACGAAGAGCGCAGGGGATTCCAGAACTTCGTGGACGCGGGATTCGTCGATACATTCCGGATGTTCACCCAGGGCAACGGACACTACTCGTGGTGGAGTCATTTTGCGAATGCGCGCGCGCGCAATGTCGGGTGGAGAATCGATTATTTTTTGGTGTCATCGGGGCTTCGCAGCAGCGTGGCGGGAGCGGCTATTCACGCCGATATCCTCGGTAGCGATCATTGCCCCGTCAGCGTCACACTCGCTTGATCGTGAAGGCAACCTGATGGGTCCGCCGGCTAGCTGGCGTGGGCAGCCGCTCGAAGCCGTGCTTTTCGATCTGGACGGAACGCTGTTGGATACCGTGGGAGATATCTCCCTCGCGCTCAATCGCACGCTGGCCGACCACGCCTGGGCTCCGGTGGCCGAGCATGACGTGCGGCGCATGATCGGCCGGGGGTCGCCGATATTGATCGAACGTGCCGCAGCCGCGCAGCGCCGAGAGCTGGACGAGGCGACCCAAACGGCCATGGTCGAACGTTTCTTTCATCACTATGGCCGGCTGCAAGAATCCGGCGAGTTCGACGCAAAACCCTATCCCGGGGTGGCCGAATGTTTGCGGCGTTTGCACGGCGCGGGACTGCGCACCGCGGTGGTCACCAACAAGCAGCACCGTTTTGCCTCAGGGTTGCTCGAGCGGCTGAACTTGAGTGGGTGGGTCGACCTGATCGTCGGCGGCGATAGCTGCAAGCGCCGCAAGCCGGACCCGGAGCCACTGCTGTTCGCCTGCGATTTTTTTCAAGTGCCGCCTTCCCGAGCGCTGATGGCCGGCGATTCGATCAACGACGTGCAGGCGGCGCGAGGTGCAAGCATACCGATCATCTGTGTGTCTTACGGCTACAACGAGGGGCGGGACCCGCGCGAGTTGCCTTGCGATGCCCTGATTGATGGTTTGGCGGAGCTTCCCGCCATGATTTTGCTCGAACCGTCGCGGGGTGTTGAGTGACTTCAAGAAACAGGGTCTCGGTGCGGGTGATTTCAGTGCCGTTGCTCGCGTTTCTATTGGCCGCCGGTGGCGCGAGCTCCGGCACGGCTCCTCCGATCGGTGTGAAGGACTGGTACTGGGGACCCGGCAATCACTGGTCATACACTCACACCAGACGTATTTTCCCAAGCGCAAACATCGACCGAGGCTCGGGTCCGATTGCAAAACTCGATTACGCTTTGCGCGATCTTGATCAGATCTCTTTCGCTCACCCGACCACGAAGGCACCGATGACGGTGGCTCAAATGTACGCGGCAACGGAAACCGACGCGTTCTTGGTCATGAAGGACGGCAAGATCGTGACGGAGAGGTATTTCAACGGCATGAAACCCGAAAATACGCATTTGTTGATGTCCGTATCGAAATCCGTCGTCGGCATCCTCGCCGGAATCATCATCGAGCAGCGTCGGCTCGACCCGGATGCCTTGGTGACGTTTTACGTTCCGGAACTCAAGGGATCGGCGTATGAAGGCGCCACCGTGCGGCAATTGCTCGACATGACGGTCGGCATGGAATTCGATGAAAATTACAGTTCGAAGACCAGCGACCTTTATCGTTTGGATGAAGCCGCCGGGTGGGTGGAGCGCGGCCCGAATGCACCCATCGGTTTGCATGATTTTCTGACGACGCTGAAGACCCGCCATGGTGTCCATGGGAGCGAGTTCCGGTATATCTCGGCCAATGTCGATGCAATGGGATGGGTTTTGGAGCGCGCCACCAACACCGACTTCGCCGAACTCATATCCAACGAACTTTGGAGCAAGCTCGGAGCGGAGCGCGACGCTTACGTGTTGCTCGACGGCGTACAAGCAGTGTATTCGGATTGCGGGTTGAACATGACGCTGCGCGATCTCGGCCGGTTCGCGCAAATGGTTCTACAGCGGGGTCTCTACAATGGACAGCAGATAGTGCCCGGCCAGTGGATCGAGGATATTCGGCACGGAGGCGACCCGCAGGCCTGGAAGAAAAGCCCCGCTTATGGCTATTTCCGTAAACTATCGGGTTACGACAACGGCTCCTATCGAAGCTACTGGTACGTCGCCGATCCGCGGCGCGGACACATCACTGCAATTGGTCTCGCGGGCCAGTTGATCGTGATCGATCCGGCGTCCAACACGATTGTCGTCAAATTCAGTTCCCATTCTTCGCCGGAAACGGATCAACCAGACGTCGAATACGCCGGAGCGATAGCCATTGTTCACGCGCTGTCCGAGCGCACCCCGTAACTGCGGACGCGTCGACGCGATTCACGCCGCGGTTGAGTTCGCCGCTTTCGAGCGGCGATCGCTGCCGCGCATGAACGTGAGCGCGAGCAGCGCCGATGCGAGCATCAGGAACAGGCTCACCGCATTGAGCACCGGGCTCGCGCCTTCGCGCATCCGCCCATACATCATCACGGTCAAAGGTGAATCCGTGCCGACCAGCATCAGTGTGGTGTTGAAATCTGCAAAGGACATGAGGAACGAAATGGCGGCGGAGCCCAACAGGGCCGGCCGCAGATACGGCAACATGATCGTGCGAAATGCGGCGGCCTTGGACGCGCCCAAGTTCAAAGCCGCCTCCTCCAGAGTGCGATCGAATCTCTTCAGACGCGCGCTGATGGTCAGCGTTGCGATGGTTGCGATGTAGGAGAATTGACCGAGCACCACCAGAGCCAATCCGGGGCGCAGAAAGTCCACTTCGAGTCCGAACGCATCATTGAGAAACTCCGCAATTCTGCTCGCAAAGGCGAGAATCGATATGCCCAGGATCACACCGGGTATTACCAATGGCGCCAACATCAGCAAGGATAGGGCTTGTTTGCCGAAAAAACGGCCACGCTCGATGAGAAATGCGTTGCAGGTGCCGACTATGACCGACAGCAGCGTGACCGACGCAGCGACGACGCAGCTGGTCCATATGCTGCCCAACAAGTCGCTATCCGCGAACAGTCCGATACGACCCTTGGCGGCGTTGCCGAGGAACCAGTCCAACGTGAACCCGCGCCATGGCGGCGCCGGGTAGGGCGCATCGTTGAACGCGAACATCGCCACGATGATCAACGGCAGAAATAAGAACGCCAAGAAGGCGACCAGGTAGATTGCCGTAGTGGCGCGCAGCCAAGTTGGGCGCGGCAGGGAGGGAATCATGTGCGGCGCATAACTTCGCCGAAGCGCTGGCCGGCGAGCTTAAGACCGATCATGACCAAAGCGGTCGACAGCGCGAGCAAAAGAAATCCCAAGGCAGCGCCTTGCTCCCAGTTGAAGCGGGTGATGAATTGCGTATAAATCTGTTCGGTGAACCACTGCGAATCCTTCCCGCCGAGCAACGTGGGCGTCAGGTAGCTGCCTAGGGTGAGCATGAAAACGATGATGCAGCCGGCCGTGATTCCGGGCGCTGCATGCGGGATCACGATGGTGCGCAAGACGGCGAAGCCGTTGGCGCCCAGGTTGTACGCCGCCTCGATTAGGGCATTGTCCAAGCTCTCCAAGCTGGAGATGAGCGGAATCACCATGAACAACATCGATGAATAGACCAACCCGACCATTATCGTCGCGTCGTGGTACAGCAATTCGACCGGGACCGCGGTTACGCCGAGCTTCACGAGCAACGACGGCAGCACACCCGACTCGCGCAGCAGAATCATCCAGCCGAGCGTGCGGACCGTTTCGCTTACCCAAAATGGAATCAAACACAGGATGAAGAGCAGCGAGCTCGCGCGGCCCTGCGCGAGCTTCGCAATGACCCAAGCAATCGGAAATGCCAGCAGCAACGTCAGGAAGGTTGCCATCACCGACATCACTGCCGTGCGCACGAACACATGCCAGTAGAGCGGTTCGGTAAAAAAGGTCTTGTACTGGGCGAAGCTTGCAACGTAGTGACGCGGTCCAACGCGCTCGCGAAACGAGAGTACCGCGAGGTCGATGTGCGGCAATATGATCAGCGCTCCGAGCCACAGAAGGGCCGGCGCCAGAAGGAGGCCCAGGCCCAACCGGCCCCGCCACCGGACCGCCGGCGACTCGTTAGCCATCCTGACCGGCCGCTCCGGTCCGCGCCGGAAAGCACACGGCGCGTTGCGGATCGAAACTGAACAGGACCTTCTCCTGCGGCTTGAGGTCGGAGAATTGGCCGGTCTGAGGCAGGGCGATGCGAAATTCACGCCGCGTGCGCAGCTCCTGCAGCAGTACCGCCGAATTGGCGCCGTCAAACAACAGGCTCTGTACTTCGCCCGTGTGCCAGGGTTGCCCCGCCGGAAGTTCGGACTGCACGCGCCCCAGACTCGCAACTTCCGGACGCACAAAGCCCTCCACCGCATCACCGACAGCTATGGCGCCAAGCTTTCGCGCGCGAATGGTCCAACCGTCGGCGGTGGCCATTTCCACCGAAGAGTGATCCACATTCGTGACGCGGCCGACGATGCGGTTGTTCGCTCCGACGAAGCTCGCCACGAACGGCGTCTGCGGCCGATAATATAAATCCTGCGGCGTGCCTAGCTGTTCGAAGCGACCCTGGTTCATGACGCCCACATGATCCGATAGCACCAACGCTTCGGATTGGTCGTGAGTGATGTAGACAAAAGTGGTGCCGAATGCGGCCTGCAACTGCTTGAGTTCGATTTTCATGTGCTCGCGAAGTTTGAGATCAAGCGCCCCCAGCGGCTCGTCGAGCAATAACAGAGTGGGTTCCAACACCAGGCTGCGCGCAATGGCGACACGCTGGCGCTGACCTCCGGAGAGCTCATCGACCCGCTTTGCTGCGGCTCCGCCGAGCCCCACCCGCTTAAGCATCGCCTCGCTGCGCTGGAGTCGCTCCGCACGACCGATGCCGCGGCGGGCCAATCCAAATGCGACGTTCTCGCCCACCGACATCATGGGAAACAAGGCGAGCTGTTGAAAGACCATGTTCACCGGGCGGCGGTTCGGGGCGATGCCTTGCATGCTCCTGCCGCCGATGGCGATGTCGCCGCCATCCGGGGCGATGAATCCTGCGATCATGCGCAGCAACGTCGTCTTACCGCAGCCGGACGGCCCTAGAATGGAGAAGAAGCTACCCCGTTCGACGCTGAAAGACAGCGAATCGACCGCGATGTGTTCCGCAAAGCGCTTGACGACGGCGTCCGCGACCAGATCTGCCGTGCTCAATTGGCGGCCTTGATGCGGTCGAGCACCCGCCCCTCTATTTCTTCCAGTCCCGGGGGGATCGCCGGGTACCAGTGGATGTTCTTCAGGGCGCTGTCCGGGAAGGCGGCCGAAAACTGCGCCTTGAGACGCGGGTCGACAAATGGTGCGGTGTTTTTGGCAGCGGAGAAGTTGCCGACCGACTTGATGATCATGGCGGCGTTCTCGGGACGCATGGTGAAGTTGATCCAGGCATAAGCGGCAGCGTCATTTCTGCCTCGCGCCGGCAGTGCAAAGGTGTCGAGCCAACCGAGAGCGCCCGAGCGCGGCACGATGTATTGGATGTCGGGGTTGTCGCGATTGAGCGTCCACCCGCCGGTGTCCCACATGGCCGCCGCCCACACCTCTCCGGAGCGGATGCCGTTCAGCAATTGATCCTTGTTGTCGTAGAAGAACTTGAAGTTCGGCTTGCATGCAATCAGCGTCGCGCCCACTTGGTCCATGAGCGCGGTGTAAGCCTTCGTATCCCCGTAGAGAGCGAACGGGTCCTTGCCCGCGGCGAACGCAAACGCCATCAGTATCGGGCGTCGCAGCCGGATCGAGGTCTTGCCCTTGAGGTCCGGCCTGCACAGATCTCCAAAATCGGAAATCGTAGTGCGCTTTGAATTGACCACGAGACCATCGGTGCCCCACAGATAAGGTAATCCGTACATCCTGCCGTCCAGCGTGGTGTTCCGCTTCACGATATCGAGCAACGCCGGTTGAAACTCCTCGATCTTGATTTTGGTAAGATCGATCGGCTTATAGATGCCGAAATCACGCTGTACCGAGACGATGCGATCCTGAGACGGCTGGGCGAGATCATATCCGGCCCCGCCCGTCGCCCGGAGCTTCGAGATCATTTCCTCGTTGTTGGAGAGCGTCACTTCGACATCGATGCCGGTCTCCTTTTTGAATGCCGCGGTAAGCTCGGCGGGCACGTAGTCGGCCCAGGTGATAATGCGCAGCTTCTGTCCATCGGCATGCGCCTGCCCGGTACCCCACAACAGGGCGAGCGCCGTGCAGGATATCAACAAGTGTCTCATCGAATTACCTCGCGGACAGTGCAGTGGCATTGGATCGACGCGGGTCTGAGGCGCGCTGTTTACTCGATCCGCAAGTAGGTTAGCACGGATATTCTGGTATCGTCTGCACCGGCTTAGAACCGGAGAACCAATGAGCAAGCGACTGAGGAATAGCTGCAGACTTCTGGCGGTGAATTTGCTGCTGGGTGGGGTTGCCGTTGCCGGCCCGGGTACGCCGGGGGCGCCGGGACGCCGTCTGCGCCGGACGCCGTCCGAGCGCAGGCGCGGGAAATTTTCGCGCATATCGTGGGCATCGAGAGCTCGGTGGGCAAGGGACAAGTTCCGGCCGTCGCGGAGTATCTGGCAAAAATCTTCAGGGCCGGCGGATTCCCCGCGGCCGATATCCACGTACTCCCGCTGGGCGAGACCGCTTCCCTGGTGGTCCGTTACCGCGGCAACGGCAGCGGCGGCCGGCCCATCGCGTTCATTGCTCACATGGACGTTGTCACGGCAAAGCGCGCGGACTGGCAGCGCGATCCCTATCATTTGACCGAGGAGAACGGCTATTTCTTCGGGCGCGGCACTGCCGACGTGAAACAGGAAGTGGCACTGTTGACGACGACGTTCCTCACCTTGAAGGCGCAGGGCTTCGTGCCGACGCGCGATCTCATCATCGCCTTCAGCGGCGATGAGGAAACCGCCCAAGCAACCGCCAGGGATCTCGTGACCAAGCATCGTGATCTCGTCGAGGCAGAGTTTGCCATCAATGGCGACGGCGGGGGTGGAGTGCTCAGCGAGGATACGGGCAAGCCGCTCCTGTTCTATGTGCAAGGTGCGGAGAAGAGTTCGGCGCAGTTCCTGCTGACGACGCGCAATCCCGGCGGCCATAGCTCCATGCCGCGTGCCGACAACGCGATTTATGAGCTCGCCGACGCGCTGAAGGCCGTTCAAGGCATCGAATTTCCCGTGATGTGGAATGACTGGACGATAGGGGATTTCAGGGCCGCTGCCTCGGTGACGCCCGCGCCTCTCGGTCCCGCGATGACGCGCTTCGCGTCCAATCCCCACGATTCCGATGCCGCAGCGGAGATCGCGAAGAATCCGGCCTTCGTCGGGCGGATCCGCACTACCTGCGTCGCAACCATGTTGACGGGAGGTCATGCGGAAAACGCGCTGCCCCAGTCGGCGACAGCCACGATCAATTGCCGAATCTTCCCCGGCACCTCCGCGGAGGAGGTGCGACAAACCCTCCAGAAGACCGTCGGTCCCAAGGTCGAGGTGACTCAGGGCTACGAGGCGCTCGTCTCGGATGCTTCACCGATGAGAGCCGACGTCATGGACGCAGTCACCCGTGCGGTCGGCGCCGCAGACCCCGGCGCGCGGATCGTGCCGACCCAGGCCGCCTATGCGACCGATGGTGCGGTATTCAGAAATGCGGGCATTCCCACATATGGAGCAGGCGGGGTGTTCATCAAGGACAGCGAGGAATTCGCGCACGGATTGAATGAACGCATCCGCGTCGATGCATTCTACAGCGCGCTTACCTACTGGTCGGTGTTGATCAAGACGTTGGCGGGGGGGTCTTGATCGACTGCTGGTGTACAGGGTCGATCCAATAGACTTCCTCGACCCGCTCGGCCGCGTCGATGCTGAGGTTGACGACCACCGACTCGTTGTCGCTGCGTACCAGGACGCACTCGAGCGGTGAGTCGCGCAGCGCGTTGATCTCCTGGTGAGGGACGTATGGCGGGACGAAAATGAAGTCTCCGGCTGCGGCCTCGGCGACGAACTCGAGCCGCGTGCCCCAGCGCATGCGTGCCACCCCGCGCACCACATAGATGACACTCTCCAGCGCGCCATGGTGGTGTGCGCCGGTCTTCGCATTCGGGTGAATCAGCACCGTACCGGCCCACAGTTTCTTTGAACCCACCCGTTTATGATCGATAGCGGCGGCACGCAACATGCCGGGCGTCTGAACCGTGTTGGTATCGAGCTGATCGCTCTTGATGATCCGAACGCCTTCGATTCGCCAGTCGCGCTTTTTTCGCATTGCTGAAGCTCCGCGCTAGAACGAGGAATCGACACTGACCGCCCATGCTCTCGATTCCGAACTTATACTCGGGCCGCGAAGCGGGGGCAATCCGCTTAGCGCTCGACCCTTGCCCTTTCTCCGATGGCGCGCCCCGCGAGCCACGCGTGAACCTCACTGACGATCGCGAGTGCGATCGCTTCCGGGGTCAGTGCACCAATGTCGATACCGACTGGACTTCGCACGCGCATTTCCAGGCCGTCGGCGGACTCTCCCAATTCCTGTGCGATCCGCTGACGCCGTGCGGCCGGCCCGAGCAATCCCACATAGGCCGGCGCGCCGATGCAGGCGAGCTCGCGCAAATACGCGACATCGGAAAGCAAATGATGGCTCATCACGACGGCAGCATGGCAAGAATTCAAATCAACGACCGAGCGCAGCGAACGTGCATCGGCAAGTATGACTTCTGCGCCCGCAAAGCGCTGCGCATCGGCGTAGGCAGGGCGATGATCGACCACAGTCACACGCCACCCCATCGCGCGGGCCGCACTCACGACAGGCTCGGCGTCCTGACCCGCTCCGCAGACCAGTAGATGGGGCGGCGGCGGCAGAAACTGCACGAAAGCGCGCAAACGTTCGGCGCGGCGATCGAACACGATCTCGCGCGAGGTGGAATCGGCAAGCGATTGCGTGGCCGCCGCCGCCAAGACGGGCGGCAGTGACGCCGCGCTGTAGGTGCCGAGCGGCAGGTCGTTCGATTCGTGTACCGCGATCAGAAACGTGGGCACGTTGGCACGAGTGTGCCGACCTGCCGCGGCCAAAGCCGCCGCCGCGGGACTCGCGGCATTCGCCGGCTCGAGCAGCACCCGCATTGCGCCTTCGCACCCGGCCCCGATTCCAAAGAGAATGTCGTCGGGTCCGCGCATGTCATATTCGATTGCGCGCGCGACGCCGCTGTCGATGACCTGTTGCGCGTGGAGCTTCAAATCCGCTTCGAGACATCCTCCGCTCAGCAGTCCCAAGTAACTGCCGTCGGCCATGATCAGCATGCGCGCGCCGGGCTTGCGATACGTGGAGCCGGCGGTCGCGACCACTGTGGCGAGCACCCGTGCGATCGGTTCCGGTGGAGCCCGTTCCAGCAACAGCTCGAGGCTGGTGTCCAGGCGCACGTTCATCGGGGCTGCGAGCGAGGGGCCGGCATGGGCGGCTTTGCGAACCTGTGATTCCATCGCGCTAACTGCCGTCTGTCCTACACCGGATTGTGCGCCGCATATCAGTGGCTTAACGGGGCATACAACATACTTGGCCCTGGATTCTCATGAAATCAGAATTATGTCGCATTGCGTGAGGATAGCCCATAGCCGTCAATTGAAACGAAGAACGAACCCGACGTGACCGTGCGCGATCGAATCGGCTGGCTGCTGCGGAGACGTCCGGTGCTCTTCGCTGTGTGCGCACTGCCGCTCCTCCTATTGTCGGTTATGTACGTGTTCAGCGATCGCAGCTGGCAGCAGCGTACGGCCGCACTACAACGCGAAAATCTAACGCTGCAATTGCGGCAACTCGCACTTGCCATCACGAAGGAGTCCAGCGATCTGGCAACGGCCGCCCGAGCGTTGGCGGAGTCGGACGGCATTGTTGAACTTGTACAGGAAAGCGGCGGCCCATCGCTACCGCATTTTGATGCGAGGGGTGTGGATCGGCCGGATGTTGACGGATTGCTCATCGTGACAGCCACGGGCGCAGCGCGATTCAGCGGTGCCGTGGTCAATCATCAATGGGTCGAACGGGCGGCTGACCCCGCCGTCGTCAAGTATCTCGACTCCCTCATGACCGCGCGAGCTTCTTCGGCCCCGCCCGTGTCCATGAGCCGCCCCACTGTGGGATTTGCGAACGACCAATTCATCGCCGCTCAGCCCATCGTCTCCCGCGCCTCGGCGGCGCCGTTGGGTTGGGTGGCAGCGACCCGAATCGTTTCCCCGTCGATGCTCGCGCGCCTCGCGGAATCGGTCGAGGGGTCGCTCGCTGGGTATCCGCTTCGCCAATTCGATTCAACGGCCATACCGGGGGATGTACGATCATGGATCACCTCGCGTTCCGGACGCTCCTTCGGGGTCAGCACCCGCGTGTCCAACAGCCAGTCCGGGTACGCCGTATTGCACGATGATTCGGGGCGCCCTGCGTGGGTCTTTCGATTGGCGGGCGGATTGCAGAGCGCCGCTCTTGCGGGTGCGGAAGAAAATGCGGACCGGCCGAACTCTGAACTCACGCTGGCGCTCGCCGGATTCCTGGCGTTGCTTGCCGCCGCCGTTGCCGCCATCGTGATCATCGCGTTGAAGCGGTATTTTCGCCATCGACACTCGGTCGATTCCCGTTACAAGGCCATCATCGATCAAACCAACGACGGCATCGTCATCGTGGATTCTGCGCGCCACCAGATTCAATACTGCAACCCAGCCTTTCTGGCACGTGTCGGTTATACGAATGCCGAGGCGCAGGGGTTGACGATCGGCGACATTTTCGTCGACGCAAATTCCTCGCCCGAGAGCGTTTTGGCGCGGCTGAAAAATGCTGATTCTCAGCTGGCGCTCAACATGCAGCTGCGCTGCAAGAATGGGGCGCTCATCGACATCGAGGTTCGATGCAACCAGCTGGACGTCGACGGCCGCGAAGGTCTTGCGTACGTCACGCACGACGTGTCGGTACGCCGCAAAGCGGAACAGCAGCTCATCGACAATCAGCAGCGGCTCGATCGAATGGCGCACCACGATCAATTGACCAATCTGCCCAATCGGCATTACCTCGCCACCTTCTTGCCCGAAGCGATCGACGAGGCGCGAGCGACGAACGCGATGCTCGGGGTGGTGTTTCTCGATCTGGATCGTTTCAAGCACATCAACGACACCCGCGGTCACGAAACGGGGGACAAACTGCTGCAGGAAGTGGCTCACCGGCTGCGCGCGTGCGTGCGCGACTCCGACGTCGTCATCCGTATGGGAGGCGATGAGTTCGTGGTCGTGTTTCGCAACGTTAAATCCTACGACGAGGTGACGCTCGGCGCGGCGCGCATCATCGAGACACTCAACAAACCGATCGTCATCGATCAGCACCCGCTGCAAACGACCGGCAGCGTCGGGGTCAGTCTGTTTCCGAGAGACGGCGATAATATGGGAGAGCTCCTCAAGCATTCCGATACGGCGATGTATCAAGCGAAGGATCGGGGCCGGAACAACGTGCAGATGTTCAGCCAGATCATGAATCGAAAGCTCAAACACCGGGTCGCAATGGAAGCCTCGTTGCGCGAAGCGCTGCGGCTGAAGCAACTGGACGTGCACTATCAACCGTTCGTCAACCTCCTCACGCGCAAGGTGGTCGGTCTCGAAGCTCTCATGCGCTGGCGTCATCCGGTGCATGGCATGATTCCCGCGGACCAGTTCATTCCGGTCGCGGAAGAAACCGGATTGATCGTACCGATGGGCAACTTCGTGCTGCACCGGACGCTGCAAACCATGAGTGCCTGGCAAAAGGCCGGCGTAACCCTCGTGCCGATTTCTCTCAATGTGGCGCCCGCGCAATTGCAGCGTGGCGAATTGCAATCGACGATTTCCACCCTCCTCAAAACTCACGGGTTGCGCCCGGAAATGCTGCAGCTCGAGATGACCGAGCGGGCCGTATTCGACAGCAATCAAGCGAAATCAGGAGAGAGCCGCCAGGACACGATGGCGCGGCTGCGCGATCTCGGCATCAAGATCGCCATCGATGATTTCGGGACCGGTTACTCGAGCTTGAGCTACCTCAAGAACTGGCGGGTCGACGCGCTGAAGATCGACCGCAGTTTCGTGCGCGATCTCGTGACCGATTCGAGCGATCTGGCAATCGTCAGCGCCATCATCGCCATCGCACGGCATTTGCACATTCAAGTGATTGCCGAGGGTATCGAGGGCTATCAGCAGGCAGAAATATTGAGAAAATTGGGCTGCACGGTGGGCCAGGGATTTTTGTTTGCGCGGCCGATGCCGGCCGATCAGTGCCTGGCGATGCTCAGCAATGAAGCCGAAGGAGCCGGTGAAGAGGAGGACATGTTGGCCCTGTTCGCTTCGGGGCGTGCCTGAGCAAGGGCTCGTGTTAGAGTCGGCATCATGCAAATAACCGGATCGCGGACGTGCAGCGCGCGCGAGCTTCAGGAGGCGAATCGGCACTACTACGATTCACTCTGGTCGGGCGCGCGCTTGGTCGAGCCGCGCCTCTTCAACACATGGCCTCTGGTGCAATCGCTGTTGCCGAGCTCCAGCGCGAGGCTCGAGGTAGCTCCCGGCCTTCGGCCGCGCTTGCCACTCGAGGATACGCAATTCGTCGATATCAGCGGCCCGGCGCTCGGAAAATTGCACGATCAAGGCGCGTCCGTCGTGATGGGTTTGGTCACGTCATTGCCCTTCGCCGATTCCTCCTTTGACCTCGTATGCGCTCTGGATATCGTCGAACACGTCGATGACGAGGCCGCGGCGCTCGAGGAGTTGTCCCGGGTCGCCAAACCCGGCGCCACCGTCCTCATCTCCGTGCCGCTTCACCCCGAGCGCTGGACCGCCTTCGACGACTTCGTGGGCCACCGCCGCCGCTATGAACCGGAACGCCTTCCGGCAACGCTGGCGCGGCATCGTCTCGAGGTGGAGCGCAGCGCGGTGTTCGGCATGCAGCCTCGGTCGTCGCGCCTGCTCGATCTCGGCATCTGGTGGCTCACGCACCATCGTGAGCGGGCCTTATGGTGGTACAACCGCGCATTCATGCCGCTTGGATTGCGATTCCAAAAGGCGCTGGAATTCGGTGCGGGGCTGATCGAGACGACCGACGTGGATGAGATACTGATGGTGTGCCGCAAACGGCGGCACTGACGAAGCTTTGCTTTCGCGGCGAGGCTATGCTTTCACGGGCCGCAACTCATTCTCCCATTTGGCGACCAAAGTGGATGCCACCGCATTGCCGACCACATTGGTGGCACTGCGCCCCATGTCGAGCAGGTGATCGACGGCAACGATCAAGACCAGGCCCTGTTCGGGCAGTCCAAAGTAGGTCAACGTCGAGGCGATCACCATGAGGGAGGCGCGCGGCACACCTGCCATACCTTTGCTGGTGACCATCAGAATCAGCAACATGGCGACTTGCTGGTGCAGATTGAACTGGATGTGGAAGATTTGGGCGATGAACAGCACGGAAAAGGCGCAATACATCGTCGAGCCGTCCAGGTTGAACGAATAGCCCAACGGCAGGACGAAGGCTGCAATGCGAGGACTGACGCCGAACTCCTCCAAACGCTCCAGCGTTCGCGGATATGCCGCCTCGGAGCTGGCTGTCGAAAATGCAATGAGCACCGGCGAACGGATGGCGGCCAGCAGCTGCATCGCGCGCGCGCCGATGCTGAAGAACAATGCGAGCGACAGCAGGCTCCAGAGCAACGCCAGAGCCAAATAGAAACTACCGATGAACTTGGCGTACACCAGAAGCATGCCGATTCCCTGGGTAAGCACGGTGGACGCGAGAGCGGAAAATATGGCGATGGGCGCCAGCGCCATCACATAACCGGTGAGTTTCAGGATAACCGCGCCGATCTGCTCGATCGCATCGATCAACCCCGCTACCCGGCGTCCTAGGCTCGATGCCGCGAGTCCGAACAGGATCGAGAACACGACGATTTGCAGAATCTCGTTGTTTGCCATCGCCTGGACAATCGAGGTCGGAATGATGTGTTCGAGGATGTCCCCGAGCTGCAGCGGAGCGGCAATCGGCGCGGCGCCGGCGGAGACGGCCGGAACGGGCAGTCCCACTCCGGGTTTGAACAGCGTGACCATGAAGATGCCGATGAGCATGGAGATCATCGACGCAAAGACGAACCAGCCCAGGGTTTTGGCGCCCACCCGTGCGATCGTGGCGGTACCTTCCATCCGCGCCACTCCGACTGTGAGCGTGGCAAAAACCAATGGCGCAATGATCATCTTGATCAGATGCAAGAAGGCGGTAGTAACCAAGGAAAGATCGGCGGCAGCGGTTTGGGCCGAGGGGCCATTGCCCAACCATCCGTGCAGCAACAATCCGAAGAGCGGACCCAAGACCATGGCGAGAGCGACGAACCAGGCTAGTCGAAATTTCATTGCAGCGTTTTATCACAGGCGTGTCAGCGAAGACTGACAAAGACTGACGCCTTTATCCCGCCTGGGCTCCGACCGATTTGACGAAGAATGGGTGCCCACCCGGACCAGAGGTGAGCAATACCCGTCATGCCCCTGCCACCCCATGCGTTCAAAGGTGCGATCCGCTTTCTAGGACGTTACGTGCGGCGGCGCTTTTTCAGTCATCTCGTCGTTCTGGTCGCCGTGCTCGCCGCAGTGGCGTGCAGTATCGGCTCCCAATATGCCGTGAAACACCTTGTCGATGTCTTGGGAAGGCATCTGCCGCCTCCGACGGTTCTCTGGGGCGCGGTGGGAATCCTGCTCGGGCTCGTTGCCGGCGACAGCCTGCTGTGGCGGATCGCCGGGTGGGCCTCGACGCATGCCTTCGTCGCGGTGGGCGGCGACATGCGATTGGAGCTATTCGATCACCTTTCCGGTCAGGGCACGCGTTATTTCGTCGAGCAATTTCCCGGTGCGCTGGCCGGCCGCATTACGGCGGCCGCCAATGCCGCTTGGACGATCGAGAACGCGTTGACTTGGACCACGATTCCCCCGGGCGCGGCGGTGATCGCGAGCATATTGGTGCTTGGCACGATCAATTGGCATTTGACAGCGGTGCTGCTGGTCGTCGTCACCATTTTGGCCGCGGCCATTGCGTGGCTGGCATCGCACGGTGCGCAACTGCATCAGAGCTTCGCCGGCCATGCCGCGCATGTGAGCGGCGACCTCACCGACGTCGTGAGCAACATCGGCCTGGTGCGTGCCTTCGGCGCTGCAAGCCGCGAGCAGCAGCGGTTGAGTATCAAGATCGAGGACGAAATGCAGGCGCAACGCCTGAGCCTGCGGTCCCTCGAACGGCTGCGGCAGTTCCACGCGTTCACGGTGTTCATCGTCACGGCGGGGGTCTTGGTCTGGTCGGTGGAATTGTGGCGTCGAGGTCAAATTTCAACCGGCGACGTTGTGCTCACCACGACGCTGGGGTTCACGGTGTTGCATGCATCGCGCGATTTTGCGATGGCGTTGGTCGACATGGTGCAGCAATTCGCGAAGCTCGGCGAGGCGGTTCAAGTGCTGGGCCTTCCGCACGAGATGCAAGACGCCCCCGATGCACTCCCGCTCCGAGTCAGCAGCGGCGCAATCACATTTCGAGACGTAGGATTCAGTTATCCCAGCGGCCAGGCAGTGCTCGACCGCTTCACGCTCGATGTGCCCGGAGGGCAGAAAATCGGATTGGTGGGCCGCTCCGGCGCCGGCAAATCCACCATCATTGCGCTGCTGCAGCGACTCTACGATCCCGGAGCCGGTGAAGTTTCGATCGACGGCCAGAACATAGCGAACGTCACGCAAGAGAGCTTGCGTGCTTCCATCGCAGTCGTACAACAGGATATTTCACTGTTTCATCGTTCATTGCTCGAAAATCTGCGATACGGCCGCCCTGAGGCGAGCAACGAAGAGGTCTACCGCGCCGTCGAGGCAGCCCGTTGCACGGAATTCATCGATCGATTGCCAGAAGGCTTCAATACGTTGGTCGGCGAGCGGGGGATGAAGCTTTCCGGCGGCCAGCGCCAGCGTTTGGCCATCGCGCGAGCCTTTCTCATGAATGCGCCCATTGTGCTGCTCGATGAAGCGACATCCGCGCTCGATACCGAATCCGAACAATCGATTCAAGAGGCACTCGCCCGGTTGTTCAAGGGGCGCACCGTGATCGCGATCGCACACCGCTTGTCGACCCTCGACTCGTTCGACCGCATCATCGTGCTCGACCGCGGCCATATCGTGGAAGACGGCGCCCCACGCAGGCTGCTTCAAACCAAAGGCGGAGTGTACAGCCGCATGTACGGCCGTCAGTTGCGGGTGGGGGCGGAGCCGGCGCCGTGACTCGGGCGACGGGAGTTTACGCGGGTCGCCGGCAGCACGGGATCGCATTCGCCGGATGGTTGGGGCTGTTCACGCTGATCTCGGCCTGCAGCAGTTCGCGGGTCGCCGATCGCACGGGCCCGCCGGCGACCGTCGCGCCCGATCATTGGCCGGCGCAACCCGAACCGCCGGCGCAAATCGAGCCCGCCCCCGCGCAAAACGCGTCACCTGAATCGTCCAGCGATCCCCGGCCCGCCACCATCTCCAGTGCGCCTCCCTGCGAGTGCGCAGTCCCCAAATCGGAGCCAACGCCCAAGCACAAGCACACGAGCAAGCCCCACGAAGTGAAGGCGCCGCCGCCGCCCTACACGGTCGGCAGCGACGTCGCGACGCCGCCGGCCGCGGCGATCAACGCACAAGTCGGGGAGATCGGCAGCGGAGTGACGTCGATTCTCGGCAAAAAGGTGCAAGGTCCCAAAGGAGAGGATCTTGGACGAGTAGTCGATGTGCTTGCGGATGCCAACGGCCGTGTGCGAGTGGCCATCATCGATTTCGGCGGCTTTCTCGGCGTTGGGTCTCGGCGCATCGCCGTCGATTGGCCCTTGCTGCGCTTCGATCCGGGCGGAGGCGACAAGTCGCTCGTCCTCATCGTCAGCCGGGAAAAACTGCAATCGGCGCCCGAGTACAAGGACTCCGCACACCCGCGAGTGCTCATGCCGCCGCCGGTAGCATCACCCCCCGCCGCCACGGACGCTGCCGAAGTCAAAAAGTGAATAAATGCCAGCCACGGATGACAACGAGCGACCGGGGAACTCGCTGCCGGTGGGAGGCGCCGCGGGGCGCGGCCTAGATTGGTTCAATCTGTTCGTTGCTAATATCCAAACCGGCTTCGGGCCCTTCATCGCGGTATATCTCAGTAGTCAGAGCTGGACTCAGACCGCGATTGGCTTGGCGCTCGGTATCGGCACGATTAGTTCAATGGCGAGCCAGGTGCCGGCCGGCGCCTTGGTCGATGCCATTCCGAACAAGGCGCGTGTAGCGGCGTTCAGCGTCTTGGTATTCACCGCCAGTGCATTGATGTTCGCCATCTATCCGATCCCGCTGTTCGTTTACCTTGCGGAGATTTTGCACGGCATTTCCAGTTGCACGCTGGGACCGGCGATTGCCGCTATGAGCTTGGTGCTTGCCGGTCGCTTCGGTATGGGCCTTCGTCTCGGCCGCAACGCCCGCTACGCGGCGATAGGCAACGGCATCGGTGCTGCGTTGATGGGTGCGTGCGGCCAGTACGTGTCGGAGCGTGCGGTGTTTTATCTGACCGCGGCGCTGACGCTGCCGGCGCTTGTCGCGTTGCTGCCCTTCCGGGGCTTCACGGCGGGACGCAGCGAACCGCAGCCGCGCGGAGAATCGGCTCATCGGCGTGTGCGGATTTTTCAACTGCTGGCGGATCGCAGGCTGTTGATATTCTGTGGATGCGCCATGCTTTTCACTTTCGGGAACGCGCCTATGCTGATGCTGATGAGCGGAACACTCACCGCGAAAGGCAGCAATCCGAGCTTATTGATCGGCGCATGCATCGTGCTGCCGCAGATCATCGTGGCCCTTGCCTCGCCAAGTGTCGGGCGTGCTGCCGAGCGGTACGGTCGCCGCCTCGTGCTCATAGTCGGCTTTGTCATGCTGCCGCTGCGCGGTCTTTTCTTCGCCATGACCACCAATTCGGTCCTATTGGTGTCGCTACAGGCCCTCGATGGCATTGCCGCCGCGTGCTTCGGCATCATGGTGCCGCTGACTGTCAGCGACGTCGCGGCGCGTTCCGGACACTTCAATTTGTCGCTCGGCGCGGTCGGCTTCGCCATCGGCATCGGCGGCACTTTGAGTACCCCGGCCGCGGGATGGCTCGCCGATCACTACGGCATGCGCCTTGCGTTTTTTTTCCTCACCGCCGTTGGTATCGCTGCGTTGCTGCTGGTGTCATTCGCGATGCCGGAGACACGCCCGAAAAAAGACATCGACTAGTAGCGCACCACCACCGCGATGTCGCCTTCGCGGCGCGTAACCGTCGCGGCGATGTTATTGCCGTGCCGATGCAAAAGCACGTCGACCGAACCACGGCTCAGGCGCAAATTCCGCAGGAGCACATGGTCGAGGAAATCCGGGAGCAGCGGCCGGTAGAAGGCGACCTCGCCGCTGCGATCAAGCAATTCGAGCCCCAGAGTTGCTTGCAACAGGCAGAGCGGTGTCGCGCTGGCCCAGGCCTGCGGAGAACAGGCAACCGGGTATTGAGTGGGTGCATTACGCTGCAGCCGCGCGAATCCGCAATACAACTCCGGCAGGCGCCGCAAATCCATATAAGTCCCCGCATCGAACAGTGCGCCGAATATCTGTGCCGCCGCTTGTTTCAGCCCGTAGCGTGCTAGGCCCATACAGATCAGCGCATTGTCGTGCGGCCAAACCGAACCGTTGTGATACGACATGGGGTTGTACCGCGCCTCTGAACGAGCAATGGTCCGGATGCCCCAACCGCTGAAGACTGCGGGCGACAACAACGTGCGCGCGACGCACTGCGCTCGTTCGGCAGAAGCAATGCCCGTGAACAACGTCTGGCCGGCGTTCGAGGAGATGACCCGGCAAGGCTGCTTGGACCCGTCCAGGGCCAGTGCATACACGGACAGTTCCTCGCACCAGAACTTGGCTTCGAAGTTTTGACGCAGAGCTTCCGCCTGGTTCGCGAGCGCGCTCGCGCGCTCCTCGAACCCGAGAACCTGGGCAATCAGGGCGGCGTGCCGCTTAGCGCCGTACACATAGGCTTGAACTTCGCACAACGCGATCGGACCGTCCGCGGTGCGGCCGTCATGATGGAAAATCGCGTCATACGAATCCTTCCATCCCTGATTTGCGAGTCCGTCTGCGGTCTGACGGTAGTATTCGACGAAGCCGTCTCCGTCGCGGTCCCCAAAACGATCCATCCATTCGAGTGCCGCTTCGGCATTTGGCCACAGCGAGCGCACCGTCTCGAGATCGCCGGTGCGGAGAAAATATTCGCCGAGCAGCAGCACGAATAGAGGCGTTGCATCCACGCTTCCGTAATAACGTCCAAACGGCACTTCGCGCAGATTCGCCATCTCGCCGTGGCGCATCTCATGCAAAATCTTCCCCGGCTCTGCGTCCCGCTCCGGTTCAACTGCGGTGGCCTGCGTCGAGGCGAGAAATCCGAGAACCCCTTTGGCAATGGTGGGGTCGAGCCATAGGGTCATGAGGGCCGTGATGATCCCGTCGCGGCCGAATGGCGTGCTGAACCAGGGTATGCCGGCGTAGGGGTACGGTCCCTGCGGAGTGTCGGTGATCAGCATATACAGATCCGACACGGACCGGCGCACGACTTCGTTGAAAACCGAATTGGAGCTGGCGATGCTCGCGGCACGCTCGCTCGAGTCGCGCAGGGCATGCCTCGCTGCACGCATTCGCCGGTAGAACAAGCGGCCGGTCCAATCGCCGTCGGCGGTGCGTGGCACTCCGCTGCGTACGAATATGCGGCGCGTTTCACGCGGTTTCAGCATCAATTCATACGCGGCACGCGCGCTCGTCAAGGTTTTCGGCGCAGGATAGAAAGCCAGTTCGGTGATCCGCTCGATCTTATCGAGACCCATGTAGCGCAGCGCGACGCTATGGTCGCTTTGCAGCGCAGCGGAGGATTCTCCGCGCGCCGCGCGTCTCTCGCCGCGCACTTCGAAGAGATCCGCAAAGTCGGAAGCGAAGCGAAACGTCAAGCGCACCGGCAAGGATCGATCGCTGAAGTTACGCACCAACAGGCGCTCATAGCAGGCGCCGGCCCAGATGAACTTGATCCGGTTCACGTGAATGTTCTCGCGACGCAACTCGATCTTGCCGTTGACCAGCAGGTCCGGGTTGCTGAGATCCGCGTTGAATACCGCGTTGTCGTCCTGTGTCATGGAACTGAGCAATAATGGCTGTGCCTCTTCGAGGAGCAATTGGAACTGCGAAAGCACGCGCGTGTCGCGGTGATACAGTCCTTCCGGATTGCCGGGCTCACCACCGATGTCGCCGCGATGATCGAACACGGCGAACATATCGCCGTGCTTCAAGGTGCGAGTACGCCGCTGCTGCAACGTGGCGCTTACGGCGATGGCGAATTGCGGTACTTCGTCTACCGATTGGGATGAGCCGGTGGGTTCAAGTATGGTCGATGTATTCACGCGCGCGCACCTTGAGTGGCTAAGACTTGTAAAACTTTCATCTTCGCGCGTGCGCGGGCATCACGCGAAGTAAATTTATAAAATGTAAGAGTCCGCCCACCCAATTCGGTTCCCATTTGGTCACGTAAAGGGGAACTGAAAAGGTTTACGATGCGTCACAGGAAAACGCCTCATTGACATCGAGTAGGAGCTGAGGATTCTTATGAAAATCGCCCAAGTTGCACCGCTCACGGAAGCCGTGCCGCCCAAGTTCTACGGTGGAACCGAACGGGTCGTTGCTTATCTCGCGGACGCATTGGTTGAACTTGGGCATGAGGTAACGTTGTTCGCCTCGGGCGACAGCACCACCAAGGCGAAACTGGCACCCATATGGCCACGTGCGTTGCGCTTGGATCCGGCCGTGAAAGATCACTTTGTTCCCATGTTCATGCAATTGGAAACCGTGGCGCGGCGCGCGCACGAGTTCGATGTCATCCATTCACACCTGGATTACTTCGGCTATCCATTACTGCGGCGGCTCGGCCCCCCGGCGGTGACTACCCTTCATGGCCGGCTCGATTTGCCGGAGCTGCCTGCGCTGTACGGACTTTACGGTGATATTCCGGTCGTTTCCATCTCCAACTCGCAACGCGAGCCATTGCCGGAGGCCAATTATGTGGCGACGGTGCATCACGGGCTGCCGCAGCATTTGTTGGAAGTAGGGCAGGGAAGAGGCGGGTACCTCGCCTTTCTCGGCCGTATTTCACCGGAAAAAGCACCGGATGCGGCGATTCGAATCGCGGCGAAAGCAGGCCTGCCGCTCAAGATCGCCGCCAAGGTCGATCGCGTCGATGTAGAGTACTTCAAGACCACGGTTGAGCCCTTGCTTTCGATGGGCGATGTCGAATTCGTCGGCGAGATCGGGGAGCATCAGAAGACGGAATTTCTCGGGAATGCCGCGGGGTTGGTCTTTCCCATCGCGTGGCGCGAGCCGTTCGGATTGGTGATGATCGAAGCGATGGCCTGCGGAACGCCGGTCATCGCCTACGCAAATGGTTCGGTCCCGGAAATACTTGAACATGGTGTCACCGGGTTCATCGTGGACAATGAGCAGCAGGCCATCGAGGCGGCAGGACGGATCGGCGAGCTCGATCGCAGCCGGATCCGCGCCGAGTTCGACCGTCGCTTTACCGCGCATCACATGGCGCAAAATTACCTCAAGCTGTATTCGCGCCTGGTAAAGATACGGCGCACGGGGACAAATCCTTGATGCTTTCGCTGGTAACATGCGGTTATGCTGCACTCTCACCTCAGCGAGCAATCGTCCGACGCCTCATCGGCGGCGCCGCCGGGATTTGCGTTCCTCAATAGCTATGCTGCGCTGCCCGAGAGGTTTTTCTCGCGGCAGAGCCCGGTTCCCGTCGCCCATCCCCGGTTGATCAAATTCAACGAGGCGCTCGCATCGGAGCTCGGCATCGATTGGAATTCTCTGCCGGCCCCGGCATTGGCGGCGATTTTTTCCGGCAACTTGCTACCTCAGGGCGGCCAACCCATTTCCATGGCCTATGCGGGGCATCAGTTCGGCCAGTTCGTTCCACAGCTCGGCGACGGGCGCGCCATTCTTCTCGGCGAGGTGAATGACCGTTATGGGCATCGCCGCGACATCCAGTTGAAGGGCTCCGGACGAACTCCCTACTCGCGCAACGGCGATGGCCGCGCGGCGCTCGGGCCGGTGCTGCGGGAGTACTTAGTCAGCGAGGCCATGCATTCCTTAAGAATTGCGGCGACACGGGCCTTGGCGGCGGTTGCTACAGGCGAGGTCATCCTCCGCGAACAGAGAGTGCCCGGCGCCATTTTGACGCGCGTCGCCGCGAGTCATGTCAGGGTGGGCACGTTCCAGTATTTCGCGGCGCGCGCCGACATCGAGGGCGTGAGATGCCTTGCCGACTATGTTATCCAGCGCCATTACCCGGATTTGAAATCGGCCGAGCATCGCTATTTGCAATTGTTGCGCTCGGTGTGCGTGCGCCAAGCAGAGCTCGTGGCGAAGTGGATGCACGTGGGATTCATCCACGGCGTAATGAACACGGACAATATGACGGTGTCCGGCGAAACCATCGACTTTGGACCTTGCGCCTTCATGGACACCTACGATCCCGCGACGGTATTCAGCTCCATCGACGGCGTGGGCCGCTATGCTTACGCAAATCAACCACCCGCGGCGCAGTGGAATCTGGCGCGATTCGCCGAGACTCTATTGTCGCTGATCGATGCGGACAGCGGCCGTGCCATCGAGGCCGCCAGCGAGGTCATTGACGAATTCCCTTCGCAGTTTGAAGACCATTGGCTTTCGGGGATGCGTCAAAAGCTGGGGCTCTTTACCCGAGATGAGGGTGATTTGGAATTAGTGCACGCGTGGCTCGACCTCATGCACCGGAATCAATGCGATTACACGCTGACGTTTCGGCGGCTTTGCGATGCCGCCGGGAGCGAGGCGAAGGCGGCCGCCGCGAGTGACGGAACGGATGCGCGAGTTCGGGCCTTGTTCGCGCGGCCGGGCGAATTCGACGAGTGGGCGGCCAAATGGCGGTTGCGTTTGGCGCGCGAACCGCAGACGGCGACCCTCCGGGCCGAATCGATGCGGCGCGCCAATCCGGCATTCATTCCGCGCAATCATCGCATCGCAGAGGTGATTACCGCGGCGGTCGAACGCGAGGATTTCGGGCCTTTCGAGGAGATGCTGCTCGTGCTTTCGCAACCCTACGAGGAGCAAAAACGATTTGAGATCTATTCAACTCCGCCTCGATCCGAAGAGCGGGTACTGCAGACATTTTGCGGGACGTGAGCAGCGATGAACGATGCAACCCTGGAGCTGATCGAAACAAAAATTGCGTATTTGGAGCGCGCGAACGCCGAATTGAGCGACGTGGTCTTCCGTCAGCAGCGAGAGATTCTGGCGCTCGCTGAGACGCTGGCGGCGCAGATGAAAATGATGACGGAACGATTGCAAATTCAGCCGGAGGAGAGCATGGCTGCTGCGGCCCTGGAGCGCCCGCCGCATTATTGAGGATGGATAAGCCGTTCGACATTCTATCGACGCCGCTTTGGCAGGACAATGCCGCGGCCCCGGTGCTGGCCGAACGGCCACTGCCCACCGACGTGGATGTGCTGATCGTCGGCGCCGGCTATACGGGTCTGTCCGCTGCCCGCGAGACTGCAGCGGCGGGGCGCAGTACTTTGGTGCTCGATGCGGGTGCGATCGGCACCGGTTGTTCCGGCCGCAACGGCGGCCAAGTGGCTTACAGTCTCAAGCCGTCCTTCAAGAGTTTGAGTTTACGCCATGGCGAGAAGCGGGCCTTCGCGATTTGCAAGGAAGCGCTCGAGGCGGTCGCGTACCTCAAGGCGCTTGCCATCGAAACGGACTGCGATTGGCGCGAGCATGGCTGCTTTTTTGGCGCGCACACGCCCCGTCAGTTCACGGTCATGGCGAGAGATGCGCAGCATCAGCCCAAAGGGCTGGAGCAAAGGATCACTGTCGTGACGCGAGCCGAGCAGCGGCAGGAAATCGCGAGCGATTTCTATCATGGCGGCTGCGTGTACCACGATGACGCTTCGGTTGACCCCATGAAGATGTTGTTGACGCTGCTGCGGCGGGCGCAATACTGCGGCGCTGCCGTGCTGGATCGCTGCGAAGTGACGGCACTCAAAACCTCGCGCGCCGGCTACGAAGTTCTGACCTCGCGTGGCATCGTCAAGGCGCGCAAAGTCTTGATTGCAACGAATGGATACTCGGGCGCGCTTTCGCCGTGGCATCGGCGGCGCGTGATTCCGATCGGAAGTTATCAAATCGCCACCGAACCGTTGGGATCCGCACAAGTCTCATCGCTCATTCCGCACGGCCGCAACATCGTCGATTCGCGGCGCGTCGTCGTGTATTTCAGGCCATCTCCCGATGGCGAGCGGATTATCTTCGGCGGCCGGGCTGCGCTGGCCGAAAGAGATCCGCTCACCTGCGTACCGCGTCTGCAGGCGATGTTGAAGAGAATACTTCCACAATTAAAGTCGGTACGAGTCACTCACGCCTGGGTGGGCTGGGTCGCCTACACTTTCGACACCATGCCGCATCTGGGCGTGCGCGACGACCTTTATTACTGCATGGGTTATTGCGGCCAGGGTGTGCCGCTCGCTCCATATTTCGGAACGAAGATTGGACGGCAAATGGCCGGACTCGCGGCAGGCCGTACCGCCCTCGATGGTCTGCCGTTCCCGTCGCGGCCCTATTACTTCGGCACGCCGTGGTTTCTAGCGCCCTCCGTGTGGGCGTATCGAACGTTGGACGCCGTGGGTCTGTAAGTGAAATACGGCTCATACGCGGAACTTGCCCGCCACGAAGTAAACGGTACGGACTATCGCATCCGGGCGAGAGAACGGGCGCACTCACCCGTCTTGATCGTCGCTCCCCACGGCGGCATGATCGAAGTCGGAACTTCCGAGATCGCACACATCATCGCGGGCAGCGAGTACAGCCTATTCAGCTTCGAGGGGCTGAAGCCGTATGGAACAAACCGCGACTTGCACATCACCAGCCATCAATTCGACCACCCGGATTGTTTGTCCATGGCGGCGCGCTCCGAGTTCGTGATCACCCTGCATGGTTGCTTGGGTACATCGCAAATTCATGTCGGAGGGCTCGATGCGGAATTGGCGGCGCAACTGGCCAAGCACTTGTCCGGGGCCGGATTTACCACCGATGCACAGAGCCTTAAGTACCCCGGGCGACATCCGCTCAATATTTGCAATCGCGGGGCGCGTTCGAAAGGCGCGCAGCTCGAAATCTCCTATGACCTTAGAACCGGTGAATCGCGCGAGATGATCGCGCGTGCCATTCGCCGGGCGATTGCGACCCATGTCGCCGGCGTCTCATTTGAGGGTCAGCCAACGCCGCCGCCGGCTGACCCTCACGTCTAGCAATCCTCACATGCGGCGGGACGCAGGGGGATCGAGAGGCCGTGTCACACCATAGAACGAGTGCACACCGGCGGCCCAGGTCGGATCAGCCATCGTCGGCCAGTGATCCTTGTCGAAGCCCGGTGCGTTTTTCAGCTGCTCTTTGCTGACATTGAGCGTGAATCGCTTATTCTCGGTGTCCAGCTTCAGCGCCTGCCACGGAACTGCGAAGAGCCGATCGCCCATGCCCAAGAATCCGCCGAATGACAGCACCGCATAGCTGATCCGGCCGCTTTGCATCTCGATCATGAACTCTTTGATGGTGCCGAGGCTCTCTTCCGACGTATTGTAGACGTCGTTGCCCAATAAGGTGTCTGCGCCCATGAGGGAGGGCCCTGGGCCTGCGCTACTGCTGTAGCCTTTGTACATACCATAGGTATCGCGTGAGACGTAGTTGGTTTCCATGAATGCTCCAGTAGTGATTGGTCGATGATCGGTCATCTCAAGGCGCACAGGCTACATGGGCTCACAGAAAACCTTGTCAGCGCCATCCTTGCGAAACGATCGAGCAGCTCCGCATAAACTGTCGGAGCCGGCTTACGTGCGGCGCAGCGCGATACCGCACAGCGTGACGCGGCTAGAATTTTCCGATCGTATTGATGAAAAAACCCTGTCTGCGATAGCTGAGGTCCGTCAGATTGTCTGAATAGTCGGTGAAGTTATACCCTGCGCCGATTTTCAGATTATTTCCCATGTGGCGGTAGGCCCCGAGCAGCACACCGCTGCGCTCATCGTCCGTCTCGTGGATGGTAAGGCGGCGCAATTCCAACATGCCGTCCCACTCACGCACGATGAGTATGTCGGCACGGCATACCCAAAGTTGCGCTTCGCTGGCGAACCAGTTGCCGACGGTTTGCGTGGGCTTCAAGTCGCCGTTGCGTATCGCGTACTTGAACCCCAGCGCCAGCCACCGGGTTGCTTGGTACGTGGTGTCGATGTCGGCCACACGGCTTTGCTGCGCATAGTCGATGGTATTGCCCAACGAGCTAATCTGCGCGGTGGAGGGCTGATCATCGAGCAGCGTATACTTGAAGAGCGTATTCCAGCGATCATCGCTCACCGGCCGCCACGCTGCGCCGAGCACGGCTTCCCGGTATTCGGCATTCAGCGTCGAGTTGAACGGCCCGTCGGTTTGCGACCAATTGAGCTTCCCGAACAGGCGCCAGGCCGGATCCAACTGGTAGCTCAAGCTGTTGCGGGTCAGCTCGGTTCGCGAAGGACCGCTCATCGAAGAGTCGTTGTCCCGCCATTCGAGGGCGCCGCTGTACTTGATGCGATCCTTTGAATACTGCAGCGTCGCCGCCACCGATTGCACCGTGAGATCACCCGCGAGCGGATCGGAGATCGTCCCGTCCTCGAACTTCAGACCATACGTCCATTGTTTGGTGGGAGAGAAATCGACGCCATAGGCGTGCGTCAGGCTGTCCGACCCCGTGCCGTTCTGCATGCGCTCTTCGCCGAAAACACTGGTGGAATCGCTGTAGCGGTAGCGAGTGCCGGTGGTGAGGGTGCCGGCGCGCCCGTCATTCAAGGCATCGGGTTGATCGGCCGCCAGCGTGTAGTTCAAATACACATTGCTGTGCTCGTCGATGTGATAGTCGGTCGATAGCTTGCCCCCGAAGCCCAAGCCGCCGTCCGAAGCCTCCGCACCGATGCGCGCGGCATCGGAGATTTGATAACTTCCGCCCAATCCGGTGCGATCGTTCTCGGGTCGAGCCTCGGTGTGAACTACCGTGTCCTGGACGTAGCCATAAAGATCCCACGGCGGCAGAGCGGCGCCAGGGGTGGCCGCGGGTTTGTTTGGCCCTTGCGCGCCAGGGACGGGTGCGACCTTGCCGGGAGCCGGTTGGTAGCCGACGGTAACGGCAACGTCCGTGCGCTGACCGTTCTCCGACAAGATAGGACTTGCATTGGGAATGATGTTTTCGCGGTCGTCGGTACGGGCTCCAACCGCCACTCGCCAATGGTCGTCGAGCTTGTGCTCGACCCCAAGCTCTCCGCTTTGCACCGTCTGCTCCCCCGACTCGGTGCTATCGAACTTACCGGATATCTGAGTGGCGCCGGTCAAGGGTACGCTGATCGAGCCGCCGTCTTGGTGCACCGCCATGCCGGGAGTAATTTGGCCGGGACCTGAAAAGTTGGCGCCCCGATCCTGATAATAGGCTGTGATGCGGCCCTTCATGGTATCGGTGACTTCCGATAGATCGACACCAACCTCGACACGCTCGGCGCTGGCAGGACTGCCATTGGTGGCGACGGGGTTGAATGAAAGTCCGCCGGTGATCGAAGTGAGGGTCGGGCTGCCGATTCCCGACGAGTACGCGTATTCGGATTTGATGTAAGTGCCCGGCTTGTAGCGCCACGTGCCGTTGACGCCACGCAGATCTTGCTCTTCGCCCGGATCGCCCTGATGGAAGTCCGAAATTCCCAATTGCAGATGATCTCCGAACCATTGATCCGCGTGGCCGCCGAAATCGAGCGAACTCACGTTCGAGAAACCGGGGACATATTCGTAGGTGACGACGAGATAGACCGGATCACCGTCGAGCTGGGCGGAGTGCACCAACGTCGCCACATTGGCGGTGGCCGGCAGAGGGCTGTGCAACAGAATGCGCCCTTGCAGATAGTTGATGTCGTAGTCCTGTGCCGGAACCAATACGGTCTGTGACAGAACCAAATTCGAATCTTTGTCGCGTACCTGCATCCAGATCTGCTCGGAGCCGACGGAAATGTCCTGGTTTTGCAGGTAGTACAGCGAGCCGCCGGTGCCGCGAAATTCCTGTCTCGAGGACATGGTGCCAGGCTCGGCCCAGAAGGCATCCACGGTGCGCTGCTTCTCGCCGAGCGCAGTCGTTTCGGGCGAGCGATAGCGAAGGTTCAATCCGTACAGCGTTCGGGTGTATTGAATGAAATCCGTGCCGGATAGGTGGCTCTGAAAGTCGCCCCACAACACGGAGCTGTCGCCCTTCTCGAGCCGCACATAGAACTTGCCCGACGTCGGCGCATCTTGCACGGTGGTACCGTCGTCGCCATAGACCGGGTAATAACGATCAGGATCGATGCGCCGCAAGAGATATTGCGGATCCTTGCTGGCGAAATTGCTGAACAAGTCGTGAATCGGTTGTTCTTGCGTATCGGCGGCCGCGGTCAACAGCCATTGCCCCTTGATCAGGCCCTTGTAGTAAAAGGCCAATTGGCCGTTCACGAAATCGCGGCGCGCGAGATTCGAATCGCCGGTGACCAATTCGATCGGTCCGCTGACGCTGCCGCTGCCGGCGGTGAGGTCCGCGAGACCCACGAAGAACGAATCGTCGGTCGCCACGGTGAGATTGCGGCTGAACTCCAGACCCTCGCCCCGATCATTCAGAATCTTGACGGTCACTTGTTGGGGGCCGCCGGGCACGATTTGCCGGGAAACGAAATGATGGTCATCGTCCACCGGAATGGGCAGTCCTTGGACCAGCACCGTATCGCCCGGAGGAACATTCTTTCCGCTCACGGTTACGGCGCCGCCGTGGACCGGGATATTGCGCAGTACGAGGGTGTTGTCTCCATAGGCCGCCCGCTCCGTGTCGCGCGCCAGCTTGATGGAATCGGGGGTCGTCACCGGAGCCGTCTGAGCGAGATCGAGGCGTCTCGGTTTGGTCTCATCGAAATGCCCGTCGTGGTCGTAGACCCGCAGCACGTAGGTCACGAAGTGCGGCGTCGCCAGCGCGGTCGTTACCCGCAGCAATGGGTCGTTGAAAGCAGGGGGGACCCATTCCGCCGAGCCGCCGATGGGGACTGGGACGACGGCGAGCGGTTTCTGTTGGACGCTTTGATCCGGTGCGAACAGCCGCATTTCCGCGTGTTCGATGTAGCGCGGATAGTTGGAATAGGTGGTGAAACGCACCGGCTTGCCGACCACGCCGAGCTGCGGAATGGCGAGGACGTTGAGGAACGGCATTTGCTCCAGCGGATCATAGCGGACTTGGATGTCGGCCCGCGCCAGCGCGACGTCGACACAGCGTTGCCGATCCGCTTCGTTGGCGCCCTCGCGGCGGTCGAGCGGCACACCATCCACCGTGATCCGCACCGGGGCGAGTTGGTTCGCCGCATCGCCAATGCAGCTTGAAGTGCTCTCCAGAATTGGCGGAGGCGCGGCCGGCGGCGCTGCGGGCGCCGCAGGTTCTTCCACCCAGACGGAAACCTCGGCGCGTCGATTCAGCGCACGACCGGCATCCGTATCGTTGCGGCCCAACGGGCGGCTTGCGCCGAACCCCCGGATGGCAAACGCGTCCTCGGGAAGTTTCAGCGCGGTTTCCAAGTATTGAACGACGCGCGCGGCCCGAGCCTCGGACAGGCGTTGGTTCGTGACAAAGCGCACGCGTGCCTCCCGGACCAGGCGTTGCGCGTCGGTATGCGCGGTGACGAGGACGTGTCGTGGATGGGAATCTCGCAGTGATGCGGCGAAGGCGTCCAGTTTCGCAATGGCGGAGGGGCTCAGTTCGTCGCTGCCCGATGCGAAATTGGCCTGCTGAACAGTATCGAACAGTTCCAGGGTTTTAGCGGGCGGTTGCTTCGGAAGCGCAACCGCTGCCGCGACCAGGCGTTTGACCGAAGCTGCGGAGGGTGGAGATGAGGGCGCGGCGCGTTCGGTATTCGGCGGCGCGTCGCCCGCGGGATCGTGGGTGCAGGTGAGGGTGCCTCCCACCAGACGCCAGCAGTTCGGCGGGTCGGCGTTCTGCGCCCATCCGGCGATGTGCCAGGCGATCAGCAAAAGACCGGCACCGAGCAGCCGCTTGCGTGGTCGTTCGCGAAGGGCGTTCACGGCGTGTTCGACTCGCCGCCGGCCGCCGGCCGTTCGCTACGCACGATGTCCTCTTCGATGCGCAGCGGGTAGCGGCATTCTTTGGCTTTCCACAGCGCCGTGACGGCGCTCTTGAGGACCTGCATCCGCTCCGCGACCAGCGCGTCCGCATCGTTGGTCGACTCATAGGCGAGCCGCACAATGGCCGCTTGATCCTTGAGCGACGCGACGAGGACATCGAGGCGCGCGGCGACGTCGGAGCGCAGCTTGATGTCCTCAAAGGCCGAATCGTTGACTTCGATCCGCACCACGCGATGAATGGTGGCGCCGAAATTGAGCTTGGTGACTTTGCCGGCGGTCAGTCGCACCGTCTCCGGATTGTCGGTGGTCAGCCGATAGCCCGAAGGCAGCGTTCGCTCGTCCAGCTTGACGATGAAATTGGAACCCATGGCGTCCGGCGATATCACCGGACACGCAATGTGGTAGCGTCCTTCGGCGTCGGTGGTCACCAGCAATCCTTGCGCGGTGACCAAGCGCACGCCGGCAATACCCTTCTCGCCCGGATCCGGTACGCCGTTCGCGTTGACGTCGTCGAACACCTTGCCGATGAGATCGGGACAATCGAAGGTCGGATCGCCGACGATGCGCACGGTCGCACTCGCCAGATTCGATATCAGCCCATGCGTAAGCCCGTTGTAGGCGGTCGCCTGATTGACATACTCGCCGCCTGCGACACCGGCGCCCGCAGTCAAAACCAACGTGAACGTCTTGGTTTCGCCGGGCGCAAAACTCAAATGCGCCCAGGTCAGTTCGCGTCCGCTGATGGTTGGATCGACTCTTCTGCCATTGATTGAGCCGCTGCCCGTGAAGTAACGAAATCCGGCCGGAATCAGGTCGGTGACGGAGCTGTTGAGGACCGGCGTGGACGCCGAGTTTTTGGCGGTGATGGTGTACGGGACCGATTGCCCCGCCGAGATGTTCACCAGCGGCGAAGTCTTCGTCAGCACCAGCGCGCCGACAGCGGCCGCCGGGATCTCGCCGAAATTCACGACGACCACTGCCGCTCCGCCGAGCGTGACTGCGACAGGCGACGGCGTGTCGCCGACGTAGCCCTTCTGAGGGACCACCGCGACGGAGTAATTGCCGGGAGCTTCGCTGGTGAACGTGTAGCCGCCGGCGGAGTCGGTCACGACGCTCGCCACCACCCGCGTGCCCGCGAGCAGCTGAACCGTGGCGCCCGCAATGACCGTGTCGCCCGCATCGAAGCGGGCGTCTTGATTGTTGTCGACGAACACCGTGCCCATGAGCAGCGCCGCCGCGCCCGTGATGGTCAGCGTGGCGCTGTTGTTGGCTGGATTCGGGTCGGTCGTGCTGCTGCCGATCCCGGCCTTTATGGCGGAAGTACCTGACGGCGGCTGAATGTAGTTGACGCTGATAGGGCCGAAACTCGATCCGGCGGCCAGCATGATCGGCGCACCGGTAAAGTTGATGGCGCCGGTGCTTGCATCGTAGGCATACGTGACGCCCGGGGGCAGACCGCTCACGGTGGGCGGTACGGCGAGATTCGCCGCGACGCTCAGTGTGAATGTCGTGCCGCTGGCGGTGCTCGGTCCCGTGTTGGTGAACGACACCGTGCCTGCGACCGGCTGCCCGGCGTTCACGCGGGTCGGAAAGGTCAGTTTCGCCGCGACGTCCGCAACCAGTGCTCCATTGATCGTGGCTGTCGCTAAGTTGTTGCTCGAATTAGGATCGAGGGTAGTGGTATTGAACCCCGCGGTGACGGTGGACGTAGCCGACGGCGGCTGCGTGTAATTCACGGTGATGGGACCCAGGCTCCCGCCGCTGGCGAGCGTGCTGGGCATACCCGCGAGGGTGATGACGCCGGTACCGGGGATATAGGTATACGTGGCGCCCGGCGGCAAGCCGCTGAGCGTCGGCGGTGCCGCCAAATTCGCGGCGACGCTCAAGGTGAACGTCGTGCCGCTCGCGATGCTCGGACCGTTATTGGTGTAGAGCACCGTGCCCATGACCGGTTGGCCGGCATTCACGTGTGCCGGGAAAGTAATCTTGGTCGCGGCGTCAGCGACGTCGAGCCCCCCGATCGAAGCGGTTGCCGTGTTGTTGGCCGGATTTGAATCAGTGGTCGTGCTGTTTATCGCGGCCGTAACGATGGAAGTGCCCGTAGCGGGCTGCAAATAGCGCACGGTGATCGGGCCGACCCCGGTGCCTGTGGTCAACGTGCTCGGCATGCCGGTCAAATTGAAGGCGCCGGTGCCGGGGACGTAGACGTAGGTAACCCCCGCGGGTAAACCGCTCAAGGTCGGCGGCACGGCGAGATTCGCCGGGACGCTGAGGCTGTATGTAATTCCGCTCGCGGTGCTCGGTCCGTTGTTGCTGTAGAGCACCGTGCCCGTGACCGGCTGCCCCGCGTTGACGTTCGCCACGAAGTTGAGGACGGCCGCGAGATCCGCAACCGGTGTGACCGCGGTCGCCGCCGTCGAGGACGGCGTGGGATTGCTGTTGATGATTCCCGCCGGCGCGAAAATTGAGGCTACGTTGGCGATATTGGCGACGCCCGCGGTGCCGCTCAGCACGAAGGTGACGGTACCGCCATTCGGCAAGGTAGGGATGGCGATGCCTGCGCCTTGCAGATTGGCGAGGGTGGCGAGAGCGGCGGTCGGGCAAACGGCGCCGCCCGAAACGGCGGAGCAGGCGATGCTCGCCGCGCTGAAATTAGCGACCACAGGATCTTGCACGAGTGCGCCGTCGGCGCCGAGCGGACCTGCGTTACTCACCACTAGGGTGTACTTGATCGGCGCGCCCGCATTGACGCTCGCCGGTCCTGTTTTTGCGATTCCGAGGTTCGCGCGATTGGCGGTGTTGGTGAAAACGCAATTGATGGCGTCGCCGTATTGCAGGCTCGCAAAGGTGTAAGTGCTGACCGCCTGATTGTTGGGCAGCGCCGTCGAGGAGGTGCCGCTCGCCTGGTTCGTACACGTCAATGACACGGCATAGTCCGCGACGGGGCTGACGCTCCCGGGTGCCGGCACTTCATTCACGACAAATGGATATCCGGCGGCAATCGTTGTGAGGCTGGCCGGCGGGAAGGGACCGGCACCGGCGCCGGTGGTGACGCCCGAGGCGAGTACCTGGGTGCCTAGAGTCTTGATGGTGTAGGTGAATTGATCCGCGGCATTGGCGCGCGCGCCATTGAACTGGGCGGTCAACGCCACCGAGGCATAGCGGATCGCAAACATGGCGCCCTGCAGGCCACCACCCTTGAGCGTCGCCGAGACCACGGTCGGATTGTTGAAGGAGGCAAATGCGAAACTGCCTACGGTTCCGGCCACGCCGGTTTCGGTCACCGTTTGGCTTCCCGCGCCCGCGACGGCCGGATAGTTGGGGCCGTTGGGGATCTGCGCGACCTGCGCCCACGCCGAACCGTTGGTCGTGAACTGAAGCGATTCGTTCTGGTTGCTCGATTCGCCGTCGGCGGCAATGATGGCGTAGGTGTCGCTCACCCCGCTGCCCGCGGGGGGCGTCACGCTGATATTGTTGAGAACGACCTGCACGGTCGATCCGTTCTGCGATTCATACAGAACGGGGTTACCGGGAATGCCGCTAAAGCCACTGTGCCCAATGGCAGAACCGGTCCACGAGGGGACGACATGAGCGTTGAGCGCCGGGTTGGTTCCCGTCGTGCTCACCTGCAACGTCAGGTTCAAAGTCGAACCGTCGGGCAGCGAGAAATTGAAGACTTGACCGCCGCCTTGCGCGAGCGCGTCCGAATAGCCGGAGAAATCCAGCCAGCAGTAGTTCTGGTAATCGCTGGGTGCGGTACCGCGGATCGTCGCGGGCGCGCAGGTGCTGGCCTGCGCGGGGCGCACCAAAGCCGACGAGCAGTAAACCTAACAGGCAAACGGCACGCACGAGAATGCGCGATGAGACAGTGGGGGCACGCTCACCGGAGAGACGGTTGGTCAGAGGGCGGTCCTGGCCAGATGACCCTGCGGTTGACATGCCCCGAAACTTACAGACGGCGGCTAGCGACCCTTGTGCGGTCGCTCGCAAAACCTTGATCTAGTTGGTTTTTGCGGCCCGCAATCGCCGCGAACCGAGAAGTACGCCCGTTATCGGGTGCCGGATGCGCCGCACCACTCGCCCACTTAAGCTTACGTGTGCAGCAAGTTCTCCAGGTCCGACAACGTCACCGGTTTCGTTACGTGGCGGTCGCACCCCGACTCGAGCGCGCGATCGCGAGCCTCGACCGTGTCGTAGCCGCTGACGGCGATGATTCGCGCTGCGGCGAAGTCCGGCATCTGGCGCAATTTTCGGGCAACCTCAAAACCGCTGAGATCAGGTAGCCCGATATCGAGCAAAATCGCGCTTGGCTGGAATTGAACGGCCATCGCGAGAGCCTCGGTGCCGGTTGCGGCCGCCATTACGTCGTGACCGATCATGGCGAGCATCAGGCCGGTACTTTCCCGGATGTCCGAATTATCATCCACCACGAGCACGCGTTGCGGGCGCTTGCTCGTGGCCTGCAGCGAGGGCGTGCCGGCATTGGGTAGAGCCTCCGCGTTTTTTTCATTATGCAGCGGAATTCGAAATACGAATTCACTGCCACGATTGCGTCCTTCGCTGTAAGCGTTGACCCTTCCGCCGTGCAGCTCGACGAGAGTGCGCACCAGCGAGAGTCCGATTCCAAGCCCCCCTTGCGCATGCGCCAGCGATCTGTCGGCCTGCGTGAAAAGTTCAAAGAGGCGAGGCAGCAATTCCGGATCGATGCCTTCGCCGTTGTCGCTGACGCGAACGATGGCCCGCGATTCTTCAGTGTCCCGTGAATCGGATATCCCCACCCCTATCTCGATGAGTCCTCCGTTGCCCGTGTATTTATTGGCGTTGCTGAGAAGATTGCTCACGACCTGCTCGAGGCGGGTCGAATCGCCGTCGATTATCACCGGATCCTTGCCCAGTTGAACGCGCAAAGTCTGTTTTCGAGCCTCGAATTGCGGGCGCATCGCGTCGACGGCGCGTTCGACGATCATCCGCAAATCAACACGCTCGCGTTGAAGCTGTATTTGGCCATGCTGCGCGCGAGCGGCGTCCAGCAGGTCGCCGACCAGGCGCGACATGTGCTGCACTTGCCGCTCGATCAATTCGCGGGCCTTGGCGCTGATCTCTGCATCGGCGGGGGCAAGCTTGAGTATTTGCACGGCGTTGCGCAACGGTGCGAGGGGATTGCGCAGCTCATGAGCCAAAATTGCCAGGAATTCATTCTTGTGACGATCGGCGATCGCCAACTCTGCCACCCGCTTCCTCAGGTTCTCCTGGGTCTGCGCAAGGGTATGGATATCGATCAAGACGATGGTGACGCCGTCGATGCTGTTTTCGGCGGTACGGTACGGCCGGATTCGCAGCAGATACGAACGGCCGTCACGGCTCGTGATTTCGGTTTCCTGTCCTATTCCTCGATCGACTGCCGCGAGGAGCGATTGCTGGAAATTGTCGATATGGAGCTTGAGATTCATATCGCAAATGGAGCGCCCCACATCCGAAGGAAGAATGTTGAAGGCATTTTGCGCAAGCGGGGCGAAGCGCCGAATCCGCAGATCGGGCGACAGCATCACGACCGCCATTTCGACGCTGCTGAAGAGATTGACGAGATCGTTGTTGGCGCGGTCCAGTTCATCATTTCGGACGCGCAATTCCTCGTTCACGGTGGTGAGTTCTTCGTTGCTGGACTGAATCTCCTCTTTGGAAGTCTCCAATTCCTCGTTGGTGCTCTGAAGTTCTTCGTTTGCGGACTGCACCTCCTCGTTCGCAGATTGAAGTTCCTCGTTGGACGCTTCTTGCGCTTCGATCGTCGACTCGAGATATTCCCGCGTTGCAGCCAGTTCCTGAGTCAGCACATGAAGCTGCCGTTCGGAATCATCGAGTCGCCGGACTTTGGAACTCGACCGCCGCGAACGGGTTTTGGGTGATTGGCCGGCCCTGGGCTCCCGCGGTTCAAACATGATCCAATAGCAGCGGGGTGCGGGCGGTGCATAGGATACCGGAATGATGTTGAGGAACAGCGTCACGAAATCATCGTTCGTCTTGACGACCACCTCTTCCGTGCGTGCCGCGCCATCCAGTTGCTGCGCACGCTGCAGCGCCGCCCTGACCGGCGCGAGCAACCCTTCGCGCGCCATCTTGAAAAGGTTGAAGCTCGCCTTGCCTTCCGAGGGCGTCAGATATGGAGCCGTATCCCCTCTGAACTGCAGGACCTCGCCATCCGCATTGACGAGAACGCCGGCCGGTGCGTAGTGCTTGAGGAGCACTCGCTCCGCATCTCGTTGGAATTCGGTCGCCGAATCGCGAGTGATCGCTCCCGATCGGCGCGTCGATTGCACGGTGATCATCGTGCCGCCGGCGGTGATCGGAAAGGTCGCCTCAAGGCGTTTTTGCGTCGGACGTTTGACGTAAATTTTATGCCGGGCGTCTCGGGCGTCGAAAAGGTCCCGATACTGATTGATGGTTTCGGAGGGACCTAAGAAAAGCATGCCACCGGGCCGCAGCGCGTAGTGGAGCAACGGCATGAGTTTGCGCTGCAACCCCGCTTGCAGGTAAATCAACATGTTGCGGCAGCTCACCAGATCCATGTTCGAGAACGGCGGATCGGTGAGAGCATTGTGGCGCGCGAATATGCAACGCTCGCGGATTGATTTACTGATGCAATATCCGCCTTCCATTTCAACGAAAAATTTTTCGAGTCGTGCCTCCGGGACATCTTGAGCGATGCTTTTCGGATACCAAGCGCGGCGGGCGCGTTCGATGGCGAGCAGGTTGATGTCGGTGCCGAATACGGTGAACGGCGCCGGCTTATTCACTTCATCCATGTATTCCTGCAGCACCATGGCGAGCGAATAAGCCTCTTCGCCGGTTGAACATCCGAGCACCCATATACGTAGGGGATCATGGGCTCGCTCTCGCCCAAAAAGCTCCGGGAATCCGGTGGTCTTCAGGGCATCGAAGCTCTCTGGATTGCGAAAGAAATTCGTTACGCTGATGAGGATGTCTTGATATAACGCCTCGGCCTCCCGCGGATCCTCGCTCAAGAGCCTCTTGTATTCGTCTGCGCTGCCCGTTTTCCGCAGCGACATCCGGCGGCGGATTCGACGGTGGAGCGTATTGATTTTGTATTGCGAGAAGTCGACGTTGAGTTTTTGCCGCAGCAGGTCGACGACCTCGTCGATTCTGCCCGGCGCGTCATCTCCTCCCGAATCGAAGGCCAGGTCCTGGGAGCCTGCAAGCCGGGCAATCTCGAGCGCAATGTCCCTGGCGGACAGCACGAAGTCCACGCAGCCGGAGCTGATGGCGCTTTTCGGCATCCCTGAGTGCACGGCGGTCCCGTCCTGCGCGAATGTGATCCCGCCCGCCGCCTTGATCGCTTGCACCCCCATCATGCCGTCGTTGCCCGTCCCTGATAGGACGACGCCGATTGCACGATGACCGTGGCTTTCGGCCAGCGCTTCCAAAAAAATGTCCACCGGACGATGTATGCCGGGAGCGCGATCCACCAAGCTAAGTTTGCCGTCCAGTATCAGCATGCCGCGGTTCGGCGGAATGACATAGATGTGATTCGGTTCAAGACGCGGTTCGTCGTTCACCTCGATGACGGTCATGGACGTCACTCTCGCCAGTAGGGTGGCCAGCAAGCTCTCATGCTCGGCCGCCAAATGCTGGACGATGACGAATGCCATGCCTGTGTTGGGAGGTATGGCTTCGAGAAATTCCGTGTATGCCTGAAGGCCCCCGGCAGACGCGCCAATACCAACTACCGCCACGGGAGACGGTACGACGCTCATGGAGCGATGGCCGCCGACATTCGCACCGGCGCAGTGATTCTCGCAAAGGAATTCATAAACGCCCGTTGTCCAATCGACACACCATACTCTATTGGAGCGCCGCAGAATGTCAGAATTGGAACGCTACGAAATGTCGGAAAGCGAGTCATGCGGCGTCGCAGCATCCATCGAGAGTACGGTGCAAATGGAAAAATTTCCACCGTCGGTCAAATATTGCAATACGCCGCTAGATACTGCACACACGGCGGCCGGCGAGGGCTTTCAACGGTTGGTACGTAATTTGCTGAATCCTCGGACATGATACGCAAACTTCCTAGCGGCCAATATCGCTTGTATTCGCGCAAGCTCGATCCGCGAACCAAAGCTCGAAAGAATTTGGGCACATTCGCTACACGCGAAGCCGCCGAAAAGCACGAGCGAGCCGTGCAGTACTTCAAGCGGCGCGGTTAGCAAGCGGCGCGGTTAGCAAGCGGCGTGCTAGCCCGATCCGCGATCCCGCGATATACGATTGGCGGACTCGCTTGAGCCGGCGCCATATACAATGAAACATAACGAAACCTGGGCGGGCGATTACCTCATGAAAAATTTCCTCCGAGTTTGGCTCATTCTCTGCGGGCTGGTATTCGGGTCGCCCGGCAAGGCCGCCGATCCGGATCATTCGGCAATTCTGGTATTCGGCGCGGCCTCTTTGACCAACGTGCTGCAGGATCTCGGCGACGCTTTCACCAGGGAAACCTCTATTCCCGTGAAGTTCTCGTTTGCGGCCAGTTCCGTTTTGGCGCGGCAGATCGAGAACGGCGCGCCGGCCGACATATTTTTCTCCGCTGATTTGGAATGGATGGATTACCTTCAAAAACGCGATTTGATCCAGCGGCAATCTCGGCACGACGTGGTCGGAAACCAATTGGTCTTGATCGCACCGCTCGACAGCACCATCAAGCTAAAAATAGCCCCCAATTTCCCGCTTACCGCCGCATTGGGAAAGGGTCGCTTGGCGACCGGTGATCCTGACTCCGTGCCGGTTGGCCGTTATGCACAGGAGGCTTTGACGAAGCTCGGCATTTGGAATGAGATCTCCGGACGTCTGATTCGTGCCGATAGCGTGCGTTCCGCGCTGGCATTCGTCGATCGAGGAGAAGCCCCGCTTGGGATCGTCTACGAGACCGATGCCTTGGTCGACAAGAATGTCCGAGTGATCGACGTGTTTCCGGAGGATTCGCATGCGCCGATCGTCTATCCCATTGCCCTGACGACCGCCGCGAAAGCCGATGCGGCGAAATTTCTCGCGTTCGTACGAGGTCCCGCCTCCGATGCCGCGTTCAAGTCGTATGGATTCGTGGCCCTGCACTAGCGCTTCCTTCGCACTGCCCGTGCCGCCTCGCTTGTAGGCTTTTTCTGGCACGAATCGGAGTCTTCCCGTCGGCAATGAACCGGGACTCCGAGTGGAATAATCCCTCGAGAAAGCTTCTGAAGGAGGACCGCGCTGCCGCGGGCGCGCCTGTTCGCGCGCGTGTATTGCGCACGCGCTCCATTGTTTGAATCTTGAAGGTACTTAGCCTATGCCGTCTCGGGATGAGGGATCGAAGGCCGCAGATGACGATCCAAAAGAGCGCGGCAAGACCGACCAGAAGGGCGAACACCAGAACGACGATCACCAGAATGGTGACTACCGGAACGGCGAAGAGCACAAAGACGGCGATGGAAAGGAGTCCGACAAGCCGCGGAGCAAGAAGCCGCTGATCATCGTAGGCGTCGTCGTCGTCGTGGCTGGAATCATAGCGTTTTTCGTCTGGTTCGCCCGGCGCAATCAGGTATCCACCGACGACGCCTACACCGACGGAAACGTCGTGACCATGGTTCCCAAGATATCCGGATACGTGACCGCTCTGAACGTGGACGACAACGTTCACGTGAAGAAAGGCGATCTCTTGCTGCGCATCGACGCCCGCGATTATCTCACGGCGCAGGCCCAGGCCCAGGCGGAACTCATGCTGGCGAAGGCTCAGCTAAAGTCGGCCGAGGACGCCTTGAGAATCGCGCGTGTACAGTATCCCGCACAGCTTGTCTCCGCGAAAGCGCAGCGACAGGCCGCGGCGGCCAGCCTTTTTCAGGCTCAGCGCCAGTACGCGCGCCAACATGAGGTCGACCGGCGCGCGACCACGGAAGAGAGCATCGATGCCTCCACGAGTCAGCAGTTAAGTTCCAACGCCAACCTGGAAAGCGCGAACGCCCAAGTCTCCATCGCGAGCTTGGTTCCGGAACAGATACGGCAGGCTGCCACCGCGGTCGAAGAGCGAATGGCGCAGGTGCGGCAGGCCGAGGCGCAGCTCGCGCAGGCGAATTTGAACTTAAGTTACACCGAAGTGCGCTCTCCATCGGACGGTTTCGTCAGCATGCGCAGTGTGCAACTCGGGGATTACTTGACGACGGGCGCCACCATGTTCCTGATCGTCACGCCGGACGTATGGGTGACGGCTAATTTCAAAGAATCACAGCTTGGCCGTATGCGGCCAGGCGACGCGGTGGATATAAAAGTCGACGCCTATTCCGGGTACAGCCTCTCCGGCCACGTGCAAAGTATCCAGTACGGAAGCGGTTCGCGCTTCTCGGCTTTTCCCGCGGAGAACGCGACGGGCAACTTCGTCAAAATCGTGCAACGAGTTCCGGTCAAGATCGTCATCGACAGAGGTTTGGATCCGAGCCGGCCGCTGCCGCTCGGGTTGTCGGTCACCCCGATAGTGCATTTCCCGTGACCGACAGCGGCTGGCACCCCAAGGCGAATCCATGGCTGATCGCCGTGACGGTGACATTGGCCGCATTCATGGAGGTGCTCGATACGACGATCGTGAACGTATCGCTTCCTCACATTGCCGGCACGCTGTCGGTCAGCTACGACGATGCTACCTGGGCGTTGACCTCGTATCTCGTGGCCAACAGCATCGTGCTGCCCATCTCTGCATTCTTTGGGCGGCTGTTAGGCCGCAAGCGCTATTTCATGATTTGCATCGTCGCGTTCACCGTATGCTCATTTCTTTGCGGTGTCGCGGAGAATTTGTTCGAGCTGATAACATTCCGCATTCTGCAGGGATTCTTCGGCGGCGGACTGCAGCCGAATCAGCAGTCGATCGTGCTCGACACCTTCCCACCCTCGCAACGCGCCCGGGCGTTCTCGCTCACCGCCGTCGCTACGGTGGTCGCGCCGGTGCTTGGCCCCACCATCGGCGGTTGGATCACGGATAACTACAGCTGGCGCTGGGTATTCTGGATCAATGTTCCAATCGGTGTACTCGCCGCGTTCGGCGTCATGAGCCTCGTGGAGGATCCGCCGTGGGTGAAGAAGCAGAAGAACGTGTCAATTGACTATATCGGCATCGGACTCATTGCGCTTACGTTCGCCTCTTTTCAGATCATGTTGGACCGGGGCGAGGACGCGGACTGGTTCGGCTCCGGTTTTATCCTCGCGTTTGCCGTACTCGCGGCGATCGGCGGGGCGAGCGCATGCGCCTGGCTTTTATATGCGCGTAAACCGGTGGTAGACCTACGTGTGCTGAAAGACCGGAATTTCACACTGGGATGTTGCGCCATCGCGTGTTTCGCGACGATCCTATATGGGAGCGCCGTCATCATCCCCCAACTCGCCCAGACTCATTTGGGCTATACGGCGCTGCTCGCGGGTCTGGTACTGAGCCCGGGCGCGCTGGCAGTCATTTTTTTAATTCCGGTCATCAGCTTGGTGATGCCGTATGTTGAAACACGATTCTTTCTCACTTGCGGATTCTTGGTGCTGGGCGCTGCATTGATGTACTCGCGCATGCTCACGCCGGACATCGATTTCCGGCATCTGATGCTGATGCGGATGGCGCAGTCGCTCGGCATCGGCCTCTTGTTTGCGCCGGTGACCACGCTCGCCTATCAGACGCTACCGCACCGGATGCAGGGCGACGCCACTGCGCTTTTTACGATGTTTCGCAACGTCTTCGGCTCTGTTGGAATTTCGCTCTCGACCGCGGCCATACAACAAAGGACACAAGCGCACATGGCTTACTTGTCCTATCACTTGACCGACGCCAATCCGAATTACCGGAACAGCCTGACCCAACTTGCCAAGGCCATCCAAGGGCTCGGCACCGTGGCGGGCAGCGCGACGCAGGCGGCCGTGAAGCAAACCTATCAAACGCTGATTGCACAAGCGGGTTTCTTGGCATACAAGGACGTCTTTTTTTACTGCGCCGTGCTTTCCTTCGTCTTCGTGCCATTCACTTTCCTTTTTTCACCGTTGAAAAAAGCCGCCGCACCGGGAGCGCACTGATGGCTGCCGCGCGGTTCGCCATCCTTGCTCTCTTGCCTCTCGCTCTGGCGAGCTGCGCCGTGGGTCCCAATTTCGTGGCGCCGCATGAGCCGGTTCCCGATCGCTATGCAGGCGCCGCGACGGACTCTACCGCCGCCGGCGGGCCCAGGCCATCGAGCGATGCCGCCGCCGAGTCTTTCTGGTGGCATCAATTCCACGACGCCGAGCTCGATCGTCTCGTGCAACAAGCGGTCGCAGGCAACTTGGATCTCAAGGCGGCCTATTTGCGTATCGTCGAAGGGCGAATCCAGGTGCAGGCGGCGCGTGCGCAGGGCTTGCCGAGCCTGAATGCAACCGCGAGTTTTACCCGAGAGCAGCTGGGGCTCGCGGGAATTCTGAAATCGTCGGGGTTCATGGCCGGTCCCTCGGCGTCACCGTCCACGCAGCAGCTCATCGCGGCGCTGCAACGGCCGGTGGACCTGTATCAGGTCGGATTCGATGCCTCGT
The DNA here is from genome assembly GCA_963755965.1 of uncultured Gammaproteobacteria bacterium. GTDB lineage: Bacteria > Pseudomonadota > Gammaproteobacteria > Steroidobacterales > Steroidobacteraceae > Bog-1198. Next base: position 1,684,968 of record CAVWLU010000008.1, read on the forward strand.
GGGAACTCGATTTGTTCGGTAAGGTGCGCCGATCCGTGGAAGCCGCGGATGCACAGAGCGCGGGCGCCGTCGAGTCGCGCAACGACTTGCTGATATCGCTCGAAGCGGAGGTGGCACAGACATATTTTCAATTGCGCGCGGCGCAAATGTTGAAGCAAATCACGCTCGAGCTCATCGCCGAACAGAGCGATGTCCTCGAGCTGACCAATAGCAGGCATTTGCACGGACTCGCCGGTGAACCCGATGTCGAATCCGCTCGTGCACAATTGTCGAGTCTCAAATCCGAATTGCCCCCGTACGAGCAAACCATCGCGACCTCGAGGCATGCGTTGGCCGTTTTGACCGGACAGCCGCCGGAGGCGTTGGACGCGGAGTTCGGCGCAATCGGCGAATTGCCGGCATTGCCGCAGGTCATACCCGTGGGATTGCCATCGACGCTGGCGCGCCGGCGACCGGATATTCGCAACTCCGAAACTGCGCTGCACGCGGCGACCGCGCAAATCGGAGTCTCCGTCGCGTCCCTCTTTCCAGATGTGTCGCTGACCGGTACCTATGGGGTGCGGAATATCGGTACGAAGTATCTGTTCGATTGGCAAAGTAAATTCTATACCTACGGGCCGAGCGTCTCGTTGCCCATCTTTCACGGGGGAGCTCTGGTTGCCGGTGTCCGATTGTCGCGTGCGCAAGCCGCGGAGGCCGCACTCAGCTATCGCAAGACCGTCCTGAACGCGTTGCAGGAAGTTGAAGATGGGCTGACCGCCTTGCACGAGGATTCGCAGCGCACCGCATCGTTGAATGAAACAGTCGCGGCGGATGGTCGCGCACTCGATGTCGAACTCGATGCTTACCGGCATGGTGTCATCACCTACATCAATGTTCTTACCGTGCAGCTGCAATCGGTGCAAGCGCGCCAACAGTTGGCCGAGGCGTTGCTGGCGCAGAGCACCGATCTCGTGAAGCTCTACAAGGCATTGGGCGGCGGATGGGAGGATGCGCCGGCGGTAGCGTCCGCGAGCGATCCGGCACGCCCCGAGTGAGCTAAACTGGGGCCCGGTTCAAGGTCCCGGAGTATCCGATGATGCGGCTCTTCTATTGTTCGACCATGATGATGCTCTGCTTCACATCGCCGATGGCCTCCGCCGGCGGCGATACGGCGGCCGCGGCCAGCGTCGTCAAAGAACTGATGTCGCGAGATGTGGCGGGAGCAAGCGGCAAGGAAATACGGATGCTCACCGTGGAATATCTTCCCGGCGGCGCCTCCTTGCCTCACCGGCATAACGCTCAGGTCTTCGTCTATGTGCTCGAAGGCTCCGTCGTGATGCAGGTGGCCGGCCAAAAGGCGGTAACGCTCGGGCCGGGCGAGACCTTTTACGAGGGCCCGGAGGACGTCCATACGGTGTCGGCAAACGCCAGCCGGACGAAGCCGGCCCGCATTTTGGTGTTCATGGTCAGGAACGCGGGTACGCCCGTATCGATTGCGGTCCCCTCGCAGGAGTCTCGATGACACCCCATCGGATCCTGACCTTGATCGCGATCGTTGGGTTGGCGGCGGGAAGTGCCGTCGCGCACGCTGCGACGAGCGGAGAGAAGTTGGCCGAGGGAGCGGGACGTCCGCTCATCGGCACGCAGGCTCCGCGACTCGTTTTCAAGACCATCGATGGCGAGACGATCGACCTCGGCCGCTTGTATGGCAAACAGGCGGTCTATCTTAAATTCTGGGCCACCTGGTGCGTGCCGTGCCGCCAGCAGATGCCGCATTTCGAACACACCTACGAAACCGCGGGATCTGATCTTGCGGTCATCGCGATCAATACCGGGTTCAATGATTCCATCGATGAAGTAAAGACTTACCGCCGTCGGCTTGGGTTGACGATGCCCATCGTGTTCGACGACGGGCAGGCCGCCGCTGCCTTCCATTTGCGGGTCACGCCGCAGCACATCGTGATCGGTCGGGATGGCCGGATACTGTACGTGGGACATTTGGCCGACGCCGAGCTCGATGCTGCGCTCGTGGCGGCCCGCGCATTACCGGTGGTGGCCGCTGCCGGCTTGGGATCCGGGCCGACCGCACCCGTCGTGGCGCCCCATTACGGCGTGGGAGACCAACTTCCGCAGCAATTGCCGCCAACAATTGACGGCCCGCGGTTTCGCGTCCGTGATCCCGCCGATCGGCGGGACATCATTTTGGTGTTCCTCTCGCCCTGGTGCGAGTCGTATCTTGCGACCACGCGGCCCACGGTTTCGTCAAACTGCCGTCACATGCGCGAACAGGTGAACGAACTAGCGATCGACCGACGCGCTCGCTGGCTCGGGGTCGCTTCGGGTCTTTGGGCAACGCCTGAAGATTTGCGCGAGTATCGGCGCAAGTACGGTGTCCAGATACCGTTGTCGCTCGACGAGTCGGGCGCGCTGTTTCGCGCCTTCAACGTCACCGAAGTGCCGGCTGCCGTCATCGCCGACGGGCACGGACGTATTTTTCGAAGAATCGGCGCACATGACGTCGAGAATCCGACCGCATTGCGCACGGTGGTCGATGGACTGTGAACGCGACTCGCCGCACTTGCCACCTGTGAACCTTTGCGATACAAAGTATTTCACTTTTCAGGTACCGTTACATAGATGAATGGCAGACGGCTCCTCTGTATCTGCACCGGCTCATCGTGAGCCACGCTGCCGTTTGGGAGCGCGCCAGGCGCATCGAGGCCGCGGACGTCCTCGGACCTGCCATCGACTTGCTCGCGTATTTTGCGGCGATTGCTGCGGGCATGTCCCCCGGGCGTAGCCAAATCCTAAGTTTCACGGTCGCAGCGGCGTTGAATTACTTGCCGCGTATCCGCGCGAAGGTTGCCGCGAGCGGGCAGGGCTGGCATTTCACTCTCTACCTGCACTTGATTGTCGTGAGCTTGCTGGTATTTTTTTTGAGAAGCGCAGTGTATGCATTGTTGGCGAGCAGCGCCGGTTGGCGGGGGCTTGCCGCGATGGTTTTCGTCGTCATCTCAACCGCGGCCGTGATACGACCGGGCTACGCATACTGCGCAACTTACGCGAAATGGACTCTGGGTAGTGGGGCGGGCTGGCGTGCAGGGGCGGTGGGGATCGTTGCTTTTGCGCTGCTTCTGCGTTTTTTCTACAGCGGTCAGGTAGAGCTTCTCCCGGAGGAGACCTACTACTGGAACTATTCGCGCCATCTCGATTTCGGATATCTCGATCATCCACCGATGGTCGGATGGCTGATCCGTTTGGGCACGCTTGTATTCGGTGATACTGAATTCGGCGTGCGGATCGGCGCGCTGTGCTGCGGGACTGTCTCCTCGTTCTTCGTGTACCGCCTTACCCGAAATCTCTTCGGCGAGCCGAGCGGCCTCGTGGCGGTGGTGCTGCTGCAGTCGCTGCCGTTTTTCTTCTTGACAGGCATGCTCATGACGCCGGATGCGCCGCTCACCGCCGCATGGATTGCCGCACTGTATTTTTTGGAACGCGCACTCATGGGTGGGCGTTCCGACGCCTGGTGGTGGGCTGGTCTGTGCTTCGGCCTCGGTATGCTGTCGAAGTACACGATCGGCCTCTTGGGCGTGTCGGTATTCATTTTCATGTTGCTCGATCCGCGCTCGCGGCCGTGGCTGCGACGTTGGGAGCCCTATGGCGCGGCGTTACTGGCGTTCGCGGTCTTCTCGCCGGTCATCGTGTGGAATGCCCACAATGAATGGGCTTCCTTCATATTCCAGACGTCGCGACGGCTTGCGCAAAGGCCCACGTTCGCGCTGCACGAACTCGTTGCCTCCGCCGTCGTGCTGCTGACGCCGACCGGGTTGGCCGCTGCGGCGGTTTTACTCGGAGGCCGGACACCGGCGGAGCTCGGGTGCGGCGACCCTGTTGATATGAAGCGAGCGTGGCGCTTCATTCGGGTTGCGATCCTCATACCTCTTGCGGTGTTTGGGGCGTTCAGCCTGCGTCACGAAGTCAAGTTGGATTGGACCGGCGCCCCATGGACCGCCGCCGTTCCGGCGCTGGCATTCGGCATCGTTTACTCCGGCCAGAACCTCGCGGGAGGCTTGCGGGCATGGATCCGCAATACCTGGACGCCGACCGTCGTCAGCCTGCTTCTGTTCTACGGGGCTGGGCTCTATTATTTAGCGCTCGGTATTCCCGGATTGGGCTACAACAAACACGTGGAACTGATTCCCGTGGGCTGGAGCGAGTTCGGCAGCCAGATTCATAAAATCGCAGATGACATTTCGAAAACAGACGGGACCGATCCTTTGATCATCGGCATGGATCGGTATGCGATCGCGAGCGAGCTGGCGTTCTACGCGCCGGATCGAGATCGGGCGGTCAGCGAGTCATCGGGCGCGCATCTTTTCGGGCAAATCGGTCTGATGTACGAAAGATGGTTTCCGGTGGCGTCGCAGCGGGGCCGTACGCTCTTGCTGGTCGGCTGGGACCGCGGGGAACTCGCGGAGACTCGTGTGGCCGCGAGCGTCGAGCGGATGGGCCCGATTTCAGAGGGCGTAATGATGCACGACAACCATATCATTCGTCCTTACTATTACCGTGTCGCCTACGGTTATCAAGGATTCGCCAGGGTCGAGTGAGGTGGCCCGCTAGCGCCCGCTCTGCCACGATGAGAGAGCGGATTCGAGCGCCCGGGTGTTTCTGATCAGGGCTGCGTCGAGCACCTCCGCTTGCTCCGATGCCTGCTTCCAGTTCGCGGCTTCGACCGCTTCGGTGAGACCCGGAAACTCCAGGTGTGCGTACGTATAACGGGCAGCGTAGAGAATGTGCTGGAACCAAGGCCGCCCGGGGATACCGGCCGGGTCAAGCCAGTTGGACTCCACCTGAAGCAGTCGGGCATTGAGGTCATGAATTTGCGCAGCGGTGGCTTTTCCTGCCGCGAGGTCACGCATCGTCACGTCGCGTAATTGTTTGCCTGCTTTGCCGAAATCTGAAATGCGATCTTTGAGCCGCTGGAGCGGCAGCCGCCCGGGATCGATCTTGTTTGCGCGTTCGAGATCGGCGAGAAAAACCTGCAGCGCCGCCCCGTTGGCGGCAAAGTCGAATGGCAGGATGTCCGAGTTGGCGAGCCGGAGCGCCACCAGCCCCCAGATACGCGTCAGCGTCGTATGATAGGCGAAGCTCGGATCACCCATACTCGTCATCCAGAAGTGATCGTCGTAGGCGGAATGATAAACGCCATAGTCCCCCGTAAATCCCAGATTGATCACCGGACGTCCCAGATGATTGAGAAAGACCGTGTGATCGGAACCGCTGCCGATGCGCGTTTCGACGAGGTCGGAATCAGCCGGCGGTGCCGGCAATTTCTTGTCGCGCATGGCCGTCGTGCGCCATGCCTGATAAAGAGACTTGCCGGTGGGCGCCCGCACACTCATTGAGGCCTCGAGGAGCATCGGCGCGAGAGAGGCGACGGCCGATGGCTCGAAGCTCAATCCATCCGGACCGGCGGTGGTAGCGGCACCGGCTACCGCCTCGTCGACATTGACGTAGGCGACGAGTTTTTTCTTAAGATCGGTCGCGAATTGTTCGCCCCACTCGGTGGATCCGGTGAGCGCGTACTCCTCGCCGTCCCAACTGCAGACGAGGATCGTGCGCCGCGGACGCGTTCCTCGGCGCTTCAACTCTCCCAAGGACCGCGTCAGCTCCAACATCGCTGCCGTGCCGCTCACCGGGTCCACGCCCCCATACACCCACGCATCACGATGATTACCCACCAGTACCCACTCGTCGGGCAATTCGCTGCCGCGGATGCGCGCCTCGACGACGGTGTAGGGCTTGATGCTCGTATCCATGTCGATGTGGACGTGGACGACGACCGCGCCGTTGAAACGGTAGGTGATGGGCAGGGAGCCGCGCCATTCCGGCGGCACCTCGGTGCCGTTCATGTTCGCGAGCAAGGGCTTGGCGTCCTTCCAGGAGAGCGGCATCGCCGGGATTTTCGGCAATGATCGGGCTTCCGCGGGTGCGATTCGCTTGGCCCCGGGAACGGAAGCCCATCCGGGGGTGGTGGGGTCGCCGGGCACGATGTAGTCGTAGGTGATCGCACCGTGCTGGATGTGGCTCTCGGGTCCGAAGGGACCGTCTGGAAAAACCTTGCCGCGCGAGTAGCCATCATCGGCGGGATCCGAATAGATCAGAAGTGCCGCCGCGCCTTCGCGCTCTGCCGTAAGGGCCTTGAAGCCTCGATAGCTGTACGGATTGGAGTATCGGACGATGACTACCTTGCCTTTGACGCTGATGCCATTTTTGCGTAGCAATTCATAGTCCTCGGGATTCCCGCTGTGTGCATAGACCAATTCGGCCGTAACGTCGCCGGAAGCCGAGTACCCGAAATACGCGCCGTCGATGCGGGGATTTTTGGTGTCCGGATCACGCTCGTAGGATTCTTCGCGAAGCGATGCCGTGAAGCGGACCGGCGCCGTCATCTCCAGAGTGACGGTCCGTGGGCTAGAGTGCAGTACGTCGTAGCGCCGCAGCGTCACATTCTCCCAGCCCTGCTTGCGCCATTCGCGTGCAATGACGGCGGCGAGTCTATTGTTTTCGGCGGAAGCCGCCGGGTGCGGTTCGGCGGTGAAAATTCGGTGCCATTCGCGGGCCTTGTCGGCCGATGGAAGCGACTGGAACTTTAGCTCCAGCTCATGCTCCTGGGCCGCACGTGCCGGTGAAAATCCGTGAATGGATTCCGGTTGCGCGAGCGCATCGACTTGGCCCTTCGCCGGGACGCTGATGAGAAGCAACGCGAGGAGACTCAACACGCTGAAGTCCAGCGCTGACCGCCTCACTTCGGGCTCGAGGCAGCAGCTCTCATCAGTCGTGTCCGGATGAGGCTGACTTGAGCCAGCGGGTGCTCGCGCGATTTTCCAATTTCCGCCGCGGAATAGTTCGTAAAGCCGGCCGGCACGGGCACGTCGCTGAGATTTCTCGCCATCCAATTGAGCAGCGCCGCCGTGTCCTCGTTGGAGAGCGGCGATTGCGCCACGCCGGGAACCCTGATGACATACTCACGCCCCTCCTGCGTGGCCGAGAAGAGAACGAGCGAGCGGCGGATCGAGGGGACTCGACCGGATTCACCTGACCCGTCGGCGAGGTGGCAGCCCATGCAGTGCAGTTGGAAGTTGACGAGCGGTTGGTAACCCCACGCAGCGTTCGAACTTGCCCACCAGAGGGCCGCAGCCACGTTCAGCGCGCGCACCCGTGGCTACTTCGCCGCGCCCACGATGCGAGCCGTCGAACAGTGATAGGGAATATTGGCTTTGGAATTCCCGGAGCACCAATTGTAGTCGTTGGATTTCCCCGGTTGGAACAGCGATGAATCCCCTTCGTTGCGATTGCAGAAACATCGGCCGCAAGCACTCTTGCCGCAGCAATCGTTGTAGGAAATCACGTAGTCCTTGCCGTCACTCGGGTTATGGCAGGTGCCAATCCAGGTAACCGCCGACATATCGGTGCCGGGTGGGCACATCGATTGCGAACCCCCGCAGCAACCGCATAAAAAACCGTCTATCGCGCAGTGTCTCCAGTAGTCGCACGAGGAGGGGTCGCCGCGATCGGCTCCCTGCCCGGGAGTGCCCGTCGACGCATCGTTCTGGGATTTCGACTCGGCGCCGCGCGCCACCGGGAGCAGCGGAACCGCCGTGGCGCCCAACAGGAAAGACCCGAGACCGGCGAGCACGCTGCGTCGAGACGTCCGCCGTGCAAGCGAGCGCGCCGAATTTTCCGCCAATACATCCAACCATTTCATGAATAGTTCCTTTCAGTACGACACCGGCTGCTCATGCAGCCTGATGTTGCGCGGCCGCTTCGAAATAATCCTGGATCGATGCGAAGCCGAGCCGCTTGGCTTCGAATAGGCTCTCCAGATGCTCGCGGGAATTGACGATTCCGCGCGCTCGGAGTACGCCCTGCGCGTCGATCAGCGCCGCAAACGGAAGACGGCTGACCTGGTATGAAATGCCGAGCGGGGCAGAGACGACGTAGGAAAAACTACCGAGACGGTGAGCGAGCACGAACTCGCGTTGCCTGGCATTCTCGCCGTCGCTTGCAAGTACGATATCGAGCCAATCGCGTTCCGATGTCAGACTCGATTTGAGAACCGGAAGCAAGGCCTTGCATACCGGGCAGGTCGGCGACACGAACATGAGCAACGTGGCGCGCCCGTCGGTTCGCGCCGCTCCCAGGGTGAGCGAGCGGCCGTCAAGATCATCGACCGTGATGCTCGGCGCGAATTCTCCGACCTTCAGTCCCTTGGCCAGCATCAAGGCGCCGACCGGCGCAATCCGCTCGTGCAAAACGCCCAGCTGACGCACAACCGCCAGCAGCGCGAGGCACAGTCCAATCACCACGAACCACAGCGTTACATTGGATACGGCAAGCGCGGTCACGAGGTCCTCCGACTGAAGGCCAATGCTTTCGGCGCCACATCGCCGAGCAATTGATCGACCGCGACATAGAGCGCAACCAACGCGGTCAGTCCCCCCATTACGGTCAAGAAGTCGAAACCGTCGAAAGGGCGCGCGACCCAGGGCATCGCAGCGATCGCAAGAGCAAGCGCCAGAAACAAATTCCGCCAGATCATCCAAGCGGCTATCGAGCGTCGATTACCCGCCGTGCCGCAGCCGCAATCGAGTTCACGCCTGCCGCGGGCGAGATTTACACCCAACCCCGACGCGTAGCCGAACAAGAGGCCCATCGCTGCGATAATCGCCGAATGACGAGAGGGTACCCACAGCAGGGCCATCGCAGTCGCGAGTTCGATGCATGGAATGAGCCACGCCAAGCGCCGTCCCGCCGATTCCGGCAGCACGCGATATGCAACGAAAACCTCCGTAAATACGGCGAGGTTCCGTAGCTTATGGATGCCCGCGATCGCGAACAGCAGTGCGATTCCGATGATGATCAAGAATCCGATGGCAGGATCGAGCAAATGCGCCTCCAGCGTGTGCACGAGCGGTTAGGGCGTGACCATGATCGTCGGTGTCGTGCCTATATGATCGACGGTTCGGAGCAGCTGGCCGCTCGATGCGTCGTAAATGTCGAGGTCGGTGGCGTCGATGAAGATGCTATACAGCAGCGGATGTTCATCACGGGACAGTTGAATCGAGCTTGCCAAGTTTTTGAGCGAAATTTGCTGCACACGCAGCCTGGTCGACACATCGAAGACCCAAACGTCCTTCCCCGGATCCTTGTGGGTTGCGATGCCGCCCCGATGCATGATCGCGTAGAGACGCGATTTGTCGGAGTTCATCGCGAGTTGCTGAATTCCGCCCGGTCGCCAACCCGCCTTGCGCTCCGCCTCGGACGTCAACCACCAAGCGGCCCCGGCGACCGCACGCCGTGAATCGGCCTCGAGCGGTTCGATGCGCCCGTCGAACGAAACGAAGTACCACGTTTTACCCAGGCGCACGGCCTTTTCCGTCACCGGATCGTCGCCCATGCTCAGCACCGGCTGCGTGCGTTGCTGTTGCGCCGCGCCGTTGTCGTCGAGATTCACGAGCAACAAGGAGCCGTCGCCGCATACGGTAAAAAACGAGCGCGCCCCGGTGGGATACTCGAGCGCACAACCTGGAGTTTCTATCTCGCGCACGAACTTGCGAGTCTTGGTGTCGACCACCGTGACGGACTGTGCCGGGTTGAAGTTATAGATCAACAGGAAACGTTCATCGTCCGTTAGAGCGGCATTGCTCATCATCGGCAAGTTGGATGAGCGCTTCGGCGGTATCGCAATCTCGCCGACCGGGCTGAGCGTGCCCGCATCGTACAGGGTCACGACGTCCGTGCGCTTTCCACGCGTTCCGCGCGAGAAATAGGTTTCCGGCGAGTAGATGATTTTACCGTCGCGCGACAGAAGCAAGTGCGAAAAGCTGTAGCCAGTGCTGAGAGTTCCCAAGTATCGGCCTGTATCGCCGTCGACCAGATATGCCATCCCGTCGGCCATATGCGGAAACACAAAATCGTTTACCCATACCCAGTGCTTCGGTGCGGGTACCGTGAGCGTTGCCGCCGGAGGTCCGCGTCCAACGTCTGAAGGAACTTCCGCACACGCGGATCCGACTCGCAGGGTTCCGATGGCCAGAGCGCAACTCAATACGATTGAGACCCGACTTACGAGGGGAATAGTTCTCTCACGACAGCGCAACGCAATCTCCCATTTGTGCCGCTCAAGTCTGACATATGAAAAGCCACTTCGCTATTGCGTCAGAAGGCGCAGCACCGTCTCCTTGACCATGTGCTTCATACGCTCAACGGTGGCGAATTGCTTGCCCCGAGGCGCCGAAAAGAGCATCAATCCGTCGGTCATGGCCACGATTTGTATCGCCAGCTCCTCGCAGCGGCTTTCCGCCAATCCAGGCTGAGCGGCTCCTAGAAATGCGCCTATTCTCCTTACCTGATAGGAATACATTTCACCGAACAGTTTGCTGGCTGCCGGATTGTGACAGGCGAGCGCCCAGAAGCCGAAAAAGAACTTGCGCGTATCGCGCTTCCAGATATCCGCGATGAGTATGTCGAGTACGCCGAGCAGGCGGGTTTCGCCGTTCATCGGCAGCCGATCGCACAATTTCTGGTATTCGGATTCATATTCATTCACGACGTACTCGAGCATAGCCGCGAGCAATTCGTGCTTGGTGGGGAAGAAGTGTTGAACGGCGCCAAGGCTCAGCCTCGCCTCCTTGGCAACGCCCCGGGAGCTGAACTTATCGCCGCCGTCGCGGATGAAAATCCGCTTCGCAGCCCGCAAAATCTTGAGCGTACTCGGCGTCTCGCGGTATTCGGCGCGCGGCCCCTGAGAAAAATGAAACTTCATAACCTGCCCTATCGAGAACCCGAGGCAACTTTACCCCGTCGTAAGCGGCTTGACGAGCCGCGGCCACGGCGACTATAGTCGGACAAGTCACATGACTGGTAAAACGAAGTCGCGCGACCTGTGCATGTGAATGCAAGCGGAGGAAACCTCGTGACTCCCATCGATCGGACGGGCGGCCAAGCCGCTGATGCATTGCCTCCGGCGGCCGCCGAAGCGGTTGTTACGCGCCGGGATTTCGTCGCAGGTTCTCTGATCGGAGCGGGGGCAGCGCTGCTCGAGATGGCATCGCCGGCGGCCGTGCGCCAAGCGGACGCGCAGACGGTGTCGGCGCCGATGACCGGGCTGGGGCCGGAGTGGACGGGCCCCGGCGGAATCGGCGACTACGCAAGGTCCAACGGCAATACTCACGAAGTGGTCAACGCAGCCCATGGAGGCATACGCAACCAGCAATGGGACAAGATGCTGCGCGCGGCGAAGGACACCGGCGAGAGCCCGGACGCCATTGTCATCGGGTGCGGTATGGCCGGATTATCCGCCTGCTGGGCTTACCGAAAGGAGCGTCCGGACGGCAACGTTCTGATGCTCGATCAGCACCCGATTTTCGGCGGCGAGGCGAAACAAAACGAGTTCGAAGTCGATGGCTACCACCTGACCGCACCCCAGGGTGCGACGGGGATCGTCGTGCCGTTCGGCAAGGCCAAGGACGCGGGCATGTGGACGCACTTCGCTCAAGATCTCGGGTTTCCCGACGAATTCGTATACCAAAAACCCACCGGTCTCAGCAGCGATATTCTTGTTCCAGAGGACGCGTGGAGTCCGATGCATGTCGCCTGGGAGCGATCCGATACGGGCTTTTATTACGAGGGGCACGGGTGGGTCAAGAACCCATGGCGGAGCGGCTTCAAGCATGCGCCGATTTCAGAGGCGGCCAAGAAAGCACTGGTCGACATGGAGCTATTCCGCACTCCGCCGCGGCGAGCTGACTGGGAGCCATGGCTCGACAGCATGACGTACGCCGATTTTCTTTCGAATGTCGTCGGCATCGACGCCGAAGTGCTTCCCGATGTTCTGAAATACCTCAATCCGATGACCTCCGCGATGGGTTGCGGACTGGGCGCCGACGTCATTTCCGCCTATTCAGCCTATAACTTCATTCAGCCGGGTGTGATCGGCTATTACCGCTATCAGACGGGGGGCGTGGATCCGACCGATGAGATTTATTTGGCGAGTTTCCCCGGTGGTCATGCCGGCACCGCGCGCCATTTTCTCAAGAAGATAATTCCCGCTGCGCTCAAGGGCGAATATCGCATGGCGGATATCCTCAACAGTCCCGTCCAATGGGATCAGCTCGATCGGGTCAATGCGCCGGTGCGCATGCGCCTCTCCTCGACCGTCGTCAGCGTCGTGCACGACGGACCCGCCGAATCGGCGAAACAAGTGGTTGTGACTTACCTCCGCGATGGGAACCTCTACAAGGTGCGGGCGAAGGCGGCCATCTTGTGCGGCCAGCAGCATGCGAACCGGCACATTTGCCGCGACATCTCGCCGGAGTACCGCGAAGCGATGAATGGCTTTCACCATGCCCCGATGCTCACGGTCAATGTGGCCTTGCGCAATTGGAAGTTTCTCGACAAGTTGGGCATCGCATCGGCGCGCTGGTTCGAGGGATTCGGCTGGTTCACGAGCCTGCGCCGAAACCTCGAAATCCCGGGGCAAGTGACCCAACCGCTGGACCCTTCCAAACCCGTTGTCTTGACGATGTACAACCCATTCCCGCTACCCGGCGTGCCGTTCCCGCAACAATGTACCGCCGCACGCATGCAGCTATTTTCGATGTCGTACGCACAGATAGAGACCGCCGTGCGGTCGCAATTCACCAAGATGTTTGGAGATTACGGCTTCGACGCCAATCGTGACATCGCGGGAATCATCACCAATCGGTGGGGTCACGCCTACGTCGTCGACCCGCCTGGATTTTTCTTCGGCAAGGACGGCAAGCCGCCGCCAAAGGACGTGCTGCGCAAGCGATTTCACCGCCTCACGTTCGGCCACTCGGAATTGTCCGGGGCTCAGATGTGGGAGACCGCGGCCGAGGAAGGCGAGCGGGCCGGTAAGCAAGCTCTGGAGATCAGCTGATGGGAATCTCGCGCGTGATGTCTATCTTCCTAGTGCTAAACCTCGTTATCGGCACAGCCTGGGCGGCGGGGGAGGCGTCTGCGCCCGCTTCGCCCGATGCTGCCAAGGCCTCCGCGTCCAAGGAAAGTCCTGAACTCGACGCGTTCAAAAAGGCCATCCGAGCGAGATACGATCTGAAGGAGAGGGCGTTCGCTCGCCATGACGCGGAAACCATAGTCAGCCAGTTTTACTCGCCCGATGTGATTTCAGTCGGCGAGGGCGAGGGCATTTACATCGGCCGCGATCAAATCCGCCCGCTTTATGAAGAGGTGGTGAAGGACAATCGGGTCAAAATTGATTCTGTGTATACCTACGTCAACGGCAACGCCGGGTGGGATTGGGCTGACTTTCAGGTCTTTCCATCCGACCCCAAAAATAAACCCTTCACCTTCGCCATCCTGTTTTTGTGGGCCAAGGTGCACGGAGCTTGGGTTTGCAAGGGTGATTTCTTCGTCAAAGGCAGTTTTCGCAGCGGCAAGTTGACGGCTGCAGATGCTTCCAAATAGGCGTGGACTCTAGGTGTCGCGGGCACGCCTAGGCAAAGTGGCCGGGAAATGAGCGAGCAAGTAGCCGACGACTGCCCGCACTGCCTCCTCAGTCATATCGTCCGTGATGGCCCCATGCTCCAGCATGGAGAGGCTGAACATGAGATCGGCGATTTCCACGGCGCGGAAGAAAATTGCGGACCGCTCGGGGTGCTCGGGAAGCACGAATCTCGATTCGACCTGTTGTTCGAAGAGTTTGCCGATTTGCGCGTCGCTCTGGCGGTCTCGCAGCTTCAGTTCCGGAGGCGTTTTCGGGCTGAGGAGGAGCTGCCGGGCGGCCCGATGCGTGCCGAAATAGTGCGCCCCGCGGCGCACCAATGCTGCGATCACGTCGGTCCACGCCGCGGGAAGACTACCGCGAATCGGTCGGCGGACATCGTCGAGCATCTCCTCGCCCAGCACCGCGAGCAGCTGCACGTACAGGTCCATGATATCGCTGTAGTAGTGGTAGGCCGAACCTTTCGGAATGCGCGCAACGCGCGCGACGTCGGCGAGACTCAGCTCATCGAGGTCGTGATGTGCCAATAGGGCTCGCGCGGCGGCGAGCAGCCGTTTGCGGCGGGCAATGCCCGGCGCGCGGAATACGGCCGCAACACGGATAGGGGGCTTTACGTTGGATCGCCGCAACACATTGACACTCGTAGTGATGTTGAGGATACTCGACTAGAGTCGACTAAGATACCAGGTTGCTCATCACCTTGCGGTTTGCTCAATAACTCTCTGGAGAAGTGGATGCACAGCTTTGTAAACCTCCGACTGCTTGGTGCGTGCACGGCGCGCGCGGTCCTGTTCGCGGCCGCGGTAGCCGGTCCGTGGGCGACGTGTCTGGCGGCCGATTCCGACGAGACCAACAAGCTTGACGAGATCATCGTCACCGCCCAGCGGCGCGAGCAGAACATGCAGGACATCGGCACTTCGGTGACGGCCTTCGACGCCAACACCATCAAGAAGCTCGGCTTCAATGACGTCACGGACATCGTCGGTCAGGTTCCCGGCATGCAGTTCAATCAATATGGCGCGACCGTCACTATCTATAACCTGCGCGGCGTTTCGCAGAACGACTTCAGCGATCACCAGGAGGCGCCGATTGCGGTTTACTCGGACGATGTGTACGTCGCGAATACCGGTGCGCTCGCCGGTTCGCTGTTCGACTTGCAGCGGGTCGAAGTGCTGCGCGGGCCGCAGGGAACCCTGTTCGGACGTAACGCGACGGGAGGCCTCATCCAATACGTGAGCAAGCAGCCCACAGATGCACCGGACGGCTACGTACAGTTGACCCTCGGCAACTACGGCTTGATACAGACCGAAGGTGCCGTCGGTGGCGCTCTTTCCGAGAGGGTCGACACCCGCCTGTCCTTCTCGACCTCGGACCGCGACGGCTATATCACGAACCGCATCGGGGCCTCGGTCAACAATCAGAAGCAATACGCCGGCCGGATTCAATTCAAGATCAAGCCATCCGACGATGGCGAGATCCTTATCAAGCTCGATGCAATCAACAACGATAATGAGATCGAGGGCAACTATTCATGGGCGGCCGCCGTTCCCGATGCTACCGGCCGCGGCGTGTTCGCCCCGCCGGGTACACCCGATCTCGGCGGCTACGTGAATACCAGCACCAGCCCATTCAACCAGGCGGAGGACCGCCGCGGGATATTCAACCGCACCGTCTGGGACTCCAGCGTTCGCGTCAACTGGCAATTTGCGGACTTTTCGCTGGCGTCCGTCACCGACTACATGCAATTGCAGAAGCGCTACGGCGAGGACTCGGATATGTCGCCGAATCCGATCTTCAACTACGACACGGGCGTGCATTACCAGCAGTTTTCGCAGGAATTTCGCCTCAACGGCACGGTCGGCGCGATGCGGTGGATCACGGGTCTTTACTACCTCAACTACAGAACCAACAATTTTGAACAAACCACATTGCCGGACTACATTCCGCCCGTTCCGTTTCCCTATGGCGACGGCCTCGCTCAGTTGAATCTGACGACGAGCTCGCCGTCCGTGTTCGGTCAATTGGAGTACGACTTCAACGAGCATTGGACCGGCATTGTCGGGGCGCGCTATACGAGCGACGAGAAGACCTACGTCTACAACTACAGCTGCAACGTGTGCGGCCCACCGGCACCGAACGCGCCGCCCGGGGGCTTTCCGTACGCCGTTACCTACTCGACCGGGGCGGGGTACCCCAATGCGGAGCACACCTACCACATTCCGACCGGCAAGGTTGAGCTCGATTACAAGATCGACCACGATAACTTGCTGTATGCCAGCGTCAATCGCGGAGCCAAGGGCGGCGGCTGGTCGGCGCCCAGTTCCGGCTATGTGAATCTGAATCCCTCGTATACGTTCTTGCCGGTGCTCAATCTGAACTACAACGAGGAACGTTTGACCAGCTACGAGACGGGCTTTAAGTCGACCTTCTGGGACGGCAAGGCGCGGCTCAATGGCTCGGTCTTTTACTACGACTACAAGGACTACCAGGGCTTCTTCCTGGACGTCGCCACGCAGATCGTCGAGAACATCAACGCAACGGTAAAGGGCAGCGAGCTTGAACTCGCCCTCGCTCCGATGCGGGGACTCAACGTGCAGCTCGGCGTGTCGTGGCTCGATACGCGCGCGGAGGACGTGCCGACTCCATCCGGTATTCTGGTGACCTCACAATTGCCGCAGGCGCCGCCCTGGAGTTTCAATGCGGTGGCTCGATACGAGTGGCCGGCGTTGGGCGGCCAAATGTCCGTCGAATCCGATGCGAAGTGGAACAAGGCGCAGTACCTGGAACTCGTCAATGCCGAGGATGACCTGGAGCATTCCTACGTCGTCGCGAATGCCCGGGTGGCCTATACCAGCGGAAGCGGCGCCTGGGAGTATTCGGCGTACTGCAAGAACTTTACCGATCGTTGGTATCGGGTATACAACTTGGATCTGTCCGGATTCTTGGGCATCGATCAATCGGTCTTTGGTGCGCCGCGCACTTTCGGAGCCAGCGTTGCCTACCGGTGGGGCAAGTAGCAGGATGAGGCAAGGAGCACCTCGTGGCTGATAGTCCGACCGGGCTTGCCCCAGCGCCGGCGACCCTCAAGGCGGGGGCCCTGCATTGGACCCAAGTGGCGGCGCTCGGAATCGCTATCGCGATTTCCGGCAATGTGTCGGGCTGGAACTACGGGTTGGGAGTCGGTGGTTGGGGAGGCATGTTCCTCGCAGCACTGGCGATGGCCGTGCTTTTTTTGTGTCTTACCCAGACCGTGGCAGAACTCGCCGCTGCGCTGCCAAGCGCAGGAGGATTCGACGGCTATGTGCGCCGGGCACTCGGACCGACGGCCGGCTATCTGACCGGCATGTCGGTCGCCATCGCGCTCGCGGTGGGCGCCGGTCTCGCCGTGTCGTTCAGCGAGGCGTATGTCTCGGCATGGCTCGGTTTCGGCGGCTGGCCGGTCAAGATCGCGTTTCTTGTCTTCGTCATGGGGCTGCAATTGCGCGGCGCCAGCGAGGCAGTCGGTCTCACCGTCGCCGTCGGGGTGGCGGCCCTGGTGATCCTGGTCGCCTTTTGCTTGTTTATGGCTCCCGAATACCAGTCCGCGCGACTATTCAGCGTCACCCCCACCGGTGTGAGAACGCTGCTGCCGCACGGGCTCGGCGGAGCCGCCCGATGCATCCCGTTTGCCCTGTTTCTGTTTCTCGGCGTCGAGCAGTCGGCGCATGCCGCTGCCGAAATGCGCGACATGGCCCGCAACATGCCGAAGGCGCTCGCCACGGCGATCGGCGTCGCCTTCGTGATCGGGATGTGTGTGCTGTTGATTGCAACGGGGGGAACCGGCGCGGATCGACTTGCCGCGGTCGACGATCCCTTGTTTGCGGCGGTCACGTCAAACCCGGCACGCACCGGGGCGGTATTCATGGCGCGTCTCGTGGGCGGCGGGGCTTTGGTGGCGCTGCTCGGAACATTCTTTTCGCTCGCTTACGCGGGTTCGCGGCAGTTCTACCATTTGGCGCAGGGCGGCTTCCTGCCTCGGGTGTTCGGCGGCGTCAACCGACGGCAGGCGCCGGCGGCCGCGGTGTACCTGGTCGGCGTCATCGCGCTCGCAACGGCGGCGTTCGCACCGAACAGCGCCATGGTGGTGTTCATCTTTCTGATCAGCGTCTCTCACGCTCTGCTGCTTGCGGCATTTCTGCGCCTGAGGCAGAAGGAACCTGAGCTGCCGCGAACCTTTCGCGCGCTCGGCGGCTCACCCATCGCGGTGGTGGCACTCATGTTGTCGCTCTCGGTCATGGTGTCCTGCTACGAGCTCGAGGTGCGCGCGTTGCAAATCGCCATTGCAGCGATCGCCTTGCTGATCGCTCAGTTCATCTGGCTGAGACCGGCGCGTTTGCGGGCCTCGTGAACCTACACCAAGAGGAATAAATCATGATCGTCGATCTATCGGGCAAGGTGGCAATCGTCACCGGCGCCGGCCAAGGCATCGGTGAGGGCATCGCGCGGGTATTCGCCAAGGCGGGCGCCAAAGTCGTACTGGCGACACGAAGCCAAGCGAACGGCCAAGCGGTGACCGACTCCATCGTCAAGGGCGGCGGGGTCGCGTGGCTCAACCAGACGGATGTGGGTCGTCACAGCGAAGTGAAGCGCGTGGTCGCGCAAACGGTGGAGCGCTTCGGGCGTCTCGACATCGTCATACACAACGCCGCCGTCTACCCTGTGTTGTCGATCGAACAGCTGACGGATGCAGACATTGACCTTACTCTCTCCGTGAACCTCAAGGCGGGCTTCTGGTTCATCCAGGAGGCTCTGCCGCACTTGCGCAAACAGGGCGGAGGCCGTTTTATTTTTACCTCTTCGGTTACCGGCCCTAATGTCGCCATGCCGGGCACCGCGCACTATGCCGCGTCGAAGTGCGGCCTCAACGGCCTCATCCGCACCGCGGCGCTCGAGTACGCGCGCCAGAACATCACCGTGAACGGCGTCGAGCCGGGCTATATCCTCACGCCGGCGATGGATGCGTTGGGCGGACCTGAAGCCATCGCGCAGATGGCGACGCAAATTCCGCTTGGAAAGCTCGGGGCCCCCGCCGACATCGCAAACACCATGCTGTTTCTTGCCTCGGACGCTGCGGCCTACATTACGGGGCAGACGATCGTCGTCGACGGTGGCTCGACGCTGCCGGAAAGCCCGGTCGTGCTCGAAGCCTTTTATCAAGGTCAATGACGCAAAGGACTCGTACATGAAAGCGGATTCGTTGCTCGAGCGGCGCTATCGCGTGCTCGGGCGAAATTCACCGTTGTTTTACGACAAGCCGCTGCACCTGGTGCGCGGTGAGGGGGTGTGGTTGTATGACGCCGAAGGCAAGCGTTATTTAGACGCCTACAACAACGTGCCGCACGTCGGGCATTGCCACCCTCGCGTCGTGGCGGCGCTCAGCCGTCAAGCGGCGATGCTGAACACTCACACGCGTTATCTCGACGAAAACGTGGTGGCCTACGCGGAACGGCTCACATCGCTGTTCGACCCGAAGCTCTCGATGGCCATGTTCTGCTGCACCGGCAGCGAAGCGAACGAGTTGGCGCTGCGCATTGCCCGCGATTGCAGCGGCGGTATGGGCATCATATCCACGGCATGGGCCTACCACGGCAACACGGCGGCGGTGATGCAGGTGAGCTCGCTGTTCACCCCGGAAGACAAGCGCGGCCCATACGTACGCACGGTACCGGTGATGGACCCCTACCGGGAACGAGCCGGCCGCAGCGACGAGGAACTCGCAACGGCCTACGCAAACGACGTGAAAAACGCGATCGATGCGTTCGCCGCCGATGGCGTGCGCTTCGCCGGCTTGCTGTTTTGCACGGCCTTTTCCAGTGAAGGCCTGCCCACCGTGCCTTCAGGATTTATGGCGAAGGCTCTCGCGCACGTTCACGCCGCCGGCGGGTATTTCATCGCCGACGAGGTTCAAGGGGGCTTTGGCCGGCTCGGCGGCCAGATGTGGGGACACCAGAAGTTGGGCGTGATTCCCGACATCGTTACGCTTGGCAAGCCCATGGGCAATGGCCATCCGCTCGCCGGTGTGATCGCCCGCAGCGACCTCGTCAACGAATTCGCCGGCCGGAACATGTACTTCAATACATTCGGCGGCAACCCCGTCTCTGCCGCTGTCGGTACGGCGGTTCTCGACGTGCTCGAGGACGAACGTCTGCTCGAGAATGCCGTCACGGTGGGCAACTACACGCTCGGGAGGCTCAAGAAACTCGCGGACCGGCACGCGCTCATCGGAGACGTGCGGGGCGCGGGACTCTTCTTCGCGGTTGAGCTGGTCACGGATCGCTCCACCAAAGTTCCCGCGACGGCGCAAACCAAACGTCTCGTCAACCTCATGCGTGAACGCGGCGTGCTCATCAGCCGCATCGGTATTCACGATAATATCCTGAAGATCCGGCCGCCGATGCCATTCTCGAGGCAACATGCTGACCTCCTCATCGAGACGCTCGACGCAGTCATGGCGGACCTTTGAGCGCTTCGGAGTCCGAGGCCTTCCTGGAAGAGATGCGGGCGCTCGCCCACATCGCCTTACGCGACTGGGATCTCGCCGTGACGAACGTCGCACCGATCAAGGTGCGGGAAAATGCGGTATTTCGCGTCGATCTCGCCGGCGGCGGGCGGGCGGTGCTTCGAGTGCATCGCCACGGCTACCATTCGGACGAGGCACTGCATTCGGAATTTGCCTGGTTGCGCGCGCTGGAGGCGGCCGGAATTTCGGTGCCGCGGGTCATTCGTTCGCGGCAGGGTCGAGACTTCGAGGTGGTGGGGACGCCCGCGGCCGGCTCACGGCAGATTGACCTGTTCGAGTGGATCGACGGACGCCAGTTAGGGTCGGTCGAGAGCGGAATCAGCGGCGAGGCTGGCGACGTTGCCCGGCAATACCAGACCATCGGCGCAATCGCGGCGCGCATGCACAACCATGCCGTCGGCTGGCAGCGCCCGACGGGGTTCCGTCGTCATGCCTGGGATGCGGCCGGACTCATCGGCGAGCAACCGCTGTGGGGACGGTTCTGGGAGCTCGCTGCGCTCACGCCTGGGCAGAAAGGTCTCCTTGATCGCGCGAGGGCGCTGATCGCCGGTGGTCTCGCGGCGTATGGTATGAAGCCTGAGCGCTACGGGCTGATTCATGCCGATTTGGTTCCGGAAAATCTGCTCATCGAAGGAAATCGGGTGCAGGTGATCGACTTCGACGACGCCGGTTTTGGTTGGCATCTATTCGAACTCGCGACCTCCCTCTACTTCATCACCGGCGAGAGCATTTATCCGGCTGCGCGCGACGCGCTCATTCGTGGCTACCGCAGTGAGCGTCCTCTTGCCGACGACGAACTCGGTTGGCTTTCATTATTTCTCGCGGCGCGGGGCACGACCTACTTAGGTTGGGTACACACGCGCCAGGGCAGCGAAACGGCCCACGAAATGACGCCCTTCCTCATCGAGCGCGCATGCAGCGCCGCCGAGGAATACCTGGCGAGCGGTTGACGGGATCATACGGCGACGATCCAGCCCATCGCACCCCGCTCAGCCATGCGACTCTGATGCGGATGAAACATATAACGGCCGCGACGGGGAAGCCGAAACTCGAGAATGGCTCGTTCGGCAGGTCCCAGACTTACGATGTCGGTGTGTTCGTGAGGCGAGACGGACGTCCCGGACCGATATAAATCGAAGGTTTGGGCATGTAAATGAAACGAAGCGACCGGGTCGGGTTCGACCATATTCACTAGATAAATGCGAACCAGTTCGCCCACCGGTACCTTGAGTGGAAAACGTTCGTAATATCCCGCCACGCCATTCCAGGTGTAAACATCGTTTTGTCCGTCGCCGTCGCCGTCGAATCCACACAGCGACAAAACAAATTCGTGCGCGGCCGGTCGCGGTTCGAGTGGATCAACGATCATTACTCCGTACATCCCTTTGCCCACATGCCGCGCGTAGGGCGGTACGTGACAATGATAGGGATGCAATCCCACGGGGCCGGCTTCGAATTCGTAGGAATGATTTTCGCCTTTCGCAACACGCCCGAGTCCGTCCTGTGAGACGTCGTGAGCACCGTGAAAATGAACGCTATGTGCGCAACTGGTGCGATTGTCCAAGGTGACTTTGAGTCGATCGCCCACGGTTGCACGTACAATCGGACCGGGCACCGTTCCACCGTAGGCCCATACCGTGACGTTCTGGCCGTCGGCAATTTCGAGCGTAGTTTCAATTACCGATAAATCAAACTCGCGCACAGCGGTTGCTCGCGGCGCCCACGGCGGCGGCGTATGTAAGCCGTCGCGGCTTCCAGCGGCAAGGTAGGCCGGGGGCGCAAACTTTGGCGAATAACCTACGCCGGTCCCGGCGCCGGATGAATCGCTTGCGCAATCGACGTCGAGCAGGGGCAATGGAGCGGTAGCGGAATACTTGGCGGCGATCCGCTTGGCGCCGGGCCACGCCAAACCGCCAAGCAAGCCGAGTGCGCCGCCGACGCCGCCCAGTCCGAACAAGTCGCGACGTCGCAGCGCCATTGTTTAGCTAACTCCGCCGATTGCAATGCCGAGCGCTAAGACCAACAAATAGGCAGCGCCGCCGCCGAGCGCGATCAATTTGACCCGCGGTGTCAGCTTCGAGCCGCTTAAGAAGAGATAGGCGAGTGCGCCAACGAAGGGTAGAGCCAGAATCACAAAAACCCAGACCCAGGTCGCCGCCGCCGTCGTTTCGGCTCGCCGTCCGAGGTCCCACAGGGTGAGCGTGGTCCATAGGACGTAGAGCAGCAGCGGGAGCAAATAGGCATACAACCCGAGAATCATTTGAAGGTGGCTAGGCAAAGTGACGTTCATGATCCATTTTCTCCCATCGACAGTGTCTTTAGCTCAGCGCCTTGGGTCCCAGCGGGCCTCCAACAAGCCAGAATCCGACCGCCAACGGCACAAGCCAAAGGAGGAGTCCCGTCGACACGATGGCAACCCGCGCGGTACGCGTCAGCGTCCGAGCCTCGCGCAGCAGATACCAGGCGCCGCCCAGCCAGGGAACCAGAATGACAAATGCGCTTACGCCCAGGCGGGCAGATTCTTTACTTCGCTCGCAGAGGTCCATCATGGCGAGCGACGCCCACGTGGCGTACAACAGGAACGGCAGCAAATAGAGGTAAACCACAAACCAGATCTGGAAAAGACTGGCGGGATTCGACACTGAGAACATCGATGGCACTTCAATCCTCCTTGCGCGCGACAACGGGGTCGATCTTTGCGGTGCCCTCGGCCGGCGTCCTGATCGAGTCAACGTCCAGCTTCAAGCCCGCAAACACGTTGACCGCCGGTCGTACTGGGGCGTCTGCACCGCCGGGCATATTGACTTGCACCGCCGGCACCGGACGGGTGCGATAATCGTTCACGGTAAACCGACCAGTAAATACCTGGGCAATCGCCCCGAAGAAGGTCATATCCCCCGAGAGATCCGATGCGATGGGTACGCGCCATCGCCCGCAACCGTTAAGCGCCTGCAATCCCCAAGGGAGCGAGGTGCGATAGACATTCGCGGAAAAACAATTTCCGATGGTGCCGAAACCGCCGGCCGCAAGATCAGCCCGTCCGGACCCGAGCACCGTGTTGCCCCGAACGACGTGGCGGGTCGCAGGCCAGTAGTGGCGGTCCAGAATCGGGAGCACCAGAATGCCGTTATTCCGACTCCTGATCACCAGATTGCGCTCCACATGATTGCTATGCGTTCCCACCAACGCGATGCCGTTCCCGGTCAATGTTTCAGTGGCGTAGAACCCGCTCGCTTCGTTGTCGAGCCCGCTGTCGCTGACCACATTGCCGACAATCGTCGTGTCGCGTCCCGGCGGGTTCAATTCAATATCGAACGTCGTGGTGGCGATGCCGCTTCGATTGTGTTCGAAGCGGGAATTCAAGATATACATGTCTCCGCTCGAATTGGTTCCGGAATAACCAAGGCCGCTGTAGTTGCCGACAACGTCGTTCAGAACCACTCGGCAGGGCGCGCACTGACCCACATAAAATGCCGAGTCCGGAGAGCCGCTGGCGAGCGAATGCTCGAACAGCCCGTCGCTCGATCCGAAAGCATAGATGCCGTAGTCGCCATTGTTGTAAGCGGTGAGATACGAGCCGCGAAAACCCTGCACCGCGGTCCAAAAGAATCCATTGAGGGTGTAGTTCCGCGCGGTCATGTTCTCGACGGCGACGCCGTTGCCGCCCACCATGATGCCCGTACCCAGCTCGAACTTGCCGTCCAGTATGACGGCATTTCGATCCACGCCGCGCAAGGTCACGCTGGGCGTCGTGACGAACACGGCCTCGTTGTATTCGCCTTTGTCGATCAGCACCAGGTCGCCCGGATTCGCGGCATCCACCCCGTTCTGAATCGTCGGATAGTCTTGCGGAACGCGGCGCGTGACGCCGGTGGGCTTGTCGACCGTCGGAAGAATGCCGCGGGCGCCCGATGGCGGCGTATATTGCAGGTCTCCGACGACGGCGACGCCGACCATGCCCACTTTGCCATCAGGCGTCGCATGAAGGCTGCAAAAGAACGGGTACACGCCCGCCTTGTTGAGCACGATCTCGGTCATCTCGCCCGGCCGCAACCTGATGTTGCCGAAGCTCTTCTCGCTCGACCAAGACTTATCGGCGGCAAAGACGTTATGGTCGTTGCGGCCAACGTTGATGAACAAGATTGATCCGCCCACGGGCACTCGCACGATAGCGGGTGAGTAGCTGTTGTCCGCCATTGAAACGAGGACGGTGCCAGTGGGATTCTGTTGGGGTTTACCGCAACCGCAGAGGCCCGCGACGAGACAAAGCGCGACGAAGCTCCAGCCAAAGCCGGAAGAACATTTTCGAACTGGCTTATCCATGCGCTAGTCGCGTCAGAACGATTGCCTGAACTCCACGCCGACCGTGCGCGGCTGGTTCACGAACAGCCGCGGTCGTCCCGGAACCTCTGCCGCAATCGACCGATTATCGCCGAGGTTCGCGACCTCATTCGCTAAGTTCTTGCCGATGACCGCGACCTCGAAAGGTCCATGATCGAACGCTAATCGCGCATTGATCAGCCGGTAGGAGGGGCGTAATCGCGGATCGCTCGGATCGTTGTTGCCGCTAAAGCTTCTGCCGACGTAAGAGTAGTCGGTCTCGCCGATCATTTTCCAATCAGATGTCAGCTGAGTGGTGTACGACACCGACCCATTCCCGGTCCAGTTGGGGACCTGATACACGGGCGAGCCCACGGTCTGCGGTGATCCTGCCCCCTGTTCGGTGATCTTCGCATCCTGGTAGCCCAAGCCGAGCGACAGCTCGAGGGGATCCGTCGGCCGCGCGCGCACTTCGAGTTCGCCGCCCTTGCTCGTCGCGGCACCGGCATTCGCCGTGTATTGGAAGCCGCAGGAGAGCAGGATTTCCTGCTGGATGTTCTTCCAATCGATGTAGAACCCGGCGGCATCGATCGTCACTCGATGATCCAGCCACGCGGTCTTGGCGCCGAGCTCGTAGTTCCACAGCGAGTCGGAATTGAAACTACGCGTCTGTGAGATCGTGATGTTGGGGTCCACCTTCTTGAGCGCCGCGACGCAATCGGTCGCGGTGCCCGGTTCGCCAGGCGGCACGATCGGCACGAGGCCTCCGGGTCGGTAGCCCTTGGCCACATTGACGTACACCATGTCGTCCGGCGTGAGGTGATAATCCGCCTCGAACTTCGGATTGTTACCGGTTTCGGTCTGCGTCTCATAAGGGCTGACGATGAACGGACCGCCGCCGGTGGCCAGCCCCCCCTCATAGCCTTGCGCCGATGTCTTGACCTGGTACCAGCGCAGGCCGGCCGTCAGCTTCAAGCGCTCGATTGGCTCATACGACACCTCGCCGAATACCGCCGGCTCCTTGATTTCGGTGTGGAAATCCGACGCGAAGATCAGGTTCGGATAGCCCGGCGTGATCTCGACCCCCGGCGCGCCCGTCAGCGTCAAATCGATCCCCGGTACCGACGCCGGGGGATAATAGGCGGAGAACGGTAGGCGGCCGTGGGTGTCCGAATAGAAGGCGCCGGTGACGAATTGGATCGGCCCCTGCAGGGCGGAGACGAAGCGTACTTCCTGCACGAACTCCTGGTAGTCCTTCTCTTCGGTGATGCCGCCAGGCTGCGGTTCGCCGCCGGCGCCCGAGGTGATCGCCGCATACACGAAGTCGCTCTCGTCTTCCGTCTCGACCACCTTGCGTGAGAAATAAGAACTCGAGGAGACCAATTCGCCGATATTGGTCTTCCAGTGCACCGCGATTGAGGTCAATCCCCAGTCATCCCACCCGCCTTCCGGAACGTTGAACCAGCGCGCTTGCGTGAAGTCGTTGGGTATCATCTTGTTCGGCGTGGGAGCGCCGGTAGCGGGAGTGGGAACGGGATAACCAATGCCGTTTCCGGGCGCCGTGAGGTAGTCAGACATGAGGAAGCCGTTGTAGCCGGTTCGCTGCAGCATGAAGCGCGGCGTGATGGTGAGCGAGTCGGTCGCCTTGAACGTTAAGCTCGCAGCGAAACCGGATGTGTCGATCGCCCCGACATTGTCGACCGTGGTGATGCCGGTAGCGGCGAGCGGCGTGCACGAGAGATTCATCGCAGCGGCCGGGTTGGTGCAGTAGCTGCGGTTGAAGTAGCCGGCCTCTTCGTCGTAAAAGCCGCTCAATCGCAGCGCCATCTTATCCTGAATCAGCGGGATATTGATGACAGCATCACCGTTGTAGTTGCCCTGTGCGGTGCGTGCGGTGTCCGACGCGCCGCCGTGGATGGTCGCGCTGAAATCGTTGAGATCCGGCTCCTTCGTGACGGTGCGCACCAAGCCCCCCATCGAGCGAGCGCCGTACAAGGTGCCCTGCGGTCCACGCAGCACTTCGATGTGGTCGATATCGAGAATCCGCGGATCGAGCGAGTCCGGGAGGGGCGTGTCGTCGATGTAGTAGCCGGTCACATTGTTGCCGGACACGCCGCGGATCGAGATGGTGCGCGCCGTGCCGACGCCGTCGCCCGGTCGGTGCGAAGGCCAAATTCGGCACCTTGGTGGCGTAATCGAAGAAGTTACTGATCGCCTTTTCTTGCAGCGCCACGGCGCCGAAGGTCGTCATGGACAGCGGCACGTTTTGCTGGCTTTCCGAGCGCTTCTGGGCGGTGACCGTGATCTCTTCGAGTTCGCCGGCGGGCGCCGCCGTGGCAGCTTCGGCAGCGAACACGTGCAAGGGCCCCATCATTGCCGCCGCGCCGACCCAGGCGAGGCAAGCCTTGGAATTCTTCATTATCATTCTCCCTTCAAGAAAGCGATCTCTCAAATCCCTGCCCCGTACGGTAAACCGTCGCAGCCTCGCAAGTCTAATATCTGTCTGCACGCATGTTATCAGTGCGCCGGTGCAGTTGCCGCCTCCGAACTCGCACCGGCGGCCGCGCCGCCGCGTTCCTCGGCGATGGCTTTTTCGATGAGAGCGCGAAAGCTCGCAAGTGCCGTGTCCATGCGCATGGCCAGCATCGGCGCATCGGGATTAAGTTCGAGGATTCGCTGTTGCGCGAGGATGATCTCCTTATCTTCCAAGAATCCGGCGAGTACGCTGGTGGTCAAGCTTTCGGTGACGCTCGGATCGTCGAGCGCAAAGCCGTGCGATTGCTGAAAGAAATAGTGCGAAGTGGTTTCCGTCTCCGGCGTCACCGCCTGACAGCCGAAAAACTGCGCCGCATCGGCTCGCTTGCCCTCGGGCGCCCCGGTACCGGTCGGAGCGCTTCCGGAATCCATCAGGAGCACGCCCGGAAGTACGACGTCGTAAATGTTCCAGCGATCGACGTTACCCTGCCACGTCTTCAATTTTTGCAAATAGGGCGCCGGGGCATCATCGATCAACCACCGTTCGACACGAACGCCGCGCCCCGAACGGGTTACCTTCGGGCGGGCGCTTGCGTACTTCGCCGAACCGCCGAGCGTGGTTTCGTGGACGTACGACAGATGCGAGAAATCGAGCAGGTTGTCGGTAATCAAAAGATAATTGGCATCGTAATGCAAATAGCCCGGCGTGCCGCGCCATTTTGGATCGTCCAATGAATGAGTGTCGGGTATCAATGACTCGTCCGCTCTGCGCGGATCACCCATCCAAACCCAGATCCACTTGAAGCGCTCGACGACCGGAAAGGCGCGCACGCGCGCGGCGGGAGGAATGAACTCCTGCGACGGAATTTCGACACAGCGGCCGGTCGCATCGAACAGCAGTCCGTGATACATGCAGCGAATGCGATCTCCCTCCCGGCGCCCCTTGGACAGAGGTGCTGCCCGATGACAGCATCGATCTTCGAGCGCGATCGCACGGCCGGTTTGATCGCGCCAGAGGAGTAGAGGGACTCGAGTGATGGTCCGCGCCAGCATCGCGTCCGCCGCGATCTCGTGGGACCATGCCGCGACGTACCAGGTGTTGCTGAGGAAGGCGGGTTCGGTACCCATCGGAAGTAGTATCCGACCTAACTTGTTTCATTGTCAACAAAGCTTTCGCCCGTCGTGCTAACCTTTATTTCGATGACGGCGCCGCAAAAAAAGCGCGCTCGAACGGACTCGAAAGCGGGAAGACAAAATGGCGAAAGCCGCGAAGAAACAAGCGGGCACCCGTAAGGTGCGCGTGTCAGGCAACGGACCCAAGCGGCGCCCGGGGCAGCGATCCTCGGTGAAACGGCCCTCGGTGAAACGGCCGGTGCTCGGGCCGATCGGCAAGCTCGAGGATTTCATCCCCTACAAACTATCGGTCGTCGCCAATCGCGTGTCGCAATCCATCGGCCGGCTGTTCGAGACTCAGTTCAACATTCAAGTGCCGGAATGGCGGATTCTGATGACGCTCTATGCCTACGATCATCTCGTCTTCAACGAGGTGGTCGAGCGCACCAGCATGGACAAGGCGCGCGTGTCCCGGGCGCAGCGCCGGCTCGTCGATCTCGGGCTCATCGATTCGGCCAACGATCCGACCGACGGGCGCAAGGTCATCTTGTCGCTCACCCATAAAGGCGAGAAAATGTGCCGCGTCATCCTGCCGGAGGCCGCCAAAAGGGAGGCGTGGTACCTCGCTGTGCTCGACAAGCAGGAGCATCGCAAACTCGACGTCATTTTGGACAAA
The DNA here is from genome assembly GCA_963755965.1 of uncultured Gammaproteobacteria bacterium. Taxonomy (GTDB): domain Bacteria; phylum Pseudomonadota; class Gammaproteobacteria; order Steroidobacterales; family Steroidobacteraceae; genus Bog-1198. Next base: position 1,713,642 of record CAVWLU010000008.1, read on the forward strand.
TTGATGAAGCGCAGCCAGGAAGCGTAAGCAACCCGGCCGCATGTTCCCGCGATCTATGCCCTATCCCGCTCTCTCTTTGCTCGTCGACGGTCAGTGGCTCGAACGCACGACAGCGGGTCACCGGCCGGTCGTGAATCCGGCGACGGCGGAAGAAATTGGAGTGTTGCCGAACGCCGGTCCGGCTGAGATCGAGGCCGCAGCCCGAGCGGCCGAGCGCAGTTTTCGCACATGGTCCAAGATGCCGCCGCACGATCGGTGCGCCATCATTCTGTCCGCGACCGCTCTGATTCGCGAGAGAGCGAAGAGCATTTCGCAGGTGCTGACGCTGGAACAAGGGAAGCCCTTGGCGGAATCCCTGCGCGAAGTTACGTTGGCCGCCGATATCATCGATTTCTTGGCAGAAGAATCCCGGCGACTCGCCAGCCGCGGGGTCCCGCCGCGAACCGCGGCGATCTTGAGCCAAACCGTGCTGCGAGTGCCGGTGGGACCGGTCGCAGCGTTCACGCCTTGGAATTTTCCCGCCAACCTACCGGCGCGCAAACTTGGCGGCGCACTCGCTGCAGGCTGCACGGTCGTCATCAAGCCGGCGGAGGAGACTCCGGCGACGTGTCTCGCCCTGGCGCGCGCCTTCGTCGACGCCGGCTTGCCGCCGGGGGTACTGAACGTCCTGTGCGGTGATCCGGCGGAAATTTCGGGGACGCTGATCGCGCATCCTGGAATCGCCAAGGTGTCGTTCACCGGCTCAGTGCCGGTTGGGCGGATGCTCGCCGAGCAGGCGGGCCGGCATTTGAAACGCTATACCGCAGAGCTCGGCGGCCATGCGCCGGTGATCGTCTGTGCGGACGTCGATGCGACCGAGGTCGCCGCGCTGTCGGTTGCCGCAAAATTCCGTAACGCCGGGCAGATCTGTACGGCGCCTAGCCGATTCCTGGTGCACAAGTCCGTGTACCGCGCGTTTCGCGACGCCTTCGTCGCCGGCGCAACAGGCTTGAAAGTCGGCAACGGCGTCGAACCCGGCGTGCAGCTCGGACCGGTCATTCACGAGCGGCGTCTCGCTGCCGTGCAGGAATTCGTCGACGATGCCAAACGCCACGGCGGCGATGTGTTGTGCGGCGGCCGTCGTCTCGAGCGGTCCGGTTATTTTTATCCTGCGACCATTCTCGAGCACGTGCCGGCCGCTGCGCGGGTGCAGCATCAGGAACCATTCGGGCCGCTCGCCGTCCTGGACGAGTTCGACGACCTGACCGACGCGATTGAACGGGCCAACTCACTGCCTTATGGTCTCGCCGCTTATGCGTTCACGCACGATCTTGCCGCGGCGCATCGTTTGTCTTTGGCGCTTCAGGCCGGAATGGTCGGCATCAACCACTTCGGCGTGTCGCAGCCGGAGACGCCCTTCGGCGGCGTCAAAGACTCCGGATACGGCAGCGAGAGCGGGCTGGAGGGGTTGCTCGGCTACACGGATGTGAAATTCGTGAGCGTCGCATCGTGACCACGAGCCCGACGCCGCGCGCGCTGCTGCTCGACTTCGGTAGCGTCATCAGCGTTTCCGTCTTTGAGCGTCACCGGCAGACCGAGCGGACACTGAACCTTCCGGCGGACTCGCTGACATGGCTCGGCCCGCTGGCGCCGCAAACCGATCCGTTGTGGGGCGCCATGCTGCGTGATGAGATCACCGAACGCGATTATTGGGCGACTCGAGCGCGCGAAGTCGGACTCGCGTTGGGAGAGCCGGGCTGGGACATGGCGACCCTGATGGCGCGCCTACGGCAGCCCGATCCGAACGCCCTGGTGCGTCCCGACATGCGGCGCTTGATTCGCGCGGCGCGCGCTCGAGGAATCCTGGTGGGCGTGCTGTCGAACGAATTCGAATTGTTTTACGGTGCAGCGATGGCCGGGCGCATCGATGTGATGCGCGACATGGACGTCATCATCGATGCCACTCATACCAAGATCCTGAAGCCCGATCCCCGCGCCTATGCGATGGCGCTCGACGCCCTTAAGTGTGCCGCGCCCGATGTGCTGTTCGTGGATGACCAGTTTCGCAACATCGCCGGTGCCGTGCGGGCGGGCCTTCAGACACAGTACTTCGATCTTCGTGACGTCGGCGGCAACATCGCTGCGATCGCAGCGCGTCTCAAGGTCGTATTGTAGGGAGGACTGATGACCAAAATCCTAAGCTTTGGGGCATTGTTCTCCGCCTCCATCGGTGTGATCGTCTCGCAGGTGACGATGGTCTCCGTGTTGCAGGGCATGGGACTCGGCGGCGGGGGATTCATCCTTGCCATGGTGCTTGCCTTTGCATTGGCGCTCACCAACGCCATGGCTTACACCGAAATGTCGTTGATGATGCCGGAGGCGACCAGTCTGAGCAGCTACGCCGAGGCCGCTGTCGGCAATTTTCCGGCGATACTGCTGGTGTTCGCCGGTTACGTGACGCCCGTGCTCTTCGGCGTGCCCAGCGAACTGATTCTCATGAACCAAGTGCTGTCGCAGGCGTTGCCCTTCGCAACACCCGTATATCTCTGGCCGGCGGTGCTCATCGTCGTGTTCACCGTGCTCAATATCTTGGGCACGGACGTCTTCGCGCGCGTCCAGACGGCGTTGAGTTGCATCGTGCTCGCCTTCCTCTTGCTCACCGGCCTGCTTGCGTTGGCGCATTGGGGCGTGGCGCCGCCCACCGGCGTTGCTTCGACCGGCTGGTCGGCGCTTTCCAAGGACACCATTACTCTGGGACTCGTCGCGCTCGCGTTTTGGGCATTCATGGGATCGGAATTCGTGACGCCGCTGGTCGCAGAGGCGAGAAACCCCAATCGCGATCTGCCCAGGGCCATGCTCGGGGGGTTGGCCGTGATTTTCGTTGCCTACCTGTGTTTTGGGGTGGGGAGCGCGTTCTATGTCGATCGTACGACCCTCGCCGAGGGCGCTGCGCCGCATCTTGATTTGGCGGTCGCCATCTACGGATCCAGCGCGCGCACCTGGTTCTCGATACTCGCGGTGCTCGCCTCGGCGAGTCTTTTGAACACCGTGCTCGCCGCCGTCCCGCGCATGATTTTGGGCATGGCCAACAATGGCCAGGTGTTCCCGGTATTCAAATACATTCACCCGCGTTTCCAAACACCTGTCGTGGCGATCTTGTTCGTCGGCGCGTTGCCCATGCTCGGACTTGCGTGGTCGCGGGGCGATGTGAGTTCGATATTGCCTCTCGTCATTGCAGCTTCGATCGCCTGGCTGCTGGCTTATATGGTCGCGCAAATTTCGCTTTTGGTGCTGCGTTACCGTCATCCCGGATGGGCGCGCCCGTTTCGGGTTCCGCTGGTTCCGTGGCTGCCGCTCGCGGCGATCGGCGGCATGGCGTATGTCTGCCTCAATGCCTCTCCAACGCCGGAAATGAAACCGAAAATCATCGAGTACACCGCCGTGGTCTTGGTGCTTTTTTCAGCCGTCGGCGCGCTGTGGGTCAAAATGGTCATGAAGAAAGGGCTGTTCGAGCCCGTGACTCCGGTGGAACGGGCATCGCATGCCGCTTAAGGTTCCCATGCCGTCCAACATCCTGATTCTGGGTACGGCCGACACCAAGGCCGATGAACTGATCTTCCTGCGCGAAAGCGTCGAGAGGGGAGGTGGGCGGGGCCTCATCATGGACGTAGGAGTACTCGGAGTCCCGCGTTTCGCGCCGCACTTCTCCAATCGCGACGTCGCGGCAGCCGCCCATACCAGCGTCGAGGCCATTGCCGCGCTCGGGGATGAAAATGCGGCCATGACCAAGATGGCTGAGGGGGCGGTCGCCCTCGCGCTCAAGTTGTATGCCGACGGCGGGATCGACGGACTGCTCGCATTGGGCGGCACGATGGGAACGGATCTTGCTCTCGATGTCACCGCCGCATTGCCGCTTGGCATGCCCAAGCTGATCGTCTCGACCGTCGCAAACTCTCATCTGATTCCTGCCGAGCGCGTGGCTCCTGATCTCATCATGATGCTCTGGGCCGGCGGTCTGTATGGACTCAACAGCATCTGCAAATCGATTTTAAGCCAGGCGGCAGGCGCGGTTCTCGGCGCTTGCAAGACAGTGGTGCGGCCGACGACTCACCGGCCGATGGTGGCGATCTCGTCGCTCGGGAAGAGCTGCCTGAGCTATATGGTGTCGCTCACGCCGGCGCTCGAAGCGCGGGGCTACGAACCGGTGGTATTTCATTGCACTGGGATGGGCGGCCGTGCAATGGAAGCATTGATCGAGGCGGGCAAGTTCGTGGCCGTTTTCGATCTCGCGGTCTGCGAGGTATCGGCCGAGTTGTTCGGCTCGCCCACGACCGCGGGTCCCACGCGTCTGGAAGCGGCGGGGCGTCGCGGCATTCCACAGATCGTGGGGCCCGGCAGTTGCGACATGATCGATCTCCAGACGTGGCGGCCCGTGTCACCGTTGTATGCCGGTCGTCCGAGCCACGCGCACAACCGTCTTCTGTCCTCGGTGCAAATGAGTGCCGAGGAGCGGATTCGCGGCGCCCGGGCGATCGGCGAGAAGCTCAAGGCAGCAACCGGCCCAAGCGTGTTCCTGCTGCCGCTCAAGGGTGTCGAGGAGTGGGACCGCGCGGGTCAGGTGATGCACGATGCGCCCGGACTTGCGGCCTACGTTGGGGCGTTGCGCGAGTCGATCTCGGCACCCGCGGAACTTTTGGAGCTGTCCTGTCACATCAATGATCCCGCCTACGTGGAGGCGGCGCTCGGCATCTTCGATGGCTGGGTTCGAGAAGGCAGGGTGCCCCCAGGTGCGCTCTGATTTCGGTGATATATTAATGAAACGGTACCGTTGCGTTTCCATAGTAGGGGCGATATGCTGCGTGCCTGATCCTTTGCCATCAACTGAAGGAGCAAGCCATGCCCCGTGTAAAGCAGGCAGTTTTCGCAGTCGCCGCGGCGGCGGCGATCGCATGTGCGCCCGTCGCACCGGCGGCGGCCGGCGGACATGGTTACTACGGTCACCCGCATGGGTGGGGATTGGGCCGCGGGCTGTTCGGAGCAGTCGCTGCGCTCGTGACGCTGCCGATCGCGATCGTCTCTGCGGTAGTGTCAGCGGGCGAGCAGGCGGCACCATCGTCTCCCGGGTACGGCGGAGGTGGTTACGGCGGGGGTGGGTACAGCGGAGGCGGTTACGGTTACGCGCCGCCCCCCGCATCTTATGCACCGCCGCCCGCTTACTATGCGCCGCCCGCGGTCGTATATGCTCCGCCGCCGGCCTACTACGCGCGGCCCCCCGCATACTACCCGCGAGGTCCGGCCTACTACCCGGCGCCGCGGACTTACTATGCGCCGCATCCCGGCTACTCAGGCGGCTATCCCGGCGGCTATCCGGTCCGGGGTTCGTATCGTGGAGGCGGATATCCCTATCCCCGTCGATAGGTAATCATGGCACGAAAGGCTACTAAACCCGCCGCACGCGGCGGGCGGCCCTCTCGTGCCGACGCTCTGCGTTTGCGCGAGCGGATCTTGGTAGCTGCCACGGAGCTATTTCTTGTGGAAGGCTACGGATCGACCACGATCGAGGCGGTGGCGACCCGCGCGGGGATTTCGAAACGAACCTTTTACGATCGCTTCGACGACAAGGCACAGTTGTTCGCCGCAGTCGTCCATCGAATTATCGAACATATCCGGCCGCCTCCTGAAGTGCCCTTGCTCGTGGGTGCGACTTTGCCGGATGTCTTGCACCATCTTGCGGTATTGATTTTGCGCGCAGCGCTTAGCCCCCAGGCACTTGCGTTGCACCGGCTGGTCAATGCCGAATCCGTGCGTTTTCCCGAACTCGTGCGCGCGGTCGCGAGCGACGGCAGCACGAGCGAAGGGATCGCCCTCATCAGTCAGCTCCTCGCGCGCGAATTGGGCGCATCGAAGCTCAGCGAGCAGGATCGAGCCTTTGCCGCCCAACAGTTTATTTTCATGGTCGTCGCGTTGCCGCAGCGTCGTGCGATGGGCTTTGGCACACCCATGACCCCGACCGAGCTCGATGATTGGGCTTCAAAGGTGGTTGCACTGTTTCTCGACGGCTGTCGCGGCTTCCGCGCTTGAGGGACGGGGGGCCAGTTGGAGGTGCACTATGGGGCCTCGCGTGCAGTGCCTCTCTTTGCTTGAGCGGCGCTTCGGCATTTGCGTGGGGCGACGAAGGCCATGAGGTGATCGGCCTGATCGCAGATCACTACCTCGAGCCTAAAGTGCGTAATCGGGTGCGATCCATTCTCGCCGGTGATGACAGCGGACTCACGTCGCGGGACATCGCTCACGAGAGCACTTGGGCGGACAAATACCGCGACTCTGATCGCAACACCACGAAGGTCCATTATCAACAAACCCGCAAGTGGCATTTCGTGGATCTCGAACTGGAGGGCGTCGATTTGAATCAGGCGTGTTTTGGCCATCCAACATGGCCCCCCGGGACGGACGTCTCGCATGGACCGGCGAACGACTGCGTGACCGACAAGATCGATCAATTCTCCGCGGAGCTCGTCAATCCCAAGACCGACGGGCAAGAACGTCGTCTCGCGTTGGAATTCCTACTGCATTTCGTCGGCGATCTTCACCAACCGCTGCACGCCGCCGATGATCACGATCAGGGTGGCAACCGCAAGTTCGTAAGCGCCCCCGGATTGGCGGAGAACAATCTTCATCACGACTGGGACACCGAATTCGTCGCGAGATTGGGAGCCGATGAAACCGAGATCGCACAGAGGTTGATCGCCGAGATCAGCGACTCGAAGCGCAGGCGGTGGTCGACCGGCACACCCACCGACTGGGCAATGGAATCGTTCTTGGTGGCAAAATCGCACGTCTACGGCTCGTTGCCGTCGCCCGTCACTTGGGATCACTACGAGTTGTCGGCCAAGTACGTATCCGATGCGACCGCTGTGACGGCGGAGCAGCTCAGCAAAGCCGGCGTGCGTTTGGCATGGATGTTGAACCAAAAGTTGCATTAGCGCGGCCGCGCCCGTCAATTTAGACTTGGCAACTGGCTACGCAACGACGCCTACCTTAGGAGCGATGAGTGACGCCGATCTTCACCGAATGCATCACCGATCCAGCGGCGTGGGAGAGCGCGAAGATCGGCGGTCGTGAGGGCCTCGTGCGGCGCCTGACGGACACGGAAATCGAGGTTATCGACGAGCTGGCCGGTACGCTTCACGATAAGGCGGTTCATCGAATAACCCGTTCGGACTTCTCTCACCCCGTTGTCGATGCGCTGATGGCCGAGTCGCATGCCCAAGTCATGCATGGCCGCGGCGCCATCATTTTGTCGGGGATCGATCCCAAGCGTCACACGTTGGACCGCTTCGAGCGCGCCTATTGGGGTCTCGGCACTCATATTGGAAGCGGCACTATCCAAGGGCCCCTGGGCGATTGGGTGGCGCGCGTCGAAAAGGCCGAGCACAACCCGACCGGCCGGGGTACGTTGATGGATGTCGAGTTGCGGCCGCACACCGACCTGCACGAAGTCATGTCGCTTGCCTGCATCAGCCAGGCGGCCGAAGGCGGTGTAAGCACGCTGGTCAGCAGCCTCGCGGTACACAACGCCATTCGAGAAACCCATCCTGAATTTCTAGCGGCGTTGTACGAGGGCTTCTGGGCCGGCATCAATGAGAATGTCGGCGGCAACCAGCCGCTCTCCGATCGGAAAGTGCCGATATTCTGTTGCGTCGACGGCAAAGTCAGTTGCTATTACAACAAGTTCTTCATGCGTGCGGCAGCGAACCGGCTGGGCGTGGAATTACCGTCCGATCTCGTTGCGGCGATGAATTGGTTTGATGAGCAGGCGATGCGGCCTGATCTTGGAGCCAGCTTCATGTTGCAACCAGGAGAAATGATGTTCTGGCACAACTGGACTTGCCTGCATGCCCGAACCGCGTTTCGCGACGCACCAGGCGCCAAACGGCTCATGCTCCGCCTCTGGTTGAATGTGCAGAATGGTCGGCCGGTCGATGCGCAAATATCAGCACGGGCGCGACTCATGGATCGAGACCATTTTGCGATCAGCGGACTCCCGCTGCCGGCATGAATGACTCACGGCCACCGGACTGGACCGCGGCATCGATCTATTCGCTCGGTTTCCTGACGCTCATTTCCTCGTTCAATTATTTCGATCGATCCCTTCTCGGTCTGGTATTGCCGCTGATCAAAGCGGAAATGCGCGTGAGCGACACGGTACTGGGCTTGGTGACCGGTCTCGCCTTCGTGCTGTTTTATTCGCTTCTCGGCATCCCGTTGGCATGGGCCGCCGATCGCTGGAGCCGCCGCAACATCATCGCCGCCGGATTTCTCTTCTGGAGCCTCATGACCGCGCTCACCGGATTCGTCTCCAACATTCAGCAATTGGCAGCCGCGCGCTTTCTGATGGGGGCGGGCGAGGCGTGCGGCGTGGCGCCCTCCAACTCGATGATCGCGGATCTGTTCCGCCCCGCGCGCCGTCCTTTGGCGCTCTCTGTATTCGGAACCGCCTTCGCGATTTCTTCGATCGTTTTCTTTCCCGTTGCGGGCTGGATTACCGAAGCCTACGGCTGGCGTGCCGCCTTCATTTCGGCGGGTGTTCCGGGTGCGGTGCTTAGCATAGTGTTTTACCTCACGGTCAGGGAGCCGGGCCGCGGTGCCTCCGAGCAGCAAAAAGCCGTTACTGCCAACGTCGCCTTCTTCGAGACGCTGCGCTTCATGAGCGGCGCCCGCACTTATTTGCTGTTGCTCGTCGGCGTGGTCTTCATGGGTGCCGACGTATACGCCGCGGGCGCTTGGAACTCGACGCTTCTGGTCAGAGTACATGGTCTTAAAATCCATGAGATCGCGAATATCATCGGGCCGGTTCGCGGCGTCCTAGTCGCGCTCGGCGTTGTGCTCGGCGGCGTCCTCACGGACAGGCTCGGCCGCAGGAATCCCCGTTGGCGTCTGTATGTTCCGGGACTCGCCTGTCTTGCAGTCGTGCCGGCGGATTTGGCGTTCTTGCTCAGCGACCATAAGCCGGTATGGATCGGCGGATTTGCACTCTCGAGCCTATTCACATTCCTGCATCAGGGTCCGATCTACGCGGCCATCATGAATGTCGCAAGGGTGCGAATGCGCGCCACGGCGACGGCCATCGCCTTGTTCTGCTCGAGTCTGCTCGGCATGGCTTTCGGACCTTTGTTGGTCGGCTGGCTCAACGATCGGCTCGGCGGCGAGTACGGACCGCTCGCCATTCGCTATTCCATGCTGGTCCTGGTCGTAGGTGTTGCCGCTGCCGGACTGTGTTTCCTGTTTGCCGCACGAACGTTGGAGGCGGATACTCGCCGTGCTGCGGGGGAGATCAAAGCCGCGAGGGTCATCGAATGAGTGCGACAGTAAGAGGTTCGGCGGGTGTCAACGACGGAATCATCGTCGCCGGCAGACCCATGCCGGTATTCCACAAGATCGAGGTCGAGCCGCTGACCGGCGCTGCCGGCTGCGAAATCAAGGGCGTGGATCTTTCAAAGCCGCTGCCCGCGGGGATTCTCGAGGAGATCATGCTGGCGTTCGAGCATTTTCTCGTCATCATGCTGCGCGACCAGAATCTCACTCCGGAACAGCACAAAGCCTTCAGCCGTCATTTCGGTGAGATCATCGAACTACCTCAAGCACCGACCTATGGGGATCACCTCGATATGCAGGAGGTCCGCCGCGAAGCCCACGAGCCTGTATCCGTGGTTCCGTTCACCAAATTCCATACTGATAGCCCGTTTCTTTCCCAGCCGCCGCTGTGCATGATCATGCGCGCCCTCGAGGTACCGCGTTATGGCGGCGACACCGCCTTCGCGAACATGTACCTCGCGTACGAGGACTTGTCGGAGGGTCTGAAGAAAATCGTCGATGGCTTGAGGGTGGTCTATTCCGGCAAGGATATCTGGTCGAAAAATGCCAAGCTCGATCCGGACAAGCGCTTGCGTCTGCGCGAAGGCCACGGTTTCACGGAGGATCAACTCGAAAGCACCCATCCTGCCGTGCGCCGTCATCCAAAGACCGGCAGAAAGGGTTTGTACGTGACCCAGTCGTATTTCAAACGGTTCGAAGGCTGGAGCGATGAGGACAGCCGAGGCTTGTTGGAACAGCTCGCCTCGTATCCCTATCGCCTACAATATCAATGCCGGATCCGTTGGAAACCCAGCACGCTGATCGTTTGGGACAACCGTTTCCTGCAGCATTGCGGCATTCACGACTATGTGAATGAACGCCGGCATCTCATTCGCACGACGATCCGGGGCGAGCGCCCTGACTAGCGAACCTGCTCCTAAGGGACTGTGGCTGGGTCTCGACACCGGCGGCACATTTACCGACGCCGTGCTGCTCGCCGATGGCCGCCGCGTAGTCGCGAGTGCCAAGGCGCTGACAACCCCGTGGAATCTCGCGATCGGCATCAGTAAAGCCATCCGTGCGGTGCTCGAGAGCCTGGATCACGGTGCGAGCCGCACGGATGTAAGTCTCGTGTCCGTGTCGACCACACTGGCCACAAATGCCGTGGTCGAAAGCCGCTTCAGCCCCGTTTGTACGCTGGTCATCGGCTTCGACGATGCGATGGTCGAGCGGTCGGGTCTCAAGCGCCACGGCGGCGGCGTGGTAGTTCGCATTCAAGGCGGTCACACGGCGACCGGCGAAGAATCGGCGGCGCTCGATGAGACCGCCGTCGAACGCGCAGTGAAAGAGCATGAGGCGCGGATCGAGGCGTTCGCCGTCGCGGCCAATTTTTCGGTGCGTAATCCCACGCATGAATTGCGTGCGCGCCAAATCGTCCGCGCCCTTTCTCCGAAACCCGTGACGTGTGCGCACGAATTGAGTTCAAAGCTCGACGCGCCGCGCCGTGCGTTGACGGCCGCACTGAACGCTCGCCTGACGCCGCAAATCCAGCATCTCATCGAGGCGCTGTCGCGCGTGCTCGCCGACGAGTCGATCGATGCACCGCTGATGATCGTCAAGGGCGATGGCTCGTTGATGAAGGCCGAGATTGCGCTCGAATATCCAGTCGAGACCATTCTATCGGGGCCCGCTGCGAGCGTCGTCGGGGCAGGCTTCCTCACCGGCCTCGAAGATTTCGTCGTTTCCGACATGGGGGGCACCACGACCGATATTGCGGTGGTCTCCGGGGGCCGGCCAGTCATCCGTGCCGAGGGGGCGTTGGTCGGCGTTTGGCGAACCATGGTCGAGGCCGTCGATGTGCGTACCAGCGGTCTCGGCGGCGACAGCGAGGTCCGATTCGACCGGCAGATTCGATTGCGCGTCGGTCCGCGCAAGGCCATGCCGCTGAGTCTGTTGGCGCACAATTTTCCGGCCACGCTGACGCAGCTTCGGTCGATCGCAGAACTCGCGCGCCTTCCGGAGCACGCCACTCAATTCGCGTTCCGTAACCCCGATCGGACGCCCCCTGCACATCTGTCGGCGCTCGAGCGCCGAGTTTGGGAGGCGTTGGAGCTCACGCCGCGTCACGTGGCGGACATCGTGCACGCCGCTTCCGGTCTCGAGGTGTTGCGCCGTTTCGCCGATGCCGGCCTCGTCACTCTCGCGGCGTTCACTCCGAGCGATGCGATGCACGTACTCGATCGGCAGCACGGATGGTGCCTCGAGGCGGCTGAGTGCGGTGCGCGCATTCTCGCCACCGAGGAGCGCAACGCGCGCGCCGTATCGGTCGCGGCTTCGCCGCAGACGATTTGCGAGCGCACTTATGAACACGTCGTGCGCGAGACCGGCCGCGTGCTGCTCGCCGCGGCTTTGGCGCACGATCCCGGGCTCGAGGCGCGCGGCGAGCACTGGGGAGTGCTCGGCGATCGGCTCATCGAAGATGCCGTTGCCGGCCGTCCATTGTCGAGTCTGCTGAAGGCGACCCTTGCGCTCGCGCGGCCGCTCATTGCGATCGGCGCCCCCGTCGGCGCCTACTACCCTGAAGTGGCGCGCCGGCTCGGCACATCGTTGTCCATTCCGGAGCATGCGGCGGTCTGCAACGCGGTGGGCGCAGTCGCCGGCGTGGTGTCGCAGACCGTCGAAATCCTCGTCAATCAACCGACTTTCAAAGTCTTTCGAGTCCACGATCCGGCCGGAAGCCAGGACTATGCGGATTCGCAGCCCGCACTCGAGCACGCACAGCGCATCTCGCGCGCCCTCGCGTTGGCGGCCGCGCTACGAGCCGGCGCGGCCGATCCGCACGTTGAAACCAGTGTGATTGAGAAGCTCGCGCACGTGGGTCCCGGAACGGAATACCTCGCCGAGGCAGTGGCGCGTTCGACCGCGACCGGTCGTCCGATGGTGGGTCACTCCGGCGCGCTACACGGCTGAGGATGCCGATCAGACAAATGCATATCGCCATATCGGATAGGCATATCGAAAAAATCTATCATCTTGGCGCGAGAAATGGCGACGTACATCGGCACGGCTCAAGCCCATTGTCTCTATAATATCTTTTTAGCCCGCAAACTTAAGAGCCGTACTCGCATGAAACAGTCCGATGAGACGCTCGGCCGACGCAACCGACGCCGCCCCGGAACCGCCGATGTGAGTCACGCCGTTTTCGACCGCACGAGGCCCTACCGCCATTTGCGCAATCCGTTCCAACCCATGAGGGTTTTTTCGGAAGATCAGGTCGCCGCTATTCACGAGGCCGCGCTCGTCATTCTGGAAACGCAGGGCATGAAGGTGCTGTCGGCCGACGCTCGAGTGCTGTACCGCAATGCAGGCGCCGACGTCGACGAGACGTCGCTAATGGTGCGCCTCGACCGCAAACTGGTCGCCGCGTCGATCGCAACGGCGCCGCGCGACATTACCTTTCACACTGTCGACCCTGAACGGAACGTTCCTCTGTCGAACGGGTGCGTTGCATTTGCGCCGACGTCGGGACCGCCCAACATCATGGACACGGCGCGGGGCCGGCGCGCCGGAACGCTCGAGGATTTCTGCAATCTAATCAAGCTGTGCCAAAGCTTCGAGGTCATCCACGTGCTCGGCGGCGCGACCGAACCCCAGGACATTCCGGTTCACGTCCGTCATCTGGAAGTGACGCGCGCACAGCTGATGCTCTGCGACAAGGTTCCTTTCATATTTTCTCGCGGCCATGCTCAAGTGGCCGACAATTTCGAGCTGATCCGCCTCGCGCATGGGATCTCGCCGGAGGAATTCCGCTCACGTCCCTACACCTACACGATTATCAACACCAATTCGCCGCTGCAGCTCGATATACCGATGGCCGATGGGATCATCGACTTCGCGGCCGCCGGGCAGGTGCTGATCATCACGCCGTTCACACTGGCGGGAGCGATGGCGCCGGTCACGATCGCGGGAGCGCTGACGCTGGCTCACGCCGAGGCGCTCGCGGGGCTGACGCTTGCGCAGATCGTGAGGCCGGGTGCACCGATCGTGTATGGGAGCTTCACATCGAATGTCGACATGAAATCCGGGTCGCCGGCCTTCGGCACGCCCGAGTACGTCAAAGCGGCCTTCGGCGCCGGCCAGATGGCGCGCTTTCTCGGTTTGCCCTGGCGATCTTCGAATGCGACCGCTTCGAACATACCCGACGCCCAGTCCGTCTACGAATCACAGATGAGTTTGTGGGGCGCATTGTTCGGCGGCTGCAACTTCGTCCTGCACGCGGCGGGTTGGCTCGAGAGCGGACTGACGACGTCGTACGAGAAATTCATTCTCGATATCGAAATGCTGCAGATGTTCGCCGAGACTTTCCAGCCGGTGGGCGCCTCTCCATCCGATCTTGCCCTCGAGGCCGTCGCCGAGGTCGGGGCGGGCGGTCATTTCTTCGGTTGTGCACATACGATGGAGCGCTATCGAAGCGCGTTCTATGCGCCCCTGGTCTCCGACTGGCGCAACTCGGGAGCGTGGGCGGATGACGGCGCGAAGACGGCGACCGAACGCGCCACCGGCATTTGGCAGAGTACCCTGGAGCGTTATGTCGCACCGGAGCGCGACCCTGCGGTTGTCGAAGCACTCGACTCCTATGTGGAGCGCCGAAAGGCCGCGGGGGGCGCACCGCCCATCACTTGATGATGTCGCATCTGGATACGCCGCCGTCGCGATATCACAAGTCACGAACGCGGGGCAGACTTAACATGGTGTGCTGCGAGGACCGCGTAAGGCACGGTGGCGGCTCGTAAAAATAACTGTTGGAGATGTAGATGTCAGAGCCGACTGAAGAATTCGACTTGGCCTCGCTCAATGACGAAGAACTCGTCGAGCAGGTGCACGATGACCTGTACAACGGCCTAAAGAGCGAGGTCGAAGATGCGACGCGGATTTTCCTGAAGCGGGACTGGTCGGCCGAGCGCGTCCTCAACGACGCCCTGGTGGAAGGCATGCGTATCGTCGGCATCGATTTCCGGGACGGCATCTTGTTCGTGCCCGAGGTGTTGCTGGCCGCGAATTCCATGAAGGGCGGCATGGAAATCCTTCGGCCGCTGTTGGCGGAGACCGGGGTAGAGCCAATCGGGAAGATCGTCATCGGTACGGTCAAGGGCGACATCCACGATATCGGCAAGAATCTGGTCTCGATGATGCTCGAGGGGGCGGGGTTCGAGGTCATCGATCTCGGCATCAACAATGCGGTCGAGAAATACTTGGATGCGCTGGAAAAGCACAAGCCCGACATCCTCGGCATGTCGGCACTTTTGACGACCACCATGCCCTACATGAAGGTGGTCATCGATACCTTGAAAGAGCGCGGCATCCGCAACGACTACATCGTGCTGGTCGGAGGGGCGCCCCTCAATGAGGAGTTCGGTAAAGCAGTGGGAGCGGACGCCTATTGCCGCGACGCCGCGGTTGCGGTTGAAACAGCCAAGGGTCTGTTGGCGGCACGGCGAGCACGCGCCGCGGCGCACTGAGTGCCGTGAGCGCGATGGCGCAGAACGGGGCACCGAAAGGGTCACCGAAAAGCTCGCCGACGGGCTCCTCGAATGGCCAGGGGATGCTGATTATCGCGTGCGGTGCGTTAGCGCACGAAATCACGGCCCTGCGCCGCGCGAATGCATGGGATCAGCTCGACGTGCGTTGCCTACCGGCGGAACTGCACAACCGGCCGGAACGGATTCCCGCCGCTGTCCGCGCGCTCATCCGAGCCTCTCGATGCCATTACCGCTCGATCTTCGTGGCCTACGGTGATTGCGGCACCGGTGGATTGCTCGACGCGGTGCTCCGGGAGGAGGGTGTCGAGCGCATCCCGGGCGCACACTGCTACGAGTTCTTTGCGACGGGCCCTGTGTTCGCGGAACTTTCCGAGGCCGAACTGGGCACGTTCTACCTCACTGATTTTCTGCTGCGGCATTTCGATCGCCTCGTGATTCGCGGTCTTGGGCTCGATCGGCACCCGGAGCTTTTCTCGAGCTACTTCGGCAATTATCGCAAGCTCGTTTATCTGGCGCAGGCACCGAAGCCTGAGTCGGTGGAACAGGCGCGTGCGGTCGCGGGGCGCATGGGGCTGGAATTCGAATATCGCCGAACCGGGTACGGGACGCTCGCGACCACGCTCGAGTCGGCCGTGAAGCGTAGCGATGCCCTGCGTGAGGACGCGCTTCGCGATGCAGAGGCTGTGGTTTGGCCTCGTTAATCCTCATCTCGTGGCGGGACATACCGGCGCAGGTCATCGTCAAGCGCGGCCGCGAAGCTGCCAAAGTGCAGCTATCGCAGCGCTTTCAAGAGGCTGTCGACCGCGCCGCGATGCGCGCCGGAAAAGGCAGTTCGGATGCCTATCTCGCCGACTGGCAACGCAGCGTACCGCGACCTTGCGGCGATGACCTGCAAGCAGAGGCGGCTGCAGAAGCGGCGCGCCTCGAGGCGCAGTTCACGGACGAGGACCTCGACCGATTGATTCGTGCAAAGGGCGTCGATGAGAAGCGCGGCGCCGCCGATGGCGGATCCGCTGCGCCTGACGAGCCCTCCTGATGTATGCGGTAAGGCTTTGGTCGGTGCGCCATGCGCGCGGCCTGAACGCGTTCTATCGCGGCTTCGAGGCCGTGCTCAAGCGGCTGCACGGTATGTTCCGGGTGCTCGGCTACGAACGCATCGAGCGGCCGGTTGCAACCGTAGAGAAAGCCGTCAAAGGCCTGCTGTTCGACTGCCGCATGTGCGGTCAATGCGTGCTCAGCTCAACCGGGATGTCATGTCCCATGAATTGTCCGAAGGGGTTGCGCAACGGACCCTGCGGCGGTGTTCGCGATGACGGCAATTGCGAAGTGAAACCTGAGATGCGATGTGTGTGGGTCGAAGCCTACCAGGGGAGCCTGCGCATACCGGGCGGCGTCCAGGCGATGCGCGAGGTGCAGTTCGCCGTCGACCAGCGCCAGCAAGGCCGATCTTCTTGGCTCAGGGTGGTGCGTGAGAGCAAGGCCTCCGGCGAGCCGACTGGCCGTCCGAAAGGCGTGTCATGAGATTCGAAGACGAACCGGTACCGGGTTACCCGCTGCCGATCCTGACCGGACACACCTCTCCCGGACGCTTCGAACGGGTGCTGCGCGCCGGCGGCTTCTCCGTTACCACCGAGCTTGCACCGCCGGATTCCGCAGATCCGGAGGACGTGTACAAGCGCGCACAGGTGTTCGACGGGTACGTCGATGCGATCAACGCCACCGACGGCAGCGGCGCGAATTGCCACATGTCCAGTCTCGCCGTCTGCTCGCTGCTGACGCGCGTCGGCTATGCACCGATCATGCAGATTTCCTGCCGCGATAAGAATCGCATCGCGATTCAGGGCGATATTCTCGGCGGGGCCGCGATGGGCGTGTGCAACATGCTGTGTCTGACCGGCGATGGCGTGCAGGCGGGCGATCATCCCCAGGCTAAACCGGTGTTCGATCTCGACTGCGTGTCGCTGCTCGGGATCGCGCGGAATCTCCGCGATGACCATCGTTTTCAAAGCGGCCGCAAAATCAGCTTCGCGCCGCGCGTTTTTCTGGGCGCAGCGGAAAATCCCTCGGCGTTACCTCATGCCTGGCGGGCGCAGCGCTTGGCGAAGAAGGTCGCGGCGGGTGCGCAATTCATCCAGACCCAGTATTGCTTCGATTTGCCGCTGCTGCGCGCCTTCATGGAGCAGGTGGAGGCACTCGGACTCTTGGACAAGGTTTATATCCTCGCCGGTGTCGGCCCGCTGCGCTCGGCGAAGACGGCCGAGTGGATGCGCAAGAACGTCCCCGGCATGCACGTGCCGGACTCCATCGTCGCGCGGCTGGGTGGCGCTGCGGATCAAGCGCGCGAGGGGCGCAACATCTGCATCGAGTTGATCCAATCGATTCGCGAGATTCGCGGTATCAGCGGCGTACACATCATGGCCTACCGCCAGGAGGAATCCGTGGCCGAGATCGTCGATCGCTCCGGTGTTCTTCAAGGCCGCTCTCCCTGGTACCCCAAGCGCGACACCTCACATTCTTCTCACAGGACAGCATCATGACCGATACCGTTATCAGTTCCGCTACCAAGGAAGTCGTCATCGGCTTCAATCGACCCTTCGTCATCATTGGCGAGCGCATCAACCCGACGGGTCGCAAAATCCTCGCTGCGGAGATGTCGGCCGGCGACTTCAGCCGCGTCGAGGCGGATGCCCGCGCTCAAGTGGAGGCGGGCGCTCACATGCTCGACGTCAATGCCGGTATTCCCCTCGCCGATGAGCCGGCGATACTCGCGCGTGCCATACAACTCGTCCAGTCGATCACCGATGTGCCGCTGTCGATCGATTCGTCGATCGTCGCTGCACTCGAGGCAGGACTCGCCGTCTACAAAGGCAAGGCGCTGGTCAATTCGGTGACGGGCGAAGACGAGCGCCTGGAAGCCGTGCTGCCGCTGGTGAAGAAGCACGGAGCCGCGGTAATCGCCATCTCGAACGACGAGACCGGCATCTCTGAAGATCCGGACGTGCGCTATGCGGTCGCGAAGAAAATCGTCGAGCGGGCGATGGATTACGGCATCCCGGCCTGCGACGTCGTGGTGGATCCGTTGGTGATGCCGATCGGCGCGATCAATCAGGCGGGCGTGCAGGTCATGCGGCTCGTGCACCGCCTGCGCAATGAGCTCAAAGTCAATACGTCCTGCGGAGCCTCGAACGTGAGCTTCGGCTTGCCGAACCGCGACGGGATCAACAGCGCCTTTTTGACGATGGCGATGGCGGCGGGGCTGACATCGGCAATAACCAATCCGCTGCATCTCGATGTCGTCAGGGCCTGCATGGGCGCCGACGTCATGCTCGGCCACGACCCCGATTGCGCGCGCTGGATTCGCCGTTTCCGCGAGGCGCCCCCGCCGTCCGGCACGGTCACGGTCGGAGAGGCTCCGCGCGGCCGCCGCGAGGGCGGTCATCGCCGGCGGTCGGCTTAGGGTAGGGCGATTCGCATGGCGACTCGGGATCCGCTCGTCGTTTTCATGCCCTCCGGCAAGCGGGGCAACTTTGCCGTAGGTACGCCGCTGCTGCAGGCGGCTCGCAGTCTGGGTGTGGACATCGATTCGGTCTGCGGCGGTAGGGCGCTTTGCGGGCGCTGCCAAGTACTGGTGGCGGAAGGCGAATTTGCCAAGCATGGCATTTCTTCCTCGAGCGCGAGTTTGTCGCCGTTCAGTGAGCCGGAAATGCGCTTCTCGCGGCGCACACCGCTGGCAGAAGGCCGTCGTCTGTCCTGTTCGGCACGCGTCGAGGCCGACGTGGTCATCGATGTGCCGGCAAGCAGCCAAGTGCACCGGCAGGTAGTGCGCAAGGAGGCCGACGCACGGGTGATCGAGCTCTATCCGGTCGTGCGATTGCACTACGTACAAGTGAAGCAACCGGATATGCACGATCCGTCCGGAGACCTGCGCCGGCTGTTCGAGGCGCTGGAAGCCGAATGGAGTCTCAAGGATCTCACCTGTGACTTGTCGGTGCTGCAAACCTTGCAGCCAACTTTGCGTAAAGGATCCTGGCAAGTCACTGTGGCGGTGCACGCCGAGAAGCAGATCATCGGAGTCTGGCCCGGATTGCACGAACTTGCCTTCGGCCTCGCCGTCGACATCGGTTCGACGACGATCGCTGCGCACCTGTGCGATTTGACCAGCGGCGAAGTCGTCGCATCCGCGGGCGTCATGAATCCTCAAATCCGCTTCGGCGAGGACTTGATGAGCCGCGTCTCCTACTCGATGATGAATCCGGGCGGCGCCGCGCTGATGACCGCGGCCGTGCGTGAAGCGCTGTGCGAGCTGGCCGCAGACGTGGCGCGTAGCGCCGGCGTCTCTCACGAGGATATTCTCGAAGCGACGCTGGTTGGCAATCCGATCATGCATCACTTGCTGCTCGGTATCGATCCCGTGGAACTCGGGGGGGCTCCCTTTGCGCTCGCCACGGATCACTCTCTCACCCTCCGGGCGAATGTCATCGATCTCAAGCTGAACCGCAATGCGCGCGTCTATGTGCTGCCGTGCATCGCCGGTCACGTCGGTGCGGATGCCGCGGGGATGGTGCTCGCAGAGCGTCCGGATCTGAACGAGGAGATGACGTTGCTCGTGGATGTCGGTACGAACGCGGAAATCGTGCTGGGCAATCGCCAACGTCTCGTCGCCTGCTCGAGCCCCACCGGACCCGCATTCGAAGGCGCTCAGATCAGCTGCGGTCAACGCGCCGCACCCGGAGCCATCGAACGGGTACGCATCGATCGCGAGACGCTGGAGCCGCGCTTCAAAGTCATCGGTTCCGATCTCTGGTCCGATGAGCCAGGCTTCACCGAGGCTGTCGGCGCGGGCGGCATTACCGGCGTGTGCGGATCGGGCATTATCGAGGTCATCGCGGAGATGTATCTCGCCGGCGTCATCAATCAAGACGGCGTACTCGATGGCCGAATGTCCGCGCGCTCGCCGCGGATCATCGAGAACGGAAGGACCTTCGCCTATGTCCTGCACCGCGGCGCCGTCGAGATGAAGATTACTCAAAACGACGTACGCGCGATTCAGCTCGCGAAAGCGGCTCTGTATGCCGGTATCGCACTGCTGATGGAACGGCTCGGCATCGATCATGTCGATCGCATTCGCCTGGCCGGTGCGTTCGGCAGCCATATCGACGTCAAATATGCGACGATCCTCGGAATGGTTCCGGACTGTGATCTCAATCAAGTGCGCTCGGCCGGCAATGCCGCCGGTACCGGCGCCCGCATCGCGCTGCTCGATGCGACGTCGCGAAGCGTCATCGAAACCTTGGTGAGGCGCATCGAGAAGGTGGAGACCGCCATCGAGCCGCGGTTTCAGCACCACTTCGTCGAGGCCATGGCGATTCCGCACAAGACCGCGAGTTATGAGAACCTGCGCAAGGTCGTCGATCTGCCGCCCCCGAAGGAATCCACGAGCCAAAGCGAAACGCGCGGCCGCCGGCCACGTCGCGCCGACCCTCTGAAGACGGATTGAGCGCGATCATCCACCTTAGTTATTGGCCGCTCGTCGGCCAAATCGCCCTCGCGATTTCAAGTCGCCAAGTGACTTGAAATCGATGCAACTACGTTTCGCGGACAACCTTTCTGGGGTCTTTATCATCTCGTAGTGCCACGAACTTGGTATGCCGTAGTTTGTCGGCTCCGGTCCACTCGGCAAAATCGATACGGACGACGACTTTCGGTTTCAACCAAACGCATCCCTTCATTTTCTCTGCCGTCAGCCCTTGACCCCATCGACCCTCGGCGAGCTCAGGTAGATTTGCAAACGGGCATTTAGGGGTTTTGAGATTCCTGATCCGAGCGAAGACATCGCTGCGGGTTGCGGGAACGAATCCTGCTCGAACTCGAGCGGAGAACATCAGTTTTTTGCCGCGATATACGCCGATGATCAAAGCGTCGAATCCTCGAGTTCCGGGCGTATATCCGCCAATCACGAACTCTTGCCCAAGATTGATACGGTATTTGCTCCATTCTCCGCTCCGCTTGCCCGGTTCATAGATGCTTTTGGAGTTCTTGGCGACAATTCCTTCGAGTCCGTGCGCCCTCACGAATTTGAGCATCTGCGTAGCAGAGTGGTCAACGACTGACAGGCTCACATGGTCGTTCCGCGGCAGTACCTTGGCAAGGATCGCGCGACGCTCCTCGAGCGGTCGGGCGGTCAGTAATTTTCCCTTGTGCATGAGCACGTCGAAGGCGAAGTAATGGATCTTGAGTTCCGCAGAGCGGAAGTTTTGAAGCAGATTAAAGTCGGAGCGGCCGACCGAATCCATCGCGACGATCTCACCATCGAGGATGGTCCCATCGGGCAGATCCTCGAGCGCGTCCGCGATGTATGCAAACCTGCGGTTCAATACGTTTCGCCGGCGAGAGTAAAGCGTCGTTTTGCCGGCATTCTTCACAGCTTCTAGCCGATAACCGTCGAGCTTGATCTCGTAAGTCCATTCGAGGCCTTCCGGTAGTTTCGTCACCGGCAAGCATTCCATTGACTCGATGAAGGCTGCTTTTGCAGGTATTTTCTTATGCTTAGTTGCCATGACACCTGCTAGCTTACAGTACGGACGCTCTAGGCCGCGGCGGTGACCGAGTCATCGATGAAATGAGCCACGTCGGATACAAGTCAGGGAGTGAAGATGTCGAAATTTCTCGGTTTGATTCGGGCAATGCTGATGATCTTCGTGAGCGCCGTGGCGGCGGGACAGTCACCTCCCGGAGCTCCGGCGAAGCCCGCGCCGCGGCCGCTCTACACTTATCGTGCGGAAATGGTTCCGATGCGGGACGGCGTGCATCTGCAGACGGTGATCATGGTGCCGCTGGACGCGCGCGGTCCCCTTCCGATCCTGCTGCGGCGGACGCCCTACGGTGTACCGGAAAAGGCTTTTACGGAAGTTCCCGAGAGCCTGACGGCGTTGGCGGCGGACGGCTATATCCTCGTGGTGCAAAACATTCGCGGCCGCTTCAAGTCCGAAGGTGTCTTCAGTCTCTCGGAGGACGTTAGATTAGAACCCGGCAAGGGGACCATCGAAACCCGCGACGCGTGGGACACGATCGACTGGCTGGTGAAGAACGTGCCCGAGAGCAACGGGCGGGTGGGCATTTACGGCGTGTCTTACGCTGGATACACGGCCGCGGCAACGCTGCTTGACCCGCATCCCGCCCTGAAGGCGGTCAGTGAGCAGGCGTCCCCGGTGGATCAGTGGATGAACGATGACGACCACCGCTATGGAGCGCTGCGGCTCAGTTACGATTTCGAATATGCAGTCCTCGAGGAAGCCGACAAGAATGCCAACACCAATTTCGAGTTCGATCGGTGGGACACCTACGAGTGGTATTTGGCAGCGGGCCCGCTCTCAACGCTGAACGATAAGTACCTTCACGGAAAGATCGGTTACTGGAACGATACGCTCGCGCACCCGGACTATGACGCATTCTGGAAGCAGCAGGCCTGGATCCAGGGGTTGCACCGGTCATCCGTGCCGAATTTAAACGTCGCCGGTTTCTGGGACCAGGAAGATCCTTGGGGACCCTGGCAAATCTTTCGTCATGCGGCCGAGAACGACCCTGATCACACGAACCTCATCGCGGCAGGCCCCTGGTATCACGGTTCCTGGCGTCACAGTGTCTCGAGTTTGGGACCGATACCGCTCGGGCAGGATACTGCTCAAGCCTATCGGCAACTCATTGAAGCCCCATTTTTCGCCTATTGGCTGCACGATAAGGGTTCGAAGCCCAACTGGAGCGCCAAGATCTTTCAGACCGGGACCAATACGTGGCGCACCTATGACAGCTGGCCGCCGCCATCGAAGCCGACCAGTCTCTACCTCCATGCTGATGGTAGCTTGAGCTTCGATCCGCCGGGTACAAGCGAGCGTGGCGCTCACAGAGAATATATTTCCGATCCGGCGAGCCCCGTGCCATATCGCCAGCGGCCCATCTCGCCCACGTACGAGGGCGGCGACTGGCCGACCTGGGAGTCGGGCGATCAACGTTTCGTCGATCATCGGCCCGACGTGCTGACCTATGTGAGCGCTCCGCTGACCGAGGATCTCACCATTGCCGGGCCTGTGTCGGCGGAGGTCTATGCCTCGACCTCCGGTACGGATAGCGACTTCATCGTCAAGCTCATCGATGAATTTCCGGAAGTCGCGCAGGAGCTGCCGTGGGATCCCAAGGTTGGGCCGGCGCCGGGCAAATTCGCCCAGACCCAGAACGGTTATCAACTGCCGATCGCAATGGAGGTGCGCCGGGGTCGCTATTCAGCCAGCTTCGAACATGCGCAAGCGCTCAAGTCCAACCAACCGATGAAGTGGGATTTCCCGTTGCGCGATCGGAACCACGTCTTCCGCGCCGGGCATCGACGCCGAAAATGCCGTCGCGCATTGTCTTGCCGGTCATCCCCAGTGAAGGCAGGAAGATAGAACAGTGAATGTCCCTCATTCACACTTACTCGACGGAGCTCGAATGCGATAAAGCACGCTCAACGTTCCATCAAGTTCTCGTTGAGCCTCGAAGGACATGCCGGCGCGTTTCATAACCGCCACCGACGCCAAGTTGTCCTCATTCGTGGCGGCCCACACAGACAGAATGGTGGGCAACGCGAAGGCATGTGCCAAAACGGATCGCACGGCTTCCGTGGCGATCCCGTGTCTTCGCTCGCTTGCGGTCAAACCAAACAGCAGCTCCGGTTCATTGGGCGAATCACCAGGACGCAGACCGCACCAACCAGCAAGCGTTTCAGTGCTCGGCAGGACGATCAACCAGAGCCCATATGAGTATTCTTGCCACCAGCTGAGCTGGTTTTCTATTAATTGCCTGATGCGGTCCGGCGTCGTCGGTTCGCTTATGGCGCTGAGGCGCGGCACGTCCATCGTCGCGGCGGGCGTAAGGAGGAGACGGTCCGTGTGAAGAACGCCATTCATCGTTTACTAAAGCATGGTCGCAAATCGGGCGTCAACAAAGTGCATATCAGTATTTGCCCGCCTGTTAGCAGCCGGTCGTCAGAGGCTGCTCCGACATCGGAATTGAGCGCCGGGCGGGACCGTCGCCTAAAGTGCCTTCGAAATATGGGTAATCCTTCCTTGAAAATTGGATAGTTTTGCCGATTCGATCTTGCGCGCGGCGCGGCACGATTCTCCCTGCCCTCGCACAAGTCGAGTCCACCGGCTTCGGACTTGAAGGAATTCGACCACCCTTAAGGAGATTCCCGCATGAAAAACGAGACACAACCGGCCCATCGCTCGTTCATCCCTCTCTCGATCAGGGCGGCCACCTTGGTCGCCCTGTTTGGCCTGACGTCAGCCGTCGCGCTTGCCGATCAGCCGCCTGCCACGCGCGTTGCGAAGATTTCTCTCGCGGGCCTAGATCTGTCGACGCCCGAAGGTGCCCGTGCCGCCTATCAGCGCATCAAGACTGCCGCTCAGCATCTTTGCTTTAAACTGTCGGACGATCGCAAGGTCGACGATCAGGTTCTCTACAATGCGTGTCTCGTTGAAACGCTGGCCGATACCGTGCGGCGCATCAACGCGCCCGCCGTCGCAGCCCTCGAGAAATAGCTCGCCGAGCATGCCACGGATACTCGGGCAATTAACTACTCCACCGCGCTCAGTGAGGTGCTACCCGATCTTGCTCCACCAGAACTCTGCGCAGCAATTTCCCGGCCGGCGATTTTGGGGTCGCTTCGACGATGACAAGCTTGCGCACTTTCTTGTACGACGCAACTCTCCCGGCGACGAACTCCATCAATTCCTCGGGCGTAGTCGCAGTTTTCAGCACGACGAATGCCTTCGGCACTTCGCTCGCAGCTCCATGAATCCTACCGCACTTCGTAAGATTGCATCATTGTAGCGCGGCAGATGTCGGTAAGCACCCAGAGCCCGCAGTTCCGTAACCGGCTATCGTTTAAGATATTGGGGAACGAAGACCGGAAACTATATTGTTTCGAGCGTGTCGATCTGGCTGCCCCTCACTCGTCGCTTACATGAATAATCCGCAGGCGCCGGACGCGCCCAACAGAGGAAGGAGTCAATTATGAAAGTCATGGTGATGGTCAAGGCCACGCGAGACAGCGAGGCCGGCGTCATGCCAACCCAGGAGTTGCTCACCGCGATGGGCAAATACAATGAATCGCTCGTCAAGGCAGGGATCATGCTTGCAGGCGAAGGGCTTAAGCCGAGCCGGTACGCCAAGCGCGTGCATTTCTCGGGCAAAGAACGCACGGTGACCGACGGCCCGTTCACGGAGACCAAGGAACTGATCGCCGGCTTTTGGCTCTGGCAGGTTCGCTCGATCGAGGAAGCGGTGGAGTGGGTGAAGCGCTGCCCGAACCCAATGCTGACGGAGTCGGACATCGATATTCGCCCCATCTTCGGGCCGGAAGACTTTGGTACGGAACTCACCCCCGAGCTGCGCTCAAAGGAAGAGAACCTGAGGGCCGAAATTGACCGGCAGAAGCGCTCGTAGGGGCGGGACATGCACGGATCGGACACACCCACGCGCAAAACCATCGAAGCCGTATGGCGCATTGAGGCTGCCCGACTGATCGGGGGCCTCGTGCGTTTTGCCCGCTCCGTCGACCGCGCCGAGGACTTGGCTCAAGATGCGCTTCTCTCGGCACTGGAGCGGTGGCCGGAGACCGGCATTCCGGACAATCCTGGCGCATGGCTGATGACCACAGCGAAGCATCGCGCCGTGGATGAAGGTCGCAGAGCCGCCATGATGGATGCCAAGCACAGCGAACTCGAACATGCCGCCGCGTCGCGGATGACTGTTGACATGGAATCACTCGATGAGCCCCTCGAAGACGATGTTCTGCGACTGATGCTCATCGCTTGTCATCCCGTGCTGTCCAAGGACGCGCGCGTCGCGTTGACGCTGCGTTTGATCGCGGGGCTGTCGACTGTCGAGATTGCGCGCGCCTTTCTCACTTCTGAAGTGACGATGGCACAACGAATTGTCCGCGCGAAACGGACGCTGTCGGAGGCCAAGGTACCGTTCGAACTCCCTGCGGGCGCTGAACTGCGCGCACGCTTCCCGCCGACTCTGGAAGTCATTTACCTCGTCTTTAATGAGGGCTATGCGGCGACCACCGGGGATAATTGGCTCAGGCCCGAGCTTTGCGAAGAGGCGATGAGGCTCGGGAGGATGCTGGTTGGGCTCGTACCTGATGATGCCGAGGGCCACGGACTGCTGGCGCTCATGGAGTTGCAAGCGTCCCGCACGAGATCTCGGATAGGCCCGAGCGGCGAGCCCGTACTCTTGAACGACCAAGACCGGAACCAATGGGACCGGCTACTCATCACGCGAGGACTTGCCTCACTGCGCCGTGCCGAGACACTCCAGGGTCCCTTGGGCCCCTATACCGTTCAAGCGGCTATCGCGGCTTGTCACGCGGTGGCAGCTCGTCCAGAAGATACGGATTGGGTGCGGGTGGTCGCTCTCTACGACGCGCTGGTTGAACTGACGGGATCGCCGGTCGCCGAATTGAACCGCGCCGTCGCAGTATCGATGGCCTACGGACCTGCGGAAGGCTTGTCGCTCCTGGATGAGCTGTCGAAAGAGCCCGTGCTTCGGAACTACCACCTACTCCCTGCCGTGCGCGGCGATCTCTTGTTGAAACTCGGCCGAGGCGTCGAGGCCAAAGTGGAACTCGAAAAGGCCGCGGTGATGGCGACAAACCTGAGAGAGCGCAGCCTCCTGCTGCTGCGCGCTGCCGACTGCATTCGTAAAGTTGGACCTCCAAACTAAAGGCCCGGGGGTAGAAAGAGCAAAGGACGGCAGCCGGCATGACGAGACATGCGATGGGTGCGCAAAGCAATCGCATCGCTAATGCAAGCGCCTTTCTGCATATTGCTTGATAGTATTCATCGATGCAGGATCGACCAATTGGCCGGAGTGGGAATATTGAGTAGACGTCCGTTGCTGGGGTTGGCAGCTGTCGGACTTTCGGCGCTGGTCGCCGCACGGGCTGAGGTGATTGGAATCGAAGTTATTGAGCGCTCGTCTTTCGCCACAGGCGTGAATTTCGGTGATGCCGGCCCGTATGAGAAGATCCGTGGGGTCGCGAAATTCAGTCTCGATCCGAATGCCGCCGCGAACCAACGCATAGTCGATCTCAAGTTGGCGCCGCGCGATGCCGGCGGGCGCGTCACGTTCGAAAGCTCCTTCATCCTGCTTCGACCTGTCAAGGCTCGGAGCGCGACTCTCGTCTATGATGTCAATAATCGGGGTGGAATTGCCATTCTCGGCCAGATGGATGGTGGGAGTCCCGCCAATAACGATCCGACCACCGTCGCCGATGCAGGCGATGGATTTCTCATGCGTCATGGCTTTACGTTGCTGTTCTCCGCCTGGACTTGGGATGTGGCACCTCAATCGCCCGGAGTGAAGCCCCTCATCTTTGTGCCACCGGTCGCGCATCAAGCTGACGGGACTTCCATTACTGGCCTCGTAGAGAACGAATTCATCGTCAATTCGCCGAAGGACGTCACCGTCTATGCGGGCATGCGCGGCCTCACGTACGATCCTGCTACGCCGAACGATCCAGCGGCGATCCTTACCGCCCGATCGCGGCCGAGCGACGCGCCAGTTCCAGTTGATCGTGCAAATTGGCACTTCGTGGCGCCAGAGCAGCCGGGTGGTCCGGGGCGGGTGCAACTCGACGGTGGCTTCCAACCCGGCACGCTCTACGAGCTCATTTACACTGCTAAGGATCCTATTGTCACAGGTGCGGGGCTCGCCGGAATTCGCGATTTGCTCGCCTATTTCCGCGATCACCCATTTGAAGGCGCACCCGCGCCGCGCAAGGTTTTGATTTTTGGCATTAGCCAATCGGGACGCGTCATCGGTCGGATGTTGCATGACGGGCTCAATGTTGACGAGACCGGGCGTCTCGCGTTTGACGGCGCCTATATGCAGGTGCCCGGCGCGGGCGGTTCGGCCGGATTCAATAGTCGCTTCGTACAGCCCACCCGCCATCCATCGCTTCTCGAAGAGCACGACTATCCGTCGGATGTTTTCCCGTTTACAAGCACAACCTCTCGGGATTCGGTGACGGGCGAGGCGGGTACAATCCTTGATCGTGCACGCGACGCACACGGGCATCTGCCGAAGCTGATCATTGCCAATACGTCGACGGAATTCTGGAACCGTGACGCATCATTGATCGCCACTATGCCTGACGGCCGCGCAGACGTGACACCGGCTGCAAATGTCCGCATCTACGCGTTCATGGGTGCCCAGCATTACGTTGGCCGCTCGCGCACGCGCGATCCTTACGTGAACTGCGTTTCGACCACCGATCATTACCTCGCCATGCGTGCCCTGCTCGTCGCGCTCGACCGCTGGACCAATGAGGCGGCGGCGCCGCCCGAAAGCGCCTACCCCAGCCTCCACGAGGGCACATTGATCTCGGTCGACGCTTACCGCGCTGCGTTTCCACGACGTATCGGCCTATCGCCGCCGAATGAAAATTTGCGCGAGCCGCGACTCGACTTCGGCCCGCGCTTTGCGAGTGAAGGCATCGCCGAACATGTGCCTCCACTACAAGGTGCGCCGTTCGGGACGCGGGTCCCGGCTCCCGATGCGGATGGCAACGATCGAGGCGGCGTGCGGCTGATTGAGTTGCAGGTGCCGCTTGGCACTCACACGGGCTGGAATCAGCGCGCGCCGGAAACGGGCTTCCCTTGGGCCACGGCGCGCTTCGACGGCAGCTTCGTTCCGTTTGCTCGCACCGAGGCTGAGCGTCGGTCGAGCGACGACCCGCGTCCTAGCATCGAGTCGCGCTACCCGACGCGCGGCTCTTTCGTCGCCAAGGTCCAAGTTGCGGCAAAGCATCAGGTCACAGCGGGTTTCCTGCTGCCAGAGGATGTCGAACGCGCCGTATCCGAGAATCTAGCGCTCTATGATCGCGTCATCGCGCACGCGCCTGAGGATAGGAGTTGCCAGTACCTCTTCGCAAATTGAGCGAAAGCGGCCACCGCCGAGAGGCGCGTACGGGTTGAGGGTTACCGTAACTCGACCACATGTAAACCACGCCATGGGTATTTCCCGGATCACTGAGGGACACTTTCGACATGATGGTCGGGTCGAGATTGATGAGATTCGGCAGCTTCGTCTTATCGAGCGGCAGGTAGGCGCCGCTGCGGATTTCCCGACCAAAAATATCGGTTCCCGGAAGCACGACGTCAAATCCGCTATGTCCGGCCAACATCCTCGCCTCGAGAGTTTCGTAGCTGTCGAAATAGGACACATGGACTTTGATACCGGTCAGTTTTTCGAATGACGTGAGGGTGTCGGGTGCCAAATAGTCGGACCAAAAGTACAGATTGACCACGTTTTCCTCGTGGCGTGTGTCGGCTGATTGGGCAGATTCGGTCCCCGAATCCGACCGCCCGCAACTGATTACCGAGGATGCCGCGAGGCAGATCATTACCAGGAGACAGCGTCTAACCGAGAGCATTATCGATCCCTGATGTGATGATGTGAGCACCGGCAACGTCCACGCACGCGAGCGACCAGTCAGTCAGCTCGCACGTACAATTCCCCTCCCTACCCAAACCAAATGTTTCCTTATATCCGGTACCACCTTCCGGTCCAAAAGTCCGAGCAGATTTCCGAGTCGCGTATGACCCACCAAGAGCTCATACCCGACATTGGACCCCAGAACTTCTCCGGTGACCATCACCGGCGGCGCATACCAAGACAGCGCGTCGCGCCAATGAACCGCGACTTCCTCCCGATCGTCGACGATTCCGAACTGTGTCGCACGATCCCGCGACTCATCGAGCGCATACTGATGACCGCGATCGACACGCACCTGCCTGAGCGCAATGCCGGAGAATTCCTCGAGCTCCCAGCGAACCCGCCCCCAATCCACCGTACGCATGGCCGCTGCGAAATCCGCATCGTTCGCATCTTCATGAAAAAGTTGTGCGAAGACCTCTAGCGGACACTCGAGCCCCTCCGCCGCGCACCGCCGCCAATGAACCCCAGGATCCGCATCGTACAGCCGCTGAGTGCGGCCCCAAGTGAATACGCCTACCTCTAACTCTTCGCGGGACATGACGGGCTCGCTCCCATGGAGTTGAGCTGCAACTGAAACGACATCTTAGCGCGGAAAGCGCCATACGGGCCGCCGTTGAGCGGCTATTCGCGGCTTGCGCTATGCTGCCCCACTCGGCGGGATCGAACCGCGCATGAGGAGTAACGATGACGGTCGATCGCAGATCGCTCATACTTGGCGCATCAACCGTTGCGACCCTTGGCGTCTCCGCTGGCGCAAAGCCCGGACCGCCCGAAGCCGATGCGAAGCACCCAAAAGAACGTGTACTCGGCATCGGCGGATTGTTTTTCCGAAGCCGAGATCCGAAGGCATTGGCCGAATGGTACCAACGCCATCTGGGGATCGATCCTACGCCGACCAAGAATAACCAGCAGGTGTGGCAACAGGCCGCAGGTCCGACCGTTTTCGCACCGTTCCCGAGGGATACCGACTACTTCGGATCGTTACAGCAATCTTGGATGGTGAATTTCCGCGTCCAAAACCTCGATGCAATCGTCGCGCAGCTTCGAGCTTCAAGTATTGCCGTCAAGATTGATTCCGAGGTTTACCCCCACGGGCGCTTTGCGCGGCTGCACGATCCGGAAGGGAACCCCGTGGAGCTCTGGGAACCGTCCGGCCGGGACTCGTAGCTCTAGGGCAGTCACGCGTCCGCGGGCCGTTTACCCGGGGCCGGCAGGTCTTTGCGCTCAGGTGGGCGGTTGCGTTCGACGAAATAGGAAATAAAATACGCCGATCCTAGCGCAACCGGGATCAATCCCCACCAATAGTGCCTGTTGGCTTCCTGGGACAGCGCGACCATGATTGCCGCACCGACGAGGAATAAAATAAGACCTCGACGCAATAGATCCTCTGGCCGGCGCTTGCGGGATGGATAGAAGAAATCTACCGGAAGGGGAGGTACTTCCATGCCCTTTTCGATTGCAACCATGCGCTCCTTATGGTGCAGCTCAAACATTTCCTTCTTTCTTCGATAGTCGAACCACAACCCGAGCATGGCGAGGCCGATTCCCATAACGACGCCGAGGATGGGGATCATCAAAGCCAAAAGTTCCGAAGCAGTCCCGTGCATGTGCAGACCTCATGAATTGCCGTCGATCAGCTTTAATACCCGTCAGCGCGGTCTTTGGTTTCGTATCCCCGAAATAATAGTGTGGGCGAACTGAAACCCGCGCCCTGCATCAAGGGTATAAAGGGATGAAGGAATATATCAGTGCAGCTTCCAGCCGCGGCCCTTGCCGCTCATCGCGACCAGGACATCGCCGATATGCTGCAGGACGGCGCACACGCGGCCGCCTTTGCAGCTCTCGTGGATCGCTATGAAAGCAAGATCTATCGGCTTTGCTGCTCCCTCCTTCGGGATCGAGGCCTCGCCGAAGACGCAGCACAGGAGAGTCTTCTTCGGATTTGGAAGGCGTTGGATAAGTACGACCAGCGCGCCTCCCTGTCCACGTGGATTTATGCCATTACCCGAAACCGATGTCTTACGGCGATAGAACGTCGGCGGGTTGCGGAGTCCTTGGACGATGAAAATTCACCGTTGGAACTCGAGACGGCTGAGGCCGAACCCACAGAAGTCGATGACCAGGCGACTCTGTTGCGGGAACTCGTTGATGCGCTGCCCGACCGCTATCGACGCGCGCTTACACTGTATTACTATGAGGAGCGCTCGGTTGGCGAGGCGGCTCTCATGCTCGGCGTGCCGGAGGGTACTTTGAAAACTAATTTGTTTCGCGCGCGCGCATTGTTGCTCGAACGGATCCGTCAGCTGGGGCTCGCGGATCCAGTGCAGTGGCTGCATGGCGCATGAATAGCATGGATCGACATGAAGAGCCCATGGCCGCTGCGTTGGAGGAGGCGCTTGTGCGCGCCCTTCCAAAGCCACGATTACCGACCGGATTTCGCACACGGTTAGAGGCGGCTCTCGCGAGGGCTCCCGCACTCGATCATTCCGCACAGCTCCGGGCGATGCGCAATGAGCATGATGAACAGCTCTCCATCCTGCGCGCCGATTTCATTCGGCTGCGGCGACGTACCTTGGGTACTTTGATCGGTGTCGCTTTTGCGGCGGGGGCTGCGATCGCAGAGTCAATGCCCTGGATAACAAACTTTCTCGGATCCCAAGCCGCTTTCGTCGGTCCGTCAATCGGCGCAACCGTTGGCGTAGCCATCGCGCTCGCGGCCTGGCTTCGACGCGACGACATAGCGCATTGGCTGCTCTAGCGCGCGTCTCCCATACGCGCCGTCACTTCCGCCCATAACGCCGCATAGATTTGCGCGGCCGTACTGCCGGGCGCGAATGCGGGTATCGGCGCCCGGCGGAGGCTCATGCGTTCGATCTCGCTCTTATAGGGCACTTCGGTGGTGAGCATCATGGGAAACTGCTCGCGCGCGCTTGCCATAACGTCGCGGTGCAACGATCTGCGACGATCGACCATCGAGAAGAAGGGCAAAAGCATCAGGTCCAGCCAGCCCTCGCCGATGATGAAGTCGCGCAATTGCACCAACATGCGGACCGACAGAGGGGTGGGAATCAGGGGCACGATGATCGCGTCGGCAGCGCGCAGCACATTCTCCGACAGCAGTGAGATGCCCGGCGCACAATCGAGGAAGAGCGTGGAATAAACCTCGCGCAACGGCCGGCTCATTTCCAAAAGCCGTTCGGTGGGCCGCTTTCGCTGGCTCAGGTGGACGTCAAAATTGCGATAGGAGAAATTCGCAGGGAGGAGGTCCAAGCTCTGGTATCCGGTAGAGAGGATCAGTTCGGGAAGCTGACGTTTGCCACGCAGCAGTTTCTTCGGCGACGCATGTTCGCCCGGTTCGCCTCTCAGCGTGTAAGTCGCGCCGCCTTGCGGGTCCAAGTCCCACAATAGCGTGGATCGACCGCTCGCCGCGCAGAGATAAGAGAGGTTGACGGCCGTGGTCGTTTTGCCAACCCCGCCCTTGATGTTCGTGACGGCAATTATCTTCATGGAGCCGGGTTGTTCGGAATTACATCAGCGGTGTCGAAACCCGCGGAGCATGCGCGGTGTTGCAAGCCATCTCAGGGTTCCGCCTCCTGCACGTGGCGAGCCCTTGAACGCCACGCATGCAACCGCGTTTTTTTTCATTTCGATGGTTAGAGTTCCGCTATCTCCCACTAAGCAATCCGCCAGCAGAGCACCAAGATCCGGTTGATGACCGACAACCGCAACCAGCTTGTTCTGGGCCTTACCGAGCAGAGTCCACACCGCCTGCGCGGCCCCTCCCGGCAAGAGCTCGGGCACCTCCTCGGGTTGAGGCCAGCCGGCAAATTCCGTCAGAATTTGCGCCGTCTGGCTGGCTCGCAGTAGGGGACTCGTCAAAAGCCGAACGGGTGCCTCGCTGAATTCTTTTAGTCCGGCCGCAGCCCCGCGCGCCCGCCGTATTCCCTTAGGCGACAGTGGTCTCGCACCGTCGTCGGGCCAACGCCGACCATCACGCTCAAATGCAATCGCGTGCCGGACGATCAGCAATTCCATCGTCTCACGGCCCGGAGTCGGGGAGATTCGACACGACCTTTGGAGCCGAATCCTCGAACTTCGTCCGCAATCTCTTCCATCTGCTTCGGACTTTCTGATAACCCTTTGCGTGGAGCTTCCGCGCCCGGACAGCCGCTCGTGTGTAATGCTGCGCCAGCCGTCCCATCAAGAACAATGTCTCGGGCGACATACCCTTGGGCGGCGCGCCGGCCAGAGCCTTCAGGCGACGGCCCGCAACGGCCGCATCCTGCTGCAATCCCAGCTTATCCTGCCAACGGCGCATCGCTCGAAGCATCTCATCGGCAGGTTTTCCGTAGATGGCTTCCACCGCCTCGAGCACGTAGCGCAACTTCTTCACGCGGCCGCGAACTGCGTGATACGCCTCCATCGAGGAATCTGACTTGAGGAGATCGGCGCGCTTGCGTAACTTGCGGTATCGCATTCGGATCATTTGCGGCGCCACATTGAGTACCAATTCCGATGACCGCGGCGTCGAGGCCGCGGCAGGTGCGGCAAGAAGGGCCGTCAAATCCTGCAGATTCTTCCGCACCCAGAGCGAATCGAGAACGCTCAACATTTGGGCGCGAGCCCGGGCGCGCTCCGACATCAGGTGCTGCTTCAGGGGTTCGACGCCTTCCCGATCCGATTCCGGTAGTTCACGGCTGAACGTGTCCAACTCGCTCAAGGCCACATCCAGGTCGCGTGCGTGACCCAGCGCGCGCAACACCGTCTTGAACGTCTGCCGAATTCGCAAATACGGCTCCGGCAGAGCTGATCGGAATTGGCTCAGGATGGCATCCAATCGACGACCGGCGACGCGCAGGTCGTGTAATTCTTCTGGGTCATCTCCCAGTCGGGCACCAGGCTCGTGAAGGTGCCAGGCAGACAAGTAGCGACGGAGATTCGCGAGAGCAACTTCGCCAATGGTCATGGAAGCGTCCACGGCGGACGCGAATTCGGGCCCTGGCCCCGGTGCCAAACCGACAGACTTCAGACCCTGCGAGAACTTCGAGGTAGATGCCGCCTCGAGCGCACAGTCCCTGCGAAGAGTTTTCACCAGCGATTGGAGCGGCTCGTGGGATTCAGTGAGGGATTCAACCTCGACACGCTGCATGCTTGTCTGCGGCTCGCCGTGGGGGCGCGAGATCACGGTATCATCGAGGGCAATCTCTCCCAGTTGTTGGGCCTCGTCTTCCCTGCGGACCGCGAACTTCTGTCTCGAGGTGCGTACTTCGAACAATGGCAGCAAAGCTTGCGCGCCACTCACGGCGAGTACCCGCCTTCCAACCGGCCCGATCGATTGTCTTATCGATTCGCTCTCGGAATTCTCCAGCGGCTCGCTCAACTCCCTGCGGTCTGCGACCTCTGCGCTGGCGGAATGAAGCGACTTGAGAGTCGCCTCCGATTTCCCGGACTCCGAGCGGATGCGCAGCGCGAAGCCCGAGCGGTGGATCCGCCAGTCTTCCGTGTCCAAGTAGGTATCGAAGATCTGCGAGGTGGAGCGCGGTTCGAGGACGAGCCCATCGATCGTGCCGTGGTCGGCTAGCCAACGGCGAACGGAGCCAAGATCGGTGCACGCGAGCTGCCACTCCACTTCGCGTCCGTCTTTTTGACCGGTTTCCGGCTGATTTGAGGTGCTTGATGACATGTGAAAGACAGTTTAGGCCATCGCAGCAACCTTTTCACAGCGTCTGAGCGTCGCCCGTGAGCCACCGCAGCAAACTCCATGCCTGCGGCTTGACCGGGGAAGGCCTACGACCGTTTCGGATACGGCGTCCCGTCCTTGTGTGCAAACCCTGCGCCACCCTTGAGAAAATATAAGTCGATATCCGGATAGTCTCCTTCGTCCTCGGCGACTTTACGCGATCCCACTTCGAGAACGACCGCGTCCCGAGACGAACGATTTTGCAAATGGTGACCGTCGCGAACGCCGGCCTTGAAACCTGCGCATTGCCCTGGGCGCAGTACTTCCTCACCGCCGTTTGTGACCAGCACCACCTCGCCTTCGAGTACATAGACGAACTCGTCTTCCGCCGAATGCCAATGCCGCTGACTAGACCAAACGCCGGGTGGCAATCGCAGCAAGTTCACCCCGAAATCCGTGAGCCCCGCCGCGTCGCCCAGCCGCTGTCGGCCCCGAGCTGCACACGGCACATCAAACGGCGGCGGATATCCCGAGCCAGTACGGACCGGAATTGCCTCAAGATCAATTCGCTTTGGCATCGCTACACTCCATGGCCGGTAAAAAACCGAATTTTGTTATACGACACACGCTCGAAAATCAATCGATCTTGAAGCGGTATGCCCGGGGGTCTAGTGCGCCAGCCGATCAGTCTCCTTCTTGACCACGGAGTAGCACTCGCAACATAGTTCTTCCAGCTTGGGCCGGTTCACCACCATGATTCGGCCGCGGCTGTAGCGGATGGCGCCGAGCTGTTGTAATTTGACGGCTGCTGTGGTCACCCCCTCGCGACGCACGCCTAGCATATTGGCAATGAGCTCCTGGGTCATGTCTAATCGGTTGGAGGGTAGTCGGTCCAAAGACAGCAATATCCGACGGCACAGTTGCTGATCCACCGCATGATGACGGTTACACACCACGGTCTGGGCCATCTGCGTCAGCAGGGCCTGCGTGTAGCGCAGCAGCAGCGAGTGCGACTTCCCATGACGATCGAACTCCTCTTTGAGCCGTTTTCCGGCGAGTCGGTAGGCGCTGCCCGCACTTTGCACCACCGACCGGCTTGGGGTGGAGTCCCCGCCCATGAACAAAGCGATGCCGATGAGACCTTCGTTGCCGACTAGTCCGATTTCCGCGGAAGCGCCGTCTTTCATGATGTATAGAAACGATACGATGCTGTCGATCGGAAAGTAAACGCGGCGTTGGACATCGCCCGGCTCATACAAGATCTTGCCGAGCGGCATCGGGACGAGCTGCAAGTGCGGATAGATACGCGCGCGCTCCGCGGCCGACATTGCCGCAAGAATACGATTCTGCTGCGGATCGCAAGAATTCCGCATGTTGCACCCTTAGTCCACAGCGCTAAAAATGAGCTGTCACCACCATCGTATTGGTACCTCGATACAGACTGATCGCAGCGGTCGAATTCGCGGGGCACGCGGCGACGGCCGCCTGAAGGTCCGTTGCCGTCTTGACCGGATGGCCATTGAATTCGTAGATGATGTCCCCGACGATAATCCCCGATTTCTGTGCAATGGAGCCGCTATTCACTCCGATGATCAGGATCCCTGATCGATTCGGCTGGTCTTGAGACGCCGGGACCGACATGGCGCCAACGCCAAATTCCTGCTTAGGCGCTGCACTGCTGGCCGGCGCGGTGATGACCGGCGCGGTGATGACCGGCGCGTTGCTGGCGGGCGCGGGGTTTGCCGGCGCCGTTTTGACGGGAGCGGGGTTGACGGGCGGAGGAACCACGGGCGGAGCGACGATTGGTGCGCTGGTGGTTGCCTTGGCGGCCGGAGGCGCGTTGGTGTATTCATCGACCTTAGCGAGAAAACCGGCGATCTCCGCGCTCGAAAGTCCGGCGACGTAGTCAGGTCCTGATTTCCCGATGAGCTTGAATTGCCACATCGTGGGTCTGCCCG
Organism: uncultured Gammaproteobacteria bacterium; assembly: GCA_963755965.1. Lineage (GTDB taxonomy): Bacteria > Pseudomonadota > Gammaproteobacteria > Steroidobacterales > Steroidobacteraceae > Bog-1198. Next base: position 1,750,694 of record CAVWLU010000008.1, read on the forward strand.
GCGTATTCCCCGTTGCGAGCTGACGAAGCAGTGCCTCATCGACGGGAAATTCCACGCGCTCGACGTTCATGCAGCTCCCGGCAGCGCAATTTACCAAATCCTTGCTAATCTGAGTCGCCGGCACCGACTTTGTTCCGTTGCTGGCCTGATAGCTCGCGGTTTGATAAGTCCGCCAGCGCCCTTGGTAGGTCATCCACGCTTCCACCTGAAATGACTTCTGGCCGGTTTTTTTGTCGATAGCACCCTTCAGATACTCGTCGTTCCAGACCGTTCGCAACAGGCCCTGATGATCCACGTATCCTTTTTCCGTCGTGATGATGGTCGCCGAATCGTTCGGATCGTCTTTGACGGTTGCGGTATCCCTGAAGTGCTCCATGTCGAGAGAAGGCAGCGACGGATTCTTCGGAAGTATGGCGGCGTTGACGGTGAAGCCTTGGACAATGAGCAGGGCAAGCGCCGCGCTGCGGAATTTCAATCTTATTATCATTCTCATTCTCCATGAATATGCCGAGATGGTAGCCGATCGGTGCTTGCCGGGACAGCCGGCGGGTACTACCGACGGGTTTTTGCCGGGTCGGATCATTTACCGCTTGTGCGCCACGAGCCGCTTACGTACTCTCCCTCGGCCATAAATCATAGCTGAGACGCCTATGAAGCTTTTTTATGCCGCCCCGTCCCCCTTTGTACGAAAATGTTTGGTGAGTGCCCATGAACTGGGGCTGCGCGCCCGGCTCGAGCTCTTGCCGGCGGCCGCCCATCCGGTAAATCGCGACAGGTCGCTCGTTGCGTGCAATCCGCTCGGCAAAATACCGACTCTAATTACCGATGAGGGCACCGTTCTGTACGACAGCCGCGTGATTTGCGAATATTTAAATTCGTTAGGCGACGGTCATCTCATTCCGCTACAAGGGGCCGCGCGTTGGACCGTGCTGGTCGACCAGGCTCTGGCCGACGGGCTGATGGAGGCGGCCGTGCTCACGCGCTACGAGAATGCCGTGCGGCCCGAAAACCTGCAGTGGGGCGACTGGGTTACCGGCCAGCTCGATAAGGTGACCTGCGGACTCGCCGAAATCCAGCGACGCGCGGATGGTCTAAAAAACCGCGTCGATGCTGGCACGATCGCGCTCGGATGCGCGCTCGGCTATCTCGACTTCCGATTCGCATCGATCGGATGGAAGCAGAAGTATCCGGACGTCGCGATCTGGTACGAGCAGTTCGCAAAGCGGGAGTCGATGGTGACGACGCAGCCGCCGGCGGCTTAAGGTCGCTCGCCTGTTTTCGATTCGGGCGGGGAACTTGCCGATTCAGCCCTAAACGTTGAGTATGAGGGATGAGTGCGATCCTGATCGCTGCGGACGCTGACGCCGTTGCCAAAACCGACCATTCCTTCCTCGGCCATCCCCGCGGACTTGGTTATCTCGCGTTTGCGGAAGCCTGGGAGCGTTTCTCTTATTACGGCATGCAGACGCTTCTGGTGCTGTACATGGTCCGCCGGCTATTGCATCCGGGGCACATCGAAGCGATTGCGGGATTCACTGCGTTCCGCGCCGGCATCGAGCGCGCCTATGGCGGACCGCTATCGACCATTGCGCTCGCCTCAGCGATTTTCGGTCTCTATACCGGTCTTGTCTATTTGACCCCAATCGCCGGCGGCATCATCGCGGACCGCTGGCTCGGAAAGACCCGGACGATCATCATCGGGGCGCTATTGATGGCCGCCGGACATTTCCTGATGGCCTTCGACATGCCGTTTCTGATCGCGCTCCTATGTCTCTTGACCGGGGTAGGCTGCTTCAAGGGAAACATCGCGAGCCAAGTCGGCGCGCTCTATGCACCGAGCGATCTGCGGCGGGCCGACGCGTTCCAGATTTACTTTTTATTCATCAACGGCGCGGTCATCGCCGCACCGCTGATCGCCGGCACGCTCGGTGAGTTATACGGCTGGCATTATGGCTTTGGCGCCGCCGGTGTTGGCATGCTGATCTCGCTCGTGATCTACCTGTACGGTCGAAAATGGCTTCCCGCGGACGACGCGGCAACCCTCTCCAAATCGGCCGCGCGGCCACGTCTGAACCGGGTAGAACGCAGGGCCGTCATCGTGCTGATTTCGCTCCTGCCCGTAATGGCGGTCGGTGCGGTGGGGAACCAGCAGATCTTCAATGCCTATTTGCTTTGGGTACCGAGCAGCGTCGATATCGTTTTCTTTGGCCGCACGATGCCGACCACATGGCTGATCACCGTTGACGCGGTTGTGTCTGTCACCGCCTTGATCGTCGTCCTGGCTTTTTGGCGCCTTTGGGCGAGGCGATTCAAGGAGCCCAGTGAAGTGATTAAAATCACGATCGGTCTTTGCCTGAGCGCCGCCTCATTGTTGGCGCTCGCGATCGCGGCCGCCATTGCCGCAGGCGGCCACAAGGCCACTGTCGGCTGGGTGCTCGCTTTCGAGATTTTGAACAGTCTCGGCTACGCGAACGTATTCCCGATCGGCCTCGCACTCTTTGCGCGCGCATCCCCGAAGGCGGTCGCAGGCACGATGATGGGAGTTTATCTACTGCACCTGTTCATGGCGAACAACTTGGTGGGCTGGCTGGGCGGCCTGCTGGAGCGTATGTCTGGTACGCACTTCTGGCTGCTGCACGCTGCGCTCGTCGGCATCGCTTGCGTTCTGATGCTCGCCGCCGCCCGGCTGTTTGGACATCTGCTCGCGCCCACCCGTGCGGGTGGGGAATGATGAATTCGCCTCGATGATGGCCAGCCGATGCGGTTGAAAGGCTTCGATGTCCGCTACGTGCTATGGGGCGTGGGGCTTCTGGCCCTCGCCGCAACTCCGCTCATCGCAGGCGCTGTCGGCATCGGCTGGGAATTCTCGCAATTGGCTGGCCTCGTTGGGGTACTAGCCTGCATCGTCCTTTCAGGCTCGCCCATCCGCCCACGGGAGTCGTCGCCGCCGACGGTGCTGTCGTTGCGGCTCCACACCCTCATCGGCTGGGTAGCGCTGGTCGCGGTTGCCTTTCACGTCGGCGGGCTCGTTCTCGCCGACCGAACCGTCATCGAGTATCTGAAACCGACCACTCCTCTTTATCAACTCGCGGGAATTGTGGCGGCCTGCCTGCTGTTGGTTCTGGTCCTCAGTTCACTCGCCGGCGTGCGGCGCCGATTCTGGGCGAGTCACCGAAATTTCCAGGCGACGCATGTGATCATTGGGTGCCTCCTCGCGGCACTAATCGCTGTGCACGTCGTTGTGACCGCGAGATATCTGGGTGGCCGCGGGCGGCGCGCATTGTATGTCGCGGTGACAATCGGCGCGATTTTTATGCTGCTGAGGGCCCGTCGATCGACCGAGGATTTCAGCCGCAAACCCAGGTGGCACCGACGGCTCGTGTACGGGCGACACGCGACTCTGGTGGCCGTCGTCGTGGTGGTTACCGCAGCGGCCGTCGCAGGACTTTTCCCGGACTGGGTGAGTGCTTCGCTTCGTGAGCCGCTGCTCAGACGGGCGACAGCTCTGCCACTCGACTTTCCTCACGGCAAGCACACCATGGTCAACTGCCTGACGTGCCATCACAACTACGTCGACACGCCAGGTGGCGATACCTGCGTTTCGTGTCACCGGAGCAGCCGAACGGACCTAAAAGAGGGCGCCGAGGCAAGGTTCCACGGCTTTTGTTTCGAGTGCCACCGGCATCCCGACGCAACTCTCACGCACCATGGACCCGTCTCCGGCTGCGTGGCTTGCCACCAGCTCCCCGGTAAGGACATCGCGGAAAATTTGGACGGCGCACGCTCGTTCAGAGAACCCGTGCTCGGGCGATATGCGAGAATCGCGACGGCGTCGCGTCTCTCCGATTGAATGTGCCGTATTGCGCGGCAGCCTGTTCTGCGCTCAGATCCTCCAATAACGTAAGGCCGCAACCGCGCAGGTCACGGGCAATCGTCTTGGGATCAAAACCGGACCGGAATGGTTCGCCCAGGGATGCGACCGTATTCCGCAGGCTCAGAACGCCTTGCAGGTTCGACGTGAGAAAGCTCTCCTCTACGTAGGTGAAAGCCAATTCGCTCCCCGGAATGGCGCACGAGGCAATGGATCGCAGAGTTTCGAAGTTCGCCTCCCGAGTCAGGTACATCGTCACTCCCAGCCACGAGAAGAAAACCAATTGATCGGATCGATATGACGAACCCGCCAACGCCGATGCCACGCTGCAATTCGCAAGATCAGCCGAAATGAAATGTACCGAATCAGGCAGTGAAATGCCGCACTGCTCGAGTCGCGTCATTTTCAAGGCCTGCGTCGCCGGGTGGTCAATTTCAAAGATCTTTAGATCCGCCGCAAAGGAAGGGCGTCGAATTGCGAAACTATCGAACCCGGCGCCAAGAATCACATATTGATGAACGCCGTGCGCGATCGCCTCTTTCAGGGCATCTTCGGTGAACCGCGTTCGAAGGATGACATTTGCGTAGGCCGGGCTGTTGAAGAGGTACTCATCGACGATCGTGTCGGGCGAGACCATCGCTCGCAACCGGTCCTCCACGCTCATATTGGCAAGAGCGGCCTCTCGAATCTGGTCGCGGACCGAGTCGGGAACGAGACGGTCACCCCAGGGATCATCGATAATCGGATGCGGATCGAGCCGCGTGTGAATTGCCCGCATCAGCGAGGTTGCGAGCGCAGTTCTGCTGGCGGTGACGTTTTGCAGAAATACGGGCCGATTGTTTTTTAGACGTTCGAGTCGGGGAAGGCGGCCTTGCGTTTCGCCATGTACTCGAGCAATGCCTCGTCGATCGCAGGATCCATCGGCGGCGCAACATACTCCGCGAGCTGTTTCTTCCACAGCGCGTTCGCGCGCTTCGTCATGTCGGGCGAGCCTTCGGCTTCCCATTGCTCGTAGCTGTTGTTGTCGGCGAGCGGCGAACGATAGAACGCATTCTCGAAATTTGCCTGCGTGTGGGCGCAGCCGAGGAAGTGTTTGCCCGGTCCGACCTCGTGCATAGCGTCGAGCGCCTGACCGTTGGGTGACAAGTCCACCCCCGCGAGCAGGGTATGCATCATGCCGGCCTGGTCGGCGTCCATGACGAATTTTTCGTATCCCATGGCGAGGCCACCTTCGAGCCAGCCGGCCGTATGCAGCACGAAATTCACGCCCGCGAGGCAAGTGGGCAGTAAGGTATTCGCGGATTCGAAAGCTGCCTGCGCGTCCGGGATTTTGGAAGCGCAGAGGCTGCCGCCGGAGCGAAACGGAATTCCAAGGCGCCGCGCCAGCGCGGCCATGGAGTAGAGGACCAGCGCCGGTTCCGGGGTACCGAATGTCGGCGCGCCCGATTGCATGGAAATCGACGAGGCAAAACTACCGAGCACGACCGGCGAGCCTGGATTGACCAGTTGCACAAACGCAAGCCCTGCCAACGCTTCGGCGAGGGTTTGCGCGACCGTGCCTGCGACCGTAACCGGCGACATCGCGCCGGCAAGTATGAAAGGAGTGATGATCAGCGCCTGATTGGCACGCGCGTAAACCTTGGCGGCGCCGAGCATCGTCGCGTCGTAGGTCATGGGTGAATTGACGTTGATCAAATTGATGATCGTCGTCTTGGGTCGACCGGTCGCGGGGTCGGTCAGCTCCGAGCCAAACACGATATTCGCCATCGCGACGGAATCGGCGGCGCGCTCCGGCGCGGTGACGGATCCCATGAAGGCCTTGTCGCTGTATTTCAAATGGCTGTACACCATGTCGAGGTGCCGCTTGTTGACCGGCAGATCGACGGGTTCGCAGATGGTGCCGCCGGAATGGTGCAAGGAATTCGCCATGTAGGCGAGCTTGACGAAATTACGGAAGTCATCGATGCGAGCGTAGCGGCGACCCTCATCGAGACTGCGCACGAACGGCGAACCGTAGGCCGGAGCGAACACGGTGTTCTTGCCGCCGATGAGCACGCTGCGGGAAGGATTTCTGGCGTGCTGAATGAATTCGCGCGGCGCCGTGCGCTTGATGATCGAGCGGCACATGCCTCGGGCGAAATGTACGCGCTCGCCTTGGACGTCGGCTCCCGCCGCTTTCCAGATCTCGATGGCCTCCGGATCGTCGCGAAAATCGATGCCGATCTCCTCGAGGATGGTATCGGCATTTTCCTCGAGCAATGTGAGGCCTTCCTCGCTCAACACCTCGTAGTAGGGAATCTTGCGTGTGATGTACGGGATCGACGATGCGGCGCGAGCGGCCCGGGAAGCGCGCTTCGCCTCGCGACCGCTAGGTCGTCGCGCGTGGCTGGTTTGCGTTGGCGTCTGTTGCTCGTCCATGGGTGCTTCTCCGGGATTCCACCCTCAAGTATGGTCACTGTCGGTTCGGGTGGCTGATCAATTTGCGTCATGGACTTGTCATGACGCGCCATTCTCGTCCTTCATCACTCGACGAACGAATGCAGTACTCGCTGGGCAAAGTGCGCCTCCACGAAGTCGGCAAGACCGTTCATGGTGTCTTCCAGCGTTGGTGTGGCAAGACCGAACAGCGCCCGCATCACCGCTGAGCTCTCGAGCATCCCATGCGGATACAGCGCCAGCGTCTGTCGATGCTGCCAGCCGCAATTCTCGGCCAGTACGGGGCGAAGCTCACACGTCGACTCAAGATGCGCGGTCGGCAGCGTTTTCCCGTGACGAATTTCATAGCCTTCAAAACTGACTCGGCTCAGCGGTGCCCAGAATCCCGTGAGCGGTTCGAGCGTGTGCGTCTGATGCCGGTAGCGCTTCAGCTGCTCGAACTCCGTCGCGTACGGCAATAAGTCAAGCCCGCGCGCCTCGCCCTCAACGCCGTACGGATCGTAGAGTGCGCTGCCGAGCAGTTGCAGGCCGCCGCATATCGCGAGCGTCGGCTTGTCCGCTGAGATATGGGCAGCGATTGCGCTATCGAGTCCGCGCCGCCGCAACCATTCGAGATCGGCGGCCACGTGTTTGGACCCCGGCAGCACCAGCAAATCTGCCGAGGCGATCGTCTGCGCTTGGCGCGCCCAACTGAGCGATAGGCCTGGGACCTGCGTCAACGGCGCGAACTCGTCGAGGTTGCTGATACAGGGATAGGCGACGACGGCGACCGATAAGCCCGATCCCGAAGGGCGCGCGTCGAAGACCCCGTCCTCTTCCGGCAGCCCGTGTTCGCGCCACAGGGGCAATACGGCCACCGTGGGAACGCCCGTGAGCGTCTCGAGCATTTGCGGACCGGGCGCGAGCAGCCGCTCATCCCCACGAAACTTGTTCAGAACGAAACCGCGCACCAATGCGCGATGCTCGAGCGGCAGCAGTTGAAAAGTGCCAAAGAGATGGGCAAACGCACCGCCGCGGTCGATGTCGCTGACGATCAGCGTGGCCGCTGCCGCTGCTTCGGCGACGCGCATGTTGACGATATCCGTCGACTGAAGATTGATTTCCGCCGGCGAGCCGGCACCCTCGATGACCACCACGTCGTGACTCGCGAGAAGACCATCGAGGCAGGAGCGAATCGTCGGCCACAGGTGCTCTGCGCGTGCGCGCCATTCCATGCTTGATAGATCATCGCGTCTTTCGCCCAACAGGATCACCTGGGAGTGAGTGTCATTCTCAGGCTTGAGTAAGATGGGATTCATCCGCACGTCAGGAATGACTCGCGCGGCAAGCGCCTGAAAGTACTGTGCGCTGCCCATTTCACCGCCGGCCACGACCCGGGCGTTGTTGCTCATGTTCTGCGCCTTGAAGGGCGCGACCTTGAATCCCTGCCGAGAGTACCAACGAGCCAACGCGGTCGCGAGGAAGCTCTTGCCGGCGCCGCTGGTCGTCCCGCATACCATGACGGCGCGAGCCTTCCCGCTCATGCGAAGGGGAGATCAACGTGCAATGTCTGGCGCCGCGAGTGCGGGTCTCCAGAGGTGTACGCCGTCGTGCTCGACGATATTTACATGTGTCCGGAACGCCGTGGAGAGCCAGTCGCCTGCCAGGGCGTCGCGTATGGTGCCATGACCGACCACGCCGCGAGGTCCCAGTACGATGAGACGGTCGGCGGTCAGGGCCAACGATAGGTCGTGGATGGCACTCAGGACACTGACGCCGCAGCCGTGCGCCTGTTCGCGGAGCAGGCGTGCCACGTCCTCTTGATGCGGTGGGTCGAGATGAGTAGTGGGCTCGTCGAGCAAGAGGACTGATGCCTCTACAGCCAACACGCGGGCGAGATGTACGCGCTGGCGCTCGCCGCCCGACAAGGTCGAGAGGCGCCGCTCTGCCCACGAGAGGGAGCCGGTCGCGAGCATGGCGCGACGCATCGATGCGTCGTCATCTGCCTTGCGGTGTGCGAGCCACCCGCTGTGCGCAAAGCGACCGAGGGCGACGACCTCGGCTGCCGTCAAATCCGTCGCAGCGGCGGTCTGCGCGAGCCACGCGAGGCACCGAGCACGCTCTCGCCGCGGCCACGCCGAAAGGCGCCGTCCCTGCAGGAGAATGGTTCCCGCGTTCGGCTTTATCAGACCGGCGAGCGTGCGCAATAACGTCGACTTGCCCGAGCCGTTCGGGCCGACGACCGCAGTCCACTGACCCGCAGCAATCTCGAGCGAGACGCCCTCGAGCACAATACGCGGACCATAGGCGACCGATAGATCCCGGCACGACAGTATCGCGGGAGAGGGTCCGAGCTTCATCTCTGCATCAGCCATTGCGGCTCCTGCGCCAGAGCAGCAACACCAGATAGGAGCCTCCGACACAGGCCGTGACCGCACCGACCGGAAGCTCGGAAGGTCGAATGATCCAACGGCTGACGAGATCCGCCGCTTGCAGCAGTGCGCCTCCACACAGGGGCGCTGCAATCAAGAGTTGCCGGTGATTGACAGACAGCGTCTCGCGCACCAAGTGCGGTGCGACGAGGCCGACAAATCCGACGATTCCGACTTGGCCCACGGAGGTGGAGGTGGCGAGCGCAACCACACCGAGCAATGTCAGGCGCAGCCACGGAAGAGACAAACCGAGCGATTGAGCGGTGTCCTCCCCTAGGGTCAGGGCGTCGAGCCCGCGCGACAGCATGATCGCCGGCACGATGCAAAGGCAAAACACGATTCCCAACAAGGCCGTGGACGACCAACCGACAAATCCCGTACTCCCCATTAGAAAGGTCTGCATCTCGCGCCAGATTTCAGGTTTCGTGAGCAGGATCAGCGAAGTCACGGCGCTCAACAAAAACGCCGTCACGATGCCTGAGAGCAACAAGCTCGCCGTCTGCACGACGCCGCGCGAAAGAGTGATGGTGAGCATCGTAGCGGCGCATGCTCCGATGCAGGCCGCGCCGGTCACGCCGAGCTTGCCGACCCAAGCAAGGCCGCCGATCGAAGCATCCGCGCCCATCAGACAGATCGTGACTCCGAGTGCAGCTCCGGATGCCGTTCCCAACAAGTAGGGTTCGGCCAAGGGATTGCGAAATACCCCCTGCGCGACGGCGCCCGCGAGCCCAAGCAACGCACCGGCGAACCAGGCTCCAATCGTGCGCGGTAGGCGAATTTCCCAGAGCACCACCGAGGACTGAGCGTCGGGCGACAGCAACCATCGCAAGGAGGTTTCGACGCTGGTCGTACCGACGATGAGGCTGCTCGCGGTCAGCAGCAGCGTGACGCCCAAGCAGCATAAAAGCCAGACACCGAGGCGCCTCGAAGCGGCGACTTCCATACGCACCAATCCGATATCACCCTCCGCGGAGGGCCGCAGCGCACTCACGGCGATACCTTCTCGAGACAATCCGCTATGGCGCGCATCCCATCGGCAACCCGTGGCCCGGGCCGCACAATCGAGTCGCGCACCGCCGGCGCGAAGCTGCACACACGGTGTTCCTTGACGGCGCGAATTCGGTTCCATCCGGGTCGCTCTGCCAGGTGGGTTGCCTCCGTCGGCGTTACGAAGATGACGTCCGGATTGTGGCGCACGACGTATTCCGGATTGAGCTGCGGGAAAGGTCCCAGATCCGCCGTCACGATATTGCGCGCGCCAAGCCGCTCCAGTAGCTCACCGATGAACGATGAGGGGCCCGCGGCGTAGGGGGGGCCATCCACTTCGAAATAAACGGTCGGTCCATTGCCGTGGCGGCGGGCCGCCGCCTGCTCGCCGATTTCACGCACCGCGCGGCTGATGGTCTCGTTGAGGTGATCGGCGGCCTCTTCCAAGCCGAGGATTTGGCCGATGGTCCGCACGGTATGTGCGATCTCAGGATAACTATCGGTATTCAGGGCAAAACAAACCAACCCGAGGTTTTGCAGCCGGCCGGTAATGCGCTGCGAGCGGCTGAGTAGGACGAGGTCTGGTTTCAGGCTGACGATCAGTTCGACTTCTGCGTCATCGATTCCTCCCGCCTTCGGCAGCGCTCGCACCTGTGCCGGCCAGTCCGAATAGCGGTCGGTCGCGACCAAGCGGTCGCAAGCGCCGAGCGCGCAAATTGTCTCGGTGAGAGAGGGCAGCAGGCTGACGATTCGCTTTGGATAGTGCGCAAAGTTGACTTCGCGCTTGAGGTCATCGCGTAGCACGAAGCCGGACGCCTGCGCCGCAGTTGCGCCGAGGAATAGGGCGAGCCAGAAAGCGGCGGCGCCGGCGCCGCCAATAATGTGCAGGAACGGTGCGGTGTGGGCGACTATCACGCAGACCCGCTGGAACACTTTAAATTACTCTCCGCGCACCCGCCGTGCACTTGTTTGAAGCCGCGTCGAAGGTCGGTATACGGGCTCGTGATCGGGACATCCCGGCCGAGTCGCCTTCCCACGCCAATGCGCAGTGGCACGAAGACTCGCCTTATTCACTTACCGTTGCGGGGGCAGCGCCGGACTTATCTTTGATGACGTCACCGGCTTCCCGTTTCACCCGTCGGCTATTTCACCGGCGGACTCCTGAACGCGGGTTAAGTCTGCCCGCGATTGGCGTCACGGTCAACGCCGGGCTACTTGACACAGGGAGTACGACGCTTGCACCATGCGCGGCGTCAGGTGCTGGATTGCATTGCAATCCAATTAAACGGGAAGTGAGGACGCGCGCTCGTCGCGCAATTCCCACGCTGCCCCCGCAACGGTGATCGAGCCGTAACATCGTCAGCCGCTCGAGTAAGAGCGGCAACCACTGGGCCTTCGGGCTTGGGAAGGTGACGGTGCCCGCCATGCAATGCATGGCAGCTCGTAAGCCCGGAGACCGGCCTGGCGTCGAACCGCGGTGCGGAGGGCACCGGGCGGCGCCTGTGCTCATCCGCGCCGGCGAACGCCCCCATCCTCCAACTTCGGCCACTTGTCCCAACATGACATGCGGGCGCATGACGTGGAGATCGCGATGACTAATAAGAACGTGTGGATGGGTCTGTTTGCCTCCGGCGCGTTGTGTTCTCTGGGGGCCGGGGAACTGAGAGCCGCCGATAATCCGAATGCTTCCTTGAACGAAATTGTAGTGACCGCGACTCGCGTTCCGGAGCCGGTCGACCAGGCTCTGGAGCCCATCCTCGTCATAGACCGGGCGGCGCTCGAGGACTCGCTTGCCATCGATGTCGGTGATGTTCTTCGCTTTCACGCGGGGATCGATATCGGTCGTACCGGCGGTGCGGGCCAACCGCTGTCGTTGTTCATCCGCGGAACCAACAGCGATCAGTCGATCGTGATGATCGATGGCGTGCGAATCAACGCCGGCACTCAGGCCCTCGCGCCGCTCATGAACATCTCGCCGGAACTGTTCGATCGGATCGAGATCGTCAAGGGTCCCCGCTCGGCGATTTACGGCACCGACGCCATCGGTGGAGTCGTCAACTTGCTCACGCGGACGGATGGGGCTCCCGGTGCCGATGTGATGCTCGACTACGGCCGCTACGGTACGGGCGAATTCGCGGTCGATGGCAATTATACGGTCGATGGAGTCAACATGCAGGCCGCGCTGACCGGTCAGCAGACCTCGGGCTTTCCGACTTATGCGGCCGATACGCTCGATAGCGGCTACAAGAATCTTTCCGGCACCGCCGCCGTCACCACGCACGTAGGCGATATGGAACTGGGTGCGCGCTACTATGAGGCCACCGGCTCGACAGCGTATGCCCTTGCCAACTACAACGCCGACTTTACGGCTTTCCAATCATTTACGCCCGTGGATGAGAATTTCTCGAACAGTTTATTCGCGATACATGCGAGCGGCGACCTCACGGATTTCTGGCACACCCGGCTCACTTTAAGCCGGGTGATCGATGATCTGCGGCAGCAACAGGACGATCCCTTTGCGCTCGGAAATGTGGGCGACTTCGACTACACGTCGCGCAACACGCTTGACTTGCAGAACGACGTGAAGATCGCCAGCAATTGGCTCAAGCAGACGCTCACCTTCGGCGCCATTGTCTATGAGGAACAGACGAATTCCTTGACCTACGGCACCGGCTATTCGATCGATACCCATGCGCAAACCTATTATCTTCAAGATCAGATCGAGGCCGGGAAAAACCGGTTGCTGCTCGCGACCGGCGTCTCGCATTACCCGGAGTTCGGCGATCACACGACGTGGAACGCCGAGTATGGGTACGCGGTAGCGACGGATACGCTGTTGACGATATCGGCCGGAACCGCATTTCGTGCGCCTTCCGCAACCGACCGTTTCGGCTATGGGGGCACGCCCGATTTATTGCCGGAGAGTTCGCACAACTACGAAGTCGGGATCAAGTCGCGCATCGACTCTCACCAGGAAGTTACATTCGCGGCGTTTCAGGACACGATCAGTGACCTGATCGTGTTCGTCAATGACCCCACCAACTTCATCTATGGCGGCGAAAACAAAAATGTCGACCGCGCGCGGATCCGCGGACTCGAGGCCAGCTGGGAACTGCGTGCCGATCCATGGTCGGTGCTCTTGGAGGGCAGCCTCCAAGATCCCCGCGACCTCGTCGACAATAGCCAGTTGCTGCGCCGGACCAAGCACAGCTTTACTCTCAATGGCGCACGCAAGATTGGCCGCGCCGAACTCGGCGCGAATCTGCTGCTGTCGGGTCCCCGGTCCGATATCGATGCGGTCAGCGCGGCCCCCGTACAGGATGGCGGATACCTGCTGGCCGCTATCTACGCCAAGCTGAATATTACGCCGGCTTGGTCGGCGACCGCCCGGCTCGACAATGCGTTCAACCGGGATTACCAGCTGGCGAACGGATACAACACCTCAGGGCGGGCTGCTTCCATCTCCACTCGTTATAGCTTTCGCTGATGATGGCGATGGCATGCGGACGTCATCCCTAATTCACCACATAGGTCCAGTTCAATATCTGTTGGACGGCGGTCTGACCGCCCGTACCCGCAGTGAAGCCGACATACGCGATATTGCCGCCGACCGTCGTCGGAATATCGATTGCTTTTGAAGCGCTGAAGCTCGCCCCGGTCACCGTATCGGTCAGCACCAGCGACAGGGTCGTTCCGTCATAGTTCACATGTGCATGCAGAAGATCCGTGCCGTGCAAATTCACTCCGGAGACCGTCATGTCGAGCGCGGGTACGGAGGGGTAAGCTCCGTCGATATAAAAGCCGGTGGAGTCGGTGCCTTCGCCGGCGTTGTCGTACAGGTCGAACTTGACCGCGACGCTGGAACCGATCCCGGAGAACCCGAGACCCCCGCCGGTGGCACCGAGCGCCCCGGCTCCCGCATTTTGAAGGGTGAATGTAAAGCCGTCCGCATTGGCCGAGCTTTCCTGGAAAGTGAAATCGCTGGTGAAGTTCTGCACATTGACGGGAACGGCGGACCAGACGGCATTCGCTTCATTACCGCCGCCATCGGTCAGCTGCAGTGTTCCGCCGCTCAAAGTGACACCGATGAGATTCAAACCGGCGGCAGACGAAAAACCGGCGGGATCATTCACAACGGCGGTAAGACCGCTGGTGTAAGTCCAGTTCGTTATCTCCTGGACGGAGGTTAGATGGCCGGTCCCTGCGGTGAAGCCGATAAAGGCGGTATTGCCGCCCACCGTCGCGGGTATGTTGAGGGCCTGCGAGGCTGTGAAGCTCGCCGCGGTAATGGTATCGGTGAGAGTCAGCGTGAGCGTCGCTCCGTCGTAGGTGATGCGCGCGTGCATCAGATCGCCGCTGTGCAAATTCACGCCCGAGGCCGTCATGTCGATCGCGGGCACCGAAGGATTCGCGCCGTTGATATAGAAGCCCGTGGAATCACCGCCTTCGCCGGCATTGTTGAAAAGATCGAATTTGACAGCGACGCTCTTGCCGATTCCTGCGTAACCAAGGCCGCCGCTGTCGGTGCCGCGTGCCTGAGGTCCCGAATTTTGCAGGGTAAAGGTGAAGCCATCGCCGATGCTCGCGGTAGCGGGCGTTATCTGGAAATCGAAGTCGCTGGTGAAATTCTGCACGTTGACCAGGGCTTTAGTCCAAACCGCGCGCGATTGAACGTGACTGGTGCCGTAGGTCAGTTGCAGCGCGCCGCCGACGAGCTTGACTCCGCCGACCAACGTCAGTCCATGTAAGCTCGTGAACCCGGTGGAATCACTGACCGGGGTATTCGAAACGTCGATGGCAAGGATCACCACATTGCGGTTCGCTGGCAAGGTAATGCTGGTAACCGTTTTGGAACTGTCAATGATGAAGGAATAGCCGTACAAGTAAGTGGCTCCGATGAGCGATGCGCCGGAGGGTGTCACCCGGTAGGACATTTTTTTCACCTGCGCTTCTCCCGCGTATTCTTGCGGCGTACCCCAATCACTCAGGCTTTGCGTGAAGGTCGTGGTGGATCCATCCGAATAGGTCACGACGAAGTTTTGATTCGGCTGGTTGCCGTTGACGGCGGTGCCTATTAGATTGAGCGCGGTGTAGTTTCCGGCCGGTAGGGCGATGGTTGCGCCGCTGACCGCATCGAACTTTCCCGTAGCACCGGGCGTGAACGTCGATCCTTGCCACGTGATCGACGTGCCGAGCACATTGGCGGAGTATGCGTCTCCGTTGCCGTCAAGGCCGCCGCCGATTGGGGCGGTTCCTTTCTTTGCTATAGCGACCACATTATCGACCGCCGAAAGATTGGCGCTCACCGGCAGGGTGATGAAATAGGTCCCGGCGGCCGGAATGCTGCTGGAGTAGCCGCTCGCCACTGCGATTGCCTGGATTATCTCCGTGGAGCTCGCTTGCAAGGGTGCGCTGTATTGTGCCGAACTCACCGTTGGTGTCGAGCCGTTGGTTGTGTAGTAAATCACGGCTCCCGGCGTGCTATCCGAAAGTGTGATCGATTGTGCGGAAGAGTAAGAGCCGGGTGCCGGACTCAGAGTCGGGCTGGAGGCTGCCGGAAGGGCGTTTACAAGTAGTCCGTACACGCTTACCGAGCTTTGTGTGCCCACATAGACTTTGCCGTTGGCGATGACCGGCTTTTCAAATTTCACCGCGACGCCCGGGGAATCGCGGTTGTTGGCCGCTTGGCTGCTCGTGTACAGCAACTTCGTAAGATTGGTCGCATCGTAGGCATAAAGGCCCAAGCAGTTGGAGCCGCCGCCATCGCAGGTCGAGTCATCCGCGCTCCCGTCCAGTGCCCAAAGAATTCCGTTGGTGTTGCCATTGGCGGAAATGGCGGGGGTAGGTGCCGAGAAGGCGAAAATCTGCGCGCTGTACGATGTCGCCGTCGATGAAATGAAGCCGACATTGTTGGCGCTGAACGAATATGCCCTGATGCTGTCGTTCGCCCCCGTCCAATAAAGATTGCCGTTCCAGTATGCGGGTGATCCCCAAATGCCGGGACTGGCCCCCATGATCTCGTTCACGACATTCGTATCTCTCGTAGTACAGGCCGGGGTGAGATTGATGCAATATTTGCCGAGATTCGTGATATCGAGCAGGTAAATCGTTCCCTGTTTGCCCTGTTGCGCCAACAATTGCTGACCGGAAGGCAGCGCCGGCAATAGCACGAGTCCGCCCGATGCCAAATCCGTATCGTCATCGGCGAGCATCGCTTGGTTATAGGGAGTGAAGTAATCGACCACCGGGAAATTGCCATTCACGGGCGGCCCGAGTTTCACGACGCTGTCGCCATAGTCACTGGTCCCGTTCCATGTACCGTTGCCGGTGGTGAAATAGATGTTGCCATCGGCATCCGCAGCGGCTCCGCCGCCGCTCATCCATACGCCATTGTGGTTGCCGTTCGGCGAAGTGTTGAAGACCGCCTCTTGAGCGAGAGTGGTCGCGTTATAGGACATGACCCAACCGTGCCAGGGGTCAGTGTCGCAATGTGAACTCCAACTGATCACGACATGGCCCTTTTCCAGCAACAGTGCGGCGCGTTGGTTTTCCTGCAGCGGGTTGAAGATCACCGATCCGGCCGTCGCGTCGTAGCCGCTTCCAGGAACCGCCGCTTGAATGCCGACGGGACCGTTCAGTTGCTCGGCCAATGTCGTGACACTGAGTGCGTGAAGGTACTGGACGACGCTGCCGCTTACCTTCGATTTGGCCACGACATAGAGAAGGCCGGCCGACGGATCGATGACGGGTGTTCCGGTGATGCCGACCTCCGGAACCAAGTCCCCGCAGCCAAGATCCGATTCGCTATTCACCGTGCTGCCGTTGGCAGGGATCAAGCTCACCTGCGCGTACACGGTTCCAGAATCCGCGTCGATGGCATACACATTGTCGTGCTCGGTCACGACGTACAGAACATTGTGCGTTCCGCCGGCAATCTTTACCGCCGACAGGTAGAGGGGTTGAGCATACACGGCGCCCACGACCGGCACCGAGAACAGCTTGCCGAATAAAGTGCTGTTGACGTTGGTGGGAGTAAGAATCGTTTCTTGCGTGTTCTGTCCGGTCCGTGCCGTATCGTTGTGATAGGTCGTGACGTTGACCTGAGCCCGCAGCAACCCGCCGACGCCGCAACACAGAATTACCGCCAGGACGCGGTATCGGCTCATTCCAATGTTCATGTATTTCTTCCCTGAAGACGATGGAGTTCAATCAGCTCGACGCGACTTCTAAAATACAATCGCGACGGTTAGAAAACACCAAAATGAGACATATTCGCTATAGAAAACACTGGGGCAATGACTTACCCCCATTCTCCTCTCTAATCGCTTGCCGAAACCGCCCGAAACGGAGCATCCTCCCTGTTTGAACTAGAGAGGGTTTCCGATGAGCGAGGTTGAAGCAAAGGTGGCCCGGGGTGGCGCGCGCGCCGCGCGCCGTGCTGCCCGCACGGCGCCGCTACCGGACAACTTGCGCCCCGTCCGGCCGGGGATGCCGGGCGGTCTGTACAAACCGTTATCCGATGCCGAGGTACTGCGTATCCATCACGCCGCACTCGACGTGCTCGAAAGCATCGGACTCGCCGACGCGACTCCCAGCGGTATTGAGTACATGACCAAGGCGGGCGCGCGGCTCACTCCCGAAGGGCGCCTGATCTTCCCACGGGCGCTGGTCGAGGACACCGTGGCCGGTGCCGCGCGCCATTTCGTTCTGCATGGTCAGGATCCGAAGTTCGACATGGAGCCATGGGGCTCACGTGTTTATTTCGGCACCGCGGGTGCGGCGGTGCACATCGTCGATGCCCAGACCGGGGTCTACCGTGATTCGACGACGAAGGATCTTTACGACATCGCGCGTGTCGTCGACACACTCGAGCACTTGCACTTCTACCAGCGTTCGGTGGTTTGCCGCGAGGTTGCCACCGCGCTCGAGATGGACATCAATACGGCCTATGCATGCGTGTCGGGTACTACCAAACATGTGGGTACGAGCTGGGTTCAACCGCAGCACGTCGAGGCGAGCCTCGAGATGTTGCACCTGATCGCCGGCGGCGAGGACCAGTGGCGGGCACGTCCCTTCGTCAGTCAATCGAACTGCTTCGTCGTACCGCCGCTGAAATTTGCCTATGACGCCTGTTTGTGCCTCGAGACGGCGGTGCGCGGCGGCATGCCGGTGCTGCTATTGTCGGCCGGGCAGGCCGGTGCAACGGCGCCGGCCGCGCTCGCATCTGCTCTCGTGCAGGAAGTCGCTGAGTGCCTCGCCGGTCTCGTCTATGTCAACGCGATCAAGCGGGGTGCGCCGGCGATTTTCGGTACGTGGTGCTTCGTGTCGGACCTTCGGACGGGCGCCATGTCGGGCGGCAGTCCTGAGCAAGCGTTGCTCTCGGCCGCGAGCGCCCAGTTGTCCCGATTCTACGACCTGACCGGCGGCACGGCCTCCGGAATGAGCGATGCAAAGCTGCCGGACATGCAGGCCGGATATGAAAAAGCCTACAACCACGCCCTGGTCGGCAATGCCGGGGCAAACTTGATCTACGAGTCGGCCGGGATGCTCGCGAGCCTGCTGGGCTTCTCCATGGAAGGCCTGATCATCGACAACGATGTGATTGGCGCGGTCCTGCGCACCATCAAAGGTATCGACGTCAGCGACGAGTCGCTGTCGCTCGAGACCATCCGCAAGGTTTGCCTCGAGGGGCCGGGCCACTACCTCGGCTCTGACCAAACGCTGCAATTGATGCAAAGAGAATATATCTATCCGAGCATCGGCGACCGCACGAGTCCGAATCAGTGGGTGGAGCAGGGCCGGCCCACCATTGTGGAACACGCGTCGCGCAAGCTCAGCGCGATCCTTGCCGGCCACTACCCGACGCATATACCGGAATCGGTAGACGCGGCGATTCGAGAGCGCTTGCCGATCCGTCTACCGCGTGAGGCGATGCGCCCGAGTTAATCGATCAGGCGCTTCAGCGAACTTGGCACTTGCCGCCGTCTTCGCTTCGGCGAGATCGAGTGTTTCGTCGCTGTCCTTGTCCGTATTGGAGACAACACTAGCGGCGCTCGGAGGCCGCAGCCGATCCTCGTTGTCATGGTACGTCCTACAGAGACTGATATACTCAACTGCATGAAATTCCTTACTCGTCTTAGAAGTTTCACCTCTTTCGCCAGCAGCGCAGCGTTTCTGGCGCTGATGTATTTGCCGCCGGCGTCTGCGCAGGGCCCGGTGGGCGGCGCGTATGAAATCTATGTCACGAATGAGCGGTCAGGCGATCTGACCGTGATCGAAGGTGCCGACTTTAAGGTCGCCGCCACGATTCCGGTCGGCAAGCGACCCCGCGGAATCCATGCGAGCCCCGATGGCAAGACCGTGTACGTCGCGTTGAGCGGTACGCCGATTCAAGCGCCGCCGAAGCTCGACGCGCAGGGCAATCCGATATTGCGCAAGACTGGCGACGATGACGATGACAGTGATGTCAAATCGGACAAGGCGGCCGACGGCATCGGATACGTCGACGTTGCCCAGCGCAAATTTCTGCGGAAGATTTCCGCGGGCTCCGACCCCGAGGAATTTGCGCTGAGTGCCGACGGAAAGCAGTTGTACGTGTCGAATGAAGACGTCGCCACGGCGAGTGTCTTTAATGTCGCCAGCGGCAAGGTGGAGCACATCATCCCGGTCGGGCGCGAGCCCGAGGGTGCGGCTACGGCGCCCGACGGAAAGACTTTTTATATAACCTGTGAAGCGGGCGGCGAAGTATTCGTGATCGATGCCCGGGCCTACAAGGTGCTCGGGCACTTCACCGTGAATCCGCGGCCGCGCAGCGTCGATTTTCTGCCCGACGGTTCGCGCGCGTTCATTCCGTCGGAGTCGGTGGCGGAGCTCAACGTAGTTGATACGGCCAGTTTCAAAGTTTTGCAGACAATCAAGCTGCCGGAAAGTACGCGGCCCATGGAAGTCCGGCTGGCACCGGGCGGGAAAACGATTTATGTCAGCGGCGGCCGCTCTGGAACCGTGGTTGCGCTCGACGCGCATACCTATGAGGTTGTCAACACGATCAAGGTGGGGACGAGGCCATGGGGAATGGCGATATCACCGGATGGGAAATACCTTTTTACGGCGAATGGACCTTCCAATGACGTTTCCGTGGTGGATCTCGCCGCCGCGAAAGAGGTCGCCCGGGTCAAGGCCGGAGGGAGTCCCTGGGGAGTCGCGGTTGTTGCGAAATCCTCGCGCTAGCCTCCCGGAACAAAAACCTGCTGCGCGGTGATGCTTCGCGTAAATCCCTGCTTGTAGGCCCTTGCGCGCACCACTTTCGATTCGTTCAAAGAGAAAGGCGCGGCATAAACGGGGTCGGAGGTGGTCGGTTCGCTGCCATCGAGCGTGTAATGAATGACCGCGCCTGGTTCGGCCTCGAGTAGGGTCACCGTAACCGTCTTGTCGAAACTGCCTCCGGCCGGCGAAATGCTGGGCGGAGCTAAAACTGGCGGCCCCGGCATGCTGTTAATCCATTGCTGCAAGAGATTGACCCCGGCCTCGTCGATCGTCATGCGCGCCAATGGCGGCATCTTGATGCTGTCGTTCGTATTCACGCGCATGAAAAGGATCGATCGCCAGATATCGTTCGGCGCAATCACTCGCGCCCGATCGATGTTCTCATCGATCACCACCGCACCGTTAATCAGGTTTTGCTTCGCCAGCGGCGTCGTGTATCGCGCATCAAAATCGGCAACGGTGCCGCCGGGACGATGGCATTGGGCGCAGTTCGCGTCGAGATAGGAACGCGCGCGATCTTCCAGGCTGCGTGACGCGTCGTTCGCGGCCGCCAGTGTCGGAAGTCCGGAGAATTCGGAATCCGCGAGCTCGGCGTCAAACAGATTGACGTGATTCCAAGCCCGTAATTCGTTATCGGTAACGCCCGACGGATACGCGATGTCGCGATTCATCTGACGGGCTTTTACCCCGAGTACGCCCCCGGCGGTTGAGGTGTGGCAGGTTAGACAATCCTTCCGGCTGGGGTAATACCATGTCTGCACGCGCGTACCAGCGGCAGTCGTGATGGTGATGTCCTCTTTGACGCTGTCGCTCAGCAAATCGGCATCGCTGTTGTCCGGGCGCCATTTGTAAGTGACACCATATACTCCTCCATTGCGATCGCGAACGAGCAAACGCGTTTCGAGACGGCGTTTGATATTGGGCTTGGTTTCGTCAACCGCGAGATCGAAATGCTTCACAAAGACGGTGCCATTCGGAAACGACCACTCGCCGGTGGGCGAGAATTTGATCTTTCCGGACGGCAGAGATATCCAGCGGGACTTGCTGGCGCCATCCGACCAGAAAGCCACGATGAGGTCGTAGGGGATCAGCTTAGGATTGGCCGTAAGCGTCCGGATATTCTCGAATGCGCCAGTCTCCGAGAGCAGCGGCGGAAATTTGCCGTTGGAGAGATCCGGCATGGAGAGGTAGGGTTTCGACACCGGCCGTGACGCGAGACCATGAGGCTGCGCGGTCGCGTCGATCGCCGCGGTTCCGGATTGAGCAGCGCCGGCGGCTATCAACATCGCAGTCGACAGCAAGACCCGAGTTGGCATGGAAAGCGTAAAAGGTTTAGGCAGGCTCATTTGATTCTAGAATAAGCCGTTTTGCCAGGCACGCCAACACAAGGGGGCGAAGCGGAATGGCTCAAAAACTTGTGCCGAGCGATTTCGCCATCTCAACGCGTACAGAGCTTGAATTGTCTGCACAATACCGGCCAGACTCTCTAGTCTCTGACGCCGATTCGACGTGAGGAGCCCAACATGGTGTATGAAGTCTATTATTGGCCAACGATTCAAGGCCGTGGTGAGTTTGTTCGATTGGCTCTAGAGGAGGCCGGGGCGCGCTATCGGGACATCGCACGCGAGTCCGGCAGGGGCGCCGGTATCTCCGCGCTCGTGCGTTTTTTGGAGGGCCGACACGATAAGCGGCCGCCGTTCGCGCCGCCATTCTTGAAGGCGGGACGGCTCGTCGTTGGGCAGACCGCCAATATTCTGCAATTCCTGGGACCGCGCCATGGCCTCGCGCCCAAAAACGAGGGCGGCCGGTTGTGGACGCACCAGCTGCAACTCACCATGGCGGACTTCCTGGTCGAGATTCACGACACGCATCATCCGGTGTCCGGCAATCTTTATTTCGAGGAACAGAAGAAAGAGGCTCGCCGCCGCAGCGCAGATTTTTTGAAGCATCGGGCGCCGAAGTATCTCGGCTATTTTGATGACCTGCTGTCGCACAATGCCCGCCGGGACCGCTATCTGGTTGGCGCGAGGCTGACTTACGCGGACTTGTCGATGTTTCAAATCGTAGCGGGGTTGAGTTACGCATTCCCGCGTGCAATGGCGAAGGCGGCGCGTAAATATCGGCGGCTATTCGCGTTGCATGCGAGCGTGCAGGAGCGTCCGCGGATTGCGGCGTACCTTGCTTCCCCGCGGCGGATCCCATTCAACAATGAGGGAATCTTCCGGCACTACTCCGAACTCGATACATCACCGTGATGCCGTCTCCCAAGTACCCCGTAGGATTTTTATCCGGGCTGACCGCAATCCTCGGCACACAGGGCCAGCGCTTGGGCGAAGAGATTGGCGCGCTCGATCCGGGGATGCACCCCGATAACTTGCGCGCCGAAGTGATGGCCCGTCCGGCGAATACCGCGGAAGTCGCGCGCGTGCTCAGCTGGTGCGCGCATGCGGGGGTTGGAGTCGTGCCGCAAGGCGGTCGGACCGGTCTTTCCGGCGGCGCCTGCACGCGGCCCGGCGAGCTCATCCTTTCGCTCGATCGGATGACCCGTATCGAGAGTGTGAGTGCACCGGCACGTACCGCCATCGTTGAAGCCGGTGTCACGCTCGCTCGCCTGGAGGAGGCGCTGGCGCCGCACGGATTGGCCGCGGGCATCGACCTAGGTGCGCGCGGAAGTGCGACCATCGGCGGTATGGTGGCGACGAACGCCGGCGGCATCGAGGCGTTCCGCTACGGCACGATGCGCGAGCGCGTCCTCGGGCTCGAGGTCGCACTCGCATCCGGAGAGATTCTTACCCAACTCAGCAGGATCCGCAAAGACAACGCCGGATTACCGTTGCGGCAGCTGTTCATCGGCTCCGAAGGCACGCTCGGCGTGATCACGCGTATCGTGCTGAGTCTGGTACCGACCGGCGGCGTGCGGCAAACGGCGCTCGTGCTGCTGCCGAGCCTCGATGCCGCGATTGCCGTGATGCGGGGCGTCGAGGCAGATCCGCAGACTTCTCTCGCTGCGGCGGAGCTCATGTCCGGCAACCACATCGCGCTGACCGCACAGTCCCTTGGCATCACGCAGTTCATCGGCATGCCGGCGGCGGCGTTCGGCCTGCTGATCGCGGTCACCGGTGTGAGCGGCGGAGCCGCTGCGGCAGCTTTGGAAGCCGCACTCACGCGTGCCTCCGAAGAAGGTCTCCTCGTCGATTGCATGTTGCCGAAGAATGCCGCCGAGGAGCGCGACCTCTGGCGCGTGCGCGAGGATTGGGCGGTCGACCGCGCGCACCCGGGCGGCCTTTGGTACGACGTGTCCGTGCCGATCGACCGTCTGTCGCAGTATCTTACGGACGTCGAGTCGCGCCTTTCCCGGCATGACCCGGGACTTTGCCTCTATCTCGTGGGACACCTCGCCGACGGCAACGTGCATTTTACCATCAACGGTTCCGAACCGATCACGCAGCGCTATGCCGAGATCGCACCGATTATCTATGCGGGCTTAAGAGAACTCGGCGGCAGCTTTTCGGCGGAACATGGCGTCGGGCTCGAGAAACGTGCCTCGCTCCAACACTGGGCGGGCGATAACGGTTTGCGGCTCATGCGATCGGTCAAAGCCGTTTTCGATCCGAACGGCATCATGAACCCGGGCAAGGTGCTCGAGGGCGAGGCGCGCGCACCCTGACGCCCGCCGACAAGGGTAAAATAGACCTATCAGCGGCAAATGAAGGGAACCTGGAGCCCAACCCAAGTTCCAAGCCTCCACAGCGCGTCCAAGGCGCGCCAACAACCACCTCGTCGTCGATGACCGTTGATAGTATCTAGGGCGTCACCGTCACTAGCGGGATCGTGAGTTTTATCAAAAAGGATCTAGGCTAATGAATCAAAAAGCTGCGCCGCCGTTCAGCGAGCAGAACTCGAATTCGAGGTATCAGCCGGCCCAGGGCACCGCCGGCATTCCAGAAGCGCGTCCCGTGCCGATCGCTCTGGATCCCGCGATGCGGGCTGCGCGCGAGACGGTCGTAGCGAACGCGGCCTGGATTCGCCCGCTTCAGCAGGAGATAGCCCGCGTCATCGTGGGGCAGAAGCATCTTCTCGACCGGTTGCTCATCGCCTTGCTCACGAACGGGCACGTTCTGTTGGAAGGCGTCCCGGGCTTGGCCAAAACACTGGCACTGAAGACATTGGCGAGTTGCGTCGCGGTTCGATTCAAGCGGCTGCAATTCACACCCGATATGCTTCCCGCCGACATCGTCGGCACGATGATCTACAACCCTCAGGACGGTGCGTTCCGAACAAAGCATGGGCCGATATTCAGCAATCTCATCCTCGCGGATGAGATCAATCGCGCGCCGGCCAAAGTGCAGAGCGCTCTCCTCGAAGCCATGCAGGAACGCCAGGTAACGATCGGCGATGAAACCTACGCGCTCCCCAATCCCTTCCTAGTGCTGGCGACACAGAACCCACTCGAACAGGAGGGGACGTACCCGCTTCCCGAAGCGCAAATCGATCGGTTCATGATGAAGGTGATCGTCACCTATCCCAACCGCGCCGAAGAGCGTGCCATTTTGGACGCGATGGCGACCACCGAGCCCCTGATCGATCCTCGTCCCGTCGTCACCGCCGCCGAGATCGTGGACGCACGGCACGTCGTGAACACGCTCTACGTGGACGACAAAATTCGAGACTACATCGTGGACCTCGTGCTCGCCACCCGTCCGCCTCTTGCGACGTCATTGAATTTGAACGGCTACATTCAGAACGGCGCGTCGCCGCGAGCGACCATCGCCTTGACTCTGGGCGCTCGCGCCATGGCGTTCTTGAACGGCCGCCACTTCGTCATTCCGCAGGACGTCAAATCGATTGCCCTCGATGTGCTTCGCCATCGCGTGTCGGTAACCTACGAGGCAGAGGCCGAGAATATTTCCTCCGAGGATGTGATAGAAAAAATATTGAATACGCTGCCGGTGCCCTGAGAGATGTCCACCGGCACCACGAAGTCGCACAAGGCCATCATGAGTGGCATGCGGCAATTGGAAATTCGCACGCGCCGCATGGTCAACGACAGTTTATCCGGCGCGTATCACTCGGTGTTCAAAGGCCGTGGGATGGATTTCGACGAGGTGCGCGAATATAGCCCGGGTGATGAGGTGCGAACCATCGATTGGAATGTCACGGCGCGCGCCGGGCGGCCTTTCGTAAAGAAGTTCACGGAGGAACGCGAGCTCACGATTTTCTTGCTGGTGGATATCAGCGCCTCCGGAAATTTCGGCTCGGGCGCATCGAGCAAGCGCGATCTCGCCGCGGAGCTGGCGAGCGTGTTGGCATTTTCGGCCATTCGCAACAGCGACAAAGTCGGACTGCTTCTGTTCACCGATCGGGTTGAGCGGTATTTGCCGCCAAAAAAAGGTCGCCGGCATGTGCTGCGGGTGGTCAGAGACATCCTCTACCACGCACCCGACGGAACGGGGACCGACCTCGTGAAGGCGCTCGATGTCGTCAATCACGTTCTGCATCGGCGTGCGATCGTGTTCCTCATTTCGGACTTCGAATCGCCGAAAGACCCGGTAGTCGCGCGTGTTGAATTGCGCCGCGCCATGCGTCAGACGAACCGCCGCCACGACCTCATTGCCGTCCACATCGAGGATCCTCGAGAAAAGGAGCTTCCGAACGTGGGGATTCTTTCGCTGGAGGATGCGGAGACCGGCGAAATCATTGAACTCGACACCGCAAGCTCTTCGGTACGCAAGTTGTTCAAGGAACGGTCTTTGGAACGAGGCCGTCGCTTGGCGAGCGACTTTCGATCGGAGGGAGTCGACACGCTACAGCTGCAGACGGATTCACCCTACATACCGGCGCTGCAACGGTTCTTCAAGACTCGAGAGCGCAGGCGTGTATGAGTGATCCGGTCTTCGGAGTGCACAGCGCATTCAGGGCTCGTGTGTTCGCCGCGCTTCTCGGATTCCTCATTTGCGCCGCGCCATATGCGGCGCCCGGTCCGGTTCGATCGGGCGATTCCTCGGAGGATATTCGCGACATCCGGGGGCCGAAATCCGTCGCTCCCGCCTGGCTTTTGCCAGCCCTGTTGGCCGGTGGAGTCCTGATCATCGCGGGTACATATGGGATTTGGCGGTGGCAGCGGGGGCGGCGCCGTCCTGCCGTCCTATTGCCGTTCGAGATTGCTCTGCAGCGCCTCGAGGAGATTCGAGCGCTGATGCTGCCTCCCAAAGCACGTGAGTTCTCCATCGCGGTCTCCGACATTGTTCGAAACTACATCGAACTGGGATTCGAAGTCACCGCCACGCGGCGGACAACCGAGGAGTTCCTGCACGACCTCCTCGAAACGACGAACTCCTCGCTCGCCAGTCACCGCGCGTTGCTTGCGGAGTTTCTCCATCAATGCGATTTCGTCAAATTCGCGGGCATGTCGCTCACGCTCCGAAGCATGGAATCGCTGCACTCCAGTGCCTGCGCTTTCGTGCGCGAAACGGCCAAACCCAAGGAATCGCCCGAGATTCGCGAGGAGGCGCATGACTCGCTTCCTTCAACCTGAGTGGTTTTGGCTCCTGACATTGCTGCCGCTCGTGATGCTATGGCGCGGACGGCGCGGTCCCGTCGCCGCCATCGAGTATTCCGACGTTGGTCTCGCGCGAGAGGTGGCCCGCAACAGCCGCAGCCGGATCGGAGGTTGGGTATGGCTGCTCCCGATCCTCGCCGGTGTTCTCATGATAATCGGACTTGCCCGCCCGCAGCGCGCCCATAGCCGGACGGAAGTGACTGCCAACGGCATCGATATCGTGCTTGGGCTCGACGTCTCGGGTTCGATGCAGGCGCTCGATTTCGAAATAGACAACCGGCGGGTCAACCGCATCGAGGTAGTCAAATCGGTGGTGTCGAAGTTCATCGAGGAGCGCCCTGACGATCGCATCGGCCTCATTGCCTTCGCGGGCGCCCCGTACTTGGTCAGCCCGATCACGCTCGACCATGACTGGCTGCAGCAAAACCTCGAGCGCGTCAGCATCGGAGCGGTCGATGACGGTACGGCGATCGGCTCGGCGATCGCGGCCAGCGTCAACCGCCTTCGCATGACTCCCGCAAAATCGAAAGTGGTCATTTTGCTCACGGACGGAATGAACAATACCGGAAAGATCTCGCCGCGCTCCGCGGCGGAGGCCGCCAAGGCGCTGGGCGTCAAGATCTACACCATCGGCGTCGGCGCACGCGGCAAAGCGCCGATTCCGGTCAAGGATGAAGCCGGCAACATGCATATGATCATGGCGAAAGTGGATGTGGACGAGGCGACTCTTCAGGCAGTAGCCGACGAGACCGGTGGCAAGTTTTACCGGGCGACCGACACTGATTCCTTGGGGAGAATTTACGATGAGATCAACCGTTTCGAAAAAACGGCACAGACGGTGCAGAAGTTCGAACGCTATGAAGAGTTGTACCCCTGGGCGTTGATTCCGTCGCTTGCCGTTCTCGGATTGGCTGTGCTTTTGCAGCAGACTCGATTTCGGAGATTGCCGTGAGATTCAGCCATCCCGGTTGGCTGCCGGTGGGTTTCGTCGCTTGCCTCGTGCTCGTCTGGATGTGGCGCCGCTACGACGCTCGCCAATACTCCGCGCTCGCGAGGTTCGTTTCGGCCCATTTGCGGGTTCAATTGACTCGGTCGATATCGGTCACGAGACGTCGCGTGCAACGCGGCTTGTTCCTGGCGGCATTCGCCTGCCTCTTTGTTGCACTCGCGGGCCCGCTGGTGGGCTACCGCTGGGTACAAATCAGCCGCCGGGGAAATGAAATCGTGTTCGCAATCGACACGTCGCGCAGCATGTCGACTCCCGATGTGAAGCCCACTCGTTTGATGCGGGCAAAATTGGCGATTGACGACTTTGCAAATCGTTTGGATGGCGACGCGGTCGGTATCGTGGCGTTTGCCGGGAGCGCCTATCTGGTATGCCCGATCACGCTCGACTACGGTGCGTTCCACGAATCGTTGAGCGCGATCGACACCCATACGATTGCGCGCGGCGGCACGAATATCTCGAGCGCCATTCGTGCTGCGCAGGACGCACTGCGCCGCCGGCGCGGTAGCGATAAAATACTGATCCTGGTAACCGACGGCGAGGACCTCGAGGGCAGCGCCTTGGATGCCGCGCGAACGGCGGCACAACAAGACGGGCTCAAGATCTATACGGTGGGTGTGGGAACTGCGGGCGGCGATCTCATCCCCATTCCTCCCGACCAAGGCGGCGGATTTGTGAAGGACGAGACGGGGGCTTTTGTAAAATCGCGGCTGGATGAGGCCGCATTGAAGGCCATAGCAGCGGCGACCGGCGGATTCTATGTCCCGCTGGGCACGCAGGGAGAGGGCCTCGACGCCATTTTCAACGCGGTTCTTGGCTCGATGACGAAGCATGATCTCGCCTTTCGGCAGCAAAAAATATATATCGAGCGGTTTCAGTGGCCGCTGTCGGCATCTCTCGGGATGCTGCTCGTAAGTCTTCTCATCGGCACGCGGCGGCGTAGTACTCGCCGATTGGCGACGGGCGGTGTCACGGCGATGTCGGGGTCTTTGTTGCTGGCGTTTATGCCGATTCACCCGGCGCGCGCTGCCGACGCGAACGCGCAGGATACATCGAAGAAACCCGTGCTGGAGTACAACGCAGGTACCGCCGCGTACCGGGCGAGCCAGTTCCCGCGGGCGGCGCAGTCATTTCAACAGTCAATCAGCCATGCGCCGTCGAGCGATCCCCAACGCTTGGCCGATCAGGAAGACGCTTACTATAACCTCGGCAATTCGCTGTATCGCACGGGGCAGAAAACCGAACAATCTGCTCCTCAAGAAACACTCCAAAAATGGACCGAGGCCGTGAAGGCCTACGAGACCGCGCTGCAGATGCGGGCCGATGATGCGGATAGCAAGTTCAACCGCGATTTGGTGAAGCGCAAGATCGATGCGCTCAAGAACAAGCAGAACCAGCAACAAAATCAGGGTCAAAATCAGCAGCAGAACAAGGGGTCCGGACAGCAACAGGGCCAGCAACAGGGCCAGCCGCCAAACTCGCCCCCAAACGCGAAAAACAATGATCCCTCGCAGGGTCAGCCGCCGCCTTCTGCGCAGCAACCACCGCCGCCGGCACAGCAACCACCGCCGCCGGCACAGCAACCACCGCCGCCGGCGCAGCAACCCCCGCAGCAGCAGCCAAACTCCGGCGGATCAAAGGGCGATCAGTCGCCGCGCAGTGCCGGCCAACCGCCTCCCGCTCCGGCAGCCGGTGCCTCGCCGCCCGATGAGGACGATCGGACGGCGGATAACCAACGCCTCCCCGGTCAAATGAGCCGTGAGGAAGCCCGCGAACTTCTCGATTCTGCGAAAGGGGACGAGCGTCATCCGCTTGGCGCGCCCCTCTCACGTCGCGACGACAACCAGTCCCCGGAAGAACCCATCAAGGATTGGTGAGATGAGGATGATCCATATCCGCCGGAGCCAGTTGATCGCCGTGTTAGTCACATACTTCTTCGTGACGGCCCACGCTCTGGGCGCCGCTCCGTTGGTCAGCGTCACCATCGAGCCGGCGCAGATTACCGTCGGCCAGTCCGCGCAGCTCACGATCACGACTTTAGGCACTGCAATGGAGCCCGTTACCCTGCCGGTGGTTTCGGGCCTGGAATTCCGGATCGTCGGTCGATCGCGTCGAATCGAAATCGTCAATGGGGCGACCTTCGAAACGACGGCGATCGTGGTACGCGTCACGGCGCAATCGGAGGGCATTTTCACCATTCCGGGGATCACGCCCAAATCTCAGCCTCTCGTGCTTCGTGTCAATCCCGACAACGGTACCGCGAACTTGCCGGCACAGCCGCCCGGCATCGGAGGCGGAGCGACCGCCAACGGCATTCGCCTGACCGCCGACGGCTCTGCCTTTCTGCGGCTGAGCGTACCCAAACGGGAAATTTATGTCGGCGAAAGTGTTCCGGTCGAGATCGAAGTGGGCATGCGGGCCGGATTCGTCACTTCTCTCAACGGTCTGCCAACACTCACGGGAGGCGACTTCACGTTCAATAGCCTCTCTCGGCAACCCGAGCGCGTCGAAAAGGTCATTGACGGTAAACCATTTACCCTGATGACGTGGCACAGCGTTCTCGCGGCGGTCAAGCCGGGCACTTTTTCGCTCGTTGTCGAGGCGCCGCTGACGGTGAAAATAAGAACCCAGCCGCAACGAGAATCCTTGCTGGATGATTTGTTGGGGGATCCGTTCTTGCAAAATTTCTTTGGCGCGACTGTCACAAAGGACATCAACGTCTCAAGTCCGCCCTCGGAGCTGACGGTTGTGGCGCTGCCCACCGAGGGCCGTCCCTCGGACTTCAGCGGCGCGGTCGGTAACTTCAAAATCGCAAGCGACATTTCTGCCCCTAAAGCGCAAGCCGGCGATCCCCTCACCCTCCGGATGCGAGTCACCGGGTCCGGAAATTTCGATCGTGTCGACAGTGCCATGCTCGAGCATGTCGACCAGTGGAAGACGTACCCGCCGAAATCGGCATTCACGCCCAGCGATGCGCTGGGGTACAAGGGTGAGAAAATCTTTGAGCAGCCCCTCATCGCGTCTAAGCCTGGCGCTCAAACTCTTCCGGGGCTGGCTTTCAGCTATTTTGACCCATCCACGCGCCGATATGAGACGGCCCGCACTTCACCGCTCAGCGTAACTATTTCCCCGTCCTTGGCGGACAGCACGCAGAACGCTCCGGGTGTCGTGGCGAGCGCCCCTTCGGCACACGCGGGTCAATTGCAAAGCGGATTGCGCCCCGATCACGCCGCGGACGGAAGCTTCGTGAATTCTTTGATACCCCTTTACCTGCAGCCGCGGTTTCTGACCGTCCCCTCGTTGCTGGCGCTGATGTTCGCCGCCGGATGGGTGGGCACGCGGCGGCGCGAGGGGGCGCGCGAGAAGAACTCGGCGCGTCATCCCGTCAATTTAAAAGCCATCAACCGAGTGCTTGCACAGTTGGACGCGGCCGCGCGTTCCGGCGATTCGGCTCTATTTTTCAGTTCGGCACGGGGCGCTTTAAAACAGGCTCTGGCCGCACGCTGGCAGGTAACGCCCGACGAAATAACGACGGACGCAATAGAGGCCCGGCTTGGCAGTGAGAATGATGAGATTCGCCAACTGTTCGATCTTGCGGATGAAGCCAAATATTCCGGCCGTAAAGTTCATAACGCCGATTTTGCGCGATGGAAGCACATCGTGCGTCAGCAGTTGATGGGGGAGACGCCCTCGTGATCGGCCGCATTCAGCTATCTGCGTTGATCATTGGTCTGACGCTAATGGGGTGCCAGGGCCATGCAGTGTCGGGGGAAGCCGGCTATTCCGCAGCCGGTCTCTACAACTTGGCAAACTCGTATGCCCGTGCAGGTAAACCGGGCATGGCGGTTCTCAACTACGAACGCGCGCGCTTGCTCGCACCGAACGATCCCGACATCGACGCCAATCTGCGTTATGTTCGGGAATCCTCACGGCTTCCGTCCGAATCGCGCAATTGGTTCGACCGCACATTCCGACTCGCGAGCCCGGCGCTTCTTGCGTGGATCGGTGTCAACGGATTATTGATTGCCGGAGGCAGTTTGCTCGCAGGGCGATTCTATTTCCGATATCGGTGGCTGCGTCTCGCGACCACTATCGCTGGGATCGCGATGGCTGCATTGACGGTCGGTAACGGCATTCTTGTCTGGCCGAAATTGCATGAAGCGGTTGTGATCACGGCGACAACTCCCGTTCGCGTGTCGCCCGTTCCCATGGGCGATCCGCTGTTCGTATTGCCGGAGGCCGAGACCGTAAAGATGACAGCAGAGCATGAGGGTTTCGTGTTGGTGCAGACCGGGGCGGGCCGCACAGGATGGGTATCTCGCTCGAATCTCGCGCCCGTGGTGCCGCGAGAATAGCGTTCAGGATCTGCCGGTGGGCGGGATGGGATCGCGATCGGAAAAATCGCGTCCGTCCCGCCCCGTTAGCGTGGCTTCGATTACTTGGCTCTTTGATACGCGCGGCCGATGGTTTGCGCAATGCTCAAGTGACCCGACTGACTCGGATGAACATCGCAGAGAAGTTGATTCGACACGCTGGCGTTCAGCAACCCCGCATTGCAGGTCTTACCTCCTACGCCGCTGGATGCGACGTTGAAGGCCGTGAACAGGTTCGCTACGACTGCCCCAAACGCTCCCGTGGGTGTCACGATCGCCTTGTTCAAGAGCTTCGTCAGGCCAGTTCCCGCCGGGTCGGAATAGTCGACCGAGTAATAGTTGGTCACGACGATCACGCCGCCGTATCCCGTGGCGCGCAGATCGGCAAGGATGGTTGCCAGATTGGTTGCGACCGCTTCCAGCACCGCCGGCAGCCCGGCCTCGATGCAAGCCGTGGGATCGGGAGCCGAAGCACAACTGTTCTCGAGCAGGAAACCGTCGTTCGCGCCCAGGGTGATGGTAATGAGTTGCACATCGCTATGCGTCTTCAAGTATTGCTGGGCGAAAGCGAGTTGGGTCGAGCCGTAGGCTACGTGCAGAGGGAATTCTGCGCGGAAGGCGCGGCAGCCATTATCCGGGGCCGTGGATGACAAAAAGCTGCCGGTCGTTTCCCCGGGACAGGCGGCATCGACTGAAGTGAAGCCCAATATTTGACTGAGGTAATCGGAAAATCCGTGAAAGTTCACGGGATTGATATACTCAAAACCTGCCGAGGCGATGTAGGCAAAGGGAACGCTGTCCCCGAGCACGAGAGTTTCGCCGCTCCCGGCCGCCACCGCGGTGCCGCCTACGCAAATGCCAGCCACCAGGCACACACGAGAAAAAACGCGTAATAGTTTCATGGTCGCTCCTTCTCCAAGGTTTTATAGTTCGAAGTTTTTGGTCGTCGATCGACGTCCGTGATGGATCCGTCCCGAAGGCGCATTCTTCTACGGAAACGCCCAAAGCGCGAGCGAAACCCTGATCAATCCGCATCCAATCCCCGTAGGATGCCGGTGGCTGCCGATATTACACGTTGATGTTTTTTTGAGGAATTCTGTGTAACTTAATGATTCTACGAAAATATTAGTAGGTCAAATGGAAGAAGCGATGAGCACTGACTTGATCAACCGGCGCGAGCTGCTCGCGCTCGGAATACTCGCGGCGATCCCGGGCGGGCTGCTGTTGGATGCAGGTCCTGCGGTCGGGGCACCGGCCTCCGATGCGAGCGCCGTGCGCGAGTTGGATCGTTTCATCGCGGGCTATTGCGCGGCCATGAATGCACCGGGATTGACGCTCGGGCTGGCAAACGCAAAGGGACCGATTCGGATCTCCGTCTATGGCTACGTCGACCTTGCGGCAAGGACTCCGGTGTCCCCGTCGCATTTGTTCGAGATCGGTTCGATCACCAAGTCCTTCGCTGCGCTGATCATGCTCCAGTTGCACGAGGAGGGGAAAATAGATCTGCACGGGCCGATTCTCGATTATCTTCCTTGGCTGGCGATGGAGACCGAATTCGGCGAAGTCCTCGTACACCATCTTTTGACTCATACCAGCGGCATGCCGGACGATGCGCCGCTGTTCCCGATCCGGACCGGCCGGCGTCCACGCCAAGCCTTCAAACCTGGCTCGCAATTTTATTACAGCAATTGGGGCTACGACGTGCTCGGCCATTTGATCGAAACCATTGACCGCAGATCATGGCCGGCTGCCGTCGCCGAACGAATTCTAAAGCCCATAGGCATGTCCGATACTGCGCCGTCAATTACGAGTACCGTGCGTCCGCGTATTGCACAGAGCTACATGCCTTTGCACGATGATCGGCCCATCCCCCGCCGTGGACCGCTGGTTCCTGCAGGCAACTTGACGGTGGTAACGGCGGCGGGATCGATCGCATCGACACCCGGAGACATGGCGCTGTACATGCAAATGATCTTGAATCGCGGCGTCATTCGCGGCGGCCGGATCATCTCCGACGAGAGTTTCCGGCTGTTCACGACACCTTATATAGCCGCACCTTCATTCGGTCCGGGAGCGAGTTACGGATATGGGATCGCCATCGACAATCTCGACGGGCATGTGCGGTTGAGACACACGGGCGGGATGGTCTCTTTCATGTCGGCCATACAGATGGATCTCGATGCCGGAACCGGCGCCTTTGCATCGATCAACGCCCAATTGGGCTACCGACCCAACCCGGTTGCACAGCTTGCGCTCAAGCTGCTGCGTTCACGTTTGGAGCACACGGAGCCGCCCGCTATTCCGGCATATGACGAGTCGGCAAAGGTCGATGCGGCCGAGAGCTATGCCGGAGTGTATATGTCTGCGGACGGGCGGCGCCTCGAAGTTGCCGCTGATGCCGATCGGCTGCTCCTAATTCTGGCCGGCGGCCGCGTTCCACTGCAGCAAGCCGACCCGGATACCTTCATCGCAGATCACGCCGGGTTCGATCTATTTCCGCTGGTCTTCGAGCGAGACCCACACTTCGTTCCGAAGAACTCGACCGACACATCCAAGGGCACCATCATCGCGCTCGCCTACGGATCGGACCGGTATGTCGATTCGCGCTATCACGATCAAGTTGTACTTGAACCTTCTCCCGATCTCGACCGTTACGTTGGTAAGTATTACTCCGAGGATCCGTGGCACGGCACCGTGCGAGTGGTGCAGCGCCAGCGCCGGTTGTGGCTCGACGGGACCGACCCCCTCACGCCCATCGGAGATAATTTGTTCAGGGTGGGTGCGCAACCGTGGAGTCCGGAAGTTGCCGAGTTTTCGGGGTGGGCCAAAGAAGTTCCCCACTTACTTTTCTACGACGGAGGCGACTTTAGAAGAATCGGTGAGGCAAGTACGTGATGATTCGCCGGTCCTATCCGTGATTAGGATCGCGCAGCCGCCGCGACACGGAGTGGCTCGCGTCATTTCCAAGTTGGGCGCCGCTTCGCGCACGCAGGCAGCGCAGTGGGTGCGCGAAGGACGGGTCCGCGTCAACGACCGAGCCGTGCATGATGCTGAATTCCCGGTGCGTCAGGGCGTCGACCGCATCGAAATCGACGGCCGGCCGGTGGGGTCGGCAGTCAAATTCATGTTGATGTTGAATAAACCGCGCGGCGTGGTCACGACACGCAGCGACGAGCGGGGCCGCGATACGGTGTATCGCTGTTTCGCCGGCGCAACGCTGCCGTGGCTGGCGCCGGTGGGGCGACTCGACAGGGCCAGCGAGGGTCTATTGTTATTCACGAACGATCCTGCGTGGGCAGCACGGATCACCGACGCCAAGACCGGGCCGGAGAAAACTTACCACGTGCAGATCAACCGATTACCGGATCTCCCCCTGTTGGCGAATCTCGAGCGCGGCGTCGAGCTCGAGGGCGAGTCGCTGCGAGTCAAGTCCGTTCGCTGTCTGCGCGGCGGACAAAAAAATG
Source organism: uncultured Gammaproteobacteria bacterium (assembly GCA_963755965.1). Lineage (GTDB taxonomy): Bacteria > Pseudomonadota > Gammaproteobacteria > Steroidobacterales > Steroidobacteraceae > Bog-1198. The sequence continues at coordinate 1,786,064 of CAVWLU010000008.1, forward strand.
CGTGGCTGGAAATCGTGCTTCAAGAGGGGCGTAACCGTCAGATACGCCGCCTCCTGGCGGCCTTCGACGTATCCGTTCTGCGCCTCGTTCGTGTGGCAATTGGAGCGGTGTCGCTGGGCGAGCTGCCGAAAGGTCACTGGCGCATGCTGACCCGCCAGGAATCCGACGCGTTCTGAACCCGACATGACAATTTCTTCCCGCTCATGCCACTACGCACCAGCCGCCGCCGCTTTCTAAAGACTGCAGCACTTGGCGGCGGGGGTGTTTTGCTGGGAACCGGCGGCTTGAATGCGATTTCACCCTGGATCTGGCGCGAACCGCTGGCGATTGATACCAACCGCAGCTACTGGGCCCGAAGTCAGCCGCCACTAAACCCGCCGTTGGCGAATGACTTAACGGTCGATGTCGCGGTCATCGGCGGTGGACTCACGGGACTCTCCGCAGCTTATTTCATTCGCAAGCTCTCGCCTCAGAAGAGTGTCGTTGTGCTGGAAGCGAAAGGGTGTGGTAACGGAGCTTCGGGCCGCAATGGCGCCATGGTGCTCACCATGACGGCGGACCGCTTTATGAATTTCAGCTCCCATCCGGCGGTGGACAAGAGAATCTATGACCTGACCGTCCAGAACATCCGTTCGTTATCTGAGCTTTCCACCGCGACCGGGATCGGCTGTGATTTGCAGACTCCTGGCGTGCTGCAAGTTTTCGCAAATACCGGCGATGCGACAGCAGCGAGGAATTACGTCGAGCAGGCAAGAGCCTTGGGAATGCCGGTCGAGTACTGGGATTCGCGTCGAACCATCGAGGCGATCGGCACGGAAGCCTATGAAGGCGGGTTCTACGACCCCAACGGTGGGAACCTTCATCCCATGAAGCTCGTGCACGTTTTCAAATTTGCGGCCGAGAGCTCGGGCGTGGCGGTTTATGAAAACACCATGGTGGACCACATTGATGAAGGCAAGGAGCATGTCGTCCATACGCGCGACGGACGTACGGTCAGGGCGAGATCCCTGGTGCTGGCGAGCAACGCGTTCACCCCAAATTTGGGTTACTTTCGTAACTCGATTCTACCGTTGCGCGAATACGTCGCAATCACCCGACCTTTGAGTGAGCAGGAGCTGACCGATATTGGATGGCATTTGAATGTGCCTTTCAACGACAGTCGAACCGAAGTTTACTATTTCGGTTTGACGGCGGACCGACGCATCCACATCGGCGGAGGGCCTCCTCGCTACCTTTTCAATAATGCAAGCAGCGACGCCGGTCGCGCCCGCCTTTATTGGTCACAACTGCAGCGAGAACTGGTGCGCGTGTTTCCAAAGTTGGCCGGAGTCGAACTAGAAGTGCAGTGGGACGGCGTGATCGATTGGTCGTTGGACGCCTCGCCTTCGGTTGGGTATGCGGGTAGACATAACAATGTTTTCTATGGGCTCGGCTACAGCGGGCATGGCGTCAATCTGACATCGATATTCGGGAGGATCATCGCCGATCTCGAAGCTGGGCGTGACGACGCCTGGAAGCAATATCCCTTCCTCAATTCCAGCCTCGACTATGTACCCAACGAACCTCTTCGTTGGCTCGCCGCACAGACCGCGCTCGCTTGGTACAACCTCACCGAATCCGGAGCTGGGAAATAATCCTGGCTGCTAAGATGCTTGGATTCACACCCTGCAAGGATTGCCTCGCATGACGCCGGACGAATTTCGTCGAGTCGGCCACGAATTGATCGACTGGATCGCGGATCACCGGGCAGGGGCGCCCGGACGAGCGGTTTATACCCCTTGCGCTCCGGGTAGCGTCAAGTTGCGGCTGCCGCAGACTCCGCCTCAGACGCCGGAACCGATGACCGCCGTGCTGCGCGATTTCGATGAGATCATTGTTCCGGCGATCACCGACTGGCAGCACCCGCGGTTCTTCGGTTACTTCCCTGCTAACTCGCTGCTCGCCGGTGTGTTGGCCGATATGGTGAGCACGGGTCTCGGCGTACTGGGGCTCACCTGGCAATCGAGTCCGGCCGTGACTGAACTCGAGGAAGTGGTCACCGACTGGGTACGGCAGATGGTTGATTTGCCGACCGGCTTCAGCGGCGTCATTCAGGATACCGCCTCGACGAGCACGCTCGTGGCACTGGTGTGTGCCCGCGAGCGTGCGAGCGGATACGCGAATGTTCGCGGCGGCCTACAGGGGGAGCCGCAGCCGCTCTGCGTCTATGTCTCTGCGCACAGTCACAGTTCGGTGGAGAAGGGTGCGTTGCTCGCCGATATCGGCCGCAATAACCTGCGCCTCGTGCCCTGCGATGCCGAGTACGCGATGAGACCGGACGCGCTCGAGGCAATGATTCGTGAGGATCAGCTTGCGGGGCATCGCCCGGCAGCCATCGTCGCGACCGTGGGCACGACAACCACGACCGCCATGGATCCGCTCATGTCCATCGCCGCCATCGCACAGCGGCATGGTGTCTGGTTGCACGTCGATGCTGCGATGGCGGGCAGCGCCATGATCCTGCCGGAGTGCCGGGGACTCTGGGCCGGAGTCGAGATGGCGGACTCGGTGGTGTTGAATCCTCACAAATGGCTGGGTGTCCCGTTCGATTGCTCGCTCTACTACGTGCGCGATCCCGAGCATCTGGTGCGCGTCATGTCAACCAACCCGAGCTACTTGCGGTCGAGCGTGGACGGGGAAGTCAAACAGTATCGCGACTGGGGCATCCCCCTCGGCCGCCGGTTTCGGGCCCTCAAGCTCTGGTTCGTATTGCGCGAGCAGGGAGTATCCGGACTGGCGGCGCGATTGCGCAGGGATCTTAAGAATGCCAAGTCGCTCGCCGCCACGGTGTCGGCCACGCCCGCCTGGCGATTGCTCGCTCCGGTGCGCCTGCAAACCCTCTGCGTCCGTCACGAGCCGCCGGGCCTCGAGGGGGAAGCCCTCGATCGGCACACGCTCGCATGGGCGGACAAGGTCAACCGCTCGGGCGCTGCTTATCTTACCCCCGCACAGCTCGACGGCCGGTGGATGGTACGAATCTCCATCGGCGCAGAGGCTACCGAAGCCGCCGATGTCGATGCCGCGTGGAGCGCGATTCGGCGGGCGGCTGAAAACACGTAAGGCATGCGCGTGACGAGCGACGTCCTCATGGTTTGCGTCAGGCACCTACTAGGGTAACCGTCATTTTCATCGGTACGGCGGCACCTGCCGCTACCGTAAACACACCGGGCTTTTCTCTGAAATCTCCTGAAAATCCCGCCGGGTCCGCAACCCCGTGCCAGGGCTCGATGCAGATGAAATTAGCTCCGGGCTTCATCCAGATGCCAAGATAAGGCGTGTCAGGATAGCTCACCTGTAGTCGAGGTCCCTCTTCGGCTCCGTAGGTAATGGAACGGCTGCGAATTTCATCGAAGATCATGACGTCGTTTTCGAATAACGCGTCCGCGAGCACGAGACGCCGACGATTGACGGGTGTCGGGTGACGCTCCGGCGTCAGCAATCCATCCCCGTTGAGACGCCGGATCGGAGCAGCTTCATCGCTCGCAAACTCGATGAAATGAGAAGATCGCGTTCTCCCAAAAGGCAGCGGCCAGCGAAATGCAGGGTGGTAGCCGAAGCTCGCCGGCATGTCTTCCGTGCCCATGTTTCGAACCCATGTGGTGACCGATAGCGTCGGGCCATCGAGTGAGAAGCGAACCTCCAACTCAAAGTGAAAGGGATAGACCTTAAGAGTGGACTCGTCGGCGGATAGCTTAAACATTGCCTCGGCGGAGGTCGATTCCACGATGTCGAAAAGCTTGCCGCGTGCGAATCCATGGCGAGGGAGTTGATAATCGTTCGAGTCCAGGCGATAGCGGCCGCGAACGAGCGCTCCGACGATGGGGAAAAGCAGCGGCGCACGCCCCGACCAGATATTCGGATCGCCGTCCCACAACAAATCGCGTCCGGCACCGTCTCGCAGTGTGGACAGTTGTGCCCCGAGAGGATTGACCTCTGCCGTAAGATCGGCAGAACGCAGGGATAGCCACTGACTTTGTTGATCTGACACGCTAAGTATTGCGCAGGGAGCAGCGCGATCGTCCCCATCTGACGATCGTGCTGTTTTTGACCACTCGCGGCCCTGCGGCTACTCCTATGGGAAACCGGTAATCAAAGCGTTCATCTTTGGCGTTCCGATACCAGTCGCCAGGTCATACCCCGGGGTTGTGGGGAACAAACCGTTGTTGTTGGTCTTTTGCCCGATTCCGGTGATGTCGTTAAAATAGCCGTGAGCATCCAAGTTATACAAGAAGTAGAGAAGTGGGTTCGCGTTGCCGATCCGGGTGTGCCAGAAACCGTCGTGATCAGCGATGATCGCTGACCAAAAGGGCGACGATAGGCTGGTGCCCCCGATGCCGAACCAGCCGGGTGGAGTTTGGCCGTCGCTAAAGGTTCCGCAAACACTAAAGGGGGTGTTGGCGTTCCCTGTGCAAAATTCCGCATAAGGCGTGTATGCATCCGCATTGGCGGAGATGTCCGGAACCTCTCGGCAAGGCTTTCCGGTCGGCGCCAGCGAGCATTGCGTCGTCCCATTGCCGAACGTCGTGTAACGGTTAGTGATGCCCGGTCCAAACTGGTAGATCGGTCGACCCCAGAATTGGCTGTTTCCGCCCCCGCCTGCGCCGGTCTCCGCGCACCAAAAGAACCCGGTTTGATTGCCTTCATCCGCGCTCGCATTGCACAGATTGTCGACATTCCACACGGTCTCCACTCCCGCCGGATATCTTGGATTCGGGTTCTCGTTTGGATTAAATGATTCGAAGGAAGTACCGCCGACACTGGTCACCCAGGGTTGGGAAGGAGGATCCAGGACGTTGATGACGGTAGTGCCATCGCTTCTGATGCATGCGAAAGCGCCGGTGTCGCCCGCGGCGCCAAACATGCTCTGTCCTTGAACAGCCATTTGCTCGAAGATCAGATTCTCGGCCTGGACGTACGCGGGTCCAACATCATTCTCACAAACGGACCAGCTCGAGCTGATGGCATCGGCGATATTATCGTTTGCGATTCGAGCGTACTCATCGAGCTCAGTCTGGCCGGTGAAATCGTTCGGTGCGTTGTAGACGATCAGATGATGTACATCCGGTGCGATCGCGAGCTGCATCTCGATGTCGGCGTCGACCTCGATGTCGCCGGCGTAGCCGTTGAAATCGGGGGGGCAGGTGTCGCTTGTCGGGCAGAGAGGGTTCAGGGGACCTCCGTCGACGGTGATGTCGAGAAGAGGCGGCGTGTAGTCCGGGCCGTAGAAGAAATGTGCCCACGTCGCGATGTCGGAGTGCTGGTAGGCGGACAGCTCGAACACGGCAATGTTCACGCCGGCCCCCTTACCGCGCGACCCTAAGTGTGGCGCGCCATAGATCGAGTTGTCCTGAGACGGCGTCAAGCCATTGCATCCCGGACCTCCGCCGTAACCGAAAGGAAACGACGTGCCGTCATTGACGGCCGCGAATAATTGTTTCAACGTCGGGTATGGAGCCTCGCAGCTTGGAGTCGGAGAGGTATGTTTCGCGGGCAGCACCGTCATCGATCGCGGGCGTATGGTATTCGAAAGACCTACCACTCCGAGGACTCCCGAGGCCAGGCTGGCGGGCAATTGAATTGCCGAGGCATTCGAAAAGTAGGTCACCCCATTCCGATTGCGGAAAGTGTGAAGCGTAGTTCCGAACGCAGCTGTCACCGTGCTGCTTGGGCCGCTCGCGCGCAGTAGGAACGGAGATGAAGATGGTTCGACGACCAATCCGTTTGCGCGCAGATGATCGGCGATTCGGGCTATTTGCGCCTCGCTCGGGGCGAACCGCGAGTTGAATTCTCCCTTGCCCAGCCACTGTCGGTAGCCTGTGCTTTTCGAGTTGTAGAGATCCGCCAATAGATCGGACAGTTGCGACTCATTGCGAGGAGCCAGGACGACTTCGACCGACATTCTCGGGCTGCTGAACTCGCCCATGTCGACGTCAGTCGTCGGCATGATGCTGCCCGGAATCGCGGCAAAGCTCTCGGCGCTCGCGGCGAGCGCCGGCTCGATCAGCACTAAATTGATAAATGCAACAAATACAAATACGCTCAAAACAGCTCGTCGATTGTTCATGGCAATCCCCCGCGTTTGATGTTGTTCGTTGCTGGATACCCTACCGACCTTGGCAGATGTAACGTATGCCGTAGCGATGAACTCGGCGCGTTGAAGTTTGTTGGACAACCAGATCCTTGGTCGGATTTCGACTTATCCGCGCTCCGCCGCGAAATGTCAAATTAGGATTTATAGCCTTAAGATCTTGGGCCGGAGGCCTGGGCGCTGACACCGCCGCGCGTGAACTCGAATCGCAGTAGCCACTTCCGATAGTCCTGGCCATTCGTCGGAGCGAACTTCCATTTTCTAGCCGCTTCGGCCGCCAGATGGGAGAAATACTTACTGGGACCGGCTTTTTCCAGGGCTTCTTCGACGACATTGCCAGAGCTATCGACAGTCACCCGAACATCGATTTTGATGCGGCCGCGGATAGTGTCGCGGACTCCACGCGGGATCTCGGGAATTTCTTGGTGAAGCAGGGACGGTGATCCGTTCGCCGACGGCAGGGCGGCCTGCTTCGCGCTGTCGGCAGTAGCAGAGACTTCGGAGGGCGAGGGCGGAGGCGCCTGTGAAATCTGCGACGCGGCAGTAGAAGACTCGACTCGTTGCGAGGCGGTCCGGGAACTTAGCATGTGCACACCGGCCCCAACCGCGGCCCCCACTATGAGGAGCACTGCAATCGCGGGGACGAACCATTGCTGTTTCGGCGGCTCCTCCCGCAGAGCTGCTACCACAGGCACTTCGCGCACCTTAGGTGCGGCGGTCGAGACCAATGGGCCAGGTACCTCAACAGGAGGTTCGGGAACCATAGCGACCGGCAATTGTGGCGGCGGGTTGATCGGCGGCGGGTTGATCTCGGCATCCAGGGCGGCAGCCGTGGGGCGATCGGCCGGATCGCGGTTCAAGCATCGACGGATCATCCCCGCGAAGATGGGAGGCAGGTCAGCGGGGAGAAGGACGGCCTCGGATTCGACGGCGGGCATCGAGGGAGGGTGCTGAGTGAGAGCCTCGATGAGCGTTATACCGAGACTCCAGATGTCGCCGGCAGCGGATAAATTGCCGCGCTTTGCTTCCGGAGGGTCGTACACAGAGGGGACGCCGGTATTTGCTGTCGATTCGCCGGCAGGAAGAACCGCGTCACTCGCCAGTTTTACTTGATCCTGGACGACCAGAATGTTCGATGGCTTGAGGTGGCCGTGCACCAGGTTGTAGCGGTGAAGGAAAGCCAAGGCGTCCAGGGTGGGAAGCAACATCTCCCGCGCTTCCTCGGAAGTCAGGGGCCGTAGCGGAAGGATCTGCGAAAGAGCCTGATCCGCGTATTCCATCACGACAAAAAGAAATCGGCGGCCCCCGAGCTGGCAGCGGCCCGTCTTAAGCAGTCGAATCAGATGAGGATGGGAGAGGGCGGCAACCGTCGTCCAGTGCGAGATCTGTGCCTGCTCCACCGTCGGAAAATCCTGGACCAATTTGAGCGCGGCATCGGGAAGGTTCTGTGCCTTCCATTCGGTAAGGAATACGGCGCTATGATCGCCGGTACTCAGAACGCGGCGCAGCGGGAACGCTCCGCCAATCACCTCGCCTGTCCACTTTGCCCAGTCCTCAGTCATCGTTATTCTCGCTCCCACCGTGATGCTGCCGTGACTGCCCTGCGGCTATTCTTTCATAGGCATGATCTATCGGACGAATCCGATTAATCAATTGGAATCTTCGAGTGCGCTGGCCTATGGTGAACTTCCATTCATTAGAGGGTCCGGCCATGAGCAAACCGAACGACAAGCCCTTCGAGCCAAAAGCCGATCAACTGACCACCAGCGCCGGCAATCCGGTTGCCGACAACCAGAACTCGCTCAGCGCCGGCCCGCGTGGCCCATTGCTGCTGCAAGACTACCAGTTGATTGAAAAGCTCGCGCACCAGAACCGCGAGCGCATTCCCGAACGTCCGGTGCACGCCAAGGGCTGGGGTGCTCACGGCACATTGACGATCAGCGGCGATATTTCGAGATACACCAAGGCAAAGGTCCTTCAGCCGGGCGCCAAAACGCCGCTCATCTTGCGCTTCTCGACGGTGGCGGGAGAACTCGGCGCGGCGGACGCAGAACGCGATGTGCGCGGATTCGCCGTCAAGTTCTACACCGAGGAAGGCAACTGGGATCTGGTCGGCAACAATACCCCCGTGTTTTTCGTGCGCGACCCGTACAAGTTCCCCGACTTCATTCATACCCAGAAACGGCACCCCAAGACCAATCTGCGTTCCCCGACGGCGATGTGGGATTTCTGGTCGCTGTCACCCGAAAGCCTGCATCAAGTAACGATTCTGATGTCGGACCGTGGCCTGCCGATCAGCGTGCGCCACGTCAACGGCTATGGCTCGCACACCTACAGTCTGATCAACGCTGCCGGGGAGCGGGTCTGGGTCAAGTTTCACTTCAAGACCCAGCAAGGCCACCGGCATTGGACCAATGCGGAGGCTTCCGAAGTTGTCGGGCGGACGCGCGAGTCGACGCAGGAAGATCTTTTCGGAGCGATTGAAAAAGGCGACTTCCCGAAGTGGAAGGTCCAAGTGCAGATCATGACCGACGTCCAAGCGCAGGAGTGGTCCGAGCGCACCGGCTGGAACCCGTTCGACCTGACCAAAGTCTGGCCGCATGGCGACTGCCCCGTGATCGATATCGGAATGATGGAATTGAACCGCAATCCGGACAATTATTTCGCCGAGATCGAACAGGCCGCCTTCGCGCCGTCAAACATCGTTCCGGGTATCGGCTTCTCGCCGGACAAGATGTTGCAGGCGCGTGTGTTCAGTTACGCCGATGCGCACCGTTATCGGCTCGGCACGCACTACGAGGCATTACCCATCAACGCGCCGCGCTCCGCTGCGCATCACTATCACAAGGACGGTCCGATGCGGTTCTTCGACAACAACACGAAGAACCCGAACGCCTATTACGAACCCAACTCGTTCAACGGCCCGAAAGAAGACCGGCGTTACGCCGAACCGTCGCTGGCGCTGCACGGTGATGCCGACCGCTACAATCACCGCGACGGCAACGACGACTATACCCAGGCCGGCAACCTGTTTCGTCTATTCAGCGCTGAACAAAGGCAGCGCCTGTTCAACAACATCGCCGCGGCAATGCAAGGGGTTCCGGATGCGATCAAGCGGCGTCAGGTCGCGCTGTTCGCCAAGTGCGATCCCGCCTACGGTGCCGGTGTGGCCAAGGCGGTGATGCTCGAGCCGGCGGGAGACGACCGGCTCAAAGGCACGAGCGCGACCGACGACCGTGAAGAGGTAACAAGTGCAGTCTAAGTACACGTGACAGAGCCACATTCCGCGCCTGCGCTTCGCACCGAGCACGCGTTTACGGCCATTGTCGCGGTTGGTAACGCGATCGTTGTTGGAAAAGGTCCCGACGGGCTCAGGCGCTATATCCCAATTATTGGGGGATCGGTGAGTGGGGCGTTGCTCACCGGAACGGTCATTGCGGGAGGGGGTGATTCGCAAATCGTCCGCTCCGACGGCGGCATCGTTTTAGAGGCTCGCTATCTGATCAAGACTCACGACAACGTGATGATCTCCGTCATCAATCGAGGGTTGCGCAACGCGCCGGCAGAAATCATGGAAAGGCTTGCTCGAGGAGAACACGTCCCGCCGGCGCAATATTATTTTCGAACGGTTGCACACTTCGAGGCACCCCTCGAATCGTCATACGAATTTCTCAACCGATTCCTGTTCGTTGCGACCGCCGAACGCGAGGCGGAAGCGGTGATCGTCCATTTTTACCGCGTGCTATGAGCAGCACGGATGAGAGAGATACCTTATGAATGAATCGACAATGGAAGAAGCACGCTTAATCCGGAAAGTGCAGCGGATTCGTCATGCGACGATAAGACGACTGTTGGAGGTCATACGCGTCGAGAGAATGAGCCCCGGTTTCGTGAAAGTTACTTTGGGTGGAGCGGAGCTCGAAGGGTTCACGAGCCTTTCTTTCGATGACCACCTCAAGATTTTCCTCGGCCTCGACGCCAGTATTGCGGACGATCGCGGAATCATGCGTGACTTCACGCCGCGATCGTTTGACCCGGAGAGACTGGAGCTGATCCTGGAGTTCGCTCTTCACGGCGAAGGTGCCGCGACCGAATGGGCGGAGCAAGCCGCTCCGGGACAGCGATTGTCGATCGGCGGCCCGCGCGGATCGCTCGTGATCCCGACGGATTACGACTGGCAGTTCCTGATCGGAGATGAAACCGCGCTTCCGGCCATAGCTCGACGGCTCGAGGAAATGCCCTCAGGCGCAAATGTGTTTGCCTTAATCCAGCTCAACGACGCCGCCGACAAGCGAAAACTCGAGACCAAAGCGAACCTAGTTGAAAAGTGGGTGGCTACGAGCCCGAATGGATTGGCCGAGGCCATAAAGGATTTCAACACTCCGGCGGGAGAAGGTTTTGCGTGGGCGGCGGGAGAAGCGAAGGCAATATCCGCGGTTCGAGCCGTTCTCGTGGCCACACACGGGCTCGATAAAGACCATATTCGCGCGGCGGCTTACTGGAAACGCGGCACGAGCGCTCATCACGAGAACCTCGAAAACTAGCTAACTCCGATCGGTTGTCGACCGATCTCTCCCGCTTGCGAAATTACCCGACGCATGCGAGGCTTTCTAGTGGCACGGGGACCCTAGGGAGTGCCATTTGAAAATCTTTCCGGGCCAACCAGAATGGGCTGCCGCAGATCGGCATCTCGATCGGCTGCTCGACATGCCGGAAGACGAGTGGGATGCTTATTTGTCCACGCTCGAGGCCGAGCAGCCCGCCATCGCGGTTGCCCTGCGTGAAATGATGGCGGATCGTCGGAATCTCGACGGAACAAGATTTCTCGAGACCGGGGTCCTCAAAATTACCGACTGCGAGCAGGCCGGGACCCGAGTCGGCGCCTACACGATTAGTTCTCTGATCGGCCGTGGCGGAATGGGCGAGGTATGGCTGGCGCTGCGCAGCGATGGTCGATTCGAAGGCAAGTTTGCCGTCAAGTTCCTCGATAGCTATACCGCTTCACCGGCCTCTCTCGACCGATTTCGACGCGAGGGACGGTTGCTCGCGCGGCTCGCGCATCCCCACATCGCCCGACTCGTCGACGCCGGCGTGACATCGGCTGATCGGCCCTACCTCATCTTGGAATACGTGCAAGGCGAGCGCATCGACGAGTATTGCAACTCTCGGTCGCTCGATATAAGCGCGCGAGTCCGCCTGGTTCTCGACGTGCTCGATGCGCTGGCGCATGCGCATGCCAACCTTGTCATCCATCGGGACATCAAGCCGTCGAATATCCTGGTCACTGCGGAAGGTGAGGCCAAGCTCCTCGACTTCGGCATTGCGAAGCTGCTCGCCGCCGAGGCGGGCGGCGAAAGGGAAGCGCCGCTCACGCGCATCGAGGACTCGGCTTTTACGCAGGAATTCGCCGCACCGGAACAAATTCTGGGCGATTCACCTTCCACTGCCACGGACGTTTATCAAGTGGGCGTGTTGATGTTTGTTCTATTCGCGGGGCGGCTGCCATTCGCGGCGAATGGCGCGAGTCGTGCGCAGCGCATCAAGTCGGCGCTGGACGACGAGGTACCCCGGCTCTCCGACGTCGCTCCGCGCGAGTCCCGCAAAGCGCTTCGCGGAGATCTCGACGCGATCGTCTCGAAGTCCCTGCGCAAATTGCCTCACGAGCGCTATGCGACCGCTGCGGCGCTCGCGGAAGATCTCAAGCGTTACCTCGGCAACGAGCCGGTCGCCGCACGCGCGAATCTTTTTGGATACCGTGTGCGCAAGTTCGTGCGCCGTCATCGGGCGGGCGTGATCGGGACCTCTGCGGCCCTATTGGGGTTGATTGCGGCGACCGGATTCGCTTTGATCCAGATGCACGAGGCGCAAATTCAGCGCGATCAGTCGCGCGAGCAAGCCAAGCGTGCCGAGCTGCAGGCGGAATTCGTGACGCTGATGATGTCGACGGTCGGGAAGACGCCGACGACGGCCGAGCAACTCGCCGATGCCGGCGCGCGCCTGTTGAGCGAGCATTACACGGGTGACCCTCGATTTCGAGTGAGCGCGATGCTCAACCTGTCGGCGCGCTACTCGGACTTAGGCCTCACGCAGAAACAATATTCGCTTTTGCAGAAGGTAAACGAGATCGCCCTGAATCTAAATGATCCTTCTCTGATTGCGCGGTCGGAATGCGGCCTTGCCGAGGCGGAAATTGACTTGGGTCACGTGAGCCGTGCCGTCTCGCTCGTTGCCGACGGGCGCTCGGCGCTCGGCCGCATGTCGAACCCGGATCCCTTGTATGTCGAAGACTGCATGGAGGCTGAGGCCGATGTGGTCGACGCCCAAGGCGATCCGGCGGCGGCAACGCGAATTGCCGAGAAGGCACTCGCACTGCTCGAGCAAGTGAATGAAACGCACGATGTCCGCTATTCGGATCTTCTAGGCCGGATTGCGGACTATTACAAGGAGTCGGGGAACACTCACAAGGGATTCGAATACGTTGAACTCGCCCTTGCGGCCGCGGAGCGAAACGGCCTCGGCGATACGGATGCGGCGATGACGGCGGTCCACAACGTCGCGTCGAGCCTCGTAGGTTTCGGGGAAGTCAAAGAGGCTTGCTCCCGCGAGAAGGAACTGATCGCTCGGTTGCAGTCGACCGGCCGATCCGTTATCACAGCGATGTCGGTCCTATACGGCACATGCTTGTTGAAAGCGGGACAACCCGCAGATGCTCTTCTTTGGTACGACAAAGGGGTGACTTCCGCGCAGACCGAAAAGGATGCCACATTGCAGATTTACGCACGCTCGAGCAGGGCGCAGGCCTTGATTGCGCTTCATCAGCTCACGGAAGCGAGTTCGGAACTCGATCGCGCCGATGCACTTGCAAAGGAAGATGCGCTTTCCGCGGGACTGACGGCCGCTCGTGCGCAAATAGTACGGGCTCAACTGCTTCTCGCGCAGGGACGGCCCGAAGCTGCACGGCGCGTACTTGACCCGATTTTGGTCGCCGCGCGTGACCCTAAAAGCGGCAAGGGGTCAGTACTAGCGCGCACGCTGTTGTGGTACGCCAAGATTTTGGTTGCGCAGGAAAGATACGCCGATGCCGCCAATATGGCCGGCGATGCGTTGCGAGAGTTCGAGCAGCGGGCGCGCGACCCATCGGCGAGCGCCGATGTGGGCGAAGCATCGCTGCTGCTCGCCAAGATCAAGGGCGCACTCAACGATTCGGGCGGCATGCGCGTCGCCGCGGGCGAGGCGGTTGTTTCTCTTTCAGCGTCGCTCGGCCCGGATAATGCGTTGACGCGTGACGCGCTGGCGCTGCAGTAATGGCCGAGAGCGAGAATGCAGACGGTCCGAATGCCAACGCGCGGCTATTTGCGTCGCTGTACGCGGAACTGCGCCGGCTCGCTGACAGGGAGCTCAAGCGCTATCCGGGCGCCGGCGTGAGCCCGACCACGCTCGTGCACGAAGCGTACCTCAACCTCATGAGCCGCGATGGAGTGAGCTTTGCCGAGCCTGGAAAGTGCTTGGGCTACGTGGCTCGCGCCATGCGTGGCGTGCTCATCGATTTTGCCCGGCGCCATCAGGCGATCAAGCGGGGCGCGGGATTTCATATCACCGGACTCAGCACTCAGATCGGCGAGAAGCAGGGCGACGATGAGTCGCTGATCCGTTTGTCCGATGCCTTGGACGAACTCGCTGCCCACGAACCCCGCCTCGCCGAGTTAGTCGACCTCAAGTACTTCTGCGGGTTCTCGTTCGCTGAGATCGGAAAGTTGCGCGGCATTTCCGAGCGCACAGTGCACAGAGATTGGCAAAAAGTACGCTTGCTGCTCTATCGCCATATGAACGAAAGCGCACCGTAATCTACCTGGGCCGCGACTAGCACGATTAGCGCGATCAGAACGTATACGACGCTCCGAGCGTATAGAACCTGCCGTAGGCTGAATAGCCGTCGCCGACGCCGCTCGAGCTCTGGCCCACGTTCTGACCGTAGGCCCAGGGCAACAGAGGGTTGCCGTTCAAGTAGGTTCGCGCGATCGAGTTGGTCAGATTCTTGCCTTCGACGTACACCTGAAATTCCTTGTAAATCTTATAGTGCAAGCTGGCCGTCAGCCATTTAAACGGACTGGCGTCCGCCGCCCAACCCGGCACCTCGGTGCATTGCGAACAGTAGGACTGGTAGCTCGCCGCGTAATCCCAGTTGACGTCGGCGGTGATCGGTCCCTTTTCATAGAACAGCCCCAATGAAATAGTCATCGGCGGAACGGCGTTGACCGCTCCTATGCTGTTGCCGTACTGGTCATAACTTTTGTTCCATGTATGCGTGTATTCCATGACGGTGCCCAAGCCGTTGTCCATGATGTATTGAAACGCGAATTCAACGCCGTAGAAGTCGCTCTTGGCTCCATTCGCGGGGGCGGTCACCGTCCAGAGAAACGGCGTGCCAGGCACGGTTCCGGGCGGCCCTCCGGCATATTGCACGGTACCCAGATTGACGTTGGCTTGGGTGCCGGTGTAGATGTCGTCGGTGATCTTCTTGTAGAACGCTGCCGCGGTCAGAGCGGAATGCGGACGGAAATACCATTCGGCCGAAAAATCCGCTTGCTTGGCCTTGATCGGCTTGAGCCCCGCGGTGCCATTATAGTAAAGCTGCGGCTGCCCATTGATGGCATTGTTGGTCGAGGTCGGCGCCAGATAGCTCAAGTTGGGTCGAGACATGGTCTCCGCCAGCCCGAATCGCAGCTGCACTTTGTCCGGTATCGCCCAGTAATTTAAGTTGGCCGAAGGCAGCGCCAAGGTGTACTGCCCGTCCGAGCTCACCGCCTGGGAGGTGGGATACTGCACATTCCAGGTCTGAGTCGAGCCGGTCGTGTCGTAGGTCCAGAGAGAGCTCGGTACCGCTTCTGCGGTCGATGCGCTGGTCTTGGTGCGCACCACGCGCACGCCTAAATTTCCTGACCAGTTGCTTCCGGAGAAATCCGCCTCGCCATAGAGCGAGAAGGTCCTTTCCGTCACCTCATAGGAATTGAACGGATTGAATTGCGGCAAGGTGGTGGCGAAGTTGAACTGGCTGTTCGCAATGCAGTCGCGAGCGGCGTTGCTCTTACCTGTGGCTGGGGGTGTGCAGAACTGCGGATTGGGTTTGCCATTCAAACTTTTCAAGAACGCCAGCAACTGACTCGTATTCAGTTGCGGGAGGATCGTGGGATACGAGCCCCCCGCTCCCTGCATGAAGTGGGGCAAATTGACCATGGAGATGACGTTGAAGCCCTGCGACCCGAACGAGTAGGGATTGCACTGAACATCGCATCCAAACGTATTGTAAAGAGTGCCGTACTGTCCGGAGCCGTTGGTCCAGTCGTTGCTGTCGTCGTCGCGGGTTTTTTCGCGCAGCGACTCGCCGAAACCGAACAGGAGTTTATCCACCCATCGCAGACCCGCGTCGTACTTGCCGTCGAGCGTAAACCCCGTGACCTGATCGACGACCGAATAGCCATTCAATCCGTCGTAATGCGTTGACCAGTAGTTGTTGTTGTTCAAGTATCCGGAGTTCATCAAGGCGGTATACGAGCATTGGCCGGAAGCATTCGCGCTCGCGGTACCCTTGGGACAGGTCGAGAGTCCTAGCTGGCCCGGCGGAACCGTCACGTTGATGCTCGGCAGGCTGTTGGGCAAATCGTTGAAGTACAGGGTATCCGGCGGGTTTGGCGTGGCTGTGACCAGCCCAGCGGTGACGAAGGTATCCTGGCCGCCCTCGGGTCGATCGGCCTTGGTCCGGTACAAGTCGCCGGCGATACTCCACTTGTCGGCGGGCTTCCAAATCCCTTTCAATCCGTACAACCAGGTATCGACTTTCCGATCGGTGGTGGCATTCACCATTTCCGGCTGGAAGTAGCCGGCGGTGAGGCCGGTCACGACGCCGTTCTTGACCACCGGATTCGTCCACGGGGTTCCGTCCGGATTGGCGGCGAAATAATACGACTCGTTGTATCCGAATTGCGGATCGTTCAAGTGGGTGTAGATCCCGTCGGCCACCAATTGGAACGCCGAGCTCGGCCGCCATTCGAGACTGCCGGTAAAGGCGTCGCGCTTCTTTTCGTCGAAGATCGACCCAAATGTGATGCAGCACGGCGTGGCCGCGAGCGGCACGGCATTTCCCGAACCATCGAACGGGTAGGTGGTCGGTCCATAGATATTCTGGTTATACGCATTCAAAGAGTCCGTGCGCGTGTTGGTCTTCGAGGACACCGCACCGACCACAAAGCCCATGGTCTCCGCTGCATTGGTATCGGTGAGGAATGCGGAAAATTTATTGCCGTGCAGCTCCGACATGTCGTTGTAGTTGGTTTCCGCGTGTACTCCGCCGTGAAATCCCGGATTGTCGAATGAACTCGCGGTCCGCAGATTCACGGTGCCGCCGATGCTCCCTTCGAGTGCGGATGCCTGCGACGATTTGAGCACGTCGGCGCTCGAGATCAACTCCGATGGCAGAACATCGAATGCCAATTGCCGCCCGTCGTCATCGGTCGCGAGAATGCGGTTGTTGAGGGTCACGATGTTGTAATCGGGCCCAAGGCCCCGCACATTGATCCGCAGGCCCTCGCCTCCCGTCGTGCGCGTGATCGTGACGCCCGGAATATGGCTCAACGAATCGGCGACGTCCGCGTCGGGAAATCGTCCGAGTTCGGTCGCGCTGATCGAGTCCATGACCACTGCCGCATCTCTCTTGGTGTCGAGCGACCGCTCCAAGCTCGCACGCAATCCCGTGACGACGATTTCCTGTAGCTCATTGCTGGAGGTCGAAGTTGCTGCGGCCGGAGCTGCTTTAGCGGGCGCGGCCGTGGCGGGCGTTGCCGCGGCGGTGGCTGGTGCGGCTGCTGCTGGTGTGGCGGGGTCTGCCGCATCGGCGGCGTTGCCCACTGCGAACACCGGGTAGTTCGAGCCAAGCGCGGCGATAGCGGCCACGAGCAAAGCAGAACGCAAGCGCATCTTCGGCATAACAATCCCCTTTTTATATTCTCGTAGGCTTAAGTCCTGCGGCGCGGCTAACACGGGAGGCAGACTCAGCAGCTCCGAAGTTAAACGAAACTAAAATAACTTTCAATAAGGGTTGTAATGAAAGATCCCATGGAACTGTGCTAGGGATGTCTGGAAATTATATCTATTGAAATTTAATTAAGTTTCAAATATAACGAGGGTTGCGGGGTGGCGCCCCGGCCCCGTAACTCCAAAATGGCCGCGCCGCAGGGATTAAATTCAATGAGATCAAGAGCATGGTTGGCCTATGCCCTGGTGACCACGGGGTTTTGGGGAGTGTGGGGTGCGTTCACCGGCTTGCCGGCGAATCACGGATTTCCTGAAACGTTGATTTACGTGGTGTGGGCCTTGACCATGATTCCGCCTGCGCTCTATGCCTTGCGGCGAGTCGGCTGGCGCCTGCAACACGATGGACGGTCGATATGCTACGGCGCCTTGATCGGGCTCTTAGGGGCCGGGGGCCAGATGCTCTTGTTCCATGCGGTGAGAACGGGACCTGCGTACCTGATTTTTCCTGTCATTTCGCTCTCACCCGTGGTCACCGTGGTTCTGTCATTGGCGTTGCTGCACGAGCGTACCGGCAAACTCGGTGCGCTCGGCATCGTCTTGGCGTTGTGCTCGCTCCCTCTGTTCGACTACTCGAGCGGTTCATCGGCCGGCGCTTATGACCAATTATGGTTTCTGCCGGCGCTCGGCGTGCTGGTTGCCTGGGGTGTGCAGGCCTTCTTCATGAAGCTTGCGAATGCGACCATGGATGCCGAAAGCATATTTTTCTACATGATGGTCAGCGGCGTGTTGTTGAGCCCAGTGGCACTCGCCATGACCGATTTTTCAGTTCCCATCAACTGGGGTGCGGAGGGCCCCTACCTCGCGGCAGCCATCCAAATTCTCAATTCAATCGGCGCGTTGACCTTGGTGTATGCCTTTCGTTACGGCAAGGCCATCGTAGTATCGCCCCTGACCAACGCGGGTGCGCCCCTCATCACCGCCGTACTGTCGATATTGCTTCTGGGCACCGCGCCCACGGCAACAAAAGTGGCTGGTATCGCTTTGGCGCTCGTTGCCGCCGTTTTCTTAGCCATCGAGCCCGAGCCGATCGCGGCCCGGCCGATCGCGGCCCGGCCGATCGCGGGACAGCCCGTGCCGGCCGGTACGGCACCACCGGAGCCCGACGCTCTCAAGGAGGTCCGTCGATCATGATCATCCGGCGAGACACCAGCAATCGGCGCGAGCGCATCGTCGCTCTGCTGCGTGAGAAGGGCAGCGTGCAGATTCCGGCTCTTGCCGAACGTTTTCGCGTCTCCACGCAGACTCTGCGCAAGGATCTGAATTTTCTCGATGACAAGGGTATCTGCACGCGTTCCTCGGGTGGGGCAATTCTCAGGCGTGTCGGACCATCGCCCACCGAGCAAGCGATCGACGTCAAGCGCACGCTGTTCGCGGCGGAGAAAGGCCGCATCGGCCGCGCGGCAGCCGCGCTGATCAAGGATCAGGACTCGGTGCTGCTCGATTCCGGAACCACGACTCTTCAGGTCGCACGGCATATCGAACCATCGGCGTCGCTGGTGGTGGTCACGAGCGACGTCGGCATCCTGAATGAACTGGTGATCCGCGAGAGCGTGCAGGTGGTGTTTCTCGGCGGAACGCTCCGGCGCAAGAATCTATCCTTCTACGGCACCCAGACCGAGCGGGCTCTGCAGGATTTGCACGTGGACAAGCTATTCTTGGCCGCCGACGGCTTCGATATCGACAAGGGCCTCACCACTCATTTCGAGCCCGAGGCGCTCTTGAATCGCATGATGTGCAAGGCCGCCTCTGAAATCATCATGGTCGCTGATTCTTCCAAGTTCGACCGAATCTGCTTGCACAAGATTCTCGAGCCGCAGGGGATCGCCAAAGTGGTCACCGATTCCGGAATTCCGGATTCGGCCCGCGAAGCGCTGACTCGGATCGGCGTCGAGGTCATCATCGCGTGATCTCAGTTCGGGAAATCATTGCGCGGCACAAGGCTGGAAGTTCCGTCGGCATTTACTCGGTATGCTCTGCTCATCCTTTGGTGATCGAGGCGGCGCTCCGTCACGCGCAGCGGCAGCCGGCGCCGGTTTTGATCGAAGCCACCTCCAACCAGGTCAACCAGGATGGCGGTTATACGGGTATGCGACCGGTGGATTTCAGTCGATTCGTACATGCGAGCGCTGCGCGGATCGGCATGCCGCCCGAGCAGGTTTTATTGGGAGGGGATCACTTAGGGCCCAACTGCTGGCAGGACTTACCGGCCGAGTCTGCGATGGCGAAGTCCGAGCAGCTCATCGCCGACTACGTCGCCGCAGGGTTTCGAAAGATCCACTTGGATTGCTCGATGTCGTGTGCCGACGATCGGACACCCCTCTGCGATACGGAAGTGGCGGCGCGCGCGGTGCGCTTGTGCGCAGTGGCCGAGCGTACCTGGAGCCGCGTCGGGGGCGAGGCGCCGATGTATGTCGTCGGCACCGAAGTGCCCGTTCCCGGCGGGGCCAAAGAGGAGCTCGCCGAATTGGCCTTGACCGAGGCCGCGGCCGCAACCGCGACCATCGACGCGCATTGGGAGGCCTTCCAATCGGCGGGATTGCACCACGTGTGGCCGCGCGTAATCGGGCTCGTCGTGCAGCCGGGCGTCGAGTTCGATCATTACAAGGTCATTGACTTCAAGGCTTCCCGGGCGGCCGAGCTCGCCGGCGTTGTCGAGGCTCAGCCTTTCATGGTCTACGAGGCGCATTCCACCGACTATCAGACGCAGGCGAATCTGCGGGCCCTCGTGCGAAACCACTTCGCGATTTTGAAGGTTGGGCCCGGGCTGACATTCGCCATGCGCGAGGCCCTTTGGTCCTTGGACAAAATCGAACGAGAGTGGCTTGGAATGGACCGCTCGTCTCGACTGCCGGAGACTATTCAACACGCCATGACGGCGGCTCCGCGATTCTGGAACAAATATTATCTGTCCGGCGGCCGTCAGTTAGCCTTGGACCAACAGTACAGCCTGAGCGACCGGATCCGGTACTACTGGCCGGTCCCCGAAGTTGAATCGGCGCTCCATCGTTTGCTCGCGAACCTGGATGCAAGCCCGCCGCCGCTCACCCTTTTGAGCCAATATTTGCCGCTGCAATACGAAGCGGTGCGCGCCGGCCGGCTGCGCCCGCGCGCCCGCGAGCTGGTGCTGTATGCCATCGAGCAGGTGCTGCAACAGTACTCGGCGGCCTGCACCGAAAACGCGAGCTGACATGATGCGAACTGACATGATGACCCACCTTCAAATGGACGTGACTGAGTTGAATCGTGCCGGCGCCCTGTGGACTGCCCGCGAGATCGAGCAGCAGCCGGCGAGCTGGCTGCGCACTCGCGACTTGGTGCAGCAACAAGCCGAACCGATTGCCTGGTTTCTCGCACCCTTGCTGGCAAAGCGGGATTTGCGCATTATTTTGACCGGCGCGGGCAGCTCGTCTTTCATCGGCGAATGTCTCGCGCCGCTGCTGTTGAATAGACTCGGCCGCCGCGTGGAAGCGATCGCCACCACGGATTTGTTGTCAGGCCCGTCGCAATATTTCCAAAACGACGTACCCACGCTGCTCGTTTCCTTCGGCCGTTCGGGCAGCAGCCCCGAAAGCGTTGCGGTGGTCAATCTCGCGGATCGCTTGCTTCGCGAATGTCATCAGCTCGTATTCACCTGCAATGACCTGGGAACGCTCTATCAACATTGCCGTGATCGTCGCAACTGCCTGGCAATTCTGATGCCGCCGGAAACGCACGACCAAAGTTTCGCGATGACGTCCAGCTTCACGGCGATGATGCTGGCCGCCTCGCTGGTCTTCAGCGATGCCGATGGTGGAACCGAAAACGTGCCGAACCTCGCCCGCTCTGCACAGGGGCTTCTCGACCTCGAGAATACGAGGATCAAGGATCTTGCCGCCGGGAGCTTTTCGCGGGTCGTGTACCTCGGTAGCAATGGCTTCAAGGCGCTGGCGCGCGAGGCCGCATTGAAATTACTGGAACTGACCGACGGCAAAGTTATCGCCGCATTCGATTCGCCGCTGGGTTTTCGCCACGGACCGAAGACCATAATCACGGGCGACACCCTGTTGTTCGTGTTCGTCTCCAACGATCGCTACACACGCCAATATGATCTCGATCTATTGCGCGAGCTGCGCTCGGATGCGCTCGCCGGTCGGGTAATCGCCATTACCGCGCAATTGCAGGATGCGGTCGCGGAGGGGGATTATTTGCACGTGCCGCATGCAAGCGAGGCCTCCGACGCAGAACTCTATTTTCCCTACATCGTCTGCGGGCAGCTCTACGCATTTTATCGAGCCTTGTCATTGGGCAACAAACCCGATCAGCCGAGCAATTCCGGTACGGTCAGCCGCGTCGTCAGCGGCGTGACCATCCATACGCTGTGAAGGACGCTGCCCTGTACCTCGGTGTCGACGGCGGCGGGACCAAGACGGCATTCGTGCTCATCGACTCGGACGGCAATATCCGGGCGACACACTTGGCCGCGGGATCCTACTACCTGACTGTCGGGCTCGACGCGCTCGGCACGTTGCTCGCCGACGGGGTGCGCGACGTTTTGGCCAAGGCATCGCTCGGCGTAGAGGATCTCGATTTTTCCTTCTTCGGGCTGCCGGCCTACGGCGAAGATACCACCCTGATCGATGTATTGAGCCGGCTTCCGGAACCGTGTTTGCCGGCCGGAACGTACTTGTGCGGCAACGATATGATTTGCGGATGGGCCGGGTCGCTGCTTTGCGGCGATGGAATCAGCATCGTCGCCGGCACGGGATCCATTTGCTACGGCGAACGTAACGGCGCGAGCGCGCGCTGCGGCGGTTGGGGAGAATTGTTCAGCGATGAGGGCTCCGCGTATTGGATCGCGTGCCGAGGTCTGAACGTGTTCTCGCGCATGAGCGACGGGAGAGCGGCGAGGGGCCCTTTGTACGGAATCGTCAGGCACGCCCTCGGCTTCGCCGATGATCTAGATCTTTGCGCACATGTCTTTACCCGGCTGGAAGGCGACCGCGCGCGGATCGCGCAATTGTCCAAGTTGGTGACGCAGGCGGCTCGTGCGGACGACGAACAGGCCATGGACATTGTCAGGCAGGCCGGCGTCGAACTTGCGCTGATGGTCGATGCAACGCGGCGGCAGTTGGGATTCACTCCCGCGGAGCCGGTGGCGGTTTCCTATTCCGGCGGCGTCTTCGAGAATGTCGGCGCGCTGTTGGTGAAACATTTCACCGCTGCCCTGAATGCACATCGGCCCGGCTACCGGGTCAGCGAACCGGTGCTGCCGCCGGCCATCGGCGCGGCGCTGTACGCCGCGAAGCGTCACGGCCGGCCCCTGTCGGATGTCGCTATCGAGCGCCTGCGCGGGCAGAGCGACGCATTAAAAAAAGAGGTTGAATCGTGAAGACCGTGCCGTTGCGTTTGTTCCTGGTTTGCGGATCGTTGATGCTTGCACCCGCCCACGGCGCCGCGCCCCGTTCGTTGACAGGCGAAGATTTCGCCTCGATGGACAAAATCGACATCCATGTGCACATCAATTCTTCCGACTCAGGCCTGATCGATCAAGCGGCGGCGGATCACTTCCGGTTGCTCACCATCAATGTCGACTATCCCGATTATCCGCCGATCGCCGAGCAATCGCAGATTGCACAGACGCTCGTCGCAAGCCATCCGGGAATGTTGGCCTACGCCGCCACGTTCTCCATGCGCGGATGGGATGAAGCGGATTGGCAGCAGCGCGTGATCCGAGAACTCGATGCCGCGTTTTCGGCCGGCGCCGTCGGCGTGAAAGTGTGGAAGAACATCGGGATGGAGTTTCGCGATGCGAGCGGACGCCTGGTCATGATAGACGACCCCAAATTCGACCCGGTGTTCAATTTTATTCGCGAGCGGCATCGGGTGCTCATCGGTCATCAAGGAGAGCCCTATAATTGCTGGCTTCCCATTTCGGACATGAGCGTCAACAACGACAAGGAGTATTTCCGGGAACATCCGCAATACCACATGTTTCTGCACCCGGAGCTGCCTTCCTACGAGCAGCAGATGGCGGCGCGCGACCGGATGCTGGACCGAAATCCCGATTTGAAATTCATGGGCGCTCACATGGCCAGTCTCGAATGGAGCGTCGACCGGCTGGCGGCGTTCCTCGACCGCTACCCCCATACCGTGGTCGACTTGGCCGCGCGCATGGGTCAGGTGCAATTTCAATCGAACCACGATCGAGATAAGGTTCGCCGGTTCTTCATTCATTACCAGGATCGCCTGCTCTACGGTACCGATCTATCGCAGGATCCGGGAGCGAAACCGCAGGAGGTGCGCCGCGAAGCTCACTCGACCTGGCTACGCGATTGGCAGTATCTGGCCACCAACCACACGTTTCGTGTTCCCGAATTGGACGCGCCGGTTCATGGTTTGGGCCTGCCCAAGGATGTGCTTCGCAAGATTTACGGCACCAACGCCGAGCAATGGTTCGGCAATCCTTGGCGTAGACCGTCGCCCCAGCCGCCGGAGTCAAAATGAGCCGTTGGTTGAAACCGTGTATCTGCGCCATGTTTGCCGCAGGGACGATGGTCGGCGCGAGCGCGGAATCGGCGAGGAGCCAAGCACATGGGATGCCGCACGGCGGTTCGCACCTTTTAGGGTCGGCACAGGGAATGGATTTGTCGGTTTCCGTCTTCTCCGACGGCGGCTACGCCATCACCTCGAACGGTTTTCCGGGCACCGTGATTCGCTCAGACGTGGAGGCAGACCTAGACATCGGCGTGCTGCGATCATCCGCATACCCGCAGCACACGATGGTGAAATCCGAATTCCATAACGAATTCGGTACGGGATCGATCCTGACGGTCACGCACACAGGGCTTGCGCGCACGCCGGATCTTGTCAGTACGATTTGGCTGTATCAGGATGAATCATGGGGAGAAATCCAAACCAAGGTAGTCAACACGACGGATCGAGCAATCTCCGTATCGTCGATCCGCCCTCTTCACGCAACGGACGCACCCGTCATCAGTCTGAATGGTCGGGTTTCCGCAGACCGTATCCTGTCCGATAGCTATAGCGAGGATAGACCTCAGCTAGCGATTCGCGAACTAGGGGGCGCGCCGAAAGGAATGCACCGTGCCGTGGGCAGCCAGCTCATTTACAACCGTGAGAGCGGCGAAAGTCTATTCATCGGTGCGCTGACCTCCGATCGGCTGCTCACGATTTTTCATCTAAAAGAGCAAGCTGCCGGTAGCAGCCCGGCCATACTGTCGTACGAAGCAGTCGCGACGGGTACCACCGAAATCATGAAAGGCGAGTCGTTGAAGGACTCGCCGCCGTCCGAGCAGGTGAATCTCAGCCTTCGCTTGAATCCCGGCGAGAGCCTTGCGTCCGAGCGGCTGATGTTGGCCGTCGGAAGCGATTACCATAAGCAACTTGAGCAGTACGGGCGGGCAGTGGGACTCTTGCACAAGGCACGGGTAAGCGCCTCGACGCCCATCGGTTGGTGGAGTTGGACCGCCTACTATTTTGGACTCAATCAGGGTACGGCCAGCACAAACGCATACTGGCTTGCCGAAAACCTCAAGCAAATGGGGTACACCTACTTTCAAATCGATGAGGGATATCAATACGCTCGTGGGGAGTACACGACCGCCGACGCAAAGCTTTTCCCTCACGGCGTTGCCTACATCGCGGATTTGGTGCGCCACAGCGGCCTTATGTTCGGGTTATGGACGGCTCCCTTCGAAGTATCGGAGCGTGCGTGGGTATTTCAAAACCACAAAGAGTGGTTGCTCCATAACGCCGCCGGCGAGCTCATTCACATCGGCTACGTCACCGATAAGCAAGATCAACTCTACGTGTTGGACACGACCAACCCCGATGCCCAGAACTATTTGAAGCAAACGTACAGCACGTTGTACGGCTGGGGTCTGCGCTTTCTCAAAATGGATTTCATGGATGACACGGCGATCGAGGGGGCTTACTACCGTCCCAACACGACCGCCTTGGAGGCCCAAAGAATCGGTCTCAAGATAATCCGCAGCGCCGTCGGCGAGAGCGTCGTGCTCGATAAGGACGGGAGTCCCATGCTGAACCCTGTCGGCATCGTGGACGCCGGCCGTATCTCTCAGGATACGGGACATAGCTTCGATGCCAGCAGAGACGCCGCCTCGGGCATTGCGGCGCGCTATTATATGAACCGCAATTTCTTCATCGCAGATCCGGACGCCTTCACTGTCTCCACTCAGACCGTGGATGATCAGTCTTGGCACGGGGGGCAGCGGCCGCTCACGCTCGATGAGGCACGGGTGTCGATCGCTCTGGCGGCGGTTGCCGGGGGCATGTTCGAGCTCGGGGACGATCTTCCCACCCTCGGAGCTTCTCCGGAACGGCTGTCCTTGGTAAAGAACGCCGATCTCATCGACATGGCCCGGCTCGGCCGTGCGTCCACACCGGTCGATCTCATGACCTACGAAAAAGAAGACAAACAGCCGAGCGTCTTTCTGCTGAAAGAAAACGAGCGCCAGTCCATCCTCACGATCTTCAATTGGACGGAGAAGGAGCGTGCGCGCGAAATCAATCTCGTGCGCCTCGGCTTAAAGGAACCAGGCAAGTATCAAATAATGGAAGAGTTTGGCGATAATAGCTGCTGCACGAGTTCTTCCGATACGATCAACCTCGTCCAGAAAGCGCATTCTGTCCGCATGCTCAAACTGATCGACAAGTCGGTCGCGGCTGTCCAACCCGCCTTTGAGATACAGTCGCCAACCGCCGCCAAGGCGGGGGAGAGCCTGACATTCAAGGCGACCGCATCGTCTCCGGAGGCGCCGATCCTCACATCTCACTGGGACTTCGGAGATGGTTCTAGCCTCGACGGCATGAAGGTGAAGCACGCCTTCACTCACGCCGGCGACTATACCGTGCAGGTGACCGTCACTGGTTTGGACGCGATCACGAGTCACAAGAGCACCGCGGTGTCGATTTCCGGCGATGTCTCGACACAGTTCAAGCCGGGCGACAAGCGGCGCGCCGAGTGACATCCGAGCCGTCCGCCCCCCTGCTTTGCCAACGGGACCTGTTCTCGATTCCCGACGGTGATTGCTACTTGAACAGCGCGTACATGGGGCCCTTGCCGCGGAGCGTACAGCAAGCTGGTTTGGAAGCGCTGGCTACGCGCGCTTCGCCCATCGGAGTGACTTCGCGAGATTTCTTTGACCCCGCCGAACGGACGCGGCGATTGTGCGCCGAGCTCGTCCACGCCGACCCGGAACGCGTCGCGTTCGTTCCGACAGCGGCATATGCCACGGCCATTGTTGCCAAGAACCTGCACGTCGAATCCGGACAAAACGTCGTGGTGCTCGGCGACATGTTTCCCAGCAATGTCTACGCGTGGCGCAATTGGCGAAGTCAGAACGTCGAAATGCGCACCGTTGCGGCTCCGGCGGCTCCATGGTCCTCCAAGTCCTTGGGTTCGAGTCGAGCGGCACTTTGGAACGACGCCATTGTGCGGGCAATCGACGCCGATACCGCACTCGTGGCCGTCGAGCCTGCGCACTGGACGGACGGGACGCTCTTCGATCTGGAGAGGATCGGGACGCGTTGCAGGGAGGTGGGCTCCGCATTGGTCGTCGATGCCACGCAAACAGTGGGAGCGATGCCATTCGATGTGAAGCGCGTGCAACCGGATGCCTTGGTGGTGCATAGCTACAAATCGATGCTATCGAACTACGGCCTTGGCTTTGCAGCTTTCAGCGACCGCTTCCTCGAGGCGAGCCCATTGGAGGAGAGCTGGTTGATGCGACGCGGCAGCGAGAATTTTGCACGTCTGGTCGACTATGAAGATCGGTACGCGCAGGGAATGCGGCGCTTCGACACGAGTTTACGCAGTAATCCAATACTGATCGGGATGCTGGAAGCGGCTTGCCGCTTGCTGATCGAATGGCAGCCCGTTCGAATTCGCGAATACTTGCTCAACATTGAGCGCAAACCGGTCGACCGTTTGCGCGGGTTTGGCTGCGAGGTCGGCGACGAGGCTGAACGTTGCGCAAACCTGTTCGGCGTGAAATTGCCCGGCGGCGTAACCCCTGAGGCCTGTCGACAGCACCTCGCGCGGAAAAAGATCCATGTGTCCGTCCGTGGCGATGCAGTGCGGGTGTCGCCCCATGTCTACAACGACGAAGGCGATTTGGAGAAATTGGTGGACGCGCTTTCCGAGCTCGCCCCTAAAGCTCGCCCCTAATAAGCGCCGCGAGTGAAATCGGCGGCTATGCCGACGGCTCGCGCTTCGTTAAGAATTTTTCGACCCGCTGCAGTGCATCGGGCGCCAGCCCTTCGTTCTTGAATAGCTCGAGCGCGTGGGCGTCCTGCAAGCTCAACCCGTCGATTTCGATCAACGCGCGTTTGTTCACTTGATTGGCATACCAGGAATTGCTCAATATGTCGGCGGCTAATGCGGCGAGCTCGGCGTCGAATCGATCATCCGGGAAACAGTAATTGGCAAGGTGCATCGCTTCCGCCTGCCTGCCCGAATAGTTTCGGCACGTGAACATCATTTCGCTCGCCTTGGCGGTGCCAATACGGTGCGGCAGCCGCAGGCTCAAGCCCCATACGGGAGTCAGGCCCCAGCGTGCATAGACGTCTGAAAAGCTGGCCGATTCGGCGGCGACGATGAGATCAGCGGCCAACGCAAGTTCCAATGCACCCGTCGAACAGTGACCCTGTACGGCGGAGATTACCGGTTGAGGGAGGTTGGCGATCTTGCGGATAACCTCCGAATGAAAATGAGGCTTGGCGTGCGCCTTGACGTGATCGAGGATCTCGCCCATGTCGTAACCGGCCGAGAAATGGGCGCCCGTGCCGCGCAAGATGACGAGGCCGATCTTTCTGGCCTCGCGCCCAAGCGCGGTGACGTGCACGTTCAGCGCTTCAAACATTTCCTTGGTCAGTGCGTTGAGTTTCTCCGGCCGGTTTAGCCAAAGAGTTGCGACGCCGTCCTTATTTTCGCGCTGGACTAAATTGCTCATAATGAGGCTCCTCAATGCGATTCCACCAACCGCCGCCGAGCGACTGAAACAGACCGGCCGTGTCCGAATAACGATTGGCCTGCGCCTGCACGAAAGCCAATTGTGCTTGCCGATAGGCTTGTTCGGCATTCAATACAGCCACCAGAGTAATTGTCCCGAGCGTGCGTTGGCGCAGAGCAAGATCAAATGTGGTCTTGGCCGCATGAGCCGCATCCGCCGTCGCCTTGAGCGCGTCCGCATCGGCCTGCAGCGCTCGTAGAGTATCGGCCACGTTTTGGCATGCCAGTATCACGGCGGCTCGATATTGCGCGCCCGCTTGGTCCAGCGCGGCATCCGCCGCGCGGTGTTTGTGCAATAGTGCGCCGGCATCGAACAGTGTCTGAGTCAGCGATGCGCCGAGATCCCAGAATCCCGTGTAGGGCGTAAATAATTGGCTGAGTTTCAGCGCGCTCGAACCCAAATCCGCATTAATGGCGAATTGCGGCAACATATTCGCGAGTGCCACGCCCACCGCAGCCGATGCAGCGTGCAGATTCTCCTCGGCCTGACGAACATCCGGGCGCTGTTCGATGAGCTTCGAGGGCAGGCTAACCGGAAGATCCGTGGGTAGGGTGAGCGCCTCGAAGCGAAAGGTTTCCGTGGGTTCGTCCGAGGGTAGGCGGCCGAGCAAGGCGGTCAAGGCATCGCGTGTTTGCCCCAGTTGCTTTTGCAGCGGCGGCAACGTTTGCGCCGTTTGGGCTTCCGAAGTCTCCTGAGCAAGTACATCCAAATCGCTGGTGCTGCCGAGCAAGCGTTGCTTGCGAATCTTATCGGTCAACTGATGCTGCAGATCCAGCAGCCGCTCCGTTGCTTCAATCTGGCCGCGAAGCGAAGCTTCCTGGATGGCGGTCACCACGACATTGCTGCTCAAGGTCAAGTATGTGGCCTCGAGCTGGAATCGGCTGCCTTGTTCCTGCGCCTTCGCGACTTCAACCGCCCTGCGCGTGCCGCCGAAAACATCCGGTAGATAGCTGATGGTGAGCTGGGCGGTGTAGAGATTGTAGTAGGGATTCGATTGGGGAAGATTGGTTGGATTGGCGATGACGCCAACGGCATTCTTGGAGCGATCGCCGCTGAAGCCCCCCTGAACAGTCGGGAAAAAACTCGTCCGTTCAACTAAATACAACTCATGGGCTTGGCGCAGAGCGGCCTGCGCGGCGCCGACATCCGGATTCGCCTTTAGAGCTTGTTCGACCAGATGATTGAGCGGGGGCGACTTAAACAGTGTCCACCACTGATCCGGGGATATCCATGCCACCAACGAAGTGCTGTGCATTACCCCCCGAGTCATCTGTCGAAGTCGTTTGACCCTGCACCGGCGCGCCGCCGTATCCCGTCGCATTCGGCGGAGCCGGGCGCTTGAAATTCGGTCCAACGGCGCACGCTGACAGGCTTGCGATCAGTACAGCGGCGGCGAAGCGCGAGAACGTCACAGACCCCACCGGGGTTGGCCGTTGCGTCGTTCGGCCCAATGCTCGATGACGTGGTACATCGAGGGCAAAACAAAGAGAGTGAGCACGGTGGAGATCGCCAGTCCGCCGACGACTACGGTTGCGATCCCGCGCTGCACGTCGCTGCCGACTCCGGTGTGGATGGCGGCCGGCAGCATTCCTAAGGTCGCCACGGTCGCCGTCATCAACACCGGCCGCAGCCGTTCGGTCGCCCCCTTCATGATTGCCTCGTGCAAATCCAATCCTGATTTTCTCATTCGATTGAGGTTCGACACCATGATGATGCCGTTTTGCACCGCCACGCCGAACAGGGCGATGAATCCGACGCCGCTGGCGACATTGAGGTTCTGACCCGTCAGGTGCAGTGAGATCAGTCCGCCCAGGGTCGCCAATGGCACGACGCCCAGAATCAGCACCGCCTGCCGGAAGGATTTAAGGCCCACGGTGAGGAAAAGCAGCATCATTCCCATCACCAGGGCGAGGATCACCAGGAGCCGCGCTTCCGCACGCCGCTGGTTCTCGAACTGGCCGCCCCATTCCAATCTAATTTTGCCCCGGTCGAAATGCACCTGTGCGGCTATCTTTTTCTGTGCCTCCTCGAGATAGGAGGTCAAATCGCGGTCGCGGTTGTCGATCCGAATCGTGAGATTCCGTTGACCATTCTCGCGGGTCACCGTGCTCTCTCCCGTTCGCGTGTGAACTTCGGCGAGCTCAGACAGAGGCACCTGCACCCCGCTCGAGGTCTTCACCAACAGATTTCCAAGCGCCTCGGGCGAGTTACGCGCATCCGAAGTGAATCGTACCGTCAGGGGATAGGTCCGTTCACCGACGTAGACGGTTGAGACCGGCGATTGGCCGACACCGGTCTGGATTACATTCTGAACATCGGTCATGTCGATGCCATAGCGGGCGGCTTTTTCACGATCCAGCTTGATTTCTATTTGTGGGATCGGCGGCTCCTGGAAGAGGGATGCGCTGGAAGTGCCCGGAATGGAGTACAGCACGCCGACAATCTCGCCACCGATGCGGCGCAGTTCATTCAAGTCGTCCCCGTAGATCTTGGCCACGAGTGGACTGTGGGCCCCGCCGATCATGTCGTTGACGCCATCGATGATGGGTTGACTGATGCCGATCGAATAACCAGGCAGATCCTTGGCCAGTCCAACTGCAAATCGATCCAGGAATTGCTTTTTGGACTCGTGGTGCGGCCAAGTGTCGTAGTCGGTGAGCCCGACCGGCGCCTCAATGTGGGACATGGTCCAGGAATCGGTCCCGTCGTCGTTCCGGCCGGTTTGAGTGACGACATAGGACACCTCGGGATACTTCAAGATTGCCCGACGGAGGCCACTCGCCATATCGCTCGCTTTGTCCAAGGAAAGGCCTGTCGGCATCTGTACCTGTAGCCACAGCGCGCCTTCATCCAAATCGGGAAGAAAATCGCGGCCCACGGTCATCCCAAGCGCGACCACGGCCAGCAGCGCGAAGCTCGTGATGCCATAAATGATCCGCGGTTGATCCAGGCAGGCGGCGAGGCCGCGGTCGTACCAGACGGTCAGGCGCTCCAGCCAACGGTTGTGATAGACCCGGCCGGGTTTGCGGAACGCAATGTACGCCAGTCCCGGTACCAGGGCGAGGGCGGTCAGCAGCGCTCCGAACAATGCATAGCCCATCGTATAGGCCATGGGAGTGAAGAGTTTGGCTTCCGCCCGTTCGAACGAAAACATCGGCAGATAAGCGGTGATGATGATCAGGCTCGCAAAAAAGATCGGCCTCGTAACCTGCAAGGTGGCGGCCTTTGCCTCGTCTTCACTCAGTATTTCGTTCGGCAGAGCCTCGCGCCGACGCAGTACCGACTCGGTCACGACGATCGCTCCATCCACCAGAATGCCGAAGTCGATCGCACCCAACGACAAAAGATTCGCCGAGACGTGGGTAAGATTGAGCAGGGAGAACACCGACACCAATGCGAGCGGAATCGTCACCACCACCACGAGCGCACTTCGCGGGCTACCCAGAAATAAGATCAAGATCAGAAAGACGAGAGAGATGCCTTCAAGAATCGTTTGACCGACCTTATGGACCGTCGCTCGAACCAAATTGTCCCGGTCGATATACGGTACGATTTTGACTCCGTCGCTTTTCAGAGCGCGGTTCAGTTCATCGACCTTGGCGTGGACGCCGCGCAAAGTTTCCGAGGGATTCTGATATTTGAGCATCAGCACGATACCTTCGACCGTGTCGGGGTTGTTGTCTTTCCCCAAGATTCCTTCGCGTTCCTGATGGCTTAGCGTGGTGCGGCCAAGGTCGCGCACCAATACCGGTGAACCGCTCACCTGGGTCACGACGATGGAACCGATCTGGTCCAAGGTGCGAATCAGTCCGACACCGCGAATGACATAGCTCTGGTCTCCGCGGGAGACGCGTCCGCCTCCTGCATTCGTGTTGTTGCTGTTGATGGCGTTGATGACATCGGTGATGCCGATGCCGTAGTGCTCGAGCTGCTTGGGGTCGAGATTGAGCTGATATTCAGTGGTGAAGCCGCCAAAGTTAATGTCATCGACGACGCCGGGAACGGATTTCAGGGCGGGAATCACCTTCCATCGGTGGATCTCCGATAGTTCCTGGAGATTTTTGCTATCTGACTCCAGCGTGTAGCGATAGATCTCGCCGCCCGGACCCGATACCGGGTCCGTTGACGGGACAGCACCGGTCGGCAACACCGCCTGACTAATACGGTCGTTCAGGCGCTGCCGTACCCAATAGTCATCGTAACCGTCGTGAAACAGCACGGTGATCAGCGACAACCCAAAAGTGCTCTGCGAGCGCATGAGAATCATCCCAGGCGTCCCGTTGATCGCCCGCTCGAGGGGGACGGTGATGAGCTGCTCGACCTCTTCGGCAGCAAGCCCGGGAATTTGGGTGGTGACCTGCGAGGCGACATCGCCCAACTCCGGATAGGCCTCGACCGACAGCGTCTCCCACGCATAGATGCCGAATCCGCCCGATAGAGTCGCGAGCACAATGACTGCGATGCGCCGATGCAGACAAAAGGTGACAAATTGATCAATCATTGAGCAGAATTCCGCCCTTCACGACGACCTGGTCGCCGGCATTGATACCGGAGCGGATGGCCACCGTCGTTCCCTCTTCCAAGTCAGTGTCGATCGTCCGCCTCTCGAAGGTCCAAGGCGCAACGGCAACGAACACGGTGGTTCGATCGTTATTCATCAACAATGCTGAACTCGGTAGGAGAACGCGCGAGCGTGGCGCCGCCAACAGCGTCACGGTCGCGAACATGTTTGGCTTCAGTGCATAGTCGGGATTCGCGAACGCGATCCTTACCTTGTTCCGACGCGAATCAGGATCGATTACGGCGGAGGCAAACAGCACTTTGCCGTGCATAACCCGATCGGGATAGGCCGCCAGTCTTACGACGGCGTCCTGATTCTTGGAGATCGAGGCGACATCCTTCTCCGGCGCCATTGCCGTGACCCAGACGGTGCCGAGATCGGCAATCGTCATGATCGACTGCGTCGGGTCGTTGATGATCGTGCCGGGTGTCGTTGCAAGCGCCGTAATGCTGCCGCTGACCGGCGCGGTCACCGTCAGAAGCCGGCCCGCCGGTTTGGCGTCGGCAGGCACACCGAGCGTTTTCAGATGGGCTTGCGTTCTAAGATATTCCGCTTGGGCTTGCGCATAGTTGCTCTTGGCTTGATCGAGGTCCTGGTCGGAGGTCGTGCCGATCTTCGATTGCTCGTTTTGCCGCGCGAGAGTCTTTTCGGTCAGCTTGAAAGCGTCTTGGGCTCTGGCGTTATCCTCATACGCTTGCGCCAGATCCGGCGAATCGATGACTGCCAGCGCCTGACCTCGGACTACGCGCTCACCCAATGCGACTTTAAGCTCCAGCACACGACCGCCGAGCGCCGGTAGGACAGCGGCGGTACGGGCCGGATCCGATTCGACCAGCCCGGGCAGCACCATCTCAGGGACCACCGTCTCGACCAGGGCCGGCTGCACGGTCAGCCGATCGCGGAGTGCGGAGCCCTCCGGAACGAGGATCTTGTCCCCTTGGCGGACCATCATGTCCGGTCCTTCCGTCTTTTTCCGGGATTCTCCCAAGAGGCCAAAGCCCTGCGTCAGGAATGCGGCTAGAAACAGCAGCCCCAGTCCAATGCCACCCCATAGAAAGGCTCGACCCCGGAATGTTGGCTCATGGTCGTGTATCGGCATGACTATCCCCAAAAAAAGGACTTCCGCACAAACGGATTAGCACATTTCGATTTACAACGGATGACGCCAGCGACGGATGACGCGGGACGCCGCGTAGCTCGCCACCCCTCCCCACGCCGGCGGGCTGCGATGCTATGCTTCTTCCCTTATCCTGTCTAGGGGGATAGGATATGCGATGCACTAGGATATAGCCATGCACAAATTCCCTGAAATCGACACTCGACTAAAACGCGCCCAAGGGCATCTTTCGGCGGTCATCGAGATGTTGGAGGCCGGCCGACCCTGCTTGGATCTGGCCCAGCAGCTGCACGCCGTGGAAAAAGCGATCGGGAATGCTAAAAAGGAATTGATCAAAGATCACATACATCACTGTATTGAAGAAACCTCCGACGCGCTCCCCAAGGAGTTCCGGGCCTTGATCAAAGAGTTTCAGGGTGTTACCAAATATCTCTAGCTGGTCGCTCGACGCTTTTTAGGATAGGGGCGATGACGTGAATTTTTTTGCAAGACTCTACTATCCGCTGCGCAAGGCGTGGAAGGCGGTTGGACTGTATCTGGTCATCGCCGGGCCCGGTATCGTCGTCATGGTCGCGGACAACGACGCAGGTGGCATCACCACGTACGCGGCCACGGGCGCGAAGTACGGTTATCACCTGATTTGGTTCCTGCTCCTTCTCATCCCGGTGGCGTACTACGTGCAGGAGATGACCGTGCGCCTCGGCGCCGTCACCAAGCGGGGTCATGCGGAGGCGATCTTCGACGGCTTCGGGGCGTTTTGGGGCTGGTTCTCACTCCTCGACCTGATGATCGTCGACTGGCTGACGCTGGTCACCGAGTTTGTCGGCATGACGGCGGCGCTCGCCATTTTCGGCGTACCGCCATGGATTACCGTCGCCGCGGTGATCGTGCTCATGGCAATCATTGTCCTGAACGGCAGATATTGGACTTTCGAGAAGCTTGCGCTTCTATTCTGCGCATTGAACCTGGTCTACATTCCGGGTGCCTTCCTCGTGCACCCCTCGGTGCGGGACGTACTGCATCAGGGCCTCATTCCAAACTTCGCCGGAGGTTTCGACGGCCAACTGTTCTTCTTCTTGATGGCCAACATCGGGACAACGATCGCCCCTTGGATGCTGTTTTTCCAGCAAAGTGCAGTCGTCGATAAAGGGATGCTCGAGAAAGACATCCCGTGGGGCCGTTTCGACACATTGCTCGGGTCCATCATTACCGTGATCGTCGCCGTCTTCATCGTCATTGTGACCGGGACCGTGCTCCCGGGCATCGACATCGACAGCGCGGCCCAGGCGGCTTCCGAATTGATGAAAACCGACCGCTACGTTGGGACCTTTCTGGCGATTGGACTGTTTGATGCCGGCTTGTTGGGTGCCATCTGTATTTCGCTCGCAAGTTCGTGGGCCTTTGGAGAGATCTTCGGCTGGGCCCATTCACTCAATACCAAGATCCGCCAAGCGCCGTGGTTCTACGCGACGTACTTTCTGATGCTCATAACGTCGGGCCTGGTGGTTCTCATCCCACACGCGCCGCTGGTCCTCATAACCCTGTTCGTTCAGGTGATCGCCGTGACGTTGCTTCCGGCGGCTCTGGTGTTTTTGATCTTGCTGCTGAACGACCGAACCACCATGGGTGAGCGCTGCAATACCGCAACTCAGAATCTTATCGGTGGATTTATCGTCGTGTCGATCATTGTTCTCTCCACCCTCTACGGCTTTTCCGTGTTGTTTCCCAATCTGTTCAAATAGGGGAGGAGGCCAAAATGAGCAAGTTCAGAAATCTCTTCGCCAAATTTGTCGCGATAAATTCCCGGTACCGCGAGCCGCGCATTGCGATGTCCGGGGCGGTCCGAACCTCGCTGCTGGTGCTCCGGGTCTACCTCCTGGCGCTCGTGGTATTAATGATTTACAAGTTTGTTCTGATCGTGACTCAGGGGTAGATCCATGGCCACCGTCATCGAGCAGGAGTTTTTCTTAAGCGAGATCCTTGGACGGCGCGTATTCGCCAAGAAAAAAAGATCGGGCGATTGAGTGATCTCGCGATCGTAGAAACCGGCAAACTCCCGGAAGTCACGCAAGTCGTCATTTCGCGGTCTTTCGGATATCCGTCACTGACGATTCCCTGGGATCGAGTGCAGCTCATCTCCAATCAGGAGATCGTGCTCGATATCGGGGAGGACGCGATGACGCAATACGAGCGTGCGCCGCAGGAGCCGATCATCCTGCTTCAGGATCACATCCTCGACAAGAAGATTTTGGATATGGATGACCATGAGGTCGAAATCGTCTACGACGTAAAACTCGCGTTCCAGAACGATAAGCTATACGCGGCAGAGGTCGATTTCAGTCACTACCGGGCGCTGCGCCGGCTGGGGCTTCGCAAACTCGCCAAATTGCTGACGAATCGCAACAAAGAGGCTCGGGTGTCGTGGCTGTATGTGCAGCCGCTCCCGGAGCAATTGGGGAGTTTCGCGGGTAACATCAAGCTCAAAGTGCCCAAGGCGGGCTTGGCCGAGATCCATCCGGTGGATCTTGCCGATATCCTCGAGGAACTCGAAGGCGGCCAGCGCGTCGCCTTGTTCAATGCTCTGGACGCCGAACAGGCCTCCGACACACTCGAGGAAGTTGAGCCCCGGGTGCAACGGGAGCTGATCCGCGCCATCGAGAAGGAGCGCGCGGCGCTCTTGATCGACGAAATGACTCCCGCCCAAGCGGCCGACATTCTCGCCATTCTGCCCCGCGATCAGGCCACCGCGATCTTAAAACTGCTCGACCGCGACAAATCTTCCAAGGTCGAACACATCATCGACAAACACGATGAGCAGATTCTTCTTTACGGGACTCCCGAGATCATCAAGCTACCGTCAACGACACCGGCCGCCGAGGTGCTCGATCGTTATCGCGAGCTCGCGACAGGAAAGGAGGTCGTGATGTACGTCTACGTCACCGATGGGTTGGGCGCTTTGAAGGGTGTCGTGGATATTCGCGAAATGGTTGCCGCGGAACCTGGTCAGACCCTCGGCGACATCATGACGGAGCACGTAATTTCGTTGCCGAAGGACGCGACGCTCCGGGATGCCGCGCTTCTCTTCGAGCGTTATAACTTTCGGGCTCTGCCGATCACCGATGAGAACGATCAGCTATTGGGCGCCGTCTCTTCTCGCGACGTGCGCAGTCTTAGGCCGAGGCTGGCGTGATTCCGAGACGCATGATCAGGGATTTCGCCGCGGCCGGGTTGCGCACTTTTGCGCCGCTGATCACATAGAGGTAGACGACGCAGGACTTGCCGTATGCATGCGGCGGCTCGACGTAGTCGAGTCCATCCGGTGCGGCGCCGGAGGCCCACCCACGCGCTCGCGCGGCCCAAAGATCCAGCGCGGCATCGGAATAACCCAATTCATTCTTCGCCTGTGTTCCCATGATGCGCGCGTAGACAAAGGATGCGGTGGCATCGGCGATTTGCGGATAATCCGAATCCCCCGCGATCACGACAGCCACTTCATGCTCGCGTGCCAACCCGATGAAGTCGGGAGAGCGGAAGCTCACGTGCCGAACTTCGACGGCGTGCCGCAGCGCGCGACCTCCCACTTCCTTGGGCAGGAGCTTCAGGAACGCCTCGAAGTCGGCCGGGTCGAAATTCTTGGTGGGCAAGAACTGCCAATTGATGGGACCTAGCTTGTTCTTGAGCTCCATGACACCGCTCGCGAAAAATCGTGCGATGGTGCCGGCCGCGCCGGCGAGAATCTCGCGATTCATCGCGAAGCGCGGAGCCTTCACGGAAAAGACGAAATCGTCCGGCGTTTCATCATGCCACTTGGCAAAGCTCGCGGGTTTTTGCGAACCGTAGTAGGTCCCGTTGATCTCAATCGAGGTGAGTTCGCGGCTCAAGTATTCGAGCTCGCGTTTCTGGGGCAGTTTGTCAGGATAAAACGCGCCCCGCCATGGCTCGTAGGTCCACCCGCCAGTGCCGATCCGAATCGATCCTGGAGCCGCTTTGCCCATATACCTCTTAAGTGCCGGTATCAGGTTAGACATAGTGCCCCCTCTCGGGGGCGCTATTCCTCAATCGAACGCCGTACGGACTATTCGACCACAATATCGTTGTGGACTGCAGTAACGCCGTCGGTATCTTTGGTGATCATACCCGCGAGATCCTTCGCGTCCTGGGTGGGTGCCTTCCCGCTCAACCAGACAACACCATTACGATCGGTGTCAACTTTAATATTCGTAAGCGTCGACATGTGCTTTGCCGCGAGCTTCGTCTTCACCTTGGTCGTGATGGCAGAGTCTTTGACGTACGTGCCGGCCGTGGTCGCGTCGGAACTCATGGTGTCGGCGCCTATCGCAGACATACCGCAAGCGGCGCCCAATACCATACTGACGGAGAGAATTAGGGTCTTCATTATTATTTCCTTAATTTTGTGCTCAAATAAATGAGCGTTTTTTAAACATCGGAGTGCTGTTGCATTCGATGCCGCGATACTGCCATCGATATTCGCCTGCCGTGTAAGCCACGAGAATCAATGCATGTAGGACAATCGCGCCATAATTTGCACACTTTGGTTTGGCAGTTCCATCGCCACCGAGCCGCAAAATGCGCGACCTCAAGGGTCTCCGTGGGCGCCCGTCCTGTGTTTATATCCAGTACGGCCGGCGACCCCAATCCATTGCCTGATTAATTCTTCTTAGCTTGTATTTGCCTCGCTCCTGCCCTAAAAAGGAAGTACTGAACCCCATAGTCGCCCAACTGCCCTACTTTTCGAGCCTCCCGGCAGGTGCTCAAAACCAAGACGCAAAGGACACGAAGATGTTGCAGCGTCCTCTAACTGAGACCGCCAAATTGCCGCGAGACTTGCCCGAGGAAGTCGCGCGAGACGTATACGCGGTCAGCCAGATCGAGGCAGTGCCGACACTCTTGGAGGTATTGTGCGAGATCACCGGCATGCGGTTCGCAGCCGTGGCGCGAGTAAACGATAGCTCGTGGACCGCGTGCGCCGTTAAAGATGAATTTAATTTCGGCCTCAAACCCGGCGATCAACTGGCTGTCGACACAACATTGTGTATCGAGTCGAAAAAAACCTTGGCGCCTGTCGCGATCAATCACGCAAGTCTCGATGATCAATATAAAGATCATCCCACGCCTCGCATCTATAAGATCGAGAGCTATATTTCGGTGCCCATTGTTCTGCCGGACGGCCGTTATTTTGGAAATTTGTGCGCGATCGATCCGGAGCCCGCTCAAGTCTCGGACCCAAAGATCACCGGCATGTTCAAACGGTTCGCGACGCTTATAGCCGCCGAACTCGATAGCCAGCTAAATCGTGCAAAAGATAAAAGCGCCTTGAAAGACGAGCGGGCAACGAGTGAACTGCGGGAGCAATTCATCGCCATTCTGGGTCATGATCTACGCAATCCCTTGCAGGCAATCTTCGCCACCAGCGAGATAATGGCAAAAAGGTTTCCCGATCCCGCGATTGCCGGCATGACTTCGCGTATCAAGGCCAACGCCAAGCGCATGTCTTCATTGATTGACGATGTATTGGATTTCGCGCGCGGACGGTTGGGCGGAGGCATCGGCATCGAGTTCGAAGAAGTCGATAACTTGAGTACTGCTTTGCACGCTGTGGTTAAAGAACTGCAAGACGGCCAGCCAGAACGAGAAATCATCGCCAACATCAGTGTTACCCGCACCGTGCATTGTGATCTAGGACGGGTCCAGCAAGTCGCGTCAAATCTGATCGGTAACGCCCTGACTCACGGCGCCCCCGAAAGCCCTGTCAAAATAAACGCGCTCGCCGATGATCATGACTTGATCCTTGAAGTCTGGAACGGCGGCGAACCGATACCGCCGGAGAACATCGCGAAGGTGTTCGAACCTTTCTGGCGGCGCGAGGCCGCCGCCAACCGGGAAGGGCTCGGGCTCGGGTTACATATTTGCTCCCAAATCATCCGTGCTCACGGTGGAAGTTTATCGGTAACTTCCAATAAAGAAGCCGGTACCACTTTCACAGCCCGATTGCCGTTGCAGATGCCGGCCCAGTCGTTTTCGCCCGCGCCGTAGGTTGCTTGGAATAGCCTCTAGTGGCTTGGAATTGGCCGCACGGGGAAAGGTATCGATGCCGTTAGCACCGTAGACCCGCCCGGCGTGTGAACGAGGGTGAAGGTTCCCCCGAGTACACGCATCCTGTGTCGCATCGATGCCAGAACGTCGGTTGTGCCCAATTCAATCCCGTCAGTCATCACAGGCAATCCGTCGTCGGTGAACTGCAAGAAGATAGTGTCGTTCTCGAGATGTATATGAAGGTCCGCCGATTTCACCGAGCCACGATTGAAGATCATCGCGAGCGCGCACTGGGCGACGCGAAAAAGACCAATCGAGATGTCAGGGTCGAGGAGGGGCTCTACGGCCGGATAACTCTGTGTACAGACAGTCATGGAATCCTGGCTCGATTCTTTTAGCTGCCATTGAAGGGCCGCGAAAAGCCCGATGTTGTCCAAGATGCTCGGCCGCAAGTCCTCAACCATTCGCCGGCTGAGGTCGATGGCTCTTTGAATCGTCATTCTCGCTCTGGCGAGTTCATCCTGAGCAGGATCCGAGGGAGCAAGCTGCTGTGAGACCGTGAATAGATCCATGGCCGTGGAGATCATCAAACCTCCCAGCTCATCGTGCAGCTGTCGTCGAAACTGAGTTCTATCAAGTTCTCCCGCGGCCTGGAGGTGCGTATTCAATGCGTGGGATTCGCTCAGCTCATCGTGCAGCGCTCTCATAATGACACGACCCTCGGGAGTGAGAAAAT
Source organism: uncultured Gammaproteobacteria bacterium (assembly GCA_963755965.1). Taxonomy (GTDB): domain Bacteria; phylum Pseudomonadota; class Gammaproteobacteria; order Steroidobacterales; family Steroidobacteraceae; genus Bog-1198. The sequence goes on from CAVWLU010000008.1 coordinate 1,826,780, forward strand.
GCTCATAGGCTTGATGAGCGCTGGCCATTGGTGGCCAATACCATAAAGCATTCCCAGGCGAGTAGGTGACCTATAGCCTCATAGCGCAATTGTCCTACGAGCGATGGGTCTCAGGGCCTACAGTCGAATCGCCGAATGATCGTAGAATCCGGGCGCTAGGCGGTCTCCGATCACGCCAATAGCTTCTCCTCACGTCGGTATCGGTCAAGCAAGGGCACCCGCGCACTTTATTCAGGCCCCGGGATCGCCAAACCACTTTCAAGAATGGGACGGGCATGCGGACAGCCAAGGCGGGCTGCCGCGAGGCCGAGCTAGATTAATCATGGATCACAAAGAAGGTTCTTTAAATATGGATACGAGATACTCAAGTGCGGGCAAAGCGACAATCGCGCTCGCCGTGATAGCAGCGGCGGTCGCGGCATGCGCCACGAGCCCCGTCCCCAACGAAAAGATCGCCGTGGCGAAGGTCGCCGTACAGCGGGCAGAACAGTCCGGGGCGCCGCAATCCGCACCCGTGGAACTGGCATCAGCGCGCGACAAACTCGCACGCGCCGAAAAGGCCGATGCCGATCATCAAGTGAATCCCGCGATCGACTTAGCCGATCAAGCAACCATCGATGCGCAAGTCGCAGAAGCGACGGCGCAGAAGCAGCGAGCCGCCAAAGCCGCGGCGGAATTCGATGCCAGCATGTTGGCCCTACGGCAGGAATCGAATCGCACTTCACCAGCAGCTCAATAAGGGAAAATATATGAACACTAAATTCTTGACCGGTATGAGTATCGCACTGGCTATGGCGGGCTGTGCCTCGACGCCGAAGCCGAACGAGGCGCTGGAGAGCGCGCGCACTGTCGTTCAGGCGGCGGAAGCTGATCCAAGCGCGGCAAAGTATGCTGCACTGGATTTACAGTCGGCTAAGGGCGATTTGGCGGTCGCTGACGCCGCATACGTGAGACACGATGAAGCGGGCATTGCACAGCCGGCATATATGGCCGCGCAAAATGCACGCCTCGCGCAGTTAAAGGGTGCGGCGAAGGCAGACGATGCACGCGTAGCCGCCGGACAGGCCGAGCGCGACAGCATTTTACTGGCTGCGCGGTCGAACCAGGTTGACAGTGCCAACCGGGCTACCGATGCTGCAAAGGACAACGCGGCGCGCCTTCAGGCGGAAGTCGATGCGCTGAAAGCGAAGCCGACTGAGCGAGGCTTGGTGCTTACGCTCGGCGACGTGTTGTTCGAGACGGGGCAGGCCACCTTGAGCCCGGGCGCGGGACGCAATTTGGATCGTCTGGTGCAGTTCTTGGCGGAGCATCCCGATCGCTTGGTCCAAATCGACGGATTTACCGATAGCGTCGGTACGGACTCGTTCAATCAGGACCTGTCTCTGCGCCGCGCAGATGCGGTGCGATCTGCTTTGATCTCCCGCGGAGTCAGCTCGGCCCGGGTCGCTACTCAGGGTTACGGCAAGGCTTACCCGGTTGCCAGCAATTCGGAGTCGAGCGGTCGGCAACTGAATCGGCGCGTTGAAGTGGTGATAGGGCCCGATAGCGGTGCAGCCGTCGCGGCTCGCAGCTAAGGTCGATGTACGACAGGGCAATACCAACGGTATTGCCCTGTCCGCCCTACGCTGCGCGATCGAGAGGATCAAACCATGCTTTTGAGGACACCATCTCGTCGGATGAGCTTGTGAAAGAGAGCGGCTCCAAGATGCCCCAGGAATACCGCAAATAAAAGAAACGCCAATAATGAATGAGTCGTGCGCAACACCGCGAAGAGGGCGACGTCATGGGGAAGTATCGGCGGCAGATGAATCGATCCGAATACGACAATGGGATACGCGCCCGCCGACAGCATCGACCATCCGACGAGAGGCAGCGCGAACATGAGCGAATACAAGAGCAGGTGGGAAGCGGTTGCCAGAAACCGCTGCCAACCCGGTAAATCCACGGGTAGAGGGGGAGGAGGGCTGAGAAGTCGGTTGATGAGACGCACCGCCACGAGCACGAGGATCAGGATTCCAATCGATTTGTGGACAGACAGTAAGTCGTGATATCTCGGCGACACCGTGCTCACCATGCCAATGCCGATGAACACCATCGCGAGTACGAGTGCGGCCATCGTCCAATGAAGGAGGCGCGCGAAGAGGTTAAAGCGCGATGCCACGCCGATCATGGCTGCGTACCCGCGCTCTGATTCGCAACGGCGCTTGGCGGCTTTGCCTCTCCGGCTCGTCGGCGAAAGGAAGTGGAATAAACAGCAGAACGGGCGAATGGAATCGGATCGTCCGAGGGCTCGATCCCCGGCGGCAACACAAGGGGATCGAAATTGATATCCCGGCAGTTGCCCTCGGCCTCGCTTTCGACACGATAAATGGCGAGTTCGCCGAGGGTCACTTTTTGCCGGTCTTCGGGCCACACCTCCGCCGCTTTGTTCGGATCCCCCGGCATCGCGATAGTAGCGACCATCCTCCACTTGATGGGCCCGCGTGAAACCCGCTCCAGCAAGTCGTCGAACAGGTAATTTTTCGCTTTTCCGGCACGATCGTCGGGCGACAGCGTCGAGAATGGCTCCTCCGCCTGCATGGTCCAGCGTACCAGCCGACGGCTACCATCCGGGGAAATGAAAATGAACCCATCAACGCTGTTGTAGCTGTCATTTGCGAAGCCGGTCGACAGCGGTCTTGCTTTCAAGCGAGCCAGAAAGGCCACGGTCTCTGGATGTATGTCCAGGTAGGCCTGCCGCTTTGCAGGATCCGGCTTACCGGTTTGAGGATCGGGGGTCAACGAGACAACATTTTCATAAAATGCTCGTGGCGTCGACACATGAAGTCCCGGAGTATCGTTCATTCCCAATCGCCATTCGTCGGCACCAGGCGGTTGAAGTCGAAGCGCCATGCTTCGGACGGGCACGGTCGTGGCGTCGTTGGTATAAGGATCCGAAGCAGCCTCGGCGAAGCGGCCCGTCACCGGAACCACGCCTCCGAGAAAGGCTGCGGCTCGTGACAAGGTTCTTGCCTCGACGGTACCTTGGAAAGTGCCGGCTATGCAAATGCCTTTAGCGTGTGCACGACGGAACCCATGGGCCGGACCACCACCGCTCGCTTCTATGGCATCGGTCAAACGGTTTGGACTAATTCGATGGGGCGAGAGGAAACCGCCGGTATAAGCGAACAAGCCAACCGCCGCCGCTAGGACGACACCGATAACGATGACCTGCCCAGGATTTCGCTTCAGCAAGTCAATGGTACTTTTCCCTTCATCTCGAGTGGGCATCGTGATTCTCCAGTCCCCACGTCTTGGAAATGTGCGCTGTTGTTCTAGCATATTGCATGAAGTCAGCCAAAAAAAGACCCGAATGTATGCCGTCGCACGTGTTTTATCGCACTGTAAAAATTGGCGGTCTTTCGATTTTCTATCGGGAAGCGGAGCGGAAAGTTGTTACAGTAAAGCGGCTCCATGAATAACAAGACGCAAATGCTCGGCTGGGTCTTGTCGATCGCCGCCGTATTTCCCGTGCCGGCGTTTGGTACGGCAAATTCATGGATTCCAGCGGCAAGCGCTACAGCGGCTTACGGACCCGAACTACAAGGCTTCGAATATCCCTACCCGGTCAAAGAGTGGGAGTTCTCCTCTCAACGGCAGATGCTTCACATGGCCTATATGGATGTGCATCCCGAGAATTGGAATGGCAGGACGACGGTACTTCTACACGGCAAGAACTACTGTGCTGCCACTTGGAACAATACCATAGTCGCACTTGTCGCAGCGGGCTACCGAGTTATCGCGCCCGATCAGATTGGGTTTTGCAAATCGAGCAAACCGGAGCGCTATCAGTACACGTTCCAGCAACTTGCTCGCAATACGCACGAGCTGATGATCTCCCTGGGTATCGGTAAGGTCACGCTGATTGCGCATTCCACGGGCGGTATGATCGCGGTTCGCTATGCTTTGATGTATCCCAAGGAGACCGAGCAGCTCGTGCTGGTGAATCCGATTGGCCTCGAAGACTGGAAAGCTAAAGGCGTTCCATCAATTTCGATTGATGACTGGTATGCGCGCGAGTTGAAGGTGAATGCGGACTCCATCCGCCGCTACGAGCAAAACACGTACTTCGCCGGGCAATGGAAGTCTGAATACGAACCGTGGGTACAGATGTATGCCGGGCTAAATCGCGGTCCCGGCAAGCAACTTGTCGCGTGGAATTCGGCGTTGATCTACGACATGATCTACACGCAGCCGGTTTTCTACGAGCTGGAGAGCATAGCGGTACCAACGCTTCTCATGATCGGCGTCAAGGACAACACCGCGATAGGAAAAGACTTGGCGCCGCCGGACATTCGCGGAACGCTGGGTGACTATTCGGACCTTGGAAAGCGTGCCGCGGAACGTATACCTCAAGCGCAATTGGTCGAATTCCCCGAGTTGGGGCATGCGCCGCAAATTCAGGATCCTGCCGCGTTTCATGCAGCACTTCTCAAAGGGCTCGCGGCTCTCAAGGTTCAATAGCAGCGTTGAGGTTGATGGGCGCCGAAGGACGGCCTTTGGTCGCCGAGACGCCGCCGCCACGCGTCAGACGCGTCCGTTTACTGCCTCAGCGGAGGTAGACTGGCCGCGGACAGCCGTGCAATCGTGGGGATATGGCGACCGAATCGACGAAAACGCCTTTCCGCGCAGTGACCGTGCTTCTGGACCGTCATTTGAGCGCCGCTCCCTTGTTCTGGACGTTGCAGGCCGGAGGCTGGCTCGCGTTCGGCATTCTCATGTTCGGGTGGGCGCTCGCGTACTGGCCGATCGGGACTGCATTTTTAAACAAAGTGCTATTGGTCGTGATCGGATTATTGATTAGCCTAGGATTTAGAGCTGTTTACGGCCGGCTTCGCGAGCGGGCGTGCCCGCCGCTGCAACTAGGCTTCGTCGTGCTCGGCATGTCATTCGCAGCTGCGCCGATTTGGTACCAAGGACATATCTGGACGTTTCGTTGGTCGTGCAGCGCAATTGTGTGGGCGAGCCCGTACTCCACTTTGGCGGCCGGCTGTGCGCGGCCTGTGTTGCTGCCGTTGCTCGTGCCCACCGAAACGTGGTTCTTCTATGGCTTCGTTCTGGTGACATGGTCGCTGCTGTACTTCGCGGTCGACGGTATTCGCGAGCTGAAAAACGCGCGTGCACTCGCGGCGCGTGCCGACGCGCTCGCCCTCGAGGCGCGCCTCAAGACGCTGCAGTCGCAGCTCGAACCTCATTTCCTGTTCAATACGCTAAATGCGATTTCAACCTTGGTAACCGCGGGCAGGGCGAGTGCGGCGACCGCCATGATTACAGAGGTTGGCGAGTTCCTCCGAGCAACACTGAACGCGCGCGATACGCCGGAAGTCACCGTGGGTGTGGAAATCGACTTCGTTTCTCGCTACCTCAAGATCCAAAAGTGCAGATTCGGAGAACGTCTCCGTGCCGTATTCGACGTCGACCCGACCCTCCTGTCGGCGTCGATTCCCACGTTGATCCTGCAGCCGATAGTGGAGAATGCCATTCGACATGGCATCCTGCCCAACCCGCTCGGGGGATGCGTCTGCGTTCGTGCAGCTCGGCTGGGCACAACGCTGGTCTTGGAGGTCGAAGACGACGGTGTGGGTTTGGGCGCTGATGCCGAGGCATGCGCCGGCATTGGCCTGACGAATACCCGCCGGCGGTTGCAAGAGTTGTACGGGAGTTCGGCGCGATTAAAGCTAGACTCTTCAACGGAACGAGGCGCCATCGTGCGAATAGAACTGCCGTTACAATTTCCAACGGTGAAGGTAGGCGGTCGATGAAGGATACCGTAGTCCGCGAACTGCTTCGGGTGGCAATCGTTGACGATGAGCCATTGGCTCGAGAAGGTATCCGAGTACGTTTGCAACGTGCCGGCGGCGTCGCGATCGTTGGGGAATGTGGAGACGGTGATAAAGCAATCACGCTCATTCGTGATACCAAACCAGACGTCGTATTTTTGGACATTCAGATGCCAGGTCGAACGGGCATCGAGGTCGCTAAAGCCATCGGCGTTGGAGATTGCCCTTACTACGTTTTCATCACGGCGTATGACGAGCACGCGATCAGCGCTTTCGAAGTGAATGCTCTTGACTACCTCGTGAAGCCGATCGCCGATGATCGGTTCTTGGCGACACTGGAACGCGTGCGTGCGGCGGTGTCAGTCCGAGACGGAGCGGCGTGGGCGCAACGTCTCGCTGCTCTGATGTCGGACCTACCCGGGTCCGCTTCCGGTCAGAAATCCAAACCGCCCGGCAAGTTGTCGGTACGTGTCGGGAATCGAATTGTTCTGGTAGCACCCGCGGACATCGACTGGATCGGAGCCTCGGGCGACTATACGGAACTGCACGTGGGCGCCAAGGTGTGGTTAATGCGTGAGTCAATGTCTGCGCTCGAAGGCAAATTAGGTCCACTCGGCTTTGCGAGAATTCATCGGTCAGCGATCGTGAACACCGACCGCGTTGTCGAGCTCAAGGCGCTTGATGACGGTGAATATACGGTGGTACTACGCGATCGAACGCTCCTCAAACTTAGTCGGCACTACCGGCACGCACTGCCGAACCTGCTGCAGTCCAAGGCCTAGGCGTCGGCGCCGCGGGTGCCAGCGCCCCATTATTCATGGGTTACGGCTCCAGCCGCAGAATGCGCCCGTCGGTCGCATCGGTCGTGACGTACAGGTACCCATCCGGACCGTCACATACTTCGCGGATGCGCTCATTGAGCTCGGCCAGGAGCACCTCCTGAGAGACGATGAGAGTGCCGACGAAATGCACTCGGCGCAGGTGGCGACCGGCCAGGGCGCCAACGAAAAGGTCACCACGCCATTCTGGAATGTGCGTCCCGGTGTAGAAGGCCATTCCGGACGGGGCGATCGAGGGAGTCCAGTAAATCACGGGTTGTTCCATGCCCGGCATGGCAGTCTTCTCTGAGACGACTTGTCCGGAATAGTCGACCCCATAGGTAATCATCGGCCAGCCATAGTTGGCACCCGCGTGAAGGATATTCACTTCGTCACCGCCCTTGGGACCGTGTTCATGAATCCACACTTCACCGGTCAGTGGATTGAGCGCGATCCCCTGGATGTTCCGGTGGCCGTAGGTGTAGATCTCGGCGCGTGCCTGCCAACGCCGTGCGAACGGGTTGTCGACCGGAATGCTACCGTCGTCATTCAGGCGCACGACCTTACCGAGGTCGTTGTCGAGTGCCTGCGCCTGGTACGGATACCAGCGCCCGTCACCGAGAGTGATGAGCAGCTTCCCATCCGGTCCAAACATCACGCGACAGCCGAAATGCATCGGATCTTTCTTCAGGGGTACCGCCGTAAAGATCGTCGCAACGTCCCGCAGCGTTCGGCCGACCAGCCGTCCACGAATTACCGATGTGGCGTTCGCGGAGGTCGTACCGATGGTCATGCACAGGTATAGCAGTCCATTTTGCGCAAACTCAGGATGCAAAGTCAGGCCAAGAAGACCACCGTCGCCCTCCGCAAACGCGGTCGGAACGCCGCTGATGGGCTTGGCTTCCAACTTTCCGTCGTGGACGATGCGCAAGCCGCCGTTTCGTTCCGTCACCAGGAGGTCCCCGTCCGGCAGAAACGCCAGGCTCCAGGGGTGATTCAATCCCGCGGCCACGGTAACTACTCGGATCGGCACTGGATCGGCGACTGCCGACACGCTAAGCATCATCAAGACGAGACCGTAAAACGCATGCCGAGCGCGCCGCCGGCTTGCGCCTTCGGAACTTCTTGCTGCGAGGTCAGGAGCACCCTTTGGTAGTTTGTATACGTTCACCGGAGCTCAGCGTGCACAGCCAATCGCCCTCGAGCAATCGCCAATCGGCAGGCGGTCGTCACCGCGCGCCGAGGCGCTGCCGCCGTGCGGCGGCGTGCGCGTGCACACCGGCGTGGATGAGTCCGGCAGTCAAGATTTTCGCTAGTGAAAGCCGGGCAATTTTCCCGATTGATCCGGGAATAATTCCCGATTTGAGCAAATCCCGGTGCGTGCGGGAATTTCTCTGGACGAGTTGTACGGCGCCTCTCTACACTCGATTCGGATTAGATGTAGGGGCGACCGTGAGTGGTCGATGCACGTAAAGCGAAAAAAAATCGATCGCGGCTAGTACGCGGTTCGCCACACGCTTTCCCCCTTGCGTGTGCATTGAGGGGAAACCGTTGGAATATTCGAATCCGATTCTCCATCTGGGGGTGCTGGTTTGCTTCGCGGCCGCGGCGATGCCGATCTCTTCATCGGCGGCCGATGCGGCGGGAGGACCCCCGAGCAATCCGGCCACCGCGCAGGAACTTCCGCAGGTCACCGTCATCGGCAATACCCCGCTGGGAGGCCTCGGCCTTCCGCTCAATGAAATTCCGTCCAACGTTCAGACCGCCGATAGCAAGGACATGCAAAGACAGCAGACGTTGGGTCTTGCGGACTACTTGAACGACAACTTCAGCGGCGTCAATGTGAGTGAAAGCGCGGACAATCCGTTTCAACTTGACATCAACTACCACGGGTTCACAGCCTCTCCGCTCCTAGGCACTCCTGAAGGCCTGTCGGTATACGTCGACGGGGTACGCGTCAACGAGTCGTTCGGCGACACCCTGAACTGGGATTTGATTCCGCAAGCGGCGATCTCGACCGTGACTCTCATGTCCGGATCCAATCCTGTGTTCGGCCTCAACACTTTGGGAGGCGCGCTCTCGGTCAAGACCAAGAGCGGTCACGACAATCCGGGAACGGAGTTCGAGGCGTACGGAGGATCCTTCGGACGACGTTCTTTTGAAGGCGAGACAGGCGGAGAGTTCGGCAACTTCGATTATTTTCTCACCGGGGAATACTTCGATGAGACCGGTTGGCGCGACAACTCACCGTCCCGGGTGTATCAGGGCTTCGCCAAGGTCGGCTGGCAGAATGACAAGACCGACATCGATTTGAGCTATACCTATGCGGACACGACTCTTTGGGGCAACGGCGCAGTGCCCGTGAGTATGCTGGACTACCGTCGAGAGGCAAGTTATACCCCGGACTTGACGGCGAACCTTCTCAGTTTCGTGAATCTCACCGGTACGCAGTTCTTGACGGACAAGTTGCTCCTATCCGGGAATGCCTATTATCGCCACTTAAGCACCAGTGCCATCAACGGCAATGTCAATGACAGCTACCTCTCGGACTACACTGGACCTCCCTTCGACTGCTCGGGGCCGCCCGCGAGCCTGGCGGTCTTGACTTACTGCTCGCCGGGCCAGAACGCCACATCGAATTTGCTCCAGCGCACTAAAGGTTTCGGTATACAGCTCACCGATTCGCAAGATTTGCTTGGGTGGACCAATCAGGCCGTCCTAGGTGCGGATTACAATGACTCCGACGACACCTTTTCCCAGGAGTATCAGTACGGACAACTAACGCCGGGCCGATTGCTCATTTATGAGGCGAGCCCGTTCAACGATGAAACGGTCATCTCGCTCACAGGCAGCAACAAGATCTATGGCGCGTATCTGACCGATACGCTCTCGCCGGGCAATCTATTACATTTCACGGCCTCGGTCCGCTATAACCGAAATACCGAGACGCTCAGCGGCTATAGCATCGACACGGACATCGGGGATTATGGCTCTGGATTCAATCAGCCGAGCATACTCGCGGGTGATCACACGTTCAGCCGAGCGAATCCTGCTTTCGGGTTTACGGTGACGCCGACCGATACCCTGACCGTGTATGCTGACTACAACGAAGCGAGCCGCGCGCCGACGGCCATTGAGCTCGGCTGCGCCAATCCCGCTGCGCCCTGCGGGCTGCCGAATGATTTCGCAAGCGATCCGGATTTGCAGCAAGTGGTCGCCCGCACCGTGGAGGTGGGAGTACGGGGCAATCTTCCCGATCAGCGATTGGTGTGGAGCGCGGATGTGTTCCATACGGTCAATAGCAACGACATTCAGTTCGTCGCGACCGCGACCAATGCCGGCTACTTCGACAACGTCGGCAATACTCGCCGGCAGGGTCTCGATCTGTCGCTTGGCGGCAAGAAGGGTGGGCTGAATTGGCACGTGACGTATAGTTTCGTCGACGCCACCTTCCAGTCAAATTTCGAGGTCAGCGCAGAATCGAACAGCACAGCCGATGCGGACGGTAACATTCTTGTTCGCCCCGGCGATCGGATTCCGCTGATTCCGAAGAATACGGGACGGCTCGTGCTAGATTATGATCTCACGCCACGATGGAATATCGGAGGCAATCTCATCGCTGCCTCTGGCTCTTACTTGCACGGAAATGAGAATAACGCCAATCAAGCCGGAGGCACGAACGGCGAAGGCGCCTATGTGTCCGGAAGCGGCTGGATTTCTGGATACACGGTGGTTAATCTGCAAAGCACCTACCACGTTAAGAAGCATGCGCAAGTCTTCGCTCGCGTGAACAATCTATTCGACAAGCAGTACGCCACCGCCGGATTCTTGACCAGCAGCTCGTTCAATCCAAACGGCAGTTTCATTCCGAATCCCAATAATTGGCCTAATGAGAACGCGATTTCTCCAGCGGCGCCGCGAGCAATTTGGGCCGGGATAAGAGTGCAATGGGAGTAAGCGGGGAGTTGACGGCGGCGCTCAAGCGCTGCTTCGGGTTCGATCGCTTTCGCCCGGGCCAGGAAGCTATCGTGCGAGACGTGCTATCGCGGCGCGACGTGCTCGCGCTGATGCCCACCGGCGGCGGAAAATCGCTCTGCTTTCAGTTGCCGGCGCTGTTGCAGACGGGCGTGACGCTAGTCGTCTCCCCCCTCATCGCCCTCATGCAGGACCAGGTCCGCCAGCTGCAGAACAACGGCATTCCCGCGGCCTTCATCAATTCGAGCCTCGATGCCTCAAGCATCCAGGCGCGAACGCAGGCGCTGCTGCGCGGCGAATACAAACTTCTGTACCTCGCGCCGGAACGGTTGCTGCTGCAGGAATTTTTTGAAGGCCCCCTGAACCGTCTCTATTCAGGTGTCGGTATCAACGCCTTCGTCATCGACGAGGCGCACTGCGTATCGGAATGGGGACATGACTTTCGAACCGAGTACCGTCAGCTCGCGCGGCTGCGACGGCGTCATCCCGACGTCCCGCTGCTCGCCTTCACCGCGACCGCCACGGCGCGCGTGCGCAGCGACATTATCGCGCAGCTCGAGCTGCGTGATCCGGCCGTGCATGTGGCAAGTTTCAACCGGCCGAATCTTTTCTATCGGGTACGCCCCAAGGACAAGAACTCCTACCGTGAGCTGCTGGCGCTGGCAAAGAGCGGCGGCGCCGGCATCGTCTATTGCCTGTCGCGCCGGCGGGTCGATGAACTGGCTGCGAAGCTGCATGCCGAAGGCATTCGCGCCGCGCCTTATCACGCGGGACTCGACGCCACCACCCGCCGCGATACCCAGGATGAATTCATTCGCGACGATCTGCAGGTCATCGTGGCGACGATTGCATTCGGTATGGGCATCGACAAGCCGGACGTGCGCTGGGTCGTGCATTACGATTTGCCCCGCACGCTGGAGGGCTATTACCAAGAATCGGGCAGGGCGGGCCGCGACGGCGATCCGGCCAACTGCACCTTGTATTTCGGCGGCGCCGACATCCGCACGGCTGAGTTCCTGATCCAACAGAAGGTGGATGCGACCGGCGCACCCCTGGAGAACGAGCAGCGTATCGCCCGCCAGCAATTGCGCCAGGTGCTTCAATTCGCGGACTCGACCGAATGCCGTCGTGCGGTGCAGCTGCGTTACTTCGGTGAGACGTTCTCCGGCCCATGTGGAGCATGTGATAACTGCAGCGAACCCCGAAACGTCGAGGATTGGAGCGAGGAGGCGAGGCAGTTCCTGTCCTGCATTGCACGATTGGCGCAGCGCCATCAACGCTTCGGCGCAGCCTATATCATCGACATTCTTCGGGGCGCCCGAACCGAACGCGTGCTCTCGGCCGGTCATGACGCGTTGAGCGTCTACGGGATCGGCAAACATCGCCGGGTCGAGGAATGGCGCAACCTCGCGCGGGCTCTCTTGCATCAAGGGCTGATCGATGAAGCACAGGACGGCTATTCAGTGCTGTCGCTCAACGCGAATAGCTGGCCAGTGCTGCGCGGCGAACGCCCTGTGAGCATTGCGCTGGCGGCTGAGCCCGCGCGTCGGTCTCACGATGGCACGCGCGCATCGGCTACGGACAACTCGCTGTTCGAGCGCTTGCGGGCACTGCGCAAACGACTGGCGGACCAGAACGGCCTTCCGCCATATGTCATTTTTCATGATTCCACCCTGCGTGAGATGGCAGAACACATGCCGATCGATCTGGACCAATTCGCCGCCCTCGCGGGCGTGGGACAAGCGAAGCTCGCGCGGTACGGTGAGCAGTTCATCACCGCGGTTCGCGAACACCGGGAGCGGATGGAAGGCGGTTCAGCCGGTCCTTAGCACGTGCTTGCGCGCGGGAGCGTGCGCCGCAGCGCCGCACGATCTTCGGCCGCTGAAAATCTTGCCCGATGAGTGATGAAGGTGTAACCCGAGCCCTCTGCAAAGGTACACACAGCGTCCGGTCAAATCGCACCGAACTACGTTTGTATTTACTACAACAACTCAGTCAACAGGAGAATCGGATCATGCCATTGTTCAATAGCAAGGCGAGATATCACCATTGGAAGGTGGTCGTGTTGACGACCGTCGGCCTGGCTTCGTGTTTCCTTTTCGCGGGGAGTGCCGCCGCTTATGAGCGGGCGACCGTGGGGGCGGCCGCGCCAGGCGAGCAAGCCGTGGAGTTCGACGTCTATTTACCCCTGCGGGATCGGACGGGAGCGGAGGCTCTCCTGAAGCAGCTGCATGATTCGGACTCCGTGCTTTATCATCATTGGCTATCGCCCGCAGAGTTCTCCTCCCGGTTCGGTCCTCAAGCGAGCACGGTGCAGGCCATCTCCCGCGAGCTCGAGGCGCGCGGCTTGGAAGTCACTCAAGTCCACACGCACAGCTTGCACGTGTCCGGCACCGTCGCGGCGGTCAAATCGGCCTTCGGCGCTACCTTGGCGATGGGACAATTCGCGTCCGGAAAACAGGTGTTGGTTGCGGCGACGCCGATCAAATTGACACCGAGCCTCGCGGAGGCCGGCGCCGTCATTGCGGATTTTTCGGGCAAGATACGCGTACAGAAGAGTAGCCCAGGGAGGCTGCGCAATCCGCAGAACCGCGAATCACCGGTCGGAGGCTATTGGTTCGACGACCTGAAACAGGCGTATTCGTATCCCAGCTATAAAGCGCTCAACGGCACGGGCGTCACCATCGGCATTTTGATGGAAGGCGACTTCAATCCGCCGGACATGAAATTGTATTTTTCGCACGAGAAGATAGCCACGCCGAAAATTCACACCGTCAATATTGGTACGGGGTCGCCGTTCGACCCCGATGGATCGTTTGAAACCCATCTGGACATCCAACAATCGGGCGGCATGGCGCCGAAGGCCTCCATCATCCTCTACAACCTGCCGGATCTCTCGGATCAGAATATCCTGGCCGGGCTTACGAATATCATCGAGAGCAACGTGGCGGACGTCGTGAACATGTCGTTCGGGGGTCCGGAAGCGGGCTACACCCCGCCTTACAACGGCGGGGTGGATTTGACGGGATTTCTCGGTATCTACGACGATTTCTTCATGGAAGGAAACGCACTCGGGATCACCTTCGTGGCCTCCTCGGGAGATGGGGGTGCCAAGGGCATTCCCGCGGCCGCCTGCTTTGAGGCCAAGCCGCCGAGCCCCTGCGGACCGATGGAAGTCGGTATCAGCTTGCCGGCATCGAGCCCGCATGTGACGGCCGTAGGCGGGACCAACCTCGTCACCACTTTCAATGCGAAGAATCCGAAGGATCTGAACTCTGCCTATGTCAGCGAGAACGCCGACTTCGATGTTCTTGAAGGAGATATTTTCTTCGGCACGACCGCGACCGGCGCAGTCTGGGGCTCCGGCGGGGGCATCAGCATGTTCTACCAAAAACCAGCCTTCCAGACGTTGGTCTCCCAGAAAAATCTGCCGCCGGCGGCCGCGAAATGGCGCACCATCCCGGATCTCTCCTTGCACATGGGCGGTTGCCCCAACGGCACCGTTCTCATCAATAACATGTGCCCACCGGACCGGAGCTTCGTATGGGAATTCATCGGTGGGAAACAGGAAGGGGTGGTCGGCACCAGCGCTTCCTCCCCCGACTTCGCCGGCCTGGTGGCTCTCAAGATTGAGTCCACAGGGACACGGCTGGGCAACGAGAATTTCGACATCTACGCACTCGCCGCAGCTCAGGCAGCCGGCTCCGGGAAAACGGTCTATAGAAACGACATTCCCGGCAACAACGGTAAGTACAAATCGCTTCCGGGCTATAACCTCGTGCTCGGCAACGGCACGTTGTTCGGCGGCGATTTCGTGAGAGGCCCGAGTTTGCCGGTTGCCGGGAAACCGCAAACGCCGACCAACCCGTAAGGCGTATCTCCTGCCGCACCGCTGACCTCGGTGCGGCAGGACGTTCCTGTGCCCCGCTCTGATTCGCTAGAACCGTTTCGAGAATCCGACCGACAAGCCTCCCGGCAAGATCTGCACCGAGAGCGGCGTTCCCCGCGTGGTACTCCAATATCCCACGCCGGTACCCAGCGCCCACCCCGCGATGACATCGGTCTGCCAGTGGGCCTGACTCTTTAATCGAGCGTAGGCATCCCATACTGGGAGAATTTCGAGTGCCCAGATCCAAGGGTGTTGCGCGGAATAATTGACGATGAAGGGTGTCACGAAGCTCGCCTGCAGCGTGACCTCGCCGCTCGGAAAGCTCTTGCAGCAGCTGCCTTGAAACCAAAGGTTGGGGTTGTCGCCCTGGTAGGGACGAGCACGGCTAAAAGCATATTTAAGTACCGTAGAGCTGATCCCGGCGATGCTCGACGAATCGATTGTCTGCCAGAACGTGTGACCGAGTGGATCATCGTTCCCCAACCACAGGGCGCCTGTGACTTCGGCGGCGATGACGCTGGCTTCAAGTACCGTCTGAAAGTTTTGCGAGTATAGACCGTCCTTATCGTATCCCAACTCATGATCGATTCCAGCGATCGCCGGGCTCGACGCGAGGAAAAGCAGAACGAAAAATGGTCGTGACCAGCGGTGATCACGCGTACAGATTTCGGACAACGTCATCGTTGAATTTCCGGCGATAGTCACGCTGCGATGTGCGTCTCGCGAACCAATCACGCTTGACACAGATTCACTTTGCGATACAAAGTATAGGGGAGTTGGGTTTTAGCGCAAGTGTCCTGTTTGAACCTGCCACACTCAGGAGTGGG
>CAVWLU010000009.1:0-3985 GCA_963755965.1 uncultured Gammaproteobacteria bacterium
TAGATTCTAAAGCCGCGAATCAATGCTCGCAGTCCCTGATCGAAGCTGCGAGGGAAATCGATCATCTTGGCAAGGTGTTCGTGCATCCGGTGATTCTGCTCGTACGCCACCCAACCGACGGTGTACGCAATCACCGCTGCCTGGTGGGAGAGGGCACTTCGTCGGTCGAGTCCCGCGGCTACGAGCGGTGCTGCGAGCCGGTCCGCGACCACATCCGGGCTTTCGATGGGCGGCGCAATAACGCAGAGCCGCGCGGCGTCACGGCGCCGCAGCATCGTCCTACGCAGCGCGCGGCCGTAGTGGTCGAGCAAAGGCCGCCAGCCCCGCACGCTTGGCCGGGCGCGCGCGGCGCTCTGCCAAATGGTCTTGGCCATCAGTCCGAGCAACTCCGACTTGTCGCGCACATGCCGATCGAGGGCCGGCGCTTGAACCCCTAGATGTTCGGCGACCAAATGCAAGAGAAGACCGTCGAGCCCCTTCTCGTCGAGCACGGCGAATGCGGCGCGAACGATAGTCGGGCGGTCGAGTTTTGTGGTCTTTCTTGCCATAACTCAAGGATTCGTCGCGCGGCGAATTTGCCGGCTTGACAATTTAATGCCATTAAGTAATTACTTGCAAAATGATTCGCGGAGGACGCCGATGAACTATGTTCGTAATGCCTGGTATGTTGCCTCCTGGGCTCACGATTTGAAGCCTAATCTGCCTGTCGGTATGCGCATTCTCGATGAGCCGATCGTGCTGTGGAGAAACTCCGAGGGGGCTTTGACAGCGCTGCAGGACCGTTGTGTTCATCGAATGGCCCCGCTGTCGTTAGGGCGTTGCGAGGGAGACAAATTACGCTGCATGTACCATGGGCTGTTGTTCAACCGCGACGGAAACGTTGTCGAGATCCCGGGCCAGCCGAAGAGTCCGATCACGCGAGGGTCCGCGTTTTCCCGGTCGTCGAGCGACATAGCTGGACCTGGGTCTGGATGGGCGAGGCGGCGGCGGCCGATGAGTCGCTGATCCCGGCGGCGGTGGGTCTCGATCATCCGGATTACATTCTGGGATACGGTCAATTGGACTATGCGGCGGAGGCGCGGCTGATCAACGACAACCTCTTGGATTTTAGCCATTTGAGCTACGTACACGCCAATAGCTTCGGCGCGAAAGAGGATTCGGCGCATAATGGGCGGAAGGCGCGGCCGTCGAGCGAGGCCTGCGTGTCGAGCGGTGGTTGACGAACGCATCTAGCATACCGGGCCGGGCGATCGATCAACCCACCGATAGCTATTCATATTATGATTTTTTGCTGCCGGGTGTACTGCTGATGACCGGCGGGGTGTTTCCCGCGGGCACCGCGCAGGCGCTGCAGCATGCTGTCCGAATCTCGAAGAGGCATTAACCGGCCGAACCTTCACCAGCCAAGCGGTGACGCCGATGACAGCGAAGACCTCGCGCTACTTCTTCTCCTGGGGCCCGCACCGCAAGCACGGCGACGAGGCGCTGCGCGACACGCTCATGGGCATTGCCGGGAGGGCGTTCGCCGAAGACCGCACCATCATCGAGGCGCAGCAGCGCGTCATCGACGCAACGGCCGCGCCTCGTATCATGCCGATCAGCGCCGACCGCGGAGTTACCATGTTCAACCTCATGGTCGACAAAATGGTCAAGGCGGAGAGCGGGCCCATGCGCCAGGTGTCGTGACCGCGCCCGCGAAGCGCGGTTGAATCGAGGGTAAACCCTCGCTACCATTTGCTTCTCGCCCAGGGATGCTCTACGGTTCCCGGAAACCAAAAGGGGAAGAACAAGTGGGGCGTTTGAGGATCCAAACCGGTCAGATGCCTAGCATCCCGGCCACCGCCGCTCAATCGGAGCTGATCATTGGCCACTAGTCGCGACAAAAGGAGCTGCATATCATTGCGCTTCGGAGCACCGAAGCGATCTCGCGTCTTCGAAGCCGTGCGGAGCAGGAGCTGCGGGATGCAACCGAGAATCTCGAACGGGAAAATCCGGAGCTTCAGCGGCAACAAGAGCTGCTTCAAATTACGCTGGCGAGCATCGGCGATGGCGTAATCACGGCCGATGGCCGCGGGATGATCACTTCCTTGAACCCCATCGCGGAAACGGTGACCGGTTGGACTTCGAGCGAGGCGATCGGAAAGCCGCTGTCGACCGTATTCAACGTGGTTGACAAGTTTACGCGCGAGTCCGTTCTTCCCATGAACGGCGCATTTAAAGAGGGACAGGCCACCAGGTTCGACGACCATATATCGGCGATCAGCCGTTTGGGTGCACAAACGCCGATCGAGCAGAGCACTACGGTGATTCGAGACTTGTCGGGCAATGTCAGCGGCACCGTCACGGTGTTTCGCGACGTGACGGCGCGGCTACGCGCCGAATTGGCGTTGAGCGAGAGCAGCGTTCGATTTCGCACTTTGTTCAATCAAGGCGCCGTCGGCGTAGCGGTCACGGACTTGGCGGGGCGATTCCAACAGGTCAATCAAAAGTTTTCCGACATGTTCGGCTACTCGAGCGATGAATTGCAGCAATGCACTTTCTTGCACCTCACTCACCGCGACGATCAGACCTATGCGCTAAGTGCCCTTCATCGGCTCGCGACGCAAGAGGTCCCCGATATCGTTCTCGAGAAGCGATGCGTGCACAAGAACGGCAACATCGTCTGGTCACTGAGCACGATCACGCTGGTGAAGGATCCGGCCGGCCGGCCGCAGAGCCTGATCGGCATCGTCGAGGATATTACCCACCTGAAGCAGGCGGAGGAAGCACAGGGCCGTTTGGCAGCCGTGGTTGCTTCCTCGGAGGACTCGATCATCAGCATGACGCTCGATGGCGTAGTCCTCACGTGGAACCAGGGCGCCGAGCGAATGTTCGGCTATACGGCCGATGAAATCATCGGCAGCACCACCATCATGCTGATTCCTTTGGATCGCTTCGGCAAGGGCTCGGCCCTCTGCGAGCGGATTCGAAAAGGCGAACGCATCGAGCATTTTGAAACCATCAGAGAGCGTAAGGATGGCACCGTTTCAACGCCTCGATCGCCATGTCGCCGATCGTGGACATGCGCGGCAAAATCGTCGGCGCATCGAAGATTACTCGAGATATCACCCACACAAGGCGCGCAGAGACCGCTTTGGAGGAGGCAAGTCGCCAAAAAGACGAATTGCTATCCCTGCTGACTCACGAGTTGTGCAGCCCGCCGGCGCAGATTCGCCAGGCTGCGATCATAGCGAAACGGGGCGGAGCCACCGAGGCGAAAAGCGTTGGAGCGACGATGTCTTGAACCGGCAAGTGCGCCGCATTTCGTCGCTCTTCGATGATTTGTTGGATGTTTCCAGAATGGCGCGCGGCACGCTCAAATTGCGCTCCGAAATGACGCGACTCGCGAATGTCGTCCAAGCGGCCGTCGAAGCGCGCGTCCCGTCATTGACGCCAAACACCTCGCGCTGACGAACGTGACGAACGATCTACACGCGCAGATTCTCGCGGATCCATTGCGGTTCGCGCAGATTCTATCGGTGCTGTTGACCAATGCTGCCAAATACACGGACCCGGGAGGTCAGATTCAGTTGCGGGCCGAGTGCACGCCACAGAGCGTTATGATTACGGTAAAGGATTCGGGCATCGGCTTTCCGGCCGACGCCACGATGAGCGTCTTTGAGATTTTCTCGCGGGTAAAATCAACCGAGGACAAAAGCGAGGGCGGTCTTGGGATTGGACTGGCCCTGGCAAAGGGTCTCGTGGAACTTCACGGCGGACGGATCACGGCCAGCAGCGCCGGGGTCGGCCGCGGAAGTGAGTTTACGGTGCAGTTGCCGCGCAAATGAGGGGAATGGGGGGGTCGGCGCGGTGATATGACCTCGAATGCGCCCGTCTCCTGCCGGAGCTACCCATGGCCGTCGATGAAGAGCTTGTCTGCGTGCGCGACTCGCACGGGGTTCGATTGATGTCACTCATGGAAAACCGGACCTGTTCATACGCGGTT
>CAVWLU010000010.1:0-38252 GCA_963755965.1 uncultured Gammaproteobacteria bacterium
TCAGGATCCGACGCCGCGTCCGCGGGCGATCGGTAAACCGGTGTTTGATGATGCGCAGTTGGCGTGATGGCCGACCCGGCATGCGCTGCGCCGATGCTGTCGTTGCTTGCCGGTAGATGCTGATTGATGGCGAAGGCGGTGGCCAGCGCGGCGATGGCCGACACGACTTTCCCATTCATGAAGCACCTGTGCGAAGCATTCCGTCATCGACGAGAGAGATATCGTCGAGCGGGGTCATGCGGGGAGCGTACCGTTGCGTTCCTGCTGAACGGCAAAGAGGACTTGATCGCCATGGATGGGAGTGGGCCCGCCCGCTTCGTGTCCGAACATGGCCCGGGCTAGACTAACGACTTGATCATCGACGGCCAGGTCAATGGTTTTGGTCGCGGTCAGCGTATCACCTGAAGCATGGGTCCACCCTGTGACGTACGCGTCCACGGCCGGACCAGAACTGATCCCGGCATAGCGCTGCGCCAAATGGGTGATGGTGAATGGGCCGGAGGCACCGAAGCCATAGATCTTGGACAAGAGATAGAACCAGCTACCGATGCCATGTTCCGGCGTGCGATAAATTGACGTTACATTCTTGTCGGCACTGCCGTCGGCCTCGGTCTTGCCGATGAATCCCGGCCGGCTCGCCTGCCACGACGTGAAATTGAGCGCTCCGGGATTGTTGGTGCGGACGGGAACGAGGAATGGCGTGATTGTCGGGATCCGCGCTGAAGAAGCCGTTCTGGACCAGCGAGCCAAACGCAGTGAGCGCGGAGACTAGAGTTGGCGCGGTGGCCGCGGTTTGCGCCGGAGGCGTAGGTTGCAGGGTAGCCGCCGTTGCCACGGGAGCAATGGCGTCGGTGGGTATCGCGGGCAGTAACTCGAGCTGCGCGCCACCCCACGCGCTGTTGTTCAAGATGGCCGCGATCGGGGTAATGGGTGTATAGCCCTGGCGCTGTCTGCTCCGCCCAGCACCATTCCGACGACTCGGTTCTGGGCGTTGACCGCGATGGCCCCACCGTCTCCCGGCACAGTGATGACCGGGCGGCACAGCAACTGATTGCGGTAACTGACCGTCTTGGCCCAGGCCGGTATCAACAGGTCTACATCGCCGATTTGTTCAATCCGGGTTTCACGCGGCGTTGACTGGCCGGGCGCGGGAACGATGCGCAATGCGTCGCCGATTTGCGGGGCCGTGTTAAAGGTCGTGGGTACACCGAGACAGTTGATGTTGGGGCTGACCCGAGTCGGATCGACCCAGATGAGAGCGGCGTCTGCCGTCGGAGTGTCTTGAAAATTCGTCCAGGTGCGCAGCATGCCTAGAACGACTCCCGGCAGGTCTACGGCGTAGATGGCGTCGTTCTGTTTGGCATAGCTCGGGAGAACGGCGTGTCCGACCGTCATCAGCAAAACACGGTTCGGAGTATTCCGGAATCGAACTAGGCAGCCCGCCGTTCCCTGGTCGAAACCCGGATATCGAATGGCGGCGCCACATTGTATGAATGGCATGCTCGTTCTCCAAATGCTGTCGCCAGACCTCGCTACTGAGCCAGCCGATCGAGCGAATCGCCATGTTGAATGAAGCGCTCGGGATTTCCTCGCGGGTCATTGGGCGCGTCGTCGATGGCGCAGCGGCGTAAACACGACAGCGCCCCGAGTTTTTGCGTACACAAATGGCGGCCCACTGGGATAACAAGCCGCGGTTGTGGATGACCGAGTGTCGATGAGTGATCTTAATAATTTCATCCTTGAAACTGATCAATCTGCAGATTTTCTTGGCACATCCAACTTACCGCCAATCCGCTTGGCGGGTCAATGCCCGCGAAACCAGGCGGTTGTAGATGGTGCGTTGCGATTAATCCCGTCGGGATCGGTCAGCTCTTCAGGGCTCGGGAAGCGGGGGACGTTTCTGGTTGATCCATCGTTGAACGGACGGGCGCCGCCATTGGTGGGCGGCGTAGTCGAGGAGTCTCGAGGGTACAGGATCGCCGTGGGTGATTAGGCGTTGCAGCATCATCGCGAGGTCGACGTCGGCGATCGACCACTCGCCGAATAGATTGTCGGTGCGTCC
The DNA here is from genome assembly GCA_963755965.1 of uncultured Gammaproteobacteria bacterium. Taxonomy (GTDB): domain Bacteria; phylum Pseudomonadota; class Gammaproteobacteria; order Steroidobacterales; family Steroidobacteraceae; genus Bog-1198. Next base: position 2,063 of record CAVWLU010000010.1, read on the forward strand.
CTCGAGCAGCGTCAGCGAGGCCGTGTATAACTTCTCGGCGGCTTCGCGTGCACTTTCCGAAAGTGGAGGACGTCGGGCGCCACAGAACACAACATAGCTGGGCCGTTCGTCGCGAATCGGCATGAGATCGCTTCGCACCCAGGCTTGAACCTGCCGCGCGCGGGCGCGATCGCGAGGGTCAGCGGGGTAGAGGCGTATTCCTGGAAATGTCTCGTCGACGTATTCGCAAATCGCCGAGGATTCCGACAGGGCAAAGCCATCGTGTATGAGCGTGGGGACCCGCCGCGTGATTGAGGTCGCGGCGAATCCTGGTTCCTGGTTCGCATGGGCGGAGAGGTCGAGCGCTTCGATGTCGAAGGACATACCTTTCTCGAGCAGGCTCACGAAGGAGACCAGGGCGTAGGGGCTTGCAAAGTTCGAGTCGACGTAGAGCAGCATGGGCTCACCTAAACGCAAGTCCGTATCCTAACATCAGACCGTGGAAGCTGAAGCGCGAGAGGAAGTTTGCCCGTAATATCGGTGACCAAGATCTCTACGAGGAGACCCTCGTGCACTGGCGTTCGAAACTGCTGCATCCCTTCACCCATTCGCCGGACGGATTCCATTCGTTGGTCACTCCCGTCTATCGCGGCTCGACCGTCGTCTTCGACAAGGCAGAAGACATCATCGACGACTGGCGTCAGGGGGCTCGCGGCTATACCTATGGTCTCTATGGGAGTCCGACGGTGCTCGAGTTGGGCGCGCGGATCGCCCAGATCGAGGGTGCGCATCACTGCTTCATCGTGCCAGGCGGCCAGGCGGCACTCGTAGTCGTCTATCTCGCTTTTTGCCAGACCGGGAGTCATGGGCTGGTGCCCTACAATGTCTACGGACCCAGCAAGGAGATCGCCGCTGGACTGCTCAAGGGATTGGGTATCGAGATCGAGACCTATGATCCGGCGATCGGCGCGGGGATCGCGCAGCTGATCCGGTCGAATACGTCGCTGATTTGGACCGAAAGCCCAGGGTCGGTGACCATGGAAGTGCAGGACGTGCCGGCCATCGTTGGCGCTGCCAAGGCGCGCGGCGTGCCCGTGGCGATGGACAATACCTATGCAGCCGGTGTGCTTTTCGACGCGTTCCATCACGGCGTGGACGTGAGCATGCAGGCGCTGACGAAATATGTCGGCGGTCATAGCGACCTGCTGCTCGGTTCCGTTTCGGTATCGAGCCCGGAACTCTATGAGAAGGTGGGTTCGGTTTGGGGCCAGCTCGGCATGGCGGTCTCGCCTGACGATGCCAGTCTGGCGCTGCGTGGATTGCAGACCTTGGGTATACGGCTCCAACGATTGGAATTGAGCGCGCTCAAGATCGCCAAGTGGCTGAAGAGCAGACCCGAGATCGAGACGGTACTGCATCCGGCGCTGCCCGACTGCCCGGGGCATGATCTTTGGAAGCGCGATTTCACCGGGTCAGCAAGCGTCTTTTCGTTTGTCTTCGGCTCTGAGATTGCGGCGGCGGAGGTGCCGGCCTTCGTCGATAGGCTCACGCTATTTCGAAAGGGCTTCAGCTGGGGCGGCACCGCTTCGTTGGCAATGATCTATCCCAACCTGCGGCGGCCAAACCGGGATTTCGACGGACGCCTCGTTCGCCTCAACATTGGCCTGGAGGAGCCGGAGGACTTGATCGCTGACTTATCGATGGCGCTGAAGGGGCTCGGGAGCGGCTCGGCAGTACCCTAGCGGATAATCCGACAGAATAGTGCCGATTGGATCAACGAGCCCCTTCAACCATGGTTTGTCGGCCTACGCCTTTTTGATGAAGTCGAGCAGGTCCTTGTTGATTTGCTCGGCATGTGGGTTTGTATGGTTGGAGGCCAACGCAGCCTGGAGACAGATGTGGCAGAAGGCATCGACAAACGGCGGTATTCGCCGAGTCTCAAATCGAGATCGGCTTCGCGTGCGATGCGGGATCCTCGGCGGCTGGGATCTATGGAGTGAAGGATTTGCTCAAGTTCGCGGGCGGCTTCGCTCGCAGCCCGAGCATACGCTATCCGTGTTGGTTATTGGGGAACGAGCATCGATTGCTAGCCATGCAAAAATCCATCCTGTTCTCTTCCGTAGTTGTACTGATGCTCGCCTGCTCATTGGCACAGGCGGACGGCTGGCAACCCTCACCCGGCCATGTGCAGATACCGATCTGGCCCGGCGCGGTACCCGATGCGATACCCAACCCGAAACCGGAGTCTGTCGGTCCCGGCGCAGGACGCGCGTGGTGGCCTAGGGCGAACGATGTCAGCCGGCCGACCATGACGGTGTATGCGCCCAAGGGCCGCAACACCGGGGCGGCCGTGGTGGTGTTCCCCGGCGGGGGTTACCGGTTTCTGGCCATGGACCTGGAGGGCACGGAGATCTGCGACTGGCTGACATCGCGCGGCATCACCTGCGTACTGCTGAAGTACCGCGTGCCAGGCTCGGGTCCGTGGTGGGACGATGGAACCATCGGCGCGTGTACCCGAAGGTGCAGACAGCGCTGCAGGACGCGCAGCGCACATTGGGGCTGGTGCGGCAGCACGCGGCGCAGTGGCATGTCGATCCGCACAAAGTCGGCGTGATCGGTTTTTCTGCCGGCGGCCACTTGGTGGCCGCGGTCAGCACGCATTTTGCGCAGCGGACGTATGCCCCGGTGGATGCCGCCGACAAGCTGAGCTGCCGCCCGGACTTCGCCATCGCCCTCTATCCCGGCCACCTGTGGGCGCACGAGGACGAGGACCATGCCACCCGCGACGAGACAATTTGAGCCTTCGCCCGGACATCGCCGTACGCGCCGACTCGCCGCCCACCTTCCTACTCCAAGCCGAGGACGACCACGTGGACGGCGTGGAGCAGTCTCTGGCCTACTATGTTGCGCTTCAGAAAGCCGGCGTCCCCACTGAAATGCACCTGTACGCGCAAGGCGGCCACGCCTTCGGCCTGCGGGCGAGCAAGTTGCCGATCGCGCAGTGGCCGCGGCTGGTGGAGACATGGCTGGGAACCATCGGAGTGGTGAACGCTGCCTTGGGTCCCTAACCGACGGAGGCGAGTATTTTTCGAGCGACCCGCGGGCTATGTGTGGTACCGAACGGAGCGGCGGAGCGATTTCGTGCAATTCTTACATGGAGCAGGTAAACCTGGAGTGGAGCGATGGAGACAATGACCCAATCGCGCGCTGTACCGGTCGCTTCGCCGGAGTCGCCGTGTGATGCCACAGACATGTGGATGCCTGAAGAGCCAGACGATCAGCGATCGGCAGACAACATCCAGCAGTGGAGGGAATATCTACCGGCGGACTGCATTTCCCGGATGATTGACATGGGGTGGGACATCACGACGTAGTACTGCGGACTCGCAACGGGCGTCGGGATACCGCCTAATGTCACCTACCGTACCGAGCAGTGCAAGCCGGTCCGGTAGGATGGTTCATGCTCCACGATTTCCTAAATACGAATCGCTCCCTCTTAATTGAGCGGTGCCGGACCATGGTCGGGAATAGGTCCATACCCAAGCTGCCGTTTCCCGAGTCAGCGCATGGCATACCCGTCTTCCTCGATCAAATCGCCAGGACATTGGCTATCGAGCTGCATCCCGATGTCGTGCAGCGCGGAGCCGAAGCCGATTTGGTCCCGACGGCGACCTTGCATGGGCGAGACCTATTGGAAGAAGGATTCACGATTGAGCAAGTCATTCGGGACTATGGCGACGTCTGCCAAGCTGTTACCAATCTCGCGGCGGAGACCGGAACGACCATTTCGGCGGACGAGTTTCGCATTTTTAATCGTTGTCTCGACAACGCCATAGCAGCAGCCGTCACCGAGTATTCGCAGCATAACAGCCAAAAAACGCTGGCTTACACGCGGGAGCAACTCTCCGCAGCGAAACAAGAGGCGCACAACGCACAGCTGCGCGCCCTGCATGACTCCTTGACCGGGCTGCCCAACCGAGAATTGTTCGATGATCGCTTGGCCCACGCGATTGCGCTCGCGCAGCGACACGACTGGACTCTCGCCGTCATGTTCATTGATCTTGATCAATTCAAGAGCATCAATGACACGCACGGACATACCGCGGGCGACAAGATTTTGAAGACAATTGCCGAACGACTGCTTCAATATGTGCGGGACGAAGATACGGCGTGCCGCACCGGTGGCGATGAGTTTCTGTATTTAGTGATGGATCCCAAGGGAAACCAAAATATCGAGCAAATTGCCGACGCGGTCTTTGGGACCATCGCCTCGCCGGTTTCATTGGACGGTTCGGAATTCGTCATCAAACCAAGCATTGGCATCGCCGTTTATCCCGATCACGGCTCCTTCGGCGATGACCTGATTAAAAACGCGGACGCCGCGATGTATCACGCGAAAAAAAGTTCGCGCGGCATCGCATTTTTCGACCGGCAAGGCGCCGGTACCACCGCATAAGCCGGCGGTAGCCAATTCGGCCGCCTACGCACGCAACTCGAAACACAAGCAAAGGATGGAGAAGGCGAGAGGGCTGCGAATGGCTCGTGACTAACGGGATGGGTCTGCCGCCGTGAAGGGAGCAGCAGGGTTTGCCGATGGCATGCAATTCCATGATCTCGGCGCGAGTGCCGTCAGGATCCAACAGATTCAGCTGCCATTTGGCGTCCCGTCCGATTTTCGGCACATTCGTCTGGCCTGCCAGCCGTTCACCATTCCACAGTAAGGTGTAAGTGGTCTCGATATTCGCGACGCCGAGCGAGAAATGATTGAGAATCCCGAGATCGGCAGGTTTCATGTCCGCCGGTATGCCGCGGCCGCCGGGAGTGCCGACGATCATGTACTCGAGCCAATCGCTACCATCCGGAACCTGCAACGAAATCCAGGTCGGCGCATCATCACGCATTCCGCCAAACCAGTAGGGTTTGAAGCCGAGTGCCTGAGTGAAAGAAGGCGTCCTCGCGCCCGCGGTCATGGATGATGAATCCCACGTGGATCATGTGATTCGAGAGCGCATTGAGCGGAACCGCGGGTGGGTGAGCGGAGGCTTGCTCGAACTGAATGACATTACCTTCCGGGTCCCTCATCGAACCACTCGCTCCCGTCGCCGCCTCGCATGACCTGGCGGGGAACTGTGATTGCGTGCGCCGCGAGATAGGCGCGCAAACCGTCGGCGTTCGTGGTCGCGAAGGCGACGTGATCGAGCCGGTTGATCGAGGGGTGACCCTGGGGCAGCGGCAATATTTCAACGTATTGAGTCGATGAAAAGTAATAGCGCACGCCGCGCGCATTCTCGGCATCCTGCGCCTTGACGGCACCCAGGTCGTGAACGTAGAAGCGCTCGCTCGCCGACGGGTCGGCGGCGTAGAGCGCGACGTGAGAAACGCCGGTGATCGGCGGGCGACCCGGGTCAGCGGCGAATGCGGCAGTGGCGCCGAGGACGAGCATTATGAGAATCTTGTTCTTCAAACGAATGGTCCCTAGGGAAGCCCCTGATAACTGACGAAGGCCAGGTGATTGAGATCACCCCAGCTGTACATCGCGAAGCTGCCGCGATCGCCTTGGAAGTTGACCAATGTGCGAATGAGCCCGTCGCTGAAGGCCATGATTCGAAGCGCGGCATCGCCGACGCCGCTGCCTGCAGCTGCGGGCTGGCTCAGAAAAGCGAGATATTTGCCGTCGGGCGAGATGTGCGGCGTGGAGTTTTGATTGGCATCGTCCGTGAGTTGTTCGGCTTGCGATCCGTCCGGATGCATGCGCCATAGCTGGGTCGTACCGGAGCGCGACGAATCGAAGTAGATGAACTGGCCGTCGGGCGAGAAGTCCGGCCCGTCATTGATCGTATCCTGAGTCAGCCGGGATTCCGCGCCGCCTGCTACGGGTATCGTAAAGATGTCGGCTTTCGAGGCGCTGCCCCGCGTAAACGCGATCATTCGACTGTCGGCGGACCAAGCATGGAAATAACTGGGCTCGGCGCCGTGAGTGAGGGCCCGCGGCGCATCGTTGCCGCCGGCGGCCGGCAGCAGATGAATCTGGCGCTTGCCTTGCTGGGTCTCGCTGCAACTGACGGCGAGCCACTTGCCATCGGGCGAGAGGCCGAAGTTACTGGAGCAGCCGACCAACTTGCCAAGGGCGACGGGTTGCGGGGTGGATCCCGCGGGCGGATCCAAGTAGTCAATTCTCTCGAGACGGCCCTCTTCATTGACGTACAGGGCTTTTCCGCCGTTGGTCCAGTTGACGGACTGCATGAAGGCAGGAACGCTGCGGATGACAGCCGCGCGCCGATATTGATCCTCGATTTGAATGCTCTGAAGGGTGCTGTAGAGAACCCGCGCGGTGTTGCTCGCATTGCCGGGGCGCTGCAAGGTGACGTGCGAGAAATAAATCTGGTCGGTGGTGTTTGCGTCGTGAGAGAGAGCGCCGAGTCCCACATAGTAGAGGCCCTCGAGGCGGATTTGCGCGGACGCCCCCACCTGATGAAGCGGCTCGCCGCTTTGAGACAAGAACATGGTGAACACATCCCCACGCTTTTCAATGCGGACGGTCTGGGGTTGCTGCGTGTTGATCTCGACGTCTTCCGTGTTGGCGCCGCGCTCTCGTCGAAACTGCAATGCAGACATGCCGGAGCCATGCACGGCGAGCGCGGCATAGGCCGATCCGGCGTCGAGCGACTGACGAAACATGAGTATTCCCTTGCGATGCGGGTTCGGCTCGTGACGGTAAGCAGGTGTGGGGAAGGTGATTTGCGCCGTGAGTGTCCAATCCCCGGTCGTTTTCGTCCAAAGATAGTGAAAGCCGTCGACGTGGTACCACGTATTGGCTCCCGCAGACGTCACCGCGTAGCGATCGGCCGGCACATCGTAGCTGGCGGTGCCGGGAGGAACTACGCTGCCGACATCGGATTGACCTTGAAACATTCCCACGCGATCCGTCTCCGCCGGCGGCATGGCGAGCGCGCCCGATTCGAATTGCGCGAGCAGCAATACGGCGATCCAGCCGGCTTGAGTTCCGCGCATCGAGCTCCCCGCGACAGCGTTCATGTGGTAGCGCTACCATATCTCGTTTGAGAGGCCATCTCAAGCGCGATGACGTAGTATGGGATTCATGCGTCTTCGTACTTCCGTCGCTCTGGTTAACGCAGCGTTGGTTCTGGCGGGCGTCAGCGGCGCCCTCACGGCGAATGCCGCGGGCGTACCTACGGAATCCCGCCAACAATCCTTGACTGCGCTGCCCATTGTCGAACGAATCAAGGGCCCTGTAGGCCCCGCGTGGCTCGAGACCGGCTACGGTTCGGTGTGGTTGTCGAAAATCAACAGCAAGGCGCTGCTGCGCATCGATCCTGCGAGCAACAAGGTGATTGCTCGTATTGCACTGGGTGCGAAGCCGGAACTTAGCATCGGTGTTGGATTGGGATCCGTGTGGGTCGCCGCCACGGCCGAGAAATTGCTCATTCAAGTTGATCCCACTACCAACAAAGTCGTGCGCAAAATTCCGGTGAACTTCACCAAGGAAACGGAGGGATCGTTCGGCGTCGGGGAGGACAGTCTCTGGGTTCTGACCAACGAGGGCGGCACGAAATCGGGAACTCTCACGCGAATCGACGCGGTGAGCGGCAAGGTCATCGCCCATGTTCCGGTCAAGCCGCAGTCGCACGCGGCCATCGTCGCGTTCGGCAGCGTCTGGGTCACGAGTTCCGCGGCGGGCAGCGTCACCCGGGTCGATCCCCATAGCAACACCGTCGTGGCGGAGATCCCCGTGCATGCATCGCCGAGGTTTCTGGCCGGCGGCGAAGGCAGCATCTGGGTGTTGAGCCAGAAGGACGGGACTCTTGCGCGCATCGATCCCGCCAACAACCAGCTGACGGCGACGATCGAGGTCGGTGTGCCGGGTGAGGGGGGCGACATCTCTATCGCCGAGAGCTATGTGTGGGTCTCGGCCGAGGGCATCCCACTGTCGCAAATCGATCCGCGCCGCAATCGCTTGATGCGCCAATTCGCCGGCGGGCGGCTCGACGACACGCTGCGGGTCGGGTTCGGCTCCGCGTGGATCGTCGATGAATCGCACGGGCAGATTTGGCGGGTCGATTTGTCGCAGCTTGGGGCGGGTGTCAGCACATCATCCAGCCAATCAAACACCCGCTGATTCATCAGACGGGTTGCGCCAACGTGACAATGTTCTTCGGCCGCATCCGCGGTGACGAAGCGAGAGTAAGTTTTATCGCAGGTCAAGGCGTCGCAGAACTGTTCCGGCTGCCCGCGAAAGAACTGGTCACGCTCGGCTTCGCAGACCAGCGTGGGGCATCGGATGTTGGCTGCCACGTCACGCAGGGTGTAGTTGCGCAATCGCGCGACGAATTCCCGCGCACTCGACACGCCGAATGCCCAGGGACCGTGGTTCAACGCCCATCGAGCACCGGTGGAGGCATCCTTCAGGCGTTCGATAAAGGCATCCAGTTCCGGTGCCTGGGGAGCATCGAGTTGCGTCAGCAGTCCTCGGGCAGAGGTCGGCACCAGCATCGTGAGCGCCGCCTCGTAGAGATCATACAAACCGTCAACGACGAGAAGGGCGGCGACTCGCCGATCAAAGGCAGCGGCGCGCGCCGCAAAATAGCCGCCGTAACTGACGCCGAGCAGGGCGAGCCGGCCAGCGTCAATCTGCGGTCGAGTCAGGGCGTAGTCGATGACCGGACTCACCACTTTCTCCCAGTCGTGTCGAAAATAGAGCCCTTGCTCGCGAATCACCGCGCCCTGTCCCGGGCCTTCGAACGTCAGCACGTTGTAGCCCCGCTCCATGGCCGCGATTGCCACATTCATGTAGAGCTCTTCCTGAGTACCGTCGAAGCCGGTGCATACCAGCATTGTCGGGCGCGGGCCGTCATTGGATGATGCTTGAAACAGATAGCCCGGCAGCGTGGTCCCCTCGTAGGGAATGGCCAACTTTTCGGACACGTGAGGCATGAGCGCGATGGCCTGCTCGAAATTGGCGCGGCCTAAGCGGGAGGATTCGAGTGCGGCGGCATCGTCGAGTCCATGCAGATAAAACTCGCCGGTTCGGTAGTAATTGGAGGCTCGCAGAAAGGCATCTCTGGCGCTGATCCGATGCCCTCGTTGCAGAGCTCGTTCGCCGATGGCGGACACTCGATCTGCGGTTTGTTTCCAGGCCCGGTACCACCCCAAAAAGTCACCCTCTGGGATGCGGGATGCCGTTTCCAGGCATTCGCCGACGTCGGCTCCGCCGTAAGAGGAATAACCGACCGCTCGCAGCAACTCATAAGAGAAGCTCTCGTCGTTGAAATACAGTTTCATGATTAACTCTTTAACGCATCTTTGTTGCGTTAATAAACTATAGCATAGAATTTAGCTAATGCAACAATGTTGCGATAGTATCTAAGGTATGCCGAAAACGAAGCAAAAGGGGCCCCTCAGGCGGCGCACAGGCGGACGAAGCGCCCGGGTTAGCACGGCCGTCTTGAGCGCTACCCTTCGTCTGCTCAAGAATAATGAGCGAGCTCCCACCATCGAGGAAATTGCGGATCTCGCGGGCGTCGAGCGAAGTACGGTCTACAGGCGATGGAAGAGCGTGGAAGGTGTTGTGCTGGATGCGGTACGAGACCGCTTGCAGCAGGAGATCTCCATTCCCGATACAGGCTCATGTCGTGGGGATTTGTTGTGCTATCTACAGGACGGGATCTCGTTTCATCGATCCTCGCTGGGCTCGATTCTGACTCGAATGCTGGTCGATGCATCCGAGGAATTTCGACGTAGTTATTGGATCGCCCGATTCGCCCAAGCGTCGACCATCATGGAGCGCGGCAAGTCGCGCGGTGAAGTGCGTCCGGAAGTCGATAGCACGTTGCTCATCGAGGTTTTGGTTGCGCCGCTCTATATGCGGTCACTGGTGACCGGCGAACCGCTCGATCATGATCTGCCAGAACGCCTCGTCGGCTTGGTTGATATCTTCATTTGAGAGGTTTTTGACCGAGCGCTGACGGATGGGTCCGTGCTGGAGACATGAACTACAATTCAGAGCTAACTATGCGCAGTCGACAGGTGCTTCTGTATTTCGCGTGGAGCCGACCGGCGGAGACGGGTGCGCCGCTCGCCGTCATCGAAGATCGCTTTCCGGCGGTTTTCGAGCTGCGCAGACTTTTTTACCCGAAATTCGAACGTTTGTCGGATCGCGGCCATGTCGATCAGGGCATCGCGGGTTTTTTGGATCACGTTCAGAAACCGAATTTCCAGGCATTCGCCGAACAGGCGGAAGCGCTGACGGGCCGTCAAGTCATTCAGATCGAACGCATCAGCGATGATGGTGCAATGACGTCGCTCGATGGCGCGCTCGACGGAGTCGATACCATCGTCGTGATCAGCTTCGACTCTTTGCGCACCGTTCAGGCGGCAACCGGGGCGGAAGTCCAGGCGATCAGGCATTTCCTCGATAACCCCGATCACCTGATCTTCGTATGTCCTCATCACGACATCGGAGAAGCCGGGGGATTCGGTGGGAGAGGACCGTGCTGAACGCCAACTCGCGGAATATCGGCACCATGGCGACCACGCCATTCCGCCCCGGCAAGGGTTCGGCGGCTTCGCGCGCACCTTGCTGGCGGGGCTCGGCGTACCCGTCGAGAATCGCTTCGGTCTGCGACCAGCCGCGGCGCCGAACGGGTCGCCGGCACCCATCGAGGTTGATCGTGCGCTGGACGATCTTGGCCTGCTTCGGGACGTTGACGCCTTCCACCTGCACGCACACCTGCCGCAACTCGAGCGTATGGGACCCTCGACCGAGCGGATGGGCGTTCTCGCTCGCCAAAAAATTGATCTGGCGGCGCCGCCTCACCCATTCACGCAAGACGGACGATCAAGCTTCGACGCGCTCCTGCAATCGCGGCCGGATACTTTCGCTGGAAGACTGTTGGTCTGCGACACGACCCTGTTCAGTTCAACCGCCGGTGGCGTGGAGAACCTTCGCCGCTTCTGGGGCAACGTGATTCAGCGGCCGGAAAGGCGTTGATGTACGAGGTGATCATCGCAGGGGCCGGGTCACAGCCTGATCCGACATATAAGTATATTAAAATATACCATTTATTTGCGACTAAGCTAGATGGTAGATATACTTTAAGATACTTATGGCAGACAATCTTACGCTACAGCGATTTACGGAGGGCCAATGGGTTGACCTCGCGGGTGTCGGGCTGACCGGCGATTCGACGTTAGGGATTGCTGCCCCTAGTCTCACAGCCTACGTGATGGACTACTGGCTTGAGAACCAGGATCGGTGCGATGCGGCGGCGTTGTCTGCGGCATTACCGGTAAGCTTTGAGGTTTACCGCCGACAGCGCTGGCCGGCCTTTCTGCTCGATCTTCTACCGCACGGGTACGGCCGCGGGGAGCTGCTCCGGCGGCTGAATCAACCGGAAGACGCTGGACGCACCGCAGACTGGGCGCTCATCAAGGCAGGCGCGGGCAATCCGATCGGGCACCTGCGGGTGCGCGAAGCATTTGAGTGGCTCGGCGAGCATCGTGAGCGGCGTGAGCATCGGGGCTTTAGTTTCGCGCAGGTGGCAGCGCGAGCCGAGGACTTCATTGAATATCTAGCGGGCGAGGGCCTCTTTGTCGCCGGCTCCTCGGGCGTACAGGGTGAGTGGCCGAAGCTGCTGCTCACTGAAGATACCGCCGGCCGCCTGCACCTGGACCATGCGCTTGCCGATGATGCGGCTCGCCGACACTGGCTGGTGAAATTCAGCCGCGGCGCGGACGTCGCACTCGAGCAGATCCTGGCGCTTGAGGCCCCCTACATGCGCCTGGCGAGGCTGCTGGGTGCGCGGGTGCATGGCGAACTTGAACTGCACGATCGGACTTTATTTATTCCACGTTTTGACCGGCAGGTCGGCACGCGCGGTCTCGTGCGCATCGCCCAGGAGAGCATTGCGAGTCTGTGCGGCATCGCAGAGTTCGGCGTTGCTCTCCCACATGATCGCATCGTCGCGGCACTCGCTGCAGTCGTCAATGACCCGCAGACCGAAATCATCGAGTATGTGCGGCGCGATGTGCTGAACGTGGCGTTTGGCAATCGAGACAACCATCTGCGCAACACAGCGGTGCAGCGCTTCGAAGACGGCACGATACGACTCACGCCGCTCTTTGATTTCGCCCCCATGATGCTGCATCCGGATGGCATCGCGCGCCGCTCACGCTGGGAAGGTGAACAATACGCGAACCCCGACTGGCCCCGCGTGGTGCAACAGTGTCAGGAGGCGACGGGCCTCTCCCTTGTGAACCTCACACCGGCCTTGCGTGAGCTACGCGAAAGATTTGAGCGCTTGCCGGAGCTTGCAGTCGAGGCTGGAGTGCCTGAGAGCATTCTGGCGCGGCAGAGTCTCTCGCTCGATGCTGTGCTCGCAAGCCTTGCCGAGCTTTGAAAGGAACCTTCCCATGGATAAGCGTCGAAAGCCCCTGACCGCGTACGAGCAGCTTGAACTGCGTGAGAAGCTGGATATCCTCATCGCCGAGCACCCCGAGTACTCGGTCCCGCAAATGTTGCGCCAGGTGCGCACCTTGTTGCACTTGACGCTGGAGGAGATGGCGCAGTTAGCCGGCATCACTGTGCTCACGCTCAAGAGGATCGAGGCTGAATCCAGCAGTCCCTCTTTACGCACGGTCGAACAACTGCTGCGCCCGTTGGGGCTTAAGCTCGCCATCGTCAAGCGGTCCATGTCGGCCCAAAAACCCGCTTCAATGTAATACGCCCGCTACCGCGTTGATTGCCCGCTTCTTTGCTTTGCCTTCCCGCCACCTCACGAATGCGGATTCGGAGCATTTCGGATCATTGATTGCTGCTCATGTGACCTACAATGCGCGTGGGCCAAATGACCGAACATCTCGGTCAATCAAAGGTGATCTCATGTCATTCCGAAAACCGCATCCGTTGGCGTTCGCCGCTGCTGCCCTGTTGGTTGTCGGCGGGCCGCCGGCGATGAGCGCCCAGCCGAGCTATGGCCCTCGCTATGCGCAGGACCGCGCCGAGATCGAGGATCTCATGTCGCGCTATCTGTTCGCGATGGATTACGGGGACTTCGATGCCTATGTCGAGACCTTCACCGAGGACGGCGTGCTCGAATTCTCACGCAGCACTTCGAAAGGCCGCGCCGAGATCAAGAAGGCCGTAGCGGCTTTCAAGGAAGCCATCGGCAAGCTCTACAAGGACAAGGACGGCAATCCGGCGACGCTGCGCCACGTACTCCTCCAGGCCGTGATCCGCGTCGAAGCCGACCACGCCTGGACACGCTCGCTATGGGTCGAGATGGCGAACGACGGTCCCAACGGGACGCTCAAGATGGGAACCTTCGGTATCTACGAGGACGAGCTCCAGCGCGTGAAGGGCCGTTGGCTGTTCAGCAAGCGGCGGGTGCTCAACGAATTTCTCGAAGGCCGGCATTCGGGCCCGGACAATCCGGTGCGCGATCTCGACGGACTGGCCGCGGCGTTCCTGGCGGAGAAGAAATAGCTGTCGTTTTTCCGGCTCAGTGCGGCCGATACAGCCACGCCAGAATGGTTCTAGGATGGGCGAGTCTGAGCCTTAAGTCGGATAGGTAGACTAAGAGCGTGAACAATCTAGCCAATAAAACTGTCCTCGGATTCACCCAACTTATCACCATTTTAGGAATCCTTCTTTTGGCTCCAGCATGGACGCTCGATTATTGGCAGGCGTGGGTATACTTGTCCGTCTTCAACGGATCAGCCGCGTTGATTACAATATATCTGTGGAAGCACGACCGGAATCTCCTCGAGCGCCGCATAAATGCGGGCCCGAGAGCCGAGAATGAAGAAAGCCAAAAGTCGGTACAGCTTCTGTCGTCCTTCGTATTTATTGGCGCTATGACTCTTCCCTCGCTCGATCATCGCTTTTCGTGGTCGGCGGTCCCGTTGCCAGTAGTGCTCGCGGGCGACTTGCTAGTGGCGCTTGGATTTCTCATCGTCTTCCTTGTGTTTAAGGAGAACACGTTTGCGGCTGCAACGATTGCAGTGACCCCTGCCCAAAAAGTTGTTTCGACAGGACCCTACGCGGTAGTTCGTCATCCCATGTATTCAGGAGCGCTTGTTATGCTTTTTGGTACGCCTTTTGCGCTCGGATCATGGTGGGGACTCCTGATGTTCATCTCGATGGTCCTCACCATCGCGTGGCGAGCTCGCGACGAGGAACGCTTTCTTTTCAAAAATCTTTCTGGTTACAAGGAGTACTGTCAGACAGTACGATATCGCCTGATACCATTTGTTTGGTAGAAGGAAAACGTCGCGCAGCAGTAGGGTCCTCTCATGCTAAAAACCTATGTCGGTGGTTGTCACTGTGGCGCAATTCGCTTTGAAGTGCACGTGGACATCAGTGCCGGGACCGGCAAGTGCAATTGCTCGATGTGCGCCAAGTCAAGATTATGGACAGTAGAGGCCAAACCGGAGGCGTTCCGGCTGATTGCCGGCGACGCAGATGTAGCAGATTATCGAGGGAATAATCCTGTAGCGCATCACTTCTTTTGCAAACATTGTGGCGTACGGCCATTTCAGCGAGTAGATATGCCTAATCTGAGTGGCACCCCATACTACAATATCAATGTTGCATGTCTCGAAGGCATCGACGTAGAGGAATTGATTGAGGCACCGATGACCTTCTACGACGGAAGGAATAACAATTGGGGATCAAGTCCTGCTGAAACGCGACACCTCTGAAGTTCACAACTGAGGCGCTGGCGTACTATCGATCATAGGGGTCTAGCAATCGGTACGAGCGATCGTCCGACCAAGATACCCCTATGCTCCCCAAACGGAATTCCCCGCCCCCCATGAAAAAAAATCTGTTGATCGTTTGCTGGATGGTAGCTGCGTGCCTTTCGGGCGCGAGCGGCATGGCCCTCGCGGGGGCGGATGCGGGCGTTCACGATATCGTGATCCGCAACGGCCATGATTTACGACGGCTCGGGCAGCCAAGCCCTTCCCGGGCGATCTGGCCATCGACGGCGATCGCATCACCTACGTCGGGCCGCACCGCGCGCTCAAGGGACGCACCGAGATCGATGCTCACGGCCAGGCGGTCTCGCCGGGCTTCATCGACATGATGGGCCATTCCGAGGAGTCGCTGCTCATCGACGGGCGCGCCGTCAGCGGTCTGAAGCAAGGCGTGACGCTCGACATATTCAACGAGATATCCAAGGGCCCCCTGAATCCCGAGATGGCGCGGACGATGGCGGAGCGCGAGGGCGACTCAAATTTCCGGTGACCTGGACGACTCTGGGCCAATATTTGGATCACTCTGCAGAAGCGGGGCATCGCCCCCAACGTCGCGAGCTTCGTCGGCGAGGGCGAGGTCCGCGTCAATGTGCTCGGCGAGGCCAACGTCGCGCCCACGCCGGAGCAGCTGCGCGATGCGCGGTCTGGTGCGCCAGGCGATGGAAGAAGGCGCGATTGGGCGTGACCACCGCCTTGATTTACGCCCCGATGAATTACGCCAAGACGCCGGAACTCATCGCGATGGCGCAGGAATCGGCGCGTTGCGGCGGCATTTACACCGCGCACATGCGCAGCGAAGGCGATCACATCGAGGAGGCCGTGCAGGAGACCATCGACATCGCGCGGGCCAGCGGCGCGCCGGCGGAAATCCATCACTTGAAGCTCATGGGCCGCGGAAAACTGGGGCAAGCTCGACCGGGTCGTCGCGCATGATCAACGCCGCGCGCGCTTCGGGCGTGCGCATCACCGCGGACATGTACGTGTATACGGCCGGCGGAACGTCGCTGGACGCGTCCATGCCGCCGTGGGTGCATGATGGCGGCCAGGAAGCCATGGTGACGCGGCTGAAGGATCCGGCGGTCCGAGCCAAGGTGATCGCGGCCATGCGCGAAGCGCATCCGAAGGACTGGGAGAATTTGCTCCACCAGTCGGGGCCCGACGGCATGTTGATCTTGGGCGATCAAACACGCCGCGTTGAAGCCCTTGATCGGCAAAACCATCGCCGAAGTGGCGAAGAGCGCGGCGTCAGTCCCGGAGGATGCCATCATCGATATCGTGATCGAGGATGAGGCCGGCGGCCTCGGAACCGTCGCCTATACCTTCATCAGCGAGGAGAACATCGCGCGGCGAAATCGCGCTGCCGTGGGTGAGCTTCGGCTCGGATGCCGAATCGAGCGCGCCGGAAGGCGTGTTCCTGCTGTCCTCCACGCATCCGCGCGCCTACGGCAATTTTGCGCGCATATTCGCCAAGTACGTACGCGAGGAGCATGTGCTGACCGTCGAGGAGGCGGTGCGCAAGCTGACCTCTTGCCGGCCGACGTGCTGTCGCTCGACGCGATCGCGGCCGCTTGCGCGCAGGCGCATTCGCCGACGTCGTGATATTCGATCCGAAAACCTTTCAGGATCACTCGACCTATGTGAAGCCTCTGCAGTACGCAACCGGCGTCACCGATGTGTTCGTCAACGGCAAGCTGGCGTTGAAGGATGGGGAGCCGACGGGGGCGGCGACCGGTCGCGTGATTCGCGGACGCGCCTGGACGGGTGCACCGGGGGGCGGCGGGTGCCGGGCGTCGAGCAAGGAATGGAGTTGGAAATAGAAGCCTTGGCATCACTTAGACGTGCTGCCTGGCCAAGGCCGGTGCGCGGCTCGTCCGTCCCGAACGGAACAAGAGCTTGGCCGGCCAAGCGCCGGAGCGAAAGCTCTTTGATTTCCTCGCGCGCCAAATCGATCACGATCTTGGTCGCGCGCGATGCGACGCCGTCGGAGGGCAGCCCGAGGACGAGCTGGCGCGTGACTTTCGGCTGGATCAGCGGCGCAAATTTCAGGAAGCGTGCCTCGCGCTCGCGGCTGAAGGCGGACAGCGGCAACACCGTATAACCCAGCCCTTTCTCCACCAGATCGTTGAGCACTCGAAAGGAGTCCGCCTCGAATCGCACGGCGAGCTTCACTTTTGCCTTGGCGGCGGCGGCTCTCGACAATGAGCCTCAGGCCGTTTGGGCGGCTGGGAAGCACCAGCGGCAGCGCCGCGAGCGCCGCCACCGTCACGGCACGTCGGGTTCAAGAGCGCTATCGGCGGTCCGACGAGCACCAGTTCGTCCAGTCAGCAGCGGCTGCGTCTTCAAATGAAAATCCGCGTCCGATCCATACATGATGGCCACGTCGATCTCGCCGCGCTGCAGCCATTCGATCAAGTGAACCGAGTACGCCTTCTACGATGCGCAGGGAAATATCCGGAAATCTTGCGGCCACCTGATACGCCAGCTGGCCCGCGAGCACGTAGCTCGCCGTCGGCACGATACCGAAGCGCCACCCGGCCGGCTGGCTGCGCCTGACAAGGTGCGAACATCCTCGAATGCCTGGTCCAGCTGCCGGATCACGCCGGATACGCGCCTCAGCATCTCTTCCCCCGCCTCGGTGAGCCGAAGGCCGAGACGATGCCGGGCAAGCAGAGGTACGCCGACTTCCTCCTGCAGCAGCCTCATTTGCCGGCTGAGCGCCGGTTGCGCGATGCGGATGCGATCGGAGACTTTACTGAGCGAACCGAGCTCGCCGATCAACACGAAGGTCTTCAGCTGCTGCAAGTTCATGGGGCGCGACTCCTGGCGAAGCACTCGTTATATCGAAAACGGATATATCATATAGAAGAGCATTATAATTGTTTTATAGGATACAATTTTTGCTCGTACCCCTATGACAAACGATTCCACTTGGTCGACGGAAATATTTCATGTGCTCAAGCAGGCGCACATTCGTCAAGCCAGTTATGTACCCGATGCGGGGCACGGCCAGCTGATCGAGCTGTTGAGTGCCGATCCCGAGATTCAAACTACGCCGCTGACCACCGAAGAAGAGGGCGTAGCACTCGCTGCCGGCGCCTGGCTCGGCGGAGCAACGCGCGGTGCTGCTGCTGCAATCGAGCGGCGTAGGAAATTGCATCAACATGCTGTCGCTGGCATCGACTTGCCGATTTCCGTTGCTCATGCTGGTCACGATGCGCGGCGAATGGGCTGAGTTCAATCCCTGGCAGATCCCGATGGGCCGCGCCACGCCGAGCGTCTTGGAGTTGATGGGAGTGACGGCCATTCGCGCCGATACCGCCGCTGAGGTCGGCGAGGCCGTATCCGCCGCGGCGGCGGCAGCGTTTGACGGCGATCAAGCGATGGCGGTGCTGCTGTCTCAGCGCCTGATCGGCCGTAAGCAATGGGAAGTGCGATGACTCCGGCGGATAAGACCCAGAGGCTCGATCGCCGCGACGCGGTGCGCGAATTGCTGCGCGAACGCGGCGAGTCTCTGGTGGTGACCGGGCTGGGCTCTTCCACTTACGACATATTTGCGGCCGGCGATCATGACGGCAACATGTATCTCTGGGGCGCAATGGGCGGCGCGGCCATGGTCGGGCTCGGGCTCGCGCTGGCGCAGCCGCGGCGCCCGGTCATCGTCATCACCGGGGATGGAGAACAACTCATGGGATTGGGCGGCCTTGCGACCATCTCCGTCAAGAAACCGGGCAACTTCACGCTGGTGGTGCTGGACAATGGTCAGTACGGCGAGACCGGCGGGCAGCCAAGCCACACGGCGCTCGGCGTGGATCTGCACCGCGTAGCGGCGGCCATGGGTTTCGCTTCGGCCGTGGAGTTGCGCGAGATCGCACAGGTCGCCGACTATCGGAAGGAGCTGACAAAGCTAACCGGCGGCCCACGCTATCGTGTCAATCCGAATCGCGCCCGGCAGCCCGCCGCGCGCATTGCCGGCACGCGATGGCGTATACTTAAAGAACCGCTTTCGCGCCTACTTGGGCTTTCAAGTCGCGTAGCATCATACGAATTCGCGATGACGGATACTACCCATATATCTGAATACCATCGGGGGCAAGGGCGTCGAAGCCGCCGACGGCGCCACTCTCGAGTCCTACGATCCCTATACCGGCCAGCCTTGGGCAAGGATTCCGCGCTGTAGCGGCGGCCGATGTTGACGCGGCGGTGAGCGCCGCACGTCAGGCGTTCGACGACCCAAAATGGCGCGGCCTCACGCCGACCGCGCGCGGCAAGCTGCTGGTACGTCTGGCCGATCTCATTGCCGTGGAAGCCGAGCGGCTGGCGGCGATCGAGGTGCAGGACAACGGCAAATTGATGTCCGAGATGGTCGCGCAACTGCGCTACATACCGGAGTGGTACCGTTATTTCGGCGGGCTGGCGGACAAGATCGAAGGCTGCGTGCTGCCGATCGACAAGGTCGGCATGCATGCGCACACGCGTCGCGAGCCGCTGGGCGTCGTCGCTTGCATCACGCCATGGAATTCTCCTCTGCTGCTGCTGACCTGGAAGCTGGCGCCGGCGCTGGCGGCTGGCAATACCGCGGTGGTCAAGCCTTCGGAGCACGCATCCGCTTCGACGCTCGCCTTCGTCGAGCTATTCGAAAAAGCCGGATTTCCGCCGGGCGTGGTCAACAGCGTGACCGGGTCTGCCGGCGGAGGTCGGTGAGCCGCTGGCCCGGCACCCGGGGGTGGACAAGATCGCTTTCACCGGAGGCGATTCCGCCGGGGTCGGCGTGTATCATGCCGCCGCGGACGGGCTGAAGCACCTGAGCCTGGAGCTCGGCGGAAAGTCGCCCAATATCGTCTTCGCGGATGCCAAGCTCTCTGATGCGGTCAATGGCGCGATTTCCGGGATCTTCGCCGCCAGCGGTCAGACCTGCATCGCCGGCTCCCGGCTGCTCGTGCAGCGCAGAGTGCATGACGAAGTCGTGGAGCAGCTGGTGCGGCTGGCGAAAACCGCGCGCATCGGCGATCCAAGACTGGCCGACACTCAGGTCGGGCCGGTGACTACGCGCCAGCAGCGGGAGCGCATTCTTGGCTACATGGCGCTCGCGCGTGAGGCCGGCGCCGAGTGCGTTCTGGGCGGCGGCACGCCGAGCGATGCGCGGCTCGGCGACGGTTGGTTCGTGGAGCCGACGATTTTCACGGGCGTGAACAACTCGATGCGCATTGCACGCGAGGAAGTGTTCGGGCCCGTACTCGCGGTGATACCGTTCGAGGACGAGGAGGAGGCGCTGGCTATTGCAAACGATAGTCCCTACGGTCTCGCCGCCGGCGTCTGGACCACCGACATGGGCTGCGCGCTGCGCATGTCGGAGCGCCTGAACGCCGGCACCGTGTGGATAAATTGCTACCGCGCGGTCAGCTTCATGGCTCCCTTCGGCGGATTCAAGCGCAGCGGCCTCGGCCGCGAGAACGGACGCGAGGCGATCGACGCCTATCTTCAGACCAAGACCGTCTGGATCGATACCGGCGGCCAAGTCTCAAACCCCTTTGTGATCCGCTAGTCATCTCGAGGAGAGATCACGATCAAACAGTTCGCACGTCTAATTGGCGGGGAATGGATAAGCGAAGGCATGAGCGAAAAGGACGTGAACCCGTCGGACACCAACGATATCGTCGGTGAGTATGCCAATGCGTCGGTTGCGGACGCGGCGCAGGCACTGGCAGCCGCGCGGTCCGCATTTCCCGCCTGGTCGCATACGACTGCGCAAGTGCGCGCGGACGTGTTGGCCAGAGCGGGGATCGAGCTGATGGCTCGACGCGAGGAAATCGGCGAATTGCTCGCGCGCGAAGAAGGAAAGACCCGCGCCGAAGGGATCGGTGAAGTGGCGCGTGCGGGTCAGATCGTGCAGTTCTTCGCCGGCGAGGCGCTGCGCTTGGCGGGCGAAAAGCTGCCGCCGGTGCGCGCCGGAGTGGACATCGATGTCACCCGCGAGCCAATCGGCGTGGTCGGGATAATCACGCCGTGGAATTTTCCCATCGCGATAGCTGCCTGGAAAATCGCACCGGCGCTCGCCTTCGGCAACACGGTGGTGTTCAAGCCTGCTGAGCTGACGCCGGCCACAGCCTGGACATTCGTCGATATTTTGCACCGGGCGGGTGTTCCGGCGGGTGTCCTGAACCTTCTCATGGGTGTGGGTTCCGTGCTCGGCCCGGCGATAATCGCAGGCGTCGATGCACTGAGCTTCACCGGCTCCGTGAGAACCGGCCGAGACATCGCCTCCCGCGCGGCCGCGCGCATGGTAAAGCTACAGCTCGAAATGGGCGGTAAGAACCCGCTGGTCGTGCTCGATGATGCGGACCTGGATACCGCGGTCGATTGCGCCGTCAAGGGCGCCTTCTTTCAGACCGGCCAGACGTTGCACGGCTTCCAGCCGCCTGATCGTTACCGAGAACATACACGACCGTTTCGTCGACGCGGTCCAAGCGCAAATGGCGAAGCTCAAAATAGGTCATGCTCTGGAAGCAGGCACAGATATAGGTCCCGTCGTCGATCAGCGCCAGCTCGACACGGATCTTCGCTACCTCGACATTGGCCGTCATGAAGGTGCACGCCTCACCGGCGGTGAGGTTCTCGAGCGGGCCACGCCGGGCTTTTATCTGGCGCCGGCCTTGTTCACTGACACCCACAACCAGATGAAGATCAATCGCGAAGAGATATTTGGCCCTGTTGCCACGGTGATCCGCGTGCGAGATTACGCCGAGGCTCTCGCGGTGCGCCAACGACACCGACTTCGGGCTCACTGCGGGCATCTGCACGACTTCCCTCAAGCATGCCCGGGACTTTCAAACGCACGCCCAAGCCGGATTGGTCATGATCAATCTGCCGACCGCCGGCCTGGACTACCATGTGCCCTTCGGCGGACGTAAGGCTTCCAGTCACGGTCCGCGGGAGCAGGGTCGCTACGCGGCCGAGTTTTACACCACTGTTAAAACGACCTACATCAGCTCCTGAGCGATCCAACCAATGCGAGACTCGCCAATGCAAAAGATAGGGTTCATAGGACTGGGGCGCATGGGCAATCCCATGGCATCGAACCTGGCCAGAAAGGGCTTCGAGCTGCTGGCGTACGATACCAATCCGCAGGCCCTCGCCGCTTTCGAGCAAGGCAATTCCAAGCCGGCCGCAATCCATCGCTGACATTGCGCGCGGCTGCGACATCGTCATCACCATGCTGCCGGGTTCTGCGCAGGTCGAGGCCGTGGTTCTGGGCGCCGGCGGTTTGCTGGCGCATGGGCGCGCCGGCCAGCTCATCATGGACATGAGCACCATCGACCCCACCACGACGGATCTGCTCGCCGAGCGCGCGTCCAAGAAGGGCATGTCGGTGGTCGATGCGCCGGTGGGGCGTCTCGCAAGCCATGCCGATCGAGGCGAATCGCTGTTCATGGTCGGCGCCTCCGCCGAGGATTTCGAGCGTGTGCTGCCCCTTCTGCAGGCGATGGGAACGACGATTCATCATTGCGGCAAGGTGGGCACCGGCATCCGCACGAAGCTCGTGAACAACTATCTGGCGGTCGTGTCCTGCCAGCTCAATGCCGAGGCACTGGCGCTGTCGCAACGCTTCGGTCTGAATCTTGAAAAGACACTCGAGGTGATCGACGGCACCACGGCATTCAACGGCCAGCTGCGCATGAACTGGTCGACCAAGGTGCTCAAGGGCGACATCTCGGCGGGCTTCACCATCGATCTTGCCCACAAGGATCTCTCGCTGATCCTGGATGCGGCGAACAAGGCGAAGGTGCCGCTGCCGGTGGCCGCGGCAGCGCGCGAAATGTTCTCCGTCGGCGCGGGCCGGACGATACGCTCAATCCGATTTCTCGGCGATGATCGACGTGCTATGCGATATCGCGGGAATCGAAAAGCCGCGTCTCGCCGCTCCTGCGGCGCCAAACACCGTCGTCGAGGCCATAGCCGAATGGGCGTTACGCAGGAACTATCCGAATTCAGCTCGGGGCTCACGTCGACCTGATTCCGGCGGAAGTGGTGGCCGCGCGCGCCTGCTCATTCTCGACTTGGTCGGCAATATCATTCGCGGCCACGAGACCGAAAGTACGCCGGCAATGCTCTCGGCAATCGACGCGTTGGGATTGGCGCACGGCGAGAGCCGCGTTTTCGGCGCCTCGCGGACATTCGCGCCCGCGGGGGCGGCACTCCTCCAAGGCGTGCTCGCGCACTCGCTCGATTTCGACGATACGCATGCGGCCGGCACTCTGCATCCGGGCGCTCCGGTCATTCCGGCGGCGCTCGCGGCCGCGCGAAATGGCAAATGCCTCCGGGGCGACGACGACTGGCGGCGATCGTGGCCGGCTACGAGGTCATTTGCCGCGTCGCGCTGGCGCTGCCGGCCGGCGGACCACTATCAGCGGGGCTTTCACCCGACGGCCACCTGCGGCGCCTTCGGAGCTGCCGCTGCCGCTGCTCGTGTGTTCGGGCTCGATGCCGCGGGCGTGGCATCGGCACTCGGTATCGCACTGAGCCAGACCGCGGGCAGCCTGCAGTTCCTTCACAACGGTGCGTGGACCAAGAGATTCCAGGTGGGTTGGTCGGCCATGGCGGGTCTCGCCGCAGCGACGTTGGCAAGCAAAGGATTCAAGGGCGCCGGCGATGCCATCGAAGGCGCACACGGCTTTTTGAGAGCTTATGCACCGGCACCGATTCCGGCGCGGGCGACGCAGGATCTTGGAACCGTCTACGAGTTGATGGCGACCGGCGTGAAGCCTTATCCCTCCTGCCGCTACGGTCACGCCGGCATCGATGCGGCCTTGGCCCTGCGCAGCGAACACGATCTGCAGCCGCACGAAATTTCCAGGGTGGTCTATGGTTTGTCGAGGGCGGGCATGTTGTTGGTCGGAGCGCCGGAGCGAAAAAAGGCGGATCCGCGCAATATCGTCGATGGCCAGTTCAGCGCGCCTTTCGTGCTGTCGGTCGCGCTGGCCACGGGAGCGATGAGGTGGGATAGTTACGAACTCTTGCACGATCGCGCGGATTCGAGCTCTGCTGCCCAAAATACGCTGCGAGTACGACCCCGAGATCGAGGCAGAGTTTCCCGTCAATATGTCGGGCAAACTCAGCGTGCACGCGCGCGGCCAGGTATTCGTCAAGAAGGTCGTCGTGCCCAAGGGCGAGCCGGGCAATTTTCTCTCGGACGCTGAGTTGTCGGCGAAATTTGCCGACCTGGCGCAGCCGGTGCTGGGCGCAGTGCAAACGGCGAAACTCGCCGCGGCGATTCTCGATATCGATCGGTTGCAGAACGTGTCCAAATTGTTCGATTCGGCTGGGCGGCCGCGGGAGGGCGAGGGACCGAGGTATGGTGACGCCATGACGACTTCGGAAGATTACGCGGAAATTCGCCAGGCCGTGCGCAGCTCTGTGCGCGGAGTTTCCGGACGAATATTTCCGCAAGATCGACGCCGAGAGAGGCTATCCCGAGGAATTCGTCAATGCCTTGACCAAGGCCGGGTGGCTGGCCGCGCTCATTCCCCAGGAGTACGGCGGCTCGGGGCTGAGCTTTGACGGAAGCTTCCGTCATCATGGAGGAGATCAATCACGCGGGCGGCAATTCGGGCGCCTGCCACGGGCAGATGTACGTGATGAACGTGCTCGTGCGGCACGGCTCCGAGCAGCAGAAACGCGAGTATTTGCCGCAGATTGCCGCAGGCAGCCTGCGCTTGCAGTCGATGGGAGTGACCGAGCCGACCACCGGCACCGACACGACCCAGCTCAAGACCACCGCCGTGCGCAAGGGCGACCGCTACGTGATCAACGGGCAGAAGGTGTGGATCTCGCGCGTGCAGCACTCGGACCTGATGCTGCTGCTGGCGCGCACCACGCCGATCGGCGAGGTCAAGCGCAAGTCCGAGGGCATGTCCGTTTTCATCGTCGATCTGCGCGAGGCGATGGGCAAGGGGCTGACACTGCGGCCGATCGCGAACATGGTCAATCACGAAACCAACGAGCTGTTCTTCGACAATCTGGAGATTCCGGCGGAGAACCTGGTCGGCGCGGAAGGCTCGGGATTCAAGTACATTCTCGACGGCCTCAATGCCGAACGCGCGCTGATCGCCGCGGAGTGCATCGGCGACGGATATTGGTTCATCGACAAGGCAACGAAGTACGCCAACGAGCGCGTCGTATTCGATCGGCCCATCGGCAAGAACCAGGGGGTGCAATTTCCGATCGCACGCGCCTACGTCAATATCGAAGCCGCCAGCCTCATGCGGTATCAGGCCTGCGCGCTGTTCGATGCGCAACGGCCTTGCGGCGCCGAGGCCAATATGGCCAAGCTTCTGGCCGCCGACGCTTCCTGGGAGGCGGCCAATGTCTGCCTGCAGACCCATGGCGGTTACGGCTTCGCCTGCGAATACGACATCGAGCGCAAATTCCGCGAGACACGCCTGTACCAAGTGGCGCCGATTTCCACCAACTTGATTCTCTCCTACATTGCGGAGCACGTGCTCGGACTGCCGAGGTCGTTCTGAGCAGTGCGCTGCAGGGCCTGCTGGTACTGGCGTTGGAGCAGGCGGTCGCCGCGCCCTATTGCTCCTCTCGTCTGGCGGACGCCGGGGCGCGGGTCATCAAGGTTGAGCGCGCCGAGGGCGACTTCGCACGCTTCTATGATCGTTCAGTCGGCGAATTGTCCAGCTATTTCGTCTGGCTCAATCGCGGCAAGCAGAGTCTGGTGGCCGACATCAAGCGCCCGGAGGACACGGCGCTGCTGCACGCGATTCTCGAGCATGCCGACGTCTTCATTCAGAATCTGGCGCCCGGCGCGGCGGCGCGCGCCGGCTTCGACTCCGCGGAGCTGCGGGCCCGGCTACCCCCGATTGGTGACAGTCGACATTTCCGGCTACGGAGACACGGGCGCCTACGCCGACATGAAGGCCTACGACCTGTTGGTGCAGGCGGAGAGCGGCCTGGCCATGGTGACAGGTCATCCCGGCGGGTCCCGGGCGCGTCGGCGTTTCCGTTTGCGACATCGCCTGCGGCATGTCGGCGCACGCCGCCGTGCTGGAAGCATTGCTCGAGCGCAGCCGCACTGGCCGCGGCACGGGTCTCAAGGTGAGCCTATTCGACGCCATCGCCGACTGGATGAACGTGCCGCTGCTGCAATTCGAGAGCGGCGGGCATGCGCCCGAGCGCATGGGTCTCGCCCATCCGACGATTTGTCCGTACGGCGCCTACGCACCGCGGATGGCGCGCAGGTGCTGATCGCCATCCAAAACGAGCGCGAGTGGGCAGACTTCTGCGCGAATTTTCTGCGAAGAAGCCGACCTGTCGTCACGACCGGGCTTCGAGTCGAATGTGGCGCGTGTAGCCAACCGACCCGCGGTGGAGGCCAGCGATTGCTGCAGTCTTCGCGCAGCTCACGCGCGCAAGAGGTGACGATCAGACTGCGGGCGGCGAACACCGCGTTCGGGTTCGTCA
This sequence comes from uncultured Gammaproteobacteria bacterium, assembly GCA_963755965.1. Classification (GTDB taxonomy): domain Bacteria; phylum Pseudomonadota; class Gammaproteobacteria; order Steroidobacterales; family Steroidobacteraceae; genus Bog-1198. The sequence goes on from CAVWLU010000010.1 coordinate 28,283, forward strand.
ACGATATCGCCGATCTCGCGCGGCATCCCGCGCTCAGGCGCATCGCAGTCGATACGCCGTCCGGTCTTGCGCGAATCGTGGCTCCTGCTGCAATGTGGGGCGACGGACCGCCGCATCTGGGCGCAGTCCCGGCTATCGGCGAACACTCGACGCTGATTCGCAATGAGTTCCAAGAGAAGGCACCGAGCCGACGCACTGAGGATGGGCCATGACGAATGGCAGGAAGGACCTTGGCGATGCCCGCGTAGTCGTGATAGGAGGGGGTATTGCGGGTTGCAGTGCCGCTTACCATCTCGCTACGCTCGGGCTGAACGACGTACTGTTGCTCGAACGGTCGAGCCTGAGTTCAGGGACGACCTGGCATTCCACCGGAAGCATGGAGACCTACCGCGAAAACGCGCTCAAATTCGAGATGCTGCGCTACACGGTGAACTCGTTTCCCGGCCTGCAAGCAGAAAGCGGCCAGCAACTAGGCTGGCGCAATCTCGGGCGGGTGATGTACACGGACCGCGAATCGCGCTTCGAGATTTTCAAGACGCTCCCGGAACTCGGGCGTGCGCGGGGCATCGACATAGAATTGTTATCCGCGCGCGGCGTTGGGGAGCGCTTGCCCATTATTGATACACAGGACCTCATCGGCGGAATCTGGGTGCCGAGCGACGGATGCGTGAATCCCACCGACGTGGTCATGGCCTACGCAAAGGCCGCTCGAAACCGTGGGGTAAGAATCCGCGAACAGGTAAGGATACTTGAGATACTCGTTACCGGCGGCTCCGTACGCGGCGTCGTTACTGAACACGGTACTGTCGGATGCGATACGGTTGTCGTCGCGGCGGGACGGTGGTCGAGCGCCATCACCGGTACGTGCGGAGTTCGTTTGCCGCTCTTTGCCTTGGAACACCAGTACATCATCACAGAGGCAATCCCCGGTCTGGACCGAAGACTGCCGCTGCTCCTGTCGTACGACGATCAGATTTATGGACGGGAGGAAGTGGGCGGCCTGATTCTGGGTAGTCTCGATGACAATGCGATCCCAGTGCACCTCTCCGAACACTGCGGAGAGCAGTCGCTTTCGAACTGTTGAACGAGCGCTGGGAGCAGTTCGAGCCCTATATGAGGACGGCATTGCGCCGGTTCCCGGTGCTGCGGTAAGACCGGGATAAAAATGCTCCTGAATGGACCTGGAGAGCTTCACTCCGGACGGCGAAATGCTGCTCGGTCCGGTTCCGGGCGTCGACGGCTTGTATTCGATGTGTGGCTTTAACTCCAATGGCATCGCGCTCTCCCCGGCGGCGGGAAAATTCATCGCGGAATGGATCGTCGAGGGTGCCGCCAGTGCCGATATCACGCCGTTGGACGTGAGGCGGTTTGCCGTCCAGCGGGCCGCCGATGCGTACATGCGTGAGCGTGTCACGGAGATCCCGGGTTATGCGAGCCGCCTGCACGGACTGACGGACGACTATGCGACCGCCCGCAATTTGCGTCTTTCACCCTTCCATGGGCCGCTTGCTGAAGCGGGCGCGCACTTCACTTCGGTCAGCGGCTGGGAGCGGCCGACGTGGATGGAGACGGACACGGCGCGCATTGGATGAGCGCTGTCGACCGAAGAAACCGTCGCCGCAAGTCGCGGAGCGCTGGCAGTCGACCGTTCGGCCGACGTGAAGATTGCTTTGTTCGGCGCTGCCGCGGGATCTTGGCTCGCGGCAAAGTTGGGCGTGAGCAAGCAGAATCGAGACCCTCTCGCGATACTTGTGGCATTCCCCGGCGAGCAGGGTCATGTGGAGGCGCTGGGGCGCATTGTTCCGTGGCGAGGTGGATGGCTGCTTACCGCCGGCCCGGAGCAGGAGACCCGTTTGACGGAATGGTTGCGGCGTGCGCGAGTGCCGGACGGCGTTCACGCCGTTGACGTGACGGCCGGCTGGGCGGTTATCGAACTCATCGGCGCTGCACGGGCCCGCGTCGTGCAGCAGCTGTGTGCCGGTGAGAATGAAGGAAGCCGCAATAGATATCGACAACGGTGGTTGCTGCTGGGCGGGGGCGGCGCAGATACAACTGTTCACAGACTCTGCGAACGATTCGACCCTTATGTTCGTACCCGCGGATACTGCGGCCTATGTCTGGCGACGGGTGCTCGCGGTGGGAGAGGCGGGACTCGTGCGTGCGGGAGGGTACTTTGCAATGGATGCGCTGCGTATCGAGCGTGGCATTCCGCACTTCGGAAGGGAAGCAACCCCCGCAACTCAAGTGGCCCACATCGTTGGAGCGCGACAGCTCCTGCACATCTCCGAATCTCAGGCGGGCCGACCGGTGCGGCACGCCGGCCGGATGCTGGTCGCGTTCTCGAGTCCGCCTGTCAGCTCGTGCTTCGGCGCTCATGAATCCATTTTGCAGAACGGTCGCGTCGTCGGCGAGATGACGTCCCGCGCATGTTTGCCGGGGTGGACGCAGACGCTGTCGCTGGGGCTCTTGCCGGCGGCGTCGGGATCGCTGACTTCGCTGCAATTGGCTGCCGATGGCGGCTACTGGCCGCTCTCCGTCCGCTCGACTATTTGGCAGCCCGAAATGCGGCGCCGTCGCAGCGCGAGTTGATCTGTGCTTTCGGTACGACTACAGTGGCGCCGCAACATTCCAGGGTCAATTTGAGGAGCATTCCATGACGCAAACCGCACGCGCGGTGATCTGCCGCGAGTTGGACAAGCCGGTGGTCGTGGAGCGCATCACCGTGCGAGTCGCCTCAGCGCGGCGAGGTGATGGTCAAGCTCGCCGCCTGCGGCGTGTGTCACTCCGACCTGTCCGCGATCAACGGCACGATTCCGATGAAGCTGCCGCTGATTCTCGGCCACGAGGCGGCGGGCGAAGTCGTCGAGGTGGGCGAGGGCGTCGAGGGCCTGGCGCCCGGCGATCACGTCGTCTCGTGCTTCATTTACATGTGCGGCAAGTGCCGCTTCTGTGCCATGGGTCGCCCCGTGCTGTGCCTCCAACAGGGAAAGGCGCTCAACACGCTGCCCGATGGGACGCTGCGCACCCGCGATGCAGCAGGGCAACGCGCTCAACATTTTTTCCGGCTGCGGCGTGATGGCCGAATACGCAACGATGTCGGCCGATAACGTCGTCAAGATCGATGCCTCAATCCCGCTCGCTTGCGCGGCGCTGGTTGGCTGCGCGGTAACCACCGGCGTGGGTGCGGTGTTCAACACGGCGCGCGTCGTACCTGGATCAAGCGTCGCCGTTTTCGGCTGCGGCGGGATCGGCTTGAATGTCATTCAGGGCGCGCGCATCGCCGGCGCGGGCAGGATCGTCGCCATCGATACGTTGCCGGCGAAGCTCGAAATGGCGCAAGAAGTTCGGCGCCACTGATACCTTGATCGCCAAGCCAGGGGAAGATCTGGTCAAGCCGATCAAGAAGTTGACCAACGGTGGCGCGGACTACGCCTTCGAGTGCGTCGGCAGCGGTGAACTGGCGGCGCTCGCGTATCGCGCCATCGGGCGCGGCGGTGTCGCGGTTGTAGTCGGAGTCGCGAAACAGATCTGATTCGACTACGGTTCGCACCATGACGCTGCCATTCGAGGAAAAGACGCTGACCGGCAGCTATTTCGGGTCGTGTGTACCCCGTGTCGACTTTCCGCGCTTGCTCGCGCTGTACATGGCCGGCCGGCTCAAACTCGATGAATTGATCACCCGCCGCTACGGCATCGAGGAGGCGGCGCAGGCTTTTGCCGATCTCGAGTCCGGCATGAACGCGCGCGGTGTCATCGCGTTTTGAGGCGTCCTTTGTTGATCATTGGCGTGAAAGTGTGAAAAACGACCTCTCAGAACTCCTTCCTGGCGATCACGATCGTGCAACTCTGTTGGGCCGCATTTGGCGGCCGGGGCGCGTGTCCGGGCCGTCGACCGTACTGATCGAGGGCGGCGAAGTGTTCGATATCACGGCCGCTCATCCGCTGATGGCGGAGATCCTCAACAGCGAGAACCCCTCGGAACTGGTAAAGGGGGTTCGCAATCGTGAACATGTCGGGTCTGCGTTAGAAGTGCTGGAGAATACCCTTGCGCCGCGCCCGCAATCGCCGCATTTTTTGGCCCCAGCCGACCTGCAAAGCCTGAAAGCATGCGGGGTCACGTTCATTGACTCCTTGTTGGAGCGCGTCATCGAGGAGCATTGCAAAGGAGACCCCGGCCGGGCCGGTGAGGTGCGCCGCGAAATAGAATTGCGCATCGGCGATAAGCTGCGTTCCATCCGTCCCGCTACGGCGGAGGCCGACGCTCTGAAGAAGGTGCTTCAGGCACGGGGGCTTTGGTCACAATACCTCGAGGTGGGTCTCGGGCGGCATGTCGAAGTCTTCACTAAATCTCAGCCCATGTCTGCGGTGGGCGTCGGCGCCGATGTTGGTCTGCACCCTGAATCGAAATGGAGCAATCCAGAGCCGGAAGTTGTGCTGGCGATCAGCACCGCCGGCAAGATAGTCGGTTGCACGTTGGGCAACGATGTCAATCTTCGCGACTTCGAGGGTCGCAGCGCGCTGCTGCTGGGCGTGGCCAAGGACAACAATGGCTCCTGCGCCATTGGTCCTTTCATCCGCTTGCTGGATGAGAATTTCGATCTTAACCACGTGAGGAACCTCTCACTTACTCTGACCATCGAGGGGGCGGACGGCTTTTCGGTGCAAGGCCAGAGCAATATGTCGTCAATTAGCCGTGACCTGGAGGAGTTGGCGTCGCAGGTCATCGGCCCTCACCATCAATATCCCGACGGACTGATGCTGTTCACAGGCACGATGTTCGTGCCCACCGGCGATCGCGGTGAAGCCGGTGCCGGATTCACGCACAAGCAGGGCGATGTGGTGCGAATCCATGCGCCGCAACTCGGAACGTTGACGAATCGAGTGAGCTACTCTGATCGGATAGTGCCCTGGTCCTTCGGAGCAACCCATCTGATGCGCAACTTGGCAGCCCGCGGCTATCTCTGAATCTTCTGCGAACTCATTACGACTGCGGCAATGGGCTTGGCCCAGTTCGGCATGTAGGACGTTGGACTCAGAATCTAGCCGCTATTTCTTCTTTCGCGACTTTTTGGCGCGATGGCGCAGTGGGCGCCGATTTCTTGCTCTAACTCAACGAGTTTTGCTGTGAAGATTGCCATTCTCGGCGGAGGTGTCATCGGCGTTTCTTCTGCCTATTACCTGGCAAAGTACGGGCATGAAGTAACGGTAATCGATCGGCAGCCGGCACCGGCGATGGAAACGAGTTTCGCGAATGCGGGCGAGGTCTCCCCTGGCTATGCATCCCCTTGGGCGGCACCCGGCATACCGCGAAAGGCCGTTAAGTGGCTTTTCATGGAACATGCTCCGCTGATACTCCGTCTCCGGTGGGAACCTGAAATGCTTGGGTGGCTCCTGCAGCTGCTGCGCAATTGCACGGCGAGGCGTTACGCAGTGAATAAGAGTCGAATGGTGCGGCTTGCCGAATTCAGCCGCGACCGGCTCATTGATTTGCGGGCAGCCACCGGTATTGAATACGAGCAGCGCATGCGAGGCACGCTGCAAGTCTTCAAAACACAAAAACAGCTCGACAATATCAGCAAGGATGTCGAAGTGCTTCTCGCGGGAAGCATCCCCTTCGAGATAATGAATCGTGACCGATGCGTTGCCGTCGAACCGGGGCTCGCCGCAACCGCAGAGACGATTGCGGGCGGGTTGCATCTCCCAAACGACGAGACCGGCGATTGCCATCAATTTACGACAAAGCTTGCCGCGCTGTGCGCGGCGATGGGCGTGGACTTCCGATTCAACACGCGTATCGATGGGCTCCAAGCGGAAGGAAACGCCATTGCGCAAGTGCTTACCGGCCGGGGACCTGTACGCGCGGATTCGTATGTCGTGGCGCTAGGAAGTTACAGTTCGCGCTTAATCCGGCCGCTGGGGCTGAGGCTTCCTGTATATCCTGTAAAGGGATATTCCATCACCGTTCCGATCGTCGACGAATCACGCGCACCCGAGTCTACTTTGATGGATGAGACATACAAGGTTGCGATCACCCGTCTAGGCGCCCGGATTCGGGTGGGCGGCATGGCGGAAATCTCGGGATTCAACAACACGCTGCATCCTGAGCGACGAGCCACACTCGAGCATTCTCTACAGAGTCTTTTCCCCGGCGCAGCAGATCTTCGCACCGGAACCTTTTGGTCGGGATTGCGTCCGATGACGCCGGATGGTACCCCGGTCATCGGTGCGACTTCGTTTTCCAATCTGTATCTGAATTCCGGTCACGGTACTCTCGGTTGGACCATGGCATGCGGATCAGGGCATGTGCTTGCAGACGTCATTAGCGGACGAAGCCCTGAAATCGAGACGGCAGACCTGGGGATCGCTCGATACGCCGGCTAGGTCGGCTGCGGGCGCTGCTCGCTGGCAAGGTTTCAGAAAGCGGTCAGTGATGAATGCCGCCTCCGGGTCGCGATGAGTCGGTGGAGGAGGCTATCGTTCAGCGGATCAACCCGGCCAAAACTGGTAGTTCATCACATAAGCATGCACGCTGTGGAACCGCCGCCCGCGGCAAGCGCTGAGCTAGGGCGAATCTGGTGATATGGTGTTGGGCAGATAAACCGCTGCGCTGATGTCATGGCGGCGAGGCTCTAAATGAAGAAAAAACGGTCATGGAGGTTTTCACAGGGGGGCGGCGCGCTATTCGTCCTACTTCTGTTGGCGCCCTCTTTTGTGGGTCTCGTGCGGCGGTGGCCTACCAATGGCGCTTCCCAGTGGTGGGCATGGCCGCTCTTCCTCGCATTGCTCCTATTTTTCGCAGTTCTCATCTGGTTTATCTCATTGCGCCCCTTGATTCGGCAACGTCTCTGGAAAATCCCGCGCTCCTGGTACGAGGCGTGTTTTGGTATAGGTATTCTCTACACCTTCTTTGCACTGTTTACGTTCGTGACCGGATACACGCCGTCGAATATAATTCTCACCCGGTGCCGAGGACCGCTGGCTTCATATTCCTATATTGGGCAGTCGTCCCGCTTATCGTCGGAAGCGCCACCTACGTTTACGACCGATACAGCAACCCCGAAAAGAGGGGGTGACGAAGGTCCGCATAGGGCCCGATACCGGGCGATGGACCCAACATAATCGCCGCCTTGAAGCGATCATTCCAGGGTTGCGCTAAACTAGCATGGCTACTTGAGGAATCGCGCTCGGGCACAGGGAGAGATGCAGGGATGTCACTACATATATTCGGCGCTGTTACACGACGATTCCGTCGCCTGATTAATAGTTAGGCGAGAAACCCGATGACTCCTGACCTTGTCGGTACAATTGAACCCGACACTGGTTCCCTGGCAGGAGAGAACGAATGGATCGCGCTAGTTGGCATACATTCCGCGCTCGCGTTGCACGAATCCAAGCAAGGCGTGAATCCCTTTACGAGGACGCCAATGTCTTTTAGGCCTCACCCCGACGCCGCTCGCGTTATTGTCGACGGCACCCAGGTGGGTTCTATTCACTGGGCGATGGATGATTCGCGCCGCCTAGTTGTGTGGGCGGAACCGGCAGCGAAAGCTCGCGTCGTAGACATTGCCTATGACGTAGCATCGAGACTTGGATGGCGCTTTGTCGATCACGAGGAAGCCTAACAATCGGTAGGTTTCGTGACTCTCAACGGAGCCTGCGGAATTGGAGCGTGCCAGACAGCTGCAGAAGGCGTGGCGTATCGATGCCCTGCAAATCATTCGTGAGCAAAGGCGGGGTCTCCTGACATCTAACTTGGAGCGGACACTCGGCGTAGCTCCGATCAAGGCCGGAGGGAGCCGATGCATTTGGGTGCCGCAAAGCTGACGCTAGTGACAGTCGGCTTGGGCGACACGAGTCCTACGGCCGAGATTGGCGACGAGAGGCTCTACCCGGCCAACTTCACACGCTCGGCGACCTGAAAACGCCACCCGCGAGACGCCGTTCATCGCTTGGGGCACCTACAGTAAGATTCCCCAGTCCTGGTTCCCCGTGGGCGCCTGCAGCGATATGATCCGTTACGAGTCTATAGCCTAGTTGGATTAGGAAAAGCCTATGAGCATCAAGCGGCTGGCTTGGATTCCACTTCTAGCGGCATGGGTAGCATCGGTCGTCTACATATTTGTCTTTGGGATCGATTGGGAATTTACCCTTCGAAGTGACACTGTGCCGTCGGCCGTTGTCACTGGCCTGATTGTATCGATCTGGGCTTCGGTGCCGTATCTCGTGCTCTTGCCGATGGCTGGACGAGACGGTGGACCACTGTTCACGGTCCTCGCAGTCATAATAATTTTGACATTCGGCTGGTTTTCGATGGATCTGGGGCGGCATACCCCGGGGAATGAAGGAGGGTCTTACATCGTCGTCCCTCTGCAACAGATCGCGGTTGCGATCGTAATCCTTTTGGGTTGGAAGGGCATCCGGAGGATGGCGCGCTAGCCTTGCGCACGGGTAGTTCAGTCGATTCCTAGTGACACTCTCATCGCCTTTGGCACCAACCGGCCAAACCCGGGCGGTCAGGCGTCAATAGTGACCTCCCGTTAGCTGACGTTCAATGCGTGGGCTACCGTACGGATAGCTTAGGCTGGATGATCCACATGAGTAGAGTTGTCCGCCGCTTTTTGTTTGCGCGGTGATAATTCCATATACGGTTGTCGCGCAGACAACTGACGTTCCCGCGCCCCTCAAAAAAGCTGCCGAATGCATGCTCGAAGTCCTAAAAACGATGCCGGAGGTTAGTGAGCCGAAGCTGGGAGTAACTACAAGCGAGGGTTGGACTCATCCGTTCGTGGAGTATCGTGCTGCTGAAGCGCTGAATGGAGCGACTCCCATCCGATTTAACGCCAGAAAAATCCGACCGCGGCGGATATTGGTTCCTGGCGGTAAAATCGGGCCTGGGCGCGCCCAGTTTCACGTAACAGATGCCATCATAAAAAAATGGAAGGTCCAGTGCCGTGCGGACGCAACCGTGCTTTTCCCCATAGCATGCATTCCCAGCTACATCATGATCGGTGAGAGTCGCGCCGATTGGTGGCGAATCCAAGAGACCTCAAACTCCTTTCTCGCAGACGATTGGTTCCTTTGAAGCCGGCGGACACGACAGGCCGAATCGGGTCGTGATGAGTCTCTCTGGGGGTAATGATTAGATGGGAGGGTGTCAGCGCAACTTATCTGCACAGCAAGGCGGCACCTGCGCCAATTGCGGCAAGACCGTTTGGCCGTTCGATGGAGTGACCACTCACGTTGAGGCTCAACTCTTGGACAAAATGCGGAATGGCCAAATGATCGACGCGATCAAGTTCCTACGTTCGGTCTCAAATCGAGGCCTCGCAGACGCAAAGTGGATGATTGAACACATGTACGAAACTGCAGGCGTCTCAGTACGCGATCTGCAAGGCACTCATGATATGCCGAGCCCGGCGAATCAATCGCTCCAGATATCGAGGAAAAGGTGAAATTGGATTACCCGCCTGAATCCGTGTTGGAAGTGATGCAGTCGCTTGCGAAATACCACGGCCCGGAACGGAACCGAGTCATTCGGTGCATTATTCATTTGCTGGGGGAATCCACAGCGGATATCGCACTTCGCCGGTGTCGCTGCCCAGGACTATCGAGACGTAATCTACTGGGCCGAATATGATGACGAAGACCAGAGAGTGCAAGATTTTAACAAGCCGATTATTTAAAACTAACTCCCGATGGCCCGCCAGTCGCCGCCGTCTCAAACGGGTCGTGAGGACTCATTCGACGGCCTGGTGGTGCGACAGATTCCTGCCGGCCAATATCGGAAATTCAAAGCGTTGAAATTGTTCCCTGGAAGCTGGTTTTCGATGAAAAATTGCAGCAACGAAGTCGGCTATTTCTCGCGTAGGAGGTCGGATTTGAGATGGCTGCAGCGCAGACAGGGGTAGGCAGGATAATCGCGTTTGAGCTAAGTCTTGACGTCGGACAGGCTTAGTCAGGGACTTCGAAG
>CAVWLU010000011.1:0-507743 GCA_963755965.1 uncultured Gammaproteobacteria bacterium
GGATTATTCGGCCTGCGGCCTCACCCTTCGGGTCGCCCTAGCGGGCGATCGCCGCCGCTGCGCGGCGTCGTCGAACCGTCTTGTTTATGTCGGCGGTTCGAATTAGGGTCGGCAGTCTTCACGTGCCAAAAATCGGTATTTGGGCCAAAAAAACGATGGCTCCCCGGGACGGATTCGAACCGCCGACCAACGGATTAACAGTCCGTCGCTCTACCACTGAGCTACCGGGGAATACGAAGGAGGCGCGGATTGTCGGGAAGCCAGCCCGTTAAGTCAATACTGAGCGTTGTCCAATGGGGTGTGAGTCTCTGGGTAGAGCTTTGATTCCAACGGGGTATGAGTCTGGGGAGGGATGGGTTGGTGTCGATCATTATGCAAAGCATGGTGATCTACATGAACGAGCAGCAATTACAGACCCTGGAGCAACTTCAGGCGTTTCTGGATGGCACGGCGGCGATCGATTTGCAGCTCGCACCGGCCGAGCGCTATGCGTGCATCAGCCGCACGTTGCGCCGCTTCGGCTATGCGTACCTGAAGCGCGCCCAGAAGGCGGTGGTGTTGCGCTTTTTAGAGCGGGTGAGCGGCTATTCTCGCCAGCAGCTCACGCGGCTGGTCAAGCGGGGCGTGACAGCGAGCCCGCTGAAGAAGCGCTACCGGGCCTCGAGCGCTAGTTTTAGCGCCCACTACACCCCGGCCGACGTGCAGTCGTTGGCCGACATCGACACCTTGCACGGCACGCTCTCGGGGCCTGCGACGAAGAAATTGATGGAGCGAGCCTGGGGCCCGTATGGCGATGCGCGCTATGAGCGTCTCGTGAATGAGTTCTGCGCCGCGCACTTAAATTCCTACATCAATTTCCATCGCCCCTTCCTGTACGCCGAAACTCCCATTGACCCGAACGGACGCCAGCGCAAACGCTACCCTTACCAATTGATGATGACGCCGTATGAGAAATTTAAATCCATGCCGCAGGCGACAAAATATCTCAAGCCCGGACTAAGCTTCCAGCAACTCGATGCGTTCGCTGGCTCAATCAGCGACAATGACGCTGCAAGACATCTAAACGCAGCAAGATCCAAGCTATTTAAGGAATTTTCACGTCGATCGATATCAGCCGCCTAAGCCCCACAAAACCGCTCCGCTCAGACTCATACCTGCGTTAGAAAATACTTACTGAAAGTCGCATGCCGGAGGGCTCTATCGGTGCCCGACCACGGCATGCGGCACGTAGGGGGCCTCGAGTTGTGCGATCTCGGTCTCACTCAATCGAAGCGCGAGCGCCGCGACTGCATCGTCGAGATGTTCCGGTTTCGAGGCGCCGACGATGGGGGCGGTCACGGGCGATTTCTGAACCAGCCAGGCGAGGGCAATCTGTGCGCGCGGCACGCCGCGGGCGGCGGCGATCGCGGCGACTTGTTCGACGACTTTCCGATCCGAGTCTTCGGTGCCTACAAACAGGATACGCCCGAAGGTATCGGTTCGAGTACGAGCGGTTTCCGTGTTCCAGTCACGCGTCAAACGCCCGCGAGCCAGTGGACTCCACGGCAACACCGCGATCCCGCCATCGGCGCACAGCGGCAACATTTCGCGCTCTTCTTCGCGGTACAGGAGGTTGTAGAAATTCTGCATGCTGACGAAGGGGGTCAAGTTGCGCAGTCGGGCCAGATACAGTGCCTTGCTGAACTGCCAGGCGTACATCGAGGAGGCCCCGAGGTAACGCACCTTGCCGGCCTTGACGACATCGTGCAGCGCTTGGAGCGTCTCCTCGATCGGTGTCGAGTTGTCCCAGCGATGAATTTGATAGAGGTCCACGTAATCGGTGCCGAGTCGCCGCAGACTGGCATCGATCGCGGTAAAAATCGCCTTGCGAGAAAGGCCGCCGCCATTGGGTCCCGCGCTCATCGGGAAAAAGACTTTGGTGGCGATTACCACCTCATCGCGGCGGGTGAAATCCTTCAACGCCTGCCCGACGATTTCCTCGGAGGTCCCGTCGGAATACCCATTGGCCGTATCGAAAAAATTGATCCCTAAATCGACGGCCTTGCGGATCAAGGGGCGGCTTCGATTTTCGGGCAGGGTCCAGGGGTGATCACCGCGCTCGGGGACTCCAAAGGTCATGCAGCCCAAACAAAGTTGGGAGATCTTGAGGCCGGTACTTCCTAGATTCTTATATTCCATTTATTGTGGTAAATCATTGTCCTAAGAATACTTACTCAAGTAAGTTCGATAAAGTTTCCGCGGAAACGTCGCAGTGCACAGGCCGCTGAGCGCAGGGCGAGCCGTTGAGCGCAGTGGGACTCGGACGGCCGGCGACGTCAGGCGCGCTTTGCCACCGCAATCGCGAGTACGCGTTCGATGCGGCCAAGGGCGTCTTCCAGCGTTTCCATGCTGCAAGCAAAAGAGATCCGCATATGGCCGGGCGCCCCAAACCCCGATCCCGGTACGACCGCCACTCCAGCTTCTACCAAAAGGTATTCGGCAAAGGCGTTGTCATCTTTGATACCGAGTGAGCGCATCGCGCCCTCGACATTTGCGAACGCATAGAACGTACCCGCTCCCGGTTGACAGGAAATACCGGGAATTGCATTCAAGCCCGCGATCACAAAATCATGCCGCTCCTTGAAAGCCTTGTTCATCTCCTGGACGCAGACCTGGCTGCCGTTCAAAGCCGCCGTTGCCGCGCGCTGCGAAATGCTCGAGGCATTCGACGTGGATTGACCTTGGATGGTGCTCATCGCGGTCACGATCTCCTTCGGACCGCCGCAATAGCCGATTCTCCAACCCGTCATCGCGTAGGCCTTCGAGACGCCATTGATCGTCACCGTCCTGCCATAGAGCTGCGGATTTGCCTGCGCAAAGCTGACGAAGGGTTCGGCGGCCCAATAAATGTGCTCATACATTTCATCCGCTGCGATCACGACTTGCGGATGTTTGTCGAGAACCGCGCCGAGCGCCTTGAGTTCCGACCCGCTGTAGGCGGCGCCGGTGGGATTGCTGGGACTGTTGAGGATGAACAATTTCGTGCGCGGAGTGATCGCCGCGGCCAGTTGCGCCGGAGTGATCTTGTAGCCTTGTTCGGCGCCCCCATAAACAATCACAGGGACGCCATCCGACAGCATCACCATGTCGGGATACGAGACCCAGTAGGGCGCCGGAATGACGCATTCGTCGCCCGGATCCAACACTGCCGCACAGACGTTGAAACAGGTTTGCTTGGCGCCGGAGGAGATCAGAATCTGGCTGCGTTCGTAAGTCAGCTCATTCTCGCGTTTGAACTTGCCGATGACGGCGTCTTTCAGTTCGCTGGTACCGTCAACCGCGGTGTAGCGCGTCAGCCCCGTGCGAATCGCCTCGACGCCCGCGTCGGCAATATGTAAGGGCGTATCGAAGTCCGGTTCACCGGCTCCTAAGCCGATAATGTCCTTGCCTTCGGCTTTGAGCTTGGCGGCTCGGGCGGTTACCGCCAAGGTGGGGGAGGGCTTAACCTTCTGAACGCGCTTGGAAAGGGACACGGCCAAGGGATTCTTCCTACTATGTAAAACCGCGAGAGTGTACGAAAAACGGCAGGCGCGCGCCAGGCCGCGGATGCCCCCATACTTGCAACGTGAGAGAATAGGCGGATGCGCTTCGATCTGTATTCAGATTATCTTCCGGCCGGCGATCAGCCTCAAGCGATTGAAAAACTGGTGGACGGGCTGACCAGCGGCCTCGCCCAACAGACCTTATTGGGCGTTACCGGCTCGGGCAAGACCTTTACGATCGCCAACGTGATCCAGCAGCTTCAACGCCCCACGCTGGTGCTTGCTCACAACAAGACTCTCGCGGCCCAGTTGTACGGCGAGTTCAAAGTGTTCTTTCCCAAGAACGCCGTCGAGTACTTCGTTTCGTACTACGATTATTACCAGCCTGAGGCCTATGTGCCCGCGTCCGACACCTTCATAGAGAAGGATGCCTCGATCAACGAGCACATCGAACAGATGCGCTTGTCCGCGACCAAGGCGTTGCTCGAACGGCCCGACTCCATCATCGTTGCGACCGTATCGGCGATCTACGGGCTGGGCGATCCGCAAGCCTACCTCAGCATGGTGCTGCACATGTCGCGCGGCGACATCCTCGAGCAGCGCCAGCTGTTGCGGCGCCTTGCCGACATGCAGTACACGCGCAATGAGATCGACTTGCAGCAGGGCACCTATCGCGTGCGCGGCGACGTCATCGACATCTTTCCGGCCGAGTCGGAGCGTGAGGCCGTGCGGGTCGAATTGTTCGACGAAAGAATCGACAGTTTGAGCTTCTTCGATCCGCTCACCGGCGAGGTGATGCGCAAGGTTCCGCGCCTCACCGTGTACCCCTCGACGCACTACGTGACGCCGAAGGAACGCGTACATAAGGCGGTCGAGGAGATTCGCGGCGAATTGCGCACTCGGCTTCTGGAGCTCAATGGCGCGAGCAAACTCGTCGAGGCCCAGCGCCTGCAACAGCGCACGCTGTTCGATCTCGAAATGATGAATGAAGTAGGTTATTGCGCCGGCATCGAAAATTATTCCCGCTACTTGTCCGGCCGCGAACCCGGCGAGCCGCCGCCGTGCTTGTTCGATTATCTGCCGAAGAACGCGCTGCTCGTGATCGACGAGAGTCACCAAACGATTCCGCAGCTCGGGGCGATGTACAAGGGTGATCGTTCGCGCAAGGAAACACTGGTCGAGTACGGATTTCGTTTGCCCTCGGCGCTGGATAATCGGCCGTTGCGCTTCGATGAATTCGAGCGCCTGGCGCCTCAGACCATCTATGTCTCGGCGACCCCCGGACCTCATGAAAAGAGGATCTCGGGCCAGGTCGTCGAGCAAGTCGTGCGACCCACCGGGCTGACGGACCCGCAAGTCGAGGTGCGCCCCGTGCGCGCCCAAGTGGACGATCTGTTGTCGGAGATCCGACTGCGCGCGCAGGCGAATGAACGCGTGTTGGTCACCACGCTCACGAAGCGAATGGCGGAGGATCTGACCGAATATCTCGGCGAGCACGGCGTGAAGGTTCGATACCTTCATTCGGATATCGAGACCGTCGAGCGCTCGGAGATCATTCGCGATCTGCGCCTCGGGAAATTCGACGTGATCGTCGGCATCAACTTGCTGCGCGAGGGCCTGGACATGCCGGAAGTGTCGTTGGTGGCCATCCTCGACGCCGACAAAGAGGGATTCCTGCGTTCGGAGGGGTCGTTGATCCAGACGATCGGCCGCGCGGCGCGAAATGTGCAGGGCAAGGCGATTCTGTATGCGGATCAACGTACCGGCTCGATCGAACGAGCCATCGCGGAAACCGACCGGCGCCGCAACAAACAGATCGAATTCAACGCGCACCACGGCATCACGCCCCGCAGTATCGTCAAAGCGGTGAGCGATGTGATGGAGGGCGCGCGCTCGGTGCAGGAGAGCGAGTTGCGGGATTCTGGCGCGGAGTACGCACTCTTGGCGCCTGAGCAGGCCGTCAAACGCATCAAGAAGCTCGAGGCCGAGATGATGAAGCTTGCGCGAAATCTCGAGTTCGAACAGGCCGCGCGGGTGCGCGATGAGATCCAAAAGCTGCGTCAGTCGGCGTTTGGCGTACCGACGACATTGGCCGGATAGGTTTAGGAGGGGCGCGTGGCGGTAGATAACAGTCAATCCAAGGAATCGGACCTCGACCGGACCGATAGGCTGCCGATTCTCGAGGGGGTCTTCATCGAAGAAGATGTGGCAGACGATGCCGTGCGCCTGGACTACACCGCGGCGCTGCCGGCTTCGCCCGTCATCGCGAGCCAGCTCGCCGAGAGCGTCCGTTCGGTCGAGGAGCGCATTGCACGCCAAAACGCCGAATACGATGCGCTCAGCCGGATCTATGAGAAGGCCCGTGATGACATGGATCGTGCGGTGGAGGAGAAGAATGCGGCCGCGGAAGCCGCGCGTACCCGAATCGATGAGGCGCTGCGCGAATCGGAGCGCCATCAAAGCGAGTCGCGGATACTTCGGGATTCGCTTGCATCGCGCGACGCCACCATCGTGCAGGTATTGCATTCGCTCGGTGAGCGAGACGCGCAACTTCACGCGCTGCAACGTGAGCATGCGCAGACGGTCCCGGTGCTCGAGGCGCGTTCTCAGGTCAGTGCGCAACTCACCATAGAACTCGAGGCGGCGCGAAGCCGCACGGAATCGATCGCACTCGAGTTGCGGAAGACGCAACAAGACGCCGCCACGCTCACGGCGCAGTTGAAGCGCGGCGAATCCGAGTTGAGTGTCATGCGGCGGGAATTGAGCACGACAGCGACGCAAGCCGGGTCCTATCTCGAAATCTTGCAGACGCGGGAGTGGCGCCGTGGCTTCGATCACGTCATGTTTCTCAATTGGGACTCGACGATGGATGCGGATCGGGCCGGCCAAGGTGCGGTGCAGGCTGAACGCGATCAACTCAGAGAAACCACCGGGGCGCTCAGTGCAAAACTAATCGAGCAGGAAGAAATCATTGGCAAGCTGGAAAGCACGGTTGCCGCCGATGCGGCGGCGCTTGGCAAGAAGGCGGAAGAGCTGCAGGAAAACCAGCGCGTTCGCACGGATCTTGCGGCCCGGGTCGAGGCCTTGGAGGTCGAACGCAACCGGTTGCGCAGCGAACTCGCGGCGCGCGACGTGGCCCTTGCGGAGGCGCGCACGCAAGCGGCGCAAATTGCCGAGTTGCAATCAGAGGCGGAAACACACGAGCAGGAAATGACCGTGCTCATGGCCCATCTTAACGAGGCGCGGCGGCCCATCCAATCGATTCAGGACGACCTCAAGCGCGCGAGTGACGAGTTGGCGCTCAAGACGTCGAGTGTCGAGCAACTGAGCGAAGACAACCGGAGCCTGCGCGCCGCGCTGGAGCGCACTCGTGGTGCGTTGGAGGAGCGCGAATTCATGATTCGGCGCCTGGAACGCAGCGAGAGCAACAACGCAAACGCGCTGGGACGGATTCAGACGAGTATCGAAAGACTGGGTTCCACGCCAGCAGCGCCCAACGGGCCGCCGTTGACGGCGGAAGGCAGCGCGGAGTTCGTCAGAATCGACGGCGCGCACAACGTAACCTACACCTTGGCGCGACGCACCCGCATTGGCCGGGCGCAGGGCTGCGAATTGCAAATCGATTCATCGTCGGTTAGCCGGCATCACGCCTTGCTCCTTAAAGGTGCGCGTGAGCTCATCATCGAGGACTTGAACAGCACCAACGGTGTGATCGTGAACGGTCGCAAGGTTTCCCGCCAACTGTTGAGCGACGGGGATCTGGTGACGATCGGGGACATCCAGTTCCGGTGCGTGCTGAGGCCGGCGCCACGTCCGGCGGATAGTGCGTCCGAGGCGCCGTCCGCACTTGCGCCCGAACCGGTCGGAGCAAACCCGGCGGGCACGCATCCGGCGGGGCCGCTCAAGGCCGAAGGCGGCTCGGGGGCAACCGGTACTCACCCAGCCGGCGCCGGGAAGGCGGTGTCTGGGCCGGGCGCCCCGGCGGGCAGCGCGCGACCTGGACGGCCCACACCTGGCGCGTGAATTTCGGGCAATTCGGGAGGTTGCCCTTTATAGGCGCCCTCGAATCCGGTATCTTTCGCGCCCTTCGTGCGCGCTTAGCTCAGCGGTAGAGCATCACCTTGACATGGTGGGGGTCAGTGGTTCGATCCCACTAGCGCGCACCACCTTCTCGTCGGGTGCCGGCCAACAGCGTCCGGCACTTGGGCGGGGAGGTTGACCCTCGTAGCATGACTTAAGATGGTTTTATGCCCGTAATTACTCTTCCCGATGGCAGCCTCAGGCACTTCGATCACGCCGTTTCCGTGGCGGACATCGCGGCCGGCATCGGTCCTGGGCTCGCGAAGGCCGCGCTGGCGGGCAAGATCGATGGTTCCTTGGTGGATACCTCAGCGATGGTCGATCACGACGCCGCGGTCAGCATCGTCACGGATAGGGACCCCGAGGGTCTCGAGATCATTCGCCATTCGACGGCGCACCTGCTGGCGAACGCCGTCCAAGAGCTTTACCCGGACGCCCAGGTCACCATTGGTCCGGTGATCGAGGACGGTTTTTATTACGATTTCGCCTATAAGAGGCCATTCTCCATCGATGACTTGGCCGCCATCGAGAGGCGCATGGCCGAGATTGCCGCCAAAGATCTGAAGGTGCATCGGCGCGTGTTGCCGCGCGATGCCGCCGTCCAACACTTCAAGAATCTCGGCGAGCACTACAAGGCCGAGATCATCGCGGCGATCCCGTCGAATGAACCCATTAGCCTGTACGGTCAGGGGGATTGGGAGGATCTGTGCCGCGGACCGCACGTCCCGAGCACCGGCAAGCTGAAAGCATTCAAGCTGATGAAAGTGGCGGGCGCATATTGGCGCGGCGATTCGCGCAACGAGATGCTGCAGCGAATTTACGGCACGGCCTGGGCCAACGAGAAACAGCTCAAGGAGTACCTGACGCGCTTGGAGGAGGCCGAGAAGCGCGATCACCGGCGCATCGGCAAGGAATTGGATCTATTCCATTTGCAGGAGGAAGCACCCGGTGCGGTGTTCTGGCACCCCAAGGGTTGGGCGCTGTTTCAGCAGCTCATCGCCTACATGCGCGAACGCCAAAATGAGGCGGGTTACCAGGAAGTGAACACGCCCGAAATCATGGACCGGGAACTATGGGTACAGTCCGGTCACGTCGAAAAATTCGGCGAAAACATGTACATGACCACGACTCCGGATGACCGCACCTTCGCGATCAAGCCCATGAACTGCCCGGGGCATATCCAAGTCTTCAAGCAGGGATTGCGCAGCTACCGCGAACTCCCGCTGCGGTTTGCCGAATTCGGCAAGGTGCATCGCTATGAGCCCTCTGGTGCATTGCACGGCCTCATGCGCGTGCGCGCATTCACGCAGGATGATGCGCATATTTTCTGCACCGCGGACCAGATCACCGCGGAGTCGGTCAACGTGACCAAGCTGATCTTGAGCATTTATCGCGATTTTGGTTTCGACGACGTGAGCATCAAGTTCTCCGATCGACCGGCCAAGCGGGTCGGGTCGGATGACATTTGGGACAAATCCGAGGCAGCGCTCCTGGAGGCGGCCGCGGCCGCGGGCATCGAGACGACGCTCAATCCGGGCGAGGGCGCCTTCTACGGACCGAAGCTCGAGTTCGTCCTCCGCGACGCTATCGGCCGGGATTGGCAGTGCGGCACCCTACAAGTGGACTTGAACCTGCCGGGTCTCTTGGGCGCAACCTATATCGCCGAGGATAGTCATCGGCATACCCCGGTGATGCTGCATCGAGCGATGTTCGGCTCGCTTGAGCGCTTTATCGGTATTTTGATCGAACATCACGCCGGTAAACTGCCCACCTGGCTTGCGCCAGTGCAGGCCGTAGTGATGGGAATTACCGACAGACAGGACAAATACTGCCTGGAAGTCGCGGAAAACCTGAGAAATCAGGGGCTTCGGGTCGAAACGGACTTGAGGTATGAGAAGGTAGGCTTTAAAATCCGCGAGCACACACTTAAGCGTGTCCCTTTTCTCTTGGTCGCCGGCGATCGAGAGGTTGAGGGACATACCCTGGCCGTACGCACGCGAGGTGGCAAAGATCTAGGCAGCTTGGAGCTCCCGGAGCTCACCGCCTTGCTTTGCGACGAAGTCGCGAGCCGCGGCCGTCTTGTTTTGGAGGATCGCTTATCGCAACGTCGAAGCGCGTAAGGCGCAATGAGGAGATCGCCGCACCATCGGTGCGTGTGATCGCAGCAGATGGAAGTCAAGCAGGGGTCATGACGCGCGCAGAGGCGCTACAAATGGCGACCTCGCAAGCACTGGACCTCGTAGAGGTCTCGCCGATGGCGGAGCCCCCTGTTGTTCGAGTAATGGATTTCGGCAAATTCTTGTTCGAACAAAACAAGAAGGCGCACGCGGCGAAGCGAAAGCAGAAGCAGATTCAGGTAAAGGAAGTGAAGTTTCGTCCCGGGACGGAAGAGGCGGACTACCAGGTCAAACTGCGTAGCATCGTCCGCTTCTTGACCGAGGGTGATAAGGCTAAGGTGACCTTGCGTTACCGCGGCCGTGAGCTCGTGCACCAAGACATCGGTCGGCGGCTCTTGACGCGAATTTCTGAGGATCTCGCCCCCTATTCGGTGGTCGAGCAGAATCCGCTGATGGAGGGCAAGCAGATGATCATGGTGTTCGGGCCCAAAAAGAAGTGAGCGGCAGACCTTAAAAATCTGCCACCCCGCCGGTGAGCGGCGCGCATTCAAGAGTCGCGAGATTCTCGAGTCTGTGCTTGTGAGCCTAGGCTAAAAATTAGGAGTCGATCATGCCCAAGATGAAAACCAAGCGGGCTGCGTCGAAGCGTTTTCGCAAAACAGCGAACGGCTTCAAGCGCGGTCAGTCCCACCGTCGTCATATTCTGACGAAGAAACCCAGCAAGCGTAAGCGTCAGCTGCGCCGCGAGAGCGGCGTGCATGAGACTGACATGAACCGGGTGAAGCAAATGCTTCCCTTCGCTTGAGCTAGGAGTTAAGAGAATATGGCACGAGTTAAACGCGGTGTAGTCGCAGGTCGACGGCACAAGAAAATCCTCAAGAAGGCGAAGGGCTATTTCAATGCCCGGCGCAAAGTTTTCCGCACGGCGAAGCAAGCCGTCATCAAGGCGGGTCAGTACGCGTACCGCGGACGCCGCGAGAAGAAGCGCGAGTTCCGCGCATTGTGGATCACACGCATCAACGCCGCCGCGCGTTTGTGCGGGCTGACTTACAGCACGATGATCGACGGCCTGAGCAAGGCGGGTTTGGCGATCGATCGCAAGGTGCTCGCCGATCTCGCGGTGCATGACATGCCGGCTTTTACGGCGATTGCAGAGAAAGCCAAGGCCAGCCTTTCGGCTTGAGACAATCGAGGACTTGGGCGGGATCGGCCGTTCGCGGCCAATTCCCGCACGAGCCTTGAGGCATCGTCAATGGCCACTGAAGAAATTCTCGTTGAACTCGTCGAGCAAGCCCTCGGCGATGCGAGCGCGGCTTCCGATCTCTCGGCTTTGGACGAGGTGCGCGTGCGGCTCCTGGGCAAGAAGGGCCTGCTCACCGAGCAGCTCAAGGGCTTGGGCAAATTGTCCGCCGCCGAGCGACCGGCAGCGGGACAGAAAATCAACGAGGCCAAGGCCGCCATTCAGACCGCGCTGGAAGCGCGCCGCCTACGCTTGGAAGAGGAGGCCCTCAGCGCTGAACTCGCCAAGGGCACCATCGATGTCACTTTGCCGGGACGCGGTCCGGTACCTGGCAGCTTGCACCCGGTCACGCGCACGCGTCTGCGCATCGAACAAATCTTCCTGCAGGCGGGCTTTCAGATCGCCACGGGGCCGGAAGTCGAGGATGACTTTCACAATTTCGAGGCGCTCAACATTCCGCCGAATCATCCGGCGCGCGCCATGCACGACACGTTTTATTTCCCGGATGGCCGGCTGCTGCGCACGCACACTTCGCCGGTGCAGATTCGTGCCATGCGAGCCCAGAAGCCGCCGCTGTCATTGATTGCGCCGGGCCGGGTCTTTCGCCGCGACTCTGACATGACTCACACCCCCATGTTCCATCAAGTCGAAGGAATCGTCGTCGGCGAGAACGTCAGCTTCGCCAATTTAAAAGCGATGCTGCACACATTCGTCGAACATTTCTTCGAACAGCCGTTGGCCATGCGGTTGCGGCCGTCCTATTTTCCGTTCACCGAACCGTCGGCCGAAGTGGACATCGAATGCGTGCTCTGCCGCGGCGCGGGGTGCCGGGTATGCAAACAGAGCGGGTGGCTCGAGATCCTGGGCTGCGGGATGATTCATCCCAATGTGCTCGCCGCGGCCGGCATCGACTCGGAACAGTGGCAGGGCTATGCGTTCGGCATGGGCATCGATCGGCTGACCATGCTGCGCTATGGGGTGGATGATTTGCGGCTGTTCTTCGAAAACGATTTGCAGTTCTTGAAGCAATTCCCATGAAGATCACCTATTCCTGGATGCAAGAATTCACGCCGCTCACCGTGACGCCGGCCAAGCTCGCGACTCAACTCACGCTGGCGGGCCTGGAGGTGGAAGCGGTGACGCCCGTGGCACCGCCGTTCAGCGGCGTGCTGGTGGGGCAAGTGCTCGAGGTGAGCCGTCATCCGGATGCGGAGAAATTATCGGTATGCCAGGTCACCACCGATGGCGCGAATCGCCTGCAAATCATTTGCGGAGCCAACAACGTTCGCGCCGGACTCAAGGTAGCCGTGGCGATGGTCGGCGCGAAATTGCCCGGTAACGTCGTCATCAAACGCGCGAAATTGCGCGGTCTGGAATCGAACGGCATGCTGTGCTCGGCGCGCGAACTGGGTTTGGGTGAAGAGTACGACGGGATCATGGAGCTGCCCGAATCGTTCACACTCAACCTTGATGTGCGAGAAGCGCTCGATCTCGATGACACCGTGCTCGAAGTGAACGCAACTCCGAACCGCGGCGATTGCATGAGTGTGTTCGGCGTCGCGCGCGAATACGCCGCTGCTCAAGAGCGACGCTACCTCACGTGCAGCGTCGCTCCGATCCTTGCCGCCCATTCGTCCGTATTTCCGGTCAGTATCGAGTCGGCGGAGGGCTGCCCGATCTTCACTTCGCGGTTGATTCGCGGCGTGAAGCCGGGGGTGCAAACACCCTCCTGGATGAGCGAGCGCCTGCGCCGGGTGGGCATCGGTAGTATTTCTGCGATCGTCGATGTCACCAACTACGTGATGATGGAACTCGGGCAGCCGTTGCATGCGTACGATGCGAACCGGCTCGCCGGGGGGATCACGGTTCGAGCTGCGACTCTTAAGGAGCGCGTGACCTTGCTCGATGACCAGGAGTACACGCTCGATCCGGATTTCATGGTAATCGCGGATTCGAGCGGGGCGATTGGCCTGGCCGGCATCATGGGCGGCCGCAGCACCGCCATCAGCGATGCCACCACCGACGTATTGTTCGAAGCCGCGCACTTCACGCCCGACGCAGTGGCGGGTCGCGCGCGCCGGCTCGGACTTTTCACCGATGCCGCGCAGCGCTTCGAGCGCGGTGTCGATCCGAGCTTGCCGGCGCTTGCACAGGAGCGGGCAACGGCTCTGCTCATTGAAATCGCGGGCGGTTCGGCCGGACCGACGCAAGTGACGACGGCGAAGGGTTTCAAGTCCGAGGTGGCAGAGAGTTGGGTTGGCCTGCGCCGCAGCCGCTTGACCCGATTGCTCGGTGTCAGCGTACCGGACAATGAAGTTCACTCGCTCCTCAGTGCCATCTCCGACCGTGTCGAATCCGAACCGCACGGTTGGCGCGTGCACAGTCCGCCGCACCGTTTCGACCTGCGGATAGAAGCGGATTTGATCGAGGAGGTCGTACGATTGCGGGGCTTCGACAGCATCGCCGAGAGTCACGCCATCGCGCAGCAGGTGGCAGGATTTTCAACCGAGTCGCACCTGTCAAATGAGCGACTCCTGACCGCCATGGCGGATCGCGGTTATCGCGAGGCGATCACGTACAGCTTCGTCGACCCTTCTATACAACGACAATTGTTTCCCGAGATACCGAGCTTATCGTTGATCAATCCGATCTCTCTGGATTTGAGCGAGATGCGCGTATCGTTGTGGAGCGGTCTCATTCCGGCGTGCCGCGAAAATCTACGCCGGCAACAGAGCCGGGTGCGGCTGTTCGAGATCGGCAATAAATTCGATTTGGTCGAGGGGCCATTGCGCGAAATCGAAACGCTCGCCGGAGTCGCCACCGGTGCGCGCTGGCCGGAACAGTGGGGCAGTCCGCGCGAGGCGTTGGACTTCTACGACGTAAAGGCAGACGTTGAAAGCGTGCTGGCGCTCACCGGCGAATCACAATCGCTGCGTTTCGAGGCGGCTTCGCTCAATTGTTTGCGGCCGGGCCGTGCGGCAAGAATATTCCGTGAATCCTCAGCCGTAGGGTGGCTCGGTGAACTGCATCCGCAGTTGGCCAAAGCGTTTGGGCTCCCCAACACTTTATTTTTATTTGAGCTAGAAATTAAGTCAGCATTCAGCGTTAACAAGCTGAAGGTAAACAAGATTTCAAGATTCCCAAGCGTCCGACGCGACCTGGCTGTGGTGATCGACGAAAGCATCCCTCTCGCAGTTTTGCACGAAAATGTTACTGTTAGCGCGTCTGGCCAATTGAGCGATCTGCGGGTGTTCGATGTCTATCGGGGACCGGGCGTAGAATCTGGACGAAAAAGTATCGCTTTAGGCTTGATTTTACAGGATTCTTCCCGCACTCTTACCGACGTTGACGCCGACGCCGTGGTAACCGCAGTGGTTGCGCGGTTACGGGATGTATTGAGCGCCAAAATAAGAGATCAATAAGCATGGCAGCCCTGACGAAGGCAGAAATGGCCGAGGCCCTATTCGATCAACTAGGTCTCAACAAGCGCGAAGCGCGGGAGCTCGTCGACCTGTTCTTCGAGGAAATCCGAGCTGCATTGTCGTCCGGCGAACAGGTGAAATTGTCCGGATTCGGCAATTTCGATCTGCGGGACAAGAATCGGCGGCCCGGCCGCAATCCGAAAACCGGTGAAGAAATTCCGATCAGCGCCCGTCGTGTTGTAACCTTCCGGCCCGGCCAAAAACTGAAGGCGCGAGTCGAGGCATATGCTGGAACCAAGCAACAATAGCGAACTACCGCCGATCCCCGGGAAGCGGTACTTCACGATTGGCGAGGTCAGCGATCTGTGCGGCGTCAAGCCTCACGTACTGCGCTATTGGGAGCAGGAATTTCCCCAACTCAAGCCGGTGAAGCGGCGCGGCAACCGGCGCTATTACCAGCGGCAGGACGTGCTCATCATTCGTCAGATTCGAAGCCTGCTGTATGAACAGGGCTTCACGATTGGCGGAGCCCGGAATCGCCTCACGGGCGATGATGCCCAGGTGGACCTTAATCAAAGCCAGCAGCTCATCCATCAGATGCGACTCGAACTCGAAGAGCTGATTAAGATTCTTCGCCGCTAGGCGAGCGGCACTCCAACTCCCACGAGCCATTTCGGCTATCATTCGCTTCTCGGTCGGGGCGTGGCGCAGCCTGGTAGCGCACTTGCATGGGGTGCAAGGGGTCGCAAGTTCGAATCTTGTCGCCCCGACCAATTTAAAACGAGATTGAAGTTCAGGCGTGTGGCCCAGAATCTCCGCGCGCCGCCTCGCATTCGCGTGATTGCCAGTGCTCATCCACTGATACGCTCCTTGGTCTGCTCCTTGTCGTTGGCCCAGCGGTCATAATCGCTTGAACGATTCACTGTCTAAAGTGCTCTCACCGGTGGGCGCGGCGTCGGTTCCAAATCGCGTGGGATCGAGCCCCGTCGCTACCTCGAGGTCGCCGGCGACTTTCCGTACATGTATCTTTAGTTCCTTTTGGGGAGATGAGTCATGCAAGAACCCCCGCGGACGCCTCGCTGCAATGCCAACCCTAGTGCTTCGGTCAAGTTCCTCCGAACCGTCTGCTTACTCGGTGCAAGCCTCATATTTGGCGCAACGAGTCGATGGGGCCTCGCACAGCCACAAGCCGCGAAAACGCCAACTGCAGAACCGGTAACCAAACCGGCGAGCTTTGAGTCTGGACGGCTGGAGCGGGTTAAATCGCTGGGCAATCCATTGCTCGAAGGCTCGATTCCGACCTACTACACGCCTGGCTACAAAGCGCGCGCGCGCAAACTGCAGACCTTCTTTTCCGACGAGCTGCATTTCGCGCAGCGCCGAATGCAATTTGACCTAGCGGTTTCGCTCGCTGTCCTGGACTCAGCTCAATATGCATTGACAGAGCACCAGATGCCTTACCCGACGCCCTCGTGCACGGGAGATCCGCCGGTAGCCATGATGCCGGTAAACTGGGTCGGAGGTCCGGACGTGTTTCCGAAGGAGAGAGACGCCTCGGCTGGCGTGCGGCAAGCGGTAAGTGCGCATCGTCTTCCCTGGAATGAGGCCGCTGGCAGCTCTTACGATCTTTGGGGTGGGCACGAACTCGGCCATGCAATCCTCGATGCCTACGGTATCAATCCGGGAACGCGCTGGCTAAACGAACTGGTGGCTTCCTATGTCGTGTATGCATATCTCGCAAGCGAACATCCTGAGCAGCTGTGGTTGATCGATGTTCTCGAGGTCGGCGGCCGACCGGGTCAACCGCAACGCTATGTATCGCTCGATGACCTTGAGTCGAACTTCCTACAAATTGCTGTGAACGATCCGCGGAACTATCTTTGGTACCAAGCTCAGTTTTTTGAGCAGATCAAGAAGGTCTATAACCGCCACGGCGTTGAATTCTTAGAGGCATTGCGACGGGCCTTCCCCGACGGAACGTATAAATTTGCAACGCTCAGTACTGCCGAAACACTGCGTCGTCTCGATACGATCGACCCCGAATTTAGCTCATGGGCCCGCGATTTGAAGTCGATGCCCCGCGCCCGGTGATCAGACAGTACTAAGCGCCAGTGCATGAGCGCGAAACTCCCTGTTTACCGCGTTTGATCGAGCCGGTGCTCGATGGAGAGTTGCATGTCTCACGCGAGCGTGGAGAAACTCGGGTTTAGGGTGATGCCATCGTATATGCTCGATCGAGATCTCCTCTGCCTCGGTGCACTTCATGCCGAAGTAAAAGTAATAAAGTAATGGCGTTGATCTTCAGAACGGAGGGAACCTGACATGAAGCCCATCACCCAAAAGACGCGCACCGTCATCCTAGTCTGTAATATCGCGGCGCTAGCCGTCGCCTTGGTCCTGCAAGTACTCGGGCATGCGCGGCTTGCTCTTTTGATCGAGGGAATCGTGCTCGCGATCGTCGTGGGCTTGACGTTCGTGCCGAAGGAGAAAAAACGTTTAGCGCCTAAGCCAATGCCAATGCGTTGATGCTTCTGTGCTGACCGGCTCAGCTCAGAAGTTTTCGGCTTGGTCGGCGGTTTCGTTCAATGACGTTTCCCGCGCTCTACATGCAGGAGGGCTTTTACACGTTGGTGAGCCAGCACAGAAACAAAGGTCTTAATGCGCGCTGAACGTTCGAGCTTATCGTGCTCGATTCGGTAGATTTCCTGCACCGTATCAACGGGCGTACCCGTTTCACGCGCCAGCAATTCAATTTCCGATTCTCTCGCCACGCTTGACCGAGAATTTAATGTCTGATCATTCATATCTCAATACGTTCCGGGTCAGAGATATATTAGATATTAGCGTAACGTGCAACCCCGGTCACACGCACTTTCCAATATTGCTTTCCAGAGGCCCAACGCTGCAATATCCGAACCAAAAAGCGCGTGTTAACAAGACACCCCGATAAACCGAGTCCCGGATTTCTCCCTAACGACTCAGTTCGGGCGAAACCAGCACAAAGGAGTCGGAGTAAACGGAGAAGCGAACCGGTGGTCTCG
The DNA here is from genome assembly GCA_963755965.1 of uncultured Gammaproteobacteria bacterium. Classification (GTDB taxonomy): domain Bacteria; phylum Pseudomonadota; class Gammaproteobacteria; order Steroidobacterales; family Steroidobacteraceae; genus Bog-1198. Next base: position 17,422 of record CAVWLU010000011.1, read on the forward strand.
ACGCGTGGAGTGCTTCCATGCTGGGTCTTCGTCGTTATCACAAAGCTGTCTTGCCGCCGTTGATATGGACGATTTCGCCGGTGATGAATTCGGCTTTGCTCGATGCCAGAAACAAGATGGCTTGGGCAATCTCCTCCGGTGTTCCGATACGCTTGAGCGGCACAGCTTGAGCCATCGCTGCCTTTTTTTCGGCACTGCCGGTGAAGCGATTGAGCAACTCGGTATCTATCGGCCCTGGGGCGACGGCATTCACGCGTACCCCAAATGGGGCGCCCTCGAGCGCGGCAGACTTGGTCAGACCTTCTACCGCATGCTTGCTGGCCACGTACATTGATGCTCCCGCGGCGCCGCGGCTGCCCATCGTGGACGACAGGTTAATGATGCTGCCGCTTCGTTTCGCCGTCATTACCCGAAGCTCATGTTTGAGGCTCAAGATCGTACCGAGCACATTCGTGTCGAAAGTCGCGGCGTAGCTCTGCGCTGATTGTTCCACCAGCGGGCCGGGCTGTCCTTCAGTGCCGGCGTTGTTGACTGCAACGTCGAGCCGACCAAATCGTTCGACCGTTCGGTCGATGAGGTTTCGCACGTCTGATTCTTGGCGAACGTCGGTGCGGACGAATTCGGCCTCGGCGCCGAGTACGCGAAGCTCAGCGACCAATGTCTGGCCCACCTCCTCGCGACGGCCCGACACAACGACCCAAGCACGTTCGCGCGCGAACGCCAACGCGGTAGCGCGGCCGATTCCGCTGAGGGCTCCGGTGATTAAAACTACGGGAGGGTTCATACCATTTCCTTCAGATGACTTAGAGTTTTGAGCCGCCATCGACGCGAATCGTGTCTCCGGTAATCCAGCGGGAGGCGTCCGAGGCGAACGCTGTGCGCCGCGCAATAGGTCGCCCGGTGCCTGTGATGCATTGCCGGATTTACCTTCGTTTGTGTGATCAAATTCGGAGCCTCTCAATAGGACTCTGCATCAGTGAGTGATACCGATAGCCCCGCTCAATCTCCGTGCATACGAAACTGTTGCCTGGACGATGACCTTACCTGTCTCGGCTGCTTTCGATCCTTGGACGAAATCAAAGAATGGGGGCTTAGCGATAATCACCGGCGCCGCATCATTCTGCAAAACGCCAAGTACCGAAGAGAGGCGTACCAGATGCCGGGCTAGTTTTCATAGTACCGCTGTCGGCAACCCACCTTAAAGGCCGCACCGCAGGCAGATCTATCGCCCTTAGGTCTTATCCCAATTTCAAGAATTCGCGTCAGACTCCTCATACGGTAGATTTCCCGGGTTGTATGGAGACTACGATGAAACCAGTGATCAAGGCCTTCCTTCTTATAGCGGCGTTCGCACTCCCATTCGGAACCGCTCTGGCGGACAGCTACAGCGACACGATCTCTTTGTTTCGCAATGCGGGACAGAGCGCGGATTTCTTCAAGAACAGTTACGGCTACGCCGTCTTTCCGACGATCGGCAAGGGAGCAATAGGTGTGGGCGGTGCGCATGGAAAGGGACAGGTTTACGTACGGGGAAAGGTGGTCGGCGACACGTCGATGACCCAATTGAGCATTGGATTTGCACTCGGCGGACAGGCGTATAGCCAAATCGTGTTCCTGCAGGACAAACGGTCGTTTGATGAATTTACGTCCGGAAACTTTGGATTTGACGCCAACGTCGGCGCCGTCGCGATCACGGCGGCTGCGTCGGGAACGGCAGGCACTTCCGGCGCCAGCGGAAGCGCCAGCGGCGGAAAAAAAGACGCCGCTACGGCCGGCGGCTACCACAAGGGCGTGGCGGTCTTCACGATTGCGAAAGGCGGTGCGATGTTCGAGGCATCGGTCGCGGGCCAGAAGTTCTCGTACACGCCGCGATAGCCGGACAGGTTTTGACGCTCGCTTTTGCGCAAGTTGTGATGCACATGGCATTGCAAAAAGAATTAAGTGAAACCCACCACATGATTGGATGAGGACCACTCATGTTGGAAGGTCTAGAGTATCGGGAGACTGTTTTATGAGCGTCACCGAGGGTGCCCACGTGAATAAAGAAAGTCGCCTTTTTGACTCGCCTTTACCGGCGGTCCGGACCCCGCCCGCGATACCCTGCGCGGCGTGGCATACGCAAGACTTGAGACGGCGCGGCTGGCCAACGTCGATGGCCGTTACCACGACGGCCTGGCGCGCCGCGATTGTGCGCTCGGCTTCGCTTTGAGATCAGGCGGCCAGCAAGCCTCGAAGCAGGGTCAAGAGCTCCTCTACCTTGATGGGCTTGCTGGTAAACCGCGAATAAGGATCTCGGGGTAGCTGCTTGATCTCGGATGAGGTGTCTCCCGTAGTCAGCAGGGCTCGTAATGAGACACCCAGAATTTCGCGCAGCGCGGCGATGACTTGGATGCCGGTCTCGCCGCCGCTAAGATGGTAGTCGCAGATCACGAGATCAACCCCGTTTCCATCCTCAACGTGCTCAAGCGCTTCCGAAAGTGAGGCGACAGGCGTTACGCAGTAACCCTCCAAGCCGAGCAACCTGCACATCGCGCGTCGCACCGACGCATTGTCCTCAACCAATAGAATCTTCGCTTCATCAATGTGCCGTGGGCCGCAGACCGGCGATACGGCGGCCGCTCGGTTCGCCGTCACTCCTTGACCGGTGCTCGCCGGTAGGATGAGTGAGAACGCCGATCCCCGGCCCACGTCGGACCGCACATCGAGCTCGGCCGACAACAGCTTGACCAGCCGCTGCACGATGCTCAAGCCCAGACCATACCCCTCGCGGGTGCTGTTGGTAGAAACGCCGACTTGATAGAACTCATCGCAGATAAGCGGCAGTTGATCGGCCGGAATGCCGACGCCGGTGTCGAGCACCTCGATATGCACCGACGCGGCCTTCTTCCGGCAGCGCAAGCGTATCGAGCCTTCTCGGGTGTACTTGACGGCATTCGAGACCAGGTTCCTAAGGATCTGCCCTACCAATGAGGAATCGCTGTATACCGCGTCGTCGGACATTTCGATTTCGAGCCGAAGGCCCTTATCCGCCGCAATACTTGCAAATTCCAATCGCAATTCCTCGAAAATGGCGCGCACCGTAAAACTGGACGGCTCCGGTTTGATGGCTCCCGACTCGAGTTTGCTGATGTCGAGCAACGCGTTGAGCAATTTCGACATGGCGTCGATCGCTTGATCTTGCTGCGACAAGAGTTCGATGGCATTGCGATCGGTCACTAGCCTCCGCAACGCGCCATTCAGCAATTCCATTGTCTGCAGCGGCTGGCGTAAGTCGTGGCTCGCAGCCGCGAGGAATCGAGATTTTCCCTCATTGGCACGCACCGCTGAATCTCGCGCCCGCTCGAGCTCTTCGCTCGCACGAACGGCATCGTCGGCCCGCTTGCGATCGGAGAGGTCGCGGCCGCTCACCACCGACCCGACGATCACACCATCGTCGTCGCGAATCGGTGCGAAGCTATAACTGCCGACCCACGATTCGCCGGTATCTTTGCGCCGCAGAATGTATTCGACATTGGTGGCCACATCGCCGCGTAGTGCCCTGGGTACTGCCCACATGTCCAGCGGCACCGGGGAACCGTCGGGCATGAGAACATCCAAGAGGCGAGGAAACTCCGATAAGGACTTGGGGCATTCGCCTCGGTTCTTGAACCTGTGGAATGTTGCGAACGCGTCGTTGAATTCAACGAACCGTTTCTCGGCATCCGTGATGAATACCGCATCGGTCATACTGGCAAGCGCTGCCGCCAACTTCGCACGGCTTACCCGGAGCGCCTGTTCGGCTCGCTTACGCTCGGTAATATCGCTCACCACCGACACAGAGCCGATAATTTCGCCGGTAACATCTCGAACGGGCGCTGAACTCACTTGCCGGTGCCGCAACTCGCCGGAGCGAGGGGTTAATACAATCTGCTCTTCGTTACGCACTGTCTCGCCGGCCAGGGCCCGCAATGGCGGAGACTCCTCGATCGGACGAGGACTGCCGTCCGGGCGCAAGATCACCAGATTCTTCAGGTGATTCTGGACCTCGAGGCCCTGGACGGAGGAAAGGCCGAACTCCCGAAGCGCCGCCGGATTGGCCAGCTTGTAGCGCTTGTGTATGTCCGTAAACCAGACCTCGTCGGCAATGCTGTTGAGCACCAAGGAGAGCCAGTCCTTTTCCGCTCGGGCGGCCGACAATAGTTGCTGGTTGTCGACTTCCGCGCAGCGCCGTTCGGTCAGGTCTCTGAAGTAGACAAAAAGTCCTTCGTCGGACGGATAGCAATGGTACTCAAACCACCGATTCGATGGTGCGGGACAATATTCTTCAAAGTGGGCCGCTTGGCGGGTTTCGACGGCGCGCTGCGAACGCTCGTAGAATTGGGTGTCCGTCGTGGCGGGGAAAAGGTCCCGAATACAGCAGCCCAAAAGTTGTTCCGGGCAAAACCCAAGCATCCGTGCGCCTTGCTCGTTGCAATAAGTGCATCGCCAGTCGTTGTCCAGGACCAGCATGCCAGCCGTGATGCTGCGTAGCACCGCAAGCAGCCGGTTGAGACCGCTGGATTCAGCCGCATCGATTCGCGCGATAGAGGCGAGCTCGTGAGCCCGTGTCATCAGCGCGGGCGCACGGCCATCGGAATCCGTTAACGCGGCCAAATTCGTGTCTCAGCGCACGGTCGGGCCTGTCGAGGTGAATCCGATCGCGCGGCGAGAACTATGGCGCCCTTCGACAAAGACCGGACAAATTCTTCCACTAGAACCTTGCGAAAAGGCATTCGTAAATTCCTGGCATGGTGCCCGGCCACCCATCGGTCACGCGTGTAGACGGTTCTTTGTACTGGAGGGATTGGCAATGAACCGTACGGCGAATTAGTTAACACGGGGGCCCAAGTTAAGCAAGTTTCGATGCGATTAGCCCTCGACGCGCGCGCCGGTGCATGCCTGGCGTGGATGGTGCCATCTGCGACATGTATCACGTAATTTAACGTATCGTGCCCGCCGTCCGTAGGTACGATCTAAGGAACCAGGTTGCGAAGGCGGATTCTGCTTTCGCGTGATGAGCGCTTGCGGTGGATACAAAGAATAGATGGGCCGACTAAAGCGCTATTTCGTGGTGTACCTCGGGATTATTGCAGCGGCGGTCTCGATCCCAAGTAACGGGGAGCAGGCACAGGCCGGCGCTCTGTGCCCCGATGGCTGGGCGGCCGACGTCATGATCGGATCCCATCACATTCATCCGTACCGGCATTTTGACGAATTCAATCCCGGCGTCGGCGTCGAATGTTCGATCACCCCGCAATGGGCAGCGGCGGTCGGCTACTTTCGCAATTCTTTGGATCGACCGTCGTTCTACGGCGGCGCTCTATACACACCGCAGTTCGCGCACTGGCGATGGTTTCGTCTCGGCGCGATGGGCGGCGTCATCTCGGGCTACAACTTCGGGCGATTTGGTGTTGGGGGGGATGGTCGAACCGGACTGGTGCTTGCTCCCACCGCAATCACTCAATTTGGCCGGTTCGGCATGAACTTCATCCTAATTCCGCCGATTCACCAGGACAATCTGCCCTTCACCGTCGGCTTTCAAGCCAAGTATCGTTTTTAGCGGGCAGACGTTCGGGGCCCCTCAGAGTCCGGCATTCTTTGCTATGGTGCGCCCGATTGCCGACCAATCCACGTCCTCACCCTCGACAGCGATCGTTTGGAGCAAATGATCGCGTAAGACGCTGAGCAATGGCATCGGCACCCGCAGGGCGTCGGCGGACTGGCCCACTTGTCTCATGTCCTTGAGTCCCAGCGGTGCCGCAAATCCGGCCGGCTCGAATCGCTCTTCGACTAGTGCCGCTCCGTAATTGCGATACAGGGGCGCGTCGAACAGAGTGCCGGTCAATACCTCGAGCAATTGCTTTTTGGGTATGCCGCCTTTTTGCGCCAACGTCATCGCTTCTCCCATGGCTTCGATTGCCGACAGGATCATGAAATTGCCGCAGAGCTTCACCAAATTGGCGGCTGACGGAGTTTCACCGACATAGAACACCCGTTGGCTGATCGAGTCGAACAATGGGCTCGCTGCCCTAAAATCGGCGGCGGCGCCCGCGGCAACGATGAACAGCTTGGCGGCAGCAGCGGCATCCGGCCGCCCGAACACCGGCGCGCAAAAAAAGCGTTGTCCGCGAGCGCTGTGATCGCCGCCAACGCGCTCAGCAGTGGCGACTGAAATCGTACTCAGCGAGATGTGCAGAGCGCCGCGCGCCAGACCCTCGAAAATTCCGTCTGCGCCGGACAGCACAGACTCGAGCGCCGCATCATCGGCGAGCATCGTGAGGACGATCTCGCGATTGGCTGCGGCTTCTTTGGGAGTAGCCGCGAGCACGGCACCCGCATCGACCAAGGCCCGAGATTTCCCCTCGGATCGATTCCAAACTGCTACATCATGCCCGGCGCGCCGCAGATTGGCGGCGATCGGCGAACCCATGTTTCCAAGGCCGATGAATGCGATTTTCATTGATTGCCCCTGGCTCGAAACCGCGCGAATTTCATCTTAACCGCAATCGTTCGCCATATCCCGTCAGCTCCAAATAGCCGCGGCCTACCAGGCGGTGCTCCTGGTACGCCCGCACCGCGCCTTCCCAATAGATTGCACCCGTCGATAGGCGCGTGTCATTCTCCTGATCGTCGAGCAGCGGCTCGAGCTCAAAACGTTGCGGCCCCACGCTGACCTGCCATTGCACGGGATAAACGACACCGGTTCGCGGCGAGCGCCAATCGCGCGTCGATACAAACGTGATGTCGCCGGGTCCCAGAATCTTAAGGCTGCCGTCTGCGCTACGCAAAGTACCTCCGGCCCAGCGAGGCTCTCCCTGCATTCCGCGTATGCGGAAAGCCATGAGCGCAGCACCATCATTCAAGTTGATGCCGATCCAATCCCACCCGATGGCCTCTGCATCGAGGTATTCGCTCGACCACTCGTGGTCGAGCCAAGCCTCTCCGCTCACCGTGTCCTCGTGGTCCTCGCGGGCGACCTTTCCGGTGACGCTCAAGTGGGGCATGCTGTAATAGTAACTTGCAGCCTGGGGCGAGGGACCTTTGTGGCTGACGCCAGAATCCCCGTTGAGCAGCGGCGGTTGCGTATCGGACAGCTTCAGATGCAGGGAAAAATTCTCGGCATCAATGGTTGCGAGATACGTTCCCGCATCGCGTTTGAGCGTCCACCGGTCGATCCGGACATCGGTCTCGCCGATGCCGGCTTCTGCGAGACCCTCGCCGGCGCGGCGAATTCTCTGGTCCTGCCACAGCCGTCCGCGTTTGGGATCGCTGATGGCGCAATGCGCAATGAGCAGCTGGTGCGGCGTGAAGGAACTCGGATTATTCTCGTCGATGTCGGGCTTCGTGCGAAAAAACGTTATCTGGAAGCCGAGCGATTCGCCCCCTTGAGTGGTTAGCCAGCCGGTCACGTACCACCATTCGGTGCGAAATCCCGGGTGACTGCCACGATCGGCCGGGAACTCGATCGTCCGGCCCGGAGTAACCGGCGTATACGGAGCTGCCGGCGCGACGCCGGCCGCAAGCGCTGAACTGGCCGCGAGCGCAATGCCGAACACCAAGCTCTTCCGCGATCTCGAGCGAATCACCAGTCCTCACGCACCGCGCGCACGGCGTCTTGATTCATGGCGGCGCGACCGCTCCAAACTGCCGTGATCGCCGCGGCGGCTATCAAAGTCACGCTGAGCACGATCAGTTGCCACGCGGGCACGGCGAGGTCGATGCTCCAATTGAACGACTGGCGATTCACCACGTAGACCAGCACCAGGCTCAGCATGGCGCCGAGGACCAGTCCGTAAATGACGCCGAACATGCTCATCAATACGCCTTCGCTCGCCAACATACCGATCACCTGACGTCGCAGCATGCCGATGTGCCGCAACATACCGAATTCGGCGCGGCGCGCGAGCGCGGTCGAGCTGGCTGCGAAGCTCACGCCGGTGAGGCCGATGATGACGGCGATGGCCTCGAGCGCATAGGTGATCGCGAAAGCCCGGTCGAATATCTGCAGCGATCGCTCCCGAAGCGCCGTGCTCGTCAGAATCTCGAGCGATGCATCGCGCGGCGAAGCGGCGCGCAATGCCGCCTCGGCGGCGGTTGGAGAAGTGCGCCCGTCGAGCCATACGGATGCTTCATTTGCATTGCGGTCGCCCGAGGCCGCGATGTAGGCGGTGCGGGAAAGCACCACCGCACCGAAGGCGCGTGCATAGTCGCGCCAGATGCCGGCAATCTCGAAGCGGCGCATCCGCCCCGCCAGCGGCAGCGCGATGGTGTCCCCGAGTTTGTAGCCATAGAGATCTTGCAGCTCCTCGGAGATCCAGGCGGGCTCGGCATTGAGGGGCAGCGGTAACGGCAGACTTCGCAGCAGCGGCAATTCCTGCACGACCTGCGCGGGGGTGGAATTACGTGCGATCAGTGTGACCGGGGGACGCGCGGCGTCGAGCAGCAACTGGCGTGTTCGCCGAAACTCGATTCTCGCGACGCCTCGCGCCGCCACCAGGCGTGCCTGATCCGCGGGAGACCAATACGCGGTGTCATTGCCGAGCGGTTCGCGCATTTGCAAATCGGCTGGAAGCAGTTTCCCCAGCCAGTGATCGAACGAGACCCTGAACGAGTAGACCATGATGGCCATCGCAACCATCAGGCTGAAGCTCACGATAATGGCAGCGAGGCTCAGAGTGGAGACGCCGACGTTCTCCCGGAGTTGCGCGAGCGCCGTGTCGGGAACCACTCGGTTGATGCGCGGTGCAACCTGCAAAATCCTCACCGTGAGTACCGGCACCAACAGCACCGCGCCAAACAGCAGCGCGGCAATCGCAGCGTAGCCAAACACCGGCAGTCCCCCGATGGCAGGCCCCCTCGCCAGAAGCGCGCCCGCTGCGAGCAGAACGAGACCGACGTACCAGCTCCGATTGGCGACCGTCGCATAATCGGCGTCGCCGCCCTTGAGTGAGCGGGCCGGCGATTGGCGTGCGGCAGCACGCGCCGGCAGCCACGAACCAAAGCTGGCTACGACGGTGCCGATCAGGAGAAACACGAGGAGGCTTAAGGGAGCCGCGTGCAGAGCGGCTCCCTCGGCGTGCAGCTGACCGTTGCCGAGATCCCCCGTGAGCCATCGCAAGAGGGCCACCGCGAAGAGTACGCCGAGGATGACCCCGACCAATGAGCCTGCCAAACCGAGCGCGGCTCCTTCGCCAATCAGCGCGAGCTGCAGCTCCGCGCGCGTCACGCCGAGCGCACGCAGCAATCCTAGGGATCTGCGCCGGCGCAGCACCGATAGGGATTGAGTTGAGAAAACCAGAAATGCACCGGTCCACAACGAGACCAGCGCCAGCATATTGAGGTTGACGCGATACGCACGCGTCACGGTCACCGCCCGGTCGCGCTCTACCTGAGGCGCCACTGCCAGAACGCCTGCCGGGAGCTTGTCGCGGAGCCCCGAACGAAACGCCTCTACATCGGTGCCGGGACTCAAACGTAAATCGACGCGATTCAAGCGACCGATTTGCTCAAAGGTCCACTGGGCCGACGCGATGTCCATGATTCCCAAAACTTGGGCATAGGTGCCCTCCGAGAGAATGCCCACGACGTGCAGCGACTTTGGCGAGTCGCCGACGATGACGGACAGCGAATCGCCGCGTTTCAGCTGAAACTGCTGCGCGGCGCTGTAGCTCAAATAAATACCATCCCGTTGGAACAGATCGAACACGCCGCCCGCGATGTCGCCGATCAGGGCAGGTTGCAAAGCCGCGGCGCGAAAGGGATCGAGCCCCAGCACCTTGAGCGTGTCGCGACGGCCGGGCAGAGCGACTTCGAGCTCGAGGACGGGACTCGCGACCGTAACCTCGGGCTCGTGTGCGAGTTCGGTGAACAGCTTCTCGGAGAAACCCTCACGAGGACCCCGCACCACGATATCCGCTTCGCCAACGAGCCGTTTCGTCGCCAGCCCGAACTCATTCAAAGCGGCGGTGTTGACGAGGTATACCGCGGCGCCGAGCGCGACTCCCAATGCAATCGCGAGCACGGTGACCAGCGCGCGCGCGGGTTGATCGCGCAATTGCGACAGCAGCAGCACCCGCCAAACACTGAAAGCACCGCCGGCGTACTTTCGATCCTTCACGCCGTCGCCAACGGTTTGAGTCCACCCGCATCGAGAACCAGGATCCGATCCGCCGTGTCGGCGGCCGTCCGAGAATGCGTAATCAAAATTCCGGCTCCGGCATTCGCTTTGACTTGAGCACGCAACAGCGAGAGAGTTTGAGCCGCAGTGCGCGAATCCAAATTTCCGGTCGGCTCGTCGGCAAGTACCAATCGCGGCGCATGTACGAGCGCGCGGGCAATTGCAATCCTCTGCAATTCGCCGCCCGAGAGTTCTCGCGGATAGCGCCCTGCCAACGGCAGAATTCCGACCGCATCCAGCATCTCCCTGGTGCGTCGCGTGCGTTCCGGTTCCTCGATGCGCAATAGCTCGAGGGGCAGGGCGATGTTTTGCTCTACGGTGAGATAGGGCAGGACGTGAAAAGCTTGAAACACGAATCCCACCGAGCGTCGGCGAAGCAACGTCTTCGCATCATCATCCATGATCGACAGATCCGCGCCATCGAGCCAAATGCGGCCGGAGTCCGGCTCGTCGAGGCCGGCGAGCAAATTGAGCAGAGTCGACTTGCCGACGCCGGATTCGCCCATGATGGCGAGGTATTCGCCGGGCCGTAACTCGAGTTCCAGGTGCTCGAAAATCGCCGGTCCGTCGTGCCTATAACGCTTGCTTAAGTTCTCGAGCCGTAGAACGGCGCACTCGGCCACCATGAACTTAAGGTCAAGCGGCGTCGACGCCGATCACGGCCTTGACCTCCAGGAAGTCGCGCAAGCCAAATTCCCCGTATTCTCGCCCGTTGCCCGACATCTTGAAGCCGCCGAACGGCGTCTTCATGTCGCCCGAGGCTCCGTTCAACGTTACTTGACCCGCGCGGATACGGCTTCCCACGCGTCGCGCCCGTACATTGTCCTGCGACCATACGTAGGCGGCGAGACCGTAAGGCGTGTCGTTGGCAATCTGTATGGCCTCATCCTCGCTCGCGTACGGCAAGATGCAAAGCACCGGCCCAAAAATTTCTTCGCGTGCAATCGTCATATCGTTGCGCACCCCGGAGAAGATCGTGGGTTTGACGAAATAGCCCTTGGGCAATCCGTCCGGTCGGCCGGCGCCGCCGGTGATCAGTCTCGCGCCCTCGGCAATACCTTTCTCGATGTATCCCTCGACGCGGTCGAATTGGATTTTCGACACCAGGGGTCCCACCGTGGTGTTCTCCGATGCGGGGTCGCCGACGATCACCGTTGCCGTAATGCGTTTCGCGATCTCTTCGACTTCGGCCAGTTTGGCCGCGGGAACCAACATGCGGGTCGGCGCATTGCAAGACTGCCCCGAATTTTGGAATACGTGAAGGACGCTCTTGGTGACGGCGCGCTCGAAGTCGGCATCGTCCAATAAGACGTTGGGCGACTTTCCGCCAAGTTCCTGATGGACTCGCTTGACCGAAGCGGCCGCATTTTTAGCGACCTCGGTTCCGGCGCGAGTCGAGCCGGTGAAGGACACCATATCGACATCGCGATGCGAAGACAGTGGGGCTCCCACGCTGGGGCCGTCGCCATTGATCAAATTGAACACTCCGGCCGGTACTCCCGCCTCGTGCATGACCTTGGCCCATAAAATCGCACTGAACGGTGAATACTCGGAGGGCTTGAGGACCATGGTGCAACCCGCCGCCAGCGCGGGGACGACTTTGGCGGCTACTTGGTTCATGGGCCAGTTCCACGGCGTGATCAGAGCACACACGCCGACCGGCTCTTGGACGAGGCGCGTGGTTTTGTGCATCTCTTCGAACTTGAAGGTCTTCAAAACCTCGATCATGGCGCTGATGTGTCCGACGCCGATGCGCGTTTGCGAGCCCTTGGCGAGGGTGATCGGCGCACCCATCTCGGTGGATATCGCTTGAGCAATCTCGTCGTAATGGGCTTTATACGCAGCCAGCACGCGTTCGAGCAGGGCAAGCCGCTCCGCGGGTGTCGTGCGCGAATAGCTGTCGAAGGCGCGCCGTGCTGCGGCCACTGCGCGGTCCACGTCTTTGGGGCCGCCCATGGCGATTACGCCCGCGACCGCTTCCGTGGCGGGATTGATGACCTTGAATTCCCTGACTTCGATGGGGTCCACCCACGCACCGCCGATATAAAATTGCCGATTGTCGTAAATCATCAAACTGCCTCTCAAATTCGTGAAGTTGTTGCCGCTATTCTACTCGTTGCTGGAGGCTCGCGCTCCGCCTCTTGTCGCCAAGCGCCGACGACTTAAGCCGCAGCTAAGGATTGCGGTCACAGTTCGCATTTTCTCAAATTCGCAATTCTGTTGATCTCGATAACAGATTAGCCTGACGGCTAAACGAGAGATACTCCCTATGCCGCGCATCGGACGACTGGTTTTTATGCTTGGCTGCGCGTGCTGCGTGGCGTTGATCGCGGCTAAGACGTCGTCGGCTGCGCCTGAATACAATCCGATACGTAAAGCCCCGATCGCGATCGGCCCCCAGGCGATCCGCCTGATCGTGGGCTTTCGCGCGACCCCGAGCAATGCCGTGATCAAGGCGGTGACCTTCCGGCGACAAGCGCGCAGCTACTCGTTCACGCAAGCGCAAACGACGACCGCAGACGTTGCCGCGTTGACGCAACGTGTCGGCCTGGGGCTCGCACGGTCCCGGCAATTCACGCCCAGCATGCATGTGCTGTTTTTGCCAAAGACCCTGTACGGCGCCGATGTGGTGGCTGCTCTTGCGAAGCTGCGCGCGGATCCGGCGGTGCAGTTCGCCGCGGTGGATCAGCGGCGCTATGCGCTCGCCGTGACGCCGAACGATCCATTGTTCGGCCCCACCGCCGGTGCCAGTGGGCAGTGGTACATGAACGCACCCAACTCATCAATCCTCGTGGAGGGCGTGCCGACCATGGACTCGTCGGCGACCGATGCCGTTTCCGCCTGGGGCATCACCACCGGCAGCGCCGGCATCGTGATCGCCGATGTCGATACCGGCGTGCTCTTCGACCATCCCGATTTGCTCCGGGCGGGTCCCGCTTCCTTGGGTGCGGGCTTCGGCGGCCGATTGTTGCCCGGCTATGATTTTGTCGGCCAAGACTACAGTCCCAACAGTCCGTACGGTCCCTTGGGGACCTTTGATATTGCGAATGATGGGGACGGATGGGATCCGGACCCTTCCGATCCCGGCGATTGGATCAGTGCCACGGACATAGCGAACCCGAACCAGGTGTTCGCCGGCGATACCGCTGCGCCGAGTTCCTGGCACGGCACACGAGTCGTAGGTGTCTTCGGTGCAATCACCAACAATAGTGTCGGCATTGCCGGTATGACCTGGGGTTCTTGGATATTGCCGGTGCGCGCACTCGGTAAGGGCGGCGGATACGATTCGGACATCATCGCGGGCATCGAGTGGGCGGCGGGCCTCCCCGTGACGAACCCCGACGGTCCTGCTGTGCCGACCAACCCGTACCCCGCCGACATCATCAATTTGAGTTTGGGCGGCGACACGACCTCTTGTACGAGTTCCGATGGCATGGCCTACGAGTCTGTACTAACCGACGTGACAAACGCAGGCGTGTTGGTCGTCATATCCGCCGGCAACGCCAGCGGAGACGTCGAGTTGCCCGCCAACTGCGCCGGAGTGGTGCCCGGCGTGATGGCCGTCGCGGGATTGCGCAATGTCGGCACCAAAGTCGGGTACAGCAGTTTTGGTGCGCAAGTCAGCGTGTCTGCGCCGGCCGGAAATTGCCTCACCGCCGCCAATGGAGATTGCTTGCGGTCGATCGACACGACAACCAATCTCGGCACCACCGTGCCGCTCGGCGGGTCCAATAACACCTACACCAACGAAACGAACCCCAATCTCGGCACCAGCTTCGCCGCACCCATCGTCTCCGGCATCGCGGCTCTGATGCGTTCGGTGAATAATAATTTGCAGCCGGCGCAGTTGGCAGCGCGAATCGCACTCGGTGCCAATAAGTTCCCGCCCAACACGGGGGCCGGCGCCATTCCGGTTTGCCCGCAGTTGGCCACCGATGGTTCCGACGAATGTGCGTGTCCCGCATCCGGTCAGTGCGGCGCCGGCATGGTGGACGCGTACCAAGCCGTGCAAGAGGCGCAGCGGCCCATTGCGGCCGTAGCGTTGCCGAAGATCATCGCCGGCAGCAGCGGCGTGTGGGATGCGAGCGGTAGCTCGGCTTCTTGCAATCGCACTATCGCTTCATATGCTTGGGCCGCCAGCGGCGGCGTCACCATCGTTGCCGGTAGTACTGCTGCCCAAGCAACGATTCTTCCGGGTGCCGGCACTGTTACGCTGACCGTCACGGATAACACCGGCGCCGCGGACGTCGCTACGATTACGGTCACTTCGGAGAGCGCGACCAGCGCAGCGCCCAGTGCGGCCGGAATCTCCGCCTGCCCAACGCCGCTGTCGATAACCCCGAGCCGGCCCACGATCACTCAAGCGTTTTCGCCGGCCAGCGTGGGAAAGACTCTCGCTTCCACGCTAACCGTCACGCTGCACAACCCGAACGGGTTTGCGCTCACCCAATCAACCTTCACGGACACGCTGCCCGCCGGGATCACGATCGGCAGCTCGCCGGCACCGGCGTCTTCCTGCACCGGAGCCAACGGCTCTCTCATGAACACTTCGAACTCGGTCACTCTGAGCGGCGCAAATATACCGGCGAACGGCAGTTGCACCGTGACGGTGAGCGTCTCAGGTGCCGCTGCAGGAAGTTACACCAACGCCATTGCGGTGAATGCTCTCACGACCGGGCCCGCAGGCGGCAATGCGGCGCCGAGTTCGGCCACCTTGACCGTGACCGTGCCAAAACCGCCGACCATATCTGAGAGTTTTGCGCCCGCGAGCGTTGCCGTGAATGGGACTTCCACGTTGACCATTACCTTGAGTAATGCCAATGCATACACGCTCACGGCGGTCGGATTGACCGACATGCTGCCGAGCAATCTCATCGTCAAGACTTCACCGGCGGCTACCACCACTTGCGGCGGGACGCTGTCTGTACCGGGAAATAGCGTGACGCTCGCCGGTGCGAGCATTCCGGCGAGCGGCACTTGTACGGTGACGCTGACCGCGAGCAGCGGCACCGCCGGCAGCTATTCGAACAACATCGCACCGAGCGCGGTCTCGAGCACCCCGGCCGGCGGCAATACTGCTTCGGCAACGGCCGCTTTGACGGTAACCGCATCGAGCGGCGGCGGCGGCGGTGCTCTCGATTGGCTGGATGTCATGTTCGTTACCGGCGTCTTGTTGGCCGGCCGGCGTCACGTGGTCCGCCGCAAGGTGAGTCCGGGTCCCGTTGGCAGGCGCTCGCGAGTCATCAGGTAACTTGTGGTCGGCCGGGCTAGAATAGCCGGCATGGACATACCGATCGCGGCACGTACGCGAATTGAAACCTTGACGGCTCACCGCGACCCGCGCGGCTTCGTCTTCGAGCCTCTTACGGACGACGAACTCGCGGCGCAGAAGAACGTGCACGTCGTTTTGACGCAGCCCAACGAGGTGCGCGGAAATCACTCTCACCGCACTGCCACCGAGACAACGACCGTGGTGGGTCCGTGCTTGGTTCGCCTGAAGGAAGGGGATTCGCTTCGCGACGTGGAGGTGCCGGAGGGCGAGACCTTAAGGTTCACGATACCGCCGGGTGTGGTTCACGCTTACCGCAATACCGGGGATAAGGTCATGGTGCTGATTTCCTTCAGCACCAACATCCACGATCCCAGCGGCACAGATACTTTGCGGGAACAGATCCTCTAGTCCCTTTCAAACAGTCAGGCGACTAAGGTCATATCCCCGCTTGAAATCGCGGATGTGCTTTTCCATCCACGTGCGTGCGACCTCGCTTTGCCGCAGCTTGATCGCATTCGTGATGCGATGTTGCGCCTCGCGGATGCGAGTGCGGGCCTGAGGCACTCGATTGATGAGCTGGGTGAGCGTCGGAGCGAGCAAGAGATTGAGGGGCGCCTGCGACAGGGCGAGTACCTGGTTGCCGCTTGCGGAGGCAACCGCCGTGAAGAAGTCCACCACGGCCGACACGGCAGCTTCGGTGTCGGCGGCATCGCGCTTAAAACGTGCGCTCGTACGAACCAAGACTTGAAGTTGCGCGGCGGTGCGCCGGGCTGCGGCGTATTGGGCCGCCGCGGGCTCGATCGCCATCATCGCTTCCCACAACTCGAGAAAGGTCACATCGTGCAGGGCGAGCGCGCGGCTCACGCCGGAACTCACGTGCCGCGGTTCAGGCCGTGTGACTCGTAAGCGCTTCTCGCCGCGGCCGCGGCCCAGCAATCCGTGGGTCTCCAATTCGCGAATGGCCTCGCGAATGGTGGACCGGTTGACGCCGAACTGCCGCGCGAGATCGGTTTCGGACGGCAAGGGATCGCCGGTCCGCAGCGAGCGCCCGACGATTCGCTGTTCTATGAGCTTCGCGATTTGCCGATATGCCGGGTGATCGTCCAGGGGCTGAAACAAGTCGCTCACCCGGCTTCCCCGAACAACTCCCGGCCGATCAGCATGCGGCGAATCTCCGACGTGCCGGCGCCGATTTCGTACAGTTTTGCGTCGCGCAGCAGACGGCCCGTCGGGTAATCGTTGATATAGCCGTTGCCGCCGAGCAGTTGGATGGCATCCAACGAGGCGCGAGTCGCCGCTTCGGCGCAGAACAAAATACAGGCGGCGGCGTCCTTGCGCGTCGCGTCGCCGCGATCGCAGGCGGCAGCCACGGTGTAGGCATAACTTCGGCACGCGTTGAGAGAGGCGTACATGTCGGCGAGCTTGCCTTGGACCAGTTCGAAGGTGCCGATCGCCTGGCCGAACTGCCGCCGTTCCCGCACATAGGGCAGCGTAACGTCTAACGCCGCCGCCATGATTCCCAACGGGCCGCCGGACAGCACCACGCGTTCGTAGTCAAGACCGCTCATCAGCACGCTGACACCCTGGTTTTCTCCGCCCAACAGGTTTTCGGCAGGAACCTCGCAACTGTCGAACACGAGTTCACTCGTGCTCGAGCCGCGCATACCGAGCTTGTCCAATTTCTGCGCGGCCTTGAAACCTTTGAAACCTTCTTCGATGATGAAAGCGCTGATGCCGCGCGCGCCGGCTTCGGGAGTGGTTTTCGCATAGACCACCAACACCTGTGCTTCCGGGCCGTTGGTAATCCACATCTTTCGGCCGTCGAGCACGTAGTGATCGCCGCGCTTCAGGGCTTTGAGCTGCATGGATACGACATCGGAGCCCGCGCCCGGCTCGGACATGGCGAGCGCGCCCACGTGTTCGCCGCTGATGAGCTTCGGCAAATATCGTCGCTTTTGATCCTCGTTCGCATTCAAAGCAAGCTGGTTGACGCACAGATTCGAATGCGCCCCGTAGCTCAATCCCACCGCCGCCGATGCTCGCGAGATCTCCTCCATCGCCACCGTGTGTGCGAGATAGCCAAGTCCCGCACCGCCGTCCTCCGGGGCGACAGTCAGACCCAAAAAGCCCAACTCGCCCAACTCCGGCCACAGGTCGCGCGGGAATACATTGCTGCGATCGATCTCGTTGGCGCGGGGGGCAAGCCTCTCTTGCGCGAAGCGCCGCACCTGATCGCGCACGGTATCGATCACTTCGCCAAGACCGAAATTGAACTCGCGGTAGGCAGCGCCGGGCATGGTCTTAAAAGAACCCCCATGGTGATCCGACCCCATTGTCATCGGGCCCGGAATCGTTGGATAATCGGACTGTCGGACAATTTTGCCACTTCGGTGGTACTAATGACAATGGCGGAAGCGTAAGACCATGGCCAAGATCCCCTCAAACATCGATGTCCGGTCCGCCGATTTCGCCGCCAATCGTGCTGCAATGCAATCATTGGTGACGGATTTGCGCAGCTTATTGCAGCGCAATGCATTGGGGGGCACCGCCGCGGCGCGCAGCAAGCACCGGCAAGCCGGCAAACTTCTGGCGCGCGAGCGCGTCGACACCTTGCTCGATCCCGGCTCGCCTTTCTTGGAACTCTCGCCGCTTGCCGCGCAGGGCGTCTACGACGACGATCTACCCGGCGCGGGTCTGATCACGGGCATCGGTCTCGTCTCGGGTCGTGCCTGCATGGTCGTCGCCAACGACCCGACCGTAAAGGGCGGGACGTACTATCCGCTCACCGTGAAAAAGCACCTGCGTGCGCAGGAAATCGCCGGGGAAAACGCGTTGCCCTGCATCTATCTCGTGGAGAGTGGCGGGGCCTTCCTGCCGAAACAAGACGAGGTGTTTCCGGATCGCGAACATTTTGGACGGATATTCTTCAACCAGGCGCGGTTGTCGGCTCAAGGGATCGCCCAGATCGCCGTGGTGCATGGATCCTGCACGGCGGGTGGCGCCTATGTACCCGCCATGTCCGATCATGCGGTCATCGTGCGTAATCAGGGGCGCGTCTTCCTGGGCGGACCGCCGCTGGTGAGGGCCGCGACGGGCGAGGTGATCGACGCGGAGTCTCTCGGCGGTGCGGATGTGCATTGTCGCCGCTCAGGGGTCACCGACTACTACGCCGAAAACGACACGCATGCGCTGGCGTTTGCTCGACGTGCCGTCGCGCGGCTGCGCGCGCCGCCGCTCGGGTTGGCGACCGCGCGTGCCGCGGAGCCTGCCTATGATCCGCTCGATCTTTACGGGATCATCCCGCAAAATGCGCGCAAACCCTACGATGTACGGGAAATCATCGCACGTCTCGTCGACGGCTCCTGGTTCGACGAATTCAAAGCGCTGTACGGCACCACGCTCGTGTGCGGGTTCGCCGATGTTTGTGGGTGCCCGGTGGGTATCTTGGCCAACAACGGTATTTTGTTTTCGGAAAGCGCTCTCAAGGGTACGCACTTTATCGAGCTGTGCTGCCGCGAGGGAATTCCGCTGGTGTTCCTGCAGAACATCGCGGGCTTCATGGTGGGGCAGGCGGCCGAAGCGGGCGGCATCGCCAAGGACGGCGCAAAGTTGGTGACTGCGGTGGCGTGCGCCGCGGTGCCGAAATACACGCTGGTGATCGGCGGCAGCTTCGGCGCCGGTAATTACGCCATGTGCGGCCGCGCTTATGGGCCGCGTCTGCTGTTTCAGTGGCCCAATGCGCGCACGTCCGTGATGGGCGGCGAGCAAGCGGCGAGCGTGCTGGCCACGATCAAGCGCGACGCGTTGCAGCGCGATGGGAAAACCTTGAGCGATCTCGAGGAAGAACAATTGAAAGCGCCGATTCGCGACCAGTTCGAGCGGCAGGGGCAACCGTACTACGCGTCCGCGCGTCTCTGGGACGATGGGGTTCTCGATCCCGTGGATACGCGGCGCGCGTTGGGATTGGCGTTGGCGCTCACCAAATTGCAGCGCACCGCGGCCACCCGGTACGGCATCTTCCGAATGTGAGCGCTCAATTGCCTCAAGAAAAAATAGCCGATAAACCGGCACGGCGTCTGCTCGTCGCGAACCGCGGCGAAATTGTCTGCCGGATTGCGCGCACGGCGCGACGCCTAGGATGGACCACCATCGCCGTCTACTCGGACGCGGATCGCAGCGCGCTGCATGTGCGCGTCGCCGATGAGGCCTACTATTTGGGCGCCTCTCCCGCCTCGCAAAGCTATCTCGATCAGGCCCGGGTGCTTGATCTTGCCCTTCGCGTCGGCGCCAATGCCGTGCATCCCGGTTATGGGTTTTTGTCGGAAAATGCGGATTTCGCACAGGCTGTCGCGGATGCGGGTTTGGCGTTCGTCGGTCCACCGGCGTCCGCCATCCGCGCCATGGGCTCGAAGAGCGCATCGAAGGCCGCGATGGCGGCCGTCGGTGTGCCGGTGGCTCCGGGCTACCACGGCAGCGAGCAATCGCTCGAGCGGCTCGAGGCGGAGGCGGAGCGGGTCGGCTATCCGTTGATCATCAAGGCGAGCGCTGGCGGGGGCGGCAAGGGCATGCAGGTGGTGAACTCTGCCGGCGACGTGGCCGCTGCGGTCAAATCGGCGCAGCGGCTCGCGCGAACCGCATTCGGAGATGACCGCCTGCTTCTGGAGCGCTACTTCCCCCGGGCGAGGCACGTCGAGGTCCAAGTATTCGCCGACGCTCATGGTGACATCGTCACGCTCTTCGACCGGGATTGCTCGGTGCAGCGCCGGCATCAAAAAATCATCGAGGAAGCGCCGGCGCCCGGTATTGAGCCGGCGGTACGCGCGGCGATGGCGCAGGCGGCCATCACCGCGGCACGCGCGGTCGGCTACGTGGGCGCGGGCACGGTCGAGTTCTTGCTCGACGATGCACAGCATTTTTACTTCATGGAAATGAACACGCGGCTGCAAGTCGAACACCCGGTCACCGAACTCATTACCGGCGTCGACTTGGTCGAGTGGCAACTTAGGGTTGCGAGCGGAGAGCGATTGCCGAAACGCTCGGCGGAGATTACCCGGCGAGGGGCTGCCGTCGAGGCGCGTTTGTATGCGGAGGATCCGGCACACGATTATCTGCCGAGCGTCGGCCGACATCGCTCACCTGCGATGGCCCCCGGAGGAGATTGGGCTCCGGTTGGACATCGGCGTCGAATCAGGTGACGAGGTCTCGCCCTATTACGATCCGATGCTGGGGAAGCTCATCGCCTGGGGCGAGTCGCGGGTCGAGGCAAGTTCACGGTTGCGCCGCGCGCTCGCTGAGTTGGAAGTCGTCGGTGTGACCACCAACCGTGCGCTGCTGATCAGTGTGCTCGGCGATGCAGAGTTTCTGGACGGAGCGGTCGCGACGGATTTTCTCGCAAAGCGGCGCTCGCAATTGATATTTGGCGAACCCGCTCCCGTCGGCGAGGACTACGCGCTCGCGGCTCTTTGGTGCGCGACTCGGCACACCGGGTCCGACGCGCTGTGGTCGGACACCACGGGATGGCGGCTTGGCGCGTTCGCTGCCACCCGTTGGCGGTTTGGCGGCGCGGAAGCGTCAATCGAAAGGAAATCTACGGGGGTTTATCACGCTCGCGTCGGCGCGGACGAGTATGCACTTCGCCTCATCGCCCGCAATGATCCTGCGTTCGAGGTCGAAATCGCCGGGCGGATCGAACGCCTCGCCATCGAATCGTTCGGCCAGGAGCTTGAACTCTTTCGCGGCGGCCGGCAGACCAAGCTGCGCTTGTCGTTGCCCGAGGACGAGTTGCAAGCCACGGTCACGACCGATGCGGGATCGCTCGTCACACCGTTGCCGGGAACGGTGGTGGCGGTGCATGTCAGCACCGGTCAGCGGGTGGACCGCGGCGCGCCGCTCTTGACGATTGAAGCCATGAAAATGGAACACACCGTGACGGCTCCCTACGCGGGAACCATCGAGCGTCTGCCGTTCGCGGTGGCGGATCGCGTTGCGGCCGGTGCGATTCTGGTCGAGCTCAAGCCGCTCGAGTGATGGACCTCAGGCCGCGCCGACACCTGCGCTTGCGTTCTCCACGGGCGGCAGACTGAACTTGAAGCGAGTCTCGTGGCCGACAAGGCTCGCGAGAGCGATCTTTCCGCCTGCCTCATGTACATAGCGCCGTACCAAGGACATGCCACTTCCATGTGTGGTGTCGCCGGGCGAATTCGCCAGCGTCGTGAATCCCGATTTGAAAATGAGTTTGATGGCTTCCCGGTCGCGCAGCCTCGCCGCGGCCTCACCGGTGATCACTCCGCGCGCGATGGCAGTGGTACGGACCTGATCGGGATCGAGCCCGCAGCCGTCATCTTCGAACAGGAGTTCGAAGCCCTTGTCCGGCACAGTCTTGAATTCGAGCCGCAGCGTGCCGTGTATGGGCTTACCGGCGGCTGATCGACTGGCCGGTGTCTCGATGCCATGCATCACCGCGTTGCGAATGAGCTGGATGGCGACGTTTTTGATCGCCGCTTGATAAAGCGGCGGGACCATTTGCAGGCCCTGACAATCGAGGATCACGGTCTTGTTGTGTTCCTGCGCTACGTGATCGGTCAACGCCCGCAAGGTGCTCTCCAGGCTCCCCGCCGGCGCCGAGCGGCGTGCGCCGGGCACCGCCTTCAGATCCGATTTGTCGGCCATGAACTTGGGCGCCTCGATGATTTCAGTGCCGTTGTCCGTCATGCTCGAGGAGGGCGGCGACGGGCCCGTTTCGCGCGTCGGGGCTGCCGCCGGCACGCTCAGGGATTTCAAGAAAGCGAATTGACTGTAGAGCTGGTCGAGCTTGACCGCGAGCGGTAAGAACTCACTGCCGCTCAAGGAGCTGCGGCTGCGCAGGTCATGCAAAGCGTCCTCGAATGAACGCGCCGCCCCTTCCAAGGCGGAGAACTTGAACGCCGCGGCGTCACGCCGCACCCGATCGACTTCCTCGAGAGCCTCTTCGAGCTTGTGACGAAATGCATCCTCCTCGCGCGCCGGCTTTTTCAGAACCGCATTGATGGTCTTCATCGACGCATCGGTTCTTTGTAGCAGGGCAGCGAAGCGCGCGCCGCCCATTGCGAGTACGCTGCGAAGAATCTCACCCTGCGTTTGTAATTGCGCGCGCAGTTCTTCCAATTCGCGGGCTGTTTGCACGCGCAGCGTGATATCGGTTACTCGTACCAGCCACATCCGCGGCTCGCCGGGCATTTCGATGGAGGTGAACTCGAAGGAGTAGTTCGCCACCTCGAAACCGCCATCGGGATTTCCCAATCGGACATCGATGTTTTTGAGGGGATTCGATTCCGCGGCTTCGTCGCGCGGCGCGCTGCCGATCAATCCGGCGATATAATTTCGCGCGACGGTAAGCGTCTTTGCCGTAACGACCGGTCCCAACAATTTCTCGAAACTCAGGTTGTTGAAATCCTGACGGCGAAACAAATTTGCCAGCGAGCGCGACACCTGCGGCTGGATTTTGTCTTTGCCGTCGAGAAGGAACAGGCCCTGCTCAGTATTCTTGAGAATTGCTTCGGTCAACCGGTTGCTGGCACCGAGCAATTCCTGCTTCTCGCGCTCGTGTCGCTTGGCGGTGATAAACATGCCGGCCAAGCGTGCCAAAGCAGCGCGACAAGGGGCTTGATGAGTGTCACAGCCCCGAGTGTTTAATTACATATGCTGCAGCGAGTCAGGGTCGACTGCGACTCGCGTCACGCTTTGGACCGGTCATAGCTGTCCAAAGCTGCCTCACGCGACGGCGGCAACCAGGGGGCCCAAATCCGCCAGCAGCTCGTCGGCCGAGGCATAGCGGTCGGACAGCTCCTTCGCCATCAACCGGTCGACCAGGGCTTGTTGCAAAGCGACATTGGAAGGCAATCGAGGCACGGGCGAGTTCGCGTGCTGCGCCATGATGGCCATGGCGCTGCGCCCGCTGTAGGGCCGTTGGCCCGTGAGCATTTCGTAGAACATCACGCCCAGGCTGTATAAATCGGTGCGTGCATCGACACGATGTCCCTGCGATTGTTCGGGACTGATGTAGTAGGGAGAGCCCAAGACCTGTCCCGCACCCGTCGTGCCGGCATCGTCCACCGACCGGCGCGCGAGGCCAAAGTCGATCAGCACCGGCGAATTGTCTTCGCGCAGCATGACATTGGCGGGCTTGAGGTCGCGATGCAAGATCCCGAATACATGGATCACGCGCAACGCCTCGGCGATGGCGCGAAGGTAGTACAGACTTTCATCGATGCTGAGAGGATTGCGCAGCCGATCGCGCAGGTCTCCGCATGGGATGTGTTCCATGACGAGGTATTGATGCTGCGGCAAGGCACCGAAGTCATAGATTTCCGCAATGGCGCGATGCGCAATGCTGGAAATGATTTCATACTCGCGCTGGAAGCGTTCGGCGTCGTCCAATTCGCGCGCCGTGGTGCCGCGATTCATGACTTTGAGCACCACATTGCGTCGCAGCCGTTCGCTTCTGGCGAGGAATACGGAGGAGAAATTGCTGGTGGCGATCTCCTTCACGATGGTATAGCCGGGGACCCGTATCGTGGGTGCGTCGTTGGCGGGCGCGAGCAGCGACTCGGCCACCTGCGCCGCGGCGCGCTGTTTCGCGCAGGCTTCGGTGACTGCTTTCAGCAGCGAGTCGCGGGTGATGCGCGCCAGGGGTAAATAATCCTTTGCGCCGCCCTTCAGGGCTCTGACCGCCGCCAGCTCGCTGCCATGCTCGGCGAGAATGATGCAGTGAAGGTTCGACTGCGCGTGCAGCATCTGCGTCAGATGGTTGAGCCCGGCGCTCGCCAGCGCTTCATTGCTGAAATCGATTTGCAGGATGACGGCATCCGGGCCGCGCTCCTGGACGAGTCGCGCCAAGGCGGCGGGCTCCGTCGCGGGAGCGGTGGTAACCTGCGCGCTCGGCCAATGGCTGCTAACGTGATGGGTCAGCCATTGGAGGCGCTTCGGATCGCCGCCCACCACCAATAGGATTGGACCGGTCGCGTCAGGCATAAACTAAAGATCATAATTCTCGGATCACCAGACTAGCCGCTGCCGCACCCCTTTGGCACGTCGGGAATTCACAATTCCGGCGGCCTGTTGACTTCTTGGAGGGATGGACCCCCCAAAAGGCGAAAAACATGGAGAATCGCCCCCAATGGCCTAGAAAATTGAAACCACACCCCGACATGACGGTCTGTTGGGAAAGCCTTTTTTGAACCTTTTGAGAGGACATATTGCATGGGAAGCATCAGAACCTGGTCCCTCGCGGCCGTGGCGGGCATTTTCGTGGTGGTCGTGGCGCATGAGCGCTCGAATGCAGGCGTCGGACCGGCGAGTGCGGCCCCTGGGAACTCCGTGGTTGCCGCCGCTGCACCGGCGCCGGCCGGCCGGGTAACCGGATTGCCCGATTTCTCTGGTTTGGTCGCCGAGAACGGTGCCGCCGTGGTCAATATCAGCGTCGTCGAGAAACCGCAGAAATTCGGCAACTCGGGTGGAGAGGGTGACGAAGATCCCTTGTCGCAGTTCTTCCACCGCTATCAGATGCCGAGTCCCGAGCACATGCCGCCGAGTCATGGCATCGGTTCGGGCTTCATCATCACTCCGGACGGATATGTGCTCACCAATGCACACGTCGTGGCAGATGCCTCCGAGGTCACGGTGAAGCTCACCGATCGGCGGGAATTCAGAGCAAAGGTCATAGGCGTCGACAAGCGCAGCGACGTTGCGCTGATCAAGATACCCGCGACCGGCTTGCCGACCGTTCGCTTTGGCGACCCGGCGCAAATTCGCCCCGGGCAGTGGGCCATCGTGATCGGCTCCCCGTTTGGTTTCGAGAATAGCGTGACCGCGGGCGTGATCAGCGCGGTCGGGCGTCCCTTGCCGGATGACAGCGGCAGCTCGTTCGTGACCTTCATACAAACCGACGCGGCGGTGAATCCCGGCAACTCAGGCGGTCCGCTGTTCAATCTCGATGGTCAAGTCGTCGGCATCAATTCGCAGATCTACAGCCGTACCGGCGGCTACATGGGCATGTCGTTCGCGATTCCGATCGACGTTGCGCTCAACGTCAAGGATCAGCTCATGAAGACCGGCAAGGTGAATCGCAGCCGCATCGGCGTGGCAGTGCAGGACATTGGTCAACAACTCGCCCTGACGTTTGGATTGACCACCCCGCATGGCGCGTTGATCAGCGCCGTGGAGCCGCAGAGTCCGGGCGAGCATGCGGGGCTGAAGCCCGGCGATGTCATTACCAGCGTCAACGGCCGCCCCATCGATCATTCCTATGACTTGCCGTCGGTGATTTCGCAGCTGCCCCCCGGCAGCATGGCGCATCTCGGGGTTTGGCATGATCGGAAGTCGACCGACGTGACGGTCAAGACGGTGTTGCTGGAGGACACTCCGGCGCAAGCGGCGCGCACCGGGAGCGAAGACGGAGGAGGCAGACTGGGACTCGCCGTGAGGCCGCTCGATCCCAGCGAACAGCAGGAACTGCACACCAAAGGCCGCTTGGTCGTAGAAGACGTCACGGGGCCAGCCTTGGCCGCCGGATTGCAAGCCGGCGATGTGGTGCTCGGTGTGAATGGGTCGGGCGTGTCGACCGTCGCGGAGCTCAAGCGCGAAGTTGCTCGGGCCGGCCACACCGTGGCCTTATTGATCCAGCGCGAGGATGCGCAGATCTATATTCCGGTCGATCTCGGGTGATCCTTCAGTTTCGTTGTACTTACGCTCGATAATCGGATTTAATCTGCGCCGTGCAAACCGCGGCCCCCGTATTTTCCAGTGTCAGCGCAAACGCCCCCGGCTCATCGCCGGCGGCGTTTCTGCCGACTTCTCGCGCCGAAATGGAGGCGCTCGGCTGGGACCAGTGCGACGTCATCATCGTCACGGGCGATGCCTATGTGGACCATCCGAGTTTCGGCATGGCCATCATCGGCCGTGTACTGGAAGCTCAGGGATTTAAGGTCGGCATCATCGCGCAGCCGGATTGGCATAGCGCCCGCGATTTCACTGCACTCGGCGCTCCGCGCCTGTTTTTCGGCGTGACCGCCGGCAATATGGACTCGATGGTGAACCGCTACACCGCCGAGCGGCGGGTGCGCAGCGACGACGCCTACACACCGGGCGGCGCGGGCGGAAAGCGGCCGGACCGGTGCGTGATCGTTTACTCGCAGCGGCTGCGCGAGGCGTACAAATCGGTGCCCATCGTGATCGGCGGCATCGAGGCCAGCCTGCGCCGCATTGCACACTTCGATTACTGGTCGGAACAAGTGCGCCGTTCGGTACTGGTGGACGCCAAAGCGGATCTCTTGGTCTACGGCAACGCGGAGCGGCAAATCGGCGCCATTGCGCAGAAGCTCGACGCGGGCGAGCCGATTTCGAGCATCACGGACTTGCGCGGCACCGCCTATCTACGCCGCAGCGTCCCTTCGGACTGGGTCGAGATCGATTCCAGCGAACTCGATACGCCGGGGCCGCTGGCGCCGGCTCAAGATCCCTACGCCAGCGAGGATGAGCGCACGCGGGCGCTGCGGACGCCGCAAGTGTCGGCCGCCGAGGCGGGGCGGGGCGCAGCTCCGGCGGTCACCCACAATGTCGTGAAGTTCTTCCGCAAGGTCCCGAATGCACAGCGTGAGCGCAGCGTCATCCGTCTGCCCTCGTTCGAGCAAGTGGCTCAAGATGCGGTGTTGTACGCGCATGCATCGCGGATCCTACACTTGGAGTCCAATCCCGGTAATGCACGCGCGCTTGTTCAGCGGCACGGCAGTTTCGAGGTGTGGCTCAATCCTCCGCCGATTCCCTTGAGCACGGCGGACATGGATGCGATCTACGAATTGCCGTATGCGCGACGGCCGCACCCGACCTACGGCACGGCGAGAATACCCGCCTATCACATGATTCGATTCTCGGTGGCCATTCAACGCGGTTGTTTCGGCGGATGCACTTTTTGCTCGATAACCGAACACGAAGGTCGCATCATTCAGAGCCGTTCCGAGGACTCGGTGATTCGCGAAATCGAAACCATCCGCGACAAGGTCCCGGGGTTTACCGGCGTGGTTTCGGATCTCGGCGGCCCGACGGCGAACATGTATCGCCTGCATTGCAAGAGCCCCGCCGTCGAATCCGCGTGTCGTCGGCCGTCTTGCGTCTTTCCCGGCGTGTGCCCGAATCTGAATACGGATCATGCACCGCTCATCAATTTGTATCGGCGGGCGCGCGCCCTCAAGGGGGTCAAGAAAGTATTGATTGCCTCCGGCGTGCGTTATGACCTCGCAATCGAATCACCCGAGTATGTGAAGGAATTGGCGACCCACCATACCGGGGGATACCTCAAAATCGCTCCCGAGGCCATCGGCGAGGGTCCCCTGTCGAAGATGATGAAACCCGGCGTCGGTGCTTACTACCGGTTCAAGGAACTGTTCGACAAGTACTCGAAGGCGGCCGGCAAAGAGCAATATCTCATTCCTTATTTCATCGCCGCACACCCGGGCACGCGCGATGCCGACATGCTCGAACTCGCCGTGTGGCTGAAGAAAAACGGCTTTCGCGCCGATCAAGTGCAGGCGTTCTTGCCTTCGCCCATGGCCACTGCGACTGCGATGTACCATTCGGGGAAGAACCCGCTGAAAAGAATTACGCGCGCGAGCGAAGAGGTCATCATCCCGAAGGGCATCAAGGTGCGCCGCTTGCACAAGGCATTTTTGCGCTATCACGACTCGGAAAATTGGCCGATATTGCGCGAGGCATTGAAACGAATGGGCCGTGCCGATTTGATCGGTAACGGCAATCATCACCTCATTCCGGCTTACCAGCCGGTGAAATCTTTGTCCGCGGGCCGCCCGGCGCGCGCAGGCGCGCCGCTGCCTTTTCGCACGCAACATACGGGCTTGCCGAAATCCGGTACCGATCGCACGGCCGGCGGCCGGCGCAAATTCCCCAACAAACCTAAGCGAACCGGGCAAAATTGAGCGTTTTTTGCTTGCTACGCTCCTAGGGGTGCGATTAAAGTTCTGGGCTGTCTAGCGGTTTCCGGCCGCAATTCATCAACTTGAGAGACCTTTGGGATGGCGCATGGCGCCTGGCCTTGAAGCTTGGGCGCGTGTGGAATATGGATAAATGGATCGTACATAAATTTGGTGGTTCGAGCGTCGCCGACGCGGATTGTTTCCGGCGCGTCGCCGAGATTATCGAGGCCTCGGATAATCCGCGCGAAACCGTGGTGCTGTCGGCTTGCCGCGGCGTCACCGATGCACTGCTCGGTTTGGTGACTCTGGCGGAGCAACCCGATGGTTATGTGGCTTCGGCGATCGAGCAACTGAAGAGACGCCACGAAAAGCTCGCCGCCGAACTACTGTCGCGCCCGGCCTATGAGACCTATCGCGCACAGTTGAACAACGATTGCCGCGATATTGCCGGCGTGTTGCAAACCGTGCGTCTCATTCGCGCGGCCACATACTCCATGCGCGATGTCATCGCGGGCTACGGGGAAATCTGGTCGACGCGGCTGTTCGCACCGTTCTTGCGCGAGCGCGGTCGGATCAAAGGCGAGGTTCTATGGGTGGACGCGCGCCAAGTCGTCATCGTCGAATGGGGATCGTTGGGCCCCGCGGTGCAGTGGACCACCAGCGAGGAGAACTTACAGCGGTTGGTACCCGAGAATTTTCGAGGCCGGCTCATCGTGACCGGGTTCGTGGCGACCACCACCGCTGGCATACAGACCACGCTGGGGCGCAACGGCAGCGACTTCTCCGGTTCCATTTTCGGCGCCTTGCTCGATGCCTCTGAAATCATCATTTGGACCGACGTGGACGGCGTCTTGTCGGCGGACCCGCGGCTGGTACCGAACGCGCAGGTGATCGATCAGCTGTCGTACAATGAGGCGATGGAGCTTGCGTACTTCGGTGCCAAAGTCATCCATCCGCAGACCATGGAGCCCGCGGTTGCGCGCGACATTCCGATCTATATCCGCAATACCTTTGCGCCGCACAAACACGGGACACTGATTTGCTCCCATCCGGTCTCCGCCTTGAAGGTGAAGGGAATCACATCGATCGATCCCGTGGCGCTGGTCAACCTCGAAGGCGCGGGCATGATCGGCGTTCCGGGCACCGCCCACCGATTGTTCGGCGCGCTGCGCGATGCCGGGATTTCTGTCATTTTGATTTCCCAAGGCAGTTCCGAACACTCGATTTGCTTTGCCATTCCCGCGGCGCAGGCCGTGCGCGCCGAGGACGCCGTGCGCCGCGCCTTCGATGCGGAATTGCGCGATGGCCAGATTCAGCACGTGGACGTCGGTTTGGGCTTAAGTATTTTGGCCGTGGTCGGCGATGGTATGGCCGGCGCGCACGGCGTCGCTGCAAAAGTCTTCAGCTCGTTGGGTGATGCCGCAATCAGCGTGCGTGCGATCGCGCAGGGCGCGTCGGAACGCAATATTTCCGTGGTCGTGGACGGCAAATTCGCTGCCAAGGCGCTGCGCGCCGTACACGCGGCGTTCTATTTGTCGCCCAACACGCTGTCGATCGGTTTGATCGGACCGGGCACCGTCGGGCGAGTTCTGTTGGCGCAGATCGCCACTCAAGTGGAACGTTTGCGCGATTTGAATCTTGACCTGCGAGTGCGCGGGATCGCCTCCTCGAAGAGTATGTTGCTGGAGGAGGGCGCGATCGATCTTGCGCACTGGCCGCAACGGCTGGCCGAGGCGGGCGAGCCGCTCGATTTGGAAAAATTTGCCGCTCATGTTCAAGCGGATTACATCCCCCACACCGCGATTATCGATTGCACGGCGAGCGCGGATGTCGCAGCCAACTACCGCGCCTGGCTCGGGCGAGGCATCCACGTCGTGACGCCGAACAAGAAGGCCAATAGCGGGGCGCTGCCCGAATATCGCGCGCTCCGGGAGGCGGCACGCGCCGCCGGCACGCATTATCTATACGAGGCAACGGTCGGCGCGGGGTTACCCGTGATCCATACGCTGCGGGACTTGCGCGAAACAGGCGATGACATCACCCGGATCGAGGGCATATTTTCCGGCACGCTGGCGTACCTGTTCAATGTATTCGACGGCAAGGAGACCTTCTCCTCGATCGTGCGCGCCGCCAAGCTCAAGGGCTATACCGAGCCGGATCCGCGCGATGACTTATCGGGACTCGACGTCGCCCGCAAGCTGATTATTCTGGGCCGCGAAATGGGGCTGACGCTGGAAATGTCCGATGTTCAAGTCACAGGCCTGGTTCCGCAGGCGCTCGACGCCTGCAGTGTCGATGAGTTCATGGAGCGGCTTCCGGAGTTCGATGCGAACATGGCCATCATGCTCACCGAGGCTCACCAGCAGGGACAGGTATTGCGATACGTCGGGCGCATCGACGCGGACGGCAAGGCGACCGTTGGTTTGACTCGCTTGGAAGCGAATCACGCGTTTGCGAACATTGCTCTCACCGATAATGTAGTGCGCTTCGCGACTCGCCGCTATTGCGATAATCCGCTCATCGTGCAAGGCCCGGGTGCGGGTCCCGAGGTCACGGCCGGCGGTGTTTTCGCCGATTTGCTGCGCCTGTCCGCCTATCTGGGTGCGCATCTTTAAGTGAGATTCACGCAAGGATCGTTCGTGCTTACCGACGTAACCGCTTTCGCCCCCGCCACCGTCGCCAACGTGGGTATCGGCTTCGATATCTTAGGCCACACGGTCGAGTCGGTGGGCGATCGGGTGCGATTGCGGCGGATCGAGGAGCCCGTGGTGCGGATTCGCGCCATCAGCGGCGTCGCCGGAGAACTCCCGGTCGTCCCGCACCACAATACCGCCGGGCGTGCGGTTCAGGCGATGCATACGGCCCTTGAACTCGATTATGGTTTCGAGATCGACATTGAAAAGGGCATTCCTCTGGCGTCCGGGATGGGCGGCTCGGCCGCGTCCGCCGTTGCGGCCGTGGTCGCCGCCAACGCGTTGCTGGAATCTCCCCTGCCGCGTTTGCAACTCCTCAAATTCGCCATGGAGGGCGAGATCGTCGCCAGCGGCTCCGCGCACGTGGACAATATCGCGCCCTGCCTGTTCGGCGGCCTCGTGCTGACTGTGGGCATCGATCATCCGCGCGTGAAGCAAATTCCCGTTCCCGCTTCGGTGCGTTGTGTCCTCGTGCACCCGCACATGCATTTGGGTACGCGCGAGGCGCGCGCCATGCTCAAGACCGATGTTTCGCGCTCGGATTTTGTGTGGCAGACGGCGAATCTTGCGGGTTTCATCAGTGGTTGCTATTCCAACGATCTCGATATGATTCGCGATTCGTTCAACGATGTGATCATCGAACCGCAGCGCCATTCGCTGATCCCCGGGTTCAAGGACGTGCAGCGCGGCGCCATGTCGGCCGGGGCCTTGGGATGTTCGATTTCAGGTGCGGGACCCGCCATCTTCGCGTGGGCCGAAGTTGGATCGACCGAAGCGGTGCGCGCGGCGATGGTGTCCGCATTCAAGAGCCACGGGCTCGAATCGGACGGCTGGATTTCCACACTGGATGGCGTCGGCGCCAGAGTGATGAACGGCTGATGTCGGATTTGAAATACTTAAGTTCTCGCGGCGGCGCGGATCCCGTCACGTTGAGTGAGGCAATTCGCCGGGGTTTGGCGCCGGACGGCGGATTGTACGTACCGACGAAGCTGCCGCGCATCGATCCCAAGGCATTTGGCTCGATCACGCGTTTGCCCGAAATTGCGCGCGGTGCGCTCGAAGGTTTCTTCGAGGGCGATCGCCTACAGCCGTTACTCGGTCAAATTGCAGATGCGGCGCTCGATTTCCCGGCACCGACGACCCCCATCCTCAAGTGCCCCGACCCGCTGTACGTGCTCGAGCTGTTTCACGGACCCACCGCGGCCTTCAAGGACTTCGGCGCACGCTTCCTGGCCGAGACTTTGCAGCGCCTGCAGGGCGAGTCCGAACCGCCGTTGACGATTCTGGTGGCGACGTCGGGCGACACCGGCGGTGCGGTGGCGGCGGCGTTTCACCTGCGGCCTTGGGTGCGCATCGTGATCCTGTACCCGAAAGGGCTGGTGAGCGCGCGGCAGGAGCAGCAGCTCACCTGCTGGGGCGATAATGTGATTTCCCTGCGCATCGACGGCACTTTCGACGATTGTCAGCGTTTGGTGAAGGAAGCTTTCGTCGATCCGGCCCTTCGCACAAAGCATCAATTCAGTTCCGCCAACAGCATCAACATCGGCCGGCTGCTGCCGCAGATGGTGTACTACGTCGCCTCGAGTCTGGAAATCGAGCGTCGCACGGGCGCCAAAGCGTCTTACATAATTCCGGCGGGCAACCTCGGCAACGCTTTCGCTGCCCTGTGGGCCCGAGCCTTGGGATTTCCCATCGCTCGTCTCGTATTGGCGCACAACGCCAACCGCACGGTGCCTGACTTCCTGGAAACGGGCGACTGGCGCCCGCGCCCGAGCATCCCAACGCTCGCCTCCGCCATGGATGTCGGCAACCCCAGCAATATGGAGCGCATTCACGCGCTGTTCCCGACATTCGCCTCGATCGGCGAACAGCTGAGCGCGGACAGCGTCGATGACGCTACAATCCGGCGTCGGATCGGAGAGGACTTCATGCAATATGGACGTGAATGGTGTCCGCACACTGCGACTGCGGCGGAAGTGTACCGCCGTTTGAGCGCGCGCGAACGGGGCGATCATCCTTGGGTATTGGTGGCGACGGCACATCCGGCCAAGTTCAACGACGTGGTGGAACCGATCATCGGTAAGCCTGTGCCGGTGCCCGAGTCCTTGCGCCGGCTGCTGCGCCTGCCGCAGCATTTTCTGGATCTACCGGCGACGCTGCCGGCTGTGGCCGCCGCGCTCGAATGAACGATTTTCGAATCGAACCCCAGTGGATTGCTGCGGGCGCCGCCCTGCTCGTGCTCGGCGTCGGAGCGTATTTGGGCTATGGCGTTTTGCAGCGCCGCTCCCGACGCAAGGCGCTCCTCGCACGCTTGGATGGCATCGCTTACGAAGCGGCTCATCAGGTCTTGGTACCCGACGGAATGGGCGGCTTCATCCATATCGATCATCTGTTGCTGACGCCGCGAGGTCTGTTGGTGCTCGATACGCGCCGCGTAGCCGGGCTGATCTTCGGCGGAGACCAAATGAGCGATTGGACCGTCATGGGGCGCGGCCGCCGCTACACCTTCGATAATCCGCAACCGGCGCTCTACGATCGTATTGCCGCGGTCAAGGCGTTGGTAGACGATTTCCCGGTCGAGGGTCGGGTGCTGTTTTCCAATTTAGGTAAGTTCACCAAAGGCATGCCGAAGTACGTGATGATGCTCGACGGCATCGAGGTCGAGTTTCCAATCGTCGATCGCAGCCTCAAAGGATCCGCGGCCCTGGCTCAATTATCCGAGGTCTGGGATAAGGTCGTGACGCACCTTAAGCCCAGTCCGCACTTGTTTACCAATCTCTAGGCCTCATCCAACCCGAAAAATTGAACCGCGTTACGAGTCGTCGCTTCGGCCACGGTCTGGAGCGATTCGCCTCTGACGTCGGCAACCGTTCGGGCAATGTGCGACAGATAGGCGGGCTCATTGCGGCGCGATTTCGGCCGCGGCACGAGGTCGCGAGGCAAAAGGTAGGGCGCGTCGGTCTCGATCATGAGCCTTTCCAGGGGTATGTGAGGAACCGCCTCGCGCAATTCCAGGCCGCGGCGCTCATCGCACATCCATCCGGTGATTCCAATCGACAACTCGAGCGCCAGGTATTCGTCGAGTTGGCGGATGCCGCCGGTGAAGCAGTGCGCCACCCCACCCACGAGGTACGGGCGAAACTCCGAGAGTATCGCCGTGAAATCCTCGTGAGCGTCGCGTTGATGCAGGAAGACGGGTTTTGCAACGGCCACTGCGATCTCCAACTGTGCGGCGAATGCGTCGCGCTGTGCCGCCCGCGGTGAAAAATCCCGGAAATAATCCAACCCGCATTCGCCGACTGCGACGATGCGGCTCTGATTCAAGAGCTCTTTCAACTGCTCGAGTTGCCCGCCGTCGAGTTGTGCCGCGTGGTGCGGATGCACACCGGCGGTGCTCCAGAGTGTCCCGGGATTAGCGGCCGCGATCGCCGCCGCCGCGCGGGAACTCGCGATATCGGAGCCGGTCACGATCTGCCGTGTTACGCCCGAATCGATTGCACGGGCGATGACCTGGTCGAGGTCGCCGCTGAAACTGTCGTGAGCGAGATTCGATCCGATGTCGATCAATTGAGGGGTCAAGGAGCGTCACCTTGTTGTGATATCTTCATTTTCAATCGTAAACGCGAGCGCAGTGCGCGAAGGCCCAAGGGAGTTGCTCCAAATGTTTCGAGTCAGTGGTCTTATGTTCATGGCGCTGTCATTGGCTGCCGTGCTGGTGAATGCTCAGGAGGGCGGCGATCTGCAGGCGCAAATTCTCTACGCTTATCATGCCGAAGATACCAATGAACTGGCCAATCTGGTGCAGACTTTGACCACTCAAGCCAAGTCGGGCGGGGCAGATGCGGCGCTGCGCTACCACTTGGCGCACGCGCAGTACCGGTTTGGGTTGCTGTTGGGCGGGAAGCGTTCACGAGAGGCGGAGGCGGCCTTCTCGGACTGCGTCGACGAACTCAAACAGGTGCTGGAGCAAGATGTCAAATCAGCCGAGGCGCTCGCTCTGCAGTCCGCGTGCTATGCCAACCTCGCGAAATACCGCCACCTGGAGGCGGTGCTGCTGCGCTCGCGGGCGGCCGAGCGGCTCAACGCGGCCTTTGCCCTGGCACCGCGTAATCCGCGTGTCCTGTATCTGACCGCGATGGACGGACTCGCCCGCTCCAAACCGGGCTCTGCGGAAAATCAACGAGCATTCGATGAGTTACAGCTTGCTGCGCAACTGTTCGATCAGTCCTCCGCCACCCGAACCGACGTCCCGGGGTGGGGACACGCGGAGGCGTATCTGGCGCTCGGGATCCAGCTCCAGTCGCGAGGCGATCGGCTGGCCGCCCGCAATTGGATTGAAAAATCGCTTATCGTCGCGCCCGACTTCAAGGCCGCGCAACGACAGATGGCCAGCCTGGTACGGCAGTGAACGTACAGCCCCGTCGCCTGCGCCGCCGCTGACTTCGAACCTGGTATCATGCGGCGCGATGAAGCCACAAGGCACGCAGTTATCGCTGTTCGAGACACGTAGCTCGAGCGACCCATTCGCAGTTCGGGTCAGTACCCGCGCGCGCCGCCTAACCGCCCGTGTTCATATCGGAGGCCGGGTGGAAATCGTAGTTCCCGTCGGCGTCAATGCGCGAGCGGTTCGAGATTTCGTGCAGCGCTTCACGCCCTGGATCGATCGCAAAGTGGCTGCCATGCAGTGCTTTGCCGAGCCGGCCGCACCGGTACCTCGAAGCGTCGACTTTGCGTTTACCCACGAGCGCTTCGAAGTGCAATGCGTCGAGGCGCCCACGAGCCGTATTGCGCAGCATGGCGACCGGCTCGACGTTCACGCCCCGAACTACGATCAAGCGCGTCTGTCGCTGCAAAACTGGCTCAAGAGCGCCGCCCACGAGCGCTTGGCGCCGGCACTGCTGCGATTGGCGAACGATTTGAATTATTCCGTGGAACGTGTGGTGATTCGTTGTCAACGCACGCGTTGGGGAAGCTGCTCGACGCGCGGCACGGTGAGCTTGAATTGTTCGCTGGTTTTTCTCCGGCCCGAAGTGGTCCGGTATCTGTTCGTGCACGAACTGGCGCATACCAAGCATATGAATCACTCCGCCGCATTTTGGCGCCTGGTGGAGACGTTGGAACCGGATTACCGGCAGCTCGATCGTGAGCTGCTCGCGGGATGGCGTACGGTTCCTCTCTGGGTCTTCAAAACTTAAGTCATGAACGAGAGCAATCCCGTCGTCAAACCCTTCGTCGACCTCCGCGACGAGCAAGTGCACTGGGATTTGGGCGATTCATTGAGCTATGCGCAGTACCTCAATCTCGACAAGCTTTTGACTGCGCAGCATCCGATATCCTATCAGCACGACGAAATGCTGTTCATCGTCATTCATCAGGTTTCTGAATTGTGGATGAAATTGTGCCTGCACGAACTGAACGCCACCGTCGACTGCGTGCGGCGCGACGATTTGGGCCCCACGTTCAAAATGCTCGCGCGCGTGTCGACGATCCAGCAGCAGCTGCTCCAGTCGTGGGATGTGTTGGCGACGATTACGCCGCACGACTATTCCGCGTTTCGCAATACCTTGGGTAGATCGTCCGGGTTCCAATCGGCGCAATACCGCATGCTGGAGTTTCTGATCGGCAACAAGAACGCGGACACTATCGAAGTATTCCGCGCCGATCCGCCGACCTATGAGCTATTGGAGCGCGCGCTGCGAAGCCCGAGTTTGTACGATGAGGTATTGCGGCTGTTGAGCCGGCGCGGCCTGGATGTGCCGGCGCAAGCGATCGACCGGGACTTCTCCCAGCCCTATCAGGCGAGCAAACAGGTTGCGGCCGCGTGGCTCAGCGTCTATCACAATTCGGTCAAGGACTGGGATTTATACGAGCTCGCGGAGCGGTTGGTCGACCTCGACTACAAGTTCCAATTGTGGCGCTTCACTCATGTGAAAACGGTGGAGCGGATCATCGGCTACAAGCGCGGCACGGGCGGCACCGGCGGGGTGTCGTACCTGACAAAGGCGTTGGAGCTGAAATTTTTTCCGGAACTTTGGACCATCAGAACGTCCATGTAGGTTGATCCGTGACGAACATCCAAGATCGGTTACAGAACGTCAACGTTGCTTCCAGCGACTTATTGGCCACCCCGGAGGAGGTCAAGCGCCGTCTGCCGCTGACGCAGCGCGCTTCCGACACGGTGTTTCAATCGCGCGAGATCCTGCGCTCGATATTGGAGCGGCGCGACCCGCGATTGTTCGTCGTGGTGGGGCCCTGCTCGATTCACGATGCCAAGGCCGCGCGCGAATACGCCGGCCGACTCAAAGGGCTTGCTGAGCAAGTGGCGTCGACCATGTTGGTGATCATGCGGGTGTACTTCGAAAAGCCTCGCACCACCGTTGGTTGGAAGGGTCTGATCAACGATCCGGATTTGGACGACTCGTTTCACATCGAAAAAGGCATATTGCTGGCGCGAGAGCTGCTGCTGTATGTCGCGGAATCGGGATTGCCGGCCGGAACCGAGGCGCTCGATCCGATCATGCCGCAGTATCTTTCGGAACTGATCACCTGGACCGCCATCGGCGCTCGCACCACGGAGTCGCAGACGCACCGGGAAATGGCCAGCGGATTGTCGACGCCCGTCGGCTTCAAGAACGGGACGGACGGCGCGCTCGCGGCGTCGATCAATGCACTCCAGTCCGTACGGCATCCGCATCATTTTCTCGGCATCACTCAACAAGGACAATCCGCGGTGTTTCGCACGCGCGGCAATCCGCATGCCCATATCGTGCTGCGCGGCGGCGGCGGACGCGTCAATTACGACGCGGTGAGTATTGCGCTCGCTGAGCGGCAGCTGACTCAAGCCAATTTACCCGCCACCATCGTCGTCGATTGCAGTCACGGGAATTCGAACAAGGATCCGAGTGTGCAGCCATTGGTGGCCGAGAATTGCATCGCGCAAATTCTCGACGGCAATCGCTCCATCGTTGGGCTGATGCTCGAGAGTCACTTAAAGGGGGGCAATCAGCCGATCCCAAAGGATCTCGCGACGCTCGAGTACGGCGTGTCGATCACGGACCCGTGCATCGACTGGCAGACCACGGAGTCGTTGTTGCTCAAACTTCATGAGTCCTTGCAATCGGTGCGTCGCTGACGCCGGCTTCGAGCGGGCGAGTGGTTGCGGCCGGCGCCCTCAAGTCCAATCGGCGATCGGGATGCCCGCATCCGCCGCACTGCGCCGCGCGGCGGCACTCCCGTTGACGAGGACGGCGCGGTCGGCTCTTCGCATGTGAGCGAGATCCGCGCTGCTGTTGCCGTAGGCGACGATGGATGCATCGGGATATTCGGTCCTCAAGAATTCGAGACAGCGAACTTTCTCCTCGCCGCGCCTGTTTTCGGTTTTGAGGCCCCCGTCCAGGCGATCGCCATGCCACCGAAGCTCGGTGCAAACCGTGCGCTCGAAGCCCAATAATCGACCGATCCGCGGCACGTACAGATCCGGACTTGCCGACAAGAGCACACAGTGGTCTCCCGCGGCGCGGTGCGCCGCGAGCGCCGCCAGCGCGGCAGCTCGGAACATTCGACGCGCTTCGAGGGCGAGCACGAATGACTCCGCATAGGCGTCGACCTCCGCGCGATTGAGGCCGCCCATCACCGCGCGGATCGCGCTGGATTTCAGCCGGCCTCGATCGCGATTGCGCGCTGCGTAGTCCATCAGTGCGAGGGCGAACCGCCACAGCCGCGCAAGGCGCATCGGGTGGCGCGCCGCATAGCCGGCCAAAAACGGCACCAGCGTGTCGTGCCAAGTCAAGGTGCCGTCGAGGTCGAACAACGCAACGGCGGGCGTGTTTTCAAGCGCGCGGCGGTTCATGCAACTAATATATATGAATTGCTACAACCGGTTTAGTCGCACGCTAGAATGGCGCGGATGATTCAAGTCGAAACCTGGAGTTAGAGCATGGATGAAAACGTGGCCGTGCGGTGCGCGCGCGCGAAACGGTTGGTATTGATGGGTGCGGTGGCACTTGGGGCGAGCGGGGCCTGCGCGCAGTTGGCAGCCGCCACGACCACCGCTCCGGCCTCCGTACCCGGCTACACCTATGTCAAGTCTCTCGGCGGGATCGACGAATATCGCCTCGACAGCAACGGGCTCACCGTTTTGCTCGTCGCCGACACGTCGGCGCCTGTTGTGACGTTCCAGGTGACCTATCGGGTCGGCTCGCGCAACGAGGTGACCGGTACCACCGGGGCGACCCATATTCTGGAACATTTGATGTTCAAGGGGAGCGAGAACTATAACGATCCGAAAGGCAACAGCGTCAAGCAGTATCTGGAACGCGTCGGCGGCCAGTTCAATGCAAGTACTTCGGTCGATCGAACCAATTATTTCGCCACCATCGGCCGTGCGAGTCTGGAGGGATATATCGCGATCGAAGCCGATCGCATGCACCATTTATGGCTGCGTGAGGCCGACCGGCAGGCAGAGATGACGGTGGTGCGCAATGAATACGAACGCGGAAAGAACGATCCGAACAACGTGCTGATCGAAGAAGTCACCGCCGCCGCCTACGTGGCGCTGCCCTACCACCACCCGACGATCGGCTGGAAGAGCGATATCGAGCATGTGCCGATCGCGAAATTGCACGACTTCTACGATACGTTCTACTGGCCGAACAACGCCACCATTACGGTGGTCGGCGACATCGACGCCCCGGCCGTGCTGGGGTTGGTGAAGAAATACTACGGGGTCTATCCGCACTCGCCGCAACCAATTCCGGACATCTACACGGAGGAGCCCGAGCAAACGGGCCCGCGCCGCGTCCTCGTCACACGCCCCGGCGAACTCGGTACGGTGGTGATTGCCCACAAAGTGCCGAACGGCCGCGATGCGGACCAGCCGGCCCTCGAGATGCTCGATGCCATCTTGAGTACCGGCAAGAATTCTCGCCTGTACCGTGCGCTCGTCGATCAAGGGATGGCGTTGAACGCGGACTCCGGTACGGATCTGCATCGGGATCTGTCGCTGCACTCCTTGTACGCAATGCTGGCGCCGGGTGCCACGCATGCGCAGGTCGAACAAGCCTTGTTGGCGCAAATCTCCAAGATCAAGACCGACGGGGTGACGGCTGCCGAGGTGGCGCGCGTCAAACAGCAGTTTCTCGCGGCCGATGCCTATAAGCGCGACGGCACCGCCGGGGTCGCGAGCGAAATCAACGAGTGGATCGCGGTCGGCGACTGGACGCTGTATGTGACATTTCCGCAAAAGGTCGAGCAGGTGACTCCCGCCGATGTGCAGCGAGTCGCCAAGCAATACCTCAAGGATGATCAGGGCACGACCGGGTGGTTCGTTCCCGTGCAACACGGAGCGGAGAAGGGATCATGAACGGACACTCGATACTGAGATATTCGATATTGAGATATACGTTGCTCGCGGCGGGCCTCCTCACGGTGCCGGCGGCGTGGGCGAACATGGCTGACCACACCCACCGTTCGCAAACGGCGGGTATCGACCTCATCACCTATCGGACCGAGGTCAAGCAGGTGGTCGTCGTACTCGGCTCGCTGCCGGCCGGCGATGCGATGACAGGATCCGACAATATCGCCATTCCGACGCTTACAGGAATGATGCTCGATCGCGGCACGAAGACACTGGACAAATTCGCGATCGCAGAGCAACTCGACAATGTGGGTGCACAAATCTCTTTCACGGTCGGCACCCAGAGCCTGGAAATTCGAGCGAAGTGCCTGAAGAAGGACCTGCCGTTGGTGCTCGGGTTGCTCGCGGCGGAATTGCGAAATCCCGCGTTCTCGGCGGCCGAGTTCGCCAAGGCCAAGGAGCATTTTATCGGCTCGCTGCAGCAATCGCTGCAAAACACCGGAGCCCGTGCCCAGGAGGCATTTGCCCGTTCAATATTCCCGCAAGGCCATCCGAACCGTCCGCATTCGATTGCCGAATACTTGACCGCGGCAAAGTCGGCCACGGTCGATGAAGCGAAGAGTTTCCACGCCAAGTACTTCGGTCCCGCACATCTGACGCTGGTACTGGTCGGTGACGTTCCCGTATCCGAGACCGAAGGAGAGGTCGCGAAGGATTTTGCCGGCTGGACGGGCGGTCAAGACTACATTCGACCCGCGGCGCCGGCCACGTCCGCAGATTCTCGAGGCTCGCGCGACATTGCCGTATCGCTCAACGACAAACCGAGCGTCTCGGTGATTCTCGGACAGGCAACGGGCTTGCAATATCGCGATCCGGATTCATTACCGCTGCGGGTGGGCACGGCGGTGCTGGGCCGAGGTTTCACGGGCCGATTGATGGGAACCGTGCGCGACAAGGATGGCCTCACCTACGGCATCGGGGCGTCGATGAGCGATGACAGCATCACCGACGGCGCGTGGAACATATCGGCGAGCTTCGCCCCCTCGCTGCTCGAAAAAGGCCTCGCATCGACTCGCCATGTGCTCGACAAGTGGTGGCAGGAGGGTGTCACAGATGCCGAACTTAGCTCGCATAAGCAAGGGCTCGTCGGCAGCTACTTCGTGGGCCTGTCGACCACGGGCGGCCTCGCGGGCGCCATCCTCAGCACGGTGCAGCGCGGTTATCCGTTGAGTTGGTTGGACGGCTACCCCGAGGCGATCAAGGCGTTGACGCGTGATCGGGTCAACAGCGCCATCCGCACGCATCTCGAGCCAAGCACCATGGTGACGGTCGAGGCAGGAAGCGTCGCCGCTGCGCCGGGCACCGCTCCCCCAAATCCCTGACGCTCATGCCGCCTTGCCGGCCGCGGCGAGTTGCCGCAAGACGTAGTGCAATATGCCGCCGTGTTGGTAGTAATCGAGTTCTTTCGGAGTGTCGATTCGCAATCGCACGTCGAATCGAACCGTTCTGCCGTCCTCCGCCGTCGCGATCACTTTGACGAACTTCGCCGCACCCCGATCCAGGCCGACGATGTCGAAGGTTTCCCTGCCGTTCAGTCCCAAGCTGCGGGCGCTTTCCCCCTCCTTGTATTGCAGCGGTAAAACGCCCATGCCAATGAGATTGGAACGATGAATGCGCTCGAAACTTTCCGCTATCACCGCCTTGACGCCCAATAACATCGTGCCCTTGGCCGCCCAGTCGCGGGAACTCCCGGTGCCGTATTCCTTGCCGGCGAGAATGACCAGCGGCGTTCCGCCGGCTTTGTATTTCATGGCCGCGTCGAATATCGACATCGATTCGCCGCTCGGAATATGCACGGTGACTCCGCCCTCGGTACCGGGCAGCAACAAGTTGCGCAATCGGATGTTGGCAAACGTCCCCCGCATCATGACTTCATGATTGCCGCGCCGGGCGCCATAGGAATTGAAGTCGACGGCTTGAACGCCCTGTGCGACCAAGTACTTCGCCGCCGGACTTGATTTCGAGATGTTGCCGGCCGGAGAGATGTGATCGGTGGTCACCGAATCGCCCAGTACCGCAAGTGCCCGCG
The DNA here is from genome assembly GCA_963755965.1 of uncultured Gammaproteobacteria bacterium. Classification (GTDB taxonomy): domain Bacteria; phylum Pseudomonadota; class Gammaproteobacteria; order Steroidobacterales; family Steroidobacteraceae; genus Bog-1198. The sequence goes on from CAVWLU010000011.1 coordinate 59,988, forward strand.
CACCTTTGATGTCGCCGACCGCCGCCGGTGTCATGGTCATGCCGTCGAAGTAGGGCGGATTCTTGACATAGGTCGATTGGCCGTCCCAGGCGTAGATCTTGCCGGCGGGTGTCTTGATGTCGCGCCAATTCTGATCGCCCTGGAACACATTGGCGTAGCCCTTGGTGAACATCGCCGAGTCGACCGAAGCCGATACCGTCTTGGCGACATCCGCGGGGCTCGGCCAGATATCCTTGAGGTATACCGGCTTGCCGTTGCTGCCTATCCCTACAGGCTCGGTGGTGATGTCGATGTTGAGGCTCCCCGCGAGCGCGTATGCCACCACCAGCGGTGGCGATGCGAGGAAATTCATTTTGATTTCCGGATGCACGCGCCCTTCAAAGTTTCGATTGCCGGACAGCACGGAGCACGCGACCACATCCGCCGCCCTGACGGCTTCGGAAATCTCCGGTTTCAAGGGCCCCGAGTTCCCGATGCAATTGTGTACGGCAATATTGCCGGCGAGGAATGCCTGGACCTCGGGCACGGCAATATCGAATACCGGCCGGCGTCCCGCGGCGCGACGGTCGATGATGCGCAAGCTCAACGCCGGGAGCGTCAGGGAGTCCTTGTCGAGACAGTAGTGTTTCGCGTTATCAAGCGATCGACTTGCGCGGAGCGCGCCGAACCAGTGGCTCACGCCGAGTTGCTCGAAAAGCTGCGCAGGCGAGGGAAACCCGCAACTCTCTCGATGTAAAGGACGGAAGGCACGCGCTGTCGCCGCCGGCAAACGCGAGAACCGATCGTGCCCCTCGAGCAGCGAGTAATGCGAAAAGATCGGCGTCTCGAACTCGGCGAGTTCGCGCGCGGCGACAGATCGCCATCGGCTGAAGGGACGTTGGGTTGGGTAACGGGACATGCGCTCGAGTCGATCTGCCATCCACAGCCGCTGGCGGTTGATAGTCGCGACCATGCGCCAGTAGACGGCAGCCGCGCTCGCCCGCAGGGTCTTGTCGATGGAGTAGCGATAGCCGATCCGCTCGACGAAGGAAAGCCCATCCGGCAGCTCCAAACGGATTTCCCGTCGCGCGATTCCGTCCTGCGCACTAGGATAAGTCGAGGTCGAGCGACGGGTAGGATATTCGCGCACCGCGGCACCGGCCACTTCGACCCCGCACCGGGACAGCAGCTGGATGATGTCATCCATCTTCCGCCGCGTGGAATCGGCGAACTCGAGTTTGGCGCTTTGCGAGTACATGGGCGGCTCAAGGCTCGCCTGCTCCGTGGTCTTGCCATAGCGATGCAAGGTAGGAGCATGTCCGTCTGCACCGAAGGTGCCGCCGAGAAATTCGCGAATCACCGAAACAGGGCATTCCGGCTTCAACAAAAAGTCGGGCAGGAACGCGGGCTGGTCGATGCGACGGCCGACGCGTACCCCTTCGAGAGACAGCACGCTCAGGGTCAGCTCGAGCGGCAGCACGATGGACCACTTGCGCTGATCGTAAGCGGTCGCTTTCGGCCGCTTGGCGGTAAGTAGCTCAATATCATTGAGAACCGCCTCGCGGTCGTACTTCTGCCCAACATTGAGCCGCGCCTGTCCCTCGCGACTGATCGATCCATCGCTCAGTAAATGACCCAGCAGGCGCGCGAATGCGAGCGTGCAGCGACGCTGGTCATCGGTCGCCATGGTGAAGTTCCGGGCCGCCGCCTGCAGCTCATAGCCCGACTCATCCTCGCCAGGCTCGTCGAGCGGCGCCTCCGGCCCGATCAGCACGCGATCCTCGTTCAGAACGAGCTCGTCGGCGCGAACCCAGCGTCCATCCGCACGCAACACGCGATGATCGGGTGTGAGCGTGAGAGAGCGGCCGTCCTCGAGCACGATCGATACGCAGTCGCGCTCGCCCTGATCCATGCGCTCGGACTGCATCGCCATCTGCAGCTCGCCTTCAGCGCGCGGCGCAAGCACCCGCTCGCCGCCCAGGGAGGGCAGCGACTCGATGCGGCGCGCGGTGCCATCTGCGAGCGTAACGGCAGTACCCTCGGCCAAGCAGGTGGTACAACCGTAGCCCACCGTGTAAAAGCCGAGCCTCTCCAATTCACTCAGCAACCCGGCCTTTTCCAAATAATCGGTGACCACGCGCGAGCCGGGCGCGAGCGAGGTCTTGACCCAGGGCTTTGCGGCGAGCCCCAATGCGTTCGCGTTGCGTGCGAGCAGCCCGGCGGCCACCAGCACCGCGGGGTTCGAGGTATTCGTGCAGCTGGTAATGGCCGCAATCAGCACTGCGCCGTCCTTGATCTCGACGCTCTTATCGCCGAGCTTGGCGGTCGCGCTGCCGGTCGCCGTGGGGTTCTTCTGCGTCCGCTCCTCGGCCATTTTTTTTACGCTGCTCTGATACACGCTTTTCGCCGAGTGCAACGGCACGCGGTCCTGCGGGCGCTTCGGTCCGGCCAGGGAGGGTTCGACCGTCGACAGATCGAGTTCCACCACGTCGGTGTAGTCGGCAGCCGGTGCGCCATCGACGCGCCACAGGCCCTGAGCCTTTGCATACGCCTCGACCAGCGCAATTTGCGACGGCTGGCGACCGGTGAGCGTCAGATACCGAATGGTCTCCTCGTCGATGGGGAAGATGGCGCAGGTTGAACCGAATTCAGGCGACATGTTCGCAATCGTGGCGCGATCGGCGAGGGGCAGCCCTTTGAGACCGTCGCCGAAAAACTCCACGAACTTATCGACGACGCCTTTCTTGCGCAGCATCTCGGTGACCGTCAGCACCAAATCGGTTGCGGTCGTGCCGGCGGTCAAAGTGCCGGTTAGCTTGAAACCAATGACCTGCGGTATCAGCATGGTGACGGGCTGGCCCAGCATGGCCGCCTCCGCTTCGATGCCGCCGACGCCCCAGCCGAGTACTCCCAGTCCATTGACCATCGTGGTATGTGAATCGGTTCCCACCAAGGTATCGGGGTAGGCAACCGGCTTGCCGGTGCCGTCGTCGGAAAAAATGACGCGGGCGAGGCGTTCGATGTTCACCTGATGCACGATGCCGGTATTGGGCGGGACGACCTTGAAATTGCTGAACGCGGTCTGGCCCCACCGCAGGAACATATAGCGCTCGCCGTTGCGTTTGAATTCGATTTCATTGTTGTGCTGCAATGAATTCGCGGCTCCGTACTCGTCGACTTGGACGGAGTGGTCAATGACCAATTCGGCCGGCGCGAGCGGGTTGACCCGCTGCGCATCGCCGCCGAGCCGCACGATCGCCTCTCTCATCGCGGCGAGATCTACGATGCACGGCACCCCGGTGAAATCCTGCATGATCACGCGCGCCGGGGTAAAAGCGATCTCATGGTGCGGCGCCGCCTTCGGATCCCAGCGCAACAGCGCTTCGATGTCGCTCTGCCTGACATTGACCCCATCTTCGAAGCGCAAGAGGTTTTCCAACAGTATCTTCAGTGAAAAAGGCAGGCGGCCAACGTTGTGCGCTTTCAGGGCGCTCAAGCTGCAGATTTCGTAGCTCTGCGTGCCTACGTTGAGCGTCGTTTTTGACTTGAAGCTATCGGTCATGACCCCTCCATCGAAAAAGAAGAATTATAGGTGAACGCGCGTTCGCGCGAATTTGAGCGCTGCGCGATCACACCGCCGCCGAGGCACAGCTCCTCGCGGTAAAAGACCGCATACTGTCCCGGCGTCACCGCCCGCGCCGGATCGCGCAATGTCACCAGCAAACGGCCGTCGGGCCCTGACCGGACTCGGCATGCGAGGTCGTCTTGGCGGTATCGCGTCTTGACGGCGCAGTCGAAGCCGGCGGCGCCAAGTTCTACTCCGGGCGCCTGCGGCAAAGTGAGCCACCGTACCTGTTCTACCTCGAATGCGTCGGACATCAACAGCGGATGCTCCTGATGCTGCACCACGATGAGCGCGTTGCGGAGTGCATCCTTGGCGGCAACATACCAAGGCGCGGCGGCCGCACCGGCTCGGCCGCCCACGCGCAATCCCGAGCGCTGGCCGAGGGTGTACAGAGCGAGCCCGCGATGCTCGCCGATCACCTCGCCTTCGGCGTTCTCTATCGGTCCAGCTTCGGTGCGCAAGTGGCGGCTCAAGAACTCCTGAAAAGGCCGCTCGCCGATGAAGCAGATACCGGTGCTGTCCGGCTTATCGAATACCCCCAAGCCGGCCGCATGAGCGCGTCGACGGACCTCGTCCTTTCGCATCTCACCGATCGGAAACAGAGTCGTGTCGAGTGCGTCCGGCGCGACGCCATGCAGGAAATAGCTCTGATCCTTCGTGCTGTCCGTCGCCTTCAGCAGCTCGGTACCGGCCGCCGAGCGCCGCAACCGCGCGTAATGACCGGTGGCGATCCGCGAGGCGCCCAGGCGATGCATGTAATCCAGGCAGACACCGAATTTGATTTCCCGATTGCACAGCACATCCGGATTCGGAGTGCGGCCGGCGGCGTATTCGCGCAAAAAGTGGGCAAAGACCCGTTCGCGGTATTCACCGGCAAAACTCACTCGATGCAGCGGAATCCGCAGCGTGTCGCAGGTTCGCTGGGCATCTTGAAAATCATCCGCGGTGGTGCAATACGCATCGTCGTCGTCTTCCCAGTTGGACATGAACAGTCCCTGCACCGTGAAGCCGGCCTGCCGCAAGAGGAGTGCGGCAACCGCCGAATCGACGCCGCCGGACATGCCGACGATGACAGTATCTGAATGCATGCACCGATTATACCGGCGCGGGGGTGATCAGGGGGGCTTAAGCATTGCGCGCGGCGTCGCGCGCAAGAGCTACATCAGCATTTGCCGCATCTGCGATTCTTGCATGCTGGTCTGCCAGACCTCGTCGAAGAAATTCAAGTACCGGCGAACCACGGCCGGATCGTTCATATCGGAGATGCCGTCCCAGCGATCCGCCTGCAGGCGGTACACCAGCGCCTTGTCGTCAGCGATGATGAAGGCTCCGGCGCTCGCGGGATACTCGGGACTCATTGCCCGTAAGTCGATGCAACTGGTCAGGCGTCGCGCCAAGGCGAGGAAGCGATTGTTGTCCACCATGGCCCGCGATGGATCCGCCAGCAGGACTCGAACCTTGGCGTAGGAACGCGCCAACACCAGCCGCTTGATTGCTTCCAGGAACGGTTCTTCGCCGTAGATGAGCGGTTCCAAATCTTGGGTGAATATGGACAGGAGCCGCTGCGCCGACTTGGCTACCTTGAGGCTCGCCTCCCGAACTTCCGGCATGGTAGTCAAAATAGTGCGGGTGCCCGCACTGGACGGATGGTCACTACCTGCCGCAGATGCTGTGTCCACGATCGGTTTCATCCTCTCGTCCGACTTACCCGCCATAACGATGCCTCAATTGGAGGTGGTAGTGCAAGTTGCTCCGACCCCTCGTAATCTTGAGCTCGATACTACCGTTTGGCTTATGAATCATCGTGCTAACTGCGTCACGTTTCGGAGTCGCCGTGTCCAAACCGCTTTCATGGGGTACGCCGCGCAAGCGCTGGGGCGAGTCCGAGATAGGTCCGAGGCGCCAGTTCGAGCAACCGCTCCTTCTCGGCCGTCGGCAGCGACAGCGAGCGGATGAACCCGCGCATCGCCGCCTCGTCCATCGGACGACCGCGGGTGAAGGTTTTCAGCCGGTCGTAGGCCTCAGGGAGACCATGTGCGCGCATGACGGTCTGCACGGCTTCGGACAACACCTCCCAGGCTCGGTCCAAATCCTCCGCCACCCGAGCTTCATCGAGCTCGATTTTCTGAAGACCGGCGGCGAGCGATTGATACGCGATAGACGCGTGGCCGACCGCAACGCCGAGATTGCGCAGCACGGTCGAGTCGGTCAGGTCGCGCTGCAAGCGTGATACAGGCAGCTTTTGCGCAAAGTGAGCGAGCAGGGCGTTCGCCAGCCCCAAATTGCCCTCGGCATTCTCGAAGTCGATGGGATTGATTTTGTGCGGCATGGTCGAAGAACCGACTTCGCCGTCCACGGGCTTTTGCGTGAAGTAGCCCAGCGATATATAGCTCCACATATCGCGCGCGAAGTCGAGAAGCACCGTGTTGGCGCGCATGACCGCGTGACAATACTCGGCAATCCAGTCGTGGGGTTCAATCTGCGTCGTGTAGGCATTCGGCTGCACACCGAGCGACTCGATGAACTGAGCGGTGAAGGCGGGCCAATCGATCTGCGGCAACGCCGCGACGTGCGCATTGAAATTGCCTACCGCTCCGTTCATTTTCCCCAAGATGATGACACGTTCGATACCCGTCCGTTGACCCTTGAGGCGCGCAGCCACATTGGCGACTTCCTTGCCGACGGTAGTGGGAGTGGCGGTCTGTCCGTGAGTCCGTGCCAACATGCCGATCGCCGCGTGCCGGTGAGCGAGTGAATCGAGCACGGCGCCGATGGCATCGAGCATCGGCAGCAGCACGGCGGAGCGCGCGCCTTTTAGCATGAGCGCGTACGCTAAATTATTGATGTCCTCGGAGGTGCAGGCAAAGTGTACCCATTCGAGCTGGGCCGCGCTCGCCCCGCGATTCTGCAACTCGGCGCGTATCCACAACTCCACGGCTTTGACGTCGTGTTTGATGCGTGATTCGATGGCCTTGATGGCAACGACGTCGGTCGCCGCCGGATCGAGCGCGAGACCCTCGAGCCAGCTACGTGCACCCGGCGCAAGCGTCGCCAGCGCCTCCGTCGCGGGGCCTTGCGCCAGCGCCAACAGCCACGCACATTCCACCCGCACGCGTTCGCGCATCAGTCCGGCCTCGCTGAAGAGATAACGGACCGAGGCGAGCTTGGCGGCATATCGGCCGTCGAGCGGTGAGAGCGCGTTAATGGCCGCTTCTAATGCGGTGATAGACATCTTTGGATGCCGTCGCTAAATGATAGAATACTAAGCATATTACCGTAAACCACGACCGACCGGCGGAGTAAGACGCGATGACCACGACAGACTATCGCGTCGAGCATGACAGTATGGGCGCGCTCGACGTGCCGATCACAGCGCTGTGGGGTGCCCAAACGCAGCGCGCCATCCAAAATTTCCCGCCCAGCGGGCTCACCATGCCGCGCGCGTTCATCCGTGCCTTGGGACTGATCAAGGGCGCAGCGGCAGCCGCCAATGTGCAATTGGGCGATATGGCGCCGAGCCTCGCGACCGCCATCCAAGCGGCGGCCGCCGAGGTAGCCGAAGGTCAACACGACGAGCAGTTCCCCGTGGACGTGTTTCAGACGGGCTCGGGCACGAGCAGCAATATGAACGTCAATGAAGTCATCGCCACCCTGGCTACCCGGCGTTTGGGCCATCCGGTGCATGCGAATGATCATGTGAACATGGGTCAAAGCAGCAACGATGTCGTGCCGACGGCGATTCATGTCGCGGCGGCGTTGCTGCTCAACGAAAATCTATTGCCCGGCCTTCGCCGCTTGAGTGCGGTCCTCGCAGCGAGAGCGTTGGAGTTGGGCGGCGTCGTCAAAACCGGCCGGACCCATTTAATGGACGCGATGCCGATCACGCTCGCCCAGGAACTCGGCGGATGGCAAGCGCAAATCGATGCCGGCTGCGCGCGCTTGATATCCGTGATGCCGCGTTTGCTCTCGTTGGCGCAGGGCGGCACCGCGGTCGGCACGGGCATCAACGCTAGAGCGGAGTTCGGTGGGATGTTCGCGCATCATCTCGCTGCGGCCACGAAGCTCGAATTTCGCCCCAGCGATAATTATTTCGAGGCGCTCTCCAGTCAGGATACGGCGGTTGAACTGTCCGGCCAACTGAAGGTCGTTAGCGTAAGTCTCATGAAAATTTCGAACGACCTACGCTGGATGAACAGCGGACCCTTGGCTGGGCTGGGGGAAATTGCGCTGCCGGCGCTGCAACCCGGCAGCAGCATCATGCCGGGCAAGGTAAATCCCGTCGTCCCCGAGTCGGTGACCATGATCGCGGCACAGGTCATCGGCAACGATACGACGATTACCATTGCGGGACAGTCGGGCAATTTTCAGCTCAACGTCATGCTGCCCGTCATTGCCTATAATTTATTGCAAAGCCTGGAATTGCTTGGCATTGCCGGGCGCAATCTGGCCGATCACGCGCTTCGCGGGTTTCGAGTGAATGCAGAGCGGTTGGGCGCGGCGCTCGCGCGCAATCCGATCCTGGTGACCGCGCTCAATCCGGTAATCGGCTACGAGCGAGGCGCCGCGATTGCCAAGAAAGCCTACGCCGAAGGCCGGCCGATTTTGGATGTCGCCGCGGAGATGACCGACTTGAAAGTCGAGGAGTTGCGCCGGCTGCTCGATCCGTTGGAGCTGACGACGGGCGGCATCAAAGGTCCTGGATCCGCCGGTTGACGATGGATTCGCTATACAGCAAGACTCACATTTGTGAGTCGCTCGAGCCTAAACCCTCCGGACCGGATGATGACATGCTGTGGCTGGGGGGAGCCTCTCGCGAGGAACTGGCGCGTATGCGTGCCGCCTTGCCGAAGCAGCAAGTTCCCGCGGCGGTGCTGGTGCCGTTGGTGGAGCGAGATCAAGGCCTCACGGTGCTGCTCACGCAGCGGGCCGCAACGCTCAAGGATCACGCCGGTCAGATCAGTTTTCCAGGGGGCCGCATAGAGCCCGAGGATGGGAGTGCGTGGCGCGCGGCGCTGCGCGAAGCGTACGAAGAGATTGGCTTGTCCGAGAGCTACGTGGAGTTCGCCGGGTACCTGCCGGACCACTGGGTGGGGACGGGTTTTCGGGTGACACCCGCGGTAGGTTTTGTCAGTCCTCTCTACCAATTGCGAATCGCGACTGCCGAAGTGCACGACGTTTTCGAAGTGCCCTTGGATTTCATCTTGGATGCCGCCAATCACAAATCGCGTATGCGTCAAATGGGCGGTGTCACCTTGGAGGTCTTCGACATCCCCTACGGTGAACGCAACATTTGGGGCGCGACGGCGGGGATGCTGCTCACCTTGAGGCGGTTGCTGCAAGCGCGGGCTGACCATCCTCGATGAGCTCGCGCATGTCCGATTTGCTCGCGATCATGGAGCGCCTGCGAGCGCCCAATGGCTGCCCGTGGGATCGCCAGCAGACCTTCGCCAGTATCGCGCCCTACACGATCGAAGAGGCGTACGAAGTCGCGGACGCCATCGAGCGGGGCGACGTTTCGCACATCAAAGAAGAACTCGGCGATCTCCTGTTTCAAGTGGTATTTCACGCGCAGATCGCGCGCGAATCAGGGGCCTTCGATTTCGACGCCGTCATTGCCGCGATCAGCGACAAGTTGATACGGCGCCACCCGCATGTGTTCGCCGATGGCGGCGCGCTGACGGTCGCCGAACAAAGCGTTGCCTGGGAGGACGCCAAGGCGCGGGAACGCCTCGCGGCGGCGGGCGATTCGTCGGCCCGTTCGTCGCCCCATTCGCCGGCCGCCGATCCGGCCCCTAGCGCGCTCCGCGGCGTGCCCCACGCGCTACCGGCGCTGATGCGCGCGCACAAGCTCAGCAAGCGTGCCGCACGTGTCGGATTCGATTGGGAGCACGCCAGCCAGACGGCCGACAAGGTGGCTGAGGAACTCGCGGAAGTGCGCGAGGCGGCCGCTGCCGCCGCCAGCGCCAACACCAGCACCGCCGGCTCGCCGGCCGCGGCACCATCGACGCAGATCGTCGAAGAGATCGGCGATCTGTTGTTCGCGGCCGCCAATTTGGCGCGCAAGCTCGAGGTCGATGCGGAGGCTGCGCTGCGCGCCGCGAATGCCAAGTTCGAGCGGCGTTTCCGCGCAATGGAAGTATTGGCCCACGAGCGCGGCCAACAGTTCGCGAGCCTGGGTCTCGACGCGCAGGAGCGGCTGTGGCTGGAAGTCAAACGTGCCGAATGAGATGGCGGAGCGGGCCCGCCTGTCTTCGCAATTGGTTTTCAAACATGACGTCGACTTGCCGATCACCTCTCGGCGCGAGGAAATTCTAGACGCTCTCGTGCGTCATCAGGTCCTGATCGTCGCCGGTGATACCGGGTCTGGTAAGAGTACCCAACTACCTCAGTATTGCCTCGAACTCGGACGCGGTCTCAAGGGGTTGATCGCGCATACCCAGCCGCGCCGCCTGGCGGCACGCGCATTGGCGGCTCGTATCGCTGAAGAGCTGTCGCAGCCGGTGGGATCGACGGTCGGTTTTCGAGTGAGGTTCGCCGACCGGGTCTCCGATGCCACGCGGCTGGTGTTGATGACCGATGGATTATTGCTGGCGGAACTCGGCGCCGATCGGGACCTTCGACGGTACGACACCATCATCGTCGATGAGGCGCACGAACGTTCGCTCAACGTCGACCTGCTGTTGGGTGTGCTGAAGCGGGTGTTGCCGCGCCGCCCGGATCTAAAGCTGATCGTCACCTCGGCGACGCTCGAGGTCGAGCGCGTCGCGCGCTTCTTCGGCGGGGCACCGGTCCTCACGGTGAGCGGGCGCAATTATCCGATCGAGGTGCGCTATGCCAGCGAGCCGGAGGATGCAGAGGATCCGGACCTGCCGGCGGCAGTCCTGGCGGCCTACCAAGCGATCACCGCGACGCCGGGTGCTGTCGGCAAGGGCGATGTACTGGTATTCCTGCCGGGAGAACGGGAGATTCGCGACGTCGCTGAATTGCTCGAGCGAGAGTTGCAATCCGGCGTAGAAGTTCTTGCGCTCTACTCCCGCCTGTCGTGGGAGCAGCAGAGCAGAATATTCAATCAGGGCACTCGCCAGCGAATCATTTTGGCGACGAATGTGGCGGAGACCTCCGTAACGGTGCCCGGCATTCGCGCGGTCATCGATTCCGGGTTGGCACGCATCAGCAGGTACAGTCCGCGCAGCCGCTTGCAACGCTTGCCGATCGAGCCGGTCTCGCGCGCGAGCGCGGATCAGCGCAAAGGACGCTGTGGCCGCATCGGTCCCGGGCTGTGCGTGCGCCTGTACTCGGAAGAGGATTTCGAGGCCCGGCCAAGCTTCACCGAGCCGGAGGTCCTGCGTACCAATCTCGCCGCACTGCTATTGCGCTTGGCTGCGGACGGATTGGGGGAGGCGGAAACGTTTCCTTTCTTGGATCCTCCCGATTCGCGGGCGCTCAGCGACGGCTATCGCTTGTTGCAGGAGCTCGAGGCCTTGGATGACGAGCGACGCATCACGCGCCGCGGCCGCGCCATGGCGCGCCTACCGTTGGATCCGCGTTTGGCGCGGGCGCTGCTCGAGAGCCAGCGCTTTCATGCCGAGGGGGAATTGTTGGCGATCGTCGCGGGTTTGAGCGTACCGGACGCGCGCATCGCAAACTCGGAGAACGCGGTCACGGAGGATTCCGCCGCGTCACTGTTCGAAGACAGCAAGTCGGAGTTCTCATCTCTGGTCAAGTTGTGGCGCGCCTATCGCGCGGCACGGGAGGGGCCGCGGCGGGAACTGAAGCGATGGTGCAAAGAGCGGCGGTTGTCGCTGCTGCGCCTGTCCGAATGGGAGGACGTCTATGGCCAGGTCGCCGACCGAGCGGCGGAGTTGGGCATTGTGCGTCAACCGAAAGCGGCGAGTTACAGCGGCGTGCACCGCGCACTCTTGGCGGGCTTTTGCACGATGGTGGGCGTGCGAGGGGAGGAGGGGGCGTATCTCGGCACCCGCGGCGTTCATTTCCATATTTTCCCAGGATCGCCGCTGCGGCGGCGCAAGCCGCGTTGGGTGATGGCCGCGAACATCGTCGAAACGTCGCGGGTGTTCGCCCGGCGTGTCGCGGAGATCGAACCTATGTGGATCGAGTCCGCTGCACGGCATCTCTCGAAGCGCGAGTTTCTCGAGCCCGATTGGGACGAGGCGCGCGAAGAGGTCGTTGCGCGTGAACGAGTCAGCTTTCTCGGTTTGACCTTGAGCGCCAATCGAATCGTCAACTACGGCCCCATTGCACCGGAGGAATCGCGGCTGATATTTGCGCGCGAGGCATTGGTCTATCAGCGCCTGCGGCGCCGGCCTGACTGGCTGTTGGCCAACGATGCGGCAATCAGCAGGGCTCAGCGGCTGGAGGAACGGCTGCGTGTGCGGGATCTGCTGCTGCCCGCCGAATCGTTCGTGGAGTTCTACGCCGGCGCCCTGCCGCGGCAAGTGTCCAGCGCCGCGACACTCGAGTATTTTACGCGGCACCTTTCCGACGCGGAGCGCAGGGCTCTGGAGCTCACGCCTGAACACATCTTCGCGCGCTCACCCGATCAAGAAGTGCTGGCGCGATTTCCGGAGACCGTGACGGTGAGTGCGCTCACCACCGCGGTCGAGTATCGATTTGCGCCGGGCGAATCCGGCGACGGCGCCACGTTGAACATACCGCTGCTGGCGCTGCCCACGCTGACTCGAGCCGCCGTGGATGCTGCCATCCCCGGCCTGGTCGAGCCCCGATTGGTGGCGTTGCTGCGTTCACTACCGAAGGATGCACGCCGTCGCTTGATACCGATTGCGGACACCGCAAAGAGCTTTTTATTCTTCATGGGCACTCCCTCGACGGACCGAACACAACTCACGAACTGGCTCCGGGAAGTGCGCGGAATTCCGGCCGAGCTGCTGAGATTCGAACTCGCCCAAGTGCCCGTCCACTTGACGCCCCGGCTGGCGATCATCGAGGACGGCAAGGAACTGGCTTCGGGCACCGACATTGCCGACTTGCGCCGTCGCTGCGCTGCCCGCGCACGCGATGAACTTAACCTTAGGGCGCGCCTGATGCACCCTGTACCGTGGCGCAGGTTCGAGCCCGATGACTTCACTGAAACTTCCGTTCTCGAACTCGCGCAGGGAACGGTTCAGGTATTCCCGACGCTCGTGCGCCGGGGCGAGTCTGTCGAAGTACGATACGAGTGGTCCGCGGCGGAGGCTCTCTCGGCCTTCCGGCAAGGCGCTGTGCATCTCGCACGAGTGATGCTGGAGCGTCAGGCGCGGGACCTTGCCAAGGCCATCGCCGCCGATACTCGGCTGCTCCTCTCCACCGCTCCGTTTTTCACTCGAGACGCGCTGACGGATTTGATGCTTCAGCTGGTGTTTCGACGCGCCTGCTTCGATGAGGCCGATCCGCCGCGCACGCGTGCCGCATTCGAAGCGGCGGTCGATCGCGGCCGCGCGCAGCTGTATCCCAGCCTCGAGCAGGTAACCGCCATCGTTACCGACTGGTTCGCGGAAGCTCGCGCCGTGCGCCGGCTGCTCGACGATCCGCGAGCCCGATCACATGCCGCAGCCGCCGAGGAGTCCCATGCGCACGTACGGCGCCTGCTCTCCGACGCCTCGATCGAGTCCATGACGACCGACTGGCTGCGACAGGTGCCACGCTACTTGAAGGCCGAGGAACGACGCTGGCAGCGTGTGTTCGCCCGCGGCAGCGAGGCGCCGCAGACTGCGCGCGAGCTGCACGAATGGACGGCTCGCCACCAGGCGCTCGAAAACCTGATGAGTGCCGAGTTACGCCGGCCGCCGCAGCTCGAGGAATTGCGGCTCTGGATCGAGGAATACCGCGTCTCGCTCTACGCACAGGAACTCAAAACCTTGGGACCGGTCTCCGCCTCGCGCTTGGAGCAGCGCGTCCAAGAAATCGCGGCGTGGATCGCCCGCTAAGCGCTTAGGCTACAAATCGAAACGAATTCCCTGCGCAAGCGGCAGCTGCGGACTCCAGTTGATCGTGGTTGTTTGGCGCCGCATATATGCCTTCCAAGAATCCGATCCGGCTTCGCGTCCGCCGCCCGTATCCTTCTCTCCGCCGAAGGCGCCGCCGATTTCGGCGCCCGACGTTCCCAGATTGACGTTGGCGATGCCGCAATCGCTGCCTTCGGTAGACAGAAATCGCTCGGCCACTTGCAGCCGATCGGTGAACACCGCAGAGGACAAGCCGTAGGGCACGGAATTGTGCAAAGCCACGGCGTCGTCGAGGTTCTCGTAGCTCTGCAAGTATAGAATCGGTGCGAACGTCTCGGTGCGCACGATCGGCATTTCTGCCGAAGCGCGCACGATTGCGGGTTCGACGAAATAGCCGGGCCGCTGCAACGCCTTGCCGCCGCACAGCAGTGCTCCGCCCTGGGATTGTGCAGCCGCGATGGCGGCAAGATAGCGAGCGACGGCGCCGGCATCGATCAACGGCCCCATCAATGTGCCGGGATCCAGTGGATCGCCGATTCGCACCTGGCCATACGCGGCAACGAGGCGTCGTTCGAGTTCCGCTGCCCGTGAACGATGCACGAGCACGCGTCGCGTCGTGGTGCAACGTTGACCGGCGGTGCCGACCGCGCCGAAAACAATCGCCGGCACCGCTAAATCCAAATTCGCGGATTCATCGACGATGATGGCGTTGTTGCCGCCGAGTTCGAGCAAACTCTTGCCGAGACGTTCGGCAACACGCACACCGACCTGTCGGCCCACTTGCGTCGAACCCGTGAACGAGACGAGTGCAACGCGCCGATCGTCGACGAATCGGCCCGCAAGTTCGGTGCCGGCATCGATGAATATCTGGAATATAGCGGGCAGCGAGTGCCGCTCGAGGACATGGTTGCAGAGGCGCTGTACGGCGAGCGAACACAGCGCCGTCTTGGGTGACGGTTTCCACACCGTGGCGTTGCCGGCGATGGCGGCGAGGAATGCGTTCCACGACCAGACGGCGACCGGAAAATTAAAGGCCGAAATGACGCCGACTACACCGAGCGGATGCCACTGCTCGTACATGCGGTGCTGGACGCGCTCGGAATGCATCGTCGAGCCGTACAACATGCGCGATTGTCCGACGGCGAAATCGGCAATGTCGATCATCTCCTGGACTTCACCGTCGCCCTCCGCTTTGATCTTGCCGTTCTCCAGAGAAACTAGACTACCGAGCGCGTCCTTGTGGAGACGCAGTTCCTCGGCCAGCAGACGAATCACCTCGCCGCGTTTGGGCGCCGGCACCTGGCGCCATTGGCGGGCCGCTTCGACCGCGGAATCGAGAACATGTTCGTAGTCCGCCGCGGTCGCGCCGCGCACTCGCGCCAGGCACAGACCTGTCGACGGATTGATCGACTCGATCAAGGGTCCCGACTCCAGCCGGCTCCAGCCGCGGCTGCCCGACCAAGTTCCCGGATTGTCGTCGCCAAGCTCTAGCGCCTGCAACGTTTCGTTGATTTTCGACATAGGGGCGGCATTCTGCCGTGACGGCGCGGACAACGCCACTAAGGCTTAAGACGAACACGGATTTTGCGCGGCACCATAGGGATGTGTAGCATCACGGCCTATGTCCAACGCCCCCTCTTTGACGAACTGGCACCCCGCCAGCTGGCATAGTCGACCCGCCACCCAACAACCGAAGTACGCCGACCCGGTTGCGCTGGAGCGCGCGGTGGCCGCTTTGAGCCGGCTGCCGCCGTTGGTCGTGTCTTGGGAAATCGATGCGTTGCGTGCAAAGCTCGCGCAGGCGCAGCGCGGCGAACAATTCCTGCTGCAGGGAGGCGATTGTGCCGAAAGTTTCGACGACTGCGAGTCGGACAACATCGCGAAGCGTCTGAAGATCCTATTGCAGATGAGCTTGGTTCTGTTGCAAGGCTTGAAGAAACCCATCATCCGTGTCGGACGGTTCGCGGGCCAGTATGCCAAGCCGCGCTCGGCCGACACCGAGACTCGGGCAGGGGTTACATTGCCCTGCTACCGCGGCGACAACGTCAATCGGCCGGGTTTTAGCGCCGCGGAGCGGGAACCGGATCCGGAGCTCTTATTGCGCGGCTACGAACGCGCCTCGCTGACATTGAACTTTGTCCGTGCGTTGATCGACGGTGGATTTGCCGATCTGCATCATCCTGAATACTGGGATCTGTCCTTCTTGCGCCACGCGGCGCTGCGCGATGCCTACCAAAAGATCGTCGACTCGATCGCCGAATCGCTGGAGTTCTTCGAGTCCATGAGCGGATTGCGCGTGCACGCCGCGACGCGCGGCGACTTCTACACCAGCCACGAAGGCCTGCATCTTTTGTCGGAGCAGGCGCAGACTCGCTACATCGAACGGCAGAAAAAATGGTACAACCTGTCCGCGCACATGCCATGGGTCGGGATGCGTACCGCGAATATCGACGGCGCGCACATCGAATATTTTCGCGGGATTGCCAATCCAATCGGCGTGAAGGTCGGCGCCGCCATGAGCGCCGAATGGCTGCAGGAACTCGTTCATGTGCTGAACCCGCAGAATCAGCCGGGGCGCCTGACCTTCATTCATCGATTCGGCATCAAGGATATCGAACAGCGGTTGCCGGAAATGATTGAGGCCGTGCGGGCAACGGGCTCTCAAGTACTCTGGGTCTGCGACCCGATGCACGGCAATACCGAGACAACGGCGGGCGGCGTCAAGACGCGCCGCTTCGATAACATCTTAGGCGAGGTGGAGGCAGCGTTTCGCATCCATGAAGAATCCGGATCGATGTTGGGCGGCGTGCACATCGAACTCACCGGCGAAGATGTCACCGAGTGCATCGGTGGCGCACGGGGTCTTCAGGAGGCCGATCTCGCTCGAGCCTACCGATCCCAAGTGGATCCCCGGTTGAACGCGGAACAGGCGCTCGAACTCGCCATGCTGATTGCCCGCCGCGCGGGAGCCAAAAGGGGGTCGGGGAAACCCCTAAATGTGCTTGGGTCTTGAGAACATGAAATTTTATATCTTTAGTTATCAATAGCATCTGAGTCTTTTATCGATTTTACCTAGGAAGTCTGCCCTGTTTTCTGAAAAACTTCGGTTGCCTCGTGCGGCGCAGATGCTATTCTGCCCCGGACACCTTTCCCGCCCTTGATATTTGAGCGCGCGGTAAGTCTGCGGCCCCGTTCAAGGGGGCTGGAAACTGCACGGACCGCACGTAATTATTTGGCCGAATGTGAGGAATCTTTGTGGCCGACGCGGTCCAAGGTAACGTCGGCGACGCAGGGTTGCGAAGGTTGGGTTGCGCTCGGGTTAGTCCAAATTCCAGGCGCGATCGACGGCGGGCTACGCGGAGATCCGCGTAGCCCGTTTTTTTAGGCATCCCGCTTTAGGATGCTCCGACGGCGGTTCCCGACCAGTCTGCAATGAACAGCATTTTCGATCCTAATTGCCGGCGTTGTCCGCGTCTCGCGTCATTTCTCGACCTCGTTCATCACCAGCAACCCGATTATTTTTGCAAGCCAGTGCCGCCGTTCGGCGACCCTACAGCCCGGCTGCTCATCGTCGGCCTGGCGCCGGGTATGCACGGCGCAAATCGAACGGGGCGGCCCTTTACCGGGGACCACGCGGGGATTCTCTTGTACGGGACGTTGCATAAATTCGGCTTGGCCAGCGCTCCCACGTCGAGCGCTGCTGACGATGGTTTGACGCTCAAGGACGCCTGCATCACAAATTCGGTGAAATGCCTGCCGCCGGGCAACAAGCCGTTGCCGCTGGAAATCAAAGTATGCAACGCCTTCCTGCGGGAGGAGTTGGCGCAGAAAACGAACACGCGCGTTATCCTGGCGCTTGGCGCCATTGCGCATACGGCGGTGCTGCGAGCCTGCGATCTTCCGGGCGGCCAATTCCGATTTGCGCATGCGGCGGAGCATCGCTTGAGTGGAGGAAGGGTGTTGCTGAATTCGTATCATTGCAGTCGCTACAACACGCAGACGCGCCGTCTCACCACCCCTATGTTCGAAGCCATTATCGAAAGGGCACTCGTGCTCATGAACGAGGGCGCGCCTGGCCGCGATGAACACGGATCTGCAAGCTAATCTTCACACGCCGACGCATCCGTTCGATGCGAAGTCCTTCGTCGACTCCCTGCCGGGCCGCCCCGGTGTTTACCGGATGCTCGACGCGTCCGGGACGATTCTCTATGTCGGAAAGGCACGCAATCTCAAGAGCCGGGTAGGCTCGTACTTCCAGCCGGGCAATGTTCAGCCCAAGGTACAGGCGCTGGTTGCGAAGACCACCAACATGGAAGTCACCATCACGAACTCGGATACCGAGGCGCTGCTGCTCGAATTCAATTTAATCAAGAAACACCGTCCTCGGTTCAACGTCGTGCTGCGCGACGACAAGAGTTTTCCCTTCCTGCACTTCGAAACCGGACACGACTTCCCGCGGCTCAGCTTTTATCGCGGCTCGCGCAAAGAGCCCGGCCGTTTTTTCGGGCCGTACCCTTCTGCCGGTGCGGTACGGGAAAGTTTGCAGCAACTTCAGAAGCTATTTCGACTTCGCAACTGCGATGACACCTATTTCGCCAACCGTTCCCGGCCCTGTCTGCAATACCAAATCCAACGCTGCACGGCGCCGTGCGTCGGGCTGATCGGCAAAGAGGAATATGCCCGCGACGTGGGCGCGGCGATCAAAGTGCTGGAAGGGCGCAACGATGAGGTGCAGTTGGAACTCGCACGGAGAATGGAAGTCGCCGCCCAGGGGCTGAACTTCGAAGAAGCCGCCCGGGCGCGCGACCAACTGGCAAGTCTCAAGGCCATCCAGGCACAACAAATCGTGACCGCCGACATCGACCACGATGCCGATGTGATCGCCATCGCGCACGGCAATGGCGAGTACTGCGTTGCACTAATGTTTGTACGCGGCGGACGCAGTCTGGGCAGCACGACCTTTTTTCCAAAGGCCGCCCTGGCCGAGTTGCCGGAAGTCCTCGCGGCATTCGTTGCGCAGTACTACTTGGAGCGCGAGGCGCCGGCGGAAATCATCGTCGAGCGTGATTTCGATGAGATGCGGCTGCTCGAGGCAACACTGGCAGAGCGAGCATTTCACAAGGTACGCATTACCTCGTCGGTCCGGGGCATTCGGGCGCGCTGGCTCGAGATGATGCATAACAACGCCGCGCAGGCGTTAAAAATGCGCGGACTCGCGCGCACCGGCATCGAGTCGAGTCTGGAGGAGATACGCGAGGCGTTCAATCTCGACGAGACGCCGAGGCGCATCGAATGTTTCGACATTAGTCACACCGGCGGGACCGATACGGTGGCCTCGTGCGTGGTGTTCTCCGTGGAAGGTCCGGTCAAGAGCGACTATCGCCGTTTCAATATTGCCGGTATTCAACCCGGCGATGATTATGCGGCGATGTACCAGGCGCTGACACGTCGTTACAAGCGCGTGCGCGACGGTGAGGTAATTGCCCCCGATCTATTGCTGATCGACGGCGGGAAGGGGCAGCTTGCCGAAGCCGCCAGGGTGCTCACCGAGCTTGGTGTCGGGGGAATTACCTTGATCGGTGTCGCCAAGGGGGCCGATCGCCGCCCGGGACAGGAGCAGCTGTTCTTGTTGGACCATGACACGCCGATTATACTGCCGCCGGACTCTAGTGCCCTGCATTTGATTCAGCGTGTGCGGGATGAGGCGCATCGCTTCGCGATCGCGGGGCATCGGCGCAAGCGGGCTAAACGTCACAGCCAGTCTATACTCGAAACCATTCCCGGCTTAGGACCGGTCAAACGACGCGAGCTGCTGAAGCAATTCGGTGGATTGCAAGGGATATTGCGTGCCGGCATTGACGATTTCGTACAAATACGCGGCCTTGGGCGAGAACTCGCCGAGGTAATTTATGAGCACCTCCACCCCGGGCAGTGAGCGTCACTGGTATTGGAACGTGCCGAATACGCTGACGTGGCTGCGCATTTCGATGATCCCGGCAATTCTCGCGCTGTTCTACTTACCCTACTGGTGGAAGGATCCGGCCTGCTGCGCCGCCTTTGCGTTGGCCGGAATTACCGATAGTTTGGACGGCTACTACGCGCGAAAGTTGGGCCAAACATCGCGGCTCGGCGCGTTTTTGGACCCCGTCGCCGATAAATTGATCGTGGCGACGGCGTTGGTGTTGATCGTCAGCGCTGATCCACGGCGCTCGTTCCTCGTTATCGTGGCTATCGTCATCATCGGTCGAGAGATCGCGGTGTCGGCTCTGCGCGAATGGATGGCGGAGATCGGCGCCCGAGGCCGCATCAAAGTATCCGCGTGGGGGAAATACAAGACGATCATGCAAATCGTCGGGCTGTCCTTCCTGCTGTTTCGGCGTGATCTTTTCGGCATCCCGATCTACAAACTCGGCTTAGGTTTGACGGGAATCGCCGCTATACTGACGCTCTGGTCCATGATTTTGTACTTGCGGCTGGCCTGGCCGGAACTACGCGGCAGTTCCAGGCTCTGAGCGGCACCAGAGCTGCACAATTGCCGGTCAGTTCAAGGCTTTAGCGACGTCGCGCCGCCTGTTCTTCTTGACTCCCGGCGATACAGCCCTACAATTGCGCGTCTGTTTAGGGCGGGAATAGCTCAGTTGGTAGAGCGCAACCTTGCCAAGGTTGAGGTCGCGAGTTCGAGCCTCGTTTCCCGCTCCAAAACTTCTCTTGTCGTCAACGACTTGCTGGGGGTTTAGAGGCAAGTTCGGCCGGCCCCCGGACTTCCTCCTCGACCCGGCGGTTGGCCCATTCCGACGGTTGCTTGGCGAACATCAGCTTGCACGCGCGCCGCTCGTTGATCCGGCGGATCCAAGCCACGAGGTGCGGCGTATCCTTCTCGTTCACGAGATCGGCGAAGCCGTTCTGCATGCCGTTGGCGATCGCGAAGTTGCAGATGTCGGCGAGCGTATATTGCTCGCCCGCGAGCCACGGGCTCACTGCGAGACGCGCCTCGAGCTTCTTGACCGAATAGGCGATCTTGCGCATTTCCTCGTCGAGCAGTTCCGGCGGGAAACCTTCGCGCGCGCGGCGCCATTTGATCTGTTGTTCCTTCAGCGGGACGCGCTCGACCATCTTCTCGAATTCCGCGTCGCCGAGGTGACGCACCATGCCGCCGACCCTGCGATGCCAGCCGATCGTCGAGACGCACCAGCAGAAGTACTCGTCCACCCACTTCGTCCATATGCGCATCTGCGCGCGGTCGTAGGAGTCGGCCGGACGCAAGGAGAGTTCGCCGGGAAACTGGTCCTCGAGGTATTCGCAGATCACGGTCGATTCGGTGATGATCTTGCCGTCGTGATCGAGCACGGGCACCTGGCCACCCGGGTTGATCTTCTTGAACCACTCCGAGTGATGCTCGAACGTCGCGGGATTCAGGAAGCGGCTCGTGAATTCGAGCTCCTTTTCGTAAAGCGTGAGCAGCGGCTTCAAGGAATTGGCGCCCGGCCCGAAGCTGTAGAGAGTCAACATGTCGTTCTCCTGCAAACCGAGATGGGTACCCTAGCGCGCGGCGATTTTGTCCTCCGTCTTGGTGTCGAAGTCGCTCGCCTCGTGCCGCTCGCGCAGCTGGCCCGCGGGGTCGCCAAAGATTCGGTTCACCATTCGCCCGCGCTTTACCGCGGGCCGTGCGCCGATCAAAGCGGTCCAGCGCTGCACGTTCTTGTACTCGGCCACTTGCAGAAACTCACCCGCCGCGTAGGCCTCGCCCGTGGCGAGATTGCCATACCAGGGGAAGATTGCGATGTCGGCGATCGTGTACTCAGGGCCGGCCACGTACTCGCTCTCCGCCAGCCGCCGGTCCAACACATCCAGCTCTCGCTTCACCTCCATCGCAAAGCGATCGATCGCGTATTCGATCTTGAAGGGCGCATAGGCGTAGAAATGACCGAAGCCGCCGCCCACGTACGGCGCCGAACCCATCTGCCACATCAGCCACGAGAGGCACTCGGCTCGCGCTGCCCGCTTCGTGGGCAGGAAGGCGTCGAACTTCTCGGCCAAGTAAATGAGAATTGCGCCTGACTCGAAAACGCGGATGGGAGTGGGCGCACTGCGGTCAAGCAAGGCCGGAATCTTGGAGTTAGGATTCACGGCTACGAAACCGGAGCCGAACTGGTCCCCCTCATTGATTTTGATGAGCCAGGCGTCGTACTCCGCGCCCGCCTGCCCGAGCGCCAGGAGCTCCTCCAGCATCACTGTCACCTTCACGCCATTGGGCGTGGCCAGCGAATAGAGCTGGAGCGGGTGGCGTCCCACGGGCAGCACCTTCTCGTGGGTCGGTCCGGCGATCGGACGGTTGATGTGGGCGAAGGCGCCGCCGTTTTGTTTGTCCCAGCTCCAGATCTTGGGTGGGGTGTACGCGGGCACGTCGGTCATGACTTCGGCTCCTGATTCTAAGACGGCAGTGAAAGTTGGTATCGGTCCACAATCATAGCGTGTGAGGAAAAGACATCGAGTCGGATGATCCCGCCATGATCGAGCGCGAGTTGTTCATCAACGTGCGCCTTGTGCGATGTTGAGCCGCCCTTCGACTGAAGTCTTATTGTTATCAGAGACTTGGATCATATAGTGCATCATCTTGTCATGGTTAGGCAGCGAGTTCGAGCCTCTCGTTTCCCGTTCTAGCGATCGTCCCGTTTGCCACGGCAGCGTCGAATTCGACAAGGTGCGGTCAACTCCTTCTCGCCAATTATTTTTTCCGAATTGTGTAAGCGGCGAGTTCCTCTCGAATTGCATACCGCATGTCCTGGGTGAAATGATCGCCTTCAACCGCACGCCGCAACGTATCGTTGATGAGAGTTTGATAGCCGCGTTCGCCGGCAATGGCTTTATAGCGAGCAACGATCGGGGCATCGAGCATGATGCTGATCCGCTGCTTCGCAATTCGGCCCCTTGCGGCGGCCTGCCAATCCGCCCGACTTACATATTGCGTACCAACGCGGAATCGCGCGCGATCGAAATTTGCTTGCGACAGCGCAGGCGCCTCGTCCTCAGAAGTAGCCAACATTTTGGTAGTAGAGGTCTGTTTCATTTCCATCGGCCTTTCGCATCGAAATGATGTGGATTATTTCGTCGGTCTCGACATGGACAATTAGCACGACGAGGTAGTCTAGAAGCCCGACTCCGATCATGCGCTGTTCTCCGTAATCGGCTCGATCGTCTTCGAACAGCACCATGGGTCCGGCGAAAACTCTTTCAGCATCCGCAAAGTCGAGCCCGTGCTTGGCAATGTTTGCCTGTCTTTTGGACTCGTCCCACGTGAATTTCACTGAGATACTATACATATGATCATATGTATACGCAAGGCGCGGGTTGCAACGGGAGGAAATAACCGCCGAGACCGACCTGGGGCTAAGCCCTTGTTCGTTCGGCTTTAAGAAATCCTTTAACAAAGCCTCAGGGATGCTTCAGGACTAATCCGGGAGCGAATCGTAAACCGCTTCTCAACCCGCACCGAGCTCACGGCTCCAGCGGCGAGAAGCGATCCGATTTCAATCATCCAGGAGTGCATCATGAACACGAACCTACGTACCAAACTGATGATGGCCATGTGCTTGGGCTATGGCATGGCATGTTTCAGTGCCATCGCCGCAGCTGCCGACGAGGCTCCGCCGAGCGAGGTGGTCCGCTATGGCGATCTCGACATCTCCAGTCCGGCGGGCGCCTTGACCCTCTACCACCGTATTCAGGCCGCAGCGCGCCGCGTCTGTCCTGAGGCGATCTGGGATGGCCATTTTTTTTACAACGAGCGCGCCTGCTACCAGCACGCCGTCGACGACGCGGTGACGCGCATCGATTCTGCGGCTCTGTCGCGGATCCATGGCAATGCCATGCCACGTCTCGCGAGCCGCTAGCTGCGGTCAACCATCCACGCAACGAAACTTATCAGGAGATTGCCATGAACCATTCCACCAAAGTGACCCCCATACTGATCGCGCTCGGCGCTATCGGCTTGGTTGCAGCCATCGATGCACAACGGCCCGCGAGTGCCGGCGATGAGCGTAGTGCCAAGGTATCGGTCGCAGATCTCGATCTGCGGACGACCGCCGGCATGATGGCCGCACAGGCCAGGGTGCGCCAAATGGCGCGACGTCTTTGCACGCAGGTAGAGCAATTGGACGACCTATCCGTTCACGATAACTATCTGGCCTGTGTTGATGCATCCGTGACTGCCGCGATGCAACAGCTGAAAGGACCGGCATTGGCGGCCCTTGACAAACAGAAGTCGGCCAACACGCCTTGAGGCGGTGAGGGGTGAACGCCGCGGCGACCAGCAGTTCCGCCTTGCAGTACCTGCTTACGCGGACTGCAGGTCGCCGCCCTATACTGATCTCCGGGAGGACTCCGGAGATGATGACGGGTAATGGGGACGCCGTGAAGGTGGGCGATTGGATCGTCAACCCCGCTTTGGACACCGTGTCGCGCGGCGATGAAATTCAGAAGCTTGAACCGCGGACCATGAGGCTTCTCGTCTGTCTCGTTGAGGCCGGCGGCAAGGTGGTGAGCCTGGACCGGCTGCTGAGCGACGTTTGGAGCGGTGTCGTCGTCGGCCCGGCGTCCGTGTATCAAGCCGTCTCGCAGCTTCGAAAGATTTTCAACGACCTGGAGCAAGAGCCGAAATACATCGCGACGGTGCCGCGCAAGGGCTATCGCATGGTCGCGACAGTGACTCGATCTGTTCCGGTCCATCCGGCAGCGGCCGGCGGTGTGACAGCGACGCGCGATGCTTCGGCGGCTGCGGATGCTGGCGCGGCGACTCCAGCGGCGGCAACCGCCGCGGTAACCGCGACCGCGGTAGGCGCCCCGTCGGGTGTGCCGCACGTACGATGGCGATTGGCGAGCTTCCTCATGGCAGCTTTGCTGGTCGCCACGGTAATTGGTTGGATATGGATGAAACGATCGCCGTCCGTCGAGGTATCCGGCAACTCGATCGTGGTACTGCCCTTCGTCGACATGACCGCCGAGAAAACCGGCCAAGCCTTCTGTGATGGTTTGAGCGAGGAGTTGTCGAACTGGCTGTCTCAAATTCCGTCGCTGCGTGTCGTCGCGCGCACCTCTGCGTTTGCGTTTCGTTCCAGCACGGAAGATGTACGAGAGATCGGCAAGACGCTGGGGACAAGCCATATTTTGGAGGGTTCGATGCGCCGTTTCGGCGACCATACACGCGTC
Organism: uncultured Gammaproteobacteria bacterium; assembly: GCA_963755965.1. Lineage (GTDB taxonomy): Bacteria > Pseudomonadota > Gammaproteobacteria > Steroidobacterales > Steroidobacteraceae > Bog-1198. Next base: position 84,759 of record CAVWLU010000011.1, read on the forward strand.
ACGGTGCAGTTGATCGATGCCCGCAACGGCTATCATCTCTGGTCCGCCGACTATGATCAGCCGATGCAGGACACGATCCGCATGCAAAGCGATATCGCCCGGTCCGTGGCGCAGAATTTGCAAATTCGACTTACGCCGGCAACGACATCGCGATTTGCGGCACGCGGAGCCGACAACGAGCAGGCGTACCAGCTCTATTTACAAGCGCGCTATTACCACCACCTGCGTACCCGCGAGTCCAATCGGCAGGCGATCGACCTGTACTATGAGGTGCTCAAGTTAGATCCGAAATTCACGTTGGCCTACGTCGGATTGAGTTATTCACGCCTTAACCAACAATGGCTCGAGGATCGTCCGATCGCCGACATTGCCGTCGAGGTGGAGGGGCTCATCGCGACCGCGCTGCGTCTCGATCCGCGACTGTCCGATGTCTACGCAGTACGGGCGGCGCTGCGCTCCGACCAAAACAAATTCAAGGAAGCGCAGGATGACCTCAATATCGCCATATCGCTCAACCCCAACGACAGCGTCGCGTTAGCTGAGTTGGGACGTCTGTCGTTGCGGAAGGGTCAACCGCGCGACGCCCTGGTGAGTTTCAATCGGGCCGTTGCACTGGATCCGTTGGATTTCGGCCTGACTGTCCAGTTGTGCACGGCATTGCAGGATATGGGGCGGTACGATGAGGCGCGTGCGGCCTGTGAACGAGCGCATCAACTGCAACCCGATAACGCTGGGGCTGTGAATCAACTCACGTGGCTCGCCTGGTCGCGGGGATCGATGGGCGATGCCTTGCGCTGGAACACCGAGTCATTGAAGCTCGCCCCTGATACCTTCGATTACTATTGGACGCGTGCCGAGTTGTATTGGACCTTGGGACTCGCCAAACGCGCGAGGAAGACATTGGAGGAGGGCCGCGCCGCAACCAAGGACGAAGAAACCGCCGGCGTGGCGATGGGGAGCGTCGCCTATCTGGAGGGAGGACCGGAGGCACTGCGGTCGCAGCTCAATTCGGCGCGCCTTGATGAGTCGCGGCATTCCGCGATCCTCGAGGAGGTTGCTCGGCTGCGTTTGCTGCTGGGAGAACCGAAGGCGGCGGCAGATCTCATCAACCGCGCTCTCGAAGCCCCAGATCGCGATCCCGAACTCATGGACACGCCCTGGTCGGCCAGATCGGGCGAGTCCTGCCAGTTGGTGCTGGCGGCTGCGGAGGTCCAGATGGGCGAACACTCTGCCGCGGCTGCGCGGTTGGCCGGCCTCGTCGGCATGCTGAACGGCATGATCGCCGCCGGCGTCGAGGGGTCCGCCACGTACGCCCTCCGGGCCGAAGCGCAGGCGATGCTGGGTCATGGCGATGCAGCGATGCAAGATCTCAACAGAGCGGCAGGTCTCGGCTGGCGTCGCGCCTGGTGGGCTCAGCGTGAGCCCTACTTCGCGTCGTTGCGTTCGCGACCGGATTTTCAACAATTGATGAACACGGTCAACGAATCGAACGCACGATTGCTGATCGACCTCGACCTTACCGATGCCGCCCAGAGTGTGGCGCGCTAAATTGCTGCGCGCGCTGCGCGCTGGGGTCGACCCACTCCTCTAACGCGGCGGTGTTTTTTGAGTGTGCTTGATTCTCGGGATTGGGTTTTTGTGCTGGTGGGCGGCGTTGCGCGCGGCGATGATAGCGCCCAAAGACAGTGACGTTTCGTGCAACGCCCACTCGAGCTGTTGCAGTGTCAAGTCGTGGGGAATGTGTTCCATCAGATGACGCACTCCTTTCAGGAATGCCGTTTTGCCGGACATGAGTATTCTCCCTGTCGATATTGGTGATGTTTGGGGGGGCGCAGGATAGTGTAAACCGCACACCGAGCAGCCGCACAGCCAAAGATTGCGTAGTGATCAGTGATTGGAATGACCACGCTTAGTGGCGTAGATTTTAGGTCCTGCACTGCGGCTGAGATGCATTTCCCCCGGGTGGCAAAGAAATGGCCGACAGATGGTTGCCGTGATGCATACAGACCTTCGTTGTACATGCTTGGACGCGGAGACAACTCATGATGGCAATCCTTCTTCAACTCATCAGCGGCGGAGTCGGCGGCAATATTGCCGGTGCATTGCTCAAAAAGCTAAATCTGGGACCGGTTGGTAACTCGATTGCAGGCGTTATTGGAGGCGTCATCACCGGACAAATCCTGAAAATGGCGGGCTCCGGCGGCGTAGCAGCTGCCACTGCCGCCGCCTCCAGCAGCGGCATGGATATGGGTTCCATTCTTTCGAATGTCGGCGGCGCCGGAATCGGTGGTGCGGTATTGACGGCCATCGTAGGCTTGGTCAAGTCGCAGATGTCTAAATCCTCCTAGCGCAAGGCAGCGCCTACTTCGGCGACAAGGTTACGGGCACTTCCGTAATACTGTCGACGGGCAACGCATTGAGCGCGGCGGCCTTGCTGCCTATTTGTAGAAGTACGGATCGAGGACGCAGACCTCGGTGATCTGCGAGATGGGTAGATTGTTTCTAGCCGCAGCATGTCTGACGGCCTCCGGCGTGGGCCCATCGTAGATACAAAAGGTACGCTTGCGATCGGGTGTGACGTAGGAGTGGACCCACGTGACGCCGTCCTCGGCGTTATTGTCGATGACTTTACGGCAGAGTTTCGCGCCGCCTTCGTCGGGTGGGATGCCGAGTCCGGTCGGAAAGTCTCGTTCTATCAAGTAGCGCGACATGGCGATCTCCACTAATGGATTGACAACCCAACTGTGGAGAATCATCACCTGTAAGAGACCAGAGCTAATTGGGAGACCCACCCAATTTTGACGAAAGGCATATCCAAATTACGAGGCAGGATTCCCCGGAGTTGAAAGCTCATTCCGACGGGGGCGGCGTTCGTAGCTCGTTTCCAACTTGGATGACGCCGAGTGCGAACGCAGCTGCGACGGCTTCCGTGCGCGAGTGAACGCCCAGTTTTTCGAGAATCGCTGAAACGTGATGATCAATCGTTTTCGTCGAGCGGTGCAGCCGGCGCGCGAGCTGCGCGTTGCTGCGGCCGTGTGCCAGCAGAGCCAGAATTTCCGTTTCTTTGGTGGTAAGACCCGCTGGGTTAGCGCGAGTAGTCTCGTTCGGGCCGCGGGGAATGCCGCGCGCTCCACGTTCTCGCAGACGTCTGCGTACAATGACGCCAAGCGGGGCCGCGCCCAACCTGTCGAGGATGGTGAGCGCTTCGCGCAGTGCCATTTCGGGACCCTCAGTGAGAGCCAACGCCTGTTCGTACGGCATGCCCATCCCCTCCCAAGCGGCCGCGGCAGCCCGCCACTGGCCCGACAACATGAGCGCATAGGGTTCCGCAATGTCGACGGGAAGCGGATCGATGACTTGCGTGCGGGACAGCCATAACAGAAGTTCGCCCTTTATCCACGGGGCTGTGTGTCCGCGAACGTAGTCGAGCCCAATCGTTGCTTCACGCGCCACCTGATCGATGTCGCCGCGAAGCCAGGCTCGTTCTGCACGCGCAGCTGCGACGCGGCCAATGCGGTTGAGTTCACTCGTGGGTACGGCCAGACCAATGGCTTCATCCAATAGTGCGTCCACACCGGGGTCACCACGACGCATGCGCACGAGTGCCAGCGTGGCCAGGATCGTGATGCGTTGTTGCACTCCGGTGATCTCGATACTACGCATCAACTCGTTGGCCATTCGCGCGGCCTCGGTCCAATTACCCCGATCGAGTTCGTAAGGAATGTAATAGGCACGCATGTAGGCACTGTGCGAGAAAATTCCTCGTTCCTCGCAATAGGCGACGCCCTCGCGAAACAGACGTTCGGCTCGGGCGAAATCGTGTATCAGCACCGCGTAGAAAAGCATGCTGCGATATGCACGGGCGGCATACTCTTCAAGCCCGTGCTCGAGCGCCAGAGCGAGACTCTGTTCGAGAGGCTCGTAGCCGGCGTAATCGTTGGTACCAAGAATCGCCGAGCCAATGTTGCACAATGCATGCGATTCGGTGGCGCGGTCGCCGAATTCGCGCGCGAGTGCGAGCGCACGCCGGCCGAATTCAAGGGTCTCCTGATCCCAGCCTCGGTTTACCGCGAGTAAAGAACGTGCGCTGTAGGCCATCGCCAAATTAGCGCTCGGCGGCAGCGCTTCGAGCAACGCGATTGCACCTTTGACGCATTCGTCGGCGTTCACCTTATCTCCCACCGTCCGATATTCCTGCGACAGGAAGCTGAGCACGCGGGACTGCGCCTCGACTTCTGCAACCTCGCGCCAGGCTGCGACAGCCGCTGTCGCGGAGACGATGGCATCGCGCGTCTGATTCGCCAGGCTGCATTCGAGCGCATGGTTTTCGAGCAATGACGCCTGAATGGGCATGGCCAAGGAGGTTCGGTAGCGTAGGGCCGCGCTCAAATGCGCAGCGGCCTCCCTGTGTGCGCCAAGGCGCGCCGCCTCCTTGGCGGCGAGCGGCGCGTACTGGAGAACCACGGCGGCGTTATTGGCAAGCGTCGCGTGATGAATGAGCCGCGTCAGATTCGAGCCGTGTTCGGAGAGTGCTTGCAACACCCTGTCATGCATGCCGCGCGCACGCTCCGGCGGGATTGCGCTATGCACCGCAAGACGTGCCAACTCATGACGGAAGCCGACCGAGTCCGTCTGCGCCACCAGCAAGCCACGCGCGCCGGCTTCATCCACTGCGCACTGGTGTTCCCCGAGAAGGGATTCGATGAGCCATGACTCGGTTTTCGAGGGTGATAGCGAAACAAACTCGGCCAACTCACGAGCCGCACTCGAACAGCGCGTCAGTCGGGCCAGGACGGCATCGCGGACCGTCTCCGGAACTCGCTCTCCCACGCTCGCGAGCACCTCGCGCACGAAGAACGGATTGCCTCCCGTAATCTGATGCAGGAGTGCTGCGTCGCGTCCGCTCTCCTTTGCCAGCATTTCGACCGCCGCAGGGGAAAGCGGTGAGAGGCGTATGCGAATTACGTGATGACCCGTAAGCTCGCCGAGTGCGAGCCGCACAGGATGATTTTCAGTGAATTCGTCATCGCGGTAGGTCGCGACGAAAACCGCGCTCGTGCGTTGGATACGCCGGCCGAGGTACAGCAGGAAATCGAGCGTTGCCTCATCCGCCCAATGCAAGTCCTCCAGCACGACCACGGTGACGCGCTGCGGGTGCGTCAGATCTTCCAGCAGAGATCGGAATAGCCGATCACGTGACTCCTCGTCGGGTCTGAGACCGTCGCTGTTCATTGAGGTTTGCGCTGCAATCTCGTGTACCGGTGCGAGCGCCCGAGGCGTTGCAAATCCGTCGCAGGCACCCCAGAGAACGCGCGCATCGCGCCGGTGATCGGCGGCGAATCGCTCGACCAGCGAACTCTTGCCGAGTCCCGCTTCGGCCGCGACCAAAACCAGCTTGCCGGAAGCCTCGCGCGCCCCCTGAAGGCATCGGTTCAGTACTTCAAGTGGGCCTTGGCGTTCGAGGAGATGCATGGCGAGAACATTATCCGTCAATGCGCACCGTGGTAAGCAAAATGTGGGGGTAGGTGCGGCAAAAGATGGGGAGGTACTCTGCGAAGAACCGGACAGATCATCGGTACTACTGCTTAAATGCGTTTTGGCGAATAATAAGCTATCCAAGTCAATTCAAGTGAGGCCCTTGTGCACTTTTCGAGCCCCGCAGTTGATCAAGTCTTCGCAGAATATGAACAACGCAATACGGACGAACACGCCATCGCGGCCGACTTAGGCAGCACGATGTTCCAGCGCAGGGATGAGTTCTTGCTACCTGTGGGGCGGGAGGTTGGCTGGTTCCTCCACAGCTTGATCCTCGCCAAGCGCCCCGCCCGAGTGCTGGAGTTGGGAACAAGTTACGGATACTCCACTCTTTTCCTGGCCGACGCCGCGACGCAGGTCGGCGCGACGCTCATTACGATGGAATTAGCCGACTACAAGCAGTCGACGGCCCGCACGATGGTCGAACGGGCAGGCATCTCCGCTGTCGTGGATTTTCGGCTCGGCGATGCAGTTGCATTGATCAACGCCGATGCTGGGCCGTTCGACTTCGTGCTGCTCGATATTTGGAAAGAGCTTTATGTTCCCTGCCTTCGCGCCGTCTATCCGAAGCTGGCAGACGAGGGAATCATCGCGGCAGACAATATGATCGAGCCTGCCGTGGTTCGTGAAGAGGTCAGAAAATACCGCGCCGCCGTGCGCTCGTTGCCCGATATGCAGACGATGCTCCTACCCATAGGAAGCGGCATTGAGCTTTCGAGCAAGTGGTCAGCTGCAAATGGAAAGCTGTAAGGTCCAAGGTGTTCATCTGCCGTTCCCTGAGGTACGGTCACGCGGCGCAGATTGCGCGCCTTGTGCGCTCTAGGGCGACCTGCTAAGATTACAAATTGGTCGGCAATCCAATGGGTTAGGCGATCCAGACCGCAACTTTGCCAAGGTTGAGGTCGCGAGTCCGAGCCTCGTTTCCCGCTCCAGTTATCTGAACCCCGGCCGGTCCGGGGTTTGTTTTTTTTGACGTTGGGCTAAGTGGCAGAGTGGTCATGCAGCGGCCTGCAAAGCCGTGTACGCCGGTTCGATTCCGACCTTAGCCTCCAATCGATTAACGATGGCCTTCGACTGAATCCATGGTTTTTCTTTTCTCGTTCTCCTGTTCAGCGATCAATTTGTACGCGATGTAGTACTTGTAGATATTGGCGACGTAAGTGACAGTCTCCACGCCAATCCGTGCTGCCGCGACCATCTCGACATTATCGATCCAAACATTCGGATTCAACCCCTGCCTCGCCGCCTCCTCGCGCAGGGAGTGAATCCTGCCGGGACCTGCGTTATACGCCGCGAACGCAAACAGCAACTTGTTGGTGTCATCCATGGGCTCGTTCGCAAAATTATTGTCGATCATGGAGCGGATGTATTTTACTCCTGCATGAATATTCGCGTCCTTTGTGTGAATGTCGCCGACTATTTTGGGATTGAGTGCGTAGCGGCCGATGACGGAATTGCCGAAGAGAGTCCCCTGCTTATGAGTCTTCACGAATTGATTGATGGTAGCCATCAACTGCGAACTTTCTTTACGCATTGCCCAGGCAACTTGACCGGAGTCATCCAGAACAACGTCAGGATTGGGCCGAATGTTGGTATATATCTTTGCCCACAGGTTGGGAAGGTACGCGTGGGCGATCACGACTCGGACCAATCCCGCATTGAGCATCTCCAAAAGATCTTCATCTTCGAGATCCTCCGGAGCCGGCCGCAGCACAACCTGGGATTTACCCTGGCTCTTGAATCTTGCATTGAGCGCAACGAGCCTTTCCCAATAACTCGAGCTCTTGCGGACGAAGACTTCCTGTCCAGAAAGATCCTCGATGGAATGAAGAACGGGAGAGCGGGGACCGGTCACCGCGATGTCTTTTACCCCGGTTACGAGCGGCTCCGAAAAATCAATCGTCTTTGAGCGCTCCGGCGTGATCTCCAGATTACCGACTGCTAAATCGCCCCTGCCCGCAATGAGCCGAGGAAGCATCTGATCGCGCGAGACCGGTATGAACACCAATACGCGGATGAAACGCCGCTGAAGCATTCCATCAAAATCGCCTGTCCACGGCGCCGCTTGGATCGCGACGGAGGTGACGGCCTTCTCGACTTGGGGACTCGCCGATCCGGCCTGCGCGCGAATATTTGTGCCGGGTTGAATGATTTGGATGAGAAACAGCAAACAAAAAACTATGGAGCTCCGTTTCGGTGAAGAAGCCGCAATCTCACTTTCCATGTGATCTCCATGCCGCATGGTCGACCGGCAATCGCCGGCCGACCATGGTTCGGTTGCTAGCCGCCTGTCACGGCCTCGGACATCGATTTCAGCGCATCATCGAGCGTAAAAGTGTTGGGCTTTTGGATCGGTGGAAATTCCTTGAAGGTCTCGGCCCATTTGCCGGCGATCGCGAGAATGGGGTAGACGATATAGCAATGGCGTATGAACCAATCGTAGTAAGTATTCGATGTCACGTCGGCGTATTCATACGGATCAGTACGCAAGTTGAACAGCTTGGGCACGCGAAGCTTGGTGAACGGCTCACCCCATATCGCCATCGTGCCCCGGCAGCGCTGTTCAATGAACACTGCCTTCCAGTTATCAAAGCGAAGACCGAGTACGTCGCCGTCGTCCGATAAGTAAACAAACAATTGCCGTGGGCTCTTTTTCTCTTTTCCGGTCAGATAAGGCATCAGGTTGTAGCCGTCGATGTGATTCTTATAGGTGCGGCCGATGGCTTGGTAGCCTTTCTTGAGCTTCTCGCAGACATCCGAATCGCCCGCCATCGCAATGAACGTCGGAAACCAATCATGGTGCTGAACGATTTCGTTGGAAACCGTGCCCGGCTTGATATGGCCAGGCCACTTCACGAGCATCGGAATGCGAAACGCGCCTTCCCAGTTGGTGTCTTTTTCACTTCGAAAGGGCGTCGTTCCGCCGTCCGGCCAGGAGTTGCGATGCGGACCGTTATCGGTCGAGTACATGACGAAGGTGTCGTCCGCGATCCCAAGCTTGTCGAGATAATCGAGAATCTGTCCGACATTCTTGTCGTGGTCGATCATGGTGTCGTGATAAGGCGATTGCCAACGGCCGGCCTGGCCCAGGCTTTCCTTCTTCGTATGGGTGTACAGATGCATGTGAGTGAAGTTGAGCCAAACGAAAAACGGCTTGTCCGCATCCTTCTGCCGCTTGATGAAGTCTTGTGCCGCAGCAACGAACTCGTCATCGCAAGTTTCCATACGCTTAATGTTCAGTGGGCCCGTGTCCTCAATTTTCTGTTTGCCGACTTTGCCCCATCGCGGATCTACCGTGGGATCGTCCTTGTCGGTAGCCCACGAATGGAGCACCCCGCGCGGGCCGAAATTCTTCTTAAAATTCGGAAAGTCCTTCTCGTCCGGGTAGTCATACATCTCCGGCTCTTCCTGGGCATTCAAGTGGTAAAGATTGCCGAGGAATTCGTCGAAGCCATGATTGGTGGGCAACATGTGATTCAAATCGCCCAGATGGTTCTTGCCGAACTGCCCGGTCGCGTAGCCCTGGTTTTTCAAGCAGGCAGCAACGGTCACGATTTTCTCATTCATACCGACCGGTGCACCGGGAATACCGACCTTCGACAGTCCCGTACGGTAGACACTCTGACCGGTGACAAACGACGATCGACCCGCTGTGCAGCTTTGCTCGCCATAAGAGTCCGTGAATCGCATGCCTTCCTTGGCGATGCGGTCAATATTGGGCGTTTGATACCCCATAAGGCCGTTTGAATAGCAGCTCAGGTTCGAGATGCCGATGTCATCACCCCAAATCACCAAGATGTTGGGTGGTTTCTTTGGACTTGCCATTGTTGATCTCCGTGGTAATGCCTCAGTTTTATTGCCGCGTGACCCAAGTTCCGCGTCTCCACGTTTAGCGTGTAATCCGCGTTGCCCCGGGTGGACGTGGTTCAACTACGCGAAAAAAACACAAATGCGGAGAAGGTAGGACGCCGCACTCTCTTAAGCGAGAGTTCATTTTGCGGGATCGTGCTTCTGGAGTATTACCTAAACTATTGGACCAAAGTCCCAGCGGCGCTTTCACTCGATCTCGCGTGAAACCGAGCGCAAGATCGAACCGGACGCGACGATGCGAGGACGCTGCCTCGCGAATCAGTCCTCGTAGGCTTCGCGCGGTTCTTCGTCGGGCTCGAAGGGCAGGCTCAGACGGGGTCCGACCTCGAGCAGGGGCATGAAGCCCGCGGTCGCCGTGTTGACGCCGACCGTCCATGAGCGAAATGCCGTCATGCCGGCCCCGCGCTGCAAAGGTTCAATCGTGCCCGTTTTCAGATCGAGCAACCGCGGACCATTATCGCTGTCCCGGAACACGATCGAGGGAGAGTCCCCGAGGAGCCAGAGCTCGCCGCTCGCCTCCGCACTCGGTGAGTGATTTTCCGCGACGCTCTTGAGATTGGGCACGATGATCCAGTCGACGCCGAAGTCGAGCACCGCCGCCGGTGACACTCGATGCAGAAAGGACGCGCTCTCCGTGTCGTACATCACCATCGATCGAGTCCCGCTGGAATCGCGAGGACTACGGGCGCAAAACCCTCGCGTACCTCCGAGTTGCATGAGAGCGCCTGGTGCTACGTGGGAAATCAGGCGAACGGCGATTCGCGGGTCAAGTGTCGTCATTGTTGTTGCGCGTCCTTGGCCGGTGTGTCCCGCAAATCAATTCATCATACCTCCCGATACCTCCGCCTCGTGGCGATTCCGACCCGCTTCGGTACCGTTGCTTTCACTGATAAAAGAAAGAACGCTGTTGCGCAATAACAACGCTTGAATTGATATGGCGCACAACGGATTATCTTACGGCCAATCGATAGATAACTGCGCCCAACGGAGCGGATTGATCGGCAGGTTCAATGGGTTCTCGCGCCGGCGACGGCGCATGCCGACCGGTCAGGGCACCCGCGCAACACTACTTACCAACGCTCAAGGAAGAAATATTTGAGGGGAAACCATCATGCAAATCGTTACCGGCCCGACGTCATCGGGCCACAAGCCTCCTTCGCTAAATCATCTGCTCGCTGTCCGAGGCCTGATTGTCGCGGGCTTCGTCGTTGTTACGTTCATGGGCGCGCCGGCAAGCGCACAACCAGCGGCAGCCACATCATCCTCGACATCCGATACCCCGCAGGCTGAATTGCAGGAAATCGTCGTCACGGGCTCCATGATCAAGCGGGCCAATGCCGAAACCGCGGAGGCCATCACCATACTCAAGTCCGACAACCTCAAGGACCTGGGTATCACGAATGTGGAGCAGGTGATGAACCAGCTGACGTCCAGCAACACGTCAGTCAACACCGCTACAGCCGTAGGGACGTTTTCCGGAGGCGGTACTTACGCCGACTTGCGCGGCCTTGGCAGATCCCGCACTTTGGTGCTGCTTGATGGCCAACGGCTGTCCCCCAATGCCTTCGACGGCCAAGGGGTCGACCTGAATGGTATTCCGTTCTCGGCCATCGACAGCGTCCAGGTGCTTCGGGAAGGCGCCTCGTCACTGTATGGCTCGGACGCGATCGCGGGCGTGGTCAACTTCATCACCAAGAAGAATTACCAGGGGGCCGAAATCCAGGGTAATTTCGACCACCCGCAGAAAGACGGCGGCGGCTCGGGCCAGGCGCAGTTCACCTTCGGACACGGGGATCTGGCGAGCGACGGCTATAACTTCCTGCTCACGGGAAGTTACAGCAAGCAAAATGAGCTCCAGGCGTCGCAGCGGGGGTTTTCCGCCTACGGTTTTAATCCCGAGGCGGGTGTCCCAGCTACGAATTATCCGGGATCGTGGCCCGCGAATGTAATTGATTCCAACGGTAACTACTGGCAGTCGGGCTATCCGGCCTGTGCGGGCAATCCGCAACTGACCACGTATTACGGCGACTGCTCCTACCGGTATTCCGCCGCGACGGATCTGCTCCCGGCGTCCCATGAAATTTCCGGGATGGCCGAATTCACCAAGGCGCTGCCGGCCAACAACCAGGTGCAGGTGCAGTACTTCTGGACTCAATCCGAAGTGACCGGTTACTCCGGTCCCATGTTCTATGATTTCGCGATGAACCCGGCGAGCCCCTACTTCCCGACGGCGGGACAGCTGATATGTAACAGGGGCGCGGCGAACTGCGCCCAACCGGTGAATCTGACCGGCGTCAATAATGTGCCCGGCTCGCCGAATTTTGGCACGGCTTCCCCGGTCAATGCGGTGTGGACCGACCCCAACAACGGCCGCTACAACGGGAACCTTAATACGGAGCAGAGGGCTGTGGTGACGTTCTCCGGAAGCAATGCCGGTTGGGACTACTCTACGGACTTCAATTGGAGCGTAAACAGAAACGACAACCGCAATGTCGCGGGCTATCCCAATGAAGACGTGCTTGCGCCCGGCGGCACCCTCAGCACTCTGATCAACCCCTTCGGTCCCCAGAGCGCGGCAGGACAGGCTTTGATCAACTCATCGTATATAAACGGCATATACCAAGTCGGCACATACAGCCGGTGGAGCGTCGACGGCCAGGTCAGCCACCCGCTGGGCGATGCTTTCAATGCGGGCACTCCGGCGACCGTGGCGCTCGGCTTCACTGTGAACGGCGAACACTTCGATGAAGCGACCACGCCCTATAACACCCTCACGCAGGCCGCAACCGGACTTACGAACTTTTCAGTCGAAGGGAGTCGCCAGGTACAGGCGCTTTTCATGGAGCTGGACGTGCCGATCACCAAGGCCCTCGATCTCGATCTATCGGATCGTCAGGACCGATACAGCGATTTCGGCACTACCAACAACGCGAAGGTGCAGGTGCGCTATCAGCCGGTCGACATCCTCACCTTGAGGGCAACCGCCTCCACCGGTTTCCGGGCGCCGACGCTCTTCGACCTGTACCAGGGGCCTTCCTTGTCAGCGTCGAGCAGCGGCACCATGGGACAAGGGAACCCGTTCTGCGCACCGGGCAAGTACACTGCGGAGTGGACTCAAGCTACCTGCCAGGCGCAGGGAATTGGGTTGTACGGCGGAAACCCACACCTGGCGCCCGAGACATCGCAAAACTTCGATTTCGGTTTCATCCTCTCGCCGGTCCAGGATTTGGGCATTACGCTGGACTATTACCGGATTCTGCTCAAGAGCCGCATTGGAGAAATTCCGGCCAACGCCATTTACGGTGATCCCACTACGTTCTCGCCTTATATCGTAACGGCTACGAGTGGTCCTTACGCTGGGACACTCCCTCCGACGATCGCAGAGGCCAGCGTGTGCCTTCCTTACACGCTACCGACCTGTGGATACATCACAAATGGGCTAAAAGAGAATACGGGCAGGGTCACAACCGACGGGTTCGACTTGAGCGTCCAATACCTGCAGCACACCCCGATCGGGACGTTCCACGAGGATCTGGAAGCGACCGCGGTCACGCAGTTCCTACAGCAGCAGTACAACGGCGGGCCGGAGCTCAACCTCGTCGGCAATCTACAAATCCAAACACTTAACCCGGCCTTCAGGTGGCAGACTAACGCGAGGGTCGACTGGACGAGCCCGGAAAAGATGTGGGGTGGCGGACTGAGCGACCGCTGGTACTCGGGGTACGTCGATGAATTCACCGACATCAATGGCAATCTGCGAAACGTGGGCAGTTATTCGCTCGTTGATGGTTACGCGAGCGTCACGCCGATCGAAAAGTTAACCGTGGTGTTTGGAATCAAGAATATCTTGAACAAGTGGCCGCCGTTCACCAATGCATCCCAAAACAACTTTGCGTCGGGGTACAACGCGCTCATTGCTGACCCATTGTTGCGGAACTTCTATGTCAATCTGAAATTCGCCTTCCAATAAATTCCTCCACGAGTAAGTTGATTTCAAGCCCCGCCTCCGGCGGGGCTTTTTTTGGATGCGCCCGGCAGAGCGCACTCACTTGGATTTAAGTTCACACGCTCGGTAGAAATCTTGGCAACGTGCGCGGCGCTGCGACGTGTTCAAAGCCCGACGCGAGCTTGAGCAACGTGGGTTCGCTCCACGCCGCACCAAAGAAGGACAGCCCGATCGGCAGACCCCGGTGAAGACCGGCTGGTACGGTGATATGGGGGTAACCCGCAATCGCCGCAGGCGATGAGCAGCCGCCCGTATCGAAATCTCCGTTCACGGAGTCGATGAGCCAGGCGGGGCCCGAGGTCAATGTCACCAGAGCGTCGAGACGATGCTCGGCGAGCACGGCATCGATACCCTTCGTGCGCGTCGCGGTGAGGCAAACCTCGCGGGCCTTGAGGTAGGGTTCCTCGTCGAGGTTGCCTTTGGCCTCGGCTTGGCGCAGCAATTCCTGATCGAAGAGCGACAGCTCTTGCGACGCGTGGGCGGTGTTGAATCGAATCAAATCGGCCAGCGTGCGCACGGGAAAGCGGCTCGGCAGCCGTGCGAGATAATTGTTCAAGTCGCTCTTGAATTCGTACAACAGAACTTCTAGTTCGGGCTCGACCCAGGCGCCGTGCATCGGCAAATCGGCCGGATCGACGATGGTGGCCCCGGCGGCAGCGAGCACCGCGACACAGCGATCGAGGAAACCGTTCAAGGGTGCATTGTCGGCGAAAAAACGTCGCGCAATCCCGAGCCGAGCGCCGCGCAAGCCGTCCGGATCCAAGAAGCGGTGGTAATCGCTTTCGAATCGGTCGAGAGCCGCTGCGCTCGCCGCGTCTTCAGGATCCCTACCGGACATGATGCTCAACAGCAGCGCTGCGTCGCTCACGGAACGTGCGAGGGGACCCGCAGTGTCTTGGCTGTGCGAAATCGGCACGATACCGCGCCGGCTGACGAGTCCTACCGTGGGCTTGAATCCAACGATGCCATTGATTGAGGCGGGGCTGACGATAGAGCCGTCGGTCTCGCTGCCCACCGCGGCCGCGCACAAATCCGCGGCGACCGCGGCGGCGGAGCCTGAACTCGAGCCCGACGGCGAACGGTTCAGCACATGTGGATTGCGAGTCTGGCCGCCGCGACCGCTCCAGCCGCTGCTCGAATGCGTGGAGCGAAAATTCGCCCACTCGCTCAAATTGGTCTTGCCCAAGATCACGACGCCAGCGGCGCGCAGACGTGCCGCCAGTGGCGCATCTTCTGGGGCATACCAACCCTCGAGGGCGAGCGATCCCGCGGTCGTCATCATGCGATCAGCCGTCTCGATGTTATCCTTGATCAAGATGGGCACGCCGTGAAGCGGTCCCCGCGGTCCCTTGGCGCGCCGCTCCTGATCCAACTCAGCCGCTATTTCCAAGGCGTGCGGGTTGGTCTCGAGAACGGCATAGAGGGAGGGGCCGCGGCGGTCCAGGGCTTCGATGCGCTTAAGGTATGTTTGCGTTATCTGCCGCGCGGTCAGGCGCCCATCGGACATCGCGGACGCGAGATCTGCGATGCCCAATTGCCCAATGCCGCCGGACGGCGCATTTGCCGGCGCCTGGGCACTGCGGAGCGGTTGGGCCGCGGCGGCGAGCGTAGCCGCGGTGCCTGCAAGGAAAAAATCGCGACGGTCCATTACACTTGACCATGAGGTATATCGGAGCGGTACTGTATCGCTTTGAGACCCTCCTAGGGGAACGCGTCATGTCGGAAGATGGTCAAAGCTTTGTTACGCTTCGGGCCGCGAATTCGCCCAACGCATTCGATCTGCGGAGGGTGGGCGCGCATCCCGATTACTGGTATCCCGTGGCGTGGTCCGATGAGCTCAAGGCGGGTAAGGTCATCGGCCGGCGTTTCGCGGGCCAACCGATCGCGCTGTACCGCGGCTCGAGCGGGCAGGTGTTCGCGCTGGAGGACCGCTGCGCCCACCGCCAGGTGCCGCTGCACTTAGGTGTCGTGAGCGGCGATGAGCTCAAGTGCCACTATCACGGCTGGACCTATGCGCAGACCGGCAAGTGCGTGAGTGTGCCGTATCTCAAGGACCGGTTGCCGAACGGCGTGAAGAGCTATCCTGCACGCGAGGTGGACGGCCTGATCTTTGTATTTCCCGGCGATCCTGCCTTGGCGCAAGAGCGATTGCCGACCCGGCTGGGGTTGTCCCAGCGCCGGGACTATAAGACCCGCCGGCTGAACCGCGAGGTGGCCTGCCATTACACGTTCATGCACGAAAATCTGTTCGACATGAACCATCAGTTCATGCACCGCAAACAGATGGGATCTATCAGGGCGCGATGTCTGGGGCGGCAACACGGCGAGAACTGGGCGCAGGTGGAATATAGTTTCAGCCGCACCGAAGGAAAATCCTCGGTGGGTGAACAAGTCATCGTCGACTTGATGCGCAAGCGCGGCGTGGCGAAGAAGGATTTCTCCGACCACATGCGCATTCGGACGGATTATCCAACCCAAAGCCTGAGGGTTTGGGTGGGGCGAGATATCCAAGAAACCAACGATCCCGTGTTGGACGTGTGGCTGGCCTACACGCCGTTGGATGCCGAGCAGAAGACCAACCGCACCTACGGTTATCTATCGGTTAAAAAGCCGCGGATACCCGGAGTCATCCATGCGGTATGGCCCTTCGTCGTCTGGTTCACGGAGAATATTTTTCGCGAGGATAAAGAAATCGTGGAGTACGAGCAGAGAGCATACGACGCACAGGGTGCGGACTGGAACAATGAAATGTTCCCGGCGCTTCGCGACCTTCGAGGCGTATTGGCCAGGTGCGGCGGCCCCATATTGAAAAAATGACGAAGAGACTTTCCGTAGAAGCAGAAGAGGAGATGCCTTGTTGAATCGAAGCCCCATTTCCGAGTCGGAATCCACCGATTGCGCCGGCGCCGCTCGTCAGCGTCCCTGGGACGCACGGTTCGCGCGCCGTTTGATCGCCCCGCTCAAGGATAGTTGGGTCAGCCCGAATCATTTGACGACGCTTCGAATTGCGGTCGGACTCGCTGCCGCCGCGGCCTTTTTGCCTGGAACCTACGGCTGGTCGAATCTTGCCGCGCTGCTGCTCGTGCTGTCGAATTTTCTCGATCACACCGACGGCGAGTTGGCGCGCATGAGCGGCAAGTCGAGCCGGTACGGACATATTTATGACCTGGTCAGCGATGCCGCCGTGACCATATTGCTGTTCGTCGCCATCGGCGTGGGGGTCGGCGTTAAATCCGACGTCGCGCTGGGCTTGCCGCCGGTTGTTCTCGGCGCGATCGCCGGAATCGCGATCGCCTTGATTTTCTTCCTGCGCATGCGTATGGAGGACAAGGTCGGTAAGGTCGGAACCCGACAACCCTCGCTGGGCGGCTTCGAGACAGAGGACGTGATGTATCTGCTGCCGCTCGTGACCTTATGCGATTGCGTGATGCCGTTTTTGATGATCGCCTCCATATGCGCTCCATTGTTCGCCGTCTGGGTGTCGATCGACTACAGACGTGCAATGCATCGGTTGCAGTTGGCGACGTCTCAGTCGATGTCCGGGTAGTCTGTGGGGGAGATGAGCGCCGAAGGGGCGGTGGCTCAACGTTTGGGCCACCTCGACGCGCAATCGTTGCGCGCCGAATTTGTTGCGCAGGGCGCATTTTCCTTCATAAGGGATTTCCTGCCGCCCGAGGTCACGATGCAACTGGTGAGCGCAGTAGCCGCCGTGACGGCGTCCGTCAACCGAAATTACTTGCCAGGCCACAAGCAGGGCGGCAGCGTCAGCCGCCACACCATTGACCGGTTGGCACCCTTCGTCGCCGAGCTTTACCGCTCGCAGGCGCTGATTGACTGGTTGGGACAATTAGCGGGCGAGCGGTTGCAGGTATCGCCGACCGAGGACCCTCATGCCTATGCGCTCTATTTTTACACGCGGCCGGGGGACCACATAGGGTGGCACTACGACACGTCCTACTATGCCGGCCGTCGATACACGCTGTTGTTTGGGGTGGTCGATGAATCATCCTGCCGCCTCGATTACGAATTGCACACGCGCGAGCCGGGCGTGGCCGCGGTACAGGGTTCGCTCAAGATTCCCCCGGGCGGCTTGGTGTTTTTCGATGGCGACAAGTTGCGTCACCGCATCACGCCTCTCAGTCAAGGCGAAATGCGCGTGTCGCTGACGTTCGAATATGTAACGGATCCGAAGATGCGCCTCGGCTGGCGATTGATTTCCAATATGAAAGATGCCGTTGCTTACTTCGGCTTTCGTCAGGTGTTCCGGCGACCCGCACACGACCGTCCTAGAAACCCATGAATCGTGCGGCGAGCTGGCTTCTATCGGCGGGTGCGCTGATCTTCATATGGGTGCTTGCTTCGCAGGGGCTGCCCACGGTGGTTGCAAGCTTGGCGGTGGCCGGTTGGGGGCTATTTTTCGTTGCGCTCTTTCACCTCTTGCCGCTTGTGCTCGATGGGGCGGCAATTCGTGTACTCTTCGATAGTGCCTCGAAGGAGGGTTCGTTGCGCGACGCACTGCTCGCGCGGTGGGTGGGTGAATCCGCGAACAGCTTGATGCCGGCCGGGCAGATTGGCGGGCCCGTGCTCATGGCCCGCCACCTCGCGCTGCGCGGTATGAGCGTGCAAAATGCTGCCGCCGTGATCATCGTCAGCACGACTCTGCAGACGTTTGCGCAGATCGGCTTTGCCTTGATCGGCGTGAGCCTGTTGGGGGCGCATGCCGGCCACACCTCGGAAAACGCCCTGCGTACCTCATCATTGATTGCGAGCGGTCTGTTGGCCGTGCAGTTGGGCGGGTTCTATCTTCTTCAACGACGCGGTCTATTTGGCAAATTGATGCGTACGGCGACGCGATTTTCCGGTAAGCGCGATTGGTCGTTGTGGATGAACCACGCCGAAGCGATCGACGTTTCAGTGCAGGCGGCTTACGGCCGCGGCGGGGCGGTAGCGGCCAGCTTTGCTTTGAGCTTGATAGGCTGGTTGGTCGGAACCGGCGAGGTATATCTAATACTTCAATTGCTCAAGTCTCCGGTCAACTGGAGCGATGCGCTACTGCTCGAGAGCCTCGGGCAGGCAATTCGCGGCGCGGCGTTCGCTATACCGGGTGCTCTGGGCGTACAGGAGGGCGGCTATATGTTGCTGGCGCCATTAGTAGGCTTGACGACGGAAGCGGGCCTTGCGTTGTCGCTGGCCAAACGCACTCGGGAGCTTCTGCTCGGATTGCCGGGACTCTTGTATCTACACTTTTCTGAAAGGGCCGCTCGCGTGACGCCCCGTTGAAAAAATTACCGGGTCGCGTTGTGGTTTGGTTGCATCGTCTGCAGTGTCGGCGTCACCGATCCTTTCTACGCCGTGGTAGCGCATGGGGCCGGTGACCCATATAATGGCATTGTCGCAAAAGACCTACCGCAGGGCATGCGGAACGTAAAGCCTGTCGATCGAATGTGAGACCTTAGGGAAGCCATGTCGTCGGTTCGTGCGTCCTAAGGGCAGTCGCGATAAAGCAGGAACTCACATGTCAATTTCATCAGGATGTAAATGCGCGCCATTATACTTGCCGCGGGTCGCGGCCTGCGTCTTCAACAACCCGAAGACCAACAGCTACCCAAATGTTTGCTGCGATTCGGCGGGATGAGCCTGCTCGAACGGCATTTGCATTTGCTTCGAAGCGTCAACGTCGATGAAATCGTCCTTGGGCTTGGATTTCGCCACGAACTCGTCGAAGACGAACTCGATCGTCTGAATTGGAAACCGCGTCCGGAGATCGTGTTGAACCAGCGCTTCGATCTCGGGAGCGTACTCACGGTCCATACCGTCGCCGATGCGATGACGCGCGGCGGAGAGGTCCTGCTGATGGACGGCGACGTACTCTATGACGCGCGCATCATGAACGCGCTGGTCGCGGGCCGACGTCCCGTCAACCGGGTATTGATCGACCGCGAATTCGAGGCGGGCGAAGAGCCCGTGAAACTTTGCATCCGCGACGGCGTACCAATCGAATTGCGCAAGCGGCTCGAGGTCGATTTGCGCTATGACACCATCGGCGAATCGGTCGGGTTTTTCCGCTTCGACCAGGCCGGGGCGGCACGACTGGCTGCGCTGGTCGCAGGCTATGTCGCGCGCGACAGCCTCGAGATGCCGCATGAGGAAGCGGTGCGTGATCTGCTCAGAGAGCGCAGCCAGATCTTCGAAGTCACCGACGTCACGGGAGCGCCGTGGATCGAAATCGATTTTGTCGCTGACGTTGCCCGCGCAACGACAGAAGTGGTGCCGCAGCTTCAGCCGCTTGCAGGAGTGGGCACATGAATGCGCGGTTGCGTGTGTGAGCCGTCAGGCGCATACCGCATGGGCGCTGTTCGCGTACAGCGTGGCCGCGCTGCTAACCGGGGCGCCATGCTGGTCGGACAGCGCGGCGGATCAGCCGCAGCAACCGAGCGTCCCGTTGCCTGCCTCGGCGCCTTCCGGTCTATCGCGTTGGTTCAATCCGGAGACGGCACCATTTATTCCGGTGCCTGAGATCGCGGTCAACCCGAACAATGGCACGACTATCGGATTGATTCCGACCTGGATCCAGACGGACGACAATCACGATATTCGGCGCATCATCGCGCCCGATGTTCTGTACAACCAACACTTCGGGTATGGCGTGCATGGTCGTGTGTTCGGGTACGACTCGGAGGACGAACAATGGTCGCTGGTCGGAGGCATCAAGGAGCGCGTCGAGCGCGAATTCGATGCCGAGTATCAGACCGGACGTGCGCACGAGGCTCTCTGGTCGTTCAGCACTAGCCTGATCTACGATGTCGATGGTACGCCGCGTTTCTACGGCATCGGCAACGAATCTCCGGAGAGTTCGGAGACTAATTATACCAATCAGCAGGAACTGGCGCAGATTCAGGTCGGCCTCAACCTCTCGCACTTGTGGCAGCTCCAGTACACGGGCCGCTTCAAGGACGTGAATGTCCTGCCGGGAACGTTGGCGGGAATTCCCTCGACCGACATATTTTTCGGTCCGATACCAGGCGTGGGCACCAACCGGCAACTGCTCAATCGCCTGGCCATCGTATATGACAGCCGGAATGACCTTACCGTACCTTCGAAAGGCTGGAATTTGGTCGCATACACCGGCCTTGCCAGCAGCAATGGTGCGTTCAACGATTCAATGTATAGCGAGGCCGGGTTCGACGGACGAGCCTTTTGGTCGCTCGCGTCGCAAACCATCCTCGCTGCTCATATGGCATTGCGCTATCTCCCGACTGCGCACGACGTTCCCTTTTGGGCGCTCAGTAGTCTGGGCGGAGGTGAAAGCGTCGTGGGCGGCGAGCAACCTCTGCGAGGTTTCGGCGAAGGGCGGTTTTACGATCGAGATTCATTCTCCAGCACACTCGAACTGCGGCAAAAAGTGATGAGCATCAAAGCCGTCTCGACGTCGGTCGACTTGGAATTCACCCCATTCATCGACGTGGGCCGGGTTTTTTCGCGAACGAGTACGATGCCATTTGATCAGCTGCACACAGTGTGCGGCGTGGGGTTCCGAGGCATCGCACGGCCTTTTGTAGTCGGCTATGTCGATATCGGCTATGGCAGCGAGGGGCCGGCGGTATTCACAGGCCTCAATTATCCCTTTTGAGCGCACGTTACGCGGTTAAGATGATTTCTCGTTAGTGGGGGCTTAGCATGACTATTCTCGCCGATTTCCCGATCACGAAAAAATGGCCCGCGGAGCATCCTGATCGGATTCAACTGTATTCCTTGCCGACTCCCAACGGCATCAAGGTCGCGGTCATGCTCGAGGAGACGGGCTTGCCTTACGAGCCGCATCTCGTTCGGTTCGATGCCAATGACCAGTTGTCTCCGGAATTCCTATCGCTCAATCCCAACAACAAAATTCCGGCGATCATCGACCCAAACGGTCCGGGCGGTGTGCCGCTCCCGTTGTTCGAATCCGGCGCGATACTCCTGTATCTGGCCGACAAGTCTCGGCGTTTCATCCCAGAAGATCCCGGCGCCCGCTACGAAACGATCCAGTGGTTGATGTTCCAAATGGGCGGCGTGGGTCCGATGTTTGGACAGGTCGGGTTTTTTACGAGATTCGCCGGTAAGGATTATGAAGACAAGCGGCCGCGCGACCGCTATGTCGCCGAAGCAAAGCGTTTGCTAGGCGTCATGGATCGGCGGCTCGCGGACCGAAGCTGGATCGCCGGGAATGCCTATACGATCGCCGACATCGCGATCTTTCCGTGGATCAACACGCTGATCGGTTTGTACGGAGCGGGGGATCTCGTAGGCATCGGGGATTTTCCTAACGTGGGTCGGGCGCTTGCGGCTTTCCTCGCACGGCCGGCGGTAATTCGAGGCGTCGACATTCCAAAAAGGACGGCGGATTGATCTCTGCGGCTGCGCTGTAACGAATGTTAGTGCATACTCCGGCTCGTTGACCGCACGCGGCGATTGGCGAAGAAAAGAAAGTAGCGAACTTAAGATACGAATTAAAGCAAAGAAAACTTCGAGGATGTACCGTTTGTTCGATCCGATTGACTTCGGCACTATTGATGCGACCAATCGCATTGTGATGGCGATTCGCCCGGCATGACAGATCCCGCCAAGATTCGAGCTAGCGGAGCGTTGACGATGACGCGCGTCGCCCGAGCGCGCGTGGCGAAGACCACCCGCGTGACCGTGTTGTTTGCGGATTTGCGAGGCTACACCGGCTTGGCGGAGCGTCTCGCACCGGCACTCATCGTGCCCATGCTGGATGAGTTTTTTCGCGTGCTCGCCGGGGCGGTCGTACTGCACGGCGGCCAGATATTCCACATGGCGGGCGACGGCATGATGGCCGGCTTCGGCGTGAACGACCCGACGCAGGATGGCGCCCGCCCGGCGTTAGCCGCCGGGCATGTGATGCTGCAGAATTTCGCGACGATTGCCGAGCGTTGGCGCCGTGACCTATCGATTGAGACCGGAATTGGAGTCGGACTTCATCTGGGCGAGGTAGCGCTGGGATTATTCGGGCCTCCGGGTCAACGACACACCACGCTGGTCGGCGATACCGTCAACGTCGCCGCCCGGCTCTGCAGCCGCGCACGCGCGGGCGAAGTATTACTATCGTGTACCGTTGCCGCGGCGCTCGACGCGGAACAAGCGGTGAGCGGACCCGATCCCAAATCTATCCCGTTCCTGCAACTGCCGCAGTTCGAGTTGCGCGGGCGCAGCGCGCCGCTCGATATTTGGTGTGTGCCGGCCGCCGAGCGCCTCGCGTTCTAAAGAAGCTCTGCTACACTTTGTTCATGCCCTCGTGGCGGAATCGGTAGACGCAACGGACTTAAAATCCGTCGGTTAACAGCCATCCCGGTTCGAGTCCGGGCGAGGGCACCAACTCCCCCAATTCCGCCCGCCCGTACCCCCACAATTCCACTAAATCGCGACACCTAGCACGTTTTCGAGCATAGCACCGGAACCGAGGTGGGGGTATGATTGGTGGTACGTTCGAGTCCTGGGGGTACGCATGCTCACCGACACAACGCATTAAGGCTGCACCGATACCACCACCCGGCAAGCAGTCGAAGCTCGCCGACGCTGACGGTCTGTACCTCCTCATCCGGCGCGGTGCGCAGGGGACATCTTATCTGTGGCGGCTCAAGTTCCGGATCGACGGTAAGGAGTCGTCGCTTGGTTTCGGGCCGTGGCCGGAAGTGTCCATCGAGAAGGCACGGGCGGCCGCGCTTGAGGCACGCCGGCAGCTGCGCACCGGTGAGGATCCGGCAGAGCTGCGGCGTGCTGAGCGATCCCAAGCCACTACGGAAGCTGCCAGCACGTTCAGTCGGGCGGCGAGGGAGTATCTGCAACTCGATACTACGAAGGCGGGCGGGACGCGTCGCAAGCACGAGTGGTTATTTGAATGCTTGGCGAAGTTGCACGGTCGGTCGTTGGCATCGATCAAGACGGCGGAGATCCTCACCGAGTGTCGCCGGCTCGAAGCGAAGGGACAGCGGGAGACTGCGCATCGGGTCGCCGGGTTCGCCCGGCGCGTCTTCCGGTATGCACGGCAAGCGGGGATGACTGAGAACAACCCGGCCGATGATCTCGAAGGGGCTCTCAAGCCTGTAGAGCGCGAATCGATCGCTGCCGTCACGGACCCCCGTGGATTCGGCATTCTCTTACGCGCGATCGACAGCTTGGCGAGCGGCACAACCCGGCACGCGATGCAGTTGCTCGCGCTGGTCGCGACGCGCCCGGGCGAGCTGAGGCAGATGGAGTGGGGCGAGGTGGATACGAAGAAGGCGGAATGGTTGGTGCCGGTCAAGCGCACGAAAATGCGCAAGGCGCATTGGGTGCCGTTGAGTAAGCAGGCGCTCGCCATACTTGAGGCACAGCGGGAGATCTCCGGGGGCAACCGGTTTGTGTTCCCTCAAGATCGCGACAAAGGCCGAGCGATGTCTGACGGTACGCTGTCGGCCGCGCTCGCGCAGATAGGTTACAAGCCGGGCCATTGGATAACGATCGACCCCCACTCGCCGCATGGGTTCCGGTCGAGCTTCTCAACGATCATGAATGCGCAGGGCGCCGACCCCGCGATCATCGAGCGGTGTCTCTCACACGGCCCGCCCGACAAACTCGCAGCCGTTTACAACCGTCACAAGTACCAGAACGAGCGGCGTCAGATGATGCAGACGTGGGCGGATTTGATCGACAAACTGAGGAAAAGCAAATGAACGATTTGGCTTCCGACAGTCTACATTCCCGACGCGCCGAAACAGTCGCCGAGATCGCCCGCGCTTATGCGCGCCGGAGGCAGCATCACGTAGGCCATACCGGGCACACGGTCCACCGCTTGCTCGAGGCAGTTGGCGACTTAATCGGCAAGCCCGTGAGTGATGCAGAGCGCGCCCGTATGGTACTCGACGCGTTGAAGGAGCTATCGGCGGCCGTCTCCCCGTACGCGCATATGAGTGAGCACGTCGAAGGGCTAGGCGCACCGTTCGAGAGTGCCCGGCGCGCTATCGCCAAGGCGGAGGGGCGGTGCCAAGCGCTCCGGTTCGCGAGCCTTGGTACTGAAGGCGCATCCTGACTCAGCCGAGAGTTGTAACGGCCAGAATCAAGATTCTCCTAAAAAAGTGATTAGAGGGACTTGATAATTCCCCTCCGCGCCCCCATCGACAGCGCTACGCAGTCGACGCGAGGGCGATCATGAGCGCTAAGGGGATTATTGGGGCGGCATTGCTTACAGGCGCAGCGCTCGCACCGGCTGCCGTGCTGAACGGCTCAGTTTTGGAGCGTGAGTGCGAAGGGCAGCTGCGCGCGGGTTGCCAGGGGCTGCCGCCGCCGCAAGAGCATATTGACCGGGACGGCCCGCACGGTCCGCCGTTGACCGAATCTCAAAGTGTCATGATGAACCCAACCGGACCGGCGCCCCCGCCAGCCAATTCGACAATCATGCCCGGCACTGGCCCCATGAACTTTGTATCCGGTGCGCCCCAAACCTACCAGGACGTGCAACCGAATCTGACGACGTTGCCGAGCGGCAAAGCATCGATGACCGCGACCTTGAGCTAGCCGGATGAAGTGTAGACATTGCTTAGTCGAGTTCCACGACAGTTGGGTGAATCTCACAACGCTCAAAGATGCCGGCGGTTGGTTTACCGTTGCCCACACAACATGTCCAGCTTGCAAGCGTCTACAGGTTACTTATAGCCGGGCCGGGCCTGAGTATGGTTTTTCTGGTGCGCGGGTCTTTCTTTATCCCTCTGCGGTATCTCGTGAACCTCTTGACCCGGCCGTGCCTCCTGAGTTCGCTAAAGATTACGTTGAGGCGTGCAACGTGCTCGACAGCAGCCCGAAAGCCAGTGCCGCCTTAAGCCGCCGGATCATGCAACATGTGCTGCGCGAGAAGGCGAAAGTGAAAGCACCAAACCTCGATCAGGAGATACAGAAAGTCCTGGATGGGAACATGGTCCCGAGCCACATTGGGGAGTCTCTGGACGCCGTGCGCACCGTCGGCAATTTCGCAGCGCACCCAATCAAGAGCACGTCAACCGGCGAGATTGTGGATGTGGAGCCAGGTGAAGCGGAATGGAATCTTGATACGGTGGAAGCGCTGTTTGATTTCTACTTCGTGCAGCCTACAAAGATCGCGGCTAAGCGAGACGCCCTTAATAAGAAACTAACCGACGCAAGCAAACCGCCGCTTAAATAGTCGCGCTATCGCTAAGGCGGAAGGCCATTGTGATGGGCAAAAAACAATTCGATCTGCGGGTGACAATCAACGCGAACGGTCAAGAGCGCGTCTTGTTTTCCGTGAAGGATCGTCCGAGCGGCGAGATGCTGATCAGTCGCAAGGCGCCGGATACTCTCCGACCCTTTGGCCTCAATCTTAGCGCGATCCCGGCAATACAGGGCATTCTGCCGAGGGTCACGGAGCAGAGATACTCGATTCATCCGAGCAAGAATAGCCCCGACTCAAATCAGCTCAAGGCCACGACCACAATAGCGTCCGGGAAGAAATTCGAGCGCCACCACCTGACCAAAGTCATCAAGAGCGGCGAGCGCTATGCGCCCCTGTTCATTCAGCGATGCCCTCAGCTTGACGGCCCGGGCTTTTCGAAAAAGGAACCCGGTATCGAGGAGATCAGTCTCGGAAGCTACGACCCGCAGCACTTCACGTTGTGCTTCGGCGTGTTCGTTGCGGCCCGAGACAATGAGTTTCCCTTGTCGGTCCGGCCTATGATTGATCCTTTGAACGTCGTTCAACATCAATTCCGCAGTGTACGATTGATCGTGACGTGGAATTTCCTTGCTCTGCCGTCTCATTCTTCGAGTATGGCGTCGCTCTTTGGAACCACGACGCAAACCCCCGAACGTTCCGAGGGACTTACTGCACACGCGTGCTGCGACCACCATATGAGGGAGTGCTGGGTGATGGAGGACGAGCTTAGGAAATACATCTATCTCGAAGTATTGAAAAATAATCCCCGCGCACCGGTGTTGATGCCGGTCCGTCGCTACTTCGCCGACGGGATGACATTCACAACTGAATCAGCGGAGTACATTAAAGGGTTGAAGCAGGTTGTTATGACGCTGTAACACTACCAGCTCCTGGGCCCCGTCGATCCCCGCCACCCGGAACAGGCAGGACCCGCGGATGGGCGCCAGCAGCGACCGATCGGCTCTAGTCGGCCCAACTGCCGCCAGTCGCAGTCCCAAACTGGCTCCTCCAAACCGGACGGCCGGGAGCGAACATCGTCGATGCCAGCCAGGTACGCCCGTTGCAATTCTCGGACAAATCGCTCCGGGACAGAACTACATAGACATCTGACTCAGTGCGGCAGCAAAGATCTCGAAGCTGTGCTCATTCCCCAACTCAATGTTCAGCGGGCGGCCATCTCTAAGTGTGGCCGGAGCGGGAGTGCACCATTCGGCTAACGCTCTCAAACTGTCGTTGGTCATAGTGAATAGATCGCCTTCGACCATTCCCTGCGCGTTCACCGGCAGGCCGGGCAGGTCTTTGGATGGGTAACTGTCTCGTCTGACTAACTGGAATCGAAGAGCTCTCTCGATGAGACCCCGAGGCGCGTTGTTGCTGGCTAGTACGTGTGCAATCACCTTCTCGCCGCGCGTCAGTGGGTTTTTGTCAACCGGCGCGCAAGTCGGACCAGCTTTCGGCGTCCAACTTTGACCAGGGTAGGACGGATATTTTGAAGGCTCTTTGGCATCGGATTTCATTTTATGGATGGAAGAGGCGCGGTCTGCCGCGTTAGCGGCAGAAGATCCGGGGTCTTTTAAAATCCGACTGCGTAGGAAGCCTTGAGAGCGGCGATCGAGGGTATGCCCATGGCCCAAGGGTCCCCCGGTTTTTTGTATTTCCGACCTCATTGGCGCTTCTTGAAGCGATAGCTGTCGTTGCCGGTCTCGATGATTTCGCATCGGTGCGTGAGCCGATCAAGCAACGCCGTGGTCATTTTAGCATCGCCGAACACGGCGCTCCATTCGCCGAAGGACAAGTTGGTGGTGACGATCAGCGAGACGCGCTCGTAGAGCTTGCTGATCAGATGGAACAGCAGCGATCCGCCATCCGCCGAGAAGGGCAAGTAGCCGAGTTCATCGAGTACGATGGCGTCTTGGTTGAGCAAGCGGTTGGTCGAGATGTCCGGCGCGTCCCGCGCGCTTTTCGGCATCGAGCTGATTCACCAGGTCGACGACGCTGTAGAAGCGCGCCCGTTTGCCCTGCAGGATGACGTGCCGAGCCAAGGCGGTCGCCAGATGCGACTTGCCGGTCCCGGTGCCGCCCACAAGAACGATATTGCGGGCGGTGGTGAGATAGTCTCCGGCATACAGCTGCCGGAACCGCGTTTCGTTTACCGTGGATTCCTTGAAGTCGAAGCTGTCGATGTCGCGCGGCACGGGGAAGCGCGCGAGCCGCAACTGGTATTCGTAGGAACGTGCTTGCCGGTCAGCTATTTCAGCTTGCAGCAGCTGTCCCAGCCAGGTGGTCGGGGCGAGCTTCTTCTGGCTCAAGGCCGTCAGGCTCTCCTCCAGTGCGCTCGCCATCCCGCGCAGACGCAGGGTATTCAGTTGTTCGGTCAGTTGTTGGGTTTGCATGACTCTCCTCGGGTGGGTGATTGATGGGGACAACGGTGATGTGCGAGCGCAGCAGCCGATCGTAGCGATCGCAGTTGGCCGCGGGCTCGAGCTTAAGCTTCAGCGCATCGGGAACCTGCAGCGGCGCGACGGGCGCCGGCGCCGCCGCCCGATGCAAGAGGTTCACGACGTGGGCGCTCGTGGCGACCTGTTCATTGAGCGCCACGGCGCAGGCCTCAGCGACGGCATCCAGGCCGTATAGGGCGACCATCGACGAGCACTTCCACGAACTGCCGATCGCCGTCGGGGTGGCGAGCGAGCCGTTCGCGCAGGCGAGTCATGGCAGCCGGTAAATTCCAGTCTTTGAAGGGCGCGCCGTTGCGAAGCGCGCCGGGCTTTCTCTCCAGCGCCGGCACATAATGCCAGGGGTTATATTGCACGTGACCGCGGCCAAAGAAGCGCGGATGCTCGCCGATCATCTCCTCCCCGCACATCAGCACGATGCGCTCGGCGTAAGCGCGCACGGTGGCAACGCGACTGGCAAAGTGGCAATCGACGCTGTAGCGGTTGCGCTCGAAGTTCACCAGACACGTCTGGGAGATACGCGCCGTGTCTTCGGCATAGCCGTCGAAGGGCACCGGCATCGCGCGCAACGCCGCGCGTTCCTCTTCCCAGACCTCGATGACCTTGCGACTGGTTTGCTCCGGATGGTGACGCTCACGCGCCAGCTGCAGGCAGCGCGCAGCCAGATGCGCATTGAGCTCGGCCAGATCCGCGCAACGTACCTTCGGCGTGAACAGCCATTCGCGCACGTTGCCGACTTGGTTCTCGACCTGGCCCTTCTCCCACCCCGAGGCCGGCGTGCAGGCGGTCGGATCGATGAGATAATGATTGCACATCACCAGGAAGCGCCGGTTGTACCGGCGCTCCTTGCCGGTGAAGATCGCATCCACCGCGGGCTTCAAGTTGTCATAAATACCCCGGCGCGGCACGCCGCCAAAGAACTCGAACGCCCGGGCATGGGCATCGAACACCATCTCCTGGCTCTCGCGCGGATAGGCGACCAGGAAAAATGCGCGGCTGTGGCACAGCCGCAGGTGCGCGAGCTTGACCACTTGATCGATGCCGCCGAGCTCGACGTGCTCGTGGCTGAAGTCAAACTGGTACGCCTCGCCCGGCGCAAAGTACTGCGGGATAAAGGCGCCGGCCACCGACACCCGCCGCCGCTCGAAGGCGCGCATCTGCCGGCGCACCGTGTCCACCGCGCCCGTGTAGCCTTCCAGGCACAGCGCCTCGTACATCCGCTGCGCCGTGCGCTGCTCCCGCGCCGGTAATTTCGTCTCCGCCTCGAGCCACGCCTCCAGCGTCTCGAGAAACGGTCCTAACTTCGGTCGCGGCTGGCTCGAGCGTCGGTACTCAAACCGTTCGCCCTCCGAGCGCAGCGCCCGTTTGACCGTGTTGCGCGATAGCCCCAGGTCCCGGGCGATCGCGCTGATCGACTCCCCCTGCACCAGCCGCCGCCGGCGAATCTTGCCAATCGTTTCCACGCACAGCACCCCAGTTCACTCCGTACGGCCGGTAAAACCGTAAAGAGTATGGGGTGGTCAATATTGGACGCCGGTTTCACCCCGAACCTGGTCAGAATTGCACCGCCCACACCGATCAATCGCTTGCATGCATTCACGGTTCCCACGATAGGAGTCGCACTCGTTATGCCCGTGTGAACGCGCGCGCGTGAACAGATGGCGACCATCCCATACGGGACCGAGACCATCCCACCAAGGGATCGCCTAATTCGCAGCTTCTATAAAACCCTTCCCCCGAATCCGATTCACTTGGGCGCCCCTAATCGCGCACAAAACTATGGCCGAATTTTTGGTTGGGCGGATTTTTGGTGCTTTTGAATTCTTATTGTAAAATGCTAGGCCGTGGGCAAGCGCAACCGCCTTCGGCGAAAACTCTGGAACTTTTTCCAGTCGAATCCTTTTTGGTTTTTTGTGAGCCTGCTGGTAACGTTTCGAGAGTGGGTAGGCGAAACGATCCGCACATTGCGTAATGAGGTTGCACGCGCCGTCGACGCTATCGTCGCAGTGCCTCCTCGTCGGCTGCTCACTATCGCCGCTGTCCTCGCGCTGCCTTTTCTGCTACATCGGCTTCGCCTGCTACGCCGCGCAAGGGTAGGGCAGCTGACCGGCATTTCGTATGGAAAATCACAATGCTACGGAGCGATGACCGATACCACCCCGGCGGTTCGCAACACGGTCATCGCCCCGCCAACCGGATCACTCGTCATCACCGGCCACGCTCCATTGCTGCCGCCCGGTACAGCGGGCGGAATCGCGATGGCCGGCCCAACCGGGCCACCATTCGTTCCGCACTTCGTCAACAACTCGCACTGGGCGCAATATGAAGCGTACCAGCGGGATCACTACGTCGCTGCACAGGTAGCAATGCAGTCGACGATGCCGAAATTTAACCCCGCGCTGCTCAGCGCTGGGTAGATCGCACGGTTCGAAGTTTCTACTTTTCTTTGACTTCGATCGGTCCAGCGTATGACAGTGAGTAGGCAGCGGAGCCGTCAATCCAGACATGCGTTTGTCCCTGCGCTTGAGCTTCACTGATCAGTGGAGACTTCTCGATAACGATCAGAAACAAGCATACAGCGATAACCGTCAGAACTACTTTGGTATACAAGTCCGTTTTCATCGGCTTCTCCCTAGTTGTAATTCTCGACCTCGGTCTAACTAGAACTCAGCACCGCTACACGTAAATAATTGTGTATATCTCTGCATTATAGTATCCAAGACAGCTAAACGGAGAGAGTAATGGGGGGATTAGATAACCGACAGAAACTGGCGGATCGCGGCACAAAAAGGAAAAGATACGTTATAGGTGCCACGGTCGTATTTGCCGTTGGTGAGCTTCTTATCTTTTTGCCTTACTTTTGACCCATCCATTCGCTTCGTAACGTCGTTAGCTTCCTGCTGTTAATACTGCTTGTTCTCGCCTGTGGTTTGTTCTTTTCAGTGGTGACTTGGAAGGCGCTGGAACAATTCAACGGCAACGAGTGAGGGCGCGGATGGCCGCCTCATTTTCGAGTGCGGTGGGGTATGGGTACTACCCGCCAACCTTGTACCCCCTGATCGTTCGTAAGTCCCTGTATTAGCGTGCCTCAACGGTCCGGGCGAGGGCACCAACTTCGCGCGCATGTTGCTAGGGACTTTGCAGAAAAGTAGAATTTCGGCGCTGCTCCGATACGCGAGTTACTCACTCATTTAGCCGTCTTGAATTTCTCCCAAACCTGGGTAATGGCGCGGGTTTGATCGGCCGAATCCGCCAATTGCGGCGAGAGTTTCGGCAGCATTTCCGGTGTAGGGTAAATCCCCGGGTCATTCTTGACCGACGCCAGCGGTTGCGCCATGGCGTTGGCATTGGCGTATCCCTTGAAGTTGGTAACTTCGGTGATCACTTCCGGTGTCATGATGAAGTTGATAAATGCATAGGCGTTCTCGGGATGCGGCGCATCCTTGGGGATAGCGAGCATATCGAACCAGAGAATCGTGCCTTCGGTCGGTATGCTGTACTTGATTTCGATGCCCTTGTTGGCATCTTGTGCGCGGTCCCGCGCCTGTATGACATCACCGTTGTAGGCTACCGCTACGCACAGGTCGCCGTTGGCAAGCGCATCGATGTATTCCGATGAATTGATACTGCGGATGTAGGGCCGGATTTTCATAAGCACTGCTTCGCCTTGAGCCAAATCCTCAGGATTTTGCGAGTTAGGATCCTTGCCCAAATAACTGAAGACGGCGCGCATCATCTCCGCCGGCGAGTTGAGCACGCTGATGCCGCACTTGGCCAATTTCGATGCCACCTTGGGGTCAAACACCATTCGCCAGCTATCGAGAGGCGCGTCAGGCAGCAGTTCCTTGACCTTTTTTTCGTTGTAGCCGATGCCGTTGGTGCCCCACATATAAATGACGCCGTGAGCGTTGCCGGGATCGTGAGAAGCGACCTTTGCCATGAGCTGCGGGTCCATATTCTTGAGGTTCGGCAGCTTTGACTTGTCGAGCGCCAGATACTCGCCCGCCTTGATCTGTCTTTCGAAGTATGAGGCCGTGGGCATGACGATGTCGTAGCCGCCGCCGCCCGCAAGCAGTTTGGCGTCCAATGCTTCATTGGTGTCGTAGTAGGTAGCGTTTACCTTGATACCCGTCTGCTTCTCGAACCTCGATAGCGTTTTCGGCGCAAGATAATCGGACCAGATATAGAGGTTCAGCACCTTCGCGGCATCGGCGGCATTGCTCGAGCGAGCCTCCGATCCCGGTTTACCGCCACCGCAAGCGCTCAACAGCAGACAACAACCGAGCGTCAAAATCACTGTCCGACTTACGCTGAACATAAAGTGTCTCCCCCGTTTTCCCGCGAGCGCTAGTTATATCCCAGACGGCGCCGGGCGGACAGAGCTTTGACCGGCTTAACGTTCAGTTTTTCTTGGATTTCTAGCGCGTTGAAGCTTTCCCGAGCCGCGCATATAGTCAATGCTCAAGGAGACGCAATGAACATGTCATCAACGCCCGCAACGCAATCGTCCGCTACCCCGTCCCGCCTCGGGAACGCGCCTGAGTTATTCAAGGCAACTGGCTTTGAAGCGGACGTGCACGATTGCCAGATTGAGGGCAAGGTCCCGGCTGACCTGAACGGCGCGTTTTACCGCGTCGGCCCGGATCCTCAATATCCGCTGCATCCGCGCAACATTCCGTTCGACGGCGAAGGCCATGTGAGCATGTTCCGGATTCACAACGGGCGCGTCGATTACCGCAGCCGGTTCGTGCGCAACGAGCGCTACCTCGCCCAGGATCGGGCACGCCGCAGTCTTTTTCCGATTTATCGTAATCCCTCGCAGGATGACCCCAGCGTCAAGAACCTGAGCCGCAGCACCGCCAACACGCACATCATCAATCACGGCAACTTGCTACTGGCGCTCAAGGAAGACGGCCCGCCTTCCGCGCTCGATCTGCTGACACTCGACACTGTGGTGCCCAACTACACCTTCGAGGGGAAGCTGCCGAGCAAGACGTTCACGGCCCATCCTAAGCGCGACCCGGTGACCGGCAACCTTGTGGCATTTGGCTATGAGGCCGAGGGTTTTGGAAGTAACGTCGTATCGATGTTCGAGATCACCCCGCAGGGCAACGTGATTTGGAATGCGAAGATTCAGGTGCCGTATGTCGGCTTGCTCCACGATTTCGCCGTCACTCAGAGACACATCGTGTTCTACATTATCCCGCTCGCGTTTGATGAAGCGCAGATTCAGCGGGGAGGCGTCCACTGGTCCTGGGATGGCACTCGTCCCACTTACTTTGGCTTCATGCGCCGTGGCGGCGATGGCCGGGACATACGTTGGATTCAGGGGCCGACGCGAAGTGCCACCCATGTCATGGGTGCGTTCGACGATGGCGAGAAACTCATTGTCGACGTCGAGATGTCGCTGTCCAATCCCTTCCCGTTTATGCCGATGCGCGATGGCTCGCGCTGGGATCCGATCGCCGGTGCAAGCCACATTACGCGGCTTACTGTCGATCTTGCCGGGCGTGAGCCGGCGGCTTACGGCATGGAGCAGATGTATCCCCATGTCGGTGGTCTTCCCCGCCAGGACGATCGATACCATACGATGCCCTACCGTTTTGGATTCCTGCCGTGTCCCGACCCGTCGGCGCAAGATCCGCGATCGGCGGCCGCCTGCTACGCACGCTTTGATCATCAGAATCGAAGCGCAACCCTGTACAACGCGGGTGTCGGCACCGCGCTCGCCGAGTGCTGCTTTGCACCGAGAAGTGCTGACGCCGCCGAGGGTTCCGGTTACTTGATGGGGGTCGCGACGCATCAAAAGGAGAACGGCCGTGCTGATCTTGTGATTCTCGATGCCGAGCACCTGGCGGACGGACCCGTTGCCATCGTGCGGCTACCGATGCGCGCCGTCGCTCAGATTCATGGCTGGTGGGTGCCCGAGGCGCAGCTCCCGGTTGCCCCTCCGGCGTGAGCATCCCCGGCACAAATGAAGACCCGCTCCTTCCGCTCGTTGTATCTATCTTTTGTGCTGATTGCGACCGCCTCGCATTCCGGCGTGCAGTCCGAACCAAGCTATGACGCGTTCATACAGCAAGGCAATGAACAGCTACAGGCTGGACGTACCGATCAAGCCCTCAATTCAGGCGAGGGGGCGATCAAGATTCGAACCGATCGGTGGGAGGGATATGCTCTTGTGGGCGGCGCGCTGCTGAATTTGAAGCGCTACGAAGAGGCCGCAGATGCATTGAGCAAGGCCATCGACCGGGCTCCGGATTCAAACCAACATGCGCTTCGGGAGCTCCGTCGACAGTGCTTGCTTGCCGAATCTGGATATCCCGCGCCAGCCAAATCTAGCGCGTCAAATAGTCCGACCCAAGCCGAAACCGCGCTGTGGAAGTCCATTGAAGACAGCCATAACCCCGCTGATTTCCAGTCTTACTTAGTCCAGTACCCAAACGGAGCATTCGCAGTCCTCGCACAGAATCACTTGGTTGTAGCAAAGGCGCAAATTGAGAATGACCGCCAGCACGTTGCCACCAAATTGACCTGGGTCGAACCAGAAACGGATCTCATGTGGGCGAAAAATAGTCGTCTTGCGGAGTATGCTCACGCGAACTTCACACGGGCGACGCGTTATTGTGCCGCCCTGCGCACACTCGGATATACGGATTGGCGCTTACCGACCACCATTGAATTCATGCGAATTTATTACTTCGCGCCTGGCCCGGCGACGGTGCATCTCGACGGTGAACTGGCAACCAACGAAGAGATATTGAGCCTTTTGGGATTTTGGACCTCCACACCGGGGGATAAAGAGGGCGAACATGTTCTGATATTTGAGGGGAAGTCGGTGAGTAGCCGCGACGCTGACGGTGAAGGCCGCGTTGGAAGTTGGTTCGCGGGTCATCCCTGGAACGGAGCCATCGTGTGCGTCAGGTCGCAGGCTAAGTTAGGGTAGGCTGTAGGGAAAGCAACCCACGCCGTAGGGGTGATGAACCGAGAGCAGGCCAACGAGGTCGCAGACGCGGCGGCGGCGGCCGACAGTGCACTGAGAGGGCTCTTGTGGCGTACCCGGTGGAATCTAAAGTTTGAGGAAGGAATCGCGCGCGGGGCGAAAAACTATGACGAGGTACTGATGAACCTCGCCAGCCAAAATCACTAAAGGAGCCTCCTTCGGGCAAGCGAAATGAGGATAATAAGACTCATCGCAGCCATCCTGCTGGTTCTGGGTGCCTCGCGCAGCCTGGCAAAGGAGCACCAGCATGGGACTGGTGAAAAGCTGGGAGCCGTTCACTTTGCCACATCGTGCAATGGCGCTGCACAGAATGATATTGACCGCGCCGTAACGCTGCTGCATTCCTTCCAATTCAGCCGCGCCATAGACGACTTTAAAGTGGCGTTGGGAAAAGACGAGACGTGCACAATCGCGTACTGGGGAATCTCACTGAGCGATTGGGGAAATCCCTTCGCACCTGGACTCATCGACAAGCGACTATTGCAACTTGGGCTCAAAAGCGCTGAACGCGGCGAAGCGCTCGGCGCAAAGACGGACCGCGAACACGCCTATCTCGCGGCGGTAGGCAATCTGTACCGTGACTTCGAAAGTACGCCGCAGAAAGCGCGCTTGCTCGCATATCGTAACGCCATGCGAGATATGGCGGCGAAATATCCGGAAGATCATGAGGCAAGCATCTTCTACGCATTGGCCCTCGCCGTCACTGCAGATCCCGGAGACAAGACCTATACAGACCGGCTCCAGGCGGGGGCAATTCTCGAGAAATTGTTCGAGCAAGAGCCGGCGCATCCCGGGTTGGCCCACTATATTATTCACGCGTACGATGTACCGCCGCTGGCGGGGCGGGCGCTTATCGCGGCGCGGCGATATTCGGAGATTGCTCCCGATGCACCTCACGCGCTGCATATGCCATCCCATACATTTACCCGCTTAGGGTATTGGCAGGCGTCCATTGACAGCAATGTGGCGGCCGCGGCGGCGGCTCGGCGCCAGGGTCAGACGGCAGAAGAGCTACATGCCAGCGACTACGAGACCTACGCTTACTTGCAAGCGGGTCAGGATGAGGCGGCGGCACGAATCGTAAGATCGGTGCCGGAGATGGCATCGCGCTTCGATCCGAAGGCAATGCTAATCGGCGCGGGGCCGCCGCCGGCTGGATATTTTGCTCTCGCGGCGATCCCTGCACGATACGCGTTGGAGCGACGGGACTGGCAGCAGGCGGAACAGCTTGCGGTGCGGGAGACTCCGTTTCCTTTTACCGATGCGATAACGTGGTTTGCCAGAGGGCTAGGCGCAGCGCGACTCGGACACACGGCGGCTGCCGACGAGGCATCCACGGCGCTGAAACTAATTCAGGAGCGCCTGTCAAAGGCCAATGAACAGTACTGGGCACGGCAGGTGGAAATCCAGGCGGTTGCCGTAGCAGCATGGTCGGCGTTAGCAACGGGTGCGAAAGAAGAAGCACTGCGGCAGATGGAGTCGGCAGCGGAAATGGAGGACAGGACGGATAAGAGTGTAATAACCCCGGGGCCGTTATCACCTGCGCGGGAACTGATGGGAGAGATGCTGCTGTTAATGAACGAGCCCGCCAAGGCGTTAGAGCAATTTGAGGCGACGCTTAAGAAAGAGCCGGGCCGTTTCAATTCGCTGTACGGAGCGGCGCATGCAGCGCAGCTCAGCGGGAGTCGCGATACGAGTCAAAAGTATTTTCGGGAGCTGCTAAGGGTCTGTGCACACTCGGACAAGCCTGCACGATCAGAACTCAAAGAGGCAGAACACTCGATTTTGCAGAATTAACATCTGCTGCGGCTGATACGAGGTACGCTTTGACGGTGTCGCTGCTCCGCTACCGTCCCCATGCTCCGCTCGACCGCTACGTCGAATGTTTTTGGTGGTCGCAGCGCGACGGGGCGGAGGTGTTTGGGGAGCACATGCTCCCGTCCGGAAGCGTCCAGATGATCTTCGCACTGCACGATGCGCCGATCCTTTGCATGCCAAGCTCATCGTCCGCGGATTTCCTGGCGTGGTCGGGCGGTATCGTGCATGGACCCCAGTGGACCTACTACAGGTCCGGACCGAAGCCAGCGGGTGCAACCGTCGGTGTCTCCTTTCGCCCTGGCGCGGTCGGCAACATTTTGGGTCTCCCAATTACCGAACTCACGGATCGTCACGTGCCCGCCGATGCCTTGTGGGGCGTCCGGGCAAGCGAGTTACGTGAAAAGTTGTTGGCGGCGCAGGGTCCATCCGCTGCCTTCCGCGTGATGGAGGCGGAGCTCCGCGCCCGACTCCATGGCCCTCTGATGATGCATCCCGCCATCTCTCAGGCCCTGGCGTGCCGCACTGGTGGGTGGGGGTTCTCTCGCGTCGTCGAGATCCAGCGGCAGACAGGGTACAGTCCGAGGCACTTCATCGCACTGTTTCGCGCCGCAGTCGGATTGACGCCCAAGCATTACTATCGGGTCAAGCGATTCACCTCGGCATTGCAGAGTCTTGCTAGCGGCAACGCCAGAGGTCTTGCCGATCTCTCCGCCTCGGTCGGTTACTCGGACCAAGCTCATCTGACGCGGGAATTCCGAGAGTTTTCGGGCGTCACCCCCACTCAATATCGGCCTCGAGATCCAACCAGCATTTTGCATCATCGAAGTTACGACACGTTCCCGGGGATCTCCCAGAGGTAAGAAATATTCAAGACCGGCGTGACGCCGAGACGGACAATGCGCGTCGGAGTCGTTCAATAGAGGAGGGCGAGCTGATGGACATTCAAGAGGTCTATCCCTATTTACGCGTTCACGACGCAGCCGAGGCCATCGACTTTTATTCGCGCGCATTTGACGCCAAGGAACAGTTTCGCCTGACTGAGCCGAACGGCCGCATCGGTCACGCCGAGATCAAGATTGGATCCGCGACCGTCATGTTGGCCGACGAATATCCTGAAAAGGGGATTCGGGGGCCGCGTTCTCTCGGTGGAACGACCTTCTCGATACATCTGCACGTCGGCGATGTCGATCAGGCTTATGCGCAGGCCATCAGCGCGGGCGCCACGACTGTCAGACCGCTTCAGAATCAGTTCTATGGCGAGCGGTCCGGGACCGTGCGCGATCCATTCGGTCATGAGTGGTTGCTCGGCGGTCAAATCGAGGCCGTGACGACGGAAGAAATGCAGAGGCGGTATACGGCCCTGTTCGACAAGTGACACCTACCTAAGAGGCCAAGTCCGGACTCCACGAGCCCCAGGGCACGCCACCCCGCCGGAAGGGTCACGTAACCTTCACTTGCAATCGGCTTCCGAGACCTGGTACTTTGTATCGCAAAGTTAATAACCCTCTCTCTTGTTTTGCCGGCTGACGTTGGCCGCGAAAGTGAAATGGGACTCGACATGCCAAAAGAAAGCTTCGGGCATTCTTTGGATACCGCACCGCACCAAGGAGCGCAGGTTACAGCTGTTCAGTGGGCTGTGGCGGCCCTCGTAATCGAGGTCGGGGTCCTTGGCTTGGTTCAGCATTCGTGGATCAGGCAAGCGTTGGAATTGTGGATCAACATCCATGCACTATTCGGGGTACTGCTTTGGAGCCTGGTGATTGCGGTATTCCACTCGCGCGTTAAACACGCCCCAAACTTGCTCCCGATTGACGCTCGGGAATTGTCCCGCCACCTATCGCGCGTGGTGTACTTGCTGCTCTATGTCGTCATCGGAGTTAGGCAGATTATCGGTCTGGTGAATTGCATCTGGTACGGCGGCACATTCGACTTCAATTTATTGGACGAACGTTTTCGAAATGGCCCGTATCACAACGGATTCGACCCCAAGAATGATTTTCAAGCATTTTTGGCCTACGGTCTGTCGGCGCTCGTTCTGGCGCGTGTATTGGCATTCCGAATTTGGCTGCACTCAGTTGAGCGGACCGCGACGTCGAGGGCGATGGACTGAATGCGCAGTGTCAGTTGCGGTTGCCCCAGCAGCCCATGAAGAACGTGTCGGAATTTTCCACAACCGTCATGCGATATTGCCCTGGACAATCCGGGGGCGGACTGCTCGCACGAGGAAACATTTCTTGGATCGGGTGGCTCGGCAAATAGGGTAGAGGCGGGTCTGGTTGGGGCCGGTGAGATTGGCACGCGGTGAACACTGCGAGCACCGGGCAGATCGAGAGATAGAACCAGCTGCGCCTGAGAGCCATTCGGGCTTCAGGGACGAACTGCCGTCACTTCGATCTCCACCAAAAAGCCGGGATTGGCGAGCGCCGCGACCTGCATCGCGGAGCGTACCGGTAGCTGGGGTTGAGCGGGCGTTCCGAAGAACTGGGTATAACCCTGCATGAAACCATCGAAGTCCATTTTGCCGCCCTTGGTCTGGTCACCGACTAGAAAGGCCTGCATTTTGACGACATCGCCCATGGTCAAATGCAACTTCTCGAGGGCGGACTGAATGGCGGTGAGCGCGCCGATGGTTTGGATCTTGGTATCCCCGTAGGCAGCGACGCTGTCCTTGGCCGCCTTAGAGTCGAGAAGGGGCGGCACCATGCCGCTCAGGTAGACGATGGTCTTTCCGGCGGGTATTTCCACCGCGGCGGAAATCGGAAAAGTGCTGCCGTTCGGCAGCTTGTGCCGAATCACGTCCTGCGCCAACACGAGCGACGGCAGCAATAAGAGCGGCGACAATATTCGAATGAGGTTGAGCATGGCGTTCCCTTGGGATCAGTGAGAATGATGCAGCGCCTTGACCTCCGACGCTGTGATGAGATCTGTGTAGTGGTTGCCGAAATGCGTACGAACGTAGTTGATCACGGCTGCCACTTGTTCATCGGTGAGCGAAGGGGGAGTGAAGAAAAGGCCGCCGCCTTCGTTTTTTGCAAACGCCGGCATATTGCGCCGCCCTTCCAATATGGTCAGCGCCATGTATTGGCGCGACGCCAGAGCCTTGTCCCGCGCGAGCGGCGGATACTTTCCCGCTCCAATCGCACCCTGACCTTCCGGCATGTGGCAACCCTGGCAAATCTGCCGATAGATCTCGACCCCGGCAGTGGTATTGAGCCTTGTTGCGCCAAACATTCCGGTGCCCTGGGCCTTCACCGGAGTGGCGGTAGCCGCAAGTAGCGACAGTGTCAGCGCGATGAGCCGGGTCAAGTGCAATGCATTGATCACATTCATTCGGGCGCTCCTGCCGCGAGGGCGCGGCGGTGCAGTCTGTCGATGGCATCCAGGGCCGATGTGACCGCGCCTTCCTGCCAGGCGGGCAGATAGGATGCATGTTCGCCCGCCAATACGATGCGGCCATCGAATCGGCATAGATTGTCATAGTGCTTGGCGCGCGCCTCCTCGGTCCACATGGCGAAGCAACCTAACGTAAAGGGCGAACGATGCCAGGCGACCGCGATGCCGCTATCAAATTCATCGGGATACTGCGGATGGATCCGGCTGCCGTATTCCACCGCCTTGGCGACTCGCTCCTCCGGCGTCATTGCGGTAAATTCCGCCGCATCAAGACCCCAGATATAGGCTCCCAGCAGCACAGCCTTGCCGCCGTCGAAATAGCCGGTGCTGGGATATGCGATATTGCTGATCGGCAGGTCGGTATAGGTGATGCCGCCGTAGATCTGCTCGTCCTGTTCCCAGAATCGACGCTTGAATTGCAGTCCCACTTTCACCGCGGCGGCGTAAGAGACGGCGGCGATCGCATCGGCAAGCGCGCTGTCGACGTTCATCGGAATTTGGCCCAGGATCGACAGCGGTATGGTGCACACGCACCAGTCGGCATGAACGGTATGCCGGCTCTTGGCCGCATCGGTGTCCTCGAATGTGGCGCTGACGCCGCGCTCGTCCTGGTGGATGTCGATCACTTTGGCGTTGTAGCGGATCAACTCCCCGAGTTCGCGAGCGAAGGCCTGACCGATGACGCCCATGCCGCCAACGGGTTGGAACATCGTGGTTTGCATGTCGTAGATGTCGGCGAATGGGAGCGCCTCCCACAAGCCGGAATCGAGCAGATCGCGAAGTCGCGTCGGCTCCGAGAACACGGGTCGCCCCGTGAGACCGCCGCCGGGATCTTGGTCGAAACCTCGCCGCTCGTTGCTGCCCCATCCCTTGACGTAGGCATAGTTTTTGTCGAGCGCACCCCAGGTCTGTAAAGAAGCCAGCAACTTTTCCAGATCCTCAGCCGTCAGCTCGGCGTCCAGTTGCTTGCTGTGCGTGGCCTTGGCCAAGAGTTCTGCGACATGACCATGGTAGTCGGCTTTGACTGTGCGAAAACGCTGCGGCTTACCGCCGAACGCCTTGCTGTTATGAAGATAGGCGTTGTTGTTCACGTGTACGAAGGACTCGAGCGGCACACCCAAGAGCTTGCAGTAACTTAGCATCCCGCGGTGGTGGTAGGGCAGCCGCCACGGGCCGGGATTCATGTAGAGACCCGGGTCGAACCGGCACTGCTGGGTGTATCCGCCCAGTTCGGTGTACCGGTCGCCGGCGCGCACTGTCCAGTTGCGGCCGCCGGCACGGGCGTTGTATTCGAGTACCTGTACAACGTAGCCGGCTTTACGCAGCTCGTAGGCGGCGACCATGCCCGCGAGGCCGGCTCCGAGCACGAGCACCGACGCTCCCTTGGGCGCACCGCTCAACTGGATCGGTCCCTTGAAATTTGAATCCGCCGCAAAGCCCAGGCTGTTCATCGCCTGATACATCGCCGCGCCGCCCGCGCTAGAACCGATCAGAGAAAGCAGCCGGCGCCGCGTCATCGAACTGCCGACCCTTCCCTCTCCCATCCGAATCACCTTGAAGTTGTGCTGCGCTTTGCAGCTATAGCTTACCGAGTTCGTTAGACTACATCTATGACCATGCTCGACGGCGTGTTGCCGCCAATACCGGCGGCTCGTGAGCGCACATTTTTCGGCGAGCCTCGCGCGCTCGCCTACCTCGCGTTCACTGAGGCGTGGGAGCGGTTCTCGTACTACGGTATGACTGCGCTCCTGGTCTTATATATGAGCGAGTCGCTGCTGATGCCGGGCCACGTCGAGCATGTCTCGGGTTTCGCCGCATTTCGAACCGGCATAGAAACTCTGCTTGGGCCGATGAGTACGCTGGCGCTGGCTTCTCAAATCTTCGGCCTATATACGGGTCTCGTCTATTTCACCCCGGTGATAGGGGGATGGGTTGCCGACAGGTGGATCGGCCAGCGCAACGCCGTCGTTCTGGGTGCCGTGCTGATGAGTGCCGGTCACATCGCGATGGCGTTCGATGCTTCCTTCCTGCTGGCGCTGCTCTTACTGATCGTGGGCTGCGGTTTTCTCAAGGGCAACATTTCCACTCAGGTTGGCAGTCTTTATGCGGAGAATGATGGCGCGGGGCGCAGCCGCGGATACTCGATCTTCTCGATTGGCATCAATTGCGGAGCGGTGATCGGCCCGCTCCTGTGCGGCCTGCTTGCGCAACGGTATGGCTGGCACGCAGGCTTTGGCGCCGCGGGACTTCTGATGCTCATCGGCCTTGCGACCTATCTCGCGGGCTACCGCGAGTTGTCCGATTCCATGCGCGCTCGTCGCACCGTCACCGTCACCGCTCCGCTCGATCGGGTGCAATGGCGCATCATAGGCGCGCTATTCGTGGTGATGGGGATCACCATGTTTCAAATGACTGCATATCTGCAGAATACGAACATTGGCTTAATCTGGATCGATCGAAGTGTCGATCTGGATTTGTTTGGGTTTCACATTCCGGTCGCCTGGTTCAGTTCCATCGATCCGTTGGCCAGCATCCTCGCGGTTCCCTTCCTCCTCGCGTTTTGGCGCCGGCAGGCGTTGCGCGGCCGCGAGCCAGGCGAGATCGACAAGATCGGAATAGGTGCTTGGATCGCCTGCGCGGCGAACTTGCTGCTGGTGGCCAGCTGCGCGACGAGCAAGGTCTCGATTTTCGCGCCGATCCTCTACGATGTGCTGCTCGGAATCGCGTTCGTGTACCAATGGCCGACGCTGCTTGCGCTGGTGTCGCGCGCCGCACCGCCGCGGGTGCGCGCCACGATGATGGGCACTGCATTCCTGAGCTTGTTTCTCGCTAATCTCACAATAGGACGACTCGGCGGTTTCTACGAACGTATGACTCCGCTTGAGTTTTGGGCGCTGCACGCGGCCATCGCCGCCACGGGCGGCATCCTCGCGCTGCTGCTCCGCCGGCCGCTCGAACGCGTGCTCGCCTCGGGAGACGCAACATGAAAGTAATCAAGGGATGTCCGTCCACCATGGGCGATGACTACCAGCTGAACACGACGACGCTGATTCGGCACGCCGCAAGGACCCATGCCGATCAGCAGATCGTCTATCGGACGCTGAACGGCGGCTGGGCTCGATACACCTACGGTGACTGCTACGCGCGCACCTGCCGCGCCGCCAATGCTCTGCGCTCGCTCGGCGTAGGTCCCGGAGACCGGGTAGGGGTGCTCGACTGGAACAGTAGGCGTTATTTCGAACTCTACTATGCCATTCCCGGGCTGGGCGCCGTCCTGCTGCAGCTCAATTTGCGGCTCAATGCGCTGGACTTGAGTTACGTCATCGGGCACAGCGAGGCGACGGTGATCTGCGTCGACGAGACGCTTTTGCCGCTGGCAGAGGCGATCGCTCCGCACACGCCCGGCATCAAAGCCTGGATTGTCATGACGGACAAACCGGCGGCCGAAATCAAGAGTTCGCTCACGCCGCTGCATCATCACGAAAACCTGCTGGCATCGGCCGCGCCCACTATCGACTGGCCAACGATCGATGAACGATCCGCCTATGGAGCCTGCTACACCACGGGCACGACCGGGCAACCGAAGGGAATTTACTATTCCCACCGTTCGATCTATCTCCATTCGGCGGCATTGGTTGCCAACCTTGGCTTGACACTCAGCGACTGCACAATGCTGATCGCGCCGATGTTTCACGCTCAGGGGTGGGGTATGCCGCAGGCGGCTACGATGATGGCCAACAAGCTTGTGCTGCCCGGGCGTTACACCATGGAGGACACGGCGCCCTTGGTCGACGCGATCATTGCTGAAGGCGTGTCGGTCACCAACGGCGCGCCCGCGATTTTCCTGCCGATGCTGCGCTACATCGAGACTCTGGCCGTCAAGCCGGATCTTGGTCGTCTGCGGCTGCTATGCGGCGGCTCCGAGC
The DNA here is from genome assembly GCA_963755965.1 of uncultured Gammaproteobacteria bacterium. Lineage (GTDB taxonomy): Bacteria > Pseudomonadota > Gammaproteobacteria > Steroidobacterales > Steroidobacteraceae > Bog-1198. The sequence goes on from CAVWLU010000011.1 coordinate 128,968, forward strand.
CGCCCCTGTCGATGATGATGGGATTGCACGAACTCACCGGCGCCGAGGTGGTGCACGCGTACGGAGGCACCGAGACCAGCCCGTTGGTGACCATGAATCGGCTCAAGCCGTCGCTCCGAGAACTTCCGGCGCAAGAGCAGTGGAATCGGAGGCGCAGCCAGGGCTTACCCCTCACCGGCGTCGACATCAAGCTCCTGGGGCCGGACGACCGCGAATTGCCGCACGACGGTGAGTCGATGGGCGAGATCTGTTTGCGCGGCCCGTGGATCACGGGAGCGTATTACAAAAACCCCGGCGCGACGGACCGGTTTATCGACGGCTATTGGCGCTCAGGCGATGCCGGAACCATTGACGCGGACGGCTACCTCAAGCTCACCGATCGTCTCAAGGATGTCATCAAGAGCGGCGGCGAATGGATTTCCTCAATCGACATGGAAAACGCGCTCGTCGGGCATCCGGCCGTGCGCGAGGCAGCCGTCGTTGGCATACCCCACGACAAGTGGCAGGAGCGGCCGCTCGCTCTGGTGGCGCTCAAGCCCGATCACCACGTGACACAGAAGCAACTGCACGAGCACCTCTGCGGATCATTCGCCAAGTGGCAGTTGCCGGATCAGATCCTGTTTGTCGAGAGCATCCCGAAGACCAGCGTCGGTAAGCTGAACAAGAAAGAGATCCGCGCACAGTATGCCGAACTCTACGTTCAAGCGAGCGATTGAACGGGCGACCGATAGTTTAGAACTCGATGATGCCGCGCGCGTTCCTGCCGGATTCGAGATCGGCAAAAGCCTGGGCCGCCTCGCCGATTTTGTAGCGATGCGTAATCAGTTCATCGAGCTTGAGTCGCCCGGCCTTGTAAAGCTCGAGCATCCGCGGGAAATCGATGCGCGGGACGCAAGATCCAAAGTAGCTCCCCGTGAGGGTCTTTTCCTCGAATGGCAGCGTCATGGTACGCACCGAGGTGGAATCGTTCGGCTTCGCGACGCCTACCACGACGGCAAGGCCGCCCCGTGCGATGGCTCGAAAGCTGAGCGCGGCGAGTTCGCCGCTGCCCACACACTCGAAAGCGTAATCCGGGCCGCCTCCGGTCAGCGACTTGAGGGGCTTGACCAGATCTTCCCCGGGCTTCGCAAGCAGCGTGTCGGTGGCGCCAAATTGTTTCGCCATCTCGAGCTTTGCCGGCAGAGTATCGATAGCGACAATGCGCGCGGCGCCGGCAATATGCGCCCCTTGGATCACGTTGAGACCGATCCCGCCGCAGCCAAATACCGCGACACTGGAGCCTGGGACGACGCGCGCGGTGTTGAATACGGCGCCCACGCCGGTGGTTACCGCGCACCCTACCAGTGCCGCGCGGTCGAGCGGGATCGTGCGGTCGATTTTGACCACATTGTCGACCGATAGCGTGGCGTACTCTGCCATGACGCCGCAGCCGGAGAATATGTTGAGAACGCCGCCCTCTTCATCGTGAGTGCGCCACGTGCCATCGGGCAAACTCATGAGGGCCTTGCCCTGCTCGAGACACAGCACGGGGCGTCCCATGGAACAGAAGCGGCACGTTCCGCACATATAAATGAACGAGGAGACCACATGATCGCCGGGCGTCAAGCCGACGACGTCTGCGCCGACCTCGACCACTTCGCCGGCCGCTTCGTGACCAAGAATCAGCGGAAGCTTGAGCGGAATCGTGCCGTTGGTCGCCGAAAGATCCGAGTGGCAGACGCCGCACGCAGCGAGCTTGACCATCACTTCGCCACGCTTGGGCGAGTCCACCGTGATGCGCTCCACGACCACGGGCTTTCCCAGCTCGCGGCAGATGACGGCGCGAGAGCTTTGCGCCAACTACTTCTCCGCGTGTAAGTCGCTGATGAGCATGCACGCGAGTATAGCGCGCGCCGGTTGTCCTACAACCGAATCGGAGAAATCCCGCTCCAGAATCCATCGGGCCACGTTCAACGTTTTTCCCCGTCACGCGTTAAAAGTATATCTAAGTCCACAGCGCGGAATAGCTGTGATGGGGCGATAAGAAAATGCCTTTATTTGTCGATGACGGTCGATCGCTACACTACCTCGAACGCGGCCAGGGTGAGCCCTTAGTATTGATTCACGGTCTCGGATCGAGCGGCGCTGATTGGGCCTTGCAGGTGCCCGCTCTCGAAGGACGATTTCGAATCATCGTGCCCGATCTGCCAGGGAGCGGGCATAGTGCTCCGCTTCGCGATGACTGCAGTATTGCCGGATTCGCCGCATCGCTCTGGTCCCTGCTCGATCATCTGGGAGCATCGCGAGTCAACATCGTCGGCTTTTCCCTCGGCGGCGCGGTGGGTCTGGAGATGGCGTTGCAGCGCCCCGACGACGTGCGCCGTCTCGCGCTGATTAACAGTTTGGCGACCTATCGGCTCGATCATTGGCGCAAGTGGTTGGAGGCGAGTCTGTCCATGCTCCTGGTGCCGGTCATCGGCATGCGGCGAGCGGCGCGATTCGCTGCGAACCGGTTGTTTCCGATGCCGTGGCAGTCTTCATTGCGGGAACGGGCGGCTGCTGCGGTAAGTGCCGTGCCGGCCAGCAATTACCTGCTGGCAGGACGTGCCTTGTTGCGGTGGAGTGCGATCGATCGGCTTCACCGTCTTAAGTCCAAGGCGCTGTTAATTGCCGCTGAAAACGATTTCACGCCGTTGGAGGAAAAACGCGTACTGGCAGCGCGCCTGGGTGCCGATTTCGTCGTGGTGCGCGGTTCGCGGCACGGAACACCGTTCGACGCCGTTCGCGCGACTAACGCCAGCCTGCTGGCGATGCTAACGGATCAACCGTTGCCGCCCGCCGAGCGATGGACCTATGACGAGGTCGAGTCATATCAAGAGTTGCCCTTTGCCGGAAGCATCGCCGAGGAGCACGCGATAGGTCCCGCCGTGATGAAATCCCCTAGGACGGCCTCGTTTGACATGTTGCCCCAGGGCTAATTAGCGCGATTATCCCGCGACTTTAGCCGGCCGGTTGCTATGCTTCTTGGGTTCGCCCCCCAAGGCCCATGAAAATACCAACCTCTAGTACCGTGCTGCCGCTCCGGTGGCTTCAACGCTTCGCGTTGAGCCCGACCGATTTGTTGCGCGACGCAACCTATCGGCGGCTGTGGACCTCGATTCTCATCTCCTCGTTCGGCGGGCAGGTGACGCTGCTTGCTCTGCCGCTGTCGGCCGCCGTGTTGTTGCATGCCACTCCAACGCAGATGGGCGTCCTTACCGCGGCAGAGATCGTGCCCTTCGTATTATTTTCTCTGCCGACCGGCGTGTGGCTCGATCGAGTGCGCAAATTGCCGGTGTATGTCATCGGAGAACTGTCGATATCAATAACGGTGGCCACGGTGCCGTTGGCATGGTGGCTCGGCTGGCTGTCGATGGCGTGGCTCTATTTCGTGGGATTCGTGATCGGTTCGGTCAATACCACGGCGGGAAGCGCCGCTCAAATCGTCCTTACTCAAATCGTGCCGCGCGAGAGACTGGTCGAAGCCCACGCGAAAAACGCGCTTGCCTCATCGACCGCCGAAGTGACGGGACCTGGGGCCGCGGGTGCCTTGATCAAGTTGACCGGGGCCCCCGTCGCGCTGCTGGCTGACGCCGTGTTGCTGATGGTCTCGGCGTCAATTCTGCGCGGCGTGGCGGTCAAGGAAACGCCGAGCGCAGCCAACCCTGCCTTTTGGCCCGCCATGCGTGAGGGTCTGGCTTTTGTTCGCAGCCACCAGTTGCTGATCACCATGGCGACCTGCGTCGGCGTCTGGCAAATGTGCAATCAAGCGGCCATGGTCGTGCAAATTCTATTCGCGACGCGGCAGTTGGGATTGACCGAACGCGGGGTCGGTCTCAGCTACGTTTCCCTGGGAGTTGGAACAGTCGCCGCCAGCGCCTTCGGCTATCGGGTGGTGCGTCGGCTGGGTCCCGGTCCCACGATGGTGCTCGGCTTTGCGATATGCGGTTCAGGATGGCTGCTGCTGGCGGTGGCGCCCTTAAGCCGATGGGGCATCGCTGCCTACGCGATCATGTTATTGACGTATGGCATGGGCGCGGTTTTCATTTTCATCAACTTTCTCTCGCTTCGCCAATCCGTCACTCCGGGACCGATGCTGGGTCGCATGACGAGCACGATGCGCTGGTTGATTCTGCTGCCGGCCGGTCCGGGTGCGCTGTTGGGCGGATGGCTCGGCGAGCATATCGGTCTGCGTGCGGCCCTTGGCTTTGCGGGGACTACCGCGCTGCTGCTCGCGGCTGTTGCGGTGAGTCTTCAAGTGATTCGCAGCGTAAAGACGCTGCCGACACTCAAGGCGGAGGCGATCACGCCATTTTCGTTGGAGCGGGAATTCGATTGAGCATAACGCTGCATTGAGCATAACGCCGCATTGAGGAAACGCTGCACGGAAATGCGGTGAATTCCTACAGACACTACCAGGCGGTCAACCGAGGATGGGAGCTATACGTTATAGCTATCAGTTCTTGGTGAAGTGGAGGGTGGAGTGAAAAATTTACGAACTGCAATAGTATTGAGTCTGTGTATCGTCGGCGGCGCGGCGCTTGCTCCTGTAACCGCATCAGCGGCGGTCGGAATTGATATCACCGTTGCGCCTCCAGCGCCGCAGGTGGAGGTCGTGCCGGCTCCCCGCCCTGGGTATATATGGGCCCCCGGCTATTGGGCATGGCGCGGCAATGCGCATGTGTGGGTTCCCGGACGCTGGGTAGGCGAGCGCCACGGCTACCGCTGGGTTCCCGATCGTTGGGAGCAACATGGCGATCATTGGCGCTACTACTCGGGTCATTGGGAGCATTAGCGTTCCAGCGAGCGCAGGCTTTGGGCCTGCGCTCGGGAGTAGTGGCGGGCGCGCCCCCTCGCATGTGCTATTTTTTGGGTGACGTTTTGACGTCACGGTGAGGTGACTTCAAAACGTCAGATTTTTTTAAGTAGTGGCGACCCGGTGGCGCACAATTAAGATAATCCGCGTGGGTGTGATCGCTGATACTCATGGCCTCTTGCGACCGGAGGCGAGATCGTTTCTGCTAGGTTCGGACTACATCGTGCATGCGGGCGATATCGGTGGCCGCGCCATCCTCGACGAACTGCGTGGTATCGCAGCCGTTAGCGTCGTTCGAGGCAACAACGACCGGGACCCGTGGGCGGCGCAACTTCGGGAAACCGAAATGCTTCACGCCGGCGATGTGCGCATTCATGTCATTCACGATCTTGCTGATCTTCGTCTCGAACTGGCTGCGGCCGGAGTTCAGGTGAGCGTGTCCGGGCATTCGCACAAGCCGATGTTGGAGCAGCGCGGGGGGGTGCTGGTCATGAATCCCGGTAGCGCCGGACCGCGCCGCTTTCGCCTACCCATTGCGATCGGAGAACTCCTCATCGAAGGGCGGTCCGTCGCGGCGCGAATCGTCGATCTCGCGACTGCTCGCCCGTACGCCAGCCTCGAGGCGACGCTGTAGGAGGTGCCCGCGACATCGGTCACACATTAATTGGTAGCTTCAACCCTTTGATTTAGCTAAGCTCGCGGCCTGATGAACAGTCCAGTTGACGGTCTTTGCATCGAAGGGGTCCACGTTTGGCGCGGCGATCGGCATGTGCTCAAGGGCGTAAGCCTCACGCTCCGGCCGCACGAGCTGCTGCATGTCTCGGGACCCAACGGCACCGGCAAGACCACGCTGTTGCGGGTCGCGTGCGGATTGCTCCGCCCGGAACAGGGCACTGTGGCCTGGCTCGGTCAATCCATCCAGAGTGTGCGATCCGAATATCAGTGTGCGCTCGCCTACGCCTCGCATGAACCGGCACTGAAGGGCGATCTTACCGCGTTGGAGAACCTGAGCTTCATGGTGAGCCTCAAACGCCGCGTCACCGCGGCTGAATTGCGCGCAAGCTTGGATCTCACCGGCGTCGCGGGCTGTGCGGATCTGCCGGTACGGGTGCTGTCAGCGGGTCAGCGGCGGCGCGTGGTCATGGCGCGAGTGCTTGCGATGCGTGCCTCGCTCTGGCTGCTGGACGAGCCGTTCACCAATCTCGACACGGCGGGTTCGGAACTGCTGGCAAGGTTACTCGCGAAGCATGTGAATGACGGCGGTCTGGCGTTGGTGGTCGCCCACCATGAACTCAAAGTGGCGGCGGAGCTGCGCCGCTTGGAATTGGCGGCATGAACGTCGGCGTGTGGCGCGCCATGATGTTGGTCATACGCCGTGAACTGTGTCTCAGTTTCAGGCGACCGGAGCAACTGCTGCAGCCGCTCGTGTTCTTTCTCATTGTGACCACCCTGTTTCCCCTAGGCTTGAGTCTCCAGCTGTCGCTTCTGCGAGACATGGCGCCGGGTGTGCTTTGGGCGGCAGCGCTGTTATCGTCTCTGCTGTCGCTCGACTCGCTATTCAAGAGCGACGCGGATGATGGAACTTTGGAGCAATTGGCACTGTCCGGCCAGGGTTTGACGGCGATTGTCATCGCGAAAACGGTGGCGCACTGGTTGCTGAGCGGAGCGGCGTTGGTGCTGGTATCGCCGATTGTCGCCACGGCGCTCGGCATTCCGGTCGCGGCATTCGGGACCATGCTGCTGAGTTTGGGATTGGGTACGTTGACGTTGAGTTGGCTGGGCGCAATTGGCGCCGGGCTCACCGTGGGTTTGCGGCGCGGCAACGTACTCTTGTCTTTGATCGTGTTGCCGCTTGCCATGCCGTTGTTGATCTTCGGCGCCGCTGCGACGGATCGCGCGGTCTCGGGAACGAGTACCGCGGGGGCCCTGTATTTTCTGGCTTCGTTATGCGTGTTCACTTGCACCTTGGCGCCTTTCGCAGCGACGGCTGCGCTGCGCATCACGCTTGATTGAACGAGAAGATGTAGCTATGTGGACTTGGTTTTATAGACTCGCATCACCGCCCTACGTGTACCGCGTGGCTGCCAAACTGACGCCCTGGTTTTCGATCGTGGCTGCGATCACCATCGGCTACGGATTGATCGCGGGTCTGGTGTTCGCGCCGCCCGACTACCAGCAAGGCGATGCGTTTCGAATAATCTATGTGCACGCACCGAGCGCCTGGATGTCTTTGTTCGCCTACACCACCATGGCGACTGCGGGCGCGATTGGGCTGATCTGGCGCATCAAGATGGGACACGCCGTAGCGGCGGCGACGGCGCCGATCGGGGCATCGTTCACCGTTCTGGCCCTCTTCACCGGCTCGCTCTGGGGCCGTCCGATGTGGGGCACTTACTGGGCCTGGGACCCGCGCCTGACGTCGGAACTGATCTTGTTGTTTCTATACGTCGGCGTGATGTCCTTACGGCCGGCTTTCGAAGACCCCGCCCGGGGCGATCGGGCGGCGGCACTGCTGTCCATCGTGGGCGTCGTGAACGTGCCGATCATCCACTATTCGGTCCTGTGGTGGAACTCACTGCATCAGGGGGCGACGGTTGCTAAGCTAGGCAAACCCTCCATGCCCGGCAGTATGCTGTGGCCGTTGCTCTCGATGCTGCTAGGATTCATGTGTTTTTACGGAGCGGTGTTATGTGTGCGGCTGCGCGGCGAAGTGCTCAATCGAGAGCGTCAGTCGACCTGGGTACGGGGGGCAATCGGTGGATAGCGGCGGTTTTTGGTCCATGGGCGGTTATGCGCGTTATGTATGGCCGTGCTTCGGTTTTGCCTTTGGCGTGCTCGCCTGGAACCTTTGGTCGGCGCGCCGCTTCCACGCAGAAGCCCGCCTGCGCGTGCTGCGGGCGCTGGCGATGGCCGAGGAGTAATCCCTCATGAGTGATCCTTAAGTGACGCCGCGACGCAAACGCCTGTTCGTCGTGCTCGCGATCCTGGGCGGTGTGGCGGCTTCGGTGTCGCTCGCCGTCGTTGCCTCCCGCGAAAACATCATGTTCTATTACGACCCCAGCCAAATTGCGGCAGGCCAAGCGCCGGCCCTCAAGCGTTTCCGCGTCGGCGGCATGGTGGTGAAGGGCAGCGTGTCGCGCAAGCCCGGAGATCTCGAGGTCAGATTTGTGTTGACCGACTTCGCGCACGAAGTGCCGGTCGAGTATACCGGCGTGCTGCCCGATTTGTTTCGTGAGGGTCAGGGCATCATTGCTCACGGGACCATGGGTCCCAACGGTGCATTCGTCGCGGATGAAGTGCTTGCCAAGCACGATGAGAAATATATGCCTCCAGAAGTCGCCGCCTCGCTGAAACGAAAGGCGGCCGCCAAAACCTCCCCGCAAGGACCAACCGGCTAGGGCCGCACGGAAAAAAACAAAATGGCACCCGAACTAGGAATATTCGCTCTCATATTGGCCTTCGTGCTGAGCCTGTCGCAGGCGTTCTTCGGTCTGGGAGGCGCGTGGCGCGGTAAGACTGTTTGGATGAGCGTGGCGCGCCCCGCCGTGACGGGACAATTCGTGTTCGTCGTGATGGCTTTTGGCTGCCTCGTGTACTCATTCGTCAACAATGATTTCTCCGTGCTATACGTCGCCCGTAATTCGAATTCGCAACTGCCGCTCTTCTATCGCGTCGCCGCGCTCTGGGGTGCACACGAAGGGTCGCTGCTGCTGTGGATTTTGATCTTGTCGATCTGGAGCGTGGCGGTGGCCGCGTTCAGCCGCCAGCTGCCGGCGAGCTTTTCGAGCCGGGTGCTCGGCATCATGGGGTTGATCAGCGGCGGCTTCATGTTATTCACGTTGTGGACTTCAAATCCGTTTCAGCGGCTGATACCCGCGGCGCAGGACGGCGCCGATTTGAATCCGGTGTTGCAGGATTTTGCGCTCGCGATTCATCCGCCGATGTTGTACACCGGCTATGTCGGATTCTCGGTGGCATTCGCGTTCGCCTGCGCGGCCATGCTGGAAGGACGGCTGGATCAGGCGTGGGCCAAGTGGACGCGGCCGTGGACCCTATTCGCGTGGATATTCCAAACGATCGGGATTGCGCTCGGGAGCTGGTGGGCTTATTACGAACTCGGCTGGGGTGGTTGGTGGTTTTGGGACCCGGTGGAGAACGCCTCTTTCATGCCCTGGTTGGTCGGGACCGCGCTCATTCATTCGCTCAGCGTCACGGAGAAGCGCGGCATCTTCAAGAGCTGGACGTTGCTGCTCGCCATCTTCGCCTTCTCGCTGAGCCTCGTAGGTACTTTCTTGGTGCGCTCGGGAGTTCTCGTGTCCGTGCACTCGTTCGCGACCGACCCGACGCGCGGCCTGTACATCCTCGCGTTTCTGGTGATTACGATCGGAGGCTCGCTCAGTTTGTACGCCTGGCGCGCACCGAAGTTATATGTGCCCGGCGGCTTTGAACTCTTCTCGCGCGAGTTTTTCCTGCTCGTCAACAACGTCATTCTGGTGAGCGTTGCAGGCCTCGTGTTGTGGGGAACGCTATCGCCCTTGGTCTACGAGCTCCTGGGTATCGGCAAAATTTCGGTTGGTCCGCCGGTGTTCGCCGTCATGTTCTTGGTGCCGATGCTGCCTCTTATGGTTTTTCTGGCAGTCGGCATGCATTCCGCTTGGCGCCGCGGAAAATTGACGGTCGCGGCCCAGCCCTTGAGCTGGCTGTTCGGACTCGCGGTATTGTTGTCGCTGGCCATTCAAGGATGGGGCTTCGGTTCATTTCACTGGGTGGGACTGGTCGGTTTCAGTTTTGGCTTCTGGATCATTTTCTCCGCGCTGCTCGAGCCCATCCGCCGCTGGCGCCGGGGCCAGCAATTGACGGCCGCGTTGCTCGGCATGGCGATCGCGCACGCGGGCGTCGGTATGTTCGCCATCGGCGCGAGCGGTGTGGAGAGCTACAAGATCGAGAAGGACGTGGCATTGAAGCCGGGTCAAAGCTTTGCCATCGCGGGCTATGATTTTCTGTTCGTCAACGCCGCCCCGGTGCGCGGACCAAATTATGATGCCGTACAGGCGCTGGTGAAGGTCACGCGCGGCGGCCGGCCCGTGACTGTTTTGATGCCGCAGAAGCGTCATTTCCGGGTGCAGCAGACCGACAACAGCCAGGCCGCGATTTCGGTGAATTGGTCCCGGGATCTGTTCGTTGCCATGGGCAATTCCTTGGGCGAGGGCGCCTGGAGTATGCGCATTCAATACAAACCACTGGTGCGCTACATCTGGCTGGGCGCATTCGTGATGGCGGTCGGCGGATTCGTTGCGGCAACCGATCGGCGATATCGCCTCCGGGTCAAGGCCACGTCCGATATGGTGGCCGCGCCGCCCGGTCCGGAGCCGCGACTTAGGTCAGCCTGATGTGGAAGTTTTTAGTGCCGTTTGCCGCGTTCATCGCGCTGGCCGTGCTTTTCGCCTTTGGGCTCAATCCGAACCGCGACATTCATGCTTTGCCGTCGCCCTTGATCGGTAAGGCGGCGCCGCTGTTCACGCTCACCGATGTCATCGAGCCGGCACGCATCGTCAGCAATGCCGATCTGAAGGGGCAGGTATACGTGCTCAACGTGTGGGGCACGTGGTGCGCCGCTTGTCGGCAAGAGCACGAAGCGTTGCTCGCCATTTCGCAAGAGCGAGTGGTGCCGATCATCGGACTCGATTACATGGACGAGCGGGGCAAGGCGAAGCAATGGTTGGAGCAATTGGGAAATCCCTACATGGCCGTCGCCTTTGATACGGATGGGCGCACGGCAATCGATTGGGGAGTCTACGGCGCGCCGGAGACGTTTTTGGTCGATGGCGAGGGCCGAGTGATCTACAAGTTCATTTCCGCCATGACGCCGGAGATCTGGCAGCATGAGTTCTTGCCGCGAATCGCCGCGGCGCGCCGGAGCGGCGCATGAGCGGCCCCCGTGCCCGAATCAACGGCTTCGCCCCATGGCTGCTTGCCGGTGCGCTCGGCCTCGCTGGAATCTTGTCTCTTGGAGGGAGCGCGCGAGCTTTGGATCCCTACGGGCAACTCGAGGATCCGGCATTGCAGGCCCGCTTTGAACGCATCACGCTGCAGTTGCGCTGTCTCGTTTGTCAGAACGAGTCGATTGCCGACTCCAATGTCGAACTCGCCTCGGATCTTCGACGCCAGGTGCGCGAAATGTTGCTTGCCGGCAAGAGCGACGACGCGATATTCGCCTTCATGACGGACCGTTACGGTGAATTCGTGCGCTTCAGCCCGCCGCTCGAGGCGAAAACCCTGCTTATTTGGGGCGCTCCGTTTATCATGCTGGTACTGGGTGGGATTATCATTTATCGCGTTGCGCGCCAGCGCTCGCGTTTGCCGCTGGACGATGAGCCCTCTTAAAAGAGGGCATAGAAATCAATGAACACATTCCTCGTAATCGCAGCGTTCATGGCTGCGATCGCCGCTGCCGCGGTGGCTTTGCCGCTGCTTCGCAATCGGCAAAGCCGTGTTGTCGGCGCCCTCGCGGGCGTACTGGTGATTGCTGCGGCCGCGGCTCTGTATCCGCTCTGGTCCACCTGGGACTGGCATGCTCGGGCGCAGCAGCAGGCGGCCATGAGCCCGGCGGTCCTCGAGATGGTCGGCAAGCTCGAGAAGCAGATGCGGGATCACCCGGACGACATCACCGGATGGCTGATGCTGGGGCGCTCCTATGTCGCGCTTCAGCGCCTGGACGATGCCGTAATCGCCTACGAACGGGCGCACCGTATTGATGCCAACAACGTGGACGCTCTGTTAGGACTGGGCGAGTCCTTGAGCCTGCGGGCGGGGGGCGAGATCACACCGGCCGCCGCACAACTGTTCGATCAAGCCGTGACCCTGGCGCCGGAGAATCCCAAGGCGCTGCTGTACGGCGGGTTCGCCGCCGCGGTGCGGGGCGATCGGGCGACCGCGCGCAGCCGTTGGATGGGACTCAAGGCCCTGCATCCGCCGCCGCAAATCGACGCCATGCTGGACGCGAGAATTGCCGAACTGGGGCCGTCCGACGGTAAGCTGGCGGCGGACTCGGCGCCGGCGGGCGAGGGACCCTCCGCCGACGCGGCACCTGGGCCCGCGGGTGCCGGGACTCCGGCGGCGCAGGCGACGGTCAATGTCAGCATCGCACCCGCGCTCAAATCGCGGGTGACGGACAGCGCGCAATTGTTCGTATTTGCACGCGAGCCGGGCGCCCAAGGTCCGCCGCTGGCGGCCAAGCGCCTGACCAGTGCCGCCATCGGTACTCAAATTCATCTTTCATCCGCGGATTCCATGCTGCCGGGGCGTGCCCTGGTATCCGGTCAGCGCGTGTCAATCACCGCGCGAGTGTCTTTCACAGGGCAACCGCTGCCGGCGGCCGGCGATTTGTACGGCGAACTTACCTATGATGTAGGCCGCGACGGTGCCCGCGATCTCGTCATCGATCGAGTTGCAGAGTAGGAAGTTGGCATGAGCGTTGCGAAGAGTCTAATGGCTGGGCGAATCGTGGAGGAAGACCTGTTCCCGTATCCGCGATTGCGCGAGAAGGATCGTGAAGTCCTCGGCTTGATGCTCGACGCCATCGACCAGTTCTTCACGCCCAAGCATGAGGACTTCAAGTCCTGGGATCGCGATGCGGTGCAGCCGCCTGAGTTCATTCAGGGTTTACGCGATTTGGGTCTGTTCGGCCTCATCATCCCCGAGGAGCACGGCGGCCTCGGCCTATCGAACGCAGGCTATGCGCGCGTCTTGAGCCAGAGCAGTTCGCACGACAGTTCGGCATCGCTCACGTTCGGTGCCCACAGCTCTATCGGCATGAAAGGAATCTTGCTGTTTGGCACAGCCGAACAGAGGGCGCGTTATCTGCCCAAACTGGCCAGCGGGCAAATGATCGCGGCATTCTGTTTGACCGAGTCCGGCGCCGGATCGGATGCGGCCGCGATTCGTACTCGCGCGGAAAAGAGCTCCGACGGCGTCTGGACGCTGAACGGTGAAAAGATCTGGATCACCAACGGTGGTATTGCCGACCTCTACACGGTATTCGCGCGCACGATGTCGGATGCCGGCAAGATCACCGCCTTTTTGGTCGAGGCAGCTTCGCCGGGGGTGAGCCATGGCCAGCACGAAGACAAAATGGGGATCCGCGCCTCCTCGACCACGACCGTGAGTTTCGCCGACGTCAAGGTTCCGCGCGAAAATGTCCTGGACGTGGAGGGCAAGGGGTTCAAGGTGGCGATGGCCATCCTCAACAACGGACGCACAGGCTTAGGGGGTGCGGCCGTCGGCGGAATGAAGTCGCTGATCGCGCTGGCCACCCAGCAGGCCAAGGCGCGCAAACAGTTCGGAGAGCCGATTGCCGATTTTGGGCTGATTCGCGAAAAAATATCCCAAATGACGGTCGAATGTTTTGCCGCCGAGAGTGTCGTATGGATGGTGGCGCACTATATCGACTCCGGTCTCGATGATTACTCGGTCGAGGCGGCGATCAGCAAGGTGTACGCCAGCGAGGCAATCCAACGGGGTGCCTATGAGGCGTTACAAATCGCCGCCGGCAACGGTTTCATGCGCGACTATCCCTATGAACGGGCGACTCGGGATTCGCGTATCCTATCCATATTCGAAGGGACCAATGAAGTATTGCGGCTGTACATCGCGTTGTCCGGCCTCAAGGATTTGGGTAAGTCGTTCAGTGAATTGAAGGTGGCGGTGGACGACATCTTCAATCATCCGATCAAGGGTTTCGGAGTGCTCACTGACTATGCGGAAAAGCGCCTGACGCACGTGACCGGAGTAGGTCGCGACAAAATCGTCGGTAAAATTCCGCCGCAGCTGCGTGAGGCTGTCGCCATCTATGAAAAATACACCGTGGAACTTGCCAAGGCATCCGACTACTTGCTGCGCAAGTACGGGAAGAGTATCGCCGGCCGCCAGCATGCTCTCAAGCGCGTGGCGGACATCGCCATTGATCTGTTCGTCGGGCTGTCCGTATTGTCGAGGGCGACGAGCCTGGCTCCAGAACTCGGAGAGGAGAGCAAACAGGCTCTTTGCATTGCGCATGTATTCGCGCGCCAGGCGAAGCGCCGCATGGCGAACAACGTGCGGCGGATCGAGCGCAACGAGGATGATGAAATGAATTTGTTGGCCGGGTTCATCCTGGATAAGGGAAGCTATCCCTGGGACATCTTGACATGAGCATGGCCCTGGATGAGGGAGCGCCCGCGACCCCCTGGCTCACCGCGCGGCGCGCCATCTGGCTGTTGGCCATCGCCGTGATCGTGGTTGCGGCGCTGTTGACGGTGCGATTGGTGCGCACCTTCGAAGCAAAAAATGCAGTGACCAACAAAATAGGAATTCCGGTGGTCTCGGTGACCGAGGTGGGCCGAAGCGCGGTACCGACCACCGTGAGCATCATCGGCACCATCGGCGCCCGCTTCGACACGCCTATCGGCGTGGAAGGCGATGGCGGACGGGTCGCGGCGATCTATGTGGAAGCCGGTGATCACGTCAAACGGGGTCAGATGCTCGCGCGCCTGGACGTCTCGGTGCTGCAACCGCAGGTTGCCAACTTGCAGGCGGCTTTGGAGCTATCGCGTGCCGAAGCGGACCTAGCTGCCGCCGAGTATCGCCGGGCGATCGCGGTCGGCGCCTCGGGCGCATTGTCGACCGAGGAAACCGAACGGCGGCGGTCCAGTTCGGTGACGGCGGCCGCAAAAGTCAAAGTCGCCGCTGCACAATTGGCCGAAGCACAGGCGCGATTGGCACGAGCGGAAGTACGGGCACCCGCCGACGGCCTCATCTTGACGCGCAGCACCGAAGTCGGACAAACCGCGACTCCCGGCGGCGGGGCCTTGTTTCGCCTGGCCGAGGGCGACGAAGTAGAATTGCGCGGAGAGGTGGCGGAACAAGATCTGCCGCTGTTGCAGGTGGGTCAGGCCGTCAACGTGCGCTTGACCGGCACCTCCAAGGTGTACCCGGGGCATGTCCGATTATTGGGTGCCGTCATCGATCCACAGTCGCGCTTGGGACTGGTACGCGTGTCGCTGGCCCCGGATCCCAACTTGCGCCCGGGAGCTTTCGCGCGCGCCGAAGTGACGGTGAGCAACGCCGAGCGTATCGTGTTGCCGCAAACCGCGGTGCTTACCGATGACAAGGGCAGTTATGTGCTGATCGTCAATGCCAATAACAAGATCGAACGACGTGCGGTACACGTGTCGGGGATCGTGTTGAATGGCGTGACCATCGCCGATGGCATTCGCGACAAGGAACAGGTGGTCGCCACGGCAGGAGCGTTCTTGCAGGAGGGCGAAGCCGTCAAACCGATCCTAAAGACCGCGGCCAGTTCGTGAAGAATATTTCCGCCTGGGCCATTCGCCACCCGATCACACCGATCGTGCTGTTCGTGGTGTTGTTTTTCTTGGGCGTGGTCGCCTTCATCCGCCTGCCGATCAATTTGAATCCGGATATCTCCTTTCCCTTTGTGAACGTGAACATATCTCAGCCCGGCGCCGCGCCCACCGAGATGGAAACGCAGATCGCGCAAAAAGTCGAAGGCTCGATCTCGAGCATCGGCAACGTACGCAGTATGACCACGTATATTGTGGAAGGAGCCGTCAACATCGGTCTGGAGTTCCAGATCGGCACGCCCATCGATCGTGCGGTAACGGACGTACGCGATGCGATCTCCAAAGTGCGCAACGATTTGCCTCAGGGCATCTTGGAGCCCCTGGTACAACGCGAGAACGTGGATGGGGGTGCAATCTCCTATTACGCCGTCACCACCACTTCGCTGTCCCCTGAACAGCTCAGCTGGTTCATCGACAATACCGTCACCAAACGGCTGCTGGCCGTGCCCGGCGTCGCACAGGTGTCGCGCAGCGGCGGCGTGGATCGGGAAATACGCGTAAATCTCGATCCGGCGCGATTGCAGGCCTTGGGGCTGACGGCCGTCGAAGTCAATGATCAACTGCGGGTCTTGAATCTCGACGCCGCGGGCGGCAGGGCGCAGGTGGGAGGAGGCGAGCAAGCGATTCGCGTCTTGGGTGGTGCGAAGACGGCGGAGAGCTTGGCGGAGACACAGATCATCGCCAGCGGAGGGCGATCGTTTCGCCTACGCGAGATAGCCGATGTGAATGACGGCGTCGCGGAAGTGCGTTCGATCGCTCGACTGAACGGCCGCCCGGCTGTCGCGTTCGGCGTCTTCAAGGCCAAGGGCGCCTCGGATGTGAGCGTATCGAAAGCGGTGCAAGCCGAACTCGACAAGATACAAGTTGAGACGCCGGCTGTACGCATGACCCTCACGTTCACGACGGTCGAGCATACGCGGCAGACCTATAAGGCCTCGGTGAACGCCTTGCTCGAAGGATCGATTCTAGCGGTGGTCGTCGTTTGGCTGTTCCTACGAAGCTGGCGCGCGACCGTCATCTCCGCGCTTGCCATACCCTTGTCCGCAATCCCGACCTTCGCCTTCATGCAGTGGATGGACTTCACCCTCAACCAGATCACGCTGCTCGCGCTGTCGCTGGTGGCAGGCGTGCTGGTCGACGATGCCATCGTCGAAATCGAAAACATCGTGCGCCACATGCGCATGGGCAAGAGCGGCTACCGGGCGGCGCTCGACGCGGCGGACGAAATCGGTCTTGCGGTGGTTGCGACCTCGTTCACCATCATCGCCGTGTTTCTTCCCGTGAGTTTCATGGGCGGTTTGACCGGGCAATTCTTCAAGCAATTCGGCTTGACCGTGGCGGCTGCCGTGTTTATCTCGCTGATGGTAGCCCGGTTGATCACGCCGGTGCTCGCCGCCTACGCTCTCAAGAGCGATGCGGCCACCCGAGCGCACGGCGATGGACCCATCATGACGCTCTATTTATCCGCATTGCGTTGGTGCGTTGCGAATCGGTGGAAGACCATCCTCGTGGGCTTCGCATTCTTCGTGTTGTCGCTCGGCATATTCTCGATCATTCCGCAGGCCTTCTTGCCGCCGGAGGATTTTTCCAATTCGCAGCTCAGCATCGAACTCCCTCCGGGCGGCACGCTCGAGGATACTGCGCGAGTCTCGGGGGCTGCCGCCGCGCTGCTCAGACAATCGCCGGAAGTGACCAATCTCATCGAATTCGTGGGCAGCGGCGACACAGGCGAGATTCGCAACGCCGTCATCTACGTGAGCCTGGTGCCGCGCAGTCAACGCAAAATGAGCCAAAAGGAGTGGGAACAAAGCATGATGCCCATCCTCAGCCAAGTTCCCGATGGACATCTGAATTTCTCCAATGGGGACGGCGGCCGCGACATCCAGCTGTATTTGACCGGAGATGATCCGCCATTGGTCGAGAGAACGGCGCATCGGCTCATTGCGGAAATGCAGGGACTGAAAGAGATCCGCAGTCCGCGAATCCGGGACGATTTGCCGCGGCCGGAAATCGTCGTGCACCCACGGCTCGATATAGCTGCGCAATTGGGAGTGAGTGTTCAGAGCATCAGCCAAACCATTCGCATCGCGACACTGGGTGATTTGCCGCAGAACGACGCCAAGTTCTCTTTGAGCGATCGCCAGATTCCGATTCGCGTCAGTTTGATCGAAAGCGCGCGCCGCGACTTATCCACGTTGGAGAACCTGCCTGTGCCGACCTCGTCCGGCGGTGCGGTGCCCCTGAAGTCCGTGGCGGATTTGAGCTTCGGCCAGGGGCCCTCCGTGGTGCGTCGCTACAATCAAAGTCGACGCGTTTTCCTCGAAACTGATTTGAGTCCCGGAGTGGAACTCGGCACCGCGACCAAGAAAATCTATGCATTGCCGACCCTCGCGAACCTGCCGGCCGGGGTGCATTTGGTCAAACGGGGCGACACCGAATACTTCGGGGAGATGATGCAAAACTTCGCGCTGGCCATCGGCGCCGGCATACTGATGGTATTTGCCGTCCTGGTGCTGCTGTTTGCGCGGGTATTCCAGCCAATTACTATACTATCGGCGCTGCCTTTGTCACTTTTTGGTGCCGGGCTCGCGCTGCTCCTCACCAATCGACCGTTCTCGATCTCGGTGGTCATCGGTGTGCTCATGCTGATGGGCATCGTCGGCAAAAATTCGATTCTGTTGGTCGACTTCGCAATCGAGGAAATGCGCGCCGGCAAATCGCGTCTCGAGGCTATCTTAGAGTCGGGGCACAAACGCGCTCGGCCCATCGTCATGACCACGGTGGCCATGATCGCCGGCATGTTCCCGGTTGCCGCCGGTTGGGGCGGCGACAGCGATTTTCGTTCGCCGATGGCGATTGCGGTGATCGGAGGATTGGCGACCTCCACACTCCTGACTCTGGTGATCGTGCCGGCGGTCTTCACCCTGTTCGACGATATTGAGCGATGGATGGCGCCGAAGGCGGGCAAACTTTTGGCCTCGCCAATGAGCGCCGCGCCCGGGGGCGCCTCGCCGAGCCGCGTCGCGGCGGATCGCGCCGATCCGATCGCTTGATATACCGGAAATTTCGCTTGCTGTCCCGCGAAGCGATCTAGCGCTAATCCGCAGCAACAAACGCCTCTTCCGTGGCAACTGGGCGTCGTGTTATGCGGATGACGAGCAGCAATGGAATCACCGCCAAGGTCAAATAGAGCATCAATCGAAAATCGTTGATGTAGGCGATCATGGAGGCCTGCTGAGTGATCACGCCGTCGAGGGCTGCTGCGCCGCTCTGTCGACCGATGTCATAGGCAGACGCAACCGCAGGGTTGGACCACGCCGGATTGGCATAGGTGATGCGCTCCACCAGCGCAGCGTGGGCGCTCACGGTGTTGCGCACCAAGATGGTCTGGACCATGGAGATGCCGATGCTGCTGCCGACATTGCGCACCAAGCTGAAAATCGCCGTTCCCTGAGCGCGCATTTCCGGACTCAAGGTGGCGAATGTCGCTGCGCTCAGTGGAACGAAAACGAAGCCGAGGCCAAGCCCCTGTATCACTCCCGGCCAGATGATGTCGCCCTGCGACAGATCGAGGGAGTAGCCGGTCATCTGCCACAGGGCCACTGCAGTAAGTGCGAAACCGCAGAACAAAACCAGGCGTAAATCCACCCGACCGATGATGCGGCCGGCCACGAGCATGGCCAACATGGTGCCGATGCCCGACGGTGCGGTCACGAGACCTGTGGTGGTCACCGGATAGTTCAAGAGTTCTTCCAGCATGGTGGGCAGCAATGCCCGGGTGGCGTACATCACTAGGCCGACAATGAAAATGAAGGTGAGGCCGGTGACGTAATTGCCGTTCTTGAGCAATCGATAATCGAAGAATGATTTGTCCGCACGGGTGAGGGCCGTGTGCGCGATGAAATAGGTGAGGGCAACCACCATGACGACGGCCTCGATCCAAGTCTCGGTCGACGAAAACCAATCGTTCTGCTCGCCACGGTCGAGAAGCATCTGTGCCGCGCCGATCGCGAGACTCAATGAGGCGAAGCCAAACAAGTCGAATTGCACACGACGTGTTGCGGGCACCGGGCGAATGTATTTCCAAATGCCGTAGGTGGCCAGGATTCCGACGGGGATATTGATGAAGAATACCCATCGCCAGTCGTAGCTGTCGGTCAACCATCCACCCAGCGTGGGGCCGAGGATGGGCCCGACCATGACGCCCATACCCCAAACGGCCATTGCGGAACCCTGCTTTGCCGGCGGGTTGATCTCCATCAACACGACCTGCGACATCGGCACCAAAGCCGCTCCGAACACGCCCTGGAGCAGCCGGGCCGCGACGATTTCCGCCAAGCTATTCGCGAACCCGCACAGTGCCGACGCCACGGTAAAGCCGATGACGGAGGCGAGAAACACCGTCTTCTGGCCGAAACGATCGACCACCCAGCCGGTCAGCGGGGTGGCGATCGCCGCCGCGACGATATAGGCGGTCAACACCCACGCTATCTGATCTTGCGAGGCGGACAGCGTTCCTTGCATGTGCGGCAACGCCACGTTTGCGATGGTGCTGTCGAGGGTTTGCATGATCGTCGCCGCCATGATGGACAGCGTGATCATGCGGCGGTTAAGTTCCCGGGTCACGGTGCCCGTTCGATGAGTTCTTGAAGCAGCTCGAGCAACTCGGTCGCCATGACGAGTTTTTGCGCATCCACGCGGACCAACAATTCCTTGCGGACTGCGGCGGCCACCGCTTTGACGGTGTCGTAGAGACGGTTGCCGGCCTCGGTGAGCACCACACGTTTGACCCGCCGATCGGTCTTGGACGCCTGGCGGACGACGAGTCCCGCCTTCACCAAACGATCCACCATCGCCACCATGGTGGCGCCTTCGACGCCGAGACGATCGGCGAGCTCCGATTGCGACAGGGGCGCACGCGCTTTGGCTGCCACCGCGATGGTCATCCAACTCGCCTGGCTCAAGCCTAAGCATTTGAGCCGCCGATCCACCGTTTGCCGCCACGCTCGTGCCGTGCTGTGTAAAGCGTCGGCAAACCGCTCTTCAAGGTCCGGCATTGAAAAGCCCTCTAATCGTTAGCTATCTAAGTAATATACCACGGATGTCCCTGTCAAAGGAACCTAAGTGAGTGGGCAATGCTCGAACCTCTAATGAAAGGCGCGTCGTTGGCATCGATGTCCTTGCTCCCGATGAGCCGGTACCACGGTGCCGCCCTCCCGCGGCGCTCGATCCTGGATGGGCAACCTCTCGCTTCCCACGACCCTGCCGTGTATGCAGTCACGGACTTCATGCGCGATTATCCGATGACCGTCGACGCCGAACGGCAGATCGACGACGCGTTGACCGACATGATTCACCTGGGCGTTCGGGCGCTGCTGGTGGAGAAAGATCAGAACCTCGTCGGTCTCATCACCTCGTACGACATTCAGGGCGAGAGGCCGATTCAGTTCCTGCACTCCTCGAACTACAGCCGTCATCAGGACATACGGGTCGCCGACATCATGACCCACTGGGATCATTTGTTTGCGCTCGACTGGGAAAGCATTCAATCCGCGTGCGCCGGCGATTTGCTCATGGTCTTCGAGGAGACCGGCCTCACGCACGTGCTGGTGATCGAAGCTCAGAAGAGTTCGACATTTACCGTGCGCGCCTTGGCATCTCGCGCGCGCCTGATGCGCCAACTCAAGGACCGGCGCCGCGCGGGCTAGCCTTTAGCCGAATGGCGTGCGGCTTCGGCGTCAACTCTTGAGCCAGGCCACCGTGCCGATCCCCGCGAAGGTCATGAGCAACGAGCCGACCAAGTGCACCGAGATCGCGAGCAATGCGCCCGCCGTACGCCCCGACTGCATCAGCAAAACGACTTCCGCCGAAAATGTCGAGAAGGTAGTCAACCCGCCGCAAAAGCCGGTGGTGACGAACAGACGCCATTCCGGCGCAAAGGCGGGGTATTGCGTGAAGAATGCGAGTGCGATGCCGATGATGTAGCAGCCGATGAGATTGGCGGCCAGAGTTCCGGGCGGCACTGTCGGGAAATACTGGTTCAAGAACATGGCGAGCACCCAACGCAACAAGCAGCCAAGCATCCCGCCCAATGCGACTGCCACCAGCGATCGCCACCAGGTCATGCCGCCCGCCGAGCGTTGTTGCGGATCAAGGCGTACATCGGAGCACCGAGCAACAAGAGTACGCCGCCCCAAGCCACTGCTTCGGCACCAGCGCCGACGATGGCCCAGAGGGAAAAAATAGTGGTGATGACTCCGACAACCGCGAGCGGCACGACTCTGCCGCGCGCCGCAGGCATCTGTCCCGTCCACTGCAGACGCAATAAGGCGAGCGAACAGAGCAAGTACAGCACCAGGCAGGCGGTGGTCGACAGCAGGGCCATGAATGTGAACATGCTCACCATGGATCTTTGGTAGTTCATCAAGATCAAGACGCTCACGAGGCCGCTCGTGAACAACAGTGCGAACGTCGGCGTGAAGCGCGCCGAATCGCGCGCAAAGATGCGCGGGAACACGCCGTTTTTCGCCATCACGTTGGGAAGCTCGCCTTGCAGGAGGATCCAGCCATTGAGCGCACCGAAACCGCTGATTGCGGCGAACACGGCCAAGACCTTGCCGGCCGTTGCTCCCCAAAATTGAGCGGCCAATTCGGCAAACGGCGCGTTCGACGAGGCGAGCGTTTTGGGCGGCACCAGCAACAGCACCGTGGTACAGGCGACGACGCAGATGAGGGCGGTGATGACGGTGCCGAGCAGGGTTGCGAGCGGAATGATGCGGCTGGGATCGCGTACCTTGCTCGCGGGAATCGTCGCGGACTCGAGACCGAGCAGCGCCCATAGAGTCAAGGTCGCGGCCGCAGTAGTGCCGCTCAACGACAGCGGTATCCCGGCGGCCGCCGCTACGGTCGCGGGACGCACGGACCACAAGCCCAGTGCGGAAATTGCAACCAGCGGCAATATTTTCAGAACCGTCGTGACGCTCTGCACCCAGCCCGAGGCCTTGATGCCGTAGCAATTGACGAACGTGAGCAGCCACAAGACCACGAGGGTGACCACCGCCGATGCGCCCGGAACGCTCGCGATCCAGGGCATCAAAGGGCTCAAGTAACTCACCGCACCGGTGGCGATCGTGACGTTACCGACCCAAATCGAAATCCAATATCCCCACGCCACGATGAACGCGGTAAAGGGCCCGAAAGCCAGATTCACGTAAGCGTAAGGACCGCCGGCCTGAGGAAACGCCCGGCTCAGCTGGGCGAACACGATGGCGAGCAGGATGGCGCCGCAGGCCGTGAAACCCCATGCAATCACGCTATTGAGGCCGAAAGGCGCCAGCGAGGCAGGCAACAGGAAGACGCCCGAGCCGATCGAATTGCCGACGACCAAGGCGACACACATCCAAAAGCCGAGCAGCTGCGGACGTTTCTGTGTGCTCATGGGCGATCTAAGGGTTGCAGCAGCGGGCATTGGCGTCAGGATATACTAGGGGATTGAAATGGGGGGAGAGCCATGAAGAAACCGCATATCAAGACCGAATTGCCGGGGCCTAAGGCGCGCGAGTTGCTGGCTCGCGATGCGATGGTGGATTCACCGTCCTATCCCCGGGATTATCCCTTCGTGATGTCCCACGGCAAGGGAGCGCAAGTGTGGGACGTGGACGGCAATCGCTTTTTGGATTTTGCCGCGGGCATCGCCGTATGCAGTACTGGGCACAGTCACCCGTCCGTGGTTCAGGCGATCAAAGATGCCGCGGATAAATTCATCCATATTTCGTCCGATTACTGGCACGAAGGCCAGGTGAGACTCGCGGAAAGAATGAACGAGCTGTCGCCGATGAAGGTGCCGGTGATGAGCTTCTTTGCGCAGTCGGGGACCGAAAGCGTCGAAGCTGCGCTCAAGCTCGCACGCTATGTCACCGGGCGCGGCCGCTTCATTGGATTTCTCGGCGGTTTCCACGGAAGAACCATGGGGTCGTTGGCCTTTACCTCGAGCAAGTACACGCAGCAGAAGGGCTTTTTCCCGACGATGGCCGGCGTCACGCATGTGCCCTATCCAAATCAATATCGGCCGCTGTTTGCCGGCGCCGATCAGGGCCGAGCGGTGCTGCGCTACATCGAGGAGGTCCTGTTCGTCCACAATGTACCGTCGGGCGAAGTCGCCGGCATCCTCGTCGAGCCGATTCAGGGCGAGGGTGGCTACCTCGTGCCGCCGGACGGGTTTCTCTCGGGATTGCGCGAGCTTTGCGATCGGCACGGCATTTTATTGATATTCGATGAGGTCCAATCCGGCATAGGGCGCACCGGCAAGATGTTCGCCGCGCAGCACTGGGGTGTCGAGCCTGACATCATGACGTTGGCCAAGGGTTTGGGCTCCGGCATGCCCATCGGCATGATGGTCGCCAAACGCAGCATCATGCAGAAATGGTCGCGCGGCGCGCACGGCAACACCTATGGGGGCAACCCGCTGTGTTGCGCGGCGGCGCTCGCCACTCTTGATCTCGTGGAACGGGAGTTCTGTGCGAATGCCGCGAAGGTAGGCGACTACTTCATGAAGAAGCTGCGCGGATTGGCCGGCAAATATTCGGTCATCGGCGAAGTGCGCGGCAAGGGCTTGATGCTGGGCATGGAACTGGTGACGGATCAAGTCAGCAAGGCACCGGCAAAGAAACTATGCGATACGCTGATCACCCGCGCCTATCATCATGGTTTGATCTTGCTGGCGTGCGGACAGAGCACGGTCCGCTTCATGCCGCCGCTGATGATCAACGAAGCGGATGTGGATGAGGCACTTGAGCTGCTCGAAGGGGCACTCGAGGAAGCTCTGGCAAGCGAGCACCACCCGGCGGTCAGTCGAGGCGCCGCAGCTGGTTGAGCAGGGCGGCGGTCGATACGGGTCTGCCCAAGAACTGACGTATCAAGGCCGCCGTGTCGAGCGATCCGCCATATCGCAGCAGATGGGCCGAGGTCCACGGGTACCATTGTGGATTACCGGTGTCGAAAGGACCGATTGCCTCGGCCGTGCGCTCGCGAATATCCGCGGTCAGCACGGCACCCAAGCCGTAATTGATCATGTACCCGGGCCAGCGCACGAGCTGCACCCGCAGCGCCCACCAGGATAAATCGGGGTGCGGAACGATGTTGAGGTAACGCGACGTGATGTCGGTCCACACGGCATTGGGATCGGCCGCCGGATCTTTCAACATCGTGAGATCGAATAGGCCCCACGCGACGTCGAGCATGACGTTCGAAAAAAGCTCGCGCATCGATGCCCTCGTGGTGGCGGAACTGCCGAGGTATTTGCGTTGCCAGGCGGGTTCCAAACAGCTCCATGCCGGAACGTCGGCAAAGGCCTCGTCGAAGAAGTCACCGCCCAGCGACCAAAATGCCGGCCGCGTCCGCACCGCCGCCTCGTGCACCGCATGGCCATCTTCGTGGATGAGCTCGTTG
This sequence comes from uncultured Gammaproteobacteria bacterium, assembly GCA_963755965.1. GTDB lineage: Bacteria > Pseudomonadota > Gammaproteobacteria > Steroidobacterales > Steroidobacteraceae > Bog-1198. The sequence continues at coordinate 153,649 of CAVWLU010000011.1, forward strand.
AGGACGAATAGACCGCCTTGTTCGTAATTCGCCGAGACGCGCGGCGTGGCGGGACGCCAGCGATCGCCGATGCGTCGTCCGATGCGGACCTGATCGGTATAGGCCAAAGGAGCTTTGCCCGGCCGCACATCGAGGTCATGGAGTACGCCGAGTTCCTCGAGATTGGCGCCGAGATCGCGGTAAAACCGTTCGCTCAAGGGCAGTACGGCATCGCGGGGTATGAGGTGTGCGAGCTCGCGGCTCGCCGCCGCCGCTGCGTACCAGTAGTCCCACGGTTCCAGCGCGGGTCCCTGCAAATGCGTGCGCCAGGCAGCGAGGATGTCCTTAAGCCACTGTTCGATTTGCGCCGGCGTCATGCCGAGCGTCGCTGCCGCATCATCGATGGGCGAGCCGCCGCTGCGCTTCATCTGGGCGGCAGTCAGAGCGATCATCCGCCGATACGGGCTGTCCGCATGATTTTCCGCATTGACTGAATCCCATAGCGGGGCGAAGGCGAAAAACAGCTGCTTTCGCCGTTCGGCATCGTCGAACTCCTGTAACCACTGCAGTGCCGTGGTGCGCACGACTGGCTTGCCATCGACCGAAATGCGATTGCCGATTTCCTCGAAGCAGGCATAGAGCGCGAGCTGCAGCGGCATCGGGTCCGCGCCGCCGGTATGGGCCCGGTCATCGCAGTGCACGGGCGGCTGGGAATCCTTGGCGGTGCCCTCGTCCGAAGGATCCAGCGCATTGCTCACGAGTCCCTCGCGCATGGCCCGAAGCGCACGCGCGTCCTCCTTGCTGAGCGACGAATCGGCGATCTCGCCGAGGGCCTTTTCCAGTGTCGCGGTCAATTTCAGCCGCCGCTCATTCCACTGCCGGCGATCGCGGCCGTCAATCTGCGGCGTCAGCCCGGAATCGATCGTGCCCACCGCGCCGGTGGCGTCGAGCCAATCCGCATATTGCGCCTCGGCGCGCTCGAGCCGCAGATCGCCTGCGGACGCAGACCTCGCAGCCGCAGCCGCCGACTGTCCGGCCGCAAGCGGCGCAATTGCCGCAATCGCCGCCATCGCCGCAATCGCCGCCACGAGGAAGAGGTACCGAAGCGCTGCCGGCCGCATGTTTTTCTTTTTATTCCGACAGACGTCCATATTTCTTGAGCACTGCGCGCAGCTGGTCGTGAGGGATGGCGATCACCCGATGACCGTCGACTCCCTCCATGTCGCGCGCAGCCACCATGGCATTGACGACCGCTTCCTCGGTCGCTTCGACGGTGGCACGAAACACGGGATCAAGAGAATCGTTCGGCAGCATCTTGAGGTCTACCACATGATCTTCCGCAGCGGCGCCGGAATTGGCGGTCGAGAAGGCGATGAAAATGTCGCCCGAGCCGTTGCCCGAAATGCTTCCATTGCGGCCCAATCCCAGCGTCACCCGGCGCGCGACACGCTTGAGCTGATGCGACAACAAAGGCGCATCGGTTGCCACCACGACGATGATCGAGCCGAGCTCCGCCGTATCCGAGGGCATGTATACATAAGGTTCAGGAGCCGGAATTTCCCGTCCGACGTTGATGCCGGCAATCCGCAGATTGTCGCGAGTCCCGTAATTGCATTGCACCAGCACGCCGATGGTGTACCCGCCATCTTTGGCGTCGAGCCGCCGCGACGCCGTGCCGATGCCGCCTTTGTAGCCGTTGCAAATCATCCCGGTGCCGCCGCCGACGCTGCCTTCTTCCACGGCGCCCGCATGCGCGGAATCCAGTGCATGGAACACGTGCTCGGGCTTGACGTGAAAGCCGTTGACGTCGTTCAGCCAGCCATCCCAAGTTTCACCGACCACGGGCAAGGACCACCAATAGCCGGTCGAGTCGGCTGCCGCATGAGCGACCCGCCATTGAATCGTAGCGTCGCGCACCACGCCCACACTGTGAGTATTGGTGATCATCACGGGTCCCTCGAGAAAACCGGATTCTTCGATCCATGTCGTTCCCGTCATCTCCCCATTGCCATTTTGCGAGAACCACGCTGCGAACACCGGGTTCAACAGCGAGTCGCGGCCGCGCGGGAGCACGGCGGTGACGCCCGTGCGAATCGGGCCCGAACCGACCTTGAGCTTGCCCGAACCGGAAATCAATGTGGTGTGGCCTACCAGCACGCCCGCCACGTCGGTAATGGCATCGAGCGGACCGGGAGTGCCGTCGAAGGGAATGCCTAAGTCCCGGGCGCGCGGCTCGGCGCCCAAGGAAAGCGCCGACAGCAGGGTCGACCCCGCCAGTGCCGCGCAAAAAAATTGGACGAAATCACGCAATCGAGTCTCTCCTGAAAGGCAGCGATATCAAATCGGCGCATCCGCGATGATAAACTAAGCGCATGTTACGCATTCGACTTCCCCCGGCGCGAGTGGTGCTGTGGTTACTCTGTGCGGCCGTGGGCGGCCTCGGCGCGCATGCGGCCGCCGCCGAAGAGAAGCGGCTGTTCATCTACAACTGGAACGACTTCATCGGCCCCGAGACGGTCGCTAAATTCGAAAAGCTCACGGGCATCAAGGTGACCTACGACGTCTATGACGCCGAGGAAACCATGGAGGCCCGATTGATGGCCGGGAGTTCCGGATACGATGTGGTCAGCGCCTCGACCGATTTCTTCAGCCGCGAGATCAAGGCGGGGGTGTACGAGGAGCTGGACAAATCGAAGCTCCCGAACTGGAAGAATCTAGACCCGCGCATTCTCGCCATTCAGGCGGCTTATGACCCGAATAACGCGCATGCGGTACCGTATCTGCACTCCATCAACGGGTTTGCCTACAACGTCGATATGATCAAGGCGCGCATGCCGGACGCGCCGGTCGATAGTCTCGACATGCTGTTCAAGCCGGAGGTCGTTTCGAAGTTCGCCGATTGCGGCGTGACGTTTTTGGATTCAGCGGAAGACACCATCCAGCTGGCGTTGAAATACCTGGGATTGGATCCGAATACCACGAAGCGAGAAGATTTCAAGGCCGCGGAAGCCCTGCTCCTTAAGGTGCGCCCCTACATCCGCTCGTTCGATTCCTCTGAGTACTTGAACGGTCTCGCGAACAAGGAGGTGTGCGTCGCGATGTCGTGGTCCAGCGACTTTGCGCAGTCGCACGCGCGGGCGAAGGCGGTCGGGGTCAACGTCAATCTCGCCTTCACGGTGCCCAAGGAGGGGGCCAATCAAACCTTCTCCTCGCTGCTCATTCCGGCGGGCGCCCCCCATCCCGAGGCGGCGTATCAATTCATTAACTTCATCCTGCGGCCCGAGGTGATTGCGGAGATCACCAACTCGATTTATTACGGCAATGATAACATCGCGTCGCGGCCCTTGGTCGATGCGCGTATTCTTTCCGACGTGACGCTTTATCCGACGCCCGAGATCGAAGCGAGGCTGTACAAATCGGCCGAAGTGACCGCCGCAACCGAGCGCATTCGGACGCGCACGTGGACGCGGGTAAAGACCGCCAAATAGTTGAACAACAGCGAAGCGAAAGAGGACTGATCGTGGCGAGCCAATATCAATCACCCATGAACCAGGTCGTGGGTTTCAAGCGGATGCAGGACGGCACCCGGGAAGACTACGAGCTCTTGGATTCGTACGAACGCGACTATGCTCGCGCACTCCCGGATCGGATTCTCACGGCTCTTCAGCTGCTCAAGAACTCTCTCGGCGGTTATCCGGTGAGCCGGCTGGATCATTCGTTGCAAGTGGCGACGCGCGCCGCGAAGGATGGAGCCGACGACGAGTTGGTGGTGGCGGCACTCATCCACGATATCGGCGACGATCTATCTCCCCACAATCACCCGGAAATCGCAGCGGCTATTTTGAGGCCGTATGTCCGTCCTGAAGTGACATGGATCGTCGAGCAGCACGGACTCTTTCAGAGCTATTACTACGCGCATCATCTGGGCGGCAATCGCGACGGGCGCGAGATGTTTCGCGGCCATCCGTGGTATCAGGCGTGTAAGGATTTTTGCGCCAATTGGGATCAATGCTCATTCGACCCAAACTACCCCTTCGAGCCGCTCTCGGCATTCGAGCCCTTGGTGCGGCGGATATTCACGCGGCCTGCACACGATCCTCGCTACGTGGCCGCCGCATCGCCGTAGGGGCGAGTGACTCACGTCCGGGCAGGGCGGCGCCTCAGCGCTCGGCCATTTGCGCATCGGCCAATCGTTGACGTTCGGTGCGGCGCATCAGATATCCTGCGAACAACACGCATGCGCCTACCAGACAGATGATTATACTCGCGAGCGCGTTGACATCCGGGCTCACGCCGAGTTTCACCTTGGAAAATATCACCATCGGAAGTGTGCTCGCGCCGGGTCCTGACACGAAACTGGAGATCACCAAATCGTCGAGCGAAAGCGTGAAGCTCAGAAGCCAGCTCGACGCCAACGCCGGCGCAATGCCGGGCAATGTGGTATCCATGAAAGCGCGCACCGGTCCCGAACCTAAATCCATCGCGGCTTCTTCGAGCGAGCGGTCTGCGGTTTGCAGGCGCGATTGGACGGTGATCGTGACGTAGGCCGTGCAGAACGCGATATGCGCAATGACGATGGTCGTAAAGCCGCGGTGCGGCCAAGAAAACATATGCAGCATCGATACGAACAACAGCAGCTGCGTGATCCCGGTGATGATTTCCGGCATCACCAACGGCGCGTTCACCATCCCGGTCATCAGCAACCTGCCGTGAAAGATCTTGAAGCGCACCAGGGAAATCGCCGCCAAGGTGCCTAAGATAACCGCACCCGTCGAAACCACGACGCCGATTTGCAGAGACAACCAAGCCGCATCGAGAATCTGGTCGTTGTGCAGCAGCTGCGCATACCAGGCGGTCGAGAAACCGCCCCAGACGCTCACCAGGGCGGAGGCGTTGAACGAATAACCGATCAAAACCAGAATCGGAATATAGAGGATGGCTATTCCGATGGACAGGATGCAGATCAGGAGCGGTGAGAGGCGATCGTGCACTCTTTAGGCCTCGAGCTGTTTGGTGCTGTAATGCTGATAGAGTGCGATCGGCCCGACCAGGAGCACCAGAAAGGCGATGGCGACCGCGGAAGCCACGGGCCAGTCGCGATTGCCGAAAAACTCGTCCCACAATACGCGCCCGATCATGAGATTGTCGGGTCCGCCGAGGAGCGTCGGAATGACGAATTCACCGATGGCGGGTATGAAGACCAGCATCGAGCCGGCAATCACTCCCGGCATCGACAGGGGCAGGGTGACATCGATGAAGGTACGCCAGGGCGGACTGCCGAGATCGGCGGCGGCTTCGAGCAGCGAATGATCCAGTTTCTCGAGGGTGGCGAACAGCGGAAGTACCATGAATGGCAGGTACGAATAAATGATGCCGAGGTACACCGCGAGGGTCGTGCGCATGATTTGCAAGGGATGGTGGATGATTCCCAACCAGAGCAACGCCGAATTGAGTAAGCCGGTTTCCCGGATAATCCCCTCGAGCGCGTACACCCGCAGCAGAAAGGAGGTCCAAAAAGGTAAAATGATGATCAGCAGCAGCACGCTCTGGGTGCTCTTCGACGTGCGCGCAATGGCATATGCCATCGGGTAGCCGAGCAACAAACAAATAACGGTCGAGAAAAATGCCGTTTTTATCGAATAGATATAGGAAAGCCCATACACTTCATCGGTGAACAGATACTGGAAATTACCGAGGTTCAGCGTCAGATGGACGTGCCAGTCGGGGCTGATGGATAGAATGTCGGTGAAGGGCGGCACGCGGACGGCCGTATCCGCGAAGCTGATTACCAACGCGAATGCAAAGGGAATGAGAAAAAAGACCAGAAGATACAGCATGGGCGGCAGGATGATGAGCCACTTGGCATGGCGCTTCAGCCACTCGCCTCGCGACTGGCCCCGCGGCCGTATAGGGCTGTCCGCCGCTTCCGCTGCCGCCTGCATCATGCCCGTTTCTCTGCCCACGTGACCTCGCGCAAGAAAAAGTCCGGTTCGCCCGCGAGCGCTCCGCGCGCGCGGCATGCCCACAGCCGGCAGCGCCAGCGCTTGATCGACGCCTGCATCTCGGCCTTACACATTTATGGTCCGTCGCGCACGACGGTCGAAAAAGTAGTAGCGATCGCGAAAATGTCCCCCGGCATTGTCAGATTCTACTTCGACTCCAAAGCCGCGATGTTGGTCGCTTCACTTCAGTTCCTCGCGGCTGAATTCGAGGAACAGGTTCTGGTACCCGTCTCCAAGCTCAAGTCAAATCCGGTCGCCGCCCTCGAGTTGCTGGTGGACCTGTACCTCGATCCCGTCATTGCCAGCCCGCGTAAAGTCTCTGTGTGGTACGCATTTTGGGGCGAAGCCAGCTCGCGGCAGGAATACTACGACATTTGCGGACAGAAGGATGAGAGCTTTGCGACGTTGGTGCGCGAGTTGATCGGGCGGCTGATCGACGCCACGGCCCAGCGGCAACTGGATCCGGGCGGTATCGCTCTCGGACTCATCGGCGTGCTGGAAATGCTGTGGCAGGATTTCGCGTTCCAAACCGAAGGCAACATCGATCGTCAGGCCGCCAAGGACCGGTGCATGGCATACCTGCGCTCCATTTTTCCGGGACAATTTTCATCTCCGTCCTCCCGGTCGACTTCGGAGTCTCCCGCGTCGGCGGCAGCGGGGCGATTAGCGGGCTGGGTGTACGGCAATGCGCGGGCCTTTGGCATGGAACGCGACGGGTTGTTTCAAAGCGCGTGGCAGATCGCTTCGCACGAATCGCTGATGGCGCGGCCGGGTGACTACGTGACGGTGGAAACAGGGGCGGACCGCGCATTGTTGGTGCGTGATTCCTTGGGCAACGTGCATGCTCTGCGCAACAGCTGTCCGGAACTGCCGCATGCGCTGGTTGCGGGCCGGACCGGTCGATTCGACGGCATCATCGAGTGCAAGATCCATGGCCTGAAGTTCGGCTTGGATGGACGGAGCTCCGACGGCCGGCCGTCGGTTGATTTAAGCGTTCTGGATCTCGCGGTGGTCGGCGGGTGGTTGATCGTGAGGTCGTCGAAATCCGCGCCGGACGTGTCGGTGAATCCCGGAAACTGGTTTGACGGGAAGCCGAGTGGTTTGATTTTCCTCGCGCCGGCGATGGACGAGCCTGTCGCGGCGGACTGGAAAGTGCTCGTCGAACAGTGGCTCGAGTCGGCGACGCCGGGACCTCTACAATACACCTCGGCGGACTCGCTAACTTGGACTCTGCGACCGGCCGACGGCGCCCCCAACTGGAGCTCGAGGCGGTATCGAGCGCTCGCCGGTTCTCGAGCAAACGGTGCCTGGCAGAGGCGGCTCATCGCACCGAATCAATTGCTGGAGTCGCGGCCCGATGGAGTGTCGATTTTGCAGGCCATGCCGACGGCGCCCGGTCGCTGCCGGCTACGGCGGCTCGACTTCACGTCGGGCGAGGCGGGGCGCACCGCAATTGCACTGCAAAATCTGGCCGCGCGTCTTCTGCCTTTGTCGAGGCAATCGGCGCTTGCGGTCGCGGAGTCGGTGCAGAAGGGCCTGATCGAATTTGGTTATCAGACGGCGGCCAATAGTCCAATACCGCCGGCGATCGCTTGGTTTCGACGGCAGCTCGTGGCTCGCGTTCCCGCTCTCGCGCTCGATCGACCGCCGACCGATTCTTGAGAGAATTCACTATACTGCTCCACCGCGGCAACTGACTTGGAGAAAATGCGCATGAAATTGGCTTCCTTGAGCACCAGCGACTGGCAGGCGCGCGCCGCCAAAGTGCGCTATGAGACACGGCATTTCATCGACGGAACTTTCGTCGATTCGGTGAAGAAGGGACGCTTTAGCGTCGTCAATCCCGCCACTGCCACGCCCTTGTGCGAAGTGAGCGCTGGAACTGCGGAGGATATCGATCTCGCGGTGGCGGCGGCCAAGCGCACATTTGCCTCTCGAATCTGGAGCCGCAAGGCGCCGCGGGATCGCATGGCGGTGATGGCGGCGTTCAGCCGGCTGATCGAGGAAAATAACGAGCGTTTCTCGCTGCTCGATACGCTGTGCATGGGAAAGCCGATTACCGACATGGTGACCATCGATGTACCTGCGGCGGCGAAGAATTTCGCTTACTTTGGCGAACTCATCGACAAGATCGACGGCATGGTGACCGCGACTGCGGCGGATGCCTTTCATTACATCCTGCGCGAGCCGCTCGGCGTGGTGGGTTGCATCGTGCCTTGGAATTATCCGTTGTTGATGGCCGCCTGGAAAGTCGCTCCGGCGTTGGCGGCGGGCAATTCAGTGGTGTTGAAACCGGCCGAGCAATCACCTTTGTCCGGCCTACTGATGGCTCAATTGTTCGTCGAGGCGGGAGGCCCCCCCGGCGTGTTCAATGTGGTGAACGGACTCGGCGAAACCGCGGGCGCGGCACTCGCCTTGCACATGGATGTAGCGAAGATCGCGTTCACCGGCTCGACCGAAATCGGCAAGCAGATGCTGATCTATGCCGGTCAATCCAACATGAAGCGCGTGAGTTTGGAATGCGGCGGTAAAACTCCGCAAATCTTTCTCGCCGATCTGCCCGATATTGATACCGCGGTGACCTACGCCATCAACGGCATCTACGGCAACATGGGCGAGGTGTGCAATGCGGGCTCGAGACTCTTGGTCGATCGCCCGATCGCAAAGGAATTCATCGCCCGATTCATCGAAAAAGGCAAGACTGCCTATAGAGCCGGCGACCCCTTGGATCCGACTACCAATTTGGGCCCGCTGGTCACTGCGGCGCACCGCTCACGCGTGATGAACTACATCAGTCGCGGCAAGAGCGAAGGTGCGCGGCTGGAATTTGGCGGCAACTCACCCGATCTCCCGGGCGCCTATGTCAATCCCACCCTGTTTTCCGGCGTGAACAATCGCATGGTCATTGCACAAGAGGAGATTTTTGGTCCGGTGGCGGCGACGATCGAAGTCAACGGCATAGCCGAGGCACTTCAGGTAGCGAACGATTCCATCTATGGGCTCGCCGCGTCCGTCTGGACACGTGATTTAACCGTGGCCCACAAGACGGTGCGTGATTTGGAGGCGGGCGTCATCTGGGTGAATTGCTTTGATCATGGCGACATGACGCAGCCATTCGGGGGTTACAAGCAATCGGGACAGGGTCGAGACAAATGCGTCGAGAGCTTGATCTCTTACACCCAGACGAAGTCAGCCTGGATCAACCTCGGCTGAGGTTTTTTCAAACGCCGCGGCCGTCGGGCCGCGGCTGGAGTTCTAGCTGGCTGGCTTGGGATCTACTAGCTGGCTTGGGTTCTAGCTGAATTGTTTTGGCGCATTCGCCAGAGCGAACTCAGGGATCCGCTCGCGCAGCAAATCGTGAAATTCGAGCATGCAGCCTTCGAGCTGCGACAGCGGGCCGGGCCGGTAGCTGCCGGAGGCTAACCCGCGCTGCACTCGTTGGCACAGCCATTTGTCCTCGTTGTTGACCTGCGTGTTGATGCGACCGCTCAAAAAGCGAACGGCGCGCATTTCCGCATTTGCACCGGGCAGGCCGAAAGTCGTGCCGCGAACGATGCATTTACCGGGACCCGCGGGCAAAACCTGGAAAAAATCCATTTGGTCGGGAAATACGTCAATCCCCAAGTTCGGCAAGGCACTGTAAAAACGCCAGCAGCCGCGCAGTTCCTCGGGCAATCCGGTGGCGGCGCGGCCGATCAGCTTTTGATACAGACGTTCCGACCAACGCGATGAGGGCTGCTCGCGCATCCAACTCAAGCCCCGCGCGACGCCCGGCACTCGAAGCTGGTCGTCATAGTCCGGCGTGAACATGCGGTAGAGACCCGGATGGCCGATCGGGACGTGATACGACTCGAGGTAGTTGTCCATCGCGATTTTCCAATCGACGTTCCAGATTTCCGAGGAAATCGGCTCCAACGGAATCATTTCTTCGCAGCGATAGGGCGCCAACTCTTCGCCGAGTTTGCCCCAGACCTTCGCGACCGGCGGCGGATCGCCGGCCAGACAAACGAATACGAAACCGAAGGCGGTATCGACGCGCACCGGACGCAGGCTATGCTCGGCACGGTCCAGACCCGGAAAACTCTCGCGGACCGGTACGCCAATCAGCCCGCCGTCATGCCGGTAGCTCCAGCCGTGGTAGGGACAGGTGATGGTGGCGGGGCAAGTGCCCGCACCGTCGAGCAAGCGCGCGCCGCGATGACGGCACACATTGTGAAAAGCTTTGATCGACCCCTCTCGATCGCGTAGCACCAGAACGCTTTCCGGGCCCAAATCGAAGGTCTCGTAGTCGCCGGTCTTCGGTATGGAATTGATGTGGCAGACAATTTGCCAGCTCGGCATCAGAATCCGTTCGATTTCGAGACGAGTCAATTCAGGATGGTTGTAGACCCAAGCCGGCAGCGCATGCGGCAAGTCGAACGGGGTCTCGGTGAGGGTATCGGGCTTCGCGGCGGACAGGCTGTTCATCGGCGTTCTCTCCGGCACGATTATATGGTCATTTAATTTACGCCGAAGTGCCGGCGATTGGCAAGTGGGCGGTGCAACAAGTGGATTTGGGCCGAAATGTAGAAAAATCGACGGCTTTCTATCCGGGCTCAATCGCGGCGATAATGCATTTATTTATATACTCATATAAACTCCAAACCCGGCGAAATACAAGGGGAACCTCATGGCCAGAAAACTGACCAAAAGCAACGCGCATTTTCAGCGCGCCGTGCAACACCTGCCATTGGGCGTGGCCTCCAACTTCCGCTACTGGGGCGATGATCGAACCATCTACGTGAAGCAGGGCAAGGGCGCTCGCATCGTGGATCTCGACGACAACATCTATGTCGATTATCGGATGGGTTACGGCCCGGCGATATTGGGCTACGCGGACGAGCGCGTCGACGCGGCCGCCCGCGAGGGCATGCAAGTGGGCGGTGTTTTTGCCCTGTCCACCGAATGCGAACTGCGAGTTGCCGAGCGGATCTCCAAGATGGTGCCGGCCGCGGAACTCGTGCGCTTCTCGAATTCAGGAACCGAAGCCGTGATGGCGGGCTTGCGTCTCGCACGCGCGTACACCGGCAAGGACGACTACGTGATCCTGGAAGGCGGCTATCACGGCTTGTTCGATGCCGCGATGTGGTTCACGCCCATGGACAAATGGTCGCAGGTCGGCGATCCCGAAGTGAAGCCCTATAGCGAAGGCGTGCCGGTGAGCACCAAGAGCTTTGCGCATTTCGTGCAGGCCAACGACGCCAATCAATTGGAAGATGTATTGAAGCGCCATGCCAATCGAATCGCCTGCCTGTTGATCGAACCGATCATGGGCAATTGCCTCGGCATCGCTGCTGAGCCTGAGTATCTGCGTGCGGCGCGCGAGTTGTGCACCAAGCATGGCGTGGTCTTGCTCATCGATGAAGTCAAGACCGGCTTTCGCGTGGCCCGCGGCGGCGTGCAGGAGCTGTACGGCATCAAGGCGGATCTTTGCACGTTCGCCAAGGCTCTCGGGAACGGATACCCGATTTCCGTGCTTGCCGGACGCGAGGACATCATGCGTAAGATCGGCCGCGGCGTCGCCCACGGCGGGACCTACACGGCGCATTCGATATCGCTCGCCGCCGCGGAAAAAACCCTCGAGATTCTCGATGAAACGGACGCATTGGAACGAGTGGCCGACTACGGCACCCGGCTGCGCAACGGCATGCGAACGGTTTTGGCGGCGCGGGGAATCGCCCATAGTTTCGTCGGCCATCCCTCGATGAGCGGGCTGTATTTCGCACACGATCCGCCGCGCAACTATCGCGCTTGGAAGAGCAGCGACTACTCCTTCTACGATGCGATGGCGCAGGTGCTGCACGATGAGGGAGTGCTGTGCGAACCGGATTCGCGCGAACCCTGGTTCGTGTCGGCCGCGCATGACGCGTCCTGTCTCTCCGACACTCTGGCCGCATTCGAGATCGCGGTCGACGCCACATTGCAGTCGAGCGGCGCCACGCACAAAGTGCCGGCTTGAACGCGAGCGCGCCCCCAAGGCCCGAGGGCTTGGACGCGATCATCGTCGGGGCCGGGCACAACGGCCTGGTCGCCGCCTGCTACCTGGCGCGCGCCGGTCTCAAGGTGCTGGTGCTGGAGCGCAATCCCTTCATCGGCGGCGCCGCGGTGAGCCGCAAACTGTACAAGGATTTCACCTACTCGAATTGCTCCTACGTTTGCAGCCTGCTCAGACCGGAAATCATGCGCACGTTGGAGCTGCCCAAGTACGGGCTGCAAGTGATTCCCTATGAGGGCGGCTGCACCATGATGCAGGGCGGGGGCCATCTGGCGTTGTACGACAATCACGACGCTTTGCGCAGAGAAATTTCGCGCCATTCGAAGCGCGATGCGGAAGCCTACGACCGCTATTCGCGCGACGTGATGCGCCAATGCAAATTCATCAAGCCGTTGCTGATGCGCGAACCGCCCGACCCGACGTCCTTCAAGCCGCGCGACATCAAAGAATTGCTGTATCTCGGCCAGCGCTTTCATCAATTGGGTGAAGAGCGGATGTACGACACGCTGCGCTTCTGGACCATGAGCGCCGCGGATTTTCTCGACGAATACTTCGAGAGCGAAATCGTCAAAGCGCATTTCGCCGGCAGCTCCATTATCGGCACGGCGTTGGGCCCGCGCTCGCCCGGCACCGCTTATGTGCTCTTGCATCACTACATGGGCGACATCGACGACACCGTCGGCGCGTGGGGATTCGCGCGCGGCGGCATGGGGGCGATCAGCAACGCGCTCGGAAAGTCCTTCGAGGCGAGCGGGGGCTCAATCCGCAGCACGGCGCCGGTGGCGCAGATTTTAGTCAAGAGCGGCCGTGCGGCGGGGGTGGTTCTCGATGACGGCGAGGAAATCCATGCGCCGCTGGTCATATCGAATCTGGACGTGCGCCGCACCTTTCTCAAGACCATGGATGCCAAGGATCTGCCTGAGGAATTCCTGAAGCAGGTGAAGAACTTCAAGATTCGCGGCTCATCCGGCAAGCTCAATATCGCGCTGGATGGCCTGCCGCGCTTTCCCGCGATCCCGCAAGGGTCGCCTTCCACGCGCGGGGACATGCATGTCACCGACTCCATCGAAATGATGGAGCGCGCCTACGACGATTGGAAGGAGGGCCGCTGGTCGCGAGCACCCTATATCGACATGCTAATTCCATCGCAGATCGATCCGACCATGGTCCCGGACGGCAAGCATTATATGTCGGTGTTCGTGCAGTACTGTCCCTATGAGCTCGCGGACGGCGACTGGACCGCTGCCAAGCGCCAGGGTTTCGGCGACACCGTCATCAACACCATCGCGCAGCACAGCCCCAACTTCAAAGATTTGATCTTGCATGCCGAAATACGCACGCCATGGGATATCGAAAACGAAGTCGGATTGACCGAAGGCAATATCTTTCAGGGTGAATTGACGATGGATCAATTGCTGTTCAATCGCCCCGTGCCGGGCTACGCGCAATACCGCTCGCCCGTGCGCGGCGTCTACATGTGCGGCTCGAGCACGCATCCGGGCGGTGGAGTGATGGGCGCGCCCGGAGCCAACGCCGCCCGGGCCGTGCTCAAAGACCTGGGCAGGACACCTTGAGCATGCCGCAGCCAGCCGCACAATCGCGCTACGACTGCGTCGTCATCGGCGGCGGCCACAACGGTCTCGTGTGCGCCGCCACCTTGGCGCGCGGCGGACGGTCGGTGCTGGTGCTGGAGGCGCAATCCCAGGTCGGCGGAGCCGCCGTGACACGCGAGTTTGCACCCGGTTTCCAAGTGTCGGCCTGTGCGCATCTGGTGCATCTCATGTCCGCCGAACTCGTGAGCGAACTGCAACTGAGCTCGCATGGCCTCAAGTGGTCGGCGCAATCCATGCCCACCACGGCTTTGGCGTCCGATGGTGCGCCCTTGGCGGTCGGTGCAGGGCTCACGGGAGCGGACGCGGCCGAGTACACCCGCTATTCGGCGCAGATGCGCCGCTTCGCTCAGGCGTTGATTCCGCTGCTGTCCAAGGTGCCGCCGCGTTTGGGTACGAGCGACTGGCGGGATTTCCGCGCGCTGCTCGGTCTCGGCTGGCAGATACGCAAGCTCGGGCGGCGCGACATGCGCGAATTGCTGCGCATCGGCGGCATGAACGTCTACGACCTGCTCGAAGAGCATTTCGAATCGCCTCTTCTCAAGGGCGCGCTCGCCTTCGACGCCGTGCTCGGCACGAATTTCGGACCGCGCTCGCCCGGCACGGTGCTGACGCTGTTGTACCGGTTGGCGGCGGAAGTCGCGGGCGGCCCGGCCGCCTTGTCGCAACCGACGGGCGGAGTAGGCGCACTGTGCGACGCACTCGCGAAAGCGGCCACCGCGGCAGGTGCCGTGATCCGTACGTCGGCGCCTGTGGCACGCATCCTCGTCGAGTCGGATCGCGCGGCGGGAGTGGAACTCGAGTCCGGCGAGCGAATCGGCGCGGGAACCGTGATTTCGAGCGCCGACCCGAAGACCACGTTCCTGCAACTGCTGGGCACCCATCACTTGGACACCGGTTTCGTGCGCCGCGTCAACCATCTGCGGGTGCGCGGCTTGGCCGCGAAGCTGCACCTGGCGCTCGATCGCACACCGCAGTTTGCCGGCTTGAATTCCGCCGCGTTGAGCGGCCGGCTGCTCATAGCGCCGTCGCTTCAATACCTCGAGCGCGCGTACAACCACGCGAAGTACGGCGAATATTCATCTGCTCCGGCGATGGAGATCACCGTCCCCACCATCAATGATCCCGGCTTGGCGCCGCCAGGCAAGCACGTGCTGTCGGCGATCGTTCAATATGCGCCCTATGCACTCAAGGACAGCTGGCAGGAGCAGCGCCAGCACTTCGCTGACCGCTGCATCGAGACCTTGGAGCGGTTCGCGCCGGGGCTCCGTAGCAGCATCGTCAGCACGGAACTACTCACGCCGCTCGACATCGAGCATGAATTTCGAATCAGCGGCGGTCACTGGCATCATGGGGAACTCGCCTTTGATCAATTCTTCATGGTCCGGCCGGTGCCCGGCGCCGCGCAGCACCGCACTCCGCTGCCGGGTTTATTCCTCTGCGGCGCAGGATGTCACCCCGGCGGCGGCGTGATGGGTACCCCGGGGCGCAATGCGGCGCGACAGATACTCGAGCGGGTGGCTTGAAATGAATACATCGGAATCCCCGGCGCCGCATTTCCTGCGACCGCTGCTCAAGACGCCATTTCACGAACGTACCCGAGCCTTGAGCCAGGTCGATAGCTTCATCGCGTGGGCCGGATACACTACCGTCGATGTGTTCACCGCCGTCGAGCAGGAATATTTCGCAATTCGCAATGCGACGACGCTTTATGATTTGACGCCGATGGTGAAGTACCGCGTTGTGGGTCCGGATGCGGTGCCGTATCTGAACCGTCTGGTCACGCGCAATCTCGGCAAACTGAGACCCGATCGCGTCGCCTACTGCGTATGGTGCAACGATGCGGGGCATTTGCTCGACGACGGCACCGTGTTCCGGCTGGGAGAGGCCGAGTACCGGCTATGTACCGCGGAAAGGCAGATCGATTGGTTGCTCGACTCGGCCATCGGATTCGACGTTGAAATCACCGAAATAACCGAGACTATCGCTGCGCTTGCGATGCAGGGCCCGACCTCGTGCGCGGTCCTCAAGGTGGCCGGCCTCAGCGGCGTGGAGCGATTGAAGCCCTTCGAGATCGGTTATTTTTCGCTCAAAGGCCATGCGCTCACCGTCTCGCGCACCGGCTTTACCGGAGACTTGGGTTACGAATTATGGATGGACCCTGAAGCGGCAGAGCAAGTCTGGGACGAGCTGATGGCGGCCGGCCGTTCGCGCGGTATCCGGGCGATCGGCTCGCAGGCGCTCAACATGGCGCGCATCGAAGCCGGATTTTTAAGTCCGCACGTCGATTTCGTATCGGCCGAACAAACGATTCGCACCGGACGCGACCGCTCACCGCTGGAACTGGGGCTCGCCTGGCTCGTCGATTTCGAGAAGGGTCACTTCACGGGCCGCCGCGCGCTGCTTGCCGAACAGCTGAGGGGCCCCCGCCGGCAACTCGTCGGTTTGGACATCGTCGGCAACAAACCCGCGCACAATGCGCTCTTGTACACTGCGGCTAACGGTAAACGTGCAATCGGCAGCGTGAGCTCGGCCACCTGGTCGCCAACTTGCAAGCGCAACATCGCGCTTGCTATGGTGGACGCGCCGTATTTCCAGATGGGCTCGACCATCTGGGCGGAAATCTATTTGAACCGGGAACTGGTATGGGAGCGTCGAATGTCGCGGGCGCAGGTCGTGGAACGTCCCTTCTTTGCGCCGGACCGTCGCCGCGCGACACCGCCGGCGGAGTTCTAGATCGCGTGTTATCGCCGCAGCAGAAATCGATTGCTGATCGGCCCTGGCTCGATCCGGACGCCAAGCCGCAAATCGTCATCGAAGGGATCAACAAGGCTTTCGGCGCTTTCACCGCGGTAGACAGCGTCAATCTGCGCATCTACAAGGGGGAGATGTTCGCCTTGGTCGGCGCTTCGGGGTGCGGCAAAACGACGTTGCTGCGCATGCTTGCGGGCTTCACGACCCCGAGCGGCGGGCGCATCCTGATCGACGATGCGGACATGACCCAAGTGCCGCCGCATGAGCGCCCCGTCAATATGATGTTCCAGTCGTATGCGCTGTTTCCGCACATGACCGTGGAACACAATGTGGGCTACGGCTTGCGGCGCATGGCGCTCGAGGGGAGCGTGCGCACCAAACGCATCCAGGAGGCGCTCGAGATGGTGCAGTTAGGCGCCCTGGCGAAGCGCAAGCCGCACCAACTCTCCGGCGGCCAGCGGCAGCGGGTGGCACTCGCGCGCGCGCTCATCCGGCGGCCGAAGGTGCTGTTGCTGGACGAGCCGTTGAGCGCGCTCGACAAGAAATTGCGCGAGCAGACGCAGTTCGAGCTCATGAACATTCAGAACCAAGTGGGCATCACCTTCGTGTTCGTAACCCACGACCAGGACGAGGCCATGGCGCTGTCCACGCGTATTGCGGTGATGAATCGCGGTCAAGTGGTGCAAGTGGGCACTCCGTCGGAAATCTATGAGTTTCCGCAAAATCGCTTCGTGGCCGATTTCATCGGTACTACGAACCTGTTCGAGGGGACGGTCAACGGCAGTCAACCGGGGCATATCGTCGTACGGAGCGCGGAGGCGGGGTGCGACCTGATCGTCGATGACCTCGGGCGCTTCGGCAGCGGCCAGCGCGTCTGGGTGGCGCTGCGTCCCGAGAAGATCCGGTTGAGCAAAGAGCCATTGAAAGGCGACCGTGTGAACCAAATCAAGGGCATGGTGTGGGAGCTTGGGTATCTCGGCAACCGCTCGACCTATCGCATCAAGACCGAGACTGGCAAAATAGTCACGGTGTTCGCACAGAACGATCGGCGCACTTCGGAATGGTCGATCGATTGGAGCGATGAGGTGTACCTAAGTTGGACCGCCAATTGCGCGGTGCTCCTGCATCAGTGATTTTGGGCCGATGGCTACGGCTAAACAATAAGCGCGCAACCTAGGATAAGGAGAGCGGGATCAAGCGCTATCGCTCGCCGGCTGCAAGGCCGACGTTTCCCCGCGCCTATCGATGATGAATACCAAGAATACTTTCGCCCAGGCGGCCGGCACCCTGTTGATACTCATCGCAGCTACGGCGTTCGCCGCCAAGACACAAAACGTGGTGCTGATCGTCAGCGACGGCTTGCGCTGGCAGGAGATTTTCACCGGGGCCGAAGCCGACTTGCTGAATGACAAGGCGGGGGGCAGTTGGCTCTCGGATCAGGAATTGCGCAAGCGCTATTGGCGGGCGACTCCGAGCGAGCGGCGGGCTCTGCTATTCCCCTTCTTGTGGGGAACGGTCGCCAAGCAGGGCCAGATATTCGGCAATCAAACGCTCGGCAGCGTCGCACACGTGACCAACGGCAAGGCGTTTTCCTATCCGGGCTACAATGAGATGACCACCGGATTTCCGAATCCCGCCATCGATAGTAACGAGTTCGGCCCGAACCCGACACCGACGGTGTTCGAATGGCTGAATAATTTCAATGAGTTTCGCGGCCGTGTGGCGATCTACGGAACTTGGGACGTCTTCCAGAATATTTTCAACGAGAAGCGCAGCGGTCTGGTGATACAAACCGGCTGGACGTTGCCGAAGAAGGAGCACGAAACCCCGCGTGATGCGCTGCTGCGGGAACTCTACGAAACCACCACGCCGCTCGATGAAGAGGACGCCTCGAATTCGCTGGAGCAGATCGTGTTGCTCGACTATGTGAAGTCCGCGAAGCCCCGGGTGTTGTTCGTGGGCTACGGAGAGACCGACAATTGGGCTCATCAGGGTCGGTATGATCTGGTACTCGACAGCGCCCATCGATTCGATCATTTCGTCAAACAGCTCTGGGACACGATGCAAGCGATACCGGAATATCGGGGCAGCACGACCTTCATTATCACCACCGACCATGGGCGCGGGAGCGGCCTCAGTGAATGGAAGGAACACGGTGTCGAAGAAAAGGGCTCGGAGAATATCTGGATCGCCGTGATGGGTCCGGACACGGCGCCGCAGGGAGAGCGCAGCCACATCGCACCCGTGACGCAATCCCAGATTGCCGCAACCGTGGCAGCGTTCGTCGGCAAGGACTACCATGCGGCCGTGCCCCGGGCTGCGGCGCCGCTGCCGGAAGTGCTGCACTAGGGCTGAATCAAAGGGGGGAGAATGCAAAAGCTCGCCGGACTCCTGATCGTCGTGATGGTTTGGTGTGCTACCGCCGACGCCCAAACCCAGACTCAAGCCCAAACCCAAGGCACCGAACGCCTGGGGACGGTGAATTTCGAGGTTTCATGTTCGGCCTCGGTGCGAACACCCTTCAATCGCGGCGTCGCCCTGTTGCATGATTTCTGGTACGACGAGGCGAAGCGGCAATTTGAGCGCATTGCGCGGATGGATCCGACGTGTGCCATGGCGCACTGGGGCGTCGCCATGAGCATCTTCCACCAGATTTGGGATCGGCCCGATGAAGAAACGATGGCGCAGGGATGGTCCGAGATGCGAAAGGCGGGGGCACCCGGCGCCAAGACGGCGCGGGAGCGCGCATATGTCGCAGCGCTCAGCGCCTTCTTCAAACCCGGCAAGCTTGGGTATGAGGCGCGAGTGCAGGAATATTCCTCGGCGATGGCGAACGTCTATCGGAGCTATCCGAAGGATACGGATGCGGGCGCCTTTTACGCACTCTCGCTGCTTGCCGCCGAAGCGACGGACGATACCAGTCTCGCCCAGGAACATCGGGCGCTCGCGGTGCTAAATCCCCTGTTTGCGAAGTATCCCGACCACCCGGGCGTCGTGCACTACATCATTCACGCATGCGACACGCCCTCGCTGGCACCCGACGGATTGGTCGCCGCTCGGCACTACGGCGAGATTGCCGCCTCCGGTGCCCATGCGGTGCACATGCCCGGGCATATTTTTTCGCGGCTCGGCATGTGGCAGGCGGACATCGATTCAAATCTTGCCTCGGTGGCGGCCTCGCAGGTCGCGGAGGCACGCCATCAGAGCGACGGCATGGACCAGTTTCATTCGGACGATTTTCTGGTCTATGCCTATCTGCAAAGCGGACAGGAGGCCCGTGCCCACGCCTTGATCGGAGAGACCGCGGCGCTAGTGGCGCGCTACGAGAGCATGCCGGACATGGTCCCGCACTTCATGCAGTCCATGTTCCCGTATTACCGCGCCAAATTCCCGGCCTTCTATGCACTGGAGATGCGGGATTGGAATTCCGCGGCCGCGCTCGAACCCGTCGCGGGCGGCCGCCCGGAGACCCAAGTCTTGACCTATTGGGCCCGCATCGTGGCACAAGGGCATTTGCGCCAACCCCAGCAAGCGAGGGCGGATCTTGCCGTGTACGAATCGCTCTTGGAGCAGGTTAGGAAGGGCAAGCATGCTTACTTTGCCGACTCGACCGGAGCGCGGATCGAGCGAGGGGAAATCCTCGGTTGGGTCGCCTTCGCGGAGGGGAATCAAGCCGACGCGCTGAAACTCATGCGGGAGGCCGCCGATCTGCAGGACAAAGTGGGCCAAGGCGAGGTGGACATCCCGGCTCGCGAGATGCTCGCCGATATGCTGCTGGAATTTCATCAACCGGATCAGGCGCTCGTCGAGTACTCGCGGGCACTCGAGTTGAGCCCAAATCGATTCAATGGGCTGTACAACGCGGGCCGGGCCGCCGAAGCGGCCGGAGATAAAGCGAAAGCCGCGAGTTATTACAGCGCGCTGCTCAAATCGACGGACAACGGGTCACAATCGGCGCGATCGGAATTCGATCACGCGAAGAGCTTTGTCGCAACCACGCGGCTGGCAGAGAAATGATTTTGGGAGAAGCGACATCGGCGCAGGGTGCTTGTGTTTCCGTGGTTGCGGTTAATTAGCGTAGGCTTCGGCCTGATCGGCGCACCCCGGGTTGACCTATTCGCCACCACGCGAGTCCGCTTACGCGTGTGGCCAAACGATCTTGACATAAATCTCCACGTCAATAACGGCCGATATCTCGCGTTCGCGGATATCGGCCGCATGCATTGGTTCGTGCGTACCGGCGTTCTCGTGATCGCGAGGCAACGAAAGGCGTTTCCCGTCGTGGGCGATGCGCTCGCCAAGTTTCGCCGCGATCTGAAGGCATTCCAAAGCTTCGAGATTCACACGCGCTTGCTCGGCTGGGATCATCGGTGGGGGTTCATCGAACACCGCTTCGTGCGCAACGAACGTGTGATAGGGGTCGTCGCCGTTCGCGGCGTGTTCAAGGGACCTGGCGGCACTCTCGATCCGGGAACGCTTCTGACGGAGTTCGCAGTTGCAGCCCGATCGCCGCAACTGCCCGAGTGGACGAACTCCTTCCTGCAGAGCAGCGATGAGTTGAGCGAGTTGCTGCGCGAAGAAGAGCGCTCGAAGACTACTTAGATGCGCCGGCGGCGCTTTCTATCTTGTCGTGCGCTTGCTCGACCGTAAAGCTCGCTGCCTTCTGGCGTAGGGGGAACTCCTTGAACGTCTCCATGTACTTGCCGACGATCCCCTGGGCCGACCAGTCAGAGCTGTGCGGGAAAGTCTTTATCCTGGCTGCACGGGGGCAAATCGGCCTTAACTCCCATTGATTCCGGTAGGCGGCAGACGCACCCAACCTCCCGGCCGGCAATTTACCGGCATCGCCGCTTTTCTTGGGTTTTTATATTATACTCGAAATAATTAGAAAGGCTGCGGTGCTGCGAGGTGAAAATCATGCGGAAAGTTAAGACTCTCGGGCTTCTGGGAACCGGCGTCATCGGCGGCGGTTGGGCTGCTCGAGCGTTGCATTTCGGTATCGACGTTATAGCGGCAGACGTCAAACCGGAGATGGAGGCATGGATACGCGGCGCGGTCGCCAATGCGGAACCGGCACTGGCACGGCTGACTTTTGCGCCGCTACCTCCCAAAGGCAAACTTTCGTTCACGACTGATTTGAGCGTGATGGCGAAGGCCGCGGATTTTATTCAGGAGAATATTCCGGAACAATTGCCATTGAAGCAACGCATGTTGGCCGAAGTGAGCCGCCACGCGGCCCCGGACGTCATCATTGCTTCGAGTACTTCGGGGTTGACTCCCACCGACCTGCAACGCGACATGATCGCGCCCGAGCGCTTCTGCGTGGCGCATCCCTTCAATCCGGTCTATCTATTGCCGCTGGTGGAACTGGTCGGCGGCGACAAGACGTCGCCTGCCACCATCGAGGCGGCCGCCGAATTCTTCACTTATATCGGCATGCATGCCTTGAGAGTACGGCGTGAAGTACCGGGGCATTTGACCGATCGTCTCCAAGAAGCCATTTGGCGGGAAATCCTGCACATGGTGAACGAGGGAGTGGCGACCACCGGGGAACTGGACGAGTCCATCATTTACGGTCCCGGCTTGCGCTGGGCTGCCATGGGAACGAACCTGATCTATCACCTTGCGGGAGGCGAGAGCGGCATGCGTCACATGCTGGCGCAGTTCGGACCGGCACTGAAGTGGCCGTGGACCAAGCTCGAAGCTCCCGAGCTCACGGAAAAACTCATTGACCGAATGGTCGAGGGCACGCAGGAACAAGCGGCGGGGCGTTCCATTCGCGAACTCGAGCGCCTGCGCGACGATTATCTCGTGGCCATTCAGCAGGTGCTGCGTCAATTCAACATCGGCGCGGGGTCGACGTTACGCGCGCTCGAGGAACGGCTCTATCGGGACGCCGCTCCCGTAAAGATGGCCGGCAATGCGCCGGGACTGGCTTTGCCTCGATTCACCACGGTAGTAAGGCCTGAATGGGTCGACTACAACGGTCATATGTCGGATTTCCTCTACGGACATGTGTTCGGCGAGGCCATGGATGCGCTCTACCGGTCCGTGGGGATCGACGAGGCATATCGGAAGAAGGGGCGCATGTTTTACACGGTCGAGAGTCATGTCAAACATGTCGGAGAAGCGAAGGTCAACGAACTATTGTACGTCACGACGCAATTGCTCGCGCTCGACGACAAGCGCCTGCACATCTTCAACCGCCTGTATCGGGGCCGCGACGATGCGCTGATCGCGACCGGCGAGCAGATGCACCTGCATGTCGATACGGTGGGGGCGAAGGCGGTCTCGATGGACCCGGACCTCAACGCAAAGCTCGAGTCGCTTCATCGAGCGCATGCCGCGCTCCCCGTACCCGATGAAGCCGGGAAGCCCGTCGGCAGCCGCGCGAAGCACTAGCAACCGCCATGCCGAAAATCGTCGATCATGCCAGGCGCCGCGGTGAGATTGCACATGTGGCGTGCCAGGTGGTCGCAAGCTACGGTTTCGAACAGGCCACGGTGGCGAGAATTGCCAGTGCGGCGGGTTATACCACCGGCATGGTGGCGCACTACTATGACTCGAAGCAAGAAGTCATCCTGGCTGCGCTACGTCTGATTTTGTTGCGCATCGAGGAGCGGCTGACCCGCGAGCGCGACAGCAGCGAAGCGAATTTGCTGAGCGTTCTGTCCGAGGCCCTCGCGATCGACGCGCAGCGCTTCACGGAGTGCGCATTTTGGATGGCATTTTGGGGTCAGGTTTCCGCAGACCCGAAGCTCAAGCAGCTCAATGTCTGGGTGCATCGTGAATACATGCGGCTGTTTGCCCGGTGCTTCGCCGAGCACTGGCCGGAATGGCGCACCCTGCGCCAGAGTGCCCGCGATCAGGTGCTGCGCTCGATGGTTACCTTCATCAATGGACTGACCGCGGGTGCGGTGACGAGTCCGCGCGACTGGCCGGCGCGGATGCAGATCGAGCAACTGAGTTTGCAATTGCAACTGCTGCGGCGGTGGGCCAATCCGAAGCGCAGCAAAAAGCCGCGGCTGACTTCAGGGCCGCTCAAAAGGGGATAGCAATGGATTTCTCGCTGAACGATGAACAGCAGCTGATCGTCAAGACGACACGCGATTTCGTGCAAAATGAATTATACCCGCACGAAAAGGAGATCGAAGAAACCGGGGTTTTGCGAGACGATTTGCATCGCGAACTGAAGGCCAAGGCGATCGAAGCTGGCCTCTATGCCGCCAATATGCCGGCGGATGTCGGCGGTGCCGGTTTGGACACCGTCTCGTGGGTGTTGTACGAGAAGGAACTCGGACGCGCGAACTATGCGCTTCATTGGTCCTGCGTCGGCAGACCCTCGAACATTTTGCTGGCCTGCGAGGGTGAACAGCGGGAGCGCTATCTCCTGCCGACCGTGCGTGGCGATCGAGCCGAGTGCCTCGCGATGACGGAGCCGGGCGCCGGCTCGGATCTGAGAGGCATGAAGACGTCCGCTGTCGCATCGGGCGATGACTTCGTCATCAACGGCACCAAACACTTCATCAGCCATGCCGACCATTCGGACTTCGTGATTCTCTTCGCCGCTTCCGGCGAAGAAACCAGTGCACGCGGTACGCGCAAGAAGATCACTTCGTTCTTGATCGATATGGGACACCCCGGCTTCGAAGTTCGTCGCGGCTACAAGAACGTGTCGCATCGCGGATATACGAACAGCATCCTCGAGTTCAATAATTGCCGTGTGCCGAAGAGCGCCATTCTCGGAGAACTGCACCGGGGATTCGAGGTCGCCAATGAATGGCTTGGCGCCACTCGCCTGCAGGTGGCGGCTACGTGCCTCGGACGGGCCGAGCGCGCGTTGGAGCTGTCGCTGCAATGGGCGGTCGATCGCGTGCAGTTCGGGCAGCAAATCGGCAAGTTTCAAGGCGTCAGCTTCAAGCTTGCCGACATGGCGGTTGAATTGCGGGCTGCGGAGCTGCTGGTCCTCGACGCTGCCTGGAAGCACGACAAGAAAATCGATACGGAGATGGATATGGCGATCGCCAAGCTCAAGGCCACCGAAATGCTTGCCATGGTGGCAGACGAGGCACTGCAGATTCATGGCGGCATGGGCCTCATGGCCGATTTGCCGATTGAGCGCATTTGGCGCGACGCACGCATCGAGCGAATCTGGGATGGCACGAGTGAGGTGCAGCGTCACATCATTTCGCGAGCGCTGTTGCGTCCACTGGGCGGTTAGTCGCCTGCTGCCCGAGGTCCTCGGCGGGTCGATTCGCGACAATATGACAAACGCCGCAGCGCAAACGGGCGCCTGGTTGTAATTGTTATTCGACATAATCTTGCCGGGCGGGACGCAATAAAATATGCGTCCTATTCCTACAGAATTCGTGCCCGGAATCCTTGACAATAGGACCCGCAGCCCCGAGATCGGTGTTGCCGGAAAAGTACAAAGGGGAAAACAATGAGCGATACGGAAGTTGCGCGCTTGCGACAACTGCGTGGTTCAGCTTTGCGGGTGCGATCGATCGCGCGAGCTCTGGGTTCTGCCCGATGGGCCTCGAACGATACGCTGATGTCGCGCGGCGCATGCTCTAGCTGGCGCCTTGCAAGAATAGTGACCGGACATCTGAGAGCACATCCCTACATGCGCTACCAGAAAGATGCGGGCGTTGGATGCCGCGTTTGTAATCGGCTGTCCGCGGGGCTGTTGGCGCTCACGAGCGGAAATCGCACCCGGGTCCTGATGGAATATGAATCGCAGTTGAGGCGGCTGTTGCGGCAGCTGGACGATGCGCGAGCGCTCACGTGGACGCCTCACCTCAGCGACAGCTTCGGTCGATCGCAACTCGAGATAAAGTCGCTCTTGGCGGAGTTGGCTCAAGAGACCAATGGCGTTGTGGAAACCACTCGCGCGCCCAAGCGGACGCCCTCGATCGCGGCCAGCCGGGCGGAGGACTTCGGAGCACCCATTCAGGGCGACTGGCCGTACCTGGCATTCTGACGAGTTCGCGTCTCACGAGTGCTTAGCCACCCCGTGGTGATCTGCAGGCGGCAGATCATCAGCGGGGTCAGCGCAATCGTCCCCCCGCGCGCCTCCGAGATCTTTCTCGACAAAAGGCGCTCAGCGTGATTCCCCGCGTCTGAATATTCCTACATCCAGCTGTGGGCTACGCCGATCCCAATCTCTTCCAGTGCCGCGCAGCATCCTCCGAATGGTCGGCGGGCCACTCGGCCGAAGCCGAGAGTTTTTCGAAGCCGCAGTTATCGTGAGGAAATTATGACCACAGACAGCAGCTATTCGAGGATGAACGAGAGCTCGAGGATGAACGAGAGCGTTCCGCCGAATCCGAGTCCGGAACGCCCACCGATCGCACCGCATGATCCGCCCGAGCCCGCGCCGCAAGCTGCAGCTTGGGAGCGTGCGCTCAAGGTGATCGTGCGCGAGGGCGGTCACTCGAGCCCCAACGGATTCACCAAGAGTCGAGCCTGGAGAACCAACAAGCGTGGACGCGCCGCCATCAGAGCTCGCGAAAGCCATTAATTGACAACCAAACCTGGAAGGACTCGTGCCATGGAAGAAAAACAATCAATCGCGGTTGCCATCGCTTTGCAGACGCACGTACTTCAGACTTGCCCGATTCACAGGGAGCTATATTGCGACGACGAAGTCGACCCCTCCAGCGCGTTTGCACTGGCGGTAGAACTGGTGCGTCAGCACAAACCCTATGTGGAAGCGTTTTGCAACGATGCCCATGCGCTGACCGATCTGTTGAGCGAGATCATCGGAAGGGCGCCGACCTGCTGTCCGCATTGTGCGCGCCAAACTGCGAATCCGCTCGCTGCCGGTGCGGAGAATTGGTCGGTCGAGCGCGTTTGCTAAGATTCGAGCGCTTTCGCGCAAGCCCTTCCAGACGCGACGGCCTCGCTCAAGGTCCGCTCGAGGGTTGGCATGTCATAGGGCTTGGGTAAGACAAACACATTGGGTTGCCGATGTCCCAAGATCGATTCCACGTTCAGCGCACCGTAACCGGATGAGATGACCACCGGAAGAGCCGGGTATTTCTTTATCATTTCCTTGGCGAGATCGATGCCCGACATGCCCGGTAAACTCACGTCCGTCATCACCGCATCGAACGTGTGCTCCGCAAGCCGTTTGATGGCCGATTCGGCATCGGTGACAGCGACGGCGTGGTGACCCAATTCCGTCAAGTACTCAACGGTAATCAGGCTAACCTCATGATTGTCTTCAACCAGCAGAATCTCCATTTCCGCAGCATGGACGGAATCGGCGTGAGTTGCTAGTGGGGATCACTTAACGCCCGGTCCAGCGCGGTTTGCGCTTCTCGGCGAATGCCCGAGTTCCTTCTTTGAGGTCATCCGAGCGAATGACTTGCTGCACGATATCGAGCGAATCGTGCAATTCAAAGGCCTGATGCTCGGGTATCATTTCGGTGTGGTGCAGTAGCTGCTTGATCGCCGGAAACAGCAGGGGAGGCCCATCGGCGAGTTGCCGTGCAATCTCTCGGGCCTTCGCGAGCCCTTGCCCCTTGGGAACGACATGATTTGCGAGCCCCCAATGCTTGGCTTCCGTGGCATCCATCCACCTCCCCGTAAATAGAAACTCGACCGCGACATGATAGGGAATGCGCCGGCGAAGTTTGATGGTTCCGGCATCGGCAAGCACGCCGACATTGATTTCGGGCAGGGCGAACTTTGCGTGCTCTTCCATGACGATGATGTCGGTGCCCAGCACCACTTCGAAGCCGCCGCCGCAGGCGATGCCGTTGACCGCCGCAATGATGGGCTTATTGAGATTCCTGGGATAGTTGAGGCCGCCAAACCCGCTCACCCCCCAATCCTCGTCGGATTCTTCCCCGCCCGCCGCGGCTTTCAGATCCCATCCGGGCGAGAAGAAGCGGTCGCCTGCGCCGGTGATGATCGCAACCCGCAGCGTCGGGTCGTCACGAAACGAGATAAAGGCATCGTTCAATTGCCGGCTGGTCGCGAGATCAATCGCGTTCGCTTTTGGCCGATCGATCGTGACCTCGAATATGTTGCCGTCTTTGGCGACCTTGATTCCATCTGACATGGTGGATCCTCTTGAGTGTTACGCGACAGTTTTCAGGCGAATCATTGCATCGACCGCGACCGCCCCGAGCCCTGCGGGGCGCACGATGACCGGATTGACGTCGATTTCGATCAGGGTCGCGAGATTGGCAGTGGCATAGCGGGTCACATTGAGCACGGCGTCAATGAGTGCGGGTACATCGCCCGGGGGCTTGCCCCGATACCCCGCGAGTAGTTTTGCGACCTTCAAACTTGCGAGCGCCGATTCGACCGTTTCGCGAGTCCAGGGAGGAAGCAGCGTGACGCTGTCCGACAGCAATTCAGTGAACACACCCCCGGAACCGAGCACCAGGACTTGGCCGAATTGCGGATCGACGATGAGGCCAATGAGGATTTCAGCGACTCCGTCGTGAGTCATTTCCTCTACCAACAGGGAATCGGAGAGGGAGCTTAAACGCGCGGCGGCCTCAGCGGCATCCGCGCTGCTGCGGATATTGAGTGCGACTCCTCCCACCTCGGTCTTGTGCTCCAAATGGGCGCCGACTGCTTTGATCACGACCGGAAATCCCAGGGATGCAGCGCAGTCGGCCGCAGCGGCCGGCGCGACGAGTTTGCCGCGCGGAACCGGAACGCCAAAACCTGCCAGCGCCGACTTGCCATCGTACTCGCTCAAGGTGCGCGCGGGTCCGGAGCCCTGCGATGCGTCGGGGGGGATTTGCAAATGGACGCGACGGTTCGAAAGCCAAGCACTGCCCACGGCACCGGCCGACGCCAGGGCTTCGAGCGCTTCGCGTTGTCCCTGAAGCGGGATGACTCCGCCATCCAAACAACGCTGGCGGATTCGCGCACTGATGGTCTCCGGCAGGGAGGCGACGAGCGCCGCGCGGGAGTGGGCGCCGCGAGATGCCTCGATGAATACGTCAATCGCTGCATCGAAGGACGCGCTGTCGGCTTTGTGTTCAGGCGGGCAGTCGAGCATGAAGCCGACGGCGTCGTACCCTCCGTTCATGGCGGCGGAAAACACGCGTCCCAAGGCGGGCGGATCGAACCACAAGTAGGTGTGAATATCGAACGGGTTGGCAATCGTTACGCGGTCGGTCAACAATCCTTGCAGCGCGACCGCCTGCTCTTCCGGGATGGGCGCAAAGTCGAGATCCAGATCGCGCGCCACGTCCGCGGTCATTGCCATATCGCCGCCCGAAGCGCCCATCATCAGCACTTTGCGGCCCCGCAGGGCTCCCCCGGTGTGAAACAGCTTGAGGGTCTCGCAAAGCGTGCCCAGGGTGTCGCATCGCGCCATGCCTGCCTGCCGGCAGAATGAGTCAAAAACGTTATCGGCGCCCGCGAGCGCACCGGTGTGGCTGTGTGCCGTACGCATGGCCGCCGCAGTTCGCCCCGATTTCACCACGGCGATGGGTTTGCCTGCGAGCCGCGCCTTATCGGCGGCGCGGGCGAATCTCCCGGTATCCTTGATCCCTTCGAGATACAAGCCGAACGCCGTGACGCGCGAATCGTCGCAGAGAATCTCGATGAGATCTTCAACCGCTAAACGGCTTTGGTTGCCGACCGAAAAGAGATATCCAATGGGTACCGAGCGCTCGTTGAAACTCAGCGTGAGCGCAATGGTGCCGCTTTGGCAAATCAGGGCGACGCCGCGTTCGATGGGCGATCCGACCACTTGATCCGGCAACATCGCCGCCCGATCGAAGAAATTCACGAAGCCGTAGCAGTTCGGGCCGAAAAAGGGCAGGTCGCCGGCATTTTTCAGCAAAGAGTGCGTGAGCTGCCGGCCGGATTCGTTTCCCAATTCGGAAAAGCCGGAGGTGAAGCAAACAAAGCCTCCAGCGCCCTTCGCCTTGAGCTCGCCGGCAACCGCCGGTGCGTCATGATTCGGCACGGCAATGAATGCGGCATCGGGTGCGGCCGGTAGTTCGGCGACAGAGCGATAAAAGGTGGTCGTGGCCGTCGATGCTCGGGTTGGGTGCACTCGCCAAATCGTTCCTTGATAGCCGATCGCCACATTGCCCGCCGCCACCGCGTCGGTCCACGCGCTGGCGCCGATCAGTGCAATGCTGCGCGGAGCGATCAATCGGTGAATATCGCCCGCCGGAGACCTGCTCATCGGCGCTTCAGTTCGATTTTGCGCGAACCCAAACCCCGGGCGGCGAGTGCAGCAGGTAATAGTTTCAGGCTTTCGAGCTGTCGTTCCACCTCCGGCGGGAAGGAGGCGCTCGATGGCTTATCGCCCTGATGCACGTGCAGCAGCATGAGTTCAGCGGTCGCCACCGGACCGTCGACTCGCGGGCAGGCGAATTCACAGCCGGCGAGTATGCGCTTGCGATCGTAATCGAGAACTGACGTCTGGACGGTCAGCTGGTCCGTGCTCTTGACCTCATGCAGGTAGTGGATGTGCAATTCGAGTGTGTACAGCGTGCACCGAGTGCGCTCGCGATACGCAGCGTCGAGCCCCAAGTGGTCCATGACTTCATCGACGGCATAGCTCATCACCAATCCATAGTACGCGTCGCGCAAATGGCCATTGAAGTCGATCCATTCCGGCAGGATTCTGGCGCGATAGACGGGAAGTTCAGTCACTCGTGCTTTCTCAGTGCAATTGCAGCCGCTCGCGAGCCTGCGCGGCGGTGAGAACCCGGGCGCCCATGGCCTCGATGATGGTACGGGCCTTTTCCACGAGTTGGGCGTTACTGGCGTAGACGCCTTTGCTCAAATACAAATTGTCCTCGAGTCCGACGCGGACATTGCCGCCGAGCAAAATCGCCTGCGCGACCCAGGGCATTTGCATGCGGCTGATGGCGAATGAGCCCCAATTGCAATTTTCCGGCAGCGCATTGACCATGGCGAGCAAGTGGCCGACGTCAGCCGGAACGCCGTACGGAATACCCATGCACAGCTGGATCAGCGACGGTGCGGAAAGAAGGCCTTCCTTGACCATCTGTTTGACGAACGAAAGGTTGCCCGTGTCGAAAACCTCGAGTTCGGGCTTGACCTTCAGATCCCTCGCAATCGCGGCGCCCTGGCGCAAGTAGTTCGGGGTGGAAACGTAGGCACGATTCCCGTCGCCGAAATTCAGGCTCCCGCAATCAAGGGTGGCGATATCGGGGCGATACAGGCCTTCATGACACAAGTCGATGACGTGACGCATCCGGTCCTCCTGGCTCACGAAATCGCTGCCTGGCGCCGGCGTGTCCTTCAAGCCGTGCTCGCCGATGACGATGTAGCCGCCCATGCCGCACGTCAGGTTCACGATCACATCGACTTTGCTTTCTCGAATGCGCTTGACCACTTCCCGGTAGTGGCGCGTCTCCATACTAAATGCGCCCGTTTCCGGATCGCGCACGTGGATATGGACGATGGCGGCGCCGGCCTGCGCCGCGGCGATGGCGGTTGCGGCAATCTGTTCCGGCGTGATGGCGCAATGCGGACTCTTCGTGACCTTGGTGTCATCCCCGGTAACGGCGCAGGAAATGATGACGTCGTAATTCATGGCGATTCCCCTAGCATGGTGAGCGGCGCTTCGAAGTTTATATTATTTTGTTGATAATATTTAAAAATAATTGCGGCAATACGGCCTTGCGGGGTGTCCCGGCACCCGGAGCCCAAGACCCTCGAGGTTGCCAAGGGCGGGCACCGGCCAAAGTCGCCCGAGGTTGGCCCAGGCCCGCCTGGGCGGTCGGAATTGGGTAATATAAAGGCTTTGCATGACTGCCAAGGCCGGGGATTCACGATGATTGCATCAGCGCTCGTGGGTTGGGATAACTTCTACGTCATGATCGGCTCGTCGGCGGCCGCTCTAACGGGTCTAACCTTCGTGGTCATAGCGCTGGCTGCGGACGCCCATCGGCTAAGTACGCGAGGCCTGCGCACCTTTGTCAGTCCGACGATCGTTCACTTTGGAACCG
Source organism: uncultured Gammaproteobacteria bacterium (assembly GCA_963755965.1). Classification (GTDB taxonomy): domain Bacteria; phylum Pseudomonadota; class Gammaproteobacteria; order Steroidobacterales; family Steroidobacteraceae; genus Bog-1198. The sequence continues at coordinate 184,997 of CAVWLU010000011.1, forward strand.
TATTGTCGTTGGCCGCGTTTCTTAGCGTGCCACGTCATAGCATGATCAGCCTAAGTATTGGCTTCGGCGCGGTGGGCGTTGCGGGTCTGACCTATTCCGGCATTACCGGAGCAAGCATGCGTCAGATCGGGAACGCTTACGTTCCGGTGGGCGAAGATTGGTTATGGCATGTCGCATTACCGATCGTCGTCTACGTTGCGCTGCTGGCGATGGCGTTTCTCATCTGGAAAAGGCCAGATACGGCACTGTACGGCGTGGCGGCCGCTTCGACGGTGTTGCTGTTTATCGGTATCCACAACGCCTGGGATGTCGCTGTGTCGATTAGCCTGCGTAATCAGCGGGATTCGAATTGAGCCGATGAAGCAGGGCGCTCCAGGATTGAGGAGCGCCCTGCAGTTCGAGGACCGTCGATACTCTATCGCCGCCCTTAGCGCGTTTCCTCGAAGAAGAACGGCAATACGTGGATCTGCTCCTTGCGAACCGCGTCGAGGCTCGCCGGGTCAAGTCCGAGCGCCCGGAGAATCGTTGGCGCAACCTGTTGATTGGTGGTAGCAGTCTTCACTTGAGCACCCTGCATGCCGTCCACGGACAAGAGCAGTGCCGTGTGCACGTCATCCTCGTTCAACCCACCATGTTCGGCGATCTTGCTGCCGCCCGTGAAGATCACTCCCGTGTTCACCTTCAGAATGATGTCCGGTGTTCGCGCATCGTGGAGCGGGCTGTTGTACTTGTCGATCAACGACTGCCCCGCAAAGATTTCCTGGATTCCGAGGAGCTGCTGGTTCTTTGGCTGGCTAAGCGTTGATACCACGCTCGAGGTGAGCGAGGAGTTGGCCAGCCAGATCAGCGACCCGTCGTCAGAGATGTCGAACGCCTCCGAGGAGCCGAGAAGAGTGGCGGGTTGACCGTTGCCGATGTTGTGGTTCTTTGTGCGGTCAATCGGCGACTGGCCGTGCTTGGCGCTAACGATGATCAACGTCGAGCGATACAGATTCTGTGCCCGCAGTTCCTCAACGATTCGCCCGAGTGATTGGTCAATGAAGTCGAGCTGATCGGCCAATCCCGAGGCCGGCGCGCCGAGCACATTTGAGTATCCGCCCGGCTGACCGGTCACAGGATCGGCATCGAGCTTCTGGCCGACGCTGACAGCTTGAAAGTTCGTGCCGAATAGTGCCGGGACGCCGACCCATTTGCTGCGATCGTGTGTGTAGCCGTGAATCTGGTTGATGACTGCTTGTACGTGAATTTGGTCATAACAGCGCGCGTTGGCAAGTGCGGTCGTCCAGCCATCATCCGGCGTTGGGTCCGGAAACGGAACCGGCGTGCACCCCGCAAAGGGCAGGGCAACCGGGATCGAGTTGATCTCCGGACCGTAAAAATCGTCGACGCCCTGGCCGCTCGGGCCCTGAGTCCATTCGTAGGAGGGGTGCTTGTCCGTCCATGCCGTGCGCAGGCCTGCGGCCTTAACTACTTCGAAAATAGTGTTGACGCGCAGGTACTCGTGCGGCAACACCGTCTTGCAGCCGTTTTGCGGGTCGCGCCGCAGGAAAGCCGGGTTGATGCCGCCTCCGCCATCGAGTAGCGTCAGGTCTTTGTCGATCGATTCATCCATGGCCATGATCGTGCCAACTTGGCCTGGGCAATTACCGCCAGGATTGCCGAGACCGTCGGTGTGGGCCGGCGGCGACAGCGCCCGATTCCAAGTCACGTCATACCAGAACCCAGTCGTGACCGGCGAGCCGCCGGTCACCAGCGCCGCCAGTCCGGGGAACGAATCAGACGGCGAGGAAGTTTGATTGTTTGTGTACGTCAAGCCATGACCGGTCAATGCGGCAAGTGTGGAGTTTGGGTGACTATTGACGTAGTTCGACAGATCGAGTGAGTGCAACCCATCAACGCTGATCAGAAGCACATGGCTCACCGAATGATCTTGTTCCCACGCACCGCCCGCCTGAGCCGTCAATAACCCAACACCTAACGCGATCAGAAATCTGTGAATTTTCACGAGGCACCCCCAATTTAGCTTTGCCCGACAAAGTATTTAACTCGGTCAAGCTATCAAGGGAATGTAGCTTTAGCGTTGCACGCATGTGACGAACTCGTGTCAATCCGGCGGCTCAAAGGGCGGGATGAGCTAGACTTGCGTTCCTTCTATTGGCGACGATCGTAAACGCAGATTTTAGCGGCCCGTCTGTGATCGGCATCGGCTACTTCACGACCAATTCTTTCTTCATCGACTTCGGCTCCAACTCTGAAGGTTGGAAATGAGGCGCCCACAGAGGATGAACATCGTATGACGAATTTAAGAGAACCACGGCTGAGTACGCTCGCCATCAGCGCACTACGTCCGACGCAGATCACGGTCGGGTTGCGCGAAGTCAAGGAGAAGCAAAAGCGCTGGCGCCAACTCGACCATAAGAGGAAGTTTCTCGGCAGCCATCTGATTCCCGTCGTCCACGGATACAAGGACCGCTACTACGTGATCGATCACCATCACCTGGCTTACGCGCTGCATGCGGAAGGCGAGAAGACCGTTGCGATTTCTGTGGTCGCTGACCTGACCAAGCTCGACAAGGAAGCGTTTTGGACTTATCTCGATAATCGCGCGTGGCTTCATCCGTACGACAAGCAGGGGCGCCGCTGCCATTACCGGCAGCTACCGGTGCGTGTCATGGACCTGATCGACGACCCGTACCGTAGTCTTGCCGGCGAGTTGCGCCGGATCGGCGGCTTTGCTAAGGACACGACGCCCTTCAGCGAGTTTCTTTGGGCGGACTTTCTGCGCCGACGCATCAAGCCCAAGCGTATCGATCAAAACTTCGTTACGGCGCTCGACGAGGCTCTGCAGCTCGCGAAGAGCAAGGACGCCGACTATCTGCCGGGATGGTGCGGGCCGGTTACGGGCGTAGGCAACTAAACATAGGTGCGCGCGGTAGCGTCCAGGCGGCTTCCCTTGGCTCATGTTTCAATGGTATTTTCGAATCGCACACATTGCCTATGTGGAACACGAGCGCAAGGCCGCTCCAATCCGAACTCGAGGAGCCACCGATGAAGTTATTAACTTTTGTTCTTGCTGCTTCCTGGCTAATGTCTAGCTGCATTACCAACGCTCCGAGTGAAGATAGTACCGGCACCGGAAATCGGGATGCGCGCACGGGCCTTTGCAACGACGCCACGCCACCGCCCTGCAGCCCGCCTAAAGACTAAGTCGGCGTGCATCACGAGCAACTTATGATCTAAGGTACGCACCCTCGTTTCCTCCGAGAGTGCGATACCCGCATGGATCCGATCAGGCACCGAGAAACGTGACGGCCTGACGGACGAACTCGTTATGGTATTGAAAGATGCCGCCATGGCTGGCATCTGGAAAGATGCTGAGCCTGGCATTTGGCAACCTCTGAAACAGTTCGAAGGAGTTAATGGTCGGGAACATGGTGTCCTCATCTCCATTCGCAACCAGGACCGGTTGGGTAATGGCCTTGAGGTCATTCGCCGGCGACATGCCCCATTTGGTGATCGCCACGGCCTGAGCCTGAATCGCCTCGTTGCTGACCGCCGCGTCCTTGTCGGCGGTACGCCGGCCAAGCCGAACAAGAAACTCGTTTGCGGAGTTCTGGCTGAACGCCGATGGCGTGAAAAACAGGAAGCTCTTCGGATGCTTTTTCTCAGTTGCGCTGCGCTGCATCGCGCCCTGAAGTACTTCGCCGATTTTAGCGATTCCGATCCCTCCCGCCGGGCCGGTGCCCGCCAGAATGATTTTGCGCACGAGGGCAGGGCGCTCTTGGGCTATCACTTGTGCGATGAAGCCGCCGAGCGAATAACCGAACAAGTCTACTTTTTTCAAACCCATGGCGTCGATAAACGCCTCGGCGTCGTGGGCCATGGCGTTGACATCGTCTGGAGTCTGCCCTTCCGACCTCCCTATACCGCGATTGTCGAACGCGATGATGCGGTGACTTTTGGCGAAGCCATCGAGAACGCTTGGGTCCCAATCGTCTAAACCGGCGGTCAGGTGGTGCAGGAATATCACGGGAATCGGGTTCTGTGGACCCAGCTCGCGATAAGCAAAGATCAATCCGTTTACTTTGAGGGTCTTCGTTTCTACCTGGTCATAGGTACTCATAGAAGTTCTCCGATAGGGGAAAAGTCAGAATAAGAATGCAATAACGATCGTTACGGTAACGAACGTTATGCTAAGATGGGAGCAGAGTCAAGGAGACCGATGGCTATGCGATACTCGATCGACCAAAAGTTAAAGGCGCGCCGTTCAATCATCGAGTCGGGCGCGAAAGTGCTGAAGACGGGTGGCTTCGCAGGCGTTGGCGTCGATCAGATGGCTGCCGCGGCCGGAGTGACGTCGGGGTCCTTGTATTCCAATTTCTCAAACAAGGAAGATCTGCTCAAGGAAATAATTGGGGCCTATCTCGGCGCGCCCTATATAGACGCGGGAGAGGGCGACGACGTCGATTGGCATGATCGGTTCGAAAAGTTTTTAAAGGGCTATATCAGCTCGGCTCACCGGGGTGATGCGGCAAGCGGCTGTGTTATGCCTGCACTGAGCGCCGACGTTTCGAGGGCAAGCGCTGCGGTCCGGCAAACATACCAGCGAAAGATGACCGAGTTCATCGACAAAATTGTCAAAGCCCTCAAAGGGGGCTCGCAACAGAATAAGCGTGAGCGAGCGTGGAGCATACTTTCGCTGATGGTGGGATCAATAACAGTTGCTCGCGCGCTGCCCGACGCAAATGCGGCCAGCGAAGTCCTCCGTGGCGCGCTTAAAAGCGCACTTCAGTTTCTCGATCGGTGAGCGCCAGCGGCCCGTTACGCGCTGACAAACGTTTCCAGCTCAAATTGACCGTGCGTCCTACGTCCATTGGGGGGTCTTTTCCTACAAGAGAAAGGCTTCCTTGAAGCTATCCTCCGTTCGCTCGGAGGGATTTTACTGTTCCAAACCCTCTACCTTGGCGAAACAGCGGTGGCTCGCAGCGCAAGCGCAAGGCCCAAGTTCAACCAGTGCTAGGACGTAGGTTATGAAACTCAAAATTCTGTCGGGATGGTTATTGGCGTCGGCCTCGATCGCGGGCGCTGCGTCTGCACAAGATGTGATCGCCACATCGGATACTGCTCAGTGGGCCGGCTTTTACATCGGCCTGAACGCGGGCGGAGCATGGAATCATACCTGCAACAGCTGGACTCCTGCCGGTCCCATTGTCGATCCCACGATTGCCAACGCGTTTTACAATCGCAACTGTCCCAATAACGGCGTCTTCGTCGGCGGCGCGCAGATTGGCTACAACTTTCAATACGATCACCTCGTGTGGGGCTTCGGCCTCGACTACGATTATTGGAGTGCCAAGAACCACAACCGCTCAATTACTTATACCGGACCGGTGCCGCCGCCCGACGGCACCTATGCTTTCTCCGGCAAGGTCAGCCCGGACGGCTTCGCGCTTCTCGGCCCGCGCATTGGTTACGCGGCCGGTAATTGGCTGCCGTATCTTAGAGCCGGTGGTGTTTATGCGTGGGGATCGCACCATGGTACGGCGAGTTTCACGGACCCGGAAGGAACCTCTAGCTTTTCAGGGGGAAAGAATTTCAAATCCAGCGGCTACGGGGTAGGAGCCGGCCTCGAATACGCGCTGCCCGGGCCGTGGTCGTTGCGAGCGGAATATACCTATGTGAATCTCGGCAAAGGTACCAATTCCACGACTACCTGCACCGGCAGCGCCGCGACGTGCGCGGAATTCGGCAATATATCGCTCGATAATATTCACAACAGTTTCACCGCGAACATCGTCCGGCTCGGGATCAACTACCGGTTCGGCCGCGAGGCCCCCCCGCCGGCAGCTCCTCCTCCTCCGCCACCGCCGCCCGAGCCGACGCCACCGCCACCACCGCCGCCGCCCGCGCCGCCGCCCTGCAACCCGCCGGCCGGCTTCAAGGTCGACGCTAATTGCCACATCATCGATCAGTCCGTGATCGTGCGAGCCGTTGACTTCGAGTTCAACTCATCTCAACTGACCACGCCCGCTCAGCAGACCCTCGATGAGGTCGCGAGCGCGCTGCTCACTCAGCCTGAGCTGCACGTCGAAGTTCAGGGGCATACTGACTCAATAGGGTCTGATGCATACAATTTAGGTCTCTCGCAGAAACGCGCGGATGCAGTCGTGGCATACCTGGTAAGCAAGGGTGTCACCGGTTCTGTGCTGACAGCCAAGGGCTATGGCAAGTCCAAGCCAATCGCCAGCAATGCGACCGCGGAGGGCCGGGCCCAAAACCGTCGGGTCGCATTTGAGGTGACCAGTGCTCCAGCCCACGTCACTGTCATTACCGAGGATGCGAGTGCCGCCTCGACTGAAGCGGCAAAGGAAGCCCCGCAGCCGAAGCCCAAGAAGGAGCAACCTTAGAGAAACGGTAGGACAACAGATCCACTAGAGTGTCACCCTTTATTGTCGCCGTGGTGGATGACGATTCGAGCGTACTCGCTGCCCTCGGACATTTGTTGCGGTCGGCCGGCTACACCGTATGCCTGTTCGGATCGGGGAGAGCGCTATTCGCGGATCCGCGATTTGGCCAGATTGATTGCGTGGTTTCCGACGTGAGCATGGGAGGCATGGACGGATTCGAGCTGCAGCGACAAGCAGCCAGTCGACGCCCAGAGCTGCCCGTAATGCTGATGACCGCCCGATATGGGGCATCCAAGACCCATGCCGCGGGACCCAATAACTGTGGTTTCTTCCAAAAGCCGGTTCACGGTCCAGATTTGCTGGACGCCATTTCTCGAGCAGTCAACGCGCCTTCGATCGCTCGGACCTTATCGAGTGGGGATGGATGCTGCTGACACTGGCTGCCCGCGGCGCATGGCAAATCGCGTCGTTGTATGAGTGAAAGGGGAAAGTTATGGCGGCTCAATACAGTAGAGCGAGTGGTAAAAAGGTCGAAAAGGCCATGGAGGAGATGAAGGCCGGAACGTTACGCAGTGGCCGCTCAGCAAAGAAGGTAACCAACCCGAAGCAAGCCATTGCCATCGGCTTGTCAGAAGCGCGGGCTGAAGGCAAGAAGGTGCCCAAGAAGAGAAGCGGCGCTCGAAGAAGGGCAGCTCGCTGAGTGCTCGATCAGCGGCCTATACGAAAGGACTGCGAGAATCGCGGCGGTAAGCCAACACGTAGGCGAGTACCGACAGAAGTGGCCGGTCTCCGTTTATTGTTGCCTCTCTGGCTGTGACGTACCGTCTCTTTGACTCAAACCTATTACCATTAACAGGGGAAATCTCTCATGAAACGCGGACTTAAAATTGCGGCCCTTGCTGGGCTGATGGCGATGAGTGCACATGTCATGGCCGATGATTCATCCACCACGCCGCCAAACAAAGATCAGCTGATGAAGCAATGTATGGACAAGCAAAAGGCGGCCAACAGCGGCATGACGCAGACCGCCATGGAGACCGTTTGTAAAAATGAGGTGAACAAAAAGACTAAGAACGGCAATGATCTAGCGACTGGACCCCAAGCGCCGAAGCCCGAAAACTAAACGGCCGAAAGGCATACAGCACGGCACTTTAAGCCCGCCCAGACGCCCGGCATTTTGTCAGGCAGGGGCGGGCTTCTTCGAATCGCGAAGGCTCTGCGGCAATGGCCGGGCGAGCGCCCATTAAACCCGGAGTAACTCTAAAAGGGCTTCCGTCACCTGCTGTGGACGTTCGAGCGTCGATACGTGTCCGCACTCCGGAACCGTCACGAGACGCGAGCCCGCAATCCCGTGCGCCATCTCCGCGGCACGATCAGGCGGTGTCAGCTCATCGCTATCTCCGACGAGCACAAGCGTGGGACAACGAATGTCGGAGAGAGAGGGCCGTGAGTCTGGTCGCGCCATAATGGCCGTTTGTTGCCGGATAAACCCTTCCGCACCCGTTTCCTGCGCCATTATCCGGACAATCGCCTGCAGCTGTTCATCGGACCGGCGTCGTGGGTGAACAAGCCGCGGGAACAGGGCGTCTGCCAAGTTGGCGATGGGCGTTTTCTGGGCAAGGCCGATTTGAATTCGGCGGTTCTCGGCTTGCTCCGGTGTGTCGGGTCGCGCGCTCGTATCGAGCAAGGCGAGCCTTACGACACGCGCCGGCGCTTGGCGCATGATCTCAAAGCTGATGTACCCGCCCATCGACAGACCAATCAACGCAAACCGCTCCGGTGCGGAAGCGAGGATGGAACGCGCGATCGCAGCCATGTTGTCGTGCCCGCTATGCTGGGCGATGGTCACGGGTCCGACGGTCCAGAGCGGCGCAATCTGCTCTGCGTACAGTCGCGCAGAGCAAGCAAGTCCAGGGATACAGACGATCGGGAGCGGCTTGGTCATTCTAGTTTCCAAGGTCAGGTGTCAATCTGCCAGTTCAATCCAGGTCGGCGCGTGATCGCTGGACTTTTCCCAGCCGCGTACTGGGCGATCGACCTGGGCCGCACGAAGGCGGGGGGCCACCGCGGGATTTAGAAGCAGATGATCGATGCGCAGGCCCGCGTCGCGGCCATAGGCGTTTCGAAAATAGTCCCAGAACGTATAGATCGTCTCGCCTGGATGCAGCGTCCGCAAGGCGTCCGTCCATCCTTGGGTCAACAGTTGATGGTAAGCCGCGCGTACCTCGGGGCGAAACAACGCGTCATCGACCCAGCGTTCGGGTTTATACACATCGAATTCCGTCGGGATCACATTGTAGTCGCCCGCCAAGATTACAGGGCTTCGCTTGTTCACGAGAATCCTCGCGTGTTCAGAGAAGCGTTCGAACCAACGGAGCTTGTAATCGAATTTAGGCCCAGGCGCAGGATTGCCATTCGGTAGATAGAGGCAGCCGACAATCAATTCACCGATTGTCGCCTCAATATAACGACTGTGTAAGTCGTCGGGATCGCCCGGCAGGCCGCGTTGAGTTTCGACGGGATCGACGCCCTTCGCAAGTATCGCAACTCCGTTCCAGCTTTTTTGCCCGTGCCAAATGACGCCATATCCCGCCTCGCGGATCGCATTCTCGGGGAATTTCTCCTGTGGGGCCTTGAGTTCTTGAAGGCACGCAACATCGGGCTGGGTTTCAGCAAGCCAGCGAAGGAGGACTGGGAGTCTGCCATTGACTCCGTTGACGTTGTAGGTGGCGATTTTCATGTGCCGCCTCGCTAACAGACGCGGACGTCTAGTGAATCACTCCGTCCCGGCGCAGACGATCCCCTATCAACCCGGTGATCGTTTCAATGGAGGCTGAGCTCGACTGCAGATCGTCAGATTTTGCAATCGTGTCCGTTGTATAAACGAGGGTCGCATCCTTCACATCGAAGAGCTTCGTTAGGATGTGAACGTCGCCGGTGATCATGGGAATCGATGGTGTCGTTTCAAGTTGGACGAAGGCCACCGGGACGCCGTACGCACCCAACGCGCCCGTTACGTATCCGGTCCCTGTTACCTGGTAGTAAGGAGTGGCGCGTGTGTCCCTGGTGTTGCCGTGGTGCGAGCTCAGCTGCATGGAGACGACAGCGGACGTAAGTACGGCGTCGGCGTTTTGCGCTTTGGCCACGCTTTCGATATTGGCGCGCGTCAGCGGATCCTTGGGCATCATCGTGTTGCAGCTAACTATTGGCTGAGTTGAGCTGCCCGAGAACTGCGATGCCAGGGAGAACTCGAACGAGCAACGCTGGGTGAAGTCCGCACTGATGCCGACGATCAGTATCCTCGAGAATTGGGGATGTCGAGGGGCCGACGCCTGCCACGCGCTGTTTTCCGAAGAACTTCCGGCGCACCCGGAAAGCCACGCTGCACATAGAACCAGCAGCGCGGGCCGGACAGAGGCGCAACTCATACGTACAAGACGGGCGGCGAAACTTCGCATTCCAAACTCCCTAATGAAGCAATCGAGAAGAATACACGCTCCCGAGGCACGGCACCTGGCGTTACCACCGTGGCTTGACCAACAGCCGGTCTCACGCCCCACCGACACGTAAGGTACGCGACCTGCTTACGGGCAGAGCTACCGGCAGTCAGTGGCGGTTGCCGGCCAAGGCGCGAATGATTTCGTTCTCGCCGCACACGCCTATGATTTTTCCGCCGTCCGCCAGTAACACCGGATGCCCGGTCGCCTGACGCAAACGGATGATGGACTGCAGCGAGAAGGAGGCGGGCGCAACTGCGAGGCCCGGTTCGATGCCTGCGAGTGCGGTGTCGTCGTGCACGTGCCTAAGCGCGTGCTCGACGCCGTCGAATTGCAGGGCGATCGCTTCATCGGCCGGATTGAGCGACAGGCGGTAACGGCGTCGCTCATCGAGCCATAGCAAGTTGCCATCCGAGGGCATTTGTGCGCGCTGACACATGATCATGCTGCCGGTCAGCACGTCCAGCGGGTTCATATGCCGAACGAATTCGGCAACGTAGTCGTCGGCAGGTGCGAGCACGATGTCCTCCGCCGTGCCCGTTTGGATGATGCGTCCGTTCTGCAGGATGGAGATCCGGTCGCCCAGTCGCAGCGCTTCGTCCAAATCATGGCTGACGAACAAAATGGTTTTTTTGACTCGCTCTTGCAGTGCCAACAATTCTCCTTGCAGCTTGCCGCGGATCAAGGGATCAAGCGCGGAAAACGGCTCGTCCATCAAGAGAATGTCGGCGTCGGTTGCGAACGCACGCGCCAGGCCGACGCGCTGCTGCATGCCGCCCGACAATTCGCTCACGTAACGTTCCGACCATTGAGACAGGCCCACCAGCTCCAATTTTTCCTCCACGATGGTTTTTCTCGATGCCGCGGGTTCGCCGCGCAGCTCCAGTCCCAAGCCCACGTTTTCACGCACGGTTCGCCACGGCAGCAGGCCGAATTGTTGGAACACCATCGCCACGCGCTCGCGCCGCACGCGCCGCAATTGCGCCGTGTCGCAGGTGGCGACGTCGATGGCCGATTCGCCATCCTGAATGTGCACATGGCCGCGCGTCACCGAGTTCAATCCATTTGCTGCGCGCAGCAAAGTGGATTTACCGGACCCGGACAGGCCCATCAGAACCGAGATTTCGCCGTGCGTGACACTTAGATTCGCGCCGGCGACACCGACGATGACACCGAATTTGTTCTGTATGTCGCTACGGGTCGCACCGGTGTCGAGTGCCGCAAGCGCTTCGCGGATGCTCGAGCGGCCAGCCCGGCCCGGTTGCCTCGCAAAGAGGATGTCGACGTCTCGGAAGTCGATTGCGGCACTCATCGTGATACCTCACGCTCTTTCGGCCGGCTGATCCGATCCAAGATGATGGCGAGCAGCACAATCGTGAAGCCGGCTTCGAAGCCCATACCTACTTGCACCGAGTTGAGCGCGCGCACCACCGGCACTCCGAGCCCACCGGCGCCCACCAGTGCGGCGATCACGACCATCGACAGGCTGAGCATGATGCACTGGGTAATGCCGGCGATGATGGTGCTCGCTGCGCTCGGCAGTTCGACTTTCCACAGCAATTGCATGGGCGTCGCTCCGAAGGCCTCGCCCGCTTCGATCAAGGGTCGGGGAACGGAGGAGATGCCCAGGTGCGTGAGGCGAATCGGCGCAGGCAGGGCAAATATCACCGTGGAGATGAGGCCCGGAACGACGCCGAGTCCAAACAACACCAGAGTGGGAATGAGATAGACGAAGGTGGGCAAAGTCTGCATCAAATCAAGCACCGGCCGCATGGCGGCGAACAACCGCGGGCGATGCGCAGCGGCGATTCCGAGCGGCACGCCAATGGCGGCGGACGCGAACGTTGCTACCATCACCAATGCCAGCGTCTCGAGGGTCGCCCCCCAGTATCCCTGATTCAAAATGAACAGCAGCGCTAGGGCGACAAATGCCGTGAGGGTCCAAGATCGCCGCAATCCCCAGGCGAGTGCCGCGGTGGCAATGATCAAGGCCCACGCGGGCAGGGCGCGCAACGCAGCCGTCACTCCATCGACCGTGCCACGGATGAGAACGGAAATCCCATTGAACAGGAAAGTACCGTGGGTCTTGATGGTTTCGATGCCCACCGCCATTGCATCCCCCACCGGGATCTTGTGGCTGACGATCCACTGCTCAAAGCCGCCTGGGCGCGGGGGCGGTGCCGAATGCGCAAGAACACTGCTCGCCGGACGTCCGTCGAAGGTGCGTACGCCCTCGAGCCAGGTCTTCACCACCGTGGGATTCGCCTTCAACCACTCGGACGCTGCAATATCCGGCTGCTCGTGCCGATCCAACATGGCGGCCATCATTTCGCTCTCACCGCGCAGTGTGAATTTAAGATTGGTGAGCAAGCGGCCTAAGTTCGGGCATTCGGCACTGTATCCCTTGCGGGTCACCGTGTAGATCGTCGCGCCGCCAAAATTTGGGCCGAACACCGCATCGCCGCCGGTCAGATACTTGATGTCGAAGCGCATGTTCATCGGATGCGGTTCCCACGCCAGAAACACGATGGGCTGCTTGTCGCGGTAGGCGCGCTCGACCTGAGCCAACATGCCTTGCTCGCTCGATTCGATTAGTTTGAAATTGCCCAGACCAAATTGATCCTGCTTGAGCATTTTGAGCACGAGCCGGTTGCCGTCGTTGCCCGGTTCAATTCCGTAAATCGAATCATTGAGCTTGGGGGCGAAGCGCCGAATGTCATTGAAATCTTTCAGTCCCTCGGCATAGGTGTAAGCGGGCACCGCCAGGGTGTACTTGGCGCCCACGAGATTGGGCCCGACGACCACCACCGAACCTTCGTCGACAAACGAACGGCGATCAGCCTCTTCCGCCGGCATCCAATTTCCGAGAAATACGTCGATGTCCTTGTTCTTCAGCGACGCAAAGGTCACCGGCACGGACAGCACCGTGATGGTCGGTACGTAGCCGATGTTGCGGAGCAATTGGCCCACGAGCGCGGTGGTGGCGGTGACATCGCTCCAGCCGATATCGGAGAAGCGCACCGACTGGCAGCTTTGCGGATCGCCGCTGCCGCTCAAATTCGCGGCAGGCGCACTGAATGCCGCCAGGGTGAGCGCCAACGCGGGCAATGCGCTCATGGGCACTCGAGACCAGCCGGCCCATCGCTTCCGGCGAGTCCCGCCTTCGGTCTTGACCGCAGACACCCAGGGGCGCCATGATTGAGTTGCCAATTCCAATTTTGAATGGTCGTTTAACGAGGTGTGGTCTTTGCTCACCCATGCATCCCTAGTAGATTGAAATTAAACGTATAAATCGGCAATCTCCATCTTAGTCGGAAGCGGGTACGCACGTCCACAAAACTGCTCGGCGAGTTTGCAAAGGGAATCAAATTGAACACTCAATCAATGAACTCGGCGGACCTTTCAGCAGAACCCTTGGAGGAGACGCGGCGATGCCAGCTGATCGAAGTCACCATCGATAGCCTAGCGGAACTGGGCTATGTGGGCACGACGCTTGCGCAAATCGCGGGCCGCGCAGGCGTGTCGCCGGGACTTGTCGCGCATTATTTTGGCGACAAGGACGGTTTGCTGGACGCCGCTTTTCGCTCTTTGGCGCGACGTGTTGGTGATCATGTGAGGGCCCGATTGCGACAGGTCAGCACGCCTCGCGCCCGGATCCAAGCGGTGATCGATGCGAATTTGGCGCCTGAGGAGTTCGAGCAGCGCACAGGCACCGCGTGGCTCGCCTTTTGGGGCCAGGTACTCCAAGTAAAGAGCCTGAAGCGGGTGCAATCCGCGTATCAGCGCCGGACACTCACGAATTTGCGCAGTTCACTCAAGAAGCTCATGCCGCTTGAGGAGGCGAAAGATCTGGCGGCCATGATTGCCGCGATGATCGACGGGGTATGGCTGCGCGCTGCGCTATCGGGATGGCGCGAGGCCGACAGCGAGAGTGCGCGCGCCTTGCTGACGGAATTCGTCGACGGCAGACTCCGAGCCAACCTCTCCTCATCGGACGCGACCGGCAGCGAGCGGGCCGCGTCCACGGCGGCTGAGACACCCGCTCGTCCGCCCATCCTCGCAGAGAGCGAGCGCTTTGCGTCCATTAACCCTGCAACCGGAGACGTGCTGGGTTATGTGAACGCCGCAGGTCCCAAGCAAATCAAGACGGCGGTACTCGCGGCGCAACGCGGACAGCTCGTGTGGGCTGCGATGACCGGCGCGGAGCGCGCGCGAGTGCTGCGGCGCGCGGCGCAGCTGTTGCGATCGCGCAATCAGGAACTCGCTGAACTCGAATCGCGCGACACTGGGAAACCCATCCAAGAAACCCTCGTCGTCGATGTGATTTCCGGTGCCGACTGCTTCGAATATTTTGCCAGCCTCGCGCAATCCTTGAGCGGCGAGCACATTGATCTCGGCGCCCAAGCGTTCGGCTATACGCGCCGCGAGCCGCTTGGCGTGGTGGCTGGCATCGGTGCCTGGAACTATCCGCTGCAGATCGCGTGTTGGAAGGCAGCGCCTGCTCTCGCCTGCGGCAACGCGATGATCTTCAAGCCGGCCGAACTCACGCCGTTCAGCGCTGTGAAGCTGCAGGAGATCCTGCTCGAAGCTGGGTTGCCGCCGGGTGTATTCCAAGTGGTTCAGGGGTTTGCCGAGACCGGCCGTTTACTCACGCGTCATCCCGATATTCGCAAGGTGTCGCTCACCGGTGAAGTAGGCACCGGCAAGGCCGTGATGAGCGACGCGGCGCAGACGCTGAAAAATGTAACGCTGGAACTCGGCGGCAAGTCGCCGTTGATTATTTTCGAAGACGCCAAGTTGGACAACGCGGTGGCGGGCGCGTTGCTCGCCAATTTCTACTCCTCCGGACAGGTGTGCTCAAATGCCACGCGGGTATTCGTGCATGCGTCTGTGAAGGCCTCGTTTCTGGAGCGTCTGATCAAGCGCGTGAGCGTGATGCGGGTGGGTGATCCCATGGACCCTGCGACTCAGGTGGGGCCCCTGATATCCGAGCAGCACATGCACAAGGTCTTGAGCTACATTGCGCGCGGCCGCGCCGAGGGCGCTCGGCTGCTGATCGGCGGGAACCGAGTGACCACGGGCGACCTGAGCAAGGGATACTTTGTCGCCCCCACCGTGTTCGATGATTGCCGCGACGACATGGCGATCGTCCGCGAGGAGATTTTTGGG
This sequence comes from uncultured Gammaproteobacteria bacterium, assembly GCA_963755965.1. GTDB lineage: Bacteria > Pseudomonadota > Gammaproteobacteria > Steroidobacterales > Steroidobacteraceae > Bog-1198. Next base: position 200,070 of record CAVWLU010000011.1, read on the forward strand.
CCTGTCATGTCGGTGTTGGAGTTCACCGACGAACGTGAGGTCATCCAACGCGCCAATGCCACGGACTTTGGCCTCGCGGCCGGCGTTTTCACGAACGATTTGACGCGCGGGCACCGGGTGATCGCACAGCTGCAAGCCGGCACTTGCTGGATCAACCACTACAACGTAACACCGATCGAACTGCCGTTCGGCGGTGTGAAGATGTCCGGTCTAGGACGCGAGAACGGCCGCGCCGCGCTCGAGCACTATACTCAACTCAAGAGCGTCTACGTCGCACTGGGAGATGTCGATGCCCCGTATTGACCTACGCGGCCCCATCCGGAGCATCTGATTTGGCTGACGAGAGTTTCGATTACATCATCGTGGGTGCCGGCTCAGCGGGCTGTGTTCTCGCGGATCGACTGAGCGCGGATGGCCAATATCGGGTGCTGTTGATCGAGTACGGGGGTTCCGACCGATCCATATTCATTCAAATGCCCTCGGCGCTCTCAATCCCGATGAACATGCCCAAATACAATTGGTTCTACCATACCGATCCGGAGCCTCATTTGAACGGCCGACGCATGCACACGCCGCGCGGCAAGGTATTGGGCGGCTCGTCATCGATCAATGGGCTGGTGTACATCCGCGGCAATCCACAGGATTTCGAACGCTGGTCGCGGGAAGGAGCCGCGGGTTGGTCCTATCGCGATGTGCTGCCCTATTTCAAGCGCGCCGAGCGCCGGGAGGAGGGCGGAGACGAATACCGCGGCGGCACCGGTAAGCTTCAAACGAGTTATGGGCGTGTTACCAATCCTCTGCATGCGGCGTGGCTCAGCGCCGCAAGCGAAGCCGGTTACCCGCAATCGGCGGACATCAACGGCTTTCAACAGGAAGGCTTCGGCCGCATGGACATGACGGTGGGCGGCGGCCGGCGTTGCAGCGCCGCTCGCGCATATTTGCATCCGGCCATGCAACGACCCAACCTCAAGGTGCTGACGCACGCGCTGGCCACACGGCTGCTTTTCGAAGGCCGTCGCGCCTGCGGCGTCGAATTCAGCCGGGAGGGCAGAATTTACCGCGTGGGCGTCGGCAAGGAACTGATTCTCTGCGGAGGACCCATCAATTCGCCGCAGCTACTGAAGCTCTCCGGGATCGGGCCGGCCGCAGAATTGCGCGCGCACGGCATCGAGGTGGTGCACGATTTACCGGGCGTCGGCGAGAATCTGCAGGATCATCTGGAGTTTTATTTCCAGGTCGCCTGCAAGGAACCCATCACCTTGTATTCATCGATCAATTGGTGGAATCGTGCGCTGATCGGTGCGCGCTGGCTTCTGCGCAAGGACGGTTTGGGAGCCACCAATCATTTTGAAACCTGCGGTTTCATACGCAGCCGGGCGGGCATCGCGTATCCGGATATTCAATATCATTTTCTGCCCATGGCGGTGGCCTACGACGGGTCGACGCTGGCGCAGGAGCACGGATTTCAGGCCCACGTCGGACCGATGCGCTCCAAGAGCCGCGGCTGGGTGCGATTGGCCTCGACCGATCCGTTCGACAAGCCGCATATTCGATTCAACTACCTGAGCGAACCGGACGATTGGATCGAAATGCGCGCCTGCGTGCGTTTGACGCGGGAGATTTTTGCGCAGCCTGCCTTCGACCGCTACCGCGGACGGGAGATCCAACCGGGCGCCGACGTGCAAACGGACGAGCAGATCGATGCCTTCATCCGCGCGAAGGTCGAGAGTGCCTACCATCCCTCCTGCTCGTGCAAAATGGGCGATGTGAAGGATCCGATGGCGGTGGTGGATCCCGAAACTCGCGTCCACGGACTCCTGGGTTTGCGCGTCGTGGATTCCTCGATCATGCCGTCGGTCACCACCGGAAATCTCAACGCTCCTACCATCATGCTGGCGGAGAAAGCCGCCGACCATATACGGGGCCGCGGGATGCTGGCCCCCGAGGAGACGCATTTTTATACCGCGCCCAATTGGCAGAGTGCGCAGCGCTGATCGCGCGGAGGCGATTTGTACGTATGTCCGAGAGAGAAAATTTTTGGAGCTTTTTTCGCGCTCCGCTGCAAGGTCGAACCTCCCTGAGCAAGGTCTTTTGGCTCTACGGGATCGCCGGATCCGTTTGCTATAGCGCCATCGGTTTGCTCTTCGACGCCGGTAATGAAATTGCGATGCGAATCTATGTCATTGGCGGCCTCATTTTCAGCGTGTACGTGACAATCGCAACCTATCAATGCGCTGGAAATTGCCGATCTGTCTTTCTGGCCCGATTGGTGCGTGTTTCAGCCGTCATTTCTCTTTTGCTGTTGCCGCTGTTTGCCTACCTCGGATTGACCGGGGCGCTCGATCTGACATCGCTGCGCGGCGAGCAATAGGCTCCTAATATCTTTCTCCTCGGTGCGTCCGTCAGTCGCGTTTGACTGGCCGAATGTCGTTGTTATACACTCGTTCAGTAATGTGGTTTTGGTCATAGTGGATCGCTGCGTCGTTAAAGGAGAGAAGCATGCTTGACCTCATTCCCGATGGGAATCCGAGTTCAGAGGTGTTGTTGAGCGGGGTCAAACTCGTGGACCACGAGGTGGAGGTATCGTGGGAGAATAAAGTGTCCCCGGGCCGCTTTGCCCCTTTTTGGCTGCGCGACCATTGTCATTCGAAGGACAGCCTGCATCCCGATACCTTGCAACGCCAGGTGGACACTTTCGCGATCCCTGCGGACATTGCGCCCTCGAGGCTCGAGATCTGCGATGGCGGCCGAACCTTACGCATCGTTTGGAAGCACGACGGCAGCGCGAGCATGCTGCCCGCGGCCTTCCTTTGGAGGGTCGCTCAAGATAACGGCCGCGAATCCGCACCGCGGCGTCGCCTTTGGGATCGCGCGGCCATGGGTGGGAATTTCCCGACCGTGAGCCACGCGGACATCATGTCCGGCAACGAGGGATTGCTGCGCTGGCTATCGCTGGTGGAGGAATATGGCTTTGCTCTCGCGTCGGGGGTGCCTGCGACCATCGAAGCGACCAAGGAATTGGTGACGCGCGTTGGCTACGTGCGAGAGACCATTTTCGGCGGTATGTGGGATTTCACGGCAGATTTGGCCTTCAAAGATACCGCTTACACGTCGGCTGCGATCGGGCCGCACACCGACGGGACTTACAGCTCCGATTCTCCCGGTTACCAGATGTTCCATTGCCTGACCTTCGACGGCACCGGCGGTGACAGCACTCTGGTCGATGGCTTCAAAGTTGCGGATCAGATCCGCCGCACCGATCCCATGGCGTTCGAGGTATTGTCGAACGTGAAGGTGCCGGCACAGTATTTGGGCGATGGCGTTCACCTTCGGGCTGAACATCCCGTGATCGGGCTCGATCACAATGGCGACTTCCTTCAGATCGCCTACAATAACTATGATCGAGCGCCGTTTCGATTGCCGGCGGCGCGGATGACTTTGTTTTATCGGGCACTGAAGCTGTTCAACCAATTGATCAACGATCCGTCCAACGAAATCACCATGCGCCTCGCACCAGGCACAGCGCTGCTATTCGATAACGGGCGCACCTTGCATGGCCGGCGCGCGTATCAAGGTTTCCGGCGGCTGTGCGGCGCTTACCTAAACCGGGAAGATTTCGACAGCAAGCTGCGGGTGCTCCGAGCTGCGGCTGCAAGTGCTGCCGGCACGCCGCCGGCGGATATCCAGAAATGACGAGACGACAGGAGTTACCTTGAGCCGGAATTTCACCAGCGACAACGTGACTCCTGTCTGTGCGCCGATTATGGCGGCGATCGATGCCGCCAATTCGGGGATGGCTGCCTCTTACGGCGCCGATGAATGGACCGAACGGCTGCAGGCGGTGGCCGGCCGGGTGTTCGAAACCGACGTCGCGATCTATCCCGTCGCCACCGGTACTGCCGCCAACGCCTTGGCATTGTCCCAAATCGCCCCCCCGTACGGGGCGATCTATTGCTACGACACCGCACATATCGTAACCGACGAATGCGCTGCGCCGGAATTCTTCACGGGCGGTGCGCGGCTCCTCGGATTGCCGTCGGCAAACGGTAAAATTTCCGCGGGACCGCTCGCGGCGGCGATCGCCTTGGCGAATGACATGGGTGTACATCATGTGCAGCCGGCAGCTCTTAGCCTGACGCAGGCGACCGAGTGGGGCACGGTATACGATCTATCTGAACTCACGAGCCTGAGCGCCGTTGCTAGGCAACATCAAATGCCCGTGCACATGGACGGAGCGCGGTTCGCCAACGCGTTGACGCATTTGGGCTGCTCGGCGGCCGAGGCCAGCTGGAAGAGCGGCATCAATGTGCTGTCGCTCGGCGCCACAAAAAACGGCGCTCTCTGCGCGGAAGCGGTCGTGTTTTTCGACCGCTCGCTCGCCGAGCAATTCGAGCGGCGGCGCAAGCGCGCCGGTCATCTGTGGTCGAAACTGCGATTCTTGAGCGCTCAGCTGCTCGCCTACTTCGAGAACGATTTGTGGCTGCAAAACGCCCGGCAGGCCAACGCGATGGCATCGCGTCTGGCGCAAGGCTTACAGCAAGTTTCCGGCGCCCGGTTGCTGCACACGGTACAGGCCAATGAGGTGTTCCTGGTGTTGCCCGAAAAACTCGTGGTGGCGTTGGAAAAGGCGGGGTTCCACTTCTACCGCTGGCCGTGGTGCCCGGTCTCGGACGGCGTGCCCATTCGCTTGGTCACCTCTTACGCCACTGTCGCTGCGGATGTCGATGAAATCATCCACGCGGCCCGATGATGTATGTCCTGATCGTTGCGGCGTTGATGTTCGTCTTCCCGGTCGTCTCAATCCTCGTTGAGACGGTTTTCAGAGATAACGGCGTACTTCTTGCCGCCAGCGTCGGCAAGTGGTTCGTATTTTGGGCCGTCGGTATTCGACTGCTCATGGCCGGCATGCGCCAGATTTTTCAGCCGCGCTATACGGCACGGGCGATTCTCGGCATTCAAAGCGACGACTCGCTACTGCTCGTGCGGGAACTTGGATTTGCGACAACTGCGATCGGCTGCGTCGGCGCGGGTAGCATTTTCGCTCCTGGTTGGGTCGTTCCAACGGCGATCGCCGGTGCCATCTTCTATGGGCTTGCGGGGATCAGCCATGCGACACACGAGAAGCGCAATCGCTTGCAAAACACAGCCATGGTTTCGGATCTGTTCGTGGCTGTAGTTCTAATGACTTATTGCTTCGCAGGCGTCGCGTACAAAGCAGCCTGATCGCATGGCGGTCGGGATCCCGCGGCCGATTGCCAAGCCGATTGCCAATAAGTCGCGAAAGTTGTAATTTCAGCGATCCTTCGCATAAGGCCATTTGCCGGCGGAAATACTCCGGCTTCAGTTTTGGGAGAACACATGGCGCAGTGGAATCGTCTCTTCAAAGCCCTTTCGGTGGTTCTGCCTGCGGGCGCCTTTGGCGCTTCGGTCGTGCTGGCGTTGGCATCAGCCGATCCGAGCGCAACATCCAACAAAAGCACGGCGGAGCAGCCCACCTCCGAGGAGAGCGTGTCCGCCCGCCTGCGTGAGATCCGTAGCGCCGTTTCCGATATGACCGGCGCCGCAAGCGATGAATCGGGCGATGCCAAAGCCACTCCCGTCTGGTGGGGTAATGGCGGGTTCGGGGGGTTGCATTTGGGTTGGGGCAATGGCGGCGGGTGGGGTAATGGCGGCGGCTGGCGCAACGGCGGTTGGGGCAATGGCGGCGGGTGGCACAACGGCGGCTGGGGCAATGGCTGGCACAACGGTGGTTGGGGCAATGGCGGTTGGCGCAACGGCGGCTGGGGCAACGGCTGGCACAACTTTTGGCACAACTGGTAATCAAGGCTCGGCGGCCAGGAGCCATCTGCAGTGTCTGACGCGGCCCCGGTGATCGAAACGGTTGTCGTGCAACCGACACCTTTCTGCAATATCAATTGCAGCTATTGCTATTTGCCTGAACGCGACGTGAAGACCGTGATGGCGCAAAGCACGATTGCGACGCTATTTGAAAAAATATTCGCTTCGGGCTGGACCCGCGAGGGCCTCACCGTCATTTGGCACGCCGGAGAGCCGTTGGTCGTGCCGATTTCCTTTTATCGGAGCGCATTCGAAACCATCGCCGCCTTGCGGCCGGATTCGCTCGAGCTCAGGCACTCCATCCAGACAAACGGGATGCTGATCACACCCGAATGGTGTGACTTATTCAAGCAGTGGAATGTCGGAGTCGGCGTCAGCGTGGACGGTCCGAAACGTCTGCATGATGCACACCGGGTAACTCGTTCGGGCCGGGGGACATTCGATCGCACGGTCGCTGGTATTCGCATGCTGCACCGGGAAAAGGTGCCGTTCCACGTCATCACGGTGCTGTCGCAGGCGGGAATGGACGACCCGCAGCAGATGTTGGATTTCTACCTTTCCGAGGGGATCGAGGACGTCTGCTTCAACGTCGAGGAATCGGAGGGGAGCCACGTATCGGGACTATTCGCGGCCGGCGATCCGGAAGGTCGGTTCAGGCGATTCCTCAATGATTTTTGGAAGTTATCGCGGAAGAGTGGCCGGATACGCTTCATTCGTGAGGTCGATGGCATGTTGCCGCGAGTGTTCCGTCCTGATCAAGGCGAGTTGAGAAACGCCCAGGTTGAACCGTTCGGCATGCTGAACGTGGATTGCCGCGGCAATGTCTCCAGCTTCTCGCCCGAACTGCTCGGCCTCAAGCATGCGGACTACGGCAATTTCATCATTGGTAATATCAACACCGATTCCTTCGACGACATGCGCCGCAGCCCATCGATGGCCGCAATGGTGCGCGACATTGACGCCGGCGTCGCGGCATGTCGAGAAGACTGCGAGTACTTCTCCGTATGCGGCGGCGGTGCGCCGGTAAACAAGCTGGCCGAGAACGGCAGCTTTCGAAGCACCCGCACATCGTTTTGCAGATTGACGCAAATGGTGCCGATAGACCTCATTCTTGATGCATTCGATCAGCTCAAGGACGGTATGGACGGCAAGGACGGCATGGATGGCGCGGAGGCGCCAAGCGCGGGGCATGCGCCGCACGACAGCTTCGCGGTTGAGTCAGTTCAAGAATCTTAGGCTGACCGGTCTCGGGTAACAATATTTTGCAACGGGAAACCCAAGCGTTTCCGAGGGAGAATGCGATGATGAATCCGACAACAGCAGCGGGCTCTCTTTTAGCCGCCGGTTTGTTATTGGGCATCGGCGGCGCGGCGCTCGCCCAAACGAACGCCGGCGATCAAAGTCGGCCGCCCGCCAAGGGTCAAGCCGAGACGGTCGCGCAAGGCGCCGGCGGTGACGAGGAGCGTCCCGAGGTCATTGCACCTGTGTTGAAAGTGACCAGCGTCGAGGTCCTTCGCAGCACACACGGCCCCGTACTGGACATCATCCGAGTGCGCGGGCTGGCGAGCAGCAACGGTTGGGAAGAGGCTGAGCTGGTACCGCTCACCCGAGGCACGCCTAAAGACGGTGTGCTGGAACTGATGCTCGTGGCGCGGGCACCTGCCGCGGCCATGGAAGCCACGGGCTTTGAGCCGATTGAAGCGATATTTCCGATCGAAAGCAGCCATCCTTATAAGGGCGTGAATGTGCATAGTGCGTCCGGATCAATGGCGCTGAACCAGCTTCCCGGCTACTCGGAAGGAAAGGACGCCGGCGAGGATTGCGCCAAATGCGTCGGTAAGTTTTTCGTTGCGAAGGGCGCCAGCATACCGGCGGGCAAATCGGGGACAGAGGTGGTTAAAGAGGAACAGCTGCCGGCCTTATTACGAGTGATCAAATCGACGGACGGCATCCCGAGTGCCGAACCCAATCCAAACCGGCTGACAATCCTCGTGAGCAGGGACGGCACGATCTCCGCGGCGATCTGGGATTGAAGCCGCTTTTAAGGAATTTCCCGCATGTTCTGCTGCGCCCGTTGAAAGGCAAAATCACTGACATGCACCCAACCCCGGAACGGGTAATTGACGTCCGCAATCGACAGCATCACGAGCGTCACCAATAGGGTCAGCGAAAATACCTGAAGTGTATGCAGTCTGGAATTGACCGAGCCAAACATCGAGACCGAGGCAAGAGTCAAAAGTGCTCCCGCCAGGAGGACACCCCAAAAGACTGTCGGGATTCGGGTCCTGCTCTGAAGTAGCCGAGTGCGGCGATGCGTGGTGAGCGTGCTAAGTTCAGACAGCGCGTGATCTTCTGCAGTGATTTCCGATGTGGACGCCGCCTTGACCGACATCAGGGTCTTCCACATTTGCTCGTTGATTTCGTGGGAGTCTTCGGGCAACCGGCCGCGAGCCATGGCCGGCCAGTCTTCGTTGATGACGGCATCGGCATACGACCGGGCCTGTGTTTCGAGCTCAAGGCGTTGCTGCGCGGGCAGACCTTCCGCCAAGCGAAAAATGTTCCGGAGCGCGTTGGCCTCGAGATCCGCATTTAATTCCGCGGCACCGAAATTGGTCCACGACGTATAGAGCATGAAGCCGAGGATAACGGCGTAGGTCGTCCCTAGTACGCTCAGTTGCCAGCCGATCAAATCATTTTGCGAGTAGCGCGTGCTAACGGGCCAGACCCGATCCAATCCCACCATGAACAGCAAGGATGCGCCCATCGCAATAATCAGAACATAGATGTTCTGTGTAAGAGTCAGCATTTGGCGGTACCTCCCGATCGCTCAGAATACAGATGACCGGTGGACGGAGATAGTCCGGCGTGACAGACTCAATTCGCAATGACGCGCTCGCTGCTGCCGATCGGTCTACTAAGTGCTCTGAGTTTTCTCTGCGCAGGCGCCGCGCGCGCGGCGGGCGGCGACGCAAGCGTGCCGTCGGACGGGGAGTCATTTGGCTATTGCGCACGCGTTGGCACCATCGACAAGCCAGCGGACGGGACTCCACTTCCGCCCGATCTTTTGCCCTATGTGCGCTCCACCCTCGGTCTGTCGGCGGATGCCGTGCTCGAGCCGCGGAGCTACTACTGGCGCTGCATGGAGGGTGCGGTGTTCGTTTGTGCGGTCGGCGCCAACATCCCTTGCGATGCCAAGGCCGATCGCGCCAAAAGCAATTTAGGCGCGCGAAATTACTGCCGTGAAAATCCTGATGCGCCATTGGTACCCGCCTACGCGACGGGCCATAACGGCATCTATGAATGGGGTTGCTCTCGCGGCGCCGCCGTTCGAGGAAAACTCACGGTAAAGCTCGATCGTCGGGGGTATCGAGCCGACGTCTGGTACAAGATTTCGCACTAGGCTGTTCCGGTCCGGCTCGAGTGCGGCCAGATCTGCAAGATCGTGGCATATAGAAAAGCAGTCGTCAGTCCGAAGAGAATCATCCCGTTCAGAGCCTCGAGGGTGCCCATGAGACGCCAGTGCTCGGCGAGATAAAAAGGTTCGTGGCCATAAGTGGTCATCGCGCCGAGCGAGTAAAGCATGGAGGATTTGCCGTCGGGGAGTGCTCCGAGGGCCCAATAAACGATGGCCCAAATAGCGGCCTCGACTGCATGCAGGAGGATCGCCAAAAGGGTGGTGACCCCCATGACGAGCGCAAACACGAAAAGAGAATTACGCTTCGTTCCGAGAAGATGACTTGCTAGGACCGCTCTATTGTTGATGAACGCCATTCCGGTAACGTGATACATGGTGTTGACCACGATCAGCGGCAGGCTCCAAGCCCAGTTCCCGTTCCACTCTAATGCATTACTCATTGTGCTGATCCTTCCACTCGTCGAATCATTGACAAGTGTCGGCGCGTGTGCAACGTTACCAAATCATAGCGGTACTGCGAATCACATGAAAGCGCCGAGGATTTAACATGAATTTGCATCGATATCTTAACGCAACCCCACGCCTCAAATGCAGACGCGTAACCCTCGTGGGTCTGATGCTAGGTTTGGTCGCGCTTGCCGCCTGTCAAACGCAGCAAGAAGCTGTCATGCATCGTGAGGACAATCTCGCCGCTGCCGGCTTTACCGTCAGTCCTGCCAATACGCCGGAACGGCAGGCGATGCTCAAACGGCTGCCTCCGAACCAATTTGTGCAACGTGCGAACGGAGACACCGTTCACTACGTGTACGCGGATCCCTTGGTTTGCGGCTGCCTCTACGTCGGCACGCAGCAGGCGTATAACCAATACAAGCGCGATCAGCAGCAGAAAAATCTGGCCGATGAGCAGCAAATGACCGCGCAAATGTATTCAGATCCCGCGTGGAACTGGAATGCATGGGGACCTTGGGGCCCGGCGCCGCCCTATGGGTTTGTTTATGGCCCCGGGGTGGGTTGGTAACGCCTTGTTAAGGAATCACTAGCGTGTAAATGAACCGGGGCGCGGTCCGCAGTGTGACGCTCGCGGGGCGACACGGCATTCCGGCGAGGCTGAAGCGCGTCGTGTTCTTAAAATCGCTTCGGCTTTCGTCTTGCCATTGATCGTCCAATACCTCGACCGCTACCTCCGGCAAATTGCCCGATTGATCGCTCACGCATTGACCCCATGCGAGGGAAAATTTGTGATTGGGGTTGGTACCGCTGTACGTCATCGTGACAACGAGTTGGTCGGTCTTCTTGTCGTAGTAGACTCTCGCGAAATTATCGGCATACACCGCGTGCGTGACCAGAGATGCAAGGCCGCAAACGCATACCCATCGGTTCATCGATCTAGTCCTGGAATATCAGCAAAACATAAGCAACAAACAGCAGCAAATGTACCGCCCCTTGAAGCACGTTGGTCCGACCGCTTGCGAAGGTCACGACACTGACGAAGAGCGTGAGCAGCAGCATCACGAAGCTGGAATTTTGCAAACCAAGGTGAATGGGCCTTCCCATTACATGACTGACGAGCAGCATGATGGGGATGGTGAGTCCGATCGTCGATAAGACCGAGCCCAAAAAAATATTCATGGACCTTTGCAGCTGATTCAACATCGCGGAGCGCACCGCGCCGATGGCTTCCGGCGTCGCGACCAGCGCCGCGATGATGAAACCCCCCAGGGCGGCCGGCGCGTGCAGGTTGTGGATCATGTCATCGATCGGTCGTCCGAGTTGTTCCGCCAGAAATACCACCGGCACCATGTAGGCGGCGAGGAGCAGGGTATGACGCAGCCACGGGGCGGGCGCCGCATCCACGACCTCACTCGCCGTTTCATCTTCTTCGCCTTCGACTACGAAATAGCCGCGGTGCCGGCCTGTTTGGACGGCCAGAAATGCACCATAGAGCGCGATCGACATGAGAGCCAGAAATATTTCCTGTTGATACGACAGCGTTGGACCCGGTGTCGTCTGCGTGAAATTCGGCATGATCAGGGCGAGTACGGCCAGTGGGATGATCACGCTCAAATAGGTGTTTGCGCCTTTCAGATTGTAGTGCTGCTCATGATGACGCCAGGCACCGAGCAGCAGCGAAGCGCCCACCATACCGTTCAGTAGAATCATGATGACCGCGAACAAGGTGTCGCGGGCGAGGGTCGGATTTTCCTTCCCGTGCATCATGACCGCGGAAATGCTGGTCGCTTCGATGGCCGTCACGGCAAGTGTCAAGATGAGTGTGCCGAGCGGTTCTCCCAAGCGGTGAGCGAGGTGTTCAGCATGTCGGACGACGCACATTGCCGCGCCTAGAATCGTGGCAAAGAGCCAGACAAACGTCAGGAACCGCGATATGGGGCTCGACATGTCGCCCTGAAGTCGGTCCCCGAAGAGTAGAAAGGCGAGGCCGGTCCCGAGGCTCACGCTCAGAAACCATTCAGAGCGCAAGAGTGTCGGTAGCTTCTCGGAAGGCACGATCAGAGAATAACCAATCCGCGGCCAGTTGTATGCCGCCGATCAAGGTTGCCACGGGCCGTTCACGGCGCGGGCCGTTCAGTCGGTTGCGCGGCGTCCGCGGCTTGCACGCCGATTGTTCGATGCGTGCTTAGGGTCGGCAATCTTTCCCTCATTACGGCGCGGCTCGCCACGGCGGTCATCGTAATGCCGGTATTTACATCCGCATTGTTGGGCGTCGCATCCGGGTAGAGGCAGCCGCGGAGCTTCTGACGAAAGAAATCGTTTTCCCTTGCACGCCTGAGCGGCAGCACACGCCGTTGCGCGCCCGGCGGCAATGGTGACCGCGTGCCAGCGCTGGCGGGGGACTCGCTGCGTACGCGTTTGGGTCGGGTCTGCCACTTCAGCTTTCGTCTCGATCAACACGCGAAATCCTTTGCATGCCCAATCGGTTCATAGGCACGCTAGCGCAACACCATGGGCGGATGCGGCCGTATTCACATAATTTGGGCTGCGATATTGATTATGCCGATTTGGTCACAATCCACGTCTGTTGCCCAGGGACGGATTCGCCGCCAGTAGCGCAAATTCCTCGAATAACAATTGGGCAGCGAGTTGGGCGGTATTGGTGGTTGGATCGTATTCGGGCGCGACTTCGACGACGTCGGCCCCGATGATGTTGAGGCCGCTGAGCGCCCGCAAGAGTGCCAACCCCTCACGCGGCGTGAGGCCGCCCACCTCCGGCGTACCGGTGCCCGGCGCGTAAGCGGGATCGAAGCCATCCACGTCGACGCTCACGTAGATGGGCCCGTCGCCGACGACGTCGCGGGCGCGCTGTGCCACGGCGGCGACACCAAGAGCCGTGAATTCCTCGATCTCGACGACGGTCATTCCGGAAGCATAGGAAAACTCCCAGAAAACATTTGCGGCGCCGCGTATCCCGATCTGAATGGTGCGCTCCGGGTCGAGGACGCCGTCGAGTACCGCCAGGCGGAATGGGCCGCCGTGATGGAATTTGGAGCCGTCGAAAGAGCCCATCGTGTCGCAATGGGCATCGATGTGGACGAGGCCGACCGGCTCTGCACGGCCCAGCGCCTTGAGGATGGGATAGGTCACCGAATGATCTCCGCCCACCGACAGCGGACACACGCCCTGGTCGGATAGTTCGCAGTAGAAGGACTCGATGTCCGCAATCGTCTGTTCCAGACTGTATCGGCTGCGGAAAGGCACGTCGCCAATATCCGCGGCCTTGAGCTTGGCCCGAGGCACGATCTTTTGGGTTGGATGATACGGCCCGATCCGCTCGATGGTCCGCACGGCGCGCGGACCGAAGCGGGCGCCAGAGCGATTCGTCACCCCGAGATCCGTGGGCAACCCGACCACGGCGACATCGAGCCCGGCGGCGCTCGCGGCGGCCGGCAAGCCCAAGAACGTCGGAATACCGGAGTAGGGTGCAGCACGTCGCCCGTCTCCCGATGCAAGATCCGCCGCCGCCGCCTTCAGAACCGGATCGTCAATCGAAAAGACGCCGACGTCGGAATAGCGGCGCCGCAGTGCCTCTAATTTTTGCTTGTCCAATTAGGTTCATCCCCCGATGGTGTTGCGACCGCGGCGATGCAGGTTAGGATATGCGATCGATATGATAGCGCCATCGAAGGGCCCCGGCCCACGAGTCGACGAGCTTCTGCGCCCGTACCAGGGCGCCGTCCCCGGTGCTTGCGTCGTGGTGCTTCGCGATGGGCAGGCAATATTTCGGCAAGCCTACGGCTTTTCGGATCTCGAGCATGGGGTCGTTGCGACTCCTGCGACAAATTACCGTCTCGCCTCGATGAGCAAGCAATTCACCTCGGCCGCGATATTGTTGATGGCCGAAGAGAGGCGATTGGCGCTCGATGCCCCTATTCTCGAGTGGCTGCCCACGCTGCCGCACGCAGCCACCGGCATCACCATTCGCCACCTCCTCACGCACACCTCCGGACTCATCGACTACGAGGATCTCATAGCTCCTGCAAGATCCCGCGCGCTCAACGACACGGATGTGCTTCAGCGGCTTGAATCGGAAAATCGCACGTATTTTCCGCCCGGCACCGCCTACCGCTACAGCAATGGCGGCTATGCATTGCTGGCGCTAATCGCCGCCGGCGCCGCCGGAATGGATTTCGCTTCGCTCCTGCGTACGCGAATTTTCCAGCCGCTCAAAATGCACAATACGGTCGCACACGAGGAGGGGATATCGACCGTTGCCCATCGCGCCTACGGCTACAGCGCGGGGCAATCCTGGGTGCGCACCGATCAGAGCTTGACCAGCGCGGTGCTCGGCGACGGCGGAGTCTATTCCTCGATCGACGATCTCGAAAAATGGGATGCCGCTCTGTACGACGACCGGCTTCTACGCGTCGAAACTCTGCGCCTCGCTTTCGCGCCGGCGACCAAGACCGACGATCCGGCGGTCGACTACGGCTTCGGCTGGCGCATCACCGGCGAGGCGCTGTGGCATTCGGGCGAGACGGTGGGGTTTCGAAACGTGATCGTGCGCTTCCCCAAGCGCCGCTTCACCGTGATCGTTCTGACCAACCGCGATGACCCGCCGCCTCATCCCGCGGCGCTCGCGATCGCGGATCTCTTTCAGCCGAGCGCAGCTGGCGCGCGGCCGGCGGAATTGTTGTAGTATCACTGTTGAACGAGTTGATAATTGACATGGAGTCACTGGGATGAGTCGCGGGGTTGCGGCGCGGAAAAATGTACTCTTAGGGAGATGCCTTTGAAGTCCAACCTGACCTTGTCTTCTGCCATTGCAGCGATACTGAGCGTTCAAGCAGCCTCGGCGCAACAGGGGCCCACCGCACCGGCCGCCTCGGACTCCATCGGCGAAATCATCGTCACGGCGCAGCGCCGGTCGGAAAACATCCAAAATGTGCCGATCACGATTCAGGCGCTGACCGCCGAGACGCTGACTCAGTTGAACGTGCTGACGTTCGATGACGTGATCAAGTATTTACCGAACGTCACCGCCAATAGCAGCGGCCCGGGCCAGAGCCAGCTCATCATTCGCGGCCTCGCGACGTCGGAAAGCGGCAACCAGGGGGAGGGCTCAACCGCGAGCTTTCCCAACGTCGCGGTTTATCTCGATGATCAATCGACTCAGCTGCCGGGCCGAAATCTCGACATCTACGCGGCCGACCTCGAACGCATCGAAGTGCTGGAGGGTCCACAAGGGACATTGTTCGGCGCCGGTGCGCAGGCGGGCGTCATTCGATACATCACGAACAAGCCTAAGCTCGACGTCACGGAAGGCAACGTCAATGCGGGCTATGGAACGACCGCGCACGGCGATCCGAACAGCAATGTCGATGCGATGATCAATCTTCCGCTCATCCCGGACACGCTCGCAGTGCGCGCCGTGATCTACAATGATGCGCGCGGCGGGTACATCAATAATATTCCGGGTACATTTACCCGTTCCATCACCGACCGTGGCTCCTATTACGCGACGACCACGGGCGTACTGCCACCGAGCATTTCGATCAACAACGCGGCCGAAGTCGCCGACGCAATCAATCCGGTGACCACGCAGGGCATTCGCGCCGCCGCGCTGTGGAAGATCAACGGCGACTGGAATGCACTTATCACACAGTCCTACCAGACCATGGACGCCCAGGGCGTGTTTGCCGAGCAACAGTACAATTCCGCCGGTGTGCCGCAGCCCCCTCTGACGGTTCAGCTCTACAACCCGAGCTATGACAAGGACAAGTTCGAGAACACCGCATGGACTTTGAACGGCCGCCTCGGCCAACTGAAGGCCGTCTACACGGGCGGCTACCTCGACCGCAACGTCAACCAGGTGCAGGACTACACGAATTACGCTCGCGGCTCCTACGCGGACTATTATCAGTGCCTGCAGAACGTACGGTGCTACTCGCCCAGTGCGACGTGGCAGGAGACCGAGAACAACACCCATCTCAGCCATGAGCTTCGCATCAGCACGCCGGATGACTGGCGGCTGCGGGGGATCGGCGGTCTCTACTACGAAAAATATGCCATCCGTGATGAAACGAATTGGCTCTACCGGTCAGAGGACATGCCCTTCGGCAACCTCGGTCCACCCACGCAGTATTGCGTCGGCTCGAACGGACTCCCCACGCAGTACGGCGAAGGTACGTGCATCAATTACCCGGCCTCTGCGAACAACCCCAATCCACGGTCGCCGAACACCTCGTTCTCCGACGATGTCACCCGCGGCTACACCCAGAAGGCGGCGTTCGCGTCCTTTGACTACGATTTTATCCCCAAGACGCTGACGCTGACGCTTGGAACCCGTTACTATCATATCGAGAATACCCAGAACGGCTGGGATGGGGGCAGCTTCGGGTGCCTCGGCAATCCGGCGATTCCACAAGCCCAGCAGCCACCCTGTGTCAATATCAACAACTACGTGAACCTGGATGCGCGCCATCTCAGTGATGTCGCCTCGGGTTTCAAGAGCCGCGCCAACCTAACGTGGCGGATCACGCCCGACGCGATGGTGTATTACACCTGGTCGCAGGGTTTCCGTCCGGGCGGATTCAATCGCGGCAACCAATATGCGACGGGCGGCCCGCTCGCAGGGGTATGGTCGGATCCTCTGGCTTATTCGTCGGATACGCTGACCAACAACGAGGTCGGCTGGAAGACCGAATGGCTGGATCATCGCCTGCAGATCAACGGTACGATTTATCGGGAAAACTGGAACGATACCCAGGTCGAGATTTTCGATCCCGGGCTTTTGGGAAGCCTGGACTTCGTCACCAATGGGGCCGACTACGTCGTCAACGGCGCGGAGCTTCAATTCACGGCGCGCGCGACGCACGCGCTCAGCTTCGCCGGTTCGGCCGCCTGGAACAGCAGTAAGCTCGTCAGCGTTCCGCCCTTGATCAGCGGTACCGGCCAAGTCATCGACCTTTCGCCGTACGGGACGCCGTCGAATCCGACGGGCAGCCCATTCGGCGCCGTCGGTTCCCCCCTTGCTCAGTCGCCGCCGTTCGAAGGCAACATCCGCGCGCGCTATGAATTCGAGGTGAACGATTACCAGGCATTTGTTCAAGTCTCCGGCACCCATCAGGACCGTTCGTTTGCCACGACCAATTCGCTGCAAACCGACCTGCAGGGCAACACCATTAACTATGTGCTTCCGGCTTTCTCCACCATGGATGCGTCCCTCGGCTTCTCGAAGGACGCGTGGGCTGTTCAAGCGTACGGCCAGAATCTGACCGACACGCGAGGCGAAGTGACGGCCAACTACAGCCAGTGGTACAAGGCGGTCACGGTCACCCGTCCGAGGGTTCTGGGGCTTAGATTCAGCTTCAAGTTCCCTGGGTGACATCGTGCGGGGGCGATGCCGCCGGACGACGCGTTGCATCGACTCCGAACCAGGCGACGGCGCTGACTATGGCGCAAAGGGCGCCGAGCAGAAATGCCGCGTTCCATTCGTGCCGTCCGGATAAGTACGCGACGATGGGAATCCCGATCAAGCCACCAAGGGCGCCTCCGGTGTTGAGCAGACCCGTCGCGGTCATGGTATGGCTTCCCGCAACCCGCATCGTTGCGGCCCAGTACGCTCCTTCGTTGAGCTCGACGATGGCATAGCATATCGACAGGGTGAGTATCGCAACGAGAGCGCTGGCTTCGAATACGGCGAATACAAGAAGCGCGGCAACCAGCGGCAGGGAAGCAAGCGGTACGAGCCGATAACCCCATGTCGAGCCGAATCGAACGCATAGCAGATCGACGAGACCGCCGCCGATACCCGCGCCAAGCGCAGCTCCCAAGGGCGGCAACGCCGCCAGCCACCCGCTTTCGACTACGCCGAGGTGCCGTTCCTGCACGAGATACAGGAACGACCAATTTCCAAGGAGATAGTAAACGTAGTTCATCCCCATGTAAGAGGCCGTGAGCAGCAGCACGTCGCGGCCGGCGAGCAAGCGCAAAGCAGTCGTGAATCTTGTATCCGCCTCAGGCGCCGCATCGTTGGACGGCTCCAGCTCGGCCAATTCCGTACGAGGACACTGTCGGGTGCTCGCGCGGGGTATTTCGGCCGTACCATGCCCATACGAGAATCAGTGCCAGCGCGGGCAACGAAGTCCAGAAAAGTGCGCGCTGCCACCCAAAGCTCTGCATCAGCAACACGATCACAGGCGGCGTCGCGGCCGCGCCGAGTTGCAATCCCATTGACTGGATGCCATTCGCGAATCCCCAACGACGGGCAGGAAGCCAGGCGCGCACCACGCCGGCGCCCACCGGGAACGTCGGTGCCTGAGCGACGCCGAGCGTGAGCTGCGACAAAAGCAAGCCCGCAAACAGCGCTCCACCAGTAAGAACTACGGGTGCGAGCGGCATAGCGATGGTCGCGGCGACGGCGAGCAGACCGGCTACAGTGAGTGTGAGGCGCGCACCAAATCGCTCGCCGACATGACCTGCGAGGATCTGAGTCGGCGTATAGCCGAGCACGAAAGCCCATTGCAGCCAACCGATTTGCATCTGAGTGAGCGACAGCTCCGGCATGATTCGCTCGGCAGCGACGGTAACGCCCTTCTGCTGAAAGTAGGCGACGGCGCCCAAGCTCACGACGAGCGCAAAGATGCGCCATCGAATACGCGGACGCGCGGTCTTCACAACAATCGGGGTTCGAGCGGAAATTGACTCAAGAGTTCATGGCCGGTTTCGGTAATCAGGACCTGCTGTTCGAGCTTGACGCCTTCGCGTCCGCCGACCTCTCCCATGTAGCTTTCGACGCACACGGTCATGCCGGGACTGAACACGCCGTCTTGCAGCAACGGGTCTTTGAGGTCGCAATAAATAGCCGGCCATTCGTCCACCAGCCCCACCCCGTGGGCGATGCAGCCGTAGTTTTGCTCATCGAACCGCGCTGGAATCCTCCATGCCCGCTCGGTGTACTCCCGAAACGCGAGACCGGGCGCGAGCAGAGCCGTGTTGAATTCGACTTGCTCCACCGCAAGAGAATAAAGCGACTTTTGGGCATTCGATGCGGGGTCGTCGCCGCATAGAAACGCTCGGCTGACGTCGCTGCAATAGCCGTAAGGGCCGACCATGTCGGTGTCGAAGCTGACAAGTTCTCCGGCTTGAATCCGGCGATCCGATGCTTCTTGGAACCAGGGATTCGTCCGCGGACCGGAACTTAGAAGCCGCGTCTCGATCCATTCGCCGCCGTTCGCGATATTGGCATGGTGCAGCTCCGCCCAGAGTTCGGTCTCGGTGATTCCCGGTTGCAGCGCGTCGTGCATGCGCTGCATGCCGATGTCCGCCACGTTGAGCGAGTGGCGCATGCAGGCGATTTCCTGATCGTTCTTGATCGAGCGAGCGAGCTCCATCAGCCGCTGACCCTCGGCGAGAGTAAATCCTTGCTTGCGCAGCGCGTCGACTCCCAAAAGATCGGCCCGGTCGACCGCCAGGCGATGTGGGCCGGCACCCATGAGCCGCTCGACCACGTCGCGAATCTCCGCCGCCCAGCGATGGCTCACCGACTCGGCGTGCTCCGCGGCATCGAAAAAAGAGTGGATCGTGACCGGGCGCACTTCACCTATCGCCGGCAGGGTTGGCAGGTTCGACAGGCAGTTTTTATTCGCGTACTCGAACAGCACCGCGCGCCCTTCAGCCGGCACGATGCAGTAACGGCCCATGTTATGGAGCAGCCACACCGTCATGTTGCGGCTGTCGGTGGCGTAGCGAATGTTGATCGGGTTGATCAGCAGCGCCGCGGCGCAGTCGTTTTCCTTGAGCAGCCGCTGCACCCGCCCGTAGCGGTAGGCGCGAAGCGCGTCCGAATCAATCGGCGCAGAATCGCCGAAGCCGCCGTGCGCGATTCGCCCGGGGGTGATTTGATTCATCAATTGCCCGAGTTAGCCTGCGCCTTTCCCCACTTGTAAGAAAGGCGTGCTCCGAACACGCGCGGCTCATTGACCGTCTGGCGCAAGTCGAAGTTGCCCTCGTTGGTGAAAATAACCGCATTCTTGTTCGCGAGGTTGGTGACGTACAACTCCGCCAACCAATGGCTATCGACCTGATTCAAACCCAGGCGAAGATTCATGATGGAGTAGCCTGGCTGCAAGACTCGAGGAAGTCCGTTTGAACCGTCCGTCAATGCGTTCCACATGTCGCCCTTGTGCGCGATGTCGAACTGCAGGTAGCCGTGCAACGCATCATGGATGGGGCGTTCGTAGCGCGCGTTTCCGCTCCAGTTCAAGTACGGGACATAGGGTAGCCGCTCCCCCGCAGTAACGTCGAACCCCGGGCCGAGCGTTTGGGTCCGCAAGTGTGAATCGTTGTAGCTGGTCGAGAACTCCATGCTGAGGAACGAATTCGCCTGGTACTTGATGTCCATTTCCGTGCCGTAGATCTGGGCATCTCCAACATTGGCGTTGAAGCTGGACGTCGAGCAGATGTCCGGATCAAACAACAGCGTCTGAAGATTATGCCAAGGCATGTAGTAGAACGCGCCGTCCCAGAGCAGATGACCGCCAAGCATCGTGGACTTCCACCCGATCTCATAGTTGGTCAGCGTATCCGGCACGTACTGGTGCGGCACGCCGGGCGGAGTAGGAAGTCCCGGACCGGGCGACGTCGGGTTGTAACAGCCCTGCGGTAGGCCGCCATTGACGCCGCCATCTCTGAACCCCTGAGCCACGTCGGCATAAACCAGCAAGGTGTCGAGCGCTTTGAAGCTGAGGCCGGCCTTGCTGTTCCATTTGTTCGATTCCCCGCCGGAAAATACGGGAGGCTCCGGCTCATACCAGAATCCCCCGACGCTTCCGTCGGTAAAATGCGAATGAAAGTGCACCGTACCGACTTCCAAGTGAAGTTTTTTCGTAATGTCGAACTGAAGGTTCAGGAACTCAGTCGTTTGCAGGTAGTCGTAACGCAGTTGGTAGCTATACCAGTCGTCGGGTCTCGGCGGCAGCGCCCCCACATCGTAATAGGAGGCGGTGGCCCCTTGCCACGCCTGGCCGGCGGTCTGCAGACCGGGCATGGCATAGTAATCGCTGCTACTCTCGATGGTCCTTTCCCAGTAGGTGCCTATCAGCCAGTGGAACCAACCGCCTTCCTTGGACGCCAGGCGCAATTCGTTCGACCAACGCCTGATCTTCGAGGCATTGTCGAAGTACTGGATCGGCACATTGCAGCCGCTGAACGGCGAAGTGCCCCCCGACCAAATGGGATCCGTGAGGCAGGTGAACCCCTGTTGCGACGTCGCGTTATAACTCGGATTCGGCGGGGTCGCGTTCACGTTGAGGTACTGCATGTATTCTGAGTACTCATCGGTCCATTGATCGTCCTGCGCCCAATAGGTGCTCGCGAACACCAGATCGCCGATGCCGACGTCGCCGTCCACATGCAAATCGAGCGTCTTTACGTAGTACCGTTTGGACTCCGGACCGAAGCGGTCGACATTCTTGTCGCCAAACGGGCGGACCGGGCCATTCACAAGAACGGGAGCGTTTCCCGGAATCTGCAAAATCGCGCCGCCGATGCTGGGATTCTCGTCCCACGCGCCGTGGGTCAGCTGTCGCTGATAACTATAGGTGACCAATGCCTTCCAGCCGTCGGAGATCTTCTGTGAAACGGCAAATCGTCCGCCGTACACTTTCTCCACGTTGTAATTCTTGCCCGCCCACTGCGAGTTGTTGGAGACCACTCCGTTGACCCAATTGCGGGTGACATCGAGGTTATTGATGTAGCCGCCGTGATAATCGTTGAAAGCGGACATCCGTATGGCCGTCCAATCCTCGATGATCGGGATATTGACATATCCTTCCACGACCCCGTTGTGCGTACCGCCGTCGATCTTGCCGCCGTCGAGATCGACTCCGGCGGCAAACGCCGTCGAATCGGGTTTGTTGGTGATGAAGCGCAGGGCTCCCGCCATGGCGCCGGCGCCGAACGTCGTCCCCTGAGGACCGTTCAACACCTCGATGCGCTCGACATCATAGAGATGCAGATCGGGAGTCGTTCCGAAGAAATTCATCGACATGTCGTCGACCAAGAACAGCGTCGAAGCTGTGTTCGAATAATTCGGGTTGCTGCCGTCGGACACGCCGCGCATGACGAAGGTCTGTGTACCGGGACCGGCACTGACGAAGGAAATCGACGGCGTGATGGTCGCGTAATCCTCGAATTGCGAGATCGCCAGGTTCTTCAGGTCCTTGCTGGTGAAGACGTCTATGCTGAGCGGAACGTCCTGCAGATTTTCCGTGCGTTTGCGAGCCGTGACAATGACTTCGCCGAGTTGCGTATCGGAAGACGCATCGGCGCCGGCGGCCCGTGCCAAATGCATGCTGGAAGCGCCCGACAGGATGGCCGCGATGGCCACGGCGAGCTTCGATCCTGGACGGTTAATGACGCCAAGTCGCCGCGGCAATTTGGCCGTGGAACGCGCTGCAGTGGTGCGCATCGCTTCATCCCCTTATATCTGGTATTACATGCACGTTAGCGCGTGCCTCCTCGGATCATGTCTTGCGGGGACACAGCCTGTCAAATGCTTCGCACATGGACGCTGATCGAACGTTCAATAGAGGTGCAGGGCTCAACTAAAGGTCGGCAAAACGCTCCAGAGCGCCGCCCAGGGCGCTGCGGAGCGGTTCGAGATCGGATGCGAAATGGCGCCAGTACCCAACGCCCGACGCGTACAGCGGTTGACGCACTTGTTCGGCGCTCGCGGTCCGTACCGAGCGCTTGGTTTGATGAAAGGCCATGCAGGCGGCCTCGAATTCGAGGCCGCAATGCGCCAATAGACGGCGAATGTTCGCCTCAGGATCGCGGACCAAGGCTTCATACTGCAGGTGTAGGACTTTCCCCGGCAGTACCTGATCGAAGTGGTCCATAAGAGACAAGTAGCACCGATAGTATCGACCCAGATCCTCGAGGCTATACCCGAAGGACTGGCCCTCGGCAAAATACTGCTTGTAGGTGCTGAAGCATGAGTCCATGGGGTGCCGGCGCATATCGATGATGGTCGCCCTGGGGAGCATGGCCTGGATCAAACCCACGTGGCTGAAGTTGTTGGGCATTTTATCGATGAAGCGAGGCCGCCCGCTGCGCAGCGGAGCGGTCTCTTCGATATAGCGTCGTCCCAACTGGGCAAACTGCTCGAACGGCGCCAACCGGACGGTTTCCGGATAGGCGTCATGTTCGGGATTGGCGTGATCGAACTCTCGAACGATGGTGAGGATATTCGGCAGCTCGAACGTGCCTTCGACACTCGAATGACTGGCGAGAATTTGCTCGATCAACGTCGAGCCGGATCGCGGCAGGCCAACGATGAAAATCGGAGAGGGATCCGTATGACCGGCGCCTGCCCGCGCTGCAAAAAATTGCGAGTCGAAGCATTCACGCACGCGCTGTGTTTTGTTCTCGAATTTCCGGATGTCGAAGGAGACGGTTTTTCGCCGGCGGGTATTTCCGGCCGAGTAGTGGCGAAAGGCCGCCGTGTAGTCTTTTTTTTGTTCGAATGCCCGGCCGAGTGCGAAGTGCAGTTGAGATTGATCCGTGTCGTCGCCGCCGTCGCCTCTCAACAGGGATTGCATGGTTCCTATCTCGGCGTCGCTGAACTCGTAGTTCTTGAGGTCTGCGAGACACCAATAGGCGGCCCCAAACGCCGAATCCAATCGGAGGCATTCCTTGTAAGCCGCTTCTGATTCGCGCCGATTGCCCAAGGTCTTGTGAATGTGTCCGATCGAAAGAGTCAGCCGCACTTCGCCCGGATTGAGGCGAATCGCTTCCTCGAACGCGGGAAGGGCGTCCGCTTGGCGCATGAGCCGCGTGCATACGGTGCCGAGCAGCACCCAGTTTTTCGCGTTTTCCGGTTCAATTCTGAGAAGCCGTCTCACTGCGGCTTCTGCTTCCGGCAGGCGTCCGAGATCGACGAATGTCTGGCACAGGCCTCGCCAGGCCAGGGGCAGATGCTCTGACTGCTTGAGAGCATGCTGCAACAGCCGAAGGGCATCTCTGCCGCGGCTCACGGTCAGCGAGATCGCGGCAAGACCGCAAAGTGCACCGACGTGGCTCGGGTCCATTTTCAAAATATCGCGGAATATGGCCTCCGCCGATGTGCGATTCTCGGCGAGGATGGCGGCGGTCGCCTGTTCGATACGGGTACGGTGGGGGTCGGCGAGGCGTGCGCGGTCGTACGCGACCCGGGCGTCCGGGTATTTCTCGAGGTCGACCAGTAAGTCCCCGTAGGCCAACCACGCCGTATCGAGCGCCGGCTCAGCGGCGACCACCCGCCGCAGTTCCTCGCGCGCCTCCTCCAGCCGACCCGCTCTGCGGTAAGCACGGGCAAGATCGGCGTGTGCGGGCCAGAAGTTCGGAGCACCCGACACCGCGCTTTCGAGGGCCTCGATGGCGGCTGGTATTTTCGCTTGATCGAGGAGAGCAACTCCCAACAGGCGCAGGCTGTTGATCTCTCCGGGCGCCGCCGCTTGAATTGCGCGCAGCTGTCGTTCGGCCGTTGCCGCTCGGCCGGACCGCAGGGCGAGGAACGCCTCCGCGTACGCGGCACGCAATTGCGCTTGAACGTCCTCCTTCGACATGCTCGAAGCTTAGCGGAAACGGGCTAAGGGTAGAATTCCCGCGCAATTTCCGTCAGCAGGCCCCCAACGTACCCCGCGAACGAACGCCAGGCTTCCACATGGAAGGTGTCCGCCCCTGTTCGCCACAACACGATGTCGGCCTTCGCGAATACGGTGCGTGTGCACATTCCGATGGGAAATTCGCTCAAATCCAAATCGAGCGGGCAGGCGCCGTTCAAAATGGTGCTCGCATGGGGGCCGCTAATCTCGAGTGCAAATTGCCGGTGGCTGATATCGACCAGCGCATGCGGTGCATCGGTCAAGGCGCGCTCGAGGTCGCTCGTCATCGCGGCTGCCGAGTCGCCGGGCGTGGCGCCCGCATCAGGGGAGGCATCCAATAACAAATATTCATCTGGTCCCAGCCAGAGCGTCGCGCGCGTGCCCGCGACGCTTGCCCGGCACGCCGCTTCGGAGAATGCAACGCCAAACACCGGTGCGGCGAGGGCGCGGGCCCGCGCATCGCCGTGCAGCACCCAGCGGGTCGCCGGCGGCAACATTTTGAGCCACTCGGTTGCCTGGACGGCAGGTGCGAGACGCGGCGCAATCTCAGACATTGATCCGCGCTCCGCTGGGATCGTAGAAAATCGGTGAGGTGACTTCGACTTCGACATCGCCCGCGGGCATGGGCACGTACAGCGTCTGTCCAAGCCGTGCCCGACCGCTGGCGATCAGCGCGAGGGCGATCGATTGGCCCAACACGCTGCTGGCATAGGAGGAGGTAACGTGGCCGATCAACTCCATCGGTGGTCGCTGCCCCGGCTTTTCGGCGACTTGCGCGCCTTCATCGAGCACGGTTTCCGCCTCGAGCGTCCGCAATCCCACGAGTTGCTTGCGATCCGGGGACTTCATCGACGCGCGCTCGAGCGACCGCTTGCCGACAAAGTCGGTTTTGTTCTTGCCCACTGCCCAGCTCAAACCTGCATCGTCCGGAGTGACCGTGCCGTCGGTATCTTGGCCGACGATGATGTAGCCCTTCTCGGCGCGCAGCACATGCATGGTCTCGGTGCCATATTCGACGATCCCGTGAACCTGACCGGCATCGTAAATGGCGTTCCACACGGCCGCGCCGTAGTCGGCGGGCACGTTGATCTCGAAGCCGAGTTCGCCGGTGAAACTCACCCGGAACAGCAACAGCGGCACGCCGCAGATTCGGCCGCGGCCGACGCTCATGTGCGGCATAGCTGCAGCGCTGAGGTCGATTCCGCTGACCAACGGCTCGAGCACGTGGCGGGCATTCGGTCCTTGCACCGCGATAACCGCCCACTGCTCGGTGGTGGATGTGAGCCAGACTTTGAGATCCGGCCATTCCGTCTGGCGGTAGTCCTCCATCATGGCAAGCACCCGAGGCGCCCCGCCGGTCGTGGTGGTCACATGGAAACGGTCGGGCGCCGTGCGCGCCACCACTCCATCGTCGTAGATGAATCCATCCTCTCGACAGAGAATCCCGTAGCGCGAACGCCCGACACCGAGTCCGGACCAGCTATTGATATAGAGCCGGTTCATGAACTCGGCCGCATCGGCGCCGACGACTTCGATCTTCCCCAAGGTTGATGCGTCGAAGATGCCGCAGGCTTTGCGCACCGCGAGACACTCGCGCGCCACCGCTGCGTGCATGTCCTCGCCCGCGCGGGGGAAATAACGCGCGCGTTTCCACAGGCCGACATTCTCGAAGACGGCGCCCTTGGCTGCCGCCCAGTCGTGAGTCGATGTCTTGCGGACCGGGTCGAACAGATCGCCGCGGGAGATGCCTGCGAAACTACCGAAAGTGACCGGCGTGAAGGGCATGCGAAACGTCGTGAGCCCCACCTGGGGAATCGGTGCGCTCAAGGTCTTGGCCACGATGGCCAGCGCGTTGAGATTCGAGGTCTTCCCTTGATCGGTGGCCATTCCGGTGGTGGTGTAGCGCTTGACGTGTTCGATCGACAGGAAACCCTCGCGCGAGGCGAGCTTGAGGTCGCGCGTCGTGACATCGTGCTGCCAATCGACGAAGGACTTGCCGGTGCCGGGCGGAATCACTTCAGGCAGAGCGCCGAGATAGCCATCGGCGCCGCGCGTGGGCGCATCGACGCGGAATCCACGCGGCGCCCGCGCCGGCGAATTCAAGTGCAACGCGACTCCGTCAGGTTCCGGCGCAGCATCGGCTCCCGCCTCAGCGCCGTCCGCGAGCGCCGCGGCAAGATCCGTGATGCCGCGACAGGCTCCAGCCGAGCAGCCCCGCTCAGCCGATCGGCCCGGCAAAAAGGCTTGCAGCGACTCATTCCACTCGAGCTTGCCGCGCGATTGCGAGAACAAGTGCACGCTGGGCGTGAACCCTCCCGACATCAAAATCCCGTCGCAGCTGATGCGTTGCGACGCGTTCACCTTGCCCTCGCCGTCGACCACGCCGAGCGCAATTTCGCTGACGCGCAGATCGCCATCGGTTCCGAGCACGGTGGATCCCGGCAACACCGGGATACCGGCGCGACGCGCCCTTTCCGGCAGCGCGCCGGATGGCTCTCGCCGGACGTCGGCAACGGCGGCGACCACCGTGCCTGCGGCCTTGAGATCGAGCGCCGCTTGATAGGCGGCGTCGCACGCGGTCACGATCACGACGCGATTGGCGACCCGTACACCATAGCGGTTAAGGTAGGTTTGTGCGGCCCCGGCCAACATGATTCCCGGCCGATCGTTGCCCGGAAACACCAGCGGGCGTTCAATCGCGCCGGTGGCCAGCACCACTCTGCGCGCACGAACTTGCCACAGGCGCTCGCGCGGTTGATGGGAGGACGGCGTCGCCAGATGATCGGTGAGCCGCTCATTCAATCCAATGAGATTGTGGGGGAAGTAGCCGAACGCTGTGGTGCGGGGGAGTAAGCAGACCCGCGGGTTTTGCACCAGGGTTTCTATCGACTGCCGCACCCAGTCGAGCGCCGGCTCACCGTCTATGTGAGCCGCCGCATCGCCGAGCAAGCTGCCGCCAAACTCGGCCGACTCATCGCACAATAAAACGCGGGCTCCTAAATCCGCAGCCGCGAGCGCGGCCGCAAGTCCTGCGGGGCCTGCACCCACGACCAGCACGTCGCAGTGCGCATAGCGCTGCGAGTATCGATCAGGATCGGCAAGCCTTGGCGCGCGCCCAAGACCGGCCGCGCGGCGAATGATGGGCTCGTACAAGGCCTTCCAGGCTCGGCGCGGCCACATGAAAGTCTTGTAGTAGAAGCCGGCCGGAAAAAACGCCGACAACAGGTCATTCACCCGACCGACGTCGTGCTTCAGGCTGGGCCAGCGATTTTGGCTCTCCACCATCAGGCCGTCGTACAGCTCGACCTGAGTGGCGCGCAAATTGGGTGTGTAGCGCGCCGCATCGCGCACCACCGTCACGAGAGCGCTCGGCTCCTCCGAACCCGCCGAAAGGATCCCGCGCGGACGATGATATTTGAACGAGCGGCCCACCAGATGCACGCCGTTGGCGAGCAGCGCCGAGGCCAGCGTGTCGCCGGCGAAGCCCTCGTAGGTCTTGCCGTCGAATGTAAAGCGCAGCGCCCGTGATCGATCGATGGAAGTGCCGGCAGCGGTGCGAAACGTCACGGCGCACTTCCAGTGGGCGATCGAGGTCCGGCGGGCGGGAGCAGGTCGGGTCGCGGTTCGCCCGTCTTGTAGGTCGCGAGGAAATGATCGGTCGTCGTATCTCGCAGCGCATTGAAGAAGCGGCCGCAGCCGCGCGCGTGGCGCCAGCGCTCAGCGTAGATGCCCTTGATGTTCGTTCGCATGTATAAAAAATCGGTCCACGCCTGATCGTCGAGATCGGCGGGCCTCGCGGGTCGCGCAAGATGCGCCTGACCGCCGTACGTGAATTCGATTTCGGGACGTTCGCCGCAGTAAGGACAGCCGATGAGCAGCATGTGAGGCTAGTGGGCCACGGCTGCGGCCGCGGCCTCGTCGATCAAGTAGCCGTCGCGGAAGCGCTCGATGGTAAAGGGCGCATTGATGGGATGCGGTTCGTCCCGGGCGATGGTCCACGCAAAAACGTGGGCCGACCCGGGTGTCGCCTTGAAGCCGCCGGTGCCCCAACCGCAGTTCACATACAGGCCCGGGACCGGTGTCTTGGCGATGATGGGTGAGCGGTCCGGCGTGACATCGACGATGCCGCCCCAATTGCGCAGCATGCGCAAGCGGCGAAAGTGCGGGAACAACTCGCAGATCGCATCGAGCGTATGGGTATTGATGTGCAGCGCGCCGCGTTGCGTGTACGACGTGTAGGCGTCGGTTCCCGCGCCGATCACGAGCTCACCTTTATCCGACTGACTGATATAGGCGTGAATGGTATTCGACATCACCACGCAGGGAAAAATGGGTTTGATGGGCTCCGACACCAGGGCCTGCAGGGGGTAGCTCTCCAGGGGCAGTTGGACACCGGCCAGCGCAAGGACGACGCTGGTATGTCCTGCCGCGGAAACACCGACCTTGGGCGAGCGAATGAGGCCGCGGGTCGTCTGTACGGCTTCGACGGCACCGCTGGGACTTCGTTTGATGCCCGTTACTTCGCAATTCTCGATAATGTCGACGCCGAGCGCGTCGGCGGCGCGCGCATAACCCCAGGCGATGGCATCGTGCCGGGCCGTTCCACCGCGCCGTTGCAGGGCCGCCCCCAACACGGGGTAGCGAATATTGTCCTCGATATTGAGCGGCGGGCAGAATTGCTTGGCTTGTTCCGGCTCGAGCCATTCGTTGTCGACGCCATTGCAGCGGTTGGCGTGCACATGGCGTTTGAACACCTGGATGTCATGCACGGTGTGCGCCAACATCATCACGCCGCGCGGCGAGAACATGACGTTGTAATTCAAAACCTGCGAGAGGTTCTCCCACAGTTTGACCGAGTGATCGTAGAGAGCCGCGCTCTCATTGAACAGGTAGTTGGAACGAATGATGGTGGTGTTACGCCCGGTGTTGCCGCCGCCGATCCAGCCCTTCTCGAGCACCGCGATATTGGTAAGTCCGTGTTCTTTGGCAAGATAGTAGGCTGCGCCGAGACCATGGCCGCCGCCGCCGACGATGATGGCATCGTAGCTCGCCTTCGGCTGCGGCTTCCGCCATTGCTGTTGCCAGCTGCGATGACCCGATAGGCCCCGCCGGAACAGCGCGAGTGCGGAAAATGCTTGCTTGCTCATCGATGGCGGCCGTTAAGCCTTGAGATCCACGTTTTCAGGATCATACGGCGAGTCGACGAGCACCGTTGCACGCTTGCGCTCGCCGAGAATCTCGATCTGCAACTCGCCGCCTAGGTTCGCGAATTCGGGCTTCACGTATCCCAAACCGAGACTCTTCGCCAGGGTATGGCCGTAGTATCCCGCCGTGGCACGACCGACCAGATTGCCTTTGGCATCGAACAGCGGCTCGTTGCCGAGCGGGTCTGCATCCGTGACATCGTGAACCTCGAAGGTGATGAAACGGTTCGGCACACCCTGCTTGAGTTGCTTTTCGAGAGCCTCCTTGCCGACGAACGGCCCCTTGTTCAGTCGTACGAAGCGGTCGAGACCCGCTTCGTACGGAGTGTAGTCGCTCGACAAGTCGCTGCCCCACATGCGATACGACTTCTCCAGCCGCAGCGACTCCATGGCACGCATGCCGGCCATGCCGATCTTGAACTCGGCGCCGGCTTCGAAAATCGCGTCGAACAAATGGTGCGCGTACTCGATCGGGAAATGCAGCTCCCAGCCGAGTGCCCCCACGAAATTCACCCGCAACAGATACACATCCGTTGCGAGTCCCACTTCAGCGACTTGACCGGTGAGCCATGGAAAGGCAGCGTTGTCGAGCGGGGTGTCCGTGAGCTTCGCCAAGACCTCGCGCGAGCGCGGACCGGCCACGACGAAGCAACCACGGCTCGTCGTGATGTTCCGCAACGTGACGGAGCCTGCACCAGCGTCCTTCGGCAGCATATGCTCGAGATAATCGGAGTCGTAGCGCTCGGCCGCTCCGGCGCTGACCACGTAATAATGCCGTTCCGCGATTTTGGTGATCGTGAATTCAGTGCGAATGCCGCCGCGCCGGGTGAGCGCATGGCACAGCGCGATGCGCCCGATCTTGGTCGGGACTTTGTTGGCCACCAAGCCGTCGAGCCACGCTTCGGCACCCGGCCCCGTGACCTCGTGTTTCGTGAACGGCGAAAGGTCGATCATTCCGACGTGTTGCCGGATCCGCAGCGCTTCGTTCCCGACATGCGGAAAATAATTCGAGCGCCGGAAACTCCACTTGTCTTTCGCTTCGACGCCGCTCGGCGCGAACCAATTGGCGCGTTCCCAGCCATAGCGCTGACCGAACACCGCACCCATGCGTGCAAGTTTGTCGTATATCGGACTGGTCTTCGCCGGCCGGGCGTCGGCGCGTTCCTCATCCGGGAAGTGAATGACGAAGACGTTGCGATAAGTTTCTTCGTTCTTCTTAACGACGTAGCGTTTGCTGGTGTAGGCACCATACCGGCGCGGATCGACCGCCATCATGTCGATACCGGGTTCGCCCTCGACGATCCAATCCGCCAACTGCCAACCGGATCCGCCGGCGGCGGTAATGCCGAAGCTATGCCCCTCGTTGAGCCATAGGTTTCGGGCACCCCAGGCGGGCCCGATTAGCGGGCTGCCGTCCGGAGTGTAGGCAATCGGGCCGTTCACGATGTCTTTGATGCCGCAGGTTGCGAGCGACGGCACGCGGCGCTGCGCGGCCTCGACATGCGGCAACAAACGCTCCAAGTCTCCTTCGAATAGACTCTTGCCGAACCAATCGGGTACGCCGTCCGCGAACCGAGCCGGTGCGCCGGCCTCGTAGGGACCTAGGATCCAGCCCATGCGCTCCTCTCGGAGGTAGTACGACTGATCCGATTCACGCAACACCGCCAGTTCGCGGCCGCCGGATTGCCGGTAGGCTTTGAGTTCAGGCGACTCGTCGTACACGATGTATTGATGTTCGACGGGAATCGACGGTACGTTGAGGCCGAACATGCGCCCCGTTTGCCGCGCATAGTTGCCAGTCGCACAAACCACGTGCTCGGCCACGATGTCGCCTTTGTTGGTGCTGATCTGCCATTCGCCCGATGGGGTGCGCTTCACGCCCGTCACTTCGGTTTGTTCGTAAATCTCCGCACCGCGCGCACGGGCTCCCTTGCGCAGCGCCATGGTTAGATCGGCCGGTGCGATGTGTCCATCGTCGGGGTGATAAAGCGCGCCGATCAGACGCGGCGTGTCCTCGCCGTTGCCGAGTTCGACCAACGGCCAGAGCTTTTTTACTTCCTGCGCGCTGATCACTTGAAAGGGCACGCCGATCGTATTCGCGGTGCCGCAATACTTCTGGTATTCATCCATGCGATCTCGGCAGGTCGCGAGACGCAGGTTACCGGTGACGTGAAAGCTCACGTCCTGGCCGGTTTCGGCCGGCAGACGTTTGTACAAATCCACTGAATACTTGTGGAGCTGCCCGACCGTGTAGCTCATGTTGAAGAGGGGCAGCAGCCCCGCCGCGTGCCAGGTGGATCCAGCCGTCAGTTCCGCCCGTTCCACGAGAACCACGTCCGACCAACCCTTGCGGGCCAGATGATAGAGCGTGCTGACGCCTACCACACCGCCACCGATCACTACGACTCGGGCATGAGTTTTCATGTGCCTGATCTCCCAACGCAAATGCGCTCCGCAGTGTAGCGAGCGGCTGTTTTTTCAAGACGCCAATTGCGACAAGCCCGTGTGAAAATGCGCCATCGGCAAGCGTCCAAGCGCCGAAGGGGCTGCCCCCGGGAGATTCGTCCGGGCTTTCCCTGTCTGAAATACGACATTATTATGTCGGAATCAGACATTTCTTCGCCCACGGATGGCATAATGAGTCTTGGTTTTTTTGCCGCTATTCTGCTTCGGAGGCTCAATTGGAACCGCCCGCTGTACTGCGTAAGTGCAAGTACGCGTTTCTGACCTTGCCGAATTATTCGTTGATTGCGGTGGCGAACGCGCTCGAGCCCTTGCGCATGGCCAATCGCTTGGTCGGCAAGGACGTGTATGACTGGTCTGTCATCAGCATGGATGGCCACGCCACCTACGCCAGCAGCGGCCTCAATCTGTCTCCCACGGGCGCTCTCGACAAGTTGGGGCCGGTGGATATCTTGTTCGTCTGCGGCGGCATCAATATTCGCGAGGCGGTTTCGCCCGCCCTACTCACCGGGCTTAAACGTCTGGCGGAGCGCCGAGTGCCCTTGGGTGCCCTGTGCACGGGAGGGTATGCGCTGGCTCGAGCCGGACTGCTCGATAACTTCCGAGCGACCATCCACTGGGAGAATCTGTCTGCTCTGCGCGAGGAGTTTCCCCGGGTACTCATCAGCGATCAATTGTTTACCATCGACCGCAATCGCTTCACCTGCTCCGGCGGCACGGCGCCGCTGGACTTGATGCTGAATTTGATCGAGGCGAAGCTCGGGCCGCGGATCTCGCAGCGAGTGTCCGAACAATTCATCATCGATCGAGTCCGTAAGGACAACGATCGTCAATACATACCGCTGCGGGCGCGCGTCGGGGTATCGCACCGCGGATTGATCCGGGTGGCACAGCTCATGGAAGAGAACATCGAAAAGCCCTTGTCCCTGGAGAAAATCGCCAAGTCCACGGGACTGTCGCGCCGGCAGATCGAGCGCTTGTTCAAGCGGGATCTGAACTGCGTGCCGAAGCGTTACTACCTCGAAATGCGCCTCCGTCGCGCCCGCGAGCTGTTGCTGCAGACCGCGATGCCCATCATGGACATCACCGCGGCATGCGGTTTCCAGTCGCCGCCGCATTTCTCGAAGTGTTACCGACATCAATACGGGTACCCGCCGAGCGCCGAGCGCAAAATCGGGGACCGCGCGGTCGCCAATGAAAACGTCAGCTGACGCCGGCGTTTCGATCGGCCGGCAAACCTCGGGGCGCCGCCAAGCCTCAGGGCGCCGGCATTTGCGCAACCACCGTGCGACCGCTTATCTTGCCTGTGATGTGCGCGCGCACGTCCGCGAGGCCTTCCTGCCAGTGGATTTGCAGCTGTCCGGCGGCACCTCCCGGACCTACCGAATCGAGGTGCGCACTCACGGTACTCGTGTAGCCCGAGGGCTTGTCGATCGTGCCCGATACTTCAAGATCATTGGTCCAACGGACCCGGTCCACGACGATCTCCAGGGAGTCGCCGTGGTGGACGATTTGGAAGCTTCCGCCTCGCAATCCCTTGCCTCGATCCGTTGAATTGGAATCTACCCGCGCGAGGATGTCGCCGGCGGTGAGAACGGCGGCCGCGACGAGTTGCAATTGTGTCGCGTCGGCGGAGTTTCCCTGAAGCGCGACCGCCGGTTCGAGCTCGGCGGCCCGCGCGGCGAAGCGCGGCACCAGGCGCACGGCAGGCACCGCCGTCGCGCAGCGGAGGTCCCCGGGATCCAACGTCGCAATGAAGCGGCGAACGATTTCCGCGCCGCAGGCGCTCCGCGCACGGGGGAGGGCATTGACGTGCAAGACTATTGGCGATGAGCACGTGCCGACCATGCTTGAACGCCTGCGCTACCGCCTCGCCATTCGGCCCGCGTTGTCATGCTGTCGAATTCGCCGGAGATGACGAGAGCCGGGAATGTCCGGATACGCCGCAGCGCCGGCCACCATGAGGGGCCGGATGGCTCGGCGGCGATACCGGCCAAGCGACGCACTGATCGATGAAGCTATAGTCCAAGGGCATTCCGCGGTATTCGTCGAACGTGAAGGGTGCATATGTGTCGGGAAATGTACGCTCACGCTCGGCGATGGCGCGGTCGAGATCCCGAGCGCGCAGTCGTCGGTCTCGAGGCGCATGTCAAAGATTTGCGGCGGATCCTGGCACATCACGGCCGCCGCGAGACCGGCGCTCCATTGGGTGGCGTCCGCCGTAGGATCTCGCGAATCGACCCCGGTGATAGTTTCGGCCATCAGCCGAAGGAGCGGCACGCGATCGTCTTCCATGAAAGCTCGTGCGGCGGCATCGAGCTCCCGTACCGTCGCAAAGGCCGGTGCGCTGCCGAACATCACGATGGCAAGTTGCGAGGCGTTGGCGGTAAACGTGCGCTCAGTGCCGTTGCTATCGACAGCGTGAGCCGTGAAGGGCGCCGCGCGCAATCGAGCGAGAGCTGCAGCTGATATGGTCGATCGAGCTGCCCGGCAACTTGGCGCAGGCGTCCGAACGTTGGCAGGCAAGATTGAACTTGGCCCGCATGGCCGGAGCATAATTGGGATACCAGGCGTAGTCGGGGCCGTCCAATGGATACGCACCATCGAGCACGATGGAGCGCAGGACTTCGGGATGTCGTACGGCGAACACTTGCTCGAAGTATGTGCCGTACGAGTCGCCGTATAGATCGATCCTTCCCGTATGGAGCGCGGCGAGAATTGCCGCCAAATCATCCGCGGCGTACGCCGTGCTGTAGAGCGGCGCTCGAGTGCCCAAGAATTCCCCGCAGCCGGCCACGGTCTCAATGGTCCATTTCTCTCCCGTCTGCAGCACGTGGCAATCGATTGCGGCGGACTGGCCGGTGCCTCGGTTGTCCATCAATACGAAGTCGCGGGACGCACGCAGGGGTTTGAACAGGGCGAGGTAATCGTCTCGCGATAAGGTCGCGGGGTATCCCGGACCACCCTCGGTCGCCACCAAGGTTCCTTCGGATTTGCCCGGCGCCGTGTGCGGGTAATACTCGAAGTGGATGGAGATTCGCCCGGGGATGGCGCCGGTGGGGTCAAACGGCCGATCGAGCCGGCCGCAATATGCATTGACATCCCGGCAGGTTTCGAGCGTGAGGCTGCCCACCCGCAGCGTCGCAGGCGCGCCGCGATGCTTCGCCGAGACGGCGCCTCCGAACAGCACTCCAGTCAATCCTAGCGCTAGCCAGCAGTGGAACGTGTCGCATCGCCGGCTCGTCATGACCTTAAGTCTACGTGGTACACCGTCGTATATGTTGTGGTAAATGTCGCTTCGGGGCAACGCTAGAATCTCGGCGGTTGGTATCGTGTGTGTGGATCGTAAGCAATGTGAAGCGAGGAATCCTTGAGATGAATGCGCGCGATGTCATGCTGAAGCGATTACGCCGCCGTAATCCCGAGACCGCACTGGAAAGGGAATTTTATTGCAGTCCCGAGGAATACCAGGTCGACCTCGATATGATTTGGTACCGGGACTGGCTCTTCGTCGGCCATGACTGCGAAGTTCTGAATCCCGGCAATTACATGACGGTCCAGATCGGCGAATATCCCGTGATCGTGGTGCGTGACCGCGACGGCTCGCTGCACGCATTCCACAATTCCTGCCGGCATCGCGGTTCGAGAATTTGTTCCACGGCACGCGGCACGGCAACCCGGCTCGTGTGCCCCTATCACCAATGGACCTACCACCTGGATGGGCGGCTGTTTTCCGCACGCGACATGGGTAAGGACTTCGATCGTTCGCAATACGGCCTCAAACCCGTGCATTGCGCCAGCGTCGGCGGCTACATCTGGGTGTGCTTGGCCGCCGAGGCACCGGATTTCGAGCCGATCCGCAAGCATCTAGAACCCTATTTCCTGCCGCATCATTTGCATCAGACGAAAATTGCCTTTGAGTCGACGATCGTCGAGCATGCCAACTGGAAACTGATATGGGAGAACAATCGAGAGTGCTATCACTGTTCGGCTAATCATCCGGAGCTCATCCGGACCTTCCCTGAGACGCCGACCGTCACAGGTGTCTCTGGTGCCGATAGTAATCCGCTGATTGCCGCCAAGTGGGCGCACTGGGAAGCGATGGGGTTGCCGAGTAAGTTTCATCTCTCTCCCAACGGCCAATACCGCACCTCGCGTATGCCGCTGATCGAGGGCGCCGTGAGTCTCACGATGGACGGCAGCGCGGCCGTCCGCCGGCCGCTATCGGACGCGCTCCCCGAACCCGATCTCGGAACGCTGCTGTTGTTTCACTACCCGACGACGTGGAACCATATATTGGCCGATCATGCGATTTCGTTTCGTCTGTTGCCGATCAGTCCCACCGAAACCGAGCTCACGACCAAGTGGCTGGTACACAAGGACGCCGTCGAGGGTGTCGATTACAACCTCGAGCGCATGACGGAAGTGTGGATGGCGACCAATGAAGCGGATCGGCGCGTCTGCCAGGAAAATCAGATCGGCGTGAATTCTCCCGCATACGATCCGGCGCCATACTCGCCCGTGCACGAAGGCGGCGTCATCCAATTCGTGGACTGGTATTGCACAGAGCTTGAGGGCAGACTAACGGATAATGCCAACTGACATTTGAGTTGCTGCAGATGCTCTTCGGGATTCGCAACTGCCAAACTTGAAAAATTATTCCGCGAAGGCGTTGTTGCGCGGCGCGCTATCGGGACACAGGCATTGGTCGGCTGCTTGGGCCGATGCCACGCCACGATCCAGCTACGACGTCCTCATCATCGGCGGCGGCGGCCACGGTCTTGCGACCGCCTATTATCTGGCGAAAAATCACCAAATCACCAACGTTGCCGTGGTGGAGCGTGGGTGGATCGGCGGCGGAAATACCGGACGCAACACCACTATCGTGCGCTCCAACTATTTATATCCCGAAAGCGCGCGGCTCTATGATTTTTCGCTGAAGCTTTACGAGGGATTATCCCGGGAACTCAATTTCAACATCATGCTGAGTCAGCGGGCGCTGATTCTGCTCGCGCACAGCCGTCATGATCTCGATTCGATGTCGCGTTGGGCGAATGCCATGCGCATGAACGGGATTGCCGCAGAGTTGTTGACGACCGAGCAAATCGCCGAATTGGCGCCGGCGCTCGATCTGTCGGTCTCGGCTCGGCTGCCTGTGCTCGGTGGTTTCTGCCAACGGCGGGCGGGCACTGCGCGCCACGATGCGGTGGCCTGGGGTTACGCGCGTGCCGCCGCGGCGCTCGGGGTCGACATCATTCAAAATTGTGAAGTCCAGGAATTCGTGCTGGAAGGCAGCCGCGTGGCCGGTGTAAAGACGTCGCGCGGCCTTATTCGCGCCGATCGCGTGGGCATCGCCGCGGCGGGGCACAGCTCGGTCCTCGCCAAGTTGGCTGGCTTTCGTCTTCCCGTGACGAGTTACGCCCTGCAAGCGATGGTCAGCGAACCCATCAAACCGGTACTTGATACGGTGATATTGTCGCCGGGCACGGGCGCCTACGTGAGCCAATCGGACAAGGGCGAGATCGTCATGGGAGCGATGCTCGATTTGTTTCCCTCCTATGCCCAGCGCGGCAGCTTCGCAGTCAAGCAATCCATCATCGCCGCCACGCTCGCGCTGTTCCCCTCGTTCAGCCGCCTGCAACTTCTGCGCCAGTGGGCCGGTATCGTGGATGTCGTGCACGATTCGAGTCCCATCATCGGTCCGACGCCCGTGCCGGGGCTGTTCATCAATTGCGGCTGGGGAACCGGGGGTTTCAAAGCGATTCCGGTCGGGGGATGGACGCTCGCGCATGTGCTGGCGACCGGTGCGAACCATCCGCTTGCCGAGTCCTTTCAGCTGGAAAGATTCGTCTCGGGACGTTTGATCGACGAGGCGGCCGCTTCCGGCATTGCGCACTAGCATGGGTCAATCACCGACATGATGCAGCTTCCATGCATTTGTTGCGGTCTGCGCGATGAAAACGAGTTCATTTGCGGTGGCACCTCGCACATCGTGCGGCCGAATCTCGATGCAAGCGATGCGGTGTGGGGTGAGTACTTGTTCTTTCGCGAGAACCCGAAGGGTTCGCATCTCGAGCGCTGGCGCCACGTCTACGGCTGCGGTTTGTGGTTCAACCTCGAGCGCAGCACCGTCACGCACGAAGTGATCGCAGTGTACGCTCTCTCGGATGCACCACCGCCATGACGGCGTATCGATTGCGCGCCCCTTGCGGGAGCCGTCTCGACCGATCCCGCACGGTGTCTTTCGAATTCAACGGTAAAACCATGCGCGGTCTGGCCGGCGATACGCTGGCTTCGGCTCTGTTGGCGAACGGCGTTCGGGTGGTGGCCCGCAGTTTCAAGCTGCATCGGCCGCGCGGTATTTTTTCCTGCGGTATCGAGGAGCCCAGCGGCTTGGTCGACGTCGGTACAGGTCCGACACGCACTCCCAACCTGCGCGCGACGTTGATGGGACTGACGGAGAATCTTAGCGCGGGCAGCATCAATTGTTGGCCGAGCGTGGAGTTCGATCTCGGCGCGATCAACGGCGCATTCTCCGCGCTGCTGCCGGCCGGCTTCTATTACAAGACTTTCAAATGGCCCAACTGGCGTCTATTCGAGCCTTCGGTTCGCCGTATGGCCGGCCTGGGACGAGTCTCCGGGGAAGCGGATCCTGACCGCTATGAGGAGATCGCCGCCGACGCGGAGGTTCTGGTGATCGGCGGCGGACTCGCCGGTCTCGCCGCCGCCGTGGCCGCCGCGAAAGCTGGCGCGGACACACTTCTCTTGACGGGTGGGTCGGAGTTCGGCGGGGTGCTCGGATGGCGCGCCGATGCTCAAATCGCCGCGCTGATCGAGACTGCCAAGCAAGCGGGCGTGCGCCTGTTGAACCGTACCATGGCATTCGGCGTATACGATCATAACCTCGTGTGTGCTCGTGAAACACTGCATCCCGCGGCTGGGATGAGTACTCCGACGGCAGCGTTCTTGCGCGAGCGGCTCTGGAAGATTCGCGCACGCTCCGTCATTTCGGCAACAGGCGCGTTTGAACGTCCAATGATTTTTCCGAACAACGATCGGCCCGGCGTAATGCTGGCGGGCGCCGCCGAGAAATACGCGCTCGCCTTCGGCGTGGCGTGCGGTGAGCGCATCGTCATTGCGGCCAATAGCGACTCGGCCTATCGGGTGGCCGAATCGCTGCGCGGTGCGGGCGTGAACGTGACGGCGATCATCGACCGTCGCACACGTGCCGAGATCGGCAGTGACGCCACCCGGCGAGTAACCGGGCTCAAGGTCTTTGAGGGCGCGGCCATCGTCAAGGTGTCGGGCTCCTCACAGGTGAGAAGCTGCGCGATCGTCTCCCTGGATAGCCCCAGTGCGCGCCCGCACGAACTGCAATGCGATGCGATATTGAGCGCGGGCGGCCACGCGCCGACGGTGCACTTGCATTCGCAGGCCGGGGGCAAGCTGCGCTGGCTGGAAGAGTCTGCCATGTTCGTGCCGGACGGGCCGGCGCCTGGATTGTGGAGCGTCGGCGCTTGCGCCGGAGTGTTCACCCGCGACGCGGCGTACGAGCACGCCGGCGACGTGGGTGCGGCGCTCGCCCGCGGCCGTCCGGCACCCGTGGTGCCGGTGGGAGGAGCCGGTCGATCGCTGGCCGCGACCCATTGGCCGAATGTCGCGGGAAAGCAATTCGTCGACTTGCAAAACGACGTGACCCTTGATGATGTGAGTCTCGCTGCACGCGAAAATTATCGCTCCGTCGAACATTTCAAGCGCTACACCACCACCGGCATGGGTACCGATCAAGGCAAAACCAGCAACATCAATGCATTGGTGCTGCTGGGAGAGTCCACGAGCCGCGAACCCAAGGAGGTCGGTACGACCAAATTTCGCCCGCCATTCGCTCCTGTGACCTTGGGACTTCTCGCGGGCCGCCGCACCGGCGCCTTGTATCGCCCGCTCAAATATCTTCCCGACGTGAGCTGGCATCGAGAACGCGGCGCCCTGTTCGAACAATTTGGTAATTGGTATCGCCCGGCGGCGTATCCATTGCCCGGGGAGACCCTAGAATCAGCCGCGCAGCGCGAAGCCGGCGCGGTGCGCCGCAGCGCCGGCGTGCTCGATGGCTCACCGCTCGGAAAACTCGAAATATTCGGGCCCGATGCTGCGAAGTTTCTCGATCTCATGTACGTGGGCACCATGTCGACGCTCGAGTTGGGGCAGGCGCGCTACGGTGTGCTGCTGAACGAGAATGGAACCCTGATGGACGATGGTATCGTCGCGCGCTTGGGCGAGGGCCATTACTGGGTCAACACCACGAGCGCCGGCGCCGAACGAACCGCCGCGGCTTTCGAAGAGTGGCTGCAGTGCGAGTACACGAAGCTCCGAGTGCTGATCACTCAAGTCACGTCACGCTGGGGAAACGTCACCGTCGCGGGGCCAAGGGCGTGGGAATGGCTGGAGTCGTCGGGATTCGATCCGCATTTCTCACCCCGCGCGATGCCGCACATGACAATGCGGACCGGCACTTTGGATGAGGTGCCCCTGCGGGTCCTGCGGGCGAGTTTCAGCGGTGAATTGGGCTATGAAATCAATGTACCTGCGGATCACGTCGGCGGATTGCTAAGACGCCTGTGGGTGCGCGCCGGTCAGTTTGATGCCGTCCCCTACGGAATCGAAGCGCTGGAAATCATGCGCACCGAGAAAGGCTTCATTCACATCGGCACCGACACCGACGGCACCACCTTGCCGGGCGATATCGGTTTGGCGCGAGCGCTCGAACGCAAGCAGGCCAATTTTGTGGGGCGCAGATCGCTGCTGCGCCCCGCGGCTCGAGATCCCATGCGATTCCAATTGGTGGCGCTGTCGCCGGCCGATGGTCTTACGAAATTGCCTGTGGGCGCGCAGATTGCGTCCGCAGCGCCGCCGGCGCGGTCCGAGGGACACGTCACTTCCAGTTACATGAGTCCCGAATTGGGATTACCTGTCGCTCTCGGCATGCTTTCGCGCGGGTTCGAGCGGGAGGGCGAGCGGGTACGGGTGCATCACCTGGGTGCAACGATCGACGCCATTGTGGTGAAGGGACCGTTCATCGATCCGAAAGGGGCGCGCCTGCGTGGATAGTTCCGGCAGCGCATCCGGTATCGAAGTCGCAGGCTTGTCGGTGCAATTGCAAAGCGGGCTCAAGGTTGGCTCGCTGCGCTACTTCGATGTGGCTGAGATCACCGCGGCCAATATTCAGAACCTCATCGGCGGGCCTTTGCCGGCGCCGCTCAAGGCCGTCAAATATCTCACGGGTGCGTCTCACCGTGATCTCATTCTGGCCTGGCGCAACCCCACAGAGACGTTGCTTTTGACGGCCGACGCCGCAGGGTTCGAGGCGATCGTGGCCGGCATGTCGCAGAAAACTGCGGCGGGTTGTCTCATCGATCAGACCGGCGGACTATGGGCGTGGCAGGTGAGCGGGGCACGCACGCGTGATTTGCTGCTGCGCCTCGGCTCGGTCGCATCGATTCCCGCGCTTGGCGAGGCACGCGTAAGCCGTGTGGCCGAGTTGCCGGTCATGGCGCTATGCGTTCACGAGGGCCAGATCATGTTGGTGGTGGAGCGTGTGTACAGCAAGCATTTGCTCGGATGGATCGGCGAAACGGCGGCCGACTTTTGAATCACGCTCGCTGCGGAGTTGCATTCAAAAAGGGGACGGCTGCCATGGCCACCGCGGCGGCGAGCATCACATACCAGGCGGGTGCAAACACCGAGCCGCCGGAGCGTTGCGTGAACCAAGTGAGAATCGCGTTGCCGATGGATGCCGTGACAATGCCGCGCCTCAAGCCGGAAATATCGGACTAAAGACGGGAGTGAGCAGATATCTCCTCGCCAATACACCGTAGCCTCGATAGACAAAGTTGCCGTTGCTCTCCAACAGTTCGCCGCGCCGTTCGCGGTAGAAGCGCGGTATGTCGTACCACGGCATTGCCGGCTTCAAATGATGGGCCACATGCAAATTGTTATACAAATACATCAGGCCGAAGACCACATTCGATTCCACCGAGGCGGTTCGCTCTTGAGAGTCGGCGGCGGCGCGATGTTCAGTGAACGCGCGCAGTAACCCCAAGCTAAAACCCGGGTAGGCCACGAGTAAACAGTACTGCCACCAGGGAAAACCGCAGACTCCGGATATGAACCAGAACAACGCGGCCACGGCCAACGCATGGATGGCCCAGTGCGGCAAGTGACTGAAGTCGCCTTCACGGATACGACGCGTCTCCCGGACGACGAGAATCCAGAGGCGCAGCGCAGGTCCAATCAGCAAGCGTCCCAGCATCGTCTGATTGAAGGTCAGCAAGCCACGTTTGATCGGTCCCATGCGCTCCCAATCTGACTTCAGTACATAGTAGGACTCCGTGTCGACGCCCGGGATCGTCAGATGGATGTCGCGGTGATGGGTGGTATGGCTTTTGCGATATAAGGGATAGGGAAACCACAGACCTAACGGCGGGAAAACGACGGCGAATCGCAGCCAGGCCGGAACGCCCCGAAACGAATGGATTGCCTCGTGCTGCAACGAGAAATGCCAGGCCGTGAGATAGGCGCCCACGGGCATAATCACCCACCAGGGCAGCCTCGCGTGATACCAAACCAATAAAAACCACGCGGTGTAGAGAACGATCGCCACCAACCAGGTAGGGCCGTCGTATTTCCGGAATTTTCGTTGCAAAACCATGACGAGTTTCTCGGCTCCAGTGTAGCTTCGATCGGTCACGCAGTGCTAATCTCAAGCTTCAATCGCGACCGCTCATCTGCAGCTAACAAGAAAACAAATAAGAGTGGGGAGTTTACCAATGTATAAAAACACACGTTTCGTCTTCGTGCTCGCTATCTTTGGCGCCGCAGCATTGGTCGGCGGCTGCGCAACTTCGGTACCCAAAGCCCAGTACAACAAGGCGATGCCGACTCAGTACCATGTGGACGGCGACGATAAAATCCAGGTCAGGGTGGAGTCTGTCAACGGCGTCGAGGCCACCGGCTTTGAAAAAGAGCAGCTCGCGTCAATGGTTATCACCAAACTCGATGAGCGGCGCTCGAAAAATCCGGCGAACGGCGATGTGCGCGACTGTAGCGTCGTCGTCACGATCACACGATTCGATAAGGGGAACGCGGTTGCCCGCTTTATACTTGTCGGGCTCGGCCAGATTCATCTGGAAGGCCTCGTCGAGGTCTACGCGCTGCCGTCCAACGAGAAGATCGACGACTTTACGGTCTCCAAAACATTCGCGTGGGGCGGGATCTACGGGGCAACGACGAGAATAGAAGACCTGGAGCCGGCGTTCGCCGACGCTGTTTCCGCCGCGCTGACTGGCCAAGAGGAAGTTTCCGCGACCACGTCGAAGGGTAAAGTAAGAGACATCGCCGGCCGGCTCGCCGATACTTTGCGGCCGGGGCTCAAATCGCAGGAATCAGAGCCGCGAATGCAGCGGGCACCGCGGCCGCAAAGGAGTGCTCGCGCCAAAAGCGCGCTGCCGTCTCAAAGCCTGCACGCAATTCATCATAAGAAGCCGGATCGGGTCTCACAAATCGTTCCAACAGCAGTGCTTTCATGGGCGATCGGGCGGCAGGGAGCTGGTGCGCCTCGATTAAAGCGGATTGCAAACGTTCGATGCCTGCCGTCGAGGCGACCAGCGGGGGGATCGGCGTGGCAGCCGTTCTGCTGATTACTCGGATCCGCGCCGTCAGATCGCGCCGGAAGGACTGCAGCAGGCGAAGGGCGTAAGAGTCGATGGGTGCGACGTCCGCCGCGCCGTCAATCACTGCGCGAAGCGCGCCGAGCGGTGTCACAGTTGCGGACCGATCACCTCTTTATAGAGTGGAAACGTATCGGCCCTCGTCATGAAGTAACGCAGCGCGGCGACACATCCCGATTGCGAGTCAGGCACGGTGAGTGCAATTCGACCGCCGAACGTGTCCTCGACGTTCTGAAAGTCGCTCTCCTGGCGAACTACGAAGTCGCTCCAATATTGCGCCAGGCCGTGGAATTCGGACGGCGAGGGCACGGGCGCCGCCATCAAGATCGGGCGCGGCTCGGCGAGCGAGAACGGCAGTCCGCACATGAAGACAGCTGCCTTATCGGAGCGCTGCCACAGTTCATCGATCGGGCTTAGGCTCGCTATGATCCAAGAGTTGGACGTCAAGACCCGCGCGTTCGATCAGCGCGGAAAGCAATGCACGCCATAGTCCGGCCGCTTCCGGACTGATGGCGTACATTCGGGCGTTCGCGATCATTGGACCGGAACGGCAGTCGGCGCGAACGCGCCGGTGCTCATGACATTGCCGGGTTGATCAGTAATCGCACTCAAAATTTATAGCCGAACGTGAGGCCGAGGACCCTCGGCCGAAGCGGCGTCTGTGCAACGATGAATTGATCGGTACTAATGAATGTGCTGGCGTTGGAATTGCTGATGTTCTCGCCGTACACATTCATGTACCAGGCATCCTTCGCGACGCCGAACGACGCGTCGTAGGTCGAGTAAGCGGGATTCTC
Organism: uncultured Gammaproteobacteria bacterium; assembly: GCA_963755965.1. Classification (GTDB taxonomy): domain Bacteria; phylum Pseudomonadota; class Gammaproteobacteria; order Steroidobacterales; family Steroidobacteraceae; genus Bog-1198. The sequence continues at coordinate 244,611 of CAVWLU010000011.1, forward strand.
GAACCGACCTCTGGAGCTCGAGAACGCTCCGCCCACGGCGTAGTTGGGATTCGCGCCCGCTTGGGTGAATGAATGGCCGGTGTGGTTCGCGCCCACTTGTACGAACGGCGTGTAGCCGTTGAGACTCCACTCATAACGGGCATGCAGGCTAAACTGTATCGGCGGCGAATTGGCGCTCGGAGACCCGACGGTACCGTACGGATTCGGGACCGGCGAGCAACTTGAGACCGCGGGCGGGGGGGTGCTGTTCACGATGCAACTTTGCGTGATCGGCTTCCCAAAGTTGCCGCCGGGGATGTTGTCAGCAGGATTGTTGTCGATCAGCAAGGGCGAATTCGTCTGTTCGCTGTGGTTCCAGGCCGCTGCACCTCGCAGCGTCAGTCCGCTGATCACACGGGCTTCCACTGAGGTCTCGAGACCCCTGATGCGAAAGTCCTGGCCGTTGGTGTCGTAGAAAATGTTGCCAACCGCGCTTGGATCGAAGAACGGAACCTGGACGTTGTTCCATTGCTCTTGATACACGGCCCCATTCCACTGTACGCGATGGTTGAACCATTCCGTCTTCCAGCCGACTTCGTTGTTGGTCAAACTATCGGAAACGTACGCTGAGGCGAGCAGGTACTGATCTACCCCATTGGGGCCGGGAGCGTGCGCGGAACCGCCGTTCTGGTTGAAGCCGCCCGGGCGAAAGCCCTGCGACCACGTGTAGTACACCATTGCATCCGGCGTGATGTGCCAGGTCAGATTCGCACGACTCTTGAAGCCGGACTCGGTGTCGGCAAGATCTTGCGATTGTTGAGGTTGTAATTGTCTTTGAGACATCCAGTGGTGCCCGGTGCGCCCTGTTCGAAGCAGTCGAAACTGCCGCTCACGCTGCCCTGCAGGGAGTTCTGGAAAAGGTAATGCCGCGTGCCCGCCGTTAGCGTCAGCACCTTCGGAATCAGATCGAAGTCGCCTGACAGGAAAAATGCCGTCTGTTTGGTTTCGCGCTCCTGATCCTGATAGAAGGAGGTGTTGACGCTCTTGACGCCAGGAGTCTGCACCGTCGTCCCGGGGGCGGTGCCGATTTGAGTGAAGCAGCCGGTATTGCCGGGGTCGACTCCGGCAATGCCGCTCGAGGTGCACGGAGGAACCGTCTTGTAGTTCCAGCCGGTCTGGTCGTATAGCCTGTTGTCCTCATAGTAGATGCCGCCGATCCCTCGCAGCCGCCAATCGTCCGGCGTGCTCAGGCGGATTTCTTGCTGGAGGTGCTGGTTTTTCTCATCCGTGTGCCAGTTGGCGCTCGGCGAGAAGCACGTCGGCTTAAGGTTATTGTCCCCGCCCGTTCCCGGGCCGTAGCACTGATAGTAATCGGCATACAGGCCGCGGGCGTAATTCGTGTAGTCGCCGGACTGCTCGACGTTCCGCACGAGATAGCCGCCCGTATAGACGGCCTTCAAATCGCCCAACTTGCCATTCACCGTCAACGCGGTGCTCTCGAACTTGTCCTTGTTGTACGAGGGGTTGAACAGGGTGACTTCGAGCGGCGCCAGCGCAGCGCCATCGGAGGCATTGGGCTGCTGGTAGAACACGCCCTGTGAATTCATGTCCTGATAGGACTGTGAAAGCAGCGCGTCCCAGTCGCTGTTGATCTTGTACAGCGCCTCCACGCGTATTCCCTGGTAGGTAACGGGATTGATGTCGTTTGCGACTTGGGCAGCGTTGTTGATGACCGGGCTCCCGGGCGGCACGCAAAAGCCGCTGTTCGGCTGCCCGTCCGGGCATTGTCCGTTTACTGCCGGAAGGTACGCATGATAGATGCCGATGTCGGTGTTCTTGCGCGTGAACGTCGCCGGTACGTTATTGATGTAGCCGCCACGAGAGTCATCGTAGATCACACCGCGCACGGCCATGGTGCCTTCGATCAGCGGAAGGTTCAAGACCGCCGTCACGTTGGAATTGTCATTGCCGTGAGCGGTTGTTCCGTAGCCGGCCGTGACGTTCCCCTCGGTCACGTCGAGCTTCGGTTCGTTCGTAATGTAGCGGATGGCGCCGGCTTCGGCGCCGGCGCCGAACAGCGTTCCCTGCGGGCCTTCCAGCACCTCGATGCGGTTCAGATCCGCGGCATAGATGTCGAGATTGCGGTTCGGGAGCTGGCCGGATTGGTTGTCGAGATAGATGGCGACGTTCGGCCATATACCCGTCGAACCGCTACCCTGGCTGGCCTGCGAACCGGCCGCGAGTCCGCGCATGTAGACCTCGTTCTGGCCCGGTCCGTTGCTGGCGGTAGTAACGTTCGGCAGATACCTGATGTAGTCGTCGAGCGTCTGCACGTTCAACTGCGTCAGGGTTTCCGCCGTCAGCGCCTGAATGGAAATCGGTACGTTCTGCATATTTTCCGTACGGCGTTGGGCGGTGACTATGATTTCCTGAATGGTGTCCGAAGTGTCGGTATCGGATGCGGGCGCGGCATAGACGAGGCCGGCGGGGGAGCCGCCGAGAATCGCCGCGATGGCAAAAGAAAGCTTCGGATTAGAATTCATGATGCATCCCTTTTTAATAATGAAGGCGTTGAGAGTGAGTCGAGTTATGTGGATGTTGAACCAACGGGGTTCAACGCAGCTTTTAGAGGACCAAGCCAAGGTTCGAAATGGCGCCATTGGCCCAGGCCCTCTCTGAAAATGGGTCTGCGAACCTGTTCGGAACTTGCGGTTCGAATGCTTCGATCGGTTTTGTAGAACTCGAGGCAGGCAGGTTCGAAGTCGAGGCCGCAGAAATCAAGCAGCCGCGCGACGTTGCTTTCCAGGTCGTCGACCAGATCTTCATGCTGGACGCGTAGAATTTTGCCGGGCAATGCAGTATCCCAATGCTGCATCAATTCGACATAGCTCAAGTAGTAACGCGCAATGTCTTCGATGCTGTAGGTGAATTCCTGACCCGACGCGAACAGCTGCTTGAAGTTGCTGAAACAGCACGCCATGGACTCGCGTCGCGCGTCGATGATCTTTGCGTTCGGCAAGATCAGATGAATGAGACCAATGTGGCGAAAATTGTTCGGCATCTTATCGATGAAGAAGGATGCCCCGGGTTTGCCTCGATAGACCGCGGTGTCCGAGATGTACTTCTCGCCGAACTGCTTGAGTTGGTCCGCGCCGAGTTCCGCGAGTATTCCCGGGTATCGAGGCGTCGATTCGTTGATTTCGCGGCCTTGGAGGTGATGCACGAGACGTGGTATATCGGCCAGCTCCATCGTCCCTTCGACTTTCGAGTGCGAGGCGAGAATTTGCTCGAGCAACGTCGATCCTGCTCTTGGCAATCCGACGATGAAAATGGGCGAGCAGTCGGGTGTCCCAGAGCCTGTCCGAGACGCGAAGAATTCCTGCGTGCATACGGAGGTCTGCAGCCGAGCAGTGCGCTCGATCGGTTCGAATTCTAAAGCGGATCTCGGTCTTCTTGAGGGCATTGCCGCGCTCGTAATACTTAAACGATTCGGCGTAGTCGGCACTGTCCTCGAGTGCCTTGCCGAGCGCGAAGCACAGATGATATCGATCGACGAGCGTCGTCGCCGGCGATGCCGCAGCGGTCCGCATGCGCTCGATTTCTTCATCGAGAAATCGATAGGTCTTCAGATTCGCAAGACTCCAGTACGCATCGCCGAAGCTCGGCCGGCTGGCGGCGGCGGCCCGATAGGAGTAGATGGCCTCCTGCTGCTTTCCGAGAGTTTTCTGCGCGTGCGCGATCGACAGATGAAGATCGGCCTGCTGCGGCGCGCCCGTCAGCAACTCGCCATATAGTTGCACCGCGCGCTCATGATCGCCGAGCCCGACGCAGGCGGTGGCGTAGGTGGTCCGATAAGCGCGATTGTCGGGCTCGATTTCAAGGAGCTTGTCCAGTTCCTCCAGCGCCCGGACATACTTGTGCCGTGCCAAGAGGGCCAACGCGTAGTCGTAACGCGCACCCTGATACTCGGGAGCAAGCACTAAAACGCTCTCGAGAAGAAATTCGGCATCATCTAGAACGTCGAGTTTCATGCCGATCTTGGCGAGTAGCCGCATACCCTCGATGTGATTACCGTGCGCCAAGAGGTATTGACGAACGATCCGTTCCGCATCGTAGATTTCGCCATCGGCGAACATGCTCGAGGCGGTGACGATCTCTACCGGTAGATTCGACAGGGCGGTCACCTGAGCGGTGGCCATGTCAGCATTCGCCGCCTGCCCGCTCATGTGAAATAGTACCTGCAGCGCCTTCCAGCTTGCAGGCAGCGCTGGATTCAGGTTCACGGCACGCAAGTACGCTTGGATGGCGGCGTCCGCCGCACGCTCGGCGACGCGGCAATGACCGCGTTCCTGGAACAGCCGGCTGTAATCGGGATGTATCTTTTCGAACCGCTCGAGAGTCGCCAGCGCGTCGGGGATCCGCCCAAGATACCGCTGGCTGACGGCAATCATGTACAGGACGTCGCGGTTTTCGGGGACTTCGACGAGCAAAGTCTCCGCGGCGGTCAGCGCGGCGGCGAACTGACTTCGGTCGAGAAGTGCACGGATGCGCCGCACCTCGAGCTCAACGGTCGATGGAGATGGATTGAGAGCGTCTAGCGATGACAACCGGGCCCGGTCGCCGTCGATCCGTTCGCTGGCTCGCTCAGAACTCGTAGCCAAAGTTCAGGTCCACGGTCTGCAGACGAATCGCCGCCGGTACGGCGCTCGCGAAAGACAGCTTCGAGTATGAGTTCATGCTTGCGGTCAAAACCCGTGTGGCCCTGCGGACTTCTCGTGCGAACGTGGTCGCGCGGTCCTGTAACGAGTTCCGAGAATAGCATCGCCCATGTAGAACGGAAGCCATTTTTGTTGTGACGAAGCACCGTCGCATGCTGATTTTGAATTCTAGCATGCGAAAATTCGATGGGTTGCGCGGGGCAGAGCGCGCTCAACTTGCGCGCACCGTCAGATCAGCGGCACATCGGAAAATGCCCAGCGCCGTTAGGAGCGTGTTCCCCTTAAGTTCCGCGACCCTCGATTCGCCACGCATTCGTTCGCGGCCGATCCCGGTCCCACCGTGTATACCGGAACTTAGCGGACAGCAAGTTGGGCTGGGCCTAGCGTTTGAACTCGATCATAAATCTTGGGATTATAATAAACAATATAAACAATAGTATAGAGATTATTTCTGAAGTGTTTTAGCTAACGCTGCCCCAGCTAGATTTCACTGATTGCGAAGGCGAGTGCTATTGGACGCCCCGTCGAGGTCGGATGCCGCAGCGGCGCACTGGATCAAGAACCTCGCCCGGCTTACGCGGCTGCGAGAAGCCGGCGTGCCGGCTGCCGCGGCGTAACCCGCGTCAGCTCGTCGCCGGCATTGTTCGATGTCATACGAATGCATGACGTCGCTGCCCTTGTCCTTAGGGCACGCTAGTAACCTCATACGCGTGTTGCGTGCCGCCAACGGGCGAGGCTACGCCGACCCAGATAGGGTTCGTGTAAGCCTTTCTACCCTCCCGGTCCACGACAACGAGCGAATACCATGCCGCCTGGCTCGTCGTAAGGGGGAAGTCGATGTGCGTCACGCGCGGCGAATCTGGGAAGGTTTCCGTGCGCAGTACGGTGCCCCCGCAAATCAATTGCGCCTGCTTCACGCCGTCGACGGATTTGAGAGTGAAGCCGAGCACGAAGGGCTCGTTAGGCCTGACGTTGAGTTCCGTGCCGAACATCACCGAGGGAAAAATAAGCGGACCGTATGTCACATAGGCGTGACCGGCTTTGAGTGCCTCCGCAAAGGCTTTAGCGGTCACCTTCCCGTCGATATGCGCGAAGCTGCGCACCCGTCCGGATTCCTCGTTCCACACATCGTGCGTGTCGGTTCCTGCGCCGAGGTAATAGCGCCGGCCGGCGTTCCAGAACTCCCATAGCTTATGCAGCACCTTGTCGTCATCGGCGGGTACCGCGGCATTGATCTCCAGCAAATCGAACCCTGGATTGAAGCCGCCCGGCGCGATGCCGGCGTCGAGGCTCGTGAAATAGCCATAAGGGATGAAGGCGTGGTTGACCTGTACGACGATCGCGCCCTGACGGCGCGCCTCTTCGAATATCGCATCTATGGAGGCTGTACTCGTGTCGATCGCCAGTCTCCGCCCGGGCAGTAGCGGATAGGCATTGAAATGTCCCCAGGACGGGGAGAGTTCGATCCCGGGAATGAACGCCATTCCGCGACGATCGGCAATCCGTTGCAGCGCTTGATGGTTCACTGTCGAATCGTGATCGCTGACAAAGAGAACATCGAGGCCGGCGGCCAGCTGGGAACGTGCTAGAGCGTCAGGCGGAGTGACCGCCTCGGCCTGGTCGGCATGATGATGCAGATCCGCGGAGTACCACCCGTCGGCTGGCGGATCGAACAGAGGCGTCAGAGCAATCCTCGCGCTCGCTACTTTTCCGGACAGCGCTTTTATTTTTACCGCCAGGCTCGCGGCGAGAAAGCCACCACCCGAGGTTGCCGTGAACAGGTAGTCGCCTGGTCCGATCGCCACGTCGAGTCGGCCTTTCCGGTCGAGTTCCGTGAAGAAGACTTTCGCACCCAAAAATCCGAGCGGCGCGCGCTGGCCGCCGGTAATGGCGATGCGTGCGTCGAGCGGTTTGCCGCTTCGCGAATCCACGACAGAGAAGCGGATCCGTCCGGGGCGCTGCAAATCAAGAAAGTTTCGCGTCTCGTTCGCGCCGGGCGCGATGGTGAGCGAAGTCTTGATACTTTGGGAATAATTTTTGGCGGTGGCATATAGAACATAGTCGCCTTGCGGCAGCCTGAATTCGTATCCGCCGCGGTTGCCCAGCACCCACCCATACGGTTTTCCCTGCTTTTCAACCACGACGACCGGCAGGTCGATCAGCTTTCCGTGCCGCTCCCTTACGACGCCGCGAACCAAGCCGGAGGGGAGATGCTTGCGTTCGATTTCGGCTTGGATGACCGGCTTTAGATCTCCGTTCGAGACGACCTGGAGCCACCCCTCAAAGGTCCGGCTTTCGCCGGCCGCCAACGTGTGCAGCCGATACATATCCTTTGAGCTGAAACCAACATGATCAAAATAGGGGGCGTGCAGAGTCACCGTAGATGTTTCGTCATACGCCGTCACGCGATCGGAAAGCGCGCCGGTCGCGGGACCCTGTTCAATTCCGGCCAAACCCGGGACGCTGAATAAGTACCCGCCTTTGGGCCACAACGTCAGGCCGGACAGCAAATCAGGCAATGCGGTGCCGCCGCGATTGTTCATGGTCGTTTGGATGCCGACGCAGTCCGCATTCGCTTTCAGCGTGTAGACGGTGGAGATGGTCACTTTGCCCCAGTCACGTTCGACTCGGATGATCACTTGTTCTGGACCACGCTCGAGGAACTCCACGTGCCGGTAGGTATTGGGCCATGCCGACCAGTTGTTGGGGATGAAGTCCGCGAAGACGATGCGGTCGCGCCCGATGATGCCGTTCCTCACTGGCGCCACATCGATCAGCGCGCCTCGGGGTACGCCGTAGGGGACTTGCGATTCGATCGCCAAAGCGAAGGCCAGCTTTTCGTTGAAGACCGTTATGTCGCCGGCCGCTTTCGCATCTCCATCGACAATAGGGGTCGGGCCCACGATGACTTCGACCGATGCTCTAACGGTTGTCAGCGGCGAGCACGCAATCAGAAGAGCGAGCACCGCGGCCCCCGGCCGAGCGGTCGCGATCGTATCGGCGCGCGGCGAGGTCGACAGTGGTTGCCGGTTCACTCGTCGCCAGTTCACGCGTCGCCAGGGCCGAGCCGCGCGGGGAATCCCGGCGCGCGCAACGGGGTCCCAACAGCGTCCTCCAGGAGTCTCACGATCATCGAAGACCAGGCCGCGCCGCCATATTTGGCTCGTCCCTCGATGAAGGTCTGCTCCATGACTCCCGCCAGACGCAGAGGTACTCCGAATCGGCGTCCGAATTCGACCGCGAATCCAGCATCCTTGCAGGCTAAATCCATGGTAAAGCCGATGTCATAGCTCCCGTTCAGAATGACTTGGCTTTCGGTCTCGTGGACGAAGCTGTTGCCGGAACTCGCGGCGATGGCCTCGAACGCGGCGCGAAGGTCAACTCCCGCCTTGGCGCACAGCATCAAGGCCTCGCCGGCCGCAATCAAATGAATGAAGGCCAGCATGTTCGTGACCACTTTGGTGACGCTCGCCTGCTCGATGCCACCCAGGTAGATGACCTGGCCGCCCATCGCCTTGAGTGCGGGTTCGTGCATCTTGAACACCTGTTGATCGCCGCCGACCAACACCGTGATGTCGCCTGCCTCGGCGCGATGTACGCCGCCGGTGACCGGGCAGGCGAGCGTGGCGACTTGCGCTTCGCGCGCGCGCACGGCCAGCGCTTCGATGTTTGCAAAATCATTGGTGCTCATCTCGATCCAGGCGGTACCCGCGTGCATCAGCGGTAACGCCTCCTCCAATACGGATGTCGTCGCATCCGGGGAGGGTAGGCAGGTGATCAGGCAATCGCAGGAGGGCGCCAACGCGGACACGGACGGGAACCAAAGCCCGCCGGCCTCGAGGGCCCCATCGGCCGAACCGCGGTCCAAATCGTAGAGGCCCACATCGAAGCCGCCACGGGCGAGATTGGCCGCGAGGTGCTTGCCTAAATGTCCCAATCCGATGAAACCGTAACGCATAGTTCAACCGAGAGAACGATTCACCATCTCGAGATGCAACTCGCCGTCGGCGTCATACGGATGGGCAAGCGCCACCGCTTCATCGAGTTCCACACCGAGTCCGGGCGCCGTGGGCGGTATGACGTAACCCGCTTCCCAACGAATCGGCGACTTCAGGATCTTGGCGTGAAAGCCGCCCCATTGCTGAATGCTCTCCAAGATCAGAAAATTCGGCGTGCAAGTCGCTATCTGGATATTTGCAGCGCCGACCACCGGACCGCAATACAGGTGCGGAGCAATCTGCGCATAGTGCACTTCCGCCAGGGCCGCCACTTTCTTCGCCTCGAGCAAGCCGCCCACCCTGCCTAAGTTCATCTGCAGAATATTGGCGGCGCCGGTGGCGAGTACGCGGGCGAATTCGTACTTCGTGGTCAGGCGTTCGCCGGTGGCGATCGGAATGCTGGTGCCGCGAGCCACGAGCGCCATTTGTTCCGGCATCTCCGGCGGCACCGGTTCTTCAAACCACAGCGGATCATACATTTCCAATCGCTTCGCCAGCCTGATCGCCCCGGAGGTCGTGAATTGACCGTGGGTGCCCAGCAACAAATCGGCTTCATCACCCACAGCTTCGCGTACCAAGCGAACCAATCGAACGGTGCGTTCAAGCGCTTCCCGCGTCGGCTGACGCGGATCATAGGCCGAGAAACCACCCGTAGGATCGAACTTCAGTCCGGTGAAGCCTTGCTTGACGTATTCGGCGGCGCGCGTCGCTGAGCGGTCCGCATCAAGATAGAACTCATCCCCCTCTCCGTCGGCCGGATAAAGATATGAATAGCTTCTCAGCCGCTCATGCACGCGCCCCCCGAGGAGATTGTAAATCGGTTGTTCGACCGCTTTTCCGACGATGTCCCAACACGCCATTTCCAATCCGCTGATCACACCCATGAGCGATAGATCGGGGCGCAGGCTGAAACCAGAGCCATAACTCTCCCGCCACATCGCTTCGATCTGAAAGGGGTCGCGGCCGGCGAAGCGGCGCGCAAACACATCTACGATCATCGAGGCAATGACGTGTGGGCCGAAGGTGGCCGCGTACACTTCGCCCACCCCTTCGATCCCGCAGACGGTCTTGAGCTTCAAGAAAACGAAATAGCGGCCGCCGTAACCAGGCGGCGGATTTCCCACCACGAAAACTTTGACACTGTCGAGTTTCATAAGTCCCCCCATCCTTTAGGGTTCATTCTGCCAGGATCAGATCGGCGCCCTTCTGCGCCACCATGAGAGTCGGTGCATTGGTATTTGCAGAAGTCACGGTCGGAAAAACCGAGGCATCGACCACGCGCAACCGTTCGATCCCATGCACCCGTAGCGCCGGATCGACCACCGATTCACCAAGGGCTTTGCCCATGCGGCAGGTGCCCACCGGGTGATACACGGTGGCCGCACGGGCGCGAAAATCGGCGAGCAGCTCGGCCGCATCCATTCGGCCAAGGTCGGGCTCGATGGGCTCTTGTATCAATTGTCGCATCGCTCCGGTGTGGGCAATGGTTTGCATGAGCCGGCCCCCATGCACCACGTCTTGAAGGTCCTTCTCGGTGGATAGGTAGTTTGGCGCGATGCGGGGCGCGAGGCGAAAGTCTCTGCTTGCAATGTCGATGCGGCCGGAGCTGGTCGGGCGCGTAGGCTGGAAGCACAGATAAAAGCCCGAAAACGCATCCAGCTTGATGCGCGTGCGCGTGGCATCTCCCGCCGCGTAGGTCACCGGATTGAAATACAGCTGCATATCCGGACGAGTGCCGTTAGGATCAGCGCGGACGAATCCGCCGAATTGATTCACGCTCAAGGCCAAGGGACCTCGCCGGGCGAACAAATAGCGCAACCCGGCGATGGCTTGGGCAACCGTCGAATTGAGCTCATCGTTCAGCGTCTTACGCGATGCCTTATAGGAATACACCACGGCCAGGTGATCCTGCAGGTGTCCGCCCACCGCCGGATTGTCGAGCACCGGCGCAATTCCGAGCGCCGCCAACGTACCTGCCGGCCCGATTCCGGAGAGCTGCAGCAACTGGGGAGAATTCACCGCACCGGCGCACAGGATCACTTCGCGATTGGCGCCGACATAGTGAGGTTCATTGTCGCGGACATACTCCACACCCAATACGCGCCGTCCATCGCAGCGCAGCCCGCTGACCCAGGCTTCTGTTTCGAGTTTTACGTTGCCTCGCCGCAGAGCTGGACGCAGGAACGCATCGGCCGCAGACCAGCGTCTTCCATTTCGAATCGTCACCTGATAGGACCCGAGACCTTCAGGGTGAACGCCGTTGAAATCGTCGGTCACCGGCAGCCCCAATTCGGCGGCGGCGTCGAGCCACTGCGTGCGCATCGGATGTAGATACGGGGTGACGTCCTTGACGTCGAGTGGGCCGTCGGTCGTGGCGCGGCCGGTCGGATCGACACGGCGCTCGGACTTTTCGAAATAAGGCCGCACGTCATCCCAACCCCAGCCGGCGTTCCCCAAGTCGCGCCAGTCGTCGAAATCCGCCGGCATCCCGCGGCAGTACACCAGCGCATTGATGGAACTGGAGCCGCCGACGACCCGTCCGCGCGGCCAGTACATCGTGCGGCCGTTGAGACCGGGGTTTGCAAGTGTCTGGTATTTCCAATTGACGGCGGAATCGGCGAACGTGAAACCGTAACCGATCGGCGTCTTGATCCAAAAGCGCGCGTCCGATCCGCCGGCCTCGAGGATCAGTACCCGATGGCGCCCGCTCGCGGACAAGCGATCGGCGAGCACGCAGCCCGCGGTACCGGCACCGACGATGACGTAGTCAGCATTATCCACTGGCGGAGCTTAATCTTATCCCTCACCCGCGCTATGCCATTTCGCGATTCGCCCATGTCATTTTTGGTATGGAAAGCTCCCCGTCGCATAACGGTTTCGAACCCTGTATGGTGCGCAAGATCAGACTAAAGGGGTACCAACCACCTTGAGCAGCACCGCCATCGATCTACCTCGAGCCCACGCGCCCTCATCGCTCCTGCGCTGGTATGTGCTGATCCTCACGTGCCTGATTTACGCGATCAACATCGCAGATCGTTATGTCGTATCCACGGTGCTCGAACCGATTCGCCTCGAATTGCATCTGGACGACGCAGGGGTGGCAATTCTTACCGGCTGGCCGCTCGCAATCTTCTATGTCACATTCGGGATTGCGGTGTCGTGGCTGGCGGATCGCTCGAATCGCCGCAATATATTGGCGATCTCTCTCATCGTGTGGTCTGCGTTCACCGCGCTTTGCGGGCTGTCGCGAAACTATGCGGAGTTCTTCCTCGGCCGCATCGGTGTCGGTGTGGGTGAGGCAGGCGGCACGCCGCCGTCGACCGCCATCGTCTCAGATTACTTTCCGGCGGACCGCCGCCCCATGGCGATGACGGTGCTGGCGCTCGGTGCGCCCATCGGCGCTTGGCTGGGCGCCAACATGGCGGGCGCCGTCGCACATGCCTATAGCTGGCGCGCCGCTTTTCTCGCACTCGGCGTTCCGGGCCTCCTCGTCGGTGCCATCGTGTATTTGACCGTGCGCGAACCGGCGCGAGGACGCCTGGACGCGATCGTCGATGATATCAAGCCCTCGCTCCTCGAATCGCTGCGATTCCTGTGGCAACAAAAGGCCGCTTTCCACGTGGTCATAGGCGGCGGCCTGTGTGCGCTATGGGGATGGGGTCTGATCTATTGGACCCCCACTTTTCTACAGCGGGCTTACTCAATGGACGTTGGCCAGGCGGGCGCCGTCACGGGAAATATTCACCTCGTGGGCGGATCGATTGCGACCGTGGCAACGGCGTGGGTACTATCGCGGCCCGCGATGGCGGATCCGCGGCGCTGCGTTTGGCTGCTGGCCGCGGGCATTGGTTTGGCTACCATACCGTCCATAATTGCCTATTGGACGGAATCGCTGTGGGTCTGCAAGCTGATGTTCTGGATCTTCATTCCGGCCATTTATTTCTACATCGGCCCGTGTTTCGGACTGCTCAATAATCTCGCTCCCTGCCACATGCGCAATATGTTCATCGCGATATCGCTGCTGGTCGCCAACATCTTGAATCTGATCGTCGCTCCGTGGATCGTCGGCGTCCTGAGCAACTGGTTTGCCGGCGCTCACGCCACCGATGCGGCCTCGCTGCGTTCAGCCATGCTCGTGTTGGCCCCAACCGGATTTTGGGCGGCCTATCATTTGTACCTGGCGGCCCGAACGATCATTCCTGATCAAAAGCGTGCCATCGGCTATACGAAGTCCTGGGCCCCGTAGCATTCATGGGCAAGACGACCATCGATCGCCGCTGGCTGCCGTTGAATGCGTTGCGAGCCTTCGAGGGAGTGGCCAAGCATCTGAGCTTCACCGCGGCTGCCAACGCGCTGTTGATTTCCCAGAGCGCACTATCCAGGCATGTGATCGCGCTTGAAAAACTGATTGGAGCGCAACTGTTCGAACGACGGCCTCATGCCTTGGTGCTGACCAAGGCAGGTCAGCATCTCTTGCCTGCCGTGATGAAATCCTTCGACCGCTTGGAGTACGCGATCGACGATATCCGCAACGAGGGTGCAACCGCTATGCGGACCTTGCGCGTGCAGATGCCGCCGAGCTTCGCGGCGCTCCTCGCCGTGCCCATCTTGAGGGATTTTCGCCGCGCGGCCGCCGACGTGGAGATCGACCTGGTCAGTCCCTATGGCGTCGGGCCGCCGCCGAGCGACGTGGACGTGGCGGTGGTGTACTCCAAGCCGACGGTGACGGATTCTGTGAGAGATTTACTTTGGCCGGTGCGCCTGAGCATGGTCTGTCACCCGAGTATCGCGGCGCACTCCGAGGGCAAGAGTTTGGCCGAATTCATCGAGTCGAACGAAGTCGTTCACGTGCGACTCTCGGATTTGCCGCGCCATCACCTGTGGTCGCAGTTCGCTCGTCAGGCAGGTTTCAACTCCTTGAATGTCGAACGTGGTTTAGTGTTCGATACCGCGCTTCTGGCCGTTCAATATGTGTTGAGCGGCGAGGGCATCGCACTCGTCGACAATTATCTGTTCGGCGATTACGTTCGGGCGGGCCGTCTGGCCAAACCGTTCGAGAACATTTTGGACGACGGCTACGGCTATTATTTGATCACCCATCCGGAAGCTCTGAGCGATACTGCGATCGCCTTGTTCCGGTCGTGGCTGATCGAGCGTTTTGGTAATGGATCGGGCATGTCGGCGTACAACAACATCCATTTGGCTGTATCGAATGAATGACATCACATTGATCAAGGGGCCCCGATGAAAGGCCACGCCCAGGTGGTGGTGGTCGGCGGCGGTGTCGTCGGCGCCAGCGTCCTTTATCACCTGACGAAAGCCGGTTGGAAAGACGTCCTGTTGGTCGAGCGCGCGGAGTTGACTTCCGGGTCGACCTGGCACGCTGCCGGAGGCATGCACACCGTCAACGGCGACCCGAATGTTGCCAAGCTGCAGCAATACACCATTCAACTGTATAAGGAAATCGAGCAAATCTCCGGACAATCATGTGGCGTGCACATAACGGGAGGCCTCATGCTCGCCGGCACGCGCGAAAGGCTCGATTGGCTGAAGATGGCGAAGGCGCGCGGCCGCTATCTCGGGATGGACTTGGATATCATCTCGGTCGACGAAGCGGCCAAATTGTTTCCGCTGCTCGACAAGGCGCATTTCGCGGGCGCGATGTACGATCCCATCGAAGGCCACGTCGATCCCTACGGGGTGACGCACGCGTATGCAAAATCGGCGCAGATCGGCGGGGCCGAGATCGTTCGCCACACTCGCGTAACGGATCTTAAGCCGCGGCCGGACGGTACTTGGGATGTGATTACCGACCATGGAAACGTTCACGCCGAGCACGTCGTGAATGCCGGGGGACTTTGGGCTCGAGAGGTGGGCCGCATGGTCGGCATCGAGCTACCCATACTCGCGATGGAGCATCAGTATTTGATCACCGGCGACATGCCGGAACTCGTGGGCAAAAAAGAGCAACTGCATGCCATCGACTTCGAGGGCGAAATCTATCTTCGCCAGGAGCGCGGAGGCATGCTCATGGGGACTTATGAGCGGGCGGGAGTTCCCTGGTCGGCGACGACGACGCCCTGGGATTTCGGTCAGGACTTGCTGCCGAACGATCTCGAGCGCATCGCGCCGAGTCTGGCGGTGGGATTCGAACATTTTCCGGCCCTTGAAAAGGCCGGCATCAAGAAGGTGGTGAACGGACCCTTCACGTTCGCGCCGGACGGCAACCCGCTGGTGGGGCCCATCAAGGGCCTGAAGAATTTCTGGGTGGCGTGCGGCGTCATGGCGGGTTTCAGCCAAGGCGGCGGCGTGGGCTTGGCGCTATCGCGCTGGATGGTGGACGGCGATCCCGGCGCGGACATCTGGGGCATGGATGTGGCGCGCTACGGGGATTGGACCACCTTGGCCTATACCAATGCCAAAGTGCGCGAAAACTATTCTCGCCGCTTCAGCATTCGCTTTCCGAATGAAGAACTCACCGCGGCGCGTCCGCTGCGCACCACGCCGATTTACGAGAAGCTCGAGGCCGAGCATGCGGTGTTCGGCGATTATTGCGCGCTGGAGCACCCTCTGTGGTTCGCGCCGACGGCGGCAGAAGCCTTGGACCAAGTGAGCTTCCGGCGCTCCAACTCGCATCCCCATGTGGGTGCCGAATGCCGGGCCGTCCGCGATGCCGTCGGTCTCTTGGAAATATCCAACTACGGAAAGTTCGATGTGCAAGGGCCGGGCGCGGTCGAATGGCTTTCGCGCGTGATGGCGAACCATGTGCCATCCGTGGGCCGAATCGCATTGACGCCCATGCTGAACGAACGCGGGAAATTGATCGGCGATTTCACCATGTGCCGAGTCGCAGAGGACCATATATTGCTGATCGGCACTTACGCCGCGGAAACATATTACATGCGATGGTTCGAGCGGCACTTGCCGCCGACCGGAGTTTCCGTGCGGCCGTGCGCAATGGAATATACGGGGCTGTCGGTAGCCGGGCCGAAATCGCGCGCCCTGCTGCAAAGTTTGGTGCGCGATGACTTGACCACCGCGGCCTTCCCCTTCATGTCGTTTCGACGCATGGAGATTGGTATGGTGCCGGGGTACGTGGGACGAGTGTCCTTCACCGGCGATCTGGGTTTTGAGATCTGGGTGACCACGGATTATCAGCGCGCGCTTTACGACTCGTTGATCAAGGCCGGCCGCGAATACGGTCTTCGCCTGTTCGGCGGCCGCGCGCTCAATGCCATGCGCATCGAGAAGGGCTTCGGTACCTGGGCGCGCGAATACCGGCCGATCTATGGACCCTTCGAAGCCGGCCTTGGACGATTCGTCGACTTCAAGAAAAACGACTTCATCGGACGTTCCGCCGCGGCCGAGGAGAAGCGCCGCGGCGCCGCGTTACGACTCGTGTGCTTCAAAGTGGCAGCCACGAACGCAGATGCGCTGGGCGACGAGCCCATTTGGCACGATGGCAAAACCGTGGGCTGGGTGACCTCCGGTGCGTACGGACATCGTGTCGGAGCATCGCTCGCGATCGGGTATGTCCCGGCCGCACTGGCGACGGCCGATCGCGGATTCGAGATTGAAATTATCGGCGAACGACGCGAGGCAGTACGCCTGACTGAGGCGGCATTCGATCCCACCGGTGCCTTGATGCGTGCGTAGTCGGGTATAATCCCTCGCCGAAGGGAGGGCATATGTTGAGCACTATCGATACCCCGGCGCCGGGATACAATGGACTGACCGAACTGACGGAAGGTCTTGCCGCCGAGGCATATTTCGACCCGCGCCATTATGACCGGGAACTGCAGCGGATTTGGTATCGAAACTGGATCTACGTTGGGCGTTCGAGCGATGTGGCGGCCAACCGCGCGTTCCGCACCTTCGAACTCGGCGACCAGAAGATTCTTCTGGTGCGGGACGATACGGGCGTCCTTCAGGGCTTTCATAACACCTGCCGCCATCGCGGCGCCGCACTGTGCCGAGAAAGCGAAGGCCATCTGCGATCGGGTGCGATCGTTTGCCCCTACCACGCTTGGACCTACAACCTGCAAGGGGATTTGCTGCGTACGTCCTCGAAGACTCATGCCTCCGGTTTCGACGTCGCGGATTTCCCGCTCTATAAAATTAAAGTGCGGGAATGGAGCGGATTCATATTCGTCGCCCTGACTGCGAATCCGCCGCCATTCGAGCGGTTATTCGACCTGCCGCTGAATCGTCTGGATGCGTGGCCGTTGAGCGATCTCATCGTCGGCCATGTCCTCGTGAAAACGATTCAGAGCAACTGGAAGATTTTCTGGGAAAACTACAACGAGTGCCTGCATTGCCCGGGCGTACATCCGAAGTTGTCGAATCTGGTGCCGATTTACGGCCGCGGTTTGCTCGAGGAGCGCGACGATCCGAACTGGACCGAGTACGGAGCGAATCCTGACCCGAAGTACAAGGGAGGGCTGCGCCCGGGCGCAGCGACATGGTCGTCCGACGGCAAGTTGACCGGAGTGGCGTTTCCCGGACTCACGGAGGAAGACCGCAAAGCGGGCCACATCTATATGACCGGGTTGCCGTCCATGTTCATCGTGGGTCACGTCGACTACGTGCGTGTGGTGCGTCTTAAGCCATTGGGACCGGAGCAAACGGAGCTGCGCGTCGAGTACTTGTTTTCGGCGCAAACGTTGGCGGATCCGAACTTCGACGTGCGCAATATCGTGGATTTCACGAATCTGGTCATGACGGAGGACGCGGAAGTTTGCGAGCTGAATCAGCGGGGACTGCACGCGGCGCCCCACGTTCGCGGCGTGGTGATGCCTGAGGAATACGTGATTCGGCAGTTTCACGAATGGATCCATTCTGAATTGGCGCGCGCATAGAACAGCCGCTCGTGCGTAGAACAGCCGCCGCCGGCATCTGCGTCGCTCTCCTGATGTGCGCGTGCGGCGGGCGCCAGCATGCTGCGCCCGTGGCGCAAGAGCAAGTGCTCAACATCTACAACTGGTCCGACTACATCGGCCATCACACCATTGCCGAATTCGAGCGCCAGACGGGCATCAAGGTGGTTTATCAGCTGTACGACTCCAATGAAACGCTGGAAGCGAATCTCTTGGTCGGCCATTCGGGTTTCGACATCGTGAGCACCACCACCGGCTTTTACGGCCGGCAGATCAAAGCGGGCGCGTATCTGCCGCTCGACAAATCGAAGCTGCCCAACTGGAAAAACCTCGATCCTGCCGTGCTCGCGGTACAGGCGCAGGCGGATCCCGGCAATCGCTTCGCCGTTCCCTATCTGCATGCCATGAACGGCTTCGTCTATAACGTGGATATGATCAAGGCGCGTATGCCCGATGCGCCAACCGGCAGCTTGGCGATGCTATTCGACCCGAAAATCATTGCCAAGTTTGCCGACTGCGGTGTGACGTTTCTTGACTCACCGGAAGACGTGATACAGCTCGCGCTGGCCTACCTGCGCCGCGATCCAAACTCCCAGCGCCCCGAGGATTTGCAAGCGGCGGAGCAAGTAGTCATGGCGGTGCGGCCCTACATTCGCACGTTCGACTCCAATACCTATTGGACTCAATTGGCGGCGAACGAGATTTGCTTGGCGATTGCCTGGTCCAGCGATTATTCGGTCGCACAGGCTCGAGCTCGCGAGGACGGTACCGGCGCCCACCTCGCGTTCTCGCTTCCCAAGGAAGGTTCCAATATCACCTACAACGCCTTCCTAATTCCCGCTTCGGCTCCCCATCCGGAGGCGGCACACAAATTCCTCAATTTCATCTTGGATCCCAAGATCATCGCCGAGATTACCAACGACATTCACTATGGTAACGACAATACGGCGTCCCGCCCCTATGTCGATAAGGATATCCTCCAAGACCCCGCCGTCTATCCGACGGCCGAGGTGCGGGCGCGGTTATATTTGCCGGCCGAACTCGGCGCCGACTACGACAGACTGCGCACTCGGGTATGGACGCGTATCAAAACAGGGCAGTAGAAAGCCCCGAATTATGGTGCCGAATTCGGCACGAAATGCGCGTTTTGCGACCCAGCGCATGCTCCCCAAACACCTGGAAATGTTAGCTTTCGGCCCCATATCTTTGGGACGTTGGCGCAGGTGCGCCGTATTGCCTCGGAATGTAGGTTTAGGAGACTTCAATGTTAGGACTAATTGCCCGCTGGGGCCACAATGGATTGTTGATTGCATTCGGCTTACTGACGATTGAGTTGGTCGTCATCGCGAAATGATCGCCGCTTCGGCTTGACCGCGCATCAGGAGGTGGCGGCGGCCGAGGGTTCCTCGAGATCTTCAGGGTTAACGTGCTTGGATTTCCACAGCACTCGGCTGTAGTAAAAGACGTAGTAGCCGATCAACACAAAGAGTAATGCCACGGTGAGCGGATTCCGCACGGCCGGTTGCTGTGCGGAATCGGCGCCCGCCGTATAAATTTGAACGCCACGATAGACGATTCTCCCGAGTACCAATAGGGATATCGCGATTCCGGTGTACGTGTGCGGTACGTAGTACAGGCGGCCGTCATATTTCACGTAGCGCGTACGCTCCGCGCCCCACAGCGCCAACGCCACACCCGTCGCCGCGCCCGCCGCCTCGGCGATCAAGAATTCGCCGGACCGCAGCGCCACTGGAATCAAGGACCCGCCCAGCGCAAGAAGTACCGCTATCCGCAGTACCATGCGCCGGGGTTGCAGCTGCTGTCTGCCGAAACTACGGCGCAAACGCCGATAGATCGCCAACACCACCAGGCCTGCAATGGCGAGAGACCAAATTCGCGAGTAGTCGGCGTGCATTTATCTGATACTACACCGGGATGAACAACACGAACCCATCGGTGATGGTGCGGCCCGAGCTGACGAGGGGAGTCGGACCGTGGGCGGCGATCGCCGTCAACGTCACCAATATGATCGGCGCCGGTGTGTTCCTGAAAACACGCGTCATGACCTGCAACGTGGGCAGTGCGAAAATCGTCATGCTGGTATGGCTGGCAGCGGGACTATTGTCCCTGGCGGGCAGCATTTCTTATTCTGAAATCGCCGCCATGATGCCGGAGGCGGGCGGCGACTATGTTTATTTGCGCCGCGCATATAGCCGCATCGTGGGTTTTCTCTTCGGCTGGATGGCGTTTGGGGTTTTTCGCACCGGAGCGCAAGCGGCCTTGGCCGTGGGGCTCGCGATTTTCATGAACGTCGCGCTGGGCGGCGTTTTGCAGGCTTGGCACCTCAATGTCGATTTGGGTGGTTTGCACCTTAAGATCAGCGGCTTGACCATCGTAGCGCTGGCGACCATCTGGACGGTGGCGCTCATCAATTGCGTGTCGGTTGCCGCCGGCGGCCGCACCGCTTTGATCGCGACGATTGCCAAGGTGGCGCTGGTCGTGGGGGTCGGGGTCGGTGCCTTTATGTTCGCCCCTGGCGATTGGACTCATCTTCAAGGTTCGGGATTGATGGGGACCTGCGACGGCGTGGCTGCGAGTGCGCGCGGCGGCATTGCGGGCTTCGGCGCCGCGATGCTGGGCGCTCTGTGGGCGTACGACGGTTGGAACAATGTGGCGCCGCTCGCGGGTGAAATCCGCGACCCACAGCGCAACCTGCCGCGCGCCTTCATCGGCGGCATGCTGGTGGTCGGAGTGCTATATCTGTTCGTGAACACTGCGTACTACTACACGCTGAGTCCGCTTCAGATTGCGAGCATTCCGGCCAGTTCTTCCGTGGCGACGGAGGTTCTGAAGCGCTTTTTGGGGCCCATGGCCGTCTCCTTGACCGCCGTTGCGCTGATGGTCTCCTCCTTCGGGTCGTTGCACGCCAGTGTGCTCTCGAATTCACGCATTCCTTTTGCCATGGCGCGCGATGGGTTGTTCTTCCCGGGGCTCGCCAAGCTCTCGCCGCACTCGAACGTGCCGGTCAGAGCGCTATTGGCTCAGGCTGTATGGGGTAGCGTGCTCGCGGCTTCCGGCACCTACGACACGCTCAGCGACTCGGTCGTATTCGCCTCATTTATGTTCTACGGACTGAGCACGGCCTCCTTGTTCGTGTTCCGGCGCAGCATGCCCGCCGCCCCGCGCCCCTATCGGGCGGTGGGATACCCGCTGGTTCCGTTCGTGTTCCTGTTGGTGACAGCGGCGTTGCTCGTGAATACTTTCATCGCGGCGCCCCGTCAGGCCTTGCAGGGCGTGGGCTTGTTGCTGCTCGGTCTGCCGTTCTATTGGTATTGGTCCCGCCAAATTCGCACCTAACCTGAATCCCAAAGAGGAGCTGGTCATGCCGTTGAGTGAACTTCCGGGTGGAGCGGCGATTGCGTTGGCCGTGAATCGCGGGCAGGCCGTAACCCTGATAAACACCCACGGATCACAAGTCGTGGATACCTGGTGTCTGGCGGCGGCGGATGCGACCGAGTATTTATCCGTCGAGCATACCCGCCGGATGCTCTTTCGGCTGTTCGTGGGCGAGGGAGATTCCCTGTACAGCAATCGGCGCACGGCATTACTGGTTCTCGAGAAGGATACGTCCGGCTGCCGGCACGACATGTTGCTCGCGTGCTGTGACCCGTGGGTGTACAAGTTCTACGGTTCGGCGCCCGGACATGCGAATTGTAGCGATAACTTCGTCCAGGCGCTCGCGCGGTGCGGTATCACGCCCGATCATGTTCCAAATCCAGTCAATTTCTGGATGAACGTTCCGGTCACTGACAACAATAAAATCGCCCTCAACGCTCCGCTCAGCAAGGCGGGCGACTTCATCGTGCTGCGCGCGCTGACCGATGTGATGGTGGTTTTTTCGGCTTGTCCGATGGATGTGACGCCGGTGAACGGTGAAGACCGGACCCCACGATCGGTCGGCTACGAGATCCGCCCGTGATCTTTCGAGTTCTGATGTGCGTATGCATCGTCATGAGCGTCTCAAAGCAGGCGATCGCACAATCCGCCGCGGCGCCGGACGAGGCGGAGCCGGGATCCACGGAAGAAATTGCCGCGGCTACCACCGAGGCTCGCTTCCTCTCTCCTTGGGTGGCCTATCTCCCCGCATCCGCCAAGGTGCCCTCGCCGCGGGCATTCTTTGGCCGAATTTCCGGGGCAGCGGGAGAGTTGGTCAATTCCGCGCAGGCCGGCGCGTACTGCCGCGCGTTGGCAGCCGCGTCGCCGCGAGTGAGGGTTTTCACGATCGGCCGCTCCGAGGAGGGTCGCGACATCGTCATGCTCGCCATCGCGGACGAAAACGGAATCAAGAATTTAGATGCCCTCAAAGCCGCGAACGCCGCGCTCGCCGATCCACGCACGCTCGACGCCGAAGCCGCGGAGCGCTTGATCGCCGTTTCTCGGCCCTTTTATTACTTCAACGCGGCGCTGCATTCCGATGAAACCGGTTCGACCGAATCGGTTTTGGAGCTGGCTTATCGGCTTGCCGTCTCGGATCAGCCGATGATTCGCCGCATTCGCGAGAAGATGGTGGTGCTGATCAATCCGGTGTCGAATCCCGATGGACGCGACAAGCAAGTCGAGTGGTTCTACCGGTTTCTCAAGGGCAAGACCGATCGGGCGACTCTACCTCGCCAATCGCCGCCCTATTGGTCGAAATATGCGTTCGTCGACATCAATCGCGATGCTCATCAGCTGACCCACGAAACCACCAAAGCGGTGAGCCGCATGTTCTTCGAATGGCATCCGGTCGTCGTGCATGACTTGCACGAGAGCGTCCCGCTGCTCATGACTTGGAACGGAACCGGTCCTTACAACCCCAACATCGATCCCATTACGTTCAGCGAGTTCTTGGCTCTTAGTTTTCACGAAGTGGAGACCATGACCGGCCTAGGGATGCCGGGCGTCAGCACCTGGGATTTCGGCGACGGCTGGGGCCACATGTTCTTGGATTCGGTGGCCATGAATCACAATGCCGTCGGGCGCGGCTACGAAACATTCGGTAACAGCACCGCCGAAACCTTGACCCAACAGTTGAGGCCACGCGCGACCTCACGGGAATGGTACCGCGTGTTGCCGCCGCCCTCCGAGAAGTTCCGATGGTCGGCGCGCGACAATGTGAATTACAACGAAACGGCGGCCCTTGCGGCGCTCGACTACGCGGCCGCGAATTCAGCGATGCTGCTGCGTAACTTCTACACCAAAGGTCTACACAGCTGGCGCAAAGGTCTCGAAGAAGCCCCCTTCGCGTTCGTCATTCCCGATGATCAGGGCGACCCTGCGCGGGTCGCGCAATTGGTCGCGAGACTGCAGGCTCAGCACATCGAAGTGAGCCGCAGCGACGGCATCCTAAGCATCAAAGAGGGCGTTTTTCCCGAAGGAACCTACGTCGTCCGGTTGGATCAACCCTACCGCAACTATGCGGTGGATTTGCTGACCCCCCAGAACTATCCGAAGGAGGGTGGCGAGGCATACGACGATGTGTCCTGGGAACTGCCCGCGTTTTACCACTTACAGGTCATACCGAGTGCCGACGAGTCGATTCAGAAAGTCCATCTGACCTTGTTGACGGCGGCGCCGCAGCTTCGCGGAAACGTGGCGGGCGAGGGGCCCGCCTTCGTATTACGAGACACTGGTCAGGAAGGAATTTTTGAAGCGAGGTATCGCCTCGCGCGCTTCACGGTGAACATTGCGGAGCGCGCCTTCGAGTTCGACGGCGCTGCTTATCCGGCGGGATCATGGCTGATCCCGGCGCAGGCCGGCGTCGCAGCGGCTCTCCGTGATATCGCGACACATTCCGGTCTTTATTTCTCGAGCGCCGCGGCGTTGCCCGAGGTGCCGCAACATTCGGCCAAAGTACCTCGTTTGGGTGTATGGGTCCCCTGGGCCGACACCGACTCGATCGGCTGGGTGCGCTATTCGCTCGATCAACGCAAGATTCCCTATACGTATTTGCGCGACGAAGACATCCGCGGCGGTGGCTTGTCCAAAATCGATGTGCTGTTGTACGGCCATGTCGATCTGGAACTCGCGGAGCAGATTCAAGGTATCCCCAAGGCGTGGGGGCCTATGCCGTTCAAGAAAACACCGGCCACTCCGAGCCATGGTACGCCGGCCGAGTCGGACGACATCACGGGTGGTATCGGCTGGGAAGGACTTGTGCATATTCAGCGCTTCATCGAGGCGGGTGGCTTGATGGTCACGCTCGGCAACGCCAGCATGCTGCCGATCGAAGGCGGGATCATTCGTGGCGTGCGCCGCGATTCCGGCGGTGTTCCGCGCCTGAGCGGGGGCGGCCCGCAGGACGACGTCACGCGTACTCCCGGTTCCCATCTACGGGTAAGCTTCGCGCGTCCGGAACACCCCATCGCGTACGGCTACCCGCCGTCCAGTTATGTATTTCGTCAAAATTTTGCGCTGTACTCGGTGCCGCGGCGGTGGTTGCGAATGGCTTATTGTACGAGCTGTCTCGACGGTCCTACTGACACGCGCTATGTCGTGCTGCAATGGGGCGGCCGGGACGGCGCTCCGTTGGTCGTGAGCGGCCAGGCGTGGGGTGAGGCAAACTTGATCGGAAGACCTGCGATACTCGACATGCCGGTCGGCCGCGGACATGTCGTGGCGTTCAACTTCAATCCTCTTTACCGTGATCTCAACCGTGGCGATCACCGCATGCTCTGGAACACCATCATCAATTGGCAAGCCATTCTCGCTGCGCCGACTCCCGACACTGCGCAGTGATGTGTGAGCCCGCTCGAATAACCTCCGCCGAACTAACCGGTCCGCCGAACTAAGGTGTTCCGCCCGGCAAATCGAATACCAACACCTCGGCGTCGCGCCCTTGATCGATGCGAAGATGGGTCGAGTCTGTGATTTGAAGCGCATCGCCGGCCTCGAGCGCGATGTCGTTCGCTCGAAGACTGCCGCGTGCCACATGCACGTAGATCCGCCGGCCGGCCCCGACATCGAGCGCAGCCTGTTCCGTGCCGTCGAAGAGTCCCGCGAATATTCTCGCGTCCTGGTGAATGAGCACGGAGCCATGAGCGCGGTCGGGAGAGGCGATGAGCCGCAGTTGACCGCGTTTTTCTTCCGCAGAAAATCGCTTCTCTTCATAACTCGGCTGAATATTGAGCGCGCTCGGTTGAATCCAGATCTGCAGAAAATGCGCCGCCGCGCTTTGCGAAGGATTGAACTCGCTGTGCCGCACGCCGGTGCCGGCGCTCATTCGCTGCACGTCGCCCGGCCGGATGGTAGAACCATTGCCCAGGGAGTCTTTGTGAGCCAACTCGCCGGCCAGCACATAGCTAATGATCTCCATGTCGCGGTGTGCGTGGGTTCCGAAACCGGCGCCGGCCTGTACCCGATCTTCGTTGATGACGCGTAGCGGCCCAAATTCCACATGTTCGGGGTCGAAGTAATCGGCGAATGAAAACGTATGAAAGGACTTCAGCCAGCCGTGATCGGCAAAACCTCTTTCCTCGCTGCGCCGAATGTTGTTCATGCAAATCTCCTGATGACAGAAACATTGTGCCGTGTCGTGAGCCCCATCGAGTAGGAGCCGCCCTACAGCGGCTGACGCAGCTACCTGACTTTCTTCCTATTTTCCCCGTTATAACCTTCCGCCGAGCCTTACCTCAAGGTTTGGGAGAGAAAAATGTCACTTGGCACAATTCTACTAATAGTGTTGGTTCTTCTCCTGATAGGTGCGCTGCCGACCTGGCCCTACAGCGGAGGTTGGGGCTATTATCCCAGCGGCGGATTGGGCCTCGTACTGATCATTTTGCTGGTACTGGTCGTGTCCGGCCGATTGTAGGTCGACTACACGCCGCACGGCTGGTGATCGGTTTGGTACGCCCTGGCCGCTACGTTTGATGGCTGCATCATCGCCCACCTAACACGGGAGTTCATCATGTCATTTATAGCCTGGATCGTGCTTGGGTTGATTGCCGGATTTATCGCGAGCAAGCTGGTCAACAAATCGGGCGAAGGAATGTTGTTGGATATCGTTCTGGGAGTAGTCGGAGCCGTGGTCGGCGGTTGGCTATTCCGTGCCTTCGGTATGTCGGGTGTTACGGGATTGAATGTGTATAGCTTGCTGGTTGCCGTTATTGGCGCCGCGGTATTCCTCATCGTGTACCACGCATTGACGCGCCGCAAAGTGTAACGCGCCAATAGTACGACTTCGTCTCAAGGCGGGGGGCTGGCCGGGTTCAATGCGAGCCCGGCCAGTCGTGTTTCGTCCCAGATCACGAATATGCCGCTGGCAACGACGATGCCGGCTCCGGCAATCAAGCCGGCCGAAGGCGTGGCCGACCAGAATATCCAGTCGATTGCAAAAGCCCAGAGAATAGAGGTGTACTCGAAAGGTGCAACCACCGACGGCGGCGCCCGCCGAAAGGCATCCGTCAGCCAATATTGTCCGAGCGCTCCAAAAATCCCGATGCCGGCGAGCCAGATCCAATCGCCGCTTTCCACCGGGTGCCAATCGTTGATCGCAAGAAGGCCCGAACCTAAGCTGATCAGCCCCAAGTACCAGAACACCATGGACATGCTCGAATTAGTGCGACCGAGCGTGCGCACGGTGAGTGCGCTCAACGCGTAGCAGATCGTTGCGATGGCCGCCGCCGATGCTGCCGCGAGGGAGATGAAGCCCTTGCCCCAGGGCTGCAAAATCAGCAGAACGCCGCTCATTCCCACGACGATGGCGAGCCAGCGCCGGCCGGAAACCTTCTCACCCTGCAAGGGGACCGACAACGCGGTCATCAACAGCGGCGCCGCCAGAAACAGCGAGTAGGTTTGCGCCAGCGTCAGCCGGTGCACGGCGTACACGAAACTCGCCAACATGCCGATGCCGAGCGCGCCGCGCATCAGGTGCAACATCGGTCTCGCCGCCTTGAGGCCCGTCCACGAGCGCTGCCATGCGATGGTCAACAGCAAGAACATCAGCGACGACAAACAACGCATGCATGAAATTTGGAGCGGACCATAGTGGGCCGACAAGCGCTTCATCAGGGCATCCATGATTGAAAACGCAAATACCGCTGCCGCCATGGACGCGATCCCGCGCAAGCGTTCTCGAGACGGAGAGTGAAGGGCCGCAGCAATCGCGAAACTCGGAGTATTCATTGCTCCGCATTGTAGACGAGAGTGGGACGATCGCGTGCCCTAGTTGTGTTACACGGGGACGCGCGCCGGCTGGGCTCCGCGCGCACGTCGACGCACATCCATCAGCTGCAAAATCATCGGCGTCAAGATCAGTTGCATGGCCAGTTCCATTTTGCCGCCGGGGGCCACGATGATGTTGGGTCGCGACATGAACGAATCGTGGATCATTGACAGCAAATAAGGAAAATCGATCCCCTTCGGATTCGCGAAGCGGATGACGACGAAGCTTTCATCGGCCGTCGGTATGTAGCGGGCCGTGAACGGATTGGACGTGTCGACCGTGGGCACCCGTTGAAAATTGACATGGGTCTGCGAGAACTGCGGGCAAATGTAGTTCACGTAGTCCGGCATACGGCGCAAGATTGTGTCGACGACCGCTTCCGTGGAGTAGCCGCGCGTTTCCCTGTCCCGGTGCAGTTTTTGGATCCACTCCAAATTGATGATGGGCACGACCCCGATGGTAAGATCCGCATGACGAGCCACGTTCACTTCAGGGGTCACAACGGCACCGTGCAGACCCTCGTAAAACAACACGTCCGTGTCTTTGGGAATCTCCTGCCACTCCGTGAATGTTCCCGGCGGCTGGTTGAAGGGTTGCGCTTCTTTTTCGTTGTGCAGGTAGCGGCGAACTTTCCCGCGCCCGGATTCGCCGTAACCGCGGAACAATTCTTCCAACTCCCTGAATAAATTGTTCTCCGGCCCGAAATGGCTGAAGTGATGATCGCCTTTGGCCGAGGCCTCCGCCATTTTCTCGATCATCTCGAGGCGGTCGTATCGATGCATGGAGTCGCCCTCGACGATCGCGGCATTGATGCGTTCGCGGCGAAAAATCCAGTTGAAGGTGCGGGTCACGGAGGTCGTACCGGCCCCTGACGATCCGGTAACTGCAATGATGGGATGCTTGGCTGACATGAATGCCCCTAACGCGAGTTCCACTCGCTTTGAATGAACAACGACCGTTCCTTGAAAAGCGGTGAGCTGTAAACACGGTCCAGGCCCTGGTCGTGTTCCATATGGTAGAGCTCGATTCGATCGACTTCATTTTTACAGCCGAGGATGAGGGGCACCCGTTGGTGCAGCTCATCGGGGACAAGATCGAGGATCCGGCCCCGGCCCCATGAAGCCCCGCCGCCGGCCTGTTCGATCAACATCGCCATGGGATTCGCCTCATAGAGCAACCGCAGCCTGCCGGGCTTTTTAGGTTCTTTGGTATCTTTCGGATACATGAACAATCCGCCGCGGATCAGGATGCGGTGCACTTCGGCTACCAGCGACGCAATCCAGCGCATGTTGAAATCCTTGCCGCGCACGCCGCCCCGGCCCGCCAGGCACTCGAGGACATAGCGCTTGACCGGCGGCTCCCAAAAACGCTCGTTCGAGGCATTGATCGCAAATTCATTGGCCTCCTCGGGGATCCTCATGTTCGGGTGAGTGTGAATGAACTCTCCGAATCCGCGATCCAATGTGAATCCATGGACCCCCCGGCCGAGCGTCAGCACCAACATCGTGGTTGCCCCGTAGATCGCGTAGCCGGCGCACAATTGTTGCGATCCCGGCTGCAAGAAATCCTTTGCGCTCGCCGGCTGCATGGCGACGGGCGCCTTCAACACCGAGAAGATGCTGCCGACCGGCGCATTGATGTCGATATTGCTCGAACCGTCCAGCGGATCGAAGGCGAGCAAATACTTGCCGAGCGGATACTCGGCCGGAATCTGATACGGCTCCTCGAGCTCTTCGGAAACCATTCCCGCCAGATGGCCGCCATACTCGCTGGTACGCAGAAAGATGTCGTTGGATATCACGTCCAGCTTCATCTGCTCCTCGCCCTGAACGTTGCTCGACTCTGCCGCACCGTGCGCGCCGGCCAACACCCCGCGGCCCACGATGTAGCTGATGCGCTTGCACGCCAAACGTACATAGTTGAGCAGCGCCGTGAAATCGCCCGTGGCCTCGGGGAAACGGCGCTGTTCCTCGATCATGAATTCCGTTATGGTTTTTTCTCGATTGTCCATGTTTGTCCCCGCGATCGTTGATCCCCTGGCGCCGGCAGATGTGGTGTCGCTAGCTGTATTCCCGTGTCGAGTGGAGCCGCCGCTCGAGTTCGATGAGCGGCCGCTCGTAGGATCCCAAGGACGGCACTACCCAATCTGCCGCGGTAAAGTCCTCGGTTCGCGTCCAATAGCTGGGCGTCACCACCGTAAACAAACCGGCGGTTTTGGCTGCCGTCAAGCCGTTTGCGGAGTCTTCGATCGCCACGCAATCCTCCTTCGGCTCCCCCAATTCACGCAACACGAATTCATAAATGTCAGGAGCGGGCTTCTTTCGGGAAACTTCGGCCGCCGCACCGATCACGCGGAAGAGCTTGAGCGCCCCCTTGCCCAAATTGGCGCTGAGCAGAGCCTCGATGTTGCGAAGGGTGGTGGTCGAAGCGATGGCCAAAAGCACGCCGGCCTTTTCCGCCGCATCGATCAGACGCGCCACTCCATCACGCAACGGTATGATCCCCGCGCGAGCCATCCGGGTGTAATTGTCGGTCTTCGTATCGTGGATGTCGGGGATGGTTTGAATCAGCGTCAACCGCTCCGCCGGCGTCAGCGGCAGAGAAGCGATGTAAACTCCGAGCCGCTCCTTTCCTCCCGTGGTGCGGAGCAACTGCGCGTACGCGGGCTTGCTCCAATGCCAGTCGAGGCCGTGCTGCTGGAATGCCTGATTGAACGAGCAGCGGTGCGCCTCCTCGGTATCCGCGAGTGTGCCGTCGACATCGAATATCAGCGCTTTGAGCTTCATGTAAACACTCGGCTCGCGCGCAGATCCACGTCCTCAATCGTCATCAAATCGTCGCGCGAGAGCTGCCGCCCGACTTGCGCGAACAGGCGATTGGCCTGGCGCAGGCGCGCGCGATCGAGGGCGTTGCGGATCGAGCGGGCGTTGGCAAAGTGCGGTTGCTGCATGCGCAGGGGGATGTACTCTTTCAATGTCTTGAGTCCGGTGGGGCTCAGACGGTATTGCATTTCGTGGAGCATTCGTTGCGCGATCGCCTCGAGCTCGTCCGGCGAGTAATCCGGAAAATCCAGGTGATGCGCGATGCGCGAGGAGAGTCCCGGATTGGAGCGAAAGAAGGTATTCATCCGTTCGCCGTAGCCGGCGAGGATGACCACTAAATCGTCGCGCTGGTTCTCCATCACCTGCAATAAGATCTCGATCGCTTCTTGGCCGTAGTCGCGCTCGTTCTCCGGACGGTACAGGTAATACGCTTCGTCGATGAACAACACACCGCCCATCGCCTTTTTCAATATTTCCTTGGTTTTGGGCGCAGTGTGTCCGATGTATTGACCCACCAGATCGTCGCGGGTGACGGCGACTAAATGTCCTTTGCGAACATATCCCAAGCGGTGCAGGATTTGCGCCATGCGCAGGGCCACCGTCGTCTTGCCGGTACCGGGGTTGCCCGTGAAGGACATGTGCAGCGACGGCGATCCTCCGACCAACCCCAGTTGTTTGCGCGCGCGCTCGACCAAGAGCAGCGCGGCGATGTCGCGAATACGCGCCTTCACCGGCTTGAGCCCGATGAGCTCCGAATCGAGTTCCTCCAGAACCTCGTTGACGTGCGAGTCCGCGAGCAACGCACTCAAATCGACGCGTTGGGCTACGTCGTGAGCCCCGATGTCAGCATTGGAAATGGTGGCCGAGTCGGTCAAGGTAAATTCCTAGTCGTAGCGACGGCCTTCGGGCGCATCGGCGGCATAGCTCTCGATGGTGTATTGAATCTGCCGGCCGCCCACCTCATGACGCTTGAGCCTGAAGCCGGGCTCGTTGGTCGGACGGTTGACGATGAAGGACAGACGCGTCGTCTCGAAGCCGCGCGTCGAGTCGAAGGCATTCACGCGGATGTAGGTTTGCGGGTGGGCCTTGCGGCACGCCCGCACTTCCATCATGGCGCCGCTTGCATCGCGGAGGTCGAACATGGGATTGCCCCACATCTCCCAGTAGTAATTGCGCGGGTGCGGATCATCCGTGTACTCGACTCCGATGGCCCACCCTTGAGTCAACGAGTAGTCGATTTGCGCGAGAATTTCCGCATCGGTCAGCGCCGGCAAAAACGAGAAAGTTCCTTGGGTGATTCGCATGTTGTCCCCTACGCAGTGGTGGCTGTGGCCACGAAGTCGGCTGTATCCGTCGACTGATAATTGAACGTCACGTCTTTCCAGGTATCGAGGGCTGCACGCAGCGGTGAACACCACTTCGCGGCTTCGGCGAGGATCTGCGGGCCTTCCTCCCAGATGTCGCGCCCCTCATTGCGGGCCTTGATCATGACTTCGAGCGCCACTCGGTTGGCGGTGGCGCCCGCCTCAATTCCCTGGGGATGTCCGATGGTCCCGCCGCCGAATTGCAGAACCACATCCTCGCCGAGATAGCTGATCAGTTGATGCATTTGACCCGCGTGAATGCCGCCCGAGGCCACCGGCATCAACTTTCGCAAGCCGGCCCAATCTTGGTCGAAGAACACGCCCTGCTCGAGATTCTGATGGGTGAAGCTATCTCTACAGATCGAATATATACCCTTGATAACATTGGGATCGCCCTCGAGCTTTCCCACCACCGTGCCGGCATGAATGTGGTCCACACCTGCCATGCGCATCCACTTCGCAATCACGCGGAAGGACACGCCATGGGTCTTCTGCCGGGTGTACGTACCGTGTCCCGCGCGGTGCAAATGCAAAATCATGTCGTTGCGCCGGGCCCATTTGGCCATCGATTGGATGGCGGTATAACCGATCACCAAATCGATCATCACGATGCACGATCCCAATTGCTTGGCGAAATCGGCGCGCTCGTACATGTCTTCCATGGTCGCGGCCGTCACATTGAGGTAATGGCCTTTGACTTCGCCGGTGGCCGCCGACGCCTTGTTCACCGCTTCCATGCAATACAAAAATCGGTCGCGCCAGTGCATGAAGGGTTGTGAATTGATGTTCTCGTCATCCTTGACGAAGTCCAAGCCGCCCTTCAACGCCTCGTAGACCACGCGCCCGTAATTCTTGGAGGAGAGTCCCAACTTTGGCTTGGTGGTGGCGCCGAGTAGCGGGCGGCCAAATTTATCGAGCCGCTCACGCTCGACGACGATGCCGGTCGGCGGCCCCTGGAATGTCTTCAGGTAGGCGACGGGCATGCGCATATCTTCCAGGCGCAAAGCTTTGAGCGGCTTGAAACCGAAGACATTCCCGATGATGGAAGCGGTCAAGTTTGCAATGGACCCTTCCTCAAATAAATCAATGTCATATGCGATATAGCTAAAGTACTGTCCCGGTGATCCCGGCACCGGATCCACCCGATACGCCTTGGCGCGATAGGCTTCGCAGGCAGTCAATCGGTCGGTCCAGACCACCGTCCAGGTGGCCGTCGACGATTCACCCGCGACCGCCGCTGCGGCCTCGATGGGATCCACGCCGTCTTGCGGCGAGATCCTGAAGACGGCTATGACGTCTGTTTCTTTGGGTTCATAGTCCGCGTCCCAGTAGCCCATCTGCGCGTACGGCATGACGCCGGACTTGTATCGCTCTGCTTGACTCCGCATCTTTCTAAACTCCTTCATTTGAGAGTTAGGCTCGATGAGCAGACTCTAGACGGTTGCTTACATAAGCGATAATCAATAATACTGCACCGTTAGATAAGCTTTGGCTTATGGATCAGGGGTTATAGCGCATGTCCATTCAACACGTTTCACTGCGGCAGCTACGGGTTTTCGAAGCGGCGGCGTCCAACCGATCGTTCTCCCAAGCCGCGAAGTTTTTGCATCTCACCCAACCCGGTGTGTCGATGCACATCAAAGAACTCGAGACCAATGCCGGATTGGCGCTGTTCGAGCGCATCGGAAAGAGGCTCTATGTCACGGAAGCCGGCCAGGAGCTCTTGACGCGAGCTCGGGAAATATTGCGGGCCCTCAAAGATGCCGAGGAGGCGTTCGATGAGATGAAGGGGTTGCGCCGCGGCCGTATCAACTTGGCGGTGGTGAGTACCGCGAAGTATTTCGTACCGCAGTTATTGGCGCGCTTCGGCAAGGATTTTCCGGAACTGGAAATTCGCTTGGCGGTCAACAATCGCAATTCGGTGATCGAGCAATTGGTGGCGAACGAGGTGGATTTGGCGATCATGGGGCGCTCGCCCCAGGCGCTGGAAACCGTGGCCGAACCCTTTGCACAAAATCCTCACGTCATCATCGCGGTGCCGGGCCACCCGCTCGCCGGGCAGCGCCGAATCCCGATCGAGCGGGTTGCCAAAGAGATTTTCATCGTGCGCGAGCCCGGATCCGGAACTCGCTTGGCGATGCAGCAGTTCTTCGAGGATAGTCAATTGACGTGCAAGGTGGCGATGGAAATGGCGAGCAACGAAACAATCAAGCAGGCAGTGATGGCGGGTATGGGTGTGAGTTTCATTTCGCGCCACACCATTGATCTCGAGACGCAAACGAAACGACTGGTGGTTTTGGACGTCGAGGGCACGCCGGTGATCAGGCAATGGCACGTCGCTCATCTCGCAAAGAAGCGCCTGTCGCCGACCGCGGCCGCGTTCAAACAATTCGTGCTGACGCAGGGCCGCGAATTGTTGCGCGCGCAGGGACTTTCACTTTAGTCCCGAATAATGTCCGAGCAGTGGTCGATCAGTGCCCTTGCGGCCGCTTCAATAGCTCGGTCCGATCGACCGAGCGTACGATCAAGTTGAGGCGCGTGCCGCCGCGCACGGTGGTCAAGGGCACGCCTACGCTCGCCGGTCCCAAAGACCATAGCAGACGGTAGAACGAGGGCAGCGTGCTGATTTCTTGATCCGCCACGTGGCTGATCAGGTCTCCTTCTCGAATATCCGCAACTTGCGCGGGGCTGCCGTCGGCGACTCCTGTCACATAGACCTTGCCGCTCACTTCCACGGCATAGACACCGAGCCACGGCCGTGACTGCCGAATTGCGTGACCCCGAGTGGTCAAATCCTCGAGTATGGGTTTCAAAAGATCGATTGGCACGAACATGTTGGCGTTCGTTTCTTCGCCGCCGACAACCTCACGGACCAGCAAGGATCCCAAACCGACCAAACCGCCGCGGTCATCGATCAAAGCAGCTCCTGACCAATGAGGATGCGCCGGAACCGTAAATATGGCGCTATCCACCAAATACTCCCACGCACCCGCGAACTCGCGTCGTGCCAAGACCTTCACGGCTTGCGGCTTGGCGAATTCAGAATAGCTCAGCACATAGGCGCCGTTCCCGGCAAGCAAGTCGGCGGAAGAACCAAACTCGAGAGGCGGGAGAGACAGCTTTTGCAGAGGCAACACCAGCCCAAAGCCGGTGACTTGGTCGTACGCCAAGGCGTGTCCTGCCACTTCGCGGCCCCGCTCCGTGGTCAGCCATACGTCGGTGGCTTCGGTAATGAGATAGCCAATCGTAAGAATCAGCCCATCGGCGCCGATGACGACACCGTTGCCGACGCGCTCCGAGCCCAAAATGCCGGCAGTGAAGGCATCCTCGGGAACCACCGCCCGCAGCTTGATCATGGAGCGGCCGAGAGCCTCCGGTTCAAGGGTGGTCGATGGGGAGTCCGATGTCATTGATGTAGACGGTAGCGTGAACTCGCGCGGGTGTCACCTAACCTCAAAGTCGATCGGTGTCGGCGCATGCCTACTTCGCATACGGCCTTTACGTACTGTGCGTGCTGAACCGCTCCGGTTATCGTGAAGGGCAGCGGCTTGAGCAGGAGGAGTTCATGGACAAGAGGCCCATTGTACGAAAAACGGATCAGGGACCGAGTCACACAGACATTCATCCCGACAAGCACGAGAAAAAGGCGGTCGCGGAAAGTAAGGAGCAAACAGTCTCCCGGCCGGGGGGCTTTAAGAATGACCCCGATGACCCGACCAATCCCAATGAAGCAATCGAGAGGCACCGGCAAAAGCTCAGACGGTAATACGCTATTTTCGGGCATCGGCGCGATCGTCAAGAAATCGGTTTCCTGCTGGCTCGTTCACGATGCCGCGAGTATGGGCGCGGCGCTTGCCTTTTATACGCTGTTTTCGGTCGCGCCGATTCTCGTCATTGCATTGGCGGTGGCCGGATCCATTTTCGGTCCGCATACGGCGGAAACGGAAGTACTGGGGCAGCTGCGGGCGCTCACCGGCGATTCGGGCGCCGATGCCGTGAGCAATTTGCTGAGCAGCGCCCATTACAGCGATAAAAAAGGTGTGGCCGCGGCGCTCGGCCTCATCACGTTGCTGGTTGGCGCGACGAGTGTATTCGGCGAGCTGCAAAATGCGCTCGATCACATTTGGGGAACACCCCGTCGCAAGCGCAGTGCCGCATGGTGGGAGTTCATTCGCGCACGAATATTATCGTTCGGGATGGTTCTGGGTGTCGGATTCTTGCTGTTGGTATCTCTGATCGCGAGCGCAGTGCTCGCGGCGTTCGGCGGATGGCTACAAGCCCACGTCATCGGACTCGGGGTGATCTTGCCCCTCCTGGATTTGGCGGCAAGTTTCGTCATGACGGTCGTGCTGTTCGCAATGATCTACAAGTACGTGCCGAGAGAAAGCATTGCTTGGCGCGACGTTTGGATCGGCGCTGCGGTCACGGCATTTCTCTTCACGATCGGAAAGTCGCTGATCGGACTTTATCTCGGAAGAAGTTCTTTCAGTTCGGCGTACGGCGCCGCCGGCTCGCTCATTGTGCTGCTGCTCTGGATCTATTACTCTGCGCAAATATTCCTCTTGGGCGCGGAATTTACCTGCGCGTTCGCCTACGCGCATGGGTCTCGCGTCACGCAGCATGCTCACCGCTAGGTTTAGGAACTCTCGATGCCGCTGCCCATTGAAAACTACGCTCTCATCGGAGATTTTCATACTGCGGCGCTGGTGGGATCCGACGGCTCGATCGATTGGTTGTGTTTTCCGCGATTCGACTCCCCGGCGTGTTTTGCGGCGTTGTTGGGCGACCCGCAGCATGGGCGTTGGCAGATCGCACCCACCGCGGAAATCAAATCGGTGCGCCGCCGGTACCGTGCCGAGACGCTGATTCTGGAAACCGATTTTGAAACGGCTCAGGGCAGCGCACGACTGATCGACTTCATGCCGCTGTCGGACGAGCGCTGGGACACGGTCCGAATCGTCGAGGGCTTGAGCGGCGAAGTCACATTTCGAATGGAACTCATCGTGCGCTTCGATTATGGAAGCATCGTTCCCTGGGTGCGCCGCTGCGGTGAAGCCTTGTTGATCACTGCCGGACCCGACACGCTGGAATTGACCTCGACGACCGCCCTCACGGGCGAAAATTTGAAGACGGTCGCCGAATTTACCGTCAGAGCGCAGCGCCGCGAGTCGTTTGTGCTCAATTATCGGCCCTCGCATCTCGAGACTTTGGAAGCAATCGACGCGGATCGAGAACTCGAGCGGACCGAGTCCGAATGGCGCAGTTGGACCGGCCCCTGCCGTCTACAGGGCCGGTGGAAGGATCCCGTGATTCGCTCGCTCATTACACTGAAGGCGCTTACTTATAAGCCGACCGGAGGGATCATTGCTGCGCCGACGACCTCGTTGCCGGAGCAGCCGGGCGGAGTGCGAAATTGGGATTACCGTTATTGCTGGCTGCGCGACTCGACCTTTACCTTGAACGCCCTCTTGCTCGCCGGCTACGTCAAGGAAGCCACCGAGTGGCGCGAGTGGCTGCTGCGCGCGGTGGCGGGATCGCCCCAGGATTTGCAGATTCTATATGGGGTCACGGGGGTGCGCCGTCTCGATGAATACCAAATCCCGTGGCTGCCGGGTTACCAGGGGGCAGCGCCGGTGCGAGTGGGTAACGCGGCATCGCGGCAATTCCAGCTCGATGTGTACGGCGAGGTCATGGATACCCTGCACCTCGCGCGGACCACCGGATTGAACCCCGAGGCCGCGGCCTGGAACGTACAGCTTGCATTGCTCGATTTTCTCGAATCCAGTTGGGAACTTCCCGACGACGGAATCTGGGAAATTCGTGGTCCGCGCCGGCACTTTACGCACTCGAAGGTCATGGCCTGGGTTGCGTTCGACCGGGCCATCAAGGATGCCGAGAACGACGGTTTGGAGGCACCGATCGGACGTTGGCGAGAGGTGCGGGATGCGA
Source organism: uncultured Gammaproteobacteria bacterium (assembly GCA_963755965.1). Classification (GTDB taxonomy): domain Bacteria; phylum Pseudomonadota; class Gammaproteobacteria; order Steroidobacterales; family Steroidobacteraceae; genus Bog-1198. The sequence goes on from CAVWLU010000011.1 coordinate 281,519, forward strand.
TCCACGCGCAGGTCTGCGAGAAGGGTTTCGATGTCCTCGATAATACGTTCGTACAATCCTATGAATCTCCGCACTTGGACGCCAGCTTGCTTTTGATACCTCAAGTTGGTTTTCTGCCGCCCGATGATCCTCGCGTCCTCGGCACCATCGCGGCGATCGAGCGCGGCCTAATCGTCGATGGACTGGTACTGCGATATTCCACTGAAACGGGTGTGGATGCGCTGCCGGCCGGCGAGGGTGCTTTCCTGCCCTGTTCGTTTTGGTTGGTCGACAGTTTTGCGCTGACCGGCCGGCGCGAGGAGGCGGAGGCACTGTTCGAACGGTTGCTGACGCTCAGCAATGACGTGGGGCTGTTCGCAGAGGAATACGACCCACGCGCCAAACGGATGCTCGGAAATTTTCCGCAAGCCTTGACGCACATGGCGCTCATCAACTCCGCCCGCCTCTTGTCGATGCCGGAGCATCAGGCTAAGTCCGCGAGTGCCGAGGGCGAAAGACCGACCAGCGCAGCGACGAAAACGCGGCCGGGTCCTTCGGTCGAGACCGCGCAGTAAAAGGGATAAGTCCCATGATGTTTCATAGACCCCGAGAATCAATTAATATTTGATCGATACGATAACTTGAGCGCCGAACCCACCAGCTTCTTCACCGATAGGATCATAATCATGCAACACAAGATTTCACGTCGGGCGATCGTCAAGCGCGGCCTCCTCGCCGGCGCTCTGGTTCCAGCGATGGGATTGATCGGCAACGCGGCCGGCGCTGCGGGCTTGGCGCCGCTCGATCCGAGTGATCCGACCGCGAAAGCGCTCGGTTTCGTTTCCGATGCCACCAAGGTCGACGCTAGCGCGAATCCCACCTATAAGGCGAACCAAAAGTGCGGCACCTGCGCCCAGTTCCAGGGCAAGGCGGGCGACGCCACCGCGGGCTGCAATATTTTTGCGGGCCACAGCGTTCCCCAAGGAGGCTGGTGCAAAGTGTGGGCGCAAAAGCCCGGCGCTTGAGCTTAGGTGCCGATCGGCGGTGCGCTTGAACCGCTAGCGGCAACGCGGCTCGGAGCGTACGCCGGCTCGACGACCGGCGTCACGGAACGTTGCGGAGGCTTCGGCCAAAATGGGGCGATGTGGCGCCATCCCATCGTCAAACTGCTGCTGCTGAGCTATGTCGCCTTCGGCGCGTGGAATTGGCTCGCCAATCGGCCGGTAAAAGCGCCGGATGGAATTCTTGCTCCGGACGAACCGCTTCAAGGCGAAGTACCCGACGGTGCAACGCTGCGCTCGGGTCGGTGGACGCTCAAGGTGCGCGCCCACTACCGGATAACCGCGCGGATTCTCGGGCTGGAGCGCTATCATTTCGACGCGCTCGCGAGCCTCATCCCAGAAGATCTGGCGCTCGGTTGGGGACCGATGTCGGAGAACAAGATTCTTCGGGGCCTGGATATTTCACAGTCCGATCGGTTCTATTTCTGGCGTGCGGCCGCAGGTGAACCACTGGCGAAGGAGGCGATCATTGCCCACAGCGCCAATACTCACGTCATTCCGGAAAATTCGCTCATCGCCGGACGATTGTCCCGCCTGCGTCGCGGCGAAGTCGTTACCTTGACCGGCGACCTGGTGGACGGCGTGCGCGACGACGGCCTGCGGATCAAAACTTCGTTGGTACGCACCGATTCCGGAGCGGGGGCGTGCGAAGTCATGCTGGTGCGCGAGATGGCCGTTGAACGGTGATTTCCATATTGCGCTTCGAGCAGGCTATCCTTGAATGCATGACCCGTACTCAGGTGGTGATCATTGGCGCAGGGCCTTCGGGACTCCTGCTGTCGCAACTTCTGCAGGCGAGCGGCATCGAGAGCGTGATCCTCGAACGTCAAACTCGCGAGCATGTCGCCGACCGCATTCGTGCCGGTGTTCTCGAGCAAGGAACCGTGGATCTATTGATCAAGGCGGGGGTCGGCGAACGCATGTTGAGCGATCGCCTGGTGCACGATGGCTTCGCCTTGGGATTCGCCGAACGCAGCTTTCGTGTGGATTTGCGGGGATACACCGGAACCGGTGTCACGGTCTACGGGCAAACGGAGATCACCAAAGACCTCATAGAGGCTCGTATCGCCGCGGGCGCCAAGCTGGTGTACGAAGCGAGCGACGTCGCGATCGACGGATTTGATCGGGCTCACCCGACCGTCCGGTACATGCACGCCGGTCGCGTGCAGGAACTCACCTGCGACTTCATAGCCGGTTGCGATGGCTACCACGGCATCTCGCGAAAAAGCGTTCCGAAAGCTGCCATGCAAACCTTCGAGCGAATTTATCCGTTCGGATGGTTGGGAGTTCTCGCCGATGTGCCCCCGGCGGCGCACGAGCTGGTCTATTCAAATCATGCGCGCGGCTTCGCATTGTGCAGCATGCGTTCGTTGACCCGCAGCCGTTACTATGTGCAATGCGGGCTCGAGGAAAAACTCGAGGATTGGCCGGATGTGCGCTTTTGGGATGAGCTGCGGCGCAGACTGCCCGCTGAAGTCGCCGAGGCCGTCATCACCGGACCTTCGATCGAGAAGAGTATTGCGCCGCTGCGCAGCTTCGTCGTCGAGCCCGTGCGGTTCGGGCAGCTGTTCCTGGTGGGTGATGCCGCTCACATCGTGCCGCCCACCGGAGCCAAGGGGTTGAATCTCGCCGCCGCCGATGTGCGCGTGCTGTATCAGGCGTTGGCCGAGTACTACCGTACGGGCCGCGGCGAATCGCTGGAACGTTATTCAGAGCGATGTTTGCGACGGACGTGGAAAGCCGTGCGCTTTTCCTGGTGGTTCACCTCGATCATGCATAGGTTTTCGGACGACCCCTTCGCACATCGTCTGCAGTTGGCGGAGCTCGACTATCTCACCGGCTCGGCCGCGGCGCTCGGTAGCCTTGCCGAAAACTATGTCGGATTGCCGTTCGACGTACCCCCTTGAAGTTGAACCGCTCAAGGGCTCTGGAGTTGCCGCTCCAGATGGTCCAATGTTTGCATCGCCGGAAGGCACTGGGCGACGCTGGCATTCGGTTCGCGATGCTCCCGGATGGCGGCGAAGAATTCGCGGTCTTGAAGCTCGATGCCGTTCATGGACACATCGACGTGGGACACATCGATCGGATTGTTTTTGCCGTCGAGCAGTTCGTCGTAGCGTGCGATATACGTCCCGTTGTCGCAGATATAGCGGAAAAAGGTGCCCAATGGTCCGTCGTTGTTGAACGACAATGACAATGTACAGAGTGCGCCCGATGGCACCTTGAGACCGATGCTCATGTCCATCGCAATGCCCAACGTCGGATGTTTGGGCCCTTCGAGCGCAAAACTCTTGCTGATCCTCTCTCGGGTCTGGTAGGCAAAAAGATCCACCGTATGGCACGCGTGATGCCATAGCAGGTGATCGGTCCAACTACGCGGCTTCCCGAGCGCATTGATGTTGGTGCGGCGGAAAAAATAGGTCTGCACGTCCATCTGCAGAATCTTGAGTTCTCCTGCAAGGACTCTCTTGTGCACCCACTGGTGACTGGGATTGAATCGTCGAGTATGTCCCCCCATGGCGACGACACCGGTCTCCCGCTGCACACGCACCAGCCGCTCCGAGTCCGCGAGCGTGTCGGCCATGGGAATCTCGATCATCACGTGCTTGCCCGCGCGCATGCATTGCTCACCCTGTGCCGCATGCATCGGCGTCGGCGTGGTCAGGATCACCGCATCGAGTTTGGGTTGTGCCAGGCTTTCCGCCAAGTCCGCAGTAAAGTGCGGTATTTTCCACTGCTGCGCCACTTCGCGCGCGGCCGCCACGTTCGAACCCGCGACCGAGACGACCTCGATATCCGGAATTTTGGCCATGGCCTCGAGATGTTTGATGCCGAAGGCACCATGGCCGACGAGACATACTTTCACGCCGCACTCCTGTTTTCCAAAATCATGAGCCCAGCCGCCGTATTCGATGCGGGCACGTGATAGTGACGATATACCTCGGCGACGTGATCGCCGAGCGCGCCTCGCATGACATGCCACATGACCATTTCGATTCCCTCCGAACCCGCCTCGCGCATGTATTCGGTGTGAGTGATCCGGGTGAGCGCCAATGGATCCTTGGTCATACCGTCGAGAAAAGCCGCGTCGAACGGCCGATTGATGAGGCCGGCACGCTCGCCTTGCAGTTGGTGCGACATCCCGCCGGTGCCGTAGATCACGACACGCAGATCTTCATCGTATTTCTCGACGGCTCTGCGAATCGCCTGGCCCAATTTGAAGCATCGCGCGCCGGTGGGAGGGGGGTATTGCACGACGTTGACGCACAACGGAATAACCGGAAAGGGCCAGGCGGGAGGTTGGCCGCAGGTCACCGACAGCGGTACGGTCAAGCCATGGTCAACCGGCATCTGGTTGCCGATGGTCATATCGAATTCATCGAGAATCAAGGATTCCGCCAGGTGCCATGCGAGCGCCGGATGTCCCTTCACCACAGGGACCGGACGCGGACCGAAGCCCTCGTCGGCGATCGGAAAGCTTTCGGCCACGCCGATCAGAAAAGTCGGAATGATCTCCAGAGAAAATGCCGACGCATGATCGTTGTAGACGATGATCGCCACATCCGGCGCGAGCTTGGCCAGCCACTCGCGCGCGGGTGCATAACCCTTGAACAAGGGCTCCCAGTACGGCGTGCCGGTCGTGCCGCGATCCATCGCAACGCCGATGGCAGGGACATGCGAACAGGCGATGCCCGCGACGATTTTAGCCATTGGCCTGCTCCGAAGATTGAGATTCATTCTTGTATCGATTGCCGTCCGGGCTGCGGCCCCCCGCCAGCATCATTTGCGCGTAGGTTTCTTTCGACACACCGGACATCATGCCGGCCACGTCTTGAAACGTCAGCCCGTCGCAAAACGCGATTTTGATGATGTAGTAGATATTTCCTCCGACTTTCAGCATGCCCAGCCAGTCGCGGGTCAGTACGGTTCGGCGCTGCTCCTCCGTCAAGGGGAACCGATCAAGATATGCGGACTCATTCTCCTTGAAGCTTTTGCGGTTCTCCACCTTGTTCAGGGACATGCAAAACATGTTCAAGGGGTAGCCGATGCGCCCGAGTTCGGCGTCATAGACGTACGTCCCCGGGATGTCGTCGTAATCATGCGCCTTACTCATGCGAATTCCTTGCGTTGGGAGCCGGCAATGCCCTGGGAACCTAAACGAATTTCTTGACGTACGATCTCACGGATCACCTCGATCGCCTTGCGCATCAGCGGACTTTTGGGCCGCTGGGCAGAAGTGGCGAGGGACAAGGTGGTCGTGAGCACGGGATCGACGATGGGCTTGACCAGCACGTCCCGCTCCCACTGGGTCGCCTTCACGGCGTTCAACGGCAGTACTCCGAATCCATGGCCTTGGCGCACTAGATCGATCACCGCGGGAATGCATTCGATTTCATGGGCGACGCGGATCTTGCGGTCAACGCTTGCCAAAGCGTTCTCCACTGACATCCGGATGGCATGCGGTCGGCTCGGGATGATGAGCGGATATTCGGCCAGCTGAGTAAGAGTGATGGACGTTCCGCCGGAGGGTCGGGTCGAGGGTCGGGCCGAGACGTCGGTCTTGGCCGGTGCAATGAGGTAGAGCTGATCATCGAGCAGCGGCTGCACATCGACGGTGGCGGAGGCGGTTGCGTTGTACACCAATGCGCAATCCACGCGCCCGACGGTGAGCCATTCGAGAATGTAGGCGGAGAGTCCCTCCACCGTCGCGAGACAAGCATTGGGGAGATGCTTCTCGAAGGCCTTGACCAACGGAACGGTGACACTGCTTCCGAGACTCGGTGGCAGACCGAGCGCGACATGCCCCGAATCGCCGTTGCGCTGATCTTCGAGTTCCTGACGTGCGCGGCCGATTTGCGTCAGGATGCCGCGCGTGTGCTCGAGCAGCCGCGAGCCCGCATCCGTCAGCACGACGCCGCGGCCATTACGTTCGAATAGGCTTTGACCAAGTTCCACTTCCAGTTGGCGCACTTGGCGGCTCAGGGCCGGCTGGACGACCGAAAGAAAGGCCGCCGCACGGGTGAAACTGCCGAGTTCTGCGACGTGCCGGAAGTATTCCAACTGCTTCAACTCCATGTGTCTCTCAACTTCATCGGTTATGCCGTATCGCTATATCAGGTATGCGCCCCATTCCTTGATAGTATACGTGATGATCGTTATTGCGAACCACTTACTCCGCGGGCCGTAGTCTATGCAGCGATCCATTCCCTGTCTTTTCATGCGTGGGGGTACCTCCCGGGGCCCGTTCTTTCTCGAGAGCGATTTACCGAGCGAGACGGCAGCGCGCGATGCAGTGTTGTTGTCCGTCATGGGTTCGCCCGATGCGCGCCAGATCGACGGCCTCGGAGGCGCAGATCCCCTGACCAGCAAAGTCGGTATCGTGCGCGCCGGCCAAACGCCCGGTGTAGACCTCGAATTTCTATTTGCACAGGTAGCGATCAAAGAAGCGCGTGTCGATACCACACCGAACTGCGGCAACATGCTCGCCGCGGTCGCGCCGTTCGGGCTTGAAACGGGTCTGGTCAAACCGACGGGCGACGTCACGACCTTGCGCGTGTTGACGCGCAACACCGGAACATTGAGCGATATCGAAATTCAAACGCCGAACGGGATTGTCGAATATGCAGGCACGGCGCGGATCGACGGCGTACCGGGCACTGCAGCGCCGATCAATATCAGCTTTTTGGAAACCGCCGGGTCCGTATGCGGCTCGTTGTTGCCGACTGGAAACCTCGTCGATCGATTCGACGATGTCGAGGTGACGTGCATCGACAATGGCATGCCCGTGGTTATCATGGGCGCCGAGAAGCTTGGGGTGAGCGGCTACGAAACTCGAGATGAACTCAACGCAAACACCATTCTCAAAAAGAGAATCGAGTCCATTCGATTGCAGGCGGGGCCCGCGATGAACTTGGGCGATGTGACCCGGAAAGTCGTGCCGAAAATGTGTTTGGTGGCGAAACCTCGAGCCGGCGGACACATTTGCACGCGCACATTCATTCCGCATGATTGTCATGCGGCGGTTGGCGTTTTAGGGGCGGTGACAGTGGCGACGGCGGCCGTGCTGCCGGGGAGTGTGGCGAATCGCTATGCGCAAGTGCCCGAGGGCGATGCCAAGACCATATCGGTCGAGCACCCAAGCGGAGAATTCACCGTGGTATTGACCATGAATCCGCAAAACTCGTCCGAAGTCGTGCGGGCCGCGTTGCTGCGCACCGCGCGGCTCCTCATGCGCGGCGAAGCGTTCGTACCAGCCATTTACGCAAAGGGGTAATTCAGGTGATCGGTCAATCCGGAATTGCAGTTAGAAGTATCAAGCGGGCGGATGCGGCCAGCGTTGCGCAGCTTGCCAAGTACGGTGTCGCCACAGTCCATGAGGCGATGGGACGCGTCGGGTTGCTGGCGACCTACATGCGTCCGGTGTATCCGGGTGCGAAGGCGTGCGGCACGGCGCTGACCATTTTGGCTCACCCGGGCGACAATTGGATGCTGCATGTGGCGGCGGAGATGCTCGAGCCCGGCGATATTGCGGTCCTCGGCGTGTCCTCGGCCAACGAGGACGGCATGTTCGGCGATTTGCTGGCGACCTCCTTCCGAGCGCGCGGCGCGGTGGGCTTGGTGATCGATGCGGGTTGCCGGGATACGGCGGACCTGCGCCAGATGGGATTCCCGGTGTGGTCGAGGGCGGTCAGTGCCAAGGGTACGGTGAAAGCCACCGTCGGATCCGTCAACACGCCGATCCTGTGCGCCGGCACGCTGGTGCATCCCGGCGACGTGGTGCTCGCGGACGACGACGGCGTGGTGGTAGTGCCGAAAGCGCACGCCGGCGAGGTGGCGCAAGCGGCCGGACGACGCGAGGCGAAGGAAGCAGTGACGCGCGAGCGCCTGGCGGCGGGTGAGTTGGGTCTCGATGTCTACTCGATGCGGGAGCCCCTTGCGAAGGCAGGTCTCAAATACTTTGCCGACGAAGCTGCCCTCGAGCGGGAGTTCACCAAGTGATCGGTCAGCCGAAAAATCCGCTCAAGACCTGTATGCCGCCCGATCCGAATCCGATCAAGCCCTCGTTGGCGCTGCCGCCCGGTGCCTGCGATGCGCATTGCCACGTCTTCGGGCCCGCGGCTAAATTTCCTTACGCCGCGGATCGCAGCTATACGCCGGCCGATGCGCCGGTCGAGACTCTCCGGCGGCTGCATACTCACCTGGGTATCTCACGCGCCGTCATCGTGCACGCCAGTTGTCACGGCACTCATATGGATGTGACGTTGGACGCCATCGCGTCCAGCAAGGGAACCTATCGGGGCGTCGCGTGCGTCGAGGACGGTGTGACCGATCGCGAGCTCATGCGTTTGCATGAGGGCGGGATTCGCGGCATCCGCTTCAATTTCGTCAAGCACTTGGGCGGGGTTCCCGATCTCGCGGTGTTCTATCGGCTGCTTGCGAGGATCAAGCCCCTCGGCTGGCACGTCGTGCTGCATTTCGACGCCGAGGATATCTTGACGCAGCAAGAACTCCTCGGCCGCATCGACGTCCCCTTCATCATCGATCACATGGGCCGCGTCAAGGCTGCCGAGGGACTTCAGCAACGGCCGTTTCAATCGCTGCTGGATCTGTACCGCGACAATCCCCTGGCATGGATCAAAATCTGCGGCTCGGAGCGCGTATCGGTCGGCAAGCGGCCGTTCCGCGATGCGGTACCGTTCGCGCAGGCGCTGGTTGCCGTCGATTCCCACCGCATTTTGTGGGGTACCGACTGGCCGCATCCGAATATCACCAAGGACATGCCGAACGACGGTGAGTTGGTCGACCTTTTCGGGGAGATTTGTCCGGACGAAGCTCTACAAAAGCGCATTCTCGTGGACAACCCCACGCGGATGTATTGGGGCGAAGCATGATCATCGATTGCCACGGTCATTACACGACGGCGCCGGCTGCGCTGCAGACCTTTCGCGACGCGCAAATAGCGGGTTTGAAGGAGAGCATCGACGTCCCATTGAGTGCGCGGACCGCCATCAGCGATGATGAAATCCGCCAGAGCTTGGAGAACGCGCAGCTCAAGCTGCAGCGGGCTCGCGGCACGGATTTGACCATCTTCTCGCCGCGTGCCTCTGCGATGGCGCATCACATCGGAAACGAGATTACCAGCAGACGTTGGAGCGAAGCCTGCAACGATCTCATTCATCGCGTCTGCAATCTATATCCCGACAATTTCGTCGGTGTATGCCAATTGCCGCAATCGCCCGGCGTCGCCCCCGTCAACAGCGCCACCGAACTCGAGCGCTGCGTCAAACAGCTGGGATTCATCGGTTGCAATTTGAATCCGGACCCGTCGGGCGGACATTGGACATCCCCGCCGCTGACCGATCGGCATTGGTACCCGTTGTACGAAAAAATGGTGGAACTCGATGTGCCGGCAATGGTGCACGTGAGTTCCTCGTGCAATCCGAATTTTCACGCCACCGGAGCCCACTACATCAACGCCGATACGACGGCATTCATGCAGTTTTTGACCAGCGATTTGTTCAAGGATTTTCCGACGTTGCGATTCATCATTCCGCATGGGGGCGGCGCGGTGCCCTATCATTGGGGCCGCTATCGCGGATTGGCTCAAGACTTGAAGCGTCCCCCGCTCGGCGACTATCTGCTCAAAAATGTGTTCTTCGATACCTGCGTCTATCACTTACCGGGGATCGAGCTGCTGCTCAAGGTGATTCCGGTCGACAACATCATCTTCGGATCCGAAATGGTGGGTGCGGTCCGCGGCATCGACCCCCAGACGGGACAGTATTTCGACGATACCAAACGCTATGTCGATGCGTTGAACTTGAGCGGCGCCGACCGCTACAAGATATTCGAAGGCAACGCGCGGAAAGTCTTTCCGCGGCTTGCGGCGAAAATCAAAGACTAGTGCATCACGGTGCCTTGTACACGATGTTGCCGCCCACCAGCGTCATGGTCACACGGGTCTTGCCGATGCTCTCGTGGCTGACGGTGAAGATGTTCTGAGAAAGCACCGCGAGATCCGCTAATTTGCCGACCTCCAAGGTGCCGAGTTTGTCTTCGGCGAAGGCCGCATAGGCGGAGCCTCGGGTATAGGCGCGCAGCGCCTCCTCGACGGTGATCTCTTCCGCCGGGAGGTAGACGGCGCCGGTCGGCAACGCTCCCGCCTGGGCCGCGCCATCCAAGGGTTCTCCGGCGATATTGGCCGTCTCGGCCGAGCGCCATACCTGACGTGTCGCCGCCTGTTGAATCGACACAAACGGGTCGGGCGGCCAGGTGCACGGCCAATCGCTGCTGAACGCAACGGTGGCACCGCTGCGCTGCAAGCTCTGCCATCGGTCCGACGGCACTTCATCCGCGGGATCCAAATTGCTGCCGTCATCTCCGCAACAGAACGTCGGCTGCATGTCGGCGATGACGCCGAGCGAGGCGAAGCGGGGCAGGTCGGCGGCATCGATGAGGTCCGCGTGTTCGATGCGCAGACGGCGGTCACGAGGTCCGTGCGCCTGTTCCAGGCGCTCATAGGTGTCGAGGATCATGTGCACGGAATCGGCCCGCAGCGCGTGCGTCATGAGTTGGTAGCCGCGCTGATCGAGTTCCATGACCAGCTCCGAGTAATGTTGCGGTGTGTACACCAAGGGCGGGATGAGTCCCGTGCTGCCATCGGCAAAAAATTTCACGAGGTTGGCCGCCACCCAGTCGTCGTGATAAAGCCGGCGGGCTTCCTCGAGGTTCGCAAGAAACTCCGGGGTGAGATGATGCTGGACCGCGACCGAACCGAAGGCGGTGCGCGTGCGCACCGTCAGCGCGCCGCGATCGCGCAGCGTCGCGTACAACCGTATTTCCGCCAAATCCCCGGTGGCATTGACGACGCTGGTAATTCCGAAACTATTCAAATAGTGCGTGGCGGCCCGTACCATCGCCAACTGCTCCTCCACGGGTACTCGCGCGGCGACGGCGCGCGCCGCCAGTTGCATCGCGGCTTCGAGCAGTACTCCGGTCGGTTCGCCGCCGGCATCGCGCATCACACCGCGCTCTTCGTCGGCGTCCGCGACCTTGACGGCGCTCAAGCCCGCCATCTTGAGGGCCGCCGCGTTAAGCCACAGCGCATGCTCGGAGGTGTTGTGAATCACCACCGGCCGGTCGGCTACCGCGCGGTCGAGAAGCGCGTGCGAGGGCGTCGTCGGCGGCACGGTGCTGAAGTCGGCTCGGCCGAAGATCACGGCATCCTTGGGATGCGCGGCGGCATAGGCGCGCAAACGCTCGACAAGAACGTCGGGTTTATCAGGCGTGATGCTCGATGCGGGCGTCGACAGATTCAGTCCGTGCAGCGCAAAGGCGCCATAGAGCAGATGCAAGTGCGAATCTACGATTCCGGGTATCACCGTCTGCCCATGAAGGTCCACCACACGGGTGTGGGCGCTTCGGTGGGTGAGAATCTCTGCGTTGGGTCCGATGGCCTCGATACGCGAATCCTTGATTGCCATGGCCTCCGCCCAGGGAGTCACAGGGTCCGGGGTATAGATATGGCCGTGAATCAGCAGCAAATCGCCCGCGATCGCCGAGCCTTGCCACCCCAAGGCCAGCAATAGCGCGGATACGCCGGCTTGGCGGCGCGATGGTGTCATAGGCATTTGGACTTCCCCCTGGTGAAAAGTATAACCAGAAGCGCGAAGCAAGTGCGGTGTCGTGATCAGGCGCCGACTTAGACGGCAAGCCAGCGCTCGAGGGCTGTTGCCACCGCTTGGGGCTGTTCGATAGGCGACATATGTCCGGCATCCGCAATTTCGATCAACGCCGAGCGCGCAACGCGGCGCTGCATTTCGGCATGCTGTGCGAGCGGCGACCACTTGTCGTTGCTGCCGGAGAGCAGCAGGGTGGGAACCTTGATGGTCGACAAGACTGGTTCGGCATCCGGTCTATGCAGCAGCGCGTCGATTTGGGCCGCAAATGCATCGGGCGTCGAGCGCTCGACCATCTCGACCAGTTGCGGCATCACGGCCGCGATGCGCGCCGGCGGTGCGCCCATCATCGGCGGCAACCATTCTAGTGCCAGGGCTCTCATGCCTTCTTTATAGGCCAAGCGCACCAACCGGCCACGGCTCTCGGTTTCTCCCGGTTGCGCGGGCTGCACACCCGTATTCAGCAGAGCAATCGCCGTCACTCGCTGCGCTTCGCGGCGCACGATCTCAAGTGCGACGCGCCCGCCCATCGAGTGTCCTGCCACGGCAAATCGGCCGGGCGCAAGTTGAAGTACATGCTGAGTCATCGCGGTGAACGAGGCAAAACCTCGAAAGTAGACGACGCGCACGTCGGCGACGCCCGCAAGCCGCCGGGGGACGTCGCTCCAAACGGTCTCGTCACAGAGCAACCCGGATAGCAGGAAAAGAGTCTGCATGAAGGCACTATATCGCGAGCGGCATTGTCCGATAAATAGCGCGCGCCTATCATGCCGTAAGAGCGATCCTTAAAGGAGAGCGGGAATTTGGCGAGCGACATTCACCAAAGCGTGCGCGATGTCTGTCTCTGGCTTCCGGAGGTAGAGGAATTCATGTCGCACGGCTCCCCCAATTTCCGGGTGCGCGGCAAAACCTTCGCGACGTACGTGATCAATCATCATGGGGACGGACGCGTCGGTTTGTGGCTCAACGCGGCGGACGGTGCGCAGGAGCATCACGTGCGCTCGGATCCCAAGAATTTCTATATACCCCCTTATGTCGGCCCGCGAGGCTGGCTGGGAGTCCGCTTAGACAAGGGTCTTTCGTGGAAACGGATCGCGACGCTGGTTCGAGAAGCCTACGAGAAGGTCGCACCGGCCGCGCTGCACCCGAGAATCGGCGCAACGCCGGTTATCCGTGCCCCGAAGAAAAAGCTCTCGGCGAGCGACATCGATCCGATGGAATCTTCGCGCGCAAAGAACTTACTCAGAGTCGTGCGCAGGATTTGCTTGAAATTGCCCGAGTCGCATGAGGCAGTGCAGTTCGGATATCCCGTGTGGCAGGCAGGGAAGAAGACCTTCGCGTTGGCGCGCTATCACGAGAGTCGGCTCATTGTGTGCTTTTGGGTCGGAGTCCTGCAGCAGAACCTGTTGACTGCGGACTCGCGCTACCTTATTCCGCCCTACATCGGCCATAACGGTTGGATCGGCTTGGATGTGACCGATCACTGCGACAGTGCGGAGGTCGCCGGATTAGCGCTCGTAAGTTACCGGCATTTTGCGCTGAAGCGCATGCTGCAAGAACTGCCGGCCGGCCAGAAGGACTGACCGTCTATCCCGTTCCGGGAGGCCCTTTGAAGTCTCGAGCTGCCGCGACGATCCACTCGCGAAATTGCGCCACTTTGGGAAGGGCCAAAAAAGGCCTTGGGCACACGAAATAATAGGCCAAGCCGAAGGGAAGGGCCTCTTTACTGGCCAACCGAAGCGTGCCTTTTTGCAATGAGCGCGTAACAATGGTCCAACGAGATAAGGCGAAGCCGAGACCTTCCTCCGCTGCGACCATGAGACCCGCCGAGTCGTCGATGGTCGGCGGGGGAGAACGCCACGCGACTTCTTCATCGGTCTTTTGCCAGGCGCGCCAGGGGGTATCGTCGCCTTCGAGCAAAGGATATTGGCTCAAATCGGCTCCGCGCTCGATCATCCCGTATTGCTTGATCAATTCCGGCGTGCCGACCGGCACAATCCAGTCGTCGAGCAACTTCTCGCAGTAGAGATTGGGATAGTCTCCGCGCCCAAAACGGATGGCCACATGAATGGCGGCGCGCGAGAAGTCGACCAACTCTCGAGACGTATGAAAGCGAAGCTCGACGTCGGGGCATTTGCGCCGAAACGAACGGATTCTCGGCAGAAGCCAAACTTGCAGAAAGGAGGTCAACAAACTGACCTGCAGCGGTCCGGCACGGCCGTATTGTTTGATGTGGTGTATCGCGGACTCGAGCCTGTCGAGGCCGGCTCTTATGGCAGGAAGCAACTCCAGCCCTTCTTCGGTGATTTCCACGCGCCGTCCGTTGCGCCTGAAGAGCGGCACCTGAATGTAGGACTCCAGTACTTTGATCTGTTGACTGACCGCGGCCGGTGTGACGTGAAGCGCATCGGCAGCCGTCGAGAAACTCAAATGCGTTGCGACTGCCTCGAATACCCGCAGGGCTCCGAGCGGCAGCCGGTCGTAGGCACATGGCACGTTATGTTCTCCTAACGGACGCGGACGTATTGTGTGGAGTATGCACCGTCGTTCCTCTGTTGTGGCCCTGCCGGCCTCCCCGTAGTATTCCCGAACTGGCTTCGTCCCAGAAGGAAACTTAAACGTGCGTGATGCCAAACGGGTTCTGATTGGTGCAACCGTGCTCGTCGGTGCGATGGCTGGGGCCGCGACGGACAATTTGAAACCTCCCGCAGCGCCGATCAAGCCGGTGACCGAAACACTCTGGGGACGGCGGGTTACGGACAACTATCGATACATGGAATCGCTCGACCCAGCGACGCTCGCCTGGATGAAGGCCCAAGGCGCCTACACACGATCCGTGCTGGATGGAATCAAGCCGCTTGCGCATCTCAAAACCGAGATAGCGAAGTTCTCCGCCAGTTTTGGGCTGATTCAGGGCTATGTGATGTTCGGCGGTCGCGCATTCTACGAAGAGCGTGCACCGGGCTCCGATAATTTCGATTTGATGGTTTCGGATAGTTCGGGCACGCGAAAGATCATCGACGTTGCAGCGTTGCGCAGCGCGAACGGCGGTAAACCATATGCCATCAGCTATTTTCTGGCTTCACCCGATGGCGGCAAGGTCGCGGTCGGAATATCCGAGGGGGGCTCGGAGGATGCGGTGCTGTCGGTCTATGAGGCCGCCGGCGGCACCAAAGTCGCGGGTCCCATCGATCGAGCGCAGTTTGGGGCGACTTCCTGGAGCGATGATTCGCGCATCCTCTATTTCATCCGCCTGAAAAAACTCGCGCCGAATGCCGCGCCGACCGCGAAGTACCTGGACGCGACGGCCGACAGCTGGGATTTGAAGTCCGAGCCGGTTGCCATTTTGGGTTCCACCGTGGGTCATGGCCCGGCGTTCAAGCCGGCCGAGTTTCCGGTGATCGAGTTGTTCGTGGGCGCGCCCGTGGCCGCCGCACTGTCGATCAACGGCGTGCAAAATGAACTCGCGATGTGGCTGGCACCTCAAGCGGACGTGAGCAATCCCAAGGTCGCCTGGACCCAGTTCATCACGCGCGACGATGGGGTCACTTCCGCCGACATGCGCGGATCGGACATATTTTTGCTCTCGCACAAGGAAGCTCCGACGTTCCAAGTACTATCGGTCGCCGCGGGGCAGGCGCTGTCATCGGCTTCCGTCTTGGTGCCCGCGGAGCCGGATCGCGTCATTGAAGCGATTCACGCCGCTTCCGATGCGCTCTATGTCATCACACGCCGTGGCGCCTATTCGCAGCTGTTGCGCGTTCCTAAGGGAACGAAGAGCATCGAGGAAGTCCCGCTGCCGTTCGCAGGACACATCGACGAAACCTTTTCCGACCCGCGCGCGCCCGGGGTCACCATTACGTTGTCGAGCTGGGTCGTGCCTCCCGCTGTTTACGCGTACCATGCTTCCGGCAAGTCTTTTGTCAATTTAAAGATCGGCACGCAGGGCGATATTACCGCCGCAAATTATGTCGTCAGCGATCTTTCCGCCAAGGCCAAAGATGGCGTGATGGTGCCTCTGTCGCTCATCGAACCCAAGAATGCAAAAGGCCCGCAGATCGTCATCATCGAAGCATACGGTTCATACGGCATCTCGGAGCTTGCCGATTTCAGCGTGCGCCGTGCGGCCGCGATGAGTCAGGGCATTGCCTACGGCGTTTGTCATGTCCGCGGCGGCGGCGAGCTTGGGGAGGCGTGGCGCCTCGGCGGCAAGGATGCAAAGAAGCACAACACCTGGGAGGATCTGATCGCCTGCAGCGAATTCCTGATCGCGCGCGGTACTACGACGAAGGACAAGCTATTCATCATCGGCGGATCGGCCGGCGGCATCACCATGGGGCGGGCACTGACCGAACGGCCCGATCTTTTTGCGGGCGTAATCGATCTAGTTCCGGCGGGGAACACCTTGCGCGGGGAGTTTTCCCCCAACGGACCGCCCAACATCCCGGAATTCGGCACGGTCACGACCGAAGCCGGGTTCAATAACCTGTATGAGATGGACACGATTCGTCACGTCAAGCAGGGCGCGCAATATCCGGCCGTGATGGTGACGACCGGGCTCAACGATCCGCGTGTCGCGCCCTGGGCGCCCGCAGAAGTCGCGGCCACGCTGCAGGCTTCCGGCACGTCGAAACCGGTGTTGCTGCGCATTGACGAGGAGGCTGGTCACGGGATCGGCTCAAACAAAACTCAGACCGACGCACTCACAGCCGATTGGATTGCGTTCATCTTCTGGCGCGCAGGGCTGCCGCAATGGCAACCGGAAAAGCCATGACCATGGCCGATGCCCTGCTGACGAAGGAGGCGCAGGGCGGTGTGGTCACTCTGCGCATGAATCGGCCTCTGCAGTTGAATGCGCTGTCGGAGGCGGCGATCGGCGCATTTGAGCTCGAATTCGATGTCCTTGCCGCCGATTCGGGGGTTCGTTGCGTCGTCATTGCCGGCAGCGGTAGGGCGTTCTGCGCAGGACACGATCTAGCCGAGATGCGCCGCAATTGGCGTCTCGAGTACTACCAAGCATTGTTTGCCCGTTGTAGCCGTCTGATGCAGAGCATTCAATCACTCCCGGTTCCGGTCATCGCTCGCGTGCACGGCACGGCTACCGCTGCCGGTTGCCAATTGGTTGCGAGCTGCGATTTGGCGATCGCGTCCGACACGGCGCGATTTGCCGTCTCCGGCATCAACGTGGGCTTGTTCTGTTCAACACCTTCCGTCGCGCTGTCACGGAATATCTTGGCGAAGCGGGCGTTCGATATGTTGGTGACCGGCCGCTTTATCGACGCCAAGACGGCGGTGGACTGGGGATTGATCAACGAGGCGGTCCCGACGCAGGAGTTGGATGCGGCGGTCGCGCGCAAGACGGGCGAAATCGTGAACAAGAGTGCGGCGGCAATCCGATATGGGAAATTGGCTTTCTACCGTCAGCGGCAAATGGAACTGCGCGATGCCTACGACTACGCCGGCGACGTCATGGCGCGCAATATGATGCACGAAGATGCTCGCGAGGGAATTGACGCGTTTCTGAACAAGCGCGCTCCCATATGGTCGTCCGCCCACGCCGATGACGCCGATGACGCCGATGACGCCGATCGACGCCGATCACGCCGATCACGCCGATGAGGTGTAGCGGCCGCTATGGCAAGTGGACAGCAGTCGGGTGCGCCGCGGTGGTCGCACTGCTGACCGCTTGCGTCACGACCTCGCACGTCCTCTTGGGTCAGGCGCGCGCACCAATTCAACCGGATCAGGTGCAGCTTTATTTAGAACCGCCGGCGAACGCCTATGAGAAAATCGCCGCGCTCGATACTTCGAGCAAGCATTCCTGGTCGTTTACCTCGCAAGGACAGGCGGACGTGGTCATCCGCCGGCTCAAGGAAGAGGCCGCAAAGCTTGGCGCCAATGGCGTGTTGCTTCAAGGAATCACCGATGGGCCTGGGACAACGGTCGGCACCGGAGTGGGAACCGAATTCTACAGCGCCCGCGGAAACATCGATTTGGGTCTCAGCGGTTCGGGGCTTCTGTCGAATAGGTTTGGCCGGGGAATCGCCATCTACCTCGACTCCGGCCGTGGGCCGGCCAACTAGCGTGAGGTCTAAGTTCGGGCCTTTGAGGTAAAATGGCTTTTTACACCTTAAGGCAAAGACCATGAACGCCGTTCCCGAACCCGCCGTTCCCGGTGCCGCGACGCGTGCCATGATCGAGCGCTTGATCGCTTTCAATACGGTCTCGCGGGACTCAAATCTGGGCCTCATCGAATGGGTGCGCGACTATTTGCACGGGTTGGGCGCGAAGACCCGCCTGACGCATGACGCCAGCGGCAAAAAAGCCAATTTGTTCGCGACCTTGGGCGATTCGAACAAGCCGGGGCTCATTCTTTCCGGTCACACCGACGTGGTGCCCGTCGACGGGCAGAATTGGGACACCGACCCGTTCGTGGCGGTCGAACGCAATGGCAAGCTCTTTGCGCGCGGCTCGGCTGACATGAAGGGCTTTATCGGCGTCGCCCTGACGCAGGCGCCGAAATTCTTGGGCGCGCTCAATGCGAATCGGCTCGACGCACCCCTGCACTACGCACTGAGCTATGACGAGGAGGTGGGCTGCCTCGGGGTGCGCGGCTTGATTCGCGACTTGGAGGAAAACGGAATCCGGCCGGCCGGCTGTGTCGTCGGCGAACCGACCTCGATGCAGCCCATCATCGCCCACAAGGGAATGAATCGTTTCCGCTGCGCGGTGCATGGGCGCGAGGCACATTCGAGTTACGTGACCTACGGGGTCAACGCCATCGAATATGCGGCACGGTTGGTGGTCTACATCCGCCAGATTGCCGACCGATTGGCGCAATTCGAGCAGCGCGACTACGGCTTTACCGTACCGTATACGACGCTCTCGACGGGTTTGATTCGAGGCGGCATCGCATCCAATGTGGTGCCCAAGGATTGCGAATTCCAATTCGACATGCGCACATTGCCCCAGGCGTCCGCCGATGCTCTCTATCAGGAGATTCGCGCGTACGCGGAAGTGCTGGCGCGCGAAATGCAAGCCATCGATCCGCAAGCGAGCATCGACTTGGAATGGGCCAGTCAGACCGTCGGCCTCGCCGCCGCTGAAACCGACGCCATCGTGCAATGGGCGATGCGGCTCTCGAGAAATGCCAGGGTGGGTAAAGTGTCCTATGGAACCGAAGCCGGCTTGTTCCAGTCGATGGGAGTTCCGACCGTGATATGCGGTCCCGGCGACATTGCCGAGGCGCATCGTCCCAACGAATTCGTCGCGCTCGAACAACTTGCGCAGTGCGAGGCCTTCATGAATCGAATTCTCGAAACAGGATACGCCGGCTGATGTCCGCAGTGCGCGAGCGCGGGGGCGTGACCATCGTCAAGGGAGCTTGCCCGCACGATTGCCCCGATACCTGCGCGCTTGACGTACACGTCAGGGATGGCATCGCTCTCAAAGTCACGGGATCCGCCGGCCATGGTCCGACCGCCGGAGTGCTCTGCACCAAGGTGGCACGCTACACGGAGCGGACCTACCACCCCGATCGATTGCTGCATCCGCTGCGCCGCATCGGCAAGAAGGGCGAAGGGCGCTTCGAGAAAATCACCTGGGATGAGGCCATCACGACGATTGCGAAACGCCTTGGCGCCATCGCAGCCCAGGATCCGGAGCAAATTCTGCCGTACAGCTACGCCGGAACGATGGGGCTGGTGCAGGGTGAATCCATGTCCCAGCGATTT
This sequence comes from uncultured Gammaproteobacteria bacterium, assembly GCA_963755965.1. Taxonomy (GTDB): domain Bacteria; phylum Pseudomonadota; class Gammaproteobacteria; order Steroidobacterales; family Steroidobacteraceae; genus Bog-1198. Next base: position 300,971 of record CAVWLU010000011.1, read on the forward strand.
TTTCACCGGCTCGGTGCCAGCTTGTTGGATCGGACTATTTGCGCCTCGGCCGGCACCGCAGGGCACAAGGTCACGTTAGGATCCCGCATCGGCATCGACGTGGAAGTGGCCGATCAGGCGAAACTCATTATCTTTTGGGGCTGCAACGCCATCACCTCGAGCGTTCATTTTTGGGCGCGGGCCCAGCAAGCGAAGCGCCTCGGGGCAAAGCTCATCGCCATCGACCCGTATCGATCCCTCACTGCGGAAAAATGCCATACGCATATTGCGCTGTTGCCCGGAACCGATGGAGCGCTTGCACTCGGGCTGATGCACGTGCTCATTCGGGACGACCTCATCGATCACGACTACGTGAGCCGCCATACGCTGGGTTTCGATGAGCTGCGCGAGCGTGCGAACCTCTTCGATCCGGGCCGTGTCGCGTCGATCTGCGGCATCGGCGCCGCCGAAGTCGAGTCGTTGGCCCACCTCTATGCGACGACCCGGCCCGCATTGATTCGCGCAAACTACGGATTGCAGCGAGTGCGCGGGGGCGGCATGGCGATGCGCAATATTGCCTGCTTACCGGCGCTGGTAGGCGCATTTCGCGATGCCGCCGGCGGTATCCTCTTGTCGACGTCCGGTAATTTCAAGCTCGACGATCAAGCACTTTCACGTCCGGATCTGTTGGCCGGGCGTACACCGCGCACCATCAACATGTCGACCATTGGCCGAGCGCTTGAGGACACGGCGGCGCCGATTCGCTCGCTCATCGTATACAACTCCAATCCGGTCGCGGTGGCCCCCGACTCGGCGCGCGTTGCCGCCGGTTTCGCGCGCGAGGATCTGTATACCGTGGTACTCGAGCACTTTCGCACCGACACTGCCGACTATGCGGATATCGTGCTGCCGGCAACGACGCAGCTCGAACATCTCGATGTGATCAAACCTTACGGCCACTACTACATGGTCGCCAACAATCCGGCGATCCGGCCTTTGGGCGAGGCAAAACCGAATACGGAGATCTTTCGGCTGCTGGCCAAGGCGATGGGGTTCTCCGATCCGTGTTTCGATGACACGGATGAAACGATCGCGAAGTGCGCGATTGCCGATGATTGGGATTTCGATGCGGTTCGCGCGCAGGGCTGGAAACGTTTTGGTGCGGCGACGGGTGTCGCTCGATTTGCGGACGGCGGCTTCGATACTCCCTCCGGCAAGGTGGAATTCCTTTCGAGCACGGCCAAGTCGCTCGGAATCGACGCTCTTCCTGACTATATTGCGCCGCTGGAAGACACCCGCAGCGAGCTTGCAAGCCGCTTTCCGCTGGCGATGATCTCCCCTCCGGCGCGCCACTTTCTCAACTCAAGTTTCGTCAATGTCGCGAGCTTGCGTGCATCCGAAGGTGAACCGTGGCTCGATCTTCACCCGGAGGACGCGGCCGCCCGCGGGATCGTCGAAGGCAGTTACGTCAAAGTATTCAATGACCGGGGAAGCTTGGAATTGCGTGCACGGGTGAGCGATCGAGCGCGCCGCGGCGTGGTGGTCGCGATGTCCGTGTGGTGGAAGCAGCTCACTCGCGACGGCAAGAATGCCAACGAGTTGACGAGCGGCGATACCCTGACCGATTTGGGAAGGGCGCCGGTTTTCTACGATTGTCTGGTGCAGGTCGAAGCGACATAGCGGGTTCGTGCCGTGTGCGAGCCGCACACGCTGGAGTGCGCCAAATAACGCCCATGCAGGCCGCACAACCCGTCGTTCGCGCGCACGGCGGCGTACGCAGAACTCAAGCTGGTCAAGTTGGGAAACGCCGCTTCAATGTCCGGCGCGGCATGACTGAAGTGCGCGCAACTTTGGCAACTGCGTAGCATGAGCGGCGTGCTCATTGACCCAACCGGTTCCAGAACTCGCTGAACACCTGCGTCGAAAGATAGAAGCCCAGGACCACGTTGACGAGAACGCCGAGCGTGAACGCCAAGAACGGCCGCACGCCGACCGATGCGAAGGTCCGCAGACGGGTCGTCAGACCAATGCTCAAAAACGCGAATGTAAAGGCCCAGGTTCGAAGCGCTTGAAGCGGCGCGACCAGCCCCGGCTGTACGAGCTTCTTGTAGTCGGCATAGTCATACCCCTTGGAGAGGAGGGTGACGAGCAGGGACGCAAACAGAAATCCCAGCACGAACTTTGGAAACCGGCGCCAGATTTCACCGGCGCCCGAGCGGCTCTCGATGCCTGTTCGTTCCCACCGCGTCGTCGCCACGAGCGAGAGCACGAAGGCCCATACTCCGATCCACACGTCGCGGCCGATCACTTTCATCAGGGTGAAAGCGGAGACGGCGGCATCGGCATGACCGGAAATGCCGGGCACGGTTCCGGCGTAGCCGCCGTAGGTTTGCGCGGCGGCGAGGCCCGCGGCATCGGCGAATTCCGAGGTGCCGATCCACGCTCCCGCCACACCCGTCGATAGACCTAAGGCCCGCGAGACCAACGGCAGCACGAAGATCATGACGATGGCCCAGACCACGACCAAGGAGATGGCCACGGAAACATGCTCTTTTTTGGCACCCACGGCGCCCCCGACGGCAATGGCCCCGGAAACACCGCACACCGCTCCGCCGGTTCCCAGCGTGGCGGCGAGGCGCCGGTCGAGTCCGAGGCGTCTGGCGCTGCCATAGATGACGCCGAAGGTGACCAAGGAGACGATGGCGGCTTGTACCATCGCAACCGGACCGGCCCAGAAGAGCAGCGTGAGCGGCAAGCTCGACCCGAGCAGCACGATGCCGGTCTTGATGAAGAACTCCACGCGCAATCCGGGATCGAGCCAACGTGGAACGCCCACGGAATTGGAAATGAGCAGCCCCACACCCAAGGCAACCAGCGGCGGCTCCAAATTATAGTGCGCGGCGCGATCCCAAAGACCGAGAAAGTAAATCGCGGAGGTGATCACAAAGATCAACAGGAACGCCGGCACGAATCTACGAAAACTAATCCCGAGTGCCGCTGCACCGGTGCCGAACAACACGCACCACAGGGCTAGCAGTGCGGCGAATCGAGCGCCGTTGTTGCGCAGCTGAGCGCCCACCTCGGATAAATGACTCCATTTTTGAGGTGCAACCGCCAGCCACTTGATGCTGCCGCCGACCGCAAACAGGACCGCCGCGGCGAGGATCAAGCCGAGGCCAATCCAGATGGCCCACCAATCTTCATTGCGGATGAGGTCGCGCCACGGCGAACCACGTACTGGAAATTTGGACGTCAATTGCTCGGCGATTTCCGACATGGGAAACTCCTCGTCTGGAACGACCAACCTAGCCGAGCGCTTTTCAGGCGTCGAATAGCAATTCGATATGCCGAGGTGCTTTTCGGTTATATCAAGGAGTGCATGATGAAGTGGTCCCGCCCGCGATTGATCGGTTGGATGCTGCTCGCAGGATCCGCTGTGCCGTGCATCCCCGCGGCGGCCCAAGGCGCCGCCTGCCCGCAAGACGATGCGGGACTGAAGCTGCCGGCTGGCTTTTGCGCGAGCATTTTTGCCGACGAGATCGGTCATGCACGCCACATGGTCGTGGCACCGAACGGGGTGGTTTACGTCAATACCTGGTCCGGGCGCTATTACGGCAACGACGTTCCGCATGCGGGTGGCTTTCTCGTGGCGTTGCAGGACACCTCGGGTTCGGGAAAGGCGAACCTGAACCAACGCTTTGGCGAAACCGTGCAGAGCGGAGGTGCAGGAGGTACGGGAATCGGGTTGTACAAAGGCGCGCTGTATGCCGAGATCAACGACAAGATTGTCCGCTATGCGCTACCGGCCGGCTCGATCGTTCCGCCCGGCGCGGCAGAGTCGATCGTGACGGGACTGCCTTTGGGCGGCGATCACCCGATGCATCCCTTCGCAATCGACCCGGACGGACGAATGTACGTCGATGTGGCGTCGGCGACGAATTCCTGTCAGGTGAAGAACCGGACGCTGGAATCGGCGGGACGGGTTCCGTGCAACGAACTCTATACCCGCGGCGGTATCTGGCGTTATGACGCGAATCGCGCGAACCAAGCCTTTTCACCGCTCGAACGCTTTGCGACCGGTATCCGTAACGCCGAGGGCTTTGGGCTCGACACGGCAGGTCATCGCCTCTTCGTCACCCAACATGGCCGCGATCAGCTGCACGCGAATTGGCCGGGTCTCTATAAACCCGATGAGGAAGCCACACTGCCCGCCGAGGAATTGATGTACCTGGAGCAGGGCGGCGATTACGGCTGGCCCGAGTGCTACTACGATCCGATCCGGCGCAAGTTGGTACTCGCGCCCGAGTACGGCGGCGATGGGGGGAAGACCCAGGGTGTCTGCGCGCAAAAACGCGCGCCGATAGCGGCCTTTCCCGCGCACTGGGCGCCGAACGGCATGGTGTTTTACGATCAGCAGCAATTTCCCGCTCGTTACCGTCAGGGCGTGTTCATCGCATTCCACGGCTCGTGGGACAGAGCGCCGTATCCACAACAGGGATACAACGTGGTATTTCAGCCGCTCGCGGGCAATCAAGCCAACGGCCCGTGCGAGATTTTCGCGGACGGCTTCGCCGGCGCGATGAAATCGCCTGAAAAGGCCCTGCATCGGCCCTCGGGTCTCGCCGTCGGACCCGACGGATCGCTCTATGTGTCCGACGATGTGCGCGGCCGAATCTACCGAATCGTCTATCTCGGCGGCGCGGGGACGGAGACCGGCGCCGCGCAGATTACCCCGTGTCCGAACGCCGGGGCTCCCGCCGGGGATGTCGAGGCCATGAGCGCCAAGCCGCCTGAGGGCACGCATCCGGACGCCGGTGCCTCCGCGGCGACGCTCCCCACGCCGCCAGGCGCCACCACGGCAATGGTTGCGCTGGGAGATCGCATCTATCACGGCGAGGTGGGCGGTGCCACGTGCACCGGTTGCCACGGCTCGGATGGCACCGGCAGCACCCTTGGTCCGAATTTGACCGGCAAGCGGTGGCTGTGGAGCGATGGTTCCTATCAAGGAATTGCCGCCACCATCACGCACGGAGTTCCGGAGCCGAAGCAATACCGCGCCCCGATGCCGGCCATGGGGGGCGCCCAACTCACTCCGGAGCAGGTGTCGGCGGTGGCTGCCTACGTCTGGGCCTTGAGCCACAGAAGTCCTTAAGGCCTTCGTGGCATGAATGTCGTTGCCGAGGTGGCAGAGGAGGGGGTGAGCGCGCCCGGCGGATTGCAGCGTACGTTGACCTGGCGCGACGCTTTTTGGGTTGCGTGCGGCGTCCCGGCGTACTTGCTGTTCTCCATCGGTGCAATCGCGGCGACCGTGGGACAGCCTGCGTGGCTGGTCTGGGTGCTATCGGTGCTCATGGGATTTGTCCAGGCGTTTACCTATGCCGAAATCGCAGGTCTATTCCCCAATAAATCCGGCGGTGCTTCGGTGTATGGCGCCATCGCCTGGATTCGCTATAGCAAATTTCTCGCCCCGGTAACCGTGTGGTGCAACTGGTTTGCTTGGGCACCGGTGTTGTCTTTGGGAGCCGGCCTCGCGTCGAATTATCTGCTGATGCTCCTCTATCCTCCGGGAGCCGCCATTCATCATTGGTCGATTACTCTCGTCGATTTGAGCCTCGTGCAACCTGGCTTGCGGCTTCGGATCAGCGCCGGTTCGCTCATAGCGGTAGCGGTACTGCTCGTATGCTACGTTCTGCAGCTGCGAGGCGCCTCGCAGGCGGCGCGTACCCAAGCCATACTTGGAGTCGCCGGCTTGCTGCCGCTCTTGATCATCAGTCTCGTGCCCCTCGTCACGGGCGACGTCTCGACTGCCAATCTTCTGCCCCTCGTTCCATTGGCTCACGATCCGGCCGGCCACATCCAGTTCGGAAGTTGGAATGCCGAGGGTTGGACGCTGATGCTTGGCGGGATGTTCATTGCGGGCTATTCCACCTACGGTTTTGAGACTGCGATCTGCTACACGGGCGAGTTTCGCGACCCACGCAGGGATACCGTGCGGGCGATCCTTTATTCCGGCGTACTCTGCATTGCCGTCTACAGTCTGGTCCCGCTCGCGTTTCAGGGCCATTTCGGCTTGAGCGCCTTGCTCGATCCGTCCATCTACGATGGCTCGGGTGTGGGTGTGGCCATGGCCCAGATGGTCAACGGTGGCGCGTGGATCTCGCATCTCATCGTCGTGATGCTGGTTCTGACCTGGGTCATGTCGGTGACCACGGCGATGATGGGTTCGGCACGCACCCTGTATCAGGCATCCGTCGACGGCTGGTTTCCGCGATATTTGTCGCACCTGTCGGCACGCGGCGTGCCGACGCGAGCGCTGTGGACGAATCTGATCTTCAATCTGTTCTTGCTTCTCTTGTCGGACAGCGTGGCGGTCGTCGCGCTCGCGAACGTGGGCTACATCATTTTCAATTTCCTCAATTTGCAATCGGGATGGATCCATCGAATGGATCGCGCGCGCCAAGACCGGCCATTCCGCTGCCCTACCTGGCTGCTGGTTGCAGGTTCGGTTTTCGGCTTTTTCAATCTGGCCTTCATGGGCATCGGCGCGGATCTGTGGGGCCGTCATACGCTGCGCAACGGACTCATTTTCGCCGCCGTCATCGTCCCGATTTTTGCTTATCGCCACTATGTCAAGGACAAGGGGGTATTCCCGGGCACGCTCGATAGCGAGTTCTCGGCCGCCGGCGGAACTCCGGCACGAGGCGCTGCCGGCTATCGGCCCTACCTGGCGATCGTCGTCGGGTGCGCGGTGGTGTGGTTCGCGCACCGATTCAGCCACTTGCCGCCTCAACTTTAATTCCCCGATCCCATCCTTCCGTTTAAACCATTCGGCTCCCACCCGCATCTAAGCCACCGTAGGACTTGAGTTTCGAGGAGCACAGTGGGGACAGTTCAAACTCGGCAGATTCCGGATGTCGGCGATGCCGAGGTCGAGTCGACCGCTGTCATAACTGCGGCTGTTGACGGTGATCTGGCCGCCTTTGAGGCTCTATACAGGCAATTCGCACCACGGATATACGGATTGTGTCTACGCCTGACCGGGCAACGCGAGGCCGCAGAAGACTGCACTCAGGAATCATTTGTTGCGGCATGGCGGGCGCTGGCGCGTTTCGAGAAGCGCAGCCGTTTCTCGACGTGGCTTCAGCGCATTGCGATCCACACGGTGCTGGCCCGGCGCCGAAGCCTGCGTTTTGTGCGCGAAGTGGGCGAACCGGCCACGGGTTTGCCGGATCTGCCGGATTCCGGGGGCGCACCTCCGCTCGATCTCGAGCGCGCCATCGCCGCGCTCCCGGATGGCGCGCGCCACGTGCTCGTGCTGGTCGGCATTTATGGATACAGCCACACCGAGGCCGCGAGCACGCTCGGATTGGCGGAAGGCACCTGCAAAGCTCAATTGCATCGCGCACGCGGTTTGCTGAGTGCGGCACTCGGATTGGAGAAAACGTGAAAGACCGTACGCCTGAATCCCTAGACGATGAGCTCGCGAAACTATCGCGCGACGTCATTCCGCCGGCAGAATTGTGGCCGAAAATCGTGCTCGGAATTACTCGCACGCCGGGCGGTGCGCGTCCGGTCGCATTCGCCGCGGCCGCATCTGTCGCTGCCGCTTGTTTGGCAACCGCGTTGACCTGGGCGGTGCTGCACGGGCGGCCGGCCTCGATTCAGTCGAGACCGGCAGCGGCAAGCGCAGCGGCGAGCTTCGATGAGCCGCGCGATGCGGCGTACGTAGCCGCGCGCGCGGTGATTCAGCAGACATTCCACGAACGGCTCGCGCTCCTCGATCCCGGCACGCAAGTTCAGATTGAGTCGAGTCTGGCGGTCATTCGCCAGGCCCGAGAGGACATTCGCCGGGACCTCGCGGGCGCCCCCGAAAGCCCGATCCTCCAACAGTTATTGGAGGCCACTTGGCACGATGAATACGATTTGTACGACGACGTGGTACGGACCACCCAACCCATCTTGGCGAGAACTTAACTATGTCGACACCATCTTTCAAACTTCGCAACTTCGTGATGATCGGGGCGTCCTCGCTCTTGGTGATGATGCTTCCCTGGTCGCTCGTGCATGCCGCAAGAATCATCGAGGAGCGGCGCAGCGTCGATCCGCAGGGATTGGTCGAAATCGTTGATCTCGCCGGATCGATCGAATTGAGCGCTTGGGACCGGCCGGAAATCGAAGTGACGGGCACGGCCGGCGATGACGTGGACCGCGTCGATGTGACGACGGGGGGAAAGCGCACGTCCATTCACGTCGTGCTGGGCTCCGGCATCAGTTGGCGCAGCGGCGGCGGGGAGACCCGCCTCGTCATTCACGTGCCCGCCAAGAGTGCGGTTTCAGCTACCCTGGTCACCGCAAACATAAAAGTAAGCGGCGTGCTGGGCGACGTCAATCTGCGCACGGTGAGCGGCAATGTGAGCGGCGACGTTGGCGGCGATCTGCGCGCCAACACCGTGAGCGGCAGTGTACGGATGACAGCCAGTAAGGCTCAGGCCATCGACGTGAAAACCATCAACGGCGATATTGAGCTCAAGGGCGGCGCAGGCGAGGTCGTGGTCACGACGGTTAGCGGTAATGCCAACGTGGAACTCGGCATGCTCACCCGCGGCCGATTCAAGAGCATCACGGGCAAGCTGTCCGCCAGCCTCTCCCTGGCGCCTACGGCGCAGATCGAAGGCGAATCGATCAGCGGAACCATTCGCTTCGATTTCCCTGCGGCGCCGGCGGCCGAGTTCGACGTGCAAACCTTGAGCGGCAGCGTCGATAATTGCTTCGGACCCAAGCCTTCCGAAGCACGCTTCGGGCCGGGCTCACGTCTGGTATTCCAAAACGGTGACGGACATGCTCGGGTACGGATCGAGACGAAGAGCGGAGACGTGCATTTGTGCGCTGCGGGTATGCATCGTGAACACGTCGCAACAGTCCCCGTGGCGCGCGCGCGGTGGCAGAATGTTTTGTATGTACTGTAATCGGAGCCATCCGCCATGACGGTCGAGACTCAATCGAAGGATCGATCCGCTAGTTCGGTTGCACGGGCTGAGGTGGCCTGGATCGCCGGCGTCGGAGCCGCCGGCGGATTGGGTGCCGCGGTTGCGCGACGCTTTGCGAAGGGCGGCCTCGTGGTTGCTCTGACCGGCCGCAATGCAGAGCGGCTGCGGGCGGTAACCGCAGGGATCAGCGCCGACGGGGGCAAAGCACATGCGCTGCCGGGCGATGTGAGTTCGGTCGATGACATGGCGCGTCTGATAGCCGGCGTCGGAACGTTAGGACCGCTCCGCGCAGCAATATTCAATGCAGGCAATGCGGTGCGGGGCACGCCGCTCGAACTCAGCCCTGAAAAGTTCGAGTCCACCTGGCGCGGCAGCACCTTCGCCGGATTCCTATTCGCGCGTTCGGTTCTGCCCACCCTGATTAGCGCGGGCGGCGGCACCCTGATTTTCACCGGAGCCTCGGCGTCCCTTCGCGGTCGCGGGCCGTTCGTTGCCTTCGCCGCGGCCAAGGCCGGCTTACGCTCGGTGGCACAAAGCGTCGCGCGCGAGTATGGGCCACAAGGAGTGCACGTGGCACATGTGGTGATCGACGGAGGCATCGATGGCGAGCAACTGCGAACCAACGCTCCGCAGCGCGCGGAACAGGCGGGCGCCGACGGCTTGTTGCGCCCCGATGCCATCGCCGAAACGTACTGGCAATTGCATCAACAGCAGCGCAGTGCCTGGACCCATGAGCTCGATCTGCGGCCCTACAAGGAGACCTTCTGATCCACGCGGGGCGTCCGCGGCGTTATTTGACCGAATAATTGTGCGATTCCAAGCAGGCAGTCATGGCCCGCTTGAAGGTATTGATCTGTTGTTGCTGCGCCGCCGCCGCCTGTTGCTCCGCCTGCTGCTGCGCCTGCGCATTCGACTTTTGTTGGTTGCGGGCCCCGGCCAGCAATCCGACGGTCGCACCAATGGCGGCACCCTTACCTGCGTTGCCCGCGATGGCGCCAATGGCGGCACCGCCGGCGGCTCCGCCCACGGTGCCTTTGATTGCACCACCGCTCGATTGCTGGGCTTGCACGGTGGTCGGATGGGGATGCGCCGGGTCGACGCCGGACGCCTGTTTCGCAGCGGCATAGCAAGATATCTCATCCTGCTGCTGAACCGCCGGCGTCTGATCCTTTTGCGGGAAAACGAATAATCCGACGCTCTGTGCCGGGGTCGTCAACCCGTTCGAAGACGGCAGAGCTTGCGCTCCCACGTAACCAGCAAATGAAAGCAGGCTGGCAACCCCTAGAATAGGAACCAGTAGATTGGATTTTGTCATGCGCTAGACTCCCCGAAAACGTCAATTTCCTCGACGCCATTTGGGCGTGCAATTGGACCTTGATCCATCAATGCGCAGAACCGGTGGCCGCCGAGGCGATCGCGCGCGTGACCGCGTCCAGCAAGATGCGGACATCGAGCGGCTTGCATAGATAACCAGCAGCGTCCCTCAGCATGCATTCCTCTCGCAGCCTTGGCGAATCGTGCGCGGTGATTATGATGATGGGAAACCGCGCCCCTGCGGTGTTGAGCGCTTGCTGAATCTCCACGCCCGAGACATCCGGCATCTGCAAATCGAGTAATAGGCAGTCCGGCCGGTCAAAATGCCAAGATTTTTGAAACTCGCCGCCCGAGGCGAAGGCGCGCGCGGGGAATCCCGCGGCGCGCAGTACGCGCACCACGGCCTTGCGAACCGATTCTTCGTCGTCTACTACTGCTATCACTGTTCTTATACCGCCCGGTATCCATGGTTGTACGCTCATTCGAGCCGTTTGGACGTTGGACATTAGGCCTGCTTCCAATTGGGGGTCACCCGTGCTCCAAAGTGTCACGGGTGCATGGATATGCATATGCATGTATCATGGTGGAAGTATGAAACTTCAATCCTTGCCTTGTTATTGCGCCACGCTGCGTCAGGCGGCACGCGCAGTGACCGCCTTTTACGACGAGGCGCTGGCTGACAGCGGGGTCCCGGTAACGCAATACACCATGCTGCAAGTTCTCAAGACCGCGCCGGACCTTCAGACCACGGAAATCGGCAAATTGATTGGAATCGATCAGACGACGGCGACGCGAACACTGGCGTTGATGAAAAAGAGCAGGCTCATCGTGTCCTCCACGGGGACCGACCGGCGAGAGCGGCGATGGCGTCTCACGCCGCTTGGGGAGACCCTGTTTCGCGAGATCCAGCCCAAGTGGGAGTCCGCGCAGGCCAGACTCGAGCAACGGCTCGGCCGCGCCGGAGCGGTTGGTCTCAAGAAGGCCTCGTTTCGCGCGGCAACTAAGCTCCTACGCACTGATGAGACGTCGCACGGCAAACAAGTATAAGATTCCTATCGACCAGAGAGGGTCCTTTTCAATGACGAATACCGTTTCCTTTGCGCTCACCCCGGAAATCAAAGCTCTTATCGCAGGAGCATTCGATTCAGGTAACGTCCTGTTATTCGCGGCGGTAGACCGCGACCGCAAGCCGGTGTTGTCGTTTCGCGGCAGCACGATGGTCTTCAGCGATACGCAGCTCAGTTTCTGGGCGCGAAATGCCGAGGGAGGGACCATCGAAGCGATCAAGGGTAATCCGAATGTCGCAATGATGTACCGGTCGCCATCGGTTCCTATGCTCCAGTTCATCGGGCGCGCAAGGATTTCCGACAGCGCTGCAGAGCGGAACCGTGCATTCGATATTTCCCACGCGCAGGAGCGTGAGAAGGACCCCGAGCGCAAGGGGCTCGCGGTCATAATCGATCTCGATGAGGTCAAGGGCGTCCTCGGTTACGGGAAGGACGGGCCGAATTTATGTCACTTGGTGCGTGGCTAAGGAGACTGGGGCTGCCGTGCCGGCCGGATCCCGTTCAGTGTATACTTGGGGTCAACCGTCATCCGCTCGCGCTCAGCGAAAAGGCCGTCGTGCCTCGCAGCGATGATCCAGTGACGTGCTCCACCGATTTTTGCCGCCGCGACATCGTAATTCCGTAACTCCAGACAAGGTGAACTCCCATGAGCGCGAATCCGAAACTAATGCAAAGCGCAGCCCACGATTTTCAATTGCTCATCAATGGGCGATTGACGCCCGGGGCCGCGACCTTGGAGGTCATCAATCCGGCGACGGGAAAATTGCTGACGAAGTGCGCGCGGGCTGACAAGACGCAACTCGACGCCGCGGTGGCTGCGGCGAAGAAGGCTTTTGCAACATGGTCGCTCACGACGCTTGCGCAACGCCGCGAAACACTCCTCAAGATCGCCGATGCGCTCGCCGCTCGAAGCTCGGAGTTCGCCCGGCTACTGACCGAAGAGCAGGGCAAGCCCATAGCGCACGCGGCAGGCGAAATCGCGGGCGCCGTGGCCATGATTCGCGCGTTTGCTGCGATGGACCTTAAGCCCAAGGTACTTCGCGAAACCGACGGCGAACGCATCGTTCAAGAGCGCGTGCCGCTCGGCGTCGTTGCGGCCATCACACCGTGGAATTTTCCGATGATTTTGCTCATGATCAAGGTCGCACCCGCGCTCCTGGCGGGCAATACGGTCGTCGCCAAGCCGGCGCCGACCACACCGCTGACGACGTTGTTGTTCGGCGAACTGTGTGCGGATCTATTGCCGCCCGGCGTCTTGAATGTGATCGTCGATCAAAACGACCTGGGCGGGTTTATGACGGAACATCCCGATGTGGCCAAGGTGGCTTTTACGGGATCGACCGCAACGGGCAAGAAGGTGATGGCGAGTGTTGCCGGTACCGTCAAGCGCTTGACATTGGAGTTGGGTGGCAATGACGCTGCCATCGTCTTGGACGACGTCGATGTGAAAGCAACCGCGGCGAAGATTTTCCAAGGAGCGATGGTCAATTCGGGCCAGGTATGTCTCGCGATCAAGCGTGTCTACGTACCGGATTCCCTTTACGAAGCCATGTGCGCCGAGTTGACGGAACTTGCGAATGCGGCGGTGGTGGGCGACGGACTTGACCCGGCGACACAGATGGGTCCATTGCAGAACAAGGCGCAGTTCGAAAAAGTAAAAGGCTTCCTGGCCGATGGCCACGCGCGCGGCAAAGTAATTGCCGGCGGCAAAGCGCTCGATCGCGACGGGTACTTCATCGCGCCGACGATCGTTCGCGATATTGCGGATGACGCGAGATTGGTGCGAGAGGAACAATTCGGGCCGGTCTTACCCGTGCTCAAGTACTCCAACCTGGATGACGCCATCGCCCGAGCGAACGACAGCGAGTATGGTCTGGGCGGGACCGTGTGGGGCGCTGATTTGGCGCGAGCCTACGAGGTCGCGCAGCGAATTGCATCCGGGACCGTGTGGGTCAATAAGCATCTCGAATTGCCGCCCGACATACCGTTTGGAGGCTCGAAACAATCCGGCTTCGGTGCGGAGATGGGCCAAGAAGGCCTGGAGGAATTTACTCAGTCCAAGATTATCAATATGGCCAAGTAAATTCATATGGTTGATTCGGACGATCATCCCCGGCGATGAATGATCGATTGAAGGGCCAGGCGGCAATCGTGACCGGCGGAGGCCGAGGCTTCGGTCGGGCGATCGCAATGCGTCTCGCGGCCGAAGGCGCCGCGGTGGCGGTCGTCTCTCGCTCAATGCCCGAACTCGCGGAAGTTGTCGCGACGATCGAACGACTGGGAGGACGGGCGATTCCGATCGCAGCCGACGTCACCGACCGAGCTGCCGTGGAGCGTGCCTGCATCGCGGCGGCTGAGGCGCTCGGGACGGTGACATTCCTCGTGAACAATGCCGGGGTACCCGGGCCGTTCGGTCCGATCGGCGAGTTCGATCCGGACGAGTGGTGGGATGCACAGAGGGTCCACCAGCTAGCCCCGCTGTTATTCACCACGGCGGTGATTGCGGGGATGAAAGCTCGGGGATCCGGGCGAATTCTCAACATCAACGCGACCGCCGCGGTGGTCATCGCAAGCAACATGTCTGCGTATTGCGTCGGTAAGGCGGCGCAGCTGCGTTTCACGGAGATCCTGGATGCCGAGAGCCGCCCGCGCGGGGTGCGCGCGTTCGCGCTGCAACCGGGCATGGCGGTCACTGCCCTGGCCGAAGAGACCGCCGAGCGCGCGGACGCCCGGAAATGGGTGCCCGGCATGGTGGCGCGAATCGCCCAACTGCGTCATACCGTCGAAGGGACCAGCGCCTTGGAGCGATGCGCGGAAGTCTGCACACGCATAGCGGCAGGCGAATACGACGCCTTATCCGGCCGCTACCTCGACATCAAGGACGATTTTGAAAAACTGCTCCGCGAGGCTGCGGCAAAAACGAACGGATGAGCCGCCCGTCGGCGGTAGCTTCTTCCTCTGTACCGCTTTTTATTCGCAGGCTCTGTATCTGTTATGCGGCACAGAACGGAGCAGAATCACCCATAGGTCCTGCGGGTGCGGTCTTCGAACTTCGGAGGTAACAAAATGCGAATAGCCAAGCCAATTCTCATGGTCACGACACCCCTCGGCGTCATCGACGGAATTTATGAGTGCTACAAGCTGGCAGGCGGACTCGTGTTCATCATGGTGGCGATGGTGGGCGTCTGCGGGGTTGCCCTGGCGACGGTTGTCGCTGCAATTCGCCGCGAAGAGATGGCCGCTCGGAAGGAGGAACCATGGCTTTCGTAATCATTGTTTTGCTCATTGCCATCGTCGCAAGTTTGGGACATGCGTTATCGTCGATGTCCTCGGGATCCGACCGGTCGAAGCGTATGGCTCAAGCCCTGACCGTGCGCATTTCTCTGTCAGTGGCATTATTCGTTCTGTTGTTGGTTGGCTCTCATTTTGGGTGGATTCAACCGCACGACGTCCGCTGACCCTCGCCTGCGCTCACGGCGGCCTTAAGGCCGTGATAGGGTCGAGGATATGAAGCTCTATCGCCTCGTTGCGCAAGAGTTCGAGAAGATGATTCGAGGGGGATCGCTGCGTGCCGGCGATCAGTTGCCCTCGGTGCGCGCGCTTCGTCGCACCCGCCGCGTGAGTCCCTCAACCGTGTTACGTGCTTATTCGGCACTCGAGTTGTCGGGCCTGATCCAGTCGAGGCCGCGCTCAGGTTACTATGTTTGTGCAAGGTCGAAGCCGAACTTGCCGCGCCCATCGATACCGAAGCCGAGCTCGACGCGCGTAGCGGTGAGCGATTTGGTGTTCCAGACGCTCGAAGCTTCCCGTAATCGCGAAGTGGTGCCCTTGGGTTCGGCGTTTCCTGACCCCGTTCAATTCCCATGGACGAAGCTCGCCCGGTACCTCGGAAGCTGTGCGCGCGGCATGGACCCCTGGGCGACGGTCGAGAGCTTACCGCCGGGAAGCGCCGAGTTGCGGCGACAGATCGCGCGCCGCTATCTTCGGTTGGGAATGACGATTGATGTCGAACAGATCATCGTCACCTCCGGGGCGCTCGAGGCCCTCAACCTGGCCTTGCAGACCGTCGCGCGTCCTGGCGACACGATCGCAATCGAATCGCCGACGTTCTACGGATGCCTTCAGGCCGCGGAACGGCTGGGATTGAATGTGGTCGAGATCCCGACGCACCCCCAGGAAGGAGTCGATCTCGAGGCTTTGACCAAGGCGATAGCGAAGCATTCCATCCGCGCGTGCTGGTTCATGACGACCCTGCAGCATCCGACCGGAGCGATCGTACCGGAAGACAAAAAACGCGAACTGGTACGCATGCTGTCGCGCAACGGGATCCCGCTTCTCGAGGACGACGCTTACGCGGAATTGCAGTTTTCATCGAATTCCGCCGTGCCGGCCAAGGCGTTCGACAGGGGCGGACTGGTGTTGCATTGCGGCTCGTTCAGTAAATGCCTGGCGCCCGGATATCGTCTCGGATGGGTCGCGGCCGGGAAGTTCGCCAAGGACGTGGCGAGACGCAAAATCGAGCTCTCGCTCGCCACCAGCCTGCCCATTCAACTGAGTATCGCCGAAATGCTACGTCACGGCGGCTACGAATCGCATCTTGCGAGATTGCGCGGCGTTTTGGCGAACCAACAGGCCGCCGCATTGGAATCCGTGCGCCGTCACTTCCCTCCGGGCTATCGCGTCGCTGCACCCGCGGGCGGATATTTTCTCTGGATCGAGTGCGCGGCCGCAGTCGATTCTCTCGAGCTCCATCGGCTGGCCCTCGATTCCGGCATCACGATTGCTCCAGGACCGATGTTCTCCGCCCGGCGGCAATTCCGGAATTTCATCCGTCTCAATTATGGACATCCGTGGGGCCCGGACATGCACCGGGGGGTCCAACGCCTCGGTCAACTATTGCGGCGTTTCTAAACGGGTGCAAGTCCGAACTGCGCCAGGTACCAGTGCTGAAACGTCACCACGCGCCGCTCTTGATCCGAATAACGGCCGGGTTGATAGCGCGTCGACAGGATGCCGGCTTGGTTGTTCTCCGTGATCACCTTGTCTTGCTTCGTCGTCTGATCCCATCCCCAAATCATTTTCTTCACATCCACATCCGACGCCTTACCGTCGACCAACCAGTAAAGATCCACATCCGTGTGCCGGGTGCTGCGAGGAGTGAACAGGAACAGCACGGCGAAATCGTTGGTCGCGACCAGCTGCGTGAACGGACTGAACGATAGATACATGCGGCCTTGGTCAAACGCCACGCGCTTGCCCATCAAGGAGGAGGCGGGCCTGCCGTCCTGTGTTTCGCTGTCGTAACCTTCACGGATGGTCCGCTGCAGAAGCAACCGAAGATGCGAGGATTCTGGGCCATCATCGATGGTGCCGATCGGCCGACCCAGCGCCGCGGCGCGCGCCTCCCAGGCCTTGAGTGCCGGCAGATATTCATCGACCGCATCGGCGGGCCCCGAGCTCGGCCCCGCACCAAAGGCAACGAGTGCTTGCGCGGAGTGCATGGAGCTGAATTCAGGGTGCGACGGTGCGCAGTGATAGCACTCGACGAAATTTTCGACCACCAGCTTCCAATTGGCGTCCGTCGGATACGACTCGGCATGCGCTATCTTTGCGTCGGTGAATCCGTGGAAGTCGAGAAAAGGCGCGAGATCGGCGAATGTGGCGTCGAAGTCGACGGGTTCCTCATCCGACATGTTGATGAAGATGAAGCCGTGGAACACCCGAACATGGCAACGATGAAGTCCGTTGTCCTGTTTGGAGAAATCCGCCGGCATCAACCGGGCGGAAAGCAACGCACCGTCGAGTCCGTACGACCACGCATGGTAGGGACAGGTGAGTCGCGCCACTCTTCCCTTTGGTTCCGTGCAGATCACTGAGCCGCGATGCCGGCAAACATTGTAAAAGGCGCCGACTGTCGCATCATCGCTGCGGATGACGATGATCGATTCCTTGCCGATTTTGAACAGAAAATAATCGCCTTTTTTCCGGATCCGATCGATGTGCCCGGCTACGATCCATTTGCGGGTGATTATCTGTGCCATGTCCTCGGCGAAAACGGCATCGTCGCAGTAGAACCTTTGATCCAGGGTATAGCCGCTGCGGGTGTTTGCGGCCAGCAACACGAGCGGACTTGATCGGCTCAACATGACTTCTTCAGCATTTGATCCGCTCGTTCTTGGGGTCGTACATCGGGCGCAACGACGCGATCGCGGCATGCCTGACCCCTGCAACCTCGATATCGTAGTCGTCGGCGCCAATCGCATCGGGGGCGCCCGGAGACACTTCCACGTAGCCGAGACCCACGGCGGCGCCGAGTGAATGGGCATACATACCGGATCGAACGAATCCGACGAGCGAGTCGCCGCGCCAGATCGGCTCGTTGTGATAGAGCAAGGGCTCCGGCGATTTGAGTCTGAATTGCACCAAACGCTTGAGCAGCCCGGATTCTCGTTGCTCGAGGAGCGCCTCCCGACCGATGAATCCACCCGGTTTGTCGAGCTTGACTGCAAATCCCAAACCCGCTTCCCAGGGCGTATCCTCGTCGGTGATGTCGTGCCCCCAGTGACGGTATGCTTTCTCAATTCGCAGCGAATTCAAGGCGTGATAGCCCGTAAGCACGAGTCCATGACGAGCGCCCGCCGCGATCAATTCGTCATACACGCCCATCATGAATTCGGTCGGGACGTACAGTTCCCATCCCAATTCCCCCACATAGGTAATTCGCGACGCGCGCACCAAGGCGTATCCCAGCTCGATCACCCGGCTGGTCGCGAATGGAAAGGCTCCGTCCGACATATCGTCCGGCGTCAGGGTTTGCAGCAAGTCTCTTGCTCGAGGCCCCATGAGCGACAACACACCCATGCCGGAAGTCACATTGGTCAAGACGCAATGCGCAGCGGGGTCGATGTGCCGCTGCAACCAGTTAAAATCCTTGGTCTCCGTCTCCGCGCCCGTCACGATCAAATACGCGCTGTCCGTCAGTCTCGTCACCGTGAGGTCCGCCTCGATGCCGCCGCGCTCGTTCAACCACTGCGTGTAGATTATTTTTCCGGGCGCCACTGCCACATCATTTGCACAGACTCGATTGAGCACTCGAACCGCATCGGCGCCTTCGAGGCGAAACTTTGCAAACGAGGATTGGTCGAATAGACCCACGGCGGTACGCACCGCGCAATGTTCGCGGGCGCTATGTTCGAACCAATTCTGGCGGCCATAGCTGTAGGCGTAGGTGGGCTCGACACCCGCCGGTGCATACCAGTTGGCCCGCTCCCAGCCGAAGGCCTCGCCAAAACAGGCGCCCGCGCCGGCCAAGCGATCATGGATGGCCGATTTGCGTACGCCTCGCGCGGTCTCGTACTGTCGGAACGGCCAATGCGTGGCGTACAGGAGACCCAGACTCTCCGAAACCCGCGCCTGCAAGTATTTACGGTTGATCTGGAACGGCATATTGCGCCGGACGTCGACTTCCCAAAGATCGAGCGGAGGATGCCCGTCGCGGATCCATTGTGCGATCACCTTGCCGATGCCGCCCGCCGACTGCAAGCCGATGGAATTTAGGCCGGCGGCGACGAAGCAGTTCTTGAGTTCGGTCGACTCGCCGAGGTGATAGCGTACGTCCGGCGTAAAGCTTTCTGGACCGCAAAAGAACTTTTGGATACCGGCGTGTTCGAGCGCGGGCACGCGGCGCATGGCGTCGAGCAGCACAGGTTCGAAGTGTGCGAAATCACCGGCGATCTCTCCGAAGGAAAAATCCTCCGGAATCCCGTCCACGCCCCACGGACGGGCGTTGGGTTCGAACGCGCCGACCAGCAGTTTGCCGGCGTCGTATTTGAAATAGCTGCAATGATCATAGTCGCGCAACACCGGCATTTCCGGATGCAGCCCCGGCACGTCCTGGAACAGCACGTAATAGTGCTCGCAGGCCTGCAGCGGAGCGGTCACTCCGATACTCGCGGCCAGGGTCCGAGTCCACATCCCTGCGCACAGCACCACATAATCGGCGTCGAGTCGGCCGTGCTCCGTTTGCACTCCGCTGACGCGATGTCCATCGTGGTGGATGGAGGTGACCTTGACGTCTTGAAATATCCGCGCGCCGCCGCTGCGCGCGCCCTTGGCGAGGGCTTGCGTAATATCGACCGCATTGGCATAACCGTCGCTCGGTATGTGAATGCCGCCGATCACATCATCGAGATTGGCGAGCGGATACAGGGAGCGAATCTCGCCGGGGCCCACGACATTGACGGGAAGACCGAACACTTTGGCCATCGAGGCATTTCGCTTGAGCTCCTCCATACGGCCGGGCGTCGTTGCCAGCGACAATGAGCCACATTGGCGATAGCCGGTTGCTTGCCCGGTTTCCGCCTCGAGACCGCGATATAGCTCGCCGGTATAGCGCGCCAGCTGTGTCATGTTGATGCTCTGACGCAACTGGCCAACCAGCCCCGCCGCGTGCCAAGTCGTACCGCTCGTCAGCTGCTTGCGCTCGAGCAACACGACGTCACTCAGACCCAATTTGGTCAGATGATAGGCCACCGAACAGCCGATGACGCCGCCGCCGACGATGACCACGCGTGCACGATTGGGTAGATCGATCGGCATGACCTAAGCTCTCATCCGCGCATTGTTCGCATCGAACGCCGCCCCTTCCAGAACCTCGGCGCGGCGCCGGTCCCCTTGGATGAGCACCTCGAAAGTGCTCCCCGGCGCCGAATACTCGGTATCGACGCAGGCAAACGCGAGACTCTTCTTGACGCGATGTCCGTAGCTGCCTGAGGTTGTGACGCCGATGCAGCGGTCATGAACGAGCGCGGGCTCTCCGCCGCGCGCATCCGTATCGGTCGCGTCGATTTCGACGTAGACGATTTTCAACGGGCGCGGTGGCCCGGCGAGCGTCGCTGCCTTGCCGATAAAGTCTTTGTTCGCGTTAAGAAAGCGCGCCATGTCCGCTTCGAGCATATTAAGTTCATTGGTCAACTCGGTCGACCAGGCTTTATAGCCTTTCTCGATGCGCATGCTGTTGACGGCATAGAGCCCATAGTTGGCGATTCCGAATGACTGTCCGCGTTCCCAAATGGCCTCGTAGAGTGCGGCCATGGATCCGATCGGCGGATGCAGCTCCCAGCCCAATTCGCCCACATAACTTACCCGTAGAGCGCGCACCGGGTGTCCCGCAACCTCGATCTCGCGCCCGCTCAGCCAGCGAAACTCATCGTTACCCAGCTTGGCGTCGGTCAACTGACTCAACAGCTCGCGGGAGCGCGGTCCGCTCAGCACGAGAACACCACGCTCCTCCGTTACGTTGTCGATACGCACCGATTCGCCGGGACGAACGCTCTGTGTCAACCAATCCCGGTCGCGCAATTCCGCGGCAGCGGCCGACAACGCATAGAAGCGCTCATCGCCCAGGCGGCTGACGGTCATTTCCCCCAAGATGCGCCCACGCGGCGACAAGAGGTGCACCAGCGCGATGCCGCCGGTCTTGCGCGGTATCTGATTCGCGCAGATGCGGTTCAGAAAGGTCTCCGCGTGCAGACCGGAAATGTCGTACTTGGCAAACCCGGTGAGATCGAGAATCCCGACGCGCTCGTGCACGGCGGCAACTTCGTCGCGGATCACCTCGAAGACATTGTTCCGTCGATAGCCGTAGTTCTCCACGCGGCCATCCGGCGAGAACCATTTCGGACGTTCCCAACCGAAGGTTTCGGTATGCACGCAGCCTAGTGCTTGAAGCCTCTCGTGCAAGGGGCTCATTTTCTTCGGCCTGCCGGCCATTTCCTCTTCGCCGGGCCGGCGCGTCGTGAAAGTTAGACGGTAGTCCAGAAAGACCTTGTCCCGCACGTAGGTCTTGTCGGCGAACGGGCCGAAACGCCGCGGGTCGAACTCCGTCATGTTGATTTCGGCATCCCCGTGCAGCATCCATTGCGCAAGGTATTTCCCACAGCCGCCGCCCTGTGCGATACCGAAGGATGTGCCGCAGCACATCCAATAATTTTTCAAGCCCGCCGCCGGACCGAGCAGCGGCGCGCCGTCCGGCGTATGCGGGATCGCGCCATTGATGATGCGGCGGATGCCGACCTCGCCGAAAATCGGCATGCGCTCGATCGCTCGTTCGAGCCACGGGGCGATACGATCCAGGTCGTCGGGAAAAAGCTCATTGGAAGCTTCCCACTCGGGAAATCCCCGGGGCGCCCACGCCTCGTGCAACCCCGCGCTCTCGTAGATCCCCATCAATCCGGACTTCTGTTCCTGCCGGAAATATCCGGAAGTATAGGAATCGCGCATCACCGGAATTTCTTCATTGCGCTCCATGAAGGCTTTAATCGGATGGGTCACCACATAGTGATGCTGCATGTTGGTGATGGGCGCATCGCTTCCGACCATGGCGGCCACCTCGCGTGCGTAGCAGCCCGCGGCGTTGACGACCATCTCTGCGATGATCGTGCCTTTCTCGGTGATGACCTCCCACTCGCCGCTGGAGCGTTGGCGGACGTCGATGACGCGGTTGTGGCGTACCACCGTGGCACCCAGATCGCGCGCCGCCTTCGCCAGCGCGTTGCACAGACCCGACGGGTCGCCGTGTCCGTCATCGCGTGTCCACGCCGCAGCGAGCACATTGTCTGTCGTAAGAAAGGGATTCAGGCGTCGGATTTCGTCAAGCCCGATGATGTCCATGCTAAAGCCGATGCTCTTGGAGTAGCCATGGATGTATTTCAACCAAGCGAGCTCATCGGAATTGTTGGCCAGCCGCAGGCCTCCGCAAGGGTGCCAGCTCACATACTGCCCCGTCAGTGCCTCGAGTCGCGGGTACAACTGATTGCTGTAGGCATGGATCTTGGCCAGGTTATAGCTGCCGGTGATGCTCGGGCACTGGCCGGCGGCATGCCAGGTGGAGCCCGACGTCAGTTCGTTCTTCTCGACGAGAACTGTGTCGGTACAGCCTTCGAGGGCCAAGTGGTAGAGCAGGCTTGCGCCCATCATCCCGCCGCCGATGACGACGATACGTGCGTTTGTTTTCATTTTGGGGACCGATGAATTGTTCTGGAGCGCGTTGACCACAATAAATTGGTCCTCACGGCCCGACAAGCGAGTATTTTACTACCTTTGGCTACTATTTATTCATAGGAGGGCTTCTGAACAAAGTCCGGCCCGTGGTGGGGCTGCCGACCCTGACCTGGCTGCGCGCCTTCGAGGCAGCCGCACGTACCTCGAGTTTCACCGCCGCGGCGGGCGAACTCAACCTGACCTCGGGTGCGATTAGCTACCAAATCCGGGCGCTCGAGGGGCATCTAGGATTTGCGCTATTCGAGCGGCTACCTCGTGGCGTGAAGCTCACGGCGATGGGCGTCGCTTATTTGCCGCCGGTTCGCAAGGCCTTCGAAGAGCTCGCCGATTCGACCGTAGGGTTATTCGGCGGATCCGAACGAGGTCAGATCACGGTTCACGCCCCCGTATCGCTGGCAGCACTCTGGCTCGCACCCAAGCTGCCGGCTTTCATCGCCGCCTACCCTGCCATCGATGTGCGCCTGTCGTCCGCTATCTGGGACAACCCGATGCCTGATCAGGCTACCGATTTGGAGATCCGCTACGGATCGGGTCACTGGCGCGGATATCGCTCCGAACGTTTGTTGAATCAGCGAATCGTCGCGGTGTGCAGTCCGGCGCTAGATAGGACGGCCGTGCTGCCCCGGCATCTCATTCGTATCATGGGACACGAGAACCATTGGTTGCAGGTTCGAAACGCACTGCAGGTCGAAGATGTCGCAACCAAAGCCGGGCCCACCGTCGACACCACGATGGCGGCGCTGGAACTGGCAGCGAACGGCGCGGGTTGTGCCTTGGCGCACCGTATCTTCTTGAGCGCGTACCTGGCAACCGGCCGGCTCGTGTTCGCTCTCGACCACGATTTCACCGACGACAGTTCTTATTTCGTTGTCACACCGGAGCGCCCGCAGCGCACTCGCCGCGAAGTGCAGCTGTTCCACGATTGGCTGGTATCGGTCGCGGCGGCCGAGACCTAAAGGCCACCGAGACCTTTAAGGGCGGCGAGACCTAAGATAGTGGCGCTGCGCCGGCACCGCGAGCTTGTAAAGCCATCGAAATCAGCGCCGTACCGCCGAAGATCAGGTTGATGCCGACCAAGAGGCCGATTGCCCAGGCCGCCGTGCCGGGAAGGCCCATAAATATGAGCCCGGCCAAGATGAGATCGACCAGTCCGCTCACCAGCATCAGTCCCCAGCGGGAGGAGAATCCGTGCCGGTGTTGTAGCGCCAACATGATCGATGCGATGCCTTCGAACAACAGGAATATCGTCAAGATCAACGTGAGCGACACCGCCCCCGACAGCGGCCAACGGAGCAACACGATGCCAGCCACGGTGCCGAGCAAGGCCGAGAACAGCGACCACCAAAAACCGGGCGCGTGACGCATGCGGAAAGTACTGACCAAGCCGAAAATGCCGCTCAAGAGCAAAACCCATCCAATGACGATCTCCACCGCAATGGTCGCCACCGGCGGAACGAAGATCGCGGCTACGCCCAAGATCAGCAGAAGGATTCCCTCAGCTAAGAACAGCCGCCAATGCTCATGCAGCGATCGGGTCACCACTGCTTGCATACGCTCGACATCCAGTTTACTCGTCGCCACGGCAACCTCCTTTGTTGCCGCGAGCATATGCCTGTAAGCCGCAAAGGCAAAGCGCGCACGCGCGTCCGATGGCGGCGAATTACCCGATCTTTATCGGTTGTTGCTGGCTTCCAAGTTGTTGCCGGCTTCCAGCTTGGCTTCCAAGATGGCCGCCCCGAGTTTCACTTGGCCGTCGGGCAACGGAACGGTGATCGGCGAGACGGTAACCTTGGTCACTCCTTGGCGTGGTTCGAGTCCGATCTCCTGCGCCGTGGCCGGGGAGAGATCCACGATCCGGCCAACGACATAGGGGCCGCGGTCACGAATGGTGACTACCGCGCTCTTTCCCGTTTCGAGATTGGTAACCTTTGCGGTCGTACCCAACGGAAGTGTCCGGCTCGCCGCATTGTTGCCGGTCGGCTCCATTCGGGTGCCGTCCGCCATGGTCCGTCCCGCGAACATCTTGGCATAGAAGGATGCCTTGCCGACTCGTTTGCGGCCCGATCGGTCGAGCGGCGGGTTCGCTTCCGGCGCGATCCGTCGGGACGAGCGCTGCGAGTCTTGGGTCGGTGTGGCGGCGGACGCCATATTAAAATCCGCGACCCCAACAGCCATAACTCCGACCAATGACAGTGTGACGGCGAGTCGAGCCGACATACCCGTTTTGCGTTGGCCCGATTTGGGTTGGTGAGGGCAGTGATTTTTCCTTACAGTCATAAATCCTCCACGAGATTTAGGAGGTCAGTATCCCGTTCACCCGCTCCGAGCTCTGTCGGCACCAGACCCCTATGTCCTCGGAATCAGCCGGCATCTTTGAGTCGCCCAAGGCAACGCAAATGGGGAAGTAAGAGAATCAACCTGTAGGATTATTCCTACATAATTGTAATTTAAGGGAATAAACGCCAAGGAACCCGCGTGAAAGGCTCAATCGTCCGTAAACTCCAAAGCGCGCCCACCTCGGCGTGGGTTCCTTCCATCCCGCGGATCGGGTGCGTCGCAGCATTTCTCGTCCTGCTGATCGGCGCGTTGGCCACCCCGGTGGCGGCGGATTCGGCTAGCGCCGCATACCCGGAGCCTCCGCAGGCGCTGTTCCAGGAGTTGTTCGCCGCCGTACAGACGGCGCAGCTATATGCTGACGGTAAGACCTTCGCCGATGCGATTCCGAACTCCCCGCCGGAAGAGATCCTGCGGTCATTTCGCGCCCAGCGTCCCGCGTCGCCCGAGGCACTCAAGGAGTTCGTGGAGGCACACTTCACGTTGCCGGTCGCCGTCACGCCAGCAATCTCAGCGCCGGACAGGGTCGCGATCGGTGAGCATATCGACCGATTGTGGGATTCGCTCACCCGCCGCACCATGACAGCACCCCCGTTTTCCTCACTGCTGCCACTGCCGCGGCCCTATGTCGTCCCTGGCGGCCGCTTTCGGGAGATCTATTACTGGGATTCGTATTTCACCATGCTCGGTTTGGTCGAAAGCCGGCGTCTCGACCTCATCGAAGATATGGTGGCCGACTTCGCCTACTTCATCGACGCATACGGGCACGTTCCCAACGGTGCGCGCACCTATTACTTGAGTCGTTCGCAACCGCCGTTTTTTTTCGAAATGGTTGGTCTGCTCGACACTCACGATCCGCCGGCGGCTTACGCACGATTTCTGCCGCAATTGAAAGCGGAGTATGCATTTTGGATGCAAGGTGCCGAGAGTCTTCGGCCCGGGACGGCACACCGCCGTGTTGTGGCACTCGCGGACGGCTCGGTTCTCAATCGCTACTGGGACGATCGCGATACTCCGCGCGATGAATCATTTGGCGCTGACACGGAGTGGGCGCGCACGAGCCGGCGCGAACCACGCCGGTTATTCAGGGATATTCGCGCGGCGGCGGAAAGCGGCTGGGATTTCAGCTCACGTTGGTTCGCGGACGGCCGCTCGCGCGCCGCTATCGAAACCACTGCCATTGTGCCCATCGATCTGAACGCCTTGCTGTTTGGTCTCGAGAACGCCATTCGCCTAGGTTGCGAGCGCAGCGCTCGGCACGATTGCGCGACCGAATTCGCACGGCGTGCCACGCTACGCCGCACGGCCGTCGATCATTATCTTTGGGATGCGAAAAGCGGCGTCTATCTCGACTATCGCTGGACGCGCCGAGAGCGCATCCGGCGCGTATCGGCTGCGACCCTGTATCCGCTGTTCGTAGAGATGGCGAGCGCGTCTCAGGCAGCATCGGTTGCACGGGTCGTCGCGCGGGAATTGCTCAAGCCGGGAGGCATTGCGACGACCCCCGTGGAAACCGGGCAGCAATGGGACGCACCCAATGGTTGGGCGCCGTTGCAGTGGATCGCAGTCGAGGGTCTCCGGCGCTACGACCAAGGCCCGCTGGCGGAAATGATTGCCTGCCGATGGATGAGCGGCGTCGATGATGTCTATCGTCGAGCCGGCAAGCTGGTTGAAAAATACGATGTGGTGGCGCCAGGTCAAAGCGGCGGCGGCGGCGAATATCCTTTGCAAGATGGTTTTGGCTGGACCAACGGCGTCATGCGCAAGCTCATCGCGATCTATCCGCAAGCGCAGGTCCGTGCGTCGGCCGGCGAATGCATGCGGGACGGCGCGCTGCGGCCTGCACGCGGATTAAGTACACTGCGAGGTCGTTAAATACAGGACCGAGGATCGACATCCCCATGGCAAGAGGCGGCAGCGGATTTGGACTTCAAAATTTGCCGAGGATAGCCCGCGGTAAAGGCTCTTACGTATACGATGAGGCGGGAAAGCGCTATATCGACGGCTCGGGCGGACCGGCCGTGTTCAGCGTCGGACACAGTCACCCCGAAGTCAACGCCGCCATCGCGAAGCAGATGGATGCAATCGCCTACGCCTATCGATACTTGTTTACGAGTGAGGCTCTGGAAACGCTGACCGAAACTCTGCTGCGCGTTTCGGGAAATTGCTTCAAGGACATTCTTTACAGCGCTGACGGTTCCGAGGCGGTCGAATCGGCTCTCAAAGTCGCCCTCCAGTATTTCGCCGCACGAGGCTTGATGACCAAGCGTCGCTTCATCGCGCGTCAAAGATCCTGGCACGGGAATACGCTTGGAGCATTGTCGGTGTCGGGCTTTGCCGCACGGCGCCGAGCCTTTGAGGGCAGCCTGGCGGACGTCGCATTTGTCTCCCCCGCGAACACCTATCGAATGCCCGACGGTTGTTCCGCGGCATCCCTGGTGGGCTACCTCGCAGCCGAGCTCGAGCAAACCATTCTCGCTCGCGGGCCGGAAACGATCGCCGCATTCGTGTTCGAACCGATCGTGGGGGCGGCGGCAGGGGTGGTTCCCGCGCCGCCCGGTTACGTTGCGGCCATCCAAGCGGTTTGCCGAAAGTACGATGTGCTGATGATCGCGGACGAAGTGATGTGCGGCTCCGGCCGAAGCGGCACGTGGCGTGCATTGGAACACGACGGCGTAGTGCCGGACATCATGAGCATCGCCAAGGGGTTGGCGGGCGGTTACATTCCGCTGGGCGCGACCTTCGTCACCTCCGCCGTCGCGGAACCCATCCTTCGCGAACACGGCTCTTTCATGACGGGGCACACATTTTCCGGGCACACTGCTGCGTGTGCTGCGGGACTCGCCGTGCAGCGGATCATCGAACGAGATCGATTGCTCGATCGAGTCGGAACAGCAGGCGCTGTTTTTCAGCAAGCGGTGCGGGAGTCACTGTCGAAATTCGATCAGGTGGGCGACGTGCGCGGTCGAGGGTTCTTCGTTGGAATCGAGTTCGTGCAGGATCGAAAGACGCGTGAACCGTTTCCTTCGGAGCGGGCATTGAGCTTCGATATCGGCCAGCGGGCATTCGCCGACGGTCTCATTTGCTACCCATGCTCGGGCAACGTCGACGGTGCTTCCGGCGACACGATCATACTGGCGCCTCCCTACAATGCGACGGATGGGGAGTTGGAGGAGATCACATCGAAGCTGGCGCGCGCAGTCGATGGGGCGCTGAGTGCTCGCGCCTGAGCGGACGGACGCGCTATCGCCTTTGGCCCGGGGTGCGCCAGCGACGTTGGGCGTTGCGCGCATTCTCGCGCGCGCCTCGATATCTGCAGGCAGCGGTGGCGCTTTCGCTCGCCGCGGCCCTGTGGCTCGCTCTCAACTGGGTATTTCAGGTCATCCACAAGCCCTCGGAGTTATTCTTTCCCGTGAGCGGAACCCTCAACAAGACGCCGGCGGAGACTTGGCGTCAGTACGGGCCCCTCTTTCAAAAGTACTCCACAGCCGTCATTAGTCCCGAGCTTCTCGCGGCACTCGCGCAAGTGGAAGGTTCCGGCAATCCAGTGGTCCGAACATACTGGCGCTGGTCCTGGAAACCGGCGCCGTTTGACGTGTACCGCCCGGCATCGAGCGCAGTCGGAATGTACCAAATTACCAACGGCACCTTTGCCGAGGCGAGACGCTATTGTATTCGCGACCATTTGGTCGTCGAGGACGGGCCGTGGGACGATTGGAAATCGTGTTGGTTCAACAGCCTTTACAGCCGGATTATTCCGTCGCATTCGGTAGAACTGACCGCGGCGTACCTTGACCGTGCCGTGACGAGCATTCTCGAGCGCCATCGCCCGAAGATCATGAATCTCGATAGAGAGCAGGAATTGGCCGCACTGATCCATCTGTGCGGCGCAGGCACCGGCGATAGCTACGTCCGGCACGGAATGCGCTTGGCGGCGGGGCAGCGGTGCGGCGACCACGAGGCGAGGGACTACGTCGCTCGAGTGGATGCGGAAAAACGTGTTTTCGAGGGGTTGCAATCAGCGCCCGCGCGGCGCTGAGCGCGTGCTTTAGGCTACCTGGCCTGCACGTCAATGCTTAGCTTGGGCGTCGGATGCTACCAGCGTGTTTGACGACGGGTAGTCGTCCCGCTTTATATCCTCTTTGCACGTCTTCGCTGCTTCATGATAGGAGATCGCACGGTCAGCGGACATTCGCTTCTTCATGCAATCGATCATCAGCGTGATCATCTGACGCTTGGTGAGTGCCGGCTGATTGGCCGAAACATCGGCAAGCGCCTGCTGGCCGACGAAAATCGTCCCCGCCATGATAATCACCGTCAAAGAGCGATTCATCGGGACCTCCAGTCGCCGCATTCCAGCGGTCAAACCACTGGCCTTGCAATCCATGAATCGAGTATGACGAATATCGGGGCGGGAACAATGGCAGGAACTTGTAAACAAGTGTCGGAGTTGCACCGACATGAATTTCACACTTACCGCGGCTCCTCGACATAATATGGTTCCGAGAGCAATACGAGAGCGAGGCCGGCGATTCGAACTATCTTCAACTGGCGCCCAGCATGTTGAGCGCGTCGCGAAAATTGCGACTCATCTTGAGTTCCGTGCCATCACGCAATATCAGCGTGAATTCGCCATTGGAAAGCGGTCGCAGTTGAGTGACGCGATCGAGATTGACCAACGTCGAGCGGTGAATTCGCACGATGCCTTGCATGGCGTATTTCTGGGCAATGGCCGCAATCCCTTCGCGGACAAGCCATGCCTTTTTCTCCACGTGCACGGAGGCGTAGTCGCCCGAGGCCTCGATCCAATCGACGTCTGCGACCCGAATGACGACGATCCGGCCGCCGGTGCGTACGAGAAGCCGGTCCGGTAGGAGGCCGTCGGGGGCTCGCAGTCCATCGGGCTTCATGCTGGCGATTGCAAGGGTTACCCGACGGCCGAAATCGCTGTCGTGAGTTCTGCGAACGGCACTGCGGGCATGCGCCAACGCCGTGGCCAGCCTCTGATCGTCTATAGGCTTCAGAATATAGTCGAGTGCATGTACTTCGAACGCCTGTATCGCATACTGATCGAACGCCGTGACGAAGATGACGTGCGGACGGGGGTCCGCATCCATCGCCGCGGCAACCCCCAAGCCCGATAATTCCGGCATTTGTATGTCCAGGAAAATGAGATCGGGCAATACTTTGGGAATCGCCGTGAGCGCATCCGCACCGTTTACACATTCCCCCGCGATCGTGACGCCGGCGCGCTCGAGTCGGGCACGAAGGCCTCGCCTCGCGAGTTCCTCATCATCGACGATAAGCGCTCGAATGTTCATTCCTCAACTCCCTGGATCCTTGACCGGCTGGCCGCAGCCACCGCTCGAAATGGAATTCGAATCGCGACCCCGGCGCCGCCTGCTTCGCTCCTGCCGATGTTGAGTGCAGCTTCGGCGCCATAGAGTTCCGCTAGTCGAGTCGCTGTATTCGAAAGGCCGACACCCGACGACGGAGATGGCGATTTCTGCATTCCCGGACCGTCGTCATCGACGTTGAGAAGCAACGTCCCGGCAACCGTTCGGGCAGAAACGTTCACCACACCGCCGCTCGCGCGCGGGAGAATTCCATGACGCACGGCATTTTCCACCAGAGGTTGCAGAAGCAACGCCGGCACCAACGCCTCCAAGGCCTGCGGCGCTATAGAGAATGTGAAGCGCAAACGGTCGCCGAATCGCAGTTGTTGGATGTCGAGATACTGCCTCACAAACACCAAGTCGTCGGCGAGGGGGATCTCCGGTGTTCCGGCCGTCTGCAATGTAAGTCTGAGGAAGTCGCTCAACCGAGCGATCATGGCAGTTGCCGACTCATTTCTCCCTTCGGCTACCAGCGACGAAATACCGTTTAGAGTATTGAATAAGAAATGCGGCTCCAACTGCGATTGAAGCGCCTGGAGCCGAGCCGTTTGCGCCGTCGCCTCGGCACGGTCGGCCCGGCGTCGCTCCAACTCGAGGCTGATCCAACCATTGATACCGAAATAGAAAAGCGTCCAGATAAGAAGGATGGAACCGAGGTACAAAAAGGCTTCCGAATTGAAACTCGACCACGGCAATTCAGGGTGGTTTGCAGCGACGAGCTCACGGGCGTGTATCAATTCCAATAGCAATTTTTGCAGTGAGTACCAAGCGGGAGCCCCGGCTATCGCGAGCACGATACTGGTACCGAGGACGACGATGGTTGATTTTATGTCCCGGCGCTGTATGCGATAGAGGATGCGGTAGACGATGGTGAGTCCGAATCCGGCCGCTACGCCGGCGGCGACATCCGCGGCCGCGGTCGACGGGCTTTGCCAGGGACGTTCGTAGCCCAGCATGATCAGCCCAAACACAAACCACCCGCCGATTTGCAGTGCCCAGAATAGAGCGTTGTGCGAGAGAGACCTTCCGGAACTCAGTACGAGTGAACCAGGGTTCTTTGCGGATACGCGCATATTATTGACTACTCACCGGGGCCGGCCGCCAACCCTGCCGCAGCTGCCGATGCCGCGGTTTGTGTGAAAAGCGCCTTTGTTCTTTTGCTACGCACAGCCTTGCGGCTTGAACGTGCGTTCACGTGTTGCGGGAAATTGATGCAGGGCGTCATTGGGACGCACCGGCCTGCGTACAAATTCCCCCCCGCAGTTGGGGCACTTGCCATTCACACGAGTTAGGACACAGTCGGAACAGAATGTGCACTCGAATGAACAAATCATCGCCTCCCTCGAATCGGGCGGGAGATCTCGATTACAGCACTCGCAACCGGGCTTCATGAGCAGCATCGCGTTTCACTCCTGTCGTCCGGCAATCATAGCTGCCAGGCTCTGTGCCGGATACACGTGAAATTATCTAGAATTTCGCGGTGAATGCGACGAAGATCTGACGCCCCAGTAAATCAAAGGTTGGAAAAGAGTTCGAGGCACCGCCGTTGCCCGAAATATCGTAGGAAGGAATAACCGGCGGATCCTTGTCGAACACGTTATTGACGCCGGCACGCAGCTCGAGATTGTGCTCGAGATGCCAGATGGCCGCGAGATCCACGTAGCTATAGCCGGGAATTCTCGCGTTATACGGGTCGTATGCCCCTTCCTCGATGTTCGCCAACAAGGGGTTCGTGGAATTGTTGTCGAAGCTCGTGGGGCCAATGAAACGCCACTGCGCCGAGAACAGCACCTTCCAGGGTGTCTCCCACCCGATCCGCAGATTGCTCCGCCACCGCGGATTGACCGAGCCGGTACCACACGTTGCGCCGAAGAGACCGGCGCAATCGAAGGAGTCGGCACCCGGGTAGGGTGTGGTGGTGGTGTGCTGCAGCCACGATCCATTGAGCGCCGTAACCAGGTGCCCCCAAACTCCCGGGATTTCCCATCGGTAGTTCATGAGCAGATCAATCCCGGAAACGATTGATATCCCGAGGTTGTATTCTTTCTGCAGAATATATCCGCCGCCCGCAACCGTCGAGCCGGTGAGCGAGCCGGCCGGAGAGCGCATGATCTGACTGCAGTAGATGGGATTGGCACTCTGCAGGCAACCATTGAGGATGACCCCATAGGGAATCGCGGACACCACACCCTCGAGGTGAATATGGTAATAGTCCAAGCTCGCGTTGAAGTTCGGCAAGTCAGTCGGCGTGAGGGTGAATCCGAGAGACCACGTCGTCGCCACTTCGGGCTTCAGTTGAGTATTTCCCTCGATCACCTGGCTGCACTGACCCGCAACGCACTGCGTGATCGTATTGGTCGTTCCGCCATTGCCGTACTGCGCTGCCGTGACGCCGGTTCGCTCGCATGCGGCCAGCGACGCCGTGGCCGGCACGACCGTGCTTCCATTGAGTGTCGGTGCGCAAGGATCGGTGCCCACGGAGGTTTCCTGTCCAATCGACGGCGCATTGAAGAGTTCGATCAAGTTCGGTGCCCGCACCGCCCGATCGAATGAAAAGCGCATCCGAGCATCGCGGATCGGTGCGTACTGCACCTCGAACTTGTACGTATTGGTCACGCCTACGGTATTGTAGTTCGACCAGCGGTATCCCGCGTCCGCAGTCAAATCATAAACTCCCGGCAAATCTTGGGCGATCGGCGCCCGAGCCTCGAAAAAGGTTTCACCGACGTCGTAGCTCGCGTTGGTGGGCACCGACGCGCCGGAGAAGCCGGCAAGAACGCCCGCGAGTTCAGCACCGTCGGGTGCAAACGTCACACTTTCCTTCCGGTATTCGGCTCCGATGTTCAGTGCCACACCACTGGTCGCGAAAGGAGATTTGAGGCCGTACGTGCCCAGATCCCCGGTGGCGTCGAGATGCGCGATCGACTCGGTATTGTTGCCGTCGGAGGTTCCCGGTGTCTCCAAGTAGGCGAGCTGCGCCGGGGTGACGGCGCCGGTCGCGAAGATGTTGTAGGGAACGCAGCTGCCGCCGCCGATGCAGACCGGCTTTCCCGATGTATTGGTCGTGACTTGCAGAGCATTGCTGATCGAAGAATAATCCAAATAGTTGAGGTTCGAGGCGAATGCGGTCACGTAGTAATACGAACCGTAGGCGTCGTAAGTGAAGCCCGGAGCGATTTCACCTTGCAATCCACCCACCACCCGAAAGTTGGTGTGCTGATATTCGGATAGCCGCCCGCCGCCCTCGATGTTGCGCCGCCCGATTTCCACTTCCGCACTATCGGCTCCCGGATTGGCCGCGTCCGCCATAATTTGGGCGGGCGTACAAATGACATTACGCTGCTGCGCGCTCAGCAGAGGATTGCTGCAATTGATCAGATAGTTGCCATTCGAGCTTGGATTACCTCCCACGAACAGACCCGATGGTGCGACCTGGGCAGTTGTCGAGTCCTGCATGAAGCTGAATTCGACATAGGGTTTGACGAATTCATTCAGGTCGTCGTGCGCAAGAAATCCGCCTTGGTACCTCTTGTCTTCGCGTTGCAAATATTCGTAGGCGTTGAAATTGAAATCTGCCGGGGGGCTGGATCCGGCCTGCGGCCAAAGTAAAAACTGATTTCCGAGAACGGTGTAGCGAACGTTGGCGCCGGGGGCGGGGGCGATAGGCGTAAAGCGGTTCGAGTTCGAGCTACCGACGCACTCGACGCCATTCGTGAGCGGCGCCGTCACCAGACCGTTGGAAATCAGCTGGCAATCCGAAAAATCCCGCGCCGAACCAGCGACGGGCGCCTGATCGTGATACACGAAATAACCCGTCACATTGCCGGCTCCGTCCGCGAAGTTCGTGCCTATGACGACGGAAAGATCGTGCTTGTTTCCGTCCCGTACGCTGCCCGTCGGGGGCGTAACCGCCGAGAAACCGGTTGCCGAGTCATCGTGCGACAGCAAATTCTGGATGTAGCCGTTGTGCTGATCGTGCTGATTGAATCCATACTGACCATCTATCTGGATGCCCTGAAAATCCTTTTTCAATATGAAGTTGACCACACCGGCGATTGCATCCGATCCGTACGTCGCCGATGCTCCGCCGGTCACCACATCGATCCGTTCGATCATGGGAACTGGAATCTGGTCGATGTCGGGCGATGGGTTGTTGTTAGTCGTGCTCGGGTCACCTGCACCGAGGCGGCGGCCATTGACGAGCACCAAGGTTCGTTGCGGGCCAAGTCCGCGTAGGTCAACGGTCGCGTAACCGCCCGTGGCCGTCAGTGGACTCGATTGATTGCCGGCGTCGATGCCGGAACTGATGATGTTCTGCGGCAGATTGTTCAAAACGTCGCTGCTGTCCGTGTAACCCTGCAACTGGATGTCCTGGCCCGTCACGACCGTGATGGGGCTGGTGGCTGTGATATTCGACGGTACAGGAATGCGGGAGCCGGTGACGATGACCTCCTGCAGTTGCGTCGCCGGGGCTGCTTGGCTGGGCGGAGGCGCGGCAGTTTGGGCGAATGAAACGCTTGTTCCCGCGGCGCCCGCGACAATCGTGAGAAACAGTTGCAAACAATGGTGTCGAAGACGAAGCATGTTGATCTCCCCATACTTTTGATTTGGCATACATGCGAAGCCGCATGGCGTGTTGGCCGAGAGGGTACGTGATCGACATTTGGGTGCGCCCGGCTTTGCGATCGAACGAAACTATCGGCGGTTCAAGCGACGGATTTGCGCGCCGAAATTTCCGCTGCGGGCAAAGCGAGGTAAATCCATTTTTAAGTTCGAGCCTCAGCGCAGGACGCAAACAGGCGGTATCTCAAGAAATTACAGCGCGCGCTGACCTCGCTTCGACGACTGAAAACATCCTTTCGCAGCAAAGTGGGGCGCAAGCGCGGTGTGATCGCTTAGCCTCTCACCGCAATGCGTGCGGCGGCACCTGATGGGGATGTCCTTTTCTAATGCGCCTCTTGGATCTCATCGCCCAAGGGCGAAGTGCCTCCGTTTATGCCGATGATGGCCAAGAGCTGCCGAGTGCGTCGCGATTCCGAGATCAGATCCGCGAATGCCCTTTGCGCTACGTCTTGTCGGACGAATTGGTCCGCTGCGTCACTCAACTGGCCTACGCAGAAGGAGATCGTTTGAGCTCCTGTCTGGACCTGATTCACATACCCGCCCGTTTCTTGTGGATCGAATGGTCCGACATGCCGCGGCGGGAAGCTCTCGAAGCCATTCCGACACTGGACGTGCGCGCGGGTGCCTCCACGGGGAGGGCCGGAGCATTCGTAAAGGCGGCGCCCGACTGCCGCTCCGGAAGCATTCGCACGTTTTGGTCCGCACGGGACGATCGCGCCTATCTATCTCCGGTCATCACGACTTTCGATCTTGACGGGGCGGTGGAGGCGCCGATCCCCAAAGATCCAACTGTTTGGCAAGGGGATACGGTGTTGCGGATGGACGGGGAGCCTGCAATTCAGGAACTGCTGGAACATCTGCGCTTCAACTATGACGAGGAGTGGGCCAGGTACTATCACACTCGTTGTCGTAGCGCCGAACTTCGAGCGACGGTTCTTCGGAGCAATTTGGGCTGCTGTGCTTTCGACGCGCCCATGCTCATGGCGTTCTTTCTACTGCTAAGTTCTCGCGACTTACTTCCACGCCGCGAAGTGCGTCATGAGCGGCTCAACCGCGCCCGAGACCGTGCGGCGAAACCACTTCTTCTGGAACACGTTGAGATCTCGGCGCCGCTGGGCGAGCTGCCCATGAAGGAATTGACTCAATTCGGTGATTCGTCGCGCTCGAGCCCGAGGCTTCATCATGTACGCGGCCATATCGTACGACGCGGATCGACCGTATTCTGGCGCTCTCCGCATCTTCGCGGTAGTGCGCGCCTCGGGCAGGTGCAAAGCCGGACGGTGATGCTGACCTTCGAGCAATCACGCGTTGCTCCCGCGAACGTACCTTACTCGCCGGGCGCACTGTCGCCGGCGTAGACTTGCGCGCGCGGGGCCTCAACGCATATACCATTGGGCGTAGTCGGGTCCCTCTAGCACCTGATAGCCGTCAGGCAGGTCGAGAAGAGATGCCGCGGGAACGCCTTGGCGGATCGCGGTGAGCATGACCTCAGAAATAGCGGTGTCGTATTTAAACTCTCGTATCAAGAGCGGTACGCCGCCGAGGCTCGCGAAGTCGGCCCACCACTCCGACAGCCCGAAGTCCACACCGAGCGCGAACTGGGAGCCTTGCCGGAACTGACTGAGGGTCTTCATCCCGCTGAGGATTTCAGCTCCGCCGGCTAATGTAGCCACCGGGGCCACACACAGTTCCAATCGTTTTGCATCCTGTTCACGTTCTTCCCAAATTCGGCAGGAATGCCCGTCGACCGAGGCAAATCGAACGGTGACTCGGTATTCACGCAATACCCGTTGCTGCATTCGTTCGCTTACGCCCTTCATGTCCGCAGCCTTATGTTCCGCTTCCGCGCGAGCCTCAGGAGGAGCGCTGGCGGCGGCGTCTTCGAGTTGTTTCACGGCGTCAGCATAGTGAGCGGCAACCTGGCTCAACGTCGCGTGCTTCAAGACATGAATGGATCGCGAAGCATTGTCGATGACATACATCGTTCGATCTTTGAAGATGTAGGCGGTCTTGGCAGAAGCTCCGCCGACGCGAACGGCACCAGCCTCAACGAAATATTGAGTCGTGATCGGCTCGGGTGTACGCGCGGCCGGGGAAGGAAGGGAGAGATTCGTTTCGTCGACAGGTCTGACGACGACGTCGTAAAGCACTCCCGCATGCGTCAGCATCGGGCTCAACAACAGCGCGAAAAGTCGCCTCAAGACTGATGATCCCTCGAGCGTGATGGCAACATAGAGAGTACTACGGCTGAGCCGACTCTGCGCTACACTTGGGACACTTCTCGTTAGGAGCATTTTTGAACTTAAGCATGCGAAGGAACAGCCAGGCCGTCGTGCTCGTGCTCGCCGTGGCATCTGCGCCATTGACAATGGCGTACGCCGGCGACGATCCGCTCGCATCCGCGACGGCAAACATTTCAGAAAACGTGCGCGTGGCCAGCGCAGCTGCCAGGCGGGAAGTTCATCTCGTGGGAGCCGCCCTCAAACAAGACTCGGAGAAGGTCAAACTCGGGGCGAAGAAAGTGGCCCACGAAGTCGCTGATGCGACGAAGGAAGGGGCGCACGAGATCAAGGTGGCAGCGAAAGATGTGGCTGCGAAGACCAAGATGTCCATCAAGGACCCTACGGAGAATCACCCGGATAGGAAGCCGGCCCAGTAGCGGGAGGTACCCGCGGCGGGTGTGATCAAGCCAAGGCTAATTCTGCCGCGACCAGGTCTTCGAGCGCAGTCCCGACGCTTTTGAAAACGGTGATGCTCTCTGGCCCGCTGCGGCGGAAGAGGCCTGCCGCTAGATCTGAAAACTCGCCGCGAACCGCGGCCTGGTCTATGACCCCGCGCGATATTGCGCCGATGATTTCACCGGATTCGTTCAGCGCACCGGATCTCGTGTCGACGAATAATTCGCAGCGTGCAATCGCTTCGTCGTCGACTTCACGCATTTGCGGGCTAAAAGCACCGACCAAATCCAAATGCTGTCCGGGCTTAAGCCAGGCGCCCAGAACGAGCGGTTGCTGCGAGAGGGTGGCGCAGCTCACGATGTCCGCCCAGCGTGTGGCTTCTTCAAGATCCTCCGTGCATTCAATGGACAAATCGGAGCCTTGCAGCGATGCGGCCAGTTCTCGAGCGCGATCGATGCGTCGGCCCCAGATGCGAACCTCTCGAATCGGGCGGACCAACGCATGATTTTGAATCAGGTGAGGTGCGAGCTTGCCGGTGCCCACCATCGTCAATCGAGTGGCGGCCGGCGAAGAGAGGTGGCGCGACGCAAGCGCAGAGGCCGCACCGGTACGGCGCAAAGTGAGCTCCTCGCCATCGAGGAGTGCCCGCGGTTGACCATTCGCGGCGTCGAGCAACAGATAACTTGCACAAACGGCGGGTAATCCCTGGAGCGCATTGTCTGGAAATACAGTGACAATCTTGATCCCGAG
This sequence comes from uncultured Gammaproteobacteria bacterium, assembly GCA_963755965.1. Classification (GTDB taxonomy): domain Bacteria; phylum Pseudomonadota; class Gammaproteobacteria; order Steroidobacterales; family Steroidobacteraceae; genus Bog-1198. Next base: position 339,160 of record CAVWLU010000011.1, read on the forward strand.
GCCACCGCCGGTGTTCCAGGCGGGCATGACGAGCAGCGTGCCGCCTCTTTGCCCCGCGATCGCAGATTCCAACTGATACCGCTGACGTGCCGGAGCGGTGCACGACCGGCGAAATGCAGTCTCGAGGGCGTCGATGAGCGCTCGGCGGTCCAGGCGGGCGGCGAGTGCCGCGGCATCAAGGTGAAGCATCTTTTAGATTTCCTACGCTGCGCTGGGACTTGAGGTCATTAAATCACATTGATTTCGCGCAACGGCTCGTTCGCCGCGAACCTCGCATAGGAGAGCGGCGTGAGATCGATCGTGCGGTACCGGCCGAAGCAGATGTATTCCGCAAGTCCACGGCCGATGCCGGGCGCCTGCTGCAAGCCGTGGCCGCTAAATCCGCTGGCCAGCAATAAGTTCGGAATACCGGGAACGGGTCCGACAAATGCATTTTGATCGAAGGCGTTATAGTCATAGTGCCCGGCCCAGCCCGAGCTTAGGCGTACGGCCTCGAACGCCGGAACGCGATGGGCGAGTATCGGCCAAGCGCGATTTTCGAAAAGCGCATAATCGACCTCGAAATCATCCGGTGGTACGTCAGGATCGGGATCTGCCGCAGGTCCGCATATAAATCGATCGTGCTCCGGTCGAAACCAAAGTCCGGACGGGTCTATGACCAGAGGGCAGTGCTGGATCGAAACGGGGCAGGTAAATACGAATACGTTGCGCTTGCGCGCGAACACCGGTAAATCGACTCCGGCGCTCGCCGCCAATGCCCGGGAACGTGTGCCAATGGCGTTCACCAGGTATCGGCAGGCGATGCGGCCTCCTTCTTTGAGCACGGCAGCGACGACTCGTCCGTCGTGAGACCGCTCGAGGCCCGTCACGCGATCCCTGACATAGCGCACGCCGCTGCGTTCATTGGCACCGCGAAACGCCGACAACATGGCATAGCCATCAAACCAGCCTTCTCCGCTCACCGTATCGGAACCTGCGGCGAGGTCTTCGGTGTTGAGCCATGGATAGCGCGCGGAGAGTGCCGTTCGATCATGGAAGGTAACCGGAACCGAGAACGAGCGCTGAAATGCCACACGCTGCTGGAGTGCCGGGCCGCCTTGGGGCGTCGCGAGGTAGAGATAGCTAGATTCGACCAGACCGAAATCCGGGGCGACGTGGTCGTGCAACATTTGGCGCGGCGCATCGCGCAGAAACTCCATTCCGAACGTAGATAGCGCTATGTTGACCGGCGTCGAGAATTGCTGACGAATGGAGCTCGCGGAGCGGGTGCTCGCCGCCTCACGGTAGCTCGGGTCGGGCTCCACCACCATGATGGATCCGCGAAAATCCGGATTCGAGTGCAAGAAGTACGCGCATGCCGACCCCATCGCTCCGCCTCCCGCGATCACGACGTCGAACTCGGTTTGCAATCGTCCGGCTCCTCGCTCAGCCGCGTACACGGAGATTTTTGGGGTCATAGAGAGGCACGAGCGATGCTCGCGCCCTCACGCGAGCGTCGGCGAGCTCAATCTCATAGCGGCCGGAGTGGATATGGGCATCGGTACATCCGTCCGCATTGGCCACATAGCCGAGCCCGACCGCCCCGCCCAGAGTATGACCATACATGGCCGAAGTGACGAAGCCAACGCGCTCGCCGTCGCGATAGATGGGCTCGTTGTGATAGAGCATCGGCTCGGGGTCTTCCAACAGAAATTGGACGAGTCGACGGCGCGGCAGGCCCGCCTCGCGCTGCGCCAGCAGCGACTCGCGGCCAATGAATCCGCCGGGCTTGTTCCAGGCGCATGTGAATCCCAGGCCCGCCTCCAGCGGAGTATCCGCGGGCCCCATGTCATGGGGCCAATCACGGTAGGCTTTCTCGATCCTGAGGGAATTCAATGTGTGATAGCCGCAGTGCTGAAGTCCATGCGCCTTTCCGGCTTCGATCAACGCATCATAAACGGGCTGTGCAAACGACGTGGGTATGTATAGTTCCCAACCAAGTTCACCGACGTAAGTCAACCGTAAGGCGAGCGCGGTCTGATAACCGATGCGCACTTCCCGGCAGGTCGCGAAGGGGAAGCCCGCGGTGGAAAAGTCGTCCGCCGACATCGACTGCAACAGTGCGCGCGAGGCCGGGCCTTGGATGTTGAGCATGGCATACGCATCGGTCGAGTCGCTTACCGTGCAGAACGCATCCGGAGGTATGTGGTTTCGAATCCAGGCGTCTACATGTGATTGTGTAAAGGCCGCCGTGACGATCAAATATCGATCCTCGGCGAGGCGTGTGATCGTGAGGTCTGCCTCGATGCCGCCGGCGTCATTGAGAAATTGGGTGTATACGCAACGACCCACGGCCACATCGACATTGGCGGTCGCGACGCGGTTCAAGACGGTGACCGCATCACGACCCTGGACCAGCAGTTTCGCAAACGATGACTGTTCGAACACGCCGACTCGTTCGCGTACCGCCGTATGTTCTTCGGCATTGTTTGAAAACCAGTTTTGACGGCCCCAGGCATAGGTATAGGAAGGCGTCTGGCCGGACCTTGCGTACCAATTTGGCCGCTCCCAGCCCGCCGACTCGCCGAAACAAGCGCCCGCGGCCGCGAGGCGATCGTGAAGAGCCGATTTTTTTACGGGCCGCGCGGTTTCAGGTTGCCGGAAGGGCCAGTGGTCCTGATAACCGATGCCGAGCGTTTCTACAATCCGGTCTTGCAGATACCGATCGTTGTCCTGCCAGGGATGCGTACGGCGCAGATTGACCGACCATACATCCATGGGTGCTCGTCCCTCTAGAATCCATTGCGCCATTACGAAACCCACGCCGCCGCCCGACAGAATGCCGAGGGAGTTGAATCCGGCGGCCACGTAAAAATTCTTGAGGTTCGGCGCCTCACCCATCAAATAGTTATGGTCCGCCGTGAAAGATTCGGGTCCGCAGAAGAGTAGTTTGATGCCCGTCTCGAGAAGGCAGGGCACCCGCCTCATCGCCTTCTCGATGTAGGGGTACATCCGATCCCAGTCGGGCGGTATGTCTCCGAATCGAAAATCCTCCGGAATCCCGGCGGTACCCCACGGCTTCGCCACCGCCTCGAACAAGCCAACCATAACTTTCCCGGCTTCCTCGCGGATATATGCCGAATTACCGGGGTCTCTCAGAATCGGCAACATCGAGTGCACGCCGGGAACCGGTTCAGAAATCAGGTAATAGTGTTCCGCCGCCTGCAGCGGCACGTTGACCCCGGCCATTCTACCGACCGCCCTGGCCCACATGCCGGCGCAGTTGACGACAAACTCAGCTTTCACCTCGCCGGCATCGGTGCAAACTCCGACGGCGCGGCCTTGGTGGCGAAGGATGCCCGTGACTTTGGTGTTTTCGAAAATTTGAGCGCCGCCGTGGCGAGCGCCTTTCGCGAGAGCCTGTGTCACGTCCGTCGGATTGACGCGGCCGTCGTTCGGAAAATAGAACGCTGCCTTAAGATCCTCGACCGCGGCGAGGGGCCACATGCTCTTGACCTCGGCGGCGCCGATTTCGTGCGCTTCGACGCCGAAACAGTGAGCCATGTGAATGCCGCGGCGCATCTCTTCCGCCTTGTCCGAGGTCATCGCCAACTGAATGGAACCGCAGCCGATAAGACCTGTCGCCTGACCGGTTTCAGATTCCAATCTGCGATAGAGGTCTTGGGAATACTTGGCCAGCTTCGTTTGGGTTTCGGTGTCGCGAAGAGAGGTCAAGAGACCCGCCGCGTGCCAGGTAGTGCCCGCGGTCAGCTGCGCGCGTTCCAGCAAAATGACATCTCGACAGCCGAGCTTGGTGAGGTGATAGGCAATGGAACATCCGATGATTCCACCACCGATAATGACGACGCGTGCCTGTCCCGGGAGAGTCTTGTCGCTCATGATCCTGCCTGCGAACCGTTGCGGTAGCCGCCGCGACCCGCGCGTATGACGAGTAGGCTGGCCAGGAAATATACCAGAGCCGCCGCCGCCACCGACGGCAATGAGGCCGTCGCGAAGGCGTACAGCCCTCTGGATCGATAGGTCAGGGGATTGAGCAAGATGACGTAGGTGGAGCAGCCCGCAAGCAGCGCGAGCATCGCAGCCGGATTGATGCCTCGCCAAAAATAGTAGGATCCCTCCGGCCGGTCATCGTAAATTGCACGGATGTCGATGCGCCGGCGCCGCAGAATGAAATAGTCGGTGATTTGAATCCCGCACAACGGCGCGAATGCGACACCTATCAGCGCCAGAAAATTGCCGAATTTCGCAAAAAATAACTCCGGTATGAATATGCCGACCAATGCAACTGGGGTGATTGTGATCATCAACAGCGTCGTCCACGAGCGCCGTTGCAAGGCCGAGAAGTTACGCAGCCCGATGGCAGAGGCGTAGATGCCGGCCGTCGTCGTGCCGAAATTCGCCGCGGTGACGAAGGCAAGCGCGATGATCGCATAAGTCGGCCCACCGACGGTCCGCAGCCATTCGGCCGGGTCAGAGGTCTTGAGCACCAACACGCCGGCGAGTCCGATCAGGCTGAGTAAGGGCACTGGGGCTCCCATGCCAAGCATCACCGGCAGCACGATTTTGCGGCAATTGGGGGCCATCCGAATCATCGCGCCGATGTAGGGCCACCAGGATAGGGTTGATCCGATCCCAAGCTCGACACCTGTGGTGTAATTCCACAGCCGGTTGGGGCTCGCCAGCGCAGGCCGCGCAGCCACGAGTTCGGGCCAGCGGTGAGATACCAGCAAGTAAAGCATCCATAGGCCGACGAATACATGCGCGAACAGAATGTTCGACATCAGCGATACGCCTTTGGCGCCGCGACGTAGTGCGGCAAAAATGACGCCGCACGCAAACAGCGTCAGCAGCGGCACCAGCGCCGCGTTGCGAGACCCTAAGGGCAAAATGCCTAGCGCGACGCAGAGTTGAACCGCGGATTTGGCGAAAAAGATGATCAGGAGCGAATTCCAACCAATGATCGAGATGCCTTGCAGCACCGCCGGCACTACCCACCCGCGGGATCCGAACTGCGGCTTGGTAGCGGCGACCGATTCGATGCCGAAGCGCATGCAGGTGGGACCCGTCGCAATCAGCACCAAGAGCATGCCGATCATACAACCCGCGCCAAGTGCGACCCCGCCTTTGAAGAAGCCGAGATAGCTCCCCACGGACTCGCCGATCAAATAGAGCCAGGTTGCTGCCGTGGTGGTCACCAGCGTCAGGGTGAGCCGTGCCGCGCCCCAAGTGCGTTCGGCAGGAAGCAAAGGCCATGCGCTCTCATCCGCAAGCGCCTCTGCGCGGACCGTCATGCGCGCCAGCCGACGACGAGCAGAATTGCAGGGACCGCGATTCCCAGCAGGATTATCCAGAACCAGCTGGGCCCATCGAAGTCTCCGCGCGGTGCGGCGCTCTCCAATGCCACGATGCGTGCTTCGAGTTCCGGCGGCAAGCGCTCCCGTTCAGCCAAGGGTATTGCCAGGGAATGCTTCCGCATCGGCGTAGGGAAACCACCAGAAATCATGAGCCTTGGCGGCATGATCGATCATCGCCAATTTCGTGTGCCGGAACGTATCCAAACCCTCTGCGCCGAGCTGGCGCCCCATTCCGGACTGCTTGCGTCCGCCGAATGGCCCTGCATCGTTGTCCAATAACGGTGCATTGACCCAAACCATGCCGGCTTCCAATTCGTTGACCGCACGCATCGACTCATCGAGATTGGTGGTGTAGAGCGTTGCTCCGAGACCATATCGGGATCGATTGGCGAGCATCAGCGCCTCATCGAAGTTCTTGACGACGCAGACCGGTGCGACGGGGCCGAAGGTCTCTTCGTTCATGATGGGCGCATCCGCCGAGACGTCACCGAGAACGGTCGGCTCGACGAACCAGCCCTTCTTGAGATGCGCCGGACGACCCCCGCCACTCAGCACCGCTGCGCCTCCGGTACTCGTCGGCTCGAGCAACTTAAGATAGCGGGACAGTTCGCGCTTTGAGGCCAGCGGACCCATGTCCACCCGGTCGAGACCGTTGCCGACGCGAATTCGCGATGTGTAGTGCACCAGTCTTTCCATGAACTCGGAATACACATGCTCGTGAACGTAGAACCGCTCGGCGGCTGCGCATACCTGCCCGCAATTGAGAAACGCGCCGAATGCGGCGCCGCGCGCTGCGATGTCCACGGGCGCGGAGGGCATGACGATGAAAGGGTCGTTGCCGGACGTTTCAATCAACATACGCTTGTAGAGGCGGCCGCAGGCCTCCGCCACGCGCCTTCCGGTCTCGATCCCTCCGGTGAATGCGATCATGTGAGTATCGGGGTGCTCCACCAACTGCTTGCCGACGGCCCCGCCTCCTGTAATGACTTGAACGAGTCCGGCGGGAAGCGAATCGAACGCCGCCGCGAATTGCAGTGTCGTCAACGTCGTCAGCTCCGAGGGCTTGATGATCACGGCGTTGCCGCTGGCGAGCGCAGCCGCTGCCTGCCAGCACAGCAGGCAGAGTGGATAATTGAACGGCAAAATGATCACGACCACGCCGAGCGGGTCTTTGGTGGTGAAATGAAACTGACCATCCACGGTGGATCCCAGAACCTTGCCGGCTTCGTGGCGAGCAATTTCAGCGTAATAGTCCATCGCGCTGGCGGACCACGCCACCTCGTCGTACGACTCCTTGTAGGTCTTGCCCATTTCGCGCGTCAGCATTTCGGCCACCAGAGGGCGGTCCGCCATCACATGCTTTGACACCTCATGCAGCAATTCCGCCCGCCGGTGATAATTCACCTTGCGCCAGGCACGGTGCGCACTATTCGCGGCCGCGACCGCCTGCGCAATATCGGCCGACGTCGCCTCGGCTATTCCCCCGATGAGATCTTCCGTCGCCGGATCGATTACGCCGATCGATGTCGCTCCGCTCGAGCGCACGAGCTCGCCGGCGATTCTTTGATGTCCACTCAATCGATCAAATGCACCGATGGCACTCATGACTCACTCCCTCACGAAGAACAATGGCAACTGTAACGTAGTAGACGGCGTTGTATGGCGTAATATTACGCAGATTCCCCCGTTTTTGGAGTCAAGATGATGGACCTTGATGCGCGCTTGACGTCGGAGATCGAATTAGCAGGATGTTCCGCTGCGAATTGGCAGTTCCCGCCGTTCAACCGTTGGGGCTTTTGCAATGTGCGGCGCCTGTTGCCCACGGCGCGGGTGATCCGGGCCGCTGGGGTCCCGTATATTTTCGAGCGTCGGTGGTGCGATCTCGGCGAACTCGCCATCGCGGCGCCGGGTTCAGACCGCAGAGCACTCGTTCAAGTGCTCAATGAAAACTTCGCCGATGGGTTTCTCGTGCTCCACCGCGGGCGGCTCGTGTACGAGCGTTATCTCGGCGAGTTACATCCGGACCAGACCCATATCATCATGTCGGTGTCGAAATCGGTTCTGAGCGCACTGATTGGAATATTGGTCGAGCGTGGAATACTCGATGTCTCCCGGGAGGCCGGCCACTACGTCCCTGAACTCTTCCGCGGTGGCTATGGATCCGTGACGCTCGATCGGCTTCTCGACATGCGCAGCGGCGTCAAATATTCGGAGAACTATAACGACCCCGAGGCTGAGTTCTTTGATTTTGACGCAGTCTGCGGCCTTCGTCCGAGATCGCGGCCGCATCCGGCCAAAGGCATGTACGATTACCTCGCGACGTTGCCGAGAGATCCAACCGATCCCGGTGACTTCGCGTACCGCAGCACCGACTCGGACGTACTCGGATGGGTCGCGGAACGCAGTACCGGGACAGCTCTCGAGCACCTGCTGGCAACCGAGCTCTGGTCCCACCTTGGAGCGGAGCAAGATGCCGATCTGCTCGTCGACCCGCAGGGCGCGCCGCTGGCAGACGGAGGTCTGTGCACGACGCTTCGAGATCTCGGCCGATTCGCGCAAATGCAGCTCGACAATGGTGTCCTGAACGGCCGCCAGGTAGTGCCGGAGCGTTGGATCTTGGCCTGCTGTACGGGCGACCGAGCTGCCTACGCGCGCAACGGGTACGTTACGCTGTTTCCGCGCGGAGCCTATTCACGGCAATGGTGGATTGCGGATACGGAGCAGAAGCGGCGACTCGCACTCGGCATTCACGGACAGATGATCTACCTCGATCCGAATTCCGAGCTCGCGTGCATCGTGCTGTCATCCGCCCCGAATCCGGTCAATCCGCGGATTCTGGGGGCGATGCTTCACGCTTGCGCCTCGATCGGCGAGGCACTCGGATAACATGCTCTCCCCAACGCCCTAGCGCAGCGCCGCGACAACCGCACCGAAGAAATCGAGATCATCAATGATGTCCATGCCTTCGGGTTTGGATCGGGCGCTCCATACCACGACGACGACATGCTCTTTGGGGTTGAGATATAGGAACTGACCGAAAATGCCTTCCGCCATATAGGCGCCCTGCGGATTGGGAGTTGCCGGCGTCGGGTCTGCGGGCCACCAGAAGAATCCGTAATCGAGCTTCTTACCGTTTTTCAACCGCTGCCGAGAACTGGCCTCTTCGATCCATCCGACAGGCAGGATCTCCTCGCCGCGCACACGTCCGCCGTCGAGAAAGAATAGACCGAATCGCCCATAGTCTCGCAGGGTCGCGCTGAATCCGCTGCCGGCAATTTCGATTCCGTCCGGCGCATCGAGCCACCACGTCGCATCGGCTTGCATTCCAAATGGGCGCCAGATCCGTTCGCTCAAGTAATCCGAGAGTGAGCGTTTGACGGCGTTGTGCACTACTTCTCCGGCGACCAGCGTCTCGCCCGTGTTGTAATTGTTTACCGTTCCCGGTGCCGCTGCGCGCGGCAGCTTTTTCATCAAGTCGAGAGCGGCGCCGGGCCGTTGCGCGATTTGCGCCTCCAACAGGCGGCGCCGGTCGGAACTCGGATCGGTGTACGTCTCATTCCATCGGACGCCCGAGGTCATCGTCAGAAGATTGCGAACGGAGACACCCTCGTAGGCGCTGCCGGCGAGAGTGGGAACATACTTCGTGACGGGATCATCGATGCTGCCGATATACCCCTGCTTGATCGCGGCGCCGATCAGCGTCGAAGTGATCGACTTCGCGATGGACATCGACATCCAGCGGGTTTGTGCGGTATTGCCGTACTGATACGACTCGAGGGCAATGCGGCCCTCCTTGAGCACGAGAATTCCTGCCACACGGTTCACCGCGAGATAGTCGAATAGATCCCAGTGCTTGCCGCGAGAGACGAACTTGATCTCTCCGAGTTGCCGGCGGGCGGCGGGCAACGGGTACACGTTGTCACCGTGGGCGATGGCTCGAGACGAGAATAGGCGATCGATATTGCGAAATGTGCTCACGGCAAGATCGGGGGTCAGAACGCCATCGTAGACCTGCCGAACGGAGCCGATCGGTTCGCGGACATGCAGATACTCATCCGCCTGCGCGGCCGTCCACATCACGGAACCGAGCGTCAAGATCCATAGGCTACTTAGGGCTCGCGCCTGATTCATGGTTACCCCGTTCTCTCAGCTGAGCGGACCCATGCCGGTGACCATGGACTCGATTGCCAGGACGCCGATGACGAGGAGCACGATCGCCACGAGCAGCGTCAGCGAGGGTGGAAATTGGCTTTCGGCGTGAATGAGGTCCGAACGCTTCAACATCTGACGTTCGCGGCGCAAACCCAACATGAATACAACGTGATAACCAATACCAACCACCAGCATGCCAATACCTAAGTAAACCAGCGCTTCGCCAAAATTGCGGGCCGAGCTGCTGTTCTTGACCACCTGCAACTCCCGCAATTTTTGAAATATCTGAAATATCGTGAACCCGAAGCTGATGAGCGACAACGATGTGCGGATGACCGACATCAGCGTACGGTCGGCGCTCATCCGGGTCCGCTGGAAGGACATCCCCGTTCGGCGCGAGGACAGCTCGACCGAGATACGATCGGCGTTCGATTCGATATTGAGCGGCTTGATGTCGGGATTTTCAGATGCCATGTTGGATCTCCAACGTCTGGGGCTGGCTAGGCAGGAAGGTTCGCCGCTCGGCGGCGGCGCTCCAACTCGCGAGTCTCATCTAGTTCACGGTCCAGGAAGAAACTGAGGAACGTTCGGATCGCAGCAATACACGCGAGACGTCCCAGTTCGTTCCAGGTGGGCGAAAACGAGGTGTTGACGATGTCCGCTGCCAGTTGAAAGGTGAGGCCGGCCACCAGCCAGCGCGCGAACATGAGCCACACTTCGCGGCGGTCTTGGTTGGTGGTCGTGCGGGGGTGTATCACAGCGCGCACGATGCCGATGAGAGCCTCGAGGGCGCCGGAGGCAATGACTGCAATCGCGATCGCCTCGATTCCCAGGGCGACGTAATGACCTATATCGTGCAGTAGCGATTCCATGTCAATTCACACCGCGCCGAAAACCTAAGGCGATTCAGCTCATTGAATCAGCGGAATTTTCCCGGCGAGCGCGGCGTCGACCACCGTGTCAAGCTTGTTGTCGATCTGAAAGAATCGAGCAACGGTCCTGGGAGAAAGTACCTTGGACATTTTCGACACGTACTCCTCCTTGATGGATATTTTCTTCTTTTCGATAGCGATGGCGTCCTGCGTAAGCTTTGCGGCCTGTTCCTCGCTCATCGACTCCCGATTAGCCATGAAGTCGCTAATCAGACGCACTTTACGATCCCACAACTGGTGTTCCTCGGCACGATACTGGTCGTAAAGCGGCCAGAATATCTCGCCTTCCGACGTAGTCAGCAGCATGGCGGCCGCGACGATGTCTCGGCGGTCTTGGCCGATCTCGGCTCGAAGCATCTTGATGCCGGGCTCCAGGTTGGTGAACTTCTCGTTCACAATAGGGGGCGCATCGGCAGCGGGGCTCGCCGGACTCAGCAGTGCACAGAGCGCGACCGTACCGACTAAAAGTATCGAACGAACGATCGACCTCGAACACTGAGGATTGGACATCGTAACGTCTCCTTAACGTGGGATGGCCACACTGACCGTACGCTTCCGATAGGAAAATTGTAAATACGACCAAGGTCACATGGGGTGCTGAAGGAACTCGATGACGGCGGCATTGAATTCGGCTGGGTTCTGCAGCATGGCGAAGTGACTGACGTTCGAGAGAATGGCAAGCCGCGCGCCAGGGATCGTCGCCGCCAAATATTTCGTGTGCTCAGGTTTGATTACCTCATCGTGCTGGCCATCCGCGATGGTCGTCGACACTTTGATCAACCGTAGTTGGTCGGCCGTATAGGCCGGAAGAGTGCTCCACATCTTATTCATGGCTGCCTCGAAGGACACCCATTGGTTCGGCGTGGGCGACAGGATGCGGTACTCTTCCCGGGCTCGAGTCAAATAGGCGGCGAAGACGGGATTCTTGTCGCCGCCCTCTATCGCTGCGGAAGGATCCGAATTTGCACCGAAGGCGAAGAGTCCGGCGAGCCGATTCGGATGATTGAGGGCGATATCGAGACCAATAATGCCACCATCGCTCCACCCGACGAGCTTCACACGCCGGATGTCGAGCGCATCGAGAAGCCCGATGACGTCTTCCGCCATCAGATGATAAGTCTGTGGGGCGTTCGTCCTCGCGCTGCGGCCGTGCCCGCGGCTATCCATCGCGAGAACGTGATATCCCTTTTCGACGAGGGCCGGGACCAGGTTTCCAAAATAGTTGGAATTGCCGAACCCCCCGTGAAGCAGCAAAACGGGAATTCCCTCGGACTTCCGGCCCCATTCCGCATACCAAATGCGTACGCCGTGAATCGACGCGAAGCGGCCCGCCGTGCCGGGTGGAAGCGCCGGAGTCGGCGGTAGTGCCTGCCACGGCTCGGCCGCGTGGACCGGCACCGCAACGCCGAGCACCGCGGATAAAACCCACGCAGCACAGGCACCCCAATCGCGATTCGTGTTCATTTAAGGTTCCCGCCAATCGGCTCGCTATACTCGAGATTCGGCAATCCGCGACTATGGCGGACGACGATGCTACCTGGTCGACGCCGAATTTCAACGATAACTTTGCGGGGTATCTTGAGGCATGGCGGTTACGCGCGATTTTCATGAGTACGTGCTGGAACAACTCTCCGCCCTCGGGGCTGTCGCTTCGCGCCCCATGTTCGGCGCGGTCGGCTTGTATTGCGACGGCGGTTTCTTTGGGCTGATCGCGAGCGATGTTCTGTATTTCAAAGTCGACGATGCCAATCGCGGCGATTATGAAGCCCGCGGCACGAGTCAATTCCGGCCCTACCGGGATCGGCCGCAAGTCAGCATGAATTACTACGAGGTCCCGGCCGATGTGCTCGAGGATGCCGAAGAATGCGTCATCTGGGCTCGCCGTGCTCTCATTATTGCCGCGACTACCAAACGCCGTGCACGCAAGGTGACGCCTCGATGAACCAATCTATCGGCCTCGTGTCACTGGTCGTTCGTGATTACGACGAAGCGCTTGAGTTCTACGTCGGCAAGTTGGGTTTTATGGTCGTCGAAGACACCCACGTCGCTGCCCAGGACAAACGATGGCTGGTCACCGCGCCGCCGGGATCGGTGGGAACACATCTACTTCTCGCTAAGGCCGCCAACGCGGAGCAAGCGTCGCGCATTGGCAACCAAACCGGTGGCCGCGTATTTCTGTTCCTATATACGGACGATTTTTACCGCGATTTCCATTCACTCAAGACAAAGGGAATCGAATTTGTGCGAGACCCACAAATCGAGTCGTATGGCACAGTAGCGGTATTCAAGGACCTCTACGGTAATCTATGGGATTTGTTGCAACTCAAATGACAAAGCTCCCTTCGAGCACGGGAACACAGCGCCCATTAACGTACGTTGCGATCACAAGCCCGTTGCGAGTCTCCGTGCGCCCCAGCAGCAGACTCGGGCGCCCCATGTCGACGCCTTGATGGACCCGCCAATGTCGTTGGGCGTTCGGCGCGTCGTCGAGCGATGCGAGGAGGGCGATGGCCGCAGCGGTCGCGCTGCCGGTCGCGGGATCTTCGATGGAACCATCGAAAGGGCAAAACATGCGCGCGTGCAGAGTCGTTTCAGCGCCGGGAGGAGCGGCGGCGTCATCCCGGGTATAGGCGAAGATGGAATCCGCGCCATCGAGCGGCAAAATAGACTCGTAGGCCGTGAGATTCGGTTTCGCACGGCCAAGCGCACCGCGCGAGGCAAGCTCAACCACCAGAAACGGCAGGCCGACGGATACGATCTCGGGCGGATGGATCGCCACCGCCAATTCTTCGGCCTGCAATGAAAGACACTTCGCAGCCGCCTCTCTTGCGACGCGGCTGCCGACGGAAAGAAGCTCCGGTGCTCGAAGCTCCGCCCCCACGAGGCCGCCTCCGTCGCGGATCAATCTCACGAGTACAAGTCCGGCGGCCTCCTCGAACACAAACTCGTCGACCGCCGGCTCTCCGCGAGCCTCGCGTTCTCTTGCGAGCAGAAAGGCCGTTCCAATATTCGGATGGCCCGCAAATGGAACCTCCGAGCGCGGCGTAAAAATGCGGACCTTGGCCGTGTGGGCGGGATCACCGGGCGGCAATACGAACGTCGTCTCGGAGTAGTTGAATTCGCAAGCGATCGCCTGCATCTGGACTGTAGAGAGATCTCGCGCGTCCAAGACGACCGCGAGTGGGTTTCCTCCGAACATCCGGTCCGTAAAAACGTCAGCGGTCACGTAACGCCGTTTCACCCCTTTACCTTACCAGCTATGCGGCCTTGTGCGCGATTGACGGGTGTAGCAGGTACGACTTGATCGAAACGAAGCCGGCGAGCATCAGCGCACCGCCTATGAGCATCCAATTATCAAGGTCCCAGAATCCGACAATCAGCGCGCAGCCCAGGGTCGCCGTGATCACCGCCCACTTGGGAATGCCGCGGATGTTCCACAACGTGACAATCTGAACCAGGAACCCCAACAACGCGAGTTTAGCCAGGGAGGTCGTGAGCAAAAACGCTCCCCTAGGCGCCGTTTGAGAAGCGAACGTCGCAATGGCCCCGTCCGTGAATTGGGGGTCGATGCCGCCCATACCATGAAAGAGCGCGGTCCACATACCGAACAAGCCTCCCAAAAAGACGGTGCCTGTGACGGTTAGAGCCAAGCCGACGATTGCTGCAATCGGACGCACGGGGCGGCCGAGTGCGTAGAGCCCAAAAGCACAGAGCGTGAAAAGCGGCAGTGAAAGGTAACCGATGATGTGGGGGTCGTGAATGAGCGGCATTTGGCCCAGCGCCATGAGGCCCCGCACCACCTCCGCCGGCGGCCGCGGCTCATAGGTCATCCGGAATTTGAGAAAACCGGATAGAGTCCGAAAATGCAGTACGAACATCAGTAGAAGCATCGAGGGTAGGGCGACCAGCGAGCCGGCCTGCGCGGTGCGAATAAATCGATCGGTGTCAGCTATTCTCATGGGTGCGACAATGCGGCACGGAATTGAGGCGGGCAAGTGTCCGAGGCAGGAATCTTAAGATATGAAACACAAATCGCATACTGTCTCGAAGCCTGACGACCCGCGAACGGCCCAGACTCTGAGGCAAATAGACGACGCGTTTTTTGGGATGATGCACCGACGCGCGTATTCCGGCATACGAGTCAGCGACATCACCAAGAAAGCGGGAATCGGTCGAGCTACCTTTTACGCGCATTACGCATCCAAGCACGAGTTGCTACGCTCTCAAATTCGCCGAATCGTCGCGCCCATGCTGATCGAGCAGGCAGAGGCTCCTCATCTCTTCGATTGCACCGCTTTCTTCCAGCACATTGCCCGTGCGCAATTTACCTATCGATCGCTAATGACCGGCGCGTCGCGCCTCGTCGCCGAGCGAATCGTACGAGATTGTTTGGAGGAGCGGGTATGCGCCGTGCTCGCGCATCGAGAGACATCTGAGCAAAACAGCGCTATTCCTCGTTTCGTTGCGGCGACCGTGCTCACCCTTGCGGTATGGTGGATCGAGAATGACACGAAGCGATCGCCGGTCGACATGCAATGCTCATATCGAGCATTGGTCGGCGGGGGTCTTCAGGCCGTGAAAGGTGACACATGATCAAGAAAGTCGGAGCCACCACGATACTTCCCAAGCATGTCGCCACGTGTCACTGCGGCTCAGTCGTGCTGGAACTCGACTTGCCCGATGGTATCGTCGATCCGCGGCGCTGCAACTGTTCCATATGCCGAAGGAAGGGCGCAGTCGTCGCTTCGGTTCCCCTATCCGGAATTCGGATTCTGAGAGGTCACGGCGTCTTGAAGCTCTACCAATTCAACACCAACACTGCAAAGCACTATTTTTGCTCCAACTGCGGTATTTATACCCATCATCAGCGCAGATCCAATCCGCAGGAATACGGCTACAACGTCGGCTGTCTGCAGGGCGTCAATCCCTTCGACATCCCGGAAGTTCCTACGAGTGACGGAATAAATCACGTAGCAGACCGCGGGAAATCCTAATGTTGAACATTCATACCGCGACCGCAGGTAAAACAAGTTCGCGAAGCGCGCGTCCATTCTGGCTTGATCTGCTCGATCCGACGCCGGAGGAGGTCGCGAAAGTCAGGAGCGAGTTCAATATCGAGGTCCCTTCGCGCGAATCGCTGCAAGAGATCGAGACGTCCAGCCGGCTCAGAGTGCAGGGCCAAGTTGCTTTCGTCAGCATGCCGCTTGCCAACCAGGACGACTCGGCCGGCTTTGCGCCGGTGCCGCTCGGTTTCATACTTTCGCCCCAGTTGCTGGTCACCGTACGATTTTCGGCGATTCACGCGTTCAATGAGGTGGAGCGCCGGGTCGATGCGGAACCGCATACGGGCAGCGCCGCCGTGTTCACCGCGTTGATCGAAGGGATGGTGGATTTCAGCGCCGACATGCTCGAGAGGCTAAGTGGCGATCTTGCGGCGCTGTCGGCACGGTCATTCGGCTCGCACCAAGCTTCGCGGCCACACGGGCGGACCGGTGTACACACCTTACGTACATGCCTCAACGAGGTGGGGATCGCAGGCGATCACTCCTCGCGGATTCGCCAGAGTTTGTTGGGCCTGCAACGCATCATCGGGTTCGTCTTGCAGATCGCGGACGGTTGGCTTACGGCGGACATCAAAAATCGTTTGACCACGGCGCGGCAGGATCTCGTTTCGCTGGTCGATTTCGAGGCACATTTGTCCGCCAAGACCCAATTTCTTTTGGACGCCGTCCTAGGGTTCATCAATACGGAACAGAACGACATTTTCAGGGTGCTCACCATCGTATCCGTGGTTGGAATTCCTCCGACATTGGTCGCCAGCATGTACGGCATGAATTTTCACAATATGCCGGAATTGAGTTGGCGCTGGGGCTATCCCTATGGATTGATGCTCATTGCGCTGAGCGCATTGGTGCCGATCGTGTGGTTCAAGCGCCGAGGATGGTGGTAGTTGAAGCGGTAGACGGCGAGCACCGGGCTTACCGTCTACCGCTTGGGGACGCGCGCCCGCGCGGTCGCGGAGTCGGCGGTACCACCATCCAGGTAGCAAGAACGAGTACGGCAAATCCCACATAGGCGAGTTCGAACACCCAAGTGGGCGCGTCGTAAAACATGATCCGGTGTATCCATCGTTCGACGAAGCCGCCCGCCCGCCGCTCGCCACGCAGAGCGTCCTCCAAGACCGTCAATGGGCACGCAATACCGAATATGGACTCGGCTGCGACGAACAAGATCGCGCCGAGATGCAGGGCACGCAAGCGCCAGTTTCTGACCCACCTCCATTGGAATACGGCGCCCAAGTAGATGAGAGGCACACCCGTCACGATGAACAGCACGATGAGAAAGTGAATCGTTACGACGGCGTCAGCAAGCATTTGCACAACCCTTGACTTGGACTTGCACAACCTTTGGGTTAGGCGGCATCATACGTGCTAGTCGCAGTGTGCTGGTGCACATGGCGAATGTTCTCGGGGCGGAGTGAAAGTCTCCACCGGCGGTGATGGCGAGCAATCGCATGAGCCCGCGGGCGCTTGTCGATCACATCGACAAGGCAGCAGATTTGGTGAGAATCCAGAGCCGACGGTAGGGGGTCTCTCGAGAGATTCCTTGAAAGTCCGGATGTACGAGAGCGAAGGGATGAGGGCTGCGGGGCTTGCCGCGATCAGCGACAAGCGTGCGGCTGTCTGGTTCCTTTACGCCCCGATGCTGTTCTAGTATTCGGGGAGGTGCCATGAGTCAGCGTAGTGCCCGTCGACGGACGGTCGAGCCTTTGAGTGCCCAACCAAGGCGTATTGCCTTCGTCCAATCCTGTTGGCATCGGGATATCGTCGATGAATCCCGGAAGGCTTTTTTGAGCCGGCTCAAAAAACACGGGGTTCCGCGAAGGAACGTCGATTGTTTCGAAGTCCCCGGAGCGTTCGAAATACCCCTGCACGTCAAGTTGCTCGCCAAGTCGAGACTTTACGCTGCCGTCGTGGCGGCAGGATTCGTGGTGGATGGCGGTATCTATCGGCATGAGTTCGTCGCATCCAGCGTCATCGATGCGCTGATGAACTTACAACTCGAAACAGAGGTGCCTATCATTTCCGTCGTGTTGACGCCGCAGCGCTTTCATGATCACGATGAACACCATAAGTTTTTTCGCAAGCACTTCGCCATCAAAGGGCAGGAGGCAGCGCAGGCCTGCGCCGCCACGATCGCCGGCATCGTAAAGCTGCGTGCATTTCTCGAGTAACCGACGTCCGAGGTCAGAGGCGAAGTTCTGCCTCATTGCACCCTGGGCGGACGCTGAATCCGATTCTGTTGCCAAACCGATTTGATCACTCTACCGGGCGACAATCCGCTAGGCGGCGCGGGACAGGCGCCGGTCGCTTGATAGCCGAGAGCCGATGCGAGAAGTGCTTCCGCACTATCGCCGAGCGCGTGAGAAAAGTCGTCCGCCACCGAGCAGCCGGGCACGAGAACACCACTGGAGCCGACCGCATTCTCGGGCGTGAAGCCGTCCGGGTAATTGCCGAAGGACTTGGCGTTCACGCCCTGAAACTGAATCGAGAAATAGGTGACGGCGCAGTTATCGGTCGGATAGAAGCCGTACGGCTTGCCGCAGGTCGTCGAGCCGATTTGAATGACTTGAACATTCACACCCTGCAAACTATTGATGATGGATTCACTTGCGGAGCAGGTGCCCGAGGTCGTGAGCACGAATACACGAGTCAGATTTAAGGCCGGTAGAGTCTGTCCCGCGGTGACAGAGAATCCCTGCGTGGTGGTGTGAAAACCAAGCGGGGCGATTGTGTCGCCCGTCACCGGGTCGACGGTGGGATGCTTGCTGTTGAACTGTGTCAGCTCGAATGTTTGCCCGCTCGTGGGTGCAGCGCCGGCGATCATGTAGGCGACTTCGCTGGCGATATCCAAGTATCCGCCCCCGTTATAACGGATGTCGAGAACCAGGTCCTGCACACCGGCGCTTTGCAACTGCGTGAACGCAGCGACGAGTTCGCTCTCCGCGGTCGCAAGGTGATCATTGAACAGCATGTATCCAATGAGCTTCCCGTCAGGGGCCGAGATCGTATGTACATTCTGCACGGGAGTGGCAGTGATATTCTGCGATATCAACGTCACTGTTCGCGAGGCCGCCGCACCGGGATCGAGGATCGAGAATGTATGAGTTTCCCCGACCGTCTGCGGCGTGAGTCCTGCGTTCAGTGTATCTATGCTCGTTTGATCGTCGGCGTTAACCAAATCGACACCGTCGACGTTGAGGATCTGCACGCCTCGCACGAGGTTTGCAGGCGCAGTTGCCGCTTCAGAACCGGGCTCCGTGTAGGCCACGACGACGCTGCGCGGCGGAGTCGCCGCAACAATCACCAAGTCCGCACCATAGCCGGGCGATACTCCGGACTGCGACAGCGCCTCCCACGTAGCGGTTGGGTAGGTGAAATGAAACCTATCTTGCGGGTTATCCGAAGCGGTGGTTGCCGTGGTCTTGAGCGCTGCGAAGTAACTGAGGTCTGTGGAGAAATTCGCCGGGTTTTGATCTTGAACTTGGTCGAACCACAGGTATAAGTCATTGGTCCACGAGCGCAGCCAATTGAGTTCATCGAGCAGGACGCCCTGCTTGTCCGGGTAAGGTTTTTTGGTCGTCGGATCGGTGCCGGTTCGCGGCGTCACACACATGGCGGCGAAGGTAGACTCCGCAGCGAATTGTCCCTGAACCCACGGCGCCGGCGCGGTACTGACCGGCGGCGGCGCGATCGTGCCGGCTCCGCCACCGTCACCGCCGCCGCCACTGCCGCCACCACCGCCACCGCATGCGCCGAGCATCGATGCCGGTAGGATCAAAGCGAGATTCAGCCAATTTCGAGACGACGTGAACATGCGCAACATCCCTGTTCGAATTGTTTTTTTTGGAGCCCTCCGAGAGATATAGCACGCCTGCTCACTCTGAAATATAGAAACACGTCGCGTCCCGCTTCGATGAAGCAAATATTCAGGACGCACCTTACAGCGCATTCGGATGTTCGATTAAGGGCTTCATTCAGCGCATTTCGTGCCTGCGCGTTGAATTTCAGGCAGACTTGCGCCTTCACTGGAGCTCACCCGATGGCAGCCGCAAAATCAAACTCGCTCGCGAACGAGGGCGTCTGACCACCGAGCGAGCGCATGAGCCTCTCTCGCGCCGTGAGTTTCGGATAGTGCTCACGGGCCTCATGCTGGTGCTGACACTCGCGTCGCTCGACCAAAATATCGTGGCGACCGCACTGCCGCGTATCACCGGCGACTTGGGCGGTCTCGAACACTTATCCTGGGTCGTGACCAGCTTTCTAGTAGCCAGCACGGTGTCGGCGCCGCTCTACGGCCGACTCAGTGACCTGTACGGGCGCAAGCCTGCGTTTACGGTATCGATCGGGGTATTTCTGATCGGCTCTGTGCTGTGTGGATTGGCACGCGGGATGGTCGAGCTGATTGCATTCCGCGCAGTGCAAGGCATGGGAGCCGGGGGCCTCATCGTGCTGACGCAGACCGTGGTCGGCGACCTGGTTTCGCCCCGCGAGCGAGGCCGATACCAGGGATTGTTCGCCGCCGTGTTTACCGCCTGTTCGGTTGCTGGGCCGCTGCTGGGCGGCTTCATTACGGAATATGCCTCGTGGCGATGGATTTTTTACGTCAACTTGCCGTTGGGTGCTGTCGCCCTGATGTTGATTTCGGGTGGACTGCGACCGCGTCCATCGGGGCCCGCGCCTCGCCTCGATGTCTTGGGTTCGGCGTTGTTGGTGATGGGTACGTGCTGCCTGCTTCTCTTGCTGAGTTGGGGAGGCAACGCATACAGCTGGGCGTCAGCGCAGGTGTTGACACTGGCGGCGGCGGCCATTGGTGCCTTCACCCTGCTGGCACCCGTAGAACTACGCGCCGCACACCCCATTTTGCCGCCAGAATTATTCCGCAACCGCGTCTTCGTCATCGCGGCATCGGTGATAGCGCTCGCAGCAATGGCACTGTTCGCCGCAATAGTCTTTCTGCCGCTGATGTTTCAACTGTTGATGGGCGCGAGCCCTTCCCGCGCCGGACTCATGATCTCGCCCTTGATGGGTGGTCTAATAGTGGCGTCGTTCGTCGGCGGTCGAATCGTGTCGCACACCGGCCGCTACAAGCTCCTACCCGTCATCGGGCTCTTCACCGTCACGTTGTGCTTCGTCGCGCTGGCCTCAACCGCTAGCGTCGGCATCCGTGAAGCGCCCATCGAAGCTCTGCTGGTGGTGATGGGTCTTGGCATTGGCCTCGTGATGCCCAATCTGACGACGGCGATCCAAAATGCGGTAGAGCGCAAGGAACTCGGGGGTGCCACGGCGGCCGCAGCGTTCTTCCGCTCACTCGGCGGTGCGCTCGGAGTCGCGCTCGCCGGCGCCGTGCTTGCCTCGCATTTGCGCACTCTGTCGGGAATGCGGGCCGGCGGCGGAGTTGCACAAATCGAAGCCATGGTAAGCGTGCAGCGAATCGCGGTACTTGACGCTTATCGGGCCGGCTTGTCCGGTGCCTTCGCCGCCGGAGCCGCAATCGCGGCCTTGGGGTTCATCGTGCTGCTGTTCCTTCCGGAATTGCCGCTGCGCGCGGGCCCGATGAAGGAATAGCGGCGGCCAGCCCTCGGGGCGTCAGTGCAACTCCTTGAGGTAAGCGATAACATCAGCGCGAGCTTGCGCGTCATCGATCTTGAAGAACATCTTCGTACCGGGGACCAGAGCGCTGGGGTTGGTGAGCCAGCGATCGAGCGTGGACTCATCCCAGGTCAAGCCGGAATTCTTCAGTGCCGGAGAATACGAGTAATCCGGAACGCTTCCGGCGCGGCGTCCGACGACGCCCCGATGCCGCGGGCCCAAATCGTTGTCATCGACGGAGTGGCAAGCCTGACACCCTTGATACAGCGTCTTTCCGTGGACGGGATCGCCATTCAGGCCGCTGCCCACCGATGCGAGCGTAGTCCCGCCAATAGAGGCGGCCGCAACGATGACGCATGTGACGAGACGGTTTAGAAGTGTGTCTTGCTTCATCAAATGATCCTCATGCTGTGATGAGGTGCAAGACTGCCGACCGCTCGGATTTATTCCCGGTTAGAAATCGGTGCGCACATTCATAAGCTAATAATGAGAGTTAATAAAGATTCATATCAAATTGATTATACAGAGATAAATGTTGCATTATTTTCACGAAGAATCACCTGGCAACAGCGTTTGATCGGCCGCGACATACGGTCTGAGGCAGCGATACAGAAGGTGCGGGTCCGTTCGGTGCCGAACTCGCCACCTGGTAGCAGTTCGCATTGATCCATACGATCCAATCACCATTGGCTGTTTTGAATTGATCGCCGGCGTGGTGTACTCCTTGCGGCCACCAGTTATCTTCTCCTGGTTTGCCTGAGACGGAGTTCTTGTAGGGCGTCTGATGGCTGCGAATTTCGAACGCACTGAGAGCGCGGCGCGCTTCGGCCGTCCAATCGACTCCCGAGCCATTTCCATCTGACGACGATGCCGGTGCCGGCGATGTCGAGGTCGTGGGCGATTTAAGTACGGGTGGCGCAATCTTTATCGCCTCACCCGTCATACCTCCAGGGTGCGCGTTCTCTGAACGCATTTTTGGGACGGTCGCAGGCGGCAATAACAGTAACTGCACGGACTGCTGCGTCGAAGCGCTGATGCTTGGAACACGGGATTTCATCATCAACGCCGCGAACAAGGCCAGATGCAGCGTTAACACGACGAGCAGAGTCGCGTAGCGCAGCGGTCCCCACTTAATTGACGCGTCCATAATTCGGTTTGGTTGGTGCAATACCCATCTTAAGATGGACTCGCCGCCCGGGATATGGTTCCTGGACAGTCGCGCCGCAGGAAGGCGGTGCCGGCCAGCAATAGGGGAGTGACCTTGGCCCGACCTTCGACCCGCGATAGGATTCAAATCATAAGTACTAACAATTGAGTTCGAGAGACACATAATGACGAAAATTACGGGTCGAGGGGCCATTCTCATGATGGCCTTGATCGCGGGTACAGCGGCGGCGCAGAGCGACACGCCGTGGGCCGGCTTTTACGCAGGTTTGAGTGTCGGCGGAGCGTCCAACGATACGTGCAACAGCTGGACACTGAACGGTGCGACGGTCGATCCGGCGATCGAAACGGCTTTCGACAATCGAAACTGCCCCAGCAACAGCTCATTCGTGTGGGGTGGGCAGTTCGGATACAACTACCAATATAAAAAGCTGGTCTTTGGCTTGGGCGCCGAGTACGACGATTGGCATGCGAAGAACCACAATCGCACGTTGACGTATTCTGGAGAAACGCCTCCTCCAGGCACTTATACGTTCTCCGGTAGACTCAGCCCGAGCGGTTTCGGGATCATCGGTCCACGGATCGGCTACGGAGGGCTTCAATGGCTGCCGTACGTGAGGGTGGGTAGCATCATCACCGGTGGATCACATGACAGCACGCTGAGCTACACTCCGGCGGGAGCGACACAGCCTACTGCGACTTTTAACGGCGGCAAGAACTTTACGTCGACCGGCTGGGTGGCGGGCGGCGGTGTCGAATATGGCTTGAACGGACCGTGGTCGATTACCGCGGAGTTTCTCCACGCGAATCTCGGCAAGGGATCGAACTCCACCACGGCCTGTTCAGGTACCGCTTCAGCCTGCGCGGAGTTCTCCGGCGTATCGCTCGACAGCATCCACAATAGCTTTACCGCGAACATATTCCGCGTCGGCTTTCATTACTGGTTCTCGTACTGGGACCTGTGACCTCTGGTTTGTGAGCGGTTCGATGTCCCAATGAGGGCGTAGTAGAATTCAGCCATGTGCTACTCCGCCCAGGTCGTGCAAGTCGTACGCAAGCTCAATCGCGAGTTCGGTATCCGGCTTGATTACGATGAAGCTTTTAAACTCTTCATGCGCCGCCTCGATGATCCGAGCTTGACGATATCCCGCGGGTTCGAAGCAAATTTCGACGATCCGGCCACCGATCAAGGCCGCCGGATCAAGGCCGCCATCGATGAGCATCGTTCATGCATAGCGACGAGGTTCGAAAAGGAACTTTTCTCGCAAAAGACGCGTCTCGTGAATGCTGAGCGGTCCCTCAAGGGCAAAGAGACTAAAAAAGGCCGCGAGGAAGTTCGGATTGCCACAGCCAAAATCGACGCCTTTACGACGCGGTTGACCGACTTGCGCCGTAGCGAAACCACGGCTCCCGACAACCGTATTTTTCCGATGGTCTATGCCGGCGTCATCATCCAACGTAATGGCCAAAACCTACTTACGCCGATGCGCTATTTCTGTCGTCCTGCCGGCAAGCCGGCCGCTTTCGACAAGAAGTTTCCGGGCCTGTATAACGCCAGGCGCGATAGTTTGGGGAAGTTTTGGGCCGAGCAGTTCGGCACCCATCATGCAATCCTCGTGGTTGATAGCTTCTACGAAAACGTCCGACTTCATGCGATGGAACACCGAGAACTCGGTGCGGGCGAGCAAGAGAGAAACGTGGTGCTGCAATTCACGCCGGAACCTGCGCAGCCGATGCTCATCGCGTGTCTGTGGTCGCACTGGACCGATCCGAAGGAGCCCGACGTTCGTGGCTTTGCCGCCATCACCGATGAGCCACCCGCCGACGTAGCCGCAGCGGGCCATGACCGCTGCATCATCAATCTGCAGCCGAAACACCTCAACGCCTGGTTGACGCCCGAGAATAGAACCGCCGAGGAACTGCAGTCGATTCTCTCGGACCGTGCGGTCCCGGTATTTCAACATGCTGCACTCGAGGCGGCGTGAGCGGGCGCGGATCCCTCCCGGATCCATTTTACTATCTCAATAATTTTCAGGCGGTACTCGGTTCACTGAGCGAGCGATATGCGGATCTGTTGTCCCCGCCGGAGCAGCAATTCATTGGCCACTTCGGCGCGCTTCCACGGGCGCCTCGTGCGCTGCTCGTCCGGATGGTGATGCGCCGAGGTGAAATGTTTCGCTGCAGTCGATTGAAATATCCGGAAATTGGCGAGATACAAAGAGCGGCAGCCCCTCTTCTTGAGCTCGGTTGGGTGCAGGAAGGATTTGTCCTCGATGTGGATCAGCTGCAGGCAGTCTTGACGAAATCCGAATTGCTCCGCTTCTTCTCTTTGCCGCCCCGTTATCACCGCTTCAAAAAGGCCGAGATCGCGGCAGCGCTACGTGAGCAATATCCCGAGTCTAGAGCGTTTCACGCTTGGTGCGAGGAGTCGCGCGACCGGCTTTACCACCTGACGGCGGCTACTCTGTGCGAACGGTTTCGGCTGATGTTCTTTGGCAATTTTCACCAGGATTGGGCCGAACTCGTACTGGCGGAGCTTGGCATTTTCGCTTACGAACGAATCCCAAGTGATCGGCAGTCGCCCCCCTTCCGTACGCGAGCGCACATCGACTCGTTCGAGCAGCTCTATCGCTGTCAGCGGTCGCTCGATGCCGGTTTGAGCTTGGACGTGGTGTCAGCGGCGATTCCGCCACCCATAGCCGACTGCGATTGGTTGGAAGACCGGCGGCAGAAGCTGCTGTTTTATATCGCGAGAGCCTATGAGCAGCGGGGCGAGCCAACCTTGGCGCTCAAGACGTATTCCGCTTGCACGCATCGCGGCGCCCGGATCCGTGCTATTCGGCTCCTTGAACGCGCACATGAATGGGAAGTCGCCCGAAACCTTTGTCTCACGGCCCTGGAAAACCCCGAGACTGAGGCCGAGCGGCAGCTTCTACGCCGGCTTTTACCCCGGTTGAATCGTAAGCTCGGGGTTTCCGGGCCTCCGCCGCCGGAGCCCGCCGGTGTGCCCGCTCTGGAAATGCAGATCGACGCCGCCACTGACCATGACCGGGTAGAGCACTTTGTGCGGGACCGTCTCGCGCGGGCCGAAGCGAACAGCACCGTTCACTACGTTGAGAACGGGCTCGTCAATTCGCTGTTCGGCCTCCTATGCTGGACGGCTATTTTTGCACCTATCCCCGGCGCGTTCTTCCATGATTATCAGAACGGCCCCGCGGATCTTTCGAGCGGACACTTCTATCGACGTCGGCACCGGGAGTTTGAAGAGTGCTTTGCCCAGCTGGAATCCGATGACTACATTGGGACGATTCGTCGATGCTATGCGGCGAAAGCCGGCATCCAGTGTCCATTTGTCGCATGGGGACTGTTGAACGAGCGCCTGCTCGAGTGCGCATTGGCGTGCTTTCCGGCGGCGCATCTGCGTCTTTGGTTCGAATGGATCGTTCGGGATGTGAAGGACAATCGTGCAGGGTTTCCCGACCTGGTGCAGTTCTGGCCGCGGGAGCGGCGTTATCGAATGATCGAGGTCAAAGGGCCTTCAGACCGGTTACAAGACAACCAGCGCCGCCTGCTGGAATTCTGCGTTTCACATCAAATGCCCGTCTGCGTGTGCTACGTGCGTTAGCCGCAAGATCAGAAACACAGTCGATTGTTCGCGCAGCGCTAATTTTTGCGCGGCCGTCCAAACCCATGGTTACTGTGTATCGAGGCGCGTCTGCGGATTACCCGTTCGTTGATCGCGACAACTTCTTGGCCCAAATACGAATCGTTCATGGAATCCGGAACGTTCTCGTCGCCGCTCGGTTGCCAATATTGCACATCGTCCCGATGGTAAGAATCGTACGGCACACTGGGATGCACCGCCGTCGCGTCCATGATGTTCAGTTGACTCAATAAGCGAACCGAGGGACGCGATCCGCATCGCACATCGGAGAAAATGTGTTGACCATTGACCACGCATTCCCAGACTTGACCCGGTGGTAAAGAAAGGGCGATGCCGGGCACGATTGCGGCGAAAGCGGCGAGGAGCCCGGATAAACTTCTCGGCAAGCGGTGGGAACCGATATGCTTGACCATAAACGACATTATCCTACAGCGAGGCGCAATTGACGATGAAAATAATCCGCGGGGCGCTGGCCTCTTTTGTCGTTCTGGCCGCTGCGGCCAATATTGCCTATGCGAAGGACCCGCCGCTGATTTCGCTCAGCATGGAGCATTTTAGAGATACCGCGACGGTCAAGAATGACCCGGTTGCAGACAAGATCACGATTTCTACCGAGAATGGCTTTATCGAACATAGCGGACCGCTGCGAATGGTCTGGACCGATGAGTATTTGCGGGGGGTAGTCGACACCAAGACCGGTCAAAAGTCATTTGAGGTCAATGCGTGGGTCACTTACAGCGGTAAGTGGCGCAGCTACGAGTCCGCAAATTATCAGGGGCAAAACGGACCGCGCTCGGCGGCAACGACTCAAATACGCAAGGAAGTGGCGAATTGCCCGGTGGGTGAATGCACGTACACGGAGCACGTCGCATTCCCTGTCGACGAGGAGTTGCTCCGCCAGATCGCGGCAGGGTACGTGCAGGGCAAGCCAATCATATGGGAATTCAAGCTCATCGCGAAATCAGGACCCGCTCACGGCGGCGGACTCTCGAATGCTGAGATCGCCGGCTTTTTATCCACGGTCGACGAATACACCGGACCACATGCCGTTGCCAAGCCGCAGGTTACCAGCGCTGCGCGGAAGCTCGATCTCGGGGTCGGAGGTATACCGATCGCCGCATCTGCGAAACGACCAAATCGGGCGGGAATCTTGATTGTCGATGTCAACGGCGATTCCGTCGCGGAACGCTCGGACATCATCGTCGGCGACATTCTTCACGAGTTTAACGGTCGTCCGATCAGGAACCTCGCGGATCTTCAAACGGCCGTGGCTGCATGCCCCGCAGGGTCCGCCGTTGTGATCAAACTGTACCGGGGTATCAATGAAATCGTCGTGACGGCCCAATTTTAGTGTCTTAGGCCGGCTTGGGATCCGGGCCCCTCTCTTTGGGGGAACCAGGGATGGGGATGAAACCGTTGCCACGGGGGACGAATTCGATGGGAGCTCGCTGACGGAACCGTCCCCCGTCATGTCTCATATGACGGCTTCAACCTTCAAAAGGTGGTCCGTCCCGATGCGACTACTTGATAGAGTTGCCCACTCTCAGGAACCCGTACGGCTGCTCCCCGGTCGAGGGCCGCCGACTCCGATCGAAGTTGCCGGCCCCAGTACATTCGCTTCGCGGGTCGCCGGTTGTCCGCTGCGATTCGTGCTCGGCGATGATCTGACGCGTGCCAGCGCGGAATTGGCATTTGCGGATGGCGCGCGCTTGACAGGATGCCTGGACTTGCTGCGGATACCGGCGCCTCAACTATGGATCGAGTGGAATGACGCCGTGTACCAGCGCGTAATCCACGAGGCTCAATCGTGCGCCGTGCATGATCCGTGGACAGCGGGACGCAAGGTGGGCGTTCTATTGCAAGCAACAGCGGATGGACTGGGAGCGATAGGTCGAACGTTCTGGATCGATGCCGCGCTCGATGATTCCTCCCAAGTGATTATGTCGCCGCTCGAAACTCACATCGATCTTCGCGGCCGGTTTACCGAAGCGACCGACGTACCCGATTGCATGTCCGGTGGTTTCATACGAGTCACCGACGGCGACAATGCGGCAATGGCATCCTTGCTCGATTTCGTACGCTTTCGTTTTGACGAGTCATGGATTTCATATTACAGAGCTGCGGCGACAACCGCGGATGCCAGGCATCTGGTGATCAAGGGCTCAGTCGCCGCGATCGCGAGGGACACGCCGTTTCTTCTCGCCTTTATTCTATTGCTCATCGCCAAGGATGCGACGCGGTCGATTCCCGTGTCGCGAGCCGCAATCAATTGCAAGCGATTGGCACTCGGCCGCGCACCTCTTCTCGATCACATCGAAGTTCATGCCTCACTTGATCGCCTTGATCTCGCTGAGCCCAGCGGCATGAACATCATAGGCCGCCAATCGCCACGGCTGCATCATGTCCGCGGCCATTTGGTTCGCCGCGATCAACGGGTTTTTTGGCGGGTCCCGCACCTGCGCGGAAGCGCCTCCCGCGGAATGGTTCACTCTCGAACCGTGTGCCTATCCTTTGCTCGGCGCCACGATGGGGAGACCCGCGTTTTATGATCCTCGCTGGTCGACTCGCCGCAGCGCACCCCGGTGTAGGTCCGCCAAAGTTGGATACCCATCAACCGCCATGTATAAGTCCGCCTCGGCAAGCAGGCAGCGCAGCACGTGGACAATACCCTCGGTGCCACCCAGGGCGAGCCCGTAGGCGTAGGGGCGTCCAACACCGACCGCTCGTGCCCCGAGAGCCACCGCCTTGATTATGTCGACGCCGGTGCGAACACCCGAATCGAACAGCACGGGCGTCTTGCCGGCCGCGGCGATGACGTCGGGTAGCAGATCGATGGCTGCTATGCCTCCGTTGGCTTGTCGGCCTCCGTGGTTCGAGCAATAGATGCCATCGACGCCGCCATCGATTGCTCGTCGTGCATCGTCAGGGTGGCATATCCCTTTCACGAGCAGCGGCAACTTTGTCAGCGAGCGCAACCACGGAAGATCATCCCAGGTGAGCGGGTTTCCGAATATTCTGGCCCACTGCATCGTTGCGGCGGGAAGATCCTCCTCTGGAGTCTTGGCGAGGATCGCCCGGAATCGCGCATCCGAAAAGTAATTTGCTAAACACAGGCCGCGCAGTTGCGGAAAGTTTGCCGCGCTCAAGTCCCGTGGACGCCACCCCGTGAGCCATGTATCGAGGGTGACCACGATCGCCTTGAATCCCGCCGTCTCGGCTCGATGGACGAGGCTTTCCGCGAGTGCGCGATCGGTCGGGGTGTAAAGCTGGAAAAAGCCGGGCGTCTGGCCGAATTCCCGGGCCACTACTTCCAAAGGATCCACCGTCAACGTCGATGCCATCATCGGGACGCCGGTTTTGGCCGCAGCTCGCGCCGTAGCAAGGTCTCCATGTCCATCCGGCGCGCATAAGCCGATGACGCCGATCGGGCTCATGAACAGGGGAGTCGGCAGTTTCATACCGAACAGTTCGATCGATAGATCCCGCTGCTTGGCGCCCACGAACATTCGCGGCACCACACCCCAATGATCGAAGGCGGCGACATTGGCGTCTTGAGTGCGCTCGTTGCCGCAGCCACCTGCGACGTACGACACGAGGCTCGTGGGAAGCGCCGCGTGTGCCTTCGCCTCGAGCTCATCAAACCGAATGGGGAAGCGCGGATGGTGACCGCGGAGGCCGGCGAAGTAAATTTCGTTTTGATAGTCTCCAAAATTGGCCATGGTCCGAGGATACTACTATGTGAGGTTGCGGGGACGTCCCGCTACCTGATCGTGGAACTTCCAACGCAAGGCTCGAATCATGAGTGAACAATCCCGCGCACACGTCCACAGCCACACCATTCACAGGAATGATCAGCATCTTCACTGGGATAATTCCCGGCGCCCGGCCATTACGATTGCACCCGGCGACACGGTCAACTTCAAGGACATCGACGCGACATCGGGTCAGATGAAAGCCACCTCTACCGTCGAGGACATCCGTAAACTGGATTTCAGCCTGATCAATCCCATTGCAGGACCGGTTTACATGGATGGGGCGGTGCCGGGAGACGCCCTGAAGGTGACGTTGCTCGACTTTGAACCCTCCGGCTGGGCGTGGACGGCAATTGTCCCGGGGTTCGGACTGCTCTGCGACGAGTTTCCCGAGGCGGCGCTCCACATTTGGTCCTACGACAAGAGTTTTGCGACCCCTGCGCTTTACGGGCCCGGGGCGCGGGTGCCGCTGAAACCGTTCTGCGGAACCATCGGTCTCGCGCCGGCGGTTCCGGGCCCGCACAGCACGATTCCGCCGCATTCCGCCGGAGGTAATATGGATATCCGCGACTTGACAGCCGGAGTCGATCTTTATCTACCCGTCCAGGTCAACGGAGCTCTCTTCTCTCTTGGAGACACGCATGCAGCCCAAGGGGACGGAGAGGTCTGCGGGACCGCCATCGAATCGCCGATGAGCGTCACCGCAAAATTCGATCTAGTAAAGGGTGCGCATCTGCGCTTCCCGCGCTTCGTGACCCATGGCCCGGTGACTCGTCATGTCGATTCGAAAGGCTATGAGGCAACTACCGGCATAGGGCCGGATTTGATGGAGGCATCCAAGGATGCCGTGCGCGGGATGATCGATCTGCTTGGAAAACAGCATCATCTGAGCCCCGAGAGCGCTTATATGCTCTGCAGCGTGTGCGCGGAAATGCGCATCAGTGAGATCGTGGATCGGCCCAATTGGGTAGTTTCCTGTTATCTGCCCCGGGTGATTTTCGACTAGCCACCGAATCGACCCTCGGCAAATAGGTCCTCGAGACCGGCGAGTGCCAATGATTGCTGGTAGCGCATCTCGATAAGTTCCAATTCTTCGTTGTAGGTCTCGAGGCGTCCTGTCAACGGGATGACAACTTCCGGCGGTATCGGCCGGGCGGGCACGGTGCGCGCTTTTTCATGTGAGTGTAGCGTTTCCATATGGCGCCATCCTGATCCGGATTTTCCTGCAGGCCAAGTCGTCGCCGCCCGCCGACAAGGGTTTTCGCACGCCGGCTTGGTGTTGGTTACAATC
Source organism: uncultured Gammaproteobacteria bacterium (assembly GCA_963755965.1). GTDB lineage: Bacteria > Pseudomonadota > Gammaproteobacteria > Steroidobacterales > Steroidobacteraceae > Bog-1198. The sequence continues at coordinate 370,121 of CAVWLU010000011.1, forward strand.
GATGCAACCGGATCCCTAGTGAGCATGGCCATGTCAGAGGGACTTCCCACACTGGTGTACGACGGCGACTGCGACATCTGCCGCTACTGGGTAAATTATTGGCAGGAGTTAACCAGCGAGCACATCCGCTACCGTCCATACCAGGAGGCTGCGGAAAGTTTTCCGGCGATCCCTCGAAACGCGTTTGAGCAAGCGATCCAATTTATCGAGCCTGACGGGCGTGTCTATTCGGGCGCGGCGGCAACATTCCGCGTTCTGCGTCTGGCGCCGGGACGCGCGGCGTGGTGGTGGTGCTATTCGCACCTCCCGGGCTTTGCTCCGGCGAGCGAATGGGCTTACGCATTCCTCGGCCACCGCCGAGGTCTTCTCAATCGCGTCTCGAGATTTCTCTGGGGACCCGCGTTGCAAGCGGAGCGCTACTCACTGGTAACTTGGGTCTTTTTACGGTTGTTTGGTGCGATCTATGTTGCAGCGTTCGCGTCGCTCGGAGTGCAGATCCTGGGATTGATTGGCCACGCGGGAATCCTACCGCTGGGCGAGTATCTCGAGGCGGCGCACGGGACTCTGGGCAATTCCGCGTATCGGATTCTTCCTTCCTTGTTTTGGATGAACTCGAGCGATACCGCGCTGGTCGCAGGCACGGTCCTCGGCGTGCTCCTCGGCTTGCTCGTCGTCGTGGACAGATGGACGCGACCCGCGCTCATCGGTTTGTTCATGCTCTACCTCTCCTATGCCTACGCCGCGCAGGAGTTCCTCAGTTTCCAGTGGGACGCACTGCTGCTCGAGGTGGGATTTTTAGCTATCTTTCTTACCGGCGGCTCCAGAATAGTGATCTGGCTCTATCGCTGGCTGGTCTTTCGCTACATTTTTTTGGCGGGAGTCGTGAAGTTGCTGTCGGGTGATCCCACATGGCACGGTTTAACCGCCCTCGAGTACCACTTCTGGACGCAGCCGCTGCCCACGCCGCTCGCGTGGTATGCCGCGCAACTGCCGCCTTGGCTCCTGACGGCGGGCACGGCTGCGACGTTGATCATCGAGCTGGGTGCGGTGTTTCTAATATTCCTGCCGCGTCGCCTGCGGGCCGCTGCGGCCTGCAGCGTGCTGCTGTTGCAATTGCTGATCGTGCTGACCGGCAACTACAATTTTTTCAATCTGCTCACCATGCTGTTGTGCGTCTTTCTATTCGACGATGCGTCGCTGCGTCGCTCGATCCCCCGGTGGCTGGGATCCCGGATGCGGAACCCTTGCCGGCCGACGACCGGCGCCGCAACCATAAGCGCTACGATGCTCGCGCTCATCGTGGTGCCCGTCGGCGTAAATCGCATTTGGCAGACGTTCGTGCATACGGAATTGCCCGTGTTCGGAAGCCTCACGCGGGCGGTCTCGCCGCTGCTCATCGTCAATCCCTACGGGTTGTTTGCCGTGATGACGACGGTCCGGCCGGAGATCGTGATCGAGGGCTCGGCTGACGCGCAGGTCTGGCGCGAATATGTCTTTCGGTACAAACCGGGGCCTCTAACCAGACCGCCATCGTGGAACATACCGCACCAGCCACGGCTGGATTGGCAGATGTGGTTCGCCGCTCTGGGGGACGTACGGCAAAGTCCGTGGATGATCAGCCTGATGCGGCGACTGCTCGAAGGTAGTCCGACCGTCCTGGCGTTGTTTGATTCCAATCCGTTCGGCAGCGCTCCACCCATCTACGTCCGAGCACAGCTCTATTATTATCGTTTCGCGGATCGACCTACGCATAGCCTGACAGGCCAATGGTGGGTGCGCCGGTCCGAAGGTCTCTACTTTCCCGAGGTCAGCTTGGCCGACTTCGAGCGGGCTGCCAATTACCGCAGAGCGGAATGATTTTCCACGCGAACATGTCGGGCACAAACGAAAAATCGCAAAAAGCGGAGTATTCTAGCCGAGAGCATCCGATATCGACGAGCCGTCTCGATCAATCAATGGAGCAACCTAACATGGCCGATAGCGTATACAAAGTCATCGAACTGGTGGGCACGAGCAAGGAGTCTTGGGAAAAGGCTGCCGTCGCGGCAGTCAATAAAGCAGGCAAAACACTGCGTGACTTACGAGTCGCGGAAGTAGGGCGTTTGGACGTGCAGTTAAAGGATGGCAAAGTCGAAGCCTTCCGCGCGCGCGTGACCGTATCCTTTAAATACGAAGGCGGAACCTAAATCTCGCTTCGATCTGGAGCGCGAACTTTGGTTCGGTCGCCAAGTTGCGCTGCAGGGCGGAACCAATGTGACGAGTGAAGTAGAAGAGCGAATTCATGGGGCGCTCAAATCTCATTCGCTCGAAGAGATTGAATTCGGCTACCGATTGGTACACCCGACCGGGACGGGGACCAGTACGCTGCGAATGTTGCCGGTCAATGACACGCGAGAAGGACAGCGCGTGGTGGCGATTGCAGAAATCGTTGCCCAACTCAATTCTGCCGGCCTCCCGTCCTTTCATGCGATCGGCGTACAGCGACTCAACGCCATGGCAGTTCACGGCGCCTATGACTCGAGCGACGGCAAATTGCAGCTCGCGGCACAATTCTCGATTTATTCCAACGAACCCGCCGCACATTTCGCGGCTCAGACCATTCTCAATGCGTTTGGAGGCCAGCTCGCAATCGGACGGTCCACTGCGCTCGCAACTGTTTCCGCGGCGGCGCTCGAGCAGCAACGAGCCCACCATGCGATGCCGCGCGAGTGGAAAAATCCGTTGGCCGAGGAGGCTTTGACCGCAGCTCGGACCATGCTGCAGGCACGTGGCTTGGCCGCCTCGAGCGGTCCTACCGGCGTGTGGGCAGAGTTGGCCTTGAGCGGTGATTGTCCGTCGCGATCAATCGATCCAAATGCGGAGACCGCGCTGTTGCAAGTGAATGTGGGAATTTCCCATCCGATCGCCGGTGTGGGATATCTTTCGACGATTTCGCTGCCGCTGTCCGCCCCCGCCAATTCCGCCGAGATCTGTCGCCGGCTCAACCAGTTGGAACTGCAGGAGTCGGATTTTGTACCGAGGCTCGGCGCATGGGGTCTGTACGGCCCCACCGATCGGCCGGGATACAGCTGCTTCATACCCTGCGCCGAGCCGGACGGCGGGTTGCATAAGCTGCTTATCTGGTGGTGTGTGCTGCGGGCCGGCTGGCTCAGAGACCGCTTTTGGAAGGCCAACGTCGGACTTCAACTCGACACCCTACTGGAAGGCTCTTAGATGCAGGGTAAGGTGGTTGTCATCACGGGTGCGACATCCGGCATTGGCCAAGTGGCCGCACGCCGGCTCGCAGACATGGGAGCTCGTCTCGTACTCGTCGCACGGGACAAGCAACGCGGTGAAGCCGCTCTGGCGCAATTGCCCCGTGGCGACCCCCGTATTCTGCATTCAATTCATTACGGTGACCTATCGCGCATTTCCGAAATGAAGCGGTTGGCCGCAGAGATCGGAACGGCGGAGCGGCGCATCGACGTCCTCATCAACAATGCGGGAGCCTTGTTCGGCTCGCGTCAGGCGACGGAGGATGGTCTGGAGCTGACATTTGCGATCAATCACATGGCTTATTTCGTGCTCACGAATGGACTGCAGGAAAGGCTATTCGCCAGCGCGCCGGCGCGGATCGTCAACACAGCCTCGGGTGCTCATAGAGGCCGCGAGCTGGATTTCAACGATCTGCAATCCAGGAATGGCTATTCCGGAGTGAAGGTCTACGGTCGATCCAAACTCTGCAACATCCTCTTCACGCGCGAACTTGCGCGCCGCTGGAAGGGCGGCGGCGTCACTGCGAACTGCTTGCATCCGGGTTTCGTGGCCACCCGCTTCGGTGACGGTAGCGGGGGATTTCTTGGGCACGCCGTACACATTGCCAAGACTTTCGCCATTTCGCCGGAGCGAGGAGCGGACACCATCGTCTATCTGGCATCATCGCCGGATGTCGCCGCTGTCAGTGGGGAGTACTTCTACAAATGTCGACCGGCGACACCGACGGTTCAGGCGCTTGATGACTCGGCTGCCGGTCGGCTGTGGGCGGACTCCGCAACACTTGCGGGAATCGAAGGCTGATGGTGCCGTGGATCGGCAGCCGGCTGATTGCTCAAGTAGGCTTCAGTACGACCACCGGAATCTGCCGGTCCGTCTTGGTTTGATATTGTGCGTACGGCGCATAGATCTCAACCATCTTCGCCCACAACGCCGGCCGCTGCGCAGCATCCGCGGTAAATGCGCGGGCCTTGAATTTCTCAGCCTTCACTTGCACGTGTGCTTCGGGATTTGACTGTAAGTTCAAATACCAGGCAGGATGCGTCGGCGCCCCGCCCTTGGAGGCGACCACCACATAGTCCGGGCCGGATCGGCCAAAAATCAGCGGCAGCGTCAGCACCCTTCCGGATTTGCGGCCGACAGTGGTCAGCAAGAGCGTGGGCACCATCCCCTTGCCGCCGCCGAGGCTGGCGTCCCATAGATATCCATCAGCACCGTCGGTGGCGAGATACCGGGCGATATGATCCGTGATCCAGTCCGGCAGGCTTGAAGGCTTGTTTTGTTCAGCCATGGCAGAGTCCTGTGTTGGTGTTGGTAAGATCGCATTACGATACCCCCGCGAGCCGATGCAGTCACTATCCGGCATCCGGTACAATCGAATGAGTGGAGAACACGGTGAACTTAAAAAAACTTGGGGTTTGGGCCGGAATCGATCGCTTCTCTGCAGACCATTGCGCCTCATTCGCGAAGCGCGTCGAGGGTTGGGGCTATGGAGCGCTGTGGATGCCGGAAGGAATGGGACGCGAAGCGTTCTCCGTGTCCGCATGGCTTTTGGCCAACACCAGCAAGCTCATCGTCGCGAGCGGCATCGCCAACATTTACGCGCGTGATCCGGTCTCGACCGCCGCTGCGCAGAAGGGCCTCAACGAGCAGTCCGGCGGACGGTTCCTGCTCGGCTTGGGCGTTTCGCATATACCGCTGGTGGAGGGTGTACGCCGGCATGAATACGGTAAACCAGTCGCGACCATGCGCGCGTACCTGCACGCCATGGCCGAAGCACCTTATCTGGCAACGCTCCCTGCCGAGAAGCCAAAGACCGTTCTTGCCGCGCTCGGACCCAGAATGTTGGAGCTCTCCGCGAAACAGGCCGACGGCGCGCATCCGTACAATGTCACTCCGGAGCATACGCACCAGGCGCGTGCGGCACTTGGCGCCGGGAAACTACTCTGCGTGGAGCAGGCGGCGATTCTAGAAACTGACGCAGCAAAGGCACGCGCCATCGCTCGCGATTTTCTAGCGCTGTATCTCGGCTTGCCCAATTACGTCAATAATTGGAAGCGGTTGGGCTTCACTGACGCGGACGTCGCGGCCGGCGGATCCGATCGTCTGATCGATGCGATGGTCGTCTGGGGTGACGAAAAATCGATACGTGCTCGCTTAGACGAGCATTGGCAGGCGGGTGCGGATCACGTTTGCATACAGGCCATCGGTGATCAGGGACAGTCCGACCAGCACCTCCTTGATTTGCTTGCGCCGGGCGCTTAGGAGTTTTGCATAGCACCCACGCTGGTCTTGCTGCCGGGTCTCGACGGAACTGGAAAGCTATTTGACCATTTCCTGCGGGCATTGGGATCGGGCCTCGAGACGCAAGTCATGACCTATCCGCTCGATCAACCCTTGGGCTACCCCGAACTTGAAGCACTGGTAAGAGCTGCGCTCCCAAAGGACCGGCCGCACGTCCTGCTTGCCGAATCCTTCTCGGGCCCGATTGGCATTCGGATTGCAGCCGATCCGCCGGCGGGCCTCACCGGTATCATCCTCTGCGTCACGTTCGCTAAAAATCCCTATCCATTGTTCGGCTGGGCAGGCCCGTTGGCCGCCGGCTTCCCCGTTAAATCGCTGCCACGTTGGGTGCGTGCACCATTCATGTGGGGATCTCTATCGCCTGACGTTGCGCCTGAAGAGGCCGCACGAGCCACCGCTCAAGTCGACGAGGCGGTTCTGCGACATCGAATCTCTGCCGTTCTCGCGGTGGATGAGACCGATGCGTTAGCGCGAATCAAGATACCCGTGCTCGTGCTTCAAGCATCGGCCGATTTTGTGGTACCGAGCTCGGCGAGCGAATACATTCTGCGCATTTTGCCCGAGGCCCAGCATATCGAAGTCAACGGGCCTCACTTGTTGATGCAAACGCGCCCGGCCGAATGTGCAGCGGCGGTGACGCGATTTGTTTGCGGCCTGTAGGGTGTACGAGCGGCAACAATCGGTTGCGCACTTTACATTCAGCCGGGAGTATCTCAACCTGTGGACGGGTGGCGCTACCGGAGCACGCAGATGCGAATGGAAGATCAAGAAGAGAGCCAAAACGTTGAAGACGTCCGCGGTTCGAGCGGCGGCGGATTCAGACCCATCCACGGCATCGGGATTGGCTCCGTTGCGCTCGCGCTCATCGGCGGCTGGATCTTTGGCGTCAATCCTCTGCAGATATTGGGTTTGCTGAGCGGTGATAATTCTTCAACCGTCCAGACGGCGCCCGATCAACCGGCACAGAGTCCTCCGGCCGACGATCCGCAAGCGAAATTTGTGTCGCAAGTTCTTCGAAGCACCGAGACCGTGTGGGCTGCCGCGTTCCAAGAGCGCGGGAAAACCTACGTCGATCCCAAGTTGCGTCTGTTTCGAGATCGTTATCCGACGGCATGCGGCCTCGGAGAAGCGGCAGCCGGGCCCTTCTATTGCGGCGAGGATCGTATCGTCTACTTGGACATGGGCTTCTTCGACGTGATGACGCAACAGCTCGGCGCCCCGGGTCAATTTGCGCATGCCTACGTCATCGGTCATGAGGTGGGCCATCACGTGCAGAACCTTCTTGGTATTCTAGGAAGGGTCAACGCGCAGCGTGATCAGGCGAACGACGCACAATCCAATGCGCTCAGTGTTCGACTGGAATTGCAAGCTGACTGCTTCGCCGGTGTATGGGCGGCTCGCTCCCAAAAAGAACAAGGTTGGCGTCTTGAATCCGGCGATATTGAATCTGCGCTCAACGCAGCTTCGCAGATTGGGGATGACACGCTGCAGCGCCGCGCGCGCGGCACGGTGGTTCCCGAATCCTTCACACACGGAACGAGCTCGCAACGAGTCTCGTGGTTCAAACGTGGGGTCGATTCCGGACAAATTGACGCGTGCGACACCTTTTCGGCCGAACGACTGTAATCACTCAGAGAAGAGCGGGTGTCCGTTCAGGGCGGGTAGTCAACCCTGGGCTGGCGGCGGAACCTGCCGCTTTGACCGCCGCCGGTTTGGTGGCGATGAGTTGACTGGGCGCGCTCTCGGTATTCGAAGGAGCCGAATTCGGTGAAGCAATCGTTACGGCGAATGCGCTGATCGCTATGACTACAGCCGCCAAGATATAAGCTAGTAAGTCGGATTCCCTGTCGTTGCTCATACCGAGATTGTTCCTCGGCGAAACGATGCCGACCGCGAACGTGATCACAATTTCTCAAAAGGCGGCGGCGGCTGTGGCAACCTGAGCACGGCCCCCACATCCGACGGGGAGTGGCACGGAATCGCCAAATTGTGTCGAAGCTATTGAAATCCCTAGGACATCGATGTTAGCCATCAGAAGGGACATCAAGCCTACAGCCCGGATTTGCCTCCTAGGCGTACTGTTGGCGGGCGCCCTGTGCGGCCGGGCCATTGCCGCGGCCTGTCCGTCTAATTCCACCGAAACAATGATGATCCGAGGGTCGACGCTATGTTTAGTCATGGAGGACCCAAGCCCTGCCCGGCGGCAGTTGTTGCACACATGGGTAGATCGCTCGGCCAATATCGTCGCGGACTATTACGGAAAATTTCCGGCGCCCCTGGTCGTTTTGAGCCTGCGGGCCACGGATGGCCACGGGATTGGGGGTGGGCGCACCACTAATGACTCGGGCCTTGTGATTCAAGTGAGTGTCGGTCGCGACACTTCATCAGAGACCTTGTCGGACGACTGGGTGCTCGTGCATGAGATGGTGCATCTTGCGCTCCCGGAGGTGGGTCGGCGACATAACTGGCTCGCGGAAGGCTTGGCCACCTATGTGGAAGGCATCGCACGCGCCCAGTTTGGAAATCGCGCCATCGCCGATGTGTGGGCGGAAGACCGTCGTTCGATGCCAATGGGGCTGCCGCGCGATGGAGAGGGCGGGATGGATCAAACCTCGACGTGGGGCCGCACCTATTGGGGCGGTGCTCTGTTCTGCCTCCAGGCCGAGGTGGCAATACGCGAACAAACGGGCAATCGAGTCGGACTGCAAACGGCTTTGCGGGCTATCCTTCAACAGACCGGCGGATATGCCTTCGAGCGCGATATCGACGAGGTATTCCGCACCGGTGACGCAGCCACTCATACGCATGTGCTCGAAGATCTGTATGAAAGGAGCAAGGTCACCCCTCAAGCGCCCAACCTCGACTCGCTCTGGAGCCGGCTCGGTGTGCCCCTTGATCCGAAAACTCAGCCCTTCGATGAACATGCGCCCCTAGCCGCAATCCGTGTCGCCATTACGCGTCCCGAGAGGTAAGGGTGGCCAGAATATGTTTGTTCGCGTAAAAGAGGAGTTACGTCGTCTAAGTCATGGATTATGCAAGTATATATCTACTATGCCATTCCGGAGGTTTCATGCGACATCGTTCACGCAGCGGACGCTGCTGCCACGCTCTGGTTCGGGCGCTTCCTTGTTTGGTGGTCGGTTGGATCGGAGGCGGCGTGCCAGCCATGGCGGATGGCGACATGGCGAACATGTCGGGGCACATGTATCTGACGGTACTAAGGCCACCCACGGCCGGTGATCAACAGAAAGCCGATGCGTTGGTGGTAGCTGCGAAGGTCGCGATGGCGCCCTATCAGGATTACCGAAAGGCCTTAGCCGACGGCTACGAAATATTTCTTCCCAATGTCCCGCAATCTCAGTACCACTTTACGAAGTACGCATACGGCCTCGAGGCTAGATCGCACTTCGACCCGCTCAAGCCAACTTCATTGCTTTACAAGAAAACATCCGATAACGGGTACGAATTGGTCGGAGCGATGTACACCGATCGGGTAGATGCGACCGAGGAGGAGTTGAACCAACGCATTCCCTTGAGCATTGCGCGCTGGCATCAGCACATCAATTTCTGCAAAGCCCCCCCGGGACAGAAAGCCGCCTACTTTGGCGCCGAGGCGAAGTTTGGATTACGCGGTTCGATTATCTCCAAAGAAGGTTGTGAAGCGGCAGGCGGCGAGTTTTTCCCGCACGTGTTCGGTTGGATGGTTCACGTATATCCGTACGAGACTGATTCGAAGGCCGTCTGGTCGACAAATGATGATGACCACGGGCACGACAATATGGATCGCTCAGCGATGCCCGGTATGAAAATGAACTAGCGGCCGAGACCACTTCGGGATCGCAGCTTCGACGATCTGAGTTATTCTCGGACTGAGGTTTGCATCCGGCGACCCTTCAGAAGGGGAAGTGTATACAAGGCCCCCGCAGTCCTTCGACATTCACGGCTTGCGTTGACGTCTGCGCTGCCTACACGCTGGCGGGAGCGGTGGGCATTTGGCTGCTGCACCACATTGTCAGGCCGGACATCGCCGGCGTCGCGCCGACCATCGGTGTCCCTTGGCTTCCCGTCGGAATCGGTGTCGCCGGGCTCATGCTGTTCGGGACTCGTGCGTGGCCGGGGATTTTTGTCGGGTCGTGCCTCACGTGGGGCCTCATCCAGCACGACCTTTGGAGCGCGGTGCTGATCGATGCCGCGGGCGAGTCGATGAGTATCGTGCTCATCGTGTGGCTGCTACGCGCGTGGGAGTACCGACCATCCCTCAATCGTTATCAGGATGCACTCATTCTGATAGCGGCGGTGGCTGTGGGCCGAGTCGTCTCGTCGGGTATAGACGTTCTGGATTCAATCGCAGCGGTATGGCTGGATACCCGCCCGAACGCCGCCGTTGTTCAGGCGGCGGCGGGTGTCGGACGCCACGGAGGGTTCCTCGTCGTCAATCCCGCGCTGTTGGCTCTCGCCGCGCGTTGGTGGGCAAACTCAACCGTCGGTGCGGTGCTCGTTGTTCCGTTGCTGGCATTTCTCACACCTTCGGATGACCGGCGTCGAACGGGTACGCGAATCGAACTCGGTTTGTGGGTTCTCGCGGTGAGTGTGTGGCTGATAGTGTCTTTCTGGTTCTCGGAAGCGTCTCTGCGCCTCCCTCTCCTGGCGGCCGCTGTGGTCGTGGTGGTGTGGGGCGCACTGCGCTTTGGCGTCGCAGTCGCCTCAGTCGGTACGCTCATATTCTCGATGACCGCCACGGTCGGCTTCGGTCTGCAGCTCGGGGCGTTTGCGGGCGTCCGGGGCCGCGAAGGCGTCGACATCGTCTGGGGGTTCCTTGGACTACTCACCGGGGCGGCATTATTTCTGACGGCGCTCTTGTCGGGGCTTGAGGAGACGCAACGCCAAGTCGTCGAGTCCTTCGAGCGTTACCGGCGTCTTTTTTTCGCGAATCCGAGCCCCATGTGGGCCGAAGAGGTTGCCACTGGGCGAATCGTAGTCGTCAACGATGCAGCCATGAGGACGTACGGATACACCGAGGAAGAATTCCTCCGACAGCGCAGCGGCGATCTGCTGATCGGTGGGCAACCGTTACCGCTCGCGCCCCACGGTGCCGACCAACCGATTGCCGCGACTCACCGGACGGCTTCGGGCAGGGGACTCGATGTCGAACTCAAGTCGGTACCGATGGACTTGGATGGCACTCCGCTGCGCGCCTGCGTGATCAATGTCGTCGGTGAACAGAACGACCTGCGGCTGGCCGTCCTCAATGCTACTGATCTCGAACGTCAGCAACTCGGACGGCACATTCGAGACCGGCTGGGTCCGTATCTTTCGAACCTCGGTACGGTGGTCGAGGCAATGGCAGCAACGGCAAGCCCCAATGAACCGATCGATGGGGGGCAGCTGACATCGATGGAGCAAGATTCGGTGGCGGCGACCGCGCTGTGCCGGGAGTTGAGCCGCGGCGCATCTCTGATTCATTATGTATCGGGCGACCTCATCGAGGCGCTGCGCCGGCTTCCAAAGGAACTCGCGGTGGCTAAAGGTCCCGAGGTTGTGATGTCGGTGCACCCGTTTGCACCGGTTCGGTTGCCGCTCGAGCGTTGCGAGCACGTCTATAGCGTCGTGCGGGAAGCGCTGCGAATGGCCTTGCTGCGACGGGACGTCCGATGCGTGTATTTTGTCATCGATGTCACGACCGATGCCCTCGAAATAACGGTCGAGGACGATGGCAACCCGGCGGAGTCCGATCATGCTGCGGAGAGTTCGGCCGTATCCGCCATGGGAGTTCGAGCAGCCGCCGCGCATGCTCGGCTTGACGTCGGGCCCAGCGAGGAAGGCGGCACTCGAGTCCGTATCGAATGCCTGCAGACAATCGACGCGTCGCAGTCCGCCGTCCCGAATCAGCCCTCCGGGCCCGCGGCGCTCGAACTCGTTCGGCCGCGAGCGCCAGCCCCCCGGGAATCCGGCCCGGCCCGAGACAGGCGAGTTTGGCTGAATGGGTTATTGCTCGCCGGTGCCTACGTTGTTACGGGCGCGATTGGGCTTGGTTACCTGCAATACGTCGACGCGCGGCACGTATCGTTCGTGCCGCCGCTGCCGCTCCCATGGGTGGCAAACGGGGTTGCCGTGGTCGGTCTTCTGATTGGCGGCCAGCGCCTGGCGCCCGCCGTGTTTTTCGGATCGGTCGTACTGTGGCGCGGCCTCGCCCACGATCCCTGGCTTACGGTTCTCATCGACGGCGTTGGCGAGATGCTGGGCGCGATCCTCGTCGTGCGGCTGTTGACGCGCTGGTCCGTTAACCGCGCCTTCGATCGGATTCGCGATCTCGCGCTGTTGGTGCTGGCGGCAGCGGCGGGACGGACCGTCGCAGTGGTCGGCGACATCATCGCACTGCATCTCACCATGTCTCTGGCACCGCAGACACTCACACCCGGCATGCTCTTCGGCTATTCATCAACTCCCGACAATATGCTCGAATTCGTGCGCGAGGAGATCAAGGTCATGCTGCGTTGGTGGTGCAACGGGATCGCGGGAATCGCGCTGCTCGTCCCCGTCGTTACGCCGATATCGAGTCAAGTCCGACGGGCGCTCGCACAGCGGTGGCGGGAGGCGGCCACGTTCGCCCTTGTACTCGGCCTCACCGCCGCGGCCATCGCCGACGGTCCTTCGTCAAACTGGCGCCTAATGCTTCTTGCCCTCTCGCTCATGCTCGTCGCCTGGCCTGCGGTCCGCTTTGGGGTCGCAGGTGCCTCGGCCGCAACGCTCATGCTGTCGCTGGCCGCGGCGGTGGGTTTCGGCGCCGGCCGCGGTCCTCTCAGCGCAAGCGATCCCACCGAGGGAGTTGAGGTGCTGTGGGGGTACATCGCATTACTCGCCGCGAGTGGGCTCTTCCTGACCACCGTCATTGCGGGTTACGAAAAGACGCTGCGCCATCTTAGGGAATTACAAGCCCGCTTCGAGGCATTCTTCGAGGCGCTTCCAATGCCGCTTTTCGCTTATAGGGAATCGACCGAGCGAATCACGATGGTGAACGCCGCGGCAATCCGCAAGTATGGGCATACTCGTGCGGAGTTTCTCAATTTGACGCCGGCGGCCCTTGACGCCGGTTCAATGCCGCCTGGGCCGCCCACTGGGACAGGCAAGGTGAGAGGCCGGATGCTGATGTCCGGAATTCATCGGACGCGGTCCGGGGCGAAATTCGAGGTCGAGCAATCCGTGACTCCGGTCAATGTCGCCGGCGAGACCGAGAACCTGTGCTTCGTGATCGACGTGACCGAGCGGAATGACCTGCGGCGACGCCTTTTGGAAGCATCCGACGTCGAGCGTCGCCGGCTCGCCCACGATCTACACGACGGCCTTGGCCAAATTCTCACCGGTCTCAGCCTTGGAATCACGACCCTGCGCAGAATAATGGAACGCGGAGGAACGCCCGGCGTCACTGCCGTTGAATTCGTTGCAGAGGCGATTCGCGAAGCGAAGCGGACTTGCGATCAGATCTTGCAGGGATTGTCGCCGCTCGAGGCAACCGGCGGCGATCTGCTCGCCGCCCTGCGGAATCTACCCCTGCAGATCCCTCCTGAATCGCGCGACAAACTGAAAGTCGAGATCAGGGCCGAATCGGACCTCACCGTCCCCTTGTCCATCCGCGGGCACCTCTACCAGATTGCGAGAGAATGCGTGAACAACGCATTGAAGCACGCGCGTGCGACGTGCATCCGAGTCAGCATGGAAATCACGCCGATCTCGATTTCGCTCAACGTCAAGGATGACGGTGTCGGCTTTGACCCAGCGGCCGATCGTTCAGGAGGTTTGGGGCTTCAGTCGCTCGCTCTGCGGACCGAGGCCGTGCACGGGCGCTTGTCCGTTGAGCAATGTCGGGGGGGCGGCATGAGCGTCTCCTGCCTATGTCCGCAGACGAGCGGTTGGTCCGACACTTGCGCCGTCAGTTCGCCGAGTGCACTCTTTAGCGAGTGAAAGGAATGCCCGCCAATCAAGTACCCAGCGCGTCTACGGCTAGAGCCGTAACGGGCTTGGTCAACTACATCGCGGAAATGGATGAGCGGCCGCGCTATTATGCCAACGACCACTCTCGCGACGTCCTTGTGCTGGATCCTCGCGCGGTCACGATTGAAGATGTGCGGGCACGAAGCGATGCGCCATCTCTGAGTAGAGAGGGCTTTGAACTCTTCGTTCATCGCAGTTCGGTCGCCGACTTCAAGGATCCGGCCGAGGTGCAGGCCGTTCACCCGAAAGAAATCGAAGACCTATTGCTCCGAGTGTCCGGGGCCGATCGAGTCGTGGTGAGCAGCCCGGGAGTGCTGCGTTTTGGCGAAAAATCTCCGGAATCCGGTAAGTTCAACAACTCCTTGCCCGCTCGCTTCATCCATGTCGATATTTCCGACGTCACCGCAAAGCTGTTCGCCGAACGATCTGCGCCGCAAGGGATGAGCCGAGGCATACGGCGCTTTGCACACTACAACGTTTGGCGAGCCCTATCCCCGCCCCCGCAGGATGTACCGCTCGCCATTTGCGATGCACGCAGCATCGCTTTGGCCGACCTCATGGAAGCCGATGCCGTCTTCGATGTGGCGGGCGCTCCGGAATGGTCGTTCGAGGGGTGGGTAGTTCGGTACAGCCCGGCACATCGCTGGTCGTATTTTTCCGACATGAAGCGGGACGAGGCTCTGGTGTTCAAGACCAACGACTCAGATCCGCGAGAGCCGCATTGCGTGCCCCATTCCGCATTCGACGATCCGACCTGTCCGGACGGAGTTACCCCTCGAGCCAGCATTGAAATGCGAGGTACCGCTTATTGGCTCGGCTAAGTCGAACGATCGCGCACTCTCGGTTGAAGTCCCCGGGCCGGTTCGTGATTTCATCGTTTATTGGGCGGACAACATTGGATCGACAACATGACCCTTAAGCTGTATCACGCCGAGCCTGTCGCGAACTCGTTGAAGTCGCTCATCCCGTTGCACGAGAAACTCTTGGCATTCGAGAGCATCTACGTCGATCTGCATAAATTCGAGCAGCACGAACCGTGGTTCGTCGCCATCAATCCCGAAGGTCAAGTCCCGGTGCTGGATCATGACGGCACCATCGTGACGCATACCACCGTCATCAATGAATACCTGGAGGACGCGTTTCCCGAAGCGCGACCGCTGCGCCCGTCTGATCCCGTAGGGAAGGCCAGGATGCGGTATTGGAACAAATTCATTGACGAGCACGTCATGAACTACGTGTCGATGCACGGTTGGCATCGAATGGTCGGCGTGATTGCACGCGGATTGGAGAGCGGTGAGTTTGCCAAGCTCGTCGAGCGAATCCCGCTGCACGAGCAACGCGAGAAATGGAAGACGGCGCGCTCAGGCTTCAGCGAGGCGGATCTGGGGAACGCCACCCGGAAAATTGAACTGGCGGTTGACAAGGTTGAAGCCCAGCTGCGTCTTGCGCCTTGGCTGGCAGGTGAAATGTTCACCCTTGCGGACGTCAATTTTTTCTCTCACTGCGGCATGATGCTCGCGCGCATGTTCCCGGAAATCGGACAAGTAGCTCGGTGTCCCCGGTTGTTGGACTGGGAGGGGCGCGTTCGGGCGCGGCCGGGGGTGGCGGCGGCCTTGCGAATGCCGGATCACACCAACCCAGCGCTCCGCACCTTCACGGGCCACGTGAAATGAACATCTCGCACATGTAGTACCTTCGCCTACAGCGCGGCGGGTGCGGCGACGATTGAATCCCAAGACCCGCAAGTCCAGTATTACGGGTGTCGCATGTCCAGGTGCAACATGCGCCTTTAGGAGAAACCGTGAAGCTACTCGGTGTTTTGGCCGGTGTTTGGCTCATGTCCGGCTGCATGGGGAACAACCTGGCGCATGAAGACAGCCCCGGGTCCGTGAATCATGAGGCGGGACCGGTTTTGTGTCAGGACGCTACACCACCGCCTTGCAGCCCTCCGCGGGACTAGGGCGCGGGGCTAAGGGTTAGCCTGCCGCCCGGACGTGAAGGCGGCGCCTAAAGACCGGCGACTGCCGGGATGATCTCGCGGCCGAACACTTCCAGTGGCTGGATTTCATGCACATTCGGTAAGTTAAATATCGCGTGCTCCACGCCGATGCCGGCAAGCAATTCGCATTGCTCGATGACGTCTTTGGCCTTCGTCTTCCCCAGCGTCATGTCAATCGTACCCAACGTGGTTTTCTCGATCGACTCGTAGTCGCGACCGAGAGCGTCGCAATGCTGCTTCAGAATGGTCAGTTTGGCACTCACCATCTGAGGCGCTCCATACAGATTGCAGGCGTCCGCATATTGCGCGACCTGCCGCAGCGTCTTCTTTTCGCCTCCGCCCGCGATAAGAATCGGAGGGTGGGGACGCGACAGCGGTTGCGGGCTGCACAGCGTTCTTTCCAAGTGGTTGTGCTTGCCGTGATAGGGCCCGTCATTCGCGGACCACATCTGCTTTGCAATCTGGAGAGCTTCCTCGAGCAATTCAAAGCGCACGCCGAGCGGCGGAAAAGGCGTGCCCAGCCCTTTCGCTTCCTGCTCGTTCCAGGCAGCCCCGATGGCAAAGTAGGCGCGCCCACCGGAGAGCACATCCAGAGTTGTCACAGTCTTCACGAGGATACCCGGGTACCGGTAGATCACGCCCGTCGCCATCGTGCCGAGCCTCACCTTCTTTGTCAGCGCCGCCAGGAAGCCGAGGGTGTTATAGCTTTCGAGCATGTCGTGTTCAGCCGGGCCCACCATGCTGATCTGGAAAAAATGATCCATCACCCATAGGCTGTAGAACCCGGCGTCGTCGGCGACGCGGGCAATTTGCGCCAGCTTGTTTGGAATTTGAGCCGGTCCACCGGGCCACGTGAAATTGGGTATCTGCAGGCCGATTTTCATACGCGCTCTCCTTGGTGAACCAGTGATTCTACCCCCGAGTTGCCGATGGTAAAGTCCTGGCGTGCCGAAACACCAATGGAGTCAGTAGAAGTGCCAATTTCCATCTACGCGCTGGCGATCGAAACGTTCGTCCCCGCGCTCAACACTTTGTCAGCACTCCTTCAGAAGGGTGCTGACCATGCACGACACAGGAACATCGATCCGGAAACACTGACTGGAGGGCGGCTTGCGCCGGACATGTTTCCGCTGTCGACCCAGGTGCAGCTAGCCTGCCATCACGCCCTCGACGGAGTCGCGCGGCTCATCGGCGAGAGGCCGCCCAAGATTGAAAACAAGGATCAGAGCCTCGACGATCTTCAGGGGCTCATCGGAAAAACGATCGCGGATCTTAAGTGCGTGAGCGAGACCGCGTTCGAAGGCGCCGAAGATCGGTCGATTGAAATGCCGCTTCAGGGCAGCCTCATCTTCCGGTCAGACGGTCTGAAGTTGCTGCGAGATTGGACCATTCCGCACTTCTATTTTCATGTGGTCACGACCTATGACATTCTGCGTAACCATGGGGTCGAACTTGGAAAACGCGACTACATGAGCCGCGTCGCCCCTTATATTCAGCAGCGAAGCGATCGCTAACCTGATCCATCGGGCGGAACGCCGTCGTGGTGGCCGGGGCTGGGGCGGGGCGTCCGGGTTAGCGGCCGGCTTTACGAAAAAGGACCACAAAGCGATCCGTCTTGCCGACCATGGGTCCTTGGTAGGTCAATTGATCGCGGGCATCGTCCGGCCTTCTGAGTAAATCGCTTTTCGCAACGACCTTGAGTCCGTGGGCTTCGAAATCCTTGATCGCAAAATCTTCGTCGATGCGATGCAACCTGCCTGCGTCGCCGCTGCCGGTTCCGGCCTTCGCCGAATGGTCGACCAGGAGCAGAACCCCGCCGGGTTTCAAAGCTCGAAACAATTGCTCGAGCACGGCGCCGACATCGATCTTCGGCCAATGCCCCTCGGAATCCACCCAATACAAATCGTGATATACCTTGACGAGCAGCACGGCATCCAAACTTCCGCTCTGCAAATTCATGTGATTAAGATCGAGAGTCTGATGCTCGACATTGGGCAATCGATTTGCGGACAGCCGTGCCGGCAGATTGTCGCTCCACTGATCGAAAGCGGTGTTGTTGATCAGGAACACCTTGCCGGTCGGTCCAACGAGATAGCTCGAGAGCTCGCTGTAATAGCCATCGCCTGCAAGCACATCGGCCACCCGCATGCCGGGCTTGATCCCTGTCAGGCGCAACATATCGGCGGGATGATCGATTGAATCGCGCTTCAAATCCTTCTCGGAGCGGCCTGAATGGGCGACGGCCGCGTCGAAAGGATCCGCGGCGCTTGCATGAACCATCGTGGCTAAAAGCAGAGCGCCGAGGACAGATGGAGCCCGTGAGATCAAACGAGATAACATCTTGCGAGCTCATTTTGTTTTCCTCTCTTTCCCGTGGATGATAACCGGTAGCTTGTTATGATCAACAAGGGGTAAATAGTCAATGTGCCTCATTTTACTTGCGTGGCACGGCCATCCGGATTTTCCCTGCGTGCTTGCGGCCAACCGCGACGAATTTCATAAGCGTCCGACCGCCCCGGCAGCCTGGTGGGCCGGCGGTGCGGGAATTCTAGCCGGGAGGGATCTGGCGGCTGGCGGCACTTGGCTGGGAGTAACTCGCCGCGGACGCTTCGCGGCGTTGACGAATTACCGAGATCTCGGGGTCCAGCGTGTTGGTGTGCCGAGCCGCGGCAACCTTGTGACCGAGGTATTGGAGTCCGATCGTATCGTACCCGAGAGCTTGAATTACCTGCGTCAAGTTGCTCCAAACTATAACGCGTTCAACATGATCTTCAGTGATGGTAAGCGGTTGGGAATCTTCGAAAGCGTGCGAGGTGACGGCCGCGAACTTGGCCCCGGCATATTTGGGTTGTCCAATCATCTGCTCGACACTCCCTGGCCCAAAGTGCAAAACGCCAAGTCTCGGTTGGCCTCTGCGCTCACCGATATGCCTGACGCAACCGCCGTGATGAAATTGTTGCGCGACGACCGGCAGGCACCGGATGCGGATTTGCCCCAGACGGGGATTGGCCTCGAATGGGAGCGGCTTCTGTCGAGCGCGTTCATACGCTCTGACGAGTATGGCACGCGCTGCTCCACCGTCTTTCGACTCGATAAGGCCGGTCGGGCACTGTTCGATGAGTGGACATGGGATCGCACCGGCGATCAGACGGGCAGAGAGAGCTATCAGTTTGATCTGGAAGAGGGCGGAACATGAAGAAGCTCAAACACGAGGCGGAATTGTTCAAAGCGGCGTTGCTCGCCGGTGTCCAATACGCCGAGGGCCGCGGGGCTGTGGAGTTCGAGCCGACCGATTCGGCGAGCGAGAAGGCTCTGTACGTCTATCGGCTACTCGTGCACGACAAGATAATTGCGCCGATGCCGGAAGACCAGGTCGGCGAAAAAACGATTCGTCACCGCCTGGCGACCTGGTATGCCCATCAACTGCCTGAGGGACATCCGTTGTTGGAGCGCTGATTCCACGCCTCGCGCAACTCGCGCTTGAGCACCTTCCCGATTGCGCTGCGCGGCAATTGCTCCAGCGTGCACAGCGCCGACAAGCGCTGCGTCTTACCCAGTTGAGAGTTCGTCCACTGAAGAATGGTCTCGGTAGAGTCGGTGGCCTGCTCACGCAGAACCACGAACGCTACGGGAGTCTCGCCCCATTGTTCCGAGGCTACGCCCACGACCGATGCATCGGCTACAGCCGGGTGCCGGCGCAGCACCGCCTCGATGTCGCTCGGGTAAATATTGAAACCGCCGCTGATGATCATATCCTTTCGACGATCCTGCAGGATCAGGAATCCGTCCTCGTCAAATCGGCCGATGTCGCCGGTTCGGATGAACCGCCGGCCCTCGGCGTCGTACCATTCGGCATCGGCCGTCTGAGCCGGCTGATTGTGGTAGCTGCTCATCATCATCTGCGCCGAGCGGCCCACCACCTCGCCGCTGCCGGCGCTGGCGCCGCCCGGCAGGCGCTCGAGCTCGCGACCGTCCTCGTCAATCAACCGAATGTCGCTGCCCTCGGCGGGCCGGCCAACGGTATGCAACTTGGTCCGGTGCAGATGAGCCTCCAGAATGCAGGTGCCGCCGCCCTCGGTCAGACCGTAGTACTCAATCAGCGCCCCCGGCCAGCGCGCGACGACGTCGGCCTTCAAATCAGCGTGAAAAGGTGCACTCGTGCAAAACTTACACTGGAACGACGACAGATCGAATTGCCCGAAATCCGGCCGCGCCATCAAGCGTTGGTATTGCACCGGCACCAGCATCGTGTGGGTGGGCCGGCATTCCTGTGCGAGTTGTAGGTAGGCGGCCGCGTCGAATCTTGGCATCAGCACAACGCAACCACCGAATGCGAGCGTCGGCATTACCGCCACGAGCGTTGTATTGCTGTAGAGCGGCGTGGCGATCAGCGTCACCGTCGCGGGTCCGTAGCCCGATAACGCCGCTCGTTGAATCTGAGCCCAGCGCATGGCATGTGCTTGGACGATGCCCTTGGGCGCAGCGGTCGTGCCCGAGGAGTAGATGATATTAAACGGCGAGTTCTGCTCGATCGTCACCGGTAGCGGGTGGCTTCCAACCGGCAGCGCCCAGTGCGACAGAGTCAGATGATCGGTTGCTTCGTCGAGGCGTATGACCAAGGCCCCGGTCGGCCAGTGTACGCCGAGGTCCGCCACGCCTTCGTCCACAAAAATGCAACGCGCTCCCGCGTCAGCAGCCATCCCTGCTAGCTGCGCCGCCGTCGCGCTCGGTGCCAGCGGAGTGACGACTAAGCCGGCCCGCAATGCGCCGGCAAAAACGCTCAGGTAGTCGATGCCGGCCGTTGCGCAGATCACGATGCGATCTCCGGGTCTTAGGCCGTCACGCTGGAGTGACGCTGCGATCTGATCCATGGCCGAATCGAACGTGCGGTAGTCGATGCTCTCCTGACCGATGCAAATCGCCGCCGCCTCGGGGCGACGCTGCGCGTGCGCAGCGATCAGACTCGGTAGGTCGCAGAACTCCGGCGACGGGGAAGTCTGTGAGGCGGTGGCGGCCTGCGTGAATGTGTTCATAAACGGTGAGTCATCATGTAAACCTCATGATATGTCGAAGTATGCCGCGGCCACGAGGGCCGGACTAACGGGTCACCGAGAAACGGGAACGGGTGGCTGCGCCTGCGCAGCCCATTCCTGATCGACTAGATACGCGTGAATCGATTCGGCATCGGTACGGGAAAGCACGTCGTCCCAACGAGCCATACCCTTTGCGCGATAAGCCCCGTGAAGGACGATCTCGTAGAACATTTGGTGAGTTGCGTCCGAGAGACGCCGGAGGTCGGGCAACAGGCCATCGCCGAATACGTGGCATCGCGCACAAAAGCGATTGTAGAGCACTTCACCCGTGGCTATTGACTGCGGCGAGCCTTCGCGCACGGGTGGATATGGGATCGGAGTTTGCACGGACGGTTGCAGTTTTGGCATCTCTGTTCCGCCGAGTTTGAACGCGACGATCCGTCCGGCATTGCCGTTACGATGCGCAGCACTCTCCTGCGGGAAAGGCATTGCCAGCGTTCCGCCACCGTAGCCGGCCATGACGGCGATAAATTGCTCGCCATCAACACTGTAGCTCATGGGCGCGGCCATTATCGATGTGCCCACATCGACCCTTTGCACCAACTTGCCGCTGTCCGCGGCGAACAGAGTGAGTTGACCAGCCACATCACCGCGCACCACCAAATTGCCGGCGGTCGAAAGGATGCCGCCATCCCAGATGCTTCCCGGATGTTCCCAGGCAATGCGCCCCGTCAGAGGCTCGATCGCGCGCAGCACGCCGCGCGATTGTGCCGCCCGAAAGGCTTTTGCTGCCAGTTCATCAAGCGGCGGCAGCGATCCGAATAAGCTTGCCAGCCCACGCGGGTCGTAATCCCCCGGCAAGATCCCGGCGACGTCGAAATTCCCCTCGATCAGCCCGGCGCGGCGCTGCGACGTGTCGATGTATATCATCGGTGCGTCGATGACGGGGATATAGACCAGTCCCGACGCCTCGCTATACGACATGGGTTGCCAGCTGTGTGCTCCGGTCATGGCGGGAAAAATCAACTTCGGCCTTCGGGTGTAGTCGGCGTCGGGGTTGCGGATGGGACGGTGAGTGGCGGGATCGATGCCCTTCGTCCAATTGACGAAGGAGAAGGGGTGCGCCGACAGCACTTCGCCGCTGGCGCGATCAAATACGTACAGGTATCCATTCTTCGCGGCGTGCAGCAAAACCGCCCGTTTGCGCCCCTCCACGTTCATCGTGGTCAGCACCGTTTTTTGAGTCGCGTCATAATCCCAGCCATCTCCTGGCACTTCTTGGTAGTACCAAACGAGCTCTCCGGTGTTCGCACGAACCGCCAACATGGAAGCGGTGTACAGTTCATCGGCGGCAGGTGACCCCGTCCCGATCGCATACGGCGACGGGTTTCCAGTGCCGAAGAAAATCAACCCGAGGTTGGGGTCATACGACAGCCCATCCCATACGGAGCCGCCACCACCGGTGGACCAGTCGTAGCGTACATCCCACGTCCGGGCGGCAAGATTCAGATGCGGCTGATCCTGAGGCCCCTGCGCCGGATCGCGCGGTACGGTGAAAAAGCGCCAACGGAATGCGCCTGTTTTCAAGTCATAGGCCGAAAGCGAGCCCCTTGCGCCTTTGAAGTCCCCGCCGCCATTTCCAATGACGACGACCTCGCCTGCGATCAGGGGTGCACCGGTCAGGAAGTAATGAAAACTCTGCGCGCCTCGACCCGTCAACGTGTCGACTTTCCACACAACATGGCCGGTAGCCGCGTCGAGTGCATGGAGGTAGCCGTCGAGCGAAGCCACATAGACTTTCCCTTGCCAAACCGCGACGCCTCGATTCACGACATCGCAGCAGGCATAGCGGCCCCATTGGCCATCGATACCGGGGTCATAGACCCATCGCTCACGGCCTGTCGCGGCATCGAGCGCGTAGACTCTTCCCCAGTTTCCGGAGGTGTACATCGTGCCGTCGACGACGATCGGCGTCGCCTCGAGGCCGCGGCTGGTATGCAGCGCATAATCCCACGCGAAGCCGAGCCGCGATGCGTTGCGCTCGTTCATCTGAGTGAGGCGCGAATAGTACGCGCCCGATCCATCGCCGCCGCTCGTGAGCCACTCGCCCGGCTGCTCGGATGCATGAGCGATGCGCTGTGCATCGACCGCTCCGAACGACTCTGGGGAAGGCAAAGTGCGTACGGGCGGTGGGACGCTATGCGGCCGGCAAGCGGACAGAAACACCGCCGCGGCCGCCATCATCACGAAACCCGCGCGCCCACCGCCTGCGCGCCCTGGACACTCTCGATTCATTTACGGCGCATCGACGTCGTATCCCTTTGCTCGAAGTTCGTCGAGAAGACCGCCATGCCCGAGCAACAGGTCCATGTTGATCACCGCCAAGGTAACTCCGCCGCCCCGCAAATATTTCTCCATGGTATCGAGCCACGTTCGACGGACGCGAGCGATGAGATCGCCCGAGGCGGCGCCGGAGTCGAGTGCCTCGAGACAGGCATCTACTTCGGCTGGTTCGGGCAAATGCTCGATGCGCTCAACGTTGCCGGTTGCCCACGCCTGCGCTCGTTCGATGAGCCGCGGTAGACCGTTTTCGACGGTCACCAGCGAGGCCTCAACACATTTGTTTTCAGTGGCGGGCTGCATCGATTTTAGGGCCTCCAACACGTCGCCGACGCCGGCAATCTTGACCTCCTCGACGGGAACATGATGGTTCTTAGCCAGGGTTCGCACCGCTGCACCTAAGTCCAGGCGTGCCGATAAACCCACGCGATGGAACGCCGCCTGCTCCAAAAATGCGGTCGCGACGATGGGTCGATATCGCTCCCACTTTTTGGAGTCGTCGGTATATTTCGCACGTTGTACCGCGAAGCGATCATGTAGATTCGCGGGTAGGACATCGCTCAGCCGCTTGCCCCCGCGGACCATCAGTAGGTCGCGCTCCGTAATCAGCAGCCATAAAATCCTGACGATACCGATCTCGAGCGGTTTAGGCACCAGCACCTGGTTGGTACTGTCCAAGACTTGTTCCACCTGCTTCGAACGCCAAGTAATGCCTTTGGGCAGGGGCGATATGCTGCCGAGCAGCCACAATTGTGCGGAGCCTCGATGCACATGCCACATGCCGGGGCCCGTGCGTTCGCCGTTCACCACGAGTTCGTCCATCAACGGCGGCGGCGCTTGATCCGCGCGGCATGCGTGCGATGCCCAACATCCGGCGACCAGGCCAATAGCAAGGAATACGCCTGTCGGTCTTCGTATCGTCCGCATTCACGTAAGGTGGCGCATGGTGGTTCGGTCAATCACGCTTGTCATAACCTGTTTTGAATTGAGTTTCGGCTAATTCAACCGCCCCGATCGGCTCTAGTCGTTGTAGATTACCAGGATGAAATTGGCAAGATTGCCGAGCCTGGTTCTCGCGCATTGCATCCTCTGCGCCTCGATAAGTGCTCATGCGGGAGTGACTTCGGAATTGCAACGAGCAATTCGGGAGGGCACTTTCGAAGTCGTCATGAAAAAGCCGGAAGGCGATCCCGTTAGCTATGAAAAGCCGTTGCCGCTGGATCTTCTGCCCTACATTGAAAGGACGGACGCCTATCGCTCGGTAGGCACCGCATTCGCGCTCGGCCACAACACCTATGTGACCGCTGCACACGTCATCGAAGCGGGAATCGGCAGCCAGTTCGGGCCGCCGGAGCTGCGCCGCTCCGACGGTGCCGTATTTGCGATAGACCGCATTCTGAAATTCTCCTTGCACGAAGACTTTGTGGTGTTTTCGCTGCGCCAAGATCCCGGGCCGGCGGGCTTCAAGGTCAATCGAGGACCTCGGCTCGACGAGCCGGTGCTGGCCGTGGGCAACGCATTGGGCGAGGGAATCGTGATTCGCGACGGGCTCTATACGTCGGAAACACCGGAGGATCAAGACGGTCGTTGGAAGTGGATCCGATTTTCGGCCGCTGCATCGCCCGGCAATAGCGGCGGACCGCTGTGCGACGAGGATGGCAGGGTTATCGGCATCGTGATTGGCAAATCTCCCAATGAAAACCTGAATTATTCGCTGCCCATCGCACGTGTTCTCGACGACGAGGATTCAAAGGCACGCTTTGACCAAAAATCTCTGGTCGGTCTTCCCTATATGCACGGCACCGTTACCTACGCCTATAAAGACGAGTTCAAGCTGCCGCTGTCCTGGCCGGGTTTTGTCGAGGCGTATCAGAAATTGACGGAGCGCCACGGTGATGACTCGAAGGCGCAACTCCTGAGGACCTACGCGGACACGACGTTTCCGAAAGGACCCGGAAAAGACGATTTGCTGTTTCAGCCGGCTGCAGAGGGCTGGCTGCCGCGGCTCATCATTCAACAGGCTGACGGCACTTGGCGTGCCTCAATTCCGGAGTATCACGAGATTGAATTGCCGGCGGACGGTTCGGTCAGTGTCGCCACCGAGGCCGGTGTGAGGGTGCTGCATCTGGTGCGCTCCGGCGCGGTTGCGGACGATGCCTTCTATCTCGACTCCAAAGCGTTTATGGATCTGGCGCTCAAAGGGTTGGACTTTCGCCGTACCGTGGGCGCGGATCAGGTAAGAGTGGTTTCCCTGGGGCCCGCAAAGTCGGAGAGCGTGTTTACCGATCAGTATGGCCGTAGATGGCAACAGCGCGTTTGGGCTGTTCCGTACATGGACGCATATGCTGTCGGCGTGTTGCTGCCGACGCCGGACGGCTATGCCGCCATAATTGTTTTGATGCCTTCCGTCGCGCTGCATCAGGCCAAAGAATTGACGCAACTTCTGGCCGGTCAGTTGGATGTCTCGTATCGAGGTACGCTGGCGCAATGGCAGTCGGCCTTGCGCCGGCATTCTCTGCTGCCGGATGCTCTCTTGGGCGTGAAGCTCGACAAGTCGCCAACGTGGACGCTGCAGACGAGAAGATTCGTTTCGAGCGTGCCGTCTGATGTGTTATCGCTCAGCGATAAAAGTCCAATGACGTTGATCATGGGTTTCATGAGCGATGGGCCACGCACCGTCTGGGACATTCAAGAGGTTTGGTGGGACCAGGACGATCGACGAGATACGGCCGTCGGCGTGTGGCGCCGCGCACGACCGCCGGATACCGCAAGGCTGGAGCTGCGGAATCGGTTTGAGAGCATTCGCGCTCGTCGCACGCCCTACGACGGAACCTTGAGTCGAGAAACTGCGGAAATGTTCTCCGCAATGAGCGTACTCGATGTTCCGGGCAACAAACCTGGTTCGATATCGGCGGAATTGGAGTATGGCGTGACGCTGCACATGGTCGGTCGGCCGGGCATGATGGATGTTGCCAGCTCGATTAAAAGCGTCACCGCTGCCACGCGTGTCCTCGAAGGAGGAATGGGTAAGGATCTCGTGGTTGCTAACGAGCCGAAATCCGCCCTCGAAGCGGCATTTGCCAGCTTGGAACGCCAAGCATTGGCTGGAGCTGCGGACGCAGACGCCGCGATTGGAAGAGATATTCGCGGCAGACTCGTCAGCCAGGACTTGCATGACTTTATACAGGCTACCGAGAAGGATCTCTCGATAATGCCGGCCGTCAGCGGTGCGAACGAGCGTGAGCAGCTGATCAGCGCGGAAAAACAGCGATTCGAATGGCTGCACGCCTATTGGTCGGAATATCCGGCTTTGATGCATAACCGCGATATTTGGTCCGAATTTTTGCAGCGAAATCATTTGCCGGTCACCACGCCTCACGACGCGGCGGTCACGAATGCCGAGAATGCTTTATTGGGTGTGCTGGCCGGACGCCCGAGTGCGGAATGGGCGGAGCAGGCCCGTGGTCTACGTAAAGCATATATCGAAGAACGAACCCAAATAGTTAAACGCGGCTGGCCAGGTAAACCGCCGATGCCCGATCTCATTCCAAGGATTCGCCCATGTCCTGCTTCATCAGTCTCGACGACGGGCACGCCACGCCCAAAGATGGGGCCGAGCTCACGTCAGCTGGACGAACTGTGGCCTCCTCAGAGTAAACGGCTCGGCGAGGAAGGTACGGTGCTCGCTACGCTGCGAATTTCCGCAACCGGATGCGTCGTTGCCATGGCGATCGTGGGCTCCTCCGGATCGGAGATGCTCGATAGTACGGTCCTGCAATACTTCGAATCAACGGAGTTTATTCCGGCGGACTCCGGCGGTAAGGCTATAGAATCCACGGTAACCGTCCCCGTGGTATTCAAATTGAACAATCAAAACTGATCAACGGCCGGATCATGCATCAACCGCAATTCTCGATCGAAGGGTAAATATCGTGGCAAACCCTTCGGCATGCCGGGAGCAGATCGAGCAGCTGCGTGAAAAGGGTTATGTCGTCATTCCGCGGTACGCTCCGGCGGACGGGATTGCGAAGCTCAATGAAGTGGCCAAGGCACAACTTGCCGCACGTGCTGGCCCGCTGGAACTTGAAGCAGACCTCCAATATCCCGGTGCACCGCCCTCACGTGCTGCCGATGGAGGCGAGACCGTGCGCCGGCTCCTCGACGCGTATGCGCGCGACCCCGTGTTCTCGAAGTGGGGCACCGACGATCGATTGCGCGAATGGATGGATGCCTACTTTAACGAAAGTGTGCTGATGTCGCGAGCGCATCACAACTGCCTAATGACCAAACATCCGCTTTACGGAAGCCTGACCGGCTGGCACCGCGATATTCGTTACTGGTCTTTCGAGCGCGAGGACCTCATCTCCGTCTGGCTGGCGCTCGGCGAAGAGACTATCGATAACGGGGCACTGTGGTTCGTGCCGGGATCCCATCGGATGATCTTCGACGCCGATCGGTTCGACGAAGCCAAATTCTTTCGTGCCGATCGCGCGGACAATGCTGCGCTTATTCGCTCCAGCGAATCGCCCAGACTATCGCCGGGGGACGCAGTGTTTTTCCACTGCAATACCCTCCACTCAGCCGGGAAAAACCTAAGCGCTGCCGTGAAGTTTTCGCTCGTCTATACCTACCACGGCCGGAGCAACCTCCCGAAGGAGGGTACGCGGTCGGCTTCCAAGCCCGAAATCCCGGTCAATTGACCGGCGCTCGGAACGTCTATTTGTCAGTGCAATGAAAACAAGCGCCGGATATTGGCGGCGACTCGAACCGCCAAGCTCTCTTTTTGCTCTTTGGGATGTTCTTGATCGAGTACCGTGCGATGCGTCAGCTGCCGGCTCGCCAAGGCTTCGCTGAGCTCATCGGCCATGCTGGGACGGGCTTTGAGAAGCGGGAGGAGGGCGTCTTTCGATATCTCGTAGATCACGACCTTGGTGAGAGCGGTGATTTCGCCGCTCAGCGGCTTGCCGGTGAGCAATCCAGTCTCGCCAAAATAAACCCCGGGAGTCAATCGGGTACGCTCGACCCTGCGGCCGTTTTCTTCTTGCGTGGCAACGAGAACGCCGTCGCTCACGATACACAATGATTGCAAGACGGTGTCGCTACCCGCGATCACGTCACCCGGCTCGTAATTCTTTCGCAGCATTTGCGAGGCCAGCGTCGCCCTTTCCTCTGCCGTCAAACTCGAGAAGAGCGAGATTCCGGCGACCAGGCGTTCAGGAATCGCCGACTCGACTTCATTGATTGAAACTCCTTTCCCCGACGAAACCGCAAGGCGTGGCGCGAATTTGGCGCCGGCGGCAGCGACTGCCCGATAGATCCGGTCGAAGAGTTCGTTCTGAGCCTTGTCCACGGCGCCGACATCCGCGACAGAGTAAGAGAGCTCGAAATCGATCATTTCCGCGCTGAGATCCTTGATGGACACGGTCGGCTCGGGCGTACGCAGGATGGACGTGCTGCCCAGAAGCACTTCCTTGAGTAAGTTCCGGCCTGCCGCCGGAGTCAACGAGGGCTCCAGTTTCACGCGGATGCTCGTCCCGTGAGTCATGGTTGGAGCGCTGCAATTGACCAGTTTCGACTTCGCCACGACGCTATTCGGAACGATGGCCACGTCCTGATTTCCGGTCAGGATGTGGGTCGCGCGCCAATTCGTTTCAATCACCGTACCCTGAACGGCGTCGTCCAGAATGATCCAATCGCCAACTTGATAAGGTCGCTCGAGATTCAGAACGATGCCCGAGAAGACATCTCCAAGAGAACTCTGCAGCGCAAGACCAATGATGATTGCCAAGGCGCCCGAAGTCGCCAGCAACCCTTTTACCGGCAGATCGAAAACATAGGCGACGATTGCGAATGCCGCTAGCAGATATATGATGGCGGCAAACAGATCCTGAACCAGTTTCGATTCGCGCGGCCTTTGCCCCAATACGACGAACGCGCGCAAGAATCCGACCGCGAGCCACGCCGCCCCCAGCCACCAGATGATTTCGAGGATGCCGACGAATAGGCGGCCGGGTTCGGACGGGATCGGTGCGCCGGTGTGGTAGGGAACAACACCGCCGGCCAGAAGCAGCGCGGTGAGAATGACAAAGACGATGAGCTGGATGAAAAAATATGGAAGCGAGCTTCCGGGCCGCCAGATACGGGAGCCAAAAAAGCCGATGAGGATCACCGCTCCTGCCAGCCACAGCGGGTTGGTTACAGTTGCCAGGACTGATGAAATTGAAAAGCTCATGGCTGCTCCACTTTTGCCTAAGGCTCAAGTTATAAGCGACTGATTATACGACGGTTAGCCGTGCAGGATTTCCCCGACACAAAGCGCGGCCTCGGCCCGATGGTGGCCACGGTGCGGTTCTCCTAGTCTATGGATGGTCATTCTCATTTGGAGTTCGATGTGCGACGCAGAGCGGAGACTCGATGGACGCGATGGATCCCGCAACTGTCAGTGTTCGTGGTGCTTGGGCTGCTCAACGGCTGCCATCAAGCCAAGACCCCGGTGGTGACGACGGCCGACGTGCAGGCTGCGGAGCGCGAGGCACAGGAGGAAGTTGAGCAAGCGCGTCTCGAGGCTAAGAAAGATGTCAAGAGTGCCGCCAAGGTCATGGGTCCCAACTCGAACGACGTGGCGGCGGCCAGGGTGACCGGGGCCTTCGACGTAGCGATGGCTCGCGCGGATGGAGATCACAAGGTCGCGATCGAGAACTGCATGACCTTGGAGGTTGCCGTGAGGCAGCCATGCAAAAATCAGGCGGATGCCGACTACCAGACGGCTGCGGCCGGTGCCAAGGCGATTCGAGTCACGGAACAGCGCTAAATATCACTCAATCGTCATTCCGAGGATCGCGCGTCCCTGCGGGTACGGTTGTGCATACTTATTGGCGTTCGCCGGCTAATCGCCTACGATGCCGCATGGCGAAAAAGCGCGAACACGTTGACAATCTTATCGACGCTCTCGTTTGGATGCGGCGCAAGGCGAAGAAGCATGAGCCGGTTGACGACCTCATCGACGCGCTGGTGAAAATGCGGCGCAAGGCAAAAAAGAAAGTGGCTAAGCGGAATCGGACCACGAAAACGAAGGCGAAAACGAAGACGAAGACGAAAACCAAGACAAGGCGATCGTAATCTGGCGCGCGAACGGACCGGCAACAACCGTTTCTACTGATCAAGAATTCATCAGGTCAACGTAAGCGGCTGAAAGACCGAAACGTTTTGGCCGCAAAATCCGCTTATGCACAGGTTTATCCCCCGGGATTGGGGATAGTAGGTTGTGCCTCGCCGTAACGAACTACCTGCCCGATTCACTATTTAGATGAAGCGCGATGTGCGCTTCACTTTTTAGTGACGTATCGGGAGCCACGATGAACAGCATTTCCGTCGCCTTGATTCAATTTGCAGCCGGCCGCATTTGCGCGTTCCGGTTGCTCGGGGTCACACTCATTTCGCTGCTCGCTTGTGGGAGTACGTTCGCCCAGAGCATCCCGGCGAGTAGAGCGCTGAGCCAGACTCCTTCACAAGTACTGAACGGTAAAGCGACGCTCGCTCAACATTACGATTCGAGCAAGATGCTTCGATTGACGATCGCGCTCAAACTCCCGCACCTGGACCAGGAGCGGCAACTGCTCGATCAACTGCACGACAAGAAGTCGCCTCAATTTCACAAGTTCCTAACGCCGGAACAATGGGACGCGCGTTTTGCCCCATCGGCCGAAGATGAGCAAGCCATCGTCAGCTGGGCTCAGAGCCGGGGACTCACCATTACCCATCGTTACGCCGACCGCTTGCTGGTCGACGTCGAGGCGCCCGCCGGAATAATTGAAAAGGCGCTCAACGTCGCGATCAACAATTATCAGATGGGAGCGCAAACCTATTTCTCCAACGATCGGGATCCCGAAATACCAAGCGCGTTGACGAGCACGGTCCAAGCGGTTCTGGGGCTCAATTCATTCCTGCAAATGCGCCCGGCCATATCCGGTACGCACACGCAAACGATCTCAAGACCCGACTACGTAGCCGGACCGGTGGTCGGTGCGCCAAAGTCCCAGCAGGGAAACGGCAGCGCGGAGAAGCTCAAGCAGGCGATGCAGCAGTCGAGGACTCGCGTATCCGCCGGCGGACCTCACATCACGAATGGCGGCTATGATCCATCGGATATCTACAGCAGTCAGGCCTATGACTACAATGCGCTGTACAACCTCGGCCATTGCTGCAATCCGCAGGATAGCTCCACCGGCTCTCCACCCGAGGCATCCATCGCGATTGCCTCGTACGGCGATGTCAATTTCGCCGACATCGTTTCCTTCCACGATCAATATCCGTATCTGGCCTGGAACCTGACAAAGGTCTCCATCGACGGAGGCTATACCTGCCAGAACGCGCCGGGGAATCCGGACGATAATTGTGTGGAAGTAACGCTCGATACGGAATGGTCGCTTTCCATGTCGAATAGCTTTGGGGCCGCGAACAACACGGCGCATATCTGGATCTATGAAGGCGCCAACTTCGGCGACATTGCGGATCTCTACAACCAGATGGTGAGCGACGGCCATGCGAGGGTCACCACCACCAGTTGGGGCTGCGAGGAGTTTGCCTGTTTCAACGGCCCCACGATGAGTGCGTTGGACGGTATCTTCGCCAAGATGGTCGGCCAGGGCTGGACCCTGATTGCCGCCTCCGGTGACAATGGGGCGGCTGATGGCTGCGGCGATGCCGATGCTGTCGATTTCCCCTCTACCGATCCGAATTTCATTGCCGCCGGCGGAACATCCCTCTCGCTCGGCGAAGGTCCGGTCTACGAAAGCGAATATGCGTGGTCGGGTCTCTTTTACAGCGGAGCGTGTTCCAGGAACAATGGTGGAAGCACCGGCGGCTTCAGTGCCTACTTCAATCAGGCGAATGGCCTATTCCCGTCCTATCAGGGTTTTCTCGGCTTCAGCAGCCGCGCGGTGCCGGATATCTCCCTCAACGCCGACCCGGCCCACGGCCAAAATGTCTATGACGTTGCAGCCGGCGGACTTGTCGCCTACGGCGGCACCAGCATCGTGGCCCCGGAACTCGCCGGTTTTTTCGCCCAGGAGAACGCGTACGGGCTCAGTGTTGGAAACGTTTGCGGATCATCCGGCACGGCCACCTGCGCGCCGATCGGAAACGCCAACTATTACATCTATGAGGAAGCTCAGTTCAAGACTGCGGCCCACTATCCCTATTACGGAATCACAAGCGGGTGCAACAGTAACGACGTGACCGCGGAATTCGACTTGGGTTACTACTGCGCCGCGCCTGGCTTCAACGAGGTAACCGGTTGGGGATCGGCAAACTTGCTGCAACTTGCATGGGCCATCAACTGGTACGACGCAAAAGCGAATGGGGGGCCATCGATTTCGTTCGGCGGTCCTGCGATAAACACGTGGTTCAACACGGATCAGCTCGTGGATTGGGATGTCGTTGACAATGTCGGCAGCGCGGGGGGCTCACCCACCGGGATAGCCGGCTTTACTCAAGGCTGGGATTCGATTCCGAACGACTCTTACAGCAACGCGACGCCCGGGGCAGGCGATTCGTTCTACAGCGGACCTCAGCATGTCAACGCCACTTTCGGTTGCACCGACCTCAGCGGCGCTTTGTGTTCCGGCGGCGTCAGCCAGGGCTGTCATACCGTGTACGTGCAGGCTTGGAACAACATGGGCGTATCTTCCGGCGTCCAGAGCTATGGCCCGATCTGCTATGACACCATCGCTCCCATCACCACACTGGCATTCAGCGGCACGCTAAACGGGGCGCTTTATATTTCCCCCGTGACGTTCCGGCTCACAGCGACCGATAGCGGGAGCGGCGTGAAGGCAATTTACTATCAACTCGATAGCGGGCCATCGACCGGTTACAGCGCTTCATTTACGGTGGGAACTACGGGCGCCCACGCGCTTACGTACTACAGTGTCGACGTTGCCGGCAACAAGAGCACGGTTGGACACACGAGCTTCGTCATCAACTCTCCAACATCAACCAAACTCTCAGCGGACGTCGGTTCAACGACCTACGGAGGCAGCGTCACGTTGACTGCGACCGTTGCAGCGAACTTTGGCGGAGTTCCCGCTGGAACGGTAACGTTCCGCGATGGGGCTGCGGCACTCGGCACGGTCGCCCTGTCCGGCGGGACGGCGGCGCTGCATACCACCGCTTTGAATCTTGGCTCGAATTCACTCACGGCCGTCTACAATGGATCCGGAAACGATGAGCCGAGCACCTCGGCCGCACTCATCGAAAAGGTATCGCAGGCGAGTTCGAGTACGAGCATTGCCTCGTCGCTCAATCCATCGTCCTATGATGCGGCGGTAACCTTCACGGCAACGGTTACTTCCAGTTCCGGGGGCGTGCCGAGCGGAACGGTAACGTTCAAGCAGGGCACAACCACCGTCGGAGCAGCCGTCTTGGCAGCGGGGAAGGCTGCCTTCAAGGACACCACTCTGGCATTCGGGAATCAGTCCATCACGGCAGTCTACGGCGGAAATGCGGACTATATCGGCAGCACTTCCCCCCCATTGACGCAGACTGTGAGCAAGGCCGCCACCACAACGACGATTGTGTCGTCGCCGGATCCTTCGACCTTCGACAAGCCCGTCGCTTTGACTGCCACCGTTAAGTCAACCACTGCGGGCACTCCGACCGGGACTGTCACCTTCAAGCAAGGCGCAACCATACTCGCGTCGGTTGCTCTAGTGTCGGGCAAAGCGACTTTCACGGATGCCGCTTTGGCATCCGGGAGTGACTCCATCACGGCAACTTACGGCGGAAATGGGGATTATGTTGGCAGCACTTCCGCGCCGTTGACGCAGATCGTGGATAAGGCGACGACCACCATATCCGTCGTGTCTTCGCTGAATCCTTCGGCCTTTGACAAGTCCATCGCGTTTAGCGCGACAGTCAAATCAACTACCGCGGGCACGCCGAGCGGAACGGTCACCTTCTACAACGGACCGACTGCACTCGGAACCGTAGCACTGACTGCCGGCGCAGCCATCTTTCGCACCACCAGTCTGACCGTCGGGGGGCATTCCATTTCTGCCAAGTACAGCGGCAGCACGGACTATGCTGCCAGTACGTCCGCGGCCATCCTCGAGACCGTTGAAGCGGCGGTAACGACGACGACCCTCACCTCGTCGCTCAATCCCTCCACCCGTGGCAAGGCGGTGACCTTCACCGCGCTGGTCGCGTCCGCCGGAGGAGTTCCAACCGGCTCGGTCAGCTTTATGGATGGAACGACCAAAATGGGCAGTGGAATTCTCAGCGGCGGCAAGGTGGTCTTTGCGACCAACGCTCTTGCCGCTGGGACCGACTCGATCAAGGCGGTTTATGCCGGCGCAATGGACTTCGCGACCAGCAGTTCCGCTGTGCTGTCCGAGAAGGTCAACCCGTAGCAAATGATTCTATGCGGTACGTGCGCCAATGGATTTTAGCCTAGGATATTCCTCGCGCCAGCTGTCGCGCTGTACGCGGTTTCTCTGCAGATCTCCACTGCTCTTTGGCTGGCTCGCGCGATAAGCTCGATAGCGGCATGATCCACATGGGCGGAACCTGCCGTCCGCTTAAGGCGCGTGGCCGCAATCTCGAGTTCGGTGAGCGAACGGCCGAGTCCATATCGCAATTCATTGGCCAGTCGGCGGCGCTCCAGATCGGTTGCTTCGAGGAGGCCGCGTCGCAGGGCGTTGCGCTCGGTCACATCGACGGCGAAGCAGAGCAACGTCGATCGACCATCCATGTCAATCGGAGCAGAAGACAGGTTGACGTCGATTACGACCCCGCTCTTCAGACGATGACGCGTTTCGACTAACCCATAGTCGTGGCGTAACCCCACAGCGACGGCGTTGGTGGCCTTCGCCGCCAAGTCGTTAGCCGTCAGAGCCAACCACTCATCTTCGGAGTAACCGTAGTGACGAATGGCCCTCTCGTTAACCATCAGAATCCGGCCGGTCGCAGCGTCCTGGACCCACAAGGGATGTGGGTCGTGCTCAAATAGACGGCGATAACGCTGCGCCGTGGCGGCGAGTTCGCGCAACATGCGATTGCGCTCGGCAAGCAGCACGGTCAGGAACATCCCAGTGACGGTGAGCAGCACCAGAAAACCCCACAGCGTATCGATACCTTCGTCGCCGCCGATCGCAGCGAGGACACCCCGCTGTGATGCAAAACTCAAGGTAGCAGCCATGGCACAAACAGAGGTTGCAAGCGAGGCCATGGCGACGCCGAAACGCAGCACCGCCCAGACGAGCAGCACCAGTGCCATCGCTACGAGCGGCAAACGTGCTTCGGATTCACGCAGCATGAACAGGCAGACCGACCAGCCGAGCAGCGCCAGGCACCAAAAACCCGCTTCTGCGCTCTTGCCGCGCAGCGTGCGCAATATCGACGGCGTTGCGACCAGGAGCGGCACGAACAGCACTACGCCGGCGACGCTGTCCGCCCACCAACGGCCTAGCGCCGATAAGAACGCTCCGGTCACGACCGGAGTTGCACCCGCCGCATTCGTGATCAGGGAGACCGCTGTCGTGCCCAGATCACCGGGTCGCAGCCATTGGTAGGTCATGGTGCCGACAAAATCGAGCATTTGAATCACACTGCCGCCGACGATTGCAGCACCCAACAACAGCATCGGATCCTGCCAGCGGTCGAAGGCGCGGCGAAATCCCCAACGCGATAGCAACTCCAGGATGATCAGTGCCGCCAGCGCCGCGTCTGCACCGTAGTAGACGGCGTACGGCACGGGCTGATGCAGCAGCAGGACCGCGCCGACCAACGTGCCTGCAGCGATGCCCGGCCATAGGCGCCCGCCGCCCAGAATCAGACCTGCCGCGCTCAATCCCACTAAGAGCGAAGGTACTGCTAACCGTGAGCTGTTCACGTCGACTCGAGGATCAATGGCTCCGGCAATGGCGACGGTTACCGCAAGGCCGGCGAAGCATCCGAGTGCGAGCAGCAGGCAACCCCCGAGGTAGCCGAACACCGTCCGGCCAGTCGCTGGTGTGGACGCATTCTCTGGTGCGAGAGTTGGGCGGCGCTCGGCAGCCGGGTCGTTGACAGCGGACTCTACGGGCTCGGGGTTCTCAATCCGTTCCTGCTGCGGGCACTCGCAGCGGATGAGCGTGCCCCCGTCGGGTCTCGCGCTCATCTCGACGCTTGCGCCGACGGCCGCGGCACGCAGTTCCATGGAACGCATGCCGAGACCGTTGATGGAGTGCAGTGTGCCTTGGATACCGACTCCGTCGTCCTCGATACTGACCTGCACCGTCTCCGTGGTCACACCGATGCGCACGCGGATGTGCGCAGCGTTCGCGTGCTTGAGCGCGTTGGTGACCGCCTCCTGCACCAGTCGGTAAAGATGCTCGCTACGCTCGAGCGACAGGCGGAGCGCCGCCTGAGAATCGACCTCCACTTCGAGGACCGGGTCGGAACTTGGCGGCAGCGAATTCGGGAGGCGACGCAGAGCCTCGATGAGATCGCCGTTCGCATCCTGCAGCGGCGACACGCCGCGCGTCAGCTGCCGGCATATCTTCACCGCCTGGTCGCTGGTGTTGACAAGAAAATCGATGAATGCCCCGTCGACGGCCGCACCGCGCGACGCGCGCACTGCGGCCGCCTGCGCCCCGAAGCTAAGGCCCGTCAGTACCTGCCCGAGCCCGTCGTGTAGCTCGTGCGCCAGTCGCTCACGCTCGAGATCTACCGCCGCGAGGAGCCGCGATCGTAGTTCAATGCGATCCGTAACGTCCACGGCGTAGCACAGTTCGACGAGGCGTCCGTCGAGCTCGATGGGAGTCGACAGGAGTTCAACATCGATGAACCCACCCCCGCGAGTGCGGTGGCGGACGGTACGAGACTCGCCGTCGCTTGCCGTCGCGCGCGCACCCGACGCGGGCGAGGGGTTCGTGACGGGATCGGGGGCCAACTGCACGGCTGTCATGGCGAGAAATTCGGACTCGCTAAAACCGTAACGCCGCATTGCCTCGTCGTTGACCATCAGGATACGGCCGCCGTTCGGCTCGGCGACCCACAGTGGCGACAGACTGAATTTGAACAGCCGCTGGTAGCGCTCGGCGGCGGCGGTCAGGCGTTTGAGGTCACGGCGCCGTCCCGCGAGGAGCGCCGTAAGCGACAGTCCCGTAACCGTAAGCAGCCCGATGAATCCCCACAGCAAACCGATGTTTTCGGTCGGGCTGCCGGTCGCAAGCGGTCCCAATCGCATGCCCGTACCGACCATTGCCACGACCGACATGGTCAACGTGGCAAAGGCCGCGGCTGCCGGGCCGAAGCGCACGGACGCCCAGGCTACGAGCATCAGCGCCGTGATCAGCAAGTCCTGCATGGCCCACTCGTGCAGGTTCAGCGCAGCGGCACTCCAGGCCAGCAGCGCCAGACTGATTGCGAGCAAGGAAATCGGGTGTCGCAGGTACCACCGCTGAAGATCTTCCCGCCTTGCGCTGGCCAGGGGCACGACCAGTATGATCCCGGCGATGGAATTCAGCGCCCAATGCATGCAGTTCGAGATCACCGCGGGGGCCAGAACGGGAAAGGCGCCGTTGGCGTCGGTCATGATCAGACGATAAAAGGGCGCGAGGGAGTCGGGGGCAAGCCACGCCAAGGTAAAGCCGCCAATCATATCGAGTGCCACGTCGAGGACGCGCCCCACAATCGCCGCCGCCAGCAATATCAGAGGATCTCGAAGGCGGTCAAAGCCGCGGTGAAAGCCCCAAGCCGAAAGCAGGTGGGCGATGAGCAGAATGCTGCCGGTCTCCGCCACTGCGTCAAGCGTCACCGAGACTGGGGGGTCGCCCACGATGATGCCCCAAACCACCCAGGAGCCGACGAAGAGGAACGGCCAGACCCGCGGTCCACGCAATAGCACGCCCGTAACGCCGATCCCGGCCGCGAGCCAGGGCGCGGCGATCGACATGGTCAAAGGCGAAGATTCCGCCGCGTGCTCGATGAACTTCACCGTAGCGGCGGCGGAAACGACATAGACGGCGAACAATAGAACGCCGGAAGGCCATGGCAAGCTCCATCGCCACAACTGCTGATCGTTCCGGATATTCGACGCCACGGGCGTCACCACGTCCGAAGGACGCGGCAGACTCTTTCGGTCGTCAAGTCAGGCTCGCCAACGCGTCTTCCTTTTCACATCGATCCACGTCTGCCGGCATTATTACGGAAAGTGAATCTGCGCGTGCAATTTATGCCCAGATTTGAGAACAGGCAGGCGGTTTGACCGCTATACCGATCATTTTGACCCCGGGTTTCAAACGCGGCATGATCCTTCAAGCTCGCTGGCGTCTCCGGGACCCGCGCACGACGGACGTTTCAATAGGAGATCGCATGCCCAAAGATCAAGCCCCAGACGTGTCGGAGATCTTCACACTGCAGCGCCGGCAAACGGGCGGTGGCACCCGGCCGCTCAGCCACTGGGGTTTTCGCAATGAAACCGACCTGCTGACCGATGTACTGCTCGGCCCTGCGGATCATCTGAGGCACATGGCCACGAGTTCCTTATCGCGCAAAGCGCTTCGCGAACAACCGGCCGATATTCGCATCGCCCGGGCGCAGCACCAAGAACTGCAGAGCGCCTATGCCCAATTCGAGGTGCGGATGCACTGGCATGTGGCTGAATCGGAGTTGCCCATGCAGGTCTATTCGCGCGACTCGAGCGTGATGACGCCGTACGGCGCGATCATTACGGCAATGGCCAATTGGTGGCGCCGCGGCGAAAATTTTGCAGCCATCCGCACCTATGAGCGGCTCGGCATTCCGATCTACGACATGGTGACGGCGGGAACCTTCGAAGGCGGCGACTTCAACGTGATCGAGGAGGGCTGCGTATTGATCGGCTGCGGCGGCGGGCGGACTCAGGAAGAGGGAGCACGCCAGGTCGAGGGTTGGTTCAAGAAAGAGGGATGGGAAACTCGTCTCGCGTTCTTCGACGAATATTACGTGCACATCGATCTGATGGTCGTGCCCATCGCGGAGAAACTCACCGCCGTGTGCCTTGCCTGCACCGAGCCCGCTGTCGTTGCATGGCTAAAGGCCAAGGGCCATGAAATCATCGATGTCCCGTTCGAAGATACGATCAATCTCGGTTGCAATTTCATGTCGCTCGGCCGCGATCGTGCCATCGTGCCGAAGTCCAGCCGCTCGCTCATCGCGCAATTGCGTGCCCATGGATTCGAAGTGGCGGAGGTCGACATGAGTGAGATCTCCAAGACGGGAGGCGGAATTCATTGCATGGCCCAAGCGCTGCGCCGCGAACACGTCGGGCACACCTGACAATTGAGTATCGGAGGCACCCGCCCGGCTATTTTCCGCCACGATGTCGATACTCACGGCCGACCTGCGCCGCCAGGGCGGTAAGTGCAACGGTCAATGCCGCGCCGATCC
Organism: uncultured Gammaproteobacteria bacterium; assembly: GCA_963755965.1. Classification (GTDB taxonomy): domain Bacteria; phylum Pseudomonadota; class Gammaproteobacteria; order Steroidobacterales; family Steroidobacteraceae; genus Bog-1198. The sequence continues at coordinate 409,448 of CAVWLU010000011.1, forward strand.
AACCCCAGCCGCCGAGGCCGACGCCGAGCCTGCCTATCAAAGATTGGATCCATCCTGAGACCATGTCCGAGCCCCGATACACCGCGGTGTCGATGATGTTTTTCGACTGATACTTCGCGGTAGTGGGCACGACCGTGTAGAGCATGTCCCGCGCCGGCTTTGCGAGCCCAAATTCCGCACAACGCAGGACGACGCTCACCGCGGTGAGCGTGCCGAGTGTTGGGTCTAGGCCGAGGGTCAGGAATGCAGCGATCACCACGCACCCGGACGCGACGAGTGCGGTACCGACACCAAGCCGCCGTGTGACGTGGCCAAGCAGAAAGAGTTGCAGCAAAAACGCGCCGCCATTCACCCAGAGATCCCGGCTGGAATAATAGGCCGTGCGTGCCACTGCGGTCGGGAACGCCCCCACAACGAGGCGCGCCATCTCGATATACACGATCATGCCGAGGAACGAGCCTAAGCTTACCAACATGGCGATTCCGGCAAGAAACCGGCTCTTTCCGATCAGCCACAGACCATCGAGCGTCGTGCCACCGGTGGGCTCGGTGGCTTTCGGCGAGGGTACCGACGCGTTCTCAGCGGACGCGCATCCAAGCAAACTGAGGCCAACCAGCGCACCGGTCAATAACACTGCGCTGATCCACACGAGCCCGCTGATTGCGACGTTCGCGGCGAGCGTTCGCGCGAGCAGTGGACCAATCAGACCGCCCAGGCTCCCCCCGGCACTCACTACTCCGAAATAACGGCGTCCCTGCGGCTCGCTCCATACTTCGGCCATCCGGCTCCAGAACACCGACACGGCGAACAGATTGAAAACAGTGACCCAAACGTAGAACGCGCGAGCCCACCAGGCGCCTGCGATTCCCGCATCACCGTATCGGCCGAAAGCGAACGCAAAAGCGGCGAGATTCGCGATGAAAAACGCATAGAGGCCGGGCACCAGCCGCGGCCGAGGCACTCGCGCGACCAGCCAGCCAAAGAGAGGCACGATGAGAAGCATGGTGACGAATACCGCGCTGCTCAAATATTTGATCGAATCGGCGCCCAAGGTCGCGGCGAGGCCATCGCGCACCGGTCTAAGGAGGTAGTAGCACGCCAACAGCAGCGTGAAGGTCGCAAACGACGTGGCGAGTGCGCGGATGTCCGCGGGCGCCACGCCGAAGGGACCACGTTCGGAAGCCGGCGGCGACATCAATGCTTACGCATCGCGGCCAGGCAATATAAATGTAAACATATACTTATACAGTATTATTCTAAACCACCTCAAGTGATTGATTGGAGGTGGGGTTTCCCGCGGCGCCAGACGCGTCATCGGAATACCATCAGCCGCGTCCGACCCACCATCACGACATAAGGGAAGCGGAAAAAACGCTCCGAAACCTTGCAAAACAGGACGTCGCACCATGATCGCTAAATCCAGAGCGGTGATATAGGGGGTCCCATGTCAGCATTCGCAGATCACCTGTGGTTGTCGACGTTATTTGCCTTTGCCGCCGGCCTGTTGACGTGCGGCCTGCGAAAGTACGCTGCGCGGGTTCGCTATTGGTTGTGGTTCGCGGCATCGCTGAAATTCCTAATTCCTTTTTCGCTGCTCGCCGGTATTGGGAGCCATTTTGCCTGGAGACCGCATTCGGCGCGAACCAATAGTGGGTTGTACCTGCTCGTCAAAGAGATTAGTCAACCCTTCACACCGCTCACCATGCCGGCGACTGGGACGTATCGCGTGAATTGAACTTGAGTAGCAAACTTTTGCTGGGTACAGCTGTGCTGGCAACATTTGCGGCGCCGGCCTTGCTCGGGTCGCTCAACGCCGCGATCGCCCGGGGCGCGTCCGAGGCGGAAAATCCGGATACTGGCACCAGCGCTCCAATGCGGCGGCTTTTGGCAGCAGCGCCGGTACCAGGTGCAACGTGTCCGAACTCTATTTCTGCGTCGGCGCCCAACCCTTTTCTATTGGCGAGAAGCGTCGCACCCACGTCGTTCCGTGCCTCGGGCCAGTAGTCGCCTATCCTTTGAAAAAACCGATCAGCTCTTCGTTGACCCGATCTTTCAGTGTCGTGCACATCCCATGGGGCGCGCCCGGATAGATAACGAGTTTGGCATTCTTGATGATCTTTGACGAAAGGAGGGCCGAATCCGCGTACGGCACGATTTGATCATCGTCCCCGTGAAGCACCAGAGTCGGCACATCAATTCGCTTCAGATCCTCCGTCAGGTCAGTTTCTGAAAACGCCTTGATGCAGAAGTACGAGGCGGGGAAACCAGCCATCATCGATTGCAACCAAAACGACTCGCGCACACCTTCGGAGACCTTGGCACCCGGCCTGTTGTAGCTGTAAAACGGCATGCTGAGGTCTTTCCAGAACTTCGAGCGGTCCGCAACCACGTTTGACCGCAGACCATCGAACACCTCGGTCGGCAATCCACCAGGATTGGCCGCCGTCTTGAGCATCAGCGGCGGGATGGCGCCGATCAGAACCGCCTTGGCCACACGGTGAGTCCCGTGACGACCGATGTAGCGAGTCACTTCGCCGCCCCCCGTCGAGTGCCCGACGTGTATCGCGTTCTTTAGATCCAGCTTTTGAGTCAACTCCGCGAGATCATCGGCATAGGTATCGAGATCGTTTCCGGTCCAAGGCTGGCTCGAGCGGCCGTGGCCGCGGCGATCATGTGCAATACACCGGTAGCCTCTTGAGGCAAGAAAAAACATTTGATCTTCGAAAGCATCAGCGGAGAGAGGCCATCCGTGACTGAACACCACAGGCTGTCCCGTGCCCCAGTCCTTGTAATAAATCTCCGTGCCGTCTTTGGTTGTGATCGTGCTCATCGCGTGTTCTCCTTTATGGGAGTGACAGTAGTCAAAAGCCGCACGTGCCGTATGACGGCGGCCTTGGTCATATAACCAGTAATTATAAAGGTATACCGCTTGATTCTCGCGAAGAATTCTCACTGCGGTAACATGCATTTGAAATGAAGTTGATGTAGGAGCACAGTTTTGACCGCGCTAAGTTTCGAACGTGTCCTTGGAGTGCATCACTGGACCGATACCCAGTTCTCGTTCACGACCACGCGATCTTCCGGCCTCCGGTTTGAGAATGGTCAGTTCGTGATGGTGGGACTCGACGTCGACAGCCGCCCGGTGCTGCGCGCCTATAGTATCGCCAGCGCCAATTACGAGGAGCATCTGGAGTTCCTCAGCATCAAAGTCGCGGATGGCCCTCTGACTTCCAGGCTTCAGCACATCGGCGAGGGCGACCAGATCCTGGTAAGCCGAAAGCCCACGGGGTCACTTTTATTGCACGATCTCAAGCCGGGCAGGCGTCTATTTCTGCTGAGCACCGGGACGGGAGTCGCTCCGTTTATGAGCATCATCAAAGATCCCGAAGTGTACGAGCGCTTCGAACTCGTGGTTCTTGTGCACGGGGTGCGTTGGATAAAAGAAACGGCGGTGGCAAAGCGTTCCATCGACGATTTGAGGCAACACGAGATCCTAGGTAAATCAGTACGCGATAAACTTCACTATTATCCGACGATCACGCGCGAACCACACTTCAACCGCGGCCGTCTGACGACGTTGATCGACTCCGGCAAGCTATTTCGAGACCTCGGCTTGACCACATTCGATTCTCGCGACGATCGGGTCATGGTATGCGGCAGCCCCGCAATGCTCGCTGATACATGCGCATTGCTGAATTCGCACGGTTTCAGTATTTCACCCCACATCGGTGAGCCCGGCGACTACGTGATTGAGCGTGCATTTGTCGAGCGGTAGGGCATCAGCTCCGGTCCGGCCACCAACATAGGTGTCTCGAGTGATTTCGTGAACATAAGGCGGCCAAGCGCAAGATCGTCGTCATGCGCCATTTTTCGCAATTGCGACAGCGTTTCAGCCAATTGCGCGCTGTCACCGTCTGCATGGAATATGAATTGCTTGTTGGCAATCGCCTGTGGCGAGGCGCGATTTAGGAACATCTCACGCCGCACGTCGCTATATCGTGTCAGGAGACGGTCGTTCGCCCCATCGAGCACTATCGCTGCTAGAATTTCTTGCAACGCATAGCTGTCAAATAGTCCGGACGTCAGCCCCAAACCTCCGGTGGGATTGGTTGAGTGCGCGGCGTCGCCCGCCAGGACGACTCGACCGTCTCGGTAGCGCGACGCGGAGCGTTGATGCATCCGATAGGGAGATGCCTGCTCCAGATCATATGGATCATCTCCCGGCAACAGGTCGCGAAATACTGCAGGTATCCGCTCGAGAAAACTCTCTTCAGGGAATGAGGCGCTCTCCATATATGTGCAGCGCCACAAGCCACTATCGTTGAGCGGGACGATGACACTGCCATACTGGGAGTCGACTAGGAACGTCGAGTTCGTGAATCCATGCTTTGCAAAGTCGAACTTCAGATTCGTGGCGATAAAACGTTCAGGCCAGGTCATTCCGTCGAAAGAGAGACTCAACAATTTTCGAACGGTACTGCCCGCCCCATCGGCTCCAACGAGCCATCTGGCTCGTATTTCCTCGGAGCCACCTGAGCCCTGCGTTTTTGCCGTGACACCCTGCGAGTCTTGCACCAAATCGACAAGCGCCCGACCTAGACTCACGGTTGCGTTCGCTTGCGCCTCGAGATTTCTCGCCGCTATCTCGACGAAACGATGCTGCCCCAGATGAAGATTGTAAGGTCGCGAGGTGAGGTTATGCAGCGCGCGCATCGAAAAGGATATTCGTTCGCCCGAACTCCTTACGATGTAGGTGTAATTGTCGGCCCTCAAGGCACTGCTCTCTAGGTCGCCAATCAGGCCGATGCGCGCCAGGCCGTCCAGTACGGACCAATGGTATACAGCGGCTCGCGGAGATTCGTTTAGAGTCGGATTTGCCTCGATCAGCCTAACGCAGACGCCGGCTTTGGCGAGACCTAACGCCGTCACCATGCCTACCGGCCCGCCACCCACCACCAGGACATCTATCATCAATGGGTCTCTCTTCGAATACTGGAAATATTATCTCCTTTTCCCACAGGCGCGCATCCTTCCGACTGCGACTACATTCTACGCGGGATAAAAGCCGTCACCATAGCCGCATACTTGCACCGGCCGGAACCCTCGCGCCGCCGAGTCGTCGAACGCCCGCTGATAACCCGCGCCGTCCAACCCGTGCCGCGCTTGCCATTCTCCCACAGCGTCGTTGTGCCAAATCGCGGCGTAGCGGGCGATTCCGGTGTCGCTGTAACCGCTCACGGACACGAGCCTGTAACCGGCGGCGAGTTGTGCGTCGAATGCCTTCTGATATTCGCTCGAAGTCAGGCCGTGCCGACCGACCCAACCAAGGTTGGGTCGTCGCTCCCATATCGCCGCGAAGCGAACGTCCACGTTGACGCGGTAGCCGCAAACTTGAAGCGGAACGTATCCGTCCGCGGCCATCTGATCGAAAGTTTGCTGGTATTGGCTTCGGGACAGGCCGTGCCGCGCCTGCCAGTCGGGACCTCTCCGCTGCTCCCAGATCGCGGCATATCTTGCCTGACCGTTCTCGGCGTACCCACTGACGCAAACCAGCCGAAAGCCTTGGCGGAATAGAGCGTCAAACTCCAATTGATACTGATCGTTCGTCAGCCCGTGCCGCGCCTGCCAGGCGGGCCCATCACGCAACTGCCAGATTGCGTTGAACCTCGCCTCTATCCCCTCGCTGTAGCCGCACACATAGGTTAGGCGATAACCCTGCTGGGTCAGAATATCGAAGGTTGCCTGATACGCCTCCGCGGTGATCCCGTGCCGGGCTTGCCAGCGCGATCCGTCACCCTTATCGAACAACGCTGCGAAGCGGGTGTTGAACCGCGACAGCGTCGCGGCGTCTTGCCCCCCGTGACCAGCAGCGTTGTAAATGTCGGCAAAGTTGAGATTTGCCTCGATCTGCCAACCGCTGAGCGTGCCTGGCGGCACTGGTGCCGTAGTTGGCGCCACAAACATTTGTAGATGCGCACCACCGTTTTGAAACGATCCGTTCACGTCATGCGCTCCGTCGGCCAGATATGCGGTCCCCAGCTTGGTTGGGACCCCCGGGTTTGCAAAATCTTCGGACCGTCGCAGGATGATTCGGAACGTTGCACTACCCACTTGCGCTCGCCAGTTGCCCAGCCAGCAGGCCTCATTCTGCACGAATGTAGGATCGACGACGTCGGTGATAAACCAACCGGAATTGATCTGAAAGTTAGGATCATTATTGTAGGCGATCTCGATGAACCTGCCTTCACCCCAGTGATTCTTCGCCTGAAACACCTGCCGATTGCGATCGAATCCGATCAGTAAAAGCACATGGCCGCCGACGTTTTGTGTCTTGTGGAAGACGTCGCAGATCACCTCGCGGTCCGCCAATATAGTATTCTCCAACGCCGAGATGCTCGGATTGTTGCCGAGCGTTCCCCAGCCCGCCGCCCGGTATCGCGCGTTCACCCGCGCCAGCAATGGAATGTGCTGTTCGCAAAAATCGACGGCATCGTAATCCGACTGGCTTATCAATGCTTCGATGCCGGCGTAGCCGAGAACGGGCAGGGTGTCGAGAAGAGTCTGCTGGGTTTCCAAATAGGGCGCTGTATCCTCCGGTGGGACGGCGTTTTCCGAGATCTTCTTCGCGACATCGCCGCTGCCTTGGAATCCGGTTAGCGAGGAATTGTTTTCCACCGGGCTCACCACTGCCCCGGCACCGTCGCGGTTCAGCGCAAAGACCTTGCCCATGTGAAAAACGTATTCTTCCGAGACGTCTATCAGCATGTTGTACTTGCGTCGATACGCGGCCTCCAACGCCGCGGCTCCGGCAAATGACCAGCAAGTACCGCGATCGTTCTGCTGTTTGAAGCCGGATTGCCACTGCGCCAGCGAATAAACTCCGTTGACTGGCGCCCGAAGCGCCCGCGGACCGTCTATATATACGCGGCCAAACTTGGTGGCGATTCGCAGGCCGTCGGCCAAAAGCCCAGGGTGCGAGCGCTTGTCGAGAACCGGCGAGGCGGTAAGTCCATCGTGGTCGGGAATCGTGATGCGGTCCGTATCAAAACGTGTAGCCATCTCACTCTCCTTCGGTTGTTGGAAACTCGCAGCGATTGCTAAAGAGCGAAGCGAAACGGTTAACCCGGCTGGGTTTCCGTGCGATGACGATGTCGGCGCCGAGACTAACGCTAGACTGCAGCCGCCAACAGGCGGGATCACCCGTACGGGCGCGCAGGTTTCAAGGATCGCGGGTTCCCCGTACGGGCTGTCCCGACTGGTTCCCGACGGACGTTGGCGATAGCGTGATCGCCGATATGGCGCTCACCTACCGATTGAATGAATTGCGATGGGTGTTTCTACTGGTGATTTTATTTTCTGCGGTGACCGCACGGGGACAGGCTGCCGGCATCAGCGCGCCGGCTCCCTCATTGACGACGACATGCCGGTTTCTCAGCGGACCTCGCGCCGGCCAAATCCAGGATTTCACGGGGCTGACTGCGGCAACGCCCATGAGCATTGGTAACAGTTGTTCAGACGGCGCATCTTCCCTGGGTATCGCAATTGCTTCGGCAGCGGCCGGCGACGACACAACGGCGACAGCTGGTGAGGTCGCAACACTTCCTACCGGAATGACGCTGACGTGCCGGTTTTATACTGGTCCTCGCACCGGCCAAATTCAGGACCTCGCAGGAGTGTCCGGTGCAAGGCCGGCGCGCATTGGTAGCCTTTGCTCGGATGGGGCCTCTTCCGCGGGGATTGCAATCGCGCCGACAACTTCTAATGGTGGCACAAACGCCCCAGAGCGCGGAGCGGAAGGTAGTGGGGTTGGCCCAGGACGGGCCGGCAGTACGATTTGTCAGTTTATGTCCGGGCCTAAAGCGCACGGGTGGCATGACTACGCGCCAGTGCCACCCCTCGCGCTCGGTAAGTCCTGTCAGGACGGCGCGAATAGCGCGGGCGTAATAGTAGTATCAGGACACGGTCAGCAATATTAAACGTTTCCAAATCGCCAATATCAGCCGCGGGGATTGGCCCCCGAACGATCTATCTCGCCAGCATTCTAGCGATGGTGTCGATATTTGCACTCGATCTGACGGACGGTCCGAAAATCTGGTTGCATGTACTCTACGTTTTCCCAATATCTACAATCGCCTTTCAATGTGAGCGAGCCGGTTTGATCGTCATTGGGGTAGCCGTCTCGATTGCGTTTCAATTGCTGACGCTTATCGCCTATGACATGTCTGCTTTTGCAATACTGACCAACCTAATAGTTGCGCTTGCGTCGGGCACGTTGATTGCTGCGCTGACGCGAGTAGCGCGCTTGAATATTTCCAGAATCGAGGCACTTACGATTACAGATTCTCTGACGGGGGTCCACAATCGCAGAGGGCTCGAGTCCATTGTAGGCATCGAGATCGCCAGGCAGAAGCGCTACGGAGGAGTGTTTTCGTTGGCGATTCTGGATCTCGACCGATTCAAACAACTGAACGACTTCCAAGGACACGATGCCGGCGATCGAGCGCTGCGGCTCCTTGGCGATGTCCTACGGGACACCACGCGGCAATCGGATTCAATTGCGCGGCTTGGAGGAGACGAGTTCGCCGTCGTGATGCCGAACACGCCGAAAACTGAATGCGCCTCGCTTTGCCGGTACCTCTCGACGACGATAGCCTGCAGGATGGCCCGAGCCAACTTTGCGATCACCGCAAGCATCGGATCTGCGACCTTCGAGCAGGCACCCGATTCCGTATCGACAGCTCTGCAAAAAGCCGACGGTGCCATGTATGCAGTCAAAGTCGAGCGTTCAATATTGACCGGCCATCGGGATTACGAACAGGGATAGGATAGGCGGGCAGGACAGCGCGATATTTCGGGCTTGCGTCGTATCTGGAAATCCCCCTTTCTCATCGAGTGAGCGTCCGTCACAATCCGTTGATGGACATGGAGACATGGTGAGCACCGCGTCACGCAGTTGGATGATAGGCACTGGCTACCTGGTTGCATACGTGGTTCTCGATGCCTTGAGCTACGTGCAACCACTCCTGAAGCTCGGCATCGCGCCGTGGAACCCAGATGCGGGGCTGACACTCGCATTTCTCCTGTTGCGCGGCTGGCGACAAGCACCATGGACTGCGGCAGCGGCGCTATTGGCGGAGCATTTGGTGCGTGATGCGCCGGCGCCGCCGTTCACTTTGATCTGCGCCTCGATCGTGATCGCGGTTGGGTACGGCACGCTCGCATTCACGCTGTCGCGTCGACGTCTTGACCACCTGCTCGCCTCGCGTCGAGCGGTCCTGGACTTCACCTTTGGATCCGCCGTAACGGCACTTGTCGTAGCGTGCTGCTATGCGGCTACATTCATGGGAGCCGGTGAATTACCCAAGGCATACGCCGGCGACGTGATTGCGCGATATTGGGTCGGCGACTTGAATGGTATTCTCACGGTCACGCCATTGCTGCTCGCGATTCCAAGCGCTACTCGCGTTTGGTCTGCGTTGCGCGCCCACTGCCGCCTAATTGCGTGCCAGGTCATTGTGCTCGGCGCAGTACTGTGGCTGGTTTTTGGGGCTCGACCTCTGGATGAATTCCCGTTCGTCTACGTGCTGTTCGCTCCGGTCGTCTGGATCACGCTCACGTGGGGTGTCCCTGGAGCGACCGCCGCGACGCTTCTGATCCAGATTGCGCTCATGGCCACTGGTACGCCGCAGCTGGGTCCCAGTTCGCTGCTCGAGATCCATTATTTTCTGGTCACGCTGGTACTCACAGCGCTTCTGCTTGCCGCGGTTCTCGCGGAGCGCGCCAATGCACTCGCCCGGGTTGCGGCAGGCGAGGCCGAGCAGCGGGCATTGCTGGCCACCGCGCCGGACGCCGTACTTGCAACCAATCTCGCAGGCAAGATCACCTCCGCGAATCTTGCTGCGCAGCAACTCTTTGGTGCCTCGGGACCTGCAATTCTTGGCACGATGCTCGCTCAGTGGCTTCCGGACCTATCCCTCAACAATCTTGTGGAGCGGCGCACCTTGAGCGGCGCTCGTGCCAATGGGGAGCGATTTCCTGTGGAGATAGCTTGCGTGCGGCTCGATCCACCCGCCCGCGCCGGCTATCTGCTGATTGCTCACGATATGACCGAACACTCGCACGCGCAGACACAGTTGCGTGAGCGCGACTCGGCTCTGTCCAGGGCTATGCGCTTCGCGCTGGCAGGCGAGCTCTCAACCGCACTCACACACGAACTCAATCAGCCAATTACCGCACTGGTGTCTTATCTCCGGGCGGTGGAGATCCTTGCCGCACCGCTCGAGACACGCGACTCGCGCCTCAACGACACGCTCCATAAGGCAACACGAGAAGCACTCCGCGCTTCTGATATTCTCAAGCGACTGCGTGATTTCTATCGCGGCGGGGTGGTCAATGTGACTATGATTGATGTCAAGACTCTGGTCGCGGAGGTCCTGTCGGCCTTCGCTGATCGCGCCGGCCGTCTGGGCGTGGAATTTACGTTGAATATTGAGGTGACGCGGCCGGTTCCCACCGACCGAATTCAGCTGCATATGGTCCTGCACAATCTGATTACCAACGCGCTCGACGCGGTCAGCGACGTCGCACCCGGAAACCGGCATGTCCAAGTGACGGTTACGACCGACGATGAACAACTGCATGTCATAATTAACGATTCGGGGCGGGGTGTGCTGCCCGAGATTCGAAACCAGTTGTTTGAACCGTTCGTCACGAGCAAGCTCGATGGGATGGGATTGGGACTCGCTATTTCTCGGTCATTGCTGCGAAGCCAAGGCGGGGAGCTGCGCCTCGACGCATCGGGCGACGGCGGCGCTCGTTTCCGGGTCGAACTTCCCCTCACGGCGAGTAGGATTGCGGCGTGACCGATGCAACGGTTTTTCTGATTGATGATGACGCGTCAGTGCGCGACTCTCTGAGTCTCTTATTGTCCCTCAAGGGTATGCGCACACAGTCATTTGCAGCCGCGGAGGCGTTTCTCGAGACATACCGTTCGGAGTGGTACGGCTGCGTGCTAACCGATCTACAGATGCCCAAGATGAGCGGTCTCGACCTTCAGCAGGTGTTGCAAGACCGGGGAATTGAGCTGCCGGTCGTCGTTTTGACCGCGCACGGCGACGTGCGGACGACTCGGCTCGCCATGAAGAGAGGCGCGTTCGATTTTCTGGAAAAGCCAATAGACCACGAGATCCTGCTCGACGTCCTGGAGAACGCCATCCGTGAAGACACTCGCCGGCATGACGCGCATCGCATCGAGAATATCGCGCGCTCCCGCCTCGAGCGGTTGACGCCGCGCGAGCGCGAGGTTCTCGATCTTCTGGTTGAAGGACTATCGCAGCGCGATATCGCAGCGCGTTTGGAAATCAGCCCGCGCACGGTGGAGGTGTACAAGGCGCGAATGATGGAGAAACTTCAATGCCGCAGTCTCGCGGAGTTGGTACGCACTGCGATCGCCACCGCAGGCGGCGGCATCTCCGGTGCATGACGGCCAGCCAAGATTACGCCCGTGCTTAAGGCCTTGCCTCGAGCACTAAATTGAATGGGGTTTCACTGGCGCGTCGAAACCTCCCAAAGCCGCCGCCGCCGACGACCACGTCACGCAAACGCCGCTCACCGGCTTGCGCACCAAGGGCGGGACCGTCACGAGCAAGGGACACCGGCACGCAGATTTGCGAAGAGGCACCGTACATGACGCGGCCCACCGGATTGAGGTTGTCCTCAGTATTATCGTTCGCGAACGGTTCGACGATCATTGCAGTACCATCTTCTTTGAGCGATCGCCGGGCGTGCCGCGCAACGCCGACCGGATTGCCCATGTCATGAAGACAATCGAAAAAAGCGATCAGGTCAAATCCGCTGTCCGGATAGCTCAGGGCATCCGCCACTTCGAATTGCACGTTGGTGATGCCTATTGCCGCAACTCTCTGCCGAGCGGTCCGAATCGAATCAGAGTGGTAGTCATACCCGATAAATGAAGAGTTCGGATACGTTTTCGCCATGAGGATGGTGCTGGCCCCGTGCCCGCAACCAACATCGGCCACTTTCGCACCGATTTTAAGTTTCTCGACGACACCGTCGAGGGCAGGCAGCCAACTCGTTATGAGATTGGTGTTATACCCCGCACGAAAGAATCGCTCCGTTCCATGAAAGAGGCACGCGTGGTGCTCTCCCCATTCCATGCCCTTACCCGTCTTGAAATTTTCGAGTGTGCGGTTCAGGGCATGGAAAGTGGCCTCGACAATGTTGTATGCGCCCGGTATATCCACCGGCCCGTTGGGATCTGCGAGGCAAGCGGCCTGTTCGGGACTCAGCGACCAGCTGTTAGTTTCCGAATCGAACTGCACATATCCGCCGGCGCCTTGGTTGCCGAGCCACTCACGAACGTAGCGTTCGTTGGTACGCGTTTTCTGTGCCAGCTGCGTGGAGGTTAAAGGGCCCTTAGCGAGTTCCCTGTATAAACCGAGCCTATCACCGACCAGAACGAGGGTTGCGCTGATTGCCGCGCCGAGGTCGCCTACTGCCTTGCCGAGAAAGGCGTTGAGCTTCGATTCGTCGATGGACACGTCGAATTTCTCCGAACAGACCAATACTCGATTTGTGATCGCATCATTGCCGACGATGCCGATCCCTAACGCTAGCGCGATGGCGCATCGCCAGACAGTCGGGCTAGCCCGTACGGGGATGTCAGATGCCGCGGCTGCAACAAAGTCAAAATGACCAGATATATATCATTAATAATTAGCATGTTACATGATGTTGCTAGAATCCACTAAGCATATAACTTCTAGGCGGCTGATGGCAGCTGCCGTGTGCCGGTACGAACCTCCTCGTCACCTTAGGCCAATAGAGGCTTAGCAGCGTTCATGGCAGCGTACAGCATGGGTCGCATCGCGCATTTTTGTGTGGGTGCCAAATCGAATCCTAGGGTGTGCGCGATGTTGAATGGCGACTAACAGCGATGCCGATATACCGCGTGCAAGAAGCTGGATTCGGCCAGCTTCACCGCCGAGAGTGGAGGCGTCGCGTATTCCATACGGTGGGATTGCTGTTTGTTGTGCTCACCGTGTGTGCGATCGGTCTGATCGCGCTCGATACTACTAGCCTGTTGTTCCCCGCGAAAATTTTCCGGGGGATTTGGAACGCGCTCAATCTAATCACGACACTGGGTGACTTCACCAGTCTCGACTTGCGCGAGAAGTTTTTCATGATGGCGACGATGGTCGCCTTCCTGATGATCGGCGGTTACGCCCTGTCTAGTTTGACCGGCATCCTGTCAAGCGAGGCTGTCATGATACTTCGAGAGAACAGAAACATGGAACACAAGCTCGACGGTCTGACCGACCACGTTATCGTCATCGGCTTTGGCGCGCTCGGCCGCCTGACAGCCGGCCGACTGCGCGAAACCGGTGAGACGGTCGTCATTATCGATCGATCTGACGAATTGGCAGCCCAGGCCTCCAGTCTCGACTATCTCGTGGTGCAGGGCGACGCCGGAGTGGACGATGCCGTCTTTGAGCACTCCAGGGTCGAATACGCCAAGGCGCTCGTAGTGACCACCGAGGATCCGGACCGTAAACTCTCGATGACTTTGATGGCGCATTCCCGCAACCCGAAGTTAAAGATTGCCGTGACCGGCGCGAATCAGTCTCGCGGAGCGTTGCTTCGTCGCGCGGGCGCCTCGGAGGTGGTGATGATGGACGATGTGCTTGCCGGCGCTCTCGTCGATCGGCTAAAGAATGCGGGACCCAATGAAGGCACCAGTTGATGCCGGCGCTAAGAATGCACCGTGCGACCGCCCAAACTCATCGACTCGCCGAGCTCATTCGCAACATACGACTCAAACGTCGGTCCGGTAACTTTGGATTCGAGCAGCCGTGCTTGCGCATCGAGTCGACGAATGGCGGCGATGGCTTCTGTTGATCCCAATTTAGCGCGGTCGACTGCGCGCTTGAGTAAACGAATCGTTTCGTCGAAGACTTTGACGGGCACTGGAAAGGGATGCCCATCCTTGCCGCCGTGTGCGAACGCAAAACGAGCAGGGTCGGAAAAGCGCGAAGGCGTCCCATGCACCACCTCCGCAACGAAAGCGAGTGCCTCTACCGTTCGAGCGCCGATGCCGGGGGTTAGCAACAGATCCGCAAAATCCTTAGGTCCCGCTTCGGCCGCGGCCGCTAGTGTTCCGTGCAGCCGCTTGAGCGTCACATCCGACGCACGCACTTCGTGATGATGAGGTAGTTGCAAGTGCGGTTGTCGCGGGACCATGACTTCGGGCTCCGGGAAGAGGGACAAAGCCGCATTGTGCGAATATCTCAGTTGCCTCAGCACCGAAATTGTTTGCTCGGGGCCGCTGCGTACCAACTCGAGGCCCGCCGCGCGATTGCGCTCGGCACGTACATCGGCCAAATTAACGATTGGCCCCAGGTTTCGCCCTTCAATGGCAGTGTGCGGCGACTCAAAGAAACCGGGAAGGCCTTCGGATTGCCAATGATAGCGACGCGCTTCGCCGAGAGAATCGTTCATTCCTTGCTGAACCACGCACCAATGGCCGTCCGCAGAGGCAAAAAAAGCGTGCAGATAAAGATCGAATCCATCCTGTACGGCTGCGCTGTCAATTTTCGCAACGAGTCGGCTGGACCGCACGAGCGAGGCAGCATCGATGCCGACGAGATCGCCGAGTTGCAAAAGTTCCTGTGGAGTTCGTCGCGAGTGCGCGCCCTTGCCGCCGCAGACGTAGATACCGAGTTCGCGCTGAATGGGCGCGAGCCCGCGTTTCAAAGCGCCGACAACGCTTGTCGTGATACCGGACGAATGCCAATCCATGCCCATGACGGCCCCGAAGGATTGGAACCAAAATGGATGCGCGAGCCGGCGTAGCAATTCATCGCGACCGTATTCATGAACAATGGCTTCTGCGATTACTCGGCCCAAAGCGGCCATGCGACTCGACAGCCAGAGAGGTACATGACCTCCATGCAGCGGTAAATTGGCAGTGCCGGTGCGCTGATGCATAGCGAACGGCCGTCGCTAATCTTGCATTGAGCTACAGACCGGCGTTGTGCGCCGAGAATTGCGATCGCAGAATGTCCTTCACACGCCGACGGAGGAGCGTTGGGATAAACGTCTTAATTTTGGCTCGCCGATCAAGCTTCGCGTGTTCCACGGCATATATTTTTTCCACGGTTGCCAGCGGCACATCGGTTTCGCGCGCCAGATTCTCGATGTCCGATTCGCTGGCGGCCGGGATGGTCGGGTTTTCTATGTCGGCACTCATATTAGGCATTTCATATCTGTCGCCCCATCATGTGATTCAGGAGGAAGTTTTCAAGTGCTCCGCACGTGTATTCAAGAGGCGGAGTTTAATGAACTGTCCATTTAGGTCAATGGCAGGTCCCCTCAAAGGCGTGTAATTCCCTTCTTATTGTAGGCGGGCGCCTACAAGGACCGTTTGTATCAAAAAAGCGCGGCGGGTAAATCTGCATCGGCTGCCCCCGCCGCGTCCACAAACAGTGTGCTAGTTGGGCGGAGCTACTTTTAATTTGTTGACAACGTGATCTTTGCCTGCCACTTCATCGGCCTTCATCTCGATCGCGCTTTTTTCATCGTCCGATCGGACCACGCCGCTTAAGGTCACATTACCCCCGACCGATACAATTTTGACATTGTGCGCATAGGTAGACAGTGCTTTGTCGGCGAGCACGCTTTTCCTAATTTGTTTGGTTAGATTCAGATCGGTCGCATCGTTGCTCTGTTTGTCAGAACTACCCGTAGAATTGTACGCGTCGGGTATGTTCGCTTTGGTGTTGTCCGCTGGGGTGGTACTCATGGAGGAAGGTGGGGACGGAACCGTGGTGGGCGTGGATTGCGCGCCCGCCATCTGCGCAATCGATATGCTCGTGATGAACACAAAAGCCGCCATCGTTGATTTGTAAGTCATAATATTTACCATTGAATGTAGGAATGCCTAAGGAAGAGGGGCGGGAAGCCCCTCTGCGTGATGATTTTCATCCATTCATCGTTCAGCGATACGACGCACGTGCCGGCGCAGAAGTAGCCCCAGTACTTTCACCCGAAGAGGCAATGTCCGTAGCCCCGCTCGATTTCAACAGATCCTTGGCCCGCGAGACTTGGTCAGACGTATCACAGTGAACGGACAAGAGCGTTCCTCCGTTCTTGACCTGGCCCTCGTAGCGCTTCGCTTCGTATTCTGGAATGCCCATTCCGACGAGCGCGCCGACCAACCCGCCGATCGCACCCCCGACTCCGAGACCCGCCAGGCCGGCCATGATAGGGCCCGCAGCGATAAAGGGTCCGAGCCCCGGGATCGCCAAGGCGCCAACGCCGGCGAGCACGCCCAGGGTTCCACCAATGACTCCACCAGCGGTGACGCCCGCGGTAGCACCCTCAGGAGCCTTCGTATCCTTCTCGTGTGCAAAGTCTTTTGTACTTCGAGTGTCGGGAAGGAGAACGGAAATGTCCGAACTTGGGAATCCTGCGGCTATGAGCGTGTCGACAGCGCGCTCCGCATGTTCACTCGATTTATAGATACCAAAAACCGCTGTGTTTTTTCCAGCCATAAAGCACTCCGATATTAGGTTGATAACCAGATTGGCGGTCTCATGCCAATCAATGGGCGGAGTAAAACACTAGGTTGGGGTGGTGGCTGTAGGCGCTGGAGGTTAAGGCGTGTAGTCATTCGCGGCAACGTATGCGTTCCATCTCCCCAGCACCTAGAGCATGATTGCACTTACGCTCGTTCAATTTTCCTTCATCAGGAGATGGATATGATTCGCAAAGCGAAAGCGGTTTGGCGCGGTACCGGACGTGCCGGTGACGGCGACCTGTCCACCGATTCCGGCGTGCTCAGCAATACCCCCTTTTCGTTCCGGACTCGCTTCGAAAATGAGAAGGGCACTAACCCCGAAGAGCTGATCGCCGCTGCCCATGCGGGGTGCTTCACCATGGCGCTGGCTTTTCGATTGCAGAGCGCAGGCTATACCCCAACCGAACTCAATACCGATGCAGCCGTAACCCTCGACCCGGAGGGTTCTGGATTCCGCATCACCCATTCGGCCCTGACGCTGCGCGCCTCCGTTCCCAACCTCACGGAATCCGCTTTCGAGCAGCTGGCCAAGGACGCTGAGTTGAACTGCCCGGTATCAAAGGTCCTAAACGCCCAGATCACACTTGACGCTAAGTTGGTGTGAGGCCCTTGATGCGAGGAGGGCGGAGGTCGCGCTCGCGCGCCTGACCCGTGCCGCGACGCACACCGCCGCCTCGGCGCTATTGCCGGCGAGAAAAGGTGCGAGGCAGGCACGCGCGGCGCCCGGGCTCCACGGAGCGAAGATCAGGGACGAAAGCACCGCGGCCTCATCGGAAGTGAGGGGTGTGGCGTCATTGCCCTCCGGGGACTCGATGGCAAGATCGCGCGTGCGCTCAAAATAGAGGATTGACAGAAAACTCTCGAACCAGGACCACGCGAGTGCCAGATCCTGCTCGGTCCAAACCAACTCAAGGGGTGCGCGCTGGCGCAATGAGCCGGCCGACGCGAACCAACGGCGCACGGTCCACAGGGCAAGGCGGGCAAAGGCGCAGCTCATCGCGTGCACTCCTGTTTCCATTGGATGCATTAGATACGAATTATTTCCGATTGTAAATGCGAATAGTTCGCGTTCGCATCTAGGCGCAATAGGCTTCCGGGGACTCCTTGGCGCAATGCAGGGGATAAACCTGCAAGGAGTTAGACTCGTCCCGATGTCGCGAGCGACCTGTTTCCCGCAAGATTGAGGAGGTTCTGAGATGTGCCTAGAGGCTGATATCCAGAGATTGGCGTCGCAAGTCGCTCAGCTGACGGACGAGTTGCATCGGCTAAAGGACGAAAGCATGGTGCGCCGACTGCAGCATGCCTACGGATACTACTTGGATCGATGTTTGTACGATGAGGTCGTCGATCTGTTTGCAGAGGACGGAGAAATCCGGTTCATGGGCGGCAGTTTCAAAGGCAAATCCGGTGTGCGCCGATTGTATTGTGATCGGTTCCGCAAAAGGTTTACGGGTGGACACAATGGTCCTGTTTACGGCTTTCTCTTAGACCACCTGATCCTTCAGGACGTCATCGACGTTGCCCCTGACAGAAAGACCGCCTTAGGTCGCTTGAGAGTTTTCATGCAGGCCGGCAGCCACGAGACCCGTAAAGATGCCGGTAATGCGCTTCCATCGCAATGGTGGGAGGGCGGAGTGTATGAGAACGAATATGTACGAGAAAACGATCTATGGAAAATAAAGCTGCTGAATTACCACCTCGTCTATCAGGGCCTTTTCGAAGATGGCTGGTCACATCTTAAGCCCACGTTCAGTGGGTCGTTCAAGACGACCTTTCCAACGGACCCGTTTGGACCCGACGAACTCGTAGAACCCAAACCTGTCTTCTGGCCGGAAACGGAGGTGGTGCCATTTCATTACCCTCATCCGGTGACGGGTAAAATATGGGAACCCGCTAGTAAACCCGGGGCGTAGGGAGCCATTCGATGTGTCACCCAAACTTAAGGAGCTTGATGTCTGCGGTATCACCACCCAGCTAGCTCTGCTGCGCGGCCTCCAGGATTAGGCGGGTGATCTCGTCTGGATGGGAAATCATCGACACGTGGCTTGACTTCACTTCGATGGTCTTGGCGCCCATGCGCTTGGCCATAAATCGCTCAAGATCCGGATTGATGGTTCGGTCTTCGGTCGAGACTGCATAGAAACTGGGTTTCGACCGCCAGGCCGCCCGCGTAGTCTTGCCTGTCAGCAGAGCCTTCTGGAACGGTTCCTGGACCGCATAAAGTACCTTAGCTTTCGCTTCCGGCACGTCGCCCGCGAAATCACGCAAGAACGCCTCTTCGCTGAGGCGCCCTTCATCGCCGTCGAAAATGATGCCGGCGGAGGCCGGTGGCGTAGGAAATTTCTTGGCCAATGCCGTGTAATCCTCCCCCGCATCCGGCGCCCGCGCTGCCACATAGACAAGAGCCGAAACATTCGGATGCATACCCGCTTCGGTGACGATCATTCCGGAAAAGGAATGCCCGACCAAAACTGTCGGGCCTTCTTGCCGTGCCAGCACTCGCTCGGCCGAGGCAACCGCTTCAGGCAGAGTTGTCAGAGGATTTTGCACGGCCGTGGCATTGAGCCCCGCGGCTTGCAATCGTGCTATCACTTCGGACCAACATGATCCGTCGGCGAAGAGGCCGTGAACGAGGACGACGTTGCGCGCCTTGGTCGAGGAAGCGGCAGCGGCCGTGCCGTGAGTGGATGTCAACGATGCGACAGCTCCTGCCACGAGGCCGGCCGAAAAAGTGCGTCTGTTAATCACCATGAGAATATCTCCTTGACCGACTGAAAGTACGCTCGGCGCGACGGTCGTTTGTCAGAAGCAGGCCAAACCATGGGGTGAGTTATAATAATTATATGGAGAGGGCACTCGAAATGGAAAAATTCACCATTCAACCGCATTACCGGCTTCAGGAATGGATTGCTCAAGAGAACGGCTATTTCGAAAGTGAGGGGCTAGACTACGAGTTGATTGCCTCGCCGGCTGACGACTCGAGGAAGCCAACGGACGAGACCACCGGCAAGCTCAAGGATGTCATTACCGGCGCATTCGAGATGTACAAGGACGGCGGCGGGAATAAGGGAGTCAAGTCCAATATCTCCTGTGCGTGTCATTGGGCCGTGAACGAGGCATCTGCCCAGGACATCGGTAAGATGTGGAACGAGTCTTACGCCGTAACTCCCGGGGGTGTGATGGTGCCCGCCGAATCTTCGATCGTAAGACCCGAAGATTTGGCTGGTCAGGAGATCGCGGTCTCATACCATTCCGGAAGCCACTTCTCGACGATTCAGGCTCTTGAACCGTTCATCTTAATGCAAGATATCCATCTAAGATTTGTGGGCACGCCTTGGGCTCGGGTCGATATTGCACTCGCGCGTGATCTGCCGGCCGTTAGTGCATGGGGCATTACCTTCCAGTTTCTAGAGCAGCTTGGATTTCGTAAGATTGTCGACACCTCGTTCATCATCGGGTTTATGTTCCCGGCGACTGTCGATCCAACGGATGTCGGGAAATACATGAACGCTCTCAAGCGCGCCCAGATGGATCTCGATCTCGCTCCGGAGAGATACAAGCGGCTTTATTTAAAGGCCATCCCCGAGCGATATCAATCACTGGTGGATGTGCGAAGATTTTCGACCGGGGAACGCTTGGTTTTCCTTCCGTACACCCAAGCCATGTATCTTCAAACACAGAATTGGCTTCGTTCGCATCAACTTTTCGCCACACAGGCAGCGTCGTCGAACGTTGCATCAGCTAGTTTCTAGGCGCGTGCAGAAAGGTCGCCGCCGATAAGCCCTCGAACACCGCCTCTTCAGCGGTTCTGGGCGCAAGTGCGTCGCCGATCAGATGAGTGTCCAGCCCGAGCGCCTTGGCCGCTGGGTATAGTTCATCGGTCGGACGATTGGGAGCCACAACCACCAACGTATCGACGCCGTCCACCACAACACTCTCGTGCGAGGCAGTATGTAGAAAATACACGGTTGCACCATCGGTACCGTGAAGGCGCATGAAGGGCAGGGCTTCGACGCGGAGCTTGTGCAATCTCGCGATGGCCGCGTCGCGCACGTAGGTTTGAATGCTAGCCGCAGGGCACACGCCATTGACGGCCAGGGTCACTCGACTGCCTTCCACGGCGAGCTTCTCGGCAACTCCGATTCCGATCCAGTCCGCGAGCCAGTCATAGACAACGACTCGACCGCCCACCGCCGTTCGCCCGGAAATGATATCCGCGGCGAGTGTCACCTGCATTCCGGCACCCTGTTCGAAGGGGGGCAGGGTGGGTGTGCTGCCCGTGGCAACGATGACCACATCCGGCCGCGCGGCTGCGAGCAGTTCTGGGGTCACCGGGCTATTCAATCGGACGGCCGCCCCCGACAATTCGAGTTCGCGCGCCAAATTGGTGACGATACCGCCGAATTCCGCGCGATGGGGCAGCATCTGCGCCAGGTTCGCTTGACCGCCGAGCCGCTTCGACGCCTCGAACAGAGTGACCCGGTGACCGATCTCGGCTGCCACTGCCGCGGCCTTCATTCCTGCAGGGCCGCCGCCGATCACCATGACGGTGCGGCGCCGGTTCGTGACCGGGCGGGTACCGAACACGAGTTCTCGTCCACTTTCCGGATACTGGATGCAGGATATCGACAGGCCTAATTGTGCGTGGCCAATACAGGCCTGATTGCAGCCGATGCATGCTCGAATGTCCTCAGTACGGCCGGCCCGCGCCTTGGCCGGCATGCTTGGATCGCAGATCATCGCACGGGTCATTCCGCACATGTCGGCCGCACCCTGCGTGATGATCTGTTCGGCGTCCTGCGGTTGATTGATGCGGCCGGCGACGAACACCGCTTTGCCGATCGCCTCCCTCAACTGGCGTGCAAAGGGCGCCAGATACGCATTCTTGACGGTCATGGGAGGCGCTATATGAACAGCTCCCGATGCAGACGCCGACGTTCCGGCGATGACATTGAAATAGTCGAAGTCATCCTTTAGCGCGGCACAAATCGCCAGCGTTTCTTCATTGGCGAATCCTGCGGGATCGTATTCGTCGGCGGATATGCGTGTTCCCAGTATCAGCTCGGCCGGGGCCTGCCGCCGAACGGCATGGGTGATGTCGCGCATGAAGCGCAATCGGTTCTCGAACGAGCCTCCGTACTCATCCTCGCGTCGGTTGATCGTCGCGCTCAAGAACTGTGCCGGTAGATATCCATGGCTCGCGACGATTTCCACTCCTTCGGCTCCGGCCTCCGCCATGCGTCGGGCGGTGGCTCCATAACATTCGGCCAATTCGGCGACCTCGTCGCGACTCAGGGCGCGCGGTACGATCCGGAATCGCTCGGTGGGCGACCAAGATGCAGAATAGGCAGCCTGCGCTATGCCGTTTCGCCTACCTAGCAACTCGCGTCCGGGGTGAAACAATTGCACGAAAACGCGAGTGCCCTCGTCGCGAATGGCCTTAAACAGGTGCCTGAAGTGCGGAATGCAGTCGTCCGATGTACCGACCAAGACTTCCGGCGTGTAGCGCGCCGTCTCATGCACCGCGACAACTTGGACGACGATGAGGCCGGCGCCGCCCTTGGCTCGCGCGCGCTGGTAGGCGATCAGGGCGTCCGTCGGCAGCCCGTGACGGCCGAGGTCCGTGTCGTGGCCGGTGGAAAATATTCGATTCGCCATAGTCACGTCTTTGAGCCGAAACGGCGAAAACAGGTTCGGAAACAGCACGGTCGATCTCCTCGCATTGCGCGGAGTGAGGGCCGCCAGCGCGTGACGGTAGCGACTAATTCATTAATGCTAAAATAGTCAATAAATATATGTAGTTAATGCGTGTATCGCTAAACTACATTAGCTTACTCACACAAATTATTGTAACGCACGGAGCACGACCGCATTCGCTCAGCGTGAAAGCTGACGTGTGCTTTTGCACCTTGTGATCAAGGGCTTGGGTCGCGTCAAAGGCTGCTTCGCCATTGGAGTGCATGTGACAGGGAGTGTCGATTCTCATCAGTGGAATTCATCATCGGGCGACGGGCGAACAGCTTGGCCAACGCCTCTTTTAGAGCGTTCGCGGAAAATGGCTTAATAAGAAACGCGACGCAGCCGATTGCCATGACCCGCCCTTTGACCAATTCATTGTCTTTCGCACTCATGAATATGATGGGGATCGTGAAGCCCGCGTTCGCAAGCTGCCGCGCAAGTTCAATGCCGCAACTCTCGCCGAGTTCAATATCGACAATGAGGCACTGCGCTTCAGTCATCAGCGCAACATCGAGGAACTCTTTGGCTGAAACATAGAGTTCTGTGTGGTAACCGAGTTGCGACAACAAACGGCTCATCGCGCCAAGGACGCCAAGGTTATCGTCAATTACCGCAATAACATTACGCTTCATTGGCATGAGTTTGTGCTTCCAAATGTGGCCGAACGGCTATGACCCAGCTTGCGGCACGGTCGAATGCCGTCTCGAACTGGGTTCTGGTGCACACCTTTATACGTTCGAATTCGCATACCTGTCTTGCTATCCTGTGCCAAGGTGTTGTCGCAGCAGGCCAGTAGCAACCATCGAGCGCTAAGATCGTGAATGATGCCCATACCAAGCGTCTCGGTTCGCTCCCAACTGCAACAGGTACGATCGCCCGGCTTGCTTATGCGGGCGCAAAACGGGCCGGTATTGAGCTAAAACCGCTATTGATGAAGGCGGGACTGACCGAACAACAGATCAAAGACCACGGCGCTAGAGTCGCTGTCCAGCGTCAGATCCACTTCTTAAATGTCGCCGCAAATGCTCTGGGCGACGAGTTTTTCGGCTTCCATCTTGCGCAGCTGCCCGATCTTCGAGAGTTAGGATTTCTCTTTTATGTCGCGGCCTCCTCAGAAACGTTGGGCGAGGCACTGGAGAGAGCAGCACGGTACAGCTCGATTGCCAACGAGGGCTTATCGCTCAAGTGTCTCAAGGGAGGGGATATCCGAATGGTATTTGAGTACGTCGGTGTTGCCCGTTACTCGGACCGACATCAGATTGAATTCCTAATGACCGCGCTGATCCGCTTATGCCGGCAGTTGACCGGCCTGCACCTGACGCCGGACCGGGTGCGCATCATGCATCGCCGCAACAATCAGGGCGGATCCAAACTGGCTGCATACTTTGGCCGCAACATCATTTTTGGGGCAACCGCAGACGAGCTGATTTTCGTTGAGGGGATCAAGGACATGACGGTGAGCAGTGCTGATCCGTACCTTAACGAGCTTTTGGTGGCGAATTGCGAGCAAGCACTTGCTCATCGACGGCCGAACCGCGGGTCGTTCCGGGTAGCGGTAGAGAATGCTATCGTTCCGTTGCTGCCGCATGGAAAGGTGCGCGCATCGCACATCGCCACTAGACTCGGTTTGAGCCAGCGAACTTCAGCGCGCCGTCTCGCATTGGAGGGCGTCACATTCTCGGCGGTTCTCGAGGGTTTGAGAGGCGATCTGGCGAGGCAGTATTTGTCAGACCCGAATTTAGCGATATCACGAATTGCGTGGCTGCTTGGCTATCAAGAAGTCAGCGCATTCACGCATGCATTCAAGCGGTGGTCGGGCAAGACGCCTCGGGAAGCGCGGGCGGCCCAGAAGACGAAAGCCGACGGGTGGCTTAAGGTACGCGATGCAAAAAATCACGCCTAGAGACTTTCGAAACGCCTTCGTTGCCGTCATGGAGTCAGAACACGACAGCTTTCGTAACGCGGTGGGATTCGAGACCAAATCATATAATTTCTTCATGCGAACCACCATTTACCCTAGAGTCGCCAGGCATCTAGGATTGCTGTCTTGGAACAAAGAGTACTACACGCTCGACGGGATGCTGTATGAGGAACGCGGCGTGGACAATACTGGGAAGTACGCCACCTATGCGAATTGGATTTCCGTGGCAATAGAACACGAAATTGACAGCTCTCGTGCCCACGAAAAAATGAATAAGCTTCAGTCCTTCAACGCGCCGCTTAAGGTATTGATTACCTACGCCGCCGATGGCCCTAGTTCCGAGACGCTTCTGCGAAAGTACGAGAACCTAATAAAAATCTCAGACGTGTTTCACGACGTCGCTACTCTGCGTCAGCAACTCATCATTTTGGGAACACCCAAGACCATTCGTGAATGGCGATTCTACGCCTACGAAAACGACGGATTTGTTCTGATGTTGCCAAATTAGCGACGCCGACGATGAGAATCGCTATTTTTTGGAAGAGGGCGCCTGTCGAAGCAGGTCACCGGGAGTAACATGCATCGTTAGGGCTCCATTGTCAGGGCTGGCAGAGTCATGGGAGCCGCGGTAGGCTGCGAGATGTTGCATCGGCAAAGAGGCGGCAATGGCAATCAAACGTCCGACAAAGAGCCGGGGTACTCCATCACACAGACCGGTCGCATCCGCACCGTTGCGACACGTCGATGTAAAGGCACCGCAGCAAATGGTGCCGGACGAGCTGTACGTAGGTTGGTTGTGTAAGAGCCGATCGTGCGGACAAGTCATCGCGATCGCGGCCACAGAGCCCGGCGGCAAACCGGCGGCGGATTTCGACGATCAATTGACCGCGATCAAATGCCCTCATTGTGGGGATGAAAATCTGTACCGCTGGAGCGCACGGAGCGAACACAAATACACGCCAAGAGGGATCGTCGAGCAGTGACGAGTCGTAAGACAATCGCGCTCGCAAGCCAAAAAGCAATAAGGCAATACGCCAATCATTCGCGATTCAGCGAATTTCCTCCTCTCAAATCGATATAGCGTCCGCGCACTACGACTGGAAACGTGCTAAAGGTGGCGCGACAGCTTCCCCCTCCATCGCTTCGAGAAAGACCACACTCCCTATGCTGAACCGCCTGCGCGGTCATTTTTCCAATGACCTGTCGATCGACCTTGGCACCGCAAATACCTTGATTTACGCCAAGTCCCGGGGAATCGTGCTCAATGAGCCCTCGGTCGTGGCTGTGCAAAGTGCCCCCGATCGCGGCGGCAAAGTCTTGGTCGCCGTGGGCGCGGAAGCTAAGAAAATGCTCGGCCGAACGCCGGGGCACATCACCACCGTGCGGCCCATGAAGGATGGCGTTATCGCCGACTTCAGGTACACCGAAAAAATGCTGCAGTATTTCATCAACAAGGTTCACGGCGATCGGTTCTTTCGTCCGAGTCCACGTGTACTGGTGTGCGTGCCCTTCGGCTCAACTCAAGTCGAGCGGCGAGCCATCAAAGAGTCCGCCGAGGGTGCAGGGGCGCGCAGCGTCGAAATCGTCTCCGAGCCCATGGCGGCCGCAATGGGCGCAGGCTTGCCGGTGCACGAGGCGCGCGGCTCAATGGTCCTCGATATCGGTGGCGGCACCTCCGAAGTCGCCGTAGTTTCATTGAACGGGATTGTCTACGCGGCCAGCGTGCGCATGGGCGGCGACAAGTTCGACGAGGCGATCACTCTGTATGTCCGCCGCAACTACGGCATCTTGATCGGCGAGGCTACTGCAGAACGGATAAAGATTGAAATCGGCTCAGCTTTTCCGGGAGAACACGTGCGTGAGATCTCCGTGAGAGGAAGAAATCTTTCCGAAGGTGCGCCGCGTTCATTCACGTTGAACTCGAACGAAATACTGCTGGCCCTCCAAGAGCCTTTAGAGAGTATTGTGAGTGTGGTGAGGCAAGCGCTCGAACAAACTCCCCCGGATCTCGGCAGCGACGTGGCGGAATGCGGCGTGGTACTCACCGGAGGCGGCGCATTGCTGCGCGACATAGATAAATTGATCATGACAGAGACCGGTCTACCGGTTCTGATCGCCGACGATCCGCTGACTTGCGTGGTTCGCGGCGGCGGCCGAATCCTAGAACTCACGGACGAGCATGTACGAGGAGGTTTTTCCCTACAGTAGCCCTGATCATCCGGCGCTGTTACTTGGTACAACCTTGATTGTTTACGCCCTTGGCGCAGGTAGTCCCATTGGGCCCGGTCGCGACGCCCTTTCCGTCTTTGGTCTTTGCATTGCCACCGCGGCTGGTCTGGGTGGTTTTCACTCCGTTCTGGTTCGTTTGCGAGACAGCCGAATTCCCGGTGTGGGGGTTGTAGGCGGCCTTGGTCCTTGAAGAGTAAATGGGCTGAAGGTCCCATATGAGTCGCTCGCGCGGACTTGGCGCTGCGCGATCGCGGTCGACCGGCTCCAACCTGCCGTCGGTTGCCAAAGCAGGGCGCGTAGTCGAACATGTTCAAGATTTAGGAGAATGGAGGCTCGGATGGCTTACGGCCTGCTTGGCGGAATCCTGGGGGGTGAGGACGACAAGCCGGAAGCGGCAGCTTCGGCCGCGCCCGTTGACGCCGAGGCCTTCGCGGCCGCTGTGGCAGCAAGGCTTTCAGGAAACGATCCTGAGGTAGCGCGCAAAACAGTTGATTTCCTGAGCGAGCAAACGGAGCTATTGAAGGCGCAGAAAGAATTCCTGAAAGACGAGCACGATTTGCGCCTGGCGCACCTGCGCAATCAGGTTCGCGCGGAGAGCGTTCGGCAAATTGGCATGCGCGTTCGAATCGGCTTGCACGTATTCATCGCGCTACTGCTCGTCGCCATCGGCGCCGGCGTTGCAATCATGATTCATGATGCTGTTGAATCGCGGAGCGTCGTGATCGATCCATTCGATATCGCGCCGAATGTTGCCGCACAAGTCCCAAGTGGCAAAATCGTCGCCGCCGGTCTACTCGATGTACTGACGCGGATTCAGTCGGCTACCCGGAGCGGGGCGGAACATCGGTCGCTCTCGAGCGCCTGGACCAATGACATCGCAATCGACGTGCCCGAGACTGGGATCTCGATTGGTCAGATCGAGCGGACGATGAAGGCACGCTTTGGCCGCGACCTGCACATTGATGGTGATCTGGCTCAGAGCGAGACCGGCGGTCTCGCACTTACGGTGCGCGGCACCGGGATTTTGCCCAAGACCTTCACCGACGAGGCGCACCATCTCGACAAGTTGCTGACTCGGGCCGGCGAGTACGTCTATGGTCAGTCTCAGCCGGGACTGTTTGCGGCCTACCTGGCCAACAATGACCGGAACGACGAGGCGATTCGCTTCAGCCAGGAGGCCTACCCGAAGGCAGATTCAAGCGAGCGGCCCTACGTGCTCAACTACTGGGCGAATGCCATTGCGGGAAAAGGGGCTGCGGGCGCGATGCGTGAGGCGTTACCGCTCTATCGCGAAGCGCTGCGCCGGAAGCCCGATTACTGGACCGCTTACAACAACATCATGTACGCGCTCAACGGTCTCGGCGATGAGGAAGGATTGGTGCGCGAGGGTGAACAATTGATGAAGGCCGCTGGTGGGCGGCCGGGCCTGGCGCCCGAGCTCGAGTATGAAAACTACGACAGAACGGTCTGGGACCTTCCGGCCGAGCGCGCGGAAGCCATTGCAGACGTGGAATCCCATGGTGGTATCGGAACGAGGGGCAGCGCCGGAGGCGCTGAAAATCTTCAGATCGCACAGTATGAGGCCCAGATGCACGATGTCGAGGCGGCGACCCTGCTACTTAACACCACTGCGGTCGATGCCAAGTATGCGCCCGACATCGCACAGGCAACATTTGTGCGAGCGCTGCTCGCAGAAGAAAGGAATGATCCAAGGGTTGCGGCGCAGGAGTGGGACGTCTACGCGGAGGCGTATGCTAACCCGAGCGTCTCGACCAATGATCCTCACACGATCTGTTTTGCGGCAACGAGCTACGAGCAGACCGGTCAGTCTGCGAAGGCGGATGCAGCACTCAACGCCGTCGGCACACTGACACTTGTGGACTGCTACCGTTTCAGGGGCGATGTCTTCGACCTACGGGGCGACTGGCCGAGTGCGCAGGCGTGGTATGCGAAGGCTGTGAAGCTTGGACCTAGCATTCCGTCCGGCTATTACTCTTGGGGCGTCACCCTCGCCAAGCATGGGGATCTCGACGGTGCTGCAGCTAAATTCAAGGCGGCCAACCAACGGGGACCGCACTGGGCCGATCCACTGAAAGCGTGGGGCGATGTACTCGCCAAGCAG
Organism: uncultured Gammaproteobacteria bacterium; assembly: GCA_963755965.1. GTDB lineage: Bacteria > Pseudomonadota > Gammaproteobacteria > Steroidobacterales > Steroidobacteraceae > Bog-1198. The sequence goes on from CAVWLU010000011.1 coordinate 438,056, forward strand.
GGCAAGCCGCAGGAGGCGCTGCTCAAGTACGACGAGGCTCTCGAGTACGCATCAAATTGGACGGCACTCAAAGAAGCGCGGGAAACGGTTGCGAAGCAGAATCCTAATTAAACTCACCTATGCGCGACACTCGCGGACAGATCAAGCGATAGGTGGTTTGGAGACTTCCCGTGTGTCGTCAAACCAGATCTGGGGCAGGTTCGATAATTCGCTAGTGGTGTAATGAGCGCCAGCCTCGATAAGACGATGGGCCGGTGTGAGAGCGCAATATCCCCAAACTGTCATACCTGCAGCGACTCCCGCAATGACGCCCGTGGGGGTGTCCTCTACGACGTAGCACCTTGATGGCGCTACACCAGATTTGCTGGCCGCATACAAAAATACATCGGGTGCGGGCTTGCCATTAGCGACTTCGGTTACGCTGAAGAGCTTCTTTTCGAATCGGGAAAGCAAGCCGGTAATGCCCAAAGTGGCGTGCATTTTTTCATGGCTCCCGCTGGAGGCGACGCAGTAGGGTACACCTTTTGCGGTCAGTTCATCGAGTACGCATTCTATGCCTTGAACCGGTTTTAGCTCTGCCTGCAACGCAGCGGTCGTGCGAATGCGGAATTGCTCAACAAAGTCATCTGGAATCGGCTGTTTCGACATGCCGGCAATGAGGTCGCAGCAGTATGCCATCGACCGACCGACGAACTGCTCAAACATGTCCTCCAAAGTGACATGCACGCCAAGCTCATTAATCATTCCAGCGAAGACGCGATTGGTAATGAGTTCACTATCGACGAGCACACCGTCGCAATCAAAAATGACGAGATCCATTGTCTTCGACGCAGAGGCGTTGCGCATGCTTGCGAATATATCGAAAACGCCGAGCGGATCCCACCCCCGCCGGACGCCCTTGCCAGCTATCGGGCGGGGAGGGCGTCTCTTCCTAGACGTTGCCCTGCAATTCCAGCTCGAGGTTTCGCGAGTCCAGTGCATCGTCCGGGGTCAACGGATCTTGGCGAAATTGCCGAAACCACGCGCGTATGTCCTCGGCAAGCCCTGCCGGCTCCTCCATCGCAGCGAAGTGGCCGCCGCGCGGCATCTCCGTCCAACGTTGCACGTTGAAGAAGCGCTCCGCCCATTCTCGCGGCGGATGACTGATGTCCTTCGGAAAGATGGCGAATGCGGCGGGAACCTTTGACGTTCCAAGCCAATTCTTCATGCCTTCTTGCATCCACTTCAGTGCACCCACATTGGCATAGTCATAGTAGGGCAGAAAAGAGCTTCCAATCGATTCCGTGACCCAATAAATCATGATTTGGGTCAACAGTTCATCCTTGGTAAAGCGCGTCTCGATATTTCCGTCGCAGTCGCTCCAGGCTCGCAATTTCTCCAGCATCCAGGCCGCGAGACCCGCCGGTGAATCATTCAAGGCATGCGCTAAACTTTGCGGCTTGCTGGATTGAATCGTTGCGTATGCGCCTTCTGTCGGCAGCCATTTGTCGTTGTGCTCGAAAAACTTCTTCTCCGCGGGCGATGGATCATTGGGTTTCTTTTGCATGAGATGTCCGAACGGCACGTCGGTAAGATGGATCGCGACCACCGATCCAGGATGGTTGCGCGCGAGCTGTTCCGTCACGGTGCTGCCCCAGTCTCCGCCATGCGCGCCAAACTTCGGGTAGCCTAGTTTGTCGGTCATCAGGCTCGCCCATAAATCGTTCACCTGAAAAATCGAGCCGTGCTTGGCCGGTTTGTCGGAGAATCCATAGCCGGGTAAATCGGGCACGACGACGTCGAAAGCATCCTCTGCTCGACCGCCGTGAGACACGGGATCGGTCAACAGCGGAACCAGCTTAAGAAATCGATAGAACGAGTCCGGGTAGCCATGCGTAAGAATGAGGGGAAATGGCGCGGGTCCCTTGCCGCGTTGATGAATAAAGTGGATACCGGTGCCGTGAACGCGCGTTTTGAAATGCTCGAACTCGTTGAGTAAGCGCTCGTGCTGCCGCCAATCGAAATCGTACTGCCAATAGCCCACGAGTTCCCGTAAATAGTCGAGGTCGGTACCCGCGTCCCAGCCGGTACCCGTAATCTGAGATGTCCAACGGGTACTTTTTAACCGCTGCTGCAAGTCGGTCAGAATTTGCGCAGCGACCTCGATTCTAAAGGGTTGGATATCAGCGTGCCGATCGGGGGCATCCATGTGCGACTCCTGCGGGTAGATTCGGGGGAGACTCGTCCGCGTCCAAATAGTGATATCAGCAGCTGCCGCGCTGTGAAATTAGAAACTGGCGCAATGGGTTGTGAGCCTTTGCTGACAGCTCGGGGTTACGGCGGCGCCAACGGTCTCGATCGCGCGTCAGCCGCTGGCCGCTCTACCGCTCATTGCTCGCCGGGTAGGGGTCCTGCAGAACGGCGGAGCCGGTCTCCAGCAGGGACTTGAGGTTGGAGATGATCTTCGGCCATCCGCCGGACACCGCCACGATGAATTTTGAGGGATCGCGCTCGATGGTGTGGGTGATGGAGAGCTTGACCGCCGATCCGCTGGGCTCCAGTTCCATCGTGCATTGCGACTCGCCTTCGGCCTTGAGCTCGGGCTTGTTCTGGTGCCCCCAGCGAATCACTAAGCGCCGTGGCGGCTCGGCTTCGAGGATCTCGCCGGCGTCGCTGATCTGACCGTCGCCGGACACCATCTTCCACGAGGATCCCGCCGTCCACTGGCTTTCGCAGTGCGTGCCGAACCAGTACTTCTTCATGTATTCCGCATCTGTCAGTGCCGACCAGAGCTTCTCCGGCGTGGTGCGGATGTAAGTCACGTAGACAAAGGTCGATCTAGCCATTGGTTTTCTCCAGTCGTTGTTTCAGATCCGAGAGGGCCTTGAGGCGCGGCTTTTCGAACTTGGCAATCCACCGTTCGTAGATCTCCTGCAGCGGCACCGGATTGAGGAAGTGCAGCTTTTCGCGTCCGCGCCGCACGGTGGCGATGAGATTAGCCGCCTCCAGCAGGTCCAGGTGTTGCGTCACGCCCTGCCGCGTCATATCCATGTGTTCGCACAGCTCGTTGAGTGTGCGGCCGTCATGCGCATGCAGCAGGTCCAGGAGCTTCCGCCGGCTGGAATCGGCCAGGGCCTTGAATAGCACGTCGGTGTCGCGTCGCTCTGCCATGTTCTATACGCAAGCATTTACTTGCCTAAATAATAGGCAAGTCTTGCCTTGCATGTCAAGCGTTGATCAACGATGAGACCTGTACCCTACGAGCTGCGGCGGATTTCGCGCACGCCGCGGCCGAGCCTCCGACGGAGCAGGGCTCGCAGAGTCACGCCTTCGGCATAGCCGACTTCGGCGCCGATCTGATCGACGCTGGCTTGGCTGGTCCTGAGAAGGTGAACCGCGCGCTCTATCCGTAGGTCCTGAAAGAAGGCGAGCGGCGACTTGCCCAGTACGCTCTGCATCCGACGCGCCAAGGTGCGCTTGCTGGTGGCCAGCGCCTGCGCTGCCTGGTCGAGGGAGAAGCCTTCAGCTAGGCGTCCCCGAGCCCAGCGCTCGAACCGTTGTATCAGCGGATCGGCATGGGCCAGATGCTCTGGGATCGAGTAGATCGATTGTGACGTGCGCACGTCCACCACCAGGTACCTTGCAGTGAGGTTGGCCAGCTCCGGACTGGCGCGCCGGATCAGGACCAGTGCCAAGTCGAGGTGGCTTAACGCCGCGCCGGCGGTAACCACGGCGTTGGATTGCACGACGATGCGCGACTCGTCCAGCCGCACCCGCGGATAGCGCTGCCGGAACAGCGGTGACAGCCACCAAGTGGTGGTGGCCTCCTCGCCGTCAAGCAGAGTCGACTCCGCTAGCACGAAGGTGCCAATGCAGGCGGTCGCGGTCAGCGCGCCGCGCGCAGACCATTTGCGCAGCACTGCACCGGCTTCGCGCACCTCGCTGCTGGCCAGTGCCTGCACCAGCGGCTCCGGCCTCATGTGCAGAATGGCAGGCATCACCACCGCGTCCGGTGTCTGCGCGCGCGTTGCAGCGAGCACCGGCACGCTCAGACCGCGCGCCGTGGTGATGCTCTTGTGCAGCCCGACCACCTTCGTCTGAAAGCGCAACGAGGAAATACCGGTCATCTCCGCCAATGCGTTTGCCGTACCGAAGGCGTCGAGCACCGCAGCCAGGCCAGTGTCGAACACGCCGTTGAGAGCAAGGACGTGGATGCGCATGGCAATTATCGTATCAAAGTTGGCAATCTTGCCGATACATCGAAGACCGTCGCAGGTCTACTCTGCGCATCTCGTTCCACCGCAACCTAGAGTGAACCATGATCAATCATCCATTGTTTCTACGCCGGGAACCCGGATCTGGCAAGAAGAAGGAGGTTGCCCTGGTGCCCTCGGTGCCCTCGGCTCATGCGCAGCCCGCCTGGCAAAGGCCTTCATGTGTGCATCACTTCTGCTGCCTTACGCTGCGGCCATCGCAGACAGCCCGCCCGTCACCACCCAAATCGTCGATTTGGCGAACAAGGTGGACGGCGTGCATCCGGGGTTTCGCGCCTTTCATGCGAAAGGCATTGTGGTAGAAGGCACCCCGCGTTGTTCACCAGGGCATCAACCGAACCGAATCGCTTTACAGCGGTACCAACGATCATCTCGGCCGTCGAGGCCAGACCATATCGCCGTCCACGAGGGCCAGCTTGTCCGAGCGCTGTAGCTCGTTCTTGTGACTGATTTGGCGCGAGTTACCCACCACGTTGTAGCCGCGATCGAGGAATAGATTAGCAACCGCCGCGCCGATTCCTTGGGAGGCTCCCGTCACAATGATGGTCTTCTGTCTGTTGCTCATATGGTCTTGCGCCTCGTGCTCTGGTTGTCGGTGTCAGCGGCATTATCGGGATGTGCACTGCGACTGATTAGATGGGAAAATCTGGAATCTAATTTCCAAAAATGGCAAAGTAAACTCCGTGGCGAACCTCGACGACATCGTAATATTCGTCAAAGTGGCCCAGTTCGAGAGCATCAGCCGGGCAGCTCGCTCGTTGGGTATGCCGATCTCGACAGTGAGCCGGCGGTTATTCGTGCTGGAATCGAAACTCGGCGTGTCGCTGCTGAGGCGCACAACGCGACGGCTAACGCTGACTGCGCAGGGACGTGAGTACTTCAATCAGTGCCGCGAGCCGCTGACCCTCCTGGAAGAAGCTGAGCGAGTTCTAACCCAAGGACAGAAGACGCCCGAAGGTATGTTGAGGATCTCCGTTCCGGTCATTTTGGGTCAGGAGCCGTTCCTGAATTTCCTCTCGGGGTTCCTGAAAGCTCAGCCACGAATCCGGATCGACCTCTTCATCACGAATCTCTTCATCGATCTGGTTGCGGAAAATATTGACGTCGCGATCCGTTTCGGAGAGTTGAAGGACTCGAGCGTGGTCGCCACCCGCATAGGTAAGAGCCTTCGCTATGTCGTGGCGGCCGCCGAATACTTGAAAAGCCGAAAGCTTCCTGTCGAGCCTGCGGACCTCAAACTGCACGACTGTGTGATGCTCAACGCCAGGAACAACGAGACTGACTGGGACCTGGTCTACGGTAGAAAAAAGGCACGCATCCATGTCTCGGGGCCTGTATCGAGTCGCGACTTCAACTCGGTCAGCACTTTCGTGTATCGCGGTCACGGGATCGGACTACTGCCGTCCACCTACTGTGACGAAGCACTGGCGAGCGGTGCACTCATACGGCTGTTACCGAAGTGGGCTTCCCCGCAAATCCCCGTTTTCGCGGTCTATTCGAATCGGAAATTCCTGCCGATGAGGATGAACGTCTTCCTGGAGGCGCTGGCTGCCTGGAAGAGTCCGCTGTGGCTCCGGGAATGAAGTGGCACGCGTCTGATGCGCTCGCGCCCCACTTAGTCGGTGGCATACGGCAATTATGTGCGCAGTGCCGCCGATGAGTGGGTCTCCGTTGCATATCCGAGTATTCATAGTGAGCAATGTGCGGCTGTATCGGGAGGGCGTCTTTCTACAACGGCTTCAATGATTCGTAGGTTCGTGCGCGGCTACGCCTGCCTTAACATCTCCATTTGGCAAAGGCACCGCGATAGGTTCGACGCTCACCTTGGCGACACCTTCCTTTGAATCGACGCCGATTTTCTGCGCAGTCGACGGGGAGAGGTCTACGATTCGACCTTTGACATAAGGGCCGCGGTCTTCGATTTTGACGACTGCACTCGCGCCGGTCTCCATGTTGGTCACCTTCGCCGTCGTGCCAATGGGCAGAGTCTTGCTTGCCGCATTGTCACCCTCGGGCAGCATGGGTGCGCCGTCGGCCATCTTGTGACCGGCCAAGCGTTTGGCATAAATCGACGCCTTACCGACGCGCTTGTGCCCGCTCAAATCGGGAGCTAGTTTTTCTGTCTTATCTTCGTGAGGCGCCACCACTTTCGGACTCGGCGCCTCGTCCGCAATCGTTCGAGTTGCGACGGCAGCGACCATGACGGACGCGGCGAGAAATGCTAGCGGTAGCGTATGAGCCATGCCCCATCCTACTACGTTCCTTCCGCGACGCTTAGCAGCAACGGTCGGACCACTAACCCTGCCGGGCAACATTTAACTTTGCACTTTCGCGCTTGAGAATCGCCTCGCAAGTCAGGAACCAGGGCCCTCCAAGAAGGGGCGTCGATGGCAGACTCGAGCTCAAGAGTAGCGAGCCCCGGTCAGTCAATTGAGGTAGGCCTATGGTCGAACGAACATTTGGTGACAGATCCATCACGAAGGTGCGGGCCATTCCCCTCGAGCAAGCAGTGCCCACCGCGGCTCCGCAGCGGCGATCGCGGCATTCGACGATCGTCAATGACCTCTATACGTATCAACGCTACAAAACGTGGATGCGCGATTTGCCGGATGGCTGGAAGAAATAGCGACGCTTCGATAAGAATAAGCATTCTCGAAACGTCGGGGCTGGCAGCAACCGGCCCCTTTTTTCGCCCGCCGCGGTCAAGCCATCTTAGGCATTCACTCGGAGACACGCTTTTTCATTTCCTCCGCTGTAACAGGGTGGTATTCGGTGCGAGGATATCGCAAGCCATGTTTCACGACCTCAACAACGCTGTGAAGATCACCGATGTTGGCAAGGGGATTTCGTTCGAGGATCACGAAGTTCGCGAGTTTGCCGGGCTCGATTGTTCCCATCGATTTAAGCTCGCCGACGGTTCGCGCACCGATTGCCGAGCCCGAGCGAATGGCATCCATTGGCGTCATGCCGACATCACTCACTAAACGCGCGACTTCCGCATCGAGCAGGCTGTCGGGCTCGCTCCAGTCCGCGTCGTCATCCGTACCGGCGGAAATCATGACTCCACGTTGGTAAGCCTGCCTGGTAATGAACGCCGCGAGACCTGGGGGCCACTTCGGAGAAGGGTGGCGCTCGCCGATGTCCACGGTGGCATCGAGAATGATGCCGCGCCTCTGCATAAGCCGAAGCAATTCGTCCATGGCAGGCTGCGAATGCCAGGCCCTTGGATCAATCGGGGTGGTCGTCTCAAAGGATTGTGGAATGTGCTCGGACACCTGGTATGCAAGGAAATCTGCGTGGCTCATAACGTCGACACCCGCACGCGCGACATCCATGGGGCTGGCGGGGAAAACAGCGGCATGTGCCCATACCAGCAGATGCTGGCGGTGCGCCTCGGTGGTGATGGCGCTAACGAGCGTGGGCGGCAGGTCCGCATAGATCTTGATTGCCGTTGCTCCCGTCCCGTGCGCCTCGGCGATCGCCAGCGGCAATCGAGTTTCCGGCGTGATGGCACGCATCCACGGCGCCGTGCCCTGCTCGATTCCGTGAGCTGCGTCGTGGGTGCGCGCGTCGATGAAGAAACCGGGTCCGGCCATCAGCGCCGCGTAATAGACGTCAGGGGAGACGATTTCATCGAACTCTGCCTCACGCTTGAGTTCGCCTAGAAGCCGGACGTCGCCCGCCATATCACGAACTGCCGTGACGCCGCTGTAGAGTTCGCGGCGCAAATACGCGCGCGCCTCTCGCGGATTTGCCAGTGTCGCAAGGTGGACGTGTGAATTGACCAGTCCGGGAATGATGAACCGATCATCGACGTGCACAACCTCCGCATTAGCGGGTACTTGGATCTCGGCTACGGGACCCACGGCCACGATTCGTGCGCCACGCACTAAAATCGTGGAGTTGAGCTGAAGCGCTTTTCCCGTGCCATCAACGAGCGACGCGCCTACGAATGCGACGATCTTTGGCAGCGTGGTGTCATCGGCACGTGCGGGCGACAGCGGGCCTAACGACACAGTGAGGAGTGCCATAATCCAAAGAGCCGCTGAATCGCGAACAGCGGAGCGGGGGGTCACAGATCGAATCGTCTGTTTCATGTTGTTGGGCTGCGCTAGCGCCATACCGACGATATTGCGCCGGTGAATAGGCCGACAGTGAAATGGCTGAGTGTCTGGTTGGCACCATTATGCACTGAACTTTGTGTAAAACGTTGACCGTGCCGACCTTCGATGCTGCAGATCCCTGAGCGGCAGACCTGCCCAGAACTCCACCGTGGCAGCGCCCGCTACGGCCGGTACTTGACGACGCAGCCGCGCTTCCCGTTCACGGTCCCTCGCCGACGCCCCGGTGACAATCACGAGACGGCCCGCGTTCGGATGAAGACGCAGCGCTTCGGCAATTGTTCCGGAGAAATCATAATCGCTTGGAACACCGACGACGTCCGCGGGCGTGGGTTGGAGGGCTTGCAACGCTGGGGTTGAAACACTCACATGTATGACCGGCGCGCTCGGGAAGAGCTGCGCGCGGCGGCGAACTATAAAGCTGAGCGCATCTTGGCCCACGGCAACAATCACGTCGGGAGGCGCTGCCCCATATTTGCCAAGCAAGTATCCGACCATTACGTTTTCATAAGAATCGCCGCTGAACTCGGGATAAGCCAGGAACTCTGAGTAGAGGAGCGGCGGGTCATTGTCTACATCCAGTGCAGCATTGAGGCCGCGATCTATTTCAACGTTGCCCGGTGCCAGACGACTAGTTGAGTAGAGTACGAGGACACGCTTCGGCGGACTTGCGCCCGCGGAATGAGCCACAAAGAACAGGGCCAGCGTCGTGGATGCCATCGTTAGGTAGGTTGCTATCTTTCGGACCAGACTCGCTACGCTCATCCCAATTTAAGCCTCTCTATGGAAAGGGTCCCGCCGCGCTCATGAGACCGTCGGAGAAAGTCCATTGGACCATGCGCTTCACGCGGTTTTCTACTGCAAACCAGTAAGCGGCTGCGCTGACGTCCGGGCCGCTTAGTTCGTTAGGCTCGCGCAGTTGCTCACACTCGGTTTGCCGGCAAAGCGATCGCCAACCCAGGCGAGTTGGTCCGGGGTCGACTGATCCATCGTCGGGTCGTGATCGAGGCCCGGATAGGAGCGAAACGTGAGCGCGGAGCCGTTGCCGCAGGCTCGCTTGGCCATCGCCCGCAGCGGCCCGATCGGCACCGTTTCATCCGCCTCGCCGCCGATCACGAGCAGCGGGCCGCCGACCGGCGCTCGGCCTAACTCGTTCTCCTTGAAGAAACGCTTCGCTGCCGCTGTTTGGTCCCAGCCGGGTTTAAGCACTGGCCCGACCGGGGCGTTGATGAAGGCGGCATACGCGTAGTTCCAACAGCCTTTCGTCGTCACGTCCGCATAACGTTTCAGAGCCTCGCCGGTCAGCATGTCGGACGGCTGAAACGACGGTGTGCGCGCTCGCATCCCATACGCCACGTAGCCGAGGTAGTAGGAGGCGGTACTCCCAGTTTTGCCCATCCCGACTAGGATAGATTTGAGGTCGGCGGCCCCGGCGATGGAGATGGCGCCCAGGTAATCGGGGTCTTTCAGCGTCGCCTGCATCTCCGCGACGCTCCACGCCGCGAGTCCGCCCTGCGAGTGGCCGATGACGACCCAGCGTCGTCCGAGCACCGGAACAGCGGTGCGTGCCGCGGGAATCGAATAGATCACGTCGCGACCCTGCGCGGTCTTGTTGATGTACTCGTGGGGACCTTGCGTGCCGAGTCCATGATAGTCGGTGGCGACGACGGCGAATCCGGCTCTGACCATGGGCATGAGTCCTTCTTCGCCGTATTCCATATCCTTCTGCAGCGAGGGCGCGCACTGCCTAGCAACGCCGCTCGTGCCGTGGGCCCACGCGATCACGGGCCAGCCGCCCTCCGGTGTCTTACCGGCCGGGATCAGGACAACAGCGGAAGTCGCGACATCCGTGCCGTCAGCGCTGAGCGAGTGATAGAGGATCCGTACCACGGTGGCGCCGCTCGGCACGGTGTACCCAACTCCGACCGCCTGGCGCAAGAGATTGCCGGGCTTGCTCGAAGTCAGCGCGGGCGTAGCATAGAATGCAGTGCGTGGTAACGCATCGGCGCGTTCCATGCGTATTGCGTCGCCCAGCGACTTCGGCATCACCGGTTCATCCGATATCGAGGCAACCGACCACAACGAAAACAGGCCGACGGCACCTGCGGCGACAATACGCGAATTCACAAATCCCGGACGTAAATGACACGGCATGCTTAGTACGCCCCCATGTAGTCGCGCTTGCCGATGGGTAGCCCGTTGTGGCGCAAAATGGCGTAGGCGGTGGTGACATGAAAGAGAAATTGCGGCAAGCCGTAATTGGCCAGATAGGCCTGACCGCTCAGTTTCTTTTCTTTAGGCGTGCCAGGACGCAGTACGATTTCGCTCGTTTCGCTGCCTTCGAATTGTGAAGAATTCACGCTATCAAGAAATTCCATTGTCTGGGCCAATAGACCGTCAAGATCGGCAAAGCTCTCCTCTTTACCTTCATAGGCGGGAATTTCAACACGTGACAGGCGTGCCGAGATCCCGCGCGCAAAATCGGCAGCAGTCTGCACCTGTTTGACCAGCGGAAACATGTCCGGATATAGATGTGCCTGTAAAAGTGCGTTTGGCTCTATTGATTTGGCTGCAGCATGTGCCTCCGCCTGCGCCAGTATGGCTTTCAAGGCAGTCAGCAATTGCTTAAAGACAGGGACTGAGTGCGTATACATAGGACTGGTCATGGGTGTTCCTCGATTTATCGATCGCATAGCCTACCGCAACTTACGAACGGCAGTTTCACGGACGGAGGAGGTGCTTTTGATGTACGGCGAGGCCCGACGGTTTTCCGAGGCGACTCTGTGTCGCGTCGGACCGGTCGAACGACACCACGGGATCTGGTGGCGGGCCGCAGCGAACCTAAGTGACAGCCGGCCTCGGTCTAGCGCTTGCGCTCGTCGAAGAAGACTTGGGACGCACGGTGGCGCCGGCAGTTGCGAGATACCTGGTTGTTTTCATGAAGCGTCCAGGTGGGCAAGCACAGTTCAGCACCGCGCTATCGCTGCAGCCGGCGGACGATGAATTTGGGGCACTGCACGAATGGATTAGCAATCACCTGAGCGATGACCTACCGCTTCCCGTATTGGCCGATCAAGCAGGAATGAGTGAGCGCAGTTTCAGCCGCCACTATGCCGAGGCAACAGGTCTTACCCCAGCCCGGGCAATTGAGCGACTGCGAGTCGAAAGGGCGCGCCGATTGTTATCCGAGTCCGTCCTGCCAGTGAAGCGGATATGTCAGCGCTGCGGTTTCGGCTCCGAGGAGACGATGCGCCGAAGCTTCCTACGGCTGCTGGCCGTCACCCCACAAGAGTATCGCACGCGGTTCAGCGCGTGAGATTCGCGACTCGATACTTAAGCTGGCCCGACAAACCCATGCGTCACGGCGGCTTCGATTTGCTGCGCAAACGCCTCATCGTCGCTCTCTTCAGCAATGCCAAGCGCCGCGCGTTGGTACGCATCGCCCAGCGATAATGCGACGACCTCGCCCGCAACTTGCCTTGACCTATTGGCAGGTACTCCTGCGGTTTCTAGCAGTTCCTCAATTCGCTCCCGTATCACGCGCATGCCGGACTGATCGAAGGCGCGAGCGAGTTTAGGAAAACGCCAACCGTCCGCAACGATCAAGCGATAGAGCGCCAGCGCATCCGGCTCGATCACCATAGACGTGAAGGCTCGCAACTCGTCCGCGAGCCTATCGGGGGCGGGCTTTCGAACGTCGGCACACGGTGCGTTCTCAAGTCCCTCGCGCATGTTGTCGCACATAGCGATGACCAGCCCCTCGAACAGCGCTTCCTTGTTTGGAAAGTGCCGATAGAGGGTCATTTTGTTGATCCCCCCTTCCGCTGCTACGCGGTCAAGCGTCGTACCGCCCAGGCCATCCCTGAGCAGAATGGGACGCGCGGCCCGTAGGATCGAAGCGCGCTTCTCAGCCACGCGCAGCCTACGCGGGTCGTCCACGCGCCATTTCCTACTAGAATCAATGACTTTCATGCGATACGAGTTCGTATTGTATTGTTGATATTCATGATGTACTATTCCGTATCGTCTAATTGTAACAGGAGAACCGTCATGCGCAATCCCGTCTACCTTCCGATGCAAGGCGGAGCAACGCGATGAGCATTGCCGCCATTGTGAACAGCATTACTGCGTTGGCGTTCGCCGCAGCGGGTCTCGCCAACCTCTTCAATGTCGGCAACGCGGAAGCAAACTTCCAACGCTGGGGCTACCCCCGGGGATGGCGCTTGTTGACGGCAGGTCTGGAGCTCATGGGTGCGGCGTTGTTATTGCTTCCATCCACGCGGCTCATCGCGCTTGGCGGACTGGCGCTTGTGATTGCTGCCGCGCTTGTGACGCTTCTGAGAAAGCGGGAGGGCTTCTCCCATCTCATAGCGGCGATCGGCTTCTTCGTCATGATCCTGGCAGACGCCGCTCTCCACCAGGCTGGGCCTTAGGGCGCGACTAACGAACTTGTTGGTCCAACCGTCAACAAGCTCCCGATCACGCGACGGGAAAAGAAAGGAAAACAAATGAACATGAAAACAGAGTTTGCGCGCACTCGAGAATTCAGTCGTCGCAGGATGTCACTTGCTGACAGGACTATGATCAAACCGAATATTTGAAGTCGAGAACTTGGTTGACTGCCGCGTAACCGCGAGCGATCCTAGTGATGCCTGTCGGCAGCCACAATCCCTCGTTTGGAGGTGTCGGCAACTGCCAGGGACTATTAGCCTAGGCAGGCACCCCAACGCGCGGCCAGATTGCGTACCTAAAATTATGAGGAAATTGCATGCGTGAATACCTGATGCCGATTTTCGTGATCACTGCTCTGGCGCTCGCCGGCTGCAGCAAGTCGAAGTCGCCGGAAGATGTGTCGAAGGACGTAGCAAAGGCCGAGCAGAAGGCGATCAACGAGGTGACGAAGAGCGAAGAACACGCGCAGAGCGCGTTGGATAAATCGTACGCGAAGGTCAGTGACCAGGAGATTAAATTCAACAACGACGCCGCACACCAAACCTACAATGTGACCATCGCAAAAGCCGATGGCAACCGCAAAGTAGCACTGGCGACTTGCGAATCGCAGAGCGGCGATGCTCAAAAGGCGTGCAAGGACCAGGCGGAAGCTGATTACAAGACGGCGCGGGCAGATGCCAAGGCCAGCGCCGAGGCGGCCGTGGAGCAGAAGTAATACATGGACCGTACGACTCGCGGTGGGTGTTTCGACCGATGACGAATTCTGTGGTCGTGCTCCTCTTAGCTGAAACGAATCGATAACGGCTACTGATTATCTAAGTTGAAGTCGTCATAGCCCGATTTCCCTCGGCAATTTAAATGCAAGCGCCTGTGCTCGCGATGATTGGCGGCGGTGGCTTTCTCTGTCGGCGCTTTCTTGCAAGAGCGGCTGTCAATACCCGATGGCGAGAAGCCCCCATAACGAGTGTCCTAGTAGCCGGTCTCACTCAGTGGCCTTAACGCGGATCCAGAGAGGATTGCCGCCAGGAAAACCGTGTCGAGGACCGACAAGACGAAATTCAAGCCAAATTCACGCGTGCGGATTGGCCGCGCACATAAAGGATGAAGTGAAATGCTGGAAAAGCTTCCGGAACAATTGGGCCACGCTCTGATCAATCAGCGCGCCGGCATGGAACAGGTCGTTTACAATCATTTGCACGCCCAGCGTGAGGTCTCGCGCCTTACGGTGAGTAGCCCCGTGTTTGGGTTCAATGGGTTCCTGCCGAAGCGCTGCACCGCGGACGGAGAAGGGGTATCTCCGCCGCTGAGTTGGAGTGGCTGCCCAGCCGATACGGCATCCGTCGCAATCATCGTCGAAGATGCGGATTCGCCGACCCCGCATCCTATTGTGCATGCGATAGCCGTCAATTTGTCGGGGGCTGCTGACTCGCTGACAGAGGGCGCGCTGAACGCTGAACATCAGCCGGGCGGCGAGCTCGAGATGGGCAGCAATTCCTATTTGGAACATACGTGGCTACCGCCGGATCCGCCGCCCGGTCACGGCGAACACCGCTACGTATTCCAGGTGTTTGCTTTGCGACCAGGGGTCGAGTTCTCAAAAACCGTCGGGCGCGGCGAATTCATGAAGTTCGTACTGACTCACGCGATTGGAGTGGGGTGCCTCGTTGGCATTTACGAGCGGAGCGTGAGCAAGATAGCCGAGACGGAGGATGAAGAATCGAGTCCGATGTTGAGTGAAGCTTAAGTTGCTTACCAAATAGAGTAATCATGTTCATGGAATTCCTGAAGGCAAGCAGTCAAGGCGCTTCATTTCAGGCGTCTCGAACAGTCGCGAGTTATTCAGAAATTCGAGCATCATCGGGAAACTGTCGGCTCCCCAGAAAAGCTCGCCATTAACCACAAAGGTTGGCACGCCCCACGCGCCAAGAGCCATCGCTTCCTCAGTATTCGCGCGAAGTTTCGCCTTATTTGAGGGCGCGGAAACCGTCGCTTCAGTTGCGTGGATTCCCAGTTCCTCGGCCAATCTCCCTAATCCCTCAGGTGTGGAAGGATCATTGCCCTGGCCGAACACGAAATTGCAGGCGAGATGAGCTTGTTCGATCGTGGGGCCTACAGAGCACAGCAATCGCAGCGCTGCCAATGAGTTGAAAGGATGTCGGGGTGGCATACAGAATGGAATATTGCGCTGCTGGGCAAACCAAACACACTGGCGGTACAGATGCCGTCGCTTGGCGGGGACGTCCGCAGGAGCCTTAATACCCGCAGTCTTGAGGAGAGCTCCCAGCAGGACGGGCTTGGGTACCACCTCTATGGTTGAGGGTAACCGATGCATATCGGCGATCTGTAGATAGGCATAGGGGGAAATGACGTCGAAGTACCATTGCGCGATAACGGGCATTGCTTGTCTCCTAAAGCACGGCGACGGCGCACTTAACCCCGTACCCGTGCGGGGTTCCCGAGAGCGGTGGCACCCCGCGGCACATCCCGCGTGACGACGCTGCCGGACCCGATAATTGCATCGTCATCTATCGTGACGCCGGGGAGAATAATTGCTCCACCGCCAATCCACACATTGCGACCGATCGCAATCGGCCTGCCAAACTCCGCTCCCGACAGTCGCACCACGGGATCGCGTGGATGATCGGCCGTGTATATCTGAACCGCAGGTCCGATCTGTGTTCCTGCGCCAATGCTCACCGCCACCACGTCGAGAATCACGCAATTGAAATTTAGAAAGACATCGGCCCCCAGCGAGATGTTATAGCCATAGTCGCAATGGAACGGCGGGCGAATCACTGCGCCGTTGCCCACGGCCGCCAAGCGCTCCCGCAGCAATTTGCGGTGCTCATCGGCGGTGGCGCCGAGGGCGGCGTTGTAGCGCACCATCCAGGCCATTGCCGACTGCTGATCCGCCTGAATCTCAGGGTCGTTCGCGTGATAGAGCTGGCCGGCCAGCATCCTTTGCTTCTGAGTTTGCTCCATGATGGCTCTCCGCCTCGATAATACGACAGCATAGCGCCGCCAACAATCCAATGGTCGAGCCGTGCTCCGGATACCAACGCACCGAGGATCGAATCAAAGCGGCGAAACATCAAGGTAGGTTGTCACCGCTTGCGCGCCTAGCGCGCTTGAGACCTCGAGATCTTTACTTGCGCAGCAATCGAGGTCATTCTTCGAATGACTGTCTGGGAGGCGCGGCTTCGGTGGGCGGCACGCGCCGATAGTGAGCCCACGGCAACTGAAGGAGGTGATCCAAGTGGCACATACAAACGTTGGTTCGGTCGCGTCTGAGGGGCGCTTGGTTGGTGGCGAGGTTCATCGTTAGTCAGCACCTCGTACGGGTGGGATGCCGTGAGGGATGCGAGGAGGCTCGTTGCCACGCGCGCGACCTAAGTCCAACGGATGGACGCTCCGATGCAGTTGCTGCGCGGACTGCCTTGGTCCGTAGGTAATAATGCTCGAGCAGGAATGGCGGAGTCCCCGCGGACTCCGCCGTTTTCTTGAGCACCCCGATGCTTAGAGGCGGCGTCTGCAGTAGCTACCCCTCTACCCGCGAGTTTGCGCTCTTCAATGTCGATGCGACGCACGCGACGAGAAATTATTGCCTGAGCCGCGAAATTCGGTTAGGTACGCGATCGCGGTCCATAAGATGGAGAGAGGCGAGCAATGGGAAACGAACATTTTCAGCGGTGGGACCCATGCTGGTGGTATCGCGATGTACGGTCGACCGTCATTGCGTCGGTCAAGGATGATTGGGAGGGATTTCGGCTGATCCTGACTGGGGCTAGTTTTCCAGACACCCGTGTTTCGTTGCCCGCCGGGGCTGTCGTGCTCTATCGAGTCTATGACGAAAGCGGATTAATCGGCCGCGAGATACAGGGAATCGCCCCAACTCACTGTTTCTATACAATTGAGTCGTCGCCCTTGTTGGTTGAGTGCTCGCGGATGTTCAGTGGCATTCGCAATGCGGATACCATGAAACACTACGCGATTTATACCTTGGGCCGGTGCCTCGATATCGTAAGCACCTGTGAACCTCGCTTCGTGCTTCTGCGCGATTTTGCGGCGGGTCGCTATGACAGTGAACGACCTGAATCGGAAGGTGGGTGAAAAGCGGTTCGGTTTCGACGTTCTTCGGATAGTGGTTCACTCGAGCGAAACAATGGCAATCATCTCCTTCAAAGAAACCACTTTGCTCAAGCAGGGAACCTGGCTCAGCGCCGTGGCAATCGTTGTGTTCGTGGCCGCACCTTCGATGCTGAGCGGGGAGATGTGGCGTCATCCGGGGATCAAGCTGTTTCCATTGTTCATTCTGACCGGCTTTTGGGTCTTTTTCCTACGCAAAATGCCACTCTATCGAACCGCCGACGAGGTCGCAGACTGTCAAGATCACCTGAAAGTGCGCAGGGGACGGATCGAGGAGGCGATCTCGTTTTCAAATATATCGGCCGCTGAAGTGTCGACTGCTCTTCGATTGCATCAGATAACGGTGCGGCTCAAGAGTTCCGGTAAATTCGGCGATCAATTTACGTTCTTGCCGCAGGCGAGCTTGTGGTCGAATCCCTTCGGGCTTCAACTTCTGGCGTCGAGCCTGACGGAGCGGGCGCAGCGGGCGAAGGTCGGAGGTGATTGATGGCTTACTTCAACAACATCTGGGAATTCGAGGTCGCGCCGTCGGCCCAGGCTCGGTTTGAATTCGAGTATGGGGCGCGCGGTGCAAAATATTGGCCAGGGTAGGGCATGGGCGATATGGGAGCTGGAAGAAATACTGAAGAATCATCGGCTATGTGCAGTTCGCGGCCGGTGTTCCTGAGTTATGCCTCGCACGACGTGGAGATCGCCAACGTCGTTTGCGCGTACCTGGAGAGCCGCGGAACCTTGTGCTGGATGGCGCCGCGGAATGTAACACCGGGTTCGCAGTATCCGGATGAGATTGTCGGGGCGATCAACGACGCGAAGATCCTGGTGCTGGTGTTTTCCGAACACGCGGTTGCCTCTGCCCATGTGGGCAAAGAGCTTGGGCGTGCGTCATCTAAGCGGCGGCGGGTCATTGCGCTGCGGACCGATGCGGCACCGTTGACTCGTTCCTTTGAGTATTTTTTGAGCGAATCACAATGGATTGATGTGGCCGCTTTGGGGATGCCGGGAGCATTGATGAAGCTCGCGCAAGCAGTGGGACAAAGCTTGGCGCCCTCGTCGTGGGTCAGTCCGGGGTTGGGGGTTGACGCCTGTTATCCGGCCGCTCGGAAGCCTAGACCCAGTTATTTGACGATTAAGCGTCTGGTCGCCGCGGCGGTTTTCCTCGTCGTCGCCGCCGTTGTCGCCGGTGTGATGGTTCGCTACTGGCCGTCGAAGCAGGGAAGTGCGGCAGTGCCGACCGTCAGGCCGCAATGACTGCTCTCAAACTGGATCCGAACAGTGCCGGGGCACACGCGGCCTCGGGATAAATTTACGTCGTCTACGATTGGAACTGGGCGGCCGCGGGACGAGAATTCCAACAGGTAACAAGACTGGCCCCAGGGAGCATGGACGCGTATTACAGCAACAAGCTCTCTCAAGATCCGCTGGACCCTGAGAGTTTCCTAAATCTTGGGCAGTTACAGGGTTGCCGCGGGCATTTGCCGAGGCAGAAGCCGCACTGCGGCGCTGATTGAGATCCTCCCGACGTATTCGTATGCGCACTTTACCTTGGCCTCGTACTGCTCTTACGCGGCAACCGAGAAGACGCGCTGCGCAACATGCAAGCGGAGACTACGGATGATGGAAAACAACAGGGGGTGACAATTGTGCTCTACGCGCTTGGTAAAAAGACGGACTCGGATTCGGCACTT
Organism: uncultured Gammaproteobacteria bacterium; assembly: GCA_963755965.1. GTDB lineage: Bacteria > Pseudomonadota > Gammaproteobacteria > Steroidobacterales > Steroidobacteraceae > Bog-1198. The sequence goes on from CAVWLU010000011.1 coordinate 456,713, forward strand.
GCGGGAATGATCAAGGATCAAGCGAACAGGAACGCGGTCGGGACTACGCATTCGAGCGGCTGGTCGCCGCCACTTTTAACCTGGGCTGTATAATCGGGCATCTCCATCGCGTTGAAGAACAATGCCGAATACATCGCTGGCTGATCTTCGAATCAGCGAATTGGTTGAGCTTATAAGCAGCAACAGAATCTCGCCTGGCGCGGGCGTTGCGGGAGCCGTTACCCTGGCTCTTGGGGCTGCGTGCGCAGCTAAAGCTGTGTCGATCAGTTTGAAGCACTCACCCCATGACGCATGTCTAGCCATAGCGCTTTCAGGGTTGGAGAAAGTCCGCGACTTCGCACTGCAGGGAGCCGATACCGATTCCCAAGCATTCGCTGACTTCGTACGACACAAAAGTGCGATCGGTGCAACAGAGTTGGTGGAGGCAGGCGAAGCCATGGCACATCTCATCGATGAGCTGTGGGCGATTATCCGGGATGTGGAACCGCAGATTATACCAACGATGACGGGTGACTTAATTGCGGCCAAGTCGTTAGCAGCAGCAGCTCGAACGATTCAGTCGGCAAATGAAGCAGAAGCTAAGGATGAGCAACGTGCCATCGCCGAGCATCGAGGCAAACCCTAGGATCTACCTTATGTTCCAGCGCGGTCATTCGCTATTTTTGGCGGCGATCGTTCGCTTAACTATCGATGGTCTATCGCCGATCGCTCTGCAGGCCGCTCGACGCGCATCGACCTGGCGTCTATGCTGGCTAAATGCCTTGGCAACATCTTCGCATCTCGCGGTTTGGCGGTCCCGAAGTTCTGCAAATGACGGAGGAGCAGATTATCCCCAATCCAGGTGCCGGGGAGGTTCGCATCAAGGTACTCGCCGCCGGCACCGGCTTTACCGATACCATGATTCGGCGCGGCCGATATCCTGACTTTAAGGGGCCCCTCCCGTTTACTCCTGGATATGAGATTGTTGGCATCGTCGAAAAAATAGGTCCCGGCGTCGCCGCATCGCTCGAAGGCCAGACGGTTGCTGATCTGTGTGTCGTGAGTGGCTATGCCCAGTATGCAATTCGGCCGGCGCACTTCCTCGTGGGAGTTCCTAACGGCGTCGATCCTGCAGAAGCGGTGTGCATCCCTCTTGCCTATCTCACGGCCTTTCAGATGCTGACCCGTTATCGCAATCTATCGCTGGGTGGAGTGATTCTCGTCATCGGCGCGTCGGGCACGGTAGGCACCGCTCTGCTCGACCTGGCGCGCCATCTCGGGCTGAAAGCGATCGGCACCTGTTCGGCCGCGAACCTGCCAGTCGTCGAGCGCTTTGGAGCAAAGGCGATCGACTATCATGCGGGTGATTTTGTCACTTCCGTGCACCGACTGACCGCGGACCGCCCAGGCGGCCCCGGCGTTGATATCGCCTTCGATGCGATCGGCGGCGCTCATTTCGGACGCTCGTTCGCATGCCTCTCGCCGCAAGGACTGCTCGTTGGTTACGGGTCGCAAACCATGGCAGTCGGTCGCGAAAGCCTGATTGCCGCAGGTCTCGGCTTGGCCCGGCTCAAGTTGTGGAGCGCATTGAGCGTCTTTCTCGGTGGCCGTCGCGCCGTCTTCTACAGCATAACGGCCCGCCGATCGACTCACCCAGAGGAATTCAATGCCGACATGGCGGCATTGTTCCAACTGTTGCGCGAAGGCGTTCTTCATCCGGTCGTGATCGACCGACTGCCGCTCGCAGCTGCAAGGGAGGTTCATGCCCGCATCGACAGGGGCGGACTTGGCGGCAAGATTGTGCTGCTGCCGTGGTCTGCAATGTGACGTTGCATTCACTCGAATGCTGCATCGCACAGATCGCATAACGTATGTCCGTTAAGAAGTGAGCGAGCGCGCGATCCGCCTGTGTCGCGCTGGGCAAAATGCTTGCGCTAAAACAAAGAGACTTTAAACAAACAGGGTCACCGATTCGAAACAGACACCCATTCCTGGCGATTCCTCTCGTGCGCGCCTAAAATTACTCAAAAATGCAGACGACACGAGCAGGTGTCTTAAAAGGAGGTTTCACTTGAATCCAAACAAAGCACTTTGGGAAAAAGGCGATTTTACGCGCCTCGCGGAAACGATGAGAACCAGCGGTGCCAACCTCGTTCACGGTCTTGGGATCAAAAAGGGTGCAAAGGTTTTAGATCTAGGATGCGGAGACGGCACCACCGCCATTCCTGAAGCAATGCTCGGTGCCGACGTCCTCGGCGTCGATATTGCAGGCAATCTGGTTGAGGCTGGCAACAAACGGGCAGTCCAAGCCGGGCTGCCCAATTGCAGGTTTCAGGTGGGTGACGCCTGCGACCTAAGTGAACTCGCGGACAACTCTTTTGATTGGGTCGTAAGCATCTTTGGCGCTATGTTCGCACCAAAGCCTTTCGAAGTGGCCAAGGAGATGGTGCGGGTTACCCGGCCCGGTGGGCGAATCGTTATGGGAAATTGGATACCGGGCGATCCGACCTTGGTCGCTCAAATATTGAAAATCAGTTCCGAGTACTCGCCACCTCCGCCCGAGGGATTTATCAGCCCAATGACGTGGGGGGTCGAAAGTCAGGTAACCGAGCGATTTGCGAGTGCGGGAATACCCAAGGACTCGATTTCGTTCGCGAGAGATACCTATATTTTTGAATTTCCCGGCGCCCCCGCAGATTTCTTAGGCGTTTTTAGGCAATTCTATGGGCCGACGATGAATGCATTTGACGCTGCACAAAAGCAAGGCCGAGCGGAGGCTCTGCAAAGCGAGTTGCAAGAATTGTTCAATCGGCAAAACAGCAGTGCGGCCAAAGACAAGACCTCCATTCCGGCGACTTTCCTTAAAGTCACTGTCCGCGTCAATTGAGCGGCGCCGCTCGCCCTCACCTTGCCTTTGCCGGAACCAGCGCGTTCAGAATCCCCGTCATGTGAGGCGCTGATGTTCTGCTGCAGATTACCCGGCCCAGAGTGCGTATTGGGGGAAGTAGAAGTGCAACTACCTCCGGGGCGGCGATTCAGGGCAGGGCGCTTCACCTATGGCGAGTGTTTTCGGCACGGAGAGGGCTGCGCATCATTCAAAATCCCGCGATGTATGAAATTGTGCGATCCGGCACTCAGGCAAGGAACGGCATTAGCTCGGCGGTCAATTCATCCGGCAATTGTTCCGGAAGCCAATGACCTCCAGGGAGCGATCCGCCCCGGACATCTGATGCTCTCTCACGCCAGGTCGCCAAGACATCGTACAGGGAGTCCATGGCGCCCTTAGCACCCCAGATCACAAGCAGCGGGCATTGCAGTTTGGCCGCAAGATCCTCCCTGTCGTGTTCCAGATCAATCGTCGACCCTGCTCGATAGTCTTCGCACATCGCGTGCAGCGTCGCTGGATCTTGATAGCACCTCAGATACTCTGCGTACAATTCGTCAGAAATGATTGCCGGAATAATATCTCCAAAGATGCGACGCAGAGAGAAGTCCGCGCTGTTGCCAATCAGCGTCTCGGGGAGAGGTGCAGGTTGGATCAGGAAGAACCAATGGTAATAAGCGGTCGCGAATTCCTTGCTCACCGACGTATAGAGTTTATAGGTAGGTACGATATCGAGCACAGCTAGACGGCTGACGGCGTTTGGATGGTCGAGAGCCATTCGATGTGCTACGCGGCCGCCTCGGTCGTGACCGACGACGGCGAAGCGTTCAAAACCCAACTTTTCCATCACGGCAACCTGGTCGCGTGCCATGTTGCGTTTCGAGTGCCCTGCATGGTTGACGCCATCTGGAGGTTTACTGCTGTCGCCATAGCCTCGAAGATCAGTTGCGACAACCGTGAATCGCTCCGCCAGCGCTGGTGCGATCCGATACCACTCAGAGTGCGTTTGGGGGTACCCATGCAACAACAATAGCGGAGGCCCACGCCCGCCCGTCACCCCATTGATCGTCGCCTCTTCTGTTTCGATTTGAAATGCGGTAAAGCCTGGAAAGAAGCGCTCGGGAGATCTCTTCACCGGAGTTTTTAGGTGAAGTTTCCAGGGCTACCGCAGCAGCCCTGAATGTCGCCGCCCCTGCCGCTTCTAACCCTGGAGCTCGCCCTAGAAGCACGCGCTCGCTCAGCGGCGAATGATCTTCCTCAATTGCATGAATCACACCGCCCTCCGCAACAACTGTGAAGAGTAGGGATCAACCACCAGCTAGACTAACTCAAACGACGTACAGCTACTTGAATTGTAAAGTGTGGAGTTCCCAGGATTTAGTGGGACAGGTCCACGGTTAAATTTCCGTGGCTTGGAGAATCCAACTCTCGATGCCGGGTCGACTCATGCGAGGGCCGCCATTGCTACACTGGCAACATCGAATTACTGACGTTAAGGGAAGGGCGCCCGATGACCGGCATTGATATCCTGCTGGACCGAACGAGGCGGCACGCGGTGGAGTTTTTAGACGGACTGGACCAGCGTCCGGTTCGTCCTACGACGACGCTGGATGAACTTCGCCGCCGTCTGGGCGCCCCGCTGGACGATCGAGGGACCGACCCCACCCAAGTAATCGACGATCTGGTCGCCGCGACGTCGGGCGGACACCTCGGGTCCGCGAGCGGCAGATCCTTCGCTTGGGTCATGGGTGGCGCCCTGCCGTCCGCTCTTGCAGCCGACTGGCTCGTGTCGACGTGGGATAACAACGCGGCTCTCTATTTGTCTGCGCCCGCTTCAGCGGTCGTGGAGGAGGTCGCGGGCCGGTGGGTGAAAGATATTCTCGGATTGCCCGCAAACGCATCGTTTGCTTTCACAACAGGCTGTCAAATGGCGCACTTCACTTGCCTGGCCGCAGCGCGCCATGCGCTATTGAGTAAAAGGGGCTGGGATGTGGAACGCTGCGGCCTGTTCAACGCCCCCCATATTCGTGTTCTCGCCAATGAACACCGACACGGATCGTTGACGCGGGCGCTGCGATTTCTAGGCTTTGGCTCCAACAGTCTTGAGCCGCTCGCAACCGGCACGGATGCGCGGCTTGAACTGCCCGCCCTCTCGGACGCGATGGAGAAGACACCCGCAGCGCCAACTATCGTCGTCCTACATGCTGCGGATCTCAACGTCGGCGCATTCGATCCGTTTGTCGAGCTGATCTCGTTCGCCAAGTCGAGGGGCGCATGGGTTCATGTCGACGGTGCCTTCGGGCTGTGGGCGAGGGCAAGCGCAAAGCACCGCGCCGCGCGAAACGCGAATTTCTTCAGCGCGATAGCCTCGGCCCGCCCCAGCCGTCGCTCGAACAATGATTGCGCGCGTTCCCACTTCGGCTGAGTCTCGTGAAACGTGGTTTCACCGAGGGGCGCGAGACGCCACTTCCTTTCCCGTCGATCGGTTCCTTTGACATCCATCACGAGTTTACCTTTTTTCATCAATGCAAGTGTTCGCGTCGCCGTCGTCTGATCGATGCCAAGAAGCTCACCGACTTCCGTCGTCAGAAGATCTGGTGCGGTTTGTAGCACCTGCAGGATGGTAAATTGCGTTGCACGGACTCCGCTATCCGCGAGCACCTCCTCGTAGAATGAAGTCGCGGCTCGTGCTGCCTGACGTAGCGTCGCGCAATAGCAAGGCAAGGATTGAAGCTTCATCGTGGCCCATCATACATGTATCTGCATATACAATCCAATAGTTCTATGATATATGCAGATACATCGATAGTTGGGTTGTCCTTCAACTATTGTGTTATATGTATCTACATGGACATGACGGATGATTTTCAGCACTACCGCAATAGGAGAACGAACATGAATATCGCAATAAAGTCGAATTTTGCCTTGGGTCTTTGTCTGCTTTCGTTTATGGGCACTGGGGTTGTTCGAGCGGCAGCGCCAACTGGAGATGGGCAGGAGCAGGCGAGAGTTCTGCTCTCGGGCGGGAGTTTTCCATCAAACAATTCGAAGTATCGCTCGGTAGCTTCTAAATCCGTCGGGCTCGATGCACAGGAACAGGCGCGACAGATGATATTGGGTCCCGTGATCGCAAGAACCTTCACTGCCATTGATTTTCCCGGTGATCGTACGGCCAAAGTGGATGCTCTTGAGTTGGCGCGACGGATGATCCTCGGCTCACAGACTGGGACGAATTCCACCAAGGCGCGGCTGGCACGTAGAACTGAGTAAATGGACATCGAATCTGTCGAAACCGTTGAAGGTTACTGCAATATCGTTACTGAGGGGGCACCATGACCATCCCAAGCTATCTCCCTTTATCCATCGTGGCCGGCTGTGGTGCAACCATCGCCGCCGTGATTCTCGGTGTGAACCAGGCTCTTAAGCGATCCAAGTGGCCTGACAGCAGGCGCAGACTGACTGTCCAAACGACGGCAGTTCTGCTGATCGGCTGGTTTGCAGTAGCCGTTATCCTCGCGTCCATGGGTGTCTATCACGCTGCCGCGGTACAGTTTCCGACGATCGAGTTTGGAATTGTCATTCCCATCCTGCTAGGTGTCCTATTGATCTCGCGCTGGCCAGCCCTGTCACGCTTGATTGACGCGGTGCCGCGGCCGTGGGTGATCGCGGTGCAGTTCTATCGCGTTGAAGGGGTGACCTTTCTAATCCTCTATGCCTCCAATTTGCTACCCGGACTGTTCGCGTTACCTGCAGGTGTGGGTGATATCACCGTCGGGCTGTTGGCGTTAGCTATCGGAATTAGGGCGTCCGGTGTCCGGCAACTGCAATCACGAACCGTCTTACGATGGAATCTCCTCGGACTTGCGGACCTCGTCATTGCCCTTACTACAGGATTCCTGACTTCACCTTCGGCCTTCCAGAAGTTTGCCCTCGATCAGCCTAACGAACTCATTTCAATGTTCCCGTTGGTGCTCATTCCAACATTCTTGGTGCCGCTCGCGATTTTCTTGCACATCATTTCGCTGGTTCAGCTTAGGCGTGCCACGGCGCAGACGGACAGTCGCCGCGACCACGCCCTTAGACACGTGCGAGTTTAGGAGCCTCGAGCGAAGTCAGGCGCCGCTTCGCGGCTCGGCGGCGGTGCCGTCAGGGAGAGGATAGGCCGGATCGACGTGGACCGACCAGCCACGGTGTAAGCGTTATCTGCTTCTGTCTCAGGGATTCTCTAATCTATCTCCTTCAGGTATCGAGCCCAGCCAGCGGCCTAGGTGCCGATGCGGGCGAGCGATCCAATAGCCTTGCATGGTGGTGCAACCACTTGCGATGAGCATATCGGCCTGGCGCTTAGTCTCGACGCCTTCCGCCGTAACCTTGATATTCAATCGGGAGGCCAACGCCAGAACGCATTCGGCGAGAGCGTGCGCGTTTTTATCGGTCTCGATGTCACAAATTAACGTTCTGTCGAGCTTGAGAATGTCAAAAGGCAATTTCCCCAATAAAGAGAAGTTCGAATACCCCACACCAAAATCGTCAAGCGCGATACGCACGCCCTGTGCAGTGAGTGCCATGAGGGTGATTCGCGTGCGATCGATGTTATGTACCAACGCCGTCTCGGTGATCTCAACGACGAGTGATTGAGCAGGAAATTGGGTTTCCGCCAACAATGCGGGAAGCTGGTTCTGAGTCCATCCTCTATCAAACTGGGAGGGTGAGACGTTAATGGAAAGGTAATCGAGCGCGCCAGAGGACACAATTGGTGCTGCTTCCTTAAAGGCGAGCCGCAACACACTGTCCATCATTTTATCCAGTAAGCCTAGTTCTTCAATGGAACTTAGGAATGCGGCAGGAGGGTGCACATTGCCGTCGCGACTGCGCCATCTGGTAAGTACTTCCGCCCCGATGTAACCCTCATTCCCGAATCTCCGGATCGGTTGGTACCAGGGCTCCAGTCGGTTTTGATCAACCGCTTCACGCAGTTCTGCGTCAAGAGCTGCTCGCCGTTCCACATCGACGCGCAGTGCGGTTTCAAAGCAGGTAACGCAACCCGGGCCTTTTCGCTTCGACGCGTAGAGAGCCAGATCGGCATCGCTGAGTAACACATCCGGAATGCAGTGCCGAGAATCCGATTCCGCGAGGCCAATCGAACAACTGCACGGCACAGAACGTCCATTTATTGTTATGGGGCGGCACAATGCGCGAAGTAACCTATGAGCCATGAGCAGAGCGCCGTCGCGATCGCCGACGGAGCGCGCAACAAGTGCAAATTCATCGCCGCCAAGTCGGCCAACGATATCCTGGGGTCGAATGGCCTGAGTTAGTCGCGATGCGAATTCAACAAGTAAGGCATCGCCTGCGGCATGCCCCAACGTGTCGTTAACGGATTTGAAATCGTCTAAATCGATGAGTAAGACCGCCAGTCGCTCGTCACTGTCGCGCGTAGCGTACAGAGCCTCGGTGAGCTTACGGTCAAACGCCGTCCGATTGCACACGCCAGTCAACGCGTCTATCTCTGCCTTGGCGAGAGCCATTTGCCGCTCGACCGACAACTCACGGGTGCGCGCCTCCACTCTTTTTTCGAGATCCTCGGCAAGTTGACTCAGGGCGCGGTTTGCTTCGTACAGTTCTCGGGATTTGGTCTCTAGCAATTGCTCCGCTTCGCGACGCGCCCGTCGTTCCCTTTCTAGTCGAGACTCCAAGCGTCGCTGCCGGTCATCACGGACTAACATGAGGATCTGCGTCAAGGGTACGCGGAATGAGAGCGCTCAATCGGAGGTTTCAATGACAAAGCGAGCGACATCCGGGTTTTCTTCGTAGTTCGACATTACTTGTACCCGCACTGTCACACCGAACTCCCTGGCGGAGCCCAATATGAGCCCCTCGGCCAGCGCACTCATGCGGCGCGGACTCTGATAGTCGATCGTTATTTTGGTTGCCGTACGGCTTACAACTTTAAAGCTGGGCAATTCTGCATCGGGGTAGAGTTTCCTCACCTCCACGTGGATGTGGTCTTCCACGCTCGACAGAAAATCAAAAAAGCTGCCGTTTTTTGGAAAGAACTCCGGGTAATCAACGGCGAATGTGCGGCTGAGATGTAAGCCGAAGCGGCACACCAATTGCGTTGCGGGCTCCTGCGTTTCAGTAGAAAGGGCGGTGCAGAGGGTTGCCATTTCCGCCGGTGGGTACGTGCCTACCGAGGTGTAGGCGCCGCCGCTTGGCAGGTTGCTCGCGTCAATGATGTCATCGACCGTATCTTCACCGTAGTTTTCAGCGACAAATCCGAGAAATTCGGTAAAGACGACGCCCTTCATGAAAACCTCTCATAAGGCGCGCCGACGATCTACCGATTGTCAGCAAGCGCAACCCCACTTGGATCGAAGACGGCACTCTCGCGATCTTCTGAAGAAATGCTTCGATAAATTGCGACCTTGATCGCCTTTTTCTCGAGGTACGCTGCGTCGCAGCAGAAGACCGAAATGCCGCACCCGAGCTCTCGCCACCACGCCGGGGGCGTAATCGGAGTTTGTTAGACTAGTGCTGTGAAATCCCTGGGTACACGTGCCGGTGGAGCGCGCCTTGAACGCATGAAAGCATCGTCTCTGTGGGCGGGTGATCGCTTTCAAAACGTGCATCCGGTGCTGCCGAATCTGCGCGATCCGACCGTGCCAATGCCTTCGCTCAAAGATTTCATGTGCGGCGACGAGAGGCGCTTACCACGGATGCCGTTGCCATCGACGAATCCGCTCAACGCGTGGGCAAAGAAACCGCAAAGCGGTTTGCGGGTGACCTGGCTCGGGCACTCGACGATGTTGATCGAGATCGACGGCGTACGCATTCTGACCGACCCGGTGTGGGGACCGCGTGCGTCTCCCTCTGCGCTCGTCGGACCAAAGCGATTTCAAGCGGTCCCGGTATCGCTTCGCGAGATGCCGCCGGTCGATGTGGTAGTCGTCTCGCACGATCACTACGATCATCTCGACTACCCTACTATCCGTGCTCTCGCCAAGACTGGCGTGCCGTTTGTCGCATCGCTCGGCGTCGGTTCACATCTGGAATATTGGGGCGTGCAAGCAGAACGTATTACTGAACTCGATTGGTGGGAATCGCACACGCTGCCGAATACCGATGTGGTGTTGACGGCAGCGCCATCACAGCATTTTTCCGGGCGCGGGTTGAAGGATCGCAATGCAACGCTGTGGTCATCGATGGCAATTCGCTCGCCGAGACACGCCGTGTTCTTCAGCGGAGATACAGGCTTGACCACAGAGTATCGGTCAATTCGCGAACGGCTTGGACCGTTCGATCTCGTGATGCTGGAGATCGGCGCCTTCCATCCGGCTTGGGGAGACATTCACTTAGGACCCGACAATGCCCTTAAAGCGCATGCCATGCTTGGCGGCATCTTCATGCCTGTGCACTGGGGCACGTTTGCATTGGCCATGCACGCTTGGGATCAACCCGCCGAGAGATTGCTGGAACTTGCGCCACACACCGATGCGCAGTTGCTCATGCCATTACTGGGTCAACCGGCGGAGCCAGCGCATGCGCAGATCGTTAAACCTTGGTGGCGGGAAATCGGCAGCACCACTTTAAAGCCGGCGCCGGGTAAAGAGGGTGAAGTCACATTGTCCACGTCCGTGCCCTGGCCCTTAGATTAGCGCGCAGAGACCCGACATATAAAGAAGAATAATGCGTGACGCGACTGCTGCGGCAATCCGCCCAATCCGAAGACCATTGACGAAAGATACAGAGCAAGTCCGTCATCCTATCTCTCTGCGTCAGCCAATGCTGACGTGCATACGCGGTACGCCGCGATAGCGACGGACAAGGCGCTCGATTACACTGCCAACGTCGGTCGAGGTGAGGCAAAACAGAGTCTCAAGGGCTACAACTGTTCTTTGAACCATCGCCTACATGAACTCTACGCCTCACTCTCGACTGACAATCGAAAACTTGACGCCTCACTCGACTGACATATCGCCGATACCTTGGTCCAATTGTTTCGCCTCTCGTCGTCAGGCTCAATCCGCCCTAGCTAGGAATACGAAAGAACCAGAATAAGCCAAGGCGCATTGTTTATCGGAATTGGAGGGGTCAATGAGCAGCGTACAAATCGGGCAGAAGAGTTACGAGATGCCTCCGCGAGAGGGGATCAGCATCGCGCATTTTCTCACCGTCGCCGACATCGAGCGATCGGCTAGGTACTACGAAAAGGTCTTCGACGCTCGCATTCTGAGCCTGGGCGACGGCAACGCGCCTGGGTACCTTCAGCTTGCGAATATTTGGATGATTCTAAACGTGGGAGGCGGGCCGACCCCGGATAAGCCGACGGTAACCCTCAGCGTCCCCGATCCGAGTCATATCAACAGCTTTATGAATTTCCGCGTTGCGGATATTCAAGCGTGCTATCAATTATGGAAAAGTCGAGGAGCGCAGTTCATTACGGAGCCGATCCCCAAGTACGGCGAGACGCGCTGCTACATCCGCGATCCTGACGGATATATTATCGAAGTCGGGCAGAGCACAGACCTCACTTACGGTTAACGTCGAATGTGCGCACCAGGCCCATGGGCGGGTCATATCGCTGCGTGCAACATCGCCTTGGCGTCTTCGAGTTCGCGACGGTATGACTCGCGGAGCAAGGGCTGGTGGGATTGCGCCACGGCGGCCATCTTGAGCAGAGATCGCGCCTCCCGCGTCTGGTGCTTGCCGATCAGACACTCAGCAAGATTGATGCGAGCCTGCGCGAGCCACGGGCTATCTGGATCATCTAACGTTTGCCGCAGCTCCATGGCCCGTCGCAGTTGAACTTCGGCTTCGGTGAGTCTCCCGGAGCGGCGCAACGCCTCACCGAGGAGACGCCGGGTCAAGGCTTCCAACTCCACATTGTGGCTCGGCTGGGGAGATGCCAGAATCTCTGCGAGCAGCGCCTCGACAGTCTGGCGAGCCGCCTCGTTCCTACCCAGATCCAGATCGGCGGCAGTCAGACCCAGCACTGCGCGGGAATATTCGATGGGCAGCGCGCCTTGCTCGCGCGGCCAATCCTTGAGCACGCGCTCGAAGATACCGGCGGCGACCTCGGGCTGGCGCTCCGCGATTGCTAGCTCACCGCCTCGGCCCAACATCTGGGCATAAGCATGCGATTTTTCGCCGATGTAGCGGCCATACACGTCCAGCGATTTATCGTACAGCGTTCGCGCTTCCGCCAGCTGGCCTTCAGCGGTGAGCACTCCCGAGAGATGGCCGGCGCTAATACCGTAGCGCAGTTCCTTGTCCAGAGCGTCCTTCATCTGGTGCAGATTTTGACGCAGCAGCTGCTCGGCCTGCGGCAGGCGCCCGCGCGTATACTCAAGCATACCCAAGGTCTTGCGGGTTTCCGTGGCATCGTCTAAGCCCTGTGGCGTCGACATTTGGGCTTGCATGGCCTCGTTGAGCACAGCCGCGGCGTCGGCCCTGTGACCCATATAAAAAAGCAGCTCGCCGAGGCGCGAGCGTGCATCCGCCGCCATCGGATGCTTTGGTCCCACGGCCCGGCTCAGCATCACGTTCGCCTGGCGCAAATTGCGCTCCGCGTCGTCGTAGCGATGAGTCAGCGACTGAAAATCCCCGAGTCCAAGATAGGCATCGCCAATGGCGAAGGCGTTGCGCTCGACGCCCTGGGCGGTCTGAAAAGCCAGCAATTCATTTCTCCAATGCTCGCCGCCGTTGAAATCTTCGTTGAGCTGGGCATACCGGGCCAGGTAGTCGAGAACTGCGCCTTGTAATGGATTTGCCGGGTCGCGGCGCTTCATTATCTGCAACGCCAGGCGCAGATCGGCGATGCCGGCCACCTTGTCTTTGGTCGTAGCGTTGTAGGCGGCGCGAGCGAGCTGATAGTACGCGGACGCCGCGTGGACCGAATCCAATTCGCCGATCGCGCCCAATCCAGTCAGGGCATCGTGAAGAAGTTTCTTTGCATCCCCGATTTCATCACGATCGATCAGGGTCGTGGCGAGACGGACCTGCAGTTGTGCGAGTGCGGTGCTGGGCCGGCCGCCCGTGCGCGATTGCAGTTCCGCGAGATTATCCGCCGCCAGTGATTTGGCGCGGTCCGTCAGGCCCAGATCATTGTTGAGTTCCGCAAGGGTGTCCAACAGCTCCTCGCGCACTTCCGGCTGATTCCGCAGCTGCACCTTGATCCGTGCGCCGCCGACATCGAGGAGTTGCTCCGCGGTCACCTTCTTCGCTTCGACGCCGCCTGGGTTCTGCACGCTACTCTGCTTGAATAGGTCGAGCAAAAAATCCTTCACGGCCGTCGCCTTCTGGCCCTCGCGTTCCGCTCGCTGCGCCTGCTGCAGCGCCACTCGGGACTGCCAGGCGACTCCTACTGAACCGGCCACGATCACCACCAATAGTGCGGCGATGCTCGTCACGAGGAGGCGTTGACGGCGTACGAATCGCCCGATTACATACAGGCGCGCGCCCTCGCGCGCCGTCACCGGTTCGTGACGCAAAAAGCGCGCCACATCCTCGCTCAGACCGTTCACAGTGGCGTAGCGGTGCTCAGGCTCTTTGCGCAGCGCCTTGGCCAGTATCGCGTCGAGGTCCCCGCGCATTAGCGTCCACGGCACCGCGGATTCACGGCTGTAGCGGGCGCGGCGGCTGATTGTTGGCACTTTCTCGTTGAGAATCTTTCGTACCGCTACCCCGAACGGCATACCGTCGGATTTCCAGGGAAGTTCGCCGCACAGCAGTTCGAACAGCAGGATGCCCAATGCATAGACGTCGGTCGCGGTTGTGATAGCGCCACCCGTGAGCTGTTCCGGAGCGGAATACGCAGGCGTCAACGGCGCGTTTCGGGTCGCGTCGCGCGGACCCGCGGAGAGCAGCTTGGCCACGCCGAAATCGAGGAGCTTGATGTGACCTTCGCTCGTCACGAGTACGTTGCCCGGCTTGATATCGCGGTGCACGACCAAGTTGCTGTGGGCGTGGGCCACCGCGTCACACACGGCAACGAACAGGCGCAACCGAGTCGCCAGATCGCAGCGGTGCTCGCTGCACCACTCGGTGATCGTCACCCCGTTAACCAGTTCGATGGCCATGTAGGGCAGCACGCCGTTGAATACACCTCCGTCCAACAATCGCGCGATGCCAGGATGTTGTAGCTGCGCCAGGATCTGGCGTTCGACCTGAAAGCGCTCAGGATGGTCCGCAAGCTCGCTGCGAATCAATTTGAGCGCAACCTGCTGTTGGTACTGGCCGTCGGCGCGCTCGGCTCGATATACCTCTCCCATACCACCGCGACCAATGAGCTCGATGATTCGATAGGCACCCACTCGGGTGCCCGCCGCCAGTCCGGCCGGGCCGCCGATCTCCGGATCGAGGACCGTGAGCGGGCGGTCCAGTACGGGGTCGACACCCCGCGTACACGCGACCAGGGAAGTTATTTCCGCCAGCAGTACATCGTCATCGCCGGCGATGCGCGCGCAGGCCTCTGGCCACTGTGATTCCGGCAGAGCCAGGATTTCGTCGAGCGCCGCCTCGATTCGAGTCCACTGCGCCTGTGCGGTCATGGAGCATCTTCAAACACGCCGTCCCCGCCGGCGCCGAGCTCGCGGCGAAGCCATGCCCGCGCCTTTACCCAGTCCCGACGAACGGTCCGGTCCGTAAGTTCCAGCGCACGCGCCGTTTCGGCGTCGTCGTAGCCGGCAAAGAAGCGGCATTCGACCACTTGCGCCAGGCGCGGGCTGAGCTCCGCCAGACCCACCAGAGCATCGTTGATCTTCAGAATCACTTCATCCGGCGCTCCGCTCATTTCCGGTGCGTCGTCCAAAGGAATACTTGCCGCGCCGCCGCCGCGCTTGCTCGCCATGCGGCCGCGCGCGTGATTCACCAGGATGTGGCGCATCGCCAGGGCGCAGGCCCGTAGAAAGTGTTCATCGTCGTTGAATGAAGATAGGTGTTCGAGCTTGAGATACGCCTCGTGGACGAGCGCCGTGGTTTGCAGCGTGACGCCGGCGCGGACCCTGTTGCGCTCGCGCCGAGCAATGCGTCTAAGGTCCTGATACATGAGAGGTATGAGCGCCGCCGCCATGCGTTGCGTCCCGACTGGCGCGCCCAAATCGCTGTCGATGCCGATCTCGCAGTCAACAACGCCGGTCATCCCCGCCTCCCTGGGTCATATCACGGTGTCATCCTACACGGACCGGATATTCGGGCAAACCTCGGGGGTCGAAATGCCTGATTCTCGAAATGGCTTGAGCCGCGTCGTGTTGCACGGCCAGCGGCTGACCCTCGCCAACGCTGCCGCGAGGCTAGATAAATGACGCGGAAATGAAGCTTGGCTCCGCTAGGCCTCCCCGCCGGGGGAGGCTCTAGGGAAATCGCTCATCGCGCAAGCGCTCGCTTGTTCCGTGGCCGCACCAGCGCTGTGACCGATCAGTCGTGCGTCGCCGGGAGGTTCAACAGTTTGCCCGTGCAGGTCTCGGGCGCTGCGGTTCCACCGAATTGACCTTGGTCAGAGCCAGAAACCGGGCAGCCTGTAACCCCTACTGGACACAACGTGATTTGATCCGAGCCGAGCTGGCCCGCGCCGAGAAACGCCGGGTCAGTGCTGTAAACGCTGACCGTCAGCACTTTGCCGTTGCTGGAAAGACAGCCAGTACCGGTCGTCGTCAAGATGACGGTGGAAGCAGTCTTCGTGAAGCCCGACCACGGTATGCAGTTGCCCACCGCTGGCACAGCAAAGCCTCGCCCGATGAAAGTCGTGCCGCCACTGCCGAAGCCACCGCCCACCGCGATGCAGTAATTAGGTTCGGCGGCGCAGGCGGCGCCTGCGATCAACAGGCCTAGCGCGCAGGAAAGCAAGTTCGTGGTCAGTTTATTGTCGCTGGTCATGGCTGTCTCCGTAGATGTGGGGGGGTAGTCAGTTATAAGAACACCGGAAGCGAGACAGACCGGACATCGCTGCACAAAAAAACATTTGCACCTCGATCGGAACCAAAGATACGCGGCGTTGCGTAAAAATACTCATGGTCGTCCGCTCTCGATTTTGCGATAGGACGTCGCAACGCCACGGCAGTCCGTGAGATGAGTTAGAGTCTCGCCGCTGCCTCGCCGTTGTCGAGCGAGCACGGGGGCGAGGCGGCAGCCGAACTCAGTTAGAGGAGGTGGCTGCAGGTGCGCAGCGCAACCACGGAATGTGAAAGCGCCGCTCCGAACAGTTCGACCATAGGGAGAAGAGGGGACGTGAATATGTTTGAGCACATAAGCGTCAGCCGTTCACACGCCTCGCTCGCGTTGCTGGCGGCTGTGATGGCCAGCGGCTGCGCCATGCAGAATGGGGCGCAGAATCAGCAGCCATCCGAGGATTGGACTACAACGTGGGGTGCCAGTGAAACCGTACCAGCGCCGAATTCTTGGTCTTTTAGCAATCAAACACTGCGCCTGATTGTCCATACGACTACCGGTGGTAATCAAATTCGAATAAAACTCACCAATATCTTTGGCAGCCGGCCTTTAAGCATCGGCAGCGCATCCGTCGCATTGCAAGAGTCGGGTGCAGGCATCGTTGGCGGCTCCAATCGCACGCTGACATTCGGTGGTCAGCCATCAATACTCATTCCAAAAGGGGCGTATGTCCTGAGCGATTCAGTGCCGTTGTCCATTCTCTCGCAACATGATTTGACTGTGAGCTTCTTTATTTCAGGTGACTCTGGGCCAGTGTCGAAGCATCCGCTTGCGTTGCAGACGTCATTTGTTTCGACCCCCGGCGATTATGTTGCGCGAGATGACGGCGGTCCATTTCAAACCCCTATTCACGATTGGCCGTACCTGGCCGCTGTGGAAGTTAGAACGGCGGTTGTTTCGCAGTCAATTGTGGCATTTGGTGATTCAATCACGGACGGTTACCGATCCACCGCGGACACCAATCACCGTTGGCCGAACTATCTAGCCGATCGGCTGACGGCGGCTCACCGCAACATTGCGGTGGTGAATGAGGGCATCGGCGGGAATCGAATGTGGCACGATGCGCTCCCGGCGCAAACAGACTTCGGTCCAAGTGGACTGTCGAGATTCGATCGCGATGCGATAACCGTGACGGGCACCTCGCACATCATAGTGTTGCTGGGCATTAACGACATTGGACAGGCAGGGCCGGCGATGCATCCTGAAGAGCAGGTTGGCGCGGAGGAAATGATTGTTGGACTCAAGCAATTCGCGCTGCGTGCCCACTCGCACGGCATCAAAATAATCGGCGGCACTTTGACGCCTTATGGAGGTGCGGCGTATTTCGACGCTCAAGGTGAGGAAAAACGCGAGCACGTGAACGCGTGGATCAGAACAACAAAAGATTTCGATGGAGTCATCGACTTCGACGCGGCGATTCGCGACCCCGCCATGCCGATACAAATAAAGGCCGCTTACGACAGCGGCGATCATCTGCATCCCAACGATGAGGGGTACAAAGCGATGGCTGCCGCCATTAGCCTGACGTTGTTTGACTAGCGGTCATATGATGTTGGCCACGCGCTCTGGACAAATCGCATATACACTTTTCCGGGAGTAGCTCAGGAAGGTGTTGACTTCATAACAAAGTCTCAAAAAGGAGAATGAGATGAATAAATTTAACTCGATGAAGATTGCCTGTGCCATGGCTTCGATGATCGCGGCATCAGCCGCCGCGGCGGAGCCATCCCAACCACCAATTGATCCCGCGCCGGACCTTGCGCCGCCGATGGCGGCGCCGGTGATGATTGAGAAACTGAAGACACCAAAATTGGCGGCACCCGTGATACCCGTGACGGAGTCGGTGGATGTGGCACCTCAAACGCCCAACGCAGGATTCGGTACGAGTTCGGCCTTCACCTCGGCAGTACCAAGCGCCGCGGCGACGACCCTGACGCCGCCGATTTCCTTCACGTATTCCGGGACCGGCCCGGCGTTCTTCGTGACCGATAGCGGTGGCGGCAAAGCCATCGAAGGGGTCATCGCCAATAAAAAGAGTGCGAGCAGCGCCGTCTTTGGACAAAGCAATGGCAGCGGCGCTGGGGTCATGGGCAACAATACCGGTACCACAGGCCCCGCCAGCATATTCGGCATCACCGTTGCGACCAACGCGCAACCAGCCGTGGCCGCGACGACTGCCGGCACGGGGCCGGCCGTGATGGCTGCCGTGACCACGACCGACAGTAACGCCCCCGCAGTGCTCGGTCAAAACACCACATCGACCGGCTATGGAATCGGCGTCGAGGGTGAAGGCAATCAGTACGGCATATATGGCACGAGCCCCAACGGGTATGCTGTCTATGGCTCAAGCACCAATGGCTATGGAGCACTCGGCGACAGTCAGAACGGAACCGGAGTACTCGCTGAAAGCAGCGCAGGGTATGGTTTATACGCCTACAGCAGTACCTCCGATGGCATCTATGCCTACAGCGGTTCGGCTGTCGGAATCAATGCCTTCAGCGCCGGCACTTACGCCATTTACGCGACGGCCGCGACGGGTGTCGGCTTGTATGCCAGCAGTTCGGGCAGCGGACACGGCATCACGGCACACAGCGCCAGCGGTATCGGTCTGTACTCTAGCAGCGATACCGGCTATGGCATGTGGGGCCAGAGCACAAACCAGTTCGGCGTGATCGGCGAAGACTCCGGGACGGGTGTAGGCGTGTATGGCAAAAGCGCCACCGGGTACGCGGGATATTTCGCCGGCAATGTGGCAGCGTCTTCGTACCTCACCGTGAGCGACCGGAATGCCAAGACTCACATCAAGCCGATTGACAGCAAAGCCATCCTCGAACGCGTCGCTGCGTTGCCAATCACCTCATGGGACTTCAAGACGGATCTGAACAAACGTCACATCGGCCCGATGGCGCAAGACTTTCACGCCGCCTTCGGCTTGGATGGCGATGACGACACGCACATCAATCTGACGGACATTTCCGGCATTAGTCTCGCCGCCATCCAAGAGCTCAGCCGCGAGATGAACCTCAAGGATGCCGAGATCAAACAGCTGAACGAACAGATTTCCGCACAGAGGAACATGATCGCAGAGCTGAAATCGATGGCCGAATCATTCTCGGCGCGCATGGCGATTCTAGAGCAGCAACGGGGTATCGCAGTTACGCAAACCGTGAGCTTGAGAAAAGAAGCGGGTGCTCGGCCGGGAGCGGCGGAGTAAGAAGAAAAAGAATTTTGAATTGCGGGTGCAGCGCGAGCGCGGGCTCTCCAATAACGGGCCGCCTGCTTGATGGGCGGCCTTATTTTTCGCATTGTGGACAGCTAGATTTAACGTCCCATTGGAGCGCCGTTCGGTCGGCGCAGCCAATTGGCTAGTGAGATTTGTAACCGCGGGGCGTCGTCACTGGTACGGCCCGCGCCGCGCATTGCTTGCCCGTTCGTAGAGTTTGCTGATCACTCCCTCAGGGCCTTCTGCGCCGCCGCGAAGACCTCGCGTGCGGACGTCGTACCCGCTACGTGCTCTGTACCCTCGACTCCGAGATCCATCCATCCTGCATTCACGGCCTCAAACATTTCTTCGGCAGGTCCGGTGCGGCCCTTCGGGATGCCGAATTGCTCGAACGCTTTCGCCCACCCTGCACGCGGGACTGCAAAGGCTTTCACGTCGAGATTCAGGACTTCACCCAATTGTTGCGCGACTTCATCCGCGCTGACCACCGAACCAAGCTCGACGACGCGCTGCCCTGACCACACTGGACCGGTCAAAAGGGTCGCGACCTCCGCGCCGATGTCGTTTGTCGCGACCATGGTCGATTTCCGGTTTGTCGGATTGTAGTAGACCGGTAGCGTTCCGCCCCGGGCGACCTGCAAGCCGTAGAGGAAGTTTTCGAAGAATCCGCCTGCGCGCACAAATGCGATTGGCGATATCAAGTCGCGAAAACCTTGCTCCAGAAGCGACAAGGCCGTGATCATCCCAAGCCCATTTGTCCTGTTCGCACCCATCGACGAAAGCGCCACTACCCGCGGCGGCGCCGCCTTGGTGAGCGCCTCGACATAGTTCGCGATCAACCCCTTGGCTTCTTTGTAATCGGGCGAGGGGGCCCAGACCGCCGGCAACATGACAAACGCGCCTTCGACGTCTTTAAGCGCCCGCTCGATGGCTGCCGAATCATTCCAGTCACCGTCAACCAGTTCCACACCCTGGTTCGCCCAGCTTGACGCCTTCTCGCGATTGCGCACTAGCGCGCGTACTTCCTTGCCGTGCGCCAACAGATGTTCTGCCGTCGCGCCGCCCACTTTTCCGGTGATTCCCATGACTAAAAACATGCGTTTTCTCCTGATATTGAGGGACAGAGCACTGCCCCGGTTAGTTCAACGGATGAGCGGCAGAATGGCGCGGATACGGGGATCGCGCGCGTAGAGGCCTCCCCATGTCATCGCGCCCAGAAGCAGAGAAACGATTTCCGGCGGCGACCCCAACTCACCGATGCGGACATGGGCGCAGATGGCACCTCCCAAAAAGCCCGTCACCAGAATCGCGCCGAGGACGGCGGTGGCCGGGATGGCGTAAAGGATGGCGCAGGCGAGTATGATCGGACCCAGGACACGGGTCAGGTCCACTGCGAACCCGGTTTCTCGCAACATGCTCGCGATCTGTACCGGCGCGCAAAGTTGAATAGCGCCGTCTGCCACCAGAGCGATGACGACAAACGCGCTCATTATCCGACCGGCCCAAAGGGCGCGATGCGAGGTCGAAGCTTCAGGCTCCTGCCGGTTCATAGTTTCTGACATTTGTCATTCTCCGATGGGAGGATCCCCGATTTCGAAAGCTTACTGTCGCTCTTAGGTGTGATAAACACCGAGGCACTGAACTCACTGTTCTCTTTGCGGTGAACAATACCGAGGCACCCAAAATGAAGAATCTCGAACCTATCCGCATTTTCATAACGGTAGCGGAAATGGGGAGCTTCACCCACGCAGCCGATAGCCTGGGCATTCAGAAGGGAAGGGCCTCAACGGCGGTTCGGAAGCTGGAAGAAGATGTCGGTGTCAGGCTGCTGCACCGGACGACGCGTAGCGTGCAGTTGACGGAAGACGGGCGGGTATTTCATGCACGTGCCCGCGATCTGCTTGCCGACGTTGATAGTCTGCACTCAATGTTCGCAAGCGATCGAGTGGCACTTCGCGGGCGCTTACGGGTTGATCTGCCGAGCGAGCTGGCGCGCACCACCATCGTGCCGGCCTTACCGGCCTTCATGGCGACTTATCCCGAGTTGGAGCTGGAGGTGTCGAGTACTGATCGCCAAGTTGATCTGGTTCAAGAGGGGTTTGACTGCGTGTTGCGACTTGGTCCCATCGGGGACGAGACGCTAATTGCCCGCCCGCTGGGTAAGTTACGCATGGTCAACGCCGCCAGTCCTGCCTACCTGGCGCGCTATGGCGTCCCTCGATCAGTAGAAGATCTACAGCATCAGAAACATCGGGCAATTCATTTCGCACGGACGCTCGGCGCAAAGCCCTATGGATGGGAGTATCCGCACGGCGACCGCTACGCGAGGCTTCAGTTGCGAGGTGCGCTCCACGTCAACAGCGTGCAAACCTACGAAGCCGCTGGCGTCGCCGGCCTTGGCCTGATTCAGGCACCACTGTTGGCGATTGGCCGTTACTTGGAGAGTGGAGCGTTGATAGAGCTTCTACCAGATTTTCAGCACAAGCCGCTCGACGTCTCCCTGGTAGTAGCCCATCGGCGCAACCTGTCGCGCCGAGTCCGCGCATTCATGAAATGGATCGAAAATGTGCTCGCGCCCTACCTAGAATAGCGAAAAGAACCGCTCGCCCTGCCGGTAACTAACCATACGTTGTTCATAGATTCCTGCCTATCCTCCTGCACTTATTGCCTAGTTTCAGATCGTCGGAGCGCTGCCCTTAACTGGGACGGTGTCGTCCCCTCCCACGTTCGGAAAGCTCGATAGAAAGAATTCGAATCCTCGTAGCCGAGCAGAAATGCCACTTCCGCGACATCGATCTCCGGGCGGTTGAGGTACTCGTGCGCCAGTTCCTGCCGCACCTCAAAAAGCAACTGCCGGAAGGTTGCGCCGTCGTCGATGATTCGACGCTGCAAGGTCCGATCGCTCAACCCGAGCTCGCGCGCGACGGCCGCTATCTCCGGCCGGCTTCCCGCGAGCAGGCGTTTGAGAATCCATTTCACCTGCTCACTGATCGAACTTTGCGCACGGCGCTCTTCAAGCGCGCGTTCGAGCTGCGGATTCAACATGTCAAGCAACTCGGCGTTGTAGGTAAGGAACGGCCGATCGAGATCGGTCGCGTGCAGGACGAGCGCATTCCGTCGCGCTCCGAACGTGATCGGTCCCTTGAAGTAGGCTTCGTGGAAGCCGGTCGCCTCCGCGCTGCGCTTCAGCTCGACCCTTTTCGCCGTCACCAAATGCCCTGTGCCGCGGCGACCAAGTTCAACGAAGGAGGCGAAGGCGGCGTCTGTCAACAAAGGCGGCGTATCTTCCCGCGCGTGGAGCCACACAGGCACGATCACGCACTCGTCCTTGCTCACCTTGATTTGCAGTTCCTCGGGCGAACACAGTTGCTTGAAGCGAGCAAGGCGGGCGAGGGCATCCCGGTAGTCACGGGCATAATAGGCCGCCATTGTTGACGGTGGCCGATTGCCAACGTCGATCTGGGTGGCGATTTTTAGGCCCGCGGCCGGGTCACCGGAGATCTCGCCCACGGCACGCCAGAGCGCGAAGAACTGCGCCGTTGTGACGAGGTTCTTCTTGCCGTCGTAAACAGTCAGTGGCAAGCGAGCTTGGCTCAGCACCGCTGCCGGCGTAAGTCCGATCTTAGCGAGCCCTATCCAAAAGGCGTTTGCGGCTTTGAAACGGTCTGGCACGTGGACGGTCATTTTTTCTCTCGCCGGCATTTCGTCCGGAAGCAATCGCGCTGTCAGGACATGCCTCGGGTTAGCCGATGATCGCTTTGGGTTCCAGGTACTCCTGCAGCCCGAAGATCCCGCCTTCCCGACCGATCCCCGATTGTTTGAACCCACCGAAGGGAGCAAACGGATCGTGACTTAGTGTGTTGATCAGGACGCGGCCGGCGGTGAGTTTGCGTGCCACACCGGTGGCCCTTTCTGGGTCCGCCGAGCTTACGTAGGCGATGAGACCGAATTCGGTGTCATTGGCGATTTCAATGGCCTCGGCTTCCGTCTTGTACGTCAGTATCGACAGAACCGGTCCGAAGATTTCTTCCTTCGCGATACGCATCTCGCGGGTGACGTTGGCGAACACGGTGGGCTTCACGAAATTCCCACCTTCAAGTCCCTGGGGATGACCTTCCCCGCCGATGACGAGCTCCGCACCTTCCTCGATCCCAGACTTGATGTACTCCTGCACGCGCTTGTATTGCTTTGTGCTGGCCAATGGGCCGAGGGTGACGCCCTTGTCCCTCGGATCGCCCATTTTGATTTTTTCGACGGCCGCCTTGGCCAATCGCTTCACTTCGTCGAGGCGGTCTTCCGGCACGATCAGACGCGAGGCCGCAATGCAGGCCTGGCCGTTATTCAGGTAGCATGCGTTGATGGCCATCGGGATCGCCGTGGAGAGATCGGCGTCGTCCAGGATGATGTTGGGCGACTTGCCCCCGAGCTCCAGCGTCAAGCGCTTCATTGTGTCGAGGGAGTTCTTGGCGACCAGTTTTCCGATCTGCGTCGAACCGGTGAAAGCGATTTTCTGAATGTCGGGACTTTGCGTTAACTCCGTCCCGACGACCTCGCCGAGGCCCGTCACGACATTGATGACGCCAGGAGGCAACCCGGCTTCATGAAAGGCGTCCATCAACACTTCGGTTTGCATAGCGCTCATCTCACTGGGCTTGATGACGACCGTGCATCCGGCAGCGATTGCCGGCGCCACCTTGATCGCGATCGAGCCTGCGCTCGAATTCCATGGCGTAAATATGCCCACTACGCCGGCCGGCTCCATCACGATCTTAGATGTGCCGACAGTTTTGACCAGGTCGAAATCTTCGAGGACTGTCTTGAAGTGCAGGAAGATGTTCGCCGCGAGGTTGTTCGAGCCCTTCGCACGGTCCTGCGGTGCGCCGTATTCCACGACCGTTGCTTCAATGAGTTGATCCATTCGCTTGGCCACGGCGTCGTGCAACCGCTGCAGCAGCTCCATCCGGTATTCCTTGCCACTTTGCGAAAAGGAGTTGAAGGCCTCTTTCGCTGCACCGATGGCTTTTCGGGCGTCGATTTCGTCTGCCATGGTGACCCTGCCGATAACCTTGTTGTCGGTCGGGTTCGCCAGATCGACGATCTGCGTTCCATGGGGAGTGACGAACTGGCCGTTGATATAGGCGCGATCAAAGGCTCTTACTGGAGTCGTGGTTTCACGTGTTTTCATTTGTGTCACCTTTATGAGGTATCGGCTTAACCCAAGGTCGCTGGGTCTCTCAGGACCCGAGCTCACAATTTCAGTGTGGCCCAAGAGCGGGTCGGCGTAACTAGCAAAAGACGCCAATGCTCTTGCAGAACGTGCCGAACGGTCTTGGGTTAGCGTCCTAAGGGTGGCGCTTTCATTGCGTGCCTTATAGCGCGATAATATCTTTTAAAAACATATCTTTAGTTAACTATTGTCGATTCTACATTGGTCCAGCGATAGAAATTTCGGTAACGAGGGTTTAACAAGCTAAGGTAGTCGGTACCGTTATTTGGGCTCGATCTGCTTTGTCAATTTTATCGACTGCGGTACAACCCTAGCCGTTGGTACGCAATCTGCGCGTCGGTGTTACCCGTTAATACATTGATGAATAGGCGAGTGAGGCCGCGGGTTGAGGCGAAACGCTCAGCTTCGTTCAGCAGTGCCGCGGCAACTCCCGACCGGCGTTCCTTAGCGTTGACAAAGAGCTCTGAGATATACAAATGTCCCCGGAGTTCAGGACGTACGAATATCGCGTCGTTCTCTACCGTCGCGAACAAATGACCGACGACGTGACCACTGCGCTCGGCAACGAGCACGGTTCCGTCCGTCTCCATCACTCGCTGCTGAGCGACAGCCAAACTTTCAATCGCCCCGTTACGATCGGTCCGGCGATTTCCAACAATGCCGTCCTCGTAGGCGTTCAACCCCTCAAACTGCGATACGAGTGCTTCGAAGTCTTCGGGTATGCTCGGCCGAATGATCAGTGACATCGGGGGAGGTTCCTAACTGATCCGTCCGTCATGAAGGCGTCGAAACTGAACGTAGGCTGCCGATAGATCGTTCTCATCGCCCATGAAACGCGGCCTCAGTGTAGAGCAGAGCCACTTCGCGCGCCAAATTTCGAAAATGCGATTGCTGCCGGTCACCGAACCATTGCCGGGCTGCGTGTCCTGACTCTAAGCGGACTGTCGCGGTGGGGGTTGGGCGGCGAGCGATGCTCCAGCGCCGTGCGGTAAGACGGTTGCCCTCGCGTCGTCGCCGAGCTATACAATTTGGGGCGCGTCAACGAAGGCTTCGAAGATGATCACGGTCTTTGGCGAAGGGAGGGGATTCCGGGTCGTCTGGCTGCTGGAGGAGATGGGGCTCCCGTATCGGCTGAGGCCGGTGGACCTGATGGCAGGCGTCGAGAACGACACTGAGTTTCTGGCTATCAACCCCGCTGGATTCATTCCCGCGATCCGGGATGGCGAAGTTACGATGGTCGAGTCGATTGCGATTATGGAGTACCTGATGGCCCGCTACGGGCCGACGCCGCTCGCGCCGGAGCCGCACGATCCGGCCTTCCCCGCGTACCAACAGTTCCTTCACCTCGGTGAGGCCGGCCTTGCAGCCTCCATTTACTTCGTCGTTGGTGCCCGCAATTCCGCGCCTGAGGCCGAGCGGCGGAACTGGAGCGCCGGCCAGGCACAGGAAGTGTTCGACAGCAGGCTGGGGTTGGTGACGCGGCAGCTCGCGCGCTCGCCCTTTGTTGCCGGCGAAACGTTCACGGCGGCCGATATTTCGGTGACCTACGCCCTCGAGTTGGCCACCAGAGCTGGGGGCGTCGTCCTCGGTGAGTCAGAGCGGGACTATGTGGTCCGCACCAGCGGACGCGAAGCCTACAGGCGGGCCATGGAAACATGCCATGCCACGAGGGCATGGGCTGCTAAGGCGTCCGGTCAATGACCGCTCTTGGCGCGACCCGACCGTTAAAACCGGCGTGAGTAAACAGCAGGTTTCGGTCGGCTAGAGGAGGTCGGATGCTGCCGCACTCGCTACCGCCGCCCCGATTGAGCGCTCGAGTTAGAGCTGTCGAACGTGGTCGAAGTAAGGCAGACGATCGCCACTGCGGCGACCTCGTTGTTTACGCACCAAGAGGAGTTTTGCGTGGAACCGGGCTTCGCGGGAAGCCAAGGGGCGCAGTGACTTTGCCGACGAGTAGACGGACAGCGTGCTCGTGGTTATCAAGAAGGCTGCTAGTTCTTCAGCTGAAACCGAATCCCCATGGAATAGCACGAGTTCACCGGCTGTCCGTCCTCGGTCGTCGCGCGATAGTGCCCAGACGCAGCCCGCGCCAATTTTAGTGCCCCTTCATCGAGGTGCGCGCTTCCGCTGCTCCGCACGATCGTCGGAATGGAGGCGAGCCTACCTTTCGGATCGACACAGACCCGTACCGTGGAGATACCTTGTTCTTCCGAACGTATCGAGAGAGAAGGATAAAAATCCGCTGTGTCCGGAAACCCGGGGCCGGGTCCCCCAGCCACTTGCTGTACGACATGAGTCGGTGCCTCAGGAGGTAGCTGCGGCGGATAGGGTTCCGGATCCTTCTCGATGGGTGCTGTCGTCACATCGTTTTCGACATCGATCTTCGGCGGAACATCCACAACGATTTTCGGCGCGTGGATCGTCCAGCTCTTCACTGCCGACGCCGGTAATGGCAGCGGCAACTTGTCTGGTGGCACAGGTTTCAGCGCGTTATTCTGTAAATTCGGCGGTGTCGTCAGTACGGGTGTGTGCGAAAGTGTCGTGATTAGCCCATATAAGACCGCGGCATGTAGCCCCGCAATTAAGAATAGGGTACCGGAGCGAAGGGAGAAGTAGCCGAAGTTTCGATCGGCGAGTGTGATGAATCCCGTGGCTGCCGCAGCGGAACTCACAACGGGAGCTCGGCTTCGCGGATACTCACCGGCAATCACCATGGTTGCCCAGCAGCAACCCATCGCGAAGCGCAGTCTCGAAAGCGCCGAGGATCGACTCTCTAAATCCGCGAGCCATTCCTCTTCAAGCCTCGAGGATAAGGATTCTGGCGCCCGATAAGCTGCGTGATGAATCAACCAGAGGGGCACACCCCGTAAGTCGGGTTGCGTCGATTGCTCGTTGCGCTGGCTCATGCGAGTACTCCTCGATTAAAGCTTGCGAACACTTCACTGGCACGTCTTAGTCCAGTTGAAGTCAGTCGATAAAGCCGACGGCGCGGACGTCCCGCGCTCGAGGGATCGATGGATTCCCACTGGCTGACAAACCAACCTGCAGATTCGAGTCGAATAAGAATCGGATACAGGGTTCCCGACGCAATACCGCAGCGTTGGTGCACTTCTGCCCCTGCCAATTGCTCCGTCGGATTTTCCAAGAAGACTTCCAACACCCGAAGCGTCTGCAGTGACATCCGAACATTAGCGTCTTTCTTACCCATAGTAGGAACTCTACATAGGGTATAAGATAAAAGCAAGTAGGCGGGTGAGGGATGGGATTTCAGCGAGAGAGAGCTTCATCGCGTATGCATACGTCAAGCCAATTACCGCTCCAACCCGTTACGTCCAAACGCAACGCCCAACGCATGGAGTGCGAGCGTCTTTGCGGCATTGATCGGTCGAATCGTTTCCTCCCGAGACCCAAGGAGCATCACCATGGCCATGGCTGCAAGCAGTAACGAAGGCAAGTCTTATGCCGATATCAACGTGACCCCGTTGATCGACGTGATGCTGGTGTTGCCGATCATTTTTCATCATCACGATTCCGAGCCAGACGCACGCAATTAAGATTGATAATCCGCTGCCGAATCCCAATCCGCCGCCGCCGAACCAAGAAGTCATCGAATTGCAGATCGATTTCGACGGCACGTTACTCTGGAACAAGACGGCCGTGGATCGCGCGACGATGCAGGGTTATATCAGCTCGGACGCCGTGAAATTGCCGCAGCCGGAGGTTCACACTACGGTTGATAAATTTGCCAAGTACGAGATCGTGGCGCAAACCTCGGCGGATTTACAGCATCGTGGATTGAAGAAGATAGGGTTCATCAACAACGATTTCTTCTGAGGCACGATTCGCCAAAGCTGACTTATTCAAGCAAGCTATGGCGGCGGTCGGGTGCTCCGATAACTCCCAGCGGCTTTTTCGAGCCAAGGTGGCGCGACGGTGCGTAAGGAGCGGTCCAGAATGTATTGCGGGTCGCGACAATCGAAAAGAATGCGTTTTCCTCGCTGGGCGCGTACTAGGGCAAACGCCTTATCCGCCGTCCGGCTATTATCAAACATGAGAGTCATGTCGGCCATCGGTGCGGCAAGCCCAATGGCGCGTTGTGTTCGCGGAAATCGCGCTATCAATTTATTCAGAGGCACTCCGTGACCCCCTTGTTCCTTGCGCGTTTCCACCCTCAGGATCGACAGTTGCACCGTGCTCAGGCCGACAAACAGCAGAACCACAAAATAACCGGCGGCCTGCAGGGTCTTGATGATGTCTGCCTTGGATTCGATCCGGCCATCCGGGAGCTTCTTCCAGTGTGAGAACACCGTTTCAAAGGCAAACGGCATTCGTTGTTCCATCACGAGTCCCACAAATGCCTGCACGCCGGCCTGCGAAAGAAGTTGCCAGCGCGTGTCGCTGTCGCGGAGCTTCTGGGCCCATGGCGGAAGCTGGCCGGTTTCGGTATCTGCGGGCGGAAGAATCGAGGCAGTGATGCGATCGGCATTAATAAGCGGAATCCGCAATTGCCGTGCGAGCCGTTCATTCCACAGCGTTGTTTTACCGCTGCCGTTATGGCCCGCGAGAATAAAAGCGGTGGGTCTGCTTTTACCCAATGCCGCTTGCTGCAGCAGTTTGGCCAGTCCGGGCGGTCGCCGCCAGGGTTTCACGTTGGCCTAAATTTTCCGCTGACGACTTTGCCTTTGCGACGCGTACCGTCCCGGGACATTCGCACCAGTTGACTCGCGTCCTTCGGGTCCACGGAGTAGGCAAAAATGTCACCCGATTCATTGGTAAAAATGGAGTGTTTGCTGATGCCGGGCTTGCTCAAGGCTTTTGCGGTCTTGCGCAACATGGCTCCGGCCTGATCGGCCCGACGAGGGCGCACGGCGGCGGCTACCGAGGGGCCGGTTCGAACCATCGCAAGACTCTCATCCAGAGTCGCGATGCGCTTCCCGCGGAGCCGAATTTCTCCCGCTCTCTTGGGACGATTGCGAGTTGCCTTGCCGTTTCTTCGTGCCATATGGGGATAGTGTCGCAAAAGAGGGCAGATTGCCAATCAGTGCTGCCGCCCGTTTCGCACCGCGAAGGTTTTCCCTGTTTTCAAGAGGTTAGCGCTCGCGGCAGCGGCAATTATGTGGCCGTTGACGTCGCCCTTTCGGGCCACCGTCGTCAAGGTCTCCGGCGTTCAACGCGGACAGATGTCCACGTTAGTCGGCGGTGATTTGGATTCGGCCGCGAGTAGTCCTTTGAGCTACGTCCCTGTAGCGAAGGATTGCGATAGAGTGACAATTACGTTCATGGCACTTGCTTGGAGCGATCCATCATGAAGACCGTCAAGACTTTCTCGACAGAACTCGAGGCCAACGTGGCGAGGATCGCACTCGACGCCGCCGGCGTGCCCTCGATTGTCGTCGGCATTGGAGTGGCCATGGAAGGAGGAGACTCAGGTGTACGGGTGCTCGTCCCGGAGGAGCGCGTCGAAGCGGCGCTGAAGGTGCTCGATGGCCCGACGGGAAAATCTGAGTGATCAATCCTGCGGGTCGCTGCCACGTGAGCAGGAAGGGAAACCAAACGCGTCATCATGCCAGGGCATGGTGACGCGCTTGATGCAGGTCACGCTGCCTCCAGCGACGACTGGTATTTAGGAGAGACGCCGCTTCGCGGCTCAATGCTTTCGCACCCAGAAGGGTTTTGCGAGGGCCAGTGGCGATGTAAGAGGGCGAAGTGCGGCCTTAAGGCAGCTGTGCGGGGCCTCGCCAACTCGATGACGAGTTCTGCTGTTGGCGCGCCGTAGCATCACCCGCCGATTCTTTAGCGGGCGATGTTGCGCAGGATCACGCCGATCGCGGGGATGGCTTTGGTTGGGAATTTCTCGCCTTTGACGGGAATTCGGATCCGGAGCGTACAGGCGCGTCGAGCGGGCGGTTATTGGAAGCGGGTTGTTCTTATTGGCGAAGGATTGCGTGGTGGGGGAGGGTGGGGTGTACGCAGTATGTATAAAGTAACTGCGAGTTAGAAGAAGGGTCGGTCCGAACATTTAACTTTCACATTCGCGGTTGAGAATGGACTCGCGAGTCAGCAATCAGGGCGCTCGAAGACGACGGGCACATTCGGGGCCGCAGAGTAGCGCACCTTAAACCCCGGTCAGTCCATCGAGGTTAACGTCATGATCGAAAGAACCTGTAGTGCGCGAACCACCACGAAGATGCGAGCCATTCCCCTCGAGCAAGCCGCGCCCAGCGCGGCACCGCACCGGCGATCGAGACACGCGTCGATCGTCAATGACCTCTATACGTACGACCGCTACAAAACGTGGTTGCAGAATCTGCCGGATGACTGGAAGAACAAATAGCGAGATCTGACGATAGACGGTTTGGCTCTCTATTGGCTTACTACAAGAGAGAGTCCTACCGCAGCTTGATCGCGGACGGGCGGCAAAGAGAAGCGCGTACAACCCCTCCTTACTTCCGCCTGCACCCCGATACCTTGTTGTCCTTCAGCGTGACGTCGGGCCCGAGGTCCGCAAAATAGGTCGGACCTAACGTGTTATGGCTCAGGCAAGTGTTCTCTATGGTCAAGTGGTTTACAGGTTCGGTCGGAGTCGTGTTGCTGGTGTCGCTCCAGATTCCATACTGAGCATTCCCGGTCGAGATTGCGGAATCGACAGTGATCCATTCCGTTTTCCTGAACGTGGAGCTTGAGTGGGCAATTTCTATGCCTGAATGCCCATTTCCGAAGCTGCCTGTTCTGGA
Source organism: uncultured Gammaproteobacteria bacterium (assembly GCA_963755965.1). Classification (GTDB taxonomy): domain Bacteria; phylum Pseudomonadota; class Gammaproteobacteria; order Steroidobacterales; family Steroidobacteraceae; genus Bog-1198. The sequence continues at coordinate 487,705 of CAVWLU010000011.1, forward strand.
GTCCGAATTCGAAATCACGACATGCTGCACTCCGTCCATGCTGATGCCGCCACCGGAGTTATTCTTCACGGTGTTATCGATCACGGAAATATAAGTGCCGTGCAACTCGATCCCGTCAGCAGTGGTACCGTTCGGGCTTGCCGAACCATCCTGGAATGTGTTCTTCCAGATGAGGGCGTTTCTAGTGCAGACCGTCAAATCGATCTGGCCGCCGTTATCCCCGAAGGGGATCGAGTTGGAATGGTTGTTCGTAAACACGTTCTCCGAGATCGTCACGTTGGTCATTTCACCCAGAAGCGCGGGCTCGCCTGCATTCTCGAACACCGATCGCTCCACCGTCACATTGTTCACGAACTTCTTGGTGGCGCATTCCTGATAAGTAATGTCGCTGTTGTCTCCCGTGGCGTCCGACCACATTCCATAGAGCACCGGATTGCCGAAGTAACACCTGTCGACAACCACGTCTCCCGCTCCAGCCCCGTAAAGGCCGAGCCCGATGTTGGGAGAATTAATGAAAGAACAATTCTCGAAAAGCAAATCCTTGACCACAAAGATTGAGACGTCTGGGTTGTACGAGTAATAAGGTTCGGCGTTCTGGGCTTGATTCCCGTCGAAGGTCAGATCGCGGATTGTGATGGACTTCAAGATCGTCCCAATCGCATTCACGTCGCTGATCAAAGCGCCGTCGAAGCCTGGGGCGCGTTGCAACGTTGTTTCGAGCAAGGGGCCGAGCACAGATCCTTCGATCGATATGTCGGACCTGCCAAGAGAGATTGTCTCGCTCACCGGAAAAATGCCGGGATCGAGCTTGCAAACCGGATCGTGGCCACTTGCGCCCACGCATTGCACGAAATCCGGAAAAGAAAGCGCGCCCGCTGTTTGAACGAACAGAGGCCCTGAGATGCCCAGTATCTGAACGAAGAGCGGCACTGGTGCCGTCAATCGAAGCCTTTTAAACGACATCGTCCACCTCCTTGTAATCTCACCGCGTGATCGCTTCGGCTTACGCGCAATAGATCACTTACTGCCCGATGCGTCAAACATCATGCGATGAAATCTCTGCGGAATGCATTCCGGTGGCCCCGAGGTATGGTTTTGGCCCTCTCTAGTCCGATTTGACCCCTCAGATAAGTCGCTCCAAACCGTCAGAGAAAGGGGGCAGATCTCATTCGAGTCGCGCGCTAATGGACGAAGACCAGAACCGGAAACGACGCAATTCCATTGGCGACGACTTCCAACTTGCTGAGTCCTGCCTCTTGTGCGTTCGACACGTCGAAATGGGTTGATACTATGGAGTCCGATGCAACGGCCATGCTGCTGTGATCATGGGTACGGCTATAGAAGACATGCGAGGTTCTTAGGTTCGTGATGCGCACGAGCGGAAAATTGGTCGCTGCTTGCACATCATCACCGTAGGCTGCCCCCTGAGTCGTTCCGTTAAACCGAATGCCAAAGATTTGATACGAACCTCCTCGGTCAACCTCGTTGGGCGAATTAAATACGACCGGAGCCATCTCAAATTCATGCACTTCATCGCGGAAAGTAATTGTTGGCGTGTAGATTTCGATATCGTTCGAGAAGTCCGTGAGCAGGATTTGTCCGGTAGGCAGTACCAGCATGTTCCCAAAAAATGACCCATCGATCGGCGCGTTCGGAGGTCCCGGGACCTGCGAAAGGCTCTTACCATCCCATTCGAAGAATATGGAAGGAGGGTTTCCAAAGCCAGGGCTCGCCATCATCAACACCTTATCGTTCGGCTCCCACGACGCCGGGCCATCCGCAATGTTAAGGTCGGTGTTTCCGTCGACTACGGGAAAGACCGGGCCTGCCCTCCATGTTCCGGTATACGAGTTGTAGATCGACGTATTCCCCGTACCGTTCGGACAGGTATTCGATCCCATATAAAACACGGTCCCGTCCGAACGAAGTACAGCGGGTCCGACCTCGAACGTCGCCACGTTCTCTCCGCCACATGCAGCCGCAGAATCCCACAGCTGCACGATCGTGCTCCCGGCAGAGGTCCACGCACCCGTTCTGGGGTTGTAGAGTTCCGAGTTAGTGCCCGTGGGTAAGTAAGGAAAGGGAGGGATGGGAACATAGGCATCTACGGTCAACACCTTGTTATTGGGAAGCAGCGTCCATCCCTCCTCGTTATTGGTGTCGAATTTGTTCGTACCAGTCGGCGTCCACGTCAAGGTTTTGGCATCCAGCAATGCGGATTGATCGGTACAGCAATCGGACTGCATGTAAGTACCGTTTGCCAGCACGACGCCCGAGGCATCCCCAATAGTCTGCCCAAATAGTCCTGGAACGATTTCAACGACACTGAAAAATGGGGGAGGCGCTACCGGGGTCCAGGTATTGAGGACCGGATCATAAATAGCCCCTTGAGCAGTCCATACCGCATTGAAAAAATTGTACTCACCGCCCTCGATGATCAGGCGGCCATCCGGTAGCACTGCGGAGGAGTGATATAGGGGGCTATAGTCAGTGGGCAGGGAGGCCACCTCAGTCCAGGTCCCATTGACGTAGCTGCCGTGTTCGTCAGGAGTCAATCTCCACCAATCCTGCTCTCCTGCATCCTGCACAAGCACCGTCCCGTCTGTCAGGAGGATCGGGTTAGCGGCTCCATCGGATAGAAAACTCGGCTGGTTGGTCAGCGGCGCCCACGGCGAAGTCGATACACTGTTGGTTCGCTGGAGGTGATACTCCCGCGCCGCACCGCGTGTGGACGGAATCGGCTTGAGGCGGCGCTGCGCGTCGGCACAATACGGCCACGCCAGCGAGGCGGCCATCAATATGGCCAGGAAATGCGCACCCTTCATTCTCTTGATTTGCATGTTGATCTCCCTTAACGGACAAAACAGTCGAACCGATGGTTATCGGCCCGGTATTTGCTGATCATTCGGGCAAATTCAAAAACGTTGATAGAACAAGGATCTAGCGGAGCGTCGCACGAACGGTTGATGTGATTGTTTCGGCGGGCGGATCCTCCCTTCGTGCCGATGAATATTCGTCGTTGGATATCCGGCCGATCAAGGGTAACCGAAGAACTCTTGGTAGCGGACTTTGTAATCCCAAGTCCGTCGGCCAACGAGAGCATAGTACCGCCTAGAAGTAAATGCAATTTAAGTCTTTCACACCGATCAGCGATCCCATCGAGGTGGCAATGCGACGGGAATGCGCCTCTGGTAGGAGGCAGAATAAAAAAAGAGGGGCCGCGGGCGCCCCCATAAATTTAGCGCGTGGCCTACTTACTGCTTCGGTTGTCGTCCGTGGAATCGGGTGCAAGGACGACGAGCCGTCCATCTACGGCAAACGCCTGTAGCTCGATGCTAAAGCCGGTGCCTCTCCGGTGGGGAAATGCCGCACCGATTTTTGTCCAGCGCTTTTGAGTCCTGCCGTTAGCTTGATATTCCTCGACCGTAAAGACGTTCAAGTGGGTTACTGAAACCGCGGCTGGCGCCGTAGCGGGGAGCGACCGTTGGACCGGCGGCGCGGTCCGAATGGCCTGTTGTTGATTGCGATTGTTCAATCGAAACTCTTTCGTTTATGGGTCTGACTTTGTATCGCCCGGAAATCCGAAGCGATGGGGAGGAATCCGGCAGCGTAATAGCGCTGAGCGCAGATGGGTCGTGGAATAAATAGCGGGAGTATCCAAATTCGACTGGGCAAAGACAAGCTTCCATATCCCTTGTCAGCGCAGCCGGTACCCATCGCCGAGTCCGACCAGGAGAGAGATGCGCGAGAGCTTGAGGAAGTCCTGACAAAAGAGCCGGATCGGGAGCTTGACGCCACCGCTGCCGCCTCATGGAAATGTCTGTCATGCGGGGAAGATAATCCTGGCAATTTCAATGAGTGCTGGAAGTGTCAGACGATACGGCCGGATACCGGCGGCTGAACGGCGGGAATGTGGAGCGGTGGTTTCGGAGCAGCGATGGGAGAGGGTTGATCGCATGAAGTCACTGAGAGTCGGTTTGATTTTTGCGGTGCTCGCCCTGCTAGGGCCCGCCACAGCCGCGGTCGGTGACGATTCGAATGGGCACGCAAGAGGCACCTGCTATCATAGGGTGTGCGCCGTCTATTCGTTCGACGAGGAATCGATAATCCATTGCCAAATTGTCTGAATCGAGTTCGGCTGCGTAAATCAATTCGGCGACTTTCCGAATGTCGCCCCAACGCTTGCGGACGCGAGCGTGGCGATGAGATGGTTAGCGACTAGCGAAAGCGGGCGACCCGATTTTCGATGGCGCCGATACCGTCGATCTAGGCGGTCGTCGACGGTGATCTAAAACCACACCGAGCTGCCGAGCGCCTCGGGTTGACCTCACGCCAAACGAAGATGTCTATTCTTCAGCGGGCTTTGGTTCACGACGTGTGGGTCGACGTCACCTGCCGCGGCCGCTTCTATGACTTTCTGGTGAAGCGCGACGATCGTTGGGCAATTTTGCTGCGCCAACCCATCTATGAATATGATCGTATGGATCTGCTTGAGGTAGGCAGGCCGTTCGCGCTCGATCAAGCGCGCCTCGGACGATTCCCTGAGGGTTATCGGCACCTCGGTTACATCCAATCACTTATGGGTTTTGATGTAAAAATCGATCTACCCGGCCTGAAGGGTCCGGAGGTTGAGGCAGTCTACGCGCGAGGTCGCGATTGGCTCGAGAGGGCGGTCTCTCCGCTGCCAGCGGGAAGCGGCGCGGTTTTCTTTCAGTGAGAGCGATATGAGCAAGGCGCGATGAAAAATTGAAGGGAAATTCCCTCCGGTCATCGCCGATCAAACCGCCAACGAACCCGTGGAGTCCCCTATAAGACGGCCTCATGACTGGCCGAATTCGCCATGCGATGACCACCAAAGGCGGACTGATCGGCGACGATGGCGCCGTTGAAACCTGCATCGGAAGCCAATCCGGAGTTTCAAAAGGCGCGCCGGATTCGCCCATAAGAACACCGTATTCGGCTTGGTCGAGGGCGGCGGCGAGATTCGCTCGACGCGCATAACCGGGCAAGCATATTGCCGATGTGAAGCGCGCGTTTAAGAAGCACATAACAACTGATGCGCACCTGATAACCGAGGCGAGGTCGGGAATGGCAAGAGCCTCAGGCCCACGACCTTATCTTTCGATTTATGGAACCAAACTGGGAGGAAGTGCGGCGTGTCCAACCAACTAAGGCGCAGGGTTGCTCGCTTGCGCATAGCGCCCCACGAGCTCGCCTTTGGCGACGTCGATCGCTTGATCGAGGCCTTAATCCAAGTCGTTCGTAGAGAGCTCGGCTTAGAACCAGCCACGATCCTGAGTAGATTAGCTAGAGTCTTCCTCGATGAGTTCTGCATAGCGTCGAGCGATCTGTGACATACGATATCTTCCTTGTCTCGGCGGCTTGTGACGACGATCATGGCGTCGAACAGCCACCGCGACCGCTAGGCGTCGGGACAATACTTCCTGTTTGGCGAGCTATAATCGAGGGCACTCTTCATGACGAACAAAGCAAAGAACACGCATGTTGATATCAGAGAGAGAATTCTTTGCCAAGCAACAAGACTTTTTGGTGAACGGGGGTTCGGCGGGGTTGCGCTTCGAGATATTGCGAAAGCCTCGAATATTCCACTGTCAACGCTTAGCTACCACTTTGCGCTGAAACAGGATCTTCAAGCGGCCGTTTCCCAGCGGGCGGTCGAAATCATTATTAAACGCGACCTGACTTCGAGGCTGGAGATCGGAACTCCAAAGCAACGGTTCAGACGGTATCTCGTCAAACTCGTTGAATTGTTTCTGAGCGATCTTCCAGAAATGAAGGTGCTGCACAGGGAATTTCAGGAACTTGACAAGCCTTCTACATTTAATATCGTTGTTCGCACATCTCGAGACAAGCCAGCCATGGAGTCGTTAATGTTCATCGCCCAGCTGGCAACACAAACGAATTCCGACATCCTAAAGTCGATATCCGCCATTCGGCTCACACAGATGGTGTTTGCCGCAATTTATGGGATTGTAACGTTGAGATCCGTTCATCGTCACGTCGCCGGAGGAAGGGCAGTCAGCAAAGCGGCGCTCACGCGCGACATAGTACTTATGTTTGAGCGCATGCTACGCATTTGAGGCATCACATAGCCGATATGTGAGGGGTGCTCGCGCCGATCGCGTGTTGAGGCTTGTCGATGGCCGAGCAGAGGCGAATCGCGCACCGGATGACATCATACCGGAAGTACATGAGCATAGATAGAAATCTCACTTGACAAGTACCACCATAAATGGACAAATGTCCAGGTGAAACCGGACATTTGTCCGGTCGATAACCTAAGGAGGCACAATCTGCGAAACGTGACTTTAATTCTGGCGGCCATTGTTTTGACCAGCAGCGCTGTCGCCGACGTAGTTACAGGCCGTTACACCGCAACGTTGGTGCAGCCGCTCACCGCGAAAAATCAATTCATGGCCAATGGTAATTTGTTCCGTTGCGACGGTTCGACCTGTATTCTCGTCTCCAGACCAATAGACGCCGACGCAGTTGGTACTTGCCGTGCGTTGCAGCGCGAAGTCGGGACCTTGAGTGCCTATGTCGCGGATGGAAAACCATTCGACGCCGACAAGCTAGCGAAATGTAATTCCCATAATTGAGGAGTCAAGGGCCTCATATGGAGTCATGTTCATAGAAGCTTGTTTCGGGATTATCACGCCGACGCCGACGTGTCGTTTTTTTCCTCTAAAACGATGCATCCGGATTGTTATAGCCCCGGGCGATGCTACGGGAGCTTGCCACGGTCATTGCTACTGGAGGCGTATTCAGCGCCGCCACTATGGTTTTTTTGAAAATTTTATTTGGCCTCCGCCCGCCGATCAGGAGGAATGCACGCGTCACTTCCATGATCCCGCACGCAACTTGTGGCTTGCTTTGGTGGTGATTATTGCTGCGACACGGAGGTTAAATTCCCAGGGTCGGCATAAGCTATCGCCATGTCAGAACGCATGCGGTGCAGGTGAACTCTAACCACGAACGGGCTGGCCAGACGTAAAATATGAGTTCCAGGGACAGGAGGCACCAATAGTGGGACCGCGATGCCGTTAGCTTACGATCCGAGTCGCACGGCGCTTTACTACCCGGAGCGGCACCACACATTTTTCAAAAGCGGGCAACCGTACTCGCCGTTGCAACTCGCCGTCGAGGCGGCGCGACTCGCCTATTATCGAACGGAAGAATCTGCCTCTGAACGAACCCGGCTTGCGGAAGCGTTGGCCCGAGTAGGACTTACCGATCTCGTCATGTTTGTCGATTCCGAGAGTGGCGCGGCGGCTTTTGCCGCGCGCCGCAGCGACGATGGAACGGCGCTCCTTTCGTTTCGAGGGACGCGAACAGATGACTACAAAGATTTGATAACGGATCTTCGAGCTAACTTGGTGGCGTGGCCTGAGTCCACCGGATGCGTTCACAGTGGGTTCGCCGTAGCGGTGCGTGCGTTGAGGCCTCAGATTCTCGAATGGATCGAATGCGCGAAACCGGAAACTAGCAAACTGATTCTGACTGGCCATAGCTTGGGCGCGGCGATGGCGACGCTAGCAGCATCGATCTGGCGGCCTGGGTGGCTTGTGACGCTTGGTTCGCCGCGCGTTGGCGATGCGGCATTCATTGCCACGGTGAATGCTGCGCACAATGTACGATTCGTCGATTGTTGTGATGCGGTGACTGAAGTGCCGCCGGAAGTCGGCGGCTACAGGCACATTAAGGCCAATACATATCTGACCCGGGACGCGAGGATTGTCGAGAATCCGGACCAGTCTTTCGTCATGTCCGATCGATTGCGCGCGCGCCTCGACTATTCGTTACAGTATTCGTGGCGGTTCTGGCGCAATGTGGTTGTGCGCGATTTGGCTGATCATGCGCCTATCAATTACGCGCGGGTTGTGTTCGAAGTCGACACGCTGGCGGATGATCCGACATCTTTGCCGCGACTACAATCCCGCGACCGGACGCCAAATAGTCAATTGCTAAATAGCCAAGGCGACCTGCCGATGCTGTCCACCTTACCATTCCAGGCTGGGCTTGGATTAAGCCCTCGGCGTAGAATAGGATCGAATGACACGGAAAGTTAAGACGTCCGGACAGATCGTCGATGAACTTATTGTTAATAGCCGACGCCTATTAATTGCCCATATTTGTCTTGGCGTCGTAGCTGCTTTTGTCTATTGGATTCGGCCGGGAACTTTTACAGGGTACTACCCTCGTCGGCTGCAATGGTCACTACCTTGGCTTGGCTACCCTACGTGATTTCATGGTTTGTCTCGCGTTCATTACTTTCCGGCTGTGATTCGAAAGCTGCGATCGTGTTTATTGCAGTTGCCGGCGGCGTTGCTGCGTTAAGTGCGGCCTGCTACCTCAATTTGCTGGAGATGACGGAGGCGCCTTCGTCGCTATTGATATCGGCGGGGGTGACTATCGCGTTAGTGTTGGCTGCTGGGCTTTGCGCGTCCATTTGGCGCAGCGATGTCGCAAAATAGAGGCGGGCCCACTGATCCGCTCAAGAGTCCTTGGATTAACGCGATCGGCAAGTCTTATTTCGCCGTTGCAAGGGGGTCCGTTCGGGGATGGAGTGCGCCAATTTATCCTGTCCTGGAAAGCGTCTCGATCGAGAAGGACGTCGATGGCTTTCACCTCTACAACGTGGGTGGTCTCGTGTGCGAGACGCGACAGTCTGCATTTGCCATGCGAAGACGGGGGATCTTGCGCAGTTCACCATCCTGGCCGACATATTGATCGTAGCGGCCGGCAGGCCCAATCTAATCCTGCCGCAGATGGTGAAGACGGGGGCAGTCGTCATCGATGTGGGTATCAACCGCTTGCCAGATGGGCGCATCGCGGGCGAACGTGGACTTTTCAAGGGGGTGGTGCGGAAAGCCTCCTATATCACTCCGGTGCCCGGCGGCGTGGGCCCGATGACGGTAACCATGCTCCTCGAGAACACCATCGCGGCGGCTGAGCGAGCTGCGGGATACCTATCACGAGCCCGATAATCCCATCGGCGGCTGTAAAGCTACGTTGACCTGACCACGCTATTCGAAACGAGAGAATCGCTTGTAATAGCTCCTTCGGGTACGGGGTTGACGGATGAGACGCGGACAGTTATTGCGCAGTCGTGATCAATGGACATTGCGACATTAGGAGTGATCGATGATCCCATCGCGGGTTTCTATACTTTTAGCGCTGACGACGGTTCTGGGAACCGCACTAGGCGCAAACGAGGATTCTGCGCTTATAGGTCGGTGGGAGGTCACGACCTCTTACCCAGGCGGCTCATTTGTGGCGGGACTGGATCTCGACGCCGACGCGAATCGTTACACAGGAAGGTCTGGCTACCTCGTTCCAGACTTCGTGTTTCCTTACAAGTTCGCTGGAGCGGCTCAGAAAGATGGGCTGCACCTTCAGATTCTGGCGCCCGATGGGACGACACTAATAGGTAAGCTCGTCCTGACTGGCAATGCGAGCACACTCTCCGGTGAGGGCACATTGCACGATAACCCGATCACGCTTCTCGGCCGCAGGCCGCTAAGGCGGCCGGCGCCGACGATTCACACATTTGAGCCCAAGATTTGGTACGGAATGTTCGCCGGAACCAATCCGCCGGGGTTACATATATTTCCTGGCGACACTGTCCGCACCAAGACCTTGGACGCGAACGGTGTCGACGAGAAGGGCGTTAAGCGCACTCTGTTTGGCAACTCGCAGACCGGTCCGTTCTACATTGAGGGCGCCATGGTCGGTGACACGATCGCGGTACATTTCAACAAGATCCGCCCGAATCGCGACACTGCGTTTCAGTACCGGGCTGGCTTGAGTCCGGGCGTACTGCCGCCGGGCTACGCGCAGGACGCGGCGACGAACTCCAGCGACATTTGGAAGCTGGATCGGGTGCATGGCACTGCGACGCCGGATCAGCCGTCTGACAAACTGAAGAATCTCACGGTCAAACTGTTGCCGATGCTTGGGTGCGTTGGTGTTGCACCATATTGGAACGAGTCACACATGACTACGCACCTCGGTCCCTACGGAGGCAATCTGGACTACAACGAAATCCAAGAAGGCACGACGTTGTACTTGCCGGTTTACCAAGCCGGGGCGTTGCTCTCCGTCGGAGACGGTCACGCATTGCAGGAAGACGGGGAGATCACCGGGCAGGGATTCGAGACCTCCATGGATGTCGAGTTCACTATCGATCTCATCCCCAATGAATCGCTGCTCCAACCTTGGGCTGAAAATGACCAGTACATCATGGTTTCGGGGATTGGCGGTTCGCTGACGGACGCACTTCAACTGGCTACCGCCGGACTTTCGAACTGGCTCAAAAGCTATTATCAGTTGGATAGTACAGAGGTTGCCACGGTGCTGGCCAGTTCAATTCATTACGACATTGCGGAGATCGTGGACCCAGAGGTTCATGTCGTCGCCAAGATCCGCAAGGATGTGCTGAAACAGATTCCAAAGCCCGCAAAGCCGTCGCAAGTGTTCTGCATGGCGCAGCGGGGGTGCATCTCCAATTGATCAAGGGCGCCGATTCAGCCGTGATACGGAAACGCAATCAGGGCATCTTGCCAGCATCGCGTGGCAGCGTGGCGAATGGGCGGATTTCCCTGGTAAGTACTCGCGTGAGCACCTCTGGCATTTCGCCGGCGGAGCGAAACTCAAGGCTTCAGCTGCCTTTCCAACGCCGCAAGGCTATCGTGACAGAGCGAAGCTCGATCCGGGGAAGCTATTTGTTGCGACGATTGCGAACTCGCACACGCATCCGAAGATCACTTACCGGCCCCGGCGCAGCGCGACAGCCGCGGCCGAGGCGCGACTCCATGAGATGGCGGTTGAGTAGTGCTTCATCGGGCAATCGATCACAACTAAGGTCGCGATACGTGTCACCGGGCCAGCGTAAGTCAGCTCGAGTCGGGCGGCTTGCTGCGGGCGAAGTCGGGCGGCAGGAGTCCGAGCACTCCGTGACTCTTTGCAACCGCGAGCTTAGGGAGTACCCACTTAAGGTAGTCGAAGGGATCGACGCCAACGAGGCGACAAGTTCCGACGATCGAGTAGATAACGGCCGATCCCCAGCCGGCCTTGGGGTCGTTTAAAGATGGGGTTTTGAGACGACCGCTGTCGTAAAACCAAGCTACGGTCGACCTACACTTCAGGGAGGAGTAAAAGTGCAAATTGTTGCGAGTCAAATGGCAGGGCAGGGATGCTGCGCTATGACAATGCAATTTCGATTCGCCGGTACCCATGGCAAAGACGGATCGAAGTCGCCTATCCCAAAACCCAACGGCGCCTGACGTTTTTTCTTATGTAGCGGGAGTGCGCACTGAATGTGAGGAAACCGAGAACTCTTCATTAAGGAGGACGAGATGAGTAACCAGTTCTTACAAAGCGCCCAATACGGATTCATGATCGACATCGCCACCCCGGTGGCCTCCGGTTCGCCGCTGCAGGTTCTCTTGCCAAAGCTTGAACGCAACCAGTACTGGACCACGGAGGACGTCCCAGGGAAACCGGGATACTTCTGGATCGTGAGCGGCGCGAGGGACAGCGCCGGCCAGAATCTGGTCATCGACATCAAGGACCCGGTGAACTCCGGATCAACGCTCCAGGCTCTCGTAAAAAGGAACGAGAACAACCAATACTGGACCACGGAGGATGTCCCGGGGAAACCGGGATACTTCTGGATCGTGAGCGGCGCGAAGGACAGCGCCGGCCAGAATCTGGTCATCGACATCGAGGACCCGGGCGGCTCCGGAGCGACGCTTCAGGCCCTCATTAAGAAGAACGAGAACAACCAATACTGGACGTGGGTCGCCGCGCAACCAGCCACTACACCCAATAATTTCGGGAGCGGGGCGAACTACATTTTCTACTGCCCGAGTTCCCAAGACCAATGCAACTCACTGACCGCGCTCTCAGTCACCATCACGATAACGGAGGACCTGGTGGCCGCTCCACCTCCGCGAAATCCACCAAAAAATCACACCCAGCCTGGGTTTGCGTTCCAGCTGAACGCATCCTCGCCCATCAATAAGAAGAATCCGACTGACCCAGACTGGATCGTCTGGCAGCAGTACATCATCGGCGTCGGCGAGCACATCGTGCTGGCCGTTAACAACTGGACTGCCGCCTCGCTCCCGGCGCAGCAGACGATCAACTCCCCGCCGGCCCCTCCGCTGGCAACGCCGCCAAAACCCTACATGATACCGGCGGGCACCACGCTCTCGATGAACTTGGAGGTCGACAAGGATAACAACGTGAGTGTGGTGGCACTTTACATCCAGGGACCGTGGGTACCGGTATCCTCGCCACCGAGCCCCGTCGGCCAGACGATATATTTGAAGTCGATCCCATTGGCGGGAGGCGGGCTCGTCACCAGTGCATATCTAGCACCGATCGTTGCCTTCGAGCTCAACCTCGTCGGGCCAGGAGACTTGCAATACGCGAACTTCACATCAGGCGCGGGGAGAATTGATTACTATGCATTGCCGTCACTTACACCCTTGAACTATTTGCCTTCGTGTGTCGCGAACGGAACTACGACAGGACAGCGTTCAAATAGCACCTATGGGACGGTGCCGGCGGTCACAAGCACTCTGTTCCAGCAGTCGTTTTCGTTCCGCTCATGACGTAAAGGAGGCGGAATCAAAAAAAGGGGCCCTTTCGGGCCCGGGAAACGCCTGTGGGGATCGTTTCCAGTGCGGAAGAAGTGCTTTTGATGGCTGCGTAGATTGCCGAGGTGAGGCCGGGCATGTCGTGGCTATTGGTAAGGGTGCTGCGGTAAATACTTGCGACGTTAGTGCGCCGTGTAACGGCGTGAACGCCCTCGGGGCGACCCCGAAGGGTGAGGCGCAAGGACGACGAATAATCCTGCACCGCTGCAAGTCAGGATCCGCCATTGCGCTGTGCTGTCCGTGCTTCGCCCAAGCTCGGGTGACCGTACTGGTTACCCGTCGAACGCGTTCATTCAACCCGTGTATTTTACGCTCGGAACAGAATCTCGCGACTAACAGAAGTCGCTGGTAGAAGAAGCTATATCGGTGGCAGCGCGCCAATTCGTACCAAGCACTACACCGGGTGCCCGATCAGGCGAAGGCTCTTCGCGGCATCGCTGTCGCGCTGCGGCGATCTGGTCGCGCAATGATACGATTGGTCGTGAAGGGCGAGCGAGCCAGCCTCGAGGTGGTGGCCGAGCAGGTCCGATGTCGGTCACCATGGCGTTCGTATTTTGATAACGCTCGCCGAAGCGAACGTTTTCAGCTTCTTCCAGATGGATATCACGCTCGGCAACTAATGCGCGGGGATTCGGCTCCTTGGCAACAAAAGCCGGCCAGTGCCTCCGCTCGCCAGCTTGGGGAGATTGGGATTACGCTACTCGCGAGGCTCGGGCCGCTGAAACCTGCGAATACTAGCGAGGAAGCTGAACATGAGTGACTGGCTGCATGATCTCCCCGTCGTCTGGATGGCGTTGGTCATTTTCGGATTTACATACCTCGTTTCAGCGGCAATCTATGCAGTAGTCGCGGCCCTCGCGGTGGGCGAGCGTGCGCGCTCATTTAAGGCCGTCTCGCCCGGTATTCTGGCGCCACTGGGCATCATCTTCGGGCTGTTCGTGGCGTTCACTGCTGCACAGGTGTGGGGCGATAGCGAACGCGCCAACGCGGCGGTCAACCGCGAGGCAAGCGCGCTGAGATCTGTGGTGGTTCTCGCCGCTGCCTTTCCGGGGGAGGCCGAAGCGCGTGTGCGCGCCTTGGTTCGTAATTACATTGAGGAAGCTGAAACTCAGGAATGGCCAAAGATGGCTCGGCAAACCGCCACTCTGAGATTCAGTCCCCGCCCCATCGCCGAGGTTCTGCAGTTGACTCTTGCTCTCACACCCGGCAGCCAAGGCCAACAAATTGCGCAACGGGAGATCGTCGCAGCACTGGAAACGGCGCTCGACGCGCGTCGGCAGCGCATCATCATCAGCCAATCTCAAGTCAACGGGGTCAAATGGACATGCCTTTTCGTGCAAGCCGTCTGCGCTCTATTCGCGGTCGCATTGGTTCACAGTGGTGACCGACTCGCCTCCACCGTCACGATGGGGATGTATGCTTCGGGTGTGGCCGCGTGCCTGTTGCTGATCGCTTCTCACGATCGACCATTCACGGGAGAGATATCGGTCGGGTACGGCCCGTTGCTACAGGTAATGCCGGAGGCCGACGCGCGGCAAGGGGTCGAGGACAGCGCGAGCGAAAATAAGGGTCCTAGTGGGCCCCGGAAGTAGCTGAAATCGAGTTATTTGTTGCTGCCATCAGCAGCTATCGCGTACTCGTATTCCAAGAATGACCGAGTCGAGTTTCAGCCCTTTCGAGTAACTGTAAGCCTTTTCTGCTGGAGAATCGGATTGCGGTTCTGCGCCTGGCCGCGGATGTCTTATGCTTGATGGAGGGAACGGAGCAAACTGATTTTCGCCGAAGGCGTACTTTGGCTGACTTGCTGAGCGGCGGTCTTCTCACGATTAATGAGACTTTGACGCAACGCTCGGCGCTGTAAGTCTGAGCGCCGCATCTTCGCAACCAACTCATTGTTTTGAGACTCAGCTAACCCATTGATTGAAGAATGAAAGGGCACTCACCAATTTTGAGACAATCTCATGTATGACGAGATACGACAAAGTAATTGCAGATTCGAAATATATATACTAGATTTAACATAATATACATTATGCGTAGGGATGGCATGTTTGGGCCTGTTGCGTTTCTAGACGTTTCCACCAGTTATTGACCACTACAGCCTGCGACCTCAATGGTAGGTTTAGCCGTTGCATCAATCGAAGGATGCCGGCTTGTTCCAACAGATCTACAACCCGTTGGTTCCCGTGGCTCTTCACGGTCCGTTGCTCACGGATCAATCGGGACTGCCGCGGTATTGGTCAGCAATTTGGTCAGTGGTTTCGTCTGGCCAGCTTGCCGCTTCGACGCACACAAAGAAACTGCGTTACATAGAAGACCTTTACGCGCATGCAGACCGCCTGCGTGGTAGACACGCTCTGGATGACGCCTTAGGGAGCCTGAACGAAACGGCCTTAGCCGAGATTCTCGAATCCTGGTTTGTGTCGATTCGAAACCGATCAACAGTAACCTGGTCTGATGAGAAGCGCTGGCAGACCGGTCTCGCATTTGTCACCTCTACGGTCACCTGGCTCTCCACGAGCGGCACCTCGAACGATCGGCTCCAGAGGATCGAACAGCGAATTCATCGGCTCTCAACGCTTTACAATCAGCTGCACGTACACAAAAGCGCCCAGGCCGAAATCATTCGTTCACTGCCGGCGACTACGGTCGAATGGCTCTATCAGACACTGGACCCGGCATCGGCTGACAATCCGTTTAAACGCGCAAGAAAACGCTGGTGCGTGTTCGTCGCCTTCGTGTTGATGCTACATCAAGGTCTCCGGCGCGGCGAGATGCTACTCCTGCCGGTGGACGTGATCAAAAGCGAGTACGACCACAAACAGCAAAGAACGCGGCACTGGCTATCTGTACGCGAAAACAAGTACGCGGAATCTGATCCCGATCCTCGATATTCGAGGCCCCAGATCAAGACCGTTCATTCAAACCGTCAGGTTCCGGTGAGCGAGTTAACCGCGACATTGGTGCAATCTTACGCCGAGAATTATCGGGGTCGACCGAGCCATTCGTTCCTTTTAAACGCCCAGTCGAATAGGCCGTTCTCCACTGAATCGTTGACCAGCGCGTTCAAGCAAATCTCCGGTTCGATGCCCCCGCGCGTGTTGAACGATTTAAGGCAGCGTACAGGCAAGGAATCAATCTCGCCCCAGGATCTCCGGCACACCTCCGCCGTCGTCCGGCTTCACCAATTGCTCGAAAAGGGCGATTCGATGGACGAGGCCCTTCAAAAGCTCCGAACCTTTTTTGGCTGGTCAAAGAACTCACAAATGCCGCTGCGGTATGCCCGCGCGGTGTTCGAGGATCGACTGGCTGGTGTCTGGAACAATGCGTTCGACGATCGCGTCACCCTACTTCGCTCCCTTTCACGAGAACGTTAGGATGAACCGGTCTGCCACATCCTTTGAGCCGATCAGCCCGTCTGCTGGCGCCGATGATCCCGTCGATCACGTGATTGCGCGTTTACCCCCGCTTCCTTCCGTAATTCGTTACTACGATGAATTCGACGATACGGCCCGCTCTATTCCCAACCCGACCGACACCGACAAGTTTGAGGTTTGGATAAATGGAACTCGGACCCACATCAATTTCGGGCGGCTTGAAAAGCGCGGCGACGGTAATCTACTGAAGCACTTATTCACTTTCTTGCTCGCTCAGGATCTCAGTATTCAGGGGATAAACGGATACATTCAGGCGCTCAGCAGCCTTACCCACGAGGATATAACCCACATTGTCACGGCTGGTCCCACTTTGATTGGGACGGTGTGGGCTCGGTTACGTGCGCAGAATTTACACCACCTCGCCTACCCCGGCGTCAAAGGAATTCTTCGACTGTTGTGCCATCACAGGCTAAATGGTTGGTCGAATGACTTTGGTGCTTATCTGACCTCGAACCTGCCCCTGCCGGCTGGCGATAAGTATGCATCCGTGCGCACGGGCACTGCTTTTCTTTCAATCGACGAGGAAGCCGCTGTCGTTCGGTACTTGGACGAGATGGCGTCGTCGATTACGAGCGACAGCGTCGCCATACCACCACCGGCTCAACTGGCGGACGCTTGCATGTTGCTGTGTGCATTTCAATTTGCAATGCGCCCGGTTCAAATCGCGAAGTTGACTGTACGTAGCATGCGAGTCTGGAAAGGTGCCGATGATGATCGGCCGGCCGTGCATTTGACCTTCCATATGGCGAAACAGAAAAGCAGCGCGACGAGACGGCCACTTACGCGAAGAATAAAGCAGGAGTGGGCACCACTGTTCTTGGCATTGCAGGCGGCGCGTCAACCGCAATGCGGAGACGGCGCCGACCGCCTATTCCAGGTTGCATCGAGTAAGGAGACGCAAGAACGTCTTGCGAGGCTACTAAAGTCACTGACTGGTGCCAATCACGTCGCAACTGATCTTCGCCATGCAGCTGCGCAACGGCTTGTCGACGCGGGCGCCAACCACGAGGAGCTCGCAGAGTTCATGGGCCACTCCGACGTCAGAACCGGTTTGGTGTACTACGAAGCATCATCCACACAGGCTGAGCGGGTCAACAAGGCACTCGGCCTGTCGACGATCTATCGAGCGGTCGCGAAGATCGCCCATGATCGCTTTATTTCCTCGGAAGAATTGACTCGCCTCAAAGAGGATCAGCAGATTGCCGGCGTTCCCCACGGCATGCCCATTTCCGGAATCGGCGGTTGCACGTCGGGCCAACCTGCCTGCCCCTACAACCCGATCACGTCCTGCTACGGTTGCAGGAAGTTTATGCCTGTTCAAGACAAGGCAGTACACGAGCGAGTTCTGGGCGACTTTCGAAGTGTGGTGACCTTGTTTCAACAATCGTCGCGCGGTGACGCCAATTCGCCTGCGTATCTACAGCTGCAACGTACGATAAACGACGTGAAAGTTGTCATCGAGGAACTCGAGGGCGGTAACCGATGAATCCGCACTACTCAGCTTTCATCGACTTGGGTAAGGCTCTTGCGGCCGAGCGGGCGCTGCAATGGGAAATCCCCCTCAACACGGACGGCACCGCAGCCGATGGTGTCGGCTGGAATCTCACAGCGGCCGCCAAGGCGATGTCCCCGCCAAACCACTATTTACGCGACTTCACGCCTGACTCGAAGGCATCGGCATTTCTGAAAGACGAGTCGCCCGATTCGGCGGACGGCAACCTCCGTCGCAGTGTCCTCTCCCCATCCTGGCAGGATTTGATGAAGGCCGCCGCCGCGGAACAACTGTTCTTTCGGCGAAACTCGGTACTTCATGTGGTCGGCCAAGTCTTGCGTCCGTTGCGCGTGCTCGCCACTTGTACCGTAAGTGAGCCCTGGCAATTGAACGCCGATGACATTCGATCTGCGATCCGCGTAAGTGCAGCGATCCAGCCATCCGGGAAATTGCGGGACGTAATCATCGGTATCATCAAAACTGTGTTCGATGCCCACCACGTGACCGACTCGGGCCCGTTATACGCTCGCTTGGTGACCGGCAACATTACGTGAACGCGCATGCGCGGGCGAAATACACACTGTCAAAGGAAGCGCTGCGCGACGGACTGCAGGACAGAAAGCGGGCGGAACGATTGCCGGAACGGCGCGCATTCTGGGAGCTCATCCGGATTGTCATGACACAGGATCCGCGCACCTTTGTGGACGAACTGAGGTTCGCGGCGATAAGAACGATGATCGTGACCGGGTTTCGTATCGGCGAAGCCGCCCTCCTTCCTTTGGATTGGAAACGGGAGCGCAATTACTTTGACGCGAAAGGAAAACCCGCGGGTCTCTCCGGAGGTATATCGACTTCAGTAATGATCCGTCACTTTGCAGAAAAGCAGCAGTCTGATGAGTCTGACAGCAATATATTGGTTGAAGGAGCTCAACCGATTCCGGAACTGTTTCTAGATATCATCAATCGGACGCTCGATCGGGCCACGAGTTTGACCGCCCCCCTGCGCAAGACTCATAAACTTCAATGCGAAACAGGTCGTCTTTTACCCTGGTACAACGCCGATGAACTAATACCGATTCCGGACGTGTACATTCACCTGACGGGCAATCCGATTTGGACCTCGCAATCCAACGAGAGCTTGACCCAACAGTATCGCAAGACGTTCGATCCCACACTCTTACAAGAATTGTACGAAAGCCAGTGGAAACATTATAGACGTGGCAATGCTCGACTGGCCGCCAGTCTGTACGTCTTCCTGAATAGGCTTCAGCGGCTGATGCGAAACGATAAGATTCCCCTTCGCTTCCGGAGTGCAACGCGGGCGCGTAATCGCTCCGACAGACCGAATGGACTGGGGAGGCGCTTACCTGCAGGTGAGCGAATTAGAAGCGTATATCGCAACTGGAACGCCCTCCAAAGTTTCCGACATGCAGTCGATTCCTACGGCTTCCGGCTCGATACAGCCGTGGGAATTTATGTTTATCCACCCCAAGCGATCACTCATTGAGGAGCGCAATGGTGGAATCTGTGATGTCAATCGTTTCATTGCCGTGGGTCGGCCCGATTCGTCATTTATTGGTTTGTCAATTGGCGCTCAAGAACTTGGCGAGACAATCTTCGCAAAATATGGTGAGACGGACGCTGATCGCGCGCTCACCCTGGAATCGCATTCGCTGAGACACCTCCAAAATACCGAGCTATTCAGGCTCGGCGTCGCGGACACGATCATATCTAAGCGCTTCAATCGCCGCAGTGTCGTACAAAGCTACGAGTACGATCACCGCAGCCTGGCAGAGGACCTCGAACAGGTTGAGCTTTCGCCGGAAATTGAAATTCAGCTCGGAACGAAAGCTGCGACGGTTGCAAAGATGATCAAGACCGGCAAGGCGAACGGTCCAATTGTTGACGCCTTCAAAAGGATTCAGTCGACCGATGGCGATGAGGCCGCATACGAATATCTGCGTGTTGAAGCCGATGGCTTCCATGCGACCCCCTATGGTCACTGTCTCAATAGCTTTACCGTGGACCCGTGCCCGAAGCATTTGGAGTGCTTCTCCGGCTGTAGGCACCTTTCGGCGACCAATCTCCCGGAGAATCGCGAGCACCTCATTCGATTGGAAAACAGGCTGCAAGGCGCGTTGGAAACCATTAGGTCGCGGACGTCATCCAGCCTTGGCTGGAAGAATCAACTGGCTCATGCCGAGACAGCGGCTAGCCGGGGTAAGGAAGATCTTGGCCGCCGACAAAGGCGAACACCCATTTCCAAATGGACCAGACCTTTCTATGCCACCGCGCCCGGGAATCATCGATGACTAAATCTGCCGAAAAAACGGTTGATGTCGATGAATCCATGCTGGGGATTCTTGAGTCGTTGCTCGACCGTGACATCGACATCACGGCTCGTGCAGTTGCGCGACTGCATCC
>CAVWLU010000012.1:0-298499 GCA_963755965.1 uncultured Gammaproteobacteria bacterium
ATCAAGACCGTTCATTCAAACCGTCAGGTTCCGGTGAGCGAGTTAACCGCGACATTGGTGCAATCTTACGCCGAGAATTATCGGGGTCGACCGAGCCATTCGTTCCTTTTAAACGCCCAGTCGAATAGGCCGTTCTCCACTGAATCGTTGACCAGCGCGTTCAGAACAAATTTCCGGTTCGATGCCCCCGCGCGTGTTGAACGATTTAAGGCAGCGTACAGGCAAGGAATCAATCTCGCCCCAGGATCTCCGGCACACCTCCGCCGTCGTCCGGCTTCACCAATTGCTCGAAAAGGGCGATTCGATGGACGAGGCCCTTCAAAAGCTCCGAACCTTTTTTGGCTGGTCAAAGAACTCACAAATGCCGCTGCGGTATGCCCGCGCGGTGTTCGAGGATCGACTGGCTGGTGTCTGGAACAATGCGTTCGACGATCGCGTCACCCTACTTCGCTCCCTTTCACGAGAACGTTAGGATGAACCGGTCTGCCACATCCTTTGAGCCGATCAGCCCGTCTGCTGGCGCCGATGATCCCGTCGATCACGTGATTGCGCGTTTACCCCCGCTTCCTTCCGTAATTCGTTACTACGATGAATTCGACGATACGGCCCGCTCTATTCCCAACCCGACCGACACCGACAAGTTTGAGGTTTGGATAAATGGAACTCGGACCCACATCAATTTCGGGCGGCTTGAAAAGCGCGGCGACGGTAATCTACTGAAGCACTTATTCACTTTCTTGCTCGCTCAGGATCTCAGTATTCAGGGGATAAACGGATACATTCAGGCGCTCAGCAGCCTTACCCACGAGGATATAACCCACATTGTCACGGCTGGTCCCACTTTGATTGGGACGGTGTGGGCTCGGTTACGTGCGCAGAATTTACACCACCTCGCCTACCCCGGCGTCAAAGGAATTCTTCGACTGTTGTGCCATCACAGGCTAAATGGTTGGTCGAATGACTTTGGTGCTTATCTGACCTCGAACCTGCCCCTGCCGGCTGGCGATAAGTATGCATCCGTGCGCACGGGCACTGCTTTTCTTTCAATCGACGAGGAAGCCGCTGTCGTTCGGTACTTGGACGAGATGGCGTCGTCGATTACGAGCGACAGCGTCGCCATACCACCACCGGCTCAACTGGCGGACGCTTGCATGTTGCTGTGTGCATTTCAATTTGCAATGCGCCCGGTTCAAATCGCGAAGTTGACCGTACGTAGCATGCGAGTCTGGAAAGAAGCCGATGATGATCGGCCGGCCGTGCATTTGACCTTCCATATGGCGAAACAGAAAAGCAGCGCGACGAGACGGCCACTTACGCGAAGAATAAAGCAGGAGTGGGCACCACTGTTCTTGGCATTGCAGGCGGCGCGTCAACCGCAATGCGGAGACGGCGCCGACCGCCTATTCCAGGTTGCATCGAGTAAGGAGACGCAAGAACGTCTTGCGAGGCTACTAAAGTCACTGACTGGTGCCAATCACGTCGCAACTGATCTTCGCCATGCAGCTGCGCAACGGCTTGTCGACGCGGGCGCCAACCACGAGGAGCTCGCAGAGTTCATGGGCCACTCCGACGTCAGAACCGGTTTGGTGTACTACGAAGCATCATCCACACAGGCTGAGCGGGTCAACAAGGCACTCGGCCTGTCGACGATCTATCGAGCGGTCGCGAAGATCGCCCATGATCGCTTTATTTCCTCGGAAGAATTGACTCGCCTCAAAGAGGATCAGCAGATTGCCGGCGTTCCCCACGGCATGCCCATTTCCGGAATCGGCGGTTGCACGTCGGGCCAACCTGCCTGCCCCTACAACCCGATCACGTCCTGCTACGGTTGCAGGAAGTTTATGCCTGTTCAAGACAAGGCAGTACACGAGCGAGTTCTGGGCGACTTTCGAAGTGTGGTGACCTTGTTTCAACAATCGTCGCGCGGTGACGCCAATTCGCCTGCGTATCTACAGCTGCAACGTACGATAAACGACGTGAAAGTTGTCATCGAGGAACTCGAGGGCGGTAACCGATGAATCCGCACTACTCAGCTTTCATCGACTTGGGTAAGGCTCTTGCGGCCGGGCGGGCGCTGCAATGGGAAATCCCCCTCAACACGGACGGCACCGCAGCCGATGGTGTCGGCTGGAATCTCACAGCGGCCGCCAAGGCGATGTCCCCGCCAAACCACTATTTACGCGACTTCACGCCTGACTCGAAGGCATCGGCATTTCTGAAAGACGAGTCGCCCGATTCGGCGGACGGCAACCTCCGTCGCAGTGTCCTCTCCCCATCCTGGCAGGATTTGATGAAGGCCGCCGCCGCGGAACAACTGTTCTTTCGGCGAAACTCGGTACTTCATGTGGTCGGCCAAGTCTTGCGTCCGTTGCGCGTGCTCGCCACTTGTACCGTAAGTGAGCCCTGGCAATTGAACGCCGATGACATTCGATCTGCGATCCGCGTAAGTGCAGTGATCCAGCCATCCGGGAAATTGCGGGACGTAATCATCGGTATCATCAAAACTGTGTTCGATGCCCACCACGTGACCGACTCGGGCCCGTTATACGGCTCGCTTGGTGATCGGCAACATTACGTGAACGCGCATGCGCGGGCGAAATACACACTGTCAAAGGAAGCGCTGCGCGACGGACTGCAGGACAGAAAGCGGGCGGAACGATTGCCGGAACGGCGCGCATTCTGGGAGCTCATCCGGATTGTCATGACACAGGAGCCGCGCACCTTTGTGGACGAACTGAGGTTCGCGGCGATAAGAACGATGATTGTGACCGGGTTTCGTATCGGCGAAGCCGCCCTCCTTCCTTTGGATTGGAAACGGGAGCGCAATTACTTTGACGCGAAAGGAAAACCCGCAGGTCTCTCCGGAGGTATATCGACTTCAGTAATGATCCGTCACTTTGCAGAAAAGCAGCAGTCTGAAGAGACTGACAGCAATATATTGGTTGAAGGAGCTCAACCGATTCCGGAACTGTTTCTAGATATCATCAATCAGACGCTCGATCGAGCCACGAGTTTGACCGGCCCCCTGCGCAAGACTCATAAACTTCAATGCGAGACAGGGCGTCTTTTACCCTGGTATAACGCCGATGAACTAATACCGATTCCGGACGTGTACATTCACCTGACGGGCAATCCGACGTGGACCTCGAAATCCCACGAGAACTTGACCCAACAGTATCGCAAGACGTTCGATCCCACACTCTTGCAAGAATTGCACGAAAACCAGTGGAAACACTATAGACATGGCAATGCTCGACTGGCCGCCAGTCTGTACGTCTTCCTGAATAGGCTTCAGCGACTGATGCGAAACGATAAGATTCCCCTTCGCTTCCGGAGTGCAACGGGGCGCGTGATCGCTCCCACAGACCGAATGGACTGGGGAGGCGCTTACCTGCGGGTGAGCGAATTAGAAGCGTATATCGCAACTGGAACGCCCTCCAAAGTTTCCGAAATGCAGTCGATTCCCACGGCTTCCGGCTCGATCCAGCCGTGGGAATTTATGTTTATCCACCCCAAGCGATCCCTCATTGAGGAGCGCAATGGTGGAATCTGCGACGTCAATCGTTTCATTGCCGTGGGTCGGCCCGATTCGTCATTTATTGGTTTGTCAATTGGCGCTCAGGAACTCGGCGAGACAATCTTCGCGAAATATGGTGAGACGGACGCTGATCGTGCGCTCACCCTGGAATCGCATTCGCTGAGACACCTCCAGAATACCGAGCTATTCAGGCTCGGCGTCGCGGACACGATTATATCTAAGCGCTTCAATCGTCGCAGTGTCGTACAAAGCTACGAGTACGATCATCGGAGTTTAGCCGAAGACCTCGATCAGATAGAACTTTCGCCGGAAATAGAGATTCAGCTCGGTACGAAAGCTGCCACAGTTGCGAAGATGATCAAGACCGGCAAAGCAAACGGCCCAATTGTTGACAACTTCAAAGGGATTCAGTCGAACGATGGCGATGCGGCCGCATATGAATATCTTCGAGTTGAAGCCGATGGTTTCCATGCGACCCCGTACGGTCACTGCCTCAATAGCTTTACTGTCGACCCATGCCCGAAGCACTTGGAGTGCTTCTCCGGCTGTAGGCACCTTTCGGCGACCAATCTTCCGGAGAATCGTGAGCATCTCATTCGACTGGAGAGCAAGCTGCAAGGGGCCTTGGAGACCATTAGGTTGCGGACGTCCTCAAACCTTGGCTGGAAGAATCAACTGGCTCATGCGGAGACCCGGCTAGCTGGGGTAAGGAAGCTTTTGGCGGCCGACGATGGCGAGCACCCATTTCCATCCGGACCAGACCTCTCTCTGCCGCCGCGGCAGGGAATTATCGATGACTGAATCTGCAACAAACATAGTTCATCTCGACGAATCCATGTTACGGGTTCTTGAATCGCTGCTGGAACGGGACATCGACATTACGGCGCGCGCGGTTGCAAGATTGCATCCTTCATTGAAAGCGGCTTCGTCAATCACGCGAAACGCATCGCGAAGCGCACTAGTTGCCCGATATCGTCATCGCCAGAACGAATATCGACGGTGGCGAGGTCGTGTCGGAAGGCGATCTGGCGATCAGAACGCCGCGGCATTGCTTGATAAGCAAAATAGAATCGCCCAGCTCGAATCGACGGTGGCGATTCTGACTGCGTCGCATCTCGCTGTACTTCGGAGTTTGGGGGAACTAGGTGGCTTCTCGAAGTGGGCCGCATTTTATGAACGTTTCCGGGAAGCCAGGGATGCTCTTCAAGAAATAGGCGCAGTCCCAGCAGAAAACGAATCCCGTGCTACCAGCTAAGAACAAACTCGCCGTCTCGACCGAGACCGACTCATCACGGGTAGCTTGGTTTACGTGAATTCAGCTAACTGAAGGGCCAATGCGCCGGCAAGAATTGCCACTTCGATACTTCGATGCCACTTCAGGTTTGTGATTGTGGCAGATACGCCGCGATTACCGTGGTGGCATCCTTGCAGCCGAGTGGATGCACTGGCGAACGGCCTATCGCCCGTATCGATCTGAAGCCGTCCGATATCGCGGAAGCGGACACTGGGGGCGGCCTATCGCAGGTCCCAAACGGGGCCTGTATGATGTGCAACTCGAATACACGGCGGCGCTCCTAATAACGATGCAACCTTCCGTACCCCCATTTCTTGCAACAATTCTCGGCGTGTTTGCCGCGATGATTTTCATGAGTCCTTTTGTCCATTGGCTTGCGCTTGTCCAAACCGCTTTGGCAAAGCACGGCGGGGTTTTTCTGGGTCCCGCCAGACGACGGCTCCTTCCATCAGCACCCTTTGTGGTCCTCTTTCATCCAGTGCCATATTTGACTGTCGCCCTGATTATAATCTCGTTGCTGGTGGTCTCCGGCTCGTTCGCAAAAGCCTGGTGGTGGTTTCTTGGCGGCTTTTATTTGTACGTCGCCTCGGTGAGTATCTTGGTCCTATCGTGGCACGCACCACTGTCGATCGGCGATGCCGAAAAGAACAGCAAGCTTATATGGCCGTTTGATGTCCTCGTGGGACGACGCCACGAGCGTCAGTATGGTCGTCAGTATCGTGCGGCTTGCGCGTTGTTTTTAGTGCAGTGCAGCTTTGCCAGGCTATCGACTGGAGAACAGGCCGACGTTATCCAGCGTGTGCGAACATTACTTTTGTTGTTGGGAATGAACATATATGTCGTTCCGCCAAATAGTCCCTACCTTACGTTCATCTTCGCGGCGCAAATGAAGGCACTTGGAATTCCGCCAGCTCTTGATGGAGAGCCCTGGCCGCTACCCGACAAATTTGTTCTACCTGTTCTAAAACAAAATCCGATCGGGGTTTGGGTTCCCCGCAGACTGTCGTCGCTGCTTTGGAAGGGGTTGTATCTCTCGAACGTGTACCGACGCGGCGGCAAACCCGTGGAGGCCGCTCGGGCGGCCATGATTGCGCGCGGGCTAGATGTAAACGGTTCAGGTGTCTGGCACGAGTGGTCGCTGGGTGGAAAATTACGATAAGGCAGCAGCGGCCGCGCTTGGCCGGGACTTGCTCCATACGCCCCAGCCTGCGAACGCTATGTCGCCCGACGAGGCGGCCTAGCTGGTGGAGATGTGGGGTGCGCGTCCCTGCGCGACGGCGCACGTCCGAACGGACTGCTGCCCTACTCTTCCCTCCCTGCCGCCCCGCCGCCCTGGTGACGTGAGACACTCCTTACCCGCCCACGGACGCAACAGAATGCGGAAAGCGATTTAAGGGATAGTCCAATGGCGTTGCGGTACCGGCGAGAAACAGCGCAACAAATTCGACCTCTCGCCACCGCAACAGCTGTTCGCTGATTATTCGACAAATCTTGCCAAGGAGCCCGTAAATGAGCTGGCAATCTTCACAGGCCGCGAGCGCAACAGGCACCCGTACCTGCCAAGACTGCGTAGTTGCATTGTAGCAGCCAAGTTCAAATGTCCGGTTCTGGCTAGGTTCAAATGTCCTCTTTCAACTTGCTGAGCGCTAGTTTTCCGGTCCCTTCGAAGGATCTGGAGATCGGCGATGAAGCAAAACACGAGAGTGACATTTGCGATGCGCGATCTCGATCGGTTGAAGTGTATCCAGGCGGTCGTCGACGGTGATCTAAAACCACACCGAGCTGCCGAGCGCCTCGGGTTGACCTCACGCCAGGTCCGTCGGCTTGCTCGAAGGTATGCCGCCGCGGGTCCTGTGGGATTGATTTCCAAGCGGTTCAGCCGACCGAGCAACAACCGGCTGGAGGACGATATGGCCGATCGGGTTATCAAGTTGCTCAGGTCAACGTACGCCGATTTTGGGCCCACATTGGCTACCGAGAAGCTCAGAACCAAGCATGGCATCGATCTGGCCAAGGAGACCGTGCGGCGCCTTCAGATTGCCGTCGGCTTATGGATCCCACGCAAACTGAGGCCGCCGAAGATTCAACAGCCCAGATTGAGGCGGGCGTGCGTTGGTATTCGTCGATGATGCCTACAAGTCGATTGATGCAGATCCTCTTTAACGGCACCGAGTCAACTTTCGGATACTTTGAGGCCACGCGTCGATACATCGATCAGCATGGCAAGCCGCTCGCAACAGCGACAAGGCGAGTATTTTCCGCGTGAATAAGGCCTCAGCGACCGGCGGCGACGGGCATACGCACTATGGCGCGTAAGGTCACCTCAAATCCTACACTGCGATATGAGCGCAAGATCTACATGCTGGCGGATAACTCGAAGAATCGAAGGTTCATCGGCAAGTACGTTGACGTGCTCTCAGTTCCCGAATGGACGCGTTGAGATCAGGGCAGGTGGGCAATCACTCCCCTACTCCACCTATGACAAATTTGTGTAATCGATCAGGGAGCCGTGCTTGAGATGGAGCGTGCTCGGCATGCACTTCGTCTACACGCATAAAATCTAAATGACCGATTAGAAAATCTAAATCATCGGTCGGCCACACGCCGGGATGACTTCGCTAGAATGCAAAGCACCGATCGCCGTGAAGCATTCCAAACGATCGCGCGAGGCCACCGCCATGCTCTTATATGTTGACGCTCAATTTGCAAGCCCCTACGTGATGGCAGCTTATGTAAGTCTGCTCGAAAAAGGCCTGACCTTTGACGTGCACACACTCGACCTATTCGCCCGCGCCAACGAGCAGCCGGAATTCGCGTCGACTTCCATCACGCGGCGCGTCCCCACACTCGTACACGACGATTTTTCTCTTTCTGAATCTTCCGCAATTTGCGAATATATTGACGAGACGTTTCCCGGGACCCCTCTATACCCCACCGACCCACGCAATCGTGCGAGAGCCCGGCAAGTCCAAGCCTGGCTCCGCAGCGATCTGATGCCGATCCGAGACGAACGGCCGACTATAATCGTTTTCTACGGGGTCAAGAGACCACCGCTATCCGCCGCGGCACAGGGCGCCGCCGCCAAGCTCTATTCCGCGGCTCTCGCATTGCTCGCCGACAAGTCGGCCAATCTATTCGGCGAATGGTCCATTGCTGATGTTGACCTTGCAATGATGCTAAACCGGCTGATCGTGCACGGCGATGAAGTACCCGAACAGCTCGTCGCTTACGCCACCAACCAGTGGCAGCGCCCATCTCTCCAACGCTGGATCAACATGCCACGCCCAGGGTCCGGCCGAGTCTAGGCCACCGGGCGTCACGCACCACCGTCCTCCGCAAACGGGAACATCCTTGATCCCGTGACCGTTGCACCCGAGCTGATGTTGAGAGCGCCAGCATCGCGCTAACCCACCAGCATCGCAAACTGGAAAACAAGAACCGAAGCAGCGGTGACGCCAACCGCAAGGAGGCCTTCCGCAATCCGCTCGATGACCTGGATGTTGTTCATGTGTGCATACTCCGTTGACTGAATTGATTGAACAGTTACAGATTGCACCGCCCGTCATCACACAACAAACGCAATACCTGATCGTCCGTTAAGTAAACCTTAAGGCATTCTTGGACTGGCCCGGCCCGCTGTCGTGGCCTCTCATTGTGCCGCTATTGATGCCTGTCGCCTTCCGTGGCGAGTTCGTTATCGTACTTGGCTACAAGTGACTTCGGCGCCACCAGCCGCCACGCGCGTTCAATGAGATCAGGCAACGCGTCCGACTCCAAAGCAGCGAATCGCACGAGAATCCAAGGATAGTCCCGATAGTGATCTGTAAGGAAGAAGATCTCAGGATCCGACTGGATCAGAATCTCCCGATCCAAAAGATCTGCGCGGAGGACGAAACAATCGCCCCCCTGATGCAGACGCAACAGCAGCTTCCCTCGAACCTTCAGCGCGGGAGTGCCGTATGACGTCGAATCCTCGATGCCCGGGAACGCTCGGGCGGCAAGACGCACCTGCTCAAATGTAATGTCAGGACGCTTTGCGCGTTTGCGCGAGGTCTTACTTTTGCGACGATGTGCCATACAGCATTGTTACGCACGCTCCGCCGCCGAAATCCCGTTCATTGACGGTACAGGACTCGCTGATAGGTAATAGTCTCAATTTTAATGTTCCCTTTGCCCTTATGGTTACCAATCTCATTGAGTCTCGTTCCGATCGTTCGGCACCGCAGCCAGCGTTTCCATCAGAAATTCCACGACGTGTGCGTCGTAGCCTCTCGGATCAAAACTCAGAAAATCCTGGTGACGAGCCCCCTCGACGATCCATAACGACTTGGGCGACGCCGCGGCATCGAACAGCTCCAGCGACTCCTCCAAGGTCGTGTGCTCGTCTTTTGATCCCGCAACCACCAGGACCGGAGCGCCAAGGCGACCGATAGATCGGATTGGCTCGAGTTCGGAAGGTGCAATATGCAGGCGCGGCTGAAGTTGCGCTAATAGGACCGGCGCCAAGATCGGAGCCAACGGCCCGAGCCAAATTCGAATTCGGTTCTCCACCGCACCCGATATCCGCGGATAGACGCCTTCGAGGACCACGGCATCAAATCCAGAGGGCTGCGACCCCAACAAAATCGCCGCCCCACCAAGCGAGCAACCGATGACACCGATCCGACGACCCGGTGCTTGCTGCTTGATCCAATCGCGCGCGGCGACCACGTCGGCTGACTCGTGCAGGCCGAATGTAATCGCCTCACCCGGCGTTTCACCATGAGCCTGCATATCGATCAACAACACCGAGAACCCGTGCCGCATCAACAGCTGTGCTCGCGGCACCATCGAGGAACGATCGTCCCGCGCTCCGTGCAGAAGTAGGATTACGGGCGAGCCGGCCCCGCTATCTACCCACCAACCGGCAGTCATGTGACCCTTTCCGGAAATCGATACCGTTTGCGATTGAAAGGCCGCCGGCAACAGTACCTTGTGATTGGTGGGCGCAATCAGCTTCGAACCCAACACCCAGGCTACTCCAGCCCCCAAAGCGACAGCGACAAGGAGACAAAGCAAGCCAGTAGTGATTCCCAATCTGACCTTCATGGAACGATCTTAACGCGCGAGGGTACTCCGTGGTCGCGTGGGTTTCCATTTGAACAATCCCTTTTTATGTCAAAGCACACTTCTGAGTAGGCGGGCGTCAGATGACCGCTGCGCGGGTGATTTTTCGGGCCGCGTGACTCGAGCGTGAAGTCCCTATACGATTGGGAACGGAGTGCGCTTGCCGTGCGGTCACAAAAACATAGGGGTGAATCATGAAGTCAATATCTTTGGCTTTTGCCAGCGTCTGCTCATTGCTGGCCGCATCATCCGTCTTGGCGGCGCCAAGTGGATTTCCGCAACAAGCGATCGTTAGTACCGTCAATGAGGCAAACCTTATCGCGCTCGCCGGCAACACGCGTCCCGAGGCGAATGTGGCGAACGACCAGGGAGAAGTTGAAGGTTCGATGCCGATGCAGCATATGCTGCTGCAGTTGAAGCGCACACCCGAACGCGAAGCGGCGCTGACTCGACTGATCGATGACCTGCACAACCCTCAGTCGGAGAGTTTTCACCAGTGGCTCACCCCGCAGCAGTTCGCGGCGCACTATGGCGTCGCCAGCGAAGACTCGGCCATGGTGACACGTTGGCTACAATCTCAGGGGTTGACCGTGAACGGCGTGACGCCGAGCGGCATGCTCATCGACTTCAGCGGTTCGGCAGCTCAAGTGACTCACGCGTTTCACACCGAAATACATCGCTATCTCGTGGACGGCGTGTCGCACATCGCGAATGCCAGCGATCCAAAAATTCCGACAGCGCTGGCGCCGGCGGTCGCAGGAATCGTGTCGCTGCACGATTTTCGCCCGAAGGGACAACTCGTGCCGCGGCCGAAGCCGGGCTATACCTATAGCACGACGAACGGCACCTTCCACGCGCTAGTGGCTGGCGACATCGCCACGATTTACAACTTGAAGCCGTTGTTCGACGCGGGATATACCGGCAAGGGCCAGACCATCATGGTGGTGGAAGATACATATCTTTATACCACCAGTGATTGGGCGGTTTTCCGCGACACGTTCGGTCTGAAGAAGTATTCCTTGGGGTCGCTGACTCAAGTAAGTCCGTCGGGCGGCATTCCCTGCACGAACCCCGGATTTCAGGGCAAGAAAAAGGATCCGGGTTACGGCGATGACGGTGAGGCCGCCATCGACGTGGAATGGGCGAGTGCGGCGGCGCCGAATGCTGCCATTGTGCTGGCGGCGTGCGCGGACACGACGACCACGTTCGGCGGGCTCATCGCACTGGTCAATACGCTCGGCGGATCGAACGGCCCGCTGCCCTCAGTGGTCAGCATCAGCTACGGCGAGGCCGAGGCGGTGAACGGCGAGAGCGCCAACCTGACCTATTACTTTGCTTACCAGCAAGCGGCAGCTGAAGGTGTGTCAGTATTCGTTTCCTCAGGCGATGAAGACGCGATGAGCGCCGACAATGGCAACGTGGCTAAACACGGCATCGGCGTCAGCGGATTTACCTCGACGCCCTACAATGTATCGGTGGGCGGTCTGGATTTCGGCTACACCGCCTTGGACGTAGACCCGTCCATTTACTGGAGCGCGACCAACAGTCCCACATTCAGCTCCGCGCTCTCGTATATACAAGAGATTCCGTGGAACGGCTCATGTGCCAGTACATTGCTGAGCGCTTACTACGGCGGAACCACCCCTGCGGTGTTTTGCAACTCGAGCGCAGTCACAACTAGCACGAATCCGTTAAGCTACTTTTTGAACGCGTTTGGCGGCAGCGGCGGACCCAGCGGTTGCGCCCTGGGCACCCCGTCGATTGCCGGCGTCGTCAGCGGTAGCTGTGTGGGCTATCCAAAGCCGCAGTGGCAGAGCGGATTGTTCGGAAATCCCGATGACGGGGTGCGCGACATCCCGGATGTATCGCTGTTCGCTTCCAACGGAATCTTTGACGCTTACTACGTAGTGTGCTGGTCCAATCCGGATCCGAACGTCGGCGGCGGGTTCGATTGCACGGGCGCGCCGAGCACTTGGTCTGGCTTCGGTGGCACGTCGGTTTCATCACCCATCATGGCGGGAATCCAGGCGCTAGTAGATCAAAAGACCAAGAGCCGCTGGGGCAATCCCAATACGGTGTACTACGCCTTGGCGAAAGGCGAGTATGGTCGCAAAGGATCGGCGGCGTGCAATTCCACCACGGTGGCGAAGAGCGGCAACAGTTGCATCTTCTATGACGTGACGCAGGGCGATATCGTCGGCGCCTGCAAGAAGTTTCAGGGTACGGCCTATGACTGCTTCCTCAAGAAGGGCGACAAGTACGGGATTTCTTCAACGTCCGACAACAAGTCTGACTCGGCGTATATCACTAATGTAGGTTGGGACTTTCCGAGCGGCATAGGCTCGGTCAATGCCTACAATCTCGTGATGGAGTGGCCGGGCGGGTAATCCTGACTCCATTTTGAGCAAAGTACGTCCGGCGGCTATAGGCCGCCGGATGCATCTTCGATGAACTATCCGACAGTCACGGCGCCGCCCGACCACCCTGCATCCGGCTACAGTTACTTGAGTTTCTGCACTACTACTCGCCCTTGGGCATTGACGAACACGTGGTAGCGATTACCGTCCTTGCACGAGACGTTGTAATCGCTGTCGGCGTTGCGGGTCTGCTGAGCAACCTGGTCGCAAGAGAAGCCTTGCAAGACGATCGTGGCCTTGAGATCGTTGCCAATATCTGCGGCGTGCAAGGACGAGCCAAGCAGCAGCGCGCCGGCACATGGAATGAGGATCGGCTTAGCACTCGGCATGAATTTCTCCTGACTTTTCGTCATATCGCTTGAAACGACTCTCGATTCGAGAGTCTCTCCCAAATGGCGCTTCGAGATTCAGAAATCGACGATGCCAAATTAGCGTCGTCGTTCTGAATCAGAGTGACCACCTTCAATAAGAGACCATCGTAACGCTGGTGTAGGTCATCCAAGGTCGGCGGCGTTCGGCCGGCGTAATATCCTCGAAAGGCTTTCAACAAATCATCGACCTGATTTTTGATCGATAGCTTCGTGAACACCCCAATGGCAGAGGTGTCACGGAGGCGTTGCTCCAACGCTTTGAAATCCAGCTGCGGCTTCGGCGCACTCGGCGCAGCGGATGGACTTGGTACAGAACCGGGAACACCCGCGGCGACGGGCACCGGCACTGTAAGCGCGCTTGGTTGTGTTGGTTTCTCTTTGGCGGCCTTGGGTGCAGATGACTTCGCGGCGGATGTCACCGGCGTGGAACTGCCGGCCGCCGCCTGAGGCTTGGGATTTGCCGGATTGGTCAGCTGCGATTCCACCGGCGGCGGATGATCGACCGAAGGCAGTGTCGCAGCTGCCGTAGGTGGAACTGGTGCGGATGCAGCGGCCGGCGGAGCCGAAGATGGCGATACCGAAGGAACGGAGGGTTGTTCAGATCGATTGGCGCCGTGGTGCGCGCAGGCCGTCAAACCGATGATCGATATTATTGTGAGGCAGGCCCAGTCATGCATCAGGCCAGTTTACTCGTTGGGGCGGCTCATCAATTAGAATTCATAGGCAGCCTTCGTTCGCTTGCGGAGGCTTCTGCAACGCGACCGCTATCGGCCGTACGGGCAGTCCCGAATGGTCTCGAACAGACGCGAGCGCGTCATCAGGTACCCGACGAAGCGCTTATCGATTTCCACTGCAGCCTTCTTGAGGGGCGGCCGACGTTACTGCTCGTGCTGCCTCCATTAGATTTGGCGCGATGAGATCGGGTTTAGTCAGAATTTGAACCCTCCTCCCAGCCGCGGCAATCAAGATCGTCGCAGCACCCGCGCGGTGTCCGAACTCGACGTCCGATTCCTTGTCGCCGATCACAACCACCGCCGCCGGGTTGAAGCCCAAATCGGCAGCCGCTCGAGTCATCAGCCCGAGCGCGGGCTTTCGGCAGGCGCAACCGGGGGCAGGCGCATACTTATGCCTCGCCTTGACCGGGTTGCCATGCCGTCATAATTGGCGTTCGGCGGAGAGAGACTTAGATGGCGTGAAGTTCTGATACATCTACGAACGCAGGGCGCGTTCAAGCGCCCTCACTTCGGGCGCAGCATCATTAACGAGGCTTTGACACTCTTCTACTGATAGATTGAGCCGTGCCAGGACGCCACCGGTGCTGAGGCTGGTGGCGTCGTGATGGTTCTTCATTCGCTTCGCCAATCGGATGCCGGTAACTAGAACGTCAGTAAGCGACGCAGTTCCTGTGCGCACTACATCCACTTCCGCCTGCGCACCAACCGCTTCGCATACTTCTTCGCTCATCTGCCAATTCTTCAAGACGGCCTCAGCAATTGCTGGGTGCCACGCATCGACAAGATCATTACTCAACACGATTTGCTGACCCGACGACCCCTGCTCGGCGCACTGCACCAGAATATATAAGCGCCCCATAAGGTGGAGCAGACCCGCCACAAATGCTTCGGGAGTCGGGAGCGACGCTCGCTTCGCGACCGCTTGGGAGAAATGGGCAACCGTCGCGCTGTCAGACCACAGTTCATCCATGCGCCCGGCAATAGATCGCAGCGAGTCAGTCCGACGGATATCCTGAATTGCGTGAGCAAGAACGACGCCGTAGACCTTCTGAGCGCCGAGACGGGTCAGCGCGAGTCCCAAGTCGATGATCACTCGGCCGGTCGCGTTGAATGCAACGGAGTTCGCCATATCAAGCAGGCGCCTGGCAAGCGTCGGCTCGGCAGAGATGAGACGCGCAACCAACTGCGGCGTGTAGTTCGGATTCTTGTAAGCCTCCTGCACTTTGATGACAACTAGTGGAAAGGCGGGCAGCTTGATGATCCCCGCAGCGAGGGTGTCCCTCATTTGGGTCAGGAAATCGAGCTGTGAGCGGTGTTTGACTGTAGAGTCAAATGAATTCATACGTCCTAGCATCACGTTATCACAGACCCCCACAAGGGTCCCGCATATTGTACATCGCCTACTATTGATTCCCGGGAGCGCGCATCTCGGCATTTCCCGTGTCTGCGCTGCCGCCGATCTGTGCAGTCGCATCGGGTTCTATTGTTTGGAAAATTGGACCGCCGTTGTAAGTAAACACAAGCTTGCGCTCCGCGAACAACACCAAGATCCGATGGGTGCGAAAGAAATCCGCGCCGACCAGCATCTCCGGCAATCCTTCGGCTCGTTGGCGGATGTGAGAACCCGTGGTCTCTTGCGTATCGGCCGTAAACAGATCGGCAATTTGCAGCTTGACGTTGCGAACACTCTCGTCGCCCATTGCAAACGTGCCGAAGGTAGCGACCCAGGCGTCAATCGGATTCCCCGCAAGACCCATCACCCTACCTGCGGACTTGGTTCCGTCCTGACTGGGATTGACACCGGAACCTTTTGCGGCGAACAGCGAGATGATCGAGGTGGGCGCACCCGTATCAAGGATCGCATCCACGTGCTTGCCGTTCACTAGAACATCGGTTTGTATACGTGCACTTTGAGGCCTGGCACTACTCAGTTCGGCCAGAGAATACTGGTCGCTCCAATAGGCGACCTGATCGAATTTACAACCCTCGAGACGCAGCAAGCGGATTGCACCATGAGCGAAATCGAATTCCGTGCTGAAGTTCGAGAAAAAATCCTCGCCGAGAACCAACGCCGCCTCGCTTTGGAGCTCCTCGTGTCGCGAGCCAACGACGGCCAGTTGTAGATTCTTGACCGTAAACGGCCCAAACTGTAGTTCCTTGAGCATGGTCGCACCAAAGAGCGCTTCCCCGCCCACACCAAATATCGAAACATTCGGAGCGGGGGTCATTCTAAGCCCGAGTTGTTTTGCCTTTTCCTTGGGGATGAAACTGAATGTGCTGCCCGTATCGACCATGATTTTGACCACCTGGCCATCGACTTGACCTTCGATCAAAGGCCGATTCCCAACTAGAGTGAGGTGCAGTTCAGCCAACTTTTTGATCGTGCAAGCACCAAATGCGCACGGTGCAGCGGCAAGCCACAAGGCGAGAACGTAGGCCCACCGTGCTCGCGTAGTTCCCCGCATGACATCCCTTGTCTCCACTAATCCCATAATTGCGCATCCCTACGTGTGTCTTTCCGTGCCTGCAACGTATTCTATTTGCGAACTAGCTATACATGCGGGATAAATTTTAACCTCCTGCCAGGTCCCCTGGATTGCGAGACTTCAAAGAATCGCAGTTACGGAGCGCTTTTTTGGCCTTTCACTCGTTTGATCAGACCCAGCGCGGTCGTGGCGCCGCGCTTTCGATTTGATCCGCACCGATGGGAAGTACTTAGATGAGATCTTCGACGCGGATCGGAAGGTGCCGAATCCGCTTGCCTGTTGCATGGTAAATCGCGTTGGCAATCGCGCCTGCGGCCCCCACGCAGGCCACCTCGCCCACCCCCTTCGCGCCGATTTCGCTGAAGGTCAGATCGGGCGCATCGAGCAGTTCGACCTCCAAAGACCGCACATCAGCATTCACTGCAATCTGATATTCGGCGATGTTGTTGTTCATGAACCCTCCGAAGCGCGAATCAACCTCGCTCGCTTCGGTCAAGGCTGCGCCGATACCCCACACCTGGCCGCCCAACATCTGACTCTCGGCTGTGCGCCGGCTCAACACGCGTCCGAAATCGGCGACAGACAGCATCCGAGTGACG
The DNA here is from genome assembly GCA_963755965.1 of uncultured Gammaproteobacteria bacterium. GTDB lineage: Bacteria > Pseudomonadota > Gammaproteobacteria > Steroidobacterales > Steroidobacteraceae > Bog-1198. The sequence continues at coordinate 16,546 of CAVWLU010000012.1, forward strand.
CGGGGACGTGGCACGAGCGGATCGACCTGTATTTCCACGAAGTGCGCGATGTATGAGAAGCTGACGTGAGTTGGGAACTCAGGGCCAGAAAACGCGACCTTGCCGAGCGCGGCTTGGGCGAAGGCCTCGGGCTTCATGCCGGGCGCGGTACCATTGGCTGCCCCGTCGACATGATCGATGCCGGCGCTTGCGAGGATATTGGCCACGCCCTCGCTCTCGCCGCCAGGCAAATACAGGCGACTGCCGCGCAAGCGCGTCGCGGCCGGATCGACGCCGGCAAATGCAGCACGGCCATTCGTCGCTGCGAGCTTGGCGAGCGTACCCCGCAGGCGCAATGCGGCTTTAGCAATTGGGATCGATACGGTGGCGGCGCCCGTCGAGCCCGAGGTTACATGTTGCGGCGGCACGATCGTATCGCCGATGAGGATCCTGAGGTGAGCGGCAGGTACGCCGAGCTCTTCCTCCGCAACGGCTGCGATCGCGCTCCGCACGCCTTGCCCCATCTCATGTGCGCCCACGGAGAGATCGACGCGCCCGTTGGAATGCATGCGGATGCGCGCGATTGCCGGCGTGATGTAAGCCGGATACGCCCCTGCTGCGACACCCCAGCCCACCAGCGTGCCATCATCCAGTTGCATCGATCGCGGAGCAGCCTTCCGCCGACTCCAACCGAACCGCTCGGCGCCGCGCTGCAGGCACTGTACAAGATTGCGCGAGGAGAAGAGTTTGCCGCTGATCGGGTCGGTTTTGGCGTCGTTGAGGATGCGCAGCTCCACCGGGTCCATCGAGAGCTTTTCAGCCAGTTCGTCGACGGCGCTCTCAAGTGCGAAAAAAGATGCCATTTCCATCGGCGCACGCATGAAACCCGGCGTCTGGGTGTCGAGCCGCACAAGCGTCGTGGCGCCGCGAAAGGCAGGCCATCCATAGGTACGCGAGGTCGTCTCCTCCCCCGTATAGGGCATCAAGTCGAAGCGCGACGTCTGCGACCTGACCAGATGCATCCCGCCGACGAAGCGACCGTCGCGATCCGCGCCGATGCGGATGTGATGCTCTGTCGCAGCGCGAAAGCTGGTGGCATGGAAGATCTGTGCGCGCGGCACGGTGAGCTTGACCGGACGGCCGATGCGCCGTGCCGCTGCCGCCGCCAACAACGTATGCGGCGAAATGGAGCCGCGCTGCCCGAATGCACCGCCCACATAGGGCGATATAACACGCACCGTGTCTTCGGGAATGCTGAGAGCGATGGCGAGGCCAAGCTTCATCGCCTGCGCCGCCTGCGTACCCTCATGCACGATGAGACTACCGTCGCGCCATTCGGCAACGGTTGAGAGCATCTCCATGGGGTTATGGTGCTGGGCCGCGCTGTAGTAGGTGGCATCGACGGAAACCGGTGCCGCACCGATAAGCGGCGCCGGATCGCCTTTCACGAAGTCTGGAAAGTAAGGCATCGCCTTCGCCTGGACGACCTCGACGCCCCCTTTACCGCTCAGCTCCACCGCGAAAGGTTGCGCGTCGTAGCTGACGCGGATTCGAGATGCAGCCTCTTGGGCCGCCTCGGGGGTCTCAGCCACGGCCAAAGCGATGCACTCCCCCCGATAGAGCACCTCCGGCGCCTGCATCGGCATATGGCTCTGAATCGCTTGGCCGCCTGCAAAGGAGAATTCGACCTTCTTCAGCCGCTCCATGTTGAGATACGTGAGAATGGTCAACACGCCCGTGACGCGTTCGGCTGCTGCTGTATCGAATCCCATAATCCGGGCTTTGCCGACCGTCGCCGCCACCGGTACCGCAAAGACGGTGCGTGCGGGCAGCCGGTCCGCCGCATAAAGGGGCTTGCCCATCACCTTATCCCGGCCGTCGATCCGCTGAGCATTCGCCCCGATACCCATGTCGCCCATGGCTCAGGCCCTTCCCTTAGCGATCGTTAGCGCTTGCACCACGGCGTTGATGCCGAGTGGCACGCGGAATGCGTTTTGCGGGCTTGTTTGCGCACCCGTAAAAGCAAGTGTACCCGCCTCATGCGCCGCCGCGTCGTCGAGCGTCTTGCCAACGAGGCTTTGCTCCGCCTGCCGCGCTCGCCAGGGCACGGTCGCCACACCACCGAGCGCGATGCGCGCGTCCCGCACCCGTTTGCCGTCCATCGATAGCGCGACCGCCGCCGAGGTAAGCGCGAAAGCATAGGATTCGCGGTCGCGAACCTTGATATAGGTCGAGGCTCTGCCCAGCGGAGAGGCCGGCACGCGCGTCCGGACGATGATCTCGTCGACTGCCAGCACGTTCTCGATCTGGGGCGTGTCGCCCGGCTGACGATGCAGTTCTGCAACAGCGATCGTCCGTCCACCGCGCGGGCTCAAGGTGTCGATCGAAGCATCCATCGCGACAAGCGCGACCGCCCAGTCGCCCGGATAAGTCGCGATGCACTGCGAGCTTGTCCCCAGCAGCGCATGGCCACGATCCAATCCGCCGATCGCGGAGCAGCCGCTACCGGGCGCACGTTTGTTGCAGGGAAATTGTGTATCGCGGAAATACGCACATCGCGTCCGCTGAAGTAAGTTACCGCCGAGCGTCGCCATGTTGCGAAGCTGTTGGGAGGCGCCACGCCACAACGCCTCGGAGAGGATCGGATAATCGCGTTTGATGACCGGATGGTCCGCCGCTTCGCTCATATGTACGAGCGCACCGAAGATGAGCGTGTCGCCGTCGGTACGGATCTCCCGCAATTGGGGAATGCCGGTGATGTCGATGAGCAGGGCCGGCTGCTCCACATCGAGCTTCATCAGGTCGACCAGAGTCGTACCTCCGGCGAGCAGGCGAGCCGTGCTCGGAGCCGCAGCCAGAGTGTGGATCGCCTCGTCGGTAGTTGTCGGCGTCGCGTAATGGAAGGGACGCATGGTGCGCGTGCCTTACGGCGCCGCCTGTTGGATCGCGGCGACGATCCCGGCGTAGGCGCCACAGCGACATAAATTCCCACTCATGTACTCGCGAATGTCGCCGGGTGATCCGGCATGCCCTTCGCGAATACACGCGATAGCCGACATGATCTGGCCCGGCGTGCAATAGCCGCATTGCAAAGCATCATGATCCAGAAATGCCTGCTGAATAGGGTGTAGAGCACCGTCGCGACCCGCGATACCTTCGATGGTGGTGATCCTTTTGCCCTTTGCCTGCACCGCCAAGGTTAAGCACGAGAGCACACGACGGCCGTCCACATGAACCGTGCAGGCGCCGCACTGACCTTGATCGCAACCTTTCTTCGTACCGTAAAGACCCAATCGCTCCCGCAAAGCGTCTAGCAGCGTCACGCGCGGCTCGACCTGTAGCCGGACAGCGGCGTTATTGACCTCGAGATCTACAGCGACAGTAGATCCGTAACCATCGGCAGGTGCTGCAAAGCATGCCGGCGCATTCGCGACCGTAATGACGGCTGCGGTCGTGACAATGAATTCCCTACGTGTAAGCCCGTCTGGGTCGATTGGCGAGTCCATAACTGCTCCTGAAGTCGACGTTGTCCGATTGCAGAGATCGTGCGTAGATGTGGCTTTGCTGATCAGCGCAGCGTAGGCTCTCGCGCGCACAAAGCATCCGAGCCGTGACGGTCTCAGCGCGGACGTCGGTGATCGCGGCTATCTGCTCAAGGGAACAACCCATTTGGTAGGTAAGAAGTAACGTCAATCGTTGTTCGAACGGCATAACCCTAAGTCCTTCCGTTAGCCTGGCGCTAAACCCGCGGTCGTTCGGAGCAGCAATGAATTGCTCGGGAAGGCGTGGCGTGTTGTACCGCGACGTACGACTCATCGGCTGAGACACGTACTCGAGCGCTTTGCGGTATACCGTACGGAGTATCCAGGTCGATACTAGTTCCGCGTCTCGAAAATCCCCGGCGCTTATCCAGACCCACGTGAATGTGTCATAAATGATGTCCTCGACGCTCTTCCTGTGACCGATGGCGCGCCATAAGAAACTGGCAAGTCTGTGGTAGTAGCCGTGATAAAGAGTCTCAAACGCGCTAGGGTCGCCCACAGCAACGCGGCCCACAAGCGCAGACTCATGGACAGAGATATTCGAAGCTGCATCGGACCAATGATCTATTGGCATATTTGTTACCTCAGATGTCGCTTTTTCACTGGAAAGTCCAATCCACCTCTTGAGATTCGTGCCAGTGCCACGATGGACCGCGCGCGGGCCTCGGGTCAGCGATTCGGGCGCCGCCCGAGACCCGCTACGCGTCAGCCGCGCTGCGCGGCTTCGAGGATTAGCCCGGTGATCTCGTCTGGATGGGAAATCATCGACACGTGGCTTGATTTCACTTCGATGGTCTTGGCGCCCATGCGCTTGGCCATAAATCGCTCAAGATCCGGATTGATGGTGCGGTCTTCGGTCGAGACAGCGTAGAAACTGGGTTTCGACCGCCAGGCCGCCTGCGTAGTCTTGCCTGTCAGCAGAGCCTTCTGGAACGGTTCCTGGACCGCATAAAGTACCTTAGCTTTCGCTTCCGGCACGTCGCCCGCGAAATCACGCAAGAACGCCTCTTCGCTGAGGCACCCTTCATCGCCGTCGAAAATGATGCCGGCGGAGGCCGGTGGCGTAGGAAATTTCTTGGCCAATGCCGTGTAATCCTCCCCCGCATCCGGCGCCCGCGCTGCCACATAGACAAGAGCCGAAACATTCGGATGCATACCCGCTTCGGTGACGATCATTCCGGAAAAGGAATGCCCGACCAAAACTGTCGGGCCTTCTTGCCGTGCCAGCACTCGCTCGGCCGAGGCAACCGCTTCAGGCAGAGTTGTCAGAGGATTTTGCACGGCCGTGGCATTGAGCCCCGCGGCTTGCAATCGTGCTATCACTTCGGACCAACATGATCCGTCGGCGAAGAGGCCGTGAACGAGGACGACGTTGCGCGCCTTGGTCGAGGAAGCGGCAGCGGCCGTGCCGTGAGTGGATGTCAACGATGCGACAGCTCCTGCCACGAGGCCGGCCGAAAAAGTGCGTCTGCTGATAGCCATGAGAATATCTCCGTCGCTTAGGCCGAGTTACTCATCGATGTGCGACGCCAAAGCTCGGGTTTCATGCGGACAGCGCGGCGAAAGCGTCTGCAAAAATGCTACTGGTCTCGAAATCCGCATGCCAGCGCTATGGCCGCCAGCCGCTCGAATGCCGCTGTGAGTGCGCCGGTATCTATCATCGGCAATGTCGGTATCGCAGCCCAGTCGTGCCCAGGGGCACTCTTGCTGCGATCTCTGATCACCGCTCGGGCAGGCTAATCGGAGGAAAGTCCGCTGCGGGCCACCGCGGCCCCCGACTTTCCCTGCGATGCCGGTTACTGCAAACATAAGAGGGTGGCCCTCCTTACAGCGGCCTTTGGACCGACTCCGATACGAGACTACCAGCGGCGCTCACTTTGACTCAAACGCCAAAATGTCACATGATTTTTGACAAAAGTGATGGAATCACCGCGTGGCATTTGACGGACGTCTATTGGCCGGGGTCGGGGTACTCGCAGCGGTTGTCGAGAGCGGCAGCTTCACGCGTGCTGCTGCGTCACTAGCGCTCTCCGCGTCCGGAGTAAGTCGCGCGGTGTCGCGACTTGAGGAGCGGCTAGGCGTCCGGCTGCTCGACCGAACTACTCGGGCTCTGCGGCTGACCGATGAAGGCAAGCGATTTTACGCACTCGCGGCGCCGCATCTCGACGCAATCGCAGATGCTGCAAGTATTGCGGGCAAAGCCTCCGCTCGCGTACGTGGAAATCTGCGAGCGAGCGTCAATTCGATCATCGCCCAGGCTCTCCTGGGTCCGCGGATGGCCGAGTTCGCTGAGCGATTTCCTGACCTAAATGTGGAATTTCTTCCCCCGGCCGAAGCGGGCGATCTGGTCAGCGAGGGACTTGACGTTGCGATTCGCTTCGGACCGCAGCCTTCCTCGGCACTGTCAACGCGCCTATTGCTGCACACGCGCGTGATGACCGTTGCAGCGCCCTCTTACATCGCAAAACGCGGCCGGCCGAGAACCCCCGCCGAGCTCGAGCGACACTCTTGCATTCAGTTTGTCGATCCCCTGACAAGTCGCCCGTTCGATTGGGAATTCAGGCGCCGGGAGCAAGTTCTACCGGTTGCTACATCAGGGCAGTTCCTGATGACGGACGTTTCCACAATGGTCGCGGCCTGCGCGGCCGGCGCCGGCATCGCACAGCTCTTGGCCATCAGTGCGCAACCGTTTCTCGCCTCCGGCCAGCTGATAGAATTGTTCCCGGATTGGCCGGATGAGACCTTTCCTCTTTATGCGGTGCGTCCGTCAAGACGACTCGCCCCTCTCAAAGTAGCGACTTTCATAGATTTCTGCGAGGAGGTTTGCCGACCACACGATGCGCGCGCGATAGGGAAGGTTCGTTAAACAAAACATTGAAGTAGCACCGAAGGTGCTGGAGCCGCCCCCAGGTATTGGCGAAATCCTCGGATAAATCGCGACGGAGAATCGACGACACGAATGGCTGGCAGTGGCAATTAAGTAAAGTCGAGATCCTGCGTGGCGCCTACCCTGTCGAAAATCAAGCCTATCCCCGGCTTCCACGAACAAGCGCGCGACACGCCAAAGCCTTTGCTTGGCGCATCAGCTTCCGATGTTCGCTTGCGCTACTTCCGAGGACATATGTGTCGGTGGGGAGTCTATGTTCGTCCATGTGACTTCCTTAAATTGCCCAATCATAAACAGCCACGCGCAAACAGCCACCAGGCACATACTGGCCGTCACGAGAATGGCAATTTGGAAATGACCGGTCCACTGCACCGTAAAGCCCGTGAACATTGGACCGATGACCCCTGCCAAGGTGGCAAAGCCGTTCTGTAAACACGTCCATCGGCCCGCTGCTCGCGCACCGGCCAAAGTCTGTGTAAACGTCCAAAGCCCCGAATTGGCGGTGCCAGCACCGAGCCCGAGTAGGAATAACCAGACAAGGTAGTGAGCCTCGCCGGCGAGTGCGCAACCGCACAATGCAACACCTGCAGTGCTCCAGCCGATCGTCATCGCTGCCTTACGCACAAAACCTGGGGGTAGCCCGCCGCGAATCAGCCGATCGGCTAACAAGCCTGCGACAAGGGCAGATACAGCGTCAATGGTGTAATAGGCCGCGGCGACCTTAACCATTTCTCCCATCGCAAGGCTGTGTTCTTGAACGAGGTAGTACGGAAGCCATGTAATCAAAAAATACAGCAGATAGGCGTTACAAAACGCCCCGAGCACCGATGCCCAAAACGGAGCTTGACGAAAAATGGTCCTCACGGAAGGACTGCTAGGTAACCGGATTGAGGAACTGCTGACTCCCAAGCGCCATCGCTTCCACAACGGCAGCCATAACAGGCTTGCAAGTCCAAAAATGATAAATACGGGGCGCCAGCCAAAGCGAGTTATCAGAAGTCCCAGTCCCAAAGTGCCGGCCGCGGGGCCTAACTTCATTCCGGCGATAATGGCGCCGTTGGCCAATCCTCGGCGCGCTTCTGGCAGCTCTTGAGCTAGAATTTTTGAATAGCAGGGAAAGGTTACGGACTCACCAACACCCAGCAGCAATCGCATGACAAATAGCCCCGCAAAACTGCTCGTCCAGCCGGTCGCCGCCGTGGCCAAAGACCAGAGAAGAAACCCGCCGGCGAGCAGCCGACTAACCGCCACTCGCTCGATTAGTGCGGCGCAAACGAACAGCATGACCGTATAGCTCCAAAAGAATCCGGAAAGCAGGATTCCGAGCTGCGATGGGGTTAAGCCTAACTCTGCTTTTAGCAGCGGCGCAGCGATCGACAGGTTGCCGCGGTCGACATAGCTAATGAATACCGAGACCACTAATAATGCGACAGCGATGGGCACCGCTCGCGCTCGTCGCACTTGTTCAACATCTGCTTCCCGCATGGCTGCCGCCTCAAAACATCCCGTGTAGATATTACGCGCTATTTAACGTGTAGGCGGGAATGCCCGATGCATCGACTTCGTTGCTATCCTGCGCCGTGGGGCGCGTACCGGTCGGGGGCACTCACGTGTCTCTGCGCGCGCTCGCCATCAGAGCGCGGATGTGCGCCTTGAGGTTGAAACTCCTCTCGCTGTAGGAACTCGGCATGTCGAGCTCGAGCGCGCGGCGCTCGAGCTCCTCGATCCGCGCCAACATCTGCGCGCGCTTCTCGGCATCCGCATCTGTACTTCTTCGCAGCGCGCCCTCGATGAATTCCAGCTCGCCGTAGAATCGGTAGATGCGGTTTTCCATGTGCCACTTGTAGAACCCGGGCAGCAGGGACCAGAGCGGATACAGAATGCCCGCGAGCGGCAGGACGACGATCGCGAGCCGCTGAAGCAACTCCGCGAGCCAGAAGGGCAGCTTGCGCTGCAGGATGGACGGCCCTGACTTGTACAGGTGACGTGCTTCGTCGCTCAGAGGCAGATCAATGGCTTCCGGAGCCGGGAACTCATCAGCACGCTGAAAGATACCGGGCCGCCCATGCACCTCGATCGCGGCCTGGATCAGCAGGTATTGCAGAGCGCCGTGCAGGTCCCGGCGCACTACCAGGCTCGCCTTGGACGCGATCAGCGGCACGTCTACGGGCGGACGATTCGCGCCGAGGTCAGCCACACCCTGCGGCAAGACGAGTTTGCTGAACCTGGGATAGAGCGCGACGTAGGCATCGGCGCGCTTGAAGCCCATGAGCTCGATGCCAGGTGCAAGTAGGAGCTGCTGCAGGGCGGGCGCATCCCACGCGGAGAGCATAACGACCGCATCGATTTCTCCTGCAATCAGTCGGCGCACCCCTTCCTCCGGTGCGAAGCCCGATAGCTGCAAATTCGTTGTGTCAATCCTATTGAGGGCCAACAGCTTGAGTGCGAGCGGGCGCGCAGCGCTCCCCATGGTGCCGATGGATATCCTCGCATTCGGCCGATCGTGCAGCAGTTCGGCCAATGTCGAATAGCGGGAGAAGACCCAGAGCGGCTCGTAGAACACGGTGCCGAGCGAGACCAGATCTGGCGACTCCCGCTCGCTCGTAGTACCGGCCTGCACGAATCCCGCGTCAACCCCGGCGCGCGCGTCCCGGAGGCGCTCTAGATTCTCGACCGCACCATTTGTCGGCACGAGATGCAGCCGCACGCCGTCGCGCGCCAGTATTTCACGGTATCGCTCGGCGATTTGCGCGTAGGCGCTTCCGACGGGACCGGTTGCAATCGATACATCACGTCCGGGGAACGGGCGCAGGGCGGCGAAGAGCACCCACAACAACACAACGGCAGTGATGATCAGCACTGCGATGCCGGTGGGTTTTCGGAAGAAATCGGGGTTAAGCCTGGGGCGAATGGCAGCGTCCTCACCAGATTGACGGACCCACGAGATTCAATCGCTGATGCTGTTGCTCAGGGGTCCGCAAGCCTGAGCGGCATTCTTCGCTTTCGGAACGCCACCATCCTACAGTACCGAGACACTCTGGTCGGTAATGAAATGCCGCGCGCCCCGCTGTGCAGGACTGTTGGGCGAACCAATCGTAAACAGACCCCTCAGGCGCGATCCGATCAATGTTGGCGGGTTTTACGCATCATCCCGCGATGGTAGGCAATAATATTCCACATGCTGCTCCCATAAGATCCTGCGCGGCTGCCACCCGCGTGGAGTGCCCACTCATCACTCCGGCCGATATCTGCCATTGATTGAATGTCGCCACAGCACTTCCTTCACCGCGTGCGATCGACCTTTGCGCAATATCACGGACGCGCGCTCTCGCGTGGGCTGAATATTTTGGAGAAGATTTGGCAGATTGATTGACCGCCATATTTCCTGCCCCGTCTTTCTGACTTCCGCTGGCCGCAGATCTTTGAAGTGATGAAAATAGGAGCTGGGTCGTTGGAATATGGTTCTCTGGAGTACCGAGAACCGCGCTACGTACCATTGCTCCACATCATTTTCATCCGCATCGAGGTAGACGCTAAAGTCAAAGTAGTCTGCGGCCACGGTGGCGCTATCCCGCGACGAGCCCTGCAAGACATTGAGCCCTTCGAGAATCAGGACTTGGGGTTGGTTTATAGTTTGAAACTGCCCTAGGACAATATCGTATAACTCATGGGAGTAGACAGGCACTCGAAGCTGCGACTTCCCTTCCTTGAGCTCCGCCAGAAACACCAGCATTCTTTCGAGATCATAGCTTTCTGGAAAACCCTTACGACGCATTAGGTTTCGTTCTTCAAGAATCGCGGTTGGCCACAAGAAGCCGTCTGTGGCGACCAATTCTACCGTCCGGCCTGCCTGAGCCAGCAAGGTGCGGAGAACCCTGGCGAAGGTGCTCTTTCCAACGGCTACGCTACCGGCCACTGCAAGCACGAAAGGTCGAGCATCATTGGCCTCCATTTGAATATCGAGAAGTCGGCAGAGAGGTCCAATGACCTCCTCCACCTCTGATATGGGCATTGGCTCATTGACGCCCTTGAGCAAAGTCAGCGCGGCCGGGGCGAGGCGGTAGCTTCCCGCATCGAATCGCGCCCACTGTTGTCGAGTGAATGAATCGTAGAAGTATGACGACGTGTCACGTCTCATTGGATCAGACCTCGCACGGTGTTCTGGTTGCCGGTGGTGTTCGACTGTAATGCGCCCTTCCCGGCCGTCGTGTTGTCGATACCGCTGGTGTTGAAGTAAAGAGCCTGACTCCCTAGGGCCGTGTTGTCATGGCCGAGCGTATTCGAGGAAAGCGCCGAGGGGCCCGCGGAGGTGTTGGCGTCGCCCATGTTCGGGGAATACTGGGTTGCTGCGAGAGCCTGATATCCCGTAGCCGTGTTCAGGTTTCCGTTACTGTAAGCGAGAGCAAGGCTCCCCGTCGCGGTGTTGTAATTACCTTCGCCGACCTGCATAGCAAACACCCCAAGAGCAGTGTTGGCGGTGCCCGAACTGAACTGGTTCAGCGCGCCGACCCCCAAGGCCGTATTCTCCATGCACGTCACGCATAATCGAAGTGCACCCCCGCCGACGGCAGTGTTGAAGTCGCCGCCGAGGATAGTGGCGAGCGCGAACCCTCCTACGGCTACGTTGAGCAGCGCGGACGTGCCCATCGCCGTGTTGCCCGCGCTATCGTTTTGCACGACGTCCAGCGGCTGGGTAGCGTACGCGGCCATGGCGAACGCGCCGATGAGAACGATCGAATATAACTTTGAGTTGTTCATGACCTGTTCCCCGCAATTGTGACGGTGCGCCACGCCGGTCACATTCCCCCTCATGGGCAACAGCGTCAAGTTTGCCAAATAATATTCTGCGGTCGCTTGCGTCGCATCGACATTGAAGAGCGCCGGCTTGGGCAGACAGCGGTAGATACATCGGGATCCGCCCTCTTACAACGCTAACGAAACCACGATTCGTGAACGCCGCTCCGCTGTGTCCGAGGTCCGGAACCGGTGGCCATGAGACGGGGCGCGAAAAACTGGGGTCCAATACGTGCGTTGGACGGGTGACCGAGGGCGTAACGCGCAACTCGGAGCAGGGCTGGCGGAGCTCAGACGGGCTCAGCCTCGACGAGGCTGAATTCAGGCGAGGCGCGCACGACCTGGGTCAAACGCCAGCCAGCACCGGCTAGGAGCTGGCGGTACTCAGCCTGCGTCCGCTCCTTGCCGCCGACCGTCATCATGGTGAGGTCGGCGCGGATCACGGCCTGATCCGCCGCGCTAGTGCCGAGCTCGTCCGGCACCATCTGCTCGAGCAATGCCATGCGCGTGTGCCCGGCCGCGCTGCTGCGACACTGCTTGAGGATCCGGGTGGCGTCGGCGTCATTCCAGTCGTGCACGATGAACTTCATCACGATGAGGTCGTAGCCTGCGGGCACCGCGTTGAAGAAGTCTCCGGACACAAACCGAGCCCGCGGTCCCACTCCAGCCGCTTCGAGGTAGGCGGTCGCAGGTTGGGCCAGATAGGCCAGATCGCAAACTGCCCCAGTCATGCGCGGGAAGGTGGACAGCAGTACCGACAGCACTCCGCCGTAGCCGCCGCCGAGGTCAAGCACTGAGCGATAGCGACCGAAGTCATAAACGCCAATCGCGGCCTGCGCCGCGCGCACGCTCCCCTCCGCCATCGCGCGCTGGAACGCGTCGAGGCGCGCCGGATCCGATTGCAGCTGCGCGAAGCCCTCCGCGCCAGTGACGATGGCTTTGGTGAGCTCGCCCGTCTTCACGACCTGGGTCAGGTCACCGAACTGCCGCCACAACATGTCGCCGGAGAACAGTGCCCGACCGCGGATGGAGCCCGGCGCATCCGCGCACAGGAACTGTCCCGCGGCGGTTAGCTCGAAGCGCCCGTCGGCGGCACGGCGGCGACAAAGATCCAGAGTTTGCAGCGCACGCATCAGGCGAAGCACCGCAGGTGCATGCGCCTTGGCTGTAGCTGCCAACTCGTCCGCGCTCTTCGGACCCTCAGCGAGCTGATCCGGGAGGTGCAGCGATGCAGCGACATTGATGACCTGCGTAGCCCAGAAGCCGTTGACGAGCGCGGTAACGTGACGCAGCGCATCCTGCTGCTCGGGTGAGAGGCCTGGCGCCTCGGGTTTGCGATCGCTCATTGACATACGATACCGAATCCTAGCAGCCAATTCATCGCGACCGGCATGAGCAAAGCCAGTTCCGACACATCAACCCCTTCCCCTATTGCGGCAAATTCATCTTCCGGACCTCCCGGAATCTCGGCCAGGATCCCTCGATTCCGTTGCGACATCCTGTCGCAAGCTGTCATGCCACGGCGACTACATCGAACGAACGGCAGGCGATTCGCAGGTCAATCTGGCGCTCCAACTTTCGACTATGCTGGCTAGACGCGGCTTGGATACTGACTGCTTTTGCCGCGGCGCAACGATCGATTGACACGGCCTTGGTGAGACGCATTGGCACCTAGCTAGGGGCTGATGGGGTACGTCAAGCAATTAAATTTCGCAGGATCACACGGCAATGAAATAGATTGTGACAAACTAGAAATTTCGGGGCGAGTGCCGTTTTTGGAACCTCGATTAGCAGACACCGCAGAGATCGAATTGCAAGGTAGCGATGACGACGTCTGGGGCTCGTCGTTCAAAGAGCGCCATTAATCTGCAGCGCATTGGACGACGAGATAATCGACCGTAGATCAAATCGACATTGGAGGTTGAGATGGCTATCAAACGGTTTTTTATGATCAGTGCAGGCTTCATTTTCGCCGCCGCGGCCTTCAGTGGTGCGTTGGGAGCAACATCAGCCGACCAGGTGATATCGAATAATGTGCCGAGGTTCGTCAAGGCTGCCAAACTTGTGGGCCCCACCGACTCGACCAAGACGATCGACGTCATGATCTGGCTCAAGGTTCGCAATCAAGCTGCGTTGGATAAATTGGTCGACGATTTGTACGACCCTGAATCCTCGAAATACCATCAATGGATCAAGCCGGCAGAATTTGCGAGCATGTTCGCGCCGGCCTCGCAGGATCGGGCAACGGTCGAGCGCTTTTTCAGCTCGAACGGGCTGTCGGTGGTTGAAGTTGGGCCGAAAAACATGTACGTGCGGGCGCGCGGCACGGTCGCGAATGTCAACAAGGCATTTCACGTCGAGTTGAATGACTTTCAATTCAGGGGCGAGACTTTCTACGCGAACACCTCTGAGCCAGTCGTCACGGGCGCCGCCGGTTCGCTGACCGAAGCGATCTATGGGCTGCACAATCTGAAGTACACGCACCCCAATGCAACCCAGTCGGTTACTTCGACCAGGACCGCGCCAGGTCCGACTTCGGCTGGAATTGCCGCGGCGACGGCGCCCCCTATCACCTCGGTGTGCTTTTCCGGCACCGAAACCGAGTCCTTCAAGAACGACGGCAACAGCTATCCGTACGTCACATTGAAGGGCAACGGCTACGCGGCCACCGCGGGTGCGCTGGGTGGGTGCGGGTATACGCCTCCGGAGATACATACCGCGTACAACCTCACCAAACTCTATAGTGAAGGCTTCGACGGCACCGGCCAGACCATCGTGATCATCGACTGGTGCGGGTCGCCGACGATCCGATCGGACGCCAACGCCTTCTCGGCCGCTTACAGGTTGCCGCCGCTGACACAGACCAACTTCAAGATCATCAATTCGTCGACTCCCCCCACATGCGGTGGACCCGACCCCGAGATCAATATCGATGTGGAGTGGGCGCACGCCATTGCACCCGGCGCCAATATAGACCTTGTCGTTCCACCCAGTGCCAGCTTTGCGGATGTGGACACGGCCGAATTCTTTGCGGTCATCAATAACCTGGGCAGCGTGATCTCGGGCAGCTACGGGAGCGAAGAATCTTTCGATGCCCTCGCTGAACTACAAACGGAAAATCTCATCAACGAAATCGCCGCCGTCCAGGGTATCGCCGCCAATTTCTCAACCGGTGACAGCGGCGATGACACGTTCGACGTTGGCTTCCCGCCCAGTGTAAACGCTCCGGCCGATTCCCCGTATGCTACCGCCGTCGGCGGAATCAGCCTGGCACTCAACTCCAACAAGACGATCGAATGGCAGAGCGGTTGGGGGACCAATGTCACGCCGATCATCGGGGAAGGGTTTGTGGACGATCCTCCCACCGAATTCGGCTTTTTCAATTTTGGTTCAGGCGGCGGCCCCAGCGCAGTATTTTCAAAGCCTGCGTTCCAACACAAATTGAAGGGTTCGGCTCGGTTGCTTCCTGATATTTCCTGGCTGGCTGACCCATTCACGGGTGGCGTGATTGTCATTAGCGTGCCCTTCGAAGTTCCTGCGCAGGTTTACGAGATTTATGGGGGAACCAGCCTCGCGTGCCCAATGTTCTCCGCCTTATGGGCCATTGCCAACCAGGAGGCAGGCGCATCGCTCGGCCAAGCGGCACAGTATGTGTATTCGATGCCGGCATCGACGATCCTTGATGTGCTACCCGTTTCCTCCGCGACCAACGACACGGCAATCTACAAGGAGTCGGCCACAATTACTGACATCTACAAACCCTCGGATTTAGCCGGTCCGCTCGAAAGTACCACCAAATTTGTAAGCGCCATCTGGAATTATCCGTTGAGCCAGGACACCGTCTACATTTTGACTTTTGGTACCAACACCGGTCTCACGACGACTTCCGGGTGGGATAATGTCACCGGAGTAGGCGTTCCCAACGGCAAAGCATTTGCCGACTACTTCAAACCCTAGCGACCGATGTTGTAGGTGAACCACGCGCGCGGGCGCGGGTGCGAACGGCACCCCGCTTCCGCGAGATCGGCACCATCTTGAATAGGCACGAGGAAGGCGGCAAGGCGGATTCGCACACTGGGCATAATCGGAGACCACGCACAAATCAGCGACTGTCTGACCTTCAATCCCTGCGATGAAGGAGCGCTGGCGCAGTTACACTCGGGTGCCCGGTCCCTTTTTTGGCAACCGGAACGAAATCTTCCGAAGCAGCATGCCCTCGCCGGACTTGCCCGGCGGTGCGTAAGTTCCACGCCCATTTATAAGGCCGTGTCGGTGCGCCTTGGTCTTCTCTACGCAGATAGGTTGGACGGCACCCGATGCGAGCTTTTGGCAGCTCGAAATTTCTGTATAGTAAATTTGCGACATACCCGAGATAATTAGCGTTGACCGGAGTGATGGCGACTAACGTGCGGGAGATCTATGCACGAAGTCTTTTCGGCTCGACCGATAGCGGTGCTTCGTCCATACGTACGCGCCTACGCCGAACGCCATCTTAAAATTGGCTGCCGAATCGTTGACGAAGCTGTGCCAGCGCGTCTTGAACAAACGCTGGAATTTCAGTTTGCGGACTCTTTCCGTGTGAATTTGGCAAACGGGCGTCAGATATCGAGCCCGTCCATAGCGGTGATCGGCCCGCACACGCACGGGAGCGCTTCGGTGAGCTTCACGGGTAGCGTCCATTCTTTCGCCATTTTCTTTCAGCCTTCGGGACTATCGCGCTTGTTCGCGACGCCAATGGCGCTTCTTACAGGGCGGGCGTTTGAAGCGAGTTCCGTGGCGGGCCCACGGATTCGGTCTCTGTGGAATCAACTCGGCGAAGCCCGCTCCTTTGCTTCGCGACGAGCCATTGTCGAGAATTTTCTACTGGGTCTTCTCGAGAACATCAGCGGCCGCGAAACCGTTGCGGACAGGATTTTGGCGGCGCATGGCATGGTAAGAGTCGACGATTTGGCTGCCGACAATAGTTGCTCGGTGCGCCAATTCGAACGTAGATTCTATTTACAGAGCGGTATAACGCCCAAGCTCTGCAGTCGTATTGCCCGATTTCAGACCGCTCTTGATAGTAAGGTTGCGCACCCTTTACGTTCCTGGATCCGCATCGCCCACACCCTTGGCTATTTTGATCAGATGCACATGATTCAGGACTTTAAAAAGCTGGGCGGCGGCGCTCCGGGTACTGTGCTCGCACAATTGGGTGACATGCGGCCCCCAGCGCTCGCTCAATCCGACCCCTGATTGTCGCTTTTTTACTAGGTGGTATCGGCGGTGCACCCCTAGATTTGGGTGGCAATCCATCATGACCGCGACACCTCCCTCAAAAGTTAAACCAATACAGTCCGAGCGCCATGCGCGCCGATAGGCATTGGTTTCTTGGCGCGTCGCTTGGCGCGGCCGGTCTGGCAACGGGCGCTTTGCTGACATGGAAGGCGCAATCCAATCGGGTCAGCGCGTGGCTGCCGAGGTGGGTAGCTGATTGAGAACGAAAAAGATCATCGGAACGAGTCTTCAAATGCCTGCGGCTCGTGAACCTCCTCCGATCCTGTGGTTACCGATGGCTCTGCCCATCGGCTTAGGGGGTGGCTATGTCGTGGTAGCCGTAGCCAACGATATGGGCCGGGCCGGGCTTTCCACGACCGTGATATCGCAGATGATCGCGTTTTATTTCCTGTCGCTGACGTTGGGCGCAGTCTGGGGACCGCTGATCGACGCCTCGCTAAAACGGCGCACTTGGGTCGTGCTCGGGACGGTACTAACAGCAACTGGACTGCTCGCCCTCACGCTGCTCCCAAGAACTCCGGCTAAATCGATGGCCCTGGTGGCCTATGCGTTCGCATCGGGGACCGGCGCGATCATCGTCGGACTGGCATCGAAGGGAATCGCGGCGCATTCGATGCCAATGCACAAGCGAACCCGCGCGGGAGCCTGGTATGCCGCCGGCAATCTCGGTGTGGGCAGCGCTGGAGGAGCCGTTGGAGTTTGGCTGCTCGCTTCAGATATCGCGCGACCGATAGTCGCCCTGCTGGTGTTCGGAGCCGTGCTGCTCACGCTGATAGCCGTGCCTGGCTTGCCGTCCGAAATGTCGCAGCCGCTGCGCGGTACGATTGTACGGCTCGGGAGTTCGGTTGCGGAAGTCTGGCAGATGCTTTGGACCCCAAAAGGGGGCGTGGCCCTGTTAATCAGCTTGACGCCATTTGGGACAGGCGCTGCGCTGAACCTCATGTCGGGTGTCGCCGTGAACTGGCACGCTGGACCTGCGGTCGTATCGAGCTCCGTGGCCCTTTCGTCGCCCGTATCTGCGATTGCAGCATTAGTCGGCGGCTCGCTAGCGGTACGCGTGGGACCGTGGCTAGCCTATACAGGCCTCGGAATCATGATGATCGCCGTAGGCATCCTCGCCGCATTTCTACCGCACACTGCAGTCGTATTTTTCGCAACGATCATGGCCTACGCCTGTGTGCAAGGCGCCATTTTTTCCGCCTTCTACGCTGTCGTTTTCGACACCGCCGATCAGGGAGCCGCCAGCACGAAGATGGGCGCTTTGCTCAGTCTTTCGAATCTTCCGTTTTCCTACGAATCGCTATTGGAAGGGCAAGCCGTCGAACGCTGGGGTGTCTCAGGTCTTCTGCTCTCCGATGCCGCATTAGGATGTTTGGGGCTGGTCGTCGTCGCATGGCTGGCATCTTACGTCAGAGTGTCACTCTGGCGGCGCGATAGCGGCGCCAATGTGATGAAGTCACCGAAAGCGGCGCCCACTGGTTCTTGAGTTTCGTTTTTCGATCAAGCCGGCTGAATCGTGTGTGGATTTCCGCTCGAGGCATTCCCCGACTAATGAGGCTTCACGACATGTCCAAACACCGCCCGCGGCTCATAGGCCTCATCGATGGCCGCGACCTCCTCCGTCGTGAGGGTCGTCTCCAAGGACGCGACGGCCTGCGAGATATGGTGCTCCTTGGTGGCCCCTATCAACGAGGATGACAAGCCCTGCCGGCTGCGGCACCAGGCAAAAACGATCGCGGCATTCGGCACCCGACGCGCCTCGGCAAGGTTCGAGATCACCTCAAAGATCCGGCGGTCCGGGGCCCGATCATGAGGGGTGCCGAGGGGCAAAGCGGTTTTTCCGCGCTCGGTGGTTCCTTCGGCCGGTGTCGCCCGGCCATGTGCGAGGAACCCGCCGGCAAGCGGCGACCAATTGACCAGGCCGATTCCCTCGGCCATACAGAGCGGGATCATTTCACGTTCGTCTTCGCGATATACCGGACTGTATTGCAGCTGCATCGAGGCAAACCGCGTCCAACCATGCCGCTCGCTCGCCGCGAGCATGCGCGCGAATTGCCACGCGAACATCGTGGTCGCGCCGATGTAGAGGGCTTTCCCGGCGCGCACAATGTCATGAAGCGCCTCGAGCGTCTCCTCGATTGGCGTGTCTGCATCGAAGCGATGAATCTGATAGAGATCGACATGGTCGGTTTGCAGGCGCCGCAGGCTGGCGTCGATCGAGGCCATGATGTGCTTGCGCGACAATCCGCGATCATTGGGGCCGGGACCCATCGTGGCGAACACCTTGGTCGCGATCACTACCTCATCGCGCAGCGCCATCTCCTTGAGCAGCGAGCCGACGATCGTCTCGCTCGCACCCCGCGAATACGCATCGGCCGTGTCGAAGAAATTGATGCCGGCTTCGAGCGCTTGGCGGAAGAAGGGCCGCGCCTGCTCTTCGTCGAGCGTCCAGCCAAAAGCGGGGCGGTCTCGAGATCCAAAGCTCATGCACCCCAGTCCGAGGCGCGAAATTTTGAGTCCGGTGCAGCCGAGCCTCTGATATTGCATGGTTGATTCCGCGCCAGTCTTTTTTAATCGTGTGCGCGCTCAATCGCGTTGTCAACAGAGCGCCGCCCCGCCTCAATGGACCAACAGCGGCCGGTCTTACGGGAAGCCCACTGATACCTGGGACTCCCCTAATGGAATCCTACGCCATGTGTCGACGGTACCCTCTGCCGAATTGTCGACTTTGCGGGCATTCTTCAGCTCGAGCTCATGGAATGCCTTCGCGCACTTCGGAGCCTGCACGGAAGCGAAGCACAAATCGCACTTGCCCAGGAACTCTAATGAATACGATTCCCACAAACACTATCATTATCGCGGTGGCTTTGATCGCTGTGGCGCTTGCCGCCATTGGATGGGCTGTCATGCAAAGACGACAGTCCCGGAACCTCCAACATCGCTTCGGCCCTGAATACGACCGCGCGGTCAATGAGTTGGGCGGCAATACGAAGGCAGAAGCAGAACTGACCAAACGTGAGCAACGCGTCGCTCGCCTGAACATTATTCCAATCGCAGCCGTCGACGCGGCTAGATTTTCGAACGCATGGAGCGCGCACTGCAAGGCCGCTTCGTTGACAGCCCCAAAGGGGTTCTGGCAGAGGCCGATCTTCTAGTGCGAGAGATTATGCTCAAGCGGGGCTACCCGATGGGCGACTTTGGGCTTCGCGCTGCCGACATCTCGGTCGATCACCCTGGCGTCGTCAAAAACTATCGCGCGGCGCACGCGATCGCCGTACGTGAGACGCGCGGAGAAGGAGACACCGAAGAACTGCGAAAGGCCGTGGTTCACTACCGCACTTTGTTCGACGAGCTTCTCGGGGTCGTACCGGGAAGAGTGGATTCCGTACCCGTGGTCAGCGGCGTCGCGGTGCGCTCATGAACCCTGAAATCAGCGGCGAACCGCGTAATAAAACCTCGACCACGGACGATCTGGCGAGATCTTCACACACACCAGTAGAACCGATGGAGACCGAACGGCCGGTCTTTGCGGTAAACACCGACGGCGTGGTGAAAACGACGTCGGAGAAAACGCTCGATCCACTCTTTGAACAGGACGCGGCTACGGATTTTCGCTCGCGATGGGATGTTGTGCAAAAAAGCTTCGTAGATGATCCTCAAGAAGCCGTACGCGCTGGAGATGAACTCGTCGCCCAGGTCATTAAGAGTTTGGCGGAAACATTCTCCAATCAACGCTCTGCGCTCGAAGGCGAACTGCACCAGACAGAGCAGGCGTCCACCAGAATTGGCGTTTAGCCTTACGGCGCTACCGCTCCTTTTTTGAGCGCTTGCTCTCTATTTAGATTGCCGAATCGACAAGGCACGGTCGAATGCATGCTTGCCAGGCGAGTTAACGATGGACATCGAAACCAGACTACGCAAACTCGAATCCCATTATCGCGCTGCGCTCAGCGCGGCGGTCGTTGCCAAAGCCACTTACCTCGCGCTTGCCGGCGAACCGAACGCTAGGCCCATCGCCATCCAGCGGGCCAAATCGCTCTGGCAGCAGATCGAATCACGGAAGCGAACACTCGCGTCCCAAATGGCTGAACTTGAAGAACTCGAAAATACTTCATAACGATCCGACTCACAGGCTTCGACGGGCCCGCATCCCAAGTAAACAACTCTCGGAGACGACTCGCTGGAGGATTCTGGCGTTGACGGGGACCAGGACTAGCCCGCACCGGAATATTGGCCCGTCGTTAGTCGTTATACATAGTGTAGTGCAATACCATGGGTTCCAGTTCCATCAGCAATGCTCGATCAAAATCATAATACTTGGCGACCTGAAAATCCTCGCCCGCAAACCGCTTGATCGCGTCAACGTCGTCCCAAAACGTGAGCATCTGGAAGTGCGCAACGTCGCCTTCCACGCGGTGCAGACAGAACGCGCCGCGGTTTCCCGGTATTGATTTGTAATCCGGTAGAGCGACTTCTCTCATCCGATTCAGATATTCATCACTTTTGGCAGCCGGCACGGCCCCATGCCATATGCGCGCAATCATTCCAACCCCCAGGTCGTGGCATCCCTGCAGCGTCGACCGTTCGTTCAGAGATGTTCCCCGCGGTCCGCCGCTGCATCGCTCCTCGAGGCTTTTGTCCGCGTGCGATGAAGCCATAAGAAGGGTGCGATCAAGGATCCTCCCGGCACAACGAGTGCCATCACCGCATAGGGCGCAAGATCCTTAAACTTCGCCAGGAGTGCCGGCATCGCGCTACCCCGCCAACATCGCAAACTGGAAAACAAGAACCGAAGCGGCGGTGACGCCAAACGCAAGAAGGCCTTCCGCAACCCGTTCGATGAGTTTGATATTGTTCATGTGTGCATACTCCGTTGACTGAATTGATCGAACAGTAAACAGATTGCACTGCCCGCCGATGCACAACAAACAGGATACGTGATCGTCCGTTAAGTAAAACTTAAGTGTGCTCCGACTGGCCGGTCTGTTCGGACAGAGAGCTGACCTGCATCGCATGCCTGGCCTCCTGTGGGCACTCGCAGCCTGCGTGATGTTCACCGCTTCCGTTGCCCGCCGGCGCGTGCAGTGAGCGATTCACGAACGCCTGCCAAAAGATAGGAGCAGGGGCGTCTTCTGAATGTCCTAATCGGTCGATTCGCCGCACGCGCGGGTGGCTCGGAGGAGGCGGTATGCAAGGTACACTGGTCAGGGGATATCCGCAGCGGCGCGAGCGGTTACCGGTTGATTTTTCGGCGGTCAACCGGGATTGGCTGACCGGCGTGCTTCAACTTAAGTATCCAGACCTCATTGTCGAGGAGACCACGCTCATCGAGTTCGTGAGCGGCCATTCGAGTAAAGCCCGAATGACTCTGAAGGTCAATTCCCGCGGTGTCTCATCCACGGCGATTCGCATCTTGGCAATACTTGTGGGCTACCGGATGGAAGCCGATTGTGGTTCGATTGGCAGCTTGTTCGCCGTGGACGCCCGTGGCGGGACTACAGTTACTTTGTAGCCGGTTCACTATCGGTGGAAGACCGACGGCGATCCGAGCGAGAGCTGATGCGGATATATTTGTGAGGCAATGGCATCGTGGGGCGCCAAGCTTGACTTCAGCGAAGCCTTCGATGAATACCGTCGCTGGATCTTTTGGGGTCTGTGGGCCTGGCAGACCAACATAAACCCGATAGAGACGACGATGGAACCACTGCAGCGATTGTATCGCTGCCGAGGATCTGGAAACGCACACATTCTTTGAATATTGAGCGCCCTGCGCAGCTATCAATATTCAGGTGGACGGGCATTCTCGCTAGGCAGCGTCCTCTTTTGCAGAGTCCTCAATGGTGCTGCTCGTGCAAAAGCATTGCGGTTCGGCACCAGGCCAGACGCGCCCGCCATCTAATTTGGCGCCGCGGGCGAGTACATAGGATTTGCCGTCCAGCGCTTGGTGCCCTTGGATCCCGCAGCGACCGCCATCGTAACGCCATACGGCCTCCGTGAGACCCTGTTCTATGCGCTGCGCATTCTCCATCACGGATCGCGCCATCCTGCACTGCGCGCTGGCGATGAGCTGGGCCCTTTCCCGAACAATGCCAAATCGATCGTGCAGTTCGTGGGCAAGACCAGCCGCATCGAATCCCTTCATCACAGCATTCCAAATGACTTCTTGGGCGTCCTTGCGGTACTTCGAGGGCAGGCGGTCGATCAATGCGACCTTCCGAGCAATGACGGCTTGGTAAATCTTCACCGCCGTTGGCGTCGGCTGAAACGGAGCCGACAGCCCGAGTTTCCGCAGCGGTGCCAACAGGAAGTCAGGCGGCGCACCGACATTCGGAATCGATATGAGCGTGCCTACAGATTGAGCGAATTTGCTGAAACGTTTTCCGAGTTCCATACGTAGAAGCATTCTCCGCACCTAGGTTAGCCTCACACTAATGCAGATTTAGCAGAGGTCATGTTGCTGAAGTTCTAGTTTCCGTGATGTCCCACTTTGTATAACGGCGTGCTTGTCGATCAATTCCTCTCCGTCGCAATATATGTCAAATCGCTGCCAGCGCGGCTCGGCCATCGCAGGCCATATCACCCCGCGCATGCGTTGCACGGGCCGTGACACTCGCTCCGAAACACGAGGTGGCCGCTAATCATGTGACGGGGCGTGAAAAACAGGGAGGTTTTTCCCGCGGCGTCAACGGACGGATTCACAGCGGCCCGGAAAACGAGCAAAGATCCGCTCAGAGTTCAGTTTGACGTCAAGCGCGCCAATTACCTACCTTATCTGATGGAGTTGTCCTACGCGTGTGTCCGGTTCCGGCGTCATACTCCTTCTTCGGTGCCCATTGCGGCAGTCCCGCATCCACCCGGCTTTACCGCTTAGCAAAACGTCGGCGCACGCGTCGATGGTTGTTTGAGCATAAAGAGCGGTATTTTTCTAATCAGGAGATTGATGTGCAAAAGATTTTATTGCCGATGATTGGAATACTAACCGCGGTATTGGCGTGTGGTTGCAACAGTGCAAAGTCTCCGGCGGCAGTCGCGACCGATGTGGCCGCGGCGCGGCAGCAAGCCTCTACCGAAGTGACGGACGCCCGGAAGGATGCTGCGAAAAATGTCGACAGTGCTGCCGCGAACGCTGACGGCTCGTCCAAGGATCTCAATGATGTGGGCGCTACATCCGCATATGATGTGGCCGTAGCGCAGGCAGACGGCGATCATAACGTCGCGATCCAACAGTGTCTTGCCCTAACTGGGGAGGCACAAAAGTCGTGCAAGGAACGAGCGGACACCGATTATGACCAGGCGAAAACTCACGCCAATGTGACTCGTCTTTCGAAACTTCAATAGTCATTCGGTGTTTCGTAGCTTATCTTTTTCACAAAACAGCCGGCATCTCGATCCAGTGCATATTCTGCGTGAGGCAGGGCCAGTCGTGCAGGGCTGACCTGCGTCGCCTGGCCGGCCTGAACCAGAAATGGAGCAGGACCCACCGACCGTCCCCCAGCCAACAAAAGTGGTCGGGCCTAACGTCGTCGGTGGATTAACTAGCGCAAGCTGCCCACCGCGCGTGACATGACCGGCTATCTTCCGTTTTATGGAAGACCTTCCCTGAAGTGGTGACTAGCGTCGCCTCGGTTGCCTGTAGCAATTCCAGGAAGACTAGGGAAAATGGAAAATTACGAAGGAAAGTCCGTACGCAAGGACGTGCGGCTGGGTCCTCCGAAGAAGCAGTAGTCGCACAGAATTCCTCGCGCGCTGTCCCGGTTCTGACGCACCTCATCGAGGGATAGCGGCAGGGTATCCAGATATGTCCACGGGTACGAAAGCGTTCGGGGCGCCTGCACTTTGTCGGGCAACGCGAGCTTTCCCCCGCGCGGCCGAGGCGGCTTTCCCATGAGGCCGGGGGTGTCCGCGACCAGACACCGCTTGCCGCTGCGCCAAACGTCAGTTCGATGGATGCGCGACACCGGTACCTGTTTGACCCAGCGCTTGCCCGGGACATGACTCTTATTCGGGATGGCACTCCAATAGGGTTCGCCCGGATAGATATATTTGACTGACGGACCCCAGCGAACATACGGGTGGTGCCGATCGAAATGATCGAGGATGGTGATGCTGAAGGTACTATCAAAAATTACCTGGGCGGATCCATCCGCTTGACGCGACGCGAGCTGACACGAGACCGTGAAGGCCTCGCATGCCTGAAGCGCGGCGGAAGCGTGGTCGATCACGACGTAGACGGCGCCTCCGAATGAATCTGCTGCCTGTGCACCCAGTTGTCTCGATATGAGCTCGACGTTTGTGTCGTCGCGCGTGACTGACCAGGTCACAAAAAACGAAGGGTCATTGACGTTGTAAAGGCCTGTTGGCACCGTCAGCAAAACAAGAATCGGACTCACGCTGTGAACGTCCCAGGGGACCTGACCGCCATCCGAATCGATGTTGGTAACGTTTGGAGTGTAAATGAATACCCGATTCCCGAAGGCCGCCGTTTCGTTGGCGGCCACGACCTGCAGATAAGGTGTGTAAGAGCCGTACGGGGAGACGACGCCATATGCGTCGATTCCCGAAGGCGTGACGACCAGGTCTTGGATCTCAATCAGCCACGGCAGAACAATATTCGGCAGCTGCATGACATGTTGGAAATAAAGCGGTACAGGAACTAGGGCGTTGGCAGCCTTTGTCAGCTTGGGCGGTAGTGCGGAGTTGACGCTCTCGAGGAGGGCGGGATACCAAATGTTCGCCTTAAATAGCCCAGCGATGATCGTCGCAACAAAATAAACCGGTCCGGCGATGATGGCGAGCGCCGTTACCCACCCGGCAACGGAGATGTTCGTCCCGACCACATCGATATTCCAGCAGTCTTGGGTGACGAACGGATCGTAGGTATTGAGATGAAGCAGCACGCCGCCGGAACCCAGGACATTAAGATTGGTAGTGGCGGCATTGTTATCGTCGATCTTCAATGATCCAAATAATTCCCAGCTCTGGAATGTCGCGGGATCGGCGATCAGCGTATGCGTGCCACTTGAAAGCTGTCTCGATTCAGGGAATTGATTCAGCAGAACATCATCGACATAAAAATATCCACCCCGGGGATCGGACCAGAACGAGACAGTGTTACTTGCTATGGCATCGCTGGTCGGGAGTTCACGAGCCGGCTCTGGATAGCTGTGAAGCGCGGGAATAATATTGGCGGTGACGGTCGCCTCGACGTTGCCAACCGCTTTGTCACCGACAAAGTATCCGTTCGGATCACGATGCGATTCGGTGAAGCGGGTCGCCTGAATCGCTAAAGTGAGTCCGGTCAGGACGATACTGGTGGGAACCGGGTAGGCACTATCCAGAGATGAATTAAAAGTATCGATCGACAGCTGAACGCAATCCGGAGTATCGGTCAGGGCCAACTGGTTATCCGCCAGCGTCGCCGGCGATTTAGCAGCGAGCTGCGGCGAAATGATGTTGTTGACCAATGCCGTGAGCCATCCGCCATTGAGCGTGATGACGCTATTCTGTCCGGTCGCCGTCGTTCCACCGAACTTGGGCGTTCCGCTGGTGTAATCAATCGCATAACCCGCCGCAGCGGCGCTGCGGGTCAGATCGATCAGCTCGCTCGGGTTGCCGGAGCTCGCAACGGGCGAGGCGATATCGACTGCTACAACCAGCGCGCCTCCTTGCCCTCCTCCGGGGCCCAAAGGGCGAACCACGACGCGTGCGATAGCAAGATCGAACGAAAACAGCGTGTCCGGCATGAAGATCGAGCCGTCGGGCGGCTGATAGGTCTCATTGATGGTTGCCGGAATCGTGAGTGTCGATGGGGCGAAGGTAACGAGATCGCTTGGGATGTCGCGTAATCCCGCGGATAAGGCCGTGAGCACATCGCCAGAATTCAACCCATCCTGAAAGCGTACCGCAAGCGGCGGTCCCGTCAGGACCGCGATCTCGATGTCTTCGACGGTAGCGGCGCTCAGGGTAAGGCCAACGGCCACTTGGCGGTCGGTGCCGACCGGGGCGACTCTGGCAAAAAAACCCACCGTGAGAGTTGTCGAAATGATGACGACCGCTTCCTGCGTCTGGCCGCTCTCCTCCGTGAAGGTGATCGCACCGGCAAACGAAAATGTCGCAGTGACCTGATCGTCCGCGCGCGTGGCGAATTTAACTTGTGGCGCAAGTACCGCAAGCGATCCGGCGATACTGATCGGTGTAGGACTTACAAAAACTGAAGTTGGCAGTGAAAACGAGTACGGCGGTAGAACACTCGCCAGCGAGGCTCGCAGCCCCATGTTGGCGAGATCCTGCGAGATACAGCCTACAAAAGCAAACCCTGCGTTTTCTGCCATCTTTAACTCGGTGAGAGTGCGGATGTAGAAGCAGCGGCCTACTGCTATCTACATACCGAGTTCCGTATCGGAGACCCGCCGCAATTTCAGTCTGCACTAAAAAGCACTCTCGGGGCAAGCCTGGTGATGAAAATCTTCGTCGCCGCGATTTAGCTTACGTCGACCCCTTGTGCAGCAGCAATCGCCTGTATCTTTTTCAAGTGCAACTTTAGCGTCGGCAGGGTCACGGCCGCATACGCTTTTGCATCCGGGTCTTGTCCGGAGTTCGCCTCGGTCTGAAATTCCTTGATGTCTTGTTCATGATCTTCGACCATGCCTCTGATATAGGACTTATCGAACGTACTACCGCTCAGCACCTCGAGCTTAGTCTTGGTCGCCATCTGACCGACACTGGGACTCGATGGTAATTTAATATTTTTTCGCTCTGCGATGGCTTTGAGCTTGTCGTTAGCCGCCGTGTGATCCGTCACCCTCATGGCGCCATATTCCTTGACACTGGCGGTCGAGGATTTGTCCTGCCTAATTCCACTTCAGCCGTGCCGCCTTCAGCCGCCTTTTTTATAAACCTTCGCATCGGGATATCGTCGGCCATAGCAACGGAGGCGCAAGCCTCCGGATGCCGTGTCCGCAATGGTTAAGGGCAAGCCCGTAATGCTCTCGGGCTCAAATCGCACCGATGTCACCGCGTACGCGTTCGGCGCTCACTTCGTCGAGGTGCGTGTGCACCGTTTGACGCGAGAAATTCGTGTACCGCACGTGGTCTCCGCCTTCGCTGCCGGGACCATCATCAACTCGAAGACTGCATACAGCTAATTTATGGGCGGCACGATACGGGGTCTTTCGAGTGCGCTTTTCGAGGCGACTGCGCTCGATCGCCCATCCGCCCGCTATATCAACAAGAACCTTGCGGATTATCTCATCCCTGTGAATACCGATACACCCTCGGTTGAGATCCTGATCGTCCCGGAGCGAGACGAGCGAGTGAATGCGCTCGGAACTAAAGGAATCGGTGAGATCGGCATCGTGGGGATGAACGCGGCCGTCGCCAATGCCGTATTCAATGCCACCGGGATCCGCGTGCGAGATCTACCGATACGAGCCGAAAAGCTGCTTTGAGATCACCCCGCCCCCTGCCGCAAAAAGCGTCTTATGAGGTTCGCCCATCCGACTGGGCGCTACCTGATGACGACTTCTCTTGGCTGTTAGTGATAAGGGTGAGCCCGCCGTATCGATCGGTGTCGTTAGCGCTGCGTGGGCGCGCCGGCCGTACCGTGATCGATCGGAACATAATACGCCTCGAGAATGGCATCGATCCTCGCTTGCTTACGATCGAGGCTCGCATTGATCCGGTCGAGCAGAGCGCGGTTGTTGCGCTTGACGCCCATCGAGATATCAAATGCCATGGGCCAACGAGGGTCTGAGGCGGGTGTCACAGCTTCGATTCGAAGAGGGACTGCCGAGCGCTGGGCAAAATAGCCGGCGAGAGGTCCCCATACGAGAGCGACATCGATTTCTCCCTGCTCGACGGCCTTGAGGATCGCCGCCGGCGGATTGGAGCGCGCGTAATCTCCGTACACCATGTATCCGCGTACATTATCGATGATCCCGCGACTCGCGATAGCGTGAGCCGGCGGCGTGTTCATAGAATCGTTGCCGATCATTTGAACACCGATTTGGGTCTGCTTCAATCGCGGGTCATCGAGCGTTAAATGGGCGAGATCGGCGTCGGCGCGTGTAACAAAGACATACGTCGAACGATAATATGGTCGAGACGTTGCTGCCACATCCACGCCGGTTGCCATGCCTGGCCACACATCGCATTTCGAATCATTGAGCGTGTTGCGTAGGTAGCCGCGCCGCTGCGCCCACCAGATATAGATCACCTGCGTCCCGAGATCCCTTGCTATCAACTCGATGATCTTGTTTTCAAATCCCTGCCCTGCTCGGTTGGAAAGTGGGAGGTTATTAGGGTCCGCGCAAACGAACAGCGGGCGCGGCAAGTCGGTCGCGGCGCTCGCCGCGCTCAAGCTGAGCGCGAGCGCGAGCGCGGCAAGCCGCAGCCTCAATCGACACCTTTGGTGGTGCTCGTATAGTCGTTGGTAGTGTCTCGCGGCGGGGACCAGCCGGCATCTTGATCGACCTCGGGCGGTACGGGCGCCGGATTCTGCGAGGGCGTGTTATCGGTCTGGGCGGCGAGCGTTTGAGGCAGCGACAATGAGCGTACATACGCGGAGAGTGCCCACAACTGTTCATCAGGCACCTTGCCGCCCCACGAGGGCATGCCATTCGGCCGCCCATCGACGAGGGTTTGATGAATCTGCTCCAAGCGCCCGCCGTAGATCCATACGTCGTCCATCAAATCGGGACCCATACCGCCGCCGCCGTTGGAGTGGCAGCCCGAGCAATTATATTGTTGGAATAGGCGCTTGCCGGTATTCACCGCGTCCGCATTGTTGTAATACGCCGCGGCCTTCGGATCGGTGGTGACCAGGCTGTGATCGACGCCCGGATCGAGCGCC
Source organism: uncultured Gammaproteobacteria bacterium (assembly GCA_963755965.1). Lineage (GTDB taxonomy): Bacteria > Pseudomonadota > Gammaproteobacteria > Steroidobacterales > Steroidobacteraceae > Bog-1198. The sequence continues at coordinate 45,875 of CAVWLU010000012.1, forward strand.
GAGTCGATGACGCCTGGGTGGTCGGGTTGCTCCGAGGGAAGCGCCGCGGCATGGGGATCCCAGTTGCAGCCGGCGAGCAAGATCGCCCCCGCCGAGACCACGAATTTAATGGGGAAGCGAGAAGACATAGAGCGTTCCTCCAGCCGTCGTATATTTCGGCAAGTCCGACATGACATTGATCATGCCGAGCGCAGCGGATCCGTCGCGGGGATCCACGGGTCCGGACACCACGGCTCCTGACCATCCTCCAACGCCTGAAAGGACCGCAATGTATTGATGGCCGTCGGGTCCCTTATAGCTGATGGGCTGACCGATGACGCCGCTATCTACCTTGTATCGCCAGAGCAAATCGCCGGTGCGCGCATTAACCGCTTTGAACCAACCGTCCATGGTTCCATAGAACACGATGTCTCCCGCCGTCACGACCGTACCCGACCAAATCGGGAAATTTTCCTTGACCGCCCAAGCGGGACGCCGCTCGACGGGGTCCCACGCGGTCAATTCGCCGCGATTTCCGCCGGGCCCTGGCTTCATGTGGACCTGAGCGCCGACATACGGTGTGCCCGCGATGTAGTTCACTTCCGCGCTCATCCAATCCATGCAGATGTTCTCGTGGGGAATGTAGATAAGCCCGGTTTGCGGACTGAAGCTGCTCGGGTTCCAGTCCTTGGCTCCCGAAGCGGTTGGACAGATATTGCGCACGGTTTCACCGAGTTTGGTTTGCTTCTCTTCATTGATGAGGGGACGTCCGGTTTGAAGATCGATACCACGGCTGGTATTGACCGGTCCATACGGATCCGCGGAGAGAACGGTGCCGGTGTTTCGCTCGATCACATAGAGGTAGCCGTTGCGGTCGATGTGGATCAAAACCTTCTGCATTTTTCCCGCGAACGGCATGTCGAGTAGAATCTGCTCGTTGACGCCGTCGTAATCGTGCTCATCGTGCGGGGAGTATTGATAGAACCAGCGCGCCGAGCCGCTGGCCGGATCGCGCGAAAAGATGCCTGCGGTCCATTTGTTATCGCCGGGTCGCTGTTGCTGGTTCCAAGGACCGGGATTACCAATTCCGGTATAGAGCGCATTGAGCTCGGCATCGAAGGTGAGCCACCCCCAAGCCGCACCGCCGCCGATTTGCCACGCCTGGGGAGGCCAGGTCGTCACCCCGAGATCCTTGCCTTGATCACTCGCGTAGTGCGGTTTGAAGTCGGGACCGATCAGGACGTCGGCGTCCGTTCCGGTGCTATAGCCGCGCCAGATCAGCTTACCCGTGTTCTCATTGAGTGCGACAACCCAGCCGTGCACGCCCATCTCTCCACCGGAGTCACCGACAAACACGCGGCCCTGAGCAACCGTCGGGGCCATGGTCATCGTCTCGCCCCGGTTGATATTGCCCAACTGAGTGCGCCACAAAGGCTTGCCCGTCTTCACATCGACGGCGATGGTTTGACCATCGAGGGTGTTGAAAATATATTTGCCGGCGTCGATTGTGCCGCCACGGTTGACGACATCGCAGCATGCGATGCCTTGGCTGGCCGGCGCAGGCTTCGGCGCAAACGACCATTTGAGCGGTGCTCCGGGCTTAGTCAAATCGAGCGCATAGACAATGTTCGGATAGGCGGTGACCACGTACATCGTGTTGTCGGCGACGATGGGCGCCGCCTCCTGGCCCTTGTTCACGGCTAGAGAGAAGCTGAAGTCGGGCTTGAGATTCTTGACGTTCTCCGGGTTGATCTCTTTCAAGTTCGAGAAGCGTGTCGATGCGTAGTTTTTGGACGGCATTACCCATTGGCCGTCGTCCTCCGGGGCGTTGGCGGCACTCGCCGCGGTGCGTCCCGCTTCCGGCGTCGGCGCGGCCAACGTATGGCCGATATCCTCGCGCTTGAAAACCTCGTTCTCCGGCACCGGTGAGGGCACGCTCTGGGAAAAGGCAACGACGGGAGCCAAGCTTAGGATCAAGGCGACGATTCTCATGGGCACTATTCCATCGTGTAAAGGTAATCGACGATCGTCGCGGCTTCGTCGCGCGACAGACCCATCTCGGGCATCGCATTGCCGGGCAGCAGCTTCTGCGGATGCTCGATCCACTGAGCCAGCATTCCCGGGCTGTTGGCAAAATAACCGGCGATGATTTGTTGGGATCCAATATGGGCAAGCGAGGGGCCGACTCGACCGGTCGCGACCGCGATCCCGGGCACCCGATGGCAAGCGGCGCAATGACTCGCGATGAGCATCTTCGCTTGATCCGTTCGTCGCTGTTCTGCGCCGTTACTGCAGGATGCAAGTAGAATCAACGCAAGGAGGGACGTTAGCCGGCGCATCGCGGCAACATGATGAATGCCACGGCGGTTATCGCCGCGGCCAACGCGAACGCGCTGCCCAGCAGCACGCCCCAGAGTGCCAAGAATCTCGTGCGGCCAACGGCGATCAACTGGGCGGAGTCCCCGGAAGCTTCCCCCGCGTGCGGCGCAACGTGCGCCAGGAAACCAAGAGCGAGAGGAGCGCAACCGCAACGGCGGCAATCATCGCGAGAATCATTGCGGGCCAGGTCCATTCGAGCGCGGCAAGCGGCAAAACCACGCGATGGCCGTCGCGAAAGCACGGCTGATTCGCCAGGGCGTAACCCGCGCAGAGCTGCAGGTACCACGCGAGCGGGCCGCCGAACAGGCCGAAAAAGCTCTCATGTGGCCTGACCCGTTGCGCGTGCGGGGTCATGTGCTGACTGAGACTGTCTCGAGCGGCACTCATCGGCCAAAACCTAAATAGGGTGTGAGGTAATACGTTGCGAACACGAATAACCAGACCGCGTCCACGAAATGCCAGTAGAGCACGCCTGCCGATACGACCAATCGGCGACGCGGGCTGAAGTAATCAAGGGCCGTCCAACCAAAGAGGGCCAGGAGCACGGCAAGCCCCACGACGACGTGGGCAATGTGAAAGCCGGTTGTGATGAAGTAGAGCGACGCATAGCTCGAAGTTCCGATGCCGTAAGTCTTGGAATGCCATTCCATCCATTGAACGGCGACGAAGAGCACACCCATCAGGAAGGCGCAGCCGAATCCGAGCAGTGCCCGCAGACGATTTCGTTTGAGGATCCCCTGCTCTCCCCACCATGCGACGAGACTCGACAGCAACAAGAGGATCGTATTGGGCAACGCGAGTTTCAGCGTCGGAGAGGGTTCGAGCAGCCAGCCCTGCGGGGCGGTGGCACCGGTGTAGTAGTACGCAAATAAGAGATAGGCGAACAATGCCCCTTCGCTCGCAATCAGAGTCCCGACACCCCACCAGCCGATCCCGTGGCGTCGGATCGGACCCACCGGGAGATTGACGGGAGCGGAAATCACGGTCTCAACCATGAGCGGGCTCCCGTTCGCGCAAGTCCGTTCTCGGCCAGAGCCAAACCAGAACCGCGAGCGCTACAATCGCAGCGCCGATTCCCGCCAAGACCCAGATTTTCAGTAACAGTCCGACGAACAGCACCGACAGCCCGACCGCGAGCATAAACGGTGCGACACTATCGGCGGGCATCTCGAGCACGATGTCCGGAGCGGCGTCGAGCGCGGAGGTCCCGACGGTCTCCTTGCCATGATCGAGGAGCATCCCGCGATCGATCGACGATAGCGCGCCCTCGCTGCCGATTCGGTTCTCCCACAAGGGATGGCGGGACGCCACCGTGGGAATCACGGCAAAATTATAGGCGGGCGGCGGAGAGGTAACGGACCACTCCAGCGTCGGCGCGTCCCAGGGATTTTTATCTGCCACGGCACCGTGCTTGAGGCTCTTAACCACATTGACCAAGAGGAGGAGCACTCCGGCGGCAAATACGAAACTCCCGATCGAGGTAATGAGATTAAGCAGCCCCCAACCGCCGTAATCGGCATAGGTGTAGACGCGGCGCGGCATTCCGAGAAGTCCCGTGAGATGCATGGGCAGGAACGCGAGATTGAATCCGATGAACATGGTCCAGAAATTCCACCGTCCCAACCTCTCATCGAGCATTCGGCCCGTCATCTTGGGAAACCAGAAGTAGGTCGCGCCGACCACGGGAAAAACGTTGATACCGATCAGCACGTAGTGCAGGTGGGCCACCACGAAATAGGTATCTGTCAGTTGCCAATCCACGGGTACACTCGCGGTCATGAACCCGGATACGCCACCGATCACGAACAGCAAAATCATCGACGAGAAAAACAGAAAGGCGGTGGTGATAACCGGACGACCCAGGCGAATGGTGGCAATCCAGGCGAATACGGCCACAGCCGACGGCAACACGATTGCGATCGAGGCCCCGGAGAAGAAGGCCAGCCCCAATCCCGGCAAACCGGTGGCGAACATGTGGTGTACCCACACCCCAAATCCAAAAATCATCGTCGCAACGGTGGACAGGGCCACCAGGGAATAGCCGACCAAGGGCCGGCGGCAAAATACCGGCAGTCCATCCGATACCATGCCCATGGCCGGGAGCACGATGGCGTACACCCAAGGATGGCCGAAGATCCAGAATAGGTGTTGCCACAAGAGGGGCTGCCCACCGCCTGCCGGGTCAAAAAAATGCGTTCCGAATTGGCGATCCATCCACAGCAAAAAGAACGCCAGGCTGACCGCCGGGACGACGATCAAATTCGCGACGCTCGCAGTCAACGTGCCCCACACCAGAATCGGCAAACGATTGAGCGACATTCCGGGCGCACGGGTGCGAAACGCCGTTACGATGAAGTTCGCCGCACCCACCGTCGTAGAAATCCCTAAGAACACCATGCCCAGCGCATAAAAGTCCTCATTGAGACCGGGGTTGTAATCGCGCGAGGCATACGGCACATAGTTGAACCAGCCGTCGTTCGGCCCGTTGCCCGTGACAAATCCGGCATAGAGAAACAATCCGCTCGCGAGATAGATCCAATAACTGAGCGCGTTCAAGCGCGGAAACGCCATATCTCGGCTGCCGAGCAGCAACGGCCAGAGGTAATTGGAGAAGCCCGACAAGATGGGTGATGCGTACAGGAAGATCATGGTCATGCCATGAGTCGAAAATAGCTGGTTGTACTCGGCGGGTGTGAGCAAGGACAAGTTGGGGCCGGCAAGCTGCAGGCGCATGAGCAACGCTTCTGCGCCGCCGAGCGCCAGAAAGACAAATGCCGTGACGATGTATCGAATGCCGATCTCTTTATGATCGACAGTGGTGAAGAAGCCCTTCCACCCTGGCGATGTTTCCCACAGTTGCAGCAGGCGCGCTTCGTGTTCGATGGTATCGATGCCCACGGTGGGCGTGCGCAACTCCGGCTGCCTCATTTGAGCGTCTCCAGGTAAGCGAGCGCATCGGAGAGCTGCTGCGCGGAGAGATATTGATTGGGCATGAGGCTGCCCGGCTTGAGGTTTTGAGGGTTCTGAATCCACCCCACTAAATTCCCAGGATTGTTAAGGAGCGTTCCGGCCGCCAAAGTCCGGCGGCTCATCAGGTGAGTCAAATCGGGCGCGCTGATGGCCCCGGCCTCGGTGCCGCGAACCCGGTGACACAGTCCGCAGCGATACTCCACGAGCGACAACCCTCGTATCTCTTCCTGCGTTGCGGGAGCTAGTGCTGCTTGCCGCTGGGCTGAGACCCAGCGATCGAAATCCTCCTGCGGCTCGGCGACCACCTCGAATTGCATGTGAGCGTGTTGGTAGCCGCAAAACTCAGTGCACTGACCCAAGATAACGTCCCGCCCGGTCGGCCTGAATCCAGCTCAAATTGGTTTGACCGGGAATTGCGTCCGTTTTCCCCGAGAGTTGCGGCACCCAGAAACTATGAATCACGTCCGCGCCGTGCAGCCGCACGAGCACCGGCACGCCGACCGGAATGTGGATTTCGTTGGCCGTCTCGAACACATCCACGGGATTCGAGGCGGCGTATTCGACCTGCCACCACCACTGCCTGCCGGTGACATCGAGAACCAACCCAGGGTTCGCTGGCGGCCCGGCGACCGCTGCCAAGGTGAGCATGGTCCAAACCAGCGCGACCACCAATGGTACGGCCGAGACGATGAGACCGATGCTGATCCATCGAATGCCATTATCGCCGCGCTCGATCGGTATCTCACGAAGTTCGAGCGACTTGTCCCCCGGCCGAGCGCGACGCATCGCGGCCCACAGCAATACCGCAATTACCAGACAGACGGCGATTGACACGAGCAGCATGTACCAGGTGAGCGGCACGATCTTTTCAGCTCGTAGCCCGGCGCTGCTGAGATAGCTCAGAGGCCAGGCATTCATGCTGGCCGCGCTCGATCGAGCGACGCCCACAGACGGCCCAGTGAGCGCAGGACCGCCCACAAGAACAATGCGATGCCCGGCACCCACATGATTGAACCGCCCAACTGCTGATCCTGGAGCGGCGAAAGCCCCCAAATCTGAGTGCTGATCAAGTGCCATTGAAACAGCGGTCGACCTGCCAACGTCAGTACCGCACCAAGCAAACCCATATGCAGGAACGTCAACGCTGCTGCCGTCAGCACCTGACCTGTCTGATCAGGCGGATGATCGAGTAGTGCGCGCCACAACAGTAGGCTGCTTCCGAACAGCGTTATGTGCATGCACCAGTAGATCGCTATAGAGGTGAATGTCTGGTCATACGGTATCGGCATGTGCCAATACCAGAGTGCCAAAAAGAACCCCAACGTTCCCGCCCAAAGCCGCCCCGGATGTCTCGAGATCTGCCCTCGCGGTAACCCCATCGCGATCAGCGGAGCCGCGATCAAGATCAGAACCATGTGCTGCGCGATGCGCGCCGAAAACAGCGCAACGGAGAGCGCGCAAAGCGGCGACAAGAATGCTGTCGCTGCGAGCAGCCACCCTCCCAATGCAAACGCCTGGCGCTGGCGTATGCTGGCGCCGCTTCGGTGGATCGCCCACAATTGCCATGCGCAGACGATAACAAGGGAAATAATCAATGCCGGATCGAGATTGAAGCGTGCAAGCAGCGTGCCGGGCAGCGGAGCGGATCCGCAATAAGGCAACTGGACAGTCACCGTTCTCCCCTTTTATCTCGAGCTAGTGCCAGTCTCGAGCTAGTGTTTCGATGAGAATCCTGACACTGCGGCCTCCGCAACCTCCAAATCTTGATCGACCGTCCCGCCGCTCGCGCCTAATGCCCCAACCACGACGTCGCCCAATTTGAGCGGGATGCCACCACCGAAAATGACCACTTTTTCGTGATTGGTGCTATCGATGCCGAACAAGGGCTTGCCCGATTGGGCCATCTTCGCGAGTTTTTCCGTGGGCATATCGAAAGCGCGTGCGGTCCATGCCTTATTGATGGCGATATCAACGCTGCCGAGCCATGCGCCATCCATCCTTACGTGCGCGATCAGGCCGCCGCCCGCATCCACCACCGCGAGGTTGTAGGGTATTCCGAGTTCTTGGGCTTTCTTTTCGCCGGCAACGATCATTGCCCGGGCATCAGAGAGCGTGAGCGATGGAATCTGGCGCGGCATAAGAGTTTTTTCCTATGTAAGAGGCACAGCTAGTAATGACCGTAGCATGCGACCGTATTGAACTCACCGCGACACGACCATCGGTTGTTCCCGCGATTTACAGTAGGTGCAAGCTTACATTCAAGGTGCCACGATTGAAGTCCCCCGTGACCGGCGACATGCACTGACTCTTGAGGGACGCGACACGTCCAAACGGAGCGACGACGCCCCCCTTTTCTGCCAACAACTCGAAAAGCGCGGACCTCAAGTAAACATTGTCAATCAGCACCGTGTATCTGGGTACCGCAAGACACCGATCATAATGGCTAGCGCACAGATCAGTCCCAGCAAGAGTGCTGCGCACGGGAGCAATGGGAAATAATTGAGATCAACCGGAGGCCGCCGAGTGTCTTCGGATAGTGCACGCAAGGGAGACAAGATCGCAGCCTTTAGAGCTATCTACTCATGTAAGCCGACGCTCACACTGAGAGGCGAAGCGTCGGAGGAACTCTGTTTCACGCGAACATTCCAACACGTTATGCATTCGTGAGGGACCCACATCGTGGCGATTGCAGCTGCATGTTTCGATTAACGTCTAACGCACCGCTACTGATTAACACAAGCCGCTGTGCGCGCGAGGGCGATGGTTTGATCTTCTCCCATCTTTGCAGCTGCGGCAGCATTCTCTGACAGTAGCCGCATCCAGGGTTCCAAAACAGAAGTACGGTCGCAGGTTGCATGGCCGCGGGACTTCAAATCGATGAAATCGCCAAACGCTTGTATGTCACGGTCCACACGGTGCGCTCGAAGCTTAAAGCAGCATTTCACAAAACGGAGTGTCATACACAGGCTCGACTGGTGAAGCGGCTTCTTCTTGGGCCCGGTTTCACCACGCGGACTAACTCTCCCGTCATGGTTCGTTAGGTGAGCAAGCGCGCAAATCGGAGACTACGACAAAGTAGAGGCTGATCGCGGCGGCTCACTCGCTTGCGGCACGGCAGCGGGATGTTGGTCCTCTTCACAGATTGATGCCACAGACCTCGCCGGCATCCCAATTCATTGCGCCACCCGCTTAAAGATCGGCGCAATGCTCCCGGGATTTAGTGCTCCACCAACCTGCGTCCTTCCGATCAGACGACGAAATATCGCCCCCTCGCCGATGCCCGACCGTTCCAACCATACCCTCAGCCATTTAACCGTCTCGCGCGAGTGATAAGCCACCCTCCCCTGCCCCTCCGCATCGGTCTTACCATGGCGGATCAGCGCCTGGCCGGTTCCATCCGGATGAAAATCAATATCTCTTACTTCTAGCGCCACCAGTTCGCCACGGCGTGCGAGGGGTCTCGTAAGCAACGCAGAGCATCGCGCGTTCCCGATCAGCACGAAGGCCTTCGCCGGGCGATGCCAATAAAATCCTTGATCTCGTTCCAGCTGTCGCGTCCGGCTAACGATGTCCTTGTCTCGCTAATTGTGTCCACCCATGCAGAGACGACTTTCAATAGACGTTCACGATGTCGAATCACTCTTTCGCTCGATCTACCACCACCGTTAAGTTTCCCGCCTGAAAGTATGGTGTACCCCGGTCTGAACGCTCCGCTGGACCGTGTGGAAACTGCGGGCGCGTCGTCCATCGAGCGCCTGTTGAGAAATCGTGGGGTGCGGCCCGCGAACCGCCACTTAAAGATTGGCGCGCCGCGGGCCGCGTCCAACTTACTGCTTGTCGAAAACCGCAACGTCGTGCGTCGTACCACCCTTGGCGGTCTTTAACGCGGTCGAGAGGGTCAGCACTTGGCCCTTTCCCGAAACAGTGCGCGTGCTGTGGCCAACGATCTTGCCGTCTTTTTTCAACTCGGATTTCACCGTGGTACCGTTAATCTTCGTCAGCGAAAGTGTATCGAACGCGGGGTTGCCCGTGATCGCACAGTCCTTGCCATCGTAAGTCAGCGTCGCAGTCTGCGATATCGCCGTGCCATCGGCAGCCACACCCGCCACCTTCATATCCGTTCCGGTGGCGCCTGCGGAATAAGTTCGCGTCAAGGACTTAGGCGCCGTGCCGTCGTGAAACTTCGATTTATCGACATTGAGAGTCCAAGTTCCGATAGCCGGGTCGGGCCGGTCGGCGGCGGCGGCTACCGTGGTGGCAACGAGCGCAAATACAAAACCCAATGTAAGAGTTTGCAGGAATCTATTCATGTTGTTTCCTCAGGTTGAGATATTGTTATGGGGAAAGTCCGGCATTCCGGCTTTAGGTTGTAGTATGCCTCAATCCGCTTAAGCAGCCTTGCCCTCCTCGCTCCGGAAGAAAAATCGATGAATGCCCACAGGGGGTGGAAGATTGGCGGCCGTGAATCGTCTCATACCCTGGTGAGCCGGCGTTCGATAGAGAGCCGCGCTTGTCGAGTCCCCCCTCCTTCGGACCGCTACGCCTGGAAGTATCGTACCCGTAGGGGCCCACTCTATTGTGCGGATTGTGTCGCGCTCGCGGCGCGTGCATCAAGTCGAGCTGCGCCCGTGAGCCGATCGCAAGATCGATGCCCCAGAGCTTACATCGCTGGCGACAGCAGATGGTCGGGTTAAGCATAATGGCCGCACGAAACAATGAGGCTCGAATGAAAATAGAGGCAATGCTATGGATAGTGGTCTTAATCTTGGTGGCGCTGGCGTTCCTTTTTCCGAAAACTCGGTCCTTTAGCCTCTCCGCAATTGGCGTCGCCATTGTCGCGATTGTCGCGATCGTCGTCATCGCCAAGCGCGGAGAACCACTTACACTGGGGGCTACGGCGCCACCCGCCGTTGAGAAACAGCCGATCGACTTCGAGCGATTTCATGTCGAGAAATTGGATAAAGCAGATCCAGAAGCAAAAAACCGAATACGCGTGGAGGAAATTCGATTCGATCAAGTACGCGCCGAGGCTGGAGCGGAACGCGGCAGCATCGGCACGATCGTCGCGCGACTTTACAACGACTCCGCGACTTACGCATTGACCGACTACGGCTACTATTTAGTGGTGCAGGATTGCATCAGATCGGTCTGTACGACGGTCTTCGACCAACATGGACTATCCGCGGCGTCTATACCGCCCAACCAAGCGCGCGACGTGAAGATTCCAATCCGAGACGGAAGTACGCGCGATGTGCCGCCGATCAAAATACTCGGAACTCCCAATATCCTGCTCACGCCTACCGAGACGCGCGCCACACCGGCGAGCAGCGCAGAGTCAACCGACTAGGATGCAATCCCGGACGCAATACAATCCCGTTGGGGCACAACAGGCGTGGAGGCGTGAAACGCAGGATGCGTTTCCCGCAGTTGGTATAGCCGTAATCCACCGATTTAGTGATCGTCCCGAGCCAACTTCCGCTGCACGATTCAATCCAGGTACACTCAGCGTCGTGATGTGGAACTTGGAGGCCGCTCAATGAATTCTGGAGAGTCCACACCGACGCCTTCCAACGCACCGTCTGATGAGGACGAACGGTTGCCTCCAATCAAGTTACCAAATCCACCGGAGGAAACTCAGCCGGAAATACCTAAAGTCGGATCGCGGGACGCGCCCGGCGGCTAGCAGGCGGTAAGATCGGCGAGCCAATGGAAGGCGTAAAAAACGGGCCCTAAAGCGCATACCCCTGCAACACGGCGACGTCGTGGTTTTGGGGCGGACCTGCACGACTTAATCACCACGGCGTACTACCGCTGAAAGACGGCCATCACCCAATGCTGGGACGCCAACGCGTGAATCTCACTTTTCGCCACGCGCAGCGCTAGCGGCTGTCAGGCAGCCTTACAGCTTTGATATCCGAATCCTGTTCGCCCGCAGCTATGTAAGATGTTGAGCATACTAACAAAATATGCTCCAGGTCTCTGACACCAATCACGTGAAAGGTGACAGCAATAAGGCCAATCCCCACAAGGCGCCAAGACGCTGTCAGCTTCTTCCGAGACCCGATGGCGCCGATCCCTGTCACATCGCTCGACCCTTTGGAGCGAAAATTCCTCGCTTCATAAAACATAGGAGAAGCGCCATGGCACAAAATTTAAATAACGTGAGAGTGGCGATCTTGGCGACGGACGGTTTCGAGCAATCGGAGCTATTTGAACCACGACGGGCTCTGGATGAGGCGGGTGCCAGGACCGAGGTGGTATCGCTTAAGAGCGGCACGATCAAAGGCTGGAACCACAAGGAGTGGGGCGAAACAGTCGCCGTCGATAAGACGGTCGATTCGGTCGACGCGAACAACTACGACGCGCTGCTCCTGCCGGGCGGCGTCATGAATCCGGACAACCTCCGAATGAACGCAAAAGCGGTTGCATTCGTCAAAGCGTTTTTCGATGCCAAGAAACCGGTAGCCGCGATATGCCACGGGCCCTGGACGGTCATCGAAGCCGGCGCTGCCAAGGGTCGCACAATGACGTCTTGGCCTTCGCTCAAGACGGACATTCAAAATGCGGGCGGCAGTTGGGTCGATCGAGAGGCGGTGGTGGACGGTAATCTGGTCACGAGTCGCAACCCGAAGGATATTCCGGCCTTTAATCGTGAGATCGCAAAGCTGTTCGCGACATCGCAGTCGCGTGCGGCGTAGCACTTTTCGCAGCTTGACTCTGGCGCCGGGTGGGCACTCTCCCATCCGGCGCGTCTTACACGTTGGATAAATATTGTCGACGTCAGCTGTCAGTGTCCAATCCTTCAGCAATTAATGTCCAATCGGTCTATTCCGGAGGGTGGGCAGCTTTGCGCCGCCAGTTTTTGCAGCCTTGACGTATGATTTGGATCGAATCGCCTGGGCCGCCGGACTCAAACCCCATGAGATGAACGTGTCATCGGATGGACTAATGTTGGCTACCGATGCGGCCTGCGTCTCGTTCCAGGAACAACGTCTAAAGCTACAGGCCGCGCGAAAGGTGCGCAACAATCGAGCGAGCGGATTTGGCGCACACGGTGAGTTCTGATTCGGCGCCACGGTAGCAAACGGGTATTCTCCGTCCGGCCGGGCCGTTCGTGCAGAGAGCTGACCTGTATCGCATACCCGGCCTCTCGTCGGCACTCACCGCCGCACCGACCGCAATACTTCCGCGTCCGTTGCGACGTCCCTGTCGCAAGGTGTGCTTGATTCATGCACGGGCTACGCATCTTCCCTCGCGAAGCATTCCTTGACCACTCAAAATCGGTAGCTAACGTGGCCTCGCTATTGTCAGTGCCAAAATGCCATACGACGGGTCGAGCGTCGCCTCCAATGTAAGGGCCATCCCGTTGTCCTGTGGCCAGTAGTAGATCGTTCGTATTCCCTTTACTCGCGTGCTCTGGACGGGGCCAAACGAGATGTTGAGCATGCCTAGGAGGCGTTCACGTTGTTTATAGGGAAACATGATCCAGGCGCCCCGAACTTCGTTGCCTTTATCCAGTGCATAGTAGACCTTCATGCCAGTACGAGAGATTCCAAACAGCGGCTCCTCGTTCGGTACCGCATAAAGACGTTCGCCGGCACCATTTGCGAACATTTGGTCTCCTCCCGGTTTCTGCGCGACTAGCTCGTTAAGCGAAGTGCCCCACGCAATACCTCCGTACCCAGACCCGAACTGACTTGTCAGCCCTCCACCCCACGACACACCTGGAATACCAGCAACCAACATAAGAACTAGAAACCAACGACCCATCACTTACTTCCCCCAATAAAAAGTCGTGCCCGACCACGGAATCCGTAGATACTTAAACGGCTTCATGTCGGTTTGCAGTTGCCTGAGGCGATTTTGATCGTCGTATTGCAGTTGAACTCTAAGCGCTGATGGCCCACAAGTATCCGGACTAACACCATGACCAAAGCAATCCAATCGGCATTTTCCGTCGAAGGCAGCGGCCCGCCACTCATTCTGATCCACGGCATTGGCGCGTCGCGGCATAGCTGGGACGGGTTCATACGCCATCTGCGTGGCTCGTTCCGCTGCGTAAGCTATGATCTCCGAGGGCACGGCTTATCACCCACCCCAGCGCCCCCTTACGCGCTCGACGACCTCGTTGAGGATTTGGAGCGCTTGCGTAATGAGTTGGGTCTTGAACGCGTTCATCTGGCCGGTCATTCACTGGGTGGCATGATTGGCCCGGCGTATGCGCGGCGCTTTCCAGAGCGCGTAATTTCGCTGGGCTTGTACAGTACCGCGGCGTTCCGCACCGAGGAGGATAGCGCAAAGGTCAAGGGGGTCGTGGCGGCGATGCGCAGCAAGGGCATTGCGCCGGTGCTAGAGACGTTAAAGGATCGTTGGTTCACGCCAGAGTTCGGGACGCTTAGGCCGGCGGTGGTCAAGCGACGGATGCAACAGGTCATCGACACCAACAAGGATGTGTTTCTGAGCGTCTTCGATATCTATGCAGAAACCGAGATGTCGCCATGGCTTCATGAAATTCACCATCCTAGCCTGGTCCTTACTGGGGAGAACGACGGTGGGTGCAATCCGCGGCTCAACGCTCAGATCGCGGCAGCAATGCCCAATGCCGAGCTGGTGATCTTGCCGATATTGCGACATGCCATTCTGCTTGAGGCGCCCGATACGGTGGCGCCCCCGGCCCTGGCCTTTCTTCAGCGCCACGCAGGTACGTGAGCCAGTGAAGTGCAATTGACCAAGTCCGCTGGTAGCCTGCGATCGATGGCGGCGGTGATGGCAGGAGCCAGCGTCGCCTGGGGGGGTCTCAGCTACGTCACGCTCACAATAGGGGTTCTGACCGAAGGCTATCATTTCTCTCTGTCGCTAGCGACGCTTCTCGCAACCGTTGAGCTTGGTGCGATGGCACTGACAGTTACGACTGCCGCCTACGCATTTCGCATTGTCTCGGTGGCCCGCTTGGCGCTTGTGGGCGGCGTTGTCGCTGGTGTCGCCAACCTTCTGACCGGCTTTGCAACCGCTCCGATTGTCGTGGGTGTCTTACGGGCAATCGCGGGCGCGGGCTTTGGATGGATGGCGGCGGGCCTCAATACATCGCTAAGTCGTTCGCCGGATCCGCAGCGGCTTTTCATCCAAGCGAACTTTGGCAATATTATTAGCGCCGCGGTTTTTTTCGCTGTGATGCCGATGATTTATGAGCATACCTCTTTCCCGGTCTACTTCATTGCATACGGCGCCATGTGCCTCGGGTGCGCCGCTCTCATGGGATGGCTGCCCGACTGGAAGCCGTCGACAGCCGAGGTCGAAACACGATTAGCAGCCGATACAGGTCTGGGCGCACGAATTGGCGTGTTTCTCGCCGTGTGCCTTGTGTGGCTCTGTTACGCGGCTGTCTGGTCGCTTATCGAGCGATTCGGCAGAGATATCGGCATGACAGAGGAAACCGTCGGACGATCTCTAGGTCTCGGCACCTTGTCCGGTCTCATCGGCGCCGCCGCTGCCGCGTGGCTTGCGGGTCGCATCCGTCCGATGGGGCCTTTGATTTTCACCTGCTTCACCACCGGTCTTTGTTATTTCTGGTTGGCGTTCTGCCATGACGGGGCGGTGTACACGTGGATCCTGTGTATTTGGGGGGTCGTTTTCTGCCCTATTCTCGCCTACGCATTTGCGGTCGGGGCGGAAGTCGATCCGTCCGGCGCGCTTGTCCGACTCTTGAGCGGCGGCATAGCGATAACTACGGCGCTCGGTCCGGTGGTCGGCGGTCGCTTCGCCGAAGTATTTGGCTATCGCGGCATGGGCGTCGCGACATTTGCGGGATCCACGGTCGCGTGCCTCGCACTGGCAGTATTGAGAACAGGCGACAGGGGTAGGTGGAGGGGTAGCGATGAGCGAGAGTAAACCCGTGGCTGAGATCGCCGGGGCGGGACTGGCGGGGCTTGCTGCAGCGGCGGCGCTGGCCCAGAGCGGATGGGTGGTCCGCGTGCATGAGAAAGGTCGCGAGCTGCGCGAAATCGGCGCCGGACTTTATCTCTGGCAAAACGCCCTGGACGCAATGCACGAGCTAGGGGTCTACGACAAAATCGCGGCGGTCGGGGTGCGCTCGACCGCGCCGCGTGCGCTCTTGGACCATGACCACCACGAGATCAACATGCGACGGGTCAATGATCCGCTGCCTGAGCTGATTGTCGTTTTGCGCACCGAGTTGCACCGGATTTTGGCCGAGTGCGCGATACAGCATGGCGTGGAAATCGTTAACAACTCGCCAGTCTTGGGCGCAGATCCGGTAGGCAGACTTGAGTTTAAAGACGGTTACGGTCACAAGGCCGATCTCGTGATCGGCGCTGACGGCGTATTTTCCAGAGTCCGGGATTCCCTGCAGCTCGCCACGTCGATCGTCGATCTGAAGGATGGTTGTGGTCGTCATTTGATTTCGCGAAGGGACGGCGACAGTGTGAACGAGCGGCGGGTGGAGATGTGGGTCGGCGGTCGCCGCGTCGGCATCGCGCCGGCCAGCAAGGACCAGCATTATGTCTTTCTGTGCTGCCCCGAAAGCGACATTGCCGGACGCGCCCAACAGCCCTTCAATCTCGAGGCCTGGGTGCATTCGCACCCGCAATACAGGAGCTATCTTGAACGCCTTCCGCGCCATCCGGCCGAACACTGGCGGCCCTTTTTTAATGTGACCTGTTCGTCGTGGTCGAAGGGCCAGGTGTGCATCGTTGGCGATGCAGCACATGGAATGGCCCCGAATCTCGGCCAAGGCGCCTGCGTGGCCATGGTCAATGCGGTTGTTTTGGCACGCACTCTGACGGGTGGCAAGGGTGTCGAAGAGGCGCTCAAGAGGTGGGAAGCAAGCGAGCGACCGTACATCCTACAGACACAGCGAATGTCTTATCTTTACGGTGCCGTCGGCACACGCTGGCCGCGCAAGCTGCTCAGCCTCCGGAGCAAACTGCTGCCATTGCTCGCTAAGAGCGATAGGTATCAGCGCAACATGCGCTGCGCCCTCGACCATCGACCCTTGGTCAGACGGCCTCAGCCAGAAGTTGATGCGCCTCGCGAACAGATGCGCAGTCTGGGTTCCGGTTAGCCGGCGCATGGAAGAACAACGGATTTGGGTTCAAGGCCAAGGTGAGCCGATCATTTTTGTTCATGGCAATGGCTCAACGCACAAGGTCTGGACGGAAGTAATCGCCCATCTACAGGACGCCTTCCGCTGCGTCACGTATGACCTGCGCGGGCACGGGACATCGCCTCACGACGCCAGCCAGTTAGATCTAGAGACCCTCGTCGGCGATCTCGAGCAGGTACGACGGGATCTAAAGTGCGCCCGTGCCACGTTCGTCGGACATTCCCTTGGAGCGGCCATCACCGCCGCATACGCGTTGAAGTATCCCGAACACGTGGAGGCTTTATGCCTTCTGGCCGCTCCGGCCGTCCGGAGTCAGCAAGATCGGCAGGCGGCCACCGCACTGCTCGCTGATCTCAGGACCCATGGTGTGAAACTCATCATGTCGACATTGGTGAAGTCATGGTACACGGAGCATTTCCTTGCGCATCATCCTGCTGCTCTGCGCGCCCGTCTTAGCCAACTCGATGCGATCGACGACGACGTCTTCATCAAAACTTACGAACTTTACAACGGGATCGACATCGATCCTTGGCTGGACAGCATAATCGCGCCTACGTTGGTCATGACTGGCGAGTTCGCGAGAGGTAGCGGCGCCGACGTTGCCGGCTTCATCGCAAACAGACTGAGCAACGCGAAGCTTGTCGTGATCGAAGGATTAAAGAACGGAATCTTGACCGAAGTTCCCGACCGGGTAGCCGCCGAGATTCGAGAATTCATGTCGTCGCCCTGAAGTCGCCTCAATCATTCAAATCCAGCGCCAATCGTTTACCGACCATCATGAATCAGCGGGGTGTAAAATCCACTTTAGGACGCGATTAAAACGAAAAAGGACAGAATTAAGAAGAAATCATACTGGAACAAGGTCATGAATCTGGATCGCTTCGACATCGCCAGTTAGCGAAGCTAACACCTCGCTCGGAAACCGGTTCGCCGCAACCCGAGCGAGGACCGAATGGCGAGCGCCACTCATTTTCTGCGTTCGAAAGTGACGACGTTCAAGCGGACAATCTCCGGCGCAGTTTGTCTAGCGCAAAGGCTTACCGAAGAAGCGTCGCGGGGACATCTCTCCATTGAAGTCTTTGAAATCGAGTGAGTGCCAGAGGCACTAACACGCAGCTGATCCCGTGGATGCGGGCGAGTCGTTATTCCGTTGCACTCACCGACGCGCCCCGAACCACGGGGTCTCGCGGTGCCGGCGCATGGAAGACCGCCTCTTCGAGCCGCCTCAGCCGGGAGTGGACGTCTTCGTGCGGATCGGCGTCCATGGTAACCACAATCGTCTGCCAGAATTGCCGCCAACGCTTGGCCACTGATTCGACCATCTCAACCCTCCTAACTGAGCAAACTTAAGTCTTTCGGTAGTGTTCGGTATAGAACGACGGCGTCGTACTCACGGTCGCCCTGGGCTTCGTCATGTCGATGCTTAACTGCTCGCTGGTCATCTCAGAACTGCTCCGTCCACGGGCGCAGATCGACATCGAACGACCAGGCGCTTCGTGGTTGCGACAGCACGTCAATGTACGTTTGAGCAATCGCATCCGGGTCCAGCGTGCCGTCCGGGTGGTCGGGACGATCCGGGCGGCTGGCGGAACGCACACCTCCATCGATGTTGAAATGGGCCACGTGAATGCCTTTCGGCCCCAGCTCCCTCGCCGCGCTTTGGGCAAGGCCTCGTAACGCAAACTTACCCATGGCAAAGGGGGCCGACTTGGCAAACCCCTTCACGCCGGCCGTCGCGCCCGTGAATAGAATCGCACCGTGTCCCCGCGGTTCCATCCGCTTTGCCGCCTGCTGCGCAATGAGAAAGGCACCGAAAGCATTTATAGCGACGCACCTCTCTACGGCCGCAGGGTCCAGATCAGCTAGCCTTCCGGCCACTCGAGAGCCGGCGTTGTAGATGACGACGTCGGGCTCGGCGAGTAGGCGCTCGGTGTCGAGGAAAAGCCTCGCGACGGCCGAAGGGTCGGTGGCATCTACGGGGAAAGTTTTTGCGCCTGTCTCATCGGCCAGCCCTTTGAGCTTTTCGACATCGCGAGCAGCCAGGCCCACTCCCACACCAAGCGCCGAAAGACGACGCGCGAGTGAGGCACTGATGCCTGGTCCGACGCCGACGATGAGGGCGGTCTTATACGGAAATTTTGCCATCGCTACATTCCTCCATTGTTTGCATCTCTGGTTATTCCAATCTGTGTCATGGTGTTACCTTGCAATCGATTCATATGCGAAACGCCCGTCTACTTAGGTGGCGGGACGCGGCCTTCAGAGTTGTGACCAACCCCCGTCGACCGGAAGTTCGGCGCCGGTCGTGAAGGTCGCGTCGAACGCAAGGAACAGGACCGCCTTGGCAATCTCGTCCGAAGTCCCGAAGCGCTTCATGGGAACCATGCCGTTCATCTTCTCCCTGATCTGGTCGGCCTCGCCTTTACCGGTAAACACTTTTCCGAGGATCGGCGTGTCGATGGGACCTGGCGTCACCGCGTTGACGCGAATCTCGCGAGGAAGCAACTCGGCGGCGAGCGTTCGAGCGAATGATCGCACTGAGGCCTTGGCCGCTCCGTATGCGGCATTGCCGGGCATTCCCTTGACGTTGGCGATCGAGGTCGTGAAGACGATAGAGCCTCCCCGGTTGATCAGCGGCGCGAGCTTCTGCACCGCGAAAAGCGGTCCCTTGGCGTTCAGGTTGAACATCTCGTCGTAAACAGCCTCGGTGATGCTCTCAAGAGGCGCTCGGATGCTGAACCCGGCGCTGACGGAAAGCAGATCGAAGGTGTCGAACTCGGCCTTCACCCGGGAGGCGAGAGCGTCGATGTCCGTCAACGAGCGCGCGTCGCTCGAAACCACGAGGCCGCCCTTTCCGAGCTCTTTTTCCGCCGAATCTAGGCCGGCCTGCGACCGACCCGTAACAAGAACACGCGCACCTTCATCGAGGAGCATCTTCGCCGTCGCGAGCCCCATGCCGCTCGTGCCGCCGATAATTACTGCCTTTTTACCTTGGTACCGTTCCATGTGTATTTTCCTCGTGAGGTTAGGGTTGATTTGCTGATTTTGAACTGTTCGGTACGATATTAGACACGATGACCGTGGTCAAGGACGTTTTGAACTATTTATTTCAAAATACGGTAGGACCCCGTGGACGATCATGTAGCTCCGCAATCGCCTGCTGAGTCCGGGATCAGTTCAGCCGCGATCGGGCTCTCCTTCGGGACACCGCTCTCAAGTGCTGCGGAAGACGACGAATGTTTCTATGTCAACCGCCGGGAACAGACGGCGACGCGGGTTTGACGGGCTCGAAATCGACGCCAGAGACCTTGACGACGGCCTGCCACGCGGCTTCCTGGCTGGCGCGATCGTGGAGGTGTGGGTGGCGCTGCGCCTCAATTGGGCCTGAGAACTTCCCTTGAGCCGAGGCGAAGAATTGCCCTGAGACGTCGGTTCCGAACTCCGACGCCTGGAGGTACCGACGGGCCGCGGTCTCCGGCGTCTGATTCATGCCGGGAATGAGGTTCACGATTGGGATAAACAGATACTTCAACGCCGGGCCAGCGCTTCGCACCACCTTGGTGTCGGTCGCCCCACCGGGCGAGACAGCGTACACGGCCATGCCGGAGGGTAGCCGGCGCGCCAGCGCCGCGGTCCACCAAGCGATGATGAGCTTCGCGTCGGCATACGCATTGTTGGGCACGTACTTCACGTTCGGCCCGTTGCGCAGCAGGGCTTCCACAGCGGCGGTTCGGTCACCCTGGTGGTATTTGGCCGCGAAGGCTGGCACGTCGGTGTAGCTTGAACATGGGTACGCCCCCGCGGGCAGGCTCCGCGCCGGCGATAACAATCCGCGCGTTGGGGCTCAGCAGGTTGGCGCGAAGCAACCCGACAGTCAGTTGATGATGGCCGATCAGCGGGGCCTGAGACGCCTCGATGCCCGAAGCAGTGAGTGCGCGCTTCTTGAATGGGACCAGCCCTGCATTGAGCAGTAGGAAATCGATAGGCCGACCTCGCTTGACGAGCTCGGCGAGCGCGGACTGAACGCTGGTCGGCGCGTCCAGATCCAGCTCCAGCGGCGTGAAGACCTGTGTTTTGGTCTCAGCCGCGAGTTGAGCGGCCGCTTGCTTGGCCCCGGCCAGGCTGCGCCCGGTGACGATGATCTCGCGCCAGCCCTCTCCGGCAAGGGTGCGGGCTGCCGCATAACCGAGCCCGGAGGTGGCGCCGGTGACGAGCGCGATCGAATGTTCCATAGGCGTCTCCGTGGTGAAGGGTGAAGGCCGAGTCGTGAGGCCCCGCAAGGCCAGAACCGGCTTGCTAATTTCGAACTGTTCAGTTATATATTGATGCGAGGACCATTGTCAACGAGTTTTGAACCAAATGATTCAAAAGACCGCTAGGCCGGTGGGTCGACCGCGCAGCTTCGACGAGACGGGGGCGCTGGAAAAGGCGACTCAGGTGTTCTGGTCGAAAGGCTACGACGGAGTGACGATTGACGATCTCGTCGCCGGGATGGGTGTGGGACGGCCGAGCTTGTATGCCGTCTTCGGGGACAAGCGGGCGATATTCTTGCGCGTCCTTAGGGCGTACGCAGAACGGAAGGGCGCATCAGCCGCGAAGGCAATCCTCTCGCCACAGGGTCTTCGCGACTCGATCGCGGGCTTTCTGAGGTACGCCGTCGAAAGTGCGACCGGGAAAGGGTCCGCCCGGGGCTGTCTTATGGTCTGCGTCGCGCCGCTTGTGAACGACGCTGAGGTTCAGCGGTTCCTGCAGAACGCGGCCACGGGCGGCGCGGCGCTGGTGGAACGCCGTTTCCGGCACGGGATCAGCGCGGGAGAAATCCCATCTGACTTTCCCGTCGCTGCGCGCGCAACCCAAGTCACGGATTTAGCGCGTGGGCTGACCATGCGTGCGCAGCTAGGCACGCCGCGCAAGACGCTCATCAAAGATGCTGAGGAAGCGGCCGACTTGGTGCTCCTGCCGCGGCGCGTCTGACGGGTTATCGGAAACAATTGATTGAGAAATGACCATGACAATTGACATGGGCGGGGGACCCGGGGCGTTTCGTCGTCTGATGAACAAAGTGGCGACAGGCATGAATTGCTCGGGCATTGACTACACCCTGGACCGGATAGCTTTTGTCGAGCGGGAATTAGAAGCAATCAAGGATCGGACGCGTCAATTCGAAGCGTCACGGCATGAGCCGCCAGAGCAGACCTCACCCCGCTCGGCTAAGGAGCGTAACGGGTGAACAGAAAGTCACGATCTTTGACAGGTACGTGGCAGGCAAAACATCCGCCGAGTCCCGCCGCATCGACCGGCTTGCCATCGTTAAACTGCGCGAATCCCCACCCACCCGTGGCTACATATTTCTTTGAATCCTTGACCATGAACTGCACGTTGGTAGCGTCTCCCGCGACAAACGACTGCTCGCGGCCAAACACTTTGTTGTTCTCCTCAGAAGGGACGTACTTCCAGGCGAGCCGGGCTATGATTGCCCCGTCCGGAAACGGAAGCTTCCCTTCACGATAGGCCTTGATCGCGATCTCATTCCCCAGAACGGCGCGCAGATCATTGAGGTTCCCCGCCTCGTGCGCCACAGAGACGACCTTCCAATCGCGGTAGCCGGCGGGCATTTGGTTGATGTCGAAAACCGGCGTGGCCGCGCCATCTGCATGTGCCGGCGCAAGGCTGATGTACGCGCCTGCGCCCGTAAGCGAAATAACCGCAGTAAGGATATATCCGATCCGTCTCATGGGTGTCTTCTCGATGGGTTAATTGGCGTGAGTGAGGGCACATCACAACAGTTTCCTGCCAACGAACATATTGAACCATGGTAGGGGACGCCGACGACGGAAGTCCGTCCGCCAGGGATCTAACTGCAACAAAACCTACTTGTTGCGCGAAGCTTTCGACGCAGAAGCCAACCCGAGTCTCGCCCCCATATTCACCAGGTCCGCGAAGGACGCCGCCTTCATCTTGCGCATGACTTGTCCGCGATGCGCCTTGACGGTGATCTCCGCCATGCCAAGCTCTCCGCCCACTTGTTTGTTCAAGAGCCCGCGGACTACCAAGGTCATGACGTCACGCTCACGAGGTGTGAGCTTCGCATAAAGGCTACGTAGCGCGTGGCTCTCGCTCTCTTGATCGAGTGTTATTCGACTGCGTGCGATGGCACTGCCAATCGCATTGAGCAAAACATCTTCCGCCACGGGCTTGGTTAAGAATTCCACTGCGCCCGCCTTCATAGCCTTGACTGTCATCGGCACGTCGGCGTGACCCGTGATAAAGATAATTGGCATGTCGATCCGATCGCCCGCGATCAACGATTGCAGTTCAAGACCATTCAGACCCGGCATTGTCACATCCAATACCAGGCAACTAGGGACAGAAGCTCGCGGAGAGCCAAGAAAGTCTTGCGCGGATTCGAAGACTTGCGCTCGCCATCCGGCCTGAACAATCAGCGATTCCAGCGCCTCTCGCACCGATGGATCATCATCCACGACGAACACGATCGGTGTCGCAGAAAGCATAGGAAATGACCTCGATGCAGTCCGAAGTGCGTTGCTATTCATGTCTATCCTACGGGTTGGAAGCGAGCTTTGCATGTCGTCAGTTCACGCGAAGCGCAGTGTGGAGCGCATCAATGAGGGCCTGCTCACTGACGGGTTTGAATAGGCAATCCACCGCACCTTCCGCCAGCAGCTGCGGTCGCAGTGCTTCATCTCTAATGGCAGTGACAAAAATCACCGGGATGGCTTGCCGTCGACGGATGAGCTCTCGATGCAGCTCGGGGCCTGTCATGTCGGGCATGGCGACATCGAGAATGAGGCAGCGTGTATTGCCAACAACCCTCGATGAGAGAAAAGCTTTCGCGGAGGGGAAGGCTTGTGACGCATAGCCCAGTTCCTTGAGCAAATCGGGTAACGCTTCACGCACGAAGGCATCGTCATCCACGACCGATACGAGTGATCGCTTGGCTGTCATGCATTTCTCAAGACCGCTTCGCTCGTTTGGCGATGAGTCGGATTGCTGATGATTGAAGCGGCAACAGGGTCAAGGGGTATGGAAAAAGCAAAGGTCGCACCTGGACCATTCTTTGGCGTGGCCCATAAACGGCCGTGATGACCTTCAATAATCGTGCGGCTGACCGACAGGCCGATACCCATGCCGCCCTGCTTGGTCGTGTAGAAGGCATCGAAGAGAGACTCGGCGCGCTCAGGTTCGAATCCCACGCCCGAGTCCTCGACGCTCAATCGAACGTGATCCCCGCCTTCTCTTTCGGTCTTTATGACAAGCAGCCGCGGCCGGTCCAGAACGCGGCTCATCGCATCCGCCGCGTTCAAGAACAGATTTAAGATCACCTGTTGAAGCTGGACACGGTCACCCGTGACTTGAGGAAGATCCTCCGCGAGATCCGTATGTAGAGTGACTTGAGCTCTTTGCAATTCCCCGATCGATAGCGCAACGACCTCTTTCGTCGCCTCATTAAGATCCACTGGTTCGGCGGCGGGTTCACGCTTCACAAACATCGCGCGCAGGCGCGTGATGACATCGGAAGCCCGATTGCCATCGCGGATTATCCTGCGCGCCATTTCACAGGCACCTTCCAAATTGGGACGCTCGCCGCCCAACATGCGAAGGCAGGTACTGGCATTGGTCGTGAGGCTAAAGAGGGGCTGATTGACTTCATGTGCAATCGATGCGGTCAAAGCACCGAGGCTTGTGACTCTCGCGACCCGGGCGAGTTCAGATCGAACCTTGCCGAGTGCGGCATCGCTCTGAATCCGCTCAATGGCGATACTGGCAACGTACGCAAACTGTTTGATGAAGTCCTGCTCCAATAAATTAGGAGCCTTGGGATCTTGGTAATAGACCGCGAATACCGCCAGGACCTGTCCGGACGTCGACGTGACGGGTGTCGACCAACACGCCTTCAATCCATCGCGGAGCGCGAGCTGGTACCACAAATCATTCTTCCATCGAGATTCCGAAGGCAGGTCTGGTATCACAACCTGCTGTTTCAGGCACGCCGCGATGGCACAGGGACCGGACTCGGGCGTCAAAGGCATCGACTCAACCGAGGCAATAAATTGTTCCGATAGGCTTGCGGCGACGGCACCTTGAAATGACGTGCGGCCCGGCTCGACTAGCATCGTGGTGCAAAACGCGCCCGGCATGGTGGATTCCACTAGCCTGCAGAGTTCGAGGAGAATCCGATCAAGCGGCAAGTGCCCGGCGAGCATCTCGAAAAGCCGGTTCTTCCCTTCCAAAAGCAGCTCGGCGCGCTTGCGGTCCTCGATGTCGGTATTCAGCCCGAACCATTTCACGATGTTGCCGTCTTGGTCGCGCAGTGGAATCGCCCTGCCCACAAACCACCGGTAGGTGCCGTCATGCCTCCTATGGCGACATTCAAACTCGCCTGGCGTCCCCGTCTCGAGCGGCGTTCGCCAATACGCCATAACACCTGCGTAGTCGTCCGGATGGACGGTTCGTTGCCAGCCGCTCTTAAGCGCTTCCGCCATGCTGATGCCCGTGTAATCGCACCAACCCTGGTTCAGGAAATCGACCGTCCCATCGGGCGTTGTGCGCCACACATAACCAGGAATCGAGTCGATCATGGTCCGAAGCTGGCGCTCGGATTGTCGCAGTTCTTCCAGCGCCTGCGTGAGTGATCTTTGGGCTCGCTCGCGTTCCAGCGCGATGCTTGCAATATGCGAAATCTGCTCAAGCAACGCCTGCATGCGTGCCGAGGGCAGTTTAGGCTCATCGTGATAGATGGCGAATGCGCCCAGAACAATCCCGGCGGCGGAAGTGATTGGCGTCGACCAGCAGGAGCGAATCCCATGAGCTAGGGCCATCGAGCACCACGATTCCCCTGCCCAGCGTGTCTCCGTGGCGAGATCAGAGGCGATGATCTGCTGATTTAAGTAGGCGGCCATCGCGCAGGGGCCCGAATCCGCGTTGACCGCTCGTCCGACAATAGAGCTGACGAAGCTATCCGGAAGACTCGGCGCAGCACCGTGTTCAAGGCGCGTTCCGCTGGCATCAATCAACACCACGCTGCAATAGCAGCCACCGGCGGTGTCTTCGACCAGATGGCAGAGCGCTTCGAGAATGGATGGTGTGGATTTCCCTCTCGCTACCATTTCCAGCAGCTTCTTCTCTCCCTCGAGCAACGTTTCCGCTTCCTTTTGCTGCTGGATATTCGTTTGCAGCAGGTGCCAGAGAAGGATGCGCCCTTCGCCATCGCGCAACGGAAATGCTTGCAGTTGAAACCATCGATACAGGCCATCCGCACCTTGACGCCGGCCTTGCGCTTCCCATGGTTCTTCTGATTTCAGAGACTGCTCACGAATCGTGAGAACCCGAGCGCGATCCTCGGGATGAAAACTGTGCAGCACTCCGCGTTCCTGGAGTTCCTCGATCGATGCACCGAAGTAGTCGAGGTAGTGACGGTTTGCGCGTGCGAGCCGACCGTCGGGCGTCATCAATGACACGAGCGCCGGCAGTCCGTCGACAATCAGTCGCAATTCATCTTCGCTCGCTCGCAGGGTTTCTTCCGCTTCCTTTCGCTTGTCGATATCAGTGTTGATTCCGCACCATCGAATTACTTCGCCTGATGCGTCGACGACCGGCGAAACACGGAACATGAAGCAGCGATAAATGCCGTCAAATCGACGCAGACGTGCTTCCATTTCTCCTGGCTTACCGGATGCCCGAATGGTCTGCCAGCTGCGAAGTAATGTCGGTAGATCGTCGGAATGAATTGCGGACAGCCACCCTTCAGAAACGGCCTGCTCTACGGGGATACCGGTGAATTCGAGCCATCGCGTATTCAAGAATTCGACGCTTCCATCCGCGCGGGCTGTCCAGACCAAGCCGGGTAGCGCATCGACCATTTGGCCCAGATTGTTGTCCATGTCGGTCCTTTTGCGGCTATCGCCGCGCTCAGAGGATGCGCCAGCCGAGCGTCAGCGTACACCCTACTTTGGTTGGGGGTTTCGGGCGTCCGACAGGCCCTACGAAGGTTTCCCCTACCATCGCTCAATTGGCCAACCCTTTAGCCTCTGATGTCATAGCTCCTCCTCAATTCTTACCGATTCCAGGAGCCTGATATGACCGACGCCACCAAAGTGCTATTCACCGCCAAAGTTCACACCACCGGCGGCCGAGACGGCGGCGCTTCGCTGAGCAGCGACGGACGCCTCAACATCAAACATTCCATCCCGGGCACGCCCGGCGCCGGTACGAACCCGGAACAGCTCTTCGCCGCCGGCTGGTCGGCCTGCTTCGAGGGCGCGATGGGTATCGCCGCCCGCAAAATGAAGATCTCCGTGCCGGCGGGCATGGCAATCGATGCCGAAGTAGATCTTTGTTTGAGCAGTGACGCCTACTTTCTCCGCGGTCGCCTCAAGGTGAGTCTGCCGGGACTGGAACCTCGAGTCGCTCGCGAACTCATCGAGTCAGGACATCGGACTTGCCCTTACTCGAAAGCGACGCGCGGCAATATCGACGTGCTCATCAACCTCGTCAACGCGGATTCGTCGCCGCTGGTGATCGTTGACACCACGGCAGCGACAGAGAAAAGGCTCTAAGCGTCATGGTTTCACTTCGTACGAGGGAAGGTGAACCCAGCGTCCCATTTGTAGCGCAGTCGGGGCAACGCTGGAGAGCCTGGCTAACCTCGGCCTTCATACCCACCCCACAGGTATCGGTGAGGGTGTTTCGCTCGACGTGGCCACTCGACCGACAAATCAAAGCTTGAACTGATAGTTCCTCAAGGGGAGCGTGATATGCAGACCATCAAGACCGCAATTCTCGATGTGGCATTTGAAGCGGGAGGCCCTCGTGGGGGACCGCCGATTCTATTGCTGCATGGATGGCCCGACGACATTCGCGAGTGGAGGGCCGTCACCCCGCATCTTGAGAAGGCCGGCTTCTATTGGGTGGCGCCTTGGGTTCGAGGATTTGGTGCTACCCGATTTCTTTCATCGAGCACTCTTCGAGATGGCAGCGGGGTCGCCCTGACGCAGGATGCGATCGACATCGCGGATGCTTTGGGCTTTCAGAGGTTTTCAGTCATCGGCCATGATTGGGGCGCGCGAACCGCTTATACCCTGGCTGCACTGTGGCCGGAGCGCCTTGCAAGCATTGCCGCATGCTCCTTGTCTTATTCTCCCGGCGGACGTTTTCCGACGCCCACCTTCGAGCAATCCCAACGCTGGTGGTATCAGTGGTTCATGACGACTGAACCGGGTGCGGCAGCCGTGCGCAATAATCCGATCGGCTTTGCCCGTCATCAATGGACATCATGGAGTCCATCCGGCTGGTTCAGCGATGCTGAATTCGAAGCGACCGCGGAAAGCTTCAAGAATCCCGATTGGACCGCCATTACGCTCCACGCTTATCGGAGTCGCTGGAGGACAGAGCCCGCGGATGAGCGATACCAGCCATTGAAGTCGCGACTCGCCGCCGTCGAAACCATCGGAACTCCGACGCTGATGATTCAGGGCGATGTGGATCGGTGCAATCCACCGTCGGAATCTGCCGACCAAGCGCGGCACTTCGCCGGTCCCTATAAACGCGTGCTGCTAAAGGATGTAGGCCACTTTCCGGCGCGCGAGGCGCCCGAGCAGGTCGCACAGATTGCTCTCGCCCATCTCCAATCCTACGTCTGAATGACTTGATGAATTCTCATTCGAGCGACGCCCCACACTCTGCGCGCTCGCGCTTTGCCTACCAAGGTATCCCCAACCATCGATCAATATTCTATGGCTCTGTCCTCTGGTGTCATGTCGCCCGTCGCACATAAGGTACAGGAGCAACCGTGAACCCCACCCTCGACGTCAATACACCGGACGGCACTTTCGAAGCCTACATTGCTCGTCCCGCCATCCTCCCCGCCGCCGCTATCGTGGTCGTCCAGGAGATCTTCGGCGTCAATGCGGACCTAAGAGACACTTGCGACGAGCTCGCGAAACGGGGGTATTTTGCCCTCAGTCCCGATCTTTTTTGGCGCATGGAACCCGGCGTCGATTTGTCCGACCAGACTGAGGACGAGTGGAGAAAGGGATTCGCGCTCTACACCGCATTCGACTATCCCTCGGGTGTGTCGGATATCGCAGCCACGCTGCAAGTTGCCCGTACGCTTCCCGGCGCCAGCGGCAAGGTCGGCCTGATGGGCTATTGTCTTGGCGGTCTGATGACCTTTCTCACCACTGCTCGCCGCGGCGCCGATGCATCTGTCGTCTTCTACGGCGGCAATATCGAGAAACATCTCGATGAGGCTCGGAACATCAAGAATCCCTTGATGATGCATTTGGGCGAAGAGGACGAATATATCTCGAAGGATGCGCAACGAGAGATCATTGCCTCCCTCGCCGGCAACAAATTCGCTGAAGTCTTCACCTACCCCGGCTGCCGCCACGCCTTTGCTCGCCATCGCGGTATCCACTTCAACCAAGGCGCCGCGCAGCTCGCCAACCGCCGCACAGCGGATTTTTTCCAACATCATCTCTATTAAAGGAATTTCGACGTGTCAAACACCCACAGCACCGCAAGAACTCAGTTCCTAGAAACCAACGGCGTTCGGTATGCCTACCGTCGCTTTGGTTCAGGCAATAGGCCGCCGCTCCTGTGCTTGCAGCATTTCAGGGGAGGGCTCGACAACTGGGATCCACAGGTGGCCGATGGTCTGGCGCACGGCCGCTCGGTGATTCTGTTCAACAATGCCGGAATCGCGAGTTCCAGTGGTCAGCCCGCCAACAATATCGGCGAGATGGCCACGCACGTGATCGCTTTTCTCGATGCGTTGGAACTCAAGGAAATCGATCTTTTGGGCTTCTCCATGGGCGGATTCATTGCGCAACAGGTGACTTTGGATCGGCCGCATTTGATTAGGCGGCTCATTCTGGCAGGAACCGGCCCTCAAGGCGGTGAGGACATGCAGGCGTATCCGCTGGAAGTCACGGCGCAAGCAACGATTGAAGTCCCCACGGAGGAGAGCTTCCTGTATCTCTTCTTCGAGCCCACCGCCACGAGCCAAGCCGCCGGGCGTGCGTTCTGGCAGCGCCGAAACGCCCGCACGGATCAGGACACTCCCTCGTCTCTGTCCGCCATGGCGGCGCAGGCCGTGGCCATCGGTGCTTGGGGAAAGGTCCCAGACAAAGACCGCTATGCGAGTCTCAAGGCCATTCATCAGCGGACACTGGTGGTGAACGGAAGACACGACTTGCTGGTGCCGACGATCAACTCGTACATTCTGCAACAGCACATGCCCAATGCGACCCTCATCGTTTATCCGGACTCAGGTCACGGCGCGATCTTTCAGTTCTCAGAGCTGTTCGTGCGAGAGGCTCAGTTCTTTCTGAATAGCTAGCGATCGTCACGACAATGAAGGCCGCCACATTCCCGTGGCGGCCTTCGCAATTTTGCACTTGATCATGCGAATTGCAGTGTCGTCGCACAACGCACTCGGCGCATGGACAGAGCCAGCCGACACGGCACGAATACTCAACGCTGGCTCCGCATCTCCCTGGGTACAGCGTCATCGCGCGCGCAAAGTCGGCAAGCGTCCCCTGTCGTCGATCGCATTAAAGCGTCGATCCCCCCGCGACCAAGGTATGCCCCACCATGGTTGAATTTCTTCGACGCTTCGTAACTGTTCTGATGCACGCCGAATCTTGGCAATCCTATCCATTAGCAACCGGAGAACAGTTATGTCAGTTATTGCGTCGCCATCGATTAGGAATTATTTCATTTCAATCTCGAAAACCATGCGAGCCTTCAGCCTTGGTCTGCTCGCCCTACCCTGCTATGCCCAGGCGGTCTCCTCTGCTGATGTGGGCAGGCCGGTTTCGACGTCGAGTGAAGGCAGCGTGAGGGACGATGCGATCCGCCCATTCACATTTCACGCATCCAATGAGGCACTTGCGGACCTGCGTCGGCGGATTGCGGCGACCAAGTGGCCCTCTCCCGAACTGGTCAACGATGCATCGCAAGGCGTGCAACTCGCTACCACGCGTGAGCTGGCGCGCTACTGGCAGACCGATTACGACTGGCGCAAGGTCGAGAAACGGCTCAATGCGTTACCGCAGTTCATCACGACTATCGATGGAGTGGATATTCATTTCATCCACGTTCGTTCGAACAATCCGAATGCGTTACCCGTGATTATCACGCACGGTTGGCCAGGCTCCATCATCGAACAGATGAAGATTATCGAGCCGCTCACAAACCCCGCAGCACACGGCGGCAAAGCCTTAGACGCCTTTGATGTCGTAATCCCGTCGTTGCCAGGCCATGGATTCTCTGGCAAACCCACCAACCTTGGCTGGAATCCTGTACGCGTTGCACACGCCTGGATCGAGCTGATGAATCGACTCGGATACTCGCGATATGTCGCCCAGGGCGGCGACTGGGGCAATGCGGTCACGGAACAAATGGCCCTGATCGCTCCCCCCGGTTTGCTCGGCATTCACACCAATATGCCTGGCGCCGTTCCGGCGGACATAGCGCAAGCTCTGTTGTCCGACAAGCGGCCGTCCAACCTCTCCGCCGACGAGAATCGCGCGTACGATCAGCTCAAGTTCTTCTATGACAACGGGCTGGGGTACGCGCAGGAGATGAGCCATCGACCGCAAACGCTGTATGCGATGGACGATTCGCCGGTCGGCCTTGCCGCCTGGTTGCTCGACCACGACGCTCGCAGTTACGAACTCATCGCGCGCGCCTTCGCCGGCCAGGAGGAAGGCCTCACGCGAGATGACATCCTCGACAACATCACGCTTTACTGGTTGACCAACACAGCAGTCTCGGCGTCACGCCTTTATTGGGAAACGGCCCACAACGTGCCGACGAGACAGATCGCCTTTTTTGCTCCCACAGGCGTCAAGATACCCGTCGCAGTGAGCGCGTATCCCGACGAGCTGTATACGGCTCCGCGCAGTTGGACGGAACAAGCCTATCCCAAACTCATTCATTACGATCGAATGGCAAAAGGGGGCCACTTCGCGGCGTGGGAACAGCCACAATCCTTTTCAGAGGAGCTGCGCGAGAGTTTCCGTTCGTTAAGATAGTAGAAGAGTAAAAGCGCGGGGATGACGTGCCAAGAGCGTCGTCCCCGCGGCTTGCCCAAATTCCTGCGATAACGGCCGCTAAGCCGGCCTTATCGTGCGGCATCTCGTGATGAACTAGTTTACTGATGACGTCAATCAAAGATCGAATCCCTCCCCGCTTTCTCCGCAGCTTTCGCCATTCCGGACCGTGCCACATTAATCCTCTCCGCATACTGCAGAGGCATGCGGGTCGACTTTCAGCCGCCCGCCTGCGTAATCGCCGCCAGATTATTCTCCGTCTGGCCGGGCCGTTCACGGGGGAGCTGACCCGCATCACATGCCCGGCCTCACGTCGGCACTCCTCGCCGGCGTCAGGTACGAAACTTCCGCACCCGGCACCGGCGAGTCAAAGGCGTGGCTTCGACCGCGACGCTTCGGCATCCTGCCTCGCTGCGGCCCAGCCTGCACATCCGTGTGCAGTCGTTCGGTCGGTTTGACGAGATTATGTATCTCGTCAAAAAAGGCGTCCGACCTCACCCTTCCGGACTCCGTCCGTCGCCACTCCCCTGTGGCAAACCCGCATTCAGCTTCGGTTCTGGATTTCGGCAGCTCTTGCCATGCCTCCTCTCGCTGCCAAAGTGTGTTCACCATACCGCACGGGCATGCGGACGCTCTTCCATCCACCGGCCTGAATCACCGACGCGAGATCGATATTCAACGCCAGCAAATCCTGAGTCGCGCCCACCCGGGTCGAATGCCCACTCACCTGCGCGACGAACCGCTCCGGCATCCCAATCCACTGCGCCACCCGCTTAAAAATCGGCGCAATGCTCCCTGGATTCAGCGGTCCACCAATCTGCGCCTGTCCCACCAACCGCCGAAATACGACTCCCTCCGTAATTGCCGAGCGCTCCAGCCACACCCTCAGCCATTTCACCGTCTCCCGTGATAGGTAGGCCACCCTCCCCTGCCCCTCCGCATCCGTTTTGCCGCGGCGGATAAGCGCCTGACCAGTGCCGTCCGGGTGGAAATCGATATCCTTGATCTCTAAGGCCACGAGCTCGCCGCGCCGGCACAGAGTTTCATAGGCTACGCACAGCATCGCTCTCTCCCGATCGGCGCGCAGGCCTTCGCCGGCGCTGTCAATAAACTCTTTGATCTCCTTCCAACCCAAAGGATGAGCTTGATCTTGACGAGCCGAAGTCTCCCGCCCCATCTTCTTAAGTCCCAGTCGCACCGCTTCACTCGAACAAGGGTTCAGTAACCCCGCCGCAATATGAACCCGCGCGACCGTCGCCACGTAGCGCTTCACCGTCGCCGGTTTTTTACCCGCGTTCACTTGGGTAGCGATGAACGCGCGGATGGTCTTGGGATCTGCCGGCAGATACGACTCCCCACGTGATTCGCAAAACGCCTGGAAGATCGCGCCATCGGCCTTCTGTGCCCGGAGCGTATTCGCCGAGTACGCGCCCTCCGCCATCGCCTGCCATTCAAGCAACGCCGCCAGCGGGCCCTCGAGCACTGGTTGCGGCGCTACAGGGCCCGGTTCGAATTCAGCGGTCTTCTGGGTCAATTCCATGGTGAGAACCTACCACGTCGCTCCACATACATACGATAACTGCCATTATCATTAGTGCAATTATAGTATATACAACGTACAATGCTAACTGTATCTTTTAATACATGCAGGAACCATCTACGCCGCCGCGCCGCTATGGCCCACCCTCCCGCGGCATCACGTCCCGCGACGTAGAGCTCGCCGCCGACGCGTTGCTCCGTGCCGGTGAGCGCCCGACGATCGAAAAGATCCGCGAGAAGATCGGCCGAGGCTCGCCCAACACCATCAATCCCCTGCTTGACGCCTGGTGGAAGCGCCTCGCCTCGCGCTTGGATGCTGGCCCCGCCGCTCTGCATCGCCTCCCCGAATCCGTCGCGCACGTCGCCGAAGCCCTCTGGATGCAGGCCCTCGACGAGGGCCGCCGGCGTGCCGAGCAAGAACTCCATCGCCAAGCGCGAAGCGCTGCGAGTGTTCAAGAGGACCTCGAGGTCCGCTCGCATGTCCTCACGTTGCGAGAAGGCGAACTGGCATCACGACTCAATGAGCGTGAGCGCACCATCGAAGATTTAAATCTGCGGCTGCGTGAAATGACAGTGATGCTTCGCAAGCAGCAAGCCACCGATGATTCACAACGTCAGCGCATAGCCGCTCTGGAATCAGAATTGTCGATGGGTCGCCGACCTAACACGCTCCGCAAACCGAAAAAACTTAGACGAGCGAAGATTAGGAAAGTGAAACTCAAAATGCCCAAACGCCCAGCTTCGAAACCCGCCACGCCGCGCGGGCAAACTAAAGCTAGGACATTCCGATGATGAGAGCGGATGTCGATTGCGAAAGCTCGGCGGGCGCGATCGCAAGATCGAACGAACGCGGCAGGTTTACGTGAATCGCTGGAACATTCCTGCTTGGCTTGAGGTGGCGGTGATCGAACGTGACCTCGCCTGTGTTTACTGTCGCGCTGAGTTTAAGCCGCTGTGCAGCTCCCGGAAGACGAGGGCCACGTGGGAGCACATCGTCAATGACGCACAAATAGTCACCCTTCGACACATCGCAAGGTGCTGTGCATCCTGCAACGCGAGTAAAGGCGCAAAGCCCCTTTCCGTCTGGCTCGACTCGGCTTATTGTCAGAGCCGCGGTATAACTAAGGAGTTAGTAGCAGAGGTAGTGAGAAGGCATCTTGTCGCACTTGGCAAAGAAAGCGGCGTGGTGCCTAACATTGGGTTCGAGCGTGTCGCGGGTGACGTAGGAGAGACGATCACGCTGCCGGCGCCGACCGTACCGAATCCGCATATTGATCCGCCGATCCCCAATACACCACGCAAAGACTAGAGGACGCGCTCATCATGAAGCCTATACCGCGCAAAACGCGCAATATCATTAACACTATTGGTTTCGTGGCGTTAGTTGTCGCATTCACCTTGCAACACTACGGGCATGCCATGCTCGCTTTGTGGTTAGAAATGATCGTGATGGCGACGTTCTTAGGGTCGATCTTCCTACCGAAAGACCGCCCATCAAAACAGCTCTAAGCAGCAAGTCAAAAGTCAGTTGCGAGCGTCAGCGCGTAATGGCGGCTCTGTTCCGGCAGCACCAAGCCGAGAGCGGAGACATGCAGGCCCTGCGCATTGGCCAAATTGAAGCCATCGAACCGCAAGGTCCACGAATTCTCACGCAGCTTCCATTGGTAGCGCGCGCCCGCGCCCACGGTGTCGAGCGGTGGCAAACGCTGCAAATCGTCGCTCGTCGAATATCGGGAAGAAAGCCGGTTCCACTGCAGCGACGCGGCCCACGGACCCCAACTCGGCGGCGCGTAATCTAGATTGCCGGTCAGGGTCAGCGGCACAGGCCCAATGGGTTCGCTGCCGGTCGCTCCGGGCTGCATGACGGTCAGATCGACACGGGGCCGCAGCCACACGCCGCCCGCCAGCAAGGTAAGCCCCGCATTGCTATACGACAGCGAAGTCTCGAGACCTTCGTTGTACAAGCGGCCGAGAGACCGGTAAACATTCGCCGCATCGAGATTCAGGTACGGCTTGTGAATATCGAACACGCCCACAATCACTCGCAGCCTCTCGCCGGGTGCATAGCGTATGCCGCCGTCCACTTGCCATGTGCGCGCCGCAGCCGGCGGCTCGCCGCGATTGACTGCAGAGACGGGGGCGAGGGCCGAGTCTTCCAGTCCTTGCGTATAGCTACCGTAGTAGAGCAGGCTCCTTCCGCCCTCGAGCGCGAGCCGCAGATTGAACAACCAGGGGGTGGTACGGAATGTCGCGGGCATCAGCGAAGGCACCTCGTTCGTTCGCCGATAGTTATCCTTCAGCACCCCGATTGCTGCCGACCCTAAACCCTGCCAACGCTCCTCGTAGGTCGCGCCGACATCAAGTTCGCGCGTGCGATCTTGACTCTGCTGTGTCAGCACGATCGGCGGCTGCACGAATTGCGTTTGGCTCAGCAGATCGATGTTACCGAGATTCAGGTTGTCATCGCCGCCGTAGCTGCGGTCAACCGTGCGACCACGAATCGCCAATTCCAGCTTGTGTCGATGTACGTCCTGCGTGGCAACCCCGCTGAGATGCACCTCCCCGGAGGTGGAGCTGGCATCAAGCGGCGGCGTGACATCGACGAACGAATCCGCCGTACCGTTGGCGTTTAACTGCAGATAGGGACTGAAACTCCAGGGGTCATGCTCCTGCGAATGAAAGAGTCCGCCAGCCAGTTGCCACCGATCCGTCAGGTCGCTCTTGACCACCATGCCGAGCGTGGTCATGCGCCATGCCTGCGTCGTCCATGTTTGACTCGCGAGATCGCGCTCGCGAAACAGAGGCAGGGGCACGGTCCCATCGGTATAGACGGCCGGCAGGCTCTGGTGGCCGCCGCCGGCCAGATACGACCAGAACGGAGTTATTTCAGTCTTCTCGCCGGGTCGCCAACGCAGAGTGGTCCCGAAGTCCGCGGTGCCGTCCTGACGATTCAAGTCCGGATTGACGTTTCGATAATAGCCACCGCAGATGTCAGCACTTAAGGTCTTCGGAATAATCGGAATCTGCTCTTCGAATTGTATCGTACGGCCGTTGAACGGCCCGAGGCTCGCGAGACCACTGAATGCCCATTGATCGCCCGGCGTGCGCAAGCTCAAGTCAGCGATCCCGGTCGGGGATGGAAACGAGTACGCCTGCGCGGCAACTCCGATACGCATAGCTGTCTCACGCACCATGCAAGGGCTCGTGACCCAGGTCTGTTGGTCGAAGTAAAGACCCTCGATCCGTAGGTTACCCGCTTGCTGCGGATTGAAGCCTCGCGCATCGGTCGCGGAATACAAGCCTACATTTTGCAATCCAATGGCCGTGCCAAAGGCGTCGTCGGCCACAGTTACGGCATTGTCCTGAGCACGCTGCTGCGCCGGCACTTGCGAGGTCGGGGCGAGGCACGCAGCGAGGAGCGACGCGCAGCTCCACTGTGCATAAGTCGAAGTAGAAGGAAGCCAAATCCGCAGTCGGCGATGAATACGTTCGATCGACAAGGACTGAACTCCCGCCGTCAGCCGCAGGTCTCGCCGAGTGAACACGCCAGCAGCGAGTCCGCGAAGATGCCGGACGGCGCGCTCATTTCTTCTTGAACAAGCTGTTCAAGTCGAGGCCATTCTTCTTGAGCGCGTCCAGCGCCTTCTGCTTGAGTTCCCCTTTGGCGGCCTCGGTGAGATCCGGCTTGACGGATGGGTCCGTGTAGGTGCCTGTCACTTTCAGCGGAATTCCCACGGCCGTGGTGCTGGCAGTTTTCATGACACTCGCCAGCAGCGTCATGTTGATGCCGCTGGTAGGCAGGTTGATGGTGCCCTGCCCCGCCACTTTGAGCACGGCGGAGGAAATTGCCAGATCCTTGGTCTCCGCAACGCCATTGGTGATGAGCGCACTGACTTTGAAGGCATCAAACGCAGTCTTGTGGGTGTTGGGCACGGAGGTGCTTAAGCTCTTGTTGAGGAGCGCCTGCGCCATGGCCAGCTCATAGCCCACGTCCATGCCTTCGAGCGCGCCATTCGCGACATTGGCGTCGAAGTGCCCGTTCAGGGTTTTCATGATGTCGTCGGCGCCGGCACCGCGCGCCGTACCCTTGATGTTCACATTGGCCTTGCCCGATGCCCGACCTTTAGCCTTGGTATTCGCTAGGAGCTGCGCCACGTCCACGCTCGATAAATGTTCATCCATGTCGATCGAAGGCGTCGCCGCGCGGGCATCGTAGGTGAGATCGCCCGAGTACTTACCGCCGTAGAGCTGAGCCTCGAGCGGGTGCAAGTGCGTGACTTTGTTCTTCATGTCCAACGTGATCTGGAGGTTGGTGAAATCCAGTCCCGCCGCATGCGCGGCGGCGAGCGTAAAGGTGCCTTCCGCCGTCATCGGCTCCGAGGTATCGGCCGGCGCTTTGGGTTTCGGCTGATTCGCCGCCGCGCTTTTCGGATCCGGCGTACTGCCCACGGGCGGGCGATAACGATCGAGATCGATATGGTCCGCGCCAAGCTTGAATTTCACGGTTTCCGTTTTTCCGAGGCCTAACTTGATGTCCCCTTTCAGCGTGGTGTCATCCAACTTGATCTGCAGGTGATCCAGCGTCGCTCCGTCCGTGTCGTAGCTGAAGGCGGTGCCGAGCGACAGCGACGACAGCGCCTTAGGGTCTTGCGTCTTAGGCAGTGCGATGCCGAAGTTCGCCACGAACTCCTTGAGCATCAGCGGCGCCAAGTCGATGGAGCCGGTGAGATGCATGTCATCGACGATCTTCGTGCCGGACAGTTTTCCGGTGATTTTGGCGGCACCTAAATTGAGGGAGAATTCCGGCAGGCTCAAGGTTTGCTTGTCGAGATTGGCCGAAAGCTGCGGCGCCGCGAGTTCGTAGTGCAAACGCGTGCCGGTGGGGCGGGTGACGATACCGTTCACATTGAGCGCCGCGATCCGAAGGTCCTTGGTGTCCGGGTTGTCCTCCACATTGAATTTGGCCGTAAGAGCAAAGGTTTCCCCGGCAATGCTGCGATTGGCATCCAGCTTGAGGGACACCGGCACCTCTTGGTGGCCGGAAATCGCTCCCGTCTCAAAATCCAAATTCTCGATCACGTATTCGTTGTAGCTCACCCGGCCGTGGGTGACCGCGATGCCGGCAATGGACTGCAGCGCCGGTCCGCCGGATTCCGGGGTGGCAGGTTTGGCCGGGACAGTTTCCTTTTCGTCCATCTGCCAGTTGCCCTTGCCATCGGCGTGCTTCACCAAGCGCAGATCGAGCCCCTCCAGCACCACCCGTGCGACTTCCAGGTGTTTGGATAGGAGCGGCAGAAGCTTGACCCGTATGTCGGCGCGGTTGAAGGACAGGAACGGGGCGTCCCCGAAGCCCGGAGGATTCCCTAAGCTCGCCGGGCCCAATTGCAGGGCCACCCAGGGGAACAACGAGAGCTTCAGGTCGCCCTTCAAGTTCAGTTCCCGACCGGTCGAGTCCTTCACGGCCGCGGCGATCTTCGGCTTGAAGTCGTTGGGATTGACCAGGAGGGAGATCAGGAGCACACCAATGACGACCGCGAGCGCCAGGCCGCCGACGACAAAACCTAAGATCTTTGCTGGTTTCATGGATTTTTCGCCTGGAATCGAGGACCCGCTTATACAAAGTCAACCGATCTTCTTCCAAATAATATCCCAACTCTCTCGCCGCTCCACAAATCCAACGACGTGGCCCGACACATCCCTCTGAAAGATCTTGCGAATCCTCGGATCGCCGGGGACAAAAAATACATCTCGAGCCTCTGCGCTCCACGCCCCCGGCTTTCGACTGCCGCGCGTGCCCATGAGCTGTCCCTGCGTCAGCTTGAGCGAGTAGATCTCATCAGAATCCTTGAGCTTATAGGTACCCACGTACTGTCGAAGTTGGCTCGGGGATAGAGTGATGGCCGGAGGGTCGGTCCTTTCTGCAATCACCTGCGCCGCGATCATCTTCCAACCATCGGAGCGCTTTTTCCATGTTGTGTTCGTCAAATACTTGGCATAGACGGTTTGACCATAGTAATGCTCGGTCTCATCCTGGCGGAACAATCCGACGGCCACATCCCC
The DNA here is from genome assembly GCA_963755965.1 of uncultured Gammaproteobacteria bacterium. Lineage (GTDB taxonomy): Bacteria > Pseudomonadota > Gammaproteobacteria > Steroidobacterales > Steroidobacteraceae > Bog-1198. The sequence goes on from CAVWLU010000012.1 coordinate 85,001, forward strand.
ATCTTCGTGATAGGAAAGTAATTCAATCTTGATCGTTCCTCCCAATCCACTAGGTAGAGGCACGATCTCCTTTAGCATCTCCGCCTTCCCTTTGTAAGAATCGTCTTCCTCGGCATAAATCACGTTCGCGTCTAGGTATTTGTCCCATGTCGCGACATGCCCGGACGCAATTGCATCGGCCAGTTCTTGCATCTGCGCCGTCACGACGTCGCGGTCATCGGCGAGAGTTGGGGCGGCGAGAAGCGTGGATGCAACGAGTCCTATAATTGATCGCATGTATTTCCCCCTTTATTGCACTTCCACATATTGGTTGAAAACGGGAGGCCCTCTAAGGTTCCCGGACCTCGTAGCCGCGCGAGCGGAGCTGCGCGAGCCATCCATCAGCCGCTAGGAGCCTCTTGATCCCGACCACGGCCACGGTACTTCGATTTCTTTGCAGTGCTAGTTCGGCGCTCGAGATCCAAAGCGCGTCGAGCCGCGCGGAGACTTGATCGTACTCGCTGCGAAATCGGGACACGCTCATGATGGCATCGAAGCACGCGATCGGCTCGTCGGCCGGCAACAGCGGCCGCAACCGCACGACGTCGCCGAGCGACCATAAGTTGGCACGTTCGCGAAGGGATGGAAGGTCCTTCTCCAAGTGTTCGATAACCGATCGCAGACAGGCCAACTCGCGCTCTGTGGAGATCTGAGTAAGGTCGCGAACATAGGCCTTTTCATCCCGAATTTTAAGATCGAGCACGACGGGCTCAATGGGCACCCGCGCCCGGCGCGATATGCTCGCGATCCGCTTCCAGATATTGGGCTCATCGTCGAGCCCCTCTTTATCGAGCGCCTTATCGGCGAGATCGAATGCGGCCAGCATCGGGCGCAGCTTCTCGTCACTCGAGTTCCCGAGGTACTTCACCCGTAAGCCCAGCCAGCGCATGTACAAATCGCGCGGCACAACTTGCTCGAGCGTTCGCCCATCGGGATTGTAACGGGCGCGAAGAAGCGATGGGAGCAAAGTCAGCCCACGAAAAAAGCCGACGTGTGGATCGATGCGCGGCGGGGCAAGCACGGCCTGGGATTGGCCGATGTACTTCTCGATATCCGTGGCGTCCCAGATCATCTGTTTCGGCAAGGGTGTCAGCGTTCCTAGAATCCAGAGGTCATGATCCCCTTTCGATATGCGCCAGAGGCCCGGGCCGGGCTGCTTCCCGACCACCAGTACCTCGGCCAGTTGCGCATCGGATACCGGCGGCTCGGTCATGATCGGAGCCGCTCCCGCTAGGGCGCTTGCAGTCAGAGCACATGCCGCAAATACGCGTTTCATAATCAGACGGTCAATGATACTTGAGCATGGTTGACATACGCGACGCAGGGGCGCCAAGCTCGTAGCGACTCACTACATCGCAAGGGGCGTTCTATGAACAATCCGAACAATCCCACCGGCGCGTCCGGCAAGTCAACGGATGAACCCCGGTTCGCCGCTGATGAAAAGCAACCGGAGTCGTCGAGCAACGAGCGCAACGCGCTGGCAGAGCGCGAAGACGGCACGATCCGCGCCGGCAAACTTCCACAGGATTTCCCTGGGGGTGCCCCGGCCGATGCCATCCCGCTTATCAAGTTGACCGCGGACGAACAACAGCCGATTGATGCAGTCGCCGAGTATCAGGCGCTATCGGAACGGGAAGACGGGACCAACGTCGGCTAGCGCTTTTCGGCTTTTGTCGGAGAGTTTACATCCTGTCCACCAGTGCCTGGAGTCGCACGCTCATCTCGGCCGCAGGCAGGTGCACACTGTGGCCATGTCCGGGAAAGATCCACTCGAATTGGTACGCTCGGAGCCGCCCAAGCGAATGCTTGAGCTCACTCCATGAGTACCAGCAGGCCTCGCGGAAAGCGATCAGGTCGTGGGTCTCGCGACTCCAGGCTAGGGAGTCACCCGAAAACAGATAAGTGTTACGCCACAAGAAGACCACGCTGCCGCGCGTGTGCCCGGGTACCGGGATTGCGGTCAAGTTTCCTCCGATGTCCGTCATCTCTGTCCCCTTTAGCACATTCGTCGCATAGGTAGCAGCCGAGCGGTCGTCGTCGTGGATCCAGACTCGTGCGCTGAACGTATCGGCATACTTGTCGGCATCAGCCACGTCGTCTTGATGCGAAAGCAGAACGTCGGTGAGACCACCCATACGCTCGAAGGCCTCGACCAGTTTCGCGACGTAACGTGGTGAATCGATGAGCACGTTTCCTTCTTTCCTCTGGATGAAATATGAGTGAGCGCCGAATGAGGAGCGCGCGTTGTAACCGCAGCGGTATATACCTCGTTCAATCTCTTGAGGAAACAAGTCGGGCGGCTGTTCTCGCCGGCCTTCCTTTCCGATAGACGCCGTTGGACAGAGAAGTACCGCACGCCAAGCCGCTCGCGTGTCCTCTTCTGTTACCGGCTGCCGCGCAAATACTGACTTGCCGCCGCGCTCTACAATCAGCCCCGGCGCGACCTCTCTTGATGCTGCGCAATCGATACAGCGGTCATCTATGAACCAGTCGCCCTTCGCTGAGGCGGCGTTCCGAGCCTCACGTTTCGGCATACGACCTCCGAGATTTGCCGACTGCTGACTAATCAGGTTTGATATTGGAGTTTTGGCAGAACAAGTTCGTCGGGTCGTACTTTCGCTTCAGTGTCCTCAGGCGGTCATAATTTGGGCCGTACGCTTGTCGCACTCGGAGTTCTCCTTCCTCAGCGCCGTCATCCAGCGCATTCACGTAAACGGCCTGGTCGACGTAGGGACTAAGAGTTTGCCAACAGTCCCGGGTCCAGTGAACCATCGCATCGTCTTTGCCGGGATCATCCTCCACAGGACTGATCCACACCACGTGATGCGGGTAGCGATGAGGATATGCAGTCGCATTCGACGCAAATCGGCTTGCCGCGCCATGTAGTTGTTGAAAGCCGATCATCGATGGGTAGGGCGACATCGTCGCAGTGAACCGCAGAACGGTTTCAATCGTGCCGTCGTCAAATTGCCGGAGGCTATGAGTTTTGTTGTAGTAACGACGACCGGGCGGTAGGTCGGCGTCGAACAGCGACTGCATCTCAAGGTAAGGTCGCTGCTGAATCATATCGACCAACGGAGTTGCAAAGGTTCTCAGTGGCTTGACGAGCTCTTCGCCCTTCGTAGCTGATCCGCAATAGCATACCGCCGTTACAAATGCGGGTTTTCCATCCGGTCCTATCGTTGCGGCCCCAAGCGTTGTCAGCTCATCGGGAATGTTGCGTGTGAACTCATCGTAAAAGCGCATTACTTCGGCACTCAGCGGATGGAACAGGGGCCCGCCATAGACCGTCGTCAGCGGGTGCAAACGGTACTCAATCCGTGTTGCGATGCCAAGGTTGGCACCGGCACCTCTAAGACCCCAGAAAAGGTCCGCATTCTCTCGGGCGCTACACTCCAGAATTTTTCCGTCCGCCGTCACAATTTCAATTGAATTCACGTTGTCGCAGGTAAGGCCGTACTTGCCGACTAGCCAACCATAGCCCCCACCAAGCGTCAGGCCTCCAATTCCCGTGGTGGTCGCTATTCCGAGCGGGGTAGCAAGTCCGTGTACCTGTGTCGCCCGATCGAACTCACCAAGTTTGAGGCCAGTCTCGGCTCGCGCAATTCGGCTCGTCGGATCGACCTCGATGTGCTTCATGGGGGATAGATCAATCATCAAACCCCCGTCGCAAACCGCTTTCCCTGCAAAATTGTGGCCACCCCCACGCACAGAAATCAGCACGTTGTGCTCGCGCGCGAAATTGACGCAGGCAACCACGTCCTGTGATCCCGCACATCGCGCGATCAGCGACGGGCGTTTGTCGATCATGCCGTTCCAAACGCGACGTGCGGCGTCGTATTCAGAGTCGGTAGGCACGAGTAGCGCGCCGATGAGCTGCCTCTTCAAGTCGCCAAGTGCTGCAGCTGTGAGCATGTGGTTTCCTTCCAATATGTTCCTCGGCCAACAACCGGCGATGAACGTATCACTCCGGTCCCGCGCTTGTCGAGACGATGACGAGTCACCAGCCAAACAGCTTCTGATGCATCCGGTCGATCTCGGGATCGGTCTGGAAATTCTTTAGGAAATGGCCACCGTTGCACAAAGAAATCGGAGACACGGATTCCGTCAGGGCTTTCGCAAACGTTTCGCGAATCGCGGCTACATCGCCGAGGCCGACGTTGATCGTCAACGAGGCAAACGCCGGGATGTATTCACCCCGAGAGCCCCGATCCTCCAGCTCACGCAACAGTCGTCGAGCGTCCTCGTCACGTCCGCCATGCGCGTAGCCGAAGCCCAGCCACCCGACGCAAACGGGAGCGCGCGATAGGACGGCAGCTCGCTCGAGCGGTTCGATCGCTTCCGTGTCGCGGCCGAGACCGCACCGGGCTAAACCACAATTCACAAGGCCCAATACAAAGTCCGGTTGTAGTTCCAGCGCGTGCTGCGCTGCGCGCTCCGCTTCATGAAAATGTCCAATCGCGCACAGTGTCGAGGAGGCGTGACCAAAGGTAATCGGCGACAGCGGATCCAGCTCACAGGCCAAACGCGCTTGGTTTGCCGCCTCTTCAGAGCGCTCAGTGGCAGATAGGAATAGTCCGTAATACACCTGCGCAAGGGATGATCGGGGATTGATGTCGATGGCTTTTCGAAAATACGGCTCTGCCTCGCGCCAGGCACTCTCCAAGTGGACGATGTATAGGGCCTGCGCAAAGTTCACCTCCCACGCCGAAGGTGCGAGGCCCATGGCTTTGGTCGCAGCGGCGTGAGCCGGCAGTCGGCTTGCCTGTCCAGACAGCCAGCCGAACGCTCGGAGAATCACGTAGCAATCGGCGAGGCCCGCATACGCTAGCGCGTACTGCGGATCGATTTTGATCGCCTGCTCGAACTGTTGAATGGCGGCGTGCAACATGGGTTGGGACCGCTGGTGCCAGAAGTGGCGGCCCTTCAAGTAAAGCTCGTAGGCTTCGGGGCTATTCGTAGATCGCGTAGGATTTTTGTCCAGAGTCACCTTGAGCCGTTCGGTGACGGCTCGCGCAATGTCGTCTTGGGTTTCGAAAATGTCGGCCAACTCTCGATCGTATCGTTCCGACCAAAGCGAAGAACCATTGCGCGCGTCAACCAGCTGCACCGTGATGCGAAGCCGGTTTCCGGCACGACGCACACTACCCTCGAGCACGATTGCGACGTGTAGCTTGTTTGCGATCTCGCTAAGCTCGGTGTTTCTGCCCTTGAACGAGAACGACGAGTTGCGGGAGGCTACCCGCAGACCTTCGACTTGGCACAGGGAGTTCAGAATCTCCTCGGCCAATCCGTCACTGAAATACTCATTCTCTTTATCGCCACTCAAATTGGCGAACGCCAGTACCGCTACGGATTTCTCGTGGATCGGATGGAGAGCGGGTGCCATCGAATGAGCACGAGATGGTGCATGTGCCGAAAGTGTGGGCGGCTCCGGGGAAAGCAGGCGCACCACGCGTTCGACGAAGGCGGGCGAGCCTGCCCCGGCGGGCAGACGCGACCATTGAACGATCAAGAATGAGTCGGGCAGGTCGGCATCTACGCACGTGTCGTCGATGCAGACAGGTACCAAGAATGGGCGGCTTTTGCCCATCAAATAAGTGCGTTGGTCTGCGAGATGCCACTCCAGACGAAAGTAGCCTTCAGTGCGCGCTTGAGTATTCTGCGAAATAATAGGAACAAACAGCGCACATTCGCGGATCTCGCGGCGAATCTTTCGATCCCACGCATCGCCGCCTCGCAGCTCGCTTTGATCGAACCAGACTTCGATGCCGGCAGCACGCAAAGCTTCGCAAAGTTTCAGCGCCGCTGCCGCGTCCTCGGACGCATAGCTCAAAAAGACCGCGTTCTTCGACCCCGTCACACGCCGGCATCCATGGTTCTGATGTCGATCGTCCTAATCAATACTTTGGTCACTGAATCCCTCGTGTTGTTGTTCCCGAGCGCCAAGTGCGGGACTGTAAACCGCAAGTGCCGGATCAGCATAACGTGAAAGGTTTTCTAGCTAGGGCAAGCGCTGTCGGTGATGCGACAATTTATTAAGTATAAGATTATAAGAGTTTGATTATATTAACATTATTTATAACAATTCAAAGGAACCAAGCATGGGATCGATTTCATCCAAGAGATTGTGCGACATCTGAAGATCGCCGTTTGTTTGTTGACTGCGCGGAATCTTAGGTCGCCGAGGAACAGTTGAGCGCGGGCCGTATTCGAAAAAAATGATCTGGTCGTGGGTCGAGAGCATCCGAAGCTCACGGAAATTTGGGTCGGGCTTTGACCTACACGAAGTTTCGTTCTCAGGTGACAGCGGCGAACCATCCTCATCGATATAACGAGTTACAGTCGTAACTGACAAAGTGGAATCGCATGTGCTAACGCGTGATCGTGGGCAGGTTTACGACATTTTCAAATTTAGGCAGTTTCGGCTCAATGTCATCGGTTTCCTGAGGCTGCCGCTTGACATAAGCGAAGGTGAGCTGCGTGAAGTCATCAAACGGTGCAGCGACAATTTGCTCGCAAGTTACTTGGTGCGCGCAGAACGCTCTCGGGTGAGCTCAGCGCCCCTCGAGATTCTCTAATATCGGTCATGCCCTTACTCGCGTATAACTTCAGGACTAAATACGCCCAAGAAGTGCTAGCCAATGGTATCGCACCAGCCTTTCGTTGAGACGGCACCTCCGTCCTCATCTCGTTACGAATCGGCCCAGACCGATGACGGTCGCTACCAACTATTAGTTGAAAGCATCACCGATTACGCCATTTATATGCTGAGTCCGGCGGGGATTGTTTCGAGTTGGAATGCCGGCGCTGAGCGTTTTAAAGGCTATAAGCGCGACGAAATCATAGGCCGTCACTTCTCGGTCTTCTACACCCCTGAGGATGTCGAGGCCGGTTTGCCCGCCGTGGCGCTCAAAATTGCGGCGTCTGAGGGTAAGTTCGAGAGTGAAGGCTGGCGGCAGCGCAAAGACGGCACACGGTTTTGGGCATACGTCATCATCGATCCGATTCTTACGCCCTCAGGCGATCTCGTCGGTTTTGCAAAAATTACCCGTGATCTGACCGAGCGCAAAGCGGCAGAGAAGGTGCTTCGCGCGAACCAGGAGCAGTTTCGACTGCTGGTGAATGGTGTTACTGACTACGCGATTTACATGATTAGCCCAGCCGGTGTCATCACGAGTTGGAATGCAGGAGCTCAGCGTATTAAGGGCTACACCCCTGAGGAAGTCATTGGCACTCACTTTTCGCGTTTTTACACACCTGAGGACCGCGCGGCGGACGAGCCGGCGCGCGCAATCGGCACAGCTCGAGTGGAAGGCCGCTACGAAAAGGAAGGCAAGCGGGTTCGCAAGGACGGCTCAGTGTTCTGGGCGAACGTCGTTATCGATCCAGTCTATTCTGAGGATGGCACGCTTTTCGGTTTCGCGAAGATTACGCGCGACATCACCGCCCAACGCGATGCGCGTATCGCCTTGGAGAAGACGCGTGAGACCCTCTTTCACGCGCAAAAAATGGATGCGATCGGCAGTCTAACTGGCGGCGTCGCACACGATTTCAATAATCTCCTGATGGTCATACTCGGCAGCATGGAGATCCTGCGAAAGCGGGTGTCAGGCGATCCACGCTCGATGTCATTGGTGGATAACGCAATGGCCGGTGCAAAGCGTGGTTCCGCACTGACCCAGCGTATGTTGGCCTTTGCGCGCCGACAGGATTTGCTCGTTGAACCGGTCGACATCCCAGCACTGATTGCCAATATGTCGGACCTGATTGGCCGATCGCTTGGAGTAGACGTTGCGTTGGAAAGGCGTTTCCCGTCGAAATTGCCTGCGGTACTTACCGATGCCAATCAATTGGAGCTTGCCCTTCTCAACCTTGTGGTCAATGCCCGAGATGCAATGCCGAACGGCGGATCCATCATCATTGCGGCGCAGGAATTTGAGATTCCGGAAGGAAATCAAACCTCCATGGTTGCCGGCCACTACGTATCCCTGACGGTGACGGACAACGGCGAGGGGATGGATCAGGGAACGCTCGCGCGCGCAACAGAGCCCTTTTTTACAACGAAGGGCGTGGGTAAAGGGACTGGTCTGGGGCTCGCCATGGTTTACGGGTTGGCCGAACAGACCGGCGGGCGACTACTGCTGAAAAGCGAAATCGGTCGCGGCACGACGGCGGAGCTGTGGCTCCCCTGCTCGACGGCGGAATCGACCAGCAGGCCCAAGGTTACCGAACACGTTCTGCCCGTCGTCGGTAGGTCTCTACTGGTGCTCGTGGTGGATGATGATCACCTGGTACTGCGCAGCACAGCGGCGATGCTCGAGGATCTCGGTCATCGTGCTCTCGAGGCCTCATCGGCCTTCGAGGCACTGACGCTATACGAGGCGAACAGCGGCATTGACCTCGTCATCACCGATCACTCAATGCCCAAAATGTCAGGTGTACAGCTCGCGGAGATTCTGAAGAAGAGAAGTGCGCGCTTACCAATAGTCATTGCAACTGCGTACGCCGAGTTACCGGAGGGAATGCCCCATGAAATTTTCAGGCTCTTCAAACCGTTCACACAACGAGAACTTGAAATGGCGGTAAACATGTCGGTCAAGAATTTGCCGTGAATGTGACGCTGATCACGTCCACTCGTGGAATGCTGTATGACCGCATTAGATAAATCAATCTGTTACGATATATAGCTAGCAACTTACCTATTGAGCCGCGCCGTGCGAGGCCAAGGGCATAGGCATCGAGCATCAACAGGCTTGCCCTGTCACTGGAATCCAGAATGTCTCGACTTCGCTCGATCGCTCCTATCAGGCGACGCAGCGCGAAGTCCTCGCCACGGCGCTTCCAGCGATCGCACATACGCTCGAGGCCGCGCCACATCGCGACCGCAGCTCGAGTCGACGCAACGGCGCTCGAACTTGTCACGCCCATTGTTCGAAATCTTCATGTGGTGCTCATACCGCGGGTACACTTCAATCAAAAGCATGCACTGCCGGGAGAATCCGTGAAGATCAACCTCCATGTCAATGGCGCCGGCTAATGCAACGGACCGCACGCAGCTCGTCGGCGTGTGGAAACTTCTGTCATTTGAGACCGAGTTCAAGGATGGAAGCCGGCGAAGGCCCACCTTCGGTGAGCATCCGTCGGGATATATCATCTTCACGCGCGAGGGTCGGATGATGGCGGTCATCGAAGCCGAAGGCCGGAAAGCGCCTTCCACTGATGCCGACCGCGCCGCACTGTTGCAAACTCTGTCGGCGTATTCGGGAACGTACCGCGTCGATGGCGACCAGTGGACGACGACTGTTGACGTCGCTTGGAACCCTGCATGGAAAGATACGCAACAAGTACGCACGTACGCGCTCGCCGGCGATCGACTCACGGTCACTTCGATGTGGCAACCGGCTGTCAATCTTGCAGGGTCACCGACGAGTCGCGGAATCTTGGTGTTCGAACGCGTCAATTAATAGGGAAAGCGGCCCGAACGCGCTCCAGATTCAGGGCTTGAGCTGACCGCGAATCTCGCCGGACTTATGTTCAGCGCTGTGAACGTTCACATACAGTTGGCCGGATTTGAAATCTGCGTACTGCTCGTCGGTGAGCCGAGACCCCGCGGGTACCGACCACACTCCGTCGGCGCTTTTGGTCAGCGTGATGATAGGCGGCCCCGCCTGACCTAGCGCGCCCACATGAATGTGCGCCACGGTACCGTCGATTCCCGTTGTCTTGATGGTGCCGCTGACCGATTTATCTGCGCCGATCGAAATCGTGGCGATCCCGGATGCCGTCGTCGTTACTGGGGGTGTCTCTTCCGCTCCCGTTAAGTTGACTTTCACATCGACCGCCAAAGCTGAGCCGCATAGCGCGCCGAACGCGACAGCGGCAATCAGTGCGCGAACACTCGAAGTATTGAAGGTTTTACTCATGATCGTTTCTCCATAGAGTTGAATTTCAATTAAGACTCACTTAACGAATGCAATCATTCGTGCCCTCTCCCAGCCTACTCGAAGACCTTGCGCGACCGCAGAGCCATTAGTAGCCGGCCTCTTTATCGACGACGTTTTCCAGGGGCTCGCCTTTCTGGTAGCGGCGAAAATTGTCGACAAATGCTTGCATGCCAAGATCGAGCCAGTCGGGGTCCTCGGTGCGGTCCGTGCAATGCGGGGAAATTAGTACGTTGTCGAAATTCCACAGTTCCGAATTTGCGGCCAACGGCTCCTCTTCGAACACATCCAACGATGCTCCTGCAATCTGCTTGTTATGCAGAGCGCGGATCAATGCCGCCTCGTCGATGACAGGGCCGCGCCCTACGTTGATCACTATCGCCGTCGGCTTCATTACCTTAAATTGCGAATGGCTGATCATATGATGGGTTTCCGGCGTCAGTGGCGCGGCGCAAACCAACACGTCGATTTGCGCCAGCATTTCGTTCAATTGCGCCGGATTGAAAATTCGATCCAGCACTGGATCGTTCGCCGACATCGCGGGCTTGCGCCGCATCGCATAGATCTTCAAACCCAGGCCCTTGGCAAGAAGCGCGCATTCGCGTCCAATCTCGCCATACCCGAGCACGCCCATGATGCGTCCATTCGCAAGCTGCACGGAAAAGGCGTCCCATCGGTGTTCGCGCTGATTGTCGATCAGGCGCCGCACTCTCTTGAAGTGGAAAAGAATGCCCAGCACGGCGAACTCGGCCAGCGGCCGCTTGAAGACGCCGCGCGCGTTCGTAAGTGGGACGTCGCTCTCAACCAACTCGGGAAACAATACTCGGTCGACACCGGCGGATAGCGAATGCACCCAACGAACGGCTGCGGCCTGCTTCCACAACCTTGCCAAATTGACTGATTTCCCCGCCAAGCCGGTGATGAGAATGACCTCCGCATTTCGCGCCAGCTTCTCCAGTTCTGTCTGATCGTTGCTGATGAAGATGTCGCTTGAATCACGCAATGGGGCCAGATTGCGCAATGCGTAATGGTCCTGCGGGGATATCACCAAAACGTTAGTTTTTGGGATCACCGTCATTTAAGCCCCTCCCCTCGTCATTGTGCCAGTTCTTGGGTGTCCCATTCGCGGGTAAACAGCGGCAAGGGTACCGGCGAGGGCGATCAAGCATCCGACCGTGACATCGTAGAGTCGAGTCTCGAGTAGATGGGGAGCAACGATGCCCCCACTTTCAACAACCATGTTCAGCGTAAGCAGCAGGAATAGGGTAAACGCCATGAAACCCAGCGCAGGGTTTATCGCGAATCCGAGGCGCGCGAAGGCCGCCACCACCGTGGCCAACAACGCGAGCGTGATGGGACCGCCCACAAAGCGCAGAATGACAGCGCCCAAAGCGACTCCGGCAATCGTACCCACCGCATAGAGAATCGTCAGCTCGAGGCTCGCGATTCCCTCACGGCGCATCACCATCAATACGACGAGTGTTGCCCAAAACGAGTCGTAGACGCGTAACCACGATGCGGCAAACAGTGCGACCGCTGCGGCTGCGCCATAACACAAGGTAAAACGGACGCCCGCATCGACGCCGTGACAGGCGCGCCGTACGCCGGCGCGCCAGTCCATCACGTTTTGATCCGGGGCTATACGGAACCATCTCCACACCAGGAACGCAGCCCCGAACGCACTTAAGCCGGCGACCGCGACGTTGAGCATCACATCAGGATCGCTAAATCTCATTCCGGTGCCCGCGGCGGCGGAAATCGCAAAGTACCGTGTTACAGCCGCAATCCCGGGATGCGATCCGCTAGCCCAGCCCGCAACAAACGCGCAAAACAGGACGACGATCTCTTTACCGTACGGCGTATGTCCTAAGAAATGTCCCAAAGTTCCGCCGGCCACGATCGCAAGCCAACCGGCAAACATCGTGCCCAACCGATCTGCGGGGTTTTGACCGATGTCGCTCAGGGTCACAAAGAGCCCGGTTGCGCCGCCGACCACGGCCGCAGCTGGATGGCCAAGAAGCATCCCACCGATCAAGGGAATGCCGACTGCTAGCGCGACACGAAAGACAACTGCCTTGACGCCGGTGACAGAACCGACCTTGTAAAGATCCCGGTACCAAGTCGAATAATTCAATATTGCAATATCAGCTTTAAGTTGACGATTAGAACGCCGGTGAGCACCAATAAAGAGCCTAGCGCAAACCGTATGCCAATGGGATCGCCAAGCAGAAGAGCCCCGAACATCACTCCGAGAAGCGGCGTCAGAAGGGACAGCAGCATCAGGCGTGATGTCAGATAGTGCCGCAACAGCCAGAACCAGAAGAAGTAACTCGAAATCGCAATGATCATGGTCTGGAATAGCAACGATAGTATCGTCATCGTCGACAATATGACCTGCGTCTGCCCCGTCGCCCCGGCAAATGCGCCGAGCACAATGGTCGCTGTCGCGACTTGATACAAGATAGTCTTCACGGGCGCTGCGCCGCCCACTCGCCCTCGGCGCAATACCACGTTGGTGAGCCCCCAGATCACCCCGCCGGCAAGCGCGAGCAGATCGCCCGTGAGTAATTCCACCGCAGGACGGCCGTCCCAACCTAGGAACGCAACGACGATGCCCAAAAATGCGACTGCAATGCCTGCCCACTGCAGTCGGCTGAGACGCTCTTCGGGTAGAAACTGCAATCCAAGCGCCGTAAAAATTGGTGCCGTGTACAGAAAGACGACGCAATGCGCGGCACTGGTGTGGACAAGTGCCTGGCCGACCAAGATGAATTCGAGCGAAAACATGAGACCTAGCAGTAGGCCGCTAGGCAAAGTCCCATCAGTGAACGCACGTCGCCCTTCGCGGACGAACACCCAAAAGCCGAAGAAAATCGATGCACCCCCGAAACGGATCGCGAGCTGCATGACGGGTGCCACATTGGTAGCGACCCCCTTCATCGCGACTTGTTGAAATCCCCAGACGACACAGAGCAAGAGAACCAGCATCGCCGCTCGAAGGTCGAGTGGACGACGCAGGGACAGCGCACTTTGCGATTTAGGCACGAATTTACCTGGGAAGGGATAACCCGCTAGCTTAGCGTGACTTCGGCCGTCATGGCGCGACCGACGGTGGATTGCGTTGACCACACGCCGGTGCGTGACGTACGGTCGCGGCGGCGAAGGCTATTTGTTCGGCGGCCGACCTAGCCTCGCCCTCAGCATCTCTCCAATTGCCTGCAGGTCCAATGCCGGCGCTCCTGGCGCGGCTGCCCTCGATGCCTGAATCTGCGCCCGTTCTTCTCGAGTATTGACGCGGGGGTACGGTGAATCAGGAATCGGAACCCCAAGGAATTTGCACAACGGCGTCCACCCATGGGTGGCTTCGAACACAAGGAGACGATCTGAGGGCACCAGCCGCCGAACCTCGTCATTGTGCCGCTCGAATGCACCGGTCATGAAATCGCGATCATGAATTCGATCGTCAAAAGTCCCGAACACGGTTTTCTCAAAGAATTCCCGTAGAGACGACTGCGCGAAAGGCTTGTTGTGCTCGTCGGAGAAGATGGTCTGCTGCGTCGAATCGAACCATTCGCCGGGATCTCGGACGGACAGCAAGACATTGGCGGAAGGATAGAATTTAATGAGCTCCCGCCAGAAGGTGCAGCCCGGATAGTCTACGGTTGACGAATACCCCTCGAAAATCCTCGTCCAGTCCGGCTTTCCGTCTGCCGCGCGCACCCATGAATCGCCCCGCCACGGATCCATCAGCACCTCTGTCATGTGATAGCAAGGTCCGAATCCCAGCTGCTCCAAAGCGAGTTTGAGCGACGACGTTCCCGTCCGACCAAGGCCGGCGCCGATGAGCTTAAGCCCCATGCCATCTCCCCTATACCATGCGTTTAATCAAACAGTTAACCTATATAGTTAATTCTGATTATAAATTTAATCAAGCGCTAACCCTTCCAAGCCTCTCGGCCGAAGCCAGCTCAGTCTGGAGACACATAGATGGCTCTACCCTTGGCCGACTTCTTGAAAATCCCGAGTGAGCCGCCCACGCCAACACCCACTGCGGAGTTGCCGGAATATGAATTCGATCCCACTCCTGTTCCCAGGGAGCCTGTTTCTCGGTCGGACACGTCGCCCAATATGACACCGTTGGCTCCAAGTTGCGCCGCCTGCTCTTTTAGACGTTCAATCACCGTATCGATGGCCTTTTGTCCACCGGGTGTGAACGCGCTGTGACTCGAGGCATCGAGCAAGGCGATCTCCTCGTAGTGCGCGGGGGGTGTTGAATAGATCTTCACCTCGGATGGGTTAATCGGCGCTCTTGTTGTGCCGGTGATGATGTGCGACGAAGGAGCGCAAGCAACCATCAATAAAGCGACGAATAGTGCGAAAATTACTCGCATAGAATTTAGTTCCCCTTGTATGGCGCGCTACAACTCCAAATGATCCGGACCCGCGTAGTTTACGTGGCCACGGAACAATTTTCATTCCCCGGTATCCAATTGATTCGACACGCCCTTGTGAATGATCTCCATGAGCAGGACAAAACAACTCCATTCGTTGACCTTTGCCCTCATCCTGATGGGCGTCCTACAGGGGTGTGCGGTCTACAAGAAATGCGGATTCGGCGGTTGCCCCGGCGACGCCGAGATCACGGCCGAGGTACGGTCGCTGTTCACTCAACATCCAGAATTGGAGCCGCCCAACTTGATCTATGTTCAGACTCTGGATCATGTGGTGTATTTGTATGGCGTGCTCGATACGGACTTTCAGCGCCAAATGGCGACAGTGGTCGCCCTCGAGGCCCCTGGTGTGAAGCGGGTGGTGAACTCAATCGGGTTAAGTGTGGGTCGATAAAGGCAATCTCACAATGACGCCACTCGATAAGTCCTTAAAACGCGCGTTGACGATTAACGGGCACGACTACGTCGTTACGCTGGCACCTGAAACACTCAAGATTACGGAGAAGGGTCATCGCATTGGAGTTGAACTGAAGTGGGCGGACCTGGTGAGCGGAGAAAGCGCGCTCGCCGTGGCTCTTCAGGCATCTGTCGGAAAATTTCAAGGAGGCGCGAAGCTCGGCGTCCGCAACGCGGAGCTCGGCGTCAGCAAGACGAAGTCAATCGTCCTCCCGCGCACAAATACCCAGACGACTTCGACAGCCCGTCGTCCAATCGGAAAAGGCAGCCAACTTAAACGATCGCGATAACCTTCGTCGACGCTGACGCTAAAAGTCCGCTTCGAGCTATCGATCTAGCGTCGCGCGATCCCATTTGGCGACGGCTGCAGCAGCTGCATAGGTGTCATTCAGGAAGTCTAGTACGACACGGGCGGGATTGGCCGACCGGACGACATCGCTGTAGTTAAGCGAGAACTCGCCGAGATCCTTGTTGAAAGCTCCGGGTCCGGGAATTTTCGCCTCGACCATGCCGTCAGGCGTGGGAGCCGCGTAACAATAAAAGGCAGCTTGGCCGTAACCTCCGTTGCCCGGCCAAAAGCCGGCGCTTATACACTCATGTGAGTAAGCTTCGGCCTGGATAGGATCTGTCCCCGGGCGAATGACGGCTCTGCGGCCGTTAAAGCGCGTAACCGCGAGATCGAATGAGCCCCAGAAAAAATGCACAGGGCTGATCTTTCCGCAGAAGTTGCCGGAAAAACTCTTGAAGATCATATTGGCATTGCTGAGTGCTTGCCAAAACCGCCAAACGGCGTCGCGATCATAGCTTGCGTGGATGATATCCCGATCAAATCGAATGGGATCCTTGACTTCTACCGGCATGCGATCGATGTGGATCTCCTCCTCCGAGAACGATCTCAGCGCAACCATATACGCCGAAAAGAACTCCGCCACACTTTGCGGGAGGAGAGGCAATGACTGATTCCGGCCGGTGCTGCACCGAAACTTGAGTTCGTGTGAAATGAAATCGAATTCGATATCGAGCAGGCCGCCGTTCGGCAACGGCATCGCGGAGGTAGACAGCCCGCGTGCCGTCAAGTAAAGCGGCACGTTCCACCAATGGTTTTGCAGAGGTACCAGCGCGAGTCGGGTCTTACCGACGATCTGCGTGTACATATGCAGCGTGTTCGCTGTGTCCTCCCATTGCGGCCAATCCAGAGCGGGCCAAGGTTCGAGCGCAGTTGCGTCAATCATAGGAAAGCATGCTACGCGGCGCGGTGAAATTACGGAACTACCAAGCGCCGGAAACTGGCGCAGCTTTTGGCTTGCGCGGCTTTCTTCGGTATCCACCGTGCACTCCATCCTGCGGTAGTATTACGACGGCGGTAATCTTTAGGTTTATTCCAACCGGATGCTCACATGGCGCATCGAATTCTGGTCTTTTACGGGTCCTACCGCGCAAATCGAATGGGTATCCGGCTCGCCGATTTCATCGTGGAGGGCCTTCGAGGGCGAGGTGAGTCCGTCGAGTTCATCGATGCGAAAAGCGTCGACCTTCCGATGCTCGATCGAATGTACAAGGAGTACCCCGAAGGCACGGCGCCGCCTGCCATGGCGGCACTGGCCGCCAAGATTCGAGCTGCCGACGCCTTCGTGTTTGTCGTCGGGGAGTACAACTGGGGGATGCAGCCTGGGCTCAAGAACCTGACCGATCACTTTCTCGAAGAATGGTTTTGGCGCCCCGCCGCAATTGCCAGCTACTCCGCCGGCCGACTCAGCGGCGCCCGCTCCGGCTACCTCTGGCACGGAACCCTTTCCGAAATGGGCATAGTGGTGACGTCCAGCACGCTCTCGGTTGGGCCGATTTCCTCCACGCTGAGTGCGAAAGGGGAACCCATCGGTGCACCGGGACAAGCCCTGCAAGCCGCATTTCCCGTCTTTGCCGACGATCTGGCTTGGTGGACCGAGGCCGCTCGATCTCAACGTGCTCGACGGACACCCCCCTACTGAGCGCGAGAACCCAGCGAGGCCGGCTCGCCGGCTCGTCCCTTCCAGCGCATCAGAACGTGGTCAAGGGAGATGACACCGGGACCTGCGATCGCCAGCCACAGGAACAAGGCGAGATATTCAAACTCGTCGAATCCCAGCAGCGTCTCCAGCGAATCGACGTCGGCCCACTTGGCAGAGCGAATGGCGACGATCATGGTGACACCGAGCGCGCCGGCCGAGATGCGGGTCAGCAATCCCAGCAATAGGAACAGACCTCCAAAGAATTCAATGCCCGAGGTGAGCGGCGTGAAGAAGTGCGGAAAGGGAATTCCCCAGCCGATGAAGTTCTCGCTGACTTGCGGCAGATTGTTGAGCTTGCCCCAGCCGCTCCAAAGAAATACCCACCCGACGGTAATCCGCGCGAACAGCGGCGCAAGCCACATAAGATGTGCAGCGACCCGCTCGGGCCAGACAATCAGCCAATTGATCAACTGCCGCATGCTGCGTCTCCCAGTAGGAAAGTAGACTGACGTGAGCGCGATCTTACACCGGTGCCAGCGTCCCGGACGCGTGTACCACCTCATCGAGAGATACGTAGCGTTCTCGGAACTCGGTTGGCCAACGCACGGGGCGTCCGCTGGACAACTCGATGCACGCATATTCGATCTCGCCACGGGCAAGCGTTGCTTCGCCCGCGTTGCGCCGTACTTGGAAGCGCCTTCGAACGCGCAATTTACCGTCGGACGGAAGAAGCCAGGTGGCAACACTAACCGTGTCGCCCAGCACGGCGGGCCTGAGGTAGGAAATCACGCTGCGAAGGACGGCCATGCCTCGATCGAGCAGCAGACATTTCTCGATCGGTAGGCCGAGCGCCGCGGAATGCTCCCAGGCGGCGCGGTCGAACCAGGTCATATAGACAGCGTTGTTGACGTGCTCGTAGGCGTCGATGTCCGCCGGAGCGACTTCGATCAGGGCCAGAAACGGAGCCGGCAGATCCCAGTCCCCTACCCTGCGCTCTTGCAGCTCGCTCACCATCTCCACAACTCCATCATTCATCTCCTCGACCAAGCCCCACTATGTAGCTGATCGCCGCGCTTCATGTAAAGGCGCCTGGCTGGGGATAAACGCGGCAGCCGCGGTTTATTCTGTGCCGACGGAGCCGAATTGACTCCTCCGAAAGCTTGTTTTACGGAGGTTTTGCGACTACTGTCCCCTCCATTGTGCGCGTGGCAGATAGGACTCGGTCATGACCGTCGGATACAGACGCGCATTGGCATCCCTCCAAGCTCTACTCGCCAAGCATTCCTCTGCCGAACTGCGTGCTCGACTCGTGCCCAGACATGGAGTAAGCGCGGCGGCCGTACCGTCCGGCTCCGAAATCAACGACGCCGCCATCGATGGACGTTGGCAGGCGTTGCCCTCGGCGCATGGCGCGCGCTCAGAGTTGCTGGACGCTCAGACTCATGCACAAGCACAGCGCTACGCTGCCAACGTCGAGAACTTCGTCGGCACGGTCAAGGTGCCGGTCGGCGTCATCGGGCCGTTGCGCGTGAACGGCACGTACGCGCGAGACGACTACTTCGTTCCTTTGGCGACGACAGAAGCGACGCTGGTCGCCTCTTATGGGCGCGGCGCGAAGCTGATTACCTCGGTCGGCGGGTGCTCCGCGCTCAGCGTGAACGAGGGAATGGCGCGGGCGCCCGGATTTGTGTTCAGGACACTTTACGAAGCCGGCGAGTTTGCGGCATGGCTGCTTGACGAGTTCTCGGACCTGGCACTGGTCGCCTCCGGAACGAGCCGGTATGCGCGCCTGCAGGATGTGCGCGTAAACGTCGAAGGAAATCATGTTTATGCGATTTTCGACTTTCACACCGGCGACGCCGCCGGCCAGAACATGGTTACGATCGCGTCCCAGGCGATTTGTGAGCACATCGGCGCTCACTCGCCGGTCAAGCCGGCACAGTACTTTCTAGAGGCGAATCACTCCGGCGATAAGAAGGCGAGTGCTCAGTCGTTCATGTGCGGGCGCGGGAGAAGCGTTACCGCAGAGGTGGTCGTTCCTGCTTTGATGGTTCAGGAACACCTGCACACCACTCCCGAAATGATGGCGAAATCCTTCACGATGGCCGCTATCGGCGGCGTCATGACAGGAACGATAGGGGTTCAGGGTCACATCGCAAACGGCCTCGCGGCGATTTACCTCGCCTGTGGCCAGGACGTGGCTTCAGTGGCGGAGTCGGCAGTCGGCGTTACACGCTTTGAAGTGACGTCCGATGGAGCGCTGTACGCCTCCGTGAGTCTTCCTTGTTTGCCCGTCGGCACCGTCGGTGGAGGTACCAGCCTCCCGAGTCAACAGGCCTGTCTGAATATCCTCGGTCTCGCGGGCGCCGGACACGCGAACGCGTTCGCTGAAGTGTGCGCGGCTCTCGCGCTAGCCGGTGAACTCTCGATCGCCGGAGCACTGGTCGCCGGAGAGTTCTCAGCGGCTCACCAGCGCCTGGCGCGGGGCACGGGACAACCCATCCCGGTGCCGCGCAGTTCTTCGGTCAGAAAATGATCCCGCTCGTCGCCGGCTTGGCCATCCTCGCCGGGTACGTCGCGTTCGTGATGATGAGAATCGGACTTCATCAGCGAGCCATGCTGGTGCTTCAACCGATTTCACTCCATACCATTCCTGACCGCGCAGCGAGAAAACACGGCAAAAAACCACTGTTCACCTGTGACACGCCCGTGCGATGGGAAGTGCCCATTCTCGCGGAGCGTTATCCCGATGCGACACAGTGGAGCGCCAGCCGTATCGCCTCCACCGCCGGCTTTCTCGCTACCATGCTGAGACAGGTTGTTGGCGTGAAACGCGGCGATCGTGTGGCGATCTTCAAGGAGAATCATTTCGACATCCACCTGCTCCACGTAAGTGTCGTGAGAGCGGGCGGGATCGCTTGCACGGTGAACGGCAAGTTCGATGCCGGCAACCTCGCGCCATACCTTACGAATATCGGCGCGGCGGTGCTTATATCTGATGTCGCAACACTCCACCGTGTCTTGACGACGGGAGGGACGCTGGGATGCGTAGCGACCATCGTCGTTGCCCAAAAGAGGAGTGATACCGCGCAGGTCGTGCTCGATTCGCTTAGCGAAGAATTGTCGAAGATCAAGATAGTTTGGATCGAGGACGCGCTCCGAACTGCGACTCAGGAGTCTGGCCCGCTTCACAGAGGAAAAGACGAACCGCTTTATCTGGTGCACTCATCGGGCACGACTGGCTTCCCGAAAGCGGTCATCCTCAAAAATGGTGCACAGTCTCATGCCGTCAGGGGATGGCTCTGTTATGTACATCTCTCGAGAGCCAGGGACAAAGGGTACCTGGCCGTTCCCAATAATCATCAAGCAGTGATCCTAAGCTTCCACAGCTTGCTCTTGCTCGGCCTGCCGATTCATTGGACATGTGCATACGACCGGGATGGCTTTGATCCGAACAAAGTGCTTCGTGAATTGGCTGCAGGCGGATTTACCGGTTTCTTCGGGTTTCCAATTACCTATACGCAGATGGCGCAGGCCGACATCGATGCCCATGATCTTAAGCGCATGAAAGTCTGGGCAAGCACCGCCGATGCCAGTCACGAGGCGATCCAGCGGCGCTTCATCGCTACGGGGAGTGCATTTAGAAACGTCGGCATTCCGCTGAACGGCTCCGTGTATCTCGACGCGCAGGGATCGAGCGAAGTCGGCACACCATCCGTGCTGCGCTATGTGACTCGGTTCACCAAAACCTTCGAACGCAGGATCGGACGTCCAGGCTCAACCCCCTTCGGGCCAAAGATTCGAGTCATGGGAGAGGACGGCCAGGTAGTCGCGCGCGGCGAGGCCGGCCGTCTTGAAGTAAAAGGCAAGACCGTCTTCGGCGGCTACTGGAACAATCACACGCTGACGTTCGCAGCCATTTGCGATGAGTGGTTCTTCACTGGAGATGTCGCCCGCCAAGGGCCGGATGGCCACCTCGTTCAGCTCGATCGTGAGGTGGATGTGATTCATACGTTTTCCGGGCCCGTCTACAGTCTCCTCATCGAGGAGAAAATTCATAAACACCCCGCTGTCTATGACACCTGCGTATACGGCGCCCGCCAACCGGACGGGTCGCAACGGCCGGCGGCAGCGATCGCGCTCGTCCAAGGGAGCGAGTTCAAGATGAACCCAGCCAAATTGAAGGGTGAGCTCAACGCCGCGCTAACGCCGGAAGAGCAGTTGGACCGGATCGAGATCATGGACTGGAAGGAGTTCCCCATTGGAATTACCGGAAAAACGTTGAAGCGGATATTCCGTCTTCGCACCGAGCCGATCCAGAGCGAGAAGCTCAAGCTCGACGCCTGAGCAGAGCTAAGGCATCGCGACCCGAGCATTTTCTCGTGCGGCGGGAGTGTAGGCGTCTCTCAGGGCGGCGATGGCGGCAATCGCCCTTTCACCCTCTCGCGCCGCACCCTCCGAGTCGGCTCTCTGGTTTGCTTTGTACCAGCTGACAATTTCTGCGATCGCCATGGAAATCTTTTCCTTCTGGTCGTCTGTCGAGGCAAGATCTCGAAGGGCTGAAGCCACCCCGTAAGCGTGGGCCAACGGATCGCCGTGCGGGCCTATATACGTGCGGCCCATCTTCACGATCCTTTCAAGTTCCGCAATGCAGATATTCGGGTCCATCGATGCCACTCCTGCTCATGTGCCGTAATGCTATCATCAGGTGGGTGAATTGCTGTCCTGGAGCCCAAGCGGTGCAACTCGACCAACTGCGGAACTGTGCTTGATGGCCAAGCGCGCTGCACCCACCCGGCGCAAGTTTTCCTGGTCATGGCAGATCAAGATTGAGCTGCTCGACGTAACTCCAACGGTTTGGCGTCGTCTTATCGTGCCCGAGACGATCAAGCTGCCCAAACTGCATCAAGTCTTTCAGGTTGCGCTCGGTTGGACGAATAGCCATTTGCACGAGTTCGTCATCGGCGGCATTCGGTATTCTGAACCGGATCCGGACTCTGGCGACGAACCGGAACACGTCGACGAGCGAGGTGCCGTGTTGCGTAACGCCCTCGGCATGGACGCGCGCTGTTTCGACTATGTCTATGACTTCGGGGATGACTGGCATCACGTGGTATTGGTAGAGGACCAGCACGTGACGACGAAATCGCCGACCTTAATTCGCTGCAGCGACGGCGCGAATGCCTGCCCGCCCGAGGACGTCGGCGGTGCCCTGCGCTACTCGGAGTTTCTGAGCGCAATCGGCGATCCCCACCACGAGGAACATGATGCTTATCAGGAATGGTCCGGTGGCCGCTTCGATCCGAGGCGTTTCGACATCGACGCTACCAACCTAGCGCTTCGTAAAACCAAAGCGTGATCCAAGACCTAGACGAGAGCGCTGTTGAAAAGCACCATCATGCGGCTCCAGGCCTTCTCCGCCTGATCATGGTTATATACATGCGAGTCAGTCGGGCACCAACCGTGCAGCGTGCCGGCATACACTTCGATTTCCGCCGGCAACTTGGCCTTGGCGTAGGAGTCACGCAGCACGTTTTTAGCATCCGGCTGCTTCTGATCGTCGTTCTCTGCTATTGCGATGAGAAAATGAGCCTTCATCTCAGGGATCAAAAGATGCGGACTGTCCGGCTTATCGGTGACGAGGCCGCCGCCGTGGAACGTGGCTGCCGCGCCGATGCGATCCGGGAAGGCCGCAGCCGTTCTCATCACGAACGGGCCGCCCATGCAGTATCCGGTAGTGCCAATCTTGCGTCTTTTGTCGACGGAAGGCTGGCTGTCTAAATACGAGACGAACGCGGTAGCGTCGATCAGGGCAGTCTTCGGACTCAACGAACCCGCCAGGGACATGAGTGCCTGGCGCGTCGCAGGATCGTCGAAGTCGGGATGTTCCGGCGCTGTCGGCGCCTTCTTGGTGCGGTAAAAGGGATTGATGACCAGAACCGAATAGCCAGCCTCCGCGAGTCGGGTGGCCATTTGCTTGAAGGCCGGTCGCAACCCAAAAATATCCGGCCAAATCAGCACACCGGGGTACTTCCCCTTTGCGGGATGCACAAAATAGGCATCGGCGACACCGTCTGGAGTCTTGATATCGACATCGGTGCCTTGGACTTCGACGGCGTTTGCCATTTTTGGGAGTGCCGCCACTAACCCGGCACCCAGGGCCATGACGCTGAATTGCCTTCGTGTGACCTCGCTCGAGCGTCGTGCAAATTCGTCCAAATCATCGTGCTCGCACATAGCAGCTTCCTCACAGTTTCGATTATTCAGATCTTGCGCTCACTTTCAGTCGGGCCGCAAGAGTCGTGTCAGCGATCAACCCGGCGCGCTTTGCGATCGCAACTTCCTCGGTTATTTGGCGCCGCCCGTGATGCGCTCCCAAACCTTCCTGCGGACGGTTTTCTCTCCCTTATCCTCGCCGTATCCCGTGAAAATCAGGCGTCCGTTCTCGAGCGTGACGGTCTGCGTATAACTCAATCCTGTTTCGGCAGGGATCAGAGAGGATTGGACATGGTGAGTAACGGTGGACCCCGCCTCGTCGAGATCCCAGGTGCCAAAGTAAGCGTAGTAGGTGTCGAACGCGGCGGCCTTCAGCCGTCGTCCTGTGCCGTCGATACGGAAGATACCCGAGATGCCGGAATTTCCGAAGCCTCGCGGTGGGGTGCCACGATATGAACACTCATCCATCCGGAGGAATCGTAGACGATGATGCCCGTCGAATCGGCTTGGTAAAACGGATCAACGATCGGTCCACTCGGTCCCGAGTAGTCGATTTTCACGAGTCGCCATGCACCGATGAGTTGTTCGCGCGTCGGATGCACCGTGCCACCGTGCTCCGGCAATGCGGCCTGGCACAGCGGCGCGCACAAGCAAACCAGCCACGCCAACGAGAACCTCGCGTATTTGACAGCGCCCATCGTCAATGTCTCCAGCTCACGTTCTCAACGCTACCCCGTAATCACGGTAAACACGACCCGCCCTCTCCCACCACGCTCATCCTCGTGGCATCGCGAGAGTAGTGAGTGATGCAGCCACACAGACGAGTGCCCCGGCACACATCGCGGCGTGGAATCCTGAAATGAGAATGTTACCGTAACTGGCGAGCACTGCACCTAACAGCGCGGTCGCGATCAGACCGCCCGTTTCCGCAACCGCGCTGTTGATACCCGAAGCCGCACCCGTGTATCGAGTACTCACGGAGCTTAGAACCGCCGTTGTGAGCGGCGCGACAGCAGCGGAGAGACCGATGGCAATCACCAACACGGACGGCAATACATGCGTCCAGTAAGACGCGTGTGCATCGATTCGCAGCGCGAGCACGAAACCCGCAGCGACCACGAGGGGTCCGAGAGCCAGCGGCCAACGGGCACCGATTCGTTCAGCGAGGCTTCCTGCGAACGGCGACACTATTGCAAGAGTGATCGGCAGAGGAAGGAGTGCCGCGCCCGCAGCGATGGCCGAGTAGCCGGCAGCTCGTATGAGAACGAATGGCAACAACACGAACAGCTCTCCCAGTGCGGCGTAGAGGAGAAGTGTGAGTAACGTGAGCGCGACGAACCCGCGGCTGCCGAACAGCGACAGGGGGATCATCGCGCGGTCACCCGATTGTTTTTCGAACACTAGAAATAGCCACAAAAGCGCAAACCCGGCGAACGTGATTCCGATTGCGCGGCCAGTCCATCCCGAAGGGCCTGATCCAAGCGTAAGTCCGATAGTGAGCGCGCCGAGTCCCACCGTGGCAAGGACGCCTCCGGTAAGGTCGAGTCGCCCGCTATCCGAGCCCGAGTCGGCTGGAATATAGCGCCACGAGAGCAGCAACGCCGCAGCAGCTATCGGCAGGTTGATGAGGAAAATGGCGCGCCAACTTCCGAGATCGATGAGCCAGCCCCCAAGGACTGGTCCAACGGCCCCGGCGATGGCACCCGTCGCTGCCCAGATCCCGACCGCTCGCCCTTTGGCCTCCCCGGAGAAGCTCTGGCCGAGCACCGCAAGGCTATTGGGCGCAAGCAGTGCCGCCCCGACCCCTTGCAACAGCCGCCCGGCGACCAGGATGCCGAACCCGGGCGTCAGTGCACAAGCCGTCGAGCCCAGAGCAAAGATCAAAATACCCAACATGAGGATGCGCCGGCGGCCGAAGCGATCCCCGGCCGCACCGCCAAGCAATAGCAGTGCACTCAACGGAAGCAGATACGCGTTGATCACCCATTGCAATGCTGCCGCATCGACCTTGAGACTTCGCCCGATGGCAACCAACCCAACGTTGACCACGGAGCCGTCGACGTAGGCGAGGCTCGACGCCAGAATGCTGGTCGCCAGTACGAATTGCCCATTGAATATCCTCTGGTTGCACGGGGTGGCGTACACATTCGCGCGATCGCACGATGAATTCAAAGCGGTCGACATGCGCCCAGATTACTGCATTTGCGCTGTCCGATCCTATCGGCCGATGCTACGCTAGTGCTTGATGCGGGGGGCCCTCCGGGCCATCGTGCGGCGCCGGCCGCGATCGTGGAGTCATGGGCGATGTCGGCATTCCAACGTGAGATTCTCGTACGCTTCGGACACTGCGACGCCGCGGGGTGGGTGTTCTACCCGCGCTATTTTGAAATGGTCAGCGATTTCGTCGAGGACTGGTTCGAGGATGGTCTGGAAGCAAGTGCCCCTGGCCTCTTTCATCACAAGCACATCTTAACTCCTTCGGTGCATTTCACCGTCGATTTTGCGAAGCCGACTCGCTACGGAGACCGCCTCACATTCAACCTCTGGACCGTGAAGGTTGGACGGACATCGTGCGAACTGCGAATCGAGGCGTCCCTCGGAGGCGAGTTGCGCATGCGCGTGAAGCAAGTGCTCGTGTTCATATCCGCGTCCACCGCCCGCGCGACGGCGATCCCTCCCGAACTCGTCAGCCGAATGCACAGATTTGCGGAGCAGGTAGAACAGCCGAAACGGACAAAGCCGCGAGCGAGGGCGCGATAGCCAGTGCGCGATTGCTAGGCAACAATACCTCGTGATCGTTCATCTCATCGACGGCACGTACGAGCTCTTCCGTCACTTCTACGGACTTCGGCGCTTCACCAAGAAAGACCGCCCGTTCGGCGCGGTGGTGGGTGTGCTCAATACGGTTCTGCAGATGATCGAGGAAGGCGCAACTCACATGGGAGTCGCCACGGACCATGTCATCGAATCCTTCCGCAACAAACTCTGGAGCGGCTACAAGACCGGAGAGGGTATTGAGCCCGCACTGCTGGCACAGTTCGAGCCGCTCGAAGACGCTCTTGCCGCGATGGGGATTCTCATCTGGCCGATGATCGAGCTCGAAGCCGACGATGCGCTGGCCTCCGCTGCCGCCATTGCCTCCAAGGATTCCCGGGTGGAGAAGGTATGCATCTGGACGCCGGACAAGGATCTCGCGCAGTGCGTTTGCGAAGATCGTATCGTGCAAATGGATCGAAGGGGAAATGCCATCCGGAATGCCGATGGCGTCAAGGCCAAGTTTGGAGTGACACCTAAGCTCATCCCGGATTATCTCGCGCTCGTGGGCGACAGTGCCGATGGGTATCCCGGGATTGCCGGCATCGGACCGAAGGGCGCGGCGAGTCTCCTCTCACGATACGGAAAGATCGAGGACTTCCCGCCGCAGGCGCTAGGGGCGCGTCGCGATCTCGCACTGCTTTTCAAGAAGCTGGCGACACTTCGCACCGATGCACCGCTTTTCAAGGATGTCGATGAGCTGCAGTGGCACGGACCGACCGGGAGCTTCTCCGCTTGCGCGGAGCGGATCGGCGCCGCACCTGTTCTCGCCCGTGCCCAAAAAGCATCTACGGCGCGCGGGTAATCGCTCCCGGGGGATCCATGTGCCCTTTACGAAGTCTCATCCGTCTCTTCGCATGTCTTGCCTTGATCTCACCGGGAGTTGTCCTCGCTGCTGACGAGCAATCATCCACTGCGCCTCTTGAACTTGTCGTCCTCGGCTCCGGCGGCCCCGGCGCGACTGGGCGGGCGTCGTCGTGTTATCTCGTGCTCATTGACGGAACTCCGAGAATTCTCGTCGACGCGGGGCCGGGTGCGTTTGCGCGTCTCGGTGAAGCCAAGCTTTCTCTGGAGAAGACCGACATCGTTCTGTTGACTCACCTGCATATCGATCATTCGGCCGAACTACCGGGCCTGTTCAAGGCACGGGCGGTAGCGAGCTCGGAACCAATAATCTTCAATGTCTGGGGCCCTGAAGGGTCACGAGGTTCTCGCCGAGCAGCCTATTTCCCCTCCACGAGCCGCTTTCTGCATCTGTTATTTGGCCCGGTCGGCGCATTCGCCTATTTAAGTGATTTTGCCGCGCCCATCACCATCCGAGCTCACGATATTTCCACGCAGACCCAGAGCCGCCCCAAACCGCAGGTAATCTACAAGGACGGCGATCTCGCCATTTCGGCGATCGCAGGACACCATGGCGATGCGCCGGCGGTAATCTACCGTATAGCCTTTGCAGGTAAGAGCATCACGTTCTCCGGCGACATCGATGCAAAGGGACTGCCAGACTTGAGGAGCATCGCCGCGGGGACTGACTTGTTGGTCTTCAATAGTGTGGTACTCGATCCGCCCGGATCTCCCCCCATCCTGTATAGCTTGCACACGCCGCCGCTCGCGATAGGCGAACTTGCCAATGAAGCTCCGGTGCGTGCTCTCCTGCTGAGCCATCTGTCACCGGCCACTGAAGGGATGCACGACGCCGTGTTGAAATCGATCCGCCAGAACTACGCCGGACCCGTAACCTCGGCCATGGATGGCATGCGGGTGCGGCCGTAGGTGTCGCCCGGAACTGAACGGCGGGTCCTGGCAACCACTGTGGCGACCCGCTCACTCCGGATCGCCGCCGCGCGTACTGAGGCAAACGAGGGCATCGGAGTCTGCGCAAGGGCGCCATTGCTCAGAACCAAAGAAGCTACGAACTGAGAGAATATGCGGTTGTTCTTCATGATCGAAACTCCTAGGAAGCCGACGCAATGACTGCTCTAGGATAGTGAGACTACCGCTGCAAACGTTTCAAACTTAACGGGGTCTTGAGAACCTTCTACGACGCAGCCGGCCCAGCCGCGGGAACGGCGTATCGATTGGGTTTCCCGGGCTCCGCGCCCCAGATAATGAGCAAAATCCAACCAATAACCGGAATACACCAGAGCAGCTGAAGCCAGCCGCTTCGATCGGTATCGTGAAGCCGCCGCGCCGTCACCGCTATGCTGGGTAAAAACGTCCCCAACGAGAAAATGCTGGCGAGTTGATAGCTAACCGATCTTAGAACGAGGGTCGCAACGGTGGTGAACAGAACCCACCACCAGAACTCAGATCTTGATGCGCCCCCGTTAAAATCCGCATATTTGGTGAAACAGGTTTTTACTGCGTCTTTAAAGTTCATAGATTTCCCCCTGAACTGATCTCCCTCAAGCCGGAGTCATATCGCGTGACGATCTTGGCGTCAACATTATAAGTGAACGATCTGATCCAATCCGCCTACGACTTGAGGCAATGATCCCGGTGATAGGCCAGGAAGGGCCGCTGCGCGCTCCGGAAAGGCCCAACATTGAAGGACGATGGGATTCCCCAGGCAGCGAGCACAGTCGGTGAGCATTTTGGTGATATCAGCAGGTCCCCAGCATCGGTGAAACTGATGTAGCCCTGACCGAACAAATGATCGACATGCGGCGCCAGCATTAGGCCATTGTTCTCCGATAGACGCTCGCTGTTCGACGCCACGAGCCACGGCTTGATATGGGTGGCGCGCAGATGATCCAAGTCCGAGACGCCGGTGATGCGGCAACGTGGCTCAGCACGGGCAACATTGTGCCGAAAGACCCCGCTCCCATGCCGCGCGGCAATGAGCGCTTGTTTTTCAGTCATCGACAAATCGACTTGGCCCAAGATGGCCAATTCTTGCGTCCATTCATCGGCAAATGGGTGGGTCGACAGAACGCCTGCACTTGGGTCGAGCGGTGTCGCGGTGCGCCGTGCCTTGGCCGCCTCCCACCGCCGGTCGAGTTCTTCTGCCGTAGGCTCCGGGAGCGCCTCGCCGGAGCCGACGATGCTCCATCTAAATCGAGATAGCGGACGCTGCTGCAACTCGTCCCACGGAATGACCGGTGTCTCACTTAAGTCGGTAAACCGAACCTTCACATACAGTGCTTTGACTTTTTGGCGACGCTTTACCGGGTCCCAATGTTTCTGTTCAAAGGGCTCTGATGTGGTCACTCCCCGGCCGATGAGACCTTTCAACGCCGGACCTAAGCGGATCAAGAAAACCTCGCTTCCCTTCGGCAGATAGGTTCGATTGCCGCATGACCATCGCTCCATGACAAGGCCCTTGCGCTGAACACGCGCAATTCGCTTTTGAAACGTATGCCATTGAAACTGCTCGGGATTCCACGCCAATAAGAATGCCGCCATAGGCCCGCATTGTACCCACCTATGGCGATATTCGAGGGATCCCCTAAGTCCAATACCGCTCTTAAGAGCCACCACCATCGGCCGACCAAGCCGTCGCTTCCATTGCCAGCATGCCGGACAGACCAATGGCCCGCAGCGCAATTCGGTCCTTTTCCGGTTTGCCGAAGAACTGAATGGGATGATTAACGTACAACGGACTGCGCGCGCGAAATTCGAAACGCTGAATCCGATTCACGCGATTGAGCGCCAACAACCGTGCCAGGACGATAGCCACCAAAGGTCCATGTACGACACGCTCCGGATAGCCTTCTTCGCGTTGCGTATAGAGTTGGTCAAAATGAATGAGATGCGCATTGAACGTCAAGGCTGAGAAACGCATGAGCATGACGGGGTCCGGAATCAGAGCGAGGGTCCACGAGTCGCTGGCATCGGTGTTGACGGCGAAATCATCTTTTGGAGCCGGCTGCGCCTGAACAGGGCCTTGCAGATAGACGATGTCCCGCTCCTCGCGCACGCACAGCTCCCCGTCCTGAAAATATTGGTATTCGGCTGTGACTACCTGGAAAGGACCGCTTTTGCCTTGCTTGTCGCGCCGCCCGAGCACCCGCTCCTTCATTTGCGCACGTAGCCCGATCTTCAAGGGGCGCATAAACTCAGTGCGGGCTGCGGCAAACAAGCGCCGCCGGCGTAATGTGGAATCGACCCACTCTTGATTCATCATATGACCGTCAGGCCCGATTGAGGATCGCGGCGCGGTTGGCAAGAAATAAAGCCAATGCCACAACGGTGGCAGGTCGGTGGGTGACTCCGTGTGGCTCGCCTGTAACCCTAATGTAGCCTCAAGCGCCTGAACCGGCCAAGGATCCAAATTCGATTCGATCATTTGCCGGTATTGTCCACTGTATGCGTATTAAAAGCTCGCGATTGTGCGCACACATCGGATGGTCAAAACCGTTCGCCCACCATCTCTTCGCTCTTGGTCCACAGCGCCTTGGCACGTTCTGGGTCGAGCGCGTATCGACGAACGCCGCCGCGAATGTCGCGACCTTCGACGATCTCCGCCACATGGCAGTCTTCGCAGTAGCGAGCGCCTACAATTTCAGGCGACGCGACGACTCCGGCCCAGACCGAAGTAGCCGCGCCTTGCGGAATGCTTTTCCACTTGAACGCCGGAGCGCCGGCGGCTTGACCCGCATTGATCGACGCGATCATCTGTTCGATGACCGTCGGCGTCATGTAGCGTCCAAGCTCCGTTTGAATCCCACCGGGATGCACGGCCGTAGCGCGCACATTGTCCTCTTTGTGGCGCCGGTCAAACTCGACGGCGAACAAGACATTGGCGGTCTTCGAGCGGCCGTACGCGCCAAATTCGGTATAGGGAGTGTGCTCAAAATTCGGATCCTCCAAATCGACGTCCGAAAATCGATGACCCGCAGATGAAAGGTTCACGAGCCGCGAGCCGGATTTAAAAAGCGACGCGATTCGGTTGATCAACACGAAGTGGCCGAGATGATTGGTACCGAACTGCGTCTCGAAGCCGTCGGCGGTCATTCCTTTCGGACAGGCCATGACTCCGGCGTTCGCGATCACAAGATCAAACGGCTTGCCCGCATCCACCAACGCGTCGGCGCACGCACGAACGCTCGCGAGCGATGCAAGATCGAGCCTGATCAGCTCGAATCCGCCCCCACCCGCCACCGCCCGAATGTGCTCGGTGGCGGCGTTCGCTTTTCCAAGGTCCCGCGCAGCTCCGACGATGTGCGCGCCGCGTACGCATAGCGCGCGAGCCGTCTCGACGCCGAGGCCGGATGACACGCCGGTCACGAGCATACGCCGCCCTCTCAGGTCCATGCCCGTGAGCACTTCGTCCGTCGTCGATTCAGGTCCAAATGTGTTAGCCATCGCATCCTCCTGCTTGAAACCCACAAAAGCTTGAGCCGATTCTCGGCGTGTGGTTCAATCAAAAAGGATACGACATCAGTTGTGAAGTTCAACCAAGTCGTTGTAACTTACTTTCGCGTATGGCCCCATTTATCTATTCTTGTTCCGCAATTCGAGCAGGTCCATCCGCCCCACACAATCTCTGTAAGAGTGGTCGGCGTCATAAGTTCTTGATGTTCGCAACCGCACGTCGGGCAACCAACGTCTCGAACCATTGAATTTGTACCAAGCATGCTTCGAATCGCACTCAGATGGCGTCCCCAGTTGCCCGACTTGTACTTGGTTCGAATCTCAATCGCCAGCAATACGCAGACCAGAACCAGCGCGACAACCCAAATAAATGCCACGCTGCTATCGGTATCCACAATCATTTGCCCGGGTTAGTGTAAGTGACAGATTCCAACAGAACATATTCTCCTGCCTGTTTGGCGAGTAGTAGTCGATCCGGTGAGCCGCAAGCGCGCCCTCTGCCAAGATAAGCGACATTCCCGGCTCAAAACCCTCACGGTTTTAGGAATTTTTTTTTTAAGATCGGCGGGAACACTTCAAACGGTTCGAGGCCTTACCCGCGCATTCCACCGTCCTCTGCATTGCATCATTGTTTCTCGAATTGCGAACGCATTTACGCCCTCAGCACCTGATTTTTGTGATGTTGCGAGCCAACATTGCAGCGACGAGTGCTGATGGGAAGCAGCGGGAAATCGCGAGAAGGAGATGGTGCAGTTAACGTCGTAGGATCTGTGCCTCCATCGCTTGCAAGGTGACCCGCGTGGCGTTGAGTGGTCCATAACCGAACGTGCCGTCCGTTTCAGACACGGTCACCCGAGTGAGCTGGGCGACCGGAGCCGGTGCGATGGCCTCAGCCTTGTTGCTGTAGAGAATACGCAGCTGATCGCCCGGCGCACTCAGCGTCACGTCCAGAATGATGTCGACGGATTGTGTTTGAGTGGCATTCGTGTTTGCCACGACGACTATCTCCTGGTCGTTCAGGATTCGAGACCAGGCCAATATGCCGCTCGGAAGCGTCGAGATGCCGAAGTGACTGCCATCGCCCGAGATAGGACGGAAATAAAAGCGACCGTAACGCAATGCCGGCGCCGCGGCACGCACCGCCGCTATCTTGCGCAACTGATCGTAGAAATTGCCATTTTGCGGAAAGCCCGGCGAAATACCCCACAAAGCTTCTCGGACAGCCGGATCCGTACCGACGCCATGTAGGCCCTGTTCGGTACCGTAGTAGACGCAGGGAATTCCGGGCAGTGCATAAAGGCATGCCATTCCCATCGTGACTTGATCGTCGTATTGATCTGGATTACCGGGGTCAACGTATCGCAGCCGTTCCTTCATGTCGTGGTTGTCGAGGAACGTCACGAAATAGCGCGTCGCGTCGCCATGCGAACTCAAGATGTATTGTTCGGCCTGCTTACGAAGAAGGTAGCAATTAACGACGCTGGAAGGCGCACCAAAGCCTTTGATCGTTGGCTTGAGATTGTTGAACAACGGATAATCCAAGGCCGCATCCACGCCGACCTTGCTGTTTGGATCATCTCCTATGCTCGTGTTGCGGCCGATGAAGCTGGCAATGTCCGCTTCCTCGTTAGAGTCCAGTACTTCGCCGAACGTGAAGAAATTCTTCTTGCCGATACTCAGCGCAAATTCGCGTATGGCGTTTCCGAAGGTCTGCGGCAACCCACCTTGCAAATAGCGCAGCGTATCGATTCGAAACCCGTCAATATCATACCGAGCGATGACATACTGATACGATCGAATCAAATAACTCTGCAGCACTGTATTCTCCGTCACGAGTTGCTTCAGCGATGCGAAATCTCCGATCGTGTCGATGCCGTTGGGATCCGGCTCGCCTTGGCGGCGCAGATACTCATTTTGCTGCAGTTCCGACGGCCAGATCACGGCGTCCGGCGACGGATTTGGTATGGCCGCCACATCGGTCAATAGTGCTTGCGCTGCTCCACTGGGATCTCGCCACTGGATGGCCAGTGGGATGCTTGAATATGCAGCGCTGGAACTGCCGTTGTAGGCAAAGACATCACCAGTGTGGTTGAGGACAATATCAAAGATCACGTACAGTCCGATCTGATGAGCCGCATCGACTAAGGCGCGCAATTCGTCGTCGGCTTTCGTGGGATCGACGGCAAACTTGGGTTCCGCGCGCAGAAAATCATGAATACCGTACCCGTGGTAGCTTCCCGCGTCGAAAGCTAAATTCTTGAGTACCGGGCTGAGCCAAATTGCACCGGCGCCTAGGCTCTTGATATAAGGCAAGCGCTGTTGAACGCCGGCAAATGTACCTCCCTGGTAGCCGTAAAAATTTGGATCGTCGTAGGGCGTATGATTGGGAGCGGACGCCGAGTTGTTAAAGCGATCTACCATAAGAAAATAGATCACTTGATCGCGCCAATCCATTGGAGACGGAAACGGACCGAGAGCTTGCCCGGATTTCTTGACGGACTGATCGAGTATGGATTGGACTTCGGGCGAGAAGAGCGAGGTATACATGGCGAATCTCGGCTGGCCGTAGTGCTGCCTCGGAGCCTATCTCATAAGAGGGTGACAATCTATTTCGGCGGTTTCTTGAAATTAATTTCCCGTCGAACGCGCAAGTGTTACGGGTGTGTTACGGTCGCCGCCACACCCACATGAGCCAATTTCAACTCCTCTCAAGTATTCGTCGTTTGCCGCCGCGTGACAGCTGCCGCTATCGTTGTGAGGAAATGCGCATGCACCAACGGAGCTAACCATGAAGATGATCCCCTTAAGCCTAGTCGTCGCC
Organism: uncultured Gammaproteobacteria bacterium; assembly: GCA_963755965.1. Lineage (GTDB taxonomy): Bacteria > Pseudomonadota > Gammaproteobacteria > Steroidobacterales > Steroidobacteraceae > Bog-1198. Next base: position 119,046 of record CAVWLU010000012.1, read on the forward strand.
ATAGCCGGCAGCGCGGGCGGAGGCACAGCAGTTTCGGCCGAACTGTCGGCCTCACTCACCCAGAGCCCTTTGGTCATGCGCCTGAACAAGGACGAGTTCCGCATCGCTTTCGGGATCAATGGCGAGCAATGCGCACCCAAGGGTTGTAACGGTTCGATCCGCTATCGGGTTGATTGGAGGACCCCGGACGGCACGGAGCGCTCCGAAATCAAACAAGTCAACTATACGGTTTCACCTCGCGCAGGTCGCACCATCGCCGTTGACCGTCAGTACTTCGACACCGCCGAAGGCCAGCACACGACCGATGTGGTTAAGGTGAGCGTGGACATGATTACGTGCCGCGACGGAGTTGAATCACGCGCACCTTAAATAGCGAATGTGAATGAAACGGGTCTTTGCGGACCTCTTTTATTGAATCTCCTGAGTGCATGCGCCTGGTCGACAGGCTATTCTCAGTCGATATGCGTAACTTCCTGAAAGCTCTCGGTACGCTCGCCCTATGCCCTGTATTGCCGGCCTGCCACCCGGTTTCCAATGCCACAATCGCCCCCCCCACCATCGTCGGGGCGTGGTTCGTGAAAAGTCCCGAGGCACCGTTTCCGTACCACATGTTCCTTTTCAATTCAGACGGGACGATGCTGCAAGCGAACCCCGACGCCGGAGATCCGAACACCAGCGACACCAATGGCATGGGCGTGTGGGTGCCGGACGGCGACAGAATTAAGGGTAAGTTCGTCGAAGTCACGGCTGATCGATCGACACGCCAGTTTGTGAGCCGGGGCGAGATTTCCTTTTCAATCAAGGTAACCGACAGCGCTTTCGCCGGTACCGCAAGCGCAGTCTTCTACGATGCCGAGGGACGGCCCATTAAGGGACCCTTGGCGGCCAGTCTGGAAGGTCACCGCGTTGTGCCTTAGAAGCGCGGAGCGCGCCTTGACTCCGAGACCCTCTCCTGGGAACCCGTGCGATCGCGTGCGTCGTGCGAGTATAGTCAGCGGCATGATAAGAACCTCTCTGTGCGTACTAACGTTGAGCTTCGCCGCTCTTGAGCCACGGGGCCGAGCCCGTGATCGACAACGATCGAGTCACCGTCTGGGACACGACGAGTGCGTTGCCGCCGGCACGGCATGACTTCGTCGCGGTACCGTTGTCACAAAAAGGTAGCGCTCGATTCGGGCATCAAGGCGACATCCCCTCCCAGCAAGGTGTCCGAACCGTGGTAGTGGAATTGAAAGACAATTCACTTCCGCCGATCTCCAATAGCACTGGCTATCCGCTTGCATTTCCTCGACCTCATGTGAAGAAACTACTGGAAAATGAGCGAGTCATCGTTTGGGATTATGAGTGGCGCCCAGGCGAGTCCACTCCCATGCACTTTCACGACAAGGATACGGTGGCGGTGTTCGAGTCGAACGGCGCGGTGCAGTCCACGACTCCGGATGGTAAGACCTCCTCCGCTGACCTTAAATTTGCGGATGTCCGCTTTAGTCGCCGCGACCGGACCCATAGCGAAGTGCTGCTCAGCGGACAGGCACAAGCGGTCATCATTGAACTGAAGTAACGCCCGTCAGCGGCGCGGGACTCAAGTCGTGACCCTCCAAAATGCCAAAGCTGTTTTTTCTTAAAAGTGCATTTGCATTCGGCTGGGTGTGGTTTGCGCTTCACGCGCACGCATCAAACGCAATCGTCAGTAGCCGGTCATTGAGACTCGCCGAAATCGCCGCAACCGAAACAGTCTGTGCGACCCAAGTGCCCTCCGGATGGATCAAGGTGGATGACGCTTGGAACCCCACGACCTGCGGTAATCCGAAAACCAAAACATATAACGTGTGGATCATTAGAGAATACGATGGCGAGCCGATTGGCGCCGTCATGACGGTATGCAACGGCCCCGCACCGGTGGGCTGGGTCGTGGTAGCTACGCATTGGAACCCGACTGCGTGCAGCCATCCGATCACCAATCAGAAGAACGTAATGGTGATTCAGCGCTTGAACTAATGGCTGACTAGTGTTGCGGGGTGAAAAGTCGCGCCATATGAACCATTGCACCGCCGACGATCACACCAGTTAGAAACCCAAGTCGTGGATATCCAGTGATGTAATTGTCTACCGAGGCAGCATATCGGCCGATGCGCGCCGTCGCTCGGGCTCGCCGCGCCGCACGCGCGTCCTTTGTCGATTCAATTGCGTCCTCGATGCGGCCACACAATTCTTTGATTTCAGGTTGCTGATCTTCTCTTAGCGTGGCGAGGAGTTCTTCCACATCGTCAACAAGCTCATTGAGGTTTTGTGAGCGTTTCATTCGGTAGTTCCGTTCGCAGATAATAGTGGACAATAATATCGCGACACCGGCGCCCGCTTAACGGCCGCTGCGTAGGAAAACGCGCCAACACTGCGTAAGACAGGCGGGAATTAACGTCACCGGCCTGTTATTTGACCGATCCGTGGGACCCGGCCGTAAGGGTGCAAGACCGCTTCCTACGGCACCCAACGGCCGTCATCGGACAGCACATCAACTGAGCCCGGCGCACACTCGAATCCATGCTAGATCCAACTTCAAATCGTTTCGCGGTGCGCGGTGTGGTCGCCGATTACATCCCTACGCCGGACCGAAAATACTTCGTAGTGCGCGGCCGTCTTTGGCGTCTCAGCAATCCGGCTCTGGACTCAAACGAGCACGCGCGGCTCGTGCAAGAACTCATGAACGCAAGGCGTGCGCTGCGTGAAGGTGTGAATCCACGGGAAAGACTCTCGGCGCGACAACAAATAGACGCCGCGAAACGAGCGCTAGGAGAGCGCGGTGATCCATGGTGGAATGATGGTTCTCCAGACTATAACCGTCAGCTCGCTGCCAACACGCCCTATGCAACTTGGTTCAAGACGATTTCAGCCAGACGCCGAAAAAAAAGCATCGGGGGTTAAAAGTTGGCCTTGATTATAAGACGATAAATATAATATTATCCTGTACTTATATGTATAACTTAATGTGATATCACCCGCTAATGTAGATATCAATGTGGATATCAACTAGTCCGCGCGTCCACTGAGCCCAAGAAGAGCAGCGATTATTGAAGGATCGATCGTCCCGTCGCATTAATTCTCCTCTGAGCCAACGTTAAGCATCACTGCGTCGCTACTTTGCTACAGATTGGACGGCGACTGCCCACCTCCCGGCCCGACGAAGCACCCAGCGTCTGATGTGTACAAACGTCACAAGTCGTGTCTAATATCCGGACTGTGATCCTGGTCAACACGCGACATCAGCAACTCAACAACCCGAAATAGGTGCTCAATAACTGCATGGACAATTCCAACTCATCCTCAAACCCCACATCATCACGTGTCACGCTCAAGCTGAAGGCAGGCGCACGAAAGTCTCCGAGAGAAAGCAAGACAGTGCCGCTTCCCCAGCCGAAAACCAAAGCGAACTTGAAACCCGGCGCTCATTGGTCTGACGAGTACAAGCAGCGCATGCAGGCTGATATGGACGAGCTGATTTCGGGGTGACAGTTCTTCGCCGTCCGGCGACGGCGGCTCGTAAAAAGGCGGGACATAACTCTGCTCCTGGATTCTGGAGGTGCCGCGCCCTCGTCTCGGTTGCGAAATCCAGGTCGCCCCGCACAGAGTCGATTAATTCGACGAAATCCTCAAGTCGAGCCGCCTTCTGCCGATATACCTCTGATGAGCTTTATCAGCAGTATCTTCTCATCCGTCAGCATACCGACCGCGCAAGCCAGTGGAGTCTCCGCGCTTGCAAGCAGCAACCGGCAGTTAAGTCTGGACGCGCAACAGATCGCGAACCCTGACAATCAAAACCTGATCAACCCGCTGCTCGATGCGACCCAGGCGGGCCTCATGACCGACGCTGGCGCGGCTGTCATCAAAGCGTCGAACCAAATGCTTGGCGCCCTGCTCGACATATTTGCCTGAAGGCTCGCGAGTTACGCCGCCGGCTGGTGGGCGAGAACGCAACTTTTGTTAATCGCCCAATAGATGCAGCGCCAAACTACGCGAGTGTGACTGACGGCGATGCTCGAAGAGATAAATTCCCTGCCAGGTTCCTAGCGTCAATCTTCCGTCGATCAACGGGATACTGAGCTGCACCTGCGTGAGTGCCGTGCGAATGTGTGCGGGCATGTCATCCGGCCCCTCGTCATCATGCGTATAGGCCGACGGATCCTCTGGGGCAATACGCGCGAAATATCTTTCCAAATCGCTCTTCACCGCCGATGCGGCGTTTTCTTGAATAAGCAAAGACGCGGAAGTATGGCGGCAGAAAACAGTTAGCAGTCCAACCTGGATGGCCTGAGCATCCACCCACTTTTTGATCGGATCCGAGATCTCGAGCAAGCCCTGCCGCGGAGTCCTGATCGAAAGCAATGTGCTCATCTGTTTCATATGGGAATCCCACCCCGCATGATACTGTAACGCCTTCGTAAGAAAGCGTGGGAGTAGCGATTGAGAGTCTTCCTATTGGTAGTGGCATTGGCTTGCCTTTCCGCCTGCAGTTGGTTCACCTCCCGAAGAGCGCCGTCGCCACCGGACCCTACTGAAATCATCGTGACCGGCGCACCTGCTGGTTCCCTTGTTTTCATCGACGGCGTGCAGGTAGGCCAACCAGCGGCGCACAATGATCAATCGCAAGATCTGATTGTCGCTGCCGGCGCCCACAAAGTAGAGATACACCAAGGTGACAAAATCGTCTACCGAGAGGATACCTATGTGGGTGTCGGAGAACGCAGCGTAGTCATCGTCAGGTCGGGTTCGAGTCGGTAAACCAGCATTTAGATAGTCACAATATCTCCGCCGCGCGGTGTCCGACCTTCCGGCCTCGCCTCTCGCCCGCTACTGCTTTCGGGATTCCCGACTCTCCAGCAGCCTCTGAATTCGGCTGAGCGATTTCATGTAAAGGTCAGTCAATGCTTTAGTGTCTTTCTCTTTGATCCCTTCGGCCAGGACATTCGCCAGGGTGTCGATCGCGACGCGGATCGTCATCGACTCCGCGTCAGTGAGCTTCACGCCACTTATCGTTATCACCGCTTCGTCTTGCATCGTAGCTCCGCAGCCTAATCCGTAATTCAAAGATTACCACTATCTAAGTACCCGTTCGGCGGCAAAACGGGTCTGCGAGCAGACGGAGTCGGAACCTGGCCACGCAGCAGGAAGCGAGCGCACGCGCCCGGCCCCCTTGGTCTCAAGCGGCGGTTGGTTTCGGGAAAGGCAACATATGAATGCGCTTGCCGGACGCCGCGAAGATGGCATTGGCGACGGCCGGTCCTACCGGAGCAACACCGGGTTCTCCCACGCCGGTCGGCGGCTCCGTCGATGGCATGATGTGCACTTCGACTTTAGGCATTTCGTTCATCCGCAGGACTCGATAATTGTTGAAATTATCCTGCTCGACATGGCCGTCTTTGAGCGTGATGGCTCCGTACAATACCGCCCCGAGACCGAAGCCGATGCCGCCTTCCATTTGTGCCGCAATGACATCGGGGTTGATGGGTGTGCCGCAATCGACGGCGCACACGACTCGATCCACCGTGACGTTGCCCTTGTCGTCGACACTCACCTCCGCGACTTGTGCCACAAAGGTCTTGAACGCTTCCGCCACCGCGATGCCGCGACCTTTGCCTTTGGGCAACGGCGTCGAGCTCCAGCCGGCCTTCTCGGCCGCGAGCTCGAGCACCGCTTTCATGCGCGGATGGTGCTCGAGTAGTTTGCGCCTGAAGGAATATCCGTCCTCTCCCGCCGCATTCGCCACCTCGTCGATGAACGCCTCGACGGCGAAGGTGGTGTGCGAACTTCCGACGACGCGCCACCACAGGATTGGCACACCGGCCTTGGTTGTAGACAACTCCACCGAGATGTTGGGGATGTCATAGGCAATGTTCGCTGCGCCCTCGACCGATGTCGGGTCGACCCCATTCTTGACCATCGCTTCGAAAAGACTGCCGGCCATGATGGATTGGCCTACGATGACGTGCCGCCAGCCCGTCAGTTCTTTCTTATCGTTCAGGCCAGCTTCGAGCTTGTGATAGTACATGGGCCGGTACATTCCCCCACGGATGTCGTCCTCCCGGGTCCACTGCAGCTTGATCGGCGTGCCGTCCGCGCCGCAAGCCTTGGCGATCGATACCGCCTCGACGATGTAATCAGAGATGGGGTTAGCGCGTCGGCCGAAGCTTCCGCCCGCATAAAGCGTATGGATGCTCACTTGCTGAGAATCGAGCCCTGCGGTCTTTGCGGCGTTTCCCTGGTCGACTGTCTGGAATTGATCGCCCGCCCAGATTTCGCAACTGCCGGCGGTAAGCTTGACGACGGCGTCGAGCGGCTCCATCGGCGCATGAGCCAGGAACGGGAACTCGTAGCTTGCCGATACTTTATGGGTAGCGTCGCGGATGGCCGGTAAGGCGTCACCTTCCTTACGGGCCGAAAGAGCGGGTTGATCGGCTAGCCGGCGATACTCATCCATCAATACCGCGGAGCTGCGCTTCTCGGCATGAGTGTCGTCCCACTCGATTTTGAGCAAGTCCCGTCCTTTCTTGGCGGCCCAAAAACCCTTGGCGACCACTGCGATTCCGGCCGGCACTTGAACCACTTTGACCACACCCGGTACCGCACTCGCGGCGGTCGCGTCGAAGGTCTTGACCGTCGCACCAAACTGCGGCGCTCGCTTGAGAAGCGCGACCAGCAGTCCCGGCATCGCGACATCCAAAGTAAACTGCGCGCTTCCGTTGACTTTTGATGCTACATCGACACGCGGGATTGCGTGACCGATCAGTTTGAAATCTTTCGGATCTTTCAAACTCACCTTTTCGGGTACCGGCAACGATGCAGCCGTTCCCACGAGCGATCCAAACGTTGCCTGGCGGTGGCTACCCACGTGATAGACGATGCCCTTATCCACGGTGAGTTCCGCGGCGGGGACCTTCCAGTTCTTTGCAGCCGCGCGCAGTAGCATCTCCCGGGCTTTGGCGCCTGCCTCACGAAGTTGCATCCAAGAATTTGCCATTGCTGAACTGCCGCCGGTTCCCTGCAACGTACCGAAAGCAAGGTTTGCGTAGCGCTTTGCGTCAGCCGGTGCGCTTTCGACGCGCACCTGTGCCCAATCGGCATCGAGTTCTTCAGCGACGATCGTCGCAATGCCGGTGTAGGCGCCCTGGCCCATCTCGACATGCTTTGCAATCACAGTCACGCCATTATCTGCGCCGATACGCAGGAAGGCATTGGGCGTGAACAGAGCGCCGGGGGAAGGCGCAGCCATCGCAATCGCGCGCTTAGACGTACCGGCCCATTCGAACCCGATCGTGAGCGCGACGGCAGTCACCGCGCCGGCATCTCTTAGGAATGCGCGTCGTGTCGATTGCCTTGGAACGACGATTTCTGTGGTCATACTTATGCCTTTATGGAATTCGCCGCTGTATGAATCGCAGCGCGAATGCGCGAGTAAGTAGCGCACCGGCAAATGTTGCCGCTCATGGCACTGTCGATGTCTGCGTCCGTCGGCGACGCATTCGTTTCAAGCAATGCTGTCGCTGACATGATCTGGCCGGACTGGCAGTATCCGCACTGGGGTACCTGAAGTGCGATCCAAGCCGCTTGAACCGCTTTTGCCGGATTCCCCTGCAAGCCCTCGATGGTCGTAACTTGTCGACCAGCGACACTTGAAAGAGGTGTGACGCATGAACGGACCGCTTTGCCGTCCAGGTGAACCGTACAGGCACCGCACATCGCCATGCCACAACCAAACTTGGTTCCAGTCAGGCCTACGACTTCGCGGATAGCCCATAACAAGGGCATATTAGCGTCGGCATCGAGCGTGATATCTTTTCCGTTAAGGACGAATGAGGTCGACATGATGGGCTCCGCAGTTGGTCATCCAATTCTACAAACTTTATGAGGCGGCGGCCTAGGGCAAATTGGGGGTCCCGCATCTCGATGCGACCCTCACGAAGGCGAAGAGCGCCGGTGTCGAAGTTCCTATAGCACCGTACACTGCCGAGGATAGGAAGGAGACCATCGTTCGGTTTCCAGGTGGCTACATCGCAGAAATCCATGCGGCATGGACCCGTTAGCGGTCCTTCGGGAAGCAACAAGCAGGTCCTTGGGTCGGAGACGCCTGCGCGGCCAGAAGCGCCGCGCAGGTCCTTATTCGCCCTCAGGGACAGCGACCGACTGTGTCGCCCTGCGCCAAGTGCTCGTCGAATTTGCCGGGGAATTCTACGCTCACGGTTTCTCCGCCTTGCGTCGATTGATGACACACAAATGCGGTATCGATCCGTAACACCCACCCTGCCGCATCGAGGAACCCGTAGCCCCAACCGCCGATCGTTCGGCCGTCGTCGGATACCGAACCCGGTTCCCAAAGACTGATCCATTGCTCCATCGCGGTGCCCTGACCCCGCACGAAGTCATCCAGATTGAATGTACCCATTTCCCGCGTCCAGATGAAAGGTCCCGGATTCAAGCTGAGGAACGGATTGCCGCTGAAGCCGACCATGACTGACCCATCCTTAGACATGGCGAAAGGCTGGGCGGGAGCCGCGTCTCCCGGGAGCGGCTGCACGAACTGCATCGTCTGACCGGTCGCGAGTCTTCGGTAGCCGTCACCGAGAGGAAGCTGCCCATCGAACAGGTCGCCACCAATCAGCTTGCCGTCGCCGCTGACCGCCGTCACTTCATCGACCGGCTCACCGTCAGAGGTGAGGACGAGACTCGGAACTCCCGCGTTCCACACCACGCCATACCAAATGCCCTGAAGCGGATCTTCCATCCAGCCGACAAGGGTCTCGCCGTTCGCCGAGATTTGGTTGATGCGTGTATTGACGGGGGTACCGTCAGCTCTTTTCTCCGGTGAAGCCAGTAGCACACTGCCTTTGCTCGGATTCCACTTCCACGCTCGATAACGGGTGCAGCTTATATAGCTGAGCCCGTACACAGAGCCGCTGTCGTCGACGGCGAAGTTGACGGTCGTGTCGGTGCCGCAGGCGCCCTTGCCCGCCGCTTTTAGCCACCCGTTGGCGGCATCCCATCGAAAGGTGCCGAGGGATGTGAACGTGTCGAGGTCGATCTGGTTGCTCGAAATGTACTTGCCATTTTTGGAGATCGACGTCGTCTCTCCCGTGCTCGGAAAGTTCATCGGCACGGGCCCCGTCGCAGCGGTCCAGCGGAACACGGATCCCCCGGGACCGAAGTTTCCGACGCCGATTTGGCCATCACCGGACAGTCCGCTGATGCCGGTGCCATAGCCCAGCTGATAGAGGACCGGAGCACCCGGCATGTGCTCGAAACTGATGGACGCTTGAGTAGTAACTCCGGCGCGCGCAGTAATCACCGTATAGGCGCAAGGATCGAAGTCGCCGCTGCGGTCGGACCAGGCCTTGGCGTTATCCGTGGCGTGGTAGAACTTCTCGGCACCTGGCAGGAACCACAAGGGCGGCGTCGGAAAACCGCCCGCAACGATTGCGTCGACATACAGTACGTAGTCCTGACCGGGCACGAGTCCGTGAATGACAAAGCTGCCGTCGGGTCCTAACAGCCCCTGTGTCAGCTGACCGGTCACCGCAGAGTTGGCTCCGGCGTACGGGTTCGTGAGGTTGCGCGCGATGACATTGACGCCCGTCAGCTCGGTTTTGCCGTCGAGATCGAAGACTTTGCCTTCAATCGTTCCGAAGGCATTCGGCCAACCCGGGCCCGGGTACAAATCGGAGATTGCCGCCTTCGAGTCGAGCGTGTGGATATTTCCCTGAGCCGCGCCCGTGCCGGTGCCCGGCGTCGGGTCGATGTAGGGATACATGGTTTCAACGTCAGCCCGAGTGGGACCCACGGCATAGGGAAGCGCCATGCAGCTCGCCGGCCCCGGCGCGTCGCCGTAGAACACGGCCGCTCCGTTGACCTGGGTGTGCGCGAGTCCCAGCGAATGCCCAAATTCATGCGTGGCAACGCCTTGGAAGGCTGCTGCGTTGACGTCCTGGGGATTGATCGCCGAACCGTTGAGAATCGTCCAGCTCTCCGTGATGATGGTCGTACCTTCAATGGAATACTGCGGCGAGGACACTCCCAGCACCCCGTCGGGAGCACCAATGTAGTCTTGAAGAATGCTGCCGTCTTCATCAAAAATGACGTAGATGCCGCGGCCATTGGATTTGCCGATGATCAGCGACACGTTGGTCGCGTCGATGTTCGGCAGGCCTTTCTTAGTGAAATTCCCTGCCACAAAGGCACCCACAGCGGCGGTCGGCACGCTCGACCAAGCGCCGTAACCCTGGCGCACCAAACTCGCACCCACCGCATTGTCGAACACCACCTTTTGCGGTGTGCCCGTGGAATAATCGGTCACAGTTCCGAGTCTGCCCAGATCGTAGTACACCGGTATGGGCTGCGCTGCGAAGTGGTATCCCGTGCGCGTGTTTGGATCCACGATCAGCGGTCCGTCGGCGTATGCCTGAGGCACTAGTATTGCGATCAGCGCGATGGCGATGCAGAAGCTCAAGATTTTGGAATTATTCATTGCGCATGCTCCCCTGCTCGATCCAGCGGTCCTTGACCGCCTTGCGCACCAGGGATACGAACGCCTTAGTGTCCACGGCGCCCTCTTTGCTGCTCATCATTCGACGGTCCGACGAAGCCAATAGGTTTGGCTCGATCTTTACATGCGCGAATAGACCCGAGTTGTTCGCATTGTTGCTCGCCCCCGCCATGGATATCCTGAATTTCCCGCGCCCAAGGCCGACGGTGGTCTGAAGACCGGTGTACTTGGCGTGTCTGTTGAGGAAAAGGATGGTGTCTTCGCCCTTTTCATACGTGGTCCATCCGGCCGGAGTAACCACGAGATTAACCAAACCGTTGCCCATGCTGCGCGGCTTGAGCAACCCGAACTGGCGGAAGGTGTATTCGGTTCCGACCTCGCCGCGAATCGCCTCGGCAACATGAACGGTCACTTCAGTATAGGGGAAACCACTGGCATCTACGCCATCGCTCACGCTCTTTACCGTGCCGCGCAGGATGAGCTCGGACTTTCCCACCAGTTCGACGATATTGGTTTCTCGCATCTGGATCGTGGCCATCGCGCTCGCACTGGCCAGCAGCAAACAAAGGCCTGCTATCCCAATGTGTATTGGGTTTCTACTTGTCTTCACGGGTTTCCCTTGTTATTTGTAGTTTGTTAACGCTTGCGAAGGCGCTTAGGCCGACTCTTCCGCATGCTCGCCAAATGATCAGTGGCAAGCATACCAAAGAACGACCACATTTACGGCTCAGGTAAAACCTGCAGCCAAGCCTCGGATCCGATGCATCCTCTTTAAGGCGCGATTCGCTTCGCGATAAGCGTCGCTCCCTGAATGTCCCCGCTCACGGACGCCATGGCGTTGATGTCAGCATCGTTCCAGGAAATTTCAAGGGTTCCCAGCTGCGTACCCGCACCTTTGAGAGTCACCTGCGCCGTGATGATGTTGCTGGTTTGGTCCCACGACACGGTGCCCGATACAGCAATATCTTCCGTCCACTTAAGAGCCTTGAGCTTAAATTCGTACCCCGTGTCGGTCGCGGCGTACGTGAACTTGCCGCCGCGGAGCCCGGTGTCCACGTAGTTGAACGTTACATAATACCGGGCGATCACATCGCCGACCGTTTCCAACGCGGCCGCTGCGATGCGTCGTTGCGCGTCAGTCGTTTTGTCGCCCTTAAGCGCCTCCAATGGTGCGAGTTCGGCCGCGGTCACCGCGAATAGGGGCACCGTGCGTACGGGACGCACCTTCAGCACGCAATTGGTGTCGCCCGGGTTCAAGGTTTTGACGAACCGGTGCACGATCCCCAAGGTGCAGCCGATCTCATCGCTGTCGGTGACCACATGGCCTAAATTGGGCACGACGACATGCACTGCGTCCGGAAATTGCGCGGCCGCTTCGTTCGCATCGATCACCGAAGTGATGGAATCAAGATCGCCTGAGAGAACCAGGGTCGGCACCGCGGGATAGTGCACTCTCGGCGGCAGCGGTGCCCCGGGAGCGCCCGGTGCGAGATCCTTCGGCGGCTCGGGCCACGGCAAACACGAATCCAATGGGGTGATGTACACCTTCGAGTCGATTCCCTCATCAACCGTGAACGGCGCGAACAAGTCGGGCCGATTTGTACGCGCATTTTGAATCGCAGACGCATATTCTTGATTGCGAATTGCCCGCGGCATCGTGAGGTCATATAACAGCGGGTAGTCCGTGCAAGTCACTGCGGTGTACAACCCGTAACTAAAGTCGGCGGGTTCAGAGACGCTGCTGGTGTTCGCTTCTGCCACTAATCGCAGCAGCGGCAGCGCATCCTGGGAGTCGAGCCACGCGCGTGCAGCGGCGTCCAGATCGCGGTAGACCGGCGGACCGAAGCCGGCATAGTCGATGAGATAGATCAAACTGCCCGTATCGATCTTCGTCGGCTGAAGGTCGCCGTTGCCGTCCGGCGCCTCGCCCTTGATCGGGTGCGTGCGAACGATGTCGATGATTTGCTGCATTCGTGAGGTGGCCGTTCCTCCGAGCGAGCTGCAGCTCGGCGAACGATCGCAACTGATGTCGATACCCGACCACGCCGCCGCCCAATCGGCCGCGAACCACGGATCGGGTGCGCGCACCGGATAGGCGCTATCGAGGATGATGCTGCGCAAGCGGCGCGGATAAAGGCCCGCCAGAACCTGCCCGACGAAAGTGCCGTAGCTGTCGCCGTAGAAATCCACATCGTCGATAGCAAGTGCATCCATGACGGCAACGATGTCTTGGGCGGCGAAATCGGTGCCATAGAACCAGGCGGTATCGCCAAGTTGTTTGGCGCATGCGCCAACGGCGCTCAAAGCGATGGATCCCGTCTGCAAAGCGGGGCAATCGATCGGACTTGAAAGTCCCGTGCCACGCTTGTCCACAATGAGTACGTCGCGCCGGTTCCGCAACGCATCAAAGATCTCGAGATAATAGTCCCGCGTGCCGGTCGAGGAATATCCCGGACCCCCTTCCTGCGGCAAAATCGTCCCGAGGCGCGCTTGGGAAAGATCGCTGCGCGGGTAATACTCGAATCCCACGGTGATTTTGCCGGGCGTCACGCCGCTCGGATCGATGGGGCGGTCGATTGAACCACAGTATCCGTTGTAATCAGGCTGACAAAGCCTGAGCGTGAGCGAGCCGACCGTAATTGTCTTGGCCGCGGCACCTGCATGGCTGGTTAGCGATAGTGCAGTGCAGAATATCGCGGCAAGTACAGGTGAAGGTACGCGAGGCAGTCCCATAGGCTTCTCCCATTTATTCTTCGAGCTGCCGGAATGGATCCGAGTGCTGTCGGGTACCTAGATTACACATCATGACGGCCGGACACATGAGTACCTATGTGTCCGGGACGGCCCCCGCTATCACTGAGCAGGCTCGACCACCGTCAGGACTCTCCTGCAGCCTTAGTCCGATGCTGTGTCTCATCCTTTGTTAGGTTCGGGTTGCCGGCACCCATTACCGTCATCGAATGACCGGTGTTTTCCTCCAACATCGGGGCATCGGTCACCAACAGCGTCGTGCCCGGCTCCAGGAGCGGGTACAGCAGCTTTGCAAAGTCCTGCGGCAGGCGGATGCGGCCGCCGACCGCCACTCCCAGCTGGTTGCCCATGAAACCACCGTAACCCGGCATCGGTACTTCCATCCAGTTGCGCGCGGCGGCGCCTTTGAGCAGCACGCTCTCGCCGCTCCCCTCGCCTGCCTTGACGATGAATGCGTGCGTCCCGACTGGCGTTCCCAACTCACTGACGAAGATGAGGGAGCGTCCGATCTCGATGCCGTTACGGAGCACGATGATGCGCTGGTCGGCGAGGCTCACCATCATTGACACGGGACCATTCGGGGATTTCTCCGGCTCCCACCGCCATTTCTCGCCGGCGGCGAGGCGCGACTGAATGTCCATCTCGCCGGAGGTTGCACTGACGGGCACGAGCACTCCCGGGTGGACCACGTCGGCCGGCGCCGTGTGGTCGTTGACGATGATGACCGTCATGCCGAGGTGCGTGACCTGGAAAAGGTCGTCAGCGAATTGCGAGGGCAGATGCACGCAGCCATGCGATTCCGGGTACCCGGGCAGTCCACCGGCATGCAGGGCAACGCCGTCCCAGGTCAGCCTTTCCTGATACGGCATCGCTGCGTCGTTATATATCGACGAGTGGTGATTCTTGTCCTTCTGCAGAATCGTGAAAATTCCGGTGGGCGTCGCATGTCCGGGCTTGCCGGTGCTGACCGTCGTGTAGCCAATCTCAACGCCATTACGATAAACGTGAGCGCGCTGCTCGGTGAGGCTCACGATGACGACGATAGGTCCGTCGGGTGCTGCCCCCGGCGCCCAGACAAATTCGCCGGGCTTGAGGGCGTCCGGTGGCGTTCCGTCTGCTCTTGATCCCATAGCCCCCCAAAAGGGGAGTGCGAACGCGCTCGCGGTTGCAAGAAGCAACACCAAAGCAGCAATATTTCTACGCACCATACGATCTCCCGATTTGACGAAGCGGCCAAAGCTCCCCGGGACTTTTCTTCTAACCTACCGGCTTGCCAAGTGGACGTTGGTCCCATGGCTGGCAATGTGTTATTTCTGCCCGGTGCTCACTGCAGATGGAAAGCTGGATTGCGCACCGAAGTAGCACTCGATGGCCTCCACCTTGTCATCTTTAAGCCGCAAATACTCCACGTTGCGGAAAGTTTTGCCGTTCTTGGTCCGACAAACGTACATCACAAACGCCTCGTTGCCGCTTCCATACACGCGCTGCAAGTCAAACCGCTCGATAAAATCAATCTGCGACTCCCAGCATTGCGTTTTGAAAGCGCTCTTACTGATGTGGTCGTCACCGGCTGCGCTCGTAAATGTGAAGTCGTCCGACAGCAGGATGTCGACCGGCCGCCAGTCCTTTTTTTCCCATGCCGCATACCATTTGCGGATAGTCTCGTCGCTTTTCGGGCTTAGTCCGGACTCGGCGTGCGCATTCGCGATTTGCGGAATGCCCACCGCCGCAGCCAGTGCGCACGCACCCGACCCGAGAATCGTCCGGCGCGACATTGCTCTGTTTTTCATGGCTAATTTCTCCCTTACATTACCCGGCGATAGAATTGCGGATGTGACGGTCTGTGCAAGCATGCTTTTGTCGGCATGGTCAGTTCTTCCGGCTGGCCTTTTCCTTCGGACGACGAAACAGTAGCTCAACATAGCGACGCAGGTGGTTGATGCTCGCTTCGACCACAGCGGCGTTGCCCTTGGCTTTCGCCAGGATGAACGCGCCCTGCAGCACGGCTTGCATGTGCAGCGCAAGGCTCGAGGCTGTCCACGGCGCGCGGATGTGGTAACGCCTCATCGCATCGGCAATGTCGGATTCCACCTTGGCGGCATGACCGCCGATGCTCGCATCGCACGCGCGTCGAATGTCGGGGTGGGTTCCGTATGCCTCCTGAAGCAGCGTGCCCGCGAGACAGGTGAACTCTGCAACACCACCGCGCAGCGTTGCCTTGCGAAAATCGAGGTAGCCGAGGACGCGATCAAGCGGATCGTCGAATCGGTGGTAGGGAGCGGCAGCGAAATGTGCGCTGCTCAACTCAGACCAATGATTCGCAGCGGCGACTGCCAGCGAGTCCTTACTTGGAAAGTGGTGAAAGAACGCACCCTTCGTCACGCCGGCGCCGGCGCAGAGTTCGTCAACGGACGTTGCGGCATAGCCCTTCTCGCGGATGATCGAGATGGCCGCATCAAGTAGTTTACTGCGCGCACCGCCCGACGGTGGCGGTTCGATAGATCGTGGACTCATGCACAACCGTACCAACCAGTCGGTATGTCGTCAAGATCTAGCGACAGAAACTCGCGTTCCGGTCAACGCCGCTCGTCATTGAGATAGGTCTGTTGTATTCGGCGAATGTTGTAATCCAGATCCTACAGTAGCTGGTGGCGGCGAAGGGGTGCCGACGCCGGCCTGTCGGCCGCAATGTGAACAACGGCGTGGTCGCTTTGGCGGGCAGCACTCCATCTTGCGCTGCAGCGGTTACAAAGGCTTAACAATCGTTAAGGTAATCGTTGTCAACGGCTATAAGGTCGATGCGTTCAACGTCTCATACAAACGTTTGTTGACATAGGAAAGCATGGTAAACAACTCGAAAGTGGCTACGCGGAGACATTTTGCTGTCTCGCACACAGCTATTGTATTCGCTCTCGGAGCGCTCCTTGCAGGCTGTGGCGGTAGCGGCGGCGGCGGCGCTTCGACCTCAACTACAAGTGCAGCCGGCATGGGTACCATGACTACCCTGCTTGAACAGCCGCAAGAGACCAGTATAGCCGGCAACGTAGTGGTGCCGCTCGCTGACAATACCAGCCCACCAACAGGGACTTTTAAACTGGTTCTTTTGCAACCTGATCCATTTACGACGAACGGCGAGCCCGTTCCGACGGCATGGGACGCAAGCTCGGAGACCGGGTTTGCACCTTCGGATCCGATAAACGATCAGCTTGGCTTTCAAAACAAGCCGGGGACGAGTACGGCTCAGATGGAAGGAGACACGGTCGGGGTCTACATCAATTCGAAGGACCTGCCTTCGGGAACTGTCGACCCCGGGGGCATGAACGGCGGCTGCGGGCATGTCACAGATCCTCCCGTTCAGAAGATGATGATTACGCCCCAGTACATATGGTCTTCCGGAACTGAACCAGTTCCCTTTGCAAGTTCGACCACGGTGCTAAATGGGTCGCTGAATTTGCAAGTCCCCACCGCGTCAGGCGACGCCTACGTAGTCGCGGATTTGATGTTCAAAGACCCCAGTGGAGTGCGCATCAGTTACGGGATCGAGTTATTCGCCAATCGTGCTACGAAACCGGTGGTCGGGTGCGGTTACGACGCGCCGTCCAATAGCTTCACGATCGATTCTCCACTCGGAATCGACGAGCGATTTGTGAGCAAGGCGGCCAACACTACATCGGATACTGGAGTTCCGTGGCTCGGATGGGAGCCATTCGAGTGGTCGATCAGTCAAAGCCAATTCACCGCGGCCCTTCAATATCTGGCGACGCAATTTCCCGGGCAGATTAAGAATGTGGATCCGACTCAATACACACTTATCGAGGTGCATCTGAACGCCGAGATCAACTTCCTTCCTGGCCCTGCCGATCTGGGCTGGTCCATGAATGGCTTGAAGATCTGGCTCGCCAACTGAGCCGCAGCTCAGCGGCGTCGAGTCTTAGTCCCAACGGGCCGGCGTGAACGCCCGCCCGGGCTTTCGTGCTCAGCCCGCTCATTCTATGATTCCGTCACACAACGGTCAGAGATTAGCGAATAACCACCTATGAGCACCATTCTCCTTCTGAGCTTGTCGAACATTTTCATGACTTTCGCATGGTACGGACACCTAAAGTACGGTCATGACTGGCCCCTTTGGAAAGCAATTCTGATCTCGTGGTGCATTGCGTTGCTCGAATATTGTTTAGCTGTGCCCGCAAATCGCTTCGGGTTCGTCCAATTCTCGGGATTTCAACTCAAGATAATTCAAGAAGTAATCACGATCTCAGTCTTTATTCTGTTCGCGATTTACTTTCTAAAAGAGAAGCTCGCTTGGAATTACCTCGTCGCATTCGGATTCCTCGCTGTCGCTGCGTTCTTTGCATTTGCGTTCAAGGTACCCGCATCATCCGTCGTCTGAGGAGTTCAGATATCGCTTCCAGGAGTCGAACGGCGCCACTCGAATGGGGCGCCCGTTCGCGCACGAACGACTTTCAATCGACGCCCTAGGCAGATCGGATCGTAAATATAAGAAAAATAAGGAATTGTTTGGTGGCCAGGGAGGGAATTGAACCCCCGACACGCGGATTTTCAGTCCGCTGCTCTACCAACTGAGCTACCTGGCCCCATGCGAGCCGCGTATTAGACAGGCGCTTCGATCGATCGTCAACTACCGCTTACAAATCAACTGACTAGGTGTGTACCGGTCGTCTCTCGGCCCCAGCGTTGCTGCGATTACTCGGAAACGACGCGCACGCGCTGTTTCGCGATGCCGTTGGCCGGGTGACGGCGATCACATGACTTACCGGCGGGTGACACGAATTGTCACAGACGGCCGCTCCTCGTCTGCCGCGAGTCTTCTGATGGCGACAGTGAAATCATCGCTTCCTTGACAGAATCGGGTACGCAAATGATATCGGGAGTTGCATCACGTTGTGACAAGTTTGCCGCGCTGCATAGTGCAAGCGAGATCGGAGTTGCGATCGGAGTTAACGGCCGGGAGTTTGATCGTGGAATCCATCAATGAAGCTTTAAGATTATTCATGCGACAAGCACAGCTCGAACGCGCGATGAAGCAGCCGGGCGGCGCCCGCATCCTCGACGAGCAAGAGCTTCTTGCGGTTCGACGAAAACTCAAGGCTTTTCCCAAAGAGATGCGGCCTGTTGTCGAGGTAAAGTAACGTGAGCGAGCCAGAGATTCTTCTTCCGGTGAAATGCCCGATCTGCTCACAAGAGTCGCTCACGGGATTTCGAATCGCGGTCGTTGCAGACGCGCTCGCGACCGGCGATATCCGCCTGTATACCGGCTGTCATGTCGCGAGCTGGGATGCGAGTGAGGCGGACCTCAAGGGAATTCGGGAATTCCTGGACGTGACCTGGAGCGAGAAGATGCGAGAAGCTTGCGATGAGTTCTCTCTCGATGACCCAGAGGACGAGGAAGGTGTCGCGATCCGCGTTTTCGGTGACCTTGAATCGAATGACGATCTCCACGAAGGCCCTACTCCATGACGGCGGACCAGCGGGGACTTCGGTAACTGCATAGCATATTCCGCGTATAATCAATTTATTATGCGCATACCTATGAAACGGCGTACTCGCTCTCCGATCGAACAGCGTCGCCCGCGCGGGGCGGTGCTTACAGGAGCCGCTGCGCGCGCGAATAAACTCCAAGCAATCGGCGGCCGATCGCGTACCGTCGGCGCCCTTGCATTCGGAGCGATCGCGGTCGGCACGGTGGCGATTGGTGCTTTAGCGATCGGTCGGTTGGTCATTGGCCGCGCCCGAATTCGACGACTGGAAATCGACGACCTGGTCGTTCGCCGGCTTCACGTGACGGAAGACCTTCAGGCACCGGGCATTGCCGAGCCCAAGGCGCCTCCACCCTCCTCGACCGCGCCGAATAAAGTCTGAGGAAAGCACCGATCGCCGGATCACCGCCTCAACCCTGCTGCTACTATGGGATCGTTCATCCCCGCTCCCGAGGATCGCGACATGCTGTGCAATCGAGCGATTCAATCAAAATCGACGGGTGCTTGCGCAACTGTCTTGACGGTTCTAGCGCTGCCGATGGTCGCCGCCGCGGTGCCGATGTTTCGCGGCAGCCCTCAGCACTCGGGAATATATGAGGTGTCCGGCGTTCCCAGCCTGCATGGGCTCAAATGGAAATTTCAGACGGGCGGAGCCGTGCTCTCCTCGCCCGTATTGAGCAACGGAACTCTCTTCATCGGTAGCGCCGATCACAAACTTTATGCGCTCCGTGCCGCCGATGGCGAACTCCAATGGAAATTTGAGACTGCCGGTAGAGTCTCCTCCACACCGGCGGTCGCCGACGGCGTTGTCTATTTTACAAGTTACGATAGCTATTTTTACGCGCTCGACGCCGCGACCGGACGGCTGATCTGGAAGTTCAAGACCCAGGGCGAGCAGCGATTCGCTGCCACTCATTTGCATGGGGCAGAACCGGCGGCCGAAACCATGCCGGACCCGTTCGACGCTTATTTGTCTTCTCCGGTGGTCTCGGAGGGTCACGTGTACTTCGGCAGCGGCGACCATAACGTCTATTCATTGGACGCCAAGACCGGCGAGGCGCGATGGCGATTCAAGACGGGTAATGTCGTGCATGGTTCGCCGGCGCTCGCCGACGGCATTCTGTATATCGGCAGTTGGGATAGCTATTTTTACGCGCTCGATACGAAGACTGGCGTTGAAAAATGGCGATTCAAGGCCGGCGATGATCCCAACATCCACAATCAAGTCGGCTTTCAATCCTCTGCGGCCGTTGTCGGCGGGACCGTATACGTGGGTTGCCGCGATTCCAAGTTGTACGCTCTGGATGCAATTAGCGGCGCCCAGAAGTGGGTCCTCGATACCAAGGGCTCGTGGGTGGTCGGATCGCCCGCCGTTCGACGCGGTAAGGTCTACTTAGCGACATCGGATTCCGGCCTTTTTTTCGAACTGGATGCCCAAACGGGAAACCCCTTATTCACGCTCGATTTCAAGCACTGGCCGATGTTTTCCTCGCCCGCAGTGGCCGGTGATGTTGCCTACATAGGCACACATGAAGGCAAACTCGTCGCGATCAGCCTCAAGAATCGAAACATCGCTTGGACCTATCAGACCGAGGGCTCACGTCGCAATGGGCGAACTTACACGAAGCCTGATGGCACGCCGAACTACGAGGCGGCCTACTCCGATTTCTTTTACGATGACTTGGTTGTCGGCGCAACCCGCATGCTCTCGGTCGGCGCGATACTGTCGTCTCCTGCGATAGCGGATGGAGCCGTCTATTTCGGCAGTGCCGATGGCAGCGTATATGCGTTAGATTGACGCGCTCTTCCGTGTGAGCTTTGCAAATCCGAACATCCAGTATTCGCCTCGAGCTTGGGCTGTACGACTTATACAGCAGCAATCCACAGGCCGCCGGGATTACCTTCGGCACATGGATTACGCCAAGCTCGAGACCGCAGCCCTCGCTCATGTCGACGATTCATACTTCTATGGCGCGTACTGCCGTAAATGTAAGCACGCCGCCCGGCTCTCGCTCGAAATACTGCGCAAGCAACTCGGTGACGACTATCCACTCGCAAAAGTCAAAGACCGACTTCGATGCGAACACTGCAACTCTCGCCAAATCGTCATCACGTTCCTGGCGCCGGACCAAAAGTCCGGCAACGTCGCGATCCTCTTTAGCCAATCGCCAAAACGATGATCTCCGCACGGGGAAGCCCGAAGCCGTCGATACCATAAAAAGCTGTTGGGAATTCCGCGGATTCGGCGAACAAGAAGTTTGTCGCCACATCGCGACGGCCACTATCAAGGCGGCCACTATCAAGGCGGCCACGCCGAAGCCAACCAAATACACCATCATGGCTGTCAGCATCGCTCGAAGGTCCGGGCTGCTCAAACGGTGATTTGTAGATTCGACCGTCATGTGTCGCATCGAGAGCTCCCATGTCTTGAATCATCACAACACGACCGGACGACAAAAGTTGCAACCGTTGTCCGCGAGCAGCGGCTTCTTTACACCTAAATTTCACGAGAGCTTCTGTCAGGACCTGCCGCCCGATGAGGCACTTGTCATGGCGGTCACTCAAAGGGCGCCGGTCGGTAGCACCTTCGCAGACAAAGTGACGGTGCCGGCTTGGAAGAGCAAGCCATCCTGGTATCAAATTTCCAGCGAGGATCGAATGATCGCACCCGCGAATGAAAAGCGTATGGCGGAAAGAATGGGAGCCAAGAAGATCATCACCCTTTCTGCCGGTCACGCATCACTCGCATCCGTACCGAATCCGGTGTCGGCGTTGATCGATGAGGCGGCGAAAGCTACCTCCTGAGACCGACGGTTTCCCGGCGCCGCTGGACCCAGCGGTTTATCATGTTCCGTGCGGCGCACTGTTCGCGGGCGCTAGACGACCTGCATCGGGTGAAGTCTCGACTCTACCACTGCTTCCGCGGCCACCCAGTCCTCCAGTTCATGGCCGGCCGCAAATCCGCGCCGCTCGGCGAGGAAGTATGCCTCCGTTGCCACCAGTTGGCGCCTGACGTCCGGGTCGATGCTCATGGAGAAGCGTGTCGTCGATTGCTCGAATTGCAGGACCGCGAGTGCCAAGTTATCCGTGGGCTCGGGTACCTCGGGCGTCGCCGTCTTTCGCCTGGTTGTCTTCTTAGCGGGGGATACACGTTTTGAAACCATCACTCTGCCTCCGTGTTTTCACACTGTTGTGTATCGCCAACCCCCTTCGAGTGACTATATAACGGACTCCCGCCTAATTTCGCAAACGAATTCGGAGGCACCGTCCCCGATGCGGCCCCGACGGTAGCGTCCGGATCATCGCCTAACCGTGGCGATCCTCGAATTAACGGGGATATTGTTCGAGTGAAGACCCGGTGTTTGTCCGTGAAGGTCAAATTCCAGATTCACGCCCGGCCGGAAAATCAGGCAATGCGTTGATCCGCCAAAGTGGAACATTCCGAGCTGATCGCCTTTCCTGACGTGCTGCCCTTCGTACACGGTCATTTGGCAGGTAGACACTTCGGCCATTCCCACGGGTAGGACGCACATCAGGCCGATGTCCGGGTTATCCGCTTCGATGAAGATGAGAGCCCTAGTCGCCACAGCGGTGATATAGCCCTGCGAATCGTTCGGACCGGCTGGATCGAATCCCTCCGATGCAGCCTCCGAATAGTATGTCCCGTCCTTCACATAGGCCTTGGCGATCCTGCCGCTCACGGGACTGTGCCAGCGGTGATAGCTGAACGGACTCAAGTAGGCTTGGTAAATCGTACCACCGATGAAATGCGGTGCCAGGCTATCGCCTGCGAGCATGTGCTGGACCGAGTACGGCTGGGACTTGATCCAGAACCGATCGTGTTGCTTGACGTGACGCGCGATTCTATAGGGCGCAGATTCACAGGCATTGACGATAACTCCATCGTCATCCTGCAATACCACGGGACGAACTCCGGGTCGAAATTCCCGGGTGAAGAAATCATCCCATGACTTGAAGCCATGGTATTTCTGGCTCGGATCGCACCGGAAGTCCTTTTCGAAGTTCGGCATGGCTTTTAACGCATCTTCGCCCAGCCAGCCCCTGCGAGGGTCCTGGCTGAGAACGTACCTCGATTCACTCGAGCTCAAGAATCGGCCCCACACATTCAGAACTGCCTTGAGTGCCAGATTCACGCGTCCGTTGAGAAAGGCGGCCATACCCGCTGCAGTTCCCATCGACCAGTCGAAGATGGTGTTGATGGGACAGCCGACCAGACCCGATTGGTTGAACTCCGGGGCATGAGTCATGATCGTATTCAACAACCGAAGCATCTGGCGATAGCTCCGCACCTGCGCTTTGCCGGTGGGGTCTTTGTTATAGGGCGCTTTTTTCGGAACTTGCTCGAACATCTGATTAAATAGCATGAAGATCTCCGGGTCGTTCTCGATGAGATCTTGAAAGTCGGCGATAACAGGGTGCAGAGCCTTTTCCTCCGCATGAGTTCTTTGGATAATTCCGTCCAGCCATTGGTCGAGAAAGGCCTGATCCGAGGTCAACCATTCCCCAACCCGATACGGCACGTTCTTTGAACTCATCACCCCTCTCCTCCCCAAGTCAACGATCAGGAACCCGCGTGCCTTGCTGGATAGCTCTTCCACACGCCGGTTCGTCCGTTTAGCACGCGAAAGGAGCCATCTTCGGTGGCGCTGAGCTTTATCCAATGAGCCGTACTCTCATCGGGGTTGGCAATGCGGTCTGCGGCAAAATTCGCATCACCGGCGGATTCCGAGCGATGAAGCTGCCAAACGTCCTCAAGACCTTGCACATGATGAAGCGACAGGTACGTCGCAAGCGCTCCACCTTTCTTCAGACCGTTGTTCATGATGGCGACTCGCGGTTTGAATGCGGCGAACGTCGCCGGATCAGCGGCATCCGCACCGCCGTGATGTGCGACCAGGTAGATGTCAACGGAGCCGATTAGATCTTTAGGACATGCAAGGTCGAACAGCGGCTGCCCACTCAGATCACCAACGTCGAGAAATCGGAATTTACCGAAGGTCACCAAAATTCCGGTCGAGCGGGGATTTTCGATTGGATCTCCGGGCGGAAGCGGCGAACGACCGCAGGCGGCGTTGGATTCGCCGGCGCCGGAAAGCGGTTTAGCGATCGTCGATGCAGCGGAACTGACAATGAGGGCATCGATCTCCTTAAGCGGCAACCGATCACCAGGCCGAGGTTCGATGTGCTGGACCTTGTTGCGAACGTCGAGGTAGGCCTCGAATGAAGCCTTCAGCCCCGCGTCCTTTTGGGCCTCGGGCGGTAAACTGCCATGATCGATGAAATGGCGTATGGGCATTAGCTGCGCAAGTTCAGTTACCCCACCGTCGTGATCGGGATGAAAATGCGTGATGAGCGCATAGTCGATCTGATTGATACCTGCATCGCGTGCGGCAGCGACGATACGATTTGCGTCGCGGGATTGCGAGGGTTCGCCGGGCTTGGAACCCTGCCCGCCGTCACCGGCCCAGCCTGCGTCGATGAGCAGAGACTCACCCTTAGGGGTCACCAGCAGCGTTGACTGCCCTCCCTCGACATCGATGAAGTAGAGGTCGAGTGTTTTGGCCGCCGCACCCTGGGCGGCTAACAGAAATGCGATGACAAACAGGGATTCCAAACCGGACCTCATAATCGCTCCCTTTCAACAACCTAACGCGTATTACTTCCGGGTGCACCGGTAGGCGTGCGTCCGATAAGGGAATGAGATTATCTCTCGCCCTTTGATGGCCGGATGTGTCGAGATCAGCTCGTTGAGCTTCTCGCTCACCAACAACTTCTCATCCGGGGGCAGCGCCGCGATGAAGCTCACGGACAGGAATCGATCCAATATCACACGCGCCGGCGGCCCCATGTGTTCGTACGAAAAACAGCTTTCCTCCAGATCTGAAAAAAGCCGGCCCGTAAATACGTGCCGCCAGTCCCCTTTTGAATAGCGTGGTGCGTCGCCCTCGTGCGGAGTAATGATTTCCGTGATTGCAGCCACCCAATCTACCGAGTCGTCACGGACATTCCAGACGAGACCTAACTCTCCTCCGGGCTTGAGGACTCGGTGGATCTCCCCAAGGGCGGGTTCGGTCGCGAACCAGTGGAATGCCTGAGCGCAAATCAGCGCATCGCCGGCTGCATCGCACAGTGTCGTGGACTGCGCCGATCCTGCAATGGCCTTGACGCCGGGAAGGACTACAGCCAGCTCGGCACGCATCGCCTCTACAGGCTCAACGGCGATGACGTTAGCTTCCGTCTGAAGCAAGAGCTTCGTAAATTTGCCGGTTCCTGCACCGAGATCGATGGCTGTCTTGCCCCGGCCGATTTTGAGATTCTGCCGCAACCAATTCAACAGTTCCTGAGGGTAATCGGGACGGCCGCGCGCATACACTGGTGCACCCTTCCCAAAGCCCTTGAGCGCCACCGGGCGGACATCAGCAATCTTCATTTCGGTTCATCTAAGGGGCGAGCCTCATCTGCCCATGCAATTGTAGCATCCGCCCCGAGCCAGGAGTCCCGGCCATCCGGCTGGGACCCGGCGGCACCAATGTCAGAAGTCAGGTGCCGCCAAAAAGATCCGACATCACTTCGACCCCCGCATCGCAGGCGTGATTGAGACAACGTAGGCCGAAGGCGCCCTCGAGCGATTTCAGCAGTGAAAAGCTGTCGTAGAATTGTTGGCTGCGGACGCCGAGCTCACGATTGCTTGGCTCGACTGTCAACGGTACGCGATTCCGCAGTTGCAGAGGATAGGCCGTCCCGGCCGGTAATGCATTCGCGACGCCGGCGTAGTCGCTCTCGTCCCAGACGATCACGATGGCGCTGCTGCCCTCGTGCCAGGCGGGCGAGGCATGGATCGCGCTGACGATCCGGCTCAAGGTCGTGTCTGCCTGTAGCGAGAGGCCCGGGTTGAGCCCCGCCTGCGTGCCGAAGGTGTTGCCGGTGTACTTCGTCCCATCGATCTTTATCGTCACTCCTTGATCCTCCTGACAGAAGGCATCGGCGTTGTTCTGACCGTGCTGATCATCGCATTGGTTGGGTACGATGTATGAGAGGACCGGCACATGTCCGGTCGCGAGGTCAGTATAAAGTCCGACCGCCCCATCGAACGGCCGGATGTTGTCGAGGCTGCTGCCGGGCACTAATCCCTCTTGAACGCTGCGGAAGTAGGCAAAGGGATCGTGCTTGACTGCATAGGCATTGAGGAGCGCACCAGAGGTGAGTGGCGGCAGGTTGGTTGGCGACAGCGGTTCATTCGCAGCGTATGTCGTATTGTTGGTGGCCGTGCCGTTGCTGTCGTTGACATTGTCCGCGCCGGCGATTGGCAGATTTTCCTGATAGCTCTTCCAGGTGAGGCCGGTTTCGGCGAGCTGATCCGCGATGGTCTTGCCGGAGATGTTCGAACTTGCCGGCACGGACCTCACACCGTCGATTTCGGCGAGGAAATTGAACACCGGGGGATTAGTCTCGTTCCAGCTGTCGACCGCGGGAGTTGCCGCATCGGTGCCGGTGCCAGAGATGGGGCAGATCACCTCGCTCGTGTCGATCGGTATCGGAGCGACACCATTGAGCGCGTCGACGTCGGCGTTCGGCAGTCCTGTCTCAAGGTTGGTTTTGCAGTTGAGGTCATGCCAGTGGGGCGGATTGTCGCTGCGCACGCCGAAATTCGAGCCCCCGACGATCTCGAGATAGTTTGTGAGGCTGGGGTGGCCGATCGCGTAGTAGCTCGTGCCGAGATTGACCCGGTTGCTGTTGATCAGATTGTTCAGGAACGGGAAGGTCGGATTGCCGACCACCTGCTCGTAGGTGTGATTCTCCATCATGATGACGAACACGTGATCATAATGCGGAATTCCTTTGGGCACCGGACCTTCATTCGCCATCACGTTGCCCGCGACCGTCGCGGCCAGCGCACCGGCGATGAACGTGGATAACCTCTTCATATGCAGCGCTCCTTTGAGAATTAATTTTAAGTGAGAGACGCTCCCGGAAACTGGGATACATCTGCCTACAGACACCCCGATAGGAGTGGTTAAGCTACGGAAGAACTGTGACTGCGCCGTGACCGGCAAATGACAGGACTCATCGCGCCGCCAAGGCTGACGTCGCCTCGACGCGAATCGTACCCATCATGCCCGCGTCCTCGTGGTCGAGGAGATGGCAGTGATACGGGAATGTGCCCACGGTATCCGGATCGCGAAAGTCCATGCGCAGCTTGATGGATGGATAGTGCGTCATGTTCGGCGTCCAGTAGGGTACATTGATCGTGTCGCGGAGGAACGGTTCGTTCACCGCAATCCCCAGCCACTCGATGATTTCGAAGTGGATCTGATGGATGTGGAACGCATGAAGTTCGCTCGAACGGTTCTCGACGATCCAGTCCTCGACCTCACCCTGGTGCACGACGAGATTGGGCACCGTGCTCGATGGATCGAAGGGCTTCGGTGTCTGACCGTCCAAGGTGATGTAGAAACGCATGGCGCCATTGGGCTCGGCAGGATTCACGGGCTCTTCGGATAAAATGAGCGTACGCGTACGCGCAGGCGCGACACTTCCGATCCACGCTCGTTTCGCCGGCGCGAGCTTGGCGGAGGCTGCGGGCATGGCTGAGGTGGGTTCGGGTGCATCGGCCTGCGTTACGATAGAGATGAGCGGCCGATTCGGATCGTTCTCGCCGGCAGGCCCGGTGTCGACATATCTTGTCACGAGCTGCGCGCTCGTCCCCTCGGCGGGAGCGTTGACGATGATCTCGACACGTGCTCCCGGCGGCACGAGGATCCGATCGCGCCATTGGAAGGAGCGCTCGGGACTGCCGTTTGCGTTCAGCGGCACGCCGTCGACCGCCACGAGACCCATGAACTGCTCGCGCCGCCAGTGGCCGCGCGTCCAAATCATGCTCAAATTCAAGTACGTGACTGAGGAGGCATTGAGTATGCGCCAGAGCTGGCGCTCACCCGGCTTCATCGCGATGGTCGCGGGCGGGTACTCGGGATACGCCACCGGCACATAATTTACGGACAGATCGCGTGCCGGCCGGCCGAAGCCCGTACCGGTGTTCGCTGCATCACCGTCGTGATCGACGAAAGGAGTCGTTGCCGCGTCGAGCGTGGCGGGCGCCGCATCCGGGTGCGCGAGGTTTTGGTCGCGGATGACGAGTATGCGCTCGGGCAGCCCCCCCACTTCTGGGATCGCATGCTCGAGGCCCTCGATTATGAGCGCTCCGGAGGCGCCCCCCGAAACTTGCTGCGCGCTGAAGCCATGGATGTGCGGGTGGTACCAGTACAGTCCCGGCGGTTCGTCGAGCGGGATGCGAAAGCGATATTCGAAGGGCGCATCGCCTGGCGAGATCGAGGTCCGCAGCACCTCGTCCTGATGACAAACCGCGGGCACGGTCAGGCCATGAAAGTGCAAATTGGTCGAGAGGAGCGACATCGCGCCGCTGCGGCAGGGGTCCGTGCTTCTCCGGCCGTGAGCATGAACCGGCGGGGGTTCCGCCGCTCCGCCCGCGCTCTCGAGGTCGCTCAGGTGGTTATGAAGACGCAAGATCAGCCAATCACCGGGTTTGAGCCGCAGCGTCGGCGACTCGGATCCATCCTCCAAGCGGTAGCAATATCTCATGCTGCCATCGGGCTGCTGTCTATTCTCGACGCTGAGATCGAACTCGAGCCGGCCGTCCATGCTGCGCAGATCTTGCGGCTCAGGAACTACTTTCCCTGTGGGCCTCGAACAGGAATCGAGAGTGTCCCGCTCCGCCCTGTCGTGGGCAAGCCCGCGCCCAACCAGGCCCGTTGCCACAACTGCGAGCGGGGCGGCGAGCGCGAAGCGCGCGAGGGTCGATGTTAGCTGCCCCATCGCCCATATGGTTTGCGCTCGAGGTTACAGTTCTGTTACACGGCAGCGAATCACGGTTACAACATGATCCGGGACTAAGGTACTCTTCGTTTGAGACCTGGTGATCCTGCTCAGTGGTGCTTTTTCGGCAAGGAAAAATAAGAAATGTCCCGTCTGGAAGACGTTCTGATAAAGCTGAATCTTGCGATTGGAAGTCTGGAGCGCGCCAAGGTTGATCAATCTGAGGTGTCGACCGTGCAGGCCTCGCGTTCTGACCTAGAGAAGATCTTGGCGGGTTTCAAAGGACAAAAAAGCATTCACGTTGCCAATTCAGCGTCGGTGCTGCGAACGGTCGCGAGGACGCTGGAGCAAATAGATGACCCGGATGTCCGCGGGGCGTGGGCAGATATTATCGAAGCGGCCGTGTTGACGGAGGCCTCCACGCCGCGAAGCGGCTAACCCGCAAATCGCATTTTCGTTCGGCGGCCGGTCTACGCGCCATCAGATCCCGTTGAAGAAGGAGTGAGCAAATGGCAAAAATACCTCCGGGCGTGGGCCCGCAGCACCCGCAGGTCGTTGTACTCGTAGGCGCCACGGGCGACCTTTCTCGACGGAAGCTCCTGCCGGGATTATTTCATTTGTCGAGTTCAGGATTTATCCCTGGCTGCCGCATCATTGGCGTATCTCTGGATGATCTCGACACCGATGGCTTTCGGAAATTTGCGCGCGAAGCACTCTCCGAGTTCGCGACACGCAAAGTTGCGCAGGGCGATTGGGACCTTTTTGCGGCTAACCTAGAATACGTACCTTTGACCGCCGGCGCGGAGGTCCTCAAGGCAGCGGTGCTCGAGGCGGAGCGCGCGTTCAAATTCGAGAGTCGCCGGCTGCATTATCTTAGCGTACCGCCCAATGCGGCGTTATCCGCAGTGCGCTTGCTGGGAGAGGCCGGCCTGGTAGAGCGCTCTCGAATCATCATGGAAAAGCCATTTGGCACCGACCTTGCCAGTGCGGTGTCGCTCAACAAGCAACTGCATGAGGTGTTTGACGAAGAGCGGATCTTCCGGATCGATCATTTCTTGGGCAAAGAAGCGGCGCAAAATATTCTCGCTTTCCGCTTCGCAAATGGACTGTTTGAGCCGATCTGGAACCGCAATTTTATCGATCACGTGCAAATCGATGTGCCCGAGAAATTGGCTCTCGGCAAGCGTTCTGGTTTCTACGAACAAACCGGAGCCTATCGAGACATGGTCGTCACTCACTTGTTCCAAATTCTTGGATTTATGGCGATGGAGGCTCCCACGTCGCTGGAGCCCAAACCCATCAGCGAAGAGAAAAACAAAGTCTTTCGCAGCATGTTGCCAATCAGGCCGGCCCATGTCGTACGCGGACAATACACCGGGTACCGCTCGGAAGATGGGGTCTCCGCCGATTCGGATACGGAGACCTTCATCGCCTTGAGATGTTACATCGATAACTGGCGCTGGGCCGGTGTCCCCTTCTTCCTGCGCACCGGCAAGCGACTTGCTGAAGGACAACGGATCATCTCGATAGCGTTCCGGGAGCCGCCGAAGAGCATGTTCCCATCCGGATCCGGAGTCAGCGAGCAAGGCCCAGACCACCTCACCTTCGATCTGGCGGATGCCGCGAAAATGTCCCTGTCCTTCTATGGGAAACGACCGGGACCCGGGATGCGTTTGGATAAGCTGAGCATGCAATTCGCAATGCACGATACCGGACACATTGCCGACGTACTCGAGGCGTACGAACGTTTGATACTGGATGCAATGCGTGGCGATCCCACCTTGTTTACAACCGCCGAAGGCATCGAGCGGCTTTGGGAAGTCTCCGGTGCGCTGCTCGAGGAGCCCCCTGCCGTTCGCTTCTATGACCCGGGAACTTGGGGTCCCAACTCGATTCACCAACTCATCGCCCCTCACGCCTGGCGCCTGCCATTCGAGAGAGGTTGGCGGCATCCGGACTCGCTTGGCAGCTGAGGGCTAAGCGACCGGGGACGGTTTCAAATTCCAAATTTCGGTGGCGTATTCTCGGATCGTTCGATCGCTCGAAAACGTGCCGGAACACGCGACATTGATGATGGCCTTTTTGACCCATTTTTCGGGATCGGCGTAGCACGCATCGAGATCGGCATGAGCTCGAGCGTAATCCGTTAGGTCCGCGAGGTGCCGGTAGTGATCGCCGGCCTCCAGCAATGCCTGGCGGATGGGCTCGAAGATGCCTGGCTCGTTGTGGCTGAAATGATCGGAGACGATCAGATCCAGTGCCTCTCGGGTCTCCGGTTCATTTGCATAGTGCCAGTGAGGATCGTACCACCCGGCGCTATCCGCCACTTGCTGGGCCGTCAATCCAAAGAGGAAGAAATTCTCCTCGCCGGCTTCCTGGGCCATCTCGATGGTGGCGCCGTCGCGCGTCCCGATGGTCAATGCACCGTTCATCATGAATTTCATATTGCCGGTGCCGCTCGCTTCATAGCCGGCAGTAGAAATCTGCTCCGACACGTCGCTTGCCGGAATGAGCCGCTCCGCGAGGCTGACGTTGTATTCGGGTAGGAACAGAACCCGAATGTGGCTGCGAGCTGCCGGATCATGATTGACCGCATCGGCGACAGAGTTAATGAGTTTGATGACGAGTTTGGCAAAGGTATAAGCCGGAGCCGCCTTTCCTGCAAAGAAGAATGTATGCGGCCTCATCCGGGAATGAGGATTCTTGCGCAGGCGGATGTACAGCATGACAACGTGCAGGACATTGAGGAGCTGGCGCTTATACTCGTGAATCCGCTTAATCTGGCTGTCGAAGATCGAATCTGGGTCCACCTGCTCGCCACTGGTTGCCTCGAGCCAATCGGCAAAGATGACCTTCGCCTGGCGCTTTGCAGCGCGAAATTGCCCGCGAAACCCTTCATCCTCTGCCAATGGCAATAGTTTGCGAAGTTCAGCTAGATCGGTGATCCAGTCCTCCCCGATTGCCTGAGTGATGAGTCTTGAGAGGGATGGATTCGCTTGCTGCAGCCAGCGGCGCGGAGTGACGCCATTCGTTTTGTTATTAAAGCGCTCCGGAAAAATCTCGGCGAAATCGCGAAGTACCCGCGAGCGCAACAATTCGGAGTGGATTGCTGCCACGCCGTTCGTGCTGTGCGACCCCACCACTGCCAAGTGGGCCATACACACGCGGCGCGCCGGCGCCTCCTCGATGAGGCTGACGCGCCGCACCCGAGCCACGTCTCCGGGATAGTCGCTACGAACTCGATCCAAAAACCGCCGGTTGATTTCGTAGATGATTTCCAGTTGCCTGGGAATCAGCGTCTCGAACAAGTCGACCGGCCATTTCTCCAGCGCTTCTGGAAGCAACGTGTGATTGGTGTACGCCAATGTCCGTTGCGTGATGGTCCAGGCTTCATCCCAAGGCATAAGCGCTTGATCGAGCAGGATTCGCATCAACTCAGCTACACAGAGCGCGGGATGCGTATCATTCATCTGGACCGCTACGCGCTCCGGAAAGGACGACCAGCTCACATTGCCGCTAATCAAGTAGCGGGCGCAAATGTCCTGCAGCGAACAACTGACCAGGAAGTATTGCTGCAAGAAACGAAGCACCCGTCCGGCCTCGGTCGAATCGTCCGGATACAGGACTCGCGTGACGGACTCGGCCGCGACGTTTTCGATGACTGCGCCCGCAAAGTCCCCGTGAGAGAATTCGCCTAAATCGAACGAATGGGCCGCTGAGGCAGCCCAGAGCCGCAAAGTATTGACGCAGTTCGCGCCGTACCCCACGACCGGGCGGTCGTATGCCATCCCCAACAAGCTCGACGGCTTGTGCGCAGTGAATTTAACGGAAGAGCCGCGCAGCTCAACGGTCGCGTTCAGCGGAACGACGTACACTTTGTGGGGCCGCGGAATCTCCCATGGATCTCGCTCGAAAAGCCAATTGTCCGGTTGCTCGATTTGAGCTCCGTTTCGAATCAATTGTCTGAAAATTCCATATTCATACCGAAGGCCGTAGCCGATGGCCGGATATTGAAGCGTGGCCAGCGAGTCGATAAAGCAGGCCGCCAAGCGCCCAAGGCCGCCGTTGCCGAGGCCGGCATCCGGCTCCTCTTCGATCAATGCGTCGAGGTTCCAACCTTGCTGCTGCATCGCCTGCTCTACCATCGGTTCGGCACCGAGATTCATCATGTTATTTCGCAGAGTCCGACCGAGCAGAAATTCCATTGACAGATAGTGAATGCGCTTCGGATCCGCATGCTCGCGCGCGCGGCGTGTCATAACCCAACGATGCGCTATCAGGTCCCGGATGAAGCGGCTCGTGGCTTCAAATTTCTGCCGCGAACTCGCTTCCAAAGGATCCGCCAACTGCTCGCACAGGAGATATCGTTCCGTCCAGTAGCCGGGCTTGTCAGCTAAACCCAAACGCTCGAGTCGCCGATCCATGGCAGGATCGAGCAGACCATGAATATCAAGCCGCGAGGGCTTGGAAGCGGCCATTTAATAGACCTCTGGCACAAGCATTTCGGCGGGCACCGCTTGTCGAGAGTAATGCTCGTGATGCTCGCGCAGGGGCAGCACGATGGGTGCTTTTGGGGTTTCCTGGTAGGAAAACTGCTTGAGCAAATGATCGATGCAATTGAGGCGCGCGCGCTTCTTATCGACGGCGTGCACGACCCACCATCGCGCTTCTGGAATGTGCGAGCGCGCCAACATCACGTCCTTCGCCTTTGTGTATTCCTCCCATCGGCGCCGCGATTCAAGATCCATGGGGCTCAACTTCCATTGCTTCAGAGGGTCATGAATACGACCGAGAAAGCGCAGGTATTGTTCCTCGTCCGTAATCGAAAACCAATATTTCAGTAATTTGATGCCCGAGCGGACCAGCATTCGTTCGAACTCCGGCACAGAGCGGTAGAATTCCTCGTACTCCGCGGGCGTGCAGAAGCCCATCACTTTCTCGACCCCTGCACGGTTGTACCAACTTCGGTCAAACAGAACGATTTCGCCTGCCGCGGGCAGGTGTGATACATAGCGCTGGAAGTACCATTGCGTCCGCTCGCGGTCATTGGGAGCGGGTAACGCCACGACCCGGCACACCCGCGGGTTCAGCCGTTGAGTGATGCGTTTGATCATGCTGCCCTTGCCGGCCGCATCGCGGCCCTCAAATAGAATCAGGACTTTTTCTCCAGACGCCACTACCCAATCCTGCAGCTTCACGAGTTCGGCTTGGAGGCGAAATAGCTGGCGGAAATACTCCTGACGGGAGTTTTTTTCCGACTCTAGCTCCGCGCCTGGCGGTTCACCCGGGAGCGGATGCCGGTCTTCAATTTCCAGTTCCAGCTCCTCATCGTACCCGTCGGCAAGGTCACGGCTGATGCGGCGCAAGATTTCATCATGATCGAGCGGGGGTTGTAGGCTCATGGGATAACTCGGTACGAACGGTCGTTGAAAGCAAAAGACGGCTGCTCAGGCGATTCTCTCGCATCTATGTTTCAGTTTTAGCAGCATGCCATCATCCGTTTGGGCATCGAAAGGTGTCAGGCCGGCCTCTGCGGCTAGGGTGACCGAAGTACTATAGAAGGGTATTGAGCGATTCGGGAAACCCCGAACTCTTTTTCTGCCGACGATAAAACCATGCGCAACAAACGCAATACCTGATCGTCTGTTAAGAAAAACTTAAGATCGTGTCGGGCCCTCGCTGGGACCACGGGCGTGATTGAGCCCTCCCCGTGTTTCGATCCATTGCCATGCGAGAAGCGCCGGCACGCCAAACACGATCCTGACCATTCGCTTGGTAAGTGAGAGGGCGATTGCAATGTCGCTGCCGATGCCCAATACGTGACCCACAGCCACCAGCCCTAGCTCCTGCACACCAAGCCCCGCCGGCACGATGAAGATGAATTGCCGAGCGGCTTGCGTCAAACTCTCGAGGATCAAGGCTTTCGGGAATCCGACGGAAACGCCGAGGCAGCGCAACGCAGCCCAGGTCTCTATGCCTTCGGCAATCAGGCCCGCGAATTGCCAACCGAGCGCTCTTGCCAGGCGCGCGTGCGCTGTGAGCAGATCACGGATTGCGGCGTCGACATCGCCGCCTTGCCCGAGGAGACCTAATCCCTGCACCTTCGGCCCGAGTGCCCGTGCGAGGCGTTGCAGACGCGCGAATACCGAGCCATGCCGCAACAAAGCGATCAACAAAGCGATCACAGGGGCACTCGCCGCTAGAGCCAACAGCAGCTCATTGGTCAGTTGCATCGCGTGAGTAATTTGCAGGAGAAATATCACGCCCAGAGCGACGAAAAGATACTGACCGACGATCGTGAGCAATACCTCGACGATGACGCTGGCGGCAGCCTGGGTACCATCAACGCCACTGCGCGCAAGCAGTCTTATCCCCACGAGCTCGCCGCCGATATTGGCGACCGGCAACAGGCCGTTGACGGCTTGCCGGACAATCGCGATCCAGAAGAGCGTCAATAGCCTACAACGTGCAAATAGGATCGCGCGCCAGCCGGCGGCGTCGAGTACCAGGGGCAGCCCGTGCAGCGGTACCAGCCAGAGCAGCAACCAGCCAGCCTGGGACAGGAGTTTGAGAATGCTCAATGCGCCTTCGTGCGCGATGAGGACAATCATCACGCCGAGACCCAAGATCAAGGCAATACGGGCCGCGAGCTTCATGCCATCCAAGGCTCGTGCGCCTGCAATCGCGCGAGAGTCATTGCGATCTTCGCCATAGCCCTAGTATCCTCGATTATGTTCGGATGCGGCCACTGCATTAGGAAATGGTGAATATGGGGAACACTCACGTGGAACTTAAGCCCGCAGCGCTCGAGAGCTATTTGCGTCAGGGTTGGACTCTGGCGCCGGGCTTTTTCTCCGCGGCGGAGACTGTGCAGCTGGTGCGCTTCACGCAGGAAGTCGTCGACTTGCCCGAGGTCTCGGGTAAACAGATGGTCTATCGCGAGCCGAACCTTCTTGACGCAGGGACACGCGTTGTCCAACGCATCGAAAATTTCTGTCCGCATCACCTCGCCTTCGACAGGCTCATCCGCGGCGGCCGAATACAATCTGCAGTCGAGCAATTGCTCCAGGTTCCAGCGGTATTATTCAAGGATAAGATCAACTTCAAGATGTCTGGGGGCGCGGGATTCGAGCCACATCAGGACCAGCAGGCAGGTTGGTCCCGCTACGCGCCGCTGTTCGTCACCGCACTGGTCTCGATCGATCCGGCGACTCCCGAGAACGGCTGCCTGGAGATGTCAAATTCACCCCGGCAATCCCGAATGATCGGTCGCGAGTGGGCGCCGCTCACCGCCGAGGAGATGGCCGGCTTCGATCTAATACCCGTGCCGACTCGCCCGGGCGACGTCGTGTTCTTCGACAGCTATGTCGCCCATGCATCGCGACCGAACCTGACTCCTGACCAGAGGCGCGTCCTTTACGTGACCTACAACCGCGTATCCGATGGCGACCATCGAGCCTCCTATTATGCGGACAAGCGCGCGAGTTTCCCTCCCGATATCGAGCGCCTGCCCGGTGTGGAATATCGCTTTCGTGTCTAGAAACACGGCTGCGCGGGATAGTTCATCATAAACAAGCAGCCCCAGAGTGACGTCGTCTTCTATCAGACTTACGCGCACGCCTTCGCAAGGATTTTCGTCCGGCCATTGATCGGAACGTGGGTACGACCCAATCACTTGACGGGGCTACGCTTGGTAAGCGGCCTAGCGGCCTGCGCATTGCTATCGGTCGGAACCCGCGGCACCGCTACGTGGAGCGGCATCCTGTGGGTGCTGAGCTGCGTACTCGACAGGGCCGATGGCGAACTCGCACGGATGGGCGATTTACGCAGCGACAGCGGCAAGGTACTCGACTACTACTCCGATATGATCTTGGACTCCTTTTGGTTCCTCGGTGCTGGGATCGGTCTGCGTCACAGCCCACTCGGCGCGTTCGCGGTGCCGCTTGGCATGCTCACCTGCGGCTCGATGCTACTTGTTATGTGGAGCTCCGAATTGTTCGAGAGGCTCAGCGCGCCCGGCGTGAAGGCATTCGATTTCAAGGGCGTCAAACGCTTTCATCCCGACGATACGTTGTTCTTGCTTGCGCCATTTACGTGGCTCGGCTGGTTGGTTCCAATTCTCGTGGCATCGAGCGTGTGCACGCCAATATTCGCGATTGTCATCGGCTTGCGCTACTTCTTGCTCAAGGGGCGCATGGCAAAGGCGGAGCGATAGCGGCGTGCAATCACCACGGAAGTAATTTCAACGTCCCCGCTTGGTCAAGAATGAAAATGCCTAGTGCGATATACACGAACGGCATGAGCAGGCGCGTGTAGAGTCGAACCGGGGCGCCGATCGAACGATGCCGAGTCAGCCAGTAGGCGAGCGTCAGCCATGCCGCTGTCATGATTCCAAATACGATCCCCATGATGGCGATGGTGGGCCCGGATCGCATGGCAAACAACGGGATATAGACGCTCACATTGTCCCCTCCATTTGCAACTGTCATCAGGACAACTGCCGCGATGTTAGCTCCCCCATCGGCTGAGCTTCGATTGTCCGCAGATTCTCGCTCGCGAGTGTCGAAGGAAGCCCATAAGTCCCAGGCGTTTCTCAATCCCATCGTGATTGGGACGAGACCGAGCAGGCCGACGAAGGCGGGACGCATGACGAGCGAGACGAATGACCCGCCCACGCTCAGGGCATAGAGTGCTGCGATACCGATAAACTGACCCGCAACAATTTGACGTGTGCGGAATCGAGGGTCCGCGAAGAAGCCCAACAGGACGAATACGTCATCCAAATCCGTCGATATGAAAAGAACTACGGCCTGACTCACAAGTTCGAGTGCGTATCTGCCCGTCCCAATGTGGCTCATCATTGGCTATCGGAGGATTTAAGGCTTCACTTTTTTTGAGGGTTTCGATTTGCCAGAACTGTTGAGGGCGACAGCTTCGCGAACGAGCGCCTTAAACGCGGACTCGTCAACTTCTTCTCCTTCATGGATGTCGATCGCGCGGCGTACGTTTCCCTCGAGGCTCGAGTTAAAGAGGCCGGCCGGATCTTTGAGCGACGCGCCCTTGGCGAAGGTGAGCTTCACGACTTTTTTGTACGATTCGCCAGTGCAGATGATGCCGTCGTGCGACCACACCGGAGTTCCCATCCACTTCCACTCTTCGACGACGTCCGGGTCCGCTTTCTTGACAAGTTTGCGCATTCTGCTGAGGGTTTCCCCGCGCCAGTCTCCCAGGTCGGCGACCCGTTTCGAGATGAGCTCCGATGCCGACTCGGCATGGCTCGCGCCCGACTTTTTCAATGTTCTCATCCTAGAAGTTCCAGGTATATTCGATGGGAGAAACTCTCATTATACCTGTTTGAGGAGCCTCGGACGCCAGGCTTCCCCGTGCGTGCGGGCGACGCTTGTCGCCCGCACCCTTGAACGCTAGTCGCGCGAGGGCTTTAGCGATTTGACGACCGCATATAGAAGCGCGCCCGAGGCCGCTGCGATCGCCAAAGCTTTCAATGGATTTTTCTTCGTATAACCTATCATCGAATCCGAGGTATTCGACGCGACGTAGCGCGCTCGGCCCGCCATGCTCGAGATCGAGTCCAGACCTTGTTTGGCCGAGCTTTGGGCGCCGCGAATTCCACTCTGTACATTGTCGGCGGCCTTATCGGCTAAATCCTGAGCAGTCTTGCCAAATTTATTAGTTGCTGAGCTTTCCATTGAGTATCCTTCTTCGAAAATGGAGTGGTCGTCGCGATTCGATCGGAAGGACAAAGTCTGCACGTTCCGCTCCAGGCTGGCGCGCCCCGAAGGAGTTTCCAACCGTCAGATAAAAGAGCCAGTCCATGTAAGCGCTACTGCCGTCCGGCAGGTCGCGAGTTTATCCTACACGCATCGACTCACTTCACTGACATATCCGATGTCAATCGATGTCAGTATCCGCATGCATTATTGTGTGCCGAGAATAACGGGCTTTCGAGATGCCCATACAAAGGATCAAGGATTAGCTATGGATACAGTGCTGATTATCATATTGCTGCTGCTGTTGTTCGGCGGCGGCGGCGGATTGTACTGGGGTATGGGCGCTGGATGGGGAATAGGTCCCATCGGATTGATCATTGCCGTCATCGTGGTTGCGTTTTTGCTCAATAGCCGTCGTGGACGCCTCTAGTCCGGCCAATGCCGGGATCGGGCGAAGGTTGTCGTAGGCGCTATCTTACTTTTACTTGTGGCCTTTCCGCATTGGAGGCGTGTGGGCCGGCGGATAGTCTAGATCACAAGCAGATGTCATTAAAAAAAGGAAAATTATGCGATTACATTTAACTTTGGCGATTGTTGTGGCTGCGCTCTGCACGACGGCCTGCAACAATGCGAAATCCCCCGATACGGTGGCAAAAGACGTGGCGACCGCGGAACAGAAGGCTTCATCTGAGATGGCGAAGAGCGAAAACTCGGCGGCCAAGGACTTGGGGGGCGCTGCAGAGAAGGTCGATGATAAGCTCGTTGCCTTCAATAATGCGGCTGCTAAGGACGCCTATAATCTTGCGATTTCGAACGCCGACGGGAATCGCAAGGTAGCGCTTGCCCAATGCGAGTCTTCGAGCGGTGACGCACAGAAATTGTGTAAGGACCAAGCCGAAGCGGACTACGCTGCGGCCAAGGCGAATGCAAAAGCTGCGGCAGTGTCTGAAAAGCAATGAAATCAGGATGGGGGCGACGGCGCCGCCATCCCGTCTTTAGGATCACCCCTGACGCGGGCACTCCCTGATACGGACTGGCTGATACGGACTGGCCTCTGCGAAGGTTCGTGGTCCTTGAGCTCATCTTTGAGAGCGCGAGGGCTTCGCAGGCGCGCGGCCAATGACTTCGCATTCCGGGTGACTTACCGTCTCGGCCGCGCTCGTCACTCCCTTTGCATACATGTCGAACAGCGCAAGCCAGTACTTCTTCTTATGCGGCGCGTTGCTATACGAATGGCGAATGACTTTTCGCAGGCGCTCTATCTCAGTTTTATCCATTCAACACTTCTCCCCGCTCCGAGGTCTTAAGCTAGTCCACGACGTTAACGCCGGCTGCGCCGAGCCCTAACCTCACCGCTGGCCCCAAACAAGGCCGGGTACGGGCGACGATGAGGTCGCTGCACGACGGTCTTCAATAAATAAAGCGACATTTATTCGCCGGCACCCTCACGCGATTCACGAATTTTTTGTATCGCGGGTACCACATCCGTCAGGCGACGGGCGGTAAAGGAGGCGCAGCGATGGATGGGCAGTCTGAGGGGGTAGCCTGAGGCCGGTCCCCTACCCCGTGGCGGTCATCCCAGCCAGCGTTTCAGGCAATTGGCGAGATCCGCAGCGAAGCAGCGCGAAACCGAAGCCTCGGCGACCAGGTCAAAGGCATGGACACCGCCGGCATAAGAGTGGACCTCGACCGGCACGCCTGCTTGCACCAGGCGCAGAGCGTATTCGATGTCTTCCTCGAGGAAGAGGTCGAGCGATCCCGATGCCATGTAGCAACGGGGAAGACCAACGAGATTTTTTGCGAGGCTAGGGGAGAAATGATGAAGCCGGTCGGCTTCTATCTTCTGGTTGCCGCGCAAGGAAGACCAGGCGAACTGATTGTGCGAGCGCGTCCAAATGAACTCGCCGAGGGTGCGGTTCTCCCGCGCATCGCCGGCATCTCCCGTCCGGTAGTCGAGCATGGGATAGATTAGGAACTGGGCAGCAATCTTCGGGCCGTCCCGGTCACGCGCCAACAGCGCGAGCGCGGCCGCAAGGCCACCCCCGGCGCTTTCCCCCATAATCGCGATGCGGTTGGGGTCGATAGCGAGGCGACCGGCATTGTCCGTCAGCCAACGCAGACCCGCATAACAATCCTCGATTGCGCAAGGAAACGGGTGTTCAGGCGCCAGCCGGTAATCTACCGACACGACGGCCGCCTTATGTTCAACCGCGCGGGCGGCGTTGGCGAGGTCCATCATGGCCGCCGAGCCAGCCACGTAACCCCCGCCGTGCATATGGAAAATGGCGGGTAAGTTGGCGCGATTGCCTGCCGGCATGAAAATGCGTAGCGGAACGTCCGGCGCTCCATCCGGACCTGAAACACAAACGACCTCGGGGATCTGCTCAGGTGGCAGCGCTACGTCCGGGAGCGGCGCAACCTGCCGGAACTGCGCCAGCGTTTCCATAGTCAGTTCCACGGATGGAAACAAATCAAGTATCGGAAGGACTTCCGGGTCGATCAAGTGACGAGTGCTCATGAATGCGGAATTCCTTACTTTTAAGTCAGAGGCAGTTCTATCTCAGTAGAGGAGCACCGTCTCGCGCTCGCCACGCCATTCAGCCTCATCATGACCCGTGAGCGCCTCCAGATCCGCAGGCGACGCCGCCGGATCGTCAACCCAACGGCGCAGCAGATCGCTCCCGTTGATCACGTCGATCGCAGGCCGGTCTTTCTCGTACTCGTAGGCAAAGTCGCGCCAGATTTCGTAGTCCGGCCGCAGCCGCCGGAGAGCCTTCAGCGCGAGCGCGAACAATCGCCAAGGCCTGAATCGCTCGTGGTCATAGTAGGCGGCGTCTTCTACATGCACCTGGACACCCGCGCAGAGTTTCCCCGCGTGCTTGTGAAACGTGGGCTCGAACCAACAAGGCCGCAAGCGACAGCCACTCATCCATGGCGCTGCAAGCGAACTCATCTCGGCCAACAATGCCCGTACGTCCAAATCCGGCGCACCGAGCAGCTCCAGCGGTCTCGTGGTGCCACGACCCTCCGACAACGTCGTGGCTTCGAGCATCACCGAGCCCGGATAGCAGCGCGCCATCCAAAGATTGGGCGCATTGGGGCTCGGGTTGACCCACGTGCGCTCGTCGAGCGGCCATCCATAGCCCGGCGCGGCGTGGGGCTCCCAGCCCTCCATTGGCACGACGGTGCAGTCGACATCCAGACGCAGACTCGCCACGAACCACCGTGCAAGCTCCCCAAGTGTCAGGCCGTGACGCATCGGGATCGGGCCGGCGCCGACAAAGCTTTCGCAGCCCCTTCGTAGCGTCAGTCCTTCCACGAGCCGGCCCACGGGGTTTGGGCGATCGAGAACCCACACGGACTTGTGCTTTTTCGCAGCCGCTTCGAGCACATAGCGCAGCGTGGTAACGAAGGTGTAAATCCGGCACCCGACGTCCTGTAGGTCAACGAGCAGAACATCAAAAGCATCCATCATTTCTGGCGTCGGCCGGCGTACGTCCCCATAAAGGCTGAAGACCGGGATGCCGTGCACGGGGTCGGTATAGTCCTGCGACTCGACCATATTGTCCTGCTTGTCCCCGCGCAATCCGTGCTGGGGGCCGAACGCCGCGCTCAGGCGAAGGTCGCCGACCGTCGCCAGCGCATCGAGGGAATGGACGAGATTGCGCGTCACGGAAGCGGGATGCGCCAACAGAGCCACGCGCCGTCCCGCGAGCGGCTTGCGCAGCTCGGCCTCTTCGAGCAATCGGTCGATTCCAAATCTCATCAGCGGGCAACTACCAATGCGAATCCGCTCGGGTGGTGGAAATCGGGCTTGCCGGACGGGTGCCGCAACCCCCAGTACGAAAGTCTACCATTCTCGTCTTCGATGACCGCGGCCAACGCGATCCTAAGGTGACGAGCGTCACGCAAGTCAGCCAGACCCCCTAAGCTCACAGCCGAGTGGAGTTCAAGCTCATCGTCGCCTCGACGCACGGAGATTTTTGGAGCTTGGCCAATCTCGGCGGACGACATTCCCTCCCTGTAGGCACTGAACCGGTAAATCGCCCAGTCAAGCGAGGGCGAGAAATTGAATTCGTGGTAGCCGGATGCATCTCCGGATGCGACGAATGCCTCGAAGCACGTGTGCTTCCATAGGGTATCTGCCCGTCCACCCACGCCGGACGGCGGAACACGTACGCGGGACATGTCCGCAACCAGTGAATACTCGAACGCGAGAATGTCGGGTTCTTCCGCTCGCACCTGTACACATACGCTGCGCACCGCGCCGTTGGGTGTCGAAGAATGGGCAGTCAGCGTGGCCGGTTTTGTATCGATAGAGGCTCCTTCGCTGTCCGCGCTCACGGTTGTAACAACCGGCGGGTTCATGCCGTACCGCAACACTGGCGCTTCCCAGCAATCGCGTCAAGTGCGCCATCAGCTCCCATCGTGCGATGAACCGTCAGTGCATGAACTTTTAGGCTCTCGTGCGG
Source organism: uncultured Gammaproteobacteria bacterium (assembly GCA_963755965.1). Classification (GTDB taxonomy): domain Bacteria; phylum Pseudomonadota; class Gammaproteobacteria; order Steroidobacterales; family Steroidobacteraceae; genus Bog-1198. Next base: position 161,878 of record CAVWLU010000012.1, read on the forward strand.
TACTTACGCGCGATTGCCGCGGCGAACTCGCGCGCTTGGAACTGCGCATAGAGTTCACGTGCGCAATCGCAACTGCCTTGGCCGAATACTTCAAACAGGAGGCATTCAATGATCACACTATCAGGAATAACGAAATGTGCTGCAGTCAGTTGTGCACTTTCCATCCTTCCATTGGCCTCGTTTGCGCATAACTACGTGCAAACAAACCTGGTATCCGATATACCCCAGCCGGCTAACGCCGACGGCACAATGGTGACAATTGACCCACACCTTAAGAACCCTTGGGGGCTGGCCCGAGGTGCATCAACCCCATGGTGGCCCAACAATGCGGGAACGGGTACGTCGACTCTGTACACGGGCGGCGGCGCCGTGGTACCGCTAGTGGTGACGATACCGAACGCCGCTGGCGCATCGAGTCACTCAAGTCCTACGGGTATGGTTTTCAACGGCACCACTGATTTTCTCTTGGCCGCCGGCAATCCGGCGCTTTTCATCTTTGCAACCAAGAACGGTACGATCTCCGGTTGGGGCCCCCCGGCTACACCGATTACGGGGGGCCAGTCGATCGCCCTCAACGAAGTCGACGAATCGAAGAGTGGCGCGGTCTTCATGGGTCTTACCTGGATTGCGTCTGAGGGCAGTCATTTCCTTCTAGCCGCCAATTTCAGCCAGAATCGAGTCGAAGTATTCGACAAGACTTTTAAACGCGTGCACATTGCCGACGACGCGTTCAGCGATGGCCAAGTACCGCATGATTTTGCTCCCTACAACGTGCAAGCGGTCGGTGCCAATGTCGTCGTGACCTACGCCAAACAGAATTCGAGTAAGAATGCCGCTGACGACGACTGCTTGGAGGAGTGTGGCTTCGTGGACGTATTCACGGCACGCGGAAAATTGATTCAACGTCTAGAACATGGTCCGTGGTTAAGAGCTCCGTGGGGAGTTGCGCTGGCGCCGAGGGATTTTGGCTTTTTTAGCCATCATTTGTTGATCGGTAATCGATTCGGAGGAACCATCGCGGCCTTCGACGTGGTGAGCGGCAAGTTTATGGGCAACCTACTCGATACAAAGAATGCACCGATAGCAATCGACGGTCTATGGGGCATTGAGTTCGACAATCGGGGCGATAACGAAGCCGGCACGACCAGCGCCCCTTCGACCGGCCCAGCGCTCTTTTTTGCGGCGGGCATCAATGACTATGCTGACGGCCTATTTGGGACCCTCGCGCCCACCGCGGCGCAACTCAATTTGGAGGATCACGAATAAGCGAAATCGTGTATTGCACGGGGTGACCAGGGACGGCCACCCCGACGGCCACTGCGCCGCTGGTCTAGCTGCGAGCGTCTTGTTCGCTTTGCCCGACTACCACCTAACGGCGAACCTTGAGTTCAAGCTGTTCCCACAGAGTGGGACGGGGGCGCTGATCGAGAACGGCTGTGTACGCATCCGCGACCTGATGCATCATGCCTTCCTCGGCCAGCAGATGCGCGAGCGTTGCACGATGATAGCGCCACTTCTTCGGAGCGTCTCCCGGCCAGTCCTCCTCGACCGCACGTTCAACGGCGGCAGCGTAGAGCGTGAACGCCTGGAATAGTTGAGCGTCCCTCTTGCGCCGATCCGTCTCAGCAAGCGCAGACCTTTCGTCGCGCTCCGCAAAGCGTGCGAGCGCGTTCGGTTCGGCGGCATCCGCAGCTCTCTGAAACCAAATCCATGCCTTCAACGCGTCTCGGTTGAAGACAATACGTCCCGGGGCCTGCAATCCATTTTCATAAAGAAGTCCCAGCCGGAAGGCTCCGATAGGTACGCCGTCCCGCCACGCTTGCTCATACAGAGAAACCGCACGCTCAGGATCTAGCATCTGTGCGGACGCGGTGACGAGCAGGTCGGCGAGATCCACACGCGCGGCGCGGTAACCCTTGGAGACGGCCGTCTCGAATTGTGATCTCGCGCCGTTCGCGTCGGCGTTTGCAACCAAAGTGCGTCCAAGTTCGTACTCAGATCGCGTGGCATGGTCAAACCTCTTCGTCTCCCCGGAGCAAGCCGGTATGGCAATATCCACAGCGATGTTTTCGAGCAAGGTGCCGCGAGTCACTCGGTCCGGATCATAGACTGCCGCTGCGCTCTGGTCACAGGCCGATCCTTGAGTGGGCCAGGATTTGGTCCGCGAATCCGGCGGCAAGCCCATCTGAGTGCGATCGACATCGGATAGGGAATCGAACACCGCCGAGGCATCCCAATGAATCTCGTCCGCAATATTGGTCTGTACGCGCGCGTCCCAGATTCGCGCGGTCTTATCATTCGATGCGGTTGCAATACTCTCGCCATCCGGCGAATAGGTTGCGGATCTGACACCATCGCCATGGCCTGACAATACCGCCAACTGCATCCCTGACCGCGCATCCCAAATACGCGCCGTCTTATCGTCCGAGGCGGTGACGATGCGCGTGCCGTCGGGCGAATAGACCGCGCGTCGCAAGTAACCATCTTGGCCTGAGAGCACCATGAGCTGTGCGCCCGTAAGCGCGTCCCAGATGCGTACGGTCTTGTCCAATGACGCAGTGACGATGCGCATGCCGTCGGGAGAAAAAGATGCCGAGGTGACGCGGTCGCCGTGGCCCGCAAGCACGGCCATCTGTGTACCCTTGCGCGCGTCCCAGATTCGCGCGGTCTTGTCATCTGAGGCCGTGACGATACGCCTACCGTCGGGCGAAAATGCAGCGTAAGCGAAGTAGCCACTTTCGCAGGGGATCACAAGGAGTTGCGCGCCCGAGCGCGCGTCCCATATCCGCGCGGTTTTGTCCCAAGATGCCGTTACGATTCGCGTTCCATCGGGCGAATAGACCGCGGAATAGACCGTACCGCCGTGACCGGACAGCACCGAAAGCTGCCTGCCCGTGTGCGCATCCCAGATCCGCGCCGTCCTATCGACAGAAGCAGTGACGATGCGAGTGCCATCCGGTGAGAACTCAGCGGCATTTACGTAAGCGATATGGCCCAAGAGGAGTTCAATCTGTGCGCCCGTGCGCGCATCCCAAATCCGCGCCGTCTTGTCCATCGATGAGGTAACGACGCGTGTGCCGTCGGGCGAAAAAGCCGCGGAGTAGAGGATTCCTCCATGTCCGGATAACACCGTCCTCTGGCCGCCGGTGCGCGCGTCCCAAACCCGCACGGTCTTGTCTGCGGACGCAGTGACAATATGTTTACCATCAGGCGAGTAGGCGGCGAAAATGACGCGGTCACGATGCCCCGACAAGACCGCGAGCTGTGCGCCCGTGGATGAGTCCCATATTCGTGCCGTTTTGTCCACCGACGCGGTGACGATATGCGTGCCGTCGCTTGAATAGGCGGCCGAGTATATAAAATCGCGATGGCCGGACAGCACCATAAGCTGCGCACCGGTGTGTGCGTCCCAAATTCGCGCGGTCTTGTCGACCGACGCAGTAACGATGCGAGTACCGTCGGGTGAATAGACGGCGGATTCGACGGCGTCGCCGTGTCCCGACAGCACGGTGAGCTGCGCGAACGTTCGTGCATCCCAAATCCGCGCCGTCTTGTCCGCCGACGCAGTAACGATATGCAATCCGTCGCCCGAATAGGCGGCCGAATCCAGACGATCGCTATGCCCGGAGAGTACCGCAAGCTGCGCACCCGTGTGTGCGTCCCAAATTCGCGCGGTTTTATCCTCCGACGCGCTAACGATGCGGGTTCCGTCGGGTGAGAAGACCGCGGTATTGAGCGTATTTTCGTGTCCGATCATCACAACCAGCTGCGCGCCCGTTTGTGCGTCCCAAACCCGGGCGGTCTTATCGTCCGATGCCGTCACGATTCGAGTGCCGTCGGGCGAATAGGCTGCGGTCTCGACGGCATCCGTGTGACCGGAGAGCACCATGAGCTGCAGACCGGTCAGCGCATCCCAAATCCGGGCGGTCTTGTCCCACGACGCTGTGACGATACGTGATCCATCCGGCGAGTAACTGGCGTAATTGACGTAACTGTCATGCCCCGACAGTACCGCAAGCTGCGCGTCGGCCGCGCGGATTTGCTGAAAGACACTGATGGCCGGCACCGTCCGTGCGTACGCAAATCGAGGGTTCGTCAGCACTTCGAGGATAATGCTTTGAGCATCGGCGACGTCAGAGTCTTTGAGTCGCTGGGCGGCGGCCTGGATGAGCATTCGAGATTGCGCTTGCAGCGCCTGCGTCGCCTGAAATTGCGCTTCTTGCTTTTGCCGAACGGCTACCAGTGCTGCACCCGACGAAATGATCGAGAGCACGGTTGCCATGCCTAGGAACGCCGCGGCGATGCGATGGCGCCGGACAAATTTCCGGAACTGATATCCGGCGCTGACTGAACGCGCCACGACCGGCTCGTCGTTCAAATGCCGCCGTAGGTCAGCTGCCAGTTCCGAGGGGGTGCCATAGCGGCGCGCGCGATCCCGCTCCAGCGCCTTCATCGTGATCCAGTCAAGATCACCGCGCAATAGACTCGCCAGTTGCTTTGGCGCCGTGCCGCGTGCCGCCGCGATCGCGGCTGAGGTTTCCGGATCGCTATTGACTTTGGCACTGGCGTTGGGCGGTTCTTCCTCTCGCAGCTGGCGCATCCACCCGTCGAGCCATGACTTCTGGCGCCGCTTCGTCTCGAACGGCAGCATACCGGTCAGCAGGACGTACAGAATCGCTCCCATCGAATACACATCGGTGCGCGTGTCAATATCTTGGATGCTCGGATCGACTTGCTCGGGGCTTATGTAGCCAGGCGTTCCCATGAACTCACCGAAGCGGGTGAACAGCGGCTGATCCCCGAGACCCGGCGTAACGGCCTTCGCCAAGCCGAAATCGATGATCCGCGGCACCGCTTTGCCATCCACCTCCATCACCAATATATTGGCAGGCTTCAGATCGCGATGAATGATCGCTTTCTGATGCGCGTGCTGCACGCCCTCGCAGGCTCGAATAAAAAGCTCGAGCCGCTCTCGGATGCCGAGCTTCCGCTGGTCGCAGTATTCCGTGATAGGCAGCCCAGGTACGTATTCCATCACGAAATACGGTTGCCCTTGCGGCGTCGTCCCGGCGTCGAACACTTTAGCGATGGCCGGATGATCCATCATCGCAAGCGATTGGCGCTCGGACTGAAAGCGCTGCACCACCGCCTCGTCGTACATCCCCGCTTTGATCAGCTTGAGCGCGACTTGTCGTCTTACGGGTGAGATTTGCTCAGCAAGCCATACCTGCCCCATCCCGCCTTCACCGAGTTTGCGGATCATTTGAAAACGCTGGGCAATGACCTGGCCGGGCTCTAAGTTGCCGGTCGCTTCGGTCCTGTTCGGCTCTTGATTCAGGTCGCCGGACAGCGATTGCAGAAAATCCGCGCCTAGATCGTCGCCGACCCATAACAACGACTCCAACTTGGCGCGGAGGCCGGCGTCCGAAGCGCAGACCTCATCGAGGAACAGGGCACGGTCGTTCGGGGCCAGAGCAATGGCCTGGTGCAATAGCTCTTTGACTTGTTCCCAATTGTCGACGGTCACAGCAACGCCAAGCGTGTCATGCCAGCATCAGAGTAGGCGTGCCCTCCCCCACCGTCAATTGATTCCGCGAATTGAGGGCCGGTCGTGAGACGGCCCTCCCGCTACCCGGACCCGCGGAGAGTCGCCTTATCCAACGCTCCCGTCGCGCGCCTCAGTGCTCCAGTGTCCCGCCACATGCTGCCAGTTCGGTCCGACTTGCTCCCATCGGTCTGCAACCCAATGAGCCCCTCGATGCTCGAGAATATAGGTGCCGGATACCCAGTGATACGAACGACCGTTCCAGTCCCAATATCCGGGCGCCCAGACATAGCCGTCACGCGGCTCAACTCGCTCGACACGCGCCGGTGGCGGCGCGACATTGCTGGTGATCGGCGCCGCGACAACAGGCATGGTCGTCAGTCCAACCAATACTATCGCCGGTAGGTTGAGGGCGGTCAGCAGAATCTGTGGAAATTGCTTCATTGGAAAAACTCCTCCAGTTAAATCGTTGGATATCGAGTTCGACCCGGTATTTATGTACCGTTTCGTATACAATAAACTCGACAACGATCCAGTGTCAATCTTATTTTGCGATCTGGTACATAATGATGCCGCTCGCAAAGGGCCGCCGCCGCATTACGTTAGAAGCGCTTTGCGGTTTTGGAGACTGACCCTACACCGGAAGGAGCGGCCACCTAAGTAGTGGTTACGCGTGTCGGGGAGCAAATCGAGTTAAGCGCAGCGTTCATTGTGGCTTTTAGCGACTTGCGAGTCTCCCCTGCCCTCGCTTGGATTGCCAGTAAATAGAGCATCGCGGATGCGACCTGAGCCAACTCGCTAGGAATTGCGTGAGCATCGACCTCGCCGCGCTCTTGCCCCAGCGCGATCCGCGCGGCGAGCAGCCGGTCAAGACCTCGGAGAGTCTCCACTAAAGAATTCCGTAATTCCGCATTGACGACCGCCTCCGTCAGCGCCGTGCCAATCATGAAGCAGCCGCGGGGTGCAGTTTTACCAGAGAGATAGATCTCGATGGCGCGCTCATAGAAGTCACGGAGTTCTTGACGCAGCGGCCTTTTTTCGGCGAACACCTCTTTCATGGCCGCTCGAACTTGCGTTCGATATTGATCGAGGGCTTGGTGATAGAGCGCCTGCTTGTCGCCGAAAGCGGCATAGATGCTCGGTCTGTTCATGTCCATGGCCTGACTCAGATCGTCGAGCGATGTGGCGGCGTAGCCCCTATCCCAGAACACGTCCATGGCACGTTTGAGCGCAATCTCCGGATCATAAGCACGAGGACGACCGCGTTTTCGTTGAGTTTTTTGAGCCATTTCGAATAAACACCCGTGACCGTCATACTTTCACCAGGCAAGATACCATTTCTATGCGGTATGGTACAAATTCTACCGGCATCCATGATTCTCCGGTGTCGGCGAACGCTGACAGTGTTTGCCATTACATGCTCGTTTATACGTCGAGTGGCATCGGGTAGAATGTAAACACCAATCAACCCGGGAGTCGCTACTGCTATATGAACCCATCGAATTCTGCTTCGAGCCCCGCATCATCACGTGTCACTCTCAAGCTCAAGCCAGGTGCACGAAAGTCTCCAAGAGAAAGCCAAACACCGCCGCTTTCAAAGCCGCAAAGCAAAGCCAACATGAAACCCAGCGCGCACTGGTCCGACGAATACAAGGAGCGCATGCAGGCCGATATGGACGGTCTTCTGCGCTAGGCAGGCGTCGCTGTCGGTTTTGTATCCACGCGCTGCGTGGGAGATTACGGGCTCTCATGGCCGTCTTTGCCCAATCACTTCGCTCACCACCGCTAGAGCGAACGAATAGCCCTCTGCCCATTTACTCAGCCGTGGTCCCGCAACATTGAGCACCTGAATCCCATATTCTTCCACAAAACTAACAATTGCCGCCGCCGCAACAGCCGGCTCCGTGGTCTGCCGCGCATCTAGGGCGATGTAGGGCTTTTGTTCCAGAGCGCAAAGATTTCGTACCAGGCGGGTCCCGCCTTTGAGTGTTTCGTAAAAGAGAATCGCCGTCCCATCGCTATCGACGACATTCAACCTGGTCCGCTGACGATAGCCACCCTGCGGCAACGGCATAAGAGGATATCGCTTGGGAATAATCCCATCCTCCGCACTCCGATCACCGGGAGCCCAACCACCACATTGAAACCCCGCTAATAGAGCTGCATCCAACGCGCCGCGGTCCACGCCCGTCTGTCCGCCCGAGACGATTTTCGTCAGCGCGATCGCCATTCGGCCATCAGGCCCACCCAGTGAGCAATGAAGCGAATTCGCCCGAATTACTTTGTCATTGCAAACAGTCACGATAAATTCGCCGAGCCTCAACCGGATCGTAGAGAATGCTTTGACAATGTACGCGTGCTGCGCCTGAAATCCGCCTTGGTTTTGTGATGGGAGGCGCAAATAGCAATTCCGGTGCGCGGAGCTTCCTCATAGCGCGGCGGCATTCTGGTCAGTTTAGGGGATTCCCGCAGACATCTCGCGATGCGATGAATTGACCTAACGGCAATCAGATTGCACCGCCCGCCAATGCACACCAAACGCAATAAATACAACATAATCACCGCCGCTCCTTCGAACGCGTTCCAACATTGTTCATCTTCGGCCACAGTACCTTGTGCACATCGCCATTCACTGGCATTTTTCGCCTACGCCAGAAGCCTTGGAGAGGGGAACTTATGTCCAAAACAGTTAGTGATGGCAGACTCAAGAAAGACCGTCCGATAATCGAGGAGAACGCGCCGCCGCTTCTAAGTGAGAAACTAATTGCGCAACTCCAAGGGGCCGTAAGTACTGCCCTGCGTAAACGAATGCGCGACCCCAAGGATGCATCTGCCGGTAGGTCAGTTGAAAAGGAAAGCTGATTCACGTCCCCGTACGTCCGTTCTAGCGGCGTGATTCCTGGGGTTAAATTTCATCACCGAGATCATTTTAAATACCGTTGGGGGCGCGTTGATCGTCTTTGGTCTCGCGGGCGCGGTCGTACCTGCGTTACCCGGCATCCCGCTAATTTTTGGCGGAATTTGGTTGATTGCCGGTATCGATCATTACCATCGCGTTGGCCTATGGTGGCTCATCGGCATCGCATCTGTCGGTGCGGTCGGACTGATCATCGACTTGCTCGCCGGCGCTTTGGGCGTCAAGCGAATGGGAGCCAGCAAGCGGGCGGTATCGGGCGCACTCATGGGCACAATAATCGGTCTGTTTTTCGGATTGCCCGGCGTATTGTTCGGATGCTTCGTAGGCGCGGTGCTTGGCGAACTCTCCGCGGGCAGTAGCATTCTGCGCTCGACGAACGTGGGCGTCAGCGCTTGGTTCGGTCTGATTTTCGGTACGATCATCAAACTAATTTCTTCCGTGATGATGGTGGCCCTATTCGGGCTCGCGTGGTGGTGAAGCCACAGCCTTTCGACGTGAACGAGACGGATCACTTGATCTTTTGGTTCTCTCCGATCACCCCGGCCGGTGTTCCAGTTATGGCAGATGTCACTGCGGCGACGATGTAGGAGATTCGTCCAGGCGCAATCCAGTATTCGGCGCGCTCAATTTTCACGCGCAGCAGGGCGAGTCGTTTGTCTTCTGGGCCATCTGGATAGTACGCTCGCTGCTCCATGCTCCATAGTTGCTTTGCTTTTTGGGTGTCCCGAGACAAATTGGCAAGTCCGCTCACCGCGCAATAGACGTTTTTAGCCGGATCGGCATATCCGAGACTCACCCTAACGTCCCGCCTCAACTCGTCTACCTTTGAACTACTCCAATCGGTGAAAAACCAGAGCGCCTGGTCGCCTTCAACATGCAGCGTTTGTACCGGTCTAGTGTGAAAATTGCCATCGAGATCCATTGTAGTTAGGAGCGCGACTCGAATATCTCGAATCAGTTGGCCCAACTTAGCGAATTCACCGGGGACCGAGTCTGAAATGTTCTCAATCATCGCTCGATATTGCCCCCGTCTTCGTAACGGAACAAGCGACGAACACCCTAGGTGAACACCGATTTCGGTATTAATGACACCTGAGGCACCCGGAAAGATAACATACGCCATCGCGACAATGACCGCACGCTAGACGGGTGAAGTGGTTATGAGCAGCAAAGCAGAAGCCTTCGAGCATTGGATTCGGACATCCTTTGTTCAGATGAATACGGAGCTGGAGAACCTCTACTTCGCTCAAGATGACCGCGCCCGGGTGATCGGTAGCGGAGATCCAATCAAAGCAGCGCTTCGAGACGAGGGTCACGTGTTCGTCATCGAATTGCTTGCAGAGGGCAACACCGGGGATGGATTCGACACCGCGTTTGGCGTTCTCGGCAACGTGGGCTTGTATCTTGGAGCACTGCGGCGGCACGAGCTCACCAATCCAATGCGAGAGGAGCGGTCTCCGTTTCGCGAAGCCTCGTCGTTGGCCCTACACGTTGGCGCTTCACTCGGTATGGCGCCAAGATTTTCTACTGCGCACCTTGCAACACACAACAGGGCGCTCGCCGGTGTGCGCAAGAGCTTTACATCGCTCCCGGATGAGTTTCTGTTCATCGACGAGAACACACGTGGCATTCTTTCGCTTCAGCGTGCGGCCGATGCTCTCACGTGCGTGGTGCATCTCGGGGTGTCCAGTCCTGTGGCGGACGTCATGTTCGACGCGGCGAAGGCTGCGCTTCGTGACGTCATACGGTTCAACGACCGGTTGATAGGGCAACTCGACGTTCAGAGGTTTTTCTATTCCGTGCGGCCCTACTACAAACCGTATCGTGTCGGTCGTCAGGAATATCGCGGCGCAAACGCCGGTGATTTTTCCGGCATCAACGAACTTGATCTACTATTGGGACTTTGCCGAGCCAACGATCCGTACTATGCACAATTGCTCGTTGACAAGATGCTGTTCATGTTGCCGGCCGATCAGGCGCGACTGCGGGAGTGCATGACGCGTACCAGCCTGTTGGATGAGCTATTGGCGCTACGCCACGTGCATGCTCGAACGGATTGGTTTCAGCAGAACACCAAGGCGTACCTGGAAATCTGCGATCTATTTGGAGAGGTGGCAGCGAAGCACCACAACGGGTTGGTCAAGCGATTCATCGAAGGGCCGGCGTCAGTTCTCGAAGAGGGAAATCTGGAGGGGATCACAGCCAGCGGACCGCCGCTGCCCGTCCTGTTACGTTCGCTTGAATTGTTGCGTGATTTTCGACTCGCGGTTGATCGCCGCGACATCGCCACGCGCCATGATGACCTTGGCCTGCTTCGGAGCGCGGTCAGCGCCGCTATTGAGGAGGAGCAAAAACTGTGAGCCCGTTGGGGCGGCAAGCCTGCGTGAGTGCCGTCTTCACCGCCGGTCGACGGCGTATCCTCTCGAGCCAGGCACAAAGACCGGGTCGATTCTGCTCGCCGATCACATCCGGCATTGCCGACGAGAGGCCTTCGATGAGGGCAAAGGCATTTACATCGGCAACTGTATAGCTGGGTCCCACGAGCCACTGTCGCCCGCCCAAGGCCTGCTCGACCTTCGTGAGGCCGGCAACGATTTTTTCCTCGGCCCGTCGTAGGCGATCGGATTCCGCGTCCTTCCACACGGCGCTCCAGCCAGCAAGCCCGCGCCGCCCGGGTACCCTGGCGAGCGATTCGTAAAACGACGTTCGGACCTCCGGGCTCGTTTGCCTATGCCATCCAACCAGGTTGACGCTGCCGAGAAAGACGCCGTCAAGCACATCGTCGAGCGCCTGAACGTCATATCGATCGACCAAATAGCTGGGCAGCAACTTCGGAATCGGATTGCTTTCGGCCAGGTACAACAGCGCAATCGTTGCATCAGTCATCACCGAACCTTCGCTGATCAAGACCGGAAATTCGCCTTGAGGTGCCAAGCTCCGATGCGGCAGAGCCCAATTGGCGAGACTCGGAAGATCAAGCCCTCGGATCGTGTAGTCAAGACCCAATTCCTCGAGACAGATGAGCAGCTTTAGCGTCGCCGGATCGGCGCTGCCATGGAGTTCAAGCATGAGTCGCCTCCATCATTGGACTACCGAGATTTTTGGCAATGTCGAACGCCCGGCGCGCGAGAGAGCGGCCCATCGCGAACGTCTTTGCAGTCGCCGGCCGGGTGTAAATGCGCCTCAGCCAGTTGAGGACATGTGGCGCGAACTCTTCAGTCGCGAACTCCGGATAGCCGGCGGGGAGAGCGTAGAAGTTGGCGAAGGTCAGGATATCCGCAAGCGAGTACTGATCGCCGGCGAGCCAAGGAGTCCGTGACAGATCCGCCTCCAGTTCCTGTACGTACTCGCCGACTCGAGCGCGCGCGTTGGCGAGCTGCGCGTCGGTAAACGTTGCCTTGGACGCGGTTTCCCATGAAATACGGCGTTCCTTCGTCGGAATTCGGGCGATCAGACGCGCCAATTCTTCCGGGGGCTTTGCGCGGACCATTGGACCTAAGTGAAGGTGCCAACCGATGACGCTCAATGATTCGGCTGCCTTATCCGTTCGGCGGCACCGATCGCGCATACGATACCGGGCTTCCGGCGCGTCTGGAGTGAGTGAAAGTCCCTCGAAGACCTTGTCGATATATTCACACATTGGGGTCGACTCGGCATAGATTCGTCCGCGGTGCACCAGCGCGGGAACGGTGCCGTCCGGGTTGATCGCAAGATACTGCGGAGCGTGCTGCTCAAAATCGGGCAAACTGATGTACTCGTAATCGAAGTCGACACCCTTCTCGTTCAGAACGAACAGAGGCTTGCCAGAATTGGAATTCGGCTCCCACGTATAGACGGCAGGTCGTTCGCCCTGCCCCAAGGAATTGGTCATTGGTATCTCCAAGTCGATGCTCCCAATCGCGCCAACATTTCCGAGAGATCCTCTGGGCTAATGTAAAAATATCCGCAAACTCGCCCCCACAGCATGACGGTCGGTACGTTCCGATCCCCGCGTTCCTTCTGCGTCTGATGCAACACGTACAACACCACCCGCTCTTCGCGCGTCAATCCGTCACGGACGTCTGGAACGTTATCGTATTCAGGAAAAGGCATTCGAGCAGGTTACCGACTGTGGCGTAAGAAGACTCCTATGGCACCACGCTGACGCCCTTCCAGAATGCCACGCGCCCCTTGATCTGGCGTGCCGCATCTTTGGGCTCGACGTAGTACCACACGGCATTTGGGTTACGTTCGCCGCTGACTTTCAGAGAATAGTAGTTGGCCGTACCCTTCCACGGACACACGCTGGTGTGTGTACTCGGCTCTAGTAGCGCCGCATTGACAGACTCGAGCGGAAAATAATGATTGCCTTCCACGATCACCGTATCTTGCGACTCAGCGATCACGATTCCGTTCCAGACTGCTTTCATCTTAATCGCCCTACATTCGTTGCTGGCGGGACGTTCAAGGCTGCAACAACACCAAATTAGGGGTTGTCTCGCGTAGCAGCGTCCTGTGCCGGCGCGGAGGTATTCGTTGCCGGGTCCTTGGTTGCGGATTTCGCAGGCGCAACCGTCGTCGTCATGGTAGATGCAGATGTCGGATCAAAATTTGCTTCCAGTCCAACAAGCGTCGGCATGCCGTTCGCCGCCTGCAGCACTTCTCGCGCGATATCCCAATTAATTGCGACCGTTTTGTTGCCCAGAAGGCGTTCCAATTGCCGCGATAGCAATTCCAGATTCGGCTCGATCGATTGGCCTTCGCTGTCCACTGGAGGATGAGCTTCGATCAAGAGCTCTCCATCGACGTAGCTCACCTTGACCGGGTCATTGAGCAGCCATACCTTGGTGCCTATCGGCACGATCGGGAACAGAGCGGCCACGTCTTCCGGGTACATGCGTATGCACCCGTGGGTAACGGCCATACCCACGGCCTTGGGATTATTGGTACCGTGAATTTCGTACGTGCCATCTCCCACCGCGAGACGCATCTTGAAATTCCCCAGCGGGTTGTCGGGACCCGGTGGTACGACCGCCGGCAAGGGATCGCCGTTTGCAGCATGCTCCTTTCGGACCGAAGCGGTCGGATACCAACTCGGATTGCGCTCCTTCGCCATGACATAGGTCTGCCCCAGCGGAGAGTGCCAGTCCATTCTGCCGATGCTCACCGGATAGGTGATTACAACAGGTGGTTTTCCCTTCTTCGGTTTTGGATAGTAGTAAAGGCGGTGCTCAGGCAGATTGATGACGATCCCTTCGCGCGGACCCGGCGGCAATATCCGACGCCCCGGCAATAGGATGTCAGTCCCCTCCCCTGGCAACCACATATCCACCCCTGGGTTCGCGCGGATAATCTCTTCGTAGCCGAGGCTGTAACGCTGCGCGATCTCGAGCAACGTGTCCTCATAAATTGACTTGATGTGCTCATCCGTCCCTATGAGGGCGACGCCATCGGGAGAGCGGCCATATACAGTCGCCCAAGCGCATGACCACATGCTCGAGACACAGACCGCGGAGAACAAAACCCATTTCTTCATGCCGCATTCTATCTCATGCAATTTAACTATGGCCACAGAACCAAGTATTGTTGGCACACCCCGCCCCTCCTCGATAGCATCCAATTCAGGGCCCCGCGGCCGCACAGTGAATCCAGGTTGAATGGACCCCCTGCCTAACCCTCACTTTACTGGCGCCGCGGAAGCCCACCAGGAGAGACGGGACTCTACCAGAGGAGCTGCTCGACCCCTCGTTAGGCGCGCGGCTGCTCGTTTACTCGCTTGGAACGAAAACCCACAGCAGTACGTACAACAGCAGGCCGACCCCGCCACAGAGAAACAGAGCGGCAAAAAGCAGCCGCCATGCCCAGGCCTCCATCCCGGTCGATCGCGCCATTCCGCCGCACACGCCGCCGAACCACCGGTCTGTGCGGCTGCGTCGAAAGGTATTAACGGCGGAGGCAAATGGGTCATTGGAGCGCATCTGTTCGGTGCCCAGAACACGTTCCTTCGCGCGTTTAAATTCCTCTTCGGTTAATCCACCGTTTGCGCGCAGTTCCGCCAGTTTGCCAAGTTCATCAGCCAGCGCCATGGTCACTCCTTGAATTGGATTATCTCTCTACAACACCGCAATCGAGAAAAAGAAGCAACTAGGCCGCCCAACCCAAGCAATTTATCTGTGCCTGGTTGGACGCAGCGCAGCCCGTCTGGCACGATTTGAGACACCATCGGAGGTAAACATGCCCACCAAACAGCCAATTACGTTATTTCACTCTCCGCAGACGCGGTCCACCAGCGCGTTGACGTTGCTGGAAGAGTTGCGCGCGCCCTATTCGGTACATGCGCTCAACATGAAGGCTGGGGAGCAACGACAGAGCGCGTATCTCGCCGTCAATCCGATGGGGAAGGTACCCGCCATATTGCACGGTGATGTCCTGGTCACTGAGCAAGTTGCAATCGGGATATATCTCGCCGATCTTTTCCCAGAGGCCGGCATCACCCCGGCAATTGGCGATGCCCTTCGTGGGCCCTACCTGCGGTGGTACGTGTTTTACGCCGCGTGCTTCGAGCCGGCGGTCGTCGATAAGTCGCTGAAGCGCGAGCCGGGGCCGATCCCCATGTTGACCTATGGTGATTTCGATACGACGATGAACGTCATCGTTTCACAATTGAAAAGCGGGCCATGGTTGCTGGGCAACCAATTTACCGCGGCAGATGTGCTTTGGGGCACGGCGTTGACGTGGATGACTGGTTTTGGCCTGGTAGAGGCGGTGCCGCCGATCAAGTCCTATGTTGAACGATGGAATGCGCGACTCTCGGTGAAAAAAGTGGCACAGATTGATGCTGATTTATTGAAGGCGCAGGGCAATACGCAAACTTGATAAAGGAAATACCACCGTCTCGTCTCGTGGTTTATTCTGGCGGGAAGCGCGTGGCTCCGATGAGCCCGGTTCGGTCATGACAATTGACGTATTCGAAGCTTTGGGCCTCCGCCGGCAAGACCATTACTTCATGCCAAAGGCGCAGCTGCATCGCGTCACCGAGGGGCGCCATCTCGTGCATGAACGTGCCGAAGATGGCGAGGTGTGTCGGATGGTGTTCGGCCCAATGTTCGAGGGCACCGAGACTCCTGAAATACGCCTGGCCGAAGGTTTTCTCGGTGACCGCGCCGACGCCGTCCAGTACGTGCATGAAGCGGCACGAAAAACAGCCGATCGGCATACCCTCATCGCGCAGATAGGTCATGCCGTCAATCAGCTTCGGTCGCACGCGGCCAAGATAGGTCGCTCGCTCCTCACCGGTGGTGTCAGACCAGTCTTGACCCGAACGGATCATGCAGACGTTCTGTCCAGGTTCCACCCGCACGCGTCGGCCGCTGCGAGTAAGGGCGAGCGTGCCTGCGCTGTTGTCCAGCGAATCAGACTGCGAGGCCGGAATGCGATCGCGGGCGCTACCCCAGTAGGCATGCTCCGCGACCGGACACGCGCTCACTCGGCTCTGGAGATTGCCTGCACCTTCCGGCAGGTGCGGGGGCGAATAGGCGACTTCGAGTCTCTCCATGGGAGGCGCCACGACCTCCATGAACCGGCCCAAGGACTCGCTCTCACGGGCCGAATCTGCCCACCACGTGTCGAAACCGCTGGCCTGACGCCAAGTGGTGAAGCTCTTGGCGTCCCGCCAGTAAGCGATGATGATCCTAGTATCGTAACCGGCCCCATCTCGGCACTGCGCTTCGATCGCGTGGGGCGGCGCGGGATGCGCCGGTAGCATTGCCTTGATTGGCGCCAGTGCATCTAGCGGTAACGACCCAGGATGCTGGACCCCGAAATAGGCCATGACCAGCGGCGCCGCCCCTTCATCAAAACGCGCCATCCAAGCCGGATACGGCGCCTCGAACCCCGCTGGCATGCGAGAAGCCTGGGTTCGCGGGCAACGCAGATGCTGCGGAATGGCTGGCTCGACGCTCATATTCCCTCCGATTCTCGATGATAGTTCAATGCGCACTACCACTGGTAGTTGATCGATACGGCCAGGACGCGTTGGGTACGTGCTTCGATCAGGGGGCTCTCGGCCGCACTACCTCTAATTTGGCTGATTGCGGCATCCAAGTTGAGCAGCCAGTGTTTGGTAATGAATTCAGTCGCGCTGAACCCGATGCCGACGGCGCTCGTGCCGGCGTGTGGCACTTCGTAGACCGGATGGCCGGAAGCGATCGCTTCTGAAGGCGTGATCCCGTACATGACTTGCAGGTAGTGGTGCGTCGCGAGCGAAATTGATGGCCCCGCAAACATGACAAACCGCCTCGAACTGCCTGGCAGCGGCAGATAAATGCTCGCATCCCCCACCGCCCCTTGCGCACCGCCAATGAACTGCCGGACATCGGTTCGCAGAATCAGTGGGAATTTCTTCGATAATACCCACGTGGCATAAACCTTCGCGACGGGCGCGGCGCCGATATCGCCCAAGCCCCGGAGGTTATTGAGGTCTTTCTGCTCACTGCGGCCCAAATCGTAAGCCATCGCCACGCCGACCTGATAGTGATTGCCGCGCAGAATGTTGTAACCAACACCATCGCCCGTCGTGATGAAAGCGACGTCACGATAATAGATGTTAATGTCCGGACCACCCTGCACATGATATGTTCGAGCGCCGCTATAGATGGGATCGACATCGGCCGCGATGCCGACGATCCGACGGTATTCGGGGGGATTAGGCTCGAACAACCGCGACAGAATGACGCCACCGGAGTATTGCCACTCTTGAAGCGGCGACGGCGTTTGCGCCATAGCACGTTGAGAACAACAAGCAACGAGCAGCAGTGCAGTACCGCGAAACAACCTCGAATTAGCGTTAATCCCTGAAATGTCCATTGTTCTCGCGGGACCGATGACGTTGGCGTGCTAGGTGCGCAAATCATAATATCGGTTAAGTCGTATCGCGAGGAGAGTTTGCCGATTCTCCTACACGGAGATGCGATTTTGGCACAGCGGATGGCGCTCCGGGGATCGCCGAGCGCATTTCGCGCGACGCCGAAATCCTTCCCGCTATCTGACGAGGAACTGAGCCGGCGGCCTATAGTCTCTGGACTCGATACGTCAGCATGATGCGCCTACTTTTCAAAAGGAGCACCTCATGACCAGCAAGAGCAGATCTTCATCTTCCGCCCGATCGCGCAGCAAGCCCGCCGATGCCATTGCCCTGCTCAAGACTGACCATCGGCAAGTTGAAGCCTGGTTTTCCCAGTTCACGAAATCGAAGTCGAAGCAGAAGAAGCAACAGTTGGCCATGAACATCTGCGATGCCCTCACCGTGCACACCACCATCGAGGAGGAAATCTTCTATCCGGCGTTTATCGAGGCGACCGGCGATAAAGACACTCATCACGAAGCGGTGGTAGAGCACGCCGGCGCGAAGAAGCTGATTGCGGAAATCGAAGCAATGTCGCCCGACGATGACTATTACGACGCCAAGCTGACCGTGCTATCGGAGATGATCAAACATCACGTCAAAGAAGAGGAGCAACCGGGCGGGATGTTCGCCGAAGCGAAAAAGTCCGACATGGATCTGCAGGGGCTGGGAGAACAACTGCTCGCCCGGAAACGGGAACTTCAAGCAACCGCCGAGGCGGCCTAGGAATCTGACCCTCTACGAGGCCCGGAAGTGGCTGGACTCCCGGGCTTCGCTTCCCCATGGCGCCGAAACTTGACTCGGTACTGAAGACCGCGCTCGACGAACTGCGGATGCAGATGCTGGGGTCGCAGGTGCTCTTTGGGTTTGGATTTCAGGGTCTTTTTCAAGACAATTTCGACTCGCTTCCGGGTTCGGGCAGGATTGCGGATGGCGTCGCCTTAGCCCTTATAATTTTTGCACTGGGTTTGATCGTGGCGGTTCCTTGCCAACATCGAATCGTGGAGAACGGCGACGCGACGCTGCGCATCCTGCACGTTTCTTCACGCAGTGCAAACTACGCCCTGGCTCCGCTCGCCGCCGCCATAGCCTGCGACATCTATGTGGCAACCAAAAGGCGTACGATCGGCTGCCCTCAGTCGCGCAAACGCTTCATTTGATCGCCCTCATGAGCCTGGTTCTTGCCATTGTTCTACTCATCGCACCCGCGGCCATTCATCGGCTCGCCTTTCAGGGGCGTGACGACCGACGGTTCCTCAGCACCGGCTCGGCAATCATCACCTTGGCTTTGGTCCCGCTGGCCGCCTCGATCGCTTGCGACATATGGGTGGCGCTATTCAAACTCAACGGGAGCGATACGCTTTCAACGATCTCGGCGCTGGTAACGGCCGCCGTGCTCTTGAGCTTGTGGTTCCTGCTCCCGCTATTCATTCGCGGCTCGCGCCGCGAAAATATCTGACCCATGGGTGTCCTCGGTGAGCTTGCCGACGGCGCGTACTAAAACTAGAGTCTCTACCGTGGACTCCTTCATTCGGACACAGCGTCCTGACTAACGACCTCACCAATTCCGTGCGAGTTCGCGGCTCGCGCGTGCACAATCTCAAGAATGTGAACGTCGATATCCCGCGCGACGCGTTGGTGGTATTCACCGGCATTTCCGGTTCCGGCAAGTCCTCGCTGGCGTTCGGCACCCTGTATGCGGAGGCGCAGCGGCGATACTTCGAATCGGTAAGCCCTTATGCGCGGCGACTCATCGACCAGGTCGCGGTGCCGGATGTCGACTCGATCGAGGGGTTGCCGCCTGCCGTCGCGCTTCAGCAACAACGGGGCGCGACCAGCAGCCGATCTTCCGTCGGCAGCATCACCACGCTGTCGAATCTGCTGCGTATGCTGTACTCACGCGTCGGAGACTATCCGCGCGGGCAGTCGATTCTGTATGCCGAAGAGTTCTCGCCGAATACCCCCCAGGGCGCGTGCGCCAACTGTCACGGACTTGGGCGTGTGTACGATGTCACCGAAGCGGCAATGGTGCCGGATACCTCATTGACCATCCGAGAGCGTGCCATCGCGGCGTGGCCACCCGCTTGGCACGGTCAAAATCTTCGGGACATCTTGGTAACCCTCGGGTACGACATCGATACCCCCTGGCGTAAGCTGCCGAAGAAGGATCGAGACTGGATCCTCTATACGGACGAGCAACCCACGGTCCCCGTGTATGCTGGATTCACGCCCGCGGAAACCCGTCAAGCCTTGCGCCGCAAGATGGAGCCGAGTTACCAAGGTACGTTTACCGGCGTGCGAAAGTATGTACTGCAAACCTTTCGCACCACTCAGAGCGCCCTGATGAAGAAGCGTGCGGCGCGTTTCATGAGTTCTGCGCTATGCCCGATGTGTCATGGCAAGCGCTTGAAACGGAATGCGTTGTCAGTCACTTTTGCAGGGCGAGACATCGCCGCCCTGTCGCACTTGCCCTTGAACGAGCTGACGCTGCTGCTTGCGAAAACGGTGGCACAGGGTTCGGACCGCCACCCTTGGGCGGAGGAGAAACGGCTCGCGGCGCAGCGCATCGTCGGAAACTTCCAAGACCGGGTCGCAACGTTACAGCACCTTGGTCTCGGCTATCTCTCACTTGAACGCAGCACACCGACTCTCTCGCCAGGCGAGCTGCAACGGCTGCGTCTGGCCACTCAAATTCGCTCCAATCTATTCGGCGTGGTGTACGTATTGGATGAGCCGTCCGGCGGGCTGCACCCCGCCGACACTCAAGCGCTGCTGCAGGCACTAGAGCAGCTTAAATTGGGCGGCAATTCGTTGTTTGTGGTCGAGCACGATCTCGATGTGATGCGGCGCGCCGAATGGATAGTAGATGTGGGTCCGGACGCTGGTGCAAACGGCGGCAGCGTCTTATATAGCGGACCGCTCGAGGGGCTGCGCGCGGTCGCTGAATCGCATACGCGGCGATATATATTCGCCGAGATCAGGCGGGTGGTTCGCCAACCGCGCACTCCCCGCGGCTGGCTCGAGCTGAAAGAGGTGACCCGCAACAATCTACGCGAGCTCAATGTTTCTTTTCCGATCGGTACATTTACAGTGGTCACCGGGGTTTCCGGCGCGGGCAAATCGAGCCTCGTGAGCACGGCGCTGACTGACCTGTTGGCGGACCGGTTGATAGGTCACAAAGCCGCCGTTCAGGAGGACGCAACGGAGGAGCCGGCGCTCAGCGCCGAGCAGTTCACGCAGGGCCGAATCGCTTCAGGAGCAGAGTTCGTACAGCGGGTAGTGGCGGTAAATCAAAAGCCCATCGGCCGCACGCCCCGATCGAACTTGGCAACCTATACCGGATTCTTCGATGAGGTGCGCCGGTTGTTTGCCGCCGCCCCCGCCGCGAAGTCTCACCGTTACACCGCCAGCCGCTTCTCCTTCAATGTCGAAGGCGGTCGCTGCGCCACGTGTGAGGGTGAAGGCTTCGTATGCGTGGAACTCCTGTTCATGCCTAGCGTGTACGCGCCCTGCCCGACCTGTCATGGCACCCGCTACCAGGAATCCACGTTGAAGGTGCTGTACCGAGGCAAGAACATTGCCGAGGTACTCGCCTTGAGCGTGGATCAGGCCTGCGAATTCTTCGCCGATCATGTTGCCATTCATCGGCCGTTACAGCTATTGCAGGATATCGGCCTCGGGTATTTGCGTCTCGGGCAACCCGCGACCGAACTGTCGGGAGGCGAGGCTCAGCGCGTAAAACTCGCCACGGAGCTGCAACGTATTCCGCGCGGAGCGACGCTCTACGTCATTGATGAGCCCACGATCGGCCTACATCCGGCTGACGTAGACAAGCTCATGATTCAACTCGAGGCGCTGGTCGATGCCGGAAACACCGTCATTGTCGCCGAGCACGAAATGCGGGTGGCGGCGGCGGCAGATTGGATTATTGATCTAGGGCCAGGCGCCGGCGATGAGGGCGGCAAGATCGTGGTCGCCGGAACGCCGCAAACGGTGGCGGCCCATGCTTTCAGCAAGACAGCAATCTACTTGGCGCCGCTCTTGGCCGCATCGACCTGCGGAACGCCGTAGGCCCCCAATAGGCATTCACGGGTCGCCCGGCCGTCCGACAACAAAGCCTCCAACGCCTCCAGATCGACAGGTTTGGTGAGATGGCGGTCAAACCCCGCCTCGATGGCCTGCTGCCGGTCGCTCTCTTGTCCCCACCCCGTCAACGCGATGAGAGTGATGCCCGTCCCCCAAGCCTCTTTGCGCAATGCCCGAGCAACTTGGTAGCCGTTCACTAGCGGCATGCCGATATCGAGAAGCACGGTATCGGGCCGGAAGGTTTGAGCGATGGTCAGGGCCCCAGGCCCATCATGAACGACACGTACGTCGTGTCCGGCCATTTCGAGAATCATTGCAAGGCTGTCAGCGGCATCTTGATTATCATCCGCCACCAGTATCCGACGGCCTATTCGCGCCGACGCGGTCTTATCGACAGCGGGCGTCGCCACCGAATTGGAGGTCTCGATAGGCAGTTTCACAATGAATTCACTGCCACGCCCTAAGCCCTCACTCTTCGCCTCAACCGTGCCGCCATGCAATTCGACGAGCCCGCGCACTAGCGAGAGACCAATTCCCAAGCCACCTTCCGAGCGCGTCGCGGCGCTTTGAACTTGCGAGAACATCGAAAATATTACGTTGAGTGAGTCCTCGGGAATGCCGATGCCGTTATCCTTGACCGACAAAATCAAAATGCCGCCCTCGACGCGACCGGAGAGCGCGATGAGGCCGCCCGCATCCGTATATTTAGCGGCATTCGTCAGAAGATTGGAAAGCACTTGGGAGAGACGCAGCGGGTCCGCATCGAGGGTGACAAGCTCCGACGGCAGGAGCACCGAAAACCGATGGCTCTTGCTATCGAGCAGCGGGCGCGCGGCCTCGACGGCGGAGTCGACCGCGCTGTTAAGCGTGACGCGCTGTCTTTTCAGATCGAGCTTGCCCTGCGTAATACGAGCGACATCCAATAGATCGTCGAGCAACCACGCCATGTGTTTGACTTGACGCTGTATCACGCTCTGCGCCCACTGCAGCTGCTCGGTTCCTAACTTCGGGGATCCCAGCATTTGCGCGGCGTTGCGGATGGGTGCCAGAGGGTTTCGCAATTCATGAGCCAGCGTTGCCAAAAACACGTCTTTACGCTGGTCGGCTTCCCGGAGCGCAATTTCGGCCGCTTTGCGATCGGTGTCGTCAAACAATACACCCACATTGCGTACCGGAACCCCCGACTCATCGTACAAAAATCGGCCCAAGACTCGCAGCCACCGCACCGCGCCTGTATCGGCTCGGATGATCCGATATTCCTGAGAAAACAGTGATTGCGTGTCGCGGGAGGTGGAGAGTGCGACTTCGACGACCGCGAGGTCTGCGGGATGAACGCGGCTGCGCCACATTTCATATGTCGCAAGGGTTGACTCATCCGGAACCAGCCCGAGCAAGGTGTAGTGCGAACGACTCCAGCGCAATTCATGAGTTCTCAGATCGAGATCCCACGTCGCCATGCCGGCTTCATCGATGGCGATGCGCAGCCGCTCTTCGCTGACCTTGATGTCCTCGTTGGCGGCGCGGCGGAGCCGACTTAATCGAATGTGCGTATCGATGCGTGTGATCAATTCCCGGGCGCCAAAGGGCTTGATGAGATAGTCATCCGCACCGACGTCGAATCCCTCTACGCGCGCTTCTTCTCCGGCACGCGCGGATAGGAATATTACCGGCGTCGTGTCCGAGAGCGGTCGAGCGCGCAATGCCTTCAACAGCCCAAACCCATCGAGCCGCGGCATCATTACATCCGATAACACCAGATCCGGTCGAACCCCGGTGTCGATCAAATCGAGCGCTTGCTGGCCGTCCTCTGCCGAGACCACCTTAAATCGCGGCTTCAGCAACCGGGCGACGTATTCACGCATGTCGCGATTATCGTCGACCAGAAGGACAGTCGGCTTGCTGAGCGCATCGGATGTTGCCGGTGGCGGCTCCGGCCGGGTGAGCGCAAGAAAAGTGCCGCTCTGCTCCAGGCTGGAAAAATCAGGCAACCATCGCTCGGCCTCTTCGACAAACCCTGCGGCCCCGTTCGCGCTTGGCACGTGGTGACTCTCATGTGCCACCTGGGCGCTCGGAAGATGCGTGTGCCCAAAAGGAATGAGCACGCGAAAAATGCTGCCCTGCCCCATGGTGCTCTCAGCCTCGATTGAACCGCCGTGAAGGTGGACGAGCTCGCGCACCAGAGATAATCCGATCCCGGAACCCTCGTGGGTGCGGCCGCTCGCACCGGGGACGCGGTAAAATCGGTTGAACAATTGCGGCAACGCCTCAGGCGGTATGCCCGTACCCGTATCCGCGACCGCCAACTCGACGCCGGCGCCGCACGTGCGCAACTCGACGCGAATTTCCCCGTCAAACGTGTATTTGAAGGCGTTCGACAAAAGGTTGAGTACGATTTTTTCCCACATCTCACGATCAATAAAAACGGCTTCTCGGAGTGGGGCACATGAGACGGAATACCGAAGACCCGCGCGTTCCATGGCGGAGCGAAAGACGCTCGCCAGCTCCTGCGTCGATTCGGCAAGGTCGGTTGGCACGTAGTGTGCCTGAGCGCGCCCCGCTTCAATGCGCGAGAAATCGAGTAAGGTGTTGACGAGACGCAGTAATCGCAAGGCGTTGCGGTGGGCGCTCTCGAGTGCCATTCCGCTCAATCCCTCCGAGGGATTCTGCAGGGCTTCCTCAATCGGACCTAATAGCAGGGTTAACGGGGTCCTAAATTCATGAGACACGTTCGAGAAAAAGGCCGTTTTCGCGCGATCAATTGCTGATAGCGCCTCAGCGCGTGCGAGCTCCGCCTCGTAGGTCTGAGCATCGGCAATCGCAGCGGCGAACTGTCCGACGACGAGATCGAAGAATCCTCGATAGTCATCGTCCAGCGGTCGGCGCGACGAAACCCCGGCGATTAGCACCGCGCTCGTCGTCGAGGAGCCCTGCTTGACGGGCAGGACCATTGCCTGGTGGATGTGATCCTGCCAAAGCGGTGAAGGAATAGAGTCCGGACCGCCGACTTGAAGTTCAACGATTTGCGGCGCACCGCTACGGATCGCCTCGCCAATCGGCCATGGTCCCGAACGGTCTCCTGGTAAGACCTGTGCAGGTATGAGCTGCCTCGGGAGGTCTCCGAAATAGTGAGCAAGCCTGAGATGTTTTTGCGTTTGATCGAGCAGATACAAAGAGGCAAAGGACACGTCAAGGGTATTGTCGGCAAGGACATTGATCATCCGCTTGCACGCGTCCTCGGTTGCCTCCGCCCTGGGCGAAGCTGCGAGATCTCGCAACACACGGAGCCGGCGCTCACCAATCACCCGCTCCGTAACCTCCGTCACAACGCAGAGCATGCCGGCGATGCGACTGTCATCGTCGTAGATCGGACTGTATGAAAAAGTGTGGTAGCTTTCCTCCGGAAATCCGTAACGCTCAAGGAAGAGCGGCAAGCCTTCATCCCAGGTCGCTCGCCCCTCCTCGAGAACCCGCTGTATGCGGGGACCGATGTCAGGCCAGATCTCCTCCCACACCTTGTCCGAACGGGCGCCCAGCACCCAGTCGCGCTTCAACCCAACCGTCGGCAAATAGGCGTCGTTGCAGAAAAACGTGAGTTGCGGTCCCCAAAGCATCCACATCGCATAGCGCGAGTCGAGCATGACGCGCACGATCGTCTTGAGCGACTGTGGCCATTGCGCGACGGACCCGAGCGGCGTCTTGGTCCAGTCGAGCGCGCGCATGCGCTCACCCATCTCGCCGCCGCCGGCCAAAAAGTCGAAATGTCTTAAATTGGATTTAAAAAAGCTATCCACTACTTTCGCCGACTATTATCATTTTGCAGCAGGGTACGATGCGCTAGTCCACCTCGCAATCAAAACTACCGGCGCTGTTGTAAATTTTTCAATTCGGGCTGTCGCGCGAAAGTCGGCGCGGTGGCGCCTCGGCGTGCTAATGGGACTTTCGTGTTGATCGGTAGGCGTTAATACCCCAGCAGGTCTCTGATTCGAGATGCAAGAGTATCCATAGAGAAAGGTTTGGTAAGGACGTGCATGCCATGTTCGAGATGACCATGGCTGACGACTGCATTCTCCGCGTAACCGGTGATAAACAGCACTTTCAAATCGGGGCGCTGTATGCGGCCGGCGTCCGCCATTTGACGCCCGTTGATGCCTCCGGGCAATCCGACATCGGTGATCAGCAAATCGACGCGCGCATTGGACTGCAGAATCTGAAGTCCCGACGTGCCGTCGGAAGCTTCGATCGAGTTATAGCCGAGTTCCAGCAAGATATCCGAAACCAACATTCGCACAGTCGGCTCGTCATCGACGATAAGGACGGTTTCATCATGTTGCGCACGAGCAAGCTCGCCCGATCGTTCGGGGATTTGCAGGTCGACTGCGTCGCCCAAATAGCGAGGAAGGTACAAGCAGACCATGGCGCCCTTTCCGATCTCCGAATAGATCCTCACCTGTCCACCCGACTGGCGCGCAAAACCATAGGTCATCGAAAGCCCGAGACCTGTACCGGCGCCGAGCGGTTTAGTGGTAAAGAAGGGATCGAACGCCCGTGCGATCACCTCAGGCTGACATCCCACTGCCGGTATCGCTGACGCATACCGATACATATTGCCCCGGCGGTAGATCCCGGGTTCGCGCACTGCGGTCGTCCAGCCAGCGGTTTCCCGTTTCGATAGTCAGCGTTCCGCCGTCGACCATGGCATCCCGCGCGTTGATGCATAAGTTCAGCAGCACATTCTCCAGCTGATTCGGGTCGACCAAGATGGTCCAAAGCCCGCCGGCACCGACATTTTCAACTGTGATTGCGGGGCCCATCGTGCGGCGGATCAAATCTTCCATATCTGCGATCAATCGATTTGCGTCAACGGGTTTCGGATCGAGTCTCTGACGGCGCGCAAAGGCGAGCAGTCGATGAGTGAGCGCGGCCGCGCGTTTCGCTGCGCCTTGTGCGGCAGTCACGTATCGATCCGTCTCCGCAATACGTCCTTGGCTGAGTCGAGCACGCAACAATTCCAGGCTCCCGGTGATTCCCGCGAGCAAGTTGTTAAAGTCATGCGCAATGCCCCCGGTCAGCTGGCCAATCGCCTCCATTTTTTGCGACTGACGCAGCGCCTCTTCCATAGATTCCCTCTCGCTGAGCGCCAGCGCGATACGGTCATTCAAGCTGACATTTATTGCCTCAATTTCCGCCTTGCTCCGCACTTGCTCTGTGGCGTCATAGCCGCCGACGAAAATTCCGGTCACTTCACCCTCGAGATTTCGGATTGGATGATAGAGAAGATCAATGAATCGATCCTTCTCTTCACCCGAGAGCCTGATGGGCATCGCCCGGGTGACGAAAGGCTCACCCGTCGAATAAACCTGATCGAGCAACTCGTGAAAGCCTTGGCCCGCGAGTTCCGGGAAAACATCGCGGACGGTTCGGCCCAAGAAATTGCGGGGACCTGCAATGGTGATGTACGCATCATTCACGTATTCATAAATATGCGTGGGACCTGACAGAACGCCGACGAATCCAGGCATTTGTTTGAGCAAGAGACGCTGCCGTTCGTTCTCCGCAGCGATCCGATGGCGACTTCGCACTTGCGCCGTCGTCTCCGAACAGATTACCAATATCCCGCCAATTCCGTTCGCTGCATTCTCATCGTCGATTGGGCTATAGCTGTAGGTCCAATACACATCCTCGCGAACACCGTTTCGCGTAATAGGCACCAGGTGATTTTCGTTCCACGTCGCGCCGCCGCCGCTCATGACCTGCTCGATCTGCGGCCCGATGATGCCCCAGATTTCATCCCACACCTCGCGGCCGGGTTGCCCTAACGAGCTAGGATGGCGCTCAGAGCCGATCGATTGTCGATAGGCGTCGTTATAGAGACAAATGTGGCTTGGTCCCCACCAGATGTACACAGGATGGCGGGTATTGAGCATGAGGCGTGTCGCCGTGCGCAAGCTCTGCGGCCAATCCTCCGGAGAGCCCAACGGGGTTTGTGACCAATCATGCGCGCGAATCAGAGCTCCCATCTCGCCGCCGCCCGCAATGAATTCCCACGCACCGTAGGAGCCCTTGGGTTGGTCGGTCGTGACTTTGCCGCTTGAGTTCATCAGTCATTCTAAACACAAACAATTCTCACGGATCTACGATCGTGGTCGACGACGCGATTACCGATCGTGTAATTAATACAAACTCCCCGAGAGGCCGAGAAGCAGTGCCAAACTCATCTGGCGAGCGGAAGCATCACGGTGTTCAGTCCTAAATCGGATCCACTGTGTCGCAAATGGCCGGCTGCCACGCCGCCTAGTTTGCGAGCATCCTATTAAGAGGATAAACGGCTTCGCCAATCGGACTTGCATAGGAATTCTCATGAATACGAACCCCACAATCACCGTCATTATCGTGGCGGTTTTGATCGTCGTGGCGCTTGCCGCCATCGCATGGACTGTCACGCAAAGACGACGGTCCGTGAAACTCCAACATCGCTTCGGTCCTGAATACGAGCGCGCGGTCAACGAGTTTGGCGGGAAAACGAAGGCAGAGGCTGAACTAATCAAACGTGAGCAACGGGTCGCTCGACTCAACATTGTCCCGATTACGGCCGCTGACGCGGCCAGATTTTCCAATGCTTGGAGCGCACTTCAAGGCCGCTTTGTCGACAACCCCAAAGGAGTTCTCGCAGAGGCCGATCTCCTCGTGCGAGAACTGATGCTCAAGAGAGGTTACCCGATGGCCGACTTTGAGCTTCGCGCTGCCGACATCTCAGTTGATCATCCGAGTGTCGTCAAAAATTACCGCGCGGCACAAGCGATTGCCGTACGTGATGCGCGCGGAGAAGCGGACACCGAGGAACTGCGAAAGGCCGTGGTTCACTACCGCACCCTATTCGACGAGATTCTCGGGGTTATACCGACGAAACTAGCTTCTGTACCCGTAGTCCCCGCCGTTCCAGTGCGCACGGAAGTCGACGGTGAACGGCGCGCCAGAACGTCGACCACCACTTCTTAGAAATTCACCCGGTATCATGGCGTGGTTAGTGACATGTCAAAGCGAACCACGACCGCATCTGATTGCGTCCCGACATCCACTATCCGAAACTGCTTGACGGTGACCGCAATGCCGGCCGCATTCATTGGAGCGCCCCTTACATACGCTAGTACGTCCAAGTTCACCGCGTGAGGCAGCGCTTGCGGCGCGGCATTCTGGACCAGATCAAAAACATCACGCGTCGCGCTGTCATCGACGTGATCGAAACGGATGTCATCGATCGTCAATGTCGAACCTTTACCGACCAGCCGTCCGGACAGGGTAACGTTCGAAGCGAAACCACTTCCGACGCAATTATCTCCCATGCGAAGTCCGACGCGAGACGACATATGGGCATCTAGCACGAGACGACCGTTCTGGAGCCGCGTGTGAGGTGATTCCAGATAGACGTAACAAGGGCCGTCGTCTGAGAGATACCACCGGCCTTGTCTGTTAAAAAGCTGCTGCGAAATCATTTTCTGAATCGTATTCGCGCCGATGCTGAGCTCCGACGCATCGATCACCGACGGCGCAGCCACGAAAATGAAGAACCATGCGATTAAGTGACGGATTATGCGGATCCCAGCGGCTAGTCGCTGGATCATCCCCCACTTGCATTGGGACGTCCACCGAATATGAACCGCACGGCTAGATCTGTCCTTCAAAACTAAGTAGATGCCTGACCCCTACGCGTGCGCATATCCGCCACGGTGGATTGATTACTCAGTGATTCCACCGGTGTGTCCATTTTCGATGATGATGTCAGGAGAAGCGATGTAATGTGATTCGGCAATGAAACCATTACCGATAGAATCTTTTCTGCCGGCATTGGACGTGAGAGCAGATAGCCCTGCAGGTATATGGGCGCGAGCTCAGCGAGCAACGCCAGTTGCTCGGAGCACTCAATGCCTTCAGCAGTCACTTCCAGACCGATGTTGTGACAAAGGCCGACCAGAGCACGCGCGATCGCAGCCGAGCGCGCACTCGTATGAACCCTAGCGATCAGGGTACGATCGAGTTTCACTCGCGTCAACGGCAGCTGCTCGAGCGAAGCGAGCGATGAGTAACCGATTCCAAAATCGTCGAGCGCAATGGCTATGCCATGGCCTCGTAATTGACGCAATACCTCAATGGTCCCTGCACCGGTTTGCAGTACGTTTTCGGTAAGCTCGATTTCAATACAGCGGGGCGGCAGCTTATGTTCGATCAGCAGCGCCATCACGTGATCGACGAAACGACTGTCGAGCAGCTGGCGCGAGGACAGGTTGATCGCGACGCGGGCTTGCGGCCAAGCGCCGTGGTGCCAGCGCGATGCAGTTTCGATGGCGGTTCGCAGCACCCAATCGCTGATTTCCATGATCAACCCGGACTCTTCTGCGATGGAGAGAAATTCGCTGGGCGAGACAAGGCGTCCATCGGGCAGTCGCCAGCGCAAAAGCGCCTCGACGAGGTGCGTCGTCAGTGTATTGGCATCGACCTCCGGTTGAAAGACCAGTTCGAATTCACTCCGTTCGAGAGCGTAGCGCAATCCTTGCTCGGTGCTGAACTTGGCGGAGGCCGCTTCCAATAGCGCCGGGCTAAATACGGTCAATTGACTGCGTCCAAGGGCTTTGGCGCGAAACAGCGCGGCGTCGGCGGCGCGTAGCAGCGAATCGGCGTCGCCGCCGTGATCCGGATACAAACTGGCGCCCACGCTGATGCTGGTCATCAGATACCGCCCATCGACGGCGATGGGCTGCTGAAACGCCCGCACTAACTCGCTTCCGATTGTATTGACCCCTTCCACGTCCATGACACCGTCGCACACGATGGTGAATTCATCGCCCCCGAGGCGTGCCGCAAAGCCGGCTGGACCCGCTCGTGCGCGTAACCGCTCTGCAATTGCGCCCAATACCTGGTCACCAAACGCGTGCCCCAAGCTATCGTTGATGTTCTTGAAATTGTCGAGGTCGACGAAGAATACACCGATGTAGGAGCCGCTCGTTTCGGCTCGCTCGATAGCGGCTTTCAGGTGCGTAAAGAGCTGGCGCCGGTTTGGCAGCTGGGTCAATGGATCGTGCTCCGCCAGATGCTGCAGCTCTCGCGTGCGCAAGTTCACCTTTGCTTCCAGCCGCTGCTGGTAGTTGTGCGCCATCGCCTTGGCTTCGGCGAGTTGTTCGGCCATTTGATTGAAGGAAACCGCCAGATCATCGAGTTCTCGAATCCCGCCGCGCGCCACCTCTACCCCGGCCTCACCGCCGGCAAGCTTCAGCGTGGCGGCCCTCATTCGACGCACGGGTATTACGACGCTCATGACGGTGCGGATGGATACCCACAACATCAGCACTAACACGCTCGCACTGACCCAAAAAATAGGCCCGAAGCGTTCCGGCTTGTCCTCGGACGTCGAGGTGGTTTCCGTCGCGTGCTCGCTCAAGAGTCCGGCCGGCCTAGGAACCGCGCCCTGGTGAGCAATAAAAGTTAGGCCCGCGGTATCCGCCATCGTCGCGAGGTCCTGCGATTCGCTTTCAAAACTGTGCTCCGAGGCGCGGCGCTGCCTATCTAGTTCAATCAGAGTCGCTTGGAGCGCGTCGATCCGTGCCAAATCCGCATGCGTCTGCGAGACCCAGGTCTCCCCCTGAGAATGTCTCAAAGCCGCCTCGTTAGTCTGCAGCTTGGCGGCGAGCGCGTTTTCGCTTAACTTAACCGCGTCCAGGGCACCTCGATCATAGAGCCCGGCAGTCGGCAGGCTCGCGAAACCGCGCCGAATCTCGTCCAGACCCGAGTTCAGATCAACAAGGGACTTACGAGTAATAACCCGGCCGAACATTTTCCAGGACCCCGCCAACGAAGCCTTGGTGCGTGCATCAAGTGCCTCGAAGGAGGCCCACAATTCCTTGAATACCCCTTGTCGGCTGTCGGCCGCACGCACCAGCTCGGCTCCATGCAACTGGTGATGCACCAGGCTCGCCTGGATTTTTTTCAGTTGCTGGATCGCCTGCCCTGAGGCGGGCTGGGAGACATAGGTCTGTATTTCCCGCTCCAACTCCCCATTTGCGCTTGCCAATTGCGCTTCGCTGTCCTCGTTGCGAAGTCCCACCCGGCTGCGCACGGCCGCCTCATAATGTTCAATCGCCGCGATCACTAATTTGGTATTCAGTTCCTCGACTTGTGACGGTGGCGCCCTACCCGACTCCGATACTACGTCTATCGGTAACGATGCCGGAGGCCCAACCGTCCGCAGCACACGCGTAACGTGCGTAATGAAAGTTGGATGCTCGATCAACAGATTTGACGCGATCGCAAGGGCTGAGACGGCGACAAATGCCACACCTAAGCGTTCGCCGATACCCCATCGCCAATTCAGTGAGAACGCGCGCAATCGCAGGGGATTGATACGTTTCTCCCAGGCTTCAGATAGCTAAGGATCTTACTTTGAGATTTATTTCAAAACTGAGATGGGACACTAGGAGTTCGGCCAATAAGGAGATTTTCGGTGCGGTGTGCGCATTGGGTGCGCATTTATGGCTCGTGGGCAGGCTTCTTGGCCTATCTGTGGGAATCCGCCTCCCATTCGCGTAGGACTTTTCTGTCGACATTTCAAGGTCGAAGAGCTGCAGTGCTTCCGATGCGGATGCTTGATTGCGCGCCAATCCACAAAAGCTCTATTCTTTCAGTGAGCAATGCTGCGAGCGGAATATCGGGTACGGGAAATTTCAGATGGAAAACACAATGGACGCATCGTCTAGCCGAGGCGCTCACCGGTTATTCCAAGGAAAGCCCGCCGCCAGCGTCATCTCCTCATTCACCGGGAATACGCGTGGATAAAAGCCCAGCGCCTTCGCCCGTCCGGCTCTAATTTCCGTCAGCGCGGAATCCAAATCGCGTAAATCACTCATCGTCAACCACGGTGCCGACACACCTCCGTTCTTGCGGCAGCAATGGGCCGTCCAGAGTACGGTATTCATCGGTAGCACGCCGAGCAACATCTTCGCCGTTGCTTGGTACGCCGAGAGACTCGCGCCCGGTAGGAAGGCATAGAGAGTCGTCGGATAGATAAAATCGCCTATAAATAGCCGTCGGCTCGCCGGTTCAAATAGGGCCACCGAACTCGGCGTATGCCCCGGTGTAGACAAAACCCGCAATGACCGGCCGCCTAGATCAATGATTGCGCCAGGCGAGAGCCACTCCCCGACCCGAACCGACGGAGGGTCACGACCGTCTATAAACCCCAGGTATTCGTATCGGCTCGGCTTGAAGTACCCTCCGGACACGTCCGCCCGAGTGACCGGCAAATCGATCAAAGCCACTTGACCGAAGGGACCTATCCCACCCAAATGATCAAAGTGCAGATGCGAAACGATGACTGTGATGGGTAACTTCGTCAAAGTCGCCACAACGCTACTGATGTCCCGGGTCCCTGAACCAGAATCGAACAAGACCGCGCGAGTCGATCCAACAATCAAATAGGAATAATTTTGCTGGTAATAGCGCGGCTCGCCAATCGCAAACGTACTATCTCCCAAATCCTCGACAGCGAAATAGTCGTCCGCCATCCGTCCCTTCGAGAGGTGCGCCGGCGCCGAATCAACTACCGAGTGAGGCTCGAGCCACACTGCCAGCTCGCCATCAAGAAAGGGCGCATAGCACGCTGCGAAAACCACGCCGAGAATTAGCAGACCGACGACAAGAATTGCTGCACGTTTCGCAGGCCGGCGCAGAGTCGAGTCAGAGCTCTGAGTACGATTCTCTGCTGCCACCTGTGGATCCTACGTGGCTGTCCCTCCGCCTACCAGAGTACGACGCGCTTCTCCGGGGGCAGATACATCTTGTCGCCATCCTTGATGCCGAGGGCTTCGTAAAAGGTCGCCTGATTCATCTCGGGCACCGTACCGCGGACTGCCAACGGCGAATGAGGATTGGTCTTGATGTCAACGATGAGTTGATCCGTCCGCGTCTTGCCGCGCCACACTTGGGCCCAGCCTTCATAGAAGCGCTGATCGCCGGACTGACCGTCGATCGTCGGCGCCTCCCTGCCGTCCAAAGACAGCTTGTAAGCCTTGTATGCAATGGCGATTCCCGAATTATCGGCAATGTTTTCGCCCAACGTGAGCTCGCCGTTGACGTGATAACCGGGTACCGGCTCATAGGCGGCGTACTGTTCCACCAAGGCATGGGTCTTTGCCTTGAACTTGTCGAGGTCCTCCTTGGTGAACCAACCCGGCGCGCTGAGCAGGTTCCCGTTACCGTCGTACTGGCTTCCCTGGTCATCGAACCCATGACTAATCTCGTGCCCGATGACGGCGCCGATGCCCCCATAGTTCACCGCATCGTCCGCCTTCGAATTGAAGAACGGCGGCTGCAGGATGGCCGCCGGAAACACGATTTCATTCATCTCTGGATTATAATAAGCATTGACCGTCTGGGGCGTCATGCCCCATTCATCGCGATCGATCGGCTTGCCGAGTTTGTTGAGATTGCGGTCGTATTCAAAAATCTGCGCGCGAATCACGTTGCCGACCAGATCGTCTTTGACGATCTGCAGGGCGCTGTAGTCGCGCCACTTCGATGGATAGCCAATCTTCGTAGTGAACTTGGCAAGCTTCTCCTGCGCTTTCTGCTTGGTCTCCGGACTCATCCAGTCGAGTGTATCGATGTCGCCCTTGTAAGCAGCGATTAGGTTCTTCACCAGTTGATCCATCCGCGCCTTCGATTCTGGCGGGAAGTACTGAGCCACGTAGAGCTTGCCCAGGCCCTCGCCGATCGAACGCTCCACCAAAGCGATGCCGCGTTTCCAGCGCTCGCGGTTCTGCGGGACACCACGCAGGGCCGTCCCATAAAAGGCGAAATGCGCATCGACGAAGTCTTTGCTCAGATATGGAGCGAAATCATTGAGCAGTCGCCACCTGAAGTACGCCTTCCATACTGGCAGGGCTGTCGTCTGCAGCAAGTTATTGAAGCCAGTGATGTAGCTCGGCTGGCTGACCACCAGGTAGTCCGTCTTGCCCTCAACACCGGAATCGACGAGATATGCCTTCCAGTCATAGCCGCGTGCGATTGCACCAAGCTTCGCAAACTCGAACTTGTTGTAGGTCTTGACTGGATCGCGGTTCTCGACCTTGGTCCACTGCACCTTGGCCAGCTCCGTCTCGAGCGCCAAGATGTCCTTGGCATCCTTGATCGCCGTCTTGTCGCCCGCCAGGGTAAGCATTTTCTCGATGTACTGGCCGTACTCCTTCCGAGCGTCCTCCATCTTGCCGTCGTGCAAGAGATAGTAGTCGCGATCGGGCATCCCTAAACCGTCCTGGCCCAAGTCGAACACATACTTGGTCGAGTCCTTGGCGTCCTGATGCACGACCGGTGTATAGGGCGCGGTGACGCCGATTTCGTTGAAGTGAGCGATCAGTCCCGCTATCTCTTTCCGGTCCTTAAGTGCCTCCACTTTGGCAAACTCGGCATCCAGTGGCCTGAAACTCAGGCCATTTAGGACCGTTTCATTCATGAAACTGGCATACAAGTCGGCAATTTTCTGCTGGTCTGCATCCTTGGCTGCGGCCGACGTCTGCAAGCCCTCGACAATGATCCGTAAGTGCGCCTCAGAATCGTCTCTCAATTGGGTAAACGAGCCGTACGTCGCCTTGTCTGCTGGAATCTCCGTAGTCGCAAGCCACTTGCCATTGACATGTTTGTAGAAGTCGTCCTGCGGGCGCACACCGTCGTCAATGTATTGAACGTCGATCCCGGAGACCAGGGGGGGCGCCGTAGACTGGGGCGAGACTTCCGGCGCCTTGCCGCAGCCCACGACAAAACAAGCGCCGGCGGCGCCAATCAGCAGTTTGTTCATTGCATGCCTCGGATTTCTTGGTTGCAGGAGAGACTGACACTTGGTCGGCCGGAAAGTTTACGGCTGGAGCAGAAATAGGCCCCGGCTGACCATTGACTCTCTTAACTGCAGACCATTAACTCCCCGTTTTCGGGCATGTGAATTCGTCGTTGCCCGCTTTGCTCGTCTTGGGTACTTCCTTGGTCCAACCCGCAGGAATATCGAATCTGTCCGCAGGAATGGCATCGGTGTTAATGCTTACGGTTTCCACGGTGTATGACCCCAATTGAGTCAGTTGGGCGAAAGGGTCAGCGGACGCCGATGCCGCGCCGGTAGTGGCAGTGCCCGCGGTCGGTTGCGAATCGTCGGCTTTCTTCTTATGGAATAGACCGCCTACAAAATTGCCGACCGCTTTGGTTGCCTGGTTTACGTTGTTCAGCGGATTGGTCGGCGCGGTAGAAGGAGTAGTGGCGCTCGTGGCGTCGGGCTTGGAATTTCCCGTAGCACTACACTGCGGACCCCCTACTAATACCCGCAGGGTGGTTTTCAGTGGCTGGCCTTTGAAGTCAGCCGACTTAGCTTGAAGTTGCTGGATTTGCGACTGATAGGGCGCGAGGTATTTCGCAACATCGCCGCGAAACAGGTTAGCTGAATCCTCGATACCGAGCTTTTTGGCATAAGCTTTGCTGAAGGCCACTCGGTCATCACTTCCCGGCAGATTATCCTGCGTCAACCAAACATCTACGGCGATCACCGTGTCGCAGACATCGCCCGTCTCGTTATTGGTGCAGGTTTCGGTCAAACTCGCTTGCGTACGCTGCGCATCGTGCCCGGCGATCGACATCTTGTCATCGGTCTTGTGGATGTCAAATTTGGGCGGTGACATTTGGCATTTGGATTTGTCGATCGGCTGCTGCTTCTGCGAAACGGGACAAGAGTTCATTTTTTCCAAATTCGCCTGCATCTTCGCTTTCATCGCAGCCAGTTCGACGGGTGAAGCGAAGACCTGCTCCCGATACAGCTTTTTCTTGGGCTCCAAATACCAGCTAAGATCCCGATCTAAGCGAACGATTTCTCCGCCCTGAACGTTGCCGCAGACAATTGACATCACGCCTTCGCAGTGGGATTCGGTATCTTCGCGCTGCTTGTCGGCGGTCAAACTTAAGGTTGTCGCACCGTGCGCATCGATTAACGATGCCACGTCCAAATTAGTCTTCTGCGTGATCGTGACATCCGCCCGGGCAATTGTGCAGGCGCCGCCGGCAGCAATACAACAAGCAATATTAAGGACGCCCAATGGAATGATCTTCATCTGCGCTCCCCCGAAGTATTTTCAACACAATAAACGTCACACATCCCAGAATGCAACCGCTTGGGTGCATCTGCCCGCCCGCGGTCTTAAGCAGCTGCCACCGCTTCGATCTCCAACATCCACTTCTCGTCAAAAATGCCAGTTATGATGACGCTCACCGCCGGACTGTGGGCACCGAGTACTTCTTGGCGTATCTCACGATTTGCGATGGCAAACTCTCTCGAGGACAGGAATGTGGTGACCTTCACCAGATTGCTCACCGACATGCCCGCGGCGTCAAGTTGGGCAAGAACGTTGCGCCACACCAAGCGCGCTTGCGCCGGAAAATCCCTCGGGACATTGCCTGTTACTGTTTCCGGAATCTGGCCGCTAATGAACAAGAAGCGCTGTGCCGCGGAAACTTCAACGGCCTGAGAATAGCCTCCGGCCGCCTGCGGTGCAGAGAGTGAGTTTACTGACGTGAGTTTCATTGAACCTAATACGCTTTGTTCGCCGGCAAAAGTAGCTGATCTGCGATGGGCAAGAATTTGCTGGCCGCCCGGATCAACGACTCTGCCGTAAGTTCCGCAACTCCATAGACCTCAACGCTCAGTCGATGTTGTGCCCTTATTTTTTGGACTAACAAGTCGAAATCGCCGTCGCCGGATGCCAATACAACGACGTCTACCTGCGGCGCGTAATCCAGGATATCCAGAGTGATTCCAACATCCCAGTCGCCTTTCGCCGACCCATCGCTCCGACGAATGAATGGCTTCAGTTTGATCTCGAATCCAATGCCACGCAGAATGTTTTGAAACTGTCGCTGTTTTTCATCGTCGCGATCGATTGCGAATGCTGTCGCTTTCACCACCTTTCTCTTTCGCGTAGCCTCCGCCCAAAACCTGCCGTAATCGAAATGGCGAGAAAAACACTGCCTCGTTGTGTAATAGATATTTTGAACGTCGACGAAGATCGCTACGGTTTCCAACGGTATCAGATTATGCCGCGAGTTCATCAATCATGGAGATAATCCCCACTAAAACCGCGCCACCCACCCGAAGACGACAGCCTTCGATGTCCTGACGGCTAAACGACCGTTCGACAGTTCGTCCCTTGACGACGATCTCGATTTTGGAGCCGGTCGGCACTTGATCCACGAGGTCGGTGTCAATGTGCGTGACGTTGCCGAAAAATCCATGGGGCACCAGCCGGCTCTTGATTTCGTGCCTGATCTTGCCGAGACCTGTATCGAATCCCTCTCTCAATTGCTTGTCTTCCATGGGGCTCGTCCTCAGTTGCTGATCATAGACGCCAGTATGCACAATACCCTCATGGCCGTGCCGCTGTCGGTACAATTCGTAATGTGCCGAACGACCGCCAATGAAGGAACTTTTCGATGACCGAACTCTTTGACCCAATAACATTTGGTGCCATCGATGCGCCCAATCGAATTATGATGGCGCCACTTACCCGGGGGCGCGCGACCCGTAGCCATGTGCCGACTCCGCTGATGGGCGAGTATTACAGTCAACGGGCATCGGCTGGGTTGATCATCACGGAGGCAACCGGAATCACCCAGCAAGGCCTGGGCTGGCCGAACGCGCCGGGACTTTGGTCCGAGGAGCAGTCGACCAGCTGGAGGCCGATTGTACGCGCGGTTCATGATGCGGGGGGTCGCATCGTCGCACAGCTCTGGCATATGGGTCGGCTCGTACACCCCGACTTTCTCGGGGGAGCCCATCCGGTGTCGGCTTCGGCCACCACCGCTCCCGGGCATGCTCACACATACGGGGGTGCCAAGCCGTACGCGACATCGCGAGCGCTCGAATTACACGAGATCCAACAGATCATCGATGACTACAGACGAGCCGCCGAGCACGCAATGGCGGCCGGCTTCGACGGCGTGCAATTACATGCCGCAAACGGATACCTGATCGATCAGTTTCTACGGGACGGAACGAACCGGCGCGCCGACAGCTACGGCGGCGCTGTCGAAAATCGCGTCCGCTTGTTGATTGAGGTGACTCAGACGCTCATCAGCGTCGCCGGAGCCGATCGGACCGGTGTAAGGCTATCTCCCAACGATGATCCACAGGGGTGCGCCGACAGCGAATCGGAAACCTTGTTCACGAGGGCTGCCGAAGCCTTGGATAAGCTCCGGATAGCTTTCTTAGAGATGCGCGCATCGCGCCCCGAAAGCACCTTCCGGCCCGGGACCCGGCAGCTCGTTCCAGCCATCCGCCGTGCATTCAAAGGAACGCTGATCCTAAATTCGGATTATTCGCTCGACGATGCCTCGCAGGCCCTGCGCCTGGGCGAGGCCGACGCGATCGCATTTGGTCGGCCATTTCTGGCAAATCCCGACTTGCCGGCGCGGTTTGCCAAACGTACTGCCCTCAATCAACCGAATACCGGTACATTTTATACGCCAGGGCCCGCCGGTTATACGGACTATCCGGCGCTGGCGTAGCTCCGACGGCCGATATGGGAAACCTGGTACCCTAGGCACTCCGCATGCAAATAAGAACGATTAAAAGCGCGGGCATTGGTTGGGTCTTGATTACGTTCAGCGTAGTCATCTGCCTGTCTGCGCAGCGCGCAGCGAATGCCGTTGAACCTACCGCACAGCGGACAGCGCAGGTAGAACGCGGCCAGTCTTCATTTCTGCAGAATTGCGCTTCCTGCCACGGTAGAAATCTGGATAACGGTGAATTTGCGCCTGCCGTCAAGGGCCGAAGTTTTTTGAATCATTGGGGAGCGCGACCGGTCAGCGAGTTCGCTGCGTATCTGCGCGCCAACATGCCGCCCGGCCGCACCGGTGAATTGAGTAAAGATGACTACACGGCGCTCGTCGCTTTCATCATGAATGCGAATGGAGCATCGAGCGATGCCGAAAGCCTGCCACCCGATTCTGCGGCGCTCACGGCAATCCGAATGCCGGGCGAGCCACCGAACGAACAGGCCAAGTTAAGAGCGACGCGGCTAGGCTCTCTCACGGCTGAGGCGAGGATCCCGGAATGGCCAAAGACTCCCAACCCTTTGGACCACTACACGCCGGTCACCGAGCCGCTGTTGGATTCACCACCCGAGGGCGAGTGGCTCACGTGGCGACGTACCCATGACGCCCTGGGGTACAGCCCGCTGAGGCAGATCAACAAGGCCAATGTAGCCAATTTGCATTTAGCTTGGTCGCTGGCGCTGCCAGTCGGCATCAACGAAATGGAGCCGCTGGTGCATGACGGCGTGATATTCGTTTTCAGTTTTCGAGACAACGTTCAAGCACTGGATGCGGAAACCGGCGATGAACTATGGCACTACGCACGACAGTTGCCGGACACCACCATACCAACCACCAAACGCACCATGGCACTATTTGGAGATAAGCTATTTATCGGCACTTCCGATGTGCACGAAATCGCGCTGGACGCCAAAACCGGCCGGCTGATATGGGACCAGCCGATTGGCTCCCCTGAAGCGGGCTTTACCTTGAGCGGCGGGCCGTTAATCGCAAAAGGCAAAGTCATGCAAGGCGTCGGTGGAATGGGCGCCGACGGTGGCGCGTACATTGCCGCGCTCGATGCGGAGACCGGCAAAGAGGCTTGGCGCTTCTACTCCATTCCGCGACCGGGCCAGCCGGGCGGTGACTCCTGGAACGGATTGCCAGTTGAGAAGCGCCACGGCGGGTCCGTTTGGACTTCTGGGAGCTACGATCCCGAACTCAATCTTGCCTTCTTTGGTCCTGGTAACACCTACGATACCGGACCGTTGCGGTATCCCAGTGGAAAGCGCGGCGTGACGAACGATGGTCTCTACACCGAGACGACCATCGCCCTCGATCCCGACACGGGCAAACTCAAGTGGCACTTTCAACATGTACGCAACGATCAATGGGATTTAGATTGGGCCTTCGAACGGGAGATCCTGTATCTGCCCGTGAACGGCGAAATGAAAAAACTAGTGGTGACTGGCGGCAAGCTGGGCATCTTTGATGCGCTGGAGGCAGCCAACGGTAAGTACGCCTTCTCGGTCGACATGGGGCTGCAAACACTGATTTCCGCCATCGATCCGAAAACCGGCGCAAAAACCATTGATCCCAAGCTGCTGCCAGATCGAAATCATGTCGTCACTGTCTGCCCGCACGGCGGCGGCGGTCGCAATTGGATGCCCACCTCATACAATCCGGAGACGAAGGTCCTGTTTGTCGCCGCTCAAGAAACCTGCATGGAACTAGCGCCGGCGGGTGCCGGCGAACGGGGATTCCTGTCCACCGGGGTGAATGTCACGATGCACCCGCGGCCAGATAGTGATGGGCGCTTTGGGCGCTTGCAAGCAATTAGTCTGGAGCAACGAAAAACCCTCTGGGAGGATCGCCAGAGGGCGTTTCAGAGTGGCGGCGTGTTGTCGACAGCCGGCGGCGTGGTGTTCGCAGCGGCTACGGACCGCTGGTTCAGTGCCTATGATGACGCTAATGGACGTATCTTGTGGCGCGCACGCCTCGCAGATATTCCCAACGCCCCACCGATTACTTATTCTGTGAAAGGAAAACAATACATTGCGGTAGTCGTCGGCTACGGCGAGTCGGCTCCGTCAGTGTTCACTGTGCTTACGCCCGAAATACCTCTTCCGATCGCACGAAGCAGTTCGATTTGGGTGTTCGCACTTCCGGATGGAGTTTCCTCAACGTCAACGTCCGCTCATTGATCATGAACATCAATCGTAGGTCTGGGCTCGGCAGAAAAATAATAGTGAGCGCTGCGGCGGCCTTTCTGGTCGCGATTTGCGCCCGGCAAGTTCTTGGACTTGAAAAAGATGACGCGTCGGATTTTCCTGAAGGGTTTGACGCGGTAACAGCAGCGCCCAATAGCCACAAAGTGCTATTCGAGAATGCGCTGGTGCGGGTCTTAGAGGTCACCATGCCGCCGCCCGGTAAAACCGAGCCAATGCATCATCATCGTTGGCCTAGCTTTTTTCTGGACTGGGATACCGGCGGGAAATCGCCACATATCCGGTACCACCAGCCGGGAAATATCGTCAGAGACTCTCCGAGCGTCGATAGTCCAGTTCATTCTGGCCACTGGGCGGTTCACTGGATGAAACCGGAGCGCCTGCATGCGATCGAGACCGTCGAGGATTATTATTCGCCCA
The DNA here is from genome assembly GCA_963755965.1 of uncultured Gammaproteobacteria bacterium. Lineage (GTDB taxonomy): Bacteria > Pseudomonadota > Gammaproteobacteria > Steroidobacterales > Steroidobacteraceae > Bog-1198. The sequence continues at coordinate 203,559 of CAVWLU010000012.1, forward strand.
ATGATCCTCCTTCGGTTCGCGTCGAGATAAAAGTGCGCCCATAGCCGGACTAGGGCCAGCCGCCCCTGGTTGACTGAGTTGTTTCACTCACCCTTCAACAGTGGTTTTCGGGCGATCAGTGCCGCTGTCGACCTCATTGTGCCACCGTCCTTTTTCATCCTCGTAGGAAATCTGGGTTGTCTCACCAGGGGCTTCCTGCTCACTCGCAGCGAGTTTCGCCGCCTTGCGGGCCGCTTCTCGAGTCGGGAATGATTCGGAGAACGTACCATTGGCCTCATAGGCCCAACCGCCGTCGTGCTTCAGAACTCGATAGGTAATTTTGCTCATACATCGCTCCTCCAATATAAAGCTATGACCCGGACTGACCCCGATAGTTCTGTCAGCCGCCGATGATCTACCGCGTGGATGCTGGTGCTAGCGATCTAGCACGCCTCATTTCGTAAGCCTTCAAATGAGTATACGCCGCCGCTAACATCGAAGGCCCTTTAGAGGACGCGACATCCGCACGGCGGCGTCGAAGTAAATCGCCGATAATATGGTCGGCCTCTACGGGCGCGTTCCCTTCCAGATCGCGGAGCATCGAGGCGGTCAACCGAGATCCCGTCTCCGTCAGCGCGACGTGTGCCCGTTCGAGGAAGTCCATTTGGGGGGCGTGCCCCTCAGCTTCGGCAATGGCACGACATTCTTCAAGCAAGGAGAGGATCGATTCATTACCCGCTGAGTCCACAATGTCGCCGATAGATGCGCGCATGAGACAGGTGATGCCGGCCAGCGTCGCGAGGAATACCCACTTGTCCCACATTTCTTGGATGATATGTTTACTGAGCCGTGCATCGAAGCCCGCGCTTCCAAAGGCATCAGCGATAAGACGAACATGATCGGTGATCTCGCTATCAAGTTCGCCGAACGAGAGCGTGTGGCTGTGGTTCAGATGAACGATGGCACCGTGCGGATCACGAGTCGCCGCGATGACACACTGGCCACCAAGCAGGTGAGATCGTCCGAACCGCTTTTCCAGCAGATCGAGGTGCCTCATTCCGTTCAGCAGCGGCAGGATCCTGGTCGCAGATCCCACCGCCTGGGCGAAAGAATCCATGGCCGACGCCAAGTCGTAGGCTTTGCAGCTCAAGAGGACAACATCGAACGCCTGATGGATGTCCTCTGCCAGGATCGTAGGTGGAGCCCGCAGCGTAGCATCGCCGAAAGGACTCTTGATGATAAGGCCGTTCTCCTTGAGTTCCGAAGCGCGGCGAGGACGGACCAAAAAGGTAACGTCACGACCCGCCTGCAACAGCCGCCCACCGAAGTAACCGCCGATAGCGCCCGCGCCTACGACCAAAACTCGCATTTCAACTCCTCCGTTCGAATCCGAAGTCTAGCGGAAACATCTAATGCGTCGCGCTTAAGTGAGCTTCTCGAGCAGCGACGCGAGTTCCGACCGCTGCGCTGAGCTCAACCGTGCCAGCCGCGCCCCGAACGCTTTGGAGAGCAGCGCAAGCCCGCGCGCCATCGTCTTGCGCCCCTCGAGGGTAAGGATGAGCCGATGGCGACGCAGGTCGGCGCCATCGATTTCACGGCGCAGAAAGCCCGAAGCTTCGAGCCGCTTGACGTACATTGTGACGGTAGGCTTCGGCATGCTGAGGACGCCAGCCAGTTCCGCGGGGTGTGGGTGCACGTCCACCTCCGCAAGCACGAATAGCTCCTTTGTCTCCAGCCCGAGTTTAGTGATGTCGGACGCGACACTGGTGATCACCGACATCAAAAGCCGGTAATTGAGAGACCAAAGTTTTCCGACATCGATTTTTTGCATAGTTACTTGTCTATTTATTAGTTTAATAATAAACTATCGTTAATCGGAACTAGCGCGTTATTGTACCATCTTACCAACTCGGAGAGCACCATGCCCCTCGATCACTATATTACCCTCGGCCGCTCAGGATTGCGGGTGAGCCCGTTCTGCCTCGGCACGATGACCTTCGGCGAAGACCTCGGTTGGGGCTCCGGCGTCGAGGAGTCTGAACGGATCATCGACCGCTTTACCGAGCTCGGCGGCAATTTCATCGATACCGCAAACTTCTACACGAAAAGTCATTCCGAAAAGATCATCGGCGACCACGTGGGGCGCCACAGCGCCCGGCGCGACCGGCTCGTCATCGCCACAAAGTTCAGCGGCAACCTATACCCCGGAGATCCCAACGGCGGCGGTTCTGGCCGGAAGTCGATCATTGGGGCGTGTGAGGACTCGCTACGCCGCCTGCAGACGGATTACATCGATCTGTACTGGTTGCACAACTGGGACGTGCACACACCGATCGAAGAGACTCTGGCCGCGCTCGAGGATCTGGTTCGCGCCGGCAAGGTGCGCTACCTCGGCGTCTCCGACACGCCCGCTTGGAAGATCGCTGAAGCGAACGTCACGGCGCGCTTTCGTGGCTGGTCCGCGTTCATTGGACTGCAAATCGAATACTCCCTTCTGGAGCGGACGGTCGAGCAGGAACTCGTGCCGATGGCTCGAGAGTTCGGGCTTGGCATTACGCCGTGGTCACCCCTCAAAAGCGGCGTGCTCAGCGGCAAATACACGCGCCAGAACGCCGGCCAGATCAAGGCAGATCGCGGCTTCTTTACTGACACCTTCCTCACTGAGAAGACATATGCGATTGTGGACGAGCTCGCCATCATCGCCAAGAAGCACGAGAGCACGGTCGCGCGCGTCGCGCTAGCCTGGGTTCAGGCGCAGCCCGGCGTGACTTCGACGATTATCGGCGCGCGACGACTCGCGCAACTCGAGGACAACTTGAAGGCGCTCGAGGTGAAACTCTCGGCCGAGGAGCTTGGCCGGCTGGACGCACTGACGAAGCCGACGTTTGGCTTCCCCCAAAGCATGCAGTCATGGTTTCCGGCCATCCACAACGGAGGAACCTCAGTGAACGGGATCTTTGCGCCGCCCTCGTCTTTTGGCGTAGAAAAGGGCGACAAGATCTACTGACTCTCTGCGCGCGACCGCTCCTCGCACTCGGCTGGACGGCACGCACGGCAATTACCTTGCCGGTAATTGCCGCGCCTTTCACGACTAAACGGAGTCTGACGCGTTAGCACCGCCCTCATTGGCCCATTCCGCTTCCGCCTCATTATCGGCTACGCGTTGCCGTGCATTGTTCCGCCTACTCTGAAAGGCGATGTACACGGCCGCAATCGTCAACAATAAAAGTACTCGTCGAATCATTCGCTTCCCCCAACGTTCTAAATGACGTGACTTTTTTGCATTTAGTCTTCAATAATGTCAATTCTATCAATACCTTATAACAATAATATCTTGTTAAATGACCACTTCGCACCTGTACACGCCGTGCACGGAATATTACGCATTCTAAGTTCCGAGACTTAGACGTGGCTAGAGCGCGAAACGACTTTGGTCAACCCACAGAAGAGCGAGCTGCGCCAACGCCGCCATCGCCTCGTTCCACGATTGCGCAGCAAACTGCTCCGCGGCCGCGGCGCCGGCCGATCTATGCCGCTCCTCCTCAACGAGACTGATTCCATGGCGTGCGAGCAGAGGCCTGAGCCTCACTTTGGCCTCCGATTCAAGCTGCAGGAAAACTCCGAGCTTATACTTTTGAATAAGGATCCGACGTCAGCTCCAACCATCGGTTCGCCAGACCACTCTGCACATCGCTTTTATTTCACGCCGAAAAGGTCCTGATGTTCCTTTTTGATACCGAAATAAAACCGCGGTGACCTGGTAATGGTATTCGCCAAAGGCAACTACCGCATAATCGAACATCTTCGCGGTAACGGTGCGTGCATACTGATTGAGTCTTACGCACGCACACAGCCCAAAAGAAGGACGGCCGATGGCGATGATTACGTTCCGGCCAGATCAAGAAGTTGAGGCCGAATACCTTGGCCGCATTGAAACCGCACTCTTCCTCGGAGTTCGTGCCGACCCGCCGCTCGAGTCGACACAGCTTCGATGGCAGGTACGGGTAGGCACAAGCGATATAGTCCAACTCCAAACCGGCGGGATATATCTTGAGAATCTCGGTGGAGCGCTCTTCTTAACCTACAAGGAGCCGCTAGTGGAAACGGCCTCCGACGATGCACCTGCCCCCATCGGTTGGATGAAATGGATAGCCGAGGATGGTCGGCGCTCCTACCAAATTCAACTGGCCGTTTCCAGAGTAGGTTTCGATCGCGTGTGCCAGTTGGCCGAAAAAGGAAGGTACCCGGACGCTTTACTGACTTTTATGGATGACGGCCGCATTGTGCAAGGGATGCGTTCCGACGGCAGCGAAAAGATCTGGAACAACGCAGAGTCCAAGCTCGCGCTAATCAGCGAATATACCTTGAGATACGACTTCTCGTAGTTCGACCCCCACCGCGCCGTGACACCTGAGCGAAATATGCTTTCAATGAGTAAGGGCAACACCGCGTCGGAATCGGAAAGTCGGCCCGCGCGCTCGCGCAACATCGTTCTTTTTCTGCTACTCACTGCGGCGTTGAGTTCGATTTTTTACGCGTTCATCATTGCCACGGGGCATGTCGGCGGCGGCAACGGCACCTACGAACTCGGTTTGATGTGGTCTCCCGCGATCGCCGCCCTGCTGACTTGCCGTCTGAGCGGCTTGTCGCTTCAGTCGCTTGGCTGGGGCTGGGGCGCGTGGCGTTGGCAATGGCTGGCATTTGCCATACCTTTGGGGTACACAACGGTTGCCTATACCGTGGTCTGGCTGTCAGGCTACGGCGGCTTTCCCGATCCGAAATTCGTCATCAGTACCCGCTCGAGTCTTGGCTGGACGAGCGCCCCCGATTGGTTGGTTTTGTCCGGTTACTTCCTTTTGATCGGTAGCGCGGGTATGGCGCTCAGCATGGCGTTCGCGCTGGGCGAAGAGGTCGGCTGGCGTGGTTTTCTCGCACCCCAATTGACGGCACGATTTGGATTCAAGGCCGGCGCGTTGCTTACCGGCATAGTTTGGACCGTATGGCACCTGCCTCTCGTATTCTTTGCTGATTACAACAACGCCGCGCCTTCTTGGTTCGGGGTGACATGTTTTGCTGCTCTCATGCTTGGCATGAGCGTTGTCATGGCATGGCTACGGTTGACTTCAGGAAGCCTTTGGACGGCCGCTGTGTTTCACGCGAGCCACAATCAATTCATTCAGGTGTTCTTCACGCCGGCAACCAGCATGCGCGGCACCAGGACCTCTTTTGCGATCGATGAATTCGGGATTGCGCTCCCCGCCGTCGTACTGGTTCTTGCGGTCGTGTTCTGGAGATTGAAGGTGAAATCCTAGTCTAGGACGAGATCCATTCCGACAGATCCGTTTATCACCTTCTGCTAATTTTCGAGCGTGGACTATATAAGAAAAAGTATCTCGGATCTCAACACGCTGGCCAAGCGTCATATGCAAACGGAGGATGTCGCAACCGAGTTAGAGCGTTTTACCCTGGTGGAACAACTTGTTAGATACGGGGTTTGTACTTGTCATTGCCACTTTAGCCTCAGTGTCTACCATAGCGGGGAACCGTGCTGCGGGAATGCGAAACTAGCTGAATGAGAACGTCGCCACGACGCCTCGAAATCCCGAGGGTGCATTTCATGCGGCTTTCATAAAATCTCCGATTTGCGCATCGAGCGCGCGCCTGAAGGCGGGCCGAGCGGTGCAGCGCTCGACGTACGCTGCCAGGCGCCGGTCGCTGGAGACGATGTCAGAGTGCTTCAGAATGCGTAGGACCGTCGTCATCATAAGATCGCCGGCCGTAAAACGATCGCCATCGAGAAAGGACTTGTCACCCAGCGACTTCGAGAGTGCCGACAGGCGCCTCTGCACGAACTCGACGGCACCCGGGCGTCGCAGTTTCGCCCACTCCTCCTGCGCATAGAACAGATCGATCACCGCGACATTCATCACGAAGGGCTCAATCGAATTGAGCGCTGCAATCAGCCACTGCACAGCGCGTGCCCGCGCGCCGGCTTCTTTCGGCATGAGCGCCTCACTCCGCTCGCCTATGTGCAGCACGATGGCCCCGGATTCGAAGAGCACGAGGTTGTCTTCCTCGAAAATCGGCACCTGTCCGAAGGGTTGCAGAGCGCGGTACTCCGGTTTTTCCTGATCTCCTTGTTCGAGGAGGCGAGTCTTGTAGGCTAGCCCGACTTCCTCCAGCGCCCAGCGTGCGCGTAAGTCGCGCACTTGGCCACGGGCAAAGTCCGGAACCCATTTGAAGGCTGAGATCGTGATCATTTCGCAGACTCCTCCGTAGCAATTGCTTTCGGCCTAAGCGATTCGTTCCATGGAAAATGGCGTTCGCGCTTCATGAGCGCTAGCTGCCTTTCTTGATAGTTCACCATATGGTGTACTCTGTCGCCTGGTGACTTTGGTGTCAACTGCAAACCTCAATGTGCCCTCAGCTGGTGGTTTCAAGGCGCGTGGAAGGCGTGTCAGCGAACGCTTATACGAATTCGAGCATTACGGCTCTTATTTCCATCGGGGTCATCCGTTGTAATGCTCGTATTACGCCGTCGCCACCACGGGTGGGAGCGACGACCAACCGAGATGTCAAATGCCACGAGCTTTATGGAAAGGCGCTATCTCCTTCGGGTTGATCTATGTGCCCGTCGAGCTGCATACCGCGTCCAAGGAAAATACATTGCCGCTGCACTTGCTCGACAGCCGCGACTTCGCCCCGGTCGGATATCAGCGGGTTAATAAAGTGACCGGGAAGGAAGTCGATTGGTCTCACATTGTGAAAGGATACGAGTATAAAAAAGGGGATTTTGTCGCCCTCGCCGATGCCGATTTCAAACACGCCAATGTGAAGGCCTCTGAAACCATCGAGATCGACACCTTCTGCGATGTCTCTCAAATTCCAGCGATGTACTACGAAAGGCCCTATTATTTGACGCCGGCAAAAGGCGGCGATAAGGTTTACACGCTATTGCGCCAGGCGCTTGAGTCGACCAACAAAGTGGCGGTCGCGACGTTCGTGATGCATCAGCGACAGCATCTGTGTGCGATCGCGCCCCAAGATTCGTCGTTGATGATATTGACTCTGCGCTTCGCCGACGAGGTCCTTCCAGCAACCGAACGCGAATCCACGGTCAAGATCAGTTCCGCGGAACTTGCAATGGCAAAGCAGCTCGTTCAAAGCATGGAAGGCAATTTTACCGCGAGTAAGTTCAAGGATACGTACCGGGCGGATCTCAAACGTCGCGTTCAGGAAAAAATACGAAATAAACAAACCCACTCTCTCGAGGTCGAAGAGCCGGTCCGCGATGAGCGGCCCAAGGCTCAAGTTATCGATCTTATGGCGGCGCTAAAAGCGAGCCTCGAGAAATCGGGCCGACGGGGCGCCGCCAAGGCCGCGCCCAAGTCGAGCAGAACGCGAAAGCGCGCCTAAGACGCCGGGTTTGAATTCAGCTCTATGACGTTCCGAGCCTCAATGGCGATCGACTCTTCAGCCATGCCGGCCGAGGCGGCACAAATGGCGATTGAAGCGGGGCTCCGTTATGTCTCGTGCGACGAGCCTGGCATACGTCGCCTGCGCGCCGGCAAGGGCTTCCACTATCTGACGCCCGGGAATCGGCGGTTGACTTCCGCCAACGAATTGAAGCGAATCGTGAGTCTCGCGGTGCCGCCCGCCTATAAGGATGTCTGGATCTGCGTGAACCCGCGGGGCCACCTGCAGGCCACAGGCCGCGACGCACGCGGCCGCAAGCAGTATCGCTACCATCCCCATTGGCGGCAAATACGCGACAGTGCGAAGTTCAGCCGTATGATTGCCTTCGGCGATGCGCTGCCGAAGCTGCGCCGAAAGCTCACTCGAGATCTGGCGCTTCCTGGTTTGCCGCGAGAGAAGGTATTGGCCGCCGTGGCAGCTCTACTCGATGTTACCCGCGCTCGCATCGGCAATGCGGAATATGCGCGCAGTAACAAGAGTTTCGGGCTGACGACCTTGTGCAACAGACACGTGACATTCGTGCGCGACGGCCGTGCGGTCCTCAATTTTCGCGGTAAAGGTGGCGTTCAACACGAGATTTCTATCGACGACAAACGGATTGTGCGCATTGTCCAGCGTTGTCAGGAACTCCCCGGGCAACATCTGTTCCAGTATGTCGCAGACGACGGGAGCCGCTGTCCGGTCGACTCCGGGCAGGTCAACGACTATTTGCGCGACGTGATGGGCGATGACTTCACGGCGAAGGACTTCCGGACCTGGGGGGCAACTCTGCGGGCACTGATGTTGCTCGCGCGTACCCCGAGAGATGCGCGGGCGAGCGAGAGCGCACGCAAGAGAGCGATCGTCGGTGTCGTCAAGCGGGTCGCGTCGGAGCTGCGCAATACGCCCGCGGTGTGCCGTAAGTCCTATATCAACCCTATCGTGTTCGACGGATGGCGCTCGGGAGCGATCCACCGGGCCTTCAGTGAAAGTCTCGCCGGCGTCTCGGCACGCAAGGCAGAGACGCTGGTGCGGGATTTTCTCCGGAAGCAGTAGATCACCCGGCAGCTTCGGATCGCCTCGCTATTTGAGCAGTCCGAAGATGGCCAGTGTGTTGGTTGTGCCCACGAACACTTTACCGCCGGCCACCGTTGGCGCTATGAACTTGTTGCCAGGGCCGAATTGGTCGCGGCTGCCGGTGGCTTCGTTGCTGTTATACAGCTCGTGCGTGAGGTTCGAAGCGTCGTACGCATGCAGCACGGCGGGGGTGGTGTTCTCATGAGCCCAAACAATGGCGTTAGCGGTACCGCTTGCCGAAACCACGGGGGAAGCTCCAGGGTAGGCGAAGGAGATGGCGGACTGCGAAGTCGGCGCAGCGGAGAGCTTGGCATTCATAACGCTAAACGCTTTGAGCGTGCCGCCCGAATCGCCATAGTAGATCGTTCCATTGAACCACGCCGGCGAGCCGCGTACTCCACCGGCGGCGCCAGGCGGACTGCCCGGGACGACACCGTCAATCTCCTGCCAGATCTTGTTTTGCGAAGCATTGAATTTCCCCATGTTGTCTCGATCGACGACGTAGATGTTGCTGTCCTTACCTGCGCCGACGGCGAGATGCTTGACGTTGCCGCTGCTGTCGGTCAAGTCGGGCAGCAGCATTTCGCCGCCGGAGCCCAGATCCAGATCGGCGCCGGATTCGGCGACCTCAGTCGACATCGCGAAGTAGTCGGCGACCTTCAGGCTCGAAGCGGTGCTGGTCAGCTTCAAGAAAGAGTTGCCGTAGTCCCCCATGTTCGGAAAGCCGTTTGCGTCCGATGTGGGCTCGAATAAACCATTGCCCGTCAGCAGGTAAATGTTTCCCTGCGCGTCGGCACCCGGCCCGTCCCCGCTCATCCAGATGGCCGGCCCGTTCATGTTGAAGGGCGTACCGTTGGGGACCGAAGCTCCGCTGTTCGGACCGACATTGAGAACGGCTGTCTGGGCCATCGTCGTTTGGTTGTAAGCAATGATCCACCCGCTGTATGGAGCGATATCGCAGTGCGAGGTCCACGTCGTATAGATTTGCCCGTTGGCGAGCAGCAGTGCGGCCCGCTCCTCATACTGTCCCGGAGCGAACGTCGTCGTCCCGGCGCTGTTCGCCGCTGTAGCCGCGATCTCGGTCGGCCCTTTGAACAATTCAGCGCCTGTGGTGATATCCAGGGCGTGCAAGCGCTGATGATAGTTCGACGACTTGTCGATTGACATCCCCACGACGTACAGAACCCCATGCGGCCCGGCAGTCCGATCGATCACGGGGGTCGAAGTTACGCCGATCTCGGGTGTCACCTGGGTGCAGCTGTGCGTATCGCTGGGTGTCTCACCGTTGGCGAGTACCGATACCTGCCAGATCGGTGTACCCGCGTCCGCATCGATGGCGTACACGGAGCCGTGCTCCGTAGCTACGAAGGCTATATTATGTACTGCCCCGGAGATCGGGACCTGCTCGAGATATAACGGCTGTGCGTCGACCTTGCCGTCGACCATGACCGTATGAAGAAGCCCGAAACTCATAGAATTGACATTAGCCAATGTCAGAGTCGATTCGGACGGGTTTAGTCCACTACGAGCGACATCGTTCTTGAAGGTTGCAACGTCATTGGGCGATGTGGCTGTTACGGTAAGCGTGGCGTCGGCGCTGGTTACGCTGCCACCGGAATTCGTGACGACGACGGCAAATTTTGCGCCGGTATCGGCAACGGACTCGGCTGAAGTCGTGTAGCTCGGAGCGGTGGCGCCGACGATGGCTGTCCCGTTCTTTTGCCACTGGTACGTTAGAGGTGCGGTGCCGCCGGCCGAGATCGTAAAGCTGGCCGTATTGCCACTAACTACTGAGACGTTCCCGGGCTGCGTGCTGATGGTCGGAGCCGTTGCACTGGGCGTCATCGTGGCAGGTGTTGAGTAGGAACTTCCGCCACCACCTCCGCACGCGCCTAGCGTCGCCGTCACGAGAGCTAGGAGCGTATGTAGGAAATTTCGTTTGATGCACATGATCGGTTCGTCTCTTTCAGCCACGATGAGTTCGTAGCCGTATGTGCCTCCAACCTCGCCTTCCGTTCAACGGTCGCTGAAAATTTGTTTCGACAAGATCCGATCCTTCGGCCGATACTTCGCCTCCCACCGAGGTTTTAGCACTAGATAAATTGAGATCCTGATCCGCCAATTTCGATTGAAATTGACCTACCGGACCGCCGCTGGCAGGTGTGCGCCGGCAGGTCATTGAAATTCGCAGAGACTCACGAGAAGTCCGCGAATCCCTGTTACGCTCGGGACCCAAAAAGGGCTCTGCGAGGGGCTGTGTATGGAGATCACTCAAGGCTCAAAGGCGAGGTTTGAAGCCATCGTCACCGATCGCTTTGGCATCCTGCCGAATTTTTTCCGCTCGGCTCAAGCGGCGCCCGAACTTCTTGAACAGCTTTGGGGTTTTGCCAAGGCTGGTTATCTCGATAACCCGATGCCCTCCATATTTAAGGAGAGATTGTTCGTATGGCTCTCTCGATATTGTCCGATGCGTTACTGCATCGTGCGACATGTCGGATTTCTGCTAGGCAAAGGACATGGGTGCCCGGCAGGAGATGCCGCGGCCGGCACGCAGACCATCGACGAGGTGATCACTCTTCTGCGACGACCATCCCCCTGGAAGCGCGACATGGCAATTGTGTACGCGAGCCTTATGTCCGCACCCAGCACCCTTGAACACTGGCCTGAACCCGGTGGCCGGATGGAAGATGAGATTTTCGCCTGCGCAGCCGTCCTGTTCATTGAGCCTGCACGAAGCGAAGCTGCCAGGAGGGCCATTGTTCACACGTTAGGTCTACGTGATTATGAAATGTTAAGCGGATGCCTCGCCTTTATCCGTACCGCACATTACTGGACGATGCTTCATCCTGAGATCGAAACCGAAGAGGATATGCTCGAACTGCTGCGTAGCCAGCAGGAACTTGCGAAACTGCTGTTAGAAGATCCGGAGTCGGACCGATCTGAAATGAGCGAGCGAATGTTTGCGGAACTCACGCAGCTACGGGAACTGAACGAACGCAAGGAACTCGAAAAAGCCAAACAGGCGCTACAGGACAAGGATCGCCAAAAGGACCAATTCATTGCGGTGCTCGCGCATGAATTGCGCAACCCCCTGGGTGCCATCCGCGCCGCTTCGTACGCCCTGCGCCGGCTTGACCTACAGGATAGTCGGGCCGTCCCACTCGTTGAGCGTCTTGACCGTCAAACAACTGCGATCACTCGCATGCTCGAGGACCTCCTCGATGCGTCGCGAATAGCTTTTGGGAAAATATCCGTGCAGCTCGAGCCATTTGATCTGCGCCCTCTTTTGATGGAGTCGCTCGACGAGCAAGCGCCCCATGCGCGACAAGCCGGACTGCAGTTGGTTGCTCAGATTGCTGAAGTCTCCTGCATCGTCCATGGCGATCGCGTGCGGCTTCGGCAGATTATCGACAACCTCTTGTCGAACGCCATCAAGTTCACGCCGGCCGGCGGCAACGTGGAATTGGCCCTCGCGATACAGAACGAGTCGGCGATAGTTCATATTCGCGATACGGGGATTGGCTTTGAGAATGCGTTTAGGAAGGAACTTTTCGAGCCATTCGTTCAGCATGAGATGAGTCGCGACCGATCGGCCGGCGGATTAGGGTTAGGGCTGGCTATTTCCTCGCGGCTGGCGCGCCTTCAGAACTGTTCATTGACGGCTGCAAGCGCCGGAACGGGTCAAGGGGCGCTTTTCACATTGACGATACCGATTGCAATATCGGCAACCGAATACTCGTTCGACGCCGACTCTGTGGAGCAATTTAGTCCGAAGTCGGTGCTACTGGTCGAAGACAACAGGGACCTCGCGGATGGCGTTGCCGAATTGCTCCGACTGCACGGTGTTTTTGTGCGCGTGGCCTATGACGGTGCGTCGGCGATCAAAAGCGCCCTCGACAGCGTCCCCGATGTCATCTTGTGCGACCTGGGGTTACCCGGGGGCATGGATGGATTTGCAGTCGCTCGCGCCTGCCGCGAAGAGGAATCGCTGCGAGGGGTGCACTTGGTGGCTGCGTCGGGTTACAGTTCCGCGGAGGACCACGCAAAGGCAAAGGCCGCCGGATTTGACGCGCTGATGATCAAACCGCTCACAGAAGAGGCGTTGCGCGCACTCGTTCACTGATTAGGGTCCGAGCGGGTGTTCTAATACTGCGCAACCACCGACCTCGCGACGCCGGTATGACCATGGGAAGCGCAAAACATAAATTGGTGACTCTACGAGTTCTCCTGCTTGCGACGGCGGTATTCAGTACCTCGGTTGCGCGGGCATTGCCGACGCAACTGGCCCCAGCAGCAAACGATACAACTCCAGAGGCGTGGACGGCGCAAGCAAGCGCCGGTCTTGAACCCCCCGTCATCGACGCTCTGCAGCGAATATCGAGCGCTGACCGCCGACTGCTCGCCTTGGGTGCCTATCTTCGAGCCGGAGCTACGTTGACCGAGCGATGGAGCTGGTCGCAGGAAAAGCTATCCCGCTATCCTATGACGCCGGAAGGCAAAGCCGCGACGGCCGACATCGATGCAGTAGTCGCGGCATTTACTGCCGCCAATCCCGGCTTCACGTTACACGTTAATCGCAAACTACGAAGCCTGGAGGTGCAAATTGCGCACTGGAACAAGGACGAATCAGTCGGAACGGCCGCAGGCGAACTCGTCGCCGCGCTTGAGCAACGCTTTATCGGTGTAGTTTCAAAGCCCGGCACGGATCAACTGCGAAGCGCGCTCATGGAATGGAAGCCCAACGTCGCTATCGCGCTGGCCGCGCCCGGACTTTCCCCACACGGCCAGGGGCGAGCATATGATTTTCAAGTCGAGCGCGGTGGACAAGTCATCGCTGGCGTTGACGTGTCCTTAGCGAGCCTGCAGTGGGATGCAGCGGGCTGGACGCAGAAGCTGCGGGCTGCCGTGAGCGCCGCCGGCGACCACTTTTCGGGGCCGCTCGCATCACCGTATGAACCGTGGCATTACGCATACGCCGAACCCAAGTAGTATTCGTACAAACTATCCAGCACCGGGCTGACCTGCTTTAGGAGTGCATCGTCATCCGGCTGCAGCGTACGCATTCCGGAGACAATGGCCGCGAAGCCCGCGGCTTCCGGCGCAGGAATACCACCCACATCCAGGAAATGCACCAGCGCGCCCAGGCGCGTGAGTGCCGGATCGGCGTCGAGCCCGAAACTCGCGAGCAATACCTCGAAAGTCACTTTCGAGTCCACGTGGGTGAATGTTGCGCCATCGAAATCAAAGCCGATTGCCCGCTTTGGCTTATCTTTGGTACGTTTGAGCCAGGCAAACTTGGCTCGCCGGTCGATGAAGCGCCGGATGAGCCACGCGGAACAGGCTCGATCGATCCACATGTGTCGCCGCGTGGCCCACGTGCGATTCCGATATTTCTCGAGGTCTAGTCTAGGGATCTTGCGATGAGCCGCTCGCGGCTCATCGGGTGAGAACCGCGCGATGAACGCAGCTTCCGCATCGGCGAGCCCGCTTTTTACCTGGGACTGGGGCTTCCCGGGGAAGAAATCAGTTGCTATCGTGCCCGCTAAATCCCGCGCGATCGCCGCGATGCCTCGCCGCGCTTCCAGCTCAGTCATCTTTGCCATTTTACTCTTGCAAGCATCCAGGCGAGTGTTGAGATTTTTGTATTCAGCCGTTCGATCGAACAGTGCAATCAACGCGTCTTGCTGCGCGATCGAATCGGACTGCAATGCAAGAACATGAACAGTCCCCGCGCCGCTTCGGATCTCCAGGGCCTGCTCCTCAAACATTTTCCGGCCAGCGCTAGAGTCGGGCAACACATACACGCCGTCTCGGAGTAACCCGGCGCCTGTCGCTTTGAGTGCACGCCATACTCGCATCCGCAGCGTCTGGTTCTGGCCCGGCAGATTGGTGATCAGTATTAGCCAGGTCGTGGTCTTGAGGATCATGTAGCTAACTCTACTTGCTTGTAATAATCATAACAAACAGTCATTATTCAAGTCCGCCAATCGAGGGGGATCGCCCATGCACTGGATCACATACGGGATCCTGACCGACCCATGATCGAGAAGCCGGACCACCCTATCCTCAAGCTCGTGCGCTATTTCCTGCGCTTGGGAACTTTAGGTTTCGGTGGACCAGTAGCGCTCGTGGGTCAAATGGAGCGCGACCTAGTCACCGAGCGGGGGTGGCTCACCAAAGATGAAATGCGAGAAGTAATTGCGGTGTGCCAATCGCTCCCCGGCCCTCTGGCCATCCAAGTCGGTATCTTCATCTCGTACCTACGCGGGGGTTTTTGGGGCGCCTGGGCCGGCGGCTGGGCGTTTATCTTGCCCAATTTTCTGATCGTTGCCGCCTTGGGTGCGCTTTACGTGCATTTCGGGGAACTGCAGCCGGTCACCGCAATTTTCTATGGCGTGAGTCCAGTCGTGATCGCGCTGATCCTGCACTCGTGCTACCGGTTGGCCAAACTCGGAATGGAAGATATTCTACAATGGTGCATCGCGGCAGCCTCCTTTGTGGTTACCGTTGTGCTGCAATCTGAGGTTGCAGTTCTATTTCTGGTGGCCGGGATGCTGGGTGTTTTGCGGTACGGCACGCTATGGAGCCGGCCCCCGACGACGACCGCACTGCTAATTGCCGTCCCCGTGGCGCCGGTCGCAAATGGTACGATCTTAGGCAAACTCCTGCTGTTTTTCCTAAAGACCGGCGCACTCACCTTCGGTAGCGGCCTAGTCATTGTGCCCTTCTTACAGCAAGGCGTCGTGCAAGAACATGGCTGGTTGGGCGAGCGCGAATTCTTGGTCGCGGTCGCGATCGGCATGATCAGTCCCGGACCGGTGGTGATCACGGCGACATTTGTGGGCTACTTAGTCGCCGGATTGTGGGGCGCCGTGGCAGCAACGGTTGGGATTTTTCTGCCGTCCTTCCTGCTGATTTTAATCGCCGCACCGATCCTGAGACGCCACCGAACCAATCGCAACGTTCAAGGCTTTGTCAAAGGTGCCTACGCGGCCGCGATCGGCACCATTTTAGGCGCGTGCGTGCTCTTGGGTCGTATCGCGATTGGCGACTGGCTGACAATTCTCATTGGCGTGGTGTCATTGGCAGTGTTGTTTCGTTGGAAGGTGAGTAACCCGCTGCTGATGGCAGCCGCCGCGCTGATCGGGTTAATCGCTTTCCCCCTGCTGCATCCCGGTTGGGTAATGGTGCGCTAATGACAGTGTCTAAACGGCAGCTTCACGCGACAAGTGGTGGGAAGCGCGTGTGCCAATCGGTAATTTGTTGGTAGGCATGCGCAAGGGCGAGTACTCGCGATTCGCCGAACCGGGGTCCCGTGATTTGCAATCCGATCGGCATGCCATCTTTGTCGAAGCCGCAAGGCACGGAAATCGCAGGCAGACCCAGCACATCGAACATATGCGTGTTGCGAAACTCCACCGGCGTCCCGTCCGACGGCAGGGGCGGATCCAGATCGCCCGATTCGATGCTGATCGGGCCGATCGCCGTCGTAGGTGTGACCAGCAGGTCGACGCTTGAAAACGCGCTATCAGCTTCCCAGCGCAGACGCTCCATCTCCCTTCGTGCGTTCACGTAGTCAACGGTGGATACACTTGCAGAACGCTCCAAGCGTTGCCGGGTCATGGCCTGATACAGGTGCGGTGTCTGGGCGAAGAAAGGCTTGTGGAAGGCATAGGCCTCCGCCGAGGCGATCGTCAGTAATATGTTCGAGTAAGGCAGATCCACATCGCCCACGCCGGCAGTGATGCCTGCGAGTTCTTTGATTGATGCGTTCACTGCGGTCTCGATGTCCGGGTCGAGGTCCTCGAAGTAGGGCCGGCGGACGATGCCTATCCTGAGTGCTGCCGTGCCGGCGTCTAACGCGCTCGCGTAGCGATCCGTAGGCCGGTGCGCGCTCGAGGGTTCGAGAGGGTCGTATCCGGCGATCGTTTCCAAGACTAAGGCGGCATCCTTAGCCGAGCGGCAGAGCGGCCCAATGTGATCGAGCGACCAGGACAGCGGTATGACTCCGCGGGTGCTGACTCGCCCATAGGTGGGCTTCAATCCGACGACACCACAATATGCAGCCGGGTGGCGCACGGACGCCGCTGTGTCCGACCCCAGCGCCCCAATACAAAGGCTCGCCGCTACGGCTGCGGCCGATCCTCCCGAAGATCCGCCGGCAATGCGGGTGAGATTCCACGGATTGCGTACCGCACCGTAGTGGCTGGGTACGGAGGTCCCGCCATACGCGAACTCGTGCATGTTCAGCTTGCCGAGCAGCACTGCACCCCCCGCCTTGAGACGGCGAACGACTTCGGCGTCTTCGGTAGGGATGCGGTCCTTGAACACGGCGCTGGCGGCAGTCGTGCGAATACCCGCCGTATCGATCAGGTCCTTGAGCGCCAACGGTATGCCGTGCAGGGGGCCGCGCCACTGCCCTCGCTGGATCTCCGCCTCCGCCTCCCTTGCCTGCAGCAACGCTTGCTCAGCGGTCACCGTGATGAACGCGTTCAGTACGGGATTCAATCGTTCGATGCGAGCGACAAATGCCTGCAACAGTTCGACAGGAGACAAGGCCCTGCGGCGCAGCAGCCCCATGGCTTCCACCAGCGTGAGTCGTGTGAGCTCTTCTGAGCCCACTTAGTGAAGCTCCCTGAGGGCCGTCTTGGATTTCACGAGAGCGGTGGCGTCCGCCGGGGTGCCCTCCTGAAGTGCCGCATCTGGCAGCCATCGAATGACCCCACGGCGCAGCAGAAGGATTCCATCGGGATAACGTACAGCGTGTGGGTAGGCCTGCCACCCCCATTTCCCGTGCGCATGGTGTCCGCTCGAACCGATTCCATTCTTCGATATCGTTACTACCGCTTCGCCTCCAAAATCCGCCCGGCGTTTAAATCGGTAGAGAATGCCCATCTTTGTCAGGGCCACCAGTCCCGCCATTAAGAGAAAGGCACCGATCACCCCGATCCCTACTGCGGTTCGCGATAATGAACTCGTGCTCCACAGAAAAAGGCCGACTATGGCCAATGAGATGATTCCGTATCGCACTGGAAGTCGGGAAAAAAAACTGCGCTGCCGGTAATACCTATCAATGATTGTTCTGTAATAAGCGGCGTCGGCACGGAATTTATAGATGAGGATGGATCCGGTAGGGTTCATGCGTAAAACGATTCGGGAACGTTGGGTGATCCCGCGATATTACCGCAAGCGCAGCTGATACCGGCCGATTTACGGCAGCCGGTTCCGCTATTGAACAGACACTACGCGGTCGTCTCGCCCGCCACGGTCAACGCGGCCGCCGCTCGAAGGAACGGCTAATTTGGCGAGCACGCGCAGCAACAGCGGCAGCACGAACAGATCGTCGACGATCCCTACGAAGGGAACAGCGAAGTTAAACGGTTCTAATGCAAAGAACGCCAAGGCCATCACGGCCGGAATGAGCCAAGGTGGGCGGTTCGGGTGTCGCATTGCCGCGAACAGCACCCGGAGATCTCGACCACCCAATCGCCAAAGCCGAAAAAGCCTTCGCATATCAGCCCCCAAGGACACGTCGCAGTACTATGATGGCCCGCAAGACGCGTTTCAAGGCACGTCTAGCCTCTGTAGGACCTGTCTGCGCTGACACAGTTCAATGTAGCGAGGAGGCTGGAACGGACCGCCTGGAGTGCTCGCGCGCCTCACGCCCTGCGCTCGAGCGGCAGATCGGCGAGCACTCGTGCCGCAATCTCAAAGGAGCGCAGGCGTGCCGCATGATCGAAGATCTGCGAGGTGATCATCAGCTCATCGGCTTGCGTTCGCTGAATGAAATTGTCCAAGTCCGTACGCACGACCTCCGGGTTTCCGATGGATGCGCATGAGAGCACCTGGTCGAGGATTGCCCGCTCCTGCGGGCCGATGCGCTCCAAGTAACCTTCCACCGGCGCCGCCAGCTGCGAGGGTCGGCCGCTGCGAAGACTCACGAACGCTTGCTGCATCGAGGTCGCCCGCCATTGCGCTTCCTTCAGGGTATCGGCGGCGAACACGTTGAAGCCGAGCATCACGTGCGGTTTCGCGAGCTGCGGCGAAGGTCGAAATTCGGCGCGGTAGAGTGCAATCGCCGCCATCATCTGTGCGGGCGCAAAGTGCGAGGCGAAGGCATAGGGCAAACCTAACGCAGCGGCGACCTGAGCCCCAAAAAGGCTCGACCCCAAGATCCACAGCGGAACGTTCAGTCCCGTACCGGGGACCGCACGCACGGCCTGGCGGGGCGAGGCCGAAAAATAATCGGCGAGCTCCAACACATCGCGTGGGAATTCGTCCGGATTCGTAGCCAAATTGCGTCGCAGTGCCTGCGCAGTGCGCTGATCCGAGCCGGGTGCTCGGCCGAGGCCCAAATCGATGCGCCCAGGATAAAGTGATTCCAAGGTGCCGAACTGCTCGGCGATCACCAGTGGCGAATGGTTCGGCAGCATGATGCCGCCGGCACCTACACGAATGGTGGAAGTGCCACCCGCTACATGGCCGATCAACACGGCGGTCGCCGCACTCGCGATCCCCGGCATGCCGTGGTGCTCGGCGAGCCAAAAGCGGCGGTAACCCCAACGCTCGGCATGGCGCGCCAAATCTAGCGTGTGGCGGAAGGAATGAGCCGCATCGCTACCCTGCGTGATGGGCGATAAATCAAGGATGGAAAACGGGATCATGAGGCCAATGCGCTACGCTGCATTGAAAAGCTCTCGAAACCGTCTCTCGCCCTTGGGCGCGAAATGAATGACGCGCGATGTCTTATCACGTCTAGCCCAGCCAAGTTCACAGACTCGCGACAGCAGAGCAGCACCGAGTGATCCTGCCAAGTGGTAGCGGCGCTCGCTCCAGTCCATGCACGCCCGACAATAGACGCGGCGTTGCCGTGTCAGGGCATCGGTATCGATGCCCGCCTCCTGACACCAGGCAATGCCGGTGGCACTGGGACGAAGATCTTCCGGCGACATCTCCAGTATGTGGTTGCGAAGCATCGATTCGTACGCCAGCACGCCGAGTTCTCCGGCCAGGTGGTCGTAACAGACTCTTGCTTTTCTCAGCGCCGGTTCGCGAAGGCTCGGCAGCAACCGTAAGGCACCGGTGCGAAATGCAACGCCCATCAGTGATTCCAGCAAGCCGGCGACATCTTCGTCGGCCAGCCTGAAGTATCGGTGACGCCCCTGCTGAGCCACCGCGACGAGCGATGCGCCCAATAGCTTCGACAGATGAGCACTCATCGTTTGTTTGGTCACTCCTGCGATGCTGGCCAGTTCGCTCGCGGTGAGTGCCCGATCGGCCATGAGCGCGGTGAGAACGTCGGTGCGCGCGGCATCGCCCAGCAGTGCAGCAATTTTGGCGATATGCGGTCCATCCTTCATGGTTCGACGTTAGACGAACCATTCGTTCCTTGCAAGCGTATAGCCTGAGGGTCTTAAGGATTCTGGAGGTATACGAAATATGGGCGTCACTTGTTTTATCCGCTATCAGATCGACCCGTTTCAACGCGCAGCATTCAAAGAGTACGCCATCAATTGGGGGCGCATCATTCCGCGTTGCGGCGGCCGACTCGTCGGCTACTTCCTCCCGCACGAAGGCACCAACGACATCGCCTGGGGATTGATCCAATTCGAGTCACTGGAGGCCTACGAGTCCTATCGGGCGCGTTTGAAGCAGGACGATGAGGGCCGGCGCAACTTTGAATGGGCGCAAACACAGCGCTTCATCGTGCGGGAGGAACGCACCTTCCTCGAGCCTGTCGATGCAGGCGATGATTGACCCGTCCATCCTTAAGATCGACGAACAGCTCCCTTGCAAATGCGGTCCAGTAATTCCGGAAAGCTGATGCCAGCGACATTTGCCGCTTGCGGCAACAAGCTGGTTGCTGTCATACCGGGTAACGAATTGGCTTCTAGGCACCAAAAGCCACCGTTCACATCGCGCCGAAAATCGACACGACTGTAAATGCCTAGCTTCAACACCCGATGGGCTCGAAGCGCGTACGCCTGTAGGACATCAGACTCCGCCGGCGGTATGTCGGCCGGAAACACCTCTCGAGCTCCGCCGATTTGGTATTTGGACTGATAATCAAATACTTCGCCGGGCGCGATTATCTCGCCAACCGGTAATGCATGACCATCCAGCACCCCGACAGTGAATTCTCGACCCGCTATGAATTTTTCCACCATCACTTCGTCGTCGAACTCCCTGGCTACTTTAATCGCGGGGCCAAGAGCAGCGGCTTGCCGAACCACCGTTAGCCCCACCGTCGACCCCTGCTTGCTCGGTTTCACAACGACTGGCAACCCCAAAATCCTCTCCACGTCGGCTGCAGCCGCCGGCGCCATCAGCCAGTCCGGTGTGGGAACGTCGGCCGATCTAAATAATCGCTTGCTCAGATCCTTGTCCATCGCCACCGCACTCGCGATGTGATTGCTTCCGGTGTAGGCCATCCCGGCCAAATCGAGCATCGACTGAATTCGCCCGTCCTCGCCGGCACCACCATGCAACGCCAAAAAAACGACATCCGCGGAACGAATATCGAAGGCACCCGGTGCAAATGCTATTGCGCGGCCGCGCACTTGCTCAATAGCCGCACTGGACGGAGGCTCGGGCGCCACGCCGCTGGTCAATAATTGCCCCTCGTCGGCCGGCGGCAATCGCCCGGTCGCCGTATCAACAGCGAATACGTCGTGGCCCAGCCCGCGTAACGCCGGAATGATCTGCGCCGCACTTGCGATTGAAACATCGCGCTCTTCGCTGGTGCCTCCAAACAAAACAGCAATTTTCATGAATCGAATCTACATTCAGAGGAGGAGACACGCAATCATCGGCACTTTCACAAAAGTGAAATACCCTGCTTTCAAACAATTTCCTTGAACCGATACGGCGCGTATGATCATCCCGCACGATTCACAACAGGAGCACTCAAATGCCGCACTTTATGGTGAGCTGCAATTATTCTGCCGAGTCGAAGAACGCTATGATCGCAAACCCGGTCGATCGGACCAAGGCCGCCTCCGCGGCCGTCGAGGCGGTTGGCGGCAAGCTTCATAGTGCTTTCATGACCTTTGGGGAAACGGACATCATAGTTATCTACGAGGCACCAGATGCTATCGCGTCCGCGGCATTGGCTATCACGCTGGGAGCCTCCGGTACGTTTTCGTCGATTAGAACCACCGCGTTATTAACCACCGCAGACGCGATAAAGGCATTCAAAATGTCAGCGGAAACCAAGTCCGCTTACAAACCACCTTCGTCGAAGTGAAGTCACACGGCGGCACGTAGGCCACCTGCGTGCCGCCGTTGGGATAGACCGAACGAAAGGAGAAGCCGTGACCTCCACGAAAATTTCAGTTGAAACTCATGTCGCCGCGCCAATTCAAGAAGTCTGGCGCGCCTGGAATACGCCGCACGACATCAAGCAATGGAATGCTGCATCCAACGATTGGCACACGACGAAATCCGCCGTGGATTTGCGAGTTGGCGGGGCCTTTTCATCGCGCATGGAAGCCAAGGACGGCAGCGTAGGGTTTGATTTCGCCGGAACATATACGAAGGTCGTCGAGCACAGGCTGATTGAATCATCCTTCGGCGATCGGGTGCTACTGGTCGAGTTCACCCCTGAGCAAGGCGGGGTCACGGTACGGGAAACGTTTGACGCCGAGTCAACGCATTCCGTCGAGCAGCAGCGTCAGGGATGGCAAGCGATTTTGAACAACTTTAAAAAGCACGTTGAGTCGAATCGACTCGTTTGATTAACACACCTAAAGGACCTTTCAAATGGGAACGATGATCTCCTTCAGTCGGCCGGACGGAAAATCGATCCAGGGCTATTTGGCGGAGCCTCAGAACGCCGCCGGCGCACCCGCCATCGTTGTCATTCAAGAATGGTGGGGGATCAACGAACAAATTCGCGGCGTCGCAAACCGTCTTGCCAGCGCCGGTTATATCGCGCTCGTGCCGGACCTGTACCGCGGCAAGTCCACTGTCGAGGAGAAAGAGGCGCATCACCTCATGACGGGCCTTAACTTTGCCGATGCTGCCTCACAAGATATTCGCGGTGCCGTCCAATTCCTGAAGACCCGCAGCGCCAAAGTCGGCATTACCGGATTTTGCATGGGAGGCGCATTGACGCTGTTGGCCTTGGGGGCGGCCCCTGACGTGGACGCTGCCGTCGTTTGGTACGGCTGCCCGCCGCTGGAGTATATCGATCCGTCTAAGATCAAGGCGCCATTACAGGCGCATTGGGCGACTCAGGACGAGTTCTTCCCAATCGCGACCATTGATAAGTTGCAAGACAAGCTGCGCGAGGCGCACGTCAGCTTCGACTTTCACCGCTACCTCGCGCACCACGCCTTCGCCAACGAGACTGCCGTGGGCCCGACTCGCATCGCCGCCACGCAATACGACCCCGTTTGGTCACAGCAAGCGTGGGATCGGGCGCTGCGCTTCTTCGGCCGCTGGCTCGGCTAAGCTGTATCTCCGGATGGATAAGAACTCACTTTCCGCCGGAAATTATTTTACCGTCGCCCATCATTAGATCGCCGGGCTTCATCCCAGCTGGGCAGCTACCGAGATATTTGGCGTCAATGAGCATCACGCTTTCGGTTTTACCCACGTCTAAATGCATCTCGGTATGAGACGCGGTCTCGCCCAGATAAGTGTAGACGACCATGGTGACTGAGCCAGCGTTTGGCCCTTTGGCGCAGCGGCTCTGCTCCACGTAGGTATTGGGCGACGGTCGAGTCAGGCTGGAGCTACATTCATTTTTCTTCCTCAACTCCTCCGCGTCCGACTGCATCGACTTGGTCAGTTCCTTCGATTGACACATCTTCACCGACGTATCCGACACGGTCTTACCATGCTGGGTCTGCGTACTGTGAGTCTCCCAAAGGCCCTCTTTCGTGGGTGGGGGCTTGATTTCATCTGCCCCCGCCATTGCAATCCATGCCGACAAACCCGTAACGAGAAAGACAGGCTTGAATCTCATATGCATTCCTCGTGCAAGAATGGAATCGACCATCGAGTTTGTGCGGCCGGGCAGACTTTATCACACGGGCCGCAGGCCACCCCCGAGTGGTCAGCTAGTGCCGGCGCGCCAGTGCCACTAAACTAACGACCTTTCTTCAATATAAGTGGAAACGCATGCGGCCGAGAGATCTAATTCTCGCACTTTGGCTCGGATGGGTGGTGTCGTGGGTGCTTGCTGCTCTGTGGAGCAACCGCACCGAAAATCGGCCTGCAATCAGCAGCGAGATCCGTTACCGCATCCCCATGCTCATCGGCGTGGCGCTGATGTTCCTGTCAGCCCGCGGCTACGAAGATACGCTGCGCTTGTGGCGTGTCGACCGAAGCGGCGCCTGGTTGTGCGCTGCAGGCGTGGCTGTCGGAATTGCCTTTACATGGTGGGCTCGCGTCCATCTCGGACGGCTGTGGTCGGGACATATCACCCGCAAAGCCGATCATCGTGTGGTGGACTCGGGCCCGTACGCATTGGTGAGACACCCGATCTATAGTGGTCTGTTGCTCGCTCTGCTCGCCACCACCGCGGACAAAGGCACTCTCTTCGGAGTTGTAGGCTTCCTGTTCCTGCTGCTTGGCATCTGGATGAAGGCTCGGCTGGAAGAACGCTGGCTGATCGACGAACTGGGCGACGGCGCCTATACGGACTATCGAGCGCGGGTGCCGATGCTCTTGCCGTTCGGGCCCAAGGGCGGCTGACGCCCTCAGAAATCGCTGCTACGGCGTCCGTGATCGTGACGCCGCTCCGAGGATCCGGGAATGTGCCGTCGAATACCGGTGAGCTCCTCGGCACGACGCGGCGGACCGCGCCGATCGGCATAGTGCTTGTATCCACAGGGACACGCACTGCCTGCGCTGCATTCAGGCAACGGCAAACGCGGCGCTTCATGGGACAGAAAGCGGCGCGCCGCCAGTTCGCGCGCCATATGACAACTACTTTTAGTGGTCGTTATGGACACCGCGTGCCATCGGGATCGCGTCAGGTTCATCACAACATACTACTCCGAACATCGCGTGACTTGAGCTCCAGCGGTCTGCATATTTCGTGCGACTTATCCTACGACTCTACAAAGAATCGGCCTTTGCAGTTGGTCGGATAATCCCCCAAATCGAGTAGACTGGCCGCCATGTCCTTGTTGACTACCGCGCCGCTTTGGCTGCTCGCTATCGCCCTGGTAGCCATAACCGCATTCATCTCGATGGTCGGGCCGGTCATCATTCGCAAACGCGTTAGCCTGGATCAGCTTAGAACCAACAATGAGGTCGCGGGCTTCAAATTTGCGACCGTCGGCGTGCTCTACGCAGTCTTGCTGGGTTTCGCTGTAGTCGTTGTTTGGCAGAAATTTAGCGAAGCTGAAAATGACGTGGCGCTCGAAGCGGGTGCGGCGGCGACAATTTATCGGCTGGCGAACGGAATTACCGGCCCGCCGGGATTGGCGCTTCATGAAGGTATGACGGCGTACCTCAAATCTGCAATCATCGAAGACTGGCCCGCCATGAAACGTGGTCAGGGCAGCCCCGCAGTAACCCGCGCCCTCAACAACCTCTATGCAACCTTGCTTCGGTATGAACCTAATACGCCGACCGAAACGGCTGTATTCGCCGAAGTGCTACATCAACTCGATCTTGTCACGCAGGCGCGCCGAATACGAGTTGTGATGGCCGCCGGCATAGTGCCCGGAATTGTCTGGCTGGTGCTGTTTGGGGGCGCCTGCATCACCATTGGCTTTACGTTCTTCTTCGGTACAGCAAACCTGCGGGCGCAGACTGCGATGACTGGAGCACTCACGCTTCTCATTTTCTCGGGATTGCTCGTCATCATTGCCATCGATCATCCCTTCGCCGGATCGGTTAAAGTGACGCCGGAACCTCTGGTCTCGGTACTGGCCGATATTGGCGACACCGAAGCGGTGATGCCCCCCATAGTATCGGGGGCCCTCGCTAAAGTTCAGCCGTCGCGATGTCCACGCTTTGCATCGAGTCTCTTGACGGCTACATTCACCCGATTGGTCAACGGCGAGTTTGGATCGGATCGCAGCTCGGACTGCAGCGAACGCCAGGTGGCGAGCGCTTGCTCTTGCTCGCCGGCCGCCTCCAGCGTCGTTGCCAATACGGCTCTGAGTGTCCACTTCTGCCATGGCTCCAAGTCTTTGGTTTGCAATAGCATCCGCTGCAACTCGACGTGTTCGGCAGCCGGAACCGCCCGCAGCATACGCTGCATCTGAGGGTCATCGTTGAGGGACACGTAGTACTTGTCGTACATGTCGCGGCGAGTCGAAGGCTCGAGCGATTCTCCGTTCTTGCGCATGTTGCTGACAACTTGCCACCACGCGGCTTCGGCGTCATCCGACTGAACATTGGCAAGCGCGGCAAGTTGGAAATGACGCACGTCGGCGCGCGCCCGGCTGGATGCCAAGGCCGCCGTGAACCGTTCGGCGGCATCGCTCACTGGGCCATGCTTCCACAGGATCTCATGACCCCAGTAAACATTGGCGTAGGGATTGTTGGCATCTATTGCGACGGCTTCTCGATACTGGACTTCGGGCTCAAGATTTGTGCCCCCGCTGCGTTGCTTGAGAAAATACGCCCATCCAAGATGCGCGAGCAGGTCCGCCTTGCGCTGGCCAGTAGACGTGACCGCGCCTGCTGCGAGCACATTCACGACTTTGTCCACGATCTCGGAGAATTCATGCCCTTCCGCGACTTGGCCCGTTCGAACCCATTTCATCGCGAGGTCCTGTTGGGCCGCTCGAATTTGCCGCTGCTGCGCATCCAGACCGCCGAGAAGTTTGGCGAAAAGACCGTCCGTTCCGGCCGTGGTAGCTGCGCGAGCAAAGCTATCCCACGCGGAAGCATAGTCTCCCGCCGCCTGCTGGGCGTTCCCGGTTGCATACTGTTCAGCAACGACGCGTCCGCGCTCTCGCAGATCGCCTTCGGACTTCGCGAGGCCGTAGATCGCAGTGCCGAACGATAAAAGCCCCCCGATGATTCCGACCCATTTCATCAGCGAGGCTATACTCGCGCCGCGTTCGAGCGCTCTCGTCATCCTGTTCGCACCTCTCCCTTGCAGCCGGTTCCCTCTTTATACTCCAGCGATGGACAGCCGAAAACCGCGGCCGCAACCTAACGACATGGACCCGAGAACCAAATGAATACGACCATCGACGCCTCCTGCCATTGCGGCGCCGTCCGCCTGACACTGCTGAGTCCGCCGGAACATCTAACGGATTGCAATTGTTCCATCTGCCGGCGCTACGGCGTCCTTTGGGCCTACTATGCGCCACGAGACGTGAAAATCGTCGCGGCGACAGGCGCAACCGACATCTATATGTGGGGCGACCGGAGCCTTCAGTTCCATCGTTGTAAGACCTGCGGCTGCGTGACCCATTGGGCTGCGCTCGATCCCGAATCCAACCGTATGGGAGTCAACGCTAGACTCATGGACCCGGTCGAGCTCCGGCCGCTGCGCATTCGCAAGCTGGATGGTGCCGTCACGTTCAAATATTTGCGGTGATCCGGAGCGAACCACCGTTGCCGCCCGCTTCGAAGGGCGCTCATATTTCTCAGTTCTTTATGGACTCGAGCGATGCGCACACCGCGTCAAAACTTTGGTGAGTCTGGAGGGCTGCTGGTTCCCGTCCGTTGGTATCTCTGTAGAACTTGGCAAGATCGACACTGGTACTCAAGATCACCTTGGAGAGATCCACAACAGCCTGGACCGTGCCCTGCCGCAGTCCCCAGTTGGTGGGCAGCAGCCATGCCCTATCGCGACACGCCTTGTCCGGAATCATTTCGAAATCCACGGACACTACATAAAAATTGACGCGGCCGCTCGGCGCCGGGTAGCGCGCTTGGGCCTCAGCCTTACATGACAAGAAAGCCGCCGGGGTCGGGCACGCCCCGCCTGCGGCTGCGGCTGACTCGCTACGACCGCTATTGGCGATGCCCTCGAGTTCCGCAATCAGATAGTCCTGGTCCGCGAGCGTCGATGAATCCAACTGGGTATCCGTCATGCGAAGCGCGGTTCTAATCTCGCCCGGAGGTCCCTCACCCTTATCGATTCCCTGGGGATTTCGGGCGCGCGCGTTTACAACGATATACAAGATCCGCTGAACGCTCTGATACCCGGCTGGGCGCTTGGACCCACTGAGCCTCAAATAGAGACTCGGAACGCGAGCGGGATCATCTTCGATCGCTAGCGTTGACCTAATTCCCAGATTATCGGTTACGCCGCCGTCGAGAAGATGAACGTACTTATCGCCGTTCCCCGTCAAAGGCGATTGCAGAAAGTCCTCGGCCTGCCGCGCCGCTCGAAGTTCATTGAGCTGGATCGAGAGCGGGGTTGCCGCATTCCTGCCGTCAAACTTGTCGTAGTGTGCAACCCACTGCGGAGGTCCGTCCGCGTTCCACGCCGGGCCGTGCTGGACTGCGCAGCCTGAATAGTTTTGCAGGCCCAACGGCGAGAAAGCCAAGGGGAAGTTAGCGGAGGCCGCGACAGCATCCGCCAACCTGTACTTACCGAGATCCGAGCACAGATAATCGAAATGTCCCTGCGTGAAAGGAAAGATCGACTCATGACCCAAATCTGTGGCGTTCAAGATGACATACGGCTGATGCGGGTCGCTCTTGTATCGCTGCAGCACCGAGTCATAGGTGGCCTCCTTAAATAGGTGCTCCGCGAAGAAATCGGCGAGCACATCGTTGCGCTCATAGGAGGAAAATGTGTATCGCGCCAATGCAAAAGGGTTCAAACCTTCCCAGGCCAGCTGACCGGTCCACGAACCTGTCAGAAAGGTCCACAACTGAGCATCGTTGCCGGCGGTCGCGATTCCCGGTTTGCCCTTCAGCGCATACCACCCAGCCGTCACAGAGCCGCCCGACACGGAGGATATGATGTCGACTTGATCGAGTAGACTTTGCGAACCGGGCTCGGCGCCGCTATTCGTAGCATCTAGTTCCTCGAGCATTTTCAGCGTACCGAAGGCGAGCGCCGCTGCGCGCGTACCCCCTCCGGAAAAAGTCACAATGACAAGGGTGCTTTTGTCCGGCTTTGGAGAAAACCGATAGGTCGTCTGCGGGTTGGCGTCGAATTCGCAGCCACCGCTGGTCGCCTGATCCTTTCTTCCGCACAAGCTGACGTTGGTCACATGTGCGCAACCGGTCAAGCAAAGCACGATGGGCAGCCAACCAAACAATGGCCCAAACAGCCTTCTCATGTGGACTCCTTCGCTGACAGTCCTCTCGATCGTCTAAAGATAGCAATCGATCCAGATATCGCCTTTTACAAAGCGGCCGGCGCCACCGGCTGTCGGCAGCGGCGCCACGACTTTCGGGCCGGTTTTCGTCCCATTCACCTCGATCTCCACCTGGTCGCTGCGAACGAGCGAACTGACCCCTCCCAAGGCCGACATCAGGGGTATACGCGGAACCTCGGTACCCACGCTCGGATCGCTTATGTTTTCTTTTCCGTACACGCCCTCCTCCGTGGAGCACATGGATGCGAATTTTTGTGCGCCCTTTCCCATCATATTCACCACCGATCGAGGCGTCGCGTTGCTGCTCCCGTGATGTCCGACTTTGTAAAAATGCAGGCTGGTCAAGACTTTCTGAGCATCCGCAGTCATCGCACCGCTGGCCGCACTGTCGGGATTGTCGGTGCCGAAAATCCAGTGCTCCCAATTTCCTGCTTGCGCATCGCCCACGAACAACAAGTTCTTGCCCTTGAACATAAATAGCACGACCAAACTCTGATTGTTTAGGTAGGAGTTGAGCTGCGCCGCGGCGACCAGCGCCGCATCCGGTTGTGCCTGCGCGAGCGCCGCTTCCATTTTCGCTCGCGCTTGCTTCACCTGCTTGGCAAGCGGCTTCTTATCGCTGCCCCGGTCGTCGAACCATTCACCAAACGCCAAGGGGGTATAGAACTTTTCGGCATCCACTTCCCAATCTCGACCAAAAGGAGCATCGGCACGCGAGTCGCTCGATGAGGGCGCGGCCATGTATTGACCGATTCCTTTCTGCAAGTCCATCAATTTCATCAGTTGGACGTCGGCAATGGGCGGTGGGCCCAGGATCTTCGCGCTGATTCCCGCCTGCGCGAACGCGGCCGGCAATTTAGGATCTTGACCGGCCTGA
Source organism: uncultured Gammaproteobacteria bacterium (assembly GCA_963755965.1). Lineage (GTDB taxonomy): Bacteria > Pseudomonadota > Gammaproteobacteria > Steroidobacterales > Steroidobacteraceae > Bog-1198. The sequence continues at coordinate 233,205 of CAVWLU010000012.1, forward strand.
TAATAATCCGGCTGCAGACCCCGGATGCCGCCCTTGAGGAGTTTCAACGCATTGGCATTCGAGCCGTTGCCGCTCTCCCCTTTTGCGTTCTCCATGTACTTACGCGCCGTATCTTGATCCTTGGTCGCCGCTGCCCCGAATGATGTGAAGTGGGACTGCAGCGACCCCGCGGCCTTATCGAGCTCAGTCTGAAACTTTACCGCCGTCGGATACTCCGACTCCCAAATCGACATCCAGATCGCCTGCACCGTGAGCGCTGCAAACGTCGACTGACAACGAGCAAAACCTGCGATGTGGTCCGCATGACGATGAGTAACCAGGATGAGCGCGACTTTCCCTCCCGTTATCACCGCCATGTCTGCAACGGCGGCCTCTATGCTGCCGATGTCGCCGGTCTGGCTAGTGCCCTTGAACACACCGCAATCGATGATGATATGGACGAGATCGCCCTGATCCGGCTGGAAACTCACTACGAAGAAATCGCCGAATCCGACCCGATACATTCTGACGCGAATACCCACCTCGCTGCCTTCTCGAGACCATCTCGAACTAGCCGGCAAAGCGGGGGCGGAGTTGTCCGGCGTACCCGTGCCGGCTGGCGCTTCGGTTGCGCCAGGCGCTGGAGTCGCCACGGCGCCGGTCCCGGTTTTCCGCGTAACCGACTTCTTGGTCGTCTTAGCGGCTTTGACGGCTTTCTTTGGTTTCAACGACATGGTTTAGCCCTCAGCGTGTACGAAGGCAAAGTTCACCCTCAAACCATGCGGTTTTCCATGCGGATCCAGACCTTGCTGCTCGAAGTACGCGTGTTCCTTCAGAGCACGGCGACGCCCCTCAGAACCATGCAGAGGTTTACGGATGGCATAGCGAAGAAATTTGACGCCAGGATCGCCGCTACCACGCGTGCCATGCGTGGAAATAATCATCGTCGCACCGCCCTGCACTGGATAGTCCTTGGAATCGGGTGATTTCTGTACGACTTCGACCACCAAGTCCCACCTCACGCTGCCAGTCCGGTCGGTTCTATAGACCGGATGAAATGACGGGATGCGGTAATCAATGCCGGGCGCCAGGCCAAGTATCGCGCGATGGCTCTCGATGAAAGCGGTCAACGCCTTCGCGGTCTGGTGCCTCTCATCGGAACTGAAACCCAAGGGACCGCCGAGAGGGACGCCCTCCACGATCGCAGTACCGGATTCCTCCGGCCACAATAATCCGTCCATAGAAAAAAATGCGGCGTCGCCCGGGAGAATTTGACGACGCCGAAATGCCTGCATCCACGCGTCGATGACGTTATCCACGTCTTCAGGATCGTAATCCGCCTGTGCCGTCATCACGGCCCGCAAGAAATCGCCGAACGTCACGTCAACCGGCGGCAGATAGTCGATTGAACGAGCGCATATTCGGAAGAACTCATCGGCCGTTTTGGTGGCCGCATCGCAAAGCGCATCGGCCAATGGCGACGTCAAATCATCTCGCTCGCTACCTCCGGCCGAACGGAAGATTCGAAACATTTTCGCCGCGCGGCCCAGGTAAACCTTGAAGAACGCGTCGAAGACTGCCGCCACGAGAATGGAACCCCGCTCGTGACAATCCATCGGTTTCTCTAGATCTTGCATCGATTTCGGCGTGCCAATTGCCGAGCGAAGACCAAAGCGCGATCCCGTCGCCTCGCCAAACTGACCGGCAAGCTCGATCAAGGGATTTGGCGTATCGTTTCCGCTGTCCAATCCTGATTGCGAAGCCAGATCCGCAAGATGGTCCCCTTTCAACGCTGGGGTGTAGAGACGGCCACCCGTGCGTTCGATGGCATCCAGCAAGACCTCGCGATGTGAGAAATGTCGAAACAGCGCCGCTAAATCGGCAAACGCTTCGTGAAACGCCGCGACATCCGGATTGGTCTGCTCCATGAAGCAGCCACGCATCCCATCTAAGATCGCATGCGTCATTTCGTGCACGATCACGTCGTGCGACAAGCAATTGAAAATCGTTTGTCCCGGAATACTGAGTCCGACCGCGTTAGTCGAGGCACTGAAGTAGCCGAATAGAATGCCGTGAGCATCCGGGCTGTAAAATGCATTCGCCTGATGCATCGCATGCGGATAAAGGTTGAGGCAAAGAATGTCCTCCGGGAGCCAGCCTTTGGGTGCGTTCAGCGTCCGCTCCCCTCGCCGCCAATGTATTCGACGACCCAATGCCAGTTCGAACTGCTCGATCGTATCGCTCGCCACCGCATATACCATCTGCTGGTGGAAGCGCGGATCCGTTTCAGACGGCGAGAGTCCATTCGAAATCAGTATCGCCGGATCATCCAAATCCACCGGGCGATAATATTTCTTGCGCGACTCGTCGTAGTCGATCACCGCAATGCGATCGTTGGCGCCACTCGTGTCAATCGGACCTGGCTTCAAGGGACGGTAGCGGACATTCAGTTGCATCTCGTTTCCAAGAAGCTTGCCGCGACTCGGGTCGAAGGCATACACACGAAGAGGCCTACTGTCGGGGTATAATTGAAAATAATCCGGTGACTTCATCGAATTCCTATCCTTGAAATTCATCTGTCGGTTGTATCGTCGCGTGGCTTACCCTCCGAGTTTTACCTCGAATCCCCTAATCCGGCAACATTTTTGAAATAGCTCCACATACCGAGAAATCTGCTGCTACGCTCGAGCCATGTCGCAACCACTCTCTTCGACTACTCGCGTTGCGCTGGTGACCGGGGCCTCCCGCGGGATCGGGTGCGTTATCGCGCATCAGCTTGCGAGACGCGGCGTGCATGTCGCGCTTCACTATCACACCAATCGCAAAGCTGCCGAAGCGACCCTTGCCGGGCTCCCGGAGACGGGACACGCGATCTTTGCCGCCGATCTTGCCGATGCGGCAGCGACGGCACAGCTCTGGCAGAACGTCGTCGAACATTTCCAACGTGTCGATATTCTCATCAACAACGCCGGCCTGTACGTGATGCACCCGCCGTTGACCACCGACTACGCAGCGTGGCAATTCGCCTGGCAACGGACCATCGGCGCGAATCTCATCGGACCTGCGAACCTATCGCTCCTTGCCGCCCAGCACATGAATGGCCGCACCGATTTCGCCGGCGCGGAATTCGGCCGCGGACGTATCGTCAATATTTCCTCGCGCGGCGCGTTTCGCGGTGAACCGGACGCCTCTGCATATGGTGCGAGCAAGGCCGGGTTGAACGCCTTGTCCCAGTGCCTCGCGAAGTCGCTCGCGCCGAGTTCGATCTACGTTTACTGTCTGGCGCCCGGTTGGGTGGAAACTCAGATGGCCGCAAGCCATCTCACCGGGCCCGACGGCCCCGCCATCCTCGCGCAACACCCTCTCGGGCGCGTGAACCGCCCCGATGAAATTGCGGCTGCCGCGATCTACTGCGCGCTCGATGCCCCCGCCGCAATGACCGGCGGCGTGATCGATGTCAATGGAGCCAGCTACCTGAGAACGTAAGGTTTTACGGATTCTATAAGCTCAGCAAAATTCGTGACCGGGAGTACATTTGCCATGCGAGCCAATCTGCGCTGCGGGACTTTCCTGCCTCCATTCCATCCGTTGGACGAAGACCCAAGCCTGTGCATTCAGCGAGACTTTGAGCTGCTCGAGCACATGGATCGTCTAGGGTTTGATGAGGCATGGATCGGCGAGCACCATTCCGGGGGCTTTGAGATTATTTCATCCCCGGAGCTGTTTATCGCCGCGGCCGCGGAACGCACTTCCAGGATTCGGCTGGGCACGGGAGTGATTTCGCTGCCGTACCACAACCCACTCACTGTCGCGGGAAGAATCCTACAGCTCGATCATCAGACTCGCGGGCGGGCAATGTTTGGGTTCGGACCGGGGTTGCTCAATTCCGACGCCCAGATGCTCGGCATCAACGCCGAGACTCAGCGCGAGCGCATGGCAGAAGCGGTTGAGATCATCGTGCGATTGCTCGACGGCGAGGTGATCACGCGCAAGAGCGATTGGTTCGACCTCAACAACGCGCGGCTGCAGCTCAAGCCATATGCCAATCGCCGGCCGCATTTGGCCGCCACGAGCACCGTCACTCCGAATGGCGCGAAACTGGCCGGCCAATTCGACTTAGGAATGCTGTGCGTTGCCGCCGGCAGTCGACCGGGCTTCGATGCACTGGATACTAACTGGGCAGTCGCTTGCCGCACCGCCGAGGCGCACGGTCGCAGCATGGACCGCGCGGCGCTGCGTTTGATGGCGCCATTTCATATCGCCGAGAGCCGGCAACAGGCCATCGACGACATGAAGTGGGGCTTCGAGAAGTGGGTCCGCTATGCCTATCAGGTCAGCCCGCTCGGACCGGCCGGCATCGGACTCGCCGACACCATCGAGGAGATGATCGAAACCCGAGCGGCAGTGATCGGTACGCCCGATGATGCAGGGATACAGCTCGAGCGTTATTGGGAGAAGACCGGCGGGTTTGGCTGCGTTCTGATCCTCGCTCAGAATTGGGCCAACTTTGAGGCCACCAAGAAATCCTTCGAGCTCTTTGCCCGTCACGTCATGCCTAAATTCGCCAACCGTAACGAGTTTCGCACAGCATCCTACGACTGGATGGGCAACAACCGCGAGGCATTCAGCGGGGCTTCAAGGGCCGCTGTCGAGCATGCGCTTGAGAGGCATGCGGCTCAAGAAGCTGCGAAAAAACGGGGTGCCTGAGATCTTGACGGGCAGGCCCGCCCGTCCCGTCACTCATTCGCGAAACGCTACAACGCGCGGTCGGTCTGCTTCGGCACGTCGACGGACTGAAGCGGTCTGGCCTCGATCTCGCGCCACACTTCCGCACAATAGTCTGCATCGTGACCAATCGGCGGGCGCGTTCCCGTCGATTGATCACATTTCTCGGAAAGACGGGAGAGTTCCTGAATACTCATCGCCGAGAGATGAGTTCGCAGCGTCGCCGTGTGCTGTTCGACACGTCTCGTTTTGAGGTAACCCTGGCCTGCCCAAAGAGCGCCCAAAATCATCAATACGACGATCGGAATGGTGTACTTCATTGCACTCCTTTGGTCTCCGAGCGTCTAGCGCTTTTCCGCTCTCTCCCGTATCGCCTCAATAATGGCATCTCTCGCACCCGCATCCTTCACGTGCACGACGATCCGAGCGGTCCCATTCGCTTTCTGGCGCAGCTGCACGCGAACGGTCTTCGTTCTTAAAACCTCGCGCACCACCGGCCCATCGTGCGCTTCGGCGGGTGCATTTCCCACGTCCTTGGTTGCCTTGCGCACGAGATTCTCGGTGGCTCGCACCGAGTATCCTCGCTCGGACACGAGCACCCCGACGCGCACCCGGGCTGCATCGTCTTCGAGTCCCAAAAGCGCGCGCGCATGACCCATGCTGATGGCCTTCGAATCGATGAGCGCCACGACTTCGCCCGGCAGATCAAGCAAACGAATGAGATTGGTCACCGCCGCACGCGACCGACCAACAGCCTCCGCTACCTCCGCATGCGTCAGCGAAAATTCTCCAATGAGCCGCTTCAGAGCCCTCGCCTCCTCCGCCGGCGTCAACTCCTCACGCTGAATGTTCTCGATGAGGGCGATCGCGACGGCTTGACTGTCTGACAGTTCGCGAACGATGACGGGAATATCCGTGAGGCCCGCGAGCTTCGCGGCTTGCCATCGCCGCTCGCCGGCCACAATTTCATATTTGGCATCACCGGCGGTTCCCGGCGGCAGCGGGCGCACCACGATCGGCTGAATCACTCCGTTCGCCTTGATCGAGGCGGCGAGTTCCTCCAGAGGCTGCTGGAGAATCTCATGACGCGGTTGAAATGCGCCGGATTGCATGAGCGACAGCGGCAGCGTACCGCCGCCCCGGCTCGCGCTGACACGCGGTTGCGCGCCCAGGAGCGCCCCCAATCCTCGCCCTAAACCTCCGGAATCAGCCATGCGCTAGAGCCTACCGCAACGCATCGCCCGACGCTTGCGTGCGTTCTTCAGAAGATCGAGTGGAGGGAGCGTCGTCCGACCTTTCATTCTCCCCAATTGTGACTTTTTATAATTATTTACTATCAATAACTTACATACTATTCATCATGAATTACATCGCTCGCTTCGCGTCCCCTCTGTGTAACGGACATTGTCATCGAATCACTATTCCAGGCCGAACATGTTTTTAACATCGCGCGCGCATTCGCGCCCACTGAACTTCTAGGAGATTGAAAATGTTTAATGCCTTACGTATTCCCTCGCTGACGGTTTTGGCGGTGCTCGGGTGGCTGTGCGCGGCCGCGGCGCAAGCAGGCACGCAAGCTGTCGAACTCGTTCGAAACACACTCGTCAATGTTCCCGATGCCGCGGGCATCTATCAATACGAAAGCGGAACTCTGGAGAGCTCGGCAGCCGTCCCTCTCGGCACCTATATGATCGTGCGCCGGACGGGACCCGGGACCGAGGCCTACAACACTGCCGCGACGACGATCACGCTGTTCTTTCCGCCGGCTGTAACCGGTCAGGCGCCGAATGTCGTCACTATCGAGGGCGCGTGGTCTTTTTCTTCGGGCGACTTTCTGGGATCGGTATCGGCGGCGTCGAATAAATTTCATTGGATTGTCGGAGGCGACGCGGCCTCGACAATACCGTCGGGTTCCACGTCCAGGCTCATCCTTACCTGGGCGGGCTCGAACCAGCTGCAGTTGTAGCGGCTGATCGGACTCCGCCGCGCGTTCGTGTGTCCTTGCGGCACACGAACGCCACCCGCTATTTCTTCAGAGTCACCCATATGAGGTCAATCGGAGCCGTCCCGATATTTCCCGACTCGTGCCCTTCGTTGATGTCGATGGTGGGCATCCACCCGACTCCACCATCCGGCGATGGCGCTGGATAGGGATGCTCGGGCTCCTTCTTGGATCTGGCCGCCCAGTGACCGCCCTTGATGTGAATGTAGAGCATGTCCGGATGGTGGGCGTGCACACCCTCCCACTGGCCGGGATTGACTGTAAAGCGCTGAACGATGACCAGATCGTTCTCGAGCAGATCCTCTCCTGGAATGTTTGGATAATTGAGGTATTGATACTTCGGTTTATGCGCCAGTGCTGTCCCGGTCGATGGCGCGGCCACTGGTTTGAAACTAACACAGACGATCTCGACCGGCGTCGGACCCACATTCGTGCTGCCCTCGTCGTCGCGGTCGGTTGCGTTTTGCCATAGCACCCGACCGTCTCTCCATAAGGTGGATCGTCCCGTCGCGGCTGCGAGCACTCCCCCCTTGACGAATACCAGCAGTTGGTCGCTCGGGTGCGTGTGGAGACCGGTCGATTGTCCGGGCTCGATAACGAATTTCTGGACCATGACGCGCTGATTCTCAAGAACGATCTCGCCTTGTAAATTGGAGTAAGTCGGTCTGAGGGCCGCCTCACCGGCGATTCCGCGTCCCGTCAGTCCCGAAAGCCCCGCGACCAGCGCAGCCGCCAATATCAGAGCTCGGAAATTCTTCATGAGGCGTCTCCCGTTATTATTCTATTCTAACTCGATGCACACCCCCTCATCGGAGCCACAAGCTTCCGTATTCTATAACTACAAAATTCATCCCTATCGTCGCATCCAGGATATGGACAGCGGCCGCGCCAACGCGCCGGTGGTGATCGTGGGAGCGGGCCCGATCGGGTTGGTCACTTCGCTCGATCTCGCCCGCTTCGGGGTCGCGTCAATACTACTGGATGAAGACCTGCAGGTGTCCCACGGCAGCCGAGCCATCGTACTCACCCGCCGTTCATTGGAGATACTCCAACAGGTGGGGGTCGAAAAGCCTTTTCGCGCGAAAGGGCTACCATGGTCTTTCGGCCGTTCCTTCTATCGCGGGCAGGAGATCTACCGCATGGTCATGCCTCACCATGAGGATGATCGATTTCTTCCCGGATTGAACATTCAGCAGCAATATATCGAGGAGTACCTCATCGGCTTCTGCCTCGAGAATCCGTTGATCGATTTACGCTGGGGGCACAAGGCAGTCGGAATCTCGCAGACGGAAGATGCGGTGACGCTGCGCATCGACACGCCCGACGGGGAGTACGATCTGTCCGCCCATTGGGTCGTCGCCGCCGATGGCGGCCGCTCTACGATGCGTAAGCTTCTCGGGTTGCGTATGGAAGGCCGCTCGTACCCTGGAAATTTTGTAATCGCCGACATCAGGGCGAAGATCGATCTGCCCACCGAACGGCTTTGCTACTTCGATCCGGATTGGAATCCTGGCAACAATGTCTTGGTCCACCGCGAGCCCGATGATATGTGGCGCATCGATTTCCGGTTGCCGGATGGGGAAACCGCGGAAGACGCATTGGAGCCCGAGAGCTTACGTCGACGAATCGACGCGGTGCTGGGAATGATCCGACGGAAAACTGAATGGCAATTGGACTGGGCGACCGTCTATTCGGCCAATACTCTCACCTTGCCGGATTTCGTTGCGGGCCGGGTACTGCTCACGGGCGACGCTGCGCATCTGCTGCCGATCTTCGGTGTCCGCGGTTGCAATACCGGAATGCAAGACTGTAACAACATGGCCTGGAAGCTGGCATTCGTCGTGAGAGGCTGGTCGAAGCGCGCCTTGCTCCGAACCTATTCCAGCGAGCGGGTCCAAGCCGCTCGTGAAATTTGTGAGGAAGGCGGCAAGAGCACTCGCTTCATGACTCCACCGACCGCCGGGGCCCGTCTGATGCGTGATGCGGTGCTGTCTTTTTGTCTGTCGGAGGATTTCCTGAAGGACCTCTTGCACTGGCGCACCTCTCGCCCGCACGATTATCTCCTCTCCCCGCTCAATAGTTTCCCCGAGGCCGATGCCGCCTTCCCGGGAGGTATCCCTTGCGGACGGCCGGCGCGTAACGTAAGGCTCGGCGACGATGATTATTTACTCGATCGCTTCGATGCCAGCATGGGCTTTCACGTGCTGGTCTTCATCGACGACGGAAATTTAACCGACGGTCTCGAACGGATTCTCATCGATACCGGGCGTCAGCACTTTCCCGTCATTCGAGTCCTCATCGGTATAAGGCCGAATGACGTCGATGCCCGGCTCGCCGAGTTAGTCATCGCCGATGCGACCGGACGCATCGCCATTATGTATGGCGCCAAAGCGGGCACCGTCTACGTGCTGCGTCCCGACCTGCATGTGTGCGCTCGCTGGCGCGAGACCGACGCCGGCGAGGTTAGCCGGGCACTGCAAATCGCGGCGTGTGCGGCTACCCTGCAACCAGCGCCAGAACACGCAGGGGACTGCCCGAGCCGTTGACAATCTTGAGAGGTGGCGCAATCACCACGGCGCCGGTGGGCGGCAGTTTGTCCAGATTCGTAAGACTCGCCAGTCCGAACCGGTTGGCACCGTGCATGATGGTATGACAGGGGAACATCGGATTGAAGGTTGCAGCCTGGCCCGCGTCCGTACCAACCGTTTCCACTCCGACTCCTAGAATGTCGCGCTCGCGCGCAAGGAATGGTACGCATTCCGGGTGGAAACCGGGCGTATGCGCGCCGTCCGCACCGATATTCAGGAACGCTTCGCCGGGCCGCTTGGACCAGTCGGTGCGGATCAGCACCCACGCGCGACTCGGGATGCGGCCGTGGCGGCTCTCCCACTCCTCCACGATGCCTTGAGTGAGCAAAAAATCCGCGCTGCCTTTCGCCTGTCGAGAGACGTCGATCACGCACGCGGGACCGATAAATCGCTCGACCGGAATGTTATGCGTCGCGTTGTCAGGGTAGTCCTTACCGGTCACCCAATGCACGGGGGCGTCGAAATGCGTGCCGGTATGCTCGCCGCAGCTGATGTTATTCCAATACCAGGCGGGACCGCGTGAGTCGTAGCGCGAGATCTCCTCGAGCGCGAAGGGTTTCGACGGAGCGAACTGATCCGGCAGCCGAATCGTTTGCGTGGAAGCCTCGAGCGGTACGGTGAGATCGATCACGCGGATGCCGCCGCGAAGGATCCCCTCGACCAGGGTGGAGAGTGTCTGTGCATGGGTGGTGGTCATTGATTCCTCTCTTGAGCGAGCGGCGCGCGATCGGCCTAGTAGTTGATTGAAGGATTGTCCCCGGGATAGATGACGCCGACGATATCAAACCCGCCCGGCGTTATGCATTGCACGGAGTGTACTTGCTTGCGGGGCAAGAACAGCACATCTCCCGCGGCGACGGCGGTCTTGGCGTTCTCCGTCCACACGATGCCGGCGCCGTTGAGAAAAATCAGCGCTTCCTCATACAAATGCCGGTGCGGTTCTGCTTTGGACAACGGAATGTTGCCGATGAATTGGGTCACGACCGACGAGCCATGTTCGCGATTGATCAGCATTTGGTAATACCGTTCGGCCATTTTGTGGCGCTGCGAAGGATCGATCGTTGCGCACCTAAATGCATACTCGGCCTCGAAGTTCTGCGACATCTCATTCAGCCACTCGAGATGCTCGCTGCCGGGGCCGTTCGAAATGACAAGCTTCATCGGCTCGTTCGAATGGTTGTGGAGGCGGTAAGCTTCCGTCGGTCGGATGTAGATTCCGGTGCGCGTCTCCACGGCGAAACGGCGCCCGCTGATTTCGATCTCGCCCTTGCCATCCGTCACGAAGAGAACGGTGTGACGCCCGTCCGCCGCGATCACGGGCGAGCTCCCTCGATCGACTTCGGCGTAAAACTGAGACTGAAACAAAGCGCCCAAAGCCGGCGTCACCACCGGGCAATAGCGCATTGCACCCCGCGAAGTCAGCGTTGCCCGAGCGGTGGAGAAGACGTAGCACTGGCCATCGAGCCGAACGATCGGCTCAAGGGTGGCATCAACCATGGGCACTTTTTGATTCCCGGCACTGTTCGGATCATCCGTGAGGTAGCCGCCGGGCAGGTTGCTGTGAGCACCATCGCAGAACGGACCCGTACCGGTGTGTTTACAACCGCAGAAAATGACATCCTCGTCTCGTTCGGCCTTGAACGCGATAGGCAGAAACTCGGTGCCCGCGTGCGAGCCGTCGCAGAAGGGTTGCGACTTGGAGCGCCCGCAGCTGCACCACAGGTAGCGCTTTCCGGCTTTCACCTCGTAATAGAAACCCTTTCGATGGGCAATGACCGGCGCGTTTCCGACCGCGTTCATGGAGTGTCTCAGCTCTTCATGTTGCGGCTGAGCCGCTGAATCATGGCGAAAACCACCGCGGCCTCCCGCTTGGAGAAGCCGTTCAGAAGGCGCTTCTCTCGTCGCCGTACCACGATATTGAGTGAGTTGAACAGGGCGCGCCCCTTGGCGGTGAGGTACACCTCGACACAGCGGGCGTCATCGCGGCGCAATACACGGCGGACGAAGAGTTCCTTTTCCATTTTCATCAGCACGCGGCTGAGCGCCGACTGCTGCATCATTGCGCGATCGATGATCTCGTTGATCGTAATTCCGTCGCCCATGGCGAGCACCGCTAGAATTCGCCACCGCGTGAGGTTGATGCCCTCGCGCCGCAGCTTCTCGATCAAGTCGACGTTCAGCTCATAGGCGAGCCGTGTGATCAAGTGAGGTAGGAAATCATCGAATAGGAATTTAGCCGCTGATCTCGGCCGTGCTCCCAACTTAGCTTTTGTTATTTTTTTTCGAGCCATAATCTTAGACAAAGGGGCTTTGGCCACTGAGGATGGACGAGAGTTTCTAGAAGTCAATGACCTGCCCCACACCAGCGGCGCGCGCCTTGTGCAGCACATAGTGCGCAGAGGCGAGGTCTTGTGGAGCGATACCGAGCGATTTGTAGAGCGTCACGTCGAACGGGGAGCTTCGACCGACCTTCGATCCGTTGGCCACTTCGCCAATCTCGCCCAAGATGTGGTCCGGCGTAATTTCACGTGCGGCCAGTGCCCGCAGATACTCGCCGCCTTCATGGATGGTGGAGTTTCGACAGTCGACGAAGAACCGCGCTTTCACCACCGCCGGCGTGTCGATCTCCGCGGTCGAGGCAACGCTCGAGCCAACCACATTGAGATGCACCCCCGGGGACAACCACTCGCCCTTGAGGATCGGTTCTCGCGCCTTTGTCACGGTACAGATGATGTCGGCACCCACGACCGCCTCGTGCACCGTGCCTGAAGTCTCGACGGCGATCCCATGCCTGGTTCCCTCGGTCTCCGCGAAAGTTCTCGCCTTGTCCCGGTCGCGCGCCCAAACGCGAACGCGTCGCAGCGCTCGCACCGTCAGCATGGCCTCCAGATGACTCCGGGCTTGTTCTCCCGCCCCCAGCATGGCCAGGTCGCCGGCGTCCGGCCGCGCCAACAGCCGTGTTGCCAATCCGCTCGCGGCGGCTGTGCGGATCGCGGTGATCTCGGCGGCGTCGAGAAGGGCTACGGGACGGCCGTGCTCGGGCTCGAACAGCAGTACCAAACCGAGATGCGACGAATATTGCGGCGGTTTATTGCGCGGAATCAGACTCACGAGCTTGATCCCGAAGCATTCCGGCTCCGCGACATAACCCGGCATGCAGCCCATCATTCCGCGGTCGCCGGGCATGACCAGGATGGATCGCAGAGGCAGAACCACTCGCCCCTCCGCCACGGCGATCATGGTCTGCTGCATGAGATCGACGCATTCCGCCATCGGCAGAAGCGAGCGCACCTCCGCGCCGCGCAATACCCGAATATCCACGTGACACCTCCGCCCCCGGAGTCGGGCACAGCGCCCGAACCCGCGTTGGTATTCTAGCTAGGCCCGAACGAGCCGCGCAGGTTCTTCATTTCGGCAATGAAGGATTCTACATCGTCGTCGTTGTTGTAGAAGTGAAAGCTCGCTCGCACATTGTCGTCACGGTGGGAGGTTACGATGTCGCGCTTCATCAGTTCGGCGGATAGGCCGCCGCTGTTGCGCGAGGGCACGGCGACCGTCGCACCGCGGCGCGCGTCATCTTTCGGCGTAATGCTCGGCCAGCCGATCTCTTCCAGCCTTTGCATGCAGCGCCGGGTCAGAGCGTAATTGCGCTTCTCGATGGCCGCCGTGCCGATCCGCAACAGCATCTTAAGACCCGCCTCGGCCGCGTAGCAGTTCACCACGGGCGGCGTTCCTGCCTCGAAACGGCGCGCGTTCGGCGCGGGCCGGTTGGCGGTAATGTCCATTGCGGCGATTGAAGCCTGGGCGAACCAGCCGCTGTTCGTCGGCAGTAGAGTCTGCACACAGGAATCGCGGGCGTATAGAAACCCGATCCCGGCGGTGCCCAACAGATACTTGAGCATGCCGCCGACCGCAAAATCGACGTCCAGAGCCTTCACCGGGATGTCGAGCGATCCCACGGACTGATAGCAGTCCAGCAGCACTTTCGCACCTTTGGCGCGGGCGAGACGGACAATCCCGGGAATGTCCAGTTTGGCCCCGTTTCGAAAACAGACGTGAGTGATGGCCACGAGCTCGGTTCGTTCATCGATCGCCTTGTCGAACAGTTCGAGCGGAATGTAACCGTCTGCCGCGCGCGGCACGTGAACCACCTTCGCGCCGCGCGGCTCCTGGGCGTGCCAGATCTGCGCGTTCGTGGGGAACTCGAAGTCGCTGACCACGACTTTGTTGCGAGGACCGGAAAAGTGCAACGCGCTCGCCAGAGCATTCAGTCCGGCCGACACGGATGCGGTGACCGCAATCTCGTCAGGCACCGCCCCCAAAAGCGTCGCCACCAATGACCGCACCGATTCATTCTTCGTGACCCACACATCCCAATTCGCGCCCACCGCCAACCGGTCTTCCATGTAGGCTTCGAAGGCGGCCCTCACTTCGATCGCGAGTGCGCAGTACGAGCCGCTGTTAAGATAGGTCTTTCGCCGCAGAACCGGGAATTCCTCGCGCAGCGCCGCAAAATTCGGTTCCATATCTTAAGGTTTCCTGTCGAAAATCTATGTCCGTCGACTATATGCAGTATCATATAAACAAGCAATTGGACGACCGGATGCTCGCGACGATTTTGCAGGGGCGGGTGGCGGCCTAGCCGGCGGCAGGGACAGTACGAAGGCGGCGCGACTTCGAGATCAAGTACGCGGCTGAGAGCAGCACGAGCCAGGGCACACCGACAATCCATGAGATGCGCCACGCATCCTTATCGAGCCCCATGGTCACCAGCACGGCGCAAAGCAAGGTCAATCCAACCAGCTGAACATACGGGAATCCGGGCGTCCGTACCGGCAGGTCGGCCAGCTTGTGTTTGCGCCTGAAGCTCAAGTGGCTGAGCAAGATGATGATCCACACGATCATCGCATCGAAAAGAGCCACACCGAATAAATAGTTGTAGGCAAGCGGCGTCAGTTTCGACAGGCCGGCGGCTGCCAGAATGCAGGCGCCCGAGACAAGAATGGCGGTGATCGGCGTACCGTTCTTGCTGAGCCGGCCCAAAAAGCGCGGCGCGTACCCGCCCCGCGAGAGCGAGAACAGCATGCGCGAGCACAAATAGACATTGGTGTTCATGCTCGAGAGGGCTGCGCTCAACACGACAAAATTCATGATGCCCGCCGCATGGCGAATGCCGGAATGGGCGAAGATCCGCACGAACGGGCTCTGGGTCACGACCGTGGCGCCCGTTTCGGTCCAGGGTACGAAGGTGACCACGATGGCGAGCGCGAGGATATAGAACAAGAACAGCCGCAATGCCATGGTCCGCAGCGCCGCCGGGATCGATCTCACCGGGTCCTTGGCCTCGCCGGAGGTGACCGCTATGACTTCGATGCCGTTGAACGAGAGTATTCCCAAGATCACGGCCATCCAGACACCGCCAAATCCGTGCGGCATGAACCCGCCGGGAAGACCTGTGAGATTGTGGAATCCCACGGGCGTCGTGCCGATCCCGAGGATGGCGGAAGCTCCGAGGATGATAAAGATCACGATGGCGACAACCTTGATCAGCGCAAACCAATATTCGATGGAGCCGAAATTATTGACGGACCGGGAGTTGAAGTAGAGCAGCACAAAGGCGAAACCCAACGACCACATCCACACCGGTGTGCCGGGAAAGTAGAATGTCATGTAGACGCCGGCGGCCACGCTCTCGCCCCCCACGGCGATTACCTGGGCCATCCAGTAGGAGTAGCGTGCGACCCACCCCGCCCACGGGTTCAAGTAGATTTCGGCGTAGGTGCCGAATGAACCGGCGGTCGGGTGCATGACTGCCATTTCCGAGAGGCTGAATACCATTGCGACCGCCGCGATGGCCGCAATAGCGTAGCTCAGTATTACCGCGGGCCCCGCATAGCCGATCGCTACGCCGCTGCCCATGAACAGCCCGGTGCCGATCGCGCCGCCGAGGCCGATCATCACGAGCTGAGCGCGGCTCAAATCCTTGTGCAGGCCGGCCTCGCGGCTGGCAATTGCGGACGCGTCCAAAGCCGCCGCCCTGGCGCTGCCGGATTTATCCAATCGCGCCCTCTGCCTACAAATCCCGTAACGCCGCGTCGACCGATTGCTTGACCTCGAGGGTGTCGCCGACCAGATTGGCCAAGGCGAGACATAGCTTCGCAAGAAACAGCTTCGCTTTGGCCTCGCCGGCCTGATCGATTCCGGCGGCGATGAGGTCGTAGACCTCTTCGATCGCTGCGTTCGAAAGCTTCTTGTCGATCATCCC
This sequence comes from uncultured Gammaproteobacteria bacterium, assembly GCA_963755965.1. Taxonomy (GTDB): domain Bacteria; phylum Pseudomonadota; class Gammaproteobacteria; order Steroidobacterales; family Steroidobacteraceae; genus Bog-1198. The sequence goes on from CAVWLU010000012.1 coordinate 248,764, forward strand.
CTATTCTTCCTCCACCGCATCGGTGAGCACGGCCTTGCGGGCCGCGATGAATGCGAGCATCGCTTCATCGGCGGCCGGATCAATGCCCGGATCCTGATACTCGGCCAGCATTTTTTTCCATACCTTATTGGCACGCTGTTCCGCGGACAGATGCCCTTCCATCGACCATTGTTCGTACGATGAATAGTCCGCGATCGTGGACTGATAGAACGCAGTTTCGAAGTTCGCCTGCGTGTGCGCACAGCCGAGGAAGTGGCTGCCGGGACCTACTTCGCGCAACGCGTCGAGCGCCTGCCCGCGTGCCGACATGTCCATCCCCTGAGAGAGCACCTGCATCATCGCAAGCTGGTCCGCATCCATCACGAACTTCTCATAGCCGGCGACGAGACCGCCCTCCAGCCAGCCCGCCGAGTGGGTAACGAGGTTGACTCCCGCGAGCAGCGTCGGCAATAGCGTGTGTGCGCTCTCGTAGGCGGCCTGGGCATCGGCAATCTTCGAGGAGCACAGCGAGCCGCCGCTGCGGCAGGGCACGCCCAATCGCCGGGCGAGTTGCGCTGTCGCAAAAATCATCTGAGTCGCCTCAGGCGTACCGAAAGTCGGCGCTCCGGTACGCATCGAGATCGCCCCGACGAATGAACCGAGGATCACCGGCGCACCGGGCCGCACGATTTGGGTGAGCGCCATTCCGGCCAAGGTCTCCGCGAGAATCTCCGCCAGACAGCCGGCCGCGGTAACCGGTCCCATCGCGCCGGCGAGCACCGCGGGCACGATAATAGTTCCTTGATTGGCAGCTGCAAACTCGCGCAGCGCACCAAGCATTCGACCGTCGAAAGTCAGCGGCGAATTGGAATTGATGTTGCCGAGCACCACCGGATGGGTCTCGAGGTACTCGGCGCCGAACAGCACTCGGGCAAGTGCGACGGCATCGCGGGCGTGGCCCGGCGTCTCCGGCGTTGCTTCGCAACCCTGATCGCTATAGCGAAAAAACGAGTATTGGGTATCCAGGTGGCGCTTATTCGGCGGAATCTCCATCGGTTCGCACATGCAGCCGCCCGAGAAATGAATGGCGGGCGCCATGTGCGCGAGCTTGATGAAATTCTGCAAGTCTTCGAGCGTGCCGTAACGGCGTCCGCGCTCGATGTCGTAGACGAATGGCGGTCCACCAACGGGCGAAAATACGGTTGCGTCCCCGCCGAAGCGTACGTTGCGCTCCGGATTACGGGCATACAGCATGAACTCGCGGGGCGCAGTCTTGAGCAAATGTCGGGCGAGGCCGCGCGGTATGTGAACGCGCTCGCCGCTGACGTCGGCGCCGGCCGCGCGCCACAGACGCAGAGACTCCGGGTCGCGGCGGAACTCGATGCCGATCTCCTCGAGAATCGTCTCGGCGTTCGCCTCGATGATCTCGACCGCCTCGGTGCTCAGCAACTCGACGACGGGCAGCTTACGGCGAATGTATGGATACTTGGCGGCCTGCGTGCGGGCACGCGCCAGGCGAATATCGCGGCCGCGACGCGGCGTGGTTGAGGTATCGCTCACATGCTCACTATGCCTTGACCGACCGCGCGGTACAACGGCTATTGAACGAGTGCACGATTATCCGATTGCGCCCCCGGTCAATAGTTGAGTTCGGCGCGAGCGGCATTGCCTCCCGGTGTTGCCAGCGATGCGGCCGTTCGCAGGTCGGCGAGGAATGCGTCGATGATCTCCTCATCGGTTGCGGCATCGATCGGCAGGTTAATCAAAGGGGGTTGGCGCGAGGCGACCAATATCCAGCCGATTCTGCGCAATTCTCCCATGATGATTTGCATATCGAGAACATGAGAGCCGAAGGCGAGCGGCATCAAATCACCTTGGAACACGTACATCCCCTCGATGGCGCCGATGCCATCGGTTAGACGCTGTTTGGCCGCCAGCACTTGCGCGGCCAGTCGCCGATAACCTTCCCGGCCGAGATACTTGAGCACCGTCCAAGCGGCAAAGATCGGACCCGCCGTACGGCTGCCGGCGAACCCCTGCATCTGATACGGCCCACCCGGCCAGTCCTCCGGGTGTACGTGGTGGAAACGTTTTAACGCCGCCGAACGCCACAGCACGGTCGAGGCAGGCTTCGGACAGTAACCGTACTTATGAAGATCCGCCGAAATGGAATGAACCGCCGGAACTCTGAAGTCCCACACCGGCAAGGGGTATCCCAGGCTTTCCACGAAGGGCGCGAGGTAGCCGCCGACACACGCGTCGACGTGCATCCAGAGGTGGTGTTGCTCCGCCAATTCACCGATTGCCCCAATTGGATCGTACAGCCCGTAAGGCCAGCAGGGAGCGGAGCCGGCGATTCCGATGGTATTGGCGCCGATCGCCTTGCTCATGGCGGATACATCGGCACGCAAGTCTTTGCCAAGCGCGGTACGCACGAGCTTGAGTCCGAAATAGTGGCAGCCCTTCGAGAAAGTCGGGTGGGCCGAATATGGCGCGATGACCTCCGGAGCCACGATTTGCGGATGATGTTCACGCGCCCACTCGCGCATCGCGTGGAGCGCCGAATAGTTGCTTTCGGATCCACCGCTGGTAAAGGTGCCCGAGGCATCGTCGGGGGCATTGAAGAGGCCGACGCACATGTCGATCACTTCCTCCTCCACGCGACGCATGTACTCCGTGCGGAGTGAAAAGATTCCGTTGTCGGAGAGAAACATGTCGTAGGCCATCTTGCCGATGTCCTGGACGTCCTTGGGCCCGCGAAAGGCTCGGCTCCAGTGCCCATGCATGACATTCGGCGGCATGGTTTTGAGTTGTGCCTCCAAGCTCGCGCGGGGCGTGCCCTCATTCGGAAGTCGAGTTCGGTTTGTCATGAGCTGTTTGCGCGTGCGTCCCGTTCGCCGGTAAGGTGTCGGCTTGAATAAGCCTACTCTAGATCATAATCCCGCAAGCCGCTCGCTTGGACCCGTGCGCTTCTTTGCACTGTCGTTCGGCTGCATCGTGGGTTCGGGTTGGGTGGTGGTGCTCGGAGATTGGTTGAAGGCATGCGGTCCCGCGGGCGTGGTACTCGGAATGGTGGCCGGTGGCAGCGTCATGCTGGCGAATAGCGGCGCCTACGCCGAGCTGATTGCCCGTTACCCCATCGCGGGCGGCGAATTCGTGTTTGCACGCAAGGTGTTCGGCGATCGTACCGCTTTTTTGGTGGGTTGGTTGTGGACGTTATCGCTGATTGCCGTCGCGGTGTTCGAAGCGACCGCGCTGCCGTGGCTGCTCGAAACCCTGATACCGGCCATGAAGGGACCGACGCTCTACGTGTCGCTCGATACACCCGTCACCGCGGACGCGCTCGCAGTCGCGTTGCTCGGCACGGTGTTCGTGGCGATCATGAATTACCGTGGAGCCCGCGCTGCGGCCACGATGCAATCGGTGCTCTCGTTCGCGTTTCTGGGGTTGGCCGTTGTAATCGTGTCGCTGGGCTTTGTGCTTGGTTCATGGAGCAATCTCGAGCCGCTGGTTCGCGGGGACCACGCCAAGCCGTGGTGGGTCGGCACGTTGTGGATTTTTGCGATTGCTCCGCTATTCCTGAACGGATTTCAGTCGGTTGCGCAAACCGTGGAAGAACGGGCCGGCAATGTCACGTTCCCCCGGGTTGCGGCCTCGATGGCGTTTGCGTTGCTGGTTGGCATCGGCTTTTATTGTCTGGTGACCCTCGCCGCCGCGAGCGCGCAGCCCTGGCAGACCGTGCTCGATCGACCGATGGTTACGGCCGCGGCCTTTGCCAATCTCTTGCCGCACCACGCCCTCTCCATTCTGGTGCTCGTGGCCGCCACCTTCTCAGTCGTGCGCGTCTGGAATGGGGTCGCAATCTGGACGTCCCGGCTTTTGATGGCGCAGGCGCGCGCCGGCTTTCTTCCCGCCTGGCTCGGCGCGACTCATGAACGCCACGGTTCGCCGACGACGGCCGTGATCTTCGTCGCCGTCTCAACCGCGGTGGGCGTCCTGCTCGGCAGAGGCGCGATCATTCCGCTGGTCGACATGGCATCGCTCTGTCTCGCCGGCAACCTCGTGCTCACCTGCATTGCCGCTCTTCGCGTGCGCGCGACTCATGATCCAATCCATGCGCCCTATGAAACGCCGGGCGGCGCGGCGACACTGACATATGCTTTGATCGGCTCGGGCGGAATGGCCGCGTTCACGTTCCTCGATCCGATATTGCGCCATCCGGGACACCTACCGGTCGAATGGATCGTGACCGGCGTGTGGGCGTGCATGGGGATCGTCTTTTGGTGCATCTGGCGACCCTGGAACCAGGCGAGGAATCGCCTCGAACCGTAGCGAGTAGCATCACCGGCGCCGGCGACTCGCTATCTCTGCAACACGTACTCTCCGGGCGCATCCGCGATCGGGGGATAGCCATCCGACGATCCGAGCGGAGGCGGGGCGACGCGCGCCTGTGCGGAATGTTGCGCGAGCCAATGCTGCCAAACCGGCCACCACGAACCTGCCTGCGGCGGCGTGGTCTCGAACCAGGTTCGCGGCGCCAGCGTTTCGCTGTCGGTCAACCAGGTGCGGACGCGGTGGCGTCGCCGCGGGTGCACGGGACCGCTGACGATCCCGGCGTTGTGCCCACCCGATGTCAGCAGAAAGGTGTAGTCGGGAGAGCGGGTCAAGCCGCGCGCCTTGTACACGGATTGCCACGGCGCGACGTGATCGGTCTCCGTGCCGACGACGAACATCGGAATACGGATGGAAGCGAGATCGACGCGATGGCCTTCGGCCTCGAACTCGCCGCGGGCAAGTGCGTTGTTGAGATAAAGCTGACGCAAGTATTCTGCGTGCATGCGGCACGGCATGCGCGTACCGTCCGCGTTCCAGGCCATCAGATCGTTCGGCGAATCGCGTTTGCCGCGCAGGTAATTGTTGACGGCGGGTGCCCACAGTAAATCACGCGAGCGCAATAGCGAGAATGCCCCGCCCATTTGTTCACTCTTGAGCACGCCGGTACGATTCATGACCGCCTCCAGCATGTCGAGTTGACTCGGGCTGATGAACACCGACAGCTCCCCGGGCTCGCTGAAGTCCTGCTGTGCCGCAAGCAGCGTCATGCTCCCGAGCCGCCGGTCACCCTTACCGGCGAAGGATGCGGCGGCAATCGACAGCAGCGTGCCGCCGATACAGTAACCCACCGCATGAATTTTCTGGTCCGGCACGATGCGGGAAACGGCGTCAACCGAGGCGTTGATACCAAGCTTCAAGTAGTCGTCCATACCGAGTGCACGGTCACTCGCGGTCGGATTCTTCCACGACACGATGAACACCGTGTGACCCTGCGATACTAAGTACCCGACCAAGGAATTGTTCACTGAAAGGTCGAGAATGTAGTACTTCATGATCCATGCGGGGATGATCAGGATCGGCTCGGCAAAAACGGTTGAGGTCGCCGGTGAATACTGGATCAATTCGACCAGATCGTTGCGCATCACCACCTTACCCGGCGTTTGAGCGATATCCCGGCCTACGACGAATTTGTCGGTTCCGCTTGGTCCCTTGCCTTCGAAGGTGCGTTGAACGTCCTCGAGCCAATGGCTGAAGCCGCGAACCAGATTTTCGCCCGCTTGGAGGCGGGTGGTGTCGAGCAATTCGGGGTTGGTGGCCAGATAATTCGACGGGGAGATTGACTCCAGCGCGTTGCGGGCCACGAAATCCAGGGTGCGTTCATTTTCGGGCGCGACGCCAGGCACGTTCGACCAGGCTTTCTGCCACCAGTCGACATAATTACCGTAGCTGTGAGCGTAGAGATTGAAAGGCCACTGATTCCAGGCTTCGCCGCTAAATCGGGCGTCGGGCGTCGTCGGCGGCAGCGGCTCGCCGCTGGCCGCGCGCAGCGCAAAGGTCCAATTATCGAACGCCTTCGCGACCGCATCCTGCATGATCTGCAGCTGCTTGGGGGGTTCCTTGGCGAGGTTCAGATACCAATCCCACCAGGCATTGACGTAGACGTCGGGGGCGAGGCCGCCGGTCACTGTCGCGAGCTCGGCGCGTAACGCACGTGCGAGGTCAGCCGAGCCCTCAGATGGCGGCGATTCAGTCCTGTCGGTATTCGAGTGCGGCATGTTGTCCACGATGCTTGATCAGATCATCACAGAATCGGCGGGGCGTCGCGTGACGCCCCGCCTACCGCCAGTATGCGGCTTTAGCCCGTCTTTTTCTTCGTCTCTGCGACGACCTTAGAGGTCGCTTCATTCACCACGTTGGTGAAACTGGTGCCCGCATCGGTGGCCAGGTTGACGAACTCCTGCGCGCGCGCGCGAAGCTTTTCGCTGAGCGCCGTGGTGAGTTCCACTTGCTTGGAGACAAAGTCGGTCGGCGTCTGCGCAGCAAGCGCTGCCTTGGCCTGCGCCAGGCTCCACTCCAAGTAATCGCCGGCAACGGCGTACTGGTAGCGGCCTACACGGTCAAGGGCCTTCACGCTTTCCTGCTGCGCCTTGAGGGCGGGTGCGAACGCGTTGCGGTAGGTCTCGAAGATGGTCTTGGGATCAAAGGTGGTGTCGGTCATGTGTGTTCCTTTAAGGCATTGGGGGTTGGACGGCGCCATTATAGCGCATTTTGTATGCAGTGCAAGAGGATTTATAGATCTAATATTAATGTTATGTATATATCCTATATTCTTGTTTTACATATGTTTTAACACTACTTTCGTTCAGACTCATCCGAAACTATAGTTGCGCCGCAAGACGATCAGAAGCGCCGATCGACGCGTGCATCCTAAGGGGTGCATCATGGCGATCGGCGCGCAACGGGGTCGAACGTGACAGCGATGGTCGAGCATATCCGGTCATTGGAGTCCTACCTCGAGAACTGTGGCGCCCGACTGGTGCGCACCACTTTGCCGGAATGGGTGCAGGGTCGAGTCAGGAGCGATCTGATCACCCTGCGCGCGGATCTGAACTCTGAGCAGCAACTGCTCACCCTCGTGCACGAGTTGGCCCACTGGCTGGCACATCGGGACGCCGGCCCGCACGCGCATTGCGCGTCCTGCACCATCTATGAATACGAAGCCGAAGCCGTGGAGGCGTTGGTCATGGCGCGCCTCGGATTGCCGCGTCCGGGACGGCCACAATTTGACGGCGACAACCCGACGGATGATCTGTTGCCCGCCTCCGTCGCGCGGGTCATTTCAGCGAGCAGCCGAATCTGCCTGGCACTGGGTCTCGAGCCGGGCGGCTGATGTTTAGAGGCGCAAGCCTCCATCGACTTCGAGGCAACGGCCGGTGAAGAAATCGTTCTCAAAAATGAACAGCACAGCGTGAGCGATTTCGTCCGGTCTGCCCAGACGCTTCAACGGCACCGGGGCCGTGAGTTTGTCCAGCACCTCCGGCCGCATAGAAGCGAGTATTTCCGTGTGCGTGAATCCGGGGGCGACCGAACCGACGCGGATACCGTAGCGAGCCAATTCCTTCGCCCAGACCACGCCCATCGATTCGACGCCGGCCTTGGCGGCACTGTAGTTGCTCTGCCCCGCGTTACCGACCCGAGAAATACTCGAGATATTCACGATCACCCCGCCGTTGCCGCGCTCGATCATGTGTGCAGCGGCCTCGCGAGCGCACAGAAATACACCGCTCAGATTCACGCCGATGACCGCGTTCCATTGCTCCAACGTCATGCGCCCAACCACGGCACCCTCTTTCACTTTGACGAGCAAGCTATCGCGCACAATACCGGCGTTGTTTACGAGTCCGTCCAAACGGCCGAAATCGGCTGCGACGCGCGTCATGGCGCCCGCGACCTCAGCCTCGTCGGCAACATTCACCCGGTACTCTCTCGCCTGCACCGACTCGGCCGCGCACAGCCGGCGCGTCTCTTCCAAGTCGGCCGCGTTCAGATCGAAAAGCGCGATATCTGCCCCGTGGCGCGCCAGCTCCAATGCCGTCGCTCGACCGATGCCGCGCCCGGCTCCAGTCACCACGACCGTTTTATTTCGAATTTCCATCAGTAGTCACTTACCCTTTTTGCGATCAGTAGAAGTCTTGCCCGCATCTCGTTGTGCGGTGTCGTTGGAGTCTACGGCCGGGCCACCAAACGCCTTGCGGGTGGCGGCTTGCATCTGCTCCCACACTTCCATGTTTTTGCGGGCGAGTTCGGTCAACGGTGCGAACGGCGTCTGCAGCGCCTTGGCCATTTCCGACTGCATCGCCTCCTGCTGCCGAAGCATCGTCGTGAACGCTTGTTCAAGATAACGGCTGAGAAGCGCTTGCATCGGTCCACCGTAGAAGCGGATGATCATTTCGAGCAATTCCGAGCCCAAGACCGGCGAACCAAATTGCTCTTGTTCGGAGATGATCTGCAATAGCACCGATCGTGTCAGATCCTCTCCCGACTTGTCGTCGATCACCTTGATTCTCTCGCCCGCTACAATGAGTTGGCGCAGATCATCGAGGGTCACGTGGCGGCTGCCGCCGGTGTCGTAGAGCCTGCGATTCGAGTATTTTCGTATGAGGCGTTCTTGCTGCATAGTTCGATTCGAAGTCCCCCTGTAGCATCCTAAGCGAAGCTTTCGCATTGCACAACCGACGGGAGACATAACGTTCCTGCTGCACGTGATACTGATACAAAGGGTACATAAATAACAATGCGTTACACCTCACTTAGGATAGTTGTAGTCGGATTTATCGAACGCATTTTCAGGTTTTGCACTGCATACGTAGAGCCGTACCGTGGACCTTGATTTGTGGCGGCAGTGGCAGGCGTTCGCTGCGATGCTGTCGCCGGCGGGTCCGGCCTCGCCGTCCCTGGGTCGCGAGGGCGCAGCCGCCTTCGCACCCTTCGTCGATGCCGCCGAGCGCTTCACCGGCGCCGCGCGTCGCTATTTCGAGGGCCCCGCCCATGCGTCGGCCCCGGCGACCGCCGAGGCGGCGCGGGTCTTCGGCGAATCTCTGCGAGACCAGTTCGCCGATTTTTCACAACTGCCCTGGAGCGCCGGTTTCAGCGGTACGATGCGTGCGCCTGCTCTCGGCCTGACCCGCGAACATCAGCAGCGCTGGCAGCGCGCATCTGAGGCATGGCGGCGCACCGACGAGGCGCAGCGCCGGCTGCAACGACTATGGTCCGACGCGTTGCGCGACGCGGCCGCCGCCTTTGCAACGCGGCTGGGGCCGCTCCAAGCAACCGTACCGGACGCGCAGATGCTGCACGCTCTGTATGATTCTTGGATCGATTGCGCGGAGAAGGCGTACGCGCACACGGCTCATAGCGAGGAATTCTGTAGCGCGCTGGCCGAATTGGTGAATGCCAGCAGCCAATGGCGCCGCGCCCTCCAAACGAGCATCGAGCAGTGGGCCAAAATGCTCGACCTGCCTACGCGCAGCGAGATCAACACGCTGACGCAACGCTTGAAATCCATCGAGGCCCAGTTGCGTACGGCGCGTGCTCCGGATGCGGCGCGCAAGAAACCCAAGCCGCGCGCCGCTCCGGGCAAAGCCCGGCACGGCCGCCGGAAGTCAAAAACATGATGGGCGCAGGCCACTATGAAGCGCTCGCGGCGGCGAGCGATTGTGCCGCCGGGTACTCGCAAAAGGAATTGGTGTGGCAATCGGACAAGCTCCGTCTCTATCGCTATCGGCCGATCGCCCGTCCGACGAGCGCCGTGCCTCTGCTCATCGTCTATGCGCTGGTCAACCGGCCGTACATGATGGACCTACAGGAAGACCGTTCGCTCATTCGTGGGCTTTTGGCCGAAGGCCTGGACGTGTATTTGATCGACTGGGGCTATCCCGACGGCGCGGACCGATTCACGTCGCTGGCCGATTATATCGATCAATTGCTAGGCGGCTGTGTCGAGCAGATCTTGGCTCTACACCGGTTGGATGCCCTGAACATCTTGGGCGTGTGTCAGGGCGGCGTCTTCAGTCTGTGCTTTTCCGCGCTCTATCCCGGGCGCGTGCGCAATCTGATCACCATGGTGACACCCGTCGACTTTCACACGCCAACAGACTTATTGTCGAAGTGGGTCAGGAAAATCGACGTCGCCGAGTGGGTGGGCGACGGGAATGTCTCGGGCGATACCCTGAATCAGCTGTTCTTGTCGTTGATGCCGTTTCGGCTCACTCATCAGAAGTATGCGCAGCTGTTGAGGGGGAGTGCCGATCGGGCACGAATCGAGAATTTCATGCGCGTCGAGCAATGGATATTCGACAGCCCAGACCAAGCGGGCACGGCGTTCCGGGAATTTGTGGTTTGGCTCTATCAGGAGAACCGCCTGGTTCAAAACCGCCTTGAAATCGGGGGCCGCAAGGTGGAACTCGCCACCTTGACGTTGCCGATGTTGAACTTGATCGGCAAGCAAGATCATCTCGTCCCGCCCGACGCCTCCGCCGCGCTACAACGGCTCGCCGGGAGCGAGGACTTCACGACGCTCGAGTTCGATCTCGGGCACATCGGTATGTACATCAGCGCACGTGCCCAACGCGAAGTGCCCTCGGCCATTGCGCGCTGGCTTGCTGCGCGCTGAAGCGTGCCATCTACATATACACGCCGCCATTGACGTTGATCTGCTGACCGGTGATGTAGTCGCCGTCGGCCGCCAGAAAAAGGACCGCCTTCGCAATTTCTTCCGGCGTCGCGAATCGCCCCATCGGGATGCGCGCCAGAATCTGCGCCTGCACTTGCTCGGGCACCTTGGCCAGCATGCCTGTCTCGGTGAATCCCGGAGCCAGCGAATTGCACGTGACGTTGTACTTGGCGAGTTCCATCGCCGCGGTCTTGGTGAATGCGATGATGCCACCTTTGCTCGCCGCGTAATTGGCCTGCCCGAAGTTACCGGCCTGACCGACGAATGAGCTGATGTTGATGATCCGGCCGTACTTCTGTTCAGTCATCATCGACATGACCGCGGATACACCGAAATAACAGGCATTGAGATTGGTGTTCAGCACCGAGAGCCAGTCATCGTCGGTCATTTTGCGCATTGTCTTGTCGCGCGTGATGCCGGCATTGTTGACCAGAATATCGAGTCGTCCCCAGGTCTGTTTGATTTTTTCAACCATGGTGTTCCAGGTCGAACGCTCGCCGACATTGCCCTTGAAAAGCAGTGTCTTGCAACCAGCGCTCGCGAGCTCGGCCGCCAGCGACACCGCGTCGGCCTCGCTGGTCTGATAGTTGATCGCGATATGGGCACCCTCGCCGGCAAGGGCTTTAGCAATGGCCCGCCCTATTCCGCGAGCCGCCCCGGTTACCAATGCATGCCGCCCTTCTAGCTTTTTCATATTTCCCCCAATGGATGCCTGCCGTAAACGATTATAAGTCTGAGTTCGGCATTAATGACACTTAGGTGTTTTCTAAGAGGTCCGACTGCGAGACACTGACGCGATGCAATCGGGCGACAGCAAGATCTCCAATTTGCGGAAACCCGAGGGCCCGTTGGCGGGCATCAAGGTTTTGGATTTCACCCGCGTGCTATCCGGACCCTTCTGCACGGCGCTGCTCGCAGACCTCGGCGCGGATGTCGTGAAGATCGAACCGCCCCAAGGCGATGAATACCGCCGCATCGGTCCATTTCGAGACGGCGAGAGCGCGCTGTTTCAGCTCATGAATCGCAACAAATTCGGCATGGTCATCGATCTGAAGGAAGCGGCGGGTCAAGCTCTCGCCAGACGCCTCGCCCTGTCCGCCGACGTGCTCGTGGAGAATTTCAGGCCTGGCGTTGCGGCACGTCTCGGCATCGGATATCCGGAACTCGCCGCAGCCAACGAGCGGCTGATCTATGCGAGCATTTCAGGCTTTGGCCAGGTTAGCGCCAAAAAAGACCTGCCGGCATTCGACATGATTGCACAGGCCATGTCCGGATTGATGGCCGTGACCGGTGATCCGGCGGGGCCACCGATGAAGGTGGGCGAATCGATCGGCGACCTGGCGGCGGGCCTGTTCTGCTCATGGGCCATACTTGCCGCGATCTACGAGCGAACCCAAACCGGCCGCGGACGTCAGCTCGACGTCGGCATGGTGGACTCGTTGGTGGCGCTCCTGCCCACCGCCGTCGCGCAGTGGATGTTCGGAGCGACTCCGCCGGCTCGCACCGGCAACCGGCATCCGCTGTCGACCCCTTTCGGCGCGTTCAAAGCTCGCGACGGTCACGTCGTGATATGCGTGTTGAACGAATCGCAGTTCTCACGCCTGGTGCAATGCATGGGCCGGCCGGAGCTCTCGGCGGATCCACGATTTAAGAGCGACGAACTACGGACGCAATTCGAAACCGTCTTGACCCCGATGATCGAAGACTGGCTCGCGCCGCTGGCGGTTGCCGCGGCGGTGCAGACGCTCAACGAGGCGGGTGTACCGGCATCCTCGATCGAATCACCCGCCGTTGTTTTTGCGAGCCCGCACGTCGCCGAGCGCCAACTGCTGTCGAGCACGGATCATCCAAATCTAGGACCCATTCCCGCCATGGAGCAGCCGGTGCATTTTTGCGGGCTGCCCCGCGGCCGTCAGCGGCCGGCGCCCGCGCTCGGCGCGGACAATCGCGTCGTCCTGGAACGTTGGCTCGGTCTGACGTGATCGACGAATTCCCAACGGGCACTCTCAGCGATACCGACGTTGCAGCGGTGCAAGCCGTACAACGCCTCGCGAGTGAACTCATCGCACCTATGGCGAGGGATACGGACGAACGAGCCGCGTTTCCGCGGGCCCAGCTCGAGGCGCTCGCCAAAGCCGGTGTCCTCGGCATGAATCTTTCAGCGGAATGGGGAGGTCCGGGAGTTTCCGCTCCGGCCTTTGCCGCCTGCGTCGAAGCGATCGCCGGCGCATGTGGCTCCACCGCCTCGGTAATCACCGCCCACTTTCTCGCGACGGATGCCATCCTCATCGGCGGGGACGATGCCCTGCGAACTCGTTACCTCCCGGATGCGGCGGCCGGGGCGCGACTGGGTGCCTTTGCGCTCACCGAGCCGCGTGCGGGATCGAATCCGGCGGATATGAGATGCCGGGCAACCGCGAATGGCGAGGGTTATGAACTGCGCGGCGTGAAGCATTTCATATCGAACGGCGGTATCGCGGATTTCATCGTGGTATTTGCCGTGACCGATCCTGACGCCGGCCATAAGGGTATCAGTGCCTTCGTGGTCGACCGGGCGACGCCGGGACTCGTAGCCGGACCCGCTGAGCGCACGATGGGGCTCAAGGGGGGACATATCTTCGAGCTTGCCTTCGATTGTCAGATTCCCGCGACCCAGAGGCTCGGTCTCGAGGGCAGCGGATTCCGCACCGCGATGCGAGTACTTGACAACGGTCGCATCGAAGTCGCGGCGATGTGCCTCGGCATCGCGCAGGCCGCGTTCGACGCCAGCGTACGGTGGGTCAAACAGCGACAGATCGGCGGCCAGCTCTTGGCCGAGTACCAGGGCATCCAGTGGATGCTCGCCGACATGGCAACGGAGCTGCGCGCTGCGCGATTGCTCACCCTCGATGCCGCACGCAAACGCGGCGAGCGCACCCGCTATTCGCTGGAAGCGTCGATGGCGAAGTTGTTCGCGTCGGAGGTCGCCGGCCGCGTAGCGGATCGCGCGCTGCAAATCCACGGCGGCTACGGCTACATCGGTGATCTGCCGCTCGAGCGATACGTCAGGGACCTGCGCATCATGAGAATCTATGAAGGTTCCTCTGAAATCCAGCGAACCATCATCGCGCGCACGCTGACCGCGATTCCGTGAGATCTCATTCGTCATCCCGCCATGGGATCGTCCACTCCTCGCCCCGGGCCGTCGTTATATATTCCGGCCATCGATACTGATGGGGCACCTTGAAATCGGCCGGCAACAATGGTGCCAACCAGCGTGCTCCGCCGACGCCGCCGCCGGTTCGCTCCTCGAACTCGCGCTTTGATTGCGCAAGCAACGCCGGTTGAGTGAACAGATCGAGCAGTGTCGCACCGATAGTTTTCGCCGCGACGACGATCATCGGATCAATCGTTGCGCGGATTCCGCCGAGCGCGTTCGCCACCCACGCCGGATAGGCAAAGCCCGCCGGTCCCGCGAGCGATGGGCGGGCGACCAATAGCCGAACGGTGGGGCAATGCCAGCAATACTCGGTGTAATCGTCGGAGGTCAAGAACTGCTGCCAGGCAGGCATCATCGTGCGCAGTTGCCGCTCGCACTCCTGCGGGTCGATGAGCTGCTCGATCTCAGGGGAGAACGGTCTCTCAAACGGCTCGAGACCGAGATTGGTCTGGATCTCCCTCGCGACACGAATCGCCTCATTGCCCCACCGCGGTGCCCCGACTTGTTCGAGATTGCGATAAGTGACCTGCGCCAGAGCGTGATTGGCAAGACCCCCGCGTGACTTCGTTACCCAAGTCTTGTGCCACCGGCAAAAGGCAACCTTGGCCGCTGCCTCCGCGTTATTGTCCATGACCGAACTGATAATGTCCGCTTGTGCGATGGAGTCTGTGCGAACCATGTAGTTGATTTGCGCCACATGCGGCGCAAGATTGTCCGCCGTGGCCTGGCCTGCGGTGAGTATGGCCTCGTTGAAGCTCCACAAACCGGTTGCGGGCAGCATCGAGCGCCGCAGACCCTCGTTCAGGTGGTAGAACAGCACCAGCGCATCGTTCGCTCCGGGTGCGCGCGCGCTCAGATGGTTTTGCGGAATGGGATTGACGCGATCGGCCGCGATCCAGTTCTCCGGCTCGTCGCACGTGAAGGTATAAATATAGTTGTAGCCGACACCGCAATGAGTGTCCCAGGCGACGGTATTGCACAACGGCGACAAGTAGTGGGGATGAAAGCTCACCGCGGCATCGAGTCCGTCGTAATACCCCTTCGCCGCATGGATCGGTTTGGAGGCCCGGAGCTTCTCGGCCGGCTCGCCAAACAACTTGAGCGTCCCGCCGATACGGTGCTGCTCCATCATGGCTTTTACCGCGAGCGCCCCGCCGAGGGCACTTATACCGAGGGCCGAATGCGGATCGGTATGTCCCGGCGCGTACTTTGACAGTCCTCGTCGCGGTTGCCGCGTGGTTGCGGCGGCCTGGCAGTTGCCCGGCACCGCATCATATTCCGCATAGGCGGCCAGGGTCGGCCCGGGACCGTTCGTGAAGGATGCGAGGAAGGCGGTTGGCATGCCGCCCGAGCCCGCCTCGACCGTGAAACCGGCCGCCCGCAGACAGGCGACGTACCACGCGCTCGATTTGTATTCGCGAAATGCCGGCTCAGCATAATGCCAGAGGATCTGATGCCAGTCGGATAGCTCGGGCAAATGGCTATCGACCCACTCAAATACGCCCCGTTTGGCTTCGCTCATCTTCCATCCCCGCTCGGTCGTCTGTCATTGCGACAGGAGCGAGGCTACCAGCTCTTTCGCGCGACTGTCCGCTGTCCGAAGTTTTGGCCCGGGGTCTCGGTCATTACGGCAGCCGCTGCCTTTCGCTTTTCCCGGACCACGCGTTCATTCGTGATCTCGATAGCCGCATGTTTGCCGGTCGCTCCGATGTCCTTACGCGCTTCAACGCATTGGTCGGCAAAGCGGTCGCGCTCGGCGGCGCTGACTCGTTTGACGATTGGCTTTTCATAATAGGCGGCCAGGTAGCTGGCAACCGCACCGGCAGCGATTTCTTCGCTGAAAAACCCCAAACGCAAGGCATGCATAACGCGGCCTTGATCGATCCCCGCCACGGAATACAGGCGGTACATGGAGAAAATATCGAGGTTGGGCAGGCTGTCTGGATCAAAGGCCTCCTCCGACAGCGACAATTGGATAACGAACCATCGTAAGGCTTCTTCATCTTCCAGCTCGAGCGACGTGAGCGCGCGGATCGTCTGCGTACTCTCGAGGCTGGATAAGGGGGTGCTGAGTTTTTCGACATGCTGCGGAATCGGAGCGGGTGCCGCGACCGGGCGATCCGGCGCAGGTCGAGAAGCCGTACCCGTCGTCGTACCGACGGGCGCGGAAGATTTGGGAACGGGCACCGCTGCAGGTTTCACGGGTAAACGAACGGGTGGCATCCGAACCGGCGGCACGTGAACCAGTGTAGGCGGCGTCGGTTTCAGCGTTGGTGGCGGCGCTGTCTTCAGCGTTGGTGGCGGCGCTGTTTTCAGCGCTGCGTTCGGGGTTGCTTTCGGCGCCGCCATCGGCACTCCGGAGTGGAGCGCACTCGCAGCACCGGTCTGAAGCGGGCTTACGGCCGCAGTTAAGACCGGAATACGTGGGGAGGTGAGTTCCAGGTCTCTGATGGCGGTCATCGCTTCGGCTACCGTTTGGAGCGGTCTGTCAGCTTTCCCGGCTGGCTTGACCGTCACCACTTCGGGCGCCGGTTGGAACGGATTGTCGACGGTCTTACCGGCCGGCTTGACCGCTTCCGTTTCGACAGGGTTGTCGACCACCTTCTCGGCGACATTTTCAGCCCGCTTGACCGCCATGGCTTCGGCGACCGTTTGGAACGGGTTCTCAGCTGTCGCGGCTGGTTTGACCGGCACCGCTTCGAGCCGCTTCTCGGGTTTCTTGTCGGCCCGCTTTACCGTCATCGCTTCAGCAAACTTTTGGAACAGGCTTTGGGCTTTCTTTCCGGCTGGCTTCGCCGTCGTCGTTTCGAGCGGTTTGTCGGCTGCTCGATCGACCGCGGTTTCAGCTGCCTTGACCGCCATCGCTTCACGTATTGCTTGGAACGGATCGTGGGCTATTTCCAGCGGCATGGCCGCCGCCGCTTCGACGGGTTGGTCAACCACCTTATCGGCCACTTCTTCAGGCGATTTGGTCGCCATCGCTTCGGCTATCGTTTGGATTGGGTCTTCGGCGAGTTCCAGCGGGATTATCGCCGCCGTTTCGACCGGCTGGTCGATTACCTTAGTGGTTACTTTTTCAGCCGGCTTGGCCGCCATGGCTTCGGCTATGGTTTGGAACGGGTCGTCGGCAAGTTCAAGCGGCGTTATCGCCGCCGTTTCGACCGGCTGGTCGATTACCTTAGTGATTACTTTTTCAGCCGGCTTGGCCGCCATGGCTTCGGCTATGGTTTGGAACGGGTCGTCGGCTAGCTCGAGCTGGAATGTCTCCGCCGTTTCGACCGGGTTGTCGGCGATCTTGGGCTTGGCTGCCATTGCTTCGGCAACCGTCTGGAACGGATTGTCGGGTTCGACGGGCTTGTCGACCACCTTATCGGCCACTTTTTCAGCGGGCTTGGCCGCCATCGCTTCGGCTACGGTTTGGAACGGATTGTCGGTCTTACCGACGGGCTTGTTGACCACCTTACCGGCCACGTTTTCAGGCGGCTTGTCCGCCATCATTTCGACGAGTTCGTGCATCATTGATTCGAGTGGCTTCTCGAGTGCCGCGGCGGCCGCCGGCTTGCCCGCAATCATGTCGACGAGTTCGTCCATCAATGTTTCGATCGGCTTGTGGACTACCTTCGCGGCCGTCGCCTTTTCGGCTGGCTTAGGTATCGTCGCTTGGACCGGCTTGTTGACCGGCATGGCGGCCACTTTTTCAGTGGGTTGGATCACCACTTTTTCGACGGGCTGGACCGGAGCTTTTTCGGTGGGTTTGACTGCTATTTTTTCGGCTGCCTTTACCGCAGCCGATTGCTGCGCGTCGATTTTCGCTTGCAGCGATCCGATCGCACGCAAATCGTCAGCCTCAGCGGTTGCCGTCAAAGCACTGGGGTAGATATCGCGTACCTTTTCAAGTATCGCGTCCGCCTCGTCCTCGCTGGCAAATGGACCGAGTCTCAGGCGATAGCGTAATCGTCGATCCTCGGTGCGTTGGATCTGATAAACATGCGCGTGCGGACAATCGACAATGCCTTTCGTCGGCAGGCTAATCGGCGCAGTTGACGCGCTCAAGTTGATCACGAAGGGACCTTCGCCACCCAGCCGGGGCGCTTCGGTCATCGGAGCGAGCAGATCATCAATCGTGAGGTGCCAAATTTCCCCGGTTAATGGCGTATTTATCGGCTTAGCCATAAATGCTTTTCCACAAACGGTTCGCCTGTTGGTGAGGGATATTGGCTAAGCGCCCCGAATGAAACCGTGATGAGCGTCTCTACGCAGCGACATAGATGGGCGAATTTGATTTTATGTCAAAACGTGGGACTTCCCCTACAGGCAGTCGCCTGGGCGGACTACTCGCAAACTTCTGTCAAGTGATTGAGCCTGGGCTCGATCTATCACGGACCAGGAGCAGAAACCATGCAAAACAAGTCACCCTCTTCGAATCACGGCGAAGGAAACCCAGAGGCGGCGGAGCGATTCAATAAAGCTGAACGCGAGTTCGTTGGCTCGCCGCGCGGCAAGAAGAAGATCCGGCAAGGGGCAAAGGTTCGACCGGAGGAGGAGGCCGAGCTCGCGAAAGCGGAACAAACTGGCCGGGAGCGAGCTAAGAGCGACGATTCGGCCGCGGAGTGAGTTCGATAACTCCAAAGCCGGTGACGATTCGTGTCACCGAGACCGAGAGCGTTTCAGGACTGATGCAATCACCGCCACGCGCCAAGGCGTGCGTGGTGATTGCACCGGGGGCCGGCGCCGGCATCCAGCATCCCTTCATGGCGGCCGTGGCCGATGATCTTGCCTCGCTCGGCATGGCCACCCTGCGCTATCAATTTCCCTATATGGAAAGGCACGGCAAGAGGCCGGACGCTCCCTCGCTTTGCCACCTCACCGTTCGAGCGGCCGTCGCCTCGGCACATCAACTTGCGCCGGGACTACCCTTGATTGCCGGCGGCAAATCATTCGGCGGCCGCATGACTTCGCAAACGCAAGCGGAACTTCCGCTGCCGCTCGTGCGCGGATTGGTCTTCCTGGGCTTTCCGTTGCATCCGCCTAAACAGGCTTCGGATACCCGGGGAGAACATCTTTTCCAGGTGCAGATTCCGATGTTATTTCTTCAGGGCACGCGCGACGCACTCGCCGACATGCCGTTGATGCAAGCGCTCATCGGGCAACTCGGAAAGCGGGCGAGCTTGACGGTGCTCGAGGATGCGGATCACTCATTTCATGTGCCGGTTCGGACGGGCCGCACCGATACGGAGGTCCGGATCGAAATGCTTGGCGCGCTCGCGGCCTGGGCGGAGTCACTCCTTTGATTTGACCGGGTTCAAAAATGCCAGGACATGACTCGCGACGATGTCGGCGGCTTCCAGCAAAATGGCGTGGCGCAGCCGTGGCAAAATCACAAGCTGCGAATCGGGCAGAGCAGCCGCGATCTCGCGATTGAGACGCGGATTGCATCCGCCATCGTTTTCTCCGGTCAACACCAGACAAGGTTGCTCGATTTGCGGCAGCCAGGGACCCATTTCAGTCTCGGCGTAAACGTCGAACACACCGAGGAACACATCCTTATCCGTGTCCAGCACTTGCCTCATTCTGCGCTCGATCACTTCCGGGCGTCGTGCTGCGAATTCATCCGTGAACCAGCGCTCTTTGAGAGTCTCGAGCACCGGTGCGATGCCCTTCGTCCGCATTGCGGCAACTACACCCCGCACCTTCGCGCTGTCATCGGCAGTGCGAAACGCCGCAGTGCTATACAGGCCGAGTGACAACACCCGCTCTGGAAAGCGCCGCGCATATGCCGGCCCGATCATGCCGCCGAGCGAGTGACCGGCAAAGTGAGCGCGCTCGATACCGAGTTCCGCACGAAGTGCCTCCAGATCGTCGACCAGATCGTCCAGCGTATAAGGGACTTTGGGCGTCGGTGACTTTCCGTGCCCCCGGAGGTCGTAGCTGATGCAGCGAAAGTTCGATTTAAGATGAACGACGAGTTCATCCCAGCTATGCCGCGACGCGCCGATGCCGTGAATCAGGAAAAGCGGTGGGCCGACGCCCTCTACCGAAAACGCCGAGCTGATCGGCGACTTCACGAGACCGCCGACAAGTCGCGGCGCGGCGCGACCTTCGGTTTTCGGAACCAGGGCATGACATCGGCCGCGAAGCGCTGGATGCTCTCTTGCGATTCCGCCGCGCTATGCCCGATGTTGACGTTCATGATGAAATCGTCGATTCCCAATTCCTCGTAGACCTTCAGGCGATCGATCATCTCGGCAGCCGGACAGATGACGATGTTTTGCCGGAACTCCTCCAGCGTCTGCTTGAGCGGCAGCGGCTTGATTGCGCCGCGCTCGACGATGCCGGGACCCGTGAAAACATTGTGGAATCGCCCGTAGTATTCGTAGGCGAGGACCAGCTTCTCGTCGGCGTCGCGTGCATCTTTCGCGACGCAGCACACGCGCGATAACGCCAGGCGCAAATCTTTACCGGCATCGCCGAGCGTCGCTTTCCCGCGCCGGAAAGCGGCCACTTGCTCCTTCATTTTTTCAACGGTCGCATCGAGCGGGGTTGTTTGAATGTGAAAGCCGCGCTTCACGGAGGCTTCGATCGCCCCAGGGATCAACGCGGCCAGCATGATCTGCGGCATGGGCTTGGTAACAGGCCGCGGCATGACCGTGAGGGACTCAAATTGATAGTACTTACCGTTCCAGGAGACTTCCTCCCCCGTGAACAATGCGATCAATACGTTCAGGGATTCATCGAAGCGATCGCGAGACTCCTCGATCGGTTTTCCCATGCGGGCGAGTTCGTAGGCGAACGCACCGCGGCCCACACCCAGGATCAAGCGGCCTTCACAGAGAATGTCGGCTTGAATGGCCTGCCCTGCGAAGATCCGCATGTCGTGCAGCGGCAATACGCAGACTGAGGTCACGATCTCGATCCGGCTGGTAACGGCCGCGACTTTCACCGAGAACTGCAGCGGGTCGGGAACCAGCAAAATATTGATTAAATGATGTTCGGGGATGGTCACCCCGCGGTAGCCAAGACGGTCGACTAATTTGGCCTGGTTGATCATGTCCGCGTAGAGGCGGTCACCGCCGTAGGAAGTATCGGGGTAGTAGGCGGACAAAAAATGATTGAATTCCATTGATAGCTCTCAACGCGCCAGGCCCCAGGCTGCCAGAGTCGGTATGATTTGAATATCAAATTATTTTGGCTATTTAATTCGATATTATCGAACTAACTATGAACCTCGAGGAACTGCGTACTTTCCTGGATGTTGTCGAGACCGGCAGCTTGGTCGCCGCTTCACGGCGCCTGAATGTCACGCAGTCGACCGTTACCGCCCGCTTGAATGCACTGGAAGCCGAAATTGGGCAAAAGCTCCTACACCGCGGGAAATCCGGCACGGAACTCACCTCGCCGGGGTTCAAGTTCAAGCGCTATGCGGAGGTGATGGTGCAGCTGTGGCGCCAGGCGCGATACGAGGTGTCCTTGCCCAAGGGCTTCGAAGGGGTCTGCAACGTCGGTCTGGAATTCGATTTATGGCACGGCGTCGGTCAACGGTTTCTCGATCACATGCGCAATCAATACCCGAAGATAGCCGTCGCGGTGTGGCCAGGCGAGCAGCAGCAAATCGATCGTTGGCTCACGATTGGTCTGATCGATTTGGCGTTTTGTTTCGTGCCTCAGGCCGGGGAGCACTTTGCGAGCCGGGTGTTGTTCGATGACGAGCTGATCCTCGTCTCCAGCATTGCCGGTGCACCGGCGATTCTCGACGCCGGTTACGTCTATGTCGATCACGGGGAAGAGTTTCGCCGTCAGCATGCCGCTGCATTTCCAAGCGGCATCACCTCGGCCATCACGATCGCCTGCTCGGATTGGGCGATCGATCATCTGCTGCGAAACGGCGGCTCCGGCTACCTGCCGCGCCGCCAAGTCGGTGAGTTATTGCGAGGTGGTGACCTTTACTCAGTCCGGCACGCGCCTGCGTTCATACGGCGCGTTTACTTGGTAGAGAGCGTTCATACCGTGACCCAGTGGGCATGGTACGAATCGGCGATAACCGCGCTCACCGCGGAACCTCCAGTATAGACTGTGTACACCTGCACCCCCGCCGAACCGCCGTTTAAGATCCATCCATGACCGCACGACTCCATCGAGCCAAAAAGGCAGCGCGCACCGTCGGCCTGCGGCGTATCAAGGTCGGTCAGCGCGAGATCCTCACGCAGGGACTCGCACCGGCGGTGTTTCAGGATCTGTTTCACTATTTCATGACGGTGACCTGGCCTCAGGCGTTCGGAACCATTGCGGCGTTCTTTCTGGTTTTCGACGTCCTATTCGGATGTCTCTATTATTTCGCGCCGGGATGCATTGCCAATCTGAATCCGCCTGGCTTTTTCGGTGCGTTCTTCTTCAGCGTCGAAACGCTGGCTACGGTCGGCTACGGGGAGATGCACCCGCAAACTTTGTACGGACATGCCGTGGCGATGATCGAGATCTTCGTCGGGCTGATGATGCTCGCTCTGATCACTGGGCTCATGTTTGCACGCTTCTCTCGCCCCCGGGCGCGTTTTATGTTTGCGAAATACGCGGTCGTCCGTCCGATCGACGGCAGAGTTACACTGATGTTTCGGACAGCCAACGCCCGTCAAAACGTCGTTCAGGAGGCTACGGCACAATTGCGGATGATGCGCGACGAGGTAACCGAAGAGGGATTTCGCATTCGGCGCATCACTGATTTGTCGCTGGTGCGTGCCCAGCACCCCGCATTCGCTCTCGGCTGGACCATCATGCACGTCATCGACGGAACGAGTCCGCTCAGTAGGGAAACGGCCGAATCGCTGCGTGCCTCGGAAACCACGTTTATCTTAGGCGTGAGCGGCACGGATGAGACGACCGGCCAGGTGCTCATGGCGCGGACGGAATATCCGAGCACAGCCATTCGCTGGAACGAGGCCTTCCGCGACATCCTGGAGCTCACCGCGGACGGCACCCTGACGATCGACTACGGCAAATTCGACGAGGTCGAGTCGCTGACAGAGCCGCGAGCCGCGCATTCGCGGCGCGAATGAGGGCCCAAATCGGGCGAAAACCTCGACCCCATGACCGCGCCCCGACATCCGGGGTACAATTTAAACGAACTCGCGACTCTCTAACTACGCAAGCCTAGTCTTACATCGAATCACATCAAAAAACCAATTGGGGGCTTAATAATATGCATCCGCTCAACTCGGTTAAAGGCGCTATCACGACCGGTTTCGTGCTCGCCATAATCATCGGCATCTGCCTCGTCATGTGGGGCGGAGGGGTTGCCGGGTTCCACCCCGTGCGTCTCGATCGATGGCTGCACATCCTCTCCGGCGTCATGTGGATCGGTCTTTTGTATTATTTCAATGTCGTGCAGACACCTGGACTTGCGGCCGCGGCCGCCGACAAGGGTGGTCCCGGCGGGGCGGGTATATCGAAGTACATCGCTCCGCGAGCACTGCTTTGGTTCCGCTGGGCCGCGGTGGCTACCTGGGTGACAGGAGCGATTTATTTATTGGGGGGATACGGCGCCCCCAGTGCGACCGGGCTAATTAACGCCTTTACGTTGCAGTCTGGATACCGCTCGATCGGGGTGGGCGCATGGCTCGGCACCATCATGTTGCTCAACGTGTGGGTGTTCATTTGGCCTAATCAAAAGAAAATCCTCGGCCTCGTGCCTGCGACGGACGAAGAGAAGGCGGCGGCGCGCAAGGTGGCGGGCCGGGCGTCGCGCGTCAATTTCATTCTCTCGGTGCCCATGCTGATGTGTATGGGCGGGCAGGCGCACGGACTGCCGTTTTAGGATACCTGATCGGGAGGGGGCGAGCGTTTGCTCGCCTCTTCCCCTCGGACGGCCTCTTGCATGAATTGATCCAATCGCTGGATCACATCCTTAGGCTCGATCAGATCCATCACGCCAGGCTTTTCGATTTTCACCCACCACGGCAGATCTTCGGGCTCGCGGCCCATGAACGCTCGCGCCGCCTCGGGGAAGCGGTTGATGCACCATTTTTGGCTGAGATAGGGGCCGCTGCGGGCAGGGTTCGTGGCCGCATACAACCCGATGACAGGCGTATCGACCGGCGCGGCCATGTGCGCGGGGCCCGCATCGGGCGTCAGCAGCACGGTTGCCTTGCGGAGCAGCGCGAGCATTTGCGGCAGCGTGTCGCGGCCGATCTGGTCGATCGGTGCACACTGGGCGTTGCTCATGATGCGATCGCCCATCTGACGCTCCACACGACTCGGGCCGCCGCACAGAATGACGCGCATCTTCCAGCGGCGCGCCGCATAGTGGGCCACCTCGGCGTAGTACGCGGCCCGCCAGTTGCGCAGCAAATGGCTCGAGCAAGGGCTTATCAGCAGGGTGGGCTGCGAGTCGGGTATGACCTGATTCGCATAGGCGAGAGCCTCCGGCGGTAAGGGCAGGTTCCATTCGAGCCTGCGTTCGAAAATTCCGAGCGCCTCGGCGAATCCCCAAAAGCTGTCGAGTACATGTTCAGAGCGGCGCGCCCGAATCTGGCGATTGGTGAACAGCCACTGAAAGTCGCGCGCCCTCGCGCGATCGAACCCCAACTTGATCGGGGCGCGTACCAGCGTGCTGAGCAAGCTGGCACGGAAGCTCACATGCATGTGCAAGAGAAGATCGAAACGTCGCTCGGCGAGAAGCCGACGTAGCCGGGCAAACTCCAAGGCGAAATGGCGTTTATCTACCTCGAGAAATTCTATCTCAGGCATGAGCGACATCAATCGGGCCTCGACGCGCCCGATGATCCAAGTAATTCGACACTCGGGCCAGGTGTGCTGCAGAGTGCGGATCAGCGGAACAACATGGCAGGTGTCGCCGATTGCCGAGAGCCGGATGATACAGATGTTGCGAGGCGCCGAGTGCAAACCCAACGCGTCCGGGAATATCACCGGTTTCGGAGCGGGTGGATTCACCTCGCCACTATAGCGAAATCGATTTAGCCCCGCCAGGCAAGAGACCGCCGCGCGAGTGCGCATTCGACGAATGCTTGCGGTTTTGAGTCCGCGGGAATTCGCGTTAGGCTTAAGGTATGACGAATCATGCCAAACCCAGAACAATCACGATGGCAGTCTCGCTCCCCTGCTCTGCTGCCAAGCTATATCGCATGTATCTTGATCCCAAGCTGCATGCCGCGTTCACCGGTGCGCCGGTAAAAATATCTGCACGCGCCGGCGCCGCATTTGAGGCCTTCGGCGGACAAATCAGCGGAACGATCCTTCATGTCGTCACCAACCGATTGATCGTCCAGACGTGGAGGTCGGTTCAATTTCATCGGCACGATCTTGATTCCACGCTGGTGCTGACGTTCTGGCCAGAACGCAGCGGCGGTAGAATCGAG
The DNA here is from genome assembly GCA_963755965.1 of uncultured Gammaproteobacteria bacterium. Lineage (GTDB taxonomy): Bacteria > Pseudomonadota > Gammaproteobacteria > Steroidobacterales > Steroidobacteraceae > Bog-1198. Next base: position 273,875 of record CAVWLU010000012.1, read on the forward strand.
CTGACCCATACCAATGTCGCCGACAGCGATTTCGCCGGAGTCTCTGAGGGATGGTCGAAGTACTATTGGATTCCCTGGCGGGATTATCTGATTCGTAAATCGAAGTAGCGCGGCGTGTAGCGCACGGCGTGTAGCGCACGGCGCCGCTTCGCGGCGCAATTATCGATTGAGGTTTCAACGCCATCGCAGCCGCTTTTTCCCGATCGCGTGTTGCCGAAAATCGTGTCAACTGTCTCCCATCACTGACGTGCGCGGAGCGCGACAGTTCGACATCACGTTGTTGATCGAATATACGAGTGCCGTGAGACACAGCCATCGGATGGCACCTAGATCGAACACAATCTACGGGGGATCACTCATGCAACGAGCTTCAATTGCTGCTTTGTCCTTGTGCGCTATTCTGACAGCGCCAAATCTTTGCAACGCCACCGCCGGCACGATGCCCATCGATCCGGGTGTTCGAAAGGCGGCGACCGACAACGGCCCACCGGTTCCAATGCCGGGGCTCGGGCCGGATGAATTAGCCTTTTTCGATGATGGAATTGCGAGATTCAACACCATAGAAGCCGTAAGCGGAGCCGCCTCGGGCAACGGCCTCGGCCCGCGCTTCAATTCGAATAGTTGCGCATCCTGTCATTCGCAACCCTATGTCGGCGGCAGCAGCCCGGCGCAGAATCCTCTTTTGAGCATCGCGGTCGCCGAGGGCGCAACGAATGTCATTCCTTGGTTCCTCACTGCGACCGGGCCCGTCAGGGAAGCGCGATTCGTGCAGTCCAATGGCGTAGCCGACGGGGGTGTGCACAATCTCTTCGTGGTCACCGGGCGCTCCGATGCGGGCAGCAGCTGCAATATTCAGCAGCCTGTCTTTACGCCGGCGGGAAACCCGCTGAGCGGCCAAGGAGGCAATTCAAATATCGTGTTTCGGATCCCTACCCCGACCCTCGGGGCCGGTCTGATCGAAGCGATACCCGACTCAGCTATCCTCGCCAACATGACCAACAATGAGGCGCAGAACGGCAGGTTTGGTGTCCGCGGGCACGCCAACGCAATTCTTGGAGGAAACACCAACTTGAGCGCCAACGACGGCACCATCACCCGCTTCGGTTGGAAGGCGCAGAATAAGTCGCTGCTGATGTTCGCAGGGGAGGCCTACAACGTAGAGATGGGCATTTCCAATGAGTTGTTCCCGCAGGAGCGGGACGGGACGGCTGCGTGCAGAACCTACAGCACTACTCCGGAAGATGCGGATGCCTTTGCACCGACCACGACTTATTACCCGATGGCCGTCCTATCCGATATCGAGGCCTTCGCAAATTTCATGCGCATGCTCGCTCCTCCCGCGCCGGCGCCGGCGACGCCGGCAACCGCAAGCGGCCGCGGCGAGTTCATCAGCGTGGGCTGCGCGGCCTGCCATACGCCCTCGTTCACCACGGGAGCGGCAATCGCCACGGGTGCATCTCGCAGTCCGAGCCCGTCATTGTCCGCACAGCAAGTCAATCTTTTCTCCGACTTGCTGGTGCACCATATGGGTCAGGGTCTTGCCGACGGCATCACCCAAGGATCGGCTGGTCCCGATGAATTTAGGACGGCGCCGCTATGGGGCGTGGGGCAGCGTGTCTTCTTCTTGCACGACGGCAGAACCAATGATCTGCTCGCGGCCATCAGGGCTCACACGAGCCGAGGCAGCGAGGCCAACACGGTCATTCAACGCTTCAATGGGTTGAACCCAGTGCAACAGCAATATATTTTGGACTTTCTGCGTTCCCTTTAGTTACGACGGCAGCGTCGATGACGCGCGTGCTCGGGCAGCCCTACTGCCCGGCACGCGGGGTATAGGTGAATTTCTGGCCGGCGAGCGTCGCCGCGTACATGAGCCCGCCTTTGGCGATGGTGAAGATCGCCATCCCCTTCTGAAAGCCACCGCTCGATGTCGTAGCATCCTTCTTCCCGCCGCTCGCACCCGATGTCGCGCCCGTCGTACCCGCACTTGCCGATGCGCCTGCCGTAATCGCTATCGCGCTGGCACCTGCTGAAAACTCAAACGAACCGGATTCGAATTCATCGAGCGAGCGCTTGTCCTCGAAGAACACGATTTGGCTGTAAGCCTTACCACCCAATTGAAAGCCCGCGCTTACTTGCGTCATCGAGGTGTCACCGACATATTTGCCGTGCACGAAGACGCGGCCGGTGCCGTGCGCGCCGCCTACGATGAAGCCACCCTCGCCTATCGTCGGAAATACGGCATAGGCATAGCTTCTAGGAAAGAACGTGGCGCTGGTACCGGCGTTTTGAAAAAGCGAAACCGTGTCGCTGTAATCGTCCGCGTGAGCGATTCCCGCGGCAAACAGCAAAACTGAGGCGAAAGCGGCAAGGCGACTGATGACTCTCACGGCAGTTGCTCCTTAAGTCGTCGTGGAAAGGAGAGCATACTGACCCCAGCCGATCGATGCTGCAATCAAAACTGCCGTGCAAGTCGTCTAATTGACGCCCGTGGAACTTTATGCGTCGGGCGCGTCCCCCCGGCTACCTCACAGAGGCGAGCTCCCTACCCTTCCCAAGGCGCCGGCCGGGCCGCTCGATCGGCGTGCTTCGCCCTACGCGCGTCGATACGCCGCGAGCTTGCTGTGCGTCCGGGCGGCGTCTTCGTCGCTCAAGGGCTCGGTCAGCAGCGCCGTCTCACGGACGACGCGCTCGAATTCGACCGCCGGTAGAGGCCGGCTGAAGTGATACCCCTGATATTCATCGCAACCCACGGCCTTCAAGAAATCAAGTTGCGCGGGTGTCTCGACCCCTTCGGCTACGACCTTGAGTCGCAAACTGTGCGCCAGGGAAACGATTGCGCGCACGATCGACGCGTCCTCGGGACGGCTCGCGATCTCGTTGATGAACACGCGATCAATCTTGAGCTTGTCGATCGGAAAGCGGCGCAGATAACTCATGCTTGAATAACCCGTACCGAAATCATCCACGGAGACCAGCACACCCATTGCACTCAGTTGTTCAAGAATCGCAATCGACTCCTCGGGGTCGCTCATCACGGCACTCTCGGTGAGTTCGACCTCGAGATATTCCGGCAGCAGCTTCGCATCATCGAGCGCGCGGCGTATCGTGTCGGTCAAGCCGCTGCCGCGAAACTGCGAGGGCGAAAGATTCACGGAGATGCGCAGCGGCGTCAGGCCGTCATCTTGCCAGGCGCGTGCCTGGCGGCAAGCCTCGCGCACCACCCACTCGCCGATGGCGCCGATCAAGCCGCACTCCTCGGCTAACGGGATGAAGCCGTCGGGCGCGATCAAGCCCCGTTTAGGATGCATCCACCGCACCAGGGCTTCGGCGCTGCGAACCGCGCCGGTGACGGTGTTGACCTTGGGCTGGTAGTACAGCTCAAATTGATTCGAAGCAATGGCCGTGTGCAGGTCGCTCTCGAGCTGCACTCGATCTTCCGAGCCGGCGTTCATGCCCCCTTCGAAGCATTGAACGTTGCCACGCCCGCGCTGTTTGGCGCAATACATGGCGGCGTCCGCGTGCGCAGTCAACGCCTCGATCGATCTTCCATCGGCCGGATAAAAAGCAATGCCGATGCTCGGCGAGGTGTGCACATCGATTCCGGCGATGCGCACCGGAGCCTGCAATACTTCGATGGCCTGGGCCGCCAGGCGTCTCGCATCCTCGTGGTCCTGGATGGAGGTGACCAGCAGTACGAATTCATCGCCGCCGAAGCGTGCCACGGTGTCGACCGAGCGCACCAATCCCGTCAAGCGGCGAGCAACCTCCTGCAAAAGCTCGTCTCCCGCGCTGTGTCCCAAGGAATCGTTCACGAGCTTGAAGCGGTCGAGGTCGCATACCAACAGCGCAAATGACAGGCCGTCGCGATCGGCGTGTGCGACCGCTTGTGTGAGCCGATCGTCCAGCAGCACTCGATTCGGCAGACCGGTGAGCGCATCGTGAGTGGCCAAATGCCGCAACTGCCGGTTCGCAGCCTCTAACCCCCGGGTTCGCACCGTGATCACTTGTTCGAGGCGCTCCATCTGCTCCTGCACCAGGCGCTCGTTCTGCCACTTGCGGGAAAGGGCTGTCGCACACTGCAGAACCTCGATCGGTTCGGCCGGCTTGCGCAGCACGAGAAGCTTGTCCGAGTGTTGCAATCGGTCGACGACCTCGGACCAGTCATAGTCCGTGTGCGCCGAGCAAATCACCACTTGAACGTCAGGATCTACCGCCCAAAGGCGCTCTATCGTCTCGAGCCCGTCCCAGCCAGGAGGCATGCGCATGTCGACGAATGCCATGGCATAGGGGCGGCCCTGAACCGCGGCATTGCGTGCCATCTCCACGCCCTCCTGCCCTTGATAGGCGGAATCGATCTCGAAGTTCGGGCGCGACGACGTGCTGTGCGCATCGCCGAAGAGGTCGGCCTCGAGCACCGCGAGAGCGGTCTGGGCCGCGCCCTCGGCGTCAGCTCCGAGAACCTTACGAAAGTCTCCATGGATCGATGCATTGTCATCAATCAGCAAAATCCGATGGGCGGCGGCTTGCGGTTTAGGCACGGAATGCCCTCCGGTACGCGGGTAGGAGCATGGCCGCAGATTGAACATTCATTAGACCAGCATATCGGCCCTCGGCTCATAAAACTGAAGCCGGGTTCACAGTTAGCTCGTAAAATCTAGGCTACTGTAGTGTTCAGCGAGGTCCCCGCCCCTTAAACCCCAAGGGTGAGACGGTCGGTTCATCGGCCATGTGACATCTCACTCTCAAAATCGTCCGCTGCCTTATTGATGCCTGCGGCTGCCTTTTCGATCACCTTCGCGACCTGCGGCACCTGCGCCTCGGCTTCGCGCCACTTCTTTTCGTCCATGTATTCGCGCACGGCAGCAATGGGCTTCGCGTCATATCCGGTGTAAGCGCCGGGGGCGTAAATTTGATTCTTGAACCACGGCCGGTCCGGAAGGCCCGTCTGATTCAGGAACAGGCGGGACACATGCATGAGGTCGGCATTGATCAGCGCCAGAGACTGCGCCGAGAGTGCCGGCGATCCCTTGGCCTCAAATTCCGCGAGCGCTTGCGAATAGTGGTCCGCGCTCTTCTTGAGCAAACCGATCGCATTCTTCATGGGAGCAAAATTGATATAGGGCGGGACCGACTCTGCCGGCGGCGGCAATAGAGGCTTGTGCGGATCTACCGTTGCCTTGAAGACCCCCTCCTCCAATTCAAGATTGCGTTCGGTGAACTCATCCTGCTTGTCCTTGAGCAATTTTTCGAGCTCGGTCTGGTATTTCTGAATGGCGTCGGCCTGCGGAGCGTAATCCACAGGGATGAGCTCCGCATCCGCCAATCGCATGATCGCCGTGCCGGCGGTCTGCGACAACGCTCTTCCGTATGCGAAATCCGTATCGACGAAGTGGGTGTACCAATAGAAATCGTCGTAGATCGAATGATACTGAGTCCCATCGTCTTCTTCGCCGAACTCGATGTCCAACGTGGAAATTCCGGCATAGTCTTGAAAAGCCGTAAAATCCGATCCGTCTCCGAGCGCCGTGACTTCAAGATCGGTGCGTTTACGTACTTCGCTTCGCGCCTCGGCGTCCTTTGCTTTGGCGATGCTGTACAGATGTGAGCGCTCAAATACCGTCATGCGCGTTTCCGGGTCCTGAATTGCGCGAGCAACGCCGCTGATGAGACTCTCCAGGTCCTGGGTCCCGCCCGGCAGCATGAAACCGCGCTCGTTGGAGTCCGAATTGATGTACGCCACGGCATGCTTCTGCAATTGATCGAGATGCGTCTCCACCCATTCGACTGAGCCCAGCAAACCGGGCTCCTCCCCATCCCACGCACAATAGATGATGGTGCGCCCCGGTACCCAGCCTTGGGCGTGTAGCTGACCCAGCATGCGCGCTTCTTCCAGCATGGCTGCCTGCCCGGCAATTGGATCGTCGGCTCCGTTCACCCAAGCGTCATGATGATTTCCGCGAATCACCCATTGATCGTCCGTGGACCCATGCAAAGTGGCAATCACGTCGTAGATCGGTTTCATGTCCCAGTTCGAACTGACCGCAAGATGCACGACGGCAGGCCCAGGGCCAATGTGGTAAGTGAGTGGGAGCGCTCCGCGCCAATTCTCCGGCGCCACCGGCCCCTGCAGCGCGGATAGCAGCGGTAGCGCATCGGCGTACGATATCGGCAGAACCGGAATCGTCGTGATGGTCTTCGCATCCTTGAGCGCCAAGCGCTTGGCATTTGCCGTCGCACCGACGCCTGGGGTCAACGGATCGCCCGGATAATCCGTGTCCATGACGCTGCCGCGCTGGACTCCCTCCTTGGGCCGCCATCCGCCGCCAGGATACGTATCACCCTCGTAATAACTGTCGCCTTTCGGGTCGGAGTAAATGATGCATCCAATGGCCCCATGCTCGGCAGCCACTTTCGGTTTGATGCCGCGCCAGCCGTGCCCGTAGCGGGCGATGACGATGGCGCCCTTCACGGAAATCCCGAAACGGTCCAACGCCTCATAGTCTTCCCGATTACCGTAGTTGACGTAGACCAAGGGCGCCGTGACATCGCCATCGATCGAGTACGCGTTATAGGTCGGAAGCTGTTCGGACGTTTGGCTCGAGGTCGGATCGGAGGGAATGGGCGGCTCTTGGAGCTGAGCGCGAAATACCGTGGGCCGCAGCATTTCCACGACCCGATTCTTCGGGGTTGGAAACAACACATTGAAGGTTTCTATCTTCGCATCGAAGCCCCATTGCTTGAACTGAGCGAGAATCCATTCCGCATTGTCCTTGTCGTAAGGCGACCCGACGTTGTGCGGCCGCGCGCTCAATCGCCGCATGTTCTCGCGGATGTTGTCCGGGGAAATACCCGCTTGAAATTTCTTCTCCCACTCGCGCTGACTCGCGGCGCCCGGAACGCTGTAGCCGAGTAACCGGGCAGAGTCCTGCGGCGCCGAACCTGTTTCGGACTTTACGGAAAGAAACGGTGCGGTGACGAGCAGACAGCAACCCAGCCAGCGAAATCTCATGAAAACCCCTTCGATGAAGCCCTGCAAAGCATTATGGAGCGTTCTTCTCTCCAATGTGGCGCTTTTGCAGGCTCGAGGTCTCTCGCACATGGGACGGCCAATGCCGCCCGCCCGACGGTGCCTCAACCCATAGCGAAGAAATTGAGTTTGTTTCCGTCTAAGTCACGAAAGTAGCCCGCGTAGAATCCCTCGCCTCGCGGGCCCGGCGCACCCTCGTCCTTGCCGCCGAGCTTGAGCGCCTTGCGGTGCAGAGCATCGACTTTTTCACTGCTATCCACGCCGAACGCCACCATCACCCCGTTGCCGACGGTCGCCGCCTTCTTGTCGAAAGGTTTGGTCACTCCCAATCCGGGGAGGTTGGGCTGCGTTCCCCAAGCGATGAACTGATCGTTCTCCATCATTCGCTTGGCGCCTAAATCGGCGAGAAGCGCGTCGTAGAACGCTGCGGCGCGCGGCAAATCATTGGTCCCCAATGTCACGTATCCAATCATGACGATCTCCTGTTGATTGCTGACGACAAGCGCGATTGTTGCTAAACAAACGGCGCACGTCCATCCAGTTCTGCCGCCTCGGCGACACTGTATTAGGAATCATCGGGGGCCGCACCGCCGGACAATCGTTGCTCGTCTGAGCGGCGCTCGGCGGTGCGGCAATAGTGGCTTCAGGCAGGAGCGATTTCAGCGATCCTTCGCATCCTTTTCGCGATCCTTCGCCGCATCCTTCAGGTGTTCTCTGACGTCGCCCACCTTGGCTTGCGCCGCGCCGACATTCTTGTTGACCTTGCCCTTCAATTCCTGCTCCGGACTGCCGACGATCCTGCCGCCAACTTCCTGAACTTTGCCTGCCGCTTCCTTGGCTCGACCTGCAACTTGGTCTTTGTTGATGCCCATGATTTGCTCCTCGAGGAACGTCGGCATGCGGCCGACACGCAAAACCCGTCAATTTGAGATGTCAACATCGCACTTCAGGGTTTCACGATCTGTAGGAACAACGGCCAACGTGATGTCGTCGCACCGCCTAAGGTCAGTGGGCTCCCCCTCCACGGGCTCCAAATGGCGGTTTTGCCAGCCATACGAAAGGAATCAAAAGAATGAAGATGCAGCCCAGCGCGAAAAACACATCGTTGACGGCCATCGTCGACGCCTGGCCGCCAATGATCTGATCGACATAGTTGAACGCTCCATCGCCGCTGATCCCCTGCGCGCTGAGCCCGGACTGGTACTGCAACCATCCGTCCGCGGAATTTCGGACGTGTTCGATGAGCACGGCATGGTGATAGTCGGTCCGGCGATTCCAAATCCAGACCGATACCGCGGTGGAGATACTCCCGGACATCGTGCGAATGAAATTGCTCACACCGGTAGCCGATGCCAGCTCGTTGGATGGAACCCCTGACAGCACGATTTGATTCAGCGGCAAAAAAAAGAACGCCAATCCCACGCCTTGAAAAAACCGCGGCGTCGCAAATTGATTGAAACTCGCCTGTTCATTGAGGGTAGCGGTCCAAAAAACCGCAATCCCGAAGACGCAAAACGCGAAACTCGCCGCCATACGCAAATTGATGCGATTCATATTGCGACCGATAACGGGTGCCGCCACCAGCGCGAGCAGTCCAACAGGAGCGACCGCCAAGCCGGCCCACGTTGCGGTGTATCCCAAGGTGCTTTGCAGCCATAGCGGAAATATGATGTTCACGGCGTTGAGCGAGAAGAAGGCGACTGCGATAACGCACACACCCACACTGAAGTTTCTCCGGCTGAATAGATGAATGTCGATCACCGGGTGCTTGTCGGTCAACTCCCAAGCGAGCAGAAAAGTCAGGCTGATCAGCGACACGACGCCGGTCACGACGATGATCGGAGAACTGAACCAATCCTTCTCGTTGCCGTTATCCAGCATGAACTGCAGGCAGCCGACACCGATGAGGAGCAAAGCTAGCCCGACCGCGTCGATAGGCAACTTTATCTTCTGGGACTCCCGGTGTCGCAAAAGCGTCCAGCTCACCACGGCCGAAAATATCCCCACCGGTAAGTTGATGTAGAACAGCCAAGGCCAGGACAAATTGTCGGTGACCCAACCGCCGATGATCGGACCACAAATGGGCGCGACAATGATCACCATCGCAAACAGTGCAATCGCCATTCCGCGCCGCTGGATTGGATAGTTGCGCAACAAAACGGCTTGAGCGACCGACACCATGGGGCCGGACACCAGTCCCTGAATGAGCCGCGCCGCGACCAACATGGGCAGGCTCGTGGCGATGCCGCAAATCGCAGAGAAAAGCATGAACAAACAGACGGACGTGATGAATGTTCTCACTTCACCGAAGCGCCGAGCGATCCAGCCCGACAGCGGCTGTACCACGGCGGCCGTGAGCATGTACGAACTGATCACCCACGTGCCCTCGGAATTGCTGGTACCGAGACTGCCCGAAATGGCCGGCACGGACACGTTGACGATGGTCATGTCGAGGATCTCCATGAACGCCGACGCGGCAATCGCGGCGGTCAGGAGTAACAGCCTTCCTCCGCGCAGCGGCGGGTACTCAGCCGCTGCCACGGGCGTCTGGGCGCTAGGCATGGTCGATTTGCGCTTAGTCGTCGGCGCCGAGGTTGCGATTCACCACGGCATCCGCTTCCGCGTTTGCCGCCGCGAGGTCCTGCGTGTACACCTGAGTATCGCCCACCGGCCGGTCAGCTGACTTTTCCGCCAGCACCGGTCCGTCGCGGTTCGTCGTGTTCACCGTGACTGTCGCCGAGAGCCCCACTCGCAGCGGCGCCTTGGTCAGATCACTGTCGTCGATTTGAATCCGCACCGGCACGCGCTGCACCACCTTGATCCAGTTGCCCGACGCGTTTTGCGCCGGCAATAACGCGAAGGCCGCGCCGGTCCCTGCCGACATGCCCGTGACATGCCCATGATAAATAAAGGATCCGCCGTAAAGATCGCTGCGCACCTCGGTCGGCTGGCCGATGCGCAAGTGGCGCAACTGCACTTCCTTGAAATTGGCATCCACCCAAAGGGCATTCAAGGGGATCACCGTCATGAGCGCCTGTCCCGCTTGGATGTGCTGACCCAATTGCACGCTGCGTTCGGCGACGTAGCCCGTCACCGGGGCGACCACGGTGTTACGCCGCGCCGCAATCCAGGCGTCGCGGAAGGCTGCCTTGGCCTCGAGCACGGCGGGATTGTTCTGCACTTTGGTCCCATCGACCAAGGCATGCGCCGCACTGGATTGGCGCTCCGCCTGCGCCAGCGCCGATTTCGCCAACTCCACCGACTCGCGTGCGTGGCGCACCTCTTCGGGCGCAATGGCATTGTCGGCCAATAGCGGCTCGCGCTTCGCCAAGTCGGCCTGCGATCGCGCGAGTTCGATCTTGCGCGTCGCGATCAGCGAATCATATTGCCCGGCGGTCGAGCGCGACTGCCGCACCTGCCGCACGGTCTGCGCCAGGGCGCTCGCGCTGCGCGCCAGGCTGATTTCCGCGTCCACCGGATCGAGCCGCGCCAATGCTTGTCCGGCCTTCACCAGCTGCGTGTCGTCGGTGAGTACCGCGACCACGGTACCTGACACCTGTGCTGAGATGACCACCTTGTTGCCGTTGACGTAGGCATCATCGGTGCGCTCGCGCTTCGATAGAACGAGAATCCAATAAAGCGCCCACAAGATGCCGATCACGACGAACACCGCCGCGATGAGCAGCAGAATCTTGCGCCGATGGCCATTCGCCGGCGCCGGGGCTTCGGGTTCGATAATTGCATTCATGGTGTCAAGTTGGTCCTTTCGTATCCGCCGCCGAGCGCGCGCTTGAGCCCGATGTCCGCCGACACCGCGGCGGCGTCGAGTTGCAATAGAGCGTCGCGTTGTACTACCCACGTTTCGGTGGCGCTCAATTCCGTTCGCGAATCGGTGACGCCCTGACGCACCCGCGCCGCGGCGCTGGTTTTGAGATCGAGCGCCGCGTCGAGTTCGATCACCCGCTGAGTTCTCTGTGCTGCGATTTGTTGCAGAGTGGTCGCCTGCGTCGCGACGTCACGAGCGGCGCTAACGACGGTGTCCTGGTAGGTTGCCACCGCCGAATCGACAGCCGATTGAGTCGCGCCGTAGCGCGCCTTCAGCCTACCCGCATCGAACAGCGGCAAATGAATCGCCGCGGTCACATTCGGCACACGGCTGCCGTATTCGAGGAGTTTCGAAACGTCGATGCTTTGCACGCCCATCAGCGCATTGATGCTCACGTCGGGAAAGAATTCGTCGCGCGCCGATTCACGGTTTTGTTCCGCTGCTTCGACCCGCCAGCGGCTGGCTGTGATATCCGCGCGGCGGGAGATCAGATCGATTCGTACATCGTCCGGCAACCCGGTGCCGACCGCCGGCAATGATTTCGGCGTCAACGGCGGCAGCTCGTCGGCGGCGCGGCCGACGAGCGCGGCCAGCGCCACGACGCGCAGTGCCGCCGAGCCTTCGAGCATCGCGATCTGTTCGCGAACCGCGGCCAGCGCGGTGGCGGCGCGGTGCACATCGTCCGCAGGATCGAGCTCGGCGCGGATCCGCGCCACGCTAACGGCGCTCTCGCGCTGCACGATCAACTCGCGCTCGCGGGCCAATGCCAGGCGGCTCTGGTCTGCCTGCCATCCAAAGTACGTGTCGGCAACGGAGCTTGCCAGCATCAGCGCGGCGGCGCTGCGGTCCGCTTGACTCGCATGCGCTTGATCCATGGCGGCTTCGACCGCCGCGCGCTGCTTGCCCCACCAGTCGAAGGTGTAGCCCGCCTGCAGCCCCAAGTCTGCTTGGTTGTACCAAGTAAAGCCCAGCAATTGCGGCGGGAAGATCCCGTTGTCGCTGAGGCGCTGACGGGAGAAATCGCCGTTCGCCTCGACATGCGCGCCGGTCTCGGCACTGGCGACTCGCACGGATTGGCGGGCTGATTCATACCGCGCGTGAGCCGAGGCCAACGTCGGGGACCCGCCGATCGCCATGTCAACGAGCCGGTCGAGGGTTGGGTCTTGGTACTGCTTCCACCATTCTGAGGAGGGCCACTGACCCCCGCCCCCGCCGAATTCAGACAGTGGAGCCCTCGTCGGCAGAGCCACTGGCCTTGGCTTCGGCGGCAACCCGGCGCACCCGGCGATCGCGGCCGTCAGCAGCAGAATGGCACGGCACCGCCGATTCAAGAGCTGCGCTCCGCGGCTTCCTGTGCCATCGTCTCTTCCAGTTTCATGCCCAGCCGTTTGAGAAGCGCGATCAACTGCTGCTGCTCCCCGTCTGAGAATTCCTTGAACATCTCCCGGAGCGGTGCAAACAAGAGGGGCAACAAGCGCTGCACCAGAGCTTCACCATGTTCGGTAATACGAAGCACCATGCGCCGCCGGTCCTGTTCGCTCATCACTCGGGTGATGAGCTGCCGATCCACCAAGGCATCGCTGATGCGCGACATGTTGGCCGGGCTTTGCGAGGTCCTCGCACATAGCTCACTGGGATAAGCGACCCCCTCCGGTTGGGAAAACAGCGTCGTCAGCACTCTAAACTCGGCCTCCGCCAGCCCAAAGGGCCGAATTTGCTGCTCCAACATCCCTGACATGCCGCGCCCGACGTTCAGCAGCAGACGGCTCAGCATGATTCCCGCGACCGGCGCATCGGGCATGCGGGCGCCGAGGCGCTTCAGATTCGCCTCCAACATGTCCAATTTGAAATGAGAGGGGGTATTCATTAGGTAGCTAATTATTTAATACATGATATTTTATCTGTAGAATGTCACATTCGCAAATTGTTCTTGCTTTGGAAAACGACACATGTCATTTTTTATACCGTGAACGATCCCCAAGACGATCAACCAGAGACCGACCTCCTCCCGGGCCACCGCGTGGGCCGTCCGCGCCGCGGGACGGAGGCTCAGCGAGTTGACGCCCTCATTTCGGCGGCGACGCGGGTTTTTCTGCGGGATGGTTACGGCGCCGCCAGCATCGACAAAGTGGCGCACGAGGCCGGCGTTTCCACCCGCACCATTTACGAACGCTTCAAGAACAAAGCGGAACTGCTCGCCGCCGTCATCACCCGCTTGGTAGATCGCGACGTGGCCACTGTGTTGGAGACCGCCGAGCTCGATCGGATGGAATTGAAGGAGGCGCTGATGACCATCGGCGAGACCATCACCGGCCGCGCATGCGACCCGGATGCGGCCGCGCTGTTTCGCATCGTGGCCACCGAGGCTCAGCGGTTTCCGGCACTCGCCGCAAAGATGCGTGACAGTACCAAGGCGCGCGTGGACCAGGCCATCGCCAATTATTTTCGCTCTCAAAATCGCAACGGCAGACTGGTCCTCAGCGACCCGGATCGTGCGGCGCGGCTATTCATGCAGATGGTTTGCGCCGAATTGCACGAATGCCTGCTGTTTGGTTCGGTAGAGGAAATGGCGAAACTCGATTTGACCGGCCACTTGGCTCAGGTCGTCGAGATTTTTCTCAACGGCGCCGTACCGCGTTTCGAACACTCCGCGAAAGATGGCCGCTGACCGATGATTCGCCAGACCCAATATCGGTTGATTGGATTCGCGCTGTTGGTACTGACAGGCTGCGCCGTGGGACCTGACTTCAAGCCGCCGTCGGCGCCGGCGACCTCGGGATTTGTGCCGCCCAACGAACTACCCCCCATAACCGCGTCGGCGCCATTGCCCGGCGGCGAGGCGCAGCGCTTCGTCGAAGGCTTGGACATTCCCGGTCAGTGGTGGACGCTGTTTCAATCGGCCGAACTCAATGCGCTCATCGAACGCGCGCTCAAACACAACCCAACCTTGGAGGCAGCGCAGGCGGCTTTGCGCCAGGCGAACGAGACTGTGGCCGCGCAACGCGGAACGCTCTATCCGAGTGTGTCGGCCCAATACGAAGCCCAGCGTGCGAGATCGACGGCCGTGGCATTTGGCCTGCCCCAAGTCGGGTCGGGGTTTCTGTATACCTTGAACAGCGCCTCGGTGAACGTGTCGTACACGCTCGACGCGTTCGGCGGCTTGCGCCGTCAAGTCGAAGCGCTGCAAGCGCAGGCCGACTATGCACAGTTCGCCATGGAGGCCAGCTATTTGAGCCTCACCGCCAATGTGGTTACCGCCGCGATCGCCGAGGCCTCGCTGCGTGCGCAGATTGCCGCCACCGAAGACATCGCACGCGCCCAACAGAAGCAACTCGACATCACACAGCGGCGCGTCACGGCGGGCGGCGCCTCGCGCACCGATGTTCTGCTGCAACAAGCCACGCTGCAATCGACGCTCGCGAGCCTGCCGCCGCTGCGCAGCCAACTGGCGCAACAACGCAATCAGCTGGCGACTTACGTGGGTTCGATGCCTGCCGACTATGCCGGCGCTCCGTTCCAACTCGATTCGCTCAGCCTCCCTATGGATCTGCCGGTGAGCGTGCCGTCGAAATTCGTCGAGCAACGCCCGGACGTGCGCCAATATTCGGCTCTGCTGCACGCGGCAACGGCGCAGATCGGCGTCGCAACGGCCAACCTGCTGCCCCAACTTACCCTTACCGGCAGTTACGGCGGCGACGCCGCAAAATTTTCGGATATTTTTTCGCCGGCGTCACTGGTGTGGAGCGTTGCCGCCTCCGTCACCCAGCCTCTGTTCAAGGGCGGTCAACTGGTGCATCAGCGCCGCGCCGCCGTAGCCGCTGCGCAAGAGGCGGCTGCAAATTACAAGGCCACCGTGCTTACGGCCTTTCAAAATGTTTCCAATACGCTCTACGCCCTCGAGGGCGACGCTGATGCACTTGCGGCGGAAACAGCAGCCGAGAACTCCGCGGCGGGCAGTCTCGAGCTGGCACAGGCGCAATACAAGGCCGGCGGCGCCAGCTATTTGCAGGTGCTGACTGCTGAACAAACCTATCAAACGGCCGCGGTGTCCTTGGTCAAGGCGCGCGCGCAGCGCTTCGCCGACACCGCGGCGCTGTTTCAGGCATTGGGCGGCGGCTGGTGGAACCGTGCCGACATCGCCGCCAATCCGACCGACTCTCCGTAAGGAATACCGTGAACACGACTCGACCCGCAACCGATGGTACGCCCATCAATTCCAAGGCGATGATCAAGCCGCTCATCATCATGGCTCTCATCGTCGCCCTCGTGATCGGCGGAGTTTTTGGCTGGCAGGCCTTCATCGGCTCGATGATGAAAAAATATATGGGTGCGGCCGCGACGGCGCCGCAGACCGTCTCCACGGTCACCGCGGTCGCGACCCCGTGGCAGGCACAGATCTACGCGGTGGGTACGTTGCGCGCGGTGCGCGGCGCGGATCTTTCCGCCCAAGCGTCCGGGATAGTCGATGACATCGAGTTCGAGTCCGGCAACGACGTGCCGGCGGGCAAGTTGCTGCTCAAGCTCAAACCGAACGACGACTTCGCCAAACTTCAGCAGCTGGAGGCCGCCGCCGAACTCGCGGCACAAACTCTCAAGCGCGATCAAGAGCAATTCGCGGCGCAGGCCATCAGTCAGTCAACCATCGACACGGATGTCTCGAGCTTGAAGTCGGCCCGAGCTCAGGTGGCGGCGCAGCAGGCGCTGATCGATGAGAAAATCGTCAAGGCGCCCTTCGCCGGCCGATTGGGCATTCGTCAAGTGGACTTGGGCCAATACCTGACCGCCGGCACAGCCATCGTCACGCTGCAGGCGCTCGATCCGATCCTGATCGATTTCTACGTGCCCCAACAGGCACTCAAGCACCTCAAAATCGGTGAGACCACTACCGCGGCCATCGATACCTATCCCGGCGTGAAGTTCGCCGGCATCGTCGAATCGATCAATTCCAAGGTCGACGCGGCGAGCCGCAATGTGCAGGTGCGGGCGTCTTTCCACAACGCGGATCGGCGGCTATTGCCGGGCATGTTCGCGAACATTGCGATCGACTCCGGCGATTCGACCAATCAAGTCACCGTGCCGCAAACGGCCGTCACCTACAATCCCTATGGGGACACAGTCTATCTGGTGCAGCACGGCGGTAGCGACGAAAGCGGCAAGCCCAAGGACACCGTCCTGCAGCGCTTCGTGAAGTTAGGCGCTACGCGCGGCGATCAAGTCGCGATCGAGAGCGGCATCAGCGCAGGCGATGTAGTGGTTTCCGCCGGCCAAATGAAGCTGCGCAACGGCACGGCAATCCTCATCAACAATTCGGTGCAGCCGGCGGATGATCCCAATCCGACGCCGCCGAACGAATAACGGCGTCGCCGCGTGAAATTCACCGACCTATTCATTCGCCGCCCGGTGCTCGCCTCGGTCGTGAGCTTGGTGATTCTTGTGGTGGGGCTGCGCTCGTTCACCTCCCTGCAGGTGCTCGCATATCCACGAACCGAAAACGGACTCGTCACCGTTTCCACCGCCTTCCCGGGCGCAGACCCGGATGCCATTGCGGGCTTCATCACCACGCCGATTGAAGCGGCCGTTGCGCAGGCGAGCGGCATCGACTACATGACCTCGACCAGTCAGAACAGCACCAGCACCATCACGGTGTATTTGCGCCAGAATTACGACACCTCGAAAGCCGCCGCTGAAATCAACATCAAGGTTAACTCGGTCCTCAACCAACTGCCGACGGGTTCCTTGCCGCCGACGATCACCGTCAAAGTCGGCACGAGCACCGACGCGCTGTATTTCGGATTCTCGAGCAATACCCTTGCCGCCAATGAGATCACCGATTACCTCACCCGTGTGGTGCAGCCGATACTCCAGGCGGTGCCGGGAGTGCAAACGGCCGAGATCATCGGCGGCCAGACATTCTCGCTGCGCGCGTGGCTCGATCCGAAGAAATTGTCCGCGTACGGATTGACGGCGACCGACGTGTCGACCGCTTTGGCCGCGAATGACTACATTTCCGCCGTCGGCAACACCAAGGGTCAGATGATTCAAGTGACCTTGACGTCCACCACGAATCTGCATTCCTTGGAGGATTTTCGCAATCTCGTCGTCAAGCCGATCAACGGCGCCAATATCCGGTTGAGCGACGTCGCCGAGGTCAGCCTGGGCGCAGACAGCTACGATGCACGCGTCGCGGTCGACGGCAAAACCGGGGTGTTCATCGGCATCCAAATCGCACCCACCGCGAATCTGCTGACCGTAATCAAGGGCGTGAGAGCGGCATTTCCGGAAATTCAGGCGCAGCTGCCGCAAGGCTTGGATGCCCGCATCGTCTATGATTCGACCAATTTCGTGAATGCTTCGATCCACGAGGTTGCGGTCACCCTGATCGAGGCGCTCGTCATCGTCATGCTGGTGATCTTCGCCTTCTTGGGATCCCCGCGCTCGGTATTGATTCCCGTCGTCGCCATTCCGCTCTCCTTGATCGGGACGCTGGCGATCATGCTGGCCTTGGGATTTTCGATCAATCTGCTTACTCTGCTGGCGCTCGTCTTGGCGATCGGTCTCGTGGTGGATGATGCCATCATCGTCGTTGAGAACGTCAATCGCCACTTGGAAGAGGGCATGGCGCCGCTGGCCGCAGCCCTGCAGGCGGCGCGTGAGCTGGGAACCGCCATCATTGCCATGACCGTGGTTCTGCTCGCGGTCTACATTCCGATCGGGTTCCAGGGCGGTCTTACCGGCGCTTTGTTCACCGAATTCGTCTTCACGCTTGCCGGCGCCGTCACCGTGTCGGCGATCATCGCACTGACTCTTTCGCCGATGATGTGCTCGAAGCTGCTTCGGCCGCACCGTGCGGGTCGCGCCGACTGGGAAAGCCGCGTCGTCGAGTACATCGATGCCCGCTTCGAGCGCTTGCGCAGCTGGTACCAGCATCGCCTGGAGCGCAGCTTGAACTTCACTCCGGTAACCGCCGTATTCGTCGTCCTCGTGTTGATCAGCATTGCGTTCCTCTACCACAGCTCCAAGAGCGAGCTCGCCCCTCAGGAGGATCAGGGCTTTCTGTTGTCGCAGTCGACCTTCGCGCCGGATGCGACGCTGCAGCGTAAAGTGCTTTACGGCAACGAGACTTACAAGATACTCCGGGCCCAAAAGGGCATTCAGAACATATTTCAAATCGATGTTCCCGGTCAGTCGTTCAATGGCAATATATTGACGCCGATCTCGGAGCGGCCCGGTTCGACTCAGCTGCAACAAACTCTGCAGCAGAAGCTCAATGCCGTGGCGGGCGCCAAGATTGCGGTCTTTCAGCAGCCCTCGCTGCCCGGCTCCTTCGGTCTGCCGGTTCAATTCGAAATCAAAACCACCCAGCCCGCGCTGCTCTTGAACGAGGTGTCGCGAACCTTCCTCGATGAAGCGAACAAAAGCGGCATGTTCATGTTCTTCGACACCGACCTCAAATATGATTTGCCGCAGTCGGTTATCGAGATCGACCGCGCCAAGGCGGCCCAAGTCGGCTTGACCATGGGTCAAATCGGCTCATCGCTGGGGAGCCTCTTGGGCGGCGGCTACGTCAACTACTTCAGCATGCAGACCCGCTCGTACAAGGTCATACCGCAAGTTGACCGGGTATCGCGCTTGAATGTGGCCCAATTGCTGGACTACCCGATCGCCAACATTGGGGCGGTTCCCGTGCCCTTGTCGACCATCGCAAGCATCCGCACCGAGACCGTGCCCGAATCCTTGAATCATTTCCAACAGCTGAACGCCGCGACTCTGGCGGGCGTTGCCTCACCTGGCGTGTCGCAGGCCGACGCGCTCAACTATTTGCGCAATCTCGCCGCGCGCACTCTGCCCTCGGGATACACGATCGACTACGGCGGTCCCTCGCGGCAGTTTTTTCAGGAATCGACCGGCGTCATCGCGACCTTTGGTTTCGCCATCATCATCGCGTTCCTGACTCTGGCGGCGCTCTATGAAAGCTTTCGCGATCCGCTCGTGATCCTGATTTCGGTACCGCTTTCCATTGCCGGCGCGCTGATCTTCATTGCCCTCGGCGTCGGCGGCGCCTCCTTGAATATCTACACCCAAGTCGGTCTCGTCACCCTGATCGGCTTGATCAGCAAGCACGGCATATTGATCGTTGAAGTCGCGAACGAAGAGCAAAAAAGCGGCAAATCCAAACGCGATGCCATCGTGACGGCGGCCGGTGTGCGGTTGCGCCCCATCTTGATGACCACCGCAGCGATGGTGCTGGGAGTGGTACCTCTGGTATTTGCACGCGGCGCGGGCGGCGCATCGAGGTATGCCATCGGGCTCGTGATATCGACGGGTCTTGGGATCGGCACGCTATTTACGCTTTTCGTCGTGCCGGGCGTTTATATGTTGATCGGAGCAACGCACTCAAATGCGCCCATGGAAACGTTCGAGTAATTTGTCTTAACGTGCGTTTGCGCGCCTCTATAGGTCTATTATTCAACGTTTTACGTTGAATGTATGATCTGCTTTCTCGAACACGCGTTGCGAGCCAACGCAAAATTCCCGCCGAAGCATACTTCGAAACCTTGACAAAGTCCGCGTTGCGTTTTGTCGAATGTCTTGTATATTCCAACCGCAGAGTGTTGATTTAACAAGAGTCCGTGGGATGTACCAATCTCGAAACTACTTTAGGTTCTAGGCTTGTCCGTGGGGTTAACATGATTAGCGCGTGGGACAGTTTGCACTCTGCGACTTTGGAATTGGTGCGTTCGACTCCCATCAAGCAGCGCTTGATCTCGGCGTACCGCCGGCATCTGATGTCGGTGGTGGAAGATCAACTTCCGAGCGAAGTTCGCGCATCCTTCTCGCGAGTCGTGCGATCTTTAGTCGGCGTGCAGCCATTACGAGGCGAGGACGCCGTGGCTGCGTCGGTGCGCAAAATGTCCAACCAGGAAGCCGACGATTGCGCGGCGCTCATCGTCGAGATCTTCGGATTGATTAGCCGAGCCGACTCGGGCGCGGTGCGCCAGACCGCCGCCGTCGTGCAGCTACGAAGCGTGGATTGCGGGCCGACGGAATTCGACGTTCCGGTACTCACCGCCACGAACTGATCAATCGTCGAGCTTGAATTCGATGGTATCCCAGCGCGTCGACTCTTGATGGCGCGCCTGGCGCCGCAGCGCATCGATTAAGCTGCGCTCGTTCCACGCACACACTTCGTCCGCTACATCCTTGATGGCCTTCGGCAACGGATCGGTGGAACCGAAATTTTCCATGGCGACGATCGGCCGATCGGCCGCCTTCGCAAAGGTCATTTGAAACAGCACCAAGTCGGGCGCAGCCTTGAACGCTGCGGGCAGCACGATGACCACCTCGCAAGGAGCGATTTGGCGGCGCAAATCCTCCCGCTGGCTCTCCTTGTCGATGGGCCGTTTGGCCTGCGGCTGACTGGTGTTGACGTAGTAAAATGTCCCCGGCGCTTCGAGATACTCGAAAATGCGCGTGTAGTCGTCATTCTCCTCCCAGGAGTGGGTGACGAACATGCGAATCGGATTAACGCGGGTCGACATTCACCTCTAGTGTAGCGTGACGATGGTCATGCGCGAAGTACTGCGCGTAGTTACAATGGCTCGGGTGCGTTTGCTGATCTATAACATCCGTTATGCCACGGGAACAGGGGCCGCCTTTCATCTTCCCGTGCCCGGAGCGGGCTATTTGCGGTCGAGCCGGCAGGTGCTGTCGCAAATAACCGACTTCATCCAGCGCCAGGACCCAGACGTGGTGGGCCTCATCGAGGTCGATACCGGGTCGATCCGTACCGGGATGGTCAATCAGGCCGATTTCATCGCTCGCTCCCTGGGACATTACTCCACCTTCGAGTGCAAGTACGGAGTGTCGTCGGTGAACCAGCTGGTGCCCATCGTGCGTAAGCAGGCGAATGCCTTTCTCGCCGCCCCGCGGGTCCGGGGCGAACGCTTCCATTATTTCGATACCGGGATCAAACGGCTCATCATCGAACTAGAACTCGACGACATCGCGATCTTCCTCGTTCACTTGTCGCTCAAGTTCCGGCACCGGCAATATCAACTGCGGTATCTTTACGACCTGGTTCGAAAGACCCGCAAGCCTGTCATCGTGGCCGGCGACTTCAACACGTACTGGGGCGAGCACGAAATCTACTTGTTCATGCAGGCGGCAGGCTTGACCAACGCAAATGCGCACGGTCTTCCCTCCTACCCGAGCTCAAGTCCGCGCAAGGAGCTCGATTTCATTCTGCATAGCTCGCAGATCGAAGTAAATCGCTTCGAAATACCCGATATTCAATTGTCCGATCACCTCCCGCTGATTTGCGATTTCACGATCCACGAACGGGCTCTCGAGGCCGCTTGAGTCATGACGGACGGCGGAAGCTGGACGTTTGAAGTCGATGCCGAGCGCATCGTCTGGTTGACCTGCGATACGCCGGGGACCTCGACTAATGTGTTATCCGCGGCCGTCCTGCGCGACCTTGCCGTGGCTTTGGACGAGATCGCTGTGGTGGCGCCCGCGGGCGTCGTGGTTCGCTCCGCCAAACCTTCGGGTTTCATCGCGGGCGCGGACATCAAGGAATTCTTGAATGTACGCACGCCGGAGGACGGCTACGCGCTGGTGCGCGCCGGACAGGCCGTGCTGGATCAGCTCGAGAATCTGCCCTGCCCCAGCGTCGCTGCCGTGCACGGATTCGCCTTGGGAGGAGGCTTGGAACTTGCCCTCGCCTGCCGTTACCGAGTCGGTGCCGACGACGCCAAACTGTCTTTGGGGCTGCCGGAAGTCCTGCTCGGCATTCACCCTGGATTTGGCGGTACGGTTCGCACGGTTCGGCTCATCGGCGTACGCCCGGCGTTGGAGCTGATGCTCAAGGGTAAGCCATTCAAAGGCGCGCGCGCGCTCGAGGTCGGGCTCATCGATGAACTCGTTCCGCCGGCCGAGCTCACAGAGCGAGCCAAGCGCCTCTTGCTGCAGCGTCCGCAGCCGAAGGCGGCGCCGTGGGTCGAAAAGCTCTTGAGCCTCGCGCCCGTACGTCCCTTCATCGCGCAGAGGACCGCCGCATCGCTGCGGCACAGGGTACCCCGCGAGCATTACCCGGCTCCCTACGCCATTCTCGATTTGTGGCGGCGCTTTGGCGCGCGGGGTGCCGGCGGCTACGAGGCCGAGGCGCACTCGATCAGCGCGCTCATGTGCTCTGCGACGTCGCGCAATCTAGTGCGCGTATTTCTGCTGCAGGATCGTTTAAAGGGGCTGGGCGGTAAGCCGCAGACGAATTTTCAGCACGTTCACGTCGTCGGTGCCGGCGTCATGGGCGGCGACATTGCAGCCTGGGCCGCGCTGCGCGGCATGAGCGTGACGCTGCAGGACCGCAGCGAAGACTTGATCGAACCGGCTTTGGCCCGCGCCAAAGTCTACTTCGACAAGCGCTTGAAGGAGCCCAAGGCGGCCGCCGAGGCTTTCGCCCGCTTGCGCATGGACGTATCCGGAGAAGGCGTGGCGGCGGCGGACGTGGTCATCGAAGCCATCGTTGAAAACGCCGGCGCCAAGCGGGCGCTGTATGCGTCACTCGAACCGCGACTAAAGCCGAATGCGATCTTGGCGACCAACACCTCCAGCATCAACATCGAGGCCCTGGCCGAAGAACTGAAGGACCCGAGCCGCCTGGTCGGGATTCATTTCTTCAATCCAGTCGCGCAAATGCAACTAGTGGAAATCGTGCAAGGTGCCGGCACACAGCCTCGGGTCGTGCAAGGCGCGCTGCAGTTCACCCGAAAGCTCGACAAGTTGCCGCTGCCATGCAAGAGCGCCCCAGGCTTCGTCGTGAATCGAATTCTCATGCCTTACATCAACGAAGCGCTATTCGCCCTCGCCGACGGAATCCCCGCCGCGGTCATCGATCTTGGGGGTACGCGTTTCGGGATGCCCATGGGGCCGATCGAACTCGCCGACGTCGTCGGTTTGGACGTCTCGTTGCATGTGGGCCGGGTGCTGGCCGAGGCGTTTCGGCGACAAGTGCCGGACGTGTTGGTCAAACAGGTGGAGCAAGGCAAGCTCGGGCGCAAGAGCGGCGAAGGCTTCTACGTGTGGCGGGAAGGCAAACCGGTGAGGGCGGAGGCGCAAATCGCCGATATTCCGCCCGACCTCGAGGACCGCTTGATCTTACCGATGCTGAACGAAGCCGCCGCAGTCCTACGAGAAGGTGTCGTGGAGGACGCCGATCTCTTGGATGCAGCGGCCATATTTGCGACGGGCTTCGCGCCTTTTCGCGGCGGCCCCTTGCAGTACGCGCAGACGCGCGGCATCGAGAATGTCACCCTGCGACTCACGGAACTGGAGCGGCGCTACGGAGAGCGCTTTAGGCCGGATACCGGATGGAGTCGATTTATGCCCGTGATGCGGTCGCCGTTGTGATCTATTACGTGGTCGGACTTAGGCCCGCGTGTGATAGCATTCGCAGCCAAAATCATAGGGTTGTAACCGAAGGCGCTGGCGAATTGCAGGATGGATGAACGACCGCTCGATCTCGCGATTTTAAGAACCTTCTCGCCCTTGGACGGATTGAAGGCGGAGAACCTGCACGCGCTCGCCCGTAAAACGCACATTCGCGAACTGAACGCCGGCCGGGTGCTGTTCAAGGAGGGTGACACCGATAAACGCACCTTCTACTTGGTCGCCGGCAACGTGGAACTGCGAGCCGATGACCGGGTCATGGGAGTCGTCCGGGCCGGGAGTCCGGAGGCACGTGCGGCGCTCGCTCCGGGCCTTCCGCGCAAGTTCACGGCCCGCGCGGCCAACGATCTCGCCTACATCATGATCGACAGCGACTTGCTCGACGTGCTCTTGACCTGGGACCAGACCGGCCAGTACGAAGTGGCTGAGCTGCGCGGCGACGGCCTCGATGTGACCGGCGATTGGATGACCACGTTGCTGCAGACCAAGGCCTTTCATCGAATACCGCCCGCAAACATCCAGGCAATTTTCATGCGCATGCAGCGCATCAACTACCGCGAACGCGATGTCGTGATCAAGCAGGGCACCGAGGGCGATTATTTCTATGTGGTGGTCGCCGGCAAGTGCATCGTCACTCGGGAGACGCCGCTCAATAAAGAGGGTATCAAGCTCGCCGAACTTGGGCCGGGCGACAGCTTCGGCGAAGAAGCCCTGATCGCCGAGGCCAAACGCAATGCCACCGTGACCATGTCCACCGAAGGCACGCTGATGCGGCTCGGTAAGAACGACTTTCAAACCTTGTTGAACGAACCCTTATTGCAGTGGGTCAGCTACGACAAGGCGAAAGAGATCGTCGCCCAAGGCGGCAAATGGCTCGACGTGAGATTGCCCAGCGAATTTCAAAATTACCGTATCGACGATGCCGTCAACATACCGCTGTATTTCATCCGGCTGAAGATCAACGCGCTCGACAAGAACGTCCAGTATGTCGTGTGTTGCGACACGGGCCGGCGCAGCTCTGCCGCGGCCTATATCTTGAGCGAGCGAGGTTTCGAAGCCTATGTCTTGAAAGGCGGACTCGCCGCCACCGAAGCGGCACGCTCCAGCCGAGGGTGACCGATGCTGCCTAGATCGCTTCGCGCGGAGCTCCCGGAGTACAAACCGCCCTCCATGCTCGCCCAGCACAAGGGCCTCGCCATCGCCTTCGCGGTCTTGCTCATAGTCCTAGCGGTGTGGTGTCTTGCGACGCCCCGCGGAACTCGCTATGCGCCGCCGCCGAAGCAACCGATATACGTTGAAACGGTACCTCAATAACCCGCACT
>CAVWLU010000013.1:0-929509 GCA_963755965.1 uncultured Gammaproteobacteria bacterium
TGATCTCGCCATCCTCGCTGTTGATCTCGATGCAGAAGCCCACCTGCTTTTCGGGAATTAATACGACTGCCGTGAGGAATCCGAACACCGCGCCGCCATGCCACACGATTCTCGCGCCCCGATAGTCTCGAACATCCCAGCCGAGCGCGTAAGTGTTGAAAAGCGGCTGCGTGGCCTTGAGCACATCCGGCCGCGGATCAATCGGCTGCAGCATCACGGGCTTCCACATTTCCTCGTGGGCGGCCTCGCTGAATAGTCTGCGGTCGGCGCCGGGAAGCTTTCCGTCGCCGAGCTGAATCAACAGCCAGCGCGCCATGTCATTCGCGCTGATGGCGAGGCCGCCGGCGGGAGCGGCGTTGCGTCCAAGGTCATCGCGCTCGTCGAGGCGCTTCTGAGGGCCAGTGCCGCGTAGCTCGCCCGCTATTCTGGCGTGCGGCTGAGCGCGATCCTCGGCGGCAAAGCGCGCCGCATTATCGCTGGTCGAATGCCGCATTCCCGCCGGCACCAGAACGCGCTCGAGGGTGAATTTCTCCCACGTGTCGCCGGTCACGGCCTCGATCAACTGACCGACGGCCATGTACAGGATATTGTCGTACGCGAAGCCGCTGCGAAAACTCGTTGCAGGTTTGATGTAGCGCAGCCGCCGCACCGATTCGGCGCGGCTCAAATTGGTGCGAGGCACGAACAGCAGATCGCCGGCTCCAAGCCCGAGGCCGCTGCGATGCACGAGCAGATCACGAATGGTCATCTCGCGCGTAACCCAGGGGTCGTACATCTGGAAATCGCGCAAATGATCGATCACCTTGTCATCCCAGCCGAGCTTGCCTTCGTCGACGAGAATGCCAAGATCGGCGACGGTAAACGCCTTGCCGGTCGAGCCCGTCGGAAAAATCGTGTCGGCATCCACGGGGGCAGATTCTCCGAGGGCTCGAACGCCAAAGCCCTTCGCCAACGTCACCTTGCCCTCCTCGACGATCGAAACAGCCATGCCCGGCACACCGATTTGCTCCCGCAGATGCTCGACCCGCTCGTCAAAGCCGGCTGGCGGCGCTGCGAACACGGTCGTCGAGCAGGCTACATACGCGGCTAGGACGAAGCGTCTCATGGGATCTCCAATTGAAGTGGGCGTCTTGCCAAAGCCGCGGCGCCCGCCTGCGCGGACTCGAGTGCCCGCTCCGCTTCAATGCGCCGCGTCGCGCCATCCAGCGTGAGGAGCATTGCGCCCGCGATTGCCGCGATTACTGCCAGGATGACGAAGAATTCCGTATGGCTCATGAGACTCCACAGCGCGCCGACGGCTCCTGCGGCCGCGCTGCCGCCAAAAATTGCTAGAAACCAGGCGGCCACCGTGGTTGCGCCGAAGCCAAGCGGCGCTAGGCGTGCGAATAAGCCGAGACCCGTGGGCAAGATGTACAGCTCACCAAAAGTAAAGACGACAAAGAACGCAACGAGCCACAACCAGCTCGCCCGCCCTACTCCTGCATCCGACGCCGCGATCGCCAGCAGCAGATATGCCGCTGCCACGATGAGCGCGCCGGTCGCCATCTTCTGCATGGAAGTATGCTCGCGACCGGCCTGCGCGCGCCGCCGCCAATGTGCCAGCAGCGCCGGAGTCATCAGAAAGACCAGCAGGGGATTTAACGATTGAAACCACGTCATTGGAATGGTCATGAGCGCGGTCGCCCGATTGACGCCCACATCGGCCCACAACGCGACGGTGTTGCCGATCTGTTCGTAGGCACCGCGGAATATAGTCACGGCGAGCCCGATTCCAAAGAGCAAAATGAAGGTTGCGCGATGGCTGCCGCCGCGAGGAGCAGCCTGTGAGACCGCGTTCGCGGGGCGTACGGGATCCGGCAAGTACCGGCCGCCGACGGTGTATATCACGAGGCCGGCGAGCATGCCGACGCCGGCCGCGCCGAATCCCCAATGCCAGCCATAGAATTCACCAAGTGTCCCGCACACTAGCGGCGCTAGAAACCCTCCGATGTTGATGCCGACGTAGTACACGTTGTATGCCCAGGCTCGGCGATGATCTTCCGGTCTGTACAAATCATTGATTTGGCTGGGCAGACTCGGAAGGAACAGTCCATTGCCGAGCGCGATAGTCGCGAGCGCAGCGTATAGCAAGGGTTCGAACGTCATCATGAAATGGCCGGCGGCCATGATGCTGCCGCCGATGATCACCGCGCGCCGTTTGCCGAGCCACCGGTCGGCGATCATACCGCCGAAAATCGGCGTGAAGTAGGCGATCGCAGTATAAGCCCCGTAAATGAACGAGGCGTGCTTCTGCCCGATCATCAACTCCTTGGTCATGTAGTACACCAGCAGCGAACGCATGCCGTAGTAGGAGAATATCTCCCACATCTCGGTCAGAAACAGGATCGTCAATCCGCGCGGCTGACCGAACCACGACGGCTGGTTCGCGTTCATGTCGACTCCGCGTGACCTGCCCCCCACACGTCATCGCCGCACCACGCGGTGCCGTCGGCGTAGATCATTCCGGGAGTCCGATCTTGAGCGAGAAAGATAGGCCCGTCCAAATCAACGACATCGCAGAGTTGACCCAGAACGAACGCCGGCGCCATCGCGAGACTCGTACCGACCATATTGCCGACCATGATCTTGAGACCCAAACGGCGCGCCTCACGTGCCATCGCGAGGGCTTCGGTCAGTCCGCCGCATTTGTCGAGCTTGATATTGACCATGTCGAAGCGGCCCTTGAGACCGGGTAGGTCGCCGAGACTCAGAGCGCTTTCATCGGCGGCGATCGGAATCTTCGATACGTAGCCCGCAAGGTCGGCCTCGCGGCCGCGTTTCAGCGGCTGCTCCAGCAACGAAATATCGGCATCGATCAGCATTTCGATCAGCGAATCGAGCCCCTCGATGGAGTAGCCCTGATTGGCGTCCACCCCCATCCACACTCCGGGCCGAGCCGCGCGCACCGCCCGCACGCGCGCGCTGTCAAGCTTCAAATCGCCGGTCAGTTTCAGCTTGAGCGCCCGCGCCTGCGCATATTTGCGCGCCCCTAGGGCCATCGCGGCGGGGTCATCGGCGCCGAGCGTAAATGTCGTGACCAACGCTTTCGGTGGCGGCAGTTCAGCGAGTTGCCAGACCGGCGTCGATGAGCGCCGTGCATCGAGTTCCCACAGCGCGCAATCGACCGCGTTGCGCGCGCCGCCGGGCGGAAGCAGGTCTTGAAGCACGGTGCGCTCGAGCGCCCCCTTCGATGGCGCCCCGCACGTCTTCGATCGCGGCCACCATCGAAGGCGCGGTATCGTTCAAATAATAGATGCCAGAGGCTTCGCCGCGGCCTCTATGCGGTCCGTCATCGAGCGTCACGACGACGACGTCTTGCTCCTCGAAAACAAAGCCCGAGATGCGAAACGGTGCGGCGAGACGCAGCTTCTCCACTGCGATGCCTAGTCTCAATGCGCGCATCAATAGTTCAGCCCGAAACCGATCAACTTGGAAACCAGTGCGGCCCAGAGCACGATGAAGGCTGCGAGCGTAAGCACGATGCTCCAAACTTTGGCCGGCCAGCGGCGCGTTCCGCTCCACACAGTCCCCAAGTTCCACAGCATCAGACCGAAGCCGCCGATGAATCCGATGACGCCGAAGATCTGGGCGAAGCGCACCACCCAATCGAACTTCGAGCTTAGATTGTTGAGGTCTCTCAGCATCAAGGTAAACGTCAACACCCATGTTCCCAATGCCGCGAGGATCAGAATCGAAGAAACCTTGCTCGAGCGATACGCCCGCAGCGCACGGGCATCGAGGGCGAGTGTCGCTCCGTACCGGCGGCGCACAAGGGCCGCGATGGGCCACAATAGAGCAGTGATTAGAAGTGCCGAGACCCCCGCACCCAGGAGCGGCAACAACCAGGCGGCATTCTCGTACCAGGGCGGGCGCTCGAACACCATGAATGGCGAAAGCTCATCGAAGCTCCACCGCACGATTTTCCCATCGACCACTTTAGCGGCAAGTCGGTAGTGACTGCCGGTATCCCTCCAAAGGAAGGGAGCTCGTCTCGACCCAATGGCTCGGCTGGCCGTTCAACCCGGGAAAAGGCATTACCAACTCGCCCTTGCCGTCGGAACTTACTTTGGTCTGACCCA
Organism: uncultured Gammaproteobacteria bacterium; assembly: GCA_963755965.1. Taxonomy (GTDB): domain Bacteria; phylum Pseudomonadota; class Gammaproteobacteria; order Steroidobacterales; family Steroidobacteraceae; genus Bog-1198. The sequence continues at coordinate 4,119 of CAVWLU010000013.1, forward strand.
CCAAGCCGATTGCCTTCAGGAAATTCGACTGCGAGCCACGGGAATTCACCCAATTTCCCTTGAGCATCGCCGCGTGAAGGATGGCGGTTTTCTCATCGACACGCGCTTTAGCCTCGTCAACGGGAAAATAGCGGTCGGCGAAATCCTGGAACAATGCGCCGCGCAAGCCGCCGGCAGCACCGGCCTTGCCGCCGCTGTTGAACGATACATAGAAGCCGACGTTTTCCTTGAGGAACAAGTGCAGCGAGGTGTGGAAACAATCCGTGTCGCCCAAGTGCCCGATGACTTCGCGTCCATTGATGTTGGTTTCGAAAAATCCCAATTCCATCCGGTTGAGGGGCGGAAGAAAAATCAGCGGACTGTTGTGCATCAACTCGGCCGTTGCGGCGCTCAAGATACGCGTACCGTGGTATTCACCGTTTTGCAGATGCGCAATCATGAAGTGGGCCATGTCTTCGGCCGGCGAAGACATCGCACCGGCGGGAGCGGGACCCACGATTTCAAAGGGTCGAGGCGGCTCGGAAGCGACGCTATAGCCCTTGGACATCAGCGGCACAAGGTCCTTCGGCAACGGTTGACGGAAAGTCGAGTGCTTCATCTCGAGCGGCGCAAAAATGTGCCGCTCCAAATAATCGTCGAACGGCTCGCCGGATACGCGCTGCACGATATACGCGGCGAGCGAGGCACCGTAATTTGAATAGGCGGGAGTGGTTCCCGCAGCAAACACGCGCTCGGGCACCCATTGCTTGAGGAGCGCATCGAAGCCGGGCGCTTTGGAGCCCTCGGAGATAAGGTCTTTGGCTTGCTCCTCGAAACCGGCGACGTGCTGCATGAGGTTGCGCATCGTGATCGGTTGACCGTCGCGCGCGGGAATCTTGAAATCAAGATATCGATTTACATCCACGTCCAGATCGATCTTACCCTGCTCCACCTGTTGCATCACGGCGGTCCAGGTGATCAGCTTCGACACCGAACCCGGCCTGAATAAAGTAAGTTGCGGATCTACCGGCGCGCGCTTGGCGACATCGGAATAGCCATAGCCGCGCTCCGTCAAGATTTGCCCATCCTTGACCACCGCAACGACGGCGCCGGCGATATCGCCGGTCTTCAGCGCGTAGGGCAAATAGCCGTCGAGCCAGGCATTGAGATCCTCCACCGTCAATGCCGCAGCGGTTGATACGGTACGTGGCTGCGCGGGGACAGTTGGGGATTCGTTCGGGGCGCTGTGCATCGTAGCGGGCGGCGTGCTGCCGGCAGCCGCCGCCACCGCGACCAGTGCCAAGAAGGCCGCACCCGGCATGTTGATTTTATGCATCATTTTCTCCCCGCGACTTGATCACACTCGACGGTCCCCATCAGGCGAGACACGCATCTACCAGCAGTTCGAATTCCGCCCCGCCCCGCATCGGATCTGCGACGGGCAATCCGAGCCGCGCACTTTCATGCGCGAGCATGCCGAGCGCCGCCTTCGCATCGAGTCGCGACGTATTAAGGCTGACGCCCGCGCATCGAACCGCCGCATTCGTGCGCCGGCCGAGCAGCAGGTTGAGCTCCATGGTCTCTTCGATGCCCGGCACAGAGTAGCCGGGAAGACCGAGCAAATGAGCGCGACTGGGCTCGTGGCACACCACGATGACGTCCGGTTGACTGCCGTGCAACAAGCCCAACGATACGCCTGCGTAGGCGGGATGGAACAAGGAGCCCTGCCCTTCGATGACGTCCCAATGCTCATCGGGCGAGTCAGGACTCAGCATTTCGGCGGCGCCCGCTTCAAAATCGGCGACGACGGCGTCGAGAGGTATCCCGCTACCAGAGATCATGATTCCTGTCTGTCCGGTGGCCCGAAAATCGACGTTCACACCGCGCGCGCCGAATGCCCGAGCAAGCGCAAGGGCGCTGTATTTCTTCCCCAGCGCGCAATCCGTGCCGACGGTCAGGAGTCGCTTGCCCGATCTCTTGCGGCCCGAGGCGATCGGAATACTACGCGGCGGCGTGCGCACATCGATCAGACGGCGGCCGCGACGCTCCGCGAGGGTCCTCAACGAGGGCGTATCGCTGAGTTTGGTGTGCATGCCGCTGATGATGTCGAGCCCCGCTTCGAGGGCCTCGATGAGCGAGGGCAGCCAACTCTCGTTGATTGCGCCTCCTATATTGGCGACCCCGATAACGAGCGCTCGCGCGCCGCGAGCGCAGGCCTGTCTTGGCGTCAAGCGCGGCAGATCCGCGGTGATGGTCGCGCCGGCGCACGACCATTCGCCGATGCAGCGATCACGAGCCCAATCGCGCAGACCGAAGGCTGTTTTGGCGTAACCCGGCTCGGTCGTGTCGCCTAGAAACAGCAAGTACGGCTGCGGCAGTTCAGCCATCTCCGGATTTCGCAGCGCCTGCTCGTTGCTCATGCAAAAGCAACCTTAGAACTTCGCCTCGAGCCCGACGCCCACGGTCCGCGGCTGCAGCGGAACGCCGCGCACTTCGGTGGTCGCGCCTGTTGCGGCATTCATGATCGGCAACTCGTTGATATAGGCGACTTTGTTGGCGGCATTCTTGACGAACAAGCGCATGGTCCAGCGATCGTTCGAAACGCCCGCGTTCAAATCCAGGGCATCATAGCTGCGCAGTAGCAGCGCTTGAGGACTGCTGGTGGGGGCCGTCTCGCTGTGCCCCGTGTAGCGCCATCCGCCCCCCACCCTGCCGGTCCAATTGTTAACGAGTGGGAACGAATAATCGGCGGTGGCCGACCCCGCCCATCGGGGAATGTAGGGCAACGTGTCGCCCGAGAGACCACTAATGCTCGGCACATCTTGCGTCAGGATGGCCTCTGTATAGGCGGCGTTTAGACCTAACCGCAGACCCTGGATCGGTGTGTACAGCGTCGAGAACTCCACGCCCTCGCTGCGCGCCGTCCCGCCGTTGACGATGTAGGAAGTGACCCCATTCGTGGCGCCGACTTGAATGTCATGCCAATCGATATAGAACGCGTCGACGTCAACGAGCACGCGATGATCATAGAATTCACTCTTCAGCCCGACTTCGTAATTGGTCACCGTATCCGAAGCGACCGATGGCGGCACGTTCGGCAGAGCCACGTTGGGTCCACCCGGCTGGTAGCCGGTCGCGACGCGCGCATACAGCATCGTGTTCGCGTTGATGCGAAAGCTCGGACTTACCGAATAAGTCCAGACACCCTGTGATGAGCTTCCGGGAACGTTGGCAACCGGCTCGATGGCGCCTCCCGTGACCTGCGTGAAAGTCTGATCGTTGTGCGCCCAGCGAAAGCCGCCGGTGATGTCGAAGCTGCCGGTGAATTTGTAGGTGGCATCGCCGAATAACGCATATTCCTTGTACGTCGATGGCAGAGCGATCGTCGCCAATGGATCGAATCCTGGAAGCGGCGCCCCATCGAACATTTGGGCCGAGGCCACTTGATTTTGACTGCTTGTTTCATCGGTGTAAAAGGCGCCGGCGAGCCATTCGAACCGATCGCTCGGCTTCGAGGTCAAACGGAATTCCTGCGTGGTCTTGTACAGACTCTCGACGGCAGTGAACGCCGAGATTCCTGTCGGCTGGCCGAACAGCGGAAACAACACGCCGTAGGTCAAGCTCGCATCCAACACGGATTGCATCTTCGTTTCCGAGTAGCTCGTCGCCGAGACGAAATCCGCCCATCCGAAATTCCAGTCAAGCGCCGCGGTGAAATAATTCAGCGTGCTGGTATAGGGCTCGGGTACGTAGTTATTATCCTGCAATTTGCCGTAAATCGGCTGCAGCGATGCCGTGTTCAGCGCGACGTAGCTCGCGCTTTCGGCATTGATTTTCTGTTGGATGGCCGAAACCGTCAGCGATATGTCGTCGTTCGGCTTCCATAACAACGCAACCCGGCCGCCCTGCTGATAGTAGGAATTTTGATCCTGGATTCCGGTCTGAGCATTGTCGATGTAGCCAGGCGTATTTTGGCGGGAAAAGCTTGCGGTAAAGCCGAGCTGGTCCGACACGAGCGGCACATTGATTCTTATGCGGCCATCGACGCCATACTTTCCAGCGCCATCGATGTTGAATGTATCGGCCCCCACGACCACGGACAAATTATTGAGGTCCGGCGCCTTCGTAACGTACTTTATGAGGCCGCCCAAAGCGCTGGCGCCATACAAAGTACCTTGCGGTCCACGAAGTACGTCGAAGCTTTGAAAGTCGAACGGCAGCAGGTCAAGCGTATTCGCGGACGCAGTGCCATAGAGAGAACTCGATCCCAACGGCGTGTCATCGATATAGGTAGCCACCGTGGCACTCGAGCCTAGCGGGGTGATTCCGCGCACGGAAAGAGACGCTTGTCCCGGGGTCCCCAAGCTCTGTATCTGAAATCCCGGGATGTATGCCGCGTAGTCCGCGAGCTGCGTCGCGTGAAGATCCGCAAGTTGCTTCTCGTCGATTACGCCGATCGACAGCGGCACCGTTTGGATATCCTCGCGTCGCTTCTGTGCCGTAACGATGATGGGCTGCAGCATCTTGGCGTCAGCGTCCGAAGCGCCGGCCGCTGTTTGAGCCGAGCCGGCCTGCCACGCAAAAAGAGCGCCTACGCCGATTACGCCCAGTGTGGTTTTCTTGGCCGCTTCATTCATAGCATCCCCTGTCGTCATTGTCGCAATCGCGCCAGTATGATCCTGAATAGAAACATGTCAAACTTTTTTCTCTGATCAGGCTTGCGCTGTTGACCTGACGCGCGCCACCTGTATGCTTCACCGCATCTCGAGGCGACCCGGCTAGAATTACGATCCTGACTGGAAACTTCCGCCGATCGAGCGTTAGCTGGGGACTTAAGATATGGATGCGAAAGCGCGTCATCCGACGCTCGGAAGCCTACTGCGCTCGCTGCGATCGCGAAATGGGTGGACGCTGAAGGAAATGAGCCAGCGAACCAGTATTCCGGTGTCGACGCTGTCGAAAGTCGAACACGATCGGCTGACTCTCACCTACGACAAGCTGGTGCAGCTCAGCCAACGGCTGAATATCCGCATTTCCGAATTATTCGCAGAAACCAGCGGCGCCCCCGAAGCGGCCGTGACCGCACGCCGAAGTATCGGCCGCATCGTTGATGCCGTGCGAGTCAACACGAAGAATTATGACTACTACTACATGTGTCCGGAACTGCGCAACAAACGCATGATTCCGATCATGACCCGTATCCGGGCCAAGAGCGCTCAAGAATTCGGCGAGCTTGTCCATCATTCGGGCGAAGAATTCATCTACGTCCTGCAAGGCGGCGTCAAGGTGCTCACGGAATTCTACGATCCGGTCGTTCTAAATGTGGGCGAGTCGATCTATATCGATAGCAACATGGGGCACGCGTATGTCACCGCGGACGGTTGCGAAGAGGCAATCGTGCTGGGGATGTGCTCGAGCACGGATGAGGGTTTGCTGGAATCGCTGCTGTCACGGCACGTCGATGAGGGTGCTCCCAAGCTGCCAACGCCGCCGCCCGATGCGCCGCGCGCGACCAAGAAGTTTGCGAGAAGGGCGAAGCATTAGCTGCTCGAAGTTCAATGCGGGCGCAGGTCAATAGAAGCGGTAGGTTAGGTCGACTCCCCCCGTGAGCGGCTGGTTGGTTTCGATCCGAGTAAAACTTGGTTGGGGCTCATTTTCCGTAAACATGCTCTCCAGCTGAGCATGTTTGTTAGTGACATTGTTGACAAACGCAGTAGCGCTCCACGTATCGTGAAATTTCACCCCCGCGCGGAGATTGATCAGGTCATATCCGGGTAATTGCCTGTACGTACCGGTGAACTCGTAAGGGTTCGAGAAAAAAATCGAGTAGCGCGGTCCAGTGTATGAATTTTCCAGTCGCGCCGTGAATGTGTAGGAGCCGTCCAGTGGCTTGGAGTAGCTGAGAGCGACGGTCCCGCTTTCCGGCGCTACCTCCGGCATCTTGTGGATCGGGGCTATCACCCAGTGCGGGCCCCCTTCCAGCCATTCATAGAGGTAACCCGCAGCCACTTCGAGCTGAAATCCTGCCCCTAGATCGGCGAGCACTTGGATGTCGGCTCCGTAGATAGAGACCGAGTCGCCGTTGATGTTCAGCGCCCAGTCGTTGGGATACGCCTCGAGTTGGACGTGGCGCCAGTCCTCATAGTAGATACTGGTGTTCACCGTCAGACGGCGATCGAACATTCTGGCTTTCTCGCCAAGCTCGTAGCTCAAGACACGGTCCGGTTCGTACGTAGAGGGCCACTTGGCCCCGGTGTAACCCTGCTGCTGGAAAGCCCCTCCCCAGGCGGCACCGGTAGTCGGGTAGACAGCGTTGCCCCCGCCGGGACGGAAGCCGGTCGACACCGTCGTATACGCCATCAGGTCCGGGCTGAACGCGTAGGATAGATTGAATTTTGGGTCGAAACTGGTAGACGAAAGCGCGATGAGACCGGAACACGAGGGCGCTGCGGCTCCATTGCCCGATCCCCAGCCGCTGATACAGGAAGAGAAGCGATAATCGTAGTGATTCACGCGGGCGCCCACATCGACCTTGAGCTCATCGCTAAGAGCATAAGTGGCGTCGCCGAAGCCAGCGTACTGCTTGAGCGTGGTGGGCGAATAAGCATCGAACCAATTGGGAGTGGTTGCCGGCGCGAGCGTACCGAGATCCATATACGCGGAGTAGTTGGGCGTTATACCTCTGAAGTCCCACAAAGAGTAGAAGTCGCTGTAGAAGAGCCCAGCGACCCAGCTGGCCCTTCCGTTCCCGGTCGATGCCAATCGCAGCTCCTGGCTGAACTGATGGGAAGGATCATCTTCCCTACCGTGCTCCGGACCGGTGCCGGTCGGGCCGTAATATCCCGGGTTCGGAAGACCATAGTTATAGTTATAGGCAATGGCTTCGAGAGGATTATTGAAGGCCTCGCTGGCCTCCTCTACCTGAGAGGAGTTTCGGGTCCATCGCGCAGTACTCGATGTCAGGTCGAACGTTGGGAAACTGTAATTCACATTGAGGCTGTAGGCCGTCAGCGAATCGGTCAGCGGTTCGGCAATGTCGAAAGGTTGGTAGTGCGCCTCGGTACCCGGAACGCTGTCATAGGCGCTGATGCCGTTTTGAGTGCTGGTGGTGTGGAAGAATGACGGCGTGACCGACAGATTTTCCGCCGGCTTCCACAGCAGCGTCACCCGCGCCGCATAGATTTGATAGGCGTTCGAGCCCGGATATTGGTTCTGGACGGGGACGCTTTGGACATCGCCGCGCACGGAGCCGACCGGGTTTCCACCAGCCAACGGAAAAGGGGCAGCCACGATGCGATCGATCCATCCGCTCGTGTAATCCTCCGTTCCCACGATCCGCAATGCCAAGGTGTCGTCGATAAGCGGGAGGTTAACCATCAAGTTGTCCTTGTGATTGAAACCGCCGCCGTCGGTGCCCGATAAGACGCTCTGTGCGGTCGATTGAAACTGCGACAGGTTCGGCTGATTGCTAATCAGTCTTACCGTGCCACCCATCGAACCCGATCCGAAGAGAGTTCCTTGAGGCCCGCGCAAAATCTCGATGCGATTCAGGTCATAAAGATCGGGATCGATCACCACGTGACCATTCTGAGCACTGGCTGGACCCGCCAGGGGGATATCATCGAGATAGAAACCGATCGTCGCGGAGTTGCCGCCGCTCGAGGTCATGCCGCGCATCTCGATCTCCGTCTGACTTGGGCCTTCGCTCTTCAGCGAAACACCTGGCGTGCCCTGTGCCAGGGTGGCAAGGGAGGAGACACCGCGAGCCAGCAAATCGTTGCCGCTGACTGCCGAAATGCTGATTGGCGTGTCCTGAACCGTGGACACCCGCTTTGAGGCAGTTACCACGATCTCATCTAGAGAGGCGCTCGCGTTCTCCGGTGTGACGATCGACTCGGCAGCTGCTCTGAGAGCGGAGATAAATCCGAGAAACCCGATTACGGAAGTTCCGGCGATTAACGATATTGAATTTTCCCATGAGCGGCACATTGTGTGTTCTCCCAATGTATTTCTATGCCACCCCCCTTAGGAACGATGATGCGGCCGCAGCCTGTCAAATTGATGTAAAAACTCGAGGTTGAGCCGGACCTCTCTCTCGATGCGCGCCATGTCGCGCTAACGCGCGCGATCCAACTTTAAGTTGAGCGTCAATACGTTCACGCGCGATTCACCAAAAATGCCCCATTGCGGATCTTTAACTTGAGCGAGTACCAGCCCTCGTAATTTTTGGGGATCCAGATGCCGCGCGCGCGCGACGCGTGCCACTTGATAAAGTGCGGCTGCCGGCGAGATGTCAGGATCGAGACCGCTCCCAGAGGCCGTGACGAGGTCGACGGGAATGGGCAGCTTATTGTCCGGATCCGCTTTCTTCAACGCATCGATCCGCCCCTTGACCGCTTCGAGCAATGCGGGATTCGTCGGTCCAAAATTCGATCCGCCGGAGGCGGTTGCGTTATTGGGCATCGGCGAGGTTGCCGACAATCTCCCCCAAAAATACTTGGGATCCTGAAAGGATTGGGAAATGAGCGAAGAGCCAACGACTTTGTCATCGCGCATCACCAAGCTGCCGGACACTTGGGCTGGAAACGCGATCTTTCCGATTCCGGTCACAACCAACGGATAGACGAGGCCGGCGAGAATCGTCAGGAGCGCGAACAATGTTAGTAACGGACGCAGCATCTGTTTCATAGTCGTTTTGCCTCTAGACGAACCGGAGCGTCGTCAGCGCCATATCGATGAGCTTGATCCCAACGAACGGCACCACAATGCCGCCCACCCCGTAAATCAACAAATTCCGGCGCAGCAGGGAGGCGGCGCCCAAGGCGCGATACTTGACGCCCTTTAACGCCAGTGGGATCAGGGCGACGATTATCAAGGCATTGAAGATGACCGCGGACAGAATGGCCGAGTTCGGGCTCGTTAGGCGCATAACATCGAGCGCGGCCAACTGAGGATAGGTCGTCGCGAATGCCGCAGGAATAATGGCGAAGTATTTCGCCACGTCGTTGGCAATTGAAAACGTCGTGAGTGAGCCGCGGGTGATCAACAATTGTTTGCCGACTTCGACAATCTCGATCAGTTTGGTGGGATTGGAATCGAGGTCAACCATATTGCCCGCTTCTTTCGCAGCTTGGGTGCCTGAGTTCATCGCAACGGCGACATCCGCTTGAGCTAATGCGGGCGCATCGTTCGTACCGTCGCCCGTCATGGCCACGAGCCGGCCCTCCGACTGATACTGGCGAATCAGTTTAAGTTTTGCCTCAGGGGTTGCCTCCGCTAGAAAGTCGTCCACCCCCGCTTCGGCCGCTATGGCCGCCGCGGTCAGGCGGTTATCGCCCGTGATCATCACCGTGCGAATTCCCATCCGGCGCAGCTCACCGAACCGCTCCTTGATCCCCCCTTTGACGATGTCCTTTAACTCCACGACGCCCAAGATGCGGCCGGCGTCGCTCACGACCAAAGGGGTACTGCCCTTGCGGGCGACTTCGTCTACCGATTGGGCTACTTTCGAGGGAAATGTAAATCCTTGCGCCTCTATATACAGACGTACCGCCTGAGCCGCACCCTTGCGAACCTCTCGAGTGCCGATGTTGACGCCACTCATCCGAGTTTGTGCAGAAAACGGCACAAAAACCGCCTCGAGCTGCCCGAGATTCCTCTCGCGCAAATTGAAAAGCTGCTTGGCCAGGACGACGATGCTGCGGCCCTCCGGAGTTTCGTCCGCGAGCGAACTCAACTGCGCCGCGTCGGCGAGTTGCTGCGCCGTCACACCCTCGGCCGGAATGAAAGCCGCCGCTTGGCGATTCCCTAGGGTAATCGTTCCGGTCTTATCGAGGAGCAGCACATCGACATCGCCGGCAGCCTCGACCGCGCGACCGGAGGTTGCGATGACGTTGGAGGCCATCATACGACTCATTCCCGCCACGCCGATCGCCGATAAGAGTCCCCCGATGGTCGTCGGAATGAGACACACCAAGAGAGCGACCAGGACGGTGATTGTGACAGGGGCGCCTAGCTTTGCCACGTCCACACTAAAGAGCGAAAACGGCAACAAGGTTGCAGTCGCCAACAAAAATACCAAGGTCAACGCGATGAGCAAGATGGTCAGGGCGATTTCATTCGGCGTCTTTTGACGTTTAGCGCCTTCCACCATTGCAATCATGCGATCGATAAAGGCCTCGCCGGGGTTGACGCCCACGCGCACGATCAGCCAGTCGGACAACACCCGGGTGCCGCCCGTGACCGCTGAGAAATCGCCTCCCGATTCGCGCACCACGGGAGCGGATTCACCCGTAATCGCACTTTCATCCACCGACGCAACGCCTTCCACGACTTCACCGTCCGCCGCGATGATGTCGCCAATCTCAACCAAGAAATAATCGCCTTTGCACAGCTCGGTCGCCGGAGTCGGCACTGATTTTGACCCATATTTCGGCTCCTGCATTTTCTTGGCAATCGTTGCTTGCTTCAAGCCTCGCAGTGATGCCGCCTGCGCTTTACTGCGCCCTTCAGCCAACGCTTCCGCGAAATTCGCAAACAGCACGGTGAACCACAACCACGCAGCGATCGCGAAGATAAATCCGGCCGGTGCCTCGCCGTGGCCGCGCAACGCCTGAAAAAACAGTATCGTCGTTAAAATGCTGCCGATGTAAACCACGAACATGACCGGGTTTCGCACCTGAATCTGTGGCGCAAGCTTGCGAAACGAATCGACAATGGCCGGCCCGACCAACTTCGAATCGAACAGACTCAAGGATTGACGCACCACTTGTTTTAATGCCCTTTAGTGAATCGCGTGAAGCTGCAAATGCTCGATGACCGGTCCAAGTGCCAGGGCGGGTACATAGGTCAGAGCGCCGACCAGAACCACGGTACCGACGAGCAACGCGACGAATAATGGACCGTGCGTCGGAAGTGTGCCGGCCGTTGGCTCGATCCGCTTTTTCTTTGCGAGCGACCCTGCGATCGCAAGAACTGGCACTATGAAGGCGAAGCGGCCGAACCACATCACCACCGCGAGCAGCGAGTTATAAAAAGGGGTGTTCGCGGACAGGCCGGCGAAGGCGCTGCCGTTATTATTGGCGGTCGATGACAGTGCGTAGAGAATTTCAGAGAAGCCGTGAGCCCCGGGGTTGAAGATACCGAGGCGCCCCGATTCCGACATGACGGCAACCGCCGAACCGACCAGCACCAAAAGCGGCGTCACAAGAATTACGATCGATGTCATTTTCATTTCAAACGACTCGATCTTCTTGCCGATGTATTCCGGCGTGCGGCCAATCATGAGTCCCGCTATAAAGACGGCCATGATGGCGAATATCAGCATGCCGTAGAGCCCGGATCCCACGCCGCCGAATACCACCTCGCCGAGTTCCATCAGCCACATCGGGACGAGGCCGCCCAGAGGAGTAAAAGAATCGTGCACGGCATTTACCGCACCGCAAGATGCTGCCGTGGTGATGGTTGCAAAGAGCGCCGAAGAGACGATACCGAAACGCGACTCCTTACCTTCCATGTTGCCGCCCGCCTGGAAGGCGGTATGTGCTTGATCGATTCCCAATTGAGCAATTGCGGGATTGCCTTGCTGCTCCGCCCATATGGCAACGATTGCCATCGTGAGAAAAATGACGGTCATTGCGCCAAGAAGTGCCCACCCTTGGCGCGAGTCCCCCACAAGCCGGCCAAACACGAAGCACAAAGCCGTCGGAATGAGAAACATCGAGATCATCTGGATAAAGTTGGTGAGCGGTGTTGGGTTCTCGTACGGGTGTGCCGAATTGGCATTGAAAAATCCGCCCCCATTGGTACCGAGCATCTTGATGGCTTCCTGTGAAGCGACCGGTCCCATCGCCAACGTCTGCGTTTGGGTGGTGAGAGTGTCGGTGACGGCATTTCCCTGTGCGTCTTTAACCGGCGCTCCGGCCGCATCAATCCTCGGGTTTTCGTAAGTCAGACTCTCCAGCGTGTTTACGTCTTTGTAAGAGTCGAAGTTCTGGATAACGCCTTGCGCCATAAAGATGATCGCGAGGATTCCTGACAGCGGCAGCAGGATGTAAATAGTGCTGCGAGTAATATCCACCCAAAAATTACCGATGCCCTGCGCCGATCGCCTCGCGAACCCTCTAATGAGGGCGAATGCGATCGAAATGCCGGTGGCGGCGGAGAAGAAATTCTGCACGGCAAGTGCGAGCATTTGCGTGAAGTAGCTCATCGTGGACTCGCCGGCGTATCCCTGCCAGTTCGTATTCGTGACGAAGCTGACAGCGGTATCGAAGGCCGAGTCAGAGGTAATATTCGCAAGGTGCTGCGGATTCCACGGCAGCCAAATCTGTAAGCGTTGAACAAGGTAGACCACGAATACGCCTAAGGCATTGAAGAGCATTACGGCAATGGCGTAACGAGTCCATGGCATGTCGAGTGCGGGATCCACCGCCGAAATGCGGTACATGGCGCGCTCGAATATCCCAGCGAACCCGCGCACCGGCGCCGGATCCGCCATACGCGCCATATATTTGGCAAGCGGATAGGCGAGCGCCACCAGTGCGATTACATAAAGCGCAACTGTGAACACAGCCTGGGTAGTCACTACAGATCCTCGGCCCGGATCAGTGCGACAACCAGATAAATCAGCAGCCCGAGTGCAAGCGCGCCGCTCAACCCGTACGACCAAGTCATCTCTTTTTCTCCAAAGCGGCGCATCCAGCCACCAGCGCCAGTGTTATCGCCAAGAAAGCGACGACCGCCAACAAATAAACGACATCCACTGCTTACTCCTTTCGCTTCGATCGTCCTGCGCGATAAGGCAGCAGATTCTAGAAGGACCGATATAAAGACACTGTAAAAAACCGGAGATGCTCGAACTTAAGAGCCCCTTAAGTTCGAGCGCAATAGTCCTTCACTAGAATTTGACCAGGAGGCCGGCACCCAAGATGACTTCTCGCGTCGTGAGATCCGGGAACCAATCACCCACGCTGCAGTTACCCGTGGTGGGATCTGCGCCGCCGCCCACACAGCTCGCAGGCGAGCCATTATTCCCTCCGGGAGGCGTTATGCCGCCGGGTCCCGACCAGTACGGGACGCTCGAATGGCGGAACGTCGCTTCCGTCCACCAGGTAATCCAGTCCTTGGGCATGTACTGAAAATTGATCTGCGAATCCCACTGATAGAGTTTTTGTCCCGGCTGCTGGGTGAAGTACGGCGAGCCGCTCGCGGCCGTCGCTCCATTGATGGGCGGGGTCAGGGCCAGATAGCGACCCGGATTATTCATGAAGCCGCCGCCAACCGTCACCGCGAACAGATCGTTATGGAACCAGGTGCGGTCGTAGAGCATCACGCCGAGAAATTCCTCCTTGTTAGGCCCGTGCGTGCAATGCACGCCCCCGCCGTACTCGCAGCCCCAGTCCCACGTCAAGCTGAATGCCATTTTGGATATGCCGTTACCGCCCATGCCGTGCGCGTCGTAGTATTTGTACAAGAGGCTGTCATCCTCGTGAACACGCGTGACGTTGGAATAGTTAACGATCGGTCCCGCCCCGACGAAAGACCCCGCCGAAGCGTTGGGATTGCCTCCATTCTGAGGTTGGCAGGTCGTGTCCACAGTTCCTTGCCCGGTGGGGCTGTTCGCTTGGCAGCTCAAATTGTCCTGACCGGCGGTATAGGTGTTGAACACCAATTTGAGATTGTTGTTCGGGATCCAGAGGATCTGTCCGCCGAAACCCGGATGCCTGTTGAATTTCGCATAGGACTGCCAGCCGTTGATCAGCCACGGTTCGATCTTCAGATCCTGAGTCGGAAACCACTGCACGCGAAGTCCGTTGAAGAACCAGGGTGTGTTGGATGACACGAACGAGGGTTGATAGGTCCAGTTGTCGAAGTTGTAGTAACTGAAAAGGCCGACGTACGAGGTGAAAACACCTGCATCAACGTTCAGGCCGTGGCTCACGTCGAAGTGATATCCCGCCCAGGCTTCAGAGAAGTATCGGTAGGCATTTTGAAGATCCCACTGGCCGACAGCGCTGCTGGCGTCATTGCGCGGCGTGGTTGTCGAGAACATGCCAAACATAGAGAGAAAGCGTGCCCGCACATTGTCCCAATGGAAATCGCCGCCGAGACTCACCTGTTCGAGCTGGAATTCGCCGGAGCGGAACTCCTCGGTCGAGCCGTCGATAGTATGGTCGATCGGGTGGTTGAGGCTCTGCAGGTAATTCACGTCCAAGCGGACTTCGGGCGTGAAGAACTTCGTATCGAATATTGGCGATTTTTCTCGCGAGGTACCGTTCATCCAGCCAAGTTCCCCGTCATTGGCAAACGGAGTTACAGTGTCATTTTCTGGAGCAGGTTCAGGCGCCTGGAGCGCCTCGGCTATCGTCGGCACCGCGGGGGCCACTGTGGTCACTTTACCGGCTGCTTCCTTCGCCACCGCCGCCACCGCAGGCGCCGGTGCCGTCGCGGGCACGTTCATGACGATGTCGGAGCGGGTCGCTTTATTCGCAATGACTTCGAGAGACGACACTACATCGGGATAGCCATCCACCTGCGCGGTCACAGACCACGTTCCCGGCGTGAGATCGGCAAAGGAATATATGCCGTCGGCCCCGGATATGGTCGAACGTATACTGCCGCCGTCGGTGCGCACCGCCATAATTGTCGCCCCACCGATTGGATGCTTGGCCTCGTTCATCACGATTCCGACGACTGTTCCCAATACGGTCTTGACCGACGGCGGCTGGGGTGATGCCGCGCGGCTCGTCTGAAGCGCAAGGCCGGCGGCCAGAATGACCAAGGTAAATCCTCGCAGACACATTCTCATAATCGGAAACTTCATGATCGGAAACCTCACCCCATGCTGCAGCCGGAGATTGAACACACTTACGCAGCGTTATAGTGGGGTCGGTATATTTTTGTTATAAAATTGGAAGCTTCTGCCCCAGGAACACCGCTGGAGCCCACGGTCCCCGGCCGATCAAGCTGTGATCGCGCAACTGGGCGCGAGTGCAGAATTGATCGTAACCTCGATGTGTTCTTTCACGGCAAATTTGCGGACAAAATCACGTCCCAGTCGAATGAGCCCAGACGATTGAGGGCAGGTCCCGGTAAAGTCCGTTTGCATATGGCCGTGGACCATCACACCGATGATGAGCCACGCCAAGCTGAGTTGCCGCACCCGGATGAATGTCGCTGTCATGGGTGCGACGATAAACAGGAGTGCGTAAAATTGTTGTACGAACTCTATAAAAAATGAGTAAAAAACCGCTCTGCCGCGTGACGCGAGATGCCCTCACGGCCGACTGATGGATCAGGTCCCCTCACGAAACAAACCGCTGAATGGCGTTCGCGAGGCTTACCCATGGAGGCCAGGTCATGACACTAAAGGTGGTGACTTGATCCACGAGAAGCAGCGCGAACGCGCAGAAGTAAGCAGGGTGGATCCTGCGGCGAGTGCGTAGATCAGAGCCAAAACAGACCAAGAAGAACAGATCCACCAGTAACACATCGATTACCAGCAGCTCGTGACTGACATGACCCTCCAGGAGAATCAACAGCCGAAGTATCGGGGCTCCAAGCAAGATGAGTGTTGCGGACAATAGTAACCGCTTGTGCCACTCGGCTTGTTTTCTTAGATAGATGGCGCTGCCGACGAGGATCGCGAAAACCACCGTGTCAAATGTATTGAGCGCGAGAGCAACCGGCGCCGGCGGTGCCGGCGGCACCCGCTGCATTTCCTCGACTGTCGCGCCTGCCACGAGCCCGACCATGACGGCCGCAATTGTGGCGGCGAGCCAACCAAGGCGTCGATGCAAGGTGCGTGAACCACGGCTTATCAAAATTGGCTGGACCAGAAACAGGACGATCCAGGCGCTGAATACCACCCCCTTTATATGCAGCAATGGAGATAGATTGCTGCCTGGCTGGAACGCAGCGCGAAGATAAAAGCTTGGCGCAAAACCGGCGAACACTAAGGCTGCGACTATCGAAGCCATGACCACAAAAAAATAGTGGCCGGCGCCACGCTTGGATGAAACTTCCGGTGCAATTGGGAGCTTTGATCTACACATCGCTTCAAACGATGCCCCTAAATAGGCCCTGAAGTCCTGAGGACGGTCTGAATCAGGCTGAGGGACCGCTGAAGGACATTATCCGGCGCGCGGGCACCCGCCCGGGTGTGCGGTGAGGCTCGCCATCAGGGGTCGACCGAACGTCTATACTGTGCGTGTCGATCTACTCTGGCGGCCCATTTGTCCAAGAACTGTCTGACCGGTCACAGCCGATGAAGGAGACGGACGGTCCCGCGATGCGTATTGGCGCATGGCGCATCGAAGCCGCGCGCGAACAAATCTCCAAAGACGGGACCACCGTGAAGCTCGAGCGCCGATCGATGCAGTTGCTCCTATGCCTCGCCGAACAGCCGGGGCGGATCCTTAGTGTCGAAGAACTGCTCGATCGGGTCTGGGCGGGTGTCGTTGTCACGCCGGATTCGGTTTATCACGCCGTGGCGTCCCTAAGGCGTATCCTCGGCGACGACGCAAACGAGCCCACGTACATCACGAATATCCCGCGCCGCGGCTATAGCCTGATTGCGCCGGTCGCCCCATGGATTGAACCGCTCGAGACCGCAGTCGATAACTTACCCATCGCCGCATTCGAGAAGACTCCAGCATCCCTCGGCGCCGTGAAAACCCGCCCGCGATCGTGGTGGGGCGCCATCGGGATTTTGCTTGCGCTCATTCTGGCGCTGGGCTTTCTGGTGATCGAAACGCGCTGGCCTTCCAAGACCGACGTGGTGAAACCGCAGTCAGCGCGCGTTGTTCGGGCCGCGCCGCTCGCGAAGAGTACGTTTCCCGCGAAATCCATCGCCGTTCTCCCCTTTGTTGATCTCAGCGAGAAAAAGGACCAGCAATATTTCGCGGATGGGATGGCCGAGGAAATCATAGACCGGCTCGTTCAGGTCCCTGATCTTCGCGTGCCGGCGAGGACCTCTTCATTCTACTTCAAAGACAAATCGTCGACTGTTGCCGATATCGCTGTCGCGCTGGGTGTCGCAAACGTGCTTGAGGGCAGCGTCCGAACCTCCGGAAAGCGTGTGCGAGTGATTGCACGACTGGTACGCGCCGATGACGGCTATCAAGTCTGGTCTCAAAGTTATGATCGAGAATTGCGGGACATCTTCGAAGTGCAGGATGAAATAGCGACCGCCATCGCAACGGCATTGCAAATCTCACTGGCCGGCGGACCGCTCAGCCGCGAACGTGGTGGCACTCGAAATCTGGACGCATACCAACTCTACCTGCGAGCTCAATCGTCCGTCACGGCGGATAGCACGACGGCGACCATCAAGAGCGCGCAAAATATGCTAAGGCAAGCGATCAAGCTTGATCCGAACTTTGGCCTTGCGTGGACCCTGCTGGCGGGCATGTCGGTGCCGTTGGTCGACGACGGCGATCTATCGCCCGCCAAGGGGTATGAGGAGGCCCAGCGTCTCGCCATGCACGCAATCGAAATCAGTCCAGGGGTGGCCGAACCTCATGCCCTACTCGCTTATATATACCGTACTCGAGACTGGAATTGGGACGCCGCTCGCACGGAACTACAGTTAGCGCTGAACGCCAATCCGGCCGATCCGGTAAGTTTGATGCTGGACGGCTTGTTGTTGATGACGCTTGGGCAGTACGAGAAGGCCGAGCATCAGCTGCGCGCGGCTGTCGACCGTGACCCATTCTTTAACTATGCTAATTTTAACTTGGGCAATGCGCTTTATCTCCAAGGGAGATACAGCGAGGCCGAAACGGTATTTCGTCACCTGCTCGAAATCTCGCCACAATTCAAATGGACGCGGCCATATCTTGCGAAGACGCTGCTTGCGCAGGGTAAGTCGGGAGCTGCGCTCGACGCGCTACGGCCGATGAAGCTGGACGCCCCCCAGTTGGATTACCTGCCCGTGGTATTGCTCGCGAACGGCCGCACGCCTGACGCGGAAACTGCGTTGCAAATACTGATCGCGCAACACGCGACGACCGACGCGTCCTGCATCGCGATGACCTATGCCTATCGGAACGAAAAGCAACTCGCGCTACAATGGCTTGAGCGAGCCTATGCACAAAGAGACGCGGGTCTTTTGGAAATGGTGGGCGAGCCGTTATTCAAGAACATATCGGCCGAACCACGATTTCATGCGATCTTGCGTGCCATGAATCTGCCGATCACGCTACCGGGTTAGAATGATTGGATGACGGTAACTCCCAAATTCGGCGCAACTTATGCCCCCCTACGCGCGGAAGTGGACGTCCGTGATTGTTCCGTGGAAGGCGAACTTCCACAGGATCTCAGTGGCGGGTTCTACGCCGTTGGACCGGACCCTCAGTATCCGCTTGCGCCGGGTAATATCGCCTTCGATGGCGAGGGGCACATTCGCTTGCTGCGCATCAAAAATGGTCGCGTTGATTACCGCAGCCGCTATGTCAGAACGGAACGCTACATCGCCCAGGACGCCGCCGGCAGAAATCTGATGCCGATGTACCGCAACCCGTCCCTGGACAGCCCAGAGGTGAAGGGCCTGAGTCGCAGTACGGCCAATACGCACATTATTCATCACAAGAACCTGATACTGGCACTCAAGGAAGATAGTGCGCCCACCGCGCTCGACCTGAATACGCTCGAAACCCTTCTGCCGGTCTATACCTTTGATGGGCAACTGCCGCGAGACCAACCGTTCACTGCGCATCCGAAGATCTGCTCCTCGACCGGCAACATCGTCGCCTTTGGTTATGAAGCGCGAGGATTCGGCAGCGACGTTATCGCAGTATTTGAGATCGATCCGAACGGTAGGAAGGTGTGGAACGCCGAAGTCCAGATGCCCTATGTCAGCAGCTTGCATGACTTTGCCGTGACCGAAAATCACGTTGCATTCTTCGTCACGCCACTTGCGATCGATCATGAACAGATGAGGCGTGGCGGAATCCACTGGTCGTGGGACAAGGACAAGAAAAGCTACTTGGGGTTCATGCGCCGAATCGGCGACGGCCGGGACATCAAATGGATCGAGGGTCCCGCTCGCGGTGGCAGCCACACGCTCGGCGCCTTTGAAGATCACGGGAGATTGTATTTTGACCGCGAGGTCACGGCGGCAAATCCCTATCCGGTAATCCCCAACAAAGACGGCTCCCCCTATGATCCGGCCGCGGGCACCAGCTACCTGCATCGACTTACCGTGAACCTGAATGGGCGCAACAGCGGCTATGGAATCGAAAGGATGTACCCCTTGATTGCGCCGCTACCCAGGCAGGATGATCGCTACAACACGGTGCCGTACCGTTACGGCTTCATGGGCTGTCCGGATCCGGCCGATCCGGTGAGATGGAAGGCCGCCTGCTATGCGCGCGTTGATCATCAGACCCGCTCTCACCAACTGTGGAAGGCTCCCGACACGGTGTCACTCGGCGAGCCGGTTTTCGCGCCAAAAAGCGTCAAAGCGAGCGAGGGAGAAGGTTACCTCCTGGGTGTCGCCTGGCATCTGGATCAGAACCTGCGCGCGGACGTCCTGATCTTTGATGCCCAACGCATTGCGGACGGACCCATTGCCACAATCCATCTACCGGTGCAGGCATCTCCTCAGATTCATGGTTGGTGGGTACGCGAGGATCAGTATCCCGCCTGAGGGTATCTCTCCGTTTCCTGCAATTCGCCATCACCTGCGAATAAGTCGTGGGTCATGTGATCGGAAGCAGCGCGCGACGCACGAGCGTCGGTAGATCGCCGTCGTGCCGGAATCCGGCGGCGTCGGCCGCCGCGGTCGACAACGGCGGATACCGACCAAAATTCGCCTCGAGTGCGGGATTCGACTGATAAGTTACACGCCCCGCGGCGTCGGCTCCATGGACCTCAGCGACTGCGCTCACCAGTTCTTGCATGGAAGAACGAAGTGCCGGCAAGGTCCAAACTCGTCTATCCCCGCATTTCTCTGTAGTGAGCGAGGCCGCATGCAGCAGGTTGTCCACGATCGAGTGCACCGACATGAGCCACGCCGTCGAATCCGCGGACACGGGGCATGCGAACGGTCGACCCGCGGCAAGTTCGCGGATGATATCGCTCAAGAAGGCCGACAGCTGGCCGGTTCGCTGGGGCGGTCGCGCGACGATGCCGGGCAGGCGCAAACTTCGCGCCTGAATCCAACCGCGGCGGTCGAAATCCTGCATCAGAATTTCACCGATCAATTTGTGCGCGCCGTAGGTTAGCTTCGGATTCATTGGGCTGAGATCGTCAACCTGCGGCGGCAACGGCGCACCCAGCGCCGCAATCGAACTTGCGAACACTACCATCGGCGGCTTGCCGCACGTGGCCGCCTGCGCGCGGCATTTTTCGAGGAGTTCAAGAGTCGCGCCTAGATTGACCTGCCGGCCTAGTTCATAGTTCTGTTCCGCCATTCCGCTCGGTATGCTTGCCAAATGAAAGAGCGTGTCGATCGGCGTGTCGAAGGCGCGCGCGAGGATGTTCGAATCGGTTATGGTGCCCGCCAGCCGCCGCACATCAGGCTTTTCCGGGCCCTCAAATTTCAGGTCGATCAGGGTGATGCGCCCGACGAGACCCGCTCCCAAGGGCGGCCCAGCGTCGACACTCGACAATCTGTGAGCGAGCGCCCTGCCTATGAAGCCGTTTGCGCCGGTAATTATGATGTTCATGGCCGTCACCGTTGAGGTCGGCAACTCGCCGACTTTGATCTGCCCACCGTCATATTGGCGGTTTCCGCCACGGTTCCGCAATCCATCCCCTCGATGCCCGGAGCATGATCGTAATTCTGCGTCTCTATACCCGCTTGCTAAGTGGACAATATTCCACGAGCATGGAGGACGCTTGGGGGAAATCACGTGCAGAGGGATTCGCTAGCGGGAACACTCGAAGGTCAGGCAGCTGGGCCGAGTGTCACATCTATGGATGGGCGGCCTGCGAGCGGCCCGCCCCACCGCGGCCACGCTCGCTGGGTGAGGCTGTCTCATTGGGTTGTAGCCGCGAGCGTGATCGCGCTCGCCGTGAGCGGCTTCGTGATCCTGATGGCCCACCCGCGACTGTACTGGGGTTCGGTCGGCAACGACCTGACGCCGGCGCTATTCGAATTGCCCATCAGCCGCAACTACCGGCACGGTGGGTGGGAGACGGGCGTCACCTTCTTCCCGCAAGCCAACTCCCCGGTGAGCGCGAGTCGTAGGTACGACATCTTCAATCAGAACGGCTGGGGCCGAAGCCTGCACTTCCTCGCCGGATGGTTCCTCGCACTGACAGGAATAGCGTACCTCATCGCCGGGATCCACACCGGACACTTTCGCCGGCACCTCATTCCCGATGCGGATGAACGCACGGGCAAGCGGGCCTGGGAGGATCTCATCACACACCTGCGATTCAAATTCGCACCGACAATGGGTGGACCACCCTACGGGATTTTGCAGAAATGGACTTACGCCGGGGTCCTCTTCCTCGCGCTGCCGCTCATGATCGTCACGGGTCTGGCGATGTCGCCTGCAATGACGGTCGCTTATCCCTTTCTGTCCGGCATGTTCGGAGGGTCTCAATCTGCGCGCACGATTCATTTCTTCGTGTTCGCCGCATTGGGCCTGTTTCTCGTTGTCCACGTGCTGATGGTGGTTCTGTCGGGATTCCGCCGCCAGATGCGAGCCATGACCATAGGGACCTGACATGAAAACAAAGCAAATCGTCACCACCCGCCGGGCGCTCGTGACGGGTCTGGCTTCCGTCGGCGGCCTGCTGCTCGGCGGGTGCTCCAAGCAGCTGCCACCGACCTACGGTAACGTTCTTCGGATGGGCGACCTGTTGACCTATACGGCTCATCGGCTTCTGCTGCCCCGGGAACGGCTGGCGAAGGAATATGCGCACGGGGACATTACCTCGATTCCAGCCGTCGGCACGACCGATCCGGGGGATCCACATCAAGAGGCCTTCAGCGCTGAAAATGGCCCGACCTATGAGCGCCTGCAGGCCGGCGGGTTTACCGACTACCGTCTGTCCATCACAGGGCGAGTCTCCCGGCCTGGTACCTACTCGCTGGCCGACCTTAAGCGCTTCCCGGCGCGCACGCAAATTACCAAGCACACATGCGAAGAAGGCTGGTCGGCCATCGCCGAGTGGACTGGCGTCCCGTTGCGCACAGTTCTGGAAGCCGCAGGGATCCTACCCAGCGCGCGATTCGTGAACTTCTTCGCGTTCGACGACATCGCTGACGGTATCGACATGCTCGATGCCTTGCACCCCCAGACGATCTTGGCGTACGGCATGAATGGTCGGGATCTTCCGGTGCCGCACGGAGCCCCCTTGCGGCTGCGGATCGAGACGCAAGTTGGCTACAAGAGCACGAAATACGTCCATCGGATTGTCGTCAAGGACGAGTTCGATGATCTCGGCAAAATAGGAGACCTACAAAATGGATGGGCTTGGTACGCTGGCATCTAAGCGCGAATTCGGTCGCCATGCCTGGCCATTGAGGATCTTGATCTACCGGTGAGCAGCTACTCGACCGACCTGCGCCAGGGGACCAGCATCGACACACGGCGTTTGTAACTTCGATACTCGTCGCCAAACAGGTCGATAAGGTCGCGTTCCTCCAACAGAATGCCGACGATGATGTAGGCGCTGGTCACGGCTGCGAACAACAAGTGGCCCACCGTCATCACCGGAGTGGCCCAGAATGCGATGACGAATCCCAGATAGATTGGGTGCCGCACGAATTTGTAATACAGCGGTGTACGGAATCGCGGCACCGGCATTGCGCCGCCGTTGAGGTTACTTGTGACCTGATGCAGCCCGAACAGTTCGAAGTGATTAATTAGAAATGTGCTGGAGAGCACGATTAAAAAGCCCGTGAACGATAGTGCAGTTATCGCGATGCTGAATCGGGCGTCGTCGATGCGCCAGATCACCGTCGGCATGGGCCGCCACATCGCGCAGAGCAAGATGAGCGCCAGGCTCGAGAACAACACGTAAGTGCTTCGTTCCACCGATTTCGGTACGAACTTCGTCCACCATTGCTTGAACTGCCGGCGCGCCATCACGCTATGCTGGATAGCAAAGACGGACATCAGGAGGATGTTGACCACCAACGCTTCGAGGGTCGGAACGACCGGTCCGGTATCGATGGTCTTCGGTACGATGACACCAGTGACGAAGCCGATGGCGTAGAGAAATGTAACGAAGAATACGACGTAGGAAGCAATTCCGTAGAGAAATGCAATGAATGGACCCATGGTACCTCCTGTGTTTCAATCGGTGTTGGGCCGGATACGCGTCGGTGAGCATGACGACAGAGAGAACGGAAGTCCTTGGGGCGCGCTTCATTTAACGTTGAGATTGTCTTGATAAATCAATGAGAACCGGGTGCAATTCTTATTTTCCGATCATTCTCTTGATACCGACCGGCGCGAACTGCGCCGAGGCTCCGATCCGGTTGCCGTCGAACCGCAAGTATTCGACCTGTTGGTTTACCTGCTGCAGAATCGCGATCGCGTCGTCACTAAGGAAGATCTCATGGCTGCCGTATGGGGCGGCCGTATTGTGTCCGACTCGACGATGACCAGCCGCATCAACGCGGCGCGCAAAGCGATTGGTGACAGTGGCGAGCGGCAACAATTGATTCGCACGAAAGCGCGTAAGGGTCTTCGTTTCGTGGGCGACGTAACGATGCACTCGGATGTCGGCCAGCGGGACTCTCTCGTCGCTTTCCCGACTACGCCGGATAACGATCAAGATCGGCCGCGCTCGACTCAACCACGACCCGATCGACCTGCAATTGCCGTGCTTCCCTTTGTTAACATGAGCGGCGATCCCGAACAGGAGTACTTTTCTGACGGGATCACCGAAGACATCATTACCGCGCTATCCAAGCTACGTTGGTTCTTTGTGATCGCGCGAAACTCATCCTTCGTCTACAAGGGCCGCGCGGTGCACATTCGGCAGATTGCAGATGAGCTTGGTGTCGGCTACGTGGTCGAGGGCAGCGTGCGCAAGGCTGGCGATCGAGTTCGAATCACGGTGCAACTTAACGATGCCTCGACCGGAAGTCACATCTGGGCGGATCGCTACGACCGCGACTTGGCTGACGTCTTCGCAGTGCAAGATGAAATCACCGAGGCCATCGTCGCCGCGATCGAACCGCAGATCTATGCCGCAGAAAATTTTCGTGCGCGGCGCAAGCCGCCAAACTCTCTGGACGCGTGGGATCTAGTGATGCGCGCTCTCGCACATTATTGGAGGGTAACGCGCCAGGATAACCTCGTTGCACAGGCTCTGCTCGAGAAAGCGATTACCATCGACTCCAACTATGGTCAGGCGCTCGGCGTGCTCGCCGCCAGCCACACTTTCAGCGCGCACATGGGTTGGGCAGATATGACGGCTACGGCTCCGCTCGCGGAGCGCGCTGCGCTCGCGGCGATTCTTGCCGACAGCGAGGATCCTTGGGCCCATTACGCGCTGGGCTGCGCCCATTTGTACAACCGGCGGTTTCACGACTCGCTTGCTGAGTTCGAATTGGCGCTGCGCCTCAATCCAAACTTCTCGCTGGCACAGGGCTATCACGGACTGGCGCTGTCCTACTGCGGCCGCTGGGAAGAGGGCCTTGTGGCTGCGCGCCGGGCGCTTCGCCTAAGTCCGCGTGATCCGTATGCTTCGATCTACTGCGGCATCGCTGCCTACTCCCACTATGTCGGACGGGACTATGAGGAGGCGATGCGGCTGGCGCGTGATGGTATCCGACAACGCAGCGATTTCGTCGGGGCACACCGCGTGCTCACTGCGGCGGCGGGCATGGCGGGGCAACCGGAAGTCGGCCGGGCCGCATTGCAGGAACTCCGCCGCGCGCAACCCAATATCTCGCTCGATTGGATTGCAAATAAAATGCCGATCCAACACCCTGCCGAAATGCAGCATTACTTGGAAGGCTTTCGCCGGTCAGGGCTAAGGTGATCTACGCTGCTTGGTTATTATTCAATGTAAATTATATCAATCATCTATAACATGCTGATTTTTATCATAAATAATTACAGTACGGCTGACAATCGACTCGCGCTCACTCGCACTGTCCCATGATCGAGGCTTTCCTTGACCGCTATTGATTACTCACCGTCACAGCATCGGGCGAGTGGAATGCAGCGAGGGGAATTTTTGCCCTTCTCTCAACGTCAGCTAATGCCGATCGCTCTCGGAGCAATCGATCCGCCGTAAGTCGCGCAATATGTAACAGAGCCTCCCGATAGAAGTCAGTGTCGACCTGTTCAGGAATTTCGGGTTCATCTAGACGCGCGTGGGCAGTCTGCGATTTCACGTCATCCATGGTTGCGGCCTTTTCAAGTCTGGTGGCGAGTACGCATACTGTGCAGGCAGTCATTCCAAGAGGCTAGGGAATTGCGAGAGCATCGCGATGCGCATCCCAGGGCACAGAACTGTAAGTTAAATTCGATTTTTCCGATTGAGCACAGGCGATTACTACGTTGGGGGCGCCGCGGCCTGGTCGTCACGCATGTTCGCGCGGCGCTTGCCGGCGCGCGTCGACCGGTTGCCGTTACATATCGCGCCGCGAGTTGTGACACACCGTGCGCATTTGCAAATCTCGCGTAGTCACCACCGGATCACCGGAGGAATATCGACCAGCCGGCGACGCAGAGACTAGCGGAGTATCCGCAAACATCAACACATAGCTCACTCGTTTCTGCGCTGTCGGCACCCTCCTTACTTCCCTGCCGATAGGGGTGTTGAGCGAACCCGTCGCATCGAGGCGATTGCAAGGGTGCTCCGTAACGACCCATCTAATTGATTAGTCAATGTTAATTATTGATATTCTCTATAATCAATTAATAATTATCATCCACGGTTGTGACTGCTCGATCAAGGTGTGATGAGCTGCACGGTCGGAAAGCAGGTGCGGTATCGCGCCACGTCGCGCGTTAGGATCGGGCAACGCATGACGGCAGCGTGTGCGCCCACAAAAAAATCTGGCAACACGCTTTGCTTGATGCCGCGAGCGCGCCGGTAGCTGAGAAACACCTTGCCGGCCAAAAACAACGCTTCACGCGGGATAGGCTCCACGTTTAGGGATGCTTCGTTGATTACCGCTTCAAGTTCCTCGATCCTGGTGAAGGCGATCGAGAGTTCTGAGTAAATGATGGGATTGATGGCGAGAGTGTCGGTGGCACTCGCCGAGTCGAGCTTCGCTTGCGACCAAACCGCCCACTCGGAATCGTCTTCGAGCACGTCGAGCAGGACGTTCGTGTCGACCAAAATCATCTAGTTTCCGCGCGTCAACGCGATAATTTCTTCCGTCGTCATACGCACGGTAGCCCGGCCGCGCAGCTTTGCGAATCTGCTGGTCCGTCGCTTGGTGGCCCCCTTCGCAGCGCGCAACGCGATCTCACCACTGTCGAGCCGCTCAAAGGTGACCGCCGCTCCGGGCTTTAGGCCAAGATAGTCTCGAACCTTCTTCGGAACCGTGACTTGTCCTTTGCTCGTGAGATTTGTCGCCATAAAGTGTTACTTACAATTCAAAGTAATACTATAGCGGAACATCGTGCCTATATCACAGGTTTTTCGCTCCCTCGCGACGTCCGTATAAGTGCAACGGGGGCGAACGAAGTCGCGAATCAATGTATATTATAGTTAATTAATATAATTGATTGATTTTGTTTATAAAACGGAGTTGTGACGCCTGGCCACCGAACTCTAGGTGTAAGTGGTGGGACGGCTGGCCACCGAACTCTAAGTACCTACTTTCAAACGACTTTGTTCCTCAGGTTTCTGCAGATGCCCCATTCATGCCCTGTCAAAGAGTTGGCTGCCACCGGACGTTTTTGGACATTAGGCAGGGACCGGCAGTAATCTCGCTTGAGAATTTTAGATCTCCGTCGAGTCCCTGTCGGTGAACCTACACTCCACTTTGAGAGATCGCATCTGAGCACCCCGCTCGCCTCGCACGAATGTAACCAATCATTCTGTATTTTTTTGACCTCTGCGGAGTCGGGTGAACTTCACTCAAATGCCGGGAACTATCCTCACGTCCCGCAGAGCACCGCCGTCTAATGCTGCGATGGCCGCTTGGTACCCTGCACTATCGTGGGCGGAGGTCGCGTGTTCGATGGACTCGAATTCTATGATGACAGTGCGCTCCAATAGTCCGTCCTCGTAGATTTGCGCCGCGGTTGCTCGCGCTAGAAATCGACCGCCAGCCGCCTCGATCGCCGGGCCTGCCAGCATTGCATAGGCGGCAAGCTTCCCAGGGTTCCGGATTCCACGATAACAAGTAATCCAATACGCCTTGGGCATATCGTCATCTCCTCACCGCACGCTACAGATGCTTTCGAGATTCCGCCTACGATGGATGGACAGCCCCGGCGATCACC
This sequence comes from uncultured Gammaproteobacteria bacterium, assembly GCA_963755965.1. Lineage (GTDB taxonomy): Bacteria > Pseudomonadota > Gammaproteobacteria > Steroidobacterales > Steroidobacteraceae > Bog-1198. Next base: position 31,481 of record CAVWLU010000013.1, read on the forward strand.
GGTTCCACCGCTCGGGAATGAATCCGAGTAGCGAGGAGAAAGCATAGGACACTGAGCACTGCGCCACCCGAGACCAACCACATCACGCTGCCGTAGAGGTGCGGCGCGACGAACAGAGCAGCGAGCGCCGGTCCGATGCTGGCGCCCGCTCCATGGAACGCCGGGGCGAGCGAAACGCCGCGGCCACTCGCGTCCACGGAGTTCACTGCTGCGTACTGATACGCGACCGAGAAGTTCCACGAGAAGTTGAACAGGCAGCACGAGGCGACGAACGCCACTAGGCTGGCGTGCCCGAGGAGCAGCAATACCGCCGCTACCACCATCGCTGTCCCCAGCATGAGCATAGCGTTGCGCGGCAGGCGCGTCCCTATCGCGGCCGCCGTCAGCGCGCCGACGAATCCGGCGGCGACGCCGACGACCAGGCTTCTTGCAATATGCTCCTCATCGAAACCCGCGTCGTGGCCGATGAGCGCGACGTACGTCCAGTAACACCCGGCGCTCAACAGGAAGAAGGAACAACCGAGCAGCGCTAGCAGCGTCCCCGGCCGCAACAACGCTCGAAAGTCGACGCTGTCGGGCACGTGGCGGCCGCGACGCGGTACTCGTCCGACGATGAGAAAGCCAGCGGCCGTCAATGCGACGAAAGCCGTGAGGATCGCGTCGATTCCGTTCAGATGCAGCAGCGCAGGTCCGGCGAAGAGGCCAATCGCCTGAAAGGCGACCTGCGCAGCGATGACGATACCGAAGTCACGGTCGGGTTCATCGCCATCCGAGAGGATCGTTAGGGTGAGCGCGTATAGCGATCCGGCAAAAAGGCCCGCGATGAACTGCAGAGCCACGAATACCAGCCGTTCATGCATGACGATCGAGAGCGCGTTGCCGGCCACCGTCCCAAGGAGGGCGATTCGGGCTGCGCGTCGCCAGTCCAAACGCCGCACCCAGTATTTCGCGAGTACCGAGCCGATCGCGCTGCCCGCCATGATCATCGCCGAGAGAACTCCAATGTCGCTCTCGGAGAAGTGCAAGCTCTGTTGGGTGCCCTCTACGACGGTCGGCAGCACGTCGAACGTAGCGATGCCAATCACGTTGAGTGAAACGACCGCGCCAAAGGTGATTAGCGATTGCTTGGATCGCATGGCTTGAGAGCACGCGACACATGCACGCGCGGGCATCGGCCGCGCCAGGGTAGCGCTTGCTCGAGCACGGCGGCCAGTTGAATGAGCGTCGCATCATCGCCAAATCGTGCGGCGAATTGGATTCCGATCTGGGCATGTGCCGGGTTCTCGTGCAGGGGGAGCGAGATCGCGGGCTGACCGGTCACATTGAAGAGGGGCGAGAACGCTTCCGGCTGGAATATGTGCCGCGTCCACTCCTCCGCGCAGAAGTCCTGATCTTGCTGATGGGCGGCGTGGGGTAGCGCGAGCTGGGCGCACGTCGGTGTCACTAGAAGGTCGCAGCCCTCGAAGAAGGCCCCGGTCCGCCGACGGACCGCGTTGTATTCATCGAGCGCGGCGAGATAGTCCTGCGCGGTCACACCCTTGCCGTATTGATACATTGCCCAGTTGGTGCGCATCAGGTTCTCCGGGCTCGGGCGTCGACCGAGCCGTGCTCCCAATACATCGCATGTGTAAGCCATGCCGGAGGACCAGATCACATGGGTCGCGTGGAGGAACCCCTCCCATGAGAATTCCGGCGCCGCCTCGCGAACCTCGTGACCAAGCGAGTTGAGCAACTTGACCGTATCGAGAACGGCCCTTTGTATCTCTGGGTCGATCGGATTTGCGTCGAAGGCTTTGATGGTATACGCGATTGACAGTCTGCGCGGCGTGCGACCCACCTCCTCGAGGAAGGGGCGCTCCGGCCTCGGTGCCCGATGCGGATCCCCGACCGCGGGCCCTTCGAGCGCATCGAGGATGGCGGCGGTGTCGCGCACGGTTCGCGTCATCGCCAGATGCGCCGACATGCCCGCGTTTGGATCGGCGCTTCCCGGCCCGTCGCTCACCCGGCCGCGCGTCGGCTTCAATCCGATCAGCCCGGTGTACGCAGCCGGTCCTCGGATCGATCCTCCTCCGTCACTCGCATGCGCGATCGGCACGATGCCCGCAGCGACCGCCACCGCCGCCCCGCTGCTGGAACCGCCGGGATAGGTATCGAGGTTCCACGGATTTCGGGTCAGCCCGGCGATCCGGGTATTGCAGGTGCTCGACCAACCGAGCTCGGGGACCGTGGATCGGCCGAGGATCAGGAAACCCGCGCGACGCAGCCGCAGAATCACCTCGCTGTCGTACCAGCCCCGAAGCCCCTGCGTGAGCTGAGAACCACCCTCGGAGAGAGTGCCCTTCTCGAACTTATAAATGTCCTTGAGAAGTGTCGGGACCCCTCCGAACGTGCCGGCCGGCGGCGGCGCACCCACTAGTGCGGCGACGCGCTCCGGGAAGGTCTCAATCACACAGTTCAGGGTGAGGTTGAGTCTATCGATGGCGTCGAGCGCGAGTTCGCCGAGCTCGCGCGCGCTCACTTCGCGGTTTCGTACCAGCGTGGCGAGGCCAAGGGCGTCGTATGTTGCGTATTCACCCAAATTCATGGCGCCCACCTGCTGCTCGAAATCGTCCGACCCTGCACCTCATGGTCTCATGAAGGTTATAGTCGAGGCCCGCCAAAAGGATCATTCTATGATGCAACCACGTTATAGTCCCATGAGGCTGCCCTCGTTCTCCAATTTGATCGCTTTCGATGCCACCGCACGACACGGAACGCTCACGCGCGCCGCCGAAGAGCTCAACGTGTCTCAGCCCGCGATCAGCCGCCGACTCGCGGCGCTAGAATCGGATCTTGGACGGCCGCTCTTCGATCGCAGCACCAAGCCGCTGTCGCTCACGAAGAGCGGACAGGAACTCTTCGACGTGCTGCGCTCCGGACTGAGCCGGCTCGAATCGGTCATCGGGCGGCTGCGTGGATCCGAGACTGCCGATACAGTCACCATCAGCGCGGGCTCCGGTATTGCGGCCTACTGGCTCATCCCTCGCTTGCCGGAAATGCAGGCAGCCTTTCCTGGGGTTAGGCTCAAGATCGTCAGCCAGTCGCACAACAACGAGGACGATCTGTCGGGCGATTTGCAGATCCGGTTCGGGCAGGGACCCTGGGTGGCTACAGCGGTTGGGAAAATGTTCGACGAGGAAGTCTTTGCCGTTTGCAGCCCGCTTTACCTGAGACGCCGGAGCACCCCGCTCTCACTAGATCAGCTGAAAAGCGCCTCTCTGCTGGATATGAAGGTCACAAATCAGCCGTGGTATGACTGGGGGTCGTGGTTCGATGCGGTGGGAGCCCCGGCCCGCAAGCCTTTGGATGTGCTCTACTTCGATAGCTATCCCCTGGTAATTAGCGCAGCGCTGGCCGGCCAGGGCATTTGTTTAGGGTGGGCCGGGCTGCTCGACGATTTTCTCGCCTCCGGCGCGCTCGTGCGACTGACGCCTCGATCGGCCTCGTCGGCACGCGGCTATTTCGTCACCCATGATGTTGACCTCGCTGTCGACGCCCCAGCCCGCTCGATCGCTCGCTGGCTCCTCGAGAGCGCGGCGCGCCGCTGAGAGGTTCGCTCCCCCAATAAATTATAACCGCTTACGCGGCGAGGCCTGCATAACGCCAGCGTATTGTAAGATGATCTTTTTGCGTCTCTCTCTTGCTCCGAGCCAGGCACCATTTCGTCGCCTAGTGTGAGTCGCCGTTGCGGCTCGATGAATCGTCGAGGGTCAGCCTCGTAACGGCGTGCAGATGCAAACGAAGTACCCGAATGTAGGTGAACCTCGCGCGTCGGTTGGCGCCCCCGAGCCATTTGCGGTCAACCTCGAGGACTCGCCGGTCGAAGGAGCAGGCGACACTCAATCCGGTCTGTTGACGTGGAGAACTCTGATCTCCGGAGACCGCAATCCCTCGGACCAACTGATCATCGGCGTCGCCGACTTTCCGCCGCATGGCCGGTTGAATGAGCACCGTCATGAGCCGGCCGAGTTCTATTTCGGTCTGTCCGGAGGGGGAACCGTCGTAGCCAGGGGCGTCGAGTATCGGATCGCCAAAGGCATCGCCGTCTTCATCCCCGGCAATACGGACCACGGCGTCGTGGCGGGGCCGAAAGGGCTATCGATGCTCTACGGATTCGCGCAGCGCGCGTTCAGCGAGATCGTCTACGACTACGGCGATGGCCGCTCCGCCACGAACTTGTGAGTTACGAACATCTTCGCGGGTATTTCATCAATCAGGGAGATAAACAGATGTCCCTTGCCGATCGGATTGCACGATGCTCCATGTTACTGGCGATCGGCGCAGCGACTGCGCACACCTGCACCGCGAGCGCCGCCGATCTGGCAGTCGGGACCGCCACCGATTCACCAGGTTCGGAGTTGCAGGAAATTATCGTCAGCGCTCGCAAGCGCGACGAGTCGCTAGCGAACCTACCGATCAGTATCAGCGTCTTCACGGCCTCGACGATCCAGGAACAGAACATCCAGTCCTTCGACGACTATGCGACCAAAGTTCCCAACCTCTCCTTTACCTACGGTCAGGGACCGACGGGGATCTCCGAAGCGCGTACCGTCGCCATCCGCGGCATCACCGGACAAAACCTGATCGGGACCTCCGGCGCTACGGCCTTCTATGTCGACGACACGCCGATTCCTGGTTCCGTTGACCCGCGGGTCGTCGACATCGACAACATCGAGGTGCTCAAAGGCCCGCAAGGTACGCTGTTCGGCGAGAGCTCGCTGGGAGGAAATGTCCGGCTCATCACCAAGAAGCCGGATCTCGAGGCCAACGGCATCGGTTACATGGCGGAGGCTGGCGTTACGTCCGGGGGCGGAAGCGCTGACGGCGGCGGCAATCTGGTCGCCAATCTCGTGCTGACGCCGGACCAACTGGCAGTGCGCTTGGTGCTATTTGCTAATCACGACGCAGGCTATTTGACGAGGACCTTTCCGAGTCCCACGAGTCCTGCGGTCACGGATTCGTTTCTGACCGTGCCACGGCAATCCGTCGGCAATCAGGGGGCTCAGAGCACCTATGGAGGGTCCCTCGCAGCGCTGCTCAAGATTACCGATCATTTCGAAGCGCGACTTCGCGTTATGTTTCAGGACACGACGGATCATGGCTTTCCGGCGACGTTTGCGCCGTTGCCTGCCTTCACCCCCGACTATACCGTCGACCGTGCGTTCGATGTGCAGCCGCGGGCGACGGACAACTGGTCGTTGCCCTCGCTCGATCTGCGATACACGGGCGCGGGCTGGTCGCTCGTCTCCTCGAGCAGCTATTTCTATCGTCATACGGAGGACATCGAGGACTCGACTTACGGTACGCAGCAGGTGCTGGTCGGATACTACGGCGTGCCGAACCTTCCTGCGCAGCCGTATCTGTGGGACGGCGAGCGGTTTCACGATCAACTGACGGAGGAGCTGAGGCTGTCGTTCGATCCGATCCACGACGTCAGTGGAACAGTGGGAGCCTTCTATTCGCGCACGCACAGCAAATTCGAGATTCCGCCAACATATGCGAGCGGGCTGGTGGCGGCGACCGCCGACAACACGGTGGTCGGACCCTGGCCGAACGATCTCTTGTGGACCGATTACCTGCCGATCTTCCAGGAGGACAAGTCGGTTTTCGGTGAGATTTACTATAAATTTTTCGAGCGCTTCAATTTGACACTGGGCGGCCGGCAATATTGGCTCACGCAAGATGCCGACTATACGGCAAACGGATTCATGAACTTCGGATCGACGCCGAGCGCACCGACGCACAACAGCGAGTCGGGATTCGACCCCAAGGTGGGTCTTTCGTACCAGGCGACGGGCGACGTCTTGGTGTATGCCTCCGCCTCGGAAGGATTTCGCGCCGGCGGTGCCCAGCCGTTGGAACCGTTTTGCGCGGAGCCGAGCTTACCTGTATCCGATATCACTCAATTGAAGTCTGACACGCTGTGGTCGTACGAGATAGGTACGAAAATTCAGGTACCCAATCCGGGTCTGCTCGTATCGGCGGCAGCTTTCCACATGAACTGGAAGAATCTGCAGCAGCAGGTGGCGCTCCCCTGCGGGGCCTACTTTGATATCAACGGCGGGCGCGCGACGATCAATGGGGGCGAGATCGAGATCGACGGTCATCTCACGAGATCTCTGACGATGCGGTTCGGCGCGGGCTACGAGAAAACTGATATCACCGAGCCCGGGGCACTCGGTCTCGTCGGAATCGCACCGGGGAGTCGCATTCTCGGCACGCCGGCCTGGAATGCCACGGTGGCAGTTAGGTATATGCGGGTACTCACCGACCTCATCGACGGCTTCGTCGAAGCGGACTACAGCTATACCGGAGACAGCGTGAGCCTCCTCAACAGCGGCGGTCTCGGCGCGTTCGCGACCCGCCCCTCGTATTCGCTCGTGGACCTTCGTTTCGGCATCAAGCGATCCGAAAACGAGATTTCCCTCAATATTCGTAACCTAACCAATGCCAAGCCGAATCTCGGCGACATCGGTTATGACGGTTACGCGCAGTTCAACGCGCAAGGTGGCGTCATTCCGCAAGTTGCGACGCTTCAACCCTTAACCGTTCTGCTGCAGTATCGGAAGAGCCTCTGAAGTGTGCGACGCCGATAGCTAAAGAATAACGATTTGTTATCGCGCCGCGTTCGGCGAACAATTCATCAATTACTTCATGTGTTAGTTTCGAAATAACGGGTGACGGCGCGCTGAATGTCGCGCCCGAACCGCAATACTGCAAAATGTAAATTATAGTTTTTTACTTTAATACATTGATTTAAAGTAGAAGAAATAGTGGTGGGACGGCTGGCCACCGAACTCTCACTCTAAGCGTTGATTTGACACGTACTTGATTTCCGGATTTATGCACATGCCCCCGTCACTGCCCCCTCGACGTGTGGGCTGCCGCGGGACGTCATTGGATCCCAATTGCGTTTACCTCATCCGTATGCACATAGAAAATGCAAAGAGTACTGCTGCAGCCCGTGCTGTTGGGACGTAGTGTCGCGACGGGGATTTCGCCCATCCAGACAGTCTCTTGCACCAAGATATCGTTGTCCGGTATTCCCCTAGATGGTGCCCGGCCTCGTCGTACGTCAGCTCCCGATCCGCGCCAACGCCGTTTTTCGCGACCATCTCTCCCAGCGCATCGCAGGACAATTTAGCCACCAATAATTACTGATTCGTCACGTTAATTTGAAGAAAGGAACGAGTTTGCGCCGGGTGGACGCTGCCCACGTCACGTCACTTTGAAGTTTGAACGGATACAATTCGATTGAGTCGAACGCTGTTGAATAGTCAGTTCGTTAAGAACCATAGGACTCATAATCTCACTAATGGCTCACAATTCTCCATGCTGAAAGCATCCTTGGCGCAACGCGGCCTCGAGTGCATTGGCAAATTGGCCTTGGTGTCGCGATGTCGCGACGTAGCGTTGCTCACATGTCTTGCAACTGCAGCACAGGCGGGACCTGCGCCCTTTGATCTTGCCGGTCCGGTTGTAGAGGTGAAAATCACTCGGGCTGGGCAAACGCTGCCTGTTTTTGAGGTCCCGAACCTCTCAGTCGGTGACCAAATATGGATTAAAGCGGATTTGCCATCAACACAATCTGCACATTTCTTGCTGGTGATCGATTCGCTGTCCAATGACAAGGAGTTCGCACATCCAGTGCTAGTTCCCGACGGATTTCTAGGATCGGCGCTGCCCGTTCCCCATCCCGGCGCAGGGCCGCTTTACGTGAAACTCCGCGACGATGCGGCCGTGCTCAATCTTGCAACCCTATCGGCTCGACAATTACCGGTGACCTCTGGCGAACTGGAGCGCTCCGTCGCTCGCCAGCCCGCATTGGTCGGTGTTGACAACGCGGTGATAGACCCATCCGGAAAATCACCTTCGCCCAATGGCGATTCCCATCGTCCAGCGGGTTCTGAATCCGCGACATCGCAACCGGACGCGCCGACAGTGCCGCAAAATACGCAGCCGAATTCGCAGTAACGCGAAGTGCGCTCTATTCCGGGAATGCTTTCACGCTATCCGCAACTGAGTCAGCGACGTGTTCTTTCGTAATCACGCCGGCGACATCACTACCGCGTGGCACTCCGCGCCCGCGCACTACCACCGCCATGATGGCGTTGCGCCGCCACATGCGACGGATGACGTCAAACGCGGTCTCGTCCTCGCGCACCACGGTGAAGTTTCTGTTGGCGACATCGCCCAAACTAACTCCGGTATTGGCATTTTCCAAGCCGCGACGAAGTCCCGTGTTAACTCGGATGACTCCGTACAAGTGACCTTTGTCAGTGACCACGACATAGCGCAGCCGTCCGGCGTGTTCAGGCTGACGTAAGTACCCATCGAAACTCTCTTCCGCCGGCAGAACTTGGATGTCGGTGTCCATGACTTCACGCGCAGAACGCACGAGAAACATGTTGGCGTGCCGCGCCTTCGGAATCGCACGTCCCCGACGGACGAGTTTTAAAGTGTAGATCGTCTCGCGAGAAAACACTCGGCGCGCGCCGATGCTCATCGCCACCGCAACAATCATCGGCATCACGATGCTGTAGTCGAGCGTCATCTCGAAAATCATCGTCACGGCGGTCATCACCGCGCCGGTGCCACCGCCCACCATGGCGCCCATACCGACCATCGCGAATGCGGGAACACTCAACTGAATTGGCAGGCCGACTGCGTTCCAAAGCGCCGCAAACGCGCCGCCGAGGGCAGCGCCCATGAAAAGTGACGGTGAAAAGATACCGCCCGAGGAGCCCGATCCGAGGCTGATTGAAGTCGCCAGCGCCTTGCAAAAGCCTAGGAGCATGAGCAGCCAAAATGCGGAGATCTGACCCGCCAACACTGCCTGAACCGTCGCGTAACCGACGCCATCGACGTAGTACTGACCGAACGCGAGCAACAGCGTATACATGAGCACGCCCACGAGCAACATGCCGAACATGTGCCGCCAATAGCGCGACTTGATCCTGTCGAATAGGTCCTCCGCGAGATGAAGTCCGCGGATGAAACCTGCCGCCGCGATCCCACTGAGTGCACCGAGCACGGCAAATAGAATCAGTACGATCAACGCATTTGAGTCGACCGCCATCGCTTGGATCGGCGGCACATGAAAGGCTGGCGAGTCCCCGAAAAACCATCGGCCGACAAAGGTTGCAGCACCTGTCGCAATCGCGACCGGCAGGAACGTCTCGACGCTCACCTCCGGCATCATCAGCTCGATCGCAAACATCACGCCGCCGATGGGTGTATTGAAGGTGGCGGCGATACCGGCGCCCGCGCCCGCAGCAACCAGAGCGATTCGCTGGCCCGCAGGCATCCGAATGATCTGTCCAAGCGTGGAGCCGAGGGCCGAACCAATCTGGATGATCGGGCCTTCGCGCCCGACCGATGATCCGCTGCCGATCGCAAGGGCGGAGGCGAGGGACTTTACCAGCGCAACCACCGGTCGAATGACGCCGCCTTTGTGATAGATAGCGTCCATGACCTCGGGGACCCCGTGTCCCTTGGCCTCTGGGGCAAAATTCGTAACCAAAAAGGTCACGCCAATAGCCCCCAGCACGGGGACCAGAATGACCCACATTCCCCACGGCGCGGGAGCCGTGAAGACGTTCGCGTCGTAGTGAATGAGCGCATGGCCAGTAAACATTAGATTGTGGATCAAGCCGATCAGACCACGGAAGAGTACGGCGCCAACGCCGGTTACCACACCCAGGCCCAATGCCAAAGCAGAGATCCGCGCCAGCGGCAATTGTGGGCTCTCGTCGCCGTCCATCAAATAGTCTTTCCACAGATGCAGACTACGAACGGGTCTCAGAGTCCGGCATCGAAACAAGAGCACGCGTCACGGAAACCCGATTCCCTCGCACACGAGCGCCGCAGCAATCCGTTCCGTCATGCCGCTCTGTTACTTGTACTTCTTTCGCGACGTAGTGTAGCGTATGTGAGTCGCTGGCGGCAAGGAGAGACATCAATGATCTCGACTCGAAACATTGCAAAGTTTCTTGGGTTGTACGCAGCAACTATTCTAATTGTCGCGTGCGCAAATCAGATGGAACCTGCCAAGAACGCGCTCGACAACATCAATGCCACTTTGGCCGCTTCATCCGCAGATGCTCAAAAGTATGTTCCCGACCAATTGACCAGCGTTCAGAGCCATGTGGCGGCACTCACCGCCTCCTTTGATAAGAAAGACTACGCAGACGTCGTGGCAGGTGCCCCGGTCGTTTTGGCCGAGGTCAAAGGCCTAGCCGGCGCAGCCGTAGCCAAAAAAGATCAGATTTTGAAAGCATTAGGCAATGAGTGGAGGAGTCTAGCCGCTTCGATACCTCAATCGCTTACAGCAGTGCAATCGCGCATCGGCGAGTTATCGAAGGACAAACGCATCCCGAAAGGCATCGATCTCACAGCGGCGAAATCCGACCTGTCCGACGCGACCTCGGCGTGGGAGAAGGCTCAATCCGCGTTCAAATCGGGCGACCCCTCCGATGCGGTGCCCCTGGCTAGCGACGCAAAGAGTAAGCTTGACTCCGCTGCAGCGGCACTAAAACTGAGTCTGTCTATTATCGAGCGCCCGGCGACTTGACCGGGTTGATCACGCACAATATGCAGTCAACGATCCCCTCTGTGTTCTTGCGGCTCATCGATGCATGCCCGAACAGCGTTCGAAAGTAGAAAGGGCCCGTGAGCATGTCCAGCAGCAGCTCCACATCCAAGTCGTCCCGCACGTCGCCGCGGACGCGCGCGCGCTCAATCGCTTCTCGCATAGATCGACGCCTGGGAGTAAGTACTTGCTGCCGAATGCTCGAAGCCAGAGCCGCGTCCTGTGCCATGTCGGCGACGAGGCCGGCAAGTGCGTGGCCCAACGGCCCGCGGAACGCGCGCCACAGTGTACGAACCGCGGACAATAGATCGCCGCGAAGAGTCCCCGTGTTAGCTGCGGGATTTTCTCCTAATTCGCTTACCACCGCGTAGGTGACGAGATGACGCTTGCTCGGCCACCGGCGGTAGAGGCTGCTTCGGGGTCGAACAACAGTTTTGGCTATCCCTTCCATGGTTACGGCCTTATACCCACCGCTTTTCAGCACATTCAAGACCGCCTCGACCACTTCCGTATCAATCCGCGTGTCCCGCGGCCGGCCGATGACCTTTGGCAACTTCGGAACATGTCGAGCCTCGAGCCGGTCACGCGTTGCTCGGTTGGATTTCATCCGCCATACCTCGTGAGTTTCTTTCTGTCCCGCTTATGAGCAAATCCAAATTTAATGCGGAGTGGCGCAAAGAATTCAAAACTTCTGATTTACAACCTCGGGTACAGGCATCCGCCTCCCCAAGACAGTCGGTCTCGCTGGTAGCTTGGAGGCGCGCGTGGCATCGCCGTCACCGGCACGATCCATTCTATCTTTCTCGGCCGCCGATACTGGGAGGATTTGACCAGCGATATTGACGAATTCAGACCGTAGTCTATGAATCCTAACCTTGCATTGCGCCGGCTGGCTGATCGGGTTCGACCGCATGATGTTGAGCTGCAGGCAATCCAGCCTCACCTGATCATAATTGAGCGACAGTTGGCGCGAGCTTTTCCTCGCTCGCGCATCGTGCAGATCGGCAGTCACAGTCGAGGTACGGCGATTGCGGTTCATAGCCCTATCGACATTCTCGCCGCTCTGCCGCGGTCATGGGCAACGTGGGGCGGCCGCCCGATTCCGCCGGATCTGATCATTCAACGGCTCGCCGAGGTTTTGAGCCATCTTGCTTCAACTCCATCCATTCGATCCGATGGTCGAATGGTATTACTCGATTTCGGTGGGATCAATCCCACGATAAAGGTGCTACCCGGATTTTTCCGACGGCGATCACATCACTACCCAGTTTTTTCGATACCCAACGAGAACCACCGATGGATGGAAACGAGCCCAGGGTGGCACAACGCGTTTTTTTCGCAGGCCCACATGCGCTCCGGTGGCAAGTTGCGGGTGATCTCGCGACTCATCAAGGCGTGGGGGTTTGCCAACACCCCTCTAGTTGGAGTCTCCGGCCTGTATGTCGATATGCTGCTCGCCACATCAGCGGATGTGTCAGTAGGCAAATCGTACGGCGAATGCCTACTGGACTTCTTTAGAGAGCTCGTAGAGCGCGACCTGCGCAGCTTGCCAGATCCCGCTGGCCTCTCGCGTAGTATCGTCGCGAGCGCCTCGATTGATCGCCTGTACGCGGCAACAAAGACCGCCTGTGCGCAGACTGAATCAGCCATGATCGCTCAAGAATGTGGGAATATAGTTGCGGCCAAGCGGCAATGGAGAGCTCTTTTCAAGCGCAGGATCTGATCCAAGATTTTGCGATCTTGGCGAAACATGGAGCCGAAGTCCGTGGTAGTCACGGAATGCGTGATGGCTCTGCAATTTATCCGAGCGAAACTTAGTGCAATATTCTGTGTATCAACACTTATGAGTTTTCTCGAAAACGCGGCCTGCGGAAGACTTAGCAATCCTCGGCAACGGCTTTAGACGAAGTTATTCGCGTAATGTCCACGAAGGGCGGCGTTCGTTATACAGCAGAAAAGCCCGCCTAGATCATGATTCGACTGCCATCATCGCCAATTGCATCGCGCTCCAAAACTCGACGCTATTGACCGGGGCTTGCGCGCCAAGATGGGGTTTGAGCACAATGAACTGCAAAACCGCCATGGCCCCGTACATCGCAAGCTGCCAGGCAACCAGAGAGAGCGAATCAGCTTGGACCAGGCGGCAGTTTTCGCGTCCAGCACGATCGCGAAATACTGGAGGATGATGCCAATCCAAATGCGAGGATGAAGTCGAGCACCCACATGTAAGCCGATGCTGACACTAAAAGGCGATGTGCCAAAGGAACTCTGTTTCACGCGAACATTCCAAAACGTTAATGAATTTTGTGAGGGACGCACATGTTGCTGCTCAAAGGGAATTATGCCGGTCAAGCTCGCGCCGCGAGCGGGATGAATATACTTCTTGGAATCTGGCTCATGATCTCCCCTTGGGTGTTCGGCTACGAACGCCCGCTCTCGGTGACTACGAGCGTTTTTGTGGGATTCTTAATAGCGATTCTCGCAGCCTGTAGACTTGCCGAATTTCGTCTGAGCATGTTCTTAAGTGCCGTCAATTTCGCTCTAGCAATGTGGACGGTCGCTGCACCGTGGGCCATCGGCTACGCAACAAACGGCGGCGCCGTCAGGAATAGCGTGATTGTGGGGCTGGCGATTGCCATCCTTGCGTTGTGGAGCGCAGGGGCCACGATGGCGTGGAAAGGTCATCCAACCGGCCCTCAAGCGCGCTAGGGCGCCGACAGCTTGGGCGACACTCGCCGGCGTTTCCAACGGGTTGCCTCTCGCCGTCGTCTCGTTGGCCCCCACGGAAGGCTGCAGGCAAGCTTCCAGGCAAACGTTCCGCTACAACAAAGCCTCTATTGATGCGCAAATCCCCTGAGGATCAAGCCCCTGATATCCCATTTGTTGCCACTGCCCCGCGCTACCTTCCTTGTGGGTTCCCACGTGGTTATATTTTCCTTTGAAGCCTGCCTGTAGTAGATAACTGCCGAAGCGGCTGCCGAGACCTGTTTTGACATTCCAACCTTCAACGACCAGCACAAACGGGACAATCGACAGCCTCTTCATCATCTCGGCATCGACGACGTTGATCGACGCTTTGTTGACAAGGCCAACTTTAACTCCCTGTTCCTGCAAAGAGATTACGGCATCAAGCGCTCGGTAAACGGTTTCGCCGGTCGCAACCACATACCCACCGCCCTCGGGCGGTTCACGAACGACGTAATCCTTGCCCGGTTCGAAGGTGCAGCCTTGGTAGAGCGGCTTGCCCTCGATGTCGAGAATATCCGGCACGGGGGCTCGTGTGCTAAACACGAAGCGCAGTCCTGGATCCTGATAGATGCGCTTCACGCAGGCAGCGAACTGATGTTGATCGACCGGGAAGTAGAGCCGCGTCGTATCGTCCGAATGGCTCGGCGTGACGCCGCCGTCTGCGTACATGCTGTTGATCCCGAAGTGGCACGTATTGTCGCCCATGTCATCCACGCCGCTGTGGCTAAAATGCGCGAGCACATTCGAGAAATTGAGGCGGGCCATCGTAATTTCGCTGATGCACATTTCAAGGAACGCGCTGAACGTACCGAATATTCCCTGCTTGCCGGCCGACGAACCGAAGCCGGCCGCCGCGGAGAAGTTGCTGCGTTCCATGATGCCAGCTCGGATATAAATCTCCGGATGCTTCTTACGGATGTGGTGCAGGCCGCACGACCCTTCAAGATCATTGTCGAACACCCTAACGCTCGCGAGCCGCTCTTCTACGCTCATGCCGTCGAGCAATTCATTGATGATCTTTCCAAAATCATCGCGATTTTTACCGACGCCGCTCGATCCGCGGTATTTGAGCGGGCTCCTGTCCGGCTTGGCCGCCTTTAGCATCTCAATGGCTGCCCCGTAGCTGCCCCGCTTTTCGAGATATCGAATCGCCACGTCAATTTTCACCGCTTCATGCGCCTCGGGGCTACCCTCCACGCCTTCGATGCCGGGCGCCATAGGGCGCTTGATGATCAGCGCGTGAGGATCATCGTCGCGAAACATACGGCAAAGATCGACGTGCAGCGCGTCAAGATCCTCGCCCATCGTCGTCTCGGTGGTAAGGCCATAGCCCGACAGTGTGCGGCTCAAGTCATAGCCGGCCATGTACTCCTGCGGATGGCCGGCAATGGTCACATTATTGTCATCGATCATCACCTTGACATTGAGGTGCTTGCCCAGCATCAAACGAGCGGCCTCCGCGTCGTCCCCTTCCATCTGGCTGCCATCGGAGCCAAGCAGAATGACGGCCTTTCCCGGATTTGCGAGGGCGACTCCGTTACAGAAGGCCCATAGATGACCCAAGCGACCCGAGCTAAATTCGATCCCGGGTGTCAGCAGCTTCTCCGGATGCCCCGGCAGTGTGCTATTGAACTCGCGATAATGCAGTAGCCTCTCTGCCGGGATGGCGCCGTTCAACACACTCAGCAGATACTGCGTTGCAACCCGGTGTCCTGCCTCATCGTAGAATACAGGAACGATTGGAGTGCCCCCTGCGATGAACGCCCGAAGTATCATGACTTCTGGCACCGTGTCATACGCTCCGCCGGTGTGACCAGATAAGCCCTTGGCGCCCGCGAGCGCTGTAAAGAAGACGATCGCATCGCGACACAGCTGAATATTGTGCTTCAGCGACGACTTCTCTGCTTCCGTGAGATGCGAGATGCCCGGATCAAGTTTAAGCGGCTGGAGCGCATTTAAATCGATCGGAAATGTTTCGGTATTCATAGGGTACTTCGCCCAAAGTTAACGGTTTCTAACGTGGGGTATCGCAGTGCCGACGTTTCCAGCTTTTCCTTTCTGCGATTCCAATTCCGGCAGTTCCCGATTGGTCTCGTTCAGTTCGTGCCTTACTCGATAAGTGTGGTGTAGATTACCTTAGGCGGCCAATTGGAAACGACCAGCGGCTTGTAAGCGGACGCCTACTGCGCGGATCATTTTGTGCCCCGTGGGTCATAATTGTCTTTGACGTAGCTAGCCACGCGGAGATCCGCGAAAGGTCCTCGCCAAGCTATCTGCACTTCCCGGAATCAGCCGTGTTCGGCTTGCATTTCGCCGTGGTCGGGCGACCACCGTCGAGTAGTCGGCGAAACGAAATTTGGGTGCATCGGCTACCCCGCATCTCGGTAGATATACCAATAGTCCGCGTGGATGGTTCGGATCTCCTGCAGGCTTCTGAGGTCAAATTTTGTTGAGGAATTTCTTTCTGCATTGAGGATAAATTATGAGTACTATTGGACAAGGGTGTTGCGCCGGAGCGGGCAACAGGATCTAAGTGCTGGTCGGGCCGCCAGCCAGGATATCTGCGTGCTCAGCGATCGACCACTCGTGGCACCGTATACACAGGCGCTGCCTAGCCGCGCGGGACTGCGAACCAGAGCCTCACTCCTGCCTCCTGATTACCTTGCTCCAGGCAACCGGATTCCTCAGGTCGTTCGCCTGTCCCATCGATTGCTATAACGTATCGATCAGAGCCACCATCGCCGAAGGATAATCATAATGAGAAAACTCATCGCGCTATTGGTATTACCAACGATACCGGCGCCGTCACTGACGGCGGGCCACTATGTTCTTGAGTGGAGCATCTTCGCACGCGATTCTAAGGTGGCGAGGGGTCGCATTCGATTCACGGTAGGGCCCGCAGTGCACTCGCCTTAGGGAATCAGGTGGGAGGACGTCGGTGGGTGCGGGGCGAGGTGCGCCGACCCCCTACAGGGACGCATGCATGGCAATCGGATGACTTCGGATCTATCGCAGCTTGGCTTTCTTCTCTTCGTATCGGCATTGGTAGCGATGCTGACACGGCGTTTGCGCATGCCCTACACCGTCGGCTTGATGCTTGCCGGCATGGGGCTCTATTTCTTGCACATCTATATCAAATGGCATCTATCAAAAGATTTGATTTTCTCGGTTTTTTTGCCGCCCTTGGTGTTTGAAGCGGCCCTATTCATTGACTGGCGAGAGTTTAACAAGGATCTCCCCGTGGTCGCTCTGCTGGCGACCGTCGGCGTGCTGTTGACCGCGGCCGTCACGGCGATCGGCATGCACTATGCGTTGGGCTGGGACTGGGGCAGCGCGAGCCTCTTCGGCGTGTTGATTGCCGCCACCGATCCGGTCTCGGTTATCGCGACTTTCAAAGAGGCCGGCTTGCGCGGACGGCTGCGCTTGCTGATCGAGGCGGAGAGTTTGCTGAATGATGGCACGGCGGCGGTCGCCTTTGTTGCAGCGCTCGGCATCCTAGCGGGGAACCATCAGAATTTCGTTTCGATTACCGGCACGCTTCTAATGACGATCATCGGAGGCTCAGTCATCGGAGCTGTCGTAGCATCTGGATTCATGCTTCTGGCGGGACGGACGCCGGATTACCTGGTGGAAATCACCTTCACCACACTGGCCGCGTACGGGTCTTTTTTTGTTGCCGAGCATTTTAATTGTTCGGGCGTACTCGCGGCATTGACCGCCGGCTTGGTCGTCGGCAACTTTCGGGCATCGGCATTAATGACCGAGACCGGTCGCCATGTGCTGGAGCCGTTTTGGGAGTACGTCGCGTTCATCGCCAATTCGCTGATCTTTCTATTGATTGGCGCGCAAGAAGCACAGCAGCACTTTAGCGATCTTTGGGTACCGGTGCTGGTCGCCATCCTCCTGGTAACTGTGGGACGCGCGCTGGCAATTTATCCGTTGTGTGCGGTTTTCTCGGGTAGCCGACTAAAAATAGAGGGCCGACATCAGCACGTTCTTTTTTGGGGCGGCTTACGGGGCGCCTTAGCCTTAGCCTTGGCCTTGGCACTTCCAGACGACCTGCCTCGTCACGATGCCATTATCACGATTACCTTCGCCGTCGTCGCCTTCTCGGTGTTTGCGCAGGGTCTGACAATTACCCCTCTGCTGCGTCGCCTGGAACAAATCCAGTAGCGCCATGAAACGAAGGAATTTCGTCGCAGCGGCGCGATTGACCACTTTTATTTTGGGCACGAGCACTCCTACGTCGGTAGGACGTCAGTCTGGCGCTTACGCTGTTCAATGCTCTTGGTCCCCAGCGATGTAGGGGGACTGCCGGGTCAGTCGCCACAGCAGCTCGCTCCGATAATTCTCGATCATCAGCACGATCGGCCCCTGATTTAGTCCGTAATGCGACGGTGAAACCCACCCGCAACGGCCGCCGGGCTTCGCCGGATATGTGTCGTTGAATGTAGCCTTAAATCCGTAGGGATTGTTGGCCTTCAAATGCAGCTCATGAACAAAATACTCGATCGACGGCAGCACGATACCCGGAGCAAACGGCAGTGAGGCCACGACTGCCCAAGGCGCTATGGTTCCGTCATCAGGCCCAAACGGTACTCCGCGTGCGATGTAATTAAAGAATTGCCGCTCGACGCCGCCTACCTCGATGCAATCGGGCCCTGGTCCATCGCTCGCAGTGATGCCCCAGCAAGTGGGACCGTAGCCGTTGAACTTGAGTGGATTTTCAATCGGATATTGTTGTTGTACATGCGTGGCGCGGCGAGTGTTCTCGAAATAGTCAAGTCCCTTATCGAGCATGAAACGATCCTGGATCTCGCGAAAGTCAATCCATATGTGCGAAAGCTGATGTGTGAAAAACGACCCTGCGTAAAGATAGTCGTCGCCGTATTGGCTCGATATCCTTCATGCTTCGTAACATACGTTCCTCTTTGTAGAAAATGTCAATGCGTCAATGTTCGACGAGATTTGATGTCCGGCGGAGAAGCACAGAAACGATGCGCCCCTGGGATGCTCTCGCCTGTTCGCTACCGGACATCCAGCGAATAGCGCTTGCAAGTACGCGCGGACGCCAGGAGGGCAACGAGATTGCATCGAGCTCTAGAGGTTTGACTGATGTGCTTTGTCCTAGAACTCCGGAGCCGTTAAAGCAGTGCTTCGTACGCGATCTAGAAAGGCACTAATGATTGGGTTCAACCATTCGGAACGCCCCGAGAACGTCGCGTGGTCTGTTCCAGGAAGCACGCACAGTTCCGCGTTGGGCAGCGCATGAAATATCTTGAGCGTGTGCTCAAGCGTGATCGCATCGCGATCACCCGAGATCACGAGCACAGGCTGGGTAATTTTTGCCAGCAGCCCGAGATTCAGTTCCGCGTCGGTGGGAGATGTGAACCAAAGGCGCGCAAGTTTTTCGTCGATCGTCGTTGGCTTGGGGATCTGGGTCGCGCGCAACTCCTCCAAATCCTCTGGCCTCAGACCCTCGGGAGCAATATTAACGCCGCTGATAACGAGACGTCGGACCAACTCGGGGTGCCGGACCGCGAGCATCAGTGCCAAAATACCGCCGTCGCTGAATCCGACAAGATCAACATGCTGGAGTTTTAGCACGCTCAGCAGCTCAGCGGTATCTTCCATCATTGCGGTGTAGCTCAATGGTCCTGGCACGTCAGGCGTGCGTCCCTGACCCACCTGATCCGGAGCTACAATATGATGATGTTCCGAAAATACGTCCAATTGGCGTACGAACGAGTGCTCACCCGAGTCGCCTCCGCCATGCAAGAAGACCAGCGTCGGGCCACTACCGCGCACCGCATAATAGATTTTGTGACCATGTATATTGGCCTTACCCCACTGGGTGAACTGCGTCACTTCGCGAACTGTGTCGGCCCATGTGCAATTCAACCAGAGCGCCAGCAAGGCTATCATTCCGCCGTTTGCCAATATGCCAAGTCGGAATCCTTGCCGGCTTCTCGTCCAATTCGTCGCTATCACTGGTCTGTTCATTAACTATACCGACACGGTGAAATCGATTCGAAATTGCGAGCACGGCAAAGGCCTTCTTTTGGGACAGCCGCGATCTTGTCCAATTTCACTTGGCTCAAAACCTAACGAAATAAGAAATGGCAATGAGCATAATTCCCACTGTGATGAGCAAAGTAGTGTCCAATACGAAATAGGGGGAGATCATTAAAGCCAAGCCGCAGACCAATGGTACAACCGCTCCCCGTTTTCGGCCGTAGATGAGAAAGCAAATCCCGATTGAGCCGAATAGCAAGTCCCAAACAAGCGACGAGGTGTCCATTTGACCGAACATAACCAAGGCTCAGTTTGAGCGACGTGCGGTGTCGCCAACGAAGAGTATTGTATCTCAATCAGCGCTCTCCTCTATGCGTCACCAAAGCTGCGACCGGATCGATCAGATTCACTAATCCCCCGTAACCGCTGGATTGCCGGCCGCGCGGCCGGTCGGCGCTAATAAGCTCTAGTTCCCTAAGTTTTATCGCCCGTGATCAGGCGGATTCCGCCGCCAAATTTAAGGTAGGACCAGAACCAGTTGAGAAGCGTCGCCACACGATTTCTGACGCCCAGCATGAATCCTATATGCACAACGCCCCACAGCCACCAGGCAGGTGTGCCCCACAGTTTGAAAGCACCAAAATCCGCCACGGCGGCCTTGCGGCCGATGGTGGCGAGACTGCCGAGGTGTCGATAGCGGAACGCCGGCAAAGGGACCCGACCGTCGATGAGAGCCCGGATCTGCTTGGCCACGTACGCGCCGCCCTGTTTGGCGGCCGGCGCCAGTCCAGGAACAGGTTGGCCATTCCATGCGTTGCTAACCACCGTGTCACCGACAGCAAATACATTGGCCATCCCGGGCACGCGTAGATCATCGCCGACGACGATACGACCCGCCCGATCGGACGGCGCCTTCAGCCAGATCGCGGCGGGCGATGCCGCGACCCCCGCTGCCCAAAGGATGGTGCGCGCCTCAATACGTTCGCCGTCAACCCCGACACCCTTTTCATCGATGTGATTCACACGACTCTCGAGCCGGATTTCCACGCCCAAATTCTCCAATGCGCTTTGCGCGACTCGCGACAGGCGCTCGGGAAAACTCGGCAGCAGGCGTGGGCCGGCTTGTACAAGGATGACGCGTGTACTGGCTGGATCAAAAGTCCTGAAGTCCTGATCCAGTCCAAAGCGGGCTAATTCTGCGATGGCACCCGCGAGTTCTACACCCGTTGGGCCCCCGCCAACGATCAGGAAGGTTAATAGCGCCGCCTTCTCCGCCTCATTCACGCTCTCCTCGGCGCGTTCGAAGGCGGTCAAAATTCGCCGGCGAACTTCGAGGGCGTCCTCAACATGTTTGAGCCCCGGCGCGTGGCGTGACCACTCATCCTTGCCAAAGTAGCTATGTGTGGCACCCGTAGCGAGCACTAGGTAGTCGTACGGAATCTCACTGCGCTCCGTGAGCACCAGACGTTTCTCCGTATCGATACCGGTGACCTTGCTTAACAATAGCCGCGTCGCGGGTGCGTCGCGGAATATTTGCCGCATCGGCATGGCGATGTCACCGGGGGACAGCGCGGCCGTAGCAACCTGATACAGCAGCGGTTGAAATAGATGAAAGTTGTTCCGGTCGATCAGAGTGACTGTCACGCTAGCGTCCTTTAGCGCTTGTGCGCAGCGCAGGCCACCGAAACCCGCGCCGACAATTACCACTCGGGGCCAATTCCGCGAAGCCAATACGTTAGCGCTCGGAGTAGGAAAAAGTCGACTTTGCCACTGCTTCGCCAGACCGTATATCGCCAGCGCGCCGCCCCCGTGTACGGAGAGTATGCCGAGGAGCATCAGTAGGTAGATCGAATCGCTGAGGCGGGGATCGATCACCGAGTATGCGAATAGGCCGAGCAGCAACAACAACGCAACTGGTCGCGTACCCGCGCCTATCATCAACGCAACGCCGCCCACCAGCGGGGCCACCATCGGCAGACGCATAGCGACATCCAGCGGCAACCACCGCTCTGCGCTGGCGCCCAGTGACAGCCGCGCAGTCGCCGAGGCAGCGACTACGAGCGCGGCGCCCAGCCAGAGGCGCAGCGCCGTGAGGTACCACAGCGTCCCGGAAGATCTCAGCCATTGGGAAAATCGAATCGCACCCGGAACGAGTGGAATCGCGCTGTCCGAAAGACCGCGACGCAGCAGATGATCGAGCGAAATGGGGCCGGCGCCCTGGATGGCGTACCAGCAAAATAGCGCCATCCAAAACAGTTGGGTGTCGAAGGGCTCGAAGCGGAATTGCGTGATGGACGCGAGTATCAGTAGAGGCAACGACGCATAACGTGTCATGAATCCCAGCGCTAGCAACATCGCGCAAATCAGGTTGGCACCCGTGCTCAGGTACGCCGATACTATCGGGGCCAGCAGCGGGAAGGGATTCTGTTCATCTACATTCTGTAAGGCCGCCGTCCAATGCATGAGTTGTTGGACGCCGAAGAAGAAAAACAGTTTTGCGATCCACAGACGAATGAGTAATTCCGCATAGGGCCACGCGAGTCTGAGAGCCACCGAATTCCAGAAGTTCGCGAGTGAACGCACGAGGGCGAAACGTGCAAGCCAGAACCGCGACCATCCCGTTATATCAAGTTTGGTATCCATGGCTAAAGGACCGAGAGAGACGGTAGTTTATTGCGTCATCGTCGGAATCGGCGTCGACCTCGCGGCGTGCGATCCGCTTCAGCTCCGGCAATCGCCGAATTGAAAATCTGCGGCGCCCTGCGGTCAGTGAATTGGTTGGGCCACCGCACCAAGGATCGCGCGCTGACCGGCAGACTGAACCAGCACGGCGATGTCGGTGACATTCTCGGGAAGTCTACCCACGCTCATCTGGAATTCGCGAGGCTTTCCGTTCCATCGCCCCAGTTCATCCAGCGAAAGGACGATGTTGGACTCCTTCAGGGTGCGACCCGAATTCTCGCCTCGGCCAATGGGCGTGGTTGCCTCCCGCAAATAAGCCACCAGTAACACATCGGCGGAGGCCGCATCGGATCCGGCGCCCACGTGGACCTGAATAGTCCCTCCGGTGACGGACACGGAAGTCGCAATGCCATCTCGCCGCCCGGAAATGGCTTCCGTCACGGCATCGCGCCGTGAACCCACGATGTCGCGCGAGCCATCGACGACTACTTGCGGTGTATAGACCGAAGACCGTCGCAAGCTTCGAGCGTACCCGCGCTGCCGTTGCGTGGCGCCCGCGAGCGAATAGCGGTCCCGCCACCCAAGGCCGTCCCAGTAGTCAACATGGAAGGACAGCGCTAGGACGTCGGGGCGGAGCGCCAATTCGTTGACGATGACTTCCGCCGGCGGGCAAGAACTACAGCCCTCGGAAGTAAACAACTCGAGCACCACGGGGCGCGTCTCGGCGTCTGCTGCGGCCACGAACCCAATACACAAAATGGAGGCCACGAGTACGCCGCACAATTTATGTCCCATGCCCATCAGACCGGCGATGGAGGGATTAAATGACACTATGCTGCATAGTTCCTGAGTAGCTCAATTCCTAGGATCGGTCGATGCCGACGACCACTTGCGATGAATATCGATTGATAGGCACGATAAGCCGATAAGCTACTATTATTGTTAGAGTTTTCTTGGGTTGGTAGCCGGCTACGGACGTCGTTGGAAACGAGGGAATGGTGGGACGGCTGCCCACCGAACTCTCAGTCTAAGTGCCTGTTTTGCCGAAACTTTCAATTTCTCGGTTCTACGGATGCCCCCATTGCTGCCCCGTCAACGTATCGGCTGCCACGGGACGCGGTTGGACATCGAGTCATTATAACTTCGCGCCGGCGCGGCATAATATCGCACACCCTCTAGTCGGAACTTCCGATGTCTGCTTCCGTCCGCCTTGACCTGGGCCTCTCGACAAAAGACCGAGAGCGGATTGAACGCGCCGCTGCCTTAGCCGGATTACCGCTGGCCACCTTCGTGCGCACGGCGGTATTGCGCGAAGCGGATAGAACGGTCGCGGCCGAGTCCATTTCGAAGAGCTGTCGCTTGCGAAGTCGAAGCGATTTTTAGCTGCGCACTGGATGCGCCCGCTCGCGCAATGACTCCTCCATAGTACCCGCCCACGGCCCCAGCTCCCACCACCGCGAGTCGTGGCCAGTTTTCCGGCTTTGTCATTTCTTAATTCTCACGTTTCCCAGGACACTCGAAAGGCTCGGCGACAAAGTCCGATGGAGGCCGGAATCTCTGGGCGATTTCAGACCTCACGCTGCCCCGAGTCAAGAGCGGGAGATGTCAATCGCCCAAGACCAACCTAGCGTGATCATCCAAGTGGTGGGCCAACTGCGGTCAGTTACTGATCGAGAACATGGGCACTAGGGCCCGGGTGTGAAATCGGCTCTTCGGGTCCACCGGCGATAACCTTCCGATTGATGTCCATCTCACCAGATCACTCGGGGGGCTTTGATACCCTCACCACAGATCCTGGCGAACGGTTATGCGAACGTGAACTCGACCATCGTTACCACAGCGTAATCCTCGACCCTCCTCCAGCGCTACGCCAGGCGCCACGGGATAAGCAAGGAGTGCGTTATTAATTATTACTACTATTAAATATGATATGATTTACCGGAAATTTCGGGAACTGCGGTGCCTCGGGTAAACGGTAAATTCTTTCTTTATCGGCGAGTTCGCCGAGCACGCATCGCATTCGGGACATTTCTCTAGATGAGTATTTTGGTTGGTCGGAGATGCATAAATGGCAAGAACAATTCGATTTCATGAAGTGGGCGGACCGGACGTGTTGGGTTTCGAGGACCTAGAAATCGGGGAGCCAGGTGCGAGGGAGGTGAAGGTACGCGTCGAAGCCATTGGTCTCAACCGCGCGGAGCTTGCGTATCGATCCGGGAAGTATCTTGAGCGTCCGAAACTACCGTCGCGGCTTGGATATGAGGCTGCCGGGCGAGTCGTGGTCGTAGGCAACGACGTCAGCGAATTTCAACGAGGCGATCATGTAAGTGTGATACCGACATTTTCAATGAATGAGTACGGTACCTACGGCGAAGAGATCTTGATCCCCGTCGAAGCGGTGACAGCGTGCCCCGAAGGATTTAGTAGCGCGACATGCGCGGCTGTATGGATGCAGTATCTGACAGCATATGGTGCTCTAGTCGATATTGGCGGACTCAGGAGCGGAGAATTTGTATTGATTTCTGCGGCGAGCAGCAGCGTAGGTTTGGCCGCCATCCAAATCGCTTTGATGTTGGGCGCTATTCCCATTGCGTTGACGCGTACAAGTGCGAAACGAGAAGCTCTGATCGGCGCCGGAGCGCGCCACGTGATTGCCACTCAAGAGCAGGATGTGGTCGCCCAAGTTCGGGCCATTACCGACAATAGGGGCGCGCGTCTTGTGTTTGATCCGATTGCTGGGCCCTTCGTTGAGACGTTAGCAAAGGTAACTGCCCAGACGGGCATGATATTTGTGTACGGTGGACTGAGCGCGCAACCGACGTCTTTCCCCAGCGGGCTTGCCATGCTGAAAGGGTTTGCCATGCGTGGTTACACGGTCTTCGAGATTACCCGCGATGCCAGGCGCAGGGAACGGGCAAAGTCATTCGTGCTCGATGGCCTCTCCGCTGGTAAGCTCGTTCCCATAATCGACCGCACGTTCGAGTTTGCCCATATGGCAAAAGCCCATAGCTACATGGAGGCGGGTGAACAGATCGGCAAGATCATCATCACGGTGCCATAGAGTGTTTCAGAACATCGGTCTGGAGTAGTGCACCCAGGATTGTAACTTTTGACTCAAATAGCCAGGAACAAAAATGAAACAAAGACCGTTCCATGTGGATCCCGATGAATACCCATTCGAGAGTCATTGGTTCGAGCGTCTGGGCAGCGAAATGCATTATGTAGACGAGGGGCACGGTATCCCCATCGTGATGTGCCACGGCAATCCGACCTGGTCATATCTTTATCGTCACATCATTAAGAGGCTCTCGCCGCAATGCCGCTGTATCGCCTACGACCTGCCAGGTTTCGGGTTCTCGGACCATCCTTCAGGTTATAGCTACAAGCCGCAGGAGCACGCCGAATGGGTGGAAGCACTGTTGTTCGAGCATCTCAAGCTCGACCGATTCATTCTCGTCGTTCAAGACTGGGGCGGACCCATCGGTCTGAGTATCGCGACCCGACACCCCGATAAAGTGATTGGCGTCGTTATCAGTAGCACTTGGGCATGGGCACCCAGAACGGTGGGAAAGGTTTTCTCGACATTGATGGGAAGCCGATTGGGTCAGTACCTCATTGTTCAGCGGAATTTCTTTGCCAAGACCATTGTTTCTACTACGCTTGGAAAGAAAGTGACGCCCACTACACTGAAAGCTTACGCCGATCCGTTTCCGACGCCAGAATCGCGCAGGGGTCCGGCCATATTCCCGGTGCAGATCGTGGCGGCAACGGTGTGGTTAGAAGAGATCAAGAACCGGCTGGGCACGCTTGCCGCAAAGCCCATTGAGTTCATTTTCGGTCTCAAAGATCCGGGAACACGACCTGCAGATATTGCTATGTGGTTGTCATACTATCCCGACGCAGGGACGCAGAGGATTGCGGAAGCCAATCATTTCACGCAGGAGGATTGCCCAGACAATTACGTCATAGCAATCAAGCGAATTCTGACGAAAGCTGGTGTCATTCATGGCGAGCCAGCTCTGCAGTCGCGATGTGAACCCGCGTTGTTCGCCTGAGCGGACCCGGGAACTTGGGTGAAGACCGTGAGTTTCGTCGGAAGACCGGGTTTGACCTCTGCTGACCGTAACGGGCAGGTATAGGGCAAAAATGCGTTTTCATCAGAGATGCTCGGTACGCCGATTTCTTGGTTTGGCCTGGTTATGCTTTGAACCTAACAGGGTTACGGAACTTATAAGCTAGATTCTCCCCAATGCGCGACGCAAAACTCCCAAATAGTAAATACATGAGGATCGAGCGCGCACTGTTCACACCCAACATGGAATCCCGTTTAGCCGGGCCGCCGATTCGGCACCGAGAGGAAGCCCTAGCCGATCTTTTCGAAACTGATGTGTATATTCGCCAAACTCCGGCTGATTGTGTTGAAATTGTGCCGTGGCGGCGGTCTATTGGGAGTCAGTCGAATATTGTCCATACGCTTCAGCAATGTACGAGCCGAAAGATCCAATTCCATTCGCGCCAAAGCGACACCGGCGCAAAAATGTGTGCCGGCACCGAAGCTTAAGTGAGTTGAATTGTTCTTTCGGTGCAAATCGACTTGGTTGGCCTGACTAAACTGCTGCTCATCCCGGTTGGCAGCCCCGATGCAGCAGAAGACCATGGCACCTTTGGGTATGGAAACGCCCGCAAGTTCGGTGTCCTGCCTAACCAAACGCCAAAAGCCTTGAGCGGGGGACTCGAGCCTCAATACTTCCTCGATCGCCGGCGCAATCAAATCCGGATTGTTTCGCAAGCTCGACGCGAGTTCTGGATTCGTTGCCAGGTGTTCGATTAACGAACAAAGCGCCGAGGTACTCGATTCATTACCGCCCGCCATAAGCAATTGGATGATGGTCTGGCCTTCCTCGAGGGTGAGTTGTCTGGGCAACGTCTGATCTTCTCCAGCTACCGGCTCAATTTTGATCGTCGCCAGGTCGGAGATAATGTCGTCGGTGGGGTGCTGCCGCTTTTCCAAAAACGTATCGGTAAAGAAGTCGTTCATCTCTTTGAGAATTGGAGCTATCGCCCGCCGCATTTCGTGAGTGGACGCGCCCGACAGCGGTATCACCATGGCATCCGACCAGACCTGAAATTGTTTACCGTAGCTTCGCGGGACGCCGAGCATGTCTGCGATCAGAATCAAAGGGAGAGGCGCAGCATACTCCGCGAGAAAATCCGCTTCGCCCCTATCGATGAAGCCCAGCACGAGATCGTCAATGATCTTCTGCACTTCGTCGTGCATCTTCTTAATGCGCAGTGGCGAGAAGGCTTTCACGACAATGGACTTGTGACGCGTATGCAGCGGCGCATCCGCGAGCAAGAGTGCACTGGTTGGTATAAAAAGTTTGTCGATCTCCGCCGGGAAGCCCATGCTGCGACGGATATCACTCGAGAAAATGGCCGGGGCGCGTGCAACCTTATTCACCAACGGGTGGGTCGATATTAGATAGTAGTTGCCATCCGCGACATGGTATACAGGCGCATGTTTTTGCAGAGCCGAATAAAACGCATACGGGCATTCAACCACCGCCGGATCCGCAGCGTTAAAATCCTCCGGAACCGGACCGTCACTGACATTCATGGGTATCCTTGATAAAGACCGACCAGACAATTAAAGCGTTCCTCCAGCCAATTCCCGATCGCGAAGCATGGCAAGTTGGACCAAAACGTTCCCCGGGAGCGATGCGTCGAGTGTATTCGGGCCTTTGAGCATCATTCCACCATCGACAGCTATGATCTGCCCGGTTATCCAGCTACTGGCATCCGAAGCAAGAAAGAGCATGACGTTGGCGATATCCTTAGCGGTGCCTGCGCGACCGAGCGGTTGCGCGCTTTTGAATATTTCAGAGATTTCGGGCAGCACCCGCGCGGTCGTCTCCGAGCTAAAACCCAGCTGATTGCCGACGGCACCGGCGGGAATGATTCCCGGACATATGGCGTTTACCCGAATATTGTGAGACGCCAGTTCACTTGCTGCCATGAGAGTCAATTGGTTGGTCGCGGCTTTTGCAATCGAGTATGCCGCCGTGGCAACACCCGGGCGCAGAGCTGCAATCGAAGATGTGTTAATTATCGTGCCGCCGCCGCGGGCGCGCAGCGCCGGTGCAGCGTGCTTGATCGCGAATGTCGCGGCCCGAATATTAAGTGCCATGACGGCTTCCCAATCGTCAATGGTTATGTCGACAATCTGCGCGACCGCACCGCCGGCACCGGCATTGTTGAGAAGCACATCGAGTCCACCGAATTCGTTTAGCACGAACGCGACGGCGGTGGCTACGTCTAGTTCCTTAGTAACGTCACATACGACATGACGATAGCGCTCGCTGCCATTCACGGGGCCTTCGCGACCTCGCAGATCAGCATTGACCACCCGGGCGCCCTCCTCTAGGAATAGGTCGACCGTCGCGGCGCCGATGCCCGAACTGCCGCCCGTGATGAGCGCAACCCGACCTTCGAGAATGGCTTTAATATTGCTTCTCCAGCTTCAGGTGTTTACGTAGGGTGAAGAGCGAGCGTCCCAGCGTGTGCTCCAGCCAACCGGCCAAAAACGATCGGCGGTCCGATCCCGTTCCCACTTCCAAAATACAAACCCGTGACGCCGCCCGATGCTTCTCCCGCCGCGTATAAACCGGGAATTGGAGAATCGGTCGAGTCGTAAACACGACCGTGGACGTCGATTTTCAAGCCTACGGAAGTCATCGGGACCATTGCAGCGCGCACTTCCGCGGCATAGAACGGTGGCTTCTGTAATGGTACGGTTCCCTGCATATTCCTCGCAAATTGCGCGTCGCATTCGGAGGAAACGAAACTGTTGTAGCGCGCAACGTTCGTCGCTAAAGCAGCGGGATTTACCTTGATAAGTGCGCCCAGCGCCTGCAAAGACCCAGCACTGGCGATCCTTCCGCCTTGCAGATTTCGAGCGAGCACCGAATGCTCCCAACTAGGGCAGGCGGCTCCGGGCAGATCGGCATTGAAATTGCTCTTACCATTCGCCTTAAGAAATGCCTCGTGATCGAAGATCGCGAAACAGGTTCGATCTGTCTGCGAATTGACGATATCGCCCGCCACCGCATAAGGGACATCTTCGCTCATGAACCGACAGCCCTCACGGTTGACGAAGATTAGCCATAGCGGCATGAATCCGCCCTCCGCCACTTGATCGAAAAGCGGCGTTAGTGCCACCAATCCGCGATTAATCGTGTTCTTCGCCACCACTGCATCGACATCCTTGCCCAGGGTAAGGGCATCGCCTCGATTCGTCTTCGCACCGATGTAATAGCGCCAATCGCCCTGCTGCGTTGCATCCGGATAATACTGCTCCTGTATTGCGAGCGGCGCGGCACCGAGTCCGCCGCATGCCAGTACCACCGCGGTCGATCGTATATCGGCGCCATCCGCGTGGACACCCACGACTCGTCCCCCTTCTAGTAACAGCCGAGAGACTCGCGTGTTCTTGACGACCTCCGTACCCAGCGAGGCCGCCCGTCCGTGCAGAATGTTGAAAAGCTCGAGACCAAATCCGGTCGGGACGTGAGCCCGCGGAATGCTGCCGACGCTCGAGTTGTACAAGGCTTCGGGCTTGTACTCGACACCCAGGCCGATCAACCATTCGATCGTCGCCGCCGCTCCTTCGCAGTACGCCCGCACCAGCGCAGGCTCCAACAACCAACGGTTATATGCCATATAGAGTTCAAACAGCGCCGCCGGACTGTCGTTGATTCCGCGAGCCGCTTGGATGCTAGTTCCCGCCGCGAGAAAGACCCCACCGCTGAGGGCAGTCGTTCCGCCGAGGCGATCGCCCGCCTCCAGTATGATTACGCGGGCACCGAGCTCGGAGGCCGCAATCGCGGCTGCGTTGCCCGCGCCGCCCGAGCCCACAACCACGACGTCGTAATCGATATCAGACATTCCGGCCTAACGTTAAAGCGAGCGGCATTTTCACGTTAATGACTCATACATAATTGATATGGGTATCAATGATGCTACTATAGCTTTATTGAAGTCAAATAACGCGAAACGCGCGCAAGGTTTTCATGGAATATCGCCTTCGCGTCGCTTTCAATGGCCTCGACCGCGGATGAGAATTCGTACGCGAAAGGAGGGACGGGATGGTATTCGGGAAACCTGTACGGCAGATCGCATATTACGTGGACGACATTCGTGCGGCCGCTGAGCGACACGCACGACTATTTGGATCGGGACCATATTACGTCGTGAACTTTCCGCCGCTCAAGGTCATATATCGCGGTAAGGAGACAACCTTCGACCATACGGCAGCATTTGGACAATGGAACTCCTTGCAGGTGGAGTTCATCCAGCAGAACGATGACGCTCCGTCGGTGTTGCACGACTTGTACCCGGCGGGAAGTTGTAAGACAGGCCTTCATCACGTGGCGATATTCGTCGATCACTTGGAACAGGCCGTTAGTTCGTTCGTTTCTACTGGCCATGCCGAGGCAGCTCGAATGTCCCCCGCCGGTACCGACGTGACTGCCGTGTTCATCGACGCCGTTCGCACGTATGGCCATTTTATCGAGCTATATGAGCCGAAACTGGTTTTAAAGGAACTCTACGATTTTGTCGGCGCCGCTGCGATCGGATTTGATGGCAACGATCCCGTCCGAAACCTTCGTGTCGACCTCAAGCGAGGTTGGGTTGAAGCCGATTAGCGTTCGCTCGCCCAGACTGAAGCGGGACACCGTATTATCGAGGGTTTTCGATTATCGCGTGGTTTGTCGTATCGGCGCATCGATTAGAGGCAAAGAGTACGGTGCTTGACCAAGGGTCCTTTTATAGTTGGTTCGATGACACAAACCACGCGGGTGACACATATAATCCGGAAGCTCGACAAGCGGGTGGACAACACGTTCGCCGGTTCGCCCGCTCTACGCACTCCAGGGAAGGGGCTTAGTCGCCGAGCGCCTTGCGGCGGCCTCCGGAACTTAATCGAAGCGCACATTCATTAGGCATGAAACGGCCGTGCCGCACCGCATCCCAACGGTTTCGGCCTATTTTTGTTCGAGGCCGGTCGTATAACCGCGCCGTTTTTAACGGCTCCAATCCACGGCAATGGCAGAGTTTCTGCTTTAGAGCTCTTGGCGGATTCGCGTCTTAGCAGCGTCAGTAGTTGCAAGCGGCTGCTCAGAGAAAACCACGCCGCGTTATTTCGAGAACTGAGGTTCTCGTTTCTGGAAAAAGGCGCTTACCCCCTCGCAGCAGTCGGGACCTTCCTTTACCATTTCCTGTGCGCCTCTTTCGGCACGTAGCTGTTGCTGCAAAGAATTTTGGAAGGTGATGGCATGTACGGAACGCAACTGTCGCAGGACGTCGCGTGGCCCTTTGGCGAGGCGCTGTGCGACGGCAGTCGCATCCTTCAAGACATCCGCGTCGGGCACGACGGCGTATGCCAGACCCCACCTCAAGGCAGTACTTGCGTCGATTTTTTCCGCAAGTAACAATGAGGAAAGCGCTCGCCCTCCCCCAACTCTCCTCGCCAGATGAAAAGTAATTCCGGCGTCAGGAACCAATCCTAGGCGCGCGAACGAGGGTAGGAAAAACGAATTTTCGCCGGCAACAATGATATCGCACGCCAACGCGAGACTCATGCCAGCGCCGGCTGAGCCGCCGTTGACGGCGGCAATTATCGGATAGCGAAATTCACTCAAGCGGGCGATCAACGGGTCCATGAAACGGCGCATGTCGAAATGAGCACGTTGGCGGGCCTCTCGTGTCTTAAGATCCATGTAGTGCAGATTCAATCCACTGCAGAATGCTTTGTCGCCGCCGGTGAGCACTACCGCAGCGGCGCCGCTTTCGCGCTTGGCGATGTCATCCAAAGCCAGATGTAACGCTCGAACGACTTTCAGATCAATCGAGTTGCACGTTGCCTTGCATTCGATTGCCAGTGTCGCAACCCTATTCGCCACGGTGTAAGACAAAGCACTCATGCGTAGCCCGCCTTTCTTTTAGTTTTCACTTCACTCCCAAGACAGATCTCTGCCGCGGTGGCGGCTGGTTACCAGCACTCTCGTCCGTGATAACAAAAAGCTCATTTGATTCCCAGCAACGTCCCGCAGGCTTTTCGCTAATGACAGGAAATCCGGTTGCCATTGTTCCATCCCCTATTGATTGACAGTCAGGCTGTAGGCTTGGCGTGTCAGGCACGCTCGAAGATGGCGGCGATGCCTTGACCACCTCCGATGCACATGGTGGCAAGCGCGAATCGACCTCTTATCCGATGCAACTCGTAAATGGCCTTGGTGGTAATGATGGCACCCGTCGCACCCACGGGATGACCTAAAGAAATGCCTGACCCGTTCGGATTGACTTTGCCAGGATCTAGTTTTAGTTCACGCGTAACCGCACAGGCTTGAGCGGCGAACGCCTCGTTCGATTCGATGACATCGAGTTGACTGACGTTGAGTCCGGCACGCCTCAGGGCCCTCTGCGTTGCCGGAACCGGACCCATACCCATATAAGCCGGGTCGACGCCCGCATGCGCATATGAAACTAGTCTGGCGAGCGGCTTCAGGCCCAGAGCCTGGACCTTCTCGCCCGACGCGAGCACAACTGCCGCAGCGCCGTCGTTGATTCCCGAAGCGTTGCCTGGCGTCACTACACCATCCTTCTTGAACACAGGTCTCATCTTGGCCAATTGTTCCATCGTCACATCCGCGCGAATGTGCTCATCGACATCGAAAATCACCGGGCCTTTTCTCGATGGCACCATCACTGGAACGATCTGTGATTTGAAGCGACCCTCGGCGACAGCTCGAGCGGCTCGCTTCTGGCTTTCGGCCGCGAGCGCATCTTGCATTTCACGCGTAATCTCGTAGCGAGTTGCAACATTTTCGGCGGTAATCCCCATATGAAACGACCCGAAAGGATCGTGCAAAATGCCATTCATGTAATCCAGCATCTGTCCGTCGCCCAAGCGCGTCCCCCAGCGCGCGGTGGGCAAGAGGTATGGACCGCGACTCATCGACTCGGCGCCGCCACCAATGGTGACGTCGGCTTCATTCAACAGAATGATCTGCGCCGCCGACACAATGGCCTGTAGACCCGAACCGCAAAGTCGGTTTACATTGAAGGCCGGCGTTTCTTTAGGGATGCCTACATTCATGGCCGCGACACGGCTCAAATAAGCGTCGCGTGGCTCCGTAGGGATTACATTCCCGAGCACAACATGTTCGACTTGCTCAGGTGCGACGCCCGAGCGCTCCAACGCGGCACGTACCGCAGTCGTCGCAAGGTCGGCCAACGGCACATCCTTAAGCCCGCCACCAAAGGTCCCGACAGCAGTCCTTGCGGCGGACACAATCCACACTTCTCGATCAGCCATTTATTGCGCCGCCGTGCTTGGGAGGTTCGGAGATGCTACGGTTTCCGCAACACCGTAAGATTCACCAAATGCATAATATTCGCAATTGCATTGTTTCCCCCGATTTAACATTCAAATCGACACCCGTCGCCAGTTTCTTTCAGGAGCCTCGTGATCACCTGACGCCGGCAGAAAGAGAGCTATCTGCGCGCTGTGATGATGCTCAGTTGCGGAGTCGTCATCGGGAATGGATTCCTTAAGTTTCGACAACTAGACAGCACCCGATTGTCCGCCATCGACCATCATCGTGGTTCCACTGATGAAACTCGCCCGCTCAGAGCACAGCCAAACGGCGGTTTCCGCTTGTTCTTCTGGACGCCCCATACGCTTCATAGGAATCACGGCCCTGGCGACTTCATCGAGAGGGGGTAAACCAACGCCCTTCGACGCCACCTGGAGCATGGGAGTGTCCGTCATACCGGGATGAAGCGAATTGACGCGAATATTCTGGGAAGCGAAATCGATGGCGGCGGATTTCGACATTCCCGCCACGCCATGCTTCGTTGCCACGTAGCTGAACATTCCGGGAAACCCGCTATCGCCGGCCCGCGAGGCGGTATTAACGATCGCCCCGCCGCCCCGTTTGAGCATCTCCGGGATCTCGTGTTTCATGCACAACCATACCGATTTCATATTGACCGCCACTATCGCGTCCCACTCGTTTT
The DNA here is from genome assembly GCA_963755965.1 of uncultured Gammaproteobacteria bacterium. Taxonomy (GTDB): domain Bacteria; phylum Pseudomonadota; class Gammaproteobacteria; order Steroidobacterales; family Steroidobacteraceae; genus Bog-1198. The sequence goes on from CAVWLU010000013.1 coordinate 65,637, forward strand.
CGGTGCAGGTGACCGCAGTGGTATATCGGCCCGGAGCACCGGCGTTGTTGAAAGCCGCATCTAGACCGCCGAACACCTTAACCGTGGCACGAACCATTGCGACCACCGCCGCCTCAGAGGTGACATCTGTTTCGACGAACATTGCCTGCCCACCGGAAGACTGGATCGCTTCTGCGACCTTCCTACCGCGCAGTGCATCCAAGTCGGCAAGAGTGACTGCTGCACCTTCTCGAGCGAATGCGATCGCTGCTGCACGGCCAATTCCGGAGGCTGCGCCGGTAACGATTACAACCTTATCCTTGAATAACATCCTTGAGCTCCGCAATTGCTTCCGAGCCGTCGTCGGCAGATATCTGCTCGCAGGATCCGACCGAGGCACCGATACAGAATCGTCCAATATCGAATGTCTCCAACATGTACGAAGGAACGATGCATCGACCCCCGAAGTCGCACTCGTTTTCGCCTGCCGACTACTCTCCGTGGGCCTTCATGCGCCCACGCACTAGCGGAGTGCAATTGTGCTCCCTCTTAATATTAATAGTCAACCGGGGGCTTCCTCATCGTATTATCCAACCACGGAGTTGAGGGGCCGGCGCAACTTGTGCCCGGCAGCTGCTCAGTAAGATGTGGGTCCTCAACTCACCGATGCATTCAGTAGGCGTCCCAGTCCCACGATGCTCGCCTCGATAAATTGGTCGAGGACTTGCTTGAGCGGGGCGATGTCCGCCGGTGCGGATTCTGCTTCGGCGACCCATGTGAGCCGAGTCGCGTTTGCGCCCACTGAACCCAGATCGGTGCCTCCGACGAATCCTTCGATGCCTTCGAAAGCCCGCGAGTGCACCCTATATCGCACACGGTAGCGGTTCCCGTCGACGACCAACAGTTCTTCGTCAACAACGCCGACGTCAGTGGCCACCGTGCGGACCGCACCGATACCAGCGCCGCGAATCGACACACGCTTGATTCCCGACATCCAGGCTTGGATGCCGCCGAACGAACTCGTCACGGCCCATACTTCACCGATGGGCGCCTCCAAAGTACGTGATACCGCTGTCAATTGCATGTTACCCCTCCGCTGAACACTATCCGAGAGTCGACATATCGATGACGAACCGGTAGCGCACGTCGCTCTTTATCACCCGTTCCCACGCGTCGTTGATTCGATCCATGCTAATGATCTCGATATCAGGTTCGATACCGTGGTCTGCGCAAAACTCCAGCATCTCCTGACTCTCCTTGATTCCGCCGGCAATCGACTCGCTCTTGCGCTTAAGCAACATGCCGAAGGGATTGACAACGAGCAAGCCCGGTGGAACCCCGAGAAAGACCAGCACACCGTCTCGGTCCAGAAGTCCGATGTGGCCGTCGGTGTCGATTTCTCCGGAAAAGGTGTTAATTATCACGTCGAACCGGTTCGCCATTGTTTGAAATGTCGCAGCGTCCGACGTTAAGCCGAAGTCGCTGGCACCTAATAGCAGCCGCTCCGCCACCATTCTGTCAGGCGTCCTGGATGGTCGGGCCCGCAGTGCAGGTAATTTCGGCGGGTTTTTGGCGGCCATCTCGTACTTCGCCCTTCAGCACCGCGGCGTGGGTTGTTAATCGGTTGACACTCATGTTAATTTAACTGCCTCGCGTTCGCCAGTGGATGGGGGTCGTCGATGATGGAATACATGGGCGGGCCCTCCGGGCAGGCGTTGCGCCGGCTGCTCGACAAGCAAGAGATCACCGAAGTTCTCTACTATTATGCGCGCGGCGTTGACCGCAGCGACCGTGAGACTTTGAGTCGAATCTACTGGCCCGATGCCCAAGACGACCATATGGTCTTTCGAGGCGCCGGTGAAGCGCTGATCGATTACCTGCATACCGCCGTTCGCGGAATGCGGACTGCCCATCGAGTCACCAATGTGTTGATCGAATTCGACGGCGAAATGTCCGCGCGGGTCGAGTCATACGTCTGGGCCTATCACAACATGGTTGTCGATGGTGGCAGTCGCGAAGACGTCATCTTCGGCGGGCGTTATCTCGATCGTTTCGAACAGCGCCAGAATCAATGGCGCATCGCCTCGCGGCGCCTCATTATGGATTACTTCCAACATTTTCCTGCGGCGACCAGTCTCGGAGTCTTCGGTTCGTTGGACGTGAATGGCGCGCGTTATCCCGAAGACCCGCTTTACACCTATGCCTCGCACGAAAGCGACCGGAGTTCACCATGAGTCTTAAGCGAGTGTTCGAGCCCATCAGTATCGGAAACGTCGATGTCCCGAATCGAATAGTGCGCACGGCGCACGGGACCAATATCGGGTGGGGCAGGATCAATGACGACCTGATCGCGTACCATGTGGCACGCGCCAAAGGAGGCGTCGGACTTTCATTCATAGAGTATTGTTCGGTTCATCCCACGACCTTTACCAACGGATTGCGTTCGTGGGACGACAGCATCATTGGTGAATACCGCCGCTTGATGTCTGCAGTTAAGCCGTACGGCATGCGTGTATTCCAACAACTATCCCATGGCGGACACATGTATCCGGGCATGGACGGCGTCGCATGGTCGGCATCGACCATGCCGAATCCGCTGAATGCCAGTGTCCCGGTCGCGATGACTCGCGATCAGATCGCCGAAATCGTGGAGGCGTTCCGCCAGGCAGCCCGCCGGTGTGCCGAGGGCGGCATCGAGGGCTTGGAAGTGCATTTCGCGCACGGCTACTTGGTCCATCAATTCCTGTCGCCGCTGACCAACCGCCGTACCGATGAGTACGGCGGCAGCCTCGATAATCGCCTGCGCTTCGGGCGCGAGATTCTACGGGCGGTCCGCACCGCCGTGCCGGCGGGCTTTCCCGTGGGCATTCGTCTTAGCGATCAATACGCGCCTGGGGGCAACGACTCTACCGAGTGCGCCCGCGTCGCGGGGCAGCTAGAGGCCGAGGGCTTGATCGATTTCATCAACGGCTCGCAAGGCAGCTACTACGTGCTGCCGTTGATGCTGCCGGCCATGGATCGTCCCTTGGCTTCCATGTTTCCCTCGGCGGCCGACGTGGTGGCGGGGGTAACGCACATTCCGCGCATCGTGACACCGTCTCGCGTACGCACTTTAGAGGAAGCGGAGCAGTTCTTGCGGGACGGAGTGGCGGACCTCATCACGCTGCAGCGCGCGCACATTGCGGATCCTGACCTGGTTCGCAAGACACGCGAAGGCCGGGTAGAGCAAGTGCGACCTTGCATCGCGTGCAATCAGGGTTGCGTGGGTGGGCTCTTGTCGCCGGCAATGCGACTCGGCTGCACGATCAATCCTGCGGTCGGATTCGAGCGCTCGCTGTCCGAGGACCTCATCGAGCCGAGTGCGAATCCGCTCAAGGTGCTGGTCGTCGGCGGCGGTCCGGCAGGTATGGAAGCGGCACGCGTAGCGCGCCTAGCGGGTCACTCGGTGGTGCTCGCCGAAGCCGGCAAGTCGCTGGGCGGGCTGATGAACGTGGCCAAACTTGGACCCCGATCGAGTGCGCTCGGCGATTTCGTTCAGTGGCAGGAGCACGAGATCTATCGGCTCGGCGTCGAGGTGCGATTTAACAGTTATCTGGAGGCTGCGGATATCGACGCGGAAGGGGCCGACGTCGTGATTGTCGCCACGGGGTCCTCGCCGCGCATGGACGGCGTGCAGGCGGCCGTACCCGGTCTACCTGCCCGCGGCGTGCAGTTGCCACATGTGATTTCTTCGACGGATTTGTTGACGGCGCCAAACCGACCCCTGGGTGCGACGGCATTGGTGTTCGACGACGTGGGTCAATACGAGTCAATCGCGGCGGCTGAGTGGCTGATCGAACATGGCGTAGCCGTTACGTTCGCGACTCGATTTGCGCTCTTTGCGCCCATTGTCGAGACATGGACCCGCACGGAACCGGCGCTTGAGCGCCTGCAGCGGGGCCAGTTCACGCTAATGACACGCATGCATCTGGTCGAAATAGAGGCGCGGGAGTGCTTATTGCGGCCGTTGCAGAGCGATCGCATTCAGCGAGTGCCTGCCGATCTCGTCGTGCTGGTTCTGCCTCGGGATCCGCTGGACGATATTTGGCGGCACCCCCGTTCAGCAGGCCGAGTAGTGGAGATCGTCGGCGATGCGCGTTCGCCGCGCGATCTGCAAGCAGCGGTTCGCGAAGGACATTTGGCCGCGCGGGCTCTCGGCAAACTTACGAGCGTCGCCGAACAACGGGACGGACTCTCTGCGAGCGCCACCGTCGAATACGTCCGCGATGTCGACCATGCGTAAATGGCGGACGAGGGGCGGTCAGCACTCCTCGACAACGTCTACCAGGCCCCCACGCCAGCTGGTTTGGTCGAGTGCACCGATTTCGTCCTGTTCGAGCGTTCTCGCCACCTTCGGCATGCAGGACCAATCGAGAAACGCTTTCCGGTCGGCGATCGAGAGAATGTCGCCCATATCGTAGGACATCGCCCCGATCTGCGCGATGAGCATCGCTTCGTGGGAAGCCGCGTGATCGACATGCAGCTGGGCGTAGCTCCAGGGACGGGCAATCCCTTGCTGCAGCCGCACGCTCAAGTCGGCATGCGCAAGCCACCAACGCAGCATAGCATCCTGCGTGATGGACGGCGCCCGCAGACCGAGGAATGCGAGGACTTCACCGCCTTCCGGCCGGTGCCGGTGAATGTGGACCACGGTTCCCAGCGCGAGGGCCGAGGTGTCGGGCTCGATGCAGTCGGCCAGACTCGAAAACGCCCCCATCCGCGCCGCGAGGTCGGTCGTCGATTCACCTCCCGGCATCGCCAAATCGACGATGGCGTCCGCCGGGCGCATCGTGCGATCGCCATACACGGCGAGCAACGGATCCACGTCGAATCGCACGCCGGCGCGCACCTTGACTTCATACCCCAAGGAACGCCGCAGATTCGAGAGCCGCGATCGCAGATTTTCTCGAAACTCAGGGAGCGACAATCCGCGCGTTGCCGTCAGCAGCACCACGCCGCCTGCCACCGTATCGAAAGCGCTCACCGAGATAGGCATACAGCGGCCTTATGGAGCGGTCAATCTAGGACGGCATAACCAATTCAGCATTTGTAACGAAGAACTTCTCGACGACGTCCGGCCCGAATCTCTGCACGCGCGCCGCCATGTCGCCGATTGGAGATCGGCCTCCTTCGAAGTGGGGATAGTCAGTCGAAAAGCACAGCATATCCTGGAGATAGGGACATTGATCAAAGTATAAGTCGACCGGTTCGAACGTAAAGGGACTCACGCGCACGTTTTTGCGAAGGTATTCCGAAGGTTTCATCGACAGCAGCTTGCTCATTCGCTTAGCGAACTGACCTGCCCACAGGTCCATGTTTTGCCCGGTCGATCCTACCCAATGAGCGCCCAACTCCATCACTCCGCAACACAGATCTGGGACTCGCTCGAAGACGGCTCCGAGAATCAGGTTGGTCAGATAATTCTGAGCCGCGAGGCTACAGGTCGCCATGCTCAGGGGATCGATTGGGATCTCCGTTGGAACGCTATTGTTCGTGTAGAAATGAGGAGCATTGACCCAGCCCGCCTGTTCGCGCAGAAACGCCAACTCTCCGCCGATATGCAGTAGCAAAGAGACCCTGTTCTTAGCATACAGTTGCCACAAGGCGTCGTTATCGGGATGCGATGGCGCCTTTCCTTCTATCGTCTGACCGGTGGGCAGCATAATCGCGCGCACGCCGTGCCTAATCATGCGCTCGCTCTCCGCAAGGGCTTCCGCGAGCGTCTCAACTAGAACTGCTCCCACGGGACGAAGCCGCGGGGACGTCGCGGCCGTCCGAATGCACCAATCGTTGTGCGCCTTGACCATTCGACGGCCCATCTCTCGGGTGTCGAATGGCATTGCCTTTTCCAGGGATGCTGCCCCAGCGATGCCACCGCCAGCCGCAAATTGCTGACCGAGGAGCGCAATCATCGACCCGAATACGAGGCTGTCTTTTACTCCGGCGAGATCCATGAAACGCAAACGACGCTGCATGTCGAATGCCCCGGGCGCCGTGCATCCCTGGCCCCAATAATCATGCAAATGCTCGGGCGACATTGGGGTGTCGTCCGCATCGAGCGGCAACGCAAAGGAGTTAGGGACGTTCCGCGACTGAACCTTGCTGAAGAAATCGGCGACCGGTTTCACGAAGTCGCCGTATTCCTTCGCCCAGAGGCTCGCCGGAAACATTTCATGCGTATCGACATCTCGTATGCGGCCGAACACGTGATTCCGGATCGCGTCGACGCTGCCCGCCATGGTGGTCGTGAATGTGGATGTGACTACTGACATATGCTGTTCCTCGTATTGAGCACCGATGCTCACTGCATGTCTGACTCGCGTTCCTCGATAATGAAGGCCCGTATTCGCGATCGATCGAGAAACACCTCCTCGTCCTCGGTTATGAGCTTCGCCACGTCGGGCTTGGAGAGAAGCCCTATCGCGGCCATCCACTGCTCCGAATCCTTGAACCACATCTCCATGAGCGCGTCGTATTCGGGTTCGTCCACTTGACCCGTCATGGGGTTCGGAATCGGGTTAAGGTAGCGCCGCATATATTTGAGGATTGGACCGCCCTTCAAGTACTTCTCGCCGATCTTCGAGTGATGGTTCTCGTAGTAGTCAATGAACTCCTGCCGCGACATTCCGGCGCGGCGCTTGAGCATAATCACCAGCTTGTGCATGTGCCAATTCTCCCTACCCGTTGATGCACGAATCGGCCTTCAACGTGACCATCCAGGGCCGAACCTCAGCACGAATCAGACCCGACGCTACACCGGGATCCTCCGCGGCGAGGGTTCTCGCCTCGTTTTCCGAAATTTCCGTGTTTAGGATCATCATGCCTCCGGCGTCCTCTGCCAGGAATGGACCACCCATCAAGATTTTCCCGGATTCAAAGGCGCCCGCCAGATAAGCGAAATGTTCGTTCACCCCGGGTTGTTGCAAAGGATGACGCTTCGGTACCCATCGTGGACCCGGCACGTGAAAAACGACAAAGCACGGAGCGCCTTCGGCGGTGGGGACTTCCAGATTCATGAATGCTACTCCGAGAAGCCGTGATGCAATTCGCCGATGTCTTGAATCCAGAGCCGCAGCCTCTGGCCGGGTTTCAAGAAAAAGCCGCGCGACATGCCCACGCCCGCAGGCGTCCCCGTCAGAATTAAGTCCCCGGGATGCAGTGTAAGCCGCGCCGTTAGCTCCGCGATCTGCTCGCCGATCGAAAAGATCATGTGCTTCGTATTAGAATCCTGCATCAACTCGCCGTCGATCCAGAGTTTAAGGTCGAGCGTCTGGGGATCCTTGATGTAACGTGATGGCGTAATCCACGGACCCAGGGGGCAAGCGCCGTCGAATCCCTTATGGGATATCCAATCGAATCGAAACGGCGATGCCTGCTCGATCCCGTCGCGCACAACGAAATCGCGCGCCGATAGATCGTTGGCGATGGTGTATCCCGCGACGTAGTCGAGGGCATTCTCCGCCGACACGCGCGAGGCGGTCCGGCCGATCACAACGGCCAGTTCGATTTCCCAATCGACTTTTCTCGAATAATGCGGCAGCGTCCGCGTCGACCCTGTCCCGATGACCGCGCTGCGTGAAGTCTTGCTGAAAAACCACGGTCTGCCGCCCGCCTTTTTGGCATTCTGCGCCTTGAATTCACTGCGCCCCATTTCATCGATGTGGTCCTGATAATTCGCGCCGGCCGCAAATATTTGCCCTGGATACAGGAGAGGCGCCAGAATGGACACGCTGGCCAGCGGCATCGCTCCTGTCGGCAGCGTCGGCAACTGAGTGAGACCTGAAAATCGCTTGTCTGCTTCTAACCAGTCGGCAAGGACGCCCAAAGCGCTGGCGTATTCGGGCTTGTCCGTGAGGGTTGAGGCGTCCCAGACTTGATCGCCGATCTTGATTCCAGCCCGGGGGCCGCTCTTGCCTTGATATGAAAGAAGTTGATAGGCCACCGTGCATTCACTCCACTTGCCAGCCGGTTCATTTTTCAATCAAACTCTAGACTCCATTGTATATTGATATACCTATTAAGGCTATTTGCATTGCGCGTCCCAACGAAGCTTAATGCCGCTGAACAGCAAGGAGCATTTCATGCGCACTCGATACTCGCTCACCCTCGCGGAAGCCGAAAACGTTGTCAGTGCAGCTCATAAGCACGCTCGCATCGAGGGCTGGGCGGTCACCGTCGCGGTCGTCGACGATGGTGGCACACCAATCCTGGTCTCTCGGTTTGATGAAGCAACGCCGGGAAGTGTGAATACCGCCATCGAGAAGGCTCGAAGCGCGGGTTTGACAGGCTTGCCCACTAAGCTCTTGGAGGCCCTGGTAGTCGAGCGACCAGCGCTCGTGACGTTGGGCCGGGTGGCGGTCGAGGGCGGTCTCCCCATATTGTACAGAGGCCAAAGGGTCGGAGGGATCGGCGTCTCCGGCGTCCGGTCTGACCAGGATGCAGCCGTGGCCGAAGCGGGTCTCAGTGCCTTGGACCTGGGAGTTTGAGGGGCTCACTACGGTTGTTTATTGTGGTCCCTGGTAATTGTCGTGAGCCATTTATGCGCTACAATTAGCCTGCGATGACTGTTTAGTCGCTGCGAGAAGGACACCCCATGGCAGATGGCGAAACGTACTTGGTGACAGGAGCGTCCGGGAAACTCGGCCAGGCAGTGCTCGAAGACCTGTTAGGCACACAGCGCATACCCGCGGAAAAGATCATTGCGGCGACCCGCACTCCCGGGCGGCTCCCGAGCTTCGCGAGCCGCGGCGTCGTGGTCCGCGAGGCGGACTTCGATGACGTCGCCTCGCTCGACCGCGCCTTCGCTGGGGCTTCGCGCGCATTGATCATTAGCACCGACAAGATCGATGTGGCCGGCCAGCGGCAACGGCAGCACCGTAGCGCCATCGCCGCGGCGGCTAAAGCTCGCCTCAGTCATCTCGTCTACACCTCCATGATGAATCCGGAGCCCGGATCGCCGATCCCGTTCGCGCCCGACCATTATGAGACGGAGCGATTGTTACGCGAATCCAGCCTCACGTGGACCATCCTGCGCAATTGCTGGTACACAGACTTCCTGCTGCAAAGCCTACCGGCTGCAATTGCGAGCGGGCAGATCTTCTCCGCTGCGGGCGATCAGGGTGTCGCGTATGTCACGCGCGATGACTGCGCCCGGACTTGCGCGGCGATTCTGGCGTCCACCCGGTCGACCAAAACGGTGCTGGATGTTACCGGGCCCGCCGCCGTCAACCATGCGGAACTGGCTCAATTGGCTTCCCGGGCCTCGGGAAAACCCGTCAAGGTCGTCCCCGTCACTGCCGAGCAGCTCCTGCAAGGACTGACGACGGCTGGTCTTCCGCCGCCCATCGCCGGCTTGCTGGTCGCCATGGATGTCAACACCCGTGCGGGCAAGGTCGCACACGTGTCGGACACCATCCGAGAAACGACAGGCAGAGCGCCGACGTCGGTGCAACAGTTCATCAGCGACCACGCTGCGTCACTGCGTCAGTGACCCTGCGTTTGTCATGCGCAGCGCGCTTACCGGGTTGGCTACATCAACACTCGTCGAAAATCCTGGAGCAGTGCCGCGAGATGAACCAAGAATCGGGCAGCCGCGACTCCATCGAGCGCTCGATGATCCCAACTCAAGCATAAGGGTAAGATCTGTCGCGGCTGGAATTGGCTTCCATCCCAACGCGGCTGCAGGGTCGCACGCGCCACTCCTAAGATAGCGATTTCGGGCGCATTGATAATGGGAGTGAAGCCCGTGCCGCCAACACCACCCAGCGAAGAGATCGTGAACGTACCGCCCTCAAAATCGCTGCTCTTGAGCTTGCCAGCCGCGGCAGCCGCAGATTTTGCCGATAGAGCTCTCGCGATGTCGATTATCCCCAACTTGTCCGCATCGCGAATCACCGGCACCACTAAACCATCGGTCGTATCGACGGCGACGCCAACGTTCACGTACTTCTTGAGAATGACCTCATGCTGATCGAGCGAGGCGTTGAATGCAGAAAAGCGCTTGAGGGTAGACGCGGTCGCCTTGATCAGGAACGGCAAAATCGTCAGTTTGGGATCACCCCGCAGTTCCTGATTAAGCGTTCCGCGGAACGCCTCGAGTTCGGTCACGTCAGCCACATCGAAGTTCGTGACGTGCGGAATCGCCGCCCAATTTCGCGCGAGCGCGACTCCGGAAATGCGACGGATACGAGACAGAGGCACCCGTTCAATCTCGCCATACTTCGAAAAATCGACGGAGGGTGGGGGATTGGCCGATTGAGCCGCCTCGGCAGCAGGTTGAGATGCCGACGATTCCAATTCATCGCGAACAGATTTGTGAACGTCCTCGATCAACAGACGGCCACCTCGACCGGACCCTGTCATGCGCGCAAGATCAGCGCCGAGTTGCCGGCCGAGCCGACGGACCGACGGGCTGGCGTAGATCCGAGCCGAATGGTCGCGCTTGAGCGCCTCGACTGGCGCCGGTATCGTCAAAGGTACGACGTTGTCTGCCGTAATTACAGAGGTCGCAAGTGACGGCAGTGCTAGCGATACCTGCGCGGACGGCGCGACCGTAGACGGCTGGGACCTAGCGGGTGGTGGCGGCTCAGTTGTCGACGAAGCGGCAGTCGCATCAACTTCCAATGTCATCAGCAATGTGCCAAGGCTGACGCGCGAACCCGGCTGTATGGCGAGGGTCGCGACCCTCCCCCCTATCGGCGAAGGCACGTCCAACGTCGCTTTGTCCGACTCGAGCGTAACGATCGGCTGCTCGGCCCGAACGACATCTCCAGGCCTGACGAGGATCTCGATAACCGGGATATTCTTGAACTCGCCGATGTCCGGTACTCGTACTTCAATCATGGTAAACATTCATTCAGCGTTTCCACGGAGGGATCGACGCACTGTCGATCTCATATTTCTCGATCGCCTCCGCAACCACTGTGAACTCGCTAACTCCACTTTCAGCAAGGGCATAAAGTGCGGCGACGACAATGTGATAACGATCCACTTCGAAGAATCTACGGAGAGCCGTTCGACCGTCGCTGCGGCCGAATCCGTCGGTTCCCAGCGTCACATAGGGAGCGTCGATGTGACCGGCGATCAGATTCGGGTACGCGCGAATGTAATCCGTCGCAGCAATCACGGGTGCGTCGCCCTTTAGGCAGTGCGACACGAAGCTGGTCCTAGGCTCGACGGTCGGGTGTAGCCGGTTCCAACGATCAATCTCATTGGCGTCGCGAGCAAGTTCAGAGAAGCTTGTCACGCTCCATATTTCGGCCGAGATTTTCCAATCAGCAGCAAGGAGACCGGACGCGAAGATGACTTCTCTCAGAATCGCGCCGGATCCCAACAGGCGGATCGACGGCTCAGGATCTGTCCGGGCCGGAGTCGAGCATTGGTACATTCCTTTGATGACGGACTGCGCGGCACCTTCCGGCAGCGAGGGCTGGGGATAGTTCTCATTCATCACGGTGATGTAGTAGAAAACATCTTCGCCGGCTTGAAGCATACACCGCGTGCCGTGATCAAGGATGACGGCAAGTTCAGCCGCAAATGCCGGGTCGTAGGCGCGACAGTTTGGGATGCTCGCGGCCACCACATGACTCGAGCCATCCTGATGCTGAAGCCCTTCGCCGCCGAGGGTCGTGCGGCCCGCCGTCGCGCCTAACAGGAATCCGCGCGCGCGTTGGTCCGCAGCTGCCCAGATCAAATCTCCGACCCGCTGAAATCCGAACATCGAGTAATAAATGTAGAAAGGAAGCATGGCGAGGCCGTGCACACTGTATGAGGTGGCAGCGGCAACCCAGGACGATAGTGCGCCTGCCTCGGTAATGCCCTCCTCGAGCAGTTGACCGGTTTTGGATTCCCGGTAAGACAACATCGAGTTATCATCTTCTGGCTTGTAAAGTTGGCCGGCGGGCGAATAGATGCCGATCTGCCGGAATAGATTGGCCATTCCGAATGTCCGCGCTTCATCCGCGACGATGGGTACGATGCGCGGCCCCAAGGCCGCGTCGCGCAGCAGATTTGTAAACAACCGGACCACCGCCATGGTCGTGGACATTTCCTTGCCGTCGGCGTGCAGCGCGAACGCGGCATAACTCTCGATGGGTGGCACCGCGACAGCTTCCGCCGTTCGGCGGCGAGCAGGCAAATCGCCACCCAAAGCCGCACGGCGCGCGCGAAGGTAGGATATCTCGGGGCTATCGTCCGCCGGCTTCAGAAAACTCAGCTCCGCCAGATCGGCATCAGTGAGAGGCAAATTGAATCGGGTGCGGAATGCTTGCAACGCCTGCTCATCGAGCTTCTTTTGCTGATGCGACGTGTTCCGGGATTCCCCTGCCCGCCCCATGCCGTAGCCTTTCTTCGTCTTGGCCAGTATCACCGTCGGCCGCCCGACGTGGTCGCGCGCTGCCGAGAAGGCGGCATACAGCTTGCGGAGATCGTGGCCACCGCGCTTCAACGCATCGATTTCCGCAGCCGACATGTGGGCCACCAGCTGCCGCAATTCTGGATTCAGCTGGAAGAAATGCTCCTGGTTGTATGCGCCATCATTGGCACCCAAGGTCTGGTATTCACCATCCACGGTCATCGCAAGCTGCTTCAGTAGGACATGATTGTCGTCGCGCGCGAATAAAGGATCCCAATCCGATCCCCACAGGACCTTGATCACGTTCCATCCAGCACCCAGAAACAAGCTTTCCAATTCTTGGATGATCTGTCCGTTGCCGCGGACCGGCCCGTCCAGACGCTGCAAATTGCAGTTTATGACGAAGGTCAAGTTGTCAAGTGTCTCACGTGCGGCCAACGTCAGCGCAGCCACCGACTCTGGCTCGTCCATTTCACCGTCACCGAACACGCCCCATACTCGCCGCACATTGGTTTTGGACAAGCCGCGATGTTGGAGATAGCGCATGAAGCGGGCCTGGTATATGGAGCTCAGCGGCCCGATGCCCATCGAGCCCGTCGGAAACTGCCAGAAATCCGGCATGAGCCACGGGTGCGGATAGGAACATAATCCGGCGCCTCCGACCTCCTGACGATAGTGCGCCAGCTGGTCCTCGCTCAATCGTCCTTCGAGGTACGCGCGAGCGTAGACACCCGGTGCCGAGTGCGGCTGGAAATACACCAGGTCGCCGCCTTGCTCTGCGTCGGCCCCACGGAAAAAGTGATTGAACCCGATCTCGAAAATTTCAGCCGCCGAGGCGTAGCTTGCAATGTGACCGCCGAGTTCACCATATGCCTTGTTAGCCCTCACGACCATGGCGAGCGCGTTCCATCGAACAATGGCGGTAATCTGGTCCTCGAGAGCGACATTTCCGGGATGCACGGGCTGATCATCCAACGAAATGGTATTGCGATACGCCGAATAAGGCGCGACCTGCGCGGCAAGGCCGAGTTCGCGCGCCTTCTGCTCGAGTTCTTGCAAGATGAATCGCCCCCTGTCCTTTCCGGCTCGCATCACGACGGCTTCCAGCGATTCGATCCACTCGAAAGTCTCTTGGGGATCGCGGTCTTCGGCGTTGGCTTCAGCGGGGGCTTCAGGCGAATTCTTGGCGCGCAACATGGATCATCTCTCTCGGAAGGCAATGGTTAGTGTACGGTGACGGCGGAAGCATGAAGCACTCCAATCGGATGGCAAATCTCGGCAAGTCCCGGAAGCGTCGCGATACTAGAGAGCGGCGAACCCATCGAGCCTTTGAAAACTAACTTGAATTAATATCACTGTCAAATATTGAAGGCCTGGATTAACATTTGCCTGCGGGGCGGTCACGGTGGCCTCTGGGAGGAGTACGCAATGAGGGTGCTGGAAGGCAAAGTCGCGGTGATCGCCGGGTGCTCCGCTGCGCGCGGGTCGGGCTGGGCCATCGCGGAGCGGTTGGCCGATGCGGGCGCAAACATCATTGTCGCGGCTCGGAGGCTCGAGAAGCTCCTGCCTCTTGCCGCTCGAACCGGCGGCACGGCGATGGCCTGCGATATCGCGGACGAAAATCAAGTGAAAGGCCTGGCGCAAAGAGCGCTCGACCTACACGGCAAACTCGACATCGCGGTAAACGCGGCGGGCTACGCCTCGGGCGAGCTCCTCGCGAATGCCGAGGCGGTCGATCTCGAACGCAACATGGCGGTGAATTACTACGGCAACTTTTATTTCATCAAATACATGGCACAGGCAATTGGATCGAACGGATCTATCACCATCATGTCGAGCCTCGCCGTCACGAATCCAATGCAGCCGCTGGCAGCTTATGCCTGTTCGAAGGCCGCGGCGGACTGTCTGGTGCGATATGCGGCAATCGAATACGGTCCTCATAACATCCGTGTGAACTCCATACGGCCGGGCCCCATTCGCTCGGAAATGACTCAAGGGATGTTTGAGATGCCGGGCTATATCGATGCTCTCAATCGAGAGGTTCCCCTCGGGCGGGTAGGCGAACCCGCCGACTTTGCCGATGCGGTGTTATGGCTCGCCGGCGGGGCTTATGTCACGGGGCTCAACTTACCCGTGTGCGGCGGTCTTCAACTGCACCGATTCCCTTTTCCGGACGAGGTACCCGATGCCTTCGGCGATGTCCATGGACGTCGCTGATCCTTGAAATAGTAGTCCTGCGTGCCAAGATCGAATACCGATGAAGAAAGACCGAAAACGACGGGCTGCGGCCGCTGTTGACGGTCTCGCACATGTTCCCCGGCGTCACCCCGGCCGCCCCGCCGGCCGCGGAAGTGTGAGCTTGCCGTCGATTCTAGAGACCTCCTACAAGCTTGCAGAGACCGTCCCGCTACAAGATCTGTCCATCATCGTGGTCGCCAAGTCACTGAAGGTCACGCCCGCGTTGATTCACTACTACGTCGGGGGACGGGATTGGTTGACGTCGGGAATCATGAATCGCTTTTATGCGGAGCTGCTCGAGAAGATGCCCGACCGAACCGGGGACTGGCGCCGCGATATTCCGAAAACAGCTCGGGCCATCTACGATCACCTGGTCAACTATGCCGGGATTACGTCGTACGTCGTATCGCATAGTCAGTTCCGGACGTTCCAACTTACCGCGCCGGGACAGACCGATTACGGCGTCGAAGTCCTGGAGCGCCTCGCGGCCTGCGTTCTTCAGGCTGGTTGCTCCAACAAGCGCACGGGCATCTATACGCACTTGATCTCGGAATTCGTGATTAGTAGTGCCTACAGCACCTTGCGCCATTTATTCCCGAGTGATCATCAAAAATTCCTGCAGGGCAAATTGGCCAGTCTGGACCCAGAAAGGTTCCCAACGCTCATGATGACGGACAGCGCGCCGATGTCCCTCGGTCCGGAAACAGCTTTCAATGAAGGAATCGAGCTCTTCATGCTCGGCTTCGAGCGTGACCGGCGCACCGCGACGGAGAAGCCCCCGGCATCGGCGGCGCTCTAGGTCACCAGATTCAAACGGGCGCTTCGATTAGCCATTGCCGGCCGCACTCGTACAGCGATTCGACGGCGGCCCCGGTGCGCCCCGGAAGACCGCGATTGACCGTCACGCCCGCGGCAGTTTGCACGTATCCTAAGTGTCGATACCCCTCCGGAAATTCCAGCAACCGAGCGCCGTCGAGAACGAGCATTTTGCCGACATCGACGACATCGATCCGATCCATCTCATAGATGGGATGCCGAAGCACGAGGCCCCAACGTCCCTGTCGCCGTTCCAGCAGATCGTAGAACCTTCCGTGACAGGTTACGTCCACGGCTACTCCATCGATCGCGGTGCGCTGCACCAAGGTCATTTTGGTCTGCGCCACGGCCCGTGCGCCGCGAATCTCGATATGAGTTCCGCCGAGAGAATGGTTTACGTTGTTGGCACCGCGCGCCCATGCTGCCTTACAGAGGGCGATGAATTCGGGCGCCGCGCACTCGCACCAGGTAGTCACCATGCGACCATCATCGTGCCACAGGCGCGCGAACGGTTCCCACAGTCCGGCGTCGCGGCACACCGACCAGCTTTCAATGAGCGTTCGAATGTCGTTCTGATCCTCGGCTCGATTGGCGGTCACTGCGGCGAGGATCCCCGCGGCGGCCTGTACGGTGTCATCGCTCGTCCGATCTTGGCGCGCCATTGCGATATTGGTTCGAATCCGGTACTGCTGCGGCAGATCGCTTCGGTTTCCGAATAAATCTGTTGGTCCGACTTGCTGAAATCCAGCGGTAGCAGCAGTGGCTGGACTACGTACCACGGAGTGTCGACAAAGACCTCGATATTGTTGCCCTCAGGGTCGGGGAAATAGATGCTCCACGAAACGCCATGGTTGCCGAGCAGCATTCCATCATCCTGGTACCCCAGCACTTTTAGGCGGTTATACATGTCGCGAAGGTCTGCGAGCGACCCCATCCGAAAGGAAATCTGGTTGATACACGCGCCGAACGCCTTGTTGAGCATGTTGCTGGGCAAGTTGTCGGGCCGCCCGGTGGCCAGCACGATCTGATGATGATCCGTTGGATCACGAGAGAGGAATACGGCATCCATACCCGCGACGGCACCTCCGTCAGTGACCGTGAACCCCATTACTTCAGTGTAGAAGCGCTGCATGGCGGGCAAATCTTTGACGCTCAGGCCGAAGTGGCTGAACATAAGGTTCGGTGGTGTTTTACCTGGCATGATGTCCTCTATAAATGAGCGTCTTGGCCGTTCGAGCCTTTCCCGATTGCCATGTTCAGCACGGCAAGAGGTGAGTTCTGCTTTAGTCCTCGCCACGCGATGTGTTGATCTGGGCGTACCAAGATGTCCTCGGCCCCGAGAACTTTGCGAGCCTCGGGCTCAGCTTCCAGATTCAGCAACGACAGCTGCACCCGTAACGATGCGGCAGCCCGTAACCACTCCTCCGAGTCGGACCGTCCCGCAGGGCAGAGTAAAGTGAACTCCGGGCCGAGCTGATCGTATAACGAGACGCCGTCGCGCAGCCACACATGCGGCACGCGCCCGCCCGGCAGCGTAGTGGGGACGTAAGTGGTGGGTGAATCCGCCGGTGGCGGGGAATCGTGCGACGCAATCAACGGAGAGCCATCGTAGCGGGAACCGAGCTGCACGCCCGGCGTATCAAACTCCCATCGAGCGAACTGCTGCAGATGAGCGCGGCTCGCGGCGCGCGCAGCTTCGCCCGCCGAGCCTGGATCATCGAGTGAAGTTGAGACCGGGCATGCTCCATTCTTCTGCGCCAGCTGCAAGGCATAGGCCGTGTTGCGCAACGCGACCGGCCGCCGTTCGGTTTCATAGGTAGCGAGCAGCGCCGGCGGCGCGACACCCCGGCATACGGCCGCTAGCTTCCATGCCAAGTTGAACGCATCTTCGATGCCCGTATTGAGGCCGAAACCACCCGTCGGCGTAAACAAGTGGATGGCATCTCCGACCAGAAACGAACGGCCAACGGAAAACCGTTCGGCCACCAAACCAATGCCGGCGCGCCACTCGGCGCTCGACAAAACCTCGTGCGGAATCGCTTCTCCGAGCGCGGCCTCGAGCCGTGTCGGGAAATCGACCGTGTGTTCATTTTCCTCTGCCTTCAGCTGGAAATGCAGTAAGAACTCGCGCTTTTCGTAATCGATCAGCACCAAAATCCCGCGTCCCGTAGGTTGCATGATCCAATGCATCCAAGCATCGGCGTGCGGAAATCGGTCGAGTAACGTGGGCGCGCGAAAATAAGTTGCGAGCATGCGTCCCCCGAGGAAATCCATCTCGAGACTGCTCTCGCCGTGGAAGCGGATCCCCAGCGCCTTACGCACGAAACTACGGCCGCCATCGCAGCCGACCAGGAATTGCGACCTGATGACCCGCGGCTCCCCACTGTCGCGCTGCTGCACGACCAGATCTACCCTGGCCGCGTCCTGCGAGAGATCTATCGCTTTGCAGTCGAATCGAACGTCGACGCAGTCGAAACTTCGTGCGCGTTCGAGCAGCACGGGTTCGATCAACATTTGGGAGGCGCGGGTTTGCGGTTCGGGAGTCGGCCAGCGCGGATCGCCGAGGCGCGCAGCCAAGTCAGCTTCAAGCGGCGACGGCAGTGGCACACGGTAAAGTTCGTAGCCAAACAGGCGGGAGAAATACGCCACATCCGTCGCCCGGGCCCGAGGCAAGCCACTGCGGCGTATCGTTGCCGATATACCATGACGGCGATATATTTCCATGGATCGCGCCGACTGCGTATTCGCCCTCGGATGGCGGCTCAAGTCGACTTTTGAGTCGATGACGATCACGGGGATACCCCTCGATCCGAGCTCGCATGCCAACAGTAATCCCGTCGGGCCGGCTCCGACGATGACGACTGAAGTCGCGCTCTCGACGGTCATTACTTCATGCTCATTCCCGAGGTTTCGCTCACAACGTCCGTGGAAGGATCGTGAGCCTGCGCCCTGATGTAATCACGAGTCGCTGCGAGTTCGGCCTGTGACAAGTTGTCGTACATAGGCATACCGCTTTGGCGCAGCGCGCCCTTGAGCACGACCGCTTCGAATGCGTCTTTCGACAGCGGCACGGCGGAGCGGCGCAGGTCCGGGGCGAACCCTGCGCTCACCGCTCCAAAGCCGTGACATACGGCGCAGCGGCCGTTGAAAACCGCGCTTCCAGCGGCGATGCTCTCGGGGGATGCTCTGAAAGCCGGGTCCGCGGGCTTGCTGAAATCGATCGGTCGTTTCGACGGTAGCCGGGCGGACCCGTCCAACGAAAATGTCAGTACTCGGCGCTCTAGCGTTTTATAGTCGATTTGGTATTTCTGAAGCATCGGGCCCCAGGATGAGATGACCGAACCAAGGCCCGTCAGTACCGTCACATATTGTCGGCCGTTGACCGAATAGGATATCGGCGGCGACATCGCCGGCGCGTGCGTGTCGAATGACCACAGGAGTGCTCCGTCTTTGGCATTGTACGCGCTGAACTTACTGTCGACCGAGCCCTGAAACACCAGATCGCCTCCCGTTGCGATAATTCCGGTAGGTACCATGCTGGGCCGATCCACCCGCCAGACCTCCGCTTGTTTAATCGGATCCCACGCCAGAATGGCCGCGGTACCTTCGTGCGGACCGCCATTCTTGACGCCGAAACCCACGTTCACCGTCCCGCCTGCGCGCATATCCTCCGGTGCCTTCCAATTGAGCGGCGATCCGTCGTCGGTAAAGCTCCCACCCATGTCCACGATCGGAATGTAGGTAAGCCCGGTCTTCGGGCTGTACGCCATTGGCTGCCAGTTGTGTCCGCCGAAGCTCGATGGCCAGCCGACAAAAGTTCCATCCCGATATCGGGCTTTCGGATTTTCGATGGGTCGCCCCGTTTTCACGTCGATCGATGAGGCCCAATTCACGTGCACATACGGTTGGGCGGACAGCAACGAGCCGTTCACCCGGTCGATGATGTAGTAGAAGCCGTTCTTGGGTGCCGACATCAGTACCTTATGCATCTTGCCGTCGATCTTGAGATCTGCGAACTCCATGTCCATGACGAAGGAATAGTCCCAGTCATCCGCAGGATTCGCCTGATAGTGCCATTTGTAGTTACCGGTGTTGACGTCGAGCGCGACGACCGAAGCAATGAAGAGGTTGTCGCCTTTGCCGGCGCTCCGCACCCGATGATTGTAGGGGTAGCCATTGTCGGTCCCCACGAAGACCGTGTGCGTGTCGGGATCGTAGGAGAACGCGTTCCAAGTTGTTCCGCCGCCGCCGAACTTCCACCATTCGCCGGACCAGGTTTTGGCCGCCATCTTCATGGCGTCGCTGTCGTAGCCATCTGCCGGATTGCCGGGCACCGTCCAGAATCGCCACCGGACTTTACCCGACTCCGCGTCAATCGCCGTGACCAAGCCGCGATTGACGCCCGCGTCACCGGCATTGCCGATGATCAGCGTTCCGTCAAAAACGCGCGGGGCTCCGCTCACGTAGGTACTGTCGCTTTTGTCGAGGGTCGGCGTAGCCCAGAGGCGCCTGCCCGACTTCGCGTCCAGCGCAATCACAAAGCCATCTTGGGTCACGGTGTATACTTTGCCGCGCCACCAGGCAATGCCGCGGCTTCCCCAGCCTTCGCGCAACTTGTGCGCGGCAGTTTTCCAGACTTCCGGGTCATATTTCCAGAGCAGCGTTCCCGTCACCGCATCAATCGCATGGACGACGCTGTAGCCCGTCGCTGCGTAAACCACACCATCGATCTCGATTGGTTGAGTGGTCGTTCCGCCCGGCTGTAAATCTAGGCTCCAAGCCAATCCTAGCTTCGCGACGTTGCTCTGATTCACTTGCTCTAGCGGACTGTAATGCTGTTCCCCGTACGTTCTGCCATACGAGGGCCAATTTCTGCCGTCTGCGCCGTCTTGCAGCGGATCATCGTGAGCACTCGCCGCCAAAGCAGCGCCGACGGCGACAAGTAGCGACGCGACAACGGCGCCACCAAAGCAAAGGCTTATCCGCATCGCAGCCGACCCTTCACACCATGATCTCCGCCCCTTCTGGCGGAAGCAGCTATTTAAAGGATTTAAGAGAGCCGCCTCCTGGCATATGTTGGCGGGCCGCCGACCGAATGGGCCGGCGGCATACAGAATGTCGGTCAGCGTGATCTGCACTGATTCAATGGAGAGTCATATCAGAACTTGATGCCGAATCGGACGCCGAACTGCCGTCCTGGCGAGGGAGCGACTAGATTGACGAGCGCGCCTTCCGAGATCTGTGCGTAGTATTCACGGTTAAAGGCATTTGTGACATACGTAGTTACGTTGTAGTGGGTACTCGGCGACGTCCACCTGACCTGCGAGTTCACGAGTTCGTACGCTCGTTGATAGGCTCCTGGCAAGTTGTCGGGACCGAAATAGTATCCCGAGTTGTAGTAAAACGTAGCGTTGTAGTCGAGGACGCCGCCTAAGAAGGGGAAGTGATAATCCCCTGCAAGACTCGTGGTGCCCTCCGGCGAAAATAGCATATTGTTACCGCTCGCATTCTGCGGCAGCACATTGTTGCCGAATGGCTGCAACGGGTTGCTGTACGGCCCCCCCGGTGGATAGTTTGGCCAATAGAATGGCGCGCCTGGAAAATTCTCGTAACGTGCGTGCAAGTATTCGCCCGCTAACGTCACCGTAAAGTTCTCGGTGATCAAGGCCTGTCCGTCAAAATCCAAGCCATAAATCTTGCCGGATGCAGCATTTAACAGAAGTTGCGTCGCGCCGAGCAGCTGACTTAACTGAATCTCGTTGTATTTGTAATAGAAAATCGACGAGTTGATCCGAACCCTGTGGTCGAAGAGATCGCTTTTCACTCCGAGCTCGTACGCATCAATGGTCTCCGGCTGAACCGGCGGAGAGCTCGGCGAAGACATATTGTATGTGCCGCTCTTGAAACCACGGTTGTAGCTCACGTATGCCATCGTATCTTGCGTAAAGTGATGGTCAAACCCTACACGCCAGGTGGGCTTTGCAAACGTGGCCTCCTGCGGCGTGGTTTGAGCCCCGGGGCCGACCGGACCAATGCCGTAAATCGCAGCATAAGTGGTGTCGTAGATCTGACGCTCATCGTGGGTATAGCGTCCGCCCAGCGTGAAGTTGGTGTTGTCTGTAATGGGATATGTCGCTTGGGCGTACCCCGAGTAAGATTTAGTTTTCTGGGTATCCCACTGCGACTCACCTGCATTGGGATTCATCAGCGCGGGATCAAGGAGCAATCCGTACAACTGGTACGGGTCGTAGCTGCTCCAGCCATTCAGGAAGAACGCGCCGGCGATCCAGGTCAGTTTGCTGGATGGCAGTGAACTCAGTTGCAACTCTTGGGTGTAATACTCGTCGGTCGAGAAGAGCGGAAAGTCGAGGAATCGAACCGGCGTGGCGTCAAGGTCACCCCACTGCATTTGCCGCGCCCGTT
Source organism: uncultured Gammaproteobacteria bacterium (assembly GCA_963755965.1). Taxonomy (GTDB): domain Bacteria; phylum Pseudomonadota; class Gammaproteobacteria; order Steroidobacterales; family Steroidobacteraceae; genus Bog-1198. The sequence continues at coordinate 87,484 of CAVWLU010000013.1, forward strand.
GCCACGCACTGATGCTCAAAAAATTCGCCCAATCCATCTCCTGCCCTACCTTTAGGCTAAAGATTACCGATTTCGTATAGTCGCGCGGATTGACGTTCTGGTCCGTATCCCACCAGCTGCCGGTGTAGAGCTCGCCCGTGACGGGCAGCGAGCCGTATTGCGGTCGCAAAGCCTGCGAGTCATCTGCGTAGTTGTAACTCATCCCAAGAGTGACTTTCGTTTTATCCGTCGGAGTCCACAGCCACTTCGATCGCACATCCTCGTCCTTGCGCGCGTTGACGTTCTGGCCACTGTAAATATTTCTTCCGAATCCGTCGTCTTGGTCATAGCTCGCAGCGATGTCGGCGACCAGATTGGGTGCGATCCTGCCTGTGGCGTACAAACTTGCGTCGCGTTCGTACAAATTTCCATAGCCGACACTGGCCTCGATGCTCGGCGTCTCGCTTGGTTCCCGGGTAATAATGTTAATGGCACCGCCGGTCGCGTTTCGACCATACAAGGTACCCTGAGGACCTTTGAGAACTTCCAGCCGCTCAATGTCGTTCAACGCGAATTGGGTGCCAGTAATTGCCACGACGTAGACGCCGTCGATGAAGGTCGCAACAGCCGGATCCTGGCCCAGCGTGCCGCCTTGTGTACCCACACCTCGCAAGAAGATTAGGGCGGCGCTTGTCTGCCTGGGTAACACCATTCCGGGAACGGCCATTCCAAGGTCCGTGGTGGTATTGACTCCCGAGGTCTGCAGCGCGGTACCCGTGATTGCAGTGATCGAAATCGGCACGTTTTGTTGATTTTCAGTGCGTTTTTGGGCAGTCACAACGATCTCGCCGAGCTGATCCTGGGAGTAAGCCGCTTGCGCAATTAGTGCTGCAAACGAGACGAAGCACACGGTAGCCAATTTCTTCAGGTTCATGTATCTATAGCCCCCATAATTTTTTCTTGCTATCAGCGCCGCCACGTTTGTGTGCCGACTGCTCGGAATCGAAAAGGCTCCAGCCGGCCGAATTCTGGCATTTGTTTCAGTCCCCTGTCAATTAAATTTGCGCTTGTGCGTTGCATAAGTTCAGCGTTGGAACCAGTCGCTAGGCATCTATAATGATAAATTGCGAGACTTGGTCAAATCGAATTCGCAGGCGTGTGCTGGCGATTATTTCATGAACCTGTCAATTATCCACCGTTGCATTTGAACAGCGTACAAGTTTCGCCATGCGACCTGCGCCAGGTTCCTAAAAAGGAAAGGATCGACTAATGACATCTATGTACGCGGTGCGAGTGCACGAATACGGAACACCCCAAGTCTTGTCTTACGGTCTCGCGGACCGTCCGTCTCCAAAGCCGGACGAAGTCCTCGTGCGCATACACGGAGCGGGCGTCAATCAGATGGACTGGAAGCTGCGTGCTGGTCTCGTCAAACAATACTTCGATCCACCGCTGCCCATCGTCCCTGGGGGCGAGATCGCCGGTATCATCGAGAGCGTGGGGTCGAAAGTCATCTCCTTCGAGCCTGGAGACGAGGTCTTCGCCTTCTTCGGTTTCCTCGGCGGATACGCGCAGTATGCGGCCGTGGCCGCGTCGTTGCTGGTGAAGGCGCCGAAAAACATGTCGCTTCTTCTCGCCGCAGCGGTACCCCTCAGCGCGCAGACGGCATTGTTAGGCATTCGGGATCTCGCTCAGGTGTCGGCTGGTCAGCGGGTGTTTATCCATGCGGCCGCGGGGGGCGTGGGTCAATTCGCGGTACAAATGGCGGTTGCCGCCGACGCTCGTGTGACTGGCACGGCCTCTAAGGGAAATCTCGCGCGACTCGAACTCCTCGGTGCAACGGAGGCGCTCGACTACGCCGCTTGCGACCTTCGGTCTCATGCTGGCCGCTATGACGTGGTGTTCGATCTGATCGGGGGCGACGTCGGCGCCGCGTCGATGTCGCTCCTGAAGCCGGGTGGGATTTTCTTGGGCGCAACCGCGCCGCCGGATGCTCGCGCCGCGGAGGCGGCATCTGCGCGAACGGCGTTCGTTGCGGTGCAGCCTAACGCCGCGAATCTGACGCTGATTCGCGATCAACTCGAGGGCGGCAATCTCACTCTGCCGCCTCCGATCGTGTTCGGATTGAACGAAGCCGCCGACGCGCACGCCTTGAGTGAGGGTGGCCACGCACCGGCGCGCATCGTTCTCGATCCGAATCCTTAGAGAAGCCCGGACAGCGCCCACCCACCGTTCGAGACTGCCGACTTCTATGCGCCCTCACTTCAGTCGGCAAAAACCAGGGTCGCGGCATCGACGATCGCGCCGCCCCCGTCCGCGACCAGCGTTGCCCCGGTGATGAAGGAGGCTTGATCGGAAGCGAGAAACTCGATTGCGGCCGCGATCTCGTCAGGATCCGCCATGCGCTGCAATGGATAGTGGGCCGTCGTGCGCGCGACCATCTCTTCCAACGATATTCCTTTCTTGTCGGCCACGAACTTCAGCGCCCGTTCGGTCATCTCGGTTCGCACGAAACCGGGACATATCGCATTGACGCGAACGCCTTGGGGACCGTAGTCAACCGCCAATGAGCGGGTGAGGCCGAGTAGCGCCGACTTGCTGGTGAGATACCCAACGTAGTTTGGCGCACCTAGGATCGAGGCGACTGACGCCATGATCACGATGGCACCCCCGCGAGGCGTCATATGCTCGAGCGCGGCCCGAGCCGTGTAGAGCGTGCCGTGCACGTTAACTCTGATCATGTCGTCCCAGTCGCGGAGCGAAACTTGGGTTGCGGAGCCGTAATGTTCCACGCCCGCGTTGGCAATCAGAATATCGAGTTGACCGAACCTCTCGACCGTTTTGGCGGAAGCCGCACGGCAAGCCTCGTAGTCGCTAATGTCCGCCTGAATGGCGAGTCCGCCGATTTCTTCCGCAACACGTTCGAGTGCCGTTAGCCTTCGGCCCTGCACGGCGACCTTTGCACCGGCCGCTGCGAAGCGTCTGGCGACCGCCGCACCAATTCCGGATCCGCCCCCCGAAATCAACGCAACTTTGCCCGCCAAACGTCCAGCGCTCTGAGACTGGCTACTGCCGGTCACAGGAGCCTCACGAAGGCCCCGAGCGCGCGCCCGGCGCCCAGGAATTCCGTATGCTCGAGGATGCCGCGCACGCACACATTTGTAACGTATCGCCCTCTCCTAGAGACATTTCGTCGCCTCAAATCAATAAGCTGGTCTACCACTTCGAATTCCTCCCCGTTTGCCGACGAGCGTCTTCCCAATTTACAACACGTTAGCCCGACGTTCGTTGTTGTATTGTCGATCCGGAAGGGTAATAATTAACAGGCCTAAGATTAATAATCAACCGATGGCTGCCTACAGTGCATCGATCACGCACGCGAATCATCGGCGTCGCATAGGGCAGCGCACCAGAGGAGATGAGATGTTTCAGAAGGACTTTGTCGAACGCACTCGGGGGACGCATCGCGCGATGCGCAGCGCGGCAGCCGGTTTCTCGCTCCTCCTCATCGGCACATCGATGATTCAGGGGGCCGAGCCCCCAAAGAACGAATCCGTTTCGGAAATCACCGCAATAGAGCGCAAGCTGGAAGAAACCTACAATTCTACCGCTTTCCCCAAGGACCCAGCGATTGCTCTCAAGTATTTCGACAACACCCGCTTGTTCGACATCATGCAGCCCGGAGAATTTCGGGGCGAGGATTTCCGTAAACACTTCATTGCGATCGGCCAACATTTTCAGGGCAAGGTGGAGTTCACCGATCTAGAGGTCGAAGCCGACAAAAAAATAGGCTTCGCGTCAATGATCCAGCACTTCGCCGGCAAAGATAAGGACGGCGAACCGTTCGACATGGTCATGCGCGTCACAGATTGCTTTCACAAGATCGGCGGTGATTGGAAGATTGCTCACGAACACGTCTCGCTCGCTCTCGATCCGGCCACGTTCATGAGTGTCATAAAGCCGAAGCACTGAGAGATCGGCCGTGACGGAAAGCGAAATCCGCGCTTTTTGGCTCGACATCGTTCCGACGTGGGCCTTGAGTGAAATACTGTTCTATACGGCGGAGAAGCGCATTGCCGACGAGATCGGGAACGGTCCGACGGATCTCGCAGTGATTGCCGAACGCACTGGGGCAAATCCCGAGACGCTTCGTCGCCTCTTGAACGCGCTGGCCGCGCACGGAATATTCGAGCGCAGCGGCATCGATCGCTACTCCGCGACTCCGTTGTCAAATCCTCTGCGATCCGACGTTTTCGATTCCCAGCGCGCTTACATCGCGCTGGGTCGACTCATGATGCATGAGGCTTGGTCGTCCTTCGAGGAAACGATGTCTACAGGTCTCCCCGCCTTCGACCTCAGGTTTGGCGAGCCGGCGTTCGAGTACATAGGAAAGCACCCGGCGCTTGCCACCGCTTTCGCCGCCGCAATGACCAGTACCACCCGCCGCGCAGAACGAGCACTAGTAGCCGCCCGTGCATTCGGCGAATTTTCTCTCGTCGTCGATGTAGGCGGCAGTCTGGGCAGCCTGGTGCGCCTCCTCCTTGCCGAGCATCCCAATTCGCGCGGCATCGTGTTCGACCGGCCCGAAATCGCGGAGGCGGCGAGTCGCCATTGGGCTGGGGATGCCGATGCGACGCGTTTGCAAGCCATTGGCGGGAGTTTTTTCGACACCGTTCCCGGGGGCGCCGATTTGTACCTGCTGAAACAGATCTTGCACGATTGGCAGGACCCGCAGTGCATCGCGATCCTGCGAAACGTCCGCACCAGAATGAGTCCCGGCGCTCGGGTCGCCATCGTCGAAATGGTACTCCCCGATGATGGCAGCGCGCATCCTGGCTGGATGTACGACCTATTGATGATGACCATGACCGGAGGCCGCGAACGCAGCGCGGTCCAATTCGCCGGATTGCTCGGTCAGAGCGGGCTTCGCATGGAACGTTTGATTCCCACGGCTTCCGTATTGAGCATCATTGAAGCGAAGGCAGCGTAAAGTTTTCGGCATATCCCCCGGAACTGGCGGCTCTCAGTTCAGGTACATTCCACCGTCAACATTGAGCGTTTGTCCCACCACGTAGCTGCTCTCCGCCGACGCCAAATAGATCGCCGCTCCGGCAAACTCCGCGGGCATCGCCATTCTGCCGATTGGCGTCTGGGCCGACAAGGCCTTCTCTGCCCCGCCGCTCTCAGCACCCATCACCCGGACAAACTGTGTTTCGACTTCGTCCCACATCCGGGTGCGTACGGACCCGGGCGCAATGGCATTGACCCGGATACCGTGTACGATGAGTTCTTGTGCGAGCGCCTGGGTAATCCCGACCACGGCGGCCTTGCTGGCGGAATACACCGTAGCGCCCGGCGAGGCGCGACGCGCAACCCCCGAAGCGATGTTCAAAATCGCCTCGCCGCGGCGGTGTTCGATCATGTGATTGACGACCGCCTGAGTCATGAACAGAAGGCCACGCGTATTCACGCTGAATACCCGATCGAATTCTGCCTCCGTGATGTCCTTGCATGCCTGCATGCTGAACACCCCGGCACAATTGACGAGGATGTCGATACCGCCGTACTGAGCTGCGGCTTTGCCGACAGCACGGTCGATCGAATCGTGATGCCTTACATCGAGCGCTTGACCCAAGGCGCCCCCACCCACGGAGTTTGCAGCCGCATCGCACGCCTCTTGAGAGATGTCGGCGATGCAAACCTTCGCGCCCTCGCGCGCGAATCCGGTGGCGATGGCGAATCCGATGCCGCTCGCGCCGCCTGTGACGATTGCCGTCTTACCTTCGAGTCTACCCATTTTTTTCTCGCTAGTTGGCTATTTTGCGCTGTACGACTTGTGCTGTTTCACCGGCCGCCGCTGAGTGTCCCGCACGACGCCCTGAAAACACGGTGTCGGCGATGGACATGCCGCTCATGTAGCCTTTCGAGCACAGTCCCACCGCGACGCGGCCCGCTGCATATAACCGTTCAATGGCGGAACCGTCGGAGCGTGTAACCAGGCCCGTTTGTTCCTGCACGGTCAGACCCCCGAGCGTAAAAGTTTGGGCAGGCGACCACATGTTGTCCAAGGATAGATTCACCGCATAGAAGGGCCCGTCCTTAAGCGGGTACATGAGGTCGCTCACTTTCCCGAACGGATCGGGTTCCTGCTTTTCCACCAAGGTATTGTGAGCAGCGATCGTCCGCTCGAGTGCCTGCGGATCAATGCGGCATTTTTTTGCGAGTTTTGTCAACGTGCGCGCGCGCCCCGTGCCGCCGAAAACGAGGTTGATGAGCGCGGGTGCCCCCCAAAGCAAAAACAAACCTTTACCCGGAAACACCGATTGCTTCACGGCCGTCCAGAAAGATTCGGCTTCCAGGAGGAGCCACGCGCGCCCTCCACTCGGCTGCTCAGCGACCTTGCCGCCGACGATGAAGGCATAAGCCCCTTCGTTGACGAAGCGCTCACCCAGCTCGTTCACGATCAGGCCATGCGGAAATTCATTGGGTGGCGCAATGGTGCGCGCCACGCAGACGTTTTCCATCAGATCGATCCCGCCGCCCACCGATTGCCCCAAGGCAATACCGCTGCCATCATCTCCCATGGACCCCAACCGCAATAGATTTCGGTAATTCTTCGCGAGTTCCGGTCGGTATTTCGCCAGAACCTCCAAGTTATAGATGAATCCGCCGCCGGCGAGAATCACACCTCGCTTGGCACGAAAGCGTCGCGCCTCGCCCAGCCGCTCGAGCTGACGCGCCTTCACGATGGCCTTTTCCGCCCGCTTTGCGTTGAAGGGCCGCCAGGGGCTCACGACACTGTAAAGCGCCTGATGCTCTGTCCAAGCACTTTCCGGTAGCACATTCGCTTCGACGCCCACCACCTCGCCCGCCCCATCAACGATGAGCCGAGTCACAGGCGCATGCGTCACCAACCTGATGCCTTTTGCAAGCGCTGATTCTCTCAGCTTGGCGAAGTGCGCGTGCCCGCCAAAACCCGTCACGGCCGTTCGGTGTCCGCGCGGCGCGGGCTTCGCGGCGTGGGCATATACCTTCTCATTACCAGAGTAGTAGATCCAATGACCATCCGGGGGAAAGTTGGTTTTTTCTAGAAACGCATTCGCGCCGTGGGGTACTCCGTGCGCCTCCAACCAGTCCATGTCCGCGCTGCTGCCCTCGCAGAACCGGCGCAACGTGTCGGGCCCGACGGCGCTCCCCTCCGCAGCGAGGTACTTGAACATCTCGTTCGGACTGTCCTCGATCCCGGACTCGCGCTGGTGTCGGGTGGCGCCCGCGTAGATCACGCCGCCGCTGTACGCCGTCGCCCCGCCGCCCGCAAACCGATCGATGGCCAATACTGAGGCTCCGTCTTCCGTTGCCTGAAGTGCGGCGGCGGCTCCCGCACCCCCGAAACCGACCACGAGGACGTCGGCCGACTCGTCCCATCGTGCACTATCGGCGGATGCCACAACCAGCGGCTCACTCGTGAAGGTATCGCCACCCATGTGCAAGTCTCCGTTCGGTATTCGATTGTCACTCAGCGTCGAGCTCACCTGTATTCACGCCTCCCCGGCGTGCATTTTTTTCGCATATATAGCGCGCGGCCTGAGGTGAAACAGGCGATATTTCGAATCACAGTAATAATCGCCGTATTTGTCTGGGTTGTCAATTAATCTGCATAGGTATCTATGCCCGAATCAGATCCCGCCGAGGCCAGGCGCAACCCATACGCAACGATCCATGATATACAATGCCAAATGGATCATATGAGACGGGTCTCAAATCCACATCACAACGAGGTCTAGGAGAATATGCTCGTTAGTACATCGAAGAGCAGCCGTTGTCCGATGCAGCCGTCTGAGTTCGTGCACAACTCGACGGAGGTTATGGAGTATCCGTACGATTTCTACAGCGCTTTACGGGCGAATGCCCCCGTCTACCGGGAACCCTCGACGGGGTATTTTATTGTGTCGAATTACGCGCTGGTTTCGAAGGTGCTCATGTCCGCCTCGAAATATTCCAGCGATGTCGGTGATATTGCGGGCCTAACCCAGGAACTGCGCAAAGTATTCATACCGATCAAGACACTGCTCATCGCTGACCCCCCCATCCACACCCGGCACAAGGGGTTGGTGATGAGGGCGCTATCTGCCGTCCGAATCCAGTCTTTTCGGGGGGCGATCCAGAAGATCATCGACGAGCTGATCGAGGCATTTATCGACAAAGGAAGCGTGGATTTCTTTCGAGAATTCGCCATGCCCCTGCCACTCACGGTGATTGCGGATCAATTGGGCGTGCCGCGCAGCTACTCCGCCAAGTTTCGCCAATGGTCAGACGCCATGGTCGTCCCCATGGCCCCGAGTTCGACGGATGCGATGCGCGAGGCGATCATCCCCACGCTGACGGAGATGAACGATTTTTTCACGAAGATCTTTTTGGAAAAGCGGATCAACCCCACGGATGACATCATTTCAGAACTGGCGTCGGCCGAAATCGATCCCATCCCGGGCGTCGATCCGCCTGGCACCCCGCGTCGCCAACTGACATTGGTCGAGGGCCAATCGATCGTGCAATTGCTGATGGTTGCCGGCAACGAATCGAGCACTGCGGCCCTGTGCGCCTGTTTGGAATACTTGGCGCAGAATCCTGTCGTGGCTGAGCAGCTGCGAATGGACCCGCACCTCGTGCCGCCCGCTTGCGATGAAATCTTGCGTGTGGAATCACCTTTCCAGGGATTCTGGCGCGTGGCGACCGGGGATTCCGAGCTAGGCGGCGTGGCGATTCCCAAAGGCGCGCTGCTGTTCGTCAGCTACGCCGCCGGCAATCGCGACGACGAACAATTTCCGCAAGCCCATGACATCGACCCGCGGCGCTCCAATCTGGCGAGTCAACTGGCTTTCGGCAAAGGAATTCACTTCTGTCCAGGCGCCACACTGGCGCATGCGGAGCTGGAGATGGCCACCGCGAGCTTACTGCGGCGCATGACGAACATTCGCCTCACGCCGGGTACCGAAAAGCTGTCGCACTTCCCCACCACCCTGACGCGCGGGCTCACCGGATTACACCTGACTTTTGACAAGGCGAGCTAAGGCGCACAGGAAGCCACATGTCTCAATCGTTGGCTGGCAAGGTTGCCATAGTGACTGGGGGAAGCTCCGGCATGGGAGCGGCGACTGTGAACCTATTCACGCGCGAGGGCGCGAAGGTCGTTATCGCCGATGTGCAAGAGGAACTCGGCCAAAGCGTCGCCGCGGCACTACACGGGAGCGCAAATTTCAAACGCTGCGACGTGACCTGCGAAGAAGACGTCGCCGCTCTCGTGACGTTTACGATCGGCGAGTATGGCGGGATTGACATACTATTCAATAACGCGGGTGCACCCGGCCCGGCAGAATCCATCGCGCAAATGAGTTCGAACGCGTGGGACCGGTGCATGAGCATCAATGTCCGGGCCTGCATGCTAGGCATGAAGCACGCGTTTCCGGCCCTCAAGTCGCGCGGTGGCGGCTCGATCATCAACACAGCATCAATCGGTGCGTTGAGGCCCGGCATCTCGCCGGCTGCCTATTCGGTCGCCAAGGCCGGGATGTTGCAGCTGGTCCGGATGGCGGCGGCCGAGTTCGCACCGCACGGCATTCGTGTGAATGCCATATGTCCAGGTGTCATACCCACGCAGATCGTCGGCGACAATTTTGGAATACCTCGACGGACGTTCGACCAATTGCTGCCCGACTTACAGGCCCTGTTTGCCGAAGCCCAGCCGCTCAGGCGTGCCGGAACTCCGGAGGTAATCGCGCAAACCGCCCTATTCCTGGCGTCGGAGGCTTCGTCTTTCACCACCGGTCAAGAGTTCGTGGTCGATGGCGGAATGATGTTAATGGGGCCGAGCACGCTCGAATCGATGCCCGCGACCGCCCTGCTGCCCAGGATCATCGAACTCGCAAGCAAAGGGCGACACACTTAACTCGAAGGGGATAAAACATGGCATCAATATTGGATGTGCCGTCGGAACTGCTCGATCAACGAATGCCGGCCGCGCATATCCCGTTTACTTATATCGGCTACGGTATTTGCGCGATCGCATTGCTGGTCGCAATCGGTCTTGCCCGCAAGTATCGAAGCTTCGTACCGATCGGGCTCCTGATCGGCGCGGGCGCCTTGGTGTGCTACGAACCGATCGCCGACGTCATGGGCAAGTGTTGGTTTCCCGCGATAGATCAAATGGTCGCGGTCAGGGCGTTGGGCCGCTCCACGCCGCTGTTTCTGCTCACCTCTTACTTCTGGTACGTCGGCGGGCTCGCTGTCTTCCTCATGCATCGGCTGAGACACGGGGACTCGACGCGTATCTTGTGGGCGGCGTACCTGCTGATCGCATTGGCCGATTTTGTCTTGGAACTGGCCCCGAATCATCAAGGGATGCAGACCTACTACGGTCATCAACCGTTGGTGGTTTTCGGCATGCCGCTGTGGTGGATGTTCGTAAATCCTTTGATGCCCATTTTTTCGGGCGTGATCGCATACCTCGGACTCAAGGTGCTTTCGGGGGCACGTGGACTATTGTCCATCGCAATCCCGCCTATTAGCGCCGGCGTCGGCGTCGGGTGCGCGTGGCCGACGTGGGTGGCGATGAACAGCGATATCACTCAAGGACAGGCCGACATTGCCGCCGTAGTCACACTCCTCTTGGGCAGCTGCACGGTCTGGTTCTTATGCTATCTCGTGAACTCGATGCGCCGCGGCACCGCTTTGGCCTAGTCGGTTCGGCGGCGGCCGGAGTCGTCTCAGGCGAATAGCGCGCGCGCGGCTCTATGGCCGTCGTGCATGGCTGCCAGCAAATCGCGCGGCGACAAGGCATCGCCCACCAAGCGGATCTCTTTGATGCTGTCCCGCAACTCGTCAAATAGTTGCCGTATCGGCACTTGGCTCGTGACTACGGTCACGCGGTCCGCTGGCAAGCGTTCGGTTTTCTCGATGCCTCGCGCGCGGATCGTCACGTTACCTGGCGTGATTGCAATCAGATTGTAGTTGACCAGGAGCTTGAATTCGCCGCGGTTTAATCGCGCGAGCGATTCCGTATCACGGCTAGTGCCCAGCATTCTCGGCGCAAAGCTCGCCAGGCTCGTGACGAATGTCACCGAAGCGCCGGCCCGCATCAAAAATTCCGCGGCTGCAATCGCATCGTATCTACCCACGTCGTCGAAAACGACGGCCGCTTTATCCTGCAGGGATTGCGCGGGCGCCGCGATGAGGGAGATCGGATCGGACACGTGCGGCAAATTCATACCAGGCGGCAGCTCGCCAGGAGTCAGCGCCTGCCGGCCGTCGGCGGTGTTCATGCCGCCCGTGGCAATGATGACGGCATCAGGATTCTCTGCGAGCACATCGTCCTTCTCGACATAAGTATTGAGCCTCACGTCGATGCCCAGCGCCGAAACCTGGCGTTCGAGCCAATCGGCAAGATCGCCAAGAATGTGAAGATTCGGCGCCCGCTTGGCGACCTGCAGCGTACCTCCCAATGCCGCGCCGGCTTCGGCCAGGATGACCTTGTGCCCGCGGAGTGCCAGGATACGCGCCGCTTCCATGCCGGCCGGCCCCCCGCCTACGACCACTATCTTTTTGGGCGCCTTCGTCTTCTCGATCAGCTCCTCGTCAAGAAACCGTTCGTAGCCGGCCGCCGGATTGACGGTGCATTGCATTCGGCCGATCTGCAGCAGTCCGCCGACGCAACCTTGATTGCACGCGATGCACGGACGTACGTCCTCCACGCGACCTTGACGCGTCTTCTTGACGAGATACGGATCGGCGATCTGCGCGCGCACCAGCGATACGAGATCCGCTTGCCCGTCGCGTAAGACTTGCTCTGCTTCCTCGAGCGTGCGATAGCGACCTGTCACCATACGAGGCACGCTGACAGCCTTGCTGATGACTTCGTTCAGCGGCAGCTGATAACCGCTGGGCACCGCCATCGTGGCCGACATGGCGGACATGAGGAAGTAGTCGCTAAAGGTAATGTCGAGAAAGTCAATGAGCCCTTCCTGCTGTAGATGTGCAGCGACCGTCGCCACATCCTGGGTCGTGAGCCCACCCTTTGCAGTACTGCCGCCCATACGCGCGCCCACAGGAAAGTCCGGCCCGACCGCCGCACGAATTGTCGCGAGAATTTCCTTCAAAAACCGCGCTCGCGCCAACAGACTTCCGTTGTACCCATCCTCGCGCTTGTTGGTGAGGGGGGATAGGAACTGCTGGACGATATAACCGTGGCCAGCGTGCACTTCAATGCCATCGAGACCCGCATCGCGGCATCGGCGGGCTGCCGTCCCAAACGAGGCAACCAATTCGTCGATATCCGCGTGGCCCATAGGCACACCAATGATGCCCGTGAGCGCGCTGGGCGTAGCTGAGGGCGCCCACGGCATCTGACCACCTTGCCCCCCCAGATTATGTCCGCCGTGCCACAGTTGCTGGAATATTTTCATCCCGTAAGGCCGCACAGCGGGCATGAGCTTCTCGAACCCGGCGATCGCGTTATCGTCGATGAGATAGGCGATCTGAGAATTGGGGTGCACGGAACCGGCCTCGAGGATGCTCAGGCCGACGCCTCCACGGGCGCGCGCTACATGATAAGCGACGAAGTCATCGTTTACCGAGTTGGGGAACATGGTGGTGCTGTTCGACGCGCGCGCAACTCGGTTCGGAATTTCGACGCCGCGGATCTGCAGCGGTTGCCAGACGAGTTTCAGTGACAAGATGAATCTCCCACATAGGAATCAGGTCCGGCCGATCCTCGCTTCGCGCCGGTATTTCAATTATGACATGGCCGATCTTGCTCCGTCAGGGGTATTAATTGCCCGTATATGATTAATAAATTGACATCACTAGAAATTTATCCACAATTGGGGTGTCACTGGTATTCAAGGAGTCGGCGCCATCATGAATCGAGTACATATACCCGCCGACGTGGAAGAATTTCCCGTCAGTTACGTGTTCGAGACGTACGCTCCCGAACTGGGCGCTGCAGCAATGGCTTTCTCGCGTGCGGTCTATGAGCGCACGTTGCTCTCGCTGCGGGAAATGGAGGCCGCACGGGTCCGTACAGCTCATATCAACGGCTGTCAGATTTGCAAGGGAGGTCGGGCGGCGCGCGACTTCGACACGCACCTTCCGGTGAGCGATGTTCCCTTCGAGCGGCCGATGAGTTCGCGGGGCCCCGTGCCCGACGATGCGTTCTATGCTGCAATCCCTCACTGGCGCGACTCGAATCTTTTCACCGAACGCGAGCGGCTTGCCATGGAATACGCGGAGCGCATCGGCGAACAGCCGCGATCGCTGGAGGACGATGAAGACTTTTGGCGCCGCATTCGCGCAACGTTCGACGATCGCCAACTCGTCGATTTGACCATCAGCATCTCGAGTTGGATCGGCCTAGGCCGTGTCATGCACGTCCTCGAGCTCGACAATGTCTGCGCGCCCCTGCATGAGATGGCGTAAATGTCCGATTTTGACTTTGACGTAATCGTGGTAGGCGGGGGCGGCGCCGGATTCTCGGCAGCCATTATGGCGCGTGAGGCAGGAGCTTCGGTCTTAGTCGCCGAGGCGGGCGAACGTGCCGGCGGCAGCACCGCCATGTGCGGCGGGGTGTTCTATGCGGCCGGTACCAGCATTCAGAGGGCTGCCGGTATCGCCGATGACTCGCCCGAGGCGATGTATGAATATTTCATGACGCTGAATCAATGGCATCTCGAGCCGGGGTTGGTCCGTCGCATGTGCGACGAAGCGGCTCCCACCCTGGAATGGCTGGTCTCGCTCGGTGTCGAGTACAAACCCGAAAAACTTTATGCGGCCGGGGTGGAGACTGCACGACGTGGGCACATGGCCGAGGGAGCTGGATTTGAGGTATTTCGCATCCTGGAAACGACCGCGGGAGGCCGGGGGGTTGAGACTGTTCTGAAGACACGCGTACAACGATTATTGACGGACGGTGCGGGCACCGTCACGGGGATCAATGTCGATGGCGAGGACATAGGAGCACGCGCCGTGATTCTCGCGAGCGGCGGCTTTGGCGCCAATAGCGACCTCCTCGCAAAGTACTACCCCTCCTTGTCTCAGCACGGCGACTGGGTGTTTTACATCGGAGGCAAGCACAATCGTGGAGATGGTCTGCTCATGGGTCAGGCGTTGGGCGCCGCGATGCAAGGTTATGACTGCGGTAGTTCGGTGCCCACGCCCAATTTCCGCAAAGCCGCCGACGCCTACTTGCCCGGCTGGCTGGTGATCGTGAACGAATACGGTCGACGATTCATGGATGAAACCGCGCCCTATGCGGTGATGGACGGCCTCATGAATGCCCAACCCGGTCATCATTGCTTCGCCATCCTGGATGAAGCGGCACGCCGCGCGGCGAAGCCGAACTCGGCGATGACCGATCCGTTGGGTCTCGGCGACACGATGGCGTATAACTGGGTGGATGAGACGATATTGGAACAGGTCGAGCTCGGTAGAGTGAAGCAAGCCGATACCCTCGAGCGGTTGGGCGCAGCGGCGGGCATCCGGCCGGACGCGTTACTCGTCACGATCGAGGATTATAACGCTGACGTCGCGCAGGGCGACGACACGCGCTTTCGCAAGAACTTCCAACCGCTGCTACCGGTGGCCACGCCGCCCTTCTATGCCGTCGAGCTGCGGGCGGCCACGGTGGGGACGACCGGGTCAGGCCTTCGTATCGATCGCGACGCTCGTGTCCTCAATACGCGCGGCCGGCCGATCCCCGGACTGTTCGCGGCCGGTGAATGTACCGGCGGCTTCTATGGAGACCGGTACGCCGGGGGCGGGGCGTCCCTGGGCCAGGCGTTAATTTGGGGCCGCATCGCAGGGCGCAACGCAGCCCAATTGCGTACGCCCTAATCAATTGAAATTGATACCTCTCAGCCGGCCTTAGGCCAGAACGGCTTCTCATCTCCGAACCAAATGATCGACCGTTCCATGTCGATGAAGTGCCTTTCGTCCTTGAGGATGGCCTCGATCACCTGGGCAGGCAGATCGGCCTTCGCCATGTCGTCGAAGTCGTCCCACCAGGCTTCAGCGATCCCGTCGAAATCGCCCACATTGCAACCTCGGCTGTCGCGAAACGTGTCCGCGATTGGATGCGTGCGCGCGTGATTCTGAACGTAGCGTTTCATGCGCATGCCGGGCGCGGTTTCAATCGCCAATTTGGAATGCTCAATTGACCAATACCGCGAGAATTCCTCGCGGGACATACCGGCCTTTCGTCGAAGCAACAGGAAGCACTTGATCATGAAACGTCCTCACGTAATGGCGCGAGCCGTCATATGACCCCCGCGTATAGCAATTTGCAGATCGCGCGCGCGGCGGCTCTGCGTCGCAGACGATTGCCCAACAAGGTACCTCACTCGATAATTCGTTTTACAACATGTGCAGTGCGTCGCGGTCCGGCACTAGCTTCAAGGACATCAACGGCCTTTTCTGCGCACAACGACAACGGCTGCGGATCATCAGCGCGTTCTGCCGAACAAGATGGCGCGTTGCGCGTCCGTTATCTGTTGGGGCGTCTCGTATTCGACGCCCTCCCACCACTTCCGAGCCACACGTTTGACCGCCGCCCTGTCGCCGACGGCAAGGAACCAGCGAGCCAGATCAGGGAACTCTGCCAAATTTTGGCCGTTGCTTTTCGAATAGAGCAGCCAGGGCCAGCAGCACATGTCGGCGATCGAATAGTCCCCACAAATAAACTCTCGACCGCGCAGACGCGCGTCGAGCACGCTGAACAGCCGGGCGGCTTCGTTCGTAAACCGCTGGATCGAGTAGGCATGTGGCGCAGGCGCAAAGAATCGGAAGTGACGCGCGTGGCCCATGGTGGGTCCCAACCCCGCCATTTGCCACATGATCCATTCCAATACTGCAATGCGGGGTCGTGTCGCTTGGGGCAGGAAGCGGTGATACTTGTCAGCGAGGTAAATTAGTATCGCGCCGGATTCGAACACGGTCATAGGTTCACCGCCGTCCGCTGGGTCGGAGTCCTTAAGCGCAGGGATGCGGCCGTTAGGACTGACCTTCAAGGATTCGGGTTGCAGTTGCTCGCCCTTCGACGGATCGATCGGCACGCCTTCGAAGGAAACCCCCAACTCTTCGAGCAAAAGAATTACCTTGTACACCGCCGGAGATGGAGCGGTGTACAAGGTGAGCATTAGCCTGACACCGCAGCGTCGACGGGACGTGGAGCAATCTGACCGACCGCCGCAGCAGCCGAGGCCTCGCGGCCGGCGCGGCGGCCGCTGAACACGATGTCCGCGATCGACAAGCCGCTGACATAGCCGTTCGAGCACAAGCCCACCGCCACTCGCCCCGCCGCATACAGCCCCCGAATGACGCTCCCATCGGCACGTTTCACCAAACCGGTCTCTTCATTCACGTCGAGGCCGCCCATCGTAAACGCCGGCATGGGCGCGTAGCGATTGTCGACCGACATGTTCACTGCATAGTAAGGGCCGCTCGACAGGGGCTTCATCATGTCCTGCATCTTGCCCAACGGGTCCGCCGTTCCTTGATTCGCATTAGCATTGAAATCGGAAACGGTGCTGACGAAACTCATAGCGTCCACGCCGATTTTCCGTGCTAGCGCTTCCAGGGTCGAGGCGCGCCGAGTTCCGCCCATGACGACGTTCAGCAGCGCCGGTGCGCCCCACACCCAGAAATTTCCTCTACCTGGGAAGAAGGACCTGCGGACACCCTCCCAAAAGTCGGCGGCTCCTAGGATGAGGTAAGCCTTACCTCCAGCCGGCTGTTCCAGAATCGCGCCTCCGACGATGACGGAATAGGCGGCCTCGTTGACGAATCGTTGCCCGCTCTGATTCACGATGATTCCATAAGCGAATTTGGTCGGTGGAGCGACGGTCCGTGCGACGCACACATGATTCATGAGCGCCTCCACCCCACCGACCGATTTCCCGAGTTCGATGCCGCTGCCATCATCACCCATCGATCCTAGACGCAGCAGCTGCGCGAAATGTGTCGAGAGCACCGGACGGTGCTGGCCCAGCATCGACCGGTTTTGAATGAAGCCACCGGTGGCAAGCACCACGCCACCCTTCGCTCGAATCAGCTTCGGATGATGCACGCTGCTCTCCAATGCCACCGCCGCGGCCACGGCGCGTTCCGAGCGCCCGCTGTTAAAAGGCTTCCAGGGGCTGATCACCCAATACAAATCTGAGTGCTTCTTCCACAGTTCCCGCGGGAGTCCATTAATTTCGACGCCGAGTACCTCGCCCCTGGTGTCGACGACCAGGCGCGTCACCGGTGAATGGGGCAAAAGCCTGACACCCAGTCCGGCTGCGGCGTGCCTCATTTTATTGTATCGAACGTGCCCGCCAGCACCAGGGGTCGCGACCCGGTGACCGCGAGGAGCTGGCTTTGCACGGGATGCGAACGCCGGCATCTTTTCGTTGCCCGAGTAGTACAGCCAATAGCCGTCGGGCGGAAAACTGGTCTTGTCCAGAAATGCATTACTACCGTGTCGGACGCCGAAGCTTTCGAGCCATTCGAGGTCTGCATTGCTTCCCTCGCAGAATCGACGCAACGTAGCCGGGCTCACGGCGCTGCCTTCCGCGTCGAGGTATTTGTACATCTCTTCGGCGTTATCGTCGAAGCCAGATTCGCGTTGGTAGCGCGTTCCACCGGCATAAATCACGCCGCCGCTATAATGCGTCGCGCCGCCGCCCTCGAAGCGATCGATGGCGATCACACTCGCGCCGAGTTGACGCGCTTGAATCGCCGCCGTGGAACCCGCACCGCCGAATCCCACGACGACGACGTCCGCTTCGTCGTCCCACGCCACGTCGCTAGGATCATCGAGGTGCAAGGGCTCTGCGCTATTCGCTTGCACAGTTGTCTCGCGTTGTCATTCGACAAATCCCTTGGCATCCAGCCCATGTGTCTCCCCCACGATCCCCGGATCATAGGTGTAATCCCCCATCACGTCCGCCTTGGTGAAGCTACGAATCTCGTCGAAGCGTCCGTCACGGACTTTCAGGAGCCAGTCCGCATCTCCGATTATGGAACGGCCGACTCCCATGAGATCGAACTCGCCCCTTTGGAATTGCTCGAGCATGATCTGGATCTGCGCCTGGCCGGCGAAATCGAAGGTCATACTCTCGGCCAGGAACCCGCCGAACAGATCTATCTTGAGCCCGAGACTTCCCACCGTCGCGACCGGGACGTCGGTAAATTTCTTGGCCCAGCCGCCGAGATTGAGGTTCGACCCCTCGACTTCGGGCTTCCAGAAGTAACGCGAGGAACAATTGAAGAGATCCACGCCCGCCGCACGAAAGTCTGCAAGAAACCCCTCAAGTTCCCTGGGAACCTCCATGATGCGAGCATCGAAATCGACTTCCTTCCACTGCGAAAAGCGGTAACTGATGATGTAGTCGGGACCGACCGCTGCGCGGATCGCGCGCACCACCTCGAGCGGAAATCTCGCCCTTTCACGCACCGTCCCACCCCCGTAGATATCAGTCCGGCGATTGGTTTCGGACCACAGGAACTGATCGAGAAGAAAGCCATGTGCGCTATGAACCTCCACGCCGGCGAAACCGCTCAACCTGGCCACCAACGCTGCGTCGACGAACGCCTGCTTGATTTCCTCGAGCTCGGCAACCGTTGCTGCTCTGCCGTTCGGCCGGTCTTTGTGCGCCAGGCCAGACGGACTCAACGTCGGCGCATCTGGGTAGGGCCCACGTCCCTCTACGCGAATCGCGCCCTCATGCCAAAGCTGTTGGAACATGTGGCCGCCTGCTGACGTCACAGCGGATGTCACCTTCGCCCACGCCGCGCCGGAGCGAGAATTGATAAGCGGATCTATCATTGCGCTAGAAGAGGGATGATCGATTGGGCATGCGCCGGTGATGACCAAAGCAATGCCGCGCTGCACACGCCTCGCATAATAATCCGCATATTTCTCGGAGGGTAGTCCGTCGACGACCCAGCCCCTATTCATCGCGGGCATGATGAACCGCGACTTGAGCTTGATATTCTTGAGCCGGAACGGCGTAAACAAAGCGGACACATCGACGCGACTCATGGCCAGGCGGCTTTCAGCGTCGCGGCTTTTGAATCGGTTGCAGTCGCAAGTGCGACTATGTAAATCATGAAGCACGCTAGTCCAATCGTGAGAGCACCAGCGAGCCGCGTGGCCCAGAGATCCGCATTTGCGTTCAACATGAATTCGACGGGCAGACCCGCCCCCACCATGATGACCGAATTTGCAAGTGGAACGGCATAGACGATAATCGGTCGGAGAATCGGTTTGATGAACGGCAACATGCGAAATACCAACGCGCCGGCAATGATGGGAGCGCCGCCGTTCAAGAACGGGAACCACAAGGGAAATTTCATGAAGAGGAAGGGCTGATTACCGTAGTAGGTATAAACCCGCGTTTGCGGATCTCCCATGTTGAGCCCGGGGACCTCGAGTAGGATCTCAACTACGACGAGTATCGCGTACAGTATCCATATTCCCTTTGACGTCATCCCCTTCCTCAGGCGCTCGTACACGAAGAAACTCATCCCTCCCAAGAACCAAAGATAGGCGAAAAAACCAAACCAGGGGACGCGGCGTCCGATGCTCTCGAAAACATAGGACATACCATCCGGGGGGTACCACACGAGTCCCATGACGCCCATGAAGGGTTCCATGATGTAGGCAATTCCGCCGCCGATGAAGATCCAGATCGGCACCAGAGATTTGTGCTTGTAGACGCCCCATAGGCAATAGGCTGCGGACAGAATGCACAGTGGCAGTTGCATGACGAGAAACCGATGTTGCAGAACCGCCGGCATCAACATCAGGTCGCTCGGCGGCAAAGGTAGACTGCCCATAATGACTCCCCCCTTAACGTGGATGATACCGGCAAGGCCTCGCGCCTGGCAAATAATTGTCATCCCACTCAAATTAGGTTTATTATTTAAGGAGATTCTGCAGAGGGAATGTGAATGAGTGCAACCACTCCGGTCGATGTAGTACGGCGCTTTTTGGATCTGCTCGCGCAAGCAGACATCGTCAATTGGGGTAAACTTCTGGCACCCGACGCCGTTATGCTCTTCCCCTTCTCCCCGCCCGGCTTCCCGACGCGTTATGACGGGCGCCTGGAATGCGAGGCCGCCACCCGCCAGATTTTGAGCGCTGTGAAAACCTTTGAGTACTACGATATCGAGTTGGAAGAGGGGAAAGATCCGGAATTCGTCATGGCGACCGCACGTTCACGCGCGACTACGAAGACGGGTAAAGCGTACGGGAACGATTATGTCTTCATGTTCCGCGTGCGGGATGGCCTGGTTTACTACTACCGTGAATACTTTAATCCGCTTCCGATCATCGCCTCATTCGGGCAAGGTCCTGGCTAAGAATCGATACGCCGCTAGGGACGCTTAGGCCGCCCCGCCTTCTTCGGCGGCAAGCCGGAATCGGCGGTCAGGTCCTTGGGTTCGTGTTCGAGCCCAAGCATGAACAACCGAATCTCCTCGTCGAACGCCTTCTCAGGGCCGAGAGAAATCGGGGCCGAGTTCGTTAGGATCAACGTCGGAAACCTCTCCGGGTCAAGCTTTGACAATTTGTCCTTTAGGAATTCCTTATGGTCGCTCGGGAATAGGTGGTGCGCCGCACGATGAGCGCTGCCAATGCAAAATTCCATGATGAGGTGGGCATAAATGCCCGTTCGCTGCGCGGGACAACCGGCCTGTTTTACGCACGAGGTGAGTCTTTCGAGCACTTCGACCCCGTACTCACGTTGCCCATAGGCCGTCAACTGCCAAATGCGAAAACGATTATGCGAGACCATGTACGCTGCAACCCCCGCGTACAGCACGAGATGTTCGTATATCGCGTGGGCCATCTTAGGAATGTCGCGCTTCCAATCGCCGGTGTTTTTGGGCAACTTGCGCAATAAGTCGCTGTAGAACAGGTTCATCGTGCCGGACGTGAGCCAATCACGGCCACCGACGTAGTAATGAATGAGAGCAGGCGTCACACCCAAGCTCTTGGCAACAAACACGATCGACAGTTCCTGAAGCGGGACCGTCTTCGCCAGCCGGTACGAAGTTCGAAGAATGGAAACCAGGCTTACTCCTCCCTGGCTTCCCGGCGGTCGACCCGGGCGTCGTCGCGCTTGCTCTTGTGGTTGTACAACGGTCGTAGGCGACTCGGATTTCCGCGCCTTCTTAGTAGTGTTCGATTTCATCTTCCGCCTATATGTTTTCGCATGGCGGATACAATATCAGCTTCCCGGGCCACCTACGATGGCGACGGGGCGGGACCCACCTGCGCCAAAAAAGCATACGTCTACCGCGGCACTGTCCAATCCTGACGTAGGCACGGGCTGCCAACATGAAGTCGCCGCCCCGCAAAGACGAGTCTCAAACGGGGGTCGCCCGGATGAGCTTGGATCTCCGGTTCGCGTGTGCCCACCACCACGTCGCTCATTTCTTCGTCAGCGGTGTGTCATCCATAGCATACCGATCGCCAAAATCGAAAAAGTCGTCGTGCAGAAAGCCATCGTAGAATTCGATTTCCCACCAGGACTGATTGAGGTCCTCGAAATAGAAGGAATACACTCCATGCTGTTGGGCGATCGGCATGATCTTGCCAATCTTGTACACGTCCTTGAGTTCATGTGCCTTGCGCCACGCCTCATCGACTTCCTCTTTACTCGACACGTCGATTCCCCAATGGTTGCCAATGCTGAGTGGATTTACGTTGTCACCCACTTCTAGGCACACCACATGGAACTTCATCGCGCACCGGAACATCATGCCTGGAGGTGCATGGCGGATGACCTCAAGGCCGAGAAACTCTTCGAAGAACTTTCGAGTCTCCTTGAGGTTGTGGACTTCCATCGTGCCGTGCGTGAGTGCGTACGGCTTCACGATCGATTTTTGAGTTTTGGGAGGCACCCCTTGGGTGATAGTGTCAGAGTAAGGGGCTTCAGCTTGCATGGGATCTCCTTAGCATGGCGCGCCAGCTCGGGCACAGGATCGGTATAAATGGTAAATTAACATATATGGCAATAAAGGCTCAAATCGACAAAACATTCAGATAATCTTGCGCGAAGCCAATTCCGCCTGGCGCTCGGCGCTAATTCCGCATTCGGCCAGTACCGCCGCAGTGTCCTCTCCCAGACGCGGAGCGGCTGAGCGAATGGCGCCCGGCGTGGCGGACAGTTTCGGAACGACGCCGGGCACATCGACGTTATAGCCATCGCGAGTCTGGATACTTTGAATCATACCGCGCGCCCGGTATTGTGGATCTTCGGCGATGTCCTTCGCTGTATAGATACGAGACGCCGGGACACGTGCTTCGGAGAGGGCGGCGAGCGCATCAAGGACGGTCCTGTCGGCGGTCCAATGCGCGATTGCGTCATCGATTTCCGCAACGTTCTTGACGCGTCCATCGTTGTTGGCAAGTTCTGGCTTCGCGCCGAGATCCTCGCGACCGATAAGTTTCATCAACCGCTTGAAGATGCTGTCGCCGTTACCAGCCACGAGTAAAATGCCATCGCGGCACTGATACGCGTTTGAGGGGGCGATCCCCGGCAGTGCGGAGCCCGATGGCTCACGCACCGCCCCGAATACACCGAACTCGGGCAACAAGCTTTCCATGCAGTTGAATACGGATTCGTACAGAGCGACGTCCACGACCTGCCCCTCCCCGCCGCTGACCTTGCGGTGATACAACGCCAGCAGGACACCAATGACTCCGTGAAGCGCCGCAATGGTGTCGCCGATCGATACGCCCACCCGGACCGGAATACGTCCCGGCTCCCCCGTTAGATATCGTAAACCGCCCATCGCTTCGGCAACCACGCCAAATCCGGGCTGGTCGCGGTAGGGGCCGTCCTGCCCGAAGCCGGACACACGTAACATGACGAGACCACGGTTGATCGCCGATAGCGCCGCCCAACCCAGACCCCAGGATTCGAGCGTTCCGGGTTTGAAGTTCTCGATGAGGACGTCCGCTTCGGCGACGAGCAGCCGAACGATGGCTTGGGCCTCAGGTTCGCGAAGATCTAGAGTGATCGACCGTTTGTTCCGCGACTGCACCTGCCACCAGACCGATGTACCATCCTTGAGCAAACGCCACTTGCGCAGCGGATCGCCCAAGCCCGGCGGCTCGATCTTGATCACCTCGGCACCGAAGTCGGCAAGGGTTTTGCCGCAAAAAGGCCCCGCGATGAGTTGTCCCATCTCGATGACCCGCACGCCGGCCAAAACCTGCGCACTCATGGGACCCCAGCCCGGGGGTCTGCGGGCTGATCGTCGCGGAACGCCACCAGTCTATTGCGTATGAAGTCGGGCAATGCTACGGCCTTCTTGATGTCGCGGTCCAGGCAGATCAAGGTAAATGACGCGGTGAACAACTCACCACGAGCGTTCGACCGCGCCGACATGCCGAGATCGTAGGTGCGGGTGCGGATCTCTGCAATGGATACCTCGATGCTGAAGCACTCATCGGGCCACAGAGACTGCTTGAATTCGAGATTGAGCGCCTTCGCGGGAAGTGCCAAATGCTTGGGCGAAAGTAAATCATAGGGCGTCGCGTCGAATAGATACTCAAAAAACGCCAGATGCGCCTCCGTGACGAAATCCGAAAAGCGCGGGGTATACACGACGCCTGCGGGATCGCATTCTCCCCATCTGACGCGCCGCTCGAATGTCCACAAGTTGCACGCAGATTGTCCCTGAACAGCCTGCGTACTCATGCAGTCGTATCTTCCTTCTGCCATCGATGCCCATAGCGGTGCATGAAAAGCGGATACTCCGTACAGAGCCGCTCACGGCTCACTCGGCCCGTCCGCATCAGGAAATCGAACACGAAATCTACGGCGCCGAGGCCATCCAGTTTTTGCGCAAACGTCTCATACCAACTAAAGCTTTTTTCGCTAGCCACCACGAGCTTGTTCTTTTGTGGTTCGCGCAGGCCGCGAAAGGCAGCCAACGCCGCCTGGACGTCGCGCGGGTGCTCAGCCAGGGCTTCGGCCAAAGCGATGGAATCCTCCATGGCGATTCGCGTGCCGGAGCCGATGGTAGGATGGGCACTGTGAAGCGCGTCGCCAATCAGCACGCAGTTTCCTACATACCACTCTCGATTTCTGACCACGGGCAACTGACGATAGGCCGACTTGTTACTGATGAGGCTCTGCCCCTTCAATTCGTCTGCAAAAACCGCCTCAGTGAAGACACGCTGCTCTTCGTCGGACATTCGATCAAGACCGGCACGGAAATACGTCAACTCGTCACATTCGGCAACAAACGTACCCATTTTTTCGGTATACGCGTAGGCGGCAGCGACGAAATGTCCGAACCCGTTGCGCTTGAACGACAACAATGGGTACGGAAAATGACGGGTGGTCCCATACCAAGCCACACGATTCGTCAGGTTGTAGCTCTGGGTGCCGAAGTCTCGTTCACGCTGACTACGCACCGCGGAATTGACGCCGTCAGCTCCTACAGTGAGGTCAGCATCGGCGTGCAACGCGGAATCGATCACCCGCTTTCCGTACTCGATAGCAATGCCGTCCTTCTCGCAGAAGTCTTCTAGAATCTCAAGAAGGCGCAGCCGGGCTATTGCGCCCCCATAACCGCCGCCTTCTACAAACACAGACTCGTCGGGATGGGAAATGATCCGATTGCGGCTGACGAACGAGGCCGCCATCAACGCCCGGTATGATTCCAGATGCGCATTGCGAAAGCGGTTTAGGCCGCGATCCGCGAGGACGATACCGAACCCATAGGTGGCGCCGCGCGGACTCTGTTCGTACACCTGAACACTGGCCGACGGAAACTGTTTTTTAGCCAGCAGCGAAAAGTAGAGCCCTGACGGTCCCCCTCCAATGACAACGATTCTCATAGGGTCAGCGGATCGCTAGTCGACCGAGGGGGTGATTTTCGTCGCCGATTCGGCTGCCATTTCCTTGCGGATTCGCTCCCTGAGCGGCGCCTTATCCAACTTGCCGACCTTGGTCAACGGTAAGGTATCGATGACCTCGACCCGCTCGGGCCACTTGAATTTCGCGATACCCAGCTTCTGCATGTGTGCGCCAAACTCACTGACGGTGGGCGCGGAATGACCATGCTTGAGCACCACATAGACGCAAACTCTGTCTCCGAGAACGGGGTCCGGCATGCCGACCACGGCGCAGCCCGACACCGCCGCATGGGTTGATACGGCGATCTCAACCTCTTCGCAGTTGATTTTTTCCTGACCGCGGGAAATCACGTCCTTGGTTCGGCCGGCGAAGGCGAAAATGCGTTCGCCGTTCACGATTTTTGACGTGAGAAGATCGCCGGTCCGGTAGAACCCATCGTGCGTGAACGCCTCGCGATTGCGCTCCGGCGCATTGTAATAGCCGGACAACGTATACGGACCACGACAAATGAACTCGCCAATTTCGTCTGGACCAATGTCGATCTCGGTTCCGGGTTGCACGAGGCGTGCTTCGTCGAAGCGGGAGATCGGACGGCCCACTGCCCAGTCGAGCACTTCGACCGAATCGTCCGCACGCGTGTACATATTCATTCCTTCAGACATCCCGAACATCGCGTAGGCAGGCCGACCGTACTTCTCGCGCACGGTTCGCGCCGCGTCCGGACACCAGAATGCTTTCACGCTGTCGATCGACGCCAGTTTGAGGTCAACCACAGCCTCCAACCGTGGCAGCAATGCGCGAATAAGTCCGATCCAGGTAGCCGGAGCCTGTGTCAATGCACGGCCCCAGGAGTCCGGCGTCATGTCGGCGGGGATATTATAAGCAGCGCCTGTCAGAAGGGTCGGAAGCCAGAAACAAATCATGCAGGCATTGTGGATCATCGGCATCGGCATGAACATAACGTCGGTGTTCCGATAGCCAAGCCATTTCGCCGTCAGCGTCGCATTTAACAGGTAATCATTCTGCATACGCGGAATGACCTTTGGAATGCTCGTCGTACCGCCCGACAACTGAAATATGCCCACTTGATAAGGGTCACGCGGCACGGCAGCAACCAAAGCGCGGCCCTCTTCGAGCGACGTGGAAGCGATCAAGTCCTCCCCCCTCGATACGCCCGTCTTGTTCCGTCCGCGAACCGAGATGATATGACGCATCGTCGGAATATCGGTCTGCGTCTTTAACGCGAAGGATTCAAAATCGAATTTGGGATCATCGCCTTGCACGATGTGAGCACGCGCATCGACGTGGCAGCCGAGATATTCGATCTCGCGCTCGCGGTGCGGCGCCAGGGTGCACACAGGCAGCAACCCAGCCTTGAAGCACCCCACGATGGCATAGATTACTTCCTTGCAGTTGTTGAGCTGGAACAGGACACGATCGAGCGGCTCTAGTCCCAGGTTTAGCAAAGCGCCAGCGAAGCGCGTCGTGATCTCGTCGAGATCGCCATAGGTAAAGGCGCCCTCCGCTGTGTACAACGCAACCCGATCCGCATTCACGCGGAACGACTCTATCAGTGCCTCGGCAATCGTCGTTTCCGGCAACTCGCCGTCCGCCACATAGTTGCGCAGCCGATCGATGGGCGGATAAATCACGCCCGGTAGCGGATCCCTGACACCTACGACCGGTGAATCTGCCATATCCGCCTCAATCAGTTTCCGTTCGACTCGAAATCAGTCGCCTTGATTTTGCGCGTTCGTCCAACTCGCTCGTCCAATTGTAGCAGAATTGATCAAAATAAATAACAGTACTCACAATATTAGAAGAGCCTTTTACCGCTCCCTTGCGACGAATTTCGGCTATGATTCGGCGCCTCGACGGCGCGTCTAAACTGGCAAGGAGAACATCGGTGAAGCTTCTCAATCTGGATCAGACGCCGCTCATGGAGGTCACGTCGCTGCGGCGCGACAGCGATAAGCTAGTCATCAAAGGTACGATATTGGGGTCTATGCCCATTACGTGCGTCCTCACCCCGGCGGAGGCGCGCGCCGTCTTCAAATTGCTCGATTTTAAGACCTTCTGGTTTCTCACTACCCTTCTGTTACGTAAGTGAATGAGCGTCAAGCTGCGGTGACCCCGCCGTCGGCGACGAACTCGGATCCGGTACAAAAGCTCGCTTCATCCGAGGCGAGGTACAGTACGAGCGACGTAATCTCCTCGGGCTCGGCGAAGCGGCCCAACGGCGACAACCCAGCGAAGCGCTGCAGATCAGCGAAATTCGGATGATTCATAAGCATGGGTGTTCGAACCGCCCCGGGATGTACGGTGTTCACTCGGATCCGATCCTTGCCGAATTCAAGAGCGGCCACTTTCGTCATTCCGCGCAAGGCGAATTTAGTCCCGCTGTACGCCACCGCATTGGGACCGCCGACTAGGCCGGCTAGTGACGAGATATTGATGATCGAGCCGCCGCCGCCGAGGCGCATGGAAGCGAGCACGGTTTTCATCCCAAGGAACACCGAGACCTGATTGACCTCGATCGTTTTACGAAATTGATCCAGGGTAAGATGTTCGATGGGCGCTTCGATCGAAATAGCCGCGTTGTTGACGAGCACGCTCACCTCACCGTAGCGAGATGTGGTGTCTCGCACCACTCGCGTCCAGTCCTCCGGTAGGCTCACATCATGCTGCATGAAGCAGGCCGAGGATCCAAGTTCCAGCGCCAAGGCCTCACCTTGGTCTGCGAGCACGTCCGTCAGCACGACCTTGGCGCCCTCTGCCACGAAGCGGCGGGCGTGACTGGCACCCATGCCTCGTGCCGCGCCGGTGATGATCGCAACTTTTCCCTCGAGCCGTCCGGAACGCGAGGCATCAATTCGGTTCATGGATCTCTCCTTGGGATCGCCAGGGCAGGCTGCGGCTCGACCGCCGCGATCCCCTCGATGACAGTTTTCAACGATTTGGCAAATGCGCCCACCATTTTCGGCAAGACCGGCCGGCCCATGGCTTCCCATACGGGCGACGATCTTCCCTCGCCGACGATGTGGATACTGAGTTCGATCTCCACCTCGCCGTCGTCGCGAAGTTGCGCAGCGTAATGGCCGCAACCCGAAACTGGGTCATCATCGAGCCGGTAACAGAAGTCGACGCGATCTGGCTCTCTCCATATTTCGATTTGGACGCGCACTTTCACGGTCCGAACCAATTGGCCGAAGCCGATCTTTAATGTCCACAACGATTCCTGCGCGTTCACGATCTCGAATGCCCGGTACCCCGGCATATTGCTGGCCCAATTAGCCATGTTGCTCACGTAGTTCCAGATTTGCGTGAGCTCGGCCTTAATTGGATGTCGAATCGTGCACTCAATCATGTCGTTGGCACAAGCTCGGACGGTTTGCCGGTAGCGTGCCGGCCCGCGAGATACCCGTACACCATACCTCGCGCATTCGATAATCCGCTCTGTATACCCGCACCCATGTCGAGTCGCGCCATGGAATTGCCGACGACGTACAGCCCACGGATGGGAAGCTGATCGTAGTCGAGCACGCGGCCGTGCAAATCCGCGACGATTCCCGCAGCGGAGATTCCGCCGCCACTGACCCGCCCCAATTTGACTGCGTAGAAGGGCGGTTTCTCGATCGGCCCTAAATTCGAATTCGGACTGTTGTTGGCGTCGCCGCACATCTTGCGGGACCAAGGTCGCTCGCCTCGATGGAAATCAAGGTCAACGCCTCGCGCGCAAAAACCGTTGAAACGCGCGACCTCATCAGCCAAGCCGGCCGGATGAATACCCGTGTTTTCTGCCAGATTATCGAGAGTTTGCGCAATGACCGCGAGGCCCGCAGGAAGCTCTTGCCCCGGCATCACCGATCCGAACGGATACTTCGCTCGGGATTGACTATCCTGGATGATCCAGCACGGATAGTTCGGCTGTGTCTGCGTGGCGCCGTCGAAGTAATCCACGGCGAATGCCAGCGTCCGGTAGAAGGATTCGTCGCCAAAACGCTCGCCACGGCGGTTGACAACCAGCGCGTGCGGCAGACCCATCTCGGTAAGCGCGTTTCTCCACAAGGGGCGGTCGCCGAGTTCCTCGCCCGGGATCGTATAGCCGAGCATCGAGACATCAGGCACGCGTGCGATTTGTGCACCAAGTCGTCCGGCAAGCTTCAGGTGAGAGCCGTCTATCTCGGGGCCGAGCATAGAATGCACGTCGATTTGCTGACTCATTGTACGCTCGAAACCGACATTGCCATCATAACCGCTAGTCGCGATCACCACACCACGGCGCGCCTTGACGAAGAAATCGCTACCGTTGCGGCGGGCGACGACGCCGATGACGTGCCCATCCTCGTTTGTCAGTAGCCGATGAGCGCTGGTTTCCGTCAAGATCGGAACCCCGTACTCGAGCGCACCTTTGACAAAATAGGCGGCGAGCCCCGGCCCAAGGCACCGCTCATCGTTCTCCAGCCGCGTCCCCATGATGGAGAAATCCCAATTTAAAAAATTGGACACCCCGCCGGCAGCAAACATGTCCTCATGCGTCATCCCGTAAGGTACGTGCGGCGAGGTGCGCGTTCGATCTTGCCATTCACCTAGGCTCTTCGCCGGGAACGGCACAGGCTCGAGAAAACGGCCCTCGGCAATCCCCGAGGCAAATTGCGGCCAGAAATAGTCGGAGAAACCGTCGATGACGCGCATGCGCAGGCCGGCCCGCTCTTCAAAGAATTTCAGGGCCACGCTGCCGTGAACGGCCTGATTCACGATACGCGCCTCGTCGGCAAACCCAGCACTCAGCCGCCGTATGTAGTCCGCACCCAGTTCGGCCGAGTCATGAATTCCTCGCGCACGCGCCAAGTGATTGTCCGCGACCCACACTTCACCGAAGGAATATGCGGTGACCCCCCCGACCAAGTCTGATCGCTCGAGTACAAGCGCCTCGGCTCCGAAGTGGCGCGCTGCAATGACGGCAGAAAGTCCCCCAATACCCGAACCGAGCGCAACGACATCGCTCTCCGCATCCCAGTTATCAGGCAACTTTTCACGCATGAAAATGCTTCCCTAACGTTGCGATTGGTGCCAGCCTTATTTAATAATAGTGTTAATAGTGTTATATAATTTTGCGCGTACCGCAACCAGGTGTGGGAATCCAGAGGTTTGGCCCTTGGTGGCGACCGCAATTTGACGGACGGCACGCCCTCGAAATGAGGCGTCGCCTTCCCAAACTGAAAGAGGAGGTTGGCATGCCTGAACAGATCGTCAACGAAATCAAACGCCTTGAGAATGAACGCGGTCGTGCATTGATAAACCAGGATTGGCCGGCGCTTGCCGCACTGATGGGCGAGGATCTCGTACACGTGCACGCGAACGGTTTGGTCGACGACAAGGCTGCCTATCTCGAGAATGCTCGCACGAAACTGGACTATCTGAAATTTGAGCGCCTGTCGTTGACAGTACGTTGCTACGGCGACATCGTAGTTGCCACGGGCATCCTCTTTCAGTCGGTTCGTGTCAAAGGCCCCGAAACGGTCGTGGATGTGAAGGCGGCGACCACGCAAACCTGGGTCCGACGGGACGGTCGCTGGCTGCAAAATACCTTTCAGGCAACCCGGACTGATTAGCGATTACGGCTTCTATTTGGGGGCGGCTTCATGCGGTGGGTAACGAGAGATCACGTGCATATGGATCGTGTCGGTTCGCCGTGGCTGATCTGGCGCTTCATCGATCCGGATGCCCAGTTCCTGTTCGTACCGATAGCGAAGACCTTGGGAAAGACCCTCGGGGTCGACGTCGAATTGCCTGCGGACGCCATTCCGTTCGCCCTGCCCGGCGTCGAATTGGGGCCGCATGACGCGCAGGGATCAACGTTTCGAAAACTGATGGTGAAATACAACCTTGAAGACCCGACTCTCGAGGTCATGGCGCGCATCATCGAATCGGGAGTCGTGCACGTGTTCCACCACCATGAACCGGATTACTCGGTCGCGAAACTGGACTTCCCTGAGGGCGTAGGTCTCGACGCGCTCGCAATAGGGATGATGTATGCGAGCATCAACGATATCGACAATCTTCAAAAGAGCATGGTGCTATACGATGCGTTGTACGATTACTGCGCGGGGAAATTACTCGAACAGAAGCGGCCCGACCTCACCGCGCTGCCGATACCCGCGCGTTGGGACGCGATCAAGGCGGCCCTTGATCAGACGCGTCCCTGGCGCACCCAGTGAGGCACTCCCAAAGTCAGCTCCACGATGCTGGGAGCATGGTTCAAACTAAGTCGCGTTTGAAGTTCTTATTGAAACGCAATAGGTTATTTGGGTCCCATTTCTGCTTCGCATCCAACAGACGTTGGTATTTCTGCGCGGAACCATACAAGCCCTTGAGCCAATCAGAACCTAGGTCACAGGTTAAGTTCACATAACCGTTGGCGCGAATGCTCGATTTCAGATCCGCGTACGACGTCTTTGACCAAGCAAGATACTCTTCATCGTGACTGGCGCCGTCCCATTGGCCGACCGATTCCCAGAACCACTCCGCACCCTCGCGCGAGAATGCGACGGAGTCCTCATCGAAGTCTTCGCTGATCGCGCCGCCCATATACCAGAGGTTTTGTACCGTGCTGGGCAGGGGCGCCGTCGGCGCCGGCGCGTTCATTAGATTCTTGACCACCGACTTGATGACGGTTTCTTCCAGCTTGGAGATATACCCCCCACGCGCCTCCATTCGACGACCGTAGGGGGCGATTGCATCGAGCATTCGATTGGTATTGACCCAAGAATTCGGTCCGACCAGCGTCGCAATCGGATTGCCGAAGCCGGCCAACCTATCGATAATTGCCTGCGCCTTTTCCGCAGGTCCGGTGTAAACCACTAGCAGCATCTGAACCGGCGTACCGTGTACTTTTGCCGGAACCGGAGGAAACGGTGGGCAGGCCGTGCCTGCTGCAATGACGGCAAGTTCACGCGGCGCCGTTGGCATGTACTTCGCCATGTTGAGAAGCACGTCGCCGGCTTGTTCAACGGGAAAGACGATGACACCGCTGAACACTTGCGGACCCACGGGATGGGCCTGAAATTCGAAGGCGGTGACGACGCCAAAATTACCGCCACCACCGCTGAGGGCCCAGAGCAGATCCGCATTTTCAGATTTTGTGGCGCGCACCTTGCGGCCATCCGCCGTGACCACGTCGCACGCAATGAGACTATCGACGGTGGCTCCGTAGCGACGCATATTGTAACCCACGCCACCCCCAATTGTGAGGCCCGCGACACCCGTCGTACTCACCGTGCCCGCAGGAACGACCAGTCCGTACGCTTGCGTACCCGCATCGAGCTGCCCCAGTAGCACGCCCGACTCTGCCCGGCAAATGCTGGTGGACTTGTCCACGGTCAATTTCGTCATCGCCGTCATGTCAAGTACTAGCGCGCCGTCCGGCATGGCAGTGCCATCGGAACTATGTCCGCCACTGCGAATGGCCACCGGTATGCCTTTCTCACTCGCGTATTGCATGACGCAGGCGACGTCGTCAGGATCTGCCGCCCGCGCGATCAATGCAGGCGTGTCCTCATCGTGCCGCATGTTGTAGATCAGACGTGCCTTGGTGTATCCCTCGCTATCAGGCCGAAACTTGGCCCCACGAAATTTCGTCGGGAAGTCCTTGAATGCTTGGACATTCATTGCTCTAGACATGTCAGGGGCCTCGATTTAGCGAATTAGTTCAGGGCGCACGGATTGACGGCCGTCGTTCGTGCCGGTGATTTGACGAATTGATATGCCTGACAATAATAACCGCGCCATCACACCACTTCAATGCTTTTATTACCAATCCCAACGACCAAGTTCATACGATTCGACGCGGGTCAGGAGTGTCGTGCTAGCCACGGATAGTGCGCGAAATGCTGTGATTCAAATCCTCGAATCTGGGCCTCGTGTGTCAGGGTCGCGCCTATGTCGTCCAATCCGGCCAGCAGGCGCGCCTTGTGAAAAGCGTCGAACTCAAATGCGTAACGCGTGTCGTCCGGCAAAGTTACGCACTGAGCGGGCAAATCCACCGTCATTTGAAATCCTGGCGTTGCCTCGACAACGGCGAACAAAGAGTCGATTACGGCCTCCGGTAGGGTTACCGCACACAGGCCATTGCGCATGCAGTTATCAAGGAATATATCTGCATAACTCGGAGCCACGAGCGCGCGAAACCCATATTCATCGAGAGCCCATTGAGCGTGCTCCCGCGATGAGCCCGCGCCAAAGTTGCGTCGCGACAGCAGGATGCTGGCACCTGCATAGTGCGGCTGATTTAACACAAAACCCGGATTGCGAGGACGCGTATCCGGATTCATTCCGAGTACGCCGCGATCTAGAAACCGCCATTCGTCGAACAAATGCGCGCCGAATCCGGACTTGCGAATCGACTTCAGGAACTGCTTCGGCAAAATGGCGTCGGTGTCTACATTGGCGCGGTCCAACGGCGCCACTAGTCCCGTATGGGTCGAGAAGGCTCTCACGAAAAGAGGGCCCGCACGTCGGTGAAGTGGCCGGCGACCGCCGCGGCCGCGGCCATCGCCGGACTCACCAGATGCGTGCGCCCGCCCGCTCCCTGCCGTCCCTCGAAGTTGCGGTTCGAGGTCGAGGCGCAGCGCTCGCCGGGTTCCAGGCGATCGTCATTCATGGCGACACACATCGAACACCCCGGCGAGCGCCATTCAAATCCCGCTGTAGTGAAAACGCGGTCGAGACCTTCGCGTTCCGCGGCTTGTTTCACCAGGCCGGACCCTGGAACGACGATCGCGAGTTTGACGTTCGGGGCAACGTGCCGGCCGCGCACGACCTCGGCCGCCTGGCGCAAATCCTCGAGACGTGAGTTCGTGCATGACCCGATGAAAACCTTATCCACATGAATATCGGTCATTCGGTCGCCCGCTCGCAGCCCCATGTATGCCAAAGCTTTGATCATAGCTTCGCGCTTGACTGGTTCGGTCTCTTCCGCGGGCTCAGGCACTCGGCCTTCGATCGTCGTAACCATTTCCGGCGATGTTCCCCATGTGACGTGGGGCAAGATATCGGCCACATCAATGACGACTTGTGCATCGAAGGCCGCATCGCCATCGGAATGCAACGTGCTCCAATAGGCCTCTGCTACGTGCGCCAATTCGCGCGCCATGCGGCGCGGACGCGAGCGGGTATAGGCGAGCGTGACCTTATCGAAGGCGATCAGCCCCGTGCGGGCGCCCGCCTCGATCGCCATGTTGCACAAGGTCATACGGCCTTCCATAGACAACTCGCTAACCGCGGAACCTCCAAACTCTATGGCATAGCCCGTGGCTCCCGCCGTACCGATCCGGCCGATCATATGCAGCGCGAGATCCTTCGCCGTACAGCCGCGGGGCAGAGGGCCTTCCATGCGCACCAACATCGTTTTGGACCGCTTCATCTGCAGGCACTGGGTAGCGAGGACGTGTTCGACCCCAGAGGTGCCGATTCCGAAAGCCAGTGTCGCCAAGGCGCCATGCGTCGTCGTGTGCGAGTCACCACAGACAATAGTCATTCCTGGCAGCGTGATTCCTTGTTCCGGCGCGATGACGTGCAAGATGCCCTGGCGCGGATCGAGCATGGCATATTCCTCGATGCCCTCTTGTCGGCAGTTGGCAGCGAGCGTTTCCACCGAAATTCTGGCAATCGGGTCGTCGATTCCGCGCTCGCGGCTAGCAGTGGGAATATGATGATCCGGGGTGGCCAGAGTGCTGGCCGCACGCCAAACACGGCGCCCGGCGGCGCGCAATCCATCGAAGGCTTGCGGGCTGGTCACTTCGTTGACGAGATGCAAATCGATGTACAGCACGGTGGTGCCGTCGGGATCCGAGCGGACGACGTGTTGATCCCAGAGCTTGTCATAAAGCGTTTTGCCCACGGCGCCTTGCTCAGCGGGACGCTGCGCGCGCGCGCGTGCTTTCGAAGGAAGCCGGGAGGGGATGCAGTTTGAGTCGCGGGCCCGCTTTTAGCAGCTGACTTGGCACGTCATGGCCGATGAGAGCCGGCAGCTGAGCAGCGCACGCCAGCAAGGCGTCGAGGTCGACGCCCGTGTCGAATCCGTTAAGCTCAAGCATATGCACCATGTCTTCGGTGCAAACGTTGCCGGTCGCTCCCGGTGCGTAGGGACATCCGCCAATGCCGCCAAGCGCGGCGTCGAAGCTATTGGCCCCGTTTTCAGTCGCCGCTAGGACATTCGCCAGCCCCATGCCGCGCGTATTGTGAAAATGAAGGCTCAAGGCGGTGGCCGGCCAACGCGACTTGAACTTCGTCGTGATCGATGCAACCTGCGCGGGATACGCCATTCCCGTGGTATCACAAAGCGTGACCCCCCGGACGCCCAAGTCGGTGAAACGGCTTGCCCAACCGAGCGCCTCGTCGGGATCAACGTTTCCGTCCATCGGGCATCCGAAAATGCACGACAGCGAGAGATTTACCGGCACCCGCGCATCTGCGGCGAACTTGATCGTTTCGGCCAGCGCCGCAGCAGACTGCTCACGGGTCATGCGCAAGTTGGTGAGGTTATGCGTTTCACTTACGGACATCACGAGATTGAACTCATCGACGCCGCTCGACAATGCACGCTCCGCTCCGCGTAGGTTCGGCACCAACGCCGTGTAACACACACTCCGGATGCGGTGGATACCGGCCATCACCGCCTCGGCATCCGCGAGCGGCGGAATCGCTTTCGGGGAGGTAAACGAGGTCACTTCGATCTTCGTCAAACCCGTGAGGGATAGGGAATTGACGAGCGCGATCTTAGCCGGCGTCGAAATGAATCGGCCTTCGTTTTGAAAACCGTCCCGAGTCGCCACCTCGTGAACATATGCCCGCGGCTTCGAAGTCTTCGTCACGGTGCGGCTCTCGGGCTATCGACATCGCTCAAGCCAAGAGCGCCTGGGGCCTCAGACTCGAGAACCATCTCATCGCGCCCGTACTCGATGATGCGGCCGAGGAATCCGCCGGACAACGCACTATTCCAGATCGCGGGACCTAATTTGAGTGCCTTACGGGAGAAACGCAATCGCTTTTCGGCTTCGATGGTCCAATAGCCGCCTTTAGGTGCGAGTACTCGGCAGCCCTCCACTTTCTCGGCCGCCCTAACAAGCGGGAGAAACTCAGGGATGTCCGGGATGAAGATTTTTATGGTCACAAAGAACCGAAACCCGCTTGCGCGATCATCGTGCCCTTCGCTCGCCATACCGTCTCGACTTCGTTGAACGGTTGGCCACGCTCCCTTTGGCGATCCTGCTCTTCGAGGGCGGCCCTCAAAGTAAGTTCGGCGTCAGAGGCATCGAGTGCAGTGAACGCTCGCAGTGGCCGTCCGATCTCGAGGAAATAACCATTGGGGTCGCGAAAATAGAGAGATTCGACGATTTCGTGTTCCACCTGAAACAGCACCTTGACGCCGTTCTTCTCCAATCGCGCACGCCACGCTAGGAGCTCTTCTTCGCTCTCCACCCGCCATGCCGTATGGACGGCGTCGCTGTCGAATTTCGGACGGTGAACGAGGTGGTCGGGCTGCCCATGACCCATGTAGTAAAAAAAGGCAATCGTACTTCCCGCCCCGCTGTCGAAGAAGAAGTGCAGAAAATCAGGATGATCCGCGGGACCCCAGCCTCGCGCGGAAACGCAGTGGATCAGGGGCAACTCCAACGTGTCTCGGTAGAACTCAACCGTCTCGCGCAACTTCCAAGTCGGGCGCGCCGTATGATGCACTCCATTGAGCTTCAGTCCCTTCGCCATCGTCATAATCCTTTAGTTTGCTTTGCATTCGAGAATGCAACGCGGTGAGTTACTGGACACAAAATAATAGTACTGTCAATATAAGGCCTTGTACAGCGCTTGCTTGAAATAGCCCCACTTGAGGCGTCCTGTACCCTCAAAAATACGATATTGGAGTTGCAATGAGCGAACAAAGCGGTTCCGAGAAGCGCCCCACAGCGGGTCTCCGCGGCGCATCATGGGACGCCAGCAAATTGCCTCCCTCCATGAAAACGACGGTTTACCCACTGACGACGATCGATGGTGCGCAGGTCCTTGGGTACCTGCATGCCATCGACGGCGAAAAGACCGCGGTCATGATCATGCATCCTCGGGAACTGCTGGTGAGCCACTACGCTGTCCCTTATATGCTCGATGCGGGCTATGCGTGCTGGGTGCAAGGACCGCGTACGATCGGGAACGACCTACGTTTGGAACACGAAATTGCGCTCCTAGACGTCGCGGCAGGCATGGCGCACTTGAAATCGTTAGGCTTCCGAAAAGTGGTGATGCTCGGCAACTCTGGCGGCGCCGGCCTATTTGCGTATTACAATCAGCAAGCGTTGCTAGAGAGCGTCAATCGGATCGCGAAGACCCCGGGGGGTCGTCCCTGCAAATTGCCGGAAGCCGCAATGCCTGCACCTGACGGATTTATTTTCGTCGCGCCCCATCCAGGGCAGGGGCGTCTTCTTTTGAATTGCATCGATCCGTCGGTGACGGACGAGACCGATCCGGTCTCGGTCGACAAGGCGCTCGATCCTCTGTCAGCCGATAACGGCTATAAGCCGTACCCGGAGATCACGCGCTATTCCTCCGACTTCGTGACTCGCTACCGAGCGGCCCAACGGGCACGCGTCGAACGGATCGACAAGAAGGCAAAGGGTCAGATCGCTGAGCGCATGGCGGCCCGAGGCCGCAACAAGACGAAGCCCAACTCCGCGGACGCCCTCCGCGGCTCGCTCAATTCCATCTTCGAGGTGTGGCGCACCGATGCCGATCCGCGCTGCTTCGATTTGACCATGGACCCGTCAGATCGACGCTGGGGCACGGTATGGGGCGCCGACCCGATAGCCTCAAACGTCGGAGCCGTAGGATTTGGCCGTGTCTGCACTCCGGAGAGCTGGCTGTCGACGTGGTCGGGAATTACGTCGAACGCCTCTTTCGAGCGTTGCGGCGCTGCGATTGAACAACCCGCACTGATGCTGTACTACACCGGCGACAATACGGTATTCCCCACCGACGCCACCGAAATTTTTGGCACCATTAAGTCCAGCGACAAGATCCGCATCGACGTGCGCGGCAATCATCACGGTCATGCACTCACAGCGGGCGAACCGTTGGGTCAGGATATCGCAATCGGCCGCGCAGTCGAATGGATGAAGTCCAAGTTCGAGTGACCGCAAGGCACGCGACGTACAGAGTCAGATGCTGCCGGTGCGCGCCAAGTCAGCCATGCTGACGAAAGAATCGGCGAAGAACTCTGTTTCCGGCAAGCCGCATTTCTCGGAAAAATCTCGCGTGGCCGCTTCGACCATTAGCGGCGCTCCACAGGCATACACCTGCCAACGCGATAAATCCGGGATATCCCTCATGACTGCAAGGTGCACAAAGCCCATGGCACCCGTCCAATTATCTTCGGCACGAGGTTCCGATAGCACAGGCACGAAACGGAAGTTTGGATAGCGAGTCGCCAATTCTTCGGCTTCCTCCATCATGTATAGATCTTTACGCGACCGGCCGCCCCAATAGAGCGTCATGGGCCGTTCGGGGTTCATCGGCAGATGCTTCAGCAACATCGAACGTATCGGCGCATAGCCCGTTCCGCTAGCCAGGAAGAGCGCCGGCTTCTCCGACTCCCGCAGAAAGAACGTGCCCAACGGACCCTCAAATTGCACCTTCTCCCGCGGCTGGAGGCCCTTGAATACCTTGTCCGTGAATAGCCCGCCGGGGAGATGGCGAATATGAAACTCGAGATCGATTGTCCCAGCAGAGGTCGCCGGAGTCGCGATCGAGTAGCTGCGCCGTAGACCATCGGGAAAGATGAAGTCGACGTACTGACCGGATTCGAACTGCAGATTGAGGTGAAGCGGCAAGCGCAGCGACACGATTGCTACGTCATCAGCACGAAATTCGACCTTTTTGACGTAGGAAGGCGCGATCTGCGGCACTGCAAGCGCCGGTAACTCCTCCAATTCGATCTTGAGATTCGAACACGCGGTTGCTTGGCACAACAAAGCGTAGCCTTCGTCGCGCTGATGCTGAGGCAGGTACGCGGGGTGCGCCGCACCGAAGTCGAATTTACCGTTCAAGACTTTGCCGCGGCACGACCGACAGGTCCCGATGCGGCAGCCGTAGGGCATCTTTATGCCGGCCGCCAACCCCGCGTTGAGAATGGGCAGCCCCTCCTCCACTCGGAACGTCTTGCCGCTCGGGATCAGCTGAACTTCATAAGTCATACGTATTCTCGGCGGACGCTAAGTTAGTTCACCTGAAGTATGAATTAATATGGGAGTAAACAAAAGTCTGCACGACCTCATTTCGTCAGCCGGGTGACGCTTCTTTATCCTTAAAAGCAAAGGCGCGATGCGTTCCACGCATCGCACTGCAGCCAGGCCAAATATATTGACACCACCTTCAATTAATTGTTACCTTGATCTCACCGCTCAGCCCGAGCCTTCCGGCAATCGCATTATGCAAACAGCGTCAAGCTCCATAACCCCGCTGGCACAAAAATCAAACCTCGCCGATGAACAGGAGCTGTTGAGCCGCGCGTATGACTACGCGAGCAATCTGCGCGCCCTGAGCCTGGATATAACTCGTGCTCGTCAGGTACCAGAAAGCGTCATGGCCGAATTGGGTGAGCGCGGCCTGTTGCAGCTCGCACGTCCCGCCCGGTATGGTGGCCGCGACATGAGCATGGCCACGATTTACAGGATTGGACGTGCCATAGCCAGCGGGGACGGCTCGGTCGGCTGGGTCTATTGCGTGTCGAATTCGCACGATCACCTGGTCGGCATGTACCCGAAACACGTCCAGGATGAGTACTGGGCATCGGAACAGCCGCTGTGCGCATCAAGCTACGTGCCGACCGGCAAGGCAACACAAGTGGATAATGGGTGGCTGGTTTCCGGTAAATGGTCATTCTGTAGCGGTATCGATTTCTGCGGTTGGATCGTCGTCGGTGCGATCACGGTCACCCCCGAGGTGCAGCCCGGAATCCCCGAGCTACGACTCTTCATGCTCAAGAAATCGGAGCTGACGGTGGTCGATGATTGGCACGTCATGGGCCTGGCGGGCACGGGCAGCAAGAGCGTGTTCGTCAACGACGTAGTTATTCCAAACGATCGCGTTCTGCGCAATCTGGACGTCATGGCCGGCAAGACGCCGGGCGGTGTAATTCATTCAAATCCGCTTTACCGGACCTCGGTCTGGCCACTCTTCGGCTTCTCCATCCTTGCACCGGCCACCGGCATCGCGCGCGGCGCCTTCGACTATTTAACGGCGCAGGTACGGCCGAAGGCGGGCGATACGGCGCCCGGATTTGATGCCAGGCAGCACAGCGCTCAACAGCACTTGGCCGAAGTTGGTGCTCTGATCGATGCGGCGGAGCTCCTCTACGAACGAGGAATACAGGAAACCACCACCCTGATTCAAGCTGAGAAAGACCTTCCGATCGAGTTGCGCGTACGAAATCGTCGCGATCAAGCGTATCTTGTCGGCATGTGCCGCAAGGCGGTCGACATCCTGATGGGTATGTCAGGGGGACGTGGTATCCGCGAGGAAGGCCTCATTCAGCGCGCATTTCGGGATTTGTACGCCATTAGCGCTCATCCGGGCGGCAATTGGGACGCGGCGTCGGCAAGCTATGGCTCGGTACTGCTCGGCGGTGCACCGACCGAAATGTTCTACTAGGACTATGCCAGCGCCGCCAACCCGTCCGGCAAAGTTCGGACTTTACTGATGCGCTGCCGACTCCCAGGGGTGCGGCACGCCAATATCGGTTTCAATGATGAACTGCTTTAACAAGTTTTTGAGCGCGCTGGCATTCCAGTAGCCGAGCCTGTCGAGCGCGTCCGTTTCGATACTCTTGCTTTCCGCAATCGCGTCGAGTGCCGTGCGGTGACCTGCTTTCGTCAGGCGAAATATCGCTTCCTGGCCGCTACCTTCGACGCTGATCAGCCCACGCGTCTGCAGCGGCTCCAACGCGGCGGCAGTGATCTCCTGCCTCGCCGGACGCATGATCCGATTCAGCTCCTCGACACTGCGCGTTTCATTCACGCTCAGGCCGAACAGGATAAAGAGATGCACGTCGTCCAGGCCCAATCGCAACATGACTTCGCGCAGACGGCCGAAGAATTGAAAATGAGCGCGTGCCAGAAGATATCCCAGAAAATCTTCGTCGATGCCCACGTCCAACCGGTGGGTACCCGGATTATTTATGGTGATATCGTTCAGCTTGCGCGAAGCCACGGCGTACTTGCCGTGCTGGAACACTAGCGGTGTGATCGCGTCGTGCTCGAATTCGACCACCTCCCCAAGGAAGATGACGTGATCACCCCCATCGTAGCGAAGAGAATTCTTGCATTGCAATCGCGCTGTGCAGCCCTTGAGAAGCGGAATGGCTCCGCAGCCCGTGTCGGTGTCGACTCCTGTAAATTTCTCCCCGCCGCTTTTGGCAAAGCGATTCGATAGCGATTCCTGCGCGGCGGACAGGATATGCACGGCCCAGAATTCCGATGACTCGAAGGCCTGCAGGCTGTGAGCGCTCTTCGCTATGCTCCACAGGACCATGGGGGGCTGCAATGACACCGAATTGAAGCTGTTGACGGTGATACCGACCGGCTGCCCGTCCTGCGCACGCGTGGTGACGATCGTCACCCCCGTGGTGAAGGTGCCCAAGACCTTGCGAAACTCCATCGCATCAAAGGATTTCACGACGCCCACCCTATTGCTAATCACTCGGCCGCCGGCCCGCGAGTCGCCGGCCGTCCTTTCAGTCCTTGGTCGAGTAGATTTTCTCGAACACCATCCCGAGAGCGCCCGCGAGGTCCACCGAGTCCGACATGGCAAACTTGGACGAGCCCTCCGCCAAAGATTTAAAGGCTTCATCGACATCGTCGAGTTCGTAGAATGCTAGGTAGCGAAACTTGGGATCGTTCGTCGGCGGTAGCAATTGCGCGGAGAGCTTGTAGCGCGTGAGCGAGGCGAAGCCCTTCAAGCTGGTGACTTGTTTGCCGTGAATCTCGTTGTACCAATGGTTGAACTCGTCCTCGCGATCCTTGGAGAGCGGATTCGACAGCGCCAACATGATGCCCTTTGCCATGATCGCACTCCATGTTGCCGATGCCGTTCTTCGACTCGACTTCAGTCCGGAACAGGCTCAAACGATTGCCGCCAACCGCCCTCGCCATATTCTGACAGGGGTATTATATATTGGCAAGCCGGTCTTTTTTCCCGCTCCCGCGATGCCAGAATCAGTCTTCGGCGTCCAGCACATCTCCGAATTCCGACCATTCCATTCCGTCAAATCGTATGGGTTGTCCCTGAGTGATTGGAGTGGGATGACCCGGGTAGGTGTAGATGCGTATCCCCGGACTGAGCAATGGAACGCTGGTCCATGCCAGTCGCATGGAGCGCTTGGACGCTTCCTGGCGGGTCAGCTGATCGCGACATTGCTCAAGCAAATACACCACGAGTTGTGCGGCGGTATAGGCATACTCGACGACTTCACTCTTAGGGTCGACGTCGGACACGTGATGTCGAATGAAGGCGTTATAGGCCTGGGCACCGCGATCATCGGTCCAACGTGGAAACTCAGCCCATCGGTAGGGCTTAAACGTTGCCCATAGTGGGTCGTTAGGGTCCTTGAGATATCGCACCGAAACCGCACCGTCTGCCGTGCTGCGTGCGCCCGCCGATTGTTCGCGCATCGAACGAGCACTGTCTCTGTCCATGATCCGTTCGGGCTTCCAACCCGCCGCTGACACGGCCCCCATGATCTGCACCGTGAGGCGCGGCTCTGCGCCAACGACGAGAACTGTGGCCCCGGCAGCTTTCAAGCTACGAACGGACTCCGCGAGACCGCTCCCCGCTCCACCAAGCACGATAGTCTTGAGGATCCGTCGATCCGCATCGAGACCGAGCCCCGCGCGGATACCGGCTGCGAACCCCTCGAAGCCCGCTCCCGTACCGAGCGCGATGGCAACGCGAGATGACTTGCTCGTCTCCCCAACGTATTCACCAATGAGTTTCCCTTCGAGGAAATAAGTCGGATAAAAGCCTACGATGACGGCGTTCGAATCGGACGCCTCAGGTAGCGTGCGG
Organism: uncultured Gammaproteobacteria bacterium; assembly: GCA_963755965.1. Taxonomy (GTDB): domain Bacteria; phylum Pseudomonadota; class Gammaproteobacteria; order Steroidobacterales; family Steroidobacteraceae; genus Bog-1198. Next base: position 130,479 of record CAVWLU010000013.1, read on the forward strand.
TCTCTCCCAAAAACCTGGGCGATGTCAGGAGCGGGATTGGGAGCGACGAAATTAATGTTGAATAGCAATACCGCTTTCTCGCGCTCGTCGAGCGCGCGAATATTCGACTGCGCCACCGCCGCGTCGCCTTTATCGTCCAGAGCGACGAAGCGGACCGTATGGCCACGCACGCCGCCTCTCGTGTTGATATCGTCGAAAAACGCCCCCTGCACGCGCGTAATCAAAGCGAGATCCGGTCGTTTCGAGTCGTAGGTCCTTCCGACGACGATGTCTTCCGAGGCGTTAGCCGGGGATGTGGCGGTTGAGATCAACAGCAGCATTAGCCAGAGGGACCACGCCACGGCTATCCGCGTCGCGTGCAGGACTGCTTCATTCCTCATATTCTTAGGCGTCGCACAAACATCGGGCGATACACGTCCCAATAGGCGTAGGCCAGGAACAAATGGCAAGTCACCAAGATGCTGACTGCGATGACGCCGCCCAAAAATGGGTCGAGATACCAGTCGACCCAGGCGATGAACAGCAGCTCCGGCCCCAAAACAGCAATCGCGAGCGGCGCCCAAAGATCGAACACCAGCGCCAAGCCGAATATCACTTCCAGCGTCTTGCTCAAGCGCAATATATCCGACTCGACGAGTGCAGCCATTAACTCGCCGCCGGCAGGATTGGGCATGGGCAAATACGCCCAATGTGTAAAGGGTATGAGGCCGCCCGCAATATACATGCAGCCCAAAACGATTCGCGCGGAGGTCACGCGATACCGGAAGCCGGGACGTTCGCTACGCGCGCTGCCGGTATCAGACCTCGCCATTACGTACTCCCACAATCGTCACGTTGCCGCCATCTCGAATCCCGGTTTGATGTTACTATTATTTACACCCATAATAATACACCCGGGCCCTGAAAGGATAGCGGCTCCTGGCGAGCGTTGGATATGGCGCAAAAGCAATACGATATCGTTACGGTCGGAGCCGGCCACAACACGCTGACGACGGCCGCCTATTTGGCCACCTGCGGCTTGAGCGTACTCGTGCTCGAGAAGAACTCGTCCCCTGGAGGTGGTGCGATATCGCGCCAAGCAACCTTGCCTGGTTACTACCATGATATCCACGCGACCGGTCTCGCCCATCTACAAGCTCATCCTATCGTCGCTCAGGATGAATTGGGCCTGTTGGGAAAATTCGGCCTAAAGTTCGTCTACCCGTCGGTCAGCTTCATGACCGTGTTCGACGACGGCACATCCATCGCGTGCTTCAAGGACCTCGACCGGACTTGCGCCGAGTTCGCTAAATTTTCGCCACGCGATGCGGAGCGGTACCGCCAAATGGTCAAGTTCATGGAAAGCGTCATGCCCCTGATTGGCATGGCCATGACCCGACCCCCGCCGCCGTTCGGAGCTTTCGTCAGCCTTTTAGAAAAATTGCCGGTCGGTCAGGAATTGATGCTGGCCATGATGAAGAGCGCCTATGACGTCATCGTGGAGAATTTCGAACATCCCAAGATTCAGATGCACTTTCTCAAGTGGGCGGGCGAGACGCTGTGCGGTCCCGAGGAGAAGACCACCGGCGTGAATATGTTCTTTCTGATCGGGGGCTCGCACTCGCATCCTCCGGGCGCCGTCGTCGGCGGCACCCAGGGGCTGACCGATTCGATGGTCCGCTGCATCGAGCATTTCGGGGGCGAGATCCGGGCGAGCAGCGCCGTGAAAAGAATCCTCAACGCTGGGGGAGATGCAACATCAGTCGAACTAAGCGACGGCGAAGTGATCAAGGCACGCAAGGCCGTGGTCGCCGGCATTCATCCGCACCTCCTCGGAAGCATCGTCGATGGGCTCGATGGCGGTCTGGTGGAACGAGCCCGTCGTACCGTCAACAGTTCATTCGCCAATCTCATGATTCACGCCGCGGTGCGCGATAAGGTGAATTGGATTGCGGGCAATCTGCCGGACGATACGCTCACGGTGAACCTCATCGACTTTCACGGTATGGACGATTTTCGCAAGTTATTCGATACCTTAAAATATGGAGAATTTCCCACGAGCTTCATCAGCGCAGTGTCGCTCCATACGAACTTTGACAAGGCTCGCGCTCCCGATGGACATCACACGCTCTATTGCAATACATTTTCGCCGTTCGATTTGCGTGATGGCGGATCGGCGCGGTGGGATGAAGTGAAAGAGTCGCGGGCGGATTGGGTGATGGAGCATCTGAAGCGTTACTGCCCCAACCTCGGCGGCGAGAACATTTTGGCCCGGTATGTCGAAAGCCCCCTGGATCAAGCGCGATATTCACCTTCGTTCCAACGGGGCGACATCATGGGTCTGGGAAGCTACGTCTATCAGTCGCTCGGAATGCGGCCGACGCCGGAGCTATCCCAGTACCGAGTTCCCGGCGCCAATGGACTATTTTTGGCAGGACCTTTTATGCATCCCGGAGGCGGCCTTACCGGGGGCGGTCGTGCCGTCGCAATGCGCGTAATGGAGGACTTGAAAATCGATTATTCGAGGGTCATTCGAAGCTGATAACACGGAACTAAAATAAAACAATTTAGGGGACACGCCCAGAACGACCGGGTTGTGCAACAAATTTGCCTATTCTGCTAACCCCCACCATTGACCTGCTTACTGCGCTTCGGCCACGAAACGACGATCGAGTGGTTTCACCACAGGCAGCACGACCAACAAGCGCAATCATCGTCCAGGTCTTGCTGTGTCACCCCGCTCGCGGGCCGGCACTCTAAGGCGGGATGATCATCTCGCTTTTCGCTCTGACTCGCCATTGAGATCTTCTGCCTGGAATGCTTACTGAATACCGAACAGTAAGATCAAGATCGAAACGAAGAAGGTCGGATCCAACACGAGGCGAATACTGCATGCGCAAAGTAAATTATAGTTACTTACTGTAATTCATTGATTATACTAATAAAAATAGTGGTGGGACGGCTGGGACTCGAACCCAGGACCAAAGCCTTAAAAGGGCCTTGCTCTACCAACTGAGCTACCGTCCCGATCAGCGGCGCATGATAGCCGAACTTGCCGGCCGCGGCATCGAGAATGCACTTCAAACATAAGCGGTCGGATCGGGAACCCCGGCGGCGGTAAATCCCGCCCTGCGCAGGCGGCACGAATCGCAGCGCCCGCAGGCGCGGCCTTTCGCATCCGCCTGATAGCACGACACTGTCATGCTGTAATCCACTCCCAGCGACATGCCGGTGCGAATGATGTCGACCTTGGTCATGTTGACCAAGGGTGCATGGATTTTGAAGCGGCTGCCTTCGACGCCGGCCTTGGTCGCCAACTGCGCAAGCTTCTCGAATGCCGCGATGAATTCCGGCCGGCAATCCGGATATCCCGAGTAATCCACTGCGTTGACACCCACGAAGATATCGCCGGCGCCGATGACCTCGGCCCAACCGAGAGCCAGCGAGAGCAACAGGGTGTTGCGCGCGGGCACGTACGTGATCGGAATGCCCTCGGTCGGCGACTCAGGGACCGCGAGGGTTTCATCCGTTAGCGCCGAACCGCCGACACCGGCGAGATCCACACCCATGACGCGATGCTGATGCGTGCCAAGATAGAGGGCAACGCGCTTCGCCGCGAGGAGTTCGGCGTGGTGACGTTGCCCGTAATGCACGCTGAGCGCAAAGCTCTGAAATCCTCGTGCCTTGGCAATGGCGAGTACCGTGGCCGAGTCGAGGCCCCCCGACAGCAGAACGACGGCCGGTTTCATTTCCTTAGCCTTCATTTGCCAGGGACATCGCCCCATAGGATCTTGTGGAGCTGGAGTTGAAAGCGTACCGGCAGCCGGTACGCCAAAATCCATTCCGCCAGCGTGGTGGGCGCTACTTGCGCGTAGCTCGGGGAAAATAATACCTGGCAGCGCTCGGACAAGGCGTGCTCCCTCAGATAAGCCTTGCTCCAGTCGAAATCTTCACGCGAGCAAATCACGAATTTCACCTGGTCGCGCCGCGTGAGCAGGCGAAAGTTCTCGACTCTGTTACGGTGAGCCTCGCCGGAACCCGGAGTTTTCACGTCGACCACGCGCGAAACCCGGGCGTCCACCCCGCCGATATCGAGAGCGCCGCTGGTTTCCAGCGAGACGTGATGGCCCGCCTCGCATAAGCGCGTGAGCAAGAGCAGGCAATTCGGTTGCGCCAGCGGCTCGCCGCCGGTCACGCACACATGAGGGGTTTCGAAACCTTCGACCTCTGCCAAGATGGCGTCGATTTCATGCCATTCGCCCGCGTGAAATGCATATTCGGTATCGCAGTACTGGCATCGCAATGGACAGCCCGTCAGCCGCACGAATACCGTAGGGTACCCGACCGCGTCAGCCTCTCCCTGCAACGAGCGAAAGATTTCGTTGACGCGCAGACGTTCGCGTTTCTGAGATCCCTCTAGCATGCGTGCGCCGCTCTATGTTGCCGCCATCTCAATGCTTCTCGGCTGCCATTTTCTCGAGACGTTGCTGCGCCAGATGGCCGGCGGGAGTGTCCGGAAAATTCGACACCACCTGTGCCAGGATTTCCTTCGCGGCCTGCCATTGCTTCAACTCGTAGTCGCAGTAGCCGATCTTGAGCATGGAATCCGGCAACTTGCGCGACTGCGGATACTTGTCCACCACGCGCTGAAATGCGGCGAGAGCCTCCGGAAAGGATTTGTTCACGTAATAGGCCTCGCCCAGCCAGTACTGAGCGTTGTCCGCCAGCGAACTGTCCGGAAAAGACACCAGGAATTGTTGAAATGCCGCAATGGCGCGATCGTACTGGCTGTCCTTCAACAGACCGAATGCCGCTTGATACGCAGCGGTGTCGGATCCACCCGTCGCCGGGCCACTCGATGCCGCACCCGCGGCGGCAGCGCTCGCAGCAGCAGCGCTCGACGCAACTCCTGCCGCTGTCCCACCGCCTGCCGATCCGCCGCGCGACTCGAGGTTCTTCATCCGTAGATCGAGATCGGCGTACAGATCGTGCGTTTGCTTGCGGCTGGTTTCCAGAGCGTGGCCCAACTCGTCGACGTCGTTGCGCATGGCGCGAACCTCCGAGCGCAAGGCTTCAACTTGATTGGAGAGCTCGAGCAGACTTTGGTTCGAGACCACCCGTTCGATCTTGGTCAAGCGAGCATCGAGGTCATTTAGTTTGACCTGCACCGGATCCTCATCGGACGGTGTAGAGGCACAGCCGGCCGCTGCAAGCACGGCAAGGAAAGCCAAACCCAAGGATGCTCCGCGCATGGTCACGGCGCGTAAACCAATTCCACGCGGCGATTTTTCGCCCAAGCGGCCTCATCGTCGCCCTCGACGGCGGGACGTTCGGCGCCAAAGCTCACGGTCGTCAACTGAGATTCCGCAACGCCCTGGAGCATCAGGGCGCGGCGGACCGCTTGGGCACGGCGCTCGCCCAAGCCAATGTTGTACTCGCGCGTCCCACGTTCGTCGGTGTTGCCCTCCAACTTCATCTTGAGGTTCGGGTGAGCGGTCAAGTTGCGCGATTGCGCGGCGATGATGTCGGCGAATTCAGGCTTGATATCCGATTTGTCGAAATCGAAATAGATGACGTTGCGCCCCGACGCACCGGCGCTCCCCGCGCCCTGGCCTGAGGTCCCCGCATCACCCCCGAGCGGAGAAGTGCTGGTCGAGGCCCCCTGCCCCGCCGTCGTACCAGAGCCCGGTACTTGCGTACCTGCGTTCGGCGGTTCGACGGTCGTAGCCTTCTTGGGGCACCCGGCGAGAAGCGCCGCCGCGGCAAACAAACAGGCAATCGATACTATTCTTTTCATTGGGTTTTCCATCCGATGTCTAACGTTAGAGTCAAGCGTACCGACGAAACATAGAATTGTGTAATTTGTTTGGCATCGAGCGTCAAAATGGCGACCAGGCGGGCTCTTGCACTTCGCCCTCGCTCGACACCAATCGCTCTTGTACCCGGCCGTCGGCACTCACGAGCGCCAACACGCCGCGCCCGCGATCGCGGCTTGCATAGATAATCATGGCGCCGTTCGGCGCATAGCTCGGCGATACGTCGAAGCGCCCCTTGGTCAGCACCTGAACATCGCCGCGTCCTTTGAGGTCCATCTCCGCAATGCGATACGCACCGTCCTCCTGGGTCACGAAGGCGAGATGCGACTCATCCGGCGAGAGCCTGGGCCGCGCGTTGTAATTGCCCTGGAAGGTCAGGCGCCGCGGATGATCGCCCGATTGAATGCCGACGCGATAGATCTGCGGACCACCCGCACGGTCGGACGTGAAATACAGGCTCTGACCATCCTTGGACCACTGCGGCTCGGTATCGATGCCGGGATCGTCGGTAATGCGAGTGAGCGCCTCGGTGTTCAGGTCGAGCACGTAAATATCCAAATTGCCATCGCGGGTCGACAGTGTGAGCGCCAGCTTTTTGCCGTCCGGCGAGAATGCCGGCGCCTGATTTACGCCCGCGCGCGCCGAGACGCGCCTGCGCTCGCCGGTCTTCAGCACTTGCACGTATACCGAAGGCAGCCGGTTCTCGAAGGAAACGTAGGCCAGGCTTTGACCGTCGGGCGACCACGCCGGCGACATCAAAGGTTCGTTCGATTGCATGACGACACGCGGATTCTCACCGTCCGCATCGGCGACGATCAGCCGGTAGTGTCTGTTCGGCAAAGAACCGAGCACCGAAACATAGGCAATTCGAGTCGCGAACGCACCGCGGATCCCAAGAATCTTGTCGAACACCATGTCGGCGACCTGATGGCTTGCGAGCCGCAATCCGGCGCGGTTTGCACTGATCTGATAGCCCAATAGACGTTGCCGGTTGAGTGCGTTATAGAGTTCGAAGCTGATGCTAAAGCGGTCTTGGCCTTGCGGCTGCACTTGGCCGACCAAGATGTAATCATTGCCGAGCCGCCGCCAATCGTCGAAGCTGATACTCGCGCCGGTGTGGGGCTGTTCGACCATGTCCTTCCGATCCATGGACTTGAAGCGGCCGCTGCGTGCCAGATCATCGCTCACGACTTGCGCGACATCGAACGAATCTGCGGCCGCCTCCGCCGTCGTGAACGGTACGATCGCAACGGGAATGGCGTCGTCCTGTCCGCGCGTCACTTCGACGACGAGATCAGCACGGCTGCGCGGACAGAACAGCACCAGACCGAGTAAGGCGAGGACAGAAAGCGTTTTATTCATCTGGCTTGAACCTGAATGCGAAATTTCGTTGGAAGAGCGCCGGATCGGGCGGCTCGGGTAACGGAGAAGCACGATATACGGCGTTTTCGATCGACTGACGCACCGCAGCATCCCCATTGCACTGCGTGACTCGCGCATTCGTGACTTCTCCGCCGGGTACTTGAGTCACTTCGACCAGACAATCGACGCCGACACGCGCCGAGGGCGGTTTGATCCACGCGTGCTGGATACGATTGCGCAGACTTGCCACGTAGCGATCCCGCAACGGACTCGCTTCGACCGCGCTCACGTGCTCTTCCTCGGCCAATTGTCGGCGCAATTCAGCTTCGCGCTCCTGCCGCGCCCGTTCATCGGACGCGCGTTTGGCTTCCGCGGCTTGCTTGGCCTCCGCAGCTTGTTTGGCTTCGGCGGCTTGTTTAGCTTCCGCGGCCTTCCTGGCCTCTTCGCGCTGCAGATCCAAGGCGGCCGCGGCTTTCGCCGCAACGGCGGCCTTCGCCTGCTCCGCCGCCTTGGTCTCGTCCGCAGCTTTGGCCGCAGCGGCAGCTTTAGCCGCTTCGGCAGCCTTGGCCGCATCGGCAGCCTGCGCCTGGGCCTGGGCGGCGGCGGAAGCGGCGCTCTCGGCATCGGCGGCAGCGCGCGCCCGCTGCGTCTCCTCGGCAGCGCGTTCGGCTTGCGCGCGCTGCGCCGCATGCAACACTTGCGAGTCAACGACCATCGCATTGATCGCCACGGGTTGCGGGCTTTCGGGCGTATGTCTGGCGGACATCATGGTCATGAGCACCAACGCCGCCGCCAATGCCCCGTGCAGCAGTACGGACGCCAATACCGGCCAGGAATTTTCGCGCAATGTACCTTGCATTCAGCGCGCGCCGTTGCCGGCTCCATGGCTCTCTCCCTGCTTGCGCGGCACCGGCCCCTCAGGATCGGTCAAGAGTCCCACCTTGTCGGCGCCCGCGCGTTGCAGGAGCACCATGGCGTGCGCAACGTCGCCATAGGGCACCGTCGTATCGGCTTTGACCAGCACCGGGGTTAGCGGATCGCGCCGCAGGAGTGCCGCGGTACGCGCGCTCACGGTCGCTTCAGTCGCGGGTTTGTCCGGGTTTGGCCCGAAGTTTACATAGAGGCGTCCGCGCGCGTCGATGGTCACTATCAAGGGTTCGTGCTTCTGCAGGAATGCGGGGTCGATCGGGCGTGCGCCGGCGTTCGGCAAATCGACTTTGATACCTTCCTTGAGGAGCGGCGCGGTGATCATGAATATGATGAGCAGTACCAGCATCACGTCGATGTAGGGCACGACGTTGATCTCTCCCATCAATTTGCGACGACGCAGGGGTGCGGGCATGGATTTCAGGCCTGCGGCCTGGCCGGCCCGTGGCGTTGAAGAATCGTTGAAAACTCTTCGACGAACGTGTCGAAACGAAGTTCCAAGCGACTCACTTGATCGGCAAAACGATTATAGGCGATCACTGCCGGAATCGCCGCAAACAGACCGACCGCCGTGGTGACCAAGGCTTCGGCGATGCCCGGCGCCACCGCCGCAAGGGTCGCTTGTTGCACGTTGCCCAGATTGTGGAAGGCGCTCATGATTCCCCACACGGTGCCGAACAGTCCGACATAAGGGCTGGTAGACCCCACGGTGGCGAGCGTTGCGAGATTGCGTTCCAAACGATCGAGCTCGCGCATCTGCGCGACGCGCATCGCACGGCGCGCGCCCTCGAGCAGCAGATCGGCCGGTGTGCCCTGCTGGCGTAGACGGCTGAACTCGCCGAAACCCGACTCGAAAATACTCTGCAGCCCGGTGCCGGCGCGCCCCTTTGTTTCGATGTTGCGATACAGGGTTGCAAGATCGCCGCCCGACCAAAACTGGGTATCGAATTGATCAGCACCGCGCCGCGATTGGGAGATCACTCGGCTCTTGCGGAATATGATGGCCCACGAGGCGATCGATGCCGCCAAGAGCAAGAAAACCACCGCTTGGACGATGGGACTCGCATCGAGCACCATGGTCCAAACCGACAAGTCATTGGGCATTACGCCACTCCAAAAAAAGATCCTTGGGGATGGCTCGTGGTTTCAACGTGCCGGAATCGAGACAGGCGACGCGAGCGGTCGCGTCGATGAGCTTGACCTCGCCGCGCCAAATCGCTTGCTTGAACAAAATTGTCGCACCACTCAAGGCGTCAAGCTCGGCGGTGACGAGAACTTCATCATTGAGAATTGCAGGCCGGAGGAAATCTACCGACACGCTGACGACCGCGAACTGTAGCTGCCGCTCCGAACGCAATTGCAGTTGATCGACTCCCAAAGCCCGCAACCACTCGGTGCGGGCGCGCTCCATGAACTTCAAATAATTGGCGTAGTAGACGACGCCGCCCGCGTCCGTGTCCTCCCAGTAGATGCGGTAGGTGCACTCGAATCTCGGCGCCGCCATTATTGACCGTCCCGGAACAGCGGCAGATTGGGGTCCCGCTCGATGGTCGGAGCCGCAAGCCCGAAATGCGCATAGGCGCTGCGCGTGGCGACGCGGCCGCGCGCCGTGCGCATCAAAAAACCCTGCTGGATCAGAAATGGTTCGATCACGTCCTCGATGGTACCGCGCTCCTCGCTCATTGCCGCCGCCAGACTGTCGACACCGACGGGGCCGCCATCGAATTTCTCGATCACCGTCAGCAATAGTTTGCGGTCCAACATGTCGAACCCCTGCGGGTCCACCTCCAGCATCTCGAGCGCCGCCAGCGCCACATCGCCCGTGATGAGGCCTGCGGCTTTGACCTCGGCAAAATCGCGCACCCGGCGCAGCAAGCGATTCGCAATGCGCGGCGTACCGCGCGAACGTTCGGCGATGCGGTCCGCACCATCCTTGAGAAGGCGCAGCTTCAAGATCGAGGCGCTTCGAATCACGATTTGAGTCAATTCCAGGGTGGAGTAGAACTCCAGCCGCTGCACGATGCCGAATCGGTCACGCAGCGGCGAAGTGAGCAGGCCTGCTCGTGTGGTGGCGCCGACCAGCGTGAAGGGCGGCAGATCGAGCTTGATCGACCTCGCGCCGGGCCCCTCGCCGATCATCAGATCGAGCTGTGAGTCCTCCATGGCCGGGTACAAGACCTCCTCGACCACCGGACTCAGACGGTGGATCTCGTCCACGAACAGCACATCGCGCGGCTCGAGATTGGTCAGCAAGGCAGCCAAATCGCCGGGGCGCTCGAGCACGGGGCCCGAGGTCTGCCGAAGGTTTACCTTGAGCTCATTGGCGATGATATTGGCGAGGGTGGTCTTGCCAAGACCCGGCGGTCCGAAAATCAGCACGTGGTCCAAGGCTTCGCCGCGCATGCGGGCAGCCTGAATGAAGATATCCATCTGAGTCTTTACATTCGACTGTCCCACATAATCGGCAAGCGTTTTCGGCCGCACGGCACGATCGACAACCTCATCGTCACGGCCACCGGTGCCGGCAATGACTCGATCCTGTTCGATTCCCATACTGATCCTACTTCGCCGCGGATTTGAGCGCGCGGCGAATGATTTCCGTGGTCGACAACCCGGGCTCGTCCGCCGCCTTCAAGAGCCGCGTCACTTCGAGCGGCTTGTAGCCGAGCGCGATCAGCGCACCGAAGGCCTCGCTTTGCGGCGTCATCGCCCCGGCGGCGCCGAGTGCACTGTCCTTCCCCAGGGCGGGAACAGTCAACTTTTGTACGCTGTCGCGCATCTCGATGATGACTCGTTCGGCGGTCTTACGGCCTATGCCCGGAATGCGCGTGAGCATGGCGATGTCCTCCGCTTCGATGATGCGCAAAAAATCATCGACGCTTGCGCCCGACAAGATCCCCAACGCAATTTTCGGGCCGACGCCGGACACCTTGAGCAGGCCGCGAAACAAACGCCGCTCGCTGTCGGTACCAAAGCCGAACAAAATATGCGCGTCCTCCCGCACCACCAAGTGAGTAAAGAGCGCCACAGGCTCGCCCGCGGCCGGCAAGCCGTAGAAGGTCGACATCGGCGCTTCCAGCTCGTAGCCGACGCCGTTGACGTCAACCATCAACGAGGGCGGTTGCTTCAATGCCAAGCGGCCCTTGAGAAACCCAATCATCCGCGGCTCGCCGCAAGCTCGAGCGAAGCGCGCACCCGGCCCCGAAGCGCGTGGCAAACCGCGGTTGCCAAGGCGTCGGCAGCATCCGCCGCAAGAGGGCCGTCGAGCTTGAGAATGCTCTTCATCATGAGCTGGACTTGGGCCTTCTCGGCGCTGCCGGATCCGACCACCGCGAGTTTGATTTGGCGCGTCGCGTATTCGAACACTTCGGCATTCGCGTCGACAGTCCCGCAAATCGCCGCACCGCGCGCCTGCCCGAGTTTCAGCGCGCTATCCGGGTTTCGATTGACGAATACTCGCTCGACGGCGATTTCCTGCGGCTGGTATTGCGCCACGATGGTCCGTACACAGCGAAATATTTCGCACAGTCGCGCGGCAAATTCACCGTGCGGAGTACGTATGACGCCGCTCGCGACGTAGACCAATCGCGGCCCGGTGGCGTCCAACACGCCAAACCCGGTGCATTGCGACCCCGGATCGATGCCGAGTACGCGAATCGTCGCGATCTTAAGCGCCAAGCGTCTTGCCCAGGGCAGCGCGAAACAGGGCCTTCATCATTGAAACTGGCATGGCCGCGTATGATACCGGCAATGGCCGCTTAAACCCACCAACCTTAGCCTTAAGATCATGGAAACCACCGCGCCAATCCTCACCGCGAGTTCGAGGCTGGAGGCAAGCTTTGCGGCCGTGCGCGCGCTCGACCTGCCCGCGGCGGCCGAGCCCGTACGGCGAGCCGCGCTCGAGGTGGCCGAGATCGTACGCACGCTCGATGCCGACGAGGACGTGGTCGTCGCCGCCGTGTTGCAGCCGCTGCTCGATGAGGGGCTTCTCGATCGAGAAACCGCCGCGAAGCGCTTCGGGGAGGCGCCCCCTCGGTTGGCGCGGGCCTTGGCTCAGTTGGGCCGCTTCGGCTTGCCGTCCGACTGGACACCGGAGCGGGGCCTGGAATCCGCGCAGGCAGAGGCGCTGCGCAAGATGCTGGTCGCGGTCATCGGAGATGTTCGTTTGGTCGTTGTGAGGCTCGCCGAGCAATTGCAGAAAATGCGCTCGTCCAAGTCGGCGGAAATGGCGCTGAAACGCAAATTGGCGATCGAGACGCGCGAAGTCTACGCACCGCTCGCTAATCGTCTCGGCGTATGGCAGGTGAAGTGGGAATTGGAGGATTTGGCGTTTCGTTATCTTCAGCCGGCCGAGTACCAGCACATCGCCGCGGCTCTGAAGGTGCGCCGCTCGGAGCGCGAACGCTACATCGAGGAGCTGAAAAGCCTGTTGCAGCGTGAGTTGCATGCTGCCGGAATCGAGTCGAAGATCGAGGGGCGGCCCAAGCATATCTACAGCATCTGGCGCAAGATGCAGGTCAAGCAGCTTGCCTTCGATCAGCTCATGGACATCCGAGCGGCGCGTGTGCTGGTGAATAACGTGGCCGAATGCTATGCGGCGCTCGGCATCGTGCACTCGCTGTGGCAATTCATTCCCGGCGAGTTCGACGACTACATCGCGACACCGAAGGATAACCTCTACCGCTCGATCCACACCGCCGTCATTGGGCCCGGTGCCCAGCCGGTCGAGATTCAGATCCGCACGCACGAAATGCACGCCAATTCCGAGCGAGGCGTGGCCGCGCACTGGCGCTACAAGGAAGGCGGCCGGACCGATCAGGCCTATGAACGCAAGATCAACCAACTGCGCGCGCTGCTGGCGCCGGATGGCGCCGACAACGCGCACGATTTCCTCGACCGGATGCGCGTCGATCTGTTCCAGGATCGCGTCTACGTACTCTCGCCGAAAGGTGAAATCATCGATGTTCCGGTCGGCGGCACGCCCTTGGACTTCGCCTACCAGGTGCACACGGATTTGGGGCATCGAACCCGGGGCGCCAAGGTCAACGGACGCATCGTGGGGTTGGACTATCAGCTCAAGAATAGCGAAACGGTGGAGATCATCGCTGCGAAAACGCCGCAGCCGTCCCGCGACTGGCTCTCTACCCAGTCCGGCTTTCTCGCGAGTCCGCGCCATCGCAACAAAGTCCGGGCATGGTTCCGCAAACAAAACGAATCGCAAAACAAACTCGAGGGCCGGGCCATGCTGGATCGGGAGATCCAACGGCTGGGCGTGCACAGCCCGCCCATGCCTGAGCTTTTGAACGAACTGAAGTTGGCGAGCACCGAGGCGCTTCACGAAGCGCTCGGACTCGGCGAAGTGAGTCCGGCCCAAGTCGCCGGCGCGATTCAGCGATTGCTGCATCCGCGGGACGCTCGCGCCGTCGAATTCATTCGATCGCGTACACCGGTGAACGCCAAACCGGACATCGAGGTCCAGGGTATCGGGGATCTGCTATCGACGTATGCGCAATGCTGCAAGCCCGTACCGCCGGAGCCGATTGTCGGGTACATCACTGTGGGCCGCGGAGTGAGCATCCACAGCCAGTCTTGCGCCAATCTTGCGCGGCTCGGCATCAAGGCGCCGGCGCGAATTCTCCCCGTCGCATGGGGCACGCTCGACGCCGGTGAGTTTCCGCTGGACATCGAGGTGCAGGCGTTCGATCGCCGGGGGCTGGTGCGCGACGTGAGCGCAGCCCTCGCTGATGAAAAAATCAGCATTCGCAGCATGAACACCCTGACGGACCGACGCGATCATGTTGCCCACATGCAAATCGGTATTCTGATCAGCGGCCTGCCGCAGCTGTCGCGAGTGCTGGCCCGAATTGCGCAGCTCCCGACCATCGTCAGCGCCAGACGCAAAAAATAATGCTCGATGCGGTCGGGTTCTAGGGACCACGGAGATTGCTCGTGCGGCGAATGAATGCCGCCACGTTGTCGTGCAACATCTTGAGCGATGAATCCTTGGCGTACACCATATGCCCGGAATCGTAGAACTTGTATTCGATATTGGCCTGCAGATGGGAGGGAATCGGCAGGTGATGCATCTCATAGACGCCCTGATAGAAAGGTGTCGCCAGATCGAAATACCCGGCGTTCAGCTGAACCTTCAAGTTCGGGTTGATCTTCATCGCGTTTGCGAGATCCGGAAGGACGTTGGCGCCTTGCTCGGAGGAGGCCGGCGCCTGAGCCTGTCCCGGCTGCTGGTGCACCAAATTCCAGGTTCTGAAGATTCCGATGCTCGGCTTGAACGTCTTGCCCTCGCCGTAGTGCAGATCCTTGCGCGCGTAGTCGTTGAACGCAGCGACGTACGCCGAACTCAAGGCCGCGGATTGCGGATCGTAGTTCGCACGCTGACTCAAGGGATCGATGTCAGGACCAGTGAAGCGCGAATCGAGCCGGCCCGTGGTCATGCCGTCATCGCCCTTCAAAGTCTTGCGGAACTCGCCGCCGTCGATGCGCAAGTCCGCCTTCACGATGTACTCGACGGGAAGCCCCGTGTATTGATGCAGCTTCTCGGCCATCGCGCCGCGTTCTGCGGCGCTCAAGTCGGAGCCGGCCGCGAGCGCGCGCCCATAGTCCCCCATGGCAAACTGCTCGACCTCCGCCAGAAGAGCGGGAAGATCCGGATGCTCGCCCGGCAACTTGTGGTGATACCAGGCGGTCGCGGCATAGGTCGGCAGAACAGTCTGGTACGGAAGATCGATTCCCGGATTACCGGCCGGCCTGTCAGGGCTGAGATCGAAACTTAAGATTTGGGATAACAGGATCACGCCGTTGAAATCGATCGAACGTTCCGCCTCCAGCTGATTGATCAAAATGGCCGATCGGGGCGTGCCGTAGCTTTCGCCGAACAAATATTTGGGTGAATTCCAGCGGCCGTATTTTGAGAGAAATTGCGAAATGAACTCCGCGAAAGCGTAGGCGTCCTGATCGATGCCGAAAAAGGCCTTCTCCTTGTCCTTGCCGGCAATGCGGCTAAAACCGGTGCCCGGAGCATCGATGAAAACGAGGTCGGTTACATCGAGCAGGCTCTCGGCGTTGTTGACCACGGAGTACGGCGCAGCCGGCGTGTGCGCGTCGGTCGACGTGACGATGCGGCGCGGCCCGAAGGCGCCCATGTGCAGCCAGAGCGTAGCCGAACCGGGTCCGCCATTGTAGAGAAAGGTCACGGGCCGCGGGCCGCCACCGGTCTTGAAATAGGCGACATAAAATATCGAAGCTTCGGCCGTGGGGTTCTTGTCGCCGTCGGAGGTCTGCGGTGAATTCTCCTTGTCTGCCTTTGGATCGCGCGGCACGTCGTCCCAATCCTTCGGATGCACGATGAGCGTGCCCGCAATCGCCTGGTAGGGAATTGCCTGACCCCCGACAGTCACGCTGCCGGTACTCATCTTCGCCTCGGTCTTGAAGGGCTCGAACTTTCCCGTTGGAGGCTGCTCGGCATCGCCGTCCTGATTTTTCTCAGGCTGGTCCCCGGCACGGGGCGGAGCGGCGGATACAGCGGCCGTCAGCGCCAGAACGGCCGCGCAGCAAAACCCTAACTTGAAAAGATCCCTGATGACTGTCACGAGCACCCCATGATTTTGTAAGATCGCCGCCTCTTAGGTGGGGCGCCGGTCGATGCCGCGGGCATTATACGGGTAGACTATTCGCAACTGGAACCCGTCAACGCAAGAGGCTTTGAGCGCCCATGGGAAATCACTGGATTCGCTACAGCGCCGGATTTGGACTCATTGTTTTGCTCGCCTGCAGTTTCAATGCACACGCGATGGACTCCGGGGCGCCGGCGTCGCGGCCATCGCCGGTGACCGATACTTACTTCGATGTGCAGGTAACGGACCCGTACCGCTGGCTGGAAAACGCCGACGATCCGCAAGTCAACCAGTGGAGCGAGGCACAGGATCAGCGCAGCCGCCAATACCTCGACGGCTTGACGCAGCGCGCGCCGATTTTCAAGCAGCTCTACGCACAGATATCCGCCACTTCGAGTTCCTATTCCGGTCTGCGCGCGGTCGGTTCGGTTGTATTCGCCCTGTACACCGAACCACCGAAGCAGCAGCCCATGATTGCCGTGCTCACCAATGCGCTCGATAAATCCGGCGCCCGCGTCATCGTCGATCCGAACGTGCTCGATCCCAAGGGCACTACCGCCATCGACTGGTTTGTGCCGTCACCCGACGGCAAGCTCGTGGCGGTCTCGATGTCCGAGAACGGCAGCGAAGCGGGCACGCTGCATCTGTTCGAGGTGGCCTCCGGCACGCAATTGGCGGAGCTCATCCCGCGAGTGCAATACCCGACTGGCGGCGGGAGCGTGGCGTGGCGCGCGGACGGTAAAGGTTTCTGGTACACCCGCTACCCCGGAACCGAGCGGCCCGCCGACGAGCGGCGCTTCTATCAGCAGGTCTATTTTCATCGCCTGGGCGACGATCCGGCCAAGGACACCTATGTCATGGGCAAGGATTTCCCGAAGGTCGCGGAAATCGCTTTAGATAACCGTTTCGACCCCAGTCTCACGGTGGTCTCGGTGGCGAACGGCGATGGCGGGGAATTCGCGCACTATGTCATCGATCCGAACGGCGCGATCCGGCAGATCACTCATTTCGCCGACAAGATCGTGGCAGCCACCGCCGGTCCCGATCACTCCCTTTACCTGATATCGCGCCAGAACTCGCCTCGCGGTAAGTTGCTGAGGCTCGAGGCGGGCGTCTCGGATCTCTCCCGCGCCACCGTCATTGTCCCGCAGTCCGACGCGGTTCTACAGGGTGGCGGCGAGTTCGGCGGCGAGCCGGTGGTCATCACCTCGGGCGCCCTGTACCTGCGCCAAATCGTCGGCGGCCCGTCGCGGGTCGCCATCTACGATCACGCCGGGAAACCGCACGGAGTGCTTCCTCTGCCGCAGGTCGCTGCGGTTGCCGAGGTGGAGCCCTTGAGCGACGGCACGCTCGTCTATTCGGTCGAAACCTATCTCAGGCCGCCCTATTATTTGCGCTACAACAGTCAGACGTCGCAAGCGGCCGATACCCCGCTAGCGGAAACGAGCCCCATATCCTTCGCCGACGCCGAGGTAGTTAGAGAGTTCGCCACTTCCAAGGACGGCACTTCCATCCCGCTCAATATCGTTCGCCGCAAAGGAGGCGCGCCCACAGGCGCCACGCCCCTTCTATTGACGGGCTATGGCGGTTATGACTTGAGTCTCACCCCGAAATTCATCGGAGCGACCAAGCGGCTTTGGCTCGACGGCGGCGGCATCTTCGTCATTGCCAACTTACGCGGCGGCGGCGAATTCGGCGAAACGTGGCACGAACAGGGCGCGCTCACTCACAAGCAAAACGTATTCGACGACTTCGTCGCGTCGGCGCGGTACCTGATCGCTCATCACTACACGAGCCCTCAACATCTCGCGATCATCGGTGGCAGCAATGGAGGCTTGTTGATGGGAGCCGCGTTCACCCAACATCCGGAACTGTTTCGCGCAGTCGTGTCGGCGGTCGGCATCTACGACATGCTGCGGGTGGAATTGGATCCCAATGGCTTGTTCAATACCACCGAGTTTGGCTCGGTCAAAAACAAGGATCAGTTCAAGGCGCTTTACGCCTATTCACCCTACCATCACGTGCTCGATGGCACGGCGTATCCGGCCATTTTCATGTACACGGGAGCCACCGATGGCCGCGTCAACCCCGCGCACTCCCGTAAGATGATTGCGCGCCTACAAGCGGCGACGGATTCCGGCCGCCCCATTTACCTCAGCATCAATTCGCATGCCGGGCATGGCATCGGCAGTGCCCTGTCGATTCAGGTGAATCAGGCAGCCGATGTCTATAGCTTCCTGTTCGATCAGCTCGGAATGAAGCTGCCGTAAGTCCCCAAAACGCAGCGCGTGGAGCTCTCAGCGGTTGACGGCGTCGATGGATTTCTTATCGGCGGCCAGCGCCGCCTCATGAATGGCCTCGGACAGCGTTGGATGCGCATGGATCGTGCGCTGGAGGTCCTCGGTGCTCGCCGAGTACTCCATCGCGAGCACTGCCTCGGCGATCAGTTCGCCCGCCATGGGTCCGATCACGTGCACACCCAGGATTTCATCGTCGTCCTTGGCTGAGACGATTTTCGCCATGCCTTGCGCCGCTTCCATGGCGCGCGCCCGGCCGCTTGCGGCAAATGGGAAGGCACCCACCTTGTACGGTCGACCGCTCGCCTTGACCTGTTCTTCGGTCTGACCTACCCAGGCGATTTCCGGCGCCGTATAGATCACCGAAGGAATGACCTTGTAGTTCACCTCTCCATAATGGCCGGCAATCAGGTCGGCCACCATGATGCCTTCCTCTTTGCCCTTGTGCGCCAACATGGGTCCGCGCACCACGTCGCCGACAGCCCAGACGTTCGGGGCGTTCGTACGGCAATGCTCGTCCACCTGTATGAAACCGCGCTGATCGAGCTCTACAGCGGTGCCATCGGCCAATAAATTCTCCGTGAAGGGCCTTCTTCCCACGGCGACAATAAGTTTGTCGACGATCAGCGTGTGCTCGCCCTCGGCATCCGAATAGATCACCTCGACCGCCCCGCCCGTCACCGTGGCGCGCACCACCTTGGCCCCGAGCTTGATATTGAGCCCTTGCTTCTTGAATTGGCGCTGCGCTTCCTTCGCAATGGTTTGATCGACCATGGGGAGCAGTTGCTCCAGAGCTTCGAGTACCGTGACCTCGCTCCCCAAACGCCGCCAAACGCTGCCGAGTTCGAGCCCGATGACACCGGCCCCGATGACCGCGAGCCGCGTGGGTACCGCATCGAATTCCAGTGCATTCCAAGAATCGACGATGTACTTGCCGTCATGCGGCACCGTGTTGAGCCGGATGGGCGTGGATCCGGACGCCAAAATGACGTCCTTGGCCTGCAACGTTCTCTCGGTGCCGTCGGCACCGGTCACAAGCACTTTGTTCCCGGGCAACAGACGGCCATGTCCTTGAATTCCCGTCACGCCGTTCGCCTTGAACAACGCCGTGATCCCTCCGGTCATGGTCTTCACAATCGACGCTCGCCGCTTCTGCATCGCACCGAGGTCGAGCGTGATGTCGCCGAACATGATGCCGTGGGTCGAAAATTCCTCACGGGCTCGCTGATAAAGCTCCGAGGATTCGAGCAAGGCCTTCGACGGAATGCAGCCTGCGTTCAAGCAGGTGCCCCCGAAAGCATAGCTGCCGTCGGAGTTCTTCCATTCATCCACGCAGGCGACTTTCAGTTTGTTCTGTCCGGCACGAATGGCTGCGGGATAGCCCGCAGGTCCCGCGCCGATCACAACCACGTCGAAGGTATCGCTCATATGCCGAGCACCATCCGTGCCGGATCTTCCAAACACTGCTTGACCGTCACTAGAAACTGAACGGCTTCGCGTCCGTCGATGATGCGGTGATCGTAGGTCAACGCGACGTACATCATCGGACGCACGACGACCTGGCCGTCGATCACGACCGCACGATCCTGAATCTTGTGCATTCCAAGAATGGCGCTCTGCGGGGAGTTGACGATGGGCGTCGACAACAACGATCCGAACACACCCCCGTTGGTGATGGTAAAGGTGCCGCCGGTCAACTCCTCGATGGTGATGGTCCCGGCTCGAGCTCTTCCTGCGAAATTGGCGATCGATTTCTCGATCTCCGCAAAGCTCAATTGATCCGCATCGCGCAGTACGGGAACGATCAATCCGCGATCGGTGGAAACGGCGACGCCGATGTCGAAGTATTCGTGATAGACGATATCGTTTCCTTCGACGGAAGCGTTCACGGACGGGAATTTTTTCAGCGCCTCGACGCACGCCTTTGCAAAGAACGACATGAATCCGAGCTTCACACCATACTGCTTTTCAAACGGCTCTTTGTACCGAGCGCGAAGTTCGCTGACCTCCAGCAAATCCACTTCATTGAACGAGGTGAGCAAGGCTTGCGTGGCCTGCGCCTGGACCATGCGTTCGGCAATTCGCGCGCGTAGCCGGGTCATGGGCACGCGCTGTTCCGCGCGCGTCCCACGCGTGCGGACGGTAGCCGGCGTCGACGGTGCGGGCTCCTTCGCGCGCGGCGGTGAAGCCGCGGGTGCATCCTTGGACGAGAGATAATTCACCACGTCGGACTTCGAGACGCGGCCGTCGCGGCCGGACCCCGTCACCGCCTTGGGATCCACCTGGTTTTCCTCGGCCACCCTTTTCGCGGCCGGACTCAATTTGGCGGCATTGGCGGCGGCGGCAGGTTTCACCGCATCGTTTGCGTTAGCCGTCGCTCCGCTCGAGGTCGCCAATATGGCGGGCGCGCTCGCTCCGGGCGCTGCGGCGGTCGCGCCCTCCTCGATCAACGCCAGTATTTGCCCGCTGGTCACGGTCGCGCCGTCCGTGAGCATGATTTCCTTGAGTACGCCCCCGACAGGCGCCGGTACCTCGAGCACCACTTTGTCCGTCTCGAGGTCAACCAGATTTTCGTCGCGCGCCACGGCATCGCCGGATTTCTTATGCCAGGCGACGAGCGTAGCGTCGGCCACCGACTCCGGCAGCTGTGGTACGCGAACTTCAATGGTCATCGAGAACCCGTCCTAGTTTGAGCTGCCGGGAGGCGCATCGTTTGTCGTGAAGTCTCTTCCGGCGGCACGCCTTGAAGCGCCGCAGTGACCAAATTTCTCTGCTGTTGTTCGTGCAGCGCCAGAATGCCGGTGGCCGGAGCAGCCGCGCCGGCCCGACCGGCGTACAGAAGCTCGTGTTTCGAACTCAGCGGTGACTGCAGACGATGTCGAATCTGATACCAGCCGCCTTGGTTTTGCGGCTCCTCCTGGCACCAAACGATTTCATACGCATTCGAGTATTTGCGAATGATGGCTTCGTATTCTTCCGAAGGGAACGGATAGAGCTGCTCGAGGCGCACAATCGCAACCGATTCTACCTTGGCCTCGCGGCGCGCCTTCAACAGGTCGAAATACACTTTGCCGCTGCACAGTACGATGCGCGTGACCGCCGAGGTCTTCAGATCGTCGATTTCATCGATTACCGGGCGGAAGCTCCCGCTCGCGAGTTCCTCCAATCGAGACACCGACAGCGGATGACGCAGCAGGCTCTTCGGCGTCATGATGATAAGAGGCTTGCGCAATGGGCGCACCATTTGCCGCCGCAGCATGTGAAACATTTGAGCGGGCGTCGAGGGCACGCACACCTGGATGTTGTACTCCGCGCACAGCTGCAAGAAGCGTTCGAGGCGAGCCGAGGAATGCTCCGGACCTTGTCCTTCGTAACCGTGCGGCAGGAACAGCGTGAGTCCGGAAAGGCGGCCCCACTTCGCTTCACCCGAGCTGATAAATTGATCGATGATCACCTGTGCGCCGTTGCAGAAGTCGCCGAACTGGCTTTCCCAAATCGTCAAGCAGTGCGGTTCGGTGGTGGAGAAACCGTACTCGAATCCCATCACCGCCTCTTCGGACAGAACCGAATCGATAACCGTGAAGGTGGGTTGATTGGTGGCCAAGTGCTGCAGCGGGACGTACAGTCGTCCGGTCGTTTGGTCGTGCAGGACCGCATGGCGGTGAAAAAAGGTGCCCCGCCCGCTATCCTGACCGGTCAGGCGAACCTGATAACCCTCTTGAATCAGGCTGGCGTAAGCCAGATTTTCCGCGCAACCCCAGTCGAGGGCGAGATCGCCTGCCACCATGCGCTCACGCGCCTTCATGATGGCAAGCACCCGCGGATGCAAACTCCAGTCGGCAGGATACGTCGTGATGGCCTTACCGAGTGCGCGCAACCGCTCCATGTCGACCGCGGTTCTGACCGGTTCCGACCAATCGGCGCCCAAATACTCGCTCCAATCGACGGTGTATTTGTTGCCGATCAGACCGAGCGCGGCACGTGCCTGGGGCTTGCCCTCGTCTAAACCGTTGCGGTACTGGTCCATCATCGCCGCCGCGTCGGCGGCCGTCAGCACGCCCTCCGCCGCAAGTTTGTCCGCGTACAGTTGCCGCACGGTCGGCTTCTTGCGGATGATCTGGTACATCAGCGGTTGCGTCGCCGCTGGTTCGTCCGCCTCGTTGTGGCCATGCCGCCGATAGCACACGAGATCGATGAGGACGTCCTTGTGGAACTTCATTCGATACTCGAGGGCGAACCGCGTCACGAAACACACCGCTTCGGGATCATCCGCATTGACGTGGAAGATCGGCGCTTCGACCATTTTGGCGACGTCGGAACAGTACAAGGTCGAACGCGCGTCGCGCGGATCGCTGGTGGTGAAACCCACTTGATTGTTGACGATGACGTGAAACGATCCGCCCGTGTAAAAACCGCGCGCCTGCGAGAGCTGCAGCGTCTCCATGATGACGCCTTGACCGGCAAATGCCGCGTCCCCGTGGATTTGCACCGCCATCACGCGGTCACCCAGGGCGTCGCCGCAGCGTTCCTGTCGCGCACGCACCGAACCCTCGACTACCGCGTTAACAACCTCGAGATGCGAGGGATTGAACGCCAGGGCGACGTGCACGTTGCCTGAGGGCGTCTTGAGGTCGCCGGAAAATCCTTTGTGATACTTGACATCGCCCGACCCGCGCAATTTGGCTAGGTCGTATTGACCCTCGAATTCGCTAAACAGATCCTTCGGCGATTTTCCGAGCAGGTTGACCAAAACGTTGAGCCGGCCGCGATGCGCCATTCCGATGACGGTCTCTTCGATGCCGGCCTTACCGCCCTGTTGCACGAGATAGTCGAGCAGCGGTATTAGGCTGTCGCCGCCCTCCAGTGAGAAGCGCTTCTGGCCCACGTACTTGGTGTGCAGATAACGCTCGAGACCTTCCGCCGCAGTGAGTTGCCAAAGGATGTTTTTCTTCTCCTCGGCACTGAAATGGCGCTGCATTCGCGCCGACTGAAAATTATCCTGAAGCCAGAGCCGCTCCTCGGTATCCGACACGTGCGCGAATTCGGCACCGATGGTGTCGGTATAGATATATTGGAGCGTCGCGAGAATATCCTTGAGCTTGCTCCGTCCCGGGAGGGCGGCGTTGCGGCTGCCGGTATAGAACTCGGTGTCGAGATCCGCGTCCGACAAACCGAAATACTCGAGATCGAGCACGTAAGGCTTCGCGCGTTGTTGCAGCCCGAGCGGATCCAAATGAGCAATCAAGTGGCCACGGTTCGCATACACCTGAATCAGCCTCGACACCGCGCCTTGCTTTGCGCTCGCCAAGTCGGAAACTTGGGTGGACGCAGAAGTTTGGGCAGCCGGCAGCTTCGCTTCGAGCCGCTCGCGAATTACGCGATGGGCGGTGTCGCCGGGGGATCCCCCTTGAAAGGTCCTGAAGTACAGGGCCCAACTCGGATCGACCGCGCTTGGGTCCTTCAGGAATTGCTGGTAGAGATCTTCGATGAAGTCAGCGTTTCCGCCGGACAGAGCCGTCGTCGCCAATTGATCCGCAAGTGATTCGCTCATGAGTGCATCGAAGGGGTGAAAACCTCAAGTACATCAAGGTGATGAGAAAGAAAAGACAACTAGGGTGACAGGCCTTTAGTTTAGCCCAATGCGACAGAATATGGAATGTGACGCAGGCCGCCAAAATCAGAAGATCTGTGCGTCTCGGAGGCTCCGAAGCATCGAAAACTCATAACCGATCAGAATCACATAGGCCAGCAAGACGCCATACAGCACCATCTCGACTCGCACCACACGCATAAACCGATAACGCGCAAGGAACACCATCAGTATGACGCTGATCCCGGTCATCGACATTTTCAGCGACGCGAACACGGCGACGTTTCTGGAAACGAGCGCCTCCATGAACGGGTTCACCTCGATCGCGCCGTGAGAGAGCAGCGTCACAGTCATAAGTGCGTCCGCGACGTTCAAAATCAAGATGCCGATCGACACCGCCAGGAGGTGAGCCCCATGCCAATCCAAGGAGTGGTATCGAGAGTCATCGAGGCGGCGCGGCGGCCGGCGCCGGCGCGGGTTGAAACTGCCGTAGAGCACCGCCCACCAGATGCGCCGCCGCCGGTCAGTTCGACTGCGCCGCTCGTCCGGCGCGGCGCGCGCTCGGCCTTGCAATTGATTTGAGGCCCAATCCTCGGTCGGCGGTCGAATGGCTCTGCTCATCGGGACACTATCCAGACCCGGAGGGGCCTTCGGCAAGCTCGATGCGTCATAATCTGCTCTCCCGGCGGAGTATTTTTTCAAGACTCGCGGAGAACCTCGGCGCCGGCGTGCCGGCCGGTCGGAGCGATTTAGGCGGCGCTGACCATCTGGGCCATGAAATCGCTGACCGGCATTGCCGTCAACGCGGCCGGGTTCGCAAACATCTTCTTGATGGCCTCGGTTTGTTTGGCGCCAAAGTGTGCCGCGACGCTGCCTTCGAATTTCCTGACCAGCACCGGCATCCCTTCGGCGCGGCGCTTGCGATGACCGATGGGGTAATTGACCTCGACGCGCGGGGTCGACGTGCCGTCCTTGAAGAATACCTGCACGGCATTGCCGATATAGCGTTTGTCCGGTGCGTAATATTCTTCCGTGAACTTGGTGTTCTCCTTCACCTGCATCTTGGCGCGCAGCGCATCGACGCGCGGGTCCTCGGCGATCTGGTCTTCGTAATCCGAGGCTGTGAGCCGGCCGAACAGAAGCGGGATGGCAACCATGTATTGTATGCAGTGATCGCGATCCGCCGGATTCGATAGAGGTCCTGTTTTATCGATGATGCGCACGCCGGGCTCTTGCGTTTCGATCGTGACTCGGTCGATATCCGCGAGCTTGTCGTGGATTTGCCCGTGCAGAGTCATGGCCGCTTCGACCGCGGTTTGGGCATGAAACTCCGCCGGGTACGAAATCTTGAACAGCACGTTTTCCATCACGTATGTGCCGAAGGGTTGCGGCAACGTCAACGGTTTGGATTTGAACAGCACATCCTGGAAGCCCCATGTCTTGGCAGAGAGCGCGGACGGATATCCCATCTCTCCCTTCAGGGCGAACAACGCGTGGCGCACCGCGCGGCTGGTCGCGTCGCCTGCGGCCCAGCTTTTGCGCGATCCGGTGTTAGGTGCGTGTCGATACGTGCGCAGCGCTCCGCCGTCGATCCACGCGTTGGACACGGCGTTGATGATCTCGTCGCGGCTGCCGCCCATGAGCGCAGTCACCACGGCGGTCGAGGCAACGCGCACGAGGAGCACATGATCGAGCCCGACCCGGTTGAAGCTGTTTTCCAAGGCGAGGACGCCTTGGATCTCGTGCGCTTTGATCATACCGGTAAGCACGTCACGCACTTTCAGCGGTTTGCCGCTGCGAGACAAGTAGTCGGCGACTGCCAGGATCGCACCCAGGTTATCGGAAGGATGACCCCATTCGGCGGCGAGCCACGTGTCGTTGAAATCCAGCCAGCGAATCATCGCGCCGATGTTGAATGCCGCATTGATGGGATCGAGTTCATAGGATGTGCCGGGAACGCGCGCGCCGCCCGCGAGCGTGGCACCCGGCACGACCGGACCCATGAGTTTGGTGCATGCCGGGTACTTCAGCGCCTGAAAACCGCAGGCCAGAGTATCCATCAGGCAATAGCCGGCGGTCTCGTGCGCCAGCTGGCTGTTGATCTCATAACTCAAGGCGTAGTCGGCGATGGCGGCGAGTAAATGGTCGGGCGCGGGGCGCTGCGCTGATTTGATATCGTGTGACATGAGCCTTTTTCGTTTCCTTTATGGACGCTCGGCGAGGGGACGGAACTTGAGGTTTTCAGGTCCGATGTAATTCGCGCTCGGGCGAATGATCTTGCCGTCGATGCGCTGTTCGATGATGTGTGCGGCCCACCCCGAGGTGCGGCTGATCACGAACAACGGGGTAAACATTGCAGTGGGCACACCCATGAGGTGGTAGGACACGGCGGAGAACCAATCCAGATTCGCAAACATGTTCTTGGTCTCCTTCATAACGGTCTCGATCCGCTCGGCTATCGAGAAACCTAAAGGATCGTTGGCCGCAAGGGACAGTGCACGCGCGACTTCCTTGATGACCTGATTGCGCGGATCTGCAATCGTGTAAACCGGATGACCGAAACCGATGATGACTTCTTTGTCGGCGACGCGTCGTTTGACGTCCTCGGCGGCTGCATCCGGCGTGGTATATCGATTCTGGATCTCGAAAGCGGCCTCGTTTGCACCGCCGTGTTTCGGTCCGCGCAGCGCCCCAATGGCGCCCGCGATGCAGGAATATAGATCCGATCCGGTGCCCGCGATGACACGTGCCGTGAACGTCGAGGCGTTGAATTCGTGCTCAGCGTAGAGATTCAGCGAGGTGTGCATGGCGCGCACCCATTGTGCTGAAGGTCTTCGGCCGTGCAGCAGATGCAGGAAATGCGCGCCGATGGAGTCATCGTCCGTCTGCACGTCGATGCGCCGCCCGTTTTTCGCAAAGTGGTACCAATAGCACAACATCGACCCTAGGCAAGCCAAGAGCCGATCGGCCAAATCGCGCGCTCCTTCGTTCGGGTGAGCGGCAGCCTCCGGCACGCAGCACCCCAGCGCCGACACACCCGTTCGCAGCACGTCCATCGGATGACTGGTGGCGGGCAGTTGTTCCAGGACGGTCAGTACCGGGGGCGGCAACTCGCGCAGCGCCATGAGCTTGGCTTTGTACTCAGTCAACTGCGTGCGATTCGGCAACTTTTCGTGAACCAGCAGATACGCAATCTCCTCGAACTCGCTTTCCGTGGCCACATCGAGAATGTCGTAGCCGCGATAATGCAGATCGTTACCGGTTTTACCGACGGTGCACAATGCCGTGTTCCCGGCAGTGACGCCGGATAAGGCGACGGATTTCTTCGGTTTGAATCCAGCCCCTTGAAGTTCGGTCATTTCTCCTTCCCCTCCGCAAATAACTCATCCAGTTTTGCTTCATACGCGTGATAGTCGAGATAGCCGTACAGATCGGCGCGGCTTTGCATGCTATTCACCACGTTTCTTTGCGTGCCGTCGCGGCGAATGGCTTGATACGTCGCAAGCGCGGCGGCGTTCATCGCCCGATAAGCGGAGCAGCAATACAGAACGATGTCGACGCCCACGGAGGCCAATTCCTCCCGTGAGTACAAAGGCGTTTGGCCGAACTCTGTGATATTGGCGAGAATCGGTACCCGCACCGCGTCCTTGAATCGCCGGTACATCGCAAGGTCGGTGATCGCCTCGGGAAACACCATATCCGCACCCGCCTCCACACAGGCAACGGCGCGCTCGATGGCACTGTCGATCCCCTGCACCGCGAGCGCATCGGTGCGCGCCATGATGACGAATTTGGAATCGGTGCGCGCGTCCACTGCCGCCTTGACCCGGTCCACCATTTCCTGCTGCGACACAACCTCTTTGCCGGGGCGGTGACCGCAGCGCTTGGCCTGAACCTGATCTTCGATATGCAGTCCCGCGGCGCCGAACTTGATGAAGGACTTCACGGTGCGGGCAATATTGAACGCCCCGCCCCACCCGGTATCCGCGTCTACCAACAGCGGCAAGGAGCAGGCGTCGGTGATTCGCCGAACGTCGATCAGCACATCATCCATGGTGCTGATCCCCAAATCCGGCACGCCCAGGGAATTCGCGGCAACCCCTCCGCCCGAAAGGTAGAGAGCTTTGAAACCGCTGGCAGCGGCCATCCGCGCGGCGTAGGCATTGATCGCACCGACCACTTGCAGCGGCTGCTCTTCGGCGACCGCCGCGCGCAACCGCTCACCGGGCGACTTCAAGGCTCCCGACACATTTTCATTCGCCATACGCTCGAATCCTCAATGGGAACCCCATAGTTTACGCGATGGCGGCGGCCTAAGGGAGGCGCCCGGACGACAGTCAGGCTAAACTATATGCCTTCAGACAAGGGGAACTTTCATGACAACCAAACCCGCGGTGCTGGCCGACGAAACGCCCACCGTCAAAATGCTGCTCGACGGCAAGTTCATCGAATCGCAAACCAACGAGTGGCAGGACGTGGTCGACCCGGCCACGCAGCAGGTACTGGCGCAAGTTCCGTTCGCCACCGATGCGGAAATCAACGCCGCGGTGGCCGCAGCCAAGGCTGCGTTCAAGACCTGGAAAAATACGCCGCTCGCGGCTCGCGCGCGCATCATGCTCAAGCTTCAGGCGCTGATCCGCGAATCCATGAGCCGGATCGCGCACACGTTGAGCGCCGAGCAGGGCAAAACCCTGGCGGACGCCGAGGGGGATGTGTTCCGCGGCCTCGAGGTGGTCGAGCACGCCTGCTCGATCGGCACGCTTCAACTGGGCGAGTATGCGGAAAACGTCGCCGGCGGCGTGGACACCTACACGATTCGTCAGCCGATCGGCGTGTGTGCCGGCATCACACCGTTCAATTTTCCCGCAATGATCCCGCTATGGATGTTTCCGATGGCCATCGTCTGCGGCAACACCTTTGTGCTCAAGCCCTCCGAGCAGGACCCGATGACGCCGATGCTGCTGGCCGAACTGGCGTTGCAAGCGGGAGTACCGCCGGGGGTGCTGAACATCATTCATGGCGGCAAGCGCGCGGTAGACGCGATGTGCACTCATCCGGATATCGCTGCGGTGTCCTTCGTCGGTTCAACCGCCGTCGGAACGCATGTGTATCACCTCGCTTCGCAGCACGGCAAGCGCGTGCAATGCATGATGGGCGCCAAAAATCACGCGGTGGTCCTGCCCGATGCCAACAAGGAACAATCGCTGAACGCACTGGTGGGGGCGACCTTTGGTGCAGCGGGACAACGCTGCATGGCCACCTCGGTCACCGTACTCGTCGGTGAGGCTCAGAAGTGGATACCCGATATCGTTGCGAAGGCGAAGACCCTCAAGGTCAACGCGGGAATCGAAAAAGGCACCGACTTGGGTCCCGTCGTCTCGAAGACCGCCAAGCAGCGCATCTTGGGGTTGATCGAGGACGGGATCAAAGAAGGCGCGAAGCTCGAAATGGACGGCCGTGAGATCAAAGTGAGCGGCTACGAAAAGGGCAATTTCATCGGACCTACGATTTTTTCCGCGGTGCGCCCGAATATGAAGATCTACACGACGGAAATCTTCGGACCGGTGATGGTCATCGTCGGCGTGAATACCTTGGACGAGGCCATCACGCTGATCAACGAGAACCCGTTCGGCAACGGCACCGGCATCTTCACGCAAAGCGGCGCGGCCGCCCGTAAGTTCCAGAACGAGATCGATGTCGGTCAAGTGGGCATCAACGTACCGATTCCGGTTCCCGTGCCCTTCTTCAGCTTCACCGGATCGCGAGGCTCGAAGCTCGGCGATCTCGGGCCCTACGGCAAGCAGGTTGTTCAGTTCTACACCCAGACGAAGACCATCACCACGCGTTGGTTCGACGACAACAGCGTCTCCACGGGCGTGAATACGACGATCAGTTTGAAGTGAAAATCGGTCATACACTGGCAGTCGTCACCGGCGGAGCCTCCGGTTTGGGGCGCGCCGCGGCCGAGCGGGTCATCGCCGAGGGCGGCAGAGCCGCAATTTTCGACCTGCAGGAGGACGCCGGCCACAGTGTGGCAAAGTCCATCGGCGCGTCCTTCTTCAAGTGCGATGTCGGCGTCGAGTCCCAGGTCATCGCGGCAATGAACTCCGCTCGCCAGGCGATGAACGGCATCAATCTGCTCGTCAATTGCGCAGGCGTCGGCGGCGCCGGAAAGCTGGTGGGCAAGGACGGTCCCATGACCGGCGAATATTTCGAGAAAGTGGTTCGGGTCAATCTCGTCGGTACCTTCCTCTGTGACAAGACCGCCGCCGCGATCATGCGCGACAACGTTCCCAATACCGAAGGTGAACGCGGCGTGTTGATCCATACCGCCTCGGTTGCCGCGTTTGAAGGTCAAATCGGCCAGGTCGCCTATTCAGCGACAAAGGCCGGCATCGTCGGCATGACCTTGCCCATCGCCCGTGAGCTGGCAGCCTTCGGCATTCGCTGCGTGACCATTGCCCCGGGAATTTTCATGACTCCGATGTTGGCGGGCTTGCCGAAGGAGATTCAAGACTCCCTCGGATCACAGGTCCCGTTCCCGCCGCGCTTGGGAAAACCCGAGGAATTCGCGCAATTGGTCCAATCCATCGTGGAGATTCCAACGTTGAACGGCGAAGTCATCCGCTTGGACGGCGCCCTTCGGATGCAGCCGCGCTAGTCGGCGTGGCGCTCGGCCCAGCGACCCAGCACCGCGTGCAGCGCGGATAAGCCGTCGGTCAAGGCGGCGGGACCGGGCTGCAGGATCAGCGGCGACTTGATCTCATGCAGCTCGCCGTCGCGCACGGCAGGAACCGCATCCCAGCCGGAGCGGGAGGCCACTCGTTCCGGGCGAAAACGCTTGCCGCACCAGGAGCCAAAAATGATATCCGGAGCGCGCCGCACGACTTCGTCGGGGTCGCTCAGAATGCGATCCTTGCCGAGTGAACAGGCGGCACGTTCGGGAAACACATCATCGCCTCCGGCAATGCCGATCAGTTCGCTGACCCAGCGAATGCCGGTGATCAGCGGCTCATCCCATTCCTCGAAATAAACCCGAGGCCGACGGGAGAGCGTCGCGGACTTAAGGCGTATGAGTTCGACGTGCCGCTCGAGCTCGAGCGCATAGCGCTCGGCACGGTCGGCGACGCCGACCAGAGCGCCCAACCGGCGCACATAGCCCAAGATGCCCTCCACGGAGCGATGATTGCTGATCCAGACTTCGACGCCGGCCTTGATCAAATCTCGGGCGATATCCGCTTGGATATCTGAAAACCCGACCACTAAATCCGGCTCGAGAGCCAGAATGCGATCGAGCTTCGCGCTGGTGAAGGCGGAGACCCTCGGCTTTTCGCGGCGCGCCCTCGCCGGCCGTACGGTGAAGCCGGAGATGCCGACGATGCGGTCTTGCTCACCAAGCGCGTAGAGTACTTCGGTAGGCTCTTCGGTGAGGCAAATGATGCGCTGAGGATAGCGGGGGCCCATGCGGTACTTAAAGCACACCCTCGGCGAGCGCGGCCCCGGCGCCATGCGTGATGGCATGCGCCAATCCCGCAGCTTGCGACAGCACGTAGTCTGCATAGAAGCCGGCAGTCGCGAGTTTTGCCTGATAGAAGGCGGGACCTAAGCCGCTGGGCTCCGGCTGGGCGAGGCGCTGCTGCGCAATGAGCGCCGAGCGCAGCAACTGCCAGCCCCCCGCCACGATGCCGAACAGCTTCAATAGTGGCACGGCACCGACAGCGACGCTGCGTGGGTCGCTCCCATAGTTGGCCACGACATAGCGGATCGAGCGCTCCAATGCGTCGATGGCGCTTGAGAACACAGGCGAAACTGCGGACAGGCTCGGCGTCTTCGCCAGCGCGTCCGCCAGTGCACGCATCTCGCCGATGACGGATTGCGCCGTGCGGCCGCCGTCGCGCGCCAGTTTGCGGCCGATCAGGTCGTTCGCTTGAATCCCCGTGGTACCTTCGTAGATCGGGGTGATGCGCGCATCGCGAAGGTACTGCGCCACCCCGGTCTCCTCGATGAATCCCATGCCGCCATGAACCTGGATTCCCACTGACGCGAGCTCGACGGAATTTTCCGTGCACCAGCCCTTGACCACGGGAATCATCAGATCGGCGAAGGCCTGATGACGCCGGCGCTCCTCGTCGTTCGGATGAAGCCGAGCGGCGTCGAGCGAGACGGCGACGACGCTCGCGAACGCGCGCATCGCCTCGGTTTGAGATTTCAGCAGCATGAGCATGCGGCGCACGTCCGGATGACGGCTGATCGGTACACGAGCATGCCCCGGTTCCCCGATCGCGATGCCTTGAATGCGCTCGTGCGCAAAGGCGAGCGCACTCTGGAACGCTCGTTCCGACAAGCCGATGCCTTCGAGGCCCACGGCGTATCGCGCCGCATTCATCATGGTGAACATATATTCCAACCCGCGGTTCTCGTCGCCCACGAGATCGCCGATCGCATCGCCATTCTGCCCAAAGGCCAGCACGCAGGTGGGACTGGCGTGGATGCCGAGTTTGTGTTCAACGGACATGCAGCGCACGTCATTGCGTGCGCCCAAGGAGCCATCGGCATTGACCAAGAACTTCGGCACCAAGAAGAGGGAAAGACCCTTGACGCCTTCGGGCGCGCCCTGCACCCGAGCCAGCACCATATGGATGATGTTCTCGGTCAGATCGTGCTCGCCGTAAGTGATGAAAATCTTCTGACCCA
This sequence comes from uncultured Gammaproteobacteria bacterium, assembly GCA_963755965.1. Lineage (GTDB taxonomy): Bacteria > Pseudomonadota > Gammaproteobacteria > Steroidobacterales > Steroidobacteraceae > Bog-1198. The sequence continues at coordinate 162,775 of CAVWLU010000013.1, forward strand.
CCACTTTGTAGCGGCCGTCGCCGACCGGTTCGGCACGCGTCCGCACGGCTGCCAAATCGGATCCGGCGTGAGGTTCCGTCAGATTCATCGTGCCGGTCCATTCGCCGGTGACCATTTTGGGCAAATAGGTCTCTTTGAGCTTCTCCGACCCGCGCAGCTCGATTGCCTCAATCGCGCCGTGCGTGAGCATCGGGCACAGCGTAAATGCCATATTGGCGCCGTTCCACATCTCCTCGACCAGCGCCGACAGTGGACGCGGCAAGTTCTGACCGCCAAAGCCGGGCGTGCAAGACAGGGCATTCCAACCGCCGGCGACAAATTGCGCGTAGGCTTCCTTCCAACCCTTGGCGGTGAAGACTTGCGTGTCCTGCCACCGCACCCCTTCAAGATCGCCGCTGCGGTTGAGCGGTGAGAGCACGCCGACGGCAAACTTGGCAGCCTCCTCGAGCACCGCCTCCGCCAGGTCCGGCGACACGTCCTCAAAACCGGGAAGTTGAGCGAGGAGTTTAAAATCCACCAGCTCGCGAAGCAGGAACTGCATATCCGCCAAAGGTGCCTGGTATTCACGCATAGCTAAAAAATCCCTGGCCGCTCTTGCGTCCGAGCAGGCCGGCGGCAACCATTTCACGCAGTAACGGCGCGGGACGATACTTCGGGTCGCCGTAGTCGCGTTGGAAAACCTCCATAATCGACAGCAACGTATCGAGTCCAATGAGATCAGCGAGCGCCAGCGGACCGATCGGATGATTGCACCCGAGCTTCATGCCTTCATCAATGTGCGCGGCGCTTGCGACGCCTTCCTGCAGGGCGAAGATCGCTTCGTTGAGCATCGGACAAAGTATGCGATTGACGGCGAAACCCGGCGAATTCTTCACATCGATCGCCGTCTTGCCGATCGATCGAATGAACTCGGCGGCGCGCGCATGCGTTTCGTCGGACGTGCGCAGCCCGCGGATCAATTCCACCAGCACCATCACCGGCACCGGATTGAAAAAATGCATGCCGACGACGCGATCCGGCCGCTTGGTCGCCGCCGCCAGCGCGGTGATCGACATCGAGGAGGTATTGGTGGCAAGGACGGCCTCTGCTCGCATGCTCTGGTCGGCCTGCTGCATGGTCCGGCGCTTGATGTCGAGGTTCTCGGTGGCCGCTTCGATCACGAGATCCGCGGTGGCGAGTTCCGAGTATTGGGTGCTGCCGCGGATCCGCGAGCGCACGGCGGCATGCTGCTCGGCGCTGAGCTTGTCTTTCTTTACCAGCCGGTCGAGGCTCGCGCTGATGGAGGCCGAGCCGCGATCGAGCGCGGCGTCCGACACGTCCACCATCAGTACTTGAAGGCCCGCGGCGGCGCTGATCTGGGCGATGCCGGCACCCATGGTGCCGGCGCCGATGATCCCGATCTTCGAGAGGGTCATATGACTTCCATTACATGTTGCGGCGGTAGCGGCCGCCGACTTCGTACAGGGTATTCGTGATTTGCCCGAGCGAGCTGTCGCGCACCGCATCCATCAATACGTCGAAAGTATTGCCGTTGGCGATCACGGTGCGGCGCAGACGCTCGAGCGTCTGTGGCGCGCTCGGCGCATTGCGCTCCTTGAACTCACCGAGGCGCGCGAGCTGCGACTGCTTCTCGGCATCGCTCGAGCGCGCAAGTTCGATCGTCTCCGGCACCGTGTCGCCACGCGGGCTGCGAAACGTGTTGACGCCGATGATGGGATAGGACCCATCGTGCTTCTTGTGCTCGTAGAACAGCGACTCGTCCTGAATCTTGCCGCGCTGATATCCGGTTTCCATCGCGCCGAGCACGCCGCCGCGGCTCGCGATGGCGTCGAATTCCTTCAAAACCGCCTCCTCGACCAAGTCGGTCAGTTCGTCGATGATGAAGCTCCCTTGGTTGGGATTCTCGTTCTTGGCCAAGCCCCACTCGCGATTGATGATGAGCTGAATCGCCATGGCGCGGCGCACGCTCTCTTCGGTGGGCGTGGTGATCGCCTCGTCGTAGGCGTTGGTGTGCAGGCTGTTGCAGTTGTCGTAGATTGCGCACAGCGCCTGCAATGTGGTGCGGATGTCGTTGAATGCCATCTCCTGGGCATGCAAGGATCGTCCGGAAGTTTGCACGTGATACTTGAGCTTCTGGCTTCGCTCATTGGCACCGTACTTGTTCTTCATGGCGACCGCCCAGATGCGGCGCGCGACTCGGCCTATGACCGAGTATTCCGGATCCATGCCGTTGGAGAAGAAGAACGAGAGATTGGGCGCGAAGTCATCGATATGCATGCCGCGCGCCAAGTACGACTCGACATAGGTAAAGCCGTTGGCGAGGGTGAAAGCGAGCTGGGAGATCGGGTTCGCGCCGGCTTCGGCGATGTGATAGCCGGAGATCGACACCGAGTAGAAGTTCTGCACGCGGTGGTGTACGAAGTACTCCTGGATATCGCCCATCATCTTGAGTGCGAATTCGGTGGAAAAGATACAGGTGTTCTGACCCTGGTCTTCTTTCAATATGTCCGCCTGCACGGTGCCGCGCACCATCGACAGCGTCCAAGCCTTGATTTTCTGGTACTCGTCTTCGGTGGCCTCGCGGCCGTTTTGCTGTTGGAACTTGTCGAGCTGCTGATCGATCGCGGTGTTCATGAACATCGCAAGAATAATCGGCGCCGGCCCGTTGATGGTCATCGACACCGAGGTCGTGGGCGCGCACAGATCGAAGCCTGAATAGAGCACTTTCATATCATCCAGCGTGGCGATCGACACGCCCGAATTGCCCACCTTGCCGTAAATGTCCGGCCGCAGGTCGGGATCGGAGCCGTACAGCGTCACCGAATCAAAGGCAGTCGACAGGCGGTGCGCCGCCAACCCTTCCGAGACGCGTTTGAAGCGCTGGTTGGTGCGGAACGCATCGCCTTCGCCGGCGAACATGCGCGTCGGGTCCTCACCCTCGCGTTTGAACGCGAACACGCCGGCGGTGAACGGGAATGAACCCGGGACATTTTCCTTCATCAGAAATCGCAAGATTTCCCCTTCGTCGTCGAAGCGCGGCAGAGCCACCTTGCGAATCTTGGTGCCGGACAGCGATTCGTAAATGAGGCCGGTGCGAATCTCCTTGTCGCGGATCTTCACCACATACTCGTCCTGCGCGTAGAGCTCCTGGGTCTTCGGCCACTGTTCCAAAAGCTTGGCCGCCGCCGCGGTAAGTTCGCCGCTCTTGGCGAAGATCAGCTCATCGAAGTCGGCGGCCGGCTTGCCCGATTTTTCGAATAGGGTCTTGGCGGTTTTCAGCGACTGGCGCTCGCGGGCGGTGCGAGTTTGAATCAAGATTTGCCTGTGATATTCACGCATCGTCTCGCTGATCTCGGCAAGGTAGCGCACGCGCTCGGGGGGCACGATGGCACGGCCGAGGGAGGAGGCTTTCACCTGGGTGCCGGGAAGCTTGCCGGGTTTTACTTTCAGCCCATGTTCCTGCAGGCGCGGCAGCATCGCTTGGTACAGCGCCGTCGTCCCATCGTCATTGAAGCGCGAAGCCATGGTGCCGAACACGGGCATGGTATCGGGCGACTTGAGGAACTGTCCGCGGTTGCGCTGGTATTGCTTGCGCACATCGCGGAGTGCATCTTCGGCGCCCTTGCGGTCGAACTTGTTGATGGCCACGTAGTCGGCGAAATCGAGCATATCGATCTTTTCCAACTGAGACGCAGCGCCGAACTCCGGGGTCATGACATAGAGCGAAGTATCGACCAGCGGCACGATGGCGGACTCGCCCTGCCCGATTCCGGAGGTCTCAACCACTATCAGATCGAATCCGCTGAGCTTGCAGGCCGCCAGCACTTCGGGAAGCGCCGCGGACAACTCGGTGCCGGTGTCGCGGGTGGCCAACGATCGCATGAAAATTCTATCCGACTCGATCGAATTCATGCGAATGCGATCGCCCAGCAACGCTCCGCCGGTGCGTTTGCGCGACGGGTCGATTGAAATGACGGCCACTCGAACCCGATCCTCCTGATCCAGCCGCAGACGCAGGATCAGCTCATCCGTGAGCGAGGACTTTCCGGCGCCGCCGGTACCGGTGATGCCCAACACGGGGGTTTTGATGCCGGCGGCCGCCTGCAGCAACGCCTGACGTACGCGCATAGGGTAGGTACGATTTTCGACAGCGGTGATGATCCTGGCGAGCCGCCGGCGGTCGCCGGAGCGCAGCGCCTCCAGGGCATCCGTCTCGGGCGGCGCGAATGCGGATAGATCGTAATCGCTCAAACGGATTACATCGTCGATCATGCCCTGCAGACCCATCGCTGCCCCATCCTGGGGGGAATACAGGCGCGTCACGCCATACTCGATGAGCTCCCGGATTTCGGCGGCCATGATCACGCCGCCCCCTCCTCCGAACACCTTGATGTTATCGCCACCGTTCTGTCGCAGCAGATCCATCATGTACTTGAAGAACTCGACATGCCCCCCTTGGTAGGAGGTGATGGCTACACCCTGCACGTCCTCCTGCAAGGCGGCGTTGACGATCTCCTGTACCGAACGGTTGTGGCCCAGATGGATGACTTCGGCTCCTGACGCCTGCAGGATACGTCGCATGATGTTGACGGAGGCGTCGTGACCGTCGAACAGCGACGTCGCGGTGATGAACCGTACCTTGTTCTTAGGCACGTAAGGAGCGGGTTTCGCGGCGATGGAGACGGCGTTCATAAAGTCTGCTCCTCTTTAGACGACGCACAGCGCTTCGCGCGCCGCGGGCGGGATACGACAGGGGTCATCGGTCGAGCGGCATCGGTTCGCGGCGCGAGACCAAAATTGAAAATGCGCACAAAGGCTTCGGCAATTTCGACGGCCGTCATCGATTGGTTCTCGCGATACCAGTGAGCAATCCAATTGAGCGCCCCGGCCAGCGCAAACGCCGTCATCTTGGCATCGCCGGTTTCGATCGAGCCATCGCGAACGCCATCCTCCAGGAGCCTGCGGATTCCTTGATCGATCTCCGATTTCAGCTTCTTGATATGCGCAATCGACTCGGGTGCCAGTCCCAAATCCTCCGCGCGAACCATGCACCAGCCGTACTCAGAGGCGATCGCCTGCGCATAGTGACGAATCATGTCGTTGAACCGCTCGAGGGCGGTCGCCTCGAGCGGCGGCCGGCGAAACGGCTCCAGAACCCGCTCGAGGCCGGTCAAAATACACTCGAGCAACAATTGTTCCTTGTTGGCGACGTAATAATAAATCGTCGGTTTGGTGACGTTGAGTGCGGCCGCAATTTCATCGATCGAGGTGTTGTAATAGCCGCGCGCATTGAACGCGCGCGCCGCCGCACGGATGACGGCCTCACGCTTGACACGACGGTTGTGCTCTCGGGCCCGGCGCACCGGCCAAGGCGAAGCCTCCGCGGGGTCGTCGTACCCCGAACGCGCCAAGCCGTGCTTGTCTGCCTTCATATTGAGTCCTGTACCGCGTTCTAGGCCCCGGGAAAGCTAGGAATTATACTTTTGAGTAGATTCTACCGTCAAGTAGGTTCATACGGTCCAGTAGCATTTGATTACAAGTACCGCGGTACGCGCTTTTCGAGAAATGCGGCAATACCCTCCCGGCCTTCGGCAGTCATGCCGCGCGCAGAAATCGAGCGGCTCTCGCGCGCGAGTTGTGTCTCCAACCCCGGCTCCGCATCGGATAACAGGCGCTTGACGGCACCAAAGGCACCGGCTGGGCCGAGGGCCATCTTTGCAGCGAGCGCGGCAGCCGTTGGGAGGAGATCCTGGTCCTCGACGACTTGATTGACGAGTCCCCAGTCAAGCGCCTGCTCGGCATTGAGAACACGATTTGTCAGCAGCAACTCCATGGCGCGCTTGTAGCCAACCGCACGCGGCAGCAAAAACGTGCAGCCGGCGTCCGGACTTAAGCCCACCGCAGTGTAAGCCGGCGCAAATTTCGCGCTCCTGGCCGCAATGGCGAGATCCGCCGCGAGCACCAGGCCCAAACCGCCGCCCGCCGCCGTCCCATTGACGGCGGCTATGACCGGCGCATCCAAGCGCGCGAGGTGCGCCATGCCGGCATGCAGATTCGTCGTAAGCTCGGTCAGGTACGCGCCGGCATCGCTGCCCGCGGTCGACATCCCCTTAAGATCGCCGCCAAAACAAAAGTTCTTACCTTCCCCGGTCAGCAAGACCGCGCGCACTTCGGGTGCCGCTCCGATGGCCAATGCCCCCGCCAGAAACTCGCGGCCGAATGCAAGATTCATCTGGTTCGCGGCATCCGCACGCGCGAGGGTCAGGTAGGCTACGTGTTCGCGAATCTCGAGCCTTACGGTCGGCGCTCGGTCATTCATGAGGTTCCATCCTCTTTAACAATGCGGTTGGTTGGAGGGAATGCGCCGGCCCGGCTCAACATTCCCGGCACTTCTCGACCCATCGCTTCGGCGAGCCAACGGGCCGCATCAATCAGGCGATCTATATCGAACCCGGTGCGGTAACCGGATCGTTCCAACAAATACACCACGTCTTCCGTGGGCACATTGCCCGTGGCGCGAGGTGCGAAGGGGCAGCCTCCGATGCCGCCCAAAGAGGCGTCCACGGTCTTGGCGCCGGCCTCGACCGCTGCCCACACATTCGCGAGACCGGTGTTTCGCGTGTTGTGAAAATGCGTGCGCACCGGCAAGGGTTTGATCGCTGCGGCCACCCGGCGCACCAGTCTCGACACTTCGCCGGGACTCGCGACGCCGATGGTATCCGCGATCGCAATTTCCCTGGGTCCGGACGCGGCGGCGATGCGCGCCATCTCGACCACCCACTCAGGATCGACCTCCCCGTCGAAGGGACATCCGAATGCCGTTGAGATGGTGATCTGAGCAGCTCGCCCATGGTCTCGCGCAAGGCGCACAACCTCGCAGCACATGGTCAATGATTGCTCCGACGTCAGACCTTGGTTGCGGGTCGCGAAGCCGTCGGACGCCGCGCATACGGCGCCCAATTCAGCAATGCCGGCTTCGATGGCGCGGAGCGCGCCGCGCTTGTTCAGCACCAAACCGATGAATACGACATCGTCCCGATGCGGCAGACCGGCCGCAACTGCTTCCGCATCGGCCATTTGCGGAACGAGTTTCGGATTTACGAAACTGACAGCCTCGATCCGCCGTGCACCCGCATCCAGCGAGCGCCCGATCAGTTCGAGCTTTTGCGCGGTGGTGAACAACGTCGATTCGTTTTGCAGCCCGTCGCGCGGTCCGACTTCGACCACCTCAATGTCCGGCATGGCGCCTCTCGTTGAGCGACCTTAAGAATGCGTGATGTTACGCGCTCTCTAGACTCTGCCGTAACCCCCACCGCCGGGCGTGCTGATCACAAACACATCGCCCGGCGCCATTTCCGACTGGCCGATGGCTCCTAGATCCTCCACGCCTCCGTCCGCGCGCTCGATGCAATTCTTACCGCAGGCGCCGGAACCGCCTCCTGCCATGCCGAAGGCGCCGCTGTTGCGTCCGTTGCTCAAGATCGAGGCCGTCATCGACTGCAAAAAACGAATTCGCCGCACACCGCCGTTGCCGCCGCGCCAGCGTCCGGAACCGCCCGAATCGGGGCGAATTTCATACGAATCTAAGCGAACCGGAAAACGGAACTCCAATATTTCCGGGTCGGTAAGCCGCGAATTGGTCATGTGCGTCTGCACCACGCTCGCGCCGGCAAATCCGGGCCCCGCGCCGGAGCCGCCTGCGACGGTCTCGTAATACTGGTACTGCGCGTTGCCGAACGTGAAGTTGTTCATGGTGCACTGGCTCGCGGCCATCACACCCAGAGCGCCGTACAGCGCATTGGTGACGCAGGTCGAGGTTTCCACGTTCCCAGCCACCACCGCCGCCGGCGGCCGCGGGTTCAACATGCAACCTTCGGGAACGATGATGCTGAGCGGTTTCAGGCAGCCTGCGTTCAATGGAATCTCATCGTCCACCAAGGTGCGAAACACGTAGAGCACGGCGGCCACCGTGATCGAACGAGGTGCATTGAAATTGTTCGGCAGCTGATCACTGGTGCCGGTGAAATCGATACGGGCACTGCGCTCCCCGGCATCGACCGTTACCCGAACCTGAATCCGTGCGCCGTTATCCAGCGGCAACGTGAATTCACCGTCGGTGAGGGATTTGATTGCGCGCCGCACACATTCTTCGGCATTGTCCTGCACGAAGCGCATATAGCGAGCCACGGTTTCACCGCCGTATTGTTCGACCATATGCTCGAGTTCCTGCACACCTTTTTCATTGGCGGCAATTTGCGCGCGCAAATCGGCCAGGTTCTGCGATGGGTTGCGCGCCGGATGCGGGCCGCGCCTGAGAACATCGAGCAAAGCGGTTTCGCGCAGCGCTCCCGCCTCGACCAACTTGAAATTGTCGATCAGGACGCCTTCTTGATCGATGGAGGTCGAGAACGGCGGCATCGAGCCCGGGGTGATGCCGCCGACGTCGGCGTGATGCCCGCGCGACGCCACGAAAAAAACCGGGACGTCGGAGTCCAGAAATACCGGAGTGACCACGGTAACATCGGGCAGGTGTGTGCCACCGTGGTATGGATCATTGAGTACATAGACATCTCCGGCCTCAAGTCCGGGGTTTCGAAGCATGACCGCGCGGATCGACTCGCTCATCGAACCCAAGTGCACCGGCATGTGCGGCGCGTTGGCGATGAGGGCGCCCGCGGCATCGAATATCGCGCAGCTGAAATCGAGCCGCTCCTTGATGTTGACCGAGTACGCCGTGTTCTGCAGACGCAAACCCATTTGTTCCGCGATATTCATGAACAAATTATTGAATACTTCGAGCATCACAGGATCGGCGCGGGTCCCTACCGCCGTCGTCGCCGGCCGCGGACGAACGCGGCGCAACTCCAAATTCCGCGCGCTCGTGACACCCGCACGCCAGCCGGGCTCGATCACGATGGTTGCATTGGCGTCGGCGATGATCGCCGGCCCCTCAAGAGAGGCGCCGGGTTTGAGGCTGTCGCCGGTAACCAAACGCGCAGAACGCCAGCCGGCCGGCTGGTGATCCGCCAAACAGTACATGGCTATCTCGGCGCCTTCCGCGGGCTCGCCGACGGCCGGGCGGCCATCGAGACCGACGCCAAGGCTGACGCCGAGGTTTTCGGCGAGGTTTCCGCCGAGGCGTTCGCCGGCACCAATGCATTCCACCGACACGCTCTCGATGACCAAGCCGAGGTGCGGCATCAAAAATGCGAAGCGCCGGCGATAGGCGCGCTCGAACTGCGTGCGCAAGTCCGCCGGGCCTGAACCCGCCGCTCGCGAATCGGCCGGTGGCAATTCGCAGGCCAGCGCGGTATCGGTACCTTGGTAGCGCACGTAAACGCGAGCGACGCTGCGCACACGCTCCGCCGTTACCCCTTGAATCTCGAGCTCCTTGCCAGCCTCCCCGGTCAAGCGCGCGGCCAGTACGCGCGCCTCGGCCACGCCCTCATCATCGAGCGCCCGCTCGAGCGCCGCCTCGCGCATCGCGATCTGATCGGCCAGACCCATGCCGTAGGCAGAGAGCACACCCGCCAGCGGGTGGCAGAATACGTGTTCCATTCCCAACGCATCCGCGACCAGACACGCATGTTGACCACCCGCCCCGCCGAAGCATTGCAGCGTGTAGCGCGTGACGTCGTAGCCGCGCGCCACGGAGATGCGCTTCACCGCATTGGCCATGCTGCCCACCGCGATCTTGAGCGCGCCGGCAGCCGCCTCTTCGCAACTTATCGAACGGCCGGCGCTCGTCGACATCCGGTCCGCCAGGTCGGCAAAGCGCTGCCCCACGACGGCGCGATCGAGCGATTGATTCGCATGCTCCCCAAAGACTCGCGGAAAGAATTCCGGCTGGATTCGCCCGAGCATCAGGTTCGCATCGGTGATCGTCAGCGGGCCGCCACGCCGATAGCTCGCGGGCCCGGGATTCGCGCCGGCCGATTCCGGTCCCACGCGCAGGCGCGCGCCGTCGAAACGTATGATGGAACCGCCGCCGGCCGCGATGCTGTGAATGCTCATCATGGGCGCGCGTATACGCACGCCCGCCACCTCCGTGTCGAACGCGCGTTCGTACTCTCCGGCGTAATGGCTCACATCCGTGGAAGTTCCGCCCATGTCGAATCCGATCAGACGCTCGTGTCCGGCGGCACGCGCGCTCTGCACCATGCCGATGATGCCGCCCGCCGGTCCCGACAGGATGGCGTCCTTGCCTTGAAAGCGGCGAGCCTCGGTCAAGCCGCCGGAACTTTGCATGAACAGCAAGCGGACTCCCGGCATCTCGTCGGCCACCTGATCCACATAACGGCGCAGGATAGGCGAGAGGTAGGCGTCGACCACGGTGGTGTCGCCGCGCGGTATCAGCTTCATCAAAGGACTCACCTCATGGGAGGCGGAAATTTGGGTGAAGCCAACGGCTCGCGCCGCCGCCAGCGCCTCGATCTCGTGGACCGGAGCGCGATAGGCATGCATGAATACGATGGCGCAGGCTCGAATTCCGGCATCATAGGCCACCTGCAATCGCCGACGGAGCGCAACGGCATCGAGCGCGAGGAGGACATCGCCGCCGGCGTCGATGCGTTCATCGGCCTCGATCACCTGTTCATACAGCAGCCCGGGCAGCACGATGTGGCGCTCGAACAGACGGGGCCGAGCCTGAGTCGCAATCCGCAGGGCATCGCGAAAGCCGCGGGTCGTCACCAGCACGGTACGTTCGCCGCGACGTTCGAGCAGCGCATTGGTGGCGACGGTGGTGCCCATCTTCACGGATTCAACCAGCGCCGGGGTGATGAGATCCCCGGCCGCGAGCCCCAACAGTAGACGGATTCCCTCGACCGCGGCATCGCGATATTGCTCCGGATTCTCCGACAACAATTTCAGCGTCCGCAGAGCCCCTTCCGGCGCACGCCCCACGATATCGGTGAACGTACCGCCGCGGTCGATCCAGAACTGCCAGCGTCCGTTCGTCACATCGCTTCGCTCAAGCTGCGGCCGCGCGTTTCGGGCAACACCCAAGCAGCGACCACCACTAGGGCGTAGGCCGCGGCCGTCATTGCGCCGATGCCGACACCGAGCGAGGTGCGGGCGCTCCAGGCACCGATGAGCGCCGGACAAAAGGCGCTGACGGCGCGGCCGAAGCTGTAGCAAAAACCTTGCCCGGATCCGCGCACCGCGCTGGGGTAGAGTTCCGCCAAAAATGCGCCCATGCCTGAAAAGATCCCAGACAGAAAAAATCCCAGAGGAAATCCGAGTACGAGCATCTCGCCGTCGGTAATCGGCATCCATGTGTACGCCAGAATCAGCAACGCTCCGCACACGGCGTACAGCATGAAGCAGCGGCGGCGCCCCAGTGCGTCCGAGAGCCACGCACCGGTAAGATAGCCGGCGAATGACCCGGCAATCAGCACCAACAAGTAGCTGGACGTGCCGACCACCGACAGGTGACGTTCGATCTTCAGATAGGTGGGCAACCATGTGGTCACCGAGTAGTACGCTCCCAGCATCCCGCAACACAACAGGCTGGCGAGTGCCGTGGTCCGGCGCAGCGGCCGCCGAAAGATGTCGAGAGGATGAGCGAGGCCGCCGCGCGAACTCGGTTGCCGCCGTAAGGCCAAGTACAGCGTCGATTCCTCGACACGCCGTCGAATGTAAACGATGAGAAGCGCCGGCGCGATGCCCACCCAAAACAAGATCTTCCAAGCGAGCTCGGGCGGTACCAGCGCATAGACCCCCCAAAACGCGATGGCCGCGGCGGCCCACCCCACCGCCCAGCTGCTTTGAATCAGGCCCGTGGCCTTGCCGCGATGTTGCGCCTCGATGGTTTCGGCGATCAACACCGATCCCACGGCCCACTCACCGCCGAAGCCGAACCCCTGCATGGCTCGTGCGAACAGCAGTTGCGGGTAGGAATGCGTGAACCCGCTGAGAAACGTGAACGCCGCAAACCACACCACCGTCAATTGCAAAATGCGCACTCGGCCGAAGCGGTCCGCGAGCACGCCTGCGCCCCACCCGCCCGCGGCGGACGTCAAGAGCGCGCCGGTCGCAATAAAACCCGCCTCGCCATTCGTCATGTGCCAAACGGCCAGCAGTGTTGGAATGACGAACGTGTAGATCATGAAGTCGAAGCCGTCGAGGCCGTATCCCAAGAATCCGGCAAGCAGGGTGCGCCGCTCGCTGCGCGTTGTCTGTTTCAGCCACATATGAAAATCGCGCTAGGTTCTGGTGCGTAAGCGCAGGCTTTCCCAGCTGGAATCGGCCATCCAACCGCCGTCGATGGGAAGGCTCACGCCGTTGATGAATCCGCCCCGCTCGTCGTTCAAAAGAAAAGCGATGGCCTCGGCGACGTCCTCCGCACGCGCGAAACGCGCCATCGGCACGCGATTCACGATATCCGTGTCGGAATACGCGCCGCGGCCCTGGTCCGCCTCATCCATCTCGGTCTTGATCCACCCAGGGCATACCGCATTGACTCTGACACCGCGTCCGCCCCACTCTGCCGCCAAGGTCTTGGTCAGTCCGATCAGACCGTGCTTCGACGCGTTGTACGCGCTTCGATGACTGACTGCGGCAAGACCTGCAACCGACGCCACATTGACGATGCTGCCGAGCACGAAGGTCTCGGATGAAACATCGCCGCACCAACCAACGACCTCGGCGCCTGCGCCGCGCAGCCGCTCGATGTGCCCATGGAGCGATTGGATGTCCAACAAGATCACCCGGTATCGTCGCTGCGCCAACAAGGAGGCGGTGGCGAGCCCGACGCCCTGCGCCGAGCCGGTAACTAGCACAGTTTTCAAATCGGACCCCTAGAATGCGGCCGCTTCGCTTGGCGCGAGCGGTGGTGGAGCAGGCTCGTTCAATGCGGCAACTTGAATCCCGAGCCATGCGAGCGCGCTGACGATCGCGAACCCAACGCCGATGATGAACGCCGTATGCCATGCGTGTTCGCCGGAAAAATAGGCGACAATCGGTATGCTGATGATGCCGCCCAGGTTTCCGCCCGTGTTCATGAACCCGCAAACCGCCATGGTGTCTCCTCGACCGACGGTCATCGCGGCTCCCCAGAACGCGCCTTCGGTCAGTTCCACCGATCCGAAACACGTGGCAAGCGCAGCCACCGCCCAATAAGGATTCGAGGCATTGACCGCGAATAGGAGCAGCACTGCGGCCGCGGGCATGGCCACCAGGGGAACGATGCGATAGCCCCAGCGGTTGCCGAAGCGCTGCGTCAACAGGCCGGTCGCCAAACCCCCGACCCCGGCACCGAGCGCGGCGGCGAGCGGCGGTGCGGTGGCGAGCCACCCGCTCTCGAGCAACGAGAATTTGCGTTCCTGAATCAGATACAAAAAGACCCAATTGGAAAGTAAGTAGAACGTGTAGTTCATGCACATGTAAGAGATGAACAACAGCAAGACATTCCTATCCCTGACCAGGGCCAGCAGCTGCTTGATGCTGATCGAGGAATGGGCCTTCGGTTGATCCCCGATCTCGGCGAGTTCCTCTTGAGACACCGACGGATGTTCGCGCGGCGTATCTCGTCCATACCAGGCCCATAAAGCTATCAGGCCCAAGGCCGGCAAACTCGCCCAAACCAAGGCGCTCTGCCAGCCCAGGCTTTTCATGAGATTCGCAATGAGCGGCGGCGTAAGTGCCGAGCCAAAGTTGAGTCCCATTGTTTGGAAACCTTGAACGAACGCCCAGCGCTTGGGCGGAAACCAGGCTTCGAACACTCCCGCCGATACCGGGAAGATGGCTCCTTGGGAACACCCGAGCAGGAGCTGCACGCCGAGCAACGCCACGAACAACCCGCGTCCGCTAAAAAAATCGGGTGCGATCGGCGTCGCAATGGTCGCCGCAAACGCCGTCAGTCCGATGATCACGAAGGTTCGACGCGCTCCCAAACGTTGTCCGAAAATGCCCCCCGGCATCTGAAAGAGGGCATAGCCCAAGACAAACGCCTGTTCGAGCCAGCCGATTTGCAGCTGGGTCAAGCCCAGCTCCGGCATCATTCGTTCGGCAGCCACCGTGATGGTCTTCTGCTGCACGTAGGCCAGCAGACCAAAACCGAATAGAAAGGAAAAAATTCGCCAGCGGATGCGGATCGCTTGGCCCCAAACGGCGGAACTCGTCACGGTGATTCAATCATCAAGATTTGTTACGCTCCTGCAGCCAGTCGAGACACAATTGAAACGCCTCGCCCAAGGAGGTCGCGGACTTATCCGCGCCTTCTATACTGTCGATAGCGGAGCCCGGCTGCAATGGCATTCCCGGCAGAAACACCGTGACCAGACACGCTTCGGGGAAACGGCGGCGTATTTCCAGGGCCGCCGAGTCGGCACGCTGCCGCTCTTCGCCGGGAAATGCACTGAGCAGGTACACCACCGACACACCCCCGGGTGACGCTTCCGGCGGCGGGACCTGTAGCAAATCGTCGAGCGAAAGATGCCGTGCATCGAGTTGCCTCTCCCGCAGAATGCGGACCAACAGTTCCGTCGCCAAGTCATCGAGGATCGATCCTAAGCTCACACAGAGCATCACGGATCCCGGCGGAACGGTCAAAGGACCCTGCCAACGGCCTGTCAATTGCTCACGCTGTTGACGCAACTGTCGACCGGCGCTCGTGTGGTCGAGAACGGATATGGCGTTGCGGCGCCGCGTGAATCCACGGCCCGCGCCACCGATCGCCGCGATCACGGAAACAATGGTGCTGCGGACTTTCAATTGCTGCTCCATCCGGATGGCGCCGCGTTCGAGATCGAGGGCCGCCAAGCGCAGCGCCGGCATCACGACCAAGTCGCAATACGCGGCGAGGGAATTGTGCTTGAGAAACACCCGGGCGCTCCCGATGAGCTCATCGGAATCTGCGGAGAGCGCGCGTTGGTAAAATCGCTCCGGCATGGTCAGGGCTTGAGTGTCGCCCAACAGGATGTCCAAGAGGCTCAGCGCCTTGATGTGACGGCCCGCGACCACCAAGCATAGGGTCAAAGGAGTCGAGACGATGAGCCCGACCGGGCCCCATAGCCAGCTCCAGAATATAGCCGCAACCACCACCGACAAAGGGGACAGTCCCGTCGTATGACCGTACAACTGCGGCTCGACCAGCTGGGCCGCAACAAGTTCGATGGTCACGAACAGGCTTAAGGTATAGATGGCGAGCGACCATCCGGGAACGACGGCTGCCGCCAGCACCGCTGAGAATAGGGCAGCGATCCATATCCCGATGTAAGGAACGAATCGCAGCGCGGCGGCGAACGCGCCCCACAACATCGCATGCGGCAGACCGATGATGGTCAGTCCGATCCACAGCGCGACGCCGACCCCAAGATTGACCGCGAACTGGGAGACGAAGAATCTCGACAAACGTTCGCCGGCATCGTTGAGCGCGAGCGTCGTCGCTCGAAGATCGGTTCCGCCGGCGATCCGAATGAATCGGTCGCGCACCGACTCGTGCTCGAGCAGCACGAACACCAGAACCACCAGCACGATGCCCGCGGTCTCGAGGGGCACCCACACCGAGCCTACTACTTTTTCCATGACCTGCAGAGGACTCAACGGCGGCTGGTGCAACTCCACGGGTATCGGCGCGGCCGCTACGGGGGCGGTCGTCAGAGGTGTGCCTGACGGCGGTGCGCCCGACGTCAGTGAGCCGGGCGGCGAGACCCGCGCGGCCGGGTTGGGCTTCTGCAAAACGCGCGTCGACGTCTCCGCAGCGCCCGGTTCGTCTCGACCGTCGCGCTCGTCGTGCTCGGAGATGATCCGTTCCGCCTGTCCGGTGAGCGCGGTCAACCGATCGACGGTCATTTCATTGAGCGTCATCAACTTGTAACGGATCGATTTCTCGTATAGCGGAAGACCGCTCGCCATGCGTGCCACTTGCACACCGATCATAGCGGCGACCGATGCACACGATAGGGTCAAGACCAGCACGGCGGCGAGCACGGACGCGGTTCGACCGATGCCGAGATGCCGCAGCGCCCGCACCAAGGGAGACAGCAGCAGACTTAAGATGACGGCGAGCGTAATCGGCAACAGCACATCGCGTGCAAAATACAAGATTGCCAAGATCGTGCCGGTGGCAACGATGCCAACGGCACGGTCACGAAGAGAAGCGAGTGGCGCCGGACCGATCACTGGCCCGCCGGTTCGTCCGGTTTGGGCTTTGTCGGCGCTTTCTTTCTGTGCAGACCCGCATCCTCGAGCAAGAGCTTACGGACGTAAAGAAAACGGATGGTTGAGTACTCGAACGGCGAACCCGTTGCGTAATATCGAAAATTGGTATTGGCTCGTTGATCGACGGCGTTGAGGACCCCTAAGCCCCAGGACTTATCGCCGCGATAGAGATCCACGACGTTGATGGCATACGAGGTACCGTAGTCGGTAGCGAGCCCGATACCCTCGCGCAATGTCGACGGGCCGAAAAACGGAATGACCAGATAGGGACCCGGATGCATGCCCCACTTGGCGAGCGTGGTGCCGAATCCGGTCGGCGAATTGGGCAGGTGCAGCTTGGTGGCGACATCGAACAAACCGCCGATACCGATGGTGCTGTTGATCACGAATCGCCCAAGGCTGCGCACACCGCGGCCCAACCGCCCCTGCAACGTGTAATTGATGACGCTGTCGATTTCGGCGAGATTGCCGAAGAAATTATGCACTCCCGAGCGAAGCGGCGACGGCAGCCGGCGATAGCCGTTGGCGACGGGCAGGAATACCGCCTCGTCGAAGCGTGCGTTGAATCGATAGGTGAAGCGGTTGAGACGTGCCCAAGGGTCGTAGGTGTCGATGGAGGGTGCGTCGGCCGCGGTCACCAGAGGCACGACATTATCCGCGGCGCCCGGTTTGGGACTCCTGGCGGCATCCGCCTCCTCGGAACGCGTCTCCGATGTGGCGGCAACCGCCGAGACAGCGATCAACTCTTGTGCTTTTGCGATGTTCGCGGCGTTGTCCGCCGCCGGCGTTTCGGGCGGCCAGCTACGGATGGTCACATTCTGCGAGGCGCAGCCGCTCGCGCCGATGACCAATAGCAAAATGAGCCCATTTGACTTCACGGCCCGCCTTCCTTCCAGTTTCCGCTCAACATGTCGAGCATGTCGGCAACTTGTTGGCGATCGCCGAGATTGCCTAAATGACCGCCATGATTGTAAACCTGGATCCGGCGGCCCAGCGTGGTTTTCAACCAAGCCAATTCAGACTGATCGAGGATCAGATCGTCGCTGTTGGTCTGCGCGTAGTAGTCCGGATTTCCGCGCAGCGCATCTCCGATCACCTCGAGCCGATTCTGCGCAATCAGCGAATCCACCGTCGAATGCGGTACACGCCGCAAATAGTACGGTGCGAAAACTCGGGTGAAATATGCCGAAAATGGCATGCCGCGCAGAGTTCTTGCGGTTTCCTCCAGCGAATCGCCCACTTTGGGCGGATGCTGCGGATCGACCACCACGCCCGTTCCGGCGTACAAGTCGCCGGCGAAGAAGACGTTGGACAAGGCAATGCGAAAGGCCAGTGCGATTGCCGCGGAGAACTCCGCATCCGTCTTCAATACCGATGCGGCGGCGCCGAGCAAGAAGTCTTCGTCAATTTCCACCCGGTCCGAGGCCCGGTACAAATTGGCGAGCTGCGCGTACAGTTGCTGATAGAACCGTTCGATCCCGGCGTCCCCGTTTCCGAGCGTAATCGCGAAGAGCTTGTCGAGACGACCCACGGAAGCGAACAAGCTGACGGGTGGGTTGATCATCACCGCCCGGTGAATGTTGAGCTTGTGTTCGCTGGCATCGATGGATTTGACGATGGCCGCGTTGGCTCCGCCCAGGCTGTAACCCAGAATGTCGATATCGGTGATCCGCACTTTGCGAGGGAGGTGACCGATGATCTCGACCATCGATGCATACAGATCGTGTCCGTCCTGCAAAAGATCGCCGGCGACCCCGGTGCTCGATGCGGAGACGATGAAACCCGGGAAGGTCGGCGATGGCATGGTGAGGACGTGATAGCCGGCGCGGTAGAGTACGGCGCGCAGCATGGACAGCTTCGCCGTATTCGCGTCGCTTCCGGTGCCCGCGATGACAATCGCAAGCGGCGCCGGTTTGTCCTGCGCTGAAAACCACACCCGCAGCCTGCGGTCGAACCAGAACACGGCCGGCACGGGGCGCGCCCAAGGTAATGCGAGGTCCATCTCGGTGAGGGGCACGGTCTGCGGCAGCGGTGCCAAATCCTGCGGCGGCGTGCCGAACACTGTCGCGCGCAAAGCCGCCAAATCGGCAAGACCCGTGGCCGGCCCCGGCGCCGGCGGCGGTTGGATGGGTGCCCCATCGGCAAACGTCACCGGTGAGTCGAATAACCCGATCAGTGCAAGAACGACGAGGCAATGCTTCATCGTTTGCTTTATAGCGGATTCGCCGGCCGTCCGCTTGATCCGGTTTCTATCGGCGCCGCATCTTTAGTGAGGGTTTACCGCAGTGGGGCGGTCGAAACGCGCCGCCGGCGTGTACTGTAAGAAGTACAAACCGGCGGCGTTCTCGACATGATTAGCCCAATTCCACAGGTACGAAGATTCGAGTGTCGCCGCGCTGAATCAACAAGGCGACTTGTTTGTCATGGTCGTGCACGAGATTGCGCAACTGCGTGACGCTCTGCACCGGCGTACCGTCCACCGAAAGGACCACGTCGCCGTGCTGGATACCTGCTTCAGCGGCCCGCCCGCTCGCCTGTTCGACGACCAAACCACCGGACACGCCCACCTGCTCGCGCTCTTCCGATGTCAGCGGCCGCAATGTCATCCCAAGGTGCGTTGCATCCGGCGCGGCCTCGCCGTTCTGCGCTACGGTCGCCGCCGATGCGGAACCGATGGACGCGGTCACGGTCACGGGTTTGCCGTTGCGCATTACTTCAAGGATGGCCTTCTGGCCGGGCGCGGAGGCACTGACCTGCACCGATAGCTGGCCGGCATCGGCAATCGGGGCGCCGTTGTATTTGAGGATCACGTCTCCGGCCAAGAGTCCCGCACGAGCGGCGGCGCTGTCAGGTTCGACTTTGGCAACCAGAGCGCCGGCCGGCGTACTCAAATTAAAGGACTGAGCCAGCGACTGGTTGACGTTTTGGATCTCCACTCCGAGTCGCCCGTGCTCGACTTTACCTGTCTTGACGATCTGCTGCTCCACCCCTTGCGCAAGGTTGATGGGAATCGCAAAAGAGACACCTTGATAGCCACCAGAGTTGGTGTAGATCTGCGAGTTGATGCCGACGACGGCGCCGTTGGCGTCGAATAGAGGTCCGCCCGAATTGCCAGGGTTGACTGCGGCATCCGTCTGGATGAAGGGCACCGCTCCGTCGCCGGGAAGCGAACGGGCGGTCGCGCTCACGATGCCTGCGGTCGCCGTCTCCTCGAGACCGAACGGTGCACCGATCGCAAGTACATAGTCGCCCACGCCCAATTGGTCGGAATTTCCTATCCTCACGAACGGCAGGGAATGAGCGTCGATCTTGAGCACCGCGATATCGCTGGCCTTGTCCGAGCCCAAGACTTTCGCCTTGAATTCCCGATGATCGATCAGTTTCACCGTGACCTCTTTTGCGCCTTCAACTACATGGGCATTCGTCAATACGATCCCGTCTGAAGTCACGATGAATCCGGACCCTTGCGCATGCATGGGCACGTGGCCCTGTTGTCTCGGCATCTGCCGGAAGAACTGCGACAAAGGATTGTCTCCGTCGTCATTGCCATAAGGGTTGCCGCCTTGGTCGGATACCTTCATTTCGCCCGCCGTGATAATGCCGACCACCGCGTCGCGATTTTGTGCGACGATCGCGCGGTAATTTGGCGCCGTCCCGAGTGGAACGGGAGCCGGAGTCATCGGCGACGGGGCGGCGACGGCGGAACTGGTCACGCTGCCGGCCTGGGCGGTTCGCGAGACGCCCGGAGCCAACCAGACCGTGACTGCGGCGATTGCAAATACGGCCGATGCCGCACCGGCAATTTGACTGGCGTGGATTTTCATCGAAACTCTCCTTGAGGAAATATGGCCCTCGTGGGGCTCCTGCGGCCATCCTCCCTCTTTCCGCTTAAGCGAATCTTAAGCGGGATGCGGAAAGCGGACTTCCACCTGCAATCCCCCGCCCGGGGCATCCTCGAGAGTGACTCGAGCGTGGTGCCGATCGGCGATCGCCTTGACGATGGCGAGTCCCAGCCCGCTGCCGCCTTGCGGTGCGCTGGCGCGGCGATAGAAGCGGTCGAAGGCGCGCTCCCGATCCGACGCCGGGATGCCGGGCCCGGAGTCGGTCACCTCGAGTACCGCGCCTTCGACGGTGTTTTTGATTCGCACCTGCACGCGTCCGCCCGACGGCGTGTATCGCACCGCATTGTCGACCAGGTTTCGCACCAGGGTACGCAGCGCTTCGCGGTCGCCCAGCACCACGGTATTGGGATCGGCCTCGAGTCCAAGGTCGATCTGCCGCGCCAACGCCAGCGTGTGGGTATCCGCGATGCCGTCGGCGGCAGCGGCCTCGATCTGAATCGTCGACAGCTCATCCCGTTCCTCGCGAGGTTCATTGCGCGCCAGGGTGAGCAGTTGCTCGACCAAGCGGATGGCGCGTTCAACCGCCGCGCCCAAATTAGTACGCGCCTCGAGCCGTGCCGACTCGTCCGGCGCCCGATCAAGCAGCTGCAAGTCGAGACGAACCGCGGTCAACGGTGAGCGCAACTCATGAGCGGCATCGGCAATGAAGGCGCGTTGCGTCTGAAATGCCGCATGTAATCGCATCAGTAAGCGATTGAGCTCCTGGACTAGGGGCGCGATCTCCCGGGGCAATCCCATCGCGGCAATGGGCGTCAAACTGTGCACGTTGCGCCGCTGAACTTCGATGGCCACGCGCCGCAGCGGCAACAGACCGCTCCCGACGACGCCGACGATCGCAACTCCCAGCACCGGAATCAGCAATAACAGCGGTATCACGACGCGCAGCGCCGCGCCGCGTGCGAGTTCCTCGCGCACCCGTACGGGTTGCGCGATCTGAATCACGCCGTCGATTGTCTGCAAGCCGTAGGTGCGCCACGGTTGCCCCCCCACTCGCACATCCGCGTAACCAAGCGCGGTTTGATCGATCAACGGCAGTCCGGGCCGCGAGAGATACACGCGCGCGCCGTACAGATCCCAAATCTGTATCACAAAGTCGGCGTCGGCCTCAGCCGGCGGCAGCTCGAGGCGCGGCGCCATGGATACCTGGCTGCGCAGCGACAACGCCATCTGGCGCAGCTGATAGTCGAAGAGAATTGAAGTCTCGGCCAGCACGCGTCGATAAGTGAGCGTTCCGGATAGCAGCGAACTTGCGGCCACGAGGGCCAGCAGTGCGATCAGCAGTCTTGTGCGGATGGAGGTCATTCTCGGGGAATGAAATAGCCTACGCCCCGCAGCGTGCGGATCGTGTCGCTGCCCAGCTTGCGGCGCAGCCCGTGGATGTAGACTTCAACGGCATTGCTTTCGATTTGGTCCCTCCATCCATAAAGCCGATCCTCGAGTTGTGCGCGCGAAAGCACGGCGCCCGGGCGTTGCAGCAGCGCTTCGAGCACTGAAAACTCATGCGCCGATAAAGCCACCGGGATCCCGTCGCGCTCTACCTCATGCGTGACGGGATTCAAAGCAATTCCCCGGTGCCTGATGGAAGGATCGCCGCGGCCGGCCGCGCGACGCAGCACCGATCGCATCCGTGCGCTCATCTCGTCCAGATCGAACGGTTTGATGATGTAGTCGTCGGCTCCGGCATCGAGCCCCTCGACGCGATTCTGAATATCATCCCGTGCGGTAACGATGATGACCGGGGTCGAGTCTCCTCGCCTGCGCAGCTCGCGCAACACCTCGAGCCCATCGCGTTCCGGCAACCCGAGGTCGAGCAGCACGAGATCAAAGCTCGAGGTGCGTAGTGCCTCGGCGGCACTGCGGCCGTCGCTCATGGCGTCCACCGCATAGCCGTCTTGCCGCAAAGCGGTTTGCAGACCGTCGGCGATCATTCGGTCATCTTCGACAAGTAGCACCCGCATGCTTTAGTTCAATCCTCTATGCACTCGAGGGTCTTCGAGCCCGCTCCAACGCCTTCACTTCGCGGTCCGTGAATCGCGCATCGTAGATCGACCGCGCATCGAGACTGCGGGCGACCACCGTCGCGGTTACCACGGCCAACAGCAGCGGCAAGATGAACGACCGGTCACGCCCGGTTAACTCCATGACCAGCACCACCGATGAAATAGGTCCGCGCGTCGTGGCGGCCAGCACGGCAGTCGCCCCAATGATGGCAAAAAACCCCAGCGGCACTCCCGGCCACATCCATGACCAACCGGCACCTAATATCCCGCCGAGAAGCGCTCCCATCGCAAGCGACGGGGTAAATAGCCCTCCCGGCACGCCGCTGCCCAAGCAAGCCACAGTGGCCAGGGGCTTCAGCACGAACAACGTCAACAACAACACCGGCGGTACCTGGCTCGTGAACGCGAGTTCGGCGAGTTCCTTGCCATTCCCCAGCAATTGCGGAAACTCGATCGACAGCGCCCCGAGCGATACGAGTGCCGCCGACGGTGCGATCAACCGTCGCCAACCCGTCGGTTTATTCCGATCCCCCCAGGCAATGATCCGCACGAAACCGACTGACACCAATCCGGCGACGGGCCCCGCCACGATGGCCCAACAGACGACCGACGCGGATAAAGGAAAAGAGGGAATTATGTAGGTGGGCGCATCGGGGAGGGCAATCCAAGAGACCAAGGTGGCGATGGTCGAGGCGAGCAACGCCGGCAAAATCAAACGTAGCGCCAGAACACCGCGCAGCACCTCGAGGGCGAAAAGCGCGCCGCCCAGCGGTACGCCGTAGGCCGCCGCCATGCCGGCCCCGGCACCGCACGCCACCAAGAGTCGCCGCTGTTCGTCCGATAGCCGGGCCGTATCTGAAAGAGTGTTGGCGATGACGGCCCCGGCCTGCTTGGGCGCACCCTCGCGGCCCAAAGAAGCGCCCATTCCGACGACCGCCACCGAAAGCACCGCGCTCCCCAATGTGCGCAGAGGGGGCAGTCGGCCCGCACAGTTCGCCAACGCCTCCGTGATGTCGATGCTGTTGCTACTCGAAAGCCGGCCCAGCACGATTTGACCAACTCCGGTCAGAACGCCGGCCATCAGCAGGATTAACACGTGATGCCACCAGGCTGCTCGTGCCGCCGCCTCGAGCAAATCGGGTCCCGGCCAGAAAATATGCTGCACGAAAAACAGCAGCCGTGTGAGGATTGCCGCCGCGATGCCTGCGCCCACGCCGGTCAGCAACACCGCCGACCAGAAATACGCGGCATGGGGGCTGGTCAGGGTGGGCGGAATACTTGAAGCATCGGATCGAAAGGGCATCGGCTCACCAAGCACCTAGTTTTAGACCGACGGTCGGCACGGCGTCAGAAGGACTTCTTCCAGTCTTTTCCCTCGCGGCCGAGGAAATCGCCGCTCAACTTCCAAACCAGAATCCTGGTGGCTCCCTCGCCGTCAATATAGCCCGCGGCCGGAACTGCGCGGAACACATACTTGCCGACCGCGATACCCCCCGGGATGTTGCGGCTGTCCGCCCTGCCGCCCTTTTTATATTCACTGAACTGGAGCGGAACGTTGGAGCGCATATACCAGTAGTCGTCATCCTCCGCTTCGAGAACATAGATCCCAGCGGGAAAACGCAACTCCTGAGTAGGCGGTGAAGCGTCGTACCACTCCATCGCGTTCGTGACGGTGAGAGTCTTTGTCTTATCCTGCTCCAAATGAACGGTGCGATGCTCATTGATCAGCGGGCTAATTTTAAGACCCCCGCAAGCGCACAGGCAGGCAATCGAAGCGGCAAACATGACGAGATGACGCAAGTTGAGACCTTCCCTCGGGAGCGAAACCTATTTCTGACTTCTAGTTAAGATTGCACGGCACGCGCAAAAATCCGCGAAAGCGCGCCCTCCCGCCGCGCGTCGGCGGGTTCGGAAGCGAGTATCGGGGAAATCGTTTGAGAAAACGACCGATGGCGGTGGTCGCTTCGAGCCGCGCGACAGCGACGCCCGCACATTGATGAATCCCGCTGCCGAATGCCAAATGTCGATTGGGCGAACGCGATATGACGAGCGTCTCGGGATCGGTAAATTCGCCGGGATCTCGGTTGGCCGCACCGATGCACAGTGTGATTTGCGTTCCGGCCGGCATCGCGACGCCGCCGATTTCGACGGAGTTCACCGTGATTCGATTGCCGAGTTGATTGGGGCTTTCATAGCGCAGAAATTCCTCGACCGCGGATTTGATCAAGTCCGGTTCGGCAAGCAGCCTGTCGCGCTGGTCGGGGTGTCCGGCAAGCGCGACGAGTCCGTTGCCGATCAGATTCGTGGTCGTCTCATGGCCCGCATTCAAAAGGAAAATGCAGTTTTGAATGAGCTCTGCCCGGGTCAGCCGGTAACCTTCGAATTCGCCGTGCAGAAGCCTCGATATCAAGTCAGCGTCTGCACCCCCCGGTTCCCGGCGCCGCTGCTCGATCAGTTCATCCAAAAACGCTTCGAATTCTTTCACCGCATCGTTGCCGCGTTTTGCAACATCGGGAGTCAAGCGCGGCTCCAGCGCACCCAATATGGCGAGAGACCAGTGACGCAGCGGCGAACGCTCGTTTCGAGGCACACCCAGCAAGTTGCCGATCACCTCAATCGGAATGGCGGCGGCAAACTCCTCGATGAGGTCCACCGACTCTCTGTCGGCCATGTCATCGATCAAGCGATCGACCAACGCCTCGAGATCCGGCTGGATCTGTGCGATGGCGCGCGGCGTCAGAGCTCCATTGATGAGCCGCCGCACTCGCGTGTGCAAGGGTGGATCGTTGAACACCAAGCTCGTCGTGTGGTGCTCGAACAGCGGCGCCGCGCCGAATTTATCGCCGAATTCCCGCTTCTTGTCGGAGCTGAAAAGCTTAGGGTTCTTGTAGACGAACTGCACATCGTCATAACGCGTCAGGAAGTAACCGCCATCCGGCAATCGTTTGACCGGCGAATCCGCTCGCAGCTTCGCATAGTAGGGAAACGGATCTTCGTAGAAATCCGCCGGCAAGCTGCGCAAGTCGAAGCTGCTTTTTTCCTGCGAGAGCGCTTCGGAGGGATCGTTGGTCACGGATACATGATATCTCGCAACTCGCCGCTTCACCGAACTCCTAGTCGAACCGAACGAACTCGAAATTTTCCGGCTGCTTGTTGATACTGCGAGCCGGCGGCGAAATCCAATTGGCGTACGCACCGCAAGCTGCGACCCGGCCCATCAACGAAGCGACGAAAGCCCGGTCCTCGTCCGAGGCAAGCCAGTCGCGCTCCTTCGCGGCCCACTCCGCTTCACTGACGACACGCCCATCCGGGGCGACCTTGAGCCCCGCCAGGGCGCCTATTTTGCGGTTAAACGCCTTGTGCGGGACGGTAAGCCCGAACGCGATGCCCGCCTTTTGAATGATACGATTCCAGCGCCCAACGCCGGCGACGGAATCCTTGATGTAGTCGTCGCGAAGCTTCTCGTTGAGCGCGTTGAGCGCCGGAGCCTCGCCGGTCGCAAGGCGCCCGTCGATGACCTGCAATACGGGATACATCATGTCTCGCAGCAGATGATCGTCGTCGAATTTCGATTCCTCGTAGCGTCCTTTGAGCCCACTCGAGTAAAACGTGGCGGCATTCGAGGACACATCGGCGCCGAATAGATCGATGGTCACGCTATAGTGAAAATTGAGGTAGCGCTGAATCGTAGGCAAATCGATCACGCCGAGCGCCCGTAGGCGGGCGGGGTCGTCGGTCTTGTGCTGCGCCATGACTTCGCAGGTGCGCTGAATCACCCGGCCTACGCCGGACTCGCCGACATACATATGATGCGCTTCCTCCATCAGCATGAAGCGCGTGGTCCGCGCCAAGGGGTCGAAGCCCGATTCAGCCAGAGCACAGAGCTGGAACTTTCCGTCTCGATCCGTGAAGTAGGTGAACATGAAGAAGGCCAGCCAGTCGGGGGTCTTTTCGTTGAAAGCGCCTAAAATCCGGGGATTGTCGTTGTCGCCCGAACGACGCTGCAGCAACGCCTCGGCTTCCTCGCGGCCGTCACGTCCGAAATACCGGTGCAACAAATAGACCATCGCCCAAAGATGACGTCCCTCCTCGACGTTGACCTGAAACAAATTGCGCAAGTCGTACAGCGACGGACAGGTGAGCCCGAGATGACGCTGCTGCTCGACCGATGCCGGCTCCGTATCGCCTTGAGTCACGATGATCCGCCGGAGATTGGCCCGGTGTTCACCCGGAACGTCCTGCCAGGCCGCCTCTCCCTTGTGGTCCCCGAAATTGACTTTGCGCTCGCCAACCGCCGGCGACAGGAATATGCCCCACCGATAGTCGGGCATCTTGACGTAGTCGAAATGCGCCCAACCGCTCGGATGAACGCTGACGGCGGTGCGCAGATAAACGTCCGTGCGATGCGAACCCTCAGGCCCCATGTCCATCCACCACTTGAGAAACTCCGGCTGCCAGTGTTCGAGTGCGCGCTGCAGCGTCTTGTCGCTTGCCAGATCGACATTGTTGGGAATCTTATCGGCGTAGTTGATGCTCATATGTTCGATCCCTAGATACGATCCTTAGATGCGATCCCGGTTGAATTTAGCCTTGCGGCCGGTGCCGAAGACATTGAGGGCGCCGGTCTCGCCTACCGCGTTGGGCCGGATGAAAATCCAGTTCTGCCAGGCCGACAGTCGCCCGAATACCCGGGTCTCCAGAGTTTCGCCGGGGCCGAAACGCAAATTCGCCTCCAAACCTGACAAGGCGTCGGGGGAGAGCGCGCCGCGCTCTTCGAGCGCAATGCGAATCTCATCCTCCCAATCGAGTGCATCCGGCCCCGAGGTCACGAGCCCGAGGGATTGCGCAGCTTCGCACTCGAGGCGCAAGCCCACGGCAGAGCGTGCCTTTGCGATGAGTTCTGCGTCGCCGTAAAAACGCGCGTCGATCCGCGATCGTCCATGCACGGCGGGCAAAAGTCCGAAATTCGCCTCCGACACCGCGATCACGGGGCCGCCCTGCTCCGCGCTCTGGCTCAACATATAAGTGCGATCCGCCGCGAGTGCGAGCTCGAGCAGAGTGCCGGCGAAGCAGCTATCGGGCTCGATCAGAGCGATGAGCGAACGCGCGGAGACGTCCAGGCGTGCGAAGGTTCGGCGCAATTGGCCGATCACCTCGCGTACGAACCAGTGTGACCTGTGTTCGAGGAGGAATCGATCGATGGCGAGCACATGCTCCGCACGCCCCAGCGTCTTCAGCACCCAGACACCGTAATCAAGATAATTCGCGCGCAGGTTCAAGATGGCATCATCGAGCTCCCGGGCCATTTTAAGCGGCCACCACTGCGCTCCGGCGGCGAGCGCGTCCCCGACCGAGAGCGGCGCGGCCGAGTCGGGCGCCGTGACGATGAGTTCCGCGCGCCGCGTCGCGGAATCGAGCCGAACTTCGACAAAGCGATAATGCAAGCCGCGCGAATCGATGACTCGATCGAGCGGCGGTAGCCGCACGCCCTCGGCCGTTTGCGGCCGGTCGCTCGCGCCGGCGAGAGCAAGCGCCCGCTGCTCGACGTATTCGCGAAAATTTTGCGGCTTCACGACTGCGTCGACGAGCGCCCAGTCGCGCGCACGCTGACCGCGCACCCCCTCCACCGTCGTACAGAAGACGTCGGCGAGATCGCGCCGGACATGCCGCTTGTCCGTGAGTCGGGTAAGGCCGCCGGTGCCCGGCAATACGCCGAGCAACGGCACCTCCGGTAAGCTCACAGCGGAGGATCGGTCATCCACCAGCACGATTTCATCGCACGCGAGCGCCAACTCGTATCCGCCCCCCGCCGTCGTGCCATTGCACGCGGCGATGAATTTGATGCCGGAGTGCGCGCTCGAGTCCTCCATGCCGTTGCGAGTCTCGTTGGTGAATTTGCAGAAGTTCACCTTCCAGGCGTGGCTCGAGAGCCCGAGCATGAAAATATTTGCCCCCGAACAAAAAATCCGCTCTTTTCCGCTGGTCAAGATGACCGCGCGCACTTGCGGGTGTTCGAATCGGATGCGCTGCAGCCCGTCGTACAACTCTATGTCGACGCCAAGATCATAGGAATTGAGCTTCAGACGATAGCCCGGACGAATTCCCTCTTCCTCGTTGACGTCCATCGTCAGCGTCGCTACCGGACCTGCCACCGACAGGCGCCAATGTCGATACCGGGACGGATCCGTCTCGAAGTTGACCGGCGCCGCGGGCGGCTCAGCCATCGTCGTTGCAGGGTCCGCCATGGGAATTCACTCTGTCTAGGGGTGCAGTATATTGCATTATCCTCAATTATAATCCGTTGGTCAACTTGAAACCCTTACAATACGCTCAACGATAATGCATTATAGTGCTCTTAAGCGATGTGCGACATCAGGGGGCGCAATGGCAACAATCGATCTCGCGCACATCGATGCGACGGTAAGTCCTCCCGTGCTCACCATTCCGGAGCGATTCAATGCCGCCCACGACCTTCTGGAGCGCAACCTCCGGGCCGGACGCGCAGAGAAGCTCGCGTACATCGATGATGCGGGCCGCTACACGTACCGAGAACTCGCGGCGCGAGTCGATCGGTTTGCAGCCGCGCTGCACGGCTCCGGTTTCCACATGGAGCAGCGCATATTGCTCTGCCTCAAGGACAGTATCGATTTTCCGACTGCGTTCTTGGGCGCGATCAAGGCGGGGATCGTCCCTGTACCCGTAAATACGATGCTGTCGCCCGCCGACTACGCTTACCTGTTGCGTGACAGCCGTGCATCGATGCTCGTCGTCTCGGACGAATTGCTGCCGCAGTTTCGACCTATTCTGAATGATAGTCCCTTCCTCAAGCACATCTGGGTCTCCGGCGGCACCGCGCCCGGCACCCGCTCACTCGATGACATGCTCGCGGCGGCGAACTCAGCGTTTGAAGCGGCCCCGACGCTGCGCGACGAGCCCTGCTTCTGGCTCTATTCGTCCGGATCGACCGGAGCCCCCAAGGGCACGGTGCACGTGCATTCGAGTCTCATCGAGACCGCGGCGCTGTACGCGCAAGCGACCCTTGGATTGAACGAGAGCGACGTGGTGCTGTCCGCGGCGAAACTGTTCTTCGCCTACGGACTCGGCAATTCACTGACATTTCCGTTGGCCGTCGGGGCCACCGCGGTCCTGATGGCCGAACGCGCGACCCCCGCCTCCATCGCCGCGCGGCTGCGTGTGCATCGTCCAACCGTTTTCTCGGGTGTACCGACGTTGTACGCCTCGCTGCTCGCGAGCGGTGAGCTTCCCACAGCGAGCGAATCTTCCTTGCGCTTGTGCAATTCCGCAGGTGAAGCGCTGCCCGAGGACGTCGCGCGGCGCTGGCGGGCGCGCACCGGCGTCGACATCGTGGATGGGATCGGGTCTACGGAAATGCTGCACATCTTCATCTCCAACCGGCCTGACAGAATCCGCTATGGCACCCTCGGGATACCGGTGCCGGGATTCGAGGTCAAAATCGTCGACGAGAACGACCTCCCGGTCGCTCCCGGTCAGATCGGCGATCTCCTGGTGCGCGGTTCGACCAGCGCAAAGTTCTACTGGAATCAGCACGAACGCAGCCGCTCCACCTTCGTGGGATTTTGGACTCGCACCGGCGATCGTTTTCGTGTCGATGACCAAGGCGACTACGTATATGCCGGCCGCGCGGATGACATGCTCAAAGTGGGAGGCATCTACGTCTCGCCGATCGAAGTCGAATCCGCGCTCATCGCCCATCCGGCGGTGCACGAGGCCGCGGTGGTTGGTCAAGAAGACGCCGATCATCTGATCAAGCCGACGGCCTACATCGTGCTCGCGAGCGGTTTTGAGGCCTCCGAGCCCCTCGCTGCGGAATTGAAGTCCTTCGTCAAGTCTCGCCTCGCGCCTTACAAGTATCCGCGCCAAATTGAATTCGTGGCCGATCTTCCGAAGACCGTGACCGGGAAAATCCAGCGGTTCAGGCTCCGTGCATGCAAGCCGACGCCTTAAACTTCGGCGACCGCCAAATCGAGTATCGGTTCGCGGTACCGTCCCACGCCTCAGGGATAGATATCGTGATGCTGCACGAGGGCTTAGGGTCGACGTCGATGTGGAGGGATTTTCCCGACCGACTCGCAGAGGCGACCGGCAGCCGCGCCCTGGTCTATTCACGCCATGGTTACGGCAACTCATCTGCGCTCACCCGACCACGCGGCGTTGACTATATGCATGAAGAAGCGCGCATTTGGCTGCCGGCCATTCTCGAGCGCCTGGATATCCGACGTCCCATTCTGTTCGGCCACAGCGACGGCGCATCCATCGCGTTGATTCACGCGGCGCAACCGCAAAGCGATATCGCAGCGGTGGTCGCCATGGCTCCGCATGTGAAAGTGGAAGACATCACGATTCGCAGCATCGCCGAGGCCCGGACGGCTTATGAGAGCACCAATCTACGAGAGCGTTTGAGTCGCTACCATGCGAATGTCGATTCCGCCTTCCTCGGCTGGAATCGCATCTGGCTCGATTCCGAATTCCGACTTTGGAACATCGAGGCGTTGCTGCCGCACATCCGCTGTCCCACCCTCGCCGTTCAAGGCGAAGAAGATGAATACGGCACGATGGAACAAATCGCCAGCATCGGCCGCGCCGTAGGTAACGCCCGGTTACTCGCCCTTCGCGCGTGCCGGCATTCGCCCCATCGAGATCAGCCCGAGGCGGTACTCGAAGCGACCCAGGCATTCATCGCCGCCACGTGCCGCTGAAAGCGCATGTCCCGACCGACCAAATCACCAACCAAACGTCGCAGTCCCGGGCCGCAAGACGCCGCCTATTTGCGAGGTCTCGCCGGCAAGATTCGCGCAGCGCGCGCGCAGCGCGGCATGACGAGAAACACACTGGCGGCCGATTCGGGGGTGTCCTTGCGCTTTCTGGCACAGCTCGAAAGTGGTCAGGGAAATCCCTCGATCTTGGTACTCCGGCGTATCGCAGCAGCGATGGGCTTTTCCCCCGACGCTTTGCTCTCCGAGGAGCGGATGCACCGCGCCCACGACACCTTGACCGCGCAGATCTTGCAGCGACTCTCCGACGAGGATCTACTAAAAGCGCGCCAATTGCTTACCCAGCATTTCGGCCACAATGGCGAGGCGCAGGCCCAGGATTCGTACATCACGCTGATCGGGTTGCGCGGCGCCGGCAAGACTACGCTCGGCCAGCGTCTAGCCCGACATCGCGATGTGCCGTTCTTCGAACTCGACCGCGAGGTCGAGCGAGAATATGGCGCCACCATCGGAGAAATCCTGCAACTGCACGGCCAACCGGGATATCGGCGGTTCGAGCGCGAGATACTGCAAGCGGTGTTGTCGAACAATCCGGCCGCCGTTATCGAGACGGGCGGCGGGCTCGCGGCGGATCCCGAAACGCTGCCTCTATTGCTCGAGGGTTCCCTAGCGGTCTGGGTGCGCGCCTCGCCCGAGGAGCACATGCAGCGGGTGATTGACCAGGGCGATTTGCGGCCGATGGCGCGCAGCCGCGAAGCAATGCGCGAATTAAAAGACATTCTCAAAGCGCGCGAGCCGTTCTATAGGCAGGCCCAATTGCACTTGAATACCTCCGGAAAATCGGCGGACCAGAGCTTCGAAGAATTGATCGAGATGCTCCAGCGCCCGTGATAGGTATATCGTCCAATAGGACCGGAATCCGCATTGTGAATACGATGCGCACCGATGATGGCCGATCCTAAGCCCGAGCTCGAAAAAACGGACGGCCAAAGCAGTCTGCTGACGCTTGCGCTTCTGACTCTCATCGTCGGCGCCGGCTCGGGGCTCATTGGGGCATTCTTCCGGCTGGCTCTCGAGCAGGGCGATAATTTGCGCAACGCGCTGATTGCCTGGGCGCACGGCGAGCAATTCCTGGGGTTCCTGTCCGTCATCGCCGCTTGTGCGACGGCAGTAGCGGTTGCCGCCTGGTTGGTTTGCCGATTCTCGCCGGCCGCATCGGGGAGCGGAATCCCTCACGTCGAGGCCGTGCTGCGCGGGAAGCTGCCGGAGGTGCGGTTTGGCCTGATCCTGATCAAGTTCGTCGGCGGGTTGCTTGCGATCGGTTCCGGACTTGCCCTCGGTCGGGAGGGGCCGAGCGTGCAGATGGGAGGGAGCATCGGCGATCTCGTGGGGCGCCTCTTCCGGCGCAATTTACCGGACTGTCGAGTTCTGCTTGCCGCCGGTGCAGGCGCCGGTCTAGCCACGGCCTTCAATGCACCGATCGCCGGCGCCATTTTTGTGCTGGAGGAATTGGTGCAGCAGTTCGAGACGCGAATCGCCATCGCAGCGCTCGGAGCCTCCGCGACTGCCATCGCGGTGGCGCGAGTCTTCCTCGGTGACGCGCCGGACTTTCATGTGGGAGCGCTGGTCTACGCGGGAGCCGAGACGAGGCCGCTTTATTTCGTGTTGGGTGCGATCGCGGGCATTTTTGGCGTCCTCTACAATCGCGCATTGCTCGGTACCATCGCGGCGGCGGACCGGCTGGAGCGGTGGCCGGTGCCGCTGCGCGCGGGACTCATCGGCGCGGCAGTCGGCATGCTGGCTTGGTTCGCCCCCGCCCTGGTCGGGGGCGGCGACGCGATCACTCAAAGCGCGTTGACCGGTGCCGGCGCATTGGCCCTCGTTCCATTGATTTTTCTGCTGCGTTTTGCGCTCGCGACTGTGTCTTACGCCGCACGCACACCGGGCGGGCTGTTCGCTCCTCTTCTGGTCCTCGGCGCGCAAATCGGTCTGATGTTCGGCGCCGGCTGCCGGGTGCTATTTCCCGGCCTTCACATCCAACCGGAAGGATTCGCCGTGGCTGGAATGGCGGCGTTCTTCACGGGCGTCGTGCGGGCTCCGATCACTGGCATAGCGCTGGTCGTTGAAATGACCGCGAGCGAGCGCATGTTGCTGCCAATGTTGGGCGCGTGTTTTGTGGCGATGCTCGTGCCAACCCTGCTCGACGACCCACCGATCTACGAATCATTGGGCGCGAGCCTGTTGCGGCAGCAACCTATCAAACCAAGGTCCGCTGCGCAGAATTGAACACGCAAGACCAAAAATACCTACGGCGCATCCAGACGCGGCGCTCGTCCGAGGACCTTGCCGCGCTCGACAGCACCTATCTGCTGATGAACGCTGCGGCGACGCTCATCGCCGGCTTCGGACTTTTCGAAGACTCGCCAGCCGTCATCATCGGAGCCATGTTGATTGCGGCCTTGCTCGGCCCAATTCAGGGTATCGCCATGGCGCTGGCGGAAGCCGATCTCAAATTGTTGCGTGTGGCGCTGACGGCAGAGATCGTCGGGGCCGCTTCGGTCCTGATTCTCGGTATCGCATTGGGGACGATCGATCGCACGTCGCCGTTGGGTCACGAAATCCTCTCCCGCACGGCTCCGAACATTCTCGATCTGCTGATTGGACTTGTGGGTGGTGCCGCAGCCAGCTTCGCCGCTGCGACACCTCGATTGGGTGCTTTGGCGGTCGGCGTCGCCATAGCGACGGCACTGGTGCCCCCGCTGACGAGCTGCGGCATTCTGATCGCCCGCGGTCTGCCAGCTCTCGCCGTCGGCGCATTCCTATTGTTCCTCGCCAACTTCGTCGCCATCACGTT
Organism: uncultured Gammaproteobacteria bacterium; assembly: GCA_963755965.1. GTDB lineage: Bacteria > Pseudomonadota > Gammaproteobacteria > Steroidobacterales > Steroidobacteraceae > Bog-1198. Next base: position 196,448 of record CAVWLU010000013.1, read on the forward strand.
CTCGGCCATGGTGGTTTTCATGATACTGGGGCATCGCGCGACGATCGTCGGATCGTCCAGCACCGGAAGAGCCGCCGCTCTGTTTTCACGGCTGGTGTGCCTTGGGATCCTGTTGGTTCTCGGCTTTCATCTCTTCAACGTCTTCCAGAGAACCTTCGGAGAGGCGACTCTGCGGTCCAAAACGCGCCAAGTCGTGCAACAGGAATTACAGCGATTTCCCGAATCCAGCCTCGTTGATCTCACGCTCCAAGATCGAGTCGGTCTTACTTCGGTGTTCGTGGTCGTCAAGTCACCCCATCCATTCACCGCCGCAGAAGTCGGGCATATCAATGACTCGCTCAACGCGGTGTTTGGCGAACCGGTCGATCTGCACATGCGAGCCGAACTGGTGGTGGAATCGACGCGCAATGGCGCTGTCCCCTCCGAACTGCATCCAAACCTGTAACTAGATGCCTAGCGCTTTTTTCTCAAATGCCGCCACTGCGTCGGCGAGATTGAAGAACATGCGTTCGGTTCCCAAAGTTCGCCCCAGCGGTGAACGCGTGATGACTTTGAAAACTTCCGGATTGAGCGCGGTCAGCCACAGTAAGATCCCGCCCTCGCGCAGTTTCTCCTCAGCGCTGGTCAAGATCTGCAATGCTGTGTACTCGATGTCCGGGATGGCGCTGCATTCCAAGATCACCACCTTTGGATGCGCGGCATCGACCAGCGCCGCGAGCGGCTCGCGCGCCCGCGGTACGCTGGCAAAAGTCATGCGTCCCTCGGTCCGGATGATGAGCAGGCCAGGGATACTCTCATCTCCCGGGTGATCCGCCGAGTGTGGACGGAACACGTCGGTACCCGGCTTGCGTTTCACGGCGTAAACCCGGGGATGATTCGATTGATAGAAAAGGGTAAGCACCGAGATCGCGATCGCAACGAGGATTCCCTGAAGCGTTCCGAGCAGCACGACGCCGGCGCAGGCCACCAGAGCCCACAGAAACTCCGTGCGCCGCACGTGCAGGATGGAGCGGAAATCAGCGATCCCGAGCAGCGGCAGCGTGGTGACGACCACGACCGCAGCCAAGGTTGCCTGCGGCAACAGACTGATGAGGGGCGACAGAAACAGCAGCGTTGCAACCACAATAGCTACGGTCACCAGCGCCGATACCTGGGTACGGGCTCCAGCTCGAGAGTTCACGGCCGTCTGGGAGAATCCCCCGCCCGCGGGGAAGCTTTGGAAAAAGCTCCCGGCCAAATTGGCCGCGCCCAACGCGAGCAGTTCCCGGTTAGGCGCGGGAGGCGGCTCCTCGTGGCGGGCGAACGCACGGCCGGCAGCGATCGACTCGGTGAAGGACATGAGCGCGATTCCAAGGGCGCCGGGCCATAGAGCCTTGAGGAGCAGCAGGTCCGGAAGTGCCGGACTCGGAATTCCTACCGGAATTGGCCCTGTGAGTGCGACGCCGGCGCTCTTGAGACCGAGGAATGCGGCGGCCGCGACACCCAAGACCACGGCCACCAGCGGAGCGGGCGCGTGAGGACGATATCGCCCCAGCCCGAAAAGAATCGCCAAGGTGGCGGCAGCCAGAATCAATGTCGTGCCGCGGGTCTCGGGTACATGCTCCAGAATCGAAAGGATCTTGCGGAAGAAATGACCCGCATCGACATGCACGCCGAGGAGCTTCGGCACCTGATCTACCACGATCACGAGAGCTATTCCTGCTTTGAAACCGGTGAGGACCGGGTCAGAAATAAAATTGGCCAAAAACCCCAAACGCAGCAATCCGGCCACCACCAGAACTCCTCCCACCAAGAGGGTCAACGTGCAGGCGGCTGCCAAGAGCTGCGCCGGGTCTCCGCCCGACACAACGAGCGCCAATTGAGTTGCCGTCAGGACCGCGATGGTGCTCGTGCTGCTCACGCTCAAAGAGCGTGATGAGCCAAGCAGTGCATACACCAACATGGGAACGAGGGCCACATATAGACCCGCTTGTACCGGCAAGCCGGCGATGGTCGCATAGGCCATGGATTTCGGAATGGCGACTGCCGCTGTCGTAACGCCGGCCACCGCATCGAACCGCCACCACTCCTTCTGATACCCCGACAGCAAGCTGGTCACCGGCGTACTTCTCCTCGACAAAATAGTGAGCGCTCCCAAGAATAGCCAGTGACATGATGCAAGCCATTGGCAATTGGTCTCATGAATGATTCGACGGGCGGCGCGCCGGTATCGGCGGTCTCGCTTCCGTTCGAGCAGTAGCCATCAACAGCGCGCGATAACGCAAGAGGTATTCACGCACGGCTTCTACGAATCCGAGCTCATCTTGTTCCGTCACGGGCATGGAAAGGCAAATGAGGCCTCGTGGCGCAACGTAATATCCGCGCAGCATCATGTCCAGTTGAAACAGACGGCGCAGGGGACCGTTGGCAGGTTCGACATCTGCCGCATTCCTGATCGGTCTCTTGTGCCAATGAAGGTTGAGGATACCTCCCACGCCGGTCACCTGCATGTTCACGCCGCAAGATTCTCCCAGCTCTCCCAGCACCGTTCGGAGCCGATCTCCTCGTCCGTTCAGATCGATGCATGCTTGGGGCGTGTAAACATCCCGAACGGCAACGAGGCCGGCGCTCATGGTCACGACGTTATTATTGAACGTGCCACCTTGGGACAACGTTCCACCGCTCGTCACGTCGAGGTGCCGCATGACCTCGCGGCAGCCGCCAAATGCCCCAAAGGCAAATCCCCCGCCCCAAAATTTACCCAGAGTCGTAAGGTCCGGCGTGAGGCCGTGAACGCCTTGCAGCCCGCCCGGTGCAAGCCGCGATGTCATCACTTCATCGAAAATCAGCAAAGCGCCGATCCTCAATGTTTCCTCGCGAAGCATCGCAAGGAAATCATGCGTGCCCGGAATAGCGCCTGCAGCGCCCATCATGGGCTCGACAATGACCGCTGCAATCGAACTAGAATGAGCCCTCAATGCCGCTCGCGTGTCCTCGACATCGTTGTACGTTGCTTTGACGATCTCGAACGGCACGCTGAGCGCAGGATCGGCTTCACCCCAGATCATGAATCCGCCGTGATAGCAGCCCTTGAAGATCAGTATTTTGGGACGATGGGTTGCGTGACGAGCGAGCAAAGTACTGAAAAGACAGGCTTCTGAACCAGAGTTGCAAAATCGAACCTGGTGCATCGAGGGGATGCGCTGCGAGATGAGCTCCGCTAGTTCGACTTCCTTGGTGTTTACGCCGCTCAGATGCACGCCGCTTTGCAGCGCTTCCCGCGCCGCGCGTTGAATGGGCTCGCACGTGTGACCGACGACGCCGGCGGCGTAGTCGCCCACCAGATTGAGATAGACATGGCCGTCGAGGTCCGTAATGCGCGCACCATCGCCTCGGACGATGGTCACCGGAAATGGCGGGTAGTACAGGGTCTGCCGGGAGTGTCCCGCCGGCAGCACGCGGCAGGCCCGCTCGTGGCGTTCACGACTCGCCGGGTTCGCCGCCGTAAAGCGCGCCTCCAACGATCTGACGATCTCCGGCAAATCGCTCATTGATCGGGCGCCTCTTGCTCTCCCGAATGGGACGTTTTCCTTGCGGATGTAACCGCCCGCAAATCGCTCACGGCCATTACGACCAACGTTTGCTCCCGTGCTTCCGAAGCTCGCTCTCCACGGTTCTGGAAACAACACATAGCTAATTGAATTACATAGTATTAAAGCATCTTGCTGACACTGTGAACTCGAGCAAGGGCGTTGTCGAGCAAAAGGTCTACGGTGGGACCCGTCTTAACCGGCTGTGCGAGGTTTTTATGTTACGTATTATCGTCGCTGGCGCCTTAATCTTCGTCGCTTGGTACTTCATACCGGCCGTGTTGTTGTGGCCGGCTTTGTACGTGGTCGCTACCTGGCTGGTAATCCAAGAGGTTATTGCGCCGCGCGCGCCTGCGCTGCTCGAAGCATGGGACAAGTGGTCTTACTCGTTCTACAGCAAAATCACTTCACGTCGTTCAAGTAAATCCTTCGCTTCTGACCAACCGGACTCGGCATAACTCTCGATTGCGGTAGCCTCTGCTTCGAGTATGAGGTGCTAGGCGCGGCCTCCAGGCTAGCGCGCCCACTTTTACATTCCCTCACGATCTATTTATTAGGTCGGCCGCCAATAATTCGTGTCTCACCATTCTCGCTCATGGAATGACTTCGTCTCCGTCTTCATTTCCGCTAGACTAGACTAGACTAAATTAGTGATATATGGACGATAACATGAACCCCGTTAACATCTATGACGCAAAAACTCGTTTTTCCCAGCTCGTCGACAGGGCAGCTTCCGGCGAGGACGTAGTGGTGTGCAGAAATGGAAAACCGATCGTGCGCATCACTCGGTTAGAGGGCGGTAAAAAGCAGCGCCTCGTATTTGGCGTGCTCAAGGGCAAACTCAAAATCGCCCCCGATTTCGATGCCCCGTTACCTCCTGATGTCTTGACGAGCTTTGAGGGGCGTTAGTGCGCCTGCTGCTCGATACACATGTCTTTCTGTGGGCCATCGGCGGCAGCCGCTCCCTCAAACCGGCCGCCCGCCGACTCATGGAAAAAGCAGATCAGGTTTATGTGTCTGCGGCCTCCATTTGGGAAATTGCAATCAAGACAAGGTTGGGCAGAATCGAGGGCGACACCAATGATCTACTCAACGCCGTCGAGGCAAGCGGGTTTCTCGAACTTCCGGTTCGCAGCATGCACGCTGCCGGGGTCGCTGGACTTCCAATGCACCACACCGACCCGTTTGACCGCCTGCTAGTTGCTCAAGCAATTGCCGAACCTCTCAAACTGCTCACCGTCGATAAGGTACTGGCCAAATACAGCGATTTGGTTGTAATTGCTTGAGCCGATCCTCTGGCGATGCCCTGCTATCACCTTGGCGGTTACGATCTCCTGCCGCCAAGAGGGCATCGTAAACCCGTACGCCACGCGACTTCAGAAACCATAAGAGTGCAAAGTGCCGGCGATGGCTGCGGTATGCTCAACTTGTGAATGCAACAATCGTCGGCAGCACCGGCCTTACCGGCTCGTTTTTAGTCAAGCTGCTATTAGCTGATTCGGCGATAACGAAAGTAATCTCCATTTCGCGACGGTCGATAAATATTTCTAATGTCAAGCTGACCGAAGTTTTGATCTCCGATCTGGCGCAGTTACCGTCGATGGAATCGAAGATCCCCGGAGAACTCTATTTCTGCTGCCTGGGCACCACGATCAAGAGCGCTGGCGGCAAAGAACATTTCGAAAAGGTCGACCACGGAGCTGTCGTCACTTTCGCAAAGATCGCGAAGATGCACAATGCAAGATCACTTACGCTCATTTCCGCCATGGGTGCAAACCCGCACTCCATGTTGTTTTACAATCAGGTCAAGGGCCGCATGGAGATCGATGTAGAAGCTCTTGGACTTCGCTCTTTGATCATCTTCAAGCCCGCTCTCTTGGTTGGCCCGCGCCACGAATTCCGTTTGGCGGAGGGCATCGCGACCAAGACCCTCATTCCCCTTTCGCACTTCCTCCCGAATCGAGTCAGAAAAGGCATCAGTACGGAGGCCGAAATTCTAGCGACGCGGATGTTGGCAGAGGGGAAGCGTGCGTCGGAAGGAGTGCATATCTTTCGAGCGATGGACATTTAAGTGTCGTTAGCGTCCGCTTCAGCTAACTCCGTCCTCGAGTTGCAGGTAAAAGTGCCCGGGGAGGAAGCTAAAATGTTTTATAAGTTGATGGTTTAGTGCCATTCAAGTTCAACGGGGCGATTGACAAGGTGACGGTCAAGTACATTCCCCAGCCGACGACATAGACGGTAACAATTATTGTCGGAACAAAACCGCAACCAGCGCCACGAGCCCGAGAAATGAAACTAAGGCGGCAAGCACGGTCGCCATCGGTCGATTCCTCATCGGATACTGGGCGCGTAGCTCCTTTAAGTCGTGCCGATGCTCCAATGTCGCCATCAGCAGCGACACCAGCCCGATCAGAATCATCAGGAGCGCAAATTCTCTTGGCCCGATCAGTCGATCCGGCCTGGGCTCTCCGCGCGACAATTCAATCTGAAAGAACTTGTAGATGCTGAAACCAAACGTAATTAGCGAGATGGCGGTCCTCATCCACGCTAACAGGGTTCGGTCGTAAGCAAGCCGCGTGCGATCCGCCGCTAGGTCCGTGGCGGAATTGGCAACGCTCTCCCTAATCTCGGTTTGGTCTCTCATCGGCGAACGTACCTCATCCTTCAATCGCCAGGACTTCGATTTTATCGTCAGCCGCTGTTCGCTTACGTGAAACCTTTTCGAGCCGCCGCATCCGGGCGTCCAATTGTGGAGCCATTGCCGTCGTCGGAGACTGGCGATTCTCGGGAGTCAAACAAAGGTGGTCGATGCTCGCGGACTCACGGATGTCATTAGTCTCTATCGGCGCGCGGCGAGCTCTTCAGCGAGTATCGGGATTCCCATGTTGCATGCCTGCACGCCTTGGATGACGCAGAGCTTCAGCACTTCCATGATTTCCTCCATTGTTGCGCCGAGCTTCAGCGCCGCTTTGATGTGGCGACGCGTGCCGGGCGGATACATATGCGTGTATGAGGCATCGAAGGCGATGCTCAAGAGCTCGGCGAGCTTTGGTGACAGGACGGCGCCACTGTAGATTGGAATGCCCGCCGCCATGAATTGCTCTGTCCATTCCGGGTCGAGGTTGTAAAACGGCGTCCATGCGTCGTTCCACCCGCCACTCGCGCGCACTTTGTCGCAAACCGGCGTGGCGGGTTTTGGGTGTTCTTGGGGCCGAACCTCCGCCGCCTTGGCTTCCTCAAGGAGAATCGGTGCGCCCAAGCTGCACGTGTGGATGCCCAGAAAAGAGGCCATCTTGAGCACTGTCAAAATCTCCTCACGGCTTGCACCCGCATCGAGCGCGCCGCGGATATGCCTTCGGGTGCCTTCGGGATTGAGGTTCGTGCAGGCGGAGTTGACCGCCAGCCCGACCAGTTCCACGGTCTTGCGCGGCAGAACGTCGTGCTTCCAGGGGTTCGATGCCACGCGCTCAGCGGCTTGCGCCCACGCCGGGTCCCATTCGCGCAATTGAGCCAATGCGGATGCCTCCCACGGGCCCGGAGCTGCGGCCTTGCCCGCGTTCGAGGAAACGTTGTCCTTAGTGGTCATAAATTCTCCTCATGTCATGAACTGAACATACTTCACAGCGCGACGAGGATCTTTCCGTCCACGACCTTCGCGGGGTAGGCGGTGACCCCATATCCGGGAGAACTCAGGGTGCTTCCGGTGGTGACATCGTAGCGCCAGCCGTGTGCCCGGCAGGTGACGACTTTCCCGGCAAGCTGACCGCCTCCGAGCGATGCACCCTTGTGCAAGCACGAATCATCCATCGCATACACGGTGCCGTCGATGTTGAAAATTGCTATTTGCTTATCGGCGACCGTGAAACTCATTCCGCTGCCCGGCGGCACCTGATCCAGCCGAGCCGCCACAATAAATTCCGCCATGAGCCTATCCTCTCGGTGTTTCGCTCGTTCTCTGCGCACGCCCTGCACCACGCAGCTTTCGGGACCTCCACGATCTGCGGCATCCGATGACGCGGCTAAGGTGGGCCGCCTGCCGGAACACTACGGTGGTTCCGGCAGGCAGTCTTGACGCGCCGCTAGAGAATGCTTACGGAACTGGTGCGTGCCTCGCCCTCCTTGGGGAGCTTGCCGTCGGGCCGATCGTACGCTAGGAATCCCTGTTTGCCCGCGGTCCGGTTCGGCGGCAGACCGAGATTGAAGAGCGTGTCCTCGACGCTGTCGTACCAGACACCGACCTTCATAATCTTGCGGGCCTCATCCGCCGTGGCGACTTTTCGACCATGCTGCTGGGCCAGTTTGACGGCCCATTCGACCTGCTTGACGCTCGTCCAGGGCTTCTTGTTCATGTCCCAGAGATTGTCCTCGTTCCCCACGCGGATATGGCAGCCGAGGATCAGCGACAGGTTCTGGATCGCGATGTTGCCGCGCATGCTGCTCCAGAAGGTCACGCTGGAGGCACCATGAGGGGTACGGCGAACCATCTCCATCCAGTCAAACGGATTGCGGCCCAGGGTGCCGCCGCCGTAGCCACATAGCGCGAGGTTGAGCGGACCCATGTGGATTCCAGTGCGCATCAGGCGCTCGATAATCTCGAGATGGTGGACGTGCCCGGGTACGAAGTAGGGCTGGATGCCGTGTGCCCGCAGCCGCTTCAGATGCTCTTCATAGAAGGCGGGCGTCGAATCAACGACCATGCCTCTCCAGGCAGCGAGCACCTTCGGGTTGTCGAGATGGGTTCCCTTGATGTCGTCCGTGAATCATGGCCATCGTGACGTCCCACAGTGCCGTGCCTGTCGTCACGGTCACGAACTCGGGTTTCGGATCGAGTTCGGTGAGCATATGGCGGGTGTCGTAGTCGAGCCACTTGGCTTTGGCATCATCCGTATGCGGGGCGAACGAGATCGAACCGCCGACCTGGATGATCATCTTCGGCACAGCCGCCTTGACCTTGCCGAGAAGGTCGCAGTACTGCTGGAAGTTGCTTGAGCCCTGGCCAGTCTTAGGATCGCGGACGTGGAAGTGCAGCACGGTCGCGCCGGCGTTATAGCAATCGACCGCCGTCTGCACCTGCTCGTCCCACGATAGGGGGAGGTCCGCGCAGTCCCCAGGCAGCCATTGCGGGCCGTAGGGTGCCACGGTGATGATGAGCGGTTGCATGTTCTCAGGGAATAGCGAATCGTCGGTGAAGTACATATCGTGGTCTCCTTTTCGAAAAACTTAGGGCTAGGTGGACTGCTCGTTGCCTCGGCCTCACAGACGTCTCGCATCGCTTGAGCTGACGTGGCAGTGAGTGCACGCGAAATGAACTAATGAGCAGCACTTGAAGCGAAGTAGCGCTGCCCGGCCAGCAGCGCGTCAATCGCTGGCATCAGGTCGCTGCCTATGGCACGCTTGAGCACCAGTCCGTCGGCGCCTGCGGCAGATGCCGCTGCAACGACCGTGGGTTCATCGTGCGCGCTGATCAGTAAGAGCTTCGCGGCCGGCGCGTGATCACGCATATCGCGGATCAGCTCCGGCAGGTTTCCTGCGGCGTATGACAGATCCATGACGATCACAGTAGGCCGAAGCCTTCCAGCTCCTTCGATCAGCGATGTTTTGTCGGTCACGAGAAATACTTTGTCGAATGTCGTTTCCAGCAGCCCGCGAATTCGCTCGAACAAGCCGTCGTTCCGATCAGCAATGAGTACGCAAGCCGCCGAATCGGCAAACATGGCAGTTGATCCTCAATCGCCTCATCGGATCGCCCATGGGGCGCGAATTCGTCGGGAAACAACGTTACCCCCGGCGCGAGTAGCCTAGAACCCGTAAAACTACGGGTTGTGACTCCGGAAACTACTGTTTTGTCCCCGGAAACTACGGGGTGTTTTCTGTCAAGGACCGACGATGCCGTGCTTAATCCCAAAGTGAATCAGCTCAGCCTTGGTTTTGAGGCCCAGAGACTCCGTCATTCGATATTTATGATCCTCGACCGTACGAGCCGAAATATGAAGGCGCGACCCGATCTCCTGGGCAGTGAGCCCATCGACCAGCAAGCGCAAAATCTCGCGCTGCCGCAATGTCAAACTTGCCACTGGATCCTGCGCATCCGGGGAACGCTTTTGTGCCTGCAGCATCTGACCCGCGAGGCCGGGGGTAATGAACACGTGACCTTGCGCCGCTGCGCGCACCGCGAGCACCAATTCTTCCGGCGCGGAATGCTTCAGCACGAATCCTAAGGCACCCGCCTCAATGGCACGATTCGCATAGGCGACGTCGCGGTGCATCGTGAGAAAAACAACCCGCGCATCGCGATCAAACTTCCTGATCTCCTCGAAGGCCTCGATGCCATTCAAGTGAGGCATCGTGATGTCGGCGACGATCACGTCGGGTTTCAAGGTCTTTGCGGCCTCGACCATCGCACGGCCATCCTCTACCACGCCGACGAGGTCGAATTCGACAGCGAGCAGGCTCTTCAGCCCCTCCGCAAGCATCCGATGATCGTCGGCAAGTAGCACGCGCACGCGGCTCACGAGGACACCTGAGGGACTGGCGCCCACGCAACTATTGTCGTGCCGCGGCCTGAAGTGCTTTGGATGTCGAGCTTCCCGCCCAACGTGCGGATACGCTCTCGCATGCCGGCATGCCCCAGGCTCGGACGAGTCTGCAGGCTGGGCTCGAATCCGCTGCCATTGTCGCTGACCTCGAGCCGCAGACCGCCCTCGCTCGCGGCAAGCGATAGGTGCACCGTGCTTGCTTTGGCGTGGCGCCCGATATTGCGTAGAGCCTCCTGAGCCACACGATAGATGGCGAGTGCCACATCTTTTTGCAGATTTTGCGGCAGTCGGCCAGCCTCAACATCTACACGCAAGGACTCGGACCGCGCGACGCGCTCACACTCGGCCTTCAACGCCTCAACTAGCCCGAGATCGTCGAGCACAGAAGGGTGCAGCCGGTACGATAGATCGTGAACGTCCTCGCTCAATTGCGCGAGTCCCCTGCGGATGGAGCGGCGTGCGTCAAGATCGCCAGGGGCTGAATCGCCCGCTGGAAGCTTCGCCGCGTCGATCGCCAATCCGGCAAGCCGCTGCGTAATATCGTCGTGCAGCTCGCGCGCGAGCCAGCGTCGCTCATCTTCGTGCGCAGTGATCAGGCGTCCGCTCAAAGCCTGTGCTTCTTCCTCGGCGCTGCGGCGGCGGATGCGCTGCCAAACGAGTGCAATCAACAATGCAGCCTGTAACACAAAGATCGACACGGCCGCCACGATCAAGGTGCGATGTTCGACCCAAAACGACGGCGGCTGGAAGCGAATTTCACTCCCCGCAGGCAGGCGCGAGGCCTCAATGCCCCAGCGCTTGAGCTCGCGCCAGTCATAGACCGGGGTCTCGTAGTCAACGAGTTGAATCACAGGGTCCGCGGTGGCTTGCCCACTCAATGCGCGCAACGCTGCGACCGCCGTCAGTGCACCCCCGCGTTGTTGCGAATGGTATGGCCCGCCGACGACACCGTGTCCAAGTTCGCTCTCGTAGAGACTGAAGATCGGAGCCGTCGATACCGCATCCAGGCTTGCTAGCGCTGCCCCCCGTTGCTGCGGCACGCCGGCAGCATCTGTCACCATGAGTGTGTACAACACAGCGGAATGAGCTGGAAGAGTAGCAAGCCGTTGGCGCATCTGCTCCAAAGAGAGATCGTTGAGCCACTCAATGCTCACCCGGTTCGCAAATTGCGCGAACTCCTTGCGGGCTTCGCCGAGCCAAAATCGTTCCAGCGGCGAGTCCCCAAGAACTACGGCAATCGTCTGCGTATCGGGCAGAACCCGCAAAATGTTGTCGACCAATCTGGGCAGGTCCTGGTGAATGGCAACTGCGGAGTCTCCAGCGCGGAGTGCGGACTTGTGGACAAACCGCTCGTCCAATGCCGAAATGACCACGGGCGTCCCGGGGAACAACTTGTCCCGATTTTTCAAATAAAAACCGGCCGCAGGGGGGCCAATTGTGACCACCACATCTGGCGGCGAGCCGGCAAAGCGATGCCGCAGCAGTTCAAGCAGGGGTTGCGGGTCATCAGATTCCGACACCTGCTCTGCGTCCAGAGTAGCGTCATAGACCGCGAGGGGCTCGCGCCAACCCGTGGCCAGTTCTGTACGAAACGCGGCAACGATTGCGTCGTATGGTGCAAAATCACGCCCGAATGAATGCAAGAGCAGCACCTGCTTGGGCTTCCCCGCCATCGCGTCGAGTGGTGTGCACAAGATGACAACCGCCGACACGAGAGCGACGGTCCAACGCCGAGATCGGACGGCGACAACGACAATTGCGATCACGTTGCGCATGTGATGACGTGCTTCCTGGCGCTTTGTACATGGCAGCTTACCGCAGGTTGCGAACGGACGCTTCGACGCAACACGGAAGAGCCGCTCGGCGCTCACGCGCGAAGAGGGCCTGTCTAACGACAGGCCCGTCTCCAGGGAAGAATGTGCCGGACTTCCTGCGGTCGCCTGACGAGGGTCTGTTGGTGGGAGTTGGGTCGAACGAATTTCGCGGAATATCAAAAACGCGACAGCGGAGCTCAGTGATTACCCGTTACCTCACCGCCTGCCTTGGGTCCGGGATCCACTGGAACTGCTCCTTCGAAAGGCCCTGGGGCAGAGAACTCATCAGCAATGGCGCATCCACCTCGATGTACCAGCGAGTGATGACCCACCGGTCTTTGCGTTTTGCGAGTTCGGCGTTGTAGGTGCCAGTAGTCAGTACCTGCAGTTTGTCCGCGGCAGGTACGGTCGTGATTAACATGTACGTCCGCACTTTCGCGGTTGTGGCGGTCTGTTCGGCGACGTGTACATTTCCCTGGGTGTGGCGACGCACCGCAGTCGAGGTTTTGCCGTAACGCTCCCCAAAAATTTCCTGAAACACCTTCTTTCCGCGAGAGATGACGGTGCCGATCTCTGGCGTGGTGGTTTCAAACACGAGGTCATCCGAGAAGAGGGCGAAGAATTCTTCCCAACGACCTTCGTCGAAAAAGTACGAGTAGGCGGTGATTGTGTTGACGATCGCCTGACGGTCGGCTATGTACTGAATGTCCGTATTTACTTTGCCTGACCCATCCGCCGACTCCATGTGCAGTCGCGGCGGACCGGGCGCATTTTCATGGGCTACGAAGTTGGGATTACTCATTAAGATGCCTCTTGAGTTGCTCCTTGGAACTCCTTCGTGAAACTACCAAACGAATCGTAAGGAGCCCAATTAGACCTAGGGCCCATGCATGGTGACAACGCACCGAAACGTACTTATTGTGGCAGTTCTTCGCCTAAAATCGCATGACGGTTTTGGTTGAACCCAAAACACAATGCGCTTTCGTTGCCAGTTTTTGCTCCATCGCCAACGTCCGTCTCTAGGGTAGATACCATTTGCCGTTACCGGGCCAAAAGCCCCTGCCCCGCATCTGTGGCGTCGGCGGCGCTGTCAACTCATACGAGAGCAAGACCCTCAGACTCGAATAGCGTATGCCAGCGACTTCGCAAGGTCATTTTTGCGGCAGAAAGTAGCTAGTCGTGCGTACCAGCGAATGCCGTGTGCATGGCATGCAGCTTGAGCTCATCCTCAGGGCTTAGGTTGCGCGGCCCCAGCTCGATGTCGATTCGTTCAATCTTGCCCGTGAATGGGAACGGAGGCTTGTAGGTATCGGTCACTGGCGAGCCCGTGTCCGACCCGATACCGAAGGTGTCGATGCCGAAACGCCCCGCGACTGTGTGTTCGATGCGCGCGCGGCCGACCACCTTGCCATCAATCGCGATCACTGCTTCGCCACCCTTGCCGAGACCTCCGCCGTCGTAGGCGAATTCCACCGCGACCGTCGATTTCCCGGCCGGAAGCGACACACTCGACACGAGATTGGTTCGTTCCCGCTCGAACCAGTTGTAGTGATAGACGAGCTTGCCGTCCTGCACGTAGAGGGCGAAACCCGCCGACTTGCCGCCTTCCGCCACGATCACGCCTTCGCCGCCTTTATTCGGCATTGCGATGATTGCGCTGATGCGATGGGAACAATTCTTTGTGTTGGGTGCGGCCGTCTCCGGCAACCGCGACACGCCCGCGTAGTAGGTGAACTTCCTGCGGTTCGGATCGCCTCCCCCTGGCGAGGGCCTTGGCTCCGGGATGCGTCCCGCGCCCCGGTCGTCGAAGGGATAAATGTGGTTCTTTTCCGCCTCTTCGTCGAAGATCTTCTTCAGCGCCGCGAGTTTATCGGGGTGCTGCGCGGCTAAATCCTTGGCTTCGCTGAAATCCTCATCGAGGTTGTAGAGCTCCCACTTGTCGTTTTCCCATTTACCGGGCGCAAGGTCCTGCCGCCACGGGAGAGTGTGCTGCGCGCAGGCAATCCATCCTTTATCGTAAATAGCCCGGTTGGTGAAGATTTCGAAGTATTGACGTTCGCGCACCGGCCGCGCCTTGGGGTCGGCGAACGTTGAGGCGATAGACACACCGTCCATGGGCTTCTGTTCCACGCCGTCGACCGACGTCGGCGCCGGAATGCCAGCCGCTGCGAGAATGGTAGGCACCACATCGATCAGATGAGTGAACTGATCGCGGACGCCGCCGGTGTTCTTGATCTTCGCCGGCCAGGACACCACCATGGGGTTGCGGGTACCTCCGAGATGCGACGCCACCTGTTTCACCCACTGGAACGGCGCGTTGCCGGACCAGGCCCAGCCGAGCGGATAGTGCGGCTCGGTGTCCGGCCCGCCGAGATCGTCGAGGATCTTTAGATTGTCCTCAAGCTTCGAGGGCACGCCGTTCAGGTTCATAACCTCGTTGGTCGTACCCGAGAAACCGCCCTCCGAACTCGCGCCGTTGTCACCCACGATGAAGAAGATCAGCGTGTTGTCGGCGTCGGGCAGTTCCTGCACCGCGTCGAGCAGACGGCCGCATTCGTGATCGGCGAAGGCGAGATAGCCGGCGAAATTTTCCATGAACGCTGCGTAGAGCTTCTTCTCATCCGCGGGGAGCGAGTCCCACGGCTTCACCCATTCCGGGCGAGGGGTGAGCTGGGTATCGGGCGGAATAATCCCCATCTGTAGTTGTCGCTGGTAGGTTGCCGCCCGAATGGCATCCCAGCCGGCGTCGAACTGGCCCGCGAACTTGTCTTTCCACGCCTTGGGCGAATGATGCGGCGCATGCGCGGCGCCCGGTGCGAAATACATAAAGACCGGCTTCTGCGGTGCGACTGCTTTGCTATACCGCAGCCAATTAATAGCCTTGTCCGTCATGTCGGTCATGAAGTGGTAGCCCTCTTCGGGCGATTGGGAGGGCTCCACCGCCACCGTGTTCTCGAACAGCACCGGGAAATACTGGTTCGTTTCCCCGCCGATGAAACCGTAGAAGTAGTCAAATCCCATGCCCGTTGGCCACCGATCGAAGGGCCCGGCGACGCTGCTCTCCCAGTCCGGTGTGTTGTGATTCTTGCCGAACCACGATGTGCTGTAGCCGTTGCCCTTGAGCACCGCGCCAACCGTGGCTGTGCTCCTCGGGAGCATGTTGTTGTAGCTGGGGAACCCGGTCGCCCACTCGCTCAGAAAGCCCGTGCCGCAATTGTGGTGATTGCGTCCGGTGATGAGAGCCGCGCGCGACGGGCCGCAGATGGCGGTCGTGTGGAAGCGGTTGTAGCGCAGTCCGCGGGCGGCAAGTTTGTCGAGCGCCGGTGTCGGGACCGGACCACCAAAGGTGCTCACCTGGCCAAAGCCCACATCGTCTAGAAGAATGATGACGACGTTGGGCGCGCCCTCGGGCGGCGTAGGCAGCCTCGGCCAGTCATACTTGGATTCACGATAGGTCTTGCCAATCTTGCCCCGAAACGGTAGTTCCGGCAGGGGGAGTTTGGAACGATCGCGATCTTCGTTAGCCATGATGTGCTTTCCTGCTGTTGTGTATTACTGGCTGACGGCGGCCAGCGTCATGATCTCGTCCGCGAAGCGACCCTGCCGAAGCAGAGCCGCCATGGTCTTCATCGGCGTGTCTATGTGGGTGAAGAACGCCTTATAGCCGGCGCAGAGGTAGTTGAGCCCCTCCTCGCCGTCAGGCGTCTTGATGAAACGGTTGCGCGGGCACTCGCCATAGCAGGCGAAGAGCACCGGGCACTCCTTGCAATAGGTCGGCAGCGTGTCGTACTTGTTTTGGCCGAAGCGGCGCTGCCGCTCCGAAGTGACCAAAGTCTTGAGGGGCGTGGAATTCAGATTGCCGAGGCGGTACTCCGGTTCGACAAAATGATCGCAGGAGTACACATCACCGTTGTGCTCCAGTACGAGCGCGCTACCGCAGGTGGGCGCGATGATGCAGGCGTTGTGCTGACCCATCCAGCTGCCCAGCGCCACATCGAACGTCGTCACGTACACTGTGCCGACGTCGCGCTGAAGCCACTCATCGAAGATGGCGTTCAGAAACTGACCAAACTTCTCCGCGGGCACCGTGCGCTCGGTCACGAGGTTCCCTTCCTGCTTGTAAAGCGGCCGGTCCTTGCCTTGGAGGCCGCCCCAGCCCTGGTTAGCAGCAGTGATGGTGTGCTCGGTGGCGCGCTCGACGATAGGGATCAGCTGGATGTACTGCGCCTTCAACTCGTCACGAAAGAAGCGGTACACCTCGAGTGGATAATCGGCGTTGGCAGCATGGATAGTGCAAAGGATGTTGACATCGACGGCGTGCTTTTGCAGGCAGCGCCAGCCGCGAATCACCTCATCGAAGCTGCCCGCACCTTGCTTGTCGATGCGGTAGGTATCGTGCAGGGCGCGTGGCCCGTCGATGCTCAAGCCCACGAGGTAATTGTGCTGCTTGAAGAACGCCGCCCACTCATCGTCGATCAGCGTGCCGTTGGTCTGGATGGTGTGCAGGATGCGTTGGTGGGCCTTTCGATAGCGGGCCGCGAGTTCGACGGAGCGGCGAAAGAAGTTGAGGCCGCGCAGCATCGGCTCACCGCCCTGCCACGCGACCTGCACTTCCGGGCCTGCGGAGGAGTCCATCAACTGCCGGATGTAGGCGTCCAGCGTCGCCTCGTGCATCAGCGGGCTCTCGCGCTCCGCGTACAGGTTTTCCTTCGACAGAAAAAAGCAGTACTTGCAGCTTAGGTTACAAGCGGCGCCCGCGGGTTTCGCCAGAAGGTGGAAATTCATTGGGGAATCGACTCGATGTCTGCCATCGGGATGGGACATGGTTGCAGCGGCCTGGTAATCACCGGTTCTACCAACGCAAGGTTGCTCCAATCACTGGGCCAGTCATCCGCACGTTACGCCGACCACAGCAATCGCGCCTATGATGACTAGGATTTTCTTCTTGTTCATCACCTGCTTCTCCTACGTTCGTTTTCAGTGACCCTATGCTCATGATTGGGGTACGAAACGTACGCACACTCGGCTGAGCGTGATATGACCGCAAAGCGTGCGGTGTCACACCCGAAGTTATTGCCGTGCCAAATGCACGCGCATCTCGGCTTCATGGTTCTTGATCGACTCTCCGCTCAAGTCTACGGTCACGCTCTGAAGCGTGCCGGTAAAGGCGAACGGCGGCTTATACTTGTCCCACACCGGCGAACCGGTATTCGCGCCGCACACCGTGCCCGCTGCGAGGCCGATAACGACGGCCATCGTCAGTGGAATATCACCTTGCCCAACAGGTTTGTCGTCGATATAGAGCTTGCCACGGCCCGGCGCGCCCTTGCCGCTCTTGTAGTCGACTTTGCCGGTGACCTCGAACTCGTAGCCCAGCTTATGGCGCCCTGAGGGAACCGGGACGTTTGATTCAATGTGGAAGAACTGGCTGCCGACAAAGCTGTAGACGTAGTGCAGATTTCCGTTCTGCATGTAGAAAGAAAAACCGCCCTGGCCGTCGCCGGTGCAGAGCAGCACCCCTTCGGCGCCCCCTTCGGGAATTTCTACGTCCGCGGTGATGCTGAACGGTCGGTTCATCATATTGGGGCCGGCGTTTCCCGGTACCATCTGTGTACCCGGATAGTAGGTGTAGCGGGTGCGCGCGGCCGCGATCTGGGGTCGCGGATCAGCCGCTCGCAGTTGGCCCCGCGAGTCGATGGGCAGCACGTTGTACTTGCCCGCCTCGACGTACCAGGTGGCGATCATCTCGATGAGCTTGGCGCGGTTCTCCGCCGCGAGGTTATGATTCTCGGCGAAGTCCGCGTCGATGTGATAGAGCTCCCAGCCCTTGGCATCGAGCTCAGTCAGCTTGTCCTTGTCGATCGGTGCGCCGAACGGCAGGCCCGCTTCCTTGAAGGACGTTCCCGGCCATGGGCACACGGCCCGCCAGCCGTCGTGATAGATAGAGCGGTGCCCGAACATTTCGAAATACTGCGTGAGGTGCTTGCTCGGCGCCTTCGCATCATCGAGCACGTGAGCAAAGCTTAAGCCCTGGATCGGCGACTGAGTCACGCCTTTGATGGAAGTTAGGGCCTCGATGCCCAGCATCTCGAGCACCGTCGGCACCATATCAATGGCGTGTGCATACTGTGAGCGGATTTCGCCTTTCGCTTTGATTCCCTTGGGCCAATGCACGATGAACGGATCGCTGATGCCGCCGCGATAGGTCTCGCGCTTCCATCGGCGGAACGGCGTATTGCCCGCGAAGGTCCAGCCCCACGGATAATGATTGAAGGTGGTTGGGCCACCTAACTCACCAATCTTCTTGAGGTTCTCCTGCAGCGAATCCGGTACGTTGTTGAAGAACTTGTTCTCGTTCACCGACCCAGTGGGTCCTCCTTCCGGGCTCGCGCCGTTATCGGAGATGAACATGATGACCGTGTTTTCCCACTCGCCGATCGTCTTTAAGAACTCAAAGAGGCGCCCATACTGGTCATCCGTGTGGCTGAGGAACCCTGCGAACACTTCCATCATGCGCGCATAGAGCTTCTTCTCGTCGGCTGTGAGCGTGTTCCAGTCCTGAACGTCTGGATCATGGCGCGATAGCTCAGCGTCTTGCGGGATGAGGCCCAGCTCTTTTTGCCGCGCAAAAGTTTTTTCGCGATACGTATCCCAGCCGGCATCGAACGCGCCCTTGTACTTATCGGCCCACTCCTTCGGAACATGGTGCGGGGCATGCCCCGCGCCGGGGCAGAAGTACATGAAGAAGGGCTTGTTCGGCGCAACCTGCTTCGAGTCGGCGATGAAGCTGATGGCCTTGTCCACCAGGTCTGGCGTGAGATGGTAGCCCTCTTCGGGGGTTTTCTCGGGTTCAACGCTGTGATTATCATAAACCAGTTCCGGGTAGTACTGGCTGGTATCGCCGCCCAAGAAACCGTAGTAGCGCTCGAATCCTCGACCCAATGGCCAGCGACTATACGGACCCGCAGCGGAGGCTTGGTCCGCCGGCGTCAGGTGCCACTTGCCAAGGGCAAAGGTGTTGTAGCCCTGTTGGAGCAGCATCTCGGAGAGCATCCCGTTCTCGAACGGGATGTTGCCGTTTCCGCCTGGATAGCCGGTAGAGCCCTCGGTGATACACGACATGGCGTTTGAATGGTGATTGCGCCCCGTCATGACGCACGAACGCGTCGGAGAACAGAGCGCCGTGGTGTGCATGTTGTTAAAGCGCAGTCCATTCGCCGCCAGCGCATCAATGTTCGGGGTTTTGATGGGACTGCCGTAGCAACCCATCTGTCCAAAACCTGTGTCATCCTGCACGATGAATATAACGTTGGGCGCACCATCCTTCGCGCGCAGCGGTTCCGGCCACGCGGGGCTCGACACATCGAACGTGCGTCCGATCACTCCGGTGAACGCCGTTCCAGGCTTGTACTCTTTAAGTGTCATGCTGATCTTCCTTGGTGAGTGCACGTGCTCGCTGCGTGCTTATGGAAATATGGCTGCGGGTTGGAAGTGCAGTTTTGGTAGCGTCACTTCACGAGTTCCACATCAGACAACTCAATTGTCTTGTCCCAGAACGCTGGTCCTGACGCATACAGTCGGAACCATCAGGCTGTCTGGGCGGCAATTCGAGCCTTAAAGTATTGTTACGGGCGCGAACTCGCGTCTACTGGACTAAGGTTCAACTTGTCCCTAAAGACCTTTCCAGGAACCCGCTACCGCAACCTGCGGAGCGTCGGATTCGGGGTCATCTCAAGTGGTCGAAGACCGTCGCGACTAGCGGCTACCGGGGAGCGCAAGTAGCCGCGGTTGCCTTCAATTCACGGCACCGAGGGGCGGCGGCGGCCAGGTTCCTTCGCCCGCCGGCAAAATTGAGGGTGATTCCGTTTTCGGCCAGTACAAGCGCATCACTACATACATAGGGCCATCCGGCGCCGGAAGCCAATTCGCTTCCTTTGCCCTTCCCGACGATTTGTTCCGGAGATAGATCGTCAGCGATCCATCCGGGTTCTTCTGCCGGAATAATCTGTTACCCATGTGATCGGAACAGACCAATGGGCAAAAGTGCCCCGGGCAGGAATCGAACCTGCGACCTAGCGCTTAGGAGGCACTCGCTCTATCCACTGAGCTACCGAGGCTTAGGGAAAGGCCGGAGCCAAAGCGGTTCCGGCCTTCGGGACTGGTGGAGGAGAAGGGGATCGAACCCTCGACCTTCGCATTGCGAACGCGACGCTCTCCCAACTGAGCTACTCCCCCAAAACGGGCGAGAATACTAGCAGAAAGAGCCGGTAAGCCAAAGTATCACCAAACTTGAGCGAACTTAGCTAGGATGTAGCCAAGGAGGGAAAAAAATGCTGAAAACGGGCGAACGTGCCCCGGAATTCACGCTTCCGGATGAGACAGGAACTGATCGATCACTCACCGAGCTTTTGAGCTCGGGCGCAATTATCCTGTATTTTTATCCGGCCGATTTCACCCCCGGCTGCACCCGCCAAGCCTGCACGCTGCGCGATTTGAATTCAGAGATCGAAAGAGCAGGTCTGCGGATCGTCGGCATCAGTCCGCAAAGCCCCCAATCGCATGCCAAGTTTCGCGAAAAACATCGTTTACCGTATGTGCTGCTATCGGATGAGCACAAGACCGTCATCAAAATGTACGGCCTCAATGGTCCCTTAGGGATAGGGGTTCGCCGAGCCACCTTCCTGATCGATGGCAGCCGCCGCGTGCGAGATGCCGTGCTCGCCGATTTCATGATCGGACGCCATGCGGATTTCGTGCGCAAGGCCATATTGTTGCGCGCGGGCGGCACCTAGTAATTTATCCGCAAAAAATTGGCGTGGCCAATCCGCGGCACCGTGACGATGTACATGGTGCCATATTCCAAATCCCCTATCGGCGGAATATCTTTGACGCCGCTCAAAGCGGCAACGATGTCGGGCACCGTGTCGCGATGTCCTACCACGAGAATTCTGCCCCCGGAGTGTTCACGCATGACGCGGCGCGCCAGACCTTTCGGATCATCGGCCGCCGCGACCGTCGGCGTCACACCCAACCGCGCGGCCAACGGAGCGGCCGTCAGTCGATTGCGTAGCGCCGGCGACACATAAATTGCATCGATATGGCCGGAAAACCGAGAGTCGCCGAACATTTGCGCAAGCAACGCGGCGCGCGCCTCCCCCTCTGAATTGAGCGAGGGATCCACACTGACGTCCTGCACCTTCTCGGCATGACGGATCACTATAATCACGGTTGAGTCCGCCGTGATCCACAACCAGGCTGCAAAAATCAACACCGCCGCACCAATTAGCGCCGTGAGCGCAGTCAGCGAGAACAACCAGATAGGCGTCAAAAACGGGCGACGCTGCAGGCGCGCGTGCTGGTTCGTCATTTGAACATCATACCAATGAATTACTCCACGGAACGCCAGAGATGAGGCGGTCCAAGCTTAGAATCGTCGTGCTGGCGGCTGGGTTTTCGACCCGCCTCGGCGAGCCGAAACCCTTGGCAAGGGTGCACGGAGTAAGCTTAATCAAGAGCGCCATCCGAACGTTGGCTCCGCTCGCGGCATCGCCCATCATAGTCGTGCTGGCGCCGCGCGCTATGCGCACAGTCGCCGAATTACGCGGTGAACGGATCGCCGTTGTCGCCAATTCTGAGCGCGCAATGGGGCTGTCCAGTTCCGTGCGCCGCGGACTGCAGCAAGCCCGGTACAGCCCGGCGGTGTTGCTGGTGCCGGTTGATTTGGTGCACCTCAGGCGGCGGGACTTCGAGCGGTTGATTACGCGCTGGAGCGGCGCACGACGGCGCGTGGTCGCCGCACGTTTCGGCGGCCACGCCGGTGCGCCGCTCATCTTGCCCCGCTGGCTCCACTCACGGGCGCTTGGCATCGGTGGGGACCGCGGCCTCAAGAAACTGGTGTCTCAGTTGCCGGCCACGGATCGGGTGCTCGTTCATATTCCCGCCGCAGCGTGGGACGTCGACACGCCGCAGGACCTCGAACGTGCGCGGTCCCATGCCCGGCCCTCGCATTAATTCCTGGCGGTCTGAACCAAGCGATACCCCACAGCCGTCTCGGTCAAGATATGTTTTGGTTGAGTCGGATCGTCTTCCAGCTTTTGCCGCAGATGTCCCATGTAGACGCGCACATAGTGACCATCCTCTGAATGCGATGGGCCCCAGACTTCGCGCAAAATTTGGCGATGGGTGAGCACTTTGCCGGAATTCGTCACCAGCAGCGTCAACAGACGGTATTCGATCGGCGTCAGGTGAACGGCGGTCCCGCGTTTGTGAACGGTGCGCAAGCTCAAATCGATTTTGACGTCGCCGAACTCAAACATAGTGCCGAGCGCCCCGCCGACATCGTTGCGATGACGTGAGGCTGCGCGAACTCGCGCCAGCAACTCCCCGACGCCAAACGGCTTGGTTAAATAGTCATCGGCGCCGGAGTCCAGCGCCTCAATTTTGTCCTGTTCTCCAACGCGCGCCGACAGCACGATCACCGGAACCTTTGACCAGCCTCGCAAATCGCGCAAGAAATCCATTCCATCCCCATCAGGCAACCCGAGATCCAAAATGATCAGATCGGGATGACGAGTACCTGCATCGGTCAAACCCTGACGCAGAGTATCGGTCTCAAAGACATTCCAGCCTTCGGCCTCTAACGCGGTGCGCACGAAGCGCCGGATTTGGCGTTCGTCCTCGATCAGAATGGCAACGGGTAGCGGCTCAGACATTGACGGCCTACGCCTCGATTTCCGGTGCCGCCGCCGGGGGAGTGCCCAGCGGCAGCGTGAATGTGAATATCGCCCCGCCGCCGGGTCGATTGGCGCCGACGATCTTGCCTTGATGCGCCTCCACGATCGCACGGCAGATAGCCAGACCCAAACCCACCCCGGGGGTGGCGGATTCGCGTTCGCCACGCGTGAATTTTTGAAAGACCGCTTCCTCCCGTCCCCTCGGCAAACCGGGCCCGTTGTCGGATACGGACACGCTGAGTCGATCGGCGATAACTTCGGCAGACAGTGTCACAGTACTGCCGGGCGGCGTGTATTTCGATGCATTTTCGAGCAAATTCACGAGCACTCGTTCGACTAACAGCGCGTCGAAGCGCACCAGGGGCAGATCGCGAGGAATGTGCACCTCGACGCGATGGTGTTGCAGCATGCTGCGGGAAGAATCGAGCGCCGCGCCCACCACTTCTTCGAGGGGCTGCCACTCGAGGTTGAGTTTGACGTCCCCGCTTTCGATGCGGGCCATGTCCAAAAGATTTCCGACCAGGGTGCTCATCCGGCGGGCCTCGTCCTGAATCGCATCCGCGGTTTCGGCTTGAGCGGGTGACATCGGCGGTTTGGTCAGAGACAGTGATTCAGCGAGGCCAATCAGCACCGTTAACGGTGTGCGCAAATCATGCGATAACGCCGCCAGCAATGAATTGCGCAAGCGCTCCGATTCCATCTGCACCACCGCATCTTGCGCCACCCCCACGTAGTGGACGCGTTCGAGGGCAATCGCGATCAAAGCCGCAAAGGTATCCAGCAACTGACGTTGCTCGGGAATGCGCAACTGGCGCCGGTTGCGGGACTTTACGGCGAGCACTCCGCGAGGCCGAACCGGCGCGCGCAACGGGATATAAAGCACTTCACTGCCCGGCAGTGTGTCCGTGCCGAACCCGGCCGGCTGTCCCTTGTCAAACGCCCATTGCGCAATCCCGATATCGGTGTCGAGTACCGTCTCCTCGCGCGTTACCCTGCTGATGAGGCGACCCTTTGCGTCGGGCAGCAGCAAGGCGGCATTTGCGTGAAAGGTGCGCTCGATGGATTCACCGCTGACTTTTACTACCTGTTCGATCTGCACCGCCCCCGACAAATCGCGCGCTATCTCATAAAGAGACGCGGCGCGTTCCTCGCGATGCGAGGCAACGCGTGCCTGGAAGCGCAAACCGGCAGTTAATTGTCCGGTAATCAAGCCCACAGCCAACATCACGCAGAAGGTCAGCAAGTACTGGACATCGCTCACCGCAAACGAAAACTTCGGAGGCACAAAGAAGAAGTCGAAGGCACCCACGCTCAAGACCGCGGCCAGCGCCGCGGGCCCTCGTCCAAAGCGCACCGCGATCAACACCACCGTTAAAATGAATATCGCCACGATATTCGATCGGTCGAAATGGGCCGCCAGCGGTATGGATCCTAAGGTGACGACGACGCAGGCAATCGTCGCCCACAAATATCTCAAACGCTTGAGCTTGTGCCGATCTCCGGAGTCCGCCTCGGAGGGAAGCGCGCGAGCTGCGTATTGCACGCCCGCACCCTCCGCGGGTCCCGTGGCTCGACCGATCTCCACCAAGTCGATATCCGGGGCGAGCAAGGCGAGCTTTTGCCCGCTCGAGCGTTGCCATGGCCACAGCCGCCTCGCGGGGTCGCGGCCAATGACGAGTTTGGATAAATTATGACTGCGCGCGTACGCGACCAAGCTTTCAGCAACTTGTGCGCTGGCAATTACCGCCGTAGTCGCGCCCAGTTCTTGCGCAAGATGCAGGGTTCCCAGAATTCCCTCGCGCTTCGCGGCCGGCAGGCGCTGCAAGCTCGGCGTTTCCACGTAGATCGCGTGCCAATCCGCATTTAGCTGACTCGCCAATCTTGCCGCAGCACGCACGACCCGCTCCGCACCTGGGTCCGGGCCGACACAGGTTAGTAGAGCCGTCGCAGTTTTCCACACCGACGCGATGGACTTGTCGACGCGATAAGCCAGCACATCGCCTTCGACCCGATCGGCGGTGCGTCGCAGCGCAAGTTCGCGCAGCGCCATCAAGTTGCCTTTCCGGAAGAAATTGTTCGCGGCGCGCTCCGCTTGCTGCGGCAGGTAAACCTTGCCGGCCTTGAGCCGCGCCAGCAGTTCATCGGCGGGAATGTCTACCATCACCACCTCATCCGCCGCATCGAACACGGTATCGGGTACGGTCTCCCACACGCGCACATTGGTGATACCGCCAACCACATCGTTGAGACTTTCCAAATGCTGCACGTTGAGCGTCGTATAGACATCGATTCCAGCCGCCAGCAATTCCTCGACATCCTGCCACCGCTTCGGATGACGCTGCCCTTGGAGGTTGGAGTGCGCCAACTCGTCGACCAGAATGAGCGCCGGATGCCGCGCGAGAGCGGCATCCAGGTCGAATTCGCTCAAGTCCTTGCCTCGATAGGCTATCGCCTTGGGCGCCAATATCTCCATATTCTCGAGCAAGGCAGCGGTCTCGGCACGCCCGTGGGTTTCGGCGATGCCGACGACCACGTCACGGCCCTCGCCCTTGAGCTTGCGCGCCGCGGCCAGCATGGAATAAGTCTTGCCGACACCTGCGGAAGAACCAAAGTAAATTCGGAGCTTTCCGCGCTGCGCCGCCGCCTCTTGCTGCTTGACTTTCGCCAGCAGCAGATCCGGATCAGGCCGATGTTCGTTCGGGAGCGCCATGGCTGTGTAAAAAACCCCTGCAGGTCAGCTAGAAAAGCCGGGACATTCCCGGAAGGCCTGTACGGTTGCCTCTATCATGGCGCGGGATACGTCAAGATGCGTCACCAAACGGGTTCGCGGCTCTATCGTCGCAAGGATACCGCGCTGTGATAGGTGCGCCGACAGCGCGGTCACCTGCGTGGGAGGAATGTCGACGAAAACCATATTCGTCTGCGGCTCCTCGACGGAATAACCGATGCCGCGCAGCCCACCGGCAAGCCGTTCGGCATTGACGTGGTCCTCATCGAGTCGCTTCACGTGGTGCTCCAGCGCATAAAGACCGGCCGCCGCCAGAATTCCCGCCTGACGCATTCCGCCGCCCAGCGCCTTACGCCAGCGCCGGGCGGCAGCAATGACATCGCTTGAACCCAGCAACACTGAACCCGCCGGTGCACCCAACCCTTTGGACAGACAAACAGACACCGAATCGAAACCAGCCGCTGCGGCACGTTCGTCCACCTTGAGTTTCACGATGGCGTTGAACAACCGCGCGCCATCCAGGTGCGTGCTGAGCCCTCGTGCATGCACGAACTCCGTGACCGTGCGCAGGTAGGAAGCCGACAGAACTCGTCCGCCGGCGGTATTTTCCAGTGCCAACAGCCGCGTGCGCGTAAAATGCACATCGTCCGGCTTGATGGCGCGCGCGATACGCTCGATCGAGATGCCGCCATCCGGCTCATTCTCGAGAGGTTGCGGCTGAATGCTTCCAAGCACGGCGGCGCCGCCCTGCTCATACTTATAGGTGTGTGCGTCCTGACCCACCAGATACTCATCGCCGCGGCCGCAGTGCGCCATCAAAGCGGCCAGATTGCATTGCGTCCCGGTTGGGAAAAAAAGCGCGCTCGGAAATCCGAATCGTTCGGCGACGTGCGACTGCAGGCGATTGACGGTCGGGTCATCCCCAAAGACATCATCTCCGACCTCGGCCGCCGCCATGGCTATGCGCATTGCCGACGTCGGCCGAGTCACGGTGTCGCTGCGCAGATCAATCGAGTAATGCACGGCGCTACGATAACTCAATAGAATGCCCCAATGGAATTGAGGCCACTGGTGGGCGGCGTTGAACTTGGCGGAACCAAGTGCGTATGCCTCGTGGGCACGGGTCCCGACGACATCCGATTCCGCACCTCGGTGCCGACCGGCGCCGATGCAGATACGACCTTGAACCACATCGAAAGGGCACTGCACGATGGCGTATCGCTGCACGGACCGATTCAGGCGCTCGGCATCGCCTCATTCGGGCCGGTAGACCTCGCGCGCCCCTCGCCCACCTATGGTTACATCACGTCTACCGTGAAACCCGGCTGGCGCAATACGTCCGTCGCCGCACGTCTGGCGCACGTTTTTGGAGTACCGGTCGGCTTCGATACCGATGTGAACGGCGCCGCTCTGGCGGAAGGCCGCTGGGGCGCGGCCCAAGGCCTCGCCGACTATGCCTACGTCACCGTCGGCACCGGCATCGGGGTAGGCTTGGTTGTAAACGGGCAGCTCGCGCACGGTTTCGGCCATCCCGAGCTGGGTCACATTCGTATCGCGCGCAAAGCGGGCGACCACTGGCCAGGCACTTGCTCGTTTCATGGTGACTGTGTCGAGGGGCTCGCCTCGGGCGTGGCCATAGCGGCACGCGCCGGTGTTGCAGCAAACCTGATTCCGGCCGACAGCCAGATTTGGGAATTGGTCGCGCATGCGCTCTCGCAGCTGCTGCACGTCTTGGTGTTGGCGACCGCCCCGCGCCGCATTCTCATCGGCGGCGGGGTCGTGCAAGAGCGGCCGGAGCTGCTGGTGCAGGTGCGCCAAAAACTCATTGCAAGCCTTGGCGGCTATCGAGAGATCGATGCGCTGACAGGCGGTATCGATCAGTACCTAGCGTCGCCGGGTCTTCGGTCACTCGCGGGGCCGTTGGGCGCGCTGGCTCTCGCCGCGGACGCCATCTGATGTGCCAAGAGGGCCAGGCCGGTTGGCGTCGACCACGGCAAGGGCGGTCATGTTCACGATGCGACGTACCGTCGCAGCTGCGGTCAAGATATGCGCCGGAGCGGCGCAACCCAGCAAAATCGGCCCGATGGCGACATTGTGGCCCGCCGCCGACTTGAGCAAATTGTAGGCAATGTTGGCGCTGTCCAGATTGGGACAGACCAAAAGATTGGCGCTGCCGGACAACGTGCTCTCCGGTAGTACCGCCTTGCGAGCCGCCTGATCGAGCGCGCAATCGCCATGCATTTCGCCATCCACCTCCAAATCCGGCAGTCGCTCGTGCAACAACTTAAGGACGGCGCGCATCTTGAGGGCCGAGGGCGCCCCACTGCTGCCGAAATTCGAATGCGAGAGTAGCGCCACTTTGGGCTCCAATCCGAAGGCGCAAAGCTGCTCCGCGGCCAAGTGGGTAATTTCGGCAAGCTCAATGGCTGTGGGTTCGAGATTCACATGCGTGTCGACGATAAAAACTTGACGCCCCGGCAGAATGAGCCCACTCATTGCCCCGTACACATTGACACCGGGACGACGCCCGATGACTTGATCGATGTAGTGCAGGTGCCGTGCGGTGGTGCTGATGGTGCCGCAGATCAGGCCGTCGGCTTCTCCTTTCTTCAGCAACATCGCTGCTATCAGCGTGGTGCGCCGGCGCATTTCCAACTTGGCGTACTGCACTGTCACGCCATCGCGCTGCGTCAGTCTGTGATACTCCTGCCAGTACTCCCGATACCGTTCATCGTGTTCCGTATTGACCACGGTCACGTGTTCGCCGACGCGAATACGCAGACCGTGGCGTTTGATGGCTTGTTCGATCACCGCCGGCCGCCCTACCAAGATCGGCGTGGAAAGCTTTTCGTCGACGGCGATTTGCACCGCTCGAAGCACCCGTTCATCCTCGCCCTCGGCGTAAGCGATCCGACTGCGTTCTGGTGCGACTTTGCGCGCTGCGGCGAAGATCGGCTGCATCAACGTCCCGCTGTGATACACGAATTGCTGCAGGCGCTGGCAATAAGCTTCCAGATCCATGATCGGCCGAGTCGCCACGCCCGATTCCATCGCGGCCTTGGCGACCGCCGGCGCGATCTTCATGATCAGGCGCGGGTCGAACGGCTTGGGAATCAAATATGCGGGACCGAAGCGCAAATCTTCGATCCCCCCATAGGCCGCGGCGACGATATCGCTTTGTTCCTGGCGCGCGAGCTCGGCAATGGCGTGAACTGCGGCGATCTCCATCTGCCGGGTTATGGTGGTTGCACCGACATCCAACGCACCGCGAAATATAAATGGAAAGCACAGCACATTGTTGACCTGATTCGGATAATCGCTGCGCCCGGTTGCGATGACGGCGTCGTCGCGGACGGCCCTGACCTCCTCCGGTAGAATTTCCGGTGTGGGATTGGCCAGTGCCAGAATCAACGGTCTCGGCGCCATGCTCTTGACCATATCCTGGGTGAGCACGCCCCCGGCCGATAAACCTAAGAATACGTCCGCGCCGCCGATGATGTCTGTGAGCGTGCGCTTCGAGGTGGGTTGCGCAAAACGGGCCTTCTCAGGATCCATCAATTCCTGTCGGCCCTCGAACACGACGCCCGCCAAATCCGCCAGCCAAACGTTCCTTTGCATCACGCCGAGTTCGAGCAACAAATCGACACATGCCAACGCCGCAGCACCCGCGCCGCTGACGACCAGTTTGACCTCACTGATCTGCTTGCCGACCACGTTGAGGCCATTTTGGACAGCAGCGCCGACTATGATGGCAGTACCGTGTTGGTCGTCGTGGAATACCGGGATCTTCATCCGCTTACGCAGTTCCCGCTCGACGATGAAGCATTCGGGCGCTTTGATGTCTTCGAGGTTGATGGCACCGAAGGTGGGCTCGAGCGCCGCGATTGCGTCGATCAGCTTGTACGGATCTCGCTGGTCGATTTCGATGTCGAACACGTCGATGCCGGCGAATTTCTTGAATAGGACTGCCTTGCCCTCCATCACGGGCTTCGCCGCGAGCGGTCCGATTGCCCCAAGACCCAGCACCGCCGTGCCGTTCGTGATGACGCCGACCAAGTTGCCGCGCGCAGTGTAGCGATAGACCGAGAGTGGGTTCTCGACGATGGCTTCGCAGGCCGCAGCAACGCCCGGTGAATATGCCAGCGCAAGGTCAGTCTGGTTGACCAACTGCTTGGTTGCAGTGATCGAGATCTTTCCTGGCGTGGGATATTCGTGGTAGTCGAGGGCCGCCTGTTTCCGATCCTCCGACGCGTCCTTGGCTTTCATCGGTGCATTTCCGATTTCTCATTGAGGTGTATATATCTATCCAGTATGGTAACAAGATTCTGTCAACCGTTTACCCGTCCCATTCGTTATCACCCAGGGCGCCTCTTTGCCTCAACTTTGTCGGAGAACCGTCATGAAGACACGCTGGAACCTGGCCGACGCAGGCCAAGGCATGGTTTGCACCCTCATTTTATCCGCCGCCCTGTTCTCTAGCGCTGCGTTAGCGGACGATCCGGCACCGACATCGAACCGCGGTCCCGGCAGCTGGGAAAAGCATCAATACTCCTTTGTGTTTATGGGCTTCACCACGACGTACTCCTGCGACGGCCTGGCCGACAAACTCAAGGTGCTGCTGCTCGCGGCGGGCGCGCGCGCGGACTCGAAATCGCGGGCTGGTGTGTGTGCTGCCGGATATGGGCGGCCGGACAAATTTGCGCGCTCGGATTTGACGTTTTACACGCTAAAGCCGCTCGGTAGCGATGCGGCCGCCAAAGAAAAGCCCGTGGCCGGTATTTGGCGCCCGGTGGTTCTCGCCAGGCGATCGCCGCGCGAGCTCGCCATCGGCGATTGTGAACTCGTTGAACAATTTCGCAATTCAGTACTGCCCATGTTCACCACGCGCAACGTTCAAGAGAATACGACGTGTATCCCGCATCAGGAGTCGGGTTCGGTGATCGACCTCAAGTTCGAGTCGTTCGCCGCGGCGCCGGCCGGCGCGACGAGTCACCCCTGACCCGGCGGGCCGCGGGCGCGGCGATTATCAGGCTTGGACAACATAACGCACACCTTGATTGGGCTGATCGCCGGTGAAGCGGTAGTCAACCACTCGCAGCCCAGCGCGGCCGGATTGCCGGCGCCAGTGCGCCGGACGTTGTTGGTCACCGTGGCTGCGGTCGGCAGTAACTCGCCCGATCTTGATTTGCTGTTCACGTTTTCGGGCGCCGAGAACAATCATTTGCGCTACGCGCTCTGGCATCGGGGCTACACACATACCTTGATCGGCTGCCTCGCGCTGGCACTCCTGCTCTACTCGGCTGCGGAGGCCTGGATCTATTACAAGGGACTCCGGCCGTCGCGGCGCGATCGAGCGCTGCTACTCGGAACGGCGGTATTCACGACTGCTCTTCATCTCATCATGGATTACTTGAACAGCTACGGGGTCCATCCGTTTTGGCCGATGGAAAATCGGTGGACTTATGGCGACTCGGTTTTCATTGTCGAGCCGCTCTATTGGGCCGCGGCAGCGCCGCTCTTTTTCTTGCTTCGCTCCCTCGCAGCTCGGCTGCTATTCGCCGCGGCGTTGATTGCCGCAGTCGCCCTGGGTGCGGCCAGCGGCCTGGTCAGCGCCACGCTGTGCGCGGTGCTTTCGCTATCGATCGTTTTGCTGCTCGCCATCGGCGCGCGGGTATCGGCTCGCACCGCCTCCCGAGTCAGCGTGGCGGCGTGTCTCGGCGTGACCTTGGGATTTGTGCTCGCCGGTCAGTTCGCTGCCCATCGAGTCGAGGCTCTGGCCCGCTCCACCTTCGCGACTGACCGAATGCTCGACCATGTCATCACGCCGCTGCCCGTGAACCCGTTTTGTTGGGATGTATTGTTGCTGGAAACTCGCGGCGAACGCTATCTGGTTCGCCACGCCATCCTGGCGATTGCACCACGGGTCATCAACGCCGCACAATGTCCGAGCCTCGCGACGGAACAACACACCGCCACGCTCGCCGCGGTCTCGGCGGCTGATTCCGGCGCCGTGCACTGGCTCGGCGAGTTCTCGATGTCGAGAACGGAGCTCATGACGCTGGTCGCAGAGAATTGCAACGCCGCCGCATTCATGCGGTTTGCCCGCGTACCGTTCGTGGCCGACCCCGGCCCGACGCCCATAATGGGCGATCTCCGATTCGACCGTGGGAAAGAGCGAGCGGGTTTCGAGGTGCCGCTGGCCAGCAAAGGAAGCTCGCCGGGTGCGGGTACCGACTGCGGGCGCGCGGCGCCGTGGATGGCACCGCGCGCCGATCTGCTGCGCTAGTCGCGGCTCTGCGCTAGTCGCGGCTGTTGCGCCAACGCGGCGTTCAGCCGTTGTAGCCCGCCGCTGAGGCGATCGTCCTGGCGGCTTTGAGATGGTGTTCAACGGTGGGCAAGGTCGCCGCCGCAAACGCCTTCGCGTTCGCGTCTTGTCCGGACGCGATCTCCTTTTTGAAAAGCTCGACCGTTTCCTCGTGCGCCTTGATCTGGCCAAGCATGTACGACTTGTCGTATGCGTCACCTGTCAATACGTCGAGCTTGGTCAAGGTGGCCATCTGCCCCACGCTCGGGCTGGTCGGCAGTGTGATGTTGTTGGAGGCGGCAATACTGCCGAGCTTGGCATTGGCCGCCGTGTGATCCTTGACCATCATGGCCCCAAAATCCTTCACCTTCTGACTGTTGGCCTTCTGCTCGGCCTGATTTCCAGCTTTGACTTCGAAAAGGCCTCCCTCGGCCGCGTTTTTATAAAATGACGCATCCGGATTCGAATCCGCGCCAAATGCCAACGCTGCAGCAGCCAGCGGCGCAGCCACGACGAGCATTGCCAATATGCGTTTCATTCGAGTCTCCTTGGTATCGTTGGATATCGAATACTGATTCATGAGGAGCGCTCTTGAATAGGCGCAGTTCGCACGAACTCGAGTAGGACAACGACCACAGGGCAACTGCCCATCACGGCTGCGGGCTAGATTGGCCGGCTAGATTGGCCGGCTAAGTTGGCCGGCTAAGTTGGCTGACTCGCGTGGTCCGACTCAACCTTTGCGACCGCGGGTCGCGCCGACAGCAGAGCGACATGCGCGCCAAGCACGGGCAGGTGGGCATGCAATTCGGCTTGGTCCGGGTACCAGGACGCGAGCATGTACAGGTACACATCGGCGATCGAGTACTGGGTTCCCATCACGTACGGATCCAAGCTCTGGCTTATGAGCGCCGCCTGCGTAAGAAAATCCGCTTGCCCTTGTTGGCGAATCGCCTCGGCATCCGGCTCGCCGCGCGACGAGTAGCGGGCCGAATAGTAAATTCGCAAAACAGCCTCATAGAGATTCGCCGACAGGTAACTCATCCACTGAAGAAACAGTGCATGCCGGCTCGTGCCCGGCGGCGGCGCGAATCGCGCGCCGGGATAGTTAAGAGCCAAGTGCGTCAGTATCGCGGCTGATTCAAACATCAAAGTGCGGTCCGGCAACACTAGCGCCGGCACTTTCCCGGTGGGACATATCTTGCGAAACCGTTCGATGTCCGCGGGTTCTCGCCCCACCCAGATCCGCTCGTAGGGCGCATGAAGCTCCTCGAGCGCAACCTGAACCGCGAGCGAACCCGAGCCGGCTCGTCCGTAAAGTGTGAAAGGCTGATCCATTTACGGAGCTTTAGCTCAAGCGTCGGTAGATCGATCGGCGTCGGTGAGTTGCAGATGCCTCAACACGCGATTCAGATTCCTTCGAATTTCGTTCAGCTGGCCGATGCTGACCGCCGTTTTCATGGCTTCCTTCAGCGGCTGCAGCGGGTAACCGCCGTAAAGCCCGGCATCGGGGACGTCGTTGGTCACGGCGGAGCGACCGGACAGCACGACGTTATCGGCCAACGTCACATGCGAAGTCACGACCGTACAGCCGCCGGTCACGAATTGACGGCCGATCTTGGTGGACCCACCCATCATGAAGCCTGCGGTATAAAAACCATTCTCTCCAAGATCACAGTTGTGCGCGATGTGGCAAATGTTGTCGAGCTTCGTGCCGGAACGAACGTGGGTGGAGGTAAGCGTCGCGCGATCGATGGCGCAGTTGCTGCCGATCTCGACTCTGTCGCCGATCTTGACGTTGCCCAGATGAGAGATCTTTTTCGACTTGCCCTCAGGATCGACCGCATAGCCGAAACCATCACTGCCGATGGTCGTGTGCGGATGAATCTCGCAATCGCTGCCGATTTCGCATGCCGACCCCACGAACACATGCGGGTGAATCACAGATCTGGCGCCGATACGGGCATGATTTTCGATCACGGCGTGAGCCCCGATCAAACATCCATCGCCAATGACCGCTTCGGCGCCTATGACGCAGTAAGGTCCAAGAAAGACACGCTCGCCGATCACGGCGTCGGGGTGCACGACGGCCGTCGGATGACGTTCCCCCCATTGCGTGAAGCGGAACGATTTTTTGTCGAAATATTTGAGCAGGACCGCCATGCCCATTGAAATGTTTTGCACCGAAAAACAGCACGTCTCCGAATTCGGAAGGGCGCTGTAAGAGCAGGCTATCTGCGGGGAGAGTATCAAAATCGCGGGCTGACGCGGCAGTGCCTCCGCCAATTGGCTCGAGGTACTGGCGTAAACCAAACTGCTGCATTTGGCCTGCTCGGGGATTTCACAATGACTTGCCTGGGATAGCAGGTTCCCTCTGAGGAAAGTGAAAACATCCGCATGTTGGCTTTTGATCGTCTGACCTGTTAGCACACTACGACTCCTATACCGAAGCCGCTGATGTGCCGGCCGAATTGACTCTGAAAGATTTTGACGATGCGATTCGCGCTGGCACACCTACACATCGGCGGTTTTCTGGGCGCCTTTTACCGATCCGGCTCGGACGGCAGCATCGGCGTCCAATATGACCTGCTCGAGAACCGCCAGATAGTCGAAATAACGCTTGCGGCCGAGGGGCGTAATCCGGCACAGCGTTTGCGGTCGATTGTGTTCGAGCCCTTTTGCAATGGCGACGAGCTTTGCCTCTTCGAGCACTTGCAAGTGCCGGCTCAAGTTGCCGTCCGTCAACGCGCACAGTTGCTTCAATTCGCCGAACTTGAGTCCTATCGGATGCGTAATGAGCGAGGTGAGCACACTGAGGCGTGCGCGCTCGTGAATTACGCGGTTGAGACCATCGTAGGCGAAACGCGAAGCTGCCAAGGTTTTGCTGTTATTTTTCTTCAATGGGATCCTCGAAACCAAATTGCAACACGGCAGCAACCAGTAATTGGCCGATGCCAAACGGGATACCCATGGCCCAGGGAGACAGAAGGTGATCGCCGCCCGCGATGATCAAACAGGCGAGACCGGCCGCGAGGTACCAAACGCCGACGACAAACATTTGACGCGGCAGAAAACGGCAGGAGGCGAATACACCCAAGCTGAATACGACCTCCCACAAGCCCGGCAGCATCCACAGATCATGCGCGGCGACACGCATCAATACGACAGTCAATAACAGCCCTACCATGATGGCGGGGAGAAATTGCTCCACCGCGGAATGAATCATCTCGCGCGCGAAGTCGCAGTGCACCCGTCTCGCGCGAGCAATCATTTCGCTTGCAGAAAGGGCCAGCGCAATCGCCGCCGTGGCGGCCCAAACGGACAAGAATATGGTGAAGTCGTGCGACGCGCCTTTGAACCAAACGGCTTGCGCCGCAGCCACGAGCAGCGCGAGCAACCCCGTCGCGGCAATGGATACCGGACCGTAGCCGCGAAACTGGGTGCCTCGGGCGACTTGGTTGCGGATCGCGTTAATCTCGGCGAGCGCTTGACGCAGCTCCGTCATATGGCAGCCCATCCATCGACTTTGTGAGGCAAAGTACACCCGATCACGATATCCGGCAAGCGCAACATCCCGCCTCGCATTAGGCCCTGCCGGGCCCCGGTTGGACTATACGCTAGTCCATCATTCCGGCATCGGTGATTCTCGGCATCGCCAGGAATATTCAGGTCTTCCCGGCTTGGGTTGCTGGTGCGGTGCACTCAGACGGGAATCTTCGTTGGATTGGGTGGGTTTACCCGGGCGCGCCCTTGCCCCTAGCTTAAGGTTCCGGCGCCATTCAACTCGAATTTACCGTGGAGTTGGGCTTAGGATAGATCTACGGCAAAGCTCAACGGACGGTCTGTCATGCTCACTACTACGTCGTCGATTTCCGCCCTCAAGAATTCGGATGAGTGGCGATTACGCTGCGAACTGACTGATTTCTATCATTTGATCGATTACTTGGGCTGGACCGAACTCATCTTCAATCATATCTCCGTGCGGCTGCCGGGGCCGGCGCACCACTATTTGGTGAATCCGTTCGGTCTCAATTATTGTGAAATCACTCCGGAGAACCTGCTCAAAGTCAGTGTCGAGGGGCAACTGGTGGAACCCTCGGACTATCCGGCTAATCCAGCGGGCTTTGCGCTGCACGGCGCCATTCACCAGAGCCGATCGGAGGTGGCATGCGTCGCCCACACCCACACCACCGCCGTATCTGCGGTCGCGATGAAGCGGCGCGGATTCGATTACAACAATTTTTACGGTGCGCAGCTCATAGGCCGCGTCGGCTACCACGATTTCGAGGGAATCACGCTGTATCAAGACGAACGATCCCGGATGCTCGCCAGTCTCGGCGAGAAACACGTATTGGTGCTGCGCAATCACGGTGTTGCCGTTTGCGAGCGGGATATTCCCACCACGTTCATGCTGCTGTGGGTCGTACAACGGGCGGCGGAGATTCAGTGCAAGGCCGGCGAATTGGGTGGTGAGGACATTGAGCTCAGCGATGCGGTTCGGGAACGTTGTCGGGCGGCCGCCGGGGATCTCGGCATTAACATGAGCATTTCGCGGCTCGTGTTCGACGCGACGGTTCGTCGCATGAAATCCTCCGCGCGATGACTGACGCCGGGCGCGGACCAGCGCTCGGCGGGATTCGATGGTTCCTGCTGTGCTCGACCGCACTGCTGATGACGGCGATCGCGTCCGCCGCGCCGGCGAAAGGGCCGCACGCGACGACGGCCGAAGAGGCGCGCTGGCAGAGCCGATCCCGCGGAGTCCGCATCGTTCGGGATCAATGGGGAATTGCACATGTCTATGGCAAATCCGACGGCGACGCAGTCTTCGGCGCCATATACGCGCAAGCGGAAGATGATTTTGGACGTATCGAGCGCAATTATCTCATCGCCCTCGGGCGCCTGGCGCAGGCGGAAGGCGATTCTGCGATGTACAGCGATTTACGCCAACGGCTGTTCATCGATCCGATGCATCTGCAGGTGCTATATCAAGAGACCCCGGCGTGGCTGAAAACCCTGATGTTGGCGTGGGCCGATGGGTTGAACTTCTACCTTGCGCGTCATCCAGGGATCAAGCCCAAGGTCCTCACGCATTTTGAACCTTGGATGGCGTTGTCCTTCACCGAGGGCAGCATCGGCGGCGATATCGAAACCGTCGATCTCGGCAAACTCGAGCAGTTCTACCCGCGGGCAGCGTCTTGCGGGAATGCAGCGCGGCTCTCGAGTCGGCAGCCGACGGCTTCCGCGGAAGCGCCCTCGCCCGGCGGCTCGAATGGCTTCGCAATTGCTCCGAGCCGAAGTGCCTCCGGACACGCGTTGCTATGGATCAATCCGCATACGTCTTTCTATTTTCGCTCGGAATTACAGATGACCAGCGAGCAGGGGCTCGGGGTCTATGGCGCCGTCACCTGGGGTCAATTTTTTGTATACCAGGGTTTCAATGCGCACAATGGCTGGATGCACACCTCGTATGGGGGTGATGCCATCGACGAGTACGCTGAAACCATCGTCAACAAGGCGGCGGGCCCGTATTACCGCTATGGAAAAGGTCTGCGCAAACTCAAGATGAGCCGCCTCACCATCGGCGTCAAACGCGGCGAAAGCCGGATCGACTGTAGCTTCACCGTTTATCACAGTCATCACGGGCCGATCGTGCGCACCGAAAGAGGCAAATGGATCGCCGTCAAAATATTCGAGGAGCCCGTACGCACCTTGGCGCAGTCGTACATGCAGACCAAAACCACGGACTACCGCTCGTTCCGCACGATCCTGGACATGCGCACCGACACGTCCAACAATACTGTGTATGCCGATGCCGATGGCACCATTGCGTATTTTCACGGAAATTTCATCCCGAGACGGGACTCGCGTTTTGACTTCACTCACCCGGTCGACGGGAGCGACCCGGCGGCCGAATGGCAGGGTGCGCACACCCTCGATGAGACGATCACCCTGTTGAATCCGACAAACGGTTGGATAACAAACACCAATAATTGGCCTTTTTCCGCGGCGGGAGACCAGAGCCCCAAACGCGACGATTACCCGGCGTACATGTGGACCAAGGGCGAGAATCCTCGCGGCCTGCATGCGGTTCAATTACTCCAAAACATACACGATGTGACCTTGGACAGTCTCATCGCCACAGCCTACGACGGCCACCTCACCGCCTTCGACGTTTTGCTGCCGCCCTTGCTCCGGGCCTACGACAGGCTGAATGCCGATGACCCGCAGCGCGTCGGTTTGCGGGAGCCGATTGCAAGCTTGCGCGATTGGGACCTTAGAACCTCGGCGGACTCGGCGCCGACTGCGCTGGCGATCTTTTGGGGGCAGCATCTCATCGATCAGAAAGGCGCGCAGGCGCGCGACGCGGACAAACCGGTGTATGACTACTTGGTCGAGAACCTGACGGACGCAGAGCGGCTCGATGCCTTGGGCGCCGCCGCCGCCGAGATCCAACGTGACTTCGGCCGCTTAGGAACGCCATGGGGCGAGATCAACCGCTTTCAAAGACTCACCGGCGACATCGTACAACCCTTCGACGACGCTAAGGCGAGCTTGCCGGTGGGGTTGGCGCCGTCGCAATGGGGAGCCTTGGCTTCGTTCGACTCCGCCAAGCCTCGCTCAACCAAAAGGATTTATGGATCGGTTGGCAATAGTTTCGTCGCCGCGGTGGAATTCGGACCGACGGTGCGCGCCAAAGCCATCATGACCGGCGGGGAAAGCGGCGATCCCTCCTCGCCTCACTTCACCGACCAGGCGCTGATGTACAGTGAGGGGCGCTTCCGCGACGTACTATTCACACCGCAGGAGGTTTCGGCGCACGCCGAACGCAGCTACCACCCCGGTGAACGATGATCTTTTTTTGAAACGAACGGCTCGATATCTCGGTGTGACGGCGGCGATCCTAGCCGGTGCGCTCGTGGCAGCGAGCGCGACGGTGTGGCTCGCCCTGCGCGCCAGTCTCCCAATCATCGAAGGTCGGGCCGAGATGGCCGGCCTCTCGGCGCGTGTCTCGATCGAGCGCGATGCCGCCGGCGTTCCAACCCTGAGAGCCGAGAATCGCCGTGACTTGGCGCGAGCGTTGGGTTACGTGCACGGCCAGGACCGTTTTTTTCAAATGGACCTCTTGCGCCGTGCCGCCGCCGGCGAGCTATCAGCGCTCCTTGGACCCTCGCTCCTGCCCGCCGATCGACAATTGCGGCTACACCGATTTCGCGAGGTCGCTCGTGCCGCCGTAGCCGGTCTCGACCCGGCCGCCCGGACTCTGCTCGATGCTTATGTCGCGGGCATCAACGCCGGAATCTCTTCGCTCCGGAGCCGTCCGCCCGAATACTGGGTCCTTCAAAGCAAGCCTCAGCCGTGGAAGGCAGAAGACAGCGTCTTGTGCGTTCACGCCATGTACCTGCAGTTACAGGATTCCGAAGGGCATGCCCAGCTCCAACGCGGCTTGCTGCGAGCGACTTTGCCCGATGCGATGTGGCGTTTTCTGGAGGCTCAGGCGCCGGAGTGGGAGGCGCCCATCGATGGCAGCCATTCCGCCGAGCCGCGAATTCCCGGCTCCGATGAATATGATTTGCGCGGACTCAAGGGCTTGCCGGTCGAACCCCCGGGAGAGGTTCTGAGAGAGCTCGAACTTCGAGGCAGCAACAATTGGGCAATCGCGGGATCGCGCACCGCGAACGGCGCGGCCTTGGTGGCCAATGACATGCATTTGGATTTTAGGGTCCCCAATATTTGGTATCGCGCGCGGCTCATTCAAACCTCGGGTGCGGATGCGTTCGAGGTCGTCGGGGTGACTTTACCGGGGACACCCTCGATCGTGGCGGGAAGCAATCGCTCCATCGCCTGGGGCTTCACGAATAGCTATGGTGAATTCGGCACGGTCATTCGGCTCGTGGCTGTCGCGAACGATCCCGCGGCCTACGCCACCGCGCGGGGTCCGCAACCGCTGCGCTATGCGGATGAAGCGATCGAGGTGCGGGGAGGCCCGACGGAGCATCTTAAGGTGGCGACGACGCAATGGGGTCCCGTACTCGGCAGCGATTGGCAAGGCCGTCCCTACGCACTGCAATGGACGGCGCAGGATCCGGCCGCCACCAACCTGAATCTGCTCGAGCTCGAGCACGTCCACTCAGTCGAAGAGGCCGTGCGAGCCGCCTCGGGTTTTGGAATTCCCGGGCAAAACCTAGTGGTTGCCGACAGCGCCGGACACATTGGCTGGACACTTGCGGGACGCTTGCCGGCGCACAGCGACACGGAACCGGGGGCCGATGCCGGCCTGCCGCAATTGTCGACCGACACCCACGTCGGCTCTGTCGGATGGCTGACACCGAAGGACCAACCCTACGTGATCGATCCTGCCGGCGGACTGCTCTGGTCAGCCAATGCCCGCGTGATCGGCAGCGCTGCCGCTCGTCTGATCGGTGACGAGGGCATGGACCGCGGAGCCCGCGCCGCGCAGATTCACGCGGACTTGCAGCAGGCGCCCAAGCCCTTCACGCCGTCGGCGAGTTTGAGCGTGCAGCTGGACGATCGCGCGCTTTTCCTGGAGCGATGGCGCGCGCTATTGAGCGAGGTCATCGAGCGGGCTCGGTCGGGAGGAACTCACGACCAGGATGCGGCTCGCGAGGTTCTCGCGGGGTGGAGCGGACACGCAGAGCCCGGCGATGCCGCCTATCGGCTGGTGCACTTGTTTCGCGCGCAGGTCGAAGCGCGTGCGTTTTTCATGCTGGTTGCGCCCGCGCATCGGCAAGCGACGGACTTTCGCTTTGAAATCCCGAGTTCCTTCGAGGGCCCGCTGTGGCGCCTCATGCAACAGCGTCCCCTGCATTTGCTGGCGGCGAAGTATGCGGACTGGAACGCTTTCCTTCTCGAGGCACTCCTGGCGAGCGAAAAGCTGCCCGCCGCATGCAGGCAACTGAATTCCTGCGGTTGGGGCAAAGTGAACTCAGTGCGGATCGCTCATCCGCTCTCCGCCGCCCTGCCGTTCCTGTCGAACTTTCTCGACATGCCGGCGGTAACAGTGGCCGGAGGGCACAGCGACATGCCGCGCATTCAGGGACCGGACTACGGCGCGTCCGAGCGCTTCAGCGTCGCCCCGGGACATGAGGACCAAGGCTACTTTCACATGCCCGGCGGACAAAGCGGCCATCCGCTTTCGCCGTTCTATCGCGCGGGTTTCGCTGCCTGGGCCGAGGGCACCCCGACGCCGTTTCTACCGGGCCCGAAGGCGTACTCGTTCGTCCTGGTGCCTTAGCTTATTTAGGCGCAGGTAAGGGGGTCAAGGAGCCCGCGCCAACGCAACCCCGTCCTTCGCTGCACACCTGATTCACGGGACAGACCATGGGGCTGCCCTTGACGCAGCCGCGAGCGTCCGCATTCGCCGTGCGCGGCGCGCAAAGTTCGTGACCGTTGCAGCTCTTGTGGTCATCGCAATCCGCATCGCTGACACAGGTCAGCGTGCTCACGTCGCGTTCCAGGGTCGCGAGTTCGCCTTGTCCGGCAATTTCGCCCGACAACGTAGTGCCGAGCAATAACTCCGACGGCGGGTGACCGGCCGACAAATCGACGTCTGCGGCAACAACCTCCCAGGGCGGTGCCTGCGGGTTTGCCGCACGATAGTACAGACCGAAGCGCAGTACGCTGCGTGGATCCAGCGCCTCGCTCAAGTTCAACGGAATGACTCGCGTGGAATCGCGCGGCCACGCCTCGCCATGCGTCAAGGGCAACCGCAGCACACCTTTGCCGACCTCATAGATTCGCAATTCCACGTAACTGCCCGCCGCGAGGTCCGCAGCTCCGGTGACGACGCGGATCTGGACATGCGACACCGGCAGCGCCTCGCCCGCGGTGGCGCACAGCGTGAGAAGGAATAGCATGGGCCAGACTCGATGAGACGACAGGTGTAGCTTCACATACCCCTCGCTGCGGAACGGCAGGTTCAAGTACAGATAATAGCCGATCTTCGGGTGTGTCCGGCAACGGACGCACAGCGACAGCGCGAGTTAACTTATTCCTGGTTACCCGGTGAGTTCGTAAGCCCGCGATACTTCATCATGGCGTCGACGCTCGGCGCTCGTCCGCGCCAACTTAAGTACATCGCCGCAAGATCCTGCGTGTTGCCACGCGAGAGGATCATCTGCCTGAAGCGATCTCCATTCGCTCGAGTCAATCCACCGTGTTCATCGAACCACTGGTAGGCATCGTCCGCGAGCATTTCCGTCCACAGGTACGCATAGTAGCCGGCCGAATAGTCGCTGCTCCATATATGACTGAAGTAGCTCGAGCGATACCGGGGCGGCACGGCATGAATGTCGAGGTGAGTCTTCTCGAGAGCCTGCTTTTCGAATTCGTCCGGATTCTGTAGCGGCGCACTCGCCGGTAACGTATGCCACTGCATGTCGAGTTCGGCGGCGGCGAGAACCTCCGTCAATTTATAGCCTTCATTGAAATTTTCGGCGCGCTTGATCTTATCGAACAGCTCGTTCGGCATCGGTGCGCCTGTCTTGTAGTGTCTCGCGTAGTGATTGAAAACCTCCGGATACAGGGCCCAGTGTTCATTGAACTGCGAGGGAAATTCGACGAAATCCCGCGCAGTCGCGGTACCCGAGAGACTGGGATATTCGCTGTCCGCCAACATGCCGTGAAGCGCGTGACCGAACTCGTGGAACATCGTCGTGACGTCATCGAAACTGATGAGTGCCGGTTCACCCGGTGCGGGCTTCGGCAGATTGGCGACGTTGTAGATCACGGGCAGCGTGTCGAGCAATTTCGATTGATTCGCGAAATTCGACATCCACGCGCCGCCATTCTTGTTGTCGCGCTTGAAGTAATCGCAATAGAACAGTGCCAGCGGCTTGCCGTCGACGTCGGAAACTTCGAAGACCCGGACATCGGATTGATACACCGGTATGTCATGGCGTTCTTTGAAGGTGATCCCATAGAGTCGATTGGCGGCGTAGAACAGGCCGTTTTCGAGCACGCCGTTGAGTTCGAAATACGGTTTGACCTCGGCGTCGTTGAGATTAAATTTTAATTTGCGTACTTGTTCGCTGTAGAACTCCCAATCCCACGGTTCGAGGGTAAAGCCTCCTCCCTGGGCGTCGATCGCCGCTTGAATATCCTTGCCCTCCCGTGAAGCTTTCGCGGTCGCCACGGGCACCAGGGCGCCCATGAAATCGAGAGCGGCTTCAGGTGTCTTCGCCATCTGGTCAACCAGTTGCCACGCGGCGTGGTCGGGATAGCCGAGAAGCTTTGCACGCTGCGCGCGCAGCTGCGCAAGTCGAGCAATGATCGCGCGGGTATCGTTCGCATCGCCTCGTTCCGTACGATTCCAGGAATTCTCGAAAATCGTACGGCGAGTCGTTCGGACATCGAGCCCCGCGAGCGCGGGTTGCTGCGTGGTGTTTTGCAGCGGCAACAGATAACCCGCCACATGGCGCCCCTGGGCCGCTTGGAGGCCGGCCGCAAGTTGCGCATCGCTCAACCCGGCGAGTGCCGCAGGCGCCGCGGTCACGTACGCCCCCTCCGCATTCGCGGC
Organism: uncultured Gammaproteobacteria bacterium; assembly: GCA_963755965.1. Lineage (GTDB taxonomy): Bacteria > Pseudomonadota > Gammaproteobacteria > Steroidobacterales > Steroidobacteraceae > Bog-1198. The sequence continues at coordinate 239,665 of CAVWLU010000013.1, forward strand.
CAACAATTTCGTGATGAAAGAGTCGGACAGAGTGGAGATCTCCTCGTTCATTTTCTTCAATTGAATCTTGTCGGCCTCCGACAAATTGGCGCCCGAGTGCACGAATTCGTCATAGGTGATTTCGACCAAGCGCAGGGATTCCGGATCGAGTCTCTTCGTCGCGCGCTCCTTGTAGATCGCCGAGACGCGCGCAAACAATTTCGCGTTCAAAAAAATGGCATCGTGGTGCGCGGCCAATTTGGGCGCGAGGGCCGTCTTCGCCCGCTGCAGAACGGGATTCGTGTTCGCGCCGGTCACGCCCTCGAACGCGGCGTCGGCCCGATCGAGCAAACGTCCGCTCTTCTCCAGCGGTATAAATGTATTCTCAAACGTGGGCGCGGCCCGATTCTCGGTAATTGCCTGTATTTCGAGCAGCTGTTTTGCCATGCCGGCTTCGATGGCCGGCTGATAGTCTTCGTCTTTGATTTTGTCGAACGGCGGAGCTTGAAATGCCAGTGCGCTCGGCGCGTAGAACGGATTCGAAGGTCCGAATGCGGCATTCGCGGCTGCGTTGGTTCTCGCTCCGACGCTCAACATGATGGCCCCCGCCCCCAATATACCCAATAACCGTCCTCGCATAGGTTCTCCCTACTCGTGTTTGTAGACCGTGCCTTCCTTCATGACGAACGCCACGTGCTCCAGCACATGGACGTCAGCGAGCGGATCGCCCTTCACTGCGATGATATCCGCCGACTTTCCCACGGTGATCGAGCCGAAGAGCTCCGAATGGCCGATCAGATCCGCGGCATTGACCGTGGCTGATTGAATGGCCTGCATCGGCGTCATGCCGTATTTGACCATGAAGGCAAACTGGCGTGCATTGATGCCGTGGGGACAGACCCCAGCGTCGGTACCGAATGTCATTTTCACGCCGGCCCGCACCGCTTTGGTGAAATTGCGACGTTGCGCTTCACCCAAATCGTGATCGTGCTGCAAGAAATCCGCCGGCGTGTCGGGGGACGATTGAATGCACTCTTCATCGTAGATGTCCATGTCGAGATACGTTCCGTGCTGCTTGGCCAGGGCGATGCCCTCATCATCGATGAGCGTTGCGTGCTCGATCGATGCGACGCCCGCTCGAATCGCATTCTTGATGCCCTCGGCGGCGTGCGCGTGAGCGGCGACCCGCAATCCGAAATTATTGGCCTCCTCCACGGCTGCGCGCAGCTCCTCCGGGGTGAATTCGATGGATTTGGGATTGCTCCCGTGCGTCAGAACCGCCCCGGTGGACAGCACCTTGATGTGATCGGCACCGCGGTGCGCAAGTTCCCGTATTTTTTGACGCACTTCCCAGGGGCTGTTCGCCACACCGTATTGCAGGTCCCACGGGAGCTGGATATCCGGAGCCAAACCGGTCATGGCGCCGGCGCCCTCACTGATGGTGATGTAGGCGCCCGCCACATACATGCGCGGCCCGATGAAAATTCCCTGCGCAATGGCATCGCGCATAGCCACGTCGTTGAGGGCGCGATATACGCCCACGTCGCGCACCGTCGTGAACCCCGCCAGCAGCGTGACGCGGGCGTTAGGAATGGCGCCGTAGGCGGCCTCCGCAGCCGTTTTCTTCAAGATATCGAGCGGTTCCGCGTTTCCGAGGTCGGCGAGATGGGTATGGCAATCGACGAGCCCTGGCAACACCGTCATGTTCGACAGGTCGATGACGGGTACACCCTCGGGAATCTTCAGAGCCGCGCCGACCGCTTCGATCTTGGTGCCGCGCACGAGGATGATCTGGTCCGTCAGGGTTCGCCCCGCCAGCACATCGATGAATTTCCCGGCACGAATGGCAACCACCGAGGCGGCGGCCGGCGTTTGTTGAGCGGGACAATTGGCCGCCAAAAAAGCCACGCAATAAACCAACAACGAGATTTTCTTGATCACGATTATCCTCTTGGGGGGCGTTTGCCGGGCGAATCATACGCCGGGCGTGAGCCCGTCGATATCGGGTTACCCCTTGAAATCTGTGATGACACAACGCAGGCTGCAACCATGAGCCTACGAACACGAATCCTTTTGGCGCCGATGTGCAGCATCCTCGCCGCGGCAGCCCAAGCGCAGACGCCGGCCGATGCCGCTTTCCGTGATCTTTACAAGCAGTTGGTCGAGATCAACACCACACGCTCGGTGGGTAGCTGCACGCAGGCCGCAGAGGCGATGCGTGCGCGCTTGATATCCGCAGGTTTTCCGGCCGTCGATGCGCAAATTCTGGCGCCCCCGGATCGGCCGACGGACGGCGCCCTCATCGCGGTCTTGCACGGCCGGGACCCGCAAGCCAAACCTATTTTGTTGCTGGCGCATATCGACGTGGTCGAAGCGAAGCGCGAGGACTGGGAGCGAGACCCGTTCAAGCTCGTCGAAGAAAACGGGTGGTACTACGCGCGCGGGGCTAGCGATGACAAGGCGATGGCGGCGGTGTTCACCGATAATTTGATCCGCTATCGGAAAGAGGGGTTCAAGCCGCTCCGCGATATCAAGCTGGCGCTCACGTGCGGCGAGGAAACACCGGACATTTTCAACAGCGTCAAATGGCTGATCGAGACACAACCCAAAGTCTTGGATGCCGCCTTCGCGCTCAACGAAGGCGCCGGCGGCGAACTCGACAAGAACGACAAACCGGTCGCGCTGCAGATTCAAGCGGGAGAGAAGGTTTATCAGGATTTCTCTCTCGAAGCCTCCGACGTGGGCGGTCACAGTTCACGGCCGACCAAGAACAACCCCATCGTGCGCATGAGTGCAGGGCTCGCAAAACTCGGCACATATAATTTTGCGGTCGCCCCGAACGAGGCAACCCGCGGCTATTTTGAGGCACAGGCGAAGCTCGCGTCGCCTGAGATCGCCGCCGACATCCGAGAGGTGCTGAAAAGTCCGCAGGACGAAGCAGCAGTTGAACGCCTGTGGGCCGTGAGTCCGAGCTGGAACGGCATGTTGCGCACGACCTGTGTCGTCACCCAAATAAACGGCGGTCACGCGCCGAATGCGCTGCCTCAACATGTTCGAGCCAACGTCAATTGCCGCATCCTGCCCGGTGTGCCGATCACTGTCGTGCAACGCGAAATCGAGACCGTCCTTGGCGATGCGAACATCAGCGTAGCCGCGACCGGCGATCCCGGTAGGTCGTCGCCGCCGCCGCCGCTGTCGGCGCGCATCATGGGCCCGGTCCGAAAAGTGGCCGAAGGCGTTTGGCCCGGCGTCGCCATCGTGCCCACGATGTCCACGGGGGCGACGGATGGTCGTTTCCTCAATGCCGGCGGCATTCCCACCTATGGCTTATCGGGCATGTTTCATGACGCCGAGGGAGCCCGTGCCCATGGTCTCAACGAACGCATTCGGGTCGTTTCGCTCATGAACGGGCGTCGCTTCCTTTATGAGGTAGTGAAGCTCTACGCGAACGAGCCATGATTAGCGGGATTTTCACCGGGAGCAGAGAGAAACACCATGTGGAACGTCCGAACGGCCGACGAAAAAGGTAAATCCGGTCTCGCTCCGCTACCGCGCGCCATTGATCGGCAGGCGCCCTACAAGCGCATCGCCACGGAGGAAGCTTGGAACATCCCGGAAATCCTCGAAGCCCAGGTTCGGCTGCTGACCGGTCCAAATCCACCCGATGATCCCTCGCTGCGCATGGCGGGCATGTTCGCAACGCTGCCGGCGCTGCAAGCGCAACTCATGGAGGTCGGCGCCAAACGCATTGCGCGCATGGACGAATTGGGAATCGACAAGCAGCTTCTGCTCCTGACTGCGCCGGGCGTGCAAGTGCTCGAACCGGCCGAGGGCACTGCGCTCTCACGTCTCGCGAACGACAGGCTTGCCGAGACCTGCCGCCGCTACCCGGATCGCTTCGCAGGACTCACGGTATTCGCCCCGCAGGATGTACGCGGTGCGGTGGCGGAAATCGAGCGTGGAATGCGGGTTCTCGGCCTGAACGGCGCCGTGATCAATTCGCACTTCCGCGGGCGATACCTCGACGAACTGCCCTACTGGCCCATCCTCGAGGCACTCGAGGCAAACGATGCCGCGCTGTACATTCACCCCACCATTCCGCCGAAGGAGTGGTCCCATCCCTACGAATTTCGCGGCTTCGGCGGCGCGCTCGCCGGCTTCTCGCACGAAGTGTGGATGCACACCATGGGGCTGATCATGTCGGGCGCTTTCGATCAATTTCCCAAATTGCGCCTGGTGATCGGACATATGGGCGAGGCGATGCCGTTACTGCTATACCGCTTCGATTGGATGCAGAGCAATGCGGACGGCAGGGAGGGGCTGCGCGGCGGCGCGCCGGCGGTGACCCTGCGCCACAAGATTTCGTATTATTTCAAGCACAATATCTGGATTACCACCAGCGGTCAGGGGTGGGAACCCTCGATCAAGTTTTGCATGGATGTGCTCGGCCCCGATCGGGTGATCTACGCGATGGACTATCCGTACCAGCAGTCGGCGGACGAAGTAGCCGCGTACGACGCATTCGACATGAGCGCCGAGCACAAGAAAATGCTGATGCAAACGAACGCGGAGCAGGTTTTCCGGCTCCGCGGCTAGCTCGCCAGCGCCGCCTTGCCCACCTGCGCGATCACCTCGTCGGCCACGTTCCGGGGCACCGGGTCGTAGTGCGAGAACTCCATCGTGTAAGACGCCCGGCCGCTGGTCATGCTGCGCAACTGGCCGATATAGCCGAACATTTCGGATAGCGGCACATTCGCGACGACTGCGATGTTCGTACCGCGTTCCAACTGGTCCAGGATCGACCCGCGGCGGCGATTAAGATCACCGATCACATCGCCGAGATAGTCCCCGGGAGTGACGGTCTCGACCTTCATCACCGGCTCCAGCAGGATGGGCGAGGCCTTGCGGATCGCCTCACGGAAGCACGCCTTGGCGGCAATTTCAAAGGTCAGCGCATTCGAGTCGACATCGTGGTAACTGCCGTCGATCAGCGTCGCGCGAAAATCCACGGTCGGATAGTGCGCAAGCACCCCGTCTTCCTTCTGGATGCGCAGCCCCTTCTCCACCGACGGCACGTACTCACGCGGCACGGATCCGCCGACGGTCTCATCGACGAACTCGAAACCGGCACTGCGCTCGAGCGGCTCGAAAACGATCCAGACTTCCGCGAACTGACCGGCGCCGCCGGTCTGCTTCTTATGGATGTACTGTTCGGTCAGCTTCTTCGTGAAGGTCTCGCGATAAGCGACCTGCGGCTCTCCCATGAGGCCTTCGACGCCGAACTCGGTTCGCATGCGGTCCAATGTCACTTCCAAATGCAGTTCGCCCATGCCGCGCAGGATGGTCTGGCCGGTTTCGCGATCCGTTTCCAAATGCAAAGATGGATCGGCGCGCACCATTTTACCGAGGGCAGTACCGAACTTTTCCTGCTCCGCCTTGGTCTTCGCCTTGACCGACACACTGATCACCGGTTCAGGGAAACGCATGCGTTCCAGCACGACGGGGTTCGCCGCGTCGCAGAGCGTATCGCCGGTCTCGGTATCCGCCAGCGACACGAGCGCGATGATGTCACCGGCGCGCGCTTCCTCCACGGGATTGGCTTCTTTGGCGAACATTTCGACCATGCGACCGATCTTCTCGCGCTTACCGCGAGTTGAATTCTGCACCGAGGCACCTTTGGTCAACACGCCGGAATACACGCGAATGAACGTGAGCGCGCCGTAGATGTCGTTGATGACTTTGAACGCGAGGGCCGCAAATGGCTCATCGTCCGAAGTTTTGCGTTCGCCGATCGGTTCACCGTCGGCATCGACCGTCTTGATCGAGGCCACATCGGTCGGCGCCGGCAAATAGTCCACGACGGCGTCGAGGACCTGCTGTACGCCCTTGTTCTTATAGGACGAGCCGCACAGCACAGGCGTGAAGGCGGAGTGCAAAGTCCCCTTGCGCAGAGCGCTACGCAGCACGTCGCCCGAGGGAACGGTGCCGTGCGTGAGAAACGCCTCCATCGCTTCGTCATCCTGCTCGAGGCAGGTGTCGACCAATTCTGTGCGGTACTTGGTGACATCGGCCAAGATCTGCCGATCGCTCGGTACGGTGATGTGCAATTTGTCGGCGAGATCAGGAGTGACCTCGAGAACCTGCCACTGGGCGTCTTTATCGTCGGAATCCCAGACCAGGGCCTTCATCTCAACCAGGTCGATCATGCCCTTGAAATTTTCCTCCGAGCCTATCGGAAGCTGTACGGGCAGCGGCCTCGCACCCAGGCGCTTCTTGATCATGTCCACGCAGCGCAGGAAATTCGCGCCGCTGCGGTCCATCTTGTTCACGTAGCAAAGACGCGGCACATCGTAATTGTCGGCAAGGCGCCAATTGGTTTCCGATTGCGGCTCCACGCCGGCAACGCCGTCGAACACTACGACCGCGCCGTCGAGTACCCGCAGCGAGCGATTGACCTCGATCGTGAAGTCCACATGACCCGGGGTATCGATGAGATTGATTTTCTTGTCGCGCCAGAACGCCGACACGGCCGCGCTCTGGATGGTGATGCCGCGCTTTTGCTCCTGCTCGAGATAGTCGGTGGTCGTCGAGGTCTTCAGATCCTTGGTATCGTGAATGTCGATGATCGTATGCTTACGCCCCGTGTAATACAGGATGCGCTCAGTGGTCGTCGTCTTGCCGGCGTCGACGTGGGCGATGATGCCGATATTGCGGATATCGGAAAGGGGGGTTGTACGAGCCATATCAAACTTCCATGACGGTTACAGGTAAGGTCGGGGTCGACCGGTAAATAGCGAAGCGCCCGGACCGCGTGATCTCTTCGATCACATGGCCGTTTTTTGCGGCACCGCAAACTGCTAAGGGGCGCAAGTTTGACACGGCATCGTGGCGTGTGTCGAACCCGCATTATCCGCCCGGCTTGGATCATGTCATATTCTTAATGGCCCGAAGAAGCGCCCGGCCAGCGGTCAACCCCAGAGTTCTCTGCCCGTTGTGGTCTTTAGCACACGTGTGTGGACGGTATCATTGGGACTACGAGGAGGCACCGTGAACCCGCGGCGCACTGGGCGGAGATGGTTCCCGCGGAAACGAGACGCGGTGCTCGCCGTACTACCCGTGGTGTTGCTGCTCGCGTGCACGGGTTCCGCGACACGCACCGAATCGCCGGCGCCCACCGCGGCCCCGCTGCCGGTTATCCGTCGCGACGACATGCTATGGCTCGAGCGAGTCACTTTCAGCCTCGATAGCGCGAGCATCGCCGATTACCTCAAGGTAGGGCGTGAGCGGTTCTTGGAGCGCCAACTGGACAGCCGGGATAGAGCGCTGCCGCCGCCGGTCGCGGCCGCGATCGCAAGTCTCGAAGTCTCGCATGCCGATCCGGTGCGATGGCTTTCAGAAGCCGACGCCCAGAACAAGGCCATCAACGCCATGCCGAGCGGACCGGACAAAGAGCAGGCGCGCAAGACGCTCAACGATCGAGGCAACAAGCTGGCCAATGAGGCCATTCGCCGCGAGCTTCTGCGCGCCCTGTATTCGCCGTCGCAGCTCAAGGAACAGATGGTTTGGTTCTGGCTCAACCACTTCAGCGTGCATCAGTACAAAGCCAATCTGCGCTGGTTGGTCGCGGATTATGCCGAGCAGGCCATCAGACCGCATGTATTCGGGCACTTCAGAGATTTAGTCCTCGCAACTCTCGAACATCCCGCCATGTTGCAATATTTGGACAACAGCCGGAACACCGTGGGGCGTATCAACGAAAACTACGCACGCGAACTGATGGAGTTGCACACTCTCGGCGTCGATGGCGGTTACACGCAACAGGACGTACAGCAACTCGCCCGCGTACTGACTGGTGTCGGCATCAACGCCGGCAATCCGCCCAAGTTGAAGCTCGAATGGCAGGGAATGTATCGTCGCGCGGGCGCCTTCGAATTCAATCCCTCCCGCCACGATTTCGGGACGAAGGTGCTGCTTGGCCGCGCGGTGGAGGGGAAGGGATTCGCCGAAGTCGAAAACTCCGTGACGCTGATCGTGAAGCAGCCGGCCTGCGCGCGCTTCATCTCGAGACAGCTGGCAAGCTACTTCGTCGCCGACAATCCGCCGCCGCAATTGGTCCTGCGCATGGCCCAGACATTCTCGCGCACGGACGGCGACATCGCCGCGGTGCTGCACACCATGTTCCTCTCGCGGGAATTCAACGCCGCGCTGGGCGATAAATTCAAGGATCCGATGCGATTTGTAGTCTCGGCCGTCCGCTTTGCCTACGATGGCCGCTCGATCACCAACACGCGTCCGCTACAGATCTGGCTCAATGGCCTCGGCGAAGCGCCGTTCGGCCGCCCGACGCCCGACGGCTATCCGCTTACGGAGCTTGCCTGGGCGAGCTCCGGACAAATGAGCCGCCGCTTCGAGATCGCGCGTTCGATCGGCTCCGGCAACGCCGGCTTGTTCGATCCCGAGGACGGCGGTCTCACGGTTGCGAGCGGCTTCCCTCAGCTCTCGAACCGCCTGTACTTCGAAGCCGTCGAGCCGTTTCTCGCCGCACGCACCAAAGATGCCCTTGGTCGCGCCGGCTCTCAGCAGGAATGGAACACGTTTCTGCTTTCATCACCGGAATTCAACTATGAATGAAGGCTCATCCATCAATCGCCGTCGCCTGCTTGCACTCGGCGGAGCCGCCCTAGTGAGCGCCGGTGTGACCGGCCGCCTATTCGCCGCGCCGCCGGTGGGACCGCGCTTTTTGCTGGTGTTTCTGCGCGGCGGGTACGATTCGAGCAGTCTGCTGGTGCCTTATTCGAGCAGCTATTACTACGAGACCCGGCCGAATTTAGCCATCGCTCGGCCCGACGGGGCATCGAGCACCGGCGCGCTTGCATTGAATGCCGACTGGGCTCTCGCCCCCGCCGTGCGGAACACGATTGGCGCGATGTACCTCACGCGGCAGGTCGCGTTCATACCGTTCGCCGGTACGGATGATCTGTCGAGAAGCCATTTCGAAACCCAGGACAGCATCGAGCTTGGCCAGCCCTCGCGCGGCGTGCGGAACTTCCGCTCGGGTTTTCTCGGCCGGCTCTCCGACACCTTGCTCGGGTCCTCCGCCGGCATTTCGTCCATCTCATTCACGGACGCGTTACCACTCGCTTTCGAGGGCACCTCGACGGTGCCCAACCTTTCGCTGAAGAATGTCGGGAAGCCGCCTTTCGATGAGAGGCAGGCCCGCATCTTGAGCGATATGTATTCCGGCCACCATCTGGAGACAGCGGTCAGAGACGGTTTGGAGCTTCGTCAAGAAATGGCGCAGGAGATGGCGCAGGAGATGGCTGCCGCCAATCGTGGCGCCATCAACTCCAAGGGCTTCGAACTCGAAGCCGAACGCATGGGCCGGCTCATGCGCGACAAATACCGGATCGGATTCATCGACGTCGGCGGCTGGGATACCCACGTCGGCGAGGGTTCTGCGGAGGGAAGTCTCGCCGGAAAACTCTCAAGCCTCGGACGCGGGCTCCAGGTTTTTTCACAGACTCTCGGCGCCGAATGGAACAACACGGTCGTCGTCGTGCTGTCCGAATTCGGCCGGACCTTCCGCGAGAATGGCAACCGCGGTACCGACCACGGTCACGGCACTGTCTATTGGGTGCTCGGCGGCGCAATCAACGGCGGCCGCATCGCGGGCGAGCAACAGTCCGTGAGCCGCCGCACGCTGCTTGAAGATCGGGATTACCCCGTCCTCAATGACTATCGCACGATACTCGGCGGCCTATATCGCTCGCTCTGGGGACTATCGCCGGATCAGTGCGCGCGCATCTTCCCGCAGGTGTCGCCGCTCGATCTTAAGCTCGTGTAATTTCTGCCTTTGAGGGCGCCGAATCGCCAGCGTCAATACGCCTAAGGGCGGACTCTCGCGCTAAGTTTGCAGTGTAATATCCTCTACCCACTCTGGGGAACTCATCTATGCGCGCTTATCATCGGCTCAACCTCGGCTGTTTGCTGTTTCTCCTAGCCGGCTCGGCGGTGCATGGCGGCGGCGGATTGACCATTAATGTGAGCAACGGCGGCACGAATAACCTATACGTGACCGTCATCGATCTTAACAACACGCCGCCGCAAACAGTTGTTTCCGGCCAATCGATCAACGGCAACGCATCGATAGCAGTTTCCGTTGCGCCGGATGGGTCGGGACTCGGGCATGTGAAGTGGACGGCGATAACCGTCGACCGCGACATGCGTTCGTGCGGACACGGCGAGAAATCGGGCCTCAATGACGGCGACACCGTGAATGTGTCCGCGGACAGCGATTGCAGCGGTAATTAGGGCTCCTAGCGACGCCTAAGCGGGTAGCCAGCCCCGTGCTTCAGGACCACCCGGACCTGCCGATAACCGTACAGACGAGCAAGTACGGATGGCGATCAGTTGTATACCTCGAGCGCACGCGTTGCGGTCATGAGTCGGCTTGCAATTCGCAGCTGTGTCTCGGTATTGCTCATTGCCCTGTGCACCGATGCGTTCGCTCTCGATCCGTCGCTGCGGCCGAGCCAGTACGTGCTCGACAACTGGCAGATTCCGGAGGGACTGCCGCAGAGCTCGGCGCAGGCCCTCGCCCTGACGCCCGACGGCTACCTATGGGTCGCCACTGAGGAGGGCCTGGCCCGCTGGGATGGCGAACGCTTCACGGTATTCGACAGCGGCAACGAAGTCGCCATCCCCAACAAGAACATCTCGGCATTGTTCGTCGATCGGTCCGGAAGGCTCTGGATCGGAACACGCTCCGGGATGGCCGTATTCGAGAAAGGACAATTCACGACGTCCAACGCCATCGCGGGGCTCGGACACGCCTACGTCCGCGCGATAGCCCAAGGCAGGGATGGACGAATGTGGGTGGGGACGGAGAACGGGCTCTTCGAAATCGCCGGCGCAAAGTCGCGCGCCTTCGGCATGTCGAACGGGCTCCGTGACAGCCGCGTGCGGACGTTATTGGAGGATCGCGACGGCGTGCTGTGGATAGGCACGGCCGGCGGCCTAGAGCGCTTCGACGGCGAACGATTCGATGCGGTGTCTCTGCGCGCCGGGAATGCCAACGAGCCGGTCACGGCGATCCACGAAGATCCTGACGGCAGCCTCTGGATGGGAACCGCAACGGGAGCGCTATACCGTCGCGCCGGCGCTTCCTTCGACGTCATCGCTCCAGCTGGCCGCCTCGGCACGACGGTCCGCGCGCTCCGCCGCGATCACGACGGCAATTTGTGGATTGGCACGCTCGGGGGCGGCCTCGTGAGATGGCGCGACGGCCAGTTCAGCGCACTGGCCAGTAATCTGTTCGCCAACAGCGACCTGCACGCCCTACTGGAGGACGATGAAGGAAGCCTGTGGATCGGTAGCGATGGCGTCGGGTTATTGAGGCTGCATGACGGCAAAATCGCGTCTGCGGGTGAGCCTGAGGGTCTACAGGGCAATCTAACCTGGACCATCACGCCACGCCGTAACGGTGGCGTGTGGGTTGGATCGGACGGCGGACTTAGCAGCTACGTCGATGGTCAGTTCCGACACGTGGCCGGACCGCGCGGTCACGAGAACGTCGGAGTGCGCGCAGTCCTCGAGGATGAGCAAAACTTGCTGTGGGTCGGCACCGAAGGCGCGGGCCTTTACCGACTCGATGGGCATGGTATGACCGTGTTCAATCGCGAAAACGGCCTTTCCGGCGATACGGTGACCGCGATCATCGAGGACCGGCAGAAGCGCATCTGGATCGGGACGAACGAAGGTCTCGATCTCATCGATCATGGCAAGGTCACCTCGATGGAGTCTCAATTAGGTGCATCAGGACCGAGTGCGGTGCATCTCATTCACGAAGACCGAGACGGAAACCTGTGGGTGGCGACCGAGACGCAAGGCCTGTTCATGATTGGCGCCCATGGCACCCTCCATTTGGGTACGGCCGACGGCCTGCCCAGCGATTGGGTCATCTCCATCCACGAAGACGAGCGTGGCATCCTCTGGCTCGGCACGATTGACGGCCTGGCCATGTGGCGCGACGGCAAGGTCATCTCGCTGAAGCGTTTCGGAGGCCCGCTGCGGGAGACGATTCTTCAATTGCTCGAGGATGACGCTCATCAGATCTGGATCACGACAAACAAGGGCCTGATGTCGGTGTCGCGCGATGCGCTCGATACCCTTGCGGCCGGTGGAACCAAGGCGCCTTCCTTTCACAAATATGATCTTCCGGACGGCTTGAGGACGGCGGAGTTCGATGGCGGCAACACCTCCGCCGGCTGTCGTTCGCCGGACGGATTACTCTGGTTCCCGAGCGCGCGCGGCATCGTGCGGGTCGATCCCGCCCATATCCACACGAATGCCCTGCCGCCACCCGTACACATCGAACAGGTTGCCGTCGATAGCCGGCCATTGGCATTCGTCGATGGAATCGAGGTCGCCCCGGGCGCCCAGCAGTGGGAATTTCATTACACGGGGCTCAGTCTTCTGGTGCCGCAACGCTCGCAATTTCGCTATCGGCTCGAGGGCTTCGACCAGGGCTGGATCGATGCGGGGAGTCGCAGGACCGCCTACTACACCCGGCTGGCGCCCGGTACCTACATCTTCCGCGTGATGGCGAGCAACAATGACGGTGTCTGGAGCAATACGGACGCCAGTTTTCGCTTTACGCTCAAGCCGCATTTTTATCAGACCCTCTGGTTCGGTCTGCTGTGTACGCTTGCCGTCGTACTCGCTGTCGGCGCCTGGTATCGACTTAGGGTGGGTCGCCTGAGACGCTTGGCCGGCGCACTGGGCGAGCAAGTTGCGCGCCGTACGCAGGATCTCGAAACGGCCAACGCTGAGCTGCTTCAAGCCAAGGAGCGAGCCGAACTTGCGGCCCAGGCGAAGTCGCAGTTCCTTGCCAATATGAGCCACGAAATCCGCACGCCCATGAACGGTGTAATAGGCATGACCGAGCTGCTGCTCGAGACCAACCTTGATCGCACCCAGCGCGAGCAAACGGAAACCATCCGCGAAAGCGCCGCGGGGCTCCTCACCGTCATCAACGACATCCTCGACTTCTCGAAGATCGAAGCCGGCAAGCTCGATCTGGAGCGGATCGACATGGATTTACGCAACACCATGGACGAGCTTGCGCATCTTCTCGCGATTCAAGCCCACGCCAAGGGACTCGAGTTGATCACCAACATCGATCCGCTGCTTCCCGAGCGGGTCATCGGCGATCCTGGACGCCTGCGTCAGGTGCTGCTCAATCTCGGAAGCAACGCGATCAAATTCACGCTTGTCGGCGAAGTTTCAATCGACCTACAGCTCATCTCGACCGACGAACTTAACACGCTGATCCGCTGCGAAGTGCGCGACACCGGCATCGGAATCCCTTCGGAACGCACTCAATCACTGTTTCAACCGTTCTCGCAGCTCGACGCATCGACCACGCGACACTATGGCGGCACGGGTCTTGGTCTGTCGATCGTGCGCCGCCTGGTCGAAATGATGGACGGTGAAACCGGTGTCGAGAGTATCGAAGGTGACGGGTCGCTGTTCTGGTTTACCGCCCGATTCAGCACTTCGGCGCGCGGATCGGAGAGCCGCCGCCGCGATGCCGGAATCTTCGAAAACCGGCGCGTGTTGGTCGTCGACGACAACGCGACGAACCGCAAGGTATTGAGCCAGCAGCTGAAGCATCTCGGAATGAGGCCAACCTGCGTCGACAATGCGGAGGCCGCATTGCAAGCGCTTCAGACCACGCTCCACGGAGAACCGCCGTTCGATCTCGCCGTGCTCGACTACATGATGCCGGATTGCGACGGGTTTGAACTCGGTCGTCGGATTGCCAGTCACGAGCAGTACAAGGCTACGCGGCTCGTATTGTTGACGTCCGCGCTCGCGATCCGCGGCGCGAAGAATTTCGAGGAGTTGGGATTTGCCGCGTACCTCCTCAAACCAGTGTCGCATCGTGAGTTGCGCGAATGCCTGGGCCGCACCTTGTCGGTGGACGCTTCGCAGTGGCATGAGCGAACACAGCCCATTGTGATCGCGAAGCGGAGCCGCGATCGGTTGCAGGAGCGGCGCATCCTGCTCGCCGAGGATCACGTGGTGAATCAGAAGGTGGCGCGCGGCACTCTGGAGAAGATGGGTTACCAAGTCGACATCGTGGCTAATGGCCAAGACGCGGTTGCCGCCTGGGAGACAGGCCGCTATCACATCATTCTCATGGACTGCCAGATGCCGGTCATGGATGGCTACCAGGCAACAAGGGAGATCCGATCGCGCGAGCGGGACTCACGCCGTGTCCCGATCATCGCGCTGACCGCCGATGCGATGAAGGGTGCGGAACAGCGATGCCTCGAGGCTGGAATGGACGATTATCTGACCAAACCGCTCGATCGCGGGCGATTGGCCGAGACGATCGATCGCTTTTTAATATCCGCAGCGGCAATGCGCGACGATCGTCCTGGGGAAGACAGGCATGCCGTGGAAGAACCGTCCTCGAGTGACAATGCCCCAGTCGACTGGGCCCAGCTCATGAGTTTGATGGACGGCGATCAAGAGTTCGTACATCAATTGGCGCAACTGTTCATTGACTCGGGTGACGCAGCCTTGCGCGACATCAGAGCGGCGCTCGATCGCGGCGATCTTCCGGCGATCGGGCGGGCTGCGCATGCCTTCAAGGGTTCGAGCGCCAACATCCGTGCGCAATCAGCCAGCGCGGCAGCCGCGCGTCTCGAAGAAGCAGCCCGCGCGGGAGCCATGGATCAAATATCGGACCTGGAACAGCAATTGCGCCGAGAGGCCGAGCGGGCTACCGATTACTTGCGGGCGCGCCAAGCATGAGGAGCACTGCCGTGCACCTTTTGGACCGGCGCGCCGGCCCTTCAGGACGCGGTGTTGAACTCCTCGCTTCGCACCGCCGGTAACGGAGTGTGATTGGTCGCCGCGTCCGAATGACTGGCCGAAAGCTTATTCATCAGAGGCAGCATGGCAATCGCAATCGCCGTGCAGGCGATCCCGGCAAAACCGAGCTTGTTGAAGAGACTGGTATAGATGGTCAGTGATTCGAGCGGATCGGTGATGTTCTCCGGGATGTGCGCAAAATTCGCGACCACGCTTCCGAGGTACTGAGACAGACCGGAGGCCACAAAATAGGCCCCCATCATGAAACCGCCCATTCGCGCCGGCACATAGCGGGCGATCATCGCCAGTCCCAGACCACTCACCAGCAATTCGCCGAGCGAGTACAGCCCATAGCCCCATACCATGATCCACGAGGACACCTGGCCGTTGACCGCCCACCTCGCGCCCACGCCGTATATGAAGAATCCGATGGCCACTGCAGCAAACCCGTAAGAGAATTTAGCGGCAATCGACGGATCTTTACGGTGGCGGCCCAGTGAGTTGTAGATGAATACCAGCACCGGGCTCAGGACGACAATCCAAATCGAGTTAAGGTTCTGGTATTGCTCGGGAATCCACGTAAACAAGTGCCAGCCGAATAGGCTGAAATTGAGGTCCACATTCTTCTGCGCAAACAAATTCAGCGAAGTTGACATCTGCTGGTAGAAGATGAAGAAAAAAATTGTCTGCACCACCAGCACCAGCGCGGCGAGCAAACCGGCACGTTCATCACGATGGCTGGTGCGGATCAAATTCACGAAAATTCCAGTGATGACCGCAGCGGCGGCATAAACGCAAATGCGGGCGACGGTCTCGCTTTGCAAAATAAACGCAGATACCAGCACCATACCGATACCGCCGGCCAGCACGCCGACAAGACGTCGGTGTTTCACGGGCAACTCGTCTGGCGGCGATCCAATATGGGCCAGAGCGCGGCTCATCAAAAAGTAGTTCACCATGCCCAGGACCAAACCGATGGAGCACACGCCGAAGGCGGTGTGCCAACCGGCCGAGTCGCCGTAGCGTAGGCCGACATAGTCGCGAATCCATGGTGTCAGCGTCATCGAGATCATCGACCCGATGTTCACCGCCATGTAGTACATGGTGAACGCGCTGTCGATTCGGGTCTCGTCTCCCTCATAGATCTTGCGCACCAGATTTCCGGCATTCGGTTTGAAAAAGCCATTGCCGACGATGATTACGCCCAACGCGAAATACAGAAAATATTCATTGTCGGTCGGCAGCCAGAGCAGTGCGTATCCGACTGCCAGCACCATCGCGCCGATTTTCATGGTACGTCGAGTGCCGATGAGCTTGTCGCCAATCCAGCCGCCAATCGCCGGCGTCGCGTAAATCAGCGCCGCTGCCGCTCCCCAGACAAGATTCGCGCGAGTATCAACGAAACCGAGTTTCTTCATCATGTAGGTGACCATCAGCACCTGCATGCCGTAGAAGCCGAAACGCTCCCACATTTCGATCAAAAACACCGTGCTGAAGGAGCGTGTCTGCGAGACCGGCGGGTTCATAGTTGTCATATTTTTTCCGTGCGTCGTAGTCGTAGCGTGACATCCAGGCGGCCGCCAGATTAACAAGATCAATAGGCAAGCGCGATTCCATCAGCCCGCATTTCGCTCGCGGCCGCATATACGCGGTTCGGCCCCTCCATGCGGCGTTCGATGCAGTGATATCGCCCGAAGCCGCCATCAGAAGCCCCCACCGACCAGCCCATGTCGGCGAGCGCCCGCTGCGCGGGCAGGGGCACGCCGGTTTCCAACCGAAGCAGTCCATTCGGGCCAAGTCCCGGGGGGTCCTCCCCCATGCTCTGGGAAGAGCCCTCGTGGTGCCACCGTGGGCTGTCGCCTGCGGCCTGGACGTCCAAGCCATAGTCAACACGGTTGACGATGATCTGCGCTTGCCCTTGCGGCTGCATATCTCCGCCCATGACGCCGAAGGCCAGCCACGGCTGGCCGCCCTTGGTCGCGAATCCTGGAATGATGGTCTGGAAAGGTCGTTTTCCGGGTTGGTAGAGGTTCGGATGTCCATCCGCGAGCGAGAACAGTTCGCCGCGATCCTGGAACATAAAACCCAACCCGTCCGCCACCAACCCTGAACCCATGCCGCGGAAGTTCGATTGAATCATCGACACCATCATGCCGCTCGCGTCAGCGACGCACAGGTAGGTCGTGTCGCCATGGCTTGGGGCCTGGCCTGCACGGACGTTCGTCAGTATGCGGTCCGGCCGAATGAGTCTCGCGCGCTCGGCGGCATATACTTTGGAACTTAGCCACTCGATGGGGATCTTCGAGAAGTGCGGATCTGCGTAGTACCGTGCGCGGTCCTCGTAGGCCAGCCGCTTCGCCTCCGCCTGAATATGAATCGATGCGGCCGATTGAAAACCCATGCCACGCAGATCAAAGTTCTCCAGGATATTCAGGATCTGCAGGGTGGCGAGACCTTGAGTGTTGGCGGCGATGGCATGGACGTCCACTCCGCGATAGGAGGCGACGAGCGGGTCGGTCCACTCGGCGTGCTGGCTGCGAAGATCATCGTGCGATAACCAGCCGCCGATGCGCTTGAAATAGGCATCGATGGTTCGCGCGATCGACCCTTCGTAGAATTCGTCGCGGCCGCCATCGGCAATCAAGCGATACGTGCGCGCGAGATCCGGGTTGCGAAATACCTCCCCTTCGTTGGGCGCGAGACCGTCAGGCGCATACGTGTGCATCGCGTTGGCCCACTCCTCCACTCCGGAACCGGGCTCCTTGAACACAGTCAGGTTTCGCGAGATGTGAAAGCCGATGATCTGCGGCACCGGTACGCCGCTTTCGCACAGATGAATCACGGACTGGAAGAGCTCGGCCCATTTGAGCTTCCCGTAACGCTGGTGCAACGTCCACCAGCCATCGAGCGCACCCGGCGTAGAGACCGAGATAGCTCCGTACGGCGCAATGAGTCCGTTCTTCGAGCGGGCGCGCACCATCTCGAGACTTAACTGTTTGGGCGAGCGCCCCGACCCCGCAAGAGCGACGACCTTAGCAAGTTTTGGATCCCACAGCATGGCGTAGCAATCGCCGCCAAGCCCCGAGCCCGTGGGCTCGAGAAATCCCAGGCAGGCATTGGCGGCGATCGCGGCATCCACCGCCGAGCCGCCTCGCTTCAACGTTTCGATGGCCGTCAACGTGGCGAGAGGATGCGCGGTTCCAGCCGCGCCCGAGCATCCTAGGGCCGCGGAACGCGAAGCGAAGTTCGCGCCTGACGGACGATCGCCTGCATGTACATCCCAGCGTTCAAAACGCTCGGCGCCCGCAGGCTGAAAGGATGGCAACGTCGAACACGTTATGTTCATTGTCCGCCTCAATTAGACATTCGGTCTGCAGGTGTGTGTGCCAAACGCCACGACCTCGATTAAGGTTCGGCGATGCTTTCGATCCCTGATGGGATTGTGTGACGCATTTAACGCCGCACTCGACCCCCTCAGCATAACTTTGGAGAAATGCAACTAGGTCATCGTTCGCTCATCCTCAGCGCGCTCACGCTTTTGCTCGCGTCCGGCTGTGATTTCACTTCGCCGTGGGGGACCAGCACCACCGGGTCAGATTACGGCTCGAACAGCGTCGTTGGCAACACGGGCGGCAGCGGCACGGGCGGCGGGAGCACCGTCAAGCCTGGGGTTGGCGGCGAAAGCGGAATCAGCGGCAGCAATGATTCGGTGGTTGCGACCGCCTCCGTCTCGGGCGCCGTGTCCGTCGTTACCGGAGCGAGTCAGACTGTCAGCATCACATTCACTTCCAGTGACGGTCTCGCGATCACCGGTTTCGGGGTCTCAGGTACTTTGGGTACACTTCCCGCGGGGTGGAGCGGCCCTGGAACCTTCACTTGCGCGTTGGTCAGCGCAGGCAGCGGCTGCGTGCTCAACCTCACCTATTCACCGACTGCGCTCGATAGTGGCACGCTGACCGTCAATTACATCTACGTCGACAACGCGAACATTCCGAAGGCCCCCGGCGGTTCTTTGGCGATCCCCTATGTCGCAATCGCGCAAAATAACGTCATTGCCCAAGCCACGCCGACCGGCCAGATCAACGCCATCGTCGGGGCCGGCAATCAGTCGGTCAGCGTCAATTTCATCACCGACGACGGCAATGCCGCGACAAATCTTACGCTTACCACGGACCTCGCGGCGTTGCCGGCAGGTTGGAGCAGCACGGCAACCAGCCTATCCTGCGCGATCGTAAGTTCAGGCAACGGCTGTCAACTGGCCCTGACTTATGCACCGACGAGTGCTGCCCGCGGTACGCTCACGTTGAACTATAGCTACGTGGATGATTCCGGCGCCCCCAGGACCGCGGCGTTGAATATTCCGTATTCGACCACCTCCTCCAACAACGTCATCGCCGTGGCATCGCCCGGCGGCGAGGTTGAAGCGATCGAAAAAACCGGCGGACAGGCGGTCGCCGTCACTTTCACAACCGACGACGGCGGCGGCGCCACCAATCTCGCCCTTGCAACGAACCTGGCGGCTTTGCCTCCCGGGTGGACGAGCGCTTCGAAGGCATTTTCTTGCGCAAGCCTCGGTACCGGCAACGGTTGTCAGCTGCGGCTGACCTACGCGCCGACCGCTCTCGCCAGCGGCACGCTGATCTTGAATTATACCTATGCCAATGATGCCGGGATCGCTGAAAGCGGATCGCTGAATGTCGCGTATAAGGCGACGACTAACGACAACGTGGTCGGTACCGCAGCCCCGTCCGGCCAGATCAATGCGGTGGTGGGCATGGGCACTCAGAGCGTGTCAGTCACATTCACGACCGATGATGCTCGTCCGGCGACAGCGCTGCAGCTGACCAGCAGCCTGACGACGCTGCCTGCGGGCTGGAGCACGACGGCGACCGCGCTCGCGTGCATCGAAGTAACGACCGGTAACGGCTGTCAGCTCAACTTGACCTATGCACCGGCTGGGGCGGCCGCGGGCACGCTGACCTTGAACTACGCGTACATCAACAATGCCGGCGAATCGAAGACTGGCACCGTGAACATACCCTATCGAGCGACAACCAACGACAACGTCGTCGGTGCACCCTCCCCGACCGGCCAAATCAACGCAGTGGTGGGCACGGGCAGTCAGGCTGTCACTGTCACGTTCACCACCGATGACGGCAATCCTGCGAGCGGTTTGTCGGTGACTTCGGGACTCACCGCCCTCCCAGCGGGATGGACCAGCAGCGCCGGCTCATTCGCGTGCAGCACGTTGAGCACGGGCAATAGCTGTCAGCTCACTCTAATGTTCGCTCCTACGGCTGCGGAAGCCGGCACTCTGACTTTGGGTTACGCGTATCTGAACGATGCGGGATTCTCCAAGACGGGCTCGGTGAACGTCCCGTACCGAGCGACGACGAACAACAACGTCGTCGGTACGGCATCGCCCTCCGGCCAGATCAATGTGGTGGCAGGCGCCGGCAGCCAAAACGTCGCGGTTACGTTCACCACCGACGACGGCAATCTCGCGAGCGGTCTGTCGGTGACTTCGGGACTGGCATCGCTCCCGGCCGGCTGGAGCAGTCCATCGAGCAGCTTTAGCTGCGCGAGCGTGAGCGTCGGCACGGCCTGCCAACTCTCTCTCAGCTACGCGCCATCGACTGCTGGTAGCGGCACGCTGACGTTCGGGTTCAGCTACGCCAACGATTCGGGGACCATGAAAACGGGAACCGTGACGGTCAATTACACGGCGACCTAGGCCTGCAACCCGCGCGTACGCCGCATTACACTACTTGCGAACCGGGATTTCGATGTAGCTGTCGCTATGCCACCGGATTTTGAGGGGAATTTTCCCATCCTCGATGGATTCCTCACTCACATCGTCCCCCGTGCCGTAGTTGATCTCGCGATCCGGTCGTTTATTGACACCGAGAACCATGACCACTCGGCTGCCGGCCTGGAGCACCCGGCTCGTCATCCGTTCGCTCCGAAACGTCAATTGTTGACGCTCGCCTGCCTTGAGTAGGTGCCGATGAACACGGTCTTGCGCGTAGCTTGCGCGAAATTCGAATGCCGGGGAGAACAGGCGAACATAGTCGCCACTCGCCAAGCGCTCGTACAAGGTGATGTTGAGGTCCACGTCCATCTTGTTCACCGTAAAGTCGAGCCTGCCTGAAAACAGTCCGTTGAATTCGGTTACCTTCGGTAAAGGTTCGCTCACGAACGTCACGCCGTTGTGAGATTCAACACTCTTGCTGACGAGATCGGCCTCCGGCATCCAACCGGCGTCCGTGCGATCGGCGAAGTCAACGGTCTGCGCAATGAACGTCGGCTTCGAACTGCGATGACGCGTCAGCCGTCGACCATCGACGGACGCACCTCCATCCAGATAAAATTTCAGCAAGCCTCCGGCCATGGCCTCGAGCGACGGTGCGTGCCGCCACTCGTTTGCCCCCATGACCTCGAAATTGACGCGATCCTTCAACAACGACGGCATCGTGCCGCCCTTGAGGATGTGGTCGAACCACTGATAACGCAATTCGCGAAGATCGACGAGGGCGTCCGAATCCAAAGTGTATCCGTGCAACGTGGCCGCCGCTCCACGCGGCATCACGCCGTCATCGAAAGGACCGATGACGAGCGTATGGTCGGCGTGAGCGTTGTAGCGGTAGTGCTGGGTGAAGTAATACAAGGCGGCGGGCTCGCTCGCGGCAAAGTAGCCGGTAGTCGTCAGCACCGGAATATTGATGTGCGCGAATTGTTCGCGGTAAGGCAGCATTTTTTGCCAGTAGCGATCGTAACTCGGGTGATTCAACCAGCGTATGAAGATCGGATCGGGCTGTCCGTGCAGACGACCCAAATCTCGGTAGCGTGCTCCGCTCCGGTACCACTTTTCGTTGAGAGCATGCCAAATGGCGTCGTCCTTGAAGCTCTCGTCGAGCGACGCCTTGGTGTTGGTGACCTGCAAAGACCACCGGTAGGCGGAGTTCTGAAAGATGCTCCCTTCCATGGGGACATCGATACCGGGCGCGATGGGCGCGGAGGTGGCAATGGCCTTCAGCGCGGGCGGCAATTTGATTGCGGCTGCAAACGGCGTAAAACCGCCATAGGCATTGCCGTACATTGCCACGCGCCCATCGCTCCATGCCTGTTTGGAAATCCAATTGATCACCGTACGTGCATCCTCGCCGTCGTGCTGATATGGAACGACTCGGCGGGAACCTGCACGCTTTGGGCCGGCGTACGCCACGACCCCCACATAGCCGTGGGCCGCGCATTCAATCGCGGAGTTCTGCGAGTCATGGATCGTGAACTCGAGCAGCGTGGGTGACGGTTTGACGAGGCTCTTGGGCCGAACCATCATGGCGGCGATGCTCGCTCCATCGGCGGTCTTGATCGAGATCTCGGAGTCGACCGTGTAGCGCCGATGATCGTCCTCGGCATCGAGCGAATCGACCAAAGAACCAAAGTTTCGATAGGCGTTAAACGATAGATATGTCCAGATGAGCTTTACCGCCTCGGCCTGAGTAACGCTGTCCTTGGCTCGCTGCTGATCGAAAGATTTTTGCAAGGCTTCCCGGAATACGGCGGGGGAAGTCCCAAGCCACCTCGTGACCGCGTACGCATCCTGATCGTTGAGGCGAGAAACCACTTCGCGAAATGCCCTGGCGAAAGCTTCGGGAAATGAGACTTTATCTTCCGCCTCCACTGCCTTTGCATAGGCGTAGAGGTCGAATATGACTGCACGGCCGACCGGACGTGCAATATCCGCCCTACGCCTACGATCGCGCAGCGATTGCCTCGAGACGTCGGCGGCCGCGTAATTGCCGGCGACCATTTGAATCGCGGACAGATTCGCAAGGTAGCGGTCGGAATCCGGCTCTTGATATACCGGCAGGAGTCTCTCAGCCAAATCGCGCATGATTGCGGGCGTCGTAGAGTCGGTTGCGGCTGAGGGTGCATGAAAATCGAAACCCGGGTCCGCGGCGCGGGATGCCGATGCCGCAAGCAACAACAATACGAAGAGACTCCCCGCAACCCGTACGGTTCTGTTCATTGACGCGTCCCGGGTTCTTTCACGTGCATTGCGCCGCCCTGAGTGCGAGGAGCCTTGATGAGATGCAGAACGGTCGAGAACAGTGAATGCGCCTCGCCGGAACCGCCGATATGGATGACACCGCAGTGCTGAAGCTCGTTGCTGAAGACGTCGATGACCAACTCGAGGACATCGTCATCCAGCGATCCAAACGTGCCATCGATGAGCACCCAGGGCGGCATCTGTATCAAGATGCGAGCAAACACCAGACACAGTTGTTCGTCATGACTCAGCTCGCGATCCCAACGGTGGGTCTCATCGAGCAACGGGGCCAGACGTTCGAGCCCAAGCCGGAAAAGCGCGCGGGTGAAGGCATCTGTACCGAAACTCTCGGCCTTTAAGGGATATGCGAGAACTTCTCGCAAGCTTCCGCGGGGCAGATAGGGTGTGCCGCGAGGAAGGTAGAATATCTGTTCGCCTTTCGGACGAGCGATGCGCCCTCTGCCCCACGGCCACAAACCCGCCAATGCTCGGAAAAGCTGGGTCTTGCCCGTTCCCGGTGCACCCAGAATGAGTGCACGTTCCCCGGCCCTCACTACCACACTCGTTTCGCGGAGCATATCGGCGTTGGCGGAGGACACGATTCGTAGGTCCTCGATCGTTATCGCGCCTGGATCGCCTTCGGAGTAGGCAATGCGGCTTTCGAAGTCACGTGGTTCATGGGTGGAGATCAATGCGTGCCGAAAGCTCGCGACTCGAAGCAACGTCGCGCGCCAGTCGGCTATGACGCTGAAATTGTCTATGAACCAACGCAGCGAAGACTGCGCCTGGGTGAAGGCACCCGCCGCCATCATGAGACCGCCGAAAGAGACCTTGCCCGTGAAGTATAGGGGGGCCGCAACGAGTATCGGAGCGACCAGCGTCACCCATCCAAAGCCCGCGGTGATCCACGTAAGATTGGTGTGGCCCAGCACGATGCGGCGCGTCGCGGAGAGCACTTGGCCAAGATTGAGCTCGATGCGTCGTTTCTCGTCCGCTTCTCCCTCCGCCAAGGAAATGTCGTCGACGTGCTCGTTGACGCGCACGAGCGAGAAGCGCAAATCGGCCTCACGCGCATAACGCTCCGCATTGCGGCTGATGAGACCTCTGCCGACCCAGTAGCTCAGAAGCGAGCCGACGCTCGCGTAGATGATCGCCGCCCACACCATGAAGCCCGGAATCGCATAATCCCGGTCGCCGATGCGGAAGCTGAAGTCGCTCGAAAGACCCCACAGCACGCCGGCAAAAATGCCGAACAAGATCGACGCTTGGAGCAGTCCGATGCCAAGATCGGCCGAGAGCTCGGTGAGGTGGCGCGAATCCTCGTGCATGCGTTGATCCGGATTGACGCCCATCGGTCCCGCGTTGGCGAGCCAGAACGCTCGGCGGGGCAGCATCCAATCCTGAAGGAGACCGTGTACGAGACCCTCGCGAAGCTTGACCTGCAACGTTTCCGCAAGCCATCGCTGCGCCACATTGAGGATGAGAAGGAATCCTGCAATTATGCAGAACACGCCGAGCTGAAAGAGGAAATCGCGCAAGTCCCGGCGCGACAAGGCATCGTAGAAAGGCTTGTTCCAGCGGTTGAGGCGAATTTGTCCGTAGGCTGTGGCCACGACGACGATTACGACTGCGACCACCAGCAAAAGGAGCGTCTTGCCCGCCGGGGAAGAAAAGATCGTGCGGATGATCATTCCGACCTGTCGCAGAAGGCCCAAATGGGCGCTCTCACCGTCGGATGCGGCGCCGGTACTTTTTGTCGAGCGATCTGTCACCGTGCCGAGGACTCTGGTGAACGCATAGCGGCAGGATACCAGTTAGCGAAAACGCGGGCGGCTGCTTTCAAAACGACGTGCAGGTGACTTCCGCGGGGGTTTGAAGGAGCGTCACGGACTCATCATCGAAACTCGTGCATGCGCTCCCGTTCACAATCACGCTTCGGAGCGGGGCCGCCAACGGTGGTCGCAGGACAATCTTCGCTGCGATCCCACCACCGATCTCGAATCGCAACGATTGTGAGTCGGTCCTGCACAACGAATAACTGAGGCTGCCGTACAGGGTCGGCATCTTGTTCACCTGCACACCGGAATCCTCGATCCACTCGGCGGCGAGACCTGCCGCCACGACCAGGGACCGGTCGGCTTCGCGTTCGTAGGCGAATAAACTGCGCACAGCGAGCACGTACTCGGCGGCAATCCAGGTGTGCGGAAGATCGCCGATATGGGCCGGCGCCAGCTGGTCGCGCCACGCAATCTCCGGCCATTGATTCCATGGCCGCGGACGACGATCCGACAGAAAGAACCGCAACAATTCCAAAGCTGCGTCGCGCCGACCCAAGCGCACGAAGGCGCCGATGATGCGGATTTCATAAGGGGTATAGCTCGTCGACGCCACGGCCCCGCTGCGCTTCGCGCGCCAGTCAGCCAAATACGCGTCGAAGGTTCGTTCGAGCGCGGTGCGGTTCAGCCCGTCCGGGACATCGAGTAAGTAAACCGCGTTCGCAGTCGCCGTCGGATCGAAATCCGCCCACTCAATACTGCCTGGAATAAATTCCAAATTGCGCTCTCGCCGGGTTGTTTCGATCGAGGTGAACAGCGAGGAGGCGAATTGCGAGGACAGCACCTCCCAGTGCTGCCCCATGGAGTCATGGCCGAGCGCACGCGCGAGGTCCGCCGCATCGCGCAGCCCTCGCAGAGCCCAGAAATCGTCCCAATAGGAGTGTACCGGCTGCGCGAGGTATCCCTCATGGCTGACGGAGACCGGGAGCAGACCATCCGGACCCAGCAAGCGCTCGATGCATCCGACGGCCCTGACGACGAAGCTCCACGATTCCTTGAGCAGATCGTCGTCCAATGTGAATCGATAATAATCCGCGATCAACGCGAGCAGTTCACCGTGGCTGTCGTGCTCGACCAGCCAATCGATCCCCTCACGGTCGACGCAGCACGGCACGAACCCATCCGGTCGCTGATGGGGCGCATACCAGCGGATGAAGTCGCGAACTTCATCCGTACACCCCATACGCAGCAATGCGGCGCTCATCATGGCTCCGTCCCGAATCCACGAACGCGTATATCGTCGAGGTCCCGGTTGCAGTGCCGGGCCCGAACGCGTCACCAGAATGTGTGCGGTCCCGGTGAGTGCCGCATGGATGGCCTCGGCCATCCAGCCATTTCCCATCCATTGGGTCTGCGGAAGCTTGGCGCGCCAGTCAAAGGCAGGCTCATCCAGCGAACGCAACTCACCGATCGGCATGCAGCCGAGGACGTGTTCGCAGAATCGATGAGCTTGAGACGACAGCGTGAATTCGAGCGCCCCTGAGGCGAATCCAAATGGATCGTTCACCTGCGCGCTCCCCGGCAGCGTGCCCGCGAGGAGGTAGGAAACGAGGCACCCGTCGTCGAAACGCATCGCACCGAACCCCGCAGGCGGAGTTTTCGGCACGATCATCGTGCTCTCGTTCACGCGCACCGCCCCGTCGCCCCACGTCAAGTCGTGGATCGGGCTGACGCCGCCCAGCTTGCGGAAATGCTGCCAGGGTGGGGTGACCTGAAACGGGCGCACCAGCACGAACAGACGAGCGGACAGTGACTGATCGGTGAGATTCTCGAACCGGTATCGCACACGCAAATCGCCGTTCACCGTCGCCTCGGCCTGCACGCGCAGCCGCCACTCCTCGCTCTCCCAGATCGCCGATGGCACGGGCATCCAATCATCGAGCAGTTCCTGTCGCGAGCCGACATCCGTCCAGGTGAAGAGCCGGTTGTTTATCCACAGCATGGGTTCTATCGAGAATGAGCCTTCGCCGACCTCGACCATCCCATCGGCATTCATCAACGCGCAATGCGTGCCGTTCGAGGTGCCGATCGGCGTCCATAGACTCTGTTCGCGATGCAGCCAGCGCGGATACCAGCCGCGCGCTTCCGCATCGGCGATGTTGTGCCAGAAGGCATCGATCGAACGGGAAAACTCGAAGGATTGCAGCCGTACCGTGGCCCCGGCCGACGGCTCGACGAGTTCCAGACGGAGGAACCTGCTCTTAAGATCGGGAAGATAGACATAGCTGCGTTTGCCGCCCGCCCGCGTCGCGGCGTGCAGCGTCTTCCAGCGATGGCCGCTCATCGAACCACGAACGCGAAAACCGCTTGCGGGCGCATCCCCCAGCCAATCGATGATCAGACCACCGAAGACGCGGGGCTCCATGGTATCGATCATCAGCCAAGGCCGTAGATCGTCGGCACGCGGTTTCCAGCCGCCGCCGGTCAACCCGACTGCAGCCTCGTGATCCTTGAGTGCGCTCGACGCACTTGCCCTAGGAGCTTTTTTCGGGGTGCAGTCCTCGATCTGCACCTCCGATATCCAGATCGTCCCCTTGCCCCCTTCTCCGGCGACGATGGCAAATTCGATGGAGCCCAGTTCAGAGATGCCGCTGCCGCTCGAGGGGCCCCAGGCAAAATCGATATCCCGGCTCTGGACGCTCAATCGTTTCCAACGCGCCGGAAGCCGCAGGTCCTTTTGCACATAGCGCCAGACGTTCAGGCCCGAAGCGTCGACCAGCTTCAGTTCCAAGTTATTGGTCGCGCCGCGACCGCGCAGCCGAAAATGTACCGCGTACTCTTTTGGCATCGGGCGCTTGAGTACCCGCCGAGCGACGACAAAGCCTCCGCCATCCTTGAAATCGAAGTCCATCTTGAGTGCAGGAACGCGCCCCGCCGATGGGGTGGAAAGCTTGAGCTCGGCATTGCCGGAAACTGTCGGTTGCCATTCGGAGAGAGAGACGGATTCGGCGTGATGGATTGGCGTCATGTGGCCGCCCCGCACACGTTAAGCCGCGACGCCCATCTCGACCAATTGAATCCTGCTATCCGCCGCCGCTGATTCGAAGTCTGTGCTGATGACGGTTAACTCGCGTTCATCGTGAGCGGTGACCGCGCTGATCAGACAAGCCCGATTTCGGCCGCGGCGTTTCGCTTCGTAGAGAGCTTTATCGACCAGACCGATGGCGCTCTCCAATGATATCTCCGTCTCCGACCCAGCCATCGGAAAGCACGCGTACCCTACGGAAATGGTGCATTGAATGGCCTGCCCGTTCCACAGCACCGGGTCGCGGCGCACCGCGTGCAGAAGTCGTTTGACGGTCAGATCCGCCTGTTCAGGGGTTATGGGATCGAGGATGGCGAGGAATTCTTCTCCCCCCAACGCACGAGTTTGTCGCTCTCGCGCAGTGCGGCAGAGAGGCGATGGCTTACCGTTGCCAACACGGCGTCTCCCGCCTGATGACCCAATGTGTCATTGATTGTCTTGAAATGATCGAGGTCCGCCAGCAGCACACAGCCTCCGACCGGGCGCGCACCCTCGACGCTCAATACGTGTTCGTTGAAATAGCGACGATTGCGAAGACCTGTCAGCGCGTCGCGTTCGCTATTGAAACGCAGCCGATCGTTGGCCTTTCTCGCACGAGTAAATGCCCATATGAGCGCGGCACATATGCACGTCACGAATAAAGCACCGGCGAGGATGAGTTGCTGGCGCAAACGTTGTCCGCGCATTTCCGACGCCTTCAGGGCATTGTCGCGCCGCAAGAGTTCGAGCTCCCGCGCTCGACGCTCATCGTCAAACTTTGCCGATAGTTCGAGAAACGCGCGCTGGCGCGTGCTCGTCATGATTTTTTCGCCGACCTCGTCGTAGCGGTGATAGACCTGAATCGCCATCATCAGATACCCGGCGTGCTCGAGGGTAAGGGCGTACTCGCGCAGCAGCTCCTCTGCGTCCAACAGGTTGTCTCCTGCGATGGCTTCTGCGATGGCACCCTCCGCTAGTTTCTCGCCCGGCTTTATATTGCCGAGCCCGATGTATGCGAGCCCTTCGTTGAACAACACGATCGGCTCCTCGCCGCTCCCACGCAGCGTCATCATCAGCGGCAACGCCTGTTTGGAATACTTGAGCGACACAGCAAAGTCGCGAGTTTTCAAATAAGAATCACCGAGATTGACGAGCGCTTGCGCCAGCCATTTATTGCTGCCGGAACGCTTGGCATGCTCGAGAGCCGACAGGCTGGCGCGACGCTCGGCGTCCCGATCGCCCCTCTGATCAGCAACGTCCGAAGCACAAACCTCCACCTCGACCAGCGCCGCCTCGTCGCCGAGATGCACGGCCAGCCGTCGGGCGAGTTCCAACTGATCGACGGAGCGGTCAAAGTTGCCGGTATTCGCGTAGATGCGGGCCAGCCAGAGCATGGCATGGAGGCTGCGCAGATCGTCGTGCATGTCGTGCGCGAGATCCAAACCCCTCTCCAAATACGGCAATGCCGCCTCGGCCTGACCCAAGGTCCGCAAGGCGTTACCCCGTAGAATCGAAACTCGATAGCGTTCCGCGTCGGTTGCAATCGATTCGACATCGACGTGACTGAGTTCTGCGCTGGCGGCTGCGTACTGATCACGC
The DNA here is from genome assembly GCA_963755965.1 of uncultured Gammaproteobacteria bacterium. Classification (GTDB taxonomy): domain Bacteria; phylum Pseudomonadota; class Gammaproteobacteria; order Steroidobacterales; family Steroidobacteraceae; genus Bog-1198. Next base: position 269,018 of record CAVWLU010000013.1, read on the forward strand.
TCGTAGAGCGAGTACGCCCGAACGTAGTGCTCGGCCAAGATCGCTGATTTATCGCCGTGCAGGGCGATGGTCCGCAGCCGCGCAATGATCGCATCGACGTCAGAGTCCCGGTGCACATCGGTATACACCATGCCGCGAACTTCGAGCATCTGGACTTCGGAGGTGCCGCCTTCTGAGGACGCGGGCGTTGCGTCGACGAGCTTCTCCGCACGCTCAGGATCGGACCAGTCGAGCATCTCGATGCGGTCGGTAAGATTTTGCTCGGCGGAGGCGGCGGCCGTCGCTGCGGCTGCCCACCCCATGATGCAGATTAGTGCGTTTTTTCGAATTTGCCGCATACCGAGTTACATCTAGCCTGCAGTGCAGCACCGCGAATGCGGCATTGTGGTCACGTCCGGACGCCGTACGGCGTGACGGAGGTCATCTGCCGACGAGTTGAGACGGCATTCTTGATGCGATCGGCCAAGGATGTGATTCGAGTCCACATAAGGAAATCGGGTCGTTTTCGCGAGTTCACCATATGCATCCGAAGGTCGCAGTTCTGGAGAGGGTAGCCTATGCCGACACTTCATAGGACGGCCAAGGGCGAATTTTTCCTGTGATTTGAGCGACTTTGGTGCAACTCTGCATTCATTACAGAGCCTACGATAGGGCGCCCGTTTTGTCACCGCTAGGGTCCCTTAGTCTTACTTAAGGGGTTTGACTTAAAGCGCCGCCGCCGCGGGCTTCCGCCGTTGGCGTGACGCACGGTGGCGCCACCCCTTTTTCACGCCTCGAGAGTCGCCCGCAAGCGCTCGCGAACTTCGCGGGTGTGCACCGGCAGAACGATCACGTCGCCGGGTTTGGCAACGCCTAGCAGACGACGCGCCGCGGTTTCCTCGTCCGGTTCGATATACATTCGATCGGCCCTAAGACCGGCTGCCAACAACGCGCGCGCTATCAATGCCGGCACTTCGCCCGGCGAGCGCCCGCGAAGCATGAGAGGCAGTTCCTTGATTGCCACCGAATCAGGCGCAAAGAGTGCTGCGGTGCGCGCGAGTTCCGTGATGGCATCGTCGTCTCGATTGCCGGCTTGCCCCAGTAGCAAAAGGAGTCGCGCCGGGTGGAGGGCGCGCGCGGTGCTGAGCAGTTGGCCCAGGCCGTCGGGGTTGTGCGCATAGTCGATCAAGACGAGCGCTCCCTGATGGTGCCAGCGCTCTAGCCGTCCCGGGTTGTCTTGCGGGGCGGCCCCGAATCGCTGCAACGTGTCCACGATGGACCGCAGGGAGAGCCGAAGCGCGTTACCGGCCAGCGCGGCGGCCGCGAGATTCCCGACGTTGTAGAGCGCCGCTCCGTCAAAAGTGAGCGGCAATCGCCCGATCTCGCCAAGCATCCACTCCTTTCCCTGGGTGTGCAGCACCAGCTTGCCCCCGCGAACGCCGCAAGTACTGCCGCCGCGCGCTCGCAATCCAACCAGTGCCAGGTGATCGTACTCGAATGCGAACAGCGCCAGCTGAGCCGCCGCGGCGTGCGGCAACCGCATCGCGGCGGACATCAAAGTCGCATCGTCGGCGTTCAGCACCAGTGTGCCTCCCGGGTAAACGGCTCGCGCGACGACCAATTTCGTCTCGGCGAGGTCATCGGCGTTGTCGATACCGTATTCGCCGAAGTGATCAGCCCGGATGTTGGTGACCACGGCTACATCGGCGTGCCGCACGGCCAAACCACGCCGCAAGATACCGCCGCGCGCGGTCTCCAATACGGCGAAGCGCACGTCCGGATGACGCAACACCATGCGCGCGCCGTCGGGCCCGGAATAATCGCCCCACGCCAACGGCTGACCGCCGACGAACACACCTTCGGTGCAGCAATAACCGGGATTCAAACGTTCTTCGGCGGCCATTGCCGCCAACAGCCGGACGGTCGTCGTCTTGCCGTTGCTGCCCGTGATCAGCGCCGTTGGAATATCGTGCAACACGCTCCAGGGGACAGCCTCGACCGCCGGCAACGCAGTGCGTGGCCAGGTTCGGCTCCCTGCCCCGGCGCCGATCGACACCTCATCGTCATCTTCAAGCAGCGGCAGGTGGTGCGAGGCGGCTGCCGAGCGCAGCGCCACGAGCTCTGCGACGCGTTCAGCGGCGGCACGGGCGGCAAGCACGGCAGCAGGGTTTTCACCCAGATCCTGCGCGAGATCGAATGCCGATTCACCGCCCTCGGCAGCGGCGCGTTCCCACGCCCACTCGCAAACATCCGTCGCCGTCAGTTGGGAGTCTTCCGGCGCGCTGAAAACCAAAAGCGTACCGGCCTGGCGGCGCACGATTCGAGGCATCGGATCCGGCCATCCGAGTGCGCTCGACATGGCACGCACGTGGGTTGCCCAGGCCTCGAGAGCAATCGGATCGGCCGCGGCGGCACCGAGCGGTGTGAGGGTAACCGCCGGGCCGCCAAAGTAACGGTTCGGACCGGTCAGCCGACGCGAATCATCGAAGCCGTACTCGGGTTCTGGCTCTGGCGCAGAAATACCGCCCGGCGCATCGGGGTCGGGCATGTTGAGTCTCAATCCGCCGCTTCGCCGACAAAGCGTAGGCCACGTTCCTCACGGACGAAACCCTGCGCCTCGAGCGCTGCATCGTCCCGAGCCGTGATTGGGGAAGACTCATCGGCGGGGACAGGGGCGGCTCGAAAGACCGAAGCTACCGGCGCCGGACCGGAGAATGCCGCAGGTTCGGCTAGCGTCTCTGGCTTGAACTTGATGATTTGTTTCCACGACCGGGTCAAGGCGTCGGCGAAGACCAATATCAGATCGCCAGAGCGACCCATTCTTAACGCGGCATCTATGGCGGCCTGCTCGTCAGGAATGATCTCGATGGCGGTGTCCGGCACCCCGCGCGCCCGCAGCGTTTGCGCAATCATCGTCGGCACTTCGTCGGCCGTGCGGCCCCGCAAGCCGTCGTCGCGGCGGCAGATATAGTGATCGAACCGGCCCGCCACCTTGTCGGCAATCGCCCGAATGTCCTCGTCCCGCCGATCGCCGGGTCCGGCAACCACCACGATACGCCTTCCACGCACGTCGAGTCTTGCGGCGAGGTCAGCCATTGCGCCAACCGCATGCGCGTTATGGGCGTAATCGAATATCACTTTGAACGGATGCTCATCGTAGACATTCATACGTCCGGGAGCCTGGAAGAAGGTGCTGTCGAATGTGCGCAAGGCCTGACGTATGGCATCGAGCTTGATGTCGAGCGAGAACGCGAGTGCCGCGGCAAACATCGCGTTTTGCACGTTGTGCAGCGCGCGGCCTTCGAGCGTCGCCGGAATCAGGTGCGTCCACATCAATGGGATATGGCGACCCTTGTCGTACAAAGTGATCATCTGGCCATTGACGCCGGCTTCGAGTGCGCACGCGCGTCCGCCGGCCCGGACATGCTCGCGTACCACGGCATGTTGCGGATTCAAGGTGACGTAGCACAGGTGCTTCGCTTCCGTGTGGGCCGACATGCGAATGGTATTTTCGTCGTCGGCATTCAACACCGCACAATCACGCGCAACCTCGACGACGATGCGCTTGACCTCCGCAAGTTGTTCGAGCGAATCGATACCCTTGAGTCCCAAGTGGTCCGATTGCACGTTCAGTACGGCAGCGACGTTGGTAAAAGGCACCCCCATGCCGGCGCGCAGCAGGCCGCCGCGCGCAATTTCCAGCACCGCCATATCGATACTTGGATCGGCGAGTACCATTCGCGTCGCCACGGGCCCGGTCATATCGCCTTCCGCGGTGCGCTGGCCGTCGATGTAAACGCCATCCGTGGTGGTCAATCCCGGAGTGAAGCCCGCCATCTTGGCAATGTGCGCGAGCATGCGCGCGGTGGTGGTCTTGCCATTGGTTCCGGTGATGCAAGCGATGGGAACCCGTGATGCGGCACCGGGCGGGAACAGCATTTCGATCACCGGGCCGGCGGCGTCGCGGGGTGTGCCTTCGCTCGGCGCCACGTGCATGCGAAATCCGGGCGCGGCGTTGACCTCGCATATCCCTCCGCCGACACTCTTGTAACTCTCCGTGATATCGGGGCACAAAAAATCGACACCGCCCACATCAAGTCCGATCGCGGTGACGGCACGCACCGCCATGTCTCGGTTGTCGGGATGAATGACATCGGTAACATCGGTCGCCGTGCCGCCCGTCGATAGATTGGCGGTGCTACGCAACAGCACGACCTGACCCGCGGGCACCGTCGTATCCGCGTTCAGACCTTGGCGGGTGAGCATCATCTCCGCCTGCGCATCGAGTTCCAAACGCGTCATCACTTTCTCGTGACCGATGCCGCGACGCGGGTCAAGGTTCACGATGTCAACCAGCTCGCGAATGCTGTGTACGCCGTCGCCGATCACCCTCCCCGGCGTGCGTCGCGTCGCCGCGATGAGTTCGCCGTTGATGACGAGTAGGCGATGATCATCGCCCTGCAGATAAGTCTCGACGATCACGGAACTCGAGTGTTGGACGGCCGCCGCGAAACCGGCGCGCACTTCCTCCGGTCCGGTCAACCCGATCGAAATACCGCGGCCGTGATTGCCATCATAGGGCTTGGTGACCACGGGATAGCCCAGCCTTTCCGCGGCGCGTACGGCTCGCTCGGCGGAGCGAACCAGTTCCTGGCGCGGCACCGGCAAACCGCAGTTCGCGAGTATCTTGTTGGTCTCCTCTTTGTCTTGTGCAAGCTCAACGGCGATGTGACCGGTGCGGCTCGTGACCGTGGCCTGGACACGCTGTTGATATTTGCCGTGGCCTAGTTGAATCAAGCTCTGCTCGTTCAGGCGCAGCCATGGAACATTGCGCTCCTCCGCCGCCTTGACCAGCGAAGCGGTGGAAGGGCCCAACGCCCTGCGCTGCGCATAGCGAATGTACTCGTCGCGCTTCTCCTGCCAGTTCCAATCGGCGGGCACAATGTCGGCCGGCCGGAGCTCATTCGGCAGCAGCGAACATAGCAGTTGGATCGCAAGTTCGCCTGCGGCAATGCCTTCGTCTCGCTGTGCGTACTCGTATACCACGGTGTAGACGCCGGGCACGTCCGTGCTGCGTGTTTTGCCGAAGGATACGTCTTCACCCGCGATGTTCTGCAGCTCGATCGCAACATGTTCGAGCACATGACCGAGCCAGGTACCCTCGTCTTCGCGCATGCGCCGTATCAGCCCGCCGGGCTCGCGATAAGAGCATCCATGTTCTTGAAGGCTGGGCAATGCATCCACCAGGGCATCTACATAGGAGGAACCCAATTTACCCGTCGGCCATTGTTCCAGCGGTCCGAGGTCGAGGAGCACCTTGATGACCGGAAAATGAGCGTACATCGACGGGCCGACGTAGACGTTGCGTTCGAGGATTCGCATCGGATGCCCTTTTTTTAGCTCTAGCGTTTCGCTTGAATGAGTGTGCCCGCATCGGCCTGACGCGTCTGCAAATTGAAGGTGGCACCCTGCGTCAAGATATGCAGCTTCACGCCAAGCAGGCAGACCGGCCGGCCTTCTTGAACGTTGTCCATCGAAGAGAATTGCACCTCGGCCGCATCGACCACGGTGATACCGCCCGAACCCTCGACTTCCACCGTGTTGTCGGCGCCTATAAAGGCCGCGGTGTCCTCATCCAGCCCAATACCGACGGCAAACGGGTTGTAAGCCAACGCCGTTAACAGCCGGCCCAGCCGATCGCGTTGCCGGAAGTGCTGGTCAATGATGAAGCGGTTGGTCAGACCCAAACCCGCCGCCAAGCGCACTGAACCCGCGATCGGCGTACTGCCTTCATCACCGAAAGCAATCATGTGTTCGCTGATGAACGCGGCGCCTGCGCTGGTGCCGGCCACCGGAACGCCCTCCGCGTTCATTTGCCGCACTGCCTTGGCCACCGAGGTGCCGCCGATCAAGGTTGAGAGCCGCAGCTGATTGCCTCCCGTAAAAAAGACCCCGCTAGCCTGCCGTAGACGCGCGAGCCGGCCGGGCTCTTCGGCGTCGCGCCGGGTGTCGAAATCAAGCGACGTCACCCGCTGCGCGCCCATTTCGCTGAAGATATGCTCGTAACGAGGCCCCGTCCCGCGCGCCACGCTCGCGGTGGGGATGATTGCAATGTCCGCCCTGTCGCCCCCCGCCAACCCGACGAAGCGGCGCAAAATTTGCGGCGAATTCTCCTTGTTTTCAGCACCTCCGATCGGAATGATCCACCCACGTTCACCGCCTTCGGCCACTTTACTTGCACACATTCTTCTTTGGACCCTCGTTTCACAGCCGCGATAATGCCATCCCTGCGTGAAGGAATCATCGAATGCCTCACGCGCATCGGCGTTCGCGTTGCGCCGGCTCGCACTTCCCCTTAGGCCAATTTACACCCCTCCATGCCCGGGCGATGCTGCGCGTAGAACGACTCAGCTAATTCAGGCCACGCGGTCATCCAGGATAAGCGTACGAGAACGATGTGACCCATACGAAGAAAAAAGTGCTGATCATCCTTGGCGTACTGATTGTGGCGGGCGCCGCGATTGGGGGCGGCCTGTACCTCGCCTTCCCGGTGCAGATGTCGACGATCGGAGGCCTGACGCGCGCCTATATCGTGACCTTGGGTCAGCCGGCGGGTACGGTGAATACGGAAACGAATCCCGCTTACCAGGCCCCCGTGGCCGCCGCGCCTGCAGCTCCCGCCGAGGCGGCAGCGCCGACCGAGGACTGGCCGAGCTACAACAGGACACTGTCGTCGCAGCGATACTCGCAGCTCAGCCAGATAAACACCAAGAATGTCGGCAAGCTTAAGGTCTTGTGTACCTACGACACCCATCAGCTCGCGGCGTTTGAGTCCGGACTGATCATGGTGGATAACGCGTTGATCGGCACCACCGAGTTCGATATTTTCTCCCTCAACCCCGCGACTTGCGCCGAGAATTGGCGCACGCACGAGGATTATCCACCCGCCCTTCTACCCTCCAATCGAGGCGCTGCCTATATGGACGGCATGCTGTTTCGCGGCACGCAGGACGGACGGGTGCTCGCCTATGACTTCAAGACCGGCAAGCGGCTGTGGGCAACGACCATCGCGGAGATCAAGCTCGGCGAGTCCGTGCCCTCTGCCCCGATTGCCTATGACGGGCTCGTCTATGTGGGCAATTCGGGCGGAGACTTCAAAGGCGGGAAGGGGCACATGTTCGCGCTCGACGGCAAGACCGGAAAGATCGTCTGGGAGTTCTACTTGACGCCCAAAACCGAGAGCGACGTGGCCCGGGGACCCGAAGGCAAGTCGCCGCTCGACGCATCGACCTGGAAAAACGCTCCCGGCATCCCGGTCAGCGGCGGCGGGACCTGGACCTCTTATACCCTCGACCCCAAAAGCGGGCTGTTATACGTCCCCGGCGGCAATCCTGCTCCGGACTTCGTGCAGGGCGGCGTCGACGGGACAAATGAACGCGAGGGTCAGAACCTTTATAGCGATTCGATCGTAGTACTCGACGCCAAGACCGGAGATTACAAGAATCACTTCCACCTGGTGCCGCACGACTGGCACGACTGGGACGCGTCGAACCCACCCGTTCTGATTCAAACGATGGGCGGCAAGCAACTGATGGCGGTGGCACCCAAGAATGGCCAGCTGTATGGCTTCGATTTGTCCAACAACAACCTGATCTACAAGGTGCCGGTGACCACGCAGGAGAATGCGGACGTGCCCTTCACGCCCGGCAAGTCGGTGCATTTCTGTCCGGGCCCGGTGGGTGGGGATGAATGGAACAGCCCGGCTTATGTTCCGACGAGCAACCTGATCATCCTGGGCGAGGTCGATTGGTGCTACTCGGTGACGGTGCAGGACATGAGCAAAATGCGCGGAATGCCGCTCGGGCAGCCGTGGACGGGAATGGCGGCATTGAACCCGTTCAATGTATTCGGCGATCCCGCCCGTCGCGCCGATGGGGGCTGGGGTGGATGGGTGTACGCGGTTGATGCCGACAGCGGTGTTTGGAAGTGGCGCGTGAGGTCTAACTACCCGGTCGTCGCGGGCATCACTCCGACCGCCGGAGGTGTGGTGTTCTTCGGCGATGTCGGCGGTAATTTCTATGCGCTCGATTCGACGACGGGCGAGAAACTTTGGGGCCAACAGCTCGGCGGCGCACTCGGCGGCGGGGTGATCACCTATACCGCGGATGGTGCGCAAAAGGTTGCGGTTGCGTACGGCTTTACGATGCTCGCCTGGCCGGTCAAGGTCGTGACCGCCAAGCTCGCGATACTGGGCGTGGACTCCTCAACGGTGCAATGACATGGACCTCGATCCCGTTACCCTGTCGCGTATCCAGTTCGGATTCGTCATCAGCTTCCACATCATTTTCCCAGCGTTCACGTTGGGGTTGGCGGCATGGCTCGCGACGATCGAGGGGGCACGTCTTTTCACGCGTAACGAGCTCTACCGGCGCGTATTCGACTTCTGGCTGAAAATCTTTGCTCTGTCGTTCGGCATGGGCGTGGTCACGGGCATCGTGATGGCATTCCAGTTCGGCACCAACTGGGCCGTGCTCGCCGAGAAGACGGGGTCGATTCAAGGGCCTTTGCTCGGCTATGAAACTTTCACCGCGTTCATGCTCGAGTCGACGTTCTTCGGCGTCATGATGCTCGGGCGCAACCGGGTGTCGCCGCGCTTCTATTTCTTCGCCTGCTGCATGGTATCGCTGGGGACGATGTTCTCCTCGTTCTGGATTCTCGCCAATAACAGCTGGATGCAAGTCCCGCTCGGCCACACCATCGTGAACGGCAAGATCCTACCCGCCGACTGGTGGACAATTATTACCGGGCCGGTCATGGCCGTGCGCTGGCCGCACATGTTGTTCGCCGCGTTCCTGACGACCGGCATGAGTGTCTCGGCTTGCGGTGCCTGGTACGTTCTGCGCGGCATCCATCGCGACGAAGCGCGGGTGATGCTGCACTGGGGCCTCGGATTGGTCGCGGTGATCATTCCCATCCAGCTCTTCTTCGGCCATTTGACCGGAGAGTATGTGCTCAAGTATCAGCCGGCCAAATTTGCCGCGATCGAGGCCCGTTGGAAAAACGAGCAGCCTGCCTTCGAAACGTTGATCGCCATTCCCGACCCGGAGCATGAGCGCAATCTCTACGCGATCTCGGTCCCGAAGCTCGGCAGCATGATCGCCTCGGGCAGCTGGACCGCGCCCGAAGTCGGCCTTGAATCCTTCCCTAAGGAAGACCGGCCGCCGGTTGTCATCCCGTTCTTCGGCTTCCGCATCATGGCCGGGATGGGCCTCGTCATGTTGGCGGTCTCTTGGATGGGAAATTTACTGCGGCTACGGCGCCGGCTCGAGACCGCGCGCTGGTTTCTGTGGGCAACATTTCTATCGTTCCCGACCGGCTTCGTCGCCATCTTGACCGGTTGGTATACGGCCGAAGTCGGCCGGCAGCCTTGGGTCGTCTACAATATTTTGCGCACGAGGGATGCGGTAACCCCCTCCCTCGTCACCAGCGATGTACTGATCTCGCTCTTTTTCTACGTCGTGGTATACGGCCTGTTCATTTCGTTCGGCATGTACTACATCTACAAACTGCTGCGTGAGGGACCCACCGTACCCGCGACGACGATCCCGGGCGCCACCCCCAACCGGCCGCTCGCCTTCGCCGACGATGCCGCGACCGCCACCGGCACCACCGGCAATCCGCCGCTGGCCCAAGGCTGACCCATGGAACCGACCAACCTTGCTGTTTTTTGGGCCGGCGTCATCGCCATTTCGATTCTCATGTATGTCGTTTTGGATGGATTTGATCTCGGCGTCGGCATCCTGTTCGGGACAACGCCCGAGGAGGAGCATCGGCAACAGATGCTCAACACCATCGCGCCGTTCTGGGACGGCAACGAGACCTGGCTGGTTGTCATCGGTGCGAGTCTGTTCGCAGCGTTCCCGACGGTCTACGCCGTGTTTCTCGGTGCGTTCTACATTCCGGTGCTGCTGCTGCTCGTCGGCCTGATATTTCGCGGCATCGCCTTCGAGTTCCGTGGGCGGGCCAAGCAAATGCTGTGGGTCTGGGACCTGGGATTCTTCTTGGGATCCGTCGTGGTTACCTTCGTGCAGGGCGCCGCGGTGGGTGGATTGATGCGGGGAATCCCTGTCGCGAACGGGCAGTTCGCCGGCAATACATTTGACTGGGTGCACCCGTTTCCCATTTTGACGGGGATCGGTATGGTGCTCGGATACGCGCTGCTCGGCGCGAGCTGGCTCGTCATGAAGAGCGACGGGGCGATCCGGGACTGGGCGTACAAGCGGATCCCGTGGCTGGTCGTGGCCGTCCTCGTGGTATTAGGCTTGGCCTTCACCGTATCGGTGACCGTCGACCAAGGCGCCATCGCGCAGAGCAATCTGCACGCACGCAGCTGGGGGCTCATTTTCCCCATCATCGGCTTCCTCGCGCTGCTGGGCACCATCGCCGGTGCGCGTGCCCGGCGCGACGGCGTACCGTTCGCCTTGACGCTGTTGTTTTTTGTTGCCTCGTATCTCACGCTCGGCGTCATGATGTGGCCGTACATGGTTCCGTATTCGGTGACGGTCGGCAACGCCGCGGCACCCGATGTATCACTCGGGTTCTTGTTTTACGCAGCCGTGGTTGTGTTGCCGGTGATCGCCATCTACACGACCGGCATCTACTGGGTGTTCCGCGGTAAAACTCATCAAGACCCCACCCGGTACGTCTCCACGAGCGCTGCCTCGAGGCAATCCTCGCCCCGCCGATAGCGATTCTTGAGGGGATACCCGGCACTCATCCTGCTTGCGCAATTGGCGGGGGTGTGCCAATTTCCACGCCCATAAATCTCACTCCCACGGCCGCGCACGAACCGACGGCGAACGCCAAGACCGAACTTGGCGCCGCGGGACGACTCTTAGTTGATTCATATGAGCCCGACTTGCAATTTGCGCGCACTAGTTTTAATCGCGTCCCTACCGCCGTTGCTGTTCGCCGGCTGCGCGGTCGGCCCGAACTTCAAAAAGCCCGCCGCGCCGGATATCACCGACTATACGGCCCAGCCGCTCTCGACCACCGTCGCCACGGCGAGCGTCCCCGGTGGAGAGGCGCAACGGTTTGCCAAAGGCGGCGACATTTCCAGAGATTGGTGGACCTTATTTCATTCAGACGCGCTCAATGAGCTGATCGATGAGTCGCTCACGAACAATCACGATCTGAAGGCGGCGCAGGCGGCATTGTCGGTGGCGAGAGAAGACGTTCTGGCTCAAAGGGGCGTCTATTATCCCAGTGTCTCGGCGGGCTTTTCGGCCACTCGTCAAAGGCAATCAGGCCAAATCGCGCCTACGCTCAATTCAAACGTTTTTCTGTTCAATCTTTTCACCCCGCAGGTCACGGTTTCATATGTGCCCGATGTTTTCGGGCTGAACCGCCGCACCGTCGAGTCATTGACGGCGCAGGAGGATGAAGTTCGTTACCAAACGGTCGCCACTTACACCACGTTGACGTCCAACGTCGTGGTTACGGCGATTCAAATGGCCTCGGTGCAGACCCAGATCGACGCGACCCGCCGGCTCATCGACATCAACACCCATATGGTTCAAATCCTGCAATACCAATTTGACAAAGGTTATGCCAGCCGGCTGGATCTCGCCGCACAGGAATCGCAGCTCGCACAAGTCGCCGCCACGCTCCCGCCTCTGCTCAAGCAATCCGCGCAGCTGCGCGACCTGCTGGCAGTTCTCGCCGGCAAGTTTCCGAACCAGGCACCTTACGGGAATTTCGAGCTTTCGAGCCTGCAATTGCCGCAGGATTTGCCGGTGAGTCTACCGTCGGCACTCGTTGCGCAGCGCCCGGACGTTCTGCAGGCAGAGGCGAACATGCACGACGCCAGCGCAAAGATTGGAGTCGCTATCGCAAACCGGTTGCCTAATATTGTGCTGACCGCAAACGCCGGCAGCTCGGCCGCGGCCCTGGATCAGTTGTTCACGACCGGTACGGGATTTTGGGGGGTGGGCGCGGATGTCGTCGCACCTCTTTTCCAAGGCGGCACGCTCCTGCACCAGGAGCGCGCCGCGAAAGCGGCCTACGTTCAAGCGGCCGAACAATATCGCAGCACGGTACTGACGGCGTTCCAGAACGTCGCCGACACATTGACGGCCCTCGAGCAGGACGCCGAAGCGCTGAAGGCGGCTGCGGCTGCGGCGGATGCCGCGCAGGTTACTTTGGATCTAGCGCAGCGCCAATTACAGGATGGCTACGCCGGCTATCTTGCACTGCTAAACGCCGAGCAAAGCTATCAGCAGGGGCTCATCAACTTGGTGCAGGCCCAGGCGAATCGCTATGCCGATACCGCCGCGTTGTTTCAGGCGCTGGGCGGCGGCTGGTGGCACCGCGCGGAATTACAGGACAATCATGGAAAATAAGTCGGCTGCAATCGCGATTCTCGTGACACTCATGTCATGCGCTGCCTGTTCACCCAAGAATTCCGACTATCCGTCGGCGTCGCTCGTGAAGGCCAGCAATGTGACGTTGACGGCGACCCAACGCCAACATGTCCGGCTTTACACCGTCGAGCCGTCCAAATTTCGCAAGACGATTGAGGCCACCGGAGCCGTCGATTTCGACAACGATCAAGCCACGAGCGTGTTGGCACCCTTCGGAGGTCCGGTGTCGAAGCTGCTGGTTTCCCTCGGAGACCAGGTCAAGAAAGGCGACCCCTTAGCGGAGGTTGCCTCGCCCGACTTTGCCGCGGCCATCGCCGCCTATAGCAAGGCGCTCGCCACGGCCAAGATCGACCGCCGGCTTGCGGACCTCGATAAGGATCTGGTCCAGCATCACGGCGTGTCTCAGCGCGAAGCGGAGCAGGCGGAAACGGACGCCCTCAATGCCGAGGCCGACCGCGACGCCGCCCTGCAAGGGCTCGTTGCGCTGAGCGTTCATCCGCAGACCATCAAAGATATTCAGGAAGGCCGGTCGATTTCGCGCCCCGAGGGATTGATTCGCTCGCCGATCGCGGGAACCGTGGTCGAAAAACTGATCACGCCCGGAGAGCTTTTAGAAGCGGGAACCACGCCGTGCTTTACGGTCGCCAACCTGTCGCGCGTCTGGGTAATGGCGCAAGTTTTCGGTTCGGATCTCGCTTCCATCAGTCTCGGCGATTCAGCCGAAGTGCTCACCGGTATCGATTCAAAAAACTTTTCCGGACGTGTGGACAACATCTCATCTTTGGTGAATCCCGACACTCGCTCCGTGATCGTGCGTGTCGTGACCGACAATCCAGGAAACTTTCTGAAGAAACAGATGTATGTCCGCGTACAGATTCAGGCCCGCCAGGAAAGCTCCGGATTGCTCGTCCCGGTTTCGGCAATTTTGCGCGACGACGAAAATCTGCCGTTCGTGTATCTCGTCCAACCCGACGCCAGTTTCGCGCGCCAGCATGTGACCGTGAGATCTCGCACCGGGGACCAATACGATATCGCGGAAGGCGTCAAAGCCGGCGACCAAATCGTGGTGGACGGGAGCATCTTTGTCCAGTTCATGCAAAATCAATGAGCGAGGTTCTGCCCCCGACCGGATCTTCGCCGCCAAGGCCTTCGATCATGAATCGAATAGTGGCCTCTTCGTTGCGGCAATCCTTTCTCATCGCGCTCATGACGGTGGTGCTGATCGGTGCAGGGTCGCGCTCACTGGATCGCCTGCCGGTCGACGCCTATCCGGACCTCTCCCCTCCGATGGTCGAGGTCATCACCCAATGGCCTGGGCGTGCCGCGGAGGAAGTGGAGCGGCTGATCACGGTGCCCGTCGAGCGAGTGATGAATGGCATTGCGCAGACGACTACGATCCGTTCAATCTCGCTGTACGGCTTGTCCGACGTCATTCTCACTTTTCAAAATAATACCGACAATTACTTCGCCCGCCAGCAGGTTTTCAACCGCATGGGAGACCTCAGTCTGCCCACCGGCGTGAGCCCGTCCGTTTCGCCGATGTCAGCACCTTCCGGCCTCATCTATCGCTACGTATTGCAAAGCCCCGACCGCTCGCCGATGGAACTGAAGACGTTCGAGGACTGGACCATCGAACCCCAATACAGATCCGTTCCCGGCGTCGCGGATGACTCAGGGTTCGGCGGTGGAACCATGCAATACCAAGTGCTGCTCGATCCGGTGCGGGTGGCTTCGGTTGGTTTATCGGTGACGCAGGTTGAGACCGCGCTCACGGCCAACAACGATAACTCCGGCGGCGGATTTTATTCGCAAGGCGGCCAGTTCTACTACGTACGAGGCATGGGACGTCTGACCACATTGGAGGACATCGGCAATGTGGTAGTGGCGGTCCATGACGGCACTCCGATATTGGTAAAGGACGTGGGCCGGGTGGTCATCGGTATCGCGCCCCGGCTGGGTGAGTTTGGCTACCAGAAGCAGGACGATGCCGTAGAGGGCGTCATTTTGCTGCGGACGGGCGAAAAGACTCAAGACGTCCTGAAGCGGGTCGAAGCGAAAACCAAGGAACTCAACGACGAGATCCTGCCCAAGGACGTCAAAATTGTACCGTTCTATGACCGCAGCGACTTGGTCGATCTGACGACGCAGACTGTCGAGCGGAACCTGCTGCGAGGCATGTTGCTGGTAGTCGTTATCCTCATATTCTTCCTCTACGATTTTCGCGCGGGATTAATTGTCGCTGCCAGCATCCCGCTCGCATTGCTATTCGCTTTTATTTGTCTCGATCTGCAAAACGCCTCGGCCAATCTTCTCTCTATCGGCGCCGTGGATTTTGGCATCCTGGTGGACGGTGCGGTCGTGATGGTGGAAAACATTTTCCGCCAGATCGTGGCGCGCAAAGGGACTCCGCTCAACGTCAAAGAAATCATCCAGGATGCGGCAGCAGAGGTTGATCGACCGCTGTTCTACTCGGTCGCGGTAATCGTGGCGAGTTTCCTGCCGATCTATGTCTTGTCCGGACCCTCCGGAACGCTTTTCAAACCGATGGCGGACACCATGGTATTCGCCTTGGTCGGTTCCTTGATCGTCACGCTGACGCTGCTGCCCGTGCTGTGCGCGTGGTTCATGCGCAATGGCGTACGGGAGCGGCGCAACGCCGCATTCGAAGCCATCAAGTCCGTTTACGCCAAGGGCCTCGATTTCAGTCTCGCCCATCCCTGGGGGATCACGCTCGCCTCAGCTCTATTGCTGGCATTTTCGCTGCTGCTCATCCCGCGCATCGGCGCCGAGTTCATGCCGCATCTGGATGAAGGCGCGCTGTGGGTGCGCGCAACGATGCCCTACACCATTTCATTCGACGAATCGGCCAAAATCTCGCCCAAAGTGCGGGATATCTTGCACTCCTTTCCCGAAGTCACCACGGTCGCCTCGGAATTGGGCCGCCCCGATGACGGCACCGATCCGACCGGCTTTTTCAATGTCGAATTTTACGTGGACCTGAAACCTTACTCGCAATGGACCGGCGCCTATCGCACCAAGGCCGGCCTGATCGAGGCCATCAATAAGAAGCTCGAGGGATTTCCCGGAATCAATTTCAACTACACGCAACCGGCGGAAGACGCGGTGGATGAGGCGGAAACGGGCTTGAAAAGTGCCCTCGCCGTCAAGGTCTTTGGCTCCAATTTGGAGACGCTCGAGAAAAAGGGCAAAGCCATCAAGCAAATCTTGGAACACGTGCGAGGAATCCGTGAGGTGACGTTGGTGCAGGAACTCGGACAGCCCAGCCTCACCATCAGTATCAACCGGGCCAGGATTGCCCGTTACGGTTTGAACGTCGCCGACATCAACGCCTTGATACAGACGGCCATCGGGGGTGACGTGGCCACCCAAGTGGTTCAGGAGGAAAAGGAGTTTGATCTGATCGTCCGTCTCGAACGCGAATATCGGGATAACCCCGAGGAAATCGGCAACATCCTGGTGGCGACGCCCGCCGGACAACAGGTGCCGCTCAAGGAATTCGCGGACATCAAAGTGGCCAGCGGTGCCTCGTTCATTTATCGTCAGGACAACTCGCGCTATATCGGGGTTCAGTTCTCGGTGGAGGGGCGCGACTTGGCCGGCGCGGTGGGCGATGCCATGCAGCAGGTCAATGAAAAAATCACCTTGCCGCAGGGCTACCGTTTGGACTGGGGCGGGGAATACACGGAATACACTGCCTCGCGCAAGCAACTTAGCGTTATTTTGCCCTTGACGCTTTTCCTAATATTCCTGCTGCTTTTCGCGCTCTACAGCAATTTCAAATTCCCGTTCATCACAGTACTGGGCGTGCTGCTCTCGGCGCCGGTTGGGGGCATCGTGGCTCTGTGGATTGCCGGCACGCCATTTTCAGTATCTTCCGGCATCGGCTTCCTGGCGCTGTTCGGCGTCTCGGTGCAGACCGCGATCGTTTACATTTCCTATGTCAATGAACTTCGCGGCAGCGGCACTCCTCTGCCCACCGCTATTCGTCAGGGCGCGATCCTGCGGTTGCGCCCGATCATGATGACAGCGTTGGTGGCGGCCTTGGGCTTGCTGCCGGTGGCGCTGGCCACCGGTGTCGGCACGGATACCCAGCGGCCGTTTGCACTGGTCATCGTCAGCGGTCTATTCACGCGACTTTTGATCAGCGTGTTTCTAATGCCGGCGCTCTATGCCCTTGTGGCCCGCCCCGGAGACCGGCTCGAGGTGTGACATCGGTTCGCACGGTTTCGCTTCGCTCTTTCGAGCCGCGGAAGTTTGCTGGTGGCTTTGAATCCATTCCAGCGTGTCCGCGCCGACGGTCAGAATGGGTTCAATTGCAATCCCAACGTGGGCGGCGAGCCGCACCAGCTCTGCCACCGACCGCGCTTCCATTTTCTCCATGATTCGTGCGCGATGCACTTTGATCGTCTTTTCGCCCGTGCCGAGATCTGCAGCAATCTGTTTGTTTAGCCGGCCACGGATGACGTGCATCATCACCTGCCGCTCCCGAGCCGTCAGGCTCTCGTAACGTTGCCGTATCACATGGGCGATCGTGAGATCCAGACGTTGCTGCGCGTCGCGCAGAAACGCTCGTTCGACCGCGGCGAACAGCCGCTGGTCGTCGATCGGCTTCGTTAGAAAGTCGACCGCGCCCTCCTTCATGGCCTGTACGCTCGTTTGGATATCCCCCATTCCGGTCAGGAATATGATGGGGCGTGCGTACGGTGAACCAGTGAGCTTGCGCTGCAACTCAATCCCGCTCAATCCCGGCAAGCAAATGTCGAGCAGCAGACAGCCCGACTCCGCCTCGTCCTGTTCACTTAAGAATCTCTCTGCCGATTCGAAAGAGCGCACACCGTAGCCTGCGGCGGCCAGAACGCGCGACAGCGCCATGCGAACCTCCCGTGTGTCGTCAACTATGAACACTGTTCGCACTTCGCCGTTCATCGCGCTCCTCCTGCGGTACCGGTCACTCGGGATGCTTGCTCGCACTGATTCTCGATCAATTGCGAGGGCAATTAGGGCAATCGACCTAGTTTATAGGGCAAATGCACTAGACAGTCAACTGTGTAACTGTACAATACAAATATGACACGCAAACGATTTGCTGCCGCGTCCGACAAGGCACGCGGCCGCAGCGGCGCGGCAGCGCGCGTCTTGCGCCCCGTGCAAGAGACCGATACGCATGCGACCGTTGACCGCATCTTACAAGGCGCACGCCGGGTGCTCGTCCTGTACGGCTATAGTGGATTCACCACGCGACGAGTGGCTGAAGCCGCTTCGATTGCGCCGGGTAACCTCTCGTATCACTTCCCCAGCAAGCGCGAATTGGTGAGGGCGCTCATCGCACGGCTGGTGGCCGATCTTTCGAAACAATATAAGGCGTTTCTTGCCGACACCGCAGTTCCTTTTGGGCAGGAGATTCAAATCTTGGTGCGCTGGGTGTTGAACGATACCGTCAGCGAGGAACCGGTACACATATTCCGCGAGTTGTGGACTATGGCACTGCGCGATGCGAAGATCCGTCAAGCCGTCGACGACCTTTACGACGAACTGATGAACAACATTGTGAAGCTGCTGCTTCGTTCACGGCCGTGGGCCGACGAGGGACAGATTCGCGAGTTCGTGCACGTGCTTGGATTGATGTCGGAAGGCGGCAACGTGCTATACGGCACCCGCCGGTCGCGCGCCGTACCGTACGAGCGCATCGTCGAAATCGCGTTAGGACTCCAGGATGTGCTCGCTCCGGATTTGCACCAAGGCGCGACCAGTTCGCGCGAAGGCGATTTGAGCAAACGAAACTAGTGCGGTCGCCCTCGTCCCGAGCGCCCCCGGCTGTCGTGATTATCGGGCCTTTCCCGCGTCCCCGCCGGCCTTTTCCCCGTCGAAATCGCTCCGGAGCGGGATCACTAAACGCCAGTAATTTCAACACTTTGGCAATCAGCGGAAGCGCAGTACGGCTCTCATTGCTGATCCGGATGCTGCTCGACTCGTTGCGCGCAATTCTAAAAGGTTATGTAAACATTACCATTTCGACGGGCGCAATCACAATCGATCTCAAGCCGGCAGGCGTTGACTTTAGTTTGCGAAGCGAGCACTTTTTATCCACGAGAACACGCGTGGGAACAAGAGCCGTCAGCCACACAATGAGCTGAATTCCGTCGCCGTGCGCGTGTCCCCGTAAATTCGCGCCTCGCATGGAAGCCCTAGCTTTCTGATCTCCCGCAAGCATTTCCTTCCGCTGCGGAACGGAATGCACTTGAGGAGTTGAATCGAAGTGAACAGTCTCAGATCTCCGAGAATATTGTTGATCGGTCCGTACGATCCCCACTGCGGCGAATACACCTTTCTCGCTCCGCCGCTGGGAGTCTGGAGACTTGCCGGCGTACTCGATTCTGCCGGCGTCGAGACGAAGGTCTTCGATCCGAACTGCTGTCTCGAGCCGCCACAACGGGCGCTCGAGCGGGAACTCTCGAGCGGCGCCTGGAACATCGTCGGTCTCTCCACTACGGGGATGACGCTTCGATTCGATTTGGAACTCGCCCACATCGTGCGCCGAGTGATTCCGGGGGCGTTCATTGTTGCGGGCGGTATGGAGGCAACGTTTCGCCCGGATCTGATGTTCGAGCTTGGTCCGTTCGACTTGATTGTCCTCGGTGAGGGCGAGCGTCCACTGCTGGAACTCGTAGCTCGCGCGCGTGCCGGCCAATCCCTGCGCGGCATCACTGGAACCGCAGAGCGGAATCAGGATGGCGCAATTCTATCAATACCTCAGCGTGCCCTGAGTCGGGATGAACTGCGCGATGCGATTTACAGCACACCCTACGAAAGGATGCCTTATTCGGCCTATTGGGAGCGTTTGGAGGCGGCTTATCGCGTTGGTGCGCTGCCGAGCAAAGCCGCGCGCGAAGCGCACCTCGCGGAGATTCGTTCGGTGAGGCTGATTACACTGAACTATTGCCCAATGGGCTGCACCTTCTGCTCTGCGACCAACTTTCTGCACGAGGCCCAAGGAAGTGTCGCCTCGGTCGCTCGCTTGGAGGCGGATGAATGTCTGTACATGATCGAGCGGATTATCACGGCACATCCGCACGCGCGAACGATCATTTTCCAAGACGACATCTTCACCTTCACTCGGGATCGTCGGATCTTGCCGCTCTGCGAGGGAATCATCGCGGCGAAGCGTACTGGACGGATTCCGCCGCATTTGCAGTTCATCAGCACGAATCGGATCGACGCCATGACGGTCGAGCGGCTGACGGCCATGCGGCAGGCAGGGTTTCGGGTGCTGGGTTTTGGTATCGAGAGCTTCTCGCAGAAGGTACTCGGAGAGTTCAACAAGGCGCAGATACACCGACACATCGAGCCCATGCTCTCTGCCGCGCTCGCGACCGGAGTGACACCGTTCCTCGATCTGATCATGAGCTCCCCGCATGCCGCCCTCGAAGATGTCGCTGAAACTCTGCGGGGTGCGTATCACTGGCTGCGTCAGGGGTGCGAGATTGGAATGTATCCGTACGTTATTCCGTTTTCCGGAGCGGCGTTTTCGCGCGACAAGAGTCTCGCCCCGCACACGCACTACGCTCATTGGGAGGTGGCGGGGACCAGTGTCACTTGGGAGCAGCCGGCGAAGATTCTACCGATAGATCCTGTTGTGAAGGACGTGATCCTGCGCATGGAACGCAGCTTCGAGGCGATGCTCGCGCCCCTCGAGAAACAAGTAGCGCATCTCCCGTCGCGCGTGCGCTCGATGCTTTGGATTCTGAGTGCTGTGCCGGTCATGGCGGAGCACGGTCAGGTGATCGCCGACGAGGCAGAGGTCCGGGCAGAGTTATGCGCGCGGCTTCCGGCACTTCGGCCGGAGACGGCGGAACTCGCGGTCGAAACGGCATGAGGCTCGAGCGGACGTGGTCTGTTCTCGCGCCGCTCGCGGTGTGCGGGTTACTGGCAGGTTGGATAGTGCTTTCCGCGGCCAACGCTCAGGCGATCGGTTTTTCGATCTTCGTCTTTGCGATCGCCAACGTCATCGTGTACACGGATGCGATCGATTTCGCTTTGCGCTTGTACATGCGGCGCCGTCACACCGCGGCCGCCGCCGGCATATCTGACGGCAGTCAGAAGGGTAATCTCTCGATCAACCTTGCCGCTATCTTGCCGCCCGACACGAGGCGTATGGTGCCGGCGTCGCCGTTCGCGATCATCGCTTCGGTCTACAACCTGGAGGATCGTGTCGAAGACTTCATGGAAGCTTTCGCGCCCTACCGGGACCGTGTGTGGCTCATCAGCGACGGTTCGACGGACAACACCGTCTTACGGTTATCGCAAGCTGGATGGCGATGTTTTGACGACGGCGTCAACCGACGCAAACCCGGCGCCTTGCGCCGCCTGCTCCAGGTTCTACCGGCTCACATCGAAACGGTAATGGTGATCGATCCGGACATCCGTATACGCGGGCTGAACGAGGGCAGCACAATCGACTTGAACCAGTTCGTAAGTGACTTCGAGCAATCCGGTGCCGCCGCAGCCTGCCCAAGAATCATGATCGAGCCCGATGGATTTCTGGCGCGCTTCCAGGCCTTCGAGTACGCGCTCGCGTTTCGAGTTGGCCGTGAAAGTCTCGCTGATTTTAGCATCACTTCAGGCGTATCATTTTATCGCCGAAATGCGCTGATGCTTGCGCTCAACGAACATTCATTGTCCGTCTACGCCGAAGATTTCGAGAATGCCGTCATTCTGCTCAATCAGGGCGAGCGGATCTATTACGACGGGCGGCTCGTTGTAAGCACCGAAGGTCCGGGCTCCTTGCCGCGCTGGTTCTCGCAGCGCGTCGGCTGGTATCACGGTCTACTCAAAGTCTATTCCGAGCGTTTCACCGAGGTGGTGCGAATCAGCCGCCGCTCGCCCTTTGCCGCATACCATTACCTTGTGTATGTGGGCGTCCTGTCGCTGGCGATGCACCTGGTTAAGATCGTGAGCGCGACACTCTTGCTCTTGAGTTTTTTGAGCGGGCTCGACGTGTTATTGCTGGACAACTTCGTGCCGCAGGGGACTTTCTTCAATCCGGAATATTTTACGGCTGCCGCGACCAGCTATCTGGCCCTTGGAGTAATCGCACTTTTCACCAGTGTGCCAAAGGCGGAGCGATCCTATGCGGCACCCATTGTCCCGCTCTATCTGTGTTACGCCATTGTTCACGTTGTGCCGATGACCGTGGGCTTTGCGAATTTCTTCGCGCTCAAGCTCTTTCGGAGACGGATATATCAGGATCACTATGAAAGCCCCGCGGATCCCACAGTCGCGTTGAAGAACGCCCGGTTTAGCCAATGACCGTCCGAGGCACTCCCGCTCCCGAACTGTATTGTCCTCGCGTGTACTGGGAAGATCGAGCCCGGCGTTTCGCAGGCGATCGCGACGGTCTGGCAGCGGTGTGTGCTTACGGCATGCCGGAGTTCTACAATCGCGCGATCCACCTGGAGCAACGGCTGGCTCTCGAGCCGTGGCTGAAAGTTAGGACCGGAACCCGCGTATTGGACGTCGGATGCGGCGTCGGGCGCTGGAGCCGGCTGCTGGCTGCGCGGGGCGCCACTGTGATGGGCGTGGACCTTAGTCCCACGATGATAGCGCAGGCCCAACGACGAGCAGTGATCGAAGGTGTTGCCGACCGCTGCCGCTTCCAAGTACACGATCTTTCCAGTCTCCGTGTAGGCGAGCGCTTCGACCTGGTGTTGGGCGTCACCGTTCTTCAGCATATTCTCGACACGAACGCATTGCGCACCGCGCTCGCCGCCTTGACGGCCCATCTCGCTCCGGGCGGGCGCATGATCTTACTCGAGGCCGCACCGATCGCGGTGATGAACCGCTGCGATTCGACGGTTTTTACGGCACGTCAGCGCGATGTTTATTTGACGATGATCCGCGATTGCGACCTTGAAGTGCGCGCGCTGACCGGCGTCGATCCACTGCCTTTCAGAACACAACTGTTACCGTATGTGCGCAAATTACCTGCAATGATGTCGCTAAGTCTGCTCGCGCTGGCGACCGGCATCTCATTACCCATCCACGCACTCTTCGGACGTCGAGCCGTCAGGCGCTCTTGGCACGCCGTGTTTGTACTCGAAAAAAGACTCGGGGGATCTTGACCATGGCCATTAGAGGGCGCTCCATCATAGCCATCGGCGTATTCGTGTTGCTCGCAGGATTGGCCGCGCTAGGCCATTGGTACGTAACGCAACGAGCGCCTCCGCAGCGCAGCACCGAAAAAACCGTTCTGGTGCACGTCACCAATGCCGGCGATAGAGGACCCGGGACGTTGCGCGAAGCCTTGTTTCTCGTGGCCGGAGCGACAGGTCCTACCAATATTTCGATCGAAGTTCCGAAGATCAGTCTGGAAACGGCGCTGCCCGCATTCGTCAATGCAAACGGGGTCAGGCTCGTGGGGCAGGCGTCAGGAGCGGAGATCGACGCGCGGGCACTTGATGCCGGACCGGTGTTGGATATCTCGGGCCCAAATACCTCAATTGAAGGCATTACGATCAGAAATTGCCCCGCCACGGCGATCCTGGTGCGTGCGGTACGATTTCGGCTCTCAGCATCGACTATCGAATCGTGCGACGTCGCGGTTGAAGTTGCCGAAAATACCAGCGACACGCTTTTGGAGCGCAACCACTTCCCTAAGGACCGCGTCGGAGTGCGCTTCGGGGCATCGGGCCACGATTCCGCGGTAGCCAACAATGAGTTCGCAGAGAACAAGGACGCCGCCCTTTGGGCCGTGCGTAGTGCACCCGATTCGCACGACGATGTCATCGGCATCCACGACAACAAGTTTACGGAGGACGGCAACGCGATCGTCGCCGGCAATATTCCTGTACTGATAGAGCGTAACGACTTCATCAACCCCCATGAGGCTGACGTGCACATTGTAGGTGCCGGGGCGGTCATCCGCAGAAACCGTATGAGCGGCGGCGCTTCGATGGGCATCGTCGTCGAAAACGCCCGCGGCACAATAATTGAGGAAAACGAAATGGAGGGGTTGACCGCTTATGGCGTCATGGTACGCGGGTCGTCCAACGCGCTGGTCCGGGCAAACAGGATCCATAATTGCGGCTACGGCATAGCCTTCGTGCTCGGCGATCCGCACAGCGTCAGCACAGCTATCGACAACATCATCATTGAGCCGAAATTCAACGGGATCGATGTGATCGGCGACTCTCCACACTTGCGAGGCAATCAAGTGTTGCGCGCCCGCGCTTACGCGCTGCATGTTGAGGACTTCCAGCCACCCAACGGCTCAAAGGTGGTATCGCAACCTTTCTTGGAAAATAACAACTTCGTCAATGGCGCCGTCAGCAAAGCCAGTGCGATCGTCGAAGCGCACCCAAAAGCAAGATAGGGCAAGACCAGTGAGGCTGAATCTCGATAGCACCCAGCTAATACCGCGTCCGACGTGGCAGAACCCGCGGATTCATCTACTGGACGACGTCTGGTTGTTGACGATCGTTGCCATTCTAGTCGCCACTGGCGTGCCCTGGTTCGTCAATGGATTCGAGGCGGATATTGGAACGGCGACCTGGGGTTTGCTTGCCCTTGGCGGCATTCACATCGCGTTTACCCTTCTCGCGTCCCCCACGCACTCCGACGGCCGCTGGCGCGATCGCGCGGTTACGGCTCTGGACATCATCGGCGTAATCCTGATCGGCTTCATCTGGCAGCACGTGGGTGGCCTTCAAAATCCCTTGTTTCTGCTGATATTTGCGCTGCCGGTCTTCGGTGCGATTTTTCTTTCACGCTGGCACCCCTATCTCATCGCCATCGTGAGCATCCTCGTCGTCGCGATCGTCGCTATGAGTCAGGCTCCGGAATTGCGTTGGTATGCCAGCGGCTTGTTTGGCGGGGACACTTGGCTAGGCGGGTTGTTCGGCCGTCAAAGCACGATGCCTCAGCCGTCATTTTCGGGATTCTATACGCCATCGAACTATCTGATCGTTCTTCTCGAAGTATTCAGCATCGCTTTGTTCGCCTGTGCGGTGGCGGCCGAATATGTCGGCACGATCTTCGAGCGGCTTACTACGCATAGCATTCTTGCGCGCACCGAAGCGGAGCGCGGGCAAGAGTTGTGGGCCACGCTGATCGAGCGCCTGCCTCTACCGGCCCTGCTGATCGAGCCGGACACCCTGCGAATCGTCGCAGCCAGCGTGTTCGCGGTCGATTATCTGCAACGAGAAGACGTGCCGCTCGAAGGTACCGGTCTCCTTGAAGCGGTGCGATTCTCGTATCCAGAAATCGTCACCGAACTAATTGCCGGTTCGGGTAGCGCAGCGCCGTTGACCGGCATACGGGTCGCCGACCAATTCCGGCTGGCGCAGCTGCGAGTGCTGCACCTCGCGCACAAGGGACGACGCTTGACGCTTTTGACCATTGAGGACACAACAGAGGTTTTTTGCCTTAAGGCGGCGTTGGACACCTCTGAATATGCGGCCATGGTGGTCGATGCCCGCGGCCGCGTTCTGGCGTTCAACAAGATCATCGTCGGGTTGTTTGGCGCAGCGGAAGTCGGGGCGGATGTCGCGCAATGGCTGCCGCAGGCCGATCCAAGCCTGCGGTGGTGGGAACCCGGGTTGACTGGGCGGCGAAAGACCCACGTTGAGATCGGTCCTCGAATCTATCAGCTCACAAGTTCGGCGATAGCACTCGCCGGCGAGGAGGAACGTATTTTCTCTGTTTCATTTCTTCCCGTCGCCAAAGGCGGTATGGCCGATCCGTCGGGCTCGAATTCAACTGCGGTTACAAGCATCGTGCGGCAGCTGCGATGACATACGGACCGATCAAATTGGCCGCCGTGGCGACCTGTCTGCTTGCTCCGTGCGTCGCGCTTGCCGACAACTCGACGGCTGGCGATCGGATTTCCGTCAGCGCCGACGGGGCGACTCTCACGGGAACGGATGGCGGCGGGGGCGCATCACTCGGTTGGCTGCACAACTTCGACGCCGACACGCTCGCCGGCGTTGCGGTCGAGCATCAGGTGCTGGCGAACTCGCACTGGACTTTCGGCTCCGTAAACGGTTCGCTGACCACCGGGCCGGCCGGCCAGCGCTACAGCTTCTACGGCGAAGCGCACGAGGGCGCGGGCGATGACGGCCCAAATGCCTTTCACTATGCGATCGAGGCGGTTGGGGTGATTGGGACGTATTCCCACAAGTTCTCCGCACAACTCGAAGATCGGCAGGTCGATGTCGAATCCTCGCACGGGAATTTACCCAAGGTTGGGCTCTCCTATTTGTGGGGGCCCAACTATCAGACCGCGGTCTCCTACCAGCACTCGGTTAGCGGCAATCTTGGAACGCATCTGACCGCCGTGAGAATCGACAAGTATGGCGCCACCGTGAACTTTCTCGGAGGCGTGGCATTCGGTCAAGCATCACCTGCCGTTGTGAATCTCCAGACCGGTATTGTCATTCCGGGAAACCAGCTCAAGGAGGGCTACATCGGCGTATCGAAGCCGCTGCCGCGCTTCCGCGGCGATCTGACTCTTGTCGGTGATTACCTGGACTTGTCCGGCATCAAGCGCGCTACAGTGACGCTGAGCTATATCTTTCATGTGGGCGCTGCCGGTACCGCCCGGTGATGAGGTCGATTCGCAAGCGCCAGTTGGGCTGGCTACCCACGGTGGTGATGTTCACCTCCGTGCTGATTGTCGGTTCGCGTCTGTTGTACCTCAGTGTGCAGCACCACGCAGCGGTAGCGCGCGATACGGCGGCAACGGTTGCGGCTACATTCGCCAGGAAGATCGAACCTCCTCTGCAGAAGCTGGCCGATCTTGCCGGCCGGCAGGCGGCTTTGGCCGCGCAGCTTCCGTCGAGCGAGACCTCAATCGGATCGATGGATCCGGCGAGCAATACTTTTTTGATGACGGCGGACGACAAGGTGCTGCGATCGCGTCCGGCGGAGATCGCAAACGCAGGCGGCATTGCAAGCGAGTGGCAGTCGGCGGAGGCCGCCAAACCCATACCTGGCTCCGCAGTTCTGGGGCCGATGCGTCTCGGCAGTCAATGGTTCGTTGCCGTACGCGCTCCCGTGGCGGGACAGCACCCGCAGAGTTGGTCAGTTGCTTACGCGGATTTTGACGAGCTCATCGCTGAAAGCCATCTGACACGACTGATCGATATGGGCTACGACTTTGAGGTCTCTCAACTCGAGCCGCGCAATGCACGGCCTCGCATCTTCGTCAGCTCGAGTTCCGAACCTTTAATCGATACGGTTGAGGCCAGAATCCGGTTGCCGACCGCGGCGGCGGTTCCGGGAAGTCACTTGCAGGTGGCGATCCGGCCGCGCTCCGGTTGGTATCCGGCGAGCCTTCTCACTTCAGAAATAGCCCTTTTGGCGTTCCTGACGTGGCTCTTAACCTTCGGCACACATGATTTGAGCCACGCACTTCAGCGCTCACGCGTCGCCTTGGCGGGCTCGCGGCGGCGGCTGCGCTCGATCAATAACCACTTGGCGGAGGAGATGCAGCAGCGACTGAATTTGCAGGAGACGTTCGATCACGCGCGCTTCCACGATGCCTTCACAGGACTGCCGAACCGGCGGTTTTTCATGGACCAACTCGACCAAGCGCTGCGTGACGTCCGCACGAGGCGGCGTCAGCGCATCGCAGTCATCATCGTGGATATCGCCCGATTCAAGCTCATCAACGACATGCTGGGTCAGACCGCTGCCGATGAGCTGATGGTACAGGCAGCGCGCCGCTTCGAGAAAGCGACATCGGCATTCGACGGAGTGTTGGCGCGCTGGAGCGGAGATCAGTTTGCACTCTTGATTCTGGACGTCGCCTCCCCGGAAGCGGCACTTGAAATTGCCCGCCTTCTTCTCGAGGAATTGCGCCTACCGTTCCGACTGCGCCGCCACCAACTCGTCGTCGGCGCGACAGTCGGCATCACGTGCGCAGATTCGGGTCAACAACGCGCGGAGGACGTCGTCCGCGAGTCCGACATCGCCCTGTCGGTCGCGAAGCGCCATGACAGTGCGAAAACCGTCCTCTACGCGCCGAACATGGGGGGCCAGGCGGCGACCATCGTGAGTCTGGAGGCCGACCTGCACGTGGCGTTGGAAAAGCATCAAATGCGGCTGTTGTTTCACCCAATCGTCGATCTTAGGACTTACAGGATGGTGGGTGCCGAGGCGCTCTTGCGCTGGAGCCATCCGGTCGAAAGTGTGCTCGATCCGGGTAAATTCCTGAAGATCGCGGAAGAATCGGGATTGATGATGCCGATCACCCGCTGGGTCATACAGCGGGTGATCGAGACTGCGGTCAAATGGCAGCGGCGAGTCCCTGCCGATCAGAAATTCTATTTCAGTATCAATCTTTCCCCAGCGTCTGTACGAGATCCGCGGCTGAGTGAATACGTCTCCTCCCTGCTCCAAGAGTACAAGCTGCCGCCGTCGTTGCTCAAGTTCGAGCTGACCGAGGCGGCGCTGGCTGACAATGTCGGAGCGGCGCGCGAGACCCTTGACGGCCTGCACGGTATGGGCATCCAATTGATGCTCGATGACTTTGGAACCGGCTATTCATCGCTTAGCAATCTGCAGCTGTTTCCATTCGACTTCGTGAAAATCGATCGGCCGTTCGTGAACCGCACGGGCTCCGATCGGGCCAACATGAGCATGATGGCGGCAATGGTGCAGATAGCAGGAAGCCTGAATCTTACCGCCATTGCGGAAATCATCGAGACCGAGACGGCCGCGAGAGCCCTGCAAGAGATGGGGTGCAATTACGGGCAGGGCTTTTATTTCAGCGAACCGCTTGAGGACGAGCTGGCGCTGCAATGGCTGCGCACGCAAGAACCTTTCCAGCCTCCGCCGCCGCCAAGCACCGAACCTCGGCCGTTGGAGGAAGACCGCTCGCCCACCATGATGATGGAGGCAATTGAGGAACCGCCCCCGCCTCCCACGAAATCGCCACCCCCTAAGATTCGGCCGTCCGAGGAGGACAGTTCGCCGACCATCATGCTGCCGAGCGGCTCCATCGATTTTCCGGAGGATCCCGAACCGGAGTAGCCTAGACGCTCTCCCGCTCAACCCCGTTTTATACTAGGATTGCGGGCTCTAAACGCGGAAACACACAGCATGGACGCGCCCAAATACCGTGCATTCATCAGCTACAGCCATCGCGATTCGGGCTGGGCGTCGTGGCTGCATGGTTCGGTCGAGAAATACCGTCCCCCGAAACCGCTGATCGGCATAGTGACCGCGCGCGGCGAGGTGCCCAAGCGCATCGCACCGATTTTCAGGGATCGCGATGAACTACCGAGCGCCACGGATCTCGGCTCCCTGATCAATGCGGCCTTGGCAGACTCTGCGTGCCAGATTGTGGTCTGCTCGCCTCAGGCTGCAAAGTCGAAGTGGGTCAACGAGGAAATTCTCGCGTTCAAACGCCTGGGACGTGAGGATCGCATCCTCTGCTTGATCGTCGGCGGCGAACCGAATGCGACCGACATGCCCGGCCGGGAAGAAGAAGAGTGCTTCCCGCCGGCGCTGCGCTATCGCCTTGGACCGGATGGCGAACTCAGTACTGCGCGCACCGAGCCGATTGCCGCAGATGCGCGCCAGGGCAAGGACGGTAAGAACAACGCCAAGCTCAAGGTAATTTCCGGGCTTCTCGGCGTAGGCTTCGACACGCTGAAAAGGCGCGAGCAGAATCGGCGCAATCGCCGCCTGTTCGCATTCTCGTGCGCCGCGATGGCCGGAATGGTGCTGACCACCGGCCTCGCCGCCTACGCTCTCATCCAACGCGGCGCGGCACAGAGACAGACGGTGCGCGCCGAAGCGGAGGCACGCACCGCCCAGGAGACGACGCGCTTTCTCGTCGATCTATTCAAAATTTCGGACCCCAGCGAGGCGCGCGGCAACACAGTGACGGCGCGCGAAATGCTCGACAAAGGTGCTTCGAGGATTAACCGCGAACTGGCGAAAGAGCCGGCCATTCAAGCAAGGCTCATGGATACCTTGAGTAGCGTGTACATGGGGCTCGGTCTGTTCGATCAAGCGCGCCCCATGATCGACGAGGCAGTGGCGACCCGGCGCCGCCTGTACGGCGTCGACCCCTTGGACCTGTCCGACTCATTGAACCATCAAGGCGATTTGCTCGGGCTCCAGGCCCAGTACGACGCCGGCGAGAAGGCCTATCGGGAAGCGATCCGCTTCGAGTCGGCGCGGCCGGGCGACCGTCAGAGTCAGGTGAAGCTCGCGAACTCGCTCTACGGCCTTGGCTGGTTGCTCGCCCAGGAAGGGCACTATCCCGAGGCCGAAAAGTATTTGCGTGAGACTCTCAAGCTTCAGCAAGCCCTTTACGGCAACTCGGATCCCACTATCGCGCGCACGCTCAAGGACCTCGCCCGGGCGGTGGCCGACGGCGGCGACCTCAAGAGCGCGGTCCCGCTCATGCAACGCGCAGTGGCCATGCAGCGGGAACTGCGCGGCGGTGAGCCGCACCCCGATCTTGCCGAGGTGCTGAACGACATGGGATTGCTGCTCGATGAGAGCGGTGATCTCGACGGGTCGGCGAAATTCTACCGCGAGTCGCTCGCGATGAACCGGCACCTACTCGGCGACAAGCATCCGGAAATCGCGAATGGGTTGGAGAATGTCGCCATGTCGCTTCAGGACAAGGGCGATCTTGCGGGTGCAGAGACCCTCTATAGGCAGTCGCTCGAGATGCGCCGCGAACTGCTCGGCGAGAACCACCCCATGGTCGGCCGAACGCTGCTGAACCTCGCCTTGCTTCGCTATGATCGCGGCGCCACCAAGGAAGCGCTCGCAAACGCGCGGAAAGTGCTCGCGATCTACCGCAAAGCCTACCCGGCCGACAATCCGGAAATCGCGCGCGTGCTGAATATCATTGGCTCATGGCTTACGATGGCGGGCGATTACGACGAGGCGGATCGATACATCAAGGAGGGGTTGGCGATGCGGCGCCGACTATTCGGCGACCAACAGCCGGACATCGCATCGAGCCAGACCGCGCTCGCCATGCTGCAAATTGCGGAAGGCAAGTTTCCCGAGGCGCTCGAGATGGCGCGAAGCGCGAAAGTTATCTACACGGCAGCACTGTCGGCGGATCACTGGCGCACCGCCCTGGCCGAGAGCGTCGAGGGGGCTGCGCTCACCGGGCTCGGCCGTTATCCCGAGGCGGAGGCACGGCTTACTCACGGCTACGTAATCCTGAGCAAGGAAGGCGGGTCGCCGCTGGTCTATCGCACGCTGGCTCAGCGCTACATGGACACCCTGCACCGGCGAGAGCGCCGTGCAGGCACCGCACTCGCGCTGCAAACGAGAGCGCAGCTCGGCCCTGCGAAACAGATCTTGGCCGCTCCTTAGATTGTTTGACATAACACGACGGTGCCATCACTGCGAGAGCGATGATGTCCGGGTGTAATGGAATCACCTACAATAACTATGCTAGGGTGACTTGGGAGATGTGTGAATCACTGCCGGGACTCGAATGCAGTTCCATAGTAGGGCGCCGGTCGCAGGAATTCACCAGCAAAAGGCGCGATGGCGCATGACTCCTGAGAAGAACAATTACAGTCGGAGTGGCAATGCGATTCAAATCGGCGGTCAATATCGGCATGTGGGCCATAGCAGTGCTGGCCTACGCTTCGGCAGTCGCCGATCCAGTGCCGCAATTCGGTGTGACCGCGGTGAACGCCAACGGCGACTCGCTATACAACGTGACGCTGACGCCCAACGCAACGCCGAATACCGGCGCGTTGATCACGAGCACGACTCAGCTCAATACGGACGCAGCCACGCATGGCAATTTCTCCGCGATGGTGCGGGCTCCGAACTCAGTCACCAGCGCACTCGATCTGATCGTCGCGGACGCAACGAAATTTCAAATCGTTCGCTATGCGGGCCCTGGACCGGCTTACCTGCCTGCAACCACGCTCTTCAGTTACTCCGGCAAAAACCCCGGTCCCAGCGTAACGACCGGCCTCGCCGTCGATGCCACGGGCAATCTGTTCGCCGTATCCGCGGGCATACCGTTCTTTAGCAAGCCTGCGCTCTGGATCCTGCCGTTCAATGCGACGACGGGTACCTATGGCGCGCCCATCCTCATCGACAATATATTCGGCGGTCTCCTAAACCTCTCGGTGGCGGAGGTCGTCGTGGCCGGCGTCGCGGCGAGCCCGGTGGGCGCTGCGGCGCCGGTGTGGAACCAGGGCGACGTACTCGTTCTGATCGACTCGTGCTTCGGTGGGGCACGCGTGCTGGTCTATTCGCAGGCGGCGATTGCCAGCGTGCTTCAGTACCCGAGCGTGCCGCTCACCCGTCCGACCTCGGTGGTGATCGCTCCTTCGCTGTTTGGGAACGAGAGACCCACCGGCATTGATCTGTGGCCCGCGGATGCGACGTACCCCTCGAGTGGGCATGGCGTGAGCCTACTCCTGCCGACCACCGACGGCCGGGTGCTGCGATTCGATTCGAGCACCGGCGCGTTCGCCCCGGACTTCGCTGATGGTCTCGGCACGGGGCTACGTAAGATCAAAGTCGGGGTTTATTCGACCTTCCCATATGCTTTCCTTGCCCAAACAAGGCCCGGGACGGGCAGGATCCTGCAATTCGGCGCTCCACCGGCGGCCGGCGCCAACAATCCATTGTCGAGCGTGAGCACAGGTGTCAACAATCCCGAGGGACTCTCGGTGACGAGTTCGGCCTCAGTGCCGGTGGGCAATTGCATCGCACCGAATACTTGTGCCCCTTTGGGTCCTCAGCTGACGACGCAGATCACGACGACGACCAATCTGAACCCGAACAATCCCCTGCTCGAGCAGAGCTGCGTGATCAATGCGGATCCCCGGGTGACAGCGTCTGTTCCCGCCGGAACTTGGAGCTGCGCAGGGGGTAGCATTGACGTCGCGAACTTCTGCCCCGGTTTCCCCAGCACATTGGTGCCCGGCTCCCTTTGTGGACATTCCGGGCCCACGGGGTCGGGATTCGTGGTGGTGAAGGCCACCGCGATAGCGGTGGACCAAGATCCCAACCTCAACAACTCGTTCATTCAGTACACGGTCGACCCTGACCTGCCGCTGCCCGGGGCTTTGAACTTGAATTGCCCGCAGGTGCCAGTCTTTGCATGGGCGCCGCGCTCGGACTTACCGGCGATCGAAGGTACTATTCCTGAAGGAAACACTTTCATCGACTTGAGCGGCTTCTGCGACAACGGCGGCGGCCATACCCACAGTCTGTCGATGATTGCCTACGGCCTCGGCGTCAACAGCGCGCAGACCGGCCTGCCGAACGGTCTGCCGGGCTTCGTCGACGACAAGTTCGCGAACCTCACCCAGAC
The DNA here is from genome assembly GCA_963755965.1 of uncultured Gammaproteobacteria bacterium. Lineage (GTDB taxonomy): Bacteria > Pseudomonadota > Gammaproteobacteria > Steroidobacterales > Steroidobacteraceae > Bog-1198. The sequence goes on from CAVWLU010000013.1 coordinate 301,760, forward strand.
CATCACGAGTGCGGGCACTCAAATCAACGATGGGGGGACGACACAGGGCCTGGTCACCCAAGCGAAGACCTATTTTGATTCCGGTGTTGCGAATACCGACGCGAGTGACTACAGCTGCGCCATGAATACACTCGCGACCGCGGATGCCTTCGTACGCAATAACCCGGGCAATTTCTCTGGCTTGGCGCCGCCCGGCAATCTCAATCCCGCCGGCGACATCGATGGACGGCTCGGCAACCTATTCCTCACCATCGATGTGGACTTCCTGCTCCAGCCGCCGAACACGGAGTGGCCAACTTCGAACGTGCCGCCCTGCATGACGCTCGTGGCGACGCCGACGACCGTCATAGCTCCAGGTTCGGCCCAGCTCACGTGGTCCAGTGGAACGGGCCCCTACCCGGCGGCGAGCTGCGTGCTCTCCGCAAGCGACGGCCCCTTCACGACGCCGATGAGCTTTGCTGGGTCCAGCGGTTCGACTTCGACGGGTACCCTCAAAGTGTTGGGTACTTACTCCGCGCAGCTCGTCTGTTCCAATGCGTCGACCAGCACCATCACGAGCCTCACGCAGACGACTGTTAATGTCATACAGCTATCTTCCATCAGCGTAGGACCCGCGGCACCTCCGCCTCAAGTGGCTGCCGGGGGCACGGTCCAGCTGACGGCGACAGGCATCTTTTCCGATCAGTCGACGAAGGACCTGACGAGTTCAGTCAGTTGGGCTTCCGCGGACGTGACCGTGGCCACGGTGACGCCGGCGAGTGGTCTCGTCACCTGCGTCTCCACCGCCTCAACGGCGAAACAGGTCGCAATCTCTGCGGTGGGCGCTACTGCCACAGGGACTATTCAAGTCACGTGCCTCCCACCGACGCTCAACTCGATCGCAGTGGCCCCTCAGAATCCGACGTTGGCTGCCGGCAGCACGCTCCAATTGACGGCAACGGCCAATTACTCTTTGGGTCCGCCTCAGAACATCACGAGTTCGGCCAACTGGACCTCCAGCAACGCGGGCGTTGCCACCGTCTCCGGAGGTCTCGTGATGTGCGTCGCAGGAGCCAACGGCACGGCGGCGATTACCGCCGCGAGCAGCGGCGGATCGGGATCGACGACGGTGACCTGCCGAGCACCCGTGCTCGAATACATTTCTGTGACGCCGAAATCGTATTGCGAGATTGCGAACGGCAGGACTCTGCAGTTGACGGCGATCGGTACGTATTCTTCAGGACCGCCGCAGAATCTCACCCGAGTGGCGGCGTGGATGTCCAGTGCACCGAGCGTGGCGACAGTTTCGGCAACCGGACTGGTGAGCTGCACGCGCCGAACGTCGCATGCCGATGCCAAGGCAACGATCTCGGCGACGGTCGGCACCACGACGGGTTCAACCCAAGTTAACTGCGAGGGTCTAGGCTACTAAAAAGACAGGCCCTTTTATTTGGCGGAGAGGGTGGGATTGCTGCGGCCTTCCTGGCCGCAGGCCTACGGCCCGACGCTACGCGTCGGCCAAAATCGCTCCCGGCGATTTTGTCGAACCGGTCGCTTCGTCCACACACCGCACACCGCCAAATAAAAGGGCCTGAAAGACAGGCCCTTTTAATTGGCGGAGAGGGTGGGATTCGAACCCACGGTTCCTGCGAAGGAACGCCGGTTTTCAAGACCGGTGCATTCAACCGCTCTGCCACCTCTCCAGAATCTCTGCGTCAAACGGTCTGCGACGCATTTTGCCTGATATTGAACCCCTTTTCAGTGGTGCATAATCAGCCAGCACACGGCAAACAAAAACAAGAGATACCGCGATGACCACACAATATCTGAATCCACATCTCGCAAAACCAATTACAACTCCAGACCTCATCGCCCGCAGAGCGGTGCGCGCGGCGTATTTTGGTTTCTTTGTCGACATGTTCGAGGTTTATTTGCCCATCGCGGTGCTGGCTCCGGCGCTCGCCTACTTCATCCCCGCCGGCCTGAGTGCCGCCACCAATGCGACGATTTTCTTCGTGGTATTTGCCATTTCGCTGATGGGGCGACCGATCGGGTCGATGGTCTTCGGTCACTTTGGGGATCGACTGGGTAGACGTCGGATAACACTGATTTCAGTCGCCGGGTTCGCCATTGCGACCCTGTTGATCGCAGCGCTCCCCGGTTACAAGGATTGGGGTCTCGCGTCGATTGCCGCGCTGCTCATCCTGCGAGTCGCAAATGGAGTTTTTATCGGAGGCGAGTACACCGCGGCCAATCCTCTGGCCATGGAATGTTCTCCCAAGGACAAGCGCGGACTCAATGCCGCGTTAATTCACATGGGCTACCCCGCCGCGCTGGTTTGCGTCTCCTTGCTCACAGCCTTTATGCTGAGATTGGCGCCCGGCGGTGATGCCGGCTCTGCGTACGCGGTCTGGGGCTGGCGCATTCCGTTCGTGGTTGGAGCATTGCTCGCCGGCGCTCTTTTCCTCTATTACTATCTCGCGGTCCCCGAATCCGAAGTCTGGCGTTCGTCCAAAAAAAGCGCCGCTCCTCTGAAGGAGATCTTTGCGGGTGCCGATTTACGTCGCTTAGGGCAGCTCATCGTAGTCATGAGTGGCGCGTGGCTCACCCTCGATGCGACCGTGGCGGCGCTTCCAGGCGTGATCAATACCGTTCTTGGGGTGAAGTCGCCCGACGTTAATACAGGCATCCTGATCGGCGCAGCCATTTCAATGCCGATTTTTCCGCTGATCGGTGTTCTGAGTCAGAAGGCCGGGCGCCGACCTACACTCATCGTCCTTGGTTTGTTGAATCTCGTACCGGCGAGTGCGCTGTATTATGTGCTGATGGCCGGCGCCTATCATAACTCTGCCATGCTAGTTGGATTGACCGCGCTCATCTTGGTGCTCACGATTCCTGTATGGGCAGTAATCACGCCTTACCTGGCAGAGAGCTTTCGCACCGAAATTCGCTCGTGCGGATACGGCCTCAGTTACAGCCTGGCGACGATACTGCCCGGTTTTTACTCCTTCTATATGCTGGGTCTGGCCAAGCTCATGCCCTATGAGTTCAGTCCGATTGTCCTTCTCGCTCTAGGGGGACTCATGCTCACTCTCGGCGCCCTCGCTGGGCCCGAAACCAAACACGTGGACTTCACCGGATTGACTGTTGACAACCCAAATATGTCCTTGCGGTGAATTAATCTCGTGAGGCGCGTTGCGGCGGCGCATGTTGCTCAGTCTTCGAAGTAATCCAATCCATGAGCGCGAGCAGTACCCCGGATACGACGAAGGTCAGGTGAATCGCGACCATCCAACCGATACGATGGCTGTCAACTGGGGTGCCTACTTCGCCGAGAGTCAGAAAAGCGCGAAGCAGCGCTATCCCGCTGATCGCGACAATTGATGCAATCAGCTTTAATTTGATTCCGGAAAAATCCACCGTACCCATCCAGCTCGGGCGATCTTCGTGCTCGGCAAGGTGGATTTTCGAAACAAAATTCTCATATCCCGAGAACATCACGATTAGCAGCAGATTGCCGGTCAGCGATAAATCGATGAGAGAAAGTGCAAGAAGAAGCCCGCCCTCGGCATCCACATTCGGAATATGAGCGAGCTCCATCACAAGCTCGCGTACAAACACGAAAAGAATTAGCGCGAGCGCCAACACCATGCCGAGATAAAAGGGAGCCAAAAGCCACCGGCTGGAATAGAGCACACGCTCGAGCCCGATTTCGATCTTCGATCTTGAACCAACCATAGAGGAGCCTAAAATCAACAGTTTACGTGTACCCAGGTATGTTACCTGATGAACTTAGGGCGCGCAGGAGGCCTATCGGCCACCTGCCGCATTGAAGGCCCTGCCTTCATCCCCATATGAGCCCCTAACGGCCCTTTCGGCACGCCCCGCGCGGGGGTGCTAAAATCCGCCATCCGCGAGTGAGCTAAAGGACAATTCATCATGGCTAATTTTCCAACCAACAATGCTGCCTTCCCGGGAACCGGAGTCGACAGCCGAAGCATTTTCATCACGCGCACCTATACTCACCTGGTAGGCGGGATCCTCGGCTTTATTCTCGTTGAGCTGGGACTGTTCGAATCCGGTCTCGCCCCGCAGATCGCTCGGTTCATGTTCGGCTTCAATTGGATGCTCATTTTGGGTGCATTCATGCTGACCGGATGGCTGGCGTCGCGTACAGCGCGCACCAGCAGCTCTATCGGAATGCAGTATTTCGCATATGCCGCTTACGTGGTGGCGGAGGCCCTCATTTTCGTGCCGCTGCTATATATCGCGGATGCGAAGGCCCCCGGCACGATCGACAGCGCCACGCTGGTGACGGCGCTCGGTGCCGGCGGACTGATGTTAGTGGCTCATCGCACGCGTAAGGATTTTTCCTTCCTGCGGGCGATCTTGATGTGGGGCGGCGTGCTCGCGTTGCTTGCCATCGTCGGCGGCTTGATTTTCGGCTTTCAACTGGGAACCTGGTTTTCCGTTTTGATGATCGGGTTCGCAGGCGCAGCGGTTCTTTACGATACGTCCAACATCATCCATTACTATCCGGAAGATCGGTATGTATCGGCGGCGATGCAGCTGTTTGCGTCCATTGCCCTCATGTTCTGGTATGTGCTGCGTCTCATGATGGGCAGCCGGAACTGATCGATCCCTCGAGTCAGCAGGAAGTCAGCAGCAAGTCGGCGCCCATGTACGGGCTGAGGGCGGCGGGAATCACGACGCTGCCGTCGGCTTGCTGACAATTCTCGAGGATTGCCACCAGAGCGCGCCCGACTGCGACGCCGGATCCGTTCAGGGTATGCACGAGTTCTGGTTTGCCCGTAGCCGGGTTGCGCCAACGCGCCTGAAGCCGGCGCGCCTGAAACGATTCACAGTTGCTGCACGATGAGATCTCGCGATAGCGCTGCTGCGAGGGCAGCCAGACCTCGAGATCATAGGTCTTGGCACTCGCAAAGCCGACATCGCCCGCACAAAGCGAAATCACGCGGTAAGGGAGTTCCAGCGCCCTGAGCACAGCTTCGGCATGGCTCGTCAGTTCTTCGAGCGCAGCGTAAGAATGTTCCGGCCGCGCGATATGCACGAGTTCCACTTTCTCGAACTGGTGCTGGCGAATCATGCCGCGGGTGTCTTTCCCTGCGGCGCCCGCTTCTGACCGGAAGCATGGCGTGTGCGCCACATACTTCAGCGGCAATGTACCCGCTTCCAGGATCTGGTCCCGTACAAGATTGGTGACCGGCACCTCGGCAGTGGGTATCAGAAAAAATCCCGGGTCGCCGCGTACCGCGAACAAATCCTGCTCGAACTTCGGCAACTGGCTGGTGCCTTCGAGCGCTGCGGCATGCACCAAATACGGAACATAGGCCTCACGATACCCATGATCGCGCACGTGTAAATCGAGCATGAATTGAATCAGAGCGCGGTGCAACTTCGCCAACCGGCCGGTCATCACCACGAACCGCGCTCCGGATATGCGTCCCGCAGCCTCGAAATCCATGCCCATGCGCTCGCCGATCGCCACATGATCCTTCGGCTCAAAATCGAAATGTCGCGGCGTTCCCCAACGGCGCACCTCGACATTCCGAGATTCGTCTCGTCCCTCGGGCACGCTGGCATGCAGGATGTTGGGCAGACCCAATTGCAGGCTCAAAAGTTCGGCCTGGGCCAGTTCGAGCTTTGCTTCGACCCCTGAAAGCTTCGCGCCCAGCGATTCGCCCAGCGACTTGAGAACATCCGCATTTTCGCCTTGTGATTTCGCGCGGCCGATCGCCTTCGCGGTGGCGTTGCGTTCTGCGCGCAGGCGATCGGCCTCTACTTGAGCCTCTTTTCGCTGCTCCTCCAGAGTGGCAACCCTCGCAACATCGAGGATAAAACCGCGCCGCGCCAGTTCGGCGGCGACACCTGGCAAATCGCTGCGCAGCAGCTTTGGATCGAGCACGATGAGTTTCCCTAAGCCCCGATGACCATCATTCTGCGCCCCGCGATTGATCGCGCGCGCGCCGATTTGCCAACGCTTCACCGATCTTGATCTCGAGCCCGCGGGGTGCGGGCACATAGTAGCGGCGGTCCGGCATGTCGTCGGGAAAATAACGCTCGCCGGCGGCATATGCGTCCGGTTCGTCGTGCGCATAGCGATAGCCCTTGCCATAGCCGATTTCTTTCATCAATCGTGTCGGAGCGTTCCGCAAGTGCAGGGGTACCTCGAGGGAGCCCAAGCTGGTTGCATCTTCTTTGGCTGCATTGTAGGCCGTGTAAACCGCATTACTCTTGGCAGCGCAGGCCATGAACACGACGGCTTGCGCAATCGCGAGTTCCCCTTCCGGGGTGCCCAGCCGCTCATACACTGCACATGCCTCCAAGCTCATGGTCAAGGCGCGCGGATCGGCATTGCCGATATCCTCGCTCGCCATGCGCAGCGCACGCCGCGCGATGTATAGAGGATCACAACCCCCCGCCAACATACGGCACAGCCAATATAATGCGGCATCCGGGTCGCTGCCGCGGACCGCCTTGTGCAGAGCGGAGATCTGATCGTAGAAATTCTCCCCGCCCTTGTCGAAGCGCACGTAGGTGCTTCCGATGACCGCTCGCATCGAGTCCACCTCGATCCTAAGTCCCGCACCGTCGGGTACGCTCAAGTCGGCTGCGGTTTCCAGAAGGTTCAGCATGCGGCGCGCGTCGCCGTCGGCGGCGGCCAGCAGCAATTCCCGGGCGCTTGGGCAAACCTTAAGTTCCAACCGGCCCAAGCCGCGTTCAGCGTCGTTCAAGGCACGATCGAGCAGCTTACCCAAGTCCTCCGCGGTGAGCGGCTTGAGCACATACACTCTCGCCCGCGACAACAGCGCGTTGTTCACTTCAAACGATGGATTTTCCGTGGTCGCGCCAACGAAGATCAGCGTCCCATCCTCTACGTACGGCAAAAAGGTATCCTGCTGGGATTTGTTGAAACGATGCACCTCATCGAGGAACAACACGGTGTCTCGCGTGCCGCGCAGGGCGCGCGCCTGCTCGACGACCGCACGAATGTCCTTGATCCCGGCAAGCACGGCGGACAGTGCTATGAAATGCGCTTGAGCGCCGGTAGCCACCAAACGCGCGAGCGTCGTCTTGCCCGTACCCGGCGGACCCCACAAGATCATGGAGTGCGGCCGGCCCGACTCCAATGCTCGCCGCAATGGCGCACCGACACCGAGCAAATGGGACTGTCCGACGAACTCATCGAGGATGCGGGGACGCAGCCGGTCAGCCAGCGGTCTGTAGGTGCCGTCGCCGACCGCGTTCACTTGCTATCGCGTCCGATCACATCGACTCCCGGCGGTGGGGAGAAGGAAAACAGGTCGGGCGGGAACTTGGCATTTCGCGTCGGGTGCGTGAAGGTCAACTGCGTCACTTGATTGAGCTTGTCGGCGAGGAACATCGAAGCCAATTCGCCCTCTTTGTCGAACCCAATTCGTACTAATTGGAAATCCGTGTTCGGGTGTTTGGGTATCAGTTGGAACCACTTCAGTCCGCCGTTCGCGGGCAGGGCCGTGATGTCGAATTGGCCGCTCACCGACCCGCCGCCGGACAACAGCATGGCGGGCGTGCTGGCCAAGGTGGCGTCCATATCTCGCACATTGGCTTGCGCCAGATCCTTGTCGTAGAACCAGATTTGTCTACCGTCTGCCAGCACCACCTGTTCCGATGGCTCCGCGTAGTCCCAGCGAAACTTGCCCGGACGTTGCAGATAGAACTTGCCCGCGGCGCTGCGCATCACTTTGCCCTGGCCATCGTCGATGGTCTGTTGAAAGTCGGCTGACCAAGTCGAGAGGCCGGCCAAGTAGTTTTCAACATCGCTCGCAGGCGACCCGGCCTCGGCGCAAGCGCAACCCAGCCCAATCCAGACCACGAAAGTGGCAGCCACAAATTGAAGTCTCGGCACGGAACTCATTCCTCCGGCGGCGCGGCGCCATAAATTTCACGTGCCCCGTTCGATTGCAGCGGACCGACCAATCCCGCCGCCTCCATCGCCTCGACCAAGCGGGCCGCACGGTTATAGCCGATCTTGAGCCGACGCTGCACGCCGGAAATGGATGCCTTTCGCGTTTCGGTGACGATACGCACGGCCTCGTCGTACAGCGGATCCGCTTCAGCGTTGGCGAGCTCGCTTTCCGCGCCCTCCTCGTCGTCGCTCGGAAACCCGGGGATTGGATTGCGCGGGCCTTCGAGGATCTCATCGATGTACACCGGGGGCGAAGCGGCTTTGAGCCCCGCCACCACGCGATGAACTTCTTGGTCCGACACGAACGCGCCGTGTACACGCGTCGGAATCGAGGTGCCTGGCGGCAGATACAGCATGTCCCCGTGACCCAACAGAGATTCGGCGCCGCTTTGGTCGAGAATGGTGCGCGAATCCACCTTGGCCGATACCTGGAAGGCGATGCGCGTCGGTATGTTGGCCTTGATGAGCCCGGTGATCACATCCACCGAAGGTCGTTGGGTTGCCAAGATCAAATGAACCCCGGCTGCTCGGGCCTTTTGAGCAAGCCGCGCGATGAGTTCCTCGACCTTCTTTCCGACGATCATCATCAGATCGGCCAACTCGTCGATGATCACGACGATGAACGGCAGCGTGGTCAAATCTTCTACGTCTTCCGCGACGATTCCGGGCACGCCTTGCATGATCTTTTGCATGCGGATCGGGTCTTTGATCGGCTTGCCGGCGTCTGCCGCATCCTTCACTTTACGATTGAAGCCGCCGATGTTGCGCACGCCCAAGGCCGACATCAATTGGTAGCGTCGTTCCATTTCCGCTACGCACCAGCGCAATGCGTTGGCCGCCTGCTTCATGTCGGTCACCACCGGCGACAGCAAATGCGGGATCCCTTCGTACACCGAGAGCTCCAGCATCTTCGGATCGATCATGATCATGCGCACATGTTCGGGCGTCGCCTTGTAGACCAGGCTCAACACCATCGCATTGATGCCGACCGATTTTCCGGAACCGGTCGTGCCGGCAATCAGCAGGTGCGGCATGCGGGCGAGATCCGCAACCACCGGCACGCCGCCGATATCCTTGCCCAGCGCGAGTGCGAGAGGTGAGCCGACCTCGTCGTACGGTTTGGATTTGATGATTTCACCGAGCGTGACGATCTCCCGCTTCTCGTTGGGTATTTCCAATCCAACCACCGACTTGCCGGGAATGATTTCAACAACGCGCACACTGATGGCTGAAAGCGCACGCGCAAGATCCTTGGCGAGATTGCTGATCTGACTGACCTTCACACCGGGTGCAGGCCGCAATTCAAAACGCGTGATTACGGGACCGGGTTGGACCGCAACCACTTCCGCCTCAACGCCAAAGTCGCGCAACTTCAGTTCTACTAAACGCGACATCGCCTCCAAAGCTTCGTCGGAATATGACTGCTCCCGAGGCTGCGGCTCATCGAGCAGGGACAACGCCGGCAGTTCACTGGATTTCGGTGCATCGAACAGCGGAACCTGGCGTTCACGTTCGACCCGCTCGCTCTTTTCGGGTACGGGCGCCGGTGCCTCGATGCGCGGCGGCGGGCGGCTCGCGACTTTCTTTTGTTCCTCGCGCACCACATCCTGCCGCGCCTGCTTGCGCTTCAGTCCGAAGGCAAGCTCTCGCCGCTGATCGACTTTTGCGCGCGCCCAATCAATGCCTTGCAAAACCCGCGCTCCGAGCTTGTCCATGACCGTAAACCAGGATATGCCGAGGAACAGCGCCACTCCGGCGAGCCACAACCCGAGCAGCAGCAACGTCGCTCCGAGAAAACTTAAGCCACGCGCGCTTCCTTTGCCCACCAGATCGCCCAACACGCCGCCGGCGCTGTTCGGCAGGCCCGACCCGTCCCAATGCAGAGTCGCAAGTCCGCAGCTCGTGAGCAACGTGAGGGCGAATCCGGTTGCGCGCAGCAGCGTATTGAGGCGCGAGCGAGTCTCCGGCAGCAACTGATCCTTATGGACCAGCCAGCCTGCATACGCCAGCATGACGGGAAAGAGGTAGGCAGGGCGCCCGAATAAAAACAGAAAGAAACCCGCGAGCCAGGCGCCGACAGGTCCGATCCAGTTGCCTACGGGACCCGGTTCGCCGGTGTCCGAGAATCCCGGGTCGTGCGGCTGATAGGAGAGCAACGCCAGCAACAACAGGAGTGCCAGCGCACACAATATCCACAAGGTGCCCTCGCGCAGGGAGCGCGCTACCGCCGCGGACAGCTTGAGGTTCGGTTTCGACTTTTTGAGGATGGTGGCTTCAGTCAACTCTAGACCCTTAATGATATTTAGTTCTTAACTGATTGAATATTATGTAATAGTACCCGAGTCGCCGGTTGCGTACCAACACCATCGGCTTTTAGGAAGCACGGGTTCGCTTGAACTGGCTGACGCCCACGGATTTACTTACCATGAGTCAGCGCGCTGATTATCGGCGCGGCGTTCGAGAAGAGAGGCAGATTATACATGAGCGTCGTCAGGCACAGTCCACTCCTCATCCTAGGGTCAGGCCCTGCCGGTTATTCGGCCGCAGTTTACGCGGCTCGCGCCAATCGTACGCCGCTGCTGATCACCGGCCTGGAACAGGGCGGTCAACTGATGACCACCACGGATGTCGACAACTGGCCGGGCGACGTTGAGCATCTGCAGGGCCCGCAGTTGATGGAGCGCATGCGCCGACATGCAGAACGCTTCAACACCGAGATCGTGTTTGACCATATCAATCGGGTTGAGTTGCGGCAGCGCCCGTTTCACTTGGCAGGAGACAATGGTGAGTATACGTGCGACGCGCTGATTGTCGCGACCGGAGCCTCCGCGAAGTACCTCGGCTTGCCCTCGGAAGAGATCTTTCGCGGCAAGGGTGTTTCCGCCTGCGCGACTTGCGATGGCTTTTTCTATCGAGGCAAGGCGGTCGCGGTGGTCGGCGGGGGCAACACTGCGGTAGAAGAAGCGCTGTATCTTGCCAATATCGCCTCGCATGTCACTCTCGTGCATCGCCGCGACAAATTGAGAGCGGAAAAAATCCTTCAAGATCGATTGTTTGCGCTTGAAAGCTCCGGGAAGGTCGGAATCGTATGGAACCACGCGGTCGAGGAGATCCTCGGTGATGACACCGGCGTGACCGGGGTGCGTCTGCGCGCCTTGCAGGGCCACGCGCCCCGCGATCTCGGGGTCGACGGCGTATTCATCGCGGTAGGCCACCAGCCGAATACGCAGTTATTCGAGAAACAACTCGACATGCGCGCAGGCTATATCGTCGTCAAGGGCGGGAGCGACGGCGATGCCACCGCCACCAGCATTGCGGGCGTGTTCGCCGCCGGCGACGTCGCGGATCATGTGTATCGACAGGCCGTCACCTCGGCCGGCACAGGTTGCATGGCCGCGCTGGATGCGGACAAGTATCTGGAACGAGTTGAAGCCGAATCCCACCTCAAATCGCGCGCCGCCCACGCGTGATTGCATCTCGCGCCCGATTCCTCAACAGCATTGCCGAAGTTGACGCGGTTGATTGGAACGCGCTGGTTGAAACGACGCAGCCCGGATCGGCGCAACCGTTCCTGCGGCATGAATTCCTGACGGCTCTGGAGGAATCCGGATGTGTGACGGCGCGCACCGGTTGGGCGCCCCAGCATCTGCTGGTCGAGGACTCGCGCGGCCGTGCGTTGGGAGCTATGCCCTTGTTTCGCAAGGCGCATTCTCGCGGAGAGTTCGTATTCGATTTCTCCTGGGCAAGCGCCTACGCGCAGCACGGATTGAAGTACTACCCCAAGCTCCTGTCGGCAGTCCCTTTCACGCCGGTGAGCGGGCCGCGCTTATTGCTAAGTCCCGCGGTCGATGCCAGGTCCATGAGCGCCACGTTAATCGAGCTGGCGCGCGACTATGCAAGGTCCGAGAAGCTGTCTTCGTGGCACATTTTGTTTCCAACGGACGACAATCTCGACTCGTATAACCAGGCCGGGCTCATTCTCAGGCGCGACTGTCAGTTCCATTGGTATAACCGGGGCTACGAGTCCTTCGAGGCCTTCTTGGCCACCTTTACGGCGGAGAAGCGCAAGAAAGCGAAACGCGAAAGACGCCGTGTCCTCGAGGCCGGTATTGAATTCGACACGCGCTCGGGCGGCGAGATGGGTGACGCCGAATGGCGCACCGTTTTTGAGTTCTACGCCGACACGTTCTATCGCCACGGCCACGAGCCTTATTTAAATCTGAAATTCTTCAAATTGCTTGCCGCCAGCATGCCCGACCAATTGATGCTCAAAGTGGCGCGCCAGGGGCGAAAGCCCATCGCCGTGGCGATATTTTTCGTCGGCGAGGACGCTTTGTTCGGGCGCTACTGGGGCGCGGGCGGGAACTACCACAGCCTGCATTTCGAGACCTGCTATTACCAAGGGATCGAATACTGCATTGATAAAAAATTGCAAAGATTCGAACCGGGTACGCAGGGCGAGCACAAGGTGCCCCGCGGCTTCGTGCCGACGCTGACGAGCTCCGCGCACTACATCGTCGATGAGCGCTTTGCCGCGGCGATTCGCGATTTTGCCGCTCGGGAAGCCCGTGGTGTCGAAAGCTACGCGGCCGCCGTAAACGAGCACGTGCCCTATCACCGAGCCCTTGATGAGGAGTTGCAACTCTGAGCAGGCTCGTGTGGTTGGGCGAGCACGCCGACCCGGATTGGTTCCCGCCGCTGGAGCAAGCGCTGCGCGAGCCGCCGGGGCTGTTGGCCGCGGGCGGAGACCTCAAGCCCGCGCGGCTGCTAGCCGCCTACGAACATGGCGTTTTCCCCTGGTATTCGGCGCAACAGCCTATTCTTTGGTGGTCGCCGGATCCGCGCATGGTGTTATTTCCCGGTGAATTCATCGTCTCGCGCAGTCTGCGCAAAACCCTGCGCAATGGTTCCTACACCACGCGCGCGGATAGTGCCTTCGGTGCGACCATACGGGCCTGCGCGGCACCGCGTCGCTCGGGGCCCGATACCTGGCTCAACGGCGAAATGATCGACTCCTATGAACAACTGCACAAATTGGGATTTGGTCATTCCATTGAAACTTATCTTGCCGACCGGCTCGTCGGTGGGCTCTACGGCATCCATTTGGGCGGCATCTTTTTCGGGGAGTCGATGTTCAGCCAGGAGCGGGATGCCTCCAAAGTGGCCTTGGCCCGGCTAGTCGAGGAGTGCCGCGCACGAGACATCCAAGTCATTGACTGCCAGGTGGCCAGCTCTCACTTGGCGAGCTTGGGCGCCCGCGAGGTCTCGCGCAGCCAATTCGTCTCGCTGCTGCGCCGTTACGCGCGCCGCGCACCGGAACGCAGTTGGGCTTCGCACCCTTCGTAAAATTGCATTAACAGGGTGCTTTATGCACAATGCGCGCGGCTTATCCATCCCGCGCACAACAAGGACGCATGTCAAAAGAAGAGGCAATTCAATTCGAGGGCGAGGTCGTGGAGACCCTGCCCAACACCACTTTTCGCGTCAAACTCAAGACCGGACACCTGGTAACCGCCCATATCTCGGGCAAAATGCGCAAAAACTACATTCGCATTCTGACCGGGGATCAAGTCACCGTGGAAATGACCCCCTATGACTTGACCAAGGGCCGCATCGTGTATCGCGGCCGCTAGGCCCTCCCTAACTTTCGTGCGACAGCAGCGCCGGTTCGTGCGCCGCGCGTGACTCGAGCTTGAGCTTCTCGCCGTCCTCGCTCAGGGTCACTTCCACGTGTCCGCCGTTGACGAGCTTGCCGAACAGCAGCTCTTCGGCGAGCGGCCGCTTGATGTACTCCTGAATGACTCTTGCCATCGGCCTCGCACCCATCTTCGGATCATAGCCGCGCTTCGCTATCCAGCGGCGAGCGGGTTCGTCCACCGAGATCGAGACGCGCTTCTGTTCGAGCTGCGCCTCCGCCTCGACCAGCAGCTTGTCGACCACCCGCTCGATCGTCTCCTGATCGAGGCCGCCGAACTGAATGACGGCATCCAGCCGATTGCGAAACTCCGGTGAGAACAAGCGCCGGATTGCCTCCATTCCGTCCGGTGCCGTGTCCGACTGAGTAAAGCCAATGCTCGGCCGGCTCATTTCGAAGGCTCCCGCGTTGGTGGTCATGACGATGATGACATGGCGGAAATCCGCCTTGCGACCATTGTTGTCCGTCAGCGTCCCGTGATCCATCACCTGCAGTAAAAGATTGAAGACATCCGGATGCGCCTTCTCGATCTCATCGAGCAGCAAAACGCAGTGCGGATGTTTGGCAATGGCCTCCGTCAGTAACCCGCCCTGATCGAATCCAACGTAGCCCGGCGGTGCGCCGATGAGGCGCGAAACGGTGTGTCTCTCCATGTACTCCGACATGTCGAAGCGTACGAATTCCACGCCCATGGCGATGGCGAGTTGCCGCGTCACTTCGGTCTTGCCGACGCCGGTCGGGCCCGAAAACAAGAAAGAGCCCACCGGTCTTCGCTGATCGCCGAGCCCCGAACGCGACATCTTGATGGCGGCCGCGAGTGCCTCGATCGCCTTGTCCTGGCCAAAAATGGTCAGCTTCAGATTGCGCTCCAAGTTCTTCAGCACATCGCGGTCCGAGAGCGAAACATTCTTGGGCGGTATGCGCGCGATGCGCGCCACGACGTTCTCGATCTGGGTCACGGTTACCGAGGCTTCTCGGCTCGCGACCGGCCGCAGACGCAAGTTGGCGCCCGCCTCGTCCACGACGTCGATCGCCTTGTCCGGCATGTGCCGATCGTTGATGTGCCGTGCGGCCAGCTCCGCCGCCGCCTGCAAAGCCTCGTCCTCGTATTTGATGCCGTGATGCTCTTCGTAGCGCGACTTCAGACCACGCAATATATCGACCGTGTCCTGCACCGACGGCTCCGTGATGTCGATTTTCTGGAAGCGTCGTGCCAGCGCGTGATCCTTCTCGAAGATCCCGCGATATTCATTGTAGGTAGTCGAGCCGATGCACCGCAGCTCGCCATTGTTGAGCGCCGGCTTGATCAGGTTGGAAGCATCCATCACGCCGCCGGACGCCGCACCGGCTCCGATCACCGTATGAATCTCGTCGATGAAAAGAACGGCTCCCGGTTGCTTCTTGACCTCGGCTAGCACCGCCTTCAGGCGCTTCTCGAAATCACCGCGATACTTCGTGCCGGCGACCAAGGATCCCATATCCAACGAATAAATCGTGGCATCCAGCAGCACGTCGGGAACCTGATTCTCCACGATCATGCGTGCCAGGCCTTCCGCTATCGCGGTTTTACCCACGCCGGCTTCGCCGACATACAGCGGATTGTTCTTGCGCCGGCGGCACAATATCTCAATCGTGCGCTCGACCTCGAGCCTGCGCCCGATCAGCGGGTCAATCTTGCCCTTGCGGGCGGCCTCATTGAGGTTGGTAGCGTACTTCTCCAGGGCGCTGCCGCCGCCATCCCCGTCGCGCTCGGCATCGCCGGAAACCCCGCCGTCCTCGCGCTCACTACGCTCTTCGCCGCCCGCCTTGGACAGACCGTGTGCGATGAAGTTGACGACGTCCAACCGCGAAACGTCCTGCATGCTCAAGAGATATGCGGCATGCGACTGCTTTTCGCTGAAGATCGCGACCAAGACATTGGCCACCGTGACCTCTTTCTTGCCGCTCGATTGCACGTGGAAGACCGCCCGCTGCAACACTCGCTGGAAGCCGAGCGTCGGCTGAACGTCGCGATCCTCCCCCGTCGGCAATCGCGGGGTCGTTTGGTCTATGAACTGCTTCAGTTCCGTCTTGAGCTTCGTGGTATCGGCACCGCACGACTTCAAGATCTCCCGGACCTTCGGGGTATCCACGATCGCGAGCAGCAAGTGCTCGACCGTCATGAATTCATGACGCGCCTCGCGCGCGCCGGCGAAGGCATCATTTAAGCAAAATTCGAGTTCTTGACTGAGCACTGGTTACGCCTCTTCTAGCGTTGCCATCAGCGGATGCTGATGTTGTCGCGCATACGCGATCACTTGAGCCACCTTGGTCTCTGCGATTTCATAAGTAAATACTCCGCACACTCCTTTTCCTTTGGTGTGGACCTCCAGCATAACCCGGGTTGCTTTGGTGCGGTCCATCGCAAAGAAGCGCTGCAGGATATCAACGACGAATTCCATAGGGGTATAGTCGTCATTTATCAGCACTACTTGATATAGGGGGGGGCGTTTGAGCTTCGGCGCCGCTTCCTCGACGACTAAGCCCGTTCCTTCCCGCCCGCGTTCGCTGTCACTCATGAATTTACAGTTTATAGGGTGCTGTTTCGAGGTTTACAAGCGCTGTAAGGCAAAACCCTCGACCATTTGCCAGTGTCGCAAAACAGTGTCACTCTACTTTAACAAGTAAAAACAAATGCTTGAGCGGCCTAGCCGGTAGCCCGTATGATGCGTCAGTTTAGGCTCCCTAGGGCGCGCGGTGAAGCCGCCCGCGCAACTTTCATCACACATTAGCGAAGAACGCGCACTATCTTTCAAGATGCCAGAGACGCGCATGAATGAATGGCTGACCCGATTGCACGGCAACGGCCCAAATCTGGTATCGCTCGCACTGGCGGCGCTCATTGCCGTGGAATTGGCGCGCATGGCCATGTCGATGCTGAGCGGACCGGTAAAATCTCCGCAGCCCATCGTGGCAATGACCGTTCCGAATCACCCGCACCCGGCCGTGAATGTTCAATCGGTCGTTTCGGCGCACCTATTCGGCGTCGCGACCGTCGATCCCAGCACTCAGGACCCGGCCAATGCGCCGCTCAGCAGCGCCAACTTGGTGTTGGCGGGCACTATCGCCACCCAAGATCCCAAGCACGGCATCGCAATCATCAGCGACGGCGGTCCTTCCAAGGTGTTCTCCGTGGGCGACAACGTGAGCGGGGCCGCCTTGCATTTGGTCTACATGGACCACGTCATCCTGGACCGGAACGGCTCTTTGGAGACTTTGGTGCTTCCGCGGCTCCTTATCGGGGATCGCAGCCGGGCCGCCGTCCGCCGAATCGGCTCTGATTCGCGCACCGTGCAAGCCGTCGACAACATTCGCCGCATGGTGCAGCAAGATCCGGGGTTACTCGATCAGGTCATGCGCACGGTCGCATCCTATGACAATGCCGCCGGCAAATTACGCGGGTTTCGCGCCTATCCGGGTCGAAATCGCGCCATTTTTAATAAACTGGGTTTGAAGCCTGGTGACTTGGTCACGGCAATTAACGGCCAAGCCCTCGATGATCCCCAGCGTAGCCAAGAGGTATTCAATACGATTCAAACATCGGACCACGTCACCGTAACCATAGAACGGGGCGGCCAAAAGCAGGATATCAGTTTGAACATTGCCCAAGTTGCAGGGGAAGCCACCAAGGATTTGGAGGGTGAAGGGAACGTCGGGGCGGCAGCGAGCCCCAGCGGCTCGTCGCTCCCCAGTCAACCTGGCGTCGTTCCCGCGCCGCCCCCTCAGTCGAACAACCCCAACGAGAATCCAAACGAATGACGCGCGCGCAGGTCGAAGGACGCGCACGGTTCGAAAGAGTTCCATCCACGGGTACCCAATGATGCCGAAGTTATTCAATCCGCAACGCCTAACCCGCATGGCTGCGATCTCTGCGCTCTCGGTGTCCCTGGTGTCGCTGTGCCTGTCGGCGGTACCGCCGCCGCAACAAGATGGCGCGACCATTACTCCGAACTATAAAGACGCCGACTTGAGCCAAATCATCCAGGCGGTCAGCGAAGTGACGGGTAAGAATTTCATCATCGATCCGCGCGTCAATGCCAAGGTCACGATGCTGTCGGCGACGCCGATGTCGCCTGCCGCGTTCTACGAGGCGTTTTTGGCAGTGCTGCAGGTCTATGGCTACGTTGCCGTGCCCGCGGGAAAAGTCATCAAGATCATCCCGAATACCGATGCCCGGCAGCAACCTTCCATCGATCTGCCGAACAACGTGAGTTCCAGCTCGGACGAAATGGTCACCCAGATCATCACGATGAAGAACGTGAGCGCGGCACAGCTGGTACCGTTGCTGCGGCCGTTGATTCCGCAGCAGGGACATCTGGCGGCTTACCCGAGCGGCAATATGCTGATCATCTCGGATCGGGCCAGCAACGTGAGCCGCATCATGAAAATCATCGAGCGCATGGATGAAAGCGGCGATGAACCCATCGAAGTCATCCCGTTGCACAATGCCAGTGCGACCGAGTTGGTGCGCACCATCACCCAGCTGAACCAAGGGGGCGGCGCCGAGGCCGGCGGCGCGCCGATCAAGATCGTCGCCGACGAGCGCACCAACAGCGTGCTGATCAGCGGCGAGAAGTC
Source organism: uncultured Gammaproteobacteria bacterium (assembly GCA_963755965.1). GTDB lineage: Bacteria > Pseudomonadota > Gammaproteobacteria > Steroidobacterales > Steroidobacteraceae > Bog-1198. The sequence goes on from CAVWLU010000013.1 coordinate 320,020, forward strand.
CTTGAGGCTCAAGGCCAAAGCGCTCGTCATCAGCTTGGATACGCCGCGCGCGGGCGGCGCCGGCGACACAGAAGTGCGCTATTTGCTGTACGCCGATGCTGAAAAATTGGCGGACAAACTCAAGGGGCAGGCCTCCGCCTCCGCGAAAGCTCAAGCCGGACCACAGTCAGGAGCGGCCGCGCCGGCCGGCGCCAGCGGCGGCGGATCAAACGTGGACGCCAGCGTGACCATTTGGGCGGATGTGCCCACCAACGCACTCATCATGACGGCGCCGCCCAAGATCATGAAAAACCTGATGGCCGTGATCGACAAACTCGATATCCGTCGGGCGCAGGTCGAAGTCGAGGCCCTGATCGTCGAGGTCGCCGTCAACAAGAGTGCCAATCTCGGAGTCCAGTGGCTCCTCGCCGGCGGTAACAACTATGGCTATGGCGTGACGAATCTACCCGGCACCGCCGGCACCAGCATCGTCGATCTAGCCGCAGCCGCTTTGCAGGCTGCCACGGGCAATCTGAGCCAGAGCGTAACCGCAACCAACACCACCGGTGCCACTTCCAGCCTGACCACGGGAACCAGCGTGGCCTCGCTGATTCCGAACGGCGCCACCTTCGCGGTCGGCAAATACAACTCGAACACCGGTAGAGGGTTTGCCGCCGTTATCCAGGCACTGCGCAGCGATGGCACTAGCAACATCATCTCGACGCCGAGAATCATTACCATGAACAACGAGGAAGCCGAGGTCAAGGTGACCCAAGAGATTCCTCTTATCACCGGCCAATATACCAACTCGACCGCCAGTGTGAGCGGCACGACCAGCCCCTTCGAGACGATTCAGCGAGAAGAAGTGGGCACGATTCTCAAAGTGACGCCGCACATCAGCGAGGGCGATACGATTCAGCTCAAAGTCGAGCAGGAAGACTCCTCGCCGGGTGCCAAACTCGCGGATTCCTCCGACATCTCGACCAACAAGCGCTCGATCAAGACCACGATTCTCATCGAGGACGGCGGGATCATCGTGCTGGGCGGCTTGATGCAGGACACGGTCACGGAGAGCGAAGACCGCGTACCGGTATTGGGTGCCATCCCCTTGCTCGGCAACCTATTCAAATCTCGCAGCGGCACGCGCCAGAAGAGCAACTTGCTGGTCTTCCTGCGGCCGAAAATACTGCGTGATCAGCCCGCGACCGAGGCCGTCAGCGCGTCAAAATACAATGAGATCCGCGACGAAGAGAAGAATCTGCACAAGGGCAAAATCACCCTGCTGCCTGGCGAACATCAACCGGCAATTCCACCGATCGTACCCAGCGGCCCGCGACCTGCGGCACAACCCGGCAATCCAAGTGGCACGACGATAATCGCCCCAGCCCCGCAACCGGTACCGGGCCCGCAACCGCTATCGCCCAGTGAGCGGGCGCAGCCTGCTCCGGCGCCGCAGCCGGCGCCGCCGAGTGCGCAACCCGCTCCGGCTCCCCAGCCTGCGCCCCCCATGGCGCGGCCAGCCCCGGCCCCGCAGCCGGCCCCGACTCCGCAGCCAGCGCCTGCTCCTCAACCGGCTGTTGGGCCGCAACCCCTGACTTCGCCATGAACGCCGAACTACAACAGCCGCTGCAACAACGGAAGCTGTCGTTTCCGTTCGCCAAGCGCCATGGCATCCTGATACGTGCTATTGCCGAGGACTGCGCCGACACCGTGTGCCGCCCGGGCGTCACGCCTCAGGCTCTGGCAGAAGTGCGCCGCTTCGTCGGCGTTCCCTTGAAGCTCGAGCGGGTGTCCGTCGAGACGTTCGATTCGATGTTGCGCATTGCCTATGAGGCCGGTTCCGGCGCAGCCATGCAAATGTTGGAGGGCTTGGACGACAATACCGACCTTGCCCATCTGGCCGAGGACATTCCCGAATCATCGGACTTGCTCGAGAGTGACGACGAAGCACCGATTATCCGCTTGATCAACGCCTTGCTGACGCAGGCGGTCAAGGAGAACGCATCGGATATTCACATCGAACCGTATGAGAACCGACTGGTCATTCGCTTTCGCGTCGACGGTGTGCTGCGCGAGGTGCTGCAGACCAAGCGAGCGGTAGCGCCGTTGGTGGTTTCCCGCATCAAAGTCATGTCCAAACTCGACATCGCCGAGCGCCGCTTGCCGCAGGACGGCAGAATTTCGCTGCGCATCGCCGGTCGTGCGGTCGATGTCCGCGTGTCGACGCTGCCGTCCGGGCACGGCGAACGCGTCGTGTTGCGCTTGCTGGACAAACAGGCAGGCCGAATCGAACTGACCTCGTTGGGCATGGACCCGCGCACGCAAGAGACGATGGATGAAATCATCCACAAGCCTCACGGCATCATATTGGTGACCGGCCCGACCGGATCCGGCAAGACCACGACCTTGTATGCCGCGCTCGAGCGAATCAACGACAATACGCGCAATGTCATGACGGTCGAAGATCCGATCGAGTACTACATCGATGGAATCGGCCAAACGCAGGTGAACACCAAGGTGGAGATGACCTTCGCGCGTGGTCTGCGCGCCATCTTGCGGCAAGACCCGGATGTGGTCATGGTCGGCGAAATTCGCGATCTCGAAACCGCTCAGATCGCCGTGCAGGCGAGTCTCACCGGCCACCTCGTGCTATCCACCCTGCATACCAATACCGCCGTCGGCGCGGTCACCCGGCTGCGCGACATGGGCATCGAACCTTTCCTGCTTTCATCGAGTTTGATCGGTGTGTTGGCGCAGCGCCTGGTACGCGTCTTGAATCCGACCACCAGGGAGCCGTTCATGGCCGGTGAATACGAACGCCGGCTGCTGAATCTCAATCCGCAAGGCGAACCGGTTAAACTGTACCGCCCGTGCAGCGAGCCGGGAACCGGATATCGCGGCCGTACCGGCATCTACGAACTGATCGCGGTCGATGATCACATGCGCACCATGATCCACGATGGTTCCTCCGAACAGGACCTGGAACGCTATGCGCGAACGGCGAGCCCCGGCATTCGCGACGATGGCCGCAGGAAAGTCATGGCGGGCGAAACCACTTTGGAAGAAGTCCTGCGCGTCACCCGCGAGGACTAGGAAGCTGTCCGATGGGCGCGTTCGAATATACGGCACTCGATGCCCAGGGACGCGAACGCAAGGGTCTGATCGAGGGCGATAACCCGAAGCATGTCCGGCAGCAGCTTCGCGACAAGCAGCTGCTCCCGATGGAAGTTCAGGAAGCCGCGGCGCGCGAGTTGAAACAGAGCCGGGCCCGCGGGTTCATGCGCCGCGGGCTCTCGACTTTGGATTTGGCGCTATTGACCCGTCAGCTGGCGACCCTGCTGCGCTCAGGCTTGCCGCTCGAGGAGTCGCTGCAAGCGGTTGCCGAACAAACTGAAAAGCCGCGGGTCCAGAGAATCATACTCGGCGTGCGCGGCAAAGTGGTCGAAGGCCACCCGTTGGCCGACGGGTTGCGCGATTTCCCGCAGGCATTCCCGGAGATCTATCGCGCGACGGTCTCGGCCGGCGAACAGTCGGGCAAACTCGATCACGTGCTCGAGCGGCTCTCGGATTACACCGAATCTCGGCAGGTGATGGGCCAACAGGTCAGCAACGCCTTGGTATACCCCATCGTACTCATGGTGCTGTCGTTTGCCATCGTGTCGTTTCTACTGGCCTACGTCGTCCCGCAAGTGGTTGCGGTATTCGAATCCGGCCATCAGGAGCTGCCGGTTGCCACCCGGATTCTCATCGGCATGAGTGACCTCATCCGTCATTATTGGATTTACGGACTGATATTCATTGCCGCGGTCACTTGGGGCTTTTTGCGCTGGCTCAAAGATCCCGCGGCGCGATTGCGCTTCGATCGATTCCTGCTGCGGGTGCCGCTCGCCGGCAAACTCATTCGCGGCCTGAATACCGCGAGATTTTCCCGCACCTTCAGTATTCTGACGGCGAGCGCGGTGCCGGTACTCGAGGCTTTGCGCATCTCGGCCGAGGTGGTCAACAACCTACCCATGAAACAGGCCGTCGAAGAAGCGGCCCTGCGGGTGCGCGAAGGAGCGCCCATCGGTAAATCGTTGGCCGCACGCAAGCTCTTTCCGCCGATGATGATTCACTTGATCAGCAGCGGTGAGAGCAGCGGGGAGCTGGAGAAAATGCTCGAGCGCGCGGCGACAAATCAGGAGCGGGAAATGGACGGTCTTCTCTCGACCATGACCAACCTATTGGGCCCGTTCATGGTCGTATTCATGGGCGCAATTGTGATGTTCATCGTAATTGCACTGTTGCTGCCGATTTTTCAACTCAACGATCTTGTCAAATAGCCCAGTGTGGGCCAGGGTATTGCGCACGAGGCGTCTTTCCGTTTATAACGCGCGCGTGTAGGTTCATTGGTGAAGCGCAAGCTCCGGAAGCATGAGCGAAAAACCCGAATCAGACGAGTTTGAAGAGGAAGACACGGAGGACACGGCGCCGGGTGACGATGTCGACGTGGATCACATTATGCGCGACGTCGAGTCGCAACGCAGACGGGCACCCAAGGGCGCTGAGCCCGCTTGGCGACGCCTGGAGCGGGTCATGGAGGAGCGCCGCACGGCGGAGCTGCTCAGCGATTTCGACGATTACAAGATCGGCGAGCCGGACGGGGACGGTGCGGAGCCTCAGGACAACTCCGGCCGGAAGAAAAGGAAGGCCCGCTGAAGGGCCCGCGCGGGCTTGATACCTCTGAAGCCCGCTCTGGATCTCGCTGGAAGGTGCCCATGAGTCCCTCGGACGTCGAAGCCTACCTGCGCGAGCATATTCCATTGACGCGGGCGCTCGGGTGCAGCGTCGTTTCTGCCGACTTCAACGGCGTGCGCTTGCGCGCGCCGCTCGCCCCCAACGTAAATCCTCACGGCACGGCATTCGCCGGAAGCCTCGCCTCGCTGTCGGTGATGTGCGGGTGGCTCTGGGTGGTTCTGGCCTTGCGCGACCACGGCGAAGAAGGACCGGTCGTGGTTCGCCGCTGCGAGGTGGATTATCTGGCACCTGTCGAAGGTGATTTTGAAATCCATTGCCGGGCAGCGGAATCGGCCGCCTGGCAGACGTTCACGCACACCATTGCGCGCCGCGGCCGTGCCCGTCTTCTGCTTCGAGCCACGATTTCGACCAACGAGGGAATCATCAAGGTGCGCACAAAATGTGAATATGCCGCGCGGCGGGGCGCGCCGGAAGCGTGACATATCTCCGCTCGATCCCGGTGTGCGGCGCAACACGAACCGAAGAACGAATGTCGCGGGAGAGATGAATGATCACCGTGTTCTCCGCAGAACATGTCTTGCGAAATGCTCAAACTGAACTCTACGGCGGCCAGTTGGTGCGGCCCCATGAATGCCCGGAGCGCGCGCAGATCGTGCTCGAGCGGGTGCGCGCGGTCGGACTCGGCGATGTGACCGCGCCATCGCACTTCGGCCTAGCGCCGATTTTGCGCGTCCATGACGAGGAGTTTGTCGAATTCCTGAGCAGCGCCTGGACCGAATGGGTCGCCACCGGCAATCTGGGCGAAGCAATTCCGGATTGTTGGCCGGCGCGTCGAATGGTCCAACGGCGCCCGAACGGGATTACGGGAAAACTCGGCTACTACGCGATGGCCGGCGAAACCTCGATCAGTGCCGGTTCATGGGAAGCCGCACGGGCAGCGGCGGACGTGGCGCTCACCGCGGCCCGTCATGTGCACCAGGGAGCACGCGCGGCGTTTGCCCTGTGCCGGCCGCCGGGGCATCATGCGGCGCGCGATTTGTACGGCGGCTACTGCTTTTTGAACAACGCGGCCATTGCCGCTCAATTCCTGCGTGATCACGGAGCGGCGCGCGTCGCCATCCTCGATGTGGACTTCCACCATGGGAATGGCACGCAGGATATTTTCTACAGCCGCGCCGACGTGCTCTATGTTTCTCTGCACGGCGATCCGGCCGAGGCGTTCCCGTATTTCTCGGGCTATGCCGACGAGACGGGTGTGGGCGCGGGGAAAGACTGCAACATGAACTTGCCGCTTCCCCGGGGCACCGAATTCCCGATTTGGGTAAAGGCGCTCGGCAGCGCACTCGATCGCATTCGCGCTTTCGGCCCCGACGCCTTGGTGGTGTCGCTCGGCGTCGATACCTTCGCGGGTGATCCCATCAGTTTCTTCAAGCTGCAGTCGCCGGATTTCTCGACCTACGGCCGCATGATCGGCGAGTGCAAGCTGCCGACTCTGTTTGTTTTCGAGGGCGGGTACGCCGTAGCGGATATCGGCGTGAATACGGTGAACGTGCTAACGGGTTTTGAGGACGTTTAGAAGCACGAGCTTCAGTGAAAATTTCTTGATTCGACCACCAGGTCTCCGAGCAACTCCGAGAGATTCGTCAGACGCCGGGCGATCACGTGCAGCACATCGCCTTCGCGTTGCAGCTTGCCGCGCACCTCCAGTAGACGCGATTCGAGCAGGGCGGCGCGCTGTGCGCTCGCCACGCGTTCCCAAACGATCAGGTTCACGTAGCCCACTTCATCCTCCATGGTGACGAAAGTCACGCCGCTGGCGCTGCCCGGCCGCTGGCGCGTAATGACCAAGCCGGCCGTGGTGACCAATCGGCCATTGGGCAGATCCCAGAGTCCCTGGGTCGGAATGACGCCGCGTTTCTCGAGCTTATCCCGCAGCAGCGCCAACGGATGACGCCGCAGAGTTAGCCCTACACTGCGGTAATCGGCGGCGATGTCGTGCCCCTCCCGCGGCGGCCGCAGCAGCGGAATCCCCTCGAGAGCCGCGGTTTGCGCGGGCAGCAAGGGCAACGCGCGCTCGACTCCGCTCACCTGCCACACGGCGCGATACCGGTGTCCGGCAAGCTCCGCGAGCGCATCGCTGGCGCCGAGCGCTTCGAGATCGCCGCGCCCGAGCGCCGCACGTTCGGCAAGATCGTCAACATCGGTAAAGGCGCGCACCGCGCGTGCGGCAAGCAGTCGATTCGCACCTTCGCGCGACAACTGTTTCACCAATCGCAAGCCCAAACGCAGCGCCGGGCGACCGTCGCTTCGCCGCTCGAGCGTGCAATCCCATTCGCTCACCGCCACCGCGACCGGACGCACCTCGACACCGTGCGCACGAGCGTCACGCACCAATTGCGCCGGCGCATAAAACCCCATCGGCTGACTGTTGACGAGTGCCGCGCAAAATGCGGCAGGTTCGTAATGCTTCAACCACGCGGAGGTATAGACGAGGAGTGCAAAACTCGCCGCGTGAGAATTATGGACAACGAAATTATTGGCCAAAAAATTGTGATCGCCTTCGATCTGCAAATCGTAGGTTTCTCGATTCCCGACTGCCTCGATTTCCACAATTATGTCCCAATAGACATCGGAACCTTCCAGACGCAGCGCAGGCACCGAACGCGCCGTTGCAACCGTGTCGCCAACTTTAAGTTGGCCCAGCCGCAGCCAACCTCCCATGGTCATAAATGGGTGTTCCGCCGTCGCCAGAATCTCATGGCCAAGAGCCGTGCGGAGACGCCACACGGGCTTCACACCACTTCGCAAGACACGCAGCACTTTGCGCTTCCTCAAACGCAGCTCATCATCGCACGCAAGTGTGTTATCAAGGCGCGCCTGACCCCCGATGACCTCATCGATCGTCAACCATCCTCCGGTGTCGGCATTCACAACGCGTGTTTCGCCAACGACACATTCAGGAAAGCCGTACTCGCCGAACCCCAGTATTTGATTGAATATCTGATGTGCAAAGCTTTCAGGGTACCCTCGCTCGCGCATGCCCTCGATCAATTGGCGCTGGAAAGGCTCTAACCCGCCTTTGCGCTTCCAGGCCGCCATTGCGCGGCGCAGCCGGTCCGCCTCGCCGGGCGAGAAGCCCGCCGCAACGATCGCCAATTGCATGACCTGTTCTTGGAAAATGGGCACGCCGAGAGTGCGCTTGAGCACCGTCTCGACCGCTTCGCTCGGATAAGTCACCGCCTCCTCGTTGTTACGGCGGCGCAAATACGGATGCACCATCTCGCCCTGAATCGGACCCGGGCGCACGATCGCCACTTCGATGACGAGATCATAAAAATTGCGCGGCTTCAATCGCGGCAGCATGGCCATCTGAGCCCGCGACTCGATTTGAAATACTCCGGTCGTATCGGCGCGGCAAATCATGTCGTACACCGACTCATCCTCGCACGGCACCGTCGCGAGATTGAGTTCTGCCGCCACCGCGGTCGAACCGCCGAAGTCGTTGATCAAACCAAACGCCCGGCGTATTGCACTCAGCATACCAAGCCCGAGCACATCCACCTTGAGCAGTCCCAGCGCGTCCAGATCGTCTTTGTCCCACTCGATCACCGTGCGATCGGCCATCGCAGCATTTTCGATCGGCACCAATTCATCCAAGCGGCCGCGCGCAATGACGAAGCCGCCCACGTGCTGCGAGAGATGACGTGGGAAGCCCAAGATTTCCGCAGCGAGCGCCATGAGGCGTCGCGTTCTCGCATCGCGCGGATCGAAGCCCGATGCGCGGATGCGCTCTGGATCGATACGTTGACCATCCCACCATTGCATGCCGCGCGCGAGCCGATCGACTTGGGCGGAGTCGTACCCCAAAGCCTTGCCGACATCCCGGAGGGCGCTGCGCGGGCGGTAGCAGATGACGGTGGCCGCCAATGCCGCGCGCTCACGGCCATATTTTCGATAAATATATTGGATCACCTCTTCACGCCGCTCGTGCTCGAAATCCACGTCGATATCGGGCGGCTCGTTGCGCTCTTTGGAGATGAAGCGCTCGAACAGCATCGCCATGCGCGAGGGATCCACTTCGGTGATCTCCAGGCAATAGCAGACCATGGAATTGGCTGCCGAGCCCCTGCCCTGGCAGAGGATTTTCTGGGAACGGGCGTACTGAACGACGTCGTGCACGGTGAGAAAAAACGGCTCGAACTTGAGTTCGGCGATCAGACGCAATTCATGTTCGATGCCGTCCCGCACGGCGCGAGGCACCCCCTCCGGCCAACGCTTGGCGCAGCCTCGTGCAGTCAGGTTGCGCAGATGGCTGGTCGGTGTTTCACCGGCGGGCACGATCTCCTCGGGATATTCGTAACGCAGTTCATCGAGTTCAAAGGCGCAGCGTTCGGCGATGATGAGCGTTTGCGCGAGCAGCGGGGCGGGATACAACTCCTGCAAACGCGATAGAGGCCGCAAACAACGCTCGCCATTCGGAAACAGATTCAAGCCTGCGCGCTCAAGCGGGATATTCAAGCGGATCGCCGTCAGCACATCTTGCAAGGCGCGTCGGCTGCGTCGATGCATGTGCACGTCGCCGGCGGCAACTCGCGGCACATCGATCGTTTTACCCAGCGCCTCGAGGAGTTCCAAGCGGCGCGTATCGCAGCCGCCAGTCAAGAGTTCGACGCCGATCCATAATCGGCCGGCGAAGCGCTCGCGCAGCCAACGGCCGTCCTTCTCGTGGTGCGGCAGTGCCGCCCTGCCCGCTCGCGGCAGCCAAATAATCAAACATCCGGCGAGTGCGTTCTCGAGATCTGCGCGCCCGAGCGCGTAGCTGCCCTTGGCGCTGGCGCGCCGTGCGCGGCTGATCAAACGGGAGAGCGTTCCATAGCTCGCCCGATCGGTCGCCAGCGCTACGAGTTTGAGTTCATCGGCACAATTGAGCTCCGTGCCGATGATCAGAGGTAGTTGCTGCTGCTTGGCTGCGACATGCGCGCGCACCACGCCCGCGAGTGAGCATTCATCGGTGAGTGCCAGCGCGCGATAACCCAAACACTTGGCCTGGGCGACCATTTCCTCCGGCTGAGACGCGCCACGCAAAAACGAGAAATTGCTCAAGGCATGCAGTTCGGCGTACACGTCTGGAGTCCAGCCTCAAGCGAACACGCCGTGCAAATACCAACACTTGGACCGCCGTTCCTGAAAAACCCAGCGCCGTGTGCCGCCCGTCTGACGCGCGATGTAGTAGTCGCGTGCGATACCCTTTCCGTCCCACCAGCCACTCTCGATGCGTTCAGGACCTTCCTCGAGAATCACCTCTCCCTGATGCAGCTGTTGCACTTCTGACGCACAGAGCATGACGGGCTCATCCAACAACCACACGGGCCGCGGCATGCCGTGATCGGTCATCCCCCGCGAGGTTATCTGACCGCCAACACGTAGAGCAGAGTCTAGGCGTAGTTCATGGATCCGCCGCCAAGCTGCCTCAGGACGATGCTCCGGGATCGAACAAATGCCATAAACAGCTTCCTCGCCGAGCCGAGCGCGCAAACGTTCCACCAATTGCGGCGCCGTATCGCATCCGGCGGCGCCGCCAGAGGGGGCAAAGGCATCGAGCGACGCGGCCGAGAGCGGCCGCAAGATGCCTGATCGAAGTTCCATGCTTCGGACCGGTGCCGCGAGTTCGAGCCGGGCCAGTTTGTGGGCCAAAACGTCCGTCAAACGACGATATTCACTCGTGATGCTCGCCAATCCTAAGCGAACTCGTGTGGCAGATCGTGCGCGGTGCCGCAGTCTCAATTCAAAAGTCTGCACACCGGCCTGCCGTTCGCGCAAAAATTGCGCGCAGCGCTCGATCAGGGGCTCGAGCGCCTTCTGCAGATATGTTGCGGTTTCGATCTCCGTCTCGAAATCGCAGCGCTCGCGAAAACGTTCCCGCGGTACGAATGCCCTGCGCGGTGCGGCTTGCCGCACCAGCGCGATGTCGAGATCGAGCACCGCGTCCGCACCGAAGCGCCGCGCGATGCCGGCGCGCGGCAGGCGCAGCAAATCACCTACCCGGGTCACTCCCATGCTGCGCAAGGTGTGCAACCGCTCGGCATTCCAGGATGTACAAGCAATGGGCAGCCCCGCTAACCCACCCGTCAGCAAGCCGGGATCTTCGATGAGTACCCGCTTGCCGGCGCGGGCGAACCACAGAGCCGCCAGCGTCGATGGTGCCGTCGCACTGTGGGCACACAGCCTCAGCCGACTCCAAACGGCATCGATGCCGGCATGCAGCCCCTCCAGTGAACCGAACAACTTCACGCTGCCCTTGGTCTCCAACAACAAGGCGTTTGGCATTTCAATACTGACCAACGAGGTGAATTGCTGTGCATGCATGCAGAGGCGCTCTAGAACGGCGGCTGACTGTTCCGCCTCGTACAACTCCGGAAAAACCACCGCATACCACAGATGCTTTGAACGCGATCGGGTTACGGTCTTGGGGGAGCGCGGCGAAGTTGCGGCAAGCTCGGGTGCGGGCCGTCGTACCGCCGCGGCATCGGCAGCGACGAACAAATCCGCCGTTGCAGATTTCACCGCACGCGATTTCACGAGACACGCTCGATGGGGCCGGGCCGGCCTCCTTGCACTTTGAGCAGCTCGAGATGCGGCTCATGTTCACCCTTGGTCAACAACAAGCGTAAGGCGGCGGGCGAGGACTCGAACCGATGCCGTTCGGGACGAAACAATACGCCGAGTGCACCGCCCGCCTCGGCCGCCAGTTTCAAACGCCGCAACCAGCGATCATCGGTCCCTTTCAGCCACAGCAAAACTGCCGCGCAAACTCCTGAACTCAAAGCCTGCTCAGCGGCCCACAGGGCTTCCGTCGCGGTGGCAGGCCGCACCACCAATAAGCGGCTCAGTTCAATTCCCTGCTGCGCTAAAGCCGGTGCAAAGGGTTCATGGGGCGGGGCAATCCAAACCAGCCAGGGAGCTTCCCCGTCGATCCTGCGCTGGCATTGCACCAACGCCGGCAAAAATAGTTGGACTTCACCGAGACCGGCCGCATCCAGCAGCACCTCGACGAGCGACGCCGTCGGCCAACCCCCGCCCGGCAAGCGCGCATCGAGCGAGCTTCGACCGGTGGACCAAACCGGACGAGACGAAGACGGACGGAGTCCGGCCGAGGCGTCTTTTAACTTCCAGACACGCGCATCGGCCAAGATTTGCGCAAGCGATGGTGTCTCACGCGGCATCCACGTCTTTACCGCGACGAAGCACCCCGACCACCACCCCTTCGATAATCATGGGCTGTTCTTTGAGATCGACGCGCAAGGGTTCGAAATCGGTGTTTTCGGGCAGCAACCACACAATCGTGCCTTCTTGTCGATAGCGTTTGACGGTGACTTCGTTTTCCAGGCGAGCGACGACAATTTGACGATTACGCACTTCGGGAGTGCGATGCACGGCCACTAGATCGCCATGCAGGATCCCGGCGTTTTTCATACTCATGCCCTGCACTTTCAACAGATAGTGCGGCTGCGGTTGGAATAATTGGGGATCGATTTGATAACGCGTTTCAATGTGTTCTTCGGCCAGGATCGGCCGGCCGGCAGCAACCCGGCCGATGAGCGGCAGACCCAATTGTTCTCGTAGAATATCTTTGAGCTGGATGCCGCGCGAAGTGCCGGGTATCAGATCGATGACGCCCTTGCGTTGCAAGGCGCGCAAATGTTCCTCGGCTGCATTGGGAGACTTGAAACCGAGCGTACGTGCGATTTCCGCACGCGTGGGTGGCATCCCATTTTCTGCAATGGCGTCTTGAATGAGCCTGAGGATTTGGGTTTGACGAGGCGTAAGGTCCGACATGGATCACCTGTATATGTAGCCAGTAACTGTTATTATATACAGTCTATCGCCACTGGCAAGTCCGATCGGGGCACGGTATTTTGCCGGCCCACCGCTAATCCCATATTTCAAAGGAAATCATGACAGAGGATAAATCCAAGGATCGCGAACTCGGCATGCACTGCCCCATCACACGCCGCGATTTCCTGAACGGTATTGCCATCGGCACCGCCGCGATGACATCCCGGTCTCTCTTTGCCGCCACACCAGAGAACGCCGGCTCCGCCCCAGGAGCCGCCCTCCCCGCCGCCGCTCAAGATGCCTTCGGTTATTATCCCCCGCTGCTAACCGGCATGCGCGGCAGCCCTGCAGGTTCGTTTGAAGCCGCCCACGCATTGCGCGACGGCCAGCCCGCGCCGCCGCCCACCGACACGGGTGAAGAGTACGATTTGATCGTCGTCGGCGGCGGCATCAGTGGACTCGCCGCCGCGCACTTCTACCGTGCGCAAACATCGGCCAACAGCCGCATTCTCATTCTCGACAACCACGATGATTTCGGCGGCCACGCCAAGCGCAACGAATTCAATCTGGACGGCCACCTCAACCTGTTGAACGGCGGTACCTTGGAAATCGACAGTCCGCGGCCCTATGGACCGGTTTCCGCGGGTCTCATGCGGAACTTGGGAATCGATGTCGCGAGACTCATCAAATCCACGCAGGACCTCAAATTCTACGATCGTCTTGGGCTCAAGGCGGGCGCCTTCTTCGATCAGGAAACTTTCGGCGCCGATAAACTCATTGTCGGCACCGGTGCCGCGACTCTCGCCCAAGCGCTGGGGCAGGCGCCCCTCTCCGACCGGGCACGCAAGGAAATCCTGCAGATCGAGACCGGCGACATCGATTACATGCCGGGTATGTCATCCGACGAAAAGAAGCAGCGGTTGTCGCGAATCAGTTACGAGGCGTTCTTGCGCGATATCGTGCGCGTCGATCCGGCGGTGCTGAAGTTCTATCACGCACGTCCCATGGGCGAATGGGGCGTGGGCACCGATGCCGTATCCGCCCTCGACTGCTGGGGTATCGATATGCCTGGATTTGAGGGAATGAATCTCGCCAAGGGCTCCATTCCTCGCATGGGTTACACACCGGCGGGTTATGCGGACACCGGTGGTTCCTTGCGCTTGCACTTTCCCGATGGCAACGCAACGATTGCGCGGCTGTTGGTGCGCGAACTGATTCCGCGCTCCTTTCCGAGCTGGGCCGTGCGCGGCCACAATGCAGAGGAAATCGTCACGGCGCGCGTGGACTATGCGCAGCTCGATGTCCCAGGGACACCGCTGCGTCTGCGTTTGAACAGCACCGCCATCCGAGCACGTCATCTAGGAGAACCTCGCACGGCGAGTCAGGTCGAGGTCACGTACATGCGTGGCGGCCGTACCTATACCGCACGCGCGCGCGGCACGGTTTTGGCCTGCTACAACATGATGATTCCCTACTTGTGCCCGGAACTTCCGGAGCCTCAGAAGGAGGCGCTGCACAGCCTCGTGAAGACTCCGCTGGTCTACACCAGCGTTGCTCTGCGCAATTGGCACGCGTTCGAAAAGCTCAAGCTCTATCGGGTATATGCGCCGGGAAGCTACCACACGTACTTCCATTTGAACCCGCACGTCGATATCGGCGAGTATCAGAGTACGAAGTCGCCGAGCGATCCGATTCTCCTTCACATGGTGCGCACGCCGTGCAAACCCGGGCTGACGGAACATGAGCAAAATCGCGCCGGGCGCGCCGAATTGCTCGCAACCTCGTTCGAAACGTTCGAACGCAATATCCGCGACCAATTGCGCCGTACGCTCGAGGACGGCGGATTCGACCCGGCACGCGATATCAGTGCCATCACCGTGAATCGCTGGCCGCACGGCTATGCGCCGGAATACAACCCGCTATTCGATCCTGAGCTCCCCGAAGCCCAGCAATCGCACGTCGTTGGCCGCGCGCAATTCGGCCGAATAACCATCGCCAATTCCGATGCCGGCGGCGCGGCTTATACCGACTCGGCCATCAATCAGGGGCATCGCGCAGTCATGGAACTGCTCAAGAGCTAGGACTGCGTGAGCTTTTGCTCGAGATCCGGCGCGGTTCGGCGCCGGGGGCACGCGAGCACCTTGGTATTTCGTCCAATTACCGCCTCTGCAATTAGTCGATAGCATTTGCTCCGTACCATTTATAGAGACGGAGCGTTCTTCGTGCTTGTGAGCTGTAAAACTTACATTCTGCGATGAATTTATACGATGATTTCTAACGGCGATTTAATTTGCAGGACGAAACTAGGTAAAATCGTCGGTTGGAGCCGACAAAACACGTATTTTCAGTTGCAATCGACGCGCGAATTTGGCTTTATGTACGACTGTGTTGCAACGCATTCGAGCCCGACATGCGGATTGGGCTCGAGTGTGGACGACACTTCGGTTTTTCCGAAACGAATGAATTAACAACCCTAGGGGACTATTTATGACACTTTCCACGACACTTAAGGCCTCTCTCGCCGCGGCCTGCGTTATTGCTTTCGCAGGATGCACGGACCTGAAGCCGATCCAAGCTCAGATCGATGATCTGAAGTCACAGGTCGCCAAGCTGCAGAGCGACACGGCGAAGAACGCGAGCGATACGGCTGCTGCGATGGCCGCCGCTCAGAGTGCGGGGTCTGCAGCGTCAGCCGCGCAGAGCACAGCGAACCAGGCATTGTCGACGGCTCAGCAGAATTCGACGGCCATTGAAGCGATCAATGAGAAGATCGATCGCATGTTCAAGAAGTCTGTGTCGAAGTAAATCGAGTAGTTATGTGCGCGTGAACGCCGCGGTGCATGCCGCGGCGTTTTTCTTTACGGCGATTGTCTGCTCAAAACGGCGGCGGCGCCCGGCGCGATCCAACGGTCAATCGAAATGCGCGTCGGTGTACCGTTGGCCTCTTGAAATACGCGCTCTGCGGTATCCCAATCCACGATGACCCGGCGCTGCGAGGTCGCGGCCACGATACTGCGGGTGAGCACCGTAAGATCCTCTAGTTCCTTCGGGTCCGCGCTGTCCAACGGGTGGTGGACCTCGAGATACAGGGCGCCATCGACCCATCCGGTTTTGATGCGCTGATTGACGATCCGCACCGCCATCCCGACCGGGACCTCTCCGAAAAGGTATTCGATATCCTCCGGGTACAGGCGGATGCAGCCGTGGGTGATCTGCATTCCGACGCCCACCGGTTTGTTGGTGCCGTGAATCAGATAGGCGCCTCCGGGAATCCCCAAGCGCAGCGCGTACTCACCCAACGGATTATCCGGTCCGGGAGGAATGGACGCCGGCAGAATGTCGCCATCGTCCTTAAGATGGGTGTCACGCACCGATTTGGGCGGATACCAGGTGGGCCTTTTTACTTTCTTCACGATGGTCGTGACCCCCAACGGCGTCTTCCAGTCCATTTTGCCGACGCTGATGGGATCTGTTTCGACCACGTGATTGCCGTTCTGATCGGTTCGGAAAAAATACAAACGCCCGTCAGGCAGATTGATCACGATGCCGGTGCGCGGAACATCGGGAATGAGATGCTGCGTCGGCAGGCGAATGGTGGTTCCGGCGCCCGGTAGCCAAGTATCGACGCCCGGATTGGCCGCGATGATTTCGTCGAATCCCAAGTGGTATTGCCGGGCAATGTCCGGCAGCGTGTCTTCCTTCTCGGCTTCGGTCTGGCCAGGCTGGCCGATCATGTCTTGGTCCGGCGCCAATGGAAAAATCTCCGCATGCGCAGCGGCAGTCACCCATCCGACCAACCAAATCCAAGCCGTGCTTCGCATCGAATTTTAGGCACCCCAAGTCAATAGCGAATGAGTGCTGACCCCCAGGTAAAACCACCGCCGAAGGCCTCCAAGAGGAGCAACTGGCCGCGCCGCACGCGGCCATCCCGGATGCCCGTATCGAGCGCCAATGGCACCGACGCGGCGGAGGTGTTGCCCTGATCGTTGATCGTCACAATAACCCGCTCCATCGGCAATTCCAGCCGTTTGGCGATCGCTTCAATGATACGGATGTTTGCCTGATGCGGGATCAACCAGTCAAGTTGGTCCTTGGTCATCTTGTTGGCGTTGAGAGTCTCGGTAACCAATTGACCCAGCGTGTTGACCGCGACTTTGTAAACCTCGTTGCCCTTCATCTGAACCCCGGCCTTGCCCTCGCGCACCAACTTGAAGCCTTTGGAAACACCGTCCGGATACAGCAGCAGGTCCTTGTACCGCCCGTCCGAGTGCAGCCGGGTGCTGATGATTCCCGGCTCGGCCGAGGGTGTCAGCACCACCGCGCCCGCCCCGTCGGCGAACAAAACGCACGTGCCGCGGTCGCTCCAATCGATGATTCGCGTCAGTGTCTCTGCTCCGACCACGAGCGCACACTTTGATTCACCCAAGCGGACGAACTTATCCGCCACGCTCAGGGCGTACATAAAACCCGTGCATGCGGCTTCCAGGCTAAACGCCGGACAGCCGTGGTGGATGCCCAAGCGCTCCTGCAACAAAGTACCGACATTTGGGAATACGAGATCGGGCGTCGTCGTGCCCACGCAGATCAGGTCGATGTCCGCGCCGGTAATCCCCGCGGCCGCCATCGCCCGCCGCGCGGCGTGCTCGGCAAGATCGGTGGTGGTCTCGTCTTCTGCCGCGACGTGGCGGCTTTCAATGCCGGTTCTGGAGCGAATCCACTCATCGCTGGTGTCGATCAGGCGCTCCAGATCCGCGTTGGTCAATACCTTTTCCGGTAAATAGCTGCCGGTGCCGGCGATGCGTGAGTACATTGCGATCCTTCGTAACCCTTAAGTCGGAACGCCCAATCGTTGCGTGATTCTTGCCGGTACGCCGTTTCGAGCTTCCATTACGGCGACTTCGATCGCACGTTGAAAACCAAACAGGTCGGCGCCGCCGTGACTCTTGATCACGATGCCGTTCAGCCCGACCATGGTGGCGCCATTGTATCGCCTCGGATCCAAGCGAGTGCGCAGCGCTTGCAGGCTAGGGCGTGCCGCGAGCGCACCCAACTTGCGCGTCACGTTGCGCGTGAACTCCTCGCGCAGAACCTCGCCGATCAACTGCGCCGCTCCTTCCATGGTCTTCAGGGCAACATTGCCGGTGAAGCCGTCGGTCACGACCACATCCACTTTATCCGAAAAAATGTCGTGCCCCTCGACGAAGCCGACGTAGTTGACGTCGCTCGCCGTCAGCAGATTATGCGCGGCCTGCACGATTTCGTTTCCCTTGATGTCTTCTTCGCCGATGTTGAGCAAGCCGACTCGGGGTCTCTCGTGGGCGCCCTCGAGATCAGCCGCCAACACCGATCCCATCAACGCGAACTGGTACAGCTGCGCCGGCGTGCACGACGCATTTGCACCCAGATCGAGCATGTAGGTGTGGCCGCCGCGCGAGGGGATCATGGACACGATCGCTGGTCGTTCTACGCCGGGCAACATCTTGAGCACGAAATGGGCCATCGCCATCAGAGCGCCGGTGTTGCCGGCGCTCACACAGGCGTTGGCTTCACGCGCCTTGACCAGATCGAGCGCGCGGCGCATCGAAGAATCCTTTTTGCGACGTAACGCCTCGCGCGGGTGATCGGTCATCTCGACGACCTGCGCTGCAAACAGGCAATCCACATTAGCCGGCTTCGACGCAGCTGCTCCCGCGGCCCCGCCCATCCCCAACTGGATCTCCAGATCGGATTGTCTACCGATCAAGGTAAACCGCACGTCCGGAAATTCGCGCGCCGCGGCCAGGGCCGCCGGCACGCAAACCGATGGCCCACAATCGCCGCTCATGGCGTCGATGGCAATATGGAGCAGCGCCGACACGGGTGTGCGTCTAGATGGCTCGAGCGGCGAGCGGATCGCCGATGGTACAGATCGGAGTTATTCTTCGGACGCGGCCACGTCCGCCTTGGTCTCTAGCACCTTGCGGCCGCGATAGAATCCTTCCCGAGAAATGCGATGCCGAGAATGTGTCTCCCCGCTCTTCGCGTCGATCGACACCGCCGGGGTTGCCAGAGCGGAATGTGATCGGTGCATACCGCGCTTCGAGGGGGTCTTTCTGCTTTTTTGAACTGCCATGGGTGCTATGTCCTATCAAGTTTTCTTCAACAAATCCTGCAAACCGCTAAACGGCCGCCGCATCCCGCCCGATTCTTCGGGTCCCTCTGCATCTGCGGCAAAGCCCGGTGCATTACCGCAACTTTGCGGTGTATTGCACGTTGCCGCTATCGGTAACGCCAACAATAATTCCTCCTCGGCCAGCTCGCGCAGCGACACTTTGTCGCCGTCGACCGGGACGAGTTCCCGCTCCGAGTCCGACACGACCGCTTCCGCGTCGTTCGTAAATTCAACTTCACTGCCGGCGCTCACCGGGAATTTGAAACCCTGCATGCAGCGCTGACAGACCAGCCGCGGCGTCGCGCGGATGGCTATATGGGCTCCCGCGCGGCCCGAGGCCGCCTTCGAAAATGCAAAGCTTGCCTGCAGGTCGCCCAGCGGCTCTGCCAACAAATCCTGCAACCGAGGCAATTCGCGGAGGCCATAGACACGTTCGAGCACCGCGGCATCTTGAGCCAGGCGCGCGCAATCGACGAGGTCTGGCAAGCCGGCTGCCATGGGCCGCGTATAATAGGGCCCGTTCCCACCCCTGTCAAAAATGGATCAGGTGCAAGTCGTTGTTTTTGAAGTCTCCGCCTGCGCTTTTTTTGGCC
Organism: uncultured Gammaproteobacteria bacterium; assembly: GCA_963755965.1. Lineage (GTDB taxonomy): Bacteria > Pseudomonadota > Gammaproteobacteria > Steroidobacterales > Steroidobacteraceae > Bog-1198. The sequence continues at coordinate 339,316 of CAVWLU010000013.1, forward strand.
TCCACATCCGGCTACCGGCGCCAGTTGCTGGCGCGAGTGCACAATTCCTTCCAGTGCCAGGCTCCCGGCGTCGATGAGACCCGGCACAACGATGAGCCCGCCCTTGCTCTAGTCACCCGGCTGGCGCTCGCCAAGGCGCGGGCGGTAGCCGAACAACACCCCGACGCCTGGGTCATCGGCTCCGATCAAGTTGCCGCTCTTCTCGACGAGTCCGACCAGCAAACGATCCTCGGCAAACCGGGCACCGCGGGGCGTTGTATCGAACAGCTCCGCAACTGCTCGGGTAAAACACTTGCCTTTATCACCGGTGTCGCGGTCGTGCGCGCCAGTGATGAGCGCAGGTTCCAGTTCGTCGATACCACGCGTGTCACGTTCCGCGTGCTCGATCAAGCGACGATCGAGCGTTACGTTGCGATTGAGTCGCCCCTCGATTGCGCCGGCGGATTCAAGAGCGAGGGTCTTGGGATCAGCTTGTGCGAATACATCGACAGCGTGGATCCCACTGCGCTCATCGGACTACCGTTGATCCGACTGTGCGCGGTGCTCCGGGAAGTCGGATTCGAACTACCGTAAAGCCCGGCCGGAACGGGATCTAGCGCCGCACAGTCCGTTTGGTGGGTTTGCGGTCTGCCGTCCGGCGCTTCACCGGCGTAATCGCATCGAGCACCGCCGTCAGTTCGACGGGAAGCGGCGCGCTGACGTGAAAAGGCACGCCGGATCCCGGCCACTCGAAGGCAACGGACTGGGCGTGCAAGAATGTGCGCTTCAGACCGTGACGTTTGAGTTCGGCATTGCGCTCACGGTCACCATACTTGTCGTCGCCTAACAACGGATGGCCGGCGAACGCGGCGTGGACGCGAATTTGGTGGGTGCGTCCGGTCGGAATGTCCACTTCCATCAATGTGGCCAAGCTCCCAAAAAATTGCACCGGTTTGAACACGCTGACTGAATCCTTGCCGGCCTGGGCCACCCGCACATGCCGTTCGCCGTGCTGCCGGTTGTCGGTCGCCAGCGGTGCGTCGATGCGTTTGGTACCCAGCTGCCAGCTGCCGGACACGAGCCCCAAGTAGGTCTTGTGCATGCCCGAATTCCGGATCAGCGCATGCAGCGAGACCAGCGTGGCCCGATCGCGCGCTACAACCAAGCAACCGCTGGTGTCGCGGTCGAGACGATGGACCAGCTCGAGGGTCTCGCGCGGCCGGGAAGCCCGCAGCGCCTCAATGACCCCGTAACTCATGCCGCTGCCGCCGTGCACCGCGACACCGGCCGGCTTATCGATCACGAGCACATGTTTGTCCTGAAAGATCACGGCCCGCTCGATCAGCTCCTGAAGACTGGTGGAAGGCCGGCCCCGGCCCGGCTCATCGCTTTCATCGATTCGCACCGGCGGCAGGCGCACTTCATCGCCGGCGGCGATGCGGTACTCCGCATCCACGCGCTTGCGGTTGACGCGCACCTCGCCCTTGCGCAGTAGGCGGTACACCCGGCTTCGAGGTACGGCTTTGAAGTGCCGCATGAGAAAGTTATCGATTCTCTGACCCTCCTCTTCCGCCGTAATGGTCCGAAGAACGACGGGGCTCTTGGCTGAGTGCAGCCTCACGGGATCGGCAATTTCGGTTTTCATAGGCGAGATCTTACGTTAAGCAGGCTTCTAAGGTATTGATTACATTGACCCTGACGGCATGTTGTGGTAATGTGGCAAAGCCGTGTCAGGCGCTGAACCATTTTTTGGGGGAACAGCGGTTTCTTAAGTCCTTACTTAGGTTACAAGTTGGCACAGGTTTCGGTGGTCCCCCATCCGTTGGGGAGCCGCATATTAGTTGGTTCTGGATTTCCAGACCATCGCTCGGCCGATGAGATAGACGCAAGGAGCCCGTAGCTTGTGCTTCGGCGTCTAACAAGCGGTTAACCGAGAACAAGGCCCCGGGCTTGCCGTATACATATTGGCAGAATTGGGTTGAATTGATGCCGGTCGCGTGGCTCGCGTTCGGCTCTTCCCTATTCATTACCGCGACCACCCGCGTCGCGGCCCCGGCTTTTATTCTCAAGCTCTCCTCGGCCCCTACCACTCTAGTTGGGGCAAATGAAAAGAATGCTCGTCAACGCAGTTCAAGAAGAAGAACTGCGAGTCGCACTCGTCGACGGTCAGAAACTCTACGACTTATCAATTGAGATCCCGTCCCGGGAACAGAAGAAATCAAATATCTATAAAGGCCGAATCACTCGCGTAGAACCGAGTCTCGAAGCGGCGTTTGTCGAATATGGAGCACAACGACACGGCTTTTTGCCGCTGAAGGAAGTCTCCAAAGAATACTTCCGTTCGCAGCCCGCGAACCAAGGCCGGCTCAACATCAAAGATCTCCTGCAAGAAGGCCAGGAGCTGATCGTGCAGGTCGAAAAGGAGGAACGCGGCAACAAAGGTGCCGCACTCACCACCTTCATCAGTCTCGCCGGCCGCTTTCTGGTGCTGATGCCGAACAATCCAAGAGCCGGCGGCGTGTCGCGCCGCATCGAGGGCGAAGATCGCGATCAGATGCGCGAGGCGATGAACGGCTTGCAGATTCCCGACGGCATGGGCGCCATCGTGCGCACCGCCGGAGTCGGCCGCTCGACGGAAGAGCTGCAATGGGACTTGAACAATCTCAAGACCGCTTGGGATGCGATCGTTCAGGCCAATGACGGCCGACCTGCGCCGTTTCTGATATTCCAAGAAAGCGACGCGGTCACACGCGGCCTGCGCGATTACTTCTCCGACGATGTCGGCGAGTGTTTGATCGACCAGCCGGAAGCCTTCCAAAAGGCTCAGGAGTACATGCAGCGGTTCATGCCGCCGGACGCGCAGCGCAAGCTGAAGTTGTATGAGGACCCGGTCCCGCTGTTCACGCGCTACCAAATCGAGAGTCAAATCGAATCGGCGTATTCGCACAAAGTGACGCTGCCCTCCGGCGGCAGCCTGGTCATCGATCACACCGAAGCGCTGGTCTCGATCGACATCAACTCGGCGCGCAGCACCCGGGGCGGGGATATCGAAGCAACCGCCCGCAATACCAACCTCGAGGCCGCCGAGGAAATTGCACGTCAATTGCGGCTGCGAGACATTGGCGGACTGATCGTCATCGATTTCATCGACATGGAATCGCAAACCAACCAGCGAGCCGTGGAGGACATGCTGCGCGACGCGGTCAAGATGGATCGCGCCCGTATCCAGTTGGGCCGGCTGTCCCGCTTTGGGTTGCTCGAGTTATCTCGTCAGCGCTTGAGGCCAGCCCTCTCCGAGACCACGCACATCAACTGTCCACGCTGCAACGGCATGGGCACGATCCGCGGTGTGGAATCAATGTCCCTCGCACTGTTGCGCTTGATCGGCGAGGAAGCTCGCAAGGAGCGCACCGGTCGGGTGATCGCGCAAGTGCCGGTAGACGTCGCAACCTATTTGATCAACGAAAAGCGTGACTGGCTCAATCAGATCGAATCGCGCGACAAAGTATCGCTGGTGATCGTGCCGAATCCGCACCTTCAGACCCCGGGCTATAGCCTGCGGCGAATTCGCGACGACGAGAAAGAGCTGCCGGAAAACACAACGGTGAGCTACCAAATCGCCGATCAGCCCAGCCTCGATGATTCGAATATCGGCAATCGGGACAAGAAACCGCAAACCGAAGCGCCGTTGGTACCGAGCATATTGCCCGCCTCGGCCTCGCCGCTCATACCCATGCCTGTCCCTGAAGCCCCCGCCGCGGCGGCGGCCGCGGTCGCGGCTCCCCAAGATGGCGCGTTGGTTCGTTTCTGGAGATGGCTGTTCGGCAGCCGCCCTTCAAGCGCTCCCGCCACGACCGCACCTGCAACGACCGAGCGACCGCATCGTGATCGACCACCGCAACGCGATGCACGCCATAACGGATATCGAAGCGGCGGCGATCGGGATCGCCCCCGCGATCGCGATCGCAATCGTGATGTCCGGCGCGATGGTCCGCGCGATCCGCGGCGCGACGGCCGCCCACGAGGCGATAACCGCAATGATGCAGGTCAGCGGCGCAGCGAATCCCCACGTGGCGAAGTAGCGCGTCCCGATCAAGGGCCGCGCCCGGAAGCCCTGCGCACGGATGGCGCCCCGCGTGGCGAACAAGCGCCGCGTGGCGAACAAGCACCTCGGGGTGAACAGCCGACGCGGGGCGAGCAAGCGCCTCGCAGTGAACCGCAAGGCCGCAACGGCGAGCAGCCGACGCGCACGGATGGAAACGATCGCGGCGATCGGCCCGGCAACGACCGTCCCGAACGAACCGGACGTAGTCGACGACGGCGCGGCCGTGGGCGACGGGACGGCGGCGAAGGCACCGGCGCCGGTCAAACTCAATCAAGTGAGAGTAACGACTCCGCGAGCGTCAACGGAGCGCGCCCGGAGACGGCTCCCCGCACCGAATTTGCGGCTTCAGTCAATTCGACCGCGGCTGCGCCGAGCGCCGACCTGTTCACACCGGCCCCGGTGGCAGCACCTCCGGCACCGCGACCGGTCGAGCCAGCGCTGCCGAGCGCCGGCAGCGACAGTAGTAAGTACGTGGTTTGGTCATCCGCTCCGACAGAGGCGCCGCGAGGCGGCCCGGACGACCGGTAGACCTAAACACGCCCCGGTGGTCCCGCCTTCGCATGATGCCCTTAAGTTTAAGGGTGCGTGCGAAGGCGTAATTTTAGGCACAGGCTCACGCTGAGGAGCGCCGCTGCGAGGCCGCGCAGCACGGCGATTGCCGCGCCGCCCACCGGCAACGTTCCTCCATGCATCGTGGACTCGACCGGATACTTGATCAGAAAAAACGTACTGCTCAGGACCACCGCCATCAACAGATAAGCGCCTACCCACACACGCCGCTCGCCGGGGCGTAAAATTCGACTAGTTGAGGATTCCAAGCCGGTGCCGCGGCGCAGGCTATAAGCGAACATGGCGACGACCAAGATGAGTCCCAACAACGAGCTGACATCCTGAAGCAACCGGGACCCCATCAGATGATGGCGGCCAAGTTCGAACACCTCATCTAACGCGGGAATCATCCGCACGCCGCGCGCACCCTCGTGGGTGAACGCGTCCCATACTAGATGGGTTACTCCCCCCACCAGCACGCCGCAAGCGGCCAAAATCCATTGCAGCGGATTGGCGTAATCTGCCGGTGCCGCAAATTCATGCCAGCGCGCATACGCCGCCGGGGGTAACAATTCCAGCAGCGGCGTCTTGACCACGCGTTGAAAGACCCAATACGCGGCCAAGCCGACCGGCAGGCAAAAGGTCACCAGGCTGACGGCACTGTGGGTTTCGAACCGGGCGGGACGCCACGGCATGAACCAACCAAAATCGGGCGCCATACTCCCGATGATCGCGGCAGAAAGCACTTGCCACCGGGCAAGGGCACGAGAAAACGGCAAAACGGCAGCGACGTGCGAAATGGTGAATGGCATTAAAAACCCGGGTTGTCATCTAATCGTCATATTACAGAACTATAAGTCACGGGTTGCGCCACCCCTTTTCTATCGAGACATCCATGTCCAATGTCGATGCAATGCGTTCGGGGCCCGTGGCCTCGCCTCTCACGGCACAGAAGCCGAGTCCTTGGTTCAACTTTCTCGCAGGCGTGATTGTCGTCGCGGGCATCATATACACGGGTTATCACCTGGCGGATGACTTGTCGGTGGTCAGGGACACGCGAGTGTATCCCTATGTACTCCTCGGTATCGCGCTGCTGATCGCACTGGGATTCGAATTCGTCAATGGCTTCCACGACACCGCCAATGCGGTTGCGACTGTCATTTATACCCACGCGCTGCCGCCCAATTTCGCCGTTGTTTGGTCGGGCACGTTCAATTTCCTGGGCGTCTTGGTCTCGAGCGGCGCGGTGGCTTTCGGCATCGTATCGCTGTTGCCGGTGGAGTTGATTCTCCAGGTGGGCAGCGGCGCCGGCTTCGCCATGGTGTTTGCATTGTTGATTGCGGCGATTTTGTGGAATCTCGGTACCTGGTATCTGGGTCTGCCATCGTCCAGTTCCCATACGCTGATCGGCTCGATCATGGGAGTGGGTCTCATGAACCAGCTATTGGCCGCCAGCAGCAGCGGCACCAGCGGCGTCGACTGGGGACAGGCGGCCAAGATCGGTGAATCGTTGTTATTTTCACCATTGATCGGCTTCAGCGTTGCTGCGCTTTTGCTGTATATCGCCAAAGCGCTCATTCCCGTACCCGCACTCTTTCAGGAGCCCAAAGGCAACCAGCCGCCGCCTTTTTGGATACGTGCGTTGCTGGTGCTGACTTGCACGGGCGTGAGCTTCGCGCATGGCTCGAACGACGGACAAAAGGGCATGGGCCTCATCATGCTGATCCTCATCGGTACGGTACCGACCGCCTACGCGCTCAACCGCACGATGAACGAACAAGACGCCGCTTCATTTGCAGTCGTGTCTGCGCAGGCGCAGGCGGCACTGGAGCGCTACGGTAACGGCTCATCGCCGGCCGATCCGCAGGCTACGGCGATCGACATCGTGCGCACTCGATCGATCAGCCCGCAAACGGTACCGGCACTCGCCGCGCTATCCGCCTCGATCGCCCAGCATGTTCATGAGTACGGCTCGCTGGCGAAAGTTCCGGCCGGCGCCATGGTTAACATCCGCAATAGCATGTACCTCGAGAGCGAAGGCCTGCGAATCTTGGACAAGTCGAAGACTGTCGCGGTATCTCAAGCCGATAAGCAAACCCTGACCAAGTACAAGGCACAGCTCGACCATTCGACCAAGTTCATTCCGACTTGGGTCAAAGTTGCGGTGGCGATCGCCTTGGGGTTGGGAACCATGATCGGCTGGAAGCGCATCGTCGTCACGGTGGGCGAGCGCATCGGCAAGACGCATTTGACCTATGCGCAAGGAGCCTCCGCTGAACTCGTTGCGATGGTTACCATCGGCGCAGCCGACATGTACGGCTTACCTGTCAGTACCACGCATGTTTTGTCATCGGGCGTGGCCGGTACGATGGTCGCCAATCATTCCGGCCTGCAATGGGCCACGGTGCGAAACCTCCTGATGGCGTGGGTGCTCACCCTGCCGGTCTCGATTGCGCTGGCGGGTGGCTTGTACTGGCTGTTACGCACGCTTCTTTAACTCGGAGATCAACCCGCGCGAGGCGGCGCTGACGAGATCGAGCACGCGTTCGAAATCGGCGGCATCGCCGAAGTACGGATCGGGAACTTCACGACAGGCCGGCAGGCCTGCGTAATCCATGAATAGTTTGAGCTCGGCTGTCGATGCCTTCGGGCGCAGGGCCTGCAAGATGCCCAAATTCTGACGATCCATCGCGAGGATGAGGTCGAAATTCACGAAGTCGGCCGGCACGATTTGGCGTGCGCGCAAGCCGCTCAAATCGATGCCGCGCACCGCAGCTGCGCGCTGAGTGCGCACGTCCGGCGGGTCGCCGATGTGATAATCACCGGTTCCCGCGGAATCGACCTCGACCTCGAGTTGCGGCGCCTCCGCTGTCAATAAGTGCCTGAGCACGCCCTCCGCAGTGGGACTGCGGCAGATATTGCCGAGGCAGACGCACAGAATCCTCACTGCGGCCGCAAGCTCGCCCGTACCCGCTCGAGATCCTCCGGCGTATCGACGCCAGCCGGCGGCGCTTCGGTCAACGTCACCAAATGAATGCTCATGCCGTATTCCAAGGCCCGCAACTGTTCCAGTCTTTCAGTCGTCTCGAGCGGTGACGGCGGGCAGGCTGCAAATCGCAGCAAACTCTCCACCCGGTAGGCGTAGATACCGATGTGGCGCCACGCACCCGCGAAGACCGCCGGCTGACCTGCCGCGATGCCGTCCCTCGGCCAGGGCACCGGTGCACGGCTGAAATATAGAGCCTGACCGTCGCGCCCGCGCAGTGCCTTGACACAGCTCGGGTCGAGAAATTCCGCCAGGGTCTCGATCGGCGTAACCGCCGTCGCGATGTCGATGAGCGGGCGCTGGCTCAAGGCCGCGGCAACGTCGCTCACCACCGCGGGCGGCATGAGGGGCTCGTCGCCTTGCAGGTTGACGACGATGTCATTTGGCGCAAAACCTCTCGAACTCACCACCTCGGCGATGCGATCGGTGCCTGACGCATGATCCGGCGCCGTCAGCACGACATCGGCGCCAAAACCATCGGCGACCTTATGAATGCGCACATCGTCTGTCGCGACGATGACCGAGGCGGCACCGCTGGCACACGCGCGTTCCCATACCCACCGAATCAATGGCCGGCCGCCAATATCGAGGAGCGGTTTGCCCGGCAGACGAGTTGCCGCGAACCGCGCCGGAATCACTACATGGAACACGGGACTTGAAACCGTGCTAGCGATTCAGCAACGGATCATCCGCATTCAATACGCGCGCTTCTTCGGGCAGCATCAATGGGATTCCGTCGCGAACGGCGTAGGCCAGCCGGTCCGGGCGACAGATGAGTTCGAGCGTGCTGCCGCTCCCGGAGGTGCGCAGCGGACCTTTGCATACCGGGCACACCAGGAGTTCAAGTAAGCGCTTATCCATTCAAGATCCCCCGCGACGATGGTTCGCGTTTTGCAAGATTTCGCGTCACGATACCAAGCAGTGTAGTCGATTCGGCGCCGTCGAAATGCGCGCTCACCGGGACGTACCAGTGCCGCCCATCGGCAAAGCCCGCACATTTTACGGCATCTTTCTCGGTCATGAGCACAGGCTTCTCGTCGGCAAAGGAGACGTCCTGCGACCTCAGGCGGGCGTGGTCGGCCAATGGATGACCCATGACTTCGATGCGGTGGGACCGCAGCATATTGAAAAAGCGCTCCGGATTCCCAATGCCGGCAATTGCGTGGACCGCATGTCCCGCGAAAGCTTGCAACGGCAGCACGCGATTGCCTTCCAAGGCCACAGCGCTCTTCGCGTCGAGCCGCATGCTGAGCGCGCCTTCGAGCAGTGCTCGGCCGCCGTTGACCACGACGGCGTCGGCCACCCGCAGACGCGAGCGCGTTTCGCGCAATGGCCCGGCCGGCAACAACCAGCCGTTGCCGAACCGGCGATCCCCGTCGATGACGACCACTTCGCAATCGCGCGCGAGGGCGTAGTGCTGCAAACCATCGTCGCTCACGATCACATCGCAGCCCGTACCCACCAGCAGCTGTGCCGCGGCCGGTCGATCGCGGCCGATGGCGACCGGAACACCGGTTCGTCGCGCCAAAAGAATGGGTTCATCTCCGACCAACTTCGGATCGTCCGAAGCTTCGATCATCCTGACGGTCCCTGCGCTGCCGCCGTAGCCGCGCGTGACGACGCCGGGCTTGAAACCGCGCTCGCCCAGGCGTGCGACCAGCCAGCACACCAACGGCGTCTTACCCGTGCCGCCGACGCTCAAATTGCCCACGATGACCACGGGGCGCGACAGGCGCGTCGATCTGAGCAGGTGTTTCGCGTATAGGTAGCGCCGCGACCCCGATACCGCACCGTATACGAGCGACAGCGGCAGCAACCACCACGGCGGGGAACTGCGCTCGTACCAAATGCGATTGAACCAGGATTGAACCGACATAGCCTGTTTTATGCGTTGAATTGCATCCCATGCAGCGCGGCATACAGCCCGCCGCGCGCCAGCAATTCGCGATGATTGCCCATTTCTACGATGCGTCCCTGGTCGAGGACGATGATTCGGTCGGCGCCTTCGACCGTCGACAATCGGTGCGCAATCACCAGCGTCGTCCGACCCTGCATCAGCAGGCTCAATTCCTGTTGCACGCGCCGTTCGGATTCATTGTCGAGCGCGGCCGTCGCTTCATCGAGTATCAGCACCGGTGCATCCTTGAGCAACGCCCGCGCAATGGAGATGCGCTGCCGCTGGCCGCCGGACAGGTTTTGACCGCGATCGGACAAAACGGTCTCGAATCCCTGCGGTTGTTGGGCGACGAATTCCATGACATTGGCGGCGCGCGCCGCCTCCTCGACCTGCGCATCCGTCTTACCGATCGCATTGAAGGCGATGTTGTTGCGGATCGTGTCGTTGAACAGCACGACGTCTTGGCTGACCAAGCTCACCTGCGAGCGCAAATCGGTCAGGCGGTACTCACGCACATCGACCCCGTCCAGGATCACCGATCCTTGTTGAACATCGTAAAAGCGCGGCACCAAGCCGACGAGCGTCGTTTTACCACTGCCCGAACGGCCGACGATGGCCACCGTTTCACCGGGCCGCACAACGAAGCTTACGTCATGCAGCACCCCGCCCTTGTCGCTCGCGTACTGGAAAGACACATTGCGAAACTCGATTTCGCCGCGTGCGCGATCGATGGTGCGAGAGCCGCCGCTGCCTTCCGTCGGCTGATCCAACAGGTCGAACACGCTCTGGCCCGCGGCGATGCCCTGCTGCAAGGGGCCGCTCATGTTCACCAAGCTGCGCAAGGGCGACGGTATCTGCATCAAGGCAGCGAGAAAAGCCAGGAACTGATCCACTTGCATGTTGTGGGAAAACACTTGACGGATCGCCACGTAGAGCACGCTCGCGAGGGCGATCGAGGCAATGCACTGAACCACCGGATTGCTGATCGACTTGGCACGCGCGAGCTTCATGTTCGAGGAGCGATTGAGCTCGTTGACCTGTTCAAATCGATCGGTCTGATGATCCTCGGCGTTGAAGATCTTGATCAAGCGATGCGCATCGATCGCCTCTTTCGCGACACGCGTAATGTCGCCCATCGAGTTCTGAATTCGTTCGCTGTAACGCCGGAAACTTCGGTTGGCGATTTGCATGAGCCACGCGATGGCGGGCGCCGCTGCGATGCAGAACAGCGCCAAACGCCAATTCATGTAGAACATGTAGATCAACAAGCCGACGATGCTTAAGCTGTCGCCGATCAGGGAAATCGATGCGCTGGTCGCCGCGGCCGCCACCAACTCTATGTTATTGGTCAGTTTTGAAAGCAAGTGGCCGGATTGCTGCCGGTCAAGAAACGCGGTGGGTAATCTAAGGTAGTGAGAGAAAACGTCGTGCCGCAAACGCTTGACGACCTGGCGGCCAACCCAACTCGGATAATAGTTCGCCACGAAGTCGCCGATGCCGCGCAGAGTAAACAGTACGACGACCGCGATGGGTACTTGCCACAGAACTCGCGGATCCCTTACGACGAATGCGCCGCTCACGAACTGTTTGACCACCCACGCGAGCCCGATGTTGGTCGCCGCGAACAAGATCATGCCGAGCACGCCGATCAGGAACACCCCGGTATAAGGCCGCGCGTAAGTCAGGAGGCGCCGATAAATCGACCAGGAACTGTTATCGGGTTGGCTAAGTCGCGCGCTTGCTGCGGACATCGCATTCAAGGCGAGGTGTCCTGATGGACTGTCGCAATGTTGAGTTGTGCAAAGCCGAGCCTGCCGGCAACATCCATCGCCGTCACGACGGCCTGATGCGTGGTACGAGCGTCCGCGCGTATCGTGATCGGACCGCGGTCGGTGCCCGCCTCCTTCAGCAACGCCGCCCGCAACGTGTCGGGGCTGGCATTGATCAGAGTTCGCTCATTGACCCGGTAGCTTCCGTCGGCGGCCACCGTGATCACCACCGGTTCATGGGAACCGCGCGGCAATGGAATCTCGCTCGCCTGCGGCAACTGAACTTTCACACGTCCCTCTTGCTGAAAGGTCGTCGATACCATGAAGAAGATCAGCAACACGAGCAAGACGTCGATGAGCGAGATCAAGTTGATCTCGGGATCTTCCCGATGGCGCGGACGCAGATTCAACTTCAGGCCTCTGCGGCGATTCTGCCGCGCTCATCGAGGGCGTCAACCAGCTTCATGGCTTCTTTTTCCATCTGAATGACCAGGCGTTCGACTTTGCCTCGTAGGTAGCGATACGCAATCAGCGAGGGAATCGCAACCGTGAGCCCTGCCGCCGTCGTTATCAGCGCCTCGCCGATGCCGCCCGACAGGGTTCTCGGATCGCCGAGACCGTTGGCCGTGATGGCATTGAACGCATGGATGATTCCCGCGACTGTGCCGAGCAGACCCAGGAGAGGTGCAATAGCGGCGATGGTGCCGAGCGTGTTGAGGAATCGCTCGAGTTCGTGCACTACGTGCCGGCCGCCGTCCTCCAGACGCTCGACCATCAACGCGCGCGGCTTGTTGCGGTTCGCGAGACCGATGGCCAAAAGCTTGCCGAGCGGTGAGTTTCGCTCCAAGGCGATCACCAGTTTTTCGCTCAGCTGATCGGCTTCGATCCAGTTCCAGACCTTTTGCGACAGATCACGCGGGATGACGCGACTGCTTTGCAAAGTCCAAAGGCGCTCCAGTATTATGGCCACCGACGCGATCGAGCATAAAATGATCGGCCACATGAAGCCGCCGCCCGCGCGGATAATCTCCCACATTGTGTCCTCATATCGTAAGTCTTGGATCTGCCGGCATGATACTTGAGCGCCGAGGGTTTAAGATACCGTCATCGACATGGCTTGCGTCACTGTTTCGCGACGCTCCCGCGCTGAATCGGCCCTTCGGGCGCGGCTCCGCGCTCGAGCAGAACCCCATCGGTCAGGGTCAATACTCGATCGAGCCGCGCTGCCAAGCGCTCATCGTGGGTGACGATGACGAGGCTCGTCCCGAGCTCGCGGTTCAATTCGAGCATCAATTCAAACACGTGTCCGGCATTCACTCCGTCGAGATTACCGGTCGGTTCATCGGCCAGTACCAGTTTTGGCCGTGTGACCAGTGCGCGGGCGACGGCGGCACGTTGACGTTCGCCGCCGGAAAGCTGCGAGGGACGGTGACTCAGGCGTTCCGACAGTCCCACCCGCGACAATAGCGCGGCTGCCTGTTGTTTTGCGGTTTGCGGATTCATTCGCCTCACCAACAAGGGCATCGCCACATTTTCAAGAGCCGTGAACTCCGGCAGCAGATGATGGAACTGATAGACGAAGCCCACCGCATGATTGCGCAGGCGGCCGCGCTCGGCATCGCTCAATTGATTCATGGCGAAGCCTGCGATGCCGACCGTGCCGCGGGTGGGCAAATCGAGCCCCCCGAGCAACTGCAACAGAGTGGTCTTACCCGAGCCCGACGCGCCGACGATGGCGATGCGCTCGCCGGCACGCACCGTGACCGACGCACCGCGCAAGACCTGCAACTTCACCCCGCCCTGGATGAATTCCTTGGCGAGATCCACGCCTTCGAGCACTACATCATTGGAGTTCGGCATACCTACAATCGGTCCTTAGTCATTGCGCAACGATTCTGCCGGCAGCAATCGCGCGGCTCGCCAGGCGGGATAGAGAGTCGACATGCAGGCGAGCACAAAAGCGACGCCGCAAATTCGTAGAAGATCGGAGATACGCACATGGGCCGGCAGGTCGCTCATGAAATACACGCGTGCATCGAGGAATTTGAAGCCGACGATGCTTTCCAGGACGTGCACCAGATCTTGCAAATTGACCGCGATGAGGACACCGAGAACCAGGCCCCCGACGATGCCGAATCCGCCGATCAAACTTCCCTGGACTATGAATACCGACAAGATACTTCTCGGCGACGATCCAAACGTGCGCAGGATGGCGATATCTCGGCGTTTGTCCTTCACCACCATCACCATGGTCGATACGATATTGAACGCCGCGACGGCCACGACCAACGATAGAATCACGAATAGCATCCGCTTGGTGATTTGGATCGAGCGGAAAAAATTCACGTGTTGGTTGGTCCAGTCATCCACGTCAAAACCGCCGCCAAGTGCAGTCGCAGCCGCCCGCACGATGCGCGGCGCAGCGTATAAATCCGCAAGGTTGAGCCGCATACCGGTTATATCGTCGTCCATGCGCAGCAGCTTGGCCGCATCTTGCATGGCGACCAACGCGATGCGCCGATCATATTCATACATGCCGACCGACACGATGCCGACCACGTGAAAGGCGCGCATGCGCGGCAGCACGCCGACCGGCGTGACGTCGCCCTGCGCCACCATGAGCACCACCCGGTCCCCGACCTTCGCTCCGAGCTCGTCCGCGAGGGCCTTGCCCAAGATCACGCGGTATTTTCCGGGAATCAGTTCGGCGAGATGGCCTGAGATCATATGCGGCCCCAAGTCGACGACGCGTTGCTCAGCGTCGGGCAACACCCCGCGCATGAGGATCCCGGCGGACCGTCCATCGCGGGTCATCATGGCCTGCTCTTCGATATAGGGCGCGGCAGCGACTACGCCAGGAAAGTGTTGCAGCGTGGCGACCTGCGGACGCCAATTCGATATCCGGCCCTCGAGGCCGGATATCGTCGCATGCGCCGTGAGGCTCAGTATTCGCGTGCGCAATTCCTCTTCAAAGCCGTTCATGACCGACAGCACGACGATGAGGACTGCGACTCCCAAGGCGAGCCCGAGGATCGCGATGCCGGCTATCAGGGAGACCAACCCGCGCTTGGGAGACGCGCGCAGATAGCGCAACCCTAAGAACCCTTCATACCAATAGCTCATTATTCGTATCGCAAAGCTTCGGCGGGTTGAGTTTTTGAGGCCTGCAACGCAGGGTAAATGGTCGCTATGAAGGTCAATAGCATCGCTGCGAACGCGATGAGAACGACGTCCCGCGCATGTGGCTCGCTCGGAAGTCCTGAGATGTAATACACATCCGGGTCATCCATGATATGAAAGCCCAGGGTATGTTCGAGAAATGGCACGACGACATCGACATTAAGGGCGAGAGCGACTCCGAGGGCCACGCCGATGGCCGTACCGATCCAACCGATGAGCACGCCTTGGGTCATGAATACCGCGAGCACTCCGCGTGGACTCATTCCCAACGTACGCAATATGGCAATGTCGGTGCGCTTGTCGTTCACCACCATCACCAGAGTCGCCACGATGTTGAATACTGCCACGGCCACGATCAGCATCAGGATCAGACCCATCATGGTCTTTTCGATGCGAATGGCGCGGAAATATGCTTCGTTCTCCTGGGTCCAGTCTCGCAGCTGAAGGCCTGTCGGAAGCCGCGCTGCGGCTTTGCGCGCCAATTCGGGAGCCTTCAGCACATCATTGAATCGGAGCCGTATGCCGGTCGGGCCCGACAGCCCGCGAAAGGCCTCCGCATCGGAAAGATTGACGAGAGCCAACACGCTGTCGTGCTCCTGCAATCCCACCTCGAAAATTCCCACGACGTCGAACTCCTGCAAGCGCGGCACGATGCCGCCCCCGACGGCAGCGCTGCCCGGGGTCATGACGGTGACGGTGTCGCCCACCCCCACTTGCAGCTGATAGGCAAGCATTCTTCCCAGAATGATCCGATTCATTCCAGGCGTGAGGTCCGTGAGTTTGCCCTCGCGCATCGAATCGGCAATCGTTGAAACACGCGACTCGAGGGTCGGATCGATGCCGCGCACGATGGCGCCGCTCATCGAAGGGGGGCGGCTCAACATCGCATCGGTATCGAGAAATGGTGCGGCGCCCAAAAGTCCCTGGGCTCCGTCAAGCATTTGAATTCGCGTGCGCCAGTCGGCAATCGCGCCGCCGCCGCTGGTCAGGGTGGCGTGTGCGGACAGGCTCAGCAGCCGGGTGCGCAGTTCGGTCTCAAAGCCATTCATGACCGAGAGGACCGTAATTAGGGCCAGCACGCCCAGCGCGACGCCGAGTAGCGATACCCAGGTAATAAAAGATACGAAAAAACTATGCTCGCGCGCCAGGGAATACCGCAGGCCCACGAAGACGGGAACGGGCTGGAACATTCGCGGCGATTAAACCACAGCCGCCCCGGCAACGGGTGCGAGTCTGGGGGGCCCCAGAACAAAGGGCAACATAATCAGAGTGTTAAATAGGTCCGTTATTGCCTGTGCCCGGCCGCGTATAGTGTAATGTCTAAGTAGTTGCATCCGTACGGGTAACATTTTGAGGTGTGCAATGGACTATCGAACCCTGCTGGTTGCCGCAGCTCTCGCCGCCGGCTTCCTAAGCCCCGCCGAATCCGTTCGCGCAGATATCGTCGCGGTGGACAGCGGCATTGCGGTCAAGGAATCCGATGTGCCCACTCCTTCGCGTGGGATGACCATGGATCAGGTGGCGAGCAAGTTCGGGGCGCCGGTGACCAAGGTGCCCCCCGTCGGCAAGCCGCCGATCTCGCGCTGGGAATATCCGGGTTTCGTCGTCTATTTCGACCAAAATTTCGTGATTCACAGTGTGATTGCGACCTCTCCTTCCGTTGCGACGCCTCCTTCGAGCTAATCGCGTAGTATCCTCCGTCTTTAGAGTCAGGCCCACCGCGACCCGTTCGCGGCGGGCGTCGTTTTTTATTGTATTTCCCAAAGATGATGCCGCTACTCGACCCCGCCTTACCTACCGCCGAATTGCCCGCCGTCAAATGGGGAAGGCTGTACGGTGCCGCCGTCGCTCTCGCCATCGCCGAAGCGGCGATCAAGGCGTCGGGTCCGGTCGTCGTCATCACTCAAAACTCGCGCGAGGCGGAGGCTCTCAGCGAGGAAATCGGCTTCTTCGCGGGCGAGAGTGTAGCGGTCCGCGTATTTCCGGATCTGGAGACGCTGCCCTACGATAGCTTCTCGGCACATCCTGACATCACTTCCGCCCGGCTTTCGACCTTGGCCGAGCTTCCGCGCGCGGTCAGGGGCGTATGGCTGGTCGCGGTCGACACCCTATTGCAGCGGCTGGCGCCGCGCAGCTACGTCGAAGCCTATTCTCTGAAGGTGCACGTCGGCGAGACGCTCGATCTTAACGCCCTGCGCGCACGATTGACCATGTCGGGCTATGCCGCCGTCACGCAGGTGGTCGCGCATGGTGAATTTGCGGTCCGCGGCTCCCTGCTCGATGTGTTCCCCATGGGCTCGGACAATCCCTATCGCATCGATCTGCTGGATCAAGATGTGGACAGCATTCGGCATTTCGATCCTGACAGTCAACGTTCGGGCGACAAGTTGGATCGCATTCACTTGTTACCCGCGCGGGAAACACCCTTGAACCCCGACGCCGTGCGAGAATTTCGCCGCCGGTATCGGCTGCGCTTCCCCGGAGATCTCACCGAACAAGTGGTCTATCGCGATGTGAGTGGGGGCCACGCCCCGGGCGGCCTCGAATTCTTTCTTCCGCTGTTCTTCGACCGTACTTCGCATTTATTCGAGTACCTGCCGCCGAGCAGCGTTCTAATCGATATGAACGACGCGAGCGGCTCCGCCGACAATCTCTGGAACGGGATCGTGGAGCGGCACGAACAGCTGCGCCACGACCGCCATCGTCCGATTCTGGACCCCGCTGAGCTGTACTTGCCGCCGGATGAATTCCGCACGGAAATGGCCGCGTGGGCGAAGGTACAGCTGCGCTCCTTCGAATGGCCGCCGGAAACGGAAGGGCCGGTGCAGAATTTTGCCAGTGTGGCGCCGGCCGCCGTCCGCATCGACCCCCGGGCCGAACAGCCCGCGGCGGAACTCGTGGCGCACATCTCCCAAAGTCCGGCGCGTGTGTTGCTCGCTGCCGAGTCGGCGGGCCGCCGCGAACTGCTGCTCGATCTGTTGCGTGGGCGCGGCGTTCAAGCAAAGGTTTTCGACCATTTCGCGGGTTTCATCTCGAGCGATTTGAAACTCGGCATTACCGTGTCGGCGGCGGTGTCCGGGCTGCGCCTCGAAGCGCCGCCGCTCGAAATCCTCACCGAAGCACAACTCTTCGGTGATCGCGCTCGGCAAGAGCGCAGACGGCGCCGCAGCGAGCGCGATCCGGCCAAGATACTCAAGGAATTGTCCGACCTGCGCATCGGCGCACCGGTGGTGCACGAGTCCTATGGCGTAGGCCGATATGTCGGTCTGCAAACCATGGATGTCGCGGGCTACACGGGCGAGTTTCTGGTGCTCGAGTACGCCGACGGGGACAAGCTCTACGTACCGGTCCAAGCACTTCATTTGGTTTCTCGCTATACCGGTGCGCCGGCCGAGACCGCGCCGCTGCACAAACTCGGGGGCGAGCAGTGGCAGAAGGCGCGCCGCAAGGCGGCGCAACGCATACGCGACGTTGCGGCCGAGCTGTTGGATCTGTACTCGCGGCGGGCCGCTCGCGAAGGCACCTGCATGCAGGCAAGTGAAGCCGATTATCGCGCCTTTCAGGCGGGGTTTCGTTTCGAGGAAACCGCTGACCAAGCAGCCGCCATTGAACAAGTGCTGCTTGATTTGAAGTCGGGAAAACCGATGGATCGCGTCATTTGCGGGGACGTGGGCTTCGGCAAAACCGAGGTGGCACTGCGGGCGGCATTCGTCGCCGTGCAGGCAGGAAAACAAGTGGCGGTATTGGTCCCCACCACCCTGCTCGCTCAGCAGCACTACACGACGTTCAGCGACCGATTCGCGGATTGGCCCGTGCGCATCGAGAGCTTGTCGCGCTTCCGGACCAACAAGGAAGCCGCCGCCGTCATCGACGGACTCGCCTCAGGTTCGGTGGATATCGTCATCGCCACACAACGATTGCTGCAGGGCAAGGTCCGCTTCAAGGAGCTCGGCCTCGTGGTCATCGATGAAGAGCACCGCTTTGGCGTGCGCGACAAGGAAAAGCTCAAGGCGATGCGCACCGAGGTCGATGTCCTGACTTTGACCGCGACGCCGATTCCCCGGACCCTCAACATGGCAATGGGCGGATTGCGGGATCTGTCGCTGATTACCACACCTCCGGCCGAACGTCTGGCGGTGAAGACGTTCGTTTTGGAGTGGAATGAAACCGTGGTCCGCGAAGCCTTGTCGCGGGAAATTCGCCGCGGCGGACAAATCTACTTCGTCCACAACACGATCGAAACTATCGAGAAAACCGCCCAGGCGGTTCGCAAACTCGTGCCGGAGGCGAACGTCGTCGTTGGCCACGGCCAGATGCGCGAGCGCGAACTCGAACAGCTCATGCTCGATTTTTATCACCGCCGATTCAACGTACTCGTTTGCACGACGATCATCGAAAGTGGAATCGACGTACCCACTGCAAATACGATCATCATCGACCGCGCGGATCGCTTCGGATTGGCCCAGATTCATCAGCTACGTGGGCGGGTTGGCCGATCGCATCACCGCGCCTATGCGTATTTGATCACGCCGCATCGCCGGGCGATGACCGCGGACGCGGTCAAGCGGCTCGAAGCCCTGGAATCCCTGGAAGAACTCGGCGCCGGATTCACACTGGCGACCCACGATTTGGAGATTCGGGGCGCCGGAGAACTGCTGGGTGATGAACAAAGCGGTCAGATCCAAGAGATCGGGTACAACCTGTACATGGAATTGCTGGAGCGCGCGGTAGCCGCCCTGAAGTCCGGAAAACAGGCGGATCTGGAAAAGCCGCTCGATGCCGGGCCCGAGGTGGAATTGCACCTTCCTACGTTGATTCCGGAGGACTACGTTCCGGACGTGCATTTGCGTCTGGTGCTGTACAAGCGCATTGCCAGCACCGAGTCGCGCGAAGAACTCGACGATTTGAAAGTCGAGATGATCGATCGTTTCGGACCTATGCCGCCCTACGCGCAATCGCTGTGTCGAGTCACGCAAATCAAGTTGCGAGCTCTGCAACTGGGTATACGCAAGATCGACGCCGGGGCCACCGGCGGCTACATCGTATTCAACGAGGACAACAAAATCGACGCCGCGAGAGTACTTAAATTGATCCAGGGCCGTCCCAAGGACTACCGGCTCGACGGCCCGCTCAAACTGCGATTCACACACGACGCGCGCACCGAGGAAAACCTGTTCACGCGCATCGAAATGTTGGTCGAGCTATTGGCGTAGAACCCGTTACTGGATGGCACCCAGGAAGTCGCCCTTGCCTACTTCGACACCGTTGTGACGCAATAGTGCGTACGCCATGCTCAGGTGAAAATAGAAATTCGGCAGGACAAAATCGCTGAGGTACGTGCGGCCCGAGAATTTGAACGCGCCATTCGGAAACTTGATTTCAATGGCCTTGTCTTCGGCATCCTTCAGTTGATTGGCATTGACGGTCTTGAGAAAATCCAACGTCTTGGCGACGCGCTGTTTGAGATCGGCGAGGGTGACCTCGTTGTCCTCGTGTTTCGGAATCTCAATTCCGGCGAGGCGCGCGGCTGCCCCCTTGGCTGTGTCGCATGCAATCTGAACCTGACGAGACAGAGGGTGCATGTCGGGGTACAAGCGCGATTGCGCCAATACGACCGGATCAAATTTCTTGGCGGCCGCATTCGCCGCGGCCTTGTCGAGAATGGCCGACAAATTGGTCAAACCGCGCGACAACGCGGGAATCGAAAGATCATATAGAGACAACGACATTTGAGCACTCCTCGATCGAACATACCGCCAGGGGGCGACACTCTATCGGAAATGCGTTTTATGAGCCAATGGATTTGCAAGCCGTCTCGTGATAAGACATTGCGGATGTTGCCCTTCTCCGAGGCATGCGAGCGCAATAAGGAACCCATTCTGGCGGTGCTGCGCCAATGTTTTGCAGACCGGTCGCAGGTCCTCGAAATTGGCAGCGGCACGGGACAGCATGCCGCGCATTTCGCCCGTCACTTAACTTACCTCACTTGGCACCCTACCGAGCAGCTGAGCTACCTTGAGGACCTGGCGGCGCGGGTTCAACTCGAGGGGCTCCACAACTTGAGTCCGCCCACACTGCTCGACGTGCGCCAGAGTGTTTGGCCGTTGCGCTCGGTTGACGCCATTTTCAGCGCCAACACGGTGCATATCATGTCGTGGTCCGAAGTGATTGCCATGTTCAACGGGATCAGCAGCGTCCTGGCACCCGGCGGCGTGATGTGCCTCTACGGTCCCTTTAAGTACGATGGCCGGTACACCTCGCCAAGCAACGAAGATTTCGACCGAATGCTCAAGGAGCGCGACCCATTGTCCGGTCTGCGCGACCTCGGAGCGCTGACAGCGCTCGCCGCACCGTATGGCTTGCGACTCATGACTGACCATGATTTGCCGGCCTTCAATCGTCTCTTGGTGTTCGCAAAAGAACCCGGTTGAGGTTCTTTCCCGGCCGGCCCAGGCGCGTCCCTGCGCCAATTGAGAAGGATGCTACGGTTGAACCGCTATGTTGTTGTGAACTGACGTAACGCCGTCGGTATTTTTCGCAATTTCCGCGGCGAGATCGCTCGCATCCTGAGTCGGAGCCTTACCGCTCAGCCAAACGACGCCTTGAGCATCGGTGTCCACCTTGACGTTGGTCAGAGTCGACATGTGCTTGGCAGCAAGCTTGGATTTTACTTTCGTAGTGATCACCGAGTCTTTCACATACGTGCCGGTTTTCGACGTGTCGGAGCTGCTGCCGCTCTGCGCCATCACCACCGGCGCCGAGGCCGCGCTCAATGCCACCAAACTCATCATTAGTAGTTTCTTCATGATTTCTCCTCTTTTATTTCGATCGCCGTTAGGGGACCGCTAGCTGGCCGCCAAAGGCTTGTACGAGAATTTCTGGCCCGCGATCGCCGCTTGGTACATCAGACCGCCCTTCGCTACGGTGAACACCGCCATTCCTTTGTAGTAGTGACCGTGTGTTCTGGCGTCCTTTTCCCCCCCGCTCGCTCCTGCCTGCTCTCCGGTGGTGCCCGCGCTCGCGTCAGCGGAAGCGGTGATCGCGATCACGCTCGCATCGGCGCCGAATTCGAAATTGCCCGATTCGAATTCATCGAGCGCGCGCTTGTCCTTGAAGAAAATGATCTCGCTGAAGGCCTTTCCACCGGCCTGAAATCCGACGCTGACTTGCGCCAGAGTGGTATCACCCACCTTTTGTCCACCGACGAAGACCGCGCCCTTGCCGCCGGCGCCGCCCACTACGAGAGCGCCCTCACCGACGGTCGGGAAGACAGCGTAGGCGTAGCTGTTGTGAAAAAATGCGGCGCTCTGGCCTGCATTCCGGAAAAGTTGAACGGTATCCGCGTATTTCTCCGGATCCGGCGCCGCTTGGGCGCTCGCCATGACCATGGTCAATGCCGCGGTAGTCGCCAATCCACGTAATAATGTTTTCATTGTTAAACCTATTCTCATTGTTAAACCAGGGTATCTATCGATGCACTCACGATATTCAGTCTCTTGCGTCCGGTCTGTAGGATGCGGTGCCGATGTTCGGGAAGCGAAATCCCACACGCGAGGAGCCTTTCGGCTTTCCTCGTCGTGGAGGAGCCTCTCGGCTTCATCGTCGTGATTGAGCCCCTGCCAAGTTTTGGGCCGCGAATTCCCAGTTCGTCAATTTGTCGATCAGGGCATTCACGTAGTCGGCACGCTTGTTCTGATAATCGAGGTAGTACGCGTGCTCCCATACGTCGATCGTCAGCAGCGGCTTCATACCAGACACCATGGGTGTATCGGCGTCGCTCGTCTTCACGACCTTGAGCTTGTCGCCCTCGAGCACGAGCCAGGCCCATCCGCTGCCAAACTCCGTAACGGCCGCCTTCGACCATTCCTTCTTGAAGGCGTCCACACTGCCGAAGGCCGCTTCCAACTTTTGCTTAAAGGCCGCCGGCGGCTCCCCGCCGCCCTTGGGTTTGAGGCATTGCCAATAGAATGTGTGGTTCCACGCCTGCGCGGCGTTATGAAAAAGTTCCACCCGGTCGGCCTTCCCAGCAGTTGCGCTCACGATTTGCTCGAGCGGCATATCCGCAAATTGCGTACCGGCGATGAGCTTGTTCGTCGTCTCGACGTAGGTACGGTGATGTTTGCCATAATGAAAGCTTATCGTTTTCGCGGAAATTACCGGATCCAACGCATTTTCAGGGTAGGGAAGCGCCGGTAGGCTGATCGGCGCGGATGTCGTTGCTACGGATGCCATAAATCCTTACATGGACGCCTCCCGATTTTGCGAGATAAATCTTCCGGTGATGTCGTTGCAGTACGGTTGCAGTCTTACATTCGGCCTTCAGTGCGGATCTAACTCCGCTGGCCCCGATGAAATCCGCTGAGAGAAGCCTCATCTCCTAGAAGGACTCGAAGTCCTCGTATTTATTCAGGCTCATTCCCTCACGGTCCGACCTGTTCCGTCATCACTTGATTTTTTACCCGCGCAACCTTTGGCGATCCATCCTTCTGTGGTTAAATTTTAACTACGCCGCGGTACAGGCCGGTGCCTGACCGAAGCCCCTTTGAAACGTTCTGCCGTGGGCCAATAATGCCCAGATCATGCGGGCCATCTTGTTGGCCAACGCAACGATGACGATGTTCGGTGCTCGCCGCGCGAGCAGCCCTTTGAGCCACGGGTCGAGTTCTCGCCCTGGCCGGCGCTGCCAGCTCAACACCGTTCGTGCGCCGTGAATCAGCAAGGTGCGTAAGTAACGATCCCCGCGCTTACTGATGCCGAGCAGCTTCACCCGTCCGCCGGTGCCCGACTGGCGCGGCACGAGTCCCAGGAATGCGGCAAACTCTCGGCCCGAGCGAAAGCTGCGTGCATCGCCGATCGTTGCTACCGCCGCCGTCGCCGTAAGTAAACCGACGCCTGGAATCGCTGCGATACGCTGACAATCCTCGGCTCGCCGTTGCCAGGCGCCGATCTGGCGCTCTAGGCTCTTTACTTGATCGCTCAATGTGCGAACCTGCTCAATCTGTTCGATGAGCGCCGGGCGCAAGAGCGCGGGGATCGGGCATCTGTCGTAGTCCGCAAGTAACTCGCCCGCCTGCTTGAGCATCACCGCCCAGCCCTTCCGCAGCGCTACTCCGTACTCGCTCATCAGGCCGTGCAGCTGGTTGACCAGCATGCTGCGCATCTTCACTCGCTGCTCTCGTAGCCGATGCAGTCCCAGCACCGCCTGCTGCTCCTCGCTCTTCAGCGCCACAAACCTCATTCCGGGGCGCTGCACTGCTTCCCAAATCCCCTCCGCATCCGCCGCGTCGGTCTTGTTGGTCTTCACGAAGGGGCGCACAAACTGCGCCGCTATTAACCGCACTTCATGACCCAACTTCAAAAACTCGCGTGCCCAGTGCTGCGCCGATCCGCATGCCTCCATCGCGACGATCGAGGGCTCTCGGTTAGCAAAAAACCTCAATACTTGGTTGCGCTTCAATGCCACGCGAACCATCTCTCCCGTACTGGCATCAACCAAATGCACCTGAAACAACCAAATGCACCTGAAACACGCTCTTTGCCAAATCCAATCCAATCGTCGTACGCTTCATGACAGGCCCCCTTGCCCTAAAGTGGATGACACACACACTTCCACTTTGGCACATTGATGCCGTTGGGTTCCAAGGGGGCCGCTCTCGCGATTACTCACCCCATCGCCCCGCGGCAGCCTAAGAAGGGAGGCGTCCATTACATCTCCTTCAGTTCTTTCCCGGAGCCCTCGAGGACAGGGGTCCGCGCGGGAGATGAATCGTCGCGTTGCGATGGGGACGATGCGCGGGCGCGTTTGCACCCACCGCGCTGTCCGCATCGTCTTTGATATCCGGCTTCATATCGCTGGGCTGGCGATGCGTCACCGGGTGACTGCTGTGATCGTACTTGTCGCCCGCATCAAAGGTTTTCCTGTTGGGCATGGTGAACTTCCGGTTGTGGGCCCAACAAGCAACCTAGCGTGGCGCCTTCCCAGGCTCCAGAGCCCGGAACCGCGATGCGCTGTAGGGATGCACCGACGGACTCGACTCATGTCGCTCGTTGAGCGATAGTATTGGCTATGAGCGCAGCGATATTCGGCAGACCCGCGATCTCGTCCAAGTTCGCGGTCGCGTCCAAGCTTCCGATCGGGTCCAAGCTCGCGTTCGTGGCGATGACGCTGCTCGCGGTTATGGTTGCCGCACCTGCCTTTGCGCTCGCGCGCCAAATTTACCCCGCTCCGGAGCAGGCGTCCGCGGACATTGCCGCGGCTCTCAAGACGGCGGCGGCCGAGCACAGGCATGTCATTCTCGACTTCGGCGGGGATTGGTGCACCGACTGCCAGGTTCTCGATCTCTACTTCCACGATGCCGCCAACCGCCCGATCCTGGATGCCAACTATATTCTGGTGCACGTCAACATTGGCCACATGGACCAAAACGTGGATATTGCGCAGCGCTACCAGATACCCCTGACCAAGGGTGTTCCGGCCTTAGCCGTGCTCGACATGCACGGTAAATTGCTCTACAGCCAGAGAACGGGCGAATTCGAGGCGATGCACCGCATGGAGTCGGGATCGGTGACTGAATTTCTGGAGCGGTGGAAACCGTCCAAAGTGTCCTAGCCGATCAACGAGCGCAAACGCTGGGTGCGTGTGCCGCTCGTGGCTTCAGCCGCCCGCCGCAGCAGGCTGTGCGCGTCGGTTACCGGCAGGGCGCGGCTGAACAAGAATCCCTGCGCCTCCTGACACGCGTGCTCCTGCAGGAACAGGAGCTGCGGGAAGCTCTCCACACCCTCCGCTGTTACATTGATCCGCAACGAGCGCGACATGGCGATGATCGCAGCTGCAATGGCGCGGTCATCGCTGCAATCGATGAGACTGGTCATGAAAGATTGGTCGATCTTGAGCCGGTCGACCGCGAAATGCCGCAACCGACCGAAACTCGAATAACCCGTGCCGAAGTCGTCTATTGCCAGCAGAACCCCGAGTTCCTTCAACTGCGCCAACGCCTGCTCGGCCCAAACCTCGTCCTTCATCACCACCGACTCGGTGATTTCCAGCTCCAACATCGAGGGCGCTATTCCGGTTTCCTTGATGATGCCGGCAACCACGAGCGGAAAATCCTTGAGCACGAACTGCTGCCCCGAAACATTCACGGCGATTCGGGTGAGCGGCAGGCCTTCATCGCACCACGCCTTGGCCTGGCTGCATGCCGTGCGCAACACCCATTCGCCGATCGGCAGAATCAGACCGGTCTCCTCGGCAATGGGAATGAATTCGGCAGGCGGTACATTGCCCAATTCATCGTGCGTCCAGCGCAGCAGCGCCTCCATTCCCGATACGGCTCCCGTGCTGACGTCGAATTGCGGCTGATAGTGCAGGGAGAATTCGTTCCGCTCCAATGCGCCGCGCAATTTGGCCTCCAACGTGAACCGATGCAGCGCGGCATCGTTCATGGAGCCGTCGAAGAAGGCATGCATTCCCGGACCCTTGCGTTTTGCGAAATACATCGCAAGATCCGCATTGCGAAGCAGTGTATCGACGTCCATGCCGTCCGACGGGAAAAGCGCAATCCCGATGCTCGGCGTGATTACCAAGGTGTGCAGCGCGAGGTGCATGGGCTGCTGCAATTCGGCGATCAGCCGAACGGCAACGGTGGCGGCATCCTGCGGCGAGCGGATGCCCGGCAAGATGACGATGAATTCATCGCCTCCCAATCGTGCGATGTGATTGGTGCGCGGGCTTGGGTGATCATCCGCGGCGGCCCCTTCGTCCGCGCGCAACGAATGCCGCATACGCGACGCCACGAGGCACAAGAGCTCGTCGCCGACCGCGTGGCCGAGCGTGTCATTGACTCTCTTGAAGTTGTCGAGATCGAGATACAGCACCGCCAGCATCCGCTTGTGCTCCTGCGCCGCCACAAGAGCGCTCGACAGACGGTTGCGCGACTGCTCGCGGTTGGGCAATCCCGTCAGCGCATCGAAGTACGCGAGTTTCACGATGCGGTGTTCGGCGCGCCATTTGCTGGCCAAGGAGATCGTCATCTGACGAATTTCGTGCGGATGAAACGGCTTTTGTAGATACGAGAGTTTTTCCTCGGGAGGTACCATCGCGCTCATCTCGGCCGGATCCACGTCCGAGTACGCCGTACACAAGACGATTTCAATGGCCGGATCGAGTTCGCGAATGCGCGCCGCCGCCCACACGCCATCCGGCCCCGGCGGCATTCGCATATCGAGGAATGCCACCGCGAACGGATCATCCTCGGCGACCGCGTCGCGCACCGCGGCGACCGCCGCCTCGGCTCCTTCGCAAAACACCGGCACGAAATACGTATTGCTGGCCGACAACTTCTTGACTATCTGATCCGCGGGAGGTTTGGCGAAGAGCCGCTCCCGCAGATTGCGAAACACGGCGGTTTCGCCGCTCATGTCGGCCTCAATGAGGATCTGCCGGTAAGCATCGCGCACCTCGGCCTCGTCGTCGGCGACGAGAACTCGAATCGCTACTCGCTTGATCTCTGTCACGGGTCTACCTCACTGTCCATGTAATCATCTATATTTCGCGCATCGCCAACGGCAACATCAAATGCATCGACGCCCCGCGGCCGGGCCCTTCACTCGCCGCCCAGATCCGACCACCGAGGGCTGATATCGCGTTGGCGCACCAATGCAATCCAATCCCATAGTTGGTGTCGTTCGATTTCGTGGAGAAGCCCTTGTCGAATACGCGCTCCAGATCATGTTTGGGTATCCCCACGCCGTCATCCTTGCATTGCAAGTGCAGCTGATCCCGATCCGCGTCGCGAATTATTTCCGCCGCCACATGCAGCACGCCTCTGTCGCGGCCCGCGTCCCGAACTGCATCGGCCGCATTGATGATGAGATTCTGCAGGACCAAACGCAGCACCGTCCGGGCGACGAGCACGACGCCGACGCTGCGCAGCGAGTCATCGGTTTCCACCACGAGACGCTGTCGGCAGGCGTCCGGAACGATTTCCAGCGTCTGCGACACCAGATCGGGCAGACGCACCGACTCGACCACATGATCGTTGCGCGTGGAGCGCATGAGTTCCGACAACGCACTTTGAACGATGACGGCCTGACGATGAATCACGGCGACGTCGGCCCGCGCATCCGCCATGATCGTTGCCATTTCCCGGCAACCGAGGCGTAAGAATTCCTCTAGGTCGCCGCGCCGCGCCGCGCCGGCCGCCGGGTCGGCGAGTTCCGCGCAGGCAAGTTCCAAGTCGGCCACGGGTGCATCGCGCAAACGGTCGCCAAGCTTCGACAATCGCACCCCCAAAGGCGTCATGGCATTGCCCAAGTTGTGCAGAACACCTTTGGCGAGTTCGGCAAATCCGTCCTGAAAGGATTGGTCGACCAGCTCTCTGCGGGTATCGGCGACGCGTGCGACCATTCCGTCGAATTCGCGCGCAAGCAGCCCTACCTCATCATGACCGGGCAGGTTCAGGCGCGCCGTAAGGTCGGTTCCCTTGCCGATGGCCACCGCATGACGCGTCACCCGGGCCAGCGGCTCGAGCACAACTCGATTCAAGATGACCATCAGCAAAATCAGGACGGTGATGGCGGCGCCGATGAGATAAGCAGAGGCGTAGCTCACGGCGTTTTGGCCGCGCGCCGTGATCTTGCGGGGCACCTCGACCCGCAACGTCATCAATGGTCTGCCGTAAATGTCCTCGAAGGATCGATAGACCTGGGTCTGTGCTTCCGTTTCGACGATTTCGTCTCCGCGGACGCGCTTGCCCTGCTGCGACATCGACAAGACAGCTTGAGCCCGTGCGCCCAGCATTCGAACTTGAATCGGCGTCAAGAGCTGGCCCATGATCACGATGCCGAGCTGATGTCCGCTGCCGCTGCCGTCCAGAACGGGCGCCGCGGCAATCATCATGACACCTTGATTGGTTTGAATCAGACCTTTCGCGGAATGGCCGTTGTCGAGATTCCGCCGCCACGGGAAGTCGTCGGGCAACGCTTTTCGATTCGCGAGGTCGAGGTCCAAACTCGCGCCCGATGCTAGATCCTGCGCGCTGGAGAGCACCACATTGCCGTTCAAATCGACGATCAACAAGGCGTTTACCTGAAGCTCCTTCATGGCGACGGGAGTAATATTGGTTCTTACGAAGGACGCATTCGGCGCCTGAACGTAGCGGTACACGTCCTCCCAGTTGCCCCAATCGGCGGCCGTCACCTCGAGTCCATCGAGTTGCATGTCGAGCGCATAGCTGATGCGTTTCATGGAAGTCTTGGCGTCGTCCCGTTCGAGTTCGGCGAAACTCGGCATCAAGATCGACTTCTGAATGACGATCTCGAGGACGATCAGGATGACGAACAGCAGCGCCAGCAGCGAAACCATTTTCGTACGAATATTCATTGGCTCCTTGGTACCAGAATCCGCGCCCTGGCGCTGTATCGCAGTCCTGTTTCAAATAGCATGCGAATAGGCAAATTACAGGGAATTGAACGGCATCACAGAAGGCGGCAAGTGAATGCGAAATCGTTCACGTTCGGCGGTGCGGCGAGGGACCCATTAATTCTGCTTAATTGGCGTAGCCGGACCGCTGGCTGCAGCGTTGTCATTCGTGAAGAGCCGCTTCACAGGCATTGGTAACGTACACCCGCAATGGAGGATCGCTTATGTTTAATTCACGTCGAAAAGGCTTGAGCTTCGCCGCCGCCTTGGTCTCGCTCTCCGCACTCGTGGGCACCGCGTCCGCGGAAACCACATGGCAGAAGAACCACCCGCGACGCACGCAGGTGAACCATCGCCTATCCAATCAAGACAGGCGAATTCACAATGACGTCAAAGACGGCACCTTGTCGAAGAGTCAGGCGGCCAACCTGCACCACGAGGATCACCAAGTACGTCAGGAAGAGCGCGACATGTCGAGCCAAAATGGCGGCCACATCACTAAGTCGGAACAGGGCGTTCTGAACCACCAGGAAAACGCGATCAGCAGCCAAATACCGCCGAAATAACGCCCGAGGAGCGCAGCGACAGGCTGCTCGGACCGCCGCCCCGGGTGAAGCTCATGGCGCCCCGCTCAAGCGGCTCGGTTACGCCCCGACTTTTTGGCGATTTTCAGTTGCAGCTGCGATTTTTCGAGTAGTGCGGACGGGTTCTCGTCGGGGCCGGGCAGAGCGGCCGAGACCCCTACGCTGACGCTGATGTATCGCAAAACCGCCGAGCGCGGATGGTGAATGCGCAGCTCCCGCACCCTTTCGGCCATGAGTTGGCCCAGCTGCAGCGCCTGTTCCATCGTCAGGCCCGGTGCAAATGCCATCAGGCTCCCGCCATCGATGCGCGCCGTGACATCGCTCGAACGGCGTAAGCAGCCCGATACGCAATGTGCAACGCGCCGGATCGTCGAGTCGCCCGCGGCCCGACCGAATGTTGCGTTGTACAGATCAAGGGCATCGATATCGATGGCGAACACGGCGATGCTGCGATGTTCGCGCTGCGCGATGGCCCAGTCGCGCTTCAACAACTCTTGCAGGTAGGGCAGCGTGAACAGTCCGGTCAAACGGTCGTCGCGAATGGCAACGCCCGTTGGCTGATGCGCGCCGCTCAGCGAATCGCGCGAAAGCTTGGGGTCGATGCGCAGCCGTTCGCCCGCGTCGCGGTGGTGCCCCGCATAATGCGTCACGCGCCCGTCCGCATCGAGCAGCGGCAGAACGGTCATCTCGTTCCAAAACAGTGTGCCGTCCTTGCGATAATTGCGCAGCAGAACGCGACAAGATTCGCCGAGCCGCAGTGCTTCGCGCAACCGGTGACGGCCATCCTGCTCGCGATCGTCAGCCTGCAGCACTCGCAGGTTTCGACCCAGTAGATCGGCGGCGGAATAGCCGGTCAACGATTCGAAGCCGGGATTGACATAGATGACCGGGCGATCGGGGTGTAGCGCATCGACCAGCACCACGCCCTCCGGTGAGGTGTCGAGCAGTCGGCGATAAAAATCCGGATTCAAGTCCGTCATGAGTGACCCTCGGTCAACACGAGCGGAGGGGCGACCGACAAACTAGCGATCTTCGCCACCGTGTCCCGGCGGCGGTCGTTTCCGGCAAGATCGCTCGGCGGCTCTCCGCGAGCCCGCATACGCACGAGCCTCGCCAGCGAAGCGGGAGTCGGTTCATCCGTCTCGAAACCCTTCAGCACATTCCACACGGCATTACGGTCATTGCAAATGGGCAACACATCACATCCTGCGGCGAAAGCGAGGCGCGTGCGCTCGACCACGTCACCGAACGCGGCGGCGCCGGCCATGGAGAGATCGTCCGCAAAGACGCAGCCGTGAAAGCCCAGCGTTCCGCGGAGCAACTCAGTGATCCAACGGCGCGACAAACTCGCCGGCAGAGCATCGATCGCAGGGTATACGACATGGGCGGCCATGGCGCCCGGTAACTGGTTCTCAATCAGGAGACGATAGGGCCGCAAATCCGGCTCCATGTCCACGAATTCGCGCCGGTCCACCGGCAGAGCGATGTGCGAATCGGCGACGACGGCACCATGTCCTGGAAAGTGTTTGGCGACCCCCGCCATGCCCGCCTCGCGCATGCCCGCAAGATACGCGACCGCCAGCGCCGCCACTGCATCGGGATCGCGGTGAAATGCCCGGTCGCCGATGACTTCGCTCACGCCATAGTCGAGGTCGACGCAGGGTGCGAAGCTAAAATCGACTCCCACGGCGTGCAATTCGCTCGCCATGAGCCATCCGATGTCGTGGGCGAGGTTCAGTCCCTCGCGTCGGTCTTCATCAAAACGCCTGCCGAGCAGGCGTAAGGCGGGCAGGCGGGTGAACTCGTCGCGGAAGCGTTGAACGCGACCGCCCTCCTGATCGACGGCGATGAGCAAATGCGGCGTGCGCACAGCCCGGATCGCGGAGGTAAGCGCCTCGAGCTGCTGCGGATTGCGGTAATTTCTGCTGAACAGGAGGACGCTGCCGACCAAGGGGTGACGCAAAACTTCCTCATCGTCGGGACTCAAATCCGTTCCCGCGACATCGACCATGAGCGGTCCCAAGCTCACGCGCTTCTCTCGAATACCGCTATTGATTCGACGTGCGTCGTATGCGGAAACATGTCCATCACCCCTGCGCCAACCAGCTGGTACCCTTGATTTTGGGCCAAAATACCGGCATCGCGCGCCAAACTCCCTGGATGACAGGAAATATACACGACTCGACGCGGCCGCCACTGTGCCATGCGTTCCATGATCGCAAGGGCACCCGCGCGCGGCGGATCGAGGAGCATCAAATCGTAGCCGGCGGCGGCCCACCCTCCAAAGCGGTCCGGTTCGAAAAGATTATCTACGAAAAAATGGGCGTTTTCGACGCGGTTGCGGGTGGCGTTGGCTTGCGCCCTGGCCACGAGCCCATCATCGCCTTCGATACCCACCACGGCGCGTGCCCGGCGTCCCAGCGGCAGTGTGAAATTGCCCAAGCCGCAAAACAGGTCGAGGACCGTGTCGTCAGGCTGAGGCTCGAGCAGCTCCACGGCCGCGGACACCAGGGCGGTATTGATTTCGCGATTGATCTGAATGAAATCGAGGGGTCCGAACTCGAGCGTAATATGGCCGCCGTCGACCGAATAGGTCAGCGGCGGACCGAGGTCCCGGAGCGGTCGAATGGTCGCAGGGCCGCCGCTTTGCAGGAAAATTTGCACCCCATGGCGCATTCCAAATTGCTCGAGTTTGAGAACATCATCCGTGCTCGGCTCCTGCATGACTCGAAATACCAACGCGGCCGCCTCATCACCCGCGGACACCTCGACTTGGGGCAGCGTCTCGCGCAGCGTGAGTGTCTCCACGAGCGCGGCCAGGTCCTGCGGCAATGTGGCGAACCGTTCGAGCAATATCTCGCAGCGGCGAACGTCCGCGAGGTAGGGTTTCTCTCGTTCGCGAAAGCCGGCGAGCACCCGGCCCTTCTTGTGGACGTACTTGACCCCGAGCCGCGCGCGGCGCCGATACGCAAAGTCCAATCCTCGCAGCGGATCAAACACGCGTAGCGGCCGCACTCCGCCGATGCGATCGAGAGTCTCGAGCAATTGCCGTTGCTTTGCGGCGAGCTGCGCGGCGGGTGCCAGATGCTGCAAAGAGCAACCCCCGCAAACGCCGAAATGCGCGCACCGCGGAACCACCCGATCCGGCGATGCGTTGAGCACCTCCACCAGTCCGGCCTCATCCCATTGGCGGCGCCGCTTGAATACGCGAAAGCGCACTCGCTCGCCGGGCAACGCCCCTTCGATGAATACCGCCTTGCCGCCCGCTCGGGCAACGCCGCG
Source organism: uncultured Gammaproteobacteria bacterium (assembly GCA_963755965.1). GTDB lineage: Bacteria > Pseudomonadota > Gammaproteobacteria > Steroidobacterales > Steroidobacteraceae > Bog-1198. Next base: position 372,126 of record CAVWLU010000013.1, read on the forward strand.
GCCGTCGTGAGCAAGATCCACGACGTCGGCCTCCTGGATGTCGCCCGGCTTCAATTTCCCGGCCACGCGGCCGAAAATTCTTTGAAGTGCGCGGCAGGCGAATCCTCGAGTAATTTTCGGATGCGCGCGATTTCATTCGCGTGTTCGATCGCGTTCAAGTGACCGCGCAACAACTCGAACCGCAGGTAAATCAAATAAGTGTTGAGCGCGTCGGTTTCGCAATAATCGCGGATGCGCTTGAGGCCTCCCTCGAGGAAAACTTCCCAAACCTGCGAGCCATGCATGCCGAGCTTTCCCGGGAACCCGAGCAGGCTGGCAATATCCTGCAAACTGGCTCGCCCGCGTCCCTGGAAACCCGACAAAATATCCATGAGGTCCATGTGACGCCAGTGGAACCGGCTCAAATAATTGCTGTAGCGGAAGCTCACATCGCCATCGCCGGTTTCCCAGTAGCGGGCCGCAGTAACGCCGTGCAAGAGGCTGCGATAATTCAGCACCGGCAAGTCGAAGCCGGCGCCGTTCCAAGACACCAAATCCGGCGTGAACTTGTCCAAGCCGTCGAAGAAGCGTTCGATCAAATCCTTTTCCGACGATATCTCCTCGCCGAGGCTCCATACTTTCAAGGAATCGCGTGAGCGCATGACCACCGAAATCGCGACGATGCGGTGCTGTTCATGGGACAGAAACTCGCTGCCGGTTTCTTGGCGGCGCTTGGCGAACATGATCCGGCCGACCTGTTCATCCGACAAATCCGTGAGCCCATAGAGGCGCCGCCCGAGCTCGGTGTCGGGGACGGTTTCGATGTCGAAAACCAGCGTATTCACGGCGTGCTGGACCGCATCAACACCGCGACCGCCACTACCAGGCCGCTCTCGTCCGTCAGCGTGACATGACCTTCGCCGATGCCGAGGCCGTCGCGGACCTTGGCTCCCCGCGCGGAGTAAATCACTTCGGGTTTTCCCCAGGAGTTCTGGACCATGCCGACATCGCGGATCCAGATCCCATGCGCAAAGCCCGTGCCCATCCCTTTGACAATGGCCTCTTTGGCCGCAAAGTGCATGGCGAGAAAACGCACCGGGCGCGCCGTGCGCGCAAGCTGAGCCCGCTCCTCGGGCATCAAAAGATGTTTTACGAAGCGCTCACCGTGTTTGTTGAACACGCGCTCGACGCGGTCAATCTTGAGCACATCGATGCCGATGCCGTAAATCATCGCGCCGCGCGCATCAACTCTTTCATGTCGCGCACGGCCTTCGGCAGGCCGTCGAAAACAGCGCGCGCCACAATGGCGTGACCGATATTCAACTCAACGATTTCCCCGATCGCGGCGATGGGCTGCACGTTATGGTAGTTGAGTCCATGACCGGCATTGACCGTGAGCCCAAGTGCAGCCGCGTGTCTCGCCGCGGAGCGTATCCGCTCGAGCTCGAGTGCCCGAGTCGCGTCCGCGGCGTCGGCGTAGGCGCCGGTATGCAATTCAATGACCGGCGCGCCGACGCGCCGCGCCGCTTCGACTTGCGAGGAGTCGGGATCGATGAACAACGAGACCCGAATTCCGGACGCCCCGAGCGCTTTGCACGCGTCCCCGATCCGCGTCTCTTGGCCCATCACGTCGAGTCCGCCTTCGGTAGTGACCTCCTGACGCGATTCAGGCACTAGACAGCAATCCTGCGGCAGCACCTTCTGCGCGATCCGGATCATTTCCTCGGTCACCGCCATTTCTAAATTCATCCGGGTCTTGAGGAGCTGACGCATGAGAACCACGTCACGGTCCTGAATGTGGCGTCGGTCCTCGCGCAGATGCAAAGTGATGCTATCGGCTCCGGACTGTTCGGCAAGCAACGCGGCGTGGATGGGATCCGGATAATCGACCCCCCGCGCTTGGCGCAGGGTAGCCACGTGATCGATGTTCACTCCCAAGGCGACGCCGCCCGAGGCGTTCACGGCTGCTCCCGTGGAAGGAGAGGTTCCCGCCGCCGCATTGCCAACATGACCTCCCGCGATTTCAACGATCGGCCGTCGAGACAGGCGTCGAGAGCCACTCGTAGCACCCGCTTCGCATCCCGCAACGAGCGTGCATCCGCAAACGTCTCGGCGCTAAGGTCAGCCAACGAGCGGCCGTAAACGGCGCCCGGGGCCTCCGCCACGCAAGGCTGCGGACCGCGTTCTGTCGCAAACCGATAGTACTGATCGGGCTCAACCGGCTGTCCCTCCTCTGTCCTCGAGAGTTCCAGACCATATCCCAGATCATCCAGCAAACGCTTCTCGAAACGGCGCAAGCTCGGCTCCTCACCCTCGCCGGCACTGAGCGCCTCAACGCACGAGGCATAGGAATAGAAGATCTCGGGATGCGGATCGCAGCGTTCGGTCAGCTTGAGCAGCAGTTCGTTCAAGTAAAAGCCGCTCATCAGCCGCTCTTTGCCCATGCTGGTGAGGTTGCCATCGATTTCCGCCGTCAGCAGCTGACAAGCCTCGGTGCGGCCCGACCAAGAAACGAGCAACCGCTGAAATGGGCGAAGCACGCCCTTGAGGCTTGATTTGGGACCGTTGGCGCCGCGTGCAAATAACGTGAGGCGGCCATGCTCACTGGTGAACACTTCGACGATGCGGCTGGTGTCGCGGTAAGGATATTGGTGCAATACGTAGGCCGGTGCCAGCCATACGCGCCGCCCAGATGGCCGGCCCGCGCTCTTCACAGCGTATCGTACCCAAATTGGCGCAACGCCATTTCGCTATCCGCCCAGTTTTCCTTGACCTTGACCCAGAGCTCGAGGTGCACGGAGCGCTGCCACAAATCATTGAGTTCGATGCGCGCCAGCCGTCCGATTTCCTTCAGCCGCTCGCCGCCCTGGCCGATCACAATGGCCTTTTGACCCGCACGCTCGACCCAGATCACCGCGTTGATCATGATGCGGCCGTCCTCGTCCGCGAAACGCTCTATTTGCACATTGATGCCATAGGGCAGCTCTTCGCGCAGCTTCAGCGTCAGCTTCTCGCGTACAATTTCCGCGGCGTGAAACGGCTCGTCCCGATCGGTGAGCACGTCCGCGGCGAACAGCGGCGGGGCCACGGGCAGCCGCGAACCGATCAAATCGACCAACCGGTCCAGATTATCCTTTGCAAGGGCCGAAATCGGCACGATGCCCGACGCCGGCACCCGATCCGTCATTTCCTCGAGAAACGGCAGCAACTGCTCCTTCGGAAAAACGCGGTCCACCTTGTTCACCACGAGGAAAAGCGGCTGCTTCAGGCCGCGCACGCGCTCCCACACCCACACATCCTCATCCGTGAAGCGCATGGCCTCGATCACGAACACGATGGCATCCGCATCCTGCGAGGAGGAAATGGCCACCCGATTCATGTACTGATTCATCACCCGGCGGGTCGATTCGTGCAAACCCGGCGTGTCGACCAACACGAGCTGCGCCTCCGGTCGATTCACAACGCCTAAGATTCGATGCCGCGTGGTCTGCGGCTTGGCGGTGACGATGGTCACTTTGCGGCCGACCAGCGCATTCACCAAAGTCGATTTACCCACGTTCGGGCGGCCAACGATGGCGACCATGCCGGCACGAAATGACGGGACACTCACGATTCGCGATCGCTCCAGGAACTACGCATTTCGACCGGCAATAGATCCAATAGCTTGCCGGCGGCCAATTGCTCAGCCCGGCGCCGGCTACCGCCCTCGCCCACCGAGACCAGTCCGAATGTAGGCACCTCGCACGTGACGGTAAATGATTGAACGTGAGGTTCCCCCGCCACCGCGGTCAGCGTGTAGACGGGCAACGCGAGTCCGCGCGCCTGCAACGCCTCCTGCAAGCGGGTTTTCGAGTCCTTGAGAGCCTCGGCCGCCGGCAAATTCGATAAGCGCGCCGCGATGATGCGCTTGACGACCGCCGCCGCCGCATCAAATCCGGAATCCAGGAAAATGGCACCCAAAATCGCCTCCAATGCGTCCGCCAATATCGAAGCTCGACGAAAGCCTCCGGACTTCAATTCGCCCGGTCCCAGACGCAGATGCTCGCCCACACCAAGCTCGGCCGCAATCAGAGCCAGTGTATCGCCGCTAACCAAGGTGGCCCGCAACCGCGATAAGGCCCCCTCGTCGGCGTATGGATGCGCATCGTATAGCAAGCGCGCCACACTGCAATTGAGAATTGAATCGCCAAGGAACTCGAGCCGCTCATTGTGCTCGCCGCCGGCACTGCGGTGGGTCAGCGCGGCAAGACACAGATCTTTCTTCGCAAAGGCGTAGCCGAACGAGCGCTCGACCCAACTTACGATCTCATCCGGCTCGCGCTTGGGGCTCACTGCACCTTCACGGTCTTGTCGAAGTGCACCGAGAGCGACACATTGGCGATATACGGGACCGAATCGTCATAGGCGACGTGCATGGAGACGTTGCCGTCTCCTTTTTCGATTTCGACGTCCTTGGCCTGGACGGCATCGATGTCCTCAATCTGAAAGTGCTTTTCGAGTGAACGGCGAATGAGGGCGGGGTCGGCGTTGTCGTTTTTGAACTCGCCTGCCGTCGCGTCCATGCTGCGCGCGACTTTCATGTAGTTGAGGTACACCGTTGACAGGCGAATGCCCGCATACCCGATCACTCCGACCAAGCCGAGGATGAAGAGTAATCCGATGAATGTCATGCCTTGCTGACGCTGTCGCATAAATTCCTCCCTAATGGGCCTCCTATTGAATCGCATTACCGATCCGGCTCCAGAGAGGTCCGTCACGAGTATCAAGATTAAGCCATATTCGCACCGCCTTACCGACCAAATTCTGCTCCGGAACGAAGCCCGGAGCTTCCGGATCGTCCTGCCAGCGGCTGTCTTTGCTGTTATTGCGATTATCTCCCATGAAGAAATAATGCCCAGGGGGGACGACCCATTCGCCGGTCGTGACCCCACCCTTGGCAAACATGAGGAGGTGCCGCTTGGCTCCCAACTGCTCGTGGGCGGTCGGAACGTCCGTATAGTTCCACATGTTCTGTTTCGGGCCGGTGTAGGTCGGGCCGGGCTCCTGCGGCATGGGGACGCCGTTCACATAAAGCTGATTCTTCTCATCCACTCGAATCCGATCGCCCGGCAGCCCGACCAAGCGCTTGATGTAGTTGATTTTGGGGTTCGGCGGGAGCCGGAACACGATCACATCCCCACGCTGGGGAGCACCCGTCGGTATCAACAAGGTATTGGTCACCGGTAAGCGCAACCCATAGGAGTACTTACTGACGAAAATGAAATCGCCATCGAACAGGGTGGGCATCATGGAATCGGAGGGGATGCGAAACGGTTCGAACAGAAACGAGCGAATCACCAAGACCAGTATGATGACGGGGAAAAAGGAGCGCGCGTATTCGACGGCGATCGGTTCGCGCACCCGCTCCGGAGGTGTGCCTACGGAGGCGGCCATCTGCCTGCGGCGACGTGCGAAGATCGCCTGGTCCAAACCCCAAATGGCGCCCGAAACTGCGCCCACCATGACCAGCATGAAACTAAAGTCCACCGCCTCGTAGCGGAATAGGCGCCAGAGCATCGCCAGTGCGAGCACCACGAGGGCATAGCCCGCGAGCCGCGGCAGCAGCGGTTCATCTGCGCTGGTCGCACCGGGGTCGCGTTGCGGCCGCAAAAACCAGCCGTCGACCAGAATCACCAGCACGCAGGCCAAGCTTGCGCACAAAAGGACTATGAATAGGCTATCGCCGTCAGTCACGAAAGACTCCCAACAGTTGCAATTTCTAAAGGGTCACGAGACGAATCAGTTGGCCTTCTTGCCGACTTGGAGCACGGCCAGAAACGCCTCTTGGGGTATCTCAACTTGACCGACTTGTTTCATGCGTTTCTTGCCGGCCTTTTGTTTTTCGAGCAGCTTGCGTTTGCGGGAGATGTCGCCGCCGTAACATTTGGCGAGAACGTTCTTGCGCATGGCTTTGACGCTTGCCCGCGCGATGATGTGGCTGCCGATCGCAGCCTGCACGGCAACTTCGAACATCTGGCGAGGTATCAGTTCCTGCATCTTGTCGACCAGTTCGCGGCCGCGATTGTACGAATTATCGCGATGCACGATGAGCGACAAAGCGTCGACCGGATCGCCGTTGATCAGCACATCGAGTTTGACCAGCGGCGCCGCCTGGAAATGACTGAACTCATAATCGAAAGAGGCGTAGCCGCGGCTCGCGGACTTGAGCCGATCGAAGAAGTCGAGCACCACCTCCGCGAGAGGCAGTTCGTATTGAAGCGAGACTTGGCTGCCCAGGAAGAGCATTTTCTTTTGCACGCCGCGCTTCTCACTGCACAGCGTCAGCACCGCCCCGACATGATCCGGGGGCACCAAGATATTGGCGGTAATGATGGGCTCGCGCAGTTCGGAGATTCGATCCTGCGGCGGCAGCTTGGTCGGATTGTCGACATTGACCACGGATCCGTCAGTCAACAACACCTCGTAGATCACCGTCGGGGCGCTGGTGATCAAGTCGAGATCGTACTCGCGCTCGAGCCGTTCTTGCACGATGTCCATGTGCAGCAACCCTAAAAAACCGCAGCGGAATCCGAAGCCGAGTGCCGTGGACACCTCCGGCTCGAAATGCAGCGCGGAGTCATTTAGCTTGAGTTTCTTCAGAGCATCGCGAAACTGCTCATAGTCATCCGAACTGACCGGGAACAATCCCGCAAAAACGCGCGGCTGGACCTGTTTGAAACCTGCCAACGGTTCTTTCGCCGGGGTGGCCTCGAGTGTGATGGTGTCGCCCACGGGAGCGCCATCGATTTCCTTGATTCCCGCAACCACGAAACCAACCTCGCCGGTATTGAGCGAGTCCCGGGTTACAGGCTTTGGCGCGAACCGACCCAGCTTGTCGACCACGTGACTGCGTCCGGTCGACATGACGCGGATTTTGGAACCCTTATGCAACGCACCATTCATGACCCGCACCAAGGAGACGACACCGACATAATTGTCGAACCATGAATCTATGATCAGCGCCTGCAGCGGTCCATCCGGGTCGCCCTTGGGGGGCGGAATTCGCTTGACGAGGTGTTCCAACAACTCGGTGATCCCTTGCCCGGTTTTGGCGCTGACCAGCGCCGCATCATCGGCCGGTATGCCGATGATTTCTTCGATTTCGTGAATCACCTTCGCCGGATCCGCCGATGGCAAATCGATCTTATTGATGACCGGAAGCACCTCCAAGCCTTGCTCGAGAGCCGTATAGCAGTTGGCCACGCTTTGCGCTTCGACCCCCTGGGCGGCGTCCACAACCAATAGTGCACCCTCGCACGCGGCCAGCGAGCGTGACACTTCGTACGAGAAATCGACATGTCCCGGCGTGTCGATGAAGTTAAGCTGATAGACCTCGCCGCTCTGTGATTTGAAGCCGAGCGTCACGCTCTGTGCTTTGATGGTAATGCCGCGCTCGCGTTCGAGGTCCATGGAGTCGAGGACTTGCGCCTGCATCTCCCGGGCATCGAGCCCGCCGCACTCCTGAATGAAGCGATCGGCCAACGTCGATTTACCGTGATCCACATGAGCAATGATCGAAAAGTTGCGGATATTCTTCATCAAGGGCTTAAGTGAGGCAAACCCCCGAGTATACCGGTCAACGATGGTACGCGAGTGCCTTATCTAGTTCCTCGACGTCCAAACGCCCGTGGCATACCAATTCTCCGGCGAACAGCAACACAGGAATCTTGTGTCCGAAGCGGCTCTGCGCCGCTACGTCGGTGTCGACATCGATGACGTCGATGGGATAGTGCTGTGCCGCCGGCACTGCAGCTAGTTCAGCCAGGAGCTCCTCGCATAGGCCGCAGCCCGGACGCGAGTACAGTACAAATCGCCTGGTCATCGTCGATTTACGCGCCCATTGATTTGCGCGGATTTAGTGGCGCGGAAGCTCGCCACTTACGGACTTGACCGAATGCGCAATGAATTCGACGGTCTGTGCCGGAACCTCGCCCACCGCCGTCACTTGGTGACCTTGCACCACGGTGGAGAAGGCGAATCCGGACCCAACTCGCGCCAAGCCCTGCATCGGCGGCTCCGCCTGCCCGTTCAGCACGTCCGCAGCGCCGGCGTCGCGCGAAGCTTCGACAAAAACCGATACGGTCGCGAGGCCGTCCGAGTAGACCAGGTGAGCGGCGGGAACGGTTGCGCCGCCCAACGTTTGGGCGCCGGACACGGTCAAGTGAAATCCGGGGGGCAGTTCACTGGCTCGATACGCCGAAAGTGCCGCAGAGGCCGGATCGCGCGCGGCGCCCTGCCGCACCCAGCGCATCCCCTCGGTACGCACGGTGGGCGCCAACTCGCTGTCTTGGATGTTCTCCGGCATCTCGAGGCGAGCGAATAGAATCTGCTCGATCACCTGTCCGTGCGAGTCGCACAATTGGGTTTTGAGCGGCATCCCCGTCGTCTCGTCGAGCCACAGGCGATAGCCGAACCTGAACTGATCCTTGGGATTGACCGCGATGACCTTGGCGGCGCGGCCGAGCACGCGCGTGTCAGGCAACGACTCGATGCGGTAGAACTCGTTGGCATCCGAACCGAACTGCGGCAATGAGCCCAAGAAGGGGCCGTGGTCCTGGCGCGGCTCTACCAGCACGGTGTGCTGATCGGGTAGATAACAGGTCAGCTCGCCATTGTTGCGCACGAACTCGCGACCCGAACCATCCAGCGATTGCAGCCGCTCCGTGACAATCCCGCTTTTGAACCGGTGCACGATCCGCATGGTTTCCACACGGCCCTCGCTCAGGTGAAAGAACGTGCCGTCGTAGTTACGCGTCGCCAACGCGTGATTCATTTTCTCCAGCCATTCGCGAGGATTATCGGCGGCAGGCGATCGCTGCGGCAGCGCCAATGCCAAACCGCCGACCACGGCGCACTGAATCAACAGGTGAGCGCGGACGCGCAACGATTTCCTCATGGAGCGATGTGCGCGTCCCGGGGCAGCGGCTGTTGCAGGCCGTTGCTAGTTGCTGCGGGGTTATTCACCGGCCGGTCGCTGCCGGCGGGCTGCGGCTCGTCGGCATCGACAAGGAGCGACGACAAGACATTGCTTTGCCCCAGGACGGAGGAGTATCTGCTGTGGGCGAACACATAATTAGTCAGCCGCGCCGCCGGCAACACGGCCGGTGCATCCGGTAAAGCGGCGGGAACGGTGTAGGAGATTGCCTCTTTTGGCTGAGCGACCTTGAGGTTCTGCGCCGTGACAGCGCGCGACGCGACCGGCATTACCGCGCGCACAGCCGGTGAGTCGGCCCGCTGCTGAAGAGCCACGACCGCAACCGCGGCGACCCCGGCGGCTACGGCCGCACCGGCGATCGGGCGCCACCAACGCGGCGAACGCGCGCGAATCGGCTGCAGATTCGCCACCGCGGGTTCGCCGTCGATGGCGCAATTCACCCGCCCCGCAAAACCCCTGCTCAAGGGCACGCGGGTCGTGACCCGCAATGCCTCGCCGATCAAGGCGTAGCGCCCAAAGCTCTCGCGCAGTTCCTCATCGCGCGTCAGACGCTTCAATAGGAGTTCAGTTTCCGAACTGGGCAATTCGCCATCGAGAAATGCCGAGACTTGCTCACGGATTTGTTCGCTCATGTGTCCTCGGGCCGACCAAGGCCGCCATCAAAAATGGGTCTTAGCTTTTTGTCTATCGCCTCGCGTGCGCGAAAGATTCGCGAGCGCACCGTCCCTACCGGGCAATCCATCGTCTCTGCGATATCTTCGTAACTCAGACCTTCCAGTTCGCGAAGCACGATCGCAGTTCGCAAATCTTCAGGTAAATTCTCAATGGCGCGGTTCACGGTGTCGCGAATCTCATCCGTCAGAAGCAATGCTTCGGGTGTCTCAGATTCCGAGAGCCGGGCGTGCAGGTCGTATTGTTCGGGATCTTGGAGGTCGAGGTCGTAATCCATGGGCCGGCGTTTGGTCGCAACCAACGCGTTCTTCGCGGTGTTGATCGCGATTCTATACAGCCAGGTATAGAACGCGCTATCGCCGCGAAACGACTGAAGAGCACGGTACGCTTTGACAAAAGCCTCCTGTGCAATATCCTCAGCCTCAGTTGCATCGTGCACGTAACGCATGATCAGCTTCAGCACCTTGTGCTGGTATCGCAAGACCAACAAATCGAACGCTGCGCGCTCGCCGCGCTGGACGCGCTCCACGAGTTTGAGGTCGCTCTCTTCGACACTCATGGACGAACCCAAACTGGCGAGCTCACAACCCAGCCTGTCGCGATAGACCGATGGCCTTCGGAAAAGTTCGACAATTTCCGTACTGCATTAGCTGCAAGCGTGACTTTGCGCACAGGCCTTCGATTCTAGCAGCCGCGATCAGCCGCTAGTCGGGTCGCCGGGGGCGCTCAAGGTGATTCGCTCGATCAGGGAGCGCAGCAGGGCCGTCGGCGGGCGCTCGCGCCCCAGGCAATAGCCATAGATGAGCGGGTCCGGCGCGTCCAACAGCTCCCGGAAGGCCTGTTGATGAGCAAGCGGAGCACTGCCATACCGCTCCTCGACATAACGGGTCAAGAGGACATCGAGTTCCTTCATGCCGCGGCGGCACCGCCAGCGTAATTTCCCGAGTTCTAGGGGCGGAATGGCGTCCATGGCCGGCGGCTGGCTCAATGGCGGCGATGCGCCAAAATCTGCTTGATTTCGCCGATTGCCTTGGCAGGATTGAGGTCCTTCGGGCAGGCTTCGGTACAGTTCATGATGGTATGGCAACGATATAGCCGAAACGGATCTTCCAATTGATCGAGCCGCTCCCCGCTGGCCTCGTCACGGCTGTCGACGATCCACCGGTAGGCCGCCAGTAAGGCCGCGGGACCTAGGTACCGCTCGCTGTTCCACCAATAACTGGGACAACTGGTCGAGCAGCAAGCGCACAGAATGCAAGCCGACGGCCGATCCACCTTTTCCTGATCCTCTTTCGATTGCAGCCGCTCACCGTCCGGCGGTGGAGGCGTACGCGATTGCAGCCAAGGCTTGATCGATGCGTACTGGGCATAAAAATTGGTGAGATCGGGCACCAGGTCTTTGATCACCGGCAGGTGCGGCAGTGGATATATCTTGATGTCGCTTTTAACGTCGGCGCACGCGCTGATGCAGGCCAAGCCGTTCTTGCCGTCGATATTCATGGCACAAGAACCACAGATGCCCTCGCGGCAGGAGCGGCGAAAGCTCAAACTGGAATCAACCTCATTCTTGATCTTGATCAGGGCATCGAGGATCATCGGACCACAGTTGTCCATGTCTACTTCATAGCTGTCGAGCCGTGGATTGTCCGCGGAGTCCGGGTCGAATCGGTAAATCTTGAATACCCGGACATTTTTGGCGCCCGCCGGCGCTTTGAATACCCGCCCGTCCTTACGGACCTTGGAATTGGCGGGAAGGGTGAACTCAGCCATCTATCGCGCTCCTCAATAGGTCCTTGCCTTGGGAGGAATGGACTCGACTTCATCGGTCAAGGTGTTCAAATGCACCGATCTATAGTCGAAAGTCGTGGCCCCGCCCGCGTCCACCCAGCACAGGGTGTGTTTCAGCCAATTCTGGTCATCGCGATTCGGGAAATCCTCGCGCGCCTGGGCGCCGCGGCTTTCCTTGCGATTCTCGGCCGAATGCATGGTCGCCACCGCCTGACCCAACAAATTGTCGAGTTCCAAGGTCTCGATGAGATCCGTATTCCAAGTGAGCGACCGGTCCGTCACCTGAACGTCGCTGAAGGAGGCAAACACTTGACCGAGCTTGCGTTTGCCGTCGTTCAAGGTTTCGCCCGTGCGAAAGACCGCTGCGTCGCTCTGCATGATGCGTTGCATATCAAGGCGAATGTCGGCGGTGCGGCGTGAGCCCTTCGCATGACGCAATGTGTCCAATCGCGTGAGCGCAGCCTCGACGCAATCCGGTTTGAAGGGGCGGTGGGAGGCGCCTGGACTGACGACTCGCGCGCAGTGACGTGCCGCCTCGCGTCCAAAGACGACCAGGTCCAAGAGAGAATTCGAGCCCAACCGGTTCGCACCATGTACCGACACGCAGGCGGCCTCCCCGACGGCCATCAAACCTGGCACCGCGATGTCGCTGCCGTTGCGCCGCGACACAACCTCGCCCTGGACGTTGCAGGGAATCCCGCCCATGTTGTAGTGCACCGTCGGCAGCACCGGAACGGGATCTTTGTTGATGTCGACGTTGGCGAAGATTCGGGCGGTTTCGGCAATGCCGGGCAGCCGTTCCTTGATGACGGCCGGACCTAAGTGCTCTAGATGCAGGTGGATATGATCCTTGAGTTTACCGACACCCCGGCCCTCTCGAATCTCGAGGGTCATGGAGCGGCTGACGACGTCCCGTGATGCCAAATCCTTGGCGTTCGGCGCATAGCGTTCCATGAACCTCTCCCCGCCGGAGTTGGTCAGATAGCCGCCTTCGCCCCGCGAGCCCTCGGTGATCAAACACCCCGCCCCGTAGATACCGGTCGGATGAAACTGCACGAATTCCATGTCCTGGAGCGGTAAGCCGGCGCGCAGCACCATACCGCCGCCGTCTCCCGTGCAGGTGTGAGCGGAGGTACATGAAAACCAGGCGCGGCCGTATCCGCCGGTCGCCATGATGACTTGATGGGCGCGAAACCGGTGCAGCGTGCCATCGGACATATCGAGCGCGATGACGCCGCGGCACTCCCCGTCTTGCATGATCAGGTCCAATGCGAAGAATTCGATGAAGAAGCTTGCATTGTGCTTCAGCGATTGCTGATACAGCGTGTGCAACATCGCATGCCCGGTGCGATCCGCCGCTGCGCAGGTGCGTTGTGCAATGCCCTTGCCGAAATGCGTGGTCATCCCGCCAAACGGACGTTGGTAAATCCGTCCATCGTCGGTGCGTGAAAACGGCACTCCATAATGTTCGAGTTCGATGACGGCGGCAGGTGCCTCCTTGCACATGAACTCGATTGCATCCTGATCGCCCAACCAATCGGATCCCTTGACGGTGTCATACATATGCCAGCGCCAGTCGTCATCGCCCATATTACCGAGCGCTGCGGAAATGCCGCCCTGCGCCGCGACGGTGTGACTACGTGTCGGAAAGACCTTGGTGAGACAAGCGGTTGCGAGACCGGCCTCGGCCAATCCGAAGGTGGCGCGCAGACCTGCGCCACCGGCCCCGACGACCACCACATCGTAGGTGTGGTCGATGAATTTATATTCGCTCATAACCCACTTAAGATCCGAACGCGATGCGCAATATCGCAAATATGCTCGCGCCGCCGAACAAGACGTACAAGAATCGCAGCAGCAATAAGCAAAAGAGTTTCATGCCGTTGCCGTGCACATAATCTTCGATGACCACGGTGGTGCCGAGATAGGAATGGTAGGTCAGCACGGCAACCAGCAACACCGCCAACAAGCCACTGATCGGCAGTGCGAGCCACGCGTGAACCGTGCCGTAGTCCAATCCCGGCAAGGACAGCAATGAGAAGAAAAACCACAGGGTGAGCGGGACCAGCGCGACCGAGGTAACCCTTTGCGCCCACCAATGAGCCGTGCCGTCTTTGGCAGATCCCGTTCCAAGCACCCTTCCTAAGGGACTGCGCAGGCTCATGCGCACGCCGCGCGCCACAGCATCAGCCAAACGCCGATCGTCAAACCGATCGCGCCAATTACCACGAACCAACCGCTGGCATGCCGCTGCATGCGCTCGTATCCCAATCCCACATCCCAGAACAAATGCCGCACGCCGTTCAGCAGGTGGAACCAGAATGCAAAGGTCCAGCCGATCAGCAAGGATAGTCCGAACGGACTTGAAAAGCAGCGCGCAGCGGCGCCATAGCTTTGCTCTCCGGCCGCCAAGGAAACAAGCCAGTAGCACAAAGCGATCAAGCCGAGCGCCAGCGCAATCCCCGTCAGTCGATGCAAAATCGACAGGCTATTCCCAATCTGCCAACGATAAATTTGCAAATGCGGCGAAAGGGGCCGAATACGTGCGGGCATGCTCTTTCCTGTGGCTTACGCGGTGAGAGGCCTAACTGCAGTCAAAAATCAATACAGCGGCCTCGCAATTCCCAGTCACCGTAGCGCGTCGGTTCAGGTCCTGCGGGTCCGCCCACTTCGCGAACCGGATTCGCAGCCGCAGGCGGCGTCGGCGATGCGCCGGGCACTTGGCCCCGCACGATTTCCGACTGATCTTGATTATTCGGCGTCACCGGTCAAAGTTTGCCAGAAAACAGGGGTAGATAACCATGCCGAGGACGCTTAAATTCGCCGGCAAGCCGCGAGCAACAGGGGTTGACACCATTGCCCAACTACCCCTTCATAGATGCATGATCGCCCTCAAGCACATCGGTCTATTGCGCTTTACCGGTCCAGACGCCCACAGCTTCTTGCAAGGCCAGGTCTCCAACGATACCCGCCGGTTGCAAAATGGCGAGCCGTTGCTGGCCGCCTACTCCACGCCGCAGGGCCGCGTCATCGCCCTGTTGCAGCTTCTACCGCACTCGAGCGGCGTCATCGCGCTGCTCCCGCGAGAAATCGTGCCGCCCACGTTGGAACGACTGCGCAAATTCGTTCTGCGCGCCAAGGTCCAAATGGAGGACGTGAGCGAGGAATTTTGCGTGGTCGGCGAGTTTGAGCAGGCGCCGCGTGCCGGCAATCTCCCCGCTCCCGATGCCTCGGCGTATGTGGAGCAGGACGGGATCGGCGTCGGCCGTGTGATCAGGGATCCCAGCCGACAGTGGATAATCGGAGCTACGGCCTCGCTTGCAAAGCGAGGTCTTGGCGCCGGCCGCCAAGCGCAGCACACCGAACAGGGTTGGCGGCTCGCGGACATCCGTGCGGGATTGCCGCAGGTGTACGCGGCGACACGAGAACTCTTTGTGGCTCAAATGCTGAATCTTGATTTGATCGACGGCATCAGCTTTACCAAAGGCTGCTACACGGGCCAGGAAATCATCGCGCGTACTCAGCACCTGGGACGCATCAAGCGACGGATGTTTCGCCTGCGGTTGCCGCCCGGCAGCTGGGAGATTGGGCAAGCTCTGCGGCTCACCGACGGCCGCACCGGACGTCTGATCGAACTCGCGCCCGATGGCGAGGACTTCGAGGCGCTTGCCGTGCTCAACATCGATGCGGGCACGGGCGAATCAGAGATGGCGACGAGCGATGCGGTTGCGGCAGTTGAATTGCCCCTCCCCTACGTCAACATTTCGCCGACGACTTGACTTAACCTCCGTCCCGCCCCCGATAGTCCGATATCTCTTGCCCCGTGCCGCGGCTTTGCGTCCTCTTTTGCCGACATCGGACGTCGCCAACCGCTGACGCTTGAATACCCGCCCATCCCTGTTCTAATGCATCGAACGGGATTCAAATGGCCCTACAAAATACACAAGAAATGGCCTTTTAATATGCGAAAATATGCGCTGCTCGCAATGATGTGGGTATTTTCCGCCGCGCTCTACGGATGCGGCGGCGGCAGCTCATCGGGCGGCCCGGCGCCGAGTTCCACGGTGCCGCCGACTTCTCCCGCCCCGCCGACCTCGCTCGCGCCATCGATCGTCTCTCAGCCGTCCTCGCAAAGTGTATCGACCGGCCAAAACGCGACCTTTGCGGTCACCGCCTCCGGAACTCCCCCGCTCAGCTATGTGTGGGAAAAGAACGGCTCGACGATCTCCGGCGCTACCGCGGAAAGCTATACCACCCCGCTGACGACTGCGGCCGACAACGGCGCGACCTTTTCGGTGACGGTGAGCAATGCCAACGGGAGCGTGACGAGCACCGGCGCCGTGTTGACGGTAGCCGGCACGGCACCGGCCGGCACCGATGTGCTCACTTACAAGAACGACCTCAGTCGCAGTGGTCTAAACCTGACCGAGACGACGCTCACCCTGACCAATGTGGCGCCCTCGACGTTTGGGTTGCTGCGCAATTTGCCTGTCGACGGCAAGGTCGATGCGCAGCCGCTGTACGTGTCGAAACTTGAGCTGTCGGGCGTTCCGCACAACGTCGTGTTCGTGGCCACCGAACATGATTCTGTGTACGCCTTCGACGCCGATAGCGGAGCAACCTTATGGCACGTGTCGCTGCTCGGATCCGGAGAAACATTGAACGACACGCACGGTTGTTCGCAGGTGACTCCCGAAATCGGCATCACTTCGACACCGGTAATCGATCGCCACGCCGGCGCGCACGGCACGTTGTTTGTGGTGGCCATGTCGAAGGACAGTTCGGCGATCTATCATCAACGGCTGCATGCGCTCGATCTGACGTCGGGGGCAGAAGAGTTACAAGGCCCCTCCGAAGTGACAGCGACCTATCCTACATCCGGAAGCGCAAGCACGTCCTTCAGCCCAGGACAATATGAAGAGCGAGCTGCGCTGCTTTTGTCGAACGGTGTGATTTACACCAGTTGGACGTCGCACTGCGATAGCCAGCCCTACACCGGATGGATCATCGGCTTTTCCGAAAGCACCCTCGCGCGTACGGCGGTGCTCGATGTCGCGCCGAATAGCGGCGGCGCGGGACCTGCGATCTGGATGGCCGGCGGCGGACCGGCCGCCGACGCGGCCGGGAACATCTTTTTGCTCACGGCGAACGGCGTTTTCGAAACGACGCTCGATGCGCAAGGCTTTCCCAGCGGGCAGGACTACGGTAACTCCTTTCTGAGAATTGGCGTCGCCGGCGGGAAGCTGACCGTGGCGGATTACTTCACTATGAGCAACGAAGTATCCGAATCAAACGCCGACAGGGATCTCGGGTCCGGCGGCGCCATGCTGCTGCCTGACATGAACGATGCGAGCGGTACGGTGCAGCACCTCATGGTCGGCGCCGGTAAGGACGGCAACATCTATGTCGTGAGTCGCGACTCGATGGGCAAATTCCACGCATCCGGAAATCAAATCTGGCAACAACTCAACTCGGTCGTACCCTCCGGAATATGGTCCACTCCGGCCTACTTCAACGGCCATGTTTACTATGGGGACTCGGGTGCGACGCTCAAATCTTTTGCGGTGATGAACGCCAAGCTTTCGAGCTCGCCGCAGTCGCAGACACCCTCGCAATTCGCCTACCCCGGCACCGCGCCGAGCGTGTCCGCGAACGGCACCTCCAGCGGCATTGTATGGGCACACGAGAATTCCAATCCGGCGGTGCTGCATGCTTACGACGCAACGAATCTCGCCCACGAGCTCTACAACAGCAATCAGGCCTCCAACAACCGAGATCAATTCGGTGCCGGCAACAAGTTCATCACGCCGACGATTGCCGACGGAAAAGTTTTTGTCGGGACGAGCGCCGGGGTCGCGATATTCGGCCTATTGCATTGAACATCGCCGGGTACGTCGCATCCCCTCACAGCTCGCGCCGTTTTGCCACATCATCCGGAGTGATCTTGCTTTGTTTGTTGCCGAAGTGCGCGATGACATAGTTGCTCAAGGCGGCCACTTCGGCATTTGAGTAGCCCGCGCCGAACGGGGGCATGAAGACTTGGCTGTCGCCGACGTTGTAATTTGCTCCCTGCAGAATGGTCGCGGTCACATTGATGCCGCGCACGTCGTTGACGCCCCGCGTTCCAAGAAGCGACGCATACGGGGTCTCGAGTCCCTGGCCGTTCCACTGATGGCAGCTTGCGCAAGCGCCCTCGAATAATTTCCGTCCCTGCAGAGATGCGGCATCCGAATCGCCCCGGGGAGCGACGCCGGTTGAAGCCACCGCCGGCGCCGGCAGTGCATCGATATGGGTGGGATGTTTGCCGGATTGCGCCGGCACAGTTCTTAGGTACGCCACCAACGCGGCGGTATCCTCAGGATTCAGATACTGCAGGCTGTGAGAGACGGCTTCGCCCATCGGACCGGACGCCGAGCCGCGCCCATCGGCGTGGCCTGTCGTGAGATATTGGGCCACGTCGGCCTCGCTCCAGGAACCGATGCCGAACTTAGGATCGGAAGTGATGTTGTAGGCGCGCCAGCCTTGCAGTTCTTCGCCCGCAAGCGCGCGCCCATGTTCGAGACCGAATCCGAAATTGCGCGGCGTGTGACATTCGCCGCAGTGGCCGAGAGCGGTGACGAGGTAGGCGCCCGTGTTCCATTGCGCCGATTTCGAGGGCTCGGCAACGAAGCGCTGACTCTTGAAGAAGGCGGCATTCCACAAACTCATAGCCCACCGCTGATTGAAGGGAAAGCCGAGCTCGTTGGGTCGATCCGTCTGCCGTATCGCCGGGAGACTGAACAGATAGCTCTTGATGGCGAGCACATCGCTGCGGCGGAGGAGAGTGTAAGAGGTGTAGGGGAAGGCCGGATAGAGGTGCTGGCCATCCTTGCGCACCCCTTCCCGTACCGCACGCACGAAGTCGTCGTCGCTCCAAGCGCCGA
Source organism: uncultured Gammaproteobacteria bacterium (assembly GCA_963755965.1). Classification (GTDB taxonomy): domain Bacteria; phylum Pseudomonadota; class Gammaproteobacteria; order Steroidobacterales; family Steroidobacteraceae; genus Bog-1198. The sequence continues at coordinate 390,462 of CAVWLU010000013.1, forward strand.
TACCGGTCTCCTTGTCAGCAGTGATGTTCGTGGAGTAGATGGTGCCGAACGGCAGCCGGAAGGCGACGCCTCCGGCAAAGGATTTGTCCGAACCGGGCGCCGTGTGGCACGCGACGCAATCCGCTGCCTTGGTCAGGTATTCGCCGCGCGCCAATACATCGGATGACGCAGGAGCTCCAGCGAGCGCCGGCGCCGCGCCGGCGGCATCGTCGGTACGGCTTCGCATCACGAGGACTACCGCGCCGATCACGGCCACCACCAGCACGATAATCAGAAAGCGCTTCATGCGACTATCCCCTCGAAAATCAGCCGCTATGGTAGCGTCTCGCTAGTCGGTTGCGCCACCCCACCTCAGCCGTAGCTATCCGCCGCCTGCTTCAAAGGTCAATGATTTCAACCGCGTCCGCATCCAGTGTTTCACCCAAGAAGGTGCTGCCGATGCGCGCGAAGCGTTCCGCACCATCGGTGGCAAGCCAACTGACTCTGCCGCGCGCCGCGCGCTCCACGGAGGAGGGAATCCGACTCAGAACCGCCGCGGCGGTGGTCGCCGCGGAATCGACGATCTCCACCTGTTCCGGCACGACTCGCCGAATGGCGTCGGTCAAAATCGGGAAATGGGTACATCCCAATACCAAAGTATCGGGACTGTCGTCGCCTGAAAACATGGGATCCAGGTATCGGCGCGCAACGATCTCGGCTACGGGCCCGCTGGTCCAGCCCTCCTCCGCCAGCGCCACGAACATGGAGCAGGCGCGCGCCGTGACTCGAGCCGCCGGCGCAAGCCGGTGGATGGCCGATTGGTAGGCGCCGCCGCTGATCGTGCCTTCCGTGGCGATGACCGCGATGTGTTGCGATTTCGATGCCGCGACCGCCGCCTCGGCACCCGCTTCCACGACCCCGATGACCGGAAGCGCCGGATATCGTAGATTCAAGGCATCCAATGCGGATGCCGACGCGGTGTTGCAGGCGACTACCAGGCACCGAATCCCGCGCGCCAGCAACAGCGCTGCGCATTGGATCGAGTAACGCACCACAGTCTCGGGACTTTTCGTCCCGTACGGCAGGCGCGCCGTATCGCCGAGGTAGATGAAATCCACCGCCGGTAGCACCTCACGCAGCGCGCGCAGCACGGTCAAACCGCCGACTCCGGAATCGAACACGCCGATGGGGGACCCGTCGAGCTCGATCATCGCGCCAATCAAGACTCCGGCCGCATGTGGGGAAACAGCAGCACATCCCGAATCGACGGTGAATTGGTAAAAAGCATGACCAGGCGGTCGACGCCCAAGCCTAAGCCGGCGGCTGGCGGCATGCCGTACTCCAGTGCTCGCACATAGTCCGCGTCGAAATACATGGCTTCCTCATCGCCCGCGGCCTTGCGCTCGACCTGTTCTTTGAAACGCTGCGCTTGATCCTCGGCATCGTTCAATTCCGAGAAGCCGTTGGCGAGTTCGCGGCCGCCGATGAAAAACTCCCAGCGGTCCGTGATGAAGGGGTCGTTATCATTGCGCCGCGACAGCGGCGAGACCTCGGCCGGATATCCATACGCGAAGGTCGGCTGCAACAAAGTATGCTCGCCGGTCTTTTCGAATATCTCGATCTGAAGTTTCCCCGGCCCGTCTCCGCTCTTGACGGGAATCTTCATAGCCTCGCACACACGCCGCAAGTACGTCAGGTCACGCAGCGACATCGGATCCAAGTGCGGATTGTTTGCCAAAATAATTTCCTCGATGCTCTTGCGCGCGAAGCTTTTCGATAGATCGAATTCGCTGCCCTGGTAGCGAAGCGTGCGCGATCCGAGCAACGTATCGGCGAGACTTTGAAACAGCGTTTCAATCATCTCCATCAGATCGGTGAAGTCCGCATACGCCTGATACAACTCGAGCATCGTGAATTCCGGATTGTGCTGCGTCGAAACGCCTTCATTGCGGAAATTCCTATTGATCTCATAAACGCGTTCGAAACCGCCCACGGTCAGGCGTTTCAAGTAAAGCTCCGGAGCAATGCGTAGATACATGTCGAGATCGAGAGCATTGTGATGCGTCTTGAACGGCCGCGCTGCCGCACCGCCCGGAATGGGGTGCAACATCGGCGTCTCCACTTCGAGAAATCCACGCGAGTCGAGGAACGCCCGCAGGTAGCGCACGATGGTCGAGCGGGTCTCGAACACGCGGCGGCTGTCCTCGTTCATGATCAGGTCGACGTAGCGGCGCCGATACCGCAGCTCCGTATCCGCGACGCCGTGCCATTTGTCCGGCAGAGGACGCAGCGACTTGGTGAGCAGCACCAACCGCTCCACTCGAACCGACAGCTCTCCGGTCTTGGTGCGGAACAACGTCCCTTCGGCGCCGATCACGTCGCCCACGTCCCAGGTTTTGAATTCGTCGTAAACGGCACCCAAGACTTGTTGCTGCAGGAACACTTGGATGGCGCCGCTTGAATCCTCCATCTTGGCGAAACTCGCCTTACCCATGACTCGTTTGGCGCGCATACGGCCCGCTACGCTGACGCGAATGGGCTCCGCATCGAGCTGCTGCGCGCTCATCGCGCCGTAGGCAGTCAGCAAATGACCAGCCAAGGCATTGCGCCGAAAGTCGTTGGGAAAAGCGTTGCCGCGCTCACGCAATTTGGCGAGCTTCGCGCGCCGCTCGGCGATCAGATGATTCTCGTCGTTGTCGCTCATCGATTCTCCGCTGCGCTCTTAAAGACCCTGTTTCAGACTGGCTTGCATGAAATCATCGAGAGCGCCATCGAGGACCGAAGTGGTGTTGCCGATTTCCACTCCGGTGCGCAGGTCTTTGATCCGGGATTGATCCAGCACGTAGCTGCGAATCTGGTTACCCCAGCTCACGTCCGACTTCGAATCCTCGAGCACTTTCGCCGCCGCATTGCGCTTGTTGAATTCGAGTTCGTAAAGTTTGGCCTTCAACATTTTCATGGCCGTGGAACGATTCTTATGCTGGCTGCGCTCGCCTTGACACGCGACGACGATGCCGCTCGGGATATGCGTGATGCGCACCGCCGATTCGGTCTTGTTCACATGTTGGCCGCCGGCGCCGCTCGACCGGTACACGTCAGTGCGCAGATCCGCCGGATTGATCTCGATATCGATGTCATCGTCCACTTCGGGCGACACGAACACGGATGCGAACGAGGTGTGCCGGCGATTTCCGGAGTCGAATGGCGATTTGCGCACCAGCCGGTGCACACCGGTTTCGGTGCGCAGCCAACCATACGCATAATCCCCCTCCATACTGATGGTCGCACCCTTGATGCCGGCCACTTCTCCGTCGCTTTGATCGATGATCTCGGTCTTGATGCCGTGCCGATCGGCCCATTTCAAATACATCCGCAACAACATGGCAGCCCAATCCTGGGCTTCCGTGCCGCCCGCGCCGGCTTGAATATCGAGGAATGCGTTGTGCGAATCCATTTTCCCGGGAAACATGCGCTGGAACTCGAGCCGTTCCACCTCGGCGGACAATGCCGTCGCATCCGCCTCGATTTCCCCGGCCGCGCGGGTATCGGCTTCCGCCGCCGCCACTTCCAAAAGCTCGTCGGCGTCGCGCAAGCCGCGTGTCAGGCGATCCAAACTGGTAACGACTTGTTCGAGTTTCGCGCGCTCCCGGCCGAGTTCTTGCGCGCGATCTGCGTTATCCCAGATGCCGGGCTGCTCGAGTTCGCGAGTTACTTCCTGCAGTCGCTCGTGCTTATTGTCGTAATCAAAGATACCTCCTCAAGGAGTCGGTGCGCTCCTCGAGATCTTTGATGAATCGTTTGAGTTGATTGAGTTCCATGGGCACAACTCTAACACAAGGCTAGATCAGCTTCAGGTGCTGGCAGTTCAGCTGCACGCGCTCCGCGCCATTGTACTCATTGACCTCCAATCGATACGCGAGCCGCACCGCGGCTCCGGGCCGCAGCGAGGAGTCTTCCCAAGCGCCGCCGACGTAGCCGAAGGCAATCGCGTCGAGCGCAGCGGACCCCGCCGCGTGCCTCACGGCGGACCCCGCGGGGATGCCCGCCGCACTCGAGGGCGCTGGTTCGCGAAGCTGCAGCTTGAGATGTTTGCCGCCGAGGATCCGTGCGTCGGTGATCGTGAACCCGCCGTCGAACACGGGCTCGGGAAATCCCTGCCCCCAAGGACCGGCGCTGCGCAGCATGCGCGCCGTCTCCAGCGACAGCTCGCCAGCGAGCAGTTCGCCATCGCTGTGTATGATGCCGGCGAGCGAATCCAAATCGGCGCGCGCTGCGATCTCATCGATAAAGGCGCTGCGAAACTTCTCGAAATTCGCCTCGGGCAACGTCATGCCCGCCGCCATGGCATGGCCGCCGAATTTCTCGATCAGTCCGGGGTGGCGCGCGGCGATACCATCGAGCACATCGCGAATATGGATCCCGGCCACCGACCGTGCCGAGCCTCGCAGCGATCCGTCTTCCGCGCGCGCAAAGGCAATGACCGGTCGATGCAGACGATCCTTGATTCTGCCGGCGACCAGACCCACTACCCCTTGGTGCCAACTCTCGTCAAACAGGCACAGCCCGAGTGTCTCGCCGCCGGCATCATCAAAGCGCACTGCGGCCGCAAGATCGACCGCCTCGAGCTGCATCCGTTGCTCGATTTCCCGCCGTTCCTGGTTGAGTTTCGAAAGTTGCTCCGCGAGCAACGCCGCCTGTTCGAAGTCATCAGCCAGCAAACAGGCAATGCCGATGCTCATGTCGGTCAGACGGCCGGCAGCGTTGAGACGCGGTGCCACTGCAAAGCCCAAGTCGGCGGCGGTGACCTGATCGAGGCGGCGCCCGGACGATTCAACCAATGCGCGAATTCCCGGCGCGCAGCGCCCGGCACGAATGCGACGCAATCCTTGCGCAACCAGCACACGGTTATTGCGATCGAGGGGCACCAAGTCGGCGACGGTGCCAAGCGCCACCAGGTCCAACAGATCGGACGTGCGGAAATCGGGCCGGCCCAATGCCCTCGCGAGCGCTGCAATGACATAAAATGCAACGCCGACCCCGGCCAGCGCAGAGCTCGCAAACGTCGACGCGGCGAGATTCGGGTTCACGATGACTTGTGCCCGCGGCAACATGGGACCCGGCAGATGGTGATCCGTTATCAGCACCGGGATCCCGAGCGCGCGCGCTGCCTCGACGCCTTCGATACTCGATACGCCGTTGTCGACCGTGACAATCAGGGAGGGTTGGCGTACCGCCGCCATCGCAACGATGCCGGGAGTCAGGCCGTAGCCAAAGCGAAATCGATTGGGCACGAGAAAGTCCACGTGCGCGAAACCAAGACCCCAGAGACCCCGCACGAAGAGCGCGCTGCCGGTTGCCCCATCGGCGTCAAAGTCTCCGATCACCAGGACACGACCGCTGGCCCGGTGCCGTGCCAGCAGCTCCGCCGCCGCTTCCACGCCGTCGAGAGAACTCACCGGCAGCAGCTGATCCAGTGAAAGATCGAGTTCCTCGTTGCGAGCAATACCGCGTGCCGCATACACACGGCGCAACAACGGATGTAGGTCGAGGCCGAAATCGGGTGGCGGGCCAGAAGGGCGCCTTCGAATCTCAGTCATTCATCACCTACCTCGGCCGTCGGAAAATACTCCCACCACGGCCGCGCCCGCCGCCAAAACCGCCGGGTGCCGCGCGCGCTCACGCTAAAGCATCGGTTGCCCGCCGACAAATCAAGCCGCTTCAGTCGCCCCGATCGCAGGTCGGCATTGGCGGGTTCAAGCCAGCGCTGCTCGGCAAGGCGCCACCCGGGCGTGCCCGGCACGTCCGCAATCACGACCACGCCGGGTTCCGCCGCGCCTGGATACTCCGGTCGTACCCCAAAAGCCATGAACAGGGGATCGTCCCCAGCCGTCCATCCGTGAACCGCGGGCAGCAAGGCATTCGCGGCGCCCCCGCCCCACAACCACAGCGCACTGATCGCAGGCACCGAGCGCTCCCTGCGACGTTCATTCACCCCGTGCTCGAACAGCCACATCTCGATCTCGCTCATGAGCGCCCGGACACGCGCCGAATCGGGACCGCTCGGCAGATACGCCCAGATGTCGCGGCCCAGCATCTCCTCTGGGGCAGATGACGATACTCCGAGCGGCGTATCAAACAGACACAGCAGCAGGCCATTGGGACCGGCTTTCAGGCGTATGCCGGCACCGCTGAAAACGCGATTGAAATCTGCGGCCAAAGCGTCCGCTTCGTGTTGCTCGAGATTTAGGATTCCGTCCGCCGGCATGCCGACGCTGCTCATGCCGGCAACGTAGTGAACCGGGGTCGCGACGCAAACCCACGCCGCACTCACCGTGCCCGAGCAGGCGCATAGGGCCGCCGTCGCAACGGGCGGGAGCAGGTCCGCCTCCGGCGCAATCACGCGAAATGCCTGAGCACGCCAATCGGTTACGCGCACCGCGGCATCGGCGCGCGCGAGCAATTGCTCGAAGAGGGGCGAACGCTCTCGGCTCTGCGCCGCGCGCATGGCAAAACGAAAATACGCGATGGACAACGGGAATCCCCATGAGAATTTGAGTATCTTAACGGTATGCGCTTTACCCAGGACTCGAGTTCGGCCGTCAATGTCATTCGCGCCTATGGAGCGGGTGAGTTCAGGATCAACGAGACTGTGCATCGCGGTCCGTTGATCGTGAGCCCATCGGCGATCGTACAGGGACCCGCTATCAGCGGTGCGGATGAACTGACCGCTGCGCACGCCGCGTCCCTGCTAACCCTCGAACCCGAACTCGTACTGCTGGGAACCGGCGAGCGGCAAATTTTTCCGGCAACGATATTCGGCGCCCAGTTTCTGCGGGCGGGAATTGGCTTCGAAGTCATGAACACCGGTGCGGCGTGCCGAACCTTCAATGTGCTCGTGGCGGAACAACGCCAGGTGGTCGCCCTGCTCCTGCCCTATCAGACTGTAGGGCGCTGATGCGCCCATGGCTTTGCCTGCTCGAGTTGCGCGGCGAGCCGCAGCAGCAGCGCTTCCTCTCCGTACCGACCCGTGAACAGCGTGCCGAGCGGCAATCCCTGAGGCGTCCAATGCAGGGGCACACTCATCGAGGGTTGGCCCGTCACATTGGCGAGGGCCGTAAAGGGACTATACGAGGTGACTTCTTGGGCATAGACCGCCAGATCCTCAGGTGAGAGGCCGAGTATTCCGAGCTTGGAGGGTGGTCTCGCCAATGTCGGAGACAACAACACATCAAACCGCGTGAGAAAATCCGCCATCTCGATCGCTGCAAGTTGAAACACCCTATTGGCGTCCAGGATCGCCAGCGCGGTGGCGTTGCGGCCCTGCTCCGCATAAATCCAGGTCATGGTTTCGAGTTCGTCCGGCGTCACCGGCCTGCCCCGTTCGACACCCCGGTCCCGCAGTGTCTGCGCGACGGAGGTCGCGATCACCGTCAAGAACCCATCACTCAACGCGGTCGCGTCCAGCACCGGTGAGGCTTCTTGCACGTAATGTCCCAGCGATTCACATAGCCGCGCGGTCTCGCGCGCGACGTCGGCGCATTGTGGGTCGATCGGCGAACCCGAAGGAGAGGTCAGCATCAGTGCGATACGGAGTCTCCCGGGGGACCGATCCAATTCTTCCAAAAAACCTCCGCCGGGCGATGCCGGCGCCGCATAGCGCGATCCGGATTCCATACCGCAAGTTGCGTCGAGAAGCGCGGCGCTGTCGCGCACGCTTCGAGTGACGGCGTGAGCGGTTGCCAATCCCATCCAACGCTCGGTGACCGCCGGTCCCATCGGCATCCGGCCGCGCGAGGGCTTCAAACCAAAAAGACCCGTGCACGACGCGGGAACGCGAATGGAGCCGCCACCGTCCGAGGCGTGCGCCATCGGAACGATGCCGCCGGCGACCGCGGCGGCCGCACCGCCCGACGACCCCCCTGCTGACCGTTGCACATCCCACGGATTGCGGGTCAGACCGAACGCCTTGGATTCCGTGGTGAAGGCCAAGCCAAATTCGGGGGTGGTCGACTTCGCGAAAATAACGAGTCCCGCTCGCTTGTAGCGGGCAGCCAGTTCGCTGTCGACGCCCGCCTTATGGTTCCTGAAGACGAGACTGCCTGAGCTCGTGACCGTGCCCTTAAGATCGATGCCAAGATCCTTGATGATGAATGGGACGCCATGGAACATGCCCGGCGCAAGGCCCGAGGCGATCTGCGCCCGGGCTTCCTCATAGTGTGTGTGCGCGAGGCAATTGAGCGTTGGATTGACGGCCTCTGCGTTGTCTATTGCCCACGTGAGCAGCTCGGCAGGGGACGCCTGTTTGCGGCGAACCAATTCAGCCAATCCAAGTCCGTCATATCCCGAAAACGCTGTGGTCTTGGCGAATGCGTTATCAGGCATTTAAACCCTTGGCGAAGTTTTGGCGGTATGAAGAAGCGGGAGTCGAGCGCCGCGCGCTTATGCTACCTCCCGCTCTTTCGGAAAATGGCGGAGCGCTAACGACAGAAATGATTTGGCGTCGAGAATTATTTTATTTCTTATTGATCTTGTTATCTTTTTTCTCTTGCCGCATCGAGCCGTAGCGCCCCGCGAATGGACTTTCCCAACGCGGCGCACAGTAAAACATACGCCTCAGGCGCCCGCAAGCCGGGGGAAACCCGCATGACGTAATTATATTAATGTTTATAAATCAACTGATTACAAGACATTTCTATAAATTACTTTTTTTCCGGTAGATAGGGGACGGGATCGACCGGCTTACCGTTCAATCGAATCTCAAAGTACAACGCCGCAATCTGATGCGGCCCCGTTCCCATGTGTGCGATCGTCTGGCCGCTCACGACATCTTGCCCCTCTCGCACCAGAAGTTCGCGATTGTGCGCGTACGCGGAAAGCAAATTGTCGCGGTGTTTGATAATGATTAGGTTGCCGTAACCGCGAAGACCGCTGCCAAGGTAGACGACGCGGCCCGCGCACGCGGCGCGAATGACTTGTCCCAGTTCTCCCAATAACAGTATCCCTCCTCCCGGTACCGGGCGCGGCGTCGACGAGGGCTCGGTGGGCCAAACGCATTGCATTGACGCTCCAGATACGGCGGCCGACCTAGCGGCAGCCGGCGACGCAGGTGCGGCCGGCGACGCAGGTGCGGCCGGCGACGCGGGCGCGGCTGGCGCAGTTGCGGCCGGGGGCGCAGGCACTCCCGGCGGTGCACTCGCCGAGCCTGGCGTGCCGGCCGGCGGAAGGGTGCCGAGCGGCCGTGGCGCGCTCACGTGCGGCACGTTAGGCGGCGGCGATGAGGCGCGCGGTGGAGGTTGGACAGGTTGGACGGCGACCGACGAGCTCGACGGCTTCAGCAGCAATAGCTGACCGACCGAGATTCGGTAATCAGGCCCGATATGATTCCATCGTGCCAAGTCGCGATAGTCGAGATCATGGCGCCACGCGATGCTGTACAGGGTATCGTTCGGCCGGACCACATAGGTAGTGGGTTCATAGTCGTCGCTCGTTGCGCAACCAAAACCCAACACGCAGCTGATTCCGATGACGCCAATCGCTCGCGTGATGCGCACGTAGGCTTAAGGAGCCTGTGAGGCTCCTACCGCTGCAATCCTGACAGCAACGGGACAAAGCTCACCGCACCCAAGGATTCGCGCTGCACTCGCGTCTCGCCCTTGGTGTAGCGCATGAGTTCCTGGCGACCATCCGGGCCCACCGGGGCGATCAAGCGGCCGCCGACGTTGAGCTGCTCGAAGAGCGCCGGAGGCACCGTGTGGGGCGCGGCGGTGAGCAATATCCCGTCGAAGGGCGCACGGGCCGCCCAACCGACGTTCCCGTCGTCATGACGAAAATGCACGTTGCGAATTTTCAGCTCGCGCAACGAGCGCCGTGCTCGTGTCAACAGGCTGGCGATGCGCTCGATGGTATAAATTTCGGTCACCATCGGCGACAACACGGCGGTTTGATAGCCGCAGCCGGTGCCGATCTCGAGCACTTTGGGCGCCGGTCCGGCCGCGAGCAGGGCCTCGGTCATACGCGCCACTACGTAGGGTTGCGAGATCGTTTGGCCGAAGCCGATCGGCAGCGCCGTATCCTCGTACGCGCGTGTGGCCAGCGCCTCGTCCACGAACAGATGCCTCGGCACGTTACGGATCCGGTCGAGTACGCGCTGATCTGCGATGCCCTGTTCCTGCAACCGCTGCACCAGCCGCTCCCGGGTGCGTGCCGACGTCATTCCAATACCGCTGAGGCGCGGACCTTCCATGAAGCTACTCAAGGTTGAGCCAGCGTTCTAGTTCAGGCAGAGCCGCATGGCGCGTCAGGTCAATTTGCAACGGAGTAATGGACGCAAAACCTTCGGCAATCGCGTGAAAATCGGTGCCCAGCCCCGCGTCTTGACCGGCACCCGCGGACCCCACCCAATACACATTGCGGCCGCGCGGATCTTTGGCGGCCACAATCGGCTTACTTCGATGTCTGCTCCCGAGACGCGTAACTTTGATGCCGCGCAATTCACCGGCGGGCAGATCCGGCACGTTCACGTTGAGCACGACCGGCCCTTGCAGCGGTGTGACCGACATACGCTCGATTAGGCGAGCAGCAACCTCCGCGGCGCTCGCAAAGTTGCGCGGGCTTGCGGGTTCAACGCAGAGTGACACGGCGATCGCGGGCAGCCCGAGAAAGCGCCCCTCGACGGCGGCCGCAACCGTGCCGGAGTACAACGTGTCATCACCGAGGTTCGCACCGTCATTGACTCCCGATACCACGATGTCGTGTTCGAAATCGAATAAACCGGAGATCGCCAAGTGCACGCAGTCGGTGGGCGTTCCATTGACGTAATAACAATCGGTGTCGTAGCGCGCAGCGCGCACCGGCACGTCGAGGGTGAGGGAGTTGCTCGCGCCGCTGCGATTGCGATCGGGAGCGACGACGGTGACGGCACCAAGAGGTTTGAGAGCCTGCCTGAGTGCCTCCAAACCCTCGGCACGGTAGCCGTCGTCGTTCGAAAGAAGGATTTTCACAAGATTTAACAGCCTGCCCGATGATGGCGGGTTGCGCCTTGCGGACTATACTGTAACGCCTGAAACCCGGATAGCTGATCGATACGCGACATCATGGCAAAACAACGCTCAACGGACTCCGGCGCCGAAGACTCGGCCTCGGATGACGCCGAGACATTTCGCGCCGCAGTACGTGACATAAAGCCTTTGGTGCAGATCGCGAAGCCTGCGGGCCTCGATAAACCGCGCCCGCATCGGCGCGCCAGGGCCCCCGCCGGCACTACCGTCGCGACTATCGATGCGATGCCGCCCGCCGAGGGTGCGGCGGGAGAGGATGCCGTCACCGGCGCCGATGCCCTGTCATTTCGGCGGCCGGGAGTTCGGACGCAGGTGCTGCGCCGACTCCGCCGAGGTCTTTACCCCGTTGAGGATGAGCTGGATTTGCACGGTCTCGGTCAAGCGGCGGCCCGCGACAATCTCGCAGAGTTCATCGCGCAGAGTCGCAACGCGGGACGTCGTTGCATTCGAATCATTCACGGTAAGGGCTACCGCTCGGGTGCGCGAGGCCCGATCCTCAAGATCGCCGTCAATGCGTGGCTGCGGCGCCATCCCGATGTCATGGCATTCAGCTCCGCGCGCGCCATCGATGGGGGCACCGGCGCCGTCTACGTATTGCTGCGCGATTAATCCAGGTCCGAATCGAGCAGAGGCTCGCTGCTGAACTCGCAAATTTCACGCAGCACCGCGGTGGCGAACTGGCCCCGGCCCAAACCGAAGCTCAACGTCACCGTTCCCGCGTCCGCCTCGACGGCCAAATCGCGAATGCCACAGCGCAGCGCACGGCGCTCCTGAGCGAGACCCTCCGCCGCGAGTAGATCGGCAACGGCTTGGAATTCCCGCGCAACGGCAAGTTCAGTATCCCTAATGTTGCCCCCGGAATCCGGATCGCCGCGGCCCCACAGTGGACCCGATGGGTGAACGTCGAAGGCCTGTACGCGCCGCCGTAACTCATCGTCGACGGTGGCAACGCGAAAGTGGCTGCCGGTCCCATCGAGACTCGCAAGATCGCCCGGCTCCAGTCGCGACCAATCGGCCTCCTGCACCCGCCGGGCGAGCACGGCGTTGAATATCAGGGCGCGCGCGGCCGAGAGCGCAAATCCGCGTTCAGTTCGCCCCGCCGGTTTCCTGGCGCTCTGCACCCAGTGGGCGACACGATCGAGATTGTAGCCGTTGCGTCCGAAGCGCTGCGGGCCGAAGTAATTTGGCACGCCGTGCGCACGAAGCGCGGAGAGCTTCATCTCCAATTGGTCGCGCGACCAGGCAACCTTGCGCAAGCGAATGCGGAAGCGGTTGCCCGACAGCGCGCCGCGCTTCAGTTTGCGCATGTTGGCCTGCGCATCGAGGATACGGAACTCATCCGTGTGAACTTCGAGCCAGAACTCAGCCGCCTGCGTGCGGACCGGCACACTGAACCATTGCACGCAAACGGCATGACGGTCCTTGAGGCCTGCGTATCCCACGTCGCCGACCGGCACTCCGGCGAGTCGCGCAATTTCAGCGGCGACCCAGCGGGTATTGGCCGATCGCTTCTCGACCTTCAGCAGCCAATGCGGACCATCGCCGGACGGAGCGAAGGACAGCTCTTCCTCCACCCGAAAATCCTCAGGCTCCGCTTTGAACTCCACCATCGCGAGCGGCGTCCCGTGCGCTCGCGGCGGCGAGAGCGCAGCTCGCGTCCAGGACTCGGCATGCCTTCCGTGTACGTTCATCCGTGTACGTCACACGTCGAGCAGAACAGCGGCGAGCGCGGCAAGTCCTTCGCCCCTCCCGACGAAGCCGAGACGCTCGGTGGTCGTGGCCTTGACGTTGATGCAGCGTGCCGAGGTGCCAAGATCGGCCGCAAGATTCGCCACGATGGCGGCGCGATGCGCGGCGATGCGCGGCGCCTCGGCCAGCACGGTCACATCGGCGTTGACCAATCGCAGGCCGGCCGAGTGCATGATCTCGGCCACTTTACGCAAGAAAACGCGGCTGTCGGCTCCGCGATAGCGCGGATCGCTGTCCGGGAAATGTTGACCGATGTCCCCTTCGCCGAGCGCGCCCAGGACGGCATCGCACAGCGCATGAATCACGACATCGCCGTCCGAATGCGCCACCACGCCTCGATGGTACGCTACGCGCACGCCGCCAAGCATCACGTGATCCCCATCGCCGAAGGCATGCACGTCGAAGCCTTGGCCTATCTTCATCCGATTGGACATCCTGCCGGCCTCCGAACTTTTTAGTATTGCTTCCGCCGCGATCAAATCTTCCGCGCGGGTTATTTTGATATTGAACTGGGATCCCTGCACCAGTAGCGGCCGAACTCCCAGGCGTTCCATGGCTTGCGCCTCGTCGGTCGCGGTTATTCCGAGCCGCATGGCATCGCCGAGCGCGTTTTTGAGCTCTGCGAAGGGGAACACCTGCGGCGTCAAGGCGCGCCACAATCCCGCCCGATCCACGGTTTCGCTCACCAGCCCATCGCGTGCACGCTTGACGGTATCGACGATCGGCGATGCGAGCACTGCACCTGAAACCCCATCGCGTAGTGCATCGATCAACGCCCGAACATCGGCGGAGATCAAGCATGGGCGCGCGGCGTCGTGCACCAGCATCCAATCCTTAGGCGCCGCGAGGCTGCCGAAACTTTGCAGTCCGTTCATCACCGATTCTTGACGGCTATCCCCGCCGATGGCGGTGCACAGACGCGCGTCCTTCATCGATGCGATGAGCTCGAGCCCGCGCGTGTCGCCGGATCGCAGGACGACGACGATTGCCTCGATACGCGGTTCGTTCAACAAAGCCCGCAGCGACCATTCCAGTACGGTCGCGCCCAACAGCGGCGCGTATTGCTTGAGCGCCGACTCGCCTGATGGAGCCTGCGCGAAACGTTCGCTGCGGCCGGCGGCCGGAATTACAGCGAAGACGCGGCGCGCTGCAACGGACGGCGTCACTGCACGCGAGCAGTGATGGCGGTCGCCGTTGCGGCGGGCATGGGGGTTGCCGGAGTCACGATTTGATAGAACGTTTCGCTGTTGCCTACCATGCCGAGTTCGCTGCGCGCGCGTTCCTCGAGCGCAGTGAGGCCCACCTTAAGATCGGTCACCTCTGCGAACAATTGGCGATTGCGCCCGTGCTGTTCCAAGTTCGCGGCTCTTTGCGCATCCACAGCCGCCGTCAGGCGCCATACCTCGCGCATGCCCTGGTCGGATACCCACAGGCGGTATTCCAGAAGCACCAGGCTCAAAGCCAAAATAATCGAGAAAATCCTCATGGGGACATGAGCTTAGCACGAACTCTTAAGGAACTGGAACCGCTAATGCGCTCTTCCCTGCAAACTTGGCTGCGGAACCGAGCTCACCTTCGATGCGCAGCAGCTGATTGTATTTGGCGATGCGATCGGAGCGCGACATCGAGCCGGTCTTGATTTGAGTGGCCGTGGTGGCTACCGCAATATCCGCTATCGTCGCGTCCTCGGTCTCCCCGGAGCGGTGCGACACGATCGCCGCATACTTGGCTTTGGCCGCCATATCGATGGCCGCAAGGGTTTCGGTCAAGGTGCCGATTTGATTTGGCTTGACGAGAATCGCGTTCGCGATTTTTTTGGCAATACCTTCGGCGAATATTTTCGTGTTGGTGACGAATATGTCGTCGCCCACGAGTTGTACTTTGCGGCCGAGCTTCTGAGTCAGCACGGCCCAGCCCTCCCAGTCCCCTTCGCTCATCCCATCCTCGATCGTGACGATGGGATACTTCGAAACCAGACCCGCCAAATAGTCGGCAAATTCGACCGCGTTGAACTTGCGTCCTTCGGATTTAAGCTCGTACACGCCGTTCTTATAGAATTCCGTGCTGGCCACATCGAGGCCCAAATAAATATCCTTGCCGGCGCGATATCCGGCCTTGTCGATGGCTTCTAAAATCGTGGTCAATGCCGCTTCGTTCGAGGGAAGATCCGGGGCGAAACCGCCCTCATCGCCGACCGCCGTGTTGAGGCCCTTGGCGTGCAGTACTTTCTTCAGGGTGTGGAAGACCTCGGCACCGTAGCGCAGCGCTTCGGACAGCGACGGCGCACCCAGCGGCAGAATCATGAATTCTTGGATGTCGACGCTGTTGTCCGCGTGGGCTCCGCCATTGATGATGTTCATCATGGGCACGGGCAGCGTCAGATCGGCGTCGCCGGCGAGGTAGCGGTACAGCGGCAACTTGCGCTCGCGCGCAGCGGCATGCGCGGTGGCGAGCGACACCGCGAGAATGGCATTCGCGCCGAGCATCGATTTGCTCTCCGTACCATCGGCGGCTATCAGCTTGCCATCGAGACCGCGTTGGTCCTCGGCGTCCACGCCTACGGCTAGACGACGGATCGTCCCGTTGATGTGCCCGACGGCTTTCTGAACCCCCTTGCCAAGGTATCGCCGGGGGTCGGCATCGCGCAGCTCAACGGCTTCTCGCGAGCCCGTGGAAGCGCCCGAGGGCACTGCCGCGCGCCCCACGACACCGGATTCGAGGGTCACATCGGCCTCTACGGTTGGGTTACCGCGCGAATCGATGATTTCGCGGCCTAGAACATTGGCGATACGGCTCACAGCAAGGATTCCTCGTAGGGTTTCTTTTTTACGGCAAGATCGACCTCCACCAGGGTGGTCAACAATGAAGCCATGCGGTCCAGGGGCCACGCATTGGGCCCATCCGAAAGGGCCTTTGCAGGATCGGGATGAGTCTCCATGAAGATGCCGGCGACTCCGGCCGCCACGGCCGCGCGCGCCAGTACCGGCACAAATTCGCGCTGTCCGCCGGAAGCGTCTCCCCTTCCGCCGGGCAGTTGGACCGAGTGCGTGGCATCGAAGACCACGGGGCAGCCGGTGCCGCGCATGACCGCCAATGAGCGCATATCCGAGACCAGATTGTTGTAGCCGAACGAAAATCCGCGTTCGCACACCATGATTTGCGCATTGCCGGTGGAGCGCGCCTTGTCGACCACGTTCTGCATTTCCCAGGGGCTCAAGAACTGGCCTTTCTTGATGTTGACCGGCTTCTGCTGCGAGGACACGCCGACGATGAAATTCGTCTGCCGGCAAAGAAACGCCGGGGTCTGCAGCACATCGACCACCTCCGCCACCTCGGCGAGCGGCGTGTCTTCGTGCACGTCGGTAAGCACCGGGACGCCGATTTGCTTGCGCACCTCTGCGAGCGCCTTGAGGCCCGCTTCGATTCCGGGGCCTCGAAAGCTCGCGCGCGAGGACCGGTTCGCCTTGTCGAACGACGCCTTGAAAATGAAAGGGATCCCAAGGGTTGCGGTCATATCGCGGAGACGACCGGCGACATCGATGACCAACGACTCGCTCTCGATGACGCAAGGTCCGGCAATCAGAAAAAACGGGCGATCGGGACCGACCTCGAAAGAAGCCAGTTTCATGCAGTGGCGCGACCGGGCTGCAATGCCGCGCGATATTCGCGTGCGGCTCGAACGAACCCCGTGAACAGGGGATGTCCGTCCCGCGGAGTCGAGGTGAACTCCGGATGGAATTGACTGGCCACGAACCAGGGATGCGTCTTAAGTTCGATGAATTCGACCAACCCGTCGGCCGAAAAACCCGAGAAAGTCAGACCGGCCGCCGCCAATTCATCGAGATAGTGATTGTTGAATTCGTAGCGATGGCGATGCCTCTCGTAGATCGACTCCTTGCCGTACAACTCATGGACGAGCGATCCCGGCACCAGGCGCGCCTCCTGCGCGCCCAAGCGCATGCTGCCGCCCAAGTCTGATTTTTCGTCTCGCACCTGCTGGCCGCGCGCCAGATCCTGCCACTCGGTGATCAGCGCAATTACCGGATGATTCGTGGCACGGTCGAATTCGGTGCTGTTGGCGCTCTTCAATGACAAGACGTCGCGCGCGTATTCGATGATGGCCAGCTGCATCCCCAGGCAAATACCGAGAAAAGGGATGCGGTTTTCGCGCGCAAAACGAATGGCTTGAATTTTACCCTCGATACCGCGGTCGCCGAAGCCGCCGGGCACCAAGATGGCGTCCATGTTGGACAGGCAGGCCGGGCCGGAGCGCTCGATGTCCTGCGACTCAAAATAGTGAATATTGACTCGCGTGCGAGTCTTGATGCCGCCGTGCATGAGCGATTCATTCAATGAAATATAGGAGTCGCGAATTTGGACGTACTTGCCGACCATGCCGATGTCGACGACCGCTTCGGGATTCTGCTTCGCCGCGACCACGGCACGCCACTCGGACAGATCCGTCGCCGGCACATCCAGACGCAGTTTGTCGACGACGATGTCGTCCAGGTCCTGTTCGTGCAACAGCATCGGAATCTTGTAAATGTCGTCCGAGTCGACCGCAGAGATCACGGCGCGCTCCTCGACATTGGTGAACAGCGCAATCTTGCGGCGCTGCTCGTCCGGCAGCGGGTGCAGGCAACGGCACAACAGGATATCCGGCTGAATACCGATGCCGCGCAATTCCTTGACCGAATGCTGCGTCGGCTTGGTCTTGATCTCGCCCGAACCGCCGACGATCGGCACCAAGGTCAGATGCATGTACAGGACCTGGTTGCGCCCGAGTTCAACGCCCATTTGGCGAATGGCCTCGAGGAAGGGCAGAGATTCGATGTCGCCTACCGTGCCGCCAATCTCGACCATACAGACATCCGCGTTGCCCGCGCCCATTCGAATTCGATACTTGATTTCATCGGTGATGTGCGGAATCACCTGTACCGTCGCGCCCAAGTAGTCGCCGCGCCGCTCTTTGGCGATGACTCTTTCGTAGATCCGGCCGGTGGTAAAATTGCTGTTGCGGCCCGTGGTCGTGCGCACGAAGCGCTCGTAGTGGCCGAGATCCAAGTCGGCCTCGGTGCCGTCCGCGGTGACGAATACCTCGCCATGCTGAAACGGACTCATGGTACCGGGATCCACGTTGATATAGGGATCCAGCTTGACCATGCTGATTTTCAAGCCTCGCGCCTCGAGGATGGCGCCTAAGGAAGCGGACGCGATGCCCTTGCCGAGCGAGGAAACGACGCCGCCGGTGACGAAAACAAATCGAGTCATGATGGGGCACCGCCGCTTTATGTTCGCAGGCCGCGAAGAATACTCACGCGACTACGTTCACAGCCAAAGGGAACAATTGGAATTCGACGGGAGTTCAGATTACCAGAAGAGGCTCACTGCCACAATCGACTTTAAGTCACTATTGGCGCGCCCTGCCAGACGCACCCGAAACCGGCCGCGTCTGCGTCCACGCACCAACGAACGTCCTGCCACAGATCGCCGACGGCAATCAGCGCATCGCCTGCGTACACCATGGGCAGCGCATCACGCATCCACGGCAGCACGCCCCAGGATTGACACAGGTGCTGCACCGTGTGCGTCTTCGCGCCGCGGCCGATTCGGAGCGATTCGCCGCCGCGGCGCTGCCGCACGCAGAGCGTGTCCGGCAAGCGACGCGCATCCAAACCACCGATCTGGGGCGCCCAACGCAGGAGCCCGAGGCCGGCTCCCAAGTCCAAAGGCGATCCGGGAACAACGTGCCATTCCCGACTCGCGCCGACGGCGGGCAGCACGGCAGGAGTGATGAACAAGCGCTCTCGATAGCGGCGCAGTGCCCACTCGCCCCACACGATCGCGGGCAAGTGATCGCCATCGGCGTTGAGCACCTGACGTAAACCTTCCCTCAGGCGCGACGTCGAAGGCGGCGTCACCCCCGTGCTGAACAGCCAGTTACGCAGCGTATTGATCTGCTCGAGCTTGGTCAGAGCGCGCAGACCCGTTACGGATAGCGCGTCGCCGTCGCGCAGCCGGCGCACAGTGACGGCCGCCGACTGATCCAATAGTTCTTGGGCCTCGGCAATGTGCCCCGCGGTTCGCGACAGGGCGATGGCTGCGCCGGGCCAACGTCTCTCGATCAGCGGCCAGAGCTGCAATCGCAAGTAGGAACGGTCGAATCGCGGATCGTGGTTCATCGGGTCATCGACGGACACTACGGCCTGTGCTTTACCGTACTTGCGCAGATCTCTCTGCGCGACTTTGAGCAGCGGGCGCAGGTGCCAACCCCGGCCCAAGGGCCGGCACATCGGCATCGCCGACAGGCCCTTGAGCCCGGCGCCGCGCAGCAGCTGCAGCAGCAGCGTCTCGGCCTGATCTTCTGCATGATGAGCGGTCAACAAGCACTCGCCCGCTCTGAGTTCGAGCGCGAGTTCGTGGTAGCGCGCGTCGCGCGCCGCTGCCTCGATTGAGACGCCGCCGCCCGTCTCGACGGTCACCTCAATCACCGAGAGGGGTATCTGTAACTGCACGCAGAGCGCGACGCTCGACTCGCGAAGCAACACGGACGCGGGCTGCAATTGATGATCGATGTGCGCGGCTCGAATACCGAGGCCGAGGGAGAACTTCGCGTTGGTTTGGGCGACCGCGGCCAGCAAGCACGCGGAGTCGGCGCCGCCGCTCACGCCGACCATCAGCCCGGTCGCCGCTGCCGGCAGGTGCTCCATTAGCACCGCACGGAGGAAGGCCGCGCCAAATTTCATATGCCCTTTCGGATCAGCCGTCGCGGAACACACCAAATCCGCGCAAGCGGGCCTGCCGCGCATCCAGCAGCGTCGTGACGGGCTGATTACAAAGCTCCGCTAAGTGCTTGATCATGCTTTGCTTTAAGTTGTCCGCCATCGCCTGCGGATCGCGGTGGGCCGCCCCGTGCGGTTCCTTCAACACTTCGTCGACCAACCCTAGTTTCTTCAACCGTTCCGCCGTTCCCCCCATCGCGTCGGCGGCAATTTCTTTCTTGTCGGTGCTCTTCCACAAAATCGAGGCACAGCTTTCCGGAGAAATCACCGAATAGACGCTGAACTGCAGCATGATCAGTCGGTCGCACACACCGATCGCGAGCGCACCTCCCGATCCACCCTCGCCAATGACCACCGAAAGCACCGGAGCCGCCAAATTCGACATCTCAAAGAGGTTTCGCGCGATGGCTTCGCTCTGTCCGCGCTCCTCGGAACCGATGCCCGGGTAAGCGCCCGGGGTATCGATCAGCGTGATGACTGGGATACGAAAGCGTTCCGCCATGCGCATCAGCCGCAGCGCCTTCCTATAGCCTTCCGGTTTCGGCATGCCGTAATTGCGCCGCACGCGTTCCTTCGTGTCCCGGCCCTTCTGGTGACCGATCACCATCACCGGCGAGCCGGCGAGCCGAGCCAAGCCGCCGACGATGGCCAAGTCGTCGCTGTACATGCGATCGCCATGCAATTCGTGCCAATCCGTAAAGATCATCGAGACATAGTCGAGCGTGTAAGGCCGCTGGGGATGGCGCGCCAGCTGGGTGATTTGCCAGGGCGAGAGATTCGCAAAAATGCTGGTGGTCAACGCCCGGCTCTTCGACTGCAGGCGTTTGACCTCCTCGGTAATGTTGACGCTGGCGTCCGAGGTTAAGAACTTGAGTTCCTGGATCTTCGCCTCCAACTCCGCGATCGGTTGCTCAAATTCCAGAAAATTCATCGCCATGAAGAGGTTTCCTCGCCGCGAATTTCATTGCGCGGACCATACACCAAATACCAGCCGTCGCGGCCAACGAGCGCCGATAGTTTATCGAGTAACTCGCGCGTCGGCCGCACTGCCCATGCATCCGACAAGTTGAGCCGTCCGGAGTATTGCGCACGTGCGAGAACCACGCTAATTCCACAAGGCCCTTTCAGGTAGGGCCGCAGCATCTCTTCGAAGCGATTCATTCCTTGCGGGCCGTCGAATTGCTCGGGCCAGCGCAACCACAGCCGCCGCGCAAAGCGCTCGCGCGCGCGATCGATGTCCATTAGGGTTTTCCCCTGCAAGCGCCACGCCTCGATGAAATCGTCGAACCGCAAAGTCCCCTCGACGATGAGTATGGCGTCTTTGACGATGATGTCGCGATACTGCTGAAAGGTCTCCTCGTACAAGCTGACCTCGAGCCGGGCACTGCGGTCGTCCAAGATCAAGGTGACGCGATTTGGACGGCGCCGAATCTCGAGCACGAGACCGGCCAGTGTCGCCGGCTTACCCTGAGTCCAGGCACGTTCTCCCGTCGGTGCCGCAGGCTTCGGGCCGCCGGCATCCACGAGGCGCGCGCTCACCAAGAACTTGAGGTCGGGCTCATACGGGGTGATCGGATGGCCGGTCAGGAAAAGACCGAGCGTCTCGCGCTCGCCGGCCAGGCGCTGTGCATCGCTCCAATCGGCGACGGGCCGATCCTCCGCCGCGCTCAATCCGAATAGATCCACCTGCCCGACGCTCATCGCACGCGAGTTCTGCTCTCCCAAATGCATGGCGCGATCGAGTTCCGCGGAGAGCGTGGCCCGGTTCGGGCCGATACGGTCCAGGCTCCCGGATCGGATCAGAGCCTCAAAGACTCGCCGGTTGACCCGCTGCAAATCGATCCGGCGGCACAAGTCGGGCAGACTTTGATAAGGACCGCCCGCGTTTCGTTGCTCGATGATCGCCTGCACCGCGGATTCACCCACGCCTTTGATGGCGCCCATGCCATAGCGAATGCTGGCCGGGCCGGCGATGCGGAAGGCGTAGACCGATTCATTCACGTCGGGCGGATGCACGGTGAGGCCCATGCTCGCGCATTCATCGATCAGGGTCACGACCTTGTCTGTCTTGTCCATATCGGACGACAACACCGCCGCCATGAATGACGCCGGATAGTGCGCCTTGAGCCACGCGGTCTGATACGACAGCAACGCGTAAGCGGCCGAGTGCGACTTATTGAAACCGTAGCCCGCGAATTTTTCCATCAAATCGAAGATAAGAGTGGCCTGCGCCTCGCGTACTCCCCGCGCCACGGCGCCGCTCACGAATACCGAGCGCTGTTTCGCCATTTCCTCGGCTTTCTTCTTGCCCATGGCACGGCGCAACAGATCCGCGCCACCCAGGGTGTAGCCGGCCAGGATTTGCGCAATTTGCATCACCTGTTCCTGATACAGGATCACGCCGTATGTCGCCTCCAGCACCGGCTTCAAATCCGGATGCAGGTAGTCGATGGTGGCGCCGGTGGTGTCGTGCTTGCGCGCGATGAAATCCTCGACCATGCCGGACTGCAGCGGGCCCGGCCGAAACAATGCCACCAGCGCCACGATGTCGCCGAACCGATCGGGTTGCAGCCGGCGGATGAGATCCTTCATGCCGCGTGATTCGAGCTGGAAGACAGCCGTGGTCTTGCAGCTCTTCAGCAGCTGATAGGTAGGGGCGTCGTCCATGGGCAGAGCGCTCATGACCAACAGCGGTTCTTTGGCTTGCTCGCGCTCTGCGTTGATGTCCCTAACCGTCCAGTCGATGATGGTGAGCGTGCGCAGCCCCAAGAAGTCGAACTTGACGAGTCCGGCCGCCTCGACGTCGTCCTTGTCGAACTGCGTGACCGGCGTGGTGCTGCCCTCCTCGCAGTACAAGGGAGTGAAATCGGTGAGCAACGAGGGCGCGATGACGACGCCGCCCGCGTGCGTGCCGGCGTTACGAGCCAGGCCCTCGAGAGTCCGCGCGAGATCGATCAATTCGTGAACGTCGGAATCGCCGTCGTACAAGCGCTTGAGCTCAACTTCCTGTTCGAGCGCCTTGTCGAGCGTCATGCCGATTTCGAAGGGAATCAGCTTCGCGATCTTATCGACATAGCCGTAGTTGTGGCCGAGCACCCGCCCGACGTCGCGCACCACGGCCTTGGCCGCCAGGGTACCGTAGGTGATGATTTGCGAGACTCGGTCGCGGCCGTATTTGTTGGCCACATAATCGATTACCTTGTCGCGGCCTTCCATGCAAAAATCGACGTCGAAATCCGGCATCGACACGCGCTCCGGATTCAGAAATCTCTCGAACAGCAGATCATGTTCGATCGGATCGAGATCCGTGATGCCGAGTACGAACGCCACCAACGAGCCCGCCCCGGAACCACGTCCTGGTCCGACCGGGACGCCGTTGTCGCGCGCCCAGCGAATGAAATCGGCGACAATGAGAAAATATCCGGCGAAGCCCATGCTGCAAATGACCCCGAGTTCGAGATCGAGCCGCGCCGCATAGGCGACCGCGTCCCGCGACACGCCTCGCAACTCCTTCGCCTCCGCGAGACGCAGGGCCAGACCCTGATGCGCTTCCTCGCCGAGAAAGGCTTCGGTGGTGATGCCTTCGCGCACCGGGTAGGCGGGCAGCATCGAGGAGCCTAATTTGATTTCGAGAGAGCAGCGCTTGGCGATCTCGACGCTATTGACGAGCAATTCAGGCGCATCGGCAAACAGCTCCGCCATTTCCGCCGGAGTCTTGAGATATTGTTCTTCCGAGTAGCGCCGTGAACGGCTGGGATCGGCGAGTTGCGCGCCATCATGGATGCACACCCGCGCCTCGTGAGCTTCGAACTCCGCCCGCGTCAAGAAACGCACGTCGTTGGTCGCGACCGCCGGCGCGCCGCGTTCGCGCGCCAGATCCATCACCGCCTCGCTATAGACTTGCTCGCCGCGGCGCCCGGTGCGCTGGACCTCGAGATAAAAGCGATCGCCGCACAATCGTTGCCAATGTTCGAGACAGCGGCCGGCCTCGTCGATCTTGCCGCGCCCCAACGCCTGTCCGATGTCGCCCTCCTGCCCGCCGGACAAGACGATCAAACCTCCGAGCGCAGCCGCATCCAACCAGCCACGTTCCAACATCGGCGCGCCTCGCTGCTGTCCCTCGAGAAATGAACGGGTTACCAGTTGCGTAAGATGACGGTACCCGGCCAGGTTTTGACACAGAAAAACCAGGCGCGACGGCGGTGCGCGTTCACCGATTTCACGTACCCAGACATCCACGCCGATCAAGGGCTTGACGCCGGCAGCCTGGGCCTCCTTGTAGAACTTGACCATGGCGAAGAGGTTGCTTTGGTCCGTCAGCGCAACGGCGGGCATGCCCGCTTGGGCAACCGCCGTCATCAATTCGGGCACGCGCACGATGCCATCGAGCAGCGAGTACTCGGTGTGCAACCTCAAATGCACGAATCCACTCAGGCGAAATCCCCCTCGAGCTCCGGATCGCCAAGCGTTTCAGGATCCCAGAGCTCGGCGTCTTCCCCGAGGCCCAACAGCAGTCCGACCGGAGCGAAGCTGCGCCGGTGCAAGGGGCACGGACCATGTTCCGCAAGAAGCCGGCGATGTTGCGGCGTGCAGTAGCCCTTGTGACTGGCGAAAGCATATTGAGGGTAAACCGAATCCATTTGGTCCATATATCGATCTCGCGCGGCTTTTGCCAAAATTGAGGCTGCGCTGATCGACGGTTCCGTGGCATCCCCGCCGACGATCGCGCGCGCGCTGATATTAAACCCCAGGCCCTCGAGCCGCGGTAACCGGTTGCCGTCGATGAGCAGTCGATGAGGACACAGGCTCATGGAGAGCACGGCACGGCGCATCGCCAGGAACGTCGCGTGAAGGATATTGAGCGCGTCGATCTCGGCCGGGTCCGCCCAACCGATCCCGAAACAAAGTGCGCGGCTGCGAATCGCACCGCTGAGCCGAGTCCGCGTCTCGGCGCTCAGGACTTTCGAATCGGCGATTCCGGCGATCGGAGGACCTCTGCGCAGGATCACCGCGGCAGCGACCACCGGCCCCGCCAAAGGCCCGCGCCCCGCCTCATCCACCCCCGCGACTCGCAACATCATGGTACTTCCGCCGCCGGCAGGCGACCCTTATGAAGCAGCGCCATGATCGCCTGCGCCGCGCGGGCGCTGGCGTCGCGCCTCAGTTCAACGTGAATGGCCAAGAACTCGTGCTCCAAATTAGCGCGCCGCCCGCCATCGTCCAGCCACATCAGGAGTTCAGCTCCGATCGACTCCGGGACGATCTGCTCCTGAAAATACTCGCCGACGAGGCGCCGATCTGCAAGTAAATTTGGTTGCGAAAAGAACTTGGATTTCACCAGATTCATCCGTCGGATGAGCCAGGCGCTCATTGCGCCCAGACGGTACACCACCACCATCGGCCGTTTGCACAATGCCGCCTCCAAACTTGCAGTACCGGAGGCGACGAGCACCGCATCGGCGGCAATCAGGGCGCTTTGCGCCTGACCGTCGATCAGACGCACAAGAACCTCGGGCGCCGCGCGGCGCAGCGCCTGTGCGAAAATCTCGGTGGTAGCCGAACTTGCCATGGGCGCAATGAACTTAAGTTGGGGGCGCTCCTTGGCAAGCCAGCGCGCCGTGGCGGCGAAGTCCGCCGCCAATCGGGTCACCTCGCCGCGCCGGCTGCCGGGCAGCAGGGCGATGACCTTCGCGTCGGACGGAAGATTCAAGCTGGCGCGGGCTTGTGCGCGATCGACGTTCAGAGGAATCGCGTCGGCCAATGGATGTCCGACAAACTCCGCCGCGACTCCGCACTTGTCGTAAAACCGTTTTTCGAATGGCAATAGGCACAGCACCAAATCGACGGATCGGTGAATGCTGTTTACGCGGCTCTGCCGCCATGCCCAAACCTGTGGACTCACATATTGAACCGTCGGAATTCCGGCGGCACGCAAGCCGCGCGCCAACCCCAGATTGAATTCCGGGGCATCGATGCCGACGAACACGTCCGGCCTGATCCGCAGGAATTCGCTTCGTATACGCCTGCGCAGGCGCAGCAGTCGCGGCAGATCACGGAGGATTTCGAACAAGCCCATGACCGCCAGCGATTCGGACGGCTCCCAGACTTCGCATCCGGCAGCCTCCATTTTTCGGCCGGCGACACCGAAGAACTGCGCGTCCGGGACGAGCCGCCGCACCGCCGCGATCAACGCCGCGCCAAGTGTATCGCCCGACGCTTCGCCCGCCACCACACCCACCCGCAGTGGCGCCATGGTGCTAACGAACGATGCTGCGAGAGCTACGTTTGATGAAGTCGACGAAGGGACGAATCTCTGCTTGGGATACGGCCGCTTTTTCGAGTTCCTCCAGAGCCGCTTGCAGCTTGAGGCCGGATCGATAGAGCACCCGGTAGGCGCGCCGGATGTTCCGGATCTGTTCGGCGCTGAACCCGCGCCGCTGCAGCCCCACCGAGTTCACGCTATGCGGCTCGGCGGGCCTTCCGACTGCCATGACGTAGGGCGGTACATCGCGAGTTACTGCGGCGTGATGCGCGATGAAGCAATGCGCGCCCACCTTGGTATATTGATGCACGGCCGACAGACCGCCCATCGTCACCCAATCGCCAATCTCCACATGACCGCCGAGCGTGGCGCAATTCGCAAGCACGATCTGATCGCCGAGATGGCAATCGTGTGCGACGTGCGAGTAGGCCATCAACAGATTGTCGTTGCCGATGTGCGTAACGCCGTGATCGAGAGCCGTACCGCGATTTACCGTGACGCTCTCGCGAAAGACGTTGCGATCACCGATCTCGAGCCATGTAGGTTCGCCTTTGTATTTCTTATCTTGCGGCGCTTCCCCGAGCGAGGCGAACTGAAAGATTTTGTTCTCGGCACCGATTCGGGTCGGACCATTGATCACGACGTGCGGTCCGATCCAGGTATCTTTACCGATCAGAACGTTGGGGCCGATGATGCTGAAGGGCCCGATCTCGACCCCCGCGGCAATTTCCGCTTGCGGCGAGACCACCGCGCGCGCATCGATCATCCCCCTTCTCCCGGAGGACCCGATACCTTCGGCGGCCGCACCTTGGTCTCCGGCGCGACCATGATTTCGGCCGAGGCCACCTCGACCCCGTCTACCAGGGCCAGACCGTGGAACTTCCAAATTCCCTTGAAGGCGCGCTTCAACGTCACCTTCAGCACGATCTGATCGCCGGGCTCGACGGGTTTGCGAAATCGCGCGTTGTCGATTGCAACGAAGTAAAAACGTGTATCGGAATCCGGTACCACGGCCACCGTCTTGAATGCGAGGATGCCCGCGGCCTGGGCCAACGCCTCGATGATGATGACGCCGGGCATGACCGGCCGATGCGGGAAATGGCCGGGGAAAAACGGCTCGTTGAAAGTGACATTTTTCAACGCATGAATGAACTGTCCTGGCTCGCACGCCAGCACGCGATCCACCAGCAAGAACGGATACCGGTGCGGCAACTGCCTCATGATCGCTTCGATATCCATCTTGAGGGGTTCCGTCATCGCTGCTCCTTTTCGCCGAACCGTCGTAAGTGTGCCACCATGCGCCGCCACGCGCGGGTCGGAACGGTCGGCATGCCGCTCGAGTAACTGCCGGCCTCTCTGATCGAGGCGCTCACCAGGCTGCAGCCTGTGATCACCACATCGTCGGCAATGGTCAAATGACCCGCGAATCCGACCATGCCGCCGATCATGCATCGCTTGCCGAGCGTGGTGCTGCCCGATATCCCCGTGCACGCCGCTATGGCGGTGTGCGCGCCGATAACCACGTTGTGGCCGACCTGTATCTGATTGTCCAGTTTGGCGCCTTGCTCGACTATCGTATCCTCGATCGCGCCCCGATCGATGGTGGTGTTCGCGCCGATCTCCACATCATCGCCGATGAGTACGCTGCCGACTTGCGGCACCTTCACCCAGCTCCCGCCATCCAATGCGAAGCCGAAGCCGTCGGCGCCGATGACGGCGCCCGCATGCAGGATGCAGCGCTTTCCGATCTGCACGCCGGCGTATAGGTTGACCCGCGCTACCAGCCGCGTGTCCGCGCCGACACGAGCGCCCTTTTGCACGATGCACCCCGGGCCGACGTCAACGCGATCACCGAGTTCGACGTCCTCCTCGATCACCGCGAGCGGCCCCACCGCGGCGGAAGGCGCAATCCGCGCGCTGCCGGCCACGACGGCGCTCGGGTGAATTCCCGGCGATACCGCCGTATCGGGATGGAACAAAAGCGCGATTCGCGCATAGCTCAAATAGGGATTAGGGCTAATGAGCGCCGCGACCGGGCAACCGTCCGCTTCAGAAGGAGCCAGTACGACCGCGCTCGCGCGGGTCTCCCCCAAGCTCCTGCGATATCGCGAGTTGGCTAGAAAGCTCAAGCTCCCGGAAGTCGCCTGCGACAGTGTCGCGACACGCGACACCCGCAACTCAGGCGCTCCACGCAGCTCCAAGCCGAAGCGTACCGCCAACTCGCCCAGGCTGAAGTCCTCTTGCACTTGCGCACATCCTCGTGCGAAAGCCCCAGAAGGCTATTTAGGAGTGCCGGCGGGCTTGGGCGGCGCCGCCGCGCCCGGCGCGGAAGGCGGCAAGGTGGCCGGTTTGGTTTGCAGCACCGCCAACACGTTGGCGGTTACATCGAGCGGCCCCTTCGCAAAGAACACACCATCACCCAAGACGAGATCGAAGCCCTGCGCATTCGCATAGGCTTGGATCTCCTGCACGAGGTAGCGTTGGACCTTGCCGATTTCCTCATTACGCCGAGTCGAGGCGTCGTCCTGGAATTCTCCCGCTTTGCGAGAGAACTCACGCTGCTGATCGCGCAGGGTCTTTTCGGCCTTGGCGCGATCGGCTTCTGCCATGACGGCACCTTCTTTCTGCAGCTTCTCGTCTTTGGCCTTGAGGTCATTCTGCATCGTCAGCAATTCGCGGCGGCGCGGCGCAAATTCATTCTCGAGAGCCTGCATCGCGGTCTTGGTCTGCGGCGCCTCTTCGAGCAGCTTCTGGAAATTAACTACGCCCATTTTGATTTCGGCGCGGGCCTGCCCGCTCACTACGAGACCGCACAGGCTGAGCGCCAGGAGCGGAATGATGCGATTGAAAGTCGACATGTTGATATCTAGGACCTCAAATAATATTTTGGTCAGAACGCCTGACCGATAGAAAACTGAAAACGCTCTGTTTGATCGTTAAACGTCACCGTGTTGCCGGTTGTCGCATTCAAAGGAATGCCGTAGGAGAAGCGGAACAAACCCAGCGGCGCGAGCCACTGCACCGCGATTCCAGTCGACCTCTTCAGATTATCATAACTGAAGTGATAATTGACCGGCGTAATGTCATCCTGGCCCAGGAATTGGACCTTATTCCCGGTATAGAAGACGTTACCCACATCGTAGAACCAGCTGACCCGGGCGGCGCTTTTCCACTTGTCCGGGACCGGGAACAACAGTTCCAGCCGGCTAACGACGCGGAAGTTGCCGCCGAACGGGTTGCCGATGCCGATGTTGTCCCTGGGGCCCAACGTGCTCTCGCGAAACCCGCGGACGCTATCGGGGCCTCCCGCAAAATAGTTCAAATAGGGGGGCAAAAACGTCGTTTTACCGAGCGCCGAGGCATAGTCGATGTTCGCGTTGTACGACAGCAACCACTTGCCCCACAGCGGAATGTACTGCAGGAACTGCAAGTTGGTGGCGTAGTAGCGGATGTCGCTCAAAGGCGTCGCATACCGGGCCGACAGCGTCAGATGCATTCCGCGGTCGGCGAACAATGCGCGGTTGCGCGTGTCGAAATTCCACCCGGCGGTCAATTCATACGAGTAAAAATCGGTGCCGTATACCGTGTACGGGTTATCCAGCGAGTTGATTATTCCGTCGCCGTTGGTATCGTCGAGAAACCGTGTGAAGGTGTTGCCGTTGTGCTGGACCCAGTCGATCGACTGCTCTGCGCTGTAGCCCTGGGAAACCACCAGCTCGTTTTTATTTGCGGACACACCGATCTGTACATACTGATATTCGGTGATCGGGTAGGACCAGTTCGCCGCCGCCGACAATTGCTTGGTCGAAAACTTCGACGCGGCCGCGACGAACTGGGTTACGTCGCGGTACGTCAATGACACCGTGCGCGCAATTCCGTCGACCGTCGTGTACGGATTGGTTTGTGCAAACGTGTAGGTCTTGCTGTATTTGCCGGCGTTGACCTCGAGCGCGATTCGATCGCCTGATCCCATGAAATTACTGTGAACGAAATTGCCGTTGAGGCTGAATTTCTGAGCTTCCGAGTAGCCTATGCCGCCGCCGAATTGTCCGGGCAAGCCTTCCTTGATGTTGTAGTCCACATCGACCAAATCCGCGCTGCCCGCGACCGGCTTGGTCTCGAATTCCACTTTCTCCACGTAGGGCAAGCGCTGGAGGCGCTCCTTCGACCGCTCGATCGCGGAGTTGGACAGCCAACCGCCCTCCAACTGGCGCATTTCGCGGCGCAGCGTCTCGTCGTTGATCGCCGTGGTGTTGTTGAAATTGATATGCCGGACGTATACGCGATTGCCGGGCTCGATGAAGAATGTGAGCGATACGGTTTTCTTCTCATTATCGGTGGTGGGCACCGGGTCGATCTTGGAGAAAGCGTAACCGTCCGCGCCGAGACGATAGCTCATCAATTCCTGCGAATTGGTGACCTGCTTGCGCGAAAAAACATCGCCGGGGTGGATCAGCAGTAGCTTGCGCATTACCGCCTCGGGAACCACCATCGTACCGGCGAGCTTGATCTCCGACACTCTGAATACGGCGCCCTCATTGACGTTGATGGTGATGTACATATCGTCCTTTTCAGGAGCGATAGTGACCTGCGTCGACTCAATCTGAAAATTGGCATAGCCGCGGTCCATGTAATAGGAACGCAGCTTTTCCAGGTCTCCCGTCAGAGACTCGCGCGAGTAACGGTCGTCTTGCTTGTACCAGGACAACCAATTCGGCGTTTTCAACTCCAAGGTTTCGAGGACGTCCTTCTCCTTGAACCTGGTATTGCCGACCAAGTTGATCATTTCGATCTTGGCGCGTTTTCCTTCTTTGATGTCGACGACGATGTCGACCTTGTTGCCCGGCAGATCGGTTATTTTCGTATCCACGCGCACCGCGTACTTGCCGCGGCTGAAATATTGATCGGTGAGATATTGTTTGACTTCATCGAGCACGGACCGGTCGAAGGTCTTGCCCTGAGCCAACCCCACGTTGCGCAAGCTCTTCTGCAAGTCCTCGGTCTTGATGTCCTTGTTGCCCTTGATTTCAAACTTGGCGATCGACGGGCGTTCGATCACGACCACCAACAGGGTATTGCCGTCGCGGCGCAACTCCACATCGCGAAAGAAACCTGTCGCATAGAGGGCGCGCATGGCTTCGCCGATGCGCTGTGAATCGAGGTGATCGCCGATGTTCACCGGCAAATAGTTGAAGACGGTGCCCTCGGAGATTCGCTGCAGTCCTTCGATGCGAATATCGCCGACGACGAATCCCCCCCCTTGCGCAGTCTCCTGGACAATTTCCTGCGCATGCAGCGGAAACCCCAAGGGCTGGATGGCGAACGCCACCAAGCCAATCAGCCGAAATTTAAGCCGCACGCGACGACGACCGCATGCAATCTCGATGGGCGGCGCATGCTACGCAGCGCCGCTCCTGCGGCTCAAACTTGAAGTACATCATGATTTCCCGTTAGTTCAAATGTCTGGAGATATCGTTATAGAACGCGAGGCTCATCAGTACGACCAACAATGCTATCCCCACTTGCTGACCAAAATTCTGCGCGCGCTCCGACAAGGGACTACCCTTGACGGCTTCCACCAACTGATAAACTACCTGGCCGCCATCGAGCAGCGGCACCGGCATCAAATTGAGCACGCCCAAGCTCACGCTGATGATCGCGAGGAACGCGGCGAATGCAGTCACCCCGAGATACGCGCTGATACCGGCAAATTCTGCAATGCTGATCGGACCTGAAATGTTCCTCGCCGATACCTGGCCGGTCACGATGCGCCAGAGCATTTGCACCGTGAGGGCTGACATCTCCCAGGTCTTTTGCACACCGACGCCGAGCGCAGCGATCGGTCCCGAGCGCCGCATCTCTACGAGCCCTTTCGGCCATACCCTGGGGCCCTCGGCGAGCGTGATCCCGAGCCGTCCGATAGGCCGGCCCTGCTCGACGACTTGCGGGACCGGGGCTACGAGCCGTAACCGCTCGCCGGCCCTCGATAATTCGATCGAAAGCTCGCGTCCTGGAGAGCCGCTCACGACCGAGATGAAATCGGAGCTGTTGGTGATCGGTTGGCCGTCCACTGCCAACAGCCGGTCACCCGCACGCAGCCCCGCGCGAGCCCCAGCACTCCCCGGCGGGGCGGACTGCACCGCGGTATCGGCGGTCCAGGTGGCGAGATCGAAGCCGAGACCCGGCAACAGTCTGCCGGGCTCCGTCAACGGCCGTTTATCCTCGGTGACCCTCAGTGTCAATGCGCGTTCGCCGCCGTCGCGGCGCACTCGCAGCGGAATCACACCGTCATCCGAGACCTGCCGCAGTAAATCGATCTGCAGCGCTTCGGTATCCCCGACATCGTGATCGCCGACGCGCACGATTTCATCGCCGCGCTTGAGGCCGGCGATAGCCGCCGGGCTGTCGAGCCGCACCTGTCCGACCACGGGTTTGACGATCTCGGTGCCGACCACCGCCAAGATGGCATAGAGCAAGGAGGCAAAAATGAGATTCATGGCGGGCCCCGCCAAAAGCACCGCGATGCGGTGGGCAATAGGGCGACGCGTGAACGAGCGATGCAGCTCCTCGGGAGCAACCTCGCCTTCGCGCTCATCGAGCAGCTTCACATAGCCGCCCAGAGGAATGGCCGCGATGCAGTATTCCGTGCGGTCGGGGTCGCGACCTACCCGCATGGCGAGGGGCTTACCAAAACCGATACTGAAGCGCAAAACCTTGAAGCCGAGTTTCTTCGCGACCCAGTAGTGTCCGAATTCGTGAACCGCAACCAATATCCCGATCGCGACCAAGAAGGCAGCGACAAAAATCAACATCTTCATGCGAGGGCTCCAGAGCTTAGCTCTATCAACGCGATCGCCAAGCGTCGAGCTGCGGCGTCCGCGTCCAATACATCACCCAGAACCTTGACCGGGCACGAATCGAGGCGCTGCAACACCTTGTCAATGACCGTCGCAATGCCGGTAAAGTTCAAGCGGCGGTCAAGAAACGCCTGTACCGCGACCTCGTTGGCCGCGTTTAGAACCGCGGGCGCAGTGCCACCCGCGCGCGCCGCCGCTCTGGCAAGTCCGAGACTCGGGAAGCGCTCGTGATCAGGCGGCTCGAAATCCAACCGCCCGATTTGACCGAGGTCCAGCGATTGTACACCGGAAACGACTCGTTCCGGCCACGCAAGCGCCTGGGCAATCGGTGTGCGCATGTCAGGCGCACCGAGCTGCGCCAACAGCGAGCCGTCGGCGTACTCGACCAATGAATGCACCAGGCTCTGCGGATGGACCACCACGTTGACCTCCGACTCGGGCAGGTCGAACAGTAAAGTCGCCTCGATGACTTCGAGCCCCTTGTTCATGAGAGTCGCGGAGTCGACGGAAATCTTGCGGCCCATTTTCCACTTTGGGTGAGCACAGGCCTCGGCCGGGGTGACGCTCTCGAACCGCGCGAGTTCCGTGCAGCGAAACGGGCCGCCGGAGGCCGTCAAGATCACCCTCACGACACCCCGTGCGGCTACGCCCGGAAGATAGCCGGCCGGCATGCATTGGAAGATCGCATTGTGCTCACTGTCGATGGGAATAAGTTCGGTTTTCGCGAGCCGCACCTCGTCCATGAGAATGCGCCCCGCCATCACCAGAGCTTCTTTGTTCGCGAGCAGCACGCGCTTGCCCGCGCGCACCGCGGCGAGGGTCGGTAGAAGGCCCGCGGCACCGACGATCGCCGCCATCACCACCTGCACGTTGTCACCGGCTACTGCGGCAGAAAGGGCCTCGGCGCCGCTTTGCACCTCGGTTCTCGATCCGGATTCGCGCAGAGCCGCGCGTGCCTGGGCGGCCGCCTCGCTGTCGACCATCACCACGGTATCGGGTTGAAATTGTCGCGCCTGCTCGACGACTGTCTGCCAGCTGCCGTACGCTCCGAGCATCGCGACGCGAAACCGCTCGGGATGCAGGGCGATGACGCTCAAAGTGCTGCGGCCGATGCTGCCGGTCGAACCTAAGATGGCGATGCCGCGCGGCGAGCTCATGCGATCACGCCGGAGCCGAACAATCCGAGCGCGTACAGTGGCGCCGCCGCCGTCACGCTGTCGATACGGTCCAGGAGGCCGCCGTGCCCAGGCAGCAACACGCCGCTGTCCTTGAGCCCTGCCGAGCGTTTGAACATGCTCTCCGTCAAATCACCCACGACCGAAAAAATGCCCACGGCGCAGCCAAAAGCGATGCAGGGTACCAGGGGTAAGGCAAAATAAACCGCGCCGCACCAGGCCATGAGCGCTACCGCAGCCATGCCGCCGAGGGCGCCCTCCCAGGTCTTGCCGGGACTCACGCGCGGCGCCAATTTGCGCCGGCCCAGTTTGCGCCCCGCAAAAAAGGCTCCGACGTCCGCGGCGATCACCAGCAGCAACAGCCATAAAACGACTTGCGGACCGCGGGCGAAGCCATGGCTTGCGATCTCGAGCCTCGCGAGCGCGATAAAGGCTGGCACCAACACCGGCACACCGCACACCAGCACCAATCGCGGCCGATGGCGCTCGGGCGCCAGCACCAACCACATAAAGGCGATCGCCCACCACACACAGGCGACGCCCAGAAGAATCAATAGATGCTTAGGTTCTTCCGTCCAAACCCAACTCAACAGCAGCAACAGCGCGATCGTGGACGCATAGGCGAGTCGCGCCGGTGCGCCGCGCAGACCGCCGAAAGCGGCCCACTCCCAAGCGCCGATGGTCAACAGAGCACCGAAGGCGAGCACCGTCCATAGCGGCCTGAGTACGAACAGACCCACCAGAAGCGCGCAGCTCAAGATTGCCGCCGTGAAGATTCGAAGCTTAAGCATCCGCTTTGGCCGCGAGCTGCGCGGAGGTTTTGCCGAAGCGGCGTTCGCGCTGGGCGTAGAACGCCAGGGCCGAATCGAGCTCGGCCGTCGTGAATGCAGGCCACAGCACATCGGTAAAATACATCTCGGTGTAGGCAAGATTCCATAGCAGGAAATTGCTGATGCGCTGTTCGCCGCCCGTGCGAATCAAAAGATCGGGATCGGGGATGCCGGCAAGCGCAAGCCGCGCTCCGATCTGCGCCTCACCGATTTCCGCGGCCGCCATCTTCCCGGAAGCCACGTCGCCTGCGAGCGAGCGGCAGGCCTGAGCAATGTCCCAACGGCCGCCATACGCCACCGCCACGAGCAGCACGAGGCCGTTGTTGGCTTCGGTCAATGACTCCCCGTCGTCCATGCGCTGCGCCAGCTCGCGGCCCAACAGATCTCGATCTCCGATGAAACGCAGGCGCACGTGGTTGCGATGCAGATTCTGCACTTCACGCACGAGCGCGTCGAGGAACAGGTTCATGAGCATGCCGACTTCGTCCGGCGGCCTGCGCCAATTCTCGCTGCTGAAGGCGAATAGCGTCAGATAGCGAACGTTGCGCTGCGCGCATTCTTCGACCACCCGACGCACCACCTTGATGCTGGCCCGGTGGCCCGCCGGGCGCGGCAATCCACGCGATCGCGCCCACCGGCCATTGCCGTCCATGATGATCGCAACATGCTGAGGCATATCGGCCATTGTGTTCTTAAGAGTCATGCAGGTCCGGCTCGGATCAGACCTGCATCAATTCCTTTTCCTTCTCCGCCATCGCATGATCGATCTCCGCAACGTGCTTGTCGGTCAGTTTCTGCACATCGTCCTGAGCACGCCGATCATCGTCCTGCGCAATCAGCTTCTCCTTGAGCATTTCCTTCAGTTCGTTCATCACCTCGCGCCTTACGTTGCGCACCGACACGCGGGCGCTCTCTGCCTCGGAGCGCACCACCTTGGTGATGTCGCGGCGCCGCTCTTCGGTGAGCGCGGGCATCGAAATGCGGATCAATTGCCCCGCCGTATTCGGCGTGAGACCCAAGTCGGACTTGAATATTGCCTTTTCGATGATGGGCACCATCGCCTTTTCCCAAGGCGTCACGGTCAGAGTGCGCGCATCTTCCGTAGCTACGTTCGCCACCTGGTTCAACGGCATTTCCGAGCCGTAATAGTCCACCTTGATGTGTTCGATCAAGCTCGTGTGCGCCCTTCCCGTGCGCAACTTCTTCAATTGATCTTTGAAAGTCGACACGCATTTCTGCATGCGCAGAGTCGCGTCCTTCTTCATGTCCTCGAGCATAGGTTACCCCTTTATTATTGAGGCCCGGCGGAGACGACCGTGCCTATGTCCTCGCCTTGAACAATACGCACTAGGTCCCCGGCATGGAACAGATTGAACACCTGAAGCGGCAAGTTATTCTCCCTGCACATCACGATCGCGGTCGCATCCATCACGTTGAGCCGATCATTCAGAACCTTGTCGAAGGTCAAATGCGTGTAGCGCCTCGCGTTGGGATTCTGCAGCGGATCGGAATCGTAAACTCCGTTGACCTTGGTCGCCTTCAGCAATATCTCGGCATTGATTTCGATTGCTCGCAAGGAAGCAGCCGTATCGGTGGTGAAAAAAGGGTTGCCGGTACCGGCGCCGAAAATGACCACCCGCCCTTTCTCCAGATGACGCACGGCACGGCGCCGGATGTAATCCTCGCAGACTTCGTTGATGCGCAAGGCGGACATGACACGGGCATAGGTGCCGAGACTCTCGAGCGCGTCCTGCAACGCCAACGCATTGATCACCGTGGCCAGCATGCCCATGTGGTCGGCGGTGACGCGATCCATTCCGGCGCGCGCCAGTCCGGCGCCGCGAAAAATGTTGCCGCCCCCGAGCACCACGGCGACCTGCACGCCCATTTGGGCAAGATCTTTGATTTCACCGGCGATGCGTTTGAGGATTTTCGGATCAATTCCGTAGTCCTCGCTCCCCAACAATGCCTCGCCGGACAATTTGACTAAGATTCTGCGGTAGCGAGCCTTCGGCGTTGTGTCGGTCATGATCTCGTACCCTACTATAAACGACCCCGCCGGCGCGGGGTCTTTGAAGTCCAATGCGATGAGGGATTAGTGTTTTTTGGGACCGCCGCCGCCCGTACTCTCGGCCTTGTCTTCCCGCGCCTTGACCTGCGCCATCACCTCGCCTACGAAATCGTCCTGTTTCTTTTCGATCCCTGCGCCCACTTCATAGCGGACAAATTGCACGACCTTGGCGCCGGATTTCTTCACCAATTTTTCGACCGTCGTCTCCGGATCCTTCACGAATGGCTGACCCAGCAAGGTAATTTCCGCCAAGAACTTGCGCAGCCGACCCTCGACCATCTTCGCGATGATATCGGGCGGCTTTTTCTCACCCTTGGTCTGATCGGTCAGAATTTCACGCTCTTTGTCGACTATCGCGGCCGGCACGTCGCCGGCAGCCACATAGGCCGGATTGACGGCCGCAACATGCATGGCGAGGTCGCGCGCCAAGGCCTCGTCTCCGCCTTCGAGTGCGACCAGGCTGCCGATCCGCGAGCCGTGGATGTACGAACCCAAAGCCGTGGGCGCAGTCATGCGCACGAAACGGCGCACAGCGATGTTCTCGCCGATTTTCGCGATCAGCGCACGCCGCTGATCCTCCAAAGTCCCGGCTCCCTGGGAGAGCTCGAGCAGCGCTTGAAGGTTCGCGGGCGAATGCGCCAACGCTGCCTTCGCTAGGTGCAGCGCGAACGCCTGGAATTCCTCGCTACGCGCCACGAAATCGGTTTCGCAGTTCACTTCGAGCAGCACCGCGCTATTGCCTACGCGCTCGACGACCACGGTGCCTTCGGCGGCCACCCGGGTTGCCTTCTTGTCGGCTTTGGCCAGTCCGCTCTTTCGCATCAGTTCGGCCGCGGCGTCCAAGTCGCCTTTGGTCTCGATCAAGGCCTTCTTGCACTCCATCATGCCGGCGCCGGTGCGCTCGCGCAGTTGTTTGACTGTCTCTGCCGCTATGTTCATGGTGTTTTAAAACAGCCGTTGAAGGCGGTTTTCCTCAAATATGATCCAAATGAGCAATGGAGGGCGAGCCGGCGGACCCAAGCCTGACCCTCCACTAATGTCGGAATTCCGGCGCCACGCGCGCCGGAATTTAAGCGCCACGCGTCGGGGCACGCCGTCCCACGGGTCGGCGCCGCGGCGCACTCGCGGGTCGCGTTTCGGCCGGCGGAGTATCGGAGGCATCGACATCGTCGGCTTCAACCTCGACCTCATCAAGCTGTGCCACCGCTGCAACGGCGCCCGGAATGACCGTGACCGGCACTTTGCGGCGCGGAGGCGGCTTCTTGCCGCGCCCAGCCGGCGGCGGACGACGCCCACCTGCGGCGCGCTTCTTCGGGTTCCCCTCCTCATCGAGTTCGACGAATTCGTCTTCGCCGACCGGCACCTCCGGAAGCGAGGCCTTACCTTCCAACACCGACTCGGCAACCCCGCCGGCGTACAGCAGGATGGCTCGCATGGCGTCGTCGTTACCCGGTATGACGTAGTCAATCCCGTCAGGCGAACAGTTGGTATCCACCACCGCAACTACCGGAATCCCCAGTTTGCGCGCTTCGTGGATGGCAATTTCCTCGTGGCCGACGTCGATGACGAACAATGCGTCTGGGAGCGCCGTCATGTTGCGAATACCGCCGAGACTGCGCAGCAGCTTGTCCATTTCCCGGCGCAGCATCTGCGCCTCTTTCTTGCCGCGGCGATCGAGCGAGCCGTTTTGCGCCATTTCATCCAATTCGTTGAGCCGCTTGATGGACTGACGAATGGTCTTGAAATTGGTCAACATGCCGCCCAACCAACGTTGGTTGACGTAGGGCATGCTGCAGCGCGTGGCTTCCTTTTGGACCGCATCGCGGGCCGATCGCTTGGTACCGACGAACAGCACCTTGCCGCCCTCGGCCGCAACCCCCTTGATGAAGGCCGCCGCCTGCACATACAGGGGCTGGGTCTTCTCGAGGTTGATGATGTGAATCTTGTTGCGCTCGCCGAAAATGTACGGCGCCATCTTGGGGTTCCAGAAGCGAGTTTGATGCCCAAAATGGACGCCCGCTTCCAGCATTTGTCGCATTGACACGCTGGTCATAAAAAATCTCCTGGTCGGGTTGAGCCTCCGCGAGTCCCAATCGGCAACCCGGGAACCCTTGAATTCGCAGGCTTGGCCTGCAAAACAAGGGTTGGTCCGGGCACCCGGCCGATTGTGACGACACGCGTGCGGGGTTGTTAAAAATAGCCGCGCTTTATACCATGAACCCTTCTCGAAAACCAAGCCTAAGGCTTTTATGAACGTGACCGTTAAGACGCCCGCCGAACAGGAAAAAATGCGTGAGGCGGGTCGCCTGGCAGCGAGCGTGCTCGATATGATCGAACCGTTCGTTCAACCTGGGGTCAGCACCGAGGAGTTGGACAAGCGCTGCCATGACTTCATCGTGGATGAGCTCAAATCGGTCCCGGCGAACCTCAACTACCGCGGATTTCCCAAGACCATCTGCACTTCGGTCAACCACGTGGTCTGTCACGGGATTCCAGGTGACAAGCGCCTGAAAGCCGGCGACATCATCAATATCGATGTAACCGTGATCCGCGAGGGCTTTCATGGCGACACCAGCCGCATGTATTTCGCCGGCACGGCTCCGGTGCTCGCGCGGCGCCTCACCGCGACCTGTCATGAGGCCATGTGGCGCGGCATCCGCGTGGTCAAGCCCGGTGCGCGACTGGGCGACATCGGTCACGCCATCCAGACCTATGCCGAAAGCAACAATTTCTCGGTGGTGCGCGAGTACTGCGGCCACGGTATCGGGCGCATCTATCATGAAGATCCGCAGGTGCTGCACTACGGCAAACCTGGAACCGGCCTGGAGCTCGTCCCGGGCATGACCTTTACCATCGAACCGATGATCAATGCCGGGCGCCGCGACGTGCGACTATTGCCCGATGGGTGGACGGTGGTGACCAAGGACCAATCTCTGTCGGCACAGTGGGAACATACGATCCTGGTCACCGAAGGGGGGTTCGAAGTGCTCACCCTCGGTGCGGGCGCCGCGCTGCCTGCGGCCGCCGCGGTGGCGTTTTGAACGCGGGGACCAAGTTCCTCGACACATCCGCTGACTGGACCTATTTGACCGCCGTGCCCGAGGCGCTGCGAGCCGGCCAATACTCTCCCGTCGTTTTTCGTCAGGTGCTCGATCAAGGCGGCGAATTGCTGCGAGAGCGCTTCGTCGCCGACGACGCCGTCGAAGATCTCGTTCGGGACCGTGCGCGGCTGGTCGACATCGCACTGCGCGCCGCGTGGATACGGCACGCCGGGAGGTTCGCCGACGATTTGGCGCTGGTGGCGGTGGGCGGCTATGGCCGCGGCGAACTGCATCCGAGTTCGGATATCGACATCATGGTGCTCTTGCCAAAGAGCGATTCCGCCGATTGGCAATCCGACATCGAGAAATTTCTGACGTTTCTGTGGGACATCGGCCTCGAAGTCGGACACAGCGTGCGCTCGATCGATGACTGTCAACGCGAGAGTCTGGCCGACATCAGCGTGGCGACCACGCTGTTCGAGGCGCGTCTGTTGGCGGGTCCTGAGTCGCTGTTTGCCGGCATGCGCCGCGCTCTGGCGCCCGATCGGCTGTGGTCGTCGCAGAATTTCTTCGAAGCCAAAGTCAAGGAACAGACCGAGCGCCATCACCGCTATTTCGACACGGCCTACAACCTCGAACCGAACGTCAAATCGAGCCCGGGCGGCTTGCGCGATATTCAGACTATCGGCTGGGTGGCCAAGCGGCATTTTGGGACCGACACGCTCGATGAGCTGGTGGGTCACGGCTTTTTGACGCGCGAGGAATTGCGCAAACTCAAACTGGGCCAATCGTTTCTCTGGAGGGTGCGATTCGGGCTGCACGTCCTCACCGGCCGGCGCGAGGATCGCTTGCTTTTCGATTTTCAAATAAAACTCGCGAAACTGTTCGGCTACGAGGATGCCAGTTTCACGCTGGCGGTCGAACAGCTCATGCAGAAGTACTACCGCACGGTCATGGATGTGAGCTTGCTCAACGAAATGCTGCTGCAGCTATTTCGTGAGGCAATCTTGACGCAAAGCGGCCCGCCCGTGGCCATCAATTCCCGCTTCCAGATCCGCAACGATTACTTGGAAGTCACGCATCCGGAGGTCTTCGCGCGCTACCCCTCGGCGCTGTTGGAGCTATTCGTGCTGTTGCAGCAGCACCCTACGCTGCGCGGCGTGCGCGCCGAGACGATCCGCCTGATCGGTACCCACGTGTCGCTCATCGATGAAGAATTCCGGCAGAACCCGCGCCATCACCGCCTGTTCATGGAAATCCTCTGCGCACCGGTCGGGGTCACGCATGAGATGCGGCGCATGAATTTGTACGGAGTGCTCGGCCGCTATATCCCAGCCTTCGGGCGCGTGGTCGGACGCATGCAGTACGACTTGTTTCACGC
This sequence comes from uncultured Gammaproteobacteria bacterium, assembly GCA_963755965.1. Taxonomy (GTDB): domain Bacteria; phylum Pseudomonadota; class Gammaproteobacteria; order Steroidobacterales; family Steroidobacteraceae; genus Bog-1198. The sequence goes on from CAVWLU010000013.1 coordinate 431,646, forward strand.
CTACACAGTGGACGCGCACACGCTCTTCGTGGTGAGCAATCTGCGCCGGTTTGCGATACCGAAGTTCAACGACGAATTCCCTGCTTTGAGCCAGATCATGCAATCGCTGCCGCGCCAGGAACTCGCTTACCTTGCCGCCCTGTTCCACGACATCGCCAAGGGCCGCGGAGGCGATCACTCGGAACTCGGCGCCGTCGACGCGGAGGCGTTTTGCCTGGAACAGGGGCTCGGCCGCTACGAGGCACGTCTGGTCGCTTGGCTGGTGCGCAATCACTTGATTCTGTCCATCACATCCCAGAAAAAGGACATCAGCGATCCCGATATCATTCATGAGTTCGCTCGCCACGTCGGCGACCAAGCGCATTTGGATTACCTGTACGTTTTGACTGTCGCGGACGTCCGCGGTACGAATCCCAAGCTGTGGAATGCCTGGAAAGCGCGCCTGTTCGAGGAGTTCTACGAGCGCACCAAGCGCGCCTTGCGCCGCGGGCTCGAGACTCCCGTCGATCAAGATGAGTTGATCCGAGAGACGCAGGCGAATGCGCGGGCGAAAATGCCGACGATAGCGCCGGAACAAATCACGCAGGTGTGGTCGCAATGGACCGAGGCTTATTTCCTGCGCTACACACCCGAAGAAATTGCCTGGCAGACCGGCGTACTCGCAGATCGCCATCCGGACGACGACGCCCCCCTGGTCGCGGTTCGGCAGTTGACGGACCGCGGGGGCACCACGGTACTAACATATACGCCGCATCGTCTGCACAGCTTCGCGCGCACGACCGCCGTGCTGGATCAGATGGGACTCAATGTTGTGGACGCACGTTTGATTACGAGCGCCAAAGGCTTCAGCTTGGAAACCTATGTCGTCCTCGAGGACAATGGCACGGTGATCGCCGATCCCGCCCGTATCCACGAGATCGAGCGCGGGCTGTGGCGCAATCTGCAGCAGCCCGAGGATTCGCCGTTGACCGTGACCCGCCGCGCACCGCGCCAAGTCCGCATGTTCTCCACGCCGACCCACGTCAATTTCAGTCTGGACAGCCGCAGCAACCGCACGATCTTGGAGTTGATAGCGGCCGACCGGCCGGGCCTACTGTCCGAAGTCGGAAAGGTATTCAAGACCGAACGCGTCGCCATCAATGGCGCGAAAATCATGACCGTGGGCGAACGGGCCGAGGACGTTTTCTATATCACCGACATGGAGGGCCGCCTGCTGCAAGAGGAGGCTTGTCAGCGGGTGCAGGACTCACTGGTGCGAGCTCTCGATCGACGCGACGTATCCTCGCGCGTATGAATCCGAGCATGAACCAACTACGAGCGACCGTGGAGGCCGCTTACGATTCAAGGGCGCAAATCTCGCCCGAAAACGCCACCGCGCAGATCTGCACGGCCGTAGAGACCGCCGTCGGTATGCTCGATGCGGGGATCCTGCGCGTAGCGGAGAAGCACGGCGAGGAGTGGCGAGTCAACGAATGGCTGAAAAAGGCCGTGTTGCTGTCGTTTCGAATCACCCACAACTCACCCATGGGTTCCGGCGATCTTGCCTTCTACGACAAGGTTTCGCTGAAATACAGCGGCTGGACCGCCGCGCAGTTCGCCGCAGCGGGCATGCGGGTGGTACCGCCGGCGACTGTGCGCCGCGGCGCGTACATTGCCCCCAATGTGGTGTTGATGCCAAGTTACGTCAACATCGGCGCTTATGTGGATTCCGGCACCATGATCGATACGTGGGCCACGGTGGGATCCTGCGCGCAGATCGGTAAGAACGTGCACTTATCCGGCGGCGTGGGCATCGGCGGAGTGCTCGAGCCGTTGCAGGCTAGCCCCACCATCATCGAGGATAATTGCTTCATCGGCGCCCGCTCGGAAATCGTGGAAGGCGTGGTCGTCGAAGAGGGCGCGGTGGTCTCGATGGGCGTGTTCATCGGGCAGAGCACACGCATCTACGATCGCGAACGCGATGAGGTTCTCTACGGCCGCGTCCCGGCAGGATCCGTCGTGGTACCCGGCACGCTGCCGTCGGCGAACGGAAAGTATTCTCTCGCCTGCGCCGTGATCGTCAAGCGAGTGGACGCGCAGACTAGAGCCAAAACCTCTCTGAACGAACTTTTGCGAAATATCGTTTAGCTCAAGCCGACGCGGCGCACTTAGCCGAAGCGCCCGGTAATGTAGTCTTCTGTAAGCCTCTGCCGGGGGTTGGTGAAAATCACGTCCGTCGGTCCGATCTCGACCAAGTCGCCGAGGTGAAAGTACGCGGTGCGTTGCGACACCCGCGCCGCCTGTTGCATGTTGTGGGTCACAATCGTGATGGCGTAATTCGCTCGCAACTCATCGATCAGATCTTCGATCTTGGCGCTCGCAATCGGATCGAGCGCCGAGGTGGGCTCGTCCATGAGGATGACTTCGGGGTTGACGGCAATGGTGCGGGCGATGCAAAGGCGCTGCTGTTGGCCTCCGGATAGGCTCGTACCGGGTTGCGATAAACGATCCTTCACCTCGTCCCAGAGTCCGGCGCGCTGCAAACTCGTGGCGACCAGTTCGTCCAAATCGCTGCGGCTTTTTGCGAAACCATGTATGCGCGGGCCGTACGCCACATTGGCATATATCGAGTGCGGGAAAGGCGTGGGTTTTTGGAACACGATGCCGACTCGGGCGCGCAGCTGCGCGACGTCCTGTTTGCGATCGTAGATATCCTGTCCGTCCAGCGTCATCGTCCCACTCACGCGCGCCCCGGCGATGGTGTCGTTCATGCGGTTGAGGCAGCGCAAAAACGTCGACTTGCCGCAACCGGACGGACCGATCATGGCCAGCACCTGATTGCGTCCGATATCGAGGCTGACGTTTCTCACGGCGTGTTTGTCACCGTAGTACACGTCAACGTGACGCGCGCTCATGACGGGGTCGTAGATCGAATCGCGAACATCTGCAATACGGCCGCCTGGTGGCGATGCCGCATCGGCGAGATCCACGCGCAGAGATTCATCCATAGCTGTCACGACGTTTTTGTGTTGCTCAGCCAAAGCGGCCCGTAATGTAATCGTCGGTCCGTCGATCCGTGGGCGCCGTGAAAATCTGGTTGGAGGGTCCTATTTCCACGAGTTCGCCCAAGTACATGAATCCGGTCACGTTCGACACTCGTGCCGCTTGTTGCAGATTATGGGTGACCACCACGATGCAATACTTCTCGCGCAGCGCCTGCAACGTCTCCTCCACTTTCAATGTCGAGATCGGATCGAGCGCCGCCGTGGGCTCGTCGAGCAAGAGCACCTCCGGCTGCACGGCAATTGCCCGGGCGATGCACAACCGCTGCTGTTGTCCGCCCGAGAGACTCCTCCCGTCGGCGGTCAATTTATCTTTGACCTCATCCCAAATCGCAGCGTCTTTGAGCGCGGATTCCACCCGCATTTTCAGATCGGCGCCGCGCATTCCGCCGGCGAGCCGGAGTCCAAAGGCCACGTTATCGTAAACCGTCATCGGAAACGGCGTGGGTTTCTGAAATACCATCCCGACCCGAAAGCGCAATTCAGCCACGTCGACCGCGGGCCCTAGAATATCCCGGCCGCCGATCAAAACCTCTCCGTCCGCGCGTTGCTTCGGGTAGAGCGCGTACATCCGGTTCAACACGCGAAGCAGCGTCGACTTACCGCACCCCGACGGTCCGATGAATGCGGTGATGGAGCGGTCCGCGAAGGTTACGTTGATATTGTGCAAGGCTTGCTGGGTGTCGTAGAAAAAATTGAGCTTGCGAATCTCGATCTTGGGCGGCCCGGTATCGACCGGAGGTTGCGGCGCAAGGGGCTGAACGGGACCGCGAGTCTTCAGATGTCTGGGTAGTTTCGCCGACGGGATCATCATCTTCCGGATCCGCCTTTCGCCTGCAGCAGAGCCAGTAATATACGCGCGGATATGCTCAGAATCAGAATGGTCACGGTAATGATCAAGGCGCCCGCCCAAGCGAGGTCCTGCCAGTCCTTATAAGGGCTCAAGGCAAACTGAAAGATGACCACCGGGAGATTCGCCATCGGAGCATTCAAATTAGTGCTCCAAAATTGATTGTTGAGTGCGGTAAACAGCAGCGGCGCGGTCTCGCCGCTGATGCGTGCAACGGCCAAGAGTAACCCCGTTACGATGCCGCTCCGGGCGGCCGGGTACAAGATGCTCAAGATCGTGCGCCAGGGATAGGCACCGAGAGCCGCGGAGGAATCCTTCATTCCGATCGGCACTAAATTGAGCATGTCCTCCGTCGTTCTCAAGGTCACGGGGATCGCGAGCACCGCGAGAGAAAGGGCCCCGGCAATCGCCGAAAAATGCCCCATGTGAACCACGACGATTTCATAAATGAACAGGCCGATGATGATGGAAGGGGCGCTTAGCAGCACATCGTTGATGAAGCGAACCATGGTGCTCAAGCGCGAGTTGCGACCATATTCCGCAAGGTAGGTGCCCGCCAGCACCCCGATCGGCGAGCCCACGAGAATCCCGAGCAGCGTCATGACCGCACTCCCATAGAGCGCGTTGAGGAGGCCCCCCTGGCCTCCGGGCGGCGGCGTCATCTGCGTGAACAGATGCCAGGACATGCCCGCGATGCCGTGCGAGATCAAGGTCCACAGAATCGCAGCCAAACACGCAAGCCCCGCCAAGGTGGCGATGAGCGACAGCGCCAGGAAGGCGCCATTCTTTATTTTGCGGAAGGCCCGTCGATTCATATGGACAGCAAGGCTTGGCGCTCGAGTCTTCGCAACATGGCCTGGGCCGCAGCGATCACCGAAAATGTGATGAGAAACAGCAACAACCCCAAGGCAATCAGCGAGGAGGTATAGAGATCTCCGACCGCCTCGGTGAACTCGTTGGCGATCGCGGACGAAATCGTCGTGCCGGGCGCCAACAGCGATGAGCTGATGCGGTGGGCATTGCCGATCACGAAGGTCACTGCCATGGTTTCACCGAGCGCGCGCCCCAGACCCAACATGACGCCGCCGACCATTCCCACGCGTGAATGCGGCACGACCACATTCCAGATGACCTCCCATGTGGTGGCGCCCAGCCCGTAGCCCGATTCTTTGAGCATAGGCGGAACCGTATCGAACACATCGCGCATCGTTGCCGCAATGAACGGCAGGACCATGATGGCCAATACGAATCCGGCCGTCAGAATGCCGATCCCATAGGGCGGTCCCATGAATAGCTTACCGAGCCCGGGTATGGCACCCGCATGGCCGATCAACCAGGGTTGTACGTGACGCTGCAGGACAGGCGCGAGCACGAACAGGCCCCAAATACCGAAGATGATGCTCGGCACCGCAGCGAGCAGTTCGACGGCGACGCCAATCGGACGCTTCAATAGCGGAGGACAGAGTTCAGTCAAAAACAGCGCGATACCGAACCCCGTCGGAACGGCAATTGTCATGGCGATGAGCGAGGTGACTACTGTGCCGTAAATGGCGGCCAGCGCACCAAACTGGTCGGTGACTGGGTTCCAAATCTCCCGCGTGACGAAGGAAAACCCGAAATGGGCGAGCGCCGGCCACGCGCCGCGCAGCAGCGAGACCCCTACTCCGCCGAGAATCAGCAATACCAGAATCGCCGCCGCCAGCGTGGCGGACCTGAAAACTCTTTCGTAGATCAGCTGCTTTGCGGCGTGTCTCGGGTCGATAATCGCCACGGTGTGAGTTTCGCTCTGCTAGATCTGGATCGGTGAAGATAACACCCTAAATCGCGTACTTCAGCGACCGAAAAGGAAATTAACTCCGATGCGCGCAGCGATCAATTGCCGGTCCACACCGGATGACCGCCCGAGCTGATCGACGAGACCCAGGTTTTTTTGACCTGCGCGATCAACGGCGCGGGCAACGGCACATAGTCAAGTTCGGATGCCATCGCGGCGCCGTCCTTGTAGGCCCAGGCAAAGAATTTCAACGCCTCGTTCACCGCCGCCGGATCAGGCGGCTGCCGGTACACAAGAATGAAGCTTGCGCCGGTAATCGGCCAACTCTTGGCCCCCGCTTGATCGGTCAGAATCAAATAATAGGAATCCGAAGCGGCCCAATCGGCATTCGCCGCGGCCGCCTGAAAGGATTCGGCGCTCGGTGCGACGGTTGCGCCGGCCTTGTTGGTGAGCAACGTGAACCCCATTTTGTTCTGTTTCGCGTACGCATATTCGACGTAGCCGATCGCACCGTCGGTTTGGGTGGTCATGTTGGCCACCCCTTCATTGCCCTTCGCACCGATGCCGACCGGCCATTGCACCGACGAATTGGCGCCTACGGTCGACTTGAATTTCGGGCTCGCCTGCGACAGGTAATCCGAAAACAAGAAGTTGGTGCCGGAGCCGTCCGAACGGTACACCGGCGCGATCGCGGTGCTCGGCAACGCCAGTTTAGGGTTCAAGCGTTTGATCTGGGGGTCATCCCATTTGGTGATGTCGCCCAAATAGATGCTGGCCACCGTGGTTCCGTCCAAATGCAGTTGGCCCGGCGCGACTCCCTTGATGTTCACCACCGGGACGACCCCGCCGATGATCATGGGGAATTGCAGCAAGCCGGCCGCCTTCAGATCATCCGGCTTCAGCGGCATGTCGGAGGCGCCGAAGGTGACGGTTTTGGCCTTGATCTGCTTGATACCTCCGCCGGACCCGATGGACTGATAGTTCAGGCCGACGCCAGTCAGCTTTTTATATGCATCCGCCCATTTTGCGTAAACAGGATACGGGAACGTGGCGCCCGCGCCCGAGATGTCGGCCGCCGCCGCTGCCATACTGAGCGCCGCCGCAACTCCCCCGACCATCAGGCGTTTGAACATTTTCATTGCATTGCTCCCGCGTACTAGTGATTTTTGGCCTTCATTGGTCCGACCAATGGCCTCGAGATAGCGCTCGATTATTGGTATCGATTGTGACGGTTTTATGACAATGCACCGGGCGCCGCATTGGACGGCGTCAGGCAAGGGACACGGACACCGTCAGGCGAGATAGTCCGCTGCGACGGTTTCGTCTGGCGCTGCGCTCTTTGCGCCGAGCGCATTGAATACCGGCGTCAGTATCACGACCACCATAAGATTGAGAATCACTGTGTAAACGGCGGTGTAGCCCGGAAAGGTATATCCGCCTATAGCCAGCGGAAACGTCGTCGATAGTTTCGTAGCGACAGCCATGGCCGTACCCGCATACGTGCCCACTGCCCAGCCGACGAGTAGCGCCCAGGAGTTGAACCAGCAGGTATAAGCACCCAGCATGACGGCGGGGAGCGTTTGAATGATCCAGATGCCGCCCAAGAGCTGCAGCTGAATGGCGTATTTCGTCGGTACGAACAAAATGAACACCAGCGCGCCCACCTTGACCACCAACGAGACGCGCTTGGCCATCAGCGATTGCTGTTTGTCGGTGGGCTTTCTATTGATGAACTCGCAGTGAATATTCCGCGTATAGAGATTTGCAGCCGCGATCGACATGATGGCCGCGGGCACCAGAGCGCCGATGCCTATAGCCGCGAATGCCACACCGACGAACCAAGACGGAAAGCTGTGGAGCAAGAGCGCGGGCACCGCGAAATTGTTGCCGAATTGTTTGAAACCTGCGGCATATTCGGGAAGCTTGTCGATGCCTGCGGCGATGACGAAGAAGCCGAACAAGGCGAGCAGACCCAGCATGAAGCTGTAACCGGGTAGCATCGCGGCGTTGCGCCGTATCGCCTTCCCGCTGCTGGCGCTCAAGATCCCGGTGATCGAGTGAGGATACAAGAATAGCGCCATCGCAGACCCGAGTGCCAACGTCGCGTAACCCCCATAAGAGCCCGTGGTATTCGGTCCCGGGACGGCCAACAGAAGCTTCTGCGCGGGAACGGCCGAGAAAATCTTACCGAAGCCGCCCAATTCGATTGGAATGACGATGATTGCGACCAACGCGGTGATGTATATCAAAATATCCTTCACCACGGCGATCGACGCCGGTGCGCGAAGTCCGCTCGAATAGGTGAAGGCGGCCAGCACCATGAAGGCCACAAGGAGCGGCAAATCGGCACCGAGTCCCGAGCCCGAGATCCCGAGTGCTCCGATAACGACCTGGATTCCGACCAACTGCAACGCGATATACGGCATGGTCGCGACGATGCCCGTCACGGTGATGGCAAGGGCCAGCCAGCGGTTTCCGAAACGCCCACGCACAAAATCGCCGGCAGTGATGTAGCTATGCTTGTGGCACACGTGCCACAGTCGCCGAAACACCAAGAACAGCAGCGGGTAGATGATGATCGTGTAGGGCACCGCAAAGAACGCCACGGCGCCGGCGCCGAACGCGAGCGCAGGAACGGCAATGAAAGTGTAGGCGGTATATACGTCGCCGCCCACTAAGAACCAGGTGATGAGCGTGCCGAAACGCCGACCGCCCAATCCCCATTCATGGAGTTGCTCGAGATCGCCCTTACGCCAATGGGCCGCCGCAAATCCCAACCAAGAAATGAATCCAAACAATGCGACGAAAATGCACAGCGCAACCCAGTTCACTTCCTGCACTACGATCCCCTGTGGCTTCGTCGGTTACTCGTTGGTCGCAAAGTAAACCACCGCAGTCAAAACCGCACTGATGAGAACCCAGAGAAGCTGAAACCAATAGAAAAACGGAATTCCTATTAAGGTCGGTTCCACTTTATTGTAGAAGGGCGGCCACAGAATCACGACAAACTGGAGAACAAAGAGGAGGTACCACCAACTCCATCCGCCGCGTTTTTTTCGTTCTGTATTCATTGCGACCATTCCGTCGGCCTTAGGTCTGCAATGACACTACCGGAACGCGTCAGATCCGTAAAGCAAAAATCGACCCCATGGCCCTTGGGTTGCCATGAGGTCGATTTCGTCTTACGCGAGTCTTATCGGCGAGGACTTAGAACTTGAAACGCACACCGATGGTGGGATTGATGTTCGTCGTCTGCAGGTTATAGCCATTGGCAACGCCGTTCTTCACGCCGCTGTACATGGCGCCGGCATACACATCGAAGCGCTTGGTGAGTTGGTAGTCGGCATTGAAGGAAAAGGACTGGAAATAGCCGCTGCACGTGCCGCTCGCCTTGGTGGAACATCCAGCGTTGGCGCCGGTGCCGTACGCATTCTGATGATAACCGTAGTAGGCCACGGTCAAGTCCAGATGCGGGATGACCGTATACCGCACGCCGGTCCAGTAGACTTGCAATTTCTTGTCATTCGGGTAGGCGTCATTGTTGACGTAGGCCAAAACGTATCCGCCGATGTCGTTGAAGCCCGCGCCCAAGGGCGATGACGGATTTGCATACTGGATGTGCTCGTAGCCGAGAAAGAATTTAAACGGATCGAAGTTGTACATGCCCATGATCGAGACGGTCGTATTATCGGAGATGGTCCCCGCCAAAGAATTCGTGACCGAATATCCGATAGGAAGCGTCGCTACTTGATCCGCGCTCAACGGGGAAGTGGAGATCGCGCTGTTGGCCTTCGCGTAGTAGGCATCGACCGATGCGCCCGCGAACTCACCGCCCACATCCAATTGGTAAGCCGTATTGGCGGGACCATTCGATCCGTTGAATTTGTAAATGGCGCCAATGTGCACGGCATCGAATGTCGCGACGTACTTCAACGAGGAATCGAGACGCCGGTCTTCGGTATCGCCACCGCCGGCGTAAGTTCCCGACATACCGATCAGCGAGAACGCCTGTGAGGCGTAGTTCGGATCGTACTTGCTGACGCCGTCCGCAACGAGTGTCGTCTGACGGCCAAACGTGATGGTACCAAACGTCTTCGAACTCATCCCGGCATAAATCGTCTCGAATGCCTGACCTGCCACGCTGGAGTCCAGATTGGTCGTCTGGTTCGCCGCGCTCTTGCCATTGTTAAGGGCCTGGGACTTCAAGGCATCGCTGATCTCGCCGGATTGCGGGTTGAAGAAGGTCTCGAGCTTGAACACGGCGGACCAATCTCCGACCACCGGCTCGAGCCCCTGCAGCCCGACTCTCGACTGACTCAGGTTGCTCGGCGTCGCGCCAGTCACGGACTGACGGCTGTTTTTCTGAACGATGTTGGAACTGCCGGCCGGATGGTAGTCGCTGAACGGCGCACCATGCGTGTCGTACTGCAGACCGATGTCGATGATGCCGTACAGTGTAATGCCGTGCCACGTCAGAGTTTCGTCGACGGGCGCGCCCGGCGGACCTGCAAGACTTTGTGCCTGCGCGGCCCCTGTGAGGGCCAACAAGGCACCCAGCAAAAGGCCTCCCTTCAAAAGCACCGCGCCACGATCGCCGGGCTTGTGCGCCCTGTTGTGGAAAGACGTCTTGGCAATATTCACTGCTGCTACTCCCTGAGGATGGATCGATTGTTGGATTTAATAGACATATTGTTACACATTTATTACAACCCGCCAAACAGGCGTGTTGCTTTTATGATACAAATGTCGAGGCGAACGGATCTTGTTGCTCCGGAATCACCGGGCGCGTCCGTCGAAGCCGCTGTATATCACCCTATATTACGATTGGGAAGCACGCTTCGGCCTGCCGGGTTTACGGTGAGTTGCTGCCAAGCGCTCGTCGAAACGCCGCAATGATGGCGGGCTGAGGGCGCCGGATCGCCGGGAGAGATTGGTAGTTCTCCCATCCGCCGCCGAGACTCTTGTACAACGCGACGAATTGTTCCCCCTGGGCCACTTGTGCGGTCGCGTATTGTTGCTGTAGGTCGTAGAACTGACGTTCGGCATCGACGACATTGAGGAAATCCGTCAAGCCGCGGTTGTATCGCTCGGTCGCCAAATCGACCGCGCGCTGACCCGCGACCATCGCGTCACCCAAATGATTCAAGCGGTCCTGCTCGGCCGAATACGCACTGAGAGCGCTGTCCACCTGCTGCACAGCGTTCAAAATCGCTTTGCGGTACGCAACCATCCGTGCGTGCGCCTCGAGATCCGCGATGTCTACCTCGGCGTCGAGCGCGCCAAAATCCAACAAGGGCCAGACCGCCGCCGGACCGAACGACCAAATATGCGTGTTGATGTTGGGCGAAGTGCCCCATCCCTGCCCCTGCTCGCCGATGGAGCCCACCAAGGCGACTTGGGGAAAGAGATTGGCCGTCGCGACGCCGATCCGCGCCGTCGCGCCCGCGAGTTCACGCTCGGCCTGCTGAATGTCCGGCCGGCGTTTCAAGAGATCCAGAGGAACGCCGGGCCCTGCGGGCCCCGGCATCGACGGAATCAAGTCAGGTGCCGCGAGTTCTGCAACGATTTTCTCCGGATAGACACCGAGCAGAGCGGCGAGCACATATTGGGCCGCGCTCACCTGTGCTTCGAGAGGCTTAGCCTGTGCCGCGAGCGTATCGAACTCCCGCGTGGCGAGCGCCACGTCGAGTTCATTGGTGATGCCCCGCTGATAGCGAATCTTCACGATGCGCAGCGACTCGCCAAGCACATCCTGTGCCTGATGCAGGATGCCGGCTTGCACCTGAAATCCGCGAAGATCCACATAGGCGCGCACGACATCCGCGACGATCGAGGTGAGCACGGCGTTGCGCGCAGCTGCCGCAGCCTGCGTATCGTCTTTGGCTGCCTCGATCTCTCGACGGAACTTGCCGAAAATATCCAGCTCCCACACGGCGTCGAAGCCCGCAATCGTGTTGATGTGCTCGAGCCCCGTGGAGTTGTCCGCCGATACGAGCGCCTGCTGCGCGCGGCCGCGCATGAGATCCGTTCCGGTTCCGCGTCCCGCCGCAGCACTTGCATCGACCTCGGGTAGTGCATGGCCGACGATGACACTTTCGTACGTGCGCGCCTGTTGCAGTCGGATGAGTGCAATATTGAGATCCGGATTTGATTTGATGGCCCGCTCGACCAGAGAGTCCAACTCCGGATCGTTCAGCGCTTTCCACCATTCGGCGAGATCCACGTTCGAGACGGAAGCGTCGCCTTTGGACGCGAAGGCCGGCGGTACATCCGGTTTTGGCGTGCGATAGTTCGGGCCCGCGGCGCACCCCGCGATTCCCAACGCCAGAATCAGCCCCATGGAAGGTAGAGCCTTCATGGGACGACCGCCACCGTTTGGCCGGAGGTGATCTGACTGCTGATGTTGAGCACGAGGCGATCGCCCGGCTTTACTCCCGAAGCGAGTTCGACCAAGGAGCCGTTGTCCCGGGCGATGGTGACATCGGCGAATGCGACCTTGCCGTTGGCATCGACCCGGGCAACTTGCGTGCCGCTGGGGCGAAACACCAATGCGGCGGCGGGGACTTCGACCAGCCCGCGGGGCGAAAGCCTGAAGGCAACATTCACATACATACCAGGCACCAGCGCCTGATCGGCGTTGGGCATGTCGACTTCCACCCTCATCGTTCGCGCCTGCGCGTTGATTGACTGAGCGGATCGGGCGATTTTCCCAAAAAAAGTTCCGCCCGCGGCACTTGCCCCCTCGAGGGATTGCGTGCCCGTTGTGCCGATGGCAGCCGCACGGATGCCCGCGGCGCGTATTTCCGCCGGCACGCCCGGCGTCATCAATTCACCGGCGGCGTTTTGCGGCACGTCCACGAATATGCGCAAGGGATCGGTTTGCGCCATTCGATATAGGAGCGTGGTAGTCGAAGCACTGCCGGCCGTGACCAGATTGCCGACGTCGATCTTGCGCTCGGTAATAGTCCCGTCGAAGGGCGCCTTGACCTGCTTGAATTCGCTCAACGCGCTGTATTGATCGACCCTCGATTTATCGAGGGCGACCTGTGCGTTGGCCGCAAGGAGGCGTGCCTCGGAACTCTCATAATCCGCCTTCTTGGATTGCCGCTCCTGGTCGGACACGACGCCCTGAGGTGAATCTCGCCAGCGTTCATTGGTCGTCTTGCTGAATTCGGCTTCCGCTCGGCGCGCTGCAACTTGCGCCTTCGACGCTTGCAGCTGCGCCCGCGCAGCCGCGAGTTCAGCGTCTAGTTCAGGTGTCTCGATGATCGCGAGCACTTGCCCCTTCTTGACGTGATCGCCGATATCCACCAACCACTTCGCGACGTAGCCGTTGACGCGCGCGTAGATCGTGGTTTCGAACCACGCCGCCGTCTGCCCGGGAAGCACGAGATTCTGACCAACGGTTGCCGGGCGGGCGATGATGACATCCACCGGCGGCGGCCTCGCGTACGCGCCTTCTCCTGCCTTTGCGACCCCTCGCTCCTCGAAGAACCGGATCACTCCCACCACCAGGAACCCCAGTATCAACAGCCCGGCCGCGATCGCGGCTCCAGTTTTCAGGCGACGCCCGGTGTCCGGATCGAACTCCGTAGACACCGCGCCCTCTTCGGTACGCGAGACGTCGTCCGGAAGCTCCGCGGGCGGTGCGCCGTCATGCGGATGCATGGGCTCTACCTATGTTCGGATCGGTCGCCAGGCGAGCATGCCGGCGCAGCAGCCGGTACATCGTCGGTACAAAGATCAAAGTCGCGAACGTTGCGAATAGCAGACCGCCGATCACCGCCCGGCCCAAAGGTGCATTCTGTTCGCCGCCCTCGCCGATACCTAACGCCATCGGCACCATGCCCAGAATCATTGCTCCGGCGGTCATCAAGACCGGCCGCAGACGGGTGTAGCCGGCGCCGGCGGCGGCCCGCAGCGCGTCATCGCCGGCCGCCATGCGCTGATTGGCAAAACTGACCACCAGAATACTATTCGCGGTGGTCAGCCCGATGCACATCAGGGTGCCCATCAGTGCCGGCACGCTCATGGGCGTTTGCGACAGGAACAGCATCCAGAGGACTCCGGCCAGCGCAAACGGCACCGCCATCAGAACGATGAGAGGGTCGACCCAGCTCTGAAAATTCATGACCAAAAACAAATACACGAGAACGATGGCGAGGCCGATGCCGGTGAACAGTCCCGTATAACTCTCACGCATGGTCTCCACCTGTCCGCTCAACGTAACCGAGACTCCCTTGGACGCGTCCGGCCGGTGTGCGGCGAGAACGCCATCGATGTCATGCGCCGCAGAGTACAAGTCGCGACCCTGCACATCGGCGTGCACATCGAATACCGGCCGAATGTTAAGTTGCGAAGTGACCATCGGGACCGCCTCGCGACCGAATGCGGCGAGATTCTGCAGCAATTGACTCTGGTCCCCGCCCGCCTCGGGAGTCAACGGCAGCGACTTGAGATCCTGAGATGAATCGATGCGGTAGCTCGGCACCTGCACCACCAAAGGGTAGCTGACGCTGTTGCGCGGATCGATCCAAAAGTTCGGCGCGGTTTGAGCGCTCGAATTGGTGGCAACCAGCACATTGTCCGCCGCCTGCTGCTGCGTCACGCCCACTTCCGTTGCCAGCGCACGGTCCATATCGACCGTCAGCGCCGGCGCATTGGGCACCTGAAAAACGTGCGAATCGACGACGCCCGGCACCCGCGTCAATGCATGCGCGATCTCGGAGGCGAGCGAAAATGCAGCTCCCTGATCGGGCCCCGAAATCCTGACGTCGATGGGCGCGGGTTGACCGAAATTCAGCACTTGATCGACGATGTCGGCCGGCTGAAAGAAGAATTGCAATTCTGCGAATCGCGCCGGCAACGTTTGGCGCAACATCGCCACCAATTTATTAGTCGGTGCATGTTTCTTCGTCAGAGAAATCAGAATCTCGCCATCCATGGGACCCACGGTGGCGGAATCGCTCAGCGCGATATTGATGCCGCTGTACGGCAACCCGATGTTATCGAGCATAACGTCGATTTGGTCATTCCCGATCGATCGCCGAATCTGAGCTTCCACTTCGGCGAAGTATTCCTGGGTCTTCTCGAGCCTCGTGCCGGGAGGCGCCCGTACGTGCAGCCGCATCTGGCCGGCATCCACCTGGGGGAAAAAATCACGGCCGAGCACGGGGAAGAGACATGCAGAAACCACCATTAATGCCACAAATGCGGCCACGGTCAGTGCCGGCTGCGAGAGCGTCCACGCGAGCGAGTTGCGGTAACTTTCGCGAAAGCTCATGAAGCGGCTCTCGAACGCTGCCTGGATCCTGACCAATGGGTTCGAGGAGCGCTGGTGCTCGCCGAGCGCCCTATGTTGGGTTTCCGTATCGAATTCGAGTACTGAGCGGCGCATCAGTGAATTGAACAGTACCGGAACCATCGTAAAGGAGAGCGCCAGGCTCGCGAGCAACGCTCCGATGACCGAGAGCGACAACGGAGAAAAAAGATACTTCGCGGTACCCTGCAGCAGAAACACCGGGACGAATACGATACAAATGCACAATGTCGACAGAAAGGTCGGCACCGCCACCTCGCTCGCGCCGACGACGATCGCCTGATGCAGCGGCTCGCCCATGGCGACGTGACGCTCGATGTTTTCGATAACCACCGTGCCGTTGTCGACGAGAATGCCGATCGCCAGCGCAAACCCGCCCAAGGTCATCGTATTGAGCGTTTGGCCAACGAGCTTGATGAAAAGGACGGCCGTGATGATCGACAATGGGATTGCCGCGAGAATGATCAGCGACAGACGCACATTGCCCAAGAACAAGATGATGACCAGTGCGGTGAGGGCAGCCGCCATCCCCGCACTGAGCAGCACGCTGTTGAGCGCCGCTTTGACAAATATGGACTGATCGAACAGGGCCTTGATCGTGACAGCCTTCGGAAGCACGCTTTCGATGTCCTTGAGCGCCGCGCGCACTCCCTCGATCACCGCGAGGGTCGACACGCCGCCGGTCTTGCGAATGACCATCAGAGCGCCCGGGGTTCCATTGACTGCAACCGAGTTAGTTTGGATCTGGAAGCCGTCATGTACGTGCGCAACGTCCCGCATGAACACGGTACGTCCGTCGACCCGTTTGATGGGAAATGCATTGAGTGCTTCGATGACGTCAGGCGAGTTGTTCATGGTCAAGCTGTAGTCTTTATCTCCGATCTTGACGTCGCCGGCCGGGAGAATGACGTTTTGACTCTGCAGCGCCGTACTCACGTCCGAAGGGGAAATACCGCGCGCTTGCAGCGCCTGCGAATCCAAATCGGCCATGATCACGCGGGGTTTGCCGCCGTAGGGATAGGGAACTTCGGCGCCATGCACCACGGCGAGCGCCGGACGAATGATGTTCTGCCCCAAGTCATTGAGCGTCGTGTCCGGCAGCGACCTGCTCGACAGGCTAAGTTGAATGATGGGCACGTCGGTGGCGCCATAGCGCAATACCAGCGGCGGAGTGATGTTGCGCGGCATGTACTTGAGCACCACCAGCGCGCTGCTCGCCAGCTGCGAGACGGCCCGTGTCACGTCCGCACCTTCGTGCAGATAAATCTTCTCCACGCCCACGCCATCGTAGCTCACCGCCTCGATGCGCGAAATATCGTCCACCAGCGAGGCGAGTTGCCGCTCATGCAAAGTCAATATCCGGTTCTGGATATCCTCTGCGCTCATTCCGCCATAAGTCCAAACGACGGCAACCACCGGGATATCTATCTCCGGGAAGATGTCGATAGGCATGCGCAACGCGGCGCCGATCCCCATGAGGGTGATGAGGATCAGAGCGGCCACCACGGTGTAAGGGCGCCTGAGCGCCATTTCGACAACGGACATTGAGAGCCCTTTTTGCCTATACCGATAATGTAGATGAGGCGAAGCTTAGGATCTGCCGCCGAAAGTCACGATCGGAAGTGACTAAAGTCACTTTCTCGACAGTATCGCGAGTTCGGTCCGCGTATTGGCGTGGAGTTTTTCCATGATCCGGCTGACGTAATTTTTTACCGTGCCTTCGGCAAGAAAAAGCGCGTTGGCAATCTGCCGATTGCTCATCCCCTCGGAGATGTGTTGAAGTACTTTCTCCTCCTTGTCGGTCAAAGGATCCGCGTTGAATTGGACCCCGGGGGGCGCCGGCCGCTCGGCTGCGCGGGCGACGGGAGACGGGGCGAGACGGCGAAATTGATCCATCACCTTGCGGGCGATTTGCGGGGTCAGCCGTGATTCGCCGCGCCGGAGCGCCCGCACGGTTTCGAGCAATTCATCTTCGCTCACATCTTTCAAAAGATACGCGTGAGCTCCTGCACGGACCGCTTCGAATACCGTTTCATCGTCGTCGAGGGTGGTCAATACAAGAATCTGCGTGCCGGGGAGTGCCTGAGTGATTTCGCGAGTGGCGGCCACTCCTCCCTTGATCGGCATGTGCAAATCCATCAACACCACGTCGGGTCGCAGCAGCTGCGCGAGTTCGACCGCTTCGACGCCGTTGCGCGCCTGGCCCACCACTTCCATGTCCGGCTCCATGGAAAGCAGCAGCGCAGCCCCGCGGCGCACCGGCGCTTGATCTTCCGCAATGATGATGCGGATCGTCGCAGGGTTGATTGGCTCGCCAGCCGTCACGACATCATCTCCATGTGAGCATTACTGTCGCGGGAATATTGCGACTTGACCGGTATCGTTTGGAAGTGACTTTAGTCACCTGTTAACGTGCGCAATCATGGCCGGCTCAGAAATTCGCAATCCATTGAGGTCGATCGCTCGCGCCGCCGACCCGAGGCGCAGTCTGGTTGCCGGCGCCATGTGGCTGATCATCGGCTTGGCCGTGGCGTTTTCCATCGCGGCCACGGTGTGGGTCGGGCGCATCGCGCGGGAGAACGTCGTGGAGCAGCATGTGCGCCGCCTGACGCTCGAAACGGATCAGCTCAGTTCGGATTTGGGTCAATCGATCGTTGGCCGCCTCGATGCCTTGCGCGCTGCCGGTCGCATTCTGCGCGCGACGCAGGTGTCGGGCGGGCCGAGCGGATTACCCGAGGTCTTCGACGAGCTGACGTCCGCCTATCCGCAGTTCGACTGGATTGCCGTCGCGGATTCGAACGGCGTCGTCCTAAGCTCGAGTGGCGGGATGCCGCAGGGGAGCGACGTCAAGCAGAGCGGATGGTTCTCGGGCGGCCTCGGCGGTCCCTGGCTCGGTGTCATCGGCACGGAAGCGTCGGCGCAAGCATCGGCATCGTCGACCGCGGCCGCGCTCGGCGACCTGGCCGCTCCCGTCCGCGATGAAACCGGCCGGGTGGTTGGTGTCGTCGCCGCCCATTTGAGCTGGCGGCGGTCGCCCCATCACCCCGAACGTCTTACCGATGAATCCGATCCGCACGGGATCACGGAAGCCTATGTCCTCAATCGAGACGGCGTCGTCCTCATCGGACCCGACGGTGTACGCAATCAGCCGTGGCGCGGAATTCCAATCAATGAAAGGGACTCCGTCAAGCCGGCTGCCTCTCTCGGGGACGCGATAGTCGCGCCTCAGTTCGAACGTCTGCCGGATGGGCGCCGCGTGCTGGTCTCGCGGGCGCTGCTGAGCGCCGGTAGCGAGCTATCGCCGTTGGGCTGGCAAGTCCAGCTTTCCGAGCCGAACGAGCGGGTGTATCAACGGGCCGACGCGTTGGCATTCAAAATTCTATGGATCTCGATCTGCCTTGGCGCCGCGACTGCTCTGGTCGGGGTGCTAGGTGCACGCCAGCTCACCCGGCGGCTCAAACGCCTTGCCCTGTCCGTCGCGTCCGTAGGGTACGGCGAAGCCCCCCAGATCCAAGTACCCTCGGGCGTCGATGAAGTGGCGCAATTGGCTCGCGCATTTGCCAAGATTCTTGATGATCTTCAACAGGAACGTCGCGATCTCCGGACGCTCGGCAGCGAACTCGAGCGGCGCGTCGCCGTCAGGACGCGAGAGGTGGAGCGGCTCGCAGAGGAGTCGCGATTTGCGGCGATCGTACGGGAACGTTTGAAAATCGCCCGCGACCTGCACGATACCCTCGCGCATTCGATGATGGCCATGTTGAGCGAAATTCGCTTCCTCCGCAGGCTCCAGTCGCACGATCCGGCCGCGGTCCCCGACGAGCTCGCCCGGGCCGAGCAGATCGCTCACGAAGGCCTCAAGGAGGCACGATCGGCGATCACCCAGATGCGGGTCAACGCGGTGCGCGAAACGGGTTTGGGCCCGGCGCTGTCGCACGAATTCGAGCGGTTCGTCAATCGTACGGGATTGTCCGGTGAGTTCACTGCGGATGTGGAGTCCGCGCGCTTCGGCGACGAACGCGCAGAAACGATTATGCGCATAGCACAGGAGGCGTTGCGCAACGTGGAGCGGCACGCGATGGCAACCCGGGTGAGCGTCAAGCTGCAAACGATCGACGATGAGCAATTGGAGTTGCACATTGAAGACAACGGCGTCGGTTTTGATGCGCGAGAGCCTCATCCGGGACACTACGGTATCGTCGGGCTGCACGAACAGGCGGAACTCATCGGCGCGAAATTACGGATCGAAAGCAGTCCACATCAGGGCACGAAGGTCTCCGTCACCCTACGGATGGCCCCCGTTGCGTTTGCCGAGAGCACGCTGTTGTAATGCGTTCATGATCGACACCACGTCCGGAGACAATTGAATGCGACCACGATTGCGACGAATCCTGATTCTACCCTCGACGCTTCTATGCTCGTCGCTTCTATCGTCGACGCTCGCTTTAGGGCTCCTCGTCGGCGCCGCTCCCACCCGCGCCCTGGCGGATGACGCCTGCGCGGGATTCAAGTGGGACGTCAGCCAAGAGCGCGCCCTCTTTGGCTCATCGGCGTTGGCACAACCGGCGGGTAAGGACCGCACGTCGGCGACGAACATCGTGCCGAATCACTTGTACGAGCTTCAGCTCGCGCCTCAGAGCCAAGTGACTTTTTCGGTTCCCCCTGGGAAAAGGACGGCCGACGGGGGCTACGCGGGCCTCGCCGCCTTGAAGGTCCCCGCCTCCGGCAGCTATCGCTTCTCGCTCGACCTGCCGTTTTGGATTGATGTCGTGATCAACTCAAAACTCGTGCCGGCGAGAGACTATGAAGGTCAACAAGGCTGCAATGCGCCGCACAAGATCGTCGTGTTCGATGTCGACGCCAATCAAAAAATACTGGTGCAAATCAGCGGAGCCAGCCAGCCGGTCGTTCGATTGACGGTGACCCGAGTTTTAGGAGGATAATAACCGCATGCCGGGCAGCCTCACCGTTCGTTTTCGAGTGGACTTCGGTAGCGAGTGTTCCGTCGGAGTCGGAAAAATCGAGCTTCTCGAAGGCATTGCACGCACCGGCTCGTTGTCGCAAGCCGCGCGTGAGATGCGGATGAGTTATCGGCGCGCGTGGCTCTTGCTCGCGGATTTGAACCTGAGCTTCGATCAGCCCGTTGCAAATACGAGCGTCGGCGGCCGAGGAGGAGGCGGCGCGATGTTGACGCCTTTTGGCGTTCGTCTGGTAGCCGGATACCGAAAGCTAGATTCAAGTTTGCGGCCGCTCGCGGATAAGTGCCTTCGCGACTTGGGCAGACAAGTCGTCGCGACTCGCAACAAGAAGGTCATTCACGCAGCCTTGCCACGGCGCAAGCTCGCGGCCGGTTGAACTGATGACTCGCCGCGGTGTCATATTGTCAGGATTTGAAACCCGGTTCTGACACCGAGATATTAATGCGATGTTAATAATGGCAGAACGGTGACGAGTGTCCATTCGATGCGGCGACGCCTATAGTAGCTTTGTCCAAATTTGATTGGTGACGTTATGAAAAGTCAGACCCAAATGCACAAAGTTTCGGCCCTCTTGGGCGGGTGTCTGGTTGCGCTCGTGTTGAGCGGCAGCGCCTTCGCACAAGGACATGGCGGCGGCGGTGGTGGCGGTGGCCATGCCGGCGGCGGAGGCGGCGGCGGGCATGCAGCGGCGGCCGGCGGGTACCACGGCGGCGGTTATGGTGGCTATCACGGTGCCGGCTATGGCTATCACGGCGGCTACGGCTACCGGGGCGGCTACTACGGTGGGTATGGCTACAGAGGCGGGTACTACGGTTGGCGCGGTGGCTGGGGCTGCTGCGGCTGGGGCTGGGGTTGGGGCGGCCTAGGAGTCGGCCTGTATTTTGCAACGCTGCCGTTGTACTACTCGACCTATTATTGGGGCGGCGTTCCTTACTATTATTCAAACGACACTTATTACACCTGGGATCCCAACGTCAATCAGTACCAAACAGTTGCTCCACCGGCCGGCCTTGAGGCCCAGGTCGGGCAATCTCCGCTCGCTGCGCCGGGCGGCGGTGCGCAGGGTGGTGCGCCGCCGGCGGGTACCGATCTCATTGCCTACCCGAAAAACGGTCAGACGCCCGACCAGCAGGCGAAAGACAAGTTTGAGTGTCACCAATGGGCGGTCAGCCAAAGCGGCTTCGATCCTTCGCAGGGAACCCCGACGGCGGCGAACAGACGAACGGATTACATGCGAGCCCAGGCCGCCTGTTTGGAGGGTCGCGGCTACAGCGTGCAATAGCCCCGACCGGCGTTAGGTCTCACGAGCAGGCGTTAACTCACGAGCACCCACTAACAAGCGCAGGCATTAACTCGCGAGCAGCAGTTCCAGCGTGCGGCGATAGATGCGGTGCAGTCGAGCTATATCGGCGACCTGGACGCACTCGTTCGCTTTATGGATGGTGGCGTTGATCACGCCGAGTTCGATCACCTGGGCGCCCATTGGAGCAATGAACCGCCCGTCCGAAGTTCCGCCGGCGGTCGATAGTTTGGGGCTCACTTGCAACTCCTCGTGCACGGCGCGGGTAGCGGCCTCCGACAGAGTCCCCGGGACGGTTAGAAACGGCAGACCGGATACAAACCAGTCAAGCGAATAGTTGACGCGGTGCTGCTGCAAGATGCGTTCGACCGTCGCCTTCAGCGTATCGACCGTTTGTTCGGTCGAAAACCGTAAGTTAAAGCGTGCTTTCAATTCACCCGGAATCACATTCGGCGCGCCGGTGCCGGCTGCGATATTGGACACTTGAAACGTCGTGGCCTGAAAGTGCCGATTGCCGAGATCCCAGGTTCGGGAGGTCAGTTCGGCGAGCGCCGGCGCTAGAGCGTGAATGGGATTGTCCGCGAATTGCGGATAGGCGATGTGCCCCTGCACGCCGTGCACCGTGAGGCGGCCGCTCAAGCTGCCGCGGCGACCGATCTTGATGGTGTCTCCGAGCAGAGTTTCGCTCGAGGGCTCTCCGACCAAGCACCAGTCGATGCTCTCGTTCCGCTCGCGCAACACCTCGACCACACGTCGAGTGCCGTCGACCGAAGGCCCCTCCTCGTCGCTGGTGATCAAGAAGGCAATGCTGCCGCGGTGATGCGGGTGGGAACCCACAAATTCCTCGCACGCGGTCACCATCGCGGCGAGGCCGCTTTTCATGTCGGCGGCGCCCCGGCCGTACAAAAACCCTTCCTTGATGACCGGCGAGAAGGGATCGCTATGCCATTCCTCGAGCGGACCGGGCGGCACTACATCGGTGTGACCTGCAAAGCAAAATACCGGACCTTCCCGCCCGCGTCGGGCCCAAAAGTTATCGACGGGTCCGAAGCGCAAGTGTTCGACGCCGAACCCGATCGCTTCCAGGCGCTTAACGATCAGCGCCTGACAACCGCCGTCGGTGGGACTCACCGACGCCCTCGACATCAACTCACAAGTCAACGCCAGCGGATCCGTCATCAGAAGCGCAACACCGGCGGTCGATGCCGCAGATTGGCCCACAGTCCCCAACAACCCAAGCTAAGCGCCGCGATGAGCACCCAGCCCGGCATGGCGAGTCCCAGAAAACGCCAGTTGACCTTCGCGCATTCGCCCGATCCGGTGAGCACCTTGGCTATGACGTCGGTGAGCGGAAACACCTTGAGCATGAAGTCGAGAGAGGCGCCGCAGGCGGGGACACTGCCCGGCGGAAGACTCTGAATGTAGAGTTGACGCGCCGCTACTCCGATGGTGGCGAGCGCCGCGAGCAGTAGTAAGCCGCTGTAAACCCGGCGCGGCCATCCCGCGCGATCGTGGACTGCGGCGAGTGCGAATATCAACCCGATGACGAACACACCCAACCGCTGAAATATGCACAACGGACAGGGCTCCAAGTGCAGCACGAACTGCGCGTAGTAGGCATAGGCCAATAAACATGCGCAGGCCAGCGCCCCTAGAGAGTTCGCGGTGCGTGCCGTCATCAGCGAAGTGCAGTGGCGTGCGCAGCGTCAATCTGCTTGGCAACATCCTCGAGCGACGTATGGCGAATGTCTTTGCCGTGCACCATGTAGATCACATATTCGCAGATATTCTTGGCATGATCGCCGATACGCTCCAAGGCGCGAACGATCCACATGATTTCCAGTGCGCGGCGGATGGTCCGGGGGTCTTCCATCATGAACGTGATGCATTGACGCTGTATCGATTCGTATTCCTCGTCCACCATTTTGTCTTCTTGTGCCGTTTTCAACGCGGCCTGCGAATCCATGCGCGCGAAAGCATCGAGCGAGTCGTGCACCATCTGCGCGACCTGCCTGCCCAAATGCTTGACCTCACGATACTTGTCCGCCGGCCGCTCCATGGTCGCGAGACGCGAAGCAATGTAGCCGATTTTCTCCCCCTCATCGCCGATGCGCTCGAGATCGGTGATGGTTTTGATGATGGCGACGATGACTCGCAAATCCCCCGCCGCGGGTGCGCGAATCGCCAAGATTCGGCTGCATTCCTCGTCGATCGACACTTCCATGCCGTTGACTTTGTAATCGTCGGTCGCAACCGACTCGCCCAAGCGGCTATCGCCTTCGACCAGAGCGGTGATCGCCTTGTGGAGCTGTTGTTCCACGAAACCGCCCATCTGCAACACCTGGTTCCGCACCTTTTCCAGGTCCTCGTTGAAGCGGCGGGAAATGTGGTGGGTGAGATCGGCCGTTTCCATGATTGTTACCTTAAGCGAAGCGGGCTATTCGAGCCCAAGCAGACACACCCGTGCGTTTACATCCGATTACGGCGCACGTCAACACCTTACAGGATAACTGTGACGTCACGCGTTCGCCGCCGCCTGCAGGCCCAAGTGCCAAATTCGCTGCGGCAGAAAATGACAGGTGAACGTGCTGCCCCTGCCCTCAACGCTCTGCACATCGAGCCAACCTCCGTGACGCTGCAGCGCGTGTTTGACGATGGCGAGTCCGAGGCCCGACCCCCCCTGGTCGCGGGACCGTCCGGCATCGACTCGATAGAAGCGCTCCGTGAGGCGCGGAATGTGTTCCTGCGGTATGCCGATGCCGCTATCGATCACCGAGAAATGCGCGCCTTCCTCGTCGGTCCACCAGCGCATGCGCACAGTGCCGTCCGCGAGAGTGTATTTCATGCCGTTCACCAGTAGATTGGTGAACGCGGACTCGATCTCGTGGGCCGCACCGAACAGGCCGTCGGCGTTTTCCACATCGAGCGAGAGATGCTGCGGCCGATCGGCGTTTGCCAGGGCGTCGCGGTACAGCCGCTCCAACATCCTCGGCACGTCGATCGGCTCGCGAGGCGCTTCCCCGTCGGTGGACTCCAAGCGTGACAACTCGAGCAGTGACGCAATGATGGCGTTCATGCGTTGTGCCTGGGCGCGCATGTCCCGGATCGGGCCCGCCCATGCGAGATCGATGGAAGGGTCATCCGCCAGGGTGTCGAGGTAGCCGGAAATCACCGTCAACGGGGTGCGTAATTCATGAGAGGCATTCGCGACGAAATCTTTGCGCATGGCCTCGAGGCGCATTTGACGGGTGACATCGCGTACCAGCAAGAGCGACTGGCCGGCGCCGTAGGGAACTACCTGCAACGCCAAATACAGGTCCATTTGCACCGGCGGACGGATCACCAAAGGCATCGCAAAATCATCGCCGTGCAAGTAGTGAATGAATTCGGGCGAGCGAATCAGATTGTCGATGCGCAGACCGATATCGACCGGGCGTTTCAATCCCAACAAGCGCGCGGCTCGACGGTTGAACCACACGATTTCGTTGTGGTTGCTCAATATGATCACACCGTCCGGCAACGCCGCCGTCGAGCGGCGCAACTCGCGAAACAGCTGCACCAAGCGCTGCTTGTGAAACTGCTTGCGTCGATGCAGGCGCACGACCTGACCGATGACATCGCCCCAGATGCCCCCGAGGTTGGGTGGATCGAGTTGCGAGCGCAGCCGCAGCC
This sequence comes from uncultured Gammaproteobacteria bacterium, assembly GCA_963755965.1. Lineage (GTDB taxonomy): Bacteria > Pseudomonadota > Gammaproteobacteria > Steroidobacterales > Steroidobacteraceae > Bog-1198. The sequence continues at coordinate 456,578 of CAVWLU010000013.1, forward strand.
AGCGGTCGAGGCGATAAAGATTGAGGAGCTGCCAACCAAGGTACAAACAGGCCGCAGCCAACAGCCATGGCCAGATGGGTCCCAACAGCAGGCCGAGAATCAAGCCCGCCAACAATATGCCCGCGAGTCGCGCGAGCGCGAAAGTCCACATCGCTGCCATGCGCTTGGTGTCGTCTTGCTATGAGTCCCGAGTAGAGAACCGGTAGCCCGCGCCGCGCACAGTCTGCACCAACCGCTCCAGTAGGAAGGGCTCGAGCGCCTTGCGCAGGCGTCGGATATGCACATCCACTGTACGCTCTTCCACGTAAGTATTGCCGCCCCAGACCCGGTCGAGCAACTGCCCGCGGCTAAATACCCGCTCCGGATGGGTCATGAAGAAATGCAATAACCGGTATTCCGTGGGTCCTAAGGCAATTTCGCGCTCACCGGCACTGACCCGGTGGCTCGAGTCATCGAGCTTCAGCCCCTCCACCTCCATCACGTCGGCGGCGCCCGCCGGTGCGGCACGCCGCAGCACGGCTTGAATACGCGCCAGCAGTTCGCGCGGCGAAAACGGCTTGGTGATGTAGTCATCCGCGCCCCCTTCGAGGCCGCCGACCTTGTCCTGCTCCTCGGCTCTGGCGGTGAGCATAATGACCGGGATTTCCTCGGTATCCTTCGCTCGCTTCAGCGAGCGGGTCAGTTCCAATCCGCTCATGTCCGGCAGCATCCAGTCGACCAGCATCAGATCGGGCCTCACATCGACGATGCGCGCGCGTGCCTCGCGGCAATCCTCGGCCTCCCGCACTTCGTACCCCGCACGCCGCAAGCCAAACGCGATCATGTCCCTGATGGTCTTTTCGTCTTCGACGACGAGGATGCGTTTGGCTGTCATGTTGTCGGCTAACCCCTCAAATGTTTCAGCTCTCTATTACAGCGGCGGTATGTGACAGTTCTGTGACTTGCGTGGGGGTACGCTACCCTCCCTCGGCGAGGACCCGTCCCTGGGCGGCGCGCTCAGATTCGGTCATTGCCACTTTATCGCGCAAGTACCGCGGCTGTAAGTCGGCGGGGTCCATCCCCTCCCCGGCCAAGAGACGGAGCGCGCCGAGCCGCACCATGTCGCGCGCATCGGGCAGGGCTTGGCCGTCGCAGGCATCGAGTATTAGTCCCGGCAGCGCCCCAAGAAGAGGATAGGCCGCGAAACCCCGACCGATGCCGTGATACGGACCCGGGCCGGGTAACCTCACGTCCGCGGCTGGTCCCACTCTCGGCGCACTCGAGGCGATGAGAGCATGGGTCGCGTCGGCCGAGAAGCAACCCCAGTACACCTCGCCCATGCGCGCATCGAGACAGGCGAGCGCATGGGCCCTTCCGTCATGCATCGCCTTGAGAGCCAAGGCCTCCAAGGTGGTGACCTGAACCACCGGCAGACCCGCGCCGAAGGCCAATCCCTGCGCGACCGCCACGCTGATCCTGACGCCGGTGAAGGATCCCGGACCGACGCTTGCAGCAATCCCGTCGAGCATGGAGAGCGTCACCCCGGCTTCGGCCAGAACGGCGTTCACCATGTCGAGGATTTGCTCCGCATGTCCTCGCCCCACGTCGGCGAATTGTCCAGTAAGTCCGCTTTCGGTGAGCAGCGCCACGGAGCATGCCTCGGTCGCGGTGTCGAGCGCGAGCATCCTCATGGTTACTGCGATCCCCCGGCGGCGGCGATCTTGGAGCGGCCCAAATGCTGTGTGAGAAATTGCGCCGCGACGGCGCCTTCGGCGATCACGGGGCTCGGCGGCAACGCCTCCATGAACACCCGGCCGTAGGCCTTGCTCTTGAGCCTGGGGTCGCCCAGCACGATGACCCCGAAATCATCGAAGTCGCGAATCAGACGGCCGACCCCCTGTTTAAGCGCCAGCACTGCCTGAGGTAATTGATACTCGAAGAACGGGTTGCCGCCGCGGCGCCTGATTCCCTCGAGGCGCGCTTTCAGCAGCGGGTCGTCAGGCGACGCGAACGGCAGCTTGTCGATGGCGACGATCGACAGCGCCTCGCCCTTGACATCGACACCCTCCCAGAAGCTGCCGGTGGCCAGCAGCACTGCATTGCCAAGTTCGCGAAATTGACTGAGCAGCGCTTCACGCGGAGCCTGTCCTTGGACCAGAACTGGAAACGGAGGCGCGGGAAATCGAGCATTGAGAGCGATCACGCCCTCCGCCAATCCGCGATAACTGGTGAAGAGCAAGAACGCGCGCCCACCGCTCGCCTCCAGGAGCGGCGCGCAGGCATCGATAAATTTTTCGGCAAACCCCGGAGACTGAGGCTCCGGCATACCACGCGGCAGATAGAGGCGCGCCTGGCTTCGGTAGTCGAACGGGCTATCGATCTTGAGCGTGCGCGCCTCGGGCAAACCGATACGCGTTGCGAAGTGCCCAAAGTCATCGCCAATGGCCAATGTCGCGGACGTGAACACCCAGGCACAGCGCCGAGCCTCCACATATTCGCGTAACCGCTCGGCGATCTCGAAGGGCGTGAATTGCAGCGACAACCCACCGGCGTTCGCTTCGACCCAGCGCAGCCCGGTCTCGTCGGACGATGCTCTGAACGTCGCGAGTGCCGCGGCGATCGCGGCGGCGCGGCGGGCGCAGTTGGCGGTTCCGGCGCCGGCGCCTAGGTCCTCGAGCTCTACTGCGATCTCGCCGATGGCGGTCTCGATCTCCGGCAACGCGTCCAGAAATGCGTCCGGCAGGTTCGCCCACTCATAGCGCCCGGCGCCCCCTCGCAAGTCGCCGCGCAGTTCCTCGAGGCGCCCTTCGAGGGCGGCCATGGCGCCGCTGATTGCGGGAGCACGGACACCGGCTGCACTCATCTCGGCGTTCGCATCGCGCAAAAGAATCTGTACCTTCCGCGCCGACCATGTTTGTCCGAAGAACTGTGCGGCAATATCCGGCACTTGATGCGCTTCATCCAAGATGACGGCCTCCGCACCCGGCAACAGATCACCGAAGCCCTCGTCCTTGAGCGCCAGATCCGCCAGCAATAAGTGATGATTCACCACCACGATCTCGGCCGCCTGCGCCGCGCGCCGCGCGTCGAACACGTGGCAGCGCGAGAATTGCGGGCATTCCTGTCCAAGACAATTCTCACGTGTCGAGGTGATCATCGGCCACACCGAGGATTGTTCCGGCAAGTCCGTGAGTTCCGCCAAATCACCCGATTTGGTCGTCGCCGCCCATCTCGACACTCGCCCTAAGGTTCGCGTCGTCCCCCGCTCGCCGCGCAGCAACGATCCCTGCTGAGTCGCCAAATCCAAGCGATGCCGGCACAAATAGTTGGCGCGCCCTTTAAGTAACGCGAGTTTTACCGGCATCCCCAAGGCCTTGGCGAGCAAGGGCACATCGCGCCGAAAAAGCTGATCCTGCAGCGTGCGTGTGCCGGTGGAAATGATCACGCTGCGTCCCGACAACAGCGCGGGTACGAGGTAAGCAAATGTTTTACCGATGCCGGTACCTGCCTCGACGATCAACGGCTCGCCGCGCGCCAGAGCGAGGCCGACCGCCTTGGCCATCGCCGACTGCTCACTCCGATACCCATAGCCCGGCAGCGCTCGCGCGAGCGGTCCGTCGGCGCTGAATACATCTTTATAGTCCGTGTTGATGGTTACTTCACTACCGCGCGAAAGCGCGCGAACGCAACTGAATTGCTTTTCAGGTTGTTCTTCAGATGCCAGCGGATGTGCGTGTATTCGGCCGCAGTGGCGGTACGCATCCGCCCCTTAGGCTCCGCCACCTTGAGATTTTCAGGCCGATCGAAAGTACGGCCCCCATCGATCGAATAAGTCACATCCGCGCCCGGCCCCACTGCGGAATCGGCAACGTAACTCATGTGATCGGGAATCGGGTACGGCACATTGGGCGCCCGCACCGCGGCCGCCCCGTTGTTGCGGATTTGGAGTGTGTAGACGACCTGATCGCCCGGCACTACCCGATCAGCCGGCGTCAATTTGACGATGTCCCGACCGTTCTGCGACACCCTTGTCTCGACTTCGGCGATGGCCTTGACTGCAATTGTCGAGTCCGGAGTTATTGAGTCCGCAAGGGCAATCAAAGACCCCCGACAGCTCACCGCAGCGGCGAGGCCGAGCGCGATGATGGTTGTCCTCGGATGATTCAACCGGATGCCCTTATGCATGGCCATAGCTTATAATTTTATATTAATAATCAGTAGCTTAAGAATCATTTATGTTTAACTTCCGAAGATTCGTCCGGCAACCAAAGATCCTGACGGGGAAGCACCAAAGGGAGTTGGCGGGTGCTCCACCATCTGTCATCCTGCACAGTCTAGTACAGCCCGTTGTCGAGGACTTCTATGGCCACTGCACCTCAGCATGTCACGTCTCTAGCCTCCCTGGATCGCGGCGTCTCGGCTTGGGTCGATGAGGTCGCTCGGCTCACTCGACCGGATCGAATTTATTGGTGCGACGGCAGCGACTCCGAGTACCGAGCATTGGAGCGCGAGTTGGTCGAGCAGAAAGAATTACTGCCGCTCAATCAGGAAAGTTTTCCCGGCTGTCACTTGTACCGCTCGGATCCCTCGGATGTCGCGCGCGTCGAGCACCTCACCTATGTGTGTACCAAGAATAAAGAGGATGCCGGCCCGAACAACAATTGGATGGCGCCGGACCAGGCTCATTCGAAAATGGACGCGATGTTCGACGGCTGCATGAAGGGACGCACGCTCTACGTAGTGCCGTACTGTATGGGCCCCATCGACTCTCCGTTCTCGCGCTGCGGGGTCGAGATCACGGACAGTGCGTACGTGGTGCTCAACATGCAGCTCATGACGCGCATGGGCCGCGCCGCCCTCGACCGAATCGCGCGCGACGGGCGGTTCGTCAAGGGATTGCATTCCACGGGCGATCTGGACCCGGAACGGCGTTTCATCATGCATTTCCCTGAGGAGTTGTCGATCAAGAGTTTCGGCTCCGGTTACGGCGGTAATGCTCTGCTCGGCAAGAAATGTCACGCGCTGCGCATCGCCAGTTGGCAAGCGCGAACCGAGGGTTGGCTCGCGGAACATATGCTGATCGTCGGCATCGAGAATCCGCAGGGCGATATTCATTACCTCGCGTGCGCCTTTCCCTCCGCGTGCGGCAAGACCAACTTGGCGATGTTGATTCCGCCGGCGAGCTACAAAGGCTGGAGGGTCTGGACGGTGGGCGATGACATCGCCTGGCTGCATCCCGGCAAGGACGGCCGGTTGTACGCGATCAATCCAGAATCCGGTTACTTCGGGGTCGTGCCGGGCACCAATGCCAAGACCAATCGCAATGCCTACGAGACGATTCGCCACGACACCTTGTTCACCAACGTCGCGGTGACGGCGGACAATCAGCCTTGGTGGGAAGGCCTCGCGGAAGGCAAACCGGTGCTTGACTGGCAGGGCCGGCCGTACGATCCCGCCAATGGTCCCGCGGCGCAGCCCAACTCTCGATTCACCGTTGCCGCCAAACAGAATCCCAGCTACTCGAAACTCGCGGACGCGCCGGGCGGCGTGCCGATCTCCGCCATCGTGTTCGGCGGGCGGCGTCGGTCACTGGCACCGCTGGTGTTCCAGGCCCGCAGTTGGCTGCACGGCGTGCTCATCGGCGCGGGTGTGGCTTCGGAGACCACTGCCGCGGCTACCGGTGCCGTCGGAGTCGTGCGCCGCGATCCCATGGCAATGAAGCCGTTCGCCGGCTACAACTTCGGCGATTATTGGGCGCATTGGATCAGCATTGGCGCCAAGCTCAAATCGCCGCCCCAGATCTTTCACGTGAATTGGTTCAGGCAGGACACCGCAGGCCGGTATTTATGGCCGGGCTTCAGCGATAATTTGCGGGTGTTGCGCTGGATCATCGATCGCTGCACGGGCGTCGCGGACGCGCAGGACACCGCCATCGGGCAGTTGCCGCGCAGCGCCGATTTGGACACGAGGGGGCTCGACGTAACGCCGGAAGCGATCGATGAACTGCTCGCCGTTTCACCGCCGTTGTGGCGCACGGAACTTGAAGGAATCGGCGCTTATCTGGCCGAATTCGGCGAGCGGGTGCCGCAGGCGCTCAAACGAGAGCTCGAAAACTCGATCGCCAAAATCGCCGCCTCGCAGATCGGTCAATCCTCGCAGATGTAGCGAATGACCTGAGAGGAATTGCTGTCCGGCGCCTTGCCGAGACCGATCAACCCCTCGCCGCGAATTTGCATGGAATCGCGGCGTACGAAGGCTTCTTCGCCGTCCTTGCCGAGCACGAAGGTGCCATTCGTGCTCTGGTCGATCAGCATGAACTTGTTGCGGTTGAATTCCACTCGAGCGTGCAGGCGGGAGATCAAGTTCCCCTTGATGACCAGGTCATTTTCCTCGGCGCGACCCATCGTAATATTCGCCCGGCCGTCTTGTACCAGGACTTCCTGGCCCTGATAGCGCAGACGCAGGCGTTGGGTCTTATTCGCTCGTTCCCGCGACGTGATGGCGATTGCCGGGACCATGCTGGTGATGTCCTCGGTCTGCCACAGAACCTCGAACAGGGCCACTTCGCTCGAACGCCCCTTGAGCGTCGCAATGTCGATCTGTCGCACCGAGGCGCGCCACTCGCTGGAGAGCTGCTCGACCATGGTGGCCGTGGTGATGATCTGTCCGGCTTTCGCCTGGCTGGTCATGCGGTTCGCCGTATGCACGGCCGAGCCGAAGATATCTCGATTCTCCACCACGACTGGGCCAAAATTGCAGCCGATCCGAATGGCGACGGTTTGCTCATCCACCTTGAGCGACGGGTGTAAGACGATTTGCTTCTGCATTTGCGCGGCGGCGTTCAAGGCATCGTCCGCCGTCGGGAACGTCGCCATGACCTCATCGCCCATGGTTTTGATCACCGTGCCGTGGTTTTGCTCGGTGGCGCTGCGCATGACGTCGATGCAGATGCCCACCATGTCGCGGGCGCGCAGGTCGCCAAGCAATTCATACAGCTTAGTACTGCCGACAACGTCGGCAAATACGATCGCAAGTTCGATTTCGTTTCCCATTGTGCCGGTAAATTATACTTAACCTGGCATTCGACGCTTGAACCGTTTAGGCCGCCAACCCCTCATTGAGCAAGGGAAGCGCTGAAAACAGCACTTCCGGCGGCGTATTCGGCCGCGCGGCGACTTCGGAGAGAAAACGGCGCCAGGCGCGAGCCCCTTCGCGTCCGGCCATCAGGCCGTGCATGTGGCGCGTGATCGAGTGCAGCCGAACGCCGCGGCGAACCTGGGCTCGTGCGTAAGGCATGAGGCGTTCGATGATGTCGCGGGGCTGTGGGATGCGCCAGGCGGGGTTCACCACGGCTCGTTCGAGCTCCGCCAACAACGCCGGCCGGTGATACGCCTCTCGGCCCAACATCACGCCGTCGAGCCCGGCCGTCAGTTGTCCGACGATGGCGGCGCAATCGGCCATGCCGCCGTTGAGCACGAGGGGCAAGCTCGGCCGTTCACGCTTCATCCGGTGCACATATTCGTACTTGAGCGGCGGAATCTCCCGATTTTCCTTCGGACTCAAGCCACCGAGGATGGCGGCCCGTGCATGGACGATGAGCGCGGCCACGCCCGCGGTTGCGACGGCGTCGACGAAGCTCGCGAAGAAATCGTAATCGTCGCGGTCGTCGATGCCGATGCGGCACTTGACGGTGACGGGGAGCTCGGTCGCATCGCGCATGCGCAACACGCACTCGGAGACCAGCGCGGGATTCAACATGAGACAGGCGCCGAATGACCCGTTTTTAACGCGGTCGCTGGGACAGCCGACGTTCAGATTGATTTCGGCGTAGCCGGCGGCCGCACCGAGTCGCGCCGCTTCCCCAAGCTCCTTTGGATCGCAGCCCCCCAATTGCAACGCGACGGGATCTTCATGCGGATCGTGCTCGAGCAAACGCTGCGCCTTGCCGCGCACGACCGCCGCCGACACGATCATCTCGGTGTACAACAGCGCATGCGGGGAGAACAGACGATGCAGGTACCGGCAGTGACGGTCGGTCCAGTCCATCATCGGCGCGACCGAAAGCCTACGGTCGATAAAAACCCCGGATTTTTCGGGGGAAATGCCTGTTTTTTGCGTCTTTTCCATGCGGGCCGATTAAGGATACCTTGCCGCGAGATGACTTGCATCCTCGATCGATGGCCTGACACTCACCTTTTCCGCTCATCCTGAATCTATCAGCGGCAACAGCAAATAGGACCCTTGTTCGCCGCCCAGCCGCAACTCATGTTGGGTCGCGATGGGATTGCATTGGTGGTACCAGACCGGCTCCTCGATCTGAGTGTCTTGACCGCGAATCTCGAGCACGAGTTGATGGCCCTTCTTGAACACCATGGAAGTCTCGCGTAGATCGATCGCATATTTCTGCAGCTCGCCGACCGGTACAGGAATCGATTCGCGGTGAGGATGATATGGTTTCGCGGGGGTGGATTTGACCGGATCGCACGCCCGGTGAGACGCGCGCAGCCAGCCCTTGGTCACCACCGGTTGGGAGCCGTCAGGCGCGCGATTGCGAAGGATCACGATCCATGTGGCCTCCGGTTGATCCAAGGTCGCCCACAGATAGAGCGCCAGCGGCCCGGTGACTTCGAGGTCTTCCTCGAGCGCTGACGTCGCAAAATCCAGTCCCTGTGCGGGCTTGTTGGGCAAAATGTGAGGATCGTTGCGAAACCCAACGGCGGATGCTTGCGGCGGTTTGGTGTCGCTGAGGAGGTGGTCCTCGCACAGATAGAACTTGGTCCACCGCGTGCGCGCCAGAGGCCACTCGTGCTCATGGCGATACTGGTTGCGACCTTTGATCAACAAAGTGATGGGGGGCTCCTCCATCATCCCCGTATCGTTACCCTTTAGCCAATGATCGTACCAACGCAAAATGATGTCCTGGTGATCGCGCCAGGGCCGTTGCGGACCGGTGATCCATTCGGTTTCCATGACGATCATTTTCTTTGGACCCCTGACGCCCGCCCATGCCTCGAATGCGCCGGACAAATGGATGGGCCAGCCGCTCCAGCGAGCCATGAACAACGCGGGAATCTCTATTTTGTCGAGCATGGTGTTCGACGACCGTTCCCAATAGTAAGGTCCGTCGTGCGGCTCGATCAGGAAGTCGAAGGTCAGGGGATTCTTCGTCTCGTACTTCAGTTGGATATGAAGATAGGGGCTGTCGATGATTTCAGGGGTTTTAAAGAGCGCTTCTCGGCGGCGATTCACTTCGTCCTTCGGCAGATAATCGTAGATCAGTGGTTTCTGCGGACGAACGCTCAGGTGTTCGAACCATTGATGAAAAAATCCCTCGTCGAAAATCCCGCCGTGGTAGACGGAATGTCGATAGCGGTCGGTATAAGCTTCATAGGGCGCAATCGCCTTCAATGACGGCGGCCGTTGCGCCGCCACCAGATTCTGGACCACCGCGAAATAGGACATGCCCAACATACCCACGTTGCCGTCGCACCACGGTTGAGCGGCAATCCACTCGATCAAATCATAGCCATCCTGCTGCTCAATCTTTCCCTGAAAGTTATAGGTTCCACCGGAATCGCCGGAGCCGCGCACATCGGCAATGACGTGGACATAGCCGCGACTGACGAAAAAACCCGTGTCGCCGGCTTCCTGGCCGCCGTTGCCGAGACGTGAACTGTGCGGGCGTTGCTTTTCCAAGACCCGCTGCACGTCCTTGCCGTAAGGAGAGTAAGCGAGCAAAGCGGGAAAGCGGCCGTGGTCATCCGGCCGGAAGATATCGACGGCGAGTTCGATGCCATCGCGCATCGCGACGCGACGCCCGCGCTCTTCCTTCACGCCGTGACGTGGTTGAGATACCTCGGCGTGCCAGTCTCGTTCGCTCATACTGAGTGTTCTTCTTGTTTCATGGAATTCGAGCCTTTTACTACATTCGAAGCACGGGCTTGAGCACGTTCCCTGCCGTGCACTCTGCCCACGCTCGACCGATATCTCGGAAGGGATACTCTGCGACCAACCGATCGAATGGAAAGCGGCCTTGGCGCCAGTAGTCGATCAGCATCGGAATAAAGAGTTGAGGCGCCGCGCTGCCGCCCAGAATTCCTTGCAGCTTGCGCCCGCCCGCGAGCAGCGACGGCACGTTGACGGACCAATCACCTTGTGGACGGGTCACGAACCCCGCGGTTCCTTCGTTGGCGAGACAATCGGCAGCGAGCGTAAACACCGAGGGAGCGGTGGTCGTGTTGAAGCTGAAATTGAAGCCGAAGGGAGCGATCTCCCTGAGGGCGGCAGCGGCATTGGAATTCGAGGCGAGCACGTCCGTCGCTCCGAGTTCGCGCGCGAGTTTCAACCGTCCCGCATGAAGATCCACGGCCACAATCTGCGATGCCCCCACGATCCTCGCAGCCATGATAGCCGCGAGACCAACGCTGCCGACTCCGAAAACGACAATCGACTGGCCCGGCCGGAGCCGAAACGCCTCGATCACCGATCCGGCGCCGGTAATCAAGCCGCAACCCAAGGGACCGAGAAGATGCAGCGGCACGTCGCGACGGACTTTCACCGCACTTCGCTCCGGCACGAGGGCGTGACTGGCAAAAGACGATTGGGCGAAGAACGCTCCGGCAATGCGCTCACCGTTTTGACTGAGCGGGGACGAGCCGTCGCCTCGCATTCCGCCGAAGCTTAGCTTCATGACGTCGCGGCAATAGTTCGGACGCGCGGCCCGACAACTTGGACATGCTCCACAGGATCCGCCGCTCAAAACGACGGGATCGCCCACCTGCAGTCCGTGCACCCCAATCCCGACCGCCTCGACGATGCCCGCGCCTTCGTGTCCAAGCACGATCGGCTTCGGGATCGGCACCCCGCGCCCGGAATGGCACTGCAGATCGGTGTGGCAGATCCCGGTCGCCGCAATTCGCACCCGAACCTCATCGGCACGCGGTTCCTCGAGATCGAGTTCCTCAATCTCCGGATGGGGCCGGCCTTCCCGCGATACCGCTGCTGAAATTCTCACCCACCCCCCTCTGCAGCATCCCGTCCGCCGGCCTGTACGAGCCGTTCCGACATGCTATCAACTCTCGGATCGTTGCAAAATATAATGAAGGTCGCCGCTGCGTTTCTCGCCCCGGGCGTCGCTGCGCGCCGCTGTCCGGGTGGGGGGCGCCGGCTCCCGCCCGTCGATGGCCCCTTGACGAGTTCGTTGTATTGCGCAATGATTTCCCAGCTGCAGGTGGCCGTTAACGCTGGGGAAGCAGCCGCGGAATGTAAACCGCATAAGAAAGCTGGCTGCGCTAAGGATGGCGCTCGAAGTTCGAGAGCGCGGCACCTGAGCTCTAAGGCTTCTTAGGGGGTCCATAATGAATAAGAGCTCATCCTGGCTGGGCACCGCCTTTCTGGCAGCTTCAGCCTTTTCACCCATCGTTGCCGCAGTCGCGGACGAATCGCAGGAACTCACGGAAATCGTCGTGACTGCGGAGAAGCGTCCCGAGGTTCTGCAAAAAACCCCGGAAGCGATCAGCGCGGAAACCGGAATCGCGCTGGTCCAGCAAGGCATCACGGACGTGCGTGGGCTGGGCCAACTCTTCCCGGCGATCGAACTGGGTCAGGACTATATCTACACCCAGATCGATATCCGCGGAGTGGGTGCCAACAACGACGCGCCGGCCCTCGACCCGGCCATCGCGTTCAATATCGACGGCGTGTACCAATCGCGCGACTACGGTACTTATGGTTCGTTCTACGACATCGACCGGGTCGAGGTCGTGCGCGGCCCCCAGGGCACCCTGTATGGCCGCAACGCCACCGGCGGCAGCATCAACCTCATTACCAACAAGCCGGTCGACACCTTTGAGGCCGCGGCCGACTTCGATATCGGCAATTACGACTCGAAGCGCGGCTTTGGCATGTTGAACGTTCCCATCAACGATGAGCTGGCCGTGCGCGGCGCGGTGCAGTACTCCGACCACGAGGGATATCTCAGCAGCGGCTTCAACGATGAGGACTCTTTGGGCGCTCGTCTGCAGGCGCTGTTCAAGCCGAATGCCGACGTCTCGCTGCTCGTGGGGGGAGATTATTTCCAGGATCACTCGCTTGGCGCCCACACGGTCATCGGCCTGCCTTACGTGATACCGAGCAATCCATACTATGACCCCGCTTCGAGCGCCACGTTCTTCTCGGATTTCAAATCATGGTCATTTCACAGTCAGCTCGATTGGAATCTGGGCGGCGCAACGCTCACGGAGATTCCCGCCTACAAGCGAGTCGACTTCGATAGTACCGATCCTGTGGTGGGGGTCTTCGCGACTGCGATTAGCAGCGACATCACCTACAGCAACGAACTGCGGCTCGCCTCGGTGGCGGATCCGAAAAATCCGTGGACCTGGGTCGTCGGCCTGTACCTGTTCAAAGAGAGCGACTACATCTACCAGAACTATTTCAATCCCTACTTTGCTTCCATTACCACAAATCCCGACATCGGCGAGAAATCCGGAGCCCTGTTCGGCCAGGCAACCTACGCGCTGCGCGACGGGGTGCGGCTCACCGGCGGCCTACGCTTTTCCGACGACACCAAGACCGCCAATGGTCAGGACAAGGTTTACATTCCGCAATTGCCCTTCCCGGTCGGAGATATTCCGGATAGCTTCAATCAGAACTGGCATCACGTCGACTGGCGGGTGGGAATCGACACCGATATCACGCCGACGTCGCTGCTGTACGCGAACATAGCAACGGGTTATCTCGAAGGCGGTTTCAATCTCGGCTCGAGCGTCGGATTGCTGCCGAATTTCCAGCCGGAGAAACTCACCGCCTATTCCGTGGGCAGCAAAAATCGGTTCTTCGACAATCGCTTCCAGATCAATGTCGAGGCGTTCTACTACGACTACAAGGACTACATCGTCTCGGAATATCTAACCCAAGGTCCCGCGACGGGAGATTTCGCGCTCTATAACGCCGATAAGACTCGTATTTACGGCGGCGAGATCGAAACCCAAACGCTCATCACCAAGGACGATCTGTTCAGTTTCAATGTGGCGCTGCTGAATGCCGAATACACGAACTTCACTCTGCCCGTGGCGAGCAACGGCCTGACCGATCTATCGGGTTTCACCGCGATGAAATCGCCATCGGTATCGCTTCAAGCAGCCTACCAGCACACCTGGGACCTAGCCAACGGGGCGAAGCTTCAGGGCGGTGTGACGAGCCATTTCGACAGCGCCTACTGGACCTTGTTCGACCACAGCCCCGGCAGCCAACAGCCGAGCTACACCAAGACGAATGTGGTCTTGACGTACAGTGCGCCCGGCAACAAATGGCATGTGCAGGCGTACGGCAACAATCTCGAAAATACCGCGGTCATCTCCACCGCCGCACCGGCAAACTCCTCGAGCAACGGGGTCCCCTGGGTGCACCTGGAGCCACCACGGACGTACGGCGTGCGCTTCGGTGTCAACTACTAACCCCACGGCGCGGCGCCTTGGTCTTCAAAACGTCGGTACGGTATTTGACTGCGGCGTCGCTCAATTTCTTGAGCGTCCGGTCGAGCATGAGAATTTCCTCGCTCGTCACACCCGCAAGGAGGACCGCTTCGAATTCGAGCGCTACCACTTTCATCCGCTCGAACAGACGTTTACCGCTTGCCGAGAAATGCAGCACGATCAATCGTCGGTCAACCGGATGCACGACGCGCAGCACGTAGCCAAGCGCGATCAGTTTCGTCGTCGCCCGGCTGACCGCGCTCTTCTCGCTCGAAAGATATTTCGACAATTCGCGTGTCGAAACCGGCCCATGGGAACCGAGCAGGGCGACGATTCGCCAGTGCGTGGATTTGAGACCAAAGCGACTTTCCATGGCGCTGCCGAGTACGCGACTGATCATTCCCACCGGAAAGGTCAGGTGATAGGGAAGGTACGTGCTGAAATTGAAGGCCGGCGGCGCGGGCGTCGGCTGCGCCGCTTCATCGGGCTGAATCATGATCACCTCTTGTATGCAGATACTCTATTGCTTGACGAGACCGTTGCAAAGCGCAATGATATTTTTTCGGCCACGCAATTCTCGCGTGACTGAATCGGGGAGTCCACTATGACTGATACACCAACCAAACCCAGCAGCGTGCATCTCGTCGGCGCCATCGGGCTCGATACGGTTACCGAAACCTTTGCCACGGTGGGCAGAATTCTCGGCAATCGCCTCAAGCGCGTACCCGACGGCGAGCCGGGAGGCCGGCGGATGTGGATCGCGTGGCAGTTTCCGCTGCTGCGGGCCAACCCATTCCTCAAAGCCGTCTCCCCGCCTCCCGGTGCATCCGCAATCAACTTCCCGTTCATGGCCTTGGCGGACGGCGTCACGGCCGAGCAGCTGCGCTTCTGCGAGCTCGGTTACGCGCGCGAAGCCTATGCGTCCTATGCCGACTTCAAGGCTGCGAAAAACGCGGGCAAATTGCCTTCCCACGTTCGCTTTCAGGTCACGCTGCCCACCCCTTATGCGGTCGTCTCTGCTTTCTGTCTTCGAAGCGACCAAGCCGCAATCGAGCCGGCCTATGAGAAGGCCATGATGCGTGAAGTCGCGATGATTTGCTCCTCCATTCCTCACGATGAGCTGACGATCCAATGGGACGTCTGCCCGGAAATGATCGTCTGGGATGGGCGCCTGGAGCGCATCAAAAACGCGTTCCAAGACCCGCAAACGGAGATTTTGAGCCGCATGAAGCGCATCAGCTCCGCCGTGCCGCCCGATGTCGAACTGGGTTTTCATCTTTGCTACGGCGACGTCGACGGACAGCATTTCATCGAACCTCATGACTCCGCCAAGCTGGTCGAATTCGCGAATGCCCTCGTACGTGTCATTGACCGCCCGGTTGCTTACATTCATATGCCGGTACCGATCGCACGCAGCGATGAGGCGTACTTTGAACCTCTTTCCGCCTTGCGGCTGCCGCAGGGTACGGAACTTTACCTCGGCTGCGTCCACGCTGCCGACGGTGTCGAGGGCGCGCAGCGCCGCATCCAGGCGGCACAGAAATTCGCACCGAAATTCGGCATCGCAACCGAGTGCGGCATGGGCCGCTGCAAGACGCCGGAAGTCGTGACGCAATTACTCAGCATTCACGCAGGCGCCACGAACGAGGGTACCCCGGAGCACGAGAGCGCCCGGCGCGCGTCATGACCAACTCGTTGTTGATTGCAATGACTTAAAGGCAAGTGCTAGAAGCCTGCACCGCGGCATATCAATCATCCACGGCGAAGAGCGACATTGATGAGGAGCGACGTTGATGCGGCCGGGTGACTTTGAATATCGTTTTCGTGAGCCATATGCCACGCCCCAGCAAAGGGGCGCGCCCGATCCGACTCCTAGCCGCACCGTCGAGCACGGGATGCTCATCGAGCGCAACGTTGCCGTTGCACTGCGCGATGGAGTCAAGATCCTGGTCGACATTTTCCGGCCGGCCAACGAGCAGCCGGCACCGCCCATCATTGCCTGGACACCGTACGGTAAACATCAAAATGGCCTCGCGACCTACAGCGCAAATCCAGGCTGCGGGGTCACGGCGGACATGGTCTCGCCGTATGCCACGTTCGAAGGTCCTGATCCCCTCTACTGGGTACCGCACGGCTATGCGGTGGTGCACGCGGATATCCGCGGTACCTGGCACTCGGAGGGCGACGCCACGTTCGTCTCGCCGGAGAACGCCGAAGATTTCTACGATCTGATCGAATGGGCCGGCACGCAGCCTTGGAGCAACGGGAAGGTGGGTGCTTCCGGCGTTTCATATCTCGCCGCAAGCCAATGGCGAGTTGCCGAACTGCGCCCGCCGCATTTGGCTGCGATCAATCCCTGGGAAGGGCGCGCCGACACTTATCGCGAGCTCGCGCGTCACGGCGGCATTCCGGATACGTGGTTCTGGTGGAATCGCATCATCCCGAACTGGGGAACCGGCACAACCCGGATCGAAGATTTGCGCCGCGAAACTCTGGAACATCCGCTGTATGACGCGTTCTGGGAGTCGAAGTGCGCCCAGTTCGAGAAGATCGTGACCCCGGCGTTCATTGTAGCCTGCTGGGGCGATCAGGGGCTGCACGCCCGCGGTACCCTGGAAGGATTCCGGCGGATCTCCTCAGAGGAGAAATGGCTGCTCGTGCATGGACGCAAGAAATGGGCGCACTACTACACACCGGAGAACGTGGCTCAACTCAAGGATTTCTTCGACCACTTTCTCAAGGGTCAGAGCACTGCGGTCACCTCGTGGCCGCGCGTGCGTCTCGAAGTTCGCGAACGCTATTTCGTTGGGAAAACACGTCCATTTGCGGGATGGCCCGTGCCCGGAACGCGGTATCAGAAATTGTTCCTCGATGCCGTCGATGGATCGTTGCGGGATGCGCCGGTCTCGCGCTTAGGCTCGATCAGCTATTCTGCTCTCGGCAGCGGACCCGGCGCGCAGCGCGCCGAGTTCGACTTCCTGTTCACCGAGGCTGCGGCGCTGGTCGGCCACATGAAGCTGCATATCGTCATGGCGGCCGATACGACCGATGACATGGACATCTTTGTGGGTGTCTACAAGTTCGACGCCGATGGAAACCACGTTCCATTTGCCTTCTATTCGTTTTTCGAGGACGGTCCCGTCGCGCTTGGATGGCTCCGGGCTTCGCACCGCGAGCTCGATCCGCAACGATCGACCGAGTTCCTACCGGTACTCATGCACAAACGTGAATTAAAGGTCGCGCCCGGCGCGAGAACGCCGCTCGACATTGAGATCTGGCCCTCGGGTACGCGTTTCGCTGCCGGCGAGCGGCTGCGCCTGATCGTGCAGGGCACGGATCTGCAGAAATACTCGAAGATCCGCGACCCGGTTTATTTTCGCCACGAGGATACCGTGAATGTCGGTCGGCACGTCATCTACACGGGAGAAACCGACGCGTCCTATCTGCAGGTGCCACTGGTGCCCTCGGACTAGGCACGATAGCACCCGAACGGAGCACAGATGTCACTGCTTGGAGTCCAATCCCTGGTATACGGTGTCGATGACCTCGATACGTGTACTCGGTTTTATAAAGATTTCGGGCTCGAGTTGGCGGAAGCCGATTCGAGCATGGCCCGGTTCGAACTTGCCGAGGGCTCATCGGTCACTCTGAGACGACGTGATGACCCCGAGCTGCCACCGTCATTTCTCGGCGACGCCGGCCCGCGTGAAATCATTTGGGGTGTCGGCTCACAGGCCTCGCTCGATTCGGTGGCCGCCGATCTGCAACGGGATCGCGCCGTGCGTGTCGATGCGGACGGTACCGTTCATTGCAGCGACGACTCGGGCATTTGCATTGGTTTTAAGATATTCAGACGCCAGCCGCTCGGTGTCGCCGGCACGCAGGATGAGAATAATCTGTCCCGCGTGGTGCGCTGGAATCGCCACCGCAAGTGGTACGAGCGCGCAAGCCCTAAGCAGATCAACCACGTCGTGTTCGGAGTACCCAACATCGACGCGGCCGTGGAATTCTACACGCGCCGTCTCGGCTTTCGAGTCACCGACATCATGCGCGGCTTCGGGATGTTCATGCGATGCGACGGCCGGAACGATCACCATAACCTCTTCCTGTTCCGTGCTCCGAAAGTATTGTTCAGCCATGTCTCATTCGCCGTTGAGACGATCGACGAACTGATGGTGGGCGCGAATGATATGCAACGCCGTGGCTGGAAAAGCGACGTCGGCCTCGGGCGGCACCGCATCAGTTCGCTCATGTTCTACTACATCGGAAACCCGGCGGGCGGCCAGAGCGAATACAGCGCCGATTCCGATTACCTGACCGACGAGTGGAAGCCGCGCCTGTGGGATGCTTCCTTCGGTCATTATCAATGGCTGGCGCTGCCGCCGCCGGAGGTCAAGATGTCGCGGCAGGGAACCGCCGACGTCCTCGAGGGACCCATCCCTAAGCTCGATGAGACCATCCGAGCAACCGATCCCAGCGCGCCCGTCGGCGCGAGAGACCAGCGATGACCATGAAAATCAGGCGCATCGTCACCGGGGTCGATGCGCGCGGCAACGCCATCGTCATACACGACGCTCCGGCGTCGCACACCGTTTCCCGACCGGCGATGAGCGTCGAGTCCACCTTGGTATGGGTCACGGACGAGACGCCGGTTGATCTTTCCAAACTGAACGATCCTGCCGATCGGGAAATTGGCGTTGCACCGCCGCCAAGTGGTTCGATTTTACGGGTGGTCGATTTCCTGCCGGACCCGAACCGCAAGATCGACAATGCAGGCTTCCTCGAGGAAATGGGCCTTGCACACGGAGCCGCTTCCGGTGCGCCCGCAGGCCGCCACCCCTTCATGCATCGCACGAAGAGCATCGATTACGCTCTCATTCTGCAGGGTGAAATCGACATGCTGCTCGATGAAGGCGAAGTGCACGTATCGGCCGGCGATATCCTGATCCAGCGCGGCACCAATCACGCCTGGGTCAACCGCTCGAACGCGACGTGCCGCATCGCCTTCATCCTGATCGACGCGCGCGACTTCCCGCCGCCGGACGGGGCCGCCTTCGCCTCGCGTTAGCGGGGAATGATTCCATGGCGCACCAAGAATACTCGCGCACGGCGTTGACTACGGCGGCGGCCTGCACCATCGGCATGATGGTGAGCGTCGTACCATTTCACATCGGCACTTTTCCACTGTTCCTCGGGCCGGTATCCCATGAGTTCGGATGGGGACGCG
Source organism: uncultured Gammaproteobacteria bacterium (assembly GCA_963755965.1). GTDB lineage: Bacteria > Pseudomonadota > Gammaproteobacteria > Steroidobacterales > Steroidobacteraceae > Bog-1198. The sequence continues at coordinate 475,259 of CAVWLU010000013.1, forward strand.
CGGATTTCGCCATGTCGGTCAACATGGCTGGACTCTGTGCCGCTCTGGCCGCACCGTTCGTCGGGAGGTTGGTGGATCGGTTCGGCGCGCGCACCGTTCTGCTGCCGGCGATCGTTGTGTACGCGTGCGCCACGATGGCTCAGGCGCTGCTGACCGCGTCGAAGCCGCAGTTCTATGCGACTTACTGCTTGCTCGGTGTCAGCGAGGCGATTGCCGGTCCGGTTGCCTTTTCGCATCTCATTTCATCCACGTTCCAGAGCCGCCGGGGACTGTTTCTTGCCTTGGTCATCGGTGCGGCGCCGACCGTCTCGATCATGATCATGGCGCCCGTCACCCACGTGCTGATCGATCGCTACGGATGGCGGTCGACCTACCTTATCCTCGGAGCAACCATCCTGCTCGTGGGGTTTCCGGCAATGGCGTTTATACGGCGAAGTCCGCTCGAGGTCTCTGGACCGCTTTCGTCGGCGAGTCGTTTGCCACACCCGGATATTCCCGGGCGCACGGTCCCACAGGTGTTCGCGGCGGCGTCCTTTTGGCTGATCCTCTTCGCCTTGGTCATCCACTCGCTCGTGGTGGGCGGCGTGCGCGCCCACTCCGTCGCGTTGCTCTCCGACCGCGGGATCTCGGCGGGAATCGCGTCCTTCGCCCTCGCCGCCTTCGCCCTCGCCGGTTTGACCGGCAACGTGTCCTCCGGATTTTTGCTCGATCGAGTTCCGAGCCCGCGAGTGGCGTTGCCGTTTTTCGCTGCCGCCTTGCTCGGCCTCGTGCTCCTCGATCACGCCGCCGGCGCGGCGATGGCGCTCGCCGGAATCGCCTTCCTCGGCTTTGGTATCGGTGCCGAGTCGGGAATCGGTCCCTACTTTTTTTCTCGCTATTTCGGCATGCGCTCGTTCGGCACGATCTATGGTTGCCTCGTGTCGCTTCTGGCAATCTCGTCGGGGGTCGGGCCCTATCTGCTCGGACGCTCCTTCGATCGATTTGGATCGTATACCCGCGGACTCCGCTTGGCGGAAATCGGCCTAACGCTCGGCTTCGTTCTCGTACTGCTGCTCGGCCCCTATGTTTACGCCATACGTCCAGGTGCCAAATCATGAAGCTCGTATTATTTCAAGACGCGCAAGACCTTGCGGCACGCCCCGGAATCCTCACGGACCGGGGAATAGTCGATGCCAGCGGCAGCGTGGCGGGCCACTCACCGCAACTCGCGATGCAGGATCTCATCGATCGCTTCGATACTCTTAAGCCCACGCTCGAAAGGCTGGCTGCGGCAGGAGATGCCATTCCCCTCGACAAAGTTCGTCTCCGCCCGCCGCTGCCGAGACCGGGAAAGATTCTCGCCTGCATTGCAAACTACTGGGAGCACGCTCAGCGCGAGGCGCGGCCCCTCAACATGTTCATGAAGAATCCCGACGCCGTGATCGGTCCCGGCGATACGATCGAACTGCCCGATTTCACCGAGCCCTGGGCATTCATGCATGAGGCGGAACTGGCGCTCGTGATCAAGGGACCCGCCAAACAAGTGAAGCGCGACGACTGGCGGCATGCAGTATTCGGCTACACCTGCATGGTCGACGTTTCGGCGCGTGGCGAAGGGCGATTCACTTGGCCCAAGGGACCGCCGGCGAGTTGGCTCGGAAAGTCCTTTGATACCTTCGCGCCATTGGGTCCGTGCATCGCGACTCGCGATGAGATTCCCGAGCCGAATGATCTCTTGGTGAGATTCTGGAACGACGGGCAACTGCGTCACAACTACAGCACCGACGACATGGAACATCGTGTCCCCGAGTTGGTGGAATTCGCGACGAAGATCATGACGCTCCACTCCGGGGATTTGATCTCCTGCGGAACGAATCATGAAGGTCTCGGCAATCTTCAGGACGGCGAGACGGTGGAAATCGAGATCGAACGCATTGGACGCATGACGCTCAAGGTCCGCGATCCTCTCAAGCGTCAATGGGACCGCGGGGTGTACCTCGGCGAAAACTCCACCAACCCCGCGGCGGCGGTGCGGCGTCATCGGCCTGAACCAGCCGCCTGATCAAGGGACTACAGGCGAAGTAAAGCCACGGCATTCGCGCCGAGAATTTTCGTCCGGTCGTGCACGCTGATCGGCGCGGAATCGATGAACTTTCGCCCATCGACATTGCCCGCAAAGGGCCAATCGATGGAGAAGAGGATGCGATCCACGCCCATTTCCATCAAGCAGCAGGTCAGTGCCGGGTTGGAGAAATTGGCCGCAGTGGTCAGCCAGAAGTGGTCATGAAAATAATCCTTCAGAGGACGCTTGAGCGACGCGCGGCGATTGATGTTGGCGTCACAGCGCACCATGGAGAAGGGCAGCGACTCGCCGAGATGACCGAGAAGGATCTTGAGCTTCGGATGAGCATCGAACACACCGCTTAGCATCAGACGAAGCGCCTGAGTCGCCGTTTCGACGGTGTACGCCCAGCCTGGACCGAGCAAGGCCGGGTATTGGCTGTAATAGGCTTCGACGACTGCCTCGGGCGGCTGGTCGGGATGTAGATAAATGGGTACATCGAGGGATTCTGCCTCCCCAAAGATGTCCCAAAAACGCCGATCGTCCAAAGGTACGCCGGCCCCGCGTCCATGCAACATGGCACCTTTGAAGCCGAACTCACGCACGGTGCGCCGCAGTTCGGCGACTGCTGCATCGGGGGCACTCAATGGCAACGCCGCAAAGCCCGCGAAGCGCCCGGGGTGCTCTTCGATGGTGCGCTGGATGAGCTCGTTCGTTCGCTGTGCGAGATCGATCGCCCTTTCGGGCTCGAGGTTCTGAGGCCCGCTCGGAAAATGGGAAAGCACCTGAAGGTCGATCCCCGCATCGTCCATCTCGCGAAGTCGCCTCTCGCCGAGATCGAGAAGCGCCTCGCCCAACGCTCGAGGAATAGATCCGAGCAAGTCGGGATGGGAGTAGTGCTCTTCGAGCGTGACGACCTGCGGTGACGGCATTTTAAGACAACCACTCCAGCGCTCAGCGCCACTGGTAATAAAGAATCAGCCGCAGCTCGTTCTCGTGCTGATCGCTGGGGCCTCCCTGGGACACGTGGCCATAACGCGCCAGCAGCTTGAGTCCCTTCAGCGCGGCGTTCGGCGCCGTCCATTGCACGTTGCAATCATACTCTTTCTGAGCATACTGCTGCGCGACGTGCGGGGTCGTGCCGTCCACCCACAAAGCGTACACGCTAAGACCCGTCGTTTTCGGAAAGTTGTACGCGACTCGCAGCATGGTCGCGTCCTCACCGGCCCGGTAGAAATTTTCGATCTGTACCGCGGTGTAGCCGGGATAACCGCCCCAGGGATTGCGCATATCGGTGCCGCTGCCGTCGGAACTGACGGCGCCGACAGCGGTGCCTGTGTGTGCCGCGGTCACCAGCGCGCCGCCGAACGCAATTTCCGCCTTGAAGCCGTACTGGTCGGTAGAAAACGGTTTGCCGGTGAGCAGATCGTTGCCGGTGCTGTGCTGATCGGTGTATTGGGCGGCGAGCCGCAGGGTCGTCCGGCTGGCAAGCGGAATCGCGTAATTGATTTCGGTGTAGGCGATGTCGATAATATCGGCGCTGTAATAGTTGACCGCGCCGATCGAGAATTGGCCCGACTTATAGTTTCCTCCGACGACGTAGACGCCCCGATCTACCCCGGAAGGCGCCCCCGCGGCAGTAGCCATGGACTCAAAATCTTGGGCATTGCGGGGCTTGATTTTGTCGACATACCCCCCGCCGAAGCGCAAAACCGTCGAGTCGTCCTGGTTGTTGACCACCCCCTGTACGGCGTACACCACAAACGTGTTCGGCGTCATCAGAGAGTCTTGGGTATTGATAAACGGCGTGTCGAATCCCCGGCGGCCCACCATTCCCACGATTTCGTCGGTCAAGCGGAACTGGCCGTAAAGTTCCCCGATGGCGGTGTAGGGCTTCTGATCCGTTTGCAGCAGCTTGGTGCCGTCCTTATCCAGCGGGCCGTACAAGCGCTGCGACGTATAGGTGGTCGAGCCGAGCGCGATGAAATCACCGAAGTAGCCGGTTTTGAATCCGACGGATCCGCCCACCGTCCAGGCCTCGCTTGGCAAGGTATTGAAATTCTCACGGTCGAGAAAGTAGGAGCGAAGCTGCACGTTGAACGTGGTGTCGCGCAAGCCGACGAGGCTCGATTCATGGAGCAAGGCCTGGATCGGCCTATGATCGAAACTCTCCGGCATCTGTGTCTGGCCCTGCTCCGTTGAATCCGGTGTTGGGGGCTCGTTACTATCATCCGCGGTTTGCGTTTGCGCGCTCGATGCGGCCGGGTCTGGCGCCGGCAAATCGGCCGCGCTCACGGGCGCGCCGTAGGGCATCAGCAGCGACAGTACCCACAGTCCGGCGCCGAGCAGCGGCGGCGTTCGTGCTCGCCGGGTGCGGTCAAACGCCGGTGCTTTTTTCTCCTTCAGAGACCCGCCCCCCAGCGATGCTGCCAGGCGATGCCGTAGATCCGGAAGTTTGTGCCGCTACGGTCCTCGAGCCCGGAGCTGAAGTAGAACTTGATGGAGTTGCGGCGAGTAACCGTGTAGGCCAGCGTTGCTCCCGATCGCGAGTTGCGCTCCAGGTCATTGTTGAGCGCGCCATTATTCAACGAGGTACGGCCGCCGGTGTAGTAAGTCGCGTCCAATGCGGCCCACAGCTTGCGCGTGAAGTTGTAGATCACGTGCCCCTGTACGGAATAGAGGGGGTCCTGCTGACGCGTGTTATTGCCAAAAAATTCCTCGTTATCGGTGAAGAAGGTGACGCCGCCGGCCGCTTCGAAGGTCCACCGGTTTACCGCCTTGGAAATGCCGATTCCAGGCATGAAAGACCACCGGTTAGTGCCGATGTTTACCAGCTTCGAGGAGATGTACTGTCCGGACGGCGCTGTCACCACGAGCGACGCGCCGATGATGATGTCCTGATGGTAATCCGAATATTCCTTCAGGGAGAGTGCCGGTGCGCCATAGAGGTTGACGGAAAGGCGTAACGTAAGATCGCTCAACCCCGTTCGGTCGACGCTCTTCTGTTGTTCGAAGACCTCCCCGCTCGCCGACAGCCAAGCATAAGGCATCACGAGTGCCACGCTTCCGGACTGGCCCCAGAAATCAAGGATGCGGCTGTAAGCGAGAAACGCGCTGTCGACCGTCGCTTTGACGTTCGTTATCGGCAACGAGGGGTCGGCTAGGACATTGCCGGATTGGTATGTGTAGCCGGCGATCAGAAAGTTGAGGCCGATCGGGGAATTGGTGTAGGTGAGGGGCTCCATTGTCTGAGCGGAAGCGATGGTGCCAAGACCGAAACCGAGTGCCGTAACAACTCCCGCAAGACACATGGCTTGGCGGAAGTGGTCCATGAAACGGCCTTTTGCCTGCGATTCCAGTGGGTGTTCCCGCGCCATTTTCGATTGCGGCTTCCTAGCAACCTAGCTTGTTCTAGTCGGATGAGCGTGCTGACTCCGGCCAAGGGTAGCCAGTGCCTCAAGCGCAAACCATGCGCCATTGGTCCCATGGGCCGCAGACTTACGGGCGGCTGTGCCGCGAAGCGTTATAGTCATTCATCACAACGATCTAGCGGGAGAGCTGTCGTGGATCAAAAAGCCGGGCTCCGACCTTCGCAGGGGATTCGCATCTTCCTGACGGTCGCGGTGATTATGGGGGTCATCTCATCTCCCATGGCATTCGCGGCAGGGGATAAGTGGTCCTACTCCGGATCGACGGGCCCGGAGCACTGGGCTTCCGAAAATGAGGGCTACGCCCTGTGCAGTCATGGGAAGTCTCAGTCGCCGGTGGACATCGAAAAGACCACAAAACAAGACCTGCCGCGGCTGGAGTTCGAGTACGAACCGACGGCGCTGCGCGTGACCGATACCGGTCGTTCGATTCAGGTCAACTACCAGCCTGGTAGTGCTCTTACCGTTGGCGGCGAACGCTACGCGCTCGTCCAGTTCCACTTCCACAAGCCGAGCGAGGAAAAACTGCATGGTCGAGCGTTTGCGATGGTCGTTCATCTCGTGCACAGGAACGACAAGGGGGAACTGGCGGTGGTCGCCGTTCTGCTGCGCCCGGGCAGCACCAATGCTTTTCTGCAGCCGATCTTCGATAACTTCCCCGCTCCCGGAATCACCGAATCCGCTGACGCCGGCCAAACCTTGAACGCGGCTGAGTTGCTGCCGGCAAATCAGGGCTACTTCAGTTTCGAAGGGTCTCTCACCATGCCGCCGTGCAGCGAACACGTCCGCTGGTTCGTTTTGAAAACTCCCGTGGAACTATCTTCCGCCCAGATCCAGAAGTTCGCCGCACGTTATCCTAGAAATGCCCGGCCTGTGCAACCGTTGAACGGACGGGTGATTCTCGAAACCAAAAATTAGCGACTCTTAGGGAATCATCCCGCAATCGAACATTTTGTTGGCGATGGGCGGGGCAATCTTGTTGATGAACGCGGCACGCATCTGCGGATCGTTCTTCAAGATTCCGATGGCCCGCTGCTCCTCCATGCTCGGCGGAGCGTGTTGACTCTTCTGCACCCACAACTGCTCGCAGCTCGAGTTCTGGTACTTAGCAATGACCTTATTGGCAATCTGGTCCATGATCGGGTACTGACCTTGAGCCAGCGCTCCGCTGTGGCGAAACACAGTGGCGCCTAGAAGGACTAGGGAGGTGAGGGCAAAAACTCCGATCCAATAATTACGCTTGGTCACGACGATCTCCCATGTTCACGATGATGACGGGCACACTGTGGGCAGTGTGCGCCGGCGTCGTGGAAATACCTGTTGACCTTAAGGTCAATGGCGCGTTCTTCCAAGTGCGGCACTGCGCCATCTTTGTGGATGGCCCTTTGGTCCAATTACTCCTGCGCTCCACGATCAATACCCTTCTTCGGCCGGCCGCTCGCCGCCTGCTATCCGCATTGCCAAAGGTTATGTTGAATGTCCGATCCGATGCCCGAGACCGCTAATGCGCTGCCAGATGATGCCCCTCTGGGATTTCACCTGCTGGCGAAGCCGAGCGGTTCGACCTGCAACATCGATTGTACATATTGTTTTTTCTTGTCCAAGGACGCGCTTTACCCCAACGAAAAGCATCGGATGTCCGCGGCCACCCTCGAAGCCTACATCCGCCAATTGTTGGAATCGCACCGCTCGCCTGAAGTCACCGTCGCTTGGCAGGGCGGAGAGCCGACGCTGATGAAGGTCGAGTTCTTCAGACACTCCGTCGCGCTGGTGGAGAAATATCGCCGGCCCGGCCAGGTCGTGCAGCATACCTTCCAGACCAATGGCATCCTTCTCGACGATGAGTGGTGCACGTTCTTCAAGGAGCACAATTTTTTGGTCGGTCTTAGCGTCGATGGGCCGCGCGAACTCCACGACACGTACCGCGTCGATCGCCGCAAAAGGGGCACCTTCGATCGCGTGATGGAAGGCTGGCGGCAATTGCGCCGCCACGAAGTCGAATTCAACATCCTGTGCACGGTCAACGCGGCCAACGAGAAACATGGACGCAGGGTTTACCGCTTTTTCCGCGACGCGATGGAAGCCAAGTGGATTCAGTTCATCCCGATCGTCGAGCGTGCGACTGAACAGACGCTGCAGCTCGCCAACCAGGGCTGGAGCGCGCAGTCCGGCGGCAAGCGTCTGCTCTACACGCAGAGCGGCAACTTGGTTACCGAGCGTACGGTGGGCGCCGAGCAGTATGGCCGCTTTCTCGTCGATGTCTTCGAGGAATGGGTGCGGCACGACGTGGGCCAAGTTTACGTTCAGCTATTCGATGTGACCCTCGAGGCGTTTTTCGACCGTCATCTGTTGTGCATTCACGCACCCACCTGCGGGTACGGACCAGCGCTCGAATACAACGGCGATCTCTACTCCTGCGATCATTTCGTGGAGCCGCGTTTTCTGTTGGGCAATATCCACAAAACGCACATGCTGAAACTCGTCGCCTCACCGGAACAGCGGAAGTTTGGCGAGGACAAGCGCGATACGCTGACCGCTCAGTGCCAGAGCTGCAAGGTCAGACACTGGTGCAACGGCGGTTGCCCGAAGGACCGTTTCGCGCTTTCGCGGGACGGCGAACCAGGCCATAACTACCTCTGCGCAGGCCTCGAGTTCTTCTTCATGCATACAGGTCCGACATTCAAGGCGATGGCCCAATTGATCCAGAAAGGTAGAGCGCCCGCCGAGATGATGGCGTCGATTGGTGCCGATGATGTCCGCAAAGGACCTTACCGGCCCTGCCCCTGCGGCAGCGGTCAAAAATTCCGCTTCTGTCACGGCAACCGCGCGACACAGGAGGAACCGGGCCTACTGGTTCCCTCCGGCGAAGGCCGCGCGAATGAACTTGAAGTAAGCAACAACTGAAAGGAGCGAATTATGGCTGCTGCCAAAAAACCCAATATCCTCATACTCTGGGGCGATGACATCGGCTGGTGGAATATCAGCTTCAACAGTCGCGGCCAGATGGGTTACCGGACACCGAATATCGACCGCGTCGGCAACGAAGGCGTGGTGTTCACCGACTACTACGCCCAACAGAGCTGCACCGCCGGCCGCGCGAGCTTCATCACCGGTCAAAATCCTATCCGCACAGGCCTCACCAAGGTCGGCATGCCTGGAGCAGACATTGGACTTCAGGCTGAAGATCCGACCATTGCGGAACTTTTGAAACCACTGGGGTATGTCACAGGTCAGTTCGGTAAAAATCACCTGGGCGACAAGGATAAATTTCTTCCGACGATGCATGGCTTCGACGAATTCTTCGGCAATCTCTATCATCTGAATGCCGAGGAAGAACCGGAATTCCCCGATTATCCCAAGGATCCGGCTTTCAAGAAAATGTTCGGGCCGCGCGGCGTGCTTCATTGCAAAGCCGACGGCAAGGGCGGTCAGACGATCGTCGATACCGGTCCGCTGACCAAAAAGCGGATGGAGACCATCGACGAGGAGATCACTGACCGCGCCTCGCCTGGATGGAGACGCGGCCAAAGCGGATAAGCCATTTTTCCTTTGGTACAACTCGACCGCCATGCACTTCAGGACCCACGTCGCGGAAAAGAATATCGGCAAGAGCGGTCAGGATCCCTACAGCGATCGAATGGTCGTCCACGACGAACAGATCGGTCAGATGCTCGACAAGCTCGACGAACTCGGCATCACCGACAACACCATCGTCATGTACTCCACCGATAATGGTCCCGAGAACGACACGTGGCCGGATGGCGCGAACACGCCGTTTCGCAGCCAGAAGGACACCAACTGGGAAGGCGGCTGGCGCGTCCCCTCCTTCATCCGTTGGCCCGGGAAGATCAAGGCGGGCACGGTGCTCAACGGCATAGTCTCGCACATCGATCTGTTGCCGACGCTGCTGGCCGCAGCCGGCGATGAGGATGTGACCAAAAAGCTCCTCGACGGCTACAAGGTGGGGGACAAGACTTTCAAGGTGCATCTCGACGGTTACAATATGGTTCCGTACTTGACCGGCAAGGTGAAGGAAAGTCCGAGAAACGCCGTCTTCTACTTCAGCGATGACGGCGAACTGATGGCGGTCAGACACGGCGACTGGAAACTGGTCTTCGCCATGCAAACCGCATTTCAAATGAACGTGTGGGCCCAGCCCCTCGTGAAACTGCGCGTACCGCACATCTTCAACGTGCGCCGCGACCCGTTCGAGCGGGCAGACTACAACTCGAATACGTACTGGAGCTGGATGGTGGATCACGTCCCACAATTGTATGCAGTGCAAGCGTTGGTGGCCGGGCAAATCGCGGATTTCGTCAAGTTCCCGCCGCGACAGAAGCCGGCTTCGTTCAATTTGGACGAGGTGATGGCGAAGGTGGCGAAGCCGCACGCCTGAGGGATTGCGTTCGAGGAAGATAGGAACAAAGGGCGCGCGTCATGCGCGCGCCCTTCTGCCCGCTTTTACAAATAGACCTTGGCCGCATAGACGCTCCCCTGGGCGGGGACTAACGTCGACGTGAACATGGCACAGCAACGCAAGGAGCCCGGGGCGGAGGTATTGGAGGACGTCCGCGAGTTCTACGAGAAGCTGCCCTACCCGGCACCGCTCACGAGCCTCGATGAGCACCGTGAGCTGTATGGCAATCCAGTTCGCCGGCGCGCGCTGTTCCACCGGATATGGCCATTCGGGCGGCCGGACGAGCATCAAGAGATTCTGGTCGCAGGCTGCGGTACCTCCCAGGCTGCCCGGTACGCGCTGCGCGAGCCCGGCGCCCGCGTAACGGCCATCGACATCAGCGAGACGAGCCTCACCCACACGCGCAATCTGCAACGAAAGTACGCGATCAAGAATCTCGAATTGCATCAATTGCCGTTGGAGAGAGCGGATGAGCTGGGCCGCTCCTTTGACCTCATCGTGTGTACGGGCGTGCTGCATCACCTGCCCGACCCAGATCTCGGTCTGCGCGCACTCGGCAATGTTCTAAGTCGCAACGGCGCGTTGAATCTGATGGTTTATGCCACCTACGGTCGAGCGGGCATCTACATGCTGCAGGAATATTGCCGCATGCTCCACATCGGCACGTCGGCGGATGATTTGCGAGATCTCGGCGCCCTACTCGAGTCGCTGCCGAGAGATCACCCGATGGCTGACTTGCTCAGCCGGTCAAAGGATTTCCGGCGACCCGAAGCGCTCGCGGACGCGCTGCTTCATCCCCGGGATCGGGCTTACACCGTGCCCGAGCTGTATGCGTGGCTGAACCGATGCGGCACGATTTTCGGGCGCTGGTTGGAACAGGCTCCTTACCTACCGCAATGCGGTGCCTTGGCCAACGCGGGTCATGGCGAACGTCTCAATGCCCTGCCCGAGCCGGAACAACATGCGGCAGCGGAACTGTTTCGCGGAACGATGACTCAGCATCGCGTCATCGTCTACCGCAACGACGATTCCGGGAGGCAAACGATTCACTTCACGGGCGAGCAGTGGCGAGACTACGTTCCCATTCGTTTACCCTGGGCGCGATGTATCCGGGAGCGGCTACCCGCGGGAAGCACCGCAGTCTTGCTGAATCCAACGCACCAGCATCATGATCTGGTACTGCCCATCAACACCCTTGAGGACCGCCTTCTCGGTCAGATGGACGGCCAGCGGACGCTGGGTGAAATCGTGGCATCATGCGCGACCCGTGAATCGGCGCGCGACGCCTTGTACTTCTTTCAGAAACTGTGGTGGTACGACCAAATCGTCTTCGACGCCTCGGGCGCAGTCGGGACTGAATAAGGCAGGAGTTATGTCATCAGCAATCGCACTTGATGCAGCCATGGTATGGATTCCCGGCGGAACGTTTCTTATGGGGTCCGAGGACTTTTACCCTGAGGAGCGACCCGTCCGCGAGGTCAGCGTCGAGGGGTTTTGGATAGATCGCACCGTCGTGACGAATGCCGAGTTCGAACAATTCGTCGCGGCGACCGGGTACGTGACGCTCGCCGAGCGCCCGCTCAATCCTGCAGACTTTCCGGGTGCACCGGCCGAGAACCTCAAGCCGGGCTCGATGCTGTTCGGCAAGCGCGCCCGCGCGGTCGACTTGACGAATTATACCAATTGGTGGGTTTGGGCACCGGGAACGAACTGGATGCACCCTCATGGGCCAAGGTCCTCCCTCAAAGGTTTCGAGCTTCATCCCGTGGTGCACGTCGCGTACGAAGATGCCGAGGCCTACGCGCGTTGGGCGGGTAAGGAATTGCCCAACGAGGCAGAGTGGGAGTTCGCCTCGCGCGGAGGCCTCGATGGCAAGAAGTTCACCTGGGGCGATGAGGATTTTCCTGACGGTAAGGCGATGGCCAACACCTGGCAGGGAGAGTTCCCTTGGGAAAACCTGCTGAAGGACGGCTATGAAGGAACCTCTCCGGTCGGAAGCTATCCGGCGAACGGCTACGGACTCCTCGACATGGCCGGTAATGTGTGGGAGTGGACGACGGACTGGTATGTTCCGCGTCGTGCCAACGAAGCCGTGAAGGCTTGTTGCTCGCCGGAGTTGAGCCCGCGCCTCGCCACGGCGGAGCAAAGCTACGATCCGGCGCAGCCTCAATTTCGGATTCCGCGCAAAGTCGTCAAGGGCGGTTCGCATCTCTGCGCTCCGAATTACTGCCTGCGCTATCGGCCCGCAGCACGCCAGCCGCAGATGATCGACACCGGCATGAGTCACATTGGATTTCGCTGCATTGCGCGGCGCGAAGGAGAATCGGGAGTGAATCGTCAATGAAAAAACAGGCGTGGATCGGCGTGATGGTTGCGCTCTGTATGGTCTTGGGCCAGTTGGCATCGAACGACGGACCGTCTATTGCCAAGGCGCAGACACCCGCACCCAATCCACCACTGCCGCCGCTGGAGCAACTGCTTGCGCCCGTGGCGCTCTATCCCGATGCGCTGCTCGCGCAGGTGTTGACCTCGGCGACCAGCCCGGGCCAAGTCACGGAAATGAACAATTGGGTGCAACAGAACAAGCAACTACAGGGGACGCAACTGCAGGACGCTGCCCAGGAGAAAGGGTTCGATGCGAGCTTTATAGCGCTTGCGCTCTTTCCGGACATACTCGAGCAGTTGGCAAGCCAGATCGATTGGACCACCGAACTCGGTACGGCATTCTTGAGCGATCCGAAGGGTGTGATGAATGCCGTGCAGAAACTACGCGCGCAGGCGCAGGCAGCCGGCAACTTGAAGACTAGCCCGCAGCAGTCGGTGATCACGCAAAATCAGGGTGGGCAGCAAGTCATCGTGATTCAGCCCGCGAATCCGCAGGTGGTTTACGTACCGGTATACAACCCCACGGTGGTGTATTGGCCGCCGCCTCCGGGAACGGTTCTTTTGGCTTTCGGACTCGGTATCGCGATCGGTGCCGCGATGAGCAACAACGCGTACTACGCTCCCTATGGTTGGGGTGCGTGGGGAATGGGCTGGCACACGCATACCGTGGTTGTCCGCGGGGGCGCCTGGGTGGTGCCGCCGTATGCCCGTTATCCCTACGTTCGGCCGGTGCCCATGCCCTATGGGGGCTATCGCCCGCGACCATATGTCTATGCGCCGACGAACATCAATATCAACAAAGTCACCGTGAACAATCCCGCATACCGCGGCGGGGCGACTCCGCGTCCCAAGCCCTATACACCGGTGGCGCGACCTCCTGCCACGACGCTACCGGCAAACCGCCCCGGCGCGGCCCCAGCGCGTCCGACGACTTACCCATCGACAGGCTCGGCTACGGCGCAGAATCCGCGTCCTGGGAGCGGTTCGGCTGCGCGCCCCAGTTCACCGCCGGCGGCTCCCGGCCAACGCCCCGCTCAATCCTCTCCGGGTCTCGCGGACTATGGATCACGAGGCTACAACGCGCCGTCTAACGTCAGACCCGGCGAGCGCGCTCAAGTTGGCGCCAGCGCATTCACGGGTTACCAGAACGGAAACTCCGAACGCGCCGCGAGTCAACGCGGACAGAGCAGTATGTCTCGCGGCCAGAGCCGAACTCCACGTTAACCGCGCCGGGAAATCACCAACATGAAACTACAATCGATCATGCGCAGTTTCGCGATTGCGGCACTCTTCTGCGGCGTGCGTCCCGTCCTTGCGGAGGACGTACAACAAAAAACCTTCGCCTCACCCGAAGACGCCGTCGTCGCGCTGGTGGACGCCGCCAAGGCGGACAATACCAATGAGCTCCGAAGCCTCTTCGGGCCGGAAGGAGAGAAGGTCCTCGTTTCGGGCGATCCGGTCATGGATCAGAGAAGCCGCGAAGTCTTTCTTGTAGCCTATTCCGAGCGCGCTGCGCTGATGACGATCAGTGCTACACAGGAGACTCTGTACATCGGAAACGAAGATTGGCCGTTTCCCATTCCGCTCGTGAAGGAAAATCAAACCTGGCGTTTCGACACGGCCGCGGGCGCTAAGGAAATCCTGTTCAGGCGCATTGGGCGAAACGAGTTGACGACCATCAGGGTCTGCCAAGCCTATGTCGACGCGCAACAGGAATATGCCGCCAAGGCTCACGACGGCAAACCTGCGGGTCTGTATGCCCAGAGGATCGGGAGCACACCGGGAAAGCGTGACGGCCTCTACTGGAAATCAGACGATCCCGACCAGCTCAGCCCGTTTGGCAATTTCGCCGCGGAAGCTGCCGCCGAAGGTTATCGGCGAACGGCTGGGGGGACGAAGCCCTACCATGGATATCTCTTCCGAATCCTGAGTGTCGAAGGTGAATCCGGCACTCAGCCAGCGCTGATTGCGCATCCCGCCGCCTATGGATCGAGCGGCGTGATGACCTTCATCGTGAACCAGGACGGCCAGGTTTTCGAAAAGGATCTAGGCCCGACGACCTCCGCAATCGCGGGCGAGATGAGCCAATTCAAACCGGATTCCGGCTGGCAGAAGGTCGAGCAGATCGAATAATGGAGGTTTTTGATCGTCCGCTGCTCGTCCTTGCGCTTTCATTTTTGCTGTTGTGGCTCTCCACGCGCGTGGGCGCAACCCTCCTCAGGAGAAAGCGGAAATTACAGGAAAGCATGCGTGAGGATTTCGGCACGATCCTGACCACGACGTTGACATTGAGCGGACTCATCATTGGTTTTACCTTTTCGATGGCCATCGGCCGGTACGAGCTGCGCAAGACCTATGAAGAGGCGGAGGCCAATGCGATCGGCACCGAGTACGTCCGTGTAGACCTCTTGCCGGTGCCGCAAGCCGACACCCTGCGGCCGCTGCTCCGGCAATATGTCGATGAGCGCGTGCTGTTCTACACGGCCCGCGGCGCGGAACAGATTCGAGAAATCGCCGGGCGCACCGCGCAGCTTCAGACCAGGCTATGGAGCACGGTTGCCGGCACGGCGGCAACGCAGCCGACTCCGGTGGTCGCCCTGGCCCTTGCGGGCATGAACGATGTCTTGAATTCTCAGGGCTATACGCAAGCAGCTTGGTGGAACCGTATTCCGCAGGCAGCATGGATGCTGATGATTGCGATCTCCGTTATTGCTCACATGATGATTGGCTTCGGCACCCAGAGCGCCAAGGCGGAAAGCGCCTTGTTTGCGGTGCTTCCGTTGGTCGTATCCATCTCTTTCATGCTGATCGCAGATATCGACAGCCCGCGAGCCGGCATCATTCGCGTGAAACCCCAAAATTTGATTGCCGTTGCTGAATCAATGCGTGCGCCGTGACTCCGTCCCCATGCGGGCTTTTCGGCTGGCCACCTCGCCTTGCTGCCGGGCGCGATTGATGCTCCCGACCGGTGTGCTGTCAGGGGTCGCGTTCCCGTTGACGTCGAAATAGGTCGCTGCGGCGTCTTCTGGCGACAACTGCGACTTGGGCAGAAGCGTAAGCCGCGCAACGCTGTGGAAAGGCGCTTGTACTTCGTTCCACTCGACGCTCGCGTTTTCCGTCCAGAAGGCGGCGTCCTGACGCTTTCCCCAATACGTCATGCGCTCAGCGTCCAATATCTGCACTCCGAAATCGAAGGCGCTCATCTTACCGTCCTCGTTGAGGTGCCGGATCAGCTCGTTCTGCAAGGCGTTCGGATTACCCCGTTGCAAAGGCCGCGCAGAGTTGTCCGATAGCGGCGACGCGGAATACTTGACCACGTCGATCGGACCGTGACGAAAGGGAACATTGCTCCCGTAGCGCAGTTGCTGATACGGTATTATTTTCTGGTGCGCCTGAACTTGGACCAAAGCGAGGGTCCTGAAAACCCGCAGCTTGTCCTTCAACGGCAAAGACCACAGGCCGGCAGCCGGATTCGATGCTGTCATCAATTTCATGATCGCAAGAAACGCGGGCGCGTCATTGATCGGCAGAGTCGTCGTGTTTTGCAGGGAGAAATCCTGCCGACCCACAGTCGCACCGGTGAGAGCCGTGGCGGGCCGGCCGAGATCGACTGAAAACGACAACGATCGCACGTCGGCCTTGAAATCGGAATTCACCTTCGGATCTGCATTCGCGAACCGCACGATCGCCGGATAACTTCTGGGTGTCGCAAAGATTCCCCGCGCGAGCCGCGACCCCAACGCGGGCTCGCGCCCGACGCGAACGTCGAACACTTCGAATCGGGCTCGAGCGCACGTCCCCTTCGCATGCGTGCCACGTCCGAGGGGCCGGTGTTGATGGGCAGCGGCGTTTCTCTGCATCATGAGTACCTTTTCCACGATCGCCGCGATGCAGGCATGCTCGGCGCCGATGTCGCGCTCCGCGTCGCTCATCGTCACGCCAAACATTCGCGTCGGAAGCAGCATGGGAAGCTCAGGTCAGGTTGGAAATAAAGTGAATGGCCGTGATGCTGGGCGGAAAGCAATAAGCCGCCGCCCGGGTCGTAACGAAGTTCGAGAACCCCGTAATCTTAGTCGGCGGCGCGCCATTGGCTTCCGGTATCACGAAAATAGGTTCGAACCCGATGTGCCAGTCCTCAATGGTTCTCGCTCATCTTTGTCCGCTACACAAAACGCAGCAGCACGGCACCGAAGGCAAACAATCCGATCAAGAGGATGGCTATCACGACCGCCAGAAGAGGCGTCGCGGTCATTGCGGAGCTCATGGACTTTCCCTCCTCCAGACCGGCGAGGGGCGTGAACGGAGGGGCCCACATGTAGGCCACGATGCGCCGATACTGGAAAGCTGAAACGAGCAGCGCCAATATTCCGGCGCCAATCAGCATTAAACCCATCTGACGCGGTGCTTGAGGACGGGCCGCCGGCGCGACGCCCTGCATTTCGTTTATCCGCTGGAAAAATTGAACGATGGTGAAACCGAAGCCGATCAGCGCAACGGATGTCCGCACCCAGGCCATGAGCGTGCGTTCGAGAGCCAAACGAGTGCGAATCCAACCAAAGTGGCTGTCGGATGTCATCCGCACCTCAAAACGCGGCTTGGGTTCTTCGCTACTACTCATCACTCGTCTCCTTCATTGCCACTGGCCCTCGAGCAATCGCGCGCGTGGCGCGGCCGAAGCCCCCACGAAAATGTTGGTGGCCCTCGAGCGTGATCTTCGAAATAGAGTGCTCCCGCGCGTGTGTCTTGCATGTAGGCAAGCTTGAGGAGAATCGTCGATGCCCTCAATGGGCCCTAGGTCCTACTTTTATCGAGAGAGTCGCGAGAGCGAGGCTCCCTGTCGATACTAGGTGCCTCCGCTGTTGCCGTTGGCTGCGAAGCAGCCATCTCCGCCCTGCGCGCAGAGCACCACCATCGTTTGACGCTGGCCGCAGCCCGAGACGCCGATGGTGTATTGAGCGCGCTGGTTTCCCATCATGAGAGGCCCATTCAATACCGGCTGGATCGTCTCGCTCGAGAGCACTTGACCCGTCGCCGCCGGACAGTTCATATCGAATCGGGCGCGATTGAGTGCGTAGCTGAGTGCCATCGGCTGCAATTGGGTGGTGAGCGGCGTGGTATTGCATGCCGAAACGCCCAACAAAACCGTGATCGGCAGGGACATCAGAAGTATTTTTTTCATCGTGGTCTGCCCTATTTCATTGGCTTGGAATAATACGCGTGACGATAATGAGAGCGCCCAAAACCGTCTATATGACCAAAGTCCAGGTGAAACCAAATGCCGCGATCACGCCTCGTGCATTCGCTTGCGCCAGCGAGTGTAAGGAGCCGACGCAATTGCGCTAACGAGCAAATAGAGTATCAGCGCAGGTGCCACGAGCTTCGAACCCTCTAAACTGGCACCGGCTGCGATTACCATCGCTACGCCGGGGTGCCGCGTGGCTGTGGCGAGCGCAAGCACGGTTCGATAGCGCGGGTCCGGGCCGCCGAGCAGGTGACCCACCGCGAGACCGACGAGTACGAATGCGATAATCGCGAGCAGTGTGCCGTCGCCGATCAGGCCGATCATTGGGCTCCACATCTTGATGAGTACGGGCACGAAGGCGACGACGAGCAGCACCATCCCCGCCTTGCCTGCGATCGGGCCAACCCGCACGGCAAAATTCGGATTCAGGCGGTGGATGATCAATCCCACTGCGAACGGCGTGAGTACCGTCAAGGCCACCATGCGCGCGATTCCGATCGGCGAGATATGCGAATCTCTCGAGAAGGCGAGAGCGATCAACATTATCGACAAGGGCGCCAACACGATGGTCAGCAACGAAGAAGCGCCCAACAAACCGTAGACGTAATCTTGCTGCCCGACGAGCTTGAGTTGTTTTAGAGGCAGAAAGGGAGGGACGGGCGACACTGAAACGCAGATCAGGGCGACGGCGACGGCTGGACGAAGCGAGAAAATGCCGACCAACGTCGCGGCGAACAGCGGCAGGATCACATTCATCGCTAATAACGACTTGAGCAACAGCATGGGATTACGGAACAAGGACGTCGCATCGCGCCAAGTCGCCGATAGGGCGAAACTAATGACGATCAGCATGATGCTGAGAAGGATTGCTAAGCGAATAAGTTGTTCAATAGTCATGATTTACCAGCGAAACGCCGCGCCGATCAAAGGACCGGTCATCCGCACCTTCTCGATCGAAGATGTACCGGTGCCGGTGCTCTTCAGACTGCGTACTCCAACCCGATGAGGCGCACTGCGCGATAAGTCCTCCGATCTTCTGGAATAAGGACGAATCCAACCATTGGACCATGGTCCAAGCGCTGTTATCAGCTCGACGGTTTGGCGACACGGGTCACCGCTTTCACCAGCGCGCGAACATCCAGCGGCTTGGTCAAAAACGCCAGAGCACCCAAGCGCATGCATTCATCGCGCAGATTGGGCTCGTCGTGCGCGGTGATGATGACGACGGGAAAATTCGCACCCGCCGTGTTGAGCGCCGCCTGGACTTCCGTGCCCGAAACGCTCGGCATTTGCAAATCGAGTACCAGACAATCCGGCCGATTAAAATGCCAAGAATTCAGGAATTCCTCGCCCGAGCCGAAGCCGCGCGCAGGGAATCCAGCCGCGCGCAGCACGCGAACCACTGCGTTGCGAACCGATTCTTCGTCGTCGACTACGGCTATCACGGGCCATCCGCTGCACTGAATCGACCCCTTGTACGCTATTTCGAGCCGTCTGAAAGTTGGACGTTAGGCCTGCTTCCAATTTAGGCTGGTCGGGCCGCCGCTCAGGGCGGGTTCGATGGCCACTCCGACGCGCGCGCCGAGCTGCACGAGCTCCGCAACCGAGCGCGCACCCATCTTTGACATAACTCGCGCGCGGTGCACTTTGACCGTTTTCTCGCCCGTGCCAAGCCCCGCAGCGATCTGTTTGTTGAGCCGTCCGCGAATCACGTGCACCATCACCTGCCGCTCGCGCGGCGTCAGCGTCTCGTGGCGTTTTTGGATCGTGCTGCGAATTGCAACCTCCAATCGCTGCTCCGCGTCGCGTCGCAGCGCCTGCTCGACGGCCGCGAACAGCAGCTTGTCGTCGATCGGCTTCGTTAAAAAGTCGACCGCCCCTTCCTTCATGGCGTGTACGCTTGATTGGATGTCGCCCTTGCCGGTCAAGAAAACGATCGGACGCGCACCTGGCGAACCGGTAAGCACGCGTTGCAGCTGAAGGCCGCTCAGGCCGGGCATACACACGTCGAGCAGCAGGCACCCCGGGGCTTCGGCATCGTGCTCTGCGAGAAAACGCTCTGCGGATTCAAACGAGCGCACCTGGTAACCCGCGGCCCCCAACAGGCGCGACAGCGCCATGCGAACCTCTCGCGAGTCATCAACTATGTACACTGTACGCGCTGTGTCGTTCATGGCTCTCCTCCCCTGACATTGCTTGTAACGTAAAATGGAACGCGGCGCCGCGGTCAGACCTGTTCGTCGCCCACAGTCGGCCGCCGTGGGCGCCGATAATGGACTGACAGATCGCGAGACCCAGGCCCAAGCCACCCTCCTTGGTCGTGAAGAAGGGATCGAAGACCCGCTCGAGCTCCTCGCCCCCAATGCCCGTGCCGCAATCGAGAACCGAAAAACGAACCAAATCAGGATCGGCGTCGCGAGCAGCCACTATCTCTATCCGACGGTCACGTGCCGGATTTGCGCTCATCGATTCGCAGGCATTCAGAACCAGGTTCAGCAATACCTGTTGAAGTTCAACGCGGTCCCCCTGTACCTCTGGAATCCCGTCCTCGATGCGCGTGTTGAGCTGAACATTGCGCTCCATCAGAGTACCGCGAGCAAGCGTCAAAACGTCGCGCAGCAGTTCCGCGATCTCTAGACGCTGAACCTGCATTTCCCCGCGCATCAAGAGCGCGCGCAGCCGCTGAATGATTTGCCCGGCATGTTTGTCGTCGCTGACGATCTCCTGGAGAATTTCGCGCAGTTCTTCCAGGTCGAGCTTATCTTTGGCGGCCAGGAGTTGCGCCGCCTGCGCATTGCACAATATCGCGGTCAGGGGCTGTTGCAGCTCGTGTGCGAGCGCTCCGGATAGTTCGCCCAGCAGCGCAACGCGTGTCAAATGCGTGAGCTTCTGCTGCATCTTGAGCAATTCCGCGGAAGCTCGCTTGCGTTGGCAATCGTCGACTACGTACCCCGCGAGCCGCTGCACCGCGCCAGTGTCGGTGCGATGCGAGCAAGCCTTCGCAGTGATCCAGCGGATTTCGCCGCGCGGCCCCAACACGCGCAGCTCCATCTCCACGGTGGCGTCCGAGTTCGCGGGCGCTCTGATCGCTTGAACGACTTTCGCGCGATCGTCGGGATGAATCTGAGCAAGCAGCGCATCGCGAAGCAGCGGAGCGTCCTCATCGAGACCTAGAATGCTGCGTGCATGCGTGCTGGCCCAGACTCGGTCCGTTGCGGCATCCCAACTCCAAAATCCGAAGCCACTCATCGATGAAATGAGCGCCAACCGTTCCTGGCTCTCGGCGACCAGCTTTTCGGCTGTGCGGCGCCGACGTCGCTGTGCGAGCGAGAATGCGACGACGCCTAACTGAAGAGCTGCAGCACCGAGCGCGAATGCAACGCAGTCCTCGAGCACATGTGGGAGCATAATTTCCACTAGCGTATACGTCCTTGTCCGGAACGCCGCTCGCACCGAATGATCGTGAGGATAGGTGCAAGCAAGTCGGCAATCGTTGAGACGTCGATAAACACCCCGGGCATTGGCGATGCTACGAAGTCTGCAGCAACCATCACTGCCAGGCCGAGCACGTTCCTTGTTTCGGTGGGACAATGCGGCTTGCGGCGGGGCCCATCTGTGCGGTATCGCACATAATATCGCGCAAATACGGGTTCTCGGGCCTGCCGCGCGGGTTCCTCGCGATTATGCAGGGCCTGTCGGGGGTCCTCGCCCCGACCATCCGGTGTGGTCTAGCGGACACAAAACGCACAAATGAGCTGTTCCCGCGTCCCAATCGGAATGGGACTTTGGTCACATAGATCCAAAAAGCCTTCTGCCTAAACATGCGGACTGTGTCGACGATGCGTCGCAGTCATCTTGAGGGCCTGCGTCGAAGGGTCGCCGACCGCTAATAGTTTGTGCTCGCGACGAACGGAACGGGCGCATTTCAACATTTCAGGAGGTTTCCGCTATGTCACGAGCTCAATGGCTTCTTCTCGGCGCAATCACGGTGTCGCTGTCCACCCTGTCCATGAACGCGGCACACGCGGTCGTCGATCCCGATAAGCTTCCGCAGGTAGCCTGCAGCGACGTCAAGTTCAGCGCTGCATTCCTCGCTAAATGGCCGAAGGCACCAATGGCATGCCAGGACGCACGCGTATACAAGGGTGTGACCTATGCGAAATTCACGGCGAAGGTATACATCTCCTCGCCGCAGTTCATGACCGTGAATATCCTCGATTCCGCGGGTAATACGGTGATGACGAGCAGCTTCAAGCCGGGCCCGAATCAGGGTGTGCACGTGAATGGCAAGCTCGAGAAGTTCCATGACATGTCGGTCGGCGAGACATTGACGTTTTGGGTATCCCAGAACCGCACCGATGCCTCAGAGTTGCCGGGTTCGACCGCGAATAAGTGGGCGTTGCTCCCACCCCTTTCGCAGTGAGACAACGCTAGCATCCGGCGCCGAACGCGCCGGATGCTAGATGCCTCGATGCACACCGCATCCGGCGGCGTAGGACGAACGAAATCTTGTTGGCATGCCGCAACAAGTTTTTTTTCGGAAAAAACGCCATTTCAGCATCAATTTGGAAAAATAGGTACTTCGTCCAATTACGCGAGTGGAGGCCTTGTCGATACGATCCCGCGTACTTTGTGGTGTGAAGTGAATTCAATTTCTTAACTTTGGAGAATGGGTGATGAAACCAGCTAAACCGTTACTAGCGCTACTCGCGTTGGCCTCAATGGCGGGCGCGGCGCACGCGCAGGATGTCATTGCGACCGTGCAAAATCCTTGGGAAGGCTTTTTCGCCGGTGCAAACATCGGCGGAGCCTGGAATCACACATGTCAGTCGTGGACACCGGGAGACACGATCAAGAATGATCCGGCCCTGGCCACGGCATTTTACAATCGCGATTGCCCCAACAACGGCAGTTTCATCGGCGGTGTCGACTTCGGCTACAACTTTCAATTCGACCAGTGGGTTTGGGGCCTAAAGGCCGACTACGAGGCCATTGGGAACAAAAGCAAAACATTCTCGAAAACCTATACCAATACTGGACCAAACGATCCTTTCCCCAGCGGCACGTATACTGCGTCCGGCAAGCTCAGCCCGAACGGCATCTTCCTTTTGGGCCCACGAGTCGGCTACTCGTTCGATCAGGCGCTGCCCTACTTTCGGGTCGGCGGAGCCTTCGTGAGCGGACAGCACACCAGCACGGAGACATTCACTCCGGCTGGAGGCGGGACACCGGTCTCGTTTAGCGGCGGTAAGAACTTCAAGTCCAGCGGCTTCAATGCCGGCGTCGGTTTGGACTATGGCATCCAAGGACCCTGGTCTTTCAATGCCGAATACAACTACGTGAACTTGGGCAAGGGCACCAACTCCACGTTCACTTGCACCGGCGCCTCCTCGGCGTTCTGCAATACCTACAGCAACTTTTCGCTGGACAACATCCACAATAGTTTCACCATGAATCTATTCCGGGTGGGATTCCACTACAGCTTCAAGTAGAGCCCTGATCTTAGTAACTAAGTAAGTAAGCGTGCCTAGGCCGCCAAGAGGCGGCCTAGGCACGCGACCCCTCCGACACGAACTCATCGCGACCGACGATCGCGCATCTGCGTATGGGGCATTGGTCCAACGGACGCCCCACAAGTTTTGGACTAGTGTGCGCCATGCGCCATGGCGGGCTCGGTTTGCCGTTGGCTCCTGATTCAACAGCGGAGACCGTGATGCGTGTCAGTATCCCCAGTTTCGTAACCGTTGCAGCGCTCGCCGCGTTGCTTCAGGCAGGAGCCATCGCACAGCAGGCGCAATCACCGGCGCCGGCCGTCAAGTCGGGCAAGCACAGTGCGAACCCGCAGGCTCCTGCCGTTGCCGCATTCCAGCCGGGACTCGAGCCGAAGGCGATCGCAATCCTCAAAGCTGCGAGCGCTCGGTTGGCTGCGGCCCGGTCGATGGCTTTTACCGCAGTCGTCTCCTACGAGGGGCCGAGCCTCTTAGGGCCTCCACTGATCTATTCCACGAAATCGGAAGTCATCCTGCAGCGGCCGAACAAGCTCAAGGTCATTACCTTGGGCGACGGGCCGCCCTCGGAATTCTATTACGATGGGAAGCTCATGATGGCGTTTGCGCCGACGGAGAACTTGGTCGCCATCGCCGATGCACCGCCAACCATCGATGCGGCGCTGGCGGCCGCCTACGATTCCGCTGCCATCTATTTCCCGTTCATGGACGTGATCGTCGCCGATCCGTATAAGGACTTCGCCGATGGAATGACGACGGCGTTTTTCATCGGCCAATCCCACGTGGTGGGCGGGACCGCGACCGACATGGTCGCCTTCGTCACAAAATATGTGTTCGCTCAGATTTGGATCGGGACCGATGACAAACTTCCGCGCCGCATCTACGCGGTCTATTTGAACGATCCTGCCAGATTGCGCCACGTTCTTGAACTCTCCAATTGGAAACTGGAAGCTCCGGTCACCGCGGACGCTTTCGATTCCGCAAAGGCGCGCAGCGCGGCGCATATCGCGTTCAAGCGGCCCGATGCGGATGCGCCCGGGGTGAAGCCGCCGCCGAAGACCCAACCCGCCCCGGCGTCGCCCGCCGCAACTCCCAAGTAGGAGAACAGATCATGACCATCACCAAACGGAACATCATCAACTTAGCGGGACTGCTGGTGCCGCTGGTCGCGGCGAGTCCGGCCGGCGCCTGGGTGCATGCCGGCGGAGGTAGTAACTACCACGCTTCGGGATCCTCATATCACTCCGGCGACACAAGCTACGGGGCCGCGTCCGCCAGCCACACCACCGTCAACGGCGGTTCCGTGACGAAGTCGGCCTCCGGTTCCGCCACTACTAATCCCTATGGCTCGACGTCCTATTCGGGATCCGAGCACACGACCTACACGGCTCCTGACGGCCAATCGGCGAGTACCAACAGGACGACCAACGGGACTGCCTACGATGGACAGACATCGGCGTATCACACGAATACGGCAAGCACCAGCAATGGCGCGTACTACGGCTCCTCGCACACGACCTACAACTCTACGAGCGGTACTGCCTATCACAGCACTTACTACGGAACGACGGCGTATCCCGCCTATCATCCGCCGACCACGGTGAACTACTACGGGTCGAGCTGCTATAACTGCGGCGGCTGGTCTGCGGCGGGAGCAGCGGCAGCGGGTCTCGCGGTCGGTGCGGTTGCCGGCGCGGCGGTGGCCTCCGCCAACAACGCAGCGGCTACAACAAATGCCTACAACGCGGGCGTAGTGGCCGGTGCGAACTCGGCGTTCGCCGTGGGCGCGATCTATGCGACTCTGCCTGCAGGATCCATTACAACCTCTGTTCAAGGCCAGACGTATTATCTGAACGGCAACACGTGGTTTTATCCCGCCTACGGTGCGAACGGCATCTACTACCGCGTGGTGCCTGCGCCTTAAGGGGCGTTAAAATGGACCGCGCGATGATGCCACGCGCGGGGAACTATTTGAGCGCACGCAAATCATGTCTGGGGTAGGTGTGCGGGGCCTGTCACCCTGTTGTCGCAGACTTCAAGTTGGATTTCTCGCTCTATTTGCCGCTTCGAGTGTCCTCGCTCAGTCGGCGGCCACCAATCAAGCACCGGCGCCCACGGCGATTTCACTTGAACGGCCACGCGTCGGCTTAGTCCTCGCAGGCGGCGGCGCCAAAGGCGGCGCCCACGTCGGCGTTCTCGAAGTGCTCGAGGAAATGCATGTGCCGGTCGACTGTATTGCCGGTACCAGCATGGGAGCGCTCGCCGGGGGTGGGTATGCGTCCGGCATTCCCGCAGCGCAAATGAAAGTCTTTCTGAACGGAATCAAGTGGGAGCAGGTAATCGGGGGGCTCGGGCGGCGCAAATTCGAGCCGATCGAGCAGAAGCGTCAAGGCGTTACCTACAGCAACAATCTGCAGCTCGGGATCAAGGACTCGCGGATCGTTTTGGCGCCTGGCCTGATCGACACCAGCGCCATCGACGATCTCTTGCGCGGCTTCGTCGGGAAGGCGCGGTCACAAACCGACTTCGATCGTCTACCCATTCCCTATCGAGCGGTTGCGACCGACATGGTCTCCGGACGGATGGTAGTCCTCGACCATGGGGATCTTGCCACGGCGATGCGGGCGAGCATGGCGCTCCCGGGCGCGTTTGCGCCGGTTACGTTGGGACCGCAGATTCTCGCGGACGGCGGCCTCGTGCGAAACATTCCGGTGGATGTCGCCCGCAAACTCTGCGCGGACGTCGTCATCGTGGTGAATCTGGTCTCACCGCCCGCGAAGCCCGACGAACTCAAATCCCCGGGGCAGATGCTTGGGCGAACCATGCAATTGATGATCGAGGCCAACGAGCGCCGCCAACTGGAATCGCTGACCGAAAAGGATGTGCGAATTGACGTCGAGATGGGCGACATCGGCGTCGCCGATTTCGAGCGAACGTCCGAAACGATCGCGCTGGGCGAGGCCGCCGCACACCGCGCAGCCCCGGAATTGGCGCGGTATGCCGTGCCCGTTGAGCAGTATCAAGCGTGGCGCAACAAGGTGACGTCCGAGCAAGGCATCGACTCTCGGATCGGAGCGGTCGAATTTGCTGAAATGCAAAGGGTCAATCCGAAATACCTAGACCAGCTCGCCGGTATTCGACCCGGAGACAAGGTCAGCACCGAGCAACTCAGTCAGGCGGCGCAGCGCATGTCCGCCTTGGAGGATATTGACTCGGTAGGCTACGAACTGAAAGGCGATCCTGAGAATGCAACTCTCGTGTGGCTTCCCTACGAGTCGAGTTGGGGACCTGACTTCATCAAGGTCGATCTAGGGATGTACGCCTCCGCATCCGGCGACGATCGAGGCTTTACCTTCTATCTTCAACACGAGCGGGAATGGGTCAACCAACTCGGCGGGGCGTGGCGCAATGAAGTTCAGTTTGGAACCGACCAAGTGCTGGCCTCGGGTTTCTATCAACCGCTCGATGTGGCGCAGCGGTACTTCGTCGAGCCCAAGGTTTTCTGGAACCGGGACTGGGAGAATGTCTTTTATGACGGCAACGACATCGCGCGCTATCAATTTGACGACCGGGGCGGCCGGATCGATCTGGGAATGAACATCGGTAATGAAGCTCAGTTTCGGGTCGGCTACCTCGCCTCGCAG
The DNA here is from genome assembly GCA_963755965.1 of uncultured Gammaproteobacteria bacterium. Taxonomy (GTDB): domain Bacteria; phylum Pseudomonadota; class Gammaproteobacteria; order Steroidobacterales; family Steroidobacteraceae; genus Bog-1198. The sequence goes on from CAVWLU010000013.1 coordinate 501,923, forward strand.
CGACGAGTGCAATTGGAGACGGGCTCGCCCTTGTTGCCGCAGCTCGAGACCACCGACGCGGGCATCGCGGCGTCGGCAATTTACGATACACGCGACACGTCGTTCCGTCCCACCCGAGGCGTGGCGGCCGCAGTCGAATATTTCAAGAGCGACGAGAGCTTGGGAGCGGAACGCAATTGGCAGCGGGCGGAGATGGGTCTCGGAGTCGCTGTGCCGTTCCACCACGACGTATTGTGGGTCGCCGTGGCCGGGGGCAGCAGGCTTGGGAGCAACCTACCTGCCGATCGCCTATTCGCATTGGGGGGTCCGGTTAGCCTTCCCGGCTACGAACTCGACGAGTTGCGCGCCGGCGCCTACTGGACGGTGAGCGGCAGCTACCTCTGGCAGCTCAAGGACATTTTCGCCCTGCGCGGCCAAGCGCTCTACGCCGGCCTGCGCTTGCAGGACAGCGAGGCCTACGACACCCCCGATAGCAAGAAATACGGTCAGATCGAATCCGTGTCCATCTTCATCACCGGACGCACGCCGGTGGGACCGCTTACCTTGGGGTTCGCAGCGACGACTGAGAACTCGCGCAGTGTCTGGATCAGTTTCGGTCGCCCTATAGTGGAAGGCACGATCCTAAGTCGCGGCATCTTCCGCTGACCCAGAACGCCCAGCGCTCAGACAAGCCAACGCCGCGCCACGCCGCGGTAGATCAGCGCCACGGCGAGGCCGCTCAGGAACAAGAAAGCGATCAGCTGCACCAGGCGCCAATAGGCATGATCGACCACCATCTGGAGGGCCTCGGTTGCGTGCAGAGCCGCGTCCATCAGTGCCGGGCTGCCGCGGTCGACTCCGGTGATCAGCACCTGGAGTTCATTGGCGGCACGGGTGATCTCGGCCGCCGCCGCTGTGTATTCGGTGATATCGAAGGGTCGTCCGGGGGCCTGCGCACTCGCTCCCGTGGCCTTAGGTTTCTCGAATCCTGCCACCAACCGGTCGAAAGACTGGATTGTCGTGTTGAGCGAATTCGAGGTCGCCGTGCCGGTCTCAAGTGCCGCCCGCAGTTCGATCACCAACGAACGAATGTCGGAGGTCTCGACTGCAATCGCTTGCATGAATTGGCGGATTGCCGCTTCACGCTCTCCGGCCAGCAGGTTCGGCAAGTCGCCGATGACGCGGCCGGTTGTGTTCGCTGCTCCGGCCACCTGACTGGCATCGGCGAGCATTTGTTTCGTTTCGGGCATCGTCGCAATCTCGAAAGTCAGCCGCTCAACCTGCATGTCGAGCAGGCTGGGCACATGCTGCGCGTAATAGATGGTGCGCTCCGCGAGTTGCCTGGTCTGAGTGATCTCGCGCACGGCGGGGTCGAGGCTGCTGAACGGATCGATGCCGAGCAGGGAGAAGAGCCCGCTGAACGAGCCGGACCCCCCGGATGCGGTCTGTCCCAGTGAACCCGCGACGTCGCGGAAGTGCACGTACGCAATGTCAGTCGCGTGCGGATTCTTCGCGCGCCAGGCGTTTATTGCCTGCTGCAGTTCCGCAATTTGATCCGCCGAGAGAGCGCCTTGAGCAAGCTGAAGTGCAAGCGGCTCCAACCGGTGGTACGCGTCCCGCAAGGCCGCCGCGCGTTCGCCGAAACGCTCGCTGCTCCACGCATCGTCGATCACCATGCGGCTCAAAGTGGCGAGCACTACCATGTCAACCGTGTTGACGACGGGACTTACACCGCTCGCGATCGTGTAGGCGGCGGTGGCTTGAGACAGCAGCCAGTTCTGTGCGATAAGACGATCGGCCGCACTGTTGTTCGACGCCTCAAAGCGCCTTATCGGACCGGTGATCGAGGCGACATACTCGTCCGCAAACCGCATGCCCCGGAGCTGGAGAATCTGAAGCTGCTCTGCACGCGGGTTCGCCTTTTCCTCGGGATGGATCATCTGGCGGATCGTCGAGCAACCGCACAATAGCGACACTACGACGCCGGCGGCGAGTGCGCCGCGCAGACCTCGCGCCGGCCGCGCCGGCCGTGTCTGCGTTGACGGTCCTCTACTACTACGGGGCAACACTAGCTACCGTCACGTGGTGCGGCCAGTGCCTGGGCCACCTTGATCCCGACAATGGTCGCGACGACGACAGCCAGGTAGAACTGGCCGCACATCACTTCGAGCCAGACCAGCGTGTTCGCAGCCGGCGCCGTCGTCGTGATATAGCTGTAGCCGATGCTCGAGATGGTGGTGAAACTGTAGTAGTCGAACAGGGAATGCAGCGTATTCCAGTCTTGAAGCTGCCACGTTATATCGGGGCTGATGCTGAAGGCATTCGGGAAAAGTATCCAGACAAGTCCGTATAACCGGCCCCAGAGCAGCGCGATCAATATGTAACCCGAAAAGGCTCCGACCACATCGTCGGTTCGAAGCTGGCGCGCTCCAAACACTTGTTTCACGATCACCGACAGAACGTACACGAAGAACGCGGCGGCAGCGAGGTTCTCTAAAACCTCCATAAGGATTCTCATCTTTGCCGGCGTCAACATGCGTGCAAGATTGATTACCAGCGCGACGCCGGCGAGAATCGAACCGACCACGCGGTGGCGTTTCGTGAGGAACAAGGCGCGAAACACCGCAACGCATATCAGGCCGAACAAGACGACGGACAGAATGCGCGCTGTTAGATGTGCCTCCGCCAGAACCGGGCTGACGACTTCCGTTGCCACTAAAGCAGCGAGGAGCTCAACGTGTCGCGTCAATCTTGCGGCTGTCGCCATGACCCGCCCTTCCAACAATCAGTGAGCCGAGACCAGCGAAACAGTCCAGCTAATGGCTGTCTCCGTCGAGCACTCGAATTTGTTCCGCAATGTCGGAGCTCAAGCGGCCGAGTGCGCGGCTGTGAGCCGCCGCGAGAGCTTGATAACTTTGGCCGGGAGAAGCCTCGCGCGCGGTCGTCCGCCCGATCTGCGTCTTTCCATCCTTCACCCGTCGCACGCTCCACATCGCACTCAAGGTCGCGGCGTCGCCCGGCGCGGATTCGAAGGTTTGCACATCGATCGCCACGCGGTAATCGGCGTCCACCGCGAGAACCGAGGAGACGGTTGCGGTTCCCAGAAGCGCAGCAAGGTCCGCGCAAACGACTTGCGAAATATTGCTCCTCAACGGCGATGCCCAAAGATTGAATTGCTCCTGTGATACCTGATTCGCACCGTTGCTCACCACGATCTGCGGCATGTCGACGACGGCGGGTATGGTGACCGGTCCCACGACGATGGAGAGCTTGGATGAAGTCGTCTCGGGTTTGGCGACGGGTGCCGCACTCGGACTCAAGGTGTAAAACTTTGCAGGCGGGCTGGCACATCCGGCGGCGAGGGCTAGACCCCACACGGCGGCCATGGCACCAATGCGGCTGATCATGGATGTTCCTCTTTCTTACCCCGGATCAACATCGAAGGATGCTGTTGGAGATAGTTGACGAAGATGCGCACTGAACGCGCCGTATCGGTAAGTTCCTGCATCATGTCGTGCAGATCCTGCGCAGTTGGGGAGTCCTTGCCCAGCAAGGCTCGATCGGCATCGGCAATGGCCTTATGCAATGCCTCGATCGTCTTGGTTCCCTCGGGCAGCAATTCCGAGTCGACGCGGCTGAGCAAAGAGTCAGCTTGCTTGAGAGTCTGATTGAGCGTCCCCAGCACATTCTTGACGCCGACGCCCATGTCCGCGAGCGGCATGCTGTCGACCTTTGCCAGGATGCTGTTGAGTTTTGCCTCCAGGCTCGCCAAGCCGCCTGAAGCCACCGGTAGTTCAAGAGGATCCTGGTTCCAGTCAACCTTTGGCTTCGGCGCGTTGGGAACATAGCCGAACGAAACGTAGAGTTCTCCCGTCAACAGGCTGCCGGTCTCTAACTGTGCACGTAGGCCGCGGTCCTCCACCAAGTGGCGCAGCAGTCGGGCTCGAGCTGGATCTGATAGTCCAGCGATGTCGGAACTTGCAGTAGCTCGATCCTTTGCAGAGAGGTTCGCGCTGAGCCGCTCGGGGTAAAAAGTAACGAGTACGCGCGGGCGAAGATTGAACGTCGCGGGATCGTAGCTGAGGCCAACCTCAGCCACGCGGCCCACGGTCAATCCGAACAACGTCACGGGGGCGCCGACCGACAATCCCCGCAGCGACTCGTCGAAAAACAGCACAAAATGCCGTTCGATCGGATCCGGCTGTGTCATCGCAATGGCGCGAGTGGGATAAAGGGGAAATACAGTGTCCGCGGCCACCGGAACACCCGGCGCTAGAAAGTCGGGTACATCGAATGCGAGACCGCCCACGAGCACCGCGACGATCGACGCGGTCCGGATTTCAACGCCGTTCGCGCCTAATGTGACGTCAATGCCGCTCGCATTCCAAAATCGCGTTTCGGTCGTGACATACTTGTCGTACGGCGCATTGATGAACACGGTGGCCTCGATCGACTTACCGTCGGCAGCGAGTTGGTAGGCCTCGACCTGGCCGACGGACATGCTGCGATAATAAATGGGCGCGCCGACGCCGATGGATCCAAGCGTCGCGGCTGTGAGCCTCAATCGACGGCCAGGTTGGTCCGTTATCACCGGGGCCACGTCGAGCGCTGTGAAGCTGCGCGACCGCGTTTTCGAGTTTCCGGCCTCAAATCCGATGTATTGTCCCGACAACAAAGTATTCAGTCCGGAAATACCGCTTAAGGTGACGTGGGGCTCGACCACCCAGAATTTTGCATCCTCCACGATCAAGCCCGCGGCATGCTTGTCGATTTCCGCCTGAACCAACACCCGGGTGTAGTCGTCGGAGAGTTGCACGGTCGTCACGTGACCAATCGTTACGTCCTTGTACTTGATCAAGGTTTTGCCGGCTTCGATCCCAGAGGCACTTTTGACGACAATGCTGATGGTGGGACCTTCGTTCCGGATCCGTTGAATGGCGATCCCGAGTGCGACCACCGCCGCCAGGATAGGGATGATCCAGACGACTGAAATGCGCAGGTGCTTTTTGCGAGCGACCGCTGCCTGCGGAAGATTGCTGAACTCGTTTTCATTAGCCATTGGCAGGTTCGCCGGGGGTTGCGAAGTCCCAAATCAGACGCGGATCGAACGACTCGGCCGCGAGCATGGTGAGCACCACCACAGCGGCAAAGAACAGCACGCCGGGACCGGGTGTCACCGACATCAGCGGCTGCAATTGCACGAGAGCGACGGTGAAGGTGTCAACGAAGACATCGAGCATCGACCAACGGCCGATGAATACGACGATTCGATACAGGCGCGTGCACTCGCGCCTATTCTTGACGGATCCGCGCTGAACACTGATTAGCAGATAAGCGAGTGAGATCAGCTTTCCGAGAGGAATCATGACGCTCGCGACCAACACCATGAGGGCCAGCGGCCACGATCCCGATGTATACAGAAAGATGACCCCGCCCATGATGGTGTCGTCGTCCGAGCCCTGAGGTGTGGTTGTGTTGAGCACGGGCAACATGTTCGCCGGGATGTAGCAGACGGCCGCGGCGCTCGCGAGAGCCCAGGTGGTCGCAATAGAATCTCGGCGGCGGAATTCGAGTTTCTCCCCGCAACGGCGGCAATAGCCCGGCTCATCGGCGTCGGCGGGATGCGATACCAAGTGGCATGATTCGCAGGACACGAGTCCCGCTCGTGAAGCCGTAATGGCCAGGTTATTCATTCGCGGTCAACCCATTCGACGCTCTGCCAAAGCTCGCGCTTATCGAAGTTGGTCATGATTGCCGGAATCAACAGAATGGTTGCGCCGAACGCGTACATGCCGATGCCAGGGTCTACGCTTGCCAGCTGGGCGATCTTGGTCAATGCGACCAGGACGCCGAGCATGACGACCTCGAGCATTGCCCACACTTGCAAATGCCCCACCCAGCGCAGCATCTCACCGGCCCAGCTGGGGACCGGAGAGCGCCGGGCGGCGAGCAGAAGCGTCAACATGAACAAGATGTACGTTCCCGGTGCAATGACTGCGCAAAACGCGACGAGGACGCCCACCAAACGTTGTCCCTGCATCCACATCTCGTAGGCGCCCCCGGGGATCGTCGTGCTGGCAAATCGCCCCACCACATGAAGATTCATCAGAGGAAGCGTGTTCGCAACGATAAGCGCTATCGCCGCCGCGATGGTCAGCGCGAGCGGAAAATCGCGCGACCCGGATGACCGTTTCTCGAGCAACCGTCCGCAGCGTGCGCAGGCCGCCCGACCACCGGGTGCAAGCGGCGGAATGTGCTGCAACAAATCGCAATCCGGACAGGCAAAGGGTTCCGGAGGTACAGGAACTTCCAAGTTTCAAGGTCCTTCGAGGGCGAACGCCAACGCGGGGATCGCGGACGAGCGTATGAATTTCATTATGTGTGCCCCGTTCCGATCTCAAAGCTAATTCGGGCTAAGATGATTTTGTTTGTCGCTCGTCAACCTTGCGTGCCGCGCTCGGTTGGATGAGTCCACCCCCCGATCATAGTATACAGAGGCCGGACCTGAGGTTATTGGACCAAATACCAAGCCCTGCCGAAGTCATTCCGCTTCGGGCGCCGGCGATTGCCGCGCTTCGGGCGGCAAGAGCCGATCGGTCTCCTTCTTGACCACGGCATAACACTCGCAACACAGCTCTTCGAGCATGGGCCGGTTCAGTACCGTGATTTGACTGCGCCGGTAGCCGATGACTCCGAGCTTTTGCAGCTTGGCGGCCGCCGCCGTGACACCCTCGCGGCGTACCCCGAGCATGTTGGCCATGAGTTCCTGGGTCATGATCAAGCGGTTGGAGGGCAGCCGGTCGAGCGAAAGCAACAGCCAGCGGCACAGTTGCTGGTCGACCGAGTGGTGCCGGTTGCAGACCGCGGTCTGGGCCATCTGGGTGAGTAAGGCCTGCGTGTAGCGCAAAAGCAGGAGCTGCGTCACGCCATGTCGATGGAATTCGTCCTTGAGCCGCCGCCCGATCAACCGATAGGCGCTCCCGCTACTCTGCACGATCGCGCGACTGGGGGTAGTCTCTCCGCCCATGAAGAGAGCGACGCCGACGAGGCCCTCGTTACCGACCACCGAGATCTCCGCCGACGCTCCGTCTTTCATGACATACAGAAGCGATACGATGGAGTCGGTCGGAAAATAAACGTGCCGTAGAAGTTCGTCCGGCTCGTACATCACCTTGCCGAGCGGCATCGGAACGAGCTGCAGGTGCGGATAAATGCGATGGCGCTCCGCCGGCGGCAATGCAGCCAGCAAACGATTTTGTTCTGGAATGCAACGCCCTGGCATGACTTGCGCCTCGTGGCACCAGACCTACGTGATGGAACAATTATAGATCAGCTCCCCGACGGTTTGTCCCTTTGCGCTACAGAGCATCCTCTGCTGCGCTGCAATGCGAGAGATCCGGGGCGCCAACCCCATCACGACCGGCGCTCGACATTCGAGTTACACTGCGCTCCGGTTCAGCTCGGCGATTCGAGGCGATGAAGCGAGAAACGATTGCGATTCACGGCGGGTTCGACTCGGATCCGGCGACCAAGGCGGTGGCGGTACCGATCTATCAGACCGCCGCCTATACATTCGACAGCGCCGAGCACGGTGCCGCGCTCTTTAATCTCGAGGTGGAAGGCTATCGCTACACGCGTATCAGCAATCCGACCTGCGCCATTTTGGAGCAACGGGTTACGGAACTCGAAGGCGGCGTCGGCGCGCTCAGCGTGAGTTCGGGGCAGACCTCATTGTATTACGCCGTTCTGAATGTGACGGAAATGGGCCGCAACATCGTCTCCGTTCCGCAACTCTACGGCACGACTTACACCTTGTTTGCGCACATTTTGCCGAAGCTCGGCGTGCAAGTTCGTTTCGCGAAGTCGGATCGTGCAGCCGATCTCGAGGCGATGATCGACGAGAACACCCGTGCCATCTTCTGCGAAACAGTCGGTAATCCCGCGGGCAATGTGTGTGATCTCGAGGCATTGGCGAACGTCGCGCACCGCCATGCCATGCCGCTGATTGTCGATAATACCGTCCCGACGCCGATATTGGTGCGGCCCATGGAACATGGCGCGGACGTCATCGTTCACTCACTGACCAAGTTCATGGGCGGCCACGGCACCACCCTCGGCGGAATCGTGGTCGACTGCGGGAGCTTTCCGTGGAAGAAACATGCCGCGCGCTATCCGATGTTCACCGAGCCGGACGAGTCCTATCACGGATTGGTGTACACGGAACATTATGGGGCGGCGGCATTCATCGGCCGATGCCGCAGTGTCTACCAACGCACCATGGGCGCGGTGCTCGCGCCGATGAATGCGTTTCTCTTGCTTCAAGGTATCGAGACCGTTGCCCTGCGAATCGACCGCCATGTCGAAAACGCGCGCAAAGTCGCCGAGTTTTTGCAGCGCGATGCGCGGGTCGAGTCGGTCAATTTTGCCGGCTTCCCGGACAATCCTTACCATTCACTGGTGCAGAAATATCTCGGCGGCAGAGCCTGTTCGCTCATGACCTTCGACATCTACGGTGGACTGCCGTCGGGGAAGCGCTTTTATAACGCGCTCAAGCTGTTCAAACGCCTGGTCAACCTAGGAGATGCGAAATCGCTGGCCTGCCACCCGGCGTCGACGACGCATCGACAAATGTCGGCTGCGGAACAGCTGGCGGCGGGAGTGGGCCCGGGCAGCATTCGCCTCAGCGTCGGTATCGAACACATCGATGACATTCTCGCGGATCTCGATCAGGCGCTCGCGGCGGCCGGTTCGTTCGCGCAAGGTAGCCGGGTTCTCGAGACCGCCCGCAAAATTTAGGCGCAATCATTCCATGACCAAACTCTCGACTGCTGAACTTAAGACAGAAAATGCCCTGCATCTATTACATCCGATGGCGCACCCCGGTTCTGCACGCGATGCGCCGCCGGACATCATTGCGCGTGGAGACGGCAGCTGGATCTGGGACGTAGACGGACATCGCCTGATCGACGGAGTCGGCGGACTTTGGTGTGCGAACCTCGGGTTCGGCCGCAAGGAAATTCGCGACGCGATTGTCGCTCAGCTCGATGAGCTGCCGTTTTACAACACTTTTCGCGGTTCGACGCATCCGCGCGCCATCGAACTGTCCCAACGGCTCGTCAGCCTGATGGCGCAAGACGGCGTCGCAGCAGTTCACTTCAGCTCGGGCGGCTCGGACGCCGTGGAGGGTGCTCTGAAGCTCGCGCGCCAGTATTGGAAGCTGCGCGGCCAGGGTGATCGGACGAAGTTCATTTCCCTGAGGCAGGGCTATCACGGAGTGCACTTCGGCGGGATGAGCGTCAACGGCAACACCGGATTCCGGCGCGCGTACGAGCCGCTGCTGCCGGGCTGCTTTCATGTGGATACGCCGTGGCTCTACCACAATCCCTATACACAGGACCCCGAGAAATTGGGCCAGATATGCGCCGAGCTTCTCGAGCGCGAGATCGTCTTTCAGGGACCCGACACCGTGGCCGCGTTCATCGCGGAGCCGATACAAGGTGCCGGGGGCGTGATCGTTCCCCCCGCGAATTATTGGCCGCTGGTGCGCCAGATCTGCGATAAGCACGGCGTCCTGCTGATCGCCGACGAGGTAGTCACCGGCTTTGGCCGTACCGGGCACATGTTCGGGACGCGGCTGTGGGGTGTGAAGGCGGATTTGTGGTGCCTGGCCAAAGGCATTTCCTCGGGCTATATTCCGCTCGGGGCCACGGCGGTGTCGGCCAAGGTGATGGCCCCCTTCAACGCGGGCGACTCGGTGCTCGGCACCATCAATCACGGCTATACCTACGGCTCTCATCCCGTGGCGGCGGCCGCGGCCTTGGCAACGCTCGAGATACTCGAACGGGAGAACATTCCCGCACGCGCGGCGCGCGAAGGGGAATATTTCCTTGCGCGCCTGCATGACATGGAGAAGCACTTTCGCGTTGTCGGGGATGTGCGCGGCGTCGGCATGATGGCCGGCATCGAGCTGGTCGCCGACAAGCGCACACGCACACCGTTCGCGCGAGGAGCGCCGGAGCTGGTGCGGGTGCATCGAGAAACCTATAAGCGGGGCGCCATGATCCGGTTATCCGGACCCAACATCATTTTGTCGCCGGCGTTGACGATCGAACGCGCACAGATCGATCTGCTGTGCGATGCGCTGGAGGGCGCGTTCGCCGCAGTGGAAGCATGAATCCTGCGCTCACGGACGACTCCGTGATTGGCGAACCGGCCGACACGCTGTTTCCGCCTGGGCCGGAGCGCGAACGGATCGATGATTACCTGACTCGCGAGCTGGCCCGTGCTCAGGAACGAGTTGCAGCCGGTTCGGTCACACCCACGATCGACATGGAGGCGCTGCGACGGGAACTCGCCGGCTTCGAGTTCGCCGTGCCGCGACCGCTGCCCGCGCTGCTCGACTGGACTGTCGGTATGCTCGAGCATGGGCTCGTGCATCTGACGCACCCGCGTTATTTCGGGCTTTTCAACCCGAACCCCAGTTTCCCGGCGCAATGCGCTGACCGGATCGTCGGCTCGTTCAATCCGCAGGTTGCGAGTTCGGCGACCTCTCCGGCCGCCGTGGCACTCGAGGCACATGTGATCCGGATGGTGGCGCAGCGCGCCGGGTTTCCGCCACAGTGCGGCGGGCACTTTACGTCCGGCGGATCGGAAGCCAACTACACGGGGTTATTGTGCGCGTTGACTCGCGCCCATCCGAAGTTCGCGACAGACGGCGCCCGCGCCTTTCCGGGACCACCGGTGTTCTACACGTCGAAGGAATGCCACCGCAGTTGGGTCAAAATCGCCCACCAGGCAGGAATCGGACGCACCGCGGCGCGATTGGTCGCGACCGACGGCTCCGGCCGCTTGGCAACCGACGCGCTCGCCGCCGCAATCGACGCCGATCTTAAGAGCGGTTGCGTACCGGTGTTGATCGTCGCCTCGGCGGGTACGACCAACGCGGGCATGATCGATCCGTTGCACGAGTGCGCCGAACTCGCGCAGCGTCACGGACTTTGGTATCACATCGATGCGGCTTGGGGCGGTGCGATGATCGCTTCTGTGAAACTCCGCGGCGCCCTCGCCGGTTTAGAGCGCGCCGATTCGGCTACCATCGATGCGCACAAGTGGTTCGCCACCACAATGGGCTGCGGAATGTTCCTGGCCCGGGATGCAACGACGTTGTCACGCGTGTTTCAGGTCGCCGCGAGCTACATGCCTTCGCACGAGCTGTCCGTCGACCCGTACATGAATTCGGCGCAGTGGTCACGGCGCTTCCTGGGACTGCGGCTGTTTCTCTCGCTTGCATCCGCGGGGTGGGCGGGTCACGCGGTCCACATCGAGCGGGGGGTGGACCAGGCTGCCAAAATTCGGCAGCGCCTCGAGGCTAGCGGATGGTCGGTGATCAATGACTCGCCGCTCGCCGTGCTGACCGTGGTTCCGCCGCCCGGACTCGCGGAGCCACGCACCGTTGTCGAACGCGTGCTCAAGTCAGGTCGCGCTTGGGTGTCGCTCGCTCGCTTCGAGGAGCGCGACGTGATTCGCATATGCGTCACTCACGGTGAGACATCCGAGGAGGATTTGTCGGTACTCATTAGCGTTCTTTCGACCAGTGCCTCGATCGAGGCGCAGGAATGAAAATTCTCCGGCGTGATATCGGCTTGTGGAATCGCGATATCGAACTCCAATTCAACCGCGAGCATCAAATTGACCATTTTTAAGGAACTGATGCCGAGGTCACTGAGCTGCTTGTCGAACGGAAATGGCTCCGGGAACACCACGCCAGGCCCCACAACCTGCTTGACCAGCGAAATCAGTCGGTCGCACACTTCGTTTGGCCGCGAATCCACTCAATTAGTCTCCGAACTCAGGATCGCGGATCATACCGTGTAGCAGCAGGACCGTCGAAGCTTAGATTTCGTTGCGAATACAGTGCACTCCGTCACCCAGTCCGCTGTACCGTGTTAGTAGAATTGAGGGTGTTCCGCCTTGCTGGCCCCAACTCATCGGATCTCTTCATATAGATGGATACAGCAAAAGATATGGAAGCTCAACGACTATCAGACGCCGGTGCCCGAATTCCGAAAGCCTCGTCCCATGAAGTGACGGCGCGCGCACGCGCAGCGGCCGCTGAGGCCCTTATCCATGCGCCGGCCGTCGATGCGGAGGCTCGTTTCCCCATCGAGGCGTTTGCCGAAATACGCAAGCAGCGGCTGCTCGGGATGATGGTGCCGAAGACTCTGGGCGGTGAAGGCGCCGGCTTGGCAGAAATCGCCGACGTCTGCTTTAACTTGGGTCAGGCCTGCTCCTCAACCGCGCTAATTTTTGCAATGCATCAAATCAAGATGGCGTGCATCGTTCGCCACTTCAAAGGCAACGCCGCGCTAGAGCGCATTTTGCGTCTCATCGTGTCAGATCAGTTGTTGATGGCCTCCTCGACTACCGAGGGTCAGGCCGGAGGCAATGTGCGTTCCAGTGAAGCCGCCGTGGAGCACGTGGGCGATGAAGTGACGCTCGAGCGCAAGGCGACCGTCATTTCCTATGCCGCCGAAGCCGACGGCGTCGTGACGACGGCGCGGCGGGCAAGCGATGCAGCCGGTTCCGACCAAGTACTGCTGGTGCTATTGAAGAAAGATTACACGCTCGAGCGGCTACAGGCCTGGGACACGCTCGGTATGCGCGGCACGCACAGTGAGGGCTTCACCCTGCGGGCACGCGCCGACGCGGAGCAGGTTCTGCCGGACCCCTATGAGAGGATTCACGCGCAGACCATGGTGCCGCACGCACATCTGTTGTGGGGCTCGGTATGGGCCGGCATCGCCGCTGTCGCGACCGCCAAGGCGCAGGCATTCATGCGCAATGCGTTGCGCCAGTCGGGCGGGCAGATGCCGCCAGGGGCGCCACATTTCACCCAAGCGGCGTCGACGCTGCGAACACTGCGGGGCGTGCTCGGCTCCGCACTGCGCAGCTACGAGGCCGTGATGTCGGACGAAAAGGCGATCTCTTCGCTGGAATTTCAATCGATGATCACCATGACCAAGGTGCAGGCGTCTGAGCTTGCAGTGACCACGGTTCTCTCGGCGCTTCGCGCTTGCGGATTATCGGGCTTTCGGAACGACAGCGAGTTTACGATCGGTCGGCACTTGCGCGATGTGCTGTCCGCACCGCTGATGATCAATAACGATCGCATCTTAGCGAATCTTGCCATGACGTCAGTGATGACGCCGCTGCCGACTTCGATCAGTGGTTAAGAATACAGGCTCCGCCATGAACTCACCCAACACGGCCTCCTCGCGCGATTCGGTCCCCGATCCGCTCGCACATCTGACGGCAGCGCTATTTCGGCCCATGGGCGTCGACGGCGTTTATGCGCGCACGGCCTTGTATGTTCACCTATGCGAGCGCCTCGAAGGCTTCATTACGCGGCTGCGCGAGCCGCAGGCCGAAGTCATGCGCTTTCCTCCGGTGATGAGCCGCTCGCAACTGGAGAAATCGGGATATCTTAAGAGCTTTCCGAACCTTCTGGGCTGTGTCTGCGCTCTGCACGGAAGCGAGGCGTCGGTTCGCGCCTCCGCCGATCGCCATGAGCAAGGCGGCGATTGGACCGAGGGCTTGACCTCATCGGACTTGGTGCTCTCGCCCGCCGCTTGCTATCCGGTCTACCCCATCGCAGCCGCTCGCGGGAAACTGCCTGCTGGAGGATTGCAATTCGACATCGAAGCCGAAGTGTTCCGTCACGAGCCCTCACGCAGCCTCGATCGACTGCAATCATTTCGCATGCGTGAATTCGTGAGAATCGGCGCTCCTCAGGAAATCTTGGAATTTCGTGAACGTTGGTTGGCGCGGGCGCCGCTGATTGCCGCCGATCTCGCGCTGCCATACACCATCGATGTGGCGAACGATCCGTTTTTTGGCCGCGTCGGTCAATTGATGGCGGTAAGCCAGCGTCAACAAGCTCTCAAGTTCGAGCTTTTGATCCCCTATTACGCAGAGGCGTCGCCCACCGCTTGCATGAGCTTCAATTATCACCGCGAGCATTTTGGCCTGGTGTGGGGTATTCATGACGAGCGGGGTGAGTCCGCCCATACCAGTTGCGTCGCTTTCGGTATCGATCGGCTAGTCGTGGCTTTATTCGCAAATCACGGACTCGATCTTCAACAATGGCCGGCGGTGACCCGACAGGCGCTCGCCCTGTGAGTTGCTCGGGGCTTTAATCCTCTTGCCTCTCGACCCCCGAGTCAAACGTTTCTTGGATGTGCTGGCTGCGGGGAACCCGCCGAATGCGCTGCACACGAGCGTTGCGCAGCGTCGGAATCAGCTCTCCGAAATCATGAAATTGGGCGGACCCGAAACTCCGGTTGCCGGCGCCGAAGAACGCACCGTACGCGGCCCGGAAGGCCCGCTCGCAGTTCGGATTTATACGCCGCTCGATGCTCCGGGCGAGCTAATGGCCGGATTGGTGTATTTTCACGGCGGCGGTCTCGTCGCAGGCACGATCGACACGCACGCGTCGGTGGCGCGTGCGCTGGCCCAGGCGGGGGCGTGTCGCGTGGCGTCGGTGCAATATCGGCTCGCGCCGGAGCACCTGTTTCCCGCCGCTCTCGAGGACGCGCTGGCCGCCATCGGCTACATATATAGACACGCTTCCGACTTTGGCATCGACGCCGCCCGGCTCGGCGTCTGCGGCGACTCGGCCGGCGGGACACTGGCGGCGGCCGCGTGCCAGGCGGCGGCACGCGCGGGCGGTCCACGGCTTGCGCTGCAATTGCTGATCTGTCCGATCCTCGACTACAGCCGCTTCACCGATTCGCGCCGCGAGTTTGCCAGCGGGTATCTCGTTGACCAGGCCACGCTCGATCATGACCTCAAGCATTACCTACCCGCCGGCACGGATCCAGCCGATCCGCGAATCTCGCCGCTTCGCGCCCCCGATCTTTCCGGGCTCCCACCGACGATCATTCACACCGCGGAGTTCGATCCGCTGCGCGATGAAGGGTTAGATTATTTCTCTCGCCTGACCCAAACAGGTTCGGCCGTGTCCTATACTTGTCATCCGGGTATGATCCACCTGTTTTATGGGCTGGGTGCGGTCATTCCCTATGCTCGCACCGCCTTCGCGCAAATCGGGGGAGAAATTCGAACCGCCCTAGCCTGACGCGGACGGCGAGCGAGTTTAGGTTCAACCCAATGAGAGCCCGAGGAGCAGCTAAGTGACGGAACGCGTCGCGGCAGAGCGCATGGTTCGCGAGTTACACGCAGCGCGCGTCGGCGGCGACCTCGCCGGCATGTGCCGTCTATTCGCCGACGACGGGCATTTCGAGATCGCCGGGGCGAGCGCGGACAAGCCGATCGCCATTCGCGCCGACGGACTCGCCGCATTTCGTCCTTGGCTTGCGATGATGACCAAGGTGTTTCGCTTGAGCGACTACACCCTGCTCTCGCTGGTGGTTGAAGCGCCGAAGGCATCGGCGCATTGGCGCGTCAATATCTATTCGAAAGTGACCGGCGTCACCGTGCCCACCGAACTCGTCGATTTGATCGAGTTGCGCGGCGACCGGATCCAGACCTATAGCGAGTTCTTCGTTCCCCGTTAAAATCCGAGCGTCAGCTGCGGTGAAGTTCCGGTAGGCGGGCGAAACAGCGAGGTATCGAGATCGTAGCGGTCGCTCTCGCGACTAAGGCCGAGCTTGCGAGAGGCGAGCTCGAATCGCGTGCGCAGCAGCTCGGCATAGGCTCCTGTACCCTTCATCCGCACGTGGAACTCCGAATCGTAATCCTTCCCTCCGCGCGCCTGATTGATCAGAGACATGACGTGAGCGGCGCGATCCGGATAGTGATCTTTGAGCCACTCCCGAAACAGAATTTTGACCTCATGGGGCAGGCGCAGCAATACATAGCCGGCAGACGTCGCGCCCGCCTCACGCGCGGCCGCGAGAATATCCTCGATTTCGTGGTCCGTGATCGCGGGGATCACCGGCGCGACCAGCACGCCAACGGGAATCCCCGCTTGCGATAGTTGGCGCACGACGCGCAGCCGTGCCTGCGGCGACGCGGTCCGCGGTTCGAGCGTACGCTTGATATCGTCAGTCAGCGACGTGATGCTGAGCATGACCGATACCAGCCGATCCTTCGCGAGGTCAGAAAGCAAATCGAGATCGCGTACGACAAGCGCGCTCTTCGTGACAATGGTCACCGGATGACGGCAGCGTGCAAGCACGGTGAGAATGCTGCGGGTGACCTCCAGCCGCTTCTCCAAAGGTTGATAGCCGTCGGTGTTGATCCCGAGCGCAATGGGCTTGCAAATGTATTTGGGTTTGCTGAGTTCGGCCTCGAGAAGTTTGACCGCATCCGCTTTGTAAAAAAGCTTGGTTTCGAAATCCAATCCCGGCGAGAGACCGAGGTATGCGTGGGTGGGCCGCGCGAAGCAGTACACGCATCCATGACTACATCCGCGATAGGGATTGATTGACTGCTCGAATCCGACATCGGGCGAGTCATTCGTTGCGATAACACTGCGGGCGCGGTCGGGCAAAACGGTTTCGTTGAGGCTGTCCGGGGTTTCATCCCGGTACCAGCCGTCATCCGATTGTTCGAGCGTCAATGAATCGAATCGCCCAGCCGGATTGGACGATGCGCCCCGTCCTTTGAAAGGTTGATGACCGATAAAGCTGCGCGCCATCACCGAACTCTACGCGCCAACGAAGCAATCGTAAATCCAGTACTGGGAAGGTTTCAGTACTGTATAAGAGGCCCCTTGGCGGGCGTGCAATGTCACTAGCACCAAAGCGTCAAAACACCAAAGCGCCGGTGCGGCAGGACGGCGTCCCGGCCGGGATACCGTCAGCGGTGATGTCTTGCAGCATCGGCCAGCGCCGGGCCGTCTCCGCGATCACGAGCCACATTATGGGCACACAACATGTCTACAAACGATGCAACTGCAAAGCTATCGTTGCGGATTTCAATGGCATGGCGAAAGGGCCGATTTTCATCTACAGCGAGCTCGATGCGCATGCGCGGGGAAGACAATCGAGCCTTCACGGAGAGTGCCCCGCGAGCTCGCGGGCGCGGTGCAAATCCTTCACTAGGTGCCGGCGAAGCTCGGATGAGTTTTCTCCCTGTGAGCGCAATATGGCTGATGGGTGATAGGTCGCGACGATGAGAGGACCTGCGCCGTGTCGCAGCTCTTTGCGGCGGGCGCTTTCGATCGACAACGCGGCGCCGGTCAACGCGCGTAACGCGGTTCCGCCGAGCGCGACGATGACCCGCGGCTGAACCTCGGCGATTTCCTGCTCCAACCAGACGCTGCACGCGCGGATTTCACCGATTCCCGGTTTTTTGTGCAGACGACGCTTGCCTCGAGGTTCCCACTTGAAATGCTTGACCGCATTGGTAATAAACAAATCGGCGCGTTCAAGTCCGGCTGCCGCGATTACCGCATCCAGCAAGCGCCCCGCCGGTCCGACGAATGGATGCCCTCGACGATCTTCCTCATCACCGGGCTGCTCTCCAACCAACATGAGCCGAGCTCGCTGCGCGCCTTCGCCTGGCACCGCCTGCGTCGCGCCCTTCCACAGATCGCAGCGGCGGCACGACTGAAGGCTGTCGGCCACACTGTTGATCGCTCTCCTTTTAGTCATCGACTCTCATGCTACACACGATGCGGCACACCAGCGCTGCGACGGCCTGTAGGACTGCGACGACAATCGCATGCGTGAAGGTCCCCTGTCGTCGAGGCGCGCGGTCACTCCACAATTAACCTCGCGATATGACATCGCTTTTAAGTACAAGGAGTCGACAATGAAAATGGTAGCAAGTGCAATGTTGGCGGCATGTCTGCTCGCCGGTTGCATCAGCAGCAGTAACCCCTCGCCGCCGGCGAAAAACACTACGGTGGTGGTGCCGCAGAACTCAACGACTGTCGTTTGCGAGAATGGAAGCGCGCCGCCCTGTTGAAGGCTGGCATTCACGCGGGCAGGGACGCCCAGGTGAGTTCAATTCGGGGATGTCGCCCCGCCGGGCAGTGTTGAGGTTCGCTAACTTTTTAGTTTGCGACCACAGTTGTCCAGCAAACCATACCCTTTTACTGCGGATCGCCAGCCCCGCGGCCTTGAGGACCTCCGCAGCCCAGGTATTGCAGGTGTGGAACGCCGAGTAACGCGGCAGCGCGCTGAAGTAAAGACTGCCCTCATAGGGGCCCGGCGCGTACGCGGTGATAGGCCGCTCGACCGAGGCCTCGCCATTCGCAGGCTCGCCATTCGCAGCCTCGCCGTTCGCAAGAGAGTTCCAGATGAATGCCTGCGCGGTGCGCGCCTGCGCTGAGGAGACCTTGAGCTCGATCACCCACGCATCGCCGAATGCCTCGGCCGGCGTGGCTTTGAGGCCGGTACCGAGGATCATCCCGGGACCCGGCCAAAGCGCGCCGAGCAGCACCGGCAGATTGTGACTCCGAGCCATCAAATAACTGCGGTCACCGAAGCCAAAAAAAAGATAATTGGCGCCCGGAAATTGCTCGGCCAGTGATTTCAGCGGCACACCGAGATCGGCAACGGCGAAACCAATATCGATGTGCCACCGCCGTCTCGCAACGAGGATCGTCGTCTCTTCCGTCGAGTCCAGAGATTGCGCCAGCACACGTGGCGGCGGCGCGAAGCAGCCCATTAGCAGCAAACTCACTGCGACGATCCTGCGCAAAGAACTGAATGTCACGTTGCGACTCTACGGTTTTCCCGTCGGATTTGGTATTGCTCCAGCGAAGTGCGACCATACGACGATGGAACCAAGCCGGCGACGACAAGGGGGCCGCGGCCGACGTCTCGGCGGAAACCGGTTATATCAGCTCCCCTGGCAGGACGTCGTCAATCCCTATACGCCCATGGAGGTGTTGTCGGCGGATCAACTCGAGGCCATCCACTTAACTTCGCTGCGCATCCTCGAGGATTTGGGGATGGAAGTGATGTCCGAGCGGGCACTCGACGTGCTAAAAGCGGCGGGTGCACAGATCGATCCGGCGACATTCAATGTGCGCCTCGACCGCGGGCTCGTCGAGGCGGCTTTGTCGAGGGCACCCGCGTCGTTCGTCCTCACGCCGCGCAACCACGCCAAGCGGGTGATCCTCGGCGGCAATCACATCAACTTCGGTCTGGTCGCGGGGCCGCCCAATGTTCATGATCGCGAGAGGGGTCGTCGCTCCGGAAACTACCGCGATTACTGCGACTTCATCCGCCTTGCACAGTATTTCAACGCCATTCATCTGATCGGCAATCAAGTGTGCGCACCCATCGAACTTGCGGCGAACTCTCGTCATCTCGATGCCTACCGGGCGAACATTGTTTATTCGGATCAAGTCTTTCATTGTTCGGCGATCGGCGCGGGGCGCGCGCTCGATGGAATCCGCATGATGGCGATCGCGCGAGACATGACACTCGCGCAGATGGCCGCAAGCCCGGGTGTGATCACCATCATCTCCGTGAACAGTCCGCGCCGCTTCGATGAAGCCATGACCGAGGGCTTGATGGCAATGGCCGAGTACGGCCAGGCGGTGGTAATTACGCCGTTCACGTTGATGGGGGCGATGGCCCCCGCCTCGCTCGCCGCGGCGCTCGCGCAACAAAACGCGGAAGCCTTGTTCGGTATTGTGCTGGCGCAGCTGGTTCGCCCCGGTACCCCGGTGGTGTACGGAGCGTTCACTTCCAATGTGGACATGCGATCGGGTGCGCCCGCCTTTGGCACGCCGGAGAATGCCAAGGCCAACGTCGCGAGCGGCCAACTGGCGCGCCGCTACCGCCTCCCGTACCGGACCTCAAATGCGAGCGCTTCAAATGCTGCCGACGCGCAGGGAATTTACGAGACGCAAATGTCCTTGTGGGGTGCGATTCTGGGTCATGGCAATCTCGTTTATCACGCCGCCGGATGGCAGGAGGGCGGCCTCACGGCGTCATTCGAAAAGCTCGTGCTCGATGTCGAAATGCTGCAGCTCATGATCGAGTTTTTGAAACCGATCGCTGTCGATGAGGGCGAACTCGGATTCGACGCCATCAAAGGTGTGCCTACCGGCGGGCATTTCTTCGGCGAACCTCACACCATGGCGCGCTACGAGCACGCGTTCTACCGGCCGCTGGTGTCGAATTGGCAGAACTACGAGAACTGGCAGATCGGCGGCGGCAAAGACGCGACGGAGCGCGCGACGGATATTTGGAAACAGGCGCTCAATGAATATGAAGAGCCTGCGCTGGATCCGGCGATTCGGGAGGCGCTCGAGGCATACGTCGTCGAACGTCGCAGCGCGATCGGCAGCGGCGAGCCGTAAGCCGCGCCCTGCCCCCGCAGCGCTGCGGAGTCCGGCGCGCTCCCTTGCGAGGTAGCCCGGGTATACACCGGTTTTTGGATTACAATCGCCCAAGGACTTCTTATCGCGTCGACTGGCTGACATTTGCAGGAGAGTTCTCCATGAAATTGCGCAACGCCCGCGAACGAACATGCGTGACGATCATGATGGCCTGGGTCATCTGGGGACACTCGACATACGCTGCCGACGCGGTGGTGCCGACATCCCAAGCTCAGTTTGGCGGCCAGTGCACCGAAGCGTTGGCGGAAGGCCAACATATAGCCACCAACTGTGCCGTCAATTGGACCGACAAGGACGGCAAAACCTATTGCTTCAGTGACGAGAAGTCCAAGGCATCATTCCTACAAAACCCGACTGAGAAGCTTCAGCGAGCGCGCGAATTCATGGCGGCCGGCAACGTGGAGTCCACCGAAAAAGCCATGCAGTCGTTCACGGGCACGGACGCGGAGTCGGTGGTTCGCGATTTGATCAACGCTAAAGTCAAGGCGAACAATGGGGTCTTTCCGCTGGAGGACCCGCTCAACGGTGCACAACTGAAGCTTGCCTTCGACGACATCGACTTTACCCGAACCATCGACGGTTACGGATTCTTTCCCGACGTTAAATTTCATGATCAGTCTGACGCGCAAAAAAAATACCTCATCGACTTCTGGGTCGTTCCCGAAAACGGCCAACTCAAGGTTCAGGAAGTACGAATCTACAAGGAGCCTCTACAGGCGGACGGCAAGTGGACCACCATGGCCCGCCAGCCGGTTCCATGGTGGTGGATACCGGCTTCCGAGCACCCGGGCCATCTGGCGACGAAGCGCGGATGGGAAGTGATGTCGGCCGTCGAACAGCATACGATGCGAGAGAGCTTCAAGAATAACGGGGTATTCAAGCTCAAGGATGACAAGACCGGCAAAGAGCTGAACCTCGAATTTGTCGACACACATCAACCCGTGCGGCAACTCGACAATGACGGCCATTATTTTGCATGCACCGATTTTCGAGTCGTCGGCAGCCAGAACGAAATATACGACATCGACTTCTGGGTCAGCGACAAAGACGGCACGATGACCGTGGATCAGACCAAGGTTCACAAAGTTCCGGAGCTCAAGAGCGGCCAGTGGGTCCAGGTGCCGCGCTACGAATGGAAGGATCTGGGCAGTTCTCACGTCGTACCGTGAGCTAAAGTCAGTCCGCCAGGATTTTGTCCCTCAAGTACGGAAAGCCGCTGGTCGAGCGCGGCTCGGCAATGTAGTAGCCTTGCGCAAAGCCGATGCCTAGCCGCCCCAATTCTGCCAGGACCTCCGCCGATTCGACCCGCTCGGCAATCGTTTGAATACCCATCGCCTTGCCGACTTGGCTGATCGCCTCCACCATGCTGCGATCCACCGGATCGCGCGTCACGTTCTCGATGAACTGACCGTCGATCTTTAGATAGTCGACCGGAAAAGTCTTCAGGTACAAGAACGAAGACAGGCCGCTGCCGAAGTCATCGAGCGCGAAGTGGCAACCACGCGCTTTGAGCTCGCGCATGAAATAGACCACATTCCCGAGATTGGCAATCGCCGCGGTCTCCGTGATCTCGAAGCACATCGCGCCTGGGGTGAGCTCATGGGAGCTCAATTCAGCGATCAAGTATTCGAGAAACCGTTCATCGTTGAGCGACGTGCCCGACAGATTCACGGCGACCGTATATGGCTTCACTCCGGACGCGCTGCGATGCACGACGCGATCGAGTGCCTGGCGCACGACCCAGCGATCGATGGAGGGCATGACGTTGTAGCGCTCGGCTGCCGGAATGAATTCGGCCGGCGCGATCAGCAAGCCGGATTCGTCGCGCAAGCGCAGCATGAGTTCGAAGTGTTCGCGCACGTGCGGGGTGGCGCCGATCGGCACGATGGGCTGGTAGAACAACTCGAAGCGGCTTTCGTCGCAGGCGCGCGCCAGCTTCGACACCCAGTGCATTTCGCGATGCCGCTCCGGCACATTGTCGGGCTTGTATAGTTGCACGCGGTTGCGTCCCTGGTCCTTCGCGGCGTAGCACGCGACATCGGCAGCACTCATTACGCCGGCGACGGTCGGAGTGTCGCTGGTGATTTCTACGATACCGACGCTAACGCCGACGGCCAGTACGCCGTCCTGCCAAATGAATCGATAGTCGCGAATGGCCTGGCGCAATGCCTCGGCAATGCGCAATGCCTGATCGAGTGCGCAGTTTTGCAGCAGAATCCCGAACTCGTCACCGCCCAGGCGCGCGAGCGTGTCCCCGACACGCACCCGGGACTGCAGCACGCTGGTGATTTGTTTGAGCAGCTGATCCCCCGCGGGGTGACCGCAAGTATCGTTGACCAACTTGAATTGATCCAAGTCGAGGTACAGCAACGCATGGCGGCAATCCGCGTTTTGCCGCACGGTCTCGACGGCGGCGGTTAGCCGGTTTTCGAATTCACGGCGGTTGATGAGCCCGGTTAGCGTATCGTGGCTCGCCTGGTAATGCAGCGCGCGGTGCAGCCGGCGCTCCTTGCTCACGTCGTGGAACACCATCACCGCGCCGATCAGATTGCCTGCACGATCGCGGATTGGTGCCGCCGAGTCCTGGATCGCGATTTCCTGCCCGCGGCGGTTCACGAGCACGGTGTGTTCGGTCAAGCCGAGCACCTGCCCTTCGCGCAGGCAGCGCATGATCGGACACTCGCTCGCCTCCCGCGTCGTCTCATCAACGACCGTCAACACATTGCCGATCAGCTGCGCTTGCGCCTCGCGGTTTTCCCACCCGGTCAAGCTCTCTGCCACCGGATTCATGTAGTCGATGCGCCCTTCGGAATCGGTGGTGATCACCGCATCGCCGATCGACTGCAACGTTACCTGGGCCCGCTCTTTGGCCTGGAATACCGCTGTTTCCGCCTTCTTGCGCTCGGTGATATCGGCGATCGTACCTTCGAAACCGGTGATGCGGCCCTGCTTGTCGCGCACCACCCGGCCGTTGTCGACGACCACGATCATGCTGCCGTCCCTGCGGCGCATCACATATTCATCGTTGCGCACTTCGCCTTCGCTCTCCATGCGGCGCACATAGGTCTCGCGATCGCTCGCATACCAATACAACGACCCGGCGGAGACTTGATACAGTTCCTCGGCGCTCGAATATCCCAGCATTTGCACGAATGCCGGATTCACGACCAGCAATCGGCCGTCACGCGTGGTGCGATACACGCCCTCCATGACGCTCTCGAACAAACCGCGAAATTTCGCTTCGCTGTCGCGCAGAGCGTCCTCGGCGCTGCGCCTCTCTATCGCAATGCCGGCAATCTGCGTCATGCGCGACATCAACTCATGGTCGCGAGACAGCGGTACTCCGGGTTGCCGCTGATAGACGGCGAAGGTGCCGACCACTTTCCCGTCCGAGGCGACGATCGGCGCCGACCAGGCGGCGCGCAACCCCGCATGCTGTGCTGCCTCGCGTCGAAATTCCCACAATGCGTCCGTTTCGATATCGGCAACCGTCACCTGCCGGGAAAGATAAACAGCCGCGGAACACGAACCGAAGCGGATGCCGACGGGCGTCCGATCCATGGCAACGACGAAGGCGCGCGGCAGACTCGGCGCCACCCCGAAGCTTAAGGCCTGCCTGTCTTCATCGAACAGATTGATCGCACAAGAGCCTCCGGCCATGACGCGCTCGATCACCTCAGAAATCGCTTCGAGGACCGATATCAGAGGCGCGTTCGCCGCGATCTTTTCGAACACCCTTCGCTCACCCGCCGCAATGGCATCCGAGCGTTTACGCTCGGTGATGTCGGTGATGCTGGCGCGAATCAGGCGGAGATTGGAACTCGGTAGGCGCACGAACCGCACCTCGCAGGGCAGGTTCTGGCCGAGCGCATCGCAATGCACCCACTCGAACACCGGCGCCGCTCCGGCGAGAGCCCCATCGATGTACCCGCGCGGCACCCCGAAGGAGGGACTGCCGTCGGATTGCCGGGACGGACTAATCTTGTCCGGTCCGCTCGCGAGCAGCGTGGCGCGGTCCATTTTGAAGAAGCGGCACGCATTGTCGTTGACGTCGGTGAATTTGCCCTGATCGACATCGAATACCACGATCACTTCGGGCGCATTCTCCACCAAAGTCCGGTAGCGGGCTTCGCTCTCGCGCATCGACAATTCAGCCAGGTGACGTTCGGTGACGTCGCGAATACACACGATGTAGCCGTCGCACCAATTGAGGCGCGCCTTGCTGACCGCAATTTCCACCGCGACGCGCGCGCCATCCTTGGTAACGCCCCAAACCTTGTGCGCGGCGAGATCCACATGTGTGTCGTCGATTTTCGCGGCAAAGCGCTCGAGAAACTCGACGGGGCTGTTCGAGTCCATCTCAGGCAGCAAAAAATCGAGCGCCCGGCCGAGGATCTCCGCCTGGGAATATCCGAAAATCCGCTCGCCGGTGGGATTGAACGTTTCGATGTGACCTGCGTCATCGACGGTGACGATGGCATCCTTGACATTGTCGAGGATCGCCTGCAGGTGTGATGCGGTCTGCTCACGGATCTCTCGGGTGAGCGCCTGTGCCTCATCCGACATGAGCTGCATGGAGCGCACGACGCCGCGCCGCTCGAAGTCGATTCGATCGTAATGCGCGCTAACGGTTTTGAGCAGCGTCGGCCAATCGAGCTCTCCATCGCGCCCTCGCGCTTCGGACAACTGACGCTCGAGCAGCCGATTCAAGTTCTCCTGTGGCGGCGGCGGCTCGCTCCGAACGGCGGCCGCGGTATCACGTGACAAGTCCTAATCTCCCACACTCAATCCACGGCGCTTCCGGCCACCTTGATTGAGTGAATGTTAGGGAGATCCCTGACCTGCGGTGTGACGGGCGTCTCGGTTCGCCCAATAATCGGTTAAATAAATTACGACCCTTGATCCGCCGTTTCGCGCTCGGAGCGCTTGCGATCGTTCTCGCGCAGATTGCGCTTGCGTAGGCGGACGGACGTCGGCGTCACTTCGATCAGTTCGTCGTCGTCGATGAACTCCATCGCCTGTTCCAGGGAAAACCTGATAGGGGGAGTCAACACGACATTCTCATCCTTGCCGGCCGCACGCATATTGGTCAGTTTTTTGCCTTTGAGCGGGTTCACGACGAGATCGTTGTCGCGGTTGTTGAGGCCGATGATCATGCCTTCGTACACTTCTTCTCCCGGCCCGATGCACAGCCGTCCTCGCTCCTGAAGACTGAACAAGGAATAGCCCAAAGCCACGCCCTGGCCGTTCGCGATCAACACGCCCTGCGGACGTTGGCCCAATTCGCGCTGCACCACCGGCCCGTAGTGATCGAACACATGGTGCAGCAATCCGGTGCCGCGGGTCATGGTACGAAATTCCGTCTGAAAGCCGATCAGGCCACGCGAGGGAATCATGTAATCCAGGCGCACCCGGCCCCGGCCATCGGCTTGCATGTCCTTGAGTTCAGCCCCGCGGCTGCCCAATGCCGACATGACGTCGCCTTGGCTCTCGCTGTCCGCATCGACCGTGACTTGCTCGTAGGGCTCGTGCGCGACACCGTCGACTTGTTTGATGACGACGCGCGGTCTGGAAACCGACATCTCATAACCCTCGCGGCGCATGTTCTCGAGCAGCACGCCGAGATGCAATTCGCCGCGGCCGAAAACTACGAATTTATCCGGGTCTGCGGTCGGCTCGACGCGTAGCGCCACGTTGTGTATCGACTCACGCTCCAAGCGCTCGCGGATTTGTCGGCTGGTGACGAATTTACCTTCACGGCCCAAGAACGGCGAGGTGTTGACCTCAAAGGTCATGCTGATGGTGGGTTCGTCGACCGTCAGGTCCGGTAGGGGCTCGACGTTCGCCGGATCGCATAACGTGTCGGACACTTTAGGCTCGGAAATCCCGGCGAACGCGACGATGTCGCCTGCGCCCGCGGACTCGACCTCGACCCGCGTCAAGCCGTGAAAGCCCAATATCTGCGTAATTCGTTCGGAGCGCTGGCTACCGTCTCGAGACACCACGGTAACCGCCATGCCTCGCTTGAGCGTACCGCGCTTGATGCGGCCGATGCCGATGGCGCCGACATAGCTCGAATAGTCGAGCAGGGTGACCTGCAGCTGCAACGGACCGTCCACATCCACGTCGGGCGGCGGACAGTGCTCGACGATCGTCTTGAACAGCGGTTGCATGTCGCCGTCCCGAACCGTCGATTCGAGCCCGGCGAAGCCGCGCAGCGCCGATGCATAGATCACTGGAAAATCCAACTGCTCATCGGTTGCGCCGAGCCGGTCGAACAAGTCGAAGGTTTGATCCAACACCCACCCGGGCCGCGCCTCGTCGCGGTCGATCTTGTTGATCACGACAATCGGCCGCAGCCCATGTTTGAAGGCCTTTTGCGTCACGAAACGGGTTTGTGGCATCGGACCATCGACCGCATCCACCAGCAGCAGCACGCAGTCAACCATGGCGAGCACGCGCTCGACTTCACCGCCGAAATCGGCATGGCCGGGCGTGTCGACGATGTTGATCCGATAGTCGCCCCAAGTGATCGCGGTGTTCTTGGCGAGAATGGTGATGCCGCGCTCGCGTTCGAGCACATTCGAATCCATGACGCGCTCCTGCACGTCCTTGCGCGCATCGAGCGTGCCGGACTGGCGTAAGAGCTGATCCACCAGAGTGGTCTTGCCATGATCGACGTGCGCGATGATGGCGATGTTGCGTAGTTTCTGCGTCACAGTGAGTCCTAAGGGAAACCGCCCATTATAGGGCCTAAACTACGGTCGCGCCTTAAGTTTCACTTCGCGGCTACTATGATGGGCAGGGAGAAGACCCGGGAATCGGTCGCTTCGTCGTGTTTCAGGCTTACGTTCAAGTTCACGAACATCACCCCCTCCGTGGTCGGGGTGACTTTGATGCTGTGACGATAGACCTGGGCGGCCTCGACGGAAGGGATGTCGATTTCGGCGTCGCCCGCTGCGAACTGCAATCCGTCCGAGCCCGTGACCGTGATACTCGCCGGACTCGCGGGGATTTGCGGCAGAAGGGCAATGACGATCTCGAGGGGCTGGCCCACGATGGGGCGCTGCATCAGGTCAAACTTGAGCGCCACCGGCGCCTGCGACTTGCCCTGGGCGACCGCCTCGACCATATTCGCCGTCAAATCTTCGGACGTCGGTCCGCGCGCCGCCGCGACCGGGGCCGCGCGAGCCTGTGGCGACGCGGGTTTGGGTGGGGGAGTCGGGCTCGAATCGCGATGGCAGCCTGCAAGGGCCGCAACCGCAAAGAACGCCAGAAGTCTCGTCTTCATCATGGACCTATGATCCCCAAATACTCGGTTGATCACAACTCGAGGGGCGGCGCGATGACGGCCGCGAGCTGATCGTCGAGGGCGCGATAGTGCTCCTCCCAGTAGCGAGGCTCGGCGAACCACGGAAATGCTTTCGGGAATGCGGGGTCGTCCCAGCGCCGTGCCAACCAGGCCGAATAATGGATCATCCGCAACGCACGCAAGGGCTCGATCAGTGGCAGTTCGCGCCGGTTGAAGGGCAGGAACTGCTCATAGCCTTTCAGTACATCGGTGAGGTCCCTGCGCATTTCCTCCTGGCTACCCGCGAGCAGCATCCATAGATCCTGAATCGCGGGGCCGGTCACACAATCGTCAAGGTCGACGAAATGCGGGCCGAGATCCGTCCACAGGATGTTGCCTCGATGACAATCACCCAAGATGCGCCCTAGCTGCGCGCCCCGCCAGCCGCTCGCTTGCGCTTCGATCTCGTCGAGGAGGTTATCGGTAAGATCCGCATACTTCGTTGCGAGATAATCCGGCATCCAATCCCCGTCCAGCACAAAATCGCGCGCCTTGCGTCCTAAATCCTCGACGCTGAGACGTCCCCGCTCACGGAACGGAGCGGCACGACCTACGCCGTGGATTCGGCCCAGGAATCGGCCGACCCACTCCCGATCGTCGGCCGTACCGAGTTCCGGCCAGCGCCCTCCCCGGCGCGGAAAAATGGCGTAACGAAAACCCCGGTGAGAGTGCAGGGTTGCACCGTCTTGCTCGAGCGGCGCCACCACAGGAATCTCCCGGGCAGCCAACTCCGCCGCGAAGGCGTGCTCCTCGACGATGGCCGCATCGCGCCATCGACCGGGCCGATAAAACTTGGCGACCAAAGGCTCACCGTCCTCGATGCCGATCTGGTAGACGCGATTCTCATAGCTGTTCAGAGCCAGCACGCGCCCGTCGCAGCGATAATTGAGGGCTTCCAGTGCGTCCAATACGGCTTCCGGAGATAGCTCAGAATAGGGTGCGTCGGCGTTCATGGCGGGAATTCTACAGGTAGCATGGCATCACGCCCTTCCTCGGAACCTTAAGCTAGAATGCCTGCCATGCGATTGCCCCGTCCCAAGTCACTCAGCGGCCTCATGGTGATCGGCTTCACGATCGTGGCCGCGCCGCTGCTGTTCGCCATCGTGAACGCGGCCGTACAGATGAATCACTTGTCGAATCGCAGCGAACAGTTGGTGGTGCATGGGATGCAGGGTACCCGCAACAATCAACGCATGTTCGAGGAGCTGGGCGCACTCGAGCGGACCGCACGGCTCTATCAGATCATCCCCAATGGCGAGTTGCTCGATGTTTATGCGCGCAACCACAACCGGCTCGAGGGCACGATCAATGAGTTGCTCACTTTACCGCTCGATCCGAAGACGCAAGCCGATGCGCATGCCCTGCAGGCGGACGCCGACCGTCTCTGGCTGGAGCTGAAGACGGCCCCGCCGAATTCCGCGCGCATGGCCGATCTGATCAACTCCTATCCGCAGATGTCGGATCTTGCATCGAAGATCTCCAATCGCGTCAGCGCGCAAATCGACAGCGAACTGACCGATCTGCAGCTGGCGGCTCAGCTCGCGCAGCAAAATCTCTTTTGGCGAACGCTGCTGTTGGTACCCATGACCCTCGCGGTGGTCGGTGTCTTCACGTATCTATTCGGCAGGCCCATCCGCGCCATCGACCGTGCGATCAGCGAACTCGGCCGCGGCACCTTCTCGAGACCAATCGTCATCCGCGGGCCGGCGGACTTGGAACGTTTGGCAGCACAATTGGAGTGGCTCCGGGTTCGGTTGTTGGATTTGGCGCAGGAAAAAAATCGATTCCTGCGACATATGTCGCATGAACTGAAGACTCCGCTGGCGAATATTCGCGAGGGCACCGAACTCTTGATGGACGGCGCTGTTGGTGAGCTGCAGAGCGCTCAACGAGAGGTAACGGGCATTTTGCGCGAGAACGGGATGAAGCTGCAGCGGCTCATCGAGAATCTACTGTCCTTCAGCGCCTGGCAGGCAAAGAGCGTCGGTTTGGAAATTACCGAATTCAAATTGCGGCCGCTGATCAAGTCCGTCTTGGAAAATCAGCAGTTGACGCTGGTCGCGCAGCGCGTGCGCCTCGATGTGCAGGTCGAAGATCTCACGCCGCTCGCGGATCGGGGCAAGGTTCGGTTGATTCTCGATAATTTGCTCTCAAATGCGATCAAGTTCACACCTCGCGGGGGCACCATATCGATTCATGCCCGCGGCGAGCGCGAACAATTGGTGTTAGATGTCATGGACTCCGGTCCAGGCATTCCCGAAGGAGAACGAAACCGGATATTCGAGGCTTTTTACCAGGGCAAGACGCCGCAAGGAGGCCACGTGAAGGGCACCGGAATTGGGCTCTCGGTGGTGACGGAATTCGTCAACGCGCACGGCGGGAGCATCGAAATCCTTGCCGCTCCAGCCGGCGGTGCTCATTTTCGGGTCCGGCTCCCCATGCGCCAGTCAGCGGCCGCTGCGCGTGAAAAGGCCCATGCAGCATAGTTGGTGGCGCTTTGCAGCATTGGCTGTCGGGCTCTCGGCCTTCTGCGGTTGCGTTGGCGGCAATATGTCAAATCAAAAGACCGCTCCGGATATCACATCGGACCGCCAGCAGATGGATATAGGCCCGATCACACCGCTGCTCGAGATGATGAGCAACCTGCCGCTGGGGGACCCTGCTCGCCAAGCGGAACTCTTCCAGTCGGCCAAAGACGCCGCGGCGCTCTCCCCGACGACCAGTAATCGGCTCAAATATGCACTGGCGCTCGCGACACCCGGTCATAGCGGGTCCGACCCCGTCGCCGCGCAGCGACAGTTGTCGGAACTCCTGGCTAGGCCTGAAACTCTCTTACCCGTCGAACGCCTATTGGCCATGGTGGAGCTACAAGAGGTCGACCAGAGGCTAATTTTACAAGCTGAGAATAAGCGGCTGCGAGACGACGAAGCGTCGCATGATTCAAAGGATAAGCTGCTGGCGGTCAATCGCCGCCTAGCAGCGGAGTCGGATGAAAACGCCAGGCTGCGCAAAGCGTTGGACGAGGCTCGGGCCAAGCTCGAGGCGATCACCCATATCGAGCGCTCCATTAACGATCGCGGCACCAGCGAGCCGCACACACCTTAGATGATTTCCAGGGAGAGACTGCTTTGAACGCCTATTCGAATGCCGCCACCACGCCCTTATCGTTCGGCTTGCCGGTCAGCTCGCGAGATTCCTCATCGCCTCAGAAGCGCAAGGCGCGAATTTTGGTCGTCGACGACGATCCCGGTTTGCTGCGGCTGCTGACCATCCGGCTGCGCGCGGAGAATTACGAAGTCGAAGCGGTCGAAAGTGCCGCTGCGGCATTGGCTGCCTGCACACGGTTCCGGCCGGACCTCGTCATCACGGATCTGCGCATGGATCAAATGGACGGCATCGGACTCCTGAAGGAGCTGCAGAGCCGTTGGCCGGGCTTGAAGGTGATCATCCTCACAGCTCACGGCACGATCCCCGACGCGGTGCATGCAACCCAGAGCGGCGCGTTCGGCTTCCTGACCAAGCCGGTCGACAAGCAGGACTTGTTGGACCACGTGCAGAAGGCCTTGAAGGTGTCGGGATTTGCGCATGTGGACGAGGACTGGCGCGCCAGCATCATCACCCGCAATCAGTTGATGGAAGATAAGCTGGCACAGGCGAACATGGTGGCTGGCACCGACGCGCGCGTACTGTTGACGGGCGAGAGCGGCACCGGCAAGGAATTGCTGGCCCGCGCCATTCACGAGGCGAGCCCCCGCCGCAACAAGCCGTTTGCATCGATCAACTGCAGCGCAATTGCGGAAAACCTGCTGGAGTCGGAGCTCTTCGGGCATGACAAGGGAGCCTTTCCGGGCGCGACTCGCTCGCAAAAAGGTGTATTCGAGACCGCGGACGGGGGCACCCTATTGCTCGACGAGGTCGGCGATATGCCGATGCGTCTGCAGGTGAAGTTGCTGCGCGTGTTGCAGGAGAATCAGATTCGTCCCGTCGGGAGCGCGGAGGCGGTATCGATCAACGTACGCGTCATATCCGCCACCCATCGCGATCTACACCAACTGATGGTCAGCGGCCAATTCCGCGAGGATCTTTACTATCGTCTGAACGTGGTGCACATCGAAATGCCGTCCTTGGGACGTCGCCGTGAAGATATCCCATTGTTGGTCGCGCATTTTCTAGAGCAAATCGCCAAGGAGAGCGGCCAAAGAAAGATCTACGCACCGGAGGCGGTCGAACTATTGGCGACCGCTGAGTGGCCGGGTAATGTTCGGCAGCTATACAACGTCGTGAGGCAAAACGTGGCGTTGTCGCACGGCGCCATCATTACCGCGGAACTGGTGCAACAATCGCTCGGCGGCAATCCGAGCCGCCTGCCCTCCTTCGATGAGGCGCGCGATGAGTTCACGCGCAACTACTTGTCACAGATATTACAAATCACCACCGGCAACGTGAGTCAAGCGGCGCGCCTCGCGAGGCGCAACCGTACGGATTTCTACAAGTTGCTGTCGCGGCACCAGCTGCTGCCGGACGATTTCAAGAAGACCTGAACCGGCGCCGCCCGCGACCACCGCGTCAGCCGAAAAACTCCGCGACGCCCGCGACCACGGCGTCAAGCTGCGCTTCACTGAGTTCGGGATAAACGGGCAGCGCCAGCGTGTCGGCCGCCGCCTGCTCCGCATGCGGGAAATCTCCGCTCTTGTATCCCAGGTAGGCAAAACATTGTTGCAAGTGCAGCGGCACCGGATAGTAAATCTCGGTTCCGATACTGCGTTCGCTCAAGAATGTCTTTAAGGCATCGCGCCGCTCTGCGCGCACGATGTACTGGTTGAAGATGTGCCGGCCGCCCGCCGCCGCTTGCGGCGTGATGAGCCGGCGGCCCAACGCCGCGCGCGCAAACGAACGGTCGTAATAAGCGGCGTTACGTTGCCTTGCTTGAGTCCAGCCATCCAAATACTTTAATTTGACGCGCAGGACGGCCGCCTGCAATTCGTCGATACGAAAGTTGCCGCCGATCAATGCATGAAAATATTTCGGTTTGCCGCCGTGCACCCGCAGTACGCGCATGTTCTCGGCGAGGTCAAGATCGTTGGTGGTGCAGAGCCCGGCGTCGCCGAAGGCGCCTAAATTTTTGCTCGGAAAGAATGAAAAGCAACCGATGTCACCGATGGAGCCGACCCGGGTACCGTTTTTATCCTCGGTGCCAATCGCTTGGGCAGCATCTTCGATGACGCGCAAATGATACCGGCGGGCAATCTGCATCAACGGCTCCATGTCGGCCGCCTGCCCATAGAGATGCACCGGCATGATCGCTTTTATTCGACCGCCGGTGGTGCGGCTCATGAGGCGCTCGCCGTCCGGCACACAGAACCGATCGATGTATCCCTGCACTGCAGCAGGAGATAGGTTGAAACTCGCCGGGTCGATGTCGCAAAACACCGGGCGCGCCCCGACCCTCGCAATCGTTCCCGCCGTTGCGAAAAACGTAAATGGTGAGGTGATAACCTCGTCGCCGGCGCCGATCTTGAGCGCCATCAACGCGAGGAGCAGCGCATCCGTGCCCGACGACACACCAATTCCCGCAGACGTACCGCAGTATTTCGAGACCTCATCTTCCAGAGCGCGCACATGCTCGCCTAATATGAATTGCTGGCTGGCGCACACTTCCTCGATGAGCCGCATGACCTCACTGCGGATTTGGACGAATTGCGCCTTTAGATCGAGTAATGGAACCGTGACCATGCGGGAAGAATACCATTTGGCCAAGCAATTTAACTTTTGCAGAATCCTTACGGAATTTCATCACGCACGCGACGATTGAATTAACCCATAATGCACGTCGCAATTGTCGCGTTTCAGCCACTAAGTTAAGGCTTTGACGAACGACGATCGTGGCCCAACGGATGTGAGATGAACCAACCGGTGATATTCAAGCAAAGTTTCTTGATCGCGACTTTGGCGGCGCTCGAGGCTGTGATGCCCGCCGTCGTGGCTATGATATCGCTCTACGCGACACTCGCCCTGTCCGGCAACATGCTCGATCGCTCTTCCGCCTCCCTCGTCGTCATGGCGGTCGTGTGCCTGGTTCTGATCCAAGCGCCGCGCGAGGCCACCGCACAACTCACGTCGCCGCGCGTTTCCGCTGTCGTCGATGTGATATTTCGTTGGTTTTTGGTGCTGGCAGTGTTGCTCGGCATCGGCTACGTCACCAAATCGCCTCTACAAGCCTATCCCAGGCGCATATTTCTGACATGGGCGGCGGTCACCCCGATGGCGCTCGTACTCGCGACGCTCGTCATGCAAGAGCTGATACGGCGCTTCTTGACGAATGCCTTTGACAGCCGCAGCGCCATCATCGCGGGCTACAACAACAGCAGCCTGGAACTCGCGCGGCGACTCCAGAAAAACCCGAGGACGCGCCTCAGGGTAACCGGATTCTTCGATGACCGGAGCAGCGACCGGCTCGGAATGGAAACCGACGTCAGGCTCATTGGTTCCCTGGCGGATCTTGGCAGCTACGTGAAGGAAAATCGCACGGACGTCATCTTCATCGCACTGCCCATTAGGCATCTGAAACGTGTGATGGACCTATTGGACGATTTGCGTGACACCACGGCCTCCATTTATTACGTACCCGATATCTTTGTTTTCGACCTCATTCAAGCGCGTTCCGGAGAGATTCACGGTATTCCGGTCGTGGCGATGTGCGAAACACCGTTCTACGGCTACCGCGGGGTCGCCAAACGATTGACCGACGTCAT
Source organism: uncultured Gammaproteobacteria bacterium (assembly GCA_963755965.1). Taxonomy (GTDB): domain Bacteria; phylum Pseudomonadota; class Gammaproteobacteria; order Steroidobacterales; family Steroidobacteraceae; genus Bog-1198. The sequence goes on from CAVWLU010000013.1 coordinate 536,331, forward strand.
CTTGTCGCTCGGGATTCTGCTCCTCCTCTTGCCGCTCCTGGTATTGACCGCCATCTTGGTCAAGGCGACCTCGCGCGGACCGGTCATTTTCAGGCAGCGCCGTTACGGTCTCGACGGCCGTGAAATCGGCGTCTACAAATTCCGCACCATGACCGTCACCGAAGACGGCGCGCAGATTCGCCAAGCGTCGAGGACCGATCAGCGGATCACCCGCGTCGGTGCAATTCTGCGGCGCACCTCCATCGATGAATTACCGCAGCTGATCAACGTGCTGCAGGGGCGCATGAGCCTGGTCGGTCCACGACCACACGCGGTGGCGCACAACGAGGAGTACCGCAAGCTCATCAAGGGCTATATGGTACGTCACAAAGTGCTGCCCGGCATTACCGGGCTTGCGCAGGTGAACGGCTGTCGCGGCGAAACCTCGCAGCTCAAGGACATGGAAGAGCGCGTGAATTTCGATCTGGACTACTTGCGCCATTGGTCGCCGATGCTCGATATCAAAATCATACTTCTCACGATCATGATCGTGTTTGGCGACGAGAAAGCTTATTAGAGCGGCCTCAAGCACACGCCGGTGGAAACGAATTCATCGTGGAATCGATAGGATCCGAGCACGGACGGCGGCGTGAGCGCGCAACTGCGATCGAACATGGCCAGCGGTCGAGTGGGCGCGACCCTGAATGCGCCCGCCGGAGGACCCCACTCCAGCGGCGACACGCAGAGGTCGTGAAAATTCAGCCGTTCGCCAACCAGCGGGTATTGGCACTTATAGACCGCCTCCTTGGCTGAAAAAATCAAAGTCACTGCGGCCGCCTGATCCCTGGGTTGCAACTCATCGAGCCAGGCTCTTTCCGCCTCGACGCAGATGCTCGGCCAAAGATTCACCTTCACCGCCCCGACCACCTCGCTGTCGACGCCTAGCGCCAGCAGCCTCGCGCGCTCGGCCACGACCGCCGCGCACAGACCCAGCGTGTGGGTGATGCTTCCGATGAGGAACTCGGGCCACACGGGCTGCCGGTCGCGCGCGACCTGGATCGGGAAATTAGTGACGCCAAACTCCTCGAGGGCACGTCGTGCACACAGCCGGCCGGCTGCAAACTCTTGGATCCGCTTAGGCACTGCGTTGGCCATGCTCTCTGCCTCCTCGGCCAGCAAGTCAGCGGCCGCGCCCGGTGTCCGCAACTCGGCTGCGACGACACCGCTCGGGAAGAGATTGGCGAACCCTGCCGACAGCAGCGCCGGATTGGGCACCGAAAAATGCGAGTTGATTGGCACTTTCTTACGAGTTTACTTTGCCAGAACCAGCCCGAAATGGCTAAAGTGCATCATGACATCGCTGTGGGATTCGGTGGCAAATTCGAGCTTGGGCGTCACTGGTGCGTTCCACGGGCAGGCGGCTTCCATTGCGCTCTCCACACTCACCGCGGCCTCGTGTCTCGACGGACAGTTGGAAGCCCTGCGCGGCCGCTCGGTGCTGCTCGCCCTACATGAGCAGTTGAGCACGGCCATCGCACTCCTCGAACTCGACGGGGTGGCACGCCGGTTGGTGCTGTGTACGCCAGACCTTACGCCGGAGATGCTCGCCGAAATCTCGGCAACCGCCGGAACCGACGCAGTGCTCTCCAACATCGATCCACGTCCCGTCCCTGTTCCGATCGAGCGACGCACCAGCGGCGTCACCGAATGGATTCTCTTGACCTCCGGAACGACCGGCAGCCCCAAACTCGTCGTTCATACACTGTCGAGCCTCGCCGGTACCTTGCCGCGGCAATCCGAGGGAAGCGCCGCGGTCTGGAGCACGTTCTACGACATCCGCCGCTATGGCGGTCTGCAAATTTTTCTGCGCGCTGTGCTCTCCGGCGCGCCGCTCGTGCTGTCGAGCCCTGATGAGTCGACCGCGGACTTTCTGGCACGCGCCCAAGCGCGCGGTGTGACCCACATTTCCGGCACTCCCTCGCATTGGCGCCGCGCACTCATGAGCGGTGCGGCGCATCTCCTGACACCCCGCTACGTACGCCTCTCGGGCGAGGTCGCCGATCAGGTGTTGTTGGATCAGCTGCACACGATGTATCCCCATGCGCGCATCGCCCACGCCTTCGCTTCTACGGAGGCCGGCGTCGCTTTCGATGTCAATGACGGGCGCGCCGGCTTCCCCGCCGACTTGCTCGAGGGCACGCACAACGGCATCGACATGAAAGTGGAGGACGGCACGCTGCGCATTCGCTCGCAGCGTACCGCTGCACGCTACTTGGGCGAGGCGGCGCGCGATCTTGAGAGCGGCGATGGTTACGTCGATACCGGCGACTTGGTGGAACTCCAAGACGGGCGCTATTATTTCCGCGGCCGCAGAGGCGGCATCATCAATGTGGGCGGCCTCAAGGTCTACCCCGAGGAAGTCGAGGGCGTATTGAATGCCGATCCTCGGGTGAGGATGTCCCTGGTCCGGTCGCGGCGCAGTCCCATCATGGGCGCCGTCGTCGTGGCGGACGTGGTATTGAACGATGCGCTGAACTCCGCGCTCGACGCGCCGGCGGTCGAGAACATCAAGAGCGACTTATTAAGTGCCTGTCGGCGCGCGTTGCCGGCACACAAGGTGCCCGCGCGCCTGAGCTTCGTACCGGCGCTCGAACTCACCGCGGCCGGTAAGCTGGTGCGTTCCGGTGCTTAACGTCATCGTCACGGGCGGCAGCCGCGGGCTCGGTCTCGCAACCGCACGCGTCCTGGCGGGGGCCGGCTACCGGGTCATCGCCGTCGCCCGAAGCGAGAGCGAGGAGTTGCGGACGGCGAGCCGGGAAGCGCTCGAGGCGGGGGGCGGAGCGATTGAGTTTCGCGCCTGCGATCTTTCCGATCTCGAGCAGATCGGAGCCTTCGTTCGTGCTCTGCGCGCCGATTTCGGACCGATCTACGGACTCGTCAACAACGCGGGCCTCGGCACAGCCGGTCTTCTCGGGTCTATGCGCGACAAGGACATCGAACGTCTCATCCGACTCAACACGCTCTCCCCGATCCTCCTGACCAAGTACGCCGCCCGCTCCATGATGCTCGAGCGCAACGGTCGCATCGTGAATATCGCCTCGATCGTGGCCTCGACGGGTTACAGCGGTCTATCCGTGTACAGCGCCACGAAAGCGTCGCTGGTCGGTTTTACCCGATCGCTGGCGCGCGAACTCGGCCAGCTCGGCATCACGGTCAACGCCATTGCGCCCGGCTTCATCGACACCGCCATGACCAACGAGTTGTCCGAATCTCAGAGGGCACAGATCGCGAGACGCAGCGCGTTGCACCGCATGGCCGATGCCCTAGACGTGGCACGCAGCGTGGAGTTCCTCTTGGGCGCTGCGGGACGCAATATCACGGGCATCGTGCTCACCGTGGATGCCGGCAATACGGCGTGACGAGTGCTCATAAACGCGCTCACAAACGCATGGTGCCGCCGCTGATGGCAGCGTACAGGGCAGAATCGAGCGGGACGTATGCTGCGGCGCGCGGATCGTCGACATACAGGGGATCGCTCACTTGAGCGGGGTCAAATCCCACGCGTACGAGATCTTGCTTGCGCGGCTTGAACGTGCCGGTGGAGTCGAGCGAGGACATCAGCCGCAGAAACACCGGGCGCGCATAGGCAGGTAGACGGCCGGCGACCACGGCTCGAAAGGCCTCAAGATCGAACTCGCCGTTGACCACGAGCGCGGCCATGCCGGCCCGTCCGTCCGCACCCGGCACGGTCACACCGAATACCACGCCCTCCTGTACTCCGGGCGCGGCGGTCAGTGCACTCAGCACCTCGGCAGTCGACACGTTCTCGCCCTTCCAACGATAGGTCTCGCCGACGCGGTCCACGAAGTAGTAAAAGCCCGCAGCGTCACGCCGCATCAGATCGCCGGTGCGGTACCAGGCGTCCTCTGTCTTGAACACGTTGCGCAGCACCTTGCGCTTGGTGGCTTCGGCATCCGCATAACCTTCGAAGCGGCCGGCACGCGCGTTCGCGTCATCCGGAATCAACCCGACGGCCTCGCCGATCTCGTCCACGGCGCAGCGCTCGCAGAACCCCGCGGCATTTCGTTTCGGTTCGCCGCTCTCGAGGTCGAATCGCAGCAGCGCCACCGGCAACCGGTGCGCCAGAAAGGAGGGAATGCGGCCGATGGCCCCCGGTTGTCCCTCGCAGTTGTAGAGCGAAAAGTTGCCCTCGGTCGATGCGTAATACTCGAGGATGCGCGGAATCCGAAAGCGCGTTTTGAATGTGTCCCAAACTTCCGGCCGCAAGCCGTTGCCGCAGGCCATACGCAAGGAGTGTTCGATTTCAATCGGCTGGCTGGGCGTGTTGACCAGGTATCGGCATAGCTCGCCGATGTATTGAAACAGCGTGCAGCCCTCGTCGCGTACGTCCCGCCAAAAATCGGAGGCGGAGAATCGCTCGCGAATGACCACCGCACCGCCGGCGGCCAGCACCGCGCCGACCGCCACCACACCACCGACGCTGTGGTAGAGCGGTAGGCAGTTGTACATCCGGTCACGAGGTCCCGTATCCATGAGCCCCGCAAACCACTGACTCCAACGTATCAGCCGGTAGTGGGTGACGGTGGCCGCTTTCGGTAGCCCGGTGGTGCCGGACGTGTAGATATAAAGCGCCGTGGCATCGAGCGTCGGCGCCGTGAAGCCGCCGTCGGAGGGCGCCTCGCCCGATAGATGCTCGAGAGCGGCGTCCAGAGGTTCGAAATCAGCGCTGCCGCCCCCGTACACCCACAACTTGAGACCGGGCTCGAGGCGCGCACGCACGGCCGCGAGTTTCGGTGCGAGCTCGGCGCCGACCACGATCAAACGCGGCGCAACGATCACGATAGAGTGTGCAAGCGCATCGGCCGCAAGATGTGTGTTGATCAGCGCGACCGTCACGCCGATGCGACTGAGTCCAAGCCAAACAGCCACATACTCGGCGCAATTCGGCATGAGCAAGGCGGCGACATCCCCATGCTTGAGCCCCTGCAAGAGGCCCCAGTGGGCGTACTGGTTCCCTCGCGCCGCCAGTTCCCGATAGCTCAGTGAGCCATCCCTCGAGAGAAGTGCCGGCGCCGCGCCGAATTCAAGCGCCAACCGGTCGATCAGCAGCGGCATCGTGAGGTGCGGGTCTTGCTCGATGGCAGCGGTCCGCTGCAGTGCTCGGATCCACGCCTCGCGCGCAAATGTCCCTTGCCCTTCGCCGGGTACAGTCATAGGCGCAAACGGTAGCACGCCCGGCGCGGCGACTGCGGCGGAATTCAGCCCTTGGCCTTTTCCTTCTTGGAGCTTCCGTCACCGAGGACGAGCTTTTCCGGGTTCAGGCCCTCGCGCTTCTTCAAATCCTTGAGCAATCCCTCGTCGGATAGGTCAAGACGGTGCGACATATCCCAGTCGTGCTGGGCGGTCTTCTCGAGGCGCTTCACGGCATGATGATCGTCGGTTTCGATCGCAAGTTCGCGCCGTGCGTCGAAGCTGCCCGGCGCCAGATTGATCGAACCCACGATGGCGCGCTTGCTGTCCGCCAGCAGGATCTTGGCGTGCAGCTTAAGATGCTTCAAGGTGTGCACCTTCGCGCCCACGTCCTGCAGAATCCTGAGGCCGCCGACGCCTTCGATGAGCTTATCCGCCTTCAGTGAATGGGGACTGCGGGCGAGGACCCGAAGCTTGACGCCGCGCTCGACCGCTCGGACCAGGCGCTCGATGATCACCTGGTCCTGGTAGCGCTCGTTTTGCAGCCAAAGCGTGTGTTTGGTGTTGTCGATGAACTCCGCGAGGCGTCGCCGGCCGTCGTTCGGACACCAGATGAGCTGCGATTTGGGGTGGGGTGTAAAGTCGATGCGATCCCAATCCGCATCGAAACACCGACTCATCTCGGACACTTCTTCCTGGTCGGTTGTGACGATGGCGTAGTCGCGCGTCAGCGTGAGGTCCTTGGTTTCCCAGTTGAGCGACTCGACGAAACCGAAGTGATCGTCGATCACCATCGACTTCTGATGAGTCAGGTCGAACGCGGGACTGCTATCGCGCACATCGATGCCCGCGGACGTGAGCGTCTTGCGGGCTTCCTCGTTTTCGGTCTCGCCGCTGCGGCGCGCCGGATTGAGCATGACCCGGACATTCACGCCGCGCTTCTTCGCGCCGACCACCGCCTCGAGGAGCGTCGGTTCCGTGAATAGGAACATCCGGATATTGAGCGATTTCTTCGCCGCGTTGATCGGGTCGAGGATGGGTTTGGCCGTGTCATCCGGGAGGACGATTAGGGTATGGGACATGGGCTGGGACTCCGTGGGCGTGTCAAATTCGATACAGAGGTTGGCATCTCGCGGCCATCACGTCGCGCTGGTCTTGGGGGCAGCACCCGTTTCGTACTGGAGGCGGTGCAGCTCCGCGTAGACCCCACCGAGCGCGATCAATGCGTCGTTCGTGCCCTCCTCCGCCACGACGCCGTCCTTCACCACGATGATCTTGTCAGCGTCTCGCAGCGTACTCAAGCGGTGAGCAATCATGATGACGGTGCGACCCTTCATCAACCGCTCGAGGCCCTCGATCACCAGATGTTCGGACTCGGTATCGAGCGCCGCCGTCGGTTCGTCGAGGATCATGATCGGGCTGTCGCGGATCACCGCACGAGCGATGCCGATGCGTTGACGCTGGCCGCCCGACAGAGTGTCGCCGCGCTCGCCGACGACCGAGTCATAGCCATGCGGCATACGGACGATGAACTCGTCGGCGTTGGCGAGTTTCGCCGCGGCGATGATTTCCTCCTCGGTCGCGCCCGGGCGCCCGTACGCAATATTCTCGCGAATGGTGCCTCGAAACAGCACCGTTTCCTGCAACACGAAACCGACCTGCGAGCGCAGCGCCGCCAGCTTGAAAGTATCGACCGGGATACCATCGATGAGGATCCGCCCCGCCTTGGTGTCGTAAAAACGTGGAATCAGACTCAACACCGTCGATTTTCCCGAGCCGGTTGGCCCGACGACGCCCACGACCTGACCCGGCGAAATCTTGAACGAGATGTCGGTCAGCACCGGAGCGTCATCGCCATAGGCGAACGCAACGTTCTCGAAAGTGATCTCACCTTTAACACGGCCGGGGTCGCTCGCGTCCGGGTGCTCGGGAATGATGTCGTCGGCGGAGAGTATTTTTTGAATACGCTCGAGCGCGACCGTCGTCTGTGCGATGGCGGTGGTCATACCCGCAAGGTCCTTGACCGGCTTGAAGAACTTGTTCAGATACGCAAGGTACACGGTCAGTGCGCCCGCCGTCATGGTTCCCGCGACGATTAGTGATGTGCCTTTGTACAGCACGATGGCCGCGCAGAACGCCACCACCACACTGACCACGGGCGAGAGCAGCGACTTCACTTGGCGCGCCTTGAGCGCTGCCTCGACCGTGGCGTGGCTGGCCGCTTCCATGTGCGCCTCCTCGAGGTCCTCTCGTCCGAACGCCTGCACTGCGCGAACCGATCCTAAGCCCTCTTGGACTACCGCCACGATCTCGCTTTGCTTGACCCGCACGATACGCGTCACTTCCTTGACGGCCTTCTTGAAGCGCATGACAAACAACAGCAAGAAGGGCGTGACGGCGACGGCGATCAGCGTGAAGTCCCAGTCGAGCCAAAACATCAGGCCCAGCATGAAGACGATGGTCAAGAGATCGACCGCGATGCCCAAGGTCGAGGAAGACGCGAAGCCCTGCACGGTCGCCACATCGCTGGTGATCGTGGACATCAAAGTGCCGGTTTTCGCCGAGTCGTAGAAATGCAGCGAGAGCCGGTGCAGATGATCGTAGATGCGCACGCGCAGGTCGTTGGCCACCCACTGGCCGACGCTGGTGGTGTAGTAGTTGTCGATATAGGTCGCGATCGCCGCGAAGACAGCAATCAACAGGGTCGAGAGACCCGCGAATATTGCGACTCCGAGCGTATTGCGCGAGATGCCGTAGTTATGAGCCCAGGCGAGCCAATCGGGCAGCTTGTGGTGTCCGAGCGCGTCATCGAGCACGAGCTTGAGCGGCCACGGAGCCGCCAAACTCATCGCGATCTCGACCAGCATCGCGATGAACACGATGGCCAGCCAGCCCTTGTACGGACGGAGGAGACCGAGCACGAGCTGTCTCATCTGCCGATCCGCCGGCGGTACATCGTGCGCCGCTGCGCCAGGGGAAACCGGCGCGGCAGGCGCCGCGGATGGGGCGTGACTGGCCATTAGCCGAACGACGAGGCGGGTATCATCGCCGCAAACATGATCGTCATGAGAACTTCCCCTTTGGATTCGCGACGCAGACATAACCCCCTCGCACTCCCCTACCTCCGTGTCGCGCGGATGGGGTTATTCCGTTTAGGACCGTAGCATGCGCACAGCAGCCCGCAAATTGGCCCAAGGGGCACTGCCGCTGTACCAAGGATCGAGGTAGGTGAGAATCGGAATACCGGTCTTAGCGCCAGTAGCACGGACCTTACGCTTTAGCGGGCTTCACGAAAGCTTCGGCAAAGCTTCACGCACACTTGGGTCAACCTTCATGCGAATCGCAGCCAATCTCCGTAACTTGTGAATCGTGTTCAGTCACTTCAATTCATCAACTTACCTTAGGAGATAGCCATGAATACCGCCATCAACCCCCGGTCCTTATCAATTCCTGCCGCCATTGCCGCCGGCTTCCTCGCTCTCGGCTACGCAATGACCGCGGTCAGCGCACGCGCCGAAACACCGGAGTCGTTGACAAAACGCGTCTCGTACAGCGATTTGAACATGGACTCTGAAAGCGGTGCAAAGGTGTTCTATGCTCGAGTCCGCAACGCCGCGGAGTTCGTCTGCTCGTCCTTGGAGGACCGGGACCTCAGCCGGCAGCGCATCTGGCGCGCCTGCATCGACAGCGCCATCACGGCCGCGGTAACTCAGGTCAATAAGCCGGCCGTTACCGCACTGCACAATCGCACTCTTGCCGATAGCAAAGGGTGATTGTCATTGGCAGTCAACGTGCCTCGAGCTAAATCGCCGTCGGATCGTTGAACCGGCGGCGTTTTATTTTGATCGCCCGCACGAATCACAGCGAATGTGGCGTCGACATTGACAGCAAGCGATCCTTCGGGGAACTATGGACAGCCTGAAGATCTGAAGACGCTGTTACCTCGACCAGTGGGAGGCCGCACTGCATAGCGACGATACCCGCGCGGCGGCGGCAGCCAGACCAACCACCGCGGCGACCGGCAAACCCACGCAGCAGAGTTTCCGGATTCGCAGTGTCGGTTTGCTGCACTCGAATCCTTCGGTCCGCACCTTGACCGCAGCATTTTTGGTGGTCGCCGTCGTGTACGTGTCGATCCTAGTGCTGCTCTCACCGCTACCGCTTCAGGACGCACCGAATCATCTGGCTCGCGCTGCAGTGATGGCGGATCTGATGTTCGGTCACGGCCAGCAATTTGGGGCGCTGTATTCGTATCACTTTCTCTTCATACCTTACATTCTCGGCGATCTCGTGCTGGCGTGCCTCGTGCAGGTGCTCGGATCTTCGGCGGCCGGAGTTCTATGGTCCGTACTCGCATTTTTGTCGCTGCCTTGCGCGCTGTTCGCCTACCTGAAAGCCCGGCGGACGGCACCGGATGTCACAGCGGTATTACTGCTGCTGAGTGTCTTTCTGGCCACTGACAGTTTTTTTGTGATGGGATTTTTCAGTTTCCGGTTTGCTGTCGCCTTCGTTTTCCTTGGGCTCGCTGCGGCGGAATGCCTGAGGCGCGACTGGTCGCTCGGAACCTACTTGGGATTCGTTGCTTTGATGATCGCCGCCTATCTCACGCATTTTGCCGCGGTGATTTTCCTGGTGACCGCCATAGGTGCTTCGGGAGCGTTACGAGTCTACCTTCGTACCTCGCGCGTAGGTCGGGAGGCTTTGCTTCTGGCTCCTTTGGCGGCGCTGTTGGCTTGGCACTTTCTGATGGCCACCGGTTACCGGCAGCCGCAGGATGTTATCGCCGAGCCCACTGACTGGGGGACCCTTGGCGGCAAGTTCCAGCACCTTCTCTGGGACTTCCAGCGTTATGGCGGTGCGAAGAACGTGCTGCTCATGTTGTCCCTCGCCGCGTGTCTGTATTTCGTCGTGCGCCGGCGCTGGTTTCACATCCGGACGATTCTCGAGCCGGGTGTGTTGGAACCCTGGTTCCTCGCGCTGACATTTCTCGGCGTTTACATTGTGCTCCCCTCCGTGTACGCCGAAGCGTCGTTTGTGGATGTCCGCGCCCTTGCGCTCGTTGCCGTTTTCTTCTTGGTGGGTTGGTTCAATGTGCCACCCAGCGCAGGCGAAAGTTCGCATGTAAATGCACTGGCCTTTGGCTGCGCGCTGGTGCTCGTCGTAGGAAACCTCGCGTATCTCGGTAAGCACTTTCGCGATGAAAGCCACTGGATCGGCCAATATCGCCTGATCGTCGCGAAGATTCCCACCGGTTCCCGGGTGCTTCCCGTGTATACCGCAGCGAAGCAGGGTGTAGCGCGTTATTCGCTTCACGCTCCGTCGTACGCGACGTTGGATCGAGCGGTGTTGGAGCCCTACCTTTTCACTGCCGATAATGGCGCGCCGATGAAGTACTTTCGATACGTTCAGCGGCCATATGCTCCCGATGAGTCGTGGTATCACTCGAGAATTCATCCCGAAGTGGATTGGCGCAAAACAGCCGCGGACTATGAGTATCTTCTGGTGATGCGACCGTTCGATCCCGATCGAATCGGACTCTCCGCGCACAAAGTGGAAGAAAACGGCGCGGCCGCTCTGTTGGCGATCGACAAATCCCAGTAGCTTGTATATGAAGCTAACCTTTGTAGTTTACCTTCATATCTGATATCATGCCGGGGTGAAGAAAGCTCAGGATCACGCGGCGACAATGGCCTCAGAGCTTCGAGAGGTGCTCGGAAAGCTCAGGCGCCGGCTGCGGGAACATGCAAACAAGGGGGATTTGTCCCTGTCGCAGATGGCCGTGCTGGGCTATCTGGACCGCGAAGGCCCATCGACGGTCACGACATTGGCGCGAGCGGAAGGCGTGCGGTCTCAATCCATGGGCGCGACCGTCGCCGCGTTGGAAGCGGCCGGCCTCGTGAGCGGTGCGCCGCACCCCGCCGACGGTCGACAGATCATGCTCTCCCTGACCGCGGCCGCGCGTGAGTGGATCAAGGCCAGCCGCGCAGCGCGCGAAGACTGGCTTTCCGGGGCCATCCGCTCGCATCTTAGCCCCGCTGAGCAAGAAGAACTTGCGAAGGCGGCAACCTTACTGAAGCGAATTGTCGACTGATTTCATCACCTCATGCAGATCGCTGCGTACAGGAAACCGACCATGGCAATTACCCCGCTGGATCAAAAAACCGCACTCGTCATCATCGACCTCCAGAAGGGCATCGTGTCCTATCCGACTGCGCATCCCGTCGGTGACGTGGTGAAGCGCGCGGGCGAGTTGGCAGCCGCGTTTCGCCGTCACGGCTTGCCCGTCGTGCTCGTGAACGTGGCAGGCAGCGCACCCGGGCGCACGGAGCAGTCGTATGGCGCCGCCGAACGGCCCGCGAACTGGGTCGAACTGGTCCCCGAGTTAAACCGGCAGCCCCAGGATCACTTGGTCACCAAGAAGACCTGGGGTGCGTTCACCAATACGAGTCTCTACGAGCACCTGAAGGGGCTCGGCGTGACTCAGATAGTGCTTGCGGGCGTCGCCACCAGCATCGGAGTCGAGTCGACCGCTCGCCAAGCGCATGAACTGGGGTTCCACGTCGCCCTTGTCGTCGATGCGATGACGGATCTGAATCTCGACGCTCACAATCACTCGGTGACCCGGATCTTTCCCAGGCTGGGAGAGAACGGCACGACCCATGAGATTCTCGATCTCTTGAAGAAGCGGTTCGAATAGCGGTGAGAGGCGCCTTTCGCTCACTCCGGAACTACAACTACCGCGTCTGGGCGGCTGGCACGTTGGTGTCCAATGTTGGCACGTGGATGCAGCGCACGGCGCAGGACTGGCTGGTGCTTGCGGAGCTCACCCACAAGAATGCGACCGCGCTCGGAATCGTGATGGCGCTGCAGTTCGGGCCGCTCGCCCTCATGCTGCCGCTCTCGGGCTTCGCCGCTGATTACTTCGATCGCCGAAAGCTCTTGATGGCGACGCAGGCGGCCATGGGAGTTCTGGGGCTCGGACTGGGCATTCTCACCATCTCCGGCTCCGTGCGTTTGTGGCACGTGTATCTGTTCGCCTTCCTGCTCGGATGCGTCAGCGCCTTCGACTCAACGGCGCGCCAGACATTCGTCGCGGAGCTCGTGGGAGAGGAGGATCTGTCGAACGCGGTGGGTCTCAACTCGGCCTCATTCAACGCGGCACGAATGATCGGTCCCGCGGTCGCCGGCGTACTCATCGCGGCCCTGGGTTCGGGCTGGCTGTTCCTGATCAACGCGGCGTCGTTCGTAGCCGTGCTTTGCTCGCTCTTCTTTCTCCGGGTCGATGAGCTGCATCGGAGCGTGAAGTTAAACCGCGGCCGCGGCGGCTTGGCCGACGGCTTCCGCTACGTCTGGCACCGGCCCGAGATCAAGGCGATTCTGGTGATGCTGTTTTTGATCGGCACGTTCGGCATCAACTTCCCGATCTTCATATCGACCATGGCGGTAGGAGTGTTTCACGCCGGTGCGAGTCAGTTCGGGTTGCTCACGTCGATGATGGCATTCGGATCGGTGGCCGGGGCGCTGCTTTCCGCACGGCGGGAGAAACCCGGAATGCCGGTCATCGTCGCCGCAGCGGCGATCTTCGGGTTCGGATTCTGTATTGCGGCCGTGATGCCGAGTTACGGGCTGTTCGGCTGTGCGCTCGTCATCATCGGTCTGTCGGCGCAGACCTTCACCACGACGGCGAACAGCACGATCCAGCTCTCGACCGAGCCCGAAATGCGCGGCCGGGTCATCGCGCTATTCCTCGCCATCGCAGTCGGCGCAACCCCCATCGGCGCGCCGCTCGTCGGCTGGGTGGCGGATACGTTCGGCCCGCGATGGGCGCTCGGCGTCGGAGCCGCCTCCGGATTCGGCGCAGTGATCGTCGCGGTTCATTATTTAGTCAAGCATCAGGGACTACGCATCAGGGTCAATGAAGGGCGGCTGGATTTCAGCCTGCGATAGTCGGTGCGAGCGGGTCACGTTCACCCACTGAGCATCAGGCGCTGCATCGAGACGGCCCGGGTGCAGCGCCGACCAATTGCTTTACATAAGCGGTCAAACTGTCGACATAAGCTTGTGGATACGTGCGGTGTCGCAACACGCGTCTCGCTCACTTGAAAAATCTGACGTGCGCTGATGATCTCGCAGGCGTATAAATAAAATCGATCGCGGATTCGCGGCGGTGGATCACGTGCTGCGTCTTCAAAGAAGATCGATAATGCAGGGGAAGAGGAAACTTTCATGACTCGGTTCAAATGGACGAACTGTCTCTACATTGTTGCGGGAGCGTTGCTCATCTTCGTCGTCACGGCGAGCGAGCATACCGTATTGGCTGCTCCCCGGACCGCTATTCAGCGGATCGAAGAGTTGTTGGGCATCCCCGATGAAACCGATGCAAAGGCGCCGGTCGACTATGGTCCGGGCCCTGGTGTGAAGTCGGGATTGAAAACTGCTGGGAACAAATCAGCCATTGCGCCGTTGGCGTCAGTAAGTTCTGCAAACGCAAGTCAGGTCCCCGTGGGTGGCGTCGCGGCATTCACCGGCGGTCTGTTCGGCGCCCCTGTGACGTGGCCGCTCATTGCGATTCACGCCGTCCTGTTGCCGGATGGCAGGGTGATGAGCTATGGCACCAACGCAAGCGGAGCACAGGGCGCGCAACTCATTTATGACATATGGGATCCGACGCTGGGCACCGATTCTAATTCGCACCTGGTGTTGCCCAATACGACCAACACCGACATTTTCTGCTCAGCGCAGTCGGTGATGATTTCGGGAGACGTACTGACCTCCGGCGGTGATCTAACCGTTAACGGCATACGCAACTCGGCGAACAACGGTACGACGATTTTCTCGCCGTCGGCGAACACGCTTACAGCGAACACGCCCATGACTTATGCGCGCTGGTATGGCTCGCTCGTCTCGCTACCCAACGGCAAGTTGGCTATCTTTGGCGGAAGACAGAATGTGGGGGCACTAACGCCAGCCCAACCAGCAGCAACACCGGAGCTATATGATCCCAGTCTGCGCGCATGGACATCTTTAACAGGGGCAACCAGCGTCCCGGCATTCGGCGGCACTGATGCGTGGTATTATCCCCGCTCGTACATCGCACCCGGCGGTAATGTATTCGTGCTCAACGCGGGTAAAGGCACGATGTTTTACGTCTCGACCTCGGGCGTTGGCAGCATTACCCAATCCAAGGTCACGGCCCCGGTGGGATATTTTGCTTTTCCCACGATCGCGTTCGCGCCCGGCATGGCACTTTCTGTTCTTATGAATCAACAGGTCGTGGTAATTGACTACCGCACGTCGACTCCTGTCGTCACGCCTACCAGTAACATTGACCAGGCTCGTTACTGGGGTAGCGGTACCATTTTGGCCGACGGGAGGGTTTTGGTTACGGGCGGTTCCGAGGTGTACAACGAGATGACGGGCGTCGCCTATCAAGCGCAAATTTGGGACCCGGGAACCGGCTTGTGGACGGCCGGCGCGAGCGCCGCGAAACCGCGTTTATACCATTCGAGCGCGCTTTTGTTGCCCGACGCAACGGTACTGACAGCGGGCGGGGGCGCCCCCGGACCCGTGAATAATCTAAATGCGGAGATTTACTATCCACCTTATCTGTACGCGGCAGATGGCACGCCCGCCGTTCGGCCGGCCATCATCGCAACTACCGCGAACGCTTTCAATCCGGGCGATACGGTTGGCATAACTGTTGGCCCGACAGACACCATCTCCCGCCTCACATTTGTTCGAACTGGCTCGGCAACGCATTCCAACAATTCGGACCAGCGCTTCATTGATCTACCCTTTACTCAGGAAGGTCAAAATGTAACGGCAGTATTGCCGACCGATAGCACAACGTTATTGCCCGGGTTCTACATGCTTTTTGCGTTCAATAGTGCGGGCGTGCCATCAGTGTCGTCCCTCATCAATATAACGGCCAACGCGGGCGTCGTCGCCTTCACCGTATCTCCGGCATCGCTGGCGCTTGGCAACGTGCCGACGAGTACTGCGAGTGCGTCGCAGCCCATGACGGTGACGAACACCGGCAGCGCGCCACTGTCCATTACGAGCATCGCGCTCTCCGGCGCGAATGCCAGCCGATTCTCGCAGACCAATACCTGTGGTGCACCCGTCGCCGTCGGATCAACCTGTACGATCAACGTCGTATTTAGGCCGATCTCCGCTGGGTATGTCTTTGCGACACTGACCGTCAACGCACCTGGAATAACGCAGAAAGCAACGGTCAATGGAACCGGTATCGTGTCCTTCACGCTGTCCTCAACGTCGCTGGCGCTTGGCAACGTGCCGACCAATACTGCGAGTGCATCGCAGCCACTGACAGTGACGAACACCGGCAGCGCGCCACTGCCTATTACGAGCATCGTGCTCTCCGGCGCCAATGCCGGCGAATTCTCGCAGACCAATACCTGTGGTACATCCGTCTCCGTCGGATCAACCTGTACGATCAACGTCGTGTTTAAGCCGACCTCCGCTGGGTATGTCTTTGCGACTCTGACCGTCAACGCACCTGGAGTAACTCAGAAAGCAACGGTCAATGGAACCGGTATCGTGTCCTTCACGGTGTCCTCAACGTCGCTGGCGCTTGGCAACGTGCCGACGAGTACTGCGAGTGCATCGCAACCACTGACAGTGACGAACACCGGCAGCGCACCGCTGCCCATTACGAGTATCACGCTCGCTGGCGCGAATGCCAGCCGATTCTCGCAGACCAATACCTGTGGTGTACCCGTCGCCGTCGGATCCACCTGTACGATCAACGTCGTGTTTACCCCCGTCTCGGCTGGGTATGTCTGGGCGACTCTGAACATCAACGCACCGGGACTTACGCAAAAAGCAACGGTCAATGGAACCGGTGTCGCGCCTCCCTAGCCCGCTTCCGTCTAGTTGATGCTAAGCGAATTGCACCGACCTCAAATCTAGGTGCACGACAAGCGCCGGCAATTTGATAGCGTACAAGTTCAGAGTTAGACTCAAGCAAGACATCTGACAAGCAACCAAGCCGATCCTTGAATTGCTCCGCGCTAAAGTAGGCAGCGAACATCAAGCGCGCCTGAGCCCTTGAAGCACGGGAAACTGCGCGGAACTGTACTAAAACCTGGAGACGTGAGACATGATGGCGGCTGAAGCACTCAAAGGCAATGTTCGTCGTGTTGATAAATTCCAGATAAGCGGTTGGGCAATCGATACCACCGATCCGTCGGCCAGTCCGATCTTGCAAATAGTCCAACTGGGCAGGTCAGTCATCTCAATTAGGCCGCAGTTTCCAAGCGGTGGGTTACGCCAGGCACTGAACCTTCCGGAGTCCCGAGCTCCGCACGTTCACAGCTTCCGCCTATGGCTTCCGTTGAGCAATGGTGTCAAGCCTGAAATTCCGTTCTCTATTGTTTTTGAGGATTCCGGCAAGCCGCTCATCAACGGAAAGGATAGACAGCTCACCGTATTCGCTGACATTGATGCCAACGTTTGGGAAGAGCTGCAGACCGAAATGTTTTTCGTTCCATCCTATCGTGTCGAAGGAGACGTCCTAAGGTGTCAAGCCAAGGTGTCTCACGTGGAGGGTTCAAAGCTTATCGGACTCATGATTGGAACATCGAGAATTGAGGATTGCCGCATCATTGATGAGGATCCCGGATTGTTTGGGCGGAAAACTTATAACTATGTCTTCAGCGTTTCCGAGGCCAATTTCTCTGGTGACAATCTTCCATTCCTTTCCATTCGCCCTAACTTCGATCCACCGCCGCCCGAAGGCAGCAAAATGGCGTTGCATCATAGCTTGCGCTCGATCGAGATCCCTCGCTCGGCGTTCGACCATCAGACGCTGCGACCGCCTTTGCCGCCGATCGAGAATGTCGTTCGTGTTTCAGGACGAAAATCTGACCAAGTCAATTTCCTAATCTCTGGACTGACGACATTTTATAGGCTTGACGCAATTGCAAGGTATTACGCCGGGTGCGGAATCGCGCAACTGGGGGTAGTCGTGGATTGGGGCGTGGGTTGCGGTCGAGTTGTGCGCCACCTTTTGGAGCGGCGTCAAGTCGACCCTAAGAAAAAACAGACAGTAATTGGCGTTGACATCGACGAGGTGAACGTCAAGTGGTGCCAGGAGAATCTTTCCAACCTCTCATCGGATGTACAATTCAGCGTGCTTCCCTTGGATGGCTTTCAGCTGCCGAGTGATTCCGTCGATCTTCTTTACGGCATATCAGTATTTACGCATCTTTCGGAACATCATCAGCACAAATGGTTGGCGGAAATTCGCCGGGTGCTCAAACCAGGCGCAATTGCAATTCTTACGGTTAATGGCGAGGCTAAATTTTGCCGCCAACGGGACGAAATTGGATTGCCGTTTGTACAAAAGTTCGGGTTCTTTGATGGTGTCCCGGACAGCGCTATCGGCACAAATCGGAGCGATTATTACAGATCGACGTTACATTCGAGGCCTTACATCTCGAAGAACTGGAGTCTGTATTTTGAAATCCTGGACTTCATCGTGATGGCGAACGCGTTTCAACAGGATTTCGTGGTCGTCAAGCGGCCAGCGTGAACCCGATAGTCGGCCGCTGCCGCCGTCTCTCCCTAGCTATAATTCACTGGATGATATTCATTTCGCCCGTCCAGCATAATAATTGACCAGGCCGGTCAGACTGCCCGGAGATGACTCGGGGAGTACATGCTGCGGATACGCCTGCCATGACTGAATCAAGACTTGGTCCGGGCGCAAACCATTCTTTTCCTCGATCAAGTGAATATGCCCCTTCGCGTCTTGTATCCACGACTCATCGCTCGTATCGGTGGGCGTGCCGTCATAGATGACACCGATCGCGCTGAGGAGGTTTTGTTGTTTCAGGCGCTCGGCATATCGAAAAAATTCGACAGCAAAGCCCTCCTCTCCCGGGCGATTGAACGGAATGTCCAAATGCATGAAAGCCAAGGGATGCCCCGTTTGATTGCGAAATCCGGTTACCCAAGCCGATAGATCGTCTTTCCAACGACTTTGCTCTGCAATATCCGTCGGCTCGGTGTCGCCGATGACAATGCCCGGAAACTCTTGCTCGTAGACCCTCAGCGGATCTTTGATCAGATCGAGAATTTGCTCGATGCTGGATTGGCAGCCAGGCTGTCCCCCTGGTCGGCCCTTAAAGTAGTGCCCAAACCAAAGCGGTTCATCCATGGCAATGAATCGAATGACGCCACCGGCCTTCTTGATCTTTTCGGAATTGGCCATCGCCAGCCGCGGAATTCCGTAGCCCTCGACTTGCCCGAGGCCTCCGCAAGGAGGATTTGTGGATTTAGGCCCTACGTTCATCACCCCTACCTCTAGCGCGATAGGGATGTGTCGCCGGTTCAGATCGGCGACGATAGTATTAATTTCTTCTTGAGGGGCGCCGCTCAAATACGACCCGTACAGCTCGAAAACCTTGACGTGCGAGGCGGCTTCCTGCCACGGTGCGTCCGTCTTGAACAGGTCCATCAAATCGGCCGCGCGATGCAGAGGCGAACCAGCAGGTGCAGCGGGTGGGGCAAACCAGATTTCCTGGGCTCGCGCCGAACCAGTCACCAGGAAGCTAGCAAGCATCATCGCCGGCAACGCTACGAAAAGCTGGATTTGGTATTTCATTTGTTTGCCTCCAAGTGCGGCTTCGGGACTTGATATTTCGGATTCATACCAAGTGTTGACGATGTACAGGACGCGAGATCGTCGTTTGTCTTGAGTGATCGATGAAACGACGGCAATATATTGCCATTTTTTACTCGGAAAGGAAACCCGAAATTGCACGCCCGAGCGGTGCTCGGAGCGGTGAATTTTCCGGCGAAAGACTACTTCGCTCCCGTTACCGGTGTCTCAGCAATGGGTATGACGGCTGCAATGTGATCGATCTTTCCGACCGCCCGCGTTTGATGTCCCTTACCCGTGGTATCGTCCAGCAGCACCACTGACCCCGGACCGAAATGGCGCACTTGTCCGTCTGAGGTCGTGACCTCCGAAGCACCCTGCAACACGATCAAAAACCAGGCTTGCGGGGCGTTGTGCCAATCCTCGACCGCGCCGGCCTTGAGACGCAACAGTGTCGCCCCGCCCTTCGCCTCCAGAACATGAATGGAGCTCTCGTTGTCGCGGCCTCGGGTAAAATCGAAACGCTCTTCGCGAAAATGCGATGCACCCGCGGCGTCGGCGTAAACATGTACGTAAGTCAATGGCGGTATCGATTCGGCCGTGTCCGCAGGTAGAGCGCGCTGGCAGAAGATACCGAGCAGCATCAAGAAGATAATTCGGCGATTGGGTTTACCCATGGTGTTGTCCTTAGTTTCGTTGGTCGTCGGTCGCAGCGGATTGGCCGGTAACTGGCCTCGAGACTATAGTCTCTACAGGCCGATACGGAGGGGAGGAATTTAATGGACAATCAGGCTTGTTGGGGCAGTCAAATCGGCGGAATTCAAGCGTCAAATGGCGGAGTTGACCAGACGGCTGCAAATGATGACTCGCCGCGCCAGTTTTCGGTGGATCACGAGGACCGCGTTGTCGATTTCATGAATCGCCATGGTGGCCCCGCGCGTGCGGAGTGCCGGCAAGGCCGGATGGACGCGGGATCGCGCGGTTGGTTGGAGATCTATGCCGCCGACGGCTATGCGCTTCGTGCCGAATGGTCGCGAAACGAGATGCGGGCCACGATGCGTGTGTCGGAGCTTCGGCCGTTGGGGCAACGATGATGATTGAGCATTTCTTCAATAAAAGTGGCGTCCCCACGGGCACTCCAACTTAACCCCCGTAATCCAGGCGACTCCCACGGCCCGACCTGCCCGACCGCTGCGCCACGCTGCATAGCGGCACCAGCCGCGCCCTTCCGGATCTTGAGGTCCAGGTCGGCCAAGGTCTCGCTACACGCCTGATCACGGGTTATGTCATCCGAGCGCGTACTGCTGCGTTGGTCATCGAAGGATCCACGAGGGGAAATGGCATGAAACTCTCGCAACTCGGCGAGCTTGTCGCGATGATCGAATTTGAGCCCCGCGGCACGCGCGGTAACAATGGCTCCGCCGCGCCGACAGGTCGCAATTTGGGCCAACCGAGACGCCATTTGCAGCGGAACGCGCAAATCAGCGCCGAGACTTTCAACGACGCCGCGGTCACGATGGTCGACATCGGTCGGGGCGGCTGGAGTGATGTCGCCATACTCGAATTTCCGTTATTCAGCCGACGGCTGTCCATCGTGATTTCGTGAATGTCATTCGCTGACGCGATCAACTACCTCAGTGCCTGCCAACGACAAACTCACGCGATCAGATTCCTTGTTAAAGAGAAGCCTATCCTCCTTTAATAAGATGCGCGGCTATGATCCTGACCCTTCAGAGTCAGAGCGGTCTCCAACAACTCGCGGGTCGTGCCCGCAGCGGCCTTTCGCCGCATGCGGTAGTATCGGGGGGGCCCTCGGCCTACAGCATCAGTCCCGAGTTAGCCGGCCTTCTCCCCGATTGGCATGGCCGGACAGCGCTCTTCACGTACTACGCCTTTGCACAAGTAATGACGATCGGTTATTCGGACGTGACACCGGTACAGCGCAGCAGCGCAAGCGCGAAACGCCGGCCGACCAATGACCGGCTCAATTGACCTCCAAGTCGATCACGAGATGACTCTGAGTCATAGAGTGTCTCCTTTATTTCGGCGGTTGTGAGATGTACTTGACGTTGACGTTGTCGATTCTGCCGTTGAACTTGAACGGCACCTTTTTGTGGTAGTCGAGCGATACGGGAGAACCCAATGCGATGCCGATGTCGAGGCAGTCGTTTGCGCTAAAAAGCAATGGAGCGCTGACTGGGACGACGCCCGTCGCAAAGATCTTGCCGTTGACACTGAGCGTTACTTTCAGCGGACCACCCGGCTTGGGCTCGACATAAACGGTCTCGACCTCGATCTTCGCCTTGCCGACGGGGAGCTTTTGCGTCGCGCGGATCTTGGTGCGCATGATGATGAACAGGTTGTACTCGTAGCAGAGAATCCCGTCCTCGACGAACAAGGTGAGACCGCCGCTGTTTGCGCCCAGCTTGTAGAGCACACCGTTGGCGTTGGCCGGAATATCAGCCTCGATGGTCACGCGGTTCGGCTTGTTGCCCAGTGCCGGCGCGGCGACCTCCGGCATGCGGACGATTTCGCCGCTGAAATTCCACTCGGTGTAGGGAGGGCTCAGCCGCAATTCGGGGTGCAAAATCGGAATCCAAAGACCCCCACCCACCGGGAGCGCCTTGTTTTTTGTCGCCTCAATCAGGAACAGCTCCTTCAACTGCGCGAGCTTCTGGGGCATTTTGGCCGCTAAGTCGTTGGCCTGGGACCAGTCCTCCTCAAGGTGGTAAAGTTCCCAGACATCGTTATCCGGCGTCCACTGGTGAATCCCGGGAGGCAAACCGGGAACCCACGGCGTGCGCGGTCCGAAGGCGGAGGCCATCCAGCCATCGTGATAGATCGCACGGCTCCCCATGATCTCGAAGTATTGAGTGACCAGCCGGCCCTGGGCCTTGGGATCTACAAACGAATACGCGAAGCTCACGCCGTCGATCGGGTCCTGCGGGACGCCATTCACTGTCCGTGGCGGAGTGATGCCGAGAATCTCGTAGATGGTGGGGACGAGATCGTTGCAGTGGTGAAACTGCGTGCGCGGCGTCGCGTCCGGCTTGATCTTCGCCGGCCAACGGATCGCCATAGGGTTTCGCGTGCCGCCGAAGTGTGATGCGAGGAGCTTCGTCCCCTTGTAGGGCGTGCTACCGGCCCAAGCCCAACCAGCGTGATACTGGTTGTCAGTGAGCTGTGTTCCGAGCACGTCCAGGCCGCCCAACGCGTCGAGGGCTGCAATGTGCTGCTTGACCGTGGTCGGGATGCCGTTCTGCGCCAGCAACTCGCTAATGGTACCGTTTTGCCCCTCCCCCGAAGAGCCGTTGTCGCCCCAGACGTAGAAGATCACTGTGTTCTCGCCGTAGCCGAGCGCCTCGATCTCGTCGATCAGCCGGCCGATTTGCACATCGACATGCTCAGCATAGCCTGCCGCGACTTCCATTAGCCGGCGCTGGAAGGGCTTCTCATCTTCCGGGATGCTCTCCCAAGCAGCGATGGTCGGGTCACGCGTGGTGAGTTGCGCGTTGCCCGGAATCCATCCCTTCTCCTTGGCGCGGTGGAAAACTCGCTCGCGATACTTGTCCCAGCCGTCGTCGAACTTGCCCTTATATTTGTCCGCCCACTCTTTCATGATGTGGTGCGGACCATGGAGCGCACCACTTGCCCAGTACATATAGAAGGGCTTTTCGGCTTGGAAAGCCTTGTGCCGGCGCAGCCAGCCGATGGCATCGTCGGCCAGGTCTTCGCTCAGATGATACCCCTCCTCAGGCGTGCGAGGCGGAAGCACGCTGGTCGTGTTGCGCACGAGGTTTGGCTCGTACTGCGAGGCCTCGCCGGCGAGGAATCCATAGAAATATTCGAACCCCATGTTCGTGGGCCAGTTCTCGAACGGGCCGGCCGCAGTCGTCTCCATCGCCGGCGTGTTGTGCCACTTACCGAAGGCGCAAGTGCTGTAGCCGTAATCCTTCAGAACCTCGGCCGCAAGCGCGCTGCTCTTCGGTATCGTGCCGGCATAGCCGTCCCAGTCGTTGGCGAGCTCGGCGATCTGCCCGCTGGCGACCCGATGATGGTTGCGCCCGGTGAGCATCGAGGCGCGAGTCGGAGAACACATTGCGGTAGTGTGAAACCGGTTGTAGGCGATGCCCTCTCCAACGATGCGATCCATCGTGCGGGTCTCAACCTCGCCGCCAAAAGTTGTCGGCAGGCCGGGGCCTACGTCGTCGATCAGCACGATGACAATGTTGGGCGCATCCTCAGGCAAACGACGCGGCTCGACACGCCGCTTGTAGACTGACTCCTGCATGGTGCGACCGGCGGTGCTGGCCGATGGCGTGGGTGGAAAGGGGAGCGATTCCGCTGACATTGCCTGGCTTTTGGACATCGCGGATCGCCTCTTTCGCAATAGAACGGCAACTACTTATTTCGCGAAGGCTAGCAAGCGCCTACAATCAAAAAGATTGGCTCAAGGTCGAATTGACCCGGTCGGTTGCCCTGCTTATTGCGGACCCGGCCAGCGCGGGCGCATCGTACTCGGCGCGTCGCGTTGTCATCGTGCTCTCCCCCAAAGAGTACGAAAGAGAAGTGAATAACTAAAGGAGAAAGGCAAAGGGCGTGATTGGCCGAAGGTCCCATGGACGCGAAATCAGCGGTAGCTTATTTGGGTTCGGATGCGGATCTCTAACATGTGCGTTTTAATCATCACGGCGCGCATCCTCTCCGCGGCGCAGGCCCAAACCTCTCTCATCAGCGCGCCATACCGTCAGATTTTAAGGTCGCGCATGTGCAACGCATACATCGACTTCACAGTGCAAAAAACATAAAAGGAGTTCGGAATGTTCTTTCGTACGCCTCGCCTCGATCGACGCACGCCAGCCGCCATTGCGGCTGCGCTCATCCTGGCTGCCCCCTCTCTTTCCCTTGCGGCCGCCGCTTCGCCTCTTCCGGGACTCGAACTCGTTCCTTCAAAGAATGTAGGGGCACTCTACCGCCGTCCCGAGGCGGATATCTCTGCCTACAGCAAAATTATGATCGTTGAACCCTCGGTCGAGTTCAGCAAGAGCTGGAACCCCCGCAACTATGGCACCACTGGTATCTCGGCGGCGCAGCTGGCGAAGATTCGCGAGGATTTGGCAGCCATGGCCAAGAGCGTGTTTGCTAAAACCCTCAGTGATGGCGGATATGAAATTGTCACCGAAGCTGGTGACGGTGTACTCGCGATCACGCCGAACATCGTCGATCTTTTTATCAAAGCCCCTGATGTGCCGACAGCTGGCAGATCAAAAACCTACACCATGAATGCTGGTTCGATGACGCTCGTTTTGCAAGTTAACGACGCCGTAACGGGCACATTGCTGGCTGTGGCGTTGGACAAGCGGCAAAGCGGATCCTCGACCATGCAGTGGGCCACGTCAGTGTCCAATCGAGCTGCGGCCGATTCGATGCTCAAGGGCTGGGCCGCACAATTGAAACTCGAGTTGGACGCGGCGCGCTCCAAATAGAACACGCCGGACACCGACTGCTCAATCCCGCCTCCCATCGGTGCTCATGCGGACGCTCAGCTATCGAGGGTGCTCAAGATCGATCGCTTACCTCAGGTGATTTCACATGTTTGCTCAGCAGGCGCCGCGATCGGCGCCGCCGCGTGCTATCTCTCGATCTTCGTGATCCTGCGCACGAGCGCAGCGAAGGATATGAGCCGCGCCGCGCTACTTTTCGTACCGTTTTTCGTACGAGCGGGAAACTACGTAACTCATTGATTCAGTGGCGTCCCCACGGGTACTCCAACTTAACCCCCGTAAACATCGAACCTGCCGGCTTCCGGCTTTGTTCTTGACAACACCTAAGCGCTGAGTAGTCAGAGGACGTCCGATATGCCATTAAAGGCATATTATTTATTTATGCCTTAAAAGGCATATACTGCACCCATGGATTATTTATTGCAGACCCCAGCACAACTCGCGAAGCACCTCCCATCCCTGCGAAACGCGCGTCATCTCACTCAAGCGCAGCTTGGAATGCTGGTCGGCCTAGACCAAACTCGAATCGCAAAAATCGAGGCCGATCCGCGGCGTGTCAGCGTTGGACAGTTATTCAAGATTTTAAGTGCCCTCGGGGTACAAGTGCAGTTGCTGTCCAACGAAGCCGACCCAACACCTAAAACGCCGCCAGCTGCTGCAGATTGGTAACTTGTGGGTTCCCTGAATGTCTGGATGAACGGGGAACTCGTGGGTGAGTGGACGACACTGCGCACCGGCACGCCCCTGTTTCGCTATACAACCACATGGCCGCAGTCGCCGCGCGCACGCTCGCTGTCGTTGTCCATGCCCATCACTGCCGATCTCGAGGTTCGCGGGACAGCCGTGGACAATTACTTCGATAATTTACTGCCCGAGAACCCGGCAATCCGTCGGCGAATACGTGAGCGCTTCGGCACTCGGTCGACTCAAGCTTTCGATCTATTGGAGGCCATCGGTCGCGATTGCGTTGGTGCCGTGCAGTTACTTCCCCTCCACCAGGAGCCCATCGGTTGGAACCGAGTCGAGGCTACTCGGCTCGACGATGCTGAGATCGAGCAATTACTGCAGGCGGTTCCGTCCTCGCCGCCTGTCGGCCATCATGGTCATGATGATGATTTCCGAATCTCGATCGCCGGAGCGCAGGAAAAAACCGCGCTTCTCTCGATGGGAGGTGCGTGGTACCGGCCTCATGGCGCCACTCCAACGACACACATACTGAAATTACCTTCAGGGATCGTCGGCAACTTCCGCGGCGACTTTTCAGATTCGGTGGAAAACGAGTGGCTGTGCACGCAGTTGATGCGCGAATTCGGACTGCCCATCGCCGACGCCGACATACTCACTTACGGCAAACAGACCGTGCTGTCAGTCAAGCGCTTCGACCGGCGCTGGATTGGTGCGGCCGCCGCGGACGTTTTGCGCCCGCAATTCGATCCTAGGGCAGGCCAATGGATCGCGCGATTGCCGCAAGAAGACTTTTGCCAAGCGACGGGCAGACCGCCCACCGAGAAATACGAGGCCGACGGCGGTCCGACGAGCGAAGAAATTTTGGAGATTCTCGAGGGCAGCGAATCCCGGGATACCGACCGTGCACACTTCGTGCTCGCTCAGTTGGCATTTTGGCTGCTCGCAGCGACCGACGGACATGCGAAGAATTTCTCCATTTTCCACTACGTTGGGGGCGCGTTCGGCATGACACCGCTGTACGACATACTATCGGCGTGGCCGGTCATCGGACCCGGTGCCAATCAATTACCCATACAAGATGCCACGCTTGCAATGGCGATCCGCGGCAAAAACCGGCACTATCGTCTGCGAGAAATTCTTCCTCGGCACTGGCATGAACTGGCTCTCCGAACAGGAATACCAGGTCTATGGGATCGGATGAGAAATTTAGTTGAATCGGCCGACGCGCATGTCGCGGCGGTGCAAACGCGGTTGCCGTCGAGCTTTCCGGATCGAGTCATTGAGACTATCGCCGCAGGGGTCAAACAACAGGCGGTAACTTTTATCACGACGGCGCCGCCGGCTTCGACGGAATGACAGGGAGCGCGCTGCGCTGGCCCGCGAGAATAGGTTAGTGCTCTCACCCATTGTATCGGGCAATTCTCGATGTCTTCGCGGCGTCGAAGCGCCAATTCCGGCTGCATCTACGCCCAGACGACGTGCTTGCTGAAGCGGCTTGGCCAGCCGACCCACCCACGATGGAATCCGTCCAGCAAGCCCTAGGACAACTCGTCGACTGGGGTAATTTACAGTCGCAACCCGACACAGCGCGTGTCGCGACGATCGAAGACTTTTATCGCAAGCGCCTGCTGTACCAGATGACCTCCGGCGGAGAAGCGGTAGATGATGGACCTTGCGGCGAGCATGGACTCGGAGCGTGCGCCCGAATAGGCCGTATGCAACGGCGCGTCGTTTCAGGCCAACGTTTAAAATTGGCGTCCCCACGGGGATTCGAACCCCGGTCGCATCCGTGAAAGGGATGTGTCCTAGGCCTCTAGACGATGGGGACGCAGGCCAGAAATCGCAGAAATCGCTCGATCCGAATCGCAAAAACTGGTGGAGCCAGGCGGGATCGAACCGCCGACCTCTTGCATGCCATGCAAGCGCTCTCCCAGCTGAGCTATGGCCCCACATGGAGGCGCGGGACGTTACCTGACGGAGTGCAATTCGTCAAGAAAATGAATGGGCTACGCGCTCCAGCGGGCGAGCGCCGCCGCCAATCGGGACAATGACTCGCTTTTTCCCAGAATAGCCAAGGTCGCGTCAATG
Source organism: uncultured Gammaproteobacteria bacterium (assembly GCA_963755965.1). Taxonomy (GTDB): domain Bacteria; phylum Pseudomonadota; class Gammaproteobacteria; order Steroidobacterales; family Steroidobacteraceae; genus Bog-1198. Next base: position 563,427 of record CAVWLU010000013.1, read on the forward strand.
GGCGGTGACACCGTGCCGCCGCATACCGCCAGCCGAATGGGCTGTGCGAGTTTGCCAAGCGAGACCCCGTTTGCGGCTGCCATACTGGTGATCAGCTCGTGAATTGCCGCCGCCACCCAGGCCCCCAGTTGGCTGAGTTGGTTCGACGCCTCGAGCAGCAGCGGCAAGATCTCAGCAGTTACGTGCTTGCGCACGGCCTTGTCGTCGTACACGGCAGGTGCCCGAAAGAAAAACACGCTGTTGACCGCCATCTCCCGTATCGTCTTGGCACGCTCGCGCTGCGCCATCACTATTTGCTCGAGTTGCCCTTCATCGGTCGCCTCTATCCCCTCACGATTCAAGTGCCAGCGCAGCACTGGTACCAAACGCGCGGCGGGAGCCAGCATCATGTGCTGTTGATTGAGCCAGGTGAGCTTGTCGACATTGAAGGCTGAGGCTGACTTGTTGACATCCGCAATGTCGAACAACCGAATCATGTCCTCGATAGTGAAGAATTCTTGGTCGCCATGCGACCATCCCAAGCGGACGAGGTAATTGAGGACAGCCTCCGGCAAAAATCCGTCATTCCGATACTCGAGCACACTTACCGCACCATGGCGCTTCGAGAGCTTGGTGCCGTCAGGACCCAGGATCATGGGTAAGTGCGCGTAGACAGGCGGTTGGACCCCGAGCGCGAGCAGCATATTCATTTGTCGCGGCGTGTTGTTCAGATGGTCATCCCCGCGAATTACATGCGTGATCCGCATATCCATATCGTCCACCACCACGCAGAAATTGTAGGTAGGAGTGCCATCGGATCGCGCGATGATCAAATCGTCGAGTTCGGCGTTTTGAAACACGACCGGACCATGCACCACATCCTCGACCACCACCTCTCCCTCCAGGGGATTTTTGAAGCGTATCACCGGCGCCACTCCCGGGCGCGAATCCATGCGATCGCGCCAACGGCCGTCGTAGCGCGGCTTCTGCCCACCGGCCATCTGATCGGCACGAAGCTGCGCGAGTTCTTCCTTAGTGCAGTAACATCGATAGGCGTGCCCGCTCGCCAGCAACTGTTCGATGACTTCTTTGTAGCGATCGAAGCGCTTGGTCTGATAGAACGGACCCTCGTCATGCTCGAGACCCGCCCATTCCATACCATCGAGTATTTGCTGGATTGCCGCCTCAGTGGAGCGTTCCAAGTCGGTGTCCTCGATCCGCAGGACAAACTGTCCCGCGTGCCGGCGCGCATAAAGCCAACAGAACAGCGCCGTCCGCAGGCCACCGATATGCAAAAAACCGGTCGGGCTGGGGGCAAATCGGGTACGCACAGTCATCAGGTTCAAGTCTAGTTAGAAAATGACGGGCGAGGATTGTAGCAGAGGCTCTGCAACGAGCGCGGCGGCGAGCCTTTCCAAGGCACTTGGTTTGTTTTAGGAAAGTGCCGATGTCATACTTACTACCTCATTCATGGGCGGTTAGCTCAGCGGTAGAGCACTGCTTTCACACGGCAGGGGTCACAGGTTCAATCCCTGTACCGCCCACCACTAGAAAACAAGCACTTTCCTTCACTTTCGACGCGTCGCGATAGGGCCCATACGGAACCCTGTACGGAAATTAGATCCCGGACCCCTAGCGCTTTAGCGATGGCTTCACCAAGAAAACGACGTATCCGGTCCGAGGGTAACTGCTTTTGGTGTGGTCGCTTGCGAATGCTGACCAAAGATCACGTGCCGCCGCAAGGGTTGTTTCCGGCCCGCGTTCCGTCAACTTCGGTGCCAGCTGTTTTAGCCTGCTCTGATTGCAACAAAGAATGGGGCAAAAACAGTGAGTATTTCCGCGATTTCCTATTGATAAGTGCGCTATCGCGGTCCACCCACCCTGATCTCGTGGAAATTAGACAAGCATATTCGCGCGCCCAACAGCGTCGTATCGGTCTCGGCCGGAGTCCCTTTCTTTTTCTCACGACGCCTCTGTGGGTCCCGTCATCGACCGGCATCGCCACGTTAGCCCACCTGCATGCAGTAGACGTATTGCGAGTCGCCGACGTCGTGAGCCGCATCGTCGGCGTGATCCATAGGCTCCGCCAAGACAGGCTGCTGGCTAATCAGGGATCAGGTTACAAAATGATTGTCAGGGATGTACTTGCGCCGGGCGCCCACTATGACAAGGCGTTCGATCTGTTGAAGCGCGGAAATAAAGACTACGCGTGCGGTCTATTGAAGTGGTGCGACTTCATTGCCGAAGAGGATCCACAGGTACAGGAATGGCTCATCAGCTTCTACGATGACGCGATCTTTTACGTCCGCACGCTTCCTGAGAGCGACTCGACTTCTGTTTCATTCATCTTTGGGGGCGATAAGGAGAAGCTGTGAACGCCAAAAATCAGACTGGAAGAGGCCAAGAAGGCCGGGGCGGGCTCCTAACGTCCGGCGCGGCGGGCATCCCCGACCACTACTCCCTTGTCCCGCTCCCCGCTTGCCTGACCGCGCAGAATTTGCACTGAGCGACTAATTGATTTCACGGTTTTTGGATCAACAGGTGGGCGTCATTCGCCCGGCGTGATCGAAACGTGCATGCCTTCTAATTTGGGCGGCTCGTGTTGATACCAATAGCCGGTCAATGGATCGATCGCGTGCTGCATCAGTCCACGCGGAAGCGCCTGCAACTGCCCTTCATCGAGCAGCTTTTTGATCGCCTTGCAAAATTCGAGGCTGCCGGCGCCGATCACGACGTTGCCATCGAACACAAATAGACCGCCCTTCCACGAACCGGACCTGTATCGCCCGGCGAAATGCGCGGGCGCTGTGGTGTCCGACCACACTTTGTTCACGGCGAGCGTGTGCCCGTGCTTGCTCTCGTCGCGATCGCCAGCGACGTCTTGCAACTTCTGCCACGACAGATCGCGCTGGCACGGAATAAATTCGCGCAGTTTCGAAAGCATATCGGGTGGCCCATGCGGATCTCCGGGCTGTAAGCGCTTCGGCTCCGGCGGATCGGGGATTGGCGGCCCGGTCAAGATGTTCTTGAAGTCTGCCATAAGGGTCAGCATCGCAGAACTAAACAGCGTTGACCATAAGAAACGTGGTGCCGAGCCAGAATGCTCAGCGCTTGGGATTTAAGAGATCGCTTAGCCGAGCACCGCCTAGACCGGCAGTCGTGATATCACCGACAGTTGGAGTCTCGTAAGTGAACATGGGTCCGAGAGGCGACGCCGCCGGCGGCAATGGAGGCAGTTGGGCCGGTTGCGTAGGTGTAGCTAACCAGGTTTGCACCTCCATCAATACGACGGACGCCTGGGAAGATACGTACTGCGGATATGCAAGGCCGCGAAACACAAAATGAAAGACAGTGCCGTCAGGGCGTGTCTCAACATTGGGGGTCCCCGCACGCGTGTACACAACCACGTTATGCCCTCTCGCAATTTGCTGAGGGGCAAACCAAAATGCACTATGGTTTCCCGCAGATACTTGAGTCGCGTCTATCCACATCGTATCCAGCAATACAAAAAACGAAAGATTCAGATCGGTGTCCGCGCGAAAGTGCACTCGCTCCTTGTCGAGGTTACCGCGGTCGTATATTCCAGCGACGCTGATCTTCATTTCTTTGGTCCAAACATCCGCACTAGCACCGCAACCACCACTAATATGACCGCAAAGGAAGCGCAGATCAGTGCCGGGAGGATGTTATTCTTATCCCAGAAGTACGGGACGAAACCCGCAGCAGCGCCGCCTAACGCCATGGCCGTTCCGAAGAAAATATCGACCATGCTATTTGTGTTCAGCTTCTCCTTAAGCACCGCAACGTTCTTGTCTGCTTCATGGTAAAGGGGCACATACCTTTCAAATTCGTCGCGCTTGGTCTCCGCGCTGTACATCCGATCAAGGATCAACTTTACTACAGCGGGATGCGTCAGCTCCGAGTCAGAGAGGGAGCGCGTGACTTTGCTGAAAATCGAACCTGACGCCGTATTTGCTTCGGGTGCGGTGCTAGAAGGCGGTGCGCCCGATTGCTCTGTTTGCTCTGTAGCGCTTGCTGGGTATGTCATAAGGCATCTATCGTCCGCGCGCACCGCCTTACCCGAAGAATACCATGGCTTGGTCGGGAGTCTGGCTCGATCCGCTTTCGAGGTCGCCCTTACTTTGCGGCGCGCGCGCTTCCTGACCCCGCAACCACACGTGCGTGTTGATCAGTTCATCGATCGGCTGGCGCTTCTCGGGCATTGCGTGAGCGTGGCCGTCCAGGCGCTTAATGGCGATTCGCAAATCTAGTGGGATCGTTTACTTTTGCAGCTTGAGCACCGTCGCCCGCAGGCAGCCCGTGCGCAGGGCGGCAGCTGCCATGAGGCTTAGCGCTCTAAGTTGGTCCGTCCGGTAGGGAAGACCGCGGGGGCGGCGGGATCGGCGGACTTGGCGTCATTGACGCCCGAACCTGCGTTATCAACGTTGACAGGCCTTCGTTCTGCTTTCGGACCAAACGCGTGACCATTTTCTCAACCAAGGTCTCATCGATTGGCATCGCCAATTCGCGGCGCACCGCGGCGATCGCCGGCGTGAGCAGGGAATTTAAATGCACCAATTCCTTGCCGGATGACTCGGCGATTTTCAATTGTGTCGCGATCATCGCGTCCTCTAGAGGACGCTGGTTCTGCAGGGCGGCCTCCACCAGATCCGACTCGAGTTTGAAATGCGCTTGAAGCGCATTCCACTTTGACAGGTCCGGCCTGCCGTTCTGATTTTCAAGCCGGATCAGATCCAGCGTTTCGGTTTGACGCTTCAGGGCGATATCCGTTTGCTTGCTCGCGAGAGCCAAGTCCCGCTTCGCTTTCAAACCGGGCAATCTTTCGACGTGAAGTTGGGTGAACGCGGCGCCGAGAGCTGCTTGTACCTCGAGAACGGAAGTAAGTGCGTCAATGTTGGCGACGATATACATCTTGGCGATCGCTGGCGATTTCTCAAGATACTGCGCCATCAGATCCTCGCCCTCCTTTTGCAAGTCGGCAAGCCGGCCGACAGTCGCGAACCCTACTGCGATAGCTTCGGTGGCCGCAAGGTAGATATCCTTGCGAATGGTCATCTCGCGCTCGGTCGTTCGATTGCGGCGCTCGTTCTCAAATTGAGCTATTAGGTTGCGGACCGAATTTCTATTGGAGAGGATAACGCCGGCAAGTGAGAAAAAAGATCCCGCTAAAACGCCCCAGAATGTCCCCGGGATTCTTTCGATCTGAACTGCGAGAAGTGACGTCAAATGCGTAATGAAATCCATATCATTAATTCCTCCCTGAGCCTGCCCTAACGACAGTTTCCCACGGTCGCACCGCTCCTCACAACGGCCGCCTCTCATGGCGGCCCTTTTTTGGTTGCCCTTACGAGACCAGCTTCGACGGGCTCAACTGCGTACCGTCGATTTCAAAACCCGGTACATCGACCCATTGCGAATTATTGACGCTCCATTGTTGGAGTTTGAACCCACAGTTATTGGCCGCGGTCGCGACGGCAATCCATCGGGCAGCGCAAAGGCTAGTATCGCTGGGGAGTCAGTGGGGAAGGCCATAGGAAATCCTCAGGTTTCAGAAATGGTTTCATCGGGCGGCCGCTCGGGGAGCGCTTCGCAGAGCCCGGCATCCAACGCGGCCTTGTAAACGGCGTAGGCGTTCGGGTTGCCTTGGAAGTCCCGAAGACTTTTGGCCTTTGCCCAGCGCGGTTCGTTTTTCTCACGAAGATTCGGCGGGCGATTGTCGTCGGTGTAGGGAACGGGAGCGACCCAGGGCGCCGCGGGCAGCACAGCGTTCACATCTCGCAGCAAGGCGGCAATGCCGGCGTCATCGATGCACGGGAGGTCGGCTCGCGGCGTGCTCAGCAGGTCCCCATTCGTCCAATTTCCATCGAGCCTCACGATAGCCGACACATGCGGCAATCGCGCATCTGCCCTATCCCAGGTTTCAACGATCGCGGCGCCTTCGGCTTCGCCGGCTACCGTTTCGGACTTGGTGCTCAACATCGGGGAATATTCGTCATACCGCAGGGGAAACGTCAGGTTGCCGGCGCTGTCAGTGCGCCGTGGGCCGGACGCCAGACCGTGCTTTTCCAGCACGGCGAGAATCCGCTTTTTATCCACGGCCGTGATGACGAGCGCCACGAGATTGCGCGACGGCTCCTGCCAGTTGTTCCGCGGCGAAACGCATTTTACCGCGGCGACGCACTCGGAAAGCCGGAAGGAATGCGGCGCGTCCGGGCGCTCCGATGCACAGGGCGCGAAGCCGAGCTCCCGAAGCCTATCGAGCGTGCCGCCGTAAGTAATCACGCCGACGCCTCAGAAATCTTCCAAATGTCGGAAATCGATACGTGACCACCGCCGCCGTCCAGCGCCATCGAGGGACGCTCGGTAAGGATTGAATCCAGGCTGAACTCGCTGCGCCAGCCGCGTGCGTCAACGGCGATAGCGCCGCGGCGGCGCGCCCCGGCGTGCGCTTCGAACACGGAAGCCAGCGCGCTCGAATGTATGCCGTCGGTCTTGACCCCGATGTGTTTCAAGGCGAACGCGAATATCTTCTCGGCCGAGTCGAGTGAATCGAGCGCAATGGCGCCGACGATCGGACGCACTGCCTCGGCAGCTTTGGCCGCTCCGAGCAGCTGCGTACGCATCGCATCGGAAGCGAGAGCGGCGTCCTTCGTCGCCTTTTTGTCTTTGGCTTTTTTCCAAGCGTCGCGGGCGGTCTTGCGATCTTCGGCGCTTTTCGCTTCCCACTCGTCCTTTGTGCAGCCGTAAAATTCGTTGGTCTCGTCGGCTGCCGCCTCCTCCTGGTTCTCGAGTTCGGCGTCGAGCGCCAGGGCGAGCTTCGCGCGGTCGGCGGTCGGCGACAAATACGGGGCGAGGACAGTTACTAATTTTGGATAGGCCTTCATAAAACTACATTCCTTCAAAGATTGATCGGCAACTGAAACATCTGAACCGGCGCGTCCGCGACTGACCAACGCAACGTGATTGGCCGATAGTGAACGCATGGTCCCGGAAAATGGAACGCCATCGGCCGTGACGCCAGGGGTCATGTCGGCGATGAAGTAATATCCACAACTGAGCTCGCTTTGCGCCTCGCTCTCGATGAGCCGGATCGCTTCGGCGTCCCAGACTGCAAGCGAGGCCGTGAGGTAAGGTGCGTCAAAGCGAACATCGCTCACCGTGCCGACGATATCTTCGGTATTCGGAGACTCGGCGGTAACCGCAATGTGCCGTCGTAGCAACGGGATATTGTGGTAAGTGGGTGCCGCTTTCTCTAACTCGGCCGGATCCCGGTATAGGTCGTAGACGCGCTCCGGGTCTAGGCCTAGTTCCTCCCAATTGGAAATTTCTTTCCCCAAATAGCCGCAGACGTTGGCTTTGCTGATGTTGCTGCGCTCGATGTGCATTCTCCCGTCCACGTCGAATGAACGCATCGAGCGATCGAAAATCAGGCTCATCAGTGAATCCCCCCGGCCGCAGTCCTGGTCTCGGTTTCAAGTGCCTGCAGGATTTCGATGGCGGCTTTGCGCACCACCCGCTTCAGATCCTCGGCCTCGAGATGGCCGCAATAGTTGCTGCACAAATACGACAAGATTCCTGCGCGCTTGAAAACTTCCGCCGCCCATTCGATCTGCGAGGGGCCCGGTTCAGTCGGTGGTGGCACTGCCGGTGGCGGAATATCCGTGATCATTGATGGTTCCTCGACAGGGGAAAGTGAAAACGATTAGGAGACGGAATACTCGCGAGTGCGAGTACCTCATCGGAAATATGCATGATGGGCCTCGCGATGACACCAAAAAGCATCGCGAGACAGTCAGCGCAATTCGGAGACTTGGGCTTCGGTTGGCCGGCGCGCTCGGGTGCTTTGTCGATCTGCAGCTTATCCGCCGCGTTGCTTTTGCGCTGTATCTGCGCAAGCTCATTCTGCAGCAGCGTCAATTGCGGCAAGTCCCGGTCAATGAAAATGATCCAATCGGGATCATAGTCCTCACCGTTTCGCGCCTTGTACGACTCGATGAATCGCTGCCGAAGCCCCCAATACGCACAGGCTTTCATGTTCGCAAAAAAGTCTTCCTCGTTTCGGTCCGTACCCCTCGCCCGCCGCTCGGGGTTCGGGAAATCGGTCGAACCGCCGATAAATTTCTTGAGCGTAATTTTCTTCCTGCGAAGCTCGTTCAAGATCCGCCCCGCACCCGCGATCCCGGCGCCCGGAGAACTCGCATCGTAGGTGAGTTCCCGAATGCCGCCGTGCTCATCGCAGAGCGCAAAGGCTCGGCTGCAGGTCTGGTGCTGGTCGCTTCCGGCACCGGACCATAATTCGAGGTGCTTCAATAACGCACCCTTGCGGTATCCCCAACAATTTCTATCGCGCCCTGGTCCGACACATCCAGAGCCGCAATCGTGGCACCCGTGATCTTGAAACCTTCCCGAGCCGCCAGAAACTCATGAAGCCCGACGGAGGCCTCGACCCATTTCCATTCGACCAGCTGCGATTCAATCGAGGCGGTGAAGCTGATTTCGTATTCCGACGCCCACAAGACCGGATCCAGCGTGAGCTTTTTGCGCTCTTGCCACGCCTTATCGCGGCGCGGGTCATCGTCAATCCTGAAATAAAACGTATCGAACAGCCCGCTCGAAACCTTCTCGAAAAAGGGATTTCCAGTGCCGTTTGCGCTTGAGAAATCGAGGCGGCATTCCGTGACCGCGGAGAGGGCCGCATCGAGCGCCTGCGGGTTCTGGAAAAAAGCGCTCTCGTCCACCACGCAAAGCGCCGCGCGCCCGCCTCTGCCCGCCGAATCGCCCGTCCAACCCCGAATCATCGAGCGCGTCTCGGGAAATTGAACCTTCAAATACGTGCTGGTGCGCTCCGTCCCGTCATAACCGCCACGGAACTCGGGCGGCAAATGGCGCAGAAACTCCCGCGCCTTCGGCAAGGTCGGATTCGGATCATCCGTCGAGTCGAGCTTCGCCTCGTCCGCGGCCACAATTCCAATCACGATGTTCTCAAACAGCGCGCAAAGCGATGCGCTGAACGCCATCGCAATCCAACTCGCCCCCACCTCGCGCGCCTTCGCACATACGGCCGGCGTCGATTCCTTGAAATGCTTCCACATCCAACGCACCAACTCGAATTGCTTGGGCCACAATCGAAACGGTATCGACACCGAGCGACCGGCGTTCGCTAACTTCGGATTCGAGGTCATGCCGAAGTCATCGACAAATTCCGCGATGTGACCATTGCGATAAAACCGCTTCAGAGCCGCTACACGGGCCGATGTGTCTTTGCGAATCCAAGTGAGCCACTCCTCCCGCTCGTGCAGCGTCACGGCGTGCTCCGGCGATTCTTCGGCCCAATACGCACGACGTTCAACGTACTGCACCAGCGCCGCACGATCAGCAGGTGTCGCCGCAGCAACCAACGCGCGCCGCTCATCAGGCTCCGTGCCTTGCACAGCATCGTGGAGCCGCCGCGCAGCACTCGGCGCTTTCATCTGCGCATACAACTCCTCGGCTACCTGGTCAGCGTTCATGCAATCGCCCTCTGTCGCTCGAGAAACTCCATGGCTTCGTCCGCGCTCAAATCGCGCAACGGCGGAATGCTGGCCGAGACGCTGAGGCTGATTGATCTATCGACATTCCAGCCGGCCAACTTCGCCAACTGTTCCGATGCGGCCTGACGCGATTCGAGTTCAATCTCAATCGACCCATCTGCGCGCTGCCTGGCGGCCTTGAACAGCCGACGCGCTGCCGGCGACCATTGCTCGGTAGGCGTGATCACAACCCGGCTCAACCCGTCTCCGGCGCATTTACGGCAATCCTCGCGCGGCGCCAGTGATGCGTTGAAGCCAAACCCGCCGCGGCCATTGGGCATGCGCACACGCTTGGCACCCGCTTCAATCCGCGCCTGCGCCGATTCGATTGCATCCTGCAATTCGTGCTCATCGATCCATTGGTACAAGCCCCCTCTGCCGTGGCAGTGCCGGCATGCGCCGATCACTACTCGGCTGATTTCGGTGGCATCGGCCGTGCAGATGGCGAGCAAGTCGGACATGCGTTCGCGGACGTCGATAACCACAGATTGGGCCGCTGCAAATCGAAGCTCGGCGATTCTTGCCGCAATGCCCGGCTCACGGAGCAGCCAGAAGGCACGACGCTTGGCAGTCGCTGGTTTCATGCTGGTAGCCTTGAACGCCCGCCGAAACGCCTCTGTGGCGTTCCCAAGCGTTATGTACCCTTGCGCGAATCGCTCACGCCGGGGGGTCAACGATGGCGCAGAAAGGGCCATAAACGGCTCGCGTTTCCGTATGGCATTCCGTACTGCGGTCTGTTGCATCATACAAACCCTATGAAACACGGCGAATACAATTATTCGCCCTGCCTGTCGTGGCAACAGTCTGCGACAAACGGCCTGGCGGTGTCTAAATGTTTCAGCAAGGTGCGCGCTCGATTGCGAGTGGCGTGCATTTCCGCCCGCTCCGTATTCATGACTCGCACCAATCGCAGCTCTCACCTTGGCAGCGTTGGCAATGCCCGTTTGTGTCGGGTGTAACGGATGTAACCCTTTCTTATGAGAGCCACCTACATAGCGAGTCCAAGCGTCATGGAAGTCGGCGCGTCGATACCCTTTGAGTGGTTTGTCCTTGCCCCTCTCTCTCACGGTCGTCGGTTCGATACCGTATTGGCTTAGCAAATTACTAAGAGTCCGCGCGCTGAGCGGTTTACCTTTAAGGTCTCCCCAAGGGGACTCATCTAACGGGTGAAGTCGTTCGAGTAGGGTGTTTGTAAAGAGAGACTCAGCTTCATCGAAGACCACCTTCAGGTCGGTAAGGAGTCGAATCTCGAGGCTAGATGCCCCTCGCATAGAATCCGTTACAAGCGTTACAGCCGACACACGAGCACGTCGGGGCCAATCCCCGCCGGCCGTATCGGCGATGGCGAGGAGCGGTTCCCAGATATCGGCGGCACGATCGGCGATGCCTTCCGGCATTTCTGGCCTTGCCTTTTCGAGTTCACGTGTCTTAAGCGCTGCCCAGTCCGCGATAAAATCTCGAAGCTCTCGCCTTCGGGCGCATGTATGCGGCGGCGGAATGGTTCAACAGTTTCGGTCGGCGACCGGCGGCGCATCGGGATTGGAATGCTTCGGCTCATGAGGGTATCGGGCAGATTTCCGAGACCCGCGAGAGCGACCGCGCAGTAAGCGGGTAATTCCTCGGTGATGATCTTCTTGCCTTTGACGGTGCAGCGGCCGGCGACAGCACCGCGCCGATGTCCGGCATTGAGCATCCCGCGGATTTCCTCATTGTCTTTTTTTGCTTTCGGCCCGAACACGGTATCGATCTCATCAAACAGAATGGTCGGCAAACCATCGGGGTCGGAGACCTTGCGGAAAAGATAGGCGGGTGAGGTGTTCACGGCCTCGATAGGGCGCGGCACCAGGAGTTCCGACACTTCAAGCGCTCGAGTCTTGCCGCTGGCCGGCTCCGGCGAGAGGAACGCTATTCGCGGCGTCGATTCCCAGGCGGCCATCGCGTGGGTGTGCACGATCCATAAGACGTGCGCGACGACCGCATGTGCCGAGGGGTAAGCGACGAAGCGAATCAGAAAAGCTTCGATGCGCGCCAACATAGCGGCGCCGCGAGTTTCTCCTTCAGCCTTTTTGAGTTCGTATTGAGCTTGGATTTCCGCCAGATCTGCGCTCATGGTGGCCGCCTGAACAGCAGCCGCATGATGGCCACGAGTAGCGAGAGCGCGACGATGATAACGATCGGGTTATTCAATCTTGGTACCCTTGGCACTCGTCGTAGACCGCCAACCGACGGACCATCTCGACGGCGAGGCCGAGGCAGGCCGCGATTCCATAGTCGGACATGCCTTCAGAGAGCATTCGGCGAACCGTGGCCCTCACGTCTTCCAAGCTCTGCGGCCGGTGTTCGATGGCGCGGCGGGTGTAATCGTCGGTCATGATCGCCTCCGGCTACCGCAACTGCCGCAACTGGCGGAATGCCCGTTTCGGAGATTGCCTAGGGCAACGGATCGCAGCTCGCCGCATCGACAGCGGCAAAGCATCTTGGGATGCACGCTCGATGATTCTGGGTCTCTGGCTAAGATTAGCCAGCGCCCGCTTTTTGTGAGAATCAAAAAGTCAGCCGAGCGCGGGTGTGGACGTTTGCTCAGTACGGGTCGTTCCGGTCGAGTGCGGCCCTGATGTCGTATAATTCGCATCGTTGAGTCTCCAAGAGCGCCGCGACCCTGCCAAGGTTTCCGCGGCGCTCGCCTGTTGGGATTTGGGTTTAAGCGGCGGCTGTCGGCACGCTCGACAGGCGAACGATTTCAGAGCCGGGCACGTAGCGCCGGCGACCTTCTGTGATGGTTGCAATCAAACCGGCGTTAAGTTTTTCGTAGAACGGACGGCGACTGGTGCGTAGGTACGCGAGCGCTTCATCGACGCTGTAGCGCTGATTTGCATCAACGGGCGGAAGAAAGTTTTTCTTGGACACGGGGCACCTCATTCAATTGGGTGCCCCTAAAATAGACATCAGTAGCGCGGTGTCTACAAGCGAAAATCCCGTCTTCCGCTAAAACGGGAACATTTATTTTTTGTTGCGGTACTCGCTGGCTCGTTTGAGGAAGGATTTCTTTTCGCCAGCCCGCTTTTTGTCGGCAACCTTCCACAATGCCAACGGCTTGAACGTTGGGTTTGCAGCGATCAGTTCAACGATGTACCACGTTCGGTCTTCGATTGCGCCTCGCGTCCTACCTGGCTGCAATTTTGTAGCTTGATCGTATAGGTAACTGGCTACATGTCGGCGCGACGATTCGGGAAAGGCGTCGCTGGTTGCAAGCATAACCGCGCTGGCGCGCCTGGCAGCTTTCGATTGTTCTGACGTCATTTCAGGCGGAATGTGCCCGGCCGCGCGCTTATTGGCACAGCTCGCACAGTCCTTGTACGCCTCGCGCTCGCCGTCACAGACTACGCACCGGATCATCGTCCCTTTGGGCAGTTTGCGCGAGCTCATAGCATCGCCACCTTCGCGAGCCGATCCGCGGCCCCTGGTGCCGTTTGGCCGTAGTGCTTTTCGATCATCACCAGCGACGTGCCGACCAAGCGCGCAACGTCGAGTGTCGTCAGGCCGCCCTGGATTGCCGCCGTGATAAACGAATGTCTCAGCGTGTACAAACAAACGCCGGCCGGGAGTTTTGCGGCCTTCGCGGCGTCGCGCACCAGTTGGTCCCAGTCCGAATGCGCCCAGGGTTTCCCGTCGTCACGAACTAAAAGGCGGGCCGCGGGCAACTTGCTCTTGGCCAGCCGGGTGAACAGTGTTACCGCAGCCGGCGACAGCGGAATGCTCCGGGTGCCGGTCTTGCCCGATAGGGTGATTGACTTGGTGCGGGCATCGAATTGTGATCGGATGGCGTTTACCAACTCGCCCGCCCTCGCCCCGGTCAGGATCGCCGCTTCGATCAGATCGCGGACGGCGCCCGTGGCCGCCTTGAGTAGTGCCCGGCGCTGCTTCACATCGAGGTACAGATCGCGCCGTTTGTCTCCGCCTGGCAATGGCTTGACGTCTTTCCATTCCTGCGCTTGGGACGCGGACACGTTGCGTTCGCGCACGGCAAGATTCAATGCCGCTTTGAGCGCCACTAGGGTCCTGTTGGCTGCCGCTTTGTTTAGCCCCAGGGAATCGCGCCACTCCCTGACGTGCACTACCCTGAGCTTTGCTAGGAGCTTCTTCCCGAACGTAGCCTCATACACGGTACGCTCGAAGCGCTTCTCGGCATCGTGACTGCAGGCCGCGGATTTCGATGCCTTGCGCTCCTCCACATAGCGGCGGCAGGCATCCGCGACCGTGGTCACGTCGCTCGGTTTGACGCCGGCCGCGAGTAGCTTGATCCACTCCTCGGCCTTGGCCTTGGCTTGGTCGAAGTCGAACGTCGCCGACACAATGCCCAATGACTTGTAATTCTGCCGTAGCTCGTCGTCGCGATACCGAGCGATCCAGGTTGAGGTATCAGCGTTGATCTTGCGCAGGCCGACGTACTGACCCCTGGCGAGAGGTGCGCCCCAATACGGCTCTCTGCGGGGCTTGAGGGCGTTGCGGTCCTTCGATAAATGCAGGCGGTAGGACATGGTATTTAATTCCGTACGGCTTCGGTACGGAAATACTACCAAATACAGCCGCAAACTTCAGTGCTCAATATCCTATGTATTCAGTCACTTATCAAACAGCGCTATACGACCAAAAACTGCTCTATTGCTTTCACACGGCAGGGGTCACAGGTTCAATCCCTGTACCGCCCACCATTATAAAAAGGTCTATTCCGGGGACATGGGTACGATTTATACCGGACACCTATGTGCTCGAATTTTGACTAGGGCAGCGGTGAGCCAGAGCCTGGCTGGCGCGGCAGCGCCGCCGACTCATTCTCCCGCGTGATCGGAACGTATCGCGGGCCGTCGGCAAAGCGCACGAAGCGATAGACACGCATCGAGTTCAAAGACAGCTCTCGATCGCAGACGAGTTCGATCTCCTCACCTAGCGCCCCGTGGTTGATCTCATGGACGAGGCGTGCTTCGCCGGTCAGGCGCGATCCATAGTTCAAGTTGTCATACTCGTCAAAATAGATCACGCAACCGTTCGGCAAATAGGGAACGAGCTTCTCAAGCACCGTGCGGGCGGAGCTGTAGTAGTCGACATCGATCCAGACCAGAATCGGCAGGTCTGTTCGCAGCGGCAATAGCGTCGAATCGTTCACTGAGTTCTCGAACCACCCCTTGTGAAGCCCGAAATTCTTATACCGCTTCGCGCAATGGAGCTGTAGTTCTTCGTAGCTGCCGCGAAACTGTCCCTCGCCCCAGGAATCGCCCTCCACCAGATCTTCGTCGCGTCGATCGGCCGCGCGGGGCATGCCCTCAAACGAATCGAAGCCGTATACGGTCACCCGGTCCTCTAGTCCGAGAAATCTGGTTGCGTAGAGCAGCTTTACGAAGGAATATCCAGCGGAGGTTCCAAACTCCAATATTGAAAAGCGGCCTTGGTAGCGCCTTTTGCAGTCTCGCAGTACGGCGTAGACATGATCATACCGATAGAACTGGAACAGCGCCTTGCGTAGCAGTCGGCGCGGTGTTTCGATCAAGTTCAAATAAAAGAGGGTTTTGACGTAGTCGCCTGGCAGTAGATGCCCCAACGCACGCAGCAGGCGAATGGCGGGTGATCGGTATGTCGTGACAACCGTCGGAGGCACAGGGTCAGGACGGGAATTCATCCCGAATAGGCTCCGTTCCTTCTCGAACGGGTTTTGGTCTGTAATTCTTCGCATATAGCAGCTCCTCCAGATACTGGAGCCGAGACCGCGCTCCGACTGGTTGGCAGTAGGCCGGCGAAATCCTCGGCGCTCATCGTCATCGGTGGATCGCTCCGCCGACTTACTGAACGGGTGTTAGAGGGAAATTACGGTGGGAGCGGAATTGACGAAGTCGAAGAGGTTGGCGCGCCAGTCAGCGCGGTGCAGCTAGTATTTGCGAGCATTGGAGCGCCCGGCAATCGATAGACCGCGATCGACAAGCGTAGAACGGATCGCCATACACAACTGCCTTTGCGCCGCTTCCAACGGCATCGTTCAAACATACTATAGCTATGGGGCAACCGAGTGCTTGAGTTCAGAGCGCGCAAACAAACGGGCGACCGGCCTGCACAATCCAACTGATTTCGCATGACCGTCATGGCAGATTTATGTTGCAATCTTTTTTAAAATCACGAACGCAAGCTTATCAGACTTCCGCTGTTCTAAATGACATGGAAAATTTTCGACGAGGATTGCAACATTTACAAACGCGACCGAATATCGATGTGATTGTATCAGCCCGTACGGGCACTCCCGAATGGTTGCTATCGGACGCTAGCGCTAACGTCTTCCAGGTGGACCATGCGCAGACCGCATGGTTGTCGCGATTTGCGCATCCCATCAAAGGTCACCGTGCATTTAGAAACGATCTTAACTGAATCTGCCGTCACAGCCATGCGACATCGGTTTGCATTTGTACCCCCGCGAATCGATTGTTCGCACGCTCTGAGCAGCGGCGCACGGTCGCTACATAGCTACCGAATGCTCGAACGATGCCATTGGCGGCGACGCAAAGGTCGCACCGTTTGGCGCTCGGTTCTGCGCCTGTTAATCGCGATCTATCGGTTACCCGGCGCTCCAATGCTCGCAAACACCAGCTGTACCGCGCTGATCGGCGCGGCTAGCTCTTCGACTTCGTCAATTCCGCTCCCACCATAAGCTCCCCAGCCAACACCCGTTCAGTAAGTCGTCGGTGTGATCCGCCGATGAAGCGCAGAGCATTCACGCCGACCGATTGGCGAGCAATCGCAGCGCAGTTCGGTTGCATTATTTTCTGGGGGAGTTGAACTATGGAGACCTGCCATGATGGACAGCGAGGATAAGGCCCGCAAAGAACTCGAGAAACGAATTTATTGGGATGTAGTCAGCCGGAGTCCGGATTCTTGGTTGAAGGTGGTTCGGAAGATGTTCGCGGAACCGGACTATGCGAAGTCGGTCGTTCGCAAAAATCTTTATCTTGGCAAGTCCGGGCCTTTGCTTACCACCGACCGTTTCGTCCTGGAGCGGCAGATCTTTCAACACTACCAATCGCGTGCGCAAATCGACGACGTTTTGTTTGTCGGCTGCCATCCCGACACTGCACACTACGAGAGAGACTACTTCAGCAACGTGAGGTTCGTTACGCTCGAACCGAATCCCGCTCACAGAAAATTCGGGGCAATTCACCACGTTGAGGCACCGCTCGAGGATCTCGCAAAGCACTTCCCTCCGGAGGCCTTCGACCTCATTATCTGCAACGGCGTGTTTGGTTGGGGTCTTGATTCGTTCGATGACTGCGAGGCAGCGTTTGACAATTGCCATACATGCCTTCGACCGGGTGGGCATCTGCTACTGGGTTGGAACGATGTTCCGCGGCGGAAACCCTTCCCTTTGGAACAAATCCCCAGTCTGTCGCTGTTTCGAAAATTTGAGTTTCCCCTATTCGGCACGTGGCGATACCTGACAGACACCCCCTATCGTCATACTTTTGATTTTTATTTGAAGTGATCAGTTCGAACGTCACCCTCGCCGCATAGCCGGTCGGTTCGGATAACCAGCGTTCAATCGCCACCCCGGTGTTCCCCGGGGACCTGCGCAACAGAAACCTCCGTAAGCCCTTGAAAAGGTGGTGCTCCCTACGGGATTCGAGCCCGTCCTCCAGCCTTGAGAGCGGCTCTTTGACTCGATCATGTTGACGCCCCCTCGTCGTTGCAGCCCGTACGGGCAATCCCGAATGGTTGCTATCGGACGCTAGCGCTAACGTCCGTGAAATTCCAAGACGGACAAGACTGCGATTGCACCGGGTAATCGCGCCACGCGCAGACCCAAGGAGAGTGCCCTTCCCATGTCTTTTTCCCAAGCCGATGCCAATACTGAAAGACTTAAAATCGGACTCATCGTAGATTCAACTTTCGTCTCCAAATATGTTTTCGAGCTCGCCGCATGGGGGCAAACGCAAGACGATCTTTCGATTTCCCATCTGATCCTGCAGAAGACCCCCCCGTCGTATAGGAACACTCAAAAAGTTGCCAGATTCTTGCGCCTATATGGGCTCTGGGAGTTGCTGCGATACACGTCGTTCTCTCTGATCACGAAGTTCGAGTCATTGGTGCTGAGAACCTCCAAACATCACGCCGATCATCTGAAGAGATTTGACTTGAGCCAATTCATCAGCCAATCAGTCGAGGTTCAGCCGGTGATTTCCAAATCCGGTTTCGTGTCCCGATATACGGACCAAGACGTCGAAAGCATCAAGAAGCTCAAGTTCGACGTTCTCATACAGTGCGGGTGGGGCATATTACGCGGTGACATCCTCAACGCTTCGCGGCATGGAGTGATTTCGCTTCACAACGGCGACAACAGAATCAACAGAGGCGGCCCAGCGGGATTTTGGGAAGTCTTTCTCAAGCAAGCCAGCACCGGTTTCATCATCCAACAGTTGACCGAGGAACTTGACGCCGGAAAAGTCCTATTCAGAGGCAATGTCAGAACGCGACTAATCTACCTTCTGAATCAAGCGGCCCTTTATGCCAAGAGCAACCTTTACCTGAAGAAGGTGCTCAAGGACCTCGCTCGCGTGAGAACACTGCCGCCCATAGATCACGCTCAAATATATTTTAATCCCCTGTACCGACGACCCACTTTGCGGCACCAGTTCTTATATGTTTATCGACTTCTCATTCAAGGGATTCAGTATTCGATCGAGAAGTACTTGCTACGCAAGCAAGATCGTTGGGGCGTCGCCTATTCGAGAAGCGACTGGAAGAGCCTGGTCATGTGGCGGGCCAAGAAGATCCATACGCCTCCCAACCACTTCCTGGCCGACCCCATCGTAATTCGTGAAGGCGACAGCGACTACTGCTTCGTTGAAGATTATGACTTCGCCAAGTCGAAGGCCTGCATATCCGTCTATCGATTGGGCGTCAAAAGAGCGGATCGGCTCGGCGAGGCGCTGGTCGAGCCTTTTCACATGTCTTTTCCGTTCCTGTTTCGTTACTCGAACAAGCTGTATATGTGTCCGGAGACGAGCGCCAAACGCGAAATACGTGTGTACGAGTGCACAGATTTCCCTCTGGGCTGGAAACTATCTAAAGTTCTCATGTCCAACGTATCCGCTGCCGATACGATGATTTTCGAACACGGCGGCATGTGGTGGCTTTTTGCAAATATCGACCCCTTGGATCAACGCGATCACAGTTCCGAGCTATTTATTTATTATGCCGATAACCCACTTACGGATAAATGGACACCGCATTCGCAGAATCCGATCTTTGTTGATTCTACGAAGGCACGGAACGCCGGCATTCTGCACGATAACGAGGCAATTTACCGAGTCTCACAAGTTCCAGGATACAACGTGTACGGCAAGGGATTCGCCGTTAACAAGATCATGAGGCTCACGCCTACCGAGTATCTCGAAGGGCGAATGTTTTCGGTGGAACCTAATTTTTTCGACAAGATCGACGGCACTCATCATCTTCATAGCAACGGAACTGTGTGTGCGTTCGATTTTTTCTCGCGGTCTTGAACGCGCGAAGTCACTCGGTGCAGAAGTTGAGACGGGAGGACTTTGGTCAGGGCTTGCGGCCGAGACGCTCGCAACTCCTGAGGAAACTACGAAAAGCCACCTCGGAAGTTTCCGCCACGTCACTTTTGAACCGTCTCTTTAAGCGTGTGCGTCGGCGATGTTGGGTATTGATCAGTGCGAGGGATTTCTCCGGAATCGGCACCGGAATCAAATAAAACTTCTCTGCCTCGTTGCACAAATAAGTACACCAGAAGACATCGTAGTCAAAATAGACATTCCGATCAGCGTCGATGTTGGATGTGAGCTGCTCCTTATTTCTAACGCCCGCGATTTCGCCAATATCCAAAGCAATCGACATTCCCTGAACCGCCGCCATTAACAGATAAGACGGGACAATATCCATGCACGATTTGGTTGCGCGGCGGATCGCATCAAATTGTCCCGCAACACCTTGAACACGAGCGACCAGGATGACTTGGTCGGCCGTGCTGCCTACCAGATACCCTGGCGCGATGGTGAAGGACAGGTGATACAGCGGCACGGAGTTCTCCTGAAACTCCAGCAGGAGATCCCCCTCATGCTGTAGCTCTGCGGTAAATGACAGCTTGATTTCCAGGACGTCCCTTCCGATAGTCTTCTGCCACAGTCGAGGTCGGCTCCTCAAAACCTCGGAGAAAAACGTCTTGCTGACGCCGGCGAGCAAATACTCGTAGTGGTATTTGAATATTTCTCGGCGAACCCTCTTAGTAAAACTAGTCGCCAGATATCTGCGATAAGAGCGATAGACCATGGGTGGATGATCTGTCACCAATGCACGCAAACCGGGCCGCCTCATCAGACGCATGATTTGCCGATGGCCGCCGATCGCATCGCTCAGCGGTTCGTCAAAATTTCCGGGAGTGAAGAGGATTTCGTACCCGATCGGAAAGGATTTCATCAAGTACCGGCGCAGCGCGTTTTTTGCGGACGTCGCGAGCGCGATAAATCTCTTCATCGGGCGCCCCTCGCTTACACGTGTCGCAGCGTGCTCGCTGATGATCTTAGAATGTTAGCACACGGCGACAACGCTCAACGTCGTCGATGCTACAGTGGTCGTTTTGGGGGCCGGGTCTTTGACTCTCGCCCAGACCTCCATCCCGCCTCCGTGCGGAATTCGTGCGGGTCCCGTACTCCAATCCGCTCACACTCCTGTACGATCATTGCCGCTTCCTGATACGTTATTCCGGTGACACTGAGGCCCACGGTGATACATAGAAGGACGACGGCAGAATGGATGGCCGCAGCGTTCGCTGTGGCGCTGGCGATAGTTGTCATCGTCCGCGTGGGCGTCGGACCGGGGCAAAGACTCGGTACGGCTCTGCGGGTGACTGCCCGCTGGTCATTCCTGTTGTTCTGGCCGGCGTCTGTAGGAAGCGCGTTGGCCACACTCTTCGGCTCGAAGTTCCATGCCCTGGCTCATCGCGCCCGGGATTTCGGACTCTCATTTGCGTCGGCTCATCTCGTCCATCTGGGTCTCGTCGCGTGGCTCTTATACTCAGCCGTGACGCCCTTCCCGCGATCACCGCTCATTTTCTTCGGCATCGGTGCTTTCTGGACATATCTACTGGCGTTTTTATCGATTAAACGTGTTTCCGAGATTCTGAATCCGAGAATTTGCCGTATCTTGCGCACGCTCGGAGTCGAATACATATCGTTCGCCTTCTTGTTCGATTTCGCCAAGAATCCGTTTCACGGTGGGATCCGGCCCGTCATCGCATACTTACCATTCCTGGCACTTGCCCTCGCAGGGCCGCTCTTGCGACTTGCCGCGGTGGTTAAGCGACTGGGCAACGCACAGAGGGTTTCAATGTCACCTCGATGATGGCAGTAATATTGCCGTGCGCGCGCGGCCAACACTCGAGCCGTTACTAGGATTGACGAGATCGACGTAAAAGACGGTGGGGTTTTTTCGGGATACGTTCGGGATTATTTTGACGAACAGACTGGCCGTAAGCTTTCCTTTCGGAAATAACTGAGTTACTCGCGCTTGAGGTATGTAATCGCTGCCCGGTTTTGCCGAAGATGGTTCAGTCCACCATACAAAGCTCGTATCGGCATCAGATCCGGCTGATCGGCGGACGTGGATTTCAGCAAATTTTTCCCGCGACGGAATTCTGTACGTATCGGCAGAGAAGCTAATCTTGTTGCGACCTGCCACAGTCGTCGCGGAACGTGCTGCGTCACGCAGAACTATTTTCGGAAGAGCCATCTCCGGTTGCATCGCCTGCGTCAATTCTTCCTTAGATGGAACATCTTGCAAGCCAAGAGCCAAGGGATCCGTCCTGATTGCGGCAGTCTCCACTACCTTTGGAACGGCAACATCGGTATTGATTTTTCCCTCGACGGTCGATCGATTCAATGAAAACCAGACGATGAGACTCGCTGCAAGGACGGTGATCAGGACGACCGTGCGTGACGAAGACGCTCTGCTCCGGGGTTCGGATTTGAGATCCCAGGAGCGCACTATTCGCGCCGCCGTCTGCGGTCGTGGTTGCAACTCGGCGATCCAATCGCGTACCGCAATCGACCGATCCTGCCGCCCCCAGGAAAGACCCATGGTTAAGGTTTGCCATTGCTGCGCAGTCAAGTTCGGCGGTCGTCGCGGCTTCAATCCAAGTTTCCGTGCCTCGGTTGATCGGTGGCCTTGAAACGGGTGTTCACCCGCCAGCAATTCGTACGTCACGCACGCGAGAGCGTAGAGGTCGTCGCGCGGGTCGGCCTGTTGCCCTTCCAGGCGTTCGCAGCACGCATATGCCGGGGTCAACTGTGATTTAGGCCTATGAGATTTTTCGTTATCAGCGAGCTGGCGGGTGGCACCGATAGAGGCGCCAAAGTCGAGTATGCGCACCTCGCCCGATTTCGTAAGCATGATATTTTGCGGTTTTAAGTCTCCGTGAACCACATTGCGCGTATGGGCGTGGGTCAGACCGGCCCCAACCTGCAAGATGATCGACCAGGCGTCGGTTCTGTTCATCGCACCGGGGTTCAGCCGGCCGATCACCCGGCTCAAGAGTTCTCCTTCCAGCAGCTCCATCGTAAAAAACGCGACGTCGCCATCGCGGTCGAGTTCGTAAACCTTGACGATATTGCAGTGCGATAGAGCCTGCGCAGAGAAGAATTCGCGTCGCAGATTCGACCAGACTTCCGGGCGGCTATTAATTTTCTCGTGCAGAACTTTTATGGCTAGATGTCGATTTTCTGGCGGGAGATCGCAACGGTATCGATCCATGACCTTGAATACCGCACCCATGCCGCCGCTGCCCAATCGACTTTCAAGGACGTAGCGATCGCGCAGTACCCTGCCGATGTCGATGCCACCTTGATTTGGGGGTATTTCGCCTTTTACGGGATCGGAAATGCTCTCCGTGCTGGGCTCAAAGGCAGGAATGGAATGATGGAGATTGATTGTAGTAGGGCAATCAACGGTTTCGAATTCGCTTTGCGTGATCTTTGACTCAATAGAGCGAAAGAGCTCGACGGACATTTGCCCGCGCCTGAATCGTTGATCGAGCAAGGCGAAGACGTCCCAGGCCGAATCGGGAACCGCTTCCCTAAGGCCGGAAAATTCGTCCATAAAATCGTCTTCGCTGCAGTCACCGGATACGAGAGCATCGAGTCGCCGTTGCCAATTCAACTCGATTTGAGATGAGGTCTCGTTGGTTCCGACTGCGAGGAGTTTGTTCATGTGCAGTTTTCCCAGGGTATTTTAGCTCTCAGCGCATTACGGTGGCAAGATCGGACGTGGGACGCTCAACCGTTTGAAGGCTCTCCTCGCGATAAGCAGAAGCGCAATTTCGATCGTGCGCACGTTTGCGTCGCTCGCGAATTTGACGTTGCGTGACGAATGCGAACAACACTGGTGTCGAGCGAATTGCCAAGACAATGGCGCCAAGAAGTATTGTTGTCGCCGTTTGAAGACGCACTACGCCGATGCAGTTCAGTGGCTGAGCTCATACCGATGCCCACGACATCCGTGCGCCTTCTCAAGGCTCGAAAAGGCGAACGCGGGGTTAATCAGGGAGAGCGCCATCTGCCGCGGACCCTTGCGAGGGATCCGCCAAAGGCTGTGCGTATGCTACGAATCTGACCATTGGATGCGACGTCGCGAGGGTTCGCTTCGCTCGACCGACAATGTTGCTTTTTGTTAACATAATGCCGCTAGGGTCGTGGCCTTACTCCATCATTCCGGCGTATAGTCACCCAAACGCACTTATTGTCAGGAGAATTGGGATGCCTGATGCCCCGGCAAGCAGGGAAAGCTTGCCTCACGACCGGTTGCCCTTTCGCCTACCTTGGCTTCGCCGCCGAGCCTCCGCACTGCTTTGCAATGGTTCCGTGCAGAACAAAAGCGTGCGCTTCGGGAGTATGGACCCCGCTTACGTTGTGCTCGCAAAGTGGTGCGCGCTGCCCTCTCTCGTGGTGCTCATGTTGGCGATTTGCACGGTTGCCGGCGGCCAATCTTTACGCCGCGAATTTTACGCTTTGGGGCTCTTGGCGTTCCTGATCTCGGCCCGTATCTTCAGCCCACTGAGTCTTGGGAACCGCAACAGGCCAGGACAACTGCGCAAAGCCGTTACACGCATTCTGCTCGAGTGGAGCTGCGTCGTGGCCGTGCTCGTGTTTTTAGCGGTGTCTTTTAAGCTCACTCAAGCGTTCGCGCGCGACACGATGCTGAGTTGGTTTATCGCAACCCCGATCGCACTGCTACTTGCAGACTCCTTGGGCAAGCCATTGGCCAAATGGCTCGCCACGGAGCGCGCGATCGTGCAGCGCTATATCATCATCGGCGCCAACGAGGTCGGCTTCGAACTCGCACGGCGCATCGCTGAAAGCCAATCTGGCGGAAAATTCTGTGGGTTCTTCGATTACAGAAGCTCGGATCGGTTGATAGAATCTCTCGACAAGGTCACGGCCAATTGCTCGGCCCGGGATTTCGCCGAATTTGTCCGAAGCAATTCGATCACGAGTGTTTACATCGCGTTGCCGATATCCCCCGCGCCGCGAATTGAAGAACTGCTCAAGGAACTGCGGGACACCACCACGTCCGTTTATTTTGTGCCGAACATCTTTGCCTTTGATCTGGTGCAAGCTCGGTGCGTGGAAATCAACGGCATGCCGGCCTTCTCAATCTGTGAATCCCCATTGCAAGGCATGAGCGGCGTTTGGAAAAGGGTATTTGATGTCACATTGGCATCTATTATGTTGCTGTTGATATGGCCGGTGCTTTTCGGCCTCGCGTTGGCGATCAAACTAT
The DNA here is from genome assembly GCA_963755965.1 of uncultured Gammaproteobacteria bacterium. Taxonomy (GTDB): domain Bacteria; phylum Pseudomonadota; class Gammaproteobacteria; order Steroidobacterales; family Steroidobacteraceae; genus Bog-1198. The sequence goes on from CAVWLU010000013.1 coordinate 587,828, forward strand.
CTTCTCCGGGACCCGTTCTGTTCAAGCAGCGTCGTTACGGGCTCAACGGCGAAGAGATCCTCGTGTATAAGTTTCGAACAATGACCGTCTGCGAGGATGGTCCCATCGTGTCTCAAGCAACCGAACAGGATTGCCGGGTCACGCCGCTCGGCGCAATCTTGCGCCGCACATCGTTGGATGAATTACCGCAAATTCTCAACGTGCTCGAAGGGAAGATGAGTTTTGTCGGCCCGAGGCCGCACGCCATCGCTCACAACGAAGCGTACCGTAAATTGATCAACGGCTACATGATTCGCCACAAAGTGCGGCCCGGCATCACCGGATGGGCGCAGGTAAACGGCCTTCGCGGAGAAACGTCGACCGTAGACAAAATGCACGAGCGCGTCCAATACGATCTCGACTATCTCAAGAATTGGTCGCTGCGGTTGGATTTGGAAATCATCGCGAGAACTGCAATCAGCATCGTGCGCGATAAAAACGCCTACTAGTCGACCTACTAGTCGCGCGCGCGAACGCCAAATTAGATATGCCCTACTAGGTCTTGCGGGCAATCAGCAGCAGATTCGTGGGCCAGCCCGCCATCCCCACCGATGTGATCCGGAATCGATCCACTCCGGCAGCCCTCGCCGCGTCCGCGAGACTGGCCGCGGACAGAAGATTGAGGTTCTCCTCCGCGGCGAAAAACTCCCGGTGAAGTTTGATGAGCGTTCTACGATAAGTCCGCGCCGGCAGCCAGTGAAGAAATGGCAGCACGGTATGGAACTCGATCGGAAACCAGCGATTGGGAGTGGTCACGAAAATGCCTTTGCGCGCCACGCGCCATAACTCCCGCAGAAATCGAACTTGCATTTCGGCGCTTCCAACGTGTTCGATGACCGCACTGGAGTGCGCAAAATCAAAAGAGGCGTCTTCAAACGGTAAATTTCTGCCGTCCGCTCTGAAGAATCTGACCCCAGGGTATTGCTCTTCGAGGAATGAAGCATCATCCAATCCTACCGCCGCAATGCGGGACTTGTGCGGATACCACGCTTCGAAGTAGTTCGAATGATGGTAACTGCGGTCACTGGTGACCCCAATGTCCACGACGGTGTCCTCGGGCGCTATGCCGCTGGCACTCAGAAAGACCGCGAACATTTTCTTGCGCTGATGTCCTGCGATCTTGATCGGCAACGAATCGGGGCGCGCGACGTTGTACTGCGAATTGACCGTCTCCACCATTGGCTCCCGCGTGATTAAGTCATATCCCATGAGGCGCCAGACCGAGCCGGCGCAGCAAGCGCGCCTCGCGACCGTGCATCAGATTCGCGAGTATCTCACGGTCGCTTTGTGATATCCCAGGAGTCCTCAAATATGCGAGTGCACCGAGGCCACAGATTACAGCGCCGATGACCATCTGTACGATCGCCGGCAACTGCGGCATGAGCATGCGCGGGAGACTACAGACGAGCACCACGCCCCCCCAGACAAGAAGGCCCATGGCAAGCACGCCTTTGACGTTGCGCCACTGCACCTGGCGTCGCAGCTGCCACCAAATCCAGAAGTTCCGCAAGGCGTGGAAGCTCCCAGTGGAAAGCGCCGCCCCGTACAATCCAAAGGAAGGCACCAAAACGAGCATTGCTCCGACTTGATACAGGCCGAACAGCTCGCTCGCCAACATCAAGCCGGCGCGCTCGTGGTATTGGGCGACCAAAGAGATCGGCACTGACATGCTGCTCGGGACAATCGACAAGGCCAGCACCAGGGGGAAGAGGTCCGAGTATGGAAGGTATTTTCCCGCAAAGAAAACCTGGACGATCTCTTTGTGGTAAACGATCGTAAAGGCGATGGCTGGAAGTTGCAGCGCGAGGTTCAAATCGATGAGCAACGTAAAATAGCGAGACAGGCGCGCATCGGATTCTGCAGCCGGGACCGCGAAAAACATGGGCTGTATGACGTTGTCGAAGAGCTTCTGCGGCGTCAAGTTGTTGATCATTTCAGTCAACTTCCCATAAAACGCGTACGCCGCCACGGCCACCGGCGAGAGCATGGCGCCAATGAAGAAATTATCGGTCTGGCCGTAGACAAGGAGCGAGCCGGCATCGTTGAAATGATTAAATATGGCGTAGCGCGTAAGGCGTTTTCGTTCAACTGCCTCCAGGTGGAAGGCCGCAGCCCGTGGTGCACTTTCCCGCAGGCGCCGCAGCGCGATCGATAAGAGAATGTATCCGAGGCCGTAGGCGGCAATATCGGCAAGAATCGCTGCGCGCAGCGTCAAGGTTCCAAAGACAGTGATGGCGACATAAGCGAGCAGCTTGCCGACGGACATCGCAGCGACGGAGCCGACGCTGAATTTGTGCAACATGTGGGAGGCTAAGGAAAGTTGTAAAATGTTCGATTGGAGAAAGAGAATGATGAGAACACCGAAGATCGCGAAATCCGCGCGATAGCCGATCAAATCGAAGTGTTTTGCGATCAAGTTCCACGCGAGCAGAATGATGGCGACCATCAGCACCGTGGAGGCGAAGCGGGCGCGCGCGACAAACCTTACAAGCCAAGCGCTCGCCAGAGGTTTTTCCGTGCGCAGATATTCGGGCTGAAATCTCCGCAATGTTTGCTCGAGACCGAACGAAGCCAGCGTCGTGATGACAGGGATGAAGGAATAAAACAGATTGTAGATTCCGAACGCGTGCTCCTGCATGCCGCGCACGAGGACGACGTAGCTGCAGACCGTCGCGACTTGCGATATGGCACGGAAGCGGATGGTGTGGAATAGCGAACGGCGCGCTTGCTGAGGAGAGTACAGAATCACCTGCTGATCACTTTGGTGGGCGGGGCGCTCATCAAAAACAATAGCATATGTAGGATAGGCAACTGGACTTCTTCGGGGCTCCAACCGGCAGTATGAGGTTTCGACGACATGGATTGGTACCTTGCAATGCCCGCGGTCCGCTAGAATTGCGAGGATGCCACCAATATTATGCCAAGTTGCCTGATGGTCATTTCTGCGTGGGAAACGATGCATATTGAGTGGCGTGGCCGAGGAGGGGCGTGATTTCCACCGGATCGGCCGAGCATCGGCGCAGTTGGATCAAATTCCTCCGGGCGCACTGGAGCGCGGGACTTTTGCTGGTCGTCCTGATCGCCGCCCTCGCCGCGGGACTTTATGCTCGTTTCGTGGGCCTTGGCCTGTGGGCTTTCGGAGTCGATGAGTTCTACATCTCGCGATCGATCGACAATGTCCTGAGAACGGGACTGCCAAGGTATCTTTGCGGAGGATTTTACACGCGAGGACTCACGTATCAGTACGTGGTCGCGTTCGTTCGACAATTCGGTCTGACGCCGGAATTTGCGGGTCGCGTGGTGAGCGCCGTCTGGAGTCTAGCCGGTCTCCCGGCAGCGTACGTGATCGGCCGCCGCCTGGGCGGACGAACGTTGGGCTTGATGATGGTGATCATCCTCTCGGCGTCAGTTTGGGAGATCGAAATGGCGCGCTTTGCAAGGATGTACGCGCCCTTTCAGAGCATCTTCCTGTGGTATCTCGTTTTCTTCCTGCGCTATACCGTGGACCGCGACAGGTCGGCGCTGCTGCCGATGGTCATACTCTCGATTCTAGGCGTGTTTACGTGGGAAGGCGGTGCAATCATCGGCGTGGCAAATTTGCTGCCGCCGCTGCTGAATCACGAGCGGGGACGTCTGCGCCGTGCCGATTTCAAAATGATCGTCGGAATGCTGATTCTGCTCGGCGGTTTGGTGGCAGCGACCACGGATCTACGGGGCTCCCCCATGGAGCCCACACCGAGCCATGAGAATTTCGGCCCTCTAGACTCCGGAGTGCCGCTGTCCCTGGACATGCAGGTCTATACGTCCCACATGGGCTGGATGGTTGCATTTGTCATCTTGCAGTTGGCGTTCTGCGTTCGCACGCTCCCCTGGATCTGGGCGCTGCGAGATCGGTGGCTCGCGGCCCTCGGCCTATGCGTGGTCCTGATTAGTGCATTGCTACACCAATTTGCACTGTGCGGCGTGAGCTTCGCCGTTCTCCTTCTGACGGGCATGGTTTCACCTGAGGAGTTTAAGGGGCGCGGGGCACGTGCCTATCTGTTGGCGCTGGTTGCATGTTTTGCATTTTGGCCCGTGTTCGGCGTGGTGACGGATGCTTGGGGGCAGGTATCGCCGACTCACCATTGGCTTGGTTTGGCCGAGCATCTCGGCGGGTTTCCCCGCGTATTTGACGAGATACTGCGTCCGTGGGGCAGAACCATGCCGGTGTTGACTATCGGCGTATCGCTGCTCGGCGCCGCCCTTACGGTGCTCGTAATCTCACGGCGACTCAGTCATTCTGCGGTAATCCGTGCGCTCATGACGCTGTTGTTCGTGTCGATGCTGGCGGTTGGAGCCCGCGCGCCTGGCCGAATTGAAACGCGCTACACGTTCTTCCTCTACCCGCTCGTCATGGCTCTCGGTCTTACCGGCATCATGTCTTTGCTCGAATTACGCCTGGCGCGAACGCAAGCAGCATTGGCGATCGGCGCTGCGCTCGGCCTTCTTTTCTTCGGACTGTCGGAGGACTTCCAGCCCGAGCACATCGCTCGTATCGCCTCGTGGCCGGTCAACTTTCGGGTCGGTATGAGTGCCCTTCGGGCCGCGCATTACTACCCACGCGCCGATTATCGATTTGCGGGGAACTGGCTGGCGCACAACGCGCGACCCGGAGATGATGTAATCATAGGTATTCCGAGTATCGATCCGTACTACCGGGCCAATTTCTTCTTCTTGCAAGGCAATGACGAGCGGTACGACGATTATGCTTGCCGCGAAGGTACGACGGAGCGGTGGACCAATCTGCCGCTTTTGCACGGGAGTGAGGCATTGGCCGGGAGGGTTGCAACGGGAAGGCGTATCTTTCTGGTAATGTACCCGGAGCTGACACAGACCATGCTGACAGAGGGGCGGAGTCGTCATTGGCAAGAACAGCTCGCCTTGATTTCACCTGATCGCGGAATCGCAGTCATAGCCATCAACCCATAGCACCGGCGGCGGATGCAATCACCGCTTCGCAGAGTATTAAGTTAAAGATGGGAACGCACGACACATTGACCAAGGTAAATCCGCGCACCGGGCCGGTTCACTGCTGTTCGGCCCGGCATGCGCACCGCATGAAGTCCAAGCGGTGTGCGGCATAGCGGGATTCTTCTGCCTCAGGCCATTGGGCGGCGATGAGGCAGCTGAGGACCTGCGCAGGATGGCGCAGACGATTGCGCATCGCGGTCCAGATGGAGAAGGCATTTGGCACGACTTGCCCGCAGGCATTGGACTAGCCCACCGCCGCCTGGCTGTCATCGACCTGTCGCCGCTCGCGGCACAGCCCATGCATTCAGCGAGCGGCCGGATGGTGCTCAGCTTCAACGGCGAAATCTATAACTATAGAGCACTACGCTCGGACCTCGAGCGGGCCGGTCGTCAATTTCGCAGCTCTTCGGACACCGAAGTGCTGCTGGAAGCCATCGAGAGCTGGGGCCTGGAGACCGCCCTGCGGCGCGCGCGCGGGATGTTTGCAATTGCGCTCTGGGATCGTGAGGAGCACGCGCTCTATCTCGCACGGGATCGGTTCGGTGAGAAGCCGCTGCACTTCGGACAATGCGGCAAAACCCTGCTGTTCGGTTCGGAGCTCAAAGCACTTCGGGCTCATTCAGCTTGGAATGCGCGGCTCAATCGGGATGCGTTGGCATTGATGATGCGCCATCATTACATTCCCGCGCCCCATACCATCTACGGCGGAGTTCACAAAGTGCTCCCCGGCTCGCTCGTGCGCATTCACGTGCGCAGAGAAGCGTTTGCCATCGAAGAGAAGGCCTACTGGTCCGCTCGCCCCGTAGCGCGGGCCAGCATGCGAACGCGACACGTGAGCGATGCCGACACGGTAGAGCGCCTGCATGGAGAACTCGTCGAAGCTGTCAATCTACAAATGGTCGCGGACGTGCCGGTCGGGGCCTTCCTTTCCGGAGGGATCGATTCCTCGCTGATCGTTTCTCTGATGCAACAGGCAAGTCGACGACCTATTCGGACTTTCGCGATCGGCTTTGCGGAGCAGGAGTACAACGAGGCTCCTTTCGCTCGTCGCGTCGCCTCCCATCTTGGCACAGACCACACGGAACTCTTGGTATCCGCTCAAGACGCACTGGCGGTAATTCCCAAACTCGCAGACATTTATGACGAGCCCTTTGCGGATTCGTCGCAGATTCCCACCTACCTGGTCAGCCGACTCGCCCGGCAGTCGGTCACGGTCTCACTCTCCGGCGATGGCGGCGATGAGTTGTTCGGCGGCTATCAACACTATACCAAGACCCTCGATTACTGGCGTCGAGTGCAGCGCGTACCGGCGGTCATGCGAGCAATCATGAGAGGAGCAATCGACACCCTGCCCTTACCGTGGATCGAGATTCTTGCCACCCCGGCGCTGGTCGGTCCATGGCGTCGTCGGTCGCATCTCGCTGATCGGATCAAGGAGCGCTCGCCGCAGCTGTTCGCAAAAAACTTTCAACACCTGTACCAAACTTACCATTCCTTCTGGCATTGCCCCGAAGACGTGGTACTCGGCTCGCGCGAGCCGAAGACCGTTCTGAGCAGCTACGAGAGCCACCCAGCCGGTCTAGGCGCAGTGGAACATATGATGTTCATGGACACGCGCCAATACATGCCTGACGACATCCTCGTGAAAGTAGATCGCGCGGCGATGTTTGTCAGCCTGGAGACCCGTATTCCGATCCTCGATCCACAGGTCGCAGAGGTCGCCTGGGACACGCCGCTCGAGGTGCATCGGCGCGACGGCCGGGGCAAATGGCTGTTGCGTGAGGTACTCGCACGTTACATGCCCGTGGAGTTATTCGACCGCCCGAAGGGTGGCTTTGCGATTCCACTGGCGCAATGGCTTCGAGGCGAGCTCAAGGACTGGGCCTACGATTTGCTGTCACCAGCACGACTGCGCCGAGAGGGTATATTCGAGCCGACCGTGATCGAGCGCCGCTGGCGTCAGCACCAGGCGGGACTCGAAGACTGGTCGATTCAGCTGTGGACGGTGCTGATGGCGCAGTGCTGGCTTGACCGATGGAAGCCCTGAACGGTACGCTCGAAGGTCTTGTCGTAGTCGCCGCGCCTCGCTTTAGCGCGTTTTTCCAAGCCATCTGTCTGGTTGAAAGGGTGCAACGGTGAGGGTGCGCTTGAAGTGATCGAGTTCCCCGTAGATTTTTAGCAGGACGTACGAAGGCGTGCCGTCGGTGTCTTGCAAAGGCAATTCGATTCCATAAAAATTCAGCACATCGATAAGGGCTGGCCAGTGGCGCCTGTAGTCCGGGATGCATTCGATGACCTCGGGATCATGACGTCCATCGGCTCCATACAACGTGCCGCTGTAGCAAAATGGTGCCGTCAAAATCGACTTACAGTGCACCGTGACTGCATTGCGGACTAGCTTCGTGGCACAAAGTCCGAGATCGGCTGACCGCAACTCACCATCGAGCGCAGCAATCTTATATTCGGCACGTACTTTCACGAGCGTCAACGCGTATTCCATTTGCAGCCGCACTCCCGACGCCGCCGCGCTTCGATAGACGTTGCCGGGTAGTTCGATCGCTTGATACGTCAGCCCCGAAGGCGTCACGTCACCGCGTTCCACTGTAAGCAGGGCCGCCGACGCACCGGTATTCGTGCCGCGGTAGAACATGCGACCGTCCCCGCCGTAGAGTTGAATTTGCACTCGATCCGAGAGCAACAATTCGTCGGCAGATGTCCCAACGATGCGCAGGGGAAGATCGATCGTCACCGGCGCTTCTACCGGATGGGCGCGCCGGTGGATATTGACAAACGCCCGGTCCAATTGACCATGCACAAGCAATTGGGCTGTTTGCGTGGAAGATAAGCTGCCGGCGGCACCCGCGGTACCCAAATTTGGCGATTGCGTTCCGAGTTCGAGCGCAACGGCGGCCGCATCGCCACCGGGCTCCGATAACCATCGTTCAATGTCGAATGCGGTGCCCCACGGAAGTTGGATGAACACCAGACATACCGCTCCTAGAACTGCCAGGCGACGCGCGACAGCGGATTTGCGCTGGTAGTACTGCAAGTAAAGAATAACGGCTGCACCTATTAGTATGCCGACGTGCTGTCCAAGGTGTTGCAGCCAGGCCATACCGGTTTGGCAGGTAGGACACCAATCAGCACCCAAGAAAAACGCACTCAAGCTCAAGCACGACGCGAATATCAAGACGAGGGTCGTTCCGAGCACTATGAGTTCCGTCATGTTGCGCGTGGTAGCAGCTAGGGCGGCCACTGGAACGATAAAGCAGGCGAAAATGAATAGTTCCTTAAAAAGGACTGCGCTGAGCGAAGTCACGAACGGCATTCCCATTGCTAACGCGTGCGCTAAATTCAACATGAACATCGGCACACTGATTGCCAAAGCAAGAAAGATCATCTTTGCCAGCAATAACTGCGTCCGATTCAAGGGGCGGATCAACCAGTCTTGGTCCACGCCAGGGATCGGATCCTGGTGAACCACCGCGGCCGTCAGCGCCACAATGCCGACAAACCAGGACAGGGTCAGCGGGCGGCGAAGAGCCTCTGCTGCCGGATTTTCTCCGAACAGACCCGCACTGAATACCGCCCATTCATAACCGATCTGAATAGCCACGACCACGGCGACGAGCGGCCACATCAGCCTCCAATCCTTCCTTAAAATGTGTCCGATCATCGCGGGACGGGTTCTCTCGAGCTTTGTTTGGCGGCCCGGACCATGGCGACAAAAATGTCGCGCAGGGAGGGCCGTATGAGCGAGTTGCGACCGCCGATTTCGAACAGCGGTCGGGCATGCTCGGCAAGCGCGCTCACGGAACCCTGAAACAGCAAGCGGCCTTCGTGCAGAAATCCGATGTGCGTGGCGAAACGCTCGACTTCGTCGAGCTCGTGCGAGGAGATCAATGTAGTCGACTCGCCCCATTGACGCATGAATCCGTCGATAACTTCGTCGCGGGCTAATGGGTCGAGCCCGCTGAGCGGTTCGTCGAGGATCAATAACTTCGGGCGAAATGGCAGCGCGCAGGCCAGCGCCATCTTCATGCGCATTCCGTGCGACAACTCGCCAATCCTGCGCCTGCGCGGCAAGTAAAATCGTCCCCGAAGCTCGTCTTCGAAGTTCCTATCCCAGTGCGCATAGCAGGGGCGCAGATAGTCGAAGAAATCATTGACCCGCAGCCGCAGCGGCAGCGCTTGATTCTCTGATACGTAGCCGACTGTAGCCAGGACCGTGGGTCCGATAGCGCGCGAGTCGACGCCCAATAGGGTCGCGCTGCCGCAAGTCGGCGAGATCATATTGAGAAGGAGTTTTATGACCGTCGTCTTGCCGGCCCCATTCGCACCCAGCAGCGCGAACACACCGCCTTGCGGTACTCGCATGTCGAGTTCATGCAGAGCTTCGAAACGACGATAAGTCTTGGAAAGAGCCCGTGTTTCGATAGCCGGATCAGATTTTGGCGTAGACCCCATGACTGGGAGTGATCATACGCCAGGAGTTCTGACTCAATCGATGGCGACTCCTATAGCTCCCGCGCCGGTGGGATATGTCGCGCTCAGAGTGAGCACGCCGGCGCTTGCCGTAAACAGCGACACTGAACCGTCCAGGTTGTTCGCGACGTACACAAACCTGCCCGTAGGATCAACCTTCACGTCAACAGGCCCGGGATTCGGAACCTTGGTTAAATTGCCCGTGGCGACCGGAGTGCCGACGGGATTCAATGCTCCCGATTGAGCATTGATTGAGAACGAGGAGACCGTGCCGTCGCCGTCGTTCGCTACATAGAGGAACTTGCCAGCCGCATCGATTGCGATGCCTTTGGGTTGGCTGCCGACGCCGTAGGGTGACCCTTGCTGAGTGAGCTCTGTCAGATTGCCCGTTTTGTCATAGGAAAAAGCACTGACAGTATTCGCGGCGCTGTTCGCGGTATAGACGAATCCCCCGGTCGCGCCGCCCAACGGATACGTGACCACGCCATAAGATCCGGCGCCGGCGATGAAGGGATCACCTGCGACCTGGGTCAGGCTGCCATCGGACCCGATCGTGTAGGAAAACAAAAAGTGTGTGAAGGCAGTGGTGGCAAAAACAAACTTACTCGTCGGATCAACCGCGAGGCCGTACGGTGTGTTGCCGGCTGGATATGGAGAACTGGGAACCACAGTCAACGACCCGGAATCCGGATTTAGGGTGAAGGTATCTACAGCACCCGCTGGATTGCCAAATCCAGCAACGAAGAGGAATTGATCCGACGGCGCGACCGCAATCGCCTCCTCGCTCGTGCCCGGAGTGTAAGCATTTCCCTTGAGCGTCAATGCACCTGCGACGGGATCAACAATGAAGATGCTGACATCAGCCGAGTTACCGTTGCTCACATAGGCAAATTGGCCGCTAGGATCGACCGCGATTGCGGATGGATTCAGGTCCGCAGCAACCGGCCCGCCGGCTACCGCGGTGAGGGCTCCGGTATTCGCATTGACGGTGAACGCCGACACGTCACCCGTACCGTTCGCGCCGTCGCTCGAGTTAGCTACGTAAACGAATTTGGCCACGCTGACACAGCTCACCGCCACATTGGAAATGTCGGTCGCACCCACGCTACCAGTGCCGTTGACGACCGAGCATACCTGCGCGGGCGTCGCCGGCTGCGTTTTGACCGTCACGGTATAGGCGCCGCCACTGGCGATCCCGGTCGGGAACGTGAAGTTGGCCGCCTTCGGCGCCACAGTGAGATTATCGCCGGCGTTATCCTGCAACTCGAGACCGGTTCCGGTCAGACCGCTGATACTGCCGCCGACGGTATAGAGATTAACGGTGCACGCGATCCCGACAGTCGTGACATCCGCTCCCGTCGCAGTGCCCGACCCGTTCGAGACGGTGCAGGTTTGCGAGGGATTGGTTGGCTGCGTCAATACCGTCACGGCATACTTAGCCCCACTGGCTACCGCCGTCGTAAAAGTGAAGCTCGCCGCCTTCGACGCAACGTTGAGGTTATCACCAGCGTTATCCTGCAACACCAAGCCGCTGCCGGTGAGGCCACTCATCGAGCCACCGATCGTATAGGTTGAAGTGGGAGGTGGAGTCGTCACCGCGGAGCCGCCTCCTCCGCCACCACCACCTCCGCCGCAAGCGGTGAGTAAGACGATCACGAAGGTAAGGGATGTCACTGCGCGGGCCAAAACGAAATTCAACCGGCTCGGATCGGTGAGCGACATGGAATCCCCCTGTTTCTATCTACGTGAATACGCTAAAAAGTGTGACGTACGCACGAATAGTGGGTGGCCTCCTCAATTGATTCTGTGAGGCTGTTCACAGAACTCCTGCGGATGTCTCGATTCGATGACGGAGTTATCAGTTGCGCGCAACTTAAGTAAATTGCCCGTGATGCGAAGCGCCCTACGACTTTTACATATGTCGCGTGCAGGTGCGTAACCGCTACCTACTGCTACTGCACGCGACAACCTTCCCGCGCCGTTACATCAGCTCGACGACGCCGACACAGCACGATCAATGAGCGGCCCCAGCCTCATTGAACCGTCGTGCTGACTATCGGCGTGAATTGACTTTGAACACCCGCGGTGTTGACGGCGGCGACCTGGAAATACCATTTGCCCGGCGACAGACTGTCAATCTCCATCGCAGTCGAGGGGGAGTTGACCGAAATCCGCGAGTTGAGAGCGGCAGCATTGGTTCCGTAGAGGATGACGTAGCCCGCCAAATTCGTTAGGGTCGATCCGTCGGTATTCTTAACGGGTTTGGCCCAACTGAGGGATGCTGTGCCCGCGGGACCATCGGCCGTAGCTGGGTCGACAGTGATCTCGAATTTCGGTAGGTCTGCCTGCGTCGTTCCGCTCTGCACAATGATCTCGATATTGCGATCGAGCCCGACACTGCTCGCCGTGGGTGTACCGGAGAGCGTCCCGGAGGTTGCGTTGTACGTCGCCCAAGTCGGCTTATTCACAATCTTGTAGGTCAATGAGGCACCGGCTGACGCCACGACGGTCGGCGTGAAGCTGTAATACTCTCCGACCGTGGCCGTGGTCGCCGGCGTGCCGGATATCTTCAGCGTCTGCGGTACTGACGATGCCGATGAAATCGTGTAAGTCGCGCCGATCACGGCGCTATTGCTGTAGCCGCTCGCAACCGCGATCGCTTCGATTTTCGTGGTCGAGCCGATTTGTAGCGGCGTTCCCGCCTTGTACTGTGCTGAACTCGTCGTCGGTGTCGTGCCGTTCGTCGTGTAATGAATCACCGCCCCCGGCGTACTGTCGGACAATGTGACCGATTGCGCCGCGCTGTAAGTTCCGGGCGCCGGGCTCAAGCTCGGAGCGGCCGCAACCGACGGAGTGGTAGCGGTCGTCGATTCATCGATCGCGAGCACCACCACGTTGCGATTGTTGGGCAACGTAATGCTCTTGACCGTCTTCGCGTTATTGGTCGCAAAGGAATAGCCATACAGGTAGAAAGTTCGATTGTCGGTTGCCCCGGAGGCGGTGAGCCGATATCCCATTTGGGACACCTGTGTCTCTCCCGCATACTTCTGCGGAGCGTACCAATCGCTCAAGCTCCTCGTAAAGCTCGCGCTCGTTCCATCGGTATAGGTCACGACAAAGGTTTGGTTCACCTGATTACCGTTGACCGCGGTCGCCAACAAACTCACCGTGGAGTCCTTACCCGCGGGCAGCGCAATGGTCGTACTGCTCATCGCATTGGCGGTACCGGCAGCCCCCAGCACGAATTTCGAGCCCTCCCAACTGAGCGAGGTCCCGAGCAAACTCGCGGAGTATGCATATCCGTAGCCATCCATTCCCCCATTTGGGACGGCTGAGCCATTGGCTACCATACCGACCACGTTACCGTGCAGAGCAGTGCTTGCTGCAGTACTTGCGGACGATCCCTCGACCGCCACTACCACCACGTTGCGATTGTTGGGCAACGTAATGCTCTTCACCGTCTTCGCGCTGTTGACCGCAAAGGAATAGCCATACAGGTAGAGAGTTCCATTCTCGGTTGCTCCGGACGCGGTGAGTCGATATCCCATTTCCGACACCTGCGTCTCTCCCGCATACTTCTGCGGCGTGTACCAATCGCTCAAGCTTTGCGTGAAGCTCGCGCTCGTTCCGTCGGTATAGGTCACGACAAAAGTTTGGTTCACCTGATTACCATTGACGGCGGTAGCCAAGAGCTTCACCGTCGAATCATTGGCCGCAGGCAATGCGATCGTAGTACCGGTTACGGCATTGGTCGTTCCTGCCGCCCCGAGCGCGAAAGTAGAGCCGGCCCACGCAATTGAAGTGCCGAGCAACGCTCCGGAGTACGTGTATCCGTAGCCATCCATTCCCCCACCACTAACGGGCGTCCCCGCTTCGCCGATGCCGACGACGTTACCGACCATCGCGGCCGCGGCAGAGGAAAAATACATCATTGACAGCAGAACAGTCATCAATGAAGCGTTTACGATGTTGATGCGTGGCATTCAGCCCCTCCAAAAAAATAAATTGCGTGCCGCGTACCGCCATGCGTACGCACTCGAATAAATGACCAGGTCAATTAATCGAGCGGCGATTTAAGCGGCGTTCGGCGCACGTCGCAATTGTCGCGACGGCCCGACACTGACGTGCAATTTAGCGGGCGATGAAATCAAAAGGCCACGAGGATAATTTGCGTTTACACCTAGAAATAAAGGCTTCGGCGTATTGAGCATGCGTTCAATAAAAAGATTGAACGAACTCGATGTCGCAGCGTCGAACCAACGCCGGAACTCGTGGCAGGCTCGAATTTAGTTTTTTTTGAGGTAGCTCCCTAACCGAGATTCCGAGAACGACCTAAGGTCTCGGCGAGCCCAGTCGACACAGCCGACTTTAATGCAATTATTTTTTCGGACGGAGCGCGGCCGAATCCGCAGTTACGTTTATCGGCGTTCCCGCACGCGGACTGATTTCGCGCTCATTGAATGGTCTTGCTGACACTTGACGAGAACTGACTTTCGACGTTGGCGCTGTTGATGGCGGCCACCTCGAAATACCAAGTACCTGCCGTCAGGTTCCCAATCTCCACACTGGTTGCACTGGGGGAGCTAACCGAAACTTGGCTGTTGAGCGCAGCGGAACTGGTTCCGTAGCGCACGACATAACCGGCCAAGTTCGTCAGCGGTGTTCCATTGGTGTTCTTTGCAGGCGGGGACCAACTGAGAGTCGCGCTGCCCGGTGGACTTACAACAGCCGTCGCGACCGCAATGTTGAATGCCGGTAAGGAAGCGCTCGTCGTACCGTTCGACACGCTGATGACGATATTGGCATCGGTTGCGGCGCTTCCGGCAGCCGGGGTGCCGGACAGCGTGCCGGTCGCCACGCCGAACTGCGCCCAGGCAGGCTTATCCTTCACCGAGTAAGTTAACGTGGAGCCGGCCGACGCTACGACCGTCGGCGTGAAGGTGTAGAATTCTCCGACCTCGGCCTTCGTCGCCGGGGTGCCCGAGATCTGCAGCGTTTTCGGTGGCGTCGTCGATGTTTCAATCGTGTAGGTACCGCCGATCACGGCGCTATTGCTATAACCGCTCGCCACCGCAATCGCTTCGATCTTCGTGGTCTTGCTGATCTCTATCGGCGTGCCCGGCGTGTACTGCGCAGAACTCGTGGTGGGTGTCGTACCGTTTGTCGTGTAATAAAGCACCGCGCCCGATGTGCTATCGGACAGCTTGACCGCTTGGGCTGCGGTGTAGGTTCCAGGCGCCGGAGTAAAGCCCGGGGCTGCCGCTACAATTGGAGTGGTGCCTGTCTTGGATTCATTGACGGCGAGCGCGACGACGTTGCGATTATTCGGTAGAGTGAGACTCTTGACGGTCTTCGCACTATTGATCGCAAAGGAGTATCCGTACAGATAGAAAGTCCGATTGTCGGTAGCGCCGGACGGGGTGAGCCGGTATGGCATTTCCAATACCTTCGTTTCTCCGGCGTACTTCTGCGGTGTGTACCAATCGCTCAAGCTTTGCGTGAAGCTCGCCGTCGTTCCATCCGTATAGGTCACGATAAACGTTTGATTGGGCTGGTCACCATTGACGGCGGTGGCCAATAAATTCAGCGTGGAGTCATTGCCTTGAGGCAGCGCGATGGTGGTACTGCTCACGGCATCCGCGGTGCCTGCGGCTCCGAATGTGAACTTAGAGCCCATCCAGCTGAGCGAGGTACCGAGCAACGTCTCAGAGTAGACATACCCGTAGTTATCCATGCCTCCATTTTTGACTTGCGAACCATTGGTTCCGATGCCAAAGACATTATCGGCGCTGTTCGACTTAGGCGGAGCGGTACCGGCCGGAGATACATCGACCGCAAGCACCACCACACTACGATTGTTGGGCAGAGTAATGCTCTTCACCGTCTTCGCGCTATTGATCGCAAAAGAATATCCGTAGAGGTAAAACGGTCCTGGATTAGTTGCTCCGGAGGGCCCGATCCGGTACGCCATTTCCGACGCCTGCGATTCTCCGGTGTACTTCTGCGGCGTATTCCAATCGCTCAGGCTTTGCTTAAAGCTCGCGGAGGTTCCATCCGTATAGGTCACGATGAAGGTTTGGTTGGGCTGATTGCCGTTGACGGCCGTGGCCAACAGATTCACCGCGGAGTCGTTACCTTGAGGTAGCGCGATCGTGGTACTCGTCACTGCATCCGCGGTGTCCGCAGCCGCGAGTGTAAATGAAGAGCCGCCCCATGTGACGGAGGTGCCGAGCAAGGTCTCGGAATACGCATAGCCCAGCTCATCCATGCCGCCATCGGCCACCGGGGAACCCGTTTTGGCGATGCCGATCACATTATCGACCGTCGCGGCAGCGGCGGCGGAACAACAGATCATCGGCAACAGGATGGCAATCAATGACGCATTTACGACGTTGAATCGTAGCATTGGGCCCCTCTCTAGATTTTTTTTCGCGCGCTGACCCGCGCATTCGTGCGCGAGTTAAGTCAAATGATCGAGACGCGATTTAAGAGATCTTCGTCACACCTTGCAAATGTCGCGACGTGCCGACAACGGTGCAGAATTTAGCCGAGCGTGGAATAAGTGAAATACATTCGCCGAATCCAACCCCTTAGCTTCTCATCGCGGCATGTGAATTTGCCGCAGTCAGCAAATATTTTTCGACGCCCCGTCGGCTTCGGCGGCTCGAGCCGAAATGCCGTTGACATAATGCGATTGGCTATTGAACTTTTTTCATCCTCAAGTACCGGGAGAAGCGAGCATCTCAGGCATGCACAACCGAGCCTTTAGATGATGGAATTGAACTCCGCACAAAATATCTCACCAAGCTCCCTGCATCGCCCGGCCTGCAATTTGCGAGAAATTCAGCTCAGAGTCACTTGCAAAAATGGATCTGCTGGCAGCAGATAGAATTTGCCCCATCAAAAAATATTCTTGGAAAAAAGGACAAAATCAGTTGCTCCGCTGCTGATGCCAATCAGCGATGTTTGCGAACCGCGACACGTTGGCAATTCGGTAAAAGCAGATGACTATTCATGCGTCGATGTTATGACCACTCGCATTTGACATATGCGTCAACTAGCACGAGTGGCAACCAGGGAGACGCGAGATGACTTTAGTGAGTCGTGGGGTGACTTCGCCGTTGATGCGACTTGTGCTCGCGTGCGGGGCGATCGCGGCCCTGGCGGGCTGCGCGCAGGATTCATTGACCCCGTTCAGTAATACAGACGCCACCGCTGCAGCCGCTATCCCCTCCGTCAGTCTGGAGTCGAATCCAAGCAGCGTCGTGATGGGCCACACGACAACTTTAAAATGGAATGCGACCTTTGCGCAGAGTTGTACCGCATCGGGCGGCTGGAGCGGCACCCAACCGATCAGCGGTACCCTTTCCACGAGTCCTCTGACTGCGACGACGAGTTATACGCTTACTTGTACCGGGGCCGGCGGCTCAACCGCTCAGTCGGCGGAGGTCATCGTGACGCAGGCGGCCCCGTCGATAAGCTTGGTCGCGTCACCGACCACGTTAAGCAGCGGCGGCAGTTCCAACTTGACGTGGACCGCGACGGACGCGACTGCGTGTACGGCCTCGGGGGCTGGAGCGGCGCCGTGGCGACGAGCGGCACCTGGTCGACCGGCTTACTGACCAATACCACGGACTATGAACTCACCTGTTCGGGTCCTGGCGGCTCGGCAACGCAGTCGGCGACGGTCACCGTGGCCGGCTTGGCTCCGCAGCTGACGCTCCAAGCCAGCCCAAGCACCGTCAATTCGGGCAGCCCTTCCACCCTCACCTGGAGCAGCGTCAACGCCACGGCCTGTTCCGCCTCCGGCGCTTGGTCCGGCAATAAAAATGTGAACGGTTCTCTATCGACGGGACCCGTCACGGCCAACTCGACCTATACGTTGACTTGTACGGGATTCGGAGGAAGTGCGACTCAGTCGGCGACGGTTTCCGTGGCTTCGCCGGCACCGTCCGTCAGCCTCAGCGCCGGCCCCAGCACGATCACGAGCGGCGCCAGCTCAACTCTGAGCTGGTCCGCCACGAATGCCACCTCATGTTCCGCTTCCGGCGGCTGGTCGGGGAGTAAGGCAACCAGCGGTTCTCAGTCCACCGGCGCGCTCACAGCCAATACGACCTATACGTTGACCTGCAAGGGAGCGGGAGGCAGTGCCGCGCAATCCGCGACAGTCTCGGTCAAGACAGCGGCCCCTACTGTCACGTTGAGCGTGGGTCCGAGCGCCATTGCCAGCGGCGGCAGCGCCACGCTGACCTGGTCGTCCGCCAATGCAACCTCCTGTACGGCATCTGGCGCCTGGTCGGGTACTAAGGCCGTGAGCGGCTCACAGTCCACGGGTGCACTCACAGCCAATTCAACCTATACGTTAACCTGTACCGGCACGGGCGGAAACGCGGCGCAATCGGCGACGGTTTCCGTCAAGGCGCCGGCACCCACCGTGGGTTTGAGCGCAAATCCAAGCTCGGTCACCAGCGGCGAGGGGTCGGCGTTGACGTGGGTCTCCACGAATGCCACCTCTTGTACGGCCTCGGGAGCATGGTCGGGCAACAAGGCGGTGAGCGGCTCACAGTCGACGGGTGCCCTCACCGCCAACGCCACATATACCCTGACTTGCACAGGTGCCGGCGGCAGCGCCGTTCAGTCAGTCACGGTAACTGTCAGCCCGACTCCCACGGCGACAGTCAAACTCGGCGCAAGTCCAAGTACGATCGCCAGCGGCGGTGCGTCGACGTTGTCCTGGTCAGCCACGAACGCGACCACGTGTACGGCCTCCGGTGGCTGGTCGGGGACGAAGGCAGTGAGCGGTTCGCAGTCGACAGGCGCTCTCACATCCAACGCGACGTATACCCTGACCTGCACCGGCGCCGGCGGCAGCGCCACGCAGTCGACGACCGTCTCGGTAACTCCGCCTGTTCCAACCGTGGCCTTCGGAGCGAGTCCCAGCACAATAACGAGCGGTGGTGCCTCGACATTGACCTGGTCGTCGACCAACGCGACCTCTTGCACAGCCTCCGGTGCCTGGTCGGGAAGCAAAGCCATTAGCGGCTCGCAGTCCACCGGTGCCCTCAAAGCGAACGCCACTTATGCGCTCACCTGCACGGGCGCCGGCGGCAGTGCGACGCAGTCATCGACGGTCTCTGTGACCCCGGCTGCCCCCGCCCCGACGATAAGCCTCACCGCTAGCCCCAGCACGGTCACAGACGGCGGCAGCGCGACGCTGACCTGGTCCGCTACCAATGCGACCTCCTGCACGGCCTCCGGTGCCTGGTCGGGCAGCGAGACCACTAGCGGTTCGCACGCCACCGGCGCGCTCAAAGCCAATGCCACCTATACACTCAGCTGTACTGGCACAGGCGGCAGCGCGGCGCAATCCGTGACGGTCTCGGTGAACTCACCGGCTCCGGCGGTGACGTTCACTGCCACTCCGAGCACGGTCACGAGCGGCAGCGCGTCCACCTTAAGCTGGTCGTCCACCAACGCGACGTCTTGCGTGGCCTCCGGTGCCTGGTCGGGGAGCCTCGCTACCAGCGGTTCGCAGTCCACCGGTGCTCTTAAGGCCAATTCGACCTACACACTGACTTGCAGCGGTAGCGGCGGCAGCGCGGCACAGTCGGCGACGGTGACGGTGAACACACCGGCGCCGGCGGTCACGCTGACCGCCAATCCCAGCACGGTTAAGAGCGGCGCGGCGTCCACCTTAAGTTGGTCGTCCACCAATGCGACCTCTTGCGCCGCGTCCGGCGGTTGGAGCGGCACTGAGGCAACCAGCGGCTCCCAGAGCACCCCTGCCCTCACTGCGGCGACGAAATTCACCTTGACGTGCAGCGGCGCCGGCGGCTCTGCGTCGCAGTCCGCCACGGTCTCCGTGTCGGCTCCGGCGCCGAGTGTCTCGCTGAGCGCAAATCCCAGCAGCGTGGCCCATGGCGGTACTTCGACCTTGACCTGGTCATCGAGCAACGCCACGGCCTGTTCGGCGTCCGGCGGCTGGTCTGGGACGTTGGCGACGAGCGGCTCCGACTCGACCGGTGCACTCAGTGCGACTACGACCTACACATTGAGTTGTACGGGTTCCGGTGGTTCAGCTTCCGAGAGCGTGACGGTCACGGTCACACCCGCAACAACCGGAACGGCCACACTGACTTGGGCTGCACCCACGTCGGATACCAATGGCTCGCCTGTCACCGCTCTGAGCGGGTACACCATCTACTACGGCACGTCGGAGGGGTCCTTGACGAGTCCGTCGTGGTCAGCGGTGCCTCCACGAGTCAGTTACACCGTCACAGGTCTTGCCTCTGGGACTTGGTACTTCGCCGTTGCCGCCAACGCGGCGGATGGGATGCAGAGCGCGATGAGCAATATCGGGTCGAAGACGATTTAGGCTTTCAGTATGCCGCTAGAACTAGAGGGCCACGGGCCGTTCGCTCCTCCCATCGGTGCTCGGTTTGTGGCCGCGATTTGTTCAGAATTATTTCGAACAACCCGTGCTTGTTGAAACGAAGCACATCAGGTTGCGGTGGCTCTGCCTCGAAAATTAAAGATTGATGAGCGGAGAAAAATGCGTGAAGCTTCGAAAGCCTCGATTCACATCGATATCATCGACTACGATCGCATCGCCTGGCCGCAGAGCAGCCCACGCCCGGTCAATCTCCATTCAGTTCCTGTATTACCTAACACCATTAGAACCAGAACTCCGACGTCAACTCGGCGGTCGACGACAGGTCAACCAGGCGGTATATCGTTGGCGGCTGTTTGTGGTGCCCTATCTCAGGGTCTAGTTGAACTCACTACTTAGGGGACGGTCGTTCATACAGGCATACGAAATCACCAAAAGTCACTGGGAAGCTAATATCTCCAGCCACATCAAACGGGTCGATGCCGAGAGCTTCTTCTAAGCGCAGTACGATGAGCGCAAAGCTCAATGAATCAAGACCTGAGTCCAAGAGCTTCAGATCGTCCGTCAACCGCGCAAGTTTTCGCTTCTGCTCCACCGCGACTTGCTCGAACTGCGATGCGACAGTGGACCTTACTGACATTCTTCTTCTCCTTTGAAACTGCGAAATTATATTGTATCGGCTTTTAATGCGACACGAATGTGACCCAATAGCACGACCGGATCGAGTTGTATGCCAAGCTGCTGCTTGGTGCCATGTCGACCTTTGAGTGGGCGAACGCACGTACGAGCGCTGTAATCGGCGCAGGGTAGCACTTCGCGAGGCTCACTCCGACGTGGGTCCTGGAGGACAACTTGGAGTCTGGGGCGAAGCCCTCTGAGCGCTTATCTTCACTTAAGAGCCAATATCGAGTCGCATATATGACCTGCGTCCTTGATTCCATTTGGAGGAGTCTGCAACACTTCGCGGGTTGATCGCACCGCATCAAAGATTTGACTTCGGCGGATTTTACCCGAGGATTATTGTGAAAACTCACACGACCGTCGCGATAGTAGGCGCCGGCCCCTACGGTTTGTCGCTGGCAGCTCACTTGAGCCGGCGGCGTATTCCCTTTCGCATTTTTGGACCTCCCATGGAAGTCTGGCGCACGCAAATGCCCAGTGGCATGCAGCTGAAGTCCGATGGTTTTGCCTCCGATCTGTACGACCCTGAGAGGTCATTCACACTGAAGCGATTTTGCCAGGATCGACGGATCCCCTATGCCGACTATGGGATGCCCGTAGAACTCAAAACATTTGTGGAGTACGCGCTCGAGTTCCAAAGAAAATTCGTGCCCAATTTGGAGACGACGTCTGTCTCGGAGGTGCGCAGGGACGGCGACGACTTCGCACTTCGGCTCGAGCATGGTGGATCGCTAACGGCGCAATCCGTGGTAATGGCAACCGGCATAAGTCATTTCCAATACGTGCCTGAACCGCTGTGCTCGCTACCGCCCGAACTGTGCACCCATAGCGGCGAACACCACGATTTATCTGGTTTCCGCAATTTGCGAGTGGTGGTGATCGGCGGAGGCGCCTCGGCCACCGATATGGCCGCGCTACTGCGGTCTGCGGGCGCTTCGGTGAGGCTGGTATCTCGCGCCCCGGTAGAGTTTCACCTGCCTCCAGGCAACAAGCCAAGATCGATATGGAAGCGAATTACCGAACCCAACCTTGGACTTGGTCCGAGCTTCCGTTCTGCGGTTTACACGGCAGTGCCAGGCCTCTTTCACAGATTACCGCGCAACTTGCGCCTTCGTATTGTACGCCGTCACCTGGGACCCGCAGGCGGATGGTTTATCAAGGAACAGGTGATTGGGAAGGTTCAACTTGATGAGAACTATACCGTGCAGACCGCGACATCTCGTCAAGGGGTGGTATCGCTCAGACTGGCTCATAGAAAGGGGACCATTCTGGAGGTAGAAGCTGACCACGTCATATCGGCGACGGGTTACCACCCTTCGACCGCGCGTTTGCGCTTGTTGGAGCAAGGATTGCGTTCCGCACTACAGCTCGAAGAACAATCTCCGACATTGTCGAGCGCGTTCGAGTCTTCAGCGCCAGGACTTTATTTTATTGGTGTAGCGTCCGCCAATAGCTTTGGTCCGGTCATGCGCTTTGCTCGGGGCGCGGAATACGCGGCAGGTCGTCTTAGCGCTCATCTCGAACGCGTATATTCCGAAAAAAATACCAAGAGGCATACTGAAACAGCCAGGTCCCTATAATGATCGTACGACTCAATGGGGCGACCACGACGAAAGCCCCGAGCACGCCAGAGGCGTGCTCGGACAAATCTGACTTCGTGCGTCGAGCGGCTAGTCCAGTCACCATAATAAATAACGACTGGGCTCCGACTCTGGCGTTCGCATATTCTCTGGGACGTCAGAATGTTCCCTTGCATTTCTATGGTCCTGGAGTGGGGCGTTGGTCTCGCTATTGCCGACGTCACGGAGTGTGTCCTCCTGTTTCACATGCAGACAGTTTCTTGCCTTGGCTTCAGGCGCGATTGCGATCCGGCGAGATTACGCGCCTAGCCCCGACTACCGACCTGATTGCCTATTACTTGGCGGTTCTGCGCGACGACTTTCCAGTCCAAGTCCGTAGATCCATTACTCCGCTTAGGGAAATAGAACGCTGCTTGATCAAGACTCAATTCTCAGCCGATTGCGATGCCGCCGGGCAACCAGTGCCGTCGCAGGCCACCCCAAATGATGTCAACGGCGCGATAACTGCCGCGCGAGGACTCGGTTATCCGGTAATCATCAAGCCCAAGTCCCATTTGGTCGTTGGCACCTCGCAACGCGGACAGTTAGTGCGCAACGATGCCGAATTGCGCAAGGCGTACCGTCGCTACGCCATCACGCCAGGGCAAGAGGGAGTTGCCGCACAGTACCCGGAGTTGCGATGGCCATTGATACAGCGCTATTTGCCCTCGGCGCAGCATTGCGTCTACAGCGTCAGCGGCATCAAGGACGTCGATCGGGGCGTACTTGCTTCCGCACTCACCATCAAGCGGGAACAGTGGCCACCGGATATCGGCGTAAGCACTGTGCAATCGATTTGCTACGACGAGCGTATTCTTAACCTCGGGCTCGCCACCGTGGACAAAATGATTTCGTGCGGCATATTTGAACTTGAATTGCTGACCGATGGCGCAATGCTTTTGGCGATCGATTTGAACCCTAGAGCCTTCGGATTCATGATGCTAGACATTGCAGTCGGAAATGATTTGCCATGGCTTTGGTGGCAGTCGACGCTCGATGCCGTGGAACCGCGCAGGAAAACGGTCTCGCCGGCTGCGCTCGATTGCCGCTTCATCGTTCCATACTACTTGGGACGCGGGATTCGCGGCATTTTCAACTCGCGCGGATCACCGGGTCAGGCAAAACCGACATCCGCAAAGGTGCCTTGGATCTCGATGCTAGGCCACCGTAGTGATCCCCTACCGATGCTGCTTGCCCATCTACGGCTTCTGCGGTTGCTGCCTCATCGGGGCGGGTTGCTGCGACCGTACGTCGCGTCCGCATGGCGCGCTCAGCGTCTAGGGAAACTCTGCGCAGGTGAGTACGCGAGTAAGAAACGAACTTGAGAGGCAAAGCGCTATCATCGCAAAGGGCCGATATCAGAGGCTTTGGCAGGATTTTCGCCGTCTTCTGGGCGTTTTGGCTGGCGCTTCGCAATCAGCACAGACACCATTCCCCGGGTGGCATCAAGCGCCTCCGCACAAGATACAAATTGGCGAGCGCGAAGGCGGTGAACAAGCGTGCCGTATTCTTCGCCAGGCCCCGGTATCGCACTTTGGTAAAGCCCCAGAGGCATTTGACGACATGAAAGGCGTGTTCGCCGCGAGCGCGTGTGCGCGATCGGCTCCGGTTGATCGCACGTTGGTACGGAGTAAGCGGGTGATGGGCATTGGATGGTCGGCGGTTGACGCGATAGCGGATGCCACGCGCTTCGGCGGCCTGCCGATGATCCGCACTCCAATAGGCCTGATCCGCGTACACAGCCGTCTCATTGCCATGCAGCAGCTTCGGCATCTGGCTAATGTCGGCCGCCCCCGCATGGGTCGTCGCCAGCGAGTGCACCCGGCCGTGCACATCGGTGCCAATATGCGCCTTCATCCCAAAGTACCAACCACCGCCCTTCTTGCCTTGGCGCATCTCATCGCGCGCCTTCTGCTCATTCTTGGTCGAGGGCGGCGCTTCGATGATCGTCGCATCGACGATCGTGCCGGACTTGAGCAGCAGGCGCTTCTCTTCCAGCAGCGAGCGGATCTCGGCAAACATCCGCTCGGTCAGATGGTGGCGCTCGAGCAGATGGCGAAACCGCAAAATCGTGGTCTCATCGGGGATCGCGTCCTCAGCCAGTTCGATGCCGGCAAAGCGGCGCATCGACTCCGAGTCGTACAGCGAGTCCTCGGCCGCAGGATGCGACAGGTTGAACCAGTTCTGCATGAAGTAAATGCGCAGCATCCGCTCCATCGGCATCGGCTGTGTACCGTGACCGGCCTTCGGGTAATGCGGCTCGATCAGCTTCAGCAGCCTCGACCAGGGGATGACCGCATCCACCTCGGCCAAAAACCGCTCGCGGCGCGTGACCTTGCCCTTCCGATCCCAGGCCGCCGACGCAAAGGTCGTCTGCTTCATGCCAATCCTCTTGCTCTCTGAACACTAATGTTCGCTGCATGCATTATCGTTCAGCCACAGCTACCTGTGCAGAGTTTCCCTAGAGGGCAAGCGATCGCTATAGTCCGGCATCCGCCTTCGGCGCATCTTCATGAGGTGCGCTTGAGTTCCATTCGAGCGCCGCCGCTATCAGGCGGATTTTTGGCAAAGAGTTCATCACTCAGCACGCGCTCCAAAAGATTTCTCATGGGGCTATGGCTAAAAATATGATCGGCGCTGTCGATAACGTGAATAAGGCAGCGGCCGCCGAGGCGCTTAAGCGACGATCCGGCTTGGAGCGTTAGCACATCGATTCCAGGTTCGCCGCGAGCAAAGACAAATATCATCTTTACCCCCCGCGCTCCGAGTTCTTGCAGTTCCCAGCCGAGATCTCCCGGAAAGTGGATGCGGAGGGCCCTAGCACAATCGTAGATTCTCGAGCGCAAGTTTAGCAGCGGGCGCTGCACGACAATTCTTGCTATGCGCCAAACGTTCAACTGCCCCGTGAAAATTCTCTTCCAGATTGCCGCCGAAAAAACTCGATCTCGGTAGAACCCTACATTTCGAGCAACATCTACTTCTAGCTGGAGATTTTCGGCGGTCAAGCCCTCGCTCCATAAGAAATTCATCGGGTTTACCACCAATATTCGCTGTACGGGCAGCCCAGCAACAGCGGCTCGCAGCGCGTGGTACCCACCCGAACACAATCCCCCGAGTGTGATATCAGCGATACCATAGCGGCTTCGCATGAACTCGATAGCAACGCGTATGTCATCGATGGCGGCCGGTGGGAAGACTTCATTCGGAGGCCGCCTCGGCTGTGTATCGCTATCTCCAAGACCGCCAAGGTCTAGCCGCAGGACCGTGTACCCGTGGCGCGCCCAATGACGGGCGAGAGAGACATACATTCGGCTCGAGCCAATGTGGTGCTCTGCACCGACATTCATCAAGATGACCCCGCGGCGTCGCTTATCTCCTTCGCGAGGCTCCGTGACGATACCGAACAACATCGCCTGGGAAGCAAGAAATATTGGACGCTCGAATACCGCGGCCTGAGTTGAGGCTCCGTCACCGGGCAGCCGTAGTACCACCGTGGGCGCAATCGATCGGCGATCGGGCGCCCTGACTGCCGTTTCACGCCGGGAGGGCGGTTGCGGCTGGATTCTGAGCAGCCAATCGCGGGTCGCCGCGAGCATCGGCTGAGAAACGGTAGCGAATTGCGGGTCAGTCATGAGCATCTCGACCGTACCCGGCAACGTTTGGTATTCAGTCCGCACTCCCATCGCGGATAGAGTATCAACCCACTCGCGTGCGCCCCGAAGGCTGATGCTGTCAATGACAAGCATCTCCGACGCGGGCGGCGTCCCATGCTTCATCAAGTCAACTTGGGCCAGATGCGCCAGTGTCGCCGCAAAAAACGAAAACCCGCTGACTTCCATCGAGCCGGCGGTCGGCGATTGGCCACCTGCCGGCGAGGGTACTGCCGAGCCCGCGGAAGAAGTCGCCAACGATGCGGCGAGCCGGGTCGTTCGCAATTCACGCAAATACCGCGGTCCGCTGATGACCGGAGCGATGAGCACCAGGCCACATACGGCGTTGCACTCACTCGCCGCAAGAGTCGCAAGCAAAGCCCCGAGCCGAAACCCGAGAAGGTACACGCGTTCGACGCCTGTGCAGCGCTGCAGTTCGATCACCGCCGCCGCAATATCATGACACCAGATCTCCAGTTGGTCGGCCCGGAGATCGAGATCGGCGGAATCTCCTGTGCCCGCATAATCAAATCGCAGTACCGGTACACCAATGTCAGCAGCCGATTGGGCGAAAGCGATGAGACTGCGGTGCGAACAAATTCCCTCGTAACCAAACGGCCCGCAGATTACCAGCCCGATACCGCCCGTCCTTTCGGACGAACAACGATGAAGCCAACCGAACAATCGCTGGTTGCACGATTCAAAATAAAGCGCTTCGGCCGGCCTACGAGAAGGCGCGTCCTGCGATTCAACGACAGGATCAGCACTCATGAGATCCAATCCTTGAAATCAGCGTCTGGATTTCGTCGAGTATTAGGAGCGGCATGGCGCTGAATACTATCCACAAGCCCGCGTGGCATACGTGAATAATCGCTCGTTTCATCAAGAGTCTCCGCGCAATGGCCTGCCACGTTGCCAAGAGCACAATAGTCGAGGCGAGAGACCCACGTTTGGGGAAGACGCTGCGAGAACATGTCTCGGTACTGCACCGATACAATTGTTTCTTGAGGGAAATTCAACTACTTATGTTCAACCGCCGCTACGCACTGTCGGTGCAACAAGTTAACTATATCACCCCTGAGGAAGACGGCTTTAATTGGTTATTCCAGTGATGTGCCAAGGTGCCGAAGGGAGAGCTTATGAGTTACAAATCAAAGCTTTACGGGAGAGTCTGGGAATAACCGTTACCTTGGCGGCGGTCGGCCATATTGCCGCTCGCCTAACTCAATACACGTCTCGCGGTGACAGCGGAGCATTGCATTTTGCACAACGAAGGCGACGCATGAACAACTGTAATGCACCTGTCTGGTGCGATAACCTTTTGTTTGCCCCTTTGTTTGGGAGACACGCCAATCTGACTTCGCTGGCAGACTTAACTGGTCCCCTGTCGCGTCAAGGAGTCACTTCCCGTCCCTACTCTTTCCACATAATACTAACCTGCACCGGGCGCGTCCTGAATCCGCGGCCCGCAGAAGTTCAATCACGTGACCAAGTTAGACGATGTACATTCTCGGTTGTCATGGACGAGTACAATCGCGGCTGGAAGCTTACACATGGGGCCTGTCTTTGAAGATCGCCTACTTTGTCAACCAATACCCCAAAGTCAGCCATAGCTTCATTCGAAGAGAAATTTTGGCACTAGAGCGTCAAGGATTTGAGGTTCAACGCATCGCGATTCATGGCTGGGCGGACCCTCTTCCGGACCTCGAAGATCAGCGGGAGCGGGAGCGAACCCGCTACGTGTTGCGCAGCGGAGCACTTGGATTGTTGCTTCCGACGCTGCGTGTCCTATTCGCGTCCCCCGTACGTTTTTTGTCCGCCGTCCGCGTTGCGATACGGTTGGGACACGAATCAGACCGTTCGGTACCGTATCATTTGGGCTACATTGCGGAGGCGTGCCAAATCCTCCCCTGGATGAGAGCCTTTGGCGCCGAGAGAGTTCACGCCCATTTTGGCAATAACTCCACCGCAGTTGTGCTGCTCGCTCACATGCTCGGAGGACCTGAATATAGCTTTAGTATTCACGGCCCAGCGGAATTCACACAGCGTATGGGTCTGGGTGAGAAGATTCGCCGATCGTCATTTGTCATCGCTGTTAGTAGTTTCGGGCGCAGCCAACTGTATCTACGCTCCCGACACAGAGACTGGCCAAAGATTAAAGTGGTTCGCTGCGGCCTTGAAAAGACCTTCTACCACGGATCTTCACCGATTTCGTCAATTGCACGACGACTCGTATGCGTAGGGCGTCTGTGCGCCGAGAAAGGGCAGCTGCTTTTGATCGAGGCCCTCTCGCGACTTGCCGTGAGAGGCATTAGGTTCGATTTAGTTCTGGCGGGAGACGGACCGATGCGCGAAGAGCTTGAGGAAGCGATCGAGAAAAAAGCGCTTGGAAGGCAGATTCGAATCACAGGCTGGATCAGCGGCGATGAAGTCCGCAAGGAATTGTTGGCTGCACGAGCTCTGGTATTACCAAGTTTTGCTGAAGGACTCCCTGTAGTTATTATGGAAGCTATGGCGCTACGCCGGCCCGTGCTTACCACCTACATCGCAGGGATTCCGGAACTTGTGACTCACGGCGAGAACGGTTGGCTGTTTCCGGCCGGCTCAGTGGATGAGCTTGCAAATGCCATAGAGGATTGCCTATCGAGGCCAATTGAAGAACTTCAGAAAATGGGCGATGCGGGGCGTGACCGGGTGTTGGTTCGGCACTCGATCGACTCGGAAGCGGCCAAACTTGCAGAGCTCTTCCGCACCGGCCAACTGCACGCCGCGACGGATCGCGGATTAGACGATATTGTCCAGCAAGAAACCAAGCTCAGCACCGGGATTTGATCATCTGCTAAACGACATTCGCCAACTTGGACTGGTGGTGATTGGCCGCAACGAAGGTGACCGATTGGCTCGCTGCCTCGCTTCGGTGCGAGAAATTCCGAACCGCATCTATGTGGATTCTGGCTCTACCGATGACAGCGTCGCAACAGCCCGACGCGAGGGCGTGAACGTGGTCGAGATTATATGCCCTCCTCCGTTCACAGCTGCTCGCGCCCGGAATGCCGGCCTCGCAAAATTGCTGACCGATCAACCGGATATAGAATTCGTGCAGATGGTCGACGGTGACTGTGAAGTTCATTCAGGCTGGATCGACGCGGCTCTCAGCGCTCTTCGTGCCGAACCGGACCTGGCATTGGTTTTCGGCCGGCGCCGCGAGCGGTATCCCGACCGTTCGGTCTACAATGCTCTTTGCGATGATGAGTGGAACGCACCCGTCGGCGAATCCACCGGCTGCGGTGGGGACGCACTGTTCCGAATTGCCGCGTTACAACAGGTGGACTTCTACAATCCGGCGATGATCGCAGGCGAAGACTCGGAAATGTCGATGCGGCTCCGAAAGCGCGGCTGGCGATTGAGGCGGATCGACGCGGAGATGACCGTGCACGATGCGGCAATGGTCCGCTTCGGTCAATGGTGGAACCGTACCCGCCGATCAGGACACGGGTTTGGGGAGATGGCGTTCCTTCATCCGGATGCGCGAAATCCAAACTGGCCGCGAACCGTGCAGAGCATAGTCGTTTGGGGCGGCGTCATGCCGATGACGTTCGGGATCTTGGCGGGGCTTGCGCTGCTCGTCGACTCTCGGTGGTGGATCGCAGTCGCATTGGCCCTTTTGCCGTGGCCGTTGCGCATGGCGCAGCTTGCCGCACGTCAACGGCGGCGTGGCTTGAGTCCAAGAGTGGCTCGTGCGTCCGGAATTCTATTAATGCTGGGCAAGTTGCCTCAGTTTCTTGGTCTGATCCGCTATCATCGCGATCGCCTTACCGGTCACCAATCGCGGCTGATTGAATACAAAGGTGCCAAGACTACCTGAGCTAAGCCTTTCTGGGATGCACAACTAGGATGAATCAGTGACGGCAATCACCAAGGTCGGACTCCTAGGCGCCGGGTACATTTTGGATTCCCACGCCAACGCGCTTGCCGCGATCCCGAAAACCCGACTCCACGCAGTTTGCGACGTATCGCGCGCCCGCGCCGAAAAAGCCGCCGTAAAGTTCGGCATTCCAAATGTTATGCAATCGATCGACGAACTTGCGATGTCCGATTGCGATGCCGTTCACGTGCTGCTCCCGCCGGCGCTGCATATAAGTGCGGCCCTAGCCATGGTTGACGGTGGTAAATCTGTATTTCTCGAAAAGCCAATGGGCCTTGACAGTGGCGACTGTGCCGCTCTTTGCGCACGTGCTGCTGAGAGGGGTGTCGCAGTCGGCGTCAACCACAATTTTCTGTTCTCCTCCGGCTATGAGTCGTTGCGCGCAGCCGTCAAAGCTGGTGAACTCGGTCGAATTGATCATCTCGCTGTGAACTGGCATTTTGCGTTGCCGATCCTGCAGTTCGGCCCATTCGATAACTGGATGCTTGCGGCGCCCGCAAACATCGTGTTCGAGCTTGGGTCGCACGTGAGTTCTTTTATCGTCGACCTCCTCGGTGCCGTTTCCGTCGAGACCGCCGTCGCTGGCAATCACCTCTCGTTGCCCGGTGGACAAACCGTGTATCGCCAGTGGACGGCACTCTGCCGTGCAGATGCGGCCGCGGCGCTTTTGTCGATCTCGATCACGTCAGGGCAGGCCGATCGCATTTTGCGGATCCGCGGCCGCGGTGGCAGCGCGCAGCTCGATTTCGGGAGAGACATCCTCGTTCGTGAGTCTACCGTTACCGATAATCCCATTTTTGACTCTTACGAGACGGCAGCAACGACCGGGCGGACGCTGCGCCGCCAGGCGACGCGCGACCGGATTCGACGCTTGCGATCCGCACTCGCCAAGCGACCGGATGCCAATCCTTTCGAGGACAGCGTGTTCCGCAGCATCAAAGCATTTTATGCAGGCGGCGTTCTCAAGGTCGACCCGCGCCATGAGGGGAGATTCGGCACGGAGGTCATTCAGCTTTGCGAGGCTGTCGCGAGGAGCGCCCAAGTCGGAGAACCCAGCCGTACTGGCGTTTCATTTCCGCCACCGACAGCCGCGACGACGCCCTCGGTATTGATCGTCGGAGGCACCGGCTTCATCGGCCGTCGCTTGACGAGACTGCTGATTGATCGCGGCCACGCCGTACGGATATTGACACGCAACCCTCGAGCTGCAGCTATCGAGCTTCGCGGTATGCACGTGGATCTTGTCGCGGGTTCACACGGCGACCCCGCATGCGCGGAACGCTCCCTGGAGGGAATAAGGACCGTCTACCACCTTGCTAAGTGTGAGGGCAAACGCTGGCAGGACTATCTCGACGGCGATATAGCCCCCACGCGAGTGCTGGCCGAGGCGGCACTCAGGGCCAAAGTCAATCGATTCATCTACACCGGGACGATCGCGTCCTATGCGTCGGCCAATCCGCGTGACGTCATCGATAATAATACGCCAGTGGACCCAGCGATCTCACGTCGTAGCCACTATGCGCGATCCAAAGCGGCATGCGAGGCGCTGCTCCAAGGCCTGGAGCGTAGCGCCGGACTGCCTCTGGTAATCCTGCGGCCGGGCATCGTCATTGGTCCCGGAAGCCCTCCAGCCCATCTCGGTGTGGGCAGCTTCGCGAGCGAAACGAGGGTGGAGTTTTGGGGTGACGGCACCACTCCGCTGCCACTCGTTTTGGTAGACGACGTCGCCGATGCCCTCGTGCGCGCACTGGACGCACCCGGGATCGAGGGACAGACGCTTCTGTTGACAAGTCCGCCGCTGATGACCGCGCGGGATTATGTCGCCGCCGTTGCCTCACACATGCATACGCGAATAGATGCCCAACCACGCTCCGCCTGGCGCAACTGGGCCATGGATATGATCAAGGAACTTGCCAAGAACGCAGTACGACACCCGAACCGCCGGTGGCCGAGTCTGCACGATTGGCGATGCCAGTCGCACAGTGCGCGCTTCGACAGCCGGATGACCGAGCAGGCACTCGGGTGGAAGCCCGCCGCCGACCGAGAGTCGCTGGTGACACACGGTGTCGCGGCTTCAGTTGATTGGTTCTTGCGGTAACGCGAGTTCAGCCGTCGCGTCAGGACTCTTCATCTTCCCGCTTCGAACGAACCCATTCGAGCTGCCTGGCCAACAGGAATCGCACGTACAACGGAATCTTCCAGATTATATATAGGGGCGCCAACATCAATCTCCCTAGCGAAATGATGCTGTGACCAAAACGCACCCACGCAAGCAGCACCGCGAGCGCAAACAGCACGATATCGGCCGTGGCAACTCTCAACGGAAATGAGGTCCGCGTTACGATCCAAAGGAGAAGGCTCGAAATCCAAACCGTAGTTGCAAGAAGCCCCAAGAGGGCGAGCGGCGGCACGATCAGATCGAGTGCCAATGCCAGCGAATTGCGATTCAACGAAGCGAAGGCATTCAGCAACAACAGGGGCGCATCAGCTAGAATGACCATGAGATGACCGTGCTCCCAACGTGTGCGCTGTCCGCGGATTCCCTGAGCAGAAACGGGAAAATCGCTCATCACGAGGGCATCGGGACAAAATAACGGCGGGGTGCCCTCGCGCGCGAGTTCTATTCCGAGTCTCAAGTCCTCAACGATATGACCTGTTGCGAGTTTCGCCGCAGCGATACACTGCCACGGAAATGCCATACCCGTTCCCATCAATTGACATGGCAGTCTCAGCCGGCGCAGCCCAAGGGGGCGCACTTTATTTTTTACGGTCCAAGCGAATTCCGCTACGCGCATTCCAACGCCCGTGCCGTCCTTGGGACGCATGAGATACAGCGCTTGAACTGGCCGCATTGTCTGAGCGCATACCCTGGCCAGGCGATCAATTGAACCAGAGGCGACACGGCAATCGGCGTCAATGACTATGACGATGTCCGGCGAATCGATGCTCAAATGTCGGATTCCAAAGTCAAGTGCATAACCTTTGCCGCGGAAGGCCAGGTTCCTACGGATGATTGCTTCCGCGCCCTCTGCGGCGGCAATGGCCGCGGTATCGTCGGAGCAATTGTCCGCAACAACCAATAACCGATCGGACGCATTCAGTTGCGGAATGATTGTGCGTAGGCACTGGGCAATGTTGGACGCTTCGTTGTGGGCAGGCATGAGAATCGCTAGGCGTTTGCGATCGCCTCCTTGCGCCGCCAGCCCACCTCGATCGGTGACAGCAAGTAGTACCTCTAAGAACAGAATCGCGACGGGAATTAAAACCAATATCGCCGCGCCACCTATTAGAATTTCTAGGAAAATCATGTTGCAGACCTAGGCGATCCGAAGCTACTGGTGTACTGCAGCATTTGCCCTTTTATCCTTCGACGGTCCCGACCTGCCGAGGCGCGCATATGCTGCCGCAAATCCTGCGAGGACGTAAAACATCTTTTCATAACCCAGAATGAAACTGCATGTGCCAATCATCAACAGTGTACCCACAATGCAAGAAGCGAGAGAGGCTCCGAGCAAGGCTAGGTCGGGATCAGAGTGAGATGATTGTTTTGTGACCCGATATGTCTTGTAAAGCCCTACGAGAATGACTCCGACAAAGAGTGCCAGCCCCACCGATCCATAGAACAGGACGACCTCCGCGTAAGTGTTGACCAGATCTATGAGGCCCACGCCCTGACGCAAATCCTCCATCTTCGATAGCACCAGTCTGTTTCCGAAGAACGGGTTTTCTTGGAACAATTCCCATGCACGATGAGCGAGGAGCTGGCGATACTGGACGGATCCGCTGTCCACTGATCCTCCCATAAAGGGCAGCACCTGAGCGATTCGCGCGCCAAGCGGCGATGCACCTATCGCTCCGACAACGAACGCGGCGACACCGGCTGCCTTGAAGAAGCGGGACATAGCGCGCGGGCCGAGAGTAGAGAAGGAGAAATAGATGGCTACCGCGCCCATCCATGGTCCTCGCGAATACGTCGCCAGTAGGCCGATCCAATACAAAACCACCACTGCGATCTTAGATCGCGTCGACTTCACATGAGTCTGAAGGTAAAGCCAAAAGCCAAAAGCCACCGCGAGGAGGTACCCAAGTGCGAGGGTGTTCCCGCTTGACGCAAGTGCGCGCAACGAGTTGCCGCGCAACAGGTAGAAGCCCGCAAGAAAATCGTGGATCCCCCAACGCGAAGAGAAATCTCCATATAGCAACCAGTGTCGCGCGGTTTCGTAGGCAGCAACCGGGGCCATCAATGCGCAGGAAAGGCAAAACGCTGCCTGCGCCTCGACGATCGAACTGCGACTTGAGCAAGACCTGCTCACTGCGTAGTAGACGATGTATACGTCAATGTAGAACAGAAAGGCACGTCGCAGCGTCCCGGTGGGAGAATCGCTGGGAATGGTCAAAATGATCTGCAGTGAACCATATACCAGAATCAGAAAGTCCATCACGGTCAATCCGCGAATTTGCGCCGAGTCTTTCGACTGCCGCAGCCGCCAGACTATGGGAATGAGCACACAAACGGACAGCAAGCGGTAAATATTCAGAGGAAACAGACTCTCAATTCCAACGACGGGAATCTGAATGTCAACGACCGGAATCACATTTAGCAGCAATAAATAGAACGCGATCGGGGCCTTATCCTTGCGGGCACCCCACGCGAGCGAGGGGACAGCCACCAGCGCGAACAGCCAGAAGCTAGGACTTAAGAACCCCGTTGCGGTCAATATGAACCACACATTGCGTCGACGCGAAAAATCACTTTCGGTGCTAAAAAGTAAAGCTATGGGTTTTGCAAGTCTGAATATCGCAGCGGCGATCACCACCACGACGATCAATGCCTTGACGTTAGCAGGCACGGTTTCCAACCCCGAGACGACTGAGAAACGCCGTGTAATTGGTCGGCATCACAGGCATTTGGCAAGTAGATCAATAATCGAAATATCGAACATCAACATTTCCTCACATTGATCTCGCTCCGGTCTGACCTGCGTTTGCGGACAAGTCGTAACTCGAAAGCAGCTCATTGCACTATTCTAACGCACGGAATTATACGGCCTGCCTCTTGGGCAACGCGTGCCAAAAGCGGCCTTTCGACCGCGGGGGAATACGAGGGGATCGCCTACTCCGCGATGGGTGCAAGCTATCTCAAATCAGTGAAGTCGTCGGCAAAGTAGATCATGCACGCCTGGGGACTCAGGCAGCCCAAATGTTCGCTTCCAACGGCGTGCAGTATTGAACACGACATTCATGAGAATTAATCGCCAACCGAACAAAAGCGCTGACAACTCACCGCACAAACGGTGAGCGTTCTCGTGATGAACAGTCCCGTCCATTCGATCCTAAGACTTACTGCCGCCGATCATTTATGCTCCCACTCATCGCACTCTTCGCAACTGCCGCGCAATGATGGGCGGGATGAGATCCGCAGCCAAACCGCGCATCCTTTGAGCAAAACTTGGGGTGAATTCACTTGCTTCGCGAGCGCGAAACAACGTGGAATGGTCACCCGCACGTTCCTCATCGGGCCTGCCGTTACTGAAGTAGTACAGAGCCAGGGATTTGCGCGTCATCTCCTCCGGACAATTTAGAGGATCGGGGTGGCCGTGATACGTAAAGTCGGTGGTCCCAAAAATCATCACCCGGTTTAGCACAGGTAGTACTTTCGCCTCGCATCGACTCATTTCCCGATTCCACAGCTCCAAATGGCCGCCATACTCCTCCTTCCAATCCTTATTCAGATATAGCAACAAGTTGAGTCGCCGGTCCAATTGATATTTGGAATGTCTATTGAAATCGGCGTGTATTCCAAGCTTACCGCCTCGCACGATCTGGTGAAGACCTCCTCCGTCGAAGCTGGGATCCGCTATCAAATTCGGAATTCCTGTAACGTCGCTCAAAAATTCGAGAAAGGTAATGGAATTTAGGTGATATAGCAGCAGCCGAGTCGCGCACCCAAAGCTCGCCTCGGCTGCCGAGGCGAGCTTTTTCTCGTGAATATTGTCGAACTGCTGCCATCGAATTTGACCGGGTTTCGGAAATTCCTGAAGAACACGATTCAATAGCCCGGGATCAAAGAAGTTGTCAAAAACGACATGTGGAAAGGGTTTTGCATCGAGGTAAGCGGAGCGAGCAGACTTTGCGAGCTCTTTCATCCGCGAAACTGGTAAAAACGATTCGAGCGTTAGGTCGTCGAATGTTTGCATGTTCATCTCGCCCATCAGGTCTCCGCGACTGCGGTCAGGATACCAAAACTATGGAAGCCAGCGCAGAACTGCTTGATCATCGTTCTAGTAGTGCGATCTACTTCACTAGATTGTGCGTTCTGAAACGGAGCGCTGCAAGTTGTTCCCGTCTGCCCGATGGGACATTAACAAACCCGGAATCACCGGGGACCGCGGCGGCTGGGTCAAGATCGGATCGTCCGATTCCCCTAAGTTGCGAACGATGACCTTATAGGAATTCTTCCTCAGAGCCCCCGAGTACATCGAGCGCAGTTTGCCATCGTCAGCAATTACGGTTTGAACGCCGTCCTAAAACAGACTATGGGCCCAGCCTCTAGGCGAATGGAATTACGAGGCGAGATTCTCAAGATTGGAGTGCGGTTCCTCCTTGCGTTTTTTCTGACCTCCTTGCAAGACAAAGTGTCGCTCGATAAGAAACCACGAGAGAGCGCCAAGAGTCACGCTTATCGGAGCTGCCAGGGCGAAAAGCTTAAATGGTGACATACGACCGCCGGCAGACATTACCAAAAGTTGCTGCACGGGAAACGCATAGAGGTAGACGCCATAGGAGAAGTCACCATACCGGCCTAGGTTGAGCGGGTTAAGCGCAGGAAGATACGCGAGTTGCATTAACGCATACGCGCCACACGTGGGCATGGTAACGATGTACGCGTGCGGAACGTAATAGGATGCGATGAGAATTAATATGGCGAGTATTGCAACCGGCGCGTGCAGAAGTTTGTGCCCTCCAAAGAGATGGAAGAGCATGCCGGCAAGGAAAAACGGCAGCACGGTGGCCCACGTGGCTGAATCGCCGGATATGTCGGCGAAAACTCCTCCGCCACCGTTCCATCCGCCGATATCCAGACCCAGGCGCCAGCCGATTGTAATGGCAAATAGCGCCATTACGAGATATCGCCATTGCAAAACACGACATAGACCCAGAGCCAGGACTCCCAGATAGCACCAGAACTCAAATGGAATGGACCACAACGAGCCATTCAAAACGTTAGGGTGGACGTTCTTCGTGAACACCGGCGGCATTTCCCAGACGTTTAGCCGAAGAGTGTGGAATATAAAGTGTCTCAATGAAATCTGTGTGTACGTATGCGCATCGGATGCATAGGGTACGATGATGATTGCGCTGAGCAATGCGACGACAATGAACCCCGGATAGATTCGGCCTACACGCCTCTTGAGAAACTTGATCGGCGAAGGCGAGCGAAGCCAGCTCTGGGTAATGAGGAAGCCGCTAATTACAAAAAAGCCCCACACGCTCACCTTGCCAAGCTCGGTTTGGCCGCCAGTAATCACCCACAGAGGCTCAGCGTCGTAGGAGCCGGTACCAAGCGGGAAGGAATGCGAAAAGATCACCAACAGGGCAAGGATCAAACGCAGTGAATCGAAATTGTTCTTGCGAACGCCACCAGAGACGAGCATCACTGTTCCCGGGGTGAGGGGGCTAGAATCCGCGCAGATCATCGGAACAGCATTTCACCATAGCAGCGTTCCTTGTAATTGCACCGCTCCCGAAGGCGTTAATTCGGTTTGTGCGCCTTTATGTTGAGGTACACGACCTGAGAATCAGTGGGTGAGATTATCACAGCGGGCACTGGAAAACTGGGACGCGGCGCAAGTTCGAGAGTGAGATCGTCTTTTCCGAGGAGTGAAATAACCCCGCTGCGAGTTTTGCCATTCCGGCGCTGATAGAGTTCTCACCGTGAAGCTACCCCGATTCGCTCGACAGACCGATGCCACAAAAGAGCAACCGCGTTCACTTATAAATGCTCAGCTGTCCCAATCAGCTGTGGATCCGCTTCACGCCGCTGTCCCTAAGTTTCATACCATTTATTCGCATTTATTCTACAATCAAGGATTGCTGCGCCGCATCAATACGATGGCCCAAAGACACTCTCCGTTTAACGAAACGCTTGAATAGGGCAAACTGCAGAAGGAATCATATCCACCGTCGCTCATCTCAGACAGTTTGCTGATCACCTCTATACGAGATTCAATGCGTGCGGATTTCGTTTAGGGCATTTGGCGCTGGATATTACCTTTGGGACACGAAGAGGAACGCGCATGAAGATGTGTAGATTGCCGGCCGTTGCGGGGCTCTTGCTCGCCTCTGTTTGCAGCTCCGATGGCGCGCAAGCCGCCTCCGCGAACGCGCAGTACGTCGGAATTAATCTCAATTCGGTTAGCTATTTCTCCCCGGAGCAGCCGTTCCTTAACATCTTCAAGTCGAGTACCGCGTCTAACAGCATTAATGGCTGGATTACCAGTTCAAGTTCGAACCTGAATACCAATGAGGAAGGTTACCTCCCGGAGGATTCTGACGGCTATGTGACCTCTCTCACGGCGAGCCCGACACCTCCGAAGGGTCAGGTTTTTACATTTGTACAAACCTTCGTTCTTGGAAGCCAGAACAAACCTCCTGGAGCCACGCAACCATACCCCGGCGGTTCTTATACCCTTCAGTTCCAAGGCGCAGGTACGATCAATCTGGCGGGTGGAGACGTCAGTGGATTGTCGAGCTCCACGCCGGGAATATCGATTTCCGGTACGCAGATCACGAGCACGATGTCCCCTGGTAATACGGCGACGATCACATTTACCGTGACTCCATCTCTAGGAATCACTTTTGAAATTACCGCGCTACCGAGCCCTACGAATTACATCAAAGCTATTAGCATCGTTCAGAGCGCCTATCAGAGCAGCTACGCGGCAGGAGAATTATTCGCGCCTCTGTTTAAGGCATCCCTTTCTGGATACAGCCGCGCGCGATTCATGGACTGGATGCACACCAATTTTGTGGATTATCGGGTGGCCTTTGCCGGCTCATTAGCGAGCGGAGCGACCGGCGGAACGCTCTCGCAGATCAGTACCACGAGCGCATCCTATCCGACGTGGCCTTTCCGTTCGGGAACCTATAATTTTATTTTTGGCACTGGCCAGGTGATCGCGGTCAAGGCTACCTACGGAAGCGCTACCGTCAGTTGGTCAACTCCGTTATCGTCGGCGTTGCCGCCGCAAACCTACGGGCAGGCTTTTTTCTCACCCGTATCGAGTTGGTCATCGCGTCCGTTGCTTTCCAATGCCAACTGGGCAACCAATGGAGTGCCTATAGAAGCACTCGTGCAGCTGTGCAATGAGTTGGGGCTAGATGGCTGGTTCAACGTACCTGGCACCGCACAAGCGATGAGTAACTACGCCAACTCGCTGGCGCAACTCCTTTTCAATGGTACGGGGGCCATTCTTACCGGGTCAAATTTGACAAGGTTTACCGGACTCAACGCCTCTCAAAAAGCGTACATCGAATACATGAATGAATACTGGAATGGAAACTTTAGCCAGTACAACTTGACGCTGATGATGGGTACGCCGCTCTACGGTAACAATTACCCCTATTGGTACGGAAGCCAAATGGCCGGAATTGGGGATACTTTCTACAGTGTCTACGGTTCTGCAGAATTCGGCTCTCGCGTCGTTATTTCGATGAGCCAGCAAGCGACAAATACCTATGAATTGCAGCAGGTAATGAACACCCCCGGTTGGACAAGTCGAGCATATACGCATCATATTGGGCAGATACATACAGGCGGATACTTCGGCTTAGATGCGATGAGTTCAGGGGACCTGACGAGGTTGGTTGCGTTAAGCGTCACAGATCAGGTCAACGCTTATTTCGCTTTAGCCTACTCGAATACCTATGCAGGAACGACTTTTTCCAGTATGCCAACCGCCGGATATATTCCTAATAGTGCGAAGGTGGCCGCCGCGGATATTGCTTCGGTATCCTCTCAGCCGTGGGCAAGCTTACCGCACGTAGTCTATGAGGGCGGTTCGTCCAACACAGATTACAGCGGAAACGCTTCCGCATGGGCGACCATGATCACGGGCGCACACCGCGATGCGCGCACGCAGTACCTGTACTACGATCCCGCACATCAACTGAGCGCCTCGGGTACTGGCTATTTTCCGGCGATGGCAGCCGCAGGAATAAGCACGATCAACATTTTCAGCGACGTCAATATCATCGGCGCCGGGGGCGACTATGGAGCATTGGAATCGGTCATGCAGTCGATTTCTCCATTAAGCAGTGCTCCACCCAAGTATCAAGGTATTATGAGTTTTATCAATGGTGGCACAGGGACGAAGGCCTCCAGTGCCACTCCGATGGCTCCAAGTAATTTGGTCGTCAAATAGGACTCGTTGCTGAATAATGACTTGCTAGGCGATTTCGGAACTACAGGACTTTGGGACAGCAACTAGCAAAATATGCGTACGTCGTACAGGCCTGCTTGTTCTTTAATGTATCTAAACATTCTCCAGCCTTGAATATATTCTTTCTCGGCGCCAACACAGATCGCGATCAAGGCAACGGCTTGGCGGCGTACGTTTGTCGAACTGACCCACTTTCATCGCCGCAGTTAATAAGACCGTCCACCAAAGTATCTAGAGGCCGTCTTGCCTTTTGATCTAAATACTGCTCAATAGCTAAAATGCCTTGTAGATGATCTCTGGGGCCGGCTGGTTGAGCAGTCCTGTCACGATAAAGCTAGCGAACGCCAGCGCGGTGGCAAAAATCACGCGAGCGAAGCGACTCGTAAACACTGGGCCCTCGCGGGTTCTAATCGACATGAGCAGTTCGCGGATCCATTCCCAGAGTGCCAGAATTGCTGTAGCGGATACCCATATGGCGAGCCACACCCAAAGCCAATAACGTACCTCTAAGGATGCGAACGCTCTATCAATGTCACTCCAGCTTCCCCAGAACCAGAAGAGCGTAAATGCGAACCAAGCGAAAGTCAGTCCACGTCCAAACGAGACGTAGAAATAATTTCTCGCAAGCGACTTGTAACGGTTCCGCCCCAGCGCTCCAGTCAATCCCAACTGCCAAAGTTTGTTGATAGACACCCCCCCGCCCTGGAGCACGCCAAAAAACACAAATTCGGAAGTGCGTCCATGCCATACGCCTATTAGGAAGAAGGTCACGAAGAAGCAAAGGACACCGAGGAACGGCTGCATCCTCAACGAAGAGACGCGGGACATCAGAGCGATTAGAAGCGGATTGTAGATAAACGTCTTGAGCCAGATGGAGAGCGTAATGTGCCACCGACTCCAAAATTCGAGAAACGAAGGAGCGGAAAACGGCCGGTCGAAGTTCTCAGGCAGACGGGTTCGAATTAGCCTCGACAACGCGATCACAATATCAATATAACCGGAAAAATTCGAATACAAGAATAACGGATAGGTGATTGCTACCTCAAAGGCCGCAAATAGTTTCAGCGATAGAGGCACCGTTTGATGCAGTTCCACGAGGGCATCTAGTTGTATGGCGTGTAGTACCAGCGCAAGTACGTTGACCTTGAAAAAGCCGCGAATGATGCGCTCAAGCTGAAGGCCGATCACGCGTAGACCCAGCGGAATCGGTTCGATCGCAAATTGGTCTCGTGCAAAGTCCGCGTAACTCTGGATGGGACCCGAGACGAGAGTTGTAAAATTAAGATTGTAGATTAGATATTCGAGCGGTCTAATACGTCGACTTCCATCTCCCTCGCCGGCTTCTATCAGCAGACGCAAAATGCGAAAAAAGATATAGGAAAGCCCCAAAGTAAAGTATGGATACTTTAGTAAAATTCCCGCCGGCAGGAACGTGTACCTCTTAAGCCATACGTAGGTGAAGATGATTACCAGAATGCTCACCACGAGAGATTTTCGCAAACCGCGTTCCAGCAGGGTAAGACCAAATAAGCCAAGAAGCAGAAAACCCGCCAGCGGCAATAAGGCCAGAAAATTCGGTGCCAACAGCGCAAGGAACGTCGCACTGGCCAACATCAAAACCGCCGAACGCCAAATGAAAGAGCGGCTGATGTTCGAAATCAATGCCACGGTCAGTCCAAACGCCACAAACTGGAATGAAGCTGAATCCAAAGTTATCTTGCTCGCTCCATACCTTACCGACCACGAGGGATTTTCAATGCCGGCACCGATCCACTGGTGAGCGCCTTGGCTAGCATTTCAGAGACGATCGCATGCCAGCTAGCATCGGGATGACCGTCGACTGGAAAGTACCGCTGCTGGGGATTCGGAATGTCTCGAAACTCAGGCAAGATATCAATGTACGTTCCGCCGTGGCCAATTACTATGGAGCGGACTTCGTCCCCTAGCTTATAGGGATCAAAGCCAGCCGGCCATTCGTTCATCGAAATCATCGCCGCTTGGGCACGCGCTGGCAGCATCACCACTACGAGGACTGCTCCGATACTATTCGCCCGAGCCTGTACGTCCGCATAGTACAAATCAAATTTATGCAAGTTTACCAACCACGTCGCAGAAAACTCGCTACGAAGATAGCCGCTTGACTCGCCACCCATCAAATACTGCTTTACGTACTGAGTCTCACTCTTAAAGAGCATGTGCTGGAGTAAAAATACAGATCGCGTTTCATTGAGCCGAGACGCGACTCTATTCCATGCACCGCGAATGAAATCCGAGGGCGATTTCGAGCTAAACGCTAGCGCCAACCGATGCCAGCTCTTAGCTAGCGCTCCATCCATTTCACCTCGTGAATCGGAGAGAACTTCCGGCGGGGCAATGTACGGGAGCGTCTGATCCACGCTTTCTATGTCCATAGGTGTAAGTGGCCACAAAATCATGTCCGGCTTGGCGGCCAACACTTCGTCGAAACGCAACTCAACGCTGCGAGGGAATCCCCATTGCATGGCCTCGTTGTAGAGTTCAACTTTGCGATGGGAACGCCGCGATAATTCTCCCGGCAAAAGTCCAGCGAAGCTCTGATCGCGCGAAACC
Source organism: uncultured Gammaproteobacteria bacterium (assembly GCA_963755965.1). Taxonomy (GTDB): domain Bacteria; phylum Pseudomonadota; class Gammaproteobacteria; order Steroidobacterales; family Steroidobacteraceae; genus Bog-1198. The sequence continues at coordinate 630,658 of CAVWLU010000013.1, forward strand.
CACATTCCGTAATTGAATGACGAACCGACGAGCACAATGCGGTATGTGCCATCGGGTTTGGTTGTCCCGCAATTCATGCCATCTCGATGGCCACAATTGTTAATCGTATATGTTATCAGCCCACTCTCGAATATCTTCTGCGAGCATTGAGTATTTGGGATCGCTCGTACGCCAGTCGTGGGATCGTTCACCACCAGGCACTTAAAGGTCGTGGTTGTTGATTCAGTGAAAAGGAAGCGAGCAACAGCCTCCATCGAGCACGCGATCCCGGCGATAGTTAACAAACTGAGAGCCGGCAGTAAGATCCAGTCCGACTTGGACAGCGGTTTCTCTTTATTCGACGCCTCGCCTAGGCGTGGATCTGTCATTCGAGAGAGCCGACTTTGGGAACGCCGAACCCAGTGGATATTACTTCCATAGGTACGTGATCATGCCGCACCGTGTCGACAAGTAATTCCCAATGTGTCGATCCAGTATCGTCTTCGCCTACCTTTGAAAACCCGAGTTTTGAATAGTGATCTATTACCAACTGATTGCGATTGCTCGGTCGATAGGTACCTCTCAGTTTACTGATTCCGGCCGTGCGCGCGTGCCTAAGAATCTCGAGTAGAACCATTTTTTCGACTTCTCTCCCAAGAACACGGCAACTCATGAGCCACGTTTCTATGTCCCAAGTGGTATCGCCATCACGGCGACAGATAGCAACGCTGATCATGCCATTGTCGCCGAAAATGTCCGTTAACCGGGCCTGCAAAGTGAAGACGTTGAGGTCGTTCTGCGCGGCGGCCACTTCCGGATCGGTGTACCGACGCGTTGTTAAATTGTACTGATTGGACTTGTTGATGAGCTGCACAATACGCGCGCGCCCAACCGCATCAAACGGTTGAAACATAATCGTCATATTAAGAGACGCCAAGTAAGCTTCCACGCCGCCAACTTGAGATTGCATGTTGACGCGCTTCGCGTTGTCCTGGTAGTAGCCCGCGCGCTTGAGATCCTCGCTGGCAAAAGCTACTGCCTCAAAATACCCGCCCGCGGCCAGGGTTCTCGCATAGTAGGCCGGCTCCTCTGGCAGCTCCGGCACGGCGACCTCGGGTAGCAGCTCGCGCACCAACCCTCTCTCCATGGGGTTGTCATCGAGAAACACCACGGCGTCCAGACCAAGTGACAGTTCATTGGCGATGGCTTGAATGTTGGTTGCCTTGTCGCTCCAATTTGCCTGAAACACGGCAATGTGGTCGAGCCTCAGCAGCATTTCCGGATGTCGCTCGAAGGGCGCGCGCGCCACATCGTCGGAGTTCTTCGACGATACAGCCAGCACGATTCCCCTTTGACGCAAGTCTAATGCGAGTCGTTGCACTGCTAAATATGCCTCGCCTCCGGGATCGCCCTGACCGATTTTGATCCCTTCCAATCCATCGTCGCCTATAACCCCCCCCCAAGTGGTGTTGTCGAGGTCGAGAACCAGGATCTTTCTGCTTTTACCGCGCAGTGCCGCTATCGTGCGGATTACATGATCTGCGTAAAGTGGGATGAGTTCTTCGGAAAATGAGAATTTGGCCATGTTCCAAAGCTGTGTGTCGTGCCAGGTGGCAAGGCCAATCGTTTCCGCCAATCCAGCCACATCCAGGAGCACATCGCCTGAAGCAAAAATATGTTCTGCAAGTTCGCGGTTGACATTGCTAAGAATGCTGCGCAGCGTTCCCGGAAGCGCCAAGTCTAGGCTACCAAACAGCGTCTCTACCGGCGGGGCAAAGGTTTGAAAGATGCAAGCTGCGTTCGAGTTCTGCTTTATCCCATCTCGAAGCGATTGCAGGTAGCTAATCGCCCCCTTCACGGTAGCTGCCGCAGCCGCGGCATCCCCGAGCGAAAGCTTCAAAGGCAGGGCACGATAATCAAGCGCAAGCAGTACGGCGTCAGGCTTCGAGTTGTTGACCCTGGAGTCCGGAGTTAGAGCCTCTTGTGCCACTTGGTCGTACGATGGCTGTATGATCTCAAGCGCTATGCCATACCGGTTCGCAGTCGCGACCAATGCCGGCACGATTAAATCGATCGTTGAGTTGCTTAGCACCGCGAGCCGGAATGGCTGGAGCGGATCCAGTGACTTTCCATCCAAACGTGCGTTTCCAATGATTTTGGCCAGCTTGGTCAACTGGTTCAGCTCCAACGCGTGGAGCGCCAGCGACTGCAATTCCCGTCCAATCGGCCCGGCCGAAGCCGCCAGTGCTTTCAGCCGCTCCCGAAACCCCGTAGGCGCCGGCGGCAGCCACTGTAATTCGGTATAAAGTGCGATCCTCCGCAAAATAGCGTCCCTGATGCTTCGCCCTAAGCTCGCGTTTTGATTAGCGCCACAAGATTACCTACATTCTCAAGTTTGCCAATCTCGGAGGTAGAAAATTTTATTTTGAATTCTTTTTGGACTGTAAGTATCAGTCGAATATGGGCAAGGCTATCCCACCCGTCCACGTCCTTGGCCGATATTTCGGGCGTCAACTTTATTGAATCTTCATCAAAGACGTCTTTGAATACGTCTAACAGACGGGAATAGATCTCTGGTTCGTCCATTGCTTAAACTTTCCTCAAACGGCAGAACATCTCGCCAGTGTTCCGTCTATTCATACACTATAGGTAGGCGCTCGGCAAAGTACCCGTTTCCGCCGATGATCTGACAGCGCGATGCTCCTGTCCACGGCGACGTGCCGCGGAAGGACGGCGTAGTATGCCCCCCGATTGGGATGACACCCCTAGTTTAAAGACGTGATAGTAAACGAGCTGGCAGATCCAAGGCCGGAAGCGTTCGAGGGAACTTAAATTCGAAGGGGCCAACGGAGCGGATGAGAGTATCGCCTGTAGCGCGCGACATGGATATCGGTGCTGATTTGGTGGCCGCCAAGTGGGCGACGCGTGGGCGCATAAGCACCATGCCTTTCCCGGACGCGGACGGCAAAAGCCGCAAGACGCCAAGATCGCTCGCTTGACGCGTTGCGCACCAAACCGGACCGGGATGCTGCCCATTCCTGGGCGGGTCGAATCCTTTCCAACTCAACGCCTCACTGAAAACGTTCTCCGTTCTCGCGCCGGTCCGCTAGCCCAATTAGCTTCCCTTGACTATCGATTCACCCTACACCTAGCCGCATTGTTGCCAGGATCCGCGGTAAACGCTAAACGGACGCCGCGTCCTATCAACGCGTCACTGTCCGCTTGTCTGCTTTGTTCCATCGATGCTCGAGGTGGTGTCGGAAGGCCGCCGGGTCGATGCCGTCCTTGGAATGAATCATCACAGCAACGGTTCTGGCGTCGAACTCGGTGAAAAAGACATCAAGCGCGGACTCGGTCGTCAGCGTCGCACCCCAGGAGGCCTTAACCAACGGGACCGCCGAAGGTTCGTGATCAACACTACCATATCCCAAAACCTCGCGAACAAAAACCCCATAGAGCATATACTCTGAGAAGCTCGTCGTACGCGCAAGCGCAACCTGCCAATTCAGACCAGTGGTGATTTCGATTCGCTCGCGCATCGCTTTCACCGTCTCTCTATTCCAGCAAATCATGTTGCCGACGTAATTGCGATATTCGCCCCCATGCTGTGAAACACCCAGCAGTCGACGCGCGGCCATTGTCCAGCGACGGGTAACTTCGTTGCTGAAGTCCAGATCGAGCAATCCGACCTTCCCGTCGACCAGCAAATCATCACGATCGAAGTGGCGAAAGAACGCCATGTCGGAATCGCAGAAAACCAGCGTTCGCGCCGCAATCTCGTCTATCGCTCCGATCTTGAGAATCTGCTGAATAATCCATCCGCGCACAGGTGGCGCCTTCAAACTGAGCCAATAGGCTCTGCGACCTGGCATCCGCCACATCCACTTGCCCACAATCGATTCAGACTCAATAAGCCGCCGGCTGCCTCGCTCCAGGTGCATGAACGCCGGTCGGTCACGGCGGTCGACGATTAGATAATGACTGACGCGTGGGGCAACTCGATCCAAAGATTCCGCCAAAAGCTCACACCGCCGGAGATCCGGCAAGTAGGTCGGTGTCACCAGGGCAAATGAAGGGTCGGATTTTTCGAGATAAGGCGATGCCATCAATTGACTGTTGTCGTGCCTTCGCTATTTTCCAGATGCAACAATTCGCGTCAGTTACTTCTGCGTTTTGTTAAGTCAACAAGATCCATCCTTTGTTGCCAATCTTACCGATGTTTAAGACACAGCCGCTATAGCGCCATCGGCAATCGAGATTGAGACGCAATTTTTGCTCTCAGCAAAAATTGCTACCGCGCATTACGCTCGGCGACCACACGGATAAGATACCTAATTTTACAGCTCTTTGCCCTGCCGATTGGAAACCCTGCGACGAATCGATCGCACGGTCGATTTATCCGCTTCAGTTCGCCTTTTTCCACAGTCTCTGCGCGACGTAAGGTCCTACGACGCAGACGGATCATAGGGTATGCTCCTGGATACATGGCTGTAATCGTTTTTTTGCCTCGGAAAATCTAGAATGGAGTCGTTTGGGGTTGAATCATTTACGGACGAGCGAATTCACAGTCGCTTTGTCTCCCTCTTGCGCCACAGCGCGAGAGGTAAAATGCTCGACGTGGGTGCAGGCACCGGCGCATTTAGCGAAAAACTTAGGTCTGAGGGCTTTGATGTAACCGCATGTGACATCAACCCGGCAAACTTCAAATCGGAGGGGATTACCTGCAAAAAGGCGGATTTGAATCAGACCTTTCCCTTCGCTGATGCCGAGTTTGACTACGTTGTGGCGGCCGAAGTTATAGAACATGTTGAGAACCCATGGTTTTTTCTGCGGGAAATTCACCGTATCATCAAGCCAGGAGGGACCGTAGTACTTAGCACGCCCAATCTCCATAACTGGTATGTGCGGCTCTACTTTGCCTTGACGTCACGGCTGTTTAACTTTATGTCATCGTATGAAAAAATAGGACACATTACCCCCATATTTGCATGGAATCTGGAACGCATGGCCGAAGGGAGATTCCTTGTCGAAAAGATAACGACCTCGCATTCCATAGTTCCCGGAACGAATGTTTCGTTACCGTTCTCCGGCCTCTTGTTCGGACAGTGTATTGTTGTAATGATGCGACGCCTGTCCGACGAGGAATCCAAACCGAGCCGCATTGGCAAGTACTAGCGAGCCTGGTTCGTCCTGCGTTAGGTAATGCCTGCCCGTTTCGCTTTTGCCGATTGGTATGACGCGGCCATCTGTCCAGAGATCGCGTCGACCACGGGTCAATCCTCGCCCGACCACCACCCTGCCTCGGGGACTGAGACCAAGAGGAGGTCGGCGGAGCAATCACGTATTGCGATCGGTCGCCGCTACCTTTTGAGATGCTGCCAATGAGTGCCACATCCGCCCGCTTCGGACCAGTACAAAATAGCTTGTCCGGCTCTAGAAGTTGCAACGTCGCAGCGGCGGCCCGCACCCGTGACTTTTCCGACATGGTCGGCGAATCAATCGTGGGTTATGCGTATGCAGGAACCTTGGTACGAGAAAGTCCGTCCCCACCTACAACAGTCCGGGGACCGCGCTAAGTGTCGAACTTCAAACTGGTCAATGTGAAAGGCGATCTATTTGCGACCACCTTTACGTTCACGATGCAGGCGTTTATCAAGCTCTGCAGCAGCTTGATCCTCACGAGAATCCTGCGGCCGGAAGCGTACGGGGTCATTACGATCGTGATGTCGATCGTATTCGTCGTCGAGATGGTTGCTGATCTTGGGGTTACCGTATTCATTGTGCGTGACAAGAATGGAGAGACCCCAAGCTATTTGAATACTGCGTGGACGCTGCGGCTAGGCCGCAATCTGTTGAGCGCGGCGTTCACCTTCTCAAGCGCATCAATCATTGCTTCACTGTACGGGATTCCCGATTTGGAGACACCGCTGCGTGTCTTTTCGCTCTGGTTTGTCATCGGCGGATTCGAGTCAATGTCCTTCCCGATCGCGATCCGACGCAAGCGATCGCGGATTCTAATGTATTCAGAATTGACAGCAACCTTGCTATCCACTCTATTTGCAGTCATCTACAGTTTTTATTCGCGCGACTATTGGGGGATGCTCTACGCGACACTGCTGTCCCGGCTTTTGCTCACGGTGCTCAGCCGCCGTTTTTATCCGGAGTTCAGGCCGAAATTGCAAATCGATCGGACGGCTGCCCGAGAAATGTTTCGCCTTACGAGATACGTCCTACCATCGAGCTTTCTTTCGATGGTCTTGTCGCAATTCGATAGAGTTGTTTTCTTGCGTTTGTTCAATCTTCACCTGCTTGGATTGTATGGGTTAGCTGGCGGCATCGCGAGCCCGATTGAGGCTCTCGTTAGCAACATTTCTCGCATGGTGCTCTACCCGCGCTGCGCTCACAATTTTCGGTCCGACCCGGAAACCTTCGCGCTGAAGTACTACACGGAAAACGTCAAACTTTTCGCGAGTATGTTGACGCTCCCCGCGGTGGGATGGGGCGCAGCCCACTTGATTATTTCAGTCCTCTACCCATCGCGCTATGCGCAATCGATGCCGGTCCTGCAAGCGTTCATGGTTCGAGCGTGCTTGCTGTCCCTAGCTTCGCCGGCAGAAGAGATGCTTATAGCGACAGGAGCTTCACAAATAATCCTCATCGGCAATCTATATCGTGCAGGCTGGATGTTTGCTGCGAGCTTGGCCGGCTATTATTTTTTCGGCTTCACTGGGTTTATGTACGGTGCTGCGTTAAGCGGGCTACCGCCCCTGATATATTATCTCTGGATGCAACATAAAAAGCGCATGCTTATCGCGAAATACGAGTTTTATAAGGTAGCGTTTGTGCTGGGCGTCGCAGTTGCCGCCCATTTAGTCAGCAATCTTCTCCTGGCGACGTGGCCGGACTTTAAGCTTAGATCTTAGCAGTATTCCCGGCGACTTCGCCGCCGCTGTCCTTTCCGGTCCGAAGCGATCCGCTACGGCGACGGGCTATCGCGGAACTGTTCGCCAGTACCGCCGTCAATTTTGCGCTTGCCATAGAATGTCGGCACTATACCGTGAGGGTCGAGAGAGCAGTCTATGGGTAGAACATATGGAATCAGGAAGAGAATCCTCGTAACTGGAGGTGCGGGCTTTCTCGGTTCTCATCTATGCGAACGGCTTCTTCTACTTAAATGCGACGTTTTATGCGTGGACAATTTCTTCACCGGAACACGCGATAACATTAGGCATCTTCTGGGCAACGCGAACTTCGAATTTGTTCGACATGATGTCACGTTCCCGCTCTACGTTGAAGTTGACGAAATCTATAATCTTGCATGTCCCGCGTCACCCTTTCACTACCAGTTCGACCCGGTGCAAACGACGAAGACTAGCGTCCACGGCGCCATAAACATGTTGGGACTCGCGAAACGCGTCAAGGCAAAGATCCTGCAAGCGTCGACCAGCGAAGTTTATGGTGATCCCTCTGTGCATCCGCAAGTCGAGGAGTATTGGGGCAACGTCAATCCGATTGGCCCCCGCTCTTGCTATGACGAGGGCAAGCGCTGCGCCGAGACCTTATTCTTCGATTATTGGCGCCAGCACCAACTGCGAATCAAGGTGGCTAGAATATTCAATACGTATGGACCAAGAATGCATCCGAACGATGGGAGGGTCGTGTCCAACTTCATCGTTCAGGCGCTGAAGGGGGAGCCGATTACACTATTCGGAGACGGCAAGCAGACTCGCTCTTTTTGCTTTGTCACCGACCTCATTGACGGACTTATTCGTCTCATGGAGTCTGACGATGAGGTAACGGGCCCGATCAATTTGGGTAATCCGGTTGAATTCACTATCCGGCAGCTCGCGGAACACGTGATTGCGCTCACGGGCTCGCGCTCAGAGATCGAGAACAAACCGTTACCCACAGATGATCCCCGTCAGCGGCAGCCCGACATACGACTTGCTCGCGAGAAGCTTGAATGGACGCCGAAGGTCGAGCTTAGCGAAGGTTTGCAGTCCACCGTACGCTACTTTGAGAAACTACTGGAGCAGGGATCGACCTAATAATGCCTGCGTTGCTTGCGTATTCTTTAGTTGGCCGCCTTCTGCGGGTGCCGCTGAAACGATGGCCTTGAACTTTTACTGAGCGAGACCGGTGATCCATTTCGCCAAGTCAACAACCCATACGGTCTGCGTACTTAACTCGAGACATTAGCGTGACTAAGTCAACGATTGCACGCGAAGTCGGCTCTCCGGAAGCCTTACTTGCGATCATTATCGTCAATTTCCGGACGCCCAAGTTGACTATTGACTGCCTCCGATCGGTGGCGCCGGAGGTTGCTGCACAGTTAGGCGTGCGCGTGTTTGTGGTGGAAAACGGTTCGGGAGACGATTCGGTCAAGAAGATTGCTGACAGTATCGAGGGCGCAGGCTGGCAATCTTGGTGCACGCTTGAGTCGTCGGACAAGAATCGAGGCTTTTCCGGGGGGAATAACTTCGGTATAGCCGCCGCACTTCGCGCCGGCGGCGCGAAATATTTTCTTCTTCTCAACAGCGACACCGTCGTGCAACCGGGGTGTCTTGCCCGGTGCGTTCAGATTCTGGATGCGGACCCTGGGATCGGCGCATTGAGCTGTCGTCTCATCAATGCGGACGGATCGATTCAGAATGTGTGCCGCAAATTTCCTACGCCCTTACGGTGCTTTATCGCGCAATTATCTCTGCCGTGGCGGTTTCCGGCATGGTTTTCTTGGGCTGATTGCGAGGATCTTGGCTGGGACCGCAACACGCTCGCGCGCGATGTCGAATGGATAGGAGGAGCATTCATGATGCTGCGCGGCGACTGGATCGCGCGCTACGACGCCCTCGACGACCGGTTTTTCTTTTATGGTGAGGATGTGGAGCTGTGCCATCGGGTGTGGCGGACCGGATTTCGCTGTCACTACGATCCACGGTCCACGGTCATTCATTTCGGTGGCGGCTCCTCGGATCCGAGCCGGATGGCGGGGGGCGCCCGCAGCTTCCATCAGTGGCGCGGGCGCTATTTGCTTCAAGAGATTTGCTATGGAGGCGTGGCAAGATTATTTCTCCAGGGCACTGATCTCTTGTCTACCGCCTGCCGGATCGGGTGGGGGTGGATCGCCGGACGCACGAACACGGCAGCCTACGCTGAGAGGAAAGAGGTCATTCGATTTTTAACCCGCAATTGGACGGCATGGAACAAATATGAGGCGTGAGTTGCTTGTCGAGCGCGCTCGAGACACGATTCGCGTTGCATTCATACTTCCCGGTCTGCATCGGGTCTTGCGCGGAGCCGAGATGGCATTCGAATCCATCGCAAGCGAACTTAGCTCGATTCCGGGATTCGAGGTGACCCTGATCGGTTCTGGTACGGCGCGCCCTGGCAGCTGCTATCACTTCATTCATAGCCCGTGCATACCCCGCGAGAAATTCGAGCATTGGCCCCGATTTCCGCCCTTTAGGAGTGAGTACGCTTGGGAGGAAGCCACGTTCGCGGCTCGCTTGGGAAGACGCTACAACCCCAGCGCCTATGATGCCACCATTACTTGCAGCTATCCCTTTCTGAACTGGCTTGTCCGATTGCGCAGGGCCGCGAAGCACCGCCCACGTAATATCTTCGTCACTCAGAATGGCGACTGGCCTGTTCAGGCCAGAAACAGCGAGTTCCGGTGGTTTGGTTGCGACGCCCTCATTTGCACTAATCCGGTGTATTTTGAGCAGCACCATGATGGGCGGCCTGCGTGGCTTATTCCAAACGGTGTGGACCCCGAACGCTTTCGCCACGCCTCCTCTGCTCGAAGCTCCTGGGGGTTGCAACCGTCCGATCATGTTGTGCTCATGGTCAACGCACTTGTCCAGAGCAAACGGGTGGTCGAGGGAATCCGGGCAGTCGCGCCGATGAAGCAGATCCAGTTAATCATTGCCGGCGATGGACCTATGCGCGAGCAAGTTGACTCGGAAGGCCGGGCGCTCATGGGCGCAAGATTCCGGCGCGTCACCGCGCCGTTCGATCGTATGCCCTCCCTGTACCGGTCAGCTGATGTCTTGCTGCATATGAGCCAGGACGAACCCTTCGGCAACATTTATGTCGAGGCCCTGGCTGCGGGGCTTCCGGTCGTCGCTCACGACTGGAGTTCCACCCGCTGGCTCTTCGAGAACCAGGCGATCCTTGTCGACACCGGTGATGCCGACAAACTGCGCGCTGCATTGGCGGCGGCGCTGGAAAGCAGATCAGCCGACGAAGTCGCCAGCCGGTTATCGCTGGTCAATCAGCGCTTCACCTGGAAAGCAGTCGCTAAGGAATATGCGCGGTGCCTAAAGACTGTCGTTGCCGAGGGCTTTAGGCGTGTGAGCCCTCATTGAATTCGCGTCCTAAAACCCCGCCACCAGTTTGGAGGCGGCCAGGGTCGCCATACTACCGCAGTGCACAATCCGCCGAGGTATTCGCCGGCGGCATCGTCTTCTTCCCGCGCACCACAGAGCAGCGTAATTTCCTCTCCGTGATCGAACTTGGCGCATCCCAAATATGTTTCTCGCCAGGGTAACCTTGACCACCTCACAAAAATCCTCTCCAAGTCATTGAACAGACACACACTCTCGAAGCCCCCTCTGGAATGTGAAGTGCGTCACAGATTGGCACACAAAGTGCTTCACTACTCGGGCGGTGGAGTGCTGGGGGACGTACCAAACGGTAGATCTCAAATTTTTAGAAGACATTTCCCTTCAGCACTGCGACACTCAGCGCGCGCCCGAACGGGCGTGGGTCCGTTTTGAGTAACCGGCCGAGCGATTTTTTTTATCTTCCAGACACGTCTACTCGGCATTATGTATGCCAGCGCGATATTTTACAGGGAGGCAAAAGATGGCGCCTACACACGTTGGGACGCTTCGAACGGCGCACGATAATGGGTTTTCCCCATCATTAAATAATGTATACCCAGCCTACGCTACCGGTTTAGAGTTGGATCGGACACTCTCCGGTATATTCAAACAACGATGATATGCGTCGAATTATCTGCGCTATTTAGGTGCGTCGCTCGTAAAAACGAGATCGATTACTCAGACCGCTCTTCGTCTTGTGGTTATGCTGATCGGGACTACCCATTCTGCAAAACGCATATTCAGTAATTATTTGGCTCACATGATGACAAACGTTTTGAATGTCGATGATTACGGTCTCACTGAGGCCCTCGCTCTGGTAGGTGCGTTCGGCACTGACAGATTCGGTTATATCGTGACACCAAATGTCGATCACGTGATCCGCCATTACTACAATGCTCAGTTTCGCACTTTGTATTCACACGCTGCGTACGTTCTGCTAGACAGCCGTTTTCTGGCTAACACGGTAGGACTTCTCAAGCGGCAGATTCTGCCGGTCTGCCGAGGCAGCGATCTGACAACGTCAGTTTTATGCAATGTGATCAAGCCCTGGGATGTCGCCGTATTGGTTGGCGGCACAACTGTCAAGCGGAAGACCTGCGGACCCGATTCGGGCTCAAGGCGTTGCATCATATCGATCCGCCTATGAATTTTATTGGCGATGCCGCGGCCGTCGAGACCTGTTTGCGCGAGATTGAGGCCGCGAGTCCCTTCAGGTTTTGCTTTTTGGCGATCGGGTCTCCGCAGCAGGAGATCGTTGCCCAGAAACTCAAAGAGCGAGGCGTCGCGCGAGGTCTTGCATTATGCGTAGGCGCTTCGGTCAATTATATAACCGGGGTTGAGCGGCGTGCGCCCCTCTGGATGCAGCAGCTCGGGTTCGAATGGTTGTTTCGCCTCCTTCAGGATCCGCGTCGGCTTGCGAAGCGATACTTGGTGCGCGGCCCCAGAATTTTCTTACTTCTCCGGCGAATAGAGTTGCGGGTGCGGCGGCACGCAGCCGTTACCAGCGAAATCAACGGCGGTTCCGGCGCGGCCGCAACTACAATAATCAGTAGCAGCCGTCAGCTTATTTAACCCGGACGCCCCCAAGTAAATATTATCGCCCTGACTTAACCCGGCGCTGCGGCCGCGGCCGCTCCTCCGCGACACGACATATTGCTTTTCGCTCTGCGACTCACGCATCGTTTAGAAATGAGCGCGTTGCCGATTGCCGACACCACCTGATAAGATCGCGGCCGTGCTCCTGTTGAGCATCGAGGGCGCTACAGTGATTAGAAAAATTGGTTTGGCGGTTGCATTGCTGACATTCGCGGGTATCGCCTCGGCCGGTAGCAGCGGGAAATGCACGCCAATCTGGTGGCTCGCGTTCTTGGAGAATTGCAAGAACCCCGCACCTGCACCTACGCACCTGTCGGCGCCGGAGTTTGACGCGGCTTCAGCTTTCGCTGCCCTGACGCTCATGGCGGGCGGACTCGCAGTATTGCGCGGTCGCCGGATCAAGATTCCCAAGGAATAGCGCCAGCGGCGCTGGAATAAAACTTAGCCCCGGCACGCAAAGTACCGGGGGTTATGTAGCCGGTGCCATTCGAGGCCGATAACCCACGGTCAAGAAAACGCGATTCTCGGTGTAGCCCGTGCCGTTACCGGTGATGACCCGGGACGCGTGATCGCATCGCAGCCGAACTTCCAATCCTCGCCCCTCGCGCAAGATTAATGCACCGCCCACCAAGCCGTCGGTCTCGGTGTAGTCGACGTTGGCGTAGTTCGTTCTGTATAGGCTCCCGAGCAGCTGAGCGGTCAGCGCCTGGGTCAATCGTCGCTCGACGCGGAACTCGGCGTCGCTGCGGCTGAGATCGTTCTGCGGTTGACCATCGTAGGAGTCCTTCTCCCATCGCCCGCTCAAATTGAACGAGGTGCGATTGCGGACGTACTGCCAAGCCACCGAAGCGTAAGTTACCGTGTAATTGTTCGATGTGACTGCGGCGGGGGCGGTACCAATTGTGCCGATGGTGCTGGCGGCCCCGCTCTGCAGATTGCTGAAGCTCGTGCTGGCGTCGGTTAGATCGCGTCCGGCGGCAAGAGTCAGTTTGGCTGCCGAGGACAACTGGCGCGATAGCTGCAGCTTGGCGAAGGGACCATTCAGCGTCTCGCTGCCTTGATCGACTTTGGTCACCCCGAGGTCGGCTGTGAGCTCGGTGCGCGAACCCTTGATCTCGTAGTGGCCATAAACATTGCTTCGGTCGAAATCGGTGTTGACCGTGGTGTTGTCGAACTCTACGTGCTCGGTGCTTCCGTCGAGAGAAACGCTGGAAAGCGCCGATATCGGCACACCCACTGCCAAGCTGCCCGATAGTCGGCTGCTGTCAAAGGGACTGACCTGATAGTTTGTTCGCGCATAACGGGCGGTTACATCGACGAACCCGAGGGAACCTAAGCGCAAGTTTAAGTCAGGTCCCGTGCTTACATAATTGATGTTCTCGCGATTGGTCGGCGTCACCGACGCGAACGGATCGACTTGAGCCTGTCCGAAATCATCCTGCAACGTCCATTTTAACTTCTCGGGAATGAGCGCGACGCTTGCCAAACCGTCGAATCGTCCGATCAGTTCGGGACTGTATGCACCCTGCAAGTAATCGAGATAACTGAAATTGCCCTTAGCATCGACGTTCAGAAGCCGGGTTTGCTGCTGCAGGTCGAAATCGGCATCGGCGACAGCCATGGTTTGGCTGATCTTGTCGCTGTTCACAAGCGTGACGTTATCCGATTCTCCGACGCCCGCATCGACACCGTAGGTCAAAAGAGGTGCGCGAGCGGCCGGCGCGGTCGCGCTAGTCGATCCCCCGGCGCCAGCACCGGCTTCTTCGTTCAGATTTTCGGCCTGAGTGGTTGGTGCGTACGCAACGAGCGAGACATTCAGGATGGCGATGACTTTAGGGATTCGGCGAAGCGGCATCGCCATAGCTTCCGTACGAACCGTAGTAGTAGCCTTGCATCACGCCCACACGTGCTTCGTTGAGCACGATACCGCCCGCCCGTTCACTGTCGATCAGGCCGATCGCATCCTGCACGGCCCGCCGCGGCGTTTGCCCGGCGCGAACCACCAGAACGATCTGACCCGCAATGCTGGCCAGAGCCGGCCCTTCGCTGGTGATCAATAGCGGCGGCGAATCGAGCAGCACGATGCGTCGCGGATTTTGAGCCAATAGACTCTTCGCGATATGCCGCATGCGATTGCTGTGCAACAGCTCCGTAATACCCTCCGCCGGCGCGCCGGCGGGCAAGATGGACAATCCGCGCACGCTGGTCGCAACGATCAGCGACTCGATCGACAGCGTGTCATCCACCAAGGCGTCCGTAAGTCCCGGCTCTTCTTTGACGCCGAATATCTTGCTGACATGCGGCTTGAGTAGATCGGTGTCGACGAGCAAGACCGAAACATCCCGTTCCCTCGCCATACTGAATGCGAGGTTGATGCTGGTGAAGGTTTTTCCGTCGCCCGGCAAGCCGCTTGTCACCATGATCAAGCGTGGATCGGCGACGGCGCCGGCTGCATCGCTCGCAAAGGCTTTTTGAATGAGCGGACGCTTGATTTGGCGGTAGTGATCGGCGAATTCCCGATCCTTTCCCTCCTCAGGCAGATAGCCCCCGGCGCGCAGAGAATTGATGTCCACTGTCAGCCGTTTGGTGTTTTGCGGAGGCTCACTCACTGACTGGGTCACCGTCGGTGCGCTGCCTGGAGGCGGCAGAGCATCGGTCTTCTCGAGCTTGTCGTCACCCGTCGAGTGCCGCATGCGCGCCATCGCTTGTTCGACCAAGCTCATGTCTTCACCAAGGTCTTCAAAACTCCGAGAGTCAGCCGAATTCCCGACCAGTTCAGCACCAGCGCAATCGCGAACGCAACGACGAGGCTCAGGGCGGCCGCAGAAAAGCGCCACAGATGACGGCGGAATTGGAATTGCTGCCGGCTGGGAAAGGCGACGCTCACCGCCCCGAGCACGGGGAAGCTGGTCAACTCGCCCACGCCGCGCACCGAATTCACCACCGGCCGCAGCATGTGCAATCCATAGGCCACGCCGCAACCGATGCCGAGTCCGGCCAGCCAAATGAGAGCCAGCAACCGGGTACGTCGCGGCCACACGGGAGCGAGGGGCTCCTCCGGAGGCTGCACGATCTCGAATCGCACCGAACCGGCAGTGTCCGCCTGCTCGCCCAATCGTGCCTTTTGGAAGTTCTCCAGCAACGCCGTATATTCCGCCTTGTTCACATCGTAGTCGCGATTCAATTGTTGATATTCGGCCTCTACTTGCGGCGCGCTGTTCAAGCGCTTGCGCAGTTCCGCCACGGTGTTCTCATGCTGTTCCGATTCGCGCCGTAGCGCGGCGATCTCCACGCCCACCTTGTTGAGTTCGAGCTGGATGGACTGATACACGGGATTCTTGCCGGCGCCGCTCGAGGCTACCGCACTCGCATCCCCGCGGCGCAGACTCTCCAGTTCCTGGGCGCGGCGCTTCTTGAGCTCCTCGAGCGTTGCTCGGGTGGAGATCACATCGGGATGCATGTCGGTAAATCTGAGTAGCAGCTCGTCGAGTTTCGCTTCCGTTTCCTGGATGCGGGTGAGCGTATCGCTGCCGTTGGTGACGCCCTGTGCGCCCACAGACGGCGCCGAACTGCCGGCTGCCGATATGGCCTCATCGCCGTGCAGTTGTCGGGTGAGCTCTTCCTTGCGGCTGAGGGCGACCGACAATTCCGTGTTGGCCTTCTTGCCGGCATCGACTTCATTCTGCAGCTGAGTGAAATAGCCGCCCTGCTCGCTCGGCATCAGGCCGACGTTCTGTTTCTTGAAGGCTGCAATCCGCTCCTCCGCCGTGCTCAAGCGTTGTTCGTAGTCCTTGATGCGAGCCCCGAGAAATTTCTGCACATTCTCCGAGCCCTCGCGCTTACCCCCCAAGGTCTGCTCCACGAAGGTGTTGAGCAGCGTTTCGACTACCCTCATGCTCCGGTGGGGGCTGCTGTCCAGGTAATCGATGCTGTAGATGGTGCCGGCCGTGCTGCGTTCGTCGCCTTGATTGCCGGCGCTCGAGACAGTAAGAGTGATGTTGTCGGCGAGCCTGCTCAAGATTTTGAGTCGCTCACGCTCGTCGGTGACGGTCGCGGGCAGCACGCCGGTATCCGTGGCGATCTTTTCGAGCTGCGGCCTCGCCAGCAACGACTGACGCACATAATTGATTTGCGCATCGACGTCCTGATCCACGGTAAGGTTCTTCAATGCCGGCTTGAGCGCGGTGCGTGTATCGACGAATACGCTCGCGATGGTTTCGTAGCGGTCCGGTAGAGCGAACACGATGCACCAACCGATCAGCGCCACCACGAACGCCGCGGCCACGCCAAACCAGCGAAAGCGCCAGGCGCTGCGAACCTCATCGAAGGCTTTTTCCAAAGCGGGCGTCACGCTAACCTCGGGCGAATCAAAAGCGCGTTTCCGGCACGACCAGCACATCGCCGGGAAGCAGCGATAGGTTTTGTTTCATATCGCCGTCATTCACCAGGGCTTCGAGCTTGACCTTGAATTCCTGCGACTTCCCGTTCTGTTGGCGCACCACATGCGCGCGATTGCCCGCAGCAAATTGGCTCAACCCACCCACGGCGAGCACCGCATCGAGCACCGTCATGCCGCTGCGATACGGCAGCGCCTGTGGATGCAGCACCTGACCAATGACTTTGACTTGGCTGAATGCACTTGCGGGCACCGTCACGATGACATTGACCTGCGGCGATTTGACATATACTGCCAGAGCTTTCTCGATATCGCGCGCGAGACCTGATGGCGTCTTGCCCACCGCGACCATGTCTTCCACCAGCGGAGTCGAAATCTTTCCGTCAGGGCGGACGGGAACGGTGACAGTGAGGTCGGCGTTGCGCCAGACAAACACCTGCAGGGTATCGCCCGGCCCAATCAAATAATCGGCAGTCACGGTACTGGAACCGGCCGGATCCTCGGCGTTGGCCGTCGCCGGACCGAAGGTTCCAAGCATTGCCACCGCCGGGAGGATCAGCGCCGCGCGGGCTAGGAAATCCATAGTTTTCATATATTTAAGCGTTAACACCAGAATAATACTACCGCGATCTCGCCCCGGATGCGCTGTAATCATTGCCCTTGAAACCCCGAGACTAAACCGGCGTGGCGCGAAGCGCGACGATGCGGTCCGCAAAAGCGCACCCCTTATGGTAAATACCCGGGTTGCGGACTGCGTCATTGCGTCCTTAAATACAGGGGCTCCCGAAACAAAAGCCCAAAGGTCAGAACGGCACCGCAACGGCGTGGCTGGGTCCTATGCAAACACATCACCAGGCCCTCGGACATGGAATCGGATCCCCGTCGCGGCTGATACGCCTCGTTGGTTTGCTGGCACTTGCGGCGCACCTGACGGGCTGCGGTCCCGCTGTCGAGACCACTTCTAGCGCAGCCCCCGAATCAACCGGGGACGGCACATCGACTAAGGCACCGACCGCGCCGGCGCCGCCGGTCACGCCGACCCCGCCAAGCCCGCCGAGCTCAGATTCAGCGACGCTCAGCTGGTCGGCGCCGACGCAGAACACGGATGGTACGCCGGTGACCGATCTTGCCGGCTACTACGTGCACTACGGGACCAGTCCTTCCGCACTCAGCGAATCTTTGGATGTCAGCGGCCCGGCGTCGACCACGTATGTCGTCACCGGTTTGAGTTCCGGCACCTATTATTTTGCGGTCAGCGCCTACAACTCGCTGGGATTTGAGGGTGCTCTCTCGAATATCGCAAGCAAGACGCTATAGAGGCTCCGACGCTTTACTGAATGCCCGTACTCACTACCGCCGAGCTCGTGCTCTGCACATCGGCCGTCGAATAGGCTGTGACCGAGAAATACCAAGTGCCGGGCGACAGGTTGGAAAGCACATAAGTCGCTATACCGGGATTGGCGATTTGCACGCTCTGCGTCATGGCATTGGCTTGGGTGCCATAGTAAATCCAATACCCGGCGAGGTTAGTCAAGGCAGTGCCATTGGTATTGTCCGTCGGCGCCGTCCAGGAGATGGTGACACTGGCGTTGGCACTCTGCGTCACTGAGATCGGAAAGGTAGGCAGCGCCGCCGTCGTCTTGCCGTCGCTGACGCTGATGCTGATATTCGCGTACGTGCCTACATCGGCATCCGTCGGAGTGCCCGATAACTCACCCGTCGCACTGTTGAAGCTGGCCCATGCGGGTGCGTTCTTGATACTAAAGGTAAGGCCGCCGCCGCTGGGATCCGTGGTAGTCGGAGTAAAGAGATAGTTCATTCCGGCTACCACCGAGGTGGCGGGCGACCCCGAAATGGTCGGATTCCCCGGGATCGTCGGCTTGGACACGACGATGCTGAACGCGGGCAGCCCGGCGCTCGACGTGCCGTTGCTGACACTGATGGCGATGTTGGGATAGCTTCCGGTCTGGGCCGCGGTGGGCGTGCCGGACAGTTGCCCGGTCGAGGTATTGAAGGTCGCCCAGACGGGTCGATTGACGATGGTAAACGTCAAGGC
This sequence comes from uncultured Gammaproteobacteria bacterium, assembly GCA_963755965.1. GTDB lineage: Bacteria > Pseudomonadota > Gammaproteobacteria > Steroidobacterales > Steroidobacteraceae > Bog-1198. Next base: position 649,070 of record CAVWLU010000013.1, read on the forward strand.
CTTGCCCTGAGGGTCGCTGGCGGCCGGACGAAAACTGTACGTCTGTCCCGCAACCACAGAGGTTGCCGGTGAGCCGCCGATGACGGGCGCGTCCAAGGCGGCCGGCGCCGTCACTGTGATTGTGAATGCGTTCAGGCTGGCGCTCGACGCTCCATTGCTGGCGGTGATGACGATGCCCGAGTAGGTGCCGGTCTGCGCGGCACTCGGCGTGCCCTTAAGGGTTCCGGACGATGCGCTGAAGGTTGCCCAGCTCGGGACATTGGCGATGGAGAACGTCAGCGTCTTCGATGCCGGGTCACTGGCAGTCGGCTGAAAACTGTATGGCTGACCGGCGATGACGGAACTCGGCGGCGTGCCTCCGATGACGGGCAGATCGGCCCCGCTCGCCGTCACGGCGATCGAAAAAGCCGGCAGTGCGACGCTGGTCGTCCCGTCGGTCACCGAAATAATGATGTTTGCGTAGGTCCCGACCTCTGCGGCGGTCGGCTTGCCGGACAACGTCCCATCCCCTGTGCTGAAACTTGCCCAGGTCGGGCAGTTGGAGATCGAAAAGGTGAGCGGATTGCCCGCTGCGTCACCGGCCATGGGTTCAAATAGGTAGCTCTGCCCTGCCGTCACCGCGGACGCCGGAGTACCCACGAGAGTGGGCGGTGCGTCGTTGCTCGCGGGCGGGGTGACGGGATTGACACGGATGGCAAAGGGACCCACCGACCCGGTATCGGTGCCGTTTGTGGCGGTGATGGTGATATCTCCCGTAAGACCGACATCCCCGATCGTAGGCGTGCCGCTAAGAGTACCCGTGGTGCTGTCAAAACTGGCCCAGGCCGGTTGTCCTTCGATCGCGAACGTGACGGCACCTCTATCGGAGGACACGGTCGGCTGGAAGGAATAATTGCTGCCCACAGTCACGCTGCCGGAAGGTGTCCCCTGCAAGATGATCGGTGACGCGGTGACTGTCGCTGTACCGCTTGAGGAGATCGTCGCGGTAGCGGCATCGCCGACGCTTCCGGAACCGCCTAAACCATTGCCGCTGCAGCCGGCGATGAGCGCTGCGACGAGCAGCCCGACAATAAAGCGGTGTGCCATCTGATATTCACCCCTGGCATCGGTTGCGACGGACGTGGCATCGCGCGCATCCGATACAGCAAGGGGTTAACGAGAGTGGAGAGGACCGCCACCACCGGCAACCCCGCTATCTAAGGTCCTTAAGACCCTGGAGACCGGAGGCTTTGCGTCCCCGCCTTTCGACGGGTTTGCCAAATCAACGAGGCCAGTAAACAGTGATTTAACTCATTCTTCAACCGGCGCGAGCGCGATACGCGTCACAGTTTCAGATATCGCTGTGAAGTCCCGCACGGCTACATCCGCGGATGTACAGCGATGTTCTCGAGCACCTTTAGAGTCTGCTCGGCGCAGCGCCTCCACGTGAGCGGCTGCACTCGCTCCCTGCCGGCCGCGATCAAGCGGGCACGCAGCGCAGGCTCGTGCGCGAGCCGATACATACCCGCCGCAATGTCATCGACCGACTCCGGGTTGATCAAAAGCGCGGCATCTCCCGCAATTTCTTTGGTTCCGAATCGATTCGCGGTGAGCACGGGACAGCCCGACGCCATCGCTTCGACGATCGGCAACCCATAGGACTCGAACAGCGAGGGCAAGAGCAACACCTCCGCCAACTGATACAGCGTCGGCAAGAGGCCGGGGTCCACCCATCCCAGCCATTTGACCCAGGGCGTCAGACCCATTTCGTCGGGAACCTTGAGCTCGTGCTCGGAGAGAAATCGATTCTCTCCGCCCGCGATGACGAGACTGATTCCGGCGGCAGGCCCAACCTTGGCGTACGCCTGCACGAGCCGGGTGAAATTTTTCGGCGGATAGATGGCGCCGGAGTAAAGAAAAAATCGCGCGGGCAAATCGTAGCGCTTCTTGAGTTGAACGCGCGCTTCGGGCGCCGCGGAATGCCGGAAGGAATCATCGACACCCGAATACACGGTAAAGACGCGTTCGGCGGGTATGGGCAGAAACTCGATCACGTGCTCGCGCGTAACCTCAGATACCGCGATGATCGCGTCGGCTTTTCGCGCGTAGCGCGGGACTAGGAACTTGTGGCTCAAGCGGTCGATGCGCCGCGATGCCCACGGCATCACGTACCAGTCCAGGCCGTGGCACACCCACGCGGTGGGGCAGCTCGCGCGGAGCGGCAGCGAGTACTTGGGATTGTAGAGCACGTCGATGCGATGCTTCTTGATGGCCCGCGGCACTTCGATTTGATCCCACCACAAGATATTCTTGCCCGGCAGCGCGACTTCCGTGACTTCGGTGTCGGCCGCGTAGGTACCGACGAGCTCGGGATTGTTGTATAGAAATACGAACTCGTGCGCCGTCCTCAAATCGAGCATCGCGCGCAAAGTCCGGTGCGTGTAAACCCGCACTCCGCCGCCATGCTGGTCGTAGTGGCGCAGCATGATTCCGATACGCATGTGTCGGTCCTTTGGCCTCAGGCGGCGGTCGCAATCGGCGACTCGGAGCCCGCCTCCCGGAAGCTCTCCTTGGGCTGGCCCAGTATCATCATGCGATACCAGATCTCCGAATTGATCAGGAGCCACAATCGGTTGCCGTGATCGACGCGCCCGCTCAAGTGTTCCTGCAATAATTGTTGGATGGGTGCATGCGCCAGCACGCCAGCCCGCACCAGTTCGGAGTTCTGCAAATAGGTCGTGTACAAACTGCGGTATTCGTCTTTCAAGATGTACGGCAATGCCGAGGAAAAACCTTGCTTCGAGCGCGATAGGATTTCCGGCGGCAAGTAGCGTGCGGCCAATTTGCGCTGGATGTAGCGCAAGTTGCGCCCGCGCACCTTCAAGGTCCACGGCAGGTGCGCGGCGTATTCGGCGAGTTTGTGGTCCATGAAGGGACTGCGCGCCTCGAGGCCGTGCGCCATGCTCATGCGATCGCTGATCATCACCGGATGGTCCGGAAGGCGCACTTTACTGTCCGCGTACAGCATTCGGTCCACCAAGTCGCCGCCGAGCGCATCGAATGGCGCCCTCAGCGCGTTCTCGGCATCGGCGGCGGCGAGTTCGCCGCGGCTCGCTTCTGTGAAAAGGCTCTGGCGGTGCTCACGGTTGAAGTAGAAATACGACAAGCTCGCCGCATAGCGCTCGCTCCCCTCGAGGAAGGACAGTTGGTGCAGCCAGCGCAGCTGATGGCCGACGCTCTTGTACCAGCCGGCCGCGGGCAGCAGAGTCAGAGCGGGACCGAGTAGCTGGCGGCGCACGATCTCGGGCAGCTTGCTGTAGTAGCTCGCATACAAATTGCCGTAGTAGCGATCATAGCCGCCGAAGAGCTCATCGCCGCCGTCGCCGCCGATCACCACTTTGACATGTTGGCGCGCGAGTTTGGCGACATGCCAGGCGCAAAGCGACAGAGGATCCGAGGGCTCGTCCAAATGCCATACGAGATCCGGAAGTACCTCTTTCAACGTCGGCCGGATGGTCAATTCGTGGTGCTGCGTGTGATAGCGCATCGCGACGTTGCGTGCATGCGGCGCCTCATCGAACTGTTTGTAGGGCAGCCCGATGGTGAAGGTCGGCAACCCTTGCACGCCCAGCCGTTTGACCAGCATCGCGACCAGCAGGCTCGAGTCGAGCCCGCCGCTCAAGAAGGCGCCCACTTGAACGTCGCTCACCATGTGTAAGCGCAGCGACTCGACGATCTGCTCATCGAGCTCGTCGATGAGCTGTGACTCGCTCATCGGCGCATGCTTGGGTTCGTACGCGAGATCCCAGTACGCGCGCACCGTCGGGACGCCGCCCTTCTCGAGAATGAGCAGATGCCCCGGCGGCAGCTTCACGACGTCCCGGAACATCGTGAGCGGAGGCGCAATCAGGCGCAGCGCGAGATACTGATCCAATGCCGCGAGATTCAGCTGCCGAAGGCTCGGATCGAGCGCGAGCAGCGTCTTGATTTCCGAGCCGAACGCGAAGCGCTGCGGCTGCGCGACATAAAAAAAAGGCTTTTGGCCAAGGTGATCGCGCGCCGCGAGCAGCCGCTGGCGGCGAGAATCCCAGAGTGCGAAAGCGAACATGCCGCGCAGGTGCTCGAGCAGACGATCGCCGTACGCTTCATACAGGCCGATGATCACCTCGCAATCGCTTTTGGTCACGAATCGATGGCCACGCGCCTCGAGCGATTGACGCAGCTCGACATAGTTGTAGATCTCGCCGTTGCACACCAGCCAGATCGTGCCTTCGGCATTGCAAAGCGGCTGCCGTCCGCCCGCCAAATCGATGATCGAGAGGCGCCGATGTCCGAGCACGGCACCGCTCTCCCGATGGATGCCCTCGCCGTCCGGGCCACGATGCGCGAGCGCACGGAGCATCGCTGCAATGTCCGCGCCTCCTGGATCGAGCGTCCCGACGATGCCCGCAATGCCGCACATCAATGCTCTCCTCTCGTACGCGCGCCGCCCGCTGTGCGCACGGCCTCTTCGAACACCGCTTCGTAGTGCTCCGCGCACTTGTCGATGAAATAGTCCTCGACACGGCGCAAGTTAACGTCCCCCATGCGTTTCACCAGCGGCGGCGAATCATGCAGACGCACGATGCCCTGCGTGAACGCCTCGACATCGTTCAGCCGCACCACGAAACCCGTCTCCCCGCTTGCGAGGAAATCCGTTTGACCGCCGTGATCGAAGCAAATGATGGGTAACCCGTACGCCATGGCCTCCAAGAATACCAAGCCGAACCCCTCATGCTGACTGGCGGAGACAAAAATATCAGCGCTGGCAAGCGCCTCGAATTTCCGCCGCTCCGACACCTGACCTGTCAAGTGCACATAATCGGCAAGGCCGGCTTCCGCCGCGGCGCGCCGAACTGCCTCCGCGTCCGGCCCGTCCCCGACGACCAACAAATGCGCGTTGGGCCGCGCTGCGGCCTTGAGCGCCTTCACCAGCAGCATAGTCGCCTTACGCGCGACCACGCGGCCGACGGTCACCATCAAGAAGGCATCCTCCGGCACGCCGAATTCTCGGCGGGACCGCATTGCCGCCGGCGGCCGCTCGATGCCGAGCGGGATGAGTTCAGATTTGCGGCGCACGCCATAGAGGGTTTCGACGTGCTCCAAGGTATTGCGCGACTGCCCCACCAGCCGGTCCGCCCGCTCCAGAAGATATTTGATCGGTGCGCGTAGCCACGCGTGCCGGTGCGGCGAACTCGCTTTGCTGGGGTCGTACAAGTCCCCTCCATGAACCGAGAGTACGTTCGGAATCCGATAGATCGATCGAAGCACATGACCGACAGGGCCGGTCGGTACCACGAAATGCGTATTGATGACGTCAAATGCGCCCGCGCGCCTCAACGTCAAGCCGCGCAGGGTGGCGGCGGGCACATAGGCCAGCATCGAGGGGAAATTTGCGACCGCGAGTTCACGGCGAAACAACACCGGTACCCGCACGATGCGCACGCCGCTCTCGAGACTCTCCGCGGGCAGCTCGAGCGCTCGCGACGTGAGCACGGTCACCGTGTGGCGGCGTGCCAACTCGCGCGCCAGAGCGGCCATGACCACCCCGCCGCCGCCGCCCAACGGCGGATGCTCATAGTTGCAAAAAAGGATTTTCATCCGGGACTTGCCTGCAATATATACTGTTTACCTCTCGATTGGAGCCTGCCGCATGTCCAATACTCAACCCACTGTCGCCGCGCGAGAAAATGCGCCGCGCGCGAACGTAACGCCCCTGCCGGGCGGCCCTCCTCAGCCTCGATTGGCCGCCCGCCTGGAGCCGTTCGATTCGTATTGGCAGGCGCCGGCAGACGTCGAGAAGGGCTACAAGTCCTTCAGTGCCTACTACCGGGCGAATTACCTGCCGCGCATTCCAAAGGACCGGCAAGCGAAGATTCTCGTCATCAGCTGCGGACCGGGCTACTTGGTGGATCTATTGGTGCAGTCGGGCTATCGGAATGTTCTCGGTATCGATTCGGACGCCGCCAAGGTGGCGCACGCGCTGCGCCGCCGGCTGCCGTGCGAGGTCGCGGAGGTGTTTCCGTTTCTCTCTCAGCATCAGACCGGTGAGTACGACTGCATCATTCCCGAGCAAGAGCTCAATCATTTGACGATGGACGAGACCCTCGCGTTCCTGGGGCTGTGCGGCCAGGCGCTGCGGCCCGGCGGACGCGTCATCGTCTACGCCATGAACGGCGCCAATCCGCTGGTCGGTTCGGAAAATCTCGCGCACAACATCGATCATTTTTATAACCTTACGGAATACAGCATCGCACAGGTGCTCGGGCTTGCGGGATTTGAGCACGTCGAGCCCTTCGCGCTCAAGCTGTACGTCTTTTGGAAAAATCCGTTCAATTATGTGGGGCTCGCGGTGACCGGCATGCTTGAAATCGCCATGCGGATTATCTTCCGGCTGTACGGCAAGAAGGTGCGCATCGTGTCGAAAAAAATAGCGGCCGTCGCCGAGCGCCCGGGCGGCGGCTAGCGGGATAGAAATCCCTGCTCCCGATACCACTCGGCCGTCTCAACCGTACCCGCTGCGAACGGCACAGAAGCCGTAAAGCCGAGTAGGCGCTGCGATTTGGCGGTGGAAAACACAAAGGATTTGCGAAAGAAATCCAGACGCCGGCGGTGCAGCGGCGGCTGAATTCCCAAAGGCGATAAGGTTTTTTCCATGACCACTGCGGCGGCCAGGAACGGCCAAAGGGGCACATGCCAGCGGGGCGCCGTGCGCCCGAGCGAGCGCGCGACATGCTCCACCATCTCGCGCGTCGTCATTGTCTCCTGCCCCGCCAGCACGAAGGTCTCGCCGACCGCCGCGGGATGCGTCGAGGCGAGCAGCAGTCCCTGCACCAAGTCGCGCACGTGAATGGCTTGGCGCCGATTCTGCCCAGAGCCCAAGATGATGAAGCGGCCGCGATCGAGTGCGCGGAACAGTTTGAGGAGTCGAAAATCTCCCGGTCCGTACGTCTCGGAGATGCGCACGATGCTCGTCGGAAAATCGCCGCGGTGGGAGTTCACGACTTCTTCGGCGGCGAGTTTGCTGCGGCCATAGACGTTCATCGGCCGCGGCGGCGTGCTCTCATCCAACGGCACACCGGCGTACTCGCCGTACACCCCGATGGTGCTGCCATAGACGAAGCGCCCCACGCCCGCGCGTTTACTCGCTTCGATCAAGCTTCGCGTACCGTTCACGTTCACGTCGAAGAAATACTCATCCGGCACATTGGCTTCGTGCTGAGCCGCGGCGAGGTGAATGACCACCTGGCATCCGGCGGCGATGCGCCGCGCAAACTCCGCGTCCTGCAACGGCCCCTGTTCGATGGCGATACCGGCTTGCCCCAACTCTTTGAATCGCGCGCGCTCGGCCTCGGAATTGATCTGACCGGCGACGACGACGTCGTCGCCTCGAGCTCGGCTCTCGAGCGCCAATCTCGATCCGATGAACCCCGTGCCGCCGGTCACTAGGATTTTCATGGCACCGCCGCCAAGTGATGCCGCAGAGCGGCTTCGGTGGCTGCTATTTGCTCGCGACGCTTGGCCTCGGTCCAGCCGAGCAAGGGCTGCATCAGCGATGCGGCCTCTTCGAGAGCGACGGATCCGGGATGCGACCCTGATCCTAAATTGGTGCGCCTCAAGACTACATCCTCCAAATGCGTCGCCATTTCATCCTCGACCGCGTGGGTGATCTCCGCGCTGACCGTCGCAGACTCGCCGAGTGCCTGCGCCTGGCGCGGTACTCTCGCCAATCGGGCGAGCGTCCGGTACTCCGTGCCGTAGTTGCGCAGCCACGCTTCGAGCGTCGGCGGCGACACCGTGCCGGCAACCTCACGCCGCGCATCACTCTCGAGTGCTGCGAAGCTCGGGATGTCGCCGCCCACCAAGGGTGTCGATGCGGTGGCGGCACGGGACGGTGCATTCGGCATCTGCTCGAGCAACAAATCGAGCGCCCGCGCCGCGTCGCCGCGCGCCGTGGTGTAGCGAATTCCGATCAGCGTCACAAGTCCCCCGATGCCTTGGGCGCGATGATCGATATAGCGTGATTCCTTCCCGAAGCTCAATTCGCCCGATGCCGTGGTGCTGTCGCCGAAGGGCACGAGGCCGCAGTTGGCATAGATGACATCCTCGCGCTTGAGGCGCAGCGCCGGATAAGAGCCGTTCATTTCGGCGATCCATGCGGCGATTTCCGCCTCCTCGACGCGGGCGGTTTCCGGGCGCTCGGCAAACAGCCGATGCCAGACCCCGATCAGGGTGCAGTCGCGCCATGGCACAGAGAACAGATGGCGCGCCGCGCGGCTCACCACCGCGTCGCTGTCGCGGCTCGCTCCGGGAACGGCGAGCGCGTAGCGCGACTGGGGCTTACGATTCACGATGAAGCAGGCGTCGCGCGAAAAATGCCCGCGCTGGTGCGCACCAAAGCGCTCGCCCCCCTCAAGGAGATAATCTGCCCATGGGCCTGCGGCGTTCAACACGAGCTTGGCGCGAATGTCGAACTCCTCGCCGCGAATCCGATCGCGAACCCGCGCGCCGCACACTCGGACTTTGTCCCAGAGAAATCCCCGCGCCTCGGTGTAATTGGCGGCGACTGCGCCGCGGCTCACGGCGGATTGGACGAAGGCGAGCACGAGGCGCGCGGTGTTGTACATCTGTCCGTCCTCGAATACCGCACCGCCGGTAAGGGAGCCCTGCTCGAGTTCGGGAAATAGATCGAGAGTTTGGGCGCGCGACAAAAGCTTCGTGCCCGCGATGCGGCGCGTGGGGTCGGCGATGCCCGAATTTCGGCCGAGCGTGAGCAGGTCGTAGACGTACATACCGGTCGCGAGGAACGCCTTGCCTTGACGGCCGCGTCCGTAGGTCGGAATCAGGATGGGAAGCGGCGTGACCAGATGAGGGGCGATTCGCAGCATCGCCGAGCGTTCGGCACAGGAGGCGCGTAGCCGGCGAATATCGGCGTGCTGCAGGTAGCGGATGCCACCGTGAACCATTTTGAAGCATTCGGCCGAGGCGCCGCTCGCAAAATCCCGTTGTTCGATCAAGGCGACACGCAAGCCGCGTAGCGCCGCGTCCCAGGCCGCGGCGGCGCCGAACGCCCCGCCGCCGATGATCAACACATCGAACTCTTGGGCGGCGAGCGCGTCGAGGTTGCGCTTCATGTGTCAGCCACATGCGGTGCCGGCGCAGCGATACCCGTCAAGTATTTTCGAACACTTTCAAGGGATAGTGCTTATCGGTGGTGTCGCGATTGCGCACGAGTTTGACCTTGGCATGCGTCTCGAGATACGACACGCGCGGCACATGCGGCGTCGGTTTTACACTGTTGTAGTCGATGTAGCTGTCGAAATCGATCTTCTGCCCCAACGTCGCCTTCAGCTTGTTCTTCAACACCCAGAGCAAGGGACCGGCCTTCGGCGCCTGCGGAATCAATTTCGAGCGCATAGCCGTGCGCGCTGTCGTCACCATCCAGCAATTCTGTTCGCAGGCGGCGACCTTGGTGATCGACTGGCGTGCGGTCTCGCTCGCCATGATGTCGTCCCAACTTTGCCGGGCGAGATTACCCAAGGGCAAATCGCTGCGCACGTTGCACGCCCATACATCCGACCACGGATCGACGAACGCAAAGCCCGTCCCGGCGACGCAGGGAATGAGGCGCGGATGGCCGAGTATTTTCTCGATCAAGCCGAGATTAAGATAGGCGCGAAACCAATTCTTGACTCTGCCGCTCAGGAGCATCTTCGTGATGAGGCCCTCAACCTGGCGCGCCACCTTGACCCGATCGTAGAAGAAATTGTCGTTCTTGTAGAATTGCCAGGCGTTGTGCAGCGTCGAGGTGGACAGCTCGAATCCCTGGCGGCGTGCAAACTCGTAGGTCTCCACCAACTGATCGACGTTCTCGTCCTGTATGACGAACGCGAAGCCTAGATCGGTGCCGCCGGCCTCCTGCAGCTTGAGCAAACCCTTGGTCTTGGTCGCATAGCCGTCATCTTCGCCGCGTATCCGGTTGTTGGTGGTTTCGTTGCCCTCGAGACTGAAACGCACCTTGATGTTCGGATATTTCTTGATGATGGGAACGAGCTTCTCGGGATGCAGCCCGTTGGAGCTGATCTCCATGATGCGTGCCTTCGGATACAGGACGTCCACCAACGTCGCCAAGTCGCGCCGCGTCGTCGGTTCACCACCGGACAGATTCAGGTTGTCGAATCCCGCAGGCAATTTGGCGAGGGTGTCTGCGGTGACCTCGAGTTTGGGCTCGGTGGGATTTTGCCAGATGTAGCACATCTGGCAGCGCGAGTTGCAGCGAAACGTCGGAATTACAGTCAAGTCCATCGATGCACCTCACGCGCCGAAGGTCGGCACATAACCAAAAGGATTCTACGTTATTATTCGAACTCCGACATGCGTCACACGATGAACAGCCAGAGAACCGATTTATGTGACGCAAGCACTCCACGCGAGTCGATTCGCGTGTTAGCCACACTCCGTTGCTCAATAAGTTAACAATGCCTCAGCTGCTGTCGATTAATAACTACTATTACCGGCGGGGCGGGTCAGAGGTGGTTTTCTTTGAGCACAATCGACTATTCGAGAACGCAGGCTGGGACGTCGTGCCCTTCTCCATGCACAACGTTCTGAATGAGCCTTCACCATGGTCTTCGCATTTCGTTGACGAAACGGACGGCGCCGACCGACAGTCGGCCGTTGCAAAAGTTACAAGGGCAGCGAGCACGATCTATTCCATTGAGGCCGTGAGGCGCATCCGCGGGCTGCTGGCTCTGATCCGGCCGCAGGTCGCCCATGCGCACAACATCTATCATCACCTGTCGCCGTCGGTGTTGGTGGAGTTGCATCGCCGCGACGTGCCCGTAGTCCTCACCCTACACGATTTGAAGCTCATGTGCCCCGCATACAAGATGCATACTCAAGGCTCGATTTGCGAGAGATGCCGCGGTGGTGCATTGCTAAACGTCGTCCGGAACCGTTGTATCAAGAACTCCACCGCGATGAGCGCGCTGGTGTGGCTCGAATCGACCGTCCACAGGGCGCTCGATATCTATATGCGCAACGTAACCCGATTCGTCGTTCCAAGCCGATTTCTTCTGGACAAATTCAATGAGTGGGGCATCGATACCAGCCGTTTCACATACATCCCGAATTCCATCGATGTCGATGCACTCGAAGCGAGCGAGGAGCCCGGTGATGCCTTCGTCTATCTCGGGCGGCTGGTGTCCGAGAAGGGAGTCCCCACCTTGATCAAGGCCGCCGCGAAGGCGAAGGTGCGTTTGCGCATCATCGGCACCGGTCCGGAAGAGCCTGCTCTGCGGCAACTTGCACAAGAGCTCGGCGGCGATGTGGAATTCACCGGATACTTGAGCGGAAGCAAGCTGCGGGCCGCTATCTCCTCTGCGCGTGCCGTCGTCCTACCGTCGGAATGCTACGAGAATGCCCCGATCAGCGTCATGGAGGCGAGCGCGCTGGCGCGGCCGATTATCGGTGCGAAAATCGGCGGTATCCCGGAGCTGATCCGCGAGGATGAAACCGGATTCGTGTTCGAGATGGGCAATGTCGATTCGCTGGTGGCAGTCCTCGAGCGCGTGCAGCGGCTCGAGCCCTCGCACCTGCGCCGCATGGGCGCCGCGGGACGGGCTTGGATGCGCTCGGAGTTCTCACCGGCCGCATATCGAGATAGAATGCTAGCCTTGTATCAGAAGATAGGGATAAGTACCTGATAAATAAGAAAAAATAAACTAACTGCGGATGTAGTGTGAGGGGAAGAACGATGACGGCTAAAGGGTCGAGGCTGACAATCATGGCCTTGGGACTGCGCGGGATACCGAATGTCCCTGGCGGTGTCGAGGTTCATGCCTCGGAGCTGTACCCGCGTTTGCAGGCGCTCGGCGCGAACGTCACGGTTCTCGGACGCAACCCCTACCGCCCCGCGGATTCTCCCACGCTTTGGCGGGGAGTGAGGGTGCGCTGGCTGGCCTCGCCGAAGCTCGAGGGCGTCGAAGCCCTGGTACATACCTTCCTTGGCGTGCTGTATGCCGCCGTGCGCCGACCGGACGTCGTGCACATTCATGCGGTGGGTCCCTCTCTATTCGTGCCGCTGGCCAAGCTCCTCGGGCTCAAAGTCGTCGTCACGCATCATGGCCAGGACTATTTGCGCGAGAAGTGGCACGGTCCGGCACGGGCGGTGCTGAAGCTGGGCGAGCGCCTCGGCATGAGCTTTGCCGATGAGCGCATCGTTATTTCGCGTTCGATTCACGACTTGGCAAGCCAGAAGTACCATCGCAACTCCGTTCTGATCCCGAATGGCGTCGCCGACCTCAAGCCATCGCAGACCGAGTCCCTGCTCGATAAATATGGTCTAAAGCGCCGTCGCTACGTCATTCAAGTGAGCAGGCTGGTCCCCGAGAAGCGCCAACTCGATTTGATCACCGCCTTCAAGGCGGCCCACCTGCCCGGGTGGAAGCTGCTGCTGGTGGGCGGCGCTCAAGGGTCGCAGCGCTATGCCGACCTGGTAAGGGAACACTGCGGTGGCGACAGCGCAGTCATCAGCACCGGATTTCTCACGCCTCCGGAAGTTCAGGAGCTGCTGACCCATGCCGGCATCTTTGCCCTGCCCTCCTCGCACGAGGGATTGCCGATCTCCTTGCTGGAGGCGATGCGCTTGGGCACGCCAATATTGGCGAGCGACATTCCGGCCAACCGCGAGACCGGGCTGGACGACGGTTGCTATTTCGCGGTCGGCGACACCGATACCTTGACCCAGAAGCTACTCGAGCTCGCGGTATCGACGCCCGCTGAACGCGCGCGGATTTCGCAGCGCCTGCGCGCCGCGTGCATGCGCTACAATTGGGACGACATCGCGGAATCGACCATGCAGGTGATGAAACGGGCCGCAGGCCGTTCTGCGCCTGTGCCGCTGCAGGGATCGAACCCGAGACCGGCGCAGCCGCACTAGGTAGCACCTTAGATGATGCGAAATGCCGTCTTGTACGCGGCGGGAATCGCTTTCCTAGGGCTGGCGAAAGCCAAGCACTCCCTTCGCGGATATATCTCGCCGAAGCCCGTCGGACACTCCGGCACCGAGCAGTCCATTGCCTACGACCTGAAAGTGGTCGAGGAATGGTTGTCTTATTTGAAAACCTATACCGGCGGCGACGGCAGTATTCGCAACCAGAACGTGCTCGAGTTGGGTCCGGGTTCCGACTTGGGCGTCGGCCTGTACCTGCTCGCCAAAGGCGCGGCCGGCTACAACGCCTGCGACGTCAACGATTTGACCAGCCATGTACCGGAGAGCTTTTACGCGGCGCTCATCGAACGGATCGGCGTCCGGGAAGGCGCGGCGGCTGCGGAATTTCTCAAGACGGAAATCAAGGCCGCCCGCTCGGGCAAGCCATCGCGCCTGCGTCTCGTCGTACGAGAGGATTTCGACATCGTGTCGGCCTTCGGACCGAACTGCATTGATCTCGTCTTCAGCCAAGCGGCTTTTGAGCACTTCGACGATGTGTCCTCAACCGTCGAACAGCTGAGCGTCGTTTGCAAACCGGGGGCTACGATCGTCGCCGAGATCGATTTGAAGACTCATTCGCGATGGATCCGGGACGTCGATCCCAATAATATTTACCGCTATTCGAACGCCCTCTACGGGGCGTTCCGGTTTCGCGGCATCCCGAATCGGGTGCGTCCGTACCAGTACCGTGAAATCTTCGAAGCGCACGGCTGGGTCGACGTGTCCATCACTTCACTGGACGAGATCGCCGGGCACCTCAATGGCATTACCGTTGACAAGCAGTTCCGAGATGCACGCAACCAATTGGAGCTTCTATCTGTTCTGCTTTGCGCCAGGAAAGCCTAGGGAGCGAATCTACGATAACGGGCGCTCGCCATAGTATTCGCGATACCAGGCGACGAAATTGCGAACCCCCACCTCGATCGGCGTCGACGGCGCGTAGCCGACATCCTCGATGAGTTCACGTACGTCCGCAAAGGTATCCGCCACATCGCCCGGCTGCATCGGCAGCATGACTTTCTCGACCTTTCTGCCCAAGCATTCTTCCAGAACCTCGATGTATCGCAACAGATCGACGGGACGATTGCTGCCGATGTTGTAGATGCGGTACGGCGCGCGGCTGCTGCCGGGATCCGGTTGCGCGCTGTCCCACGTTGGATCCGGCTGTGGAACGCGATCGAGTACGCGCACCACGCCCTCGACGATATCGTCGATGTAGGTGAAGTCGCGTTTGTGATGCCCGTAGTTGAAGACTTGAATGGGCTTGCCTTCGAGAATGGCTCGGGCAAACAGAAACAACGCCATGTCGGGTCGGCCCCACGGACCGTAGACCGTGAAGAACCGCAGACCGGTAGTCGGCAGCGCGAACAGGCTCGAATAGCTGTGAGCCATCAATTCGTTCGCCCGCTTGGTGGCTGCATACAGCGATACGGGATGGGACGCCGGTTCGTGCACGGCATACGGCAGCTTCGTGCTCGCCCCGTACACCGAGCTCGAGGACGCGTAGACCAGATGCGCGACACCGTGGTGACGGCAGCCTTCCAGTACACTCAGCGTGCCGACGATGTTGCTCTCGATATAGGCGTACGGGTCTTTCAGCGAGTGGCGAACCCCCGCCTGAGCGCCCAGATGCACGACGCGCTCGAATTTCTCGCCGCCGAACAACCTCGCCATCGCATCCCGATCGGCCAAGTCAGCGTGTACGAACCTAAACGCGCCGTGTCCTGTGAGCCGGGCGAGACGCGCGTGTTTGAGCGAGACGTCGTAGTAGTCATTCAGATTGTCGAGTCCGACGACCTCGTCGCCGCGATCGAGGAGGCGCTGCGCCGTGGCAGATCCAATAAACCCGGCGGCACCCGTTACAAGAATTTTCATCGGTCGGGGAGTATACTTGAAGTTCAATTATGACAATTCGCGATTGAACATTCGCCGCTCAAAACCGCGACTCGGGTCCCAAGTCTTTTGCACGAGCCTCGGGTGAGTCGGAAATCATCAGGCTCGTGCTAAATTGCCATGTCCGGCTCTGAAGTCAACGAGAATAGGCTTGTACGCGACCCCTAAGCTTTCCGTCATCGTGCCCTTCTACAACGAGGAGGACAGCATCGGCCCCATGCATGACGCGATCGTCGCGGCGGTCGAAGCGCTCAACATTCCGTTCGAAATGGTGTTCGTCGATGACGGCAGCCGTGATACCACGGCGCTGCGAGGCGAGGCGCTGGCTCGGCGTGATCCACGCCTTCGGTTCGTCAAATTTCGCCGCAACTACGGGCAAACAGCCGCAATGGCGGCCGGGATCGAATATGCCACCGGAGAGATCCTGGTGACGATGGACGGCGACCTGCAGAACGATCCGGCGGACATCGAACATTTCCTGGCCAAGATGGCGGAGGGCTATGACATCGTCGTCGGTTGGCGGCACAAGCGGCAGGATAAGCTGGTGTCGCGGAAGATTCCGTCCAAGATCGCGAATCGGTTGATCGGCAGCGTCACGGGTGTGCACATTACGGACAATGGCTGCTCGTTGAAGGCCTATCGCGCCTCTCTGATCAAGCACATTCCCCTATACTCGGAAATGCATCGCTTCATTCCGGCAATGGCCTCGATCGCGGGCCCACGCATTGCCGAAATCAAGGTGCGCCACCACGCCCGCCAATTCGGCCGATCCAAATACGGTCTCTCGCGCACTTATAAGGTGCTCTTGGATTTGCTGGTCATCAAAACGGTGACCTCGTTCACGTCCCGTCCGTTGCTGTGGTTCAGCCTGCTCTGCTTGCCCCTGACGTTCATAGGAACGGTGGCGCTGATCGCCGGGCTGTTCACGGCCATGCCCGGCAATGGCGGCATGTCCTTACCGTTGACCGGGACCGGCATCATTTTTCTGAGCGCAGCCTTGATGCTGCTCGCTAGCGGTACCTTGGGCGAATTGATTTATCGATTGGGAGACGTGCGCCCTGAGGACTTTGCCCGGCTCACGATGAAATCCATAATTTCCGGTAACATTCCTCGATGACACTCGCCAATGCCCGTTCGCTCGTGTCGGTCATCATACCGGTGGGGGAGCGTCAGACCCCGATGGCTGACTTGTTTGCCGAATACAAATCCGGGTTGCAATTACTCGGCGCTCCCTACGAGCTGATTTTTGTTCTCGATGGTCTGCAACCGGCCGCCGAGGCTGCGCTGGTTGCGCTGGCGGCCATGGGGGAACCCATCACCATCGTGTCTTTGAGCCGCTACTTCGGAGAGGCGACGGCGTTGATGATCGGGTTCGACCACGCAGCGGGGGACGTCATCGTTACGTTGCCGGCCTACCTGCAGGTGGACGGCCGCGAAATCGGTAAGCTGGTCGGAGCACTCGGTGCGGCCGATATCGTCGTCGGCTACCGCGAGCCGCGGGCCAGCAGCTGGTTGCAAACGCTGCGGCACCGCGCATTCCATGGGCTTTTGCACTTCGTCACCCGTCTGAGCTTTCGCGATCTTGGATGCAATGTGCGCGCGCTCAAGCGCAAGGTCCTGGAGGAAGTGCATCTGTACGGTGACCAGCAGCGATTTCTGCCGCTGCTCGCCGATCGGCAGGGATTTAGGGTCAGCCAAATAGCGGTCCGGCAGTCCAAATCGGACCATCGCGACGAAATGTATCGGCCGCGCAATTACACGCGCGGCCTGCTCGACATCTTCAACGTATTTTTCTTGATCCGGTTCACCAAGAAGCCACTGCGCTTTTTCGGAATGATCGGAGTGGCGATCTTTTCTCTCGGCATTCTCGAACTTCTATACCTGATATTCGATCGGATCTATTTCCATCACCCGCTCGCCGACCGGCCGGCATTGCTTCTCGCATCGCTCATGATCGTGCTGGGGGTGCAGATGTTTGCGCTGGGATTATTGGGAGAATTGATCATCTTCACCCATGCGGGGGGCACCAAGGATTACAAGGTCGATCGGGTAATTCAATATGCGGACCCACCGGATAAGCTGCTCGATGGAGAACGTTCCGACGTCACTTCATCCCTATCCGGTTAGATGCAAAGCTTGCGTGGCCTTCTCCCATCAAATCGTCACGGACACGATGGCCGACAAGTTGCTCTCGGTGTCGAAGTTGTTGTAGGTTTTGATCGCGAAATACCAGGTACCGCTCCTGAGATGGTTGACGACGTAGTTGGTGGAATTGGAGTCGCTGACATCGACGACATGCGTCAAGTGCGCCGAACTCTCACCGTAATAGATATGGTACCCGGCGACTTCGGTACCCTTCTCGCCCGCGCTCGGCGCCGTCCATGATAGTGACGCTTCTCCGGCTCCGGCCTGCGTCACTTCAATGGAAAAAGCAGCAAGCGCAGCGGTGGAACTGCCGTCGCTGACGGTAATCACGATCGGTGCGGAACTGCCGACATATGCGGTGGTTGGCGTGCCCGCGAGCGTGCCGGTGGCCGGATCAAATTTTGCCCACCCGGGTGCGTTATTGATCGCAAAGGTGAGCCCGGCTCCGGCCGCGCTGCTGGCGGCCGGACGGAAACTATAATTACTGCCGGCCGCGACAGACGAGGCGGGGCTACCGGAGATCGTCAACCCGCTCACCGCCGCGGCACTTGCCGTGGGCGATGCACTGACCGCGGCGCCATTGCCTCCGCTCGTGCCGTCGTTGCAGCCGCCGAGGGTCGCCGCGACAAGGGTTACCAAAAACAATCCAATATAAATACGTACCGCTGATGGCATGCTCACCGTTTCCTAACTTTGTTGAAGATCAGTCGGACTGCGGGGAGCTGCAACAACGTACGGGTTACACAATAACGGCGACTTCGCCATCATCGGCAACCCCGCTGTCTGCTCCTCACAGACCGGAAGCTTTGCGCCCCCGTCTCGCGACGGGTTTGCCCTTTCGAGGATGTAGTGAACTATGGTTCGCAAGCGCCAGCAATATGTCGTCTCGAGCCGACAGCGAAGTGTTCGCAAAAGTGCAGAAGTGAATACTCACGCTCGCGCCTATAGAATGGGAAGACGCACGAAAAGCCCTCCTCGGCATGCGGCGGAATGTTGGGCTCAGCGGATCAGGAGTTCGTGAATGTTGTTCAATAGCGGCATCTTTGCGCTGTTCCTAGCCGCATTTTTGCCGCTGTATTTCCTCTCTCGACGCCATGTCACGGCCCGCAATTTGTTGCTGATTGCCTCGAGTTACGTCTTTTACGGCTGGTGGGATCCGCGTTTTCTTATCCTGGTGGCGATCTCGACCTCGGTCGACTATCTCGCGGCGCTGGGTGCCGCCGGCAAGCAGGTACGCGCAATCGATCAACTAAAGAGTGCCGCGTTCCTCGTCCTGGTGACGATCGGATCTCTCGCGTGCGCTGCCTCGAAAGACTGGTGGCTCGCCGCGCCCGTCGCCATCGGCATGGCGATGGCCGGACTCGCGATCATCGCAATCAAGCGTTCCTCGGAGCGGGTCCGAAGAAGAAACTGGCTGTTGCTCTCTTTGTTCACGAACCTCGGTATTTTGGCATTTTTCAAGTATTTCAACTTCTTTGTCGGCTCCGCCACGGCGCTGCTCGAGGCGGTTCGCATTCATGCGCAAGCACCGTCCCTCGCCATCATTCTTCCCGTCGGGCTTTCCTTCTACACGTTCCAGGCGATCAGCCGCACGATTGATTCGTATCAGCGCCGCTACGAGCCCCAGTACTCGATCGTCAACTATGCGGCGTTTCACGCGTTTTTTCCCCAGCTCGTCGCCGGCCCAATCGAGCGCGCGGGACATCTCATGCCTCAATTCGAGACGGTTCGGCCCTTCGATCGGCGGCTGTTCACCACCGGTGCTCTGTTGTTCGCGTGGGGCCTTTATCAAAAAATCGTGATCGCAGACAACGTATCTCCGATCGCGAATGCGGTGTTCAATGCGCCGGGCAACCAAACCGCGGGCGCCACCTTGGCGGCGGTGCTGGCATTCGCCGTCCAGATATACTGCGACTTCTGCGGCTACTCGAACATGGCGCGAGGGCTCGCGCGCTGCCTTGGATTCGATCTGATGATCAACTTCAACCAGCCGTATTTCGCCCGCAGCCCGTCGGAATTCTGGCAGCGCTGGCACATCAGCCTCTCGCGATGGCTCCGCGATTATCTGTACATTCCGCTGGGCGGCAATCGCGGCGGGCAGCTCAAGATGTACCGCAATCTCATGATCACGATGTTGCTCGGGGGATTATGGCACGGTGCGTCCTGGACATTCGTCGCCTGGGGCGCGTTCCACGGCGCAATTCAAGTCATCTACCGCGCGCTGCGGATCGACTCCCTCCTCGAGCGCTCGCGATTCCTGACGCCGCGTGGGTTTGCCATTCAAACCGGTTCGTGGCTCATCACGATGTGCCTCGTGTGCATCGGCTGGATTTTGTTTCGCTCGCGCACCTTCGATCAAGCCGTCACCGTTCTTGGGAATCTCTTCGCGACGACCGGCTATTCGGTCGACTCGTTCGCCACTCTCTTCGCCTATTCCGCTCCCCTGGCTGCCATCGAGATCTATCAGCGCGCGTCGGGTCGGCTGGAGGTATTCACAGCGGGGCCCTTCCTCGTGCGTTATACGGCCGCGGTCGCGCTCGTGCTCACGCTCATTGCGTTCAGCGCCCCGGGCGGACAGGAGTTCATTTATTTTGATTTCTGAGGAACGAAACGCCGCGACGGGGCAGAGCCCTGCCCGGGGGCGCGGCAGGCGATTCTCCCTGCTTCTGCGACGGGCGTTGCTCGGAGCCGCCCTGCTCCTCTATACCCTGCTGTTTGCGGAGGGCTTTGTGCGCGTGTTCGATCCGCAACCGCTGATGCCGCGCTATATCACAGCGACAGCGTGGGGCGTCCGCGGCAACATTCCGAATGCCCGCTATTGGCACCACACCTCCGAAGTGGACGTGCAGTACCGAATAAACGGTGAGGGACTGCGTGCCGACCGTGACTACCCGCTCACCAAGCCGCCCGGTGCGTGCCGTATCGGTATATTCGGCGACTCGTTCCTATTCGGTCTCGAGGTCGACCTGCGGGACAGCTTCGCCGACCGCCTCGAGAAGCGCCTGAAAGAACGGGGCATTCCGGCGGAGGTTTTGAATTTTTCCGTGGGCGGGTTCGGAACGGCTGAAATGCTGCAAACCTACGAGCAATTCGGCGTCAACTTTCATCTGGACGTGGCCGTTTTCTCTTGGGACATATCGGATATGGACGACAATGTGCGCTCGAATTTGTATCGCCTGAACGGCGGCAAGCTAGAGCGGGCAAATACGGAATACCTCCCCGCAGTGGGTCTTCAAGATATGCTCATGCGATATCGCTTGTATCGGTTCGTCTCCGACCATAGCGAGCTTTACACCTTCGTAAGGGATAGGTTCAGCCAGCTTCTGAAAATGAGAATACAGAGCGAGCGCAAACAAAGCTTGAACGTTGCAGATGTCGGCGACACGGAGGGCGGGCCTCCATCGCCCGAAAATGACATCGATGAGCTTCAACATCGCAATAAAATTGATCTCTCCGCCGCGATCCTGATGCGTGCCGCCGACGTGGTCACCTCGAACGGCGCTGACTTCTACCTCCTCGCTATTCCCGCACGGTTATCGCGCACGACATTCGCGTCACCGCTCGATGTACTACCCGACACGGTGCGCTCCCGCCTGAGAATCATCTCGCCAATGTCCGCTCTCTCCAGTGCGGCACGGCCTGACCTCAAGCTCTTCTACGAGAAAGGCCAAGGGCACTTCACTCCCACCGGTGTTGGGATTCTCGTTGACGAGGCGGTCAAGAGTCTCGTTTCCTCACCCAGGCTTGACTCGTGTGCGGAAGGTGCCCGCCGCGCGTCCGCGACGAATCGGCCCATAGGGCGTACGGGCGTCAGCGCCAGCGCTGCCGGATTCCCGCCGGCGCTTTGATGCGCAACGCGCGATGCTTCGGCCAGTCCCGTATATAGTCGGCTTGCTCATCGGTCTGCGGCACAATCGGCCAGCTCTCGGCACGCGCGCACTGGCGCCATAATAGATTCAATTGCTCGAGCGCGGAGTTTCCGTCGAGGCCTCCTTCGGCGAGGTAGCAACCCACGACGAGACCGGTGCGTCCGATCCCGGCGCGGCAATGGATGTACATGTGCCGCCCAAGTGCACGAGCATTGCGTATCCGCGACTGAAGCTCCTGCATCTGGCCAATCTGGCTCGGCACCTCCGTATCACGGATCGAGCTGCGCAAATAGTGGGTACGCGCGGGCAAAAGTGCCCGGTAATCCGGCATTTCGTTCACTTCCGTCAAATCGATGAAATAGTTGATTCCCGCTTCGCACAGACGGGCGAGGCGCTCGCGCGTGTCGGCCGGAGTTGCGCCAGAGGGATGCTCGCCCGCGAGTATCAGGTCGGGTATCACCCAATAGGTGTTTGGGAGCGGTTGGTCCATAGTCACATAGTGGCCTAGTACCCGGTAGATTCAGCCAGAAACTAAAGCGCACGCAGGGCTATTTTACTATCTACGGCAGCAATACATAGTTCAATCTGGTGGAATTGCCAACCATGTTCAATCGGCCGACCGTTACCCTCCTTGCTCTGGCCGCGGCGGCGGCGCTGTCCGCCTGCCGTTCGCCGACGATCGCCGGGGCACCCTACCCGCAAAGTCGCATGATTACGGCCGTGACCTGGGATTTCTCCGCAGGCACGAAAGCGCGCAAGGCCCTGGGGAGCGACTTATGGCCCTGTACCTGGGCGCGCGATGACAATCAATACTGTGCCTGGGGAGACGGCGGCGGCTTCGATGGCAATGACGACAACATCGGACGCGTAAGCCTCGGCTTTGCCCGAATCAGCGGGATTCCCGTTAGCGACGGGGAATCGGGCTATAGCGGGAAAAATGTCTGGGGTGCCCCGCCCTACGCGGAGTACTTGGCAACTTTCGGCGGAAAAGTGGTGAGTATGGTTTCGGTCGACGGCGTCTTATACGCGATCGGCGGCTTTTGGACCCCTGAGAACACGGAAGATCCGGCGCATCGCAACAGCAGCGGTCCGCTCAATACTCTTGCCTGGTCGTCGGATCTCGGTAAGAGCTGGCAGACCGCACTATGGTCGACGCCATCGATGCTCGGCACGTTCCTCAATTTCGGTCGCGACAATTCGGGCGCAATCGATTCCTATGTGTATTTGTACTATCTAAGAAGCGGCGATCATCAGAACGTGTTCTTGAAAAGAGTCGCCAATGACCAACTACTGGCCGACCCGTCCGCCCCGGGCGTCTATCAATACCTGAGCGCCGTTACTCGACATGGCCGCGCTGCTTCCTGGTCGACGTCGGAGTCCGACGCTCGTGCGATCTTTCACGATCCGAACTCCGTGGACTTTCCCGACGTGGTCTACGATGGCGCACTGCATCGCTATCTCATGACGGTCGGTCACTATCGGACCGGATTTTACAGCGATGCCTCGGTCGGACAATTCGGGATCTTCGAAGGCTCCCACCCTTGGGGACCGTGGTCGACTATCGGTTACTACGACGACTGGGGACTTTACGGACGCGCTGCCGCGGGCGATTTTCTAGGCATGCGCATGCCGAATAAATGGGCAGGAATCGACGGCAAGAGCCGATGGTTCGTGTTTTCCGGATTACATGAATTGGACTCATTCAACGTCATCGAAGCAAGGTTCACGATACATCGCTAGCCGGGGACAGCGGGCGCGCGCGGCTGCAGCGCATACTGGCCGAGCACGACGAGCGCGACGGTGGCGATCGCAAGCGCCGGCAAATCGTAGCGTGCAATGAAATGCGTGAACAGCGCGTACAGCATGACGGTGCCGAATGCCGGAACCGTAAACAGAAGAAAATCGTACCGGCGCAAGCGCACCGAAACCAGCAGCGCGATGAGCAGTATCGGAAGCGTCAAGGTCGCGCCTCGCCACAGGAACGGAATCGTCAAGGCAAGGTTCCGCCAAGGGTGCTCCAGAATGATCTTCAATGCCCGTGTTTTGAGTAAATCATCCGCCTCGATCTCCGACTGCGGCCGGCCGGCCCTATACAGCTGATCCTCGAGCTTGACCCGCTCCGCACGTGCTTGCCGATAGTAAGACAAGGTCCTATCGGGTGCGCCGGCCCGCTCGGCGGCCAGATCGTCCGCGTCGAAATCGGAGTGGAATTCGTTCAGCCGCTGCAACCGGCCGCCGCGCTTGAGATCGGCCGGCGAGAAGCCGAGGATCCGGCCGATAAATCCCTGCATGCTCTGCGGTGCCCAAATATAGAAGGTTCCCCGGTACTCCTGCGGCGTCATCTGATCGTAGGCCGCGCGATACATCAGCACCACGCCGGCGCGTTGCGAAATGTGTGCTGATCCCAACAGCACTTGGTTGCGATACATCCAGGGAGCGACGACACAGCCGAATGCGACCACCATTACCGCGAGATCCCGTGCCACTTCTCGGAAGGAGAAGCGCTGCCACAGATAAATCGCTGCCGCCACGGCCGCCGTGCCGGCGAAGATGTAGAGAGTCGCCGCCTTGATGAGCGTCAGGATTCCGAACAGAAATCCGGCGAGAGCGTAGAGCGCCGGACTGCGGCGCTTGAGCGCGATGGCAACCGTCAGCGATGCGAGCATGAGCACGGCAGCGGCGGGTATGTCGGTGTACAAGTCATCCACGAGATCGGCCGAGCTGCGAAAAAAGGGTAAGTTCACGAGCAGCGTACCCAAGAGCGCAGCGGAGAAAGAGGAGGTAAAAAACTTCACCGCCCAAAAGGCCCCCAGCGACAACAGGGCGAGCCACAGAATGTTTTGAGACTTCAAAAGCTGCACTCGCTGCCCGTGAAAATAGGCGTCGGGAGGTGCTTCTCCCAGGGCGGCATCGACGAATTTGATTGCCAACGCAGTAACAAATACAGGGCCGGGCTCCCGATAATTCGTGGGGCTGAGCGGCGGCTTCTGATCCAGAGAGATCACGCCATGATGCTCGAGATTGAGCGCCATCTGCACCAGCTGGGCGGCGTCATCCTCGACCGAAGCACCCGTAATGCGGTGAGCCCACGCAAACAGGAGCCCAATCGATACTAGGACGGCCGCCAACCATCTCGAGGCGAGAAGGCCTCGGGCGCTCACCTTACCCCGCCTGAGGCCGCCAACCCGGAACGCGAACCGCCGAACACGAATCGCGCGTTGAGCGGGTAAGTCAGCAGCGACGATAGGAACGCGGCGGTGACGAACGCCACCAATTTAGCGGCGGAGCCGATGTGCACATCGAGGCGCGTGCCATAGCGCAAGGCAAGCGCCAGCAGCCACGTCATGACGAGTCCAACGACCGCAATCGCCACGAATCGCGAAAAAATCCGCCAATTGCGCGAACTGTCGTTTCCAGCGAACGTGAATCGATGATTGAGCAAGAAGCTGAGCGCTATACCGACTGCATACGCAAAAGCCACCGAAACCGAATAGCTCCATACCGTGTCAGCAGCCAACAGATATCCGATAAGTTCTCGGCAACCCACGGACACGATACCGACGAAGGCGCCTATGATCACGAAGCGCGCGTATTGCCCTACGGACATCGAAATATCGTCACCGGACCTCCGGATCCGCGCGCAGCGCCGACCCGGTGGCAGTGATGCTGTGGTCCTGCGCAACGGATCCGGCCTCCCCGGATTCCAGCTGCAGAATGCTCAGCAGGCAGCTCGAGAACATAATCTGAAGTCCCAGAATGAGAAGCGTCGCAGCCGGCACCACGATGCGCAACGAATGCTGCGGATCGAGATGCCCGAACGATCGCACCGTCCAGAACCCGACTGCATAGGCGGCTAGCGCCAAGCCAAGCACTACCATGACCGATCCGAAAATCAGGCCAACTTCGAGCCTTAGGACCTCCCTCAGCCGGGTGACCAGGGGGTCGTCCGGGAGGAGGCCGGATCGGATGGCAAATGTCTTCGCGAACACATAGAACGCCGTCGCCTGAAAGCCGCACACGATCGCTGCCGCGGTAAACACCAACGTGTTGACGTCCAGGGTGACGCCGGCCGCAGCACGTGGTTCCGGCAGCAACCAGGTCATGGTGACTATACCCAACAGCAGCAATGCCAGTCCGGGGTACAGGAACAGCCATGCAGGACTGAACAGAAGCAGGAATCGCAGATGGCGCCATCCATCCCGCCAGCTGCGCAGGTGCGGCGGCCGGCTGCGACCGTCTCGCGACAGAGTTGTGGGAACTTCGTCGATTCGCAATTTGCGCAGAGTCGCTTTGACGACCATTTCGCTGGCGAATTCCATGCCCGGCGAGGAGAGCCCTAGCGAGAGAATCGACTCGCGGCGGAAACCGCGCAATCCGCAGTGGAAATCACCGCAAGGGCTCTTGAAGAAAAGACGCCCTACTCCGGTCAATACGGGGTTGCCCAAGTACTTGTGCAGCGGCGGCATTGCGTTCGGCTGTATGCCTCCGAGAAAACGATTTCCCATGACAAGTTCCGAACCGCTTCGCAACTTGTCGAGAAAAGGATCCAGCGCGGTGAAATCGTAGCTGTCATCCCCATCGCCCATCACCACGAAAATTCCGCGCGCTGCTTGAATTCCCCCCAGCAGCGCAGCCCCGTAGCCGCGCCTCGGGATGGGCACGACCCGCGCACCACTGCGTTCGGCGAGCCTCTGCGACCCGTCCGTGCTGCCGTTGTCGGCCACCACCACCTCACCGCTGATTCCCCTGTCGTCGAGGAACCCCCGGGCTTTACGCACGCAGGTCTCAATCGTTTCCGCCTCGTTCAGGCAGGGCATTAGGATCGTGAGTTCCATCGGGCCGCGGACTGAGCTCATTGGTTCATTCTACAGCGAACCGTCGACGGCTGCTGTTCGCATCGGCGTACGACGCCGGAGCCTCGCATCCATCGTGATGCGACCCGCACAATCCCAGGACTTATGTTATAGAAATTCACCCGTAGGAGGCTTCGTAACGCGGTTTTCAGCGTCGTGACCTATCTTTCAGTGGCGTATGCCCCGCCGCCGCTGGAAATGGGGCCTGATCGGTATACTAAGCAGCAATAGGCTCGCCTCATATGCAAATATTTATTTCCGCTATTTTTTGTTGTGCGTTTTTGTGTGACTTTGCAGTCCAGACGCTGGCGTTGCCGGGGATTGTCCGATTCCTGCCCGAAATCGCGTCCGCCTTCGTGATTTTGTATGTATTGGTTGCTGGTACTCGCGATCGGTTCCAATTGGTGGCACCGAAATATTGGCTGTTTTTCGGCGCAATGGCGCTGGTGATGATATGCGGCATCATCATCAACAACCCCGGTGCGGGTCCTCTGATCAGCGGCATGAGATTCTACTTGCGCGCTGCGCCGATGTTCTTCCTTCCAGCGGTACTTCCCATGACTGAAGCACAGCTCAAGAGACAGCTCGAGCTGGTGCTGGGTTTGGCCCTCCTTCAACTGCCGGTAGCGGTATACCAGCGCTGGGTGGTCATGAGTGAGGGGCGCTTTTCCGGCGATGCGGTTCAAGGCACGTTAACGGAATCCGGAATATTGTCCATATTCCTGATCTGCGTGGCGTTGGTGTTGACGGGAGTGCTGCTAAAGCGGCGTATTGGCTGGGTCCGGTACGGGGTGTTGCTTCTTTTGGTGCTTTTACCGACGACCATCAATGAAACCAAGGTGACGGTCATTCTGCTGCCATTTGGCCTGCTCACGGCGGTCATCCTTGGCGCCGATCGTGGGAAGAGGCTGCGTTACGCCGGCGTTGCGCTCGCCTCACTGGTAGCGTTCGGCGCGATCTTCGTGCCGATTTACGACAAAATGGAGGAGGGGGATCCTTATAAAATCGATATTGTGGACTTCTTCACAAATCAACAGCAGCTTGACCGGTATCTTGCAGCTAAGGATGCCCGAAGCGGCATTGGCGGGACGATGCCAGCAAGCAGAGGCGAGGCAATTCGTGTCCCCGTCGAATATTTGGCAAAGGATCCGGTGTCGCTGGCATTCGGTCTGGGCCTTGGCAATGCTTCGCCCTCAACCCTTGGCGGAAATTTTCAGGGTTCCTACTACAATCTGTTTCAGAGTGTTCTAACACTCTCGTTTTCTTTCTTTATTATTGAATTGGGCGTCTTCGGCGTTCTTCTAATCGCCGCTCTCTTCTGGATGATTTTTTCGGACAGCCTGACAGTCGCTCATCGTGATAGCACTCTGACAGGAGCGCTCGCTTCCGGCTGGATAGGCGTTGTCGCTGTATTTTTGATCGCTACTTTCTACACCATTTATCAATATTTCACGTCGATCAGCTATCTTTATTGGTATTTTTCCGGAGTCATTTGCGCTCGGGCCGTGTCGCTGCGGCGGGAAACCCCACGCATCTCTCATCCTTTTGCTTAGTTGAAATTCGGCTCCGGCATCGCAAATCTCTACTGTCGCAACGCGTCGACAGTTGATTGTCAATGTTGCCGCAGCGTAAGTTATGTGCGACATCGCCGCCTGCTATGCGTGCTGATCAATCTGTTTGGACATTACCGTTGGAGATAAATTTTGATGAATGGAAGTAGACATATTGCACGTGTTGCGGTGCTGAGCGTATTGACATATTTCACGACAGTCTCGGCCCAGGGCCAAGTAACCGCTTCCGCCCGGCCGAACCCGCCGCCGCAAATCTGCGTCAACGGCCAATGCGAAACGACGCCGGTGACGACGCCGCCGCCTCCTCCTCCGCCGTCCGGGAAAATCAAGTGGAACCCCGGACACTACATGGCTTCTTATGGAACCGTTTACGGTGGCAAAGATACTTCTTTCATGAAATGGGAAATGAATGATCTAAACAACCAAGACGCCATCCTTGGCTATCGTATGTCGATCACTTGGGGCGCCTTGGAGCCGACGCAAGGTAATTACGATTTCTCTGCGATCGATTCAGTATTGGCGACACTTAAGACCGCGTACAACAAACCGAAGCACTTGGTCATCCTGTTGTTTGACTATGGGATGGGAGCGCTCGGCCAAAACGATGGCCAAGTCATTCCCACCTATATTCAGCAAAATCCCATTTACGGGCCCAGTCCGATCGGAGGAAGTTACGGCTGGTGGGGAAAAACTGCGAATGGCGCATCTACGGGGCAATATGCTCCCGCGCTCTACTACCAGCCGGTAATGGACCGATTTATCGCGATGGTTCAAGCGCTCGGGCAGCACCTCGACGCAGATCCCAATGTTGAAGCGATCATTATTCAAGAGGATGCGACGGTTACGCAATCGGCGAGCGAATTGGGAACGGCGGATCCGCACTACAGTGATGACGCATGGTTGACGCAATTAAAGCGCCTGCTGAGTGCGTCGACGGCCGCCTTCCCTCATACGAGTGTGTCCATGGCCAATTCCTGGATGCGGGGGCCTGCTGATACGGTGGCGCTCGAGGAGTGGATGGCGACCAACAGGATCGCGGCGGGCAGCGCGGATACCGTTGGTCAATCCGCCATCAGACACATATGGCACCGGGATCCTAAGCTGGGGTTTGCAGGCACATATCGGCGTGAGCCAATATGGCGGAGTTGATTTGCGGCCGAAAATGGCGGCGATGATGGACGTAGAAGAGCCGGATATGAATGGCGGGTATTTTGCGAGCAGTGGAGGTCCGTTTGCGCCTCTCGATGTCATCCACGCACTAAACCAAACCTACTACGCTTCACACGCGTTCTGGACACACTTGACTGGCTCTCCATACCCCGCAGCGGCGCAATGGCCTGCTCTTGCGGCCACATGCGCGGCGAATCCGTTGATTCACACCGCGTATCCGGCCAATTATCCGTGAGGAACTCGGATACCGATCGATACTAGACTCGAGTCTCAAGTCGTGGCCGCCGGGCCACGACTTCCCTCGACTTTCTCGCGGGCGCTGATATTGACCTCGCGCTCACATTGACCTTGCTCGTCTAGGGTTACCGCCACATTATGTGATGGGACCTCTACAATGCCGCGCGGCGGCTCTTTAGAATTGCTATAAAGAGGGCTAGACCTTCGCGAACCGTGGGCTGGAGACGAGATGAGTGCGATATTGGATAGATTACTCCCCAGTACCATGCGAAATTATATTCACGTTCGCAGCGAATCGCGTTCGCTGGCTGAGCTTCGCTCAATAAGATGCAATACCACAAAGTTGCGCTCCGACTTGCCGAATTTTGCCGGTAAGGATTTGAGCGCGGAATGGGATTCGGTTCAGCGGGAACTCGACTCACTGCAAATGGGCGACAAGCCCGGCGCGGTGAATCCCGGCGATCGGCGCGCGATTTATTACCTGACTCGCGCGATCGCTGCAAAAACGGTGCTCGAGGTTGGCACTCATTTGGGTGCATCGACCTCGATGCTGGCGATGGCGCTTCGTAATTCCGCGGTACCCTCTCCCAAGCTGATCACGGTAGATATATTGGACGTGAACGGGCCCAGAGGCGAATGGGCGCGCCTGAATTCCAGACAACCGAAGTCGCTTCTCGAAGCGCTCAAATGCGATTTCGCTGAATTCGTGACCAGCCCTTCGCTGACATTTCTCAGAACTTGCAAATCCAAATTCGACTTGATCTTTCTCGATGGATTACACAAGGCGACGACGGTGTACCAAGAGGTGCCGGCCGCGCTCGAGCTGCTGAATCCCGGCGGACTGATACTTCTGCACGATTTCTTTCCGGATGGGAAGCCGCTCTGGTCCGACGGAGCGTTGATTGCGGGCCCGTGGCTCGCCATCAACCGGCACCGGGACGAGGGGTCCAAAATGACGGCGAAACCCTTAGGTGCCTTACCTTGGCCGACGAAGGTCGGCTCGAATGTCACGAGCCTTGCCTGCCTTATTGCCGCCTGACAGCCCGTTGTCAATCGGCTGGGGAACACCACGAGTCGATGAGGCGCACCTCTTCCTCTGCGTTGCGCATTGAATGACTGGCGGCTGCATGTTGATGCCCTCGCAATGCGTAGCTTGCGCGCACGTCGGGTTTTTCGACCAAGGTACGTACAGCCGCAAAAAGCTCCGGCTCTGAACGGGCGGCGATGCCGACATGCTGTCTTTCCAATAGTTGATCCGGATCCACACTCAAGCTGACCACCGCAACGCCACGCAGCCAAGCCTGGATGAAGGTGTTCGGAAATCCCTCATGCGTGCTGGTATTGACAAAGATATGGGCGCGCGCCAGCAATTCGTTGACCTCCGCGAGGGTCCTCTGGCCAACATATTGAAGATTCGGCGTGGCCTCGATGCTGCTCATCAAAGATCTCTGCCACGAGCCCAACCGGCCTGCTCTGCCGGACGCGGCAGCGGGCGCACCCACCATGATGAAGCGCACGTCGTCTCGGGCGCCGAAGCTCTGCGCCAAGCGTACGAACACCTCGGGCCGCTTCCAGGGTTTCAAATTTGCTATCCATATAACGGTCAATGGTCCGGACTTGTCTATTGCCTCGGCGGCGGGTGGATGAAAATTGTAAATCACCGCATCCGCCGCTCGGCCGTAGTTCTTCTTTAAGAGCTCGGCCTGATCCCGGGTCTGAACGACGATACGGGTCGCATGCCGGACGCCATATTCGACCAACGATTTTTCCAAGCGCAGACGTAAGAAATTGCGCGACCGGTCGAGGTGCTCCGGCGTGACGTCCGTGTCGTGAGCAACGTGCCAAAGCAGCGGGACGGAGCGGCGGCGAGAATAGAGCGCGCATATACCCGTGTATCCGCAGGCGACCCGCTGGTAAATGAGACAGGGATCGATCTCGCGGAGTTTCCTGTAAAGCGACGGGCCATCCATGATGTATCCCAACCGCGGGAAGGGACCGCCATTGCCAATTCTGGATACCCGGTAGTTTCGAGATCTGGCGCGTCCATCCACGAAGTGAGCCAGATAGTGGATGTCGTATCGATCGCAGGCCGCCAGGGCATCGATCAGCAGGCCGATTTGATACTCCGCGCCGCCCTGATGTTCATGCGGATTGACGATGCAAAGCCGCGGTTTCGGGCCATTCAGCATGCGGACTCGACGATTTCCAAGAGCTGCTTTTCCACTGCGGCGGCAATGATTCCGTAAGTACGGTGCTCGAGAATATAGCGCCGTCCCCGCTCGCCCATGGACTTGGCGCCCGCGGGATCCTCGAGCAGCTTCACGATGGCATCAGCGAAGGGTTGCTCCTCGTAGGGAACACAATATCCGGCACCGCTTTCCTCAATGACTCGTTTTTGCTCCGGGTGATCATTGGCAACGACGGCCTTGCCCATCGCCATGTATTCGACGAGTTTGGTAGGCGACGTCGACTGCAATATCGCGGTTGGATGAAACGGCGAGACACATACATCGGCCTCCCGGACAAATCGCAGGGCCTCCACCTGCGGCAGTTGCCCCACGAACACCACTGACGACTCCAATTTGAGCCTCGACACTTCCACCTCGAGAAATAGTTCGTCGGACGGGTCATCACCGCGGCCGACGACATACAACCGCGCCGCCGGTACCGACGTTCGGACAATGGCAAATGCGCGGATCAGGAAATCCAACCGCCGTAACTTATTGAGCGTCCCGAGATACAAGATACTCGGAACACCGGCCGGCAGGACCGCTCGACCCTGGTTGGGCCCGGTCGTAGTGCACAACTCCGCGCTCACGCCCATTGGCACGACCGTCATTTTATTTGCCGGTATGCCTTCCCTGCCGATGTCGGTGCGCATCTGCTCGCTTTGAACGAAGACATGATCCGCAGCGGGCAGCAACAGCCGGTAGAGCAGAATCTTGAACACTCCGCCGCGTATGCGATAGAGAAGCGGGTAGCGCGCGGTGCCGTCCTTGGCCAAAAGCAAGTAGTGCTCCGGAAACGGATATGAAAGCCAGTAAATGAACGGCGTGCGAAACAGGCGGCTGGCAATGATCGCAAAAATCCCCGCCAGGAATTTGTCTTTGACTTCCACTGCATCGTAGCGTCCGCGCCGCAGTCGCGAAAATAATCGGCAGTCATTGGCAATGCCCAACGCATGCTTCCTGGTGCGGCTCAAAAGCGATCGGCCGAGATCCGTCGCCCCGACCCAGGCGCGGCCCGATCTCCAATGGGTAACGTAGGCGCGCGGACACGCGGCCTCGCTTTGCAGAATCCAATCGATCTCGTGGCCGCGAGCGGCAAGCTCCACGCCGAAGAGCACCGCCACATCCACGCGCGTCGGGGGAAAGGTATCGGAGGAAACGACCAAGATGCGAAGCCGCCTCATGATCTCGGGCATACTCGAAATATCAAGCGGGGTCGGGCCAAAATCCCTAGTCGCTTGTGCCCCTATTCCGCGTCGAAATCGTAGTGGTAATCATAGCCAGACGTCGTTTCCGCAGCCCGATTGAGGCACACACCGGCAATTGGGAATTCCGACAAGACATCCAGCGCCTTCACAAATCCGGCGCGGCCGGTAACTCCTTCGGATGCCACGAGCAATATGGCATCGACCTTCGGCGCAATCACCAGCGCATCATCGGTCAGTAAGACCGGCGGTAAATCGATGAGCACCAGAGGATCGACCGCGCCCTGGCGCAAAGTTCCCAGGAGTTCTTCGAAGCGCGTCGAAGCCAGGAGCTCCGAGGCATGATGCGTCGGACGCGTGCTGCCGGCAATCAAGAGATTATCGCTGCCCACGGAAAAAAACAGCTGGCGCAAATGTTCGCCGCGCTCCAGATAATCGCGCAACTCGTGCGGCGGGTGAACTCCGAGAACCCGGCACACGCTCGGATTGCGCATATCCAAGTCCAAGAGAACGATCTCGCGGCTCTTTTCGCGCGCCATGGACAGAGCGAGGTTGACCACAGTCAGCGTCTTGCCGTCGTTGGGCCCGGCGCTGGTGACTGCGATGACCCTCCAGTCCTTGGCACGGGCTCGGTGCAAAAGCCGGGTGCGCAGCATACGGTAGGCGGCGACCGCCGCACTTTCCGATTCATCGCCACCCTTGAGGAGCACTCGCCTTTCGCGACACAGCACGCTGTCGACCGTGACGGCGAGCGGAACGATGCGCGCGGCAGGATCGATGGCCTCCGCCTGCTGCGTGCGCTCGAGCGCATCGCTCTCCCGGCGGGATCGCTTGAGTTGCCCGGCGACTCGGCTCTTTTCTAGCGCATGCTCTATGATCGACATGATTAACCTGTTAACCAGGCCGGCGGGCGTAACATACGTTTGCAGGCGGTTTAATGATGTCGAGCCGATATTATCACAACAGCTACGACGAGAATGGCCACGGAATAGGCGGCCACGAACGAGCTGAACATAATCGCTCGCCGGCGCCGATCCCATTTATTTCTGATAAACGGAATGCTCGCAAGCATCACGACGCCCTCCGGCAGCGGCAAGTCCCTTGCCGTGCGCACGTTGGAATCCATGCTCTCGGTCACCGCCACGGCAATGCCCGCAAGCGCGGCTCCGAGTATCAATCCAAGCATGATCAGACCCACTCTGTTCGGGTACACCGGAAACCGAGGCATCCCAGGCGATCGCACCATCGCGAAGCGCTCGCCGCCCTGCTGGCTCTCGAAAGTTTCGGCCAAATTGGCGCTTTGCAGCCGGTCTTGAATATGTTGGTACTCATTCTGTAAAACTTCCTTGCGGCGGAGCACTTCGGCGACCTCGCGTTCCGCCGCAGGAGTCTGCTGTAGCCATGCCTGACGCTGGTCCAGCTTGCCTCGGGTAGCGTTCGATTGCGCTTGAAGATTGGCCAAAGTTTCGCGCGCCGACTTCAACTGGGCCTCGGCCAGCAGGTATTGCGGATTGTTGGCCGTCTGCTTGACGCCCGCCTTGCCGCCGTTTTGAGCCATGAGGGTTTCCAAAGCCCGCCGTAGGCGCTTCACTTCCGGATGGTCGGGCGTGTAGCGCTGCTCGGCTTCCGTCAATTTAGCCCGCACCGTCGCCACGTCCGTGAGATCGCCGGACGATGTGATCAAATTCGGACTCAACTGACTGAGCTGCAGCGCGAGCACGGATTCCTTTTCCTGAGCCGTCAAGATTTGCTGCTGCAGAGCATCGAGTTGCCGCTGATACTCCTCGACCGCAGACTGGTTTCGAACCATCAGCTCGGGCATCGCTTCGCCGTATTTGTGCTTCACTTCCGCAATCCTGACATCGGCCTCGCGCATTTGCTGCGCAACCCCTTCGGACTGCTTCTGCAGAAATCCGGCCGCCTCGCCCGCGGCCTGCGTGCGCACGAGCTGATTGTATGTGAGGAATAACCGCGCGAGTCGGGTGTCGATTGCCGCGGCAATCGCGGGACTGGGATTGTCGTAATGCAGCGAGAATGCGTTCGATTCTTGCGTTGGTTTGAGCGTGACCGGGTCCACCCGTTCGAGCGACGTATTGTCGAGGATCCGCTGCGCCTTATCGTTTGCACTCCAATCCTTGTGAGAGGGATAAGGATCGATGTCGTGCACGATGTTGAGCAGGCTCTCGACCGTCATGACGCGGCCCTGCACGATCTCGATCTGCTGGTCGGCAGCACTGATGACGGTCGTCTCGATGATATCCTTGGGTACCGAGGACAGTTCCAGCATGATGGTGGCGGTGGACCGGTACAGCGGCGGAATGGCGAATGCGGCGACCACGCTGATGAAGATGACGGCCGGAAGAATGGTGATCAGGTAGATGTAGCGCCGGCGAAGAGCTCCGAGATAATCGCCGATGCCGGCACCTGGGACAGTTGCTGTGGCCATGATGATTACCGCTGCGGGGGGAGGCCCTGATAGCCTACCGAGATGTAGATTCGATTGTTCGCCGCGCCGTCCGGGCTCAGCGTGTATTTCTGCCAGGCATATTGATAGCCGCCCTGCACGAACCACGTCGGCCTGATCATCCACTTCACGTTGACGGCGGTTTGCATATAGCTGCGGTCGAGATCGTTTATATTGGAGGGGAGTTGACTGGCCTTGATGTAGATCACGGCGCCGGTGAATGCCAATCTCTCGGTCAAATCCCGATTGTATTGAAGCTGCGCCTGGTCGTTGACGTACACGCCCCCGCCACCCGAGGGAGTTACGAAGCGCGAGATGATCACCCGGTACTGGCTGATCTGGGCCTTGTAGACTGCGCTGAGGCTCCCTCCCCAGGTGTTGACATCGGTGTTCACGAGGGGCGGAGTGCTCTGGTCGATATTGGTGTGCTGGTAGGTGATGGTCGCATTGGTCGAGAGCAGCGGCGACCAGTTCGTATCCAGGCCCACGGCTCCGCCCGATCCGGTCGCGCTCGACTCGATGTTGGACGCTTCATACTTCGAACCGAAGCCGCTGAACGACAATTCCGATGTCTGGGTGAATTTCCAGTTCAAGTCGGCGTTGCCTTGATAAAAGCCGAAGTTATTTTGATCGAAAAAGCTCGGGGTGTAGGTGAGCCTCTCGTAGATGGCGGAAACACCTGCACTGATGACCGGCGAGAATTTATAGCTATACGAGGGCTGCAGCAGCACGGAGGTTACCGCTTCGCCGGTCACCGCTTGACCGGTCGAGGGATTCGTCGGCTGAACCGGGTTGATCTGATCGAAATACGCCGATGAAAACTCTGCATTGAAGGCATCGCGATGATCGATCGTGCCGCTGATGGCGGCGTGGCTTCGCTGCGTGCTGTAATCGGATCTGAAATCGAGATATTCCTCCAGCCGATCGTCCCCCTGATCCTTCGGATAGTCTCGATAATCCAGCCGCGCTCTGATCGTCGACTCCGAATTGGGGGTTGCAATGCCAAAAAGAGCGCCCGCATCCGCGGAATACCCCTGGACCGCCGAACTCGGCCCGGGGTCGAGATCCAGATTGGAATCGTTCTCCGCCGTCAGCGTTGCCGTCGGCTGGACATAGAATTGTTCTGCGAGCGTCGGCGCGGCGAGCATTGCGTTCGTCGCGCAGACGAGCACCGCAATAACGTGCGGTCGTACGCCCTGCGTCGACGCGCGGCTATGGAACGACCACGACATCGCCGCTCTCCAGCTGAATATTCTGTTCCAGATCCCTGCCGGTGCTCACTTGGCCATACTTGAACGGCAGCACTCGTTGGGTGCCCCCGGAACTTCGGATGACGATGATGGAATCGAGCTTGGCATATGGATTCGCGCCGCCCGCGATGCTGAGGGCCTGCAGCACGTTGATGGTCGGGTTCATGGTGATCTCACCCGGTTTTGTCACCTGACCGACGACGTATACGACGTTTCCCTTGGCTTCGACAACGATCACCGTGGCGATCGGATCGGAAAGATATTTCTTAAGTCGGGTTTGCAGTTCGAGCCGCACCTGTTCCACGGTCTTGCCGCCCGCCATCAATTCCCCAACCATGGGATAGGAAATTCTCCCATCCGGCGCAACGGTCATCTCCTGCGGCAAAAGCTTCGGATCGTCGTACACACCGACGATCACCTTGTCGCCCGGATGGAGTCTGTAATCCGGTAGCGCCTGCGAGCGCACTGCGGCGCTGCCAAGCGCCAGCAGCGGCACCGCGCCGGCAACCCAAAGCGATAGTCCCCATTTCGTTGATCTCATGAGTCCCCCTTGTTTTTAGCGTGTGCTTGCATACTCGCGAAAAATCGTCGTCAAACCATCCCGCAAAGGCACCCGTGGCCGCCATTGCAGCATATGTTTCGCCTTGCTGCAGTCCCATCGTACGTGTGCGAGGCGCGTTTTGATCCGGTAACGATTGGTCGTAGGCTCCTTCTTACGTGCAGCCGCGGCGATCTCCGACACGAGGCCCAATGCGTAATAGGAAATGACGGGCACGCGCAGCACGCTGGGCTTTTGCCCCGCCACCTGGCGCAGCAGCGCGAGGTACTGTCGCTGGGTCAGAACGTCATCATCCACGATGTTGAACGACTCGCCCGCGACCCCTTGCGCGGTCGCCGCGAGAATGAGGGCATCGACCGCATTATCGATATAGGTCAGCGGCAACGGCACGTTCCCGTCGCCAAACAAGACCACCCAATCACGCGACAACGGCTGACAGACGTGGGCCGGCAGCACGCTGGCGCCCACCCCGCAGACGAGGCCTAGCCGCACGATGACGGTTTCCATTCCGGCACGTTTGTTCGCTGCCGACACGAGCGTTTCGGCACGGGACTTTGCACGTGCATAATTGCCGAGCAAACCCGTATCGTCAAAGGGCGAGCGCTCGTCGATGAGCGCACCAGCACTCTGTCTCGCGAGCGGGTAACCGGCGAGCGTTCCAACGTATACGAGCCGTCGGACCCCGGCTCGCTCGGCCTCGATGAGCAACTGCTCGGTACCGCGAATATCAATTTGTTCGAAGACTTCCGCCGACGCCCCTATTGCCGAGGCCAGGTGAAATACGACGTCGATGCCCTCGGCGATGCCTTGGACGCTGCCCGATTGTCCGAGATCTCCGAGGCGCACCTCGGCCCCCGCCGCATGCAGCGCACGGGCGCGCTCCGGGGTCCTCGCCAATATTCGCACCGAATCGCCGCGGCGTATCAGCGCCCGCGTCAGGTACGAGCCCACGAACCCCGTCGCACCGGTGACCAATGACTTCATCAACCCGTCTCCCGCAGCGCCGGAGCTTCAGCCGCGGGCCAAATCGACCGCAACACGCTGACGGCTTGTGTCCCCTCCACTGGACCCACGGGCGGCGGGCGACCGGTCTCGAGGGCCGCATAAAAAGCGTGGACCATCGGAACGATGCCATAGGAGCCGTCGACTTTCTTGCGCAAAAGCTTCCACGCCGAGCCCACCGTCGAGCCGACCAATTGCGCGGCCACGTCAAAATTAGACAGTCCCCGGGCGATGCTGCGCTTGACCGGGAGATCCCGCTGAACCGTCAGCGTCATGCTCGAAATATTCAGCCGGAGCATCACCCGCTCGCACCAAATGTCGAGCAATGCCATGTCCGGTAGCGCGCGCAAGGAAATCGCGATCGTACCGAGCCCGCGCTCGCCCTCGATTACTGCTCTGATATCTGCAGTCTTGCCTCCCGGCATGGTGGCGGCCGAACGGCTGATCGCGTAAGTTCGCAGTGGGGCGCCCAGCAGGCGTATGAGCGCGCCCAACTGATGGACGGCCAAATCTTCGGCCAATCCGCCGGGCAGATCCATGGACCAATGGTGCTGTCCAAAACTCGGATTACGGCGCACATCGTAGTTGAATGAGGCGCCCGCCTGTACGATCTCACCGGTGCCACCATTGGCAATCAGCTCTTGCGCCTCGAGCATCGCCGGCGAGTACAGCCAGTTGTGGCCCACGCAGAGCTGCCGATTGGCGGCGGCCGCGGCCTCCGTCATCGCCTCGCAGTCAGCCACCGAGAGCGCCATGGGTTTTTCGACATAGACGTGTGCGCCGCCCCTGAGCGCCTCCACGGCGGCTGCGAGGTGCAGTGCGGGCGGAGTCAATACGTGAACCACATCCGGATTCAGTGCCAGAAGATCGGCTAGATTATCGAACGTACGCTTGACCGCAAAACGTTCCGCTTGGGCGCGAGCGCGGCCGATTTCCCGATCGACCAGCCCGACGACTTCGATTCCGGGATAGCTTTTCGCCGCCGTCAGGTGATGGCCGGAAATCATTCCACATCCAACAATGCCGATTTTCATCGAGTCCGGCTCTCCGCTGATTGATTATCGGATCAGTATACAGTGGGCTCGCACCGGCGATGGGTGCCTTCGTGCGCCGATGCTCCGCCCTTCGGCCAACAGACGGTGAGTCTCAGTCGGCTGACAAATATGTTCAATGGCAGCGGTCGCCGCATGCGGCGCTTATCGCTGCCGCCACGTGAATACGGCAGTGACCGCGTAATTCCAGACCGAGCTCATGGCGGCGCCCGCAATGCCCGCGATCCACCACGACGAGCGGGTGCTGCCGAATAGGAATGAGGCAAGTCCGACGTTGGCCACCGCGCCGACGCTGCAAATCAGCACGAAAGAAATGAGGCCACGCACAAATCCCCACCCTTTGAGTCTCCGGTCGCGGTACGTAAACCAGTTGTTGAGAGTGTAGTTTGCAACCATGGCCACGCCGGTGGCTGTTGCCTGCGCTGCCGGAAATGAAATCGCGGCGACCTTGAGTGCAAACCACAAAACGGCAAGATGTATACCGAGGCCCCAAAACCCGATCAATGCGAAGAGGATGAACCGAACCGGTACGTACCGTCCGACGGTCTTATCGGCGATCAAGACCGCGTACTCCCAAGCGATCATGGTGTCGAGTTTGCTTTCTCCGGCCACTCGATCCCGGAAGTGATAAGGCAGCTCCTTGACTCGCAAAGGACGTTCGGCCGAAGCGAGGATATCGATGAGAATCTTGAATCCCACGGCAGACAGCTCACGCACGGATGCATCGAAGGCCTCACGGCGAAGCATGAAAAATCCGCTCATCGGATCCGCCACCGGATATTTAAGAATCAATAGCGCGAGGCGAGTAGCAAGTCTCGACATTCTGGCACGGCGCGGATCCCAGCCTGAGACATCGCCCCCGGACACGTAGCGGCTGCCGACCACCACGTCGGCGTCGCCGGCCAGCAACGTCTCCAGCATGCGCGGAAGCAGTGATTCGTCGTGTTGCAAGTCCGCATCCATGATTGCCACGAACGGAGCGGTACTCGCTTGCACGCCCTCGATACAGGCTGAGGCGAGCCCGCGTCGACCGATGCGGTGCACGAGGCGTACGCGTCCGTCGATTCGCGCCAATCCATTCACCACTGAACGCGTGCCATCGCGCGAGTCGTCGTCAACGAACGTGACTTCCCAATCCACCCCGTGAAGCGCCTGCCGCAGTTTCTCGACCAGCGCCGCGATGTTTCCTTCCTCGTTCAGCGTGGGGACGACGACGGTGAGCAGCGGGCCGGGAAACAGAGCGCGATTCGGATCGGTAGTGTCGGGTCGTAGCATCCGAATTAAGTCCAGCAAGACGGTGGACGGGCTAGGCAGCGCTTCTCGCAAACTAGGATATTCGAAGTCGACGTCGGCGTCACCTTCCGGCATTTTTCGGGCGTTTACGGCGTTTTACGAGGGGCGCGGTTGCCGCAGTGAAACTTCCTCGATATTCTCGCTTCGCCGCTCGGAGCACTTACGGCACAAAATTGTAATGAGGGCCGATTGCAAATCAATTTCGGGATTCTGTGCGACGGAGAGGCGCTCGAGAGTTGGCAACTGCGTAGTTTGAACCAACTGCGGGCCATCACGGACGTGCGGCCCGTGCTCTGGATGAATCTACGCACCCCCGTCGCTCGCGTTCCGCTTCCTGCCGGCTTGACGTCTGTGCCGACCCTCACGCTCCTCGAATCGACCGCAGATGCCGGCCAGACGGTTTTGGCGAGACCTACAGTCGAGCGGCTACAGAGCCAGAACTTGGATTTCATTCTGAGCTTTCTCACCGAGGCTTGCCCGCCCGAACTCCTCGAGACCGCGCGGCATGGTGTCTGGGCGTACCAATTTGGAGACTGGACGAAGTACCGCGGGAAGAACAGCGGGTTTTGGGAGGTTTACCATGCTGAGGCGGTGTCTTCGGCACTGTTGGTGCGTTTGCAAAACGCCGTCGATTCAGTGGTCGTGCTGCGGGAGGGCTATCTGCGGGCAAATCTCCTATCCTGCGCACGCAACCGCGAGCAATTGCTCGCGCGAATCACGCACTGGCCGGCGCAAGTCTGTATCGATATTCGTAACGGCGTCACAGGCCGCTTGACGTCCCGGCCGCTGATCAGTTCGGCGCGCGTGCGCGGCGCGCCCACTCGCGTGCAATTGTTCAACTACAAATGCCGAATCGCGGTGCGAATGGTGCGCGTCGTATTGCGCTCGCTGTTCCGTCACGATCAATGGAACGTCGGCTGGGCGGATCTGCCCATCGCGTCGTTCCTGCACTCCAGCCATTCGGAATCCGTACAGTGGCTCAAACCGCCGAAGCGTTCTGAGTTCCTAGCCGATCCATTCGGCGTCTGGCGCGACGGGCGTTTGACCATCCTTTACGAACACTTCAGCTACCGCGATAACCGCGGGATCATCGCAGCGATCGAGCCCGCCAGCGGTTCGCGTTGCGCAGAAGTGCAAATCGGGCCCCAACCAGCCGTCCACCTTTCGTACCCCTTCCTCGTCGAAGTAGAAGGTCGCCTGCTGTGTATTCCGGAATCGCACGCGGCACGAGAGATCGGGTTGTACGAGATCGGGCGTTTTCCGGATCGGTGGGTCAAGGTCGCCAATCTGCTCGAGGGCGTTTCCATCGTTGACGCGACGATTTTTCGTCACGAAGGTACGTGGTGGCTCGCGGGTTCCGAACCCGATACCAAGGGAATCACCTGTGAACTGCATTTGTGGCATGCCGCCGCGATTACCGGTCCCTGGCATCCGCACGCCGCCAACCCGGTGAAGACGGACATTCGTTCGGCAAGACCGGGCGGAACACCGTTCTACGACAACGGCGTGCTGTACCGGCCGGCTCAGGATTGCTCAAAAACCTACGGTGGCCGAGTCGTTATCAATCGCATCGTGACACTGACCACCACCGCGTTCGAGGAAACGCCGGCGGCGGTCTTGGAGCCGGACCCGGCCGGGCGCTATCCCGCCGGCTTGCATACCCTCTCCCAGGTGGGAAACATCACGCTGATCGACGGCAAGCGCTTGGTTTTCTCTCCGGCGGAGTTTCGCCGGGTCCTCATGCATTATTTGCGCATGCTCGGCAAGCGTGTGCCCAGAGTGCTCCCGGACTAGCCGTAGAGCTCTCGTAGAAGTGCCGCGTATTGCCCGATGATTTCGGGAATGTCGAAGGCTTGCACGGATTCTCTACCGAGCCGTCCGATGCTCGCCCAGCGAGCTTGTTGC
Organism: uncultured Gammaproteobacteria bacterium; assembly: GCA_963755965.1. Lineage (GTDB taxonomy): Bacteria > Pseudomonadota > Gammaproteobacteria > Steroidobacterales > Steroidobacteraceae > Bog-1198. The sequence goes on from CAVWLU010000013.1 coordinate 690,775, forward strand.
CCGAGCGCAAGTGCGAGCGCGGCGGAGAAGGCTTGCTGGTTCCTGGGGGGACACATAAAGCCGTTCACGCCATCGCGAATGACCTCGGGTGCCACGCCTACGGACGTCGTGACGACGGGAACCGCGCAACCGAGGGCCTCCACCAATGTCAGCGAAAACCCCTCGTAGTCGCTCGGATTCACGAACACGTCCGCCGCCCGCAGATACTCGTGCACCCGATCGCTATGACCGGCAAGCGCCACGTGAGCGGTAAGTTCGTGATCGCGGACGTATGCGCCGACCTCGGCCTCGCAATCGTCCCAGGATCCCTTGCCGCTGCCGACCATCATGAGGTAGGCATCAGGGAAATTCGCAATCACTTCGGACCACGCTTCGATCAGCATCATCACGCCCTTTGCACGAGACAGTCTGCCCACGTAGAGCACGATCGTTCGACCGGCGGGAAATCCCAAGCGATCGCGCAATCGCGCCTTTTCGTGCGCGGGCGCGGGTTCGAATATCGACATGTCCACTGCGTTCGGGATCCTCACGAGGCGCGGCGGATGCTCAAAGCGCATCAGCCGATCGGCGATGTCTCGGGAAATGGCGATGACGCAGTCGGCGTGTCTGAGGACCGCTCGCTGCATCCGCTTCACGGCGCCATTCATGAACCGGCCGATCATCCCGTGCATCATGTCGAGACTTTCGGCCGAAATCGGTTCCAGCATTTCAAACGGAGATTCGATCCTGATCACACATTTCTTGCCGAGCAAGCGGCAGACCGGCACCGCGGCCATCGGAATGGTCTTCATGCCCGAAATGACGACGATGTCGTAGTTTTTGGCCTCCGAATACAATATCAACGCGAGTCGCGCGATGAATCCCAGCATGGTGGGAAATGCGCGCCATCCCGCTCCCTTCATGCCTCCTGCCGGATTGATCCTGCGCACGTGCACGTTGCCGACAAATTCCTGCGCCGCGCACTGCGGTACGACTTGCCGCGTGATGACACGCACGCTGAAAGCGCGCTCGGCCAGCCCCTGGCTAAGGCGCGCAGCGATCATTCCCGTTCCGCCCGTCTCCGGGGGGAAGAACTCCGTGGTCAACCAATAAATTCGCGGCAACGACGGCGGCGCCGCCATCACAGGTTTCCCGCTTGAGGCTGGCGCAGCAATAGGCTGTGCCGCGGATTCGGCACGAGGCCCAAAGTCAAGCCGAGCATCGGATAGAGACCGCACGCAATTAAAGCAGTCGTCCACGGCCCGGCGCCCAGCTCTCTTTGTGCGACGGCGACGATCGCAGCCGTCACCGCCAGAGCAAGCGCAAGACGAGCGGCGACCCAAGTTAGGAACGCTGCTCCCAACCGGCGCGAGAGTCCGCAAGCGCAGATGAGGTCGACGACGGCGATACTGAGGATGGCCGCCACTATGGCACCCTGAATTCCAAATCTCGGGATGAGCTGAAAGTTGAGGATCACGATCACGGCGGTTCCGACGATCAGAGTGACGCAGTAAAACATCTGCCGCCGAACGGCATAGAGCAGTCGATAGAACGCGACCTCCCATGCCTTCATCACGACGAACAGTGCGAACCACGGCAACAACGCCGCCGAGGGCGCAAATTTCGCGCCGAACAGAGGCACGATGAGAAGCGGCGCCAGGCAAAAGATTCCCACCGCAAGCCAGCCGCTGGTGAAGAACACGATGCGCGTGAAATCCCGCGCCGAGTGACCGAAGGCGCCCAAGTCACGTGCGGCGTGCGTACTCAGGAGCGGATACGCTGCGGTTCCGAGCAGGATCAGCGGCAATATTCCGACTTCGACGAACTTGATATCGGTCGCGTACAGCCCGACGCTCGCATTCCCGAGGAAATATGCGATCAGCAGCAAATCGGTGCGGGCGTAGAACTGGTTCAATAAATCCGAACCTGCAAATGCCGACGTGCCGCGCCACGTGGAGAGGATTCCGCGCCACGTCCGTCCCAAGCGCAGCACCGCGCCGTGCTGAGTCGCACTACGCAACGCCAGGCATGCCAGAGTGACCCCGGCGATGGGGAATACCGCAAGCAGCCAGGGCAGGGAGGCATGCCCTGCAGTTGCCAGTCCGAGAGCGCAAAGAATGGCGGTAAGACGGCAGGCGAGATCCGTCAGGGCCGGCCGAACCATCGCCTGCGATGCCAGCGCGGGTATGAAGAATGTGCGCGAAATCGTCCAGCCGACCACATAGATCGACAGCTCGAGCACCACGATCAGCGCGTGCGTGCTCATTGCGCTCCACAGCAAGAAAATGACCAACGCCGTAACGCCGATCAGGAGCTGAACGCATTGGGTGGAGAGGATATCCTGCCAAAGTTGACGCCGCTCATGCTCCGCCGCATGGGCATACTGGCGAATTCCGTAATCCTCGAAGCCGGCGGTTGTCGTGAGAGCGACCAAGGTGGCGACGGCAAATGCGTACGAATACTCCCCAGTACCCGCCGGACCGAATGTGCGCGAGATGACGGCAAATAGAACGAAGCTCAATACATCCGCGGCGATCCGGCTAAAAGAGAGCCAGAAGGCATTGGTGATGACTTTCATGATCGGGAATCGAGCCTTTGCGCCCCAGATCGAGGTAAAAGGCGCTCACGAATGTATCTTGGAGTAGCGACTAGAGAAGCGCAAGCGCGGCTCATGGCATATCCTAAACGCCGAATGTAGCTCGCGGCGAGCCATACAGTGGTAACGTGGCACGCTGAACAGGAGACTCGCGTGAATCAATTCAAGCCAAGCCAAGCCATGGGGCGCCCCACGGCATCGTCCGGAGACGACCCGATGATGGATTTCCGGGCCCGCCTCGTGCACCAACAAGCGGAAAACGCCGAGCGACGCCGCCTTGATTTGGCGGAGCAATCCTCGAGGCTCAAGACGGCCGAGGAGCGCATTCGCATCTGGGAACGCATACATGAGGTTCCGTTGCCGCGAGATACGGCGCATCGACTGGTGGCGATCATCGCGGCGAATACCGGACTGACCGACGCGGACGTGCGCGATGAGCAGCAGCGCCGCGCTGCACTCAGAGCGACGGTCTAGTTCCCTCGACGCGAGAATCTATGCGACGTAGTCGGCAGCCGTCTGCCGGCGAACTTGCTCGGCCGTAACGCCGGGCGCGATTTCGATGAGCTTGAACCGATCCTTGCGCGTTGCTCGTGAGAACACCGCAAGATCCGTGATCAGCATGTCGACGACATTGACGCCGGTGAGCGGCAGCTCGCAGCGAGTCTTGAATTTAGGCTCGCCATCCTTGGAGTTGTGCTCCATCACGACCACGATACGTCGCACGCCCGCGACCAAATCCATGGCCCCGCCCATCCCCTTGACCACCTTGCCGGGAACCATCCAGTTGGCGAGGTCGCCGCCTTCGGAGACTTCCATGGCGCCGAGCACCGCCATGTCGATATGACCGCCGCGAATCATTCCAAAGCTGTCCGCAGAGGAAAAATACGAGCTCATCGGCAGCGCGGTGACGGTTTGCTTGCCGGCATTGATCAGATCCGGGTCTTCCTCTCCCTCATAGGGAAAAGGGCCGATGCCCAACATACCGTTCTCGGACTGCAGCACGACTTTGACGCCCGGCGCGATATAGTTCGCGACCAGTGTCGGGATGCCAATCCCTAAATTCACATAAAAACCGTCTTTGAGCTCGCGCGCCGCGCGCGCCGCCAAATCTTCACGCGACCACGGCATCGGAACCCTCCGTGCGCTTGCGAACTGTGTGCTTCTCGATCAATTTTCGATACGGGCTGCCGTTGAAAATGCGCTTCACAAAGATGCCGGGCGTATGGATCTGGTCCGGGTCGAGCGTACCTTCTTCAACCAGCTCTTCCACCTCCGCTACCGTAACCCGCCCCGCCGTCGCCATGTTCGGATTGAAATTGCGAGCGGTCTTTCGATAGATCAAGTTGCCTTCCGTATCGCCCTTCCAAGCCTTGACCAGCGAGACGTCGGCCACGAGCCCGGTTTCGAGCACGTAGGTTTCTCCGTCCACGACCCGCTGTTCTTTGCCTTCCGCAACCAGGGTGCCCGCGCCAGTCTTGGTGAAGAAGGCGTAAATGCCGGCGCCACCCGCGCGAATGCGCTCGGCCATGGTGCCCTGTGGATTGAATTCGAGTTCTAATTCCTTGGCGAGATATTGCCGCTCGAATTCCTTGTTCTCGCCCACGTAGGAGGAGATCATTTTGCTGATCTGGCGGCTCTTCAGAAGCAGCCCCAAACCGGCACCGTCGACTCCGGCATTGTTGGAAACGACAGTCAAGTTTCGCACGCCGGATTCGTGCAACGCGGCAATCAGGCGTTCGGGAATTCCGCACAACCCAAACCCGCCGCACATCAACGTGATGCCGTCCTTGACGACGCCACGCAAGGCACTCGCCGCGTCCGGGTATACTTTTGAACTCGAGGCTCTGTTCATAGACCCGGCAGTATACGTATCTCCCGCGGCGGCCGCATGTTCCAAATGAGACAGCCGCCTGCGAGCCCGCGCCAATCAGGCCGCTACCGGAGCCCTGAACTCGGGACTCATGATGAAGTCGCCGCGGCTGAGTAAATTCGTCCCTGCAACCATTTTCGCGGGCTGCTTTTCGTCGTAGCGCAGCCGCAGTTCCTTGGCGATCATCAGCAAATGCGTCTGCATTTCGGCTCGGGCCAAATATTCACCGATGCAGTTGCGGGGACCGGCGCCGAAGGGGCAAGTCGCCATGCGTTGACGCACTTCCGACCCCATGGGAGCAAACCGTTCCGGGTCGAATTCCTGGGGAGCTTCCCAAAGCGCGGGGTGCCGCTGGATGAGGTAGGGCGAGATATAGATTTCGGTGCCGGCGGGCACGAAGTAGCCGCCTATATGATCGTCTTGCACTGCCCTGCGAGTCATCAGCCAAAGCGGCGGATACAGTCGCAGCGCCTCCTCGATAACTTGGCGGGTGTAAACAAATTTCGGGAACTGATCAATGTCCGGAAACCGTTCCCCGAGCAGGGATTCGAGTTCAGTCGATAATTTGGCCTCGACCGCCGGGTGTCCGGACAGTAGATACCACGTCCAATTCAAAACGCTGGCGGTGGTTTCGTGGCCGGCAACGACAATCGTCAATGCTTCCCGCGCCAGTTGCACGTCAGGCATCGGCAGACCGCCCTCCCGGTCTCGAGCCGTCATGATCATGCCGAGAATATCGTTGCCCAGCGTATTGGCGCTGCGTCTTCGAGCGGCGATCTCAATGATCATTTTCCCCAAAGCGCTGATGCTTCGGGCAAATCCAAGATCGCGCGATTGCTCCGCAACGATAGCGAAGTGCGGTGCCACCTCCTCGTAGTCGTCGCCAAAGAGTGCCGTGAGTGTGACCTCGAGGACCATCAGGCTCACGTCGCGTGTGACATTCACGCTCGTCCCTCGCTGTGCCGCACTTTTCCATTTCTCGAGCAGAGGGACGTTGGGTTTCCTGAACACATTCGACATTGCGCGGATCGAGCAATGGTTGAATGCCGGCTGAATCATCCGCCGCTGGTTCACCCAGAACTCGCCGTTGCTCGAAATGAGTCCATTGCCGAGACTCAGTGCAATGCGCTTGACCGCGTGGCCCTTCCGAATATAGTTCTGCCAGTTATCGAGGAGCACGTGCTCCGCGTAAGCGGGCGCGCTGACGACGTACACGTTCCCGCCGTAGACCGACGCCTTATATATGTCGCCGTAACGACGGTGATGCTCATCGAGCCAGCCCAGCATCTCTTGGCTGGTGTCGTATTCTTGGGCCGGCCCAGGCGGAATTCGCGCTCTCCCAGTCTTCTCGCGGACAACGCGTTTTGGTTTGCTGCGCGGCTGAGATTGCCTAGTACCGGTACTGATCAACCTTGTATGGGCCATGTTTCGACACCCCGATGTATCTCGCCTGCGTATCGGTGAGTTCGGTGAGCTCGGCAGCGAGCTTCGAGAGCTGCAGTCTAGCGACTTTTTCATCGAGATGCTTCGGCAGCACGTATACGCCCACCGGATACTTCGCCGTTTCAGTGAACAATTCGATTTGCGCGAGCACCTGATTCGCGAAGGAAGAACTCATCACGTACGAGGGATGGCCTGTACCGCAGCCAAGGTTCACCAAGCGGCCTTCTGCGAGCAGAATGATCCGCTTTCCGTCGGGGAAAATGATGTGATCGACCTGCGGCTTGATGTTGTCCCAGGCATACTGCTTGAGCGCCGCGACCTCGATTTCGTTGTCGAAATGGCCGATGTTGCACACAATCGCCTGATCCTTCATGCGCTTCATGTGCTCATGGGTGATCACATGGAAATTACCCGTCGCGGAGACGAAAATGTCGGCTTTATCCGCCGCATAGTCCATGGTGACGACCCGATAACCCTCCATAGCGGCCTGCAGTGCGCAAATCGGGTCGATTTCGGTAACCCATACTTGCGCCGATAACGCTCGCAGCGCCTGGGCCGAGCCCTTGCCGACATCGCCGTAGCCGGCGACTACGGCCACTTTGCCGGCGATCATCACGTCGGTGGCGCGTTTGATGGCGTCCACCAACGATTCGCGGCAGCCGTACAGATTGTCGAACTTGGACTTGGTGACCGAATCGTTCACGTTGAACGCAGGAAAGGCCAATCGCCCCTCTTTGGCCATCTGATAGAGCCGCTTGACGCCGGTGGTGGTCTCTTCGGTGACCCCCTTGATCTTGGCCAGGCGCGTCGAATACCACTTCGGATCGGCTTTGAGCTTCGCCTTGATCGCGGCAAACAGTGACTGTTCCTCTTCATTGCCGGGAGCAGCGATCAGGGATCCGTCTTGTTCCGCCTTGGCGCCGAGGTGCAGCAACAGGGTGGCGTCGCCGCCATCGTCCAAAATCATGTTCGCGTGGTTGCCGTCCGGCCATTCGAAAATTCGATGGGTGTAGTCCCAGTACTCTGTGAGCGTCTCGCCCTTGACGGCGAACACGGGCGTTCCGCCGGCGGCGATCGCCGCAGCGGCATGGTCTTGAGTCGAATATATATTGCACGAGGCCCAGCGCACCTCCGCGCCCAACGCATTCAGCGTCTCGATCAACACGGCCGTTTGAATCGTCATGTGCAAGGAGCCGGCGATCCGCGCGCCGCGCAGTGGCTGCCCGGCGGCATATTCGTGCCGAATCGCCATGAGTCCGGGCATTTCGGTCTCGGCGATCTTGATTTCCTTGCGGCCCCAATCGGCCAGGCCTAGATCCTTCACAAGATATTCTGACTTAACTTTCATTGCGGCATTCATCATTGACTCCTTGAGGGCTGCGTCAGGCGGCGCGTGTGGTCTTGAGCTCGCCCGCGAGCGTGTTCGCCTTATCGGTACGCTCCCACGTGAACTCGTCTTCCTTGCGGCCAAAATGACCGTAGGACGCCGTTTTCTGATAGATCGGCCGCGCGAGATCCAACATCTCGCGAAGGCCGAACGGGGTAAGATCGAAATGCGCACGCACGATCTGCGTCAAACGAGTGTCGGACAACTTACCCGTGCCGAAGGTCTCGACCATGATCGAGGTCGGCTCCGCGACACCGATGGCGTACGAAACCTGGACCTCGCACCGCTCGGCGAGTCCCGCCGCGACGATGTTCTTGGCGACATAACGCGCGGCATAGGCCGCGGACCGGTCGACTTTGGACGGATCCTTGCCCGAGAACGCGCCGCCACCATGGCGCGCAAAGCCGCCATAGGTATCGACGATGATCTTGCGTCCCGTCAGGCCGCAATCGCCAACGGGGCCGCCGATGACGAACCGCCCGGTAGGATTGATGTGATACTTGGTGCGCTTGTCGATCCACTTGGCCGGGAGCACCGGTTTTAGGATCTCTTCCATGACCGCCTCACGCAAATGCTTGGTGCTGATGTCGTCCGAATGCTGGGTCGACAACACCACGGCTTCGAGGCCGACCGGCTTGTCGTTTTCGTAGCGTAGGGTTACTTGGCTCTTGGCGTCCGGCCGCAGCCAAGCCAGCTTGCCGTTCTTGCGAACTTGAGCCTGACGCTTGACCAAGCGGTGGGCGAGGGTAATGGGCGCCGGCATTAGCACATCGGTTTCATTCGTGGCGTAGCCGAACATCAGGCCCTGATCGCCGGCGCCTTGCTTGCGCTCATCCTTGCGATCGACTCCCTGCGCAATGTCCGGCGACTGTTTGCCGATTATGTTAAGAACTCCGCAGCTCGCGCCGTCGAAGCCCATGTCGGACGTGTTGTAGCCAATATCGAGCACGGTCTTGCGCACCAGTGCTTCGACATCGACCCAGGCGCTGGTGCTGACTTCGCCGGCGACGATCACCACTCCGGTCTTCACCAGGGTTTCGCAGGCGACCCGACCGCGCGGATCTGCGGTGAGAATCGCATCGAGCACCGCGTCCGATATTTGATCGGCAACCTTATCCGGGTGGCCTTCCGAGACCGATTCCGACGTAAACGAAAAACTTTTGCTCATGATGTCAAATCCCTTCAGGTACTTGGCCAAAACTTTGCTGATATCGGCGCACGAATTCAGCGTGTGTGAATCCATGATTCTGCGGCCCGCGCGATTCGATCTTGATCGAACCCATCAAGGAAGCCAAACGACCGGTGGTTTCCCAGTCGAGACCGCGCAGCAGGCCATGGATTAAACCAGCGCGATAGGCATCACCGCAACCCGTCGGATCGACGATGGCCAGCGGTTTCACGGACGGAACGCTGACCGTCCGTTCTCTGGTATAAATCAGCGATCCTGCTGCGCCCTTGGTCACGATCAATGCGTCCACCTTGGCCGCGATGTCGTCCGCGGTCAAGCCGGTCTTTTGTTGCAGCAGCCCCCATTCGTAGTCATTGACCGCCACCCAGGTGGCCAGTTCGATGAACTCCTTCAGTTCCGTCCCGCCGAACATCGGCAGCCCCTGCCCGGGGTCGAAAATAAACGGAATCTTCGCCGCCGCGAACTGCGCAGCATGCTCGATCATGGCTTGACGGCCGTCCGGAGCCACGATACCGAGCGCGATCGGCGAGGTCACGTCCGATACCTTATTGAGGTGCGCATGTTGCATTGCGCCCGGGTGGAACGCCGTAATTTGATTGTCATCGAGATCGGTGGTGATGAACGCTTGCGCGGTAAATGAGTCGTCGATGACCTTAACGTGGTTCAGGCGGATACCGAGGGACTCGAGGCGCTCGCGATAGGGACCGAAATCGTGTCCTGCGGTCGCCATGGGGATTCCGACGTCGCCCAACAGGTGCAGGCTGTAAGCGATATTGGCAGCGCAACCGCCAAACTCGCGGCGCATCTCGGGCACCAAAAAAGCGACGTTCAAGATGTGGATCTTGTCGGGGAGAATGTGGGCCTCGAAGCGGTCCGGAAATACCAGAATCGTATCGTAGGCCACCGAGCCGCAAATCAATGCGGCCTTGCCGCCGCGCGTGTCCTTGACCATCCACCATCCTCTAGGCAAACGGGTATTCTACAGGCATCCCATGCTCCCCGCTCTATCTTAGGAATCTCCCATGACCATGAACACCGAACGCCAGCGGCTGCTCGCCAACGTTCCCGGCCGCGATGGTTGGCAACATTGGGGACCATACTTGAGCGAACGCCAATGGGGCACCGTGCGCGAGGACTATAGCGCCGGAGGAACCGCCTGGGAGTACTTCCCGCATGATCATGCGCGCAGCCGCGCCTATCGGTGGGGCGAGGACGGTATCGCGGGCTTCTCCGATGCCGAGCAGCTCGTCTGCCTATCGCTCGCGCTGTGGAATGGCCGTGATCCGATTCTGAAGGAGCGTTTGTTCGGGCTCACCAACTCGCAGGGCAATCATGGGGAGGACGTCAAGGAGCAGTATTTTTATCTCGATGCGACCCCCGCTCACTCGTACCTCAAGATGCTCTATAAATATCCGCAACGAGCGTTTCCCTACGCGAACTTGGTGGCCGAAAATGGCCGCCGGGACACGCACCATCCCGAATACGAGCTGCTCGATACCGGCATCTTCGATGAGAATCGCTACTTCGACGTGTTCATCGAATATTCGCAGGCGGAGCCGGGCGACATCTTGATGAAAATTACCGCCTGGAATCGTGGTCCGGACGCCGCCCCGCTTCATCTCGTGCCGCAATTGGTGTTGCGCAATACCTGGAGCTGGGAACCTGGCGCGATCAAACCCTCGTTGCGCAGCGACGGCGATTCCGCCATCGTGATCGAGCCGGCGGAGCTCGGCGCGAGTCATCTGTACTTCGACGGCGCCGCGGATCTGTTGTTCACGGAAAATGAATCGAACACGGGGCGGCTGTGGAATTTGGGCAAAGCCGGCTATTTCAAGGACGGCTTTCACGAACGCATCGTCGGTGCGAAGCGCGACTGCGTCAATCCAGCCAACACCGGCACCAAGGCCGGGATCTGGTATCACTCGATGGTGGCCGCGGGCGGCATGGTTGAACAGCGATTGCGTTTGGTGCGTCAGGCGCAAAGCGCGCCGTTTAAGGATTTCGACCGAGTCTTGTCACTGCGCAGCTCCGAGGCCGATGACTATTATCGCGATCTGCAGACGGATATTGCCTCGGATGATGCCCGCACGATTCAGCGCCAAGCCTTTGCGGGAATGATATGGAGCAAGCAGTACTACGAACTCGATATTCGACGCTGGCTCACGGGCGACCCGGGGCAGACGCCGCCGCCCGAGGCACGGCTGCATGGACGCAACATCGAATGGCGCAATCTCAACAATGCCGACATCCTCTCGATGCCGGACAAATGGGAGTACCCCTGGTACGCCTCATGGGATCTGGCGTTTCACTGCATCCCCCTCGCCTTGATCGATGCCGAGTTCGCCAAGCATCAACTGGTGCTGCTGACGCGAGAATGGTACATGCGCCCCAACGGCCAAATTCCCGCCTACGAGTGGGCTTTCAGCGATGTGAACCCGCCGGTACACGCATGGGCGGCGTGGCGGGTGTTTCAAATCGACCGCAAGCAGCATGGCGGGCACGGCGATCTGGCGTTCTTGGAACGAGTGTTCCACAAGCTGATGTTGAATTTCACCTGGTGGGTCAATCGCAAGGACGCGTTGGGCCGAAACATTTTTCAGGGCGGTTTTCTCGGACTCGACAACATCGGCGTCTTCGATCGCAGCTCGCGACTGCCGACCGGCGGCTATATCAATCAATCCGACGGCACCAGCTGGATGGCGATGTATGCGCTCAATTTGATGCGCATCGCTCTAGAGCTCGCCCAGCACAATCATGTGTACGAAGACATCGCCAGCAAATTCTTCGAGCATTTTTTGAGCATTGCGGAAGCGATGAGCTGCATGGCGGCCGACGGCAGCGGCCTATGGGACGAAGAGGATCAATTCTTCTACGACGTGCTCAACTTGCCGGACGATGCGCGTGTGCGGCTGCGGATAAGATCCATGGTGGGGCTCATTCCCTTGTTCGCGGTGGAGACCTTGGAACCCGAGATGCTCGACAAGTTGCCGGGCTTTCGCAAGCGATTGGAATGGTTCTTGAGTCACCGTCCGGACTTGGCCGGTTTGGTTTCCCATTGGCAATCCCCTGGCCGCGGCGAACGCCGTCTGCTGTCATTGCTGCGCGGGCATCGCATGAAAAAGGTGCTGCGGCGCATGCTGGACGAATCCGAGTTTCTTTCCGACTATGGGGTGCGGGCAATATCGCGTGCACACCTCGAGCATCCCTATGTGTTCAAACTCGATGGCGTGGACCTCACGGTTCGTTACACGCCGGCCGAGTCCGACAGCCGGCAATTCGGCGGCAACTCGAATTGGCGAGGCCCCATTTGGTTTCCGCTCAATTTTCTCATCATCGAGTCGCTGCAGAAGTTTCACCACTATTACGGCAATGATTTCAAAGTTGAATGCCCGACCGGATCGGGGCATTTTCTTACCATCGAAGAAGTAGCCACCGAATTATCCCGTCGGCTATCGCGCATTTTCCTCAAGGACAGCGAGGGGAATCGTCCGGTCTTGCGCCAGGACCCGGAGCTGCAAACGGATCCCAATTATCGCGAGTGCATTCCGTTCTACGAATACTTCGACGGCGACACCGGCCGCGGGGTAGGAGCTTCCCATCAGACGGGTTGGACAGCCTTGATTGCCAAGTTGCTGATGCCTCGCGCACACGATTAGACTAAGTCATGCAGCAACCGACTCATGCATGATCGAGGCTTCACTCCGGTTGTCATGGATACCCGGGCCCGGGACGAAGTCCTAGCGCGAGGGTTCACACGCCGCCCTTTGGAAGTTGATTTGGATGTCGCGAGCGCGCTGGGCGTGCTCGCGCATGCGGCTTGGTCGCTGCCGAGGGATCAATACTATGAAGCGGGAAACCGGTTTCGATCGTTGAATCGATTCAAAGCCCGAATTGCCGAAGGCGGCGTTAGCGTGTGGCCCTGCGATAATTCGATTCCCTATGTGCAGCACGAGAAATACAACACCACGCTAGGGGGTCAGAAGCGAGAGTATGCGCCGCTTCCGATGGAGATTGCCGACACGGCCGGCGTTCGCAAGATCATCTCTCAGCACCTGATGTACCTGCCGCTGTCGACGGTTGGCGCGACTTATTCGGTCAATATGCATCTGATCCGATTCGCAGCGACCGCTTCTCAACCGTGCGATACCAGCCCGCCGGGTTTTCACAAAGATGGCGAAAAATATCTCGCGACGCATCTGCTCGCGCGCTGCGGAGCCCAAGGCGGTGAAGTCATCATAGCCGACAATGAAAAGCACGAAATGGATCGGTTTATCATGCGAGAGTCAGGCGAATGCTACGTCTTCGACGATGACCGCATTTGGCACATGCTCACTCCCGTGAGGACATTGGAAGGCAACCAGTTCGCGCTTCGCGACACGGTCACCTTCGACCTATTGCCGGACGGCTGGGAGCCTGCGAGCTGAATCACCCGCCCCTGTTCAAACAACTTCTAAAGCGCTCGTCGACTCGATGGGCATACCAGTCGGTCGAAAGATTTCGCGTGATTTTCGGGCCTTGCAGTTTGATCCGGGGAACCAACGCACGAGGCAGCGAATGACCTTCCGCCTGTTCGGCGAGGGCGAATACCTTAAGGTACAGCGGCGTGTGTTCGAAGTCTTTGGTTCTACCCTGCTCGAGGGCACCGTGAACCGCGCTCTCGTCCATCCTCACCCGCTTCGCCACTGAACGCGCCGCAAGTTCGGTGCTGCCAAGACCCTTCTCATTGCCATCGTGGGAAAGCAGCGCTCCATCGAGAACCAAGGGGATGCCGGACGCGATGGAAAGAGCGCTCTGGAAAGCCGCGTTGCGGCTCGAGTATTGGCCCGCATTGAAGTCCGCGAAGCGATACAGGTACCGATCATAGGATGCCGGATAGTCCAGCAGATGAGCGGTGCCGAAATACACGCTGCCGCGACGCGTGAACACTTCGTCGGCGATACTTACCTTGACCGGGTAGGGATAGGGCTTCTCGGACGCGAATTGTTCGGCAAACGCCACGTTGACTTGCATCGGTCCCCGGGTACGTATGGGGTTCCAGCTCGCGAACAAAGAGCGACCCAACGGCACCGAACCGGTGAAATCCTCGAAGATATCGCTGAGTTCCTTTTCAGTTTTCGCGTTGTCGATCCGATCGCTGTAGCTGCGGCCCGTGGAGGATTTAAGCTGCAGCACGCTGTGCACGATCATCGGCGGCACGCCCGCGCGCGCGGCGCGTTTATCGATCTCGCTCCAGGCGATCGGGCCCAAGTTCGCCACCACCGGATCGACGCGGAATCCCGATTCCTGTTCGGTCACCGCGACAACTGCGCAGACGTTTTCGTGACTCGGTTCTATGGTGAGCACCGTGAACGCAGCATAAAAATCCGACGTCCAGCCGGCACGGTCCGACACCTTGGGCGGCAGCGATCGCTCTATCAGCGCTCGGCCCTGAAGCGGGCTGATTGTCGCAGGAGGAACTGCGGGCGGTTCGCTTGCGCAAGCCGTCAGCAACGCCGCAAATCCCAGCGTCAGAATGTGCTTACAACGACTCGCTTTGAAACGACGATAGCAGAGCTTCGCCATCGCGCGCACAGTCCCAAAACCAAAAAACAACGAGGATGTATCCATGGGCCGCGGTATTTTACTCTGGTTACTCGGTGTTCCACTTCCGATCATTCTCTTGCTTGCCATGTGCTCGCATCGTTAGCGCATATGGCCGCCATTGATCCGACCTTGGACTCGCGCCTAGATGCTCTGGGAGATCCGCACCTGAATCACGCGGGCGCTGTCGTCTCGCCCGGCAAATCCGTTGTATCTTGGCCGGCCATCATCGCGGGCGCCTTCGTGGCGGCCGCGGCCTCGCTGATTCTGCTCGCGCTGGGCTCTGGTTTGGGGTTTGCATCGATTTCTCCGTGGCCAGGGCACGGCGTTTCTGAAACCACGTTCAACGTGACCGCCGCAATTTGGCTGATCGTGACCCAATGGATATCGGCCGCCCTCGGCGGATACATTGCCGGGAGACTGCGTACGCGCTGGCACGGGACGCACACGCACGAAATTTTCTTTCGCGACACCGCTCACGGATTGATCACCTGGGCGGTTGCGACCGTCCTCATTGCCGCGGGACTCGCGAGTTCGGTCTCCTCGTTCATCGGGGGCGGTCTGCGTGCGGACGTTGCAGATCCGCAAGAAGCAATGTCGGCGGGACCTTCTTCGATGGCCTATAACATGGATGAGCTATTTCGGCCGGCCGGTGCCGTAGCGGCCGCTCAAGGGACGGGAGAGCCACGTAGAGCGATGAGCGACCCTCGCGGTGTGGCCGACGATATCGCCGCGAATGCAATCGCCACCGGAAGCGTCTCCGATACGGATCGCAGCTATTTGGCCGCCTTAGTCGCAGCTCAAACCGGAATTTCGGCAGCGGACGCAGATCGGCGCGCCGGCGAGTTTATCGCCGCCACGATGAATGCGCAGGTCAAGGAACGGGCCGCCGCCGATGCCGCGCGAAAGGCAGCCTCGGAAGCAGCAATTCTCACCGCCCTGTCCATGTTGATCGGCGCCTTTATCGCCTGTGTCTCCGCCGCTCTCGGCGGCCGTTTGCGCGACGAGCATCCTTAGCGTGAGCTGATCGTCCAGTCGCGCAATCCAACGATTTTACCGTATCGATCGGCTTTTACCCGATACCGGTCATCCGCTGTCACCAGCGCAGCATCTTCCTGTTCGAGAGCCACAGCGTGGTAGAGCGTGTCAAAGAGGTGATATCCAGTCTCTATCGCGAGCGCTATTGCACGCCGAATCACATTTAGCTCATCGCTCGTCGGGAATTGCATTGCTGAGAGCATCGCGACATCATCGATCGCGGTTTGTGGACTAATGCGAGCAAGAACGGCACCCACTTCGACTAGCCAGTGAACAGGCTGAATGATCTCGAGTTTGCCACTTATTACGTCCTGAACGAGTCTCGTGGCTTTATCAGTGTCCGGCTCGCGCGCAGGATCCTCGAGTAACCATTTGAGAATCACGCTGGCATCGAGTACTAGCAGCGTCACGGTCGACCATTAGCCCGTCCGGCTCGAACCTCTTCGCTCGTAACCGAAGGCCGGCGTGACCGCGCCCTGCTCAATTGGCGAAACAACTGCTCCCGCCGCTTTTGTTGCTGCCATTCGCGCACTGCGCGACGCATCAGTTCCGCCAGAATCGCACTTTTGTTCTGGCCGCCAAAAGTTTTATCGAACGCGGCCTTTACGTCGTCCGGCACGCTGAAATTGACGATTGCCATTTTAGTGCCTCATTGTTGAAATATTCAACAACTTTCAATTGTACGCGACGGAACTACCCGGTCAAGGCCTCAGCCTGCGCACATACCCGAAAATCGGGCAAATCGCCTAAACACGCTGCCGCCGCATTAGTAGAAAGTCGCATGGCGTTCGGCCCCCTTTTGGGCGGACACTTGCCCTCCCAGGGACGCAAAAAAAGGATGGTAAGACATGGCCATGCGACTCTCGCTCGCCGCGGTGTTTTTCGCGGCGATCTTGGCGTGCCCGTTCGGCTATGCCCAATCCGATCAGAGCAACGAGGAACTCGCGAAGGCCGCGCAGAATCCCGTGGGCGACCTAATCAGCCTGCCGTTTCAGGAAAATCTGAATCTTAATAGCGGGCCGCTCGAAAAAAATCAGAGCGTGCTCAACATTCAGCCGGTAGTTCCCATCAACCTGAACAGCGACTGGAACATCATCACGCGCACCATTTTGCCCATCATCTCGCAGCCTGCATTTGCTCCGAATCAGGACCGCACGAACGGCATTGGCGATATTCAGGTCACGGCATTTTTGTCGCCCGCGAAGCCGGGAAACTGGATCTGGGGAGCGGGCGTCATCACCCAGTTGCCGACCCATAGCAAGCAGTTGCTTGGGAACGATAATGTGGGATTTGGACCCTCGTTCGTTCTATTGCACCTCGAGCGTGGCAGCCCGTGGGTCTACGGATTTCTCGTCAACAATCTCTGGTCCTCCAGCAACAGCACTGGACCCTCCTATAACAACGGCCTGCTCCAGCCCTTCGTCAACTACAACCTCAAGAGCGGCTTGTATTTCACCACTTCACCCGTCATCACCGTCAACTGGCAGGCCAAGGGCTCGCAGCAGTGGACCGTGCCCATGGGCGGCGGTGTCGGCAAGATTTTCAAAATCGGCAAGCTGCCGCTGAACAGTCAACTTTCCGGCTACTACAATGTGACCAGACCCGATTTCGGATCGAACTGGCAGATTCGCCTTCAGGTGCAATTGCTGTTTCCGAAATAGACTCTCCATTCTTTCGCGGCGCGCGAATCAAGATCCCTTTTTCTGCTCCGACTTCCACTGCTCGACGGCTGCCATCGTGTTATCCACATGCTTGTCCGGGTTCAACGCCGTGTACTCATAGATGATCTTGCCGTTTGGCGCGATGACATAGGAAGTGCGGTCGGCATACTCGGGCTTCGCGGCCAGGATGGCGTCATATTCCTTGGTGATTTTCTGGTCAGGGTCCGATGCCACCGCAAACTTGTTACGGCATTCGCTGACCGAAAACTTGTTGAGGGTGTCGATGGAATCGTGCGAGACGCCGATGACGGTCGCACCCAACGCCTTGAACTTATCGGTGGCCTCGGCGAAATCGTGTGCTTCGACCGTGCAGCCCGGCGTAAATGCGGCGGGATAAAAATACAGCACCACCGGACCTTGTTTCAGGGCGGCGGCCAAAGAAAAGGTGAAGGGCTTGCCGGCGAGAGTTGCCTGAGTGGTGAAATCGGGGGCCACCGCACCGGGCTTCAAGGCGGCGTACAAGGGCGCAGCCAATACGCAAATTCCCAATCCAAGAGAAATGAAGCGCTTCATGATTAGAATTCCTTTCGAGCGAGAGAAGGACAACGCGAGTCTGCGCCAACCTTTTTTACCTCGCAAGCCAACCCTCCAAACGGTGACGGGCAACAACGGAACTCGAACATCAGCGCAACAATTCACGCATTTCGCGGCACACACGGCCAACGTCCTCGTCGTGCATGGCCGGGAACATCGGCAGGGTGACCGTCTCTCGTCCGACTCGCGCCGCCACGGGCGTGTCCTCCGGCCGGTATCCTTGTTGCCGGTAATAGCTGAGGCCCGGGATGCAGGGATAGTGCACCCCGATTCCAATCCCGCGATCCGCCATCATCTTTTGAAATCCAGGCCGCGTCATACCATGAGCCCCGAAATCGATCAGCACCTGGAACATGTGCCAGCTATGCCCGGAATCGCCGCGCGCCGGCATCACCACCGCGGTGTAGCCGTCGAATTCCTCGAAATAGAGGGCGGCCAACTCGCGGCGGCGCTCATTGAATCCATCTAAGCGGCGCAATTGGTCGATGCCGATCTGTGCCGCCACGTCGGTGAGGTTGCTCTTGGTGCCGGGGAACATCACGTCGATTTCGCCCTGCGCGGTGCGCTTGATCCCGTGGAATCGATATTGTTCGAAAAGACCTGCCGCTTGCGCGTCCGCCGTGGCAATGGCACCCCCTTCGATGCATGTCATGTTCTTGTTGGGATGAAAGCTGAATACCACCAGGTCGCCGAAGCTGCCGATCAGTTTGTCCCGATAGCGGGAGCCGATCGCGTGGGCCGCGTCTTCTACGACGCGCAAGCCATGTTGCACGGCAATGCCGTAGAGAGCATCCATATCGACGGGCAGTCCGGCAAAATGCACCGGCATGATGGCGCGCGTCTTGGAGGTGATCGCGCCAGCGAGCAAATCCACGTTGATGTTCCTGGTGTACAGATCAATATCGACGAATACCGGTTTGGCCCGCACCCGCGCCACAACGTTCGCGCTTGCGGCAAAACTCATCGCGGGAACGATGACTTCGTCGCCCTCCCCGACTTGAGCGACCTCAAGTGCCATCTCGAGACCGGCCGTCGCCGAGGTCATCACACGCACGTGACGGCCCGACCCCAAATACGCCTCGAGCGCCGCCTCGAAGGCGAGAACCTTCGGGCCGCTCGCCAATTGTCCGGAACGGAACACGTCGGCGACCGCCGCGATACTCTGCGCATCGATCGAGGGACGCGTGAACGGCAGAAAGGGCTTCATACGGAACTCCTCGAAACCAGAACCACGCCGGCGCAAATCAGAGCAATCCCCAACACTTTCGCCGGAGATAGAGTCTCCCCCAACGAGAATACCGAGACGCCGGCCACGACTACATAGCCGAGCGACAACATCGGGTAGGCGGTGCTCACCGGCGCCTTTGATAGTGCGGCGACCCACACGCATACGCTCAAGCCGTAACACAGCATGCCGCTCCAGAACGGCACGCTTTTGAACAAGATTCCCGTGGCATCGAGCAGCGTCTTGAGATGGAAGTCCGAGAAATGTGCGAGCGGACGCGTTGCGACTTTGAGCAGCAATTGCGCCATCGCGTTCAAGCCGACCCCGGTCAAAATCAAGGCCCAGGTTATGAAGCTCATCGCCGCGCCGCCAACACCCGGTGAGTATCGCGGCCGACCTCACGCATGGGCACGTCGTGGCTCTTGAGATCATCGAACATTTTTATCTCCATCACCGCATAGGCTTGGGATTCCAGATTCCAGCGCTCCACGAATTGCGCCACGCTGGGTATTTCGGCTCCAGGATCGTACTTGAGACCGTAGTCGAGTTCGCCGCGGTATGCCACGAGTTCGACCGTGCGCCGCCAATAAAATGGCAGTGATTGATCATACGTGCCGACACTGTATAGGGGATCCTCCGGAGGGACGACGGGCTGCGCACGGGCAAGTTCCACCCCCGAGTAAATCGGCGCGACAGCCGCAGCGGCTCTCACCAGCAGTAAGCCCGAAAGGCACCAGCCCACGCCCAAGAACACCGCCGAACGGGTGAGGTCGCGCCGGCGCTGCGACAAGACGTACAAGCCCGAGGCAGCCAGCAGCGCCGCGATTTGCGCAAGCGGCTTGGCCAATGACACGAAATACCCGTTTCGATCCGACGGCGCGATGAGCCTTGGCCCGAAGAGGCAGACGAGCGCCAACGCGATTGCGGCACACAGGGTCAACAACGCCGTCCGTAGAATCTCGCGCTTGAGAACTTCCTCCGGCAATGAGGCCATCAGCAGGGCGAGCGCCGGCATCGCGGGCAAGATATAGGGGATGAGCTTGGAATTGGACAGAGAGAAAAATACACAGACGAACAGCACCCAAATCCGCAAGAAGAGCACCGGATTGAATTTATCCCGAGCGGCCCCGCGCTGCCAGCCGCGAAACATCACTCGCAGTGCCGATAGCGTCCACGGAGCGCTGCCGATCAAAAACACCGCGCCGAAGAACCACCAAGACTCTTCGCGATCTGCGCTCGGCGTCAAATACCGGGCAAGATGCTCATGCACGAAGAAGAATTGCAGGAAGTCCGGTAGGCGGCGCGCCGCAAGCCAGTGCCAGGGGACGGTGATCACCAGAAATAGCGGTAGGCCGCTTAAGAGGTGCAGGCGGCGCCACACTGCGAAATTGCGTGCATACAGGCTGTATAGGACCAGTACGGCCGCAGGGATGGCCGCGGCGACCAACCCCTTGGTAAGCACTCCGAGGCCCGCTGCAGCCCAGGCAATCAGCATCCAGCGACGTTCGTACGTCGCGTGCTGCACCGCACCCGCGGTCTGCGACAACAGAAAGCCGGCCAGAGCCAAGCTCATGTAGAGCGTCAGGCTCATGTCCAGGGTAAGGAGCTGCCCCATTGCCAAGAACAACAGCATGGAGGGCAACATCGCCGCCGTCCGCCAAGCCGCCGCTCTGCCCCACAGGCGTTTCGCCACAAAGCACATGGCGAGCACCGTGGCGAGCGCACACAGAACCGTGTAGAAACGCGCGGCAAACTCGCTCTGCCCGAACGCGCGCAGGCAGAATGCCGTAGCCCAATACTGCAGCGGCGGCTTTTCGATGTACGCGAGGCCGTTCAAATGCGGAATGACCCAATCTCCGCCGCTCAACATCTCACGTGGGACTTCCGCATACCGGCCTTCGTCGGTGTTGAATAGCGGCCGCATGGAGGATGTCGCGAACCACAACACGGCAATGAACACCGCCAAGATCACATAGGTCCACCGGTCGCGGACATTGGGGGTGGCCAGCTGATTCACGTCAGGCGGCTGCGCCGGGAGCCTGTACCGCGAGCGATCCCGAACGCCCGGGGATCTCGCCCATGATCACCGCGCGGGTCGGCAGCGGCCGCTGCGTCGCCAGTGTACGAATGGCGGCCATACGCGTGACCGTCGCACCGGAATCGCGCCACTTCACGAGCAAGGACTCGAACGCATGCCGCAGCAGCATCCCTTCGAGCTCGGCATGCAGTGTGAAAACTTGTATCGCCGGCAAAGGTGCTTGGGTCGAGAGACGAAACACCGCATCCGCGATGTTCGATTCATCGGTACCGTCGCGGCCGAGCAATTCATCGAAGGTCGGCAAGGTGGTGGGCAACTGCGGACACGGACTCGCGCCGCCCGCGAGAAGCGGGAAAAACGCCGGGCCGCCGCGGGTGTCGCTGGCATAGGATAAACCGTATTCCCGTTCGAGTTCGAGGCCGTGTGAATTGATCTGCCAGCCGGCTGCCGCATGCGACTGCGGCAGAAATCCGAACACACGCTCGAAGGCGCGAAGGCCTTGCTCGAACTCCGCGCGAGTCCACGCCGAATTGGCGCCGGCCACGTAATCCTGCCAGCGGACATGGTCGTAAGTATGCAAACCCACTTCGAATCCCGCGTCATATACGCGGCGCATGTCGGCACCGGCTTTTCGTCCGATATCAGGACCCGGCAACAGCACCCCGTACATCAGGGTTTTGAGTCCGTAGTGCTTCAATACCGAGGTGCGCGCCACCTTCTGCGCGAAGCCTTTGCGGAATACCCGACGCATCGCGCGCCCGGTGTGATCGGGACCCACCGAAAAATAAAAGGTCGCATCCAGACCGTGTTTTTTCAGCAGCGCCGCGAGCCGCGGTACGCCCTCGCGGGTACCGCGCAAGGTATCCACATCGACCTTGAGGCCGATGTGTGCGTTCTCAAGCATCGCTCGACAACAGCGCCGAGGCGGACGGCAGGCTATTGGCGTAGGAATCGAAAATCGCCATCAAAGCGGAGCGCATGTCCGTGGTGGGCGTCCACCCGAGTTCCGCCGTCGTATTCTTGATGGAGGGTAGCCGCGCCGGAATGTCGGCGTATCCCTTCCCATAGTAATCGAGCGCCGAAATGTCGACCAACTTGGTGTTGCGAGCGGTGGGTGCGTACTCGCGCCTCGCCATCGCGATCTCGAGCATCATCTCGGCCAACTTTCGAATCGAGTACAGGTTGTGCGGATTGCCGATGTTGTAGATCTTGCCGTCGGCGATGCCTCCTGGGTTGTCGATGATGCGGGTCAGGCAGTCCACGGCGTCGTCGATGAAGGTGAAAGCGCGAGTCTGGCTGCCGCCATCGACCAATTTGATCGGCTCGCCGCGCACGATGTGGCCGAGGAACTGCGTCAATACGCGCGAACTGCCCTCCTTCGGATCATCCATGCTGTCGAGGCCCGAGCCTATCCAATTGAACGGCCGGAACAGCGTGAACTGCAAACCCTGTTGACCGTAAGCCCAAATGATTCGATCCAGCAGTTGTTTGATACACGAATAGATCCAACGTTGCTTATGGATGGGTCCCAATACGAGGTCCGAGGTCTCCGGATCGAATTCCTTGTCGCGGCACGCCCCGTAGACTTCCGAAGTCGAGGGAAACACGACGCGCTTCTTGTATTTCACACAGTGACGAATGATGGGCAGGTTCGCCTCGAAATCCAGTTCGAAGACCCGCAGCGGTTCGCGCACGTAGGTGGCGGGGGTGGCGATGGCGACGAGCGGCAGGATCACATCGCACTTTCGCACGTGGTATTCGACCCATTCCTTGTTGATGGTGATGTCGCCTTCGACGAAATGGAAGCGCTCATCCTGAAGCATGGTGCTGACCCGCTCGGATTGCAGGTCCATGCCGTAAATGTGCCAGTCGGTGCGGCTCAGGATGTATTTGCTCAGGTGGTGACCGATGAAGCCGTTGACCCCGAGGATGAGAACGTTTTTCAAGATAAACCCCTTGGAATTAAGTTGAGGTCAATGCGAGCGGCTGATTCGATAAGGCCGGCGGTGCGGTCCTAGGTGTGATCGGCCGTTGCGCGATCGCCAGTTTGAGGATTTCAAGGCGCCTGCCGTCGATGCAGTCGGCGTACCAGCGATCGTCCGCCGCGTACAAACACGGCGCTTGTGCGACGTGGCGAACCGCCTGATCGTCGACGCGGGTTTCCAGAACCTCGAGCCTACACCCGTTCACCTCGGTAAAGGCGCCGGGGAACGGCGGCGCCACGGCACGGACGAGGTCATGCACGGCGCGCGCGCCTCGCCGCCAATCGATGCGGCCATCCTCGGGGCGGCGCCGCCCAAAGTAGGATCCTTGCGTAAGGTCCAGCGCGTGCGCCGACGCACTACCGGCGATTAGTTTTGGCAGACTGCGCTCGAGCACCTGTTGCGCAGCATCGGCGACCTTCAGCGATACGGCGAGCGCCGTGTCGTTCTCCAAAATCGCGATCGGCTGTTGATCCACGAGGGCGCCGGCGTCGGGCTTCTCCAGCATGTAGTGCAGACTTGCGCCCGTGACGGTCTCACCATGAATGATTGCCCAGTGCACGGGAGCACGGCCGCGATACTTCGGCAACAGCGAGCCGTGCATGTTCAACGCACCGCGCTTCGGAATGGCGAGCCACGCGGCATTCAGCAAATGGCGATAGTAAAAGGAAAACACAAAATGGGGCCGCGCACGGCGCCCCTCGGCGAGCCACTCAATGGTATTGGGGTCCTCCGGGGTTTCGACCCTGAGGCCGCGTGCGGCGCCAAGTTCCATGACGTTGCCGAACCATCGATTCTCGCTCGGGTCATCGGCATGCGTAAAGAGAATCTCGATCTTGATGTCCTGAGCCAATAGCTCGCGGACACAACGCACCCCGACTTCGCTATAGGCGAACACCACCGCACGGGTCACTGCGCAACGCCCTGGCCGCTGGAATTGCGCACCCTGACGACGGGCAATTCCTCGCCCTCCTCCAGTACGGCTTCGACGATGTATCGCGGCCGCTCACGAACTTGAGCGTAAATACGGCCGACATATTCGCCCAGCAATCCGATGCCGAACAGGGCCAACCCGATGAAAAAGAACACCAAGCCGAACAAGGTGAACACACCTTCGGCTTCCGGTCCCACGATCAGGCGGCGAACGAAGAGGTAGACCACCAGCAAAGCGGACAACACGGACATCACCATGCCGACCATGGAGAAAAGCTGCAAGGGCACCACCGAGAAACCTGTGATCAGATCGAAGTTCAAGCGAATCAAGCTGTACAGCGAATACTTCGATTTGCCGGCATGGCGTCCCTCGTGAGCGATCGGCACTTCGATGGGATTCATGGCATACAACGAGGCCAGCGCCGGGATGAAGGTATTGACCTCGCGCGTCTGATTGAGCGCAGTCACCACGGAGCGGGAATAGCCGCGCATCATGCAGCCCTGATCGGTAATCCGTACCGGAGTGATCCACTCGCGCAGCTTGTTGACGCCCTTCGAAAGCGATCGGCGCCACCACTGATCCTGCCGTTGCTGACGGATGGTCCCGACGTAGTCATAGCCCTGATTCAACATGCCTACCAATTTGCCTATTTCCTCAGGTGGATTTTGCAAATCGGCGTCCAGAGTCACCACATAGTCGCCGCGTGCATAGGACAATCCCGCCATGACCGCCGAGTGTTGCCCGAAGTTGGCATGAAACAGCACGACACGGGTTTGCTGTGGGCGTTGCTGGAATTGCTGCCGCAACAGCGCCGCCGAGCGGTCCTTGCTGCCGTCGTTGACGAACACGATCTCATAGGTGATCCCCAAAGCATCCAAGGCGGGGTACAGCCGGGCAAAGAGGGTCGGCAGCACTTGCTCTTCGTTGTAAACAGGAATGACGACGCTTAATTTGGGTGCGGCGATGGGCATGGGATACCCTCGATCAGTGATCTGCGGCGACGGCGCCGTGCGCCTTCAAGACGTCGAGCAGCTCATCGGTCTTGGCGCGCATCAGGCTCTCGGAGCCGCGTGCCTCGACGTTGAGACGGATCAAGGGCTCGGTGTTCGAGCTGCGCAAATTGAAACGCCAGTCGGCGAATTCATAGGACAGACCGTCGGTGCGATCGACCTTGAGCGCCTGCGGCGCGTAGCGAGATTCGAGGTCCGCA
Organism: uncultured Gammaproteobacteria bacterium; assembly: GCA_963755965.1. Lineage (GTDB taxonomy): Bacteria > Pseudomonadota > Gammaproteobacteria > Steroidobacterales > Steroidobacteraceae > Bog-1198. The sequence goes on from CAVWLU010000013.1 coordinate 715,501, forward strand.
ATCGTTGCGCCCGAGTCTGGTATCCGGTAGTTGAGTTCGCCGCTGACCGGGAACATGCCGATGCGCGCGCCGACGAGCTTGGACAGCGGCTCGCCGGACTCGCTCAAGATTTGCGCGACCAAAAGCCACGGAATCATGCCGCTGTCGCAATAGGCAAAGCGGCGAAAATAATGGTGCGCACTCATCTCCCCGCCGTACACGCCGTCGACCTCGCGCATGCGCTGTTTGATGAAGGCGTGACCGGACTTTGACAGCACCGCTTCCCCGCCGCCGGCTTTGACGATCTCGATCGTATTCCACGTCAACCGCGGATCGTGCACGACCTTGCCGCCCGGCTCACCCCGCAGCAGCACCGAGGCGAGTAGCCCCACGATGTAGTAACCCTCGATGAAACCGCCGCGCTCGTCAAATAAAAAACAGCGATCGAAGTCGCCATCCCACGCAATGCCGAGATCCGCGCGATGCGCGCGAATGGCTTCGATGGTCGGCGCCCGATTCTCCTCGAGCATGGGATTGGGAATCCCGTTCGGAAAATGGCCATCGGGTTGATGGTGCACCTTGATGAACTCGAAAGGTAGATGCGGTTCCAACTGATCGACGATGAGACCGGCTCCGCCATTGCCTGCGTTGACCACAATTTTCAACGGCCGGAGCTTTTTCAAATCGACATAGGAAAGGAGATGCGCGACATACGCCGGTGTGACATCGATGGCACGTCGCGTTCCCCGCCGCGGCGCCTCGGGAAACTGCGCACGCTCGGCGAAACCACGTATCTGATGCAAGCCGTTGTCGCCGCTGATCGGCTTGGAGAGTTCGCGCACGAACTTCATGCCGTTGTAGTCGGGCGGATTGTGGCTGGCGGTGACCATGATCCCGCCGTCGTAGCCGCCGTCCGACGTCGCGAAGTACACGCCCTCCGTGCCGCAGATGCCGATGTCGTACACATCGACGCCGCTGTCGGTCAAGCCGCGGCACAGAGCATCGGTTAGACCGGCGCTCGACAATCTGATGTCGCGGCCGACCACTACCCGCTTCGGGGACAGAAATTCGGCATAACCGCGTCCGACGCGGTAGGCAACGTCATCGTTCAATTCAGCGGGAATCCGACCACGCAAATCATAGGCTTTGAAGCAAATGATCGGGCTCAAGTGCTGGTCCCTTTGCGGCCGTAGTTGTCCTCGAAGCGCACGATGTCGTCCTCTCCGAGATAGGATCCGGACTGCACCTCCACGATGTGCAAGGCCACCCTGCCGGGATTCTCGATGCGATGGGTGGCCCCGATGGGAATGAAAGTAGACTCGTTCTCGGACAACAGAAATGTCTTCTCACCGCACGTGATGCGTGCCGTGCCCTGCACCACGATCCAATGCTCGGCCCGATGGTGATGCATCTGCAAGGACAACACGCCGCCCGGCTTGACCGACAGGCGTTTGACCTGGAAGCGCTCGCCGTTATCGAGACTGTCGTAGCTGCCCCAAGGCCTGAATACCTCGCGATGCAGGGATGATTCACGGCGGCCGGACTTCTTCATTTTCGCGACCAATTCTTTCACGTCCTGGACGCGCCCCTTGGGGGCGACCAAGATCGCGTCTTTGGTCTCGACGATGATGTGATCGTCCATGCCCACGACCGCCACCAAACGGCTCGTCGAGTGCACGTAGCAATCGTGCGTGTCATGTACCAACACATCACCCTGCAGCACGTTGCCATCTTCGTCGGCCGGCAACGCGTCGAATAACGACGCCCAGGAACCGACATCGCTCCAGCCGGCATCCAACGGCAGCACCACGGCGTCGCGCGTTTTTTCCATGACTGCATAGTCGATCGAATCGCTGCGGCATTTCTCGAAGGCGGCCTTGTCGATGCGCACAAAATCAAGGTCCGTTGTCGCCCCCTCGAGCGCTGCCTTGGTCGCCTCGAGAATATCCGGCGCGAAGCTGGCAAGCTCGGTCAGATAGCGGCTCGCCTTGAACACGAACATGCCGCTGTTCCAGAAATAATCTCCCGAAACGACGAACTGTTGTGCCACATCCAAAGGGGGCTTTTCGATGAATTGCGACACCGGATAGGCCGGGCCTGCGCCCTCCCCGCGGCGAATATAGCCATAGCCCGTTTCCGGGGCGTGCGCCACGATCCCGAAAGTGACGAGCTTACCGGCGAGCGCAAGCTCAGCCGCCACGGCGGCGGCCTGTTGGAACCGCGCTGCATCTCGCACCACGTGATCCGCCGGGGCAACGATCAGGATCGCTTCGGGATCGATCTTCATGGCCTTGAGAGCCGCAAGCGCGACCGCGGGTGCGGTGTTGCGGCCCACGGGCTCGAGTAAAATGGCGCTTGCCTTGAGACCCATGGCGCGAATCTGCTCGGCGACCGTGAAGCGATGCGCCTCGTTGCAGACGATGATGGGTTCACCCGCGCCCGCGATGCCCGCCAACCGAGCGGCCGTCTCCTGCAACATGGTGCTTTGACCGGTCAGCGCCAGGAGTTGCTTGGGATACATTTCGCGCGACAGGGGCCACAGCCGCGTGCCTGCGCCTCCGGACAAAATCACTGGAATCAAGGTATTCGCCATGCGCTCATTGAGACCGCTTACCTCGGCCGATCGCATAATAGCTGAAGCCGGCCCGCGCCATATGCGCGGGGTCATAGAGGTTCCGGCCATCGAAAATTACCGGCGATTTGAGGGTAGCTTTGATGTAATCGAAATCCGGGCTGCGGAATTCCCGCCACTCAGTCACGATCGCTAGAGCATCCGCACCATCGAGCGTCTCGGGGCCATTCTTGCACAGGGTCAAATCGGCGCGCTGACCGTAGATGCGCTCGCATTCCGGCATCGCCACCGGGTCATAGGCTCGCACTTTGGCACCCGCCTTCCACAGTGCTTCCATTAGCACGCGGCTCGGCGCCTCGCGCATATCGTCGGTATTGGGTTTGAATGCCAGACCCCAGAGCGCGATCGTCTTGCCTCGTAGATTGCCGAAATGCGCCTCAATTTTGTTGAACAAGACCGCTTTCTGCTGGTTGTTCACGGTCTCCACCGCGGCGAGAATGTTGGCCTTGTAGCCCAACTCGTCGGCGGAACGCTTCAGCGCTTTGACGTCCTTCGGGAAACAGGATCCGCCGTAGCCTACGCCCGGGTAAATGAAGGCATGACCGATGCGGGGGTCTGAGCCGATGCCGAAGCGCACCGCCTCGATGTCGGCGCCGCAGTGCTCGGCCAGGTTTGCCAGTTCATTCATGAAACTGATCTTGGTCGCGAGCATGGCATTCGCGGCATACTTGGTGAGCTCAGCCGATCGCACGTCCATGACGATCATGCGATCGCGGTTATGCGTGAAGGGCTCGTAGAGAATGCGCATATGTTCGGTGGCGCGGACACTGTCGGTGCCGACGACCACGCGGTCCGGCTTCATGAAGTCCGCGATCGCCGCGCCCTCTTTGAGGAACTCGGGATTGGAAACCGTATCGTATTCGACGGCCGCGCCCCGCGCCTTGAGCGAATCCGCCACCGCGCCGCGCACCTTGTCCGCAGTACCCACCGGCACCGTCGATTTAGTGATCACGACTTTGTATTCTGTCATATGCTCGCCGATAGTGCGCGCCACGGCCAACACGTAACGCAGGTCCGCCGACCCGTCTTCATCGGGAGGAGTGCCCACCGCGATCAATTGGAATTGGCCGTGATCTACGCCTTCCTTTGCATTCGTCGTGAAGCGTAATCTCCCGGCGGCGAAATTGCGTTTGACGATGGCATCGAGGCCGGGCTCATGGATCGGGACTTCACCGGCCTTGAGCATCTCGACTTTGCGCTCATCGACGTCGACGCAAACCACATGGTTGCCGGCATCGGCCAGGCACGCACCGGTAACGAGGCCCACGTAGCCGGAGCCAAAGATCGTGATTCTCATTCGTAATATTCTGATTTAACTAGGAAAAAGGGTGCAAAGCGTAGCGGTTTTAGGGGGTCAAGTAAAGACGCCCCCCGGTCAGCTCCACGGCTCCCGCAACAACTTGCGTTCCCATGCCAGGGAACTCGAAACGATGGCCCGCAAGTCGTCATGCTTCGGCTGCCAGCCAAGTTCGGCCCGGATACGCTCGGCACGTGCCACGAGATAGGCAGGATCGCCGGCGCGGCGTGCCTCCTCGCGAATGACCAAAGGCTTGCCGCCGACCGCCTCCACCATGGCCAAGACCTCGCGCACCGAGTAGCCGTGGCCATATCCGACATTGAGCGTTACCGAACTTCCGGCGGCACGCAAATAATCCAGTGCTCGTAAATGCGCCGCGGCGAGGTCCTCCACGTGCAAATAGTCACGGACCCCGGTTCCGTCCGGTGTGGGGTAGTCGCTGCCGAACACGGACACATGAGGACGCTTGCCCACCATGGCCTCGCAGGCGACCTTGGTCAGCAATGTCGCGCCCGGTGTTGTCTGACCGATGCGCCCCGTGGGATCGGAGCCGCCCACATTGAAATAGCGGAGCGCCACGTACCGCAGAGGATTCACCGCGGCCACGTCGCGCAGCATCCACTCGCTCATGAGTTTGGACGTGCCATAGGCATTGATGGGACGCGTCGGCGAGTCTTCGCCCGCATAACCGTCCTCCGGCATGCCATAAACCGCGGCGGTGGATGAGAAAACGAAACTCTCGACATGATTGTCGATGCAGGCCTGCAACAAAGTGCGCGTGGAGCAGGTGTTATTTCCATAGTACTTGAGCGGCAGCGCTACGGATTCGGGCACGACGGTGTGGGCGGCAAAGTGCATGACCGTACCGACCCGGTGCTTCGCCAACAGGTCCGACACCAGCGCATAGTCGCCGACCTCGCCAACCACGAGTTCACCGAAAGTTACCGCCTGCCGGAAACCCTTCCCCAGATTGTCGAGCACGACGACCTGCTCGCCGGCCGCGCCCAATTGCCGTACGACGTGGCTACCGATGTAGCCCGCCCCGCCGGTGACCAAGATGGTGGGTTTCGACAAGGCGCCCCCTTCAACGGATCAAGGGCGCGCGGTGTCGGTCGGGCCCGTGCTGCTCGGACCCGTGCTTCGCGCGATACGACGGACTTTGAGGCTGGTCACTTTACGGTCGTCCACCGGCAACGTGGCCTGGCGCGCCCAAACCAGATCGTGCGGCTCGGGCACCGGCTTGTACTCGACGACCACCTCACTCAACAGCTGGAGTGCGCGTGGGCAGTCGAATCGGCCCATCGCCCCCAGGATCTCGTCCAACATCCACTGCACCCGCTCCCAGGGCAATGAATGCTCGATGGCGCGCAGGATCATCGGGTGCTGCGTGCCGGTGACGTTATTGCCGATCAGCAACTCCTCGTATAGCTTCTCCGCCGGGCGCAGCCCAGTGAAGGCGATCTCGATGTCGCCATCGGGATGCTCCTCGTCTCTGACGGTCATACCCATGAGGTGGATCATGCGACGGGCGAGATCGCAGATACGCACGGGTTTACCCATGTCGAGCACGAAAACCTCGCCGCCGTCGGCCATGGAGCCGGCCTGGATGACGAGTTGCGCCGCTTCCGGGATGGTCATGAAATAGCGGATCACTTCGGGGTGGGTTACCGTCACCGGACCGCCCGCCTTGATCTGTTCATTGAACAACGGCACCACCGAGCCCGACGAGGCCAATACATTGCCGAATCGCACCATGCAAAACCTGGTCTTGGTCCCCCGATGATGCAGCCCTTGCAGCACCATTTCGGCGAACCGCTTGGTCGCGCCCATCACATTGGCGGGGTTGACGGCCTTGTCGGTCGATACCAGCACGAAAGTTTCGACTTCCGTCTCGTGCGCGGCCTCCGCCGTATTCCAGGTTGAAATTACATTGTTGTAGATGCCTTCGATCACGTTCTGTTCCACGATCGGCACGTGCTTGTACGCGGCCGCGTGATACACCGTCTGCACGCGGTAGGCGAGGAAAATCTCGCGCATTCGCAGCTTGTGATGCCCGTTTCCGATGAGTCCGACGAGCTCCACGTGGAGTGAATTTTGTTCCGCGACCGTGCGCAACTCGCGTTCGATGTTGTAGAGCGCGATCTCGGACATTTCAAACAGCACGAGCCGCTTCGGGCCCAAACCGATGATCTGCCGGCACAGCTCCGATCCGATCGAGCCGCCGGCTCCCGTCACCATGACGACTTGGTCGCGAATACACGCGTCGAATAGCGCGGCCTTGGGCGGGACCGAGTCGCGACCCAGAAGATCGCACACGTCAACCTCGCGTATGTCTTCCACGTTCGCATCGCCCGTCACCAGCTGCTCGAATTCCGGCACGGTTTGCACGTGCAGCCCCAGGGGCTCGAGTGCACTCAAGATTTCGCGGCGCCGCCGCCGGGTCAGGGACGGCAACGCCAGCAGGATGCGATCGATGTTGCGGTCCTTGATCAGAGCCGGCAGAGCGTCCGGGGAGAAGACTTTGATGCCGTTGACCATGCGGCCATGCAGGTGCCGGTTGTCGTCGATGAACACCAGAGGATCGAACGCACGAGTGGTCGAGAGCACGGTCGACAATCTCGCGCCGGCTTCACCGGCGCCATAGATGGCCACCCGCGCCACCGTCGGCTGAATGTAGCGAGTGAGCAAGTAATAGCGGACCACGAAGCGCGAGCCGGCGACATAGAGGAGCGCGAGACAGGAATAGATCGTCACCACGCTCCAGGAAAGCGCCGGCATCTGAAATACTGCGCCGACCATGCCCAGCAATATACCGCTCAAAGCGATGGCGAAGGCCACGGCGAACACGGCCTTGTGACCGAGAAAGCGAATCACCGCCCGATACAGGCCCAAGCGGACAAACACCGGAATGCTGACGACGATGACCGCCAAATAGGCGACCCAGTGTGCCGATTTGAAGACGGGATAGCCTGCCTTGAGACTGACCGCCGCCCACAGCGCAAGCGGCATCATGAGCGTGTCGGCGCAAACGGAAATGACCCGCTTGGTCGGACGCGGCAAGTCGACCGTACGCCGAATGTAATCCTCACCGGTCGTTACGTTCTTCGATCCCAACGCGAGCCTCCGTGACACATGCTCATCCCCGACCCGCCTGGGCACGTAGGTCCCTCCGCGTCGCCAAAGCGAGAAATTTCAACTCCCTTGGCCGCAGTGTACAGAATTTGCCCCTTTAGCGACATCATATGCTTTGAGTTATCAAGCAGCCAACGTGCCATGCGCATAGCGGTTGACCGCTGCTTAAAAGCTAGAGTCTGGCCTGCGCGAAATGTTCCGCAAACCATGCGTAGGTTCTTTCGATGCCTAGTCTCAAGGGAATTTTCGGCCGCCATCCAAGCTCCGTCAATCGGACTACATCGAGAAGTTTGCGAGGCGTTCCATCCGGTTTTGTGGCGTCGAAAATCAGTCGACCGTCGTAGCCAATCACCGACACAATGAGCTCTGCGAGCTCCCGAATGGTCACGTCCTCCCCCCAACCGACATTGACGATGGGCTCGGCGTCATAAACCTGTAAAAAATACACGATCGCATCGGCCAAATCGTCAACGTGCAGGAACTCGCGGCGCGGCGTTCCGGTTCCCCAGACGGTAACACTCGCATCGCCACGCAATTTCGCCTCATGGATACGGCGAATCAGCGCCGGCAGCACATGCGAGTTCTGCAGGTCAAAATTGTCGCCCGGACCATACAGGTTGGTCGGCATCAACGATATTGCCTTAAAGCCGTACTCGCGGCGCAGGGCTTGACACAACTTGACACCTGCAATCTTGGCGATGGCATACCACTCGTTGGTAGGTTCCAGCGGCCCGGTCAAAAGATAATCCTCTTTGATGGGCTGCGGCGCCAGTTTGGGATAGATACAACTCGATCCCAAAAATACGAATTTACCGACACCGGATCGATGCGCGGAATCGATGACATTGTCCTGGATTACGAGATTGTCACGTAAGAACTGCGCTGGATGAGAATTATTCGCATAAATCCCTCCGACTTTTGCCGCTGCCATAATCACCACCTCGGGGCGTATCGCCTCGAAAAAGCGGCGAACGGCAAGTTGATCGGTCAGGTCGAGTTCCTGGTGCGTGCGCAGAATCAGATTCTCACAGCCTCGCGCCTGAAGGGCGCGCACGACGGCCGAACCCACCAAGCCGCGATGTCCGGCGACGTAGACAGTTGAGGTCTTGGTTATTAGCACGATGCTAGTCGTGATGTCTGTGGACCTTGTAGCCCTCTTTAGCGACCATGGCATCGCGCTTGGCTACCTCTAAATCCGCGGTGACCATCTCCGATACCAACTCTGAGAAGCCGATCTCCGCCCTCCAGCCGAGCTTATGCCGGGCTTTGGTGGAATCCCCCAACAAGGTTTCCACTTCGGTCGGTCGATAGTAGCGCGGATCCACGCGCACGAGCGCGCGCCCCGTGGCGGTGTCGATGCCCACCTCCTCTGCTCCCTCGCCTTCCCACTCGATCTTCATGTCGAGAATCGACCCGGCCGCGACCACGAAATCACGCACCGAGTATTGCTTCCCCGTCGCGATGACGAAGTCCTCCGGCTCGTCCTGCTGCAGCATCAGCCACTGCGCTCGTACATAGTCGCGCGCATGGCCCCAATCGCGCCGAGAATCAAGGTTACCGAGGTGCAAAGTTTCCTGAAGCCCAACCTGGATGCGAGTCAACGCGCGGGTGATCTTGCGCGATACGAAGGTTTCGCCCCGCATCGGCGATTCATGGTTGAACTGAATCCCGTTGCACGCGAACAGGCCGTAGGCTTCGCGGTAGTTGACCGTAATCCAATACGCATACACCTTGGCGGCGCCATAAGGCGAGCGGGGATAAAACGGCGTCGTCTCGCGCTGGGGAATTTCTTGCACCTTGCCGAACATCTCGGAGGTGGACGCCTGATAGAAGCGCGTTTTTCGCTCGAGCCCCAGAATACGGATCGCCTCGAGTACTCGAAGGGTACCGACCGCATCGGCATTCGCGGTGTATTCAGGCGTATCGAACGAGACCGCGACGTGACTCTGCGCGGCCAGGTTGTAGATCTCGTCGGGCTGAACCTCTTGGATGATGCGGATGAGGTTGGTGGAGTCGGTCAGGTCCCCATAATGCAGTTTGAGGCGCACGTCTTTTTCGTGCGGATCCTGGTACAAATGATCGATGCGATCCGTATTGAACGATGAGGCGCGGCGTTTGACGCCGTGAACCACGTAGTCCTTTTCCAGCAGAAACTGCGCGAGATACGCGCCGTCCTGTCCGGTGATTCCCGTGATCAATGCCACCTTCGTCAATTCTCTCTCCGCTCGACGCCCTTTTTACTGAAGAAAGTCTATCGGAGTTACGCTACGCGCGCGATCAACTTCCTGTTGAGACGCAGCGCAAAGCTATGGCCTACCCGCACCCGCCCAAGCCGCCCCCACCGCGAGCGGCAATAGTGCCAATCCGAGGCACATCGTCGCGACGGCCGGATGCGTCGAGACGTACCATGCCCACGGAAGCAGCCAGCAGATGTTGACCGCGCAGACCAAGACCGTTACGGCGGTATGTCCGCCCCAAGTGCCTGCCAGATGCTGATAGGCATGGGTGCGGTGAGCTTCAATCCACCGGTAGCCGCGAACCATTCTCCAAATGAGCGTCATCGACGCATCGACCAGAAACACTCCCCCGAGGATGGGCCATACCTGTACCGGCACCATCATTCGGCGACTTGCGAGTATTGCCAGCGCAGCCAGCATGAAGCCTAAGAAGCCGCTTCCAACATCGCCCATGAAAATCTTCGCCGGCGGCCAATTCCACACCAAGAAACCCAAACTGGCCATGCCGAGAGCGCCGAAAGCGCCTACCAACCCCACGTCCTTGCCCAAGAGGAAAATCATGCCGCTCGCCGCAAGGGAGACGAATACGGCTTCGGCGCCCGCGATGCCGTCTATTCCATCCATGAAATTGAACAGATTTATCGCCCAGGTGATGCCTACGATCCCAACCAGCAGACCGATCCACGATGTGGCGCCCCCACCCTCCGTCGCGCCGGCTAGGGGAACGCTTCCAATCATCGCTACTACGATAACTGCGGCCCCGAGATGAACCGCGAAGCGAGCAGTCGCGGCCACGGACTTCCGATCATCCAGAAATCCGACGAGCGCCACGGCGCCGCCTCCCCCGATCAATGCGATCGACTCCCGGGTTGTGATGTAACCCAGCGCATGCAGCGCCATCAGGGCAATAAAGTGAGCGACTACAATCGCCAGCCCGCCGCCACGAGGCGTGGGAATGGTGTGTGAGCTGCGATGCGATGGAAGATCCATCATGCCGCTGCGGATCGCCATCACGCGAATCCACAGCGTTCCCGGCGCCGCGAGCGCGAACATCGACACAAACAGGATCAACAGAAATTCATTGGGCATCATTTTTGGTTCGTAGATAGACGTCCGCCATTTCTTCCAAATCTGCGCCCAGCGCCGGATTCGATGTCCAGTCGAGTGTCCTCGTTGCATGGGAGGAATCGATTTCCAGCGAGGTGCTCAAGCGCTCGAATTCAGCGCCTCGGTTGATCAATTTCGCCAAAAATGACAGCAATTTCACTGGATAGCGCGTTTGCCTCACGTTGACGTTCATCGCTGCTGCTATGGCGCTGATGAGTTCGCGCGTCGACACGGGCGTCTTATCGGCAGCGACGAATAGTTGTTGGGATTCGAATGGACCGACCAGACATTTTTCGATCAGGTCACAGAACGATCTCAATCCCAATAGGTTTCGCTTCGCGTGCACGGCGCCGAACGGAAGCGGCCGGCCCGCGTCGATCCATCGCATCAATTTCAGCAAATTGCCCTTCGCATAAGGCCCATAAATGAGAGCCGGTCGAATGACGATCAGCTTGGTCGAACCTCGAGCGAGGAGTGCGCGCAGGGACTCCTCGGCTTCCCATTTCGATATCGCGTAGGGTTCGGCGGGACGCGCCGTATCGGCTTCCGTAAAGGGACGACCTTCACTCCATTTGCCATAGACTCCGATGGAACTCACGAAAATGAAGCGCTCGACGGCAGCCGCTTGGCACGCCCGAAACAGATCGATCGTCGGCTGCACATTGACTGCTCTGTATTCGGCGAGTGGATTCGAGTTGCGTTCACGCAGGATGTGAGTCCGCGCCGCCAAGTGAATGACCGCGTCAACGCCTTCCAGGGCATGTTCCCAGTTTGCAGTTCGAATATCGGCAATTTGCATGGATTCCACGCCCGGCGTCGAGTTTGTCTTTGGGCCGCGTACCACGGCTACGATGGAGTCGCCCGAAGGGTGCAAGGAGGCAATCAGGGCTCTGCCGATAAAGCCGCCCGCTCCTGTCACGAGTATCCGCCTCACGGTACGGACTGAACCGATGCGACAACCGAGCGATAATGGTTGAGGCCGATTTCCCTGGACAAGTGACGCGAGTAGTAACTCGCAGCTGATTCTCGCATCTGCTCCAGCGCCGCGGGGTGGGCGACGAGCTCGACCAGGCGCATGGCGAGAACGCCCCACTCGCCGTTTTCGATGCTTATCCCACCGCCGGATCGCGCGATCAGTTCAGCCACATCGCTATTCTTCGGACCCACGTAGAGCGTTGGAATCCCTCGCGCCATTTGACCGAGCAGTTTACTTGGCACAACCAGTCCTTCAAATCCGGGTAAAAGAGTCACTACGCCCATGTCGGCGACCCCGAAGCTCAGCGGCAAAAGATCATCCGGCATCCACGGCATGAACAACACCAAATCTTCTATGCACAGAGATAGCGCCAGTGCGCGCGCTTCGGCGATTCGGCTTCCTGAACCAATGATGACCATTCGCAGGTCAGATAACGAGCCCCGGGCCAACGCAACCGCCCGCAGCATGGTATCAGCATCATGTGCGACGCCTAAATTGCCCGAATACAGCAGCACGAATTTGCCGGACAGTCCCCATTCGGACTTCAAACGATTCATCGGGCCGCGGACTAAACTGAGGTCGCCCGTCGCCCAATTGGAGATTTCGCGCACTCGGGAGACTGCCACCCCCTTTTCCTTCAGCCGTGCAGTCATGATGGACCCCAGCGAAACAACGCACGTGGCGCGCCGATACGCCCACCGGAATATGGCAGCGAGAAAATTCGCGGTACAGCTGCCGCGCTTTATCATGCCGTGAGCCATCATTACTTCCGGATAGATATCCTGAGCTATCAAGATCACCCGATTGCCGAATAGCGAGGCCATGGCGCCGGCGGCCACCACCATTAACGGCGGGTTTGTCTGCACCATGAGTATCGATCCACGTCCATGCAGGATTACCTGCACGGCTGCCACCAAAGAAAACCACACTTGATTCAACAGCCGCTTCACCCCCTGATTGAATGCTGGAATCTTCGGTACGTAGCGGATTGATACGCCGTGCGTTCTCGGATCTTGGCGTGAGTCGTCAATCCTTTGGGGTCCAACCGGAACGTACTGATCTCGGCCACAGATCACCGACACTGGATAGCCCAGATCGGCTAATTCAATGGTGATGTCGCGGGGTATCTGAGCACCGCCCCATCCCTCGGGGAAATAATACTGCTCGATGAATATGACCGGCGTGCGTGAGTTCCACTCGTATCCCGACGCGCTATCGAACAATTTATCGACAGGCATGACGAACTCTATTCGATATGCCGATCGCGAGCCACGTTATTCAACACACCGGCTAGTTGCGTTGCATACCATTCCATCGTCAGCGCCTTGACTCTCTCCTTGCCCTTGGCGGTCAAGCTTTGCCGCAATGGTTCGTCAGCCAGCAACTCGCACATCTTGCTGGTCATATCCTCGATTGAAAAAGGGTCAAACAATATACCGGCGTCACCCACTTGCTCGGGAAGCGCAACCACGTTGGAAGCGCAGATCGGCACGCCTAGTCTAAATGCCTCGTAAATCGGGATACTGACGCTCTCGAACAAGGTAGGTATGACTACAAAAGCGGCCCGGCGATATAGGGCCGCCAGGGCGTCAGTGTTCACATATCCGAGGTGTGACACTCGATTTTCGATACCCAAATCAGCCCGGCGCGCCATGACCTTATTATACTGGTAGCGCTTCTGACCCGTCAGAAACAGATGACACTCGGGGAATTTCCGCAAGACGGCGGCAAACGCCTCAATCAGCCGCAAATGGTTCTTGTGGGGAAAGAACTGTGCAGGATAGAAAATGAATTGACGCGGTAAACGCATTTCATTCGCGCGCAACTCCACGATCCTCGAGTCCAAATGGCAGGGCGAAAACTGGGAAATTGGCGGTGCCGTCACGACGATTATCTTCGATTCTTCGACCTTCAAAAACTTTATGATGTCGGCCTTGACGTGATTCGATTCGCAGAGAATGGCGTCGGCTCGATTTGCCAATGCTTGGTTCGTAAGGGTTCGCCAACAGCGCTGCGCCAGAGAGAAGTTTTCCGGGTAATACCGCTCCTGGAGATCATGAATGGTAAATACAAATGGTCGCCGGCAAGCGAGCAGCCGAGTGGTATAGATCGGGGCGATGACCAGATCAACTTCCGAAAACAGAACTCCGCGCCGGCGCGGCGTGAGTGTCGTCCAAATCACTGCCAACAGCGACTTCAGCGCCCCAGGAATCCGTACGATCGGAACTCCTAGATTGTCATACGAATCGTTATCGGCCGAAGTATAAATCGAGTACGTGTTGTTCGGTATTCGGCGCAGAGCATCGATCGTCGAGAGCGTGTACTGGAAAGTGCCACCGAGTGTCGGGCGTGAGACTGCTACGATGCCGATGCGGGTCATGATCAACACACTGCCAGAGCGGCTTACAGAATCCCCCGGGCCTTCAGAACCTGACGCGTGGCTTCACCAATTTCAGCGACGTCAACTTCGGTTAAGTCCGTGTAAGAGGGCAAATTTATTCCACGCGGGGAAATCTCATGGGCAATTGGCGTGTCTGCCTTCCCATACATGGGCAGATCCGATACGGGGTAAAAGTAGGGCCGGCTATCTACGCCTGCGTCGCGCAATTCGGTCATCACCTGGGCTCGCTCGAATTCCGTGATACCCATCATTTCGAGACACACCATCCAATAGACATTTTTCGTCCCTGCCGCCTGATGATTCAACCGAAGATTGGGCTCCGATCCTAAAGATTCACGATACCACTGATAGATTCTTTGCCGCTTCGCCAGGAATTCCGAGATTCTCTCCATTTGTGCGACACCCAAAGCGGCCTGCAAGTTTGTCATTCGATAATTGAAGCCTACCTCTGTATGCCAGTAGCGCTTATCCGGGCTCATTGCGTGATCTCGCAATTTCTTGGCCTTCAGGTACAGGTCGTGACTGTTGGTTGTCAGCATCCCGCCTTCCCCAGTGGTGATGACCTTATTTCCATAAAAGCTGAAGACACCGAATTCGCCGAAGGAACCGACTCTCCGGCCTTCGAATTCCGCGCCGTGCGCTTCGGCGGCGTCTTCGACCACATGGAGTCCGTGTGTTCTTGCAATTGTCATCAGGGCGTCCATCTGCGCCGGGTGGCCATACAAGTGGACCGGAATGATCACCCGTGTACGCGGCGTAATTGCCCGTTCTACCGCGTCAACATCCATACACAGCGTACGCTCATCGATATCAACGCAAACGACACTGGCACCGGTGTACGTAACGGCGTTGGCCGTTGCAACGAATGTAAGATCCGGAATGATCGCTTCATCACCCGATCCGATCTCGAGCGACGCCAGCGCAAGATGCAATGCCGTCGTGCCGCTGCTAACCGCAAGCGCATGGGTGGTGCCGCAATATTCGGCAAAGGCTCGCTCAAACGACTCTATGTACGTGCCGATCGACGAGACCCAGCCGGACCTTACGGCATCCGACACGTACTCGAGTTCCTTGACTCCGATTGACGGTTGGGAAATGGGAAAGAAACGGCTCAACGAATATCCTCGATCGAAAAGTTTGCGAACTCACTTTACTACATTATGCGACGGTGTCATGCCGGACCTTGCTTGTGCCTTACCCCAAAGTCATACTTGGGTAGTAAATGGGCCAAGTTAAATTCCACCTAGAAAATCCGGTCCGACACTACGCGGGCAATTGCGGCGAAGTGCCCACAGCGCTCGGATGTGATTCCAACACTTGAATCCGTTGACGTGACTTCCAGCGTCGTATCGCGAATCGCTGGTTTGGGTACTCTGACGGCCGCCGGGCAACTGCTGGTGATCGGCTCGTTACCGGCATACTCGAATCTTTTCGATGCGAGCACCTACGGCTCGTATGTGATGTTTATCGGCGCATATACGGTGATAAGCGAACTTGCCACAGCGAGGTACGACTCTGCAATCGTACTGCCACGCAATGACGCAGTCGCCGGTACGCTAGCGGCGTTGGCGATGCTCATCGCCGGCGCTGCCTCGACGTTCATTGCTCTGGCAACGCTTGTATTATCTTGGTTCTCGTGGATACCCGGCCGTTGGTTGGCCATCGAAAGTAATTTCGGTTATGGGCTGGCTGCAGCAACGGCGGTTGGCGCGCTACAACGTTGCCTGTCGGCGTGGTGCATTCGGAGCAATCGCTTCCTGTACATGGGTTGGGGACAATTCATCTTTAGTCTCGCAACCATCATCACTCAACTTACTCTCGTGAAAATTGCGCAGCCGCTCGCCGCGCTCATTTGGGGATACATCTGTGCGCAGGGAGTCCAAGCCGCCTGGCTCGTTGCACCGGCTCTGCATGCGAAGTGGCCGGCGTGGACGCGCGGGTGTTCACTCCGAGCGCTGCAAATTGTTGCGCGAAAATACCGCAAATTTCCGACCTATATGGCTGGATATGCGCTGGCTTCATCGGGGCGAGATCGCCTCATTCAGATCGTGCTCGGAATCGGCGCGGGGACCGCCGCCGTGGGCCGTTTCGGCCTGGCGTATCGGGTGGTTTTTGCGCCCAATTCATTGGTCTACACCGCCGTCTCACCCGTCTTTTACTCGATCGCAAGCCGGGGAAGCAGATCATCCGTTGGGCGCTTCGCCGCGGGCGTCGTTGAGGTGGCGTTCGTGATGCTCATCGTGCCGTATGTCGGATTTGCCATTGAGGCGCCGGCTGTCGCAGATGCTGTGCTGTCGGAAAAATGGCACGGTACTGGACCGTATCTTCAGGCACTTGCAGGTCCGGCGTTGGTATTGGCGACCACTTGTTGGCTCGACCGGGCGTTCGATGCATTTAAAAGACAACGTGTCGCATTCTCGATTGAAGCGTCATTTACGATCATTGCCGTAGTTTTGGTGGGAGCCCTGTCCAAATTCTTCACCCCACTTGTCGTCTCGTGGGTGTTCGGGATAGTTGCGATTGTCTACTACTGGACGTACTTTTACTTGGCATTCGTCGCGTGTCGTTTTCCAATGGAGCCATTCCGCCGTGCAAATCGCAACGCGCTCATCGTCGTCTGCATCTCAGGGGTCAGTGCCTTTTCGACTCACTTCGCTCCCTGGCTCACGGCGCGGTTCGTGCTGTATGCATTTACCATGATAGCGGTAATCGCGATTTGGCTCAGATTCCTGGATGGCGCCGCCACGTTGAGAGCGCTGACGCGCGCTCGCGTCGATAATTTGGAGACTCTGGGTTAAGAGTGAATGTTGGCTCGTCTTCTCAACGCCACGACAGCTCGTTGGGCCGCTTTTCCGTCCCATAGCGCGGGTGGCCGCCGGGCGCGGGAGCGGCCGTTCAGTACATCGACCAGCGCCTCTTTCAACTCATGCGTTTTGACCAGGCGGTTCGAACCTTCCTCGATCGTAATGGGACGCTCCGTGGTATCGCGCAGCGTGAGGCAAGGAATGCCGAGATAGGTCGTTTCTTCCTGCACGCCGCCCGAGTCTGTGACCGCCACCGCGGCGTTCGACACCAGGTTCATGAAATCAATGTATCCCAAGGGCTCGGTGAGCCGAATGCCCGTGCACTTCTCCAATTTTGCCATCAGCCCGAACTCCTCCAGCCGCTTGCGAGTGCGCGGATGTACCGCGAACATCATGGGAAGAAAGGAGGATGCGCTCGATAGTTGCGCAATCAATGAAGCCAACGAATCGGCGCAATCCACGTTCGCCGGCCGATGCAACGTGACCACGCCATAGCGGCGCGGTTCGAGCGCCAGTCGTTCGACCGTCTTCGCCGCCGCGATCGATTCGCGCAGCATTTCGTAGGAATCGATCATGAAGTTGCCGACGCGGTCGATTTTCTCGACCGGCACATTCTCACGTAACAGATTGGCGTCGGCATCTGCGGATGGCGTCCACAACACATCGGCGATCGCATCCGTCGCCAATCGGTTGATCTCCTCCGGCATGCTCCGATCGCCGCTGCGCAATCCCGCCTCGAGGTGCACCACCGGAATGCACAGCTTGGTCCCTACCAACGCGCACGCGAGCGTCGAATTCACATCGCCCGCCACGACGACCCAATCCGGGCGCGTGCGCTCCGCGATCTTTTCGTATTCGATCATCACACGGCCCGTCTGTTCGGCATGGGAACCGCTGCCCACCTCGAGATGAAAATCGGGCTCGGGCAGTCTCAAGTCGCGGAAGAACGAGTCGGACATGTTGTAGTCGTAATGCTGTCCCGTATGCACGATCACGGCGCGGCACCAGTCTTCAGCCATCAGGGCATGATAGAGCGGCGCGATTTTCATGAAATTCGGCCGCGCGGCCGCAATCAGATGGATTTTGTGGAGATTCATGCGGTCGTCCGACCGTTGCGCTCTTGCATATACCACTGGACTGTCCGTTCCAGTCCGGCGTCAAGAGTCAACGGGGGCGACCAACTCAGCCGGGCACACGTTTCCGACATATCGACGGACAGCGAATCGCACAGTCTGTTAAGTTCAGGACTCCGGCCCGTCAAAGCCGCCAGCGCCCGCAGTGCACCGACCGGCACTGGAAACAGCCGCGCCGGTCGATGCATTATCCGTCCCAATCGGCGAATCAGCTCAGACGTGGATACGGCTTCGCCGTCGGCGACCAAGAACACGCCGCTCGTCGAGCGTTCATTCAGCAACAACGCGCATATGAGATCACAGAGATTCCAGACGCTGACCATGCTGCGCGCGTTGGCAACGGCTCCCAAGGGTATCGGCAAACCGCTTCGCACCAAGGACATCAGGCGATAAAAGTTGGCGCGCACTCCAGGACCATAGACGAGCGGTGATCGCACGATGGAAACGGCCATGTCCGACGTTGACTCGATGGTCGAGAGTCGCCGCTCCGCCTCCAGCTTGGAGCGTGCATAGTCGTCCTGGGGCTGCGGAATGTCGTCGGCGCGGAATGGACGATCCGCGGTACTCTCGCCATTGACTTTGATGCTGCTCAAATAGATGAAACGCTTGACGCCGGCGGCGCACGCGGCGCGCGCCAAGCGCTCGGTACCAAGCACATTCGTGCGTTCGAATTCGAGGCGATCCTTCTCCGAGGGTTTCATGACCAGCACGCGCGCAGCAAGGTGTACGACACAATCCATTCCGGCCAGGGCACGAGACCAGTCCGTCTGCCCATGTATATCGCCGACGATGATTTGCTCCGCCCCGAATCCGGGCATGGGATTGGAGCGTACTGCCGCCCGCATTTGCAACGGACCCGCGGTCGCGAGCAGTGTGCGCCCGACGAAGCCGCTGGCGCCGGTGATCAGCACGCGTGATGGCGGTGGGTATGGCTGCGCAGTCATAGCCCAGCATTATCCAAGAATACGTCGCGTTCTTCACGAGATTCGACATCGTTCAATCTAAATGCAAACTGAGCGCCGCCAGCCCCAAATACTCGTGCAGGGCGGCTTCAGTCTTACGCAGTCCGCGTGATCCGGGAATGAGGGCAAATCGTTCGGTAATCGACCCTAAGTGCAAAACCTGTCCTGTGGGAGCAGGCACCGGATTGGCTCCTGCGCGATGCATCAGGCGTATCGCCCGAGGCATGTGGTACGCGGAAGTGACGAGAATGAACGGCGAATGTCCCAGCAACGACGCCACTTGCCGCGCTTCTTCTCCGGTGTCGAGCGCACGATCCATCACGATCAATGCGGATCGTTGGATGCCCAGATCCATGGCCATTTGCGCGTAGCCCCACGCCCCGGGCGTATATCCCGGCGGCGCCCCGCCCGATACCAGTAACCGGGACTCAGGCCGCAAGCGCGCCAGACGCACGCCTTCGACAATACGCGCAAGGCCGTCTGCGTCGATCGCGGCGGTAATCGGCACCTGGTCGTGCGGATCGTAACTGCTGCCCAGCACGACGATATCCCGTACCCCGATTGCCTGCGCAATGTCGAAGGCCGGGAATTGGCGCTCCAAGGGTGCAAGCAGCGCATTGCCAACCAGTGAAGTGGATGCAAGGTAGGCAAGTAAGCCACCGACCGCAATTAGCCACACACCGCCGCGGCGTCGCAGACCGCGCAGAAACACACCTACGCCTGCCAAGATCATTGCCACCAAAAGCGGCTTGCTCAATACCTCCGCGAGTAGTGACAACAACGTCACGGCGAATCCGCATGCGCGAGCCTTAAAACATCATCCGCCATCGCTCCCGCAATGTTGCGCCTGGCGTATCGAATCACGAAATTGCGACGCGGCTCGACTTGCAGTATCAAAGCATCCAACTTCTCGATCGCTTCGGCCACGTTGCAAGGCGCGAACACCCCCGCATTGGACACCTCGGCCGCAATGAACCTCGCTGCATACCCGCCGACCCCTGCCCAGATCGGCTTGCCCGTGGCCGCATATTCGAAAATCTTCGAGGGCAGTACCTTCTCAAATGCCGAGTGCGCATTCAGATGCAGGAACAAGATATCGGCGTTCAAATAGGCCTCGAGCAAAGCGGGGCGAGGCATCGGGGGAAGGACTTCGACATTGTGCGTACCCGCCTGCCGGAGCCGCTCTAGCAGCAGTTCGCGACGACCGCCGTCGCCGATCACGCGAAACTGCACGCGCCCGTCTAACCTACGGGCCAGTTGCGGCAGAATGGCGTGCAGCCCCTGCCCTTCACCAATGTTGCCGGCATAGACCACCCGCAACGGCTGGTGCGCGTCGCCCCTGTTTTTTTTGGACCAATCCGCACGCAGAAATTCTTCGTCGATGCCGTTCGTGAACCAGGCGTAGGACCGATCCGGATAGCGAGAGAGAAAATAGTCCTCGAATCCGCGCGACACCAGATTGATGCGATCCGCGTGCAGCATGGTCCAGCGCTCCAACGCGGATAGCGGTGGGCGCAACGCGCCGGCGATCTTCGGAAATACGTCGCGGATGGTATCCACGAAAATGTCGCGGATGTCCAGGTATAGCCGCGCGTGAGTGCGCCGCGCGATCCAAGCGCCGAGCGCAGCAGTCATGAGCCGCGATGAGGTGGCGAACACGAGGTCGTATGGTACATTCGCAGCGTAGCGGTTTGCGCGACGCGCAAAGTGCAGAAACGCGCGCGATTGTCCCCAAAGGTCGCTGCGATGCGCGGGTAAGGCAATGCGCCGTATCGTGAGCGGGCCGGCGGTCTCGACCGCCGTGACTTCCTGGGTGAAAGTGCTGTACCGATTCGGCGCAGTAGTGATGACATCGATCGAGGCACCGTCGGGAAGGATTGCAAGCAATGCATCGACCAGGGTGCTCGCGCGGAATGACCCGGCACTCAAGTCCGGACGGTAGTAGAAACTGAGCAACAAGAGTCTCAATTCAAGCCGCTCCCGCGAATCCAGGTGGCCAAGCGCGACTCGCCGAGCCGTGCCACGATGCAGCGATTGACCAGAGCAACCCCAAACTCAGGATGCCACGTCGAATCCTCGACATCGATGCTGGCCGCGCCCTCGAAGTGCATTTCAAGCCGCATACCGCGCGAATCCGTCAATTGCAGCTCAGGTCCCGGCCCGCGTTGCACCTGGATCTCAGGATGCAGGTGAAAATAGCATTTGGCGCTGCGAAAGCGGCCCTCGATAATATCTTCAATCAACAGCTCCTGCGCGCTCAGCGTCCACGTGCGTCGATGCACATTTCTACCGCGCAAGCGTCGATAGCCATCGTGCTCGCCCACAACAGTGAAATGCGAATCCTGTTCCCGCACGGCGAGTAAACGCGCCCGCGCGCGGCGCGCGACTCGAAAACCCGCCCACACTTCGCTCGAGTTCTCCTCTTCCAGCACGAGCGTATTGTGAGCCGCTGTGCCCCGTTGGCGCTGGCGCTCGGCGCTCAGACCATATTCCGACGTGCCCGAATTCACAAACACGCGCCGGCCCTTGAAGCTCAATTCGAAACTCAAGGTATCTGCATGCGCATGGGCAGGCAAGTGGTCCGGGCCGATGGGCGCCACATCACAGACCAGAAAAAACGGCGGCAAATCCAAGCTTATGTAGCCGCTCGGCGTCAGCCGACGGAGTTTCCTCTCTCTGGATGGCTCGAGCGAAACATTGAGGCGCATCGCATAATCACGCAACTGCGCGGGAGCAGGCGAAACGCCGAAGGCGGCATCATTGAAGAAGGCAATGCCTAGGTCCGGATGTGACATCGCGTCGAGCCACGCCATCATACGTACGATGATTTCATTCCAAGCGGTATCGATCGGGTGCCCGTAGACCTGCATGATGCTCATCGTATCAAGTATGTCCTCGACGAAACCGGCGTGGTACATGGTGCTACGTTCGAAGTGCCCGCCGTCGGCCAGAACCTGTTCGGCAATCTCCCGCTGCATCAGCGACAGACCTCGGTGTAACCAACGTTCGGCTTCCTCACCGTCGAAGAAAAGCCCGGCGTGAATCAGCGCTTTCGCATTGGCGAACACGTGGTTGCCCAGGAGATGCGACTCGATGCGCCGAACCAGCCAGCGCGCTTGCACCGCCAAACTCTGGCGCGCTGCCGGCCCCAGTGAATGACCGGCCAGCGACCACTTTATCCAATTCACCATGCGCCGCGACACGGGATACGGATCCCAGCCGATCCCCGCGCCCGGAGGGTTCTCGGCGATCCAACGCTCCGTGAGGTGTTGATGCCAGGCGCGGCGCAAGCCTGCGTCCGCCGCGCTAAGATCATCAAAATAGTGAAGATTGTACGTCCACAATTGCGAGCGGCCCGGATCCTGCCAATGAGCTGCCTGGGCGCAACTGCCTTCGAGATTCAAGAATCGGAATCGATCGGGCTCCAGCATCGAGGCCGCTGCACAAATCGGCGGCACGTATTGATGGCGCGCAGCGCGCAACGGCGGAGCCGCGCGTTCGTCGGGTCGCGGTCGGCACAACATGAACCGGATGCGCCCGAAGACTTGAACCGGGCGCAGATGTCGTAACGTGTGAAAATAATTGACGAGGCTACTCAATGCTGGGCCGCTTCGCTCACTGCGACGGTCACGCGGCTGACCTCGAGAATTTCTTCCAGCGGAATCGGTGAAACAGCGCCCGTCTTGATCGCCGTGATGAAAGACGCCGCGCAGGCCGTTTGACCCTTATCCTGCCGCCACAGCCGTTGCGACGTGAAGTCCGGCCATCCATAACCCCTCAACCGACGGAAATTATCCAGCTGCAATACGCGGCCGCCTGCAAAAGCTTCGACGCGTTCCTTGGGGTATGAAGCGTGGCCGGCGGTCAAATAGTGAATGGTCCCGAGCGACCCGTCGGCAAAGCTCAAGGTGATGCAAAGTGAAGGATCCTCAGATCGTGCGTTCTTGCCCCCGGTGCGGCGCGCAACACTGCCGGTGATCGAGCAGCCCGTCAGGAATCGCAGCAAATCGATGAAATGGCAGGCCTCTCCGATGACGCGGCCGCCGCCCCCGGCTTCCACCGTCCAATGTCCGGCAGGCGCCGGGCCCGCGTTGACGGTAATAATGAAGCTCTTCGGTTCACGCACCGAATTCAGCAAAGACTTCATTCTGGCGACGAGCGGTGCGAAGCGGCGATTGAATCCAACCAAGAGTGTCGGCCGCGCGCTGCCGCACGCCATCGCAAAGCGCCGCTTCGATCCCATCTATCTCCGCATAGGTGAGCGCCAGCGGTTTCTCGACGAACACGTGCTTTCCGGCCGCGAGTGCGCGATTCACGAACTGCGCGTGAGTATCATGGCGTGTCGCGATCACGACGCAGTCGACTTCCGGCGCCGCGATTACAGCGTCAGCGTCACTCGACGCCGATTCGAATCCGTACTGGCGGCCATACCGCGCGGCATTGATTCCGTTGACCGAGGCCACGGCGAAGAGACGCGCGCCGCTGGCGCGAAATGCCGGAATCAACACGCGCCCCGCGTAGTTGCCGGCGCCGATGAACGCCACGGTCGGGCTCGCCGCTACGGACCCTGGCGCCGGTTCGCGCAGGGACACTTTACGTACAATTGCGGGCGCCTCTGCTTCGTCCTTGTAATCGAGCACTATTCCCAGGGACACCTGGGCCCGATCGGCCAGCAAATCGTAAGCTGCGCCGGCCAAGCCAAACGCGAAACGATGGCTGATTAGAGGCCGTACGTCGAGTGCGCCGGATTCCAACAACTGCAAGACCGCCTCGAAATTTCTCTGTTCCGTCCAGCGAACCAAGCCAAAAGGATAATCCATCCCGCGCCTCTCGTACGCCTCGTCATAACGCCCCGGACCGTAGGAACACGAAACTTGAAAGGTGATTTCTTTCTTGTAAAAGTCAGCCCTGTCCAACTTGAGTCCCGTAACGCCGATCAGCACAATTCGCCCACGCTGGCGGCACATCCGCGCCGCCTGTGTGACGGGCTCGCTGCTCTCGGTCGCCGCCGTGATAAGCACCGCATCCAGTCCCAATCCCGAGGAAAATCGCTCGGCAATCTGCAGCACCTCTTCGCCGGCGCGCAAATCGACCACTTCGGCGCCGAACCGCCGCGCCAGTGCACATTTTGCCGGATCAGGGTCTACCGCCAGCACCTTGCAGCCATTCGCGCGCAGCAGCTGCACGGCAATTAGGCCAATGAGCCCGAGGCCTATCACACAGATGCGCTCACCCATCGCAGGTCCGGCGAGCCGAAGCCCTTGCAATGCAATCGCTGCCAATGGGACGAAAACGGCTTCATCGTCGCTGACCGAATCGGGAATGCGCGCGCAGAGGTTGCGACCGACCGCGACGAATTCCGCGTGGCTACCGTTCGACACGACACGTTCGCCCAGTCTGAATTCCGGTCCGCCGGCACCCACCTCCACGACGCGGCCTGCATTGCAATAGCCGAGCGCGATCGGTTGATCGAGTTTGCTGCGTACCGCCTCGAGCGTCGCGAGCACACCGTCGGTGCGCATCTTGTCGAGAACCTGATGCACCTTTTCCGGCTGCTGGCGGACCTTTTCGATCCAACCGGCGCGACCGAACTCGAGCAGCATCCTCTCGGTTCCCGACGAGATCAATGACCGGGAAGTCCGGATCAAGACGGCGTCCGATGTCGGTTGTGGGACCGGAATATCTTCTAGGACGATTCGCCCGTCGGCCAGCGACTGCAGAAGTTGTTGCATTGATCCTTCGCTTTGCAAGTAAATACCAACTGCGATTTAAGCATCGATGAATCGGCGAAACCACAGCTCAAGGCACATGAGCGCGAAAATGGTGTAACTGCCGTCGACTTTTCCCTGCCGATCATCGTCGATGAGCGCACGAACCGCGCGCGGGTCGAAAAAACCACGCCGGCGCAGGACGGCGGGATCGAGTGTGTCGTCGACGCGTGCGCGCAGTTCGTGTCGTAGCCAACGCCGCAGCGGCACGCCGAAACCGCTTTTGGGTCGGTATACGACTTCGCGCGGCAACACGCCCTGCATGGCTTCCTTGAATATGGATTTCCCCACGCTGCCGGTCTGCTTCATCGCCGCGGGAATCTTTGCTGCAAATTGGATCAGATCCAAGTCGAGCAGCGGCACCCTCACCTCTACTCCTGCAGACATGCCGGCTCGATCGGTGTAGTTTAGATTGTGATCGGCGAGAAAATGCCGCGTCTCCAAAAACAACATGCGTTGCAAAGGATCGTGTTCTGCAGGGATCTCGCGGAGGCTCGCAAGCAGCGGGTCCGCGACATCTGCGGCGCCGATTTGTGCCGCAAAATCTGCGGTGTACAAATTTCGCCTGAGTGAATCCGGGGTCCACCATAAATAGCCGACCAGGCGCCGTTCGGCGTCTTCGCCAGCCTGGGCAAACATCTTGGCCAGGCGCCGTCCCGTCACGCTTCCTTGAAGCCTACCGCCGCCCATCGCTGCGCGGACAGCGGCCGTTTGCATTGCAATGCGTACGGTCTTCGGCAGCCATGTCCACCAGCGCTCGAACTGCAAGGCGCGATGCCGGCGATAGCCGCTCAATATGTCATCTCCGCCCGCTCCCGATAGCAGCACCGGAATTCCCATGGCCCGCGCGCGTTCTGCGATGAACAAGGCGTTGATCGGGGCCGGATCGGCCTGCGGCTCATCGAGCAGGGCGACCATCTCCTCGAGGCGGTCGATGCACCTCGCGTCGATGCGAATCTCTGCCAAATCGACGTTCAAGTGTTTGGCGACGCTGCGCGCATAGGGGAGATCCGCTGGATTGCCTTCGCTGTCGACGTCGTCGGCGAACCCAATGCAGAAGCATTGAATTCGCTGCTCAGGTTGCGCGCGGCGCATCATCGCGACGACAGCGCTGGAATCCAGACCACCGGATAAAAATGCACCCACCGGCACATCGGAGACCAATTGTCGCCGCACGGCCTGTTCCAGGCGCGCACCGAGTTCTGCTGCGATCGCCGCGCGCGGGCGGGTGTCGCGGACGCCGTCATAGGGCAAGCGATAATAGCGCCAGTGCCGCACCACGGCGCCCCGATGGACCACCATCGAACACCCCGGCTCCAGCTTGCGCACTGCGCGGAGCATGGTGCGTGGCGCCGGCGTCCACAGGTACGCGAGCATCTGGTGCAGGGCCAGAGGATCGACTTCTCGCGCGATGGCCGGGTGGCACAAAAGCGCCTTGATCTCCGAAGCGAATAAGAAGCCCTGCGGCGTAGTGGAGAAATACAATGGTTTCACGCCGATCTGGTCGCGCGCCAGAAATAGCGCGCCGCGCTCGACGTCCGCCGGACGGCCGTGCGCACGTCCGTCGTGAATCGCGAACGCGAAAATCCCGTTCAGCCGATTGAGCATGTCGAGGCCGTCGCGCTGATACAGGTGCAATAAGACTTCGGAATCGGTTTGTGTCGAGAAGCGATGACCGGCGGCCGTCAACTCCGAACGCAATTCCCGGTAATTGTAGATCTCGCCGTTGAATACCAGCGTGAGTGCCGCGCCTTGCTCCGCGTCCCGCGGTCGCAGCACCATGGGCTGGCACCCGGCGGCGGAAAGATCGATGATGGCGAGGCGCCGGTGCCCGAGACCGGTCCGTGCCTCGTGCGGAATATCGAGCCACACCTCGCCCTCGCCGTCAGGACCACGATGCGCCACGCTACCGCTCATGCGCTTCAGCAGATCAGCGGGAAAATCGCCCTGCACACCGACGATGCCGCACATCTAACGCGCGCGCCTGACGTTCAAGGTTGTTTCGCGGCGCGCGCACGCAGCACGACGCCGTGAGGCGAGTAGTGAGCGTCAATCTCCGTAAGATGAGCGTCTTCGGCCCATTTGCGGAAGGTTTCCTTCGTGGCCGGCCGATCGTAGCGTGGAGCAAGCATGTCGAAAGTATCGAGGTAAGACCATTCCTTAAGCATCTCGCCCGTCAATCCAAGGAAGCTGTAATCGGCGACTAGCAGCCGCCAATTGATGGCGTATCCCTTCGGCAGCCGCCGGATGACATTCGCCAGCGGCCACATGAAATCCACCCACCGCCGCACGCGGGCGTAGAGGCGATCCGGATTCATCCGCCGTGTAAAAGGACGCACCCAATATTTCGTTTGGACGATGGTGCGCCAAAATGAAACCTTGTAAATATCGGCGCACAGCGCCCCGCCGGCTTTCAGCATGCCGGGCAATGCACTGAACGCGCGCACGGGACTCGGCGTGTGCTGAAGCACGCCAAAGCAAAATACCCGATCAAAACTATGTGGCCGAAAGGGCATGGCAAATACATCGGCCTGCACGATCAGCACGTTCTTGCGCGCACCGTTGGAAGCGTAGTTCGCGTCCACCGCATAGCTGTAGTCGAATGAGACCACTGTCGCGCCGGTCTGGGCAGCCTGTTCGGTAAATCTACCCGCCCCACTGCCGACCTCGAGGATCACTTCACCCGTCAGATCTTTGGACCAGCCGGTCTGTCCGAAAAATCGTTGCTCGGACGACGGGACCCCCGAATAGCTGTCGTACTGGGTGCGCGCGTGTTTGGTCCACTCCAATCCGAACCCAGAGGCGTAGTTCTCGCGCGGCACGAAACGCGGCACGCCCGCAATCACCGGATACTCCTGTCCGCAGGAGGAACAACCAAGACGTCCCTCTGCGATCGTCGTGACAACCGGATCCGCGCCGCTTCGCAGGCAGAGTAGCGGTCCATGGCAACCCGGGCAAGCGAGAAGGTTCAAATGTTCTAAGTGCATATTTTTTGACCGTTTGGCGCGGGGCGGCGCAATGCGTTTCTGATGAAAGTCACACTGACGGCCACAAATGGAATAAATAAGGGATATACACCGTTCAGATAGTTTATTTGATAAAACAAAATCGTGTTCTGCAAGAGTTTATATGTCGCGGTCGCGCCCAAAATCCACAGCAAGGGTGTCGCTGGACGCACCTCAGGCCGCAATAGCACGAGGATGATACCCAGAATACCGAGGGCGAGCACCACGCTACCGATACCCGTCATCACGGTCTGGTAAAGCAGGGCAAGAATCGCCGGCGCGTCCTTCTCAGCCTGTTCGGCGAGACCGCGATTTCGCTGCTCGCGCAGCTTGAGGACATTGACGCCGACCCCCAACCGAGATTTGAGCTCCTGCCTCAGGACGTCGAGATGCAAGGTGCCGGCAGGGTCGAGTCGAGGTTCCCCCCAATTGAACGGCGCCAGCAGTGTGTTTCGGAACTGCTGCAGAGTTCGACCGACCAGACCGAACGGATGCTCTTTCACCTTCTCCGCTGCAAGTTTCAGCAGGAATTTGTTTCCCTGTTCAGACAATGACGAGAACGGATAGCCCGCATCTTTCACAGCCTTGTAGGCAGCTTGATCGTTCGCCTCGATGCCCCAGGGATTGCGCAGGCTGCTGCCGAGGGAAACGTACACCACGTGCCCGAAGTTCGACTCGGTTAGCGAATACCGGCCCGCATGCTCATGGTAAAACTGGGCCCAGGGGATTTGCATTGCCAATGCAGTCGCAATAAAAATCCACATCGGCTTGAGAGTCGGAATCTGAAGATTGACGAAGCGGCGCAGTACATAAAACGCAATCCCGAGAAACGTGGGCAGCATGACAATCTCGGTCCGGAAATTCTGAGCAAATCCAACCAAGATTCCGGCGACCAGCGCCCACCGGAAACTGCCTTTGCCCAGCGCCCGGTCCAACGACAGTAATGCGAGCAGCGTCAACGAGGCTGCCGGTGCCGAAGGGTATAGAGTAACTTGAAGATCGTGCCAAGGAAGCGCAAACACACACAGGACTGCGATAAGCGTGCCCTGTGCGGGAAACGTCGTTCGCATCCTCGCAGCGAACGCGCCCAGCGCCAGAGCACCCAGCGACGCCTGCAGGGCTATGATCCAGCCAAAGGAGGGCAGCCATGCGACGACCCAGGCATAGCCCCATGCGGGCCACGTCACTACTTCGGGCATCGGCCCGCCTCGCAGCCACGCGGCGATTTCCACGACGAAGGCAAAAACGCCTATTTCAGAGTGCCGAAACACCAGCCCCGCTAGTACGGTACCGACGCAAATCGCTGCGAGCGTCGCAAAGTCCGCAGCGGACCAACGCGAGGTGTGCGCGGATAAATTCAACGTCATACTCCTTGCCTATTTTGCCCGCACACTTCTGCGGCGAACGCGCCTGTCACGACAAGTACAGCTTTGACCATAGCGCCAACTGCAACAATTTCCAAAGAAGAAAACCGCGATCGCGCCGCCGCGAACGATGTTCGCCAAGCGCGATCTGGAGGCGGGTGCGGTCAAAGCCGAAGCGTTCGATGAAGCTGCTGTCGAGGATTGCCGCGCTTGCAAATCCATGCAACGCTCCCCGCAGCCACTCCTCGTAGGGCACTCCAAAACCGGTCTTGGGACCGTCCAGAATTTCGGTCGGCAATCGCCCGCGCATCGCATCGCGGAGCACGATCTTCTTGTTTCTGCCGCGCACCTTCAGTGATGCCGGCAGACCGACGGCAAGCGAGGCAACACCCTCGTCCAACAGCGGCACGCGTGCTTCGATTCCGTGGGCCATGGTCGCACGATCGACCTTGGTCAGGAATTGCGACGGCAGTTGCAACAAGATGTCCGTCAACAGCATTTGCTGCACGGGATCGTAATTCGCGAAGCGGGAGGCGCAGCGCCTATAGGCTGCGAAAGGGTCGGTGGCCGCTTCCATTCGCCGTCGCACAGCGTCCGCGAACAATGCAGTCGGAGGATCGCGCAGCGTCTCGACTGTGAGGAGCAAGGCCATACGCAGGGCTGGGTCGGCATTTCCCGCCGCGGCGCCGACGCGTGCCAGTCGCGAGGCCCGGCTGCCGAACAGCAAGCGCAGTAGAGGCTCGAGCCGCTGAGGCCACATACGCCAAAACGCGGCCGCGCTCAGAATCGAATAACGCGTGTAGCCGGCGAACATCTCGTCGCCCCCATCGCCTTGCAGAACAACCTTGATGGAACCGCCCAGCTCCCGAGCCAGCAGGAACAAGGGGATGTTTGCGGCGTCGCCAAAAGGTTCGTCGTGGGACCGCACCAAAGCCGATATGACCTCTTCGAGCGCATCGCCGCGAATCTGAACCTCATGGTGATCGAACCCCAGTCGCTCCGCGACCCGTCGCGCCTTCGGCAGCTCATTTACGCCCTTCTCGTAATCGAAACCTACCGAAAAACTGGCCAACCTGCGCCCGCTGGCAACCGCCGCGGACGCCGCAATACTCGATGAATCGACGCCCCCGCTCAAGAAAATACCCACCGGCACATCGCTCACGAGCTGCCGAGCAACGGCGGCATCGACTGCATCGCGCACAGCGACCGTCGCATCGTGACGGTCCGGTTGAGCGCCGGTGAGCCATGCGCTCACGTTCCACCAGGGTTCCAACCGCAATTGCGCGTCCTCGATGATGAGGCGGAACCCTGGTTGGAGCGACCTAACGCTGCGATAGAACGTTCGATCTTCGAACGAATTGCCATACCACAGAAACTCCATGAGGGCCTGATCGTCGGAATCCCGTTTCACCCCCCCTGCGGCAAGGACTGCCTTGATCTCCGATCCGAACACCAGGCGCCCGTCATGCCATGCATAGAACAGCGGCTTCACGCCGAGCCGATCGCGCATCAAGATCAATCGGCGACGAGCGGCATCCCATAGGGCAAATGCGAAGATCCCCTCGAGACGCTCCAATCCGGCAAGTCCCCACGCCTCGTAGGCGTGAAGCAGTACCTCTGTATCCGAGTGACCTCGAAACATGTGCCCAAGATGTTGAAGTTCAGTGCGCAGACGGGGAAAGTTGTACGCCTCGCCGTTGTACACGACCGTACTCGCACCAAAAGTCATCGGTTGCGCCCCGCTGCTCGAAAGGTCGATTATGCTCAATCGCCGATGTCCGAGAGCCACACCTTCGCCGACAAACGTTCCTTCTCCGTCGGGACCTCGATGAGCAATCGTCCGGGTCATGTGCCGGACGGTGCGGTCAAGATCGTCGGAGGATTGAAGACTGTACAATCCGCAAATGCCGCACATTCGATGTTTAGACTCTTCCGCTTATATCGGCGTTACGCGGCCACCGCTTAGGCGATAGCGTTGCCCCGTACCCGGACATGCGCTTTCACCCTCGCCGTGAAGTGGCAGCGCCAGGCGTTCGCCGTGTTGGCTCATCCAGCCGATTTGCCGGGCCGGCACCCCGCCCACCAGTGCGTAATCCGGAACGTTCTTTGTAACCACGGCGCCGGCGGCTATGAAGGCATGCGCCCCTATCGTGACCCCGCAGACGATTGTGCAGTTTGCTCCGAGCGTCGCACCACGACCTACGCGCGTGGCCCTATACTCGTGCTTTCGCGACACTGCGGACCGGGGGTTGTACACGTTGGTGAACACCATGCTCGGTCCACAGAAAACGTCGTCTTCGAGCGATACGTCGTCGTAAACCGAAACATTATTCTGAATCTTGACGTTGTTGCCGATCGTCACTCGATTGCCGACAAAAACATTCTGCCCGAGCGAGCAACCAGCCCCGATGCGAGCTCCTTCGCAGATGTGCACCCAGTGCCAGATACGAGTGCCGGGGCCAATCTGCGCACCCTCATCAACGATTGAAGTTTCGTGGACAGTGTATTTCATACAGATCCTCTCCGGGACACCGCTAGGCGAACTTTGTCAGATATGGATGTCGGTCGCCGTGGTCAGCGTCGATGCGGCTACCCCGGATTACAGCGACGGTTTCGATCGCCACTCGACTCTCCTCCAGACCAAAACCCCGACCGGCCAGAATTTCCCGGTAGCTCTGCGTATGGAGGTCGCCGAAGCCGCCGGAGAATTCGATCTCATGACCGTCAACCGTGATACTTCGATACGTCCGCTGTCCGGCACCCACGGCATGCTTCGGCAGATCGGCAGACTCCACGGACAAAAACCACCGTACGCGAGCCCGCTCGTATTCCAGATAGCCGGCCGCGCGCGTGTCTGAATAATAGTGCACGCGATTTTCCTGAATACGGCCGAATATGAAGTGCAGCATGTCGTAGAAATGCACTCCGATATTCGTCGCGATCCCACCGGAACGGCGCTCATCGCCCTTCCATGAAATCAGATACCATCGGCCTCGCGACGTGATATAGGTCAAATCTACCTCATGCTTACTGCTTGAAAGCTCGTCGGCGACCTTGTTCTTCAATGCAATGATTGCCGGATGCAGGCGCAGCTGCAAAATGGAATTGATTCGGCGGCCGGTATCATCCTCCATTTCACGCAACCCATCGAGATTCCGCGGATTGAGGACCAGCGGCTTCTCGCAAATCGCATCCGCGTCGCTGCGCAAAGCAAAACGCATGTGCGCATCGTGAAGGTAGTTTGGAGAGCAGATCGAAATGTAGTGGACTTGATGACGATCGTGTTGCCGATGCAGCTTATAGATGTGGCGGTCGAAGCGTTCGAACTCCACGAAAAAGCTGGCATCCGGAAAGTAACTGTCGAGCACTCCGACCGAATCGTTGATGTCGAGCGCGGCGACCAACTCATTGCCAGTGTCGCGGATCGCTTGCATATGACGTGGAGCCACATAGCCCGCAGCACCGATGAGCGCGAAATTTTTCATGAAACCGACACCCTCACTGTTCCAAATAAGCCCGAATAAGAGCGATCATTCGGCAAGAGGCGTGGAATTGCACTCCCTCCTTGATGCTGTCCCGATGACTTCTCGGATGAAATAATCGGCAAATCTCTCAATCGTTTGTTGAGTTGTTACCACTCGTCGCGCGCTCGCACCCAAGGTGCAGCGCAGTGTGGGACTCGACAATACTTGACGCAATGCCTCGGCCAATGCCGCTGGCTCCGGACGGATCAGAATGGCGCAATCTTCGTCGAGCAACTGCCTGGTGAGGCCAACATCCGTTGCGATGATCGCGCAGCCACAGGCCATCGCCTCGAGCAGGCTTTGAGACGGATAATTCTCGACAACCTGAAGGGACACGAAAACTTTCGACCTTAGCAAGATGCGAAATGGATCCGGCTCGTATTGTATCTGCACCCGATGGCCCGTGATTGCCGCGAAGTCCCGCCTAATTTCGGCTTCCAACGGACCCGAGCCGCAAATGTGCACGACCAAGCCGGAACAATGCGAGCTTGTCAGCTCGCCCAGCGCCTTCTGCAACAGGTCATGTCCCTTGCAATCGATCATGCGCGCGATCAACGAGACGTCTATGTCTCTAGCGACGGCGACTTGAGGAACACGGTATTCGGTAAAACTGCACGGCGCCACCTTGCATTTGCCGCTATACCGCTTCCCCAAAAACTCGCATAAATCGCTCTTGATCGCGATACTGAGGCAATCGATCGCAGTAGCCAATGCTCCGCTGACGGCCGCGTAAATTCTTTCACGCGCATTTCGCTGATAGTCTTTGATCGAATCTACGAGCGACACCGAGAATGGACACGCGAATCCAGAGAAGAGCGCATAGAAAAAGGTCGATGCACCCGGATTTTGACCAAAGTGCAGGTGGTTCATTTGCTTCATCCGAAGCCACTTGATCAAACTAATGGTGCGCCTGATCAATGTCCAGTATTGAAGCGTGCGGCTGGTGGAACCCCGAACCCCCGGCAAGATGTAAGTTCTTTCCGCATCGAGGCTGATGCCAAGCGTTTTGCAGGCCTCGACTCCCTCCATCGATGTACATAGGTGGATGTCGTAGCCGTTTTCGCAGAGATATTTGAACAGGCGAAAGAATCGGCGTTCAGCGCCACCGAGGGGCACGCTGCCATCGACGTAAAGAGCTACCGGCTTTGAAACATGATAGGCCGACCCGGTCACCTACGATCTCCTGGTGCCCCCGCCTTCGGTAGCGCAGGGGTATTAAAGTATTCCGGCATTGTAACGTAAGCGGTTGAGAGCCCGCGTTCCGTCCTCAAGGCCCAACCATGGGCTTTCTTCCTACAAGCACGAATTGTCCGCCCATCCACTTCCAGATCGGTCGACACTTGAGGTAGATGCGTACAAGTAAAGGATGTTGAGGCAGACGAGTGTCGGTGGAAAACGGTACGAAACGATCGATTACTTCCACCACCTCGTATCCCGACTTGACGAAAGCCTCGCGGCACGACAAGTGGCTTAACGGCAGGATGTGATCGTAGTAGTCCCAATAGCGCCCAGGTTCGTAGCGAATATTGGGTTGCATGACTACATACAATCCGCCCGGACGTAAGACTCGAAGTATCTCCGCAAGTACTTCGTCCATCACTTCCTTGCTGGGCAGATGTTCGAAGAAATTGCTGCTGAAACAGGTGTCGACCGAGCCATCCGAAAGCATACTGAGCCGCGAAGCACTAGTTAGGTGAAATTCGACCTCGTGCGGCAGGCAGTCTTTGGCTTCGGGATTTAGATCGACGGCGATCTTACGCGCCGCAACGATGTGACGAATGAACTCACCGTAACCTGAGGCGATTTCCAGCACGCTGCCATTCTCAGCGACGTATCGTTGGAAGAACTTCTTACAGAGCACCTCCCACACGAGGTCCTTGCGTACGCGGTCGGCGTCCGAGAATCTTGCTCTGTACAACGCCTGAAGATCCTTCACGACGGGTTGCGGGTGCGCCCACGCCCCTCGGGAAGATCGTAGGAGTCGGAGAATATCTCGCGTCTGACGCGCAGCAGATCGCGGATGGTCAACAAGATGTTTTTCATCGACGTCGCCGACCCTTGAGCGAAATCTCGCGGAAACGTTTGGATGCCGACTTCGCCCACCGGATAACCTCTCAACATGGACTTGAGAGCGAGTTCAGCGCCGATGAACGGGCTGTCCGAGCTGAGCGAAATGGCATCGAGGATTGAGCGATGGATCACGCGGATGCCCGTGGAAATGTCGCGAAACGGGCTATTGAAGAGCGCACGAAGTACTGTGTTGTAGATAAACGAGATAAATATCCGCTTGGTGGAATATAGCTTCTTGTAGCGAAAGGCGATTACCAGGAGATAGTACCGACGAACTGCCAGCATTTTCTTCAACTCGAACACATCATATTCGTTGTCGCCGTCAACCATGCAAATCCACTCGAACCGACTTGCCGAAACCCCGGATTTGAGCGCCGCGCCATAACCTAAGTTTCGGTCATGGTGAATGACCCGAATCTGCTGATATTCGCTGGCCAATTGGTCCGCCACCGCACCGCTGCCATCGGGGGAAGCATCGTTCACAATAATGATCTCGTAACGACTCGCGAGATCGTCAAGCAGCGCAATCGCTCGCTCCGCGACAGTCCTTACGGTCCGCTCGTCCTTGTAGACAGGGAAAAACAGGCTGACTTCCGGTCCGGATGCATCCATATTCAAATTTTCAACCCACGATAGATACTCCATGGGAGCAGCAACAGGAGCCACCCGATGTAGCGCCAATAGGCCGGGAAATATCGGGTGCATGTAAGGCCGGAGTCGGCACGCACGCGCCGCGCCAGGCTGCGCGTATCGGCTGGACTGAAGGGTAAATGCTGACCAAAGGCCAGATTGGTGTCGAGATAGCCGGGAATATAAAACCGCACGGCAATACCTTCCGCGCCGGCCCAATGGCGAAGACTTTCAAAATAGGTCATCAATGCGCTTTTCGCCGCGCCATACGCGGCATTGCGAGTACGGCCGCGCACGGCGGCGACACTGCCGAATCCGACCACTTCACCGCCGCGCAGCCGCGGCAGTAACCCATTCAAGAGCCGGCATGGATTTAGGAAATTTATATTTACAAGCTGCATCATCAGATCGTCGGATAAACTAATCTTATCATCAGGATCGCTGGCCCCCACCGGAAGCAGAAGCCCGCGCAGGGGAGTTACTTGAGCCAAAGCATCCTCGACAACGGCAAGGTAGTCGTTGCCACGGGCAAAGTCCGCAGCTAACGCTATGGCCACGATTCCGAAGCGCAGCTGCAAATGCGCCGCGAGCGGCTCGGTATCGCGTCGATCCCGCGAGATGAGCACCAGGTCAAATCCGGCGCTGGCGTATTCCTCCGCCAATGCGCGACCGAGACCGGTTGAGGCGCCAACGATCACGTAACTCAAAGCCCGATTCGCTCAGAAAGTTCGGAGGAGAATCTCCGGGCTGGGTCATATCGGCGCAGCCCGTCAGCAAATGATCCGTAGTTGCGGATCGATCGTGCCGCGACCTCGCGGCCAATCCGGGAATCTTTTGACAAATTTGGCTGACCACCCATGTCGAGCATCAGGGAGTCGATTTGCGCCATAAGACGGTCAGCCGCCTTGCCGGGCAAACAATCCATTGCGATCAGATAACCCGGGCCGGTGGGGCTCAGGGAGCGCTGTCTCCCGTGAAAACGCTTCAGAGAGGCCATGACAAGCGGCTGCCGATCGCGCACCGGAAGCTCCTCCAGCGCTCGGATGAAGGAATTGACGGATGTCGCGTCCACAAGTATCTGAACTTCGCGCATGCCAGAACGGCCAAATCCTGCGAGGTACGCCCTGTTTCTCGCGAGTGGAAATGCGGCGTCCAGCAGGTTCATCCGGCGCCGGGGCCGCCACTGACCGTTCAGCCGGTAAAAGAGTGAATTTGCGCAGCACACCGTTAAGGAATTCCAGAGACTCAACGGGAGCCTCGCACGCGTCCTGGCATTCATCGGCC
The DNA here is from genome assembly GCA_963755965.1 of uncultured Gammaproteobacteria bacterium. GTDB lineage: Bacteria > Pseudomonadota > Gammaproteobacteria > Steroidobacterales > Steroidobacteraceae > Bog-1198. Next base: position 751,806 of record CAVWLU010000013.1, read on the forward strand.
GATAGTGGAACGAAGGCTCGCGATGTTCACCGGATACCCACCGGCCGGAAGTCACAAGACCGCGCCCGAAGCTCTTCCCCGGCGTCGCGTCGTGCCAGCTGTAGCAGAACTCTTCGGTGGACGCCGCAAGTAGCTCAACCGCCTCGGAAAGGCTGTGGACGGATTGGGATGTAAGATCCATGTCGGTACCCGGAAGCGGTGTCAGCTGCAAGGTTGCGCTGACAATCACCCCGGTCAGACCGAATCCACCGCACGTCATCTCGAATAGCGCGGGATCGCCATCGGAGCTCACGTTCACGTAACCCTTGTCTGGATGGAAGATTCTTACCGCCGCTACCCAGTCCGCAAAGGTACCATCGCGCCAGGGATTTTTGCCGTGAACGTCGGCTGCAATGCAACCGCCGATAGTCACCAACGGATACCCGGGAACGACGGGGACCTGCAGTCCGCGAGAAACCGCCCATTTGCAGACGTCGATTATCCTGGCGCCCGCCTCCACCTCCAACGTGGACTTTGCCGGATCGAAGTTGAGCATGCGATCGAAGGCCGTCATTTCAAGGACGCAGGAGTTTGTACCAAAACTGGCCGCCGAGTAGGCGTAGCCGCCGCCTCGGGCGATCAGTGTGCGATCGAGAATACCGTCCAAATGCCGATGACGATCGGGTCGCTGATGTAGCGTGGTGATGCGGGTCGATCCGTCGAACGACACGAATTCGGTGCGACGCTGCGGATTCTTAGCCATCTGTCGCGCGCGTCTCGACAGATACGGGAATGACTATTGCGAAAAACAAAAATGCTCCTACCAGAGTGACGCTGCCCAGCAAAACAACCTGTACTGCCGCCGAGGCAACCAAGCCGATTGCGCTCGGTTTCCCCAAGAGTTCAAACGCGAGGGTAAACGCATATTGTAAAACACCCAAGCCCGCTGGCGGCGCCGGCAGTACGGCTGCGAGGCCGACGATTCCCTCCAATAACAGAGTCTGCAGCGGCGACAAACTGACCCCAAATGTGAACACTACCAGCCATATTGCCACGGCGTTTAATGCCCAGATCAACACGGACAATGCGAGGACGCGCGCGCATTGTTCTGGACTCACCAATATACGGATTCCACGAATCAGGTTGTCCAAGCGAGCATGCATCGCGGGCCCCAAATTCCACCCACTGCTGACGCCTCTCCGGACCAGACTGACTCCCGTGATCAGGAGAAGCGCGGTCGAAGCGGCCAGCAGGGCCATACCGCTCCGTACGCGAGCGAGGTCAAAGGTCTCCGGCAGCACCAAGAGCCCAATGCTGATTCCGGCCATCACGAGTACGAGAAGGACGTCAAAAATTCGTTCGACTACTACGGTCCCCAACGACGCCATCCGGGGGATGCCCGAAAGGCGGCTGATCAGGTCCACGCGGACCAATTCTCCGAGCTTCGCGGGCAACACATTGTTCGCCGCGTAACCAATGAGAGAGGCTGATGTCGCGTTCCCCAGCCCGACATATTCTCCGGTTTGCAATAGCAGCACACGCCAACGAATTACGCGCGCGCCCAACTCCAGACCGTAGACCAACAGGGCAACAGCGAGCCATCCGGCTTTTGCTGAACCGAGAACCCTAGCGATGTCGACGGCGCTGGCGTGGCGAACCGCCAAATATAGGAATACGCCACCGATCGCGAATCCTAATAAAGCTCTTCCCTGACGCGAAGTCACGTCAATTCGGCCGGCTGCCGCGTCTCGCGGAAGAATTCAGCGGCAGCGATTGTGGATACATGATTCGCATTTCTCGAGGGTTCCGGTGACATTTCGTGCCGGCAATGGTGATTCCTCAGGAACTCCGCCGCCGCCATGCAATCATATTCTCAATTCCGACGCCGAGGATCGTATGCAAAGTCGCAGAAACATATTATCGGTCGCGATGGCACTCGTGGGTAGCAGCACCGTTTCGAGCGCCGCCACAAACGACGTCGGATCCTCTGCAGCTGCACGGGCCCTCGACAAGCGCACTGAGGTTCCCGGTTATCTGCATGGAATCGGGCTGATTCCGAACGACCCGGCGGCCGCTGATGCAAACACCTCAGCGTTGAAATCGCTGGTGGATCCCGGCGGCAATTTCAGCGGCAACCTATGGTTGCCCAATACCACCGGGAAGGACACCTATTATTTCAACGACATCATACCGTTCCACGACGGCATCCGCCTGGATTTGCAGGGATGTACTCTCCACTTCAGTAAAGTAGGCGTGCGCGGGGATACCAACTCCGGCTTCATCTTCGCGGTGCGCGATTTCTCCATTGTCAACGGTTCCATCGTCGTCGACTATCAGATGGGCGGCGGCGGGACCGCCGCAGGCAACGCACTCACGTTCGGAAATCGCGGTGACGATAGCCGCTACTTCAGTCCAACATACGATAGCCAGTTACCGTCCCCGATGGGAGGCATCGAACTGCGAAACTTAAGAATCACGTCCAATAATAGATCCGGCACAGCAATTCTAATGATCGGCGGCCTGAACGGAGTCATCATGGAGAATATCTGGATAAACGGAAGCGGCGTCCTGGCAAACGGTATCTACTATGAATTCGGGTGGGCCACCAGCGAGCCCAAGCGAGAATTACGTCAGACCTCGCACGCATACAACATGCGCTTCAGCAATATCAATATCTCCAACATGGACGCTGAGCATGGCTGGGCATTCACGCTCAACGGCGCTTACAATTGCTGGGTGGATGGGCTGTACGTCAAAACGTCGAAGGTTCTCTTTGCGTGCGGGCCCGGCGAATCTGGATTCTACCGCCCCTGGGCTGGTGTCGATCAGGTCGGCGTCAAGCGAAGCATCACGCTGCGCAATGTCGTCGGCGTGGGCATCACTGGCACCGCCATCGACAATGGCGGCGCCTCGTCGAAGGCGGGCGGATATTTGCACGTTACGCAAAATACCGCGGCCGAGCAGACCGACCTGATCGACTTCTCCATCGATGGATTTGCCCTGGACGGCGCCAATTTAGATGGCGGCTATGGCATTCATTCGAGCGCAGAGAAAGTCGATTTACGTAATGGCCGAATCACAAATTTCTCGCGCGGTGTCGTGACAACCCACGAATGCACCCGTATGACGATCGACAGTGTTGATATCTTCGGATGCAAGCAATCCGGCATGCAAATTGGTCAACAATCCACGATCTGGGATCCGCCCCGCCAAAAAATGGGGTTTATTCGCAATTGCTTCATCGCCGGCAACAGCACTTCCAAGCCCGGGGTATTCGCGGCAATAGAACTTGACGTGTGCGCGGCGTTCATCGTCGAGGGCAACCGCTTCGGGTATGAACCCTCTCATGACGGGATTCCGGAATCAACCCAAGGACCCGCAATTAGAATCGGCACGCAGTCGAACAATGTAGTCTGCCGATGTAATCATGTCGGCGCGACGGTACGAGAGGCGGCCATTGCCTTCGTCGATTTATCGACGGACGCGTCGAAGGGCAATATCGTTGAACATTCCAGTGGAGTTGTCACCTCGTCGGGTGGCTGGCGTGTCCTGCATTGAGCGTCAGCCGAGCTGCGCCTGAATAAACGCACCTGAGGTCGTCAGATCCGCGTCGGACATCGATGCAAATCGGGGCGCCAATGTTCGTCTTTCGGCCGCGGCGGCGCTCACCGTCTCGTCGCATACGATGGTAAAGCCCGCTTCGCGCAGCAGACGAAGGTGCGTTGAGTGCGGCTCGCGATTGATCAGATATTCGCGTCGGCCGCGCAATAATCGCCACGTAATGTCTCCGTATGTCCAATGCCCATTCCATTGGGTCGCCGTTCCGTGGGAACGGAAATCAATCTGGTGCGACAGCCAGCCCCGAGGTGCCAACCACATCCGCATGGCCGCATATGCCGATTCGAGATTGTCAACATGCTCGAGGACCGCCTGAGACAGGATCATGTCAACAACGCCGCGCTCGATGACTTGAGGACTCCACCAGGGAGCTACATAGCGAATCATCGAATCTGGATTGAAAGGGTCCTCGATCGAATGTTTGATTCGCTCGATGCTCCGTTGGTCCGGGAAGGCCAGCATCGCGCCCGGAAAATCGTATGATCGCAATTTGGGTCTTACGCCTGGAAATTCGTCGTCCCCGGGGATTGCGGCTTGCGAGCGAAACAATTCGATCAGCTCGTCGAATACGCCCGTGTTGCGACGAAGATTTGCGAACGCCAGCGCATCGAGACCGTAATAGTAGTTCGCTCCGCAAAGCAGTGCCGCCAGCCCAATTCCAATTGAATCGCCCGGTCCTAGCTCGGCAACACGCGACGGTGGCCGGGTGCACAGACCGTTCTGATAGCTCAAAACCAGATGGCGCAGCCAAACGGAGTAGCAGTAGCGAGCCGAGTCGGTACCACCGGTGCGCGTAACACGCCGATGCAGCCGCGCCATGCCGGGCACGAAGGTTGCGAGGCCCCGCGTCAGCGCCCCGATTTTCATCCTCGCTTCACCGCTTGTGTGCGGCGCAAAGCGCGCCGGTAAAGCTCACGTAATTGACCAAGCACATTCGCTTCGGTAAACCGTTTTTGCAAGGTGCATCGGCCATTGTCCCCCTTATGCCGCGCTTCGTCGCGATGTGAATCCACGTGGACCAGCATATCCGCTACTGCTTCGCTCGAGTTCGACTCAAGGAAGTACGCCGAAGTGTCGTCGAGAAGTTCGGTAATGAAGCCGTGGCGCGTCGTCACTATCGCGAGCGCGTGCGCCATCGCCTCCGTGATCACGTTCGGGTGCCCTTCACCCACGTGCCGGGAAGGAAAACAGAATATATCGTGACTGGCGAGCAATGATTGCACGTCGTCGAATTCGAGGGCGCCGCGCCGCGTGATTCGTAAACTTTCCGGCAAAACGTAGCCGTCGAGGTAGGCCGAAAACTCAGGGCTCTCAGACCCTACCAACGTAAGCTGGATGCATAGTCCGCGGCGCGCAGCGAGCGCACAACCCTCCACCAATTCGAACACGCCTTTGCCGGCATAGCAGTAGCCGACAAATATGACGCGCAGTTCGCGCTGGGTAAATCGCGGCCGGACGCTCGACGGCAGGTATCTCGCCTGCATGAAGTTCGGAAAATGACGCACCTTTTCGCCATACCGGGGCGTCAAATAGCTGACCACGGAGAGGCCCTGGCCCAATATCACCTCGGCATGCCGAAGTACCCAATGCGCCATCGCTCGCTGCAACGCGCTTGTCGATTCGAGCCAGGCTACGAATGAGCCGCCGCGAATATCAAGTATTAACGGACGGTTGAATACGACGGCGAGCACGCTGATGCCGAATTCACGATAGATCGCCAGCCCATAGGTCATCATGAGATGCACCGCGCCGGCTCCGCGGATATTTCGCGCAAATACCCAAAGGTCCGCAACCAGTCGAATCGGCAGGAGAATCGTCCAGCCTCTCGAAAAGCGGCGCGTACTATAGGGCGACAGCGTCATTGTCACGTCGCCTGCGGAAAAATGTTCGAGCAAGGCCGCTACGTTGCGCACGTATCCCCCCTTGCCGCCACCATAACCTTCGGTTCCCGGCTGTGTTGATGGGCCGCACAGAACGACCGCATTTCGAACCTCATATGGGAGCGCGCTCATGAATGCAGCCGATCCATGAGATCTTCGTATTGCGTAATCATTCTTCCAACGTCCAGGCGGTTCTCGGCGTAATGCCGCGCGTTGTGCGACAACCCCCGCCACTCGTCGTCGCTGAGACTGCCGAGCTTTTTGATCGCGGCCGCGATGCTAGCAGGTTCAGCGGGGTCAAACAAAAAGCCCCGCTTGCCGTCGGCGACCAAACGAGGATGATCGCAGACATCGGATACGAGCACGGGCATCCCCGCTGCGAGCGCCTCGCAAACGACGTTGGGTAGACCCTCGTAATAAGACGGGTGAATCAAAGCGTCGTACTCCTGCAGTAATTGCCGCAGATCCACCACCACATCGATCCAACGCCAGTGTCTTTGCACTTCGGGACAGCTTTCGAGGAGTTCATCGATTTGCCGGCAGTATGCTTCTCCGCCGTGCCCACCGTCTCGCTCGCCCACCCAGCTGATCTCTGGAACGTAATCCCAGTCGCGTTGCAGCAGGATGAGAGCCCGTATCAAGTTGAGCGCGTTCTTTTCCGCACTGATTCTTCCGACCGCCACCAGCCGTAACCGACCCCGTGATCCGGGGACGTTGTGACTGGCGGCGAAAGAGTCAAGTTCGAACCCATTATAGATGCATGAAACTTTGCTCTTGAGCCACCATTTGCGCTGCAGCCATTCGCACTGCGACTCGCTGTTGGCAACGACATGATCCGCGAGAGAGTGCATCGCTCTGCGCAAGAATGCGCTAACCTGCGACTTATCATCGAAATGGCTGGTTCTCTCCGACACAATGAGCTTGGCACTCGGGGCTATAAGCTTTGCAAGCTCAGCGTAAATATTCGGGCTGCTCAGATAGGAGATTACGACATCGATGTGATGGTCGATAATCAGCCTGGCAAGTTTTCGCACCACCCCCAGCGAGAAGCCGAGGCCTTTGTCGTATTCATGAACGACGATATGCCGCTCGTCAAGGCGCGGACGGAAAAAACTGCGGCTTGGAAAATATGTGAACATCTCGACCCGATGTCCACGACGATTCAGGCCGCATGCCAGTTCAACGATCTGCTTTTGTGCCCCGCCGGATCCGAAGTGATCGATCACCAGCAGCAATTTCAAGCGACGCTCGCGAGCCACGCCTGAAACGCGAGCATGTGCCAAACGCTATCGCTGCCCGCCGAATTTCCGGCGAGATGGCGCAGCCACTCCTCTCGTGCGAGTTTCGGGTCCAGGAACCCTTCCCGTCGCAATCGATCTTCAGAGAGCAGACTTTCGGCCCAGTCGCGCAGCGGCGCCCGCACCCATTCGCCCACCGGCACACCGAAGCCCATTTTTGGGCGCGCCGGCGGGGAATCAGGCAGGTATTTGCTCAAGACCTGCCGAAGCAGCCATTTCCCTGTTCGACCCCGCACCTTCATGTGCAGGGGCAATTGCCACGCGAACTCCAGGACACGATGGTCCAGAAGCGGTACGCGCGCTTCGAGGCCTACTGCCATGGTCGCGCGATCGACCTTCACGAGTATATCGTCCGGGAGATAGGTCGAGGCGTCCACGTACATCATCGTGGAATAGATGTCGTCGCGCGCGAACGCGGCGTGCGGAGCAGCCTCGCTCATGCATCCCGCCGTACTCATCACGAGCTTATGCACATCGTGACGCTGCGCCAACTGAGTTCGATATGTCGCAGCCGCATTTCTTGCGCCCAGGTATTGAGCTATTCGGGCGGTCCTCGACCGGGCAAACGCGCCCATCCCGAGCGACACCGTCTTACGGGCAACATAGGGCACCCGTCGCAACGATGACCAAATGTCGGCGGTGCGCTGATAGCGGGTGTACCCCCCGAACAGCTCGTCGCCTCCATCCCCGGAGAGGGCTACGGTGACATGCCGGCGGGCCAGCTCAGCGACCAGAAGAGTTGGGATGGCAGAGCTATCGCCGAAAGGTTCGTCGTATATGGTGGACAGGCGGGGGATAATCTTAATCGCGTCATTCGCGGTGACAAATAGTTCCGTGTGATCGGTACCGAGCTGCCGCGCTACCGACTTGGCGTAATCGGCTTCGTTAAAGGCGCCCTCATGAAACCCGATTGTGAAAGTCTTCACGGGACGCGAGGACTGGGCCTGCATGAGAGCGACGATCGCACTCGAATCAATTCCACCCGATAGAAAGGCGCCAAGGGGCACATCGGCAATGCATTGTCCCGCCACCGCGCGCATCAATACTGCATCGAGTCGACCGATGGCCTCCGCGTCGCTGCCGACGAAGGGACTTGCAAGGCCCCGCGTTACAACCGTCTGCAATGACCAATAAATCTGCGGGCGAGGCCGAATGGCGCCATGTGCTTGCCCGGAAAATTGCACAAAAGAACCCGGCAGAAGTTTGAATATGCCTTGATAAATCGAATGCGGCGCGGTGATGTAGCCGTGGCGAAAATAGAGCGCCAACACATCGCGGTCGATACCAGCGTGGAACGCGGGATGCGAGCGTAATGCCTTGAGCTCCGAGCCGAACAATACCTGGTCGCCTTGATACCCGTAATAAAGCGGCTTTTCACCCAGACGATCGCGCCCAAGCGTCAGAATGCGCTCGTGCCGATCCCACAATGCCAGGGCAAACATACCGACCGTCGCTTTTAGAGTCGTCTCAATCCCCCAGCATTCGAAGGCAGCCAGCAGAATTTCCGTGTCCGAATGGCCGCGCCAGTTGACTTCATTTCCCTGTAGCTCCAGCTCCTTACGCATGTCCGAATGGTTGTAGATCTCGCCGTTGAACACGATCACATATCGGCCCGAGGCCGATACCATGGGCTGGTGACCGGCGGGTGACAAATCCAGGACCGACAAACGCCGGTGACCCAGCGCGATGCCTGGCGCCGCATCGAGCCAAACGCCGCAATCATCCGGGCCGCGGTGCGAAACACTCGCCGACATGCCTTCGAGATCGAACCGTGCCGCGTCCTCAATCAATCCGGAGGGCCGAAAGAATCCGACTATTCCGCACATGTTGCCGCGGCGCTCGCGCGCTGGACCACCAGTTCATTGCAGCCGTGGCTGGCGTCGCGTCGGGAATTTGTGAGGCAAAAACCGCGCACGTCAAAGTAATTCGCGAGAATATCGTAGCTTGCGAACTCATACGGATAGCCGCCGATCCAATCAACCGCGTCGTACCGGGCGCTCATGCCGCGCCCGCGCCGGTCGCTCAATAGCGGAGCAATCGCAATCCGCGGCTTGAGCTTGATCAAATATTTGACGAATACAAGCGCGTGCGTGACTGCGGACACAGCGATGACAAACGGACTCTTCAGAATTCGAGGCAACCGATTATAGATGACCTTGACGAACCACCACGCGTGCGATTTCCAACCCTGATCGTTGTAGATCGAAATGAATAAGGTGCCGCGCGGCGAGGCGACGCAACTGATCGCGTTTTCGATCGCCACCCACATCGATCCGGTGTGATGCAGAACTCCCCAGCTATAGACAATGTCGAATTGACCGAGACTCTCGACGAATGAGCGGTCCAGAACTGAGCCGGCGTCGATGTGCCACGCGCCGTCTTGCGGAAAGTAGCGTCGTTTGAGTTCCATCGCGCACGCCACGGATTGCAAATCGAAATCAAACGAGTGCACTTCCGCGCCGAGGCGGCGTGCAGCCAGGCTGGACAAACCGGAGCCGCAGCCAATGTCCAGAAATTTCAATCCATCGAGACGCGCGACACCCAACATCTCTTTCATCGAGGCTTCGGCGTCAACAATCCGTCTCTCGTCCAGCACGGCGAGAAAGCGCGTCCAATTGGCTCCGAATTCGAAGCGCTTTTTCGCCTTAATTTCGTCCGAGGCAGTCATATTGCGCGGGAATCCGCGGCCGATTCGCTTTTCGTGTGTCGTCTTAGCAGGCCGGTGCTCACCGCAATGAAGGCTGCAAGAAAAGAGCTGTAGTGCAGCGGCTCGGAAAGCGACATGAATAGGTAGCAAATGACACCGGAGAATATCAAAACCGGCAGTCCCCTCAGTGGCTCGCGGCGAGCGATGTACAGCCGCCGGACGACCAGGGCAAAGAGCGCGTAAAATAATGTAAATCCGATGAGTCCGAAGTTATAAAGGACGTCGATCGGCGTCGAGTGCGAGGTAATTCCCACATCCGCTCTAAATGCTTCGACTCCGCCGCCGAACACGGGATTTCCCGCCCAACCCTTGAGGCCTATCTTCTGCCAGTGCTGGCGATCATTGAAGGAAGTGCCCTGCGATTGATCTTCGCGTGCACTCAAAATCTGAACGCCCAGCGTCACCCGATCGACGCCGTTTTGCAGCTGTTCAAGAAGTGCCTCGTTTGAAATTACCGTATAACTAATCGCTGCGGACACCACCAAGAGAGGAATGATACTTCGTCCCAATATCCGCGCGAATGTCCCGAGGTATATGAAAGCCGCACTGAGCGCCCCGAGCAACACACCGAGGTTGGTCTTGATCGACGTCGTCGCCGCGATGAGCATCATGACGACGACCGCCATCAAAAGGCAGAGCAGTCGCTGCCTCGCGTACCATCCCCATATGAAAATGTTGAATAGGCCGAACAAATACATTCCGGCGATGGCGTTGTACGAGAAGTCGTCCGGACGCGAGAATGGGAACCCTGTCATGAGGCTGTAGGTGCCCGCGCCACAAAAAAAGCCGAAGAGGAGACCCGTCAACACCGCGCTCAAATCATGGAACATTACGAGGGATCCGAAGAGCATCAATACGAGGAGGAAATTCAACCCAGGCAACAGGGTATTGATCGCAATTCTCGGATCAGGTGTCCACACAGTCGAAAGAGTCATATAAAAGAGCAGACACGCGTAAACGACAAACTCTTGGGAGAGTACGATTTTCGGATAGCGCAATACATGCAATAACAGCAGAAATCCCAGAACCGCTGCGAGTCGCCCAGGATTGAATTTATCGTCGAGGCCGGCATTTAACACGGGCGCGAATGCCGCCGCCGCCGATAAAGCAAAAGTACCAAGCCATCCGGCCATCCGCGCGACCAACTGAGGCAGCGAAGGCGAGCTCTCATTGCTTGTGATAACCCGGCTCACTCAACCCTCCGCTTTCGCCAATGGTCCGAGTGCACGCGTCCGCAGCAAAGCGAATAGCTTCACGAAGTCGTCTATTTGTGCGTCTGTCGGCCGCACCCTCCAATCATTGTGACAGGCGGGATAAAATGGGGCGAGATAGGCCGCGAACGCCGCAACGATGTCGGAACGGGGTGGGGGCGGCTCGGCGAGCTTTCGACGAATGAGCTTGGGAAGGTCGATGGTCTTGCCGATCGTCGATACGCTTGGGAAGCGCTTGGTCGGCGAATCGCCAAACACGATGACCGGCCTTCCAAGCAGAGCGGCCTCGAGGCCAATCGTCCCCTGGATCGAAAAAATAAGATCCGCTTGCCGAATGAAGGACAGCGTGTCAGCGTGTGGCGATACTAGTTCGACACCCGGAAAGCGGGAGTATTTTGCGAGGGACTCGGATGAGTAGTTCGTCGTATCGCTTTTGTGCAACTTGACCAAAAGAGAATGGGTCGGCGGCAGTGACCGCGCTATTAGTTCAATGACCCGCTCCTGATTGCTGAAAAAATGTGCGAAGACGTCGATCGAGGATTCGGGCTGCATATGCAGCCCGAAGAAAGCGAACCGACGTTGCGGCGGCCGCGCCATTAGTACGCGGCGCTTGAGCAGCCACGAATTTTTTCGAAGACGCAGCGCCTCCCCGACCTGACGTCTAATCGAATAGGAGTTGGGGTAATCGGTGAACTTCAGGAATCTCTTCAGCCGACGCCGTCCCAAAACGCGGAAGAACGCCGCCAGCTGGATCGGAATTTGGCCCAATATGAACGAAACGGAAAGGAGATTTGGCGGGATGTATGCCGCTGCCTCGAATTTCCTGCTCTCGAAATCCTCCAGAAGGCGCAAAGCCTCCGGACGCAACGAATCTGCGCGGTGCGGATCGAATATCAGTGGCGACGCCGGAGTTAGATCCGTTGCAAGCGCGGCCTGTCCCCTGGGCAGCGCGGTGTAATTGGGCGCATACCACGGGATACCCATGTGCCGCGCGACAGCTAGTGCCAGGCTGCCGTGCAAGGCATCAAAACCGCCCACGATGACCGTAGGCTTGACTGCCTCGTAAATCAAGGAAAGTCGTTCGGCCAAAAGGCCCGCGTAGCCGAGAGCCTCCTCGTAGGGCAACTTCGAAACGACCCGATCGCTCAAAATCATGTTGTGAATCGTCGGAACGCCGTCTCGTTCCAGGGTCGCGAGGAATTCGCGGTTTCCGGGTTGAATCTCCATGCGAATATCATCGCGAAAGAAGTGTACGGGGTGTGATCGCAATGTCTCGGGCCATGAATTGCGATCGAAGGAAGGATGCGCGATGTGGGAGATCTGATAGGCACCTTTATCTGCGATGCGATTCCAGAGATCACGCACCAGTTGAGGCCCATTGCCAACGGTCAAAATGTGGAAAGATTCGAGGTGAACCATATGAATGTGGGTGACTTTGCATTTTATTCGAGCAAAATCAAGCGCTTATAGACGATGTCCGGACCCATCGAAAACGGCTCCATTCCACCCAAGTTGCCGGATCCGCGGAAGTATCTCACCCTGAAAGGATGACGTGATAATAAAAATCGGATTGCCGAACTCCGATGATCTCGCCTCGGCTATTGCCGATTCGGGACTCACGATCTTCCGTGTCGATCCGACGAATTTCTTACCGACCTTGTTCGGATTTCCGTCAGTCCATATATCCGGTTCGCGCCCTATTGCACTCGCGAGGGCAATGCCCGCACTGCCGGCTCCCCAAAAAATCAACCGGCGACCGGCGAGAAGCCGCTGCATATCCGTTCTCCGCTGGGTCAATTTACCCTGCAGGTCGCCCAAGAAGGGGGCGGGAATTTGCGCAGATGAGTCTCCCCTTCTGAACGCGGCAATGAGATTGCCACTTGATGTAACCACGGAATTCCTAAGGCACCAGCCGTGAAGAGAAGCGAGTCTCGTCAGGGAACGAAGCGCAAAGACATGCACATGTTCGACGTGAAATGGTGCAATCGATCCGTGCGCCGCGTGAAAATCAAGACTCGGAGTCTCCAGAACCACGTCGGCGTCGGGAGCGGCAATCGCGTTCAATCCCGTGAAAAAGCCCTCAAAATCGAACACGTGCTCGATGACGTGTCGTGCGTAGACAAATTGGACGGGCTCTAGGTTTTCTCCGGCTGCGTCGCGCCCAAAAAACATCTCCCGCACATCGAGGCCCCGCCGCCTCGCAATAGAAGCATTCTCTATGTTCGGCTCGAAAGCATACGCGTGTGACGCATTCGTCCGGTTCCTAAGTTCGGCAAGCAGTTCACCGTCAGACGCACCAATTTCGAGCAGCACGCGGGGCATTTCATTCAGTCGGAAGGATGCAAGAGTCGCAATAAACTCATCGCGGAACTGCACACCGAGACCATCGGGCGTCGGCGTATAATAATGACTTCTATAGATTTCGCGCAGCAGAGACGCGTCGAAATTCGGTTGCCATGCGTGCGAACAATCGGAGCAGGCAGTCCACTCAAGGTCGATCGCGTGCGGCTTCGCGACGACCGCATCGGCCGGCACGGGATGTTGATAAATCGGCTGCTCCGGCAGGCGTACAAACGCCGTTCCCAAACCCATGCAAATTGGACATGCTACGCGACCCGGAGTAGGGGGATCGCTCATTCCACATCATCCCAGGTGAGAGGCTGGCCGCGAACGAGGTCTCTGGTTGCGCGCCGGCCGAGCACCTTTCGAAGCGCGCGCGGAGATAGTCCGAGCCCAGGCCGAATGGAGCGCAAATGCTCGGCCGTAAAACTCTCGCCAGCTGCGATATCTTTGATGACGAAGAGGGAACGGGCGTGTTCCGTTCCTGGTCTTCCACGATGCGTCAGCAGATCAGCATCGCCGAGCGCATCCCAAGCCTCACGAACCGCTCGTACGAGACCGGCCATTTCCTCGGGCTCAAGTGAAAACGACGCGTCGGGGCCGCCGTCCGTCCTTGAAATCGTGAAATGCTTCTCAATCAATGACGCACCGCGTGCCACCGCAAGTGTCGCCGCCAGATTGCCAATACTATGGTCGGAGAGACCGACAAGGCAGCTCAATGAGGCCAGCCGATCCATTGCACGAAGATTCATATTCCGTGCTTCTGCCGGATAGCTGGAAATACAGTGCAGCAGCGCCACCTCGGTACTGCCGGCGGCGCGCAGGACTCGCAGGGTCTCCTCGATATCTTCGATACTCGCCACACCGGTCGACACCAACACAGGACGGCCGGTGGCCCCAACCGCCGCCAGCAGTGGATCATCGCAAGCTTCGAACGAAGCGATTTTATAAGCAGGACAATTTAGACTTTCGAGAAGGCCGACTGCGCTCTCGTCAAAAGGAGAGCTAAAGATCGTGATGCCGCAATCGCGCGCGACGTTAAATAGCCGTTCGGTGAAGTTACGCGGCAACGCGATCTTCTTATACAGCTGATAATAATTCAGTCCCTCCCATGGCGGAGTTCGAATGATGAATTCGGGGCGATCGCTGTCTATTGTTAGAGAGTCCGCGTCGTACGTCTGAATCTTCACGGCATCGGCGCCGGCTTGTGCGGCAATGTCGATCAGCCGGCACGCCCTTTCTGGATCGGCCAGATGATTGTTGGAGATCTCCGCGATGATAAAAGGCGGCTGGTTCGGGCCGATTTCCCGGCCGCTAATTTTCATAGCGGGAATTCTCGAAAGTGAAGCCGATGAAGCTCGCATGACCCGCCAGCGCAAACTGCGCGTCGACAGGATCATCGCCGACGTAGCCGGTCGGTAAACCGGAGCGCCAACCGTGCAGTTGTTCCCACGCCCAAGCTGCAGGCTTAAGCTGCGCGGGCTTGGCAGGATCGCAACAAATGCACAAGTCGAACATCTCTTCGAGTCCAAGCAAATGGAGCTTGTGAAGTTGAAGCGGCGCACGACCATTCGTGACCAACGCCAATCGGCAACCGCGCGATTGTAGCATTCGGAGCTCGTCGCTTAGGCTCTGCGTACCCACGAGTTCAGCGCCGGAATAAGCGCGAAATCTCGCGGCGCACTCCGTCCCCCATGAAGCAGGCAACCCGTACTTCGGCAGCAATTCGTCAAAAAGACCGGGGCGATGCCGGTCCGCATGCCGTCGAGTCTGCAATTCCGTCAACAGGCCGTCGAGAGTCTCATTGCTACGCTTTCTCAGCCAATCCACGACGGCTCCAAGCGCCGGGTACTCGAAATCACGTGTATCGTACAGCGTTCCGTCCAAATCAAAGACGATCCGTGTCAACTCGCGAAGCTGATCGAGCATTTGCGTGCCATTCACGGCTGCAGTCCCTCCGTCATCTCCCGCCAGTACCGCCAGACTCGCATACGCCTTGGCGTGCCGGTCCACGGTTCGCTGCTCCATAGCGCAATAGTCGCAGCGAACGGGTCGCAGCCAGCCATCGCGGAGAATATACCGCTGCCTGAAAGACGTGGGTTGAGTTCGATTATCCAGTCGTATCCTACAGTGTCACGAATGACCTGGAAATTGATGGCATATCGGAATTGCCAACGCTCACCGAGTCTCGCGGCGAGGTCGTGTAGCAGTCGATCCGGAACCACCTCTCCGATCGTGGATACGCCCGCCGCCCGGATACGGCGCCGTGGCGACGTTGCAACCAATCTGCCTGCGCGGTCGAACATCGCATCGACGGTGAATTCCTCACCGCGGATCGCGCGCTGTACCACCCCGTCGCGACCTTGCATTGCCTCGAACAACCGGCTGTCATTCAGTGGAATCACTCCCCGGCCCCCTCTGCCGTGACGTGGCTTGAAGAATGCCGGCGCCTCAAACGCCGTTGGCGCGATCGGCAAACCCGCGTCCTCGCAGGCGCGCTGAAATCTGCATTTGTCTGTACAATCGAGCAACACTGTCGGCGCCGACAATGCTATGCGATCTGCCAGCTCTGGCACGATACGATCCCATCCCTCCGCGATGGCGATCAGTTCTTCGTCGATAAATGGCAGGAATATATCGACTTCAGCGAGGCGCGCGACCAGGAATTCTAAATACTCCGGCGAGTCCGCGAATGGAGATACATGAAACTCGTCGCAGAATGCGCGCCCCAGCATCTCCGCCTCGGCCGCAGCATCGATCCCCAACACAGTGTGTCCGAGCGAACGCAGGTGGTTGACAATTGAGATTGCCGCCGGAGAGGCCGCTGCGCTGATCATGACACGCACTTCAATTTACCTCCGGTAGAGTCTGCCTGCCGGAATCGAAGAGGTATAGTTTGACGTCACCACCAATGGTGGACGCCGACTCACGAAATCCAAGCCGCGCGAAGACGGCAGCTGATATCGGATTGGATGTTTTCACCTCGGCGCGGAACACTAGGTGTTCCCGTTCGGCCATCCGTGCCATTCCCATTGCGATCAGGTATCCACCCCAGCCGCGGCCACGAAATTGAGCCTCAATGGAATAGTCGATCCGCGCTTGCCCACCGTCCAAATCGAAACGGATCTGCCCAACGGGCAGCGACTGAGCTTCCAATACGAACAATCGGCTGCGCTCGTCCTCGAGTCTGGCCTGAAACCACCGCTGATGAGCGAGCCAGGGGATCGCGTCGGTTTTCAAGGACTGGCGACGAACCTGCGGATCGTTGACCCAGACAAAAAATAATTCAACATCCTCGATCTTAGCCGCTCGCAGAAACAACCGCTCCGGCTCGGTGCGGTCGATGCATTCGATCACTCGCATGGCGCCCAGTCCATCGACGAGCAATCGGCCACGCAGCGATTGATCAGCCAAATCTCGCTTGCCTTCAATGGCTCGCTCGATTGCCGCGCCGAGTTCTACGCGCCCCACGTCCCGCGAGGTACCCAAATACTGTATCAAGCCACTCTCCGCGAGCGTCTCGGCCGTGGGACGCTGGTTTTCCGCGATGCTGACGACGAGCGACGGAACCCCGACGCACATGCGCTCCCACGTAGTTACGCCGGCCGCGCCAATAGCCAAATCGGCGCTGGACATCAAGTCGGCCAGGTGCGCCCGCGATCCATGAATTGTCGTGCCGGGCCTCTCGGCCGCGAGTCTCTGCAACTGCGAACGATTATTGTTGTTCGCGCCAGCAACGACGTCGACGGCAAGATGACGAAGACTGCGATACGATAGCGCCTCAAGTGCCGCGCCAGTCAGATTGCCAGGATCCGAGCCGCCAAAAAATACAAAGATCCTTCTGATATCGCCGTCGCGCCGACGGTCATTACATCGATACCGCCTGTATGCGTCGTCGAGCAAGGCGAATCGGGGACCCAGCAGGCGCCTGCATTCCGGTGGAGCGAGACGCTCGTAACGCTCGTCTGGCGCAGGGAGAAAATTCTGGTCAAGCAGCACATCACAATCGTGCTGCCGATTCGCCAAATCATCGATTACCATCAGATGCTGAGCTTGAGATCGCAGCGCGCGCTCCCACTGGGCGTCCAGCCCGTAGTGATCAACCACCATCCAATCCACTCGTTCTCCTGCCAGCGCTGCCATGGTCTCTCCGGCATCCTCTTCCTGACTGACGCCTAGCCAGGCCGCATAATCCTCAATGCCATTCGCCGCATTCTGCAACGGCGCCGGGAGCCCAATGACCGTCATGTCCGCGCTTCTGACTAGCGGCAACAGATGCCCCTCGTGTTGGCGGCAAATGAATTTCGGGTGAATGCCGCGCGCACGAAAGGTGCTTGCCAGAGCGAGACAGCGAGCAAGATGTCCGACGCCCATCGAGGTTGAAGCGTCCACCCGAAACACTACATTCAAGTGAGTTGACGTCCCAGCATGAACGCCTCGGCGGCCTGTGCACCAATTGTCGCTCCGCGCCACCGGGCCAAATGTTCAACGGCTTGCCGCGAGCGCGGGTGAGGCCAGGCCCGCAGCTCGGCCTCATACGCGTCCAGCGCGGCGAGCTTGCGCTCTAGAGTGGATGTTATGTCTTCGAACCAGTTTGGCACGAAGGTCGGGGCGCTCGCGCCCAATTGCCATTCTGTGCTGGAGGGTACTTCGAAGCTGAGCAACGTACGCACAGGATGTCCCAATTGAGGTCGGCACGCCGTCGCGACTGCCTCGTGCACCCGTCGATGATCGATATTGAGATCCCCCGCGTGGTGGGTTAAAACGGTGTCGGGCTTGATTCGTGCAATCGAACCTTCAATTGAACGAATAATATCGAGCAACGGAATCGAGTCCATACGGTTGTCCGGAAATCTCCCATATACGAGATTTTGTACTCCGAGAATCTCGGCAGCATGCCTTGCGGCTGCGTTCCTCGCATCCAGCTGGATCTGATGCGAAGCTGAATCGTCCAGGCGTGAAGTGACTCCGTCTGACATGAATAATACGTTGACATCTGCGCCTAGCGCGGCAAGCTTCGCGATAGTTCCTCCGCACCCCAGCACCTCATCGTCCGGATGGGCTGCAACAACAAGTATTGTGCGATGCGTGGTAGTCACTCAATTCAACCTTTTGAACCCTGCGTGACAAACAGGGCTCTTCAGCAGTTTCATGACATCGCGGCCCTGTTCGCACTCTTTAATTAGTCCAAACACGGGCTCAAGCGCATCGAAATAGCCGTCCACGACAGGAGCGGAATGTTCAGTACAAACGTAGACGCTGGTGCCCGCCAGATACCCTTTTTCGAGCATCTCTTGGGTAATGAGTGTTTTATAGGCGAGCGCGCGTGGACTGCTGATCGAAAAGCTCGTGAGAGCAGGTAGGCCGCTGGTCACCACATCGAGTTCATACTTGCGAGCCAGCGCCTGCCAACGAGCCGTGATGGACAATCCCGTTTCTGTGATTTTGCGCCACGAAGCCACACGCTGCATGACCTCCAGCGTTTTCAACGCAGCCGTCGGACCAATTCGCTCAGTCCAGAAGGTACTGCTTATAAAAGTCGTCTGCGCGGCCTCCATGATCTCGCGACGCCCAATGGTCGCGGTAATCGCGTACCCATTGCCCAACGCCTTGCCGAACACGGCCATATCGGGCTCCACCCCGTACATCAGGTGCAGGCCGCCATTCGTCTGCCTAAATCCCGAGGTACACTCATCAAAAATCAACACGATTCCACGGTCGGTCGCCAATTGACGTACCCTGTGAAGGAAATTGTCGGTGGGTCCCTGGTTTCGCGAGACCTCCATTTTGATGACCCCGATATCGTGGTTACTCAACAGTCTTTCGAGTTCATCGATACGATTGTAGTTGAACGGCAAGACACTACCCATAAGATTGTCCGGAACACCGTTTGGTTCGAGCCCAGGCAGTAAATGTCCGGCTAGGTTTTTCTCATCGCCCAGGTTGGCCGCAAGGTACCAATCATGCCAGCCGTGATAACCGCAAACGGCAACCTTGTCCTTGCCCGCCGCAGCACGGGCGATGCGGATCGCAATGGCGTTCGCCTCACCTCCAGACCGAGCGAATCGGACCATGTCGGCCCACGGATGCAATTCGACTAGCCTCTCAGCCAGGTACACCTCTTCGGGGCAGTTGAACGTGGACATATTTCCGGCAGCAATCGTCGCTTTGACTGCCTCATCCACTTCCGGATGACCGTAGCCTAGTACGTTCGTACCGATCCCCATGACGAACATGTCGGTATATTCATTATCATCGAGATCCCAGACCTTACAGCCCTTCGCTTTGCTGAAGTAGGCCGGCCACCTGTCCGGCAGAAACATCTCGGCTCTTTTTGACAGCAGCATATTGCCGCCCGGAATGACTCGCTTGGCGCGCTTCCAGAGCTTTTGACCGGACCCCATGGTGATTCCCTCATTGCGACTCAAATGACGGTTGGCGGCGAAGAGATCGGGTTTCAAGTCCAGTAGCCGCATAACCTCGAGCCAGCCGAAATCGAATCGCGGTGCAAAGTAGCCGCATACCTGTCTGACTACTTCGAGATCCGGCGGTTCATCGACTGTCCAACGCTCGCCCGAAAAATCGACGATATGCGTCAGGTTGATGGTCCGAAACCGGCCCGACTCGCGCATGTAAGGGGTAACATGTTCGCGTTCGTACGGCCGGGCAGCATCGCGCCACGTAGTGGTGAGCGTTTGCTTTGAAAATACTTCCGTATCCAGTCCATCCGGATAGGTCGCAGGATTCGTGTTGGATGCGTAATCCACGCCGGCCGCCTTGAAAGCCGCCACGACGCGATCCACGAGCCCCGCATCAATGAGCGGACAATCCCCGGTGATCCGCACTACGACATCGCCGCCGGCCGCTGCAGCGGCGTGATAATAGCGATCGAGCAAATCATTTTCGCTGCCTTCATACACGTCATAGCCGAGGCTCCTCACGTGATCAATCATTGGTCGATTCGCAGGGTCCAGCGACGTTGCAAGCACAATTCGATCGATCTCGTTCGCGCGCGCCAAGCGCCTCAACAGCAACTCGATCATCGGTACCGCACCGATGGGCTGCATGACCTTGTTCGGAAACCGCATGGAGCCCATTCGGGCTTGAACGATTGCGACGGTCCTCATGCCGCTTTCCAACGTGAGGGGTCGATGAGATTTTTGTCTTCGCTGAACAAGTCATCCGGAGGCAAAGGTTCGGTGGCTGAAGAATGCGCGAGAACCTCATCCAGATGCGCCGCCGAGTCCACGCCGACCACCAAAAGATCGACGCCGCGCACCGCGCCCACGAAAGCTAGTGCGCCACGTACAGGTGATACCTCGTGTTCCATGCACCACTCGGTCCAGCGATCGAGGATGACTCTCCACGGTGCGAACCGTTCCGGCCGACGCTGTGCAGGCATTAATAGCAGCCCCTGCAGGAAAGCCGAACGCACATGAACGCGCACTCCGCTGCGGTACAGGTGATCGAGCCAGCCTGAGCGAATCAAGCGACGATCCAACACGTTGCACGGTGCTTGCACGACATCCGGACGCCATATTGGCCAAAGACCATCCAATTCCGCCGGATCATAGATAGAAACACCGAGCGAGCGCGTCAAACCGGCGGCCTTCGCGCCAATCAGCGTTCGCAGCAACGTCTCGGCGTGCGGCCCCAGCAAATCGCTGGCGCGATGCAATAGCACAGTGTCCAGTTGCGCTATCCCCAAACGGCCCAAAGAACCTTCGATTTGGGCATCGAACCACTGAGGCACGGAGTCGACTTCTTGGGGTAGCGGTGGAAGCTTGGTAATCACGCGCCAGCCCGTCATACCAGCGTTGCCCAGACATGCTTCACTTTGTCCATAAGCGATGGCCGTGTCCAATGTATCAATACCTGCGGCGGTCGCGCGATTCAATATGGCGCTGACCTCGGATGGGCTCACTTGCCCCGATACATTCGCGACTCCGTAGTCAAGTCCGAACTGCACCGTCCCCAACGCCAGTCGAATCATGGCGTCCGCCGGCACTTTCTCATGCAAGCCAGGCTGACCCATTCCTCCGGATCGTCGGTCCAGGACCGGGTAACGTGGTGGAACTTCTCGTAACCGGCCAGCGTATAGGCGGGATGCCACGAAAACATGGACTTGTTGTCCATCTTGCGAGACTGAATACCCGAAAGATGCCGGTAGGGCCTATAAAGCGGTGCACGCGCGTCGAAATCCAGTATCAAAAGCCAACCTGGATCGGCCAGCACCCGATCCGCCTCGGAGGCCACCTTGAACAGATCATCATCGTCGCAAAGGTACAAACAAAATCCGAAAATAACGACTCCAAACGCGCCATCGGCGAACGGTAGTACATCCGCCGTCGACCTGACCGCGCGAATTCCACGCTGTGCCGCCTGAGAAACAGCCGCCTCGGAAGGATCGACGCCGGCGACCCGATGACCGTGCCTTTGCGCCAGATACTGCAGCCGGGCGCCGTCAGCGCAGCCGATTTCGAGCACATCGAGCGCGCCATCAAGCGGCAGTTCGGCGAGCTTTCGGCAAATGGGATCCGTTTGCCAGTCGCGCGTGCCGGACGCATTCCGGCGCAGCCACGCATCGCCTTCCGACTGCAGAAATGCGTCCTTCTGCAGGGTCATGCGAGGACTCCGGACAGGGCACTTGCGATCTGGTCTTGTTGATCCTCAGTCAACGCGGGAAATAGCGGAATTGAGATTGCCCGCGAATAATAGTGCTCACTCGCCGGAAAATCGCCGCGCTTAAAACCGAGCCGCGCGTAAAACGGTTGTGTGTGGATGGGAATGTAGTGCACATTGGCGCCAATCCCGGCATTGCGCAAATGTTCAAATACTTGAGCGCGGGTCGTCGCAGTGCGCGTCTCGTCGATTTCAATTACGTACAAATGCCACGATGAGCGCCGGTCCAGGAGCCGCGGCGGCGTCAGGGCCGGAAGCCCCGAGAGCAACCGATCATACCGCTCGGCCAGAACTTCGCGCCGCATACGCATCGCATCCAAGCGGGCAAGTTGCGACAGGCCAAGCGCCGCCTGCAACTCTGTCATGCGAAAATTGAATCCCAGCGATTGCTGTTCGTAGTACCAGGCGCCCTCGCTGACCCGCTCCATCTCCAGTGGATTGCGAGTCATGCCGTGCGACCGCAGCGCCCGCAACCGGTCGGCCACGCGTTTGTCGCGCGTCGTGACAATTCCGCCCTCCGCCGTCGTCACTATTTTCACCGCGTGAAAGCTGAATACCGTGGCGTCGGCAAATTCACTGCCTATCGGCCGATCGAGGTACGCAGCGCCAGTCGCGTGCGAGCCATCCTCGAGAATCTTGAATCCATAGCGATCAGCCAATTCGCGGATTTCGCGCAAGTCACAGGGCAGTCCGGCGAAATCCACAGGAATCACGACTTGCGGCAGGGCGCCCGTCCGCTGTGCCGCCGCAAGCTTATCCTTGAGTGCCTGCACCGACATGTTGCGTGTGCGCGGATCGATGTCGACGAAGTCGACCATCGCTCCGCAATACAAAGCGCAATTCGCTGAGGCGATAAAACTGTTCGGACTTGTCCAAACGCGCGATCCGGAACCCACGCCCAAAGCCAGGCACGCGATCTGCAATCCAGCAGTCGCGTTGTTGACCGCTATCGCGTGTGCGACCTGATGCCTACCGGCAAACTCGCGCTCGAACCCATCGATCGTCGGTCCTTGGGTGAGAAAATCGGATCTCAGGACCTTGCAGACCGCCTCAACATCCGCTTCCGAGACATCTTGCCGGCTGTAGGGAATCATTCCACGTCCAGCACCCGGTTCAATGCGACGATCTCCTCGATCGCAAGGAAACGCGAATTCTTGCCTGAGTGATATTCAAAACCGGATTCGACAGGCTCGCCCTTCTCGCCCAGTCGATTGACGCTGAAATCGACAACACCCGAAAACTGGATCGTTGGCTTGATGACGTAGTGATCGGCAAATTCGAGGGTTAAGTGAGAATCATCCATCGGGCACATGATCTCGTGGAGTTTTTCTCCTGGACGGATACCCACGAGCTTATGCGGCAAATTTGGCGCCATCGCGCGGGCTAAATCAACGACTCTGACCGACGGAATCTTGGGTACGAAGATCTCCCCGCCATGCATGCGGGCAAAGTTCTTTAGTACGAAATCCACTCCTTGCTGGACCGTGATCCAAAAACGCGTCATGGCGGCGTCGGTGATGGGAAGATGATCACGGCCGATAGCGATCTGCTTGCGAAAGAAAGGCACAACCGAGCCCCGCGAACCTACGACGTTGCCATAACGAACCACGGCAAATCGAGTGTCATGTCCGCCTGCCACGTTGTTGGCGGCAACAAACAGCTTGTCCGACACAAGCTTGGTGGCGCCGTAAAGGTTGATCGGATTGGCCGCCTTATCGGTGGACAGTGCAATCACCTTCTGCACGTTGTTCGCGAGCGCCGCCTGAATTACGTTCTGCGCTCCGTGAATATTGGTCTTGATGCACTCCATCGGGTTGTACTCAGCCGCGGGCACCTGTTTGAGGGCCGCTGCATGAATCACATAATTGACTCCATTCATTGCCTGGATGAGGCGCTCGGCGTCCCGCACGTCACCGAGAAAGAATCGCATGCAGGCTTGTGGGAAATCCTGTTGCATCTCGAATTGTTTCAGCTCATCGCGCGAGTAAATAATGACCTTGCGCGGTTGATAGCGCTCGAGAATCGTGCGCACGTACTGCTTCCCGAATGATCCAGTACCACCGGTAATCAAAATCACCTTGTCGTTGAACATGTCTTCCATGGCTTAGGAGTTGATCTTTCCGGCCGCCGCCATGCGTCGAAAGCTCTCGCTGCTCGACAGCAGCTCTTCATAGGGCGCCTGCGCGATAATCAGCCCGTTTTCGAGCTCTACAATTGTGTCACAGCGTTGTACCGTGCTCAGCCGATGCGCGATCATAATGATGGTAAGTTCCTGCGATAGTCCTTCGATTGCATCCATCACTGAACGTTCAGTCGAATTGTCGAGTGCACTCGTGGCCTCGTCCAAGACGAGTACGCTCGCTTGTTTATATAGCGCTCGAGCGATGCCGATGCGTTGCCTTTGTCCGCCCGACAGCCGCACGCCCCGCTCTCCGACCAAAGACTCGAAGCCCTCCGGCATGGAATCGACGAACTCGCAGATCTGCGCGTATTCTGCCGCCCGACGAACTCGCTTCATATCAACGTCCCTTGCCGGCACGCCGAAGGCTATATTCTGCGCCAACGTCGTGTCTGCGAGGAATATGGCCTGCGGCACGTGCGCAATGCTAGCTTGCCAGGCGCGAATACGGCTGTCGTCCAGAGCCTGTCCATCGATGGATATCAGGCCTGCGTTTGGCCGTAAGAGACCCATCAAGAGGTCGAGGGTGGTGCTTTTTCCGCTCCCCGTTCCGCCGACTAGACCGACGCGCGCACCTTTGGTGATAACCAGCGTCAGGTCATCGATGACCCATGGTCCCTGTGCAGTGTACCGGAATCGAACTTTATCAAAGCGAATCTGACGCTCGAATGCCAGGGGACGTGGCGGTGGGCTCGAGGCATCCGCGGTCAGTGGTTGGTCGAGCAAGTCTAGAGTGTCCTGTAACAAGGCGTGGCTGCCCGCGATCGCCGCCCACGCGCTGTAGACTTGTTGCAGGGCCGGCAACAGACGCTGCGCTCCCAGCGCGAGGGCGCCAAGTGCGGGAAGAGCACCTGCTATTCCATGAAACTGACGGTTCAATCCAAACGCCAGGACGGCAATCAAGACCATTCCGACCGCTTCCATCGTAAAGCGCGGACTTTGCGCAATGAAGGCGTTGTCGCCCTGGGCGCGCCGCAACGACTCTTCTGCACGGCGATATACGTCGCAATAAACAGGTTGACTGCTGTCGAGCAGAACGTCTCGAATGCCGCCCAGCCCCTCCTGAAGTGCTTTTACTACCAGCGTGTGCTCCGTCGCAATGCGTCTGCTATTGGCGTGCAGCCGCCGCCGCGAAAACCAAGTAATGACGCCATAACAGGCCCCGAATCCGACTCCGGCGCCAAGCGCCAGCCAGGGATCGATGATCAGTAGCGTGGTCAAGGTGGCTGATAAGGAGACGCCGGCACTCATCAACGTCATCGATGGAAACATGACTCCGATTACGGTGCCGCCAACTTTGTTGGTGATCCCGCTGATTACTTCGCTGCTATTGCGCGCGACGTGCACGCTGTAAGGCTGATAGAGCGTCCGCCGATATACTTCGCTGCTGAGGTCCGCACCGCTGGCAAACGTAAACCGCGCACTTGCCCAGAGCAGCAGCGAGCGCACCGCGCCGGCGCTCAAAGCCACCACGGCAAAGCCGATTGTCAGCGGGGTCAATAGCTGATCGGCAGAATTGATATCGAACGCATGCGCAATACGCACAACGGCAGGCCACCTGAAAAGAAGTTCTGGCTGGGTCAATGCGGCAATGAAGGGAATGACTGCGCCGAGGCTCGCGATTTCCGTGAATGCGCTGACGACGGTCAGCGCCATGACCCATTTGAATTGACGGCGTCTCTTCGAACTCAGATGAGCCCACAGGCGAACAAGTAGCGCGCCGCGAGCCGTCGATCGCGAAGTATCCTTCGCCACGCCTCAGCTCGTCGCGATACCGGGGCGCCGGCGCAAGACCTTCCGCGTCCACGCGAGCAACGATCCCAGGAATCCGCCGATGAAGATTCCCGAAATAACCAGTAGAGTGCGGCGAGGACTCACGCGAAATTCCGGTACGACCGCGGGATCGACGATCGTGAAGGCATATTCCAACCGCCCATGAGCCAACATGAGCGATTTGGTTTCGTTCTCGATCAACCGATAGATGGCCTCTTGCAGCTCGACCACCGTCGTCAGCGGCAGCTGTTTGTTCAAGTATTCGATATTCCGCGTCGATTCCTGGATGGCGCGCGTGCGCAACAACTCATTCGCCAATGCCACAAAATCATTGGCCCAACGAGCAGCGACAACCGGATCGGTCCAATCGATGGTGATCGTCGTCGTACCTTTGAGCTTTTCTTCATGAATGTCGATCACGCGAGCGCGAAACGTCTCCACCGCCCACCAATCCGAAGTCAGCCCCTTCGTATTGCGATTGATCACCGGCGCCAGTTTGTAGCGCTTTACGAAGGCATCAACCAATCCGCGCGAGACTAGTACCGCTGGCCGCTCGGCATCCGGTCCATTAGCGCCCAGATCCAATCCTGCGATACTCGCCAAGCCCCCGAGTTCACCCTTCAAAGATCCGCCACCGCTCATATCGCTTTCGCGGGCCTGGGTGACGACTATCTGCGCTCGATATATCGGGGTGGCCGTCAGGGCGTAAACGGCCGCAATCACCCCGAAAATCAATGCAATCGCGATCACCAGGTATTTCTGATCCCAAACGATCCAAAAGAAAGACGCTACGTCGACTTCGTTATCCTTTTCCATAGAGTTCGCTCATTACGCAATCCGAGGATCATAGTAGGCACGATACCACTCGACGAATCGCTGCACACCTTCCTCGACGGGCGTGTTCGGGCGGCAACCCACATCCCGCGTCAAGAGAAGACTACAGTCGTCCGTCGGTTTGTTCCGTGGCAAACAAGTATTTGACGTCGTAGAGCACATGTATTTTCTTAGCCAATCGGCGAATTTTACGCACGCCCATGGACTTGAATTCATCGTGACCGACTGCCAGTACGATCGCATCGTAACTGCCGGCCTTGGGCCTTCCGATGGGCCGAATTCCATATTCTTGATACGCCCCGTCAGCATTCACCCACGGATCGTGGACATCGACATTGGCATCGAAGCGCTGCAACTCGTGGATGATGTCCACAACCTTGCTGTTGCGCAGGTCGGGGCAATTCTCCTTGAAGGCGAGGCCGAGAATCAGGATCTTCGCGTCCGCGACCATGATCCGGCGCTCGGTCATGAGCTTGACGACCTCCTGGGCGACGTAGGCTCCCATGCCGTCATTGATGCGCCGCCCGGCCAGGATCATTTCCGGGTGATAGCCGATTTCCGTAGCCTTGTGCGTCAAATAATAAGGATCCACGCCGATGCAATGTCCGCCCACGAGCCCCGGACGGAAAGGCAGGAAGTTCCATTTCGTGCCCGCGGCGCGCAGCACCTCTTCGGTGTCGATGCCGATACGTTTGAAAATCAGCGCCAGCTCGTTGATGAGCGCGATGTTCACATCCCGCTGGGTGTTCTCGATCACCTTGGCGGCTTCCGCCACTTTGATGCTCGACGCCTGATGAGTTCCGGCACTGATGATCGATGCGTACAGAGCATTCACAAAATCGGCGATTCGCGGCATGGAGCCGGAAGTCACCTTCCTGATGGTCGCCAGACGATGTTGCTTGTCGCCCGGGTTGACGCGCTCCGGGCTATACCCACAGTAAAACTCCCTGTTGAAGCGCAGCGACGAAAAGCGTTCGAGTACCGGCACGCAGATTTCCTCCGTGCAGCCGGGATAGACGGTGGATTCGTAAATGACGATGTCGCCCTTCTTCAGGACTCGGCCGACCGTTTCGCTGGCCTCGAGCAGCGGCGTCAGATCAGGGCGCTTGTACCTGTCGATCGGCGTCGGCACCGTGACGATGAAAATATCGCAACATTTGAGATCCTTGGTCTGCGCCGAGAAACGCAACTTCCGCGTCGCCTTGAGCTCCGCGGAGGTTGTTTCCAACGTGACGTCACGTCCCGCTTTTAGCTCTTTGATGCGCATCGCGTCGGTATCGAAACCGAGGGTGCGATATTTCTTGCCGAATTCAACGGCCAGAGGCAACCCGACATACCCGAGGCCAATCCACCAGCGTCAGCAAATCATACGCCGGATGCGCGCTCCACGCATGCGAATCGGATCGCGTCTCGCCCGGAGTCTCTGGCCATGTGCTGAAATGCAACGGAAGCAGATCGCGCCACGGCTTCAGACTGGCCAGATATTCATCCCCCATCCCTGCATGATCAAGCGCCCGCGCCAGATAAAAGCGAAAATAATACGACGAACTCAGCATCCCGCCCGGATGCGTCCCCGGCTGGATACCAATGACCTTCTTCAAAACGGCCTGCTGCTCCGCCCGCGGAATCACATCGAACAGGACCCCCAGCACATTCGTCTGCTGGCTGAAAGCATTGTGCGCGGGATTGTCCGCCAGCAGCTTGCGCCCCGCATCCCAGCACTTTTCTACAACCCGCTGCGCACATGCTCGGCCCCCGGCTCGCCCGGTCAGCCTCGCTCCTGTTCCCCCAGCGCCCGTTCCAACTCCGCCGCATCCCCCAGTGCGCCCAGGTATTGCAGCGTGGTCGTGCAGGATTCGCCATGTGCATCGTAATTGGGCAACTCTCCGCTCGACACCCAATCCACAAAGCTCCACCACGGCAGCTTGCGCAGCAATCCATCCGGCTGTTCATACTGCGCGAACCAATCCAGCACGGTCCGCGAACCCGGCAAACCCGCCTTCACCGGCGACGCATCGGGTCGATACATCCAGTAGTCATGCAGCATGTCGATCCAGATCAGGGAAAATGTGGGAATGATCTGCGGCTGCGAAGTGGGATAGCGGCTCTGCGTCAATCCCGCCGGAATGCGCGAGTCATCAAAGCTCTTAAGCGCCTGCTTGGCCAGCCGGTCGTCTCCCGCGACTGTATACGAGATCAACGCCTGGATCCGCGTGTCGCCCACATACTGTAACTGTTCCCAATACGGAGTATCCATATACGTCTCGTGCGCATCCAGCCGCGCCGTGCGCCAGCTGATCTCCCATATCTGCGCCAAATGGGGATCCTTGCTCTCGAACGAAGCCCGCTCCTCAAACGGATAAGCCGTGAACTTCGCCTGCATGGAATCCAGCGTCAGCGGCTCGCCGCCGTCTGAATATCCAGATCGAGATAGCGCCACATCCGCCACCACAGCGGCTCAAAGGTGCGGTGTGCGCCTCCGTCGGGAAGAAAGCGATCGTGAAAACCCAGCGCCTGGCGGGTGCCCACTTCATCCCGATCGCCCTTCTGCTGCTGGGCGTCGTAGAGCGCCTCCGCGTAGGTCAAGCGGATGCTGGCGCCCTCTCCCCCAGAAACCATCAACTGCGGATAGGCGCGTCGTCAACGTCTGCCGATCGAAAAGCAAATGCACATGACGATTAGCGGCAATCGTCACCGGCTTGGCAGGAAACGCGCCGGCCCCCGGCTCATCCGACCGCACCACTGTGCCCGCCTCGGTAGGGGAGTACGCCATGTGCGGCAGCTCATCCGGCACCAGCCCCCAGTAGTTATCTACCTGCTTCCCTCAAGCCCGCGCGCGCCGCCGAGGGATAAATATTCTCCCGCATCGGACTAGCCGCAGCCACCCAAGCGCCGCTCGGGTCGGCAGGATCATTCCACTCCAATCAGACCTCGCCGTCCAATTCTTCTCCCGGCCCATTCGCCATATACCCATCGACATCGCCGGCCTTTCTCGGAACAGGCCGCGTCCGGGCTCGACATCGACCATCCATCCCTTCGGGGTGCTCACTCGGCTTCCAGGGGGCCATCGCCCTGCACCAGGAAAGCCGTGCGGTCGGTGATCTGCGCCGCTGGCGCATAGATGCCGAAATTCCACACCGTGGCGGTTACAAGATTGTTGCCCGCGGAGAGATACGGGGCCAGGTCGAAGGTCTCATAGCGCCAGTGCGGCAGGTCGCCGCGTGCCGGGCCGTCGCCCACCCGATGGCCATTCACATAGAGGATGAAGCGGTTGTCCGCGCTGACATGAACCACATACCGTGCCGGCTTACTTCCAGTTGCAGCGAGCGGCGAAAGTGGAGCACGATCGGTTCCCGCAGCGGAGCGGTAGGATGAGTGATCCAGCTAGCCTTCCAAAGCGGCTCCGCCGCGAACCCACCCGTGGAAAGCAGCACCACCAAGGCAACCGAGAAAATCCAGCCTTCATCCTGCACCGCCAAGGCGCAATCGCGCGACCACCATCCTACCAGCGTGGAAGCCCCCGCATTTATGCGGGGGAAGGAGCGCTTTAGCGCTCCGTGAACAAGTCTCAACTCTGATCACGCGCTTTAGCGCTGGTGGCACCCGGGTACCCACTCCCAATAAAAAAACCCAGGACCACCTAATCGAATTGAACCGAAACTGTATCTATATAGATACAAGTACAAATAGCGAAAGCTCGCGAATCGCAAGCTGTTCGCCGCGGCGGGGCGGGAATAAATTAAATTTGATCATCTTCGTGAAACAAAGGACTTAGCCGACCTACTCACCACGGCAACAGATTCGCGGCCGAATCAAACTCCATAGCGCGGGCTGCTCCCGCGGTACTCACGGGGTGTCCATTCGTCGCGCCAACGCAGGCCTCAGAAGCCTGAAACCGCTCCAGGTTGAGCGTATCGGCAATCCGCACCACGCGCACCTTCGCCGGGTCAGGAGCCGCCAGGGAAGCCAATGCCGCCTCGATAGCGCCGCGGTCCGTATCAAAGTAGATAGGAATCTTCGCCCCCTGCATCCCAAGCGAAGTCAGCGCATTCATGTAGGTGTATTGCAAATTGAGTGATTTCACAAAACGCGCCGTAGTGAAGTCCGCCATGCCAATCCCGATGCCGTTGCCATTGCTCGCCGGGGTCAGATCGCGTACGAAGATGCGCGAGACACGCGGAGTCACCGTGCTCGAGGAGTGGAGCGTGGACGCATATCCAAGAATGTCGCGCCCAATCACGTTGGTATCCATGCCGCGAGCCGCTGATGTCTTTGCCGATGCGGTCAATAATCAGCAGATCGATATCATCAAAGGGCAAGCGCGCCAGCAGCGACTCCGCCTTCTTGAACAGCCGGTCCTCTTCGCGCACGATATTCTCCGGCCGCAGCACTTCGATCTCGGCGGTCTGGTGATGCTGATCCTCCACCAGCGCAATGCCGCAAAAAATCGGAGCCGCGCCCAGGATCACCCGGGCAAACTCCCGCAGCACCACCTCATAACCCCTATGGGCAGCGGCCCGATGCGCATTATTAGCCCCCACCTGTTTCCCAAACCCAATCACCATCATCTTCTGGATGCCGCTGCCCAGCGTTCCCCGGAAATCGGTATGCGGCTTGACGCGGTTCAGCACCACCACGCCATCCGCCTCAAACGCCGGAACACTGAACACCACATCCAACCCACCGAACGCCGTGCCGATCTTCTTCACCGCCATGCTGGCTTCGATCGGGACACCCATGCTCTGGGGCGTGACCCCATACTCCGCCAGCACCTGGATCTGGCCCTCCGCGGTAGCTCCGCCGTGGCTCCCCATCGCGGGCACAATAAAAGGCCGCGCTCCCGCTTCGATCAGGACGCCCAGCGCAGCCTTCACAATCTCTTTCAGGTTGGTGATGCCGCGGCTGCCGACGCCCAGGGCAATTCTCATGCCCGGCTTGACCTTTTCCCGC
Organism: uncultured Gammaproteobacteria bacterium; assembly: GCA_963755965.1. Taxonomy (GTDB): domain Bacteria; phylum Pseudomonadota; class Gammaproteobacteria; order Steroidobacterales; family Steroidobacteraceae; genus Bog-1198. Next base: position 783,257 of record CAVWLU010000013.1, read on the forward strand.
AGCCCTTGCTGCCGCGAACTGCTCCTTAATAAGGTCGGCAAAATCCAGTTTGGGAGAGGGCGGATAGCTCTGCCCCATCTCCAGCATCTTGGGAAACTGATTGGACATATTCATCGCGAAAAAGCTCCACCGTCGATCTTAAGCGAAACCGCTCCCGGACGCTCCCTCCTCCACCGGCAACAAAACCCGGGTGCCCCATATCTCGCTCGTTTTTGCCTGTCCCGGCGTGCCGTGGAGCGAGATGTGGGATACCACAGCACTCGACCAGCCTTTTTTGTCATCAGAGGAGATCTGCCCTTCCAATCTGTCCGGCCTTATCGCGCTTATCGCGCTCTTTTTTGGAAAGTACCCCATCCCTCATCCAATTGCAGGACGAACCCCTTCCTAGTACACTCTCCGCTTGTTGACTCCTAGCCCAACACAGCCTTCACCTCCTAATCCTAGCGATGCTGGCCCTTTCCCACGCACCCGCCTTCGCCAGCTGCGAAGCTCTGGCAACCCTGCAATTACCCCACACCACCATTACCAAAGCGGAGTCGGTAGCAGCCGGCAAGTTCGTGCCCACCACCGGGAAGCCATTGCCTGATCTCCCGGCCTTCTGCCGCGTCACCGCCACATTGAAGCCAAGCCCCGACTCCGACATTCGGGTCGAAATCTGGATGCCCCAATCCGGCTGGAACGAGCGCTTCAACGGCACTGGTAACGGAGGCTTCGCCGGCAACATCAGCTACAACGCCCTCGCAGAAGGATTGCGTCGTGGCTACGCCGTAGCCAACACGGATATGGGCATGTCCACCCCGCCCGGCGCAACCGCAAGCATCTTCATCAATCGCCCCGAGCGCTGGATGGACTGGGGCTATCGCGCCACCCACGAAATGACCCTGGTCGCGAAACAGATCGTGCGCGCCTACTACGCCCGCGATGCCAAGCGCTCTTACTTCACCGGCTGTTCCACCGGAGGCGAGCAAGCCCTGATGGAATCCCAGCGCTACCCGGATGACTACGACGGCATCGTCGGCGGAGCTGCAGCCAACAACCGCACCGGCGTCCACGTCAGCATCCTATGGAACTTCGCCGTCAACGAAAAAACCCCCGCCTCCTACCTGCCCCCGGCCGCCCGCGACTTGCTTTCCCACGCAGTCATCGATGCCTGCGACGCCCTCGATGGCGTGAAAGACGGAGTCATCGCTGATCCCACCAAATGCCAATTCGATCCCGCCTCACTTCTCTGCAAGCAAGCCGGCCAGGAGAACTGTCTGACCGCAGCCCAGATCGAGACAGTGAAAGAAATCTATGCCGGTCCATCCAACCCGCGGACCAACGAAAGCCTCTATCCAGGCCTGCCCAAAGGCAGTGAATTCGGCTGGGAAGGCCTGGATAAAACCCCCGGTCCCACCGCCATCCCTCCCTTCGAACCCATCTTTCAATGGGTCTTCGGACCGGACTGGAATTGGCGCCAATTCGACTTCGATCATCAGGACACGGCTTTCACCCAAAAACTCGCCCCCATGCTGAATGCGACCAACCCCGATATTGATACCTTCCGCGCCCGCGGCCACAAGCTGCTCCTCTATCACGGCTGGGCCGACTGGCTGGTGGCTCCCGGGAGAAACGATCAACTACTACAACTCAGTACTCACGCGAGCGAAAGGACGATCCCACAGTCGATCAATCGGTCCGTCTCTTCATGGTCCCGGGCATGTCGCATTGCAGCGGCGGACCGGGCGCAACCCATTTCGACGCCTTGGGTGCCATGGTCGAGTGGGTAGAGCACGGAGTAGCCCCCGATAAAATCATCGCCGGCACCCTACCGCCCACTGACACTACCGGAGCAGTAAACACCCAGCGCCCGCTATGTCCCTATCCGCGCACCGCCCAGTATCAAGGATCGGGAGCACCAACGACGCGTCCAATTTCGTTTGCACCGCGCTGGTGCGGCATCACCGGCGTATCCTGTTGACCCACGGCTGCCTCATGGAGTAGACAGGTCACTGACGTACCCGGAGGAAATTCGTAGATGTCGATTACCAGACGCCGCTTCATAAGCTCCACTTCCGCAGCCGCCGCTCTGCTATACACCGGCGTGGGTCGTGCCGCCTCCTTGGGGCTGCCCGTAGGCCTGCAGCTCTATTCCGTGCGCACGCTGCTGCCCACGGACTACGCCGGCACCCTCAAGCAAGTCGGCGCCCTGGGCTATAAAGAAGTGGAAGCTGCCGGGTTCTTCAACCTCCCCGTGGAGCAGGTAAAGGCTGCCATGCAGGCCGCCGGCTTGCGCTGTGTCAGCGCGCACTATCCCCTGCCCTTGCTGAGGCAACACCTCGATGAGATCCTGTCCTTCTGCAAATCCCTGGGCGTCGGATATGTAGTCTGCTCTTCCCCCATGCATCAGCAGGAAGGGGTCAAAGGGCCGCTCACTCTCGATGATTGGCGCTGGAGCGCGGACCAGTTCAACCAGGTAGCCACCAAGGTCGAGGCCGACGGGATGAAGTTCGCCTATCACAATCACGTTGCCGAGTTTGGCGCCATTGACGGCATCCTCCCCTACGAAGAGCTCCTGAAGCATACCGATCCGGCCAAGGTCAGCTTCGAGTTAGACTGCGGCTGGGTAATCGTAGGCGGCCAGGACCCCATTCATTATCTGAAACAATATCCGGCACGTATCGTGATGCTGCACGTCAAGGACTTCAAAGACAACAAGCCGCCCTCAGTCGAACTCGGCACCGGTTCCATCGACTACACCCCCATCTTCGCCGCCGCGGCAGCAACCGGGCACATTCGCCACGCCTTCGTAGAGCAGGAGGAGTTTCAAACCCCCATCATGGAAGCGCTGGCAGTCGACGCCAAGTACATGAAGAAGTTTCACGCCTAGTGGCTAACCAGCTTCTGAACCAGTAATGGTTGCAAAATCGGCAGCGGCAGCGGCCCTTCATCAAGCGCGGTATCGTTGAAGCGCTTGAGCGAGAAGCCGCTGCCCTGTTGCTTTTGGATATCATCGCGCATATTGATCCACTGGTGATAGCCGACATAATAGGTAATCAGTTGGCCGGCGGTCAGCTTGGCCCGGCGCAGCTTACCCTGCGCCTCGGCCGCAGTCTGAAACGCCTTGTTCTCCATCAGGTCGAGCGCCTCCTGGTCGGTCATATTGCGGCTCTGCATGCGAATGTCGAGAATGGCATTCGCGATCACGCGCAGGCGAATCTTCTCCACCATAAGAACGAAGCGAGGATCATGGTTGGCGTACCCCGCGTCCTCCATTTCCTTGACTCCATACTCTCCCCAACCCTCTTCGTAGGGAGTGTTCCCCAGCAGCACGCGCAGCACGCGGCGTGACGATGGCTTCAGGTTGTTCGCGTGCTCGAACTGCGTGTAGTGGCCGGGCAGTGCTTCGTGCATGGTCAGGTACAACAGCATCCAGTTGTTGTACTCGCGCAGCTTCGACTCCGCCTGTTCCTTCGGCATCTTGGGATCGATGGGGGTAACCCAGTATTCCGCTTCCTCCTTCGGTTCAAGTGCCGGCGCGGGATGAAAGCCGGCGACCGAATAAGACGCCGCGCTCAAACTCCGGAGTGGGCACGATGCGCATATTGTCGCGATCGCTCAAGGTAAGCAGGTCCTTCTGCACGATGAAAGCGCGAATACCGCTGGCGTCGGCCTTCACCTTCGCCAGCAAGTCAGCCGGCGCCACGTGGTCCTGATTGATGCGGTCGATCACTTCGGCGATGACCTTGTTCTCGAGCGCGTCCCCGCTCAGCTCACTATGATCGCCATGGCTCTGGAAACCACTTCTTATGCAGCGGCAAGGCGACCGAGTACATCTCGCTGCGAACCCGAGGCAGATCCCGCTCCGCAGCGGCAAGCACCGAGTCCGGAGTTTCATGCGTGCCCGGGCCCAGTGCGTAGGCGAAGATCTTCGCGTAGACTGCGGGTCCGGTGCGCCAGCTGACCGTGTGCGGCCTGTGGGCCAGGTCGTCCTTGAGCCACGCGGCATAGCTGTCGAGCGCATGCGCGCGCCGCCTTGGACGCCGTGTCATAACGCGAGCGCAGCGGCGACCCGGCATGGATCATGCTCCCGATCTGCTCGATGACCGCAGTGTTCCCGGCGTTCTCATCCAAGGCCGTATCGAGAAATACCGGATCGGCCTGTTTAAGGTTATGGCGTGCCTCGTCGAGAACCCGCGGAACCTGCTCCATGCGCGCCAGCACAGACGAGAGCCGCGACTGCTCCGTACCATCGGTCGAGGTGAGCGGGAAGAACAAGCCGGAGCCGATCATCTCCACATAGTCCTGCGGGCGGTAGCGGTAGCCCTGCAGCACATCGAGCTGAAAGAGAGTGGACTCGATGTTGTCGCGGAGCAGCGCAAGATCCGCTTCCTCCTCTGGCGTAGTTGCCTTGGCAGCCGCGAAACACAGACTTGCCGGCGATGAACACTGCACGCTCGGCGGCGATGGTCGCCGGGCTCAAGTCGTCAAGCTGGTTATCCAGACGGAGCGCCGGGTTCGCCATGGTACCCGGCCTGCGTGGCCTCAACCGGTTGATAGCGAAGCGTGGTCAGGATGAAACGATTCGCCTGGTCAAGAAAGGGCTCATGCGCGGCAGCATTGCAATGAAACGTCTCGGGGACTGCTGCCGCGGCGGAGTATTGAAAACTGGCCAGACAAAGCAAAGCGAAAACAAAACGGAACATGAAAAAACGATAGCATGCCCGTTCTAGGTAGTGAGACGGTCGTTCGAGATGGGCGTAACGCTCGACACCGTCAGGCTCTTAAGCGCATCCGCAGCTCCCGGTCCAGGCAAGCTGAATGCCCGCCGGCGATGGCGTGTAGCAACGAGCCGTCATGGCTTCTTTACTGATCGACAAATGTCTCGATGATCGAGCCGTCCATCCAGAGATGAACCGTCGAGACTCCGTCAACTGATCCGGCGAGAGCGGCAGGTTGTTGCTCGCCCACGCTTACCGACGGGCTCTGCCCGCCGGCGTAGCGGATGGCGAACAGCGGCGTCGCGCCGGCGCGCAATTCCAACCCGCATGCGCTCTCCCCTGCCTTGAAGCTGAATACGATCTCAGCGGCTCGGTTTTCGATGGGCGCAGTCTGCGCCGCTTGCAGCTTCTGCGTATCCTTACGCAGCGTGGCAAACTCCGGCGGAACATCCATCCGCAGCGCGTTGTCAGCACCCAGCGAGAGCACGCGGGGCAGCGCCATCGCGCCCGCCCATCCAGCAGCCTTACACTCCTCGGGCGTGCGCGTCTCCTGCACCCATCCCCAAAGAATGCGACGGCCCTTGGCGTCGACCATACTCTTCATCGCGTAATAGGATCCATGGTCGAGCAGGCCCTTGGTTTCAGAGTGGAAGCGGAGGTCGCTCTTGTCGAACGTGCCCACCTCCCAATAAACCTTGCCCTCGGTGGAGTAGAGCAGCACGTGCTTGTCCCCGAGAGGAAAGAAGTCGGGACACTCCCACATCTCCCCCGTAGCCACGGGGTTGATCTTGTTGCTACCGTTCCACTTGCCCTGCGCCAGCGGATGAAGGTAGGTCCAATTGCGTCCGTCCGGCGAAGTATAAAGCAGCACCGCGCCGCCGATCTTGTTAAAGCCCGAACCAACGCCCAGATACCACGTATCCCCATCCTTCCACGGGCAGGGATCGCGAAAACCCGTCACCTGCAAACCAGGCGGGGGCCCTTCCAACACCGGCTTGTCCAGCTTCTTCCAGGTGCGCAGATCGGGGTCAGTGGAGGTGGCCAGACATTGCACCTCGCGCAGTCCTTCGCCGCGAATGGTCTCTGGCGAGGACCGGGTGACACCGGTGTAAAGAATGGTTGGTACTTCGGCGCCGGGCAGCACGCTGCCGGTGAAACACCCGGATGCGTCATAGGATCCGGGAGTGGGCGACAGGGCAATCGGCAGGTGTTTCCAGTGGATGAGATCAGGACTGACGGCATGCGCCCAGTGCATATCTCCCCAAACCGCCGCGCCCGGGTTGTACTGGAAGAACATATGATACTGGCCGCGAAAGTATCGAGGTGCGCAGGGATCGTTCATCCAGTTCGCCTCGGGCAGCAAATGGAACTGCGGCCGGAAGGGATCGCGCATGAGCTTTTCCCTGAGCGCCGCCGGCAACTCTACTTGAGCGAATGAATGCGCGGCACAAAACGCACCGGAAGAGATGAGAAACGTTCGACGATTCATAGCGCTCAGCATCCGCCCCGACGCGTTCGATCAACTCTGGAGACAGCGGCGGAGTAGCCCCCGGCTGCGAAGCTACGTAGCTGCCGCAAAGATTGCCGATCTCCGCCATCTGAGGCAGCGACGCTCCGCGCAGGTAGGCGTGTACCAGGCCAGCAGTGAAGGCGTCGCCCGCGCCGACGGTATCGACCACCTTGATGGGAAATCCCGGATGCCCGAATGTGCTCTCGCGGGTAGTAAGCAGGCTTCCATGGGGGCCCAGAGTCGTGGCCACCAGTTGGCATCCAGGGAAATCCTCAAGCAGCGTATAGGCCGCGGCCTGAGGACTATTCGGCGCCTGGTGCTCATTCAGCATAGAAAAAACCTGCGGCAGCTCCTCATCGCTTAGCTTGATGATGGTGGCGTGCGCCATCGACCAGTGAAGCACCTCGGGACTGCAATCAGGCATGCGCAAATTTACATCGCACACCCGCGCGCACCTTGGCGCAGTAGCCTCTACGAAGCTCCGTATGGTTGACCGCGAAACCTCATGCCGCTGGGGAAGAGTTTCAAAACAGACAGCATCCGCACCACGCGCTACCTCAAGCAGCTCAGGCGTCAAACGAATAAAGTCCCATGCCACGTTGCGATGGATAAGGTAGCGGGGCTGCTTATCGGCGGAGAAGGAAACTTCGACCGTCCCGGTCGGATGGGCCCTATCTTCCTGTAGCTGCTCCAGCTCAAGGTTAGGTTGCTTGAGACTGGTGCGGGCTGCTCTCCCATAGTCATCGTCGCCCACGCTGCTGACCAAGGCAGTACGGTTCCCCAGTCGAGCACAGAAGACAGCAAAGTTTGCCAGCGCCCCGCCCAGCCTCGGTCCGCTGGGCAAAAGATCCCACAGCAGCTCCCCGATTCCCGCGATCCGCGGAGTCCCGGTTGGGTTCTTAGAGAGGATGGAATTCAGGGTCTGTCCTTTCCCTCACGACATCCTCGTTGAGCGCCACTCCGATTCCGGGAGTCGTCCTCACCTCCAGGAAGCCATCGTCATCGAGCGAAACCGGCTCGGTCAGCGAGGTGTAGGACTTATCGACGTAGTGGGTGAATTCAAGCAGCATGAAGTTCGGCGTCGAGGCGGCGACGTGAGCAGCCGCCATCGTCCCCAGAGGAGACGCTACGCCATGAGGCGCTATGGGGATTGAGTAGACTTCGGCCATGGCCGCGATCTTACGCGTTTCGAGCAGGCCGCCGGTTTTCGAAACATCCGGCTGAATGACGCTGAGCGCTTCCTTTTCCAGAAACGGACGATAGCCGTAGCGGCTATAGATGTTCTCCCCGGCCGCAATGGGAACCCGAGTGGCATTGCGCACCCGTACCATGGCGTCGACATCGTCGCTGGGGATTGGTTCCTCCACCCAGATCAGACGGAATGGCTCCACCAGGCGACAAAGTTGGATGGCCGTCTCGACGTCGTAACGTGCGTGGCACTCAAGCGCAAGGTCGTAGCGTATTGCCCACCGCCTCGCGCATGGAGGCGACGAAATGCACCACATCATCCAACTGCACGGTATTCAGATGAATGCCCCAAAGCTTGTTCGGGTCCCAGCCCTTCTTCAGGGTCCACTCATCCGGACTGTAGTCGATGCCGATCTTCAGCGCTTTCACTTTGGTTTTGGCAATAAGGCTGGTCGCTTCACCCGGGTTGGCTGCGTGCAGATACACCGGCAACTTGCTGCGCACGCGGCCGCCCATCAGCTGGTATATGGGCGCATTCAGGGCTTTGCCGGCCAGATCCCAGAGCGCCATTTCCACTCCGCTGATGGCGGTGAGGTAGGGTCCGCCCATTCCGCGCATGAAGATAGGCGAGGGGGAGCCACCGGCAGCAAGATGCTTCCCGCCCCACAGGTCGAGGAGAATTCCTTCGATATCCAGCGGGTCACGGCCTGCGAGCGCCGGGCCAATGTTGTTGTTGACGATGTACTCCGCGCCGACGGTATCCAGCATCTCGCCCGTGCCGGTCAGGCCCTGGTTGGTGTAGACGCGGACGAAGCGGCTATTGAATCCGTCGCGCAAACGAACCGCCCGAATTTCGCGGATGGTGAGGCCGGGGGCATGAGAGGTTCCCTGGCCCCGCGCGTTGAGCAGGAAGGCGCCGTAAGCCATCGCAGCCTGGCCAAGAAACATGCGTCGATTCATCGGGCAGGAGTGTAGCACATGTACCCTCGCCTCGGATTCGACGTTGCGAAACGGCGACGCAACCGGCAAGCTAATAGGCATGCCGGAATTACCGGATATTGCCGCCTACATCAGCGCGCTGGAGCCGCGGATTATCGGCCAGCCGCTCGAGCACGTGCGCATAGCAAGCGCATTTCTACTGCGCACGGCGCGGCCGCCGGTTGCCAGTGTCGAAGGTCGTGTGGTGCGCGAGCTGCGCCGCATCGGCAAGCGCATCGCTATCGGAGTGGATGGCGATCTCTGGCTGGTGCTGCACTTGATGATTGCCGGGCGCCTGCACTGGCGGCCACCGGGAGCCAAGCTGGCAGGCCGGCAGAATCTGGCCGCCTTTGACTTTCCCCATGGCTCCCTGGTGCTTACGGAAGCGGGAACCAAGCGCCGCGCATCGCTGCACCTCTTTGAGGGAGAGGAGGCGTTGGGTACCATCGACCCGGGAGGGATCGACGTTCTCTCCAGCGACCTCAACTCCTTTCGCAACGCGCTCACGATCGAGAATCGAACGCTTAAGAGGGCTCTCACCGACCCGCGCATCCTAAGCGGCATTGGGAACGCGTACTCGGATGAGATTTTGCACGCGGCGCAATTATCCCCGGTGAAGATGACACACAAGCTGGACCCGCAGGAATGGGAAAGGCTCTATGCCGCGACGCAGGCCACGCTTAAGTTGTGGATCGAGCGGCTAACCGACGAGGCGAAAGCCGGCTTTCCGGAAAAGGTGACAGCCTTTCGCAAGGATATGTCGGTGCATGGACGCTATGGAGAGCCGTGCCCGCGTTGCGGCGAACCAATCCAGCGGATTCGTTACGCCGACAATGAAACAGATTACTGCGTAAAGTGTCAGACGGGCGGAAAACTTCTGGCAGACCGAAGTCTTTCGCGCCTCTTAAAATCGGACTGGCCACGCACCCTGGATGAACTGGAGACGCTCAAGCGCCGTTAAGGTCGTGCGTGGGTGCGAATAGCCAGCAGCGGTAAGAACGCCGAGCAAGCCTTATCCATACACCTTGTTCTCGGCAGTCTCCTGTCCGGGCGAAAGGAAGCCCCGCGAGGCCCTCAACGGCAGGCGAATCTCCGCTCCGCAACCGGGACCGTCCTGGCGATTGGCAACCTGAAGAAGACCGCCGTGGGCTTCGCATATCTGCCGCGCCAGGGCCAGGCCGATGCCGCTTCCTCCAGGCTTGGTGGTGTAAAAGGGCACGAACAGGTTCGATGGATTGGTCAGGCCGACCCCATTGTCCTGGATCAGAATCACGACCGCCTGAGGAATGGTTCTCCAGGTGATCGACACTTCAGGAACATCCTTTGAGATATGGCCGTTCGACGGCGCCTCGGGAAAACGCGCCAACGCCGCTTCGGCTGCATTCCGCAGAAGATTGATCACCAGTTGTTCAATCTGATCGGGATCGATCTGCAGCACGATATCGGGTCCCGGATTGAACTGCACCGCCACCCTGGTTTCCAGCGCAACGACACGCTCCATCAACGGATGCAGCGAAACCGGCTGTAATGCGGGCGGCGGCAATTGGGCAAGCTGCCGATATGCCTGGATGAACCGATTGAGCGATTCAGCACGATTCTCAATAATCTTGAGACCGCGGTCGAGGTTGAATAGGTCATGATCTACCCCCGATGCATCCACCGTATGTTGCTGCGGTCCACTCGCATGGATCCAGGAACGAAGGCTGCCGGCAATGGATTTGATAGGGGTCAGCGAATTGTTGATTTCGTGCCCGATCACCCGGATAAGGCGTTGGAAGGCATCGCGCTCCTGTTCGCGCAAAGCAATACTAACGTCGGACAAAACAAGCAGCGTGTGCGGAATGCCGTGCTGACGGAAACTGGATCGCCTCACCATCCAGTGCACGGGATTGCCCTTGCCGCCAAGCACAAGGATTCCCCGATCGGGCTGATCTAACACATCTGCAAGTTGCAGGTCCTGGGCACTCGAGCCCAGATCTCGCCCCGCGATGAGATGAAAGATGTGCTCGGCAGCGGGATTGACCAGGCGGAGGCGATGCTCGGGGTCAAAGGCAAGCACAGGCGCGTCCATGGAAGAAATAACACAGCGCAACAAAGCCGAGGCCTCCAACTCACCCAGGCGCTGACTCTGCAGCAGGTCGGCAAATTCATTGATCTCCAGGGCCAGCTCCCCCAGCGCGTCGAGCTGCCGCGCACCGCGTGCGCGAAAGGAGTAGTCCGACTCGCGCAGCGAAGAGACCACGTTAGCCAGCGTCTGCAGTGGGCGGATAATCTCCTCCATGAGGAGCGCCCCCGCAATCAGAGAAAGAAAAGCGACCCCACCCAGCAGAGTCCAGACCGCGCCTGGGGAAAATTTTGCCTGCCATAACAGAACCGCTGCGAGCACAAATCCAGGCGCGGCAACAAACAGACAGAGAAGGCGGATACGGCGCTCGAAGGGGATGGCGCGGTCACGGTGTTTGGCGGAGCGTAGGTGTGCGGATGAGACTGAATCACTTCCGTTTCCGGGAGTGGGATCAGATTCCATACTTCTCCATCCGGCGATAGAGCGCTCCGCGGCTTAATCCCAGCGCCTCCGCCGCATGGCTGACGTTGCCGCCCGCACGAGCCAGAGCCTTGCGGATGAGAATGCTTTCCACCGCTTCGAGGCTGAGCTCATCAAGGCTCTGGCCGGAGGAGCGAACCTGGCTCAAGCCCAGGTCGGCGATTTGAATGCGCGGACCGCGAGCCATGAGAACCGCGCGCTCGATCGCGTGGTCTAGTTCCCTGACGTTGCCCGGCCAACTGTGCTGCAACATGGCTTCCAGCGAGTTGGGCTCGAAGCCGGTAGCAGCCTTGCGGTAGCGGGAAGTGTAGCGGGCTAGGAAGTGACCGGCGAGCAGAGGAATATCTTCGCGGCGATCGCGCAGCGGAGGAAGATGAATCTCCACCGTGTTGAGGCGGAAGAGTAGGTCTTCGCGAAACCGTCCCTGGGCGCATTCCTCATGCAGGTCGGCGTTGGTAGCCGAAATCAGACGCACATTCACTCGCTTGGTTTGCGAAGAGCCCACACGTTCCAAATCGCCGGTTTCGAGCACGCGCAGCAGTTTAGCCTGCTGGCGCAGCGGCACATTGGCAATCTCATCCAGAAAGAGAGTACCGCGATCGGCGAGCTCGAAGCGTCCGATGCGGTCCGTACGCGCGTCGGTAAACGCCCCTTTAACGTGGCCGAAGAGTTCGCTCTCAAAGGTTCCCTCCGCCAGCGCGCCGGTGTTCACGGCCACCAGCGAGCGGGCCGCGCGCGATGAGAGCGCATGCAGCGTCTGGGCTACGACTTCTTTGCCCGTGCCATGCTCGCCGGTAATGAGGACGTTGGCATCCGACGGCCCAATGCGCGCCAGCAGTTCCAGCACAGGCTGCATCGAAGCCGCCTTGGCAATCAATTCAGGACGCCCTTCGGCGCGCAGCAGGCGGTTTTCCGCTTCCAGCATTTCGGCCTGCCGAACTGCCCTGCGAAGTTCGATCTGGGTTCGCAGAATGGAAATCAGGCGGGCATTTTCCCACGGCTTTTGGATAAAGTCACAGGCACCGCGACGCATGGACTCTACCGCGAGATCGACATTGGCCCAGGCCGTCATGACGATGATGCGCAGGCGGCTGTCATGAGCACTGAGCTGGGCCAGCAGTTCCAGACCCTCGGCGCCGGAGGTAGTATCTCGGGTGTAATTGAGGTCAATCAGGATTGCATCGTAGGTTTCGCTGGCAACCCTATCCCGCACTTCGCGGGGTGATTGCGCTCTCTCCACCCGGTAACCCTCCGGCTGCAGCAATAACTCGATGGCATCCAGAATATGGGACTGATCATCGGCGGCCAATATTCTGGGTGCCTCCGCTTGCGTACGGGTTCCCTGGATCTCTTTGGCGGTTTGCGGGAAGGTGGCCATCATTGCCTCAAACGGTAAATCAAGTCAAGTATAGTGCGATGCCGCCATGACAGCTGTCGCTAGGGCATCCGGGTGACGACGCCATTTTTTGCGTCGTCTATCGAGACGGCCGTGCGGTCCAACGTCGTCCCAGTAGCGCGGTCAATGTCCGCTTTGGCCTTTTCATAGGCAGTCTGCGCGGTAAAAAACGCGGATTCAGCGACCGCGAGGCCTTGTTCCATGACCAGGGTGTCATACCTGGATATCGCTCCTACGTCTTGCTCCTTCTTGGCGATATCAAAGGTCTTCTGCGCCAGATCACGTGCTTTTTGCGTGGCCGCCACGCGGGCTTGCGCCTGCACGAGAGCGAACTGCGAGTCGCGGATGTCGAAGCGAAGGCTCTTCTGCTGCTGCTCTTGGGAGATCTGGCTTTGGCGGTACGCGAGCACGGCGCGGAACTGGTCGGCTTTGACCACACGGTTGCGGAGGTTGATGGAGAGATTGACGCCGACCTCGTACTGGGGCGCCGAGTAATTGAAGGTGTTCGCGAACATGTTGACGAAGTCGGTGGGTAGGTTGGTGGCGCACTCCTCCGCGCCGAGACTGCAGTACGGGTTTTTGGGACCGGCGGTGCCCGTGCCTCCGTAGTAGCCGAATAAATAGAGTTGCGGCAGCAGCTCGCTGTTGATGTCCTTGAGGCTCTGGCGCAGAACCTCGGCCGAATTACGGAAAATCGCGACTTCAGGCCGGTTCTTCATGGCCTCGTCAATCAGCTCGGTGATGGACTTGGATTCGTTTGGATCGGGACCACCCTGCAGGTCGAGCGGAATGACGGGGATTTCGTCGATGGACGGGTCGTCGGTTCGGGTGAGATCGTTCTTAATGAGCAGCTCGTTGTGCCTCAGCGAGGCCTTGGCGATGGTAAGGTCGCCCTCGCTGCTGGCAACGGCAGACTGGTCCTTCATGACCTGCAGCGCAGGAATGTTCTGCAGCTCCAACTGCTTCTGGTCGTCGGTCAGGGTCTGATTGGCGTATTCCAATGACCGGGTCTTCACCTGCACGTCCTGATAAGCGTTGACCAGATCCCAATAGAGGTTTTCTACGTCGGTGACGGTGGCGATGACCTGCTGCTTAAAAGCAAGATCGGTGGTCTGCAAGTTTCTCTTGGCGATGTGGATGTAGCGCTCGTTGCTGGCCAGGCCGAATCCGTAGAGTAGCGGCTGTTGCAGGAAGATCTGGAAATTGGAATACAGTTCGGGATTGACGACGTTATAAGGGGTGTTGCTGGCCACGCGCTGGCCGGTGTAGTTGACCTGCAACTCGGTGCCGAGCGGAAAGTACTGTTGGTACTGGGATTGGACCTCGATATTGTTTGTCTTCAGGATCGGGGTGCCGACCAGGAAAACGTTCGCCTCCTGAGTGACGGTGTGGTTCACAAAGCCGCTGAAGTTGAGGTAGGGGTCGAACGAGGGAACCGCCGCGCCGGCGCCGAGAACGGAGGTAACGATGCCGCCGGCGCCTGCGGCCTGATTCGACGAGCTCGCGGAACCACCGCCGCCCCCGGAGGCGCCAAAGCCGCTCGCCGTGGTCTGGGTGACGGCAATGTTGACGCCGTTTGCGAGGCCTCCCGCCTTGGTGCGCTGAAGGTCGGCTTGCGCGATGGGGAAGTTGTAGCGGAAGGAGGCGAGCGTGAGATTATTTTCGAGGGCCAAAGCGATCGCATCCTGCAGGGAGATGTAGAGCTTGCCGTCGCGTATGAGGCCGTAGAGGCGCTGCGAGTTTTGCAGGTCGACTGGTGGCACAGTGCTGGGCCTATACGGCGCCAAGGGATTGTGTGAATGCGGCATTTCAATATGGAAAGGTCCCTGGTAGGTGACCGGCCCCGGCTGCGCCGCAGCCTGCGCCTGCTGTGCGATGGTCAGGGGCGGAGCTTGTTGCGGAGCGGCAGGCGCGGAAGGCAAGGGCGCCGCGGGGGTTTGGGCAAAGGTAGTCGAGACCAGAAGGCCCGCTGCACACAACACAGACAACGTTTTCTGCACCATGTTGGCCGCGCAGGAGAGAGCCCTCATGCCTTCACCTCGGTGGCCTGGTTCAACCCGGGGTTGGCAGTGTCACCCACCAGCCAGCCATCCCGTACCTCCAGCACCCGGCTGCCATAGCTGGCGTTTACTTCCGAGTGCGTCACCTGCACGATAGTCGTTCCCTCGCGGTTCAGCTGCTGGAAGAGCTCCATGATCTCCTTGGCCTGCGTGGAGTGAAGATTGCCTGTCGGTTCATCGGCCAGCAGCAGGGCCGGGCGATGAATCACCGCGCGGGCGATGCCGACCAACTGTTGCTGCCCGCCGGATAGCTGGTTGGGAAAGAGATCCTTTTTGCCCACGATGCTGAAGCGATCCAGCGTGTCCGCGACCAGCGCCTGGCGTTCCCCTTTGGAGATGTTCTTGTAGGAGAGCGGCAAATCGATATTCTCGGCCACGTTGAGATCGTCGAGCAGATGGTAGCTTTGAAAAACCATCCCGACGTTGCGCCTTGCCAGGTCTGCCCGTTGCTTGCGGTTCATCAGGTGGACGGCCTCGTCATTGAACCAGTACGACCCTAACCACTGGTCGTCGAGCAGCGCCAACACATTCAGCAGGGATGACTTCCCTGCCCCCGAAGGTCCCATGATGGTGATAAACTCGCCCGCCTGGATCTTCAGGTGGATGCGCCTGAGTACCCAGGTCTGGCCGGCGCCAGTCTTGTAGCTTCGTTCGACATTTTCGAGCGAGATCATCGTGCAGCCCTCATCGTCCGTCCCGTCAGAGACGGATCGTCATGCTTGAAACTTATCTGTTTACCGAACCGGAGCCGTGAGAGCCCGGTTATTGCATTTCGAGAGCGTGATCGGCAAATTCGCCTTCGGCGACAATCTTTCCGTCAAACAGGTGAATATTCCGGTCAGCATGGCGGGCAAAGCGCGGGTCGTGGGTCACCATGCAGATGGTCGCTCCTTCACGATGAAGGTTCTTGAGCAGTTCCATCACCGCTTCGCCGTTCTTCGAGTCCAAATTACCGGTGGGCTCATCGGCCAGCAGGATCGAGGGTGAGCCTGCCAGTGCGCGCGCGACAGCTACGCGCTGCTGTTGGCCGCCTGAGAGCTGCGATGGATAGTGGCGCATGCGGTGGGCCATGCCCACGCGCTCGAGCGATTCCTGCACCCGCTGCTTGCGATCGCTCGATGCCATGCCTGAGCGATAGGTCAGTGGGAGCTCCACATTCTCAGCCACGGTAAGATCACCAATCAGGTTGAAGCTCTGAAAGATGAACCCGATCTCCTGGTTGCGAATCCGCGAACGCTCGGCGAATTTCAGGTTCTCTACCGGACGGCCGTTCAGCTCATACTTGCCCGCTGTCGGTGTATCCAGCAAGCCGATAATCGAGAGCAACGTCGATTTCCCGCAACCGGAAGGGCCGGACATGGCCACATATTCTCCCCGGTCGATGGAGAGGTGCACGCCGGAAAGGGCATGAGTCTCGATCTCCTCGGTGTAGAAAACCTTGGTCATCGCTTCAATCTGTATCAGTGGCTGCATGCTTTCGCTCCTCTTTTCGTTAATTGATATTGCTTCTATTCCAGACGAATTCGGTCCGTCGTGTCATACCTCGACATATCGCTCAGAATCACCGTATCCCCTTCGTGCAATCCTTCCAGCACCTGGATGGCATTTACAGAGGCGTGGCCGACTTTGACGGGTACCCGGACCGCCCCTTTGCCCTCTTGATCCAACTTGAAGAGGCTGATGGTGCTGTTTTCGTTGCCAAAGGCCGGGCGGCCCACATAGAGAACATCGCTCAATCTTTCCAGATCGATGGTGCCGTCCACGCTCAATTGATCACGCGCGCCATTGGGCGGAGTGCCGATCAGCTCCACGTCAACAGTGACGGTTCCGTTTTGCACCGCAGGATCGATTCTCGTTACTTTGCCATCGGCCAGGCCGTTGTGGGTATCGATCGAGGCAGGTTGGCCAATGAGGATGCCGCGCGCCTGGGTCTCGGCAATCTTCAGCTGCGCCTTCAGTTGGTTCGGCTGCACCACCTGGGCCAACATCGTTCCGATGGTTACATGCTGGCCTACAGCCAGAGGCAAATCGGTCAGCACTCCGGTGATGCCCGCGCGCACCTTGAGAGCATTCAGTTGTTGCTCTTTCAGATCGTAGACAGCCTGTGCCTGCGCCACCTTGGCCTGTTGCACGGCGACCTGTGATTCGATGGCCTTCTCGTTGATCGTGACTGTCTGCTCCGAGAGCTTGTTGCGGGTATCCAATTGATCCGCCGTACCCTGGGAGCCGCTGTACGCGATGCCCGAAATCACGCCCAGGCTGTATAGCGTCTTGTCGATCTGCGCCTGCCGCTGTGCCTGCTTGTAGTCGGCACTTACGGTGGCCGCGGCAGACTTTTGCGCCATTAGATCGCTCTGCACTTTCACTTGTACGTTGCTAAGGTCGGCACGCGCCTCTTTGAGGGATAGCTCGGCATCGATTGCCTCCTGGCTCAGGGTCGGATCGTTTAACTCCACCAGGACGGTGTCGGGCTTTACGTTCGAGCCGGGCAGCGTCCGGATGCGGACGACCGTGGCCTCGGTCTGCGCCGGGATCTGGCGGATCGCATCTTCGCGGGGTACCAGGGTGCCGAGTCCGCGTACCTGGACGACTAAAGGTCCGCGCTTGACGGTGTCGGTCCACACGGCGGAACGGTCGACGTTGGGGGCGGCGGGCTTGAGCCGCATTACGAGAAAGGTGACGGCGGCCAGGACGACCACGCCAATCGCGATCGTCACGACCTGCCGCCGGCGCTTTTTCACTTTCAGGTCTGGGCGTGAGATATCCATACTGGTTGCTGATGCATGCTGGGGACCAAAGCTGTCCAGCGGGCTTTTATTGGGATTGTTGGTCTTTGCCACATGCATACCTACGCAGGCGGCCACCGATTTGTTCAATTTTGTCCTCAGATGTCCACTTTCGGACACCAGGTGATCGAGAGGCTGGCCCGCACTGAAGATTACAATGACCTGTCGAACAACGAGACACTCTCCTGAACAAAGGCAACTGAATGATCGATCGCTGGGCCGCCCTCACGGCGGCAATGTGTATTGCTTTCTCCTCCGCCGTAGGGGCAAAGGTCAAAGACACCCCAAATTCCAATAAGCCAACAGAAACGGCCGGCTACGACTACCGCCACCCTGAGCCTCAGCCGGCCAATGAGTCTCTCGATCTTGGCATGTATGCGCGCATCCGCGAGGAGGGCCTTACTCACTCGCACGTGATGGAATATGCCGGCGCATTATTCGACGATATCGGGCCGCGGCTTACCGGCTCACCCAACTTAGCCAAAGCGAACGCTTGGACGCGCGACCAGCTCACTGCGATGGGATGCGCCAATGCGCACCTGGAGAGCTGGGGCGACTTCGGTTTGGGGTGGCGCCAGATCAGCACTTCGGTTGATATGGTCACGCCGGATACAGCCGTCTTTATTGCCCAGGCCACACCATGGTCGCCGCCCACCCACGGGCCGGTGACCGCGCAGGTCATTGCCGTGCCCTCGCTGAAAGAAGAAAAAGATTTCGATGCGTGGAAGGGCAAGCTGGCGGGCAAGATCATCCTCTACGGAGATGCACCCAGGATCAACCCCGATCCCCAGCCTTTGATGCAGCATTATGACGAGAATAAGCTAGCGCAGATTTACCAATACCCGCTGGACGGCGATATGCAGGACCAGCATGTCTTCTCCGAAGGGCCTAAATATTGGGAAGATACCTTTAAGAAGATTCGCTTCCAGGAACAGGTTGCCAGGTTCTTCGCCGATGAACATGCGTCGGCCATTCTCGTCCACGGATGGTCCGGGGATGGGGGTATTATGCGCGACGACAACGGCGAGCAATTGGTGGAACTCGCTTACCTGCCTGATCATAAACAGCCTATTCCATCCGCTGTTGTATCCAGTGAAAACTTCGGCCGCGTGGGCCGCCTGCTCGAACACAAGGTGCCGGTTACTGTCTCGGTCACTATCAACGCTGAATTCACCGGCGACCACGAACAAGGCTACAACACCGTCGCGGAGATACCCGGCACTGATCCTCAATTGAAAGACGAGGTGGTCATGGTCGGAGGCCACCTGGACAGCTGGATCGCCGGCACAGGAGCTACCGACAATGGCGCTGGTGTGATTATCGCCATGGAAGCCATGCGCATACTTAACGCGCTGCATGTGAAGCCGCGCCGAACCATTCGCATCGCTCTGTGGTCTGGCGAAGAGCAGGGTGAATTCGGCTCGCTTGGCTATGTACGCCGGCATTTCGCCACCATGGGATTGTCTACCAAACCTGAGGAACTCGCTGTTCCTGAATTCCTGCGGGAACAGGTTGGGCCGTTGACCGTTAAGCCTGAGCACGCGCTCATCTCCGGGTATTTCAATCTCGACAACGGCGGTGGGAAGCTGCTTGGTATCTACGCTGAAAACAACGCTGCGATTGTTCCTATCTTCAAGCAGTGGATTGAGCCGTTGAACGACCTCGGCGTTACTACGATAAGCATGCGACAAAGTGGTTCTACGGACCACGAATCCTTCGACCAGGTGGGCATACCGGGATTTCAATTCATCCAGGACCCGCGCGACTACGAGACCCGCAGCCTGCACAGCAACCAGGACGTCTACGAGCGCCTGTCGCCTGGCGATTTGAAGCAGGCGTCGGTGGTCGAAGCGGTGTTTCTCTACAACACTGCGCTGCGCCAGCAGATGCTGCCGCGGAAACCGCTTCCGCAGCCGGAGTTATCTGATAAGCCGCTCAAGGATCTGTATCCGGGCGCAGGGGGGCTGGAGAAGAAATAAGCGCTTCGCTTTGATGCTGATTGAGAGAACAGCAGGTCCCTAAAGAGAAAATGAATATGTGTTTCGATTGCATTCTCCGGCTCATAAAAGAAAGCTGTGGTGGGCTTCGCCTGTCTTTTTCGGCCCAGGTACGCTTTGGCGAACCTGGGGCACCCGTCCAGTTCCTAAGGGGTGCTGTTGGGGGACTGACTCACGCAGCTTCATTACTCCGTCCTTAGCGCCTGCATGGGCTCAATTTTCGATGCGCGGATGGCCGGCAACGCACAGGCAACCAGCGCGGTGAGCAAAAGGCCGCCCACCATGGTGATAAGAACCAGGGGATCGAGTGGGCTGGTGCCATAGAGAATGGAGCGTATGAACGAGGCAGCTGTCGAGCCACCGGCCAAACCAATGATCAACCCAAGAAAGACCGGACGCAAGCCATCGAACAGCACCAGGCGCAACACCTCAGATCTCTGCGCACCCAGTGCCATGCGAATGCCGATCTCCGTATTGCGCTGGGCGACCAGGTACGAAAGCACGCCATACAAACCAATCGCCGCGAGCAACAGTGAGAGGGTGGCAAAGGCCAGCACCAGCGTTGCACTAAAGCTCTGCGTGGCAGTGGACTTACCCAGAATCTGCTGCATGGTCAAAATGTCAGAGACAGGCAGCGCGGGGTCGAGTGCCGCCACCTGCTGTTGAATGGGAATTGACAGCGCGAGCGGGTCTCCAGCCGTGCGCGCTACGATCGTGGCGTCGCTGGCCTGGTGCGGGATGCCGGACAAGATGGGGAAGTACATCATGGCCTTGATAGGCCGGGCAACGTCATATACGGTATCGCCGACAACGCCCACGATCTCATACGTTCTGTCCAGGAACCCAACGGTCACATGCCTGCCAACTGGATTTTCACCAGGGAAAAACTGGTCCGCGAATTTTTTGCTGATAATCAAGTATCCGTCACGATCAAGCCGTTCCTGATCGGTGAAAAACCGGCCGGCGATTAAGGGTATCTGCATAGCGGTGAAATAGCCGGGATCGGCGGTGCGATTGTTTGCCATCGTTCTGGAGTTGAAAGCTGCTCGACGGGTGCTCGGGAAGGCTAACGACGAAGTCGCCGCCATAGCCCGCGCCCGGCGCCGTGGAGACAAGACCCGCCGCGATGACTCCGGGCAGACGGCGCACGCGTTCCAAAAGAGACTGGTGGAAGGCGATGATCTTCTCCCGGGTATCATATTGCTTGTCGGGCAGGCCGTACTGCATGGTGAGCACGTGATCGGTGGCACAACCCAAATTGGCAGTTCTTAGGTGCAGAAAGCTCTTGAACAGCAAGCCGGCAGAGACCAGCAGGACGACGGTGAGCGCGATCTCCACAGTGAGTAGGGTTTTGCGCAGCATGGCGCGTGATAGGCTGCCTCCGATTGACCGCGATGATTCCTGCAGCCCGGCGAAGATGCCCGCGCCGGTGGAGGAGATCGCCGGCAACAGTCCTGCAAGTAGAGCCGTAAAGAACACCAGGCCGACCGCAAAGGCCAACACCGTTCCATCCAGATGAATGGCTTCGGCACGAGGCAGATCGCTCCAGTGATCCGCAAGCCAGCGGGTGGCCAGGAAAGAAAGCAGAACGCCGAGCGTTCCTCCGGCCGCGCAGATAAGCAGGCTCTCGGCCATCTGCTCTCCGATGAGCATGAGGCGGCTGCCCCCTAACGCTCCGCGCACAGCAAGTTCTTTACGCCGGGATGCGCTCCGAGCCACCAGCAGGTTGGAAACATTCAGACAAGCAATCAGCAGCATACAACCCACGGCACACATCAAAACCACCAGTGGCGTCTTCACATCCTGCGTCAGATCATTGAGGATCGGCCGCAGGCGAGCCTCTTCCGCAACCGGCGCTGAACCATTTGCAAGATGAATCTGATACTGCAGCGCGCTCACTTCATTCACTGCAGCCGCAGCGCTTACCCCGGGCCGGAGCCGCGCGATCACATGGCTCTGATGCATGTCGTGCCGGGCATAGTCTGCGGGCATAAAAGTCGAAGCATAAGGCACCCACACCTGCACCCGGGAGTCGGGATAAGTGAACGAGCGGGGCAACACGCCGATCACTTCGTAGGGTGTACTATCCAGCCTTATTTGCTTGCCGATGATAGAGGCGTCTCCTGCGAAACGCCTTTGGAAGAAGCTCCACGTGAGCACAACTACATGGTTGGCTCCAATTTGATCTTCCTCCGGCCTGAAGGCGCGGCCCAACGCCGGCGGCGTGCCCAGGACAGCGAACAGGTTCCAGGAGCCTCCCGCACCTTGGACAACCTCTGGGAGCTCCGCATGCTCGCCTGTGAGATCGAAATCGGTCCTGAGGTAGGCAGCCATGTCCGCGAAGCCATGCGTTCGCTGATGCCATTCGTTGAAATCAGCAGGCGAGACAACATTGAATCCATCTCCGCTGTTGTCATCGCGAAAATGCTCATAGACCATGACCAGGTTGTCTGGATCGCGGAATGGCAGTGGCTTCAACAGCACCGAACGCACAATGGTAAATAAAGAAGTGGTAGGCGCCGATGCCAAGCGCCATGACAAGAATCGCAGTCAGAGAAAAACCAGGCGAGCGGGTGAGGGTGCGCGCGCCATAGCGTAGATCGCGCAGAAATTTCTCCAGCCAGTTCCAGCTCCAGTTGGAGCGCGCTTGATCGCGAAGTTGCGTAGGATTGCCGAACGTGCGCAAGGCCGCGTAGCGTGCTTCGTCAGGGGCGAAGCCTTTGGCGATGTTCTCCTTCACCTGCTGATCGAGGTGGAACGCGAGTTCGTCGTTAAGCCGCTTGCTTTGGCTTTCACGGCGGAACAACATCAACATGGACATGCGGAATTGTTCGATCCAGCGCATTGATACCTCCTGCCTTTCTCTTACGCGCCCTCAACCACCAGGTTGATAGCGGTCGAAAGCCGGCTCCAGCTTTCCTTTTCTCGTTCCAGCTGAGCCCGGCCGGCGGTAGTAAGCGAATAAAACTTGGCTTGGCGGCCACTGTCGCTTTCCGCCCATTTGGCGCGTATCCACCCTTGCTGCTCCAAACGGTGGAGCGCGGGGTAGAGCGAGCCCTGCTGCACCTGCAAGACCTCGTTCGAGATCTGCTGTATACGCTTTGCAATTGCCCAGCCATGTTGCGGCTCAAGCGAGATTGTTTTTAGGATGAGCAGGTCAAGGGTGCCCTGCACGAGATCGCTCGGTTTGCCCATACTATGACTATCTACACGAGTGAATTGTAGATAGTCAACAATGCCCGCTTGCGCCAGGAACGAAGGACTGTCCAGTTGTGGGCTTGGGTGTCCGCTACTGGACACCGTCCTTCTTCGTAACAAACTCTTCCTCGCCATTTGCAAAGGACTTAGCCAATCTTGGGAACCTGGGCTCTGAAATGCTCGTACAACTGATATGCAGACCTTGCGGCAAGATATCTCGTACGCACTTCGGCAGATGCGGCTGTCCCCTGTCTTCACCCTGACAGCGATGCTCACCTTGGCCCTCGGGATCGGCGCAACCACTGCCATCTTCTCCCTCATTTATTCTGTGATGCTCAAATCTCTGCCGGTAGTGGATCCCTCGAGCCTCTACCGCATTGGCGCAGGGACCGACTGCTGCGTGGAAGGCGGACCCCAGGACGATTGGGGCCTGTATCCCTATCTCGCTCTATCTGCGTCTCCAGACCGAGGCCCCGGAGTTCGAGCAGATGGCAGCGTTTCAAGCGTGCCGGGGTCCAGTTCAGTGTGCGCCGCGGGCAAAGCGACAATACTGCCAAGCCGCTGCGCGGCGAATTCGTCAGCGGCAACTACTTCAGCACCTTCGGTATTCGCGCTTTCGCCGGACGCACCATCACGCCCAGCGACGATCAAGCCTCCGCCCCGCCGGTAGCCATGCTCAGCTATCGCGCCTGGCAACAACAGTACAATTCGGATCCTGCGGTCGTGGGATCAACCTTTATCGTCAGCGGACATCCTTTTACCATCGCCGGCATTGCGCCCCCGGGCTTCTTCGGTGAGACGCTGCGCAGCAATCCTCC
Organism: uncultured Gammaproteobacteria bacterium; assembly: GCA_963755965.1. Taxonomy (GTDB): domain Bacteria; phylum Pseudomonadota; class Gammaproteobacteria; order Steroidobacterales; family Steroidobacteraceae; genus Bog-1198. The sequence continues at coordinate 806,433 of CAVWLU010000013.1, forward strand.
TGAACTTTGGATGCCCTTGCAGCAGGAACCTTTGGTGAACGCGCAAAATTCGTTGCTCAAGCAGTCTATCTCTGGTTGGCTGCGGGTGATCGGCAGGCTGAAGCCGGGGGCGAGCATAGCCGGCGTTGCACCGCGGCTTACCGGAATTCTGCGGCAATGGATGGTCCATGACTCCGGATGGCCAGCCGAGTTTTTGCCCGTGATCGTGAAGTCCCTGCCCAAGCAGCAGATTCAGATTGTCCCCGGCGGTTCGGGAGTGGCGACCATGAAAGCCGATTACGGCGACAGCCTCCGCATATCTGCTCGCGGTCTGCTGCCTGGTGCTGCTGATAGCCTGCGCTAACATCGCCAACCTGTTGCTGGCCCGCGGGGCTGCGCGCCGTTCGCAAACCTCGGTACGGCTCGCTTTGGGCGCATCGCGCAGACGGCTCGTTCGGCAATCGTTCACAGAAAGTGTCGTGCTCTCCGTGCTCGGCGGCATAGCCGGCGTCGCAGTTGCATACATCGGCGTGAAGCTCGTCGTGGCCCTGGCCTTCCATGGCGCGAGTTTTGTGCCAATCGATGCCACGCCATCGTTACCCGTGCTGGCATTCGCCTTTGGCTTGTCCCTCTTCACCGGAGTGCTCTTTGGCACCGCGCCGGCATGGTTCACTTCGAACGGCAACCCGGTCGATGCACTGCGCGGGGCCAATCGCAGCACCCGCGACAGTGCGACGTTGCCGCAGAAAATCCTGGTGGTGGTGCAGGCCACGCTTTCTATCGTCTTGCTCGCCGGCGCGGGTCTGCTGACTCGCAGCCTGCGCAATCTCGAGCATCAGACCTTCGGCTTCGAGACCGACCACCGCATCAGCATTGTGATGAATGAACCGCCCGCCAGTTACACCGAACCCCAACTCGACGCGCTCTACCGCGAGTTGCAGGCCCGCCTGGCTGCGAATTCCCGGAGTGCAACGCGCCGGGCTCGCACTGTATACCCCGTACATTGACAATTGGGGCGAACTGATCGTTCCCGAAGGTCACGGTGTGCCCCAAATGGATGACGAATTCCAATGCATCCTGGGATCGCGTGAGCCCTGGATTATCTCGAAACCATGGGCCAGCCTATTCTGCGCGGGCGGAGCATCAGCGAACAAGACACCGCCACCACGCGCGGCGTCGCCGTGGTGAATGAGACCTTCGCCAAACGATTCTTTCCAGGACAGGATGCCATCGGGAAACATTTCGGCCTCGATATGCCGGAGTACAGCACGGCGTTTGAAATCGTAGGCATCGTGCGCGACGCCAAGTACATGAACCCCAAGCGCCCTGCGCATCCCATGATGTTCGCCCCGCTGGCCCAACACGTTTCCTATGACCAACCGGTGATGGCGTCAGTGGACCACCACTCGCACTACATTACCGGCGCCGTACTGGAGTTGAGAGGAAGCGCTGAGGGGCTTGAATCGCTGGTCCGCAAAGCATTCAGTGAAGTCGATCCCAATCTGACGATCATCAACATTCAGCCCATGCAGCAGCAGGTGGACGCTACTTTTGACCAACAGCGCGCGGTCGCGCGAATGACCGGTCTGTTTGGGATGCTGGCGCTGGTGCTTGCTGCGGTGGGTCTATACGGCGTCACCGCATACACAGTCGAACGGCGCACCAGCGAGATCGGGGTGCGCATGGCTCTGGGCGCCGACCGCGACAATATAGTTCGCCTGGTTCTGCGCGGGGCGTTTAGCCAGGTGCTGATCGGGCTCATCATCGGCGTTCCCATTTCCATTCTCTGCGGACACCTGATCGCCTCCCAGCTCTACCAGGTGAAGAGCTGGGACCCGCTGGTACTCGCCGGCTCCATTACGGCGCTGGGATTCTGCGCACTCCTCGCCAGCGTAATTCCCGCGCAGCGCGCTGCTTCTATTAATCCGGTCCAGGCTTTGCGTACGGAGTGATGTGCGAAAAACACGCGCCTATAAAGGAGCGGTCCCTTGTGGGACCGCGGATGTTTCCAATTCCGAGTCCCGAAGGGACGGCTGAGAGTAGCCCAGGACGTAAGTCCTGGGTTAGGTTCGAAAAGCGTGACTAGTCCCGCAGGGACGACTGAAAATATCCCAGGACGTAAGTCCTGGGTGACCTCGCACTCTCAAAAATTTCCCGGTTAGGAGAGAGCCTACCCAGCACTGCGTACTGGGCCATTCTCAGCCGTCCCTACGGGACTGATCGCGATAAGCGCGTAGAGCTGTTTGTTTTCAACGAGTGCGATACAAATCGGGCGCATCAAAAAAGTCAATTTGGACAAGACTGACTTCCAGCTTCTTTGGGCAATGACACGTTCACCCATCCATAGGAATGAAATACTGCTCGGGGAAGCCCCTACCGAATGACAATCGCTCATTGCGCTCGAAGCGTTTCCGCGGGATCGATGCTGGCGATCCTGAACGTGGGCAGAACCGCCGCAAAGAGAGCGACCAGCGCGAGCAACGCACACACCGCGCACAAGGTAAGCGGATCAAACAACGCGACGCCGAAGAGCTGGCTGCGCAGTGCATTCACCGCCGCAAACGACATAAGCAACCCAACGGCCAAGCCGGCCCCGGTGGCGGCGATGCCGGTACGGGAAACCTCGAACATCGCCCCGCGCACCGTGCAACCAAGCGCCATGCGGATACCGAGTTCGCGAGTACGTTGATTGACCAGGTTCGAGACCAATCCGTAGATGCCAACCGAAGAGAGCAAGAGCGCCAGTCCGGCAAGTACAGCCAGCAAACCCACCTCCACATGCTGCAGGAGCAATGCCTCTGCAAGTACGTCGTTCATCCCATAGAAGCCGGAGACCGGCAGATCAGGATCGACACCGGCGAGGGCCTGCTGCATCTGCTGGGTTATACCCGGGGACTTTGCCTTGGTACGGACGAGCCAGCTAGGCTGAAACCAGACGTGCGCTAGATTGACCAGCTGCGTCGGCATCTGCGTCGCAGGCACATACACCGTGGGCTCTGCGACCATGGGCGCTCCAGGCGTGAAGCCGGGTGGGGTGACGACGTTGCCAGTGACACCAACAATCTCGATCGTGTTGCCATCACTCAGCAAGTGCCGCCCGACGCTATTCTCCCGGCCGAGATACTTGCTGCCGAAAGCCCCGTTTACCACCGCAACAAACTGGCTGGTCGATGTATCGCTCGCGGCCAAAAGGCGGCCTGCGCGGAGCGGTATCTGCAGCGTCTCGAAGTAGGCCGGCGTGACATAAACCAGGTTGGTTATATCCTGCTCTCCCGCCTGCGGGCCATCGGCTACCCGTACAGCGTAATTCAGTGCGCGTTCGTAGGGAACGGTGAGTCCCACGGCAGCCGAGTCCACTCCGGGAATGTTTTTGATCGCCGCTGTGCTTTCATCCAGCAGTTTCAAAAACGAAGCCCGATCGTTGTAGCGGGCGTCGTCCAGCGACGCTTTCGCGGTCACCACATTTTCCGGATTGAATCCCGGCGGCAGCGTTCTCAGGTAGACGAGTGTTCTTATGAGCAAACCCGCGACGGTGAGGAGAACGACGGTCAATGCCACTTCTCCGATGATCAGCGCGTATCGCGTGCGCGTGCCGCTGGCTTGCGCGATGGATCGGCTGCCGCCACTGGCCAGCACCGACTGCACATCGATGCGGCGAGCACTCAGAGCCGGCAAAAGACCGAAGAATAAGCTGGCTCCGATTCCAGCCATTGCGGTGAACAATAGGACACGACCGTCGAACGAGACCCCGCCGATGGGAAGGAAGCCCGGGGGAATACGCCGGTTCATGAGCTGCAGCGTAAGCCCCCCAACCATAAGGGCTGCCAGGACACCCACGGTAGTGAGCAGCAAACTCTCAATCCAGAATTGCCGCAGAATCGCCCATTTTGTCGCGCCCAGGGCAAGACGGGTCGCGATCTCAGAATCTCTGCGGCCAATGCGTACCAGCGCCAGGCCGGCCAGGTTTGCGCACGCGACCAACAGTACAAAGCCCACCGCCGACATGAGGATCATCGCCGGCGTGCGCGTCTCCACGGCGAGACTCTGCTGCAGCGGGACCGCATAGTACGAAATTTGTGCGCCGGGATATTTCTTCTGCAGAAAGCGAGAAGTCAACGATTGTAGTTGGCTCAACTGCGCTTCTACCTGTTGCCAGGTAGCGCCATCCTTCAGCCGGACAATGGGGTCGAAGTTATCTCCCCCACCCTCCTCGGATGTTTCAGGACGAAGAGAAGTCCATAGATCAACAGGCGATGGAGTGTGAGCTCCCGGCGGCAGAACGCCGATGACGGTGTACGGAACCCCTTTGAGCCGTATTGCATGGCCGACGAGATTGGCGTCCCCATTGAATGTGTTCTTAAACAGGCGGTAGCTCAGAACAACGGCTCTCGGTCCTCCTGCCGTGTCTTCGCTGGCCGTAAAGCTGCGACCCAGCATGGGGTGAAGGCCAAGGACATCAAAGTAGCGTCGCAGATACTCGCTGGCCATGCACATATTGAGCCCGCCCAGCCCCCTCGAGGTTGACACCGCTAGCGTTGCTGGCAACGGCCGCGGTTACGGCAGGAACATTGTCGCGCAGCTGGCGCCAGGTATCGCGATCGATGTCGACTGGATAACTACGATTTGCAGGGCCGGAGATTCGCTGCATCAGGGATCCCAGGCGCTGCGGTTCCGGATAAGGGAGCGGCCGCAAAAGCAGCGCGTCTACCACACTGAAAATCGCGGTGTTCGCGCCGATGCTCAATGCCAGGGTGAGGATGACGACAAATGAGAAGCCGGCGTTCTTCGACAACTGTTTCAGTGCGTAACGTAGGTCGTGGAGAATTGCGTGCATATTGGGGTCACCCTCGCACTGGTAGTATGCATTTCGATGGCCAAAGCGAACACTCACTCGTCGCGCAGAGCGACCATGGGATCCACCCTGGTGGCACGCCGTGCGGGAAAGTATGCGGCCAAAAGCGCCACGATAGAGATGGCAAGAATGGCGGCCATGAACGTCGGCGGGTCTGACGGGGTAAGTCCGAAGAGCTGCGCCCCCACCAGGCGGGTCGCGGCCATCGTCGCCGGAACTCCGAGGATGACGCCGATGCCGAGAAGCAACAAGGACTCCCTGAGAATCATCCACTGCACTTCCCTGTTCTGAGCGCCCAGCGCCATGCGGACGCCGATCTCGTGGGTGCGGCGGGCGACGTTGTAAGTCATGACGCCATAGAGGCCGATGGAGGTGAGCAATAAAGCCAGCACCGCGAACCAGGTGCAAAGTTGAGAAATCAATTGCTCCTGATCCACCAGATGGTTCACCTGCTGGCTGATTGTCTCCATTTTGAGCACCGCGAGGTTGGGATCGACCTGCGCGAGAGCCCGCCTGACCTCTTCACCAACCCGCGCAGGATCGCCAACCGTCAAAACCTGCAAGGAGTGAGCATAGGCGTGGGGGCCGGCGATCTGGACCAAAGGCAGGTAGATCATTCGTTGCGGCGCCTCTCGCGCGCTGCTGTATTTCGCATCGCGGACGACACCCACGATTTGCCACGTACCTGGAACCCTGGGATCGGCAATCGTGAAGCTGCGCCCGATAGCGTTGCCACCAGGAAAATAGTCGTTGGCAAAAGTTTGATTGACGACCACGACCTTAGATGAAGTAGCCGTATCCTGTGGCCCAATCGGACGGCCGAGCAGCACGGGTATGCCCACAGTTTCGAAGTACCGGGCAGCGACAAAGTTGCCCACGGTATCAACGGTTTCATCCCGTTTGGCTGCGTACCCCAAAATGGATATAGGTGAACCCCACTGCCCCGGATTGATGACAGGCACGCTGGAGAGCGTTGCCGAACGCACTCCGGGAAGAGCGTCGACACGCTGCAGAATATTGTCATAGAGGTTGCTGAGTTGCGGAGGAAGGTAACCAGCCGCCTCAGGTATGAATTGGACCAGGAGCAGCTTGCTGCTTTCGAATCCCAAATTCTCCTTCTCCAAGTTGCGCAAGGTCCGCAAAAACAGGCCGGCGCCCACCAGCAGCATAAGAGATAGCCCGACTTGAACGGCAACCAGCATCCTTGCGATAGCACGGCCTGGAGCTCGACCCCCGCCCGCGTGGGCGTTCGCCTTAAGCGCAGGAGCGACCGTTGTGCGCGAGATACGCACAGCGGGCGCAATGCCGAAGAGCAACCCTGTCAGTAGACAGATACCGAAGGTGAAGGCCAGCACATGCGCGTCGGGTCTGGGATCGAAGCAGTGTATACGTGGCCCCACCCACGACGAAATTGATAAGCGCGCGGGTTCCCCAAAAAGCCAGCAGCAGCCCCAGAATTCCTCCGCTGAAGGAAAGACAAAGCGTCTCGATCAGCATTTGGCCAACGATGCGCGCTCGAGTCGACCCGAGTGCCAAGCGGGTTGATATCTCGCGCTCGCGAGATATTGTCTTGGCAAGAAGAAAATTCGCCAGGTTGGCACACGCGATCAACAGAACCAGGACCACTACACCCATAAGAACTTGCAGCGGTTCCTTATACTGCTCTCGCAGATCGGAACCGCCCCGCGCGCCGGGCATCAATTTTATTTGCTGTATCTGCTGCATGCGGGCCGGCGAGAGGTGAGGTCCTTCCAGGTCACGCATGTAACGCAGAACCTGCGCGGTGAACCACTCCTGCGCCTGCCCCATGTTTACGCCGGCATTCTGCCTGCCCATCAAATGAAGCCAGTACAAGCCGGGAGCGTCCAGCAAAGAGGAAGACTCCATCAGTTCTCTCTGCATGGTGAGCGGCAGCCAAAGGTCTGGCGGCTGCGCGTCCGCATTTACCCCAAAGAACCCCGGCGGCGCCACGCCGATGACCGTGAATGGAATTTTGTCGACTGTGATGGACCTACCGACCACAGATGGATCACCCGCCAGGGTCGACTGCCAATAGTGATAACTGAGAACGGCAACAGGGTTGCGGCCGGGAACCTCTTCATCCATCGGAAGGATCGGTCTACCCATGGCAGGTTGAACGCCGAGAACATCAAAGTAGTTTCCCGACACCATCTGGAAGAAGGCAACGCCGGCTGGTTGCGCTGAACTCGCTGGGAGCCGCACACCAGCGGGGAGAGTGAAACTGGCAGAGGCGCTGATGTCCTGGAAAAACTCGTGCTGCTTTTCGATCTGGCGATAGAAGTCGTAAGAAAACAGCCCTCCTGTTCCCACCGCTACTGTTCCGGCCACGCCACCGCCGGAGGCTTCGCCGAACGAGACCAGTTGGTCCGGCTGGCGAACGGGAAGTTCCTGGAGCATGAGCTGGTTGATCAAAGTAAAGATGGCGGTGTTCGCACCTACGCCGAGCGCCAGGGAAAGAATTGCGATTGCCGTGAAGCCTGGGCTCTTGGCCAGCATGCGCAGGCTATAGCGGATGTCCGAGGCCACAGACATGCAAAGTCTCCTCCTGGTAGTGTAATTCGCGTGCGCAGCTCGACCCGGTTCGTCTAACATGGCAACGACTGGACAGCAACGGCAAATGGAGCAGGCTCATGAGCAATTTCCGGGACAACTTCAAACATGCGCTGCGCATGTTCCGCGCCAACCCTGGGTTTACTTTCGCCGCGATCGCTGCTTTGGCGCTCGGCATCGGCATCAACACCGCCATTTTCACTGTAGTCGATACGGTACTGCTCAAGCCGCTTACCTACCCTGACGCGGATCGCATCGTCCAGTTCCTGCTCACCTTCCCCGATGGAAAGGGCCCCGGCGCATCGATCCCCAAGTTCATGCTATGGCAACAACAGACCACCGCTTTTCAAGATGTTGCCGCGTACGACTTTGGCGGTCCCGGGTTCAACCTGACCGGCGGCCAGCCGGAGCAGGTGCACGGTATCCACGTTACCCAGGGATACTTCCGTCTCTTCGGCGCATCGCCCACGCTTGGGCGTACCTTCACGCCGCAGGAAGACTCACCCAACGGCGGCAAGGTCGTAGTGCTGAGTTATGGCCTGTGGCAGCGCAAGTTTGGCGGCAACCCCAACATCATCGGGAGCACGCTGTCGCTGGGCAATGAGCCCTACACCATCGTTGGCGTCCTCAACCAGTCCTTCGTCTCCGACCCGGAAGCAGACATTTTGCTTCCCTTTCAGTTCGATCCCAATACCACAAATCAAGGCCACTATTTTAAAGCCGCGGGGAGACTCAAGCCCGGCGTGACTCTGGCCCAGGCCAATGCCCTCCTGAAGGTGGCAGCCGATCAGTTCCGCCGCCGCTACCCGGATGCGCTTGGGCCCAAGAACGGATTCGCCGTGGAACCGCTGCGCGACTCCATTGTTGGCGATGCGCGCAAGTCGTTGCTGGTGATGTTAGGCGCTGTGAGCCTGGTGTTACTGATTGCCTGCGCTAACGTGGCCAATCTGCTCCTGGTGCACGCTACCGGGCGCAAGCGTGAGTTCGCCATCCGCGCGGCCATGGGAGCAGGACGTAAGCGCATCATCCTGCAGTTGCTTACCGAGAGCCTGCTGCTCTCTGTAACCGGTGGAGTGCTGGGTTTAGTACTTGGCTACATTGGCTTGCACGGACTATTGGCTATGAGCCCCGGCGATATTCCTCGCATCGGCGAGCATGGCGCCGAGGTCACCCTCGATTGGCGGATACTCGCCTTCACCCTCGGCGTCTCGCTCTTTACCGGCATCCTCTTTGGACTCTTCCCTGCCATCGGCGCCTCGCGTCCCGACCTCAATTCCACACTTAAGGAGAGCAGCAACCGCGCCGGCACCGGATTTCGCCAAAGCAAAGCCCGCTCCCTGCTGGTGATCAGCGAGATCTCCTTAGCCATGGTGTTGCTGATAGGCGCGGCGCTGTTGATTCGCACATTTCTCGCTTTGCACCAGGTCAAGCCCGGCTTCGACTCGCACAACCTTCTGACCATGGAAATGTCGCTGACCGGCGACCGCTTTCAAAAAACAGCCGGAGTCGCCCAACTGGTGCGTGATGGCCTGCGAGCGGCTGAATGCAATCCCAGGGGTTGAAGTCTCCGCTTCCACTTGCTGCCTGCCCATGGAGGGAGGGTTCGGCCTGCCATTCACCATTGTGGGGCGGCCGGTGGATAAAAAACAAACAACGACGCCGGCTGGATGGACGCCTCGGCCGGGTACTTCGAGGCCTTCAAGATACCAATCCTGCGCGGCCGTGGTTTTACCGACCGCGATGTGGCCGGCGCACCCGGCGTGGTGGTCATCAATGAGAGTCTGGCGAAGAAATACTGGCCCAAAGAAAACCCCGTCGGGCAGCAAATCATCATCGGCAAGGGAGTTGGACCGGAGTTCGATGAACCTGCCCGGCAGATCATCGGCGTCGCAGGCGACATTCACAATGGCGGATTGGGGCGGGATCCATTCCCGTTGCTGATCGTTCCCCAGGCGCAGGTGACCGATGGTATGACGGCCCTCAACGCGCGCATTCTCCCCATCGTTTGGGTGGTGCGCACGCACATCGAACCGCACCAGCTCATCCCCGCCATCAGCGAGCAGCTGCGTCAGGCCAGCGGCGGATTTCCCGTGGCCCGGGTACGCCCGATGGACGAGGTGGTAGTCCACTCGACAGCGAGGGAGAGCTTCAACATGCTGCTGCTCTCCATATTCGGAGCCTCCGCACTGGTGCTCGCCTCCATCGGCATTTACGGGCTCATGGCCTACTCCGTGCAGCAGCGCACGCAGGAGATGGGTATCCGCATGGCGCTGGGAGCAGACCGCAGCAGAATTCGCAACCTGGTCGTCTGGCAGGGTATGCAGCTGACGATCGCGGGTGTGATCGTGGGAGCCGGCGCGGCGTTTGGGCTTACCCGCCTGATCGCCAGCCTGCTGTTCGGCGTGAAGTCGTGGGATCCGATTGTATTCGTAACTGTACCTGTAGTGCTAGCCGCCGTCGCGCTGCTGGCGGTATGGCTGCCGGCCACGCGTGCTTCCAGGCTCGATCCCATGGCGGCGTTGCGGGTGGAATAGAGATACATTATGGAGAGCGTCCCATGACACTGCATGCATCCAATCGAGGCTTGACCAGTCACTACCTGCTCTTAGCGGCCGCACTCGCCGTCGCAACCCAACTGCTTGCGCAGGGTCCGCCGCCCGGCAACCAGCCGCCACCGCCGCCGCCAACCGCGGGCATGAACGCTACCATTGACTCCGATGGGTCTTCGGCAACTTACATCGTCACAGAACAGTTGGTCGGCATTAATTTCCCCAATGACGCCGAAGGCACTACGCCTACCGTCAGCGGCAACCTGGTCATCGCGCCGGATGGCAGCATCCCTGCCGGCTCCTCCAAGCTCACCGCTGACCTGCGCAACCTCAAAAGCGACCAGGATCAACGTGACGGCTACATCCGCAAGAATGTACTCGAGACGGACAAGTTCCCGACCGCCGAGTTTGTTCCGACGAAAATTGACGGCCTGCCAAAGATGATCCCCTTCACTGGCCAGGCCGGCGTACAGATCACCGGCAATCTCACCGTGCACGGCGTGACCAAGGAGGTCACCTTCCAGGGCATCGCGACGTTCAATCGTAATGGCACCATCGCCGGCCGCGCCAAAACCACCTTCGCCTTCGCTACCTTCGGCCTCAACAAACCCACCATCGCTCGCCTGATGAGCGTTGACGACAAGATCACCCTGGAGCTCGTCTACAGACTTAAACGTGGTTAGTGGGTATATCAGGATAGAGCTGTCCAAATTAGCAGAGCGGCGGGCTCGGTGGCTAAACCAGGTTTAGCGAGGCGGGAGTTGCGGTAGTCACGGCTGATTGATAGCTCCGGGCCGTTCTCACCGGGGCTAAAGAGGGTGTGTGAGAACTCCACTCGGCAGGAGTCGGTCTCGTAGCCGAACCCCTTAGGAACTGGACGGGTGCCCCACGTTCGCCTCAGCGTACGTGGGCCGAATAAGACGGGCGCAGCCCACGATCGCTCTAATCTATCTGTCCAGCTGAATCCATTCGGTGCTGCTGAGCCGTCCAGCTGAAAGCAGTCGAAGATATCATTTTCGGCCCAGGTACGCTTTGGCGAACCTGGGGCACCCGTCCAGTTCCTAAGGGGTTCGGCTAGGATACCGACTCCTGCCGAGTGGAGTTCTCATACACGCTCTAAAGCCCTGTGATTGAAAGCTGAAGATTACCGAAACGTTCGAAGAGGTCTACTGATTTAGGGGTAGCGTCAAGAAGTTCAGACTGCGCGGAAGCTTAGCCGGCGAGTGAACAATTGAATGATCAGCAACAAAAGAAGCTGCGCGGCTATGGCTCCGCTTAGATCGATACATACGTCGAGGGGCGAACTCGTCCGGCTGGGCAAGAAGCTCTGATGGTACTCATCCAACATGGCGATGAGCAGAGTGCAGAGCACCGCCAGGACGGAAGCTCGGCGCCAAAGGGTCCAATGCTTGACCGCCATGCGGATAAGCGTCTGCCGCCAGCTGTAGAAAAATGCCACGCTGACTAGTCCGTAGCCTACGAAATGCCCGGTCTTGCGGATGAGATGATGCACCTCGTCCCAGTGCGCCGAGCTGATCGGGCCAAAGAATCGAGTCCAATATGGGAGGAGCCATTCGCTGGTGTTTTTTGCCGACATGGTGGCAGTGGACTCAAAAGCGATCATGAGAACGCTGAGCGCGGCCGGTACCCAATCCAGAATTGGTTTCAACCTGGATAATTTGAATGAGCCCATAGCCGAATTATAAGGGCTGGTTGTGGAGGGATCGAACCAGCAGCCCTCGCTTGAGCCAAACTGAAGCCAAATGGATACGGGCTCCCAGAATGGTTCTAGCGCGTAAAAAGCGCGTCAGATGCGGCACGCAGCCACACGGCGACAGCCTTCGCGCCAGGGTCGGGATAGCCAAGCACTCTAACACCAAGGTAACTTGACCGCCCTAACTTGGGCTGCATCTGAGCGGTGGCTTCGGCCCCGCGCTCCGCCGCTTCGACCGCGGAGAGAACCGCATCCCGTGTTGCCCCAACGTCGATTCCCCGGTGCAACATCTTTACGAATGGATCCAACGCATCCAGCATGGTGCGGTCGCCTGGCTTTGCGCCACCCAGTTCACTGATGGCCCGGCAACCTTGATCAATCGCTTCTGCCCACTGCGCCAATCCGGTTGCGCGGCTGGCCTCGAGAACACTTCCGCAGCGCAGAAACAACACCCCGTAGAGCGGTCCGGAGGATCCACCTAACTCACGCCGGAGTGTATGAGCGAGCGCTTTGAGCGTAGCGGGAATATTGTCCAAGGGATAGGACGCGACGGCGTCTTGAACCGCCCTGGCCGCGCGCGCCATACTGACGCCCAGGTCGCCGTCGCCGGTAACGCGGTCCATCTCCGTCAGCTCGCTCTCGGCAGCCAACAGCGCCTTGCACGCAGCCTCGATGGCTTGTTTTGTTTTTGTGCCGGCTTCGGTTTGCGCACCGCTGCCGGAACTCGCCTCTGTGCTGACCTCCACTGCGACCTGAGTTTCTGGATTACCCGGGCGCTGTTTGGCTGCATTCGGCCACGCAGGAGCCGTGGTCGCTGCGTCGAGCCAACGCAGCCGATCATCGTTCAGGCCGAGAACCGAGATCGAGATTCCTGCCATATCGAGCGAGGAGAGAAATGTTCCGGCGTAGATTCGCTCTACCGTAAGTCCCTTGACCGCAAGAAAGCTCGCCGCATGGCGGGCCACAATGGCAAGCTCCATTTCGGTGGTTGCTCCCAGGTTGTTCACCATCACGGCCACGCGCCGCTCATTGCCAAAACTTCCGCGCTGCAAAATTTCGCTTAGTAACGTCTCGGTCAGCTGGTTAGCGGGCTGCAGCTCCATGCGCTTAACACCGGGTTCTCCATGAATACCGAGGCCCAACTCCATCTCGTGCTCGCCCAGCTCAAAGCTGGGCTTGCCGACGGCGGGCGAGGTTCCGGCTGAAAACGAGACACCCATGGTGGCCAGGGACGCAACGGACTCCTTGCCGATGCTTGCCAGATCGGCCAGGCTCCTGCCCTCAGCAGCGGCGGCCCCCAAAAGCTTGTGTATGAAAACCGTACCCGCGAGACCACGCGCGCCGGTGGCTTGCCCCGTACCTTTCAGGGCGACGTCATCATCCACGATGACGATTTCGACCGGGATGCCTTGGGCACGCGCCATCTCCGCGGCCAAGCCAAAGTTCAGCCGGTCGCCGGTGTAGTTCTTGACCACCAGCAATGCTCCTGGCTTGGCCGCGACGGCCTGGATGGCGGCGAAGACGGAGTCGCTGCTGGGCGAAGTAAAGACCTCTCCGGCCACCGCCGCGCTCAGCATGCCGGCTCCGATGTAGCCTGCATGCGCCGGCTCATGGCCGCTCCCTCCGCCGGAGAGTATGGCAACCTGCTCATTACGGACCTGCTGCGCATCTGCGCGGATAAGGACTTTGTGTCCGGGCAGGCGGACGGAGCCAGGATGCAGCACCACCATGCCTTGGAGCATTTCATCAACAACGTCTTCAGGACGGTTAATAAACTTCTTCATAATGCGGCCAATCTACAGCGTCTGCCGGTAGACAGAAAAGCCCTCTTCACGGAATTCGTTTGGCGAACATGGTAAGATTTCTCCCATCGGAGGAAGACCTATGGCTCACTACTCCAGGCGTCAATTCATCAAAACCGGACTCGCCGCGGGTGCCCTCGCAAGCACCGGAAGCTTACAGCTAAAAGCGGCTCCCCAGACAGCAACGGACATGGTAACGCTGGGAAACTCCGGCGTGAAGGTCACGCGGCTGGCCTTCGGCACCGGGACCATGTCCGGACAAGTGCAGCGCGACCTGGGACAGGAGCAATTTACGCGCCTGGTGCGCTACGCGCATGAGCGCGGCATCCGTTTCTTCGAGACGGCGGAATCTTATAGTGGAATGCACCAGATGCTCGGCATCGCATTGAAGGGCGTTCCCCGCGATAGCTATCAGCTCATGACCAAGATGACTACTCATAATGGCGTAGATCCGCAAGCGAAGATCGACGAGCTGCGCCGGCTGGCGAATACCGAGTATTTCGACATCGCATTGCTGCACTGGCAGCATACTCAGTCGTGGCCAACTGACACCCTGCGCTGGCAGGACGGGATTTCTGAGGCCCAGTCGAAGAAGGTTGTGCTGGCTCGCGGCGCTTCAGTGCACGGGCTGCCGGCGTTGCGCCAGACACCAGACACCAGGTGGCTTGAAGTTGCCATGATCCGCATGAACCATAAGGGTGTGCGCATGGATGCCGAGGATTACGACACCAACGGCCTGGGCAACGTGAACGAAGTGGTGGAGCATGTGAAGCAGGTCCGTAAGGAAGGCATGGGCGTGATCAGCATGAAACTGGTAGGCGAGGGCGCCTTTACCAACCGTGCAGACCGCCAGGCGGCGATGAAGTTTGCCTTCCGCAACGCCGGTGTCAATGCCGTTACAGTCGGCTACAAAAATACGGCCGAGGTCGATGAAGCTATCGAGAATTTGAATCTGGCGCTGGCGTAGCAATCGTCGTCCGCACCACTGTTCTTGAACCGTAAGACGGAGCGGCGGATGGGCCTGGCATTCATCCTCGTGTTAGCGGCCACTGTTGCGCATGGCGCTACCACTCCTCAACCGGCAGCTGCTCAATCCTGTGCAAGCCTTCTCCAGCTTGCCTTGCCAAATGCCTCGATTACATCTGCACAGGTGGCAGGCGCCGATACGTTTAGCACCAGCAGCGCTTTCCCTGATCTGCCGGCATTCTGTCGTGTCGCGGCCACGCTGAGGCCGTCGAGCGACTCCGAGATCAAGATCGAGGTGTGGCTCCCCATCGCCGGGTGGAATGGAAAATTTCTGGCTATGGGCAGCGGCGGCTGGGGCGGAGCGATCGACTACAAGGCGCTTGCCTACGCACTGCGCCGGGGCTACGCCGCCAGCGCAACCGACGATGGTCACCAGGGCCCGAGTGGCTCCTTTGTGCTGGGGCATCCGGAAAAGTTCATCGATTTCGCCTACCGCTCTGAACACGAAATGACCATCAAGGCCAAGGCGATCATCCGCTCCTTTTATGGTAGCGACCCGCGATACTCCTACTGGGATGGATGCTCGGGCGGCGGCAGAGAAGGACTTTTGCAGGCGTATCGCTATCCTGACGAGTTTGACGGCGTCATCGCCGGCGATCCAGCAACCTTCCGGCGGAATGCGTGGGCGCTGTGGTTGGCGAACATAAGCTTTAAGGATCCCGCCGGCTATATTCCGCCGGCCAAATACCCCATGATCCACCAGGCGGTGCTGGCTGCCTGCGACACCATCGATGGACTGAAGGACGGGTTGATCGATGATCCTACCCGCTGCCATTTCGACCCTGAGGTGTTGCAGTGCAAGCAAGGAGACGCGCCGTCGTGCCTCACCACGCGTCAAGTGCAGACGGCGCGGAGCATCTTGAGCCCCGCCACCACGGGCAGCGGACAGGAGATTTTCCCGCGTCTGGAGCCAGGGACCGAACTACGCTGGGCCAGGCTTGCAGGCGGCCCGGTACCTGCAGATCTCTTTCTCGATTACTTCAAGTACGTAGTCTTCAAGGATCCGCAGTGGGATTGGAAAACCTTCGACCTCGAACGGGACGCGGCCTTGTCCAACGAGATCGACAAAAACACGATTGCTCTGGATCCCGATCTCACGGCATTTGCCCATCGCGGTGGCAAGCTGCTTCTCTACCACGGCTGGGCCGATCAGCAGGTGGCGCCGGGCGCCACGGTTGAGTTCTACGATTCGATCGCCAAAGTGAGTGGCGACGCCACGCCCGGCTGGGCGCGGTTGTTTATGGCTCCCGGCATGGCCCACTGCGAGGGCGGCGAAGGACCTGATACTTTCGACAAGCTCAGCACGATGGAACAGTGGGTCGAGCAGGGCAAGGCGCCCGATCAGATCATCGCCTCGCATAGCGCCAACGGAAAAATCGATCGCACGCGCCCCTTGTGCCCTTATCCGCAGGTTGCCAGGTACCAGGGGACGGGCAGCACGGACGAAGCTGCGAACTTTACCTGCAGGTTGCCGCAACCGCGCGACAAATGAAACCGTGGGCCATCATGCAGCTTTGTGGTGCCGCCACCGCGATGGTACTGGGCTGTGCACTCCTTTGCGGCGCGAGTGCACAGACACAATCGTCGCGCCCTACGGTCACTTTGACTGTGCTCGACGAAGACGGCCTGCCGGTTTCCGGCGCTCAGGTTATTCTCTCTGAGCCAGAGCGCCCCATTATCCAGCTGCGAACGGATTACGCCGGACGCTGCACCTATTCGTTGCAACGGGACTTGCCCTATCAGCTTGAGGTGCAAAAGCCAGGCTTCTACCAGAGCTTAGAAAGCCAGACGGATGCTCATCAGCAAATCATCGAAGTGGTGCTGGCCCATGAGCAGATGGTGCAGGAACAGGTGAATGTGATTGCGTCCACAGCCGGGATTGATCCCGAGCAGACCTCCGATAAGAGTACCTTCAATACTCCGGAGATCGTCAACATCCCTTATCCCACTTCCCGGGATATTCGCAATCTGCTCCCCTTTACCCCGGGCGTAGTGCAGGACGCAACCGGGCAGATTCATGTTGCCGGATCGCCCACGTATGCGACGCTCGATTTGCTAGATGGATTCGATATCCGTTCCCCCATCAGCGGTGAGTTGGCCATGAGAGTCAGCGCGGATGCAGTGCGTTCTATTGACACGGAAACCACCCGGTATCCGGTCGAGTTCGGCAAGGCCACAGGAGGTGTGGTCGCGTTCTACACCGGCATGGGCGACAACAAGTTTCGCTTTAATGCGACCGACTTTATCCCTTCGGTAAAAGAACTCAATGGGCTGCGGTTCGACAAGTTCGTTCCCCGGTTCACCTTTTCCGGCCCCATCGTGCACAAGCGCGCCTGGTTTTTTGACGGGCTGGAGACGGAGTACGACCACATTTATATTCAGGAGCTTCCGCCCAGTGCCGACACCAACGACTTGCTGCGCGGCAGCAACCTGGCGAAAGTTCAGGTGAATCTCACGCCCGCTAACATCCTGTCGGTTGGATTTCTCTTCAATGATTACCATTCTCCCTACGACGGCATCTCGTCCCTGGTGCCGCAGGAGAGCACTACCAAGACCGATATCAGCGCGTGGCTGCCCTATATACGCGACCAGCATAGCTTCGCGAACGGAGCACTGCTGGAGGTGGGCGTGGGAGTCTTGCACTTTCGCGATGGTTACGAGCCGCATGGAGATAGTCCCTACGAGCTTACTCCGGAACTTCCGCAAGGCAGTTATTTTCAAAACCTGATTTCGCATTCGCAGCGAGAGGAAGGAAGAGCGACTCTATACCTGCCCCCGCGGTATTGGAAGGGACGTCATGACCTGAGGGCCGGTCTCGCGCTCGACCACATCGGCTTCGACGAAAGCCTTTCGCAGGCTCCGGTGAGCTATCTGCGCGAGGACGGAAAGCTACTGCGCCGCAGCGTCTTTTCGGAGGTGGCTCCCTTCACGCGCCATAATGTTGAGACCGGCGCCTACTTTCAGGATCGCTGGCTGGCGCATCCGGGCCTGCTTATCGAGCCCGGCCTGCGCTTTGACTGGGACGAAATCGTGCGGCGACCGCTCTTCTCACCCCGCATCGCTGCCACGTATACGCCGGAAGAAAACACTAAACTGTCGGCGGGCGTTGGGCTCTATTATGAGCACACACAGTTGGAGTATTTGACCCAGGCCCTGACGGGTGTCCGCGATGACACGTATTACGCAGACAATGGAGTTACGCCGGTCAGCGGAACGTTGCCAACCGTCTTTGCTGCGAACTACGGCTCGCTCAAGGAAATGCGCGCCATCAACTGGAGCGTTGGCCTGGAGCAGAAACTTCCCGGAAAGATTTATGCGGGGGCGAATTTCCTCCAGAAACGTGCCAGCGACGGTTTCGTTTATGCTAACCAGGGTCCGACGGGGGCGTTGTATGGAACGTACCTGCTCACCAATGCGCGGCAGGACCACTATATCTCTGAGGAGATCGACGCGAAGCGGACTTTTGCTAATGGATACAAGCTGTTCGCCGCCTATACGCACTCCTCTGCACACACCAATGCGGCCCTCAACTACCAGCCTGCCATCTCCGTGCTCGGCCCGCAACAGAGTGGTCCGCTGCCGTGGGATACACCCAACCGTGTAATTTCCTGGGGCTGGTTACCTTTGCTGTTACCGAAACTGAAGAAGAATTGGGACTTCGTCTATACGCTGGACTGGCATTCCGGATTCCCCTTCGATGCCGTGAATGCCAATCAGCAGGTGGTGGGTGCGGCCGGTTCTCAGAGGTTCCCCGATTATGTTTCCTTCAGCCCCGGCCTCGAATGGCGTTTTCATTTCCGCGGATCCTACTTTGGTCTGCGCGGGGTAATGGAAAATGCCACCAATAGCGGCAACCCGGCAATCGTGAACAACAATGTGGATTCCCCGCAATTTAGGACGTTCAGCGAGTTCGAGGGACGGGCGCTTACCGCGCGCATCCGGCTGATCGGCAGCAAATAGCTGTGCTAGCATCTCCGGCATGATCACGGTTAACTCTGATCGGTTATGGAGCCGCATAGAAACCCTCAGCCGCTTTACAGATCCGGCAAAGCCCTGGACGCGGCGCGCGTTCGACGGCCAGTTTGCGCAGGGCAGAGCGTGGCTCGCGGAAGAGTTCAAAGCAGCCGGCTTGGCAGTCGAAGTGGACGTCGGTGGGAATCTCATTGGCCGCACGCCGGGAACAGGCCGCGGTTTAGGAGCCCTGGTCGCAGGATCACATTCAGACACGGTGCCGTCAGGCGGCCGCTTCGATGGCATACTCGGGTTGCTCGCGGCACTTGAAGCCGCGCAGTCGATACGGGAACAGAAGGTGTCGCTTGTGCACCCTCTGGAGGTGGTCGATTTTCTGGCGGAAGAGCCCAGTGATTTCGGGATTTCGTGCGTAGGTAGCCGCAGTTGGGCCGGCGTATTGACCGCAGCAGATCTGGCGCGCAGCTTGCCTTCCAAGGGCACGCTCGCTTCCGCGATCGATAGTGTGGGCGGCCGAGCAGAACAGCTGGGTAAAGCCATCCGCAGCCAGGGTTCGGTGGCCGCGTACGTCGAGTTACACATCGAACAAGGCTTGGTACTGGCTGAACGAAAGGCCGAGGTTGGCGTCGTGACTGCTATCGTCGGCATCCGCCGCCACGAAGTTACGGTCGAAGGACGTGCCGATCATGCCGGGACGACCCCCATATCGCTGCGAAAGGATGCCCTGGTCGGGGCAGCCGGGTTCATCCGCGCGGTCGATGAGTTGGCGCGACTGCGGCCAAGCGAAAGTGCTTACCTGGTGGCTACCGTTGGAAAGCTTTCGTTGGAGCCGAACGCGATCAATGCGGTGCCGGGTTCCGTCTGCATGATCCTTGAAACGCGCAGCACCGATGAGACGGCGCTGCTTCAATTTGAGCAGGAGCTGTGGAGACAGACCGAAAGCGAATTGAATGACCGGGGATTGCGCCTGACTCGTTCGCTGCTGAGCCAAACCTTACCCACCGCCTGCTCGCCATTGATCCAGAGCACAATCGAGCAAGCATGCTTGGCGGCGGGATTCAGTAGCATCCGATTGCCCAGCGGAGCCGGGCACGACGGCGTCTTCGTGGCTCGCATTGCTCCCATGGGCATGATCTTTGTGCCCTGCCGCGAGGGTAGAAGCCACGCCCCAGAAGAATGGGCAGAGCCTAGTGATTGCACAAACGGTGCCCGCGTTCTGGCCGAGACGCTGATCCTGCTGGATAAGAGCCTGGCTTGAGTTGGTTCTGCTTTGTTTGCAGGCATTTAGGGGAGCCGCTCGATCGCTTATACCCCTTTTGTAGGGTATGACTTTCATCCACCGCTATTGCCTGCGCGATTTGCATGCACTATAACCACTTCAACTGTTCTCCTCTTGATGCATCTCTCTGCAGGTGGTTTGCTGATGCCCTTTGACAGGGTGGTGGTCAGTTCCGAAGAAATCGAACAGATCAAACCGGCGCCCAATACACCGCCGTCGGCGTTCAACCGGCTGCCTTCGCCGGTTCCCTGGTGGGCGCGGATAAGCCTTTCTCTGCTGGTGGCTGTGCTGCCGGTGCTATGCGCGGTGGCGGTCATCCTGCGCATAGCGTTCCGCAACCAGCCACCGCGCGTCAAGTACGCCTGGGTGTCGTTCCTCTCTACGTTGCTCGTGGTGAGCGGCATCCTCTCGACCGCCGGCACGGTGCTGGTGGTGTCTTTCGCCCCCATTCCAGCGCTGGTGAATACCGGGCTCTCCGAGCTGGACGAACGGACCCAGTTCCCTGCCCTCCCGTCAGCGACCGACCTGAGCAGCGCGGAGGTCTCCGCCCAACTTAAGCCCCTGGTCATCGTGGTGTCTCCCGCGGTCAGGTTGTGGAACCGGCAGGAAGTGGCCTCCAATGGGTTCGGCGCCGGAGTGCTGCTGCGGGCAGATAAGGATGGGTATTTATTCGCTACCGCCAACCATGTCGTCCATGCCACTGGTTGGGGTTCCAGTGGCGCCGAGGGACACGTACTGGTCGCCACCGAAGCTGGTGTTTGGGCAAAAGCGGAGTTGGTGGGACAATCGCCCCAACTGGATCTGGCCCTCCTGTGGATGCCCCGCCACTCAGGGTCCGCCGACTTTGTGCAGCCGCTCTCCGTCGGCCGCGATGGCGCGGAGATTTTTGTCATTGGCCATCCCGAAGGCCTGCGATATACCCTCAGCATGGGCATTATCTCGGGACTCCGCGATGACGAAGTGCAGATTTCCGCCGCCGTCAGCCCAGGCAATAGCGGCGGCCCGGTGTACGACCAGCACGGCAACCTGGTCGGCATTGTGAGCTCCAAGTTCGATCGCAATCGCGATGCGAATGCTGAAAACCTGAGCTTCGCAGCCAAGGCCGATGGCTTCCAGCAGAAATCCAGCTGGACCTTTCGCGGCGATGGGCAACAACAGCTTGACCGATACCTTGAAGCCGTCAAAGGAAAGAACTAAGGAGTCTACGGGACTGATCCATGGCCTATATCAATGTTACGGTGTACGACTCAACTGAGAATAAGCGCGTTCCAGCGGAGCTACCCGACGACGCGCCTTGCAACAAGATTGTAGCCGTCCTGATACAGAAGCTGCAGTTGCCGGCCAACGGTCCTGACGGGGCTCCGTTAAGTTACAAGTTTCACCATAAGAATTCCGGCCGCCAGATCCAGGACGGGCAGACCCTGGCGGATGCCGCGGTCCGTGATGGTGACATTCTTCGCCTCCAGCCAGAGATCACGGCCGGGTAGACCATGCCGCCAGAGAGCATACGAGTCGACACCGGCCACGCAGACGATCGCTACAGCCGCCTGCGCTTGATCCCGTGGTGGGATCAGGACAAGATTCGCGCGGCGCGGGTGCTGGTGATCGGAGCCGGCGCTCTGGGCAATGAGATCCTGAAAAATCTGGCCCTGCTCGGATTCCTCCATGTGGTCGTAGTCGATCTTGATCAAATCGAGCTTTCCAATCTATCGCGGGCTGTTTTATTCCGCTCAACCGACGTAGGGCGATCGAAGGCAGATACGGTTGCACACGCCTACCGGGAGCTGCTGCCCGAGGCAACCGTACAGCCGCTGACCGCAAACGTAATGCAGGACTGCGGACTGGGACTCTTTGCCTGGGCCGACCTCATTCTCGCTGGACTCGATAACCGCGAAGCGCGGCTATGGATCAATCGCGCCGCCTGGAAGACGAACCGGCCCTGGGTCGATGGAGCGATCGAAGGAATCAATGGAGTGGCTCGCGTGTTTTTACCCGGCCGCGCACCCTGTTACGAATGCACCCTGGGGGAAACAGACTGGGCCATCCTGGATCGGCGCATGTCCTGCAACTTGTTGCTGCACGAAGCAACTTCCGAAGGCCGGGTGCCCACCACGCCCACAATTTCGTCGATCATTGGCGGCATCCAGGTGCAGGAGGCGGTCAAGCTGCTGCATGGTATGCCGACTCTGGCCAGTAAAGGTTACATTTTCGAGGGCCTGCACCACACCTCGTACGTCGTCGACTACACGGAGAATCCCGAATGCCTCAGCCATTACGTTTTGGACCGGGTGGTGGAAATCCACGAGGCCTCAAATGCGTTGACGCTGGAGCAGCTGCTCCAGCGCGCGGCCGGTGACTTGAACAGCGATGTGGTGGTTCTCGAGTTCAGCCGCGACATCATCCACAAGCTGGTTTGCCCGCAATGCGCCGCGGAGGAAGAGTGTTTCGTGCCCGTAGGGGCCATTCGATACCATCAGGGCCGGTGCCCGAACGACGGCCACATGCGCGTGGTGCAAACACTTTCGGGCTACCGAGGAGAGCCGGAACTTGCCCTGCGCCGGCTCGATCAGCTTGGCCTGCCGCGTTTTGATATCTTCACCGCACGTTCGCAGGAAGCGGAGATTTCCTATTGCATTGCGGGCGATGCCGAAGCGGTATTAGGCCCTCTCGCGGCCTCGAGCCTGAGTGAGATCCGGCGATGAGCAAAGGTCCGCTCTTCGAGATCGACAACGAGGTAACGCGACGCATTCGCCAACATGCGCGCTCCCATATGACGACCGAGGTCTGCGGCGTGCTGATCGGCGACAAGCACAACGGCGTGGTCGAAGTACGAGCCTCGATCGAGGCGTCGAATGCCGCTCAGGCCGGCACCCACGTCACCTTTACCCAGGACGCGTGGGAAACGATTTACCGGGTCAAGGATGAGTCCTATCCCGACCAACGAATCATCGGCTGGTACCACTCCCACCCTGGATTTGGCGTCTTTCTGTCTGAGCACGACATGTTCATCCAGCGCAACTTTTTCTCCTCACCCGACCAGGTGGCGTGGGTCTACGATCCGCATACAGATGAAGAGGGTTGCTTCGGTTGGATCGACGGAGACATTCATCGCATCTCCACCTTCTCCATCGTCGATAACAATGGCGACGGAGTGGAGCGCACACCCAAGGAAATGGACGCGGTGCCGCCGGAAGCAACTGAAACCAAGCCGCAGCCGCCTTGGATTCATTGGAGCACCACGGCTCTGAAGTATTTGTCTGCGATGCTGCTTGGCTTTGCCATCGCCTATTTTCTTTTCCCGAGAATCTACTTAGTCGCGATCAATCCCGTGACTGGAGAGCCGATGCTGGTGCAACCCCAGGGGCCAGCACCTCAACCTGATTCGAATGCGGGGAGAAGCAAGTGAGCGACCAGCAGCAGCCCGTGAGAGTGACTCTCGAGGAATTGGCGGATGCCGCCCGGCCTGAACCAACCGCATTGGTCTCCACAGCCGAGCAGCCGGTGGTTGTGAGCATGGGCGCGAAGAGTCACGGCAATATCAATACGACGCCGGATGCGCCCACAGTGCTTCATGAAAAAAGCAGCATTCTGCTACAGGCATGGTTCTACTTAGGATTGGCCGGCCTACTGGGTGCGCTCGCCGGCTGGGGAATCGCTGAGCCCGGCTTTGTTGACGGCCCTGAAAGCGCGCACCGCTGGGGCAACGTGTGGATGATACCGCTGCTGGTTACCCTGATATGCGTTGGTTTCGCAGTCGCGGAGAGTATCGTCGAGCGATCAACGAAAAAAGCCTTGATTCGGGGCGGCCTCGCTTTACCTCTGGGCGTGGTTCTGGGTTTTATCTTCAGCGGAATGGCAAACGTCTTCTATTCCATCGGGCTTAACATCTGCGTCGAGGTTGGCGTGCGGTCCGTTCACAATCCTGCGGTGTGGATCGCGCGCGGAATTGCCTGGATGGTGCTGGGGGCTGCGGGTGGAGTGGTCTACGGCATCATTGGCCAGTCTATGAAGAAGGCCGGCTACGGAGCCTTGGGCGGAGCCATTGGTGCAGCTGTGGGAGGCACAATCTTCGACCCCATCTCCTTTGCTACGCACGCGGGTGCGACCAGCCGCGCGGTTGGTTTCGGCCTGCTGGGCATGGCCACCGGCATCGCCATAGGGCTGGTCGAGAGCGCGCTCAAAGACCGCTGGCTGTACGTAACCGCAGGACCGCTGGCAGGAAAGCAATTCATCCTCTATAAGCCGCAAACGTCGGTCGGCAGTTCGCAGAACTGCGACATTTACCTTTTCAAGGATCCGGAGATCCTGCCGCAGCATGCGATGCTGGAACTAAAAGGATCGAAGATCCATCTGATCGCTAATGGCGCGGCCTATATCTCCGGGCAGCCGGTTCGCGGGACCCGCGTGCTCGAGAGCGGCGTCATCATGCAATTGGGACGCTACGCCTTCCGCTATCAGGAGAGGCAGCGCTGATGAGCGGCGGCAGCTGTCCCTATTGCCGCACCGCGTTCGAAGCGGACGATGCCATCGTCGCCTGTTCAGGATGCCAGACCAAGCACCACGCCGATTGCCTCGAGGAAAATGGCGGCTGTACTGTCTTTGGTTGCTCTCAAGCTCCCGCGGAAGAGCCGAAGATCAGCGTATCCGATCGGGATCTGGTATCGGGCGCCCCCTCACAGCCCCCGCCTTCGGCCCCTGCGCATTCTTTCCTGAATCTGTCGGTGCCACCCCCACCGCCTGCGCCCTTAGCGCATACCCCGACTCCGCCACCTCCGCGGCCGCCGGGAGCACCGCCACCGCCGCCAGCTATGAGCGGATTTCAAACCAGCCATGTTCCGGTGATAAGCTACCCCACCTTTGCCGGCTATGCGCCACCGCCTCCGGCTCCCATCCAAAGTTATGAGCCGCGCAAGAGCCGCGTAGTCTTCGTTCTGCTTGCAGTGTTTTTGGGGGCCTTCGGCGGCCACAACTTCTACGCCGGCTATGTCAAGAAGGCAGTGATACAGCTTTGCATCACTCTCTTTTCTTGTTTCACTGGTTCGTTCATCAGCTGGATTTGGGCCATCGTCGAGGCTTGTATGGTCAATCGCGATGACGATGGCATCGCTTTCGTATAACCTGATTCCACCTTAGCCCTGGAGAGGCGCATGAACTATTTCATTACCCGTGATGGCCAGCAATACGGCCCCTATACGCTCGCAGACCTGCAACGGTATGTGGCTTCGGGAGAAATCCTCCTCACCGATCTGGCGCGTAGCGAGGGAATGAGCGAACCTCTGCCCGTCTCGCAGATCATTGGCACCATCTCTGTGCCGCAAGCACAAATTTCAGCCAGCCCGGTATTCAACGCTGCCGTATATCCTGACCCGCCTAACCTGCATTGGGGGCTGGTGCTGCTGTTCAGCATACTCAGCTGTGGGCTTTTCAGCGCGGTATGGAACCTGGTGCAGGCGGCGTGGATGAAGAAGGTCGCGCCCCAAAGCACAGCTCTTTACTATTACGTGGCCGGCATCTGCGTTCTGGCGGCCATATTTTTTTCGAGCTTCGAACAAGCCTATACTCACTCCCCGCATTCTTTCGCGGGAGCTTTAAATCTTGTTTATGGCATTCTCACCTTGATTGGAAGATTCAGCCTGAGGAGTTCTCTGGAGCAGCACTACTACTCGGTCGAGCCTATGGGACTTTCTCTCAGCGGGGTAATGACGTTTTTCTTCGGCGACATCTACTTTCAATACCATCTCAACGACATCATGCGGCGCAAGTACGCCGCCCGCCTGGGTCCCCTGTCCGCATGAGAATCAACACCCGCCGGTGGCTTGCCAACCTCGCCGCCTTGGCGGTTGCGGCCGCTGCCTGTGTTGTCTGGCGTTTTCCTCCCGCCAGCTCGCGCTTTTATCCGCGCTGCCCCGTCTTCTTCTGGCTGCACCTCTACTGCCCGGGTTGTGGCGGAACGCGCGCGCTGGCGGCTCTGCTGCACGGCAGACTGGACGAGGCCATGCATTGGAATGCCATGCTGGTTCTGTTTCTTCCCTTTGCCGCTGTCTTCCTTGCCTTGACTTACTGGCGTGCCATGCGGGCGTCCACATTCGATTGGCCCACGATTCCCAACTCCTTACTCAAGCTATCCCTGGTGCTCATCGCGATCTTCACCGTGGCCAGAAACTTTGCGCCGCAATAGAGAGAGGAATCCGGCATGGCGTCGCCGCGCACGCGCAGATTGAAAATAGATTACGAGCTATTGAGCAGACGTTTCGCCAATTGGCCGGTCATCCAGATAAGTGCTTCCGCGGGTTTGCCGCCGGAACACTATCGCTTCGTTTACTCACTCAAGGGATTGTATGTGGACGCCGCGGGGGAAATCCTGGAGCGGGACTCGCATGTGTTGGAAGTGAACCTGTCCCTGGATTATCCGCGCCGTGCGCCGCAATGCCGCATGCGAACCCCGGTCTTTCATCCCAACTTCGATGACTCCACCGTGTGTATCGGTGATTTTTGGGCGGCGTCCGAGGGACTGGACGACCTTGTCATACGGATAGGCAGGATGATCGCTTATCAGGAATACAACACACGAAGTCCTCTGAATGGCCTGGCGGCCAAGTGGACTGCGGAACACTTAAGCGAACTACCCATTGACAGCCGTATCGTTGCTCCGCCATCGGACGCGCAGGAATCCGCCCTTAAGCTCCCGGTTGGAGTGCCTGACGCAACCGCCGGCTAAGCAGGTCGACGTTGGGGTCTTGAAACATGGATTCGTGATCGCCCCCCACGAAGACCACCTCCACGCCGCCATCCACGATCTCTTTCCAGCCTAATGTTTCGTCGCTCTCCGGAAGCCGCGGGACATCGAGAGCGCGGAACAACCAGACCTTTCCGGGATATCTGGCCGGCGCATAGTTTTGTATTGCGGTCACACGGGCCCAGGTATTGTTGAAAACGGCGTCGGGCAAGGGAAATCCAAAGATCCGCTGCAAGCGTAGTACCAGCGTGCGATTGTGCATGAAGAGCGACTCCACCATACTGTCCGAAAAGCGACGCAGAACGGCATGGAAATAGATCAGCTTCTTGCATCTGTATTCGCCGCGGAGCCGGCGGAAGTGAAACTTCAGGCTGGCAATCAGCCTGAAGTACCAGTAGCCGCGGATCACAGGACGATAACCAGGACGCTCGCCGTCGAAGAGAGCTACCAGCCCGACTGGATGTTCAAGCGCGCGAAGTTGACGGGCAATTTCAACCGTCAAAGAAGCTGCTGCACACCAGCCCGCCAACAATACCGGACCCTCCGGGCAGACTCTGAGAATCTCTTTCACATAGATCGACGCCCGGTCGACCACGGTATGCGCCTCAACATCGAGCAATTCGCGCACACCATATATGGGCCGATCCGGCTCGACCATCCTGGGCAACACTCCGTAGAGAAGGTAGGAATGAATCACGAACAAAGGCGCCGAAGTGCCCCAGGGGCGAATCGGCACAATCGTCGAAAGCGACTGGTCACGATCAATGATTTCGGCCAGCGCCCGAACGGTGGGTGCGTCAAACACCATGCTGATGGGAAGGCTGAGGCCCAGGGCATGATTAATCCGGGTAAACAGCTTGACCGTCAGCAGCGAATAACCCCCGTAATCGAAAAAGCTGTCGGTTACTCCGAACTCGCTGGTATTCAAGACGTCGCGGAAGATGGCAAGCAGTTTCTCTTCCAATTCCGTCTGCGGCGTTGCTTCCTTTGGCTGCTGATACGCGGGCAGGATGGCGGCAACGGAATCGGGCGCGGGCAACGCCTTGCGGTCGATCTTGCCGCTGCTGGTGAGGGGCATGGTCTCCATCACCACGAAGCGGCTGGGCACCATGTAGGACGGCAGCAATTGAGCCAGGCCGTCGCGCACCCGCCGCAGATCCAGTTGGTGCGCCTTTTCGTGCTTAGCCGTGACATAGGCGACGAGATAAGGTTCTTCCGGTCCACTATTCCACAGCGCCGCGACCGCATTTTCAATGCCGGGAAACGTGCGTAAGACTGACTCGATCTCGCCTAGTTCGATGCGATAGCCACGCAATTTTACCTGATGATCGAGGCGGCCAAAAAACTCAAACTCATTCGTATGGACGAGCCGCACGAGGTCGCCGGTCTTGAACATCCGCGCGCCCGGCTCGGGCGCATACGGGTCGGGCAAAAAGCGCTGCCTGGTGATCTCGGGGCGGTCCACATATCCGGGGCTTACGCCTATCCCCCCGATGTAAAGTTCACCCGGCACCCCGGGTGGAAGCAGGCGCCCCAGTTCATCGAGCACGTAAAACGTGGTATTCGCGATCGGCGGTCCGACGGTAACCACGCCTGGTTCCGATTGGATCCGCAAAGCCCCGGACCAGATCGTAGTCTCTGTAGGGCCATAGCAATTCCAAAGCTCTCCGCCCAGGCACAGCAGCTGGTTTGCGAGATCGCGGGGGAGCGCTTCCCCTCCGCAGATCATCTTAAGGTGGCGTTTACCTTCCCAGCCGGACGATGCCAGCAGTCGCCAAGTGACGGGGGTGGCCTGCAGGACAGTGATTTCAAATCTCTCCAGCATTGCAGCCAACCGCAATGGGTCGGCCGAGATCAAACGATCGGCAACTACCAGCGTCCCTCCGGTAACCAAAGGCAGAAACATTTCCATGGTGGCGATATCGAAGGAGATGGGCGTGACCCCGAGTATGCGATCGAAAGAGCTGAAGCCGGGCTCGCGCATCATCGCATGCAGCAGGTTGGCCAGCGCACGATGCGGGATCTTCACGCCTTTGGGCTTACCAGTCGTGCCGGAGGTGTAGATGATGTACGCGAGATGATCAGGCGTAAGACCAGACGCCCGGTAATCGAGAACAACTGATGACTCAGAAATATCGTCTGGATACACCAGGGGAACCGTGTCGCTGCCGCGCAGCGCAGAAAACGATCTGTCAACGATCAAGGCCGCAGGCCGGCATTCTTCAAGAATGGTGATCAGGCGTTGGCGGGATTCCTGCGGATCGAGTGGTACGTAGCAGGATCCTGACTTGAGAACGCCAAGGAGAGCGACTGGGAGTTCGGCTGTTCGCCTCATGCATACCGCGACGGGACGTCCAGGCCCGGCGCCCAACGTCTGGAGTTGCCGCGCGATTGCGTCACTGCGCTCATGCAACTCGCGATAGGTGAGGTGCTGCGATTCCGAAGCAATCGCCAGAGCGTCGGGTGTCTGCTCGACGCGTCGTATCACCAGCTCATGCACGCATGCATCGGCGGGGTAGGCGGCTGCGGTATCGTTGAAAGCGCGGTAAAACTCGTGGGCATCGATGAGTGGCAGCGTCTTCCAGGGAATATCCGGTGCGGCAACAGCAGCTGAGACCAGGTGATCGAAATAACGCAGCCAGAGACAGAGAACCGACTGATCCCATAGACCTGTGCTACTGGCCAGACGAACGTGGGTCTCGCTGTCTGTGACGTAAACCGCCATACGTAAGCCATGATCGGGAATATCGGCGAACGAGACCAGCGAAGAAGCGACGACAAACTCCACCGCGCAGGGCTGATCGAAAGCAGAGGCGCGCGCATTGTGCGTGGAGCTTAGCAGTCTGCGGAATGACGCCTCGGCGTCGAACGCCAGAGAGAGTATCGCGGGATCACCGCTGCAATTCCGCAGGGTCACGGCTTCCTGGCCGGCGAGGCGGGCCAGCAGAGTAGCGAAGACGGTTAGAAAAAATGCGTCCCCGCCAACTGCGAGCGCGGCGCAGGCCTGGAAAAGGCGATCCATGCGATCACCAGTAATCCTGTAAGCGGCCTCGGCCAGAGAAATGGTTGCCGTGCTGGACCGGCGATCTGCAGGCAAGCGGCGAAGCAGTTCGTCTCCCAGGCGCGCTGTTTCGCTTCCCTCTGCAACAGCGTCTCCCGCACAGGCCATCCCCGAGTTATCGGAATTGCCGACGGACGGCGAAAGGCGCGTGTGAAGCAAATTCGTCATGGAAAGATCTGCCGTTCAAGTGAACGTTGTGTGATGATACTGCGTCTCTCGATCGAGAAAAGCAGGATTTAGGCATCACCATCAGAACCGGGCTAAAGAGAGCCACGAAGGGCAGAACATAACTGCAGACCGCAGGAACGCAAGGTCTAAGGAACTACGCGCGAGACGGCGATGAAGCGCATGGTTCGAAAACCGCCACCACGTCATTCCCCATCGGCGATGTGTGGCCATGCAAAGTATATACAACAAGCTCGAAGCCCCGCCCTTAAACTCCGGGTTGGAGTACCTGACGCAACCGCTGGCTAAGGAGTTCGGCGTTGGGATCTTGAAACATGGATTCATGGTCACCCTCCACGAAGACTACCTCGACACCGCCATCCACGATCTCTTTCCAACCCAAAGTTTGATCGGTCTCGGGAAGCTGCGGGACATCGAGAGCGCGGAACAACCAGACTTTTCCAGGATATCTGGCCGGCGCATAGTTTTGTATTGCGGTCACACGGGCCCAGGTATTGTTGAAAACGGCATCGGGTAGGGCAAATCCAAAGAGCCGCTGCAAGCGTAGCACCAGGGTGCGATTGTGCACGAACAGCGCCTCCACCATGCTGTCCGAAAAGTGACGCAGAACGGCATGAAAATAGATCAGCTTCGTTCGACTATATTCGCCGCGGAGCCGGCGGAAGTGAAACTTCAGGCTGGCAATCAGCCTGAAGTACCAATAGCAGCGAACCACGGGACGATAACCGGGACGCTCGGCGTCGAACAGAGCTACCAGCCCGACTGGATGTTCAAGCGAGCGAAGTTGACGGGCAATTTCAACCGTCAAAGAGGCTGCAGCACACCAGCCCGCCAACAATACCGGACCCTCCGGGCAGACTCTGAGAATCTCTTTCACATAGATCGCCGCCCGGTCGACCACGGTATGCGCCTCAACATCGAGCAATTCGCGCACGCCATATATGGGCCGATCCGGCTCGACCAGCCTGGGCAACACTCCGTAGAGAAGGTAGGAATGAATCACAAATAAAGGCGCCGAAGTGCCCCGAGGGCGAATCGGCACAATCGTCGAAAGCGACTGGTCACGATCAATGATCTCGGCCAGCGCCCGGACCGTTGGCGCGTCAAACACCAGGCTGATGGGAAGGCTGAGGCCCAGGGCATGATTAATCCGGGTAAACAGCTTGACCGTCAGCAGCGAATAACCCCCGTAATCGAAAAAGCTGTCGGTTACTCCGAATTCGCTGGTATTCAAGACGTCGCGGAAGATGGCAAGCAGTTTCTCTTCCAATTCCGTCTGCGGCGTTGCTCCCTCTGGCTGGTGATAGGCAGGGAGGACAGCGGTAACGGACTCCGGTGCGGGCAAAGCCTTGCGGTCGATCTTGCCGCTGCTGGTGAGGGGCATGGCCTCCATCACCACGAAGCGGCTGGGCACCATGTAAGACGGCAGCAATTCAGCCAGGCCGTCGCGCACCCTCCGCAGATCCGGCTGGTTCGTCTTTTCATGGCTAACCGTGACATAGGCAAGGAGATAGGGTTCGCCTGATCCGTTTTCGCAGCGCGCGGCGACTGCATTCTCTATGCCGGGAAAAGTACACAAAACTGACTCGATCTCACCCAGTTCGATGCGATAGCCACGCAGCTTTACCTGATGATCGAGGCGGCTTAAAAACTCAAACTCATTCCCATTCATGAGCCGCACGAGGTCGCCAGTCCTAAACATCCGCGCGCCCGGCAAGGGCGCAAGCGGATCGGGCAAAAAACGCTGCCTGGTGATCTCGGGACGGTCCACATAGCCGGAGCTTACACCTATCCCCCCGATGTAAAGTTCACCCGGCACTCCGGGGGGTAGGAGCCGGCCGGTTTCATCGAGCACATAAAACCTGGTGTTGGCGATCGGCGGCCCGACGGGAACCACTCCTTCTTCGGGTCGGATCCGCAAACCTGCGGCGCAGATCGCGGTTTCTGTCGGGCCATAGCAATTCCAAAGTTCTGCACCCAGGCGCAACAGCTGGTTTGCGAGATCGCGGGGAAGCGCTTCGCCCCCGGAGACAATCTTGAGGTCTTGCTTTCCTTCCCAGCCGGACGAAGCGAGCAGGCGCCAGGTAACTGGGGTGGCCTGCAGGACGGTGATAGCAAATCTCTTAAGCGTCGCGGCCAGCCGCAGTGGGTCAGCCGCGATGAAACGGTCGGCAACCACCAGCGTTCCTCCGGCCACCAGGGGCAGAAAAATATCCATGGTGGCGACATCGAAGGAGATAGGTGAGACCGCGAGCAAGCGATCGAACCGGGTGAAGCCGGGATCGCGCATCGCGGCATGCAGCAGGTTGGCCAGCGCACGATGCGGAATCATCACTCCCTTGGGTGTACCCGTCGTGCCGGAAGTGTAAATAATGTACGCCAGATGGCCAGGGGTAAGACCACCCGCGCGGTAATCAAGGGCAACCGGGGACTCTGGGATATCGTCGAGATACACCCGGGGAATCATGTCGCCGCTGCAGGCAGAGAACGATCTCTCCGCGATCAAGGCTGCGGGGCGGCATTCTTCCAGAATGGTCAGCAGGCGCTGGCGCGATTCATGCGGATCAAGTGGTACATAACAGGATCCGGCTTTGAGGACCGCAAGGAGAGCCACCGGAAGCTCGGCGGTTCGCTCCAGGCATACCGCGACGGGACGGCCGGGGCCGGCGCCGCAGGCTTGCAGTTGTCGCGCGATTGCGTCACTGCGTTCATGCAGTTGTCGATAAGTGAAGCTCTGGGTTTCCGAAGCGATCGCCAGTGCATCTGGCGTCTGTTCAACCCGCTGCATGACCAGCTCATGCACGCATGCATCGGTGGGATAGGCAGCCGCGGTATCGTTAAAAGCCCGGTAAAACTCCTGGGCGTCGATTGCATCGAGTAATGGAAGCGTCTTCCAGGGAATATCCGGTGCAGCGGCTGCTGCTGTGAGCAGGTGATCGAAATACCGCAGCCAGAGCCGCAGAATGGTCTGATCCCATAGACCGGTGGTGCTGGCCAGGCGAACATTGGCCTCGCTGTCCGCGAGGTGGACTGCCATACGCAAGCCATGGTCGGGGATATCGGCGAAGGAGACTCGCGAAGAAACCAAGACAAATTCCACCGCGCAGGGCAGATTCGCAGCAGAGGTGTGCGCATTTTGGGTCGCGCAGAGCAGCTCGCGGAACGACGCCTCAGCGTCGAATGCGAGAGAAAGTATCGCAGGATCATCACCGCAATTCCGCAGGATCACGGCTTCCTGGCCGGCGAGACGGGCCAGAAGAGTAGCGAAGACGCTCAGAAAAAACGTATCCCGGCCGACTGCGAGCGCAGCGCATGACTGCAAAAGGTGATCCATTCGATCACCCGTAATCTTGTAGGTGGCCTCAGCCAGAGAAACGAATGCCGCGCTGGACCGGCGATCTGAAGGCAAGTGGCGAAGCAGTTCGTCTCCCAGGCGGACTGTAGCGTTGCCCTCTACAAAGGCATCTCCTGCGCAGGCTGTCGCTGAGCCATCGGAATTCCCGAGGGCCCGCGAAAAGCGCGTGCGAAGCAAATTTGTCATGGAAAACTTTACCGTTCACGTAAACGTTGTGTGATGTTACTGCGTCTCTCAGTTGAGAGAGGCGGAACTTAGGCATCACTACAGAGCAGGGCTAGAGAGAGGCCACTAAGGGAGGAACATAACTGCAGACCACAGGAACGTAAAGTTCCAAGGGAACTTATGGGCGATACCCGGATTGAAGCGCGTGGTTCGAAAACTGCCGCCACGTCGTTCGCCATCGGTGATATGTGTGGCGATGCAAAGTATATACAACAAGCCTCAAGCTAGCCGTGAACATTTTTAACTGCGAAGGCCCAAAGGGCCCTGTTTTCCACATGCAGGTAACCGCACTCTCCATAAAAGCCGGCCGGCAACCTCTGCCTGGAGGGCACCCTTACCCGCCCACCATCGGCTCACTCCGCAGAAAGCCTGAGACTCTTCCTTCTGGAAGCACTAAATCTAATGCACATTTTTTCTACTTATTATCCTTTTTTGCCATAACGTTTCCACTTATCCGAGTAAGTTAGAAAAGATACCCACTGATAACTCCCTAGCTATCGCGAGCTGACACACTCAAAGGTAACTCGTAGACAAAGAGCGCCGGCATTACCAAAATGAGCTGGCATTCGGTTCTATTGGCGATAGACTTCTGGAGTTGAGGGAGAGGCCTCTTCTCCTTGAACGAACACTGCGCCTTGGGCCCCAAGACCATATTAGAGCGCACACACGCTAGACTGTTTTTCCTGCTATTGGCACCTGTCTTCTCGTTACCGATGAGTGAACATGAATACGTTACGGAACGGAACATTTGATCATCCGTTGCGATGAACTAAACAGAAGACCCTCCAGCTAAACGACATCGTTGATCTGTTCGGCACCTGGGACCTGGCGACAACGTTTTCCGTACGCCCTCCCAGGGTGAATCGATGAGGCCATGTGTTTGCAATCGGATCCCCCTTCGGCGAAATACAACTCAGGGGCGCAGTCTTGCGACCCGACTGACTCGGATGCAGCAGAATCTTTTTTCTGTCATCACCACAAATGCAGGCAATACGTTAGGTCGCGGCGTGACGCCCGCCGCATGAAAAGGCTTCAAGAGAGATCCCCATGGCAGCATCCGATTCTGTTTCTAAACCGATAAGAGCCGGGTACACGGCTGCAACGGAATTCGGGCCCCCGATCGCGCGCCGCAGGTCGCCCAGTAAGGCCGCACTGGACGCGGCGATCATGATGACCGAAGACGTACTGGCCGTTCTGCTCGCGCTCGGCCTGGCCTCTGTCTGTCGCTTCGACCTGTCTCCCACAGAGTGGCACCCGGCCATTTGGGCCGGACACGACTTTCCCATCCACCCCGGGTACCTGGTGTTCTTTGTAGCTGCGCTTTTGATCATCAACCGGCGCGACGGTCTCTACGGGCCGCTCCAGGCGCAGGGCTCCTTGAACGAGCAACGGAAAACGATTCAGGCTTGTCTTGGCACGGGCTTGTTGCTGTGCGGCGGCTTGTACGTAATGCACAACAGCACCATCTCGCGCGTTTTTGTTGCCTACTTTATCGCGCTCACTACGGTCTTTATCTGCGCGCTTCGGGCGTTCTGGCGCTGGTCCCTCTACCGCAAATATGCTCGAGGCATCGATACCAGAAATGTGTTGGTCGTGGGCGCCAGCCATATGGGGAATGCGGTACGCAAGCAGATCACCAAATTCAGCCATCTCGGCCGCGTCTTCAAAGGGTTTGTCGAGACCACGAATGGCAGCTCTAGCCTCGAAGCCGAGGAGTTCGTGCTGGGAGATTTGACTCGTGCCACCACCATCGCGCGACAATACTTTATTGACGAGATCATCATCGCAGAACGCTGCCCGACGGCGGTAATGATCGAACTCATGAGGTTAGGCCAGCAACTCGATATAGAAGTGCTTGTCATTCCCGGCTTCTACGATGAGCTCACACCCGACGCGCCCGTGGACTATCTGGGCAACCTGCCTGTTGTGGCCCTGCATCGCCGCAACGGAAGACTCATCGGCAATTTCCTGAAGAGGGTTTGTGATTTCGGTCTGGCTTCGTTTTTCATGGTCGCGCTGTTGCCGACTTTTCTGATCATCCCGCTGCTGATCCGACTGGATTCACACGGGCCGGTCTTCTACATCTCCCGCCGGATCGGGAAAAAGGGACGCGTCTTCGCCTGCTACAAGTTTCGCACCATGGTGGCCAATGCAGACCAATTAAGGCCGACCCTGGCAGCCTTGAATGAGCGCGATGGAATTCTCTTCAAGATTACGAAGGACCCTCGCTTAACCAAGTTAGGCAGGATTCTGCGCAAGTATAGCCTGGATGAACTCCCCCAGCTGATGAACGTCTTGCTCGGTGATATGAGCCTGGTTGGCCCCCGGCCGCCGCTGGCAAACGAAGTTGGACAATACGAGCTGGAGCACTTTCGCCGGCTTGAAGTGTTGCCCGGTATTACCGGCCTTTGGCAGGTTCACGCGCGCCAGGATCCATCATTCAATCGCTATGTAGCCCTTGATTTGGCGTACGTCGAGAATTGGAGTTTGTGGTTGGACTTGAAGATTCTTCTCCGAACCGCGGAGGTCGTTCTGCGAGGAACCGGGTGCTAGAGCAGTTTCGCGAAACTGTTAGGCGCTGGCTTCTCCCTTGTATTCGATTCGAGTTCTTTGTTTGCCTGAGTGCCGGTTAAGGAAATATCTCAGCTGTCCCACCAGTATGGGTATTTGTTGCAACTGGGAATGAAAACCGTAGAGCAGGAGCAAAGTCGTTTGTCCCGGCGCTCGATAGCGCGCTCTCCAGGCTGACCGAACCGGCAAGGCAATCAGCAGCGCCAACCAGGGTAGGATCCAGACGCTCCTCAACACCAATAACACCAGACCGGCTGCGAGCAACGCGATCCAGAAGCTTCCTCTACGCACGTTCCCTCTGCTTTCCTGCAGCCACATAGGGTCCGCAGTCCCATGGAAGCGGTTGGAGACTTCAGCGTAGGCATAGCCGGCACGCATGGCCCGTCGCCAGTATTGGCTGGAGCGTGTCATATTCAGATCGTGCCGGGTCATCGGAGCGTCGATATGCACGATGCGGTAGCCCAGTGCGCGCAAACGGCGGCAGAGTTCCGGTTCCTCGCCCGCAATGAGGTCTGGGTCGTATCCTTCGACCTGGGCGAGAGCGGTTCGCCGCATCAGAACATCTCCACCGCAAAAATCCGTGTCTCCGGCAGCATAGATCCAGTCGAGATCAAGAATGCGGTTGTAGATGGAACGCTCCGGGTGGAGTTCCCGGCGATGCCCCCATACGGCGGCAATGCTGGGGTCGGATTCAAGGGCTTTGCAGGCAGTCTGTATGAATTGCGGGTGGAGGATCGTATCGCCGTCAAGGAAGAGAATGTAAGGCGCGGACGCCCGCTGCCACCCCGCGTTGCGGGCTCGCGCGGCGGTTTGGACTCCTGCTTGAAGAACGAGAACCTCGGCACCAAAATTGGCGGCTACCTGAGGACTGCCGTCGGTTGAGGCGGAATCAACGTAGATTAGTTCGGTCTTACCTTCCCCACCCCGAGCGGGGCTCACCGACTGCAGGCAACGAGTTAGCCGTTCCCCCTCATTCCGGCCAATGATCACGATGGAAAGCGCAGGCGTCATCCCGCAGCTCCAGGATTGGGTAGCACGTGCATAAACCGTCGGTCAGAAACCCTGACAGAATTACTAGGAACTGGACGGGTGCCCCACGTTCGTCTTAGCGTACGTGGGCCGAATAAGACGGGGCACAGCCCCACGATCGCTTTAAACTGTCTTCCAAGCTGAATCCATTCGGTGCCGCTGAGCCGTCCGACTGAAAACGTTCGAAACATATCATTTTCGGCCCACGTACGCTGAGGCGAACGTGGGGCACCCGTCCAGTTCCTAAGGGTTCTGCTAGGGCACCCTCAGGCACTGACTTCTCTTCGCTTTGCTTTGCTCTCCACAATGCCATGTTTCTGCAGCTTATACAGCAGCGCCTTGTAATCGATATTCAGCTGCAAAGCTGCCTGGCGTCTATTCCAGCGAACCGACTCCAGAGTGTCGAGCAGTAGCTTGGATTCGGCCGTGCGGGAGGTTTCAGCGAAATGGTCGAAGCTCACCCGGCCACCATTCACCGGGGTGATGGAGGTCGCTGGAGTTCTTGCCACCGCAAGCCGAAGCTTGGGCGGATCGAGTGGGGCAGTCAGTTCCGCCGCGAGCAGGCTGGCATCCTGATACACGAGAAAGCGGCGCATCACGTTTTCAAGTTCGCGCACATTGCCGGGCCAGGAATGGGCGAGCATCGCCCGCCTGAGCATCTCGGGAATCGTAGGAGCGGCGCCGCCCGGGCCTACATGGCGCAAGAGCAGTTTTTCCGCCAGAGGGATAATCTCATCGCGGCGCTCGCGCAACGGCGGAATGGTAATGTTGATCACGCTCAGGCGATAGTAAAGATCATCACGGAAAGTGCCCTGCGCAATCGCCGCGTGCAGGTCACGGTGAGTTGCCGCCATGATACGGACATTTACGTTGATAACCCGGCTGCTGCCCAGCGGTTGGATCTCGCCATCCTGCAACACTTGCAAAAGCTTGGCCTGGAGCCGGGTATCCATGTCCCCAATTTCATCCAGCAAGATGGTTCCATCCTGGGCCAGCTCGAACTTACCCGGCTTATCCACCATCGCGCCGGTAAATGCGCCTTTCTCGTAACCAAAAAGCTCGCTTTCAATCAGCTCGGAAGGCAGCGCAGCACAATTCAACTTCAAGAAAGGCTTGCCTACTCGATTGGAGTAGGACCATAGCTTTTTCGCCATGACCTCCTTGCCGGCCCCGGTTTCGCCATGCAGCAGGACAGGAACATCGGACCTCCCCACCCTCCGCAAGAACTCATCATCGTAGAGCGGATCGGCTGTATCCGGGCGACCGGCGAGGCGGCGGCCTGCCTCCCCACGCTCAAGGGCCGCGGACCGATTGCCTGGCGTCAATGTATCCACGATCAAGCCGGGCGACGTTCTATCTCCGAGCGATGTGCTATGGATGCTGATCTGGCGAGAACTCTCCAGTCGATGGAGGGCCTCTTGGGACAATCCCCTGGAAACAAAAACCATCATGCGCAGCTGGGGATACTGAACACTCAGACCGGCCAGCACATCCGCGTCATTGGGAGAGAACGACGGCGCATCCACGACAAAAACTGAGGCGGCATTTTCCGCGTCGCGCAGTAGCGCAACTGCTGCTCTTAGCGTCGCCTGCGGCACAACGTGAACTCCCACCGCCGCCAGACTCCGCACTAATTGGTCGTGGGACTCTGGCGCTTCACTGACCAACACAATTTTGCGGATCATCTTTCCTCCTAGCGGAGAACCGCCGCATGGGCCTGGTTCTCTCCTCGGGTGACTTTATCAATGAGTTGGCGTTCGACAACAAGGCTTGGGCAGAAAGACAATGAAACGTTAAACCGGCCCCAGGTCAATCCCTGACCTTGAGGAATGCCCCTCTCGGCTTACACGTGCTGGGGTGGCCACATAGTATACCCATCGCTGGAAAGCTACTCATTAATCTGTTCCGGCCTTACCAGAGTTTTATTTAGGTTACCTTGGAGAGCTAAAACGCCTGTTACTAAGAACAGGCTGAATCGCTCCAGGCGCAACGGTGCCCGAGTGGGAACACTTACTTAACTTTGGGAATATTGGCGGAGGAAAGGTCAGCCTGTGTTTCAAACGGAAGAAAAATCCTGAGTTTTGATGCTTCACCGTTTTGGCCAGCAAATTGCTGTTAACTGAGCATCCCCCGATGTTCGCACCGTGAGGCGAAAGAAAAGTAACCACGGGCTTGCTTTTAAGATCTGCCAGCTTAACCAACATTGCAGCACTGGATTTTGTACAAAAGCAACAAACAAGACCAACTGACGGATAGTCCACAAGACCCGAGCGAGCAATCCTCGGTTTCCACGGGACTGACTGAGGCGAAGCCCCGTGGATTCGATACCCACTTTCCTTCGCACCATTGCAGAGTAAACGACGGAGTGCGCGTAATGCCTTATCGGAATCGCAGGTCGGTGGCAGTTCTGGGAGTGCCCTTCGACAATGTCACCATGCACGAAGCCATGGACCTGATCGAAGAAAAGATCGAAGAGCAGGGCTTCCACCAGGTGGCTACGGCAAACGTAGACTTCGTCGTGAATGCGATCCACGATCAATCACTGCAGGAGATGCTTTGCTCCTGCGACCTGGTCGTTCCCGATGGCATGCCCATCGTGTGGGCGTCGCGGCTGATGGGCTCCAGGCTCAAAGAGCGCGTCTCGGGAGTGGACTTAATTCCCCGTTTAGCTGAACTCGCGTCCAAGCGGCGCTATGGAATTTATTTGCTGGGTGCGAGTGAGAGGAGCTCCCGCCGGGCTTCTGAAGTGCTCAAGAAACGGTTTCCGAAGCTGCGCATCGTAGGCCGCCACTGCCCTCCCGTCTCGCCTCTGGCAGAGATGGATCATGAAGGCATTTTGCGCCGTATCGAGCGAGCCCAGCCAGACATCCTGCTGGTCGCCATGGGACACCCCAAGCAGGAGCAGTGGCTTGCCATGCATCGTCACCGCCTAAAAGTTCCGCTTTGTATGGGTGTCGGAGCCTCTCTGGACTTTCTCGCCGGCGAAGTCAGACGCGCTCCCGTCTGGATGCGAACCGCTGGGTTGGAATGGCTGCACCGGGCCGCGCATGAACCCCGGCGCCTGACACAACGATACCTGGTAGACGCGTATGGATTGGCGCGCCATCTACCCCTGCAGATGGCAGCCAACGCTATCCAACCGCGGACAGTTACTTCCACGGTGCAAACCTACCAGCAGGATAACGCTACGGTTATTTCTATTCAGGGCAATTTCAAAGGTTCGCTGCTGACGGAATTTGAAGGGCAGCTTGAGCGTGCCTATCGGAAAGACCACCACATCGTTCTCGATCTTTCTCAGACTGCCTATTTTGGGCTCGATTCGGTTGGTTCGCTTGTTCATTTGGCAAAGGTGATGAAACGCCGGAAGCGCGAGCTCTGGCTGGTGGCTATGCCCCCGCATGGCCTGAGGGTCCTTCGCGCAGCGCGGTTGAGTCACTATTTCGTGAGCACGTCAAGCATCAGCGATGCCCTGTATCGGATCAGAAAAGCAGAGAATCAGTCATTCACCGACGGTATCTCGATCCACCCGCTTAATCCCCATTCCCCTAACGTTCATATCCAAGTGGAATTGCTGAAGGACTTGTGCAGAAGAATCGTGTACCTCGGCCAATCCACCAGAGTCGCTTCTGGTTCCCCCCATACCAGAACTTCAGCAACCCGCTAGCACCCTCGATTCGGCAGACTTGGTTTTCAATCTATGCTCATGACATCCTACGTCTCTGAAGCCCTGGGAGTGGCTCTCCTTCTGCTCACACTGCCGTTGGTTCTGGAACTGGCAGTGCTCACGCTCGCTTCTCGCCTTCCAAAACGCAAACGCGGTGGCTCCGCCAGGTCCGCGCCTATTCGTCTGGCGGTGATCGTCCCCGCCCACAATGAGGAGGTCTTGATTGCATCCTGCGTTGAGAGCCTGCGGATTTCGGCCGCCGGCACCGAGACACGAATCATCGTTGTCGCCCACAATTGCTCAGATCACACGGCGGATCGCGCGGCGAAGGCCGGTGCGGAAGTCCTCATCTGCAACGATCCCCAGGCACGAGGCAAGGGTTCTGCCCTGGCTTTCGGCTTCAAGTACGCGGCTTCGGAGGGTATGGATGCGGCCCTGGTGATCGATGCGGATTCAACCGTCTCGAATAATCTCGTCGGGCTCGTCCGCGAAGCCCTGGCCACCGGGGCCGAGGCGGTGCAATGCAGTTATGAAATGGAGAGCTCCTTGAAGCGGCCCGCCACCCGGTTAACTGCGCTCGGGTTTCGCGGCTTCAATGTCGTTCGACCGATCGGTCGAAGCCGGCTTGGCCTTTCGGCAGGTATCGTGGGCAATGGCTTTGCCATGCGGCAAACAGTACTTGCGCAAACCCCCTACAATTCCTTTTCCGTTGCGGAAGATCTTGAATATCACATCCGGCTGGTGTTATGTGGTAAGAAAGTTCAGTTCCTCGACCAGGCAAAAGTCTGGTCAGGAGTGCCGCCCTCGAAACAGGGCGACGCCATTCAGCGTTCGCGATGGGAAGGCGGACGAGCCAATGCCTCCGTAACCTGGCTCGGACCTCTTCTGCTGCAACTGATGCGAGGCCGATTACGCGCGGTGGAACCACTACTGGACTTGATTTCTCTACCTATCGGATATGTTGCTTTTCTGCTGCTGCTTGCCCTGTGTCTGTCGTTAGAATGGCTGCGCGTTTATGCCCTGATCGCAGGGACCGTTCTGGTGGGTCACGTTCTGGCTGCGGCATGGTTGGGAAACGATTTTGCCGGCGATCTCCGCATCCTCGCTCGCGCACCTGGTTACATACTTTGGAAACTTAGCTTGCTGCCCCGCATCTTCCGCAGTTCCCGAAGCGACGCGGCATGGGTGCGAACCGAACGTCAGCCGGCGATACAAGAGGTTTTGTTGGAGGCCGCGGCTGAGGGTAATTCCGCCAATGCGATGGAACATGGGCTAGGGATCAGAAGTTCTATGGAGATCTCATGAAAAAGGAAATGCTTCCGGTGAGGTTGTTCTTTGCGGGGCTGCTTTTGGCGATGAATGCGAACCTGGTCCTGGCACAAACAGACACAACGGCCGACCAGGCTCCCAGCAACCCACAGCTGAAGATAAGTCCAATGAAGACGCTGCAGAATTTTGAGCCCGCAGAAAACGAAGAGTACGCACTTGGCCCCGGGGATGAGATCAGCCTTGATTTTCCTGGGCGGCCGGAGTTGAGCGTCAAGAGAGTCGTTGGACCGGATGGCCGTATCACGCTGTCCCTGGTTGGCGCCCTCAACGTGGCAGACAAGAACCGAAGCGAGGTCGCTAAGCTGGTGGTCGACGCTCTGTCACCCTATTACAAAGACCTCACGGTGACCATCAACATAGAAAAGTACGGTTCTAATCGAGTGGTCATTATCGGAAGCGTACAGCATCCCGGAGTGCTGTACTTCGACAATACCCCCACCCTGCTCGACGTGATTGCACGCGGCGGACTGCTGGCGAATGCCGGCACCGGGCCAAGCAACGGACCGGGCGTACACGATGGAATCCCCGAGCGCTGCGCTATCTACCGCGGCAACGATCAAGTTGTCTGGGTTGATCTGAAGCAGTTGTTGCAGAGTGGCAATTCAATGGCCGACCTGCGGTTGCGAAGGAATGATATCGTCTTCGTTCCGGCTCAGCAGGAGGTATTCGTCTCGGTGTTGGGAAGCGTGATGCATGCAGGCGCCATTCCGCTTACTCCGCAATCCACTCTGGCCTCCGTTCTGGCCGAGGCGGGAGGTTTGGCCGAGGGGGCGTCTGGGAATATCCAGGTCATTCAGCCCTCGACTGGGAAGACTCTGACCGTCCCGTTTAAGAGCCTACTTACTGTTAAGGGGACCGAAGAAGTTAAGTTGCACGCGGGAGATGTGGTATTTGTACCGCAGAGCGGTTTTTTCAAGACAACGTACGTCATTCAACGATTGAGCCCCGTGGCCTCCGTCGGCGCGATTGCCGCGGTCGCCCCCTGATG
This sequence comes from uncultured Gammaproteobacteria bacterium, assembly GCA_963755965.1. GTDB lineage: Bacteria > Pseudomonadota > Gammaproteobacteria > Steroidobacterales > Steroidobacteraceae > Bog-1198. The sequence continues at coordinate 849,318 of CAVWLU010000013.1, forward strand.
CAATGGTTCTCTATTTGTTTCTGATTGAAGTCAAGGGCTCACAAACGTTCCGTTCTCTCTAACATCTGTGATCGATCGCCAAGGTCTTCGTCCATGCATATTAAGAATTTCAGCCAAGCGCAACCATCGCAACCTCTCGCAGCGCCTCCCAGTTGGAGGTCAAGAATCGACGTGCCGCGAAGTTTGCGCCTGCACAAGATGTTGGCCACCCTCATCACCCTGGTGACGCTGGGCCTGGGGGTGGCCTTTGCTGTTCGCCATCGCGCCAAGTACGAAGCCACCAGCGTCGTCTATGTGTCGCCCAACTTCCACGCCACCCTGGTCACCAATCAGGAGCAGGAATACCCCTACGATTCCTATATCGAGGAGCAGGTGCACTCGGTTACGAAATATAACGTGCTCGTCGAAGCTATCGGGAAGCTTCCGCCGGGAGTGTGGCAGGCGCCCGGAGAAAGTCTGGAGTCAGCGGTCGACCGGCTGCAGCACAGCTTGATGGTGGCGCGCGATGGCCAGAGTTACCAGGTACAGATCACCCTGCTAGGTACCGACCCAACACACCTGGCCGAAATCGTTAATGCGGTAACCGACAGCTACCTCGACAGCATAAAAGGAGAGGAATTTTACGGCCGGGACGAACGGCTGGAGTCTCTGCGCCAGGCACGCACCGAAGTACAAAATGAACTGAATGACAAGCTTCATGAGCAGACCCAGATAAGCCAGTCTCTTGGTGTGGCCGTAATCTCCTCCGACGCCACGGATCAGATCGACGCCCAGGTGTCCAAGCTGCGTACGGATCTAACCGCGGCGCACGAACAGCGCATTCAGGCAGAAGCCCAACTCTCAGCTTTGGCCAACGGTGGCGCGGATGCGCCCAGCGCCGCCCTCAACTCAGCCGCGGACGAAATCATCGCTTCGGATCCGAGCCTGCTGGCGCTCAAATCTTCTCTCAGTCAAAAACGCGCATTGCTCCTGGATCAGCTTGCCGGGATGACGCCGAATCATCCCCTGCGCAGGACAACAGAAGAGCAACTCGCGCAGATCGAAACCGCTTTGCAACAAATGCAGGTCAACCTTCGCAACCATGCCGCGTCCACCCTGGAACAAAAGCTGCGGACTGATCTGGAACGGGCAACCACGGTGGAGGCTAAGTTAACTTCAGATCTGCAGGCTTATACCCACCAGGCGACCCATGCAGCGCCCAGCTTTCAACGGGCGCAGGTGCTCAAAGCAGAGATCACCGCGCTGCAAGCGAGATACGCGACGCTGGACGAGCGCACGCGGAACCTGGAACTGGAAAGCAAGTCGCCCGGGTCGGTGCATATGTTTTCTCCGGCGCGGACGCCCACTGCCCCTCTGCATAGCAGCAGTACGATGATTCTTGGCCTGCTGCTTCCCCTCTCCCTGATGGTCGGGATCGGTAGCGTCGTGCTGATCGACTTTTTTGATCCTCGCGTCCATTCCGGAGACGACATCGAGGAGGTCCTGGGATTCTCTCCGATTGGCACCCTCTTCCACGACCGGGATGTCACCATGCAGGTGCTCGATGAATGCGCCCTGCGTCTGGCGGCAGGTATCGATCAGGCGGCGCGGACCGCCGACGTGCATACCATCGTCCTTACCTCAGTGACTGCGGGGGCGGGCACCACATCGATCGTGGAAAGTCTGGGCAGTACGCTGGCCAAGTTGGGCCGCAAGACCTTGACCATCGATGCCTCCGGCGCCACTCCTCCGGTGGCCTATATCACGCTGAACATCGATCAATCGGCACACCATGGATTGGGCGGGGTGCCGGCCGTGAGGTCTGATGCCGACGTGTGGTCAACGGCTGTACTGGCGCAACCCTTCAACGCCAAGGTGACGCCGCTTACCAACTTTATGGATCAGGCTTTCAAAGATCTGACCACCGACTACGATGTCGTTCTGATTGACACCACACCTATTCTGATTTCGGCGGAAACCGAATACCTGGCCCGCTTTGCAGACGTGACCATCCTCATCGCAGAAGCAGGAGCAACCACCAAGGCGCAGTTGATTCGCGCTTCACGCTTGCTCGAAAAGCTCCAGATCCCCGGCGTGGCGGCCATCCTGAATAAGGTCGCATTTCGCCGCGCCAGCCGGGCCACTCGTGAGGATTTGAGTGCGTTCGAGGCGCGCATGGATAAGAGCAACGTCAAATGGAATCCAGCCTGGAATAAAGGGCCAGCAGCGTCAAACGGCTACGACCATCGTGAGCAAACAGCAAAGGAAAACTCCACCTACGCGTGAAGCATTGGAGGGTGGACTGCTCGGCGCACAGTAACCAGTTACGATGTTTTTTCCAATACTGCAAAACTTTTTCCCGGCCGTAGGCCGGGCTGAGGAAGTGTTTCTCATTGTGCGAAAGGAAGCAGCTTTTTCCACTCGAACTAAGTAACTGTGCAAAAAACTCTAGTAAGCAAGTACTAGAACTTCTGTTAGGCGGGCACGTGGTCATGTATGCTCATCTGAACTTACCGGCCGCGGCAAAACAAGATCAAGGGCGTAACACACTGAGGGTCGTCATTACCTCACCAATAATCGGCGGCGATTGATTTGCCCTCGCCCGGCACCGTGGCTACCTCCGCGTTTTCGGGCCTGAAGCAGTAAATTTTAGCAATGCGCATGGAACATGAACCCTGACGATAAAACTAATCGATATCTATTGACTTCCTCTGGCGGTGCAGTACTCTACAAAGTATCCCCCCTAGTCGACCATCGAAGCGTACCTAACAAGAGAATATAACTAGCGTTGTACCTGAGTTACATTTGCATTTTAGCTGCCATTTTCCAAGCCTAACGGCATCCTACATTATCGCAACTGACACGAGTACTTTAATCCACTTGCACATGTTGAGCTCCGACTCCGGCGCCTGACACTCAACCTTGGACAAAGGAGAATATATGACCACCTCGCTAGTGACTCCCTCAGTGCAGGACGGCCTTCTCGGAACCTCACTCAGGCAACAAATCGATAGCACCATTGAAGATCTCATCGCTTCTCTGCCAGACCCCAAGCAGCTGACCGCTGAACAACGGCGCGGGATGATTGCGCGATACAGCGCGGTACTGGAAGGGAACTTTATCTATTGGATGACGGCCACCTATCTCTCCGTCAAGGCAGAAGAGGCGCGTCCGATCCTGATCGCGAATCTGCGCGAAGAGGTGGGCGATTGCCATCCCGCTATGCTGCGAAAATTCACCATGGCAGCGCACGCATTTCCTACGGACCAGGACGCGCTCGACGTCCACGTCGACTTGACCAATGTGCGCCTGTTTCTCGGCAGAATGTCGGGGGTGCAGAATCTGCTCACCATGGCTTTCTTTGAAGGGTACATCCAGCAATACATGGCCTATTTGGCGGAGCTTGCCGAGCTGCAGGGATCGGCGGAACGCGTATACACGGATGTGCACGGTGTCTGCGACATAGAGCACTCAGAAGGACTGTTTCGCGCGCTCTACGCGGAAATGGCGGTCAACCCGCTTGATCCATCCGCGGACTTGTTTGAGGGAGTCGATCTACTGCGCATGCTACTTCAGCGCATCAATCGGCTCGACGAGAGCAAGATAGCGGCGTAATTTCGACGAGGCCAGGCCGGTGCAGACGCAACTCCACAACGATAACGCTTTATTGGAAAGCGCCGGATACTTCACCGTATCCGGCGCGGCTCTCTATACCGTGCTGCATGAAGTGCCGGATCCGGTAGCCCGCGTTTTGCTCGTGGGATCGTTTGCCTCGGAACGGCATTTTTCCTATCACCCCTGGGTCCGTTGGGCGCGGTATCTGGCCGCGAGAGGAATGGAAGTTCTTCGCTACGACTATCGCGGTGTCGGCGAAAGTACAGGCGAATTTCAGGAGATGGGCTTCGACCATTGGAGCGAAGATGTAGAGTTGCTGGTTGATTGGCTTTCGAACCGCTCGCCACGTGTACCGTTGCTGCTGCACGGGCTTGAAATCGGCGCAATTCTTGCCGCGAGACGTTTCGCGCAAGGCTCGGGCGACGCGTTGCTCCTGTGGTCACCCCCCGCTCATGCCAACCAGGCGTTGCGGTCGAGCCTCATGCGCTGGGCGGGACTCGAGCAACTATTCGAGTCGCCGGAAAACCGCAGGTCCGCAGCTGATTACATACGACAGCTGGAGCGAGGACTCTCTATCGAAGTAGCGGGCTACCAATGGTCCAGTTCTCTGTGGCGTTGCTCGTTCGATCTTCACCTGCCGGCCAATCTCGAAAACGATGAGGTGGCTCGCGAGGCATACCAGAGGCCAGTGAAAGTGGTGAAGCTGGGCCGGGAGGCAGCGCCCCTGGTGAAGCCTTACGTGGGCTACGACGAGGTGAAAGACCTTAGCTGGCTGTACGCTGGTAATTTCGGATGGGTTGCCGATGCTTTACCGACCTCCAAGGAAAATAGCCATGAACGAGGCCACTGAAACACGCCAGTTGATCACGCTGCGTGGGCTCGGCGGCGTTGTTCGAGGCACCTATCACAAGCCCCACGGTGAGAGCTCCGAGGCACAACTCACGGGAGTTCTGATTCTGAATTCACTCTCTCCGACCAGGGCAGCCGCCGGTGATTCGGCGGTTTATTGGGCAGAGTCGCTGGCCAGTTTTGGCTATCCTGCTTTTCGCCTGGATATGCCGGGGTTCGGCGATTCCGACGGAAACCCTCCACCCGAGTTGCTCAGGTTCATTAATACCGGAGGCTACGCACCGATCGCCTCCGCCCTGATGGAAGAACTGTCTGAGCGGTTTGGCTTATCGGGCGTAGTGGTTGTGGGGCTTTGCGCCGGCGCAGTGTCTGCTCTCTATACTGCAGCGGCAAGCAAAGAGTGCCGGGGACTGGTGTTGATGGACCCGTACTTCCACTTGCCCATATCGCCTCCGTCGTGGATTTGGCAAAAGCTTACCGGCCGTATCTCGCGCACCGCCCTGGGCAGACTGATCACCAGGGGCTATGACCGTTTTACAGATCTTCGCCTTTATCTGCGCAGAAACCCGATGCCTGAGAATGCAAACTTCCCCCTTCTCAGATGCTGGAAGACGGTTGCATCCGCGGGCCTGCCAATTCTCCTGTTGAAGGCGCCGGCAACTAAACCACGGGGAGAAGAGTTCGACTATCTGAAATACATCCTTGAACAGGCCGGGAGCAACAGCCGGGTGGCGGTGAAAGTGGTGGAGGGCGCCGGTCATACATTCTCAAATCGCGTGGGCCGAGCCGGAGTTCAGCAGCTGATTGAAAACTGGCTGAACTTTTATTTGCCGTTGCCAGGATGCGGAAAATACACCAATCGTTTTTGCCGTGAAACTGCGGAGCAGAAAGATCTGCGGTTTGAACCGGCTGGAAGGTAGAGACAATCGATATGGAAGTTAAATCTGAGATCATGGCCCAATTTCGGCAGGTCGCCCGAGAGCAAGGCCGGCGACTGGCGCCTCTGACAGACGGCCTGGAACTGCTGAATTCGGGGCTCGACTCGCTCTGCTTTGCCATCATCGTGACTCGGCTCGAGGGCTCGTTGGGACTAGATCCGTTCAGCGCTTCGGAAGATGCTCGCTTTCCCGTAACCCTCGGTGACTTTGTCAGCTTCTATGAACATGCTGCGAAATAGCAGGGCGTCGCTTAAAGACGGCCTCAGCGCCGTGGGGAACTTGACCGCACGCTCAGTTTTTGGCGCGGAAGCGAGCCTTGCCTGGAGCGATCTGGCTGCAGGCTCCGTGCTCGCAGGAAGGGCCAACGAACTCTGCGGACGATCTGTGGTGGTCGCGACCACCAATCAGCTCACCGCCATTGCGGCCTTGGTCGAACTCGATGGTGCTGCCCGTCGCATCGTTCTCTACCCTCCCGACTTGTCGCTCGAACATCTTCCCTATGTAGTCCAATCGGCAGCCGTGGATGCAATCGTCTCCGATCGGCCAACCACGGGAATCGAGACTCCAGGCGTTACCTCTCTGACTCCGTCCATTTGGACGAAGATGCCCGCCAATTCCGGTCCGAAGTTGGAGCATGAAACGGAGTGGGTGCTGCTCACATCAGGGACAACGGGACGACCCAAGCTGGTGGTCCACACCCTGGCTAGCCTGGCGGGAGCCATTGCAGAAAGCCGCCCAGCGGACGGCGTGGTCTGGAGTACGTTCTACGACATTCGCCGCTATGGCGGTCTGCAGATCTTTCTGCGTGCGGCTCTTACCGGGACGTCCCTGGTGTTATCGAGCGCACAGGAGACAACCGCTGATTTTCTGGCTCGTGCGGGCGCACACGGAGTGACCCATATCTCCGGCACGCCCTCCCATTGGCGCCGCGCCTCGATGAGTTCCTCTGCGCACCTGATCGCGCCGCAATATGTTCGCTTGTCCGGAGAGATCGCCGACCAGTCAATCTTGAACCTCTTGCGGTCGCTTTACCCGCTGGCGCGGATCGCCCACGCATTCGCCACTACAGAGGCAGGCGTTCTCTTTGATGTGAACGATGGACTGATGGGCTTTCCCGCTGATGTGATCGAACACACCCCCCATGTGGTTATGAAGATCGAGAATCGCTCGCTCCGCGTCCGCTCCGCCAGAACTGCGCGCTGTTATCTCGGCGATCACAACCATGCCATCCAGGATGCCGAAGGATTTGTGGATACCGGAGACGTGCTCGAATTGCGAGAGGGTCGCTACCACTTCGTCGGCCGCGGGGATGGAATGATCAATGTTGGAGGCATGAAGGTGTACCCCGAAGAAGTGGAGGCAGTGATCAACGGCCATCCAAAGGTACAGATGTCGCTGGTCCGAACCAAGAAAAATCCAATTACCGGGGCGCTGGTCGTCGCCGACGTGGTGTTGAAGGTTGCGTCCGAACCTGCGAGCACGGACATGGGCGAACTGCATCACGACATCCTGCGGCTCTGTCGTGAGACACTTCCTTCCCATAAGGTTCCGGCGGCAATCAATTTCGTTCCTGCGCTGGCGGTCGCTGAGACCGGGAAACTCATCCGCCGCCATGCGTAATGTAGTGGTCACCGGTGGGAGCCGGGGAATAGGTTTGGGTATCGCGCGCCGGCTGACCGAGACGGGATTCCGCGCGATAGCGATTGCCCGTAAAGAAGGCAACGAACTCGCGTCCGCGATGGAAGACACGGAACGCGGAAATTCGGAACGCTCTGGTTCTCTGCGTTTTGTCCCCTTTGATCTGGCAGAGATCGAAGGTATTGCTGACTTGGTGAAGAGGGTGCGCAAAGACTTTGGTCCCATCTATGGCCTGGTGAATAACGCCGGCATAAGCGCCGAGGGCGCGCTCGCGCTCATGCATAATTCTCAGATCGAACAACTGGTGCGTTTGAACACACTCTCGCCCATGGTGCTGAGCAAGTACGTAGTGCGTTCCATGATGGCCGATGGTGGCGGCCGCATTGTCAACATCGCGTCGATTGTTGCCGGCACCGGCTATAGCGGGCTGTCGGTTTACAGCGCAACCAAGGCCTCGCTGATAGGCTTTACCCGATCGCTGGCCAGAGAGGTGGGACGGATGGGAGTGAACGTGAATGCCGTCGCTCCCGGCTTTGTGGATACGGAAATGACGCACGCGCTCACAGAGGAGCACCGGGAACAGATTGTGCGCCGCAGCGCGCTCCGCCGCCTGGTCGATATCGACGATGTGGCCAATGCGGTGGAATTCCTGCTTAGCGATAGGTCAAAGAACATCACCGGGACGGTACTTACCGTAGATGCAGGCAATACGGCGTGAAGGAAGCTCTAAGTATGACATCTGTCAAAAGCAACGGTTCCGCGGCCAAGGCGTGGTTGCGCGCTTTGGAGTTGACCGCGCCCATCGCGCGCACTCCCGATCGCATTTTCTCTACCGTGATCGAAGAGTTGGCGGCGCAATGGGGGGATGCACCGTCGCTGCTCTCGGACCGTGAATGCCTGACCTACCGGGCACTCGCCGCGCGTGTTAATCAATACGCACGATGGGCACTGGACGCGGGCGTCGCGAAGGGTGAGGTCGTCTGCCTGTTGATGACCAATCGGCCCGAATATATGGCGATATGGCTTGGGGTCACCCGCGTCGGCGGCGTCGTTTCCCTGCTCAACACCAACTTGCCAGGCCCTTCGCTTGCTCATTGCATCAACGTCGTTTCGCCCAAGCACATCATCGTTGCTGCGGAACTTTCCGATCAGTGGAGCGCAACCTTGCCAGGCTTGCAGGAGGCCCCTACGATCTGGTTGCACGGCGGCGAACACGAACAATTCCGGCGTATGGATCTGGAGATCGAACAGCGTTCGGGCGAACCGCTGAGCAAGGCCGAGCGGCGGTCAACGTCTATAGAAGATCCCGCGCTTTACATCTACACCTCGGGCACAACGGGGCTGCCCAAGGCGGCCAAGGTCAGCCATGCCCGTATCATGCAATGGAGCCATTGGTTCGCCGGCATGATGAATGCGCAGCCCACAGACCGGATGTATAACTGCCTGCCGATGTATCACAGCGTCGGCGGGGTTCTGGCGCCGGGCGCGATACTGGTCGCCGGCGGGGCCCTGGTGATTCGTGAAAAATTTTCAGCCACAAAGTTCTGGAATGACATTGCGACTTGGGACTGCACCATATTTCAATACATTGGCGAACTTTGCCGCTACTTACTGCACACCCCGCCATCGGTAAACGAGACCGCACATCGCATCAGGATGGCTTGTGGGAACGGACTGGCGCCTGAAGTTTGGGAGAGGTTCAAGGAGCGGTTTTCCATTCCGCAAATTTTGGAATTTTATGCGGCCACCGAAGGCGGCGTCTCCCTCTTCAACGTCCAGGGCAAGCGCGGGGCCATTGGGCATATCCCCGGATACCTGGCGCATCGATTCTCGCCCGCCCTGGTCAAATTTGATTTCGAGAAGGGAGAACCAGCGCGGAATGCGGAAGGGTTTTGCCTTCGCTGCGATCCGAATGAGGCCGGCGAAGCGCTGGGTAAGGTTGTGGATGAGCCCTCTAACATTGGAAGCCGATTCGAGGGCTATACCAACCAGCAGGCTTCGGAAAGCAAGATCCTTCGCGACGTCTTTGAGCCGGGAGACAGGTGGGTGCGCACCGGCGACCTGATGCGCAAGGATGAGCAGGGATATTTCTACTTTGTCGATCGCATCGGTGATACCTTCCGCTGGAAAGGTGAGAACGTCGCCACCTCTGAGGTCTCAGAGGCTATCTGCGCATTCCCGGGTGTCAAGCACGCTAACGTTTATGGTGTAGCGATTCCTGCCACCGAAGGCCGGGCCGGTATGGCTGCGGTCGTCGCCGAAGATCCCTTGGACCTGGCGGGATTTCGCAAGCACCTGGTGAGCCGCCTGCCTGCCTACGCGCGTCCCTTGTTTCTGCGCATCCGCAACGAGGTTGAAGTGACAGGCACCTTCAAGTATTCGAAGACCGACCTGGTTCGCCAGGGATACAATCCCATCGCGATCAATGACATGCTGTACTTCGACAACCTGGAATCGGAGGCATACACTCCTCTCGACAAGGATTTGTACGACCGTATTCAAGTTGGCGGTATTCATTTGTAGCAGTTCCCCCGGGAGAAGGGTACGCATGGTCATTGATGAAATCGGGAGCGATTTCGCACAGTTACAGGTCGACATTGCGAACGGCCCTATTCTGCCGACGGTAACAGCGGAGGAGATTCGAAACTACCTCGCGTCTCGTTATGACTTCGCTCAAGCGCTGCCGCTCGAGCAGGTGATCGCCGATGTAGAAAAGATGTTACGCACCTGGCAGGTGCAGGTGACCCACCCCCGCTACTTCGGACTTTTCAACCCCAGCGTAACGCTGGCGTCCGTGATCGCGGATACATTGGTCGCCATGTATAACCCGCAATTGGCGAACTGGCGCACCTCGCCGGCGGCCAATGAAATGGAACGGCATACCCTAGGCTGGTTGGCGGCAAAATTCGGCCTGCCCGAAAATGCCATCGCAACCTTCACCAGCGGGGGAACGGAGGCCAACCACTCCGCGGTCATTGTCGCGTTAACGCGGGCCTTTCCTGACTATGGGGAGCACGGTCTTCGACACTTGCATGCCCAGCCGTCGATTTACCTCACAGAAGAGACCCATCATTCGTTCAGCAAGATCGCACACATGACGGGGTTGGGGCGGAGAGCACTGCGGCCAATACCGACCGACCGCTGTTTAAAAATGGACATCGGCGAATTAAAAAAGCGGGTCGCCGAGGATCGCATCAATGGCTACCTTCCCTTCCTGGTCGTCGGCACCGGCGGAACAACCGCAGCTGGAGTGATTGATCCGCTAACGGAGATTGGGCACTTCTGCCGGGAGGAGGGCCTGTGGTTCCACGCCGACGCCGCTTGGGGCGGCAGCGCCATTCTATCCCCCAAACTTAAGCGCTACCTGGCGGGAATCGACATGGCAGACTCTATCACCTGCGACGCGCATAAGTGGCTCTCAGTTTCCATGGGATGCGGAATGTTCTTCTGCCGGCACCCTGAGACGGTGGCCGAGGCCTTCCGCGCGGATGTCTCTTATATGCCGGGAAAACCGGTTGGGCCTGCCTTTGATCCGTATACAACATCGGCGCAGTGGTCGCGTCGATTTATCGGCCTGAAGCTTTTTCTTGCGCTGGCGCACCACGGCGAAGCGGGATACGTAGAGATGATCGAGCACCAGACTCGCATGGGGGACGTACTCCGGGAGGCACTTCGGTCTTCCGGATGGCGCATCGTCAATTCGACCCCACTACCCCTGGTTTGTTTCGCCCGCGACGGAGTCGTCCCGGCAACGTTTCTGGCGGCACTGCACAAGCGCCAGATCGCATGGATGTCGGAGGCGCGGCTGGGCGGCATCCCTGTAGTACGCGCCTGTATCACCAGCTTCAGAACCAACGAACGTCATATCCGTTGGGTGGTAGATGAGATGAATCGCCTTATCGACTAAGCAAAACGGACACCAGGACATGAAACGGGAAACCATCGCCATCCATAGCGGTTACGATATCGATCCAACGACCAAGGCGGTCGCTGTGCCGATTTATCAGACGGTCGCCTACGCATTCGATAGCACAGAACATGCCGCGGCGTTGTTCAACCTGGAGGCGGAAGGCTTCCGCTATACCCGCATCCAGAACCCCACTACCGCTGTGCTGGAGCGGCGGGTCGCCGCGCTTGAGGGGGGCCGCGAAGCGTTGTGTGTCAGCAGCGGCCAGGCGGCGGTGAACTACGCGGTGCAAAACGTCACCCAACTGGGGAGCAACATCGTCTCGGCTCCCCAGCTTTACGGCACTACCCACACCCTCTTCGCTTACCTGTTACCCAGCCAGGGAGTCACTGTCCGGTTTGCAGAGAGCGATCATCCGGAGGCGATAGAAAAGCTGATCGATCACAACACGCGCGGTGTGTTTTGTGAAAGCGTCGGCAATCCGGCGGGAAATATCTGCGACCTTGAGGGCCTGGCGAATGTGGCGCATCGAAATGGCGTGCCGCTCATCGTGGACAATACCGTCGCGACCCCTATTCTCCTTCGGCCCATAGAATGGGGCGCCGATATTGTGGTGCACTCTCTCACCAAATTCATGGGTGGGCACGGCACTACCTTGGGCGGGGCGATCGTCGACAGCGGTAATTTCCCCTGGAAGGAGCATGCTTCGCGCTTCCCCATGTTCAGCCAGCCGGACCCGTCCTATCACGGCCTGGTTTATACCGATCATTTCGGCAAAGGCGCTTTTCTAGGACGCTGCCGCAGTGTCTACCAGCGGACTACGGGATCGGTCCTTTCGCCTCTCAGCGCTTTTCTGCTGCTGCAGGGGATCGAAACCGTCGCGTTGCGGGTTGAGCGCCATGTCGAGAACGGCAGGAAGGTAGCCGAATTTTTGCACCACGACCCTCGGGTCGCATGGGTTAATTACGCTGGTTTTCCCGATAGTCCTTACCGGGCGCTGGCGCAGAAGTATTTAGGCAATCACGCCTGTTCTCTAATGGCTGTGGGCATCAAGGGGGGCTATGCGGCCGCCGTCAAATTTCATGATGCGCTCAAGTTGGTAACCCGCCTGGTCAATCTGGGCGACGCGAAGTCATTGGCCTGCCATCCGGCGTCGACCACTCATCGGCAAATGTCCGCTGAAGAGCAACGCCACGCCGGAGTGCTACCGGAGATGATTCGGCTAAGCATCGGCATCGAGCACATCGACGATATTCTTGCCGATTTGAATCAGGCGCTCCACGCAACCTTGTCAACGCCCGGAGGGGGAAGCTGATGCCCGTTTTTGTGGACTCTGCAAATTTCAACGTGGCACTGCTCGGCAAGACGGCGCCGTTCGAGTCAAGCAACTGCATCACGATCGGGTTGATCAACAACATGCCCGATGAGGCGCTCAAAGCAACCGAACGCCAATTTCTGTCATTATTGGATGCCGCTTCCCATGGTTTGCAGGTCCGCCTGCTGCATTTCATGCTGCCGGATGTTCCCCGGCAGGAGCCGGCCCTGCGCTATCTCAACGGCTGCTATGCGAGCGTGGATGATTTGTGGAATGGGCATCTCGATGGGCTCATCGTGACCGGCAGAGAGCCGCTCGCCAGCGACCTGAAGCAGGAGCCGTATTGGAGAAGCTTTACCAGGTTGGCAGAATGGGCCGAAAGCAATACCCACTCCACGGTTTGGTCCTGCCTGGCGGCCCATGCTGCGATCCTTCACCTGGATGGCATCGTCCGGGTACGGAGGAACGATAAGCTGTTCGGCATATTCGAGTGTGCGCGTGCGACCGATCATCGCTTAACCGCGGCAACGCCATCACGCTTCCGACTTCCCCATTCCCGGTGGAACGGGGTACCAGAAGAAGATCTGGCAGCTTGTGGATATAGCGTGCTCACGCGGGCCGCAGACGCAGGCGTTGACACCTTCATTAAACAACGGAAAAACCTCTTCGTCTTCTTCCAGGGCCATCCGGAGTATGAATCCGACACCTTACTGCGCGAGTATCGTCGCGATATAGGGCGCTACTTTAAAGGCGAGACAGAGACGTGCCCGTTGATCCCGCAGAGTTATTTCGACGACGACACGGTGCAGGTATTGAGCGCTCTGCGTGAACGATCGCTCTGCGACCGGAATGAAGAGTTACTGCTGGAAATATCGGCCACGCTGGGAGAGCGGAAGATCGAGAAGACGTGGAACTCCAGTGCGACCACCATCTATCGAAACTGGCTTCAATATATATGCGCCCAGAAGGAAAAGGCGTTGCGGTCGAAGAGGATCAAGCCCATCGCCAATGCACGCATGATTCTCGATGAGACCCCTGCGGTATTGAGTACCGTAGCAAGCAGCGCCAAACCCGGCGTGCCCCAGCCTTAAAAGCTTTGCGAAGGGACTTATTTCCTATGATCTCTGCTCTGCCCAAACCCGCGGAAACCAGCATCGTTCCTTCGGCGACCGAACTGCTCATCAACAACCGTTGGCTTCCGAGTGAATCAGGTAAGACCTTCGCAACCGTGAATCCTGCTACGGGCGAAGAGATCTGCCAAGTGGCCGAGGCCGATGCCGCCGACGTGGAGAAGGCGGTTGAGGCAGCACGAGCTGCTTTCGAAGGACCTTGGCGGAAGCTGCGCGCTTCGGAGCGGGGCCGAATGCTCCATCGTCTCGCTGACTTGATCGAAAAAAATGCTGACCAGCTGGCGCGGCTTGAGAGCCTCGACAACGGCAAGCCCCTTTCCATCGCCAAGGCCGTAGACGTTGCCAAGACGGTTGCCTGCTATCGCTATTTCGCAGGCTGGGCAGACAAGGTTCAGGGAAAAACGATCCCTATCGACGGCGACTTCTTCTGCTACACCAGGCATGAGCCGATTGGCGTTATAGGCCAGATCATTCCCTGGAATTACCCCATGCTGATGCAAGCCTGGAAACTTGCCCCGGCATTGGCAACTGGCAATACGGTGGTGATGAAGCCGGCGGAGCAAACGCCTCTCTCCGCGCTACGCATTGGCGAGTTGATCGTAGAAGCGGGGTACCCGGAGGGTGTCGTAAACCTGCTGCCGGGGTTTGGCCCTACCGCCGGCGCAGCCATCGCGCGCCACATGGATGTGGACAAGGTGGCGTTCACCGGCTCCACGGAAGTCGGGCGTTTCATTATGGAGGCTGCCGCCAAGTCCAACCTGAAGCGCATCTCTCTGGAGTTGGGCGGGAAGAGCCCGAACATCATCTTCGAGGACACTGATCTGGATGAAGCGGTGGAAGGCGCGCACTTCGGGCTTTTCGTAAACCAGGGCCAATCCTGTTGCGCGGGATCAAGGGTCTTCGTCGAAGAAAAGATTTACGACCAGTTCGTGGAAAAGAGCGTAGCGCGGGCCCGGAGGCGTCGTGTGGGAGACCCACTCGATCCCACGACCGACCAGGGTCCGCAGGTAGACGCAACCCAGTTCGATAGAGTCATGGGTTATATCGAGTCGGGGCGCAGCGAGGGGGCGACCCTTGCCTGCGGAGGCGAGCGCGTCGGAGATCGTGGCTACTTCATTCAACCCACCGTCTTCGCCGACGTACAAGATCACATGAACATCGCCCGGGAAGAAATCTTCGGGCCCGTCATGAGCGTGATTCCCTTCAAAGACGTGGAGGAGGTAATCACCCGCGCCAACCGCACCCACTATGGATTGGCAGCAGGCGTTTGGACCCGCGACATCAAGAAGGCGCATGCGGTCGCCAATGGTGTGAGGGCGGGAACCATATGGGTCAATTGCTATCACGTCCTCGATACCCGGGCGCCGTTCGGCGGCTTCAAGCAATCAGGGATAGGGCGGGAGCTGGGGGAGTATGGTTTGCAGGAATATACAGAAGTGAAAACGGTCACCGTTAAACTTTAAGGAAGAAAGCGGCGAGATGTCTACACTCCTCGAAGCACAAGGTACACCGTCTCGCCCTACCCCCACTGCGACCAGCAGCCCGAAACAAGGCTATTTGCCGACCCTGGATGGTTGGCGCGCCGTAGCCATACTGGCAGTGATTCAGTACCACGGCAGCCTATACCAGGCGGGTTGGCTCAGCAACCAGTTCGTTCACGACAACGGATTCCTGGGTGTGGATCTATTTTTTGCGATCAGCGGATTCCTGATTTGCTCACGGTTGCTTGAAGAGAGTCGCACACGGGGATACTTCTCGCTGCGAGGCTTCTACATCAGGCGATGCTTCCGCATCCTGCCGGCTGCATGGTCCTATTTGCTGGTATGCGCCATTCTGTCTTGCGCGAAAATCATCCCCGTTGACTGGGGCGGCATCCTGGCATCGCTTCTGATGGTGCGGAACTTGTGGGTCGGTGTGGCAGGAGATACGCCTACCCACTGGTACACAATCCACTTCTGGTCACTATCGGTCGAAGAACATTTTTATTTGCTATTGCCAGGCTTGCTTGTCATTGCGCGGGGAAAGAAAATGGCAGTAACCGCCGCGGCAGCACTACTCACAACAGCCTGGACCCTGACCATCGTTCGTATGGTCCATCTGCAGACTCCAGGGGTATGGTTACGGACCGACGAAAGGCTCTCGTCACTGATGGTCCCTGCCTTTTTCGCAGTCCTGCTGGCTGGAGAAAGGGTGCGCGGCATCGTCATGCGTTGGCTACATCCCTGGGTAGCGGTCCTGGTCCTCTGCCTGGTTTACGTCGTAGGCCTGTCCATACGCACATTGCAACCGTTAGAGATAATTTATGGGTTCCCTCTGCTCATCATATCGACCATCTACCACCCGTTGTCCTGGTCCGGTCGCGTCCTTGAGCTTCGCCCTCTCAGGTTCGTCGGCCACATCTCCTATAGCCTCTACCTTTGGCAGCAACTCTTCTTTCTGTTTGGCCATCAGGGAGCACGCTGGCCACTATCCCTGTTTCAACATTCCCCAATGAACTACGTTGCTGCTTTTGCCGTCGCCATCGGGAGCTACTACCTTCTAGAGAAACCATGTATACGTCTTGGATACCGAATAGCACGCCCTCTGACTGAAGGCCGGGAGGATCTCATTCTGGCCGGGCAGAGCACATGAAAACGTCGAGAGCTCTGGCTACTGATGATGGAGAATTGCTGCCGTATCCCACGTTGGCTCGTGCACCCGAACGTCGCGATGAGCCGGTTACGACGTTGCCGTTCAGCGCAAAGCAAAACAACCTTGACTTCGTCCGGCTGGTACTCGCACTCCTGGTCACGTTTTCTCATTCCTATCCTCTCGCTTCCGGTTCAGAGAGCCGTGAACCGTTCTTTCTGCTAACCAGGGGGCAGGTTACGGGCGGCCACATCGCCGTCGACTTGTTCTTCATTATCAGCGGCTTCCTCATTGCCGCGAGCGCCGAACGTTCATCAACCATCTGGCAATTTCTCAAAAAACGCGTGAGCCGAATCTATCCCGCGTTTTGCGTCCTGGCGCTTTTCACTGTGATCGTGATTTTCCCTTTGAGCTCAGCGAGCTTTGCCACCGATCGCCCGGCTCATAATGCACTCGAAGTGGTGTTGAATACGCTCGCTCTGCGAGAGTTTCCGTATCAGCACGCGTTCATGGACAACCCCAAACCCAATGTGATAAACGGATCACTCTGGTCCATATCCTACGAATTTTGGTGCTATGTCGGTATTGCACTACTAAGCCTTTCCGGCCTACTGCGGTCGCGGCGTGTTCTTTACTCGCTATTTCTTGCCTCAGTTGCCGTGAGTATTTTTTTTGAGATCTCCGGCTGGGCCCCCGGCGGAAAGATCCTGGGTATCATTTTTGGTTATCCACCCATCTGGGCCAGGTTGCTTCCCATGTACATGGCGGGGGTCGTTTTCTACAAGAGTCGCAGCCAAATACCCACCACGCCGGCCCTCATTGTGTCCTGTTTCGGTCTCCTCGCAATCGCGGCGTTCGTTCCCCACGGGTGGACCGTACTATTCCCTTTTGCCGGAACCTACCTTGTCTTCGCATTCGCATATCATCCGGCAATTCCAAATCTGCATGGCGCCCGCTTTGGCGACCTTTCCTATGGGACTTACCTGTATGCATTTCCGGTGCTACAGCTGATCGTGCATTGGATCGGCCACTCTGTAAATCCGCTGTTGCTCTTTGGATTAGCGACTCCCCTCACGCTCTTGCTGGCGTTAGCAAGCTGGCACGGTATCGAGCGCTGGTTCTTGCAGAAGTCCCACAGTGGAGACTGGGGCGCTGTGACCTTGGGAGACAGCTCTAGACAAAGACGCGTTTGAAGCCGTGTTTTTGCAAAACATCGTCGGTCGACTTGGGTCCGATGTCTTGAAGGCTCTGGCTCCAGCCCAACAACAAGAAGCACACCTGGACCACCACTTCGCCAAGGTAGACGGTATAGAGCGAGGTGTAAAGTGTGAGCAGCGCACCCAAGAGAGCAAAAGCGAAGAATTGGCTTTCGTGAGCGCGAAAGGTAAAGGCACGCGCGGTAAGCATTGCGAGTGACTCTGCCCCCATCAGCAGGAAGAGATAAAGGCCCAGTTTACCTTGAGCCAACTGAAGGAGAAGATACTCATTGTCGATGGACAACTGGCCCTCGGCCCGAGGAAAGCTCAGTGCTCCCCATCCCAGCCATCCTCCCTGCTTCAATATTGGTTGATAGTTCTTCACCAGCTCACGTCGATAGATCGCGCTGGACTGCTCCTCGGGCAGGTTTAGGTTACCTTCCGCACTGGTATACCTGTTGAAGTAGCTATTGAGGAGTAGCCCTCCAGCCCCCAGGATCAACAACACGATTACGGCAGCGAGTCGGATATTTCGGAATCTTGGAATTTGCAGAATCAAATAACCGATCGCGGCGCTGATCAATGGCCCCCTGGATCCAGTCAAAAATATAAATAAGGCTAAGAGGGCTGCGGGCACATGGTAGCGTTCCAGGTAGTAGAACAGGGTTCCCAATCTTCTTTTATCGAACCTGTACATATCAGCAAGAGTGCAGTCCAGACAGAGGGCGATGGCGAAGAGAATCCCCGCCAGAATCGAGCCTCCGAAGGGCGCCGCGACTCTGGCGTGCCCAGCGCGGATCTGTACGAACCAATGCGGATAGATATCAAATGCCCTGGCTCCCACGATCCATGGATTCTGCCCCATCCTGTACTCAAAAAGGATTGCCGGAGTAAGACATAGGAAGAGTAAGACGATCCGTTTGGTTGTCGCCATGCGGAGGTTTGGCTCAATCAAGCACCTGCCAACAACATAGGCAAAAAACATCTGCACAAACGTGTCCAGGAACAAGGCGAGGCCGTCCTTGGTTGACTTTTCCCGTAACAGCTCGCTCGCAGCAAAGCTCAACATGAAAAGAACCACCCACAGGTCCATCCGTCGGAGGGATGGCCATCTGCCGGGTGAAAGGAGGAGCGATGCACCCAGGGGAAGAAGTGCCCAAGCTGACGCGGATTCTATAGGCAAATGTGGAATTCTATAGCCGTAGTACGCGGGAATAAGCAAAGCACAGGGCAGATAGACATTGAGGAAGGCCAAATCGGACCGGCCCTTGATCACGCAAAAGAGGGAAAGAAAGAACGGGATGAGAAAAATGACTGCCAACAAACTCACCTGCCAATTTGCCTGAACTATCCCCTAAGCACGGGCCGCAACGCCCAGCCGGTATTTCGCATCACCTTCGGGAACTCACAACCAGCCCTCATCCGCTCCGCTCCGTGAGAAGGCGTGCGGATGTTTTCCGGAACTGGTTCTTGTAGGGTACACCGGAGGCGGTCAAACTCCCAGAAAGGTGGCGCACCTGCGGGGCGTATCAACCATGCCAAGCCGCATGCAGACTCGCCCGCTCTCCCCCGCTACCTTCGAGTGAGTCAGTCCACTCTTATAGGCTGTATCTCAAGACTGAACGGTCACCGTGATCGCTGAGCTCTGGGCTTGCGTACCCGCAGCCGTCGATGTAATGGTCAATGTAAAGGTCGTGGTCGTCGGAGGCGGAGTTGTACCCCCACTCCCACTCCCACCCGATGAGGAAGACCCGCCGCCGCAACCAGAGATCCATAATGACCCTGCGATTAGGAACGCAGCGAACGCTACGCGGAACGGCCATTCGCAAATCCGTGACCGCTTCCTCACCTTTCCTAACCCCAACAGCGAAATGAATCCCCACGGCATGACCCAGCCGAAGGCAAGTCTTCCACCCGGCGCCCCTAACGGAGCATGATAGGGCACGAGCGCGGATTGACTCGGCGCCAGAACGCTCACCGTGCTCGTGACCGGCGTGCCGCTGGGAGTGACGCTGGCGGGAGAGAAGGTGCAAGTCACCCCCGTAGGCATCCCGGAACAGGCCAGGCTGATCGCCGAGTTGAACCCGTTCGCGGGGGTCAAGGTGATCGTCAGAGTCGACGCTTGTCCGGCGGTAAGGCTCAAGGTCGAGCTACTGACCGCCATCGTATAACTCCCAGCCGTCGCAGCGGCTACGGTGACAGTCACAGCGGTGGAGGTGGAAGGGGAGTTATTGGTGTCTCCACCGTAGGACGCAGTAATTGAGTTAGATCCGACAGCCAGCGTTGTGGTGTTAAAGGTAGCCACGCCGCTCGCGTTCAACGGGGCCGTACCCAGGCTCGTTGCTCCATCGAGGAAGGTCACGGTACCGGTCGCCATACCGCTGCCTGACTGGGGCGAGACCGTGGCGGTGAACGTGACACTCTGGCCGGCTGTCACCTGCGTCGCTGACGCCGTTAACACCGTCTTCGTTGCCACAACCGTGGTGACATTCACGCTCACCGCGGTTGAGACAGAGCCGGCGTCCTTGCTGTCTCCACCATAGGACGCCGTAATCGAATGCATCCCCGTCGCCAACGAGGTAATGCTGAAGGTTGCCACGCCGCTCGCATTCAGTTGCGTCGTACCCAAAGTTGTCGCTCCATCGAGGAACGTCACCATTCCAGTCGGCACATTGGTGCCTGTCTGCGGGGAAACCGTTGCGGTAAAGGTTACGCTCTGCCCCGGACCAATGGCAGCTGCTGAGGCGGTGAGCGCCGTACTCGTGACGGCAAGACCCGTGGCGACAGTGACGGTAACCGCCTCGGAAGTAGAAGCGGTGTTATTCGTATCGCCGCCATAAGAAGCCGTGATGGAATCCGCTCCGGCGGGCAGAGTGGTGGTATTGAAGGTAGCTATGCCACTCGCGTTCAGCGTTGCCGTGCCCAGGCTGGTGGATCCGTTCAGAAACGTGACGGTTCCAGTCGGAATATTCGTACTTGTTTGAGAACCGACAGTTGCTGTCAGCGTGACGCTTTGGCCGGTGGTGGCGAAGGTTGGGGTTGCTTGGAGCGTGGTTGTGCTTGCGGGGAGTGCTTCACTTGGCCAAAGGAACACCGTCATCGAATACGGTGGAAGGGAGTAGGATGTCGCGGGATTGAAATTCGCTACGGTCGTCTGCGTAGGACCGTTGACGACCGCAGTGCTGGTAAACAGGCCCTCGTTATTGTCCGTCGGGTTGGTGGATGTCAGTTGGCTGATCAGCACATTGCCAGTGGGAGCATTCGCCCCGGAAAAGGTTACCGGCAAAGACCCGCTCCGGCTTAGATTAAAGACGACGACACTGTAGTGCGTACCGTCAGTAAACGCGAAGCTTTGCAGGTAGTGTGCAGTAGCGAGCTGGATCGAATCATTCGTACTCAGGGGCTGATTCCAGGTAGGGTTGGCGCCTGTAACTGTAACCTGCAGCATGGTTGGGTAGATGGCGCTGTTGGCCAACTGCTCGGCAAAAAACTGCGGGCGCTTCAGGTTGGTTTCGCCGCCCATGTCGATCACCGAACCCCAAAGCGGAAGAGTTTCATTAGGAAGAGCCGGGTTATTAAATCCGTTTTGGTAGTTAGTCAGCGCAAACATGCTTTGCGTGGTGATTCCGAGGTCACGCATCATGATCAGCATGTGGTCAGCCACAGCGATGCCTGCTCCCAAGCCGGCCGTCGCTTGATTGAGCACAGTTTGCGGCGCCGTACCGGAACCCGTCCCCAGGTTCACCTCGTAGATCGCAAGCTTGGCCGGGGTGGTTCCGCCACTGGCGGCTTGCAACTGCTGCGCCATATACCCACTCGATGTCGAATCAACCTCCTCCGGCTGAGCAAACATCGGCCCGAAAATCGCCTCGTTCGAGCCGTAATCATTCAAGCTATTGAATAAATAAGGTGCCGCATCCACGGAGTCGTAGCCGGAGCTGTTTGCCAGCTCTTGCGTCGTCTGGGAAACATTGACTGCCTGACTACCCATGATCAGATCGAACTTGCTTGCGACATAAGAAGACGAGGCTCGCGCGGCCGCAAAAATGGTCGCTGCGCGATTGCCATAAACAACTGGATCGGGGAGCGCCTCGCCCACGTAGGCTCCATTCCACATCTCGTTGCCTAGTTCCAGATGAATCACCGGGAAAACACTGGTCCAGGGCGCACTTTGGCCCAAAGCGGCCCGCTTGGCGCCATAGGGCGTGGTCGAACTGCCACCCAGGAATTCAATCAGGTTCTGCATCTCGGCCGGTTCCATTTCTCCCGGCATGGTGTACCACGGCTCGGCGCCCACTGCCTGGCAGAGAACCAGGAACTCCTCCAAACTTTGCGGCACATCATCTTGTTCGGTTGACCCCGGATCCCAGCCTGCACGTTGGCGGGCCAGAGGCACCGCGATCGCGTTGTCAATCGAAGTGCCATAGTTAGTCAGAGACATGTAGCGGAGGACACCCGGCTGCAAGCTCTTTAACGTGTCGACCACCGCATTGCGATAGGTTGTCGGATTATCGGCTGCAGCCGCCTCTGTCAACGTGGCATCATCCAGCTCCACACTTGCTCCAGACACCGAAAAAGTCACCAGCACCGGCCCCACCGAAGTCCCGGTTTCTGAGGCGTTGAAGGCGTAGCTGTAGTCCTGCCACTGGTTGGTAAGAGAAACATTCTGATTTAGAAAAGTCTCAGTCGCCGTTGTCAGGCGCTGAATCTCGACAGTCAGTTGATTGTTGCCAGCAAGCCCCTTCGCTTTAAAAGCTAAGGTGTAATTGCCATTCATTTGCAAGAAGGAACGCCCATTCCAGGTATCGAACCCTCCGGTCAAGGTAGCTGATTGTCCGCTTCCCGCTGCAGAGATCTCAAGAGCCTGCTTGCCCGGGGAGTCCGACGCTATGTCAGTGGTGTCAGTAGAGAAGGTTGCTCCTCCCACAGTAGAGGTCGACCAACCGGCTTGGGCGTTGCCCGGAATCTGCATGCGCACAATTAGATATTCGCCTGCGGCAAGAGGTGTCGAAGGCGCAGCGAAACTGGCTGTCAACCCGATGTTGCCCGAAGTGGACGCTGCAGTGCTGGCTGTGATTGTGCCCGTCTCTCCCGCAGCCACTCCATTGATGACCTCGTAGGTCGCGCCCACAAGAAAGCTTGCTGGCCAAAGATTGTAAATATTTTCGTCCGTACAGCTAGTCGTGGTTACGGCCACACATTCCAGGACCGACTGCCACGTTTCTCCCTCGAATCCAGGATTCCGATACAGGAGGTTTCGCAGCATCTGCCCGGAATCGTAATAGGTCTGAATACTTAGATTGACCCCAAGGTGCTTTACCGGTGACTGCTGGACCGTAGTGCCGATGGCGAAGTTTGTTGCCTGTGCCATCAAGGCTGCGGGGCTGAGAAGAGGCAGAGAAAACGCAAGCAAGAACCCTAAACGAAGAATTGACTGCAGACTATGTGAGCCGGATCGACTCCTACGCAATTGTCTGGACATTGGCCATGCTCCTTCAGACGAATACAGTCAGGCTCCTCGAAAAGGGAGCGCCCTCTTTAAGACTTGTGCTCACACCTGAAGGATTGACGACGGTAACCAGCTCAAGGAAGCAACGTACGGCATCAAGAACTGCAAATAAAAACCGAGTTACCAAGGATCGGGTGGTCGCTTAGTCTTGGTGTCTTGCCAAACGAACTGGGCCCGCGGATTTGAGCGACTTGCCAGCCAGGCACAGTTTCACAACAGGTCCCGGCTTTCTCACTGCGTAAGTATAGGCCCGAAACCACGAATCGAACCACAATGATTATTTTAAAAAATGTCCGACTAAAGTTGTGTTGGGCTCGGGCTTCGGAAAGTATTTTGCGGGCTAAGGGAAGTGAACCTTAGTGCAACGGCCGGTTGCTTTAGAGTAATCGTAAGACGACCTTCACCAGTTACGTACGGGTCTTTCCCCTCGAAGATTCTGTGCTTGTCGAAACGCTATGCAATACACTGTGCTGAATGATCTCGATGGATATCGAGACGGGCTATACATTTCTCCGTTGAATTGGGATCCGCCTTTGCTGCCAGCCGAAAATAGAGCATACGACGCCTCCGTCGTAGTCGTATCGTTTAACACCCGGGACCTGTTGCGCGCCTGCCTCGAACTGGTGCAGCGTGAGGCGAATGGGCTTCGGATTGAAGCACTTATCGTAGACAATAACTCGATCGACGGCTCCGCGGAGATGGTGGAGAAGGACTTTCCCGATTTTCGCATCATTCATAGCGCGGTCAACCTTGGTTTCGGTGCGGCGAATAATCTTGCCATTAAATCCGCTCGGGGCCGCTATCTAATCCTGCTCAATTCGGACGCGTTTCTCCAACCCGGGGCGCTTAAGCTTGCAATCGAGCACATGGACCAGCAGCCGAAAGCGGCGCTCGGCGGTGCGCGGTTATTGAGCCAGGATGATTCTTTTCAGCCTTCGGCACGCATGTTTCCAAACATTGTTACAGATACTTTCGTACTTACGGGTCTGGCTGCGAAATTCCCAAAATCCCGAATTTTTGGATATTTTGACAGAACTTGGGCAGACCCTTCGCAACCATGCCAGGCGGATTGGGTTCCAGGCGCCTTCTCGATCATTCGCGCTGATGTGCTGGACAAGGTAGGGTTGTTCGATCCGAACTTCTTTCTCTACGGAGAAGAAGTCGACCTTTGCCGCCGCATTAAGAAAGCGGGCTATGAGATCTGGTACTGGCCCGATATCTCTGTGCTTCACATCGGCGGTGAGTCATCGCGCCAGATCAAGGATCTTGCGCTCTCTTCTTCCGGTAGCACGCAACTTGTCCTGTGGCGTATGCGAAGCACCCTGCTCTACTATAGGAAGCATTATGGAGCGACGGTGTGGTTGGCCAAATGGCTCGAGCTTAACCTCTACCGCCTCTCCTACCTTAGGAACCGATTCAGCAAAGATCCCCAGCGAAGACTGCGCAGCGAAAACTCCCGTAACCTCGCGGCCTTGATGAAGACGGCATGGAAAGAGACCAGGGGTGGCCGGGTTTCTCCCCCTCGCCCCTGGTGAGAGGAGAATCCACATCAAGCGCCGCATCAAGAGTCTCCTGAGCAAGTTGCTCTCCGGGCTTCTGCGGATTACGGCGCCGCTACGAGAAGACCTGACCCGCGTCTATGCTCATGCCTCTCTTGCCGCAGCCCTGGATGAGGAGCTGCCCGCCTCCGTCGTTGTTCTGGGACGGACCTGGGTCTACGGAAGCCGGCACATTCGTATCGGTGAAAATGTGCTTCTCTACCCTGGTGTGCATCTGGAAACGCAGGGAGATGCTCGCATCGACCTGGGCGATGAGGTGGTAATCTCTCGCGGCGCGCACGTAGTAGCGATGGCTAGGGTGACCATTGGTAAAGGCACACTGATCGGCGAATACACCAGCATCCGGGATGCAAATCACATGCGTGCCCCTCAACAGCAGATCCGCGACTCCGGCTACAGCGCAAAACCGATTACCATCGGGCGGGAAGTTTGGATCGGCCGGGGCGTGACTATCTTAGGCGGGGTCACGATTGGCGACAAAGCGACCATCGGCGCCAACGCCGTGGTAACCCGAGACATACCAGAAGGAGTAATAGTGGTCGGCATTCCGGCTTCGCCGATAGCTGTCAGGAGAGACTCCTGAGGCCTTCGGTTCAATTGATTCCGATGGGAACTGGACGGGTGCCCCAGGTTCCTAATGAGTTCTCACGCACGACCACCACTCGCTTGACGCGCATCGAGAAGAATCCCTATGGAAGTCATCAGGCCTGCGAAAACCCACACCAGGCAGACGACCATCCATGGACCCAGCGGATGGTACAAGATGTGGTCCATGGCGTGAAGAGAGACGACTTCGGTGCACCACAAGACAAGCGAAAGCAAGACACCGGAAACCGCGAGAAGCGCGCCAGCCCTACCGCGAAGGATGCGCAGGGCAGCGACCAAACCAACCAGGAGCAGCACCGCCAGGATTGCGATGGCGATTAGCTGGGGCGACCTTCGAATCTCATACTCGTTCCGGCGCTGCGCGAAATCCATGAGTTGCTGGTGTATCATCCAACGCCAGTTGAAGACCATATCAAGCACCAATGCGCCTTCAATCGCAGTCAAAAGGGCAGCGAGTTGCGAGTTGGCTCGTAGACGCCTGGTTCTTGCCCATGCAAGGCCACAGCAGACCATGGCGACTCCGTAGGCTACGATTCCGGTCGCACGGGTGGGCGTTAGCCACTCCTCACTTGCTATCATGAGACGTCCTTTCCAAAGTCACGCGGCCTTCCGGAAGACATGATGATTCATCCCTTAATAGCACTGGCAGCATGGATCCCGATCAGCCTTTTTTGCTTTCGACGCTACGCGGTTCGCATTGCCATCCTCATCAACTTCGTCGGCGGCTGGGCGGTGCTGCCTTCCGCCGCCTTCGCCCCTACCGATGCCCCATTTCCATACTGGATACTGGGAACATGCTTGCCGTCGAATCACTTCTTCACCAAGGCGAGCGTTACGGGAATCACCTGCCTTATCGGCGTGCTGGTCTTCGACCGGGAAAGCTTCAGCCGCTTCAAACTCAGCTTCTGGGACCTTCCCATGCTGGCATGGTGCGTCGTTCCCCTGTTCTCCGCCTTGGCTAACATCCAAGGCTTTTCTGTCGCGCTTCGTAGCGAACTCTATCAAATTTTGGCCTGGGGTGTCCCGTACTTCTTCGGACGTGTTTATTTCGCCGACACGGTATCTCTTCGCATGGCCGCGAAAGCCTTTGTCATCGCGGGCATGGCCTACGTTCCGATTTGCCTGATCGAGATGTTCACCGGACCGCAGATCTATGCCCACCTGTACGGTTATCAGCCCTATCGCTGGATAGGTGCTGAACGTTACGTCGGCTTCCGGCCTATCGGTCTGATGGAGGATGGCAACCAGCTTGGCATCTGGATGGCCACTTCGGCTCTGGTTGCGATATGGCTCTGGCGACGCCGCCTGGTGGCCGCGATCTTCGGGGTTCCTATTGCCTGGATTAGCGGTGTCCTCTTGTGTCACCACGCTTCTATGCCAGTCGGTCGGAAGCATTGTTATCCTATTTTGCCTGCTCCCGTTTCTCTTTATACGACAGAGCTATCTGCCTCGCGCTGTGGCCGCGCTGTTCCTGCTGGCGATTCTCGCTTTCATGGGACTTCGTCGTGGCTAACTTCATATCCCTGCGATCGCTGGTCGAACACAACGCAACTGCTTATTCTGTGGCTCAGTTTTTCAAGGGAATCCAGCGCGCAATCTTTCGGATGGCGGCTCTCTCAGGATGAAAAATATATTGAAACCGCGCTTGCAGAGCCTCTTTTGGGCACCGGGGCATGGGACTGGTGGAAATCCACCGGGTCCCGTCCATGGGGATTGTGGCTTCTTGCTCTTGGGATGTATGGCCTCGCCGGGCTGCTTGCCTTGGAGTGCCTGCAACTGCTGCCGGTAGCACGCATCCTGGGATCTCAATTGGCCCGCGGCGATACGCAGGCCTTCGATCTCCGTAGCGCTCTCGCCGCAGCCATTCTTATGTCGGCGATTGATAATCTGCTGAATGGCTCGATGATCCTTCCCTTATTGCTGGTGATTGGTGGATTGAGCACACAAACCGTTGCCGCGGCGGCGGCCGCACCAAAAACCCCGTATCGCGCAACAACGGCCGCCACACCCGGCGGCGCGCCTAAGGTCTATGAACATTGCGGCGTCAGCCACCGGAGATGTTCCAGAACACACGCATCCGCGGCTGGCCTATCTTTTGAGTATCTACCCCGCGACTTCACACACTTTTTTCCTGAATGAAATCACAGAGCTCAGAAAGCTCGGCTTCACCATTGACGTGGCTTCGATCAACAGACCCGCCGAGGCTCATTCCGAGCCCGAAGAAAGTGCGCTGGCCAGTACGTACTACCTCAAGGCGACCAAGCCGGCAACCATTCTTCTGGTTTTGCTGAAGGTCCTGTTCACGCGGCCGCAGGTTGTGGCGCGGGGATTGCGCGCCGCGCTTCAGCTCGACGGTTGGAATCTCCCCGCCAGCTGTTATGCGCTCTTCTACCTGGTGGAAGCGCTTCTATTGGGAGATTGGCTGCGCCGCCGCGGACACACACATCTGCATATTCACTTCGGAGGTCCGGTCGCCACCGTCGGTATGTTGACCTCGATGGCGTGGCAAATCTCCTACTCCATGATGATTCACGGCCCCGAGGAGTTCTATGACGTCGACAAGTTCTACTTGCGGCGCAAGGTGGAGCGAGCTCAATTTGTCCTCTGTATCAGCGATTATTGCCGCAGCCAGGTGATGAAAGTCTCCGATCCCGCGCATTGGGCTAAATTGCACGTTGTGCGGCTCGGCGTCGACCACCGTGTCTTCGCGCCAGTTCCTCTCATCGATCGAAGCGGCGCGATGGAAATTATCTGCGTTGGCCGGATGGTTCCGGCCAAGGGTCATCTCGTTCTTCTTCGGGCCTTTGCCAAACTTCTGCAGTGCGGATACAACCTGCGGTTGCGGCTCATCGGCGACGGCGACGAGCGAAGCGGATTGGAATCTTTTGTCCGGAGCGAAAAAATCGAGTCTGCAGTGATCTTCGAAGGTTCGCTCAGTCATGAGGCGACCAGGCAAAAGCTGGCGCGGGCCGACATTTTTGTTCTTGCCAGCTTCGCCGAAGGCTTGCCTGTGGCGTTGATGGAAGCGATGGCAATGGAGGTTCCCTGCGTCAGCACCTTCGTGGCCGGCATTCCCGAGCTGATTCGCGACGGTATGGAAGGTTTGCTTGTTCCTCCATCCTCGGAGCAAGCTCTATTTGCTGCCCTGGAACGATTGACCTGCGAACCAGATCTTCGGCGCAATCTCGCTGCCGCGGGGCGACGCCGTGTACTCCAACACTATAGCCTGCAAGACAATGTTCGCTCCCTGGCCGACGCACTTACTGCGGGCGTGGGACCGCCACAAAGTTGAACGCCTGGAAAGGGTACTCGGCGGCTCGTTGAAAGCCCGCTAAATCCAATTTGGACTGGCGCTCAAGAAAGCGCTTGATGGTGAAGACGTCGTATCCAAGTTCCATCCCAAAAAAGGCGAACAAGTCTTCGCGCTTCAGACCAAGTTCCCCAGCTCCATCGTAGCTACTTTCAAAGAGAATGACCGGCCGGCTGCGCGCAATCGTTTCGCGAGCGCCTTTCAGGACCAAAAGCTCGGCGCCTTCCACGTCAATCTTGATGAACGCGTATTTCAGATCGGTCCGCGCTACGTTGTCAAGCCTCTCACAATCGACAGTCATTGCGACAATTTCGTCGCGGCTCTCGACGTTCTTTGCCAGACTGCTGAATCCGGGGTGCGCAACATTTTGGTAGAAGGTCACCGCCTCCTGTCTTTCACCCAAAGCGACGGCTCTTACCTCCACCTCTGGAAATTTCTTCCTTATCCAGGCTGCCTTTTCAGCGACTGGCTCGATTGCCAGGTGTTTGCCCTGCGGTGCATAGCGCGCCATCAAGCTCAAAGACGACCCTATGTGGCAGCCTATGTCTATGCAATTTGAGCCGGGTTGGACGACTTGACGCACTACTTGTCCAATCCGCTCCTCCTCCTCAAATACCTCGCGAAGCTCAGGATGCCGCATACGATGAAAGCTCTCGGCAAGGTGCCTCAGACGGAGAGCCGGTTGTTCCAAAGGAGTGCGCAAGAGCAGATGCTTGATGTAAAGCGTCGTCATGAAGACATCCTCATAAATGCGAGCGGTGCACCCGCTGCGACTCCAATTACGTCAAGCATCGGGCACGACGCGAAGAAGGGCTATTTCCATAAGCATGTACCCCCTCCTCTTTATGTGCACTCCGTCAGAGGACAACTGGGGATGCCGGAGCAAAGGATCGTAATAATCCGCGAGTTTCCAACCATGTTCCGCCGCCAATCTCGCGATCTGTTGGTTGAGGTTGCGAACATCGTTGGAGTAATTCTTTTTATCACCTGGGTTGAAACTATGAAAGATGGGCGGAATTTCACATAGGACCGGCTCCGCACCAGACCGCTGTACTGCGAGCCCAATCTTCTCCAGGTTACCCACGGTGACTTCGGGCTTGATGCCAAGCAGCACGTCATTTGTACCTCCCAGGATTACCACCTTGGCGTAGCTTTGGCCGGAAAGGATTGCGGAATTCCGCTGCAGCATTTGCTGCGTCGTATTGCCAAAAAGACCGAAGTTTGCCGCCGGGTAAGCCCACTGCTGAGTGATGGAATCGCCCAGGAATGCAACTTGTGAATTGGCTTTGAATATTCGACAACCGGTCAGTAAACAAAGCGAGAACAGGAGACAAAGCAAAGGAACAGTTCTACGCGGAGGACACCACCCACCACACGATCGTTGCCCCTCCGCAGAAAAGAAATACATAACGATTTCCTTCACATATGCAATCAAGCCCACGGGGAAGGAACCGGCGGCCGTCGCCTCTATTTACGTAAACTTTTGTAGGCGCCGACGAGAACCGGCGGTGTGATCGCCTGCATCATGCGCCGAATTTGGAATCTAGGCACAGTAGCATCGGTCCTTTGCTGCTGAGGGAAGATCGTCGAATGCGCTTCACGAACTTCCTCCTGCGGGCGGCCGTTTGAATAGTAGTAAGTGGCGATTGACTTTCGCGTCCGGTCCTGAGGACAGGCCAGCGGAGTGGGATGGCCATGATAAGACGAGCTCGTCGTGTTGAAGATGGCGCAGCGATTGAAGAGAGGCAGGATCTTTTGCCCAGCCATACTCATATCTCGCTTCCAAAGCTCAAGGTGCCCGCCATATTCCTCTTTCCAGTCTTTGTTCAAATAGATCAGAACGTTGATCCTGCGATCGAGTTTAAGCTCAGGATGCCAGTTAAAGTCCGCATGCACGGCAAGTTTGCCTCCTGGCTTGATCTGGTGCAGGCCGCCCCCAGCATAATAGGGGTCGGAAGTCAGGCCCTTGATCCCGGTCAGCGTTTCCAGAAACCTAAGCATGGGCCGGCTATTCAAAAAATAAAGAACATCGCGGTTAGCAGCGGGCAGATTTTCCACCAGGTCAAAGGCTAATTTTCGTTCATTGGCGTTCTGAAACTCGTTCCACTTCAATTCTTTGGGCTGCGGAAAGTCGCGAAGAGCCGCCTCGGCTGACGGGATGGGGAGAAAATCATCAAAATATATGTGGGGAAAAGGCTCGTTACTCTTGTAGATCTCAGATGATTCCCTGGCCAACCGGTCGAGCTTGCCGGTGAACTCCGGGCTAAGTAGATCTTCCATAGGACTCCCTCCTGGAACGTTCCAGCCCCGCGTGTTCCCCGGGGCCTGTCTTTCGATCGTGACTATTGTGAATATCTAACGCGATTTCAAATCTTCGCGGGAAAGGGGAATCCGAAGCCAAGCCATGATCTTGCCCACAGCGCCACAGCCAAGCTCCCCAAAAACGAAAGCGTAAGCAAAAGGTCCTGATTCAGGGTTGGTATTCCTTCGCGCGATGCGCTGTAAAGATTCACAAAATAGACGGGTAGATCACTGAAAGCCACAGCAATGACGGCGCCGACCATGCCCATAACATGAAAGCCCCAGGGCAGAAGGATGAATAAACTGATGCAGTATACGAGGTATGCAAAGGCGTTGTAATGAGCCTTCTGCAACGAAAGAATCGCCGGGCTGATTGTACTGTAGAGCAGTGTGTGCCACAGTCCGACAGCTAGAATCGGGACCATCCAAGCTGCATCATGATATGGCTTTGGAAATACACGAAGAATAAAAAGATCGCCGACGCAGATGACCACAATCAGCATCGCGCCGCCAACGGCCAGCACCGGAAGCCTATATTTGAGCAGGATTTCCCGGAATGTAGCGCGTGGCTGATGTGAAAACTTGGCGATGAATGGGAATCCCACGCGGGAACAGAACATAAGAATAATCTGGCGGGGAATATCGGAGAGCGAGAAGGCAATGCCGTACACGCCCAACATCTGCAGCGAGATGAGCTTGGCGAGGATGAGCCGATCGGATTGCAGCGCGAGAAACGTGAGCGCAGTACCGATGAGAATCCACCGGCCAAACTTGATCAGAACTTGAACGGACTCCCTGTCCCAGGTAAACCGGGGTCCGACATCGGGAAGCAGCAGGTAGCTTATCCCGCTCCGGCAAGCTTCGGATATCAGCCGCCCCGCAATCAGGGCCCAGATAGAGGGTTGAAAGAGCGCCCAAATCCAGGTAACGGCGAATTGAACGAACTGCGTCAACAGCTCCAACGCGGAGAGCCTGCCAACCCCAAGGTGCCGGCTCAGCAACAAAAGGCTCGGGGAGGAGAAGCCAGCGATGAGACAGCCGAAGCCCAGCAACGGCAGCAAAGGGATAATCTGCGGCTCGCGGTAAAAGTGAGCCACTGGCCAGGCAAGTGGGATAGTCAGCAGACACAGACCTGCCCCACGAATCACCTGGAGAGTCCAGGCGGTATTTAAAAAGACAGGTTCCTCACCGCGAGG
The DNA here is from genome assembly GCA_963755965.1 of uncultured Gammaproteobacteria bacterium. Classification (GTDB taxonomy): domain Bacteria; phylum Pseudomonadota; class Gammaproteobacteria; order Steroidobacterales; family Steroidobacteraceae; genus Bog-1198. The sequence continues at coordinate 880,994 of CAVWLU010000013.1, forward strand.
ATTTTGAATGATGCTATCCTGCAGCCCCACATGAGAAAACAAGTTCAGGCCGACAATGACCGTCGTGAGCAGAGTCATCAGGCCAAAGTATTGCGGCATAAACAGGCGGGTCAAAACGATGCTGCCCCCGAGCCGCAGAGCCATAGACAGGCTGTAGAAGATGACGACCCAGTACGTTCCCCGCAGCGCGCTTTGTTCGAGTCCACGTACCCGTGCGACGCTGTTTTCGTCTACAAGGATGGCGGGATCAACTTCGGTGTCCATTGTCATGTTGGGCGCTTAGCCTTTACTGGGTGGACCGCGATAGACGCAGGGACACAAATTGCGTGCTGTTGTGGATGCATTCTACTGTCATTAGCGAGATTGTCAACCGGTCCAAGGTCACCAGTGCTGCATGATCCTGGAGAACTCCCGTCCGCCCGACTCTTAGACGGAAGCGGCAGGAGTTTGTCTACCGAAAGAAATAGTCCGCTCAGAATCATGGCCCAATTGTACTAACGGCACGGGCCTTAGACGCATACTAAGCACAGGATTTTGGCTCCTACCTTTTTGGGAGCTAGAACCGATGTACTCCAGTAATGGCTGGCTGATGAAGCGAGTTACCAAAGGTAGATCTGCGCCGTTGGACGTGCGGGCATAAGGTAAATCGCTCTTATATCTTTCTGCTAACTATTTACAAGCAAGAAGATTTCCCTAAAGTTTTGGACTTATTCCCCCTTTTTGGTAGCAGGGTTATGCAGCATTGCTTTGCGCGAAGAGCGGGAAAACTCAAATAGCAGGTTTAGGAGTAGATTTTCTGGAGCCCTTGGCAGCCGCAGTGCGCTTGCCGCTCTTCTCCGCCTGGCGAAGATCGCGCAGGGCGCCTTTTGGGAAGCCGGTTGATTCGCGTACCACCAGGTGAGTGTTGATCTTGTAGCTTCGTTTGGGCTCCCCACCCTCTTCGACGTGTGCGCGCAACGCCGTCACCGCCGCACGAGCCAACTCGAAGCATGACATTTGGATCGTGGTAAGCGGCGGAATCGTCACCTGCGCGATATGGATGTCGTCGAAACCGATGACTGACAAATCGTCGGGCACCCTGAGCCCTGCCCGGTATAGCTTGTGCAACACTCCGATCGCCGTCATGTCGTTGGAGCACATAACCGCCGAGGGCAGATGCCCGGATTTAAGCAGGCAATCCATAGCCTCGATGCCCCCTTCCATGGTGTGGTTCCCTTCCACGAGCCACGCGGGATTGGTCGCGATGCCGCATTCTTCAAGCGAGCTGGTAAAAGCAGCCAGGCGGGATTGCGCTGAGTGCAGCCGCTTGGGCCCACTGATAAATGCAATATCTCGATGTCCCAGCACTGCCAGGTGTTGCACCCCCTGCTGGATGCCGTGGTGATAGTCCACCCGCAGCAGGCTGATGCCGGGCCTCTCCGGACCTACATCCACAAAGACCAGCGGGACTTTGCGCTCGGCCAACTGCTCCAGCAGCGGCTGTTCCACCCCGAAGGTCATCACTGCTACGCCCTCTGCTCTGCGCTCCAGCATGCGTCGTATGCACAAGGACATGCGCCGGGGATCGTAGTTGGTCGAGCTGATTAGTATCTCGTAGCCGTGCTCCACGGCGATGTCTTCAAATCCCTGAATCAGCTCGGGGAAGAAGGGATTGGTGATCTCTGAAACGATCAATCCCATCAGCCGGCTGCGCCCCGACACCAATGCTCGCGCCTGGGTATTGGGAAAGTAGTCCAGCTTTTCGATCGCCTCCCACACCCGTTTGGCCATCTTCGGGTTCACTGTGGACACCCTGTTGATGGTGCGCGAGACGGTAGCAATGGAGACGTTCGCCAACTGCGCGACGGTGCGGATATCCATTTTGCCAGGTTGCTTTCGCGCCGGAGGCCGGCCCTTCCTTCCCGCTTGTTTCACCATGCCTGCCGCCTCTTCGAAATAGTTCTTACAGAGTACAGCAGCAGGAGAAAACGCTTCCTGGGAATGGTGGCGCGCCGGACCAGTCCGTCAGGCGCTGACCCGCACCTGGCTTTCGAGATAGCTATCCAGATGCTGTTGGGCCAGAACGAGAGCGTCTCGCGACCGCTGGAGCCTGGAACTGACGAAGGCGCCTTCCAGGAGCGAGATGATAAGAATTGCGAGTTCTTCGGGGTTCAGCGTTGACCGGATTTCCCCCTTCGCCTGGCCGGCGCGGGTTATATCCGCAAGGAAACCCACCCAATCGCGCATCGCACACTCGGCCCGGCGACGCAGGGCCGCGCTCCCGTCGTCCGCATCAAGGACCGTATTGAGCATGGGACAGCCGCCGGGAAAGGAGGGCTTGGAAACAAAATTTGCGATGTGAAGTTTGAGCTTGTCTACGCTGTTGGCCGCCTGATCCAGGTTGCCCGCTCGCGCAGAACAGGTCTGTGCCCAGGCGTGGTCGAAAGCCGCCACGGCCAACTCTTCCTTAGTGGCGAAGTGGCTGTACAGGCTTCCTTTCTCGAGACCTGTGGCGGCGCTAATGTCCTGCATGGAGCAGCCGTCGTAGCCCTTCCGGTTAAAAAGAGGCGCTGCCTTAGCAATGATTCGCTGTCGTGTTCGTTCCCCTTTTAGCATCAGTTCTCATCCAAGAGTACAGATGCGAGAGGTCAGGGCCTTCCACGGCCCTGCCTCCGCATCGAATACGGCCATCCATTACCAAGGCAATTCTGAGCCCAAGTGGATAAAGCGGCCATTGGGGCCATCAGCGCCAATGAGAGCCAACTGAACGCTTGTCTTCGCGCCGTCTACGATCTCCATCGGAGCCTGTTCGGTGCCCATTTCAGTTTTCACCCAGCCTGGGTGCGCCGAGTTGACCTTGATTTTGGTGTCCTTCAGCTCTGATGCAAGATGCACGGTGAACATATTCAGGGCCGTCTTGGAGGCATCGTAGGCGAACGTTTTAATGCTCGCGATGGGACTCTTGGGGTCTGCATGCAAAGTCAGTGACCCCAGGATGCTCGAGAGGTTGACGATGCGTCCTGCGGAACTTTTCTTGAGAAGAGGCAGAAACTCCCTGGTCACGGCAATTACGGAGAAAAGATTTGTACCAAAAACCTTCTGCAGTTCCGCTTCGGTCGTCTCCACTGTCTTCTGAGCAAACATTCCGTCTTCAGCGCCTACGCCAGCATTGTTGATGAGAATGTCGAGTTTTCCATATTTTTCTGCAACCACTTTGGCGGCCGACTTGCGGTCATCCTCTTTGGTCACATCGAGCTGTACCGGGAATGCGTCGATCCCCTCGCCTTGAAGCGTCGCCGCCGTTTCCTTGGCTGCCTGCAAAGACCGCGCCGCTACTACCACGCTAATGCCGTTCTGCCCTAGCTGCCGGGCTGTTTCCAGACCTATCCCTCGATTTGCACCACTGACCAACGCAACCTTCTTGTCATTTGTCATCGTAAATGACCTCCTGCAGAAGAGATGAAGCGTCGTCGCCATGGGATGCATAATTTCCGACCGATCGGAAGTTTTTAAAAAACAGGATAGCTTCCTCAAGCCGGCTGAGATCGATCCACAGCTTGGGAAGCGTTCGGTTCGCCGGCCGAGTCAAGAACCGCTGGGAGGATTCCGCGCGTGGGGTAATCGACGAACGGGTACCTGGGTTTTTAATGTCGAATGATGAAGAATGACTAGGCAAGGCCAGACTCGGTAAGGTTTAACTCCGACGGCATTTCCCCGCGAACTCTTTCCATTGGTTTCTGAAAGTTGTGAATCTGATGAAACCGGCTCGATGTTCCGTCTGTTGTCTCTCAATACATCATGTGCTGGAGAGCCGACCATGGCTGACCCAATTGAGCTGTCACGCAACGTCTTGCCGTTCACGGTAGTTCCGAATGCTATGGAAGTACTGGAGCGGCTACTCGATTCTTATCAAGGGCTGTCGGAGCTGGATTCTCTCTCCGGAGTGGATCGGGCTGTTCTGGCGGTGGTCGAGATGACCCTGAAGCAAGTGGCCAGAGCTGTGTAACCTGTCCAAATCGGGTCGTGGGAGCCCCCCGCATTTATGCCGGGGGGAAGAGCGCTTTAGCGATGGCCAAACTAGTGCCTCATCAGCACGGAAGCAGTTCCCCGCTTTGTCATCCCGAAAAGCCGTATCTTCCCCCTAATTTGGACAGCTCTGATCAGCAATCCTTTCTCATCTACACGATGCGGCCCGGCACTTGCCGACGGCGATAGCGTTCGCAGCAGCCACAGCGAGAATGTTGTGGGCGCTTGTGGTGGGATGGAGGTCATCCCAAAAAAGAAAGGTATCCGGATCGACCGTGGCGTTGCCCTGTGCGCTGGCGGTGACGTTGGTCAGCGAGTATTTGGCGGGCGAAGCAGCGACCCGGTTGAAGAGAGAAAAACGTCGAACTGGACCAGATGCAGGTGCTTGTCAAAGTTGAAGTCGCGCAGGATAGAGAGGGCTGTGGCCAGGGCCTGGTTATAGAGGACGGCTGCCGCGGTCGCGGGAATCGAGGTTTTGGGAGAGCCATTGAGCAGGGGCGTTGATCCAAGCGGAGGGATGTTGGGAATAATGAACTGGGTGGCTCCGGCATCGATAAGGCGCTGGATATTGAGCGCCTGAGCAATGACCGCCTTGAGGATACCGTCCGCGGAGTTGGCGGCGAGAATATCGTTGGAGCCGCCCCAAACGGCGAACAGCGTCTTATCGGTGATTTGCGGAGAGGTGGCGAGATAGTCGGTAATCTGCTGGCCAATATTGTTGACGTTGACGGATAGCGAATTTGAGGTGTCGAAGTAAACGGTCGTAATACCTTTGCCGTTGGTGGCGCTGCCATATGCGTAGTTGGTGCCGCCGTCGAGAGAGTTTTTGATCAGGGGCTTGGAGGGCAGCATGGCTGCGAACTGTTCGATCCACAGCCCGAAGTATTTTTTCGCAGCGGGCACGGTGTCGTCGCCGTCGGTAAAGCGGCCATCCGCATAGTTAGCGTCTGGTCCGGGAATGCGCACTCCGTACTTGGTTTGTGTAAGATCCGCGAAATTGCCAGTATCCGATAGGGAGTCGCCAAAGACGACGATCGAGGTGTAGTCCTGGGCATGGGCCAGGACGGCGGTGAAACTGATGAGCAGCGCCGCGCAGAGACACAGGAGGCGGCGCGATTGGCTGCGGTGAGTTCTCGTTGTATGGCTGGGTGTCTCGAAGGGAATGGGCGTAGGCTTGCTGAATCGCGAAGTGAGTCGCATGGGGGCGTTCCGCATCCTGACAGGATTTTGAACAGAGGGCCCGATCGCAGCGAAAGTACAGGAGCGAATGGGCGATGTCAACTAGAGGTTTCTTTCGAGCCCGGCCCGCAGGTCAACCTCCTGCAAGGTGCGCGCCCGTAACCGACTCCGGGTGACCATGGTGTTATCGCCACCGGCCTGAGGTTGACGCCTTAGCAGCATGGTAAGCGCGACGGTTATTTTCGGTTACTTACAGGGGAGCTCGGGTGTGACCTCCGCTTCCCGGGCAGACGAAGAAGCATGGCTTGTACCACATCGTGAAGCTATAAAGGGATCAGTCCGGCAAGAACTTAAGCCGGCTTGGAGCACCTCAAATGTCTTCTATTGCAAGTCTTGAATCTGCCATGCTGACGAATACCGAAAAGGCGACTCTTCTGCGCGAGCTCGCGGATGAATTCGGCTACAAGTTATATTCCAAGACGCCGACCTACATCCTCATCGACCGCCGCGGCGATTATCCAGTCACCGAGGCTGAGTGGGTTGCTCACAGAGGAGCGGCGGTGAAAGCAATCAGCTACAGTTGGAAACCGCTCGAGGACTCTGCGCGATTTTAAGTTGAGAGGGTTCAGCCTAAGTTTTTTGTTGTGATGGTGCCCAGAGGGGGACTTGAACCCCCACGGCCTTGCGGCCTGCGGATTTTAAGTCCGCTGCGTCTGCCGATTTCGCCATCCGGGCATTATCCGTCGGAGCTGGTGCAGGGCCCCTCGGCGCTGAGTCAGTATTGCACAACCGCAGGATTGCCTCCAACTGTCGCTCATCGGTATAGCCGTGGGACAAAGTGTCTTTGGGCCGGTTCCGCGTTTCCGCAAAATTGCTAATTTTGGACCGGCTGCAACTGGAACTCTCCGCAGCGACAGATGTCGACAAACTTCATATCGACGTCCTTCCTGGTCACGATCGTTGTTTTGTAATTCAGCGCACCCGGTACGTGCTCGGCCGGACCGGATTCTTTGATCTCACGATAATGCCAGAGCTCGTACGGCTGGGCTACGCCAACAGGGTGGGCTTCGATTGAGTTTGGCGGCCCATACATGATGTAGATTCGGCCTCGATCTGTCTTCCAACCCGGAGTGCCCGCCGCAAAGTGCTGGTTTGCATAGGCCAGCCGTCGATAATGCTCCGCTCTCACATTGTCTCCAGCAGGTGCTCCCGCACTCCGGCGTTGCCAGAACTGCCGGATAAACTCGTCGCGCTGCTCGTCGTTTGACAGCCGCAGAAACGCTGCGCGCTCCTGCGGGCCAATGATCCAAAGAACGTCCTCATCCACCCAGTGCTGATACTGCGCATCTGTGGAATGGGATACTCCGCTGCTTTTCACGGATGACTGGTTGTCTGGATTGGTTTGAGCGCCGGCAAATGTGCCAACGCACAATGCAGCCGCGGCAACGACTACCGCGAATAGCGTAGCGGCGGTCAACCAGGAGTGGACCGCCGGTTCCTTGTATCCGAGCAACCGTTTGATTCGCGTCGCAAGCACGCCGCCATTTGCACTCAGAGCCACTGCGGGTAAGGACCCACGTCGCTCTTCCAGCACCGACAATGCTTTTGCATAGGCCAGGGAATCCCCGCTGATCTCTATTGCCAGGTCGTCACAGCTGTCTTCGCGCTCTCTGCGGACTTGCCGGGAAACCCACCAAACCGCAGGATGATAGAAAAGTACGGACTCCACGATGGACTGGAAAACAGAGACTAGATAATCGTGTCGTCGTATGTGCGCCAGCTCGTGGGCGAATATGGCTTCGATCTGGATCGTGGAAAGTCCAGTGAGGCACCCCATTGGAAGCAAAACCGCTGGGCGCAGCCACCCAATGACGGTAGGCACCTGAACGAGCGCTGAGTTCACCAGGCTGACCGGACGAACCACTCCGAGGCGGCGGCTTAGATCGTGAAACACCCTCTGCAACTCGAAGGCCGCCGGCTGGGTTGCGAATGATTTCATTCTCCGGACAACGATCAGTCCTATATTCAAACGGCACAAAAGGAGAGTCGTGCCCGCGAACCACGCAGTTAGCACCCACGGCAGCGAGCGATCGAATGATTCCGCCAACCGGTTTAGCCATGGCATCGATGGCCCACCCAAATCGGCGCCCGGGCTCAGCATCTGATTCTTCTCAACAATCGCATGCGAAGCGGTCTGGGCCACAGCACTGGTGCTGAAGGCGAGCAACCCAAAGGTGACCAGGGGAGACGCTGCCATCAGCACGAGGGCACAGCAGGCAGCCATGTAGCGCAGTTGGGATGAGCGGCTCCGAAGGAGTCTCAGGGCACACGTTAATAACAGCGCGACGATCGCTCCTTCCCACAGGAAGTGCAGCAAACTCCAGCCCGCAGCATGTATCAGTGGTTGTTTGTAGGACACGGGTATCATTTCGATCCTTTCTCGAAGTCATCCAGCATCCGCCGGATCTCCGCTAGCTCGGACGAGGACACCCGCTGCGATGACAGTGCACCCAGAACGAGGTTCTTCGCCGAGCCGTTGAATGCACGGTGCAAGAGATTGCTGGCCAACTGCTGCTGTGTTTGCTCCTTCGCCAATCGGGCTTCATATACGTGCGAGCGATAGCGCTCGTTTCGCAGCAGCAAACCTTTTTCTGCCATCACCTGCATCTGCTTCAAGACCGTCGTGTAGCCGGTTCGTTTGCCGCTCAATGCTTCGTGCACCTCGCGAACAGTACTGGGCCCAATACTCCACAGGATATTGAGAATCTCTAATTCTGCTTCCGTGGGCAGGGGTAACGAGCGTTTCTTCGGACGTCGCAAGTTCATGGTCACGACGATAGTACGACGATTATCGTATGTCAACGATTATTGTCGTACATGAACAGAGGGCGGGTGAAGCGCGACTAGCCTGCAGTTTCGCTGGGCCCAAAGAAAATGCAGATCCCTTTGCTGCGCTCCCACGGGACGCCGCGGCAGGCGGGATGACAAAACAAGGCGCATCGAGTGCTGTGGTCGGGACAGCGTTCCAGAGCAGTTATTTTTAAAATTTGATATTTTTGGGTCGATTTGGGGATTGGTAGCTCAGCGGGGGTGGACAAAAGGATTCTTTACAGAGAAACCCACTCGCAAGTCTGGAACTCGCAAGTCTGGAACAGAACCGAATAGGGGGACATGAGGTTCGGGGGCTTCCGAGGGGGTAAAGCGGTTGGCGAAGGTGGACCGGCTGGGAGCGGGGTCCGGAGGCGCCTCTGCCGCCGAGCCGGGAGCGGCGGGACGGGCGGGGGCAGGGCTTGGCTGCGGGTCATTCGTTGTGGCAGCGGTGGTGGCCTGCTGGTGGCGACGCCATGCGGAGGCATAGATTTCCGCGTGAACGGGCGGAGGGGCGGATTTTTTCTCCGAAGAGATGGCGCGACGGTCGGGGATGAAGTTTTCCATGGCTACGATCATGGAGAGGGCTTTGACCTGTCCGGTAACGCTGCCTCGGGTCGTTTCGGGGCTGAGGTTGGCGATTTCCCAGAGGCGGGCCAGTACTTGTTCGCGGTCCAGGTTCAGGCGGCGCAGTCCGTCGGCCTCTTGCTGGACGAGCTGTTTTTGCACGGCGGCGCGGTGCTCGAGCATGTAGGCGCGGACGCGTGGTTTGGATTTGGTGTAGGCGGCGGAGTCGGGGTTGAGGCCGACGGCTTCGGCGGCGTGACGGTCGGTCATAGCGCCAGAGAGGACCAGGCGGGCAAAGGCTATTTCCTGATCGGTGATGGGATCGCTGACTTTATTTTTGGGCATAGGTGGCTCCTAAAATTTGAGACAGGAATTTGAAAGACGCTGGGGGCTTTCTCGTGCACCGGGGAGCATAAAAAATCCCGCGGAGGCGGGAGGCTTGGCTCGCTTATTTGTGACAGGGATCGAGTGGGACACCGGACAGCGTTCAAGCTGTCCTTCGCTCGCGTCTAGGCCGAAACTACTGGCAACTACCGGCCAGCGAGCGTCACGCGAGAGTCCGCCGGCTGCCGAAATCGTCTGCTAATAGGATATAACGCTGCGAAATCGGATTTGGCCGCCGAGACTCTTTTCTCGAGTCGAAGGTTATCGTTTCGGAGGTTACTTTTAGCCGCCGATTGAGGTTCTCACGCAGGACTACCAGAGAGGAGAGGTTCTTAAGGGGCGATGAGCCTGACGTTGGCCGTTCCACAGCGCAGACAATCGGACCAGGACAAGAACGAGCATGCCGAGTCCCGCGTCGCGTGATTTAACCTTCGCATTCCTCCGCGAGGGATGAGCCATGAAGGCCACTCCTACCCCAAGCAAATAGAGAACGAGCAGCGGACAGGCGAAGAGGCACATACTCCAGGGGTCGGGGAGGGGGCAAATCGCGCCCGCAATTACGAAGATAAGGATGACTCCGTATTTGAAGTTGCGGAGCAGAAACCTGGCGTCCACCATACCGAAGAGCGCCAGGAAAAACATAAGAATCGGAAGCTCAAAGGCAATGCCGAGGCCAAGGATGATTGCCAGGAAGAAACCGGTATAGTCCTCGATGGTAAGAATCGGATGGAAGCGGTGGCCGTAGTCGAGCACCAATACCTTGATCGCTCCGGGCAGAACCCAACGGTATCCGAAATACGCACCGGCAAGAAAGAGGCCGATGGTCGCGAACATGAATGGCCAAACATAACGCTTCTCACGGGAATACAAGCCGGGCGAGATGAAGAGCCAAATCTGAAACAGCACCAAGGGGCTGGCCAGGATCGCGCCACCGACGAATGCGGTCTTCAGGTCCAGCGTCAGGCCGTCTGTGGGGTGGGTAAAGTTCAGGGGAATATGAAGCTGGTCGAGGGGCGCCTGGATAAATCCATACAGGCGCTCACGGAAGGCCCAACCGACAGCAAATCCGCTCGCCAGATACACAGCCGAGTGGATAACGCGCTTGCGCAGTTCTTCCAGATGTTCGATGAGGCTCATGCCGGGAAGTTCGGCGCGGGTGAGGGCGGAACGGGCACTTTTGACGAGATCATCCATGAAAGTGAACCTCGATCAAAGCACCATGTTACATCGGGCTCGTCTGCTGGTCCCCGGCTGGCAGACGACAGGCGCAAAACCCGCGGCCTGCCAGCCCGGATCTCAGTTCATTCCTACTTCCACTCCCAGACTTTGGAGGTTGTTGCGCCGGCGGCATCCACTTCGTATTCGAAGGCTCCGCAAGCGGAGCCAAGCGAAATCTTCTGGGAATTGGTTTGGAAGAACAGCATGCCGCGGTAGCTGACGGCGCCACCGGGGCCGAATTTGCCCACGCCCGTTCCCGTCCAACTAATGCCTTCTCCATCCTGCGTCATGTTGATTCCCTGGCCTTCACCATAAATCGATCCATCCGGACGGATGACCGATGTGTACGTCCCCATGCCGGTGGTGGGAACACCGAACAAATGGCCACTGTCTTCAAACGAGACTTCTACAGTAGGGGGGTCCGTGGAAAGGACCCGTCTTACGATTCTCTTGCCTTTGGTTTCGCCGATCTGTGCTCCGAGCATGAATTCACTTCCTCTTTCACCCCGCTTTTGATGGTCGTCCGCAGGGTGGGCAATTGTACCCCCCGCAGCGGGATATGTGATCCGAGAGCACGCTCCTGATAACACAGGTGGGAGCCGGCCCAGGTTGAGTGCCGCGCCTACGGCGCTCATCTCGTCTTCGGATGGATTCCCAGCCCTCCCGAGTCTGCGTGAGTACTTCCCTCGGCAGGAGTCGGTCTCTTCCGGACTGGGCTGAAGTTTGGCTACCGGCCCTCCGGGCCTAGGTCCGATTCAGCAGCTCGGTGGTGCAGGTGGATGCGCTGCTCTGCAAACGACAAAAGGGGCCGCCCGTTTTCCACGAGCGCGCCCCTATTTTGTCTTTCTGCTTTTCTAAACTTTAGTGTGGTTTTCGATATTCGATTCCTTCATCGTTCAGGTAGTACTCTGAGGAGCAGAAGTCCGAACCGCAAATCATCGATTCCATACCCACATATTGCATTTTGGTGATCAGACCTAACGCGCCGCAATGAGGACAAGCTAACACGGCTACATACGGGTTGTTTGCCTCACCCATCGTTCCCGTGTTTTCCAGCACAAACAGGGTTCCAGGTTCCATCTGCTCTGGAATCCACTCTCCAAGCAATTCAAGCTCTGTCAACATGCAATTCCTCCTATGCGATCCTGTTACCTGTGCTCCACCGCATTTATGTAGCGTTCAGGGTTGGTCCTGCTCTCCTTGCTCTTTTCCTGTAGGCTCGCTTTCTGCTATCGTCTGCCCCCCTCCTTGGGTGCTACTCCACAATCACTTTGCCAATGGACGCTGCCGTTGGGTTTCTTGCTCGCCAAGCTCTCTTGCGCCATCACTCGACGGAAACCCGGCCCAGCAGGACGGCGAAACGACAAGACATTCGCACCACGCCGGCGCTCCGTGCCAGCATCAAAATAGCTACGCAGAAAATTCCACACGCGGGCAATGGCCGCGAACCACAAGTTACGCGACAGCGTGGGCATAACAGCCATACGGATGGCTTGTGATGGCAGATGCGCTTTCCGGGTTGCCTGCTTCAGGCTAAGGCCGCGCGAACTCTGCGGGCCCCACCAGCGCGGCCCAGGGGGTTGCTGGGTTGGTCTTTTTTCAGGCGGCTCTACAATCGCAAGCCGGGGGAATCTGTTCTGCTGATGCTTACTCATTGGCCGAGTCACCCACCGAGGTGAAGTTTGTTGTAATTCTGGATTCCACCAGCGGAACATTGACCTCATTCTTTCCGCGAGTCTTGTTTTCGTCAATCCACGATTCGTTCGCCACATCAATTCTCTTGACACATGCACCAAGGATGCACATAGCACTACTGCTGCGCAGTCACCGTCTTCTGTTGAGCAGCGGTGCTCGCCTGCTGCTGCGTCCTTCCGCTCGATTCATGGCCCGGATTCAACTCGCGATAGATGGACTCATTGCGCACAATCGCCTGCACATACTCGCGCGTCTCAGTAAACGGAATGGATTCCACAAACTCATCCATGCCGTGATATTTGCCGATCGATTGCCAATCCGTCACGCGGCTGTCGCCCGCGTTATAGGCGGCAAAGGCATAGGGAGCCTGGCCGTCAAACTTGTCCAGGGTCTGCTTCAGGTAGCGCGAGCCAAGACGAATATTGGTCTCCGGGTTGAGCAGCTCGACATCGTTGAAATGACGGATGCCCTCTTCCCTGGCCATGGAACGACCTACCGAGGGCAGCAACTGCATCAGTCCGAAAGCGTTGGCAGGACTAATGGCCCCGGGGTTGAACTCCGATTCCTGGCGGATGAGCGAGGCCACCATGTACGGATCCAGGCCGTTTTTGTTCGCCTCTTGCTCAATCGAACTCCAGTACTGTTGCGGGAAAAGAATCTTCCAATAGCCCATGGGGATGGTGTCGATGGGAGCTGAAGTATAGAAAGGCAGAGCCCGCTTCAGCACGCGCATGGCACGGAAGGTTTCGCCGTCCGAGGCGTAAATCTCCGCCTCGGCAAATGCTCCCCATTGATCGCTGCCGTCGGCCGCTTGAATCTCCGCAGGAATGTACTCGTTCAATCCCGCGTTGGCCAGCAGGCGAGCCTTGACCACGTGCTCGTCATCTTCCGGAACATCGTCGGTCAGCGGTGGAATCTCCTCGCGATGAATATTACTCAGCATGGCCACGTCGGACGCAGTGACCTGGCCCAAGTCCGCCAACCGCTCGCGCGCCATCTGGGCATAGTAATAATGTTCGTAGGCTCGGGAGACCGTCTGGTAGTAAGCCGCCGCCATGGCCGGCTGATGCTCCTGGTCGGCGTACAGGCGCCCGCGCCAATACAGCGCCGCAGGGATCTCCTTGCCGCCCTGATACAGCGCAATCTGCTTGTCGAAGAGCAACGCCGCTTCGGAGTAGTTTCCCAGACGGTAGTTCAGCCACGCTGCCTTCCAGTGACTGCTGGGCGCATAGCGATGGTCAGGAAAGCGCTTCGCCAACTCACCGTAGTACACAATGGCCTGGGGATAATCCTTGCGCAGCAGATACATGTTTCCTGAGGTGTAGAGCGCTTCCGCCAACCAGGGGCTGTCGGGGAAACGTTCTTCCATTTGAGTCACCAAACCCTGCTGCGCATTGCCATCATCTTTGTTGCGCGCCAGCTCTACGGCGAGATACATGCGCCGCGCGCCACTCTCATCCTGTGTGTCCGGCAGAGCATCCACTTCCTGCTTGCTTAGGCGCTTGGTCTTCAGATCGCATTCCGCAGCCGCCACCAGCAGCGCGTTTTTGGCGGAAGCATCTTGCGCTGAGTCATTGGCCAGGGCGCGATACTCGTCGCCCGCCTCGGCATAGCGGCCGCCTGCATACAGCGCGTCCGCATGCGCCCTGCGTTCACCCACGGTCAAGGGTGCGGCGGCGCCCACCACGGGCAGCTGTGTCTTGGCTTGCGCACCTTCGTTGCTTAAAGGAAAGCTGAGGAAAATGTGACGATAGAGCCGGGCCGCCTCGTCCACGTTGCCCGTCAACTGATTGGCCCGGGCCAGCGCCAACTGAAAATCCGCGTGGGTGGCGATGGCGTCCTCGGCATGCTGGTGAAGAACTCGCAAAGCCGTCTGCGGATCGTTTTGCTGTAGCGAGAGATTGGCAATCATCACCGGCAAACGGCCGACAAAAATGCTTTCCGGATATTTGACGGCAAACCCGGTCAGCAGCGCTTCGGCATCCGGGAGCTTGCCCGCTTCCATATACGCCTGGGCAGCAAGGAAATCGGCGTAATCGTCCAGGGTTTTCCCCGAAGCGTTGGCTTTTTGGAAACTGCTGGCTGCGTCAGGATAGCGATGATCCAACAGGTAGGCGTGGCCCAGGGCCAGGTAGGCCGCGGAGGCCGCTTCTCCCGTGTGCGCGTGGGCATAGGAAGTCACTCCGGCGTAAGCGGCGGGAGAGCGCATCGTGGTCAGTTCCTGGGCCATCGGCCGCAGTTGCGATGAGGCGACAAAGGCCATCTGAAGCTTGCGGCTGCGGGCGATGCTCCTGGCGGAACGCGGCTTGCGATGCGTCTTAACGTGGCGAACATGCGTCTTTGCGTGCGGCGTCGCCGTCGTCTTGGTATGCGTGGCGCCGGCATGCGCTGCGTGGTGAGTCTTGGTAGCAGCTTTAGGGGCCGCAGGCGTGGTCTGGGCTCCCGTTCCAGTTACAGCGACCAGCATTGCCCAAGGCAGAAGGGCTCTTAGCTTCGTCATGCGATGGATTACTTCCACCAACTCGTTCACTTCCCTGCTTGCAGCGGATTTGCGTTCACAAAGGATGCCAAAGGAACCGGCCAATGGCGCGGTCTGGTCGATGGGAAAAACCCACCCAGTAAACCACAGGCAAATCTGCTCTTATATAAAGACTCTAAGCGGAAAATTTGGTTGCAATCAGGGTTTCCTCGCACCCCCACCCCGAAAGGAACCCAATCCAACACCGCCGCCGCCCACAACGGGAGTGGGCATACGCGCGGCGCAAATCAAGTCAATCCGCTCGCTGGCAGTCCGTGTTTCCCCATTGACACTTAGGCCTACTTCGGAGATTTACCTATTTTGCCCTGCGCCGCCATGCCCATTTAGTATGAGAGAGAGGCGCGGCGCCGGCGGGCGGCCCACCCATGCGCTTTCATACCGATATCCCTTTCTCCCCCGCATCCGCACGACGCAGCAAGCGGAGAAAGCTTTGGAAAGGTCGAATTTCTGAACCCGACAGACATGCCTATCATCCAAGCAGAAGGGACCGAAGAGGTTCATCCGGACATCTTGCTGGTCAACCGGGCGCGCGAAGGCGATGTGCAGGCCTTCGAACAACTGGTAAAGCAGTACGATCGGCAGGTGTTCCGCATCGCTCAGCACATCACCCAGAACCGGGAGGATGCAGAGGATGTGGTTCAGGATGCATTTCTAAAGGCCTACGAGAAGTTGGAGCAGTTTCAGGGTAATTCGAAGTTTTACACCTGGCTGGTCCGGATTGCGGTAAACGAGTCGTTGATGCGGCTGCGCAAGCGCCGCACCGGACGCATGGTGTCGATCGACGAGGACGTGGAGACCGAAGAGGGCTCGATGCCCCGCGACCTGGCCGAATGGCGGCCCGACCCGGAGATGATGTATGGGCAATCGGAGCTGGCGGAGATTCTGCGTAAGACGATCCAAGGCTTACCCCCGGGTTTCCGGGTAGTGTTTGTGTTGCGCGATGTGGAAGGACTTTCGACGGAAGAAACCGCGGAGACGCTCGGACTGAGCGTGCCTGCGGTCAAGTCGCGGTTACTGCGTGCGCGGCTGCAGTTGCGGGAGCGGTTGAGCCGCTACTTCCGCAAGAATGAGGATGGGACCAAATGAACTGCTCAGAGTTTCTGGCGCAACTCGGCGATTTTCTCGATAACCAGGTGCCTACGGGCTTGGTCGCCGATCTGCAGGTCCACCTCGAGGGATGCGAGCACTGCGTGATCACCCTGCGTACCACGCAGAAGACCATCGAGATTTACCGCAATCACGAGATCTATGAATTGCCTGCCGGGCTGCGCGAGCGGCTACAGGCTGCGATCCTTGCTAAGTGCAAAAAGGGCTGCTGAAGGGTTAGAGCCCCAAAAAGTCTCGTCGAGCTTGAATGGGCACCCAGCCTTGGCGGGCGGGTCAAATAAAAGCAATGGAGGGGCTCCGCCCCGTCTTTTTCGGCCCAGGTACGCTCTGGCGAACCTGGGGCACCCGTCCATTCCCTTTACATTCGGTTTGAACCGTCAGTTAAAGGCTGGGGCTAGTTGTCGTCTCTGCGCTGCAGGGTGGGCCGGTCGTTGCCGTTGCCTGGCTGCGAGGGGTCGGGCGGCGCATTGGGATCGTTGCTCGAGGAACTGGCACGGCGCAAAGTAGGTTGGTTGCCCTTGCTGCCGTCAGTCGGCTTGCGCTTGTTCTCGATGCGTGCCAAACGAGCCTTGACGTCGTCAAACTCTGAAGTCGTCACCACGTACTCGGCCCGCGGCGGCAGCAGGGTGGCTATTTCCTTTTGCGTCGCCTCAATGCGGTCAGGGGTCTGCGGGTGGCTGGAAAATGCTTTGGCAATCAGGTGGGGCTTGGTTTTTTCCAGATTCTCCAGCTTTTCAAAAATAGTTACGAAAGCCTGCGGATCATAGCCTGCGCGGTACATGTATTGCACGCCTAGAAAATCGGCCTGCGCCTCAAAACCTCTGGAGAAGGTCAGGAAAGTCAGCGGTATGCCGATCTGCGCCGCCTCGTAGATGCCGTACCCGGTCCAGCCGCCAATGAAAATCAGCGGAATCGTGCCCAGCTGCGCGTAGTTCATCCGGGTTTGTTCTCGTACCGCATGGTGGGCGGCTACGTGCGATATTTCATGGGCGATCACACCCGCCATTTCCGCTTCGTCATCCGCGGTCAGAATCAGGCCGCTATTCACGTACATAAATCCGCCCGGCAGCGCCATGGCGTTCACTTCGTCGGAGTCGATGACCTTGATGGTAAAGGGGACCTTGGCGTCAGAATTCTTGACCAGGTTTTGCGCGATCCGGTTCACGTACTCAACCACCACCGGATCATCGACGAACTTGACGCTCTTCTGTAGCTGCATGGCATAGGACTTGCCCATGCCGATCTCGGTCTCGGTGGAGTACCAGTTGCCCAGGCCACGGCCGCCAATATCGCGGTTACCCACCGCATTCACGTCGTCGATGCTGCCTGGTTTCACACCTGGCATGGTCTGGTCAGTCGGAGGGCCGGGTGGTGTCGATGCAGCCGGAGGGCTGGGCGGAGTAGTCGATGCGGCCGGAGGAGTGGTCGTTGGTGGGCTGTTCTGCCCATAGCCGGTCAACGCCAAAGAGGGCGCCAGCAGCAAGCTGCTGACCACCAGGAATTCCGCGGGTATCAGCCTCTTGCTCATTGCGACCCCTCTGTGGAACCGCTTTACTATTCTGCGTTAATTATTGTCGTCCCTGCGCTGCAGCGTCGGCCGATCGTTGCCTTGCTGCGAATCAGGCGATGCATTCGGATCGCTGTTGGTAGAGCTGGCCCGGCGCAAGGTAGGTTGGTTGCCCTTGCCGTTGTCATTCAGCTTACGCTTGTTCTCGATACGCGCCAAACGAGCCTTGACGTCATCAAACTCCGAGGTCGTAACCACGTACTCAGCTCTCGGAGGCAGCAGAGTGGCTATTTCCTTCTGCGTCGCCTCAATGCGGTCAGGAGTCTGCGGATGGCTGGAAAATGCCTTGGAAATCAAGTTGGGCTTGGTCTTCTCCAGATTCTCCAGCTTTTCAAAGATGGTGACGAAAGCCTGCGGATCATAACCCGCCCGATACATATATTGCACGCCCAGAAAATCGGCCTGGGCTTCAAAGCCTCTGGAGAACTGCAGGAAGGTCAGCGGAATGCCGATCTGCGCCGCCTCGTAAATACCGTACCCCGTCCAGCCGCCGATGAAGATCAGCGGGATCGTGCCCAGCTGCGCATAGTTCATCCGGGTTTGCTCGCGCACCGCATGGTGGGCGGCCACGTGCGAAATCTCATGCGCGATCACACCGGCCATCTCCGCCTCGTCATCCGCAGTCAGAATCAGGCCGCTATTCACGTACATAAAGCCGCCCGGCAATGCCATGGCGTTCACTTCGTCGGAGTCGATGACCTTGATGGTGAAGGGAACCTTGGCGTCAGAATTCTTGACCAGGTTTTGTGCGATCCGGTTCACGTACTCAGTCACCGTGGGATCGTTGATGAACTTGACGCTCTTCTCCAGCTGCATGGCATAAGACTTGCCCATGCGAATCTCGGTTTCGGTGGAGTACCAATTGCCCATGCCGCGGCCGCCAATATCACGCGTGCCCACGGCATTCACGTCGTCAATGCTGCCTTGTTTCACTCCGGGCATGCTCTGGTCGGTCGCTGGGCCGGGCGGAGTAGCCGATGCGGCCGGAGGGGTAGTCGATGCGGCCGGCGGGGTAGCCGAGGGGGCTGCCGTTGGCGGGCTGGCTTGTGGGCTGTTTTGTGAGGTGTTCTGTGCGTACCCGGTAAACGCTACACCTGGCGCCAGCAGCAAGCTACTTGCGACCAGGAATTCCGCCGGCATCAGCTTCTTGCGCAGCATGTTGTTCATCGCAACCTCTGTCCCGTAACTGTAGGCGCACTGCACCGCCAGCTATTAGACCTAGTATGCGCGTTTTTGCTAGCCCCGGGGCTTGAGATTTCCGCAAAAGATCAAAACTGTTTCGGTACCCTCAACGCACCCTGCTTTGTACCAGCTGAGGGCGGCCCTCGGTCTGCCCGCGCATGCGCAGCAAAAACCCGTTGACCAGCCGGGTCAGCGTCTCCGGGCATTCTTCGTAGGGCAAGTGCCCCGTCCCGGGCAGTTCTACCAACTCCACCCGGTCAAAGCAGCGACGCAAGTCCTGGGCGGACTCGAGAGAGACTGCCCGGTCCCGGTCTCCCCACAGCAGCAAGGTGGGAAACCGGCGGACGTGCTGCAACGCCGACTCCAGCTTGCCCATGTCGTCGAACCATGCTCTCAGGATACTCAGCACATAGGTGACGGTACCCGGAACGCGCAGGGAGTTGATGTACTTTCCCAGGGAGCCGTCGCGTAACTGCTTAGGATCGCCATACATACGGCCCAGGGCGAGGCCCTGCAGATGTTGCGGCAAGCTGCCGATGCGATGCGCGAACCAGGTTCCCAAGCCGGACAGGTAAAAGCGGACGAGGGGGTCAGCGAGGTGAGAGAAAGGATTCGCCGGCGCGTGCAGCACCAGGTTCCTTACCCGTGTCGGGTATTTGGCAGCCAACATCAAGGCTACGGCTCCACCATGCGAAGTGGCCAAAAAGTCTGCACAGCGGATGGCGGCGGCATCCATGAACTCGACGATCCGGCAAGCCTGGGCCTCCAACGTCGCATCGATGCCAGGCACACGATCCGACTCGCCAATGCCCAAGGCATCCACGGCGTAGATGGTGGACTCCGCGGCGAGGTCAGGAATGGTCAGCTCCCAGGTGGAAGCGGTACCCAACAGGCCATGGAGCACAATAAGCTCCGGCCCCGCCCCTGCCTTGAGGTAGTGCATCTGGTGTCCTTCGACCGGGAGCCAGTGCTTTTCAATCTGGATGCCCCCGAAGGCGTCCGACATCCAGCGTGCCAATGCCATAGTGACCTCTTATCAGGACGAAATTCACATTCTATTCAAATTATGTAGGAACACAACGGGACAACGCGAGATGCCTACAAATATAGGATCGCTTCGAGCGGATTTCTGCCTCATCGACGGCCAGTTGGCCGGGAGCCGGACTTCCCGAAAACAGGATAAGTCGATATGTCCCTTCATATCTGTGTGGTGGAAAACAGCAGCATTCATCTTCAGGGGAGTGACTAAGCGGATAGCGGCTTGCGTGGCCGGCGTATATCTCTTCTTGAATCAATAGTATACTGTGGCTGCAAATGGGCAGTGCCGGGGGCTGCGGCCAGACAGGGATCTTTCCTGTTGGTCCGCGGCGTGCTCTGTGTCCATGGGGCCCTCTTCTTTTCCTTGCACCGACGCGATGCTTAGGCCGTTTCAAATTCGGATGGCGGTTGTTCTTCTCGCTGGGTTTACCTTGGCAGCTGCGATCCTTGCCTCGCTGAATTTCACCAAAGAAAGCTCCTTTTCGCTACCCACGGACCAGGTTTCCTGGCTGGAGGCGCCCGGCGGTCTGAAGGCCGAGCAGGTGTTGAAAGATGGCCCCGGAGAGCGCGCGGGCATCAAGGCCGGGGATCTGCTCGTTTCGGCCAATAAGGTACCCACGCCCCGCGTCTCGTTCCTGACTAAACAGTGGTTTGCTGTGGGCACCTGGCGGAACATCGACTATCTCCTGGTTCGTTCAGGGGTTCCCATCCACGCATCTGTCTTGCTGGAGCCCACCGACCGAAGCCAGGATCAGGGTCTGCGGCTCATCGCGCTGGTTTACCTGTCTATCGGGCTCTATGTTCTCTTCCGGCGCTGGACGGCACCTCGGGCAACCCACTTTTATGTCTTTTGCCTGGCCTCTTTTGTCCTGTATTCGTTCAATTACACCGGCAAGTTCAATACGTTTGACTGGACCATCTACTGGGGCAAGATTCTGGCTGAGGCGCTGCAACCCGCGCTGTTTCTGCATTTTGCGTTAGCATTTCCGGAGGAGCGGCCAGCCTCTCGCCGGCATTGGATCTACTCCCTCATTTACCTTCCCGGGCTGGGTGTGATCGCGTTGCAAGTGGTGGCCATGCGGCAGTGGCAGGCCACGGGGCTGCTGGCAACACGTCTTGACCAGCTCGCCATGGGCTACCTGGCGGTGTACTTCGTCCTGGCTGCCCTGGTCTTCTTCCGCAACTACACGCGGCAGAAGAACCCGCTTCGCCGCCAGCAGTTGAAGTGGCTGACCCGCGGGACTTTGCTCACGGTCATTCCCTTCACGGTGCTGGACGTCATTCCCGTTCTCACCGGCATTCCGGTTCCCAGCGTTCTGGCCAGGCTAGGTGGGATTTGCCTGATCTTCCTGCCCCTGACTTTCAGCTGGGCGATTATCCGTTACCGGCTGATGGACGTAGACCTGATCTTCAAGCGCGGGGTCACCTACACCCTGGCGACCGCTTCCCTGGTCGGCCTTTATTTTGGCGCGGTGGCGTTCGCGGCAGAGGTGGTGCACACCCGCCTGCCCAGCGCGGGCGCGTGGGGCTTGATCGCCGCCATCATCATCACGGCCCAGCTTTTCGAACCGCTCAAGCGCGCTATCCAAGACCGGGTCGACCGGGTCTTTGACCGCAAGCGCTACGACTATCGCCAAACCCTGATCACTTTCGGCCGCGGCTTGAGCTCGCAGACCGATCTGGACCGGCTGCTCCACTCCATCGTGGACCGGCTTTCGGAGACGCTGCTGGTGGCGCGCGTCGCCATCTTCTTCCCCAACGGCGATGGCAGCTACACGTTGAAGGCCGCCCACGGTCTGCCTGCGCAACTGCTCAGCCCGGAAAGCCGCCCGGCACTTGATTTTCTCGATTTTGATCAGCCCAACGCCGGCACCCATCTCTTTCTCGAGAACCCGCAGCAGGTGCTTCATTTCCCCACCGAAGAGCGCCAGGCGGCTGCTCTGCTCGATCTCAACTACTACCTGCCCTGCCGCCTGCAGCAGAAGACCATCGCCATCATCGGGCTGGGACGCACGACCCATGGAGACTTTCTCTCCAGCGAAGATGTCGAGTTGCTGGAATCCATGGCCAGCTACATCGGGATCGCCATCCAGAATGCGCGCTTGTACGCCAGCCTGGAACAGAAAATATCCGAGTACGAACGGCTGAAGGAGTTCAACGAGAACATCGTCGAGTCGATCAATGTCGGAGTCTTTGCTGTCGATCTGGAAGAGCGCATCGAAAGCTGGAACGCGCAGATGGAAGTGATGTACGCCATGTCGCGCCAGGAGGCGGTGGGACAATATCTGCGAGACGTTCTGCCGGCTGGGTTTGCCACAGAATTTCTGCGTTTGAAAGATGAACCCGGGGTGCACAACCTCTATCGCTTCCGGCTGCAGACCCGCACCGGCGAGAACCGCTGCGCCAACGTGGCCATCGCTCCCCTGGTTTCGCGCAACTTCGAGGTGGTCGGCCGCATCATTATCGTCGATGACATTACAGAACGCATGGAACTCGAAGCCCAGCTGGCGCAAGCCGATAAGCTCTCTTCCATCGGGCTGCTGGCGGCCGGCGTGGCCCATGAGGTCAACACCCCGCTGGCGGTGATCTCTTCCTACACCCAGATGCTGGCCAAACAGGTTCGCGGAGATCAGCGAGTGGCTCCGCTATTGGACAAGATCACGCAACAGACCTTCCGCGCTTCGGAAATCGTCAACGGCCTGCTCAACTTTTCCCGTACCGGCGCGGCGGAGTTCACGGCGCTCGATCTGAACCACATCATCATGGAAACGCTGAAGCTGCTGGAACACCAGTTCCGTACATCCCAGGTTCACTTGGAAACTGCACTCGAGGATGACTTGCCGCCGATTCTGGGCAACTCCGGCAAACTGCAGCAGGTCTTTCTCAATCTGTTTCTCAACGCCAAGGACGCTATGGCGGCCGGCGGAACACTGCGCGTGGCCACCCAGGCGAACGGGCATGTGGCGGTCGATGTCTCCGACACCGGCTCGGGCATCGCGCTGGAACACATGCAGCGCATTTACGACCCCTTCTTCACCACCAAGTCGACGGTCAGCGAGGGCCAGCGGCGCGGCACAGGACTGGGACTGGCAGTGACCTACGGCATCATTCAGGAGCACGCGGGCAAGATCCAGGTAGAAAGCCAGGTGGGCAGCGGAACCACGTTCCATCTCGAATTCCCTATGGCAAGGAAGCCCGCCCATGTCTGAGGCCGGCATTCTCGCCCCGCAAAGTAAAGCCAACGTTTCGACCGAGCCGCAACACCGGATTCTGATCATCGATGACGAAGCGGCCATTCGCGAATCCCTGGAAACGCTGCTGGTGCTCGAAGGCTATGTGGTGGACCTGGCCCCCGAGGGTCAGGCCGGGCTCAAGTGCATCGATAGCCGGAGCTACGACCTGGTTCTGCTGGACCTGGCGCTGCCCGGGCAGAACGGGCTGGAAATTCTGGCCCGCATACGGGAGCGCCAACCCAACTCTGCCGGTGATCATGATCACCGCCTATGGAACGGTCGGCAATGTGGTCGACGCCATGAACGGCGGGGCCCAGAACTTTGTCCAGAAGCCCTGGGACAACGAAAAGCTTCTGGCCGATATCCGCGCCGCGACCGCCCGGCAACGCGCCGAAGAAGAGAATGTCCAGCTCAAGCGGGCCCTGAAGCAGCGCTACAACTTTGAAAATATCGTCGGCAAGAGCGAGCCGATGTTGCGCATCTTCGACCTGGTGGCGCAGGTAGCTCCCACCCGCTCCACCATCCTGATCCAGGGCGAAAGCGGTACCGGCAAGGAGCTGATCGCCAAGGCGATCCACGCCAATTCGCCGCGCCGCGACAAGCCCTTTGTGCCCGTCAATACCGGCGCCATGCCCACCGATCTGCTCGAATCCACCCTCTTCGGCCACGTCAAGGGGGCGTTCACCTCCGCCGTCTCGGCCAAGAAGGGGCTCTTTGAGGTGGCCAATTTCGGCACGCTGTTCCTGGACGAGATCGGCACCATGGGCATGGATACGCAGGCCAAGGTGCTGCGCGTGCTGCAGGACCGCCGCTTCATGCATCTGGGCGGGGTACACGAGATCCAGGTGGACGTGCGCATCCTGGCGGCCACCAACGTCGATCTGCGGCAGGCGGTGCGTGAAGGCAAGTTTCGCGAAGATCTGTACTACCGGCTCAACGTCATCACCATCGATCTGCCCCCGCTGCGCACCCGGCGGGAAGATATTCCGCTG
This sequence comes from uncultured Gammaproteobacteria bacterium, assembly GCA_963755965.1. GTDB lineage: Bacteria > Pseudomonadota > Gammaproteobacteria > Steroidobacterales > Steroidobacteraceae > Bog-1198. The sequence goes on from CAVWLU010000013.1 coordinate 904,568, forward strand.
CTGGCGGCGAGCTTTCTCAAGCGCTACGCCGAGGAGAACGATCTGGCTCCGCGCACGCTCGCGCCGGAAGCCATGCGCGTGCTGATGGATTACGACTGGCCGGGCAACGTTCGCGAACTGGAAAACGTCATCGAGCGCGGAGTGGTTCTCTCCTCCACTCCGACCATCGGTTTCGACCTTCTTCCCGGCCACCTCACCGGCCGCAGCTACTCCTCCAGCCTGCTGGAGCACAACCCCGACGCCTCCTTATTCGACATTCTGGAAGATATCGAGCGGCGCATCATCATCGACAAGCTGGAGCGCTGCAAGTGGAACCAGACCGACGCGGCGGAGCAATTCCGCATTCCGCTTTCCACGCTGAACCAGAAGATCAAGCGCCTTTCGATCGAGATCAAGAAGCGCATGAAAGACTAGCGAACTGGGGGAGAAGTTGCGCATGGAGGGGTGGCATCCCTCAGCGGCTAAAGCCGATTTCATGGCTTGGATTTACGTACGGCCTAAAGGCCGTACCCTTCACGGCCTAAGACCATAGCCTTCAGAGAGAATGGCCCTGTGGTACCCTCGGCTTGCGACCCAACGATTTAAACTATGCCCATCGACTCGATTGAAAGCATTGCCAAAAAGGGCGTCCTGTCGGTGCAGGACTATGCCCTGCTCTCCGGCCGGGCGATCGGCAACATTTTCCAGCGGCCCCACTACTTCGCCGATCTCATCGTCCAGGCGGACTCCATCGGGATAGGGTCGCTGCCCATCGTCATCCTCACCGGCTTCTTTACCGGCGGCGTGCTCGCCCTGCAATCCGCGTCTTCCCTGGCGCAGTTCGGCGCCACCGCCATTACCGGGGAGCTGGTCAGCCTTTCCATGATCAAGGAACTGGGCCCGGTGCTCACCAGCCTCATGGTCTCCGGCCGCAACGCTTCGGGAATGGCCAGCGAGCTGGGCTCCATGATGGTGACCGAACAGATCGATGCCATGCGCGCGCTGGGCACCGATCCGCTGAAGAAACTGGTGACGCCGCGGCTTTTCGCCACCGTGTTCATGCTCTTTTTCCTCACCATCATCTCTGACACCGTGGGCACCATGGGCGGAGCCGTCATGTCGGTCTTCATGCTGGGACAGGACGGTTCGCAGTATTTCCATACTGCCTACCAGACGCTGCGCTATCCCGACATTCTCCAGGGCCTGGTCAAGCCCATCGTCTTTGGCTTCATCATCGCCAGCATCGGCTGCTTCTACGGCATGAACACACGGGCGGCACCCAGGGTGTCGGCCGCTCCACCACGCAGGCGGTGGTGTCTCCTCGGTGCTGATCATTGCGGTCGACTTCGTCATCAGCCAGTTCATGATCGGTATCTTCGGCCGGTGAGTCTATGAGCACCTCGACCCAGCCTGCAACCGACTGCCACGCTGGAAGATCCGGCGCAGCCGGTCGTTGTCTTCGATCACGTCTCGATCGGCTTTGAAGGCAAGCAGGTTCTCGAAGACATTTCGCTGACCGTATCTCCGGGCGAAACCCGCATCCTGCTGGGGCCTGCCGGCAGCGGCAAGAGCGTGCTGCTCAAGCTCGCGAATGGACTGATGCGGCCCGACTCCGGGACCATTACCGTCTTCGGCGAAGAGATCAACAACATGCGCGGAAGAGGAGCTCTTCAAATTGCGGGGACGCATCGGCATGGTTTTTCAGGAGGGCGCGCTCTTCGATTCGCTCACCGTGCGCGACAACGTGGCCTACCGGTTGATGGAGCAGAAGGTGCCGGAGGCGGAAGTGACCCAGCGCGTGACCGAGGCGCTTCGCTTCGTGGAGCTGGAGCAGACCCTGGACAAGTTTCCTTCCCAGCTTTCCGGCGGCATGCGCCGCCGGGTTGCGATCGCCCGGGCAATCGTTAACCGGCCCGATCTGCTGCTCTACGACTCCCCTACCGGGGGCCTGGACCCGATCACTTCGACCACCATCATTGAGCTGGTCATGAAGCAGCGCGATGTTTACCGCACCAGCTCCTTGCTGGTCACCCATCGCCTGCAGGATGCCTTCACCCTGGCCACCCACACGTTCGACCGCGCGCAGAACCACATGGTTCCCATCCCCGACGACGGGCTGGATCCCAAGACCAACTTTCTTGTGCTGCATGACGGTCACATCGTCTTCGATGGCTCCACGCATGACCTGGTGCATAGTGACGATCCTTTCCTGAAGGAATATTTGTCGTAGTCAGCACGCTGTTACATGTTTTGGTCCAGCTCCCAGACAACTGACGGTGCCCAGATATTTCGAAGTGCCCCTGATCTCTGCTAGTCTTAGAGGTTTGCTACCAGCTTTCTGAGGTGCCTACCGGCATGGCATTCAAATTCAAAGGCGTCGACTTCATCCAGTTTGACGGGCTGCTCTCCGGCGACGAGCTGCTCTCGCGCGACACCACCCGCCAGTTTGTCGAAGACAATGTGATCCCCATCATCGAGCAGTGCAATCGCGATGGCCGCTTTCCGCGCGAGCTGATCCAGCCCATGGGCCAGCTCGGCTTCTTCGGCGCCAGCCTCGAGGGCTATGGATGCGCCGGCATGTCCAACGTGGAGTATGGCCTGGTGATGCAGGAGCTGGAGCGAGGCGACTCCGGCCTGCGCAGCTTCGTCAGCGTGCAGTCCGCCCTGGTCATGTATCCCATCTACACCTTCGGCAGCGACGCGCAAAAAGAACGCGTGGCTGCCGCTAGCTGGCGACGGGAGAAAAGCTGGGCTGCTTCGGGCTGACCGAGCCCGACTTCGGCTCGAACCCGGGCGGCATGCGCACCCGCGCCCGCAAAGACGGCGACGAATACATCCTCAACGGCGAAAAAATGTGGATCACCTCCGGGCTCCATCGCCGACGTGGCCGTGATCTGGGCCAAGGTGGACGATGAAGACGGCAGAGTCCGCGGCTTTCTGGTGGAAACCAATCGCCCCGGTTTCTCCGCCTACGATGTGCATGGCAAGTGGTCGCTGCGCGCCTCCGTCACCTCCGGCCTTTCGCTGCAGGATGTGCGCATCCCGGCATGCAACCTGCTGCCCGGCTCGGGAGGGCTCAAGTCGCCTCTGATGTGCCTCAACCAGGCGCGCTATGGCATCAGTTGGGGAGGCCTGGGGGCCGCGATGTCGTGCTATGACACCGCGCTCCAGTATTCGCTGCTGCGCAAGCAATTCCGCGAAGAACCGATTGCCAGCCATCAGCTGGTGCAGGAAAAGCTGACCTGGATGATCTCCGAAATCACCAAGGGGCAGCTGCTCGCGCTGCAGGTCGGGCGGCTGAAAGACGCCGGCAAGGTGGGCTTTGAACACATCTCCATGGCCAAGCGGAATAACGTCTGGATGGCCCTGGAGTGTGCGCGCATGGCGCGGGATATCCTCGGCGGCAACGGCATTACGGACGATTATCCGGTCATGCGGCACATGATGAATCTGGAATCGGTGAAGACCTATGAAGGCACCCACGACATCCACGCGCTGATTATCGGACAAAGCATCACCGGCATTCCTGCCTATTAGGTTTTCAACAGCGGTTCTGCTTGCCGGCGTTGGGTAGAATCACATTTGAAGGGTTGCAGTCAACTGCAGCTCTTTCCTTGCTATTTCGCAACCTCTGACCCCAAATTGCGTCTCTTAAGAGATAGGTAGTCGAATCATTTGAGCGGTATGGGTGCGTGTGCATGGATGTAAAGTCGGCGTCAAGAAAAGTACTCCGGCTGGGCAAGATACAGCGCCGTCCCGAGCTGGACGCTTTGCGCGGACTTTTCCTGGTCTGGATGACGCTGACCCACCTGCCGACGCGTCTCAGCGAAGTGGTGAATCAGCCCTTTGGATTTGTCTCCTCGGCCGAGGGCTTTGTGTTTCTGTCCGCCATGCTGGTGGCCACTCTCTACATTCACCAGGCTGCGGAAGACAGCGAAGGAGTACGCACCAAACTCTGGAAGCGTGCGCTTCGGATCTACGGCTACCACCTGATCATGCTCGCCATGGTGTTCACCATCGTGGCAGCGTTCGCCGCCCACACGCATCGCGCAGCTATCTACAACCTGCTCAATTTTTACCTGGCCCACCCGTTCACTGCGATCATCGGATCGCTGCTCCTGATCTACTGTCCGCCGCTGCTGGACATCCTGCCCATGTACGTCACTTTCCTGCTGCTGACGCCGTACATCCTCAATGTTGCCGTGCGCCGGGGCTGGAACCGCATTCTGATCGTCAGCGGCCTGGTTTGGCTGCTGGCACAGTTTGGCCTGCGCACCTGGATGCACAACCTGGTGGTGCATGCCACTGGCCTGCATATACCACTGCAGGAAACAGGAGCATTCAACCTTTTTGCCTGGCAGGCCATCTGGGTTCTGGCTTTGTGGCTGGGAGCTAAATCGGCCCAGGGAGAGAACCCCTTGAGCAAGCTGCCTGGCTACGTCTTCCCCGCGAGTGGGGCCGTTTGCCTCTTCTTTCTGGGCGTGCGCCATGACTGGCTGGGCCCCCACCTGACGCAGGAGGCTCTCGGCCTGTCCTTGGACAAATGGCAGATTGGCCCCTTGCGCCTGATTAACCTGTTCGCCTTTTCCTGCATGGTCTACTGGTCGCGGAAATATCTCACCCGGCTGGTGCTGGTGGAGCCGCTCTTGACCCTGGGCAAGGCTTCGCTCGAGGTCTTTTGCGCCCATATTTTCTTTGTCTTTGTGGGTCTTGCGCTGCTCTACGGCGAAGTGACAGAACTGCATGGCCGCTATGCCATCATCCTGCTGGCGATTACCTTTACCGCGCTGATCCTGGTGGCTGTGCGTGAGGTTCGGCGCAAGAAAAGGCTGCGTCAATCCTCCCCGACCGCAGGAGCGAAATTGGTCTTAAAACAGGATGCTACGGAGTCCTTCCTTCCCGTTTCTGGCTTGAACCCTCCCCCGCAGAGAGCCGCGCGGAAGTGTAGCCGGTTCACACGGCGACGGTGAAGGTATCTTCGTGGCGGACGACGTTGCGATAAAGCGTGTCCCGCTCCACCGGTTCGCGCCCAGCTTCACGGATCAGCCGCACCAGGTCAGAGCGTCGCATCCCTTGCGGCGTGGTGGCTCCGGCGTCGTGGTAGATCTTTTCTTCCACCACCGTCCCATCGATATCATCGGCGCCGAAGCGCAAGGAGATTTGCGCGATCTTGGCGGTCATCATCTGCCAGTAAGCCTTGATATGGGAGAAATTATCCAGCAACAAACGGCTCACTGCGATTTGCCGGATATCGGTCAGTCCAGTGGTGGTTGGGAGATGGTCGAGCGCGGTATTGGCGGGATGGAAGGCCAGAGGAATAAAGGTTTGGAAACCTCCGGTGTCGTCCTGCACAGCGCGCAGGCGGAGCATGTGATCGACCCGGTCCTCATCGTTCTCAACGTGCCCGTAAAGCATGGTGGCGTTGGAGCGCAGGCCCAGCTTGTGCGCCGTGCGCGCCGTTTCCAGCCATTCGTCGCCGTCGATCTTGTGATCGCAAATAATGTGGCGCACGCGATCGGAGAAAATCTCGGCGCCGCCGCCGGGCAAGGAATCCACTCCGGACTCCTTCATCCTGGTGAGCGTTTCGGCAATCGTCAGCTTGGCGCGGCGCGCCAGGTAGGCCACCTCGACCATGGTGAAGGCCTTGATGTGCACCTGGGGAAAGCGCTGCTTCAGGCCCGCGACCAGATCGAGAAAATACTCGAAGGGAAGATCGGGATGCAGGCCGCCGACGATGTGAAACTCCGTCACCGCCTCGCTGTAACCGGAGGCCGCCACCTGCCACGCTTCCTCAAGCGCCATGGTGTAGGAGCCTTCGCTGCCTTTCCTGCGGCCAAAGGCACACAGGCGGCAGGCAGCCACGCAAACATTGGTGGGATTGATGTGCCGGTTGACGTTGAAGTAAGCAATGTTGCCGTGCAGGCGCTCGCGGACATGGTTGGCTAACCAGCCTACGGCTAGAATGTCCCCGGAGCGGTAGAGCGCAACTCCATCGTTGAAATCAAGACGCTGGTTGGCCAAAACCTTGTCGGCAATCGGCCGCAGGCGGGCGTCATCGGTTTGAAAGCTGTGCCGCGCAGGCGTAAAGGACATGGGGCTGCTCACCCTGTTATGATACGCGACCCCAGCAGCAGGTCGATTGCTTCGTTGCGCTCTATGAAAAGATTACTGCCGCGATTCCAGGGACGCGTCGAGGGAAGGCTCCGGGGGAAGGCTCTGGGTTAAGATCTGGTAGATAGTGATCCGGTGGTGGCTGGCCACCCATATAGAATGCGACTGCTTCGAACTCTGGCATTTCTGCTCCTCACAGTTCCCTGCGCGCTGCCGGCCCCGCAAAATTCCCCGGTTTCCTCACCGGCAGTTCTTCCGCAGGTCACCGCGTATGCTCTGGACAGGGCGAAGGTTACGCTGCCGGCAGATTTCGCCGCTCCGCTCAACCTGCTTATTCTTTCCTTTCAGCGGGACCAGCAATCGGTCGTGGACGGCTGGCTGCCGCAGCTTACTGCCGGGGCCGGCGTCGGCGTGCAAACCTGGCTGCTGCCGATTTCCGGGCCGGAAAACGGCCTATACCGCTGGTGGTTCAATGCCTCGTTGCGGGGCAGCCTGCCGGCATCCCAGCCCCGGCGCTATACGGTTCCCCTGTATGTCAACAAGGGGCAGTTTTTGCGATCTTTACAGGTCTCCTCCGAGAAGGAAGTGGTGCTGTTGCTCACCGACAAGACGGGGCACGTCCTATGGCGCGCAGAAGGGCCGGTGACGGATAACAAGGTAGCCGCGCTCACCAGCTTCCTGAAGTCCGCCGCGCACTAAGACTTCGCTACCCGGGCAGCAATCAGGTTCACCGCGCGGTGGGCAGACAGCGCCGCACCCTCCTGCCAACCGACGATATGGCTGGTGTGATCCCCGGCCATGAAGATGCGGCCTTGCGGCTGGATCCATACCTCGTAGCCCGGGACGGCGTTGTTGTAGTCCGGCTTTGAGTAATCCTGGCTCACCCAGGATCCCAGGTTGTACGGGATGTGTCCCCAGCTGACGTAGATGGGATTCTTCAGCTCCTGCGAACGGCCGGGATGCAAGAGTTCAATCGAATGCCGGGAGGCGGCCAGCTTCGCTTGGGGATCTGGTAAGTTGCCGAATTCCGAGCCGTTCTCAATGCCGTAGCCACCCAGAATGATGCCGGTCTCGGAGAAGAGAGCGGCGCTGGGGTACCAGACTACGCCCACAGGCTGTCGGAGGAAGGAAATGCCGCCATAGATGTTGGCCTCCTGCTCCCAAAAGCGCCGTGACTCCCAGGCAATCTTGTAAGCGGAGTCATAAGTGCACCCATCGATGGCTGCTTTCAGCTGGGGAGAGAAATCAGTGTCCATGGTCTTGAGGATGGTGAGCGGCAAGGCGCAGATGCAGTAGTCGGCGCTTACGGTTTCGTTTTTGCCGGATGCCAGGTCACGGTAGACGACCTTTACCCCGGACTCATTTTGGCGAATCTGGACCACTTCCGCACGCGACCGAATTACGCTCCCGAGCTTTCTCTTGAAGGCCATGGGAATCTGGTCCATGCCGCCGATGGGCTGAAACATGGTCGCCTGCCAGTCGATCTCGTCCTCTTCCGTCAACTCCCGCCAGAGGTGAGCCGATAGCAGGGCGCGCATATCCAGCGGGTCGTTGGGAACGCCCACCGTATCGCCGGCTCCGGGGCTTACTTTGTAGCCGGCGCGGGCCGATCCTTTGTAGAAGAGGTCGGGCGAGAGGGCTCCGTATTGCTTCAGAAACTCGACCATCTGCTCTTTGTCGCCGGCGGTCAGTTCCTGATCGAGCGCTCCCCACTTAATGCACTTGGCCAGCAGCTCGGAGACGTGGCCGCGGGTGTCGTATTCCACCTGCCGGTTTTGTACCGTCTTGCCGCCCTGGAGGGGGTCTGCCTGCAGGAAGGCGCTGCGCGAGGTGTTGACCTCAACCTCCAACGGAACCCCCAACTCGCGGCAGTAGCCGAGCATCGTCTTGTGTATCGACGGCAACCTTGCCGGGCCTACATTCTGGTAAAGGCCTTCACCGAAGGCGCATTTTTGGGTAAAGCCGGTGGTGAATTCGACCTTGGTGCCGTTGCGGACGGTCCAGTTTCTGCCGCCGACGCGCTCCCGGGCTTCGAGCAGGGTGCAGGTATAGCCAAGCTTGCCCAGCTCATATGCGGAGGAGAGCCCGGCAATGCCGCCACCCAGAATGACAACGCTGGTCCCTTTGCCGGAGCCCGCGGGCTGCTCGACGGTGGCCGCGGCTGACGCCGTGATGGGCAGCAGGCCCAGGGACTGCATCATGGTGAAGGCGGCGCTATACCCGCCGGCCTGCCCCACCCTCATCAGAAAATCACGTCTGCTCAATCCCATGTCTAGACCTCTCTCGACCTCGCCAATATTCGACCGCAACTTTAGGGCAAGTCAACGTGGTTGCGCTAAGTTCGCCGCTGTTTGAGGAGATGGTAGAATGAACACTTTCGGGATTGCGTTCGATGTGCGAGCATAGGCTCCGCAAACATAGTGCGGGGACGATTGGCCACGGTACCGCTCTCCCGGATTTCCTGTTGGTCGTGGTGGCGTTGGTAAACTCCATGCGGCTTTCCTTAATGAAAGCCGCTCACGTGGCGTTGTCCAGTGCAGCGGGGCAGGAAATCCGGGTTCGGCGCCGCCGGATATCTTTGCGCCGGCGATGGCCATGCACGTCACAGGAAAACACCTTTCCCCGAAAAACCGGAGTGGAGAATATTGAACGCTCAGTCTTCAACTTGGAAGCTGTCACAGCAAAGAAGTGCGACGGGAAGGCAAATCTGTGGTGAAGGATTACGTTTCGACGGGGAGAACGTACACCACCCGAACCCGGCAATATGGTGCACGGGAACGGAAACGAATTTCAGGGTAACGGTAGCGGCGCACGAAAGCAACTGCAAAATTCTGGCTTAGTTGTTTAAGGGTGTTGGGTAATGACCGAAGAAGGCTCAAGGGCCGAAGAGATTTTGGACATCGAGTTTCTGCATGAGATCGGCAGCCGTATGGCGGCCGCCGACCCGTTTCATGCAGTACTCGAGCGGGTAGTGGATTTTGTCTCCACGGTGGTGATGTGCGATTCCTGTTTTGTGTATGTGCTGGAGCAGGAGAAGCTGGTGCTGCGGGCTTCGAAGAATCCGCACGCCGACCTGGTAGACGAGCTGGACCTGCCACTGGGCCAGGGGATCACGGGATGGGTCGCGATGCACCAACAGCCCGTGGCGATTGCCTCCCAGGCATGGAGCGATCCCCGCTTTAAGATGTTCAACGATTTGCCTGAAGATCATTTCGAAGCATTTCTTTCCGTGCCCATTCTCTGCCGGGGCAAGCTGGTGGGGGTGATCAATGTGCAGCACCGCAAGCCGCACCACCACAGCCCGCGGCAGGTGCGCCTGATCTCGACGGTTGGCTTTCTGGTGGGAGCCGAACTGGAGATGGCGCGGCTGGAAAGCGAGCGCCTGCTGCTCGCCGATCGCCTGGAGGTAAGAAAGCTGATGGATCGCGCTAAGGGGATTCTGCAGCGCGAATTGCATCTGGATGAAGAAGGAGCTTACCTGGCACTGCAAAAACAGAGCCGGCAAAAGCGGAAGGCCATCCGCGAGATCGCCGAGGCCATTATTCTCACGGAAGAAATCCGCCGTTCGCGCAAGTAACGCGCATTCTGGCAGCAGTCTGCGCCCTAGCAGAACCCGTAGGAACTGGACGGGTTCTGCTAGGGCATTGAATCTCGCACGGACGACTATCGCGGCTGCTCTGCCAGAAGCCGGCTTCCCTCGTAGTGTTCCAGCCGGATCACGTCTGCCAGGGGAACGCGCTGTTCCCATCCCAGCCGCTCCAGTTGCGGCTTGGCTTCGAAGCCATCGACGTAGCCGAGGCACAGATACGCTACCAGTACCATGTGGGCGGGAATGCCGAGCAAGGTCTTCAACGCCTCGGGATCCAGAATGCTTACCCAGCCCACGCCGATGCCCTCTGCGCGCGCCGCCAGCCAGAGATTTTGCACCGCGCAAACGGCGGAGTAAATTGCGGTTTCAGGCATCGACTGGCGGCCCAGGCGATGACCTCGTTCACTGACCGGGTCGCAGGCGATACACAGATTCTGCGGCGCCTCCAGAATGCCCTCGAGCTTTAGTCCGCGATAAAGGTCCGCTCGCTCGCCTTCATAGGAGGCCGCGGCCAGTTTCTGCGCCTGGGAAAAGATGTCGCGGACGGCCGCACGTACGCCTGGGCTGCGAATGACAATGAACCGCCAAGGCTGCATAAGGCCGACGGAAGGCGCATGGTGCGCGGCGTCCAGCAGGCGCAACAGCACATCATCCGCCAACGGCTCCGGCAGAAAGCCGGAGCGGACATCGCGCCGCTCCCGAATAGCGCGGTAAACACCTTCCAGTTCGCGATCGCAGAAACCTTCAGCCTTGGTTCTGATCATGTCACTAGTTAGGCTACTCCCTTTGCCACGGTGATAGCATCTTGGCAGCCCCGAGACACTATGAGCCCTCCTGCAAAACCCACTCGCGCAGAGCGGGAAAAGATGCAAGCGCAACGACAGCCAAAAAGGGCTCTGGGTCTCTTCGACTCCACCATGGTCGTGATTGGGGTCATGATCGGGTCCGGAATTTTCATCGTTCCCGCCAATATGGCGCGTATCCTGGGCGGCCCGGGATGGTTTCTGGCAGCCTGGGTCTTCGCCGCCGTACTGACCATTGCGGCCGCGTTCTCCTTTGGGGAGCTGGCATCGATGATGCCGGGCGGGGGCGGAATGTACCTCTACCTGCGCGAAGCCTACTCACCGCTGTGGGGCTTCCTGTATGGATGGACGCTTTTTACCGTGATCCAGACCGGGACAATTGCCGCAGTCGCGGTTGCGTTTGCCCGATTTCTTGGAGTGCTGGCGCCCTCGATTTCCGAATCACATTACCTGATCTCTCCGATATTTCTGTCCGCTCACTACGCGATCACGTTGTCCACCGCTCAACTGGTCGCCTTGCTGGTGATTGCCCTTTTGACCGCGACCAATACACTCGGTATCGAGTACGGCAAGATCATTCAGAACTCCTTTACGGTGGCTAAGCTGGGCGCTCTCGGGGCGTTGATTCTCCTGGGTCTGACGGTGGGTTGGAATGCCTCAGCGGTACATGCCAACCTGGCTGTCTTTTGGCAGCGGCCGGTGGCGCGCTCACCCAATGTCGTCCTTGGGAGGCCTCGTGAGCCTGCTGATGGTCTTTTGCGTTTCCCAATCGGGGTCGCTCTTCGCCGCCGATGCGTGGCACGACATCACGTTTGCGTCGGAAGAAGTAAAAGAGCCGAGGACTACTCTGCCCCGGGCGCTGGCCATCGGCGTGGTGATCGTCATGCTGATCTACCTGGCTGCGAACATCGCCTACCTGGCCGTGCTGAACTTCTCCGCCATCCAACATGCTGACCATGACCGCGTCGCCACTGCGATGCTGCAGCAGATTTTTCCCGCGTGGGGAGGCAAGGGATTGGCGGTGCTGATCATGGTCTCGACCTTTGGCTGCATCAACAGCCTGGTGCTGTCAGGGCCGCGCGCCTACTATGCCATGGCGCGGGATAGGCTATTCGTTCCCGCAGCCGGGCGCTTGAATGCGGCAAGAGTGCCTGGCTGGTCTCTGCTTATGCAGGGCGTCTGGGCCGGGCTGCTGGTGCTGCTGACCACGTATTCCCCGGGTACGGGCTATGGCAATCTTTATAGCGATCTGCTCGACTACATCATCTCCGCGGCGCTGATTTTTTATATTCTTACCATTGCCGCGGTGGTGGTTCTGCGTTACAAGCGGCCAGATGCGGAACGGTTGTACCGTACTCCCGGATATCCCGTGGTTCCGGCGATTTATGTGCTCGGCGCCAGCGCGGTCGTACTCTGCTTGTTCATTGCGCGGCCTGCAACCACCTGGCCTGGCTTGGCGCTGGTCATCTCCGGGCTGCCGGTGTATTGGTTGATCCGCCGGAATACGCGTCTCTAGAGACGGTGGGGCATGGGAGCAAGAGCGGTTGAGGGGCTTCCCCCGGATTTCCTGTCGAGCTTGTTGGCGTTGGCGAACTTCATGCGGCTTTCCTTACTGAAAGCCGCACACTCGGACCTGTTTGGCGCCGCGTACAGGAAATCCGGGTCGCCCCGTCTTTTTCGGCCCAGGTACGCTGGTGCGAACCTGGGGCACCCGTACATTTCATTGACTGCTGTTTTCGGATGAGGCGTTCTGCTAGCGGTACTCCGCGGCGAATGCGTCTGCGTCCCGGTTCATCTCTCCCGGCAAAGGAGCGCGTGGGAGGATGAGAATCCGGTAGGTGAAGGTTACGTTTTGGTTCTTCTCTACCGTGTAATCCAACTCTGGCGCCTTGGGGTCAAAGATGTGCTGGCCCAGTGGATTCGCCGCAAATAACCCGTAGCCGCGCGCATGCCAATAGGTCGGGTAATTGGGATTCCCCGGATGGTCGAGGATTGCTATGGTGACCTCGTGCCCGTCAGTATGCCCGGTTAAGGCGCACCAGCGGCCACGGGTTCCCCAGGCCTGGTCTCCTTGCTTGCCCTCACTGGTCAGATACACACCGGTGGCGCCAGGTGTATTGGAGGCCGGCACTTCCGTGGGCCGGCCATTCGCGTCGGTGAAGGTACCACCTTTCTCATCGGCTGACTCCAACCAGCGGGCCACACGGATGCCCAGCAGGCCCTCCTTGTCATCATGAAAGACGACACGATCGAGCGCGTGCAGCGTAGTGACCGCGTCGATCATCCGCTGATTATCTTTTTGCGAAAACACGTAGCGTGTCGTCTGCTGCAGGATGTTCTGGCCGGCGCCTGTGGTCCATACCGAGTCGACAACCAGTTCCCCGCTGTCATGCCCGCTTTTGGTGGAGACGATCTTTTGCTGGTGAATGGTACCCATCTTGGCCCGGTCTTCAGGCTTGATGGCGTCGGAGTTATTCCAGAAGTCGAATCCGTTTACGTTACCGTAATTGAACCAAATTCCCGCATGATGAGGATGATCGACCCGCTCACCCGGGCGAGGCGCGAGAGGAAAACCACGGACCACGTCGATGCCATCGGCGGTGATCAGGGGATACAGCACCGGCTTCTTCAACGAACTCGGCCAGACGTACGAGGTGAAGGGCTTGCCGTCGATAGTGATATCGACCCGCTGATGGGCCTCGTCCGGAACTACCTGCACGCCCTTCTCAGCCAACCCTTGCAGAGTACAGACTGCCAGCAGGCAGCCGAAGAACCACCTACTCATAGACCTTGTCTCCGGCCATCACCCGCTGTGACTTGTCATCAAAGGTGACGCGCTGGCCGGTCTGAATGGCGGCAATGTTCATGCACAATGCGATCGAATGGCTGTACCCGGCCTCAATGCTGGCGTTGGGCTGCTTGCGGGAGCGGACACACTCCATCCAGTTGCGCATATTGGCGGAAGTCATGGGGTCATTGCCGGTGTTGGCCGAGGTCTCCGCCTTCATCACCGTATCGGTGAGAGAATAGTCGCCCAGCAGGTTCGGCTTCATGCCCATCTCCGCAGCTGCTTTCGCGTCCATGCCTCCTTCGGAGGTGACGCACTGCTTATCCATATCGAGCATTCCACCGTTGGAGTAGTAGATCTCTTTCACTCCTCCGGCGGAGTTGGTCATGCGCGACGAATAGATGACCTGGAAGCCCTTGCTGGGATCATCGAGCGGACCGTAATCGAAGACCGCGGTCATGGTGTCCCAGTTCTTGCGGCCGTCCTTCCATAGATAGACACCGCCATTGGCCACCACGCTGCGCGGATGAGGATAGCCGGTGAACCAATGCACAGTGTCGATCTGGTGGACCAGCCATTGATCGGGGATTCCGGAGGAATACGGCCAGAAGAGACGGAACTCCAGATACTTGCGAGCGTCGAAGGCTTCATAGGGCCGGTTGAGCAGGTAGCGCTTCCAATCCGTATCCTGCTCCTTCAATAGAGGGACAACGTCGGGACGGCGCCAACGGCCTGGCTGGTTCACATTCCAGGTCATCTCTACGGCTACGATGTCGCCAAACTTGCCCGACTGAATGTACTCGTAGGCCTTCTGATAGCTGGGCGTGCTGCGGCGCTGGGTACCGACCTGGACGATCTTTCCCGGTTTGCTTCACCGCGGCCCGGAAGGCCCGGGCGTCCTCCATGGTGTGGGCGGTTGGCTTCTCCACATAAGCATCGCGTCCCGCCTGCACGGCCTCGACTCCGTGCAATGCGTGTTGAAAATCGGCCGTGGCGACGATGACCGCATCGACGTCTTTGCGGGCGTAGAGCTCGTCGTTGTTACGTACGCTGGCGATGGGACTGCCGCACTTCTTCTGGATGAAGGCCGCGCCTTCGTCGCGGCGACGGTTCCAGATGTCGGAGACGGCGACAAACTCGAAGTTGAGCTCCTTGGCGTGATCCTGGAAGGCGGGCACCAGGGCACTCTTGGCCCGATCACCGGCGCCGATCAAGGCTACCCGGACGCGATCGTTGGCGCCCACGATGGCGGCGTAGCTGTTCGCCGTCCAGGGAACGACCGTGCCGGCGAGCGCCGCGCCACCTATCTTTAGGAAAGTCCCTGCGGTTCTTGTCCTCGATAATCATGGCCAATCCCCTCTCTGACTGTCGCAGAGAGTTTACAGGGACGGCCTAACGGTCGTCATCCGGACGGACCGCATAGCGGGACGCGGGGCTTTCTACAGTTGGGTAGGGTCGGGCTCTTGTCGAGGGAATCCAGAGGCAGACCTGTTGCCGGATTCAGTAAAAGCGATCGTCGGGCTTCGCCCGTCATTTTCGGCCCAGGTACGCTGGGGCGAACCTGGGGCACCCGTCCTATCCTTCCAACCTTGAGCTGTGACACAGACTTCTTGCGAGAACTAGGTTGGTCCTCTGACTCCTCTAGGCGGAGGGCTTGCGGGTCCTCTCTCCGTCGACCAAGCGCATGATTCCCAGCGGGTTAGTGCTCTTCAGCTCATCGGGCAGCGCGGCGTCGGGAAAGGATTGGTAGCAGACCAGCCGGGTGAAGCGGAAGATGGCCTGCGTGCCCACGGAGGTGGAGCGGCCATCGCTGGTGGCCGGAAAGGGACCTCCATGCACCATGGCGTGGCAGACCTCTACCCCGGTTGGATAGGCGTTCAGGATCAGGCGGCCCACCTTGCGGGTGAGAATCTCGATCAGGTCGGCATAGTCGGCCAGTTCACTCTCTTCCCCCTGCAGGGTCGCGGTGAGGTGGCCTTCCAGTTGCTCGGCAACGGCCAACAACTGCTTTCGATCCTGGTAACCGACGACGACGGTCGTGGGGCCGAAGATCTCCTGCGCCAACTCCTCGTGTTCCATCAGGTCTTTGTAATCCGCGACAAAGAGCGAGGCCTGCACGGTCGCCGCGGTGGTGCTGCCGTCCGCTTTTGCCCCTTCGGCAAGAACGGCCGGCATCGGACATGCGGCCCTTAACCGCCGAGGTGTAACGATCAGCGATGGCTTTGGTGAGGAGAGTTTGCGTCGGGGTACTGCTGACCTTGTCGCCCAGTTCCTTCATGAAAGCAGGCGTACCGTCTTGCTGCGGAACCAGCACCAGGCCTGGCTTGGTGCAGAATTGGCCGGCGCCCAGGGTAAAGGAGGCCTGCAGCTCAGTGGCGACGGCGCTTCCCCGTTGCTTCAAGGCCCCGGGCAGAACGAATACCGGGATTTACGCTTCCCATCTCGGAGTAGCAAGGGATCGGCTCCGGGCGTGCGGCAGCCAGCTTCATCAGGGCGGTGCCGCCGGCAAAGGACCCGGTAAAGGCTACTGCTTTGATCGCCGGATGTTTCACCAGCTGAACGCCCACATCGACACCGGCATCGAAGAGCATGGAAAATACGCCTTCCGGAAGGCCGCACGCCTTGACGCTCTCGCGAATGGCCTGGCCGACCAGCGCGCTGGTTCCGGGATGCGCCGGGTGAGCCTTGACGATGACAGGATTGCCTGCGGCGAGCGCCGAAGCGGTGTCTCCCCCGGCGACGGAAAAAGCCAGAGGGAAATTGCTGGCGCCGAAGACCGCGACCGGGCCCAGAGGCTTATGCATGGAGCGGATGGAGGGCTTGGGCAGCGGCTTTCGGTCGGGGTCGGCATTGTCGATGCGCGCGTCTACCCAGGAACCTTCTTCCACCACTTCGGCGAAGAGCCGCAGTTGGCCGCAGGTGCGCCCCACCTCGCCGGTCAGGCGTGCCTCGGGTAACGCTGTTTCCAGGTTGGCCCGCTTGACGATGGCCGGCGCTGCGGCCTCGATGGCTGCGGCGATCTGGCGCAGAAAGGCGCCCTTTTCCTTGCCCGAAAGCTTGCTGTAAATAGGAAATGCGCTTTGCGCCAGCGCTGCCGCCCGCTCCAGATCTTCTGCGCTGGCGGCAAAAAATTTTGGCTCCAGCGGTGAGCCAGTCGCCGGGTTCATCGCGGTAAATGCGGCTGCTTCCGCGCCATCCCCAAAGCCGATCAGGGATACCGGTTTCAGTTCCAATGCAAGCTCCATTTTTGCTCCTGTCAGTACCAGTCTAAGCCGATGGCTGCGGGAGGGCAAGTAGGGCTCGATCGGGATGGCCGGGGTTCTGCCGCGCGATCAGGTCAGCCAGCAGCTGCGCGGTTGCGAGCGAGGTGGTGATGCCAAGGCCCTCGTGTCCGGTGGCTAGAAAGACGCGTCTTGTCTTCTGCTGACGGGGCCGATCAAGGGCAGCTTGTCGGGGGTGGCGGAGCGAAAGCCGGTCCAGGTGCGCTCGATGGTGAGTGACGGCAACGCGGGCAGATATTCCGCGGCGCGCGCGAAGATGCGGGCTAGTATCTTGTCCTCCACTTCCCTGCCCTCGACACCATACTGGCGCGAAGAACCGATAAGAAGCTGGCCGTTGCGTCTGGCTGCACGTTGCAGGCTACGGAATCAGTGGTTGTGACATGAGCGCTCTTCAGATATCCGAGTTCGACCACCTGGTAACGCAAAAAGCCCGGATACGGATCAGTGATCGCCAGATGGCCTTTTCGCTTGGCCACGGGAAGTCCTGGCGTCAACGCCGAGGCCCACTCCCCGGCCGCATTGACGAGGATCGGCGCGTGCAGTTCGTCTCCGTTGCGTGAGTAATGACTCTGCCCGAGCCCATGGCGACAACCTGCTCTCGAACCAGGGTGACCCCGGCGGCAAGCGCCTGCTCGAGCAGGAAGTGAGCGGCTAGCTGGGGAGAAACGACCGCGTCCTCGTGCATCAGCAGTCCTCCGGCGAGCCCGGGGCGCAGGGCAGGCTCGGCGTGCGCCAGCGTCTGCGCATCGAGCAGCTCGGAGGGGATGCCATGTTCTTTATAGACACTGTGTTTGCGACAGATCTCCTGCATCTCCTCATCGTCCGCGGCCACCCAGAGGGTGCCGCGCTGGGTGTATTCCACATCGGTGGGCAGCTCGCCCGCCAACTGACGCCACAGTATTTGCGAGTAGCGGGTCAAGGCCAACTGGGCCGGCGAGTCGTCGAGGACGACGATGTGGCCCATCGCCGCGGCGGTGGCGCCGGCCCCGATCTCCGCTCGCTCCACCAGGGCGACGCGCATGCCAGCTCGAGAAAAAGCCAGGGCGCAGGCAGTGCCGACAATGCCGCCACCAACAATGACTGCGTCGAATGTCATAGAGGGTTGATGCCCCAACAAAAGGCGTCGCGAGGATCAAGGACGAGGGTCGACTCCGCGGTGATGAAGGCCGAACCGGTAATGCTGGGCAGCAGCTTTCCATCACGCAACACGAAGCGGCCTTCGAAGACGCTACCGATCACGCTTTCCTGGCGCCAGACCTGGCCGGGAGCGAGAAGGCCTTCGGCATACAGGCAGGCCAGCTTGGCGCTGGTGCCGGTGCCGCAGGGCGAGCGGTCGTACTCCCTGCCCGGGCAGAGCACAAAATTCCGGCTGTCTACGCCCGGAGTGAGCGAGGGGCTATGGAGCTCGATGTGATCGATTTCCGCGCCCTCCGCGCCTTGAATCTTGTTGGCGGTGAGCGCCTGGCGGATGGCCCAGGTGAAGCCGATGAGTTGTTCCAGATTTTTCCGCTCGATGGTGTAGGGATGATGCTTGACCAGAAAAAACCAGTTGCCGCCATAGGCGACGTCTCCCGTCACTTTGCCGTATCCGGGTACTTCCACATCGACCGCGGCGGCCCATCGGTAGCTGGGTACGTTCTCGATGGTCACCGTACCGTCTTCGTTCAGCGTGGCTCCCACGATGCCCACCGGGGTCTCAATGCGATAGTGTCCGGGCTTGATCCTGCCCAGGTAAGCGAGCGTCGCCACCACGCCGATGGTGCCGTGCCCGCACATGCCCAGGCATCCGCTGTTGTTGAAGAAAATGACGCCCGTGATGCAGTCGGCTTCGCTGGGCTCACAGAGCAATGCGCCCACCATCGCGTCTGAGCTGCGCGGCTCGGTGACCAGCGCGCGGCGGAATGCTTCGTGGTCCCGCTGAAAGAGATGCCGCCTGGCTTGCAGGCCGCCATCTCCTAGATCGGGGCCTCCCCCGATGACGGTCCGGGTTGGCTCACCCCCGGTGTGTGAATCGATAACCTGGACTTGCTTCAGACGATGCCCTCCTTTGCCCTCTGAGCAGATTGTAAGGGGCGAAGCCCCAGGGCCGCCTGAGTGAGCTCTAGAACTGGATTGTTTCAAATCTCACAGGGATAGGTATCCTTGTCGCTGTATCAGGCCTTTCCTCGGGTTGTTCAACCTCTCGATATATAGGATAAGGAGATCCGATGAAGAATCGCATGATGTACCTTCCTTTGTTTTGCCTGCTTGCAGCCTCCTGTTTGTTCTCAACACCCGCCCGGGCGCAGAACGGGGGCGGTTGGCAGGTGCAGAAGGCGGAGTGGGGCGCGGGCAACCGATGGATGGACGTCACGAACCAGGTCCGCAGGCTGCTGAACGGCAACGGTCGAGTCTTGGTGAACAACGACACCATGGGCGGCGATCCGGCTTATGGCCAATACAAAATTCTGCGCATTCAGGCCACGAATTCTCGCGGCCAATCACAGCAATTCACCTACAAGGAGAATTCCACGATTGATGCCGGCCAGTTCAACAACAATGGCCGGCCAGGGGGTCCTGGATACCCAGGGAATCCAGGGTATCCCACCACCGGGTCCCGGTGGTCCCGGTTATGGCGATAACGGCTCTCTGCAAATCACGCGCGCGTACTATGGCTTAAACAACCGGACCATGGACGTAACCCAAATGCTTCGTAGCATGGCGCGGAACGGAACGGTCGTAGTGCAGGTGAACAACAACACCATGGGCGGTGATCCCGCCAAGGGCGCTGACAAAGTGCTCACCGTCATCTATCGCTTCCAGGGACGGGAGCGAACCTCCACCGTTAAAGAGGGAAATGTGCTGAGAATTCCGTGAGGGTTTGGAGCAACTGGCGCTCTCCGGGTTGAAGAGCCGTGGGGCAAGGAACGTTTGCGGGAAAGCGGGAGAGAAACCGCAGGTCGCTCTCCCGGTTCTCACGGATGGACCATCCTTGTGAGCAAAGGATTTGAATGCTGACCGTCTTGGTTAAATTTGGCGATGGGCACACGATGCGCGCCACCGATCCGGCCGATCTCTCAAGCGCGTTTTACGACCCGTCGGCTCAATTCTGGGCGGACTTATCCGGGCCGACGGAAGCCGAGTACGCGCTCCTCAAAGACCTCTTCGGCTTCCATCCACTCGCCGTGGAGGATGCCATCCAGGAGGTGCAAAGGCCGAAGCTTGAAAGCTATGCGATGGTGGGGGACAAGCTCAAGACTGACTACTTTTTCCTGGTCATTCACGGTCCGGACCTTGCTCCGGATTCCGAGCACTTGTTCCAAACCACGGAACTAGACATCTTCTTTTCGCAGAGATATCTAGTCACTGTCCACGACGACCCGATGGCGGCGGTCAGCGAGATGTTTGCCCGTGTGCAAACGTATTGTGAAGGCAAGAGCCCTTGGAAGTGGATATAGTGCTCTATGAATTGCTCGACCGCCTGGTGGATAAGTATGTCCCTATCCTGGATGATTTCCAGGAATTGCTGGACAAGCTTGAGGAGCAAGCAATTGAGGATCCACCGGAGGAATTCCTGGTGACGGTTTCCGACCGCAAGACGGAATTGCTCAACCTGCGCCGTATTATGACGCAACAACGGGATATCTTAGGCCAACTGACACGGGGCGAAGTGCCTTTCATGGGCCAGTTGTCGCGTATTTATTTCCGGGACGTTCTCGATCATCTGAATCGCGAGGTGGAAACCATCGATATTTATCGGGATTTATTGATGGGCTGCCGCGATATTTATATGTCGAGTATCAACAATCGACTGAACCGGATCATGAAGACACTGGCAATCATCAGCATCGTGACCTTGCCGCTGACGGTGATTACAAGCTTCTTCGGAATGAATTTCGCGGACACGATTCCCGGATTCACCAAGCCGCTCACGTTCGCCGCCGCAATGCTGCTCATGATCTGTCTTCCGTTCGTTTTTCTTTATCTTTTCCAGAAGAAGGGTTGGCTCTAGGAGAGTTTTTCGTCACACTCCGCAACGCCTGCCTGCACGTTGCACTTGGCATACAATTGCCGCGCCTCCTGCCAGAGCGATTTAGAGGCATCCGGTTTGCCTGATGACTCGGCCAGCAGGGCTAGTCCTCGCAAAGTATTTGCCAGGTCTAGCGCGGCCTCGTCGCCTTGCTGCCGGTAAATACTCGCAGCTTCCAGGTAAAGTGGTTCGGCTTCCGCGGGCCGGGACTTCTTCCCGTAGCAGGTCAGCCTCATGCCGGAGGGCGTATGCCAGTCTCTCCGGCGGCCCGATCTCTCTATACAGCGTCGCTGCGCCTGCGTAGTGGAGCTGCGCGGCCTCAAGGTTTCCGATATCACGCTCAGCCTGCGCCAGACCGGAAAGCGCCTCGGCCAGGGACGGCCGGTCTCCCTCTTCTGCTGCGCTGCGTACTCCCTGAATGAAAACCGCTCGCGAATCCGCGATGCGGTTTTCTCGCCGCGCCTGGTAGCCGCGCGCAAATAGCTCCTGGAAAGTCTCGCCCATTGTGCCTGTAGCTTAGCATTCGAACTCAGTCTCCGGCAGCAGAGGAGACGAGGGGTGCGTCGGAGGGACGGCGTTTGAAACGATTGCTGAGGCGATCGAAGTAGAGATAGATGATAGGCGTGGTGTAGAGCGTAAGCACCTGGCTGAAGAGCAGGCCGCCGGCAATGGCGACGCCGAGCGGCCTGCGCAGCTCGGAACCCATGCCCGTGCCGAAGGCCAAGGGCAGTGCGCCAAACAGGGCCGCCATGGTGGTCATGAGGATGGGACGGAAGCGCAGCATGCAGGCCTCGAAGATGGCGTCGCGGGTGTCCTTACCGTGTTCCCGCTCGGCGATCAGAGCGAAATCGATCATCATGATGGCGTTCTTTTTCACGATGCCGATGAGCAGAAAAATACCGATGATCGAGATCACATCGAGTTCGCTATGGAACACGATGAGGGCGATGATGGCGCCCACGCTGGCCGATGGCAACGTAGTGAGAATGGTGATGGGGTGCACCAGGCTCTCGTAGAGCATGCCGAGCACGATATAGATGGCGAGCAGCGCAGTGAGGATGAGCACCGGCTCGGTGGAGAGAGACTTCTGAAAGGCCTCAGCGGTGCCGGCGAAGGTACCGCGCACCGAGGCAGGAACACCGATGCGCCGTTGCATTTGGTCGATCAATAAGGTCGCCTGGCCCAGCGAAACTCCGGGCGCGAGATTGAAGGAAACGGTCACCGAGGGAAAGAACGAAGAGTGATTGATGCCGAGGGGTGAAGTGGACGCAGTGGAGTGGGTGAAAGCGTTGAGCGGAACCACGCCGCCCGTATTGGAGTGCACGTAGGTGGACTTGAGAGTCTGCGGATTGAGCTAGAAATTGCGGGGCGGCCTGCAGCACCACGTAGTACTGGTTGAGCGAGGTGTAAATGGTAGAGACCTGCGACTCACCAAAACCGAAGTACAGCGAATTATCAATGAGCTGGGGAGTGATGCCGTAACGCGCGGCGGATTGCCGATCGTAGGCAGAGCAGCATCTGCAAGCCGCGGTTCTGCTGGTCGGTGGTCACGTCCTTGAGCTGCGGTATCTTGAGCATTTCGTTGTAGAGGCGCGGACCCCAGATGCTGAGGTCTTCCACGGTGTCGGCGGAGAGCTGGTACTGGTACGCGGCGTTGCTCTGGCGGCCGCCCACGCCAAGATCTTGCGACGCCTGCAGGAAGGTCGAAGCGCCGGTGAGTTTTTCCAGTTTAGGCCGCAGGCGATCGACCACGGCGCCGGCACTGATGCCGCGGTCCTGAAGCGGCTTGAGGTGGATAAAGGTGAAGCCGGTGTTGCTGGCGCCCCCGCCCGGGCCGCCCTGGCCTCCGGTGAAACCGATGACGTTGTCCACGGCTGGATCGGCCTGGATCACCTTTTCCACATCCAGAACGGAGTCGCGCATGGACTGAAAAGATGCGTCCTGCGCACCCTGCAGCCCGCCCTGGAGGCCGCCCGTGTCCTGCAAGGGGAAAAAGCCCTTGGGCACGCGGCCAATCAGGACGACGTTCAGGGCTAATGTCGCAAACAAGGTTGCGATTACCAGCACCGGATGGTCGAGCGACAAGGTCAGGGTACGGCGATAGCCGGCGAGCAGCAGGTCAAAGCCGTGTTCAAAGGCACGGTAGATGCGGTTGTGCTTTTCTGCCGCCTGCGGCTTGAGCAGCCGGGAGCACATCATCGGGGTCACGGTGAGCGAGACCAGCATGGAGACAGCGATCGAGGTGGTCAGAACAAAGGCAAACTCATGGAAGATGCGGCCGACGATGCCCCCCATGAAGAGGATGGGGACAAAAACGGCGATGAGCGAAAGGCTCATGGAGAGGACGGTAAAGCCGACCTCCTGCGCGCCCTGCAGGGAGGCTTCCATGGGGGGCACGCCTAGTTCAATCAGGCGGGTGATGTTTTCCATCACCACAATGGCGTCGTCGACCACGAAGCCGGTGGAGATGGTGAGCGCCATCAGCGACAGGTTGTCGAGGCTGTAGCCCACCAGGTACATGACGCCGAAGGTGCCGATGAGCGAGACAGCGACGGCCACGCCGGGAATCAAGGTCCCGCGCGGGCTGCGCAGGAAGGCGAAGACGACCGCGATGACCAGGATGATGGAGATGACCAGGGTCCGCTCGACGTCGTTGACCGAGGCACGAATGGTGGTAGTGAGGTCAACCAGAACGTCAAGGTTGTCGCCGGCAGGAATGGAGGCGCGCACCGAAGGCAGAGCGGCCTTGATGCGATCGACGGTGGCGATTACGTTGGCGTTGGGGAGGCGGAAGACGAGCAGAATGATGGCGGGCTGTTGGTTGACGAAACCTGCGGAGCGAAGAGTCTGGACGGAGTCGTAGACGTTGGCGACATCGCGCAGACGGACGACGCCCCCTTTGCCGTTGGAGCCGATGATGAGCGGGGCGTAGTCCGCAGCCTTCGAGATCTGGTCGTTGGCGCTGATGTCGGCGGTGTTGGAGTCGTCGGAGATCTGGCCTTTGGGACGATTGGAGTTCTGCTCGCTGATCACGCGGGCTACGTCCTGCAGGCCCAGGCCATAGCTGTTGAGCTGCTGCGGATTGGCATCGATCCGCACCGCGGGCAGGGAACTGCCGACCACCTGCACCTGGCCTACGCCTTCGACCTGCGACAGCTTCTGCGGAATGACGGAGGAGGCGGTGTCGTAAAGATCGCCCTTGCCATGGATGGGCGAGGTGAGGTCGAGCACCATGACGGGGGCGAGGGCGGAGTTGATTTTTCTATAGACCGGGTTGGCGGGCAGGTTTGCGGGCAGGTAAGTGCGTGCGGCGTTGATGGCGGCTTCGACATCGCGCGCGGCGCCGTCGACATCGCGAGCTGAGGTCGAATTGCAGAGTGACCGAGCAGATGCCGAGGGTGCTGGAAGAGGTCATCTGGCTGACCCCGGCGATGTGGCCGAATTGGCGCTCCAGCGGAGTGGCTACGGAAGAGGCCATGACCTCAGGGCTGGCGCCGGGGAGTGCGGTGGCCACCGTGATGGTAGCGAAATCGATCTGGGGAAGCGAAGACACGGGCAGGTTGAAAAAAGCGAGCAGGCCTGCGAGCGTGATGGCGATGGTGAGCAGCGTGGTGGCCACCGGCCGCCGGATGAAGGGAGCGGAGATGTTCATGCGCCCGCAGCTCCGGAACCGGAATCCGGATTCAGGCCGGTGGTGTGCTGCCGGCGTGAGAAGCGGGTCGCGATACGGTCAAAGAAGATATAGATGATGGGCGTGGTGTAGAGGGTGAGAACCTGGCTGACGAGCAGGCCGCCGACCATCGCGATGCCCAGTGGGCGGCGCAGTTCAGAGCCGATGCCGGTGCCGAAGGCCAGCGGGATGCCGGCGAACAGCGCGGCCAGGGTGGTCATGAGGATGGGGCGGAAACGAAGCAGCGAGGCTTCATAGATCGCTTCGACCGGAGTTTTTGCCGTGCACCCGCTCGGCTTCGAGGGCGAAGTCGACAATCATGATGCCGTTTTTCTTCACGATCCCGATCAGCAGGATGATGCCAATGACCGCGATGATGTCGAGCGACTGGCCGAAGAGACGCAGGGCGAGCAGTGCGCCCACTCCGGCGGAAGGCAGCGTGGAGAGGATGGTGAGAGGGTGGATGAAGCTCTCGTAAAGCACGCCCAGCACGATATACACCGCGAGCAGCGCGGCATGAATGAGCAGCGCTTCGTTGCCGCCGATGGCGGTGTAGGCGGCGGCGGTTCCCTGAAAGCCGACGATCACGCTGGCCGGCATATGCAGGCGCGCCTGGGCGCGGTTGACCGCGTCGACCGCCTGGCCCAGCGAGGAGCCTTCTGCAACATTGAAGGATACGGTTACCACGGGAAACTGGCCCTGGTGCGCAATG
>CAVWLU010000014.1:0-12005 GCA_963755965.1 uncultured Gammaproteobacteria bacterium
TAGAAAATAAACGATTCAATGCCGGGTATGAGTAATCCGAGCGTAACGAGAATTTCGGACATCCGTTGCAAGCTCGGCGAGGGCCCGCTGTGGGATGTCAGGGAGCAAGCGCTCTATCTCGTCGACGTGATCGACCAGCGCATCTGGCGTTACGAGGAGAGCGCTCACGAAATGAACTCCTGGCCGTTGCCGGACCTGGTCACGTCAATCGCCCTTCGCGAGCAGGGCGGCGCGATCATCACGCTGCGAACCGGATTCCATTTTCTCGACTTTGATACCGCTGCGGTCAGCTTCCTGGAAGATCCGGAGGCCAGCCGCCCGATCACCCAATGGAATGACGGCAAGACTGATGCGGCCGGCCGTTTCGTTGCGGGTACGGTATCGACGGATCAAAGGAGCGCCTGTTGCGGCCTGTATTCGGTTGAGAACGGCGCGGTGCGCCGGCTCGACGACGGCTTTTCGATCACTAACGGCCCATGCTGGAGCCCGGATGGCGCTACCTTTTATTGGGCAGACAGCGTACCGAAGAACATTTATGCGTACGACTACGACATGGCGACGGGTACAGTCGCAAACCGGCGCCTCTTTGCCAATACAGAGGCCCTAAACGGCATTCCCGACGGCGCGACAGTCGATACCGAGGGACGCGTGTGGAGTGCCATTTGCGGCGGCGGCGTCATCGCGTGTTTTGCGCCAAGCGGCGTGTTGTTGCGAAAGGTTGAGATGCCGACCAAATTTGTATCGAGCGTGATGTTCGGAGGCGCCAATCTTGACCGGCTTTTTGTCACCTCCATTGATATTGCCTCGTTGCCTTTTGAAACCGGCGGCACAGCCGATGAGCTCGGTGGAGCGCTTTTCGTGGTCGACGGGCTTGGCGCTCGCGGCCTACCAGAAACCCGGTACAAGGGTTAACGGTGCCGGTCATGAGCCAAGTCAGCAATCCGGTCTTCAACGCCAACCGGCTAAAACTCGGGGTCTTCGGCATCAACGGGCCAGGCACCGTCATGACGAATCATCCGGATCGATTTGTCCCAAGCTGGGCCAATACGCTCGAGGTGGCTCGAATCGCTGATGCCGCCGGCTTGGAAGCTATCGTGCCCTATTCGCGCTGGAAGCCGTTTGGCAGCCCAACCCACTTGAGCGCGAATGTTCTCGACACATTTGCCTGGGGAGCCGGCATTGCCGCGGCCACTCGCTACAGCAGCATCTTCTCCACGATCCACGTGCCGATGATCCACCCGCTGATCGCGGCGAAGCAGGGGGCGACGATCGATGCGATTTCATCTGGACGCTTTGCTCTGAACATCGTTTGCGGCTGGTTTACGCCGGAAATGCGCATGTTCGGCATCGAGCCCGCCGATCACGATATCCGCTACGAGCACGCCGAAGAATGGGTGACGATTCTTAAGCGGCTTTGGACCGAGACTGATAGTTTCGATTTTCAGGGCAAGCATCTTCGCGTCCTCGACGCAAGCTCGACACCGAAACCGATTCAAAAGCCGCACGCGCCCATCATGAATGCCGGTAGCTCGCCGCCGGGACAAAACTTTGCCGCGCGTCATGCGGACATCGCTTTCATAATCGTCACGAGTGAGGACGCATCGATAATTTCCGAGCAAGTCGCATCCTACAAACGCCTTGCCAAGAACAGCTTCGGCCGCGACATCCAAGTATGGAGCTACGGGCTTGTCATCCAGCGCGGCAGCACTGCCGAGGCGGAGGCGGCGCTCGACTTATACGCGAATACGATGGGCGACGAAGCAGCGATTACATTGTTCATGGATTATATGTTTCCAAATCATCGCGATTTGCCTCCCGAGCGACAGCGCATCATTCGCGCGGGGTGTGCCGACGGCGGGGGACCGCATCTTTTTGGTCGGGCTGAGGACATTGCTTCCAAGCTAGGGTGGCTGTCCGACTGCGGTATCGACGGCATGCTGCTAACCTTTGTCGACTATCGACGCGGTCTCGGGCAATTTGCGCAAACAGTGCTTCCGCTGCTGGAAAGGGCCGGCATGCGCAGGCCGCACAGCGATGTTCCGGCTGCGGTACGCGGGTAAGTCCCGCAATATTTATTGGGCGGAAAAGCCGCGGACCAATGCTTGCAGTCCCTCATCGAAGCTGCGAGGGAAATCGATCATCTTGGCAAGGTGTTCGTGCATCCGGTGATTCTGCTCGTACGCGACCCAACCGACGGTGTAAGCAATCACCGATGCCTGGTGGGAGAGGGCGCTTCGCCGCTCGAGTCCCGCGGCGATGAGAGGCGCTGCGAGCCGATCCGCGACCACATCCGGGCTTTCGATGGGCGGGGCGATGACGCAGAGCCGCGCCGCGTCACGGCGCCGCAGCATCGCCTTGCGCAGCGCCCGTCCGTAGTGCTCGAGCAAAGGGCGCCAGCCCCGCTCGACGGGTCCCGCGCGCGCGGCGCTCTGCCAAAAGGTCTTGGCCATCAGTCCGAGCAGCTCCGACTTGTTGCGCACATGCCAGTAGAGGGCCGGCGCCTGAACCCCCAGGTGTTCGGCGACCAAATGCAGGCGCAGACCGTCGAGCCCCTTCTCATCCAGCACCGCGAATGCGGCGCGGATGATGCTCGGGCGGTCGAGTTTTGTGGTCTTTCTTGCCATAACTCAAGGATTGGTCACGCCGCGAATTCCACGGCTTGACAATTTAATGCCATTAAGTAATTACTTGCAAAATGATTCGCGGAGGACTCCCGATGAACTACGTTCGCAACGCCTGGTACGTCGCTTCCTGGGCACATGATTTGAAGCCCAATCTGCCGGTCGGCATGCGAATTCTCGATGAGCCGATCGTGCTGTGGAGAAACTCCGAGGGGACTTTGACGGCGCTGCAGGACCGTTGCGTGCATCGAATGGCGCCGCTGTCGCTCGGGCGTTGCGAGGGCGACAAACTGCGCTGCATGTACCACGGGCTGTTGTTCAACCGCCACGGAAACGTAGTCGAGATCCCGGGCCAGCCGAAGATTCCCGATCACGCGAGGGTCCGCGCCTTTCCGGTCGTCGAGCGCCATAGCTGGGTCTGGGTCTGGATGGGCGAGGCGGCGGCGGCCGATGAGTCGCTCATCCCGCCGGCGGTGGGTCTCGACCATCCCGATTATATTCTGGGATACGGCCAATTGGACTATGCGGCGGAGGCGCGGCTGATCAACGACAACCTCCTGGATTTTAGCCATTTGAGCTACGTACACGCTAAAAGCTTCGGCGCGAAAGAGGATTGGGCGCATGATCGGCCGAAAATCACGCCCGTCGAGCGGGGCCTGCGCGTCGAGCGCTGGTTGACGAACGCATCTGGCACACCGGGCCGGGCGATCGATCAACCCACCGATAATTATTCGTACTATGATTTTCTGCTGCCGGGAGTACTGCTGATGACCGGCGGTGTGTTTCCCGCGGGCACCGCGCAGGCGCTGCAGCATGGCGCGCCGAATCTCGAAGAGGCATTAACCGGCCGAACTTTCACGAGCCAAGCGGTGACCCCGATGACTGCGAAGACTTCGCGCTACTTCTTCTCCTGGGGTCCACACCGCAAGCACGGCGACGCGGCGCTGCGCGACACGCTCATGGGCATCGCCGGGATGGCGTTCGCCGAAGACCGCACCATCATCGAGGCACAGCAGCGCGTCATCGACGCAACGGCGGCGCCTCGTATCATGCCGATCAGCGCCGATCGGGGGGTCACAATGTTCAACCTCATGGTCGACAAAATGGTCAAGGCCGAGAGCGGGCCCATGCGCCAGGTGTCGTGACCACGGCGGCCCCCATGCGTATCGCCATCATCGGTGCCACGGGATTCGTCGGCACATTCATCCTCGCAGAAGCTCTCTCGCGCGAAGTACTGGACGTCACCGCCATCGTTCGCAATGTCAGCGCTCTACCGCAGCATTCGCGTTTGACGGCGGTCTCGTGCGACGTGTATGACTTCGACGCACTCAGCGCCGCGCTCAAGGGTCACGCAGCCGTCATTCACGCCTTTCAACCACAACGTGATTCCCCCGACGTACACGAGCGCGCGGTCGCCGGACATCGAGCCATCATTGCCGCGGCGAAGGCGGCCGGCGTTCCCCGGCTGCTTGCGGTCGGCGGTGCGGCGAGCCTGAAAACTCCGCAAGGCGTGGAATACGTTGAATCGACCCTTTGGGACAAAGCCTTCGATCCCTATAAGCCGGCGATCATGGCCACGCGAGCACTCTACTATTTACTCAAAGAGGAGCCGGATCTCGACTGGGTGTTTCTCTCACCTTCGGTCATGCTTCGTCCGGGCGAGCGCACCGGCAAATTTCGCTTTGGAACAGACGAGGTGCTGTTCGACACCGAGGGGAGCAGCCGAATCTCGCTCGAAGATTATGCGCTCGCGATGGTGGACGAGACGCTGCATCCCCGACATCACCGCGAACGCTTCACCATAGGTTACTGAGCGCGAATCAACGCCGATCATGATCGACATCAAATCATTGCTCGTGGCAGGCCAGCCGCTGATCATGCCGGGGGCGCACGATGCGCTCAGCGCCCGCATGATCGAGGCGGCCGGGTTCAAGGCGTATGGAGTCGGCGGTTCGGCGCTCTCCGCAACTCAGCTCGCGCTGCCCGATATCGGCCTGCAGAGCTTCGGCGAATATCGGGATGCCGTTGGCCGCATCATGGAGGCCTCGAAGCTACCCGTGATGATCGACGGCGAAAACGGCTTCGGCGATGTCAAAGCCGTGACACGTACGGTGCGAAGTTTCGAACGGATGGGCGTGTCCGGCATCGTCTTCGAGGATTTGATCTTCCCGCCGGTCCTCTCTGCACCACCCGGCGTGATTCCACGTGGTGAGATCAACAATAAACTCGCAGCGGCGCTGGCCGCCCGATCCGACGAGCGCCTCTTCATCATCGGCCGCACTGATTCTGCATACATCGTTCAGCCCGAGGAGGCGATTGCGCGCGCCCGTGAATTTCAGTCACTCGGCGTGGATGCCGTGCTTGTCACGGGCCTCGCCGACCTGGATGCGTATCGGCGGCTGCGCGACTCAGTCACGGTGCCTATCATAGCTGTCGTCGTTCCGGGATCACCCTGGTTTGCTCTAACCGCCGCACAGCTCAAGGAAATCGGTATTGAGGCCGCGCTCTACCCCGCCGCTATCCTGGCGCGTACCGTTGTCGCCGTGCGCGAAGGTCTCGAAGCAATCCGCACCGGCGAAGGTGCGCTACCACCGGAATTCGAGATGCGCAGCCTCGCCGGAGTGCTCAAGACGGCCGATTGGGCGGCCCTCGATCAGCGCTTCGGCGGGACATTCGCTAAATCGTGAATCCTGAATACGACTATGTCGTCATCGGCGCGGGCTCCGCCGGGTGCGTCGTCGCCAACCGCTTGAGCGCGCCGGGCGGCGGCTCGGTTTTGTTGCTCGAAGCGGGCGGCAACAGCCGCGGACTGCTTTATCGAATGCCGCTGGCGGCCACCAAACTCTGGTTCGATCCGCGCGCCAGTTGGTCATTCTGGAGCGAACCCGAGCCCGGGCTCGGCGGGCGGCGGCTGCCCGTGCCACGCGGAATGGCGTTGGGCGGTAGTTCCGCGATCAATGGCACGATCTATAATCGCGGCAGTCCACATGATTTCGATCAATGGCGCGACGCTGGCCTTGCCGGCTGGGACTACTCCTCATTGCTGCCGTATTTTCGGCGTATCGAATCGCATTGGCGCGGCGCCGACGAACGGCACGGCGGTAGCGGTGAGGTCCCCGTAACGCCGCTGCGCTACCCGAGTCCGCTGGCACCCGCCTTTCTCGAGGCCGCTCGCCAGATGGGCATACCGGTCACCGCGGATTTTCTCGGGCCGCAACCAGAAGGAATTGGGTTGCCCGAGATGAACATCGACAGCCGTGGGCGACGCGTCAGTGCCGCGGACGCTTTTCTGTGGCCGATCCGATCACGCAACACCCTCACGATTGAAGCTCGGGCGCGAGTGCTGCGTGTGGTGATTGATCGCGGCAAGGCCGTGTGCGTCGAGTACATGATGGGCGGAGAGCATCGTACCGCCTGGGCGTCGAAGGAAGTCATCCTGTCGGGGGGCGCCATCGCTTCGCCACAGTTGTTGCTGCTATCGGGAATCGGCGCGACGGATGAATTGCGTGCGCTTGGAATCGCGCCGCGGCATCACCTCCCGGGTGTCGGCCGAAATTTCAACGACCAGCCCGGAGCGGGCTTCGAGTTTCATTCGAAGCAACCGGTGACCTTCACGCGCCACTTGCGCTTCGACCGATTTGCATTTCGCCTGGCGCAATGGGCGCTCGGACTCGGGGGCCCGGTCGCCGGGCCACCCATGGTCGTCATGGGCGCGTGGCGAACCGATGAACACAGCCGTTCGCCGGATTTGCGTATGATGGTGGCAAGCGCGACGATGCAATCAAAAGTCTGGTATCCCGGCATCACTCCTGCCGGCAAACATCTCCTCGGAATGAACTTTGCAGTCGCGCACCCGCAAAGCCGCGGCAGCATAACTCTGTCCTCGGCGGATCCATTGACTGCGCCTCGCATTCGCTACAACTTGTTGACCGAGAGCCCGGACATGGAATCCTTGAAGAAACTCTACCGCCTGCTGCGCGAATTCGTCCGCCAGTCCGCTTTGAGCGACGTCGTCGGCGAACTCACTCGGCCCGCACCGGAACCCGCAAACGACCGCGACTTGGAGGCGTATCTGCGGTCGATTGCTGCGACCACGGCACACCCCATGGGGTCTTGCCGGATGGGACCCGGCGAGGATGCGGTGGTGGATGAACAGTGCCGCGTGCGCGGTCTGGACGGGCTGCGCGTGATCGACGCCTCGATCTTTCCCACGCAGATTTCAGGCAATCCGCACGCCGCGATCATGATGGTCGCAGATCGCGTCTCGGACATGATCCTGGGCAGGCCGGCGCTGACAGCGGCGCGGTTGAATCGGGGTTGAACCCTCGCTACCATTGCTTCTCGCCCTGGGATGCTCTACGGTTCCGGAAACCAAAAAGGGAAGTACAAGTGGGGCGCTTGAGGATCCAAACTGGACAGATG
The DNA here is from genome assembly GCA_963755965.1 of uncultured Gammaproteobacteria bacterium. Classification (GTDB taxonomy): domain Bacteria; phylum Pseudomonadota; class Gammaproteobacteria; order Steroidobacterales; family Steroidobacteraceae; genus Bog-1198. The sequence continues at coordinate 7,044 of CAVWLU010000014.1, forward strand.
CGTAGCATCCCGGCCGCGGCCGCATTGTCGACGGAGCGCGCCGTAGCGTTTGCCATAATAGTTCCCAAGTCCACGGAAGCACCCGCCGCTCACGAATCGGAGCCGAAGATTGGCTACTAATTACGACGAGAAGGAGCTGCATATTACTGCGCTCCGGAACACCGAAGCGATCTCGCGTCTTCGCAGCCGTGCGGAGCAAGAGCTGCGGGAGGCAACCGAGACTCTCAAGCGGGAGAACCAGGAGCTTCAGCGGCAACAAGAGCTGCTTCAAATTACCCTGGCGAGCATCGGCGACGGTGTCATCACGGCCGATGGCCGGGGGATGATCACTTCCTTGAACCCCATCGCGGAGACGGTGACTGGTTGGAGTTCTTGCGAGGCGATCGGAAAGCCGCTGTCGACCGTATTCAACGTCATCGACAAGTTCACGCGCGAGGCCGTCAAACACTCCGTTGACGGTGTAATCAAAGAGGGACAGGCCACCTGGTTCGACGACCACATTTCGGCGATCGGCCGTTTGGGTGCACAAACGCCCATCGAGCAGAGCACCACGGTGATTCGAGACTTGTCGGGCAATGTCAGCGGCACCGTCACGGTGTTTCGCGACGTGACGGCGCGGCTGCGCGCCGAGTTGGCGTTAAGCGAGAGCAGCGTTCGATTTCGCACTTTATTCAATCAAGGGGCCGTCGGGGTAGCGGTCACAGACTTGGCGGGGCGGTTCCAACAGGTCAATCAAAAGTTTTCCGACATGTTCGGCTACTCGAGTGATGAATTGCACCAATGCACTTTCTTGCAACTCACTCACCCCGGCGATCAGACCTATGCGCTAAGCGCCCTTCATCGGCTCGCGACGCAAGAGGTCCCCGATATCGTTCTCGAAAAGCGATGCGTACATAAAAAAGGCAACATCGTCTGGTCGCTGAGCACGATCACGCTTGTGAAGGATCCAGCCGGCCGGCCGCAAAGCCTGATCGGCATCGTCGAGGATATCACTCACCTCAAGCAGGCGGAGGAAGCGCAGGGACGGTTGGCAGCCGTGGTTGCTTCCTCGGAGGACTCAATCATCAGCATGACGCTCGATGGTCTGGTGCTCGACGTGGAACCAGGGCGCCGAACGAATGTACGGCTATGCGGCGGATGAAATGATCGGCAGCACGACCATCATGCTGATTCCTTTGGATCGCTTCGGCGAGGGAACGGCCCTCTGCGAACGGATTCGGAAAGGCGAACGCATCGAGCATTTTGAAACGATCAGAGAGCGAAAGGATGGCACCGTATTCAATGCCTCGATCGCCATGTCGCCGATCGTGGATATGCGCGGTAAAGTCGTCGGTGCATCGGAGATTACTCGAGATATCACGCACAGTAAGCGTGCAGAGACTGCTTTAGAGGAGACAAGTCGCCACAAAGACGAATTGTTGTCCATGCTGACTCACGAATTGAGCAGCCCGCCTGCTCAGATGCGCCAGGCTGCAATCATATCGAAGCGGGACGGAGCCACGGAGGCGCAAAAGCGTTGGAGCGACGACGTCATCAACCGGCAAGTACGCCGCATATCGTCGCTGTTCGATGATTTGTTGGATGTTTCCAGAATTGTGCGCGGCACGCTCAAATTGCGGCCGGAAGTGACGCGGCTTGCAAACGTAGTCCAAGCGGCCGCCGATGCGGCGCATTCCGTCATTGAAGCCAAACGGCACGCGCTGACGATCGTGACGAACGATCAGCACGCGCAGATTCTCGCGGATCCATTGCGTCTGGGGCAGATTCTGTCTGCGTTATTGACCAACGCTGCCAAATACACGGACCCGGAAGGACAGATTCAGTTGCGGGTCGAATGTGCGCCACAAAGCATTCTGATTGCGGTGAAGGATTCGGGCATCGGTCTTTCTGCCGACGCCACGAACAGCATTTTTGAGATTTTCTCGCGGGTAAAATCGACCGAGGACAAAAGCGAGGGCGGCGTTGGGATCGGATTGGCCCTGGCAAAAGGTCTCGTAGAACTTCACGGCGGACGGATCACGGCCCGCAGCGCCGGGCTCGGCCGCGGAAGTGAGTTTACGGTGCACTTGCCCCGCCAATGAAGGGAATGGCTGGTTTCGGCGTCAACGGCGCTGCGGTTTCCGCTGCGGCGTTCCGGACGGCGAGGGCACAGAGAGCCCCGTCATGGGATGATCGTAGTGAAACGGCATGAAACGCCGCCCGAGCTTGGCATCGCGCGGACCCGAGGGCGCGTCGGGCGGAAAGTCTGTGCTCGGAGGTCCGCTGTCGAAGACTGCATTCTCGAAGCCAGCCACCTGAAAGTAATAGGTCGGCACCCACCAGAGACGCGCGATCTTCCAGATCCCGTTCTCACGCACATAGGAATTTTCATAGATGCCTTCAGCCAAGAGCATCTTTCCCGATCCCGGCGGCGAGTTACCTTGCACCAAGGCGCGGCAGCGCGCCGCCGCGGTGAGCCGGTCATCTGCCACGCTGATCACCATCTGCAGCTGGATGTGGTGGATGATCTCGTTCTCGACGAGTCCCCAGCGGCCCGAACCGAGCACATCCTGCAAGAAGCGGTGAATGCGTTCCTTGCCCACATAGGAGCCGCGTTGGCCAATCTCGATCGAGGGCCGATCATCGCAGAATAGATCCGCCATCTCACGCCACATGCGATTATCGATATAGTAACCGTACTGGTTTTGCAGCCGTTCGATCGACTGGCGATCCTCGACAATGGCGAGACGATGCTCCAGAACAGCAACTCGATCCTTCAATGACTGGGTATCCACTTTGATGTTTCTCAACCAGCTTTGGTGTAGTGTGCCCGGCCGCCGGCGGCGATTTGCGGCACTTTCTTTCCCTGGGCCCGCAGCGCGTCCGGCCAGTCTCGTAAATGGCTGGCCGCGTCCAATCTTGCGACGATATTGCCGAGGGGATCTTGAATGAGCATCGCGCCATGGATCACGTAGAAAACGTCCGTCTCGGCGGCGTGATCCGCCACCTTTAACGTATGCGTCGAACCGGGCGGCTCATAGAGAAAAGAGCCGGCCTTATTGGGCGGTGTCTCCGGATATTCGAGATAACTCCATTCACCCTTGAGAGTGAACGCGTACACCGCGCCCGTGTGATGATGTGGCGGCAGCTGCACGCCTGGATCGAAACGGATCCGTACTGCGAATACCCCGCCCTCGGGGTCGGCGAACAGCAATTTCAAGTGCACACCCGGTGCACCAAAATGCTCGGCGAACGGCACATCGTCGGAGCCGACATGAAATGCCGCGGGAATATCCGCGAAGTTCACCGGATTAATGTCAACGGACATTTGTGCAGAGGTCATAGATTATCCCTTCAAGCTGAAATTGTGCGCTTGCAGTAGAGCGAAGTAACAGATGATGTTCATAGCTGCGACGGGGCGCCGTCCAACAGGATCGTTTTCAATTCGGTGTAGGAGGCGAGCCCCGCCTCGCCGCCCTCGCGTCCCAGTCCGGACTGCTTGAAACCGCCAAACGGCAGAAAATTATCCAGGCGAAATCCGTTCTGAGTCAGAGCGCCGGTACGCACCCCGCGAGCAATGCGATACGCACGATCGTTGTCTTGCGTGAACACGGCGCCGAACAGACCATAGTTGGAATGATTCGCGATACGGACCGCCTCGTTTTCATCTTCATAGCTCAGCAAAGTGATCACCGGACCGAATATCTCTTCCTGTGCCACCGTCATTCCACTCTGCACGTGCGTGAATAGGGTTGGCTCGAAATAGCAGCCGCGCGCTAAATCCTTCGGCCGTCCACCGCCGCAGGCGATCCGTGCCCCTTCCGCGAGCCCTTTGGCGATGTAACCCTCCACCCGTTCGAGCTGCCGGCGCATGGCCAACGGGCCCATTCGGCTGCTGGGATCGAAGGGATCGCCCACCTTGATCGCCGAGAGTTCTGCCTTCAGAGCCTCAGTGAATGCGTCATAGCGGGCACGAGGAACGATCACGCGGCTCAAAGTCGCACAGACTTGACCACTTAGGATCGAGATGACGAAGGCCAAGTGTTTGGCAGTGGGCTCGATGTCCGCGTCATCGCACACGATGGCCGCCGATTTGCCGCCGAGTTCGAGCGTTACCCGTGCGATCCGCGCTCCGCACACGGATGCGATGCGTTTGCCGGCGGTGGTCGAGCCGGTAAAACTCACCTTGTCCACTCCCTCGTTGCGCACCAAATAATCCGCAGCCTCACGATGCGAGGTCACCAAATTGATCACACCTGCGGGAAAGCCCGCCGCCTCAGCGGACTCGGCGATGATATAGGCATCGAGCGGCGTCTCCGGCGATGGCTTCATGATGACCGTGCAGCCGGCGAGCAATGCCGGTGCAATTTTGTTGATCATGATCATCAGGGGAGCGTTCCAAGGAACGATCGCGACGACGACACCAACGGGCTCGCGCGCCACAACTGCAATGCCATGACCATCGAACGACGGGCGCTTTTCGGCGAATGCAAATGTATCCCCGAGCCCCGCAAAATAGTCCAGCAGTCCGATTGCTCCCCCCACCATGCCGGGCGCCATGATCGCGAGCGCACCAACCTGTTGGGTCCACGCGAGTTCCAGTTCCGGCACGCGAAGTTTGAGTTGACCTGCCAGGCGCAGAAGGTGGTCAGCCCGCTCCCGATGCGTCAATTTAGGCCAGGGACCGCGGTCGAAGGCAGCCCGAGCTGCGTGGACCGCGCGGTCCATGTCCGCCTCGCGGGCCTCCGCGACCACCGCCGCGACTGTCTCGTCGTAGGGCGATATGACCTCGATGCGCCCGTCGCTTGCCGGAGTTACCCATCGGCCGTCGATGAAGAGCTTGTCCGGGTGCGTAAGCCGCACAGTGCTTCGATTGAGGTCATTCATGAGATCACCTTTGGACAGAAATCATAGTGGGACCATCGAGGACTTCCGGTCGGTAACGGGGTCGTGGTCGAATTCCGATTTGTCCATAGGCCGGCT
>CAVWLU010000015.1:0-47271 GCA_963755965.1 uncultured Gammaproteobacteria bacterium
GGAATCGAAATCACTTAGAAAACATCGGGAATTCAGTGGGTTTTTGATTTCGGTCGCGTTCAGATACCCCCAAACGCGGCGTGTCTCGAACTCGAGCCCTTTTGCGCTAGCCGCGCCGGCGGTACAGCCGGATGCGTTTTAATTAACTCGGCGCGATTGAGAGGTCGACGGCTGCATTTGCCGTTCGACCATAATCACATCCAGATCACTCGGCTGCGCGCGTGACGCAACAAAGCCGGGTTCGAGTGCGAGGCCTTAGGGTCAAACGGTCGAGAATCGGCTTGGTACGTCGGGTTCCCCCTAAACCTGCCTCAGACTACCAGTGATAGCGAAATTGAGTGCAACGTTCAGAGGCTCTTCCTTCGATAAGTTGTATAGTCCGCCTACGCCGGCAATAACAATACGATCGGTCAAATTCTTGCCAATCAAATCGATTCCCCAATGTCCGTCTGCACTGTCTAAACTGAAACGGCCGTCCAATCGAACGTAAGGGCCCTGCTCGAAAAACGGGTCATCGTTGTCGTGTAGGTAGTATCGCGAGGAGAAAAGGGACTCGCCTCGCTGATGAACTTCAATCCATTCGGCAAGGAAATGGTGTACGCGGCGTTGACGCTTCCGCTCCAGCGAGGCGCGAACTCGGTCGCTTGGCCTGAAAGATCTTGAAATTGAGCGCCGAGGTATTCTTGAAGGATGGTCGCATCCCCTCCCGGATAACTGACATAAAAAGATTCCAGATAGGTCGCATTGGCAGAAAGTCGAAAATTGGGTGACCGCCCATTGGGTCTCGAGCTCCACGCCCTGCGACCTGGACGTCGCCGCATTCTTAATCCCAAAATGGGCGGGCCCCCTCCGGCCGGTATTTGGGCGAAACTCACCTGAAGATCCGAATAGTCAGCTCGGAAAACAGCCATATTAAAAAGCAGAATCTTCGAAACCATTCGCTCTTCAACCCGATTTCATAGGCCTTGACGTGTTCGGGCGAGAAAGGAATATTCGCGGGATTCCCGTGGTATCGGTGCCGTTGAATCCTCCCGCCAAAAAGCCCTTGTCATAGGACGCATAGACCATCGCGTTAGGATTGATCAGTATTGAACCTTGGCGGAGGCAACCATGCTTGGTCGGACCGATCGCCGCTGAGCGTACCCGGAATACCTGTTCCGAAAAAGCCCTTAGGTGGTACCAGCGCCGCCGGCAAGGGAACAAATCCGCCGTAGGCTGTGTACCTGTCCCAAAGCGAAGTAACTGAGTGTAGTCTTTGGTATCCTTGGTTCCGCGCAATCCTCCGCTGATTTTCAGATCGTCGTCAGGTTCCAACTCACCGATCCGAAGACTGCGTAGCTGTGCTCGCCTTGATTGAAACTGATATCTCGAGCCAACGGGAGATATGGAATATGGGACTGCCCGGCGGGAAAAAAGGTTGGCGAAGGCAAAATTGTTTTCCAACCCAAAGTACAGCGCGTCGCTCTGGAAATAGGCCCCCCCAAATATTCGATCGGTTGGTCGGTGGGCGAAGCCATCCGGAATTCCTGGCTGAATTGACTATACTTCTCCGGTCCCTCGGTAGTTAAAAGTAATAGCGGTGTTCCGTCGTTACCGTGGTACAGATTGAAATGATAATTGTAGAATCCGGTAACCGAGGTAAAAGTTTGGCCCCACTGACGGTAATTGGCGGTCAGGACGCTCTCGAAGGTCGATAGCACGTTCATTTCGCCAGGATCTTGGGCTGATAGATTGTTATTAAGCCCCAACGGCAGACCGCCGATTGCTAGGTACTCCGAGCAGCCCGGCCCGGCAAAAGTCGGAGGAATCGGAGGCGGAGGCGGGCAATTGTAGTTTGCATCGGTTGCTGAGCATACGCCGTACCCGATTCTGGTTTTTGCCCCCTTCGACCTTGAAGGTGGCATCGAAATCTCCGATGGGCTTGAACACCAACGTCAATCGGCCGGCGGAGTTATTGTCGACTGGCAAACATCGCCGCTGATCACATCCTTGATCCACCCGGTCCCCCATTGGCGATTGCTGCCAGTCGAACAGAGAGAATATCGTTGATAGGAGCTCCGACCGCACCCTCGAATAAATACTGGCCGAACATCCCATAAAGAACTCGAGCCGAGACATCAAAGGTATCGCCCGGTTTCTTCGAGACTACATTCAATGCGCCCGCAATCGCGTTGTTGCCAAAAAAGGTACTTTGCGGCCCTTTCAGTACTTCGACCCGCTCGAGGTCAAGAAAGCTTGCCTGCGTAGTGCGCGATCTGCCGTGATAGATATCGTCGACAAACAGCCCGACTGATTGATCGAGGGATTCGTTGGCTCCCGAACCGACGCCACGAATATACAAGTCGTTGCTCGCGCCGTCAGGTCCGACGCGCACTGCGGGTACGACTGTAGCCAACGATCCGAGCGAATCGAAGTTGTTCTCAACCAGCGTGTGTGCGACGAAAACCTGAGCGGAGACCGGAACGTTTTGAAGATTTTCCTCGCGTCGCTGCGCCGTCACGAGGATCTCTTCCAGGGCGGGACCCGCTGAAGAATCTTGCGCCTTAGCGATCGTCACATAGCCAATCCACATGAACCCGATGACAGCCGACAACATGCCTGCGCCAAGCCAGGTCATTTTCGTCGTTCTCATACCACTCCCCCATCTTTATTGAGTCTTACAGCGAGCTGTATCGGACGTGTCGGTCGCCGTTTGGCTCGAAGCACAACGGACGGACATGATTGTCCATGTCGTGGCAATCACCGGACTCTTATCGCGCATGCCAAGCGGGTCTACAAGCAACAAATCGAGACATCAGTGTCCCTAAATTCGCCCATGCAACCGCAAAGGTACCGCGGGGCTTCAAAGCATTAAACAAGCTGGAGTTTCTTTAATCGGCACTATGCGTAATGGCTTCGACGCACAATCCCGTCAGAGATTTTCTCGGCGACCATTACCGCCGGAATGTGAGTATTGCCGCTAGGGACACTGGGCATCAATGAGGTATCGCCGATAATCAGCCCATCGATGCCGTACACGGCGCCTAAGGAATCGCACACGGCACCAGGATCATCGGGCCGGCCCATCCGGCAGGTTCCGCAGACATGTCCCGTCCCCGTGACGAATTGCCGGATGAATTGCTCGAGATCCCGATCATCCGATAACTCAGTCGTGGGCTTCGTTTGGGCCAGCCGCTTCAGCAATGCGAGACCAAAACCGGTGTGCAAATCGAGGGCGGCCGTCGCAAGCCAACCGCGCAGAGCGTTAAATAAGGATACGCGATTGAATTTCATCAGACGGCTGGCGTTGGTCAGCACGAAGGGTGCGCCGATGATTTCCTTGATCTGCCCCCCGCCAAATATTTTCATCGCGAAGCGCATGCCGGATACGAGCCGCACCAAATCTCGTTCGTCGGACAAAAAATTGAATTCGATGCATGGGGCTGCTCCCGGGCCATTCCCGGTCAGCGCACATGTCCCCGCGAAGCGGGCTTTTGCAAACAAGGGGCGAGTGAGGCGAGGCGGCGGCCCAAGGCATGCCACGATAAATAGCTGCGCACATACATGGACATATCCCCGGGTGCGATTCCAGGGATGCTCGATGACCATCGGACGTACGTGGCGGCGGCAGGGCGCGCTTCGGAGGACTCGCGGCCACGATGATTCAGCAACCCACAAACATACAATACCGCGTGGTTTTGCAAGTTCTCGCCTACGCCGGGACGATCGAGAATAACATCGATTCCCGCGTCGAGTAATTGGCGAGCGGGGCCAATACCCGAGCGCAGTAGCAAAACGGGCGTGCGCAGCGCGCCGGCCGTAACAATGACTTCGCGCGCGGCAAAATTTTCTTCTGTGCCGTCGTCTCGCCGCACCGAGACACCGGTAGCGCGTCCCTGATTGACCAAGATCGGTTGACCGTTCGCTTACTCAGCACTGTCAGATTGGGTCGGGCGCGTACCTCTGCGGTCAAGTAGCAAATACCGCTCGCTCCCCGCGAATGTTCGAAGCGGCTATTCGGTAACACGCAATGACCATCGCGAAAGTCCGAATTCGAGTCTTCGATGTGCTCGATTCCGAGGCGCAGACATTCGAAATAGACCGCCGTTGCCAGCGGCGACCATTTCTCGCGCGGTTCGCGCCGAATGGGAATGGGACCTCGATCACCGTGCAAAGGTCCCTTGAAGTCTTGATCGCTTTCGAGGCGGTTGAAGTAAGGCAGCACATCCTTCCAACCCCAGCCCGCGGCGCCGTCATTCGCCCAACCATCATAATCCTCCGGCATGCCGCGCAACGCCCACATGCCCATGACGCTGGAACTGCCGCCCATGATACGACCCTGCGGCAATGGCACCGCAGGCGAATTGTCCGCGCGGCGCCAATGGACCAACGTATCGGGCCACATGTACTGTTCGTTGAAAGCGGATAAGGGAAAATGCTGCGGATGTCATTCGGCTCCCGCCCAGGCACAAGGTCTTCGCCCGCTTCGAGCAACAGCACGCTTGCAATCTGGGCGCTGCGAAAGACGATTCGCCACGACGCAGCCGGCTGCCCCGCGCCAGACAATCACATAGTCGAACTGTGGTGGCTGGCTTGAAGTGGAGGCGCCCACTTAACCCTGAGGCGCCTCAATGCTAGAAGCGTTGATAGTCACGGGTCCTTGCGCCTCACAAGGATTCTGCGATGTCCCGGTGCAGGCGAAGGAGTTCGGGGATAACCTCCGGAGGACGTCTCCCCATGCCGCATTCCGTCGCAACGCCGAACGGTTCGTAGAAAGGGCGTGCAGCAGCGATCCGGCGCTTCGCACCCTCGAGACCGTCATAGTTGTGCACCAGACCGAGAAATAGCTGCATCCCCGGCTTGAGTTTCGGTCTTTCAAAGGTGCAAAATACGCAGGATCGTCCCGTTCGCGCGGCACAGGCATATGAACCCAATTGACCGAACGCTTGACGAGCTGTACAAAGATCATTCGCAAAGGCCACCATCAGTCCCACATCGCGCGGTTCCACCACATGGTGGGTCTCGTGATCGTCGTCATATTTTCCCGTATCGCCGTAGCAGAAATGCCAACCGACATCGACCGAGGCAGGCACCCAATCGGTGATCTTTGCAATCGCCGCCAACATCTCTGTTCTGGACATTGCATTGGCAATTTCCGGAACTGTTCTCTCCAGGACAAAAAATTCAGGGCATATGTCCCATTGAATTGCCAAATTCTCGTGGGGAATGGCTGCGGTGATTTCTTTCAATTCGCGAAGCATGGCATCTTCAAATACAGGCAAAAGGCTCGCCAAGGACTCGGGCTCGATCATTGTCATCTCAGCATGAAAGGCGTCGGCATGGTGACCTGCATTTTGGTCCCCGGCGCGATAATGCCGGCGCTGCGCGCCGCCTTAAACTCCCGATAAGAATCGATTGCCGCTCGGGCCCACCCCAATGGGGTGCCGAAGCGCACGGTGTCTGCATTCGTACCGTTTGCAAGCCCGAAGAGGTGAAAAGTGACTCCCCCGGCCTTCCAATCACGCTTGAATTCCAAACCGGGAGTCTGCGCCATGATCTCCCTCAGATCCTTGCGAAACGGATATGGCAGGCGCCGCTCGCCAGTCTCTCCATCAGGTATGCGCGCGACATGTCTCGCCCAAGCAGGTGCCTACGCTCTCAAACACTTCTTTCGCCGAGGCAAGAGATACGCTGCCTACTAAGTGCGACGGGCTTTGCCAATTTGACATTCATAGCTACTCGCTTTGTTGATCGCCGGCAGGGCGTTTAAGAGCCCTATGTTCGCACCAACTCCACATTCGCGCGGGCTAAGCATTTCTGCAACAATGTATTGCGCAAATGGATCAGGGGAGTTCTTGGCCGTTGCCATCATCGACTTCAATAGGATGATCTACGGTAGCGCGTGACTTCCATCGCAATACGGCGGTCGCTTGGTCCGCTTGCAACCACAAAGCGCGACGGTGAGATCCTCCGTGGTCGCAAAGATAACCGGCTCAATGCCGGTCCCTTTATGACTAAAATCGCAAAAGGGCTGCTTCTTACTCAGGCCGCAAGCACACCACAACAGGCTCCGGCCTCCCTTTGCCTCGATGGGATACGGGACAGCGCTTCCGACTTTATTTTTCTCGCTCATAGTGACGCCAATTCCGGGGAGCCATGTTGTTGCGAAAGCAATTCGCGGCTGATCGCCGCGCGCCTCTCTTCGGCACGACGCAATTCGGTCTCCGGCCCCCTGCCTATCACCCCGGGACGATGCCGGATCAAGGCGAGAACACAAGGCTCTACGCCCGTACAGTGCCAGTAGTGTTCGAATGCGTCGATGTATATCACTCCGCCATTTTCCGCCCACTGGCCGTTGAGAAAGATCCGGCCCTTAAATATGACCATGATTTCCGGCTCGGTGTGGTAATGAACCGGTGCATAGTGGTTAGCAGGCTCCTCGAGAATTGCGACAAATGGATAAAGAGCGTGAACCTTATGCGAACGTATATTGACTGTGGCCGCCGGGTCTAAGACCAAGGGTCCTTCACCGCTCGACGTGAGGCCGCCTTCGGATGCGGTGCGCAAATTCCAGTCGGATGGATTGACAAAGACAGCCATTCAGCCCTCCTATTAAAATCTGCTTCGCGCTGCTCGCTTCAAGAACTCGGACGCGGCTGCGATCGTAGCCGGGACTCGTCCTCTAAGCAAAGCAGACATACGAATTCGACTATCAATCCGAATTCGACCGCCTTGACGCGCGCTGCGCTGCCCGCTACGGTGGAAAGACAGTCGCTCCAGACTTGCTACGCATCACGAATCCGTACATGAGGCCCTAGATGAAAATCATCAGCTTTGGAGCCGAGCGCGCCGAGCAGCCTGGTATCGTGTTTGACGAGGAATTTGTCGTTCCGTTGGCGCCCGTACTCCATCGAGCTGGATTTCCGGCTTTCGACACCAACACGATATTGGCGGTTTTGCCGCATCTTCAACCCATAATCGAAGAAGCGCTGACACATCAGGTTGCGAAGATCGCGGTGAAGACCGTCAGACTTGGGCCGCCGGTGCCGCGGCCGGAGAAGATCATCGTTGCGGGCGGCAATTATCAATCGCACGTCGATGAAGCTTCCGGAAAAAAGAATGCTCCTTCGCCTGCCGAGCCGCTGATCATCTTTAAACCATCGAATACGGTGATTGGCCCCTACGATTCGATCATTCGCCCGGCGAAAAGCCAACAGCTCGACTACGAGACGGAAATCGCGGTGGTCATCGGGCGGGGCGGTCACAATATCCCGCGCGCACGTGCCTACGAACACGTCGCCGGTTACATGATCGGAAACGATGTGACCGCACGTGACATGGCTTTCAAGGAAGCGCACATCAGTCCGATGTTCATACAAATCACGCGAGCAAAGGGCATCCCGACCGGCGCTCCATTCGGTCCATGGTTGGTTACCAAGGAAGAAGTGCGAGATCCCCATGATCTTCAACTGCGTTGTTGGGTCAACGGAAAGTTGCGGCAAGACGGCAACAGTTCGGAAATGATCGTAGATATCCCAGGACTGATCGAGGATTTCAGCAAGGTGCTGCACTTTGCCCCGGGCGATATTATTTACACCGGAACCACAACCGGTTGCGGCGCATTTCAAAAGCCACCCGCTTTCCTCTTTGCAGGCGACGTCGTTCGAATGGAGATCACGGGGCTCGGCGTCATGGAAACGCCGATTGTCGATGAATCATCTTAAACGGAATGATCTTATCGCGCACCCATCCGGTTCCGTCTAACAGCTAAAAAAGACCAACACTGTTGCGGAAATACGCATAGCAAAGCGTTTGAAGAATGCCCTCAGGAGCGGCGAGCTGCCTCATAATTCAAACCAGCAGCGCAACGAGTTCTCCTTTCATCGATGACCGCATCTGAGTCGCCACCCTTCCGTTTTTACGACAACCGCCAAAAGTATTTGGCGTTTGTGAATACTTGTAACGAGAAATCCGCGATCGCTCGGCGCGTAGCGCAAGAACTCGGGCATATCCACCCGCAACCTCCTGCACTGCGAATATTCGATGCCGGGATGGGGGATGGCACTGTTCTTTCACGCGTGATGCGCAGCGTGCATCGAGCGTTCCCGACGATTCCGCTGCTCTCGGTCGCGAAAGAAATCAGCCTTGAAGACGTGCGTCTGGGTCTGGAAAAAATGCCCGATCGTTTTTTCGAGCACCCGGCGACCGTACTCGTGATCACGAACCTCAACTATGCCGAGGCGCCTCGCTTGATGCCTCGCGACACACAAGTAGCCGCCGCGCTCAACTGGCAGGAAGTGAAACTCAAGGGAAATTCTGCACACGAATACGCGGAGCAGGTAGAGGATCTGGGGGCCACTCTAACGTATGGCTGGCAAACCAAGACAAGCCCTAAGTCCGGCAACCCGGTTTACCAGCGCCCCACTGTTCTCGTGATCTATCGCGAGGACCTCAGATTCTTGCTCGACGCCGTCATTCCTAAGCCTGGGCGAGTCTTTGAGAGCTACGACCTGATCATTGCCTCGCAGCCCTGGCGTGCTCGCATGTCCGCTGAATTCAAGGCATCGAAAGTCCTGGCGCCCCTGGCGAGAAGTCTAGCTCCCGGGGGCCGGTTGCTCGCGATTCAATCGGCCGGAAATGATCCCGGACTCGAGATCATTCAGAAACTGTGGCCGAACGAAAGTCCCTTCCAGGTAGACCGCCATGCGCTCATCGCGGCGCTCAGAACCGAGCTGGGACGAGACAGCCGAGACTTCACCTTCGCCGCGCTCGCCGATGACAAGGCCATATTTCGCTATGAGATGCACACGTTGCCGTCAGAAATACAGGATCGGATCGGCACCTCGACATTATTTGCTGCTTGGAACGCAGCGATCTATGTGAATCAAATCGAGGATGAGCGGCTTGATGCCGTTGTGACCAACGGCGCGTATCTTCAAGCTACGCAGGAAGTGCTGCAAAGGCATGGAGGCCTTTGGTTCAACGACGAAACATTCACGGTCGTAAAAAAGCGGCCATGAATCTACCTCGGTCCCGTTCCCCTTTTTAGGCGAGCGCAGCCCGGCGACCGTTAGACGAAGGAACTAACCGACGCCTGCCGCGGCGCCTGCAGCTTGATCTTGGGCTCTTGCCGCACCAGCGCTTTCTGCCTGCTCGGCCGCTATCAGGCGATCGAGTTCACGGCGAATCTGAACCGCGCCGATATCCGCCTGGAGGAGCGCGGGTTTCAGCGACCAAAACTCCTTCCCTTCGGTGGCATCCTGCAAGGCATGCAACATCACTTCATCCTCTTCGATAAAGGCGTATTCGGTGCCCTCGCGAATCGCCTTGTCGAGTTCGGGATTGTTCAGATTGAAGTCGCGGCAGATCGACCAGAAGTAGTGAGTCGATGTTTCCGTTTCCGGAGTCAGAAAGTGCGAGTTCTTGGTCTCGAGGCCCGACTCCCGCGGTTGGCCATGCATCGCGACGCCCGTATTGTTCATCACAAGAGAGGGGGCATTCCATCCCGCCTCCGCCCAATGATCCATCGTACCCTGGTATTCCCCGCGCTCTGACCGCCACATCATGTCGAAAATCGGTGGCGGCGCCCCGTTGACGCCGAGGCGATTCGACCACATACGGCCGTCGGGATCCCGTTTAAAAACCGTTTTGGCCTTTGAAACCATTTCACAACTGAGGGAGGTCGGATGCACCATGCGCAGGTGCGCGGCGTCCGTCAAGTTATCGATGATGTAGCGATAATTCGCCCGTACATTCAATTTACCTTTGACCGGCCGGTATCGTTCATCGGACAAAAACGGATACGAAGGTATCGTGTCCGGGTTGGCTCTCTGCGGGTCGCCCATCCAAATCCAAGCGCAACCCCAGCGCTCGGTTATGGGGAATACCTTCAGTCGCGCTCCCGAAGGAATGACGCCTTCACCATCGGGATTAAAAACACAGCGTCCCTGAGTATTGAAGCGTAATCCATGGTAGGGGCATTGGATCGCGCCATCGACAACCTTCCCGAGATGCAACGGTGCGAAACGGTGCGGGCATAGGTCGCTTGCTGCGGCGATGTGGTTGTCCGCATCGCGGTACAAAACCAGCGGTTCCCCTAGAATCTTTCTCCCGAGCGGTTTATCAGTGACCTCGTCCAACCATGCGGCGACATACCAAGTATTGCGCAAGTAAGTCATGTTTTTCTCCATGAGGTCTTAAAGCTTGCCCGTAATGGGATAAAGACCGATTATCCTCAAACTAACGGAAATTGAACACTTGTGTCAAATCCGAGTTATACGATTGTCATGTTTAGAGGTTTTTAAGCTTTATTGGCGTGCGATTGCCTGGCTTGGGTTGAACGAACCGGCTGCCAAGAAAGGTCGCTACTCGAGTCTGGAACGACCCGCGGCAGCGGTCGATTCGATATTTCTTCGGCTTCATTCACCGATGCCCCCATCGATTGCAACACCATTGCCGCGACGAGTTCCGCAGAATAGGGCGCGGCCCGGCGCGACAGATTATGGCGAATCGCCATCGCCATCATGCCCAACCCCAGATCGACGCTCGCCGCGATTGAGCGAGGGCGAATTCGGCCCGTCGCGGCTGCCGCTTCGATATCGGCGCGAGCCCCCTGACTCATGGCGAGTGTCAAAGGACCACCCACGATCGGAATCATCCGGGCAAGCACCCAAGCCCGCGTTTCGTTCTCAACAGCGAGCGTTACAAAGTATCGAACCGCGATGGTTATCCGCTCCAACGGATCGCTTATGCCTCCGGTCGCGCGACCGATATGGGCATTTATAAAGGTTGCGAGATCCGCGGCGACAGCCGCCATCAAATCCTCACGGGTTTGAAAATAATTATAGAATGTACCGCGCGACACGCCCGCTTCGGCAATGAAATCATCAATGGACGGCGCATCGAACCCCTTGCGCGCATAGACGGCAAATGCCGCCCTGACGAGTTGCGCTCGTGTTCGCTCTCGCTTGAGGGGTGAGACGTCTGAGCCCGTGGGCTCGAGCCGGTATATTTTCTTTGACATGCTCCGAGTAATTCCGAAAGCAACGACCTAGACCGGACAACGGGAATTTATTGACGATAACGTCAGAAATAGGAGTATACTCAAAGTGTCGAGTTCCTGCAATTGGCAAACCTGAGCGGAGCCACGCATCGACCACCCACATATCCTCGTCACCGAGATTAGGTGAATGCGAATTTGTTATCAAAGTAATGGCAATGATTTATCGCCGGTCGGCCCACGGCTTCTAGAGCATCAATGGCAATGAGGATATACGGTGCAAAAATGCTGCCGAATCCTCGTCGCGTGGCGATCTATCTTGCAGAAAAAGGAATGGAACTTGAGTGGGTTTACCCTGATCTCGAGGCAGGAGAACAAAGGTCGCCAGAATTTCTTAAAAAAAACCCGGCAGCTAAAATACCCGTATTGGAACTAGATGACGGCACGTGTCTCACTGAATCGGCCGCGATCATCGAGTACCTCGAAGAACTCAATCCGTTCCCTCCGATGATTGGAGGAAGCGCAGTCGAGCGGGCAAAAGTACGCGCCTTAGAAAGAATCGCAAGTGATGTTTATATCCGGCTGTCGCTGCAGCTTCAGCACACTCACCCTTTCTTCAAGGAGCGCCGAGGCGTTATACAATTTCCGGAGGTCGGCACAGCACTCCAGGCGAGCATCATGAATGGCTTGCTACTGCTGGAAACACACATGGGAAATAACGAATTTTTCATAGGCGCAAGCCCCACCATCGCGGACATTTCTTTTTTTGCCACAATACAGACGTCAAATAAATTGTTTAAATATGAGCTACCGTCGCAGTTCGCGTCGCTGCGCCGCTGGTACGACTTGTTCTGCAAGAGACCAAGTGCGACGGTTAGCCTCTAAACCCATACTCGTTTCATCGGATTTGCACACCAGGGCTCCGCAATTTGATTTTTCGCAGAAGTGCTGCGCAGCGCCATTCTTGGCCTTAAGGAGCACTCATCCGGAGGAGCGCACGCGCAACACAGTGTTTTGTGAATGCGCACATTTGCATTCCATACAGTTCCCAAACAGAATAGCGCGTTGAACCTGTCGCAGGAATGTTGAGACAACGTGTTGGCCAAACTGAGCGCGCCGAAAGCAAAACCCACCCGAGCTCGCGCACAGGCACGACCCGAACCCAAGCACGAAAATGCCTCGAGCGGTGCCGACGTCCGAGAAGCTCGGCGCGGTCGGCCCCGTATCGTCGCTCCGGCGGATGAGGGCGCCGCGCGTCGCCGGATTCTGGATGCGGCGCTCGAGACTTTCGGCACTCACGGATTCGAAGGAGCATCGATAGCGGATATCGCCCGTCTGCACCAGGTGTCGCCTGCATTGATTCATTATTATTTCGACAGCAAGGAAGAGTTGTGGCGCTCGGCCGTCAACTACGGCATGGGGGACGTCTTGCACAACCTCCAGGCCACCATGGACGATCTGGCTGAGATCGATTCCATCAGCCGTTTGAAATTCTACATCCGTCGTTATATCGCGCTGCATGCGGAAAGGCCCGAAGTCTTCCGGGTGATCCTCCGCGAGAGCGACACTCGAGGGCCACGCCTCGCATGGCTCTCTAAAGAGCACCTCACGCCGTTGTATAAGCAGTTCTCGTCGGTGATCGAAAGTGCTCAGGCCGAAGGCCGGATCAAGGCTATCGCACCTACCTATCATCTTGCCCAGATCATTGCCGGGGCCAGTTACCAGCTCATTGGAAGCCGTAATCGCATGCTGGAGACGTTTGGCGTCGATGTGCTCGCGAAGGAAGTGCGGATTCGGCACGCCAACGCCGTCATCGAGATCCTTTTCAACGGAATGCTTACGGACCCGTCCGAAGGCAGCCAGTTGAATTCAGACGCTGTCAAAAAGGCGGGACAGTGACACGCAAGCTGCGCGGGGCGCGCTGACTGCTTTCAGCCGCGCGCCAGTAGTTGGTCCAAGGACCTTCGAAGCGCATGCTCCGGATCCGAAGGCAGACTCTTCCACCGAGCGGCGACATGTCCGTCCGGTCGAACCAAGACCGCTCCACTAAGCGATACTCCATAAATCCGGCACCACGAGCCATGATCTTCTTCCATAAAGCCCGGACTCCCGATTTGCATGGAGTTCACCGGATCGCCATGGTCGGTCAGCGCCGCCGCTGCGGCGACCCAAGGGCTCCCCTCAGGGCCGGTCATCAAAAGGAAATCGCCTCTGATCAGATCGAGGTTCGAGAAGGACTCTCCTCGGACGTTGAGAAGCCAGACATTTGGCGCTCGGGCACCAGGATGGGCGGTGGGCCTGTACTCGGTTACGGTTGATTGTTCAGCGTCGGTTCCGTCTTGCAGAACGGCGGTTGATTCGTAGATGTAGCCGAATTGCTGACCGTGAGAGAAGAACTGTGCCCGTTGGGCGGGGATTGCGACTCCGAAATGGGCGCGCAACTCTGCCCCTTCCGGAGACTCGATTTTTGCTAGACCGCTGGGGTCGGAAAGGAGCCAGCCTGTCTGTTCCATCCGTCGTGTATTGAGAATGCATTGATCCGCGTTCATCGTTGCGACGGGTCGGCGTTCCGCCTCATAAGTATCCAGCAGTCCCTCGCCGGCACCCCGGCGCAGCACGGCGACCAACTTCCAAATCAAATTCAAACTATCTTGCACGCCGCTGTTCATGCCGAATCCACCGTGTGGAGGAAATCGATGGGCCGCGTCTCCCGCGACGAACACACGCCCCACGCGCCACCGATCCGTGACCGCTTGATCGTGTCGCCAATGCAAAATACTGATTATCTCGATGGGCAGGTCTTCGCCGATCGCCGCTTTGACAATGGCCGTACATCGGTCCGCGTTGTAGATCGCAGGATCCTCTCCCGGAGCCGCTTCGAAGTTGTAGGTCCACTGATCATTCCGCCAGTGGACGAACGCGCCTTGGGTATCTTTGTTAATGGTCCAATATAAAAGATGCTGCTTCCGACGCAAGTGCTCCAGCGGCCCGCGGAAGCTTACGTTGATGGAATTCCCAAAAGCCGGCTCGGCATTTTCGTCAAGGCCGGTCCAGCCCCGGACCGAACTGTGCACTCCATCTGCGCCTATGACGTAGAGCGCGCGCTTTTGAAACGTTTCACCGGATCCGTGATCTTTGAAAGTAACCGTCACGCCGGATTGATCTTGCTCGAGGCCAAGTGCTTCGATACCAAGCTTTATCTCCACCGCCGCACTTTCCCTGGCGGCATCGGCGAGCACAGGCTCGTATGCATTCTGACCAGCGAAGCAATGGGACTCTGGAGACCAAGATTTAAAGAGAGCTTGCTCCGCGGCGTCACCGCCGACGGTAATTGCACCCAGTTCCAATCCCTTTAGGCGCGTCATCCATGCGACCGTAAACGCGTCGTCCGTTCCCCTGCCACCGGCGTTTCGAACCGCATCGGCGATTCCCCACTGCCGATAGATCTCCATGGTTCGAGCATGTATGCCCGAAGCCTTTGGGTGTCGGGACAGGGTTTTTCGCCGCTCCGCGACGAAGGTGCTGACGCCGGCGCGGCCCAACTGTAGAGCGGACACGAGCCCTACGGGGCCGCCTCCTATGACAATAATCTCGACGTCGATTTTTGAAGTAGCCATAAAGCTAACGGCGCCAACCGTATTTCTCCACGTGCTCGGGTAACGCGAAGCCCATCTCGACGCTGTTGCCCTGATCGTCGTGACCGTACATTGAGGCTCCGCCTTCCAGTTCCATGGGAGACGGTACCGCAAGCGGATACCCTTTCGAGCGGAACCGGCCGAGCAGCGCGTCGAAGGGACCTCGAGTATCGAACATCACGGCAACGTTCAGAATGCCGGTATCGCTTAGGCGGTAATCCGCAGGTTTTGCGATCACCGGTGCGCTGCGGGGGGAAATGAGCCTGAGCAGCATGGAACCGCCCTTGAGCGTTTCCTGCCCCCATGTCTCCACGCCACCGCACAGATCAACGGGAAATGGGTTGAACGCGAACTGACCGGGCGAGCAGGCACTGAGGCCGACGGTATCGGTCCAAAAGCTCTTGGCTTTCGCGAGATCCTCTACCGTCAATACGACGGAACGAATGCTCGATAAATGGGCGGCGCCCCTGGCGGCGGGCGGCTCCCCAAGCGGGTCGCGCTCCAGGATTTCCACCGCCACGCCGTCCGGGTCGCGTGTCCATATCGAGCGGCTGCCCTCGGTTCCGCTGATCGTCGCGGCTGAGCCTGCTGCGCGCACTACCGCCAGAGCCTTGGAAAAATCCTGCACCACGATACTGACGAGTCCATAACCGGCGTTACGCAAATTGCGTTCGTGGAACAGCTTCCGCGGTTCCGGTTCCAGGAACTGGATGAGTTCGAACTGGGTCATCGGGTCGCGAGGGAGTGCCCACTCGATCCGCACGAGGACCTTGGGTAGACCGACTAAGCGCGCCGCGACGTCGCCGCCCAGCGGGCCCATGCTTCCTGAATGCTCGAAACCGAGACTCTGATACCACGCGAGGCTGCGCTCGCGATCCGTGACGCTCAAGGCGACCTGACTGATGGATGCTTCCAATGCTATCTCCTGGTGGCGCTCGATCGGGGTTATCAATTGGGAAACGTACGGACGAACGCCGCGAGGTCGCGCACAGACTGCTCATCAAGGGGCGACGGATAGAGGAGCGGCATCGGCGGCTTCGGACGCTCGATTGACCGTATCGTGTCATCGACACTTTGGCGGGACGCGATGCCTTTCAGACTCTTGGCCGGTCCGCCGGTGCCGCCGGGGCCATGGCAAGATGCGCAATTCTCCGCGTAGAGCGCACCGCCGCGATTGAGATCGTACGTTCGATGTGCGCTGCCTTGTTGATCGATCGGGCCCTTCGGCTCGAGTGCCATCACGATCATCGTGGGAACGCCGACGGCACCAAAAATCGAGCGAGATACGTTGCCGGAGGTGAAAGCGACGTATTGCCGGCCCGCGATGGAGTAGGTGACGACGCCCCCCACGATCGCGCCTCCTGTTTCTTTTTCGAGCAAAAGGTTGCCGGTCGCGCCGTCCAGCGCCAGAAAGCGTCCGGAGCTGTCTCCGGTTAGCACGATGCCTCCGGCAGTTGTGGTCACGCCGCCGAGGATTGGCGCATTGGCATGATATTTCCAACGGACCTTGCCGGTATCCGAATCCAGCGCGTACACCCATCCGCGCGCGGGACGCGAGGTATCGTTCCTGACCGTGGCGCCCCACAACAGGACACCTGTTTGCTTCACAAACTTCTGTGGCGCCTCCGTGACCAGGGTGCACCAATCCACCGACCCCACGTACAGCGTGTGCGCGGCGGGAGCGAATGCTGGGCCGTTCCATTCGACGCCTCCGGCGCCGCCGGGACAGAAGCGCGTCTCCGTCTTTGACGGGATCACACCCTCGTTCTCAATGGTGGTGACCGCAGTCTTGAACAAAAGTTTGTGGCTCTGACGGTCGAGCGCATGCACATAACCGTCCTTGCCCGCCGCGACGACCACGTCTTGACCCTCGCTGTTGGTGTATAGGATTGGCGCCGCCGCGAGGTCCAAGTCGTGACCGTCGTTGGCCGAAAGCTGATACCACCACTTGAGGGCGCCCGTGCGCGCGTCCAGCACAACGAATGAGTTCGTGAACAAATTGGCGCCCGGGCGATAGCGCGGCGCGAAACTCGGCGCGGGATTGCCCGTGGGAACGAACAGCTCTCCCTCGATGACATCCAGCGCAAACGTGCTCCAGGTGCCCCCGCCCCCCGTCTGCGCTGCCTGTCGGTTATCCCAAGTATCGGCGCCGACTTCGTTTCCAGTTGGAATCGTCACGAAGCGCCAAATCTCGCGCCCCGTCAGAGCATCGTAGGCGAGTATGCGGCCTTTGATCCCGAAATCACTGCCGGCGGTGCCGACGTACACAACGCCATTCCAGGCGAGCGGCGCGCCGAGCAAGATCTCGTTGAGGGTCGGATCACCGACGACATTCTTCCAGAGCAACTGCCCGGTGCGCGCATCCAGCGCCAGCAGGCGACCGTCCCCAGTTCCGCGATAGACCCGGTCGTTCATCACGGCAACGCCGCGGTTCCCGGGATATATCTGGACCTGCTCGGCCTCATAGGTAAACTTCCAGCGGACCTTGCAGGTGGCGGGATCAAGCGCGAAAGTATCCTGCGACGTCGTGACGTACATCGTGCCATCCGACACCACGGGTCCGGTTTGGAACGAACCGCTATCGGCCACCTTCACACGACAGACTTCGTGCAAGGCACCGACGTTCTGCGCGTTGATCTGCGCGAGAGAGGAAAACCGCTGGCCCTTGTAACCGTTGTTGTAGCTCGGCCACTGCGCCGCGGCGTCCGCGGCAGCTGTAGGGGCCTCGGCCGCCGGTGGAACCGCCTCGAGAGCATGGGAGCCCGCCGGCGCCAATGCAGTGAGAAAGGCTGCCACGACGACGGCGGCAGCTGTCACTCTCAAACCCGGCGCTTGGCGAGCTTGACTTCGAACTCCGCGATCCGCTGCACGAGACCAGGTGAATTCCAACGTAGTCGGCATCGGGGAAGTTTCGCTCTCATTCGGGCGTGTCCAGCCCACAGAGCAAGCATTCTGCTCCAGCAGTCGCCGGCCCGAGTGTCGCATTTGAAGAACACAGTGGTTCCGGATTGGAGGTCCGTGCGATCAGCTGGGATCGACGATATCTTGCGGCCAATCGACCGCGCCGCTGTGAGTAACCGCTCCGATGCTCGCCGAGCGGACGCAAAGCGCATACTTTTCGAGCAGCCCGGCACTGGGGGTGGGCGGAGCTTTCCACTGGTCGCGGCGCTGTTTCAGTTCCGCTTCCGGCACCGCGAGATTCATCGTGCCTACGCGAGCATCGATTTCAATGATATCGCCGTCCTGGACGAGCGCGAGAGTGCCGCCGACCGCGGCTTCGGGACAGATGTGACCAACACAAATTCCGCGCGTCGCACCCGAGAAGCGGCCATCGGTAATCAATGCGACTTTCTCACCCATGCCTTGTCCATAGATCAACGCGGTGACGCCGAGCATTTCCCGCATACCGGGTCCTCCGCGGGGACCTTCATTGCGAATGACAATGACCGATCCGGGTTCAATGCTGCGAGCGCTGACCGAGTGTGCGCACGATTCTTCGTTTTCGAAAACTTTAGCTCGACCGGTGAAGGTAAGCGTCTTCAGGCCAGCCACCTTCAGCAGTGCACCCTCGGGACACAGGTTTCCTTTTAGGACCACGAGACCCCCGGTAGGTGCAAGCGCGGAGTCATTCCGGCGAACGATCTCACCGTCAGGAGCGGGCGCCTGTGCAATAACGTCCGCAAGCGTCTTGCCGCCGACGTGCAAGGTGTCGCCATGCAGGTGGCCCGCAGTAAGAAGTTCCCTCAAAATGACGTTTACGCCGCCGATCGCATGCAAGTCCTTCGCAAGAAACCGGCCGCCGGGCTTCATATCGGCGAGCAGCGGCACTCGCGCCATGACCGCTGCCACATCATCGATATCGAATTTAATGCCGGCTTCGTGCGCAATGGCCGGAATATGCAATGCCGCATTCGTGGACCCACCCGTCGCTCCGACGACGGCGCAGGCATTTTCCAGACTCTTGCGCGAAATCAATTCACGGGGCAGCGGCGATCCCATTTGAAGAATCCGCATGACCGCTCGGCCCGACTCGCGCGCCAGCCCTTCCCTGGCCGAATAGACTGCGGGCATGGTCGCGACCCCCGGCAATGCAAACCCGAGAGTCTCCGCTACCATGGCCATCGTATTAGCCGTAAATTGTCCGGGACATGAGCCGACTGTGGGAATGGCGCAATGCTCGAGCTCGTCGAGCTCGGATCGGGTAATTTTTCCTTCTATCAATGCACCGACGGATTCATAGACATCCAATACAGTGACGTCGCGATTTTTATATCGGCCCGGCAACGCACTTCCACCGTACAGAAACACCGACGGCAGGTTGCACCTAACCATGCCCATTAAAACACCCGGTAAGCTTTTGTCGCATCCGGCGATGCCTACCAAGGCGTCAAAGGAATGACCTCGCACCACCGCTTCGATACTATCGGCCATCAGCTCGCGTGATATCAGGGAGAATTTCATCCCCTGGTGATTCATGGAAAGACTGTCGGCCACCATTGCCATGCCCGACTCGCGGCCCACACCCCCGGCTTCAGCGATGCCGGTCTTTACCGTCTTCATCAGCGCGCCAATGTGAAGGTTGCAGGGCGTCAGTTCGCCGTATGGCCCCATGACGGCAATGAACGGCTTGTTAAGGTCTTCATCGGTCAGACCCATCGCGTGCAGGAAGGCGCGATGCGGAGCGCGAGTTCGACCTAGCTTGATTACATCTGAGCGCCGCGTCCTATGCATGGTCTTTCCGCCCTTCGTGCAGCCGCTTTGCAAACAGCTGGGCGACGGCAGCTAGGTCTGCCTCGCCGAGGCCCATCGTAACGGCGATACGAAGTGTGTGTTGCACAGCGCCGCTAATCGGCATCGGCGTCTTGGTTGCGCGCGCCAACTCGGCGATACATTCCACATCCTTCAACATCGTCGATAGCGCACCAATCCCTTCTGTGGGCGGCGAGACCATCCGTGGCACAAACGCCTTTAATAGCGTCGAATCGGCCCAACCCCCGGCGAATATTTCCGGCATTCGCGCAGGCTCGATTCCGCCGTCTTGCGCGAGCGCCACGGATTCGGCAATCGCCAAAATAGTTGCTGAGACGATGGTCTGATTACAAAGCTTCGCCGTCTGACCGGCGCCCACGTCTCCAACGCGAATCATCCGGGCGGCGTAAGCACGGATGGGTTCGGAGACCATTTCGATGGAACGCGGAGAACCACCCGCCATGACCGTAAGCGTCGCGGCTCGCGCGCCGGCGACGCCGCCCGACACCGGAGCGTCGACCCAATTTAAATCGGTCATCGAGGCGCGTGCTGCGAACGCACGCGTGGCGACAGGGGAGATAGTCGAATGATCGACAAGGACACTCGATCCCCTGACGGTGGCGACTCCCTGTGGACCGAAGACAACCTGTTCGACGGCGGTTCCGTCGAGGAGACACAGCATCACGATTTGCGCGTCGGTCGCCGCCGCGGCCGGCGAAATCGCAGCGCGCGCTCCATGACGTACAACGGGCGCCAATGCCGTTGGGGACCTATTCCAAACAGTCACATCGTGACCGGCCTCCAGCAGACGCAGCACCATGGCCGTTCCCAATCTACCGAGCCCGCAAAATCCAATTTTCATAACTGTTTCAAACTCGTGCAATAAGCAATGAATCAGCTGACCCTGGCATTCCTATCCGCTATTAGCTTACGCGCTGCCATGTAGTCCTGCACATCGGGTTGCCCTGCCCCGACGATAATGACGGTTGAGTTCACGGGGAGATTTGCCTCGACATCCAAGGACAATCCTATCGCCGAGTTGGATCGAAGGGGCTCTCGACTCGGTCCCAACACTCGTGATAGTCCGGTTGGAGTAGATTCGATTCGAGCGCGTAGCGGGTGGGCCGAATGACTCTGCGTGTTTCGAACATGAAGGCCATGGTGTCGGAGACTTTTTTTGGACGAGCAGTATCGGCGGCAATGGCAGTCTCAAACGTTTTGGCGTCCGGTCCGTGGCCGCTCATACAATTGTGCAGCGATGCCCCACCCGGCAAGAACCCTTCTGCCTTGGCGTCGTAGACGCCCTCGACGAGGCCCATGAACTCGCTGGCAACATTGCGATGAAACCACGGAGGCCTGAACGTGTCTTCCATGGCAAGCCACCGAGGGGGAAAGACGACGAAGTCGATTTCACTCACGCCGGGGGTGTCGCTCGGCGATTGAAGCACGACAAATATCGACGGATCGGGATGATCGTAACTAATCGATCCCATCGTGTTGAAACGGCGAAGGTCGTATTTGTATGGCGCACTATTCCCACGCCAAGCGATGACATCAAAGGGAGAGTGGGCCAATGGGGCGCTCCACATCTTCCCCAGAAATTTGGCGACCAGCTCGTAGCTCTGCTCCTCATTCTCATACCACGCAGCCGGGGTTTTGAAATCGCGCTCCATCGCAAGACCGTTGGAACCGATAGGCCCCAACTCCGGCAGCCTGAATGCTTCGCCGAAATTTTCACAGACATAGCCGCGGGCCGAGGCGTCGAGCAAGTCGACGCGGAAGCGTGTCCCCCGTGGGATCACCGCGACTTCACACGGCTCGAGGCCGATCCGCCCGAATTCAGTGACGAGGGACAGTCGGCCTTGCTGGGGGACGACGAGAAGCTCCCCGTCCGCACTGTAAAAGGCGCGGTTGCGCATTGAGCGATTGGCCGCATACAAGTAGATGGCAGCGCCGTGACGAAGCTCCGGGCTGCCGCTGCCGGCAAAGGCGATCAGGCCCTGCAAAAAGTCGGTGGGATTCTGAGGTATCGGAATTGGACTCCAGCGCGTTTGATTGGGAGAGGTCAGCGCTTGATCGCCAAGTTCGTCGGTGTGAGCGGACTTCAACCGCTGAAACGGCTTATGGCTGGCGCTCGGACGTATGCGATACAGCCAAGAGCGGCGGTTCGAAGCGCGAGGCGCGGTGAAGGCGGTGCTCGAGTATTGCTCGGCAATCAGCCCATAGGGGCAGCGTTGCGGCGAGTTGTGATCCGGTAGGGCTCCTGGCAACGCCTCGCTGGACATGAAGTTAGCGAAGCCGGTTTGATAGCCGAGATCAGGCTGTTCAGCGATTCGATCGCTTGCGCGCTCGTCGTTGCTCGCGGGAATGCTCATGAAAGCGCTGCCTTCGGACTTAAATTACAAGGACAGGACTCCGCGACGGACTTGATCGAGCTCCAGGGACTCGAACAGTGCCTTGAAATTTCCCTCCCCAAAGCCTTCGTTGCCCTTACGCTGGATGATTTCAAAAAAGCACGGTCCAATGCAGTTTTGAGTGAAAATCTGCAGCAGTAAGCCTTGACCTAGCGTCGGCGCGCCGTCGATCAGGATGCTGCTGGATTTCAGGCGGGTAACTCTCTCACCATGCTCCGGCACGCGGGCATCGACGCCGTCGTAATAGGTTTCCGGAGTCGTTTGAAAGTGAACCCCTCGCGCCCGCATTGCATCGACGGTCTGGTAGATGTCGTCGGTACCCAGTGCTATATGTTGAATTCCTTCGCCTCGATAGTCCTTCAAGAATTCTTCTATCTGTGACTTGTCGTCCTGACTTTCGTTCAGCGGAATCCGGATCTTGCCGTCCGGACTCGTCATAGCCTGGGAAATGAGTCCCGTGACCTGCCCTTCGATATCGAAGTAGCGGATCTCCCGAAAATTAAAAATGCGCTCGTAAAACTCGGCCCATTTCTTCATGTTGCCGCGATACACATTGTGGGTCAGGTGGTCGATGTAAGTGAGCCCGGTACTGTTGGCGCTCTCTCGTTCCAACGCACCCTGAATCGGCACGAAGTCGACATCGTAAATCTCCTGCGCACCATAGCGATCGACCAGATACAAATGAGATCCTCCGATTCCTTCGATCGCCGGAATATTGAGTTCCATGGGACCGATCGACCCTTTGATCTCCTTGGCTCCGCGCTCCACCGCCAAACGCAGTGCTCTGCCGGCATCCCGTACGCGAAAGGCCATGGCATTGATCGAAGCACCGTGCGCCGAACGAAACTCGGCGGGTTGTCCCTTGTTCTCCATGTTGAGCAGGAAATTGATGTTGCCTTGCTTGTAACGCAGTACGGCCTTGGACCGGTGCCGCGACACAGGTACGAATCCAAGTGATTCGAATAGTCCGCCGAGACTGGTGTCGTTCTCGCTGGCGAACTCGACAAATTCGAAACCGTCTGTGCCCAAGGGATTGTCGAGCGCGTTGTTTCCCATATGTTCTACCTCAGCATGAATGACGGCGCTCATTGAGCGGCTGAGCCGTCTTAAGCCGGCACGAGTCGCAGCGGCAACCGTTTCAGGCCGCGCAGAGTGTTGTTGAAGCGGCGCTCCGGCTCGCCGGCGAGTTCGATACGACTCACCTGCTTCGCCAGCGCCTGCAGTACAACTTCGCCCTCCAGTCGGGCCAAAAGTTGGCCCACGCAGACATGGATGCCGGACCCGAAGCCGACATGGCCAAGGACTTTGCGCTCGATGTCGTAGTCGTCAGGATTCTGCCACTGCCGTGGATCGCGATTGGCGGCGCCGAGGAACAGAAGGATCTTCCGCCCCTCCTCGTAGTTGTACGCCGCCGAGCTCGGTGGCGCAGGCGGTCGTGCGGAAGAAGGTCTGCACAGGGGACTCGAAACGCACCGCCTCTTCAAAGGCCGCTTTCGCGAGGCGCGCGGATCTGCGCGCAGCTTTTCCCATTGCTTGGGATAGTCGGGCCAGCGCGTACAGCGCTGCACCGATTCCATTCACCGTGGTGTCCACGCCCGCGGTCAGCATGGAACGGACCAGTTTGTGCGCTTCGTCCTCGGTAATCTCCCCGGCATCCGCGCACTGATAGAGGATCATGCCGAACCCGCCGGGCTTCAGATGCTGGCGTAACGCCTCCGCTTCCACCCAAGGAAAGACTTCCTGTCGCACGCTTTGCCGCGGCTTGAAACAGCTCGTTCGCCGGCCCGAAGGAATTGAATACCATATCCCCGTACAGGCAGGAGGTAATGCCGGTTTTCCGGACGCATGCCGATCGCGTCCGGAAATACCTTCAACGGGTAAGCTTCCGCCAACTCGGAGCAGCCGTCGAATTCGCCTTTTGCGACCAGGGCCGCGATCATCTCTTCGGCGGCCGCCGCAAAGCTCTCGCGCAAGGAGCGCATCACGGCGGGCGATAGCGCCTTCGTGAGAGCGGCTCGGGAACGCGTATGGTCGGTGGGTCCGCCTCGAGGATCAGGCTGGGCAGTCGAAAACGTCCGTGGCGAGTGAAATCAGCAAGGCCGACGCCTCGCGCGGACGAGAAAGTCTTGTAGTCCTGCAGCGCCTGACGGACTTCTGCGTACCGTGCCGTCGCGGCAATGTTGTATCGAGACAGCCAGACGACCCGGCCGGCGTCTCGCAGTGCCGCATGGCTTGGATAGGGGTCTGCAAAGAATTCCAGGCTGAAGGGGTCGATGTCGACCGCCGGCGCCCCTGGGGTGCTGCATCGCCATAAAGCGAATACGGCGAGGTTTGTGCGTTCATGGCGCCCATCATAGACGCCGGCTATCATCGTGCAATACGCTTGGGGCGGAGGAGTACATCTATTAAAACGATAAAGCCCAAGAAGCCGCCATTGGACTTAAATTTGCTTCGAGTCTTATTGGCACTCGACCGCACGCGGCACGTGACGCGGGCAGCGGAGCTTCTCGACATGAGTCAATCCGGCTTCAGTTCCGCGCTTTCGAGATTGCGAATGTATAGCAATGATCAACTGTTCGTGCGCACGAGCGTAGGCATGGTGCCGAGCCCGTATGGGCGCCGCATGATCGATACCGCGGCAGCCGCGCTGGCGACGATAGAAGATGGATTCCTTGCGCAACCCGACTTCGACCCTGGCAGCGCGCGTGGTGAGTTTAGCTTTGCGATGACGGACTTGGCAGAAATCGTCTTTCTTCCCCGCCTGCTGAATCACCTTCAGAAGATCGCCCCCAACGTAAATGTTCACAGTCAGTCGCTTCCCGAAGAACAGGTGCAGCAAGCACTGAGTAATGGCCAAGTCGATCTTGCGCTGGGGTACTTTCCGGACTTGACCGGGGACCTTTTTTTCCGCCAGCGGCTTTATTCGCACACGTTCGCCTGCATCGTGCATCAGCGTCATCCGCTGGTGGGCGAAGTCATGACTGCCGCCATGTTTACCAAGCTCGGTCACGTTGAAGTCAGTTCACCTTCCCGCACGGGAAGGCTTTTTGAACAAATCCTGCAACGTAAAGGAATTAGGCGCCGGGTAGTGCTCCGGACGCCGCACCATTTGAGCCTTCCGGCTATAGTGGAAAGTACGCAGTTGATAGCGACTGTACCGCTCGCGGTGGCCGTATGGTTTACCCGCAATGGCGTAAAGCTCGTGGCGCTTCCCTTCAATCCGGGGTCATTCGAGGTCAATCAACACTGGCATCGCCGCTATCAACAGGATGCGCGCCACCGCTGGCTACGCCAGCAGGTTGCGATGCTATTCAATGACGACACCGACGAGTGGCGGGAACTCGCGAATAAGCTTTATTTGAAAAAGAGATCGGGAGCAAGAACATGAGAGTGGGTTCAGCATGACGATGTCGAGTGACGTTTCCGATGAAGCCACTGCTCGCCTTTATCTGGCGGCCCTTTACCGGTTGATCGACCACCACTTCCCGTCAACGGATGGGATTTACAATCACGTCACGCTGCGCCTTCCGGAGCACGCTGAACGATTCCTCATTAAGTGCCATCATTTGCTGTACGAGGAGGTGACCGCTTCGAACTTGGTCGTCGCCGATATGACCAAAGATTTCGATGAAGGGTCTCACGTCAACAAACCAGGGTTCATTTTGCATGGCGCGATTCTGCGTGCACGACCCGACGTCAACTGCATCGTGCATATCCATTCAATTGCCGGGCTCGCGATGAGCGCGCACGCGAAAGGCCTGCGGATGCTGTCCCAAAATTCACTGCGTTTTTACAAGAAGGTGGGCTACCACCCCTACGAGGGGATCACCGATGACCCGGCCGAGGGCGCGAGGATTGCGGCCGATCTGGGCCCGGACAACATCGTGCTCGTGTTGCAGAATCACGGTCTCGCCATCCTGGGACGCACACCCCGCGACGCGTTCGAGCGCACCCGCGACTATCTAATTGCATGCGAAACACAACTTCTGCTGGAAGCCACGGGCACTTCGATGGTTGAAATACCGAGCGGGATCTGCGAGCGCACCGCTCAGCAGTTTTTGGCGCACGACGCGGGGCGAGGGAGCGCTGATTGGCCGGCATGGATACGGCATCTTGATCGCTTGGACCCGAGCTTTCGAAATTGAACGAGCCGATCCGCCGAATGCCGACCACCCGCGCGGCATCGGCGAATAGTCATATATATCATCGTTTTATACGAATGTTTGGGGTTGGCGCCGCTCGAACGGAGAAGGCGGCGAGCAATCCTGACACTATCCACATTGATCCTGATGATTCAATCAGGTATATTGACGATGCCCTAAAAACTGGCTCAGACCAGACAGCACCGGGAGTTGGCATGGAAAATCTAAATGATTTGTTCATATTTTCGCAGGTGGTCGACAACAATGGGTTTACCGGCGCGGCACGGGCGCTCGGTGTCGCCCGCTCAAGCATCTGTCGGCGCGTAGGCCAGCTTGAATCGCAATTGGGGGTGCGTTTGGTACAGCGCTCTACCCGGCATTTCGCCGTGACCGCGTTGGGTATCGAACTGCACTCGCACTGCTTGAAAATGATCGCCGAGGCGAAGGCAGTCTACGATCGTGCCGCGTGCGCGAAGGTTCGACCCTCCGGCCTCATTCGTGTCAGCTGTCCAGCCATCGTCGCCCAGTTGATGATAGCCCCGTTGATGCCGGCTTTTGTCGAGCAAAATCCGGAGGTGAGACTTGCCATCGAAGCAACGAACCGAAAGATCGATATTGACGAAAACTTCGACATTTCGATCCGTGTTCGCCAAGTGCCGAGCGAAGACTCCGGCATGATCATGCGATCGCTGGGCATCGTTCAACAGGTGCTGGTCGCGAGCCCGGGGTTCATCGCCCTGCACGGAACCCCGTCGACACCCGCAGCTGCCGCTATGCTGCCGACACTCAGCTATGGATCCCTGCAAGGGCCACATGTGTGGAAACTGGTCGATGGCGAGGGCCAAGAAATTCAGATACGCCACGAGCCAAAATTCGTCGGCGATGACATGGCCCTGGTTCGCCAGACAGCACTTGCGGGAATTGGTATCGCGCAATTGCCTTTGTCGGTGTGCGTCGACGAGATCCGCGCCGGCCGGTTGGAAATAGTGCTGCCGGAATATCCCGCGCCGCTGTTGGAAATTCAGCTCGTATTTCCCTCGCGTCGAGGCATGCTGCCCGGAGTTCGCTCCTTCATCGACTTCCTCAGCAAGCACTGCGTCAGTGAAGTCGCGATAGGGCAGATCAAGCGCACGGTGAGCCGGGGGCACCGAGATACGGGCAATGTGTGGACCAGTAGACTACCGCCGGATGTGCGCGCCGTAGAGCTACCGAAGCGCCCCGCTGCCGATCTCGTTGCACGGGTTGCGTGACCCGCGGGATCCACCCGCAAGCTACAAACCATATGAAGTTATTCGCCCTGGCGAGCTTTCGTCGGGCGGCGTGGAGGGAGCCTCGGGCGGCATCACTGTGCCTGGCAGCCCGTTCTGGACAACAGTGTTTCGCAGTTCTCTATGGTGGGCGCATGGCATCGAGTGACATCATGCCGCGCTAGAGAATTCTCGACTTGTCGCATCGTCTCGACGGCGATCGGAAAGCGGGACTGACTAAGGAGTGGTTCTTGTGAAACTGGCAACGTTTACTGAAAAGTCTCGGACAAGGATCGGCGTGGTTGAGGCCGAGGAGATCATCGACCTGGGGTCGGACGGTCGTCTGCCCACGGACATGGTTGCGCTGCTGGAAGCCGGCGAGAGTGGAATGCAGGCAGTACGCGCGGCCACCAAAAAATCGTTGCCCCGACTACCTCTCGCGAACGTGCGATTGGAGGCTCCGATATTGCGCCCGCGCAAATTCTTGGGGCTCGGGGGCAGCTATAAGTCCCATTTGGAAGAAGTCGCCCATCTCGGATTTCAACCGCCCAAACATCAAACCTGGTTCAACAAGCAAGTTACCTGCGTCAACGGTCCGTACGACGACATCCATTTTCCGAAGGTTTCGGACACTTTGGACTACGAAGGAGAACTTGCAATCATCATCGGGCGCCGCTGCCGGCATGTGACGGGCGCTCAAGGTCGAGATGTCATCGCTGGATTCACAATTTGCAATGACGTCAGCGTGCGAGAGTGGCAAATGAGGGCCTCCACGGCCATGCTCGGAAAATCATTCGATACGCACGGCCCGATCGGCCCCTGGATCGTGACTGCGGACGAATTGACTGGAGTCCATGACTTATCGCTCAAGACATTCGTCAACGGAGAGTTGCGTCAAAATGGGCGCACCAGTGAGCTTATCTATCGCTTCGGCGAAATGCTCGCGGAGTTGAGCACTGTATTCACCCTGGAGCCGGGAGACATCCTTTCGACGGGGAGTCCCGCCGGGGTCGGCGGCGCCATGCAGCCGCCGAAATACCTGAAAGTGGATGATGTGTGTCGAGTCGCAATCGAAGGAATCGGTCATATCGAGAACCGGGTTGTTTCCGAACCCTGAATCCTCGCTCACGCAGCGGCGCTCCCGCCAAGGGTAAGCGGAGACGAAGCGAACGAATTTGCAGGCAAGGACGCTTCGATCACGACGTCGCAGCCGGACTGATCTACTTTAACGCGAGCGCGCGCTCCAATTCGGCGATACGCTGCTCCAGGGTCCGAATGTAGGCGGCAACCTCCAACGCGTTCGCCGAGGGGAGGGCTCCGAGCTTGTGCAGGAATTCGTTTCCGTTGAGGTAAACGTGTTCGCCCTTGAGCAACCCATCCTCCGCTTTTGGGAAATGCGCGACCGACCAAAATCCGATCTTCTTACCATTCGCAGGAATTCCGTTCCATTCGACGGTGTGTGTGAACTCGACGTAGGCCTTGGCAAAGATGTCATCGCCGGCATCGAACAAGATGACTTCCTTGTTATAAAAATCGGGCCATGCGGAAAACGCACCGGCATAGTGCTGCGCTGCCTGGTCCCGACCCTTAAGGTCAATCCCGAACGCTTCCACCGTGTATACGCAGTCTTGCGTAAAGGTAGCGATGGTGGCGGCCACGTCGCGCCGGTCCTCCGCCGCCGCATGTGCCTTGGTGAGTTCTAAAAGGGTGGGCATTTCCGGGTCTCCTTGCAGCGCCATAAAACGGGGACATCGATGCAACGCCATCGTATAAGCGCGCAACGACACCGGCCAGATTGTTTTTGCAAAACAGTGTTTCCCGGATTTATTCCACGGCGATTGCCGGCGTGCCTATCATGACGACCCGAATACCGCTGGAATTGCCATGTCCCATCTGGAAGCAGCCAAACTCGATCCTCGTGATCGTGCCGCCATCGAAGCATTGATCACCGAATTCTTTGACCGGATTGATCGCGGTCCGGCCGAGCGTCTGGGGGAGCTCTTCGTGCCGGATGGCGTGGTGAAAGCCCTGGATATCGGAGTAGACGTAAAAGGCAGCCAGGCGATTTCGGAATTCTTCGCCGCGCGCACGCGTGCGCGCGGGTTTGTCGCACGGCACTCGTGGGATTCGCTGCGCATCTTGGAGGTCGGCGACCAAGAGGTTCGCGCCACCAGCATCATCGTCACCTATCTGGGCGCCAGGCCCGACGGGCCGCTAAAAGACTTCTCGGTTGGCAACTGCGAGGACGTCTTCCGGCGCACTCCGAATCGGGAATGGCTGTTCCTATCGCGGAATCAGGTCAAAATCATCTCCTAGAACTTCGAAAACCGCGCTGCCGCGCGGCTGGTGGATTCCGAA
The DNA here is from genome assembly GCA_963755965.1 of uncultured Gammaproteobacteria bacterium. Classification (GTDB taxonomy): domain Bacteria; phylum Pseudomonadota; class Gammaproteobacteria; order Steroidobacterales; family Steroidobacteraceae; genus Bog-1198. The sequence goes on from CAVWLU010000015.1 coordinate 29,524, forward strand.
GGCGGTAAATCGATGGAAGACGCGATTCCCGTAAATGTCAGTGACATCATCGATCGCGTCCCTGTCGGCGCGTTGCAAATTCGCGTCATCGCACTGTGCTTTCTTACGTCCATGCTGGACGGCTTCGACACCCAGTCGATTGCTTTCGTCGCACCGTCCATCCGTGACATCTGGCAACTGCTGCCATCGCAGTTTGGGTCGATTTTTAGTGCGACTCTATTCGGAACTGCCTTGGGAGCACTCCTTTTCGGCCGCCTTGCCGATCGCTATGGCCGGAGAATTCCGATGGCGATTGCGGTGTTGATGTTCGGCATCCTGACTCTGGCTTGCGTATGGAGCGTCGGGTTTCAGAGCCTGATGGCGCTCAGGTTTTTGGCTGGTATCGGTCTCGGCGGCGCCATCCCCAACCTTATGGCGTATGTCTCCGAGTACGCACCGCGTCGAGCGCGTTCAACCATCGTCGTCGCGACCATCTGGGGCTATCCGGCCGGCGCCATTCTCGGCGGTCTGATCAGTACGCATCTTATTCCCGCGTATGGCTGGCAATCCGTGTTCTATGCTGGCGGCGTGCTGCCGCTGTGTCTCGCGCCGCTGCTGCTGTCGCTGCCGGAGTCGATCGGCTTTCTGACCCAACGCGGTAATTCTCGGTCCGCCGTCGGGGACATTCTCAGGAAAATCGACCATTCTCACGTGCCGACTGCAACCATGCGGTATTTTCTACCGGAACCCCCCGTATCTTCGCAGCGTATTGGCGCGGTGTTTACGGGGCGGCTGGCAGCGGGGACGGTGTTGCTGGGCGCGGCGCTGTCCATGAGTCTGCTTCTCGCCTATTTATTGGTGAACTGGATACCGTTGCTATTCAGGCAGATGGGGCTGCCGTTGAAAGATGCGGTGTTTGGTACGGTCATGTTGAATTTGAGCGGTATTCTCGGGAGCTATTTCTTTTCGCATCGTTTGGATCGGGGTCGGCGTGCGTTGCTCATCATGGTCGCTGGTTATGCAATTGCCGCCCTGGCCGTCGGGTCCATCGGAGCTTTTGGCTCCGCGCGCCTCGGCGTGATGATCAGCACCGCCTGCGCAGGATTTTTCCTGATCGGACCCCAATTATCCTTGACGGCCTACATCGCAAACTATTATCCCACTGCATTGCGCGCGACCGGCATTGGAGTCACGCAGGCCTTTGGCCGAGGCGGCTCTCTGCTCGGACCCCTGCTGGGCGGCGCGTTGCTGTCGCTTGGAATGACATCGCAGCGCCTGTTCCAATGGGGCGCTATTCCCGCGCTACTGACGATGACCGCCTTGCTCACGCTGTACACCATCGAGTCGAGGCGCTTGCGGCTCGAGGTGTAATCCTTTATGGGCGGTGCATGTCCCACGGCGTCTTGCCGGGCGGGAGCTTAGGCCGGCGTACCAAGCTTTCGATCGCTTCCCCGGCCTCATAGCGCGCAACGAAATCGTCCGGGTCGATAATAATGCCCATGAAGTTCTCGTCGTAGTTCCCCTCCGCGAAAAAAGCGTCGAGATCAACGAGCTTTTCGAACACGTCGTACTGCATCTCCACCTTGTTTCCGTCCGGGTCGCGATAGTAGAAGGAGATGGTCGGCCCATGATTGATCGGCCAATAGGGGGTCAATCCCTTGCCTTTCAGATAGGTGTAATGCGCCAAGAGCGACCCCAACGTCGGGTAAGTGAAGGCCAGATGGTCAAGACCCCAGCTGTTGGGCGGCCGCTCGACGAGTCCCGGCACTCCCACAAGGCCGATCCGATGATGTTCGTCATCGTACGAAAGGAAGCAGACCATGTCGTTTTCGTACGCCACGTGGCCGTCCAAGACGTCCAGATACCATTTTCTCGCGCGCCGCAGATCAGGGGTGGTCAGCACGACGTGTGCGAACTTTACGGGGCGCACGCGGGTTGGGAATTCATCCGCAAGGCGCCGCCTGACGCTGACCTCAGCGAGCGTTCGATCCGAAACAGTACTCATGGTGCCTCCGGCTTATCTACGAGTGGTGCGCGCCCAGACGGGGCGTCCCCGTGATTCGACGACTACCCGGTACTATAGGTCCGCAGTTTACGACGTACAATGCAACACAGATGCGCGAATCTGCACCGGCACCCCCGCCGCTGCCCTGGAACCTGCCGGTTTTTGCAACAGAGTGGTGTTCCATCGCGGCTTCACTCCCCAACGCGTGACGATCACACTGGGTGTCTTCTTCTCCCACCCTGGAAGTTCTGTGAGCACCGAACGCAATAAAAACACCATCAAGCGATTCTTCGACGCTTTCCTCAACGGCCGCAACCAAGAAATGTACGCATTTCTAACGAACGACGCCAAATGGTGGATCAACGGCAAGTCGGGTGGACCCATCGCGATTCAGGCCTGGTACGACCAGATCACTACCATGTTCAGTAAGGCTCGAATGCCCTTGGACCTTGAGATTCTCAGCATTACGGCTGAAGACGACCGCGTCTCGCTCGAGGGCAGGTCTCGCGTCTACTTCGATAAAATAAACTTCCTCTATGAGAACGAATATCACTTTATGTTCCAATTGCGCGACGACCACATTTGTTCGGTTCGGGAATACCTGGACACGGAATACATGGCGAAAATCATGCCGATTCTTGCCGCGGCGTGATTGAGCTTCCCGCATCGCCGCAGGACAGTCGCATGACCACCTCGCTGCGAGGCAAGGTCGCCGTGGTGACAGGCGGAAGCAGTGGGATAGGTCTTGCGACCGCTAAACGTTTCGTCGAAGAGGGCGCTTCAGTTTTCATCTTCGGACGGCGACAAGCCGAGCTGGACAAAGCGCTGGCGGAAATCGAAGGTGAGGCGTATGCCGTCAGCGGCGACGTCTCCGTTCCCGCCGATCTGGATCGGCTCTATTCCGAAATCGCCGGCAGGAAAGGCGGGCTCGACATTGTGTTCGCCAACGCGGCCGCCATCGCATTCCAATCTCTTGGCGCAATCACCGAGGACGAGATCGATCGCCAGCTCGGCGTCAACTTCAAAGGCGTTGTCTTTACCGTCCAGAAGGCGCTGCCGCTGCTTCGGGAGCGCGCGTCGATCATACTGACCTCCTCCATCGGCGCCCAAAAAGGCATTCCGATGCAAGGCGTGTATCCACGCGTGCAAGGCCGCGCTGCGCAGTTTCGTCCGCACGTGGGTGGTTGAGTTGAAGGATCGCGGCGTGCGCGTGAACCTCGTGACGCCTGGAGTCGTCTATACTCCCGCCATCGTCGGAATGTATCCCACTCCGGAAATGCGGGACGCCATCTTGGCTCAGGTCGTTTCCATGAGTCCGGCCGGTCGCCTCGGTCGCCCGGAGGAATTGGCTAATGTGGTGGCTTTCCTTGCCTCCGATGCGGCGTCCTATGTTAACGGCGCCGACTTTCAAGTGGACGGTGGAATGGGCCAAATCTGAAAAAGACGATATGCGGATAGAAGAATGAATATTTGTAGATGGTCCAACGTGCTTGTGCCAGCAATATCTGCCGTAGGTCTGAGCCTTTCCATCCTCGCGCCTGCGAAATCGCACGATGCTGCAAATGGCTATGAATGGACTTCCATTCATGGCGGCCTGCAAAACCAGCGCTACGCTCCCCTCGATCAAATCAATACAAACACGATTCAACAACTCGGCGCAATCTGGATTTCAGAGCCCTTCGCGGACGGCGCGACGTCGCGCATGACGCCGGTGATGAATAACGGTGCCATGTTCTTTGGGGCGGGTCGTCGTATTTACGCGATCGACGCCCGAAGTGGAAAGACGCTCTGGGTACACGAAACCGCGAAGAGGATGACGCTCCCTGCAGGCTCGCTGCAAGGCGTCGACCAGATGGCGATAGAGCAGGAGTCGGGAGCATCCATTACACGCGCCTTCGGCCTCGGCATCGGTGGGGGGATGATTTTTGCGGGTACGATGAACGGCGAAGTGCTCGCGCTCGATGAAAAATCCGGCGATCAGATCTGGAAACGGGATATCAGCAAGGCGCCGCTTGCGGTAGCACGAGGTATCGTCTGTACCCCTCTCTATGTGAACGGTACCATTTTCTTTGGCTACGGACACGAGTTCAACCAAGGGCATGCCATTGCGCTAGATGCCAAAACCGGCAATGGCATATGGGACACGCCCACTGTTCCGGAGCCGGGACAGCCGGGACATGAAACATGGCCGGCCGACAGCAATATTTATAAGCAGGGAGATGCCGATCCATGGGCTTCCCCGGCCGCGGATCCTGCTCTTGGCCTGGTTTATATGGTCACTGCGAACCCGGGTCCTCCGGGAGGCGGCGCATTGCGTCCCGGCGACAATCTGTACAGCGATTCCATTGTTGCTTTCGACATGAAGGATGGGCGCATCCGCTGGCATCATCAGCTCGTCCATCACGACGTCTGGGAAGCCGACCTGTCCGTGCCGCCGTTGCTATTCGATCGCGAAATGAACGGCAGCCAGGTCAAGGGCGTTGCAGTCATTCGGGGAGATGGATACATATTCGAGTTCGATCGCGAGACGGGCAAGCCGCTTCTCCCGATCGAGGAGCGCACGGTGCCGCAAAATCCACTTTTGCACACCGCGGCGAGGCAACCTTTCCCCACCGGAGGGCAAACCATCCTGCGCTCATGCGAAAGCTGGCGGATCAAAATTACTTCCGGTTTTCAGTTGGGCTGCATGTTCGATCCCCCGATGGCCGACAAGAAAAATATGCTCGCCCCATTTGCCAGCGTACGTGTTGCGCCGATGGCTTACGATCCCGGGACGGGCTATTTGATCGCGCAAGGCACGAACTCGCTGATGTGGCTCTATCCGGCCAATGATCCGTATGTCTGGACGACGAATATCGCCGGTTATCGCATTCCCGACTTTCCCACAATTACGGCAACCGTCGCGGCGGTCGACACGCGTACCGGGAGACTGGTATGGCGCAAGGAACTCCCTGCCTACGACGGCATGGGCTATCGCGGCAATGGCGGGTCACTCACCACCGCCGGAGGTCTGGTATTTCATCAAGGCGGCGACGGTACTCTGCAGGCTTACGACATTCGGACCGGCAAGACGTTATGGCGCTTCGGACCGGTTACGCCGCGGGAGACGCCCCGCCGATCAGCTATCAGCTTGATGGAAAACAATATGTGGCGTTTATCTCGGGGTCGAAGGCATGGGCTTTCGCTCTCGGCGGGAAGCTCCCGCAGACCGCGCCGGTGCCGCCGCCGCCACAGGAAAAATTTGCCGGTCCTATCGTCGACACCAACCAAATCGAAACGCTGACGCTCGAGCAGGCCTTTGGTCACGGAAAAAGGTACCACCTGAACGAGTACTCCCCCAACCCCTATCGCGCGCGCGTCACTGCCGGTGCGCAAGTCAAGTTCATCAACAACGGTTACGAGAAGCACACGATAGAGGCGGTGGATGGCTCGTGGCAAACTGCAACCCTGGCACCGGCAGAAGTGGCCACGATCATCTTTGACCGACCTGGAAGTTATGCGTATCGCATGAAGGAACACCCGTGGGCCTATGGTGAAGTCATCGTAGTGGCCGTTGCCCCGGCAACCGGCTCAACCGAAGGCGGCGGTGACCAGGTCGCAGCGGGGAGAGGAGCCTACCAAACGCAGTGTGCCTCATGCCATGGTACTTCTCTCGAAGGGCATGACCCGGCGCCGTCGTTGACAGGCTCTGCACTTGCGCAACGCTGGATAGGGCGAGACACGCAGACGTTCTATGACCGGATTCGCACTACGATGCCGCTCACCAGTCCCGGAAGCCTCAGCGACGATAGCTATGCCGCAATCGTTGCGTTTATCAGGGCCAACAACGGCGATGCTAAAACGCACCTCGACATGAAGAGCATGAAGGGATTGCCGGTGGTTGCGCCGTTCAAATGACGCACGATCAGGCTTGAGAGACTATCGTTTCGAAAGGGGAGAGTTAGTTGCCGGCGGCATAGGCTCCTGGGATAAAGGCGATCGCATCGAGTTGAAGATGGGCGCCCGGACACATCAACGGTGAGTCGCCTCCCATAGCCATGGCGCTAAGAGCCGGTGGGTCGTTTGGAAAAGTCTCGCGCCATACACTGAGCATCTCGGGCATTGAAGACATGTCATCCAAAAATGCCTGGATTTTGCATACGTTCGAAAGCCCCGTTCCCCCGGCTCGGCACACGCCGTCCATGTGGGCGAAAATCATTCGGGTCTGCTTAGCGATAGTCTGCTCGAAATAGGGCGCGGCCGGGTTGCGTGCTGCGTCAGTGGGGACTTGCCCGCAATCGTCGATGGGTAACTCGGTGCTCATAAAAAGGAATGGACCGGCGCGAACCGCATGCGGGGCGTGACCGATCGGCGGCGCTAGCCCGTCTGCATTTACGGTGTACTTGTCAAACCGCGCATCGCCGGACAGCAACAACATTGCTATTTCCACGCGGGTTCCCTTGACGACCAATTGGGCACCGGTCACGACGTTGCGTGCCGGAGGGTTGTCGGGGAAATATGTGCGCCAGACTCGGTCCATCCCCTCGAAATCGTCAGGATGGGTCAGGGTTACGTCCGCTTTTACGCATCGGCTCAAGGACGAGCCGGCCGCCTCAGCCATCCGCGCCATCGTTTGTAACGTATAGTCGGTCTGCGTTTCGATCTTCGGATCCCAGCCAGATATAGGGGTTCACCCGAGCCTCAGGTGCCACCATGCTGCGCTCGCCCATGTGAATGGATGACATCCAATCGCCTTTGAAATCGGTCGCGCCATATCCAGCCATGAAGAGCCAATCGCCGAACTGAGTGACGGGTGAATATCCGATTTTCACTTGCGGAAGATCGGCAGGCATGTTGAATACTCGTTTCTCCAGACCCTCAACCGGCGAAACAGCGACGAAATCAACTGACAACATCGCACCAGGGATCGGCAGTTGGCGAACGCCAATACCCGTTGAGGAGCGCTTGGAATCAACTCCGAATCGCTGCAGCTCGCGCGCATAGGGCGTACCGGACGGGAAACATGGCCAACGCGAACGGTTGGTCCGATACTCTTCATGCGAGGGGTAGGTCGCAGGTATCCACTGCCAGAGTCGAATCAAGTCTCGGCGAATGTCGCAATTCGCCTCGGTTAAAATCGCAGCGATCGTACCGAGCATGTGGCGCGATTGTAGTTCCATCGGCGATGCTAAAAAGGGTTGGCGCGAATTCGCCAACACGTCCGTCGCAAGCCCGGCCGAAAAATCAGTTGCGATCGCACCCGACCCGAATAGCCATCCCCCCGCAGCTACTGCGTGGCTCCAGCCGGGTGGGGAGGGGAGCCCCGGCGGCACAATGACGATTCTCTCCAAAGCGGGTTCCACGATTACACAGTGCGGTCAGACAGCACGAATGGATTGTTCTTCATTGATTGTCGAGGAACTCTGACCAAACAAAATGCGACGTTCTTCCTCCGTCAGCGGACGCGGAGGTTCGGAGTTCACACCCGCAGCGCGCGCGTAGGCTCGTTGCACCGCAGGTCTTTTCGCAATCTCTTCGATCCAGCGCTTAAGGTGGGGAAACGTTTCGATATCCTGATGGATATGTTCGAAAACAGATATGTACGGGTAGCTCATGATGTCTGCAATTGAGTAGGTCTCACCCGCCACATAGTGCGCGCTGGACAACCGGCGATTGAGGACACCGAACAGACGATTCACCTCACGTTCATAGCGGTTGACGGCGTAAGGTAGTTTTTCATCGGCGAACACGGCGAAGTGAATGTATTGACCGCTCATCGGGCCAAGTCCGGCGGCCTGCCAGAACAGCCATTGCAGAGCCGCGGCGCGGCCAGCAACGTCAATCGGAATGAGCATTTTTGATTTTTCGGCGAGATAGAGGAGGATCGCTCCGGATTCGAATATCGAAATGGGTCCGCTGCCTCCCGGCGGGTCGTGATCCACGATTGCGGGAACGCGGTTATTTGCGGCGACCGCGAGGAACTCGGGCGTCAGCTGCTCTCCCTTGGCTATGTTGATCGGTATGATGCGGTATGGCAGGCCCATCTCTTCGAGACAGACCGTAATCTTGTGACAGTTGGGCGTAGTCCAATAGTAGAGATCGATCAATGGTCGGTCCTTTTGCGTAGGCTTCGTATGACGTGGCGTCAGCTCAAGTTGATGACGATCTTTCCCTGCGCTTGACCACTTTCGCAATACTCGTGGGCGGGGACTATGTCCGCCATAGGATATACGCGATCCACTATCGGACGGATGCGCCCTTCATCCACGAGCTTCGATATGACTGCGAGCGCCGCGCCGTTTGGACGCATGAAGCCCCAATGGTAGTGGCGCCCCAGTGCCAATTGCGTTCGCACCCGCTCGGCAAGCAGTTCATCTGCGCGGTTCGCTCCCTCGCGCAGTCCAAATTCGTCGATCAAGCGCATCTTGGGAGAAACGATGGTGATGTAACTGGCTCCGGCACCCACTTTGAGCGTGGAAAGTAGCGCGGCCTCCATGTCGAAGGAGCTATCGAGCACAACATCCATGTCGATGACGTCATCCGTGACTGACCGCTTCGTATAGTCAACCACGAGGTCCGCTCCTAGGTCCCTCACGAAATCAATGTTCCGGGTGCGGCAAGTAGCGACTACATACGCTCCCCATGCCTTGAGCAGCTGGATGGCAAAACTGCCAATGCCGCCGGCGCCCCGAGTAACGAGTATGCGCTTACCTGAAGTCGATGTTGAGCTGAGACCCACTTGACCGACCAATGCGTTCCACACTGTCAACGCGACGAAGGGAATTGCGGCCGCCTCCACAAACGTCAACCTGGCGGGCATCAAGGCTACTTCCGAAGCCTCGACCGCGATGAGATCCGCCTGTGTGGCGCGCGCTCGCGCGCAGTAAACGCGGTCTCCCGGCTTAAATGCCGTCACGGATGCACCCACCGACTGGACAATACCGGCCGCATCGCGGCCCAGCCGTTGGGGAAACTCGTCTGAGCCCACTTGTCCTGTGGCGCGGAAGACTTCCTTGCCATATCCGCGACGGATGGCACAGTCCACTGGATTAACCGAGGCAGCCAATACTCGAATGAGTAGTTCCTCCGGTTGCACCGTGGGAGGCGGCGCATCGGTCACTAATTGCAAGACGTCAGCGGCGCCGTAAGCTCTGAATTCTATGGCGCGCAAGGTCGGCTCAAATATTCATGCAGAATGTACGAGCGCGCACCGACCGCAACTATTTCGGGTGCGGGGGTCAGAATCGCTTTGCGTTTAGCCATGCGCAGCGAGACCATTAGAATTTCCAGTAGTTGAAAATCTCATATTCCTTCGCAGCCCACACGATGACGGTGTTATCCGTGACGTTCCGCTCGTCTTCCGCGAGCAGCAGGCTCGCCTTCCGGGCCTTCTTCACTCGCGAAGCCGGCCGCCATTTCCTGCTCGCTTTCCCACCAAACTTCCGTCATTCCGCTATAAGGATTCGGCGTCCAATCTCGACCCGTGCCGAAGCCATCAATCGTGGGCGAGGCAATCACATGACTCTGTACGTAACGCTTCATACGCAGCGCCGGCGCCGCGGCTTTTGCGATCAGAGAATGCTTTTCGAGCCAATGTTCATGGAACAGCCTGGGTGGGATGTGCTTCGGCCGCGGAACGAGACACACAAATTTAAACGCGGAGAGAGACTTCATCCCGGCTGGGGTCACTCCGTGTTGGTCCAGATCCGCATAAAAGGAATCTGTGCTGGCGCTGGCCTGAAGCAGCAACGGGTCTTCGGCGATGCTGGTCAATGCTTCCCATGAGGTCAAACCGTCGAACCTCATCGGGGCGAAACACCGAATCGCGGGCTGACACCGCGGCTCAATATGGGGAGGCAACTGCGAATAGTTCATGGAATGCCGGGTATGCTTGTCAAGGCTCAATGAAAGCGCGAATTGACGATGCCGTCCAGGGTGGCCAATGGCTCAACGACGCAACAGACATTCCCGATTTGCGCCCTGAGCGGGACGTGCAGATGCGCAACACTGTGGTGCACATTTGGGTCTGGAAGGCTCGGACGCGAATGCGCACAGTCCCCGAGGAAATGTCAGAGGAATAATCGAATGTCACACCGACGATACGAGCCGGAATCGACCGGTCTCCTGAATCGATTGTTGCGATGCACTGCGTTCGATGACCTACAGAGTGAGTTTCTCGATCCTGCCGCGCATGCGCTGCGCTCCGCGAGTGCCGCACTAGTCCACGCCAGTCGTAACTCGTCGAGTGGCAATAATATTCCCACGCATTCGTTGAAGCGCAGGCCCGAGTCCTAAAAGACACCGGAGCGCAGATCGGCGAACGCCCGGTCGACCTCGTCGGCTGTATTCATCACGAATCCTGCGCCGGTACTGACCGGCTCATGGATCGGCTGCGCCGCGCCATAGAGCAAACTCGCCGCCGGCGTGCCGCTGAACTCGATGTATTCCGCCGGGGCGGCGTGGGCCTCGAACCACGCGACTTCACCTTCGCGTACCGGCTGCTTGGCGTGTCCGCCAAGGAGAATTTCGCCCTCCATGACGTAGACAAACGCGCGCTCCCCGGCGTCGAGAGAAATTGATGTTTCGCCGTCTCCTTGCAGGCGAATGTCCATCAACGTCATCGGCCACGCACTTCGAAAGGGACGCACGCTGTTGCCGAAGTGGCCTGCGTAGAGCTTCACGATCGCCCCATCGCCCCCCAATAGCGCTGTATCGCTCGAACGCTGTACCGAAGAGGCAGCCGCAGTCATCTTTTGGGCAGAGGGTAGGTTCAACCAAAGCTGCAGCGAGTGGACGGGTCGGCCCCCCACCGGTCGTCCACCATGACGTATACCGCGGCCGGCTGTCATCCATTGCACATCACCGGCCGCGAGCAAACCTGCGCTCATGTTGTTGCAGCTCTCGACGTGTTCTATTTCACCGTCGAGCATGAGGGTCACCGTGATGAATCCACGATGGGCGTGAATGCCAAATTCGCCGACCTCACCGATTCGATCCTCCACCATCAAGATGAAAGGCGAGTGCGCGGCGGGACTGGACGGCGGAATCACCTCGCGATTGTAAACCGACGGCATGAGGAGCCGATACTGACCCACGTGCTCGATTCGAGTGAGTTGCGCTGGTCCAACGGACTGATTCATTTGATGGGATCCATACGAATAGATGGCTGCCTGTCTATTTCGCGCTCTCTCGAAGAGAAAATCGCTCATACCATCCGCTGAGCCCTGGCCATTCAGAATATAGCTTTAGGTTGAAAGTGTTCTGCAACGTTTGAAGAAGCGAAAACAGAGTGCAATCGGCGATCGAGGGAACCTGACCCGCCAGGAATGGCTTCCCGGCAAGATGTTTGTCGATCACCGACAGGCCTACCTTGGCGGCGCTCATGGCAAAGTCGGCCACTGCCGGCTCCTGTTTCAGCCTCGCAGCGAAAGAGGGTTGCTTGTGTTGGACATAAATCTGGAGATAAAACGCTACTTCACCCGCCATTCGCTCGAGTGCACGCACGATGGCCCTGTCCTCCGGTGTCGTTCCAAGCATCGGTGGATCGGGGTAAGCCTCCTCTAAATATTCGATGATCGCAGCCGATTCCGGCAAAGGACGCCCGTCTCTCATTTCCAAAACCGGGACCTTCCCGGCCGGATTGAGCGCAAGGAATGATTCCGATTTGTGCTCGAGCTTGGAACGATCGAGATTCACCAAATCGAGTTTAATTTTCTTCTCTTTGAGATAGATTTCGACACGATGCGGATAGGCACTGCCTTTGATCTGGTAAAGCTTCACCCAAACGCTCCTTCGCTTCTGCGGATTTGCCGCGCCTAAGTGGGGTTCGGAGTCCGCAACATGCCATTGAACAAGAATTCGATGACTGCATTTGTATGGCGCTCACGAACATCTCGATCCATTGGGTCGACCCCGTATGCCTCCAGCATGCGGTTCCGACTAGCGATGAAATGCGAGCTCGCTCCAGCGATTATCTGACAATAATGATATGAGGGTAGATCGAACTTCAATTTACCCTCTGACTGAGCTCGTTCAACCAACTCAGTAAACAACGCGTACAGGGGCGTCAAGTATCGATTGTATATCCGCGAAAGTCGCGGCCCCGGGGTTTCAGTCTCACGAATGATGATGCGAAACGCTTCAGGCCGTTCTGCCACTATCGCGATGTACCGTCGTATGAAGAATTTCAAACGATCGACGCAGTCGAACCCGGATGAATCGTACATCGTTTCCTCGAGATTGCTCAGTACATCTCCAATGCCGGAGTCCAGCGCCGCCCACCATAGTTCTTCCTTATTGTCGAAATAATAGTGAATCAACGCCGCGGAGACTTCATGGCAGCGCGCAACATCGGCGATGGAAACACCGTCGAACCCACTTAGACTGAATACTTTAAGAGCGGTATCGAGAATTCGCCGCCGTGCGGCGGTGTCGTCTTGAGCCTTCGGCCGACCCCTCGAGTTGCTTTTCTTGACCGAGGGGGCACGTCGAGATCGAGGGATCCCTTTATTTTCTGTAGTCGGCGAGCGAGACACGGCTTACCTTGAGCAAATTAGCTCCGCACTGCAATTGCCGTATCAGACCGGCCAGGCCGCGCGGCGGGGTTGAACTCCGGCAAATACTTCGACTCGCAATACTTTTGGACATGTGTTGAGACTGGGCTTACGCAAGATGCCATTTTCTAAAGAACCATGCCCAAGTAGGGATGATTTCACCGACTACGTGTCATACGCCAGATCGATTTATGCACCACAGTTGACCAAATTCGTCTTCTATTCTCGTGGGCACCGGATTACGCTTTCTACACGCCCTCCCTTAAGCTAGACCGTGCAGGCCTAATCCCAGTTTCTGTAATCGACCGAGGACAGGATCGTCCGAACAAGGTGCGGAGTATTAGATGACGATCAATTTGACCGGTGTCGCTACTGCTCTTGATCGCGAAGGGTTGGATCTCCCGTTAATGTGCTATCGCCCGAACGATCCGGGCCCGCATCCAGTCGTGATTCTGGCGCCGGGCGGAATCCAGCGGGGCGCGTTCGAGATCATGGAATGGATCGGCAGCCGTCTTTGTGCGGCTGGGGTCTTCGCTGTCACGCTTACTTGGAGGGGCCCATCCCCTGTGGATGACCCGCTTGATGTGCGTGCTGTCCTTGACTGGGTCACCTCTCAACAGGACATTGATCCAGAGCGAATTGGCATACTCGGTATGTCGAGGGGCGGAATGAGTACGTTGCGTTCCGCCGCATTCGAGCCGCGTCTTCGTGCGGTTGCAACATTTGGAGCTGTAACCGATCTTATTCAGCAGGTTCGCGGTGTGGTGGTATACGCGCCTGGCAGGCATCGCGTGCTCGTCGAGTGGCTCGGCGGGGAACCCGATGATCGGCGCGAATTCTACGAAACTGTGCAAGCCATCTCGTATGCGGATCGCATCAAGCAACCAGTCTTGCTCGTTCACGGTGCTCACGACATGCATTGTCCGCCGGAACAGTCGGTGTGGATGAAGCGCGAACTAGAGCGGTACGGTAACGCGGACGTACAGCTGGAGCTCATCCCGTTGATGGGGCACTATGGCGATCTGGTTCCAAACTCTTATGGATTCGATCAGCTGGCGAGCATCATTATTCCATTTTTTGACCGCAAACTCCGAGTGTGAAGCACCACCTCACGCTGATCGTATTTCGCGGAAATGCTCTGTTGATTACCTAATGGAGTGGTGTATGTTGGCGAGAGGTCGGGCTTTAGGAGTGGGTCTTGAGCAACCAGCATGATCTGACTGCAGCCGAATTGGAAAGCGCGACTGCGCGCCCAGCGGGAGGGGGCCCACATTACGAGAATGGGGTGCTTTACTACGTTAAAGCTCGCAGTGGGGAAGTGAGCGTTGCACGCTATTTTGCCCGGCATAACCTGTTTTACGCAGTAGGAGATGCGATCGGGTATTTCCCCGGTGATCTAGCGGCCATCGGCAAACGTGTGCAGCTTGATAACGTCTTCGACGACTAGTGTACTTAGCACCGTGTGTTCGGACTCACAGTAGTGATGCCAAGATGAAATCGTGAGCAATAATCCCCTAACTGGAATCCAAATTACTACCCCAAGCGAGTGGACCTTCCGCTCGGGCGAGTCGTGGGCAGCACGGACGGCGTCGTCTATCAGCATGGATCAGGACGTGCCAGGCCTGCCGCAAACCATGCTGCTCCGCAGTTCTCACCCCTATATCGATCTCCTAGAAGAGCCGCCGAACCATTACAGCCCACCGCATTACCATACCGAGCCCGAAGTAATGGTCGTCCTTCGCGGCAAATTTATAATCAATGGCCAATGGTGCGAGGTTGGCTCGTTGATTTTCGTACCTGCCAACGAGGAGTATTGGCACGCGACCAGCGATGAGGCATGTTTGGTCGCCGTGATGAGGCCGCTCGAGCGAGGGCTATTAGTTCCCGGCGCGGATACGCGCGCTGCCCGGGAATGAACCGCACCTTCACGTTTTATGCCAAGCAAAATCCCACACAGAATCGAAGTTCGAGTCGGAAAGTCATATCTATGGTGCACTTGTGGTCGTAGCCGCAAACAACCTCTATGCGACGGGTCACATAAGAACACGAACTTTGAACCGCTGAGTTACAAATGTTCGTGTGATCTCACGGTAGCGTTTTGCGGTTGCAAGCTGACTAGCAATCCGCCATTTTGCGACGGGTCGCATTCTCATATGGATGATGATCGAATCGCGAAGTCCGATGGTGAGTTATAACAAAACGGGAGTCCGACACCTGGGTGAATTCACCGCAATAGGCACTCTTTAGTTGCCCATCGGCGCGCTCAGAGTCTACCGCGCAAGAAATCGCGACCGAGCGCGCCAACGCTTTGACAGCCGATTAGCACCAATATGCGAGAGATCTCATCGCGTAGTATGTTGATCGCGTGCGCGGCGCCCCCTCGACCGGCGACGATCGCGCCATACAGGGTGGCGCGCCCAACAAAGCAAAATTGTGCGCCAAGGGCACAAGCAGTGAGTATGTGGGCGCCTTTGCGAATACCACCGTCAAAGAATACTGGGGCTCTTTCGCTGACGGCCGAAGCCACAGCAGGCAAGAAGTCGATGGCCGCTGCCATACAATCGAGCTTATTGCCGCCGTGGTTGGAGACCGTCACTGCGTCCGCGCCAATATCCAGTGCACGCCGCGCATCATTCGCATCGATAAGCCCTTTGATGACCAACTTGCCCGGCCAAATCCGCCGAATGTGCTCTACCGCGTCCCACGTCTGGACGTCGGGAAATTGCTCTCTGCACAATTTGGCAATAGCCGCTGCGCCGGATCGATGCGGAGCATACGGGGCCCAGCTTTCCATGCGTGCAAGGCCGCCTCGGCCGATCTGCTCGATCGTCCATGCGGGGTGGGTCAGAGCCTGCCAGCCGACATAGGGCCAAGCGCTCGGTCGGATCGCGACGGGCAACGCGATGCCAGTTCGAGCCAGCCAATTGTTCTTCGGCGGAATCGGGCTATCCGCCGTGTGTACAAGCACAGTCACCCCGGCATCGTGCGCACGGCCGACGATGTGCTCAGTCAGCTTGGGGTCGCGAGCCACGTACAATTGTTGCCAGACGTGGTTGGGCGCAATACGGGCAATCGACTCGATTGAGGCACTGCTATATCCGGATAGCATGAAAGGGATATTTGCTTCGGCCGCCGCCTCGGCCATATATTCGTCTGCACCACTACGAAGATTGCCCGCATTCCCGATTGCCGAGATCCCAAAGGGACTCGAATAGGTTTGCCCGAAAATCGTGACCTTCTGGTTGGTTGCGGTGGCATCTACTAATGCACGCGCGCCGAATAGATAGTCCTTGAATGCGTCGAGGTTTCGCGCCGTACCTGAGCCGTCTCCACTACCGGTTTCCATCAGCATAAACGCAAACTCGGGAAGCCGGCGGCGAGCGAGGCACCGAAGATCCTCGATTGTTACAACTTTATCGGCATCGAACATCGCATTTCCCCGATGCGCGAATATTCGCTTCCGCGCCTGTTTGCCATCGATCGTTCATGAGCAGTTTAATCATTGGACGCCGAAACCAGAAATGCTGCCGCACTTGGGCTAGCCGCATCTCACGGCAAGCCCTGCTGAGCCATTTCTTGCGACGCATCCAGCGCAAGCGAAGGGGTGGCTGTTGCACCGTTCAATGCCCTTATCACGGGCTGAAGCTCGATAAATCGGGCAAGTGCGTGCTCAATCCGGACGGCGATGGGTTGAGGCCGGATACCGTGCGGGCGCGCAGCTACCCCGTCCTGGAAGAATTCGGAACGGTGCGGGTGTGGATGGGCGAGAAAGAACGCCCTGATCCGGCGCTTCTGCCGCGGTTTCCTTTCCTGTCGAGCCCCAAGTACTGCCCGGTGAAAGGCTATAGCAAGATGAACGTCGACTATCGCTACATGCTGGACAATCTGGCGGACGTCACCCATCTGCTGACCGTGCACAACGAAACGATGTACTGCGCGGGACTATCGCGCGCAAAGACGGTGGTCGAACGAGGGAATCTGGGCCAAGCGTTTCGCACCAAATACGGCCGCCGTTGAGCGACTGTGTTGCATCAATGGCCGTAGCGGATGAATGCACCGCCATACAGGCTGAACATCGCCCCCCATGGATGCGCGTCGACGCTCACACCAGCGGGCAATGGATTTATAGCTCGCCAGTGGAGAAATGGTCAATGTTACATGTGCCCAAGAAGGCGGTGACGGGTGATCTGCTGGGAAATGTAGTGCAAATCTGCTTCGTGACGCGGGATCAGAAACGAACCATGGACAGCCTGCTGCGGCTAGGTATAGGTCCTTGGAAAGTCCAGACTCTTCGGCCTGGCAATGTGACCGACACGCGCTATCGCGGCACAGCACATCCCTTCGTCTGTAAGATGGCGTACGCTTATCCGGAAATATGATGTGGGAAGTAGTTCAGCCGGTCGAGGGGCCCGACGTGTTCGATGAGTTTCTGAAGCAACACGGCGAAGGAGTCCACCACGCGGGTTTTTTGTGTCCCGGCCGGAGCTTCACCGAAGCAATGGCGGAGTTTGAAAAGCGCGAATTCAAGGTAATTCAATCGGGTCGCGCTTTCGGCGGCCAAGTTGGATATGCGTTCATCGGCACGCACGATGAGTTGGGAGTCTTCTTCAAGATATGGGACCACCCTCCCGGCTATAGTCCACCGGCGCCGGATGAATGGTACCCCGCCGCGCCACGCGATCAGTGAGGCGCAGATCGCCTCGCAGGCTGCTGCGAATCATGATCATCTGCCTAGCGCGCGGCGTGGTACCCCGCGGCGTTAAATTCGGCCCCACCCGCCGTCGACCGGAATATCTGACGGGCGGGGCTCGTATTCGCCAACGGCAAGCCCATGAACCCGTCTAACGTTAGACGGGACATCTGGATGTCGCTCAAGAAGCGGGCTGGGGTGCGGGAACTTGACCTCTATTCATTGCGCCACACGTTCGCGAGCTTGGGTGGCACGGCCGGCGAGCGCGCGTTCAACGTCGCCCGGATGATGGGCCATAGCCGCGGCGTCATCGTCGATCAGGTCTATGCGCGCTCGATCCAGTCAGGGATGGCGAGTGTCGCTCAGAACGTCACGCGCGAGCGCTCGGCGTGAAAGCCGCAACTAGGGGGTGACCGAGGGCGGAAGAACGCCGGACGTTAGACAGCCGCTATATGAGAGCTCAGAAGAAATCGGGTGTAAGTGTTTGATTTATTGGATCCCCGGGACGGATTCGAAATCGACGAGAAAACGCCGAGAATTCT
>CAVWLU010000016.1:0-148165 GCA_963755965.1 uncultured Gammaproteobacteria bacterium
ATCAACGGCTTGATGTTCGAGCTGCTGGATCACTATCTCGGGCAGCCTATGGCTGGTTGGCCGGAGAAATTCGCGGCCGCAAAACGGCAGCGGATCGACGAGGCGCTCAGGGCGTACGCTGTGGAACGCGCAAAACCCGCTCCGGCGGGGCCGTCGCTCCAGCTCGCACGCTACGCCGGGACCTATGCGGATCGCTGGTACGGGGACATCGAAATCGGCCGCACCAACGGGAAGCTCACAATCGACTTCAAATCGACACCGCGCATGGCGGGAATGCTCGAGCATTGGCAATACGATACTTTTATCACCCGTTTCCAAGACAAGACCATTGAGCCGGCCTATGTGTCCTTTGGGCTCAATGCCGACGGCGATGTCGAGCGTGTCACGATGAAAGCGGTCTCACCGCTCGCGGATTTCAGCTACGACTATCAAGACCTGCTGTTCATGCCGGCGGCGAGGTCGAAGTGATTACTCTGGAGAGAACTACATGGCTCACTTGACTCTCATGCGCTTCGCACGAATCTCTGCGGCGGTTGCCGCGGCCGTAGGCGTCGCGAGCGCAGCCGCCTTGCCGGCGAACACTCGCGCTCATGACGTGGTGATCCGCAACGCAATGATCTACGACGGCTCCGGCGGCAAACCCTATGCCGGTGAAGTGGCGATTGATGGCGATCGTATTGCGTATGTCGGCCCGCGTCGCGGCCACAAAGGACGCAGCGAGATCGACGCCCGTGGTCAAGCGGTAGCGCCGGGCTTCATCGACATGATGGGGCATTCCGAGGAGTCCCTGTTGATCGATGGACGGGCCGTGAGCGGTTTAAAGCAGGGTGTGACGCTCGATATTTTCACCGAGCAATCCATGGCCCCGTTGTCCACCGAGATGGCCCAGCGGATGACCGAGCGCGAGGGCGATCTCAAGTACGACGTGAGTTGGAGAACCCTCGGTCAATATCTGGAGCTCCTGGAGCGGCGAGGAATTGCGCCCAATGTGGCGAGCTTCGTCGGCGAGGGAGAGGTCAGGGTAAACGTGCTCGGCGAGGGTGCCGTCGCGCCCTCACCTGAACAATTGATCGCGATGCGCTCTCTCGTTCGCCAAGCCATGGAACAGGGTGCGCTCGGCGTTACCACCGCGTTAATTTACGCTCCGATGAACTACGCCAAGACCCCGGAGCTCGTGGCGATGGCGCAAGAATCCGCACGTTGCGGCGGTATCTATACGGCCCATATGCGCAGCGAGGGCGACCACATCGAAGAGGCGGTGCGAGAGACGATCGAGATCGCCCGCGAAAGCGGCGCCCCGGCGGAAATCCATCACCTGAAATTCATGGGCCGCGAGAACTGGGAAAAGCGCGACAAGGTTGTTGGCATGATCGATGCGGCGCGCGCATCGGGCGTGCGCATCACGGCGGATATGTACCTGTATACCGCCGGCGGTACCTCGCTGGATGCCTCCTTGCCGCCGTGGGTCCATGATGGTGGGCAAGAGGCAATGCTGGCCCGGTTGAAGGATCCCGCAGTTCGCGCCAAGGTGCTCGCCGCGATGCGCGAGCAGCATCCGAAGGATTGGGAGAATTTATTTCAGCAGGCGGGCCCCGACGGAACATTGCTTTTGAGCGTCAAGCAGACCGCACTCAAGCCGCTGATCGGTCAGACGATCGCCGAGATCGCGAAGTCGCGTGGCGTCAGCCCAGAGGATGCGATCATCGATCTGGTCATTGAGGATGAGGCTGGGGCGGGGGCTGCCTATACGATCATCAGCGAGGACAATATCCCGCGGCAATTTGCGCTGCCTTGGGTCAGTTCCGGTTCCGATGCCGAATCGAGTGCGCCGGAAGGGGTGTTCCTGCAGTCCTCGACCCACCCGCGGGCCTACGGCAATTTCGCGCGAATTTTTGGCAAGTACGTGCGCGAGGAGCACGTGGTCTCGGTGGAAGAAGCGGTTCGCAAAATCACGGCGCTGCCGGCGGATGTCCTGTCGCTCCGAGATCGCGGCCGCTTGGCGCGGGGAGCCTTTGCCGACATCGTGATATTCGACCCGGCAATATTTCAGGACCACGCCACGTATGCGAAACCGATGCAGTACGCAACCGGCGTAACCGATGTGTTCGTCAACGGCAAACTAGCCTTAAAGGATGGAGAGCCGACGGGAGCGTCTACAGGCCGTGCGGTGCGCGGACGCGCCTGGACTGGCGCACCGGGCGGGGGCTGCAGGGCGTCAAGCAAAGACTGGACGTGGATCGATCAACCGCCGCGCCGCTAGGAAAGGAGCCGATTCACGGCATGGCGAGAACCGTCGCTGGCCCGCCCGCTCTAGCCTTGTTCAAGTTAACCAACGAACGCGGTCCGCGCGAGGGTCGTTCGGACATGATGGTCATTATGGCGATACTGAGAG
This sequence comes from uncultured Gammaproteobacteria bacterium, assembly GCA_963755965.1. Lineage (GTDB taxonomy): Bacteria > Pseudomonadota > Gammaproteobacteria > Steroidobacterales > Steroidobacteraceae > Bog-1198. Next base: position 2,393 of record CAVWLU010000016.1, read on the forward strand.
CAGCGGCAACCGCGGGTAATTGGGTCGACGCGGTCGATCGCAGCGAAGCGTACTGCGCAATATTCTCGACAGCGGAGCGTACCGCCGGGCTGCGGGATCCCAAACCTGCCGAATTCTCATGCAGCGCAGTCAAAAACCCGGTGGCCCAAGCAGCACCCGCAAAATACCTTCCTGACAGATACGGGACCGGGGGGCCCAACACAAACGTGCGGGCTGGAGGCGAAACGGCGAGCCGGCGTTCAAGCTCCTGGAACATCCCGATTACGAGCGCGATAAATCGATCGTATACGTCGCTCACCGCGATCTTCGCAGCCACCTTCCAGCCGTGTATTCCCCAGATTGTTGGCAACCAAGCTCCAGGGGCTAGCTCGATGGGCCACACAATTAGGGCAACCAAATAGCCCTCAAGCATTGCCACATCCATATGATCGTTCGGCCAGCCGTCTTCCGCGAGCCACGCATCAAGGGCCGCGAACTCCTCCCCAGTAAATGACAACGGACCGAGTGTGTCCAGATTGGGCGGCAACAGCATAGGCGCTGAGTATCCGTATCGGGTTGTATAAATGGATTTGAGCTTCATCCGGCCTCGCGCATGGTGTTAGAAGCGCGGGAACGCGCGCGAGCTATGTATACGCTAAAAAAGCGGGCAAAGCGGATCTCCGGAGCGAAACGACGCCTTTTCGGGTTGCCAGACGGCAGATTCAGCCGCGAACAATGTGCGCGGGTATACTTCCGCGGCGCTTTCGCAGCTTCTCAACTCAGGCATCGAGTGTCGGAAAAGCCCAGGTTCAACTACATCGAATGGATACTGCTGCTCACGGCCTTCGCCGCGGGATCGGTGGATGTCATCAGCTTTGCCACCTTGGGAGGCGTGTTCGCCTCCGCCATGACCGGCAACTTCGCCCTCCTTGCATACTATGTGGCGCAAAGCGAATCACAGGCCGCCATGGGCTCAGTAGTTGCCTTGGTAGGTTTCGTCATCGGATGCGCGATTGGAATCCTCCAGCGCCGGGGCCGTGTTCAATCCCAAGCAATCAATTTGATGCTCGCATGTGAAACAGCACTCTTGCTCTCCTTCGCCCTTTACGCGATCTGGACGCCTCATGTCGCCCACGCATCGTCCGACCACTTGCAAATACTCTTGCTCGCTGTCGCGATGGGATTGCAGGCAGTCTCCAGTCAAACGATCAGCGTCACGACCATAGTCTTTACGACGACGCTGACCAAGCTCGTCGGTAGCGTCGCTGATTCTCTTGCAAATGGGGATGCTTTGGCGCTAAAGGAAGTGAGAACCCGGGGTTCGGTTGTGGTGTCGTATCTTTTCGGTGCTCTGCTTTCCGGTGCTTTGATCGTCCATAAAGCTGACGGTGTAGTTGTCCTGCCCTTCACGGGGGTTGCGCTGGCATTCGCGCTGCATTGGAAATTCCAGCGGCAGATCCACTGAGAATGCAGGGCGAGGCCTCTGATCCTTCTTCCCCACGCGATTGGTTGTGGCGCGGACAATACGCCGTTGAGGTTCAGTTGGCTTTTGGTACGGCGAACTCCGCATCAATGTCGATTGCGACCTCATCGCCGATCATCGGAAGCGAAGCCTTGATGCCGAAATCACTGCGATTCAGCGTCCCGGTTGCCGAGAATCCCACAGTCTGGGCATTTCCGAACGGACTAGGACCGATGCGATTGACAGTAGCGTGCAACGTCAGTGGTTTAGTGACTCCGTGTAAGGTAAGCGTACCGATCACATCGAGCTTGTTGGTCCCCGTCTCTACAACCTTGGTCGAGGCGAAATGCATGGTGGGGTACTGAACGGCGTCGAGGAAATTGGGCCCTTGCAGGTCGTGATCGCGTTTCGCGTGGTTGGTTAAAATGGAATTGATTGCAACTGTGACTTCAACGTAACTGGCATCGAGGTGATCCGCATCGAAATTCAAGGTTCCAGAGATGTCGGCAAATGAACCGTGTTTCATCGTGAATCCGGCATGGCTAATTTTAAAGCTGATGTCCGTGTGATCTCTCTTTAGCTCGTACGCGAGGGGTGCGGCGAATGCGGACGCCGCACAAAGAGGCAGGGCGATCCCTAAAATGCCGATTTTCATGTCGTTTCCTTCTGTCGACCACCAAACGGTGGAGTCGGACGGTAGAATGCGGCCAATGAACCCAATGCAAGGCCGCCGCAATCGCAAATCAATGGAGGCACGATGAAAGCTGTTCGCCTATACGAATATGGTGGGCCTGAAAATCTGAAGTTTGAAGTTGATGCTCCGGAGCCTACGCTTAACGCCGACTTCGTGTTGGTCGAGTCTGCGGCCACCAGCGTCAATCCCATCGATTGGAAGATTCGGTCGGGCGCAAGGCAAAAGGATTTTCCCCTGACGCTGCCGACGATCCTCGGCAAGGACGTGAGCGGAGTAGTGCGCGCGGTGGGCAGCAATATTCGCACCTTCAAACCGGGGGACCGTGTGATTGCGTTAGCCAACGCGACCTATGCTGAACTCGTTGTAGTCGAGGGGTCCTTGCTCACGCATTTACCCGAGGGGGTGGACTTGGTCGATGCTGCGGCGATTCCACTCATCGCTTTGACGGGCGATCAGCTTGTAAGGCATGCCGCCCGAGCTGAATACGGGCAGACTTTCATTGTCTCGGGGGCGCTCGGAAGTGTCGGCCGCGCTGCCGTGCACACGGCAAAAAAACTAGGAGTCCACGTGATTGCAGGCGTCCGTGCACGTCAATTGCCGGAGGCGGCGGCACTCGGGGTCTTCGGAACCTTGGCGGTCGATGACGAGGGTGCGATCTCAAGGCTAGCGATGGTGGACGGGGTCATCGACACGGTAGGCGGTGAGACGGCGGCAAGACTCTTCGCGAAGGTGAAGACTGGTGGGAATTTTGGCTACGCTTCGGTATTTCCCGACGGGGTATCTGCAACGAATCCGACGGTCAAGGTCACTCGTGTTTTCGCGCAGCCCGATGCGTCGAAAGTGCGAGAGTTTGCCGATGACATTCGCGACGGTAAATTTGTGCTGCCGATCAGTCAACGCATGCCCCTCCGGGATGCGGCCAAGGCGCAAGCGTTGATTCAAAAAGGTGGTTCCGGCAAAATTGTCCTGGTAATCCGGGGTCCGGAGTCTGATAAATAAATTATACAATCAATAGCTTATAACGTTTATCTATTAATTACATCCTCACTTCCGGCCTCGCTGCTCGTTTGAATCAGCCCACCGTACGGGCTGTCCCGACTGGCTTTCGACGGATGCTGGGGCTAGCGTACGGCAAAGCACTAGGCAAGCAATTTATCCCAGATTAATCCCGCGATCTTGAACGAAATATCTTGGTTGATGCGGCTGCGCAGGCCGAAGATGCGCTACTACATGAGATCTAAGAGCATCTTCTGACCTTGGATTTCCAGCGCTCGGTCGTGAATGCTCTTGAAAAGTCCCTCTTCATATCGGTGGAATTTATGGGACGCCGTCAGAAGGAGGGGCATCGCGCTGCCGCGAATAATTCTTCCCATCGGACTTGCCGGCACCGCATTCCTGATCGATCTTAAGACCCCCGGCGAAATCGCAGACGGTTTCTTCTATATTGCCGCCGTGCTCTCGTGCGTGTGGGTTCCAGGCGTAAACTCGGCGCTATATACGGCTCTCGGCCTCACGTTGCCGATGATCCTCGGATTCTTTGCATCGCCACCCGACTCAGCTTCTTCATCGCTCTGGACGGTGGCAGCAAATCGAGTGCTGGGCATCATCTTGACCTGGTTGGTTGCTTTCGTGGTGTGGCGCATTTCGTGTCTGAACCAGGACCGCGAGCGTACCCTAACCAAACTCCAGGAGCTTCACGACGTCGAAGAGCGCGCCGCGAACGCCGAGCGAGCGGAATTATCCCGATGGCTGCATGAGGGACTTGCGCAGGAACTGGTCGCGGTCGGATGGGGCCTCGATCGCCTCGCGCGGCAAGAGCAAGGCGTGAAAGAGGTTCAAGAGGAAGCCCGCGAACTTCGAGCGGCGATCAACGGTGCCCTGCGAACCGTTCATCGCAGGTCAGTGGAGCTTCGCAAACTGGACATCGAACCCGGTTCGCTTTCTGTGTTGATTGAGCGTTGCATCGCGAATTTCATCGGCCGTACCGGCTTGCCCGTCGATATGGTGGGTGTCAAATGCCTAACAACCGTTCCGGTCGCTTATATGATCTTGTGTCTCAACGTCGTGCAGGAGGCGCTGACCAATGTCGCGAAGCACGCGCGCGCCAGCCGCGTAAGCGTCGAATTTCGAGAGGAACCGCACGCGGTCCGCGTAACCATTACAGACGATGGGAAGGGTCTCGACCCATCCGCTCGTTTGAATCCGGATAGCCTGGGCCTGCTGGGGCTTCACGAACGACTGACCGCAATCAACGGAGGGATTACGCTGTCCAATGTGGCACCTAACGGCGCTCGAACGGAAGCGTGGATTCCGACTACATAGTGTCGTCTGTCCGGTGCACTTTGCCCTTGTCCGATATTTCCCGGCATGGTCCAATCGCTTATGCCACTCACCGCGTTCGCCGCGATTCCGGGGAAAAAATGCCGAAAGAATTGAGAACCATGGCCATTGTCTGCTTGATCCTACTGGGCGCTGCCATATCTGCGCACTCAGTGGTGGCACTTTCCAGCGAATCCGTCGAGGCTAAGCCCGCGGCCGCCGCATGTAAGGAGGCGATCGTCAATCCAATAAGCGGGTATGCCGAATGCGTTAGTCCACTCGGCGCTCCGGTTGGTCCGCCCCCACCGAGACCCTCGGTAGTCAAGCTCGCCGTGTTCGAGTTCGAGTTGGAGGATGTAAGTCCGGCAGCGTCACTCCTGGGTCAGACCACCAGCAATGAAGCCGCGATGGAGAAGGTGAGTGGGGAGGCCCGCCGAATGCTTGCGGAATCGGGACGCTACGATCTCGTCGACGTTAGCAATATCGACGCAGAGCCGGTGAGGGCGAAGTCGCTGCGAAACTGCGACGGGTGTGAGGCCGACATTGCGTTGCAGGCCGGTGCCGAACAGGCTCTCATCGGAGTGGTGAGAAGAGTCACCCAGACCGACTACTACGTGGTGGTCCAAGTTCGTGACGCGCAGACCGGCAAAGTCCTCAATCAACAGGACGCCAACTTCGCCGGAGGACCGGACGGCTGGGCAAGCGGAGTCCGGATGTTGCTGAAGCACCAAGTGTTGGGACCCGCGGAAGAGCCGTGATGGTTGGTTGCGAATGAGATCTCTAATGCGGCTCGCAATTTACATGATGATTCGGCTGCTTGCCGCTAGCATGCTTGGCGCCGCAGCACTCGCGCCGCCCGCGATTGCTGCCGACCTCGCGCCTATACCCAAGGTGACCAGCCCGCGTCTGTACGTATTCGATTGCGGAACCCTGGTGTACAACAAGCCCGAGGACTACAACCTGAAGCGCGACGAAGTCAAGGACAGCAACATGGGCGTCACGTGCTACCTGGTGGTGCACCCCAAGGGGATGCTGATCTACGACACCGGCTTGAATGACCGCCTGATCGGCAGACCGCTTTACGAGAACGTGCTCGATGGCTATGCCCAGATCAAGTTCAACACGCTGAGTGGTCAGCTGGCGGACATCGGCGTCGCACCTGCCAAAATCGATTACCTGTTGCTATCGCATTACCACTGGGATCACATCGGCAATGCCGGTGACTTCGCCGGCTCGACGTGGCTGGTATACAAGGGCGACCGCGACGAGATGTTCGGCAGTGCAGCTCGCGCCAATCCCTGGTTCAGCCAGTACTCAGCGCTGGAGAAGAGCAAGACGATGCTTCTCAGCGGCGACCATGACGTCTTCGGGGACGGTACGGTCATCGTGATCGCAACGCCGGGACACACGGCGGGGCATTGCTCCTTGCTGGTTCGCCTTAAGAACACCGGACCCGTCGTGCTCTCGGGCGACCTGTATCACTATCCGGAAGAGCGCGACCTCAGGCGCATGCCCGATGAGGAAAAAACCACAGGAACCGTTGAGTCACGCCAGAAGGTCGAGGATCTTTTGCGGCGCACGGGAGCGCAGCTGTGGATCGGCCACAGCATGGAGTTTTTTCGCACGGTGCGTAAGTCGCCGGGCTGGTACGACTGATCGGAAATCATAATTTCGCTCGTTGCGTGCCGGGCAAAAATCTTCCATGCCAATTAAATCTGTGGTAACAAGGCCTTGTGTCTATCGACGGTCGATGTTTCGATTGGTGAAATGGTTTAACAAAAAAGACGGGATGCACCATGAATTTAGGTTCGAAGTTGTCTTGTGCGATCGCCGCTGTTCTCGGCAGCGGCGCGATCGGTCACGCCGTTGCGGCTAATTCATCGGGTCAGACAAGCGAATCTGCAACGGGTCTCGAGGAAATCGTGGTCACCGCACAGCGCCGCAGCGAAAACATACAAAACGTGCCGATCGCGATCCAGGCGTTCACCACCGAGACCTTGGCGCAGCTGAATGTCACGACTTTCGATGATCTCATCAAATATTTGCCCAATGTGACGGCGGCGGCCGCCGGGCCGGCTCAAACCAATATCTACATGCGGGGCTTGAACGCCACCAACCAAGGGATCCAATCCGGCGGTTCGATCAACGGATTCCCGAACGTGGCCATCTATCTGGATGACCAGTCGGGTCAGCTCCCGGGCCGAAATCTCGATGTGTACGCAGCCGACTTGGAGCGCGTCGAAGTGCTCGAAGGGCCCCAGGGAACCTTGTTCGGTGCGGGAGCTCAGGCCGGCGTCATTCGCTACATCACCAACAAGCCGAAGATCGACGTGACCGAGGGCAGCGTTACCGCCGGTTACGGCATCACCGCCGGCGGCGACCCCAACAGCGATGCCACCGCCGTCCTCAACCTGCCGCTGATCGCCGATACCCTCGCGGTCCGCGGCGTGGTTTACAGCGACACGCACGGCGGCTACATCAACAATGTGCCGGGCACCTTCACTCGCAAGTCGAGCGATCTTGGCATTCACTACGCCAATTATCCGGTAGCCGGCTGCACCCCATCCCGATTCGCACCCGGCGCGACGCCGACGTGCCAGGTTCCGCCGGGCGCGCCGGTCATCAACAACGCGGCACTTGTGGCAAACGCGATCAACCCGGTGACTTATCAAGGGATACGCGTTTCGGCCCTGTGGGACATCAACAATGACTGGAATGCCCTGCTGACCCAGAGCTATCAGAACATCCAAGCCGACGGGGTTTTTTACCAGATGCCGAGCAGCTCGGACGGCGTACCGTTGCCCAGACAGTCGGTCACGCTGTTCAACCCTTCCTACAACAAGGACAAGTTTGAGAACACCGCCTTGACCATCAACGGGCGAATCGACGAGCTCAAAGTGGTCTATACGGGCGCCTATCTCGTGCGCAACATCAGTCAATCGCAGGACTACACGAACTATGCGCGAGGCCTATACGCGGATTATTACCAGTGCCACGGTGCGGAGCCGACGAAGGGCCTGGTTGCGGCCTGCAATTCGCCAAGCACCACGTGGAATGAGACCGAGCGCAACACGCATCAAAGTCACGAACTTCGAGTCAGCACGCCCGATGATTGGCGCATGCGCGGCATCTTGGGCGCTTACTGGGAAGAATTGCAGATTGACGATCAGCTGAATTGGCAATACAAGACCCTGCCGGCGTGCAGCGACACCGTCACGGCGGGATGTTTGACCAATATCGCGACCATTCCGGGCACGAGCGTGAACAACCCGGGCACGCGCAATGACAATACGGCTTTTTTCAACGATGTTCAGCGTGGGTACCGACAGACGGCGTTTTTCACGTCGCTGGATTTCGATATAATTCCCAAGGTGCTGACCGTAACCGCGGGGACGCGCTACTACCGTTTCGTCAATGACGAGAAGGGCACGGTCGCCGGTAGCTTCACCTGTTACGAAGCGGGTCCGGGCCCTTGCTTCACGTCCGCTTCCACGACCAATATCGACGCTGAAAACCTCCACACGGTATACACGGGTTTCAAGAGCCGCGCGAACGTGACGTGGCACATCATGCCGGATGTGCTCGTTTACTACACCTGGTCGCAGGGTTTCCGTCCAGGCGCTTTCAACCGCAACTTCGGTTGCTTCATCCCCAACGCCCAGGGTATCGCCCAGTACTGCTCGCCAACGGCGATCGCCTCCGATAATCTGACCAATAACGAGCTCGGCTGGAAGACGGAATGGTTCGACCACCGCCTGCAGTGGAACGGGGCCGTCTACCAGGAAGACTGGAATAACGTACAGCTCGCCTTCTTCAATCCAGGCGAGCTGGGGAATGTCGGCTTCGGCACGAACGGGCCGGACTACCGGATTCGCGGCGTGGAAACCTCGTTCATCGCCGTGCTCACCCAAGGCCTGACGGCGCAGGCCGCCGCCTCTTGGAACAGCAGCGAGCAGACCAATTCTCCTTACCTGGTGGCGAACAATCCCGCGCTGCTCGCGAATCCGGCGAGCAAGGCCGACTTCGGACAGCCGATCTTGAGCGCTCAGAATCCCTACGGTCCCATCGGCAGTCCCAGCGCCAATTCGCCGCCGCTGCAGTTCAATTTGCGTTTGCGCTATCAGTGGACCATGAACTCTTACAACGCGTTCGTGCAGGCGGGTGCCATGCACACCGCGCATTCGTTCACGCAGTCGAGTGTCAACCCGTCGCTTTCGACGGGCGCAAGCGTGAGCACCACCTTACTCCGATTCGAAAATCCGGCCTATTCGCAGTATGACGCCTCCGTCGGCGTCGCCAAGGACGCTTGGACGGCAGAGGTGTATGCCCAAAACCTGACCAACGAGAACGTGAGCACGTACACTTCGACCAACCAGTTCGTGCCGGCGGAGACCATCCTCCGACCACGGGTGCTCGAGCTCAGGATCGGCTACAAATTCTAGGGCGCGAAACGAAGCTGATGAAGATACCGCCTGCCAAGTCGCGTCCCCCGGGCACGGCACGGTGATGACCGGCGAGCGGATCGACGGCGGGAAGGAGCCAGGTGTGGAGCAGGAAGCGCCGCGCAAGGTGGCGCTAATCGCCAACTGTCTCTTGAACCAGAATGCCAAAGTCTGCGAGGGAGCCCGCTATCGAGGTCTGGTCAATCCGGTGGTGGAGGCGCTGCGCAGCCGGGGGTACGTACTGCTTCAGCTGCCGTGCCCCGAGTTGGCTTTCGCCGGAGTGCGACGTTGGTGGGCCGTGTATGAGCAATATGACACGCCGGCTTATCGCGCCCACTGCCGGCGGCTCGCGCAAGCCATCGCACCGCTGATCGAGCAGCATTTACGCCGCGGCGCCGAGGTGATTCTGATCGGGCTCGACGGTAGCCCATCAACCGGCGTGCGCTTTACTTCCAGCAAGCCCGATTGGGGCGGGCGGCCCAACCGTCCCAACGATGACTGGGAAATCGTGCCGCGCCCGGGCGTGTGGATCGAGGAACTGGGGGCAGAGCTGGCGCGCCGCGGCCTTCCACCGCTGCCGGCGACGGGGTGGGCACTGGACATGGGACGCTTTGACGAGGACGGCTCGCGTCGCGACCTGGAGCAGTTCCTGGACAGTCGCGAGACGCCGTGACCGGCGATGCGCGCGGCTGGCGTATGGCGCTGGTGCCTGACTCACTTGTCAATCCACTTACCCTAGTCCGCGCGGCGCTGCCCAACGTGTTGAGCGTGCTAGAGGCTAGCGGCTACGGTGTGCTGCAGCTACCCCCGCTGGGCCAGCATGGCCTGCTGCTCGCCGTAATCGCCGATCAGGTTGCGGAGTATTCGCACCACGGCTATGCGGTAGTGGCTATCGCCGTGCGCGGGGAGCCCGGCGGCGGATTGCACTGGCGTCGCCTCGCTCCTCTGCTGCGACACCGGAGCGTGGAGTTGCCGCCCCGCCATCTCATCCGGCCAGACGTTGACGCCGAGACCGAGGGGCAGCGGTTGACCGTCTTTTTGTCGAGTTACGATCTGCCGGAAGAGGAGCAACGCCGCTGGCGCGTGTAAGGTGCGTTGCAGAATCAAGCCATACGGCATAGTGGGTGTCTCGTGGAGTACATTCGGTTCGGGCAGACGGGTCTCGAGGTGTCGCAGCTTTGCCTCGGCACGATGTCGATGGGCAGTTCCGCCTGGAAGGGCTGGGTGCTCGACGAGGACGATTCGATTCTCATCCTGCGGCGTGCCCTCGACCTCGGCATCACCTTTTTCGACATGGCTGACTGGTATTCCGCCGGCCGCAACGAAGAGGTCGTCGGTCAGAACCTGCTCAGGATGAGCGCACGCGAGCGTCTGGTGCTCGCGACCAAGGTCTACTACCCGATGAGCGACGATCCGAACGATCGCGGTCTGTCGCGTAAGCACATCGCAACCGCGATCGACCGGTCGCTCGGGCGAATGGGCACCGACTACGTCGACCTCTACGTGATCCATGCCTTCGATGCGGACACGCCAGTCGAGGAAACCATGGAGGCACTCCACGATACGGTCCGCGCCGGCAAGGTGCGTTACCTCGGCGCCTCGACGATGTATGCGTGGCAGTTCGCAAAGATGAATCATGTGGCGGCGATGAACGGCTGGACACCATTCGTCAACATGCAGTGCCAGTACAACGTGCTCTACCGCGAGGAAGAGCGCGAGATGTTCCCCTATTGCCGGGACCAAGGTATCGCCGTCACGACCTTCAGTCCGCTCGCGCGGGGCTTCCTCGCGCGCGATGCCGGCACCGCGCGCACGACTCACGACGTCTATCAGGAATTCTACGGCGACGAAATCGACCTCGAAATCGCGCGCCGCGTGAGTGAGGTGGCCGCGAGCCGAGGGGTGAGCAGGGCGCACGTCGCGATGGCCTGGGTCCGGAGCGGCTCCAATCCCAACATTCCGATCGTGGGTGCTGCGAAGACGGCGCACGTCGACGTCGCCGTGGAGGCGCTGGGATTGCAGCTCGATGTCGCGGAAAGGGACTTTCTCGAGGCACCTTACCGGCCGCGCGACGAGATCAACGATCAAAACCTGGTGCGGCGTCCCCGCGCGCTGCACGCGGACCGGTGAACTCGGCTGACGGCTACATAGTCAGCCACGGGCTGTCCTGGCGGACTTCGATCAGCGTTGGACGATCGGCGGCGAGCGCATCCCGCACCGATTGCGCCAAATGTTCGGCGCTGGCGGCGCGAAAGGCATGACAACCGAGGCTCTCCGCCAATTGCAGGAAGTCGGGGCTCCTTGGCTCGACGCCGATGCGCGGGATCTGCCGCCGGTCCATTTGATCCACGATTTCCTTCAGCGCATCGTTGTTCCACACGATCACCGGAAGCGCGAGGCGTTCTTCCGCCGCCGTGGCGAGTTCATTGACCGTGAACATGATGCCGCCGTCGCCCGCGATGGCGATTACCGGTCGATGTGGCGCACCGATCTTGGCTCCGATGGCCATCGGCAACGCGACGCCCAAGGAGCAATACGTCCCGGAATAGTACCAACAGCGCTCCATTTCCATCGGCATTGCAAAACTGCCGGAATAGACAATCTGCGAGGCGTCGCCCATCACGATCGTGTCGTTGGGAAGGGCTGAACGCACCGTTTTCCACACGCGCGCGTGCAGCTTCTCGAGGTCGGTCATGCTCGCGGCATTGCGCGCGAGGATGTCCCGGACACGAGTCTGGCCTTGCGATCGTTGCGCACCCGGCGCACGGCGAGCGAGGGCCGATGATAGGGCGAGCATCGCGGCACGAGCGTCGGCTTGGATGGGCACCGCTGCTGAATACATCGAAATCAATTCCGTGGGATCGATATCAATCCGAATGATATCGCCCGAGATTTCGAGTTTCGGCAGGAAGTGGTCGCCTTGGCCGACTTCCGAGCCAACCAGGAGCACCACGTCGGCGTCGGCTAGAGCCTGCTGGCTCGATTTCTGCAAGATTGAGCAGCCCAGGGATAAGGGGTGCGATTCCGGAAGGATCCCCTTGCCGGCGTTGGTGGAAAGAACCGGCGCCCCAATACGCTCGGCGATGGCGGTGAGCGCCATGCGCGTGCCGACCGCGCCGCCGCCGACAAGAATCAGAGGACACTTTGCCTGCGCGAGGCGATCTGCCGCCTCGTCGATCGCTCTCGGATCGGGCATGGGCAAGGTTGGAGCGCGGCGGGTCTTCCAGTTGTCCTCGACGGTTTCCGGAAGGACGTCCCGAGGCAACGACAAATGAACCGGCCGCGGCCGGCTGCCGCGAAACACCGCATAGGCGCGGGCAATCAACTCCGGCACCTCCTCGGGAAATCGGACCATGGTGCTGAATGCGGTGAACCCGGCCGTGACGGCAGCTTGGTCGGTGAGTTCGTGGACCGCTCCCCAGCCTTTGCCCTGCGTGCGCGTGGCGCAGGCACCGGAGAGTACGAGCATGGGTTGCGAATCGCAGTAAGCCTGGGCGATGCCGGTCGCGGCGTTGGTGACGCCGGGGCCGGCAATGATCGTGCATACGCCGGGTTTGCCGGTCGCTCGCGCATAGCCGTCGGCCATGAGGCTGGCCCCCTGCTCGTTGCGGCACTGCACGTGGCGGACCCCCGCGAGTGCGATGCCGCGATACAACTCGACGGTCATTGTGCCGGGCATGCCGAACACCGTGTCCACCTCATAGGCCGCGAGTAATTTCATCACGGCCTCACCGCATGTCATCGCTTTCACGTGCTTCCTCTCATCGGCGCGGCGCGTGATGCGCGTTCCAGTGTTGCGCGACCGCCGCGCGACTGCACAGCCAAACGGAGTCATGCCGCCGGATGTGGTCGAGTGTGCGCGCCAAGGCTCCGATGCGTCCCGGGCGACCGATGATCCGGCCATGCAAACTGATCGTCATCATGCGGGGCTGGCCTTGCACTCCCTTGCGGTACAACCAGTCGAATGCATCTCTGCAATAGATGAAAAAATCCTCGCCGGTGCTGAAGTCGCCGCCGCGCTGCAAGCGGCTGTCGTTGGCGTCGAACGTGTGGGGAATCACGAGATGCGGACGGCCGGAGACCTGCGTCCAATAGGGTAAGTCGTCGTTGTAAGCATCGCTGTCATATAGAAAGCCGCCGTTTTCAACCACCAGCCGACGCGTGTTGGGACTCGGACGACCGGAGTACCAGCCCAGCGGACGCCGGCCGATCATCTGCGTGATGATCTCGGTATTGCGCAAGATGTCGGCGCGTTCGACTTCCTCGGAAACGAACTGATAATCGATCCAGCGCTGTCCGTGACAGGCCACTTCAAAGCCGCTGCGTACGATCTCCGCAGCAGCTTCCGGGTTGCGCTCCAAAGCCATACCGACGGCGTAGATCGTCGCGTCGACGCCATAGTCCTCCAGCAGTCGCATGATTTCCCAGAAACCCACACGGCTGCCATATTCAAAATTGGATTCAACATTGAGGTTGCGAGCGTTTTTTCAGAGCCTCGCCGCCCAGGTCGGTCAAAACCGATTCCGAACAGGCGTCGCCGTGCAACACACAACTTTCGCCCCCTTCCTCATAGTTGAGCACCACCGAGACCGCGATCCGTGCGTCGTGCGGCCATTCCGGATGCGGCGGCCTTGCGCCATAACCGATGAGATCACGGGGATAAGGGTGGGAGGAATTCATAACTAAGGTGCCTGCATTGATCAAAGACTCGAGCGGCGTTCTGCGACGATCCAATCCATATACGCATGTAGCGCTGCGCGCACGGGACGAGGCTCCCAACCTGTTTCCGCCGTGATGCGCGAGATGTCATAAGCACCCCACATGCCATCTTTGAGGCATGCATCCTGCAGGATGTCGGCCTCATGAGGTGCCGTGAGTTCGGCGTGAAAACCCGGTATCTTTTCGGCTACCCAGCGGATCAAATCGCTCACCGTCGCCGTCGCCCCGGCCGCGATGTTGTAGGCACTGTAGCGCAGAGTCGGTGCGAGCAGCAGCGAAACAATGCCGCGGGCCACGTCCTCGGCATGGATGTAGTCTCCAACCGCATCGAGCGTATTTACGCGCACCCGGTGCACGCCATCGAGCGCCATGTGTGCGAGGCGGTTGGGCACATGACGGAAGTTTCGACTCGCCGTCACGCGGTCCATGGTTCCGTAAACCGATGACGGACGCACCGATGCAGTCGAAAGGCCGAACAGCTCACCGTAGCGTTCTGTGATCAACTCAGATGCCAGCTTAGCGATGCCATACAATCGTCGCGGCATCACATAGCCATCTTCCGGTAGCGGCTCGCCGGGACGATCCGGGCCGTGATGCTTATAGACGGCACCCGAACTGACATAAATGAACCTATGAAGGCGTGACAACGTACGCGCCCAGTCAAGGATCGCCACTGTTCCCATCGTGTTGACCTCGATGATCCGGCTGGGGTTTTCAGCTTCAGGCTCCCGCTTCGCTTCGGCTGCGGTGCCGCGTGATATTGGCGTGACCGCAGCGCCGTGAACGATATGCGTCACATCGTCCCCGTCGAGCGCATCGCGCCAGGTATCGCTCTGCGTCACATCCGCGACGACCACCGTCAGTCGCTCGGCCACGGGAGCGAAGTAGCGCACCGCTGCGGCATCCAACGGCGCGGAGTCGAGTACTATCAGCCTTGCGGACGGATCCGCGTCCAACCAATGCCGCCCGAGCACACTCATCACGAAGCCCGTTCCACCCGTGACCAACAACTTCATGACGTCCCTCTGTATGCGCACGTTAAAGCGGAAAGTTCAAAAGCAGACCCAATAATGCTTCAGTTGCGACCTCGAAGTCGTCCATCGCCATGGTTTCGTCCGGATTGTGGCTGCCCTGCTCATTGCGCACGAAAATCATCGCGGTCGGGACACCCATCTTGGCAAACACGGCCGCATCGTGCCCAGCACCGCTTGGCATCTCGAAAGGTTGATCGAGCAACCCCATCAATCGCGTGCGCAGTCGTGCATCCATCACTGCGGGAGGAGAGTCGCTGGTAGCGCCGAGATCGAAGCTCACCTGGTACGCATTGCCGATACGTGTGGCCGCCTGGCGCGCTTCGATCGCGACGGCGTCCATCGTCGTGTCGGACACGCTGCGTATGTCGAGAACAAAATGTGTTTCGCCGGCGATTTTGCTGGGTCCATGCATGGCGGGGTCGGTGAACAGTTCTCCCACCGTGAAGACGAGGTCGGCTCCCGATTCCTCCTGTCGCAACCAGACCGTCTCGATGTGATGCAAGAGCGCCACGGTCGCGGCGACCGCATCATGGCGATATGGACGGTTAACTGCACCGGAGTGGGCATACCTGCCAATGCAGCGCGCGTTACGAAACCGCTTGCACCCTCGTATGCCCGTCACGACCGCGGCCGGCAGTCCCTTGGCGACCAGCGTTGGACCTTGCTCGATGTGCAATTCCAAGTAGGCGCGGATCTGCGATGGATCGAGGAGACGCCGCCTCTCGCGAATCGCCTCTGGGTTGAAGCCGCATTCGATCAGCGCGGATTCGAGAGTGCGCTCACTGTCCGAGCGCCTGATCGAAAGGCAGGCCGGGTCGAGCAATCCGAAAGCTCCGCCGCTGCCAATATACGGGACGTCGAACCAAGCGGACTCTTCGGCGCGAATACCCATGACCGCGAGATCGAAGGGCGGTACGAAACCAGTCTTCCGGAGTGCGGACAACGCGCTGAGGCCGGCGACCACGCCCGCCGCGCCGTCGAAGTTTCCGCCCTGAGGGACGCTGTCGAGGTGAGAACCCATGATAACGCGTTGGGCGCTCCGATCCCGTCCCGGCAGCGTCATTGTAAGGTTACCGATGGGGTCCACCGAGATGTCGAGACCGATCGTCTCGGCCGCGGAGCGCACGATGTCATGTGCGACCTGTTCGCCCGATCCATAGCTGTCTCGTACGATGCCCAGTCCGTGGCGGGTCGCGCGACTTAGACGATCGAACAGCGATTCGGCCAGGTCGAGATCGGGTCGCACGAGGCTCACCCCGCCAACCATCCGCCGTCTATCACGAGATTCGCGCCAGTAATGAAGGTCGCTCGATCGCTGGCGAGAAACACGGCGGCATTGGCGACGTCTTGGGGTCGGCCCAGTCGCGGCCACGGAGTGCGCCGACGCGCGTTTTCGAGAAGAGTGGGATCCATGGCCAAGCCGGGCTTGCCCGTCACGATCTTGCCCGGCGATATGCAATTGCACACGATGAGATCCTTCGCATAGTCCACGGCGATTTGCTTCGTCAGATATATTGCGCCCGCCTTACTCACGCCATAGGGCGAATCACCCCGGGCCGCCACAATTCCGTGTTGCGACCCTAAATTGATCAATCGTCCCCTTACCTCGTTTTGGGGTTCTTGCGTCAACATCTGTTGAGTCGCGCGTTTACATCCATTGAACATACCGGTCAGATTGACAGCCATGACTCGTTCCCACTGCTCGGCGCTGGTATCCGTGAGTGCCGTGCCGGAATACGTGGCGGCGTTGTTCACCATGATGTCGAGCCGCCCATAGCGTGCGACTGTCTTCACGATCAACGAGTCGATATCCTCCCAGCGCACCACGTCGATCCTCTCGAAGAATGCCTTGCCACCCGATTTGTCGATGATGTCGGCCGTCCGATCGCCACCCTCGAGCGGCTGCGGGTCGATATCCGCAATGACGACGTTCGCGCCTTCGCTCGCGAAGCTCACCGCGATCGCTCGCCCTATTCCAGAGCTGGCACCCGTGACGACGGCGGTCTTTCCGGCAAGTAAGCTCGACATCCGATAAGCCCTCGAGTAGTCCCGTCAGTTGTTCGGTATCGAATAGACTTTGCCGTGGTAGGGCGACTTGTCGACCTGATCGAGCGCCGTGACGTAGACCGTCTTTTCGTCGGGACTGAACGCAAGGTTCGGCACGCCCGGCGAGGGCAGGGATAGCTTACGCAGCAATTTCCCCTCCGCATTCACTACAAAGATGATTCCAGCCAGCGGCGCATGGACATCACGAGGATTCTGGCCGATGTAGATCTGTCCTTTCGAATCAATCTTGACGCCGTCCGGATAGATATGACCGACATTGTTGGTTAGATCGTCAAGGTTCACAAATACGCGCCGATCGGACAATGTCGCACCAGGTCCGATCTTGAACTGAAGTAAACGGTGTCCCTCGGTTTCCACGACGTATAGAACCTTCCCGTCCTTCGAAACTGCCAGACCGTTGGCGCTGTGCACGTCGGTTGCTTTTTGCTCGATTGTTGCGTCCGCCGCCAGATAAAAGACCTTGCCATTGATCACCGGGCCCGGATCCCCCGATGTCGTGAAGTAAATCCCTCCTTGGTTGTCCGGGGCAAAGTCGTTTGGACCCACAAATTTGTTGCCCTCTTTGTCCTGGGTGTAGGGCGGAAGCCCCTTCCCATCAGCGGAGATCCGGCCGATTGTGCCATTGTCGTAGCAGGTGGTGAGGAACTCGCCATGCATCGTGGAAAGCACCGCCGACGGTCCGCAGCCCTTCTGCGACCAGAATATCGTGTTCGCCGCACCGTCCCAGGCGGTCACCGAATTGCGGTCGTACTCCACGTAATACAACTTGCCGTGATACCAGATGGGTCCTTCAGGAAAGTGCGCGTCGGCATTGAGGATCTGGATACCGTCGGCATGAACATCGAATGCGACGGCTGCCGCAAAGACCATGCTGAGTGCATAATTTTTCACAGGAAATCTCCCGTAGATGCCAACGCGCGAACAAACGGACATCACGGCGTCGTGTAGCCGATGGCGCGCCTTTGGTCCTCGGCAACGGTCCTCGCGGCCAACCAAAAATGCCAAGTTGCCCAGAATCCGGTGGGTGCGAGCACCAACAACGCGAGGCGCAGCGATGCGGCATCGGCTCCGTTGCCGCCGGCAAACCAGTCGCTCATGATCCCGACGGCCTGCGGCGCGACGATCAGATTGAACACGTTTCCGACGAGGACAGACCACGCAGTGAAGATGGAGCGCATGTTGCTCGGCGCCAGATTGAGCACCAGTGCCATGCAAGGGCCGATGAAGAAATAGATGGCGGGAATGTAAAGCCAGAACATCAGTTTCGCCACCCAAAGCGAATGCGTCGAGTAGGCCAAAAACGACGGAATGGTCGCGAATCCAATGATAGCCGCGAGCGTCCAAAGGACGCGACGAGGACTAACCATATAGGGCCGCCCCATGAGCCACGCCGTACCGGCCGTCGCCAGTATGCCGCCCACCAAATGAACATGTCCTGTAACCGCTCCAGCCTGGGCAACGTTGAGACTATATGTGCGCATGAGAAATGTCGGCGTCCACCAGACCAGACCCCAACCCCACAAGCAACACACACCGCTCGCCATGATTACATGGAATGCGGCCCTTTGGCGCCATAGAAATCTCAGCGACTCGACTAAGGAAGGCTTGCCTTCACCCCCGATCGCATCGAGTCGCCCCCGCTTCGGTTCGCGTACAGTCAAATAGAGGAGTACGCCCAGTAGCAAACCCGGGATGCCGAGGGCGAAAAATGCCGCACGCCATCCGAAAGCCTGTGCGACCGCGCCGGCTAAATCAGCGCCCATCCATGCGCCGATCGGTGCGCCCAGAGCCAGTACCGAGAGCGCCATTGGCCGCCGTTCCGGAGGAAAGCAATCCGATACGATTGAGGTCGAGGGCGGAGTCGCTCCCGCTTCACCCACGCCCACTCCAATGCGCCACGATAGGAACTGCCAGTAAGTTTGCGATAGGCCGCAAAACATCGTGAATGCGGACCAGATAATCAGCGACGCAGCCACGATGTTCCGGCGATTGGAGCGGTCGGCGAACCAGGCGATGGGTATTCCAAACATCACGTAGAACAAGGCGAGCGGAACGCCGGTCAGAAATGCCGCGCCCGCGTCCGTTAGATGCAGTTCGAGGCGGATCGGTTCGAATACCGTGGTCACAACATACCGGGCCGCGATATTGATCGCATAGACCATGCACATCACGATCAGCACATACCAGCGCTCGGCGACCGACGGTGTCTCGGATCGCGGAATGGCCATGGCATTGACGCTCAACTTATCTCCTCATCGGTTACGAAGTTGGGGCTCGTGCGCCAGCATGTCGGTCTCGCGCATCACGCTCGCTCGATATTGCTGCCATCCCATTCCTCTGATCCCGGATCAAATTTTTTTCTGTAGCGTGGCATCGACTTCAGCCTTTCAGTTTGCACCGTCCACCGGCACGGTGGCTAGAGTTCTCCTTGATTATTTTTACCTCGATTGCTTTTTTTTGATGCCCCCGCCGGCTACAAAAGCCGCCGGCGGCAGGATAGAGTGAAGTCTTGCCGAAGCGGGGTAATCGTCTGAATAAGAGTTACGACTGGAGAACATTGCATGGATTTGGGACTTGAGAAGCGCCGCGCTCTGGTAGCGGGAGCCTCCCGCGGGTTGGGCCGGGCGATCGCTTTGGCTCTGGCGGACGAAGGCGCAGATGTCATCGCGGTCGCTCGCAATCTTGCCCGGCTCGGCGATCTCGCAGCTGTGTCAACGGCGCGCAAAGGCACAATCACGGCGCGCGCGTGCGACCTTGCGGATGCATCCGCCATTGACGGTTTGAGCGAAGAATTGGGACAAACGGAAGTGCTGGTTCTCAACTCGGGCGGCCCGCCGCCAGGTGCGGCGGGTGAGATATCCGATGACGTGTGGAGCAAACAATTCGAGGTCATGTTCTTGAGTGCCGTGCGCCTGACGCGATTGGCGCTGCCCGGTATGCGCAAACGCGGCTTCGGCCGAATTATCGCCATCGTTTCCTCCGGCGTGATTCAACCCATTCCCAATCTCGGCGTGTCGAATGCTATCCGCTCGGCAGTGGTTGGTTGGGCGAAGACTCTGGCCGGTGAAGTAGCGAGCCAAGGCATCACCGTGAACTGTCTCGCACCCGGACGTATCGCGACCGATCGAGTCGCCGAACTGGACCTGGGGCGCGCACAACGCGAAGGGATCGGCGTCGATGAGGTTGAGCGCCAGTCTCGGTCAACGATTCCGGCGGGACGCTACGGCGATGCTTCCGAGTTCGCCGCCGTCGCGACGTTCCTGGCGAGTTCACGCTCCTCTTATATGACCGGCGACATCATCCGCGTCGATGGCGGAATGATTCGTAGCGTGTAACGTCCAACCGGGGATCGACGGCTCATGGTACATATAGGAATCGATGCTACGAATACCGTGTCGAAATCAAAAGGGGACAGATGATGGACGAGAAATCACCGAGACATGATTCGGCGTACCTCGAACGAAAGCGTCAGCAACTGACGAAGCTTCGAGATGACCTTCGCAAGGCCGGCGCGGCTGCGCGGGCCGAAGAAGCCAACATCAACGGAGAATCGAATTTACAGGCGCGTGAGTACGAAGATGATGCGCAGAAGCTGGATTCGCTTGAAAAGGAAGCCAGCTTGGAGCTCCATGATGCCGAAAGACTGGTTCGGGTAGAGCGTGCGCTGCGCAAAATCGATGAGGGTACTTATGGATTGTCAGACGTCAGCGGTCAGCGTATTCCGGACCAACGACTCGAGGTCATGCCGGATGCGATCAACACCGTGGCTGAGCAAGAAGCGAGCGAACAGGCACGCTAGTATCGTCAGAAATCTTTCTGTATTGCGGGAACGGGAGCACTCGTGACGACATCATCAATGCCGATCGTTCATCACTGAGATCGTCGTGCCATCGCTTGACGCTGCGCGTGGAATAGGCGCGATCCCGTCGGTATAGTAGAGTTGATTTGCGCGCGACCGACGTGCCTTGTCAATAATCGGCGCGCTGCGCGGCATAGGCGTCGAACAACGGGATGGGAAGGGAACGAGATGGCTATCAGCACAACAGCAGGCGATTTGCCAAAGGGCCGCGCGGGATCACAAAATGATTGGTTGGTGATCGGCGCCTCCTCTCTCGGCACCGTGTTCGAGTGGTACGATTTTTACCTTTACGGCTTGCTCGCGACCGTCATCAGCGCGCAGTTTTTCTCGGGCGTCAACGATACCACCGGCTTCATTTTCGCTCTTGCGGCATTCGCCGCGGGTTTTGCGGTTCGGCCTTTCGGGGCACTGGTATTCGGGCGGCTCGGCGATCTGGTCGGTCGCAAGCATACGTTTTTGATCACCATGAGCATCATGGGCCTCGCGACGTTTGCGGTCGGCGTTCTGCCGAGCTATGCCACGGCCGGCGTTGCGGCGCCTGTCATGTTGGTGTTGCTGCGCTTGCTGCAAGGACTGGCGCTTGGCGGCGAGTATGGCGGGGCAGCGACCTATGTAGCTGAATTCTCTCCGCCGGGTAAACGAGGATTTTTCACCAGCTGGATACAGACCACGGCAACGATTGGTCTCTTCGCTGCACTGCTGGTGGTGATCGGCACCCGTACCTACTTAGGCGAGGACGCCTTCAAGGCGTGGGGATGGCGCATACCGTTCTTGGTCTCCATTCTGTTGCTGGCGGTCTCTCTATGGATCCGAATGCGGCTGGCGGAAAGTCCGGTATTCGTCAAAATGAAGAGCCTGGGAACCACCTCGAAGGCACCGCTCCGGGAAGCGTTTGGCCAGTGGGGGAATCTCAGAGTCGTTTTGATCGCGCTACTCGGCGCCGTCATGGGTGAGGCGGTGGTGTGGTACAGCGGCCAATTCTACGCCCTGTTTTTTCTGGAAAGGATGCTGCGCGTCGATGGCGCAACGACCAATATTCTGATTGCAATCGCTCTCGTGCTGGCGACTCCGGGATTTGTCTTTTTCGGTTGGCTCTCCGACAAGATCGGCCGCAAGCCCATCATCATGGCGGGCTGTCTGCTGGCAGCGGTGACATACTTTCCCTTGTTCCATGCGCTGACTCAATACGCCAATCCCGCCCTCTATGCGGCGCAAACAGCGGCGCCGGTGTCGGTTTATGCAGATCCTCAGCAATGTTCGTTTCAGTTCGACCCCATCGGCAAGAATAAATTTGATTCAACCTCTTGTGATATCGCGAAGAGCTTCCTCGCGAAGGCCGGAGTCTCGTATAACCGGATCGACGCGCCGAGTGGCGCCGTGGCTGAAATCCGCAGCGGCGCAACGACGCTGACCGCCCCAGATCCCGGGAGTGTGACCGGCAAAGATCGAAAGGACGCCATCTCTAAATTCCAGACTGCCGCGAAAGCGATCCTAGCCACGGCCGGCTATCCGGAAAAGGCCGATCCCGCCACCATCAATAGACCCATGGTGGTGTTGATATTGTTCGTACTGGTGCTCGTTCGTGACCATGGTCTACGGTCCTATTGCCGCGCTGCTGGTGGAGTTGTTTCCCGCCAGAATTCGCTACAGCGCGATGTCACTCCCGTACCACATCGGAAACGGTTGGTTCGGAGGATTTTTGCCGACCACCGCGTTTGCGATGGTGGCGGCGACCGGCGATATCTACTATGGCCTCTGGTATCCCATCGTCGTAGCGGGAGCAACACTGGTGATTGGTCTGTTCTTCCTGCCAGAGACCTTCAAAAGAAGTATCGACGCCTGATAGGAAGCGCCGCATATCCGCCCGCAGGCGTGCGGCATTCGACCTCCGCCCGTTACTCGGGCGAGGGCGTTTATCAGCCATTAAGTCAAATCAAAGGCCCGGAATGATGACGTAACGCGGATTCGCTCCGAAATGTGCGTCCAAGTCGATAGTTTGACTGGCCGCCCGACATGACAATCACGGCAAGATGACGCTCAATGCCACCAGCTCCGCCGTACATTCGGTCAGCGCCGCCTCCGAGGCCGCGCATATGGCAAGCCGCGCGGGCCTGATTTATGTTTCCGACGGCATCGCCGGTTATCGACGTCAGCGGTCAGGGAAACTCTTTCGCTATTTCCTGCCGGATAACCGGCCGTTAAAGGCCGCCGGTGAATTGAAGCGCATCGCCCGACTCGCGATTCCGCCGGCTTATGAAAACGTCTGGATCTGCATGGATCCGCGCGGTCATATGCAGGCTACAGGCCGCGATGCACGGGGTCGAAAGCAGTATCGATACCATCCACAGTGGCGCAGCGTGCGCGACGACGCGAAGTTCGATCGGATGACCACCTTCGCTGAAGCTCTTCCCCGATTGCGGCGCAAACTGGCACGCGACCTTGGGCTTGGCGGACTACCGCGCCAAAAAGTGCTCGCGGTGGTCATCAGTATCCTGGATGCCACCCGGGTTCGCGTCGGAAATGTCGAATATGCCCGGGACAACAAGAGCTTTGGTCTGACCACTTTATTGAACCGCCATGTCAGTTTCATACGCGATGGGCGCGCTATCTTGAATTTTCGAGGGAAAGGCGGCGTTCAGCATGAAGTGCTGATCGACGACAGGCGTATCGTGAAGATCATGAGGCACTGTCAAGAGCTTCCGGGACAGCAGCTGTTTCAATACGTGACGGATGAGGGTCAACGTGCGCCCATCGATTCCGGGCAGGTCAACGAGTATCTGCGAGACGCCATGGGCGATGATTTTACCGCGAAGGACTTTCGAACCTGGGGCGCCACATTGCAGGCGATCATTCTGCTCGCACGCACGCCGCTTCCTGAAATTGCCAGTGATCGCTCTTTCAAGAGCGAGATCGCCACTGTCGTTAAGCAAGTGGCCGCAGAACTTCGCAACACCCCTGCGGTCTGTCGAAAATCCTACATCAACCCCATCGTATTCGAAGCCTGGCGATCCGGCACGATCCAAAAAGCGTTCAATGGCGGTTTGAAACTTGCAGCGCCTCGTCAAACTGAAAGTCGCGTTTTAGCTTTTTTAAGTCATTACCAGACGAGCGGAGCGAAGCTGACTTAAGATCGGCCCGCTCATCTCATGACCCTAAAGGTCGCGTCGCCTTGAAGATCGGCGCGCGATCGGGGATATTTCACTCGATATAATCCCTCTAAGTATTTGATTTCACGCGTATCTAATTTAGTTGGGAGCGGCCAGGACCGGGACTTAAGCTACAGAGCGCGGAATCGCGTCCCCTTGAAGGCCAGCGAATCACCTCCAGTTTGTTCACACTAGAGGCATCCAAGATCGCTGGCAAAAAAGGAGTTACCACGTGCGAACGTACAGTAAAGATGCTGAGGCACTCGCGAAGCTCTCTTCGGAACAATACCGCGTGACGCAGCAGGGCGCCACCGAACGCCCGGGTACCGGAAAATATCTTAATAATAAGGCGCCCGGCATCTACGTTGACATCGTGTCCGGTGAGCCGCTGTTCGCCTCATCAGATAAGTATGAATCAGGATGCGGCTGGCCGAGTTTCACCAAGCCTATCGAGGCCGCTAACATCACCGAATTGCGAGACACCACGTTAGGTATGACGCGCACCGAGGTGCGCTCGGCGCACGGCGACAGCCATCTTGGTCATGTCTTCCCCGACGGTCCGGCAGATCGCGGCGGTCTGCGCTATTGCATCAACTCGGCTTCGCTGCGATTCATCCCTCGCGACGACATGGAGGCCGAGGGCTACGGGGCTTATCTTGACCAGGTGGAGGCTATTCGATGAAAGAAGAACGAGCGGTTCTCGCGGGCGGCTGCTTCTGGGGCATGCAAGATCTCATTCGCCGCTATGAAGGCGTGGTGTCGACACGGGTCGGTTACTCCGGCGGCGACGTGCCCAACGCGACGTATCGTAATCATGGCACCCATGCCGAAGCAATCGAGATCATCTTTGATCCCGCCAAAATCAGCTATCGTCAGATACTCGAATTTTTCTTCCAGATCCACGACCCGACCACGCGGAATCGCCAAGGCAACGACGCGGGAACGAGTTACCGATCTGCAATTTTCTATACGAGCGATGAACAAAAGCGGATCGCCGAGGCGACGATCGCCGACGTCGATGCTTCGGGACTCTGGCCAGGAAAGGTGGTGACAGAGGTTGCTCCGGCTCGCGAGTTTTGGGAGGCGGAGCCCGAGCATCAGGACTACCTTGAGCGGTATCCCAGCGGCTACACCTGTCATTTCGTCCGACCTAACTGGAAGTTGCGCGCTGAGCATTCAAGTCGCAACTAAAACGAAACATCATCTCGAGCTAAGCAACGAGTACAGATCAATTTGCCGGCTATCGCCGATCACCCGCGCGAAATCGAGCCCGAGCGTCGCCAGCACCGGTTCGGACACGGGCTGCACCTGCTTCAGTACATAGTGCTCGCGATCGAGAGGATGCTTCACGTTATCGATCGGCTCAGGGCCGGCCGTGGTGATGACATAGCTTATCGAGCGGCCCAGGGGGCGAGTGGACTTACGCGCGGCGACGACATGTGGGGGAGTCGTGGCCGTATACTCCGCGGTGTCCTTGCGTAGGTTCTTTCGATATACGAGCTTGTCGTCCAAATCGCCGTTCCGGAGCCGTTTCACGACATCCGCGAGGTATGCATCGACGCTTTGGTCGGTGAACAGTCGCTCGTAGAGTTCGCGTTGCACCTGTTTCGCAAGCGCAGTCCAGTCCCGCCGGACGACCTCCATGCCGATAAATTCCAGCTTACCGATGTCGTTACCGTGACGAAGGCCGGCGTAGCGTTTGCTAGCCCCTCGCGTGCTGTGACGTGCTCGGGGCAGGAATAACTTCAAATACAGCTTCTCGAATTTGAGCGTCAGCCGGCTCGGCACTTGCCAGCGCTCGGTGACGTAGCGCGCGAGTTCGCCGTTCAAGTCAACGGCGAGATTGCGGGCCTGTTCGAGCGCCTGATCCGAGTCGTTGCTGTGCGAATGAACAAATAAGCTGTCCGTATCGCCATACAGAACTTTGAAGCCGGCCGTTTCGAACCAGCGTTTCGACCAGAGCAAAATTTCGCGGCCGGTCCCGGTGATCGAATTCGCAAGCGCCGGATTATAGAAACGGCAGGCGGGTGTGCCTAGGACACCATAAAAAGAGTTCATCAGAATTTTGATTGCATTCGACGCCACGTCATCGCCATTCCTCTTCGCCGTCTCGCGCCTGGGAAAGAGTTCATCGAGGACGCGCGGCAGAATAGCGGGCTCGCGGCGAAATGCCCCGCCGGGGGTGCGAATCAGATCAGCGTCCGCGGGCGGATCCGCGACATAGGACATCGGATCTATGTTGAACGTGCGGATGATGCTGGGATACAGGCTCGTGAAATCGAATACCCATACGTTGCCGTGCAGGCCGGCCGCTGGTTCCAGCACGTGGCCGCCTTGCTGAGACGCATACACATTTGAATCATCGGAACGCACGGTCGGTGCGACGATACCCCGCCGGTCAAGTTCGCTCAGGTAGAGAAAGTCAAACGATGCGATGCTGGCCGACACACGGTCGGGCGTCATGCCGGCGAGTTGGCTGCGCGCGAAGGCGAGTCGCACCACATTGAGTTTCTCTACGATCTCGAGCGCTAGCCTCGCGTCCGTACGCGCATAAAGGGCGAACGCCGCGAGGTCGTGGCGGTAATTGTGGCTGATCTCGGCGACGCGATCGCGCACGTCGCCGGCGAGGGTCTTACCTTCGCCGAGAACCTCGCGGGCCACGGCGTCGAGCGAATATTCTTCCATGCGTACGAACGCTCCGCGCAAGAGGTCGATGCCATCGAGCACGAGGCGGCCCGGTACGTTGGCCTGACCGCTCCCAAAAAATCCGTCGGCCTTGCGAATGCGGGTCGCGCCCGAATCCCGTCCCAACGAAAGAGGGTGGCGCACGCGCATGGCGATGCGTTGCATTACGGTGAGATCGAAATCGATGATGTTCCAGCCCGTCAATACATCAGGATCAAATAGCCGCACACGATCGCAAAATAGATTCAATGCCGAGAACTCATCGACGCAACGAGTTGCGTGTTCCGGCATGAGACGGTCGCTGCCGTCCACGATGAGCACTTCATCGATACCGGGCGCGTACATCGAGATCGCGAGCAGCCGTTCGGCCCTGCCATCGGTTTCGATGTCGAACGATAAAACCCGGGGCTCAACCTTCACGTCGGCGGATCCGAGTGTTGGGTTGTCGAAGACCCAGGTAACGCCGGTTCCTTGAACCGCCTCGCCTTCGATTTCGCATCCTCCTTTAATGCCGCGTTCCATCAGATAGCGAACCGCGAAACGCACATCCGCCTCGTAGGTATCGATGCCGGCGGCATGGAGGCGATCCCTAAGAGGGGGAACCTCGGGAGGCACATCGACTTCTATCCGGCATGCCGGAGCCCCGTCAAAAGTGCGCTTGTCGACAGCGATCGGTTCCGGCACTTTGAGGGCCCTTGCGCGCCCGGCATCGGCAGCGCGGATATAGAACCGTGGCCGTTGTCGATCGTCTCGCACCAGGAACGTGCCGCCAGTCTCGAGCTGCCCATAGATGTGAATGACAGGAACACGCTGTCCGTTGGGCCGGGCGATGACGCGATAGCTCGCCTGGAGAATAAATCCGCGAAATCTGGTCACGCGGGTATTTTGCACTCTTGACGGAGCTTGCGGTGACTCATCGGACTCCCGGGTGACAAGACCCTCGTTCGCGGCGAAGATAGAAAGTACGCATGGCACGTTCCGGTAAAACATTTTCGAATTTGTTCTTGCCGGGGAGCACCGAGAGGTCGAGGCGGACGCTGACCGCCGATGGCAATCCCGAGATCCAGGCGATCTGGGACGTCGTTTGTGCGATTCCACGCGGTCAGGTATCGACCTATGGAGCGGTTGCACGAGCGGCCGGACTGCCGGGGCGTGCACGGCTGACCGGATTCGCGTTGAAAATGGCGCCGAAAGGCATGCCGCTGCCCTGGCATCGCGTGGTTGGCGCCGGTGGACGCATCGTGTTCCCGAAATCGTCTCTGCAACATCGAGAACAAGCACAACGTTTGCGGGCCGAAGGGGTCGCGGTCAAAGATGGCCACGTGAACCGCGCCTCCATCGCGGATCTCGAGAAAATCTGAGCCTCGGTAAGGCGCGTATTCACATATCTTTTACTACCAATTATTATTAATATAATCAACATATTAAAATCTCTATCTAGAAAATTTATTCAGTGCCGGCAGGAGCCGGCATTGCACCTAAATCACGCCGAAGGCGTAAGAGGATTCGGAATGAAGCCAGCCGATCTAGGATTTTCGATGCCGGCGGAGTGGGCTCCGCATGCGGGTTGCTGGATGGCGTGGCCCAAGCGAGTCGAGCTTTGGCGCGAACATCTCGAAGCGGCACGCGAGGATTACGCGCGTGTGGCGCGAGCCATCGCCAAATTTGAGCCGCTCACGATGTTGGCGGATCCTCCGGATGTCATGGACGCGCGGAGAAAGTGCGGCCCTTCGGTGCGCGTGGTTTCAATATCGATTGACGATTCGTGGCTGCGCGATTCTGCCCCCACATTTCTGGTGGATCCGGCCGGCAGGCGTGCGGTTGCTGCCTTCACTTTCAACGCGTGGGGCGGCAAGTACCAGCCCTATGACAGGGACGCGATGCTCGGGGAGCGAATTGCAGCGTTGTCGGGAATCCCCGCCTACAAGTCAAATCTTGTCGTCGAGGGTGGCGGATTTCTATCCGATGGCGAAGGAACGCTCATTACCGCCGAGACCTGTGTTCTCAATCCCAACCGCAATCCTGGCTGGACCAAAGCAGAAGCCGACGCCGAACTCCGCGCCATGCTCGGCGTTCAGAAAGTCATCTGGCTACCGGGCGACCCAACCGAAACCGGAACCGACGGTCACGTCGACGGCTATGTTGCGTACGTCAAGGCCGCGACCGTTCTGTGCGAAGTTGTAGCCGATTCGGAGGATCCGAGATACGAGATCATGGCGGAGAACCGAAGGGTACTGGAAATTGAAACCGACGCCCGGGGACGCAGATTCAATATATTACCCATTGCCGAGGCGCCGCGCTCGGCGGTACCGGACGGAGAGGAGGGTTTCTGCCGCTCCTATGTAAACTTGTATATTGCCAACGGCGCCGTCATTTCTCCGGCCTATGGAATCGCTGAGGATTCCTCCGTGTTCGAAACGCTGCGTCGCGCCTACCCCGATCGAGAAGTCGTACCGGTCGCACTCAAGGATCTGTTTCGGGGCGGTGGAGGAATTCACTGCATAACCCAGCAAGAGCCCGCCGGAACGATCTCTTAGCTTAATAGGGCTCATCGTTTTTCGCCGCCGTCCTTTGCATTGCAAAGCGAACTGGTTTGAGTTACAAGCATGGATATCTAGGAGCGGCGCATAAGTGAAAGGCAGAAATCAAACGCTGGTTGAGGCGACATCCAGAGCGGGACCGATCGGAATGGCGCCAACGAATGCACTTAGCGTGAGGGACCAGGCCTATGTGCTCGTAAAGGGCGTGATCGCGGATACCGACATCTACAATCGAGGTCAAGAATTGCGGCTAGGTGAGCGTGAGTTGGAAATTGAACTGGGAATCGGCGGAGCTCAAATTCGTGAAGCACTGTCGATGCTCCAGCAGGAGGGATACCTGCGCGCAAACCATGGTCGCGACGTTTATATCATTCGTAAGCCCAAACGAGAGATAATCGAAATTATTCAGATGTGGGCGGCGCTCGAATCATTGGCCGTGCGGCTGGCAGCGTTGAGTGCCGAGGATGCGCAGATCACCGCTCTACGTCGCTTGTTCGATGAGTTCCAAAATCCGCCTGTTCTCGAACACCTCGACCGATATTCCCGCGTCAATATCGCTTTTCATGAGTCTCTCATCGCATTGAGTGGTTCGCAGACCTTGGTCGATGAGATAGGCAGACACTATATTCATGTTCGCGCTATCCGCCGCGCGACAATTACGCAGTCCGGCCGAGCCGCCTGTTCCATCGTTGATCACTTGAAGATCGTCGAGGCACTCGAGAGACGCGAGACCGAGGCTGCCGAACGGCTGAGCCTCGAGCATACGCTGGGTCTTGTATCCCACGTCGAGCGTCTTTGGGCGTTTGCGAACTGACTTTCTTGGCGGACCACGGCGGATCGCAAGGTCAGTACCTGTGTAATTTTTACCAGCGGCACGAAGTTGCAAGCCTGCGCAGGTGTCAACCATTAGAGGCGTTGTACGTTATTGGTGTTGTGCTTGAACTTTCCTGAGACGGTGCTACAAACGAATTGGTTCCGGGCCGCGCGAAATTGTTATTGAAGTCCGTCCACCTCTCAACAGCACTTCGCGGTTTCCCAAGCTCTTTGCTTTGCGAGGAAAAGCGTATTATTGTTGTGCAATATTGGCGGTTTTGAAACACAGCCGGGATGCTGAGCTAAAAACGGGAGCCGCAGTGGATCATCACTCGCATAACGATGACAACGGATAAGTCGTCGATACTTTTGAAACTTTGAGGAGCGAATAAAATCGCTAGCACATCGTTTTTATGGTGCGGGTATCTCCTTGGCGCAATCGCTATGGCCTACAGCGCCATCGCTTGGCTTGCCGTGTGTACGCAGGCTCGCTCGCCGCGGTCTGGTCCGCGAGATACACCCCCTGTAACGATATTGAAGCCGCTATGTGGCACAGAGGCAGAAACATATGAATGTCTTCGCTCGTTCTGCGATCAAACATACCCAAAGTTCCAAGTAATCTTTGGTGTCGCCGATCCTAACGATCCCGCTGTGGCCATTGCGCAGCGGCTGCAAAAGGAATTCTCGCAACGCGACATTGAACTTGTCGTCGACGGCCTGCAGCATGGCAGCAGCCGCAAAGTTAGCAACCTCATTAATATGATGCCGCACGCGAGCCATGACTATCTCGTACTTTCGGATAGCGATGTTCGCGTAACGGCCGATTATCTTGCCAAGACGATCGCCCCTCTGCTGGAGTCGGATGTAGGCATCGTCACGTGCCCTTATCGCGGCGTATCGAGAGGGGGTTTTTGGTCTCTTCTGGAAACTTTGTTCATCAATGAATGGTTCATGCCGTCGGTTCATGTCGCCGCCCGGGCCGGTTCGCGCTCCTTCGCCTTTGGCGCAAGTATTGCGATGCGTCGCGATGTTCTTGCCCGCATTGGGGGCTTTAGGTCGGTTGTCAATCAGTTGGCGGATGACTATCGATTGGGCGAACTTACCCGCGGCCTGGGCCTGCGTACCGTACTCTCGGAGGTGGCCGTCGAAATTGCCGTTGCCGAGCGCAGTCTCGAACAACTTGTCGAACACGAGCTTCGTTGGCTTCGCACTATCCGTGCGGTGCGGCCTATAGGTTACAGCTTATGTTTCGTTACTTTCACGATTCCCGTGGCGATCTTCGCGACCCTGCTATCGAGAGGTGCGGAAATGTCCTTGAGCATGTTGGCGATTGCCGCGGGAGCTCGCGCGTTACTTCATTTGCAAACGCGGCACGCGGGTGCGAGGGTGGTTCACCTGATAATTGTTCCCTTCAGAGATACCCTGACATTGATTCTTTGGTGCTGGAGCTTCATCAATCGCCGCGTGAGGTGGCGCAATGAGCACCTCGAGGTGACGCGTGACGGCTCCGTCGAATTGGTTGCGAGGATTACGCAATGAATACTTTATTTCTGCACCCGCCTTCATTCGATGGATTTGACGGTGGCGCTGGTGCCCGCTATCAGATGAAGCGTGAGGTCCGTTCTTTTTGGTATCCAACCTGGCTTGCACAGCCCGCGGCGTTGGTCGAAGGTTCGAAGCTGATTGATGCACCGCCGGACGGTCTGACGTTCGAGAACATCGCAGGAGAGTTCAGGAACCGCGATCTCGTGGTGATGCACACGTCTACCCCGTCGTTCAAATCGGACGTCAAGACGGCCGAGATGATCAAGGCAATCAATCCCAGCATCAAAATTGGCTTTATCGGTGCCAAGGTCGCGGTCGAACCGGAAAAGAGCCTCATCGCCGGACCTGCTGTCGACTTCGTAGCCCGCAACGAATTCGACTTCACCATCAAGGAGGTTGCCGACGGTACTCCGTGGAGCGCGATCAAGGGGCTTTCCTACCGAAACCGCGAGGGCGTCATCGTTCATAATGAGGAGCGTCCAATTCTCGAGAACATGGATTCACTTCCCTGGGTGACGCCCGTCTACAAGCGCGACCTCACGATCGAGAATTATTTCGGCGGATACTTGAAGCACCCCTATATCTCCTTCTATACAGGGCGCGGTTGCAAATCCCGCTGCACCTTCTGCCTGTGGCCTCAGACCGTGGGAGGCCATCGTTATCGAGTTCGCTCGGTCGAGAATGTCGTCGAAGAAATGAAATGGGCGATGGGCGCCTTCCCGCAGGTCAAGGAATACTTCTTCGATGACGATACATTGACCGACAACCTACCGCGCGTCGAAGCGCTGGCCAAGGAATTGGGCAAGCTCGGAGTCACCTGGTCGTGCAATGCCAAGGCCAACGTTCCGCGCAAGACGCTCGAAGTGATGAAGGATAATGGCCTGCGTCTGTTGCTGGTCGGCTATGAGTCCGGTAATCAGCAAATCTTGATCAACATCAAGAAGGGGATGCGGGTAGACTTCGCCCGCCGCTTCACCAAGGATTGTCACGAGCTCGGCATCGTCATCCACGGCACGTTTATTCTAGGTTTGCCCGGCGAGACGAGAGAAACGATCCAGCAGACGATGGATTTCGCCAAAGAGATCAATCCCCACACCATCCAGATTTCACTGGCCGCTCCTTATCCAGGCACCTTTCTGTACCGGCAGGCCAAGGAAAACGGCTGGCTGTACAACGAAGAAGTCGATCTATTGACCCAGGAAGGCACGCAGATTGCGCCGCTGAACTATCCGCATCTCAGTCACGGCGAGATCTTCAATTCCGTCGAGGACTTCTACAAGAAATTCTATTTCCGCCCGTCCAAGATCGCATCCATCGTCGCTGAAATGATCGTAAGTCCTGAAATGATGAAGCGTCGACTCCGCGAGGGCGTGGAATTCTTCCGCTTCCTGCGGACGCGGCGGGACGCCGTTTGAGGCGATTGATCGTCACGGCGGATGATTTTGGAGCGGCGCGGGAAATTAACGAAGCCGTCGAAGCGGCGCATCGCGGTGGCATTCTTAGCGCTGCGAGTCTTATGGTCTCGGCATCGGCGGCGGCCGATGCCATCGCCCGCGCGCGCCTCCTACCTTCTTTGCGTGTCGGCCTGCACTTGGTGCTGGTGGAAGGCCGACCGGTGCTTCCCGCCTCGGCGCTCACTCTTCTCGTGGGTGAAAACGGCTTGTTTCGTTCTGATATGGCGGCTCTCGGAACGAGGATATTCTTCAGCGGACTGGCGCGCCGTCAACTCGCCGCGGAAATCGTCGCACAGTTCGAGGCATTTCGCGCCACAGGCCTCACCCTCGACCATTGCAACGCACACAAACATTTCCATCTCCATCCGGTCGTCGGCGCGTTGATAGCCGAGATTGGGAGTCGCTTCGGTCTGCGCGCGGGGCGCGTACCGCAGGAGCCGGGGGATGTGCTGCGAAGGATCGAGCGGCAAACGCCCTGGGCACCGGCGTGGCTCACCGCGCCGTTCGCGCGGTTACTGCGCAGGCGCTTTCACGCCGCCGGCCTTCTAGCAGCCGATCATACGTTCGGGCTGCTTTGGTCCGGTCGAATGACCAAAGAACGTCTTCTTGGCCTGATCCGAAATCTTCCCGACGGCTTGACCGAGATTTATCTTCATCCGGCGACGGGCCCCTTTGCAGGCGCCGAACCGGGATATCGCTATCGCGACGAGTTCGCTGCGCTCATGGACTCGGACATCATTGCGGCATCCCGCGATGCTTCGCTGCGGCTCGGCGGTTTCGGCGATTTCTTAGCCTCCCCAGCCGCATCACGAGGAGGGCAGACCCTCGAAACTGTGAGAAACGGGAGTTTGATTCCGTGAGTGCATCACCGTCGGCGATCTCGTCCTCCGAGGGACCCGTTCGCCTGGGCAGCGACGCGCACAAAACTCTCTTCTGCCGGACGCTGCTGGATACTTTCGATCCATACAAGCCGGCGGTGATCGATTGGCCCGAACTCGACGCGGAGCCGCGCGATCGCCTGGTTAGCCTGCCCATTTGGGACATCGCCGTGCAGACGGAGGGGAGGGCGCGTCTCAATGTCGCCTCCTATGCTGCGGTCACGTCCGACCCTCTGTTGCGCAAAGCGATCGAGCTGAACGCCTTCGAGGAGGGCCGCCACAAGCATGTGCTGTCCAATCTCGTTGCCGCCTACGGGATCGCGCTTGCGCCTGAGCCGGAATATACGGTGCAGGGCGACCCGGAATGGGCCTTCATGGTAACCGGGTATAGCGAGTGCATCGACAGCTTCTTCGCATTTGGTCTATTCGAATCGGCCAAGCGTTCCGGGTTCTTTCCGGAAGCACTCGTCGACACGTTTGAGCCCGTCATCCAGGAAGAAGCCCGTCATATTCTTTTCTTTGTCAATTGGGCTGCCTGGCATCGGCGCAACATGCCGTTTTGGCGGCGGCCCTTCTTCGAGCTCAAGGTGCTGGCCGTCTGGGTCTTTCTCATCTGGGAACGAATCGGGATTGCCCGCGACATGGGCGGCGGCGTGCAGGACAACAATTTCACGGTAACGGGCGCGCAGTCGATCGGCAGCGATATCAACGTCGCCGAGCTGATGGACATCTGCTTGGCCGAGAACAAACGGCGCATGAGTTTTTATGATCGGCGTTTGCTTCGGCCAATTCTAGTACCGACTTTGACCGCTTTGGCACGCCGATTCATGGGATCTTAGAACCTCTTTAAGTAACCGACGGACAACCCACGTGGCAGGATCTGCACGGATATGGGTGTCGCGCGGGTAGACGCCCAATAACCGGCCGCCGATCCAAGCGCCCATCCGGCGATCACATCTGTCTGCCAATGCTCCTGATTCTTCAAACGGGCAATCGCGACATAGGCGGGCAATAGTTCGAGCGACCATACCAAGGGATACTCACGGCCATAATTCGCAATGATGGGCGTCACGAAGCTCGCCTGCACGGTCACTTCACCGCTCGGGAAGCTATCACAACAGCTTCCCTTGAACCACCGGTTCGGATCGTTTCCCTGATTGGGGCGGGCCCGGCCGAAGCTCAGTTTAAGAATCTCAGCACTCACCGATGCGGCTACCGAAGAATCCACCGTTTGCCAAAGCGTATGGCCAAATTCATCATCATTTCCCAGCAAGAAACTCCCGAACGCTTCTGTGGCGAACACCCCATATTCGAGCGCGGTTTGATACTTCTGGGCCCAAATTCCATGCTGGTCCAATTGCCATTCATGATCGATTCCGAGAAAGCCGTCTCCGGCGTACGCAGGGGACACCATCAAGACACTTAGAATCAGCAATCCCGGCGCGCGTCTCAGCGCGAGCAGAAAACCCATTGCACCCCTCCCAATTGCCACGCTGAATTTCCATGCACTTTGCAATGCAAAGTATATGCATACGTGTTTTAGTGCAAGGGTGTCGGGGCGCGCTCAGCCGTAAAGATGATTGACTGGTAGGCCGAGCCTAAGACAGGACTGGACCGCGGGGCCTTCTGATAGAACGATCTTGTTCGATAGATTCCCAAACAATCGGACCATCCATTTTTCAGAACGACGCAACCCGTAGAAATCAGTAAGACCCAGGCACTGGCGTATCCAACCCGGAATGAGCTCCACCGCTGCTCGCACCAGGACCGGTTGCATCCAATTGAGCGCCAGGGGAAGAGCAGCTGTTTCGCGCATAATCTGCAGGAACTCGAAAACGATGGGAGAGCTTTCGAGCCGACCTCGCATGGAGTCGAATAGCGCAACCAATTCGCCGCTGTCCGTCGGGGCTCCCGTCGCGCCGTAGAGCCGGGCGGCGGACATTCCCTCGCGGTAGAACGAGTCGATTTCAGCCTCGCCGAGCGATTCGACATAGGTGCTGTAGGCCTTCGCGAACGCGAAGGTCGCGGTGGCGTGTACCCAGGTCAACAAGCGGGGGTCGTTCGCGGTGTAGCGAAGACCTGAGGGCGTTGCTCCTTCGACGACGTCATGTCGCCGTGCAATTCTGGCAATCATCGGCTCCGCGATGCTTCGGGCGCCGTAAACGGTCACCATCGCGGCCATTCCCGTACGCCGCAATCGACCGATGGGATCCTTTCGGAAAGAGGAATGCTCCCATACACCCGTACGCACGGCAGGTTCTGCCAATTCAAGTATGACGGCTGCAATGCCGCCGATCAGAAGGGCGATCGGGTTCTTGAAAATGCGCCACGAAACCGAGGTGGGTGAGACCAAGGCCGCCTCGCAGAGTGGCCGGCTGAAATCGATCCGCTGGCTATCGGGTTGAACCAACAGTGTGCCGGCAGCGGCGTCGATTTTGCGCTGCAAGTTTCCTGGTAGGCGAATGATTGAGATCATAACGGGAAGTATCGTGACTCAGATACGACGGATGACGTCCTCGCTGAACCGTTCCATTTCTTCGAGTTGCGGGCTAAATTGCAATAAGAGAAGATCGACTCCCGCTTCTTCAAAATGGCCAACCTGCTCCTGAATCTGTGAGGGGGTGCCGATCAAACCGGAGCGCAGTCCACGATTTGAAACAGAATACTCCTGAATCGACATTTTTTGCTCCAACTGTGTTCCTTGCAGCCACTGCTGATAGTTTGCATAACCCTTTGCATTTTGATTCACATCGGTGATGCGCTCCAGTTCCCGCGCCACCTCGTGATCCGATTCTCGTGTAAAAGCGTAGCCCGACACACCGAACTGCATTCGACCGAGGCCGAATTTGTCGCGCCGTTCGCACATGTCTGCTATTTTGCCGGCAACATGAGCGGGTGAATCGCCGTGCATCACATAGGCGTCGCATTTCTGCGCGATGAGGTTTTTGGCCGCTTCAGACTCACCCCCCGCATAAATCGGCGGACGGGGCAATCGCACGGGTTTCGGTTCGAGCACCGTATCGAAAGTTCGATAGTACTTGCCCGCATGCGTAAAGCTCTTCTGCGACCAGACACCGTCCAATACGTCGAGCCACTCCGCTGTGCGGCCGTAACGATCGTCGTGGCGTTCGAAATCGGCGCCGTACATGCGCGCTTCCTGCTCCCACCAGGAGGAGACGACGTTCAGAGCAAGGCGTCCGTTGCTGATGCGGTCGATATTCGCAGACTGCTTCGCAAAAAGCGCCGGAGAATGGAATGTGGGCCGCACGGCGACCATCAACTCGAGCGATTGGGTGACCGCTGCCAGCGCAGCTGAAGTTGACCAGGCATCCAGGCTGGGTGCATCTATGCCTTTGATGTCGTTCAAGTTAAGTTCCGCAATGAGCGACAGGTCGTATCCGATTTGTTCGCTGCGCCGCGCGAGCTTGCTGGTGTACTCCCAGGTGGCGTCCATGTGCTCATCCTCGACGTTACGCAGCCACCCCCCAAACACCGGCATCCAATAGCCGAAGCGAATTCCTGAGTTAATGGGCACGGCGCAGTTCCTCTTGGAGAAAGTCCGCCAGATTCTCGACAGGATTGAAGCCGATGACGCGCGGTGCGTCGGCGACGAAGTTCGAGAGCGCATTGATGTCGTAGTAATAGATGAGGCCGTCGCGATCATCGACGATGTACTCGATTCCGCCGACATCGATGCCTGCGGCTCGAACGATGCGTTCAATTGCGGCGGTGACGTCCGATGGAGGGGTATATCCCTCAACCTTGAGTCCAGCCTTCGAAGCCTCTACGGCGCACGCGGTGTCCAGACTCTGACCGGCCGGCGTCTGACAAATGTCGGCCGGGCATAAATCAAAAGTTTCTCCGCTGAGATGAACCCGGATTCCATACAGGTAATTGCCGCCGAGGGTCTCGACTCGCGTAATGAATCCACCACGGGCCGGCACAAATTCTTGAACTAGCGCGATGTGGTCGTAACCCAATGACAACCGATCGGCGGCGATCGCGGCCTTCATCTCTCTCGCTGAGTCGAAACGCACGATTCCTTTTCCACTGCCGCCGATATTGGGCTTGACGATGATGGGATACCGTAACCCTTCCGCAGCAGCCAATGCCTGATCGACCGAGTGTATGACGCGCGAGGGAAGGAAATTCAACCCCAGCGACTTTAGCAACGAGTGCTGCGCAGCCTTCGATATCTCATAGCGGAACGCTTTGACGCCGTTGATGACGCGCACACCTTGAAGTTCGAGGTGCTCCAGGTAGGCGAGGGAGTGAAAAATGCCGGAGCCTCGTTCGCGGCTGGGGGCGGACGGACTCATTCGATTGAACAATACCCTGAAGTCCGGATCTCTCGCGCCGACATCGTAGAAGTGCTGCGGAATGAATATTTTATCGAACGGTACGCCGCGACGTTCCAATTCAGCAAAAATACCGGCGAACCACTGAGGGTGTTCGTATAAAAATGCCAGGCCGGCGTTGTTCGGTCGGGCAACTTCGGACAGCCCCGCGGTTCTTGGCAATGTCGACATTGACGGCTCCCGGAGGTCTGCGCAGACAAATGGAGATGCTGGGGCAGCTATTGATACCGTTTTGATTTCATTAATGCAAATTGAATTGCCGCTTGGGCTCGATCAACCGCATGTTCCGCGCAGGCGATCGATGAGAACGTCGGGATCAGCGGGCAGAGAGTTACCCCGCCAAGCGATGTGCTGATCGGGACGGGAGAGAACGAGCTTGCGATCGTACGTAGAAGCCTCGTCGGATTCGATATCGATCGATGCCATTGGTACCCGGCGCCTTGCGGCTGCGGCCAGGAGTGGTGCTACGTCGATCGAGCGATCGAGGCGCAAAAGCGCATATCCTGCTCCCATTGCGTCATACAGCGATCGCCCGTCGTGCAGCCAAATGTGCGGAGTTCGGCAGCCGGGGACGGTGGACGTGGTGAAGTCCGCCATCGTGTAGCGGGGCGGCGACGCGCCGTCATAGGCGATGATTGGCGATCGATCGTAGAAGTAACCGAAATTGAGTCCGCCGCAGCAATACTGCTGAACGTTCAGGTCATATGCGGCTCTGCCTATTGCCGCGCGCGCCCGCTCGCCGCGAGCACTTCGCTCCTCGATTTCCTGCGGTACGGTACCCCGCTGCTGAATCATGGCGATCGCATGATCCATCGCGAAGTGCGATACCTGCTCGGTGATGGGAAGCCGCTCCCTCTCGTGCGCGCCTAGAATCCCCTCCGGAGCCCATCCTTTCAATCGTGCCGACAGCAACCACGATAAATTCGCGGCATCGGCAATTCCCGCATTCATCCCGTATCCTGCGTAGGGCGGCCAGAGATGGGCCGCGTCTCCACAGATGAAGGCTCGCCGGTCGCGGAGCTTATCGGCGACGAGCCTGCGCCCGACCCAGTCCTCGTTACTGATCAGCTCGTACTCGAATTCTGCGTCGACGCCAAGAATGGTCCGCAGTGACGAATCCCGGTCGACTGCTCCAAAATCGTTCTCATCCGGCTTGAGGTAATTGTGGACGAGCCAGCGTTCCTTACCGTCAATCGCATAGACATTGCCAGTGCGCCGCGGATTGAGCGAGAACATCGCCCAAGCGGGCATTTCCTTCATGAGGGACAGAAGCCTGGGCGCCCGAATATAACTCGATTGTACTTTTTGAATCTCCGCTGTCCCCTGAAATCGCGCGCCGATCCACTTTCGTACCGCGGATCGGCCGCCATCGCATCCAACCAGATACTCGCTGTTGATATCGAAGAGCTCGCCCGTGTCAAGATTGCGGATACGCGCGCGGACCTGATCGGAGTCCTGAACAAAACCATCGACGGAGGCGCGATTTAGTATGGTCACCCCGCGCATCGCTTCGGCATGAGCAAAGAGAATGGGCTCGATATAGATTTGGTTGATTCTGTGTGGAGGCTCAGGTGTCGGCCAAGCGGTATCCGGGCCGTCCTTGGAAGTGTAACGATCGCGCCGGCAGGGAATTTCGATGCGCGCCAGTTCGGAACCCGTGGTGGTTATTCGATAGGACACATCATTGGGGTAGTCCGCAGGGAGACCCGCATTGCGGAGTTTGGCGCTGACGCCAAGGCGACGATAGATCTCCATGGATCGGGCAGACACGTGGTTGCATTTGACGCTTGGGGGCTCACCTCGATCGCGCAATTCGACGACCGTGACACGAATGCCGCGCGAAGCGAGATCGATGGCCAAGGTCAGACCCACGGGACCAGCGCCGACGATTAGGACACTGGTATCGATTTTGCTTCTCACGAGATCTCACATAATTTTCAGAGCGGTCGAACTCGAATCCATCACCGTCGGCGTATAATATCCAAAACGTGGTCTCTCGAGGCGAACACGATGTTTCTCAAAAATAGTTGGTACGTTGCGGCATTGGACGATGAGCTGATTGACGGCAAATTGCTGAGTCGAACGCTGCTCGGAGAACATGTGTTGATCTATCGCGGAGAGAGCGGCGCCGTCGTCGCCCTCAATGACCGCTGTCCGCATCGCGGCGCGCTCCTGTCGAAAGGCCGTCTGGAAGGGGACGGCGTGCGCTGCATGTACCACGGCATCAAATACGACGGCTCCGGTAAATGCGTCCAGATTCCCGGACAGGACATGATTCCACCCAAGCTTAGGGTGCGAAGCTATCCGGTCGTGGAACGTAGTCGCTTCATCTGGATCTGGATGGGCGATCCCGGCAAGGCGAACCCTGATGAGATCGTCGATTTGCCGTACCTCGGCGATCCGAATTGGAAAGGGATTCCGGCTTATTTGCACTACGACGCAAATTATCTGCTGATAGTCGACAACTTGAGCGATTTCTCGCATCTCGCGTTCGTTCATACCAAGACTTTGGGAGGATCCGAAGAATATGCCTTTGTAACGAAACCAACGGTCGTCGAGCGGCTGGACCGCGGCTTTCGTGTCGAGCGCTGGCACAAAAACAGCGATGCGCCTCCTTTTCACAAGAAGGTGATCCGCGACAAAAACGCCAAGGTTGACCGCCGCAATATCGCGACCATGCTGATCCCCGGAATCTTCACCATGGAGACGCTCTTCACGCCCGCGGGACAGGGCGTGCAGACGGGGACCATGGCGAATTCAAAGGAGTACCGGAACTGTCAATTCATGACGCCGGAAACCGAACAGACCACTCACTTCTTCTGGTCCTACCTCAACAACTTTGAGGGCGAGGATTCCACCGTATCCCGTTCGCTCCTCAGCAGTCTCATCGAGGGCTTCTTGGAAGATAAGGAGATCATCGAACAGCAGCAGAAGACACTCGAGGAGGATCCAGGCTTTCAAATGCTCGGCATCCTGGCGGACGCGCCGCTCGCACATTTCCGCCGCGTGCTCGCGAAACTCATCGATGCGGAGCAAATTGGTGCGGTGAGCCCAGCAACCGAGTCGCGTCCGGCAACGACGGCCGCAGGCTAGTTCGAAGCCAGGCTTGAGGCCCGGGCCATGAAATCGCTCGATACGCCGGTTTCCTCGGCGTAGTAGACGATGCCGACCCGCATTGATGCGCCGTTGCGGCCCGCCGACTGGGAAGAAGTTCGACACTGGCGCAAGCTCGTGCGGGATGACTTGATTCAGCAGCGGACGGCCATTTCCGCGGATGAGCGTCGTGATCGGGGAGAGCGCGCATGTACTCGGCTGGCGCAGGCCGTGGATCTGAAGACCTACGACGTGCTCGGCTTCTGCTGGCCGATTCGCGGCGAGTTCGATGTGCGAGGGATCGCGAAGCAACATCTGCTCGCCGGCGGACAAGTTGCCCTACCGGTCGTCGTGCAAAAGTCGGCCGCCGTCGAGTTCTGGAGGTGGCATCCTGGAATGCCCATGCAAACGGGAATCTGGAATATTCCAATTCCGAAGGTGCGAGATGTGCTGAAGCTCGATGCCGTCATTGTCCCGCTCGTTGGATTCGACGAGTCCGGGTTTCGTCTCGGGTACGGCGGCGGTTACTTTGATCGAACTCTCGCCGCGGCGGCGCCGCGGCCCTATGCGATCGGCCTCGGGTACGCCAATTCGGCGCTACACACGATCTTCCCTCAGTCTCACGACATCGCTATGAACCTGATCGTCACCGAGGAATTCGTTCGTCGCGTTGCGTCGCGTCCCTGAGCGGCGCCCGCGAATGCATTTGCAACGTCAAAGGGCGAGAAAATTATCCGACTCGCGCTTAAGATCCTTCAGGAATTCTTCGAGCTCAGCCGTGCGTTGCGGTAGGCGTGCTCGGCCGGCCGGGGATAGCACCCGCGGCGGGACTTTGGCCAAGTTGTCCTCGAGCATTTTGACCGCCTTCGGGCCGTCTGGATCGCCGCCGTTCGGATCCACCAGCGCCATGATCCGCGCCACACCGATCGCACCCAACCAGTCCAGCGCATCGGCATCATGCAAATACAGCGCCTCGGGGCCGACCGGATCGCGATAGAACATGTGCGTGCGAATGGCGCCCCGGACGGCATCGATCTTTACCATCGGGAATCCGGTCCCCTTCAAAATCGCATCCACCTTGTCGGCTCCAACATCTGAGTGGTCGAGCCGGTCATTGGCCCAGGGCGGAAATGCTGCCATGTCATGCAGATACGCCGCGGCGAACAAGACATCGTCGTCGAGGATTACATGATCGGCGGCCGCGAGTTCCCGGGCAAGCGCATAATCGCGCAGCGAATGTGAATAACCCCAGGCTGGATTCTTGAAGTGTTGCCGAGCGAAGGCACGAATGGTCGTATGCCAATCACCTTGAATCTTGGGTTCAACGGCGTGTGCGCCGAGCACCGGTATGGCTCCGAAGACGATTGCAATCGAAACCACGTTCCATCGGGCCAACCCGCGGATCTTGCTCATCGGCATTTCGAGTCTCCCTCAACCATTGGAATTTCATGGTTGTTCGCGCGATATGATAGCCGCAGCCGGAGGAGAACGATGATTTCGCCTATCGGCAAAGCTCTTTGCGCTTTTGGTATTGCGTTGCTCTTGTTTTCGACAGTGTGCCGAGCGGCCTCAGCCGCGGCGCAAACGCCGGCGTGGCCGGATACCTTCGTTGCGCGAGTCGAGGCCCTGGCCTTGCTTGAAACACTGAACGCCGAATTGCTTAGCCGCGACAGTGCGACCTTGACCCTCGAGCGTTGGTG
The DNA here is from genome assembly GCA_963755965.1 of uncultured Gammaproteobacteria bacterium. Taxonomy (GTDB): domain Bacteria; phylum Pseudomonadota; class Gammaproteobacteria; order Steroidobacterales; family Steroidobacteraceae; genus Bog-1198. The sequence goes on from CAVWLU010000016.1 coordinate 45,180, forward strand.
CGAGTCGCATCGACTGGCAAACCCGCCACGAATCGTTGCCATCCGTATCCCTGACGTGGAGCGGCCACCGTCGCCGCAGCAACGTGAGGAACTCGGCGTTACTTCGACGGAAACCGTCCGGTACCGACACGTCAAACTGCTATGCGGTGCGGTTGTCCTCTCGGAGGCGGACAATTGGTACGTACCCGGGCGCCTGACGCCCGAGATGAACAGGCTCTTGGATACGACCGACTCGCCGTTCGGTAAAGTCGTGCAAACCCTGCACTTCCAGCGGCACACGTTGGCATCGGCGCTGCTATGGCATCCGCTGCCGGACGGGTGGGAGATGAGTCCGACTGCACCGGCCAAGGGCGCCGAGAGCCTGGTCATACCGCCGAAGCTCTTGGAGCATCGGGCCGTGCTCACACTGCCGGACGGCACGCCCTTTAGCGAAGTACTGGAGACCTATACCGATGGTGTACTTGCTTTTCCTGAAGTCGCGGCGCGACGGTCCGCCGGACATACACGCCCGGCGCCGTCGTCACTCAATCGCTAAATCGCAGATTCCTGGCAATCAGTGGCAGTACCCGTCTCGATCACCACATTCATGCCAGACATGCTCGTGATAGTACCGATGGTGATCACGATCATAATAGCCTTCGGTTGGCTCAACGACGCAGCCCATTGCAAGGCCGATGAGGCCCAATATGAAAGTGCTTTTGACGATGCGCATTGTATTTATCATGGACACTCCTGCACTAGGAAATGTCGATAGGTTAACGAACCGCAATTCTGCCGAAAGTCCTCCGATGTCGACACCTTGTGTATCGCAAGGTCTTACAAAAAACGCGCGGTAGCCGCGCCGAATGGGAGTCGATTAACGGTATATAAATTAGTAAGTTATGGATGTTTTAAAGAAATAAGATAACATGGGAAATACGACATATTGTTTTCGAGAATGAGAAGCAAGTTGTGACCGAACTCCGCGAGTTATATCCCGCTATCGAACCGTATATTTCGGGACGTCTATCGGTCGATGACATTCACTCACTGTATTGGGAGGAATGCGGCAACCCCGATGGCATTCCGGTGGTCTTTCTTCACGGCGGACCCGGCGGAGGTTGCTCGGCATCCAGCCGGCGTTTTTTTGATCCGACCCGCTATCGAGTGATCCTTTTCGATCAGCGCGGTGCCGGCCGATCGACTCCCAACGGTGATCTGCGCAACAACACAACGGCACATTTAGTTGCGGACCTCGAAGCTTTGCGCAAGTTTCGCGGGGTCGATCGCTGGCACGTATTCGGCGGCTCTTGGGGCTCGACGCTGGCCATTGCTTACGCAGAGGAGAATCCGCAGGCCTGCTTCAGTCTCACCCTGCGCGGTATTTTTTTGATGCGGGAAAGGGAAATCAGGTGGCTATTCGACGCGGGACGTTTGTTTCGGCCGCTGGCATTCGAGGCGCTGATCGACGGACTGCCGCCCGAACTTCAGGGAGGCGATCTTCTGGAAGGATATTCGCAAGCGCTGGCTCATCCGGACCGTGCCGTGAGACTTGCGGCCGCCCGGCGATGGAGTGTGTTCGAAGCCACGTTGGCCAATCTTATTCCGGATTCTGCGAGGATTGCGGGAGCGAATGAAGAGCAGGTCGCTTATGCCATGGCACGAATCGAGGTCCACTATTTTCGGAACAATCGATACGAGCCTGAAGACCTGTTGCTCAGGCGTGTGGATCGAATTCGCCACCTTCCGGCAGCCATCGTACAGGGCCGCTACGACCTGCTCTGCCCGCCGATGACGGCCACCGAGTTGCACAGGGCCTGGCCGGGGTCGCGATTGATCATCGTCGATGACGCCGGGCATTCCGCGACGGAACCTGGCATCCGATCTGCCCTGGTGACGATTATGGATGAAATTGCCGCTCGGTGAGTTCAACCACCCCTAGGTCGATGGCGAAAGTGGCCTTCATGGCTTGAAAATATGCTCGCGGAGACGCATAAATGAGTCCAGGGCGAATTAGTTCAATATCAGTGAGGGCGAGAAAATGGCGACGGGTTGGGCGGGCGACGGAGCGGTACAGGAGCAAATCGACGCCACGGTGAAGGATGCCATCAGCCGCGTCCAAAGTCAGTTGCCTCAGGGACCGTCTTTGACTCACTGCGCGGAATGCGATGTCGAAATTCCGGAGGCGCGCAGAAACGCCATTCCCGGCGTGCGTCTATGTGTTTCCTGCCAGAGCGCGCATGACCGGGACGCGGCTCAGTTCAGCGGATATAACCGGCGCGGGAGTAAGGACAGCCAGCTGCGATGACCGCCTTCACTCCTCGCCCCTCACGTTGGTCAACTGCGCTTCGCGTAGATCGAGTTCGCGCTCGATACGGCGCCGCGGCTCGTCCTTCAGCTTTCCCTCCCTATACAGATCGTTGATCTGCCGCCGTTCGGCGGCGATCAGCAGACATTCAATCTCGTCGTGTAGATCGATGAGCTGTTGATCCCCATCTGCGCCGGCGCTGCGGCGCTCGACATGCTTGAGCCGGTCGCGGTGGCGCGTGCGCAGCGGACGAACGATATCCTCGGACAGTTCGCGCTCGGCGACAAGTGCGTTCAGACGCAGGCTTGCCGCCTCGATGGCCTGTCGCCGAGCTCCAAATTCCTCGATTCTCTCGTCGTGTCGCTCTCGACGGCCCGCGTTGGCGAGCCCGAGCGCACGAATCACGGCGGGCAACATCAGACCCTGGCCCACGAGTGTCACCAGAATGACTGAAAACGTCAGGAAGAGAATTCGGTCGCGGTCGGGGAACGACTCGCCGCTCGCCGTCGTCAGGGGAATGGCAAGCGCCGCCGCGAGCGAGACGATCCCGCGGACGCCCGTGAACGCAAGAGCAAAAGGCCATTGCCAGGGTGGCGCCGGATCGTCGCGAGCGATTGAACGAATCAACAATCGCGGAAGGTAGGTCGCGGGAAACATCCAGATGAACCGGGCTGCGATGACCACAGCGCAGACAATCGCGGCGGATACGGTCAGATCGGGCAGCGAACTACCATGAATGCCGGCAACCAGCGTTCGCGCCTGCAGCCCGGTGATGAGGAACACGAACCCTTCAGTCAAGTAAATGAGGAAATCCCAGAAGAAAATGCCCTGTAGGCGCGTCGCCGCACTGATCAGTCTGAGACCGTTCCAACTTATATAAAGCCCAGCGGTCACTGTCGCAAGCACGCCCGATCCGCCCAAACGCTCGGGCGGCCAGTAAGCGACGAATGGTGTGAGCACCGAGAGCATGACCTCGATACGTGGATCATGCACCCAACGCCGCAAGCGCAGCATGAGCCAACCCACTCCGATGCCCCAGAGGATTTCGCCGCAGATGATGGCGGCAAACAGTCCGGCGGCTTGACTGAACGAAGATATGCTGACGCTGACAGCGGCCACGGCGAAGCGATATAGGATGAGCGCGCTTGCATCATTCGCCAGGCCTTCACCCTCTAGGATCACGACAAGCCGCCTCGGCAGCTGCATACGGCGCGCAATCGAGAGCGGCGCCACGGCGTCCGGCGGCGAAACAATGGCCCCCAATACGAAGCCGACCGGCCAGGAGAAGCCCAGCAGCCAATGCGTCACCGCGGCGATAACGATGGTCGTGAAGAGAACGCAACCGACGGCGAGCAGCGAAATGGGGCGCAGATTAAATCGGAAGTCGCGCCAGCTCATCGCAACGGCCGATGAATAAATGATCGGCGGCAGCACGAAGAGCAATACAAATCCCGGCGCCAGCTTTACGGTGGGCAGCCCCGGGACGAGTGCCAGGATGACGCCCGTGATCACGAGGAGTATCGCGGGTGGAATCTCGAGTCGCGCCGCGACGACCGAAACAGCGGCAATCACGACCAGGAGTAAAACGAGGATCTGAATCGCCTGAATCATTTAGAGTTCCGTGCATGCCATGGTTTGCCCTGTTGCAGTAAACGTCGAGTCGACCCACACTTTGCCATGGGAAATAACCCTTTTCCCGGCTGATTGGTCCGAAGAGGTAGTATGAAGGTAATCATATTGGGCGCGAGCGGCATGGTCGGCCAAGGGGTACTTCGCGAGTGCCTCATCGATCCTGGCGTCCAACGGGTGCTTTGCATCGGACGAAGCGCGACTGCGGGGTCAAACCCCAAGTTGAAAGAGATCGTGCTCGAGGACTTCAATCGCATCGCAGATCTGGGCAGTGCCCTGGACGGCTACGATGCCTGTTTCGACAGCCTCGGCCCGTCCTCGGCGGGTATGTCGGAGGCGCGTTTTACGGAACTGACCTACGATTTGACGTTGACGATGGCGAAAGCGCTCCTCGTCCGCAATCCGCACATGACATTCGTCTACGTCTCGGGGGCCGGAACGGATTCGAGCGAGCGCGGCCCCGTCATGTGGGCGCGGGTGAAGGGCAGGACTGAGAATGCGCTGCTCAAGCTTCCCTTCAAGGCGGCCTTCATGTTTCGTCCCGCGGCGATTCAGCCGCTCCATGGCGTAAAATCCAAGACCGCGCTCTACCGGCATCTATATACCCTGACGGGTCCGCTCCTGCCTCTGCTGAGACGGCTCTGGCCTCGGTACGTCACCACGACCGAGCAGGTTGGACGCGCGATGATCAGGGTGGTGCGAAACGGGGCGCCTGAGGGTGTGCTCGAGAGCGCGGACATCAACGCGCTGTAAGTCATGAACGCGGAAATCGAAACGCTCATCGATTCATCGGACGAGGTGTTGCTCGACAGGCTGCAACGTGGCGCTTGCGCCTACCTCACCCAGTATTCCAATCCTGACAACGGACTGGTCGCCGATACATCCCGCGCGGGATCTCCTAGCAGCATCGCCGTGGTCGGATTCGCCTTATCGTGTTATCCGATTGCAGTCGAAAGAGGATGGATGAGGCGCGGCGCGGCGGCCGCCCAAACGCTGCAGGCGTTGCGGTTCTTCTGGAACAGCCCGCAAAGCGATAGCCCGGATGCAACCGGGTATAAAGGTTTTTACTACCATTTTTTAGATATGCAAAGCGGGCGTCGTGTCTGGCGCTGCGAGTTGTCGTTGGTGGATTCCTCGCTGTTGTTGGCCGGAATTCTCACGGCGGGGCGTTACTTCGACGGGGGCGGAAACGAAGTTGAAATCCGTGCTCTGAGCGAACAACTTTATCAACGTGTCGATTGGCGGTGGGCCCAGAACGAACAAGAAACCGTTGCTCAAGGCTGGAAGCCCGAGTGCGGGTTCCTCCACTATGGCTGGGAAGGATATAACGAGGCGACGATCGTCTACGTCCTTGGGATGGGGTCCCCATCGCATCCACTTTCTGCATCAAGCTTTGCAGGCTGGACTTGCACGTATCAATGGGAGAACTTGCTCGGGCAAGATGTGTTGTATTCCGGTCCGCTGTTCACGCACTTGTTCTCGCACGCGTGGATCGATTATCGCGGCATTCGCGATGCGTTCATGCGCGACAAGGACAGCGATTATTTCGAAAACACCAAACGCGCAATCGCGATTCATCGGGAATACGGCGCGCGCAATCCAAGGGGTTACGTAGGATATGACCGAAACTTGTGGGGAATTACCGCAGGGGATGGGCCCGGCAATCTTCAACTGCGTCAAAGTAGTCGGGATCGCCGATTTTTCGGCTATATGTCGCGCGGCGCGCCGTTGGGACCTGATGATGGAACCATCGCACCGTGGGCCATGCTCGCCACAATACCGTTCGGCGCCGACATTGCGCTTGAAGGAACACGTCAGCTTTTGCGTGCCTATCCAGAGGTCTGCCGTAACGATCGGTTCTCCAGCGGATTCAATCCCAGTTTGGTAGAGGGAGGCAAGGTTTGGCTGTCCGATGGATGGTTTGGGCTCGATCAGGGATTGTTGGTAATGATGATCGAGAATTACCGCAGCGGGCTCGTCTGGGATTTGACCCGCAGCTGTCCTTGGATTCGTGCGGGGCTTGAAGGCGCAGGCTTTGAGAACGGCTGGCTGTAGCAATGCCCGTAAACTCAACGCCCCATTCCGACGACGATTTACTCAGGCGGGTTAGGCCGGACACATGGAGAAATCCCGTTCCGAAGGGACGCTACGATTTGGCCGTCATCGGGGCCGGACCGGCGGGATTGGCCGCGGCAGAATCCGCCGTACGCGAGGGTCACAGCGTGGCGCTCATTGAACGATTTCGACTCGGCGGCAACTCGCTCAATGCCGGCTCCATTCCCTCCAAGGCGGTCATTGGTACTGCACGGCTGTTCACAGCCATGCGCGACGGAGGCGAATACGGCGCTCCATCGACCAGCAAACCGCCGACGGATTTCGACGCGGTAATGGAGCGTATGCGGCGAATCCGCGCACGCATCTCCGAATACCATTCCATCGATCGATGCCGTGCTCAAGGTATCGATGTTTTCTTCGGCGACGCACGTTTCGCCGGCCCCCATTCATTGCTCGCCGGGGATACTTCGTTATTCTTCAGAAAGGCAATCGTTGCGACCGGCGCGCGGCCTCGCTCGTCGAATATACCGGGACTCGATCAAATAGGGTATTTCACCAGCGATACCATTTTCGATCTTGCCGAGTTGCCCAAGCGCTTGGGAGTGATCGGCGGCGGTTCGCTCGGGTGCGAGTTGGCCCAGGCCTTCTGTAGGTTGGGCTCTCAAGTGACGATCCTGCAGAACGAACCGAAGTTCCTGCCGGACGAAGAACGGGATGCCGCAGAACTTTTATCGATGTCATTGTCGCGCGACGGCGTCGAAACGCACTTGAATACGACCGTCGCCGGCGCTCGCAAGGGGGACGGCGACAAATTGATCGATGCGGTCAATGAAGACCGCAAGTATTGCATTCCAGTCGACGAAATTTTGCTCAGCATCGGACGGGTACCGAACGTGGAGGAGTTGGACCTCGAGTCTGCGGGCATCGATTGCGAGCCGAACCAGGGCATCAAAGTCGACGATTGTTTACGCACCAGCAACGTTGATGTGTACGCGGCCGGCGACGTCTGCGAGAGGCTGAATTTCACCAACGTCGCGGAATCGTCGGGACGGTTGGCCGTGCGCAATGCACTCCGCGGAGCCCGTGAGCGGCAGAGCCTTTTGATTCCCTGGTGCACTTATTGCAGCCCGGAAATCGCGCATATCGGGATGGGTCTAAAAGAGGCAAGGCGACGGGATATATCGGTTAAGAGCTACACGGTCATGATGCAAGACATCGATCGCGCGATCACCGACGCGCAGGACGACGGCTTCGTGAAGATTTACGTCAGGGAAGGGACGGATAGCATCGTGGGAGCCACCATCGTGGCGGCGCGCGCCAGCGAAATGATCAACGAAATGTCGGTCATCATGAGCGCTGGAATCGGCATGCGCCAGTTAGCAGATATTCTTCACACCTATCCGGCGCAATCCGACGCAATCCGGCTGGCCGCCATGGCGTTCAGCGACCGTCATCGGTCATGAGCCGCCCGCTTGCGGGTTACTGTATGCGGCGATAATCCGTACATTCTGATAGCGCTGATCCACCTGCTGCGAAGCATTTTTCGGCGCATACATGTCGCCAACCGCGGAGACCTTGTAGAAATTGTGCGGGGTGTTCACGAGATACTGGTTGATAATGGGCAACGGAGCCTGGGAGCGCCCGATGCTGAGCTGCCGGTTGATGGATGCCGGTCCCACGGCCGACGCGCTGCCGACTGAAACCAGGATCACCGTGCGGCCGCGGTTTTCGCGCGACAGATAGTCGAGGAACCTGATTAACCGCTGCTGCTGCTCCTGATTGAGTTCGATCGAGCCCGTGGCGAAAAACAGGGTGATCTGGCCCGAGCCCTGGTTGTTGGAGAGCTGCTCGAGCTGCGCGAGCGCTTGCTGTGAATTCTGCAGTTCCTGATTTTCGGTGGCCTGCATTTTAGTCATGTCGCCATCCACGCGGTCGAATCCCGCCATGGCATTGTTGTTGCCATCCACCACCAGCTGCGCGAGCGCGTTGGCATCGCCCACCGAGGCGCCGCCGGTCAAGGTGCCCTTGGGCATCGTCACCGGCGCCGAGTTGGCCGGCGTATAAGTCTCGGATTGACCCGCACAAGCGGCGAGTAGTACGGTCGCTATGGCTGCGATGACGACGTTGCCTTTGATGGTCATGGAGATCTCCCGTCCGAATGTAGGCCAAGAAGCTTGGCACGCACGCCGACGAAAAGAATTGGACCAAGGTCCACGATACGCACATCGCAGTTGAGATGCAGCGCCGTTGCGCTATGCTAGGCCTCCTCCCCGTCGTTTTCGACTTTCACACGTGAGCAACAATCATGGCCAAAAATGATTCCAGAAAGCAAGACGAACTAGTGCGCCGCAGAGGGGCTCCGCTCGTTACACCTACCGATCTTGGCGCGAAAGCGTCCAAGAACATCGCCGGCGGTATGAACGGGATTCTCGCCGATGTGTTCGCGCTCTATATGAAGACCAAAAACTTTCATTGGCACATGAGTGGTCCGCATTTCCGCGACTACCATTTGCTGCTCGACGAGCAAGCGGATCAGTTGTATGCGATGACTGACCCGATTGCCGAACGCATCCGAAAAACCGGCGGTTCGACTTTGCGCTCGATCGGCCACATAGCACGTATTCAACGCATCAAGGACAACGATGCGGAATACGTCGATCCGCTCGATATGCTCGCCGAACTACGCGAGGACAATCAGACCCTGGCCGCGCGGCTGCGCGAGGTGCACGAAGTCGTGGATGAAATGCGCGATATCGCAACCGCGAGCTTGATCGAGAACTGGATCGACGAAACTGAACGTCGCACCTGGTTTCTATTCGAAGCCGGCCGGCATTGAATTAAATGCTGGGCTGAGTGCTCTTGGAGGTCGCTGGGACGGTCTGCCGCCCAGCCATCCGGGCCGGTCCTGGCTTACCAGTGCGCGATCCGTGCAGGATCGGGTAGGCGAAGCTCGCGAGATGAGAATGAATGCGCCGTAGGTCTCGCACTGTGCGGAGGAATAGGCCGCTCTCTTCGGCCACGCGTTCCGCCGTGTCCTTGTCTGACAGTCGGTTGGCCGCGGCGGCCGTGCGCAGAAGCTGCGCGCTCAAACTCATCGCCGATTCTTCGAATTGCCGGAACTGCGCCTTGCTTGCGACCAGGCGCGTGGCGTCGCGCGGGTCCGCCTGCAGAAAGACAGCCGCGGCGAGGCGCACGCAGTCGACCAATTCGCCGTGCATGGCGGCAACGATCTCGAATTCCTCGGCGGCGAGTCTCTCGCCACGCTTAAGACTGCGCAACGAGTACTCCACCAAGCTATTGGCAACGATGTCGGCGACGTGTTCGAGGTTGATGACCGCCGATAAGATGTCCTGCAGGCGTGCACCGCCACGTTGGCTGTCGAGGGACTGTTCATCGCCCAGGTCCGCGAGGTAGCGGCGAATTGACTCGCCCAGCTTATCGACGCAGCGCGCCGTTGCCGAGACTGCCTCCGCACGCGCCCGATCGTCGCGATAAATGACGCCAAGCGTATCGCGCAGCATGGAATCGACCATGTCGGCCATGCGCAATGTTTCCCTCGAGGCGTTTGCGAGCGCTACCGTCGCCGAATCAAGTGCGGCGACGTCGAGATACACGGGCCGCGAAGGATCGGCCGGCGTCGGCGGATCCGGTATCCAACGCGTGAGGCTGCGCGCAAGGAGCCCGACGGGACCCAAGAATATGGCCGCGAGGGATACATTGAATAGCAAGTGAAAATCCACCGCCAAGCGCGCGGAATCGGAGTCGGCGTGTCCGAGCGCCCCCGCGATTTCGGGTAGCAACGGGAGGGCAACGACGGTGCCGGCGAGGCGTATCAGCAGGTTGCCGAGCGGTAGGCGTCTCGCGGCCTGCGTCGAAACCTCGAGCAAGGCCGGCAGTGCACCACCCACGTTGGCACCCAGCACGAGCGCGAGCGCCCCGGTGGGGCTGACTACGTGGCTTGCCGCCAATGACCCGATGAGCAGCACGATGGCAATGCTCGAGTGACAGGCCCAGGTGAGCAGCGCCGCGATCAGCACTGCGAGCACGGGGTCCCCGGACAGCGAACCCATTACCGGACGCAGCAGCGGCGCATTCTCGAGAGGTCCCAGCGTGTGCACGAGACCGGCAAGTGCGGTGAGCATGAGGCCGAGGCCAATGCCGACGCGCCCGAGGTTCTTTGCGCGGCTGTTGGTTGACCATCGAAAGGCGAGCACACCTGCGAGCACCAGCGGTGGACCGACGAGTGCAACGTTGAACGACAAGAGTTGCGTCAACAGCGCCGTGCCGACGTTGGCGCCCAGCATGACGGCGAGCGCGGGAGCTAGCGCGATGACCCCGGTGGCTGCAAAAGATGTCGCCAACAGGCCGGTAGCGGTGCTGCTCTGTAAGAGGGTCGTGACGCCGAGCCCCGTGAAGAACGCGTGCAGGCGGTTGTCGAGGTTGCGGCCCAACCAGTGGCGCAGGACCGGACCGAAGCCCCGCTGCACTCCGCTGCCGACCATGTGAGTGCCCCATAGCAGCAGCCCCACATGACCCGCGAGCTCGATGAGTATCAGCGTGCCGTTCATAATTACCTTGAGAATGAGCCTATTGGCGGCGAAGGTGCGGTGATGATGTGCACAGTTTTACGACCGCCAGGCCGGTTTCCTTGAAGTCGCACATGGACTCCCCGGCACGAAACCCTGAAGAAATGCCGCTTTTCCCTGCCGCGATGGGTCCTTGCCGCGATGGGTCCCTGACGCCACGTTAGCTTCCTTCCCGCCGGTCGAGCTTTCCGATGCATCCGAGGGCAAGCGCCCAACGTATGTGTTGAGTCAGGTGACGTCTCGAAGGATCGTTCGACCCATCAAACGAAGGGGATTCCCATGCACACGAATGTCTTGAGTCGCTTTGTTCTGCTGGCCGCCACGGCGTTGCCACTGTGCGCCGTAGCGTCGAGTCACCGGGAGGCTCCGGCAATTGCCGGACAGCCCAGGGTGGACGGAACGGATTTCTACATGTTCCGCAGCTACGAACCCGGGCGTAGCGGGTATGTCACATTCATCGCCAATTACATACCGTTGGAGGACCCTTCGGGGGGTCCGAACTATTTCAATCTCGATGAAAACGCCGTCTACCAGATTAATGTCGACAATGACGGGGACGCGCTCCGCGATCTGAGTTTCGTGTTCAGATTTACCAACAGGTTCAAGGATTTGACAGTCAAAGCCGGGGGCGACAAGACTCCTGTGCCGCTGATCAACATCGGCCCGATCGATGCAACGGGTGCGAATCTCAATCTGATACAAACCTATTCGATCGCGATCGTGCGCCACGGTAACGGAGAAGCGATCGGCAATGCGTCATCGGGCGGCACCACGTTCTTCAAGCCCACCGACAACATCGGCAACAAATCGATACCGGACTATGCCGCCTACGCCGCACAATTTGTGTACGACATCAGCATTCCGGGCTGTTCGGCGCCGGGCCGGGTGTTCGTCGGGCAGCGCAAGGACGGCTTTGTGGTCAACCTCGGTGAGGTGTTCGACCTGGTCAATACCAATCCGGTTGGCCCGCGGGACGGCGAGCCGAATACATTGTCATTCAAGAACGTGACATCGCTCGCATTGGAGGTGCCGATTCGTTGTCTCACGAATCCGAAGGATCCGGTCATAGGCGCGTGGACCACCGCGAGCCTGCGCACCTCGACCGACGGCGAGCACTGGGAGCAGGTCTCGCGGCTCGGCATGCCGCTGGTCAACGAACTTGTGATTGGATTGCCCGACAAGGACAAATTCAACGGCAGCCAACCGATTCACGATACTCAGTTCTTGCACTACGTGACCAATCCTTCACTGCCCGTGCTGCTGAACGATCTGTTCGGCAGTGCGGCCATGATTCCGGGGACCCCGCGCAACGATCTGGTCGCGGCATTTCTGACCGGGGTGAAGGGAATCAACCAACCGTTGACAGTCACGCCGGGCGAAATGTTGAGATTGAACACGTCCACGCCGCCGACGCCCGTCGCCATGCAAAACGACTTGGGAGTGCTGGGCGGCGACGTAGCGGGCTTTCCGAATGGCCGTCGGCCCTATGACGATGTGGTGGACATCACTCTGCGTGTTGCGGAGGGTGCGCTCTGCGGGGCGATCGGCAACTGCGGCAAGCAGACCACCGATCCCAACGCCGGCTCGCCGTACACCGATGGTGCGCGCGCAGCAGGCCCCGACGCGGCTCACGAGCAGGTTACCGGGGCGATCAACGCGGGGGACACCTATATGTCAGTTTTCCCGTACCTGAACACGCCGATTCCGGGGTCGCCAAACGGTCTGAATGGAATCGCCAAATAAAAGCGAAGACGGCTTTGGGCGGTAGCGACGCTCGTAAGTCAATTGGGGCGCCACGGTTCCCAAGGACCCGTGGCGCTTTTCTCCGATCATCCCGGTATGCTCTCACGGGCGTACCAGCCGCACGGATGCTGACGTGATCCCGACCGCGAAATCCACCACCGAGTTCGACGAACAGCTGCAGCAGCTTCTGGATCGGTGCGCGGCGGCGGACTCGCGCGCCCTGCAGCGTCTGTATGATCTGGTCTCGCCGGTTCTGTTTGCGTGCCTCACCCGCATCCTGCGGCGCCCGGCGCTCGCCGAGGAGGCCCTTCAGGACGTTTTCATCAGTATCTGGCAGCGGGCCGGGCAATTCAGCGCCATTCGCGGCCGGCCGATGACGTGGATGATATCGATTGCGCGTTACCGTGCGATCGATTTGCTGCGCCAAGAACGTCACGCACCTGCGTTGGTGGCGGAATTGCCGGAGCGCCCCGAAGTCGACGCCGAGCCGGAATCGGAAGCTAACTCGGCCACCTGGCTTCCCGGCGGCGACATGCTCGAGCGGTGTTTGGCCCTTCTCTCCGATCGGCAGACCCGCTGCATCGAGCTGGCATTCGTCGGCGGAAACTCTCACGAGGAAATCGCGCGCCTCACCGGGAGTCCACTCGGGACGGTGAAGAGTTGGATCCGCCGCGGCCTGCGCATTTTGCGACAGTGCCTCGAGTCGTGAAATGAAACCGGACAATCCCGAAGTCATCGACCGGCTGGCCTCCGAATACGTGCTGGGTACCTTGCGAGGTCCGGCGCGTCGCCGCTTCGAGAGCTGGCGCGCGGGCACGCCGTCGGTCGATCAACGTTGCCGCTTCTGGGAGGAACGCCTCATGCATCTGGCGAAAGGCCTGGTACCCCTTAAGCCTCCGGCGCACGTTTGGCTTGCCATCCAGCGGCGATTGAGTCTGTCGACTCAATCTCCCGCGCAGCGTTGGCGTCGGTCGTTCGCGCTCGCGGCAAGTGTGCTGCTGGTGGTGGGTCTGGCCGCGCTATGGTATTGGCGCAGCGCTCCCGTCGTTCGGGCGACGGTCGTGGCAACGATCTCGGCCAAGTCGGGAGAACGCCTCTGGCAGTTGGAGGTGTTCGGTAATGCCGATCGCCTCGTGACCCACGCCGTCAAGGGCGTTGCCCCGGCGGGGCATGACTATGAACTGTGGGCGCTGCCGAAGGGCGCGTCTCCGGTGTCGCTGGGCGTGCTGCCGGCCGAAGGCGCATCGAGTCGGATTCTCACCGCGATTCAGAAGAAGGCGCTGGCGAGTTCGAGTCAGGTGGCCGTCAGCATCGAGCCGATCGGAGGTTCTCCCACCGGGCAGCCGACCGGCGAGGTCGTGTTCGTAGCGCCGCTGCTCGTGGCTTCGTGAAGCTCAGCTCGAGCTGAAGCTCAGCAGAGCGGTGAAACATAGCCCAATTCCGAGGACCGTAATCGTTCCCGCGCTCAATACCGGCAACAGGTGGGACCAGCGCGAGCTCGCCGACGGATTGCGGAAGCGATTGCGAGCGTACAGGAACGCCATACCGACCACCGTCAGCGTAATGGCCAATCCGACGCTGAACGCTATCACCAGCAACATGCCATACGCGGTTTTATTGAGTGCGACCGCGGCCAACAGCAGCACCATCGCTGAAGGGCAGGGCACGAGGCCGCCGGAAATTCCTAAGGTCAGCAAATTGCGCCAGGTGATTTTCTCACCGGCGGCCCCGGGCGGCAGGTGCGAATGCATCGCCCCCCCGTGCGAGTGAAGGGCGCCGTCCGCATGCTCGCCATGCGATCGCAGGAGTACGTTACTTCGTGCCGAAGGCGAACCTGCAGCCGCCGACACTGGATAAAATACAGTTCCCGTCCTCGATGATTCAAAGAGCTTCCGGCGCGCTGCCCGCAATCTTTGCACCAGCAGTACGATGCCCATGCCGAGCACGAGTACCGCCGAGATCAAGCTCAAGATAGGAAACAGTCGCTCGGGCACAATGAAGCGCGAGGCGTAAAGGGTGGCAAATCCCAGCACGAATACGCCGAGGGTGTGGGTAATCGTCACGGTGGCACCCAAAATTAGAGCATGGCGCGGCGTGCCGCGCGATCCGATCAAGTAGGCGCCGACAATGGTTTTTCCGTGCCCGGGCGACAGTGCATGTACGGCGCCCAGCAACAGGGCACCCAACAGCGCGAGTATCGCGATATGCGGTTCCACGCGCGGTCCCGAAATCGAATCGACGAGACGTCGCGTCTCGCGCGGAATCCACCCGCCGTTCGGTTGGTCGGCGGCGCCGATGCCCCGCGCATTCAGCGTCGAATCGACCTGCGGCGCCGGAGTTCCAGGCCGGGGCCCCAACAACACGGCATTCGCGGGTGCATCGCCCTCCGTGAAGCTAAGATGCACGGAACGCTCATCGAGCGGCCCATTGGCGGGCAGTGATTTCAGAGCCTCGGTCAGGTTACCAGACAGCGAAGTGCTGTAGGCATTGGTATCGAATACGGTAAGGGGAGGCGCAGCTCGCACGACGATCTCATGCCATCCCACGCGGCCGAAGTAGTTTTGATTGGTAAATCGCAGATCGTTTTTGACCCCCGCTGGGGTTGCCGGCAACGGCGCGGCAAAATCCACATCCATTCGCAGCGAAAATCCCCCTTGTTCGGTGGGCAAACTACTGGTCCAGTGGGTTGCCCGCAAGGGGAGTGTCACGCCGCCCACCTTCAGGATCAGGCCTTGCGCGATGGTGGTAGCGAGCCGCCCCACATACGCGTCCCGCTCCGCCTGCGAAGTCACGCCATCGCCATTTGAGTCGGCCAGATGCAGCTCGCGCAGAGCGGGAAGCTGTCCAAACACGACGGCGTAATGCAGCTTGACGGTGTCGCTCGCCAGCGTCAAACCGCAATATTGATTGATCGTGAAATCGCCCAAGAGGCTCGCAACCGTATCGGCGCGGCTGGCGCCGGGGTCCACGCAGCCGAGCATGAGCAGCAATCCGAACCAAGCTCGGCGCAAGTTGCGCACGCCGCCGGTTCTCGGGACTCTATTTTGCGTGTGGATGGAGGTGATCATGGGAGTGCCGCACATCGCCTTCACCAAGATGAAAGGCGTAACGCTCTTCGATGCGACCCAACTTCCAAACACCGACCGAAAGGCCCCACGCCACGAGGAACATGGCGACGATGAGATAGCCCAACATGCCGAAATTGAGGGCAGTGATGAAGTCGAAGAAATTTCCGCGCAGCTTCAGCGTGCCGATCAGCACTTGCAGAAGTTCGACCGTTCCGACCAAGAGCGCCACGGCGACCGATAAACCGGTCGTCGTGATGTTGTAAAAAATCTTGCGCAATGGGTTGATGAAGGCCCAGTTGTAGGCCTTCGACATGAGCACTCCGTCCGTCGTATCCATGACGGTCATGCCGGCCGCAAACAAGACCGGCAAGCATAGTACGGCGGGAAGCGGCAAGTTGCCCGCCGAAGCGCCGGCCGTCATGGCAAGTAGCCCGACTTCAGACGCTGTATCGAAACCCAGACCGAACAACACGCCCAGAGGATACATCTGCCAACTGTGGTTCATCAATTTCTGCAGACGTCCGCCGAACAGCCGATTAATGAGACCGCGTTTCTGCAACAGCGCCTCGAGATGCGCGTGGCTGTGAGTTCCCGCTCTTGCCGTGCGCCAGATTTGCAAGATATCCAGCAGCACCATCAGATTCAAAATGCCGATGATCCAAAGAAATGTGCCTGCGACACTGGTGCCGATGACGGCCCCCAGATCCTTCAGCTGCGGCAATTGCGCCTTCACCGCCGTCGCTGCGAATGCAATCCCGATCGCCAGCGCGAGCACCACAGTGGAATGCCCTAAGGAAAAGAAAAAACCGACCCCGAGGGGCTTTTTGCCCTTTTGCAACATGAATCGCACGGTATCGTCGACGGCGGCAATGTGGTCCGCGTCGAAGGCGTGCCTCAAACCAAACATGTAGGCGACGAACCCGAGTCCCACGAGTTGCGGATAGTGAGCTGCAAAGTGCAGATAAAGGCCCCAGCCCAAAAGGTGAAGAGCTCCGACGAAACCATACAGCCCCGCCAAGTGCGTCCACTCCGCCGGCGAGAAGGACAGGCGAGAGGAGGGCCGACCGACCGGTCGAGCAACATAGACAAAGTCTGACAAGGGGCCTCGCCTTTTACGAAGTTGTCGTATTGTTAGTTTACGTGAGCGCCCGCGGCTTGGATGCAGGCCCGCTTCCTTTTGGCGCATCCGCTCCGGTGGCTGGGCCGTATAGGGGTTATGGCCCCATTTCGCTCACCTGGATCCCCGGTACTCGTGAGCCGCACCGCAGAGCGGCTGATTGTCTGTGCTCTCCTCCTGGCGGCGACAGCCGGTGCCGCCGCCTCGATCGGCGCCAGCCTTGAGACCCCGGCCGAGCCGTTCAAGGCTCCTTACCTTCCTTCAAGCGAATCCGAGGTTTTGCAGGACGTCCCATCGATTACGGATCCCGCGGTATTGGAAATGAAATCCTTACGCGCCGAGCTCGATGCCGCGCCCCACAACCTGCCCGCGGCCATACGCCTCGCGGGCGCTTACGTGGGTTATGGTCGACAGGTGGGCGATGCGCATTTCGCCGGCTATGCCGAAGCCGTCATTGCACCGTGGATGGCCGCCTCGGAACCTCCCCCGAGCGCCTTGGTCACGCAGGCCACCATTTTGCAATATCGGCATCTTTTCATTCCCGCGCGCGACTTGTTGCAGCAGGTGCTGAAAATTGACGCCGGGAACGCCCAAGCCTGGCTGACTTTGGCGACGCTCGACATGGTTCAAGGGGAGTATGGATCCGCCGGCAAGGATTGCGCCCAGGTCACGGCGACCGCCGGTTTCGAATGGGGATTGGCCTGTTCCGGTAATTTGCGTTCCTATACGGGTCGCGCGCGGCAAAGCCTCGCATTGCTGCATCAGGCAGAAGCCTCCGGCGACAAAATCACCGCGAATTATCAAGCGTGGGTCCAGGGTCTGCAGGCTGAAGCCGCCGAACGCTTGGGCGACTGGCCGCTCGCCGAATCTCATTATCTCAGTGCGCTGAAACTTGAGCCGCAGGACAACTTTTTGTTGGTTGCGTATGCCGATTTCTTGCTCGACCGTGGACGCCCGAAGGAAGTGCTTCGCTTGCTTGCCGGCCACGCGCAATCGGACACGGCCTTTTTGCGCCTCGCTTTGGCGCATTCTGCGCTTCAGAGCGATCAGACTGCACGGTTCATATGGATCATGGCGGCGCGTTTCGAGGCACTGACACTTCGGGGCAGCGATTTTTTTGGGCGTGAACAGGCGCGATTCGCTTTAGAGCTGCAGCATGAGCCGCAAGCGGCCTTAGGTCTGGCGCGACGCAATTGGCAGGTTCAGCGCGAGCCTTGGGATACACGCCTGCTGCTGCAGGCTGCATTGGCGGCCGGACAGCCCCAAGCGGCGACGGAAGCGCTGGAGTTTCTGCAAAAAACCAGGCTGGAAGATCCCGTCATCGAACCGCTGGCCCAGGAGTTACGCGGGCAATTGAAGCGCGCGCTCGGAGCTAAAAATTGAAGCGCCGAACCGGCATGGGGCTGCTATGCATGTTCTTGGTGGGCTCGACATCCGTTCAAGCGCACTCGGCCAGCGACGCCTATATCAGTTTAACGGTAGAGAAGGGCCCTCGAACCGGACAGGTGATGGTCCACGGGCAGTGGGATGTCGCGTTGCGCGATCTGGATTTTGTGCTGAGGTTGGATGATGACGGAGATGGCCGACTGACTTGGGGCGAAGTTCGGCGCCACCAAGCCGCAATCGAACGTTACGCCTACCCCTACCTTAACTTCAGTGCGGGTCCCGCCAGCCCGTGCGCGATCAAGCCCACGCGGCAGCTCATCGACAATCACGCCGACGGTGCGTACGCCGCGCTATTTTTCGACGTGGTATGCCGGCGTCCACCCACGAGACTCACGCTCGCCTACGACATGTTCTTCGCCATCGATCCCTCGCATCGCGCTATTTTTGTGATAAAGAGCGGCATCAACACGGCTTCAGCCGTGCTGTCACCCCAAAATCTCAAGATTGATCTGCCTCTCTAACGGCACGGGTATCCTCATTAACGCAGTCGAAGCACGTCGCGCACTTGCGGGCACGCTGCTGATGAGCGTTGTGTGGGCGGCCGCGCAGGCCGACCAGGCGCTAATCAACACGCTCGAGGAAATCACCGTCACGGCCCAGCGTCTCGCTCTGCTGGGAACGGCTTTGAGCGCCAGCGAAGGAGTGGTCTCTGACCAGGAACTGCAGCTGACGCCGCAGTATCGCCCGGGCCAACTGTTGGAGACCGTACCAGGTTTGATCGCGACCTTGCACAGCGGCGAGGGCAAGGCCAATCAATACTTGATGCGCGGTTACAACCTCGATCACGGCACCGATCTTGAAACCTATGTCGATGGCATGCCGATCAACCAACCGACCCACGCGCACGGTCAAGGTTATACGGATCTTAACTTCATGATCCCGGAACTCGCGGACGCGATCACGTATACCAAGGGGCCTTACTACCCGAACGTGGGCGACTTCGGTGCGGTCGGTTCAGTCCGCATCAACTACCGGGACGTCATAGCGGATCAAGTGGCTGCGACCGTGGGAACGCTCGGATTTCAGCGCATATTCAGCGCGGGCTCCGAGGCGCTTGGCGATGGACGTCTGTTGGGCGCGGCAGAATTGCAGCATTACGATGGTCCATTCGTCACGCCCGATGACGCGCGCAAAGAGAACCTGATTCTGCGCTACAGCGAAGGCGACGAGGGTCATGGGTATTCGGTGACCGGCATGTACTATCATCAGATCTGGACCAATACGACGGATATTCCGATTCGCGCGATAACCACCGGTGCGGTCCCCGATCGGTTTGGCACCCTCGATCCGACCGACGGCGGCCACGCCCAGCGCGCGAGCCTGTCGGTGAATTATCATGCGTCTCTCGGCAACGGGGAATTCTCGGCCAGCGGGTTCTTCATCTACAACCAATTGCATTTGTTCAATAACTTTACGCATTTTCTGGCCGATCCGGTGCACGGCGATCAAGAGGACCAGTTCGAGAATCGTCGTGCAAGCGGCGGCGCGGCGCATTACACGCTGCCGGTACCTTTGGGCGGAATCCAAAATGAGATTTCGGTCGGCGGCCTGACGCGTTACGACTTGCTGGGCGTCGGACGCCTGCCGAGTGAACATCAAGTGCCGCTGTCACCAAGGTACGATTCACCGTCATTTTCCAACAACGATCAGGTGTACTTATTTGCCGGCGCGGCGTATGTCCAGGCGACCACGCGCTGGACGTCGACGCTCCGCACCGTGATTGGTGTTCGCGACGATTATCAGCACGGCACCGACGTCGACTATCTCGCGGCATTGCATGAGAAGAGCGGATATACCAATGGGGGCACGGCTGCGCAGTCCCTCGTCCAACCGAAGGGCACCCTGATCTATGCCCCGAGCGACCGTGTCGAGGTGTACTTCGCAGCCGGCAGAGGATTTCACAGCGCCGATCTTCGCGGCGTGAATCAGGATACGAGCGTGGACTTGGGACTGCCGCACAGCCCTCTGCTGGCGCGGCAAGAAGGTCAAGAAGCGGGCGTGCGCGCCGCCGTCGATCGCAATCTCGCCGTTACCTTTGCGATCTACAATTTGTGGCAGCAGTCCGAGACCACCATCGATCCGGATGTCGGCCAGGACACGGCGGGTCCTCCCAGCCGCCGCTATGGCTTTGAAATCAATCTTACGTATCAGATCAATCGCTGGCTGGAGTTTTATGGCAGCTATTCAGGCGACCATGCGCGCTTCACGCGTCCCTTCGATGACGGCACCGGCCATTCGGGCACCTATATTACGGATGCGCCGGTCGCGACCGGTTCACTGGCGTTGTATCTGAACCATCTCGGCCCCTGGAGCGGCGGCATCGATTTTCGCTACCTCGGGAACTACCCGCTCTCCTCCGGACCCTGCGTCAACTCGGCCGCCGTACATGACTTCCCGGGCGTCGCGACTTCATGCGCGAATGCCCCGACGGCGCTCGCTCAAGTCGATGGACACGGCTTCGGAGAGTTGAACGTCGACCTGCACTACGCGCTGTCTGCGGGCTGGAGCGTCTCGCTCGGCATCTATAACCTGCTCAACACCCATGCGGCGGCAGCCGAGTTCTGGTACGTCGATCGGCTGCAGAGCGAGATTGGTTCCTACCCGGACGGAAGGGCGGGTGTTCATGAACATCCGCTCGAGCCCGTCATGGCGCGCTTTACGATCTCCAAATTTTTCGGACCCTGACGGCGGCCGGCGCGTTATGCTTCAGCGCCATGACCCACCTCGACACTGAAGCATCAACCGGATGCGCCGGACCCGTGTCTCACGATTGCTTGCGCGGGGGCATCCGCCTCTCGGTTCTGACAATGCTGGTCGTGACGGCCGCCTGCGGAGGCAAGGTGGCCGCCCCGCCGGCACCGCAGCCGGTGTCGACGATCACGATTCGGCCGCAGCCGACGTCGCTGACCCAGGAATACCCCGCGCAGCTCGAGGCCTCGAACACCGTCGAGATCCGTCCGCAGGTGGGGGGAATCCTATACCGGCAGGGAGCGAACGAGGGAACGCCGGTCAAACGCGGGCAGACGTTATTCGAGATCGATCCGCAACCCTACAGCGCAGCTCTCGCGCAGGCGCAGGCGGGGCTCGCCCAAGCTCATGCCGCACAGGCACAGGCGGAACGCGATTTGGCGCGTGCTCGCCCGCTGACGGCGATCGACGCCTTGAGTCAGAAAGAACTCGACGCGGCGGTTGCCGCCAATGACTCGACACAGAGCCAGGTGAAGGCACAGGAGGCAGCGGTGAAGACCGCAGAGCTCAATCTTGGCTACACCCAGGTACGCTCACCCATCGATGGTGTCATGAGCCGGGCGCTGATCCGGATCGGCGGCGTCGTTACCGCCTACACCACGTTGCTGACGACGGTCTACCAGACCGATCCCATGTACGCGAACTTCAGCGTCGGCGAGCAGCGCCTGCTGCAGGTTCAACGCGAGCTCGGCCGCCCGATCGACCAGCACAATCCGAGTCAGCGGCAGTTCCGGATCCTGCTGGCCGACGGCAGCGAATACGAACTCCCTGGAACGATGAATTTCGTCGATGCCGCCGTGGATCTCAGGACCGACACCCTCGCGCTTCGACTCACGGTGCCGAACCCTAAAGAGTTCCTCCATGCGGGCCAGTACGTTCGGGTGGTGGTCGCGACTCGCGAGCGTCCCAACGCGCTGCTCGTGCCGCAGCGCGCAGTGCAGCTCCTTCAGGACAAGAATTACGTCTGGATCGTCGACGCCTCAGGCAAAGCCCAACAGCGCGATGTCAAAATGGGCCAGCAGCAGGGCAGCGACTGGGTGGTCGAGGAAGGTCTCAAGCCCGGCGACATCGTGGTCGTGGACGGTACGCAAAAGCTCAAGGCCGGCGCGGCCGTGCACTCACAGCCCTTGGCCGCACCCCCCGCCGCGCAGCGCGCTTCGTGAGCAACTTCTTCATCGATCGGCCGATTTTCGCGACGGTGCTCGCGATCGTCATCACGCTCGCGGGATCCATTGCCTTCATTCTGTTGCCGGTGGCGCGGTTTCCGCAGATCACGCCGCCCTCGGTCGTGGTCTCGGCGACCTTCCCGGGTGCGGATGCCTCGACCATCGAGCAGTCGATCGCGGCACCGATCGAGACGCAAGTGAACGGCGTCCCCAACATGATTTACATGGACTCGCGCAGTTCCAACGACGGGTCGTACACGCTCAATGTCACATTCGAGGTGGGCACCGCTCAGGACATCGCCGCCGTCGATGTGCAGAATCAGGTGGCGATCGCTCAGCGGCAACTCCCTCCCGATGTGCTGCGGCAGGGCGTGTCCATCACCAAGCGCCAGCCGCAGCCTCTGATCTTCGTCGCCATCGAAGCGTCGGATCCGCGTTACGACTACCTGTTCCTGAGCAACTTCGCGACGCTTCAGGTGTACGACTCGCTGGCGCGCGTGCCCGGTGTCGGCCAGGTATTGCAATATGGGGCGCGCGACTACGGCATGCGCATTTGGCTCGACCCCGGAAAGATGTCGCGCTTAGGCATCACCACCGGGGACATCAGCAACGCCATCAACGAGCAGAACGTGGTCGCGCCGGCCGGCGTCGTCGGCGCCGAACCCTCGCCTCCCGGGCAGCAGATGACGTACACGGTGACAGTGCACGGTCGTCTTCGCAGCGTGGAGGAATTCGAGAACGTGGTACTGAAGGCGGGCTCCAACGGCTCGATCGTTCGCCTGCGCGACGTTGCGCGGATCGAACTGGCCGCCACCGACTACACGCGCTCGAGCCGCCTGAACGGCAAGTCGGTGGCACTGCTCGGCGTGTATCAGCTGCCGGACGCGAATGCACTTGAAGTCAGCAAGAAGGTACGAGCTACGCTCGAGCAGCTCTCGCAGCGCTTTCCGACCGGTATCCGCTATACGATACCTCTCGATACGTCGGAGTTCGTGCGCGAGTCGATCCGGGAAGTCGAGATCACGCTGTTCATCGCCGCGCTGCTGGTGCTCCTGGTCGTCTTTCTGTTCCTGGAAAGCTGGCGGGCGACGCTGATTCCGATGCTCGCGGTGCCGGTGTCGCTGCTCGGAACCTTCACGATCTTCGTCGCCCTCGGTTTCTCGATCAACACTCTGACCTTATTCGCTCTCGTGCTCGCCATCGGGCTGGTCGTCGACGATGCGATCGTGGTCGTCGAGGCGGTGACCGAGAAGATGGAGGAGAAGGGACTGGATCCTCTCGCGGCCACCCGGGCGGCCATGGCGGACGTGTCGAGCCCGGTCATCGCGATCGCGTTGGTGCTCACGGCCGTGTTCGTGCCGGTGGCCTTCCTCGGCGGTCTCACGGGCCAATTCTACAAGCAATTCGCTCTGACACTCTCGGTGTCGGTGCTGATCTCTGCGCTCATCGCGCTCACGTTCACGCCGGCACTCTGCGCATTGCTCCTGAAGCCGCGCGACGACGCCGCACCGGCCGGCCTTCTCGGCCGCGGCTTCGCCGCATTCAATCGCATCTTCGACCGGGCCACAAAGGGGTATACGGCCACGGTACGCCATGCCATCCGCCGCTCTGCGATTGCACTCGGCGTGTTCGGCGCCATCGTCATCGCGCTGGCCGTACTGGTGTGGTTGAGGCCCGGTGGGTTTCTGCCGGAGGATGATCAAGGTTACATGCTCATGGTTGCCCAGCTCCCGCCCGGTGCGTCGTTGCAGCGCACTGAGCAGGTGCTCGAAAAGATTCGCGCCACCGTGCTCGAACAGCCTGAAGTAGAGAGCATGCTCGCCATCACGGGACTTAACCTGCTGGCCCAGGTCAACACCCCGTACACCGGCTCGGGCTTCATTCCATTGAAGCCGTGGTCGAAGCGCCCCGGTAGGCAGAGCTCGGCCCAAGCGCTGATCGACCGGCTGTACAAGCTCCTCGGGACGCTCAAAGAAGCGAATGTCGTGTTCGTGGCGCCGCCGGCCATCCCCGGCATCGGTCAAGCCGGAGGATTTGAGTTCGTGCTCGCCGATACCTCCGGCGGCCGCCTCGAGAACTTCGCCGCCGAGATCGATGATTTCCTTGCCCAAGCCGGCAAGCGCAAGGAAATCGCCCACGTCTCAACCCAGTTCAACAACCGCGTACCGGAGATCGAGTACGTGGTCGATCGGGACCGGGCGCGCGAGCTCGGAATCCCGATCTCCGATATCTTCAATGCACTGCAAACCTTTCTGGGCGGCAACTACATCAACGATTTCAATTTGTTCGGGCGCACGTTCCGCGTCACTGCGGAGGCGGAACCCTCCGCGCGGACTCTTCCCGACGCGGTGAACACCCTGTACGTGCGAACGGCGGCGGGCGACATGGTGCCGCTGTCCTCGCTCGTGACCATTAAACCGACCCGTGGTCCGGCCTACATTGAGCGCTACAACGTATACCGGGCCGTGACGATCAACGGTTCGCCGGCTGCCGGATACAGCCAGGGAGACGCAATCACCGCCATGGAGTCGCTCGCCAAGGCGCTTCCCGACAATCTCACCTATTACTGGACCGGATCGGTATTTCAACAGCAGCGCGCGGGGAGCCAGGCACCGTACGTTTTTGCCATGGCCCTGGTGTTCGTGTTCCTGGTGCTTGCTGCGCAGTATGAGAGTTGGGTCGTGCCGTTCGCGGTGATCTTATGCATTCCCTTCGCCGTATTCGGCGCCTTCCTCGGGCTATCGATGCGCAGCATGGCCAACGATATTTATGCGCAGGTCGGGTTGGTGATGTTGATTGGGCTGGCCGCGAAGAACGCGATCCTGATCGTAGAGTTCGCGCGCTTGTCGCACCAGCGCGGCATGCCGCTCATCGAGGCGGCGATCGAGGGAGCGCGGCTGCGGCTGCGGCCGATCCTCATGACCTCATTCGCATTCATTTTGGGCGCGTTGCCGCTCGCGATCGCGACCGGGGCCGGCGCGAACTCGCGCCAGGTGCTGGGCACAACTGTCGTCTTCGGCATGACTGCGGCGACTATGATCGGCATTTTCATCGTCCCCGTGTTCTACGTGGTGCTGCAAGGCTTGGTCGACCGATTCGCCAAGTCGCGAGGAAGTGCGACGCCCACGCCGCGAGCTCAGGCGGAGCCCGACACGTGAAGCGGTGGTTGTGTGCGGCCGCGCTGCTCGCCGGCTGCGCGGTCGGGCCGAACTACCATCGTCCGCCCCTCGACGTACCCGCGGAGTACCGCGACGTCGATCCATCCGGTACCGGCGCCGCCGGCGACGCGGCATCACTGGGGGACAGCGGTTGGTGGGAGGTGTATTCGGACCCTGACCTTCAGAAGCTTCTCGCGACGGCGATCAAGAACAACTACGACGTCAAGATCGCCGCGGCCCGGATCGAGGAGGCGAGGGCAGAGCTTGGCTCGACCCGCCTGAACTATCTGCCGCAGGTATCGGTCAACGCCGGTGCCGAACGCGCCAAGATCTCCGACTACGCACTAACGCCGGGCGCGTCGCGGATCAACAATGAGGCCCAGGTACAGATTCTGGCGTCCTACCAGATCGATCTGTGGGGGCAGTTGCGACGTATGAACGAGGCCTCGCGGGCCAATCTGCTCGCGTCGCGGTTTGCGGCGCGGGCCGTGAACGTGACTGTCGTGGCGACGGTCGCCAATGCCTATTTCAATCTCATCTCGCTCGACAGCCAGCTCGAAATCACGCGGCGCACAGTGGTCACCCGCGAGAAGTTCGTCGAACTCACGCACGCCCAGCACGAGCGCGGCTACGCGACCGGTCTCGATGTCGCCACGGCCGAAGCGCAACTCGCCGCGGCGCGGGCCACCGTGCCTGACCTCGAGCGCCAGATCGCCCAGACCGAGGACCAGATCAGTGTATTGATCGGCAGCAACCCGGAACCGATCACTCGTGCGCACTACGGGGAAGCCGTGCCGCAGGCACCGCCGCGACCCCCGGCCGGACTGCCCGCGCAACTCTTGGAACGCAGGCCGGACGTGGCGCAAGCGGAGCAGGGTTTGGTGGCCGCCAACGCCGAAGTCGGTGTGGCCAAGGCGGCGCTCTTCCCGAACATTTCGCTCACCGGCAGCACCGGCTCGCTGTCCGTGCCATTTAGCAACTTATTCACACCTCCCGCGGCCGAATGGGGTCTCGGTGTGAGCCTGCTTCAGCCGCTGCTCAGCGTGCAGTCAAACCTGTACCAGGTGGATCTTGCCGACGCGCGCAAGCGCGAGGCGATATATGCCTACCGCCAAACCGTTCAGGCAGCCTTCGGGGACGTGGCCGATGCGCTCGTTGCCTATCAGAAGTTCGGTGAGCAGGAGCGCGAGCAGGCGCTCCAAGTCGATGCCCAACGGCGCGCGCGGGAAATTGCCCTCGCGCGGTACAGAATCGGTTATGCCTCCTACTTTGATGTGATTGAAGCCGATCGCGACTTGTTTGCCGCTGAACTCGCGCTCGCTCAGGTCTATGCGAATAACCTCAGCGCTTTGGTCCGCCTTTACTCGGCACTCGGCGGCGGGTGGCAGGAGCGGCCGGTCGCTGACGCGTCGCCGCCGCCGAAGCCGTGACGGAGAATGTTACAGCGTCACGGATACTTTTTATGCACGACGTCGCGGACTAAATGTGTGTCATAGACCAGCACGATGGAGGCGATTCGGCCAGAGTCGGGATCGAAGTTGAAAACATCGGCGCATTCGAACGCGACCTGCGAACCATCCTTCAGCCGCCAGTCATAGAGATAATAGCCGACGGCCCGCATATGACCTTCGGCGCTCACCAGTACATCATGCACCGTGAGTTTGCTGTCCTGGGATGCGTTGGCGACTTTCGCGACGTAATCACGGACCGGAATTTGGCCCAGAAACGGCGACCGGACCCAGCCGTCGTGAGTGAACAGCGCGGCTGCCCTCTCGACGTCGCCGGCCTCGAGGGCCTTCAGATACTTGCGAACGGCTTGTTGCATATATCCTCCGAGACGGCCCGGTGCTCCCAAGTATGAGGAGGCGCCGGGCCGATTGAGCCTCCGTCGGAACGGTACGGTACGCTGCTTAGCCTGCGGGACTCCCCTCAACCTGAATGTCGAGCTTCACCCACATCTGGAACCCGTACGCGTCGCCGAAAGTGATCCCGAAGTCGCTGCGGTTGAACGTCGCCGACGCGTCGGCACCGCAGACTTCTTTCTTCGTCATGGGATTCGGCTTGCACATGAACGAATTGATCTTGAGCGTCAGCGGTTTGGTCACACCGTGCAGCGTCAGGGTACCCGCCGCCTCGGTCGGGGTTGCTCCCTTGAACTGAGTGAACTGCCCGGAGAACGTCGCCGTAGGAAATTTCGCGGCATCGAATAGCTCTGCGGACTTGGCATGCTCATCGAGTTTTGCATTGCCGAAATCCACGGAACTCATATTCACGGTGACCTCGATGGAACCCGACTTCGCGTCCTTGTCATAGACCACCTTACCCGAGGTATCGGTGAATTTACCGCGCCACACCGATAGGCCGCCCATGTGATCCGCAGCAAAACTCGGATAAGTGTGCTTCGAATCGAGAATGTACGTGACTGGCGCCGCGGTGGCAGCCGCGCAGACAAGCGCGGCAAGTGACGCTAAAACAATACGGTTCATTGAGGGCTCCTTGAAAACAATGGGTATAATTCGCGTCCTCGAACGGGTAGCCCTTAAGGCACTGCTTCCGGCCGAGGCGTAAATCATAGCTGAGATAAAAGGAGTTCGATGGATTTACTTGCCGCAATTGATAGCCGCGCATCCGCCGCGCGCTTGACTTCCCCCGGCCCGTCACCGGAGCATCTATCGCGAATTTTGGACGCCGCAAGACACGCGCCAGATCATGGGCGACTAAAACCCTGGCATTTGGTGGTTCTGGACGGGCCGACCAAGGAGAAGTTTGCAGTCGCAGCCGCGGAGGCCAAACGACAACGGCTACCCTCGCTGACCGAGGAACAAATGGCCGCGGAGCGCGAGAAAATCCTGCGCTCTCCGACCATCGTGGTGGTCGGATGTGCGGTGCGCGAGAATCCCAAAGTACCCGAGATCGAGCAGGTGGTTGCGGTAGGCGCCGCCGCGCAAAATATGTTCTTGGCGGCGCATGATTTGGGTTATGGCGTGATGTGGAAGACGGGGGCGGCGGCATATGACTCGGCCGTGAAAGCCAGCGTAGGTCTACAGGCGCGCGATCATATCGTCGCGATCATGCATCTGGGCACTCGGCTCAAATGAGCCGGTCAAGGCTTAAGCGGGTGCGCAAACGGAATGGCGCGCAATGACACCGACTTGACCAGCGCCCAGGCCGGCAGTCCCGGTACGAGCGAAAGTTCGCGTGTCGCCGCCTTCGTTACCCGCGCCATGATCTGCGTGCCGCCGATATCGATCGATATGAGATCCGAATTCGCGTCGTCGCCGGTGATCGCAGTGACGACTCCTTTGAGGTTGTTTCGAACGGAGAGATGCTGAGGTAATTGCGTCGACACGATAATGTCGCGCGCCAGGAGTTGGACGCGCAGCGTCGTTCCAGGGCTCATCCCGGCCGCCGGCACTTTCAGTTCACCCTGTCCCACCCGTACGCGCGTCATCCCGCTCGCAGCATCCTCGCCCATCACCACGCCGTCGATAACTGCTCCGACCGCATCGGGGCCGATGATGGAGCGCAGGTGCGGATCGAGGCTCATATCGCCGATGCTGCCTTGTGCGACGACGGTTCCCGTCTGCATCAGAACGACGTGCGTGGCCAATCTCAAGACCTCATCGAATTGGTGACTCACGTAGACCATGGGGATGGCCAACTGATCGCGAAGGGATTCAAGGTATGGCAAGACTTCTTCGCGGCGCGCCCGGTCGAGCGAGGCCAGCGGCTCGTCCAGCAACAGGAGGCGCGGTTGGGATAGCAGCGCACGGCCGATCGCGACCCGTTGTCGTTCCCCGCCCGACAGCTGGTGCGTGCGCCGATGCATCAGGGATTCGAGATTGAGCAACCTCGCCACCACATCGAAGTTCACGTAAGGCCGGCCCACGGCGCGCTTCTCGGCATACTTCAAGTTGGCGGCAACGCTCAAGTGCGGAAACAGCCTTGCGTCTTGGAAAACGCAAGCGATGCGCCGCCGCTCGGCGGCCACATCGATGCGCCGATCCGTGTCGAGCAGCACCGCATCGTCGAGCATCACCCGCCCGCGATCCGCCTCGAGCAGACCCGCGATGATGTTGACCGTCGTGCTCTTGCCGCAACCGGACGGCCCGAACAGCGCGACTACGCCTGGAGTCGGCAGTTCGAAGCGGACCTCCAAGCCAAAGGAACCCAGTTGCTTGCTGACGGCGACTTCGAGCATCAGCGGCCCAGCATGCGGCGCACGCGTCGCGCGAACCATTCAGACAACAACAAGCCGCCGAGCCCCAACACCAGCGACAGAATTGCGAGCCGTGCGGCCGCATACTCCGCGCCTGGTTCCTGCAAGGCGGCGTACAGGGCGAGCGGCAGCGTGCGCGTTTCACCGGGGATATTGGAGACGAAAGTAATGACGGCGCCGAATTCGCCCAAGGCCGCGGAAAACGCGGTGATCGCCCCTGCGAGAACTCCCGGCAGCATGAGGGGCAGAGTGATCGTAGCGAACCTATCGAGGGGTCCGGCGCCGAGCGTGCGCGCCGCATCCTCGAGTCCGCGGTCGATATTTTCCAATGAAATGCGCATCGCACGAACCATCAGCGGGAAGGACATCACCGCGGTGGCGAGGGCCGCGCCGTTGCGGGTGAAGATGAGTTCGATCCCGAACAGCCGCTCGAGCCAGGAGCCGATGACGCCGCGCGTTCCGAACAGCAATAGCAGCACATAACCGACCGCGACCGGCGGCAGCACCAGCGGCAGATGTACCACCGCATCGAGCAAGGTACGCCCCAAGAATTGCCGCCGCGTGAGAAACCACGCGATGAGGATCGCGGGCGGCAAACTGAATACCACGCTGCGCGTAGCGACGCTCAAGCTCAAGCTCAAGGCCTCGCTTTCACTGGGGCTCAACCACATCACGCTTGCAAACCAGTGCCGGGCTTCATGCGGCAAGCAGTATACTGCGCGGGCGCGATACTCTAAGGATCTATCAATGCCCTATTACCGCGCCGTGGTGCATGCGGCGTCCGACCATTCGCGAATCGGTGTATTGGTGGTCAATCTAGGCACGCCCGATTCGCCCTCATACTTTGCCGTCCAACGCTACTTGCGCGAGTTCCTCGCCGATCGCCGGGTCATCGAGACTTCGCGCTGGATTTGGTTGCCCATCCTGTATGGCCTGGTATTGCCGCTTCGCCCGATCCGCACGGCGCGCAAATACCGCAAGATTTGGATGCAGGAAGGTTCACCTTTGGCGGTGTACTCGAAGCGTCTGGCGATCAATGTCGGTACGCGGCTGCACTCGACACTGGGGGATCAAGTGCGCGTCGAACTCGGAATGACCTACGGAAATCCCAGCATAGCGAGCGCGATCGAATCCCTGGCTGAGCAAAACGTGAAACGGCTTCTGGTGCTGCCTTTGTACCCGCAGTACTGCTCATCGACCACGGGCTCCGTCTTCGATCGCACCAGCCGCGCGTTACAGCGCCGGCGGTGGCTGCCGGAAACCCGCTTCGTGAACGACTATCACGAGGATCCCGCTTACATCGACGCGCTGAGCGCGCGCATCCTCGAGCATTGGGCCGACGTCGGCGAGCGCTCGCATCTGGTGTTCTCCTATCACGGTATACCGGCTGTTTACGTACAGGAAGGCGACCCCTATCAGGCGCAGGCCGAAGCGACCACTCGCTTGGTGGTGGCACGGCTGGGGCTGGCATCGGAGGATTGGTCGCATTGCTATCAGTCGCGATTCGGCAGGGTGGCCTGGTTGCAGCCCTACACGGAAGATACGTTGAAGGTACTGTCCGGGCGCGGCTTGCGCAAAGTGACGGTGGTATCGCCGTCCTTTGCGGTTGACTGTCTGGAGACATTGGAGGAGGTAGCCATCGAATATCGCGACCGTTTCCTCGCGCTCGGCGGCGAACGGCTGACGCTGGTGCCCGCGCTCAACGATCACGACTCTCACGCAGAGGTACTAGCGTCTATCGTACGCAATCAAATCAAAGGGTGGATTTGATTTCCAATATTGAAGTTAATTATGCATATGGTCTATAAACAATTGATAATTAAGGTAATTACAAAGAGATGATCCGACGCCGACGGTCAAGCTGGCAGCGATGATCGCGCTTTTGTCCTTGTGCATTTGGGCCTATCTTTTTTTCGCCCGCGGCAAGTTCTGGAGCTCCACGCCCGAATTGATGCCGGCGCTGCCCGCGGATTGTCCCGATGTGGACATCATTGTCCCGGCGCGCGACGAGGCGCAAACGATTGCGCCGGTGATCGCCTCATTGCTGACCCAGGATTATGCCGGCAAGTTCAGCGTCATCCTGGTCGATGACAATTCCACCGATGGCACCGCGGAACTCTTGCCTAAGGCGCCGAATCTGAAAGTGATCCGCGGTGAACCCAAGCCTCGAGCATGGTCCGGAAAGTTGTGGGCGGTGAACCAGGCTGTGGCGGCGAGCAACGCCCCGGTGCTGCTTCTGACCGATGCCGATATCGTGCACGACCCGCGGCATTTAGCGACGCTGGTCGCGCGGCTTGAGAGTCCGCAGGTGGATTTGGTGAGCGAAATGGTACGGTTGAATTGCGCAAGCCTCGCGGAGCGCGCGCTGGTGCCGGCGTTTGTATATTTCTTCCAGATGCTGTATCCGTTCGCGAAAGTGAATGACCCGCGATCGCGCGTGGCCGCAGCAGCCGGCGGGACGGTATTGATCCGCCGCGAGGCTTTGCAACGCATCGGGGGAATCGAAGCGATCAAGAATGCCCTCATCGACGATGTCGCGCTGGCCAAGGCCGTGAAGGCCTGCGGCAGGGGAGCCATCTATCTCGGCCATTCCGGGCTTGCGACGTCAATACGATCCTACCCTCGTTTCCGGGATATCTGGCACATGATCTGCCGCACGGCATTCACTCAGTTGCGCCACTCGGCGGCGCTGCTGGTGCTGACATTGCTCGGCCTAACGCTGGTTTGGCTCGTACCTGCGTGGGCGATGGCGTGCGGTCGCGGTTGGGAACACGCCTACGGGCTGGCGGCTTTCGGCCTCGGCGCGATCAGCTATGTGCCGACACTTGGACGATATGGGCGCAGCCGATTTTGGGCGCTGTTGTTGCCGCTGATCGCGCTCTGTTATATGGCGGCAACGTGTGGATCGGCGCTCGATCATTGGCGCGGTGCCGGTGCGCGCTGGAAGAACCGCGCGTACGGTGCCGGCTGATAGCAGTCATTCCTTCCAGGCTCGATGCAGAATGGAATCGACATCGATGGCGGCTGCGCCCGCGCCGAAAACGGCGCCCCAACCTGCCTCACTCCCTAAGCGGGTTGCGCAAAATCCTTCGGCAACCCGCGAGGGCGATGCGCCGCCTTTCGCCGCCGCGCGCAACAGGATGCTTGCTTGCATCAGGGTCACGAACGTTTGCGCGAAGCCCCGCGCATGTTCCTCCGTCGGGGCATTCGCACGCACCACGGCCGCGAAGCGCTCGAATGCCGCATCATAGTGGCGATTGCTGGCGCGCGCGCTCGAAAGCTCGTCGAGCACGGCGTCGCCGGTGGCGGGTGATTTGGAGAACGCCCGCAGCACGTCCAGGCACATGATATTGCCCGAGCCCTCCCAGATCGAATTCACCGGCATTTCGCGTACGATGCGCGCGAGCGGCAACTCCTCCGTGTAGCCATTGCCGCCGAGCACTTCCATCGCCTCGGCTGCCAATTCGCAGCCGCGTTTGCAGACCCAGAATTTCGCCGCCGAGGTGAGCGCGCGGCGCAGCGCGACCTCTTCGCCCGGTGCGTCGCTCTCGAAGGCCCGCGCCAGGCGCATCGTCAGCGCGCTCGCGGCTTCCGATTCGAGCGCGAGATCGGCGAGCACGCTGCGCATCAGCGGCTGATCGATCAGCCGCGTACCGAATACTTTTCGATGGTGGGCGTGGTGCAAGGCCTGAACGACGGCTTGGCGCATCATTCCCGCGCTGCCTGTCACGCAGTCGAGCCGGGTGTAAGTACCCATCTCCAGGATTGTAGGAATGCCGCGCCCTTCATCGCCCAGCAGGTGCGCCCACGCATCGATGAACTCCACTTCGGATGAGGCGTTGGAGCGGTTGCCGAGTTTGTCTTTCAATCGTTGAACATAGATCCCATTGCGCGTGCCGTCGGGCAGCCGCCGCGGCATGAAAAAACACGACAGGCCGGCTTCCGTTTGCGCCAGCACCAGATGAGCATCGCATTGCGGCGCGGAGAAAAACCACTTGTGGCCCGTGACGCGGTAGCTGCCATCGGCCGTGCGGCTTGCGCGCGTCGTGTTGGAGCGAACGTCGGAGCCGCCCTGTTTTTCCGTCATTCCCATGCCGATCAGGCCGCCGCGCTTGCGTTCGAAGGGGATGTCGCGCGCGTCGTATTCGCGCGTGATGAGCCGCGGGACCCATGCCTCGGCCAACCACGGATCGCGGCGCATCGCGGCAATCGCCCCATAGGTCATGGTGGCCGGGCACAGTGTGCCGCATTCCACCTGTGCCTGGAGGAAATAGCCGGCGGCGCGCGCCGTATGCGCACCCGGAACGCTCCGTCCGTCCTCGAGCGCCCACGGCGCGCTGTGATAGCCGCGCATCGCGATGCCCTGCATCAGTGCGTGCCAAGAAGGATGAAATTCAATGGCGTCGATGCGTTCGCCTTGGACGTTGAAACTTTGCAGCTGAGGCGGATGGCGATTGGCGAGGCGAGCGTGGTCGAAGCTCAAAGCGCTGCCGACGGCGGAGCCGGCGTGTGTCAGTTGCTCGAGGTGCGAAGCGGCACCCTCCCTCGCGATCGCCTCCTGCAAGGCTTCGTCGCTCGTGAACAAGTTATAGTCTATTAGCGGCGGGGTCTGATTCTGGGGCATGGCGGACTCGCGGCGATGAGCTTGTAGACTTCTCGATTTTAACGCTCTATTGCACAGGAACCGCGAGCAATGCTAGATTCATGGCATATGTGCTCATCGGTCCGCCAGTCAATCGACACCCCCCAGAGCTCGCTGCGCTCGGGCGTGCTTGCGCTGCTGCTGCTGCGCCGCTAGGCGCCACACCCCTTAAGCGCTAACGGTCGGCGCCCACAAGACCGAAACCCGATCCCTCAAAAACCAAACCCCTTCTCACAAGTGTCGGTTTGGCAGCGAGGGCATACACGGCCCGAATGAGAGAACATCATGTTGCGTAATCCGTCGACCAAGTATCGTGCATTTGCTCCCGTCGAACTCAACAGCAGAAGCTGGCCGAACGCGCTCATCACCGCCCCTCCCGTGTGGTGCAGCGTCGATTTGAGGGACGGCAACCAGGCGCTGATCGAGCCCATGGATGCTGCGCGCAAGCGCCGGATGTTCGACATGCTGGTCAAAATCGGCTTCAAGGAGATCGAGGTTGGGTTTCCGGCCGCTTCCCAGACCGATTTCGATTTCGTGCGCGAAATCATTGACGAAAGGCTCATCCCAGACGACGTCACCATTCAAGTGTTGACGCAGGCGCGACCGGAACTCATCGCGCGCACCTATGAGTCGATCAAAGGCGCGCGGCGCGCCATCGTCCACGTGTACAACTCGACCTCGGTTGCGCAGCGCCGCGTCGTGTTTCGGACCGACCGCGCCGGCATCATTGACATCGCCGTCCGCGGCGCGACCCACGTGCGGGAGCACGCGGAGCGCGATAAGGGCACCGAGTGGGTGTTCGAATACAGCCCCGAGAGTTTCACGGGTACCGAACTAGATTTTGCCGTCGAGATATGCGACGCCGTGAACGCGGTCTGGGAACCGACCGTGCACCGAAAGTCCATTCTCAATCTGCCCGCGACTGTGGAAATGGCGACACCTAATGTGTATGCGGATCAAATCGAGTGGTTCTCCCGGCACGTCCGTAAACGCGATTGCGTCGTTTTGAGCGTGCATCCGCACAATGACCGAGGCACGGCGGTCGCCGCGGCCGAACTTGCCGTCATGGCGGGCGCGGAGCGTATCGAGGGCACCCTATTCGGGAACGGCGAACGCACAGGGAACGTGGATATAGTGACACTCGCCCTTAACTTATATACGCAAGGCATTGATCCAGGATTAGATTTCTCTAACATCAATGAGGCCGCGCGTTGCGCGGAGGCCTGTAATCAATTACCCATTCATCCCCGGCATCCGTATGTCGGTGATTTGGTATTCACGGCATTTTCAGGATCGCACCAAGATGCCATCAAGAAGGGCCTCGCAGCCCGTGCCGAGGCGGATCTCTGGGATGTCCCGTACCTACCGCTTGATCCCACGGATCTGGGGCGCTCCTATGATTCGATCATCCGTGTCAACAGCCAGTCCGGGAAGGGCGGAGTCGCGTATCTACTCGAGCGAGATTACCAGTTGGTGATGCCGCGCCGGCTGCAAATCGAGTTCAGTCAAGTCGTACAAGCAGCTGCAGATATCACCGGCAAGGAATTAACTTCTCAAGAGCTATGGGATCTATTCTCTCGGGAATACTTGCTGCCGCGCGCGCCCCTTGTATACCGCTCACATCAGCTGGCGGCGTCAACCGACGGCGAGGATAGCGAGCGCCTTTCGCTGCAAATCGAGCGAGACGGACGGCTCGAGAGTTGGCTCGGCCAGGGTTCGGGCCCGATCGACGCGATGGTCGCTGCGATCGACCTGCCGTTTGACGTATTGTCCTACGAGGAGCATTCGCGCGGGAAAGGCAGCGCCGCCACGGCGGTGTCCTACATCGAGATCACCACCCGATCTCGGCGCACGCTGTTCGGCGCAGGTATGCACCACAACATCATCACGGCGTCGCTGCTCGCCATCCTGTCCGCCGTGAATCGCGCCATCGCGCAAGGGGCGTTACCGGCGCGCGGCGACAGCGCCCGAACCGGAACGTAGGGAATTGGCTTACCATCGGCTTACCGGAGGTACCCGAGCAATCCACCTTAAGCCATTGAAATTTAATAGCTTTTATTTCTGACTTGAAATCTCGGGATCTCGCCCCGAGTGGAGGCTGCTGGCGGGACGCGGAATATCGTCGTGCTAGTTGAATGCGGTGCAGAATCGGCTATAGTGCGCAGCTTCACAAACCCAAGCTGATCGATCCTATTGATTTCAAGGGCTTTTCTCGAACAATGAGCGAACGCGAAGACGAACATTTTGATATCGACGATGAGTTTCTTGGCGAAGCCGAAGAATCCCATGATTTCGATCCGTTGCTGGAACGCGCTGAACGGCGGCCTAAGGTCGCGGCGGTGGGTAAGCGCGGCAAGGCGGCTTGGAGTCGAGTTGAGGACGTGCTAGCCGAGCGGCAGTTGGAAAAAGAGCTGCGCGACATTTTCGAAGACGAATAATCCCCTTGCGTGCGCATCCGGGCACCGTCACCCGTGCTTGAAAAAACCCAAGCTTGGGTCGTGCTCAAGTTCGGCGGCACGAGCGTGTCGTCGGCGGAGAATTGGCACAACATCGTTGCCGTACTGCGGGAGCGAATTGACGCTGGACTGCGTCCCGTCATCGTACATTCCGCGCTGTCCGGCATCACGGATCGCCTCGAGTCGCTGTTGGCGGCTGCCAAAGTCGGCACCCACACGGCCGCCATCGAGCGCATCGAGACGATGCATCGCAATCTCGCGCAATCCTTAGAGATCGTTCCGGGGGACCGCTTCGAGGAATTCATAGCGGATCTCAAGCGCACGGGCGCGGCCGCCGCGCAGAGTCACGAGATCAGCGACCGACTGCGCGCGCAGGTCATGGCGATGGGCGAGCTGTTGGCCACCTCATTGGGCGCCGCCTTCATCAATGCGCAGGGAATCAAGACGACCTGGGTGGATGCTCGCGAGGTGCTGCGCGCGGAACAGCGCCATGGTGCGACCTCGCAGGCGAGCTTGCTGTCGGCCACCTGCGATTTTGCGCCGGACGTAAAATTGCAAACGCGGTGGCGATCGCTCGATCAAGTCATCATCACGCAGGGATTCATCGCGGCCAATGAAGCAGGCGACACGGTGCTGCTGGGCCGTGGTGGTTCGGACACCTCCGGCTCCTACTTCGCAGCCAAGCTGGCGGCCGCACGGCTGGAAATTTGGACGGATGTCCCGGGCATGTTCAGCGCCAATCCGCGTGCCGTTCCTACGGCCCGCCTGCTGCGCGCTTTGCACTACGATGAGGCGCAGGAGATCGCGAGCAACGGCGCGAAGGTCTTGCACCCGCGCTGCGTCCTGCCGGTACGCCAGTACCAGATACCGCTGCATGTCTATGCCACCCAAGCTCCCGGGCTCGAAGGCACGGTGATTTCCGCGAACGTCGCCGACAGTGCGGCGCAAGTAAAGGCCATTGCGATCAAGAAGGGCATCACGCTGGTCTCCATGGACAGTCCGGGCATGTGGCATCAGGTGGGATTTTTGGCGGATGCGTTCCAGATCTTCAAGCAGCAGGGTATGTCGGTGGATCTCATTTCCACCTCGGAAACCAATGTCACCGTGTCTCTGGATCCGACCGCCAATACCTTGGGTTCAGCTGCCCTCAAGCAACTGACGGCCGCGCTCGGTGAGTTGTGCCGGGTCGAAGTGCTGGGGCCGTGCGCCTCATTGAGCCTGTTGGGTCACAATATCCGCGGCATCTTGCACGAGTTGGGCCCCGCCTTCGAATTGTTCCAAGATCACAAGATCTACCTCGTGAGTCAGGCGGCGAACGATCTGAATTTCACCTTCGTGATCGACGAAGCCCAGGGCGACCGTCTGGTGCAGCAATTGCACGAGCGGCTGATTCAGCGCATCGGTTCCGACAAGGTACTGGGGCCGACTTGGGAGCAACTGTTCTCGCCGCCGGAAGATTCGGCGTCCCCTCTCCCCAACTGGTGGGAAGAGCCGGAGAAGCGCAGCCGCTTGCTCAAAATCGCTACGCGCGAATCGGCGGCGTTCGTGTACGACATGGCGAGCTTGGACGCCGCCATTGCGGCGGTGCGACGTGTGCGCTCCGTGGCGCGGTGGGCCTACTCCATGAAGGCCAACTGGCATCCCGATATCCTGCGGCGCATTTATGCTTCCGGTCTCATGCTCGAATGCGTATCTCAAGGTGAACTCGAACATGCGTTCGCTTCCGTGCCCGAACTTGAGCCGGAGCGCGTGCTGTTCACGCCGAATTTTGCGCCGCGCACGGAATATGAGTACGGGTTCGAGAGGGGCGTGCGGGTCACATTGGACAACCTGTATCCGCTCAAGATGTGGCCGCACGTTTTCCGCGGCAGAGAGATTTTCTTGCGGATCGATCCCGGATTCGGACGTGGACACCATCACCACGTGCGCACGGCCGGGATACATTCGAAATTCGGCGTACCGATGGCCGAGGTGGACGAACTCGTCGGCTTGACACGGGCTGGTGAAGTTCGAGTCGCGGGGCTGCATGCGCACACGGGCAGCGGAATTTTTGACGTCGCCAACTGGACCGAGACGGGCGCGCTGCTCAGCGATCTGGCACGGCGCTTTCCCGACGTGAAAGTGGTCGATCTGGGTGGCGGAATCGGCGTTCCCGAACAATTGGGCCACGGCGGCATCGATCTCGGCGCGCTGGATGCGGGAGTTGCGCGGCTAAAGCAGCAATTCCCAGCCATTGATTTCTGGATGGAGCCCGGACGATTCTTGGTCGCCAAGGCAGGCGTGCTGGTCGCCGTGGTCACGCAATTGAAAGAGAAGGGCGACATCCGCTATGTCGGCATTGCGACCGGTATGAACTCGTTGATCAGGCCGGCACTCTATGGCGCACATCACGATATCCGTAACCTCACTCGCCTGACGGAGCCCTCGAGTCAAAAGGTGACGGTGGTGGGTCCGATCTGCGAATCCGCGGATCTGCTCGGCAGCGATCGTGGGTTGCCGCTCACGCAAGAGGGCGATGTTCTCCTAATTGCGAACTGCGGCGCATATGGCTATGTCATGGCGTCGAATTATAATCGGCGCCCACCCGCATCAGAGTTTATTATCGAATCATGATTGAGATCGGCATCATCGGTTGGCGCGGCATGGTCGGATCCGTGCTTCTGGAACGCATGCGCGCCGAGCGCGACTTCGAATTGGTCGAGCCCATTTTCTTCAGCACGTCGCAGGCGGGAAGCGAATCGCCCGATATCGGCCGCCGCTCAGGGCCGGTGCAGGACGCGGGCGATCTCGCGGCATTGGCGCGCCTGCCCATGCTCATCAGCACACAGGGCGGCGAATACACTCAAGCGGTGCACGCGCGCTTGCGGGCGTCCGGCTGGCAAGGATATTGGATTGATGCGGCATCGACCTTGAGAATGGAGACGTCCTCCGTCATCGTTCTCGACCCCGTGAATCTGCCGGTGATGCAGGCGGCCCGCGAGCAGGGGATTAAGGACTTCATTGGCGGAAACTGCACGGTCTCGCTCATGCTCATGGCGGTGTGCGGCTTGCTGCGGGCGGGCATGGTCGACTGGATCTCTGCGATGACCTACCAATCCGCGTCGGGGGCGGGCGCTCAGAACATGCGCGAACTCCTCGAACAGATGGGAGCCGTGCACCGCTCGGCGGCGGCGTTGCTCAGCAATCCGTCGGCCGGCATTCTGGATATCGACCGTGCCGTCACCGGCGCCATCGGGAAAGCGGATTTTCCGACGGCGCACTTCGGCGCGCCGCTGGCGGCGAGCCTGATCCCGTGGATCGACAAGGATCTGGGCAATGGTCAGAGCCGGGAGGAATGGAAAGCCGGTGCGGAGTCGAACAAAATCATGGGTACGGAGGCTGCGCCCGTGCCGGTAGAAGGCATCTGCGTGCGGGTGAGCGCGATGCGCTGTCATAGCCAAGCGCTGACCATCAAGCTCAAAGACGATATCCCGTTGAGTGAAATCGAACGGGTGATTGCCGGCGGCAACTCTTGGGTGAAAGTCATACCCAATGAGCGCGACTCCTCGATCAGGGAGCTCGCTCCCGCATCCGTCAGCGGAACAATGAGCATCCCCATCGGCCGGTTAAGGAAACTTGCCATGGGCGGGGAGTATCTATCCGCATTTACGGTAGGCGATCAGTTGTTGTGGGGCGCCGCCGAGCCCTTACGACGCACGATGCGCTTCCTGCTTGGCGCTCAAGGTGCCCAGAGCACTTCGACCGGCGTGCGTTCCTGACGCAGGACGGCCCTGATCGGCATATCCGCGAGAGCGCCCGCTGCACTCGCGGCGGCATAGGTGCGCCACTTCTCCTCGCCGCTGATCAGAATCAATATGCGCCTCGAATCGAGCAGGGCGCTCAAATTCAAACTTAAGCGGGCCCGCGGTGCGCTTGGCGCCCACATTCCGACGCAACCGGCAGCGGCGGCGGGATCGAGCGCGCTGCGCAGATTCGGTGAGCCGGGGAACAACGATGCCGTGTGACCGTCATCGCCCATGCCGAGTACCGTCACGTCGAATGGCCGCGGTACGCGCGCAAACGTCTCCCAAGCCGAAACCGCGCCGAGATCGGGCGAGGGTGCGGCGTTTTTCAATCCGAGGAAACGCGCAGCGGCCGCTTTATCTTGCAACAACACGTCACGGACCAATTTCTCGTTGCTGCCGGCATCCGTCGCATCGACCCAGCGCTCATCCGCTAACGCCACGCATACGCGGCTCCAATCAAGCGCCTGCACGCGCAGCTGTTCGAATAATTTGACCGGAGACCGGCCGCCTGACACGAGCAGGCTCGCCAAACCGCGCATGTCGATGGCTCGCGCGAGACGCGAGGCGATGTCGCTCGCCATTTGGCGCGACAGCGACTCCATATCCGCGAAGCGCGTGGGCTTGATATCAGAGTTCATCATGCCAGGCGAATCCATCGCGGCTGATCATCGCGCTGGAGGAGGCCGGCCCCCAGCTGCCGGCAATATAGATTTTCGGCCGGTCGTCATACTGCTCCCAGCCCGAGATGATCGGGTCGATCCAACGCCAGGCGGCGTCTAGTTCGTCGCGCCGCATGAACAAGGTAAGGTTGCCCTTTACCGTGTCCATGAGCAAGCGTTCATACGCATCGAGGCTGCGTGTTTTGAACGTTTCCCCCAAATCCAGCGCGAGGCTCACCGGCTTGAGTCTCATCCCCTCGCCCGGATTTTTTGCGAGGATGGTCATCGTGATGCTTTCGTCGGGCTGGAGCCGAATCACCAGCTCGTTGGCGGTATGCGAGGAGGAAGGCCTCTCGAATATGGAATGCGGCACGTCCTCGAAGGTCACTACCAATTCGGTGAGGCGATCTTGTAGGCGCTTACCCGTCCGAAGATAGAAGGGCACTCCGGCCCACCGCCAGGTGTCGATTTCAACTTTCAAGGCGGCGAAAGTTTCAGTGGTGCTGTCCGGTGCAATGTCGGCCTCTTCGAGATACCCCGGCACAGGCACCCCCCGGACTGCACCCGCCTTGTACTGGCCGCGCACCGTCTTGGTGAGGACATCGCGTTCCCGCAACGGCCGCAGGGCCCGAAGAACCTTGAGCTTCTCGTCGCGAACCGCGTCCGGTTCGCTGCTGGTCGGAGGCTCCATGGCCATGATGCACAATAGCTGCAACAAATGGTTCTGCACCATGTCGCGCAAAGCTCCGGTCTTGTCGTAAAAATGCCCGCGCCGTTCGACGCCTAATTCTTCGGCCACCGTGATCTGCACATGCTTGATCAGACCGCGCCGCCACAGCGGTTCGAACAGCATGTTGCCGAATCGCAGCGCCATGAGATTTTGCACCGTCTCCTTCCCGAGATAATGATCGATGCGGTAGATCTGCTGCTCTGTGAACGCCTTGCCCACCTCGGTGTTGATCACATCGGCCGACGCGGTGTCATGTCCGAGCGGCTTTTCCAGAACTACACGCGACAGCGGCGTTACGACGGCCGCCTTCGCCAAGTTCTCACACATGACCGCGAACAGATTCGATGCCGTCGAGAAAAAGAACACTCGCACCAAATCGTCGCGGTTCTTCAATAGGGGAATGAGCTGGGCGTAATCCGCGGAGGCTCCAGCGTCGATTTTGACGTAGTCGAGCAAGCGGCTGAAGGACTCCCAGCCCGCGGGATCGAATTCCTTGCCCAGGAATTCCCGACAGGCCGATTCGGCCTGCGCCAAATATTCTGTGCGCGACAGCGCGGTACGAGCGATTCCATAAATGCGCGAGTCGGCAGAAACCTGACTTGCGGCATGGCGTCGATACAGTGCGGGTAGAAGCTTGCGTGTGACGAGGTCGCCGGTTCCGCCAAAAAGCAGCATGTCAAAAGTCGGTAGCAGTGTCACCTTCGAAGAGTTCCTTAGATTGTCCCGGGCAGAGCGTAGCACTTGCGCGCGCGGTACGCCTGCCCGCAACATAGCTGCCCCTTCGTCACGGCACGCTCTAGGACCTTAACGTGAATATTCGCGAGATTGCGGGACTCACGCCAGTGATGGCTGTGTTGACCATCATTGAACTCGAGCACGCGGTGCCGTTGGCCCGCGCACTGGCGGCGGGCGGGTTGCGCGTAATGGAAATTGAACTTCGAACCCCCGTAGCGCTCGCTGCCATCGAAGCGATGGGCAAAGCCGTTCCCGATGCCGTCATCGGCGCCGGCGCTTTGACTCGCGCCCTCGATTTTGCAGCCGCGGGCCGGGTGGGGGCAGAGTTCGGTGCGACGCCCGGCTTGACGCCGGAACTCGCGGCGGCGGCGCGCGGCGCACGCTTTCCGCTGCTCCCCGCGATCATGACGCCGACCGAGTTGATCGCGGCCCGTCATGCGGGATTCAACGTCCTTAGGTTCTTTCCGGCGCAGCAGGCGGGCGGTGTCGGCATGCTGCAAGCGATGGCGGATCAATTTCCGGATGTGCTGTTCTGCCCCGCGGGCGGGCTCACTGTCACCACGGCGGCAGAGTATTTGGCGCTGCCCAACGTCCTTTGCGTGGCCGGCGGCTGGGTGGCGCCGCGCTCCATGCAGGCGGCGGCCGACTGGGCCGGCATCGAGGCGCTGGCGCGGGACGCCGCGGCGCTTCGCAGGACTTAACTTAGGGCGCGTACGCTTGAGGTAAATTCTTTTGCAATTAAAAACCTTCGTCGAAATCGCGGGCTGGACCGCAGCGCTGCTGATTCTCGGGGCCTACGGGCTGATTTCCGCCGGCAAGGTGCAATCGCGCTCCTCGCTCTACCAATGGATGAATATCGTCGGAGCCTTAGGGTTCGTCATCAATAGCGGGTGGAACGGTGCCTGGCCGTCGGTCGGTCTCAATGTGGTGTGGTTCGCCATCGGCGTTTACGCCTTGCGGCGCAACC
The DNA here is from genome assembly GCA_963755965.1 of uncultured Gammaproteobacteria bacterium. GTDB lineage: Bacteria > Pseudomonadota > Gammaproteobacteria > Steroidobacterales > Steroidobacteraceae > Bog-1198. The sequence goes on from CAVWLU010000016.1 coordinate 88,376, forward strand.
GCATTGCGCGCATCGCCCGCAGCGCCGCCAAAGACGTGCCGCCGCCGCCGCCGCTGAATCGATAAAGCATTCTTACGCCGTCATAGAAGGTAAATAGATGGCAATCTAACGGCGATGCCGACATCCATCTCCGGTCGAAAGCGGTTGCACGTGCTGTTGCCGACCATCGGCAGCGCGGGCGACGTGCATCCCTTCATCGGGTTGGGGCTTGCGTTGCGTGCCCGCGGACATCGGGCGACCATTCTTACCAATCCCTACTTCGAAGGATTGATCGAGCAACAGGGGCTGGGATTTCTGCCGGTCGGGACGATTCAGGATTTCGAGGAGGCGATCGAGGATCCGAACCTTTGGCATGTGCGCAGGGGATTTACGGTGGTCGCCCGGCGGGTCATCGTTCCGGCGATCTCGGAAATCTACCGATTGATCGAGTCGCACGCGGATGCCGACACCGTGGTAGCGGCATCCGGAATCTCGTTCGGAGCCCGCGTCGCGCAGGAGAAGCTTAAGTTGCGGACCGCGACGGTGCACCTGCAGCCGGCTCTCTTTCGAAGTCTCGTCGACCAGGGTGTGATGGGAAACATGCGCATTTCGACCGCGCAGCCGATGTGGTTCAAGCAGGCCTTGTTTCGCTTGATCGATTGGGCGGCGATCGACAGAGAACTGAAACGGCCGCTGAATGAGTTTCGTGCGACACTCGATCTGCCGCCCGTCAACCGGGTGTTGCTGCGATGGTTGCACTCGCCGCAATGCATAATCGGATTGTTTCCAGACTGGTTCGCCACGAGACAACCGGACTGGCCGCCCCAGACCCACCTCGTGGGTTTTCCGCTGTGGGACGGTGGCGCGCTTAAGACGGTGCCGCGGGAGGCGCACGACTTCCTCCAGGCGGGCGAGCCACCGATCATTTTTACGGCTGGGTCGGCGGCCTCGACCCGGCAGCGCTTTTTCAAAGAGTCGGTCGAGGCGGCAGGTCAGCTCAATCGCCGCGCGATGCTGGTCACCAATTTTCCGGAGCAATTGCCACGCAATTTGCCGAGGGGCGTAGAGGCCTTCGGCTATTTGCCGTTCAGCGAAGTGCTGCCGCGTGCCGCACTTCTGGTGTACCACGGCGGGATCGGCACGCTGGCGCAAACCATCCGCGCCGGCATCCCGCATCTCGTGGTGCCTAACGGTCACGACCAGTTCGATAACGGGTGGCGTATCGAACAACTTAGGTTGGGTCGAAGCATCCCGCAAACACGCTATCGGGCCGCGCGCGCGGCGGCTGAAATTCGTGCGATTCTGGACGATTGCAGCCTGGCGGCGCGCGCGCAGGAGTACGCGGTGCGGATCGATTCAGTCCTCGCGTTGACGCGGGCTTGCGAATTGATCGAGGAATTGGCGGTTGGACGCCTAAGTTGACGGTCGGGGCGCGATGCGCTGCGGGCGTCGGTCTGCGGCGTCAGTCGACGATGTGGACGGGTGTGCCGATCGGAACCAGGTCGTAGATCTCTTGCATGGCGAGGTTGTCGAGAGCGATGCAGCCGCGCGTCCAGTCCTTAGACTTGTTATCGGGCAGCGCGGTGCCATGCCCGTGAATGTAGATCTCGCCGCCGAGCTTGGTATGTTGCGGCGGCATCGTGAGCAGGCGGTTCGCCGCGAGAATTTCCGCGTGTTCCTCTGCAGTGATCAGCCCGGCCGCGAGGCCGCGCCCGGCATCTTCCGCGTTGGGGTAGCTGATGCACATCGACAGGAAAAATTTGCTGCGCGGATTCTTCGCGCATACATAGAACTCGCCGAGCGGCGTCGCCTCGTCGCCCTCGACCGCCTTGTCGACGGACCAGTTCCGGCCCAACGCGACCGGATAGGTGTGTTCGAGGTAAGTGGTACGGTACAGAAGAAGTGCGCGGGCGTGCTTCTGCACGATGATTTTAAAGGTGTGCCGATCGGAGATCACGGACTTCCAGCGCCCTCATGCCGGGCTTCGAGTTCGGCGACGACCTGCGTCAGCGACAAGTGCTTCGCCTTGAGCAATAGCACGACGTGATACAAGAGATCCGCGGCTTCGCAAATGACGTCGGCATCGGATTGCGCCACGCTTGCGAGCGCCAATTCGAGTCCTTCCTCGCCGACTTTTTGGGCAATTCGCCGAGTGCCTTCGGCCAGCAGGTTCGCGGTGTAGCTGCCGGCGGGCCGCTCGTCGATACGCTGCGCTATGACGCCTTCCAGCTTCCCTAAGAACGCGAATTGCCCGGCGGAGGCGCGCGGCGGGGTCTCCCCGAAGCAGGTCGACGTGCCCAGGTGGCAGGCCGGCCCGAGCGGTTTCGCCAGAATCAGTAACGTATCGCCGTCGCAATCAGCCGCAAGGGCGCGCACCTCGAGAAAATTGCCCGAGGTCTCCCCCTTGGTCCACAGGCGTTGCTTGCTGCGGCTCCAAAAAGTGACACGTCCGCTGGCCCGAGTCACCGCCAGCGCCTCGCGATTCATGTACGCCAACATGAGCACGGCGCCGCTGTCGACGTCTTGTACGATGGCCGGCAGCAATCCGGTGCTCTGGTCCCATGCGAGTGCTTCCAGGTCGCTCAAAGTCTTACCTCGACGCCGTCCGCGCGCAGTTGTCTCTTGAGGTCCGCAATCACGATCTCACCGGAATGGAACACGCTTGCGGCGAGTGCAGCGTCCACCCCCGCTGCCTGAAACACCGCCGAAAAATCCCGCGCGCAGCCGGCACCGCCCGAGGCCACCAACGGCACATTGCAGAACTCGCGCACCATACGCAGCTGGGCGATGTCATAACCCTGGCGTACACCGTCGCTCGCCATGCAATTGAGCACGATCTCGCCGGCGCCGCGTTGTTGCACCTCGCGCACCCAATCAACGGTTTTGCGCGAGGTGTCGCGGGAGCGTTCGATGTCGCCTGTGTACTGCTGCACCCGATAATCATTGCCGACCGTTTGGCTGTCGATGCCGACCACGACGCACTGTGCGCCGAAGCGCTCGCTCAAAGTGTCGATGAGTTCCGGGTCTGCCAGGGCGGGCGTATTGATCGAGATTTTCTCCGCACCGGAGGCCAGTACCTCTTCGGCATCGGCGACGCACTTGATGCCGCCCGCCACGCAGAAGGGGATGTCCAGTATCCGCGCCACGCGGTTTACCCAGGAACGATCCACCGAGGTGTCGGCGGGACTCGCTGCGATGTCGTAGAACACTAATTCGTCCGCGCCTTCGTCGCGGTAGCGCAGGGCGAGATCCAAGATATCGCCGACGATGCGATGGTCTCGAAAGCGCACACCCTTGACGACCTGGCCATCGCGTACGTCGAGACACGGAATTATGCGTTTGGCAAGAATGCTCGCAGCTCCTCGACGGAAATGAGTCCTTCGAGCAGCGCCTTGCCGCTGATCGCAGCGGCGACGCCGCACTCGGCCAGGGCGTGCAAATCGCCCGCATCGCGCACGCCTCCGGAGGCCTGCCACTGCAATTGGGGAAAACGCCGCACGGCCTCCGTGTACAACTGCACGTTCGGTCCCGACAATGCGCCATCGCGGCTCACGTCGGTGCAGAGCACGTGTTGGAGCTCGGAATTCACAAAGCCCGCCACAGCGTCCCACAGCGACAGATTGGATTGTTGGCGCCAGCCATGGGTAGCGACGCACGGTGTGCCGTTCTCATCGAGCCGCACGTCGAAGGCCAGCGTGATGTGATCGGCACCGAAATATTTGAGCCAGGTTCGCACTTGGTCACCTTTGATCAAGGCGGCGCTTCCGACGACCACTCGTGCCGCGCCCAAGCTCAGCATCTGCGCGACCGAGGCGGTGTTGCGCAAGCCCCCGCCCACTTGCAGCTTGACGCTGTCCTGGGCAGCGAGATCGGCGATGATGGCTCGGTTGCCCGTACTTCCGTCGCGCGCGCCGTCGAGGTCGACGACGTGCAGCCAATCGGCGCCGAGGTCGCGATACCTGGCGAGCAGCTCCTTAGGATCCGCGCTGTAGCGGGTTTCAGTCGCGAAATCGCCTTGCAGCAGTCTTACGCAGTGGCCGCCTTTCAAATCGATGGCGGGAATCAGACGCATGTCAGAAAATTTTGCAGCACGCGCGCGCCGACGGCGGCGGAACGCTCGGGGTGGAACTGGACCCCGTAGAAATTCCGCCACTCCACGCACGCGCTGAACGGCACGCCGTAGCGGCAGGTTGCGACCGTCGCGTCGCTCAACGGCAGCGCATAGCTATGGACGAAATAGGCGTAATCCTCGCTGCCCAACCCTTCCAACAAGCGCGAGTTCCGCTGGATTTCAAGCGTGTTCCAACCCATATGGGGAACCGGGCGGCCGGGGACCTCGATCAAGCGCGCCGCGAGCCCCGGAATGATCCCGAGGCAGTGCGCACGGCCTTCTTCGGACGCCTCGTAGAGCAGCTGCATCCCAAGACAAATGCCGAGTACCGGTTGGGTCAGCCTCGGAATCACGCCGTCGAGACCACTCTGGCGCAGCCGCGCCATGGCGTCGGCGGCCGCACCTACCCCCGGCAGAATGACATGAGTGGCAGCTTGGATGCGCTGCGCATCCGCCGAAACTTCAGCTGCGGCGCCTCGCCGCTCCAAGGCGAATTGCAGCGATGCGATATTGGCGCCGCTGGCGACGATGACGATGTCGAGCGCGCTCAAAGAATGCCCTTGGTGCTGGGCAATTCGGCGCCGTCAGCGCGAATGGCTTGGCGGAGGCTCCGGCCCACACCTTTGAAACAGGACTCGATCATATGGTGCGTGTTTTCGCCGCTCACCTTAAGATGCAGCGCCGCGCCCAGGGTTTCCGTGAGCGAGCGAAAAAAATGCGGCACCAATTCGGTGGGCAGGTCGCCGACCCGATCGCGATTGAAGCGGCCTTCCCACACGAAATAGGGCCGTCCCGATAAATCGAGCGCCACTTGGGCCTCGGCCTCATCCATGGCGAGCAAGAAACCGTAGCGCGCGATGCCGCGTTTGTCGCCCAGCGCTTCGCGCAGTGCCGAGCCCAAGGCGAGGGCGCAATCCTCGATGGTGTGATGTTCATCGATGTGCAAATCGCCCGCGCAGGTGAGCTGCAACGCAAAACCGCCGTGTTTCGCAATCTGTTCGAGCATGTGATCGAAGAAACCCAATCCGGTGTGCACGCTGGTCGGTCCTTCGCGAGCCAGGTCGACCTCGATCACGACCTCGGTCTCCTTGGTCTTTCGCCGCACCTGCGCCCGCCTCGCCGGCCCGATGATGCGTTGCGCGATGGCCGGCCACGTTTCGTGCTCGGCCCCTTCCAGGCGAATGCGCAGACCTTCAATGCCTAAATTCGCTGCAAATTCGAGATCGGTGTCGCGGTCGCCGATCATGTAGCTTCGCGTCGCATCGATGGGATGGGCGTCCAAATAGTCCCGCACCATGCCAAGCTTGGGTTTGCGGCAATCGCAGCCCTCGCGCAGAAAATGCGGGCAGATGAACACTGCATCGAATTCGATCCCTTGCGAAGCAAACACGTTCATAATGAACTGGTGGGCGCGTTCGAATGGTGCGCGCGGCAGAGTCGGTGTGCCGAGACCGTCCTGGTTGGTGACCATGACGAACCGGAAGCCCGCCCGCTTCAAATCCAAGAGAGCCGGTATGACATTCGGCATCAGGCGAATTTTTTCCAGACTGTCGACCTGCTCGTCGGGCGGCTCTTCGTTCAAGGTTCCGTCGCGATCCAGAAATACAATGCGATCACCGCTCACGCCGCCTCCAAGCTGCGCAGAAGCGCATCGTTCTCGACTCTGCTACCCACCGAAATGCGCAGCGAATTTGGCAATGCCGGATAGTGGCGCAGATCACGCACGATCGAACCGCCGGCCATACTCAGGCGCATGAATCGATCCGCATCGCGGCAATCGATCAGCAGAAAATTCGCATCGCTCGGCCATACCTTCTCGACCAACGTCAAGCGCGCCAAACGATCGCGCAAGTATTCGCGCTCCGTGAGCAGCCCATCGATCTTCGGCTGCAAGGCCGAGATTTCTTGCGGCGCGAGGGCACGCAACGCCGCCTCGACGGCGGGTTGCGCCAGCGAGTAGGGCGCGATCACGCGTCTTGCCAGCCCGATCATATCCGAATGGCCCAACAAGGCGCCGATGCGCGCTCCGGCTAGCGCGTGCACCTTGGACAAGGTGCGCAAGATGACGAGGGTGGAAAAGCGGTCCAACCAGGCGGTGAGGCTGGCGCGGCGCGACCATTCGATGTACGCCTCGTCGATTACCACGATGGCTTTCCCGTCGAGTGCTTGGCAAATCTCCTCCACCGCGTGGTTGTCGAGCAGGTTTGCGGTCGGATTATTGGGGGAACACAAATACACGAGCTTTACCTTAGGCTGCCAAGCAGCCAGCAGGCGCTCCGGATCCACACTCCACGAACGAGCGCGGTCGAGCGGAATCTCGATTACGGCCGCTCCCTGGATGTGCGCGGCTAATTGGTACATTCCGAACGTCGGCGTGCATTGCAAAATCGCGTCCGACCCTGCGCGCAAGTAGATGCGCGACAGCAAATCGATGGCCTCGTCGCTGCCGTGAGTCGCGAGCAAGCAGGCCGTCGGTACTTCATAAAGCGCGGCCAATCGTTCCAGCAGCGCCCGAGGCTGCGGCTCGGGGTAACGATTGAGTCCGGCGGCCGTGACATCGTCCGCAGGCCGCCACGGCGCTTCGTTGGCATGCAGACGAGTCATCGACGGCATCCACGCGGCATGCGAATAGGGCTTGAGGCGGAGTATGTCGGGACGTGCCAGCGAGAGTACCGGATTCACGAGAAGGCCTCCTCGAGCGCCGCGAGTCGAATCGTAACGGCGGCGGCATGCGCGTCCAACCCCTCGAGGCCGGCCATTGTCCGGGCAGTTTCGCCCAAACCGCGTAAGCCCGCCGGGGTGAGCTCCTGCACCGTGATGCGCTTTTGGAAATCCTCCAGCGCCAGACCGCTGTAGGCCTTGGCATAGCCATACGTCGGCAAGGTGTGATTCGGCCCGCTGCAATAATCCCCCATCGATTCCGGCGACCAACTGCCGAGAAACACCGCGCCGGCCGCTTGCACGCAGGGCAGCCATGCGCGCGGCTCGCGAATCTCCAACAGCAGATGCTCGGGCGCATAGTCATTGGCGATACTGAACGCTGTCTCGAGGGAGTCGACCACAAACAGACGCATGTTCGACACGGACTCAACCAGGATGGCCGCACGCGACAGCGAGCGTACTTGGCGCTCGACCTCGCGGGCAACGTCGCCTGCGAGTGCCGCCGAGGGAGTGACGAGCAACGCCTGTGCGTCGGCGCCGTGCTCCGCCTGAGCGAGCAGGTCGGCGGCGATGAAATCGGCGCGTGCGCCGGAATCGGCGATCACCATCACCTCGGTGACGCCGGCCGGCAAATCCATCGCGGCGCCGGCGGCGTCGCCCGACACCAGCAATTTCGCGGCCGTAACCCAGGCGTTGCCTGGACCGAACAGCTTGTCGCATTTCGGGATCGTTGCGGTGCCGTAGGCCATGGCCGCTACCGCTTGCGCGCCGCCCACCTTGAAGATCTGGTCGACGCCGGCCTTGCGTGCGGCGACCAGCACCGCCGCGGCGGCCGTACCGGCGCCGGAGGGGGGCGTGCACATGACGCGCACCGGACAACCCGCGATGGCAGCCGGAACCGCGAGCATGATGGCCGTCGACGGCAACGGCGCCGAACCCGCGGGAACGTACAAACCGACCGCTCGAACCGGTACGCTGAAGCGCTCGCAGATCACGCCCGGCGCCGTTTCGATACGCAGCGGTGCGGGCTTCTGCGCGGCGTGAAACTTGTGCACCGTCTCGATCGCGGTGTCGAGCGCCGCATGTTGCAGAGCGCTCAAGCTTCGCTCGGCTGCGGAAAACTCCGCCGCCGACACCGCCAGTTCTTCAATTCGTACGCCGTCGAATCGATGCGTGAACTCGATGAGCGCGGCATCGCCGTCGCGGCGTACCGCATCGATGATCTCACGGGCCGCGCGCGCGACGCCTGCCGCATTGCGCTCCGCGGGCCGCTGCAACGCCGCTCGGCGTTCGGATTCGGACAGCGATTTCCACTCGAGAATACGCATACGCCTTCGATTCGCCCTTCAGGCCAACATCTTCTCGACCGGCAAAACCAGCACGGAACTCGCACCCGCTCCCTTCAGCTGCTCGAGAGTTTCCCAAAATACGTTTTCGCGGCACACGGCGTGCACGGCGACGCGGTCGCCGATACCCTCGAGCGGAATGACCGTCGGGGACTCGCTTCCGGGCAGCAGTTTCGCGATCGCAGGAAGCGCGGAGCGGGGCGCGTGCAGCATGATGTACTTACTGCCCTTCACCTGCTCGACGCCGTCGACCCGCATCAAGAGACGGCGGGTCCAGTCCTGCTTCTCGGCGGGAATGGGAACGGGTGTGCGAATGAGTACCGCCTGGCTTTCGAGCACGATCTCGGCCTGGCGCAAATGATTCGCTGCGAGCGTCGAACCCGTCGAGACCAGGTCGCAAATCAAGTCGGCACGCCCGAGGCGGGGCGCGATCTCGACCGAACCTGATAGCACGACGACCTCCGCCCGAATACCGCGCTCCTTCAGAAACCGCCCGAGAATATGCGGATAGGTGGTTGCAATGCGCTTACCGGCGATCGAGGCGGCGCCGCGGTAATCGAATCCATCGGGCACCGCGATGCACAGCTTGCAGCGCCCAAAATCCAATGTCTGCACCGTCTCGAACAGCGGAGACAGGCCGAGCGCGAGAAACGCCAGCCGCTTCTCCTCGACGACGTTCAAGCCGACCAAGCCGAGATCGCATACATCCTCTTGCACCAAGTCCGGTATATCGTCGTCGCGCACGAACAGCACGTCGAGCGGCATGTTCTCGCCGTAGCACATGAGCTGATCCTTGCCGCGGCTGTACTTGAGCCCGCAGCGAGACAACAGATCGAGCGATGAGTCGGTGAGCCGGCCGCTCTTTTGGACCGCAATCTTCAGCCGCATGGGCGCATTGTCGATCATGCGTTGAACTTCAGGCGTTCGGTCACTGCGCGATACCCGCCGTTGCCCGAGGTCAAGTAGCGAGCGACGCGTCCAATGGTGGTGACGCTAACGCCGGTTTGTCTGTGAATTTCGCGGTAGGGCAGCCCGCGCTCGAGGAGTTCGACCACGGCCCACCGGTCGGCCATCGCCTGCAATTCGGCCGGCGTGCACAGATCGCGGAAAAAACTGCGGCACTCTTCGACGCTGCGCAATGCCAGAATCGCCGTGCAGAGCGCTCGTTCGTGCTGCTGTTCTTGACGCACCGTGACCGGGCGGTTGGTTTTCATGACTTATTCACAGTGTATTAACGTACTAATACATTAATGCATTACCAAAAGCCGCGCAAGTTGAAATTGCTTGACGGGCGCGCGGCGCCTGCATAACATTTGGGCGCTCATCTAGACCGGCTGAGGGAAAGGCCCTTAGAAGCCGGGGCAACCACCGAAGGTGTAAAAACCCCTAGGAACGGTGCCAACTCCTGCGGACCAAATGGCAATTGCCTTTGAGTTCCGATAGATGGGCGGCAAGTTGGACGGCGTGCCATGCATTGCGTCAATTGCCTGCGAGCGACACCGCTCCTCAGGGGTTATGTAAACCTTTTGAGGAGCCCAAGTCAGGTGTCGAAAAAGTCCCCGAACAAAGCGATTGAACCCGAAACCGGTGCGCCGCCGGTACACGATGCGGTCCTGCCATTATCGCATCCGTGGCGATTGCATCATGGCGATGAGCTCCCGAACGCACGCGTCGCGTTCCGCCTCATCGGCCCCGAAGGCGCCCCTGTCATTGCGGTCCTCGGCGGAATTTCCGCTCATCGCATGGTCTCTGCCCCCGACGGCTGGTGGCCGGAACTCGTCGGTCCCGGGCACGGTATCGATACCCGGAAATTCCGCGTCTTAGGTCTGGATTATCTCGGTGGTCACGGCGGGAGTTCGGCGCCGCTACCCAACGGTAGATTTCCGCCCTTAAGTTCTTATGACCAGGCGGAGGCGCTGCGCCACATCGTCGTGCATCTCGGACTCAAATCGCTGCATGCCATTGTGGGCGCCTCCTATGGAGGCATGGTTGGGCTGTGCTTCGCGGAGCGTCACCCCAACCTGGTGGGGCGCATCGTCGTTTTGAGCGCGGCCGACAAGTCTCAGGTGCTCTCAACGGCGTGGCGCAGCGTGCAGCGGCAGATCGTGCGCGAGGCGATTGCGCGAGGCGACGGCCCGTCTGGGCTCAAGCTCGCGCGCGCGCTGGCGATGGCGACGTACCGCAGCGCTGTGGAGTTCGAGTTGCGCTTCGGCGGCGCGCCGGTGCGCGAAGCGGACCGATTCAGGTTTCCGATCGAGGATTACCTGTTCGCGCGCGGTGATGACTATGTGCAAAAGTACCGCGCAGAGACCTTCCTCTGCCTGAGCGAGTCGATCGACCTACACCAAATGGATGCGACTCAAGTGCGCACGCCGGCAACCCTGATTGCGGTGCGCGAAGATCAGTTGGTGCCGTTCAACGACATGCAAGGCCTCTCGGCCCGCCTCAATGGCCCGCGCCAACTCATCGAAATCAACTCGATATTCGGTCACGACGCGTTCTTGAAGGAGGGCGCGGCACTTACCCCCATCATTAAACAAGCGGTTGCGGAGCAGATGATATGAGCGGAAAAATCAAAGCACGAAAATCCCTGGCCACGCGTTCCGTGCGCGCCGGGCTCGAATCGGACGCGCAGCACGGCTCCGTCGTGCCGCCTATTTACCTCTCGACGAACTTTGCCTTCGAAGGCTACTGCAAGCCGCGCAAATACGACTACACCCGCTCCGGCAATCCGACGCGCGATGATCTCGCGAATGCCTTGGCCGATCTCGAGGGCGGTGCCGGTGCGGTGGTGACCTGCACCGGCCTCGCGGCGATCACGCTGGTCCTGGCGACGCTGCCGCACGGCGCGCGCGTGCTCGCGCCGTACGATTGTTATGGCGGCACTTACCGGCTGCTCGCGGCCTTGCATTCGCAGGGCAAGCTGATAGCCGATTTCGTGGATCAGGGCGATGCCGCTGCGCTGACGACGGCGCTCGCCGCCAAGCCGCAATTGGTATGGATCGAGACGCCGAGCAATCCGTTGCTCCGGATCGTCGATATACGCGGACTCGCCGAAGCCGCTCACGCGGTCGGTGCGCTGGTCGCCGTCGACAACACGTTCCTCTCGCCGCTCTGGCAGCAGCCGTTGGCGCTCGGCGCGGACCTCGTCATGCATTCGACGACCAAGTACTTGAACGGTCACAGCGACGTGGTGGGCGGTGCGGTGATCGCCGCCACTGCGCAGCTCGCAGAGAGTATCGCCTGGTGGGCGAATGCCATCGGCGTCACGGGTGCGCCGTTCGACAGTTTCTTGAGCTTGCGGGGCGTGCGCACGCTGCACGCGCGCATGCGGGTGCACGCCGAGAACACCGCGGCGGTCGTCGAGCTCTTACACCGCCACCCGGCGGTGCAAAAACTTTACTACCCGGGCCTCCCCGATCACCCGGGCCACGAACTTGCGCGCCGCCAGCAAAGCGGCTTCGGGGCCATGTTGAGTTTCGAACTCGTCGGCGGCGAGAACGCGGTCGCGGCGTTTCTTGCGGGACTCGAATGCTTCACGCTCGCCGAGTCTCTCGGCGGTGTGGAGAGTCTGATCGCGCATCCGGTGAGCATGACGCATGCGGGCATGGAAGAATCGGCACGGGCGCTGGCCGGCATCGGACCTGGATTGCTGCGCGTGTCGGTCGGCATCGAGGATCCCGCGGACCTCGTCGCGGATCTCACCGCCGCGCTCGAGCGGGCCTCTAGAGCGCAGCTAGAACCGCATCGGCGGCGGCACGCGTCGTGACAGGTGCCCTTCCCGACGTCGCGAGATCGGCGGGAAGGGCGCCGGATTCGATGGCCGCCGACACTGCGGCTTCCAATATTCGCGCCTCGGATTCGAGCTTCAGCGAATACCGAAGCAGCATGGCCGCACTCAGTATCGTCGCGTAGGGATTGGCGATGCCTTGGCCGGCGATGTCCGGCGCGGAGCCGTGAATGGGCTCGAAGAGTCCGCCGCGTCCGTCTTCCCCTAAGGAGGCGGATGGCAACAGGCCCATCGAGCCGGCGAGCATCGATGCCTCATCCGTCAGAATGTCGCCGAACATATTCTCCGTGACGATTACGTCGAAATCGCGCGGGCGCCTCAAGAGGTGCATGGCGGCGGCGTCCACCAGCATGTGCTCGACGCTCACGTCCGAAAATTCGACGGGGAGGATGCGCTCGACCACCGAACGCCACAGGCGCGAGGTCTCGAGTACGTTGGCCTTGTCGACCGATGTGAGCTTGCGGCGGCGCGTGCGCGCCAACTGCGCCGCCAACCGTACCACACGCTCGATCTCCGTCACGGTGTAACGGCAGACATCGACGGCCTCCGTGGCGGTGCGATGCTTGTCTCCGAAATAGATACCGCCCGTAAGTTCACGCACGACCATGATGTCGACGCCCTGCAGCAATTCAGCCTTGATGGGCGAGGCCCCGAGCACCGCGGGATGCGGGACCACGGGTCGTAGATTTGCGAATAACCCAAGCGCCTTGCGCAGCTGCAGCAAGCCCTGTTCGGGACGCACTTGGGCATTCACGTCGGACCACTTTGGGCCGCCGACGGCGCCCAACAGGACGGCATCGGCGCGTTGACACAGTGCGAGGGTGGCAGCCGGCATCGCCTCACCCGTCGCGTCGATGGCCGCGCCGCCGAGCAGCGCCGGCTCGAATATAAAAGAGTGGCCGAAGCGCTCCGCGACCTTGACGAGCGCCCGCACCGCCTCGGCGGTGACCTCACCGCCAATACCATCGCCGGCAATCACGGCAATCAACGCCTTCAACTAAACTCCCGCGCCCGCTTCATAACGTTGGATGTCGGGGAGCTTGCTTTGCAGAAATCCGAGCTCGTCGAGGCCGTTCAATAGGCAATGTCGCGCAAATGCCTCGATCGGAAAGTCGACCGCCGCCCCCGTCGGCAGCGTCAGCCGGGCGGCCGCAAGGTCGATCACGACCTCCGCTCCGGGGTGATCGAGCAGCCACGTTGCGGTGGCCTCATCCACGGTGATTGGCAGCAGCCCGTTCTTCAAGGCATTGCTGCGAAAGATATCCGCAATTTCCGTGCTGACGACTGCGCGAATTCCATAATCCAGAAGCGCCCAAGGTGCATGTTCACGCGACGAGCCGCAGCCGAAATTACGGCCGGCCACCAACACCTGGCAGCCGCTCGCTTCCGGGCGGTTCAGCACGAATTCAGGATTGGGCGTGCCGTCCGCCAAATAGCGCCAATCGGCGAACAATTGACGGCCTAGCCCTTCCTTGGTCGTGGTGGTCAAGAATCGCGCGGGGATGATCTGATCGGTGTCCACGTTACTCAAGGGCAGCACTGCGGTTCGCGAGCGAACTCGCTTCAAGGGTTGCATCACATGAGTTCCCGGGGATCGGTAATCTTGCCCCGCACGGCGCTCGCAGCCGCCGTGAGCGGGCTGACCAGCAAGGTGCGTGCGCCGACCCCTTGACGACCCTCAAAGTTGCGGTTGCTGGTGCTCACCGCGTATTGGCCCGCGGGAACCGTGTCGCCGTTCATCCCCAAACACATGGAACAACCGGACTCGCGCCAATCGGCGCCGGCCGCCTTGAAAATCTCGGCGAGACCGGCCGCCTCCGCGTCGCGCTTGACCTGTTGCGAGCCGGGGACGATGAGCAGGTGCACTCCGGGAGCGACCTTGCGTCCTTTGAGAATGTGCGCCGCAGCCTGCAAGTCCTCGAAACGCCCATTGGTGCAACTGCCGATGAATACCACCTGGACCGGTTTTCCCAGCATGGCGTCACCGCCCTGAAAACCCATGTAGCCGAGCGCCTTTTCAAAAATCGCATCCCCGGAGCTTTTCGGGATGGACTCGCTGATGGGCACTACCATGCCGGGGTTGGTGCCGTAGGTGATCATGGGCTCGAGCGTTGTCGCATCGATATCGATCGATGCATCGAACGTTGCGCCCGCATCGGTGGCAAAGGTTCGCCAGTGCGCGACGGCGGCGTCCCAGTCTCCTGCCGCCGGGGCGCGTGGCTTATCCTTGAGATACGCAAAAGTCGTATCGTCCGGCGCTATCATGCCGGCGCGTGCGCCGGCCTCGATCGACATGTTGCAGATGGTCATGCGCTCGTCCATCGAGAGCGCTCGGATGGTCGAGCCGCAGTACTCGAACACATAACCCGTCCCGCCGGACACTCCCACCTTGCCGATGATCGCCAGGATCAAGTCCTTCGCGGTGACGCCCGCAGGCAGTCGGCCTTCGACATTGACGGCGAAAGTCCTCGGTTTGCGCTGGAGTAGGCACTGGGTTGCGAACACGTGGCCGACTTCGGTGCTGCCGATACCGAAGGCGAGGGCGCCGAACGCACCGTGGGTACTCGTGTGGCTATCACCGCACACGATGGTCATGCCGGGTTGGGTGGCTCCCAGCTCCGGACTGATGACGTGCACGATTCCGCGGCGTGCATCGCGCATGCCGAACAACTCGACGCCGAAATCGGCCGCATTCTGCTCTAGCTGCCGCACCTGTTTCGCCGCAGCATCCACCCGGATAGGCACGTTCCCGAATACCTGCTCGCTGGTAGTCGGTGTCGAGTGGTCCATGGTGGCGAGCGTCCGATCGGGCCGCCGGACCGGCAGCCCGCGCGACGTCAACATGCTGAAGGCCTGCGGCGAGGTGACCTCATGGATGAGATGCAAATCGATATAGAGGACCGCCGGCGTGTCCGGTCCCTCCGGCACCACTTCGTGAGCCCTCCAAACCTTCTCGAACAGCGTGCGGGCCGTCATGAATTCAGGCGTCAGGCCTTGCCGGATTCCAGCCAGGGCATGCGCGCGCGCAGCTGCATGCCGACCTTTTCGATCGGATGCCTGAGGTCGGCCTTCAAAAGCTTCGAGTATTTGCGCCGCCCGCTCTTGGTTTCGGCGATCCACTGGCGCGCGAACTTGCCCTGCTGAATCTCCGCCAGAATCTTTTTCATTTCCTTCTTGGTGGCCTTGTTGACGATCCGCGGCCCGCGCGTCAGATCGCCGTACTTGGCCGTTTCGCTGATGAAGCGGTGCATCTTGGTGATGCCGCCCTCATGCAGCAGATCGACGATCAACTTCAGTTCATGCAAGCACTCATAGTAGGCGACCGCGGGCTGGTAGCCGGCTTCCACCAGCGTTTCGTAGCCCTTGACGACGAGTTCGGTGGCGCCGCCGCACAGCACGGCCTGTTCGCCGAACAAATCGGTTTCGGTCTCTTCCGCGAATGTCGTTTCCAGCACGCCCCCGCGGGTGCCGCCGATGCCGTCGGCATAGGCGAGCGCCTTGGCTTTGGCCTTCTTGGACGAATCTTGCGCGACCGCAATCAGGCAGGGCACGCCGCGTCCCTGCTGGTACTGACGGCGCACCAGATCGCCCGGGCCCTTGGGTGCGATCAGCACCACATCCAAATCCCTGCGCGGCTTGATTTGTTTGAAGTGCACGTTGAAGCCGTGCGCGAACAACAAGGTCGCGCCCTTTTCGATAACGGTCTTGAGCTCCTGATACAGCGCTTTTTGCGTCATGTCGGGAACCAGCATCGCCACCAATTGGGCGCCCTTGACCGCGGCTGCGGGCTCGAGCACTTTGAGGCCGTCTTTTTTGGCCTTATTCCAACTCTCGCCCTTGCGAACCCCAACGACCACGTCGAATCCGCTGTCGTGCAAATTCAATGCGTGCGCACGCCCCTGGCTGCCGTAACCGAGAATGGCGATACGTGCGCCGCGCAACGCTTTTTTGTCGACGTCTTTTTGCGAATACAAACGCATTTGGGCTCCTTGAAAGTAGCCGCAAATAGCAACACAGAATCTCTTATCATGCAAGGCCTGCTGCGGGTGTTGCCGCGCCTCAAGGACCTACTCTCATGACTACCGAAGGCACTGCTCACGTTCCGCTGTGGTTATTGTACGAAGACGAAATCGAAACCTGGCGTGCGAGCATGAGTGCGCCGGTCGCAAATTGGCTTAGCGAACAAAATTTCAAGGGCGAGAAACATCGGGTGGTTTTGGTGCCGGGCCCCGAGGGCAATTTGCGATCGGCCGTCGCCGGACTCGGCAAACGGCAGGGCGAACTCTCGTTGTGGCATGCGGCCGGGTTCGCGGAACGTTTGCCGCCGCGCCGTTTTCGATTGGCGCAAGAGTGGAGCGCAGGCGACGCCACGCAACTGTGCCTGGGATTCGCCTATGCGGCGTACCGGTTCGAGCGTTACCGGCCTCAGAAGACGGAACGCACTGCGAGCCTCGAGCCGCCGGCGAACGCCGATCTATCGTTCGTCGGCTTGGCGGGCGAGGCGCTCAAAATGGCGCGTGACTGGATCAACACCCCCGCAGCGGATTTCGGGCCCTCGCATCTCGCCGCGGCGGCCCGGGAGCTCGCCCTACGTCATCGCGCAAGCTACCGGGAATGGATGGGCGAGGAGCTGCGCACGAACTTTCCTGCCATCCATGCGGTTGGACGGGCGAGCGTTGACGCACCACGGCTGTTGGAGTTGCGCTGGTCGCCGGCGGGGTCTGCCTCGCTGCCGCGGTTGACTCTCGTCGGCAAGGGCGTGTGTTTCGATAGCGGCGGCTTGGACATCAAGACGAGTTCCGGCATGGCATTGATGAAGAAGGATATGGGCGGCGCGGCCGTCGCGTTGGCCCTCGCGCACATGCTCATGAGCGTTCGTATCCGTGCTGATCTTCACGTGCTGATCCCGGCGGTCGAGAATTCGATCGGCGGCAATGCGTATCGGCCCGGAGATGTGCTGACGACGCGCAAGGGCATCACGGTCGAGGTGGGAAACACCGATGCGGAAGGACGCCTGGTGCTGTGCGACGCGCTGGCGGCGGCGGATGCCGACCGTCCTGACCTCATGATCGATTTCGCGACGTTGACCGGAGCTGCGCGCGTCGCGCTGGGCCCGGAGTTGCCGGCGCTGTTCGGCAACGATGAAAGCATCGTTGCCAATCTCGCGCGCACCGCCGCCGCCGCACATGACCCTCTGTGGCCGATGCCGCTCTGGATGGGCTACGACGATGAACTCGGCAGCAAGATTGCGGATCTCAACAACGTCGCCGCGTCGGGTCTCGCCGGCGCGATCTTCGGCGCCCTGTTTCTCAAACGCTTCGTGACGCAGGCGCGGCATTGGCTGCACATCGATCTTTATGCGTGGAATCCGAAGGATCGTCCGGGCCGCGGGGTCGGTGCCGAGGCGCAAGCGGTGCGCGGTGTGTATTGTTATTTGCTTGAGCGCTACGGTACGGTGTGAGGCATGAAAAAGAAATCCAAAGCCGGCAAGAATCACTCGAGCGCTTCCGATCCCCGCGCCTTTTCAAGAATTGTGGTGGACGGAGTCAAGCAAGCGCCCGCGCGCGCGATGCTGCACGCCGTGGGATTCAGCGAGGCCGATTTTGCGAAGCCGCAGGTCGGCATTGCCTCGACCTGGAGTAATTTGACCCCGTGCAACATGCACATCGATGAACTCGCGCGATTGGCCGCGGCCGGCGTCGAAGCGCAGGGCGCAAAGGCGGTGACCTTCAATACCATTACCGTGTCCGATGGGATTTCGATGGGAACTCCGGGCATGCGCTACTCGTTGGTGTCGCGAGAAGTCATTGCGGATTCGATCGAGACGGTGGTCGGTGCGCAGGGCTTTGACGGCGTGGTTGCGTTCGGCGGCTGCGATAAGAACATGCCGGGCTGCTTGATTGCGCTGGCGCGGCTCGACCGCCCGTCGATCTTTGTATATGGCGGCACCATCAAGCCGGGGACCGGCCGCCGCGATGTCGTTTCGGTGTTCGAGGCCGTCGGCGGCTATGCGAACGGCACCGTCTCGGAAACCGAGCTCAAGTTCGTCGAGCGGTCTGCGATTCCGGGCCCCGGCTCCTGCGCCGGCATGTACACGGCAAACACCATGGCGTCGGCCATCGAGGCCTTGGGGATGAGCTTGCCGAACAGTTCGGCGCAGGACGCCATCTCGAGCCAGAAGCGGGAGGATTGCACCCGCGCCGGGGGTGCCGTCGTCGAATTGATCAGGCGCGGCATCCGGCCGCGGCAGATCATGACCCGCAAGGCCTTTGAGAACGCGATTACGGTAAGCATCGCACTTGGAGGGTCGACCAATGCCGTTTTGCATCTTCTGGCGATGGCGTCCTCGGCAAATGTCAAATTGTCGCTCGACGATTTCACGCGGATCGGCAAGCGCGTCCCGGTGCTGGGGGACCTGCGACCCAGCGGCAGGTTCTCGATGTCCGAATTGGTGGCGATCGGCGGCATTCAGCCCTTGATGAAAACGCTGCTGGATGCCGGTTTGCTGCACGGCGATTGCCTGACTGTCACCGGAGCTACCTTGGCGGAGAACTTGCGCGAGGTCGTCCCGTACGCCGACGGCCAAGAAATCATACGACCCTTGAGCGACCCGATCAAAAAAGACAGTCATCTGGTAATTCTTCACGGCAATCTCGCCCCGGAGGGAGCCGTTGCAAAAATTACAGGCAAGGAGGGCTTGCGTTTCACCGGCAGGGCACGCGTGTTCAATTCGGAGGAGGACTCGCTCCGGGGGATCCTCGGCGGCACGGTAAAACCCCGCGATGTGGTCGTGATTCGCTACGAAGGTCCGAAAGGGGGCCCTGGGATGCGCGAAATGCTGAGCCCAACGGGCGCCATCGTCGGCAAGGGTCTCGGAAGCGAAGTCGCTCTGATCACCGATGGGCGGTTCTCCGGCGGCAGCCACGGATTCGTGGTCGGACATGTGTCGCCGGAAGCAGCTGTCGGCGGTCCGCTGGCCTTGGTCAAGACCGGCGATGAGATTACTATTGATGCAGAGCGTCGAGAAATCACCTTGGGTGTCAGCGAAGCCGAACTTAAGCGCCGGCGCAAAAACTGGACACCCCGGAAACCGTATGCGAGGCGGGGTGCTTTGGCCAAGTACGCGAAGCTCGTTAGCAGCGCATCCTTGGGTGCAGTGACGGACTTCGAGTAGCGCTCCTTGGGCTTAAGTCCCGCTTGCAGTGCGGGCGGGATATGTGTCAGGCTCTTTACTTGCCGTAGGGGATCAGAAGGGACGTCGCTGAAAAAACAGGGCGTTGGTTTCCAGACGTGCGTAGGCAGAGGGACGCGCGAGGCATGCAGCGCCGTCGGCGTACAGCGCATTAGTACAGGGGCAGGGTCGCAAACAGACTTATGTATACATACGAACCGCCGTCAATGTTTTCGGGTACGAGGGGCGCAGCCCTCATTGCCGTCATCATTTTGCATATTGGCATTGTGTGGGCTTTCTACACCGGCTTGGCCGGCAAACTCATTCAGAAAGTCATTCCTCCGGTGGAAATCGCACAGATCGACAAACCGAAGGAAGTCGACAAGCCGCCGCCGCCGCCGCCCAAGCTCGAAGAAATCAAACCGTATGTTCCGCCTCCGGAATTCGTCGACATCCAAGCGCCTCAGCAGGAAACAACGGCCATCACCCAGACGACCCAAGTGGTCAAACAAGCCGCACCGGTAGCGCAGGCGCCGCCGCCGAGACCTGGCACGCCGGCACATATGGATCCGAAGCACCCCTTGAAAATCGGCGAAGACTTTTATCCGGACGCGTCGAAGCGCGCCAACGAAGAGGGCCGATGCATCGTGCAGATGACCGTCGCAGCCGACGGGCGCATCACCAACGAGTCGATCCAAACGAGTTCCGGGTTTCCGCGTCTCGATGATGCGTGTTTGAAGGGAGTACACGGGCAAAAACTGATACCTGCCACCGAAGACGGTAAGCCGGTGGAGAAAGTCGTGTCTATTCCGATTGTCTGGAAGCTCACGAAATAGTCAGCGCTGATTTGAACGTAATTTGTTACTACGCTTAATCTAAATGTAGAGGGAATCGGTCAATGCAAGAGACAGCTGTTGAAAACCCATATGGCCTTGGTGCGCTGATCGCGAATGGCGACATAATTGCCAGATCGATCCTCCTTATCCTGTTGATCATGTCCCTGCTGACATGGTTCATCATGATCACCAAGTTTTTCGACCAACGCCGTACGCGCCTTCAGGCCATCGCGGCCGAGAAGGAATTCTGGAGTTCTTCGAGCTTGACCGACGCCATCGGCAAATTGAAGGGCACGGCAAATCCATTTCGCGCGCTGGCCGAAACCGGCAAGCAAGCGTACGAATACCACGAGACCAATAAGAGCCGCTTGTCGGGCGCCATCGGCACCAGTGAGTGGATCACGGAGTCGCTGCAGCGCACGGCGGATATGGTTGTCAGCCGTATGCAATCGGGCCTGCCTGTGCTCGCCTCGGTCGGCGCCACGGCACCGTTCGTAGGGTTGCTCGGCACGGTCATCGGCATTTATCACGCGTTGATCGCCATCGGCGTCGCCGGGCAGGCTTCGATCGACAAGGTGGCGGGACCCGTCGGCGAAGCGTTGATCATGACGGCAATCGGCTTGGCGGTCGCGGTGCCTGCGGTGTTGGGCTACAACATTCTTCTTCGCCGCAATAAGGGCGTTCAGGAACGCGTCAGCCATTTCACCCATGAGCTTCATGCCTATTTGATCTCCGGCGCGAAGATGGGCTTGGGTATGGACAAGGGACCCGTGCCGCCGGTCGTCAAACCAGCGCCTGTAGCGGCTCGCTAAGGAACCAAAGTCCATGGCGCTGACTATCGGTGGCGGTGACGAAGGCGAAGCGATGTCGGACATCAACGTCACTCCCCTTGTGGACGTGATGTTGGTGCTCCTGATCATTTTCATCATCACGATTCGGGTCATTATTCAGCAGGTGCCGGTGGAGCTGCCGAAGGCCACGAATCTACCGACCCAAACGAAGCCGGAAAACATCACTATTGCTGTCGACAAAACCGGGGGAATCTTTTGGAATACCCAGCGGCTGAACGGCCAAGAGGATCTCAAAGCGCGGCTGCGGAGCATTGCGCGCGAAGATCCACAGCCGGAAGTGCATATACGCGGTGATGCGGCCGTTCGGTATCAGTATGTAGGACAGGTGCTCGTGGCCACCCAGCAGATCGGCATACGCAAAGTGGCGTTCATCACCACACCCGATCACTTCGGCCCCGGGACTTAGGAGAGACTCAAGATGGCGATGAGCGTTGGCAGCAGCGAAGGCCAGTCCTATTCGGACATCAACATGACGCCGTTGATCGACGTGATGCTGGTGCTCCTCATTATTTTCATCATTACGATTCCGAGCCAGACGCATGCGGTCAAGATCGACAACCCCCTGCCGCCGCCACCGAATCAGCCGCCGCCGCCGCCGCCCGAGGTGATCGATCTGTCGATCGATTTCGACGGCACGTTGCTGTGGAACAAATCACCGGTGGATCGCGCAACGCTGCAGGGCTATATCAGCCAAGAGGCTACCAAGAGTCCGCAGCCCGAAGTGCACATCACCGTCGATAAATTTGCCAAATATGAAATAGTGGCTCAGACGCTGGCCGATTTGCAGCACCGCGGTTTGAAGAAGATTGGTTTCGTCAACAACGACTATTTCTAGATCGTATCCCGGCGGGTATTGCGGCGCGTCGACCTTTGAAGCCAGGGTTCACGCGCCGTTTGTTTGAACTCGTCACAAGAAAAATTTAGGACCGAAAGGTTCGCGAGGTTATTCATGACTCACTCGATCGGACATAAACCACAGAAGCCCTTTGCGCGCTGGACTCTGACCTTGAGTCTCGGCCTGGTGTTCGCCGTGGGCTCTTCCGCCCTCCTGCCCGCCGTGTCGGCGGCCGCGGATAAGCCCAAGACCCAGGAGATCAGCCGGGTCATCGCCAAGGAAATGACGGCGGCGCAGAAAGCTCTGCAGGCGGGTCAGTGGGCCGAAGCGCTCAAGAATCTGGACGCTGCCGAGCAGAAGTCCCCGCTTACCGCATTCGACAAGAAGACGATCTACAACTTCAAAGGGTTTGCGAACGTCAAACTGGGAAACCTGAAGGGTGCCCAGGCCGAATTCGAGAAGGTGTTGGCCACCGGCGCCGCGACGCCCGAAGAAGTCGGCAGCATTACGCGTACCCTATTTGGTATCGCCGCGAGCACGGGTCAATATCAGAAGACCATCGATTACGGGAAACAGATGGTCGATGCCGGCACGGCGACGCCGAACGACCTGGCCATCATGGCGCAGAGCTACTATCAGTTGAAGGATTGCAAGAGCGCGTCTGCATGGTCGGATAAGGCGATTGCCGCTACGCGTAAGTCAGGCGAGGCGCCGAAGGAAAATCTGTATCTGTTCAAGCTGCAGTGTGCGTCCGATTCCGGCGATACCGCGACCATGGACGCGGTGCTTGGTGATCTCATCCGGCTCACCAATAAGACAAGCTATTGGAATACTCTGTTGCGCATCGAACGCCAGGATGAACGCGACGATCACAACACGCTGATGCTCTACCGCATCATGTACAACACGAACGCGATGAATGCCGATACCGACTACATCGAAATGGCGCAATTGCTCGGCGATGCCGCTCTGCCGGGCGAGGCGTCGGCGGTACTCGATAAGGCCATGAGCACCGGCGTCATCAAAGACGACCACAAAGAGCGCACCACGCGCCTTCTGAACGCCCTGAAGACCCGCGCCGACGCCGACCGGAAAGGCCTCGCGCAAGAGGAAACCGAAGCGGGCAAGAGTTCCGCAGGCGAACTCGATGTCAAACTCGGGGAGGTGTATTACGGCTTCGGTGATTATCAAAAGGCCGCCGACGCCATCAACAGCGGGCTCAAAAAGGGCCAGATCAAGCATATGGATGAGGCGTACGTCTATCTCGGACTTGCCAACGTACAGCTCAAGAACAATGCGGAGGCCAAAAAGGCTTTTGCGAACTTGAAGAGTGTGCCGAACATCAGCCCCCGAGTGCTCCGGCTGTGGGAGCTGTACGCCAGCACCCTGTCGTAAACACGGCATATCGTAGCGCTATAGGAGAAACCGCGATGACCATCAAAGCTGGCGACAAGATGCCCGAGGGCAAATTTAGCCGCATGACCAAGGACGGGCCGCAGAAGCTCACGACCGATGAGCTGTTCAAGGGCAAAACCGTCGTCCTGTTCTCGGTTCCCGGTGCTTTTACGCCGACCTGCGATGCCAAGCATTTGCCGGGATTCGTCGAGCTCGCGGATAAGATCAAGGCGAAAGGCGTCGACACCATTGCCTGCACGGCCGTCAACGATGTTTTCGTGATGAATGCCTGGGGAAAGTCCGGCGGTGTCGGCGACAAGATCCTGATGTTGGCCGACGGCAACGGTGAATACGCCAAGGCACTCGGACTGGAATTGAATGCCACCGGATACGGCATGGGAATTCGCGGGCAACGTTTCGCCATCATCGTCAAGGACGGCGTGGCGACTCAGGTGCACGTCGAAGGCCCCGGTGAATTCAAGGTCTCCGCCGCAGATTTCATTCTCAAGCAACTCTAGACCGCGCACGCCTTGTTAGCTCTGCGGACTTCGCCGCCCGCCTTCACGGTTGCGGAAGGCGAGCGGATCGCGCGCGATGTCTATGGTCTTGCGGTCTCAATTCGCCCGCTGTCCGGCGAACGGGATTGCAATTTTCATCTGCGTACCGCCGATCAACACGAATATGTCCTGAAGATCGTCGGTCTCGAGGCCAGCCCAGCGGCAACGGACTGTCAAATCCGGGTGCTTCAGCACTTGGCCGAGGCCGACCCGACACTGCCGGTACCGCGCATCATTCCCACCCAGCGCGGGGAGGATCTCGGGAGCGTCCAGGGAAATGACGGCGCCTACGCGACATGTCTCATGGGGTACCTGCCCGGGCGGCTACTGGCGGATGTTGAGGCCGGCGCATCGTTGCTGCGGATCCTCGGCGGCACGCTCGCGCGTGTGGATCGCGCACTGCAGGGTTTTTTCCATCCGGCGCTGGCTCAGCGCTTGGCCTGGGATGTAAGGCGGCTTCCCGAACTCGTCGAATTTGCGCCCCACATAGACTCGGCGGCGCTGCGAAGTAGGGTGATGAGCGTATCCGCGGCTCTGGAGGAACGATTACCGGCACTGCGCGCCCTGCGCAGCCAGGCGATTCATGGCGATTGCCACGCGCACAACTTGCTGGTCGATGCCGGAGCGGGCGCCATCAGCGGGATTTTGGACTTCGGCGACATGATTCACGCGCCTCTGGTGATGGAGCCGGCGGTTGCGATGTCGGAATTGCTTACCCATGATCTCGTGCGGCCGGACGCGCTGTCCTTTGTTCTCGGCGGCTATGCCCAGCGGCAGCCGCTGGACGCCGCCGATGTGGACGTTCTTTTCGATCTCGTCGCCGCGCGTCACGCCATCATGATCCTGGTGCATGCCTTCAGAACGAGGCACGACGCCGAGGGTGCGCGGGTCCTCGACCGGTCGGCGGCGTGTGCCGCACAATCCCTCGAGGTGTTGATGCACATGGGCCGCGACTCGCTGACGCAAGCCTGGCACGACGCCGCCGGTACAACGCCCGCGGCGGCCGTGGCCGGGGCGGCCGTGGGCGAGGCGGCTGTCTGCGAGGCGCCGGCACAGTCGGTCGATCTTAAGCGTCGGCACCGGCTGATGGGCGCCGGTGCCGAGCTGTTCTACGAGAAGCCTCTGCACATCGTGCGCGGGGAGGGCGTTTGGCTTTTCGATCCGGAAGGGCGCTCCTACCTTGACGTCTATAACAACGTCGCGCAGGTCGGCCATACTCACCCGGCGGTAGTGACGGCCATTCAGAAGCAGACGGCGATTTTGGCCACGCACACCCGCTATTTGCACGCCGGCATTCTCGAATATGCCGAACGGCTCACCGCGACGCTCCCCGCCCATCTGGACGCGTGCATCTTCGTCAACTCCGGCAGCGAGGCCAACGATGTGGCATGGCGGATTGCCCAATCGGCCACCGGCCACAAGGGCGGCGTGGTGATGCAGCATGCCTATCACGGCATCACCGATGCCGTCGCGGCGCTCACGCCCAGCACGGGGCAGCCTCATGATCCTCGGGTCGTCACTATGGCCGTTCCTCCTGCGGGTCTGAGCGCGCGCGATACCTTAAGTCCGATCGAGCTCAAGGCGATAGCGCAACACGCGGATCACGCCATCGATACCTTGACGAGCCGGGGTTTGGCTCCGGCCGCCTTTTTCATCGATTCCGCCCTGACCAGTTCAGGCATTTACGATCCGCCTCCGTCGTGGAGTGCCGCCGTCTCAGCGCGGATGCGCGCCGCCGGTGCACTCGTCGTGGCCGACGAGGTGCAATACGGTCTCGGCCGCTCCGGTTCGCATTTCTGGGGTTTCGAGCGCCGCGGGCTCGAGCCCGATATCGTTACGCTGGGAAAGCCCGTGGGGAATGGTTATCCGATGGGTGTCGTCATCGCCAACCGTGCAATGATCGAGGCATTCCAAGCGAAGTATGGGTTTTTCTCCACCTTCGGCGGCAATGCGGTAGCGGCCGCGGCGGGACTCGCGGTGCTGAAGGTGATCGAGCGCGAACATCTGATGACGAACGCGTTTCGCACCGGCGATTATTTACGCGAGCGTCTGGCGGCGATGGCCGCTCGACATGAGTGGCTGGGAAGCGTGCGCGGCACCGGGCTGCTGCTCGGCCTCGAAGTCGTCGGGATGGGCGCACTGACGCCTCGTCAGTGCGCCAAGCGAATCATCAATTTCCTAGCGTCCCAGTCGCGCGTGCTGATCGGCTACGAAGGACCAGAGGCCGACATATTGAAGATGCGGCCGCCTCTGCCGTTCCGGCCCGAGCACGCGGACCTCCTGGTCGAAGCGATCGAAGCCGCCGCAACGTTCATCGAGGCGCGCGGCGGCTGATTTCGGCGGCGCCCGACTTCGGGGCTGGTGGCCCCTACGCTTAGGTCCCGACCAAGCGTTCGAGCTCCGGAACGATCTGGAACAGATCGCCCACCAGACCCACATCGGCGACTTCGAAGATCGGCGCCTCGCTGTCCTTGTTGATGGCGACGATGGTGCGTGCGTCCTTGATACCGGTCAAATGCTGGATGGCGCCGGAGATGCCGATGGCGATGTACATCTCGGGCGAGATGATCTTGCCCGTCTGGCCCACTTGCATTTCATTGGGTGCGTAACCCGCATCGACCGCGGCGCGCGAAGCACCGACGGCCGCCCCGATTTTGTCGGCGAAGCTGAACAGTAGTTTGAAATTCTCGGCGCTGCCGAGCGCGCGGCCGCCCGATACGACACGCGACGCTGTTTGCAAGTCCGGTCGATCGGTCGACCCGGATCGCGCACCCACGTATCGGGTGTGAGAGGGCAGGGTGACGTCAGGCGTCTTGGAGTCGATCGATGCCGTGCCGCCGCTTCCCGCTGCCTCGAAAGAAGCGACGCGCACGGTGGCAACGAGCTTGCGTGCGGGGTCCGCCTGCACCGTCACGATGGCGTTGCCGGCATAGATCGGGCGGCGAAAGCGATAGGCGTCCTCGACGGCCATCAGATCGCTCACCTGCGGAACACCCAAGAGTGCGGCTACGCGCGGCATGAGATCCTTGCCGAAGCTGGTCGAAGGGCCAAACACATGGCTGTAGTCCGCCGCCAGAGCGGCGATCTGCGGCGCGAAAATAGCCGCGAGCGGATGTGCGTTCTCGGCCCGATCTACCCGCAGTACCGCTTTGACGCCCGACACGGCGGCGGCCTCCGCCGCGACAGCTGCCGTGTCCGCGCCCAGCACTGCGATCGTGATCTCTGCGTCAGGCAGGGTCTTGGCGCAGGTGACGCATTTCGGCGTCGCCGGATTGAGTGTCTTGCCGTCGTGCTCGGCGATAATGAGTACCTTGTGCATTAGAGCAAACCCTTCTTCTTGAGTACGGCAACGAGCTCGGCCACGTCCTTGACCATGACGCCTTTCTGGCGTTGAGCGGGAGGTTCGGTCTTCACGGTCTTGATGAGCTGGCCTGCGTCGATGCCGAGCGCATCGAGCGACGTGACGTCGAGGGGCTTTTTCTTGGCCTTCATGATGTCCGGTAATTTCACGTAACGCGGCTCGTTCAATCGCAGATCGACGGTGATGACCGCAGGCAAATCCACCTCGATGGTTTCGAGACCGGCATCGACTTCGCGGGTCACTGCGGCCTTGGAGCCGTTGATCTCGACTTTGGAGGCATACGTGGCCTGCGGCCGTTCCCAAATCGCCGCCAGCATTTGCCCGGTTTGATTCGCATCGTCGTCGATTGCCTGCTTGCCCAAGAAAATCAAATCGGGATTTTCCTTCTTGGCCACGGCGAGAAAGGTTTGCGCGGCGGTGAGCGGTTCCACAGGCAAGTCCGTCTGCACCAAGATCGCCCGATCGGCACCCATCGCCAACGCCGTGCGCAGCTGTTGCTGGGTATCGGCGACGCCAATGCTGACCGCTAGCACCTCGACATTCGTGCCGCGCTCCTTGATTCGCAGTGCTTCCTCGAGCGCGATCTCGTCGAATGGATTCACGCTCATTTTGACGCCGTCGAGCATCACTCCGCTGCCGTCCGGCTTGACGCGCACCCGCACGTTGTAGTCGACGACGCGCTTGATGCAAACCATGA
Organism: uncultured Gammaproteobacteria bacterium; assembly: GCA_963755965.1. Classification (GTDB taxonomy): domain Bacteria; phylum Pseudomonadota; class Gammaproteobacteria; order Steroidobacterales; family Steroidobacteraceae; genus Bog-1198. The sequence continues at coordinate 115,966 of CAVWLU010000016.1, forward strand.
TCTTCTGCATTGAAACTGACTCCTTAAGCAGCCGTCTGCGGCGCCCCGGCACCGGGCGTCTCGGTCTGAAGTTTTGAGAATAATGTGCTGATTCTATCCGCGCATTGGCGCAGCTTTGGCAAAAAGCGCTCCAGGCCCACTTTGAGAGGTATGGAGGCAAAACGCAGAGTGACGCACGCCAGGCCGCGGTCGTCCAACATCGCCGGCACGCTCAACGTGATCTCTTCGACCAACCGCCGCGTGCGCGAGGTGATCGCGTAACCCTGTGCCTTGATGTCGCTGAGCATACGCTGCAGATCCGTGCGCGGTGGACGCGCAAGCTGGTCTTCTTCCTTGGTTGATCGCGCCAGCGTGTCGACGAGCGCCTCGCGCTCCGACGACGGACAGAACGCGAGATACGCGCGCCCGGTCGCGGTCGTCAACAACGGTGCGCGAGAGCCGGCGGAATATCGATCGACCGCGAGGGGGCTCGAGTGGTCGGTGGTTTCGCGCACCATCATCGTGGTCCCCGAGAGCGTGGCGATGGAGATCGGCCAAACGATCTCGCGGCCTAGATCGCCGATCACCGGCTTCGCGATCTGAGTCACCCAGGCTTCATCATCGAAACCGCCGCTCAAGCCGCGCACCATGATGGTCAGTCGATAGCGATCATCGCTGGCGTCGCGAACGACGAAGCCCGCGTTGCACAGCGTTTCCAAGATTCTGTAGACGGTGGTGCGCGGTAGACGAATTTCCTGTGCGACTTCCGACACGGTCGCTCCGTCACGCAAATTGAGCACCGTCAGCGCATCAAGGCCGCGCATGAGCGCGCGGATCGGTCGTGTTGATTCCATGAAACCTCGAGCAGGTGGATCGGGTTAGTTTAAGGATCACCGCATCGCTTGTCCACATTGCGGTCAATCGATAGACTCGCCGCGATGATCCGCTATTTTCTGAAGCGTTTGGCTGGGGCGATCCCCACGTTGTTCATCATAATCACACTAACTTTTTTTCTCATCCGCGTAGCTCCCGGCGGCCCATTCGATCAGGAGCAATCCCTGCCACCCGAAATCATGGCGAACCTTCAGAGTGCTTACGGCCTGGATCAGCCGGTATGGGCGCAATACGCTCGATACGTCCGCGGGTTGGTTCATGGTGATTTCGGTCCTTCGTTCAAGTACAAGGATTTCAGCGTCACGGAGCTGATCGGGCAGGGCTTCCCGGTCACGCTGGAACTCGGAACGATTGCCTTGAGCGTGGCCTTGTTGCTGGGCATTCCCATCGGCACCTTTGCTGCGCTCCACCATAACTCCGCGGCTGACTACGCCACCATGTCGCTCGCGGTCGCCGGTATCGCAATCCCTTCTTTCGTGGTGCTGCCGTTTTTGGCCCTGGTTTTCGGCATTTACTTGCACTGGCTGCCGGTTGCCGGCTGGGAACCTGGCTCGATTCGTCATCTCATCCTGCCCGTCATCGCGTTGGCGCTCCCGCCGCTCAGCTTTATCGCGCGGCTGACTCGCGGTGGCATGCTGGAGGTGCTGCGCAGTCACTTCGTTAGGACAGCTATCGCTAAAGGTCTCCCGCTGCATACGGTGATCCTGCGGCATGCCTTGCGCCCGGCACTGGTGCCGGTGGCGGGGTATCTGGCGCCGGCGGTCGCCTCCATCATGACCGGCTCATTGGTGGTGGAGTCAATTGCGGGACTACCGGGAGTGGGGCGTTACCTGGTGCAAGGCGCGCTCAATCGCGACTACACGCTGGTGATGGGAATGGTAATCCTTTACTCGACAGTGCTGATCGGCATGGGGCTGCTCGTCGATCTCTTGTACGCGTGGCTCGATCCGCGCGTCAGGTTTGTCCGATGAGGGGTGGATTGTGGCAAGAGGGTGGCCGACGTCTGCGCGCAAATCCCGGCGCACTCGTCGCTCTTTGCATCATCGCCGTCCTGATCGCGATGGCGATCGTCGGTCCGTGGTTCAGCCCCAATGACATCGAAACGCTCGACTGGTCGCATGTGGCCACGCTACCGGGCCTCGCGCATTCGCACTGGTTGGGGACCGACCGGCTGGGACGCGATCTGTTCGTGCGAACGCTCGAGGGGGCACGCGTTTCGTTGGCTGTCGGCCTCGTCGCAAGCGCGGTGAGTTTGAGCATAGGGCTCGCATACGGCGCCGTCGCGGGATATGTGGGGGGGCGGACCGACCATTTGATGATGCGCCTCATCGAAATTCTGAGTGGTCTGCCGCTGATTTTTTTTGTCATATTCTTGACCGTCATCTTCGGACGCAATGAATACTTGTTGTTCGTGTCGATCGGCGCGGTCGGCTGGTTGACCATGGCGCGTATCGTGCGCGGTCAGACCTTGAGCATTCGTCAGCAAGAGTACATTGAGGCCGCGGTGGCCTCCGGCGCCGGCACCGCGCGCATCATCTTCAAACACGTGGTGCCGAACCTCGTCGGCCCGGTGATCGTATACGCAACCCTCACCGTGCCGCAGATCATGCTGTTCGAGAGTTTCTTGAGTTTCTTGGGATTGGGAATTCAGGAACCCCGTGCGAGCCTCGGTACGCTGATCGCCGAGGGCGCGGGAGAAATGGAAGCGGCGTCCTGGATTTTGCTCGTGCCCGGCGTCTTTCTCGCGGCACTGTTGCTGTGCTTGAATATTTTTGGCGATGGACTGCGCGATGCATTCGATTCAAAGGAACGAGCATGATGCAAGGCAACGCTTCCGTGCCGACGCCGGCATTGCGCATCGAGAGCTTGCAGATAACTTACAGCCTCGCGGGGGGCACCCTCGCCGCCGTGCGCGACGTGTCCTTGGCGGTACCGCCGCGCGAATGCATCGGCCTCGTCGGCGAATCGGGTTCCGGCAAGACCCAGGTGTTCATGTCGGTCATGGGTCTTCTGCCTGGGAACGCCCATGCGAGCGGCAGCGTGCGCTTCGACGGCGAAGAAATCCTAGGTTTGGCGCCCCCGGCATTGAATCGACTGCGAGGTTCGAAGCTCGCCATGATTTTCCAGGATCCGATGAGTTCGCTGACACCTCACTTGAGGATTGGAATACAGCTCGCCGAGGTGCTGGTGAGCCATCGCGGCTTGTCGTGGGACGACGCGAAGAGCGCCGCTCTCAAGATGCTCGACCGAGTGCGGGTGCCGGAAGCGGCGCGTCGCATGCGTCAATATCCACATGAGTTGTCGGGCGGCATGCGTCAACGCGTAATGATCGGCATGAGCGTTCTGTGCGAGCCAAAGCTGCTGATTGCCGACGAACCGACGTCCGCGCTCGACGTCACCGTGCAGGCGCAAATCTTGAGCTTGCTGCGAAGCTTGCGCAGTGAATCGGGAATGGCAATCATCCTGATCAGTCATGACCTCGGAGTCGTGGCGGGACTCGCCGACCGCATTCTCGTGATGTATGCGGGTCGAGTCGTGGAAACTGCCCCATCGAATGAACTATTGCAGCGTGCGCGGCATCCCTATACCGATCTTCTATTGAAGTGCGTGCCCAATTTGCGCGAAGCGCGCAAGGATCGCATGCCGTCTCTGCCCGGACAGGCGCCGAGCGCCGGGGCTTCCGAGAGCGGCTGTGCATTCGCTCCGCGCTGCCCGCGGGCGACCGATTTCTGCAGAGTCGAACGGCCGCCTTTGCGCATGCTTCACGAGTCGGCTCAAGTGGCATGCCACTATCCGCTCTTTCCATGAGGGAGGTGCTGCTCGAGGTGCGCGATTTATGCGTGCACTTTGGCGCGTTCCCCGCAGTCGAGAAGGTGAGCTTCGATTTGAGGGCAGGCGAGACGCTGGCGCTGGTCGGGGAGTCAGGGTCGGGTAAATCGACTCTGGCGCGGGCGTTGCTGCGGCTGATTCCGGCTGCGCGCGGTTCTGTGAAGTGGCGCGGCTTGGATCTCTTGTCCTGCGGCGCGACCGAGTTGCGGGAACAGCGCCGCCATCTGCAAATGGTATTCCAGGATCCGCTGGCGAGCCTCAATCCGCGGATGACCATAGGCGACACGCTGGCCGAGCCTCTCAAGATTTTCGAACCGTCTTTTTCGACGCCGCAACGTGCTGCTCGAATCGACGACATGTTGGAACGCGTCGGCCTCTCGCGCACCATGGTCCATCGCTACCCGCACGAGTTCAGCGGCGGGCAATGCCAGCGCATCGGTATCGCCCGCGCCATGATGTTGCGGCCGGAGCTTCTGATATGCGACGAACCGGTCAGCTCGCTGGATGTGTCCGTGCAGGGACAGATCGTCAATTTGCTGCTGGATTTGCAGCGTGATTTCGGCACCTCGATGCTTTTCATCAGCCATAATTTAGCCGTCGTCAGGCAGTTGAGTCATCGAGTACTCGTCATTTACTTGGGCCGGCTGGTCGAGGTCGCCGAACGGGACGAGCTCTTCGCCCACGCGATCCACCCGTACACCCGGGCGCTGTTGGCCGCCGTGCCTGACCAGACCCGAACGCCGGCGGCGTCGCCGTTGATCGCCGGCGAGGAATTGCCCGAAGGAACTCCTGTGCCTTCCGGCTGTGCCTTTCGCAATCGTTGCGCTTACGCGGAGCCCGCCTGCGCGTTGGCGGTTCCGGAGCTCGAGGAAGTTGCCGCACTGCATACCGTTGCCTGCCACCGATCTCGCGTGCTCGTGTATTCTTGAGCGCATGACACAGCGAAGATCGGTGCGTGCCAGCGACGGGTTGGCGAACGTCCGTTACGAAATCCGCGGCAAGCTCGCGCGACGGGCATTGGCCATGGAACGCTTGGGCTACGACATCGTGTCGCTCAATATTGGCAACCCGTATGCATTTGGGTTTCGCACTCCGGAAACGATGCGTCTGGCCATGATCGAAAATCTTCGCTACAGCGAGGGTTACGTTCACGAGAAAGGAATTTTTCCGGCGCGCGAGGCGGTCGTGATGCAGCAGCAGGAACGCGGCGTGCGCGGCGTCACGGCGGAAGAGGTATTCATCGGCAACGGAGTGAGCGAACTCATCGATCTCACGCTGCGCGCGCTTCTGAATAGCGCCGACGAAGTCCTCGTACCGAGCCCCGACTACCCCTTATGGACCGCGGCAGTCAATTTGAACGGCGGACGCGCGGTACACTATCCGTGCCGGCCGGAGCGCGGTTTCATTCCGGATCCCGAAGAAATCGAAGCACTGATCACCCGCCGCACTCGCGCCGTCGTCGTCGTCAATCCGAACAATCCCACGGGTGCGGTGTACCCGAGAGAGACTTTAACCGCGATTGCGCGGATTGCCGAAAAGCACCGGTTGGTCATGTTGTCGGACGAAATCTACGATCAGATTCTATACGATGATGCCGAGTTCGTGCCCATTGCGACTCTGGTGCACGGCACGCTCTGCTGCACGATGAGCGGCTTGTCGAAGGTGTATCGAGCCTGCGGTTACCGCGTGGGCTGGGCAGTGTTTTCGGGCGACCTGGAAAGTGCCGCCGAATATCTCAGCGGTCTCGCATTGCTGAGTTCGCTGCGCCTATGCAGTAACGTGGCCGGCCAGTGGGCGGTGCAGACGGCCTTGGGCGGCTACCAAAGCATTCGCGAATTGACGCGCCCGGGAGGGCGTCTTTACCAGTCCCGACAGACCATCCTGAACGGTGTCGCACGCAGCAAGTACCTCAAGTTGTCGTCTCCGATGGGTGCGCTCTATGCCTTCGTCGAAGTGCGGAGCGAGGTTCTACCAGACTTTGACGATCAGGTGTTCGCTCTCGATCTACTGGAAAACAAGCACGTGTTGGTAGCTCCCGGCGTGAGCTTCAACGTGCCGTACCGCAATCATTTTCGCATCACCAATCTGCCGGAACCGCACGTGTTGAGCACCGTATTCGAGCGCATCGAAGAGCTGCTCGACGCGCAAGCAGCAACCGCGCCTGCGCTGAGTGTTGTCGGTTCCGCCGGCAACGATTAAGCTACGGGAGAGCGGCGCTTGGCACCGGGCTTGATTGAGGCCGTCAACGCGGGCCGTACCATCCTCGTCCCGAACGCCGAGATTGCGGCGGCGCTGTTCGATGCGATCGAGCGCGAACACCGGGATTCGGGCCGTGAGATATGGCCGACGCCGCGTGTCCGCGACTTCGGCAGCTGGCTGAAAGAAAAGCACGTTCGACACCAGTTTACGGACTCCAGGGCGCTGCGCTGCCTGAGCGACGTCGAAGAACGCGAACTGTGGCGCCGGGTGGTGCTGGAGAGCGAATCCGGTCGAGAGTTCCTCGAGCCATCGGGCGCTGCGCGGGCGGCGCGGCGTGCCCGCCGTGCAATTTACGAATACGACATTCCGCTCGGCGCCATCGCCGCTTATGGGACCGAGGAATCGCTGGCCTTGTTGGATTGGAATCGGCGATTCACGGAAATATGCGGTGCTCTTCGCTGCGCCAGCGCCGACCAATTGCTGGCGTCCGTCGATCGAGTGCTCGCGTCCGACCTTGATGCGGAGTGCTTAGCCTGGATCGAGAGTCCCATCTGGCGGCCGGTCGCTCGGCGCTGGATGCACCACCATGGCGGGGCCCCGATCGAACCCTCCGCCGCGCTGCATCCGGTCGCGCCGCGATTGCTCAAAGCGAGCTCGTCCGCCGCCGAACTCGCCGCCGTCGCGCACTGGGCCGAAATGAATTTCCGGGCCCGCCCCGACTTTCGCGCCTGGATTTGTGTTCCCGACCTGATCTTGCGCCGCGCAGAGGTCGTGGATGCGTTCGACGCGACCCTTGCGCCGCAACGCTTTTCGTTGCAAGACACCCAAGAAGGCGCGTCCTATGCCGTCGCCGGCGGTACGCCGCTCGCCGACTATGCCCCCGTACGCGCGGCCTTGAGCTTCTTGTCGGCCGGCGCCGGGGCGGTATCCTTCGAACAATTCAGTGTCTTGCTGCGAGCGCCGGAACTGCAGGCAGACGCGGCGGAGGCGAGCGCTGCCGCGAGGTTGGACGTGGCTTTGCGCAGCCGTGCGCCCAGCGAGTCCGATCTTCCGCAATGGTTGACGCTTGCGGATCGAATTGTACGCGCCCAGTCGATCGGCCCGGTCGCCGCCTTGGAGCGCCTTCGGGCCGCCTCAGGAGCTCTCGATGAATTGCGCGGCGCTCATCCGATCAGTCGCTGGGTTGCTCTTTGGATTACCGCTTTCGAAGCGGGTCCGTGGCAGCTGCGTCATCGGTGGTCGAGCACCGAGTATCAATCGGCCGAACGGTTTCGCGAAGTGCTGGCGGCGCTCGCGACCGGCGATGCGTTGTTCGGTACCCAAGCCCGGCGGTTAGCCGAGGGGGTTCTACGGCGGGCTGCACACGACACGGCGTTTCAGTCACAGACCGGCATTCCGCCGATCTGGGTGAGCGGGCAATTGCTCGACCCGTGGCTCAATTACGATGGCCTATGGATCACCGGATGCACGGAGGCACGCTGGCCCCCACCGGTCGACCCGATTCCGCTCCTGCCCGTCCGGCTGCAAACACAGTATGGGGTGATCTCCGCGAGCGTTCATTCTCAGTTGCAGTTCGCCGAGGACTTGCAGCGGCGCTGGCTCGCACGCGCCTCCTCGTGCGTGTTCAGCTGCGCAGCTACCGCCGATGGACGCGACGCCGCGCCGAGCCCCTTGTTGCCGAGGATTGCTTTGAAGCCATCACACCCACCACCGGTGCCGGAGCCGCAGCCCCATTGGCTCGCGCTGTTGGAAGCCGCACCGGTGCTGGACCAATTCACCGATGAGGTGGCGCCGGTATTCGGTTCGGACGAACGTACTCGTGGCGTCTCGACGCTCCGAGCGCAATCGCGCTGCGCATTCCGTGGCTTTGCGGAAACCCGGTTGATGACGACAAGGCTGGAGCGACCCATCCCAGGATTCAACGATCGTGAGCGCGGCGAGTTGCTGCACGACGCTTTGCAACACATTTGGTCGGATCTTGGCAACTCTGCCCGCTTGGAGATAGTCGTATCCCACGCGGATACGATGAGCAAATTGGTGAACGAGAGCGCCCGTCGAGCCCTCGTGAAACTCTGTCAGCGCCGCGATCCGGGCATCCGTTGGCGCGAGCGCGAACAGATTCGCTTGCACGACCTCTTGAGTAAATGGTTGAGGATCGAGACCCAACGCCAGCCGTTTGAAGTCGAACGTCTGGAACAGCAATCGGAGCTCGCCCATTTCGGAGAGCTCGAGTTCGCCGTACGCATCGATCGCATCGACCGGCTGGAAGATGGTGCGCGCGTTTTGATCGATTACAAAAGCGGTTTGGCAGGCATTGATTGGCGCGGCGAGAGACCCGACAATCCCCAGCTTCCCGTCTATGCGCTGCTGCATCCGCAAGCGCTGGTGGCAGTCGCCTACGGGCGCATAAGCGCCGCCGAATGTGGATTTGTGACGGAATCTGAGCGTGCGAGGATATTCAAGCCCCGCGGCATGAAATCCAAAATGGAAGGCATGTCGAGCTTCTCCGGCTTGATCGAGGTGTGGTCGCAACGCATCGAGAGGCTCGCGCAAGAGTTTGCCGCGGGGCGCGCGGCGGTGGATCCGACTCCGCAGGCATGCCGATCCTGCCATCTGCACGGCCTTTGTCGCGTTCCCTCGGCTCTCGACATCGGCGTGGACGAGGACGAGGGGGAGAACGGCGCATGACGGGTACGCGCGCCGTTGCGAGCGACAGTCGCGCGCGGGAGCAAGCCATCTTTTCGGCTGGCTCGGTCCTGGTCCAGGCGCCCGCCGGCAGCGGTAAGACTACGTTGCTGGTGCAACGCTATCTGCGTCTTTTGGCGTCGGTCGACGCGCCGGAGCGAATTCTGGCGCTGACCTTCACGCGCCGCGCCGCAGAGGAGATGCGAGAGCGCGTGATCGACGCATTTCAAGCTGCAACGCTTGCTGATTGCCCGCCGCACTTCAACCGTCAAACGTGGGAGCTGTCAGCTTCCGCAAAACGGCACATGGATGCTCTTCAAATCGACGTCGAACGGCATCCGTCGCGGCTGCGTATCGAGACCATCGATGCGTTCAATTCCTGGTTGGCGGCCCAGCTCCCCGTCACGGCGGGAGCGGGAGGGCGCCTCAATCTGATCGAGAATGCCAAGCCGCTGTATCAGGAAGCGGCGCGGCGCGCGTTGGCGCACGAGGAAGCAGACTCATTCGCCGCCGCCGTCGATCGAGTGCTCGCTCTCGGCGATCAGCGTTGGCGGCCGCTCGTCGATTTGATCGCCGACATGCTTCCGAGTCGGGATCGCTGGCTGCCGCTGCTCGCCGGACGCTTGCAGGCCGCGAGCGCTCTTGATGAGCCGCAACTCGAGCGCGTGCGGCAGCACTTCGATGAAGATCTCGAACTCTTGGTGACACGTGCACTGCGCGCCGCTCACGATGCGCTCGGCGGTGAAAGGATCGAAACGCTATCGACATTGCTGTGCGCCGCTGCACAACGTCTCGATGGCCGGCGGCCGGACCTAGCCGAGTGGCAACTCGAGCGTTCCCCGTTGCGTCCGGAGTCGGGGCACATCGAACGTTGGCGCGGTATCGCGGCCATGTGCCTGACAAAAGAAGGCACCCTGCGCAAGCAGTTGACCAAAGACGAAGGCTTTCCGCCGAAATGCGCCGACAAACCGCTGATGTTGAACTTGCTATCGGAATTCGATCGTCAACCCGGGGCTTTGCGGGCGCTCGTCGAACTTCGCGCGCTGCCGGCGCCCGGGTACAGCGATGAGGAATGGGCGCGAGTGCGCGATGTCGCACAGGTTCTGGTGCTCGCGGCCGCAGAATTGGAACGGGTGTTTCGCGAGCAGGGCGCGGTTGATTTTCCTGCCGTATCGATGGCCGCGCTGCGCGCTCTCGGCACCCCCGATGCCCCGACGGATTTGAACTTACGGCTCGACTATCGGCTGCAGCACATACTGGTCGACGAATTCCAGGATACTTCGAGCCCGCAGCTCGATCTCGTGCGGCTTCTCACGGCCGGCTGGCAACGCGGAGATGGCCGCAGTGTGTTTTGCGTCGGCGATCCGATGCAGTCGATCTACGGTTTTCGGCAGGCGGAAGTTCGGGCGTTTTTAGAGCTTGCCGAGGACGGTATCGGCGATCTTAAATTCGATGTACAGCGGTTGACCAGCAATTTTCGTTCGGCGCGACCCTTGGTCGATTGGATCAACGGCTGCTTTTCACGAATCATGCCGCGGGTAGATGATCGAGATCGCGGCGCCATCGCCTTTCGAGCGAGCGAGTCTTCGTTGCACTCGTCGGCGGGGGAGGAACCCAAGGTCACGATCCGGGGCTTTGCCACGCGCGGCGCCGAAGCGGTGGCGATAGTCGACTTGATCGAAGCACGGCGCAAACAGCATCCGGAGTGGCGAATGGTGGTTTTGGTGCGCGCGAAAGCGCACGCGCGGGAGATCGCCCATCGGCTGCGCCGGCGCGGCATTGCTTTTCGCGCGGTGGACATAGAGCCTCTCCAGGATCGCCCGGTGGTGCGCGATCTGGTCATGCTCATCTGTGCACTGTTGCATTTGGGCGATCGCACGGCATGGTTGGCCGTATTGCGGGCGCCATGGACGGGACTCAAGCTGGCAGATCTTCTGATCGTTGCGCGCGCCGCGCCGATCGTGTGGGACGCCCTGTGCGACGACGCCGTGCTCGCGCTGATGAGCGATGACGGCAGAGCGCGCTGCCTGAAGTTCCGCCCCATCCTCGAGGCCGCTTTTCGCGTGCGCAGCCACGGCACGATCGCGCGCTGGGTGGAACGTGCATGGCTCGGCTTGGGCGGTCCGAGCTGCGCGACGGATGCGCGGGAACTCGAGCATGTGCGAACGGTGTTCGCACGCTTGCGGGAACTCGAAGAGCTCGGACTTCCGGACGCGTCCGACCTGGTGGCGAATTTTGCCGATCTCTTTGCCGATGGCGGGGGTTCGAGCGGCATCGAAATCATGACCATACACAAGGCGAAGGGGCTCGAGTTCGACATGGTCGTGGTTCCGGCGCTGGAGCGGCCCGTCAGGCCCAATCGCGGACAGTTATTGCTCACCCATCAGTTCGCGCGGACGGGACGCGACGGCATGGTGATGGCCGCACGTCCGCGAGTCGGTGCCGACGTGAATCGGCTATTCGAGTTCCTGCGCCGCCGGTCTCGGGATGCCGCGGACCTCGAGTCCGAGCGATTGCTGTATGTGGCGTGTACGCGCGCGAAATGGCAGCTGCATCTGACCGCGGCCATCGACCCACGCGAGGACCCGGACGATGTGACCACCGAAGCGGCTGCCGATACGGCGAATCAAGCGCCGTCGCGATGGAAGCCTTTTAACGGCAGTCTGCTCGCCGTGCTGTGGCCGATCGTGGGAGCGGAATTCGCTGCCGCCTCTGCGGATGCGCCGGCTGATCCCTTAAGGTCCCCGGAGGAGACAGCATTGCGGGGGGGGCCGCTGCACCGCGTTCCCCTCGACTGGTTCCCGGGGATGACCGAGTCTGCGCCGGCCGGCACCAATCTACCGAGTGCCGGCACGCTTCGCGAGGATACCCCGGTGTTCGACTGGGCCAGCGAAACGGCTCGGCACGTCGGTAGTTTGGTGCATGCCGAGCTTCAAATCATGGATCTTAAGCGCAGTGACGAAACGGCGATCGCCGGACGCGATGCTCATTTCCGGCGTTGGCTCGCGCTGCGCGGCGTACCGGAAGAGCGTTTGCACGACGCGAGCACAAGGGTGATCGCGGCATTGACTGCAGTGCACCGCGATCCGCGCGGCCGCTGGATATTGCAGAAAAGAGGCGCTCACGACGACTTTCGAGAACATGCCCTATCGGGTTATTGGCGCGGCGAGGTCGTGCGGGTGATCTTCGACAGGAGCTTCATCGATGAGCGGGGGGTCCGCTGGGTCATCGACTATAAGACGAGCCAGCACATCGGCGGCGGCCTCGAAGCGTTTTTGGATCGCGAGGTCGAGCGGTACCGTCCGCAGCTGCAGCGCTACGCCGAGTTGGCGCAAAAATTAGGCTCCGAACCCGTGCGAGTCGGTCTGTATTTCCCTCTCATGCGGGCCTGGCGCGAGTGGGCGCCTTGAAAGCCAATAGGCGCGTTCCTATGGCAAAATGTCCGCATGACTGAGCACGAGTCTCATCGGCTCGAGGATTCCCGCTCACAGCGCGCCGCGCTGGTGGGCCTGGCCATTTGTCTCGCACTGGTGCTCGGCGGATTGTTTCTGGTGTATGAATTGAAAAAAACGTCGGAGCTCCAGGATTGCGTGATGCAAGGCCGCACCAACTGTTCGCCCGTCGACTCGAACCCATAAAACGACGCACGCGTGACTGGGCGTTCAGTGAGGATGAGGGCCGCGAACGATTTGAACCCAATCACCGGGACGGATCAGTTTCGAAAAGGCATCTCGTACCTGATCCGAGGTCAGCTCGTAGTATTTCCTCGAAGCCCGCAAGGGTTCGTCCAGAGGTAGACCGATTTGGGCGCGCGCCAAGAAACCAAGCGCCACTTGATCCTCGCTCGACTCGTTCAGCTGGATCTCACGCAGCAGCAGTGCCTTCGCCTGATGCAACTCACTTTCGGATACCTTTTCGGTGCGCATTTGATCCAAATCGCGCTGAATCAGCGCCCTCGCCTTGAAAACATTTTCCGGATTGCAGCCATAGGTCACGAGGTAGGAGGCTCGCTTTTCCGCGGCTTCGAGACGAACCTCCACGCTGTACACGTAGCCGGCCACCTGCCGTACATCATGATAGAGACGAGTGGCATAAAAGCCGCCGCCGAGGACGTGATTGCCTAGCTCCAAGGGATAGTAATCGGGATCGAAGCGGTTCAGATTCAATTGCTCTGCGAGGATGACGGTGTCTTGCACCGCTTGTTCGTCGGCTACATCCGCGGCGGTCGCCCGATTGAGCGGGACGGACGGCATGGCGGTGTCGGGCTTCGGGCCAACTGCTTTCCAATTGCCAAACCATTTTTCTATCACAGACCTTGCTTGCTCGGGGGAGACGTCGCCGATGACGACGATCGTGGTCAAATCCGGACGGATCGTGGCGCTATGATATTGCCTCACGTAATCCAAGGTCACGTTCGACACCGTGGCGGGTGTGACTTGCCGCAAGACGGGATCGCCGGCAGGCAGCAGCGCGACATTGAGTGCACGCAAAGTCCGGTATTCGGGACTCTCCAAGTTGCCTGCCACGAACTGAGAGGTTTGTTGCTTGACCACTGCGAATGCTCGCTCCGGCAACGCCGGATGCAGCTCGTTATCGGCCAGCAACTCCACCCCGCGCGAGAAATTGTCCTTCAGGACGGCGACAGAGAAGGTATATCCGGCGGTCTCATTCGCCGCAATGTCGTCGAGCGCTTTGTGAAACGCCAGCCGATCCATGGTCTGCGTCCCGTAGGAAAAGAGGCTATTTAAGATATCGGAGACGCCGTCCCGTCCCGCCGCGGTCTGCAGGTTGAAGTTGTGTTTCACCGAGCCGAATACCGATACCGTGGGCGTCGTCGGGTCGCTCTTGACGATGAGTCGAATGCCGTTCGGCAGAGTCGTATCCGACACTTTGATGTAGTCGGCGGGCACCTTCAGCTTCGCCAGGGCGGCCGCTGCCCAGGAGGGAAGCTGTACCGGCTTGGCGGGAGCGGATGTCAACTGTTCCGCGCCGCCGAATCCTTTCTCGGCGACGGGGCTGCCGGTCGGCATCGGTTTGAGCGTCGCCGTTATTGAATTGTGATCATCCAAGTATTGCTTGGCTACCCGATTTACGTCGGCCAGCGTCACTCGCTTGATGGCCTCGATATCCTCATCCGGGGAAGCGCGACCTTCGGCCGCCAGCGCCGTCGACCAGGCATTGGCAAGTCCCGGAATCGAGTTGCGCTGAAATTCCGCTTCGGCCACTTCGCCGCGTTTGGCAGCTTCGACGAGCTCGGCGGGGAGGCCGTTCTTCGCATAGCGCGAAATGATCCCGCGCATCTCTTGAATGGCGCCGGAAGCGTTGCCGCCGGCCGGCAGCGCCACCAGTGCATAGCCGACGCTCGCCATGGGGTAGACCTCGGCCAATCCAAACTCCGCGGCCAGCGCCCTTCCGGCGGGCACCATTCCGTAAAGATCGGCACGCTGGCTGCTCAAGACGTCGGCCAGGACCTGCATCGCGGCATAATCGGGAGAACTCGTTCCGGGAAAGCGGTATGCAATGAAGCCGAGAACGTATGGGAGATTGCTGACCAGCGTAAAGCTCTCCGATCGCACCGGCTGAAGGTTTACCGCCGGGCGTGGGGGGACCGGATGATCGGGAATTGCGCCGAACATCCGTTCCACTTTTGCCATCGTTGCGGCTGGATCGACATCGCCGACGATCACCAGGATCGAATTGCTCGGGGAGTACCATTTTTTATCGAAGTCCTTGAGCGTTTCGCCGGTGGTGGCATCGAAAGAACGCTTCGTTCCCAAAGGATCGTGCGCATACGGGGTGTTGGCGAACAGATCCCGATTCAAGCGATCGATGAACTTGTATGTCGGATTGGACAAATCGCGCGCCACTTCCTGCTCGATTGCGCCGCGCTCCTCCGACCATTCGTGTTGCGAGTCATCGATTCCGCGCACGCACGCCGCCTGCGCCTCGAGTGCCACATCGAGGTCCGTCGCCGGGACGGTAGCGAAATACTGAGTGGTGGTCTGCTGCGTGTCGGCGTTGTTCTGGCCGCCGAGCTCCGCATAGATGGCGGCTGTCTGATCGGCACTCATGCCCGTACAGCCGCGAAATGCCATATGCTCCTGTGCGTGAGCCATGCCGGGAAATCCCGCCGGAGTTTCATCGCCGCCCGCCAGGACATTCAATTCCACCGTGACCACGGGCGCCAGGGAATTGCGCACGATCACGACCCGCATGCCATTCGCAAGCGTGGCTCGCAGGACGCCGGTCTCGTCCGGGGCCGGCGGGGCGTTCGCGTGGCTACCGAGTGCGGCGATCAGTAGAATCAGCGGCGGAAGCGACCGCATCGTTAGCGTGTGTCACCCATGATTGCGCCAAAGCGCCTCTGACGCCCGGCATAGTCCTCGAGCGCGTAGCGGAATCGTTGTTCATCGAAATCCGGCCACAGGCAGTCGGTGAAATAAAATTCAGCATAAGCGCATTCCCAGAGCATGAAGTCGCTCAGCCGTTGCTCGCTACCGGTACGAATCAAAAGGTCGACGTCGCTCACCGCAGCCGTGGAATGATTGACTTCGTGCAGCAGGCGATGGAATGCATCGGCATTGAGGTCGGGGACGAGACAGGCCCGCCGCGCGGCTTCGACCATTGTGTCACGCGACGAGTAGTCGACTGCGATGCGCAGGTGCATGCCAGAACCCGCGGCGCTCAATCGCTCGCTCTGCTCGATCGAGCGCAACAGACTCTCGCTGAGGCGATCACGGCGGCCGATCACATTGATTCGAATCGACTGCTCGACGCAGCGGCGGGTTTCGGTGAACAGATACTGGCCGAACAGGCGCATCAGAGCGGTGACCTCCGTCGCCGGGCGAGCCCAATTCGCGGATGAAAAGGCGTAGATGGTGAGGATGTCGACGCCGGCGCGCGCCGCCACCTCGACCGCGGTGCGTACGGCTTTTGCGCCCTCGATGTGGCCCGCGGTGCGCGGCAGGCCGCGCGCAGTGGCCCAGCGCCCGTTTCCGTCCATGATGATTGCGACATGCATCGATTTAAATGCGCCGTGTCGCCTTGATGACGGCCTCGATATGCTCGAGATAGCGAAGCAGCGCTTTTCGCCCCGGCACCGTGATGCGATAGATCGATTTCGGCCGCCGCGCCTCGAACGATTTGGTGCACGCGACGTAGCCCGCTTCTTCGAGCTTGCGCGCATGCGCACCCAAGTTGCCATCGCTGGCGTTGAACAACGACTTCAGTTCGTTGAAGGTGAGCTGATCGTTCATGGCGAGCGCGCTCATGATGCCGAGGCGCACCCTCTCGTAGATCAGGCGATCAAAGCCTGAGCTATCGCTCATTCCCGGCGTATTAGGCACCGGCACCGGCCGCGACAGCGCCTTCACCGGTGAGATCGCCGCTGTTGATTCATGGCGCCTGGCCACCGTCGATTTATTCGGCATGACTCAAACGTCCTACAGCCAAGCCGAAAATGATGTGCAGTGCGCCGAATCCTAAGCCGAGAATCGAGGTGTGTCCCTCCGGAGGAAGCGCGAAGGCCACGGATCCCAGCACGACGAACAGCGCTCCCATGATGCAGATGAGCCGCATCGTACTTTGTATCGTCACCGTGCTCGCGGAAAGTACGGCGCATCCATACAGGAGGAGCCAAGTACCCGGAAGCAGAATCTCCATTCCCGCATGCCACAGGACGAAGGTCAGGACCGCGCCCGCGAACAAGGCTGGACACAGACACAGCAAAAACTTCCGTACCGGGCCAAGATAGCGCGCGTGTCCGGATTGCGCCGCCTCCCGCACCATGAGCGCGCCGCCCACGAGGAATGCCGTGCCTCCGGCCATCACCCAGATTGCAAGCCAATGAGCGGCACCTCGCGCGGTCGATGCGGCGATTGCCGCCAGGATGCCGATGCAGCCCATGACGACACCCGCCATCCCCGGCACGACCATGGAGCCGGACATTTCGATGGTCGTGCGGATATAGTCGAGCGTTCCAAGCGCGCGAGTTTCGATCGATATCGGAACGTTGGATTGCATTTGCGCCACCGGGTTTAAGCGTTGCACGGCGCAAATCTAAGGGGTCTTCGCTGTATCGTCAAGTACTCTGCGTCACAGAGTCAGAACTTTGGCTCGGCGTGGCGGCGCGAATCTCCCGGAAACGCTCGTCAACCTTGCCACACCGTGATCAGCACGTAGACGAGCGCGATGATCGTCAAGCCCAGATGCCCGAGCGCGGCAGTCGGCTGCGCAAGCCCATTCTCAGGCTGAGGACGAGCGGGCATGAGTCGAGCGATCGCGGCGAGCAGAAGCATGAGCAATGACCCTTTTTAACAAGGATGCATACGTTAAACGCACCACGTGGCAATTGCGTGATCTGCTTCACAGTTGTTAAAGCGTGAATTCGAGGTCGACCGGTATGCGGCCGTGCGCATCGCGGGCGTGCAACTGCGCCAGATTCTCGAGTTGACTGCGCAGCGCCGCCGGCGTATCGGCGCGTTCTTGGATCGTACCCGTGAGCGTCCCGCGTCTTTCCTTGCCGGAGAAGCGAATGACGGCCTCGACCCCGAGCGGTCCGCCGGTGTCATTGAGTTCCGCGGTCGCCTCCGAATCCGGACCGATTGCGGCGTCGGCAAAATGCAGAGCGTAGCCGCCGAGATCCGCGCCCTGCGCGAGTTCGAGTGCCGCGAGGTCTTCAACGGTGATGTCGCCCACCACTGATTGAACGGTCGCAACGGCGCCCGACAACGTCAACCTCAGCTCCTTGATTTGAACCTTGGCCGTGCCGCGCCATCCGCTGCCCAAACCAAAATTGTGCAGATCCTGAATCGGACCGCCGCCTTGGATGTTGGACGCCACGAGGCCGTTGCGATCGAAATGGGTCGCGCCATCCAGCACGAATCCGCCCGTGACCCAATGCACGTCCGCGGCGACGGTCAGATGCAGCAATGCCGCGGGATGCAAGCGCCATTCGAGCGCTCCGGCATCACGTGCGTTCAGCGAAATCCTGCCGGCCGAGCCGTGCCAGAGGCTGCCGGAAAAATCCTCCGCATGAACCGCGGCGGGTAAGAAATGCGTGATCAGGGACGAGGGCAGGGCGCTCACGCCTACGGTCAGCACCGCCAATACGACAATCAGCGCGAGGTAGGGCCAAAAAGAGAAAGTCGTGGCGGCCGGCGCGGAAGGCGCAGCCTGCTTAACGCCGCGGCGGGGCGAAGGTGATGTTGGCATTGACCACTCCCGGTCGGGCGGCTCGATCGACCGTGATCGACTCGATCGCAAGACCGTATCGCTCATCGAGAGTGGCAAGCCAGGTCACCAAAGTATCGAAAGGAGCCGCTTCTAACTGCACACGCACGCCGTTGCCGCTCGGCTGGGTTCCTCGCAGCGCCGGGCCGAGACCGGTCTCCCGGCCGACCCGGTCCACCACCACGACCGGTGCTTCTCCGGTGTCGCCGAACATCGTGGCGCCTCCCGCTTGAATTTCCGGTGCGTTCGTTCGCATCCACGCTAAATCGTCGCGCTTCGTGACCGCGCGCTTCACCGCGGTCGATACGGCCGACTGCAGCGGCAGTAAAATTCCTCCCACCAACACGAGCACAGCGAGCGCAACGGCGCCGATCCCGACCACTCGCTGCTCGCGCTCCTGAAGGCCTGCGTACCAGGATTTGAGCTTGGCGATAAGTTCGTTCATCGGTGCGTCTTCGCGCCTTCCGGGCGCACTTGCATGTGGGCTTCGACACCCGAACCGACCGGCGTCGAGGATTGTATTTCCGCGGTCAGACCCTGCTTCCCCACCATTTGGGACAGCTGCGAAAGCGCGGCAAGACTCGGTGCCGTGACCTTCATGTCGAGTGATTGTTCGCGATAGCTGAGCGCATCGATATTGGTTTTTGGCGTCGAGGAGACCGCGCCGCTCAGGGCCTGCAACGTGCGCAAGAAGTATTCCGGGCCAGGGCCGGAGCGGCGAATGCGGTCCAGGCGCGACTGCATCTGGCGCCGCGGATCCTGCATTTTCTCGGCGGGCATGGATTGTGAAAACAGCAGCGCGATTTCCTTGTCGAGGGCGGCCGTTTCGTGATTGGCCTGGTGAATCTGCAGCGCCTCGGCCGCGACATGGGCCACGAGAAGCCCGACCGCCAGCAGCGCCGGCGCGCGCCATTGGTGCCAGCGCGCGCTGTAGTCGGTCGATCGAGTGAACTCGCCTTGCAGCAGATTTACGGCATCGGTGGCGGCAAGAGTCCGCGCCAACCAGGGCAACGGGCCGTCGCCCAGAAGCTGGACTTTGAGCGACTCGAATTGATCCGAGAGCCCTTCGAATTCGCGCTGCACTTTCGCCCAGTCTTCGCGAGTCACGTACAAGACGGCATTTTCCAGCGTCCGCGGGGTCGACGCTTCCTCGAGCGGATCCGCGATGACCCCTGCCACCACCAGTGCTTCGGAGACCGGTGTGAGTTCGACCGCAAACGGCAACTGCCCAGGGCGGCGCACCGCGAGGCGCGCCTTCTCCAGCCAGAGTACGGTTTGGCCTGGATTCTCGGGGACCAAGGACATGTCCGCGTACATGGCGACCGGGTCGATGCCGGCGCTGTTGAGCTCGGAAATCCAACCTTGCAGCACGCTGCGCGATACCACCGCGACCGGGGTCCGCCCGCCCGGATGGCGCCGCCCGAGCGCAAAACACAATTGATCAATGTCTTCGGTGAGCTGCTCTTCGAGAGCGAAAGGAACGGCACGCGCGAGCTTGACTCCGCTGCCGGGGGGCAGTTCCGGCTCCGCCAATAAAATTTGCGTGGCCGGCGCCAGCGCGACGACCCTGGCCGACCGCGCAACGGCGGCGGCCAAACTTAAAGGGCCTCGTTGTTTCGCCGTGGTCAGCGCGCCGGTCTCATCGATGCCCAGCCACTCGGTCTCATCTTGGCCGGAGGCGGGGAGGCGCAACAGTAGTGTGTGAGGCATAGGCGTTAAAGCGTTCCGAAGCTGCGCAGGAGCGGCGTTACTTTGCCACCGTTCCCACGCAACAAAAGACTGTACAAGGTGAACTCGGTAGTGCCAAGCGTGACGCGCGTCGTGAGCCGGAAATACTGACTGTGGTCGGTGAATACCTTAGCGAGTGCCGGCGCCGACGCGCCGAGGACGTTGTTGAGCGTCGGTATATCGGGAAAGCAGCCAGTTTTGCGGCCATTGGTCAGCACCTCAGGTGAATACTCGCCGCTCAAATTGTCGGCGAGACTTTCGAGCACCGGTCCTGGCGCGGTGCAGATATTGATCTGCGCCGTGGCAGTGGGCAACGCGGTCACGTAGGGGGCGATCTTACGATAGCGGTCGGCGCCGAAGCCGGGCATATTCATCAATTCGCTCGGACTGGTCATCGGCCAATTCCCTGTTCGGTAGGGCGGCGTTTGTGCCGTGTAGACGGCGTCCTCGGCGCCGTCGGGATTTCCGGGCTGGTCATCCGCGTCGATCCAGTCGCGCGCGATGCCGGCCCATTTGGCTTCCAATCCGACCGATACCAGGAGCCGCTGAAACTGCGCCAGTGGCTGCGGATCCTGTTGCTGCGCGCCGTTCACCAAGATCACATGGGCCAGATTGTTCAAATTGAATCGGCCCTGCATGTCTTCCAGAGCCCCTTGCAATACGCCGATCGGCTCTCCTTCGGGGTCGCTCTCCGGGGTGATGGGCAATGGCTGAGTCGGTTGCGCCCAAGGTTGAGCGAGGGTGTCTTGCTGCTTGCCGGCTTGCTGACTTTGACTGAGCACGTCGGCGGCCAGCGCTTCGGCGCCCATGCCGAAGTGAAAGGCTTGCTCTGCCGCGATGACGCCGATGGTACGCCGCCTTTCGAGCCAGCCGTCGAAACTCAGCTTGGTCGCGAGAATGGCTGCGAGCGCCACTAAAATGAGCGCAATGATCAGGGCCACTCCGCGTTGCCGGTGCCGGCTTGGGCGCTTCTCGTTCACCCGGCCACCTCGATCAACCGCCTGACGCGGCCCCAATCCTTGAACTCGATGGTGATCTCCACGGCGACGGGCCGCGTCCACAGGCTCTCCGGCGACGATAGGGAGGGCGGCGGCCACTGGCTCTGCCAAACCTGATTGTTGTCCAAATATCGCAGCTGGATGGTTTTCACGCTGCCGAAGAGGTCCTGGATTTGCGGTTTAGTCCCCTGCACCGTGTCGAGCGCCGTGGTGTAGCTGCGCTTCAGCACATCGCCGACCAGCGCATAGGAGACTCGCTGCAGCGTGCCGCGCTGCTGCCCCGCGGTGTTCGACCAGCCGGCACGCGTGAATTCGGCCAGTGCGATCGTAGTGGTGGAGTTCGAACCGCTGAAACTGGAGCTGAATCCGGGGTCCGAATTAAAGTGCATGGTCGAGGTATTCGAGGAGTCCGAGGGTGAGGAGTTGCTGCTCCCAAACGTCGCGCCGGCTGGCCCCGCGCTGGTACCGTTGCCGGAGAACCCGTGCAGCGCCGGGATCCGGGTTTGACCGAGCGGATCGCGCACCGGCCGCGGCACCATTTGTGCGAAGTCCATGGCGAGCACGCGCATGCCGAACTCGATCTCGCGCGAACGGGTGAGCGACTCCTCGGTGCGCTCCGCCGAGATGCGTGCGGTCCGATAGGTGCCGTAACCCAATGCCGACATGATCCCTAGGATCAGCAATGCCACCAGCATTTCGACCAGGGTGAATCCGCCGAATCGCGGACGGGTGCGGGAGCGGTTCTCGAGGCTCATTGCCGTGGGGTCGGCGTGACGGGGGCCGGAGTCACGGTGGTTGCCGAACCGCTGGGGGATGCGCCGATGGTCCCGTTGGTCCCGGTGGGTGTGCACGGTGCGCCGGCGGGATTTTGGCCGGTCGTCGGGGTGATCGGAGCCGTGCCGTTTGCCGTTGGCGTGCAGTTTGCAGCGGACGGGGTGGTGCCGGTGGTCCAATCGGCGGTATTGGAGCCTCCGGGTGTACCCACGGAGGCGCCGAGAAAACTGGTCGATTCTGCGACCGGATTGCCCTTGGTCTTGGCGTCTCCCGCCCAAACCCGCACGACCACGCGCTTCATGCCGGGGATGCTGGTATCGAAGTAGCGGGTATCGTAGTGCCAGGTTCGATTGGCAGAATTTACTTCGCCCTTGTCGCTGTTCTCGCCGAGCTTGTTCACCGTCAAACGGACTTCGGAGAGACGATTGAGTGCGATCCATTGCGCGAGCGTTTTGTCGCGCAGGTAGCCGCTGGTGCGCGCAGCGCCGCTGACAGCGGTCATCAGCGCCGCCAAACCGATCGCGACGATCATGAGGGCGACCATCACTTCCACCAGCGTGAAGCCGCGGCTCGACACGTGCCTCAAGTGCGCTTTTCCGGGTGATCCGAGCTTTCGTGCGAAGTCTTGCCGAAGGCATTGCCATCGACCGAGGCGTGGGCGTTTGTCCCGTCGCGCAGCAGCGTCAAGCGAAAGGGCGTTCCCTCGCCGCTCGCCGCGATCGCCACTTGAGGGCCGGGCGGCGGGTCGCTGCCGGACAGAGATTGCTCCAGGGGCTTGAGGACGACGACCTGCGAGTCCATTTCCAGCTGAAACGTGACTCCCTTGGGCAAGTCGCGGCGGCGATATTCGCTCTCCTGATTGAGCGACAACCAGCGATCGCGCGTTGGTTCATAGACCACAAACTCGTACGCGGTGGGTTCTATACGCAGACCGAAATCGCGGCCTTCGAGTAGGGCACGTTCATGGAGCAGGTCGACCAAACCCTCGATGCGCCTGCTCTCCTCGTCCAGTTGAGAATCGCGCCCGGTCACCCCGATCGACAGCACCGTCAATGAGATGACCACGGCCATGATCACCACGACCACCAAGATCTCGACCAGTGTGAATCCCCTGCTGCGCATGGCGCGGCACCCGCGAGCGGGTAACTTACCTTTGTTCGAGCGTGGTGGTGCTGATGTCCGCGTCGTAGCCTTCACCGCCGGGTTTGCCGTCGCGTCCGTAGCTGGTGATGTCATAGTCGCGCCCACCGGCGCCCGGACTGACATATTGGTAGGGGTTGTTCCAAGGGTCCTTAGGCAATGACGATAGGTAGCCGCCGGAGCGATAATTGGTGATGGTCGGGTCGGTCGGCTGGGTCACCAGCGCCTGCAAACCTTGTTCGGTGGACGGGTATTTGAAGTTATCCAGGCGATAGAGATCGAGAGCCGTCTGGATGGCGCGAATATCGCTAGCCGCGCGGGTCACGCGGGCCTTGTCGACGTTCTCGAGGATTTTCGGCACCACGAGCGCGCCCAGCACTGCCAGAATAACGACCACGACCATGATCTCGATAAGAGTAAAACCGCTCTCGCGCTTGTGCATATTCACCTCGGATATTCCATGGATGATACCAAAATAGGGGACCGCGATGCCTCGTGACGGTGCAAATCGGCTTGCACAGGTCGCCGTGGCTTTGCAATGGGATCGCGGTCGCTGGATTTGGTTGCTTTTGATTTTGCTGCTGCTCGATCTCGTGTTGGGTCTTGGCGACAGCGTCGGCGGGATGCTGCGCTACGATCGCGGTGCCATCGCGGCGGGCGGGTGGTGGCGATTACTCACGGCCCATACGGTCCATCTCGACCTCCATCACCTGATCTTGAACGAATTGGGCTTGGTGCTGATGTGGTCGCTGTTCGCGCAGGATTACGATCCGGTCGAGTGGTGTGTCATCGTTTTGTCCGGGGCCTTGGCGATCAGTTGCGGATTGTGGTGGCTCAGCCCACGTGTCGTTTGGTACGTCGGCGCGTCGGGCGTTCTGCACTCGATCATGGCGGCAGGCTGCGCCAAACATCTGGCCGAGCGCAGCTGGGATCGATGGATCTTGCTCATTGGCCTGTGCGTCAAACTGTTGTACGAGCAGTTGGCAGGCCATGAGGCGCCTATGATCGTCGTGGACGCCCACTTGTACGGCGCCGCTGCCGGATTTGCGGTCGGTGCTGCACTCTCATGGCGTGTCGCTATAATTCGCCACCGTTCTCGCGCCTAGAGGCTCAAGGTCATGTCACTCGCATTCGTTTTCCCAGGTCAAGGATCCCAATCGATCGGCATGATGAGCGCCTTGGCGAAATCCTCCCCGATCATCGAGGAGACCTTTGCACAAGCCTCCGAGGTGCTGGGTTACGACCTGTGGAAGCGCTGTCAGGAGGGTCCCGTCGAAGCCCTCAACTCGACCGAATCCACTCAACCGGCGATGTTGACTGCCGGTGTCGCAACGTATCGGCTGTGGACGGAGCGCGACGGCGCCAAGCCCAGCCTCATGGCGGGCCACAGTCTGGGTGAGTTCAGCGCACTGGTGGCGGCCGGCTGTCTCGAATTCAAGGCCGCGGTCGATCTGGTCAGATTTCGCGCCGAGGCCATGCAGGCCGCGGTCCCCCAGGGCCAAGGAGCCATGGCGGCCATCCTCGGGCTGGAGGACATCGACGTCCAATCGGCCTGCGAGGAGGCGGCGCAGGATGAGGTCGTCGAGGCCGTCAATTTCAATTCGCCGGGACAGGTCGTGATTGCCGGTGCGGCGCGCGCGGTCGCGCGCGCCATCGAAGCTGCGACGGCCAAGGGCGCACGGCGCGCAATGCTCTTACCGATCAGCGTCCCCGCGCACTCATCGCTCATGCTGCCGGCGGCCGAGCAGCTGCGCCTACGGTTGGCGGACGTGGCGGTGAGGCCGGTTGCAGACATCCAAGTGTATGGCGTCGACGTAAAAACACACAGCGAACCCGGCGACATCCGCGCCGGCCTGGTCAAACAGCTGCATACTCCCGTCTACTGGGCGGCGACCGTACGCACCATGATTGGCGCGGGCGCGACGCATATCATCGAATGCGGTCCCGGCAAGGTATTGACCTCCCTGAATCGGCGGGTCGACAAGAATCGAGATCTCAAAATGCTGGCGCTCGAGGATCCACAAGCCTTCGACGAAGCGTTAGCCATATTGCGCGGGGCCCTATGCTAAGCGGAGAAATTGCCTTGGTGACCGGAGCCTCGCGCGGGATCGGCGCGGCCATTGCGAGCCGCTTGAGCTCTGACGGAGCCCGGGTCATCGGCACTGCCACGACGGCCGCCGGAGCACTGCGCATCAGCGAAAATTTGGCGGCGCACGGCGGCCGCGGCGCCGTCCTCGATGTGGTCAGTCAGGAGTCGATCGATGCCCTGATCGCAGACATCGAGTCGAAGGAGGGGCCGATCGGCATTCTGTGCAACAACGCCGGCATCACCCGCGACACCTTATTGCTGCGTATGAAGCAGGAGGACTGGGACGCGGTAGTCCAGACTAATCTTGCCTCCGTGTTCCGGCTTTCGAAAGCGGTATTGCGCGGGATGATGAAGGCTCGCAAAGGCCGCATCATCAGCATTGCATCGATCGTGGGTCTCACCGGAAATCCGGGCCAGGCCAACTATGCGGCCGCCAAGGCGGGCATCATCGGTTTTACCAAGTCGCTCGCTCGAGAAGTCGGTTCGCGCAACATCACGGCGAACGTCATCGCTCCGGGGTTCGTCGACACGGATATGACCCGGGCTCTGAACGATGGGCAACGCGCGACCTTGAGCGCACAAATTCCCCTCGGCAGACTGGGTCAACCGGCCGACATTGCGGCCGCCGTGGCATTCTTGGCGTCGTCCGAGGCCGAGTACATCACGGGCGAAACCCTGCATGTGAACGGTGGCATGTACATGGCTTGAGGGTCATCCGAACCCTTAGATTAGGGATTTTGTCAAGGCGGCTTAAGGCAATTGTGCGTTCCAGGTAGCCGTCGCGGTCGCGTTCACATAAAATACGCGCCCTGCCGATACCAGAGGCTGGCTAGGGGCCCTCAAGATATGCGGCGCGTGTATACAAGTTTACCCGAATGGGCTTTCCCGAAAGGACACCATAACGATGAGTACTGTTGAGCAACAGGTTAAGAAGATCGTGGCCGAACAATTGGGCGTCAAAGAAGAAGAAGTTACCAATGATGCCTCGTTCGTCGACGACCTCGGCGCAGACTCCCTGGACACAGTTGAGCTGGTCATGGCGCTCGAAGAGGAATTCGAGACTGAGATTCCGGACGAGGATGCCGAGAAAATCACGACGGTTCAGCAGGCGATCGACTACATCAATTCGCACAAGGGCAAGGCCTAGAATCCGTTGGGGCTCTCGCAGCGGCAAGGCCTCGAGGTGCGGATGGCACACCGCTTATCTGCCGCTTCGAGCATCCCCATGAGGAGTCGCCGTTGAGTAAACGACGCGTCGTTGTTACGGGTCTTGGGATCGTGTCCCCCGTCGGGAATGACGTGAAGTCCGCATGGGCGTCGATCGTCGCGGGCCGCAGCGGCATCGCGCCGGTCACCCGCTTCGACACGAGCACCTTCCCGACGCATTTCGGCGGTGAGATTCGCGAGCTCGATCTCGCGCCGTATATCAGTACCAAGGATGCGCGGCGCATGGATGCCTTCATGCAGTACGGAGTCGTGGCGGGCATGCAGGCCATGCGCGACTCCGGATTGGTGGTCAGCGAAGCGAACTCGGACCGCATCGGCGTACTCATGGGGTCGGGAATGGGCGGACTCGAATCGATCGAGGAAACCTACGACAAGTATTTGGAGACGCACTCGCCGAAGAAGGTGTCGCCGTTTTTCATTCCGGCCAGCATCATCAATCTCGTGAGCGGCCACATATCGATTGCCTTCAATATCACGGGCCCGAATCTGGCGGTCGCGACTGCCTGCACTACCTCGACCCATGCGTTGGGCTTGGCCATGCGGTTGATTCAAAACGGCGACGCGGACGCCATGATTGCCGGCGGTTCGGAGATGGCGACCTGCGTCACCGGCATGAGCGGATTCGCCCAGGCTAAGGCGCTGTCACAACGCAATGACGATCCGCAGGGGGCCAGCCGGCCCTGGGATAAGGATCGCGACGGCTTCGTGATGGGCGACGGGGCCGGCGCCATGATGCTCGAGGAATACGAGCACGCGAAGGCACGCGGCGCCAACATTTACGGGGAAATTATCGGCTTCGGAATGAGCGGCGATGCCTTCCATGTGACCGCGCCGCCGGAGGATGGCGAAGGCGCGCGCAAATCTATGGCCCGCGCGCTCCTCGATGCCAAGATCAATCCCGATCAAGTCCAATACGTCAACGCGCACGCCACCTCGACCGAGTTGGGGGATCGCGCCGAGACCACGGCGATACACCGCGCGTTTGGCGCGGCCGCCCCGAAACTCGCGGTGAGCTCCACCAAATCGATGACCGGTCATCTACTCGGTGCCGCCGGCGCGGTGGAGGCCATATTTTCCGTTCTGGCTCTGCGCGATCAAGTCGCACCCCCGACGATCAATTTGGACCAGCCCGGCGAGGGCTGTGATCTCGACTACGTGCCGAAAAATGCGCGGCAGATGCCGCTCGAGCACACACTGTCCAATTCGTTCGGCTTCGGTGGCACCAACGGTTCGCTCGTTTTCCGCCGAATTTGAGCCACTCGGGCTAGTCGCGCAGTTTCCCGAAATCTATCCGGGGCTGCTCGAAAGCAGCGCTCCCATTGGCCCGGCTAACGGCGGCGGCCGTTTCGATATTCTTCCCATCAGTTGCGGGGAGTGTCTGCGCCTGGATCCCCGGCGCGGCTTATCCGGTCCGCACGCGGCCGGCGCAAACGGGTTTTTGCGGGCGCTCGAGAGCTGGTGGCAGTCGCTGCGTGCGCCCAACGATGCGGCCTCGCTACCGTTCAGCGGCGGGTGGCTCGTGTACCTGGGCTATGAATTGGCCGCTGAAATCGAACCGAGTCTGGCGCTGCCGCCGAGCGCGGACCCTGTGATTGCGCTCGCGATTCGCACGCCGGCGGCGTGGATTCGGGACCGCCGCAGTGAGCGAGCGTGGCTCATCGCGGAAACCGGTTACGAAGCATTGCTCGAGCGCTTCGCCGACGATGTGCTCCGCGCGGGTGCTCCGCCTAACGGCGGGACGGCGCGATTCGAGGTCGAGGAAGAGGATCCCGCGCAGTTTCTCCAGGCGGTGGCGCGCGCGCTCGACTACATCGCTGCGGGCGATGTGTATCAGGCGAATCTGTCGCGGCAGTGGCACGGCCGGTCGTTCGCGCCCATCGATCCCACGGCGATCTACACCGCTCTGCGCGCCACGAATCCGAGCCCCTTCGCGGCGCTGCTGCGCGACGGTGATTTTGCCGTCATCAGCTCCTCTCCGGAACGCCTGTTGTCGGTTCGCGGCGGCCTCGTCTCGACGCGACCGATCGCGGGGACTCGACCGCGCGGTGCGTCGCCCGACAGAGACGCGGCGCTGATCGAATCGCTGCTCGCGAACGAGAAGGAGCGTGCCGAGCATGTGATGCTGATCGACCTCGAACGCAATGATTTGGGCCGCATATGCGTGGGGGGGTCGGTCCGGGTGGATGAATACATGGCGGTGGAGACCTATGCTCATGTGCATCACATCGTTTCGAACGTCAGCGGCCTTTTGCGCGATGCGGTTTCACCGATCGAGGCGATACGCGCGCTGTTTCCGGGCGGTACCATCACGGGTTGCCCAAAAGTCCGGTGCATGGAAATCATCGCTGAACTCGAAGGCACCGGGCGCGGCGCTTACACTGGCGCAATCGGTTATTTGAATCGAGACGGTAGCTGCGATCTGAACATTTTGATCCGTACCATCACCTCGTACGGCGACGCCTGGAAGTTTCGGGCGGGCGCCGGAATCGTCGCCGATTCGAACCCTTCCCAGGAACTAGCCGAAACACGTGCCAAGGCCGAGGGCATGTTGCGCGCCTTGAGGATGGCGCCTTGAGGATGGGAAGTTGAGCACGTGGATCAACGGGCGCCTTGGCACGGCCATCGATCATCGCGATCGGGGCTTGCAATACGGCGATGGCGTCTTTGAAACCATGCGGGTACGGCGCCGCAGCGTTCGATTGTTGGACTATCACTTGGAGCGGCTGTTCGAAGGTTGCCGGCGGCTCAAGATTGCGGCGCCGGCGGCGGCGGGTCTGCGCCGTGAACTCGTTTCACGTGCGGCGCGGCGCGGCGAAGCGGTGCTGAAACTCATCGTGACACGCGGCGTCGGGCCGCGCGGCTATCGTGCGAGCGGTCACGAGCGCTGCACGCGAGTGATCTCCCTGCATCCGCTGCCGGCGGCCAGGGGCGAGGCGGTGCGAGTGCGCATGTGCGCCACACGGGTCGGCGCGAACCCCGCCCTGGCGGGACTCAAGACTCTGAACCGGCTCGAATCGGTGGTGGCGCGCGGTGAATGGCAGGATCCCTCGATCTGGGAGGGATTGATGCGGGATGTGGAGGGCAATGTGGTCGGCGGCACCCTGTCGAACCTCTTCATCGGACGCGGGCCGTTCTTGATGACGCCGATGCTCGATCAATGCGGTATCGCAGGTGTGATGCGCCGCTGGGTACTGGAGCAATCGCGGCATCTTGGCCTGCGCCCGCTCGAAGGTCGATTGCGTTGGGAAGAACTCGCCGAAGCCGAAGAGGTATTCATGACCAACGCCGTCGCCGGCATCGTCTCGGTCGCGGTCATCCAACAAGGTAAGGATCGAATTGAACTCAGGCACACAGAGATAGCGGGCCGCCTGCGCGCACGCTTGGATCTTTTGTGAGACTGCTCCGTGTCCGGAACCTCGTGGGGATCGTGGTGCTGTTGCTGGCTCTGTCGGGCGCGGTCTTGTGGAGCGGTCTCAAAAGTCTCGACCAACCGCTCCGGGTCGCGGCGCCATACCGGTTCAAAGTACCCGCCGGGGCCCGGTTTGCGCACGTGGCTGCCGATCTGGCCTCTCATGGGATCATCGAACAGCCCCGCGCATGGGTACTCTATGCGCGGTGGAAGGGTGTTGCGTCGGGGATCAAGGCCGGTGAATACGAGATCGAGCCGGGCGGCACGCCGCGCACGCTGCTCGATAAAATGGTCAGCGGGCAGGTGCTGCTGCATTCGTTCACCATCGTCGACGGCTGGCGCGTGCAGGAGATGTTGCTCGCCTTGCGGCGCAATCCCGACGTCACCGTCACGTTGCCGGAGTCGCCTCAGCACTTGATGGAAAAAATCGGCGCTCCGGGTCTCGATCCGGAGGGGCAGTTCCTGCCGGAGACCTACCGATTTCCGAGCGGCACCGCCGATGTCGAACTGCTGCGCGAAGCGCACGCCGCCTTGGTGCGCGAGTTGGCGGCAGCATGGGCGGATCGCGATCCCACAATACCTCTGCAAAACGCCGATGAATTGCTGATCATGGCCTCCATCGTTCAGAAGGAGAGCGGGTTGCCGCAAGAGCTGCCGAAGATCGCCGGCCTGTATCTGCATCGCTTACGCATCGGCATGCGGCTGCAGGCGGATCCGACCGTCATCTACGGACTGGGCGAGCGCTACGACGGGGACCTCAAGACCATCGATCTGCGCAGCGACGGACCGTATAACACCTATACACGCACCGGCTTGCCGCCGACACCGATTGCGTTGACCGGCACCGCGGCCATTCGGGCCACCGCTCGTCCCGAGAAGACCGAGGCGATATACTTCGTTGCTTCCGGCAAGGGCGACGGCAGCCACATTTTTTCCGACACTCTCACAGAGCACAACGCGGCCGTGGCGCAATACCTGGCGCGCCAGCGCCAGAAGGCGGCGGAGTCGGCGCAATGACGAATGCACGAGGGCGTTTCTTGACGATCGAGGGCATCGAGGGGGTCGGCAAGAGCACGCAGCTCGCGCGGATCTCCAAGCTCTTGTCCGATCAGGCCGTTCTGCACGTGGTGACGCGCGAGCCGGGCGGTACACCGCTGGCCGAGCTCATCCGCGATCTCGTGCTGCACGCACGCGACGAAAAATTACCCGATACGGCAGAATTGCTGCTCATGTTCGCGGCGCGTGCCGTGCACCTCGAGAATCTGATCGAGCCGAACTTGGCGGCCGGGCGATGGGTCCTTTGCGATCGATTCACCGATGCCACCTACGCCTATCAGGGCGCGGGACGGGGTCTCGGAGAGGAGGGCATCCGGCAGATGGAGACTCTGGTGCAGGGAAGACGGCGGCCTGATCTCACGCTGCTGCTCGATGTACCGGTGAACGTAGGATTGACGCGCGCTCGCCAACGCAACGCGGGCACCGGCCTTGACGGGGCTCCAGAAGATCGCTTCGAAGCGCAGCGTGCGGAGTTCTTCGAGCGGGTGCGCGCCGGGTACCTCGCGCGCGCATCTGCGGAGCCGCAGCGGGTGATCGTAATCGACGCCAGCCCATCGGTCGACGAGGTCACCGCGCAAATCACCGATGCACTGCGGTCACAGGCATGGATTTCCTGATCGCCGAATCGTTTCCGTGGTTGCATGGCGCAGAGCAGCGCATGCGCGACGCGCTAACGGCCGGCCGCCTGCCGCATTCGTTATTGCTCCTCTCCGTGCCCGGTCTTGGCGCGGAACAGTTGGCGAATTGGATCACTGCGCTAACGCTGTGCGAGTCGGACGCCCGGCGTCCGTGCGGCGCGTGTGCTTCGTGCGTGCTGTTGCGCGCGGGCAGCCATCCGGATTCTTACGTGGTGCGCCTCGAAGAGGATGCTCAGCAAATCAAAGTCGACCAGATCCGTGCGCTCATCGAGTCGCTGACGCTCTCGAGCTTCAGGAGCGGATACAAGGTTGGCGTCATCGAGGGGGCGGAAACGCTCAATGCGAACGGCGCCAATGCATTCTTGAAGACACTGGAGGAGCCGACCGACAAGACGCTGCTGATTCTGATCGCGAAGCCGAGCCACCGTTTGCCCGCGACGATCGCCAGCCGCTGTCTGCGGCTCAATTTGCGCCCGCCCCCCAAGGCCGATGCTCTCTCCTGGCTCAAAGTTCATGCTCCGGGGGCTTCAAATTGGGATGCGGCGCTTGCCCTCGCCGGCGGTGCGCCGTTGTTAGCTGCGGAACTCCCGGCCGCCGCGATCGCATCGCTCGAGAAAGAAATGCAGGAAAGTCTTCAGCAATTGAGCGCCGGCGCGGTCGATGTAACCGTGCTGGCCGACAGCTGGATAAAGTCCGATCCGATCTTGAGGCTGACTTGGCTTGAGAACTGGATCACACGGCGCGTACATGCGTACTTGGGCGACGCCCATTCGGTTCAAAGTGCGGAACCCGTCCGCTTGCCTGCCGCTTTACTTAAGCCCAAGATAAGGGCTCTATTCGAGCTGCTGGATGCCGCCCGCGAGTTGCGTCGTCTTGCATCGACCGGGCTGAATCAACAACTGGCGCTGGAAGCGCTGCTGCTCGGCGGTCAAGCCGCTTTGGCAAAGTGAGTTATTTTGTGGGGATGGTAGGAATTGCGAAGTCCAAGTAACAAGCCCGGTTTGCTGACGCTGACGATCAAGGATAAGAGCGCGCTCTACCTCGCTTACATGCCGTTCGTGAAGAACGGCGGCCTCTTCATTCCGACCAACAGCAATTACCGCTTGGGCGATGAAGTCTTCATGTTGCTCAACTTGATGGGCGAGGAAGAAAAGCTGCCGGTTGCCGGCCGGGTCATTTGGATGACGCCCAAAGGCGCGCAGGGCAAACGCACCGCCGGGATCGGCGTGCAGTTCTCCGACCAGGACCGCGGCAACACTCAAAAGAAGATCGAGAATTACTTGGCGGGGGCACTCGGGGGAGACAAGCCCACCCATACGATGTA
>CAVWLU010000017.1:0-511466 GCA_963755965.1 uncultured Gammaproteobacteria bacterium
TTAAATCAGTTACTTATAGGTCTGTTCCGATCACATCGGTAACGATTATTCCGGACACATAGGTAACACTTTAGCACCGAAGGGGTTTTCGGCGCTAGTGACCCTGCCGCACTCCTGATCGAAGAACCCCAAGTCGTACTTCATAAAGCTCACCAGCCAGATCTTGTCGCTGACCTCCCTGATGCCGACGTTCTGGCCGGCGAATACGATGCTGAGGTTGATCTTGCGGCGCCCGATGCAGATACGGCCGCAGTTGGTGACGGTGAGGGTGCGATCGTGGAAGGGATATTCCAGCTCGCGATAGACCCTGATAGGGCCGCGCCGAGCGCTCATAGAGCTCGCCGGGATATTTCATGCCGATCGCCTGATGCGGGCGATCGTGGTTGAAGTACTGGATGAATTCGATCGAACTTGCCTTGCTGCTGCAGGAAGTTTTGACCGGCGGGTTTGGTGGCCTCTTTCTTCAGCGTCAGATGCATGCGCTCGTGGCGGCCATTTTGCTGCGGGTTAGCCGGGCTTGATGCGCTCGATGCGGATGCCCAGCCGCAACCACCATACCGACAGCTTCTCAGGCCGAAGAAGGAGTGCGGCCGGCAAACGGAACGCCGTTGTCGGTGCGGATGACCCGGGGCAGGCCGAAGTCCCTGAAAATCCTTTCAAATACGGTAAATGCGTAATGCTCCTCGGTCGTCTCGAGCGCGTCACAGCACAACAGGTAGCGGCTCATGGCATCCGTGATGGTCAGCGGATAGCAATAGCGCCTATCCGTGAGCATGAACTCGCCCTTGTAGTCCGCACACCATAGATCATTCGGGGCGGTGGGCTGCGCCAGCGCGGTCCCCTCGGCTTTGTAGCGCGCCCGGCGACCCCTGCTGACCAGGCCGTGCCGATCCAGCACTGCGTGGACCGTACTGATGGCCGGCAGGGAGATCTGTGTATGCAGCCGCCGCAGCTTCTCGCGGATCTTCGGCGCGCCCCAGCTCGGGTGCTCGTTCTTCAGCTGCACAATCATCTTCTCGACCTGAAACGGCAGGCGATTGGCATGTCGGTAAGGGCGGCGGCTCGATCCGTCAGCCCTTCCAACCCGCAGTCTTTATAGCGCGAGAAGATTTTGTAGCCTGTTTTCCGAGAGATATCGAACTCCCGGCACAGCACCGCCATCTTCTCCCCATCCAGCAACCCGAGCCACAAACCGCAGCCGCTCATCCATCTTGGAACACTCCTGCCACGGCATTTGCGTGTCCCCCAAATGCCGGAAAGTGTCACCTATGTGCCCGGTATGGACTGTTACCTATGTGCCCGAAAGCACAATAAGGCCGGCGGAAGCGGGCTTTGTCGTTTCTGAGGTCCGTGTAAGCGTCATGTAAGCGTCGCGCCCATATCTGTATTGAACACGCTTGCACGTATTGACTGATGTTGATCTGCGGAGCGCAATGGCCCCAGGCGCCACTCGGTCGAATGGCGCAACAAGAATCAATGCGGGGGCCAACAAAATGAACACGATATCCAAGTGGACGATGGCGCTGACGTTGCTGGCGGGGGCGGCCTACGGGCAACTGCCATCGACGAACGATACAAGCGACCAATCCGGCAACACGGGTATGGGGACGGGCGCGTTAGTGAGGGACGTGCCGGGCTCTCCAGGGGGTACCCAAAATACCGCCGCAGGGTCTCAAGCACTTTATTTCAATACTGACGGATACCAAAATACCGCCGTCGGTTATCAAGCCCTCTATTCCAATACTGAAGGTTACGTCAACACCGCCATTGGAACCGGTGCGCTTTATAACAACACGAGTGGCGTTGACAATACGGCATCAGGATTTTACACGCTCTACAACAACACGACTGGCTCCGGAAATGCCGCATATGGGCTTGGCGCGCTTTACTCCAATTCAACCGGGACCAGCAACACCGCGA
This sequence comes from uncultured Gammaproteobacteria bacterium, assembly GCA_963755965.1. Classification (GTDB taxonomy): domain Bacteria; phylum Pseudomonadota; class Gammaproteobacteria; order Steroidobacterales; family Steroidobacteraceae; genus Bog-1198. The sequence continues at coordinate 1,921 of CAVWLU010000017.1, forward strand.
CGGGGTGGGGCGCACTCAATATGAACACAACCGCATACAACAACACCGCCACCGGGAATAGCGCACTTTATTACAACACAACTGGGACCAACCTAACGGCGTTTGGATACCAAGCGCTCTATAAGAGCACGACCGGCAGTAACAACACCGCATACGGATATTCGGCGCTCTATTCCACGACCGGCAGTAACAACATCGCTTTGGGGAGTGAGTCTGGCTACAAGGTGACAACAGGCAGTAACAACATCGATATCGGCAACGAGGGAGTCGCCGCCGACAACGGCGTCATGCGGATTGGGACTGCCGGTAGCCAGAAAGAGATGTTTATCTCCGGGATTTATACCTCCAAGATCACGGGCAGCGCCGTGTATGTTATGAGTAATGGGCGACTCGGTACGCTTGCATCATCGGAGCGATATAAGACCGCAATCATACCGATGGGATCGAGCACGAAAAGACTGGGGCAGTTGCGACCCGTGACCTTCAAACTCAGGACGGATTCGCAAGGTCCCCTGCAATACGGGTTAATTGCAGAGGAAGTTGTTAAGGTGTATCCCGAACTGGTTATCCGGGATGAGAATGGGCGGATCGATGGGGTGCGCTATGACGAGCTCGCACCGATGCTGTTGAACGAAGTGCAGAAGCAGCAGCAGACAATTGCGGCACAGGCTGCGCAGTTACGCGAAATGCAACAGCAACTGATCGAGATTCGCGCAGCGCTAGTCAAGCAGCCGAATTATGATCAACTCGTCGCGCAGCGCTGACGAGATTCACCACCGAAGGCCGTCTGCTTACGGACGTCTTTTTGTTTCTGCACCAGAAGGAAAAATATTCGCCGTCAAACTCAGGGCCTTGGCCGGTACGGATCGTATTCGGGCAGCCAGCAAAAGCTCGCTGCGCGATTGATGGTGGCGGGGCATGGGGCCCAAGTTCGTCAAGACCTTTCGATAAACCGTCTCCAAGTACTCTTAAAAAAAATTTCTGTAGCGTGGTGCCCGGCACCGCCATTGTCGTTCGAGTAGGTGACCCGCTACGACGGAACGGATATCTTCGCGAGCCAGTCTCGCATCGCCGCGGAAGTGTCGCGAGGTTGTTCCATGGCCATCATGTGTCCCGCTCCCGGAATAACAACGAGGCGGGCGTCCGGAATCGTCGTCGCCATATGCTGATGAGGGCCAATAGGCCGCAGTGTATCCAGTGCCCCGGCACAGATCAGCGTTGGACAGCGAATTTGCGCCAACAAATCCCCGTAGTCCGGACGGCTGGCGCCAGCGCGTGCTTGCGCGCGAATGACGTCGGGCGAATGGCGCGCGGCCATCTCGGTGATCGAATCGACGAGTTCGCGATCGGAATGACGCGACTTCGGCAAAATACGCAGCGCCCATTCGGATCCCCATCTGCGCATCCCAATCTCTTCGGCACGTTGCGCCTCCCCGAGCAGATTATTGAGATCCTGCTCCCGTTCGACGTCACTCGACGGACTTCGGTAGTCAGTGCCAAATAGCCCCATTCCGATCACGCGCTCCGGCGCTATCCGATAGATCTCTTGGACCACACGACCGCCCATGGAATGGCCGCACACCGCGAAGCGTGAAGGCGCGCTTGCGATGACGTTCCGGGCCATCGCGTTAATATTGTTCAGCATTCCATACCCGGCGATCGATATCCGGCAAATATCGGCGAGCGCTTCAGCCTGCGGGTCCCAAAAGGCAGCGTCGCAAAGCATTCCAGGTAGCAAAACGAGGGAGATCGGGGCTATCACCGCAAAAGTCTACTTCAACTACGCACACGTTGCCATATCGAGTATTGCTGGCATATTATGAGATGTGGCAGATCTGAAACTATTCCTGAACACTATCTCGGGGAAGCAGGTGGGCTCTGCGTCCGGCGAGACCTTCGAATCGTATGACCCATACGCGGGCGCGCCATGGGCGCGGATTCCGCGCTGCACGGCGGCCGACGTGGACGCTGCAGTGGGTGCCGCGCGGACTGCATTTGGAAGTCGGGAGTGGCGCGGGCTGACGCCGACTGCGCGCGGCAAACTGCTGATGCGTCTGGCCGACCTGATCGCCCAGGAAGCCGAGTCGCTTGCGGCCCTGGAGGTGCGCGACAATGGCAAGCTCAAGCAGGAGATGCTCGCCCAGCTGCGCTATATCCCCGAATGGTATCGATACTTCGCGGGACTCGCCGACAAAATACAAGGCGGCGTGTTGCCGATAGACAAGCCCGATATGCACGTCCATACGCGCCGCGAGCCTCTCGGGGTGATCGTCTGTATAACGCCCTGGAATTCGCCCCTGTTGCTGTTAGCCTGGAAGCTTGCGCCGGCGCTTGCGGCGGGAAACACAGTGGTCATCAAGCCGTCGGAGCATACCTCGGTATCGACGCTCGAGTTCGTGAAGCTGTTCGAGCGCGCGGGCTTTCCGCCGGGAGTTGTCAACACCGTCACAGGCTTACCCGACGAGGCGGGAGTCGCCCTGGTGCGCCATCGGAGCGTCGCCAAGATCGCGTTTACCGGGGGCGAGGCGGGTGGTTTGAGTGTCTATCGCAGTGCTGCGGAAGGACTGAAGCACGTCACTTTGGAACTTGGCGGCAAATCTCCCAACATTATCTTCGCCGACGCGAGCTTGGAAAATGCGGTAAACGGAGCGGTCTCCGGCATCTTCGCCGCCACCGGACAGACTTGCATTGCGGGCTCCCGTCTGCTGGTGGAGCGCAAAGTGCACGACGAGGTCGTCGATCGGCTGATTCGTCTCGCGGGGACTGCGCGCATCGGCGATCCGCAGCATTCCGACACTCAAGTCGGCCCCATCACGACGCAGCAGCAGCGCCGGCGCGTCCTCGACTATATCGCCATCGCACGTGAGGCTGGGGCGCACTGCGTGTTAGGAGGCGGTGTTCCGGACGATGTGCGCCTCGGCGCAGGGTGGTTCGTGGAACCGACCATCTTCACGTCGGTGAACAATTCGATGCGCATCGCTCGCGAGGAGGTTTTCGGTCCCGTGTTGGCGGTGATTCCCTTCGAAGGCGAGGATGAGGCCGTGTCGATCGCGAATGATAGCGACTACGGTCTGGCTGCGGGCGTTTGGACTTCCGATATTGGCCGCGCGATCCGCATGTCGGAGCGGCTCGAGGCGGGAACCGTATGGGTGAATTGCTACCGTGCAATCAGCTTCATGGCGCCATTCGGCGGTTATAAGCGAAGCGGCATCGGGCGGGAGAGCGGCGCGGAGGCGATCGATGCTTATCTGCAGACAAAAACTGTGTTCATCGATACGATTGGGCGTGTAGCGAACCCATTCGTCATCCGGTGATGCCGGATCGTCTCTTAAGTGCAATTCACGCGGCGACGTCCGCTCGCGGCTCGCAGTCCAGCTGAACCACAACTCCTTCGAGCTCTGGTGTGGGGGCGCGATACAAGCGCATTACCAGTGGATCATGGCCTGGAATGATATGGTCCGGAGAGGATGCGAGCCGCTCGAGAATCCGGAACGAGTCGACCACCTGGCCAAGGTGAAAAGCTACCGTAAAGGGACGGTTGCTCGCCAAGTTCTCGAAGTAGTGAGCCGCATCGGATGCGAGGACGAGCCAACCACGGCGGGTGTGCACCCGGACCGCCTGCAGTCCGGCGGTGTGCCCCGGCGTGTGACAAAGAGTAATTCCGGGAGCGAGTTCGGCCACACCGTCGTGCAGCTCCACTCGCCCGTCGTAGTTGAGCCGCACTATGGCGACCACGTCGTCGACTTCGAAGCCATGCGCAAAGTAGGGATATTTCATGTAGCGACCCGTCGCGTAAGCGATTTCGTGTTCCTGAAGGTGGAAACGTGCGGTCGGGAACTTGTGGTAATTGCCTACGTGATCGTAATGAAGGTGCGTAATGATGACGTCCGCAACCCTATCGGGGTCGATGCCAATTGCACTGAGAGTCTCGGCAGGACAGCGTAAGAAGGTGCGCTTGCGCTTGAGCGCCGTCTGCTCCGTGAATCCCGTATCCACGATGAAGGTGCGATCTCGGCTCTTGATGACCCATACAAAATAGTCCATCGGCATGTCGGCATCGTGTGGATCACCTCCGACGAAATGATCCGCCCGGCGGCCGCCTCGTGTCGCATAGCGCAGCGCGTAGACTTCGTACTGGGGAAGCGTGCTGCTCACGGATCTCGGCGTCGCCGGCCGCCACTTTCAGATGCGTTTATCGTACACCTCAAGTAGAGTTTTCTCCCAGAGACCTTCTCGGACATACGGGTCGGTGTCGTAGAGCACTTCAGCCGCAGCACGATTCTCGGCTTCGAAAATGTATAGACCGCCTATGATCTGCTGACCGTCGTCGCTCAGCGTCGGTCCCGCTCCCAGAAGCTTGATACCGCTCGACTGAACATGCGCCCGGTGTTGCTCGCGAAACTGGGGCAGTCGGGCACTTTGCTGCGGCTTTACCCGGCAATGGAGTATGAAGATCATGTGGTTTCCTTTCGCGTGTCTGGCTCTTCACGCGCGGCGAGGGGCATCAAATAATCGAACGGACCGATGTTCACGCCCCGTCGCATAGGGGTGCAGTGGAACGGAAAATCCTGCGAGAATTCGGTTCCGCTATCGCGCAGCATGCGCAGAAACTCGCCGAGATGGCGCATCGCGCCGGTCGGAATGTCATGCAGCACCACGACGCTCCAGGCGTGCCGCTCGCAGGCCCTTACTGCTGCCTCCATCCAGGAATCGGGTTCGTCTCGCTCCGGAACCATGAAGCTCCACAATACACAGGTGAACTTATGCGCTGCGAGCATATCCCACGCCGCCCGGTTGAGGAGATGCCGGCCGACCTGTCCTCTACCAAAAGGCCGAAATAGCCGCTCCTCTCCAACGAGCTCGCCGAGCAGGGCGTCCGTCGATAGGATCTCATCGAGAGCCTCCTGCGGACGCTCCAACAGCCCGAACGGTGTCGCATGGTGATAGGAGTGATTTCCGAGATGGTGACCCTCGCGAAATTCGCGCACCGCGAGTTGCCGCTGCGCGGGCACCGCTAGATTCTTTCCCAACGTGAAAAATGTCGCCTTGACATCGTATTCACCGAGGGTGTCGAGCACGTGTGGGGTCGTCTCCAGGCTTGGTCCGTTATCGAACGTGAGGGAAATCTTCATTTATTGAGTCCGTTCCTCGCCGATGGGCGACCGCTAAGAGCTTGTGCCGCAGATTTCCCTTATTGCGATTAATGCGCACACGTGTCCATAATAACGCCTTGCGAGTAACATGCAAGCCCTAGGCACGAGATGTTCACCCGGAGCGAGGACATCGCGGCTCGAACCGGCAGCAAGTAGCGATGAAGGAGCACTTTGATGAAACTCGCTACATTCACTACAGGCGATCGCCCGCGCATAGGCCTGATCGTCCGCGACGGTGTCATCGATATCTCGCGCCATACTGTCGATGCGCCCGCAGGTATGATGGAACTCATCGCGCGTTGGCCGGAGTTTCGCGAGCGTGTTGGCGCGGCCTCGGCACGTGCGTCGGATTTCGCGCTCAAAGACGTCAAGCTGCATGCGCCGGTTCTGCGGCCTGGAAAAATCTTCGCAATCGGCCTCAATTACGCGGACCACTGCGCCGAATCCGGGCTGGAGATTCCGCAGCAGCAGACCTGGTTTTCGAAGGCAACCACTTCCATCAACGGGCCGTTCGACGCGATCGAGTTGCCTGCGGTTTCAACGCAACTGGATCATGAATGCGAAATGGTGTTCGTCATCGGCCGGCGCTGCCGAAACGTCCCGCGGGAGCGGGCCAATGAGGTGATTTTCGGCTATTGTGCCGGCAACGATGTGAGCGTGCGCGATTGGCAACTGTGCACCACTCAATGGGTACTCGGCAAGTCGTTCGACACGCACGCGCCGATTGGTCCGTGGATTACCACCGCCGATGAGGTCGATGCCCATTCGCTCGAGATCCGATGCCTTGTCAACGGCGAGGTGCGCCAGAAGTCCAACACGCGCAATCTCGTATTCGATTGTTATGCTCAAGTGGAGTGTCTCACCAAAGCCATGACCCTTGAACCCGGAGACCTCGTGTTTACCGGTACCTGCGGCGGTGTCGGTATTGCGCGTAAGCCTCCATTGTGGCTGAAGGCGGGAGACGTCGTGCGTGTTGAGATCGAGGCGTTGGGAGCCATCGAGAACCGCGTAGCGCCCGGAAATGATGCAACGATAATCACCTGACCGTCTAGAGTGCCCAAGAGGCGCCAGCAGCACCTGCGCCAACACAAGCTGCCGGTGCACGCCGCGCCGTGTCCCTCAGTCTAGACCAGACCCGGATAAGAGCCTCCGTCGAGTTGCAGATTCTGACCCGAAATGAAGCCAGCCTGAGCGCTGCACAGATACGCGCACGCGTCCGCGAACTCGTCCGGACGTCCGAGGCGCTTCGCGGCCATGGAGGCGCTGATTCTCTGGCGCGCTTCTTCTCGAGTGATGCCTTCCGACCGCATCATTCTCTGGGTCATGAACTCCTGGCGCGGCGTGTCGATTCGCTGCGGCAGGAGATTGTTGATGGTAACGTTGTCGGCTATCGCCTCGATCGAAATTGCCTTGCACGCGGCGGTCAACGCGGTGCGCGCGGCGGTCGACAAGCCCATGATCGGATGCGGCGCCTTCACCATGGCGGAGGTTATATTCACGATGCGCCCGAATCTGCGCGCGCGCATACCCGGCAGCAGGGCTCTGATGAGTAGGACGGGCGCGATCATGTTCGATTCGAATGCCGAGATCCATGCGTCGTGATCCCAATCGGCGAGCGCGCCTGGCGGCGGGCCCGCATTGTTGGTTACGAGGATGTCCGCGTCCGGGCGGGCGGCCAAGAGAGAAGATCGGCCTTCCTCCGTCGTGATATCGGCCGCGACGTATCGGGCCCGCCCGCCGGTCGCCTCGACGATCTCCGCCTGGGCTGTCTCGAGCTTCTCTTTGCTACGGCCGTTGATGACCACGTGCACGCCTTCGCGTGCCAGCGCTCGCGCGCAAGCGAACCCCAAGCCCTGGGAGGAAGCGCAGACGATGGCGTGCCGCCCCGCAATACCGAGATCCATTGATGCGTCACTCGCTGTTGAACCCCCACGCGGAGGTGCCACGATTTGGACACAACTCGAAGAGACTGTCCAGTAGGTCGCCCAGTATTTGCTTTATCGCATGCTTAGGCTTGCTTTTCCGATACGCACACGTTGCCATACTATAGCACTTCGCATATGCTTTTGGGCCGCTGTAGGGAGAATGACGTGTCGTCGAACAACCTCAAATTCTACGTTGACGGCACTTGGGTCGATCCCAAGGCGCCGCGACAGATGGATGTCGTCAATCCGGCTACGGAGGAGAGCATCGGCCGGGTCAGTCTCGGCGACGATGCCGATGTTGACTGCGCAGTGACGGCGGCGAAAGTGGCTTTCGCGAGCTATTCGCGCACGAAGCCGACGGAACGCATCGCCATGTTCGAGTCCATCATCGAGATCTACCAGACTCGAGTTCCCGAGATTGCCAAGGCGATAACCGCAGAAATGGGGGCGCCGGCCGGTTTTGCGCACAGCTTCCATGCCGCCTCACCGGTTGGCGTCTTTCGACAGATGATCGATATTTTGAAGAGCTATGAGTTCGAGCGGGCGCAGGGCGACACCTTGCTCGTGCGAGAGCCGATTGGCGTTTGCGGGCTGATCACTCCGTGGAATGCACCGGTCGCGGCAGTCGTCGGGAAAATGGCGCCGGCGCTCGCCGCGGGCTGCACCGTAGTCGTCAAGCCATCGGAGGCCGCGCCATTCAGCCCAATCATTCTTGCTGAGGTCCTGCAGCGCGCGGGCGTTCCACGTGGGGTTTTCAATCTAGTGAACGGCGACGGTCCAACCGTCGGACAGAGGATTGCATCGCACCCAGACATTGACATGGTTTCATTCACCGGCTCGACTCGAGCGGGCGTGCTGGTCGCGAAAGCCGCCGCCGAATCGGTCAAGCGCGTGCAGCAAGAACTTGGCGGCAAATCCGCCAATATCATTCTGCCCGATGCGGATCTCGACAAAGTGGTCGCTGCCGGCGTACAGCGCTGCTTCGTGGGCGGTGGCCAGTCCTGCCAGGCTCCGACGCGAATGCTGGTCCATCGCGCGCAACAGGAGAGGGCCCTCGCGGTGGCGAAGGCCGCGGCGGAGGCGTTCAAGGTCGGCGATCCTAGCGACCCCGAAACAACGATGGGGCCCGTGGTGAACCGCGCCCAGTTCGACAAGATCCAGCGATTGATCGCCTCCGGTATCGCCGAAGGGGCGACGCTCGCGACCGGCGGGTTGGGTCGGCCGAAGGGCTTGGATCGGGGTTTTTATATTCGCCCGACCGTGTTCGGCAACGTCGGCCGGCGTTTTACGATTGCACAGGAGGAGATCTTTGGGCCGGTATTGTCGATCTTGCCCTACGATACGGAAGAGGAAGCGATCTCCATCGCGAATGACACGATGTATGGGTTGGCCGGCTGGGTATATGCCGCGGAACTCGAGCATGCGCGGGCAGTAGCGATGCAGCTGCGCACTGGCCGGGTCTATTTGAATGGCGCGCCGCCCGATCCGGCCGCGCCTTTCGGCGGGTATAAGAGGTCCGGAAACGGCCGGGAAGGCGGTTTGTTCGGATTCGAGAGCTACCTGGAATTGAAGGCGCTGCTGGGCGGCCGGTCGTCCACCGGAGGATAAGTGTCCCGGCAGCAACGCCGCGAAAGGCTTCTATGACTCGCTTTCCCTGCGCAATTGCGCCGGTCTGCAGTATCAACATGCTCGGCGAACAGGCATTCGAAGTGATCGGTCCGACGCCTACAGGCTTTCGCATCAACTCCTTCATTTCGGGTGGCGAGGTCAGCGGGCCGCGGATCCGTGGAATCGTCCGAACGCGCGGGTGCGCGGATTGGGCCGTGATTCGCCCGGACGACGTGGCGGATATCGACGTCAAAATGACGATTGAGACCCACGATGGCGCTCTCTTGTTCGTGACTTACACCGGGGCGGGATGGCTCGGCGACGGTGGCAGTGACAGGGTCCAGCGGGCAAAGCCGGCCGCAGCGGTGATTCCACTGCGCATCAGTGCCCGCATGATGACCGCAAGCCCCGTATACGCGTGGGTCAACCGAGTCCAATTCGTCGGGGTCGGAGCGACGACCATCGGCGCACCGACTCGAATCGACTACGATATCTACGCGCTCGAGTAGCGCCGGGTCGGAATAAGGGACGAGGACTGTGTGCCTTATGCACACGTTGCCATAGCCGACAGAGGCGGCTATGATGGTTGTGCTGGTCTTCGGGTGAGAAGCCTCAGGATTATTATCGAGGAGGGGAACATGGGCGCAACAAGTTCTTCACAGAGATCGACGCGCGGCGCAAAGCTACCTGCGCGGATGCACCATCACGCCTTCGTCGTGGCGAATCAGGAGCGCACCCGACACTTCTATGAGGATATTTTAGGGATGCCTTTGCAGGCGACCTGGATCGAGCACACTGTGTTCAAGGGAGAGGAGATGGTGTTCTGCCACGCTTTCTACGGGCTGGCCGACGGTAGCGCTCTGGCATTCTTCAATTTCGCGGACAAGAAGATTCAGGACAGAATGAATACCGGTCCGCAGAAGAACCTCTGTTATCACATCGCGCTCTCCGTCGACGAGGAGACGCAGCGAGAGATCGAGGATCGGTGCAAGGCGGCCGGCCTCGAATCAATGCTTTTGGATCACGGCTATTGCAAGTCGCTCTACGTGACCGACCCCGACGGTTTGCAGGTCGAGTTCACGGTCGACCCTCCAGATGTTGAGGCGATCAATGAGCACCAAAAGGAGATCGCCCGCAAGTCTCTTGACGCGTGGCAGTCGGGCGATTGGCGGCCCAACAACGACATACGACCGCACGGATGACTCGGAATACACATGGGGCCGCGAGCGTTCGCCTGCATCGCCGATCTTGAGGGCTGCGTTGGCGAGGAGCTGTCGCTGAGTCCTTGGTTCGAAGTTACTCAACACCGGATCGCGCAGTTTGCCGCTGCGACAGACGACGACCAGTGGATCCATACCGATCCGGATCGGGCGCGGCGTGAATCGCCTTGGAAGAGCACCATCGCTCACGGCTTTATGACACTAGGACTGCTCGCACCCCTGTTCGCTTCGGCTCTAGATGTCGGCAGCACGACCACGAGCATCAATTATGGCCTCAATCGAGTCCGCTTCCCCAGTCCAGTGCTGAGCGGGGATCGCATCCGCGCGCGTTTCAAGCTCTCGGCGTACGAGGATCTGAAACCCGGGGCGCAGCTCACATGGAACGTCGTCATTGAGCGAGAAGGCGGGACCAAGCCGGCGCTCGTCGCCGAATGGGTCATGCGGCGCTTCCCCTAGGGCTGGCCGAGGCGAGCTTCATGCAAGGACTGGTTCAGTATCAACCTCTACTGCTCAGCAGTATTCTTGAATATGCGGGCGAGACCTACGCCGATGTCCCAATTGTCTCGTGCTCTGGTGAGGGCGTCTTTCGCTACACCTATGGACAAGCGTCCGCGCGCGCGCGGCGCCTCGCCTCCAGCCTCAAGCGCCTCGGTATCGGACTCGGTGATTGCGTCGGCTCACTGGCATTTACGACGCATCGTCACTTCGAGCTTCTGTACGCCGTCCCGGGCATCGGTGCGTCACTGCACACAGCCAATCCCCGACTGTCGGAGGAGCACATCAGATACACGATCAACCACGCAGGCGAGCGCCTTTTGTTCGTCGATCCTGAGTGCTTGCGACAGGTCGAAGAACTGCTGCCGCAACTCACCAGCATCGATACTCTCATCCTCATGGGGGGTAGGGAGGCGGTGGTCGATATCAACGTGCGGAACGTGCTCTTCTTCGAGGATCTCGTCGCTGCCGGTGCGGAGGACTTCGAGTGGCCGTCGTTCGACGAACGGATCGGATCGACCCTGTGCTTTACCTCGGGTACGACCGGAGATCCGAAGGGTGCCCTCTACAGTCACCGCGGTACCTTTCTCTCGTGTCTCGTCATCGCCGCACCCAACGTCTGGGGCGTCAGCCGCGATGACGCCATCATCGCATTGGCTCCCTTCTTTCATTGCAACGGTTGGGGTGCGCCTTATCTCGGGCCGATGGCCGGCGCCAAGCTGATACTACCTGGGCGGGCGCTCGACGGGCGCTCGTTGCAGCAATTGATCGTTGGCGAGGGTGCCACGGTCGGAGCGGCAGTTCCGACTGTTTGGTTCTCCATCATCGAGTACTGTCGACAAACTGGGGTGGACCTCGGGAAACTTAACCGAATCATCTGCGGTGGCGCCGCACCGCCTTTAGAGTTGATGCGCACTCTATGGCGCGAGTTCGCTGTGCGCACGGTGCAGGTGTGGGGTATGACTGAAACGACCCATGCGGCAACGGTCCAGTGGACCGATGAGGGGGTTCTGTCGGGGGAAGCGGAGCCTATCGCACCGCAGGGACGGCCGGTTTTCGGCTCGAGAATCCGCATTTTAGGCGATGACCGCAGGCCGCTGGCCAAAGACGGGAAGGCCGTCGGCCATTTGCAAGTCAAGGGTCACTGGTGCTCGAGCGCGTACTTGAAGCGCGACGACGTGGCGATCAACGATCCGGAGGGATGGCTGGAAACGGGAGATCTGGCAACCATCGGACCCAACAATGCGCTGCGCATCACCGACCGGTTCAAAGACGTCATCAAGTCAGGCGGCGAGTGGGTCAGCTCGATCGACCTCGAGAATGCGGCGTCCGCTCATCCCGCCGTCGCCGAGGCGGCGGTGATTGGCGTGCCGCATCCGCGCTGGCAGGAGCGCCCGGTGATGTTTGTGACGACCCGCCCTGGCCATGAGCTATCGGCTGAAGCATTGCGGGAGCACCTGGCGCGAAGGGTGGCGAAATGGTGGCTCCCCGATGAGGTCATTTTCGTCGTCGAGCTGCCGCACAACGCGACCGGGAAGATCAAGAAGGACCTCCTGCGCGCGCAGCATCGCGACCTGGTCGCAGGTCGCGACGTCCAGTAACAGAGACATGGAGACCTATTTCTGGTTGTTGTGCAGCTCCAAGCAGCACACGTTCACATAAACAACTCCAACATTGCACTGTTTGCTTTCGAGATAGCTAGAATTCTGTAAGAAATTGTATGCACACGTTGCCATTAACGCGTTAGTTGGTGTAAAGTTCCAAGCGTCGCTTAGAACGATGCACCAGCTCGTCCGCTTCGGTGCTCACAAGCAAGGAAAGCCGCACGTCGTTGTGACAAGGGCTAAAAGAGGGGGAACCAGCCATGATGACACTACGCTCCATTGTGACGTTATTAGTCTTGTCTGCATGCCTGCTCGGGAATCGAGCGACGTTCGCGCAGCTAGCTGGAGCATCGGCTGCGAGCGAGGAGTTGGGGGAGATTGTCGTCACGGCCGAGCGGCGCAGCGAAAAGCTTCAAGACGTACCGATTACGGTTGACGTTGTTACCGGTACGGAGGCGCTCAAGGCCAACATCTGGGGTAACATGCTGCTTCAGACTCAGGTGCCGGGGCTCGTGACCTCACGAGAAAATACGGGTGCGACTTTGTATCTGCGCGGCGTCGGCACCGTCGCGGCACCCGGGGTCGAAAATGCCGTCGCACAGTATGTAGACGACGTCTATATAACCGGCTTCGCGGGGAATGTTCTCTCATTCAATAACATTGACCGGGTCGAGGTGCTCAAAGGGCCGCAAGGAACCCTCTTCGGTCGGAATGCTACCGGCGGCGTAATCAATATAGTGACGAAAAACCCGTCGCCGGATCCTGCGTTGGATGTTCAGGCGGGCTATGCGAATTATCAGACGATCGAGACGAGCCTCTACGGCACGACTTCGCTCGATGCGCTCGCGCCGAACCTCTCGATGAATGTTGCCTTTCATACACGTGAGCAGGATCAAGGCTGGGGGAGAGACTTTACGACGGCGCAGGACGTCAATCTCGGCAAGGAGTGGGGAATACGGTCAAAGGTGCTGTGGACGCCTTCGGGAACCACCTCGGTGCTGATCTCCGCTGACCACTACTGGGACAACTATGACTACGGCTTGAATCAGACCGTCGTGCCAGGCACCTTATCGGCCGATCATGGGACATGGGCCGGTAACTACAATTCGCTCAGCTACAATCCATTCTCGCCCTACGGGCCGGGGCGCTCCGGACAGGAGCGCCACCTCGACACCGAATCCATCGTGATCAACCACGATTTTGACTGGGCGAGCCTCAAGACCATCAGCGCGAGGCGCGAGGTCACGAATTACACGACCTACTCGCAGGGCGGGGGACCCCTAAACTATAACGATGCGCGATGGCCGCAAGCTCTCGAACAATACAGCCAGGAGATACACCTCGCTTCGCTGCCCGGTACCCAGTTGTGGGGGCACCCATTTCATTGGCTCGCCGGCACGTACATACTGAAGCTGAACGATGAAATCGATCTCTTTACCAGCGGGGCAGTCACGGGCGGAAACCTGTATGAAATAACTACGTATCCTTATTACAGTGGGCACGGTGAGACCTATACCGATTCTTACGCAGGGTTCTTCGACGCGACGCTCGAGATCGCCCCCGGCACGAATCTGACACTCGGGGTACGCGACACACAGGATCACATAAGGTACGTCTCCTGGAGTGACTTCTTCGTGGGGCCCCCGCCCGCCGGCCAGGGCCACACCAATTATCCCAATTCGTATTTAGATGAAAATCAACCCACATATCGCGCCATCCTGGACCATAAATTCCTCGAGGATGTGATGGGCTATTTATCCTTCTCGCGCGGCTATAAGAGCGGAGGGTATGGGCTATTTGCCGTAGGCGCCGCACCGGCGCTGCCCGAGACAATCAATGCGTACATAGCGGGCCTGAAGTCCGAGTGGTTCGACCATCGGTTCCGCGCCAATGTAGAGGGCTTCTATTACGACTACAAGAATCAGCAGGTGGAAGTCATCGAGGGCGGCACAGCCGAAGAAACCAACGCCGCTTCCTCACACATCTACGGTGTCGACGCTACATTCACGAACAAGCCGATCGACGTTCTGACACTGTGGGTCAATTTCGAGTATTTGCACGGGCGATATCAGGCGTTCCCGGGGGCCATCACGTACGTCCAAATGCCCGCGACCTGCACGCCGGCACCGGCGCGCCTGCCCGGGCCACTCGAACCCGGGAATATGCAATGCGCCTTCGATGCGGCTGGTAAGCCGACGATCCGCTCTCCAGACTTCTCTGGGGATATCGGCTTCGACTATGTGATGCTCGTCGGCGATCGAGGTTCGCTCGACTGGAACGTCAATTACTACCACACGGCGAGCTACAACTGGGACCCATCAGGACAGTTTCCCGAACCCGCATACGGACTCATCTCAACGGCAATCACTTGGACCTCGCCAGCGCACAAGTGGGACGTGCAGGTGTGGTGCAGCAACTGCGGCAATACGTACCACGATACCTTCATAGCCGAATCCGCGCCCGATCAACAGGTCGCACCAGAAGCTCCGCGTGAATTCGGTATCAGGTTTGGGGCGCACTTTAAGTAGGGCCTCGGTTCGCGAAGCGAGGTGGCCGGGGAATCGACATGAGCTGGCGCGTCGCGAGTGTATCGGCGATGCGACACGTGCTGTGCGGTAGCGCGGTATTACTTGCGCACGGCATGCTGTCCATCGCGTCGGGTGGGGAGTTCGAGAGCTGCGCGAATGCCAACTGGTGTTCGCACGGTGGAACCCATGATGAGAGCAATTACAGCGCTTTAAATCAGATCAACTCGAGCAGCATCGATCGGTTGGGGCTAGCGTGGTCGCTCGATCTTAAGGGTGAGGTCTCTCTCGAAGCCACGCCGTTGGCGATCGACGGCAAGCTGTACTTCACCGGCAGCGCCTCTGATGTGTATGCGGTGGACGCGCTTACCGGGCGTATGCTTTGGAAGTACGACCCGGAGGTTTGGAAATACAGGCCGGAGCATCTGAAGCTCATTTGGGGCATCAATCGAGGCGTGGCCTATTCTAACGGCAAGGTGTTCGTCGGTAGCCAGGACGGACGGCTCATTGCGCTCAACGCTACAACAGGAGCTCTCCTATGGGACGTCAAGACCGTCGCCGACGACTCCCTGCAGACCATCACCGGCGCACCGTGGGCGATCAAGGGAAAGGTGTTGATCGGCAACGGCGGCGCCGACTTCGCAGCGCGCGGTTACGTTTCCGCCTACGACGAAGAGTCCGGCAAGCTTCTTTGGCGCTTCTATACCGTGCCGGGCGATCCAGCCAAAAGTTACGAAGTCGATCCGGCCGAGTACGAGACGATGAAGATGGCCGCCAAGACCTGGGGAAAGGAGTGGTGGAAGATCGGCGGCGGCGGCGGCACCGTGTGGGACAACATGACCTACGATCCCGAGCTGAATCGGATCTACATCGGGGTCGGCAATGCCGGGCCATGGAACCCGCGGATTCGAAGCCCCGGCGGTGGAGACAATCTATTCATCGCCTCGATCGTCGCTCTCGATGCGGATACGGGACACTATGTTTGGCACTATCAGGCCAATCCAGGTGAGGCCTGGGACTACAAAAACACCGCCAACATGATCACGGCGGATCTGCTGATCGGCGGCAAGCGGCGCAAGGTGTTGATGCAAAGTCCCACCAACGGCTTCTTTTACGTCATCGATCGGCTTACCGGACGATTAATCTCAGCGGAGAAGACCGGCAAGGTCACCTGGGCCGATCATATCGATCTGAAGAGCGGCCGCCCGGTCGAAATCGACAACGTCCGTTACGATAAAGGCCCTGTCGAGATCTGGCCCAGCGC
This sequence comes from uncultured Gammaproteobacteria bacterium, assembly GCA_963755965.1. Classification (GTDB taxonomy): domain Bacteria; phylum Pseudomonadota; class Gammaproteobacteria; order Steroidobacterales; family Steroidobacteraceae; genus Bog-1198. The sequence goes on from CAVWLU010000017.1 coordinate 17,715, forward strand.
GTACGGGACTCACAACTGGCAGGGTATGTCATTCAGTCCGCAAACAGGATTGGTCTATATCCCGTACATGCAGCTAGGCGCACGCTACACGGACGGCAAGGTTCCGTGGTCCTCCGACAAGGATCCGCCGCTGCATTTTGGCGGCCTTTATATCGAGCTACTGGTTCGCGATAAAGAGGACAATACCGGAGCGCTGCTCGCTTGGGATCCAGTGGCGCAGAAGGCGCGTTGGAAGGTGGCGCACCCGACGCTGTGGAACGGAGGGGTCCTCTCAACAGCCGGCCGCCTCGTCTTTCAGGGAAACGCTGATGGGCAATTTCTCGCCTACGACGCAACCACTGGTCGTCAACGCTGGCAGTTCAACGCCGGGCTCGGCATCATTGCAAGCCCTGTCAGCTACGCCGTAGCCGGGCGGCAATACGTCTCGATCCTGGTCGGCTACGGGGGAGCGACGACCATGTTAAGCGAACTCGTAAATCGAGGCTGGAAATTTGGAGCGCAACCGCGACGTCTTTTGACCTTCGCGCTCGATGGAAGCGCCAAGCTGCCGCCGACGTCACCGCCGGATCTTGTCGTGCACGCGCTGGATGACCCGTCACTCACAATCGATGCGGCACAGGCGCGTGCGGGTCTGCCCCGCTATCAGGAAAACTGCTGGTCCTGTCACGGCCGCCTGCTCGTGTCGGCTGGTGCCCCGGCCCCGGACCTTCGAGAATCGGCCGCAGCGTTGAACTGGAGCAGCTTCCGCGCCATCGTGAAAGAAGGCGCGTTAGTGCCCAAGCTGATGCCCCGCTTCGCCCAACTCTCGGATGATGAGCTACGCAGCATATATCTCTACATTCGTTCCGGCGCACGCGAGGCGCTTGCGCATTGAGCCTACAAAAAGCGCTCAGCCTGCGCGAGCAGCGCCACCGAACGGCCGGCACGTCCCAATAGCTCATTCAACGCCTCGGGATTTGCGGCGACACCGGCGCGAAAATCGCGAGCGGTCGGCCACCACATCTCCTGTACGCCCACGAAGAGGGCATTGTCCGTATCGTGCTCCGCAAGTGAATGACAGCGAACGTGACGCAGCGCCCGCAAACTCTGGACAATCGCATGGTCGTTGTCCGACGCCCATCCGCGGCCGGCGTCGGGCGCGAAGAACACCAGCAATTTCACCGAAAATGGTCGGCTAGCCAAAGACCAAAATTCATCGCCAGGATTCAACTGAGCGAGAGACGACGGGCCCGACGTCAAGACTTCTTCTTCGGTTCCGAAGAAAATGGCTTGATCAGGGTCGACGAAATTCGCTGCATCAGGCTGCAGGTATTTTGAGAAAACAGGCTCAACTTGAAATCCTTCGAGATCCTTCCTGTTGTCGAGCCACATTTCGGCGACGCATTCGTACCGCGCTTGGTCCGCGCCAAGCACATCAGTGTGGATCTGGTGACTCTGCACATAGCCACGCAGGGTCGACATGTTCCTCCCCCAAGTACCGTGCGGATGGCGCCAGTAGTCGTGGAAATCCTCCGTTGACATGCCGGCGCGCCGAACACCCATCGCAAACAGCTTGATCTGGCTCATTACGACCTCATATATCCTTGTATGGACACGTGTGCGGACGTATGTCAGTATATTCCAAAATCGAGGGGCGCGGATTAGTAGGACTCTTGCGGCAATCCAAGAATCATCAGAGCGATTTGAAATGAGCAATGTGCGAGCGACTCCCGGAACGCTGCTGCAAACGTCCGTCGTCGGGAGCTATCCGCAACCCGACTGGCTGATCAACAAGACCTTGTTGCGAAGTCAACTGGTGCCTCGAGTCCTCAATGAACAGCTGTGGTTGGTTGCGGACGATGTTAGGGCGCAAGCCCTGCGGGATGCGACAATTCTCGCCATTCGGGATATGGAATCAGCCGGCATCGACGTGATAACGGATGGGGAAACCGGCCGCCAGAGCTACAGCAGCCACTTTGCGACCGCCCTCAGCGGTATCGACGAGAACGATCCGGGAATCATTTCTTTCCCCGACGGACGCACGACGCGCGTGCCTAGGGTGGTGGGACCGATCCGCCATCAACGTGTTGTCGAGGCCGAAACCGCGCGATTTCTACGCAGCCACACGAATCGTCGTACGAAGGTCACGTTGCCTGGACCGTTTACCCTGGCGCAACAGGCGAAGGACGAGTACTACCACGATGTGAGGGCCATGGCCTTTGATTTCGCTGCCGCCGTCAATCACGAGGCTCGGGCGCTGCAGGGGACAGGAATCGATGTGATCCAGCTCGACGAGCCCTGGGTGAGAAGCGATCCCGAAGGGGCCCGTCGATACGCGGTCCCGCTGTTGAATCGTGCGCTGGAAGGAATCACGATCAGAACGGCGGTGCACGTATGTTTCGGTTACGCATTCCTGGGGGCCGAGCGCAAGTCGCGGAAGTATGACTTTCTGGCCGAACTGGCCGACACTCGGGTGGACGAGATCTCAGTCGAGGCTGCGCAGCCCGATCTCGACCTGGGCGTTCTCGCAGACCTTTCGGGCAAATGCGTGGCGCTCGGGGTCCTCGATCACTCGACCAAGGAAATCGAGCCAATCGAAGTCGTCGCGCAGCGCATTCGCTCCGGACTTGTCTACCTGCCCCCTGACCGGCTGATGCCCGCGCCGGACTGCGGAATGAAGTACATGACCCGGGCTATGGCTCTCGGTCGCCTCGAGATTCTGGCCCAGGCCGCCGCCTTGGTGCGTCGCGAGCTGACCTCGAGCCGCGTCGATGACTGATCACCCGCCTGCCGGCCCTATGCGGTCATGACGGCGCGCCTGCTGCACATCAAAGGGGGACTTATGCCGGACTTTGAATCAATGAACCGTCTCGCGGAACGTTTCTTCGATGCGATTGAACGAGCGGATGGCAAGGCGCTTGATTCGATCTACACACCGGACGCCGTGGTCTGGCACAACTACGACAACATCGAGCAATCGCGCGACGACAACATCGCGATGCTCATGACCTTTCCGCAAATGTTCAGGACGTTCAAATACGACAAGATTCGCCGCTCTTTCTTCGAGGGCGGGTTCGTTCAGCAACACGTTTGTGCGGGCGTGAAATCGGACGGCAATGCGTTCGCAGTGCCTAATTGCATGGTGGTGAGCGTGCGCGGCGGACAGATCGCGCGCGTCGACGACTATTTCGACTCGGCGCAGGATGCCCGGTCCAAGACACATCCTTAACGCACCGAGAAACGAACATGGCAAAGCTTCGGTCGATTGCTCACAGGGTCGCGTTGGCGGCTGCGCTCTCTGCCGGGGCGGTTCAGAGTGCGCCGAGCGGGGAGGGCGCGTTGGGACGTGAGACCAACTGGTACACGCACGGCGGGACGCAAAGCGAGGGTAACTACAGCCCGCTCGATCAGATCAACCAGGAGACGATCGACAGGCTCGGCTTGGCCTGGTCGCTTGACCTGCCCGGCGAGGTGTCGCTGGAAGCGACGCCGCTTGCGATCGATGGGACACTGTATTTTACGGGCAGTTCTTCAGACGTATACGCGGTTGATGGGCGTACAGGGCATCTGCGTTGGAAGTACGATCCGCAAACGTGGAAATACCGCCCCCCGCACATGAAGCTGCTGTGGGGCGTGAATCGTGGCGTGGCGTATTCGCACGGCAAAGTGTTTGTCGGCACGCTCGATGGACGGCTCATTGCGCTCGATGCCGGCACTGGTACGCTTCTCTGGAGTGTGAAGACCGTCGCCGACGCCTCGGTGCTGACGATCAGCGGGGCACCCTGGGCAGTGAAGGGCAAGGTGCTGATCGGTAACGGCGGGGCAGATTTCAGCGGGCGCGGCTACGTGACAGCGTATCGCGAGCGTGACGGCAAACAGGTTTGGCGCTTCTACACCGTCCCTGGCGATCCGGCGAAGGGCTTCGAGGCCGACCCTGCGGAGTACGACGCGATGGCGATGGCCGCCCGGACATGGGGGAAGGACTGGTGGAAGGTCGGTGGTGGTGGGGGCACCGTCTGGGACAACATGACCTACGATCCGGAGTTGAACCAACTCTATATTGGAGTCGGCAACGCTGGCCCGTACAATCCCCGCGTTCGCAGCCCCGGCGGCGGGGATAATCTGTTCATCGCCTCGATCGTCGCATTGGATGCGGATACGGGCAAATACCGGTGGCACTATCAAGCGAATCCCAGTGAGGCTTGGGATTACAAGAACACCTCGAACATGATCACGGCGGAGCTGACGATCCAGGGGCGGCGGCGCAAGGTGCTCATGCAGAGCCCGACCAATGGCTTCTTCTATGTGATCGATCGGGTCACCGGGAGGGTGATCTCGGCTGAAAAACTCGGCAAGGTGACCTGGGCAGACCACATTGATTTGAAGACCGGTCGGCCGGTCGAGGCGCCCAATATCCGCTACGAAAATGGCTCGACCGAAATGTGGCCGAGCCCCTATGGGGCTCACAATTGGCAAGGCATGTCATATGACCCGCGGTCAGGATTAGTCTATATCCCCTACATGCAGCTCGGAGCGCGCATCACCGATGACCGGACTCCGATTGTAGACGATAAAGGGGATCCCGCATTTCATTTTGCGGGAGTTTACATGCAGATGGTGCTTCGCGACGCTGACGACGGTAAGGGCGCGTTGCTTGCGTGGGATCCGGTTGCGCAGCAGATGCGCTGGAAGGTAAAGCTACCCACGTTTTGGAACGGCGGCGTGCTATCCACCGCTGGCGGTCTCGTGATTCAGGGCACTGCTGACGGGCGAGTTGTCGCCTACGATGTCACCTCGGGGGCACATCTGTGGGAGTTCGACGCGAAGCTCGGGATAATGGCGAGCCCAATGACCTACACCGTTGCGGGGAAGCAGTTCATCTCTCTTCTCGTCGGTCCTGGCGCGTCGATCGCGCCGATCAGCCATCTAGCCAATCTCGGCTTTAAGTACGGGGCGCAGCCGCGGCGGCTGCTGACTTTTTCCCTGGATGGCAGTGCATCTCTGCCGCCGACCGCGCCTCGTGATTTAACGGTACATGCGCTTGACGATCCTACGGTCAAGATCGACGCAGCAGCGGCTGAGGCGGGCTCCGTGCTCTATCGGAGCAACTGCGCTTACTGCCACGGACGATTATTGGTGTCTCCAGGTTCGCCCGGACCAGATCTGCGCGAGTCTCCCGGCGCCCTGGGCTGGGACAGTTTTCGTGCCGTCCTGAAAGATGGTACGTTGGTGCCAAGGCTCATGCCGAAATTCGATGAACTCTCGGACGAGCAGCTGCGCGATCTCTTCATGTACATCCGCGCCGGCGCCCGGGAGATTGCGGTGAGTCAAGGGGGACCGAACCGCGATTAGCGTGACGCTGAGCGGCGATTCCCATTCCCGCCGCGTGAGGCTTTAACAGCGGCAGTGGTCTCGCGCACCAGGAATATCGGCTCTATTTGGAGATGACTTGCGCGGGTCTCACTGACGGCCGCACCGGGCGCGAGTTGCCGCATCAATTCGGAGGCGACCGCTTCCGCCATCTCTGACGTGGGCAGACCAATCGTCGTGATCCCCGGATTCCACAGCGAGTACCACGCAGGATCGCCGAAGCAAATCAGCGAGACATCGCGCGGCGCTTCGAGTCCGGCTTGCCGCAGCGACCGCAGGGCTCCCACGGTCATGGCATTCGATCCGAGCAGCAGCGCCGTAGGGGAATCGGCCAGTTGCAACAGGTCACTTACCGCCGCACGCGCGAAGTCCGCGTGCGGCTCGCCGAGGCGCACCAGCGCCGGATCATTCCGAACCCCGGACTGTTTGAGAGCTTTGGTGAAACCCGCGAGGCGCTCCGCGCCGGTGCTCTTGTCGGTCGCCATGCCGACATACCCGATTCGCCGATGTCCGAGCTGCAGCAAATGCTGAGTCGCGAGCAATACACCTCGCTTTCCGTCTACTGATATCGAGGGTGCCGAGAGACGCGGATGGCGACGGGAATACTGCACAACCGGAACGGACTGCAGTAGCGTCCTGGTCTTCTCCAGCATACCGGGAGTTGGGGTGATGATGATTCCGGCAGCGCGCGCTTCGCGCAGAGCCATGACGTGTTTGTACTCCACGAGCGGATCGTCTTCGGACACGGCCAACACCATCTGAAAGCCGTTTTTCAAGCACCGATGCGACACCGTCTGCGCCGCAATCCCAAACAGCTCGTTCTGAATGTCCGGCAAGACGAGTCCGACAATCGAGCCTTGATCCCCGCGAAGGCTGCGAGCTGCGGCATTGGGGACATAGCCCAGCTTGTCGACCGCCACACGCACCCGCCGCTTCGTCTCAGCGTTCGTGTACGGGTGATCGCTTAAGGCTCGAGATACGGTGGAGTGCGAAATGCCGAGGTGCTCGGCAATGTCCTTGATCGTAATGCTCATATTAGCTATAGAGACTTTCGAAGACTTTCGCATAGCGGTGATCGCAACAGTGTGGGAAGCAATGGTAGCGCATCCGCCAAAGTCGCGGGGAACTGCCGCTCGACGCCGGAACTGACGGAAGCGCTGCACGTTGTCATCATCTCTGTTTGACAACTATACACACGTGTGCATAATGAATTAGGGGTTCGGTAGCGAAGGAGACTTCGTGACAATCAAATTTGACGGTCGGGTCGCAATTGTGACGGGCGCCGGCAGCGGACTCGGCCACTCGCATGCATTGATGTTGGCCGCGCGCGGCGCGCAAGTTGTGGTCAACGACATGGGCGGGGCGGTCGACGGCAGCGGCGGCTCGAGCTCAGCCGCCGATCGAGTGGTCGCCGAGATTACCGCTGCCGGGGGATCGGCGGTCGCAAGCTACGAAAACGTCGCGGATCCTGACGCTGCGCTGCGCATTGCCAGGACCGCGGTTGAACGTTTCGGCCGCCTGGATATTCTAGTCAACAACGCCGGTATTCTGCGCGACAAGACTTTTGCAAAGATGGATCTTGCCGATTTCCGCGCGGTGATTGACGTGCACCTGATGGGATCCGCCTACTGTACTCAGGCTGCCTGGCCGCACATGCGGGAGCGCAACTATGGCCGAATTGTGATGACCTCCTCGGGCGCAGGGATGTATGGCAACTTCGGACAGTCTAACTACGGCGCGGCAAAGATGGCGCTGGTCGGTCTGATGAACGTGATCAAGCTGGAAGGTGCGCGCAATGGAATCCTCGTCAACACGGTGGCGCCCATTGCGGCAACGAGGATGACGGCGAGCCTGATGCCGCAGGAGGCGCTTCCGCACCTGCAGGCTGAATTCGTGTCCGCCGCGGTGGCTTTCTTGTGCAGCGAGGACTGTCAAGCGAGCGGGCACGTGATCAGTGCGGGCGCAGGCTATTTTGCACGAGCACAGATGATGGAAGGGGAGGGGGTGTTCCTCGACCCTTCAGAATCTGCGAACCCCGAGGCGGTTGCTGCGTGTTATGAACGCATCAGTGACCTTTCTCGGGCGCGACCGTTTGAGTCTGCAAACGAGTACATGGATCGGGCTCTCGGCCGATTTACGAGGGCGTCCCAGGGCGGGCGGCCATGACCGAGGAAAGTGAAGCGCATTTCCTCGGCACGATCGAGGACGGCGTTGCGTGGGCTACCCTGAACAGGCCGCAGTCGCTCAACGCCTTTTCGATCGAGATGCGTGATTCGTTCATCCGTTTCCTGATGCGCATCGAGAACGACCCGGAGGTACGCTGCCTCGTGCTGAGGGGAGCCGGGGCCAACTTTATGGCGGGCGGAGACGTCAAGACCTTTACCACGCAGCTGGCACAATCACCGGCCGACAGGCGTGCCTTGTTCGAGACATTGTGTCATGGGATGCATCCCATCATTTACCTGATTCGACGCCTGCCGCAGCCGGTCGTCGCGAGCATCGCGGGCGCGTGTGCCGGCCTCGGCTTAAGTCTCGTTCTCGCCTCGGACCTCGCGATAGCGGCGCACGATGCGTTCTTCACAATGGCGTATGCGAAGATTGGAGCGACGCCCGACGGTGGTGCGTCCTTCTTTCTGCCGCGCACGGTGGGGATGAAGCGCGCCATGGAGATCGCGCTCTTGAATGATCGCATGAATGCCGAGGCGGCAGAGCGTCTAGGGATAATCAATCGGGTAGTGCACTCGGAGAAGCTTGCGGACGAAACCAAGAGCTTGGCTGCGCGTCTCGCCGCGAGCGCTCCGCAAGCGATAGCACGCACCAAGAGCTTGCTCTCGGGCGCTTTCTCGCGGGATTTGGAGGCGCACCTCCAACTCGAAGCCCTAAGCTTCGCGGCCTGCTCCGCGACGTCTGATATGGTGGAGGGTGTGACGGCTTTCGTCGAGAAGCGCAAACCGAAGTTTCTCAACAAGTAGCTGCATCGGTTGCTGCTGGAGAGGTATGTTCGACGGAATCGGGTTCATCGGCTTGGGCAAAATGGGTGGTCCCATGGCAGCGCGGCTGCTGCAGAGGGCTGGCCGGCTCACGGTTTTCGATATTCGCAGGGAGGCGGCGGAGCGGCTTACGGTGCAAGGGGGCGTGCCGGCGACTAGCGTCGCGGACCTGGCCTCTCGCTGCGAACTCGTCTTCGTCAGCCTGCCGACCCCGGAGATCGTCCGCGAGATCATCACTGGAAAGGGTGGAATCAGCGACGGCGGTAAGGTAAAAATTGTCGTCGATCTATCAACCACCGGACCCCGCACGACCGCACTGATGAACGCGACACTTACCGAGCGCAACATCGACCTGATCGACGCGCCGGTGAGCGGTGGAGTCGCCGGTGCAACGAATGGGACGCTCGCGGTCATGGCGGCAGGCAAGCCCAGCAGTTTCGAAAGGGTTCGGGAACTGCTCGCAACGATCGGGAAAATTTTCTACGTGGGTGAGAAGGCTGGCCTCGGGCAGACCATGAAGCTCTGCAACAATTTGCTGTCGGCGAGCGCGTTGGCGATCTCTAGCGAGGCGATGGTTCTGGGCGTAAAGGCGGGACTCGATCCACATCTGATGCTCGAGGTCATCAATGCCGGCAGCGGGCGCAACAGCGCCACTCAGGACAAGTTTCCAAAATCGATTCTGCCGCGGCGGTTTGATTTTGGCTTCGGCACCGGCCTCATGTACAAGGACGTGAAGCTGTGCGTGGAAGAGGCGGAGTATCTGGGCGTTCAGCTCTGGGTGGCGCCGGCCGTGCGGCAGCTGTGGCTGCAGGCTTGCAGCGAGCTTGGTCCCGACAGCGATTTCACGTCGATCGTGAAATGCATCGAGAGGCTGGCGAAAGTCGAGGTCGGAGCGAAGTGAAAACCATTCGGGAGGTCGATACATGACTTTATTCGAAAAGGGACTCGAGGTTCGCAAAGCGGTTCTCGGCAGTGAGTTCGTGGAGAAGGCGATAAGTTCGGCGGACGATTTCAACCTGCCGCTGCAGGAGCTCGTTACCGAATACTGCTGGGGAGCAGTGTGGACGCGCGAGGGTCTGCCACGGCGCATTCGCAGCATGTTGAATATCGCAATGCTCACGACTCTGAACCGCCCGCACGAGCTGAAAATGCACGTGCAGGGCGCGCTGCGTAACGGTGTTACTAAAGAAGAGATCCGGGAAATTCTTCTGCAAGCGACGATTTACGCCGGGGTGCCGGCGGGTGTCGACGCATTCCGAGTCGCCCGCGAGGCTCTCGGTCCAGACAAGTAGGTTCGAGAGCAGTTCATTACGGACACATAGATGGCTAGCAGAAACGTGACCTCGCCGATCGCCGGAGTCGTCTCGGCCCTCGAGAAGCGGCCGGGCGATGCGGTTGCCGCCAACGAAGCCGTGGTGGTAATCGAATGCATGAAGATGGAGATTCCAATCGTGTCCCCGGTCGCCGGCCGGGTTGCGAGCTTCGCCGTCAAGACGGGCGACACCATTGCGGAGCGTCAGGTGGTCTTCGTGGTTGAGTCGTGAGCGCCCACGGTGCGCGATTCGATTCGAGACAGCGAGTACAGGAATGAGCTGGCAAACGGAAATTGACGAGCTCAGAAGGCGCGAACAGCAGGCCCGCCTGATGGGCGGCGCGGAGAAGATCGAGCGCCAACGCGTCGGCGGCAAGCTGACCGTGCGCGAGCGAATCGAGCAGCTTTTGGATCCCGGCAGCTTCCACGAGATCGGTGCGCTCGCGGGCAGGGCACGCTACGATGAGTCCGGGAAGTTAGTCGAGTTCATTCCCGCCAATTTCGTCATGGGGCGCGGCCGCATCGCGGGACGCACTGTCATCGTCGGCGGCGATGATTTCACGGTACGCGGCGGCGCCATGGATGCCGCCATCAATAGCAAGCAAGTTTATGCCGAACAGATGGCGAATGAGCTGCGCCTGCCGATCATCCGTCTCGTCGACGGCACGGGCGGAGGCGGATCCGTCAAGACAATCAAGACCGACGGCCGGACTTACGTGCCTTACAACCAAGGCTGGAACTGGGTCGTGGATAATCTCGCGAAGGTCCCGGTCGTTGCGCTAGGCTTGGGATCCGTGGCCGGTCTCGGGGCTAGTCGACTGGTGTCGAGCCATTATTCGGTCATGGTGCGGGGGATTTCGCAGATGTTTATTGCCGGGCCGCCCCTCGTGGCGCGAACCGGCGAATACGTCACAAAGGAAGAGCTCGGCGGCAGTGAGCTCTGTGCGCGCGCCGGCTCGGTCGACGAAGTGGTCGAAACGGAATCGGCCGCCTTTGAGCACGCGCGCAAGTTTCTTTCCTATCTGCCGTCGAATGTGTACGAATTGGCTCCTCGCACCGCGGCGAATGATTCCCCGGATCGGCGCGAAGAATGGCTAATCGAAGCGATTCCTCGTGACCGCCGCAAAATCTACGACATGCGCAAGATTCTCGTGGCTCTGGTGGATAATGATTCGTTCTTCGAATTTACGCGCCAGTACGGCGGTTCGGCGATCACCGGCTTCGCGCGCTTGGACGGGTGGCCGGTGGCCGTGCTGGCGAGCGATCCTTATCTTTATGGAGGGGGCTGGACTGCGGACAGCGCGATTAAGGTGACCCGGTTCATCGATATGGCCAACACATTCCACCTGCCCGTAATCAACTTGACCGATGTTCCAGGTTTTCTCATCGGTAAGCAGGCAGAGATTCAAGGCACGATCCGGCACGGCTCACGCGCTCTTGCGGCGGTCTATCAGGCACAGGTTCCATGGTGTTCTATCTTGGTGCGCCGCGCTTTCGGCGTTGCTGGCGCCGCTCACGCGAACCATACGCGTCTTCAGTACCGCTATGCGTGGCCGTCGGGCGACTGGGGCTCACTGCCAATCGAAGGAGGAATCGAGGCAGCTTACCGTGCCGAGCTAGCCGCAGCTGCAGATCCCAAGGAATTGCGTGGGGCGATCGAGCAGGACCTCAATCAATACCGTTCGCCCTTCCGCACGGCCGAGTCGTTTCTAGTCGAAGAGATCATTGACCCCCGCGACACCCGACGATTGCTGTGTGAGTTTGCGAATCTCGCCGCCCCGTTGCGTACGCCAGGGCTCGTGTCAACCTCATTGCGTCCCTGAGTTACACAGCTTTCAAGCACATGACTGATAGCAAAACAATGCCCGCAGCGCCGGAGGCAAGTTTCAATGGTTACCTCAAAGCAGGTGAGTTTCGTCTGCAGTGCTGCGCCGGGTGCGGGAAGCAGATATTTTTCCCAAGAACGATCTGTCCTTATTGCGGCTCGATTGAGTTGCAGTGGCGGCCCACTTCAGGCCGTGGAGTGGTCTATTCGACCACGACGGTGCGCCAGCGGCCCGAACGCGGCGGCGACTACAACATTGCCCTCATCGATCTCGAAGAGGGCGCTCGCATGCTCAGCCGCGTGGAAGGCGTAGTGCCGACAGAGGTCAAGATCGGGATGCGCGTCGAAGCGGTGATCAGCGAGGCAGGTGGAAGCCCGCTTGTCACGTTCCGCGCCGTGGGAGACTCTAGATGAGTGCAGGGTCAATTCGCGGGAGTGCGGTGATCGTTGGAGTGGGACTCGCAGGGCTGGGGCTCGCGCCCGGCTACAGCCACCTTGACCTAATTGGTCTCGCCGTTCGCGAGGCGCTCGATGACGCGGGGCTGACGCTTGGCCATATCGATGGCCTTTTCACAGCGAACATGGCGAACATCCTGCCGACGCTAACGGTCGGCGAATATCTCGGCATACGCCCGCAGGTTGCCGTTGGCACCAATACCGGCGGTAATTCGTTTGTGGACCATCTGCTTTGGGCCGCGATGGCACTTCAGTCGCGACAGTGCAATGTTGCGCTCATCTGCTACGGTAGCAATCAGCGAACCGGCAAGTCGACGCCGCCCGATCTGCCGCCATACGAGACTCTCTATAATCCGCGCGAGCCGATCTCTTCGTACGCGCTCGCGGCGGCGCGCCACATGTACGAGTATGGAACGACACGCGAGCAACTCGCTGCGGTCGCCGTCGCAGCACGCCAATGGGCCCAACGCAACCCGCGCGCCTTCGCCCGGGAGCCGCTGACGATCGCCGATGTACTGGCGAGCCGAATGATCTGTGATCCGTTGTCTCTTCTTGACTGCTGTCTCGTGACAGACGGGGCGGGTGCGATCCTCATGACTCGAGCCGAGCAGACGGCTGCGACGAGTCGGCCGCCTGTCTATCTGCTCGGATGCGCGAGCGCGCAGACTCACCGTCAGATCAGTCAAATGCCGAATCTGACGAGCACTGCGGCGGCACAATCCGGACCTCGCGCATTTGCCATGGCCGGAATCACGCCACGCGATGTCAATGTGCTGCAGCTGTACGATGCATTTACTATCAATGTGCTGCTGTTTTTAGAGGATCTCGGATTCTGCGAGAAGGGTGCCGCGGGGCCGCTGGTGGCAAGCGGCGAGATAGGGCCCGGCGGAAATCTTCCCGTGAACACTAACGGGGGCGGGTTGTCCTGTGTCCATCCCGGCATGTACGGGATCTTCATGTTGATCGAAGCCATCGAACAACTGCGCGGAACGGCAGGTGCGCGCCAGATCCCCAACGCGGAGGTCGCGCTCGTCCACGGTAACGGCGGGCTTCTCTCGGTACAAACTACAGCGATCCTGGGTACTGCGGCGACGGTTTGATTGCCGCGGCGGTGAGCCAACTGCAAAGAATTCCAGCCCTTCGACGCCGATTCGCGATTTACCGCTTGCCTGTTGGTCGCCGATTATATGTCGACGGCAGAGTTTCAGGAGCGCTCGAAATGCTCATGCAAATGAGTCGAAAGAAGCGCCGGTTGGCTGCATAAAGGGCTTGGCTGCTGCCGCACAACCTACTAAGCGGCGAGCGATAGCCGGAAGGTAGGCGTTACGAGAATCGCGCCCTTGCTACCAATTTTCATTTTGATATCAAAGATTTAGCCTCAGCTTACTTTCCATTGCGAGCCAGGGTGGTTTCGCGTGGCTCAGTGCGCTTCGGGCAGGAGTTCCTGAAGGGCGTAGAGCGTCTTCTGGGGGAAGCGCTCGAGCGGGTAGTACTTCGTGAGGATCGACAGAGCCACGTTATATGAGCGCACATCGAGGAGCCGCAGCAGGAAGCGCACATCCTCCTCGTCGCGAAATTCCAGGCCGATTCGCATTGAGAGACATTTCATTGCGAGAAGATACGCAGGCTCGGCCGTCATGACGCGCAGGTTCGACAGGGTCAAGAACGGTGCAAAGTCACCCCGCGCGCTCAAGTATCCCTTCACAGCGTCGTTCAGCCAGTGAGGATCTATCTGCGCCGCGGCGGCAACCTTTGCGGCCGCCTCTCGTACCTGAGTTACCGGATGGAAGACGCCATCCACGTCGCGCGTCGAGGGACGAGCCTTCAGCGCCAAGCACATGACGGCTCCCCCCACCAGGTAGAGTTCGCCGATCGTTTTGGAACGAGACAGTTCCTGGTTGAGCTGCGCGAACAATCGAAGCAGATCCGCTTCCGTTAGCATGCTCACGAACCTACACCTGCGCGCCGAGCGTGGAATCGATGAAGATGTTTCGACGTCGGAAGGCGGGCGGGGAGTGCGTCAACAGGTGCATCCGCAGGGACTGTAAGGCGGAGCCGAAAACGGGTTCGCTCAAGGGGGCGATGCGATGTGTCCACTCCGGCACGCGTTCAGACTTACGGGCGCTCGCGGTCTCCACCATGGCGGCGACATAGTTCGCGAGAAACGGGGGCAGCGCTGGATCGGGCGGAGCCATTGCGGCTTCCAAGAGTTCCGCCGGCGTCAGTGCTTCCAGGAACGTGTGGAACTCGGCGAGAACAAACCCTGGCGGGTCCGCGGTCCGTGCGCGGCGCACCAAGCTCTGAAACGCCTCACCGAGTTGCGGTAGAACGCGGCTCAGCACGTACTGCGACATGTCGAGGCCCGAGCGTCGTGCCGCGCGCCGGATTGCCTCCTTCTCTTTGGAGGAGACACGGATCTGCAGCTGGGATGACTTCGAGCGTTTCATTTAAGAGAGCTTGCGAGCGATTTACTTAAGTGTCAATACTGATGTATTGACATTAATTTAAGTATATTGGGAGGTCAAAAAAGTCCCTAATGCTGAAAAAGGTGCGCAGTTAGGTTGGAAAGGACACCATGAGAGCAATGTCATTTATTGCCCTTATCGCCGGTCTGCTGGAGCATGGGAAACAACTTTCGGCTCGTGCTGTTGGCCTCCAGTTTGTCTGTCGGGTTCACGGCAGCAGCAGGCGGTGAGACCCGCCCGGTGGTGCTCGAGTTGTTTACTTCGGAGGGTTGTAGTTCTTGCCCGCCAGCGGAAGTCATCGTCAATGAATTGGCGCAGCGCCCCAACGTCCTGCCGCTATCGTTCCATGTTGACTACTGGGACGACCTGGGGTGGCGGGACCACTACTCGCTTGCGAGCGCGACGGAGCGTCAGCGCGTGTACGCTCGGACGTTGCGCCGGTCTTCGGTCTATACACCTCAGGCGGTCATCGATGGCTCGCGCGACATTGTGGGTTCGCAACGAGCTGCTGTGATGGAAGCCGTTTCCGGGCGTCGAGATGGGGTTGCGACTTCCGTGTCCGTCATCGGCGGGACCATTCAAATCCACGTGGGTTCCGGATCGGATGCGGCCTCCGCTGATGTGTTGTTGGTGGGTTATCTGCGGGACGCAACCACTTCCATCGGGCGAGGCGAGAATGCCGGTCGCACACTGAAGGAGTCCAACATCGTCCTCTGGCTGCATGATCTGGGGCGTTGGAACGGAAAGCCGCGCGAATTTGAGATGAGCGTGGGCCGACTTCCTGAGAATGTCACCGACATCGCCGTGCTGGTTCAGTCCGCCGGTCAAGGCGCGATCCTTGGTGCCGTGGCGCAGCCGATGCGGTGACCGCCAGGCACCGCACAATCTCAATTTACAGCTGCAGAAGCGCGATAGGAACGCATCCGCCGAGGTCAGTTCGCCGATTCCAACGATGAAGCAATAAACAGCGGTCTCCCTCGGTCTTTTAGCCATGCACAACAACTTTAATGTTATGGGATGGTCGCGGTTCTGGCTTGCACGGTTTGCATTCGTGCGTTCGCTCGCGAGCTTCTGGAATTCGCTGGCTCACAGACTCGCGTGGCCTTACGTCGAATTACTGATTCGTCTGTGGATCGCGAAACTCTTTTTCTTCTTTGGCGTCCAGGAACTCATGCATTGGGCAACGGCCCTACAGAGTGCCGTTGAGCAGAATCCCTTTCCGCCGCTCGCGCCGACAGTGTCGGCGTATCTGAGCGCCGGCGCCGACTTGATCTGCGCGATACTGCTAGCGCTGGGGCTTATGACGCGCTATGCATCGTTGCCCCTGCTGATACTTGCGGCCATCACGCAATTTCGCTTCGAACCCTTCGACACCCAGCTGTTTTGGATCGCGTTATTTGGCTGGTATGTCATCCATGGCGCAGGCCCAATTTCGCTCGACCATCTGCTGCGTCGCGGCCTCGCGGATAGCGCGATCCCACTCATTCCGGCGGCGATTCGATTCTCCCGATGGCTGAGGACCATCGGCACGCCGTGGTACCTCATGACGTTACGTGTATGGCTGGCAGCGGCACTGATGGTCGCCGCCTCAGCGGACGCGCGTCTACTACTGGGTACGAGCGCGGAGAGGTGGTTGCCCTTAGACGTCGCGACGCGGGTGCCGATGGTTGGTGCACTGATAGGCGGCGTTACGTTGATGATAGGCGCAGGTACGCGACAAGTAGCGTTGCTGCTGCTGCTCGGCCTGTTCGCATACTCTGTGGTTGATCCCCGTCTCAGCGATTCGATCTACCTATTGATGCTGCTTGCCATACTTTCCATACACGGCGGCGGCGGGCTGGCGATCGACGATCTGGCGAAGCGATGGCAAAGTCGCCTTTTTTCTACTCCGAGTGCTAGCGAACTGGCTTCGCGGAATTTGCCTCGAGTGGTTATCGTCGGCGCGGGATTCGGCGGCCTGCGCTGCGCACAAGCGCTCAAGGATGCGAGCGTGGCAGTTACCCTGATCGACCGAAACAACTTCCATCTATTTCAACCGCTGCTCTATCAGATTGCTACGGCCGCGCTGTCCCCGGGTGACATCGCTGTGCCGACGCGGCAAATCTTTCGAGACGCCCCCGCAACGAAGTTGCTGTTAAGCACGGTCACCGGGATCGATACGGAGAAAAGGCTGGTACTTACGGAACGCCGCGAGATTCCGTACGACTACTTGGTGCTCGCCACCGGTGCTACCCATAGCTACTTTGGCAAGGATGAGTGGGCGCGCCACGCGCCGGGGCTAAAGTATGTTGAGGACGCCCTGGACGTTCGCCGGAGAATTTTGACCGCCTTCGAACGCGCCGAGGAGAGCATTGATCAGTCGGAGAAGGCGGCGCTGTTGACGTTCCTAATTGTTGGCGGCGGCCCAACGGGCGTGGAGCTCGCCGGTGCCATTGCGGAACTAGCCCGATTTGGATTGAATCAGGACTTCAGGACTTTTGATCCGGCCTATGCACGCATAATCCTTGTACAAGCGGGCCCGCGGTTGTTGCCCAGTTTTCCCGAACGCCTGTCGCGAATTGCGCAGCGCGAATTGGAGAATTTGGGCGTGGAAGTCCGGCTCGAAAGTCGCGTGAATCATATCGATGGGCGCGGTGTTGGAGTCGACGGTGAACGTATTGAGGCGCGCACTATCCTTTGGGCGGCGGGCGTCGCGGCATCACCTGCCGCGATGTGGCTTAAGGCACCGTCGGATCGGGCGGGTCGCATAGTCGTCGGCGAGGATCTACGCGTGCCTGGGATGAGCAATGTATTTGCTGTCGGGGACACGGTCGCGAGTAACGCGTGGAATGGCCAACCGGTTCCTGGATTGGCTCCTGCCGCCAAACAGGGAGGCGCGTACGTGGCCAAGCAGATTCGGGCTCTCATTGATGGTCGGGCCCCTTCGCCGGCGTTCCGCTATCGTCACCTCGGCAGTCTTGCCACCATAGGGCGCAAGGCAGCCGTCGCGGATTTCGGCGCTTTCAAACTGTGGGGCGCACCAGCTTGGTGGCTGTGGGGCATCGTGCACATAGGCTTCATGTTGGGCGTCAGAAATCGCGTTGCGACGCTTCTCAACTGGTTCTGGTCCTATCTTAAGTTTGGCGGCGGCATCCGCTTGATCACGGGCGATAAGACATAGGCAACACCGAAATACACACCACACCGGCCGTTGCGAGCTACCGGCTCGCGGCGGGCGCGGTCGGTATCAGAACTTCGGGTCACTAAAACAAATCTGGGATCGAGCGCTCGCCTAGTACTTAGCCATTGAGTGAATCTCAATGTGCCGATAGCACTATGAAGTGTCCCCGCATGTACGTTTTGAACGCCCCTTAATGCACCAGTTCCATTGATGATCGGTGAGTCTCATTCGGAGTGACCTCCGGGGAGGCGTCCTCGCACAATTCGAGGTGGGTGCGATAATTCAAAGGTTCACCGAGATGCCGCCCCAGCTCTCCGGGTCTACGTCCGCGATCGTCTCAGTGAAGTTCCACCTATGGCCGTGAAAGTCCTCTGCATCGTACTGACGCTCACCAAACATGTGATCCGTTGGCTTCGTGAGTATCTTGGCGCCCGCGTGTCGCGATCGCTCGCAGTGACTTGCCGCGTCCTCAATACGCACCTGCACGATGATTGAATGGTTGGGAACGACGTTGCCCTCGCCGATCGTGAAGCAGCCCTCTCCGGCGCGCATTTGAATTCTGTGATTGGCAATGCGCAATCGAACGGTGAAACCGAAAGCCTTGCTGAGCCATTCAGCCGCCACGCCCGGATCGGGGTATCGCAGGACGGGAATCACCGGGCAAGGAGGAGCAGAACGGTTTGAGCGCATGAGTTTCTGCCGAGCACGTGTGCGCTCAGCTTAGCATCCTCGGGTCGAGGACCGCGCCCCAGCGATCACTCCGCGGGCTCGGGGTTCTGACGCAGCGGCTGCCCGGCGGCCCACGCGGCGCCGATGAGCCCCGCGCGATCGCCAAGCCGGCTGGGTGCGATGGTAATGGGCCGCGAGAAGAGGACCGGAAGAACCCGTTGCACCCGCTCATACAGCTCGGGACGCACGCCGATGCTGCCTCCAAACACGATCAGCTCCAAATCGAGGAGCGATTGCAACGTCGC
The DNA here is from genome assembly GCA_963755965.1 of uncultured Gammaproteobacteria bacterium. Classification (GTDB taxonomy): domain Bacteria; phylum Pseudomonadota; class Gammaproteobacteria; order Steroidobacterales; family Steroidobacteraceae; genus Bog-1198. Next base: position 36,246 of record CAVWLU010000017.1, read on the forward strand.
TACAGCGAGGGCCACCCAGCGCGCCGTCGCGTCGAGGACCGTTGCCGCCACTTCGTCTCCTTGCTCGAGGAGCCTGAAAATGTCACGTACCGTGGCGGCGGCGGTTCCACCCTCCCGCCGGTATCGATCCACGATGGCGTATGAGCCCACCTCGAGCTCGAAGGAGCCGCTGGCACATGGGATCTGCGAAGCCGGGTCGCGCCCGATTGGCAGGTCCGCGATTTCGCCCGCCGAGCCACGTGCCCCCCGAACCAGCTTGTCATCGATGAGCAGGCCAAGCCCGACACCCGTTCCTAGCGACAAGAAGGCCGCGTTGCGGCAGCGGCTGGCGCACCCGAGCGCGTGCTCGCCAACCATTGCGAGATTCACGTCGTTCTCGATCGCAACATCCGGTCCGAAGCGGCCGCGCAAGAATCCGAGGACATCGAAGTCTTCCAACCCTATGATGTTTGGAGTCAGAGAAACACGGCCTGTACGGGGATCGACCGCTCCAGGAATTCCGACCATGACATGACGCGCCCGCGTCACATCGATCCCGACGGTGTGCGCCAGCTTTTGGGCGCAGGCGGCGATCTGTTCGGCCACGTAGGCGGCGCCGCGTTGGTCGGTGGGCTCGGTCAATTCCGCCACGATACGACCCTGAGCGTCGGCAATCGCTGCGGCGAGCTTCGTGCCGCCCAGGTCCGCCGCAAAGCAATAGGCTGTTTCGCGCGTCATTGCCGCGCGCTGACGTGCGCGGGCGGCGGAAGAGGAAGAGCCGCCGCGAATTCCGCGACTCCGAAGAATTCATCATGCAGACGGCGCAAGGCGACGGACAAGGCGCCCACGACGCCTGCTCGCCTGCCGAGCGTGCTGGTTCGAATCTCCACCGGCCGCGGCGCGAGCTGCAACAGCACGCGCGCGACCTTGTCCGCAAAATCCGGACGCGCTCCGACAGAGCCTCCCAGAACAAGCAGCTGCGGATCCACTGTTGCGATGACAGCCGCGGCCGCCAGAGCGGTCAGCCGCGCCGTCTCGTCGACCACGTGCGCGGCAATCGTATCGCCCGCCTGCGCTCGCTCAAACACCTCTCTCTCTGAGTCAACATCGGAGCCGCCGGCTTCCCGGTATCGTCGCACGACACCCGTTGCGCCTACCTGGTACTCAAGGCAGCCCTGCAGGCGGGACTCGGCTTGCAGCGGATCGCCACCGATCGGCAGATAGCCGATTTCACCGGCGGCGCCGTTCTCACCGCGGACCAGCCGGCCGTTCACATAGAGTCCGAGTCCAACGCCGCTGCCGAGCGCGAGGAAAGCCACGTTGCTAACGTTTTGCGCGCAGCCGTGCCAGATTTCCCCAAGCAGCGCGAGATTGATGTCATTTTCAAGGACGACGGGACTGCCGAGTTTCTCACCCAGCAGGCCCACGACGTTGAGATGATCCAAGCCGGTAATGTTGGGCGCCATCTCGATGGCCCCGCTCTTGGGGTTTACCACCCCGGGGGTGGCCATCACGATGGAGCGAATGCGGCTCGGGTGCGTGTGATTGTCACGCGCCAGACGGTCGGAGAGCCGGGCGATCTGGTCGAGCGTCCAGGTTCCGCCGCGGCTGTCGGTGGGTTCGTCGGCCTCGGCGAGGACTCGGCCTGCGATATCGGTAAGGGCGACCGTCAATCGTCGGGCTCCCAGATCGATTCCGAGCACGTGGCCGCCTTCTGGGCTCAATTCGTACAGCACGGCAGTCCGTCCGACGTTGCCGCTGGTTCGTCCCACCGGGCGAACCAGCCCCTGCTGCTCGAAAGCGTCGATTACTTCCGACATCGTCTGTTTGGACAGATTGGTCACCTTGGCAAGGTCCGCTCGCGAGATGGGACTTCGGTGCAGCAGAGCTTCGAAAACACTGCGTCGCGACAGCTGGCGGGTCACGCTGGTTATCGGTGCAGATGTCATAGGAGCACTCATTTGGTTCGTCACCTCTCCGAACAATAATAGCCGTATTGGCAGTTAAAGCTACCTATACTTGACGGAAAGCTCACACCGTGCGAGATTGATTCGTCAATCGACCGAATGAATAAAGGCGGTCACGGTCAATAAAAGACCGGGGAATTGGTCAATAGGGATTGATCAGTAGGGGTCTAGACGATGCGTTTTCGATCCACGCGGTGGATGGCCGGTGGGTGCTCGCGCAAGCGGCATTTTCGAAAGGCGCAAGGCGCACCGTAGGCCAATAGGGATTCGGGGAAATATCAAACTAGAGGCAAAAGCCCGTGTCAAACGTACATCGCAAGCACCCCCTGTCAGTAGCGATATCCATGGCGTTGCTCGCCGCCGCAGCGACGTCTGCCAGGGCATCAGACCTCATCGGAGCCCCGGCGGAGAGCCCGGGCGCGCAGGACGCCGCGCAACAAAACGGACCGACGCCCCCACCGCCCGACGCCAAAAAAGCCAAGACGGGTAATGGCAGCGGCGGCTCGGCTGAGGACTTGCAGGAGATCACTGTCACCGGCGTACGGGAGTCGCAGATACGCGCGATCGAAGTGAAGCGCCTGGCGCCGAGTATCCAGGACAGCATCTCGGCGGAGAGCATCGGTCAATTCTCCGACGTGACCATCACGGATGCGCTTCAGCGCATCACCGGCGTGCAAATCAACCGCGACGCGGGCGTTGGGACCTCGGTGGACGTGCGCGGCCTGCCTCAGGTCGGCACCATGATGAACGGTGAAGTCTTCATCACGCCGGATCAGATCGACTCGCAGCAACCCGACTTCACCACACTGCCTGCGACACTGTTCAATCAGGTGGACGTTATCAAGTCGCCCACCGCGCGCCAGACCGTGACCGGCATCTCGGGTGCGCTCGATCTACACACCTATCGACCCTGGGACCTACCGCGTGGATTCACCTATAACTATTCCCTCGACGGGGAGCGGGGCAGTACCTCCAACAAAACGGGGCCGGAGGCCAGTGGTCTCGTCTCCTTCAATGACGATGGTCGCTGGGGTCTGCTGGTGCACGGGGACTTTTCCGATACCACCCGGTACGGGACCGCGGGCAAATATGGTTCGGGTGCAAACGCGAGCGAGAGCCTCGACCAGTATGGAGTTATATTCCATGGCGAGAACGGTTACAGCGCGGCCGCCTACAATGGATTCCTCGGTGCGTGGAACGGTGCGCCGATTCCCTCTCAGATCCATCAGTATCCGAACGGCAGTGTCGACGTGAATGGTGACGGGAAGACCAACGGCGTGTTCATGGGTAGCCAGGACATCGGCCTTTACGACAGCACCATTCAGCGCAAGCGCCAGGCCGCCAATGTGTCGTTCCAGATGGACCTCGACCACGGGCTAAAATTGACCAGCGATTATTTCTACGCACATCAGGATCAGTGGGAAGACACCGTCGGCATCCAGTTCAATTCCACCAATTGGGAAGGCGCGACCTACGTGCCCTTGCAGTCGAGAAACACCGGGAGTACCGCTCTAAGTCAGTACGGGACGCCTCCCCCCGGTACGCCGCCCGATCCCAATTGGATCGGTTCGAGAATCTACACCACACAGGTGTACGAAAAATGGCCAGGCGACGTCGAATCGTACTCGCAAGTCAACCGGTGGCAGTCCACCGCGCAGAACGCCAATCTCCAGTTGGATTTCGACAATGGCGGTCCCTTCACGGCGAGCGTGCGCGGCATCCGCGAAACGGCGAGCCAAGACTACATCGAGACCGACATCAATATCTCCGATTCCAATGGGTGCCTGTGGGCCGACCCCAATAGCTCATTGCCCTGCGGAACCTTTAACTATCCAACTCAACTGGGTGGCCCCCGTGTCTTTAACGCCAACGGTATTCCCCAGAATACGGTCCCCATCGTCGCGAATCTCACGGGTCGGAACGTTACGATCAGCATGCCGGCAACGCTTGCCGCCGACTTCGCAAATCCCAACGCCTGGACCATGAAGACCCTGGAATCGGGCGAAGACTACAACCGCAACACCGCGCTCACCGCGCTGCGCTTCGATGGACACTACCTTTTCAACGATTCACTCCACCTCAATTTCGGCGTGCGCAACAGCATTCGCAGCGGCGATAACCAAGGGTACACGTTGGTCACCCCGGTGTACGCCGGCATGGGGGCGAGCGACCCAAACGGCTGTCTGGTGCGTTATGTGGGTTCCGACGTGATCTTGAGCGGCAATGCGACCGACACGACACCCAGTACGTGGTGTACTGCGGGCAACGCGCTCGGCGCCTTCCGTGCCGGCCCGTTGTCGTCGCAGGCAGTGTCGAAAACCCCCGGGCCCATCTCCGGTAACTTTCAGCAATACAACAACCTACTGGGCTCGGGGATCACTTTCTGGGCGGTCAACCCGCACGCCCTGCAAGATCCCATGGCGTACTGGAAGTCGCTTTATCCCAATACCACGACACAGGCCTCTCCTGAAACCAGTTGGAACGTGTGGCAGAAGGAGCTTTCGACCTATTTGCAGGCTGACTTTACCGGAGAACTCGGCAGCATGCCGTACAGCGGTAATGTGGGTACGCGCTTCGTCCACACCAACCTCGACATTACCCAGTATTTGACCGGCCTGCCGGGCCAATACGGCACCGAGCCCGCCGGCGCCGGTAGCACGGTCACCCAACGCAGCTACAACGATGTCCTACCGGCGATCAACCTCGCGCTGAATATGACCAGTAAGCTCACCATGCGCCTCTCGTATTCCAAGAACATGATGCCCCTCAACTTGAGCCAGTGGGGCGGAGGCTTGCAGCTGAACTACTCGCTCCTGGAAACCAAGACGGGTCCGATCTACCAGGTTGCGACAGGCAGCTCGAACGGTAATCCAACCCTCGATCCGTGGCGCTCCTCGAACTACGGTGCTTCGTTCGAGTACTACATCAACTCCACGAGCATGGTGGGTCTCGAACTGTTCCGCATCAACGTGCAGAGCTTCATCAAGAACGGCAGCGTGATCAATTGCAATCTGCCGGACGAGGACGGTGTGGTTCGCCACCATTGCATCGCCATCACCGAGCCGCTGCAAGGCTCGGGCAACAGCATCCAAGGTGCCGAGTTCGACTATCGGCAGGGATTCACGTTCCTGCCGGGGTTCCTCTCCAACACCGGCATGGAGTTCAACTTCACATACGCGCCCAGCAACACGGGAGAACGGGATCTCTCCGGCAGCAAGATCCCGTTCCAGGACAACTCGACCGAATCGGGCAACGCCATTCTCTGGTATCAGGACAAGCACTTTCAGACTCGCGTTGCATACAACTACCGTTCGAAGCGAGCCTTCCAGGATAGTGTGGGCGGCATCGCCGGCCTGGAGGAGTACGAGGCGCCCCAGGGTTACCTCGACGCATCGGTCGCGTATAAGTTCAACAAGTACGTCGAGGTGTTCTTGGACGGCACGAATCTTACCAACGAGTACCAGCGCTTCTATCTGGTATGGCCGGACCAATTCGGGCACTCGAACTTCGCCGAACGCATGTTCACGCTTGGCGTTCGAGGACAGTGGTGATCGTTCTTGAGAGCGGCTGACGTGACGCGAAACTTAAGGGTCCCCACGATTCCGGTGGTCGTTGCGCTCGCACTGCTGGCAGGCGCGTCGATCGCACCCGCCGAGGGCGTTTTCTCGCCCACCCGAGTCGGTGGCGAACTCGGCTCCGCCACCAGCATCGCCCATTGGCAGATTCAATCCAGCTGCCAAAGCGCAGCAAAGCGGGGCCGAAGTCTCCTCCGCCGGCTTTTCGACGGAAGGTTGGTACCCAGTGAGCGGCCGCGCAACCGTGATGGCGGGACTGATGGAGAATGGCAAGTACGAGAACGTATTTTACGGCGACAACCTGCGTGCAGTGGAGGAGCCCGATGCCAGCGGCACCCTATTCGTGACTCCGTGGTGGTATCGCAGCGAGTTCACGGTGGTCGAAGGAGCGGGAGATACACACACGTTGCTGCGTATCAACGGCATGATCCCCGGCGCAGATGTATGGTTGAATGGACAATTGGTCGCCGAACAAGCCACCGTCGCCGGTGCCTATCCCGTGCATGAGCTCGAGGTGACACGCTGGGTACACGCGGGCACCAATACCCTCGCATTGCGCGTGCATCCGGGCGACCCGAGGACGAGCTTGGTCCTAGGCTGGGTCGACTGGAACCCGACGCCGCCGGACAACAACATGGGTCCGTGGCGGGGCGTGGACATCGTTCGGAGGGGGCCGGTCGAGATAACTTCTCCGCAGGTGACCTCGACGCTGCCGCTCCCCGATCTCTCGCGCGCCGCGTTGCGCGTGAAAGTGCAGGCGCGAAACCGCGATGGTTCGGCACACGACGCCACGATCACGGGCGTCGTGGCGGGCGTTTCGCTGCGCCGGACGATCCACCTCGATCCCGGTCAGACGCAGACCGTGTCATTTTCTCCCACGAGCGATCCGGGTCTTGATCTTAAAGGTCCGCAGGTCTGGTGGCCGGTCGGCATGGGTTCGCATCCGCTCTACCGTTTGGAGATGAACGCTGCTGTTGACGGTGCAGTCTCTGACCGGGCCACCGCGACGTTCGGCATCCGCAGCGTGAGCGCCCACCTCACCCCGCAGGGCTATCAGCAGTTCGTGATCAACGGCAAGCCAGTACTGATTCGCGGCGCGGGCTGGGCGCCGGACATGTTCCTGCGTGACGACGCCAAGCGCATGGAAGCCGAGTTCAGCTACGTCGTGAACCTCGGACTCAACACCATACGCAGCGAGGGCAAGCTGGAGGACGCTCGATTCTACGACCTCGCCGACCGTGACGGCATCATGATCCTCGCCGGCTGGGAGTGCTGCGACAAATGGGAGTCGTGGGCCAAGACGGGCGGCGAGCCATGGGACGCTTCTGATGAGAAGGTGGCTGCAGCGTCGATGGCGAGCGAGGCGAGACTGCTGCGAAACCACCCGTCCGTGATCGGGTTTTTGATCGGCAGCGACAACGCGCCGCCGGCAGCGATCTCGAAGATGTACGTCGACACGTTGCATGCCGAGGACTGGACGCTGCCGATCATCGCGGCGGCAGTCGACCAAGCCACGGCAGAAACCGGTCCGTCCGGCATGAAAATGGCCGGGCCCTACTCGTGGATTCCGCCGGCGTATTGGTATGCCGACAAGCTGGGCGGCGCCTTCGGGTTCGACTCCGAAGTCAGCGCAGGCGCCTCTATCCCGCTGCTGGACGACCTCAAGCGCATGCTCTCGCCGCAGGAGCTTGAGGCACTATGGAAATACCCACAGGCGCGGCAGTATCACGCGTCGGCCGCCTGGTCGATATTCGCGACGCTCGAGCCGTTCGATATCGCGCTCGCCCAGCGTTATGGCGCACCCAAGAGCCTTGAGGACTACGTCGCGAAGTCCCAACTCGAAAACTATGACAACGTCCGCGCGCAATTCGAGGCGTTCAATGCGCACATGGATGCGGCCAAGCCCTCCACCGGCGTCATTTACTGGATGCTCAACAACGCGTGGCCCTCGCTGCACTGGCACCTCTACGATTATTTCTTAAATCCCGCCGGCGCCTACTTTGGCGCCAAGATCGCCAACGAGCCGGTGCACATCCAGTACTCCTACGATACGCGCGCGATCATGTTGGTCAATCACACGCTCACCCGCGAGCATGGGCTGCGAGCGGTCATCCGCATACGCAACTTGGAGGGCAGCGTCGCCTACGAACGGCGCGTCAAGGACATCGATCTTGCGGCAAACAGTGCGCGGCAACTGGCGATGCTGCCGGCACTTAATGGCTTATCGCGCACCTACTTCATCGAGCTCGAGCTTGCGTCGGCAGACGGCAAATCGATCAGCCGCAACGTCTATTGGCTCTCCACCCAAACCGACGAGCCCGACTGGGAACACTCGACCTGGTATCTAACGCCCGTGACGCGATACGCCGACCTGACGGCATTGCAGTCCTTGCCGACCGCGACGAGCGAGATCCGGGCGACGATGCAGCACGAGGGAGCCGAGGACATCGCCTCAGTCACCCTGACGGTACCCCCAACCTCCCAAGCCGTGGCGCTGTTCCAGCATGTTTCGATCAAGCGAGTCGCGGGCGGCGAGCCCCTGCTGCCGATCTTGTGGAGCGACAACGACGTTACGCTCTGGCCCGGCGAATCACTGACCTTGACTGCGCATCTCCCCACGCCGGGTGCAGAGGCGCCGGTCGTCGAAGTGAGCGGATGGAATGTTCCAACGCGGAGCGTCCCGCTCGCCGGCGAGAGCCGGACGGCTGCTTCTCAGGAAATGGTTCATTGAATCGGGCCGGACTACAATGGACATCACCGATCACAAGAGAGTGTCCTTATGCCCCACGCCGCGAAGTCAACCCGGAAATTTCACTTCATTTCCGGGATGCCGCGCTCGGGCAGCACGCTCCTGGCCGCCATTCTCAACCAAAATCCGCGTTTCCGTTCGGGCATGACCAGCCCGCTGGCCGACATCATGGGCGTGGTGATGGCGGAGACGAGCAGCAAGAACGATTTTTCGTTCGACGTCTCCGACGAGCAACGCGTTGCAATGCTGCGCGGTCTCGTCGAGAACTTCTACGCGGGACAAGCGGACGCCGGCGTTGTGTTCGACACCAGCCGGCTGTGGTGCAGCCGCATGCAGTTGCTGGAGACACTGTTCCCGGAGGCGAAGGTCATCGCCTGCGTTCGTCAGTTGTCCTGGGTGTTGGACAGCATGGAACGGTTGGTGCGCAGACAACCCTTGGCCGTCAGCAAGGTGTTCCGCTTCGACACCAACACCACGGTGTACTCGCGCGTCGAGGCTCTCACCGATCCGCGCGGCATGGTGGGGTTTTCCTTCCAGGCCACCAAGGATGCGTTCTACGGCCAATATGCCCCTGGCCACTTGCTGCTGCTGACCTACGAAAGTCTGGCGCGCAATCCGGCGGCGGCCATGCGCGCGGTCTATCAGTTCATCGGCGAGCCATGGTTCGAACATGATTTCGCGCACATTGAATACAATGCGGACGAGTTCGACGCGCGCGTCGGCATGCCGGGCCTGCATACAGTGCGGCCAAAGGTTGAGCCGATCGAGCGCACCCCCATCTTGCCGCGCGAAATCTTCAACCGCTTCGTGAACGAATCGTTTTGGATGGACCCGAAGAACAACATCAGCCAAGTGCCGGTCGTGTAGTGGCCTTAAGCACCGGCCCGCGCAACGGCTATCCCATTTGCGGTAAGACGTGATCCGGTAGGTACAATCGAATGACAATGACATCCGCGGTGCCCGCCGCAACCGTAGGCAGAAGCCAATTTCTGGTTGCGCTCGTGTTCTTCGTATTCTTCGTGATCTCCTTTATCACGAATATCCTCGGACCGTTGGTTCCGGACATCATCACGGGCTTCCACGTGTCGCTCACGATGGCCGCCATCCTGCCGTTCGCGTTCTTCATTGCGTACGGTGTGATGTCGATTCCCGCGGGCTTTGCGGTGCAGCGCTGGGGGGAAAAGAAGCCGATGGTCGCCTCCTTCGTTGCCGCGACCCTAGGGGCGGCAAGCTTCGCGGCCTTCCCCAGTTATGCAATGGCCGTGATTTCGCTCTTTGTAATCGGCGCGGGGATGGCGGTACTGCAGGTTGCGATCAATCCCTTGCTGCGTGTGGCGGGAGGGGAGGAGCACTTCGCATTCAACTCGGCGTTCGCGCAGCTCATCTTCGGCGCGGCTTCCTTCGTGAGTCCTCTGGTCTACGCCGATCTCATGAAGCATCTCGATCCCGCCCATCTCGATCTCAGCGGCATCTACGGAGTCCTGAGCAGCATCACCAACCCCGCGCTTCCATGGGCATCGATTTATTGGTTATTTGCCGTGATCTCCGGCGCTTGCGTGGTCGTGATCGCATTGCTGCGCCTGCCGAAGGTGGAGCGTACCGCGGAGGAGTCGGCCGGCACGCTTTCCATGTACCGGCAGCTTCTGCGCAATCGATTCGTCTGGCTTTATTTTCTCGCCATCATTGCCTATGTCGGCTGCGAGCAGGGCACGGCCGATTGGATGTCGCCGTTTCTCGAGCGCTATCACCATGTCGATCCTCACACGGGAGGTGCGGACGCGGTGGCCTACTATTGGGGACTGATGACCGCCGGCTGTCTCCTGGGGATGGGGTTGCTCAAGCTCTTCGACAGTCGCCGCGTATTGATCGGGTTTTCGATCGGTGCGCTGTGCATGTTGTCGGCGGCCCTGTTCGGCCCGGCCGAAGTAGCGCGCGTGGCCTTTCCCTGCATTGGCTTCTTCGCCTCGATCATGTGGCCCACCCTGATGTCGCTCGGGCTGAATTCGGTGCCGCAGCACCACGGCCCTTTCGCCGGGATCCTCTGCTCGGGGATCATGGGTGGCGCGCTCGTGCCGTTTATCATTGGCTGGCTCGGGGATCTTTTCGGCTTGCGGATTGGAATGCTGTTTCTGTACCTCACCTTCGGGGTCGTGTTGAGCGTCGGCCTGTGGGCGCGACCGCTCATTCGCAACGCAACCCGGAGCGGTACGAACAAAATCGATGCATAGATATATTGCAGGGTTAACGATGGCGATCGTCGCGGCTACTGCGAGGATCGGCGCCGCTCAAGCGCCATCGGGGCCCGAAGTCAATGTGCCGCCGTCGGCAAGTGCCGCCACTGCAGCCCGCAACGAGAGTGACCCCTATGAATTTGCGCCGGCCGACAGCGTCACCGAGGTCGTCCGGCTGTCGAGAACTGCCGACGGGGTACGCTTCGTCTGGCCGCGCACTGTCAATCAATGGGACACGGCGTTGCTCCGCGTCCGCAGTTGGGGCGCAGAACACGACCCTTACGTGGAAGTGTCCGTCGGCGAGTTCCGCATCCAACAGTATCTCGATGTCAACGCGGTGGGTGTGCGTTGGCTGAATTTGAGCGGCTTACGTGCGCATCTTGCCGGTGGCGCCGAAGTGATCATTCGCACGCATGCGCTGACGCTCGAGCCCGAAGCGGCCACGCTGCGCTTATTCGACAATCGCCTCGACCTGCAACAACGCATCTTGGTGATTGCGCCTCATCCCGACGATGCCGAAATCGCGGCATTTGGCCTATATGCCGACCGGCAAGCGAGCGTGGTCACGGTGACCGCAGGAAATGCCGGCGACATGAACTATCGCGCCAACGTCAGCGACCCGGCGGAGCACTACGCCCTCAAAGGCTATTTGCGGGCGGTCGATAGCGTGACCGTGCCGTGGCAGGGCAATATTCCTCCGGCGCGCACCGCCAATCTTGGTTACTTCGATGGGCGATTGGATGCGATGTATCTGGCGCCCGGGCAAACGATTCCCGAAGTCTACGGCCCCAATACCGATGTGGCGCTCTATCGGCGTGCCAACTTGAGCAACCTGGTTTCCAGCGCAGCGCGCAGCAACACCTGGCAACATTTGGTGCAGGATCTCGTCGAGGTGCTGCACAAGGTGAACCCGGGGATTGTAGTGATGCCCGATCCGCGGCTTGACACCCATCTGGATCATGAGTTCACCAGCGTGGCACTCGACCAAGCACTCGAGCAATGGCAAGGTAATCCAGTTTTTCTGCTCTACACCAATCACACCGACGGCAATCATTATCCTTATGGACCCGCGGGCACCGTGGTGTCGGTGCCGCCCAGCGATCGGCACCTCAGCATGCAGAAAATATATTCGCACCCCACCGCGCACGCCCTGCAAATCCGGAAATTGTTCGCGTTGGAGTCTATGCATGACTTACGTCTATCTCCGGATGAGCAGCTGATGTGCAGTTCGGTAGCGATCGCGCGCCGTCCGGATTATCCACGCATGCCAGAAGATGATTATTTTCGGCGAGCGCCGCGTGCGAACGAATTGTTTTACGTGTTCGACAAAACCGGCGTACGCGCCGCAATTCAAGACTTCCTTGCGCAGTACCATGCGGCTCAAGGCACACGATCCGCGCAGTAAGGACATCATGCGCGATCTAAAGATGTCGGTGCCCAATTCAACCATCCATTGGTGCCCCAGCGGCGGCGAGCTCGCTCGCGCCGCCGCGGACCACGTCGCGGCGCTACTGGCACGTAAGCCCGAGGCGGTCATCGCATTGCCCACGGGGCAGACACCGCTCGGGCTATATGCCGAGTTGGTGGCGCGAGCGGCAGCGAAGCGGCTGTCGGTGGCGCAGGCGCGGTTTTTTAATTTGGATGACTACCTGGGCTTGAGCGTGGATCATCCGCTGAGCTATGCGCGTTTCTTGCGAGAGCATTTCTTGATGCCGGCTGGCGTGCCGGAGGAGCATATTCGGCTGTTGCGGGGCGACGCCGTCGGGATTGAAGCGGAATGCGGCGACTATGAGGCGGCGATCGAGGCGGCGGGCGGACTGGATTTGGCCATCATAGGGCTGGGCACCAACGGGCACATCGCCTTCAATGAGCCGGGCAGCGACTGGTCGGCGCAGACGCATGTGGTCTCCTTGAGCCAAGAGACCCGCGCAACGCACGTGGCGCAAACTCAAGGCAAGTTTGTCATTCCGGAGTACGGCATCACCGTCGGTATATCGACCATTATCGCGGCACGAGAAATCTTGCTCTTGGTGGTCGGCGGCGGCAAGGCGCGCGCGCTTGCGGCCTTCCGAGAGGGCATCCCGGATCCGAAGTGGCCGGTCACGGCCCTACTGACGCATCGCAATCTCACGGTTCTCGCCGGAGCGCAGTTGCAGTCGGCGGCCGTTGCGGACGTCATCGCTCCTTAACCGAGTGGGGTGAGGTCTCCGAATCTGCTCACCCGCGAGATGAGCGAATCGATGGCACGCGGGTAAACGCGCACGATAAAGTAATATTGTCGCCCGCCATTGCGAAGGATGGACTGGCCTTTATTATTCCCAACAATTCATCGGGGATCGGGCTACTACTCGTGGCGATGGAACCGCTTCGCACGGCCAGTGAATACTTCCTGGCGTGTAGACGAAGCCAATATAAACATTCGGGGCAAGTGGAATTACCTCTATCGCGCTGTCGACAAGCACGGCAAGACGATGGATTTTCTGCTTCGGCCAGATCGCGGCATCGCAGCTGCACTGGCATTCTTTCGCAAAGCTCTATCGACGAGTTCGTCGAGGTGGCCGCGCAAGATCACACTCGATGGCCACTTGCAGAGTCTCACGGCCCATTGGCTTCTGCGTCGCGAGGATCCGAAGTGGAAGTATGTTGAGGTTAGAAGTAATCAGTACCTCAACAATCTCATGAGCAGGATCATCGAGCGATCATACGCCGATGTGCCGCGATGGGAGGAGGCTTCAAGTCCCTCGGGAGTGCGGACATTACCTTGGCCGGCATCGAACTTGCCCATCGGATACGCAAGAGACAATTCTCGTTCGGGCGCGGTCGATATCAGAACTTCGGGTCGCTAAAGCAAATCTGAGATCGAGCACTCGCGTAGCACTGGGAGCGAGTCTCGAATGTGTCGACCAGACCAGATTCTCACCCGGAGACCCGAATTTCGAGCGCCTTTAATGCACCAGTTCCGTACAAGGTCGATGATCGGCGACGGACTAGCCTTTAGTTGCGTCCGACTCGGCAAAGGCCGCCGCGGTGAGCTCGATGTCGGCGCGCGCGATCTTGAGCGCTTGCGCCGCACGTCTCCACTTCCGCGTTTCGTGCAGCACTTCGGCGACGATGGCGGCGCCTCGATCCTTTGATTCCACGTACCACTCAGAGGTCTCGATGACGGTTGCAAGGCTCGGGCGGCTGTCATGCTCGTCGATATTAAGGACGTGGTCGGCCCGATCCGTGTTGGGGTTGAGATCGAACGCCGGTGCCAACCGCCAGCCGTTCGGGGTCAATAGAAACCCATGGTTCCTTAAGTGATCGTCCCGGTTGCCGATTGCGACGTTGAACGCGACGCGCCGGAAGAGCTGCTCGAGATCGGAAGCAATATGGTCCTTGGCACCACGCGTCTGCAAGAACTCTGCGAGCTCAAGATAACTCGAGCCCTCGCTCTGATCCTTGCGCAAGAGTGCCATCGCAGAGGCGTAGAAGCGCCGGCGAGCGCCCACTCGATCGAAGCGCTGCACGCAAAAGGTGTGATATTCGCCCCCGAAGCGACGCAGTTCCGAAGCCGGCACTTCGATTCCCGCTTGGGTTCCAAGTCTCTGCGCAAGGGCCTCCCAGGCTCCAACATCGCGCGTGTCGTCGCGCGCCGGAAACTTCGCGATCCACAAGCTGCCGTTGATTTCCTTAAAGCTCGCTTTCGGGCGCGCCCCACCTAAGGAGGCGCCGGGTGCGACGAGAACTTTGAGCCACCGCCGCAGTGCCTCGAGATCATCAATCCGCTTTGCGGAGATCTCACGTGCCACAGTCTCGAGCTCCTTGAGACTCGCGACCGGTGGCACCGTCAAAGTATCGTGCGCAAGGAAAGTTTCATCATCCGGGCGGCGAAAACGGAGCGCGCCCTGGCGGCTCACGTCCTCGACGCCTAACAGAAAATCCCAGGCATAAAGCGTCTTGGGTTTTCGGTTCTCATCTTTCGCTGCCAGGGCCTCTCGGCGCTTCATGAGAGTCTGGCCCCAGCGATCGGGCGCCGAGTCGTCGAAGACGCGGAAGTTCCCGGCTTCCGCATTCGGAAAGTAAGTCCCATCGCCTAAGGAAAGATCGGGATCCAGCGCAAAGGCTTGAGGCTCTTTGAGCCACTTAGGCTCGTAGACGAAGCGCAGCGTGCCGCGATCGTGCGAGAGTGTGCCTACGCGTGTGCGTTCGAGAAAGTCGGCATCGAGCCACACTTCCACTTCGTCCGTCACGGCGCGCGCTCCTTGAGAGTAGGCGTCTGCGCGCGCGCGCTGCGCCGATGCCGGCGCATCGGCAGCGCTTGGTCCTGAAGGAGCCGGCCGGCCTTGTCGTCGCGCGCGAGCGCCTCGAGGTCACCCTCGAGTCCGAGTACCGCGAGAATTCGCAACAGTGTGCCCAAGGCGATGGCGGGGCTTCCCGCCTCGGCCCGAAACAGCGTCATCCGGGAAATGCCAGCGCGCTGGCAGGTCACCTCGATCGTTAATTTTCGGCGCAAGCGGGCGAGCCTCACGCGCTCGCCGAGCGCTGCAAGGATACGTTTTTGACCGGGATAGAAGGGCGGCTGTTTGGCTGGCATGTATCGCAATATATACTAATTAAGCCTATTAGTCTAAAACGTGATACTATACTCATCTCTGGAATATGCTAACTCTTTGAGATCTAAAGATCTTTTTGGGGGTATACCTTCCACTGGCCGCCTCGCGCGGGAGTCAGGGTACGGCCCAACTTCCGCCGTTAACGACGACAGCCTGGTGCCAATCGACGCGCCAAGTCAGAGAGCGGAAAGCAAAGCCACAATCTCCTCGGTACCGACAACAGCGCTCGCGTAGTTCGGGATGTTGATGTCAAGCGCGGCGTGCATCATTTCGTCCGTGTAATCCGCTGTTGCATCCTTCACCACCGTGACATCGTAGCCGAGTTCGGCGGCGTAGCGCACGGTCGCTTCGATGCAGGTATGCGCGATCAGTCCGATGACGATGAGCTGATGGATGCCGTGTTTCTTGAGCTGCAGATCGCCGGGACAGTAGCGATGATGCATGGCATAGAGGACACGATGCTGCGCTTTGCGCGCGGCGTTCAGAACACTTGTTATACTCACTTTGCAAATTGCGTATAGGAGTTTCCTATGCCAGCCCCTTACTCGAGCGTTGCGCAGCGACCGCGTTTGACGAGTCCTTTCCAGATGATGGAGCCTTTACTCCGAAAACTATTAAAGGACGTCGCTACTGGTACTTTCAAATGGCGTCTACGGAGGGCCGCTCGCAACGATATGTTGGGCTGGAATCTCCAGAATTACTTGAGCGGATCGCGCAGCATAAACAAGCGCGAGATGATGAACGCGAGCGCCGAGCACTGCACGCTACGATTTGAGTCGAGATACCGTTACGTTTGTCGGTGCGGGGCATGGAGGTCCGGTTCAGTGCGCTATCAGCCGTGAGGCACTAGATGACCGCTTTGGTACCGATGGTCTCGATAATGCCGGGCGTGTTTGAGGGGTTCCAACGGAACCGCTCGAAGATTGAGAGCTTGGTTCGACGGAAATACCTGTCGTGGCCAGTTGAGGAGCCGCAGCACGTGCTCGTGACCGAGCACCGCGAGGTGACCTTATCTCCGATTTCCTCCGCGCCGAGATCGACGGCGAGCGATTGCACGCGCGGGATATCACGAGTGCCTGCACGCTACTGCTGATCGCAGGGCACGAGACCACCACGTCGCTTATTCCCATCGTGCTCTGGTGCCTCGACGAGCATCCTGAAGCGCGCGAGGAGTTGGCACGCCACCCGGAGCTGCTATCCGGCGTGATCGAGGAATCGTTGAGACTTCGTGCGGTCATCCATTACATGCCACGCGTAGTCAGCCGAGACGTCGAGTTTGAGGGTTGCCGCTTACGGCCGGGCGATCTGGTGCCGCCACTTTTCGCCGCGGCAAACCTTGATGCCCGTCAGTTCCGCGGCCCGATCACTTTGACATTCGACGCTCGCCCAATCGCCATTTCGGCTTCGGCTACGGCATCCACTTATGTCTCGGAGCGTCTCTGGCGCGCCTCGAGGCGAGGATTGCCGTGGAGCAACTGCTCGAACGCTTCCCTACGCTCGCTCGCGATCGGTTGCACCAACTCGAGATGCGCCCAAGCGCGTTCGTTTACTCATGGAGGCATTACCCGATTCGGCTGCACAACTGAGCAGCCCCTCGAGCGTTCGGGACGTAGGAGGCGGGACACGATCCTACCTGGCGCCAAACTGCGGTCTCTGACTCCCACTGCGGCGCTAGTTGCATGATTGGCGATGTCATCTCAGAGTTCAGCTCGTTCGCACCTCAACATCAACGAAATCAAGAGTGTTCAAAAGACAACTCAGGCCCCCGCTACCAACTCACAACGGTCGATGAGGAAGCGACCACGCTTGGACGATCAATGATTGCCGCCCGACGACGGCGCAACCACCGATAACAGGAAAATAAAACTGGTATTACCGGCCTGGCTGCTCGCCGTGATCGTATAAGGGGTGAGCTTTCTCGCGACGCTGGGCGTACCCGCGATGAGGCCGCTCGCGCTATCGAGCACCACACCAGCCGGAAGGGACGGCGTCACAGAATAATGCTCGACGGTTCCCGCAATTCTTGGGGTCAGGGGCGTGAGGGCCGCTCCAACAGTGCCTTTCGCCGGACTGGGATATGAAAGATGACTCGGCGGCTCGGTCACGCTCAGTACCAAAAGAAAGGTACTGTGACCACTCCTATAGCTGGCTGTGATCGCGAAGGTGGCGGGTGCGCTGGCCTGCGTCGGGGTGCCGGAAATGACACCCGTCAGGCTGTTGAGCACAAGGCCAGAAGGCAGTTCAGGACTGACTACATACCTGTCGATCGACCTGGACACCGACGGCGTCAAAGCGATGGCATCGCCGACGACTGCGGGAAAGGGTTGTGACCCGTTGTACGAGAATTCGGGTGGTGAGAGAGTCGCCGGCGCGCCACCACCGCAGGCGGAGAGCCAAGACAGACCCAGGATCGCTCCACGCATGCGCATTGCGATCACGAGTCAGTTCGCGCGGCAGCCGACTGTCGAGAACGTGACTACCTCCTGATTCGTAATCGAGCTGAACTGCCCGTCGAATGTGACCCCGGAAGCGGTGTTCGAGTAGGTACCCGAAACCGGAGAATGAAACGTATGGCCTCGGCCGTTCCCCGGATAGGAGTAGCTGGCCGTTCCCGTGAACGTGTTGCCTGACACCGTACCGACGAGGGTGTCGACGGCGAGGCCACCGTAGAAAACACCTAAGGCGAGACCTGAGACCTGGCCCGACTCATCCATCCCAAGAAGGATCGGCGCCGAGTAGGGGCCGCCCGTCGTTGAGTCCCTGAATGTCTCTGTGTAGGTCCCGGTGAATTTATAGGTTGCCGCAACGGTCGCATCGGCAACAGCCTGAAAACTGCCCCCGACGGGAGTCAGATAGGTGCCACTGAGGACGGTCAGGTCAGCGAAAGAACCGTGAAGGCTCACGCCGAGGCTGTCATCGCTCTGCGCGAAGGTGCCGTCGAGCAACGGGCTCACGGCATCCTTTGTCTGGACATTGAACCCCACAAGGGTGTCGCTGCCATAGGCAATCGAGTGCATGCTGCCGTCGGGGAAGACAGACGCTGTGAAGTCACCGCGCCCATCGCCCGCCAAATGCGTCTCACCAAACGTGCCGTAGTAGTTACCGGAGCGGGTGCAGTAGAACGCCGTACGCAGGTGCGCCTGCGCGGTGGCCACGTCTGGCAATACGTGAGGCACGCCGTCTACCGCACTCGCTCGCTGAATGATCGGACCTAAGGTTGTGGCCAGGTCCGTCGTGTCGAAGTCCACGGGCGCCCAGCTCGCCGCCGCAGCAGTCACGGCGGCCGAAATCTGAATACCGTTGTTGGGATTAACGTCCTGGTCCAGCATCATGAGAAATCGCACCACGTTCAGTACGTGGTTGGAGGTGCCGGTGCCCTGGGCGACGAGGTCCATTGGTGTCACCAGATTCTTTGGCGTGGGGACTGCGCCAATGCTCACGGCCCCGACGGAGAAGGTGATGTTCTGGCCCTCTTCGTACGTAAACGTACCACTTTTGTCGGTCAAGCCACTGTGGGTGCCCGATACATAACCAAGCCCCATCACCGTCTCACCGCGAAACACTCCGGTCACCGCGGTGCCGCCCGATGGTGGGCCTACTGCCAGCACCAGGTCAGCCGTCGTGTGTGCGCCGGCATTGCTGGCGGTAATGGTATAGGTGGCCGTAACCCTCTCGCGGATCGGGGTGCCCAACACGATGCCGGTGGCAGGATCGAAGGTCAGTCCGTCAGGAAGTGCCGGTTGGATTGAAAGCGTGTCTATATCGCCGCTGAGCGTCGGGACCAGCGGCGTGAGTGCCGCACCCACCCTAGCGGTCACGGGACTTGCGTAGGTTAGGGTGGGTGGCACGAGTACCACCAAGTTCAGGGCTGTTGTCGCGGCGCCCGCCTCATTGCTTGCCGTGAAGGTGTAGATCGTTGTGGGAGACGCTGCGAGCGGCGTCCCGGAGATCGCGCCGGAGGCGGGGTCGAGCGTCAAACCTGTCGGGAGCGCCGGGCTCACGGAATATCCGGTCACCGTGCCGCTGACAGTCGGCGGGAAGGGGCCGTAGGGCAAGCCGACTTCCCCGATTCCGGCTCCATATTGAAGGTTTTGGGGAGCAGACAACTGTCCGCCCGTGGCGACTCCGCCGGTGCCGCCTCCGCCGGTCCCGCCTCCGACCGTACCGCCGCCCCCGCAGGCGACCATGAGAAAAGCCAGGCCAATCACAGATCCGATTAAGCGCAACATGATGATCCCCCCGTGGCGGTTTGCCGATGGGATCCGTTGTTACTCAAAGCGCTTCGGCGTGCATGAACTCCGCGTGAAGGTGGGTTCCTGTTTCCGTGAAGTTTCAGGAAAGACGTCAGTCAGGGTGCCGGGACTCCGCGCCTCGGCACATTTCCCTGACCGCGCAGCGATTCGAGCTGGCTGCGCTGCCGATCGACATAGCGGCGCACGTTGGCGGCGATGGCCTGGAATCGTGTGTCGCCGTGGAGCGGCAACCACATGGGATCTTGTTCGATGGTGTACCACCAAAAAGCATATTCCCCAGAACGGAATGATTCCGCCAGCTCGGCGAGCGCCGCGTCCGGATTGCCGTCGAGCAGCTGCACCAGAGCGCGCAGGCGACGAGGGCCTCCCAATACCTTGTTCGAGTTGGCATCGTTCCACGTTGACGCGGCACGCCGCAGGGCCAGTGCCTGATCGGCTTGACCGGCAGCGGCCATTAACTGTGAAAGATAGACGGCCACGCGGCAATTACAATAATCCAGGTGCGCCGCTGGAGCGTCGCCAAAATAGTATTTCTCTTGAATGAACGCGATTGCGCGGCTCCATTCTCCGGTCTTCAACGCATAGTCGCGAATTGCATCGCCAGCCATCCAGTTTTGGCAGTAGTCGTCGTCGCTCGTCCAGTCGGCCTTGTCGTATGCAGCGAGTCCCGCCCGTCGCCAATCGCCCTCGTGCATCAAGAGCAACCCCGTCGTGCGTGCGCTTTGCGGCGTGGGCGTGCCGCCGGCGACATCGCGCGCCGCCTTCAAATCGCCGAGATCGAGATACATGGACACGGCTGTCTGACGCAGCTGAGGATTGTTCGGATCGAGCGCGATGGCATGCTCGACAATCTGGACGGCTTCGGCCAGCTTGCCGTCCAACAGCCAACGGAATGTTCCATAGTACAAGAGCGCTGGAACGAAGTTCGGATCGAGCTCCAGCACCTGCAGTGTTTTTTGCTCCGAGTCCTTGGCGCCGCCATCGTCGAGACTGAACACCGCATCTGAGAAACGCGCACCTGGCGACATCGGATCGACCCACAAGACGCGCTTCAGAACGCTCTTGCCTTCCTCGTGCCGATACAACGAATAAAGAAACTCGGCGTAAGCCCTGAGTCCGCGCCCGTTGCTGGGATCCAGTTCGGCGCCCTGCCGAAAGTCGTGCTCAAGCGCAACGATCAACGGGTTACTCGGTGTCGCGCTCGCATCATGCGGCTCGTCTCCCCACATCGCCCGCGCAAAGTATGCGGCGCCCAACTTGGGATCTAACTCAAGCGCCCGATCGATCAAATGACGGTAGCGCTGCCTGACCGGCCTCAAATCCTCGCGACGTTGATCGGCCGCTTGCATCCTCGCGTCGTACAATGAAGCGTAGGCTGGCGCGAAATTGGGATCCAGCGCAATCGCTCTCTCAAAATACGGCACCGCGGCTTCCGACTCGGCGACGGTGAAGCGGCCGAGTAAGGTTCGACCCCGCAAGAAAGTGAGATAAGCCTCTAAATTCGCACTTCGGGCCCCAGCCAGGGGTTTGGGTTCAGGCTCCCCAAGGCGCGCCGACAACGCACTTGCGATTTGGTCGGCAATCTCATCCTCGATACTGAAGATGTCGTGCAGACCGCGATCGAAATGGGCCGACCAAACCAGAGTACCTGCGGCCGTATCCACGAGTTGTACCGCCACACGCAACCGGTCCGCCTCGCGTTGCACGCTGCCGCCGATCAGATATCCGGAATTGAGGCGCCGGCCGATTTCGCGTGAATCGATGCTTTTGGTATTAAGAACGAACGAGGAATTGCGCGCGATGACCGAAAGGCCCTCAATTCGCGACAAGCGGTTGAGAATCATTTCCGGCAATCCCTGCGCTAGATACGCGTCGGCGGCATCTGCGCTGATATTGTCGAACGGCAAGACAGCCACCGTGCGTGCGCGCGCGCCGATGGCCTCAGTTTCGCGTAGTGGATTTTGAGGAATCGGTTGAGCGCCCACGGCGCGAGATTTATTTACCGTACGCACGCCGATAGTAATTGCGACAATGGCCGCCAATAGGACTGGCAACACGAGCCACCAGATCCAGCTCGGCTTCGTGGTGACCGCGGTTGCTGCCGTGTCTCCAGTCAACAGCACATCAGGTTGCGCGACGATCACCTGTGCGGGCAACGGACCCTCGACCGGCGGCGCCGGACGTCGGGCGGGAGACACGGGCGCGACCAGCCGGTAACCGCGGCTTCGCACCCCGGCGATGTAGCGCGGATCTTGCGCGTCATCTCCCAGCGCCTCGCGCAACAAGTTGACCCGCTTGGCCACGGTCTCCGGGCTCACGATCAGTCCGGGCCACACCCGTGCCATGATGAGGTCGTTGCTAAGGACGTTGGGCGCGACGCGAATCAGTGCTAGGAGCAGCTGAAACGATAGATTGGGTAGGGTGATTTCGATGCCCGCTCGCGTGACGCGCTGCTGTCCGACATCAACGTGCAAGTCGCCGGTGATAAACAACTCGCTGGCAATGTCGGGCATGCCGCCTGGAGTCTGATTCATAGCTCTGAGTCGACCTTCTCAAATGTGGTCACGTCAGCTTTTGGTGTTTTGTCCCTCGTCCGTGGATAACTCTAACACCGCATCCCTGTAGCCGCCGTTCGACGTAGCCGCGACGAGGGCCGAGGTCCTTCCTGAAATCTTCCGGGAATCTTCACTCAGAGTTCATGCACGCCGACGCGCGTTGCACGACAACTGGCCCGAACGGCAAACCGCCGCTGAGGGGGAAGGTCATGCGGCATCTAGATAGTCTCCTTATTGGCCTGACGCTGATCGTATCGGCCTGCGGTGGCGGGGGAGGCGGACCGAATGGTCCCGGGCAACCCAAGATCACTGCCGGCTCACCGCCGGCCGGTGATACCGGGAGTGTTTACCCGGGCTACGCGTTCACCGTCGCGAGCGGTGGTGCGTCACCGTTCACCTGGTCCGAGACCGGGCAATTGCCGCCGGGACTGACCCTGAGCTCGACGGGACAACTCACCGGAACTCCCGCGACTGCCGGCACCTACGCGTTCACGGTCATGGTCGCCGACTCTTCGGTTCCCGCGCTCACGGCAATCCTACCCGTCAGCCTCAAGATCGCCGAATCGCCGCTCGTGGTCAGTCCGGGGCAAACGCCGTTCGCGGGTGTGCACGGCACGCCGTATAACTTCACATTCGCCGCCACGGGGGGTCATTTGCCGCTCAGCTGGACGGTCACGGCCGGCACATTGCCACCGGGCCTCACGCTCAATCCCGACGGCGCCGTCAGTGGCACGCCGACGGCCGCCCGCTCGACGCCGTTCGCATTTACGGTCACCGTCACCGACAGCAGCACGCCGACCCCCGCGACGAACTCGGTCGCTTATGCGATTACCATCAGCGAACCCCCAGCGCCATCCATCAGCAACACGCCGCCGCCCACAGCGATAGTAGGCTCGCCGTATAGCTTCTCATTTACGGCGAGCGACGGACTCGCGCCGATCGTCTGGACCCCGCCGACCGCGTCGCTGGGAGGCCTGGCCGTCAGCCTTGACGGTATTTTGAGTGGAACACCCTCAACGGCAGGCATCTTCCCCATCACGCTGACGGTCAAGGACGCATTGAATCAGAGTTCGTCTGCCACGCCCTTCACGGTTCGCATCGCTATGGCCCGGCCTGGGGCGGGGTTCGTGCAGACGGGGAGCATGACCGTTGCCCGCGCCGCGCATACGGCGACGCTGCTGCTCGACGGGCGCGTGCTCATCGCCGGCGGTGGGTCGGCATCCGCGGAGTTGTATGACGCGACGAGTCAGACGTTCACCGCGACCGGCAGCATGACGCTCGCGCAGGACGCGCGCAGCGCTACGCTGCTCGCAAATTCGACGTTGCCGAACTATGGCAAGGTTCTGATGGCCGGTGGCGGAGATTTGATCGCGGAGCTCTTTGATCCGACGGCCGGCACGTTCACGGCGACCGGCAGCATGGTTGCGCCACACCTGGGGCAGACCGCGACGCTGTTGCGGAACGGCCAGGTACTCATCGCCGGAGGTGAAACGGTCAAAGCCGAGCTCTTCAACCCGTCCACCGGTGCGTTCACGGCGACCGGCAGCATGACGGTCTCGCGGAGCGGACATACGGCGACGCTGTTGCCCAATGGGCGCGTGCTGATCGCCGGAGGCGTGCAGGACTTCGGTCCGGGCACCGTGCCAATTCAGGGTCCCGGGGTCGCTTCCGCAGAACTCTACGATCCGGTAAGTGGCACGTTCACCGCGACCGGCAGCATGAGCGAGGGACGCTTTGGGCACACAGCGACGTTGCTGGTCGACGGTATCGTCCTGGTCACCGGACCGGACAACACGGCCGAGCTATATAGCCCCGGGACCGGAACCTTCTCCGTGGTTGGTGAGCCGATAACGTCGCGATGCGGCCAAGCCACGGCGACACTGCGTAACGACAGCACGGTTCTCGTCGCGGGCGGTCGCTCATGCGGTCGTGGCGCTGCGTCACGCGACACGGCGGAGCTTTTCGCTCCCGAGAGTGGGGGCTTCGTGGCGACGGGTCCGCTCATCACGGCACGGGACGGACATACGGCGACGCTGCTGGTCGATGGCACGGTGCTCATTACGGGTGGGACTACGCACTCGTACGTTTGCAGCGGCAGCGGCTACGTGAGGACATGTTCGGGCAACACACTCGTGCTCTCTTCGGCTGAACTGTTCAAGTAGAGGATCGGCGGCGGTGCCGATCCCGATGGCCAGTGTCGTGTTGCCTGTGGTCGTTTCCCGTAGGGTAGTAGTAAAGTAGCGGTAGCCTTTGGAGACATGAAATGACAAATGGCGAACAAAAGGTGCTTTGGCGCGGAGTAGCAGCCGGCACAATTATGGGCTTGGCTCTCGGCCTCATGATTGCATTGTTCATTGCGATGAAACCGGCCCTCTTTTCGGGGCTGATCCAGTAACTAGGCAGCTTTGGCAGCCTCTTCGAGGGAGCGGCCTCGGATCGCCTCAGTGAGTTCTGGTGTGGGCGTTGAGTCATTTTTCTTGCCGTGAGGCCTCCCATGATTGTGAAGCCCTCATCGTCGCGAGCGACTTCGGACATTTGTTGCCAAGGCGAGGCGCGTAGGCGACCATAGTTAAATAATAAGAAGGCGGAGACCAGGGATGGCTGAAAGCTTGCTCGGCGGAATACTGGGCGAAGAAGACGAGAGGGCTGAGGTCGAGGCGGCGGATACGCTGGCGGGTGCCGAGGCGTTCGCAGCGGCGGTAGCCGCAAAGCTTGCAGGCAACGATCCCGGCGTGGCGCGCAAGACCGAGGCGTTTCTCAGTGAGCAGACAGCACTACTTAAGGTGCAGAAAGAGCACCTGAAAGACGAGCACGCCGCACGGCTTCACTTTCTGCAAGGCCAAGCCCGCGAGGTGGACATTCGCCGCTTCGGCCTACGGCTTCGAGTCGCCTTCCAGCTCTTTCTTGCGCTCATCGCGACGGCGATCGGGATCGGCATGGTGGTGATGATCCGTGATGCCGTCACCGCGCGCAGCGTCGTCATCGATCCATTCGAGATTGCGCCGAACGTTGCTGCGCAGGTCCCGAGCGGCAAGATCGTGGCGGCGGGCCTGCTCGATGTGTTGACGCGCATCCAGGCCGCGACCCGCAGCAGCGCCGAACACCGAGCACTCTCGAACGCCTGGACGAACGAGATTGCGATCGAGGTGCCGGAGACGGGGGTGTCGATCGGTCAGATCGAGCGCACACTCAAGGCGCGTTTCGGTCACGATCAGCACATCGAAGGGGATCTAGTACAGACCGAGAAGGGCGCGCTCGCGCTTACCGTGCGCGGCAGCGGTATCCTGCCCAAGACCTTCACAGCCGAAGGGCACAATCTTGAGAAGCTCGTGACCCAAGCCGGCGAGTACCTCTACGCGCAGTCTCAGCCTGGGTTGTGGGCGGCCTATCTCACCAATAATGATCGGGTCGATGAGGCGATTCGATTTGCGCAAAGCACCTATTCGACGGTCGAGCCGAGCGAGCGGCCCTATGTACTTAATTACTGGGCAGGTGCGCTTGGCGATAAGGGTGGTGAGGGGGCGGCGGCGCAGGCGCTGCCGTTGTATCGAGAGGCCGTGCGCCTCAAGCCCGATTATTGGAGCGGGTATTCCAACATCATGTTTGCGCTCAATGGCGTCGGCGATGAGGAAGGCATAATGCGAGTTGGTGAACAAATGTTGAAGGCTGCCGGCGGGCGGCCCGGGCGATCACCCGAAGAGAACTACCAGAACTACGACATAGAACTCTGGGATCTCTCGGCTGTACGCACCGAGCTGATCGCCGACATGGATTCCCACGGCGGCATTGGGACGAATGCCGCCGCTACGGGCGCCGAAAATCTCAATGTCGCGCAGTTCGAGGCGATGATGCACGATGTCGAGGCGGCCGCATTGCGAATCAAGACGTCGCCGGTTGAGGAGAAGAACGCACCCGACGTGGCGGCAGCGGCGTTCGATCGTGCGCTGCTCGCCGAAGAGTTAGGGGATCTGAACGCGGCGGCCAAAGAGTGGGATGAATTTGCGGGGGCCTACGCCAACCCTACCGTCTCGACCGGCAATCCTCCCTATATTTGTTATGCGGCCGTGACCTACGAGAAGGCAGGTCAGCCCGCAAAGGCGGATGCGGCGCTCAGGCCTTACGCTGGCCATACCTTCGTGGACTGCTACCGCTTCAAAGGAGATGTCTTGGATCTGCGTGGCGACTGGTCAGGTGCGCAGGAGTGGTATGCCAAGGCGGTGAAACTTGGGCCAAGCATTCCGTCAGGGTACTACTCCTGGGGAATGGCCCTGTTCAAGCACGGCGATCTCGACGGCGCAGCGGCGAAGTTTAAGCTCGCCAACCAGATAGGTCCGCATTGGGCTGATCCGCTCAAGGCCTGGGGTGATGTTATTGCCAAACAGGGAAATCCAAAAGAAGCGCTAGCCAAGTACGACGAGGCGCTCAAATACGCGCCAAACTGGAAGCAGCTCAAGGAAGCGCGAGAGACGTTGGCGAAGCTGAAGACCTAAGTACGTTGCGGGAGCAGAAAGCGCCACCCTCCGTTACCATTGGACCAACATGAGCGAAGCCACACAATTCAGACTGTTGCGTGAGCGGCGTTTCTTGCCCTTCTTTGTCGCGCAGGCCTGCGGCGCATTCAACGACAACCTCTTCAAAAACGTCCTGATCATACTCGTGACTTATCAGGCGACTCGCTGGAGCATCTTACGTCCAGAGTTGCTCGCAAATATCGCGGCCGGCCTGTTCATCCTGCCCTTCGTGGTGTTTTCCGGGCTTGCGGGCCAGTTAGGCGAACGCTTCGACAAAGCGCGCATTCTCAAGAGCGTCAAAGCGCTCGAAATCGTCATCATGATCGTCGCCGGAATCGGCTTTTCGCAACACTGGGTGGCCCTGCTGCTGTTTGCGCTATTCATGATGGGCATGCATTCAACTTTTTTCGCGCCTGCAAAGTATGGCCTCTTGCCGCAAGTGCTCGAATCCAGCGAATTGATCGGCGGCAACGCCATCCTCGAAAGCGGCACGTTTCTGGCGATCCTACTCGGTACACTGGCTGCCGGTCTGCTTGCTGGACATAGCAATACCACATGGATTGAGGCGAGTTTGGTCATCATCGCCATCGTGGGTTTCCTGACCAGTCTTGCCATCCCAAAGTCTGAAGCGATATCGCCCGGCCAACGCTTGGACTGGAATCCGTGGACATCGACCCTCGATAACTTGCGCGCCGCGCGTGAATCTCGCTCGGTGCTCCTGTCGGTGCTCGGGATGTCATGGTTCTGGTTCTACGGTGCCTTGGTACTGGTGCAGCTCCCGCTGTACTGCCGCAACGTGCTCCACGGCGATGAATCGCTGGTGACCATCACCATAGTCGCATTCTCCATTGGAGTCGGCGTGGGTTCGCTGCTGTGCGAACGGCTGTCGGGCCGGCAAGTAGAGATCGGCCTGGTGCCTTTTGGATCCATCGGTTTGACGATTTTCGCCGTTGATTGGGTCCTCGCGTCGCCACGGGTGGATCCAAATGCGCTCCTTAACTTGCACGGACTGCTCGCGTTGCATGGGGGCGCACGCACCTTGTTCGATATTGCCGCGATCGGCGTCTTCGGCGGCTTTTTTGTCGTGCCTTTAAACGCGCTAGTACAGCAGCGATCAAGACCTCAAGCACTTGCGCGAGTGATCGGCGCCAACAGCATCCTGAATGCCCTCTTCATGGTCGGCGCTGCGCTGCTTGGCGCGGTCGGACTCGCCAAAGGGCTCACCGTGCTGCAACTGATTTTGGTGGCGGCACTGCTCAACGCACTGGTGGCGATTTATATTTACACCCTGGTGCCGGAGTTCTTGCTGCGGTTCGTATGCTGGATGTTGGTCCATACGCTCTATCGGTTGGAGAGGCGTGGCCCGTCCTTTCCCGAATCGGGCGCGGCGCTGCTGGTCTGTAATCACGTCAGCTTTGTCGACGCCTTGGTCATTTCCGCGGGCTGCCGGCGCCCCATTCGATTCATCATGGATGAGGCCATTTTTCGCGCGCCAGTCATTCGCACGCTGGCTTCCGGCATGAAGGCCATTCCCATCGCCTCGGCGAAGGACGATTTGACCATCCTCGAGCGAGCCTTCGAATTGACCGCCGCGGCGCTTCGAGACGGCGAACTCGTTTGCATCTTCCCAGAGGGCCGCCTGACGCGAGACGGCGATATTGCTGCGTTTCGGCAGGGCCTCACCCGCATCGTAACGGAAACGCCCGTGCCGGTGATTCCGATGGCGATAGCCGGATTATGGGGTTCGATGTTCTCGCGCCGCTGGCCCAAAATATGGCAGCGCTTGCCACGCAAACTCTGGCATCGCGTCGTGCTCAACGTGGGAGAACCCGTCGCGCCGGAGAACGCTGTGCCGGAGGAGCTGCGAGAGCGCGTGCGCGCACTCTATGACGATGCATTCTCGGCGCAGCGCCCGACCCGCGACTTCTCGCCGGTTAATTCGTCCGTAGAAATGCAGGCATCGCTACGGAAACGATGAAGGGCGCCGCCGTTCTATCTATTTCTCGCCCCTCTCATCCTCCTCGTCGAGTTCAAATTCCTCGGGCGCCTCCATTTGATCGTCGACTTCACGGATCGGCGCCTCATTTTCATCCGCGTGTTCGTCGTCTCGGTTATCGTCGTCATCTTTCGTGCCGCTGATGGGCTGACCGATGACTTCTTCCGAATGAGCGCTAACCATTTAGATTCCTAATTGGATTGGACTGACGATGCTACACCGACGAGACTTTGAGAATCTGTCAGAGGATCGCTCTAATTGTGTGGGGTAATGACGCACCGGATGCACGCTGCTAGCCAAGTTCAGTTTTGGCAAGCCGCCTGGCGTTCGAGACGGCTTTACGGTGAATAGGTGCTAAGCCCTTACTCAACATGCCGATGGCGGCATTCTGAACTTGCACCGCGGCCGATGCAGCCGCCGGCGTCATGTATAAAAAAGGGGAGAGGAAAAAACGAAGCATGGATGCCGTGAAGGCTTGATTTGCGCGAAAGGCGTGCGTGGTCATGTCGCTCCAACCTTGCACGAAGGCCGCGAGCTTCTCGTTGGCCATCATTTGGAATTCCTTTCGGTCTCGATCGGAGAGCTTTGGCCCAGCGAGAGTCATCCGTGTAACCCGGTGGGCAACCACCTGCGGTACTGAGAGCGCAAGTTCCATGGATTTGACGGTCAGCGATTTAGACTTCCGGGTGAGACGAGTTGCCATATCGATTCCTTGAGTAACCTTGACATCATCGACTTTCTTCGCTGATAAACGAAGCCCATTCAGCTGTAGGAGGATGCGTACGAACAGCAATTCGATTAATCTCGAAAAATCGCGCTGTGATAGAGCGTCAGTTGCACGCGAGAATCAGTCAGCGCATGCTGTAGGCAAGAACCAAGACCGGCTCGGAACCAGGGATGTCGGGACGACTATCCACGTTCTGGAAATGCGCATCCGGCAATGATGAATCCGCTGCTCTAGGAGTTGAGGCGCGTGACAGACCAAGATGTCGAGCTTGTAACGATGCGTCGGGTGAGCATCCGGCTGCTGCCGTTTCTATTTGTGCTCTACATTTTCTGTTGGCTCGACCGCAGTAACATTAGTATCGCGGCCCTGCAAATGAACAGCGCACTGAAGTTTAGCTCAGCCGCGTTTGGATTCGGTGCGGGCATCTTCTTCCTAAGCTATTCACTGTTCGAGATTCCGAGCAACCTGATACTCGCTCGCGTCGGTGCTCGTCGTTGGCTCGCGCGAATCGCGATTACCTGGGGATTGCTTGCGTGCTCAATGATGTGGGTTCGAACCCCGCAGCAGTTCTATGTGATGAGATTCCTTCTGGGCATGGCGGAGGCCGGGTTTTTTCCTGGAGTCATTTACTACCTTGGTCTGTGGTTTCCGGCGACTTACCGGGCACGCGCGATCTCCGGCATTATCATTGGTATTCCGCTGTCGCAAGTACTGGGTGCGCCGCTCGGGGGTGTCCTTCTGGGACTCTCTGGTGTAGGGCATCTAGCCGGCTGGCAGTGGGTATTCTTAGTTGAGGGCGTGCCGCCTGTGTTGCTTGGGTTCGCCGCGCTCGCTTACCTCACAGATCGCCCCGAAGACGCACGATGGCTGTCGAAGCAGCAGCGCGACTGGATCTCAAACCGAATTGAGCAAGAGCGCCAGCAGAGTGTCGCGGCAGACGTCTCCCCGCTTCGGGCACTTGGTCATCCGCTCCTGTGGGTTCTCATCTTTCCTTATTTTGCCCTCTGCGCCATCGCCTATGGAGCCACTTTCTGGGCACCATTGCTCGTGCGCGACGCGCTCGGCACAAGCAATTCGGCTACGAGCCTCATCGTTGGCGGCATTTATTTGCTTGCAGCGATTGTATACCCCCTTGCTGGAATGCTGTCGGATCGGATGGATGACCGCTGCGGGTTGGCGGCGCTCGGCCTCGCGTTCTATTGTGTCGGTGGCATCGGGGTGGCGATGCTGCCGCACTCAATCCTTCGTGTGGTCGCATTGGTGGTCCTTCAGGTTGGCAATCCGATATTCATGACCTCGTTCTGGTGCGTGCCAACGAGGCTTCTCAAAGGAGCCTCGGCTGCTGCCGGGATTGCGCTGGTCAGCTCGATCGGCACAAGTGGCGGTTTCTTTGGACCGAGTATCATCGGATTTCTGAAGCAGACTACCGGTAGCGATTCCGGCGCTTTCTTTGGGCTTGCGTGCCTTGCGCTTCTCGGCGCGCTAGTCTGCATTGGGCTACGCCAGACGGCAGCGTTCAGCCCCCGCCGAAGATTGGTTGGTATGGCTCCGACCAGCCAGAATGCGTAGCATAAATCACCGGCCGACGGAAACTCGGGATAGGGACAAAAATGAAACGCTTCTCAATCACCGCTTCGCTGGTCTGTGTATCTCACCACGCCCGTCTTATCTTTGGATCTAAGCCGATTTGTTGATGGCGAGATTCCTGGGTTGGTAAGCACCTATAAAGGCATACACACTCACCCAGAATTTTCTCATCACGAAGAAAAGACGGCTGCGCTGTTGGCGACGCTACGCAATGCAGGCTTTACGGTTACCGAGCACGTCGGCAAGTATCCGGATGGGTAACCTCCAGATGTACACCACCGCAACTCACGTGCTTTCGGGCACATAGTCGCCCATGTGCCCGCCGGTCATGCAGTATGCCAGGCACAATGCGAAGTCTTCACGAGGCTCAGCAATCGTAGTTACGAGACCGATCGGTGGTATTTCCGCACCTTTGCCGCTACTCCTAACGCAAGTAAGATCAATGAAAACGGTCCGAGTGAGCCGCCGCCGCCACCGCCGCCACCGCCGCCACCGCTGGAACTGGAACTGGAACTGGAACTCGCTGTGCTGGTGAAGTCGACCGTAGCCATTGCGATCGCCGCCGGGGGCGCGCCCGTACACGTAATCCCATATGTCCGATTGCCGGCACTCGACTCGCTGACCGCAATTGAGCCCGAAAGTGCAAGAGTACCCGACCACCCGTCACCGGCGTCGCCCCCAGTTGCCGTGCAGCCATCAGAATACTTCGTGTTCCAGGAGAGCGTTACACTTTGCGCAACCACCTGCGAGCTCAAACTGCTTTTTAGCGTCACTGCGGGCGTTGGCGTAGCCGATCCAGAGGTAGTGGGGGCGGTATACGCAACTTGCGTGCTGGCGTAAGCGTTGTTGCAGCTGATGCCGTAAGTGATTGCCCCGACCGCGGCGGCGCTAACCGTGGCAGTTCCCGACGCGTTTTTGGTGCCCGACCAGCCGTCGTTGCCATCGCCGCCGGTGGCCGTGCAGAGAGGACCCGATGAGTTCCACGTGAGCCTCACAGGCGTGTCGACGACGGCGCTCATCATGCTAGCCGAGATGGTCGTCGGCGGCGGAGCCTCGACTGTAACTTGAGTGGAAGCATGAACTGCCTGATTGCCGCTTCCGCAGCTGATTGTGTACGTATATGTACCCGGCGCGGTCTCGATGACAGGAATTGAGCCGCCCGGCGCCACATCGCTGCCGCCCCAGTTCACGCCTGTAGGGCTGACAGACGTGCATGGCGAAACGGTCGAGTTCCACGTGAGCTGAACCGCTTGATCGACTGGAACGCTGCTCGGTGTCGCCGAGATAGAAGCCGCCGCCGCCGGCACGGTGACCGTGAGTCGCGCCTGTCCCTGGGAGATCCCGGTCCCGCACGTGAGCGTGAACGTGTAGCTGCCCGCTGCAGTCTCGGTCACCGTCTCGGAGGCCTGTCCCGCTTGATAGGACCCCGCCCAACCGTCACCCGGCGCCCCACCAGATTGGGTACACGGTGTGGTATCGGAGCTCCAGAAGAGCGAATAGGAATAGTTAGCCACCCAGGTAGTGGTGGGAGCGGTCAGCGTTATCTGCGGACTGGAGTTAGTCCAGGTGATCGTGGTGCTCGCCTGATACTGCGCGGCGTCGCACTGCAGAGTGTAGGTGTATACGCCGGCAATCGCCTCTTCATCGGACGCCGTCCCGGCCGGATACCCGCCGTCTTGGGCGTAGACCAGTTTGCTCGTTCCAAATGGACCGGAAACGCCAACGGTGCACGGCGCCACATTCGAGCTCCACTGCAGGTCCACGCTGGGGTTGGAGGCTGGAAGCTGTGGATACACCGTTTGAGTCGGCGACAACGCGGTAATGGCAACAGTCGGTGCATCATTCGTCCATACGACGTTGACGCTTGAGTTCGCCGTTTGCCCGCCACTAGTGCATTGAATGCCGTAGGTATAGCTTCCCGGCACGGTTTCGGTGATGAGAGCCATGCTGGACGACCCGAGGTAGATGTTCGAAGCCCATCCGTCGGTGGCCGATCCACCGACCGCAGAACAGCTGTCTCCCGACCCACCGCTCGTCCAGTTGAGATTAATGGTCGATCCGACCCGCAGACGCGTGGCGTTGGCACCAATGCTCACCGAGACCGGCACCACCGACACCGTGACCTGCGAACTTGCCGACTGGCTGCCCGTTCCGCAGGTGAGTACGTAGGTGATATTACCGAGCTGGCTTGCCGTCACGGTCTGGCTGCTTTCGATCGCCTTTGTGCCCGCCCATCCGTCACCCGCGACACCACCGATTGCAATGCAAGGTGACACGTTCGAGCTCCACGATAGGTACACCGGTCCCCCGATGGAGATCGGTCCCTGACCCTCAATGGATACCGAGGGAGGCGTGTAGATCCAATCGACGCTCGCGGAGGCCGAGCCCTTGAGACCGGCACCAGAACAGCTGATGGCATATGTAATCTGGCCGCCGCTGATATTCGCGACTGTCGAGCCGCCGCTTGTTGGCTTATTGCCTGCCCACCCGTCGCCAGCGGCCCCTCCCGTGGCAGTACAAGAGGTTGCTCCTGTCGCGCTCCAGGTAAGAGTGATCGTATTGAGTGTGGTCAAGGCTTGCTGGTCGGCGGTGAGCGTTACGGGAAGCACCGCAACGCCATTCGTCACCAGTGCACCGGTATGCGCAGAATCGAGGACGGACTGTCGAGTGGTAGCGCCTGTGCTGCTTGTGACATCCGCGACGGAGGTGAAGACCGCGGAGAACGCGGTGAACTGTGCCGTTACGGTAGTTGGCGTCGGCGCGGAAAGCGGACTCGTGGGGCATATGCCCGCCGAGTTAGCTCCGTTCTGAAGCGCCGCGAGGCTGGCAGTGCCGACCAAGTTGTTGTTCGGGCCAAACAGTGCGGCGCCCGAAGCGCCGGCGCCCAGACTCCCTGACTGATTCACAACGCCCCAAAAAGTGGACGGGTACTTGATACCGAGAGTGGCAGCGGGAATGTTCTGAAGAATGGCCTGTCCATACCAGCCAACGTACTGTTTGTCATAGCCGAGCGCGTGATGTATCGAATAACCGCCTGTGAAGACTGCGCCTGAAGCATCCCACCCCGCCCAGTAGGCGTCGCTCGCGACCGGCGGGCCAGCTAGACGGATCAGCCAAACGTCCTGCTGCTCGACTATGGTCGTCGCGTAACTTTGGGAGGGCGCTTCTCCGTCGTAGATGGAGCCCAGCACACCGCCGCAAGCCGAGACGGCATCCCAGTAGATACTCACCGTGCTCGCCGCCTGCGGCGCCCGCCCCCGAGCATCCCGTTCTCGCAATGGCGAGCAGTCAGTATGTACGGTGCGAAATCCGCGCTCGTATCGTTGACCAGAGTTCCCGTACACTGATAGAGATTGCCGATGAGAATTGCGACCACCGCATAAGCGGGTCCCTGGTTAGCTGGAGTGGTCTCACAGGAATAGTTGAGCGTGCAGCTTTGCGTTGTACCCGCTGTCGCAGCACGCTGAACATAGTAAGGGTGACTGGGCAGACCGCCGAGGCCGCGATAACCCGCCTGCACACCGTCGACCTCAAAGCGCACGCTCGACGTCTCAGAGGCGTCTACGCTGAGGGAAATCGAAAGCTTATCTCCGACGAGTGGACGACTCCACAAAACACCGCGTGCGAGATCTCGAGTCCGATACTGCACCGTGGCTTGCGGCCCCGCGACGGTAACGACCGCGCTGGCAGGCAACACCACGTTCGACGCGTGAAAGGACAGGGATACCGCCGTCGGCACTTGCACGCTGTAAATCGATGTCCGCGTCGAACCCTGGGTTTGCCACTCCCCGTCTGTCGCAGCGCTGAACTGATGCGGCACTTCCACGGCGTACCGATCGCGCTGGTCCGCTACCGAGTCGATTAGTGTCGGCAGATTGACAGAAAGAACGTGGATCGGTGCAGCGTAGCTCCATGACGAACTGAGCAGAAACAAAGCAGCGAAACGCCGCGCTCGGCATATGATGCGCACCATTTGATAGCTCTCCCCGAAGTCCATTATTTTTTTTCAGTGCTTCCTGCAAATCCGCGCTCGCCGAACGTGCGTGGGAACTGGCGATATCATAGATCAGCTATTTGCCCCCGTCATGCTGATCAGAGCGAGACCGTCAGCCAGCAAGAGTCATCGCA
Organism: uncultured Gammaproteobacteria bacterium; assembly: GCA_963755965.1. Taxonomy (GTDB): domain Bacteria; phylum Pseudomonadota; class Gammaproteobacteria; order Steroidobacterales; family Steroidobacteraceae; genus Bog-1198. Next base: position 71,099 of record CAVWLU010000017.1, read on the forward strand.
GCTTATGACAAGAACGCAGCCGACGGTCCGGTCTCGGGAGGCGACGGCTTCGGCTCATTCTGTGAGCGGGCACGGACGACCTTGATCGTAATGGTTACAACTGGGCTGGCTTCAGGTACGGCCATCGCAGGGAATCCCCTAAATTTATATTTGGGAGTAGGCCTAGGCTAATCTGAAATCAAGAAAGACGACAACTATTTGCCGTATTTCAATGAGCACCATTTCGCGTGGGAGGCAATGGCTAGTATTCGTTTGATTTCGTCGGTCGGTGAGCGGCAGGCAATCGAGACGTCTTTTCATTGGGCGTCGCCTGGACATTATAACTACGGCACGGTTGGTATAGAAAGATCGAGCCTCATTGTCGTTCGTGGCAGTCTGCGAACTGGCCTGGTGATGCTGCCGCCTCACCCTAAATCATAACTGTCGGATTATCATAGGCATCATGCATACAACAACGACGTTTGAGCTTTCAGGGTTTCGCGTCACAAAACCACTCGGCGTAGTGAGAGGAATTACTGTGCGGACGAGATCACTACCGTTAAGCATTATCGGCGGATTTAGGATTCTCTTCGGCGGGAGAGCCGGGATCTTTTCTGACCTCTGCGAATCCGCAAGGGAAGAGTCGTTTCAATTGATGCTGACGCACGCACGACGACTGGGAGCCAATGCCGTCGTCGGAATACGATACGACACGGGACCCAAGGTGGGTCCCGCCGAGGTTCAATGCAACGGCACCGCCGTTATTGTCGAGCCCGTCTAAAGCAGTTGAACAAACATGGAGAGCCTGACAAGCACTGCCCTCCGTTCCCCGTCGGCGCATTTTGCCAAAGTGCTGCACACCCTGGCGCGATCGACAAGCAGAAGAAGCATCCACACTCGACCAACCATCTTGGCGCGATAGCGCCGAGCGGCGAAGCGGCGTCCCTCCGATGCTCCGGGCGCCTTTACTTGACTGACAATCCATTGTTCCAACAATCAGCTCGCCACTGTCCGTACGCCCGATGGGGCGAATCCCGAAGTGGATATCCTGAGGTGGGAGACCGATTCCGGCACGTGATTTAATGACTGTATCGGTTTATCGCCACGGGCAGAGGATTGCGCTGTCGCAGGCCGTCCCAATCAGTAGTGTCGTATCCAGAAATGCACGCGGGCAGGCGCGAGGTAGGGTCTGCGTAAATTCGCAGTGCTTGGACGGATAGATTCTTGGCGTGGGAAAGAGTCGTGTTCTTGTTAAAACTCAAGGCAACATGGCGAGGCCGACCACCGACGACTACCCGCGCATTGATGAATTGTTTTAAATCCGCCGGGACGCACTCCTGTCAGTCACTCCCGCTGACACTGCATTGCCGTCAATGGATATACAGGCGTCGCTTTCTGGTGTCCGAATGATTCAAAGTGCGCGCTACCGCGGATAGCGAACGATGCGCCACGAAAGCTCCAGGTTCGGCGGCAATCTTTCCCTGGCTTTTATAATGAGGCGCTTCTCGTCCTCATGTTGCAACTCGCGGATCTCGCACCGGCCTACTTGCGCGAAGGCTATTCCCGGTGCAACGTACACGCCAAGAGTCAATGCAGAGATCCCAATTCTGCCAAGCATTGCTATTTCATTCATCAGAGGCCCGATGTACTGAACCGTCAAGTTCGAACAACGCACGATCCTCCGCCCGCGTGATCGCCCCAGCGCGCCAATCATTTGGAATCTTTTTGTCCAAACTCCCATCCTCCACCTTCGAGAGCACAACCCCCCCAACCAAAATCTTACCGAGTCGCTACGGTGCGCGCGAACGGGCGAACATGGATGTCCGCCGTGGGCTGCGCGCAGCAGGACTGCGCAGCGCAATGGATTAACGGCGGCCCGGGAAATACGTGTCGCTCCAAGCGTGGAGAGGTGTTTATCATGTCTTTTTCCCACACCATAAGGCGGTTTGGCCGACTTCGCCCTCTATAGTTCTGCATGAACGCAGGTCTTTCATACCTTGCCGTTCGCTCCGACAGCTCTACACCATGCTCGATTGGCGACGCCGTCGGTGCCCTTGCGAGCAGCGCGATGAACCCCGCCAGATCCCAGTGCGCCAGGACGGGAATTAGGCCACGGTCGACCACAGAATGCGGGGGGAGGGCAGCAGTGACGACGAGTCGTAGCAGCATCAACCCAACATACGCGACGGCAAACGCGGTCAGCCGCCGGCGGGTTCGGGGATGGCTCGCCCACATCGGCCCGCTCCCACGGCTGTGGGCGCTCGCGATCGTCGCCATCCACCCGATCAACAGAATTTGGAGCGGCAAAAGCACGGGATAGGGCACCAAACCTGATTCCCACGCCGAGAACGGAGGTAACCAGCGCGGCGCCAGCAGCAGGACCTCGATCTGCCCGACCACCCGAGCCATGAAGATCGCAAGGCACAGCCACAGCATCCTGCATCGTTGCCGCTCGCGGATCGCCGTCACAAGTCACCCAACCCGAGAAGCTGCTCGCAGTGTCGCGACCAATCGCTGGCGAAACGTCCTTCAGGATCCCAATGCCGCTTACGCTGCAAGAATTCCGGAAACTCCGGGTAACAGGTCAGCAACTGATCGCGACGTGCATGGCGGTGATAGGTTAGAAAGTAGCTGCCCCTTTGTTCGATCGCCCGGTCGATGAGCCGGCGGAAATCCTCACCGGATCGCGCGAGCCCGGCCGGGTCATGATCCACGTGCAGATTGAAGATGACGCAAGCGTAGTCATCTTTGGCCCACTTCAGAAACGCGTCGTGATCGCGCTGGATCAAACGAACCGTTCCGTAAATGAAGTTCACCTCATGCGCGCGAAAGTCCTCTCGCACCGCGTCCATGAAGGCTACGAGACGCTGGCGCGGCACATACAGCTCCGTGATCATTTCCGTGCCCGGTACGCACGCCCCCAGATGTTGATCGAGCGCGCGATGGTAATCGTCCAAGTAGATGTTCAGCTGATGCGTATCGTTCCAATACACCTGGCCGCTCGACCGCAAGTAGAAGTCGGTAAATTCCCGGAAGGCCTGACGCTTGTTCACGTGCGCGAGATAGAGCAGCCGACGCCAGTCTGCCTGCGACAATCGAATCTGATTCTCCGGGATGGGCGTGGCATTATCGATCGATCGGTAGCACGAGAATATGCCGTCGGACATGAATCCCGCCATGCGCGGATCGGTGGCGAACTGAAAATCGCCGAATGTGTAGCCGTGAGCAATTCTCGTCTCGAATGCCTGCAACAGTTCCGGCAAAGACAGCAGCCCCACCACGCGCTCGACTTTCTGTCGGGGCACAAGCTGCAGAGTGACCGCTGCCACCACGCCCAAAAGCCCGTACCCGCCTATCACCAGCGAGAAGAGATCCGGTTCTCGCTCGCGCGAACAGATCACCGACTCGCCGGATGCCGTCACGAGATGGAAGGAGATCACATTCGCCGAAAACGGCGGACAGTTCAGGCCCCGGCCATGGATGTTGGCCGCCAATGCACCTCCGATTGTGAGCTGATCGGCGCCGGTCTGCTTTTGAAGAATGCCCCATTGGGCAGGGTCGCCCACCTGTAGGGACAGATAACCCCGCATTAGTTCCGGCCAGGTCGACCCCGCTTCGACCGTGATCAACCCCTGTTCTCGATCGAAAGCGAGAATCCGGTTGAGTCCGCGCAGATCGAGCACGCATCCGCCATCGATGAATTGTTGGCCACCCATGGCATGCCGGCCGCCGGCGATCGCAACGGGTAGTCCGCGACGGCGCGCTTGAAGCAGGGCGGCGCCCAACTCGTCGGCAGAGCTCGGATGGCGATGGAGAGCCGACATAAGCGTCACCGAGCTCATACGCATGATCGACCGCGGCGCCAGCGCGATCACGATGCTGAGCGTGGAGCAGGAAGAAGCTCTCGCTCGCGACGCCGCCCTGCTCAGTTACTTCTACCTGCTCTTAAACGGCTGGGCTGACGCCCAGATTCTGCGCGAATACGAGTTCGATGAGGCGCAGATCGAACGCCTGCGCCATCGACTGATCGCGCTCGAGTTGATCGAATTGCTGCCGCGCCGCCGAATCCGACTGCGCGTGGGCCGCAGGCTTGTGTGGCGGCCCGACGGACCCGTGCGTCGGACTCACGAGCGTCAGGTACAGACCGAGTTTCTGCGCGGCGCATTTCTAGGTCGCAGCGAGTTTCTCGGCTGGCAACCCACCGAGCTCACCGAAAGTTCCATCGGTGTCCTCAAGCGCAAGCTTGAACACCTGTACGACGAATTCCTGCAGATGGCCGAACTCGACACGCTCTCCACTCAGCCCCGGCACAGCACCGCGCTGCTGATCGCATTCCGCCCTTGGGTCTTCTCTCTCGTCGCCGCTCGCCAACGCCGTCGCCCCGCTGGTGCCCCAAACCCCGCTCACATTTCACGGGCCTCTCGGTAGTGTTTGCGCCACCGCCGGTTTCAGCTTGCTCGAAAGATAACCTGCCCCACAATGCGCGCGAACCCCGGTGATTTCACTACAATCGCCAACTTGCGTCTCATGACTAATTGTGGTCATATATAGTCATGAAGCAAGTGCGCATCGCCGAACTCAAGGCCAAACTGAGCGAATTCCTTCGCGCCGTACAGCGAGGCGAATCCATCGCCGTCCTGGATCGCAATACAGCCATTGCGCAGATCGTCCCAATCCGCGAGCGGTCGGGACTGCGGGTACGCAAACCGGTCGCGGGCTCACCCACGCCGAACAAGGTTTCCCTGCCAAAACCAGTACAACTCAAAATGGATGTGCTGGAGTTGCTGCTCGAGGAACGGCAAAGCCATCGATGATTGCTTACGTCGATGCATCGGTCCTTCTGCGTGTTGCGCTCGGACAATCGAACGCTCTGCCCGAGTGGCGCCACATCGATCGCGGCGTATCGAGTGCGCTGGTCATCACGGAGAGCCTACGTACCCTCGATCGCCTGCGCCTGCGCGCGGGTCTGACTGACATCGAAGTTGCACGACGGCGCTCCACCATTCTCGCGCTGATCGAGTCCCTGGAACTCGTTGAAATCGACACCATTGTCCTCGAACGCGCCGCCCAACCTATGCCGACTGAACTCGGGACGCTTGACGCCGTTCATCTCGCATCCGCTCTCCTCTGGAAGGACGCGAACAACGCCGATCTCACCATGGCCACCCATGACAGAGCGCTGGGACTGGCGGCGCAAGCGCACGGCTTGAAAGCCTTAGGACTGTGACCTGAACCACCCGTCGCGAGTCCTCATGCCGCGCGCGCCACGATAATGCGCACCCGCCAAATCCCGTGGCAAACCAACCATCTGGCTGATTTCTTGCTCGCTTGTCTTTCGCCGCTTCGACCCTCCACGTAACCGCAGCCCATCGTCCTTCCGTGCCATCACACCAACTTCAGACTTGCGCCCAACTCCAGACCGGGAGTAAAAAGCCAACGAGCATCGCGAACACTAACAGCGAAGGTTCCAAAATGACGGAACTCCACCTACTGCTTACCGTCCGCGCGCTACACATCCTGGCCAGCATGATCTGGGCCGGTGGCGCGATACTGATCGCTGCGTTCATCATGCCCTCCATCAAAGCCGCCGGACCCGCTGGTGCCCCGGTGATGAGAGAGCTCACCGTCGTTCGAAGACTGCCCGAAGTCCTGGCAGCGACCGCCATTGTCGCGATCATTTCCGGCGGCTACTTGTATTGGATTGCGTCTGACGGCTTTCGGCCCGCTTGGCTATCCTCATCGATCGGCGCGACTTATACATGCGGTGCCGTCGCCTCGCTCCTTGCCGCTGTCATCGGACTCGGTATCAACATCCCGACCGCCAACCGAATGGGAGCACTCGCGGTGACGCTCCGGGCGGCCGGCACCCCTCCGACTCCCGAACAAAGTGCGGTGCTCGGCACCCTCGCGTCGCGGGTGACCCAGGGAACGCGAGCGGTCGCGATCCTACTTGCGATCTCCGCCATCGCGATGGCAGTAGCGCGCTACCTTCACTAGGCCGCAATTCCGATCCCCGATTTCGGTGCATAACCCTGTGCACAACCGGTTCCTTGTAACCAAAACGTCACCGCTTTTCAGCTGCTTACTTTGAACTGCTGCATTTTCAACCACTAATTCATTTGCACGCCAACCATCTTGGTCGAATCGCGCCCGAGCCGCTGCGCGGCGTCCGCCTGGATTCTTTTATAGATCTGGAATCCTTTGACCACATCGATGCTGCCGTTCCAAGAATTCATCGTGACGGCAGTCGCGTCATTAACCGGAGCTATAGCTCGCGCGAGTGGCATCTTCGGGGAACCATCGTTAGCGATGTCATATTAAGGTTAAAATCGGCGCGAATTCCGGCGTATATCCACAGCCGGATTTTTGCTGACAGACGAGAACGTTCGGAAATGATGCGCAAGGAACACAAGGATCTGCTTGGAGCCTTCGGTCTTAGTTTATCGGAGGCATTAGCCCTGAGCTTGGCGCTTCCCGTCACGGTCGTCCCTACGAGCGTTTCAATGGCAATCGCACCAGCCGCGATGTGTTCGGTGCCAACAGTACCCGTGGTGTCTCCAGCGACCTCATGGTCTCAAAATGATCCGAAGTGGAAGAGGCGCACCTATGACCACGCAAATGGACCGCACAATCACATCGGAGAGCAAGGTTGTTTGTTGACGTCGCTTGCGTATGCCATGAGCGCCGCAGGCCAAACCTTCAGCCCGGTTACGCTAAACGCCGAGCTCAAGAAATATCGAGGAGACTATTCGGCGCCGGACGGCGCCACCCCGGATGATGGCGGCGAGATTTCGCCGGTTCCTGCTGTGACTACCGCTAGCCGATCAGGGCTCAAGCTCGACGTAGCAAATTCAAATGCTAGTACAACCGACGCTCTTGATGCCCATCTTTGCGCGACGACGCCGAGGCCGGTGATCGTTCAGGTAACAAATTCCTCGGGAGACCCGCACTACGTCGTTGTAACAGGGAAGACTGGTAACACCTATTCGATTATCGATCCCGGCAGTTTCAATAATCCGCGCACAAGTCTTTCGCAATATGGCAACAATTTCGCCGTTGTGGGCGTCGTCAAACCCGTGGTGGGTAGGGACCCAAGCGTGCTTAGTCTGTCTGTTCTCAATAACGCGACATTACTTGTGACGGCGCCGGACGGCTCCCGAACTGGCGTAAACCTTAGTACAGGCGAGACTCTCAAAGGCTCACCGCAATCGGCCTACTTTTCTGTGAATAACGCGATAGACAACGACGACGGAAGTTTGCCTCCGACCGAAACTATGCACTCGGTGGAACTGTATCTGCCCGCGGATGGCGCGTACATAGTGCAAATGCAAGGTCTGAAGTTAGGGCTGTACAAGCTGACGATGCAGGCGCTGGATGTGAGCGGCAAGGTGCAGAGTTACGTGGTTACTCCCGGCGTTGCAAACGTTGGATCAAACTCAACCTTTGTGGTCAATTACTCGGCTGCGAGCGGTGCGCAGTCGACAGTTGGTTCGAACGCCACTTTCGACTCTGCGGTTGCGGATGTCACCAATAGCCAGAAAATTGGTTTGATAGATGGTTCGCCGGTCACAGAGAGTCTGACGGCACTTCTAGCGGTGGCGCAGGGTGCGTCCTACCGGCACGATCGCCTGAGTGACCATTTGGAAAGGGCTGCGTTAGATGTATTCACACAAGTTGTGATTGCGGAGAGCGGTAGAAAGATCACAGGTGCCGCGTCGCAAGTGTTGCACAACGATGCTGCTTCGTTGATCTCGCAAATACCGGTGGAAAACAAACGGTAGCATCAATTCTTGCACGTTGATATGACGCCGCGAGTACATAAGGTCTTGGTGTGCTCGGCTTTCGTGAGAAACCTTCCCTATTTTGGCCGAGAGTGCCCAAGTTACGGCGCAGGCATCATTGTGCCGCAAGGAGTTGATTCGTCTATGGTGCGCTGGCGCCAATCCGCGTTTTTGGGAAGGTTTCGCGATTTCGATGCTGCCGCCCATGATGTCAGGAGCGGGTCCGAAAGTACTCATTCGATTGCGCACGATAAGCAGGCTTTATCGCGCTGGACGGGAGCTCGCCGAAGTGATTTCGCCATTAAGAACGCGTATGCATTGCAGGGAGATGCCCAAGTCCTGCTCGTATCGACGGATGAGACGGGCCTCAGTTTCCGTGACCAGTGACACTGCGGTGCCCTTCGCGCCGGCGCGCGCAGTGCGACCGACCCTGTGCAGATAGGCCTTGCTCATCGTCGGTACGTCGAGATTGAAGATGTGGGTCACGTCGGGGATATTGAGTCCGCGGGCAGCCAGATCGGATGCAATCATGATGCGGATGGCGCCGTTGCGGATCCCGTCCATCGCCCGCTTGCGGTCCATCTTGGATAACTCGGCATTCAGGTCTGCAACTGCCAGTTTGTGATGGGTCAGCTTCGAAGCGACCTCTTCCGCCACATCGTTGCGGTGCACGAATACGATCGATCGCGGCACGTCAAACGCATGCAGCAGTTTGCGCAACACGTCCGGTTTGTCCCGGTCTTCACAAATCAGATACAGATGTTCAATTTTTTCGTTGACCGCCGCCGTACCCCCGCGAAGCATCACGACATCAGGAGCCAGCGTTTCCAAGACCCGGCGAGTCTGCTGCTCGATCGTTGCTGATGCGAAAATCAGCTGGCGACTCGTCGGCGCGGCACTGACGATTTGCTGAATCCAGTTCAGACTTTCGTCGTTGAGCAGTCGGTCTGCCTCATCAATGACGACGGCGCGAATGTGCGCCATCTTCAGCTTGCTCCGTTCGATCAGTTCCACGATGCGGCCCGGCGAGCCCACCACGAGGTGCGGCTTGGCCTTGAGCTTGTCGATCTGTCGGTCGGTCGATGTGCCTCCGATGAGCAGCACCGAGCGGATGGCGCGCGCTGCGTTTAGCGCAAGTTCACAGGATTGACGGTGAATCTGAATGGCTAATTCGTGCGTCGGCGCTACGATCACGACCTGGGTCGCAGATTGCGCAGGATCGATGCGCGTAAAGAGGGGCAGCAGATAAGCCAGTGTTTTACCTGTACCCGTTTCCGCTCGCAAATACGCGTTCTTCCCAGCAAGGAGCGGCGGGATTGCGGCGATTTGAATGGGGGTGGGGTCTACTATCTGTTGTTTCGAGAGCGCAGCGATGAGTTCGGGCGGCAGCGACAAATCTGTAAATGTCATGAAATCCAACTCGCTACGGCAGCCGACCACACCCGCTTTCGGACGGGATGGTTATTGAACGGGCAATAATTCTAACAGTTTGCCTGTGTCACCCGTCGGGTTACTAATGAGGTGATGACGCCCACCCGTGTAGGCTTGATCGCGGAGGGGAAGTCCTAACGTCGCTTCAGTTGGGTACGGTCGCCATATAGGAATGTGACGTTGACCCGTCGGTTGTCGTATCCCGGACGGAATCGCAACGGCTGGGTCTCGTGGAATAGATTCGAGTTGAAAATCACCGCACGATTCGCCCGGTAAGGAATCTCGACTCTCCCCGATCGACGTTCGGACAGAAACTGCCTGATGAGATCGGCTCGCTTGTTGTAGATCTCGAAATCCCACTCCATCGGCGCCTCCGCATCGTAGACCGTCATCCCGCCGGAGTTCGGATCCAGATTGGCCGCATCGGCCGTCAGCCAGAAGTTGACGTTGATCGCTGCAAAGTCCGCGTGCGTGTTGTTGCCAGGCATGGCGTAAGGATATTTGAATCCCCAGATCTGCTTGAGTGGAAAGCGCTTTCCGATCACGTGCGGCAGGGCTCGCGGCAACTCTTCTGCGATCTGAATCAGCAACGGGCAGTTGAAGCCATCGCGAAAGAACGAACCTAACCTGCCATAGGCGTAGCGATGCGTAGACCAGATCGTGGATTCCAAACAGAACGAGCGCAGTGCGGTCAGTGCGGCGCCCGACAGGAAATCATCGATCACGACGATGCCCGGATGTGCGTCTACGTAGCGCGCCTCGACTTCTGCGGAATTCCACGACGAGCTCAGGGCACGCGTGACGCGTGGCGTCTCGCGCAGATAGACCAGTCGGTTGTAGACCTGGCCGATGGTTCGCCGCTCGGCCGGGTTCATGCGATCACGTGTCCCGCCGCGGCGCGCCCACAGACGTCGCACGCAGCCTTCATAGGCGCGGATGACCTGCGAAAATTCGCCAGGCAAATGGCCGCGCTGCAACAAGTAGCCGAATTGTTCGATGTCGTGCACCAGCTTGCCGACGCTCAACTGCGGATCGGCGTTCGGCGTACCCCAACGCAGCGCGGCATGGATGGCGGCGTAGTCCGCTGCACGCTGCAGCTGACCTCTCTGAAGGGTCTCACCCATCTGCGTCAGCAGGCAGCGCAGCGTCTTCGGATTCGACTCCGCTTCCGCGCGCCAAAGGCTCATGCTCGCTTCACGCTGGCCACTCTCAACGAGCAGGCGCGCCATGTTCCGACGCGCAAGACCGAGCCCGGGATCGAGGCTCAGCGCCGTCTCGTAGCTCGAGATCGCACCGTCCATATCGCCGCGGTGTTCGCGCGCCCAGCCGAGATTGTTGTGCGCCAGGGCATTGACGGGATCCCGCTCAAGCGCCGCGCGATAGCACCGCTCAGCTTCATCCAGACGGCCCCGTTGCGACAAACCATGCCCCACCTGAACCCACGTGCGCGCCGACCACGGCCCATGGCGTGCGAGTCCCGGCGGGGTCACCTGTGAAAGCATGCGGTCTGTCCTAGCTTTAAATGAGTACCGATTCCGTGATCGACGGATCATGCAGGCGCAGACAGGTCCATCCGACGCCGGACAGGCCCAGCATGAGTCCGGGTGTCGGCCGGCGCGACGGCACGCCACAGCACCACTGTCTGCCTGCCCGTTCCTGCGCGACGCGTCGCCAGCTCTCGCGCGCGAGCGCCAACAGCTGCGAATCGCCGAGCACTTGCGAGGCGCTCACGAGAACTTCCAGCAGGCCGGCCAAACCGTGACACGGCGTGGCATCGGTGCTGGCATCGCAGCGCTCGATCGTTTTGCGGGTCGTCGTCAAGGCAATCTCGGCGGCGCCGGCCCAGCTGTTCGGCGCCGAAGGTCCAAACAGCCGCAGCGCGCGCAGCCGTGACAATCCGATGCCCGCTGCGCCATGGCACCAGGCAACGCCAAACGACGGCGATGACATGCGCAAGTCCGGCCAGTTCCCGAGTGCGCGGTCGAGCAAAGAATCCTCGTAGGCGAACGCTTCAGCGCCGACATCATAAAAATCGGAGCGCTGCGTACGCGCCGCGACCTCAAGCAGCGCAATGCCCATCCCCGCAGCGCCATGCGCCAAACCGGTGAGCGGGCGGCCTCCGGAATCGAAACCTCCTGCGCGACGATTGTTCCAGGAAGCCATCCCTTGCGTTCGCTGTGCATGGCTGCAAATCAACTCTGATGCCGCCACGGCGCTATCTAGGAATGCCGGTTCTCCCGTCATATCCAGCAGGCGAAGCAGGGCTACGATGCCTCCGGCGGCGCCGACCAGATAGTCCAGGAGTGTGTCGTCGCCGGGCGGATTGGCAATGACCGATAACGCCATCGCGCGGGCGGCCTCGGTGATCGCCGCATCGGCGCAGGCATCGCCCACCGAGAGCGCAGCCAGTACCACGCCCAATGTTCCCGTGTACATCGACCAACGCACGTGCGTCGCGTGTTGTCTGGTTTGCACCAGTGCATCCCTGATCGCTCCCACAGCAGCCCGACGCACGTCGTCGCCGCCGTCAATCCGATAAAGCTGTGCCAGAAAGCGTGCAATGCCGGCAGTACCCGTGTAGAGGTCGCCGTCCATGGGGGCCACGGTCGGTATGATCCCGAAACGTGTGTCGGACTCATTCGGGACTCGCCCTACCCAGTTGGCCCTGTCTTCGAACCAGAACGCGCGCTCACAGAGCCAATGCCCGATCGAGCGGGCCTCTTCGATGAAGTCCGCTGCTGTCGGCGCCGAAACTGCAGGGCTTGTCGTCGGCCACTGATCGACCGACAGCCCCCCGAGACAATGAGGATGTGCTGGATCGACGCCCTGCTCGACTAGAAAATCCTCGACGGCCCGCAAGCGTTTATCGCTGGGCAACGCGCTGGAATGAGCTTGCCATAGCGCCGTAGCGATCAGTCGGCAGACCCACTGACCAAAGCTCTCCCCATTGGCGGGATCTTTTGCCAGCGCAACACCGCTCGATAGTCTGTAGGTGAAGCGCGGGACCCGCTCTCGAAGATCGCTCCCCAGCGTCTCCCGCCAGGATTGCGCGCGCGCACACACCTGCTCAGCGATGGAGAGCGGCACGTAGAGAATCGCCGCATCCGAGCGTGCGTAGGCTTGCGGATGGCTAAGTACTTTGATCCGAAACGGCAAGCTGCGCGCGTTCAGCTCCCCGGTGGCCATTGCCATCAGGGCGACCGCCCCGCGTGGCGTGACGTTCCAATAGATTCTCAGCACACCCTCGGAGGTCTCGTCGCGCGTCTCGCCAATCGCCATGTAGTAGCCAGGCAGGACATCGCGCAACTCCCTGCCAATGGCAACCTGTGCCAACGCTCCCGGCTCCCAGCTGACGGCAACAACCTCGGTTTTGCGCGCGAATAGCTGCAGTCCGTATTTTTCAATGGCAACGCCATTGCTCTGCGCGGTGACGATTTTCCAGCCCGCATCCCAGCCGCTGCGGCTTTGATTGGCGGTCGAGAGCGCCGCGATAAATTCACGCTGCATGCCCGGGTCGAGCGGACCATGCGTGTGGAGATTGCGGGCGGCGCAGTAAAAATTGATGTACAGCGACTCCCGCAGCGCCTCCACGGGGTTGCGACCCTGCGGCAACGTCGCGGGCTGATCATCCACGGAAAATGATCCGTCGGCGAAGATGCTGGTGGCACGGACCGCCGCGGCGATGTCAGGCGACAGATACATGCGAAAAGAAGGGAGGAATGCCGAAGATCTCCACCGCCGCGGCAGCGGGGTCCTCAAACAAATTCTCCGCCATCTGCAACATCGCTGACAGTGCCACACCGCGCAGCGAGGTGTCACCGCCGTATTCATACGCCGTTTGCACTAAACGGGCGCCCGCGTACAGCACGCAGCGGTGCGCAAAATCTGCCACGTCAGCGACCGGCGCGACCTGAAGATTGGACTGCCAGGCGGCGGCGCCGAAGGCGCGCACAGCATCGATTTTGATCGGGGCCGCGGCGATGATGTCTTCCAAGGCGCGATCGCCCGCGAGTTGCAAACTCAACAGCCACCAGCAGGTGACGTCGGTCAACACACTCGCCAGGTCCCAGGCCGAATCCCCCAGCAAAGCAAACTCCCAATCGACGATGTGCACCCGCTCGCGCGCAACGAGGACGTTGTCGCCCTTGAGATCCGCGTGCACCAGCGAGTGGACCTGCCATAGATCCTCCAGCTGCGCGAGTCGGCGTGTCAACTCCGGCTGCTGCTGGATGAGCCGCAACAGCGAAGCATGATTGGCGGTCATTCGCGAGAGCGTCGCTCGACCGGGAGAGGCCACCGAAAAAATCCAGGGCGTCCAACGCGGCACTTCGCAAAGCGCGGGATGCGTTGCGGACGCATGGCGACGCAGAGTCGCGATGGAGGCGCCCACACGCGCGCCGATCTTTTGTGCAGACTGTGGTGAGGCCGTGAGCGCCTCGCGCATGGTTTGCACACCTTCCAACAGCGAGAGCACCAGACAGGGTGGATCCCGGAGCTCGCGAACGAGCGTCGGAGCCAGAGCCGCGACCCGTGACAAATCGCCGCTATCGCGAAACGTTCGGTAAAGGTAGGCCTCCCGAGCGAAAAAGATGCTGCGCGGATCGTCCGGCTGCTTGAGGAAGTAACTCGCGCCGCCGCCGCGCTGAACCCGCAAGTTCAAGTTGCGCCTCGAGCCATCGACGACGCGAATTCGACGCTCTACGACATCTGCGGCATCGGCGAGTCCGTTGCGAACCAGCCAGTGCACCGCATCGTCTACCCCGAACACGCGCCCTCAGAACTTGCAGCCGAATAACGGCGTCGAGTGTCCACACAGGATCGAGTGACTACACCAGGCCTGATTGGACAAAGGAGGCACGCAGTTCGAGCCCACATTGCTTTGTGGCACGCATCCTGGATCTAGGCTGGTCGGCGGACAGATAAACTCGGGCGATGGCGGCAGGCAGGGGGCGGCGGTGGACGTCGGCGGCGGACAGACCGTTACCGAGACACACCCGAACAGCGAAGTCGGCGTTCCCGTGCCGGTGTCCGTACCTGTTCCTGTATCCGTACCGGTACCTGTGTCCGTACCCGTACCTGTGTCCGTACCCGTACCCGTACCTGTTCCTGTATCCGTACCGGTGCCGACGTCCGTCCCGGTATCGTCTGTGCCGGTGTCATCCGTACCGGTGTCGTCGGTCCCGGTGTCATCAGTGCCGCCGTCCCCGGTGCCCCCGTCGCCGGTACCATCATCCGTTCCACCGTCGTCGGTGCCGAATCCCGTCCCGGACAAGTTGCATATCACCGGCGGGGCAGCGCGTCGTCCTGTGGGCTGCCCCTGCCTGGCTGCGGCCTGGGTCATGATGGAGCCGCGCAGAAAATCAGCGAGCTTGGTTGACGAGGGACGCGGCAGGTTGATCGCAGCATCACTACGGACCCAGACGTAGGAGGCCTCATGCTGGGCGGCGGCCTCCGGCACCGAAGCCACATGAAGTATCGAACTCTCCGGTAGATCGAGCCAGCGCGACAGATTGGCGAGATTCGAGTACAGGCGCACATGCCCCGCTCTGGATGACGCTCCCAGATAACCAATCAGTCGAATATTGGGAATGGGCTTACCCGGCGTCGGCACCAGCTTGGCCACGACGGGATGTAGCGGCAGTGGTTGATCAGGCATTGCTCTGTCTCCCCAATCAGTGGTGGACATTCTGAAAGCTCTGCGCGAACGATAGGATTATATCCCCGGCGACGCCGCTGTAAAGTTGTCGACACTACCTTTTCGTGGTCTAGCAGCGCCACGTGACGGTCCTAGTGGCGCGTGTTCATTGGACTTGAGTCGTATAGAACTCCTCTGCGATTGAGTGCTTGAGATCCTGATAAATACCAGGCCGTTACTAGCCCGTACGGTCAACCTCGATTGAACGAAGGGCATACAGACGTTCGCGGTGAAGGAGAGGAGAGTTCGCCCAGCGCTGTTGGAGTCGCTCCTAAACGGCGTATTTCGCTCCCCTCGAGCCGTCTACAAAGCGCCTCGAGGGGAGTTTTCAACTCTCGTAGCGGCGCAACGGGTGCTGCATGATCGGCGTATTCGTGACGTTTCGCTACGGCAACAATTTCGACGAGCAAGCCGTGCGGAAGATCGCTGAGACCGCACGCGTAAGGTTTGAAGGAATGCCGGGCCTACGCTCAAAGGCCTTCACGCTCAATTCCGGAAAGCGTGAGGCCGCGAACTTCTACGTTTGGGATTCAGAGGACGCGGCCAAAGCGTTCTTCACTGATCAGTTACTCGAACGGGTGACCGGTCTCTACGGAGTGCGCCCTAGCGTCGAGTTCGTGCAAATTGCCACACTCGTGGAGAACCGGGAAAGAACTTAAATTCCCGATGGCCGCCGAACATGGATGTACACTTTTTTCACAAGACCAATTTGACTCGGAAAGCCAAAGCCCCCGCCGTCGGTACAGCGGGGGCTATGGAGTTCGAAGCAGATCCTCGCGCGTCGCTGCTGTTATTTAGCCCAGTGGGCCGGGAGCCGCGACCACCATGATCGACGCGCCCGGATCGACGTACATGCCGGGTGTGGCAAAGTCATGCTGGCACGTGAGCTTGAACACTTTCGCGGCCGTCGTGGTGATGGCTGTCTGAAGCACGATCTCAGCCACCGAAGGCCCCAATTCGCCCGTCGGGCCAGGCGCCGCGTCACCGATCAGGGTCGCGCCGGCGTCCCTCTGCGTTCCGATCAAGAGCACACAGCGTGCGTAGTCGGCGGCACCGAAGTTAACCGGGTTCGCCTTGGCCGTGACCAGCCAGGTGCCGGCGGGGACGGTCACCTTTACGATGATGACCGGAGATCCGTCGTCGGACAGGTCGACGCTCGCGTTGGTCGTTCGCAAGTACACACCGGCGCTGATATCAGGTTCGACGGCGAAGGCGCTCGCGCCGATCAGCAGGGCGGCCATGGCGGTGAGGCTTATGTGGGTCATGCGCATTGTCAGTTCTCCTTGAGTGAATCTCTCTGGTTTCGGCGGCTACGGTGGCCGCCTTACTGATAAAGGCGGATTCGCCTTGCAAACCGGCTCACGGAGTGCGCATTCCTGACGCGCTGCGCGACTTCAACCAGAGTGAAATTCACAACGGGGACAAGCACTTGATTGACTTCCCGCAGCGACGCGCGTACGTTGAATTTTCCCGAAGACACCTAGAATCGGAGTAGAAGCGGTGTCAGGAACCTCCACAGATATGGTGACGGCGCTACTCGAGCGGTGGCGCAGTGGCGACAAGGCGGCGCTCGGACAACTCATACCGCTGCTCTATACGGAATTGCGCAAGGTCGCACATCGGCAGTTGCGCAACGAGCGATTCGAACACACGCTCGAGAGCAAGGCGCTCGTCCATGAGGCGTATCTGAGGCTCGTCGATCAAAAGCCGGCCTTTGTCGAGAATCGGAATCATTTCGTTGGAATTGCCTCGACGCTCATGCGCCAGGTGCTCGTCGATCACGCTCGTCAACTGCGCGCTGCGAAGCGCGACGGTGGGTGCAGGATCGACTTGACGGGCGCACTCGATGTGCCGCTTCCGCAGGACGTCGACGTCGTCGAGCTCGACGATGCGCTGAACACCCTGGCTGCGCTTGACCACCGTCAAGCGCGGATCGTGGAAATGCGCTTCTTCGGCGGCCTGTCGATCGAGGGCACGGCGCGAGTCATCGGAATTTCGCCTGCGACGGTGAAGCGGGAATGGGTCACGGCGCGAGCCTGGCTGACTCGCGAACTCGGCCCGGCGGCCACTACGTGACACCGGAAGAGTGGCAGAAGATCAAGCGACTGATGACCGAAGCGCTGGTGCTCGAACCGGCGGACCGGGCCGATTATCTCGCGCAGCTCGCGGAGCGCGATCCCGACGTGCATCGCGAGGTCGCCTCCCTTATCAGCGCGGATGAAGCGAACCGCGGTTTCCTCGAGACGCCTTACTGCAACGCCGCCGCGGTTCTGGAGGAGCATCCTGCTCCGGACGCGATCGTGGGACGTCGACTTGGCGCGTACCAGCTGCTCGAGATAGTCGGCGAGGGCGGCATGGGTACGGTGTACCGCGCGGCGCGTGCCGATGGGATGTTCGACCGGCAAGTCGCCGTCAAGATGATTCGCGTCGGCCTCGGCGGGGAATTCTTCCTGCGCCGCTTTCACAATGAGCGGCACATCCTCGCCCGCCTCGATCATCCGAACATTGCCGGTGTGCTCGATGGCGGCGCGACCGAAGAGGGCGTTCCATACCTGGTCATGGATTTCGTCGATGGGGTGCCGATCGACGAGTATTGCACCGCCCGACGGCTGTCGATTCCGGAGCGCCTCGTGCTCTTCTGCGATGTTTGTGCAGCGGTGCAATACGCGCACCAAAACCTTATCGTGCATCGGGATCTTAAGCCGGGCAACATCCTTGTCACAGGTGACGGGCAGGCAAAGTTATTGGACTTCGGCATCGCGAAAATTCTCGAGCCGGGTGACGCTGCGACGCCGAACCACGGCCTTACAATAATCCCGATCATGACACCAGATTTCGCGAGCCCCGAACAGGTGCGAGGCGAAACAATCAGCACGGCTAGCGACGTCTATGCGCTCGGCGTGGTGCTCTACGTACTGCTCACCGGTCAGCGGCCATTCCGGGCGGCAAACCGCTCAGCTCACGACATGATAAAGGCCATCTGCGAGACCGAGCCACCATGGCCGAGCGCCGCAGTGACTGAACCGGCCAGCGTGTCGCCAAAAGACACGCAGAATGCTTGCCCACCGGGAGGCACCTCCGCTCAATCTCGCGATCGGAGGCGCCTGCGCGAGGCGCTTCGCGGTGACCTGGACTGCATCGTACTGAAGGCGATGCGCAAACACCCCGCCGAGCGCTACGCGACCGTGGATCATCTGTCCGCAGATATCCGCCGTCACCTGGAGGGCCGGCCGGTTCTCGCGCGGCGCGGCACCCGCGGTTACCGCTTGCGCAAGTTCGTTACGCGCCATGCGGCCGGCGTCGCGATGGCGGCGAGCGTCGCCGTCGCGCTGATCGCCGCGACCCTCATATCATTCAGCGCCGCGCGGGAGGCCCAATATCAGTATGGGCAGTCGCTGCGGGCCCAGTCGCGGCTGCTCGTAGAGGCGGCGGCGGCGCGCCTGAAGGATGGCGACGTAGCCGGCGCTCAGGGAGTCATTCTCGAAGTTCTCACGAATCCGAAATTCGCGCCGCTGCGCGATGCAACCGCGGTCGGGGTTTTCCAAGAGATCCGTGCGGCCGAATCGCAGGTTGCCGTGCTCGACCGACACACCGATTGGGTCTTTGCCGCCGCCTACTCACCCGACGGCACCCACATCGTAAGCGCCTCGCAGGACAAGACCGTGCGCATCTGGGACGCACGAACGGGCGCGACGCTTGTGGTTCTGTCGGGGCATGGCTCGAAAATAAGATCGGCCGCCTATTCGCCCGACGGCACGCGAGTTGTTACAGCCTCGAAAGACCGGACCGCGCGCATCTGGGACGCGACGACCGGCAAGACGCTGGCGGTGTTGCCCCATCCCGATGCTGTTTACTCTGCGGCCTTTTCGCCCGACGGCCGGCACATCGTCACCTCGTCGCGGGACAAGATCGCGCGCGTTTGGGACGCCGCCAGCGGTGCGCAACTCCTCATGCTTACCGGCCATCGCGACATTGCAGGCAGCGCCTCCTACTCGCCCGACGGCACGCGCATCGTTACTTCCTCGTACGATGGGACGGCGCGCATCTGGGACGCGGTCACGGGTGAGACGCTCAATGTGCTCGGCCACGACGAGACCGTGTACCGTGCCGTCTTCTCGCCCGACGGCCAACACGTAGTCACCGCCTCAGCGGACAAGACTGCACGGATTTGGGACGCGCACTCAGGGACCCAGCTCATGGTGCTCTCAGGCCACGGAGATGTCGTCTATTACGCGGCATATGCCCCCGACGGCAAACGCGTCGTCACAGCCTCGGCAGACCACACGGCGCGCGTGTGGGATGCGGTAGACGGTACCCAGATTGCCGTGCTCACAGGACACCGCGATGGCGTCGAGTCGGCCAGCTACTCACCCGACGGACGACAAATCGTCACGGCGTCTACCGACGAAACAGTGCGAATTTGGCAGACCGATCAGACCGCGCTCCTTGCCGTGCTCTCAGGGCATCGCGGCGGAATAGAGGCTGTTGCGTATTCCCCCGACGGCTCCCAAATCGCCACTGCATCGAGGGACAAGACCGCGCGCATTTGGGATGCGCGCACCGGCGTCCTTCTCGCCGTGCTCTCTGGGCATGCGGACGTGCTGGAAGCCGTTGCCTATTCCCTCGATGGATTGCGCATCGTGACCGGATCGAGCGACAGAACAGCGCGCATTTGGGACGCGCACAGGGGCAGCACGCTCGCCATTCTCTCCGGGCACACCATGACTGTCACCGCTGCCGCCTTTTCGCCCGATGGCAAGCATGTCGTCACCTCATCGCAGGACAAGACTGCGCGCATATGGGATGCGTACACGGGTGCCTCGCTGGCGGTGCTCTCCGGTCATAGCGATGCGGTCGACTTTGCCTCGTATTCTCCCGACGGAAAGCGCATCGTCACTGCGTCGGCCGACAAGACGGTGCGCATCTGGGATGCAACCACGGCCGCCGAGCTGGGCGTGCTCTCCGGCCATGACAATATGGTCGTAGGCGCTAAATACTCGCCCGATAGCAAACGTATCCTGACGGCATCGGAGGACAATACCGCGCGCATCTGGGATCCGGTGACGGGCGCCTCACTCGTCGTGTTCGCTGGCCACCGCGATATCGTCTCCACGGCCGCCTACTCACCCAGCGGCAGCCGTATCGTCACCGCCTCCTACGATCGGACTGCGCGCATCTGGAATGCCGTCAACGGCACGCCGCTCTCCGTGCTCTTGGGTCACCGGGATGCCGTGTATGCCGCGGCCTATTCGCCGGACGGCAACCACATCGTCACGGCGTCGAGGGATAAGACGGCGCGCATCTGGGACGCGCGCGACCCTGCCGGTCTCGATGCAGAAATCCTTTGGGACAAATCGGCACAGTTCGATCCTCTGCAGGACGTGGATCGAACTCAGTTGGGCGTGCCACCAGACGTCCGCGTCCGAACGTGGTCTGCTCCGGCGACTGAGTGCGATCGAGCGGCCGCCGCCATCTATGATCCAGACCGCCGGTCACGCGGGGTCTTGGGAACCAACATAATGGCCGATGTTGCCAACTCCGCCTGTGCTCACGAGCTGTCGAAACCAAGAATTGCGGTAGGGCAGGTCTATCAGATGGGGCGTGCACTGCTCGCAAAGCGCGATGTCGAAGGTGCGCGCCGTCAGTTTGAAAGGGCAGTCGAGGAGGGATATCGTGCTGCCGGCGTCGATCTCGCGAACTTGCTGGTGAACATCGGCGACGGAGTAGTCGATCCCCATCGTGCGATCGCGCTCTTTGAAAGAGCCTGGAAGGAAGGCGTGCCCATTGCGGCATACGAGCTCGCGAATCTCTACGAATATGGAGTTCAAGGATCCGCGAAGAATTCACAACAGTCGGACTCACTCAAAGCCTGGGCTTGGTATCAAGAAGGTGCTGCGGCGGGCGAACCCAATGCGCTCGCTCGTTTTGGGGAGCGCGAGGAAGCGAGCGCTGCTGCTGAGAGCGACCCATCGAAGAGAGATGCGATCCTTCTGCGCGCCTTCAGTCGCTACGCCGCTGCTGCTGAGCGCGCGTATGAAGATAATTGGCCGGATGAAGCCTGGAAGCACTGGCGCTATCGGCGCGCCACTCTCGCGCGATTGCTGGCACGCGACGGGATGATGCCGCAGATCGCCGTCGAATTCCGGCGAGTACGGGAAGAATTGATGTCCAGTCGTCCGACATTGCCGGAGCGGATCAAGGCAGACCTTCGGTTTTGAGCCCCCCATCGGGGGATATGGTCGCAACGACTTATATGGGATCAGAGCACCGCCTATCTCGCGGCCGCGATCCGCCAGTTTCGCAGCGGCTCGCGCACCAATTCACCGGGCATGTCTGATCAACTGCGTACGCTCGATGAAGACGAAGTCGACGCAGTCGCGGCATATCTTAACGCAGCACAATAATCACTCGCGACAATCGACATCAGCTCCGATTGAGGAATTTCGGACAGGTGCACCTGTAGCCTGACACCAGTTCCAGTGGATCAGTTCGTCGCTGAGATTCTGTGGCGCAAATTCCACAACTGCTAGGCTATACTCGGCGAACGGTCGGGGGAGCCAGGCTCAAGGGAGTCTTATGAACTACACAGTCAAGTCCATCGCGGCCTTCGGGTGCCTATCGGTTGTAGGGGCGATGCTCGCCGACGTCACGATCGCCCAGCAATCCCGTTCCGACGCCGGGCAGCTCGAGGAGATCGTCGTCACCGCGGAGAAACGCGAGTCGACCATCGAGACGACGCCCATAAGTCTGACGGCGGTAACGGGCGCGGATATCCTGAACAGCGGGTTCACGAGCCTGGCCTCCCTCATGCTTTCTGTCCCCGGCGTCTCCATGCGCAGCAGCGGTCCTGGCATGACGGAGTTCGAGATGCGGGGCGTCGCCTCCAATGGCGGCAACTCCCCGACGGTTGGCTTCTATTTCGACGAGACGCCCATGACCGCGCCGGCCGCGACCAACGAGGGCAAGATCGTCATTTCGCCCGATCTTTACGATCTCAATCGTGTCGAGGTGCTGCGCGGCCCACAGGGCACGCTCTACGGCTCGGGCTCCATGGGCGGCACCATCAGGATCATACCGAACGCGCCGAATCCCGACGCGTTCGAGTCCTCGGCCGAGGTGAAATTCGCCGATACCGATCACGGCGGCTTCGATTACGCTGCGAACAGCATGATCAATCTGCCCTTCTGGGGCGGACGCGCGGCACTGCGCATCGTGGGCTCGTATTCCTCGGATGCCGGCTGGATCGATCGCGTGGTGATCGCGCCGGGCGCGTTTCCGCTCCCGACCGGGACCGTTCGCGGCAATGTGCTCGCAACTCCGATCGCGACCGAGTATCACGATGTCAACGATGTCGAGCAGACTGGAGTGCGAGTGAGCGCAGTGTTCAAGCCGATCGACGAGCTCACCATTACCCCGTCCTACTTCTATCAGAAGCTGCGCGCCGGGGGCCTGCCCTACATCGACAGCACCCCGGGGACGGACGCGCATTACCAGCCGTTCGACATCGCCGAGAACTATCGCGACGAGATCCATCTCGAGGCGTTGAGCATCAAGTACCGTACGGATAGTTTCGAGGTCAGCTCGGCTACCGCCTACTGGTCGCGGCACGAGCCGCTCATTCAGGACGCCTCGGAGTCGTGGACGACCGGCCTCGGGCCTGCCTACGTCTCAGGGTACGGTCCAGGCAACGGCGGCATCGGTGCGGCGTACGCGGATGAGGACAACCAGTCTCATCAGACGACCGAGGAGCTGCGGATTGCCTCAGCGGGCGACACGCGTCTTAAGTGGCTCGCCGGGTACTTCTACTCGGACTTCCAATCGGGCTGGGACATTATCTTTCCATCGCAGACCGGTGCCGAAGTGTTCGGCTCGAACAACCTCTTCACCTACTACAGCCCCTTCAAAATCCTGCAGCAATCAGTATTCGGCGAGGTCACCTATAACATCACCGAGCCATTCGCAGTTACGGTGGGTGCGCGGCGCTACCACTACGATGCGCCCGTCGAGATCAACCAGTACGGCGCGCTCACGAGCACGGTCAATACCACCACCTCGGAGGACGCCCAGGGCGTCACCCCCAAGGTCACGCTCTCCTACCAGTTCGACAAGGACCTGCTCATCTATGCGACGGCGGCGAAGGGCTTCCGCCCGGGCGGCGGCACCGGTCCAGTGCCGACGTCGGGACCGCTCTCCTGCGAGGCGCAGCTAATGGTCCAGTATGGTTCCAAGGAGTTTGTCCAGGGACCGATTTCGTTCAGCTCGGACAGCGTATGGAGCTACGAGCTCGGTGAAAAGTGGCGCTCGTCCGACGGCCGCTTCAGCGTCAATGTTTCGGGCTACTTCGAAAGCTGGGTGGGTGTGCAGCAGGTCAATGCGCTCTCCTCATGCGGCTACGTCTACACGGCGAACGTCGGCGATGCGCATGTCAAGGGCGGTGAGATCGAGGCGCGCGCGATCGTGGTTCGCGATCTCGAGGCCTCGGCCAACGTCACCTATTCGGACGCCACGCTCGTGAGCTCGACGCTCATCGATGCGGGCTTCAATCCGGGCACGCCGATCCAGCAGGTGCCGAAATGGAGCGCCTCGGCCCAGCTCAACTATCATCACGAGCTGACGGATGACCTTGCCCTGACGGCCCACGCCGATTCCGGTTACGTCGGAAGCCGCACGGACGCGACATACGCCACCAACACGCTGCCCTCCTACGATCTCACCAATATCCGTGGTGGGTTGAAAGGCGAGCGCTGGTCCGCCGTCCTGTTCATGAACAATGTCGCCGATAAGCGCGCGCTCCTCAACAACATTACGCAGGACGCCGTCAACCTCCCGACCTTCAACCGAGTGGCGGTGAGCCAGCCGCGGACTACGGGTATCGACCTTAACTACAAGTTCAAGTAATCGCGAAGGCCCTCGCCGAGACGCTTCGGAGCTCAGTGGCTCGCGGAGGTGATCGTGCGCACCGGCAGCGGCACGTTGCAGAGGTCGATGTGGTCGGGACTGAACTTGAACCACGGCTCGTGCCGTTGGCGTCGCTGGTCCAGCACCGCGCGGAAAGTGGCGCTATTCGTGCGCAGCACCTCGATCGGCGTGCGTTCCGCTTTCGGCACGTCGGCGGCGATGCGCACCGAGAGGATGGGCGCAGTGGGTTCGTGCGGAACATAAAAACCCATGTCGCCGCTGCCGCGCGGCAGGCTGGAAAGGAGTTCCATGCCCTGGAGGACGCGCCCCACGAGCGCGACGTTGCGATCGAGCTGGCGCGGCGCATGGCCGATCACCGCATACATCTCGGTGCCGTCACTCTCGGGCGGATCGTCGCGTCCGGCGCCCACCATCCCGTAGCAATGCGCGAGCCACGCGAGGTGCGAACGCGGATCGCGCGCGGCTGGAAAACCATCAATAAATCCGACTTGCTCTGCATAGGCGTCGCGATCCGGCAACGGCTCGAAGCGGACATCGCCGCCGGCAGCGGCGGTGAGTTCCACCGCGGCGCGCACGGCGGCCGGAACGGGGCGATGGTGGTCCGGATCATCCCACTGCACGACGTAGTTGTCCTGCACGCGCACGATGGCGAGACCATCGAAATAATGCGCCCGGGCGAGCGCGCGGATATTCGCAACGTGCCGAGGCGCGACGTGCGATGCGAGCTCGATGACGACGCGTCCGCGGACGAGTTCCATGTACAGTGTGTCCTCGGGATCGGGCACGCGCCAGTCCTCGGCGGGTGAGCCCGCGAGGAGATCGGCGACGGTCACCGGCTTGGCCGCGACGCCGCCTGGGAAGCCGAATCCAAGTGCAACGAGCCCGAGCCCGAGCGCGACGAGTGCCGTCGAGCGATGCTCCGCGCCCGCGCTGGCGCCGGTCATTGCGCGCTCCCATGCGCGGCCGGCTTGCTGCCGGATTCGGCCGCCGCTTTCTCCACACCCTTCAACATCCGATCGAGCTCGGCACGGTCGAGATAACGGCCCGCGAGCACGACGGCACGGATTTTTTTCGTGTTGGCGATGTTCTCGAGCGGGTTGGCGTCGAGCAATACAAGATCCGCGAGCTTGCCGCGCTCGACCGTTCCCAAGTCCGATAGACGGTTCATGAACTTCGCCGGATTGAGGGTCGCGGTCTGCAGCGCCTGCAGCGGCGTCATGCCGGCCTGTACGAAGAGGGCGAGCTCCTGGTGCAGGCTGAATCCCGGGAAGACGTGCACGCCTGCCGCCGTGTCCGTGCCCGCGAGGAACGGCACCCCGGCGCGGAACATCGCGAGCGTCATGTCGAGCTCCATCTGCACAAATTTCTTGCGCACAGGCAGGGGATCGGTGTCCATGTCCTTGAGGATGTCTTTCACGAACATCGGCCAGGTTTCGTTCTTCCAGGCCGCCGGCGCGTACTTGATGAGAGGATCGTGCGACAGATCGATGTCGTCGACGAGCCATTGACCTCGCTCCCAGACCAGCGTCGGTACCTGCCAGGTCTGATTCTTGGCCATGAGCGCGATGAGCGACTTCGCGCGGGCAGGGTCGTAAGTCGCGACGTTGCGGCCGAGGCTCTTCGGGCCTTTGATGAGCTGATCCTCGATCGTCGAGCACCCTTCGAAGATGCCGGTGAAGTGCTCGATGCTCTTCTGACCCGCATTCGACGCTTCCGAAGCACGCACCGCATCGGGCACGTGACCGGCGAAGACGATGCCAAGCTTCTTCGCTTCATCGGCCGCCGCGAAGTACCCATCGCGCGGTATGAGCGACTGGATCTTGATGAAGTCAACGCCTTGGTGCGTGAGTTCATCGACCCACCGGCGCCCGTCTGCGGCGTTCGCCACGGGCGCGGAACTCGGAAAACGCGGCACGGGACCATCGAGCATGGGGCCTGCGATGATCATCCGCGGCCCAAGAAGCCGCCCGGCGGCGACTTCCGCGCGCCACACCTTGAGCACGTCGAGATCGCCGCCCATGTCGCGCACGCCCGTGATGCCGTTCGCGACGAACAGCGGGGGCACTACTTTTTCGTTGCGAGGGAGCCAGTCCCCGAACACCTCGTGGACGTGCATGTCCCACAGACCCGGGATGAGGTAACCACCGGAGCCGTCGACAACCCGCGTGCCCGCGGGCGCGTGTACGGCATCGCTCTTGCCGAGCTCGACGATGCGCTGATCCTTCACGATGACCGTCATGTCGGGCTGCGACGGAGCCCCCGTCGTGTCGATGACGGTGACATGCGTGATCGCGAAGGCGGAAGCCGCAGCGGACGATGCTCCGGCAAAGGCGGCGAGCGCCCCGCACAACACTGCCAATGCTCTCATCTCGTACTCCTCGAATCACAAATCAATGGCGGCCGGTTTTTTTAAGATCATGGTGTGCACGGCAAAGTACACGAAGCCCAGGGCGATCCACACCGCTCCCAAGATCTTTGCCGCGCGGTCCATCTCGTATAGCACATAGCCGATCACGGCGAGTCCCGCGAGCGGCATCACCAGGTGGGTGAGCCATGCACGGCTGTGGCCGCGAACCACGTAGTGATGGATCACCGCCACGTGCAGCAGCAGAAATCCGCTGAGTGCTCCGAGGTTGACGACGCGGGTGAGGTCATCGAGATGATTTGCACACAGGACGCCGACTCCGAGCGAAATGCCGGCCACGAGGAGGGTGCTCACGTAAGGGGTTCGATAGTGGGGATGGACCCGGGCAAGCACGGCGGGAAGCTTACCGTCCCGCGCCATGGCGTACAGGATTCGCGAGACCGCCGCCTGTGCCGCGAGCGCATTGGCGATGCCGCTCGCGAGGATGTTCGTGACGATCACGAGCAGGCGCAGCGGTGCACCGCCGGCGAGATCGGCGATCTCGTAAAACGCGGTTTCCGCCGAGGACAATCGGGTTCCTTGCGCGAGGTCGGCGGCAATCCACGTCTGCAGGATGAAGAGCCCGCCGACCACCAGGAGTGAGGCGAGCGTCGCCCGGGCGACGGCCCCCCCGCCTCCGAGACTCTCCTCGGCGAGCGTCGAGATCCCATCGAAGCCGAGAAACGACAGCACCGCGATCGAGGTCGCTCCGGCGATCGTCGCCATCGAGAATACCGCGGGGTCATATACGGGCTTCCACGTCAGCGCGCCGGCGCCCGCTCCGTGGTAGAGCGCGAGAAGTCCGACGACCACGAAAACCGCGAGGGCCGTGATCTCGAGCGCCAGCATGCCGAGATTCACGCGGGCGGTGAGATGGATGCCCCGCAAGTTCACCGCGGCATTGAAGCTCACGAACCCGAGGACCCACAGCCACTCGGGTACTCCCGGCAGGAGAGGCCGCAACGCCACCGCACTGAAAACATAGAGGAGCGCCGGCACCAGGATGTAATCGAGCAGGATCAGCCAGCCGGCGAAGAAGCCGGCGACCTCGTGGAGCCCTCGACCTACGTAGGTGTACACCGAGCCCGCCATCGGAAAGGCGCGGGACATCGAGGCATAGCTCATGGCCGTAAAGAACATGCCGACGAGGCCGACGAGGTAAGCGAGCGGCACCATGCCCTTCGCGTCCTTGTAGACGAAGCCGAACACCCCGAACGGCGAGATCGGCACCATGAAGATCATTCCGTACACAACGAGATCCCGGAAGGTGAGCGCACGCTTAAGCTCTTGCCGGTAGCCGAGATCCTCGAGGCTCGTCATGGGCTCGAAAGCATACTACGTGTCAACCGCCTGATATATGTTGAATGAACCAATTTCTCGACGACAGCGCTCGATAGGCAACTTGGCGTTTAAGAACGCTCCAATGACGAACTCGTCCAAGGCTTAAATTCCCGCCGGGAGTCGATTCGGCCTTACGGTGCTATGATCCTCGGGAATTATGAGAATAACCAATGCGACGCTGACCGTCACCAGGGATGACGCACGCACGTGGCTGGATCGAGTCGCGTCGGAGCTATCGACTCACTTGCGGGCGGGCCGCTACCCGTTGCGTGCTGCCATCACTCAGGTCGCGCATCGGGATGCCGTCATCGAGGTCACGTTTGTGGAACTCGACTCGGGTGATCCGTATGCGGAGCGATTCAACTCGATAGAACTGACATCGCCGCGCCGGAAGTGCCACCAGGACGCCTCCTTTGCCGTGGTTCAGATCGTCCCCACCGGAATTCGATGTGAAATCGGCGGGTTCGCGGGGGATGCTTGCCCTGCGACGAATCTGCTGGCCGCCGCCGCTGACATGGTTATCACGCACCCAAACGCCGTGAACGCGTCGGACATCAACGAAATGGCGAGTAATGTGCTCTACGTCGAGGGTAGGAGTCTCGACGATTTTCTGCTCGGACACGTAGGCCTAGCGCCGACGCGAAGCAATCGCATTGGAACCTTTGTCGATCCCACAGGCGAAGCCTATCTCGACGACGTGATCCACACACTCAATGCCGCGCGCGCCGTCGGCGGCATCGACTGCAGTCTATATACCTTGGGCTCCGAGGAAATCGGCGTACGTACGCTCTGGTCCCAGAGCGGCTGTGCGGTCGGAACCGTACTCAATCCGCTGGTCATTCTTGACAGCGTTGAGCGACTGCTCGGCGAAGGCGTGCACGCCATCGGCGGGGTGTCGGTGATTCACGGCGTCACGGCGGCCGAGTTCTCGCAACATCTGTCCGGTGAGATACCGAACCCCTCGGGCGGCGTGGAAGCCATCATCACGCACCTGATTTCGAAAGTGTTCCGGGTCCCCACGGCACACGCACCTCTTCCATACTATAAGGACGTGAAGGAGCGGGGCACGCACAACCCGCGAGCTTCGGCGGAGTTCATCTCAACGCCGCATTATCTGTGCGTCCTCAAGGGGCTCGCGCGCGCGCCGCGTTTGGTACCGCTCAATTGCCTCGAGAGCGTGCCGCCTCATCTGGTGAGTCTCAACGCTGTCGGCGCAATCGTCATGCCGGCGAGCTGTCTGGGCGGCATTCCCGCTCTCGCCGCAGAGTACAACGAGATACCGCTCATCGCGGTCGAGGAGAACCGAACCTTGCTGGCCGTCACCAATGAGCAGATGGGCATGCGCAATGTCATTCAGGTGAGGTCCTATCTGGAGGCCGCGGGAGTGATATTGGCTCTGCGGCAGGGCATTTCGCTCGAAAGCCTGCGGCGTCCGATTCATTGCGCCGTTCGATTGGATGAAAAGATAGTCATGCGTGCAGGCCTTGCCTGATGCCGGGCGCGGCAATGTCGGCCGTCCGCGCGTTTGACGACCTTCTCGACCGCTCGAACCTGACGGATCGCCAATTTCTGATTTATGCGGGGCAACGGCTGCATCCCGGCGTCGTGATCTATAACTCGGTGTACGCCATCCGATGGCCCAACTTGGATCTGCAACGATTCCAAGTCGCGTGGCAGGCGCTCATCGATTCCTGTGATGCCTTGCGCACGGTCATCGACGAGGTGGATGGCGTGCCCCAACAGCGAGTGCTGCCGCCTTTTCCGGTGGCCGTGGATCACGTCGACCTTCGGGTGGAAGACGCGGTCGAGCGAGCGCTCGAGAATTGGAACACGGCGCGGCTGCGGCGCCCCATGATCCTCGATCAACGCCTGTTCGATACCGCGTTGATCCGTATCTCGGATGCCGAAACCGTTTGGTTCCTGCATATTCATCACCTCGTTGTGGACGGCGGTGCCGTTCAGATCCTGCTCCGCCGCCTCACCGAGCTGTACGCGGACTCCCGCGCCGGCTCCGACACTCCCCCGCAGTTTGCAGATCATGCGGCCGCGGCCTGCGCGCAGCGGAAATCAGACGAGTACCGAGCCGACAAGATTTACTGGCAGGCCTTGCTCCAGGACAACCCGGAAACGCCGCACTTCTATGGCGTCGACGCATCGCGAACCACGGAGCAGGAGCGAGTGGTATTGCGGCTCGATGCGGCGACGGGCAGCATGCTGTCCTCACTCGCACGCTCACTCGCGACGCCGGCGATGAGCGAACATGCCGCAGCCGCTAATTTGTTCAATTCGGTGTTCGCGGCCTATCTTTGCCGGGTCGGGAACAGCGAGCGGATCTCGATCGGCGTGACCTTCCACAATCGGCCCTTGGAGACCGATCGACACACGATCGGTTTGTTCATGGAAGTGTTTCCGATCGCGCTGCGCTTAACGCCGCAGGACAGCCTAATCGCACTCATGCGGCAGGTCGCGGCATGTACCGCGGAGGCGCTACGGCACCGCCGGTACAGCGTCGGCCACTCGGCGCGTGCCCCGGCCTTCAGCGGACTGTTCAATTACATGCGTCCGCTCGCCCGGCCCGCAGGAGGGTTGGACGTGCGCCGAATTCATCCCGGCCATGGATCAAACGCGCTTTCCTTGAGCGTCGAGCCGCGCGGCGACACCTATGAACTGTGGTTCGATGTGAATGCCGATGTGGCCGCGAGTTCGAGCGCGCAGCGGGTGGCAGAACACTTGCGCACGCTGTTGATCGCGGCGGTACGAGAACCGGGGCGGCCGCTATCGACTCTACCGCTACTGACGCCGTTTGAAACACGGAATCTGCTCGCGGCCTGCAGCGGCCCCACCCTGGCATTCACGCCGCAAGCCGGCTGCCACACGCAATTTGAGATCCGCGCCGCTACCGCTCCGGATGCCCCGGCGCTCACGCTGGACCGCACCCGGATGAGCTATGCGGATCTCAATCGGAGCGCGAATCGATTGGCCCGGAAGCTGCGAGCCCTGGGCGCCAAGCGCGGCAAGCGGGTGGCAATTTGTCTCGAGCGGTCGCCGGACATGGTGATTGCGGTGCTCGCGGTTTTAAAAACGGGCGCCGCCTACGTTCCGCTCGACCCGAGCTATCCGCAGGCGCGTTTGCGCACCATGCTGGCCGATGCCGATTCGGCCGTGCTCGTGACAACCGAGCGGATTTCCGCCGCTCTGCCGCCGCATGCCGCCCGCCCCTTGCTCCTGGATCGTGAGACTCTGGTTTCCGATTCGGATGACGATAACCTCGAGCGATCGGTGGACGCGGCGGACATTGCGTACGTCATTTACACGTCGGGTTCAACGGGGATACCCAAGGGAGTGCTGGTCACGCACGGGGGAGTGTCGAATCACCTCGCGTGGCGCCGTAGTTATTTCCCCGTCGAGCCATCGGATCGATGCTTGCAGAGCGCATCGCTGAGCTTCGATGATTCGGTGTGGGAAATCCTTGAACCCTTGAGCGCGGGTGCCTGCCTGGTGCTGACGCGGCCGCGCTTCGAATACGACAGCGCCTACTTGGTGAAGCTGATGGCGGAGCAGGGCATCACCGTCGCGTGTTTCGTGCCGTCGCTGCTGCGAGCCATCATCGAGGAGCCGGATATCGACCGTTGCGGCTCACTGCGGCGCCTGACCACCGGCGGCGAAGGCTTGTCGCTCACGCTGCAGCGACGAGTCCGCGAGCGCCTTCCTGCGACGGCATTTTACAATGGCTACGGCACGACGGAGGGAACCATTGCGTCGCTGTACTGGCGTTGCGAGGAGGCGCCCGCACAATCCACCGTTCCCATCGGCCGCCCCATTGCCAACACTCAAGTTTACATTTTGGATATGCACCGACATTTGGTGCCGCCCGGCGTAGTGGGTGAAATCTATATCGGCGGCGTGGGGGTCGCACGCGGATACCTCAACCGCCCCGAGTTGACCGCCGAGCTTTTCGTGGACGATGAGCTCGGCGGCGTCGCCGGGGCAACCTTGTACCGCACGGGTGATCTCGGCCGTATGCGGGCCGACGCGGTGTTCGAATTCTTGGGCCGTGCGGATGACCAGGTCAAGGTTCGTGGCGTGCGGGTCGATCTCGGCGACATCGAGGCGGCGATTCTGGATCATCCCAAGGTGCGCGCGGCAGCGGTGGTTTGTGATCAAACGCCTGCAGGCACTCGCTTGATTGCCTATGTCGTGCCGCGCGATTCTGACGCGGTCGCCTCCGCCGACCTGCGCTCGTTTGTACGGGATCGAATTCCCGCGGCGTTGGTTCCCAATCGCTTCGAATCGATTGCGGCGCTTCCCCTCACCCCGAGCGGTAAGCTCGATCGCCGCTCCTTGCCGGCAGTGGATGCGATCGAGGAGCAGAACAATTACGTCGCACCGCGCAGCGAACTCGAAACAAGGCTGATCGGCCTGTGGGAGGCGGCATTGCACGCCCGTCCCATTGGAATCCGCGATGATTTTTTTGCGCTCGGTGGCCACTCGCTCTCCGCAGTCCAAATTGCGGTGGCCATGGAAAAAATGCTCGCTCGGCCGCTATCGCCCGGGCTGCTGTTCGAGGCCCCGACCATCGCGATGCTGTCGAGCCGCTTGGAGTCAGTCGCCGGCGCGGCGGACGGGGCCCTCGTGCCGCTGGCACAGGGGCCGCCGGGAGCGCCGCTGTTTCTGGTCCATCACGTCAGCGGCGATATCACCTTGTATCGAGATCTTGCACAGTATCTCGGCGCAACACGCTCCATCTACGGAGTGAGAGTCCCCGAGCTCGGCAGCAACGAGACGCCCCTGGACCGGGTAGAGGCCATGGCGTCGAGATATGTTCGGGAGATTCGCGCTCTGCAGGCGCACGGCCCGTATCTGATCGGGGGCCATTCCGCGGGAGCTCACATCGCGTTTGAAATGGCCCAACAATTGCGCGCGGCCGGCGAGCGCGTCGCTCTGCTGGCAATCCTGGAAGCCGATGCGAGAACTCGCAACGGGCGCCGAGCGTTCGCCGATGCGATGCGCTCGCAAGTCGAGGCGCTGCGCGACCTACCGGTCGGGCAGCGCGGAGCCTATCTCCGGCGCAAATTCCTAAGCTGGGCGGATCGGCTTGCAACGCCGCCTGGGTCTCGTGTACAGCGCACGCGCCCCGATGAAAACCAGAATACGATAAGGACGGCAATCGAGCGAGCCGTGATGCAGTATCGTCCCAAGGGCTATCCCGGCCTCATTACTTTATTTCGTGCGACCGATCGACGCGTAACCCGAACTTATAGCCGCACGTTGGGATGGGGTCGGCTGGCGCGCGCCGGCATCCGCGTGATCGACGTGCCGGGCTCGCATTCAACCGTGCTTCGGCCGGGCTCTGAGCCTCCGATGGCGGCGAGTCTGCGGGCATGTCTCGATGAATTGTCCGTGGAAGGGGAGGGGCAGTTCAGCAATAAATCAGTTCGCGAGAGATGAGCGAAGTAAATCTCATGACTAGCAACAGACTGCCGCCGAATATGTCGATTCGCTCGCGCTCCGCGAAGGTTATGTAAACATCGGCGCGTGTTCGCAAATGCCCGTATGGCTCGCGCACTTTCAATGCCGTACGATGGTGTGAACTCGCTCAATTGGGGATGCCGTGCGATCTATTCCTATGCTTTCGATATTCGCAACCGCGTTGCTGCTCTGTGCGTGCGGCGGCGGCTCAGTCTCGCCCTCGCCCTCGTCGCCGCCTTCACCGCCTGCCTCGTCGCCGCCCACGGCATCGTTGACTGCATCGCAGACGACGATTGACGCCGGCGAGTCCGCGATGCTGACATGGAGCTCGGCGAACGCGACTTCATGCAGCGCCTCCGGCGGATGGAGTGGAACGCTCGGCGTGAGCGGCACGCAAAGCACCGGTGCGCTGTCGGCAAGCACGACTTTTTCTTTGACGTGTGCGGGTCCGGGTGGAACCAGCGCGACGCATACGGTCGCGATCACCGTGAGCCCTCGTCCCACGGTTGCTCTCACCGCAAAGCCGACCGCGGTTGCCGCCGGCGGTACTTCCACCTTGACGTGGAGTTCGACCAATGCCACCTCGTGTACAGCCACCGGCGGCTGGAGCGGTACGCGAGCCACCAGCGGCACCGAAAGCACAGCCGCTCTCAGCACCTCGACCTCGTACTCGCTGACCTGCACGGGGCCTGGTGGTACCAGTTCGATCACAACCGTGACCGTGACCTTGATGTCACCCACTGCCCCCACCGCGACGTTGAGCGTGAGTCCCTCTGTGATAGCGCCGGGAGGTACATCGACACTTACATGGAATTCGAGCAACGCCACCTCATGCACCGCCTCCGGCGGCTGGAGCGGCACGTTGCCGGCGAGCGGCACACAAGGCACCGGCGCAGTCAACACGACCACCTCGTACTCGTTGGCCTGTAGCGGCGCCGGCGGCACGAGCAGCGTGGTGTCCGCCGCGCTCACCGTTTCAAGCGCCGCCATGAGCCTGTCGCCGCAAATCGCGGCCATCACGCTCACGCGAACTCAACAATTCACCGCGACGGTTCCGGGCGGCGCGAAGGCGAGCTGGACGGTCGACGGCATCTCCAACGGCAACAGCACCGTGGGCACAATCAGCTCGACAGGTCTCTACACGGCGGGGGCCGCAGGCACCCACACCATTGTCGCCACCAGCCTCGCCAATTCGACGCAAAGCGCGAGCGCCGTCGCGGCGGTCACGGATTTGGCCGGCACGTACACCTACCACAACGATCTCGCCCGAGACGGTGCGAATCTCAAGGAGTACGCACTGACCACGGGCAACGTCAATACTTCGAACTTCGGAAAGGTGGCTTCCTGCGCCGTCGATGGAGCCATCTACGGACAGCCGCTCTGGGTCGCCAACGTAAGCGTGGGCGGCGCGACGCACAACGTCGTGTTCGTCGCAACCCAACACGACAGCTTGTTCGCCTTCGACGCCGACGCGAGCCCGTGCACTTCGCTGTGGTCGGTGAGCTTGATTGACGCGACACATGGCGGTACGAGCGGCGAGACCTCGGTTCCCAATGCGCTGGTCGGTTCCGGATACGGCGACATTGCACCGGAAATCGGTGTGATCGGTACGCCGGTTATCGATCCCTCGAGCGGCATCCTCTATGTCGTGTCCAAGTCAGTCAATGCGACCCAGACGTTCTACCAGCGGCTGCACGCGATCGACATGACCACCGGCAACGAAAAGACCGGATCGCCGGTGTTGATCGCGGGTACCTATCCCGGGATCGGAGATGGAGGCACAACGGTCGCCTTTAACGCAAAGCAGGAGAATCAGCGAGGCGGCCTTGCGCTCCTCAACGGCGTTGTCTACATCACCTGGGCTGCGCACGAGGACAAGGCGCCGTGGTATGGCTGGGTCATGGGATATCACTACACCGGCTCGGCGCTCACCCAAACCGCCGCGCTCAATGTCGCGCCCAACTTCCAGGAGGGCGGGATCTGGATGAGCGGCGGCGCTCCGGCGGCCGACTCGAACAATAACCTCTACGTCCTTACGGGCAACGGCACTTTCAACGCCAGCAATGCCGGCCCGCCGAACAATGACTACGGCGACTCACTGTTGCAGCTTAGCAGCGCGCTCGCGGTCAACCAATATTTCACGCCCTCGGATCAACTCTCCGATCAGCAAAACGACAAGGATTTCGGCGCCGGCGGCTCGGCGGTGCTTGCGGACTTACCCGCCGGCAATGTCGTGACGCATGTGCTCATCTGCGGCGGCAAGGACGGCACGCTGTACGTGATCAATCGCGATATGCTGGGCGGATTCGGCGATAGCGCGGCCGTGCAGCAGCCGCCGATCAACTTGGGCCATGGAATCTTTTCGACCGCGGCGATCTGGAACAATTCTGTGTACGTGGGCGCCGCCGGCGGCCATCTGGCTGCCTATCAAATGAACACGTCGACCGTACAACTAAGTTTGGGATCTTCCTCCAGTGCAACTTATGGCTGGCCGGGCTCCACGCCCTCCGTTTCCGCTCGGGCAACCCAGAACGGCCTCGTGTGGGCGCTCAACACCAATAGCTATTGCACCAATCAATCATCGTCGTGCGGTCCCGCAGTGCTGCACGTCTATGATGCGACCAACCTCGCCACCGAGCTGTGGAACAGTTCCATGAAGCCCGCGGACGCCGCAGGGAACGCGGTCAAGTTTTCAGTGCCGACCGTCGCCAACGGAAAGGTCTATGTGGGCACTCGCGGAAACAATACCGGAGGAGCGGACAATTCCACGAGCACGCCGGGAGAGCTCGAGATCTATGGCCTGACCCAATAATTCCCGAGCGCGCCTAGGCTCGCGCGCTTTTCGCCTGGCGGCGCGTCGCTGCGAAAATCCCCGTTCCGCTTGACTCTTGACATATGGCATTGTGGCCTGAGACGTGCGATGCGCTTCTACAAATGCAGCATTGCCACGAATCGACAAGCATTCGAACATTGTTCCTCGAAGTGGTCAATTTGGGGGACGAGCTTATGGCCCTTACTATTACCCGAATCGCCTTTGCCTGGATCGCGCTGATGCTGATTGTGCCCATCGTCATTGCAAGTGTGGTGGTCGCGTGCCTGGTCTACCCGTGCGCCTGGTTGAGTGTCTATAAAATCAAGCGCCCGAGAGACTTAGGTGGAGCGCAGAGCGACCACGATAATCCTTACGGCGATAATCAGTTGCCGCTCGCAAGAGTATGGGAAATTGAGGGCCGCTAGGATCGGCGACCCTTAACCGGATCTCTTTCGCCGCCAGCGGGGTCACGGGGTAGGACTTTACCGACGCCGCCGCCTGATCTTGCCGCCAACTGGTCGCAGTTATGCAACACGTGGATGGCGACCTTCGAGCTGTGGCAATATCTTGCTTTGGACGGAGCGAGATTTGCGGCTATCTGATCTACTGCGGGTGGTTCAGGCTGCGATGGCGGCCAGCGTTTTGTGTTGCCTGTCATCCTGCGGTGGCGGCGGCGGTGGAGGCGGCGGCGCTGCGCCCGCCCCGGTTCTGAGCACGACAGCGTTCTCTACCAACGAGAACGTTGCCATGAACGGTACCCTGGCTGCGACCGATCCGGCGGGCGGCGCCGTTACCTTCGCGCAGGGCACTAGCCCCAAGTCCGGGACGTTGAGCGGATTCACGTCGGCCGGTAAATTCGTCTATACGCCGAACCGGAATTTCACGGGAAGCGATTCATTCTCGGTTACAGCGACCGACGCAGCCGGTGGTTCGACGACCAACACGATTTCGATCACGGTGACGGTGGACCGCCCCCCGACGACCACCGACACCGTCATACGCGCCGACCCTGATTCCAGCGGAACATCGTCGGTCGATGTGCTCGCGAATGCCACCGATCCCGACAAGGATAAGCTCACGGTAGCCATTGTTCCGAGCCCGAACTCCCCACTCGTGGGAACTGCCACCGTCAATACCGATGGAAGTGTGAGCATTGCGGGATTAGGAGGATTCAAAGGTCTGACGCGTTTCGACTACACCGTGACAGATCCTAGTGGAAAGTCGGCTACGGGACACGCCGCAGTATTCGTCGGCGAAGATCCGTTCAGAGCGGCTTTTGTTGCGGATGCGGCCGGAAACGGCTCATATGAAGTGTATCTCACTGACTTCGCGGGAACTCCGTCAGCTGTGACAACGGCGACCCAGGGGACTCTCCGCCTGAAGGGCTTTGCCATCTCGGACAACGGCGCAACCGTCGTTTACCGCACGCAAGATACGACCAACACGGCAATGACCAGTCTAAAGTTTGTCCAGACCGCAAAGCCTGCCACTCAGGTCGCTATTCAGTTGCCCAATGGCGCTCTGCCTGTGGCCGACGCTTCGGGGAGGGACCAATTCATCGTGAGTGCCGATGGTAATTGGATCGCGGTGATCGCGGGCCAGGGAAATACGAATTCGTTGTACGTTCTTAACGTCTCGCAGCCCACCGCCGTGGCTTCCATTGTCCCAACGGGGGCGGTGTACGCAACGCAGCCGACGTTCTCTCTCGATTCCAAGAACATCTACTTCCTGGCTACGGGCGTCGCCGGCGGCGCCAGCAAGTCGCTGTACTACGCGGCCCTGGCCAGTCCGAATTCCATCGCACTCGTGTCCGCGGCCAGCGATCCTGCGAAGAGCGACGATATTTTCGCCTATTCGGTTGCCTCCGATCAGTCGCGAATCGCGGAGCAGGCTAATCGCAATGGCGGTGTCGGATTGTTTTTTATCGACCCTGCGCACCTGCAAGTCGAAAATCAAATCAACCAGACGTTGAATTTCGGTCAATCCATTCCGGCCACCGGGAGTAGCACCATCGGTATGCCTCCCGGGCTTGGCGGCAGCCTTGATCTCAAGCGCGTTGCTTACCGAGTGCAAAACCCGACGAACGCCCCGTCGTCGGACGTCGACGGTGTATATGTCGCCGAGGTTTCCACTACCCCGAATCCTCGCTCTGTAGTCCGTATGGACCAGCTGATCGGTCTTCGCTCGGACGATGACGCGCTGCTGTATACCGACAACGCTCAGGTATTCGAAGCTGTCATTGATTCGGGGAACCCGGGCCAGCAATTAGGAAACGGAACAAACGGATGGTATGACTCCACCGGGAATATCGTTCTGCTGCAAAACCCGCTCCTCATGGGAGCGCCTCTCGCTTCCGGGTCGACGCTCTCAGCGACGGTCCGCGGTTCGTTCGGCTCGACGCCGCAGCCGGTCGGTACTCCGTCAATGGCTACGTACTACGTGGACGTTTCTGGATTTTCGCAGGCAGCCGCGGCCATCATTGGAGAAGGCCCCACCACGGGCGGTGTGCCGGCCACCGCGATTCTCGGCATCGTCAACGCGCTTGCTCCTACGGCCGTTTACCACATGAGTCAGTTTCAGTCGCCCCTGCAACTGACCTCCTACGCTTCAAAGGTAGTCTCGCAGTGACGAAGCCTGCGCGGATCTTATTGAGATTCCGCGCAGGCAACGCCTCGAGTTTCAGGCGATCGTCACATTACCAAACGTGCCACCAGGCCTTCTGCAAGTTCTGAGTGGCCTGAGTCTTGTGGGTATTTTCCGCCGCATTGTTCGCCACCGTTGAGGATGTCAACGCCGGCTTCACGGGTGCGACAGCGTTCTTCGATGTGCGTTGGTCCTGCTGCTGCGGGGATAGGGTACGAACGACACATACGGCGTACGTCGCGCATATGACATACGGCGTGGCATACGGCGCCCCAAAACGATTCCGCCCTGAGTATTTGGCATGGTCGACTCCAACCTTCGGTACGACATGCCACTTTTAGACAGGCCTTACCTACGTCGGAGTTCCGAGCCAAACTTCCGTCAAACGCTGCGAGGAATCAGTGAGTTAGGAAAAATTGTAGGTCAGGTACTACGAGGCGACTGCGTAAACGTATACAGGAGTTACGCCGACTTTCTTGTGGGATCGGACCGACGACGCGAGAATGCGACAGTCGCTTGGGATCACTGCATGTCCAGGCTCAATCGCTCGGTCTCCTCGTCTACCGGTTTCCAGCCGACGCCCGCATCGGGATCGAATTCGGTCATCGCGGATGCGATTTCTGCCGTGGTCTTCCCCAAGTCCTTTTGGAGCAGCACGCCATCCTGATTGATGATGAAAGTCATCACACCCGAGTTGCCGTACTCCGCGGGATAAGCGACGAAGGCGAAGCCGCCAAGCATTTTCCCATCGACGAGGTAGTCTTTTGCACCCTCTGGAGCTTTATCGGTTTGTCCCTTCAGCATTCGGAAGAAATAACCGTGAAAGGCGGTGTGAACATCGGGCTTCGAGCTATATCCTTCCGCACTTGCCGCCGCCGCCAGAGGCCCGAGCGGACCCTCGGGCTTGCCATCGGACGACTTCCAGGACAGTCCGTTCTGTTTGCCGGGATCACTGATGAACTTCGCAGCGAATTGATTCGTGGTTGCGCCGTCGTGAAGCTGCGAGAAGTACTCGGCCTGCGCATCCGCCACCGCTGCACAAACGTCAATGATGGCCAGTTCGTTCCGGCCAATACGGCGGTTCAGAATTTCTTCTTTTCCGGCGGCTGTGTCAAAGAACCACTTGCCCTCTGCATTTTTTTCCAAGGGGATTGGAAACGCGAAATTGTCAGCTCCGACCAGGAGAATTTGCCCGCCGTCAGGCATTTTGCGCCAGCGGTGCATCACGTCATACCCGGCTGCGAACGTATCGGCGACGTTTTTGTCCTGCACGGCATCGCCGGATGAAATTATCTCTTTTGAATTCGGCCCAAAAATTGCCAGCAGCGCGTTTTGATCGCCAGGCTTCACCGCCGCCCGAAGTGCACTACTCGCCTCATCAGGAGAAGCAAACACTCCGGTCGAAGGTTTTTCGGGTTTGCTGCAGGCGGCGAGGGGAATGATCAGCACCAGCGGCAGGAGCCGGCTGCGGGACACAATAATTCTGAGAGCCTTGAACCACATGACACCCTCCAAAACTTCGGCGCGACCTCGGTAAATACCCGTTCACAAGCTACTTGCGACCGCCCCAACCACCGCCGCCGCCGCGACTTGCCGAACCTCGGGCACTCGCCCCCCGGGATTGCCAACCGCCGCCGGCGCCGCCGCTAAAAGCGGGTGCTGTGGCATGACTCTGTTGCTGTCCCCATCCCTTGGCGGCAGCGGAAGTGCTTCCGGAGTAGCTTGCCCCGGATTTGGGTGTTCCCTGTGTTTGCTGCCATCCGCCCCCGGTGTTCTTGTAAACATTCCCGTTTGCGGCCGCGTATTTGTTGCCGTTTGCCGTTTGACCCGCAGCGGCGTTGCCGTTGGCACCCGACGCCGCAATACCCTTGGCGCCGTTCGAAGTTTGTACAGTTCCCACTGATCCTTGAGCGGTCGTTTGATGTTGGGTGTAGGCCGTCTGGCCGTTCTTTGAGACGACCGAGCTTCCGTAGTTCCCATTGGCATTAGAGGTTTGACGCGTGGCGCCATAGGCGCCGGTGTTTGGGTTGTAGGCTTGACCGACGGCTTGGCTGCCATAGGCGTTCGATGCCGACGCGCCGCGCGCGTAAGTTCCGGTGCTCGGATTGTAGGCTTGGCCGGCACTTCGAGTGCCGTAGGGAGTTGCGACCGTTGCACCGCGCGCGTACGTCCCCGTCGATGGGTTATAGGCGGTGCCGACCCGCGCCGCACCGTTTGGACCATAGAGAGTCGCGGTGGATCCATAATAGCCGCCGTGCCAGGCACGATTACCGTAGTAGACGTTGTTTCTGTAGACGACGGCGCCGCCGTGCCAGTTGCAATTCCAATAGCTGTAACCCCACCCGCAGCAATTGTTATTGCTTATCGCCGCGCCCACGGCAATTCCGATCCCGAATGCCAGCAGGCCGGTCGCCACCACATCGGCCGTGCTGTAACCGGGCGTCACATAGGTAGTGCCATAGACAACCGTGGGGTTGTACTGCGGGACGTACACCACCTGTGGATTGGTGGGCTGAATCACAATCACCTGCGGCGACTGTTGCACGACCGTGATTTGCGGACCTGATTTCAGGTTCCCAGCCGCCATCGCTTGGCCGCGCAGCACCTGAATAGCAGACATGACGTCAGCAGCCTGGGTGTGATACGCCTCGCCCAAGGCCGAAGTCCAACTAAGGTTCTTCGCTAGGTTGTCAAGGACTGAGGGAAACTGAGTGAGGGCTTGCACACTGGGATCCCACGGCTGCGCATCAACGGCCTGCATGAGTGCCGTGCCGGTGAGATTCTTGTTTTGTTGCAGCCAGCCGCTCGCGGCCGCGACTTGGTCCGGAAAGGTCGCGGCTCCAAGAATTTGGGCAACGAGAGCATCCGGGTACAGCGCTATGGGCGCCACCAATTGTTGCAACTCATTCGCCGGCAAGGGCGCACCCTGTCCCGAGTATCCGCTCGCTGGTGGCGCCGGTTGCTGACTGATCGCTTCAAATGGTCCCGCCGTAATAAGCAGTAGGAAAGTTAATGCTGTCGAGAAAAATCTTTTCGCGAAAGTGCTGAGCATTTGTTTCTCCGCAGGCTGCTGCGGCAGATTTCGACGCCGCGGATATGTGATCCAACTACGCAATGAAGCGCGCGATACGGTGCTAACCCATATCGGACCAACGGCCAATGTGTTTGCAGCTGTTGATATGTTAAACATCTTTGGCTGGCGTCACATTCGACCCCGATACGAAAACGCTCCGCCGCGCCAGCGAGTCCGCCACGACCCAGGCGACGCCGGTCAACGCGAGATTCAAGGCGTTCTCGGACCAGTTCGTATGGCTCAAGGGATCTGCCAAGAGCATCGGCACGTGCACCAGCGGGGTGAAGCACGCAAACATGACGGTCAGCAAAATTGCGGCGAGGCGTGCCTGCACGCCGGTCAGGATCGCAACTCCCGCCGCGATGTGCGCAACTCCAGTCGCATAAGCCCAAAACTCCTGGGTAGGCGGCAGCCATTTGGGGACCAACGGGATCGTGAGGTTCATGTAGAAGAAATGTGCTCCTCCGAATAACAGCGCGCAAACCCCGAACGCCCGTTGGCCCAGGTGCGTGAGGCGCGCGGCGAGAGCCACATCGATGTCGGCACTCTCGGCGTAGACGATCAGCCCACCGGCCGCGATCGCGAGCTGCTCGGCGGCGCCGCTATAGCTGCCGAACTCGGCATAATGGCGAAGCACCACGCGGCCGTACATCGGGATGACGACAACGAGCGCGTAGTAGGCGCTGAGCGCCGCGGCGCCCCAGCCCGCGGTCCGGCGCCACTCGACGGCCGCGCCCGCGACGAGCATGAATGCAGCGGCGGCGTAGGCCAGGGCGGTGCGGTCGGGAAAGCCCTTGGGCACGGGCTGCCCTGGGTCGAAGTCCCCCCACACGAGGCAGAGTATGGCCAACGCCATCACGCCCAAGCCATAGACGCGCCAACCGAAGGCCATCGTCGTTTTTTTAGTGACGAATGTCGGGTGCATACCAGCGGGAGCGTATGCTCACCAACATCCGATTGCCAGACGCCAGAATAGCGCCAAATTCGCATGCCTCGTCGCCGAAAGACTCTACAAAGGGATGAACGCGCTCGTAGCGCGCTCATTGATCTTCTCGATCGGTATACCGCAGCAGTAGTCGCCCACGATCCTTCCCGTTTGCCGTTCTCGGCGCGGGCAAAGTTCACTGAAAATGGTCAACAACTTCCATTGGGGGAGGGACTCTGGGCCACTGCGAGCGGCGTTTCGCAGCGACGTTACGTAGAATTCGCGGACCCCTCATTCGGACAAGTCGGATTCTTCGGTGTGTTCGAGGAGCACGACGAACCTTGTATCGTCGCTGTTCGAATGAAGATGGTAGATCACCTCGTCACCCAACTCGAGACGCTGGTCATTCGCAAGCGTGAATTTCTTTTCAATCCGGCGTTCATGAGAAATCATTCCGCAATATTGAGCGATGCGGTGCCGGTCGGCCGACGCTCGCGACAAGAGTCCATCGCGTGTGCCGGCCGGTATTTCGATGGAATCGAAAGGGATGAGGGCAGCCTCATTCCGGTCCATCCGCATTGCATCCGCATCGAAAACGGCGTACGAACCGTGCTCGCATCCGATCGAGACTTCGCCTCGAGCACGGCTTCACAGGGCTTCAATCTGTTTCAACTGAGCGTTTCCGACCAGATAGATACCGGCTTCTTCGAGTACATTCCGAGAATACGCAGCAGGCGTTTCCCGATTGTCGATCTTACAAACGGTTTAGTGTTGGCCATGGTGGTATTCGATCAACCCGGCGTACTCACCGCCGTCAACGTCAAAGGTCATGGCAAACTCAATCTGCCGCCTGTATTCAAAATTCCGACCAGTGTCATGATCGCCGAACTCTTTCGGGTCGAGGACGGACAGATTCGGGCTATCGACGCCGTGCTCGATTTCATGCCGTACGGCATGAAATCGGGTTGGTAACTATTCTTCTTGTTGGCGATGTCAGTGACGCGCGCGAACCTGCCTTGACATATCGAATTGGTGAGGCGAATCTGCAGAGGGCCCGAGGAATTCCGGAACGGCGCCTCCAAAAGCTTGCATCAGCCCTTGAGGGGAATTGATCATGTCTAATCGCTCTGTTCGCGCGTTTCTCGTTGTCATGCTGGCTTTGAGTCTCTTGCCTTTCGCCAATCTGAGCTACGCGCAGGCCGTGCCCACCGGAGAGCAACTGAATCAACTGCTGGCTCCGGTTGCGCTATACCCGGACACCCTGCTGGCGCAGATATGTGCGGCGTCAACCGACCCGCAGCAGGTTATCGATGTCAACAATTGGGTGAAGCAGAACACCAATCTTCAAGGACAGGCGTTGACTGACGCCGCGCAAAAGCAAGGTTTCGATCCGGCCTTCATCTCCCTCGTGAGCTTTCCCGCGGTGCTGGACATGATGGCAATAAACATCGATGACTACTCGGCATTGGGAGCCGCGTTCAAGGCCGACCAGGCATCGGTGATGGCGGCCATCCAGGCTCTGCGTCAGCAGGCGTATGCCTCCGGCGCGCTGGACACCAACCAGTATCAGAAAGTTTCTGTGGAGCAACAGAACGGCGCTCAGGTCGTCGTCGTGCAACCCGTAAATCCTCAAGTGGTTTACGTTCCTGTGTATCAGCCTCAACAGGTATTCGTGACTGGTCCGAGCACCGCAGACGTAGTGGCAGCATCGCTGCTGAGCTTCGGGGCCGGGATTGCGATCGGAGCGTTGATCAATAACAACCAACCGTGGGGCTGGAGTAGCTGGGGGTGGGGCTGGGGCAGGGGAGGGATGTACTACCACCAAAACGTCTGGCGCTACGGTAACGTGTACCGGAGCCCGCATCCCTACTATCGTCCGCGACCGCCCGTCTATGGTCGTCCTATATATGCGCGCCCACCGCCGAATTGGAACCAGCGGCCCGGTTATCGTCCACCGCCACCCGGGTTCCGACCGCCTGTCTACAGGCCGCCGGGCAATTACCCGGGCGCCAGACCTCCCGGAGGCGGTTACAAGCCACCGCCCGGCAACAACAATGGCGGCAGACCTCCCGGCACCGGCGGCGGCTACAAGCCACCCCCCGGAAACAACAATGGCGGCAAACCTCCTGGTACCGGCGGCGGCTACAAGCCGCCCGGAGGTACACCTCCCGGCGCCACTCGCCCCGC
Organism: uncultured Gammaproteobacteria bacterium; assembly: GCA_963755965.1. Classification (GTDB taxonomy): domain Bacteria; phylum Pseudomonadota; class Gammaproteobacteria; order Steroidobacterales; family Steroidobacteraceae; genus Bog-1198. Next base: position 115,758 of record CAVWLU010000017.1, read on the forward strand.
GCCGACGACTCGCCCCGCGCCGACGACGCGGCCTGCGCCGGCAAGTCGTCCAAATAATCCTTACGCGGGATTTCCGGCGGGCGGCAACCGTCCCCAGGCGCAGCGGCCCTCCCCGCAGCAGTCAACGGGTGCACGTCCAGGCGGCTATGGCAGCAACTTTAGCGGCAAATCGGAGCGCGCAGCCAGTGAGCGCGGCAAAGCGAGTGTCGGCGGTGCCAATCGTGCAGGAGGAAAACAACGATGAAACTCCCTAACGTTGAGCGATTGGCAGGATCAATGCTCGCGCTGCTGCTCATCTGCGTTGCACCGTGTGCTCACTCCCAGGATTCGGTGGTAAAAACGTTCCCAACGTATCGGGCTGCTGCGGCGGCCTTCATCGCAGCGGTCAGAGCGAACGACGAAAACGCCATGAAGGAAATCCTGGGAATAGAGGAACGCGAACTGCTCTCGTCGGGCGACCCCACTCAAGATGAAAATGCGCGCGTGGCGTTTCTGAAGCGCTACGATCAGGCGCATGCCTTGGTTCTCAAATCAAAAGATAAGGTGATATTGACCGTCGGAACTAGCGCGTGGCCCGTCCCATTCCCGATCGTGCGCCTTGAGAGCGGATGGCAGTTCGACGCCGAGGATGGTGCCAAGGAGTTGGTGTACCGGCGAGTAGGGCACAACGAACTCGACGCGATTAGGGTATGCCGGGCTTTGCATACGGCACAAAAACAGTATGCAGCCGCTTCGCATGATGGCAATCCGATGGGCATTTATGCGCAGCGCTTTCGCAGCGAAGCCGGCACCGAAAGCGGACTTTATTGGGAGGCCAAAGAAGGTGAACCGCAAAGCCCGACGGGCGCACTCGTCGCCGAGGCGACGAGCGAAGGCTATGACTCGGCGAGACAGAGTGGAAAGCCGACTCCCTTTCACGGATATTTTTATCGGATCTTGAAGGCGCAGGGTTCGCATGCCCCCGGCGGCGCGAAAGACTATGTGGTCGACGGCAAGATGAGCGGGGGATTTGCCTTCGTTGCCTATCCAGCAGAGTACGGAAAAAGTGGTGTGATGACGTTTCTGGTTGGCCGTCGCGGCGTGGTATACCAAAAGGACTTGGGTGAGGCCACGGAAGAGGTTGCCAAGGGCATGACGGCTTTCGATCCGGATAGCACATGGAAAGTGGCTCGCTGAATAAAGACACTCGGTAGCTGGTTAGCCGCCTAGCATGGCAGACGATGGCGCGTCGCAACAGCATGTCATCATCTTTCGAGTAACCCTGCCGCACAAGGGCAGCACCTAGGTATTTCGTCCAATTACCGGGTACTGCCCGATCCATAACACTACCGCCACACGGACCCGCGGTAGTCGAGTGCTCCCCGTGCCGGCACCTCCGGGCATCAGTAACTTTAATATCGATGCTAGGACGCACCTTATGAAACTCACAAACTTTTCATTCGCGATCATCGCGTTTGCCTCACTGGCAGGCGCGGCATCGGCACAGGACGTAATCGCCACGGCGAATAACCAGTGGGAAGGCTTTTACGCCGGTGTGAACGTAGGCGGAGCATGGAATTCGACATGCAACAGTTGGACTCCATCCGGTGCGATCCCTATCCCTCCCGCGGCGGTTGCCGAGGGATTTTACAATCGGGATTGTCCGAATAATGGCGTGTTCGTCGGTGGTGCGCAGATCGGCTACAACTTTCAATACAATCAGATCGTCTGGGGCTTCGGCCTTGACTACGATTATTGGAGTGCAAAGAACCACAACCGATCGTTTACCTATACCGGGCCGACACCGCCGCCCGACGGGCTCTACAACTTCTCCGGCAAGGTCAGTCCGAACGGTTTCGCAATTCTAGGCCCACGCATCGGCTATGCCATCGATGACTGGCTGCCCTATTTCCGGGCGGGCGGTGTCTTCACCGGCGGATCACACCACAGCACGGCGACGTTCACGGACGCGGAGGGAACCGCTAGTTTCACCGGCGGCAAGAACTTTAATTCGAACGGTTGGGCGGTCGGCGCCGGCGTCGACTACAAGGTCGCCGATTCGTGGTTTTTGAGATTGGAATATAACCACGTGAATATCGGCAAGGGCACGAACTCCGTCACGCAATGCACCGGTAGCGCTGCGACATGCGCGGAATTCGGCATGCTATCGCTCGACAATATTCATAACAGCTTCACGGCGAATATTGTCCGGGTAGGCGTGAATTTCCTTTTCGGCCGGTCGCATGAAGCGCCGCCACCGCCGCCGCCTCCTCCTCCCCCGCCGCCACCACCACCACCGCCGCCGCCGCCCCCACCGCCGCCGCCGCCCCCACCGCCGCCGCTGTGCCCGAACACTCCGCAAGGCGCGGCTGTCGATAAATTCGGCTGTCCTTGCGACATGACGCAGGAAGTCCACTTCGCGACCAATTCGTCGACGCTGACCGATGAGGACAAGGCGTCGCTCGATAAGATGATTCCAAATCTGAAGCGCCTGGAGTTCGTCAACGGAGACGTCGATGGGTACACAGACTCGACGGGTAGCCCCGCGTACAACAAGGCGCTGTCGGAGCGGCGTGCACAGGCCGTCGCAGACTACCTGACCAGCAATGGCATCTCGTTGGGTCGCATGACCGTCAAGGGGTACGGCGAAGAAAATCCCGTGGCGAGCAACGCGACGCGTGAAGGGCGTGCGCACAACCGCCGAGTGGTTCTGCACCGCACTGAATGCAATAAGTGAGCTAACTCTGACCGGTCATGGCCGCTTCCCCTTTGCGGGGAGGCGGCCATCGACCACCAAGGCCGCTCTCTCCGATGGCGGCCTTTTCTTTGCCGAATTCCTTGTAAGCTTTCTTAAATGCCCGAACTCCCCGACATCAATGCGTATTTGTGTGCGCTCGATTCGCGAATTGTCGGCCGCAAGCTCGAAAGAGTTCGACTGGCAAGCGCCTTTGTTTTGCGCACCGCGCAGCCGCCGATCGCCGATGCCGAGGGCCAAGTGGTGCGTGAACTGAGAAGGATTGGGAAACGCGTCGCGATTGGGCTCAACAACCATCTATGGATCGTCATCCATCTCATGATCGCCGGAAGGCTGCACTGGCGAGCGCCCGGTGTGAAGTTGTCGGGACGCCAAACTCTCGCGGCGTTCGATTTCGCCGAAGGCTCGTTGGTACTCACCGAAGCCGGTACCAAACGTCGTGCGTCGATTCACCTGGTCGAGGGCGAACCGGCATTGCTTCAATTGGATCCGGGCGGCATCGACGCGCTGTCGAGTACCCTTGAGGAATTTCGAGCAGCCATGATGCGCGAAAACCGGACATTGAAGCGCGCGCTGACCGATCCCCGAATCTTGAGCGGCATCGGCAACGCCTACTCGGATGAAATTCTCCATGCCGCACAGATGTCGCCGATTGCGCTCACTCACAAATTGGACCGAGAACAATGGGAGCGGCTGTATTCGGCAACTCGAACAACCCTTGAGGAGTGGATACATCGTTTGCGCAGCGAGGCGGAACGCGCATTTCCCGAAAAGGTCACCGCCTTTCGGAAAGAGATGGCGGTGCATGGACGCTTCGGCCAAGCATGTCCGCGATGCGGCGAGGAAATTCAGCGCATCCGCTACGCCGACAACGAAACGAACTACTGCGTTCGATGCCAAACGGGAGGAAAATTGCTCGCGGATCGCGCGCTGTCCCGACTGCTAGGAGCCGATTGGCCGCGCACCATGGACGAACTCGAGGCGCTGAAGAGACTTTGATAGTCGCTGCAGCACGGACGATTCTGTGATGCCATTCGATAACACATTGAGTTGCTACGCGGCCGCGGCGCTTTTGACCGCTATTACCGTGCCCGCGTTCGCACAGGACACGCCGTCGGTCGCGCGAGAGGCAAAGAACCCGCTCGCGAACCTGATCAACCTTCAGTTTCTCTACGATGCCAATCTGAATATAGGCCCGGAGGACAAGACGCAGGACGTGTTCACGATTCAACCGGTCATTCCTTTCAGCGTGAGTGCCAACTGGAGCGTCATCACGCGCACGATCTTTCCGTTGATCGCGCAACCCGGGCTCACTGCCGGCGAGGGCTGGACGCGCGGTCCAGGCGATACTCAACTGTCGGCATTCCTTTCTCCTGCCCGTACCGGCCGCCTCGTGTGGGGTGTCGGGCCGGTGTTTCAGATCCCGAGCGCCTCTAACGACGCGTTGGGTCAGGGCAAGTGGGGCGCGGGGCCAACCGCCGCTGCCCAGTGGTCCGGGGAGCTCTGGACTTTTGGTGCGTTGATCAACAACATTTGGTCGTTTGCCGGCAACGACAGCCGGCCGGCCGTTAACCAGATGCAGCTGCAACCCGAGGTGAATTACAATTTTCGCAGGGACCCCGATGGGTACTTTAGTTTTTCACCGACGATCACCGCCAATTGGAAGGCGAGCGGCAGCGAACGTTGGACGGTGCCGGTCTCTCTTGGCGTCGGCCAACTCGTGAAGTTTGGGAAACAATCCGTCAACTTTCAAGCGACCGCCTACTACAATGTCATCGCACCGGCCGATACCTCCAACTGGACATTGGAGTTGGAAGTGCAATTTCTGTATCCGCAATGATGCGTCGTTTTCCATTTGGAGGTACCCGTGCAACTTCGATCCCTAGGCCGTTCCGGTTTGCAAGTCAGTCCCCTCTGCCTCGGCGGCAACGTGTTTGGATGGACTGCGAACGAAGCGGCGTCTTTTAAGATATTGGATGCACTGGTCGATGCCGGACTCAACTTCATCGATACCGCGGATGTGTACTCCGTGTGGGTGCCGGGACACCACGGCGGCGAATCGGAAACGGTCATCGGAAACTGGCTGAAACGGGGATCGAGGCGCAAGGACGTCGTGATTGCGACCAAGGTGGGTATGGAGATGGCGCCCGATCGCAAGGGACTCTCGGCCGCTCATATCGCGCGCTCAGTCGAGGGGTCGCTGCGAAGGCTGCAGACCGATCACATCGATCTGTACTTTTCCCACTGCGATGATGCCAGCCGGCCGTTCGAGGAGACGCTCGGCGCCTATCAAAAATTGGTCGGCGAAGGGAAAGTCCGCGCAATAGGCGCATCGAACCATACGGCAGCGCGTTTGGCCGAAGCGCTCGAGGCGAGCCGCCGACACGACCTGCCGCGCTACGAGGTCTTGCAGCCGCACTACAATCTTTACGCGCGTGCTGACTATGAATCTTCCCTCGAGCCGCTGTGCCTCCGCGAGCAACTAGGAGTCGTCAGCTATTTTGCGCTCGCCTCCGGATTTCTCAGCGGGAAATATCGTACGTCCGAGGATGCCGCGAAGAGCGCCCGTGGGCCGGGTGTGGTCGCGAAATTCCTGAACGAGCGCGGCTTTAGAATTCTCGCTGCACTGGATGACGTGGCACGCCGCTATGACGCTTCACCCGCCAGTGTGGCATTGGCATGGCAAATCGCGCGCCCGAGCATTACTGCCCCGATCGCGAGCGCAACGACAATAGATCAACTGAATGAATTGGTCGCCGCGACGAAATTGAAATTGGACCCGGCAGCCATCGAGCAATTAAATTCTGCCAGCGGGTGAGGGCGGACGCCCGCGGCCGCCTTCGAATTAGAATTTAAGGACAGATGATGTTTCGCGGCAATAGATTCTCGGCGGCGATGCTCTGCGTAGCGGCATTCTCAATGATCGGTTGCGGAAGTCCTGATTCGGGGGAGCGGAACACTCGATCGGGCGATAGAGATAGCGACAAGAAGGTTCTCAATCTTTACATCTGGGCGGATTATTTGGCGCCCGATACCATCGCGTCTTTCGAGAAGCTAACGGGCATTAAAGTCCGAGTGTCATATTTCGAGACCAACGAAACGCTCGAAGCTCGAATGTTGACCGGGAGCAGCGGCTTCGATGTCGTCGTTCCGACCGCGCCGTTCTTCCAGCGACAAATCCGCAGCGGCGCTTATCTGCCCTTGGATAAATCCAAGCTCCCCAATCTTGCCAACCTTGACCCAGTGTTGATGTCTCGGGTAGCGCTCAATGACCCGGGAAACCTTCATGGAGTCATCTACGCTTGGGGAACATACGGTATCGGCTACAACGAGAAAATGGTGGCGCAAGCGCTGCCTGACGTTCCTCTCGATAGCTGGCGCCTCATCTTCGACCCGGCATTTGCGTCAAAATTGGCTCCGTGCGGGATCAACGTGCTCGATGCTCCCGCCGGAGTGGTGCGCCTGGTGCTCAAATACTTGGGCAAGAATCCCAACGCGCCGACCCCGCAAGACCTCGCCGATGTCGATGCGGTGTTGAGCAAGATTCGTCCTTACATACGCAACATCGACTCGGCGGACACTATCGAAACCATCGCAAACGGCGACATCTGCATCTCGCTCGCCTATAACGGCGATTTTGTTCAGGCGCGTAAGCGGACGAAGGAGGCGAACAACGGCATAAAAATCGGCTTCGTCATCCCGAAGGAAGGATCTTTGCTCTGGTTTGACATGTTGGCCATTCCTCGGGACGCACCGAATCCCTCGAACGCCCATCGGTTCGTCAATTACCTCATGGACCCAGGGGTCATCGCGAATATTTCCAATTACATCGGGTTTGCCAACGCAAATGCCGCCGCAACTTCGTTGCTCGATGCGTCTATATCCTCGGACACGATTATTTTCCCGCCGCGTGACCAGATGCGGCGGCTGTTCGTGGAAATGGAAGATTCACCTGAACAATCCCGTGCCATAACGCGCATCTGGCAGAAATTCAAAACTGCGCAATAACACTTTACACCCGAGCCGCCAAGGCGCGCGTCAATGACGCGGCCGGGATTTCTCGGCAGCCGCTGGCATTTTGACCGCACCATAGAGGCGAGAAATCCCCGATCCCGAGACTTTCAGCTTGGGCGCGCAGTGGCGCGAGCGCCGCGCCCGCCAAGGGAAAAGCCGGCGCTGCCGGGTTGATTGGGCCAAGATCCGCCATGAGTCCATTCATGATTCCGCGTGCGGGGCGTCCGGAAAATAGGTTGGTCACCGCGGTGAGACAAGTACTCTTGCTCTTCAGCGCGAGACGATGGATCGGATGAGTGGTAGCCTCGGGGCAAAGCAAATATGCTGTCCCGATCTGTGCGGCCACGGCACCCAAGGACATTGCAGCCGCGACGCCTTTGGCATCTGCAATTCCACCCGCAGCGAGCACGGGAAGGTTCACGGCCTCGACGATTTGCGGTACGAGCGCAAAGGTACCAATTTGAGTCGTCATATCTTGCGATAGGAACATTCCCCGATGTCCCCCGGCCTCGAGGCCCTGGGCAATGATTGCATCCGCCCCGTGCTCTTCAAGCCAACGAGCCTCTTCGACGGTCGTCGCCGAAGCCAGAACCTTCGAGCCCCAGCCCTTCACGCGCGCCAGGAGGCTGGGTGAAGGTAGTCCAAAATGAAAGCTCACGAACGGGGGTTCGAAGTCCTCCAGTAAATCGGCTGTTTCAACATTGAAGGGGGTCCGCAGGGGGCCGGAGGGTGCGCCAGCCAAATCAACTCCGTATTTCTTGTAGTACGGAGACAGTAACGCACGCCATGCCTCATCGTGCGCGGCATTGAATTCAGGCGCCGCGTGGCAAAAGAAGTTCACGTTGAACGGCCTGTGGGTTCGCGCTCGAATTGTCGTCAACTCGGAGCGGATGGCCTCGAGACTGAGCATGGCGCAGGGTAGTGAACCGAGCCCGCCTGCGTTGGACACGGCGACCGCCAGGTCACTGCCCTGAACGCCAGCCATCGGAGCCTGAATAATCGGCAGCTCGGTACCAAGAAGTTCGCGAAATGTCATGGGGCCGCGACCACCACGGCGACCCAGTGAATGTGAGAGAACGCCTGTGACGGGTCCATCGAGTTCCCCTATTGCACCTTGTACGCTTAAGATATGATGCACGAAAATACGACATCTTAAATCCCCGAAAAACATCGACTTTGTCACTGCGATTGTCATTGCGGCCGTGTAGTGTTGGTCGTCGGATGGGTAAGGCATGAACGACATCAGCACGAAATCACGATCGACGTCCCAGCTCCAGCATATCGAGCCGGGCCGGAGTCGGTTGAAGCATATTCTGGAAGCCGGACAGTTCGCACTGACCGCGGAAATCACCCCGCCGGCTTCGAGTAATCTCGCCGAATTGCTCGTGAAGGCTGCTCCCTTGAGGGGATTGGCCGACGCGGTCAATGTCACGGACGGCGCTAGTGCCCGCGCGCATTTGGAATCGACGATAGCTGCCAGCACGCTTTTGCAGAATGGAATTGAACCGATCCTGCAGTTGACGTGCCGGGATCGCAATCGGATCGCGTTGCAAAGCCAACTGCTCGGCGCCGCAGCGTTGGGTCTTACCAACCTCCTGGTACTCAAGGGTGATGATCCCAAGGCGGGTGATCAGCCGGACGCGAAGCCAGTGTTCGATCTGGACTCGGTCGGCCTTGCCACCACAGCGGTCTCTATACGGGATCACGGTCAGTTGCCGAATGGACGGAAAGTCGGCGGTTCAGCTCATTTTTTTATCGGTGTTGCCGACGCGCCCATCGACCCTCCCGACGGATGGGTGCCGAATGGATTGATCAAAAAGGTCGAGGCGGGCGCCGAGTTTGCGCAAACCCAGTTCTGCATGGATGCGGATATTCTGCGCCGGTATATGTCCCGTCTCAAGGAAAGCGGACTGACCGAACGGTTGCACGTGTTGGTCGGAGTTGCGCCGCTTGCCTCGGCCAAGTCGGCGCGCTGGATCAAGAGCAATCTGTTCGGATCGATCATTCCCGACTGGATTATCGAGCGGCTGGACAAAGCCGCCGACCCGCTCGCGGAAGGTAGCGCGATTTGCGTCGATCTTCTAAAGGAATACGCGGAAATTCCGGGCGTAAGCGGTGCTCACATCATGGCTCCCCTCAACGAGAAGGCCATCTCCACGGTCATCGATACCTTCCGCGCTTCGAGCTGACGCGGCAGCCAGCCGCGTCGCGAATTTCCTCTATTGACTTAGCGCACTCGGATCAGAAATTACCTGACCGGTAGAGGCGTCCACCGTTACGCTTTTCACTTGGCCGCTCAGGTTGATCAGCACAGTGTACGCATGAACGTCACTGTCCGGATTGCTGGCGCTGTGCGCAATGCCCGCAGCCATCGCCGGTCCGGGTTGCGTCTGCTCGGCCGTCAGCACGGCTTTGGATAGCGGCACCGACGCTTGCTTGGCCGCGCTCACATCCGCTTTACCACGCCAGTTCAGCATGTAGACAGGTTTGCTGCTGGCATCCAATTCGATTACGTGCCTGGAGCGCTGTTCCATGTGGAAGAATTGAACTTGTGTGCCCTTGAGGACGACCGCGTTGTAGCCCGGCATTCCGTTTGAACTCGAAAATCGGATGTCCAGCACTTTTCCGCCCGTCGACTGTTCGACGGCTGCAATCGCATTTACCAGCGTATTCTGGTCGCCGTGAAATGCCGAAATATCGCCGGTCATTGCACCTGGCTGTGCAACCGATTGAGCCAGCGTGACGCCGGCCAATGGCCACAGGCATACGCACAAGATAAGCGGGATTTTTTTGTTCATGCCATGCCTCCAATGAGTGGAGCCTGGGACCATACTCGGATGCGAAACACGGCGCAGTTGGACTTGAGGCCAGTGGCGAGATGCCGCAGGATGCAAGCGCTCACGAAAATGGTGCGCTGCCGCATTCAAAGGCACGCATTCACGCGATGATGGTCTTAACGGGATAGCTGGGATGTGGTGTCGGCCGTCAATCGGTCGAGCAACCGAGCGACATGGATCGCTTCGCGTCGCGATCCGTCGAATATTTGGTGCCGGCAGCTAGTGCCGTCGGCGACCACGATGGCATCCGGCGATGCACGAACTGCCGGCAGGAGCGTTGCCTCCGCCATCTGCATCGAGATCTGATAATGTGCGGCCTCGTAACCGAAGCTGCCGGCCATGCCGCAGCACGATCCCTCTACGAGTTCCGGTTTCGCATCGGGAATCAACCGCAACACATCGAGTATCGGAGTGACCGCCCCGAACGCACTCTGGTGGCAATGAGCGTGCAACAGAATCGGTCTGCCAGCGGCGTGGAGTTCGAGCGCAAAACGCCCGGCCCGCACCTCGCGGGCGGCGAATTCTTCGAACAGCAACGCCTGAGAGGCAACTACCTGAGCGCTCTCCCCGAGCCCCATGACCAGTGCTTCGTCGCGCAACGTCAGCAGGCAAGACGGCTCCAAACCCACAATTGCCACACCTTTGCGCGCAAACGGTTCGGCCGCGGCAACCAGTTCCCTCGCTTTGGCTCGGGCTCGCTGCACCATGCCGCTGCTCAAGTAAGTTCGGCCGCAGCAAAGCGCACCGCCGCGTTTGGTCAATACATGCACGGCGTAACCGGCCGCTCGCAAAACGCGGCAAGCGGCCAGCGCATTCTCGCTCTCGAAGCTGCCATTGAAGGTGTCGACGAATAGCGCCACTACCTTATCGCCCGCTGCCGCGGCCTCGAGCGCCGCCTCGGCGCTCAACCACTTGGGTCCGGTGTGCGCGCGCGAAGAGTGCGCACGCCAAAACGTGTCGGTGCGCCAGCGCGGCAGCGAGCGATCCGCGGACAGGCCGAGTAAGCGCTGGCTCATCCACTTGGCCCCGGGAAAAGTGTCGCGCAGATTCGCCAACCACGGCACATGGCTCAGGAGCGCCGCGTAGTCCGGAAGGCGGGCGATGATCTGGTCCCGGAGCGTGTAGCCATGCCGTGCTTTATAGTGCGCCAGGAATTCAATCTTCATCTTCGCCATGTCCACGCCGGTCGGACACTCGCGCTTACAGCCCTTGCACCCGACGCACAGATCCAAGGCCTGATACAGCGCATCGCTGGTCAACGCATCGGCGCCGAGTTGTCCCGACAGCGCGAGCCTCAGCGTGTTGGCCCGCCCGCGCGTGAGGTGCTGTTCGTCGCGGGTCACACGGTAGCTCGGGCACATGGTGCCGGCCGCGAACTTGCGGCAGTGGCCGTTGTTGTTGCACATCTCGACGGCTTTGGCGAAGCCGCCGGTATTGTCGCCGCCGGTACCGGGCGCCGACGTTTGTTCTGTCAGCGGATCGTTCTGCACATTCCAAGCCGACCAGTCGAGCATCGGCTTGATCGGGACGGTTCGATATGGCCGCGCTGCCGAAGGCGGCGCAAACCGAAACAGTGCGGTATCGTCCATTCTCGGCGGATCGATGATCTTGCCGGGATTGAATAATCCGATTGGGTCGAGTTGGCTTTTGATCTCGCGAAAAGCTTGGGTTAGGGATGGTCCGAATTGCCATTGGATCCATTCGCCCCGGCACAGCCCGTCGCCGTGCTCTCCGCTGTATGCGCCCCGGAATTTGCGCACGAGCGCAGCAGCCTCCTCGGCGATCGCCCTCATCTTGCCGGCGCCTCCATTGGGTCCTTCCTGGCGCATGTCGAGGATCGGCCGAACGTGCAGCGTACCGACGGATGCGTGTGCGTACCAGGTACCATGTGTTCCATGCCGCTCGAATACTTCGGTCAGCGCATCGGTGTATTCGGCGAGATGCTCGAGAGGAACGGCGCAGTCTTCGATGAAACTCACGGGTTTCCCGTCGCCCTTGAGGCTCATCATGATGTTGAGCCCCGCCTTGCGAACTTCCCAAAGGTTCTGTTGCGCGTTCGGATCGGATATCGCGACGACGCTGCCGGCTAATCCCAGATCGCCCATTAGGGTAACCAGATCCGAAAGTTTCGACTCGAGGGCCTGCATCTCATCGCCGCTGAACTCGACCAGCAAAATCGCGGGCGGTTTTCCGATCAATGCCTGCTCGAGCAGCGGCCGGAAACTGGGATTGGCCAACCCCAGCTCGATCATGATGCCGTCAACCAGTTCTACCGCGCTTGGTCCCAGCTTGACGAGTTGTTGCGGAGCCTGCATGGCGGCTCGGAAAGTCGGAAAATTGACGACGCCCAAGACGCGGTAGCGCGGCATTGCGGATAGCTTGAGCGTCAGGCTTTTCGTGTATGCCAACGTTCCCTCGGAACCGATCAGCAAGTGTGCGAGATTGACGTGGCCGTCACTGGTGTACGGCCGTTCGCTCTGATTCTGAAAAATATCCAAATTGTAGCCGCCCACGCGGCGTAGCAGTTTGGGCCAGCGATCCGCGATGGCCTCCCGATGAGCTGCCGCGAGTTCCCGCACGAAGTTGCCGATCGCAACGGCGCGGCCCGTCAGGGCCGGCATCGGTCCGAATTCCACGCACGCGCCATCCGACAACCACGCACTCACGCCGAGCACGTTGTGCACCATGTTGCCGTAGGCAATCGAGCGCGAGCCGCAGGCGTTATTGCCTGCCATTCCTCCAAGCGTGGCCTGAGCACTCGTCGATACATCCACGGGAAACCACAGCCCGTTGGGCCTGAGCCGTGCGTTCAGCTCATCGAGAACCAAGCCTGGTTGCACGACCGCGGTGCGCCCCGCAATATCGATGTCGATGACGCGTCTTATGTGCTTGCTGTTGTCGATCACCAAAGCGGCGCCGACGGTCTGGCCGCACTGGCTGGTGCCGGCACCGCGCGGCAGTACCGGAACTTTCAGGTCGCGTGCGATATCGATGGCAATTGCTATGTCACGCTCATCGCGCGGAATGAACACACCCACGGGTAGAATTTGGTAAATGGACGCGTCGGTGGAATAGCGGCCGCGCGATGCGAGATCGAACAGCGTCTCTCCCTGCGTTTCTCGCCGCAGGCGGCGCGCCAACGCATGACGGACGTCAGGCGGCGGCTCAAGGGTGCCGCCGTCCGCCGACGTCCTCGACATCACGGGATCATCCAAGACACCACGTACTGCTGCAATACCACTAGTACGCCGAGCAGAAGCGTGAGCACGATGCTGTGTTTGAACGTTCGCGCCAAAACGTGACCCTCCTGGCCTTGCAAGTGGGTGACCGAGACTCCGGTGGCGATGTTCTGCGGCGAGATCATTTTCCCCATGACGCCGCCGGAAGAATTGGTGGCGGCGATGAGGATGGGATTCAGACCAAGCTGCCTCGCCGCGACCACCTGAAGATTGCCAAACAGAGCGTTACCCGAGGTGTCGCTGCCGGAGAGAAACACTGCGACCCAGCCTAAGAATGCCGACACCATGGGGAAGAAAATGCCGGCCGAGGCCACGCCCAATCCCAGCGTGTAATTCATACCTGAATAGTTCATGAGATAAGCGAGACCCACAATCAGCATGACCGTCAGGATCGCGAAGCGGCTCTGCCGCCAGGTCGTGAAAATCGCGCCGAGGAAGCGGCTCGGTCCCACCCCCACCCACGCGGCGGTGAGGACGTCCGCCACCAGAATCGCCGTGCCGGTGCCGAGCGGCTGGAACGCCCAGTTCGCAGCGTAGGCCTTGTTATATAGAGTGATGAATACCGCATTGTGCAAGCCCGGCCAATGAATGGTCTGTTGACCGAGGGTTGCTATTTTAAGGTGCGTCCACAGGATGACGACCGCGGAGACCAGGATCCATGGGATCCAGCCCTGCCAACTGGGGACGGCCAGGGTGGTACCCGAGGGGCCCGCGGCGGGTCTCTGGATTGCATACTCTGCGTCAACTTTGGGCGACCATGTGCGCAGGAACATCAAGGTGACCAGCAACGAAGTCAACGCCGCGAGCACATCCGTCAACGAATAATCGAGATAGTTCGACGTCAGAAATTGCGCCAGCGCAAAGCTGCCTCCGGCTACCGCCAGGACCGGCCAAAGCGCCCGCACCGACCGCGCGCCGCCATAAATACCCATCACGTAGAACGGTAGGATCAGAGCGATGAAGGGAAGCTGACGGCCGACCATCGCACCGAGTTTGACCGCCGGCAGATCCGTGACCTGCGCGAGCACCGTGATCGGCGTTCCAAGCGCACCGAAAGCCACCGGTGCGGTATTGAAGATGAGTGTGAAAGTCAGAGCCTCCAGAGCGGGCAGGCCGATCAAAATGAGCAATGCGCTGGTGATTGCGACAGGCGTGCCGAAACCCGCGACCCCCTCCAACAAGCAGCCGAAGCAGAATCCGATCACCACTAGCACGATGCGCCGGTCATTCGGCAGAGCCTTGAGCAGCCAGTCGCGGAATGCGTCGAAACGGCCCGAAATGACGGCGATATTGTAAAGCAGGAGCGCGTTGAACACGATCCACATCACCGGCCAGAGCGCGAACACGCTGCCCGCCGCCACGGCGTCGAGCGCGAGTGCCACCGGAAATTTCCAGACCGCAATCGCGACGACGAGACCCACCACGAGGCCGGCGAGCGACGCCTGCCAAGCCGGACGACGCAAGACCCCCAAAGCCACCAGCACGGTGGCAATGGGCAATGCCGCCACCAGAAAAGAAAGAATCAGGCTGTTGCCCACCGGCGTCAATAATTGATTGAACATTGTTTTTCTCCCCAGCAATGGAACCCAAGGCGCCTAAGGAAGGCGTAAGTTTCAGGCACTCTCCGCAAATTGTCCAAATTCGCCGGCGGCGGGGGCGGGGGAAAGGCACCTCGTTCGTGAAAAAATGGTTCAATATCCCGATGAACGCATTGCCGATCCGCGCTTTTATCATCCTCTGCCTTGCCCTTGTCGCCGTGTGTGCTGATGCAACGCCTAAGCGTCCGCTCGAGGTGAATGACTTCGATCGCCTGCTCACCGTCGGCAATCCGGTGTGCTCGCGCGACGGTCGTTGGGTCGCCTATACGGTCGAGCAACCCGATCTCGATGCCGACGACCGCAAGAGCAGCGTTTGGATGGTGGACTTTCACGGCACTCAAAACAGGCGTTTGAACGGAGCAGCTGAATCGGCCGACGACCCGCAATTCAGCCCCGACGGTCGCTACGTGTCCTTCCTGTCGGCTCACGGGAGCGAGGCCAAGGCGCAAATCTATTTGGTCGATGGGCGAGGCGGCGAGGCCCGTGTTCTCACCGAAGTGACGGGTGACATCGGCGGCTATGCTTGGTCGCCGGATGGAACGCGACTCGTGATCTCCTTATCGCCGGGGGATGGCGAGCCGCAAAGTGCTGCCGGAACACCGGCGCGAGGCGCGAAGACGCCGAAGCCAATCGTGATCGATCGAGTGCACTTCAAGGAGGACCAGACAGGCTACGTGACGGCGGGGGATCGCGCCCAGTTGTACCTGTTCGACCTGACCACGAAAAAATTGGAGCCCCTCACCACCGATGCTCGCTTCGACGACACGTCGCCGATCTGGTCGCCCGACGGCAAGACGATCGCGTTCTTCAGCAATCACGACACCGATCCAGACGTGTCGGGTACGCTGCAGTTGTACCTGGTCGATGCACATTCGGGCGCGGTTCCGCACAAGCTTGCCGATTTCTTTCAGCCGAACGAAACCTCTCTACTCTTTACACGAGACGGTAAACGCATCGTCTACTCAACGGGTTTTGACCCGAAGAGGAACGGCTACACTCAGGACCACCTGACCGTGATCGCCGCCGCCGGCGGCAAGCCGAAGGTGCTGGCAGACCGGCTCGACCGCGCCCTGTCCTTCCCGGTGCTCACGGTCGATGACAGCGCGATCAATGCCATTCTCGAAGACGATGGCTCCAATATTCCGGCTACCGTGCAGCTCGACCGCACCCAAGTGGAACGCCGCTTGGGCGGCAAAGTTTCGGCCACCCGCCAGTGCAGCGGCGCAGGGCATGTGGCGGTGCTGGCGTCCACCGACAGCACCGCACCGGAGATTTACTCACTGGAGAGCAACGGTCTGCGCAAGCTCACCTCGCACAATGACGCATTGATGGATGAATTGTCGCTGGGCTCGGTCGACGATATTTACTTTCCGAGCCGTGATGGCACGAGGATTCACGGAATGATCGTCAAACCGCCTGATTTTCACGCCGGGCGGACTTACCCCACGGTGTTGTGGATACATGGCGGCCCCAATCTGCAAGATTCACACGGCCTCAAGTTCACGACGTATGCACCCACGCTCGACCGGCAATGGTTTGCGGCGCATGGCTACATCGTGCTGGCCGTCAACTACCGCGGCAGCAGCGGGCGCGGCGCGGCGTTTTCGAGCGCCATCGCCGGAGACTGGGGCAACAAGGAAGTGTCCGATCTCCTCGCCGGCGTCGATTACGTCGTGAATGAGAAAATGGCCGATCCAGAGCGCCTCGGTATCGGCGGTTGGAGCTATGGCGGAAATCTCACGGACTACGTGATAGCGTCGGACGGCCGCTTCAAGGCGGCGATCAGCGGCGCCGGCAGCGGCAACTCGCTCGCGATGTACGGCAGCGACGAATATAGCTTGCAATACAATGCCGAAATGGAGCCACCGTGGCGAACGCTGGACCGCTGGCTGCGCGTTTCCTACCCCCTGCTTCACGCCGACCGCATCAAAACGCCGACCCTATTTCTCGGCGGCGAGAAGGATTTCAATGTCCCGATCCTGGGGAGCGAGCAGATGTATGAGGCGCTGCGCACCCTTGGGGTACCCACGCAACTTGTCATCTACCCCGGCCAGTTTCACGAATTGACGCGGCCGAGCTACATCAAAGACCGCCTCCGGCGCTACCTCGCCTGGTTCGACCGGTATCTCGCGCCGGGCGCCAATTGAGGTGTCCAGCCTGCGAAATGGCTCACAAAATCGCAATTTATGGGTGTAACGATATCGTCCCTTGCTGCGCCGCAAAGCCAAAAATGTGATTCACACCCACCCACATTTTCGCCTATTCCTCGACGCTACAACAAGTTGCAACGGGCCTGTGAGGATTGATCCCCAACAGTGGCGCTGCACGTCCAGTTTCTCGTGGCGTCAACCGAATGAGGGAGCGCAGTCTTGTCTCAAGCAGCACGAAAGAATGCGGCTGCCAATTCGTACACCGAGTCGGCGCCAGCGCCCGCCGCTTCACGAGCACAGAAAACTCCCGTATTTCTAGTAACTCAAGATGAGGCGCTGTGGCCGCAAATCGGGCCAGACCTGGACCACGACTTTGTGCTCAAGCAGGTCGACACCCTCGATGAACTTAAGGAAACGACGCATGAGGGTCAAGCGGGCATCATCGTATGGGACGCCCGCGACCGTGCGGACAGTGCGGACGATCTGTCGGGCTTGCAACTTCACTCCGCGCGTTTTGCAATCATCGTGCTCGATGCCGCCACGAACAGCGAGCCATGGCGGGAGGCGATCCAGCATCGGCAAATAGTTGCGCTTCTCGCCCTGCCTTTCGACGCCGCCCAATTGCTCGAGACGTTCGTGAGCGCACGCGAGGAATATCACGTGCGCAGTGCCGTGCTTGGAGATGCGGCTGCTGCGGCGTTCGTTGCCGACTCGACTCGCCGCAAATTCCCGCGCATCCCATTGTTGATCGCCGCGGCTGTCGCGTTGGCGGCCGGCGTCGCTTACCTGCTGCATCGGGGCTCCGCGACTCCTTCTAATCCGGCTCCGCCCGCAGCCGCCGCCCCGTTGCATGACGTCCCGGCTGCTGCGCCGGTCAAGACGAACACGGGAGCCGATGAGCAGGTCGATTCGTTGCTCGAGAAGGCGCGGCAAGCCATGCTCGATCGGCACTTCATAGAACCCGCCGACGGCAATGCGTTGGCGCTCTATCAAAACGTGTTGATCTACGACCCAAATAATGGTGAGGCTCGGCAGGGCGTGCAGCGGTTGGCGCAGATTCTGTTTGCACGCGTCCAGTCGGACTTGGATGAGCACAAATTCGATGTGGCGCTGCAGGCACTGGAAACCGCGCGCGGCATCAGCCCCGGAGACGCCCGACTAACCGATCTCGATGCGCGAATTGCGACGCTGCGAGCCGAACTTGGCCCGGCGCAAATCCAGGCGGTGATCAATGCCAGGAATTTCGACCGAGCGGCCCAGTTGCTCGACGAAGCGGCGCGCGCGAAGTCGCTAAGTTCCGCGAAGTTGAACCAATTGCGGGACGAACTGCGGCGGCGTCAGGCGGAATCCGACGTCGCGCACATCGTAAAGCTCTTGGAAACGCGCCTGCAACAGGATCGCTTGCTTGAACCGCGAAACGATAGTGCCGTCTATTACTTGCAACAGGCGCGTCAGGCGGGCGCGACCCAAGCGGATCTGCAGGAACAAACTCAAACGTTGAGCAGGAAACTGCTGCAGGCGGCTCGCCCGGCCATCGACCAGCATCGCCTGGATGACGCGGATCGAATGCTGACGGAGGCACGAAGCACCGGTGGATCCCCGCAGATCATTGCAGCTCTGCAACGCGATTTGAGTGCGGCGCGCGATAGCCAGGCTCACGAGAAGGTGATCCGCGCGCAGCTTCTTGACCTCGCACATGCGCGGCTCGCGCGCGGTGACCTTGTGGAGCCGACCAATGACAATGCCCTGTTCTACGTCGGTCAGCTGCGTGCGGTCGATCCCTCGAATGGCGGCTTGGCGCAGATCTCCACAGCGCTCCAAAGCGCGATCATCTTAAGAGCTCGCGCGGCGCTCGATGCGGGAGACTCCGCAAAAGCGGAAATCTTGGCCAAATCGGCGAGCTCGCTCGGCAACTCGGCCGAGCTCAACTCCTTGAGCGACTCGCTCGCGCTGCAGAAACAAAAACTGCCAAAAGAGGCCACCGTTTCCCCCAATGCGTTGGTGGCGATCAAACCGATGAAGCTCGAGTATCCGACGGCTGCTTTGGCCAACGGCACCGAGGGATGGGTGGATTTGGCATTCGATGTGACCACGGACGGCAAGGTCGCCCATGTCACGGTCGTGGATTCACAGCCGCACAACGTCTTCGACGCGGCGGCGAAAGCCGCAGTGTCTCGCGTGCGTTATCAGCCGGTGTTGATAGACGGCCATCCGTCTGAGATCAAGACGACCCTACATGTCGTCTTCCGGCTGGCAAAACAGTGAAGAGCCCTCGATGACGTCCTCTCTGGAAAACACCGTCAAGAACGACCCAACCCCGGTCGCCGCGACCAATCGGTTTAGCCGGCTTTGCCTGGTCGTACATGATGATCTCGATCTGCGCCTCCGATTGGCCGGGTTGGTGCGGCGAACGGCTTTAAAGCTCGACGCCGACACGGTCACCGGATCTGGGTTCGACGGACTTGCCATCGAGCAAATCCGCTCCTATGTCGCGGTCCTGCTCATTGTGGAGTTCATGCAAAGAGAAGGCGGCTCCGATCCGCTCGCGATCGTGGCACGGTTGCGCGCCCGGGCGCCGAGACTGCCCATTTTCATCTTCGCACGCCACGGCGACGAACGCTGGGCCGCACGCTCCATCAAGGCGGGCGCAAACGACTATTGGCCCATTCATTCCGTCGATCTCGCAGAGTTCAGCGCGGCCTTGCAGACGCTGCAGAATCCGTTGCGCGGCGTCCATGGCTTGCCGAAGCAGGAATCCGATTCGATACCTGAAGTGGCCGGCTACCGGGTTCTGAAGAAAATTGCTCACTCATCGGCGGCGACGGTGTATTTGGCCCGCAATGACGATTTGGCGCAGTCGGTGGCGCTCAAGATCCAAACCATCAAAGGACAGGCGGGCGTGTCGGAAGAGGACCGCCAGCGTTTCACCAGGGAATGCGAAATTATCTCGAGCTTGAACCACCGTTCCATCGCCGACGTCATCGACTTCGGCATCACGCCGCGGTATTTATTCCTCGCATTGGAGTATTTTCCGTGCGGCAGCATGCGCGAGCGATTGAAGAACCCGGTGAGCGAAGCGGACGCCGTGAATTACGCGAGGCAAATCGCCGAGGCCTTGCAAGTGGTGCACGCGGCCGGGGTCGTACATCGCGACTTGAAGCCTTCGAACCTCATGTTGACCACCGACAATCGAGTGGTGCTGATCGACTTCGGATCGGCGCGGGCGCAACTCGTGGCGTGCGATTTGGCGCAATCGGATCCGATGACCGGCACGCCATATTACGTGTCCCCGGAGCAAATCGACGGCAAGGACTCGGATCACCGGGGCGATCTGTACAGCTTGGGGATAGTCTTCTACGAGATGCTGGCGGCCAGCCTGCCGTTTCGAGGCAACAGTGTATCGGAAATTTTCGAGGCCCATCGCAGCGCAGTCGCACCGCCGCTGCCGGCTCCGCTGATGCGCTACCAGCCCCTGATCAATCGCCTCTTGCAGAAGAACCCGGACGACCGATATCCCGCCGCCGCGCAGTTTCTCGAAGCGCTGGACGTCGCCGCCGGATCGATTGAAGAACAAACACGACGGATGGCCAAAAGGGGAGCGCTCGATTCATGATTTCTCCGTTACGCACGGATCTTCTTTCACGCCTCACACCGCGGGCACTCGTTGTGTTGGTGGCCGTGCTCGGTCTCGGATTCATCGCCGCGGTACTGGTACCGGGGTTCGAGCTTTCGAGCGAACTTGCCAATACGACGGCGGCGCTCAAGTTCGTCGGCGAACAACAGCGGTATCCCGACCTCATCCGCACGTCGCTGGATATCATGCGCGATCGGTTGAGTGCGCACGGCTACGTCGAGGCGCCGCTCGATCAGCTGCGCGAAGCAGTGAAGAAGCTCGATGACGCGCAGGCGGCCATGGAGCAGGCGAAACACGCGGATTGGTTCGACACAGCGAGCGAGACTGCGGCGTTTACCCAACCGGCCGTGGCCGCGCGCGCGGCGTCTTTGCGCGCGTTGTGGAGGCCGGAGCGAGAATCCCTCGAGCCGCTGGTCCAGTTCTCGGGCGTTCCGTATCAGGACGACGAGGTAACCGGCACGGTTCTGAACGACAGCGGCCGCGGATTGGTGCGCGACGTCAATGCCGCGGTCCGCAACGCCAGGCGACTATTGCCCGCCATAGAAGGCGAACTTGCCGTCATGAGCTCCGAATTGCAGGCGCGGAATGCGCATTCCGCGTTGCGACTGCGGATCGTCATGCTCGCGGGTCTGTTGATGGCGGCTGTGCTGGTGTTGGTGGTCACGATTCTGTTGGGCGCCCGGCGGCGCCAGGCGCATAGCCTGCGAGAGGCGCGTCAGCAAACGGAAGATATCCTGCGTACCGTCAAGGATGGCTTGTTCCTGCTCGACCAGGAATTGGTGATCGGCTCGACCTATTCGACGGCACTCGAAAGGCTTTTCCAGCGCAAGGACTTTGCGGGACTCGGATTCGACGAACTATTGCGGGACATCGTCTCCGAGAAGACCTTGGTTACGGCGCGCAAATTCGTGTCGATTCTATGGTCGGAACGGACGAACGAAAATCTCGTCAAATCGATCAATCCGCTGGGTGAAGTGCAGGTCCGCATCGTCAACAGCCAGGGAGGCGTCGACACCCGATATTTGGAGTTTGATTTTCATCGGGTACGCGTGGAGGGCGAGATCACGCACGTGCTGGTGTCGGTGGCGGATATCACCGCCCGTGTCGATTTGGCGCGAGAACTCACCGTCTCTCAAAGCCAGGCCCAAGCTCAGGTCGACACGCTGCTCGGCATTTTGCACGTCGAGCCAAACCAATTGGCGTCGTTCCTAAGCGACTCCGACGCGTCGATGAAGATGATCAACGCGGTCCTGCGTGAGCCGGCTCGGGAAGAGTCTGCCTTTCGCAAGAAATTGGACAGCCTCTTCCGGCAGGCCCACTCAGTCAAGGGCGAGGCGGCTTCGTTGGGCTTATCGTCGATCGAAAGCCGTGCCCATGCATTTGAGGATGATCTTAAAGCCTTGCGCGAGAAATCGGAGTTGTCGGGCAACGATTTTCTGCCCCTGGTCATCAAACTCGATGATTTGCTCACTCACTTGCACTCGATCAGCGATTTGGTGTCGCGCCTGTCGCAATTGCACGTTCGGCAGGAGGACCTGGTGCACGTCAGTGCGCCGGTGGCTGCGGCGCCGCCCGTCCAGAGCCCAGCGCCCCCTGATATCGCGCCCATATTGCATCGGCTGGCCGCACGGATCGCCGGCGAAAATGACAAAGGGGCGGCGCTCGAGTGTGTCGGCTTTGACGCCATCCCAAGTGTGTATCGGCGCCTGGTCAAAGATGTCGCGGTGCAGGCGGTGCGCAATGCAATCGTGCATGGCATCGAGCCCCGAACGGTTCGCTCGACATTGGGAAAATCGCCGATCGGCGTGGTGCGTTTGGAGTTCAAGGAGTCTTCGGGGTCCTACAAATTCACGATCGAGGATGATGGAAAGGGTTTATCGACCGATCGAATCAAGGCGGCCGCCGTGCAAAAGGGTCTTTTGACCGCGGAACACGCGGCGGGTCTCGATCCCAAGCAGGTATTTTCGCTGCTGTTTCAGGCCGGATTCTCGATGGCAGAGAACGTGACGAAGGACGCCGGGCGGGGCATTGGCATGAACCTGATCGCGGAGCGCGTGCGCGAAGCCGGCGGCCGGGTGAGTCTCGCCACCCAACTCGGTAAATTCACGCGGATCTCGGTGTCGCTGCCGTCGCCGGTCAAGCGTATCGACGTGACCGAGGCCGCGTAATGAACCAGCGCAGCGGTTCGCAAACTACTTTAAGGCTGATGATCGTCGACGACTCGAACATCATTCGTCGGCGCATCGAGCGTTCGCAACAGATCGCACGATTGGAGGTAGTCGGGGCCGCGAGCAATGGACGGGAGGCAGTCGAATTGTTTCGGCGAACCAAGCCGCATGTGGTCACCATGGACCTGACCATGCCGGAGATGGATGGCATCGAGTGCGTACAAGAATTGGTCGCGCTCAATTCCAAGGTGCTGATACTCGTGGTCTCGGCGCTCGCCGACAAGGCGACCGCGGTGGAGGCGATTGAAAAGGGCGCGAACGGATTCCTCTGCAAGCCGTTTACCGACCGACAACTCAACGACGCGTTGCACGAGTTGTTGTTGGAAGCCTGATGCTGAAAGAGTCCGAAATCCGCACGTTTATCGAGGGCGCCACCAGCTACTTCGAGGTCTCCGCGCAGCAGGCGGCGAGCGTCGGATCGCCGTACTTGGTGATCGACGGCAATCCCGGTGCCTACGACTACTCAGGCGTCATCGGCATTTCGGGAGCCCGTAAAGGGATCGTGTATTTTTCGGCGCCGCGCGGCATGCTCGCGGTGCTTCTGATGCGGATGCAAGAAACCGACACGAGCGATGCAAACATCAAGGATTTGGTGGGGGAGGTAGCCAACACCATCTCGGGCAACGCGCGCAAGGATTTTGGGCGGAACTTCATCATATCCGTACCGACCATCGTTTCGCACGATATAGACAAGGTCACCGCGCCCTATTCGAAGTCCTACGTCATTCCGATCAATTGGCGCAAGCATTCGGCGAAACTCGTCGTTTGCCTCGAATAGCAGCGCCTGGCGATCACTTGCCCGGTGGCGAGCCTTTCGGTTTCCAGCCTGGCGAACCCGTGAGATTGCGATTCGGCCATTGGTCAGCGACAGCGGGCAAAGGTCCTCGCTTGCCGGTTTTGACCTCCGGAGTGATCTCATAGACGATCGTCGATCCGAGTCTCGGAAACGAACCCCGCTCCCGGCCCCACGAGTCCGCCGGCGCGTATTTGGCCAGAAAACCCTGATAGAATTTGGTCTTCTCGCTTTCGTCATTCACGATTTTAATGCGCCCAAATAGGATCACCGAACGATACGACACGGAGGTGTCGCACTCGACGTGTCCGTAGGGAAAAATCTGGCCCGGTTCATCCACCTCGAAACTTACGCGGTCCGAATGCCGTACATTGGTGATGAAGTGTCCTTCATAGGGTGCGGTGTGCAGATAGACCCGGCCTTGAGCCCATATAAACAGGTTAGGTACCACGTACGGGTAACCGTCGGCGCCGACCGTCGCAATCCGTGCGCAAAAGGCCTGAGCGAGAAATTCGTCCACCTCCTCGTCGGTCATCACTTTGTCGGCACGGCGAAGTCGGCCGCGGTGAGTTGAGTCGGCTGGGCTTTGAATCATGGGAAAGGCACCGGTTTCGTTTCTTGATCGCGATCCGGCTATTATAGCCATCTCTCGTGAAGCTTAAGGAAAGGCTTACGGGCCGCACGGCCGGCACCAA
Organism: uncultured Gammaproteobacteria bacterium; assembly: GCA_963755965.1. GTDB lineage: Bacteria > Pseudomonadota > Gammaproteobacteria > Steroidobacterales > Steroidobacteraceae > Bog-1198. The sequence goes on from CAVWLU010000017.1 coordinate 139,680, forward strand.
GGACAACGATATGTCGATAGCGAACGACAGCATCCAAGCGGGTCAACTTTGGCGGAAGGATCGAGATCACTTCCTGCACCCCTGGACTCATTTCGACACGTTCAAGCGCGACGGATCGCTGGTCATCCGCGATGCCGAAGGCGCGTACGTGACCGATGCCTCCGGCCGGCGCTATCTGGACGGTATCGGGGGGCTGTGGTGCGTCAACATCGGTTACGGACGGCGAGAGATGGCGCAGGCCATCGCCGAGCAGGTTCTGAAGCTCAGTTACTCGAACACCTTCACCGATTGCACCAACGAACCCGCTGCGGAACTCGCGGCCAAGCTGGCGCAACTGGCCCCGGGCTCTCTCAATCACGTGGCCTATTCGGTATCCGGTTCATGCGCGAACGACACGGCGATTCGGCTCGCGCACTTCTATCACTCGCGCCGCGGTGAACCGGCTCGGCGCGTTATTTTATCGCGGTACAACTCCTATCACGGCTCCACCTATCTCGGCATGACCTTGGGGAACCGAGAAGGCGATCGATCCGTGCACTTCAGGTACATCGAGGGAGGACTCGTGCACCATCTTTCCGCGCCGTACGTTTACCGGCGCCCGGATGGCCTGAGTGAGCCCGAGTTTACGGACCACTTGGTTGCCGAGCTCGAGTCGGCAATCAGAAGTATCGGCGCGTCAAACATCGCCGCCTTCATCGCCGAGCCCATTCAGGGAGCGGGGGGTGTCGTACCGCCTCCGGTCGGTTACTTGCCGCGCATGCGCGATATGTTGGCGGAGCACGGAATTCTCTTCATCGCGGACGAGGTCGTGACCGGGTTCGGCCGAATTGGACACTGGTTCGCCTCTCACGATGAATACGGCATCGAACCCGACATCCTCGTCGCGGCAAAAGGGCTGACCTCGGGCTACTTGCCGCTCGGCGCCACGATCTACTCCGATCGCGTGCACGAGGCGATATCGGCCCCCGATCCGCAGGCGTGGTTCACTCACGGCTTCACGTATTCGGGGCATCCCGTTTGCTGTGCCGCCGCGCTCAAGAACATCGAGATTATGACTCAGGAAAATCTGCTCGGTAACGCGCGCACGGTCGGGGATTACTTCGAAGCGCGCCTCAAGGAACTCACGTCGCTACCGTTGGTGGGCGATGTCCGCGGCCGGCGCTTCATGATGTGCGTGGAGTATGTTGCCGATAAATCCACGCGCGTACCCCTGCCCGAACAGGCCAATATCTCGCGACGCATCGCGCAGCGCTGCGAAGCGAATGGCCTGCTCGTCCGACCGCTCGGCCACCTCGACATCATGTCGCCACCGCTGATTCTCACTCGCGAGCAATGCGACATGCTCGTCGATACCTTGCGCGACGCCATTACCGAGGTCACGCACGAACTCGGCCGCGAGGGTTTTTTTCGCTAGGGTGCGCCGGCCGCGGTTGCGTGCCAGCCGTGGCTGCTCCGCGTGCCGTCAGGCGGCGGCCGTTGCCTCCGCCGAATATTCCACCGCCTTGGCCGCCGCATCGACGGTCTTGAGCAGTACGGGACGACGCCAAACCCGTTTCACATACTCGAGCACCTTGCGCGACCGTTCGGGATCCAAGCCGCGCCCGTCGAGCTGGCTGTCGTGCTGCAGGACCAGAGTGCCGTCGCTTCTAACTTCCGCCACCGCCACCCGCGGGGCGCCAAAATTGTATTTATCGAGCAGCAAAGCCTCGTGCAGTTGGTCGATGTCGGAGGCAACTACCTTGACCGGGCCATTCTCCCGGCGATCGTAGCGAAAGAGCTCCATGTCCGCGGCGATCTCACGTGTGAGATGATTGCGAAGGAAACTGAAGTCGTCGTCCTCTCGCATGATCTGCCGCGCGGAGTCCATGCCGGACTTCTTGACGATCTCCTCCCACAAGCTGAAGCCCAGGTGATAAGGATTGATCGTCAGTGCCACCTGTTCACCGGTCGCGACCGGGCGCACCACGTCCGAGTGGCACTTGATCGCATCGAGATAGGTTTCCTGCGGGATGAAATCCGCTTCCCGCAGCAGCCGCGCGTGCCAATAAGACGCCCACCCTTCGTTCATGATCTGTGTGGCGAACACTGGGTAGAAATAGAAAGATTCTTCACGGACCGCAAGAAAGATGTCGCGCTCCCAACTCTCCATATCCGGCGCGTATGAGGCGATGAACCAGAGCAGATCCCGCTCCGGATGCGGCGGCAGCGGCGCCCGGAGTTTACGCGTGTGTGCCACCGATTCTGGTCCCGCGTCCAAGGTGGAAAAGCGGGACCGAAACGCATCGTCAGGGGGTGGTGCGTCCGCCGCCGGATACTCCGGGTAAAGATCGCGCCTGAGATTCTTGTCGAGGTCGACGTATTGCTCCAGGGATAACGCGGCATCGAGCACTTGCTCCACCGCGTTGAATCCGTGCGCCTCGATGTCGCGTTCGATTTGCCGCGCGTGGCTGGCTGCGTGTTCGATGATATGCGCACTGCCTTGATCTTGGCAGCGCCGGAACAACATGTTGTTTTTGGAGAAATCCGCATGGCCGAGTACGTGGGCGGTCACCAACACATTGTCGGCAAGCCCGTTGCTCGAGGCGAGATAGGCATGACCCGGATTCCCGGGGAACACGACCTCGAATAATCGGGAATAGCCCATGTGCCGTTGAAGCAGCTGGTAGATGTAACGGGCGCCAAACGACCAGTGGGGCATGCGCACCGGTAGTCCGTACACCGCGATTTCCGTCATGAAGCTGTCGGGAACCGCTTCGAAGATGACGCGAGACCAGTCGAGGCCGAGTTTGCGCGCTAAGTCCTCGAGTTGCGGTACGTGGCTGCGCCAGTCGGATTTCATGGCCCGGATCCGCCGCTATCGATCGCGGCCGCTTGCGATTCGGCCGTGAAGAAATGCCGCACGGCAGCCGGGATGTCGTCCGGCCCGGTCACGGCATAACGGCCGCACGGCAACCCCGCGTCCGCGACTGCTTGGAACAGCTGCACCGTCTCGCTTTGGCTGCTGCGCGGGCCCGCCGATATCTCGACGTACCCGGCGTAGCGCGCCACCTTGGCAATACCGTCGAGTTCCTGGCCGGCCTGCGCCCGGTCGTCGGGGGCATTGTCACCGTCCGACCCATAGATTAAATAGACGTTGTAAATCGCCGGATCGAAGCGTGCGTTCATGATCTCACGCACTTTGGCGAGGCCAGCCGAAGCGACGGTGCCGCCGCTACCGGTGACTTTGAAGAAATCCGCTTCGCTGAATTCCCAGGCATCGGTCGTGTGTGCGACGAACACGATGTCGACGAAGTGATACTCGCGCCGTAATCCGGCCGCCACCCAGAAAAAGAAGGTCTTCGCCAACTGACGATCGCGCTCCGCCATGCTGCCGGAGACGTCGAGGAGGAAAAAGACCACGGCGCGCATCGCCGGCTGGCGGCGGCGGCTGAGCTGGCGGAAACGCAGATCGTCGTCGGTAAACGCAGGCGAGTTCTCATCGAGCGCACGGCGCTTCACCGACTCCTTGAGAGAGCGGCGCCGATCCAAGCGTGAGCGTGCACCGCGCTTATCCCAACCCTCACGCTTCCATTCGGTTTCCTCCGACGGCCCGACTCGGGGATGTAGATTGGGCAGCTGCAGGTCTTCCCACAGCCATTCGATCACGTCGTCTACCTTGAACTCGAGCAACAATTCGGTGCCGCCGCGTTCCTTCCCTCCGGCGCCCTTTTGCCCCGGTCCGGCGCTCTGGTTCGCCTGTCCGAGCTGGTCTCCTGGTTTGGCCTTGCCCTGACCGACGCCCTGAGACTCGCCGGTTGCCAGGAGCCTAAAACGGTAGTGTTCGAGCATGCGCACCGGCACTCTGACCGTGCGAGAACCGTCGTTGATGATGTCGGAGCCGGAAATGATCTGGGGAAGATGTTCGCGCACGGCCTCGCGAATTTTTTCACTGTGCCGGAGCCAATCTCGCGACCCCCGCGAGAACAGTTCATACCAACCATTGAGTGTCTGCGACCCGTTCCCTGTCGAGTCGGAGGTCATCGCGCGTCCTCTTGCAGTACGAGCGTCATGCCTCTCATTTTACTCCTGCGATAGAAGAGTGGTGACGTAATTCAGCGCCTCCTGTGCGCTGTGTTCGTCATAGCCATATTCCTTGACGAGCCGCTCCTGCACCACGGATATCTTTTGGCGAGCCTCTTCGTCGGGCCGGGCGGTGGATGTGACCAGGCGCAGTACGTCGCGCCGCTCCTCGAACAGATACTGCTCGATGGCCTCGCTCACCCGCGCGTGACTTGCCAGGCGAAATTTCTCTCCCGCCTTGAAGGCGACCATGGCTTTGCGAATGACCTCCTGACGGAATGACTGTTTGCCCGATTCGGAAACCTTGATTTTTTCTTCGACCGATCGCATGAATCGCTCGTCCGGCGCGCGGTTTTCCCCGGTCATGGGGTCGGTAACCTTGCGCTGGTCGAGCGATGCTTCGATCTCATCCAAGTATTTCTCGAGCAACTGCTGCGCCTCGTCCTGGAACGACGCGAACAGTGCCTTATGCACGTCTTCCTTGACCCACCGGTTATAGAACTCCTTGCGGGCGGTCACGAGGTGGTCGAACCATTGCTTCTTTTGCTTGGCGTCGATTCGCGCGTCGCTCTCGATGGCGTCTTTGAGCGCCAGCAACAGTTCCATGCTGGTGAGGCTGTGCGCATTGCCGCGGGTGATCGCCGTGGACAGCGCGTTGATCACGAATCGCGGGCTCACCCCGGATAGGCCTTCATCCGGTGCTTCCAACCGCAGACGTGCGGCCTCGGTTTCCGAGAAGCCCTCGACCGCCTCGCCGGCGAATATTCGAACCTTCTTCGGCAGATCAAGCCCTTCGCGCTCCGGTTTGGTATGCCGGGTGAGAATGGCGAACACCGCGGCAAGGTGCAGAACATGAGGATCCAAGTGGGTTTTCCGGAAGGCGGGCGCTCCGTACACCAATTTCTTATAGATTCGCGCTTCGTCTTTGTATGACAGCGCGTAGGGAACTTTGATGATCACCATGCGGTCAAGCAACGCTTCGTTCTCCTTCTCCTGAAGGAAGCGATTGAATTCCGCGAGATTGGTGTGCGCCAGAATCGTCTCGTCGAGATAGATCAGCGGAAAGCGCGCCACCTTGACGTTCTTTTCCTGAGTCATGGTCAGCAAAAGATAGAGAAACTCGCGCTTGACCTTTAGAATCTCGATCATCTCGAGAACGCCGCGGCTCGCGGCATAGACGGCGCCGGACCAGGACCAGGCGCGCGGATCGCCTTCGTCGCCGACGCGCGCGACTTTGGAAAGATCGACCGAGCCGACCAAATCCGCGATATCCGCGGTCGAGGGATCGTGCGGCGCGTAGGTGCCGATGCCGCAACGGTTGGCCTCCGACAAGAAGATACGCTCGACGGGGACGCGCAGGTAATCGCCCTCGCACTCACGATCCAGATAATCGCGCGCCCAAGGAGAGAGTTCGCCCGATATGTCGACTCCGTAGGTTTCGCGGAAGTCCGCTCGCAAGCTCGTTGGAATGAGATTCAAGGGAGACTCGCGCAGCGGCGAACCCTTGATCCCATAAAGAGCACCTTCTTCCGTGCGGCTGTATTCCTCGAGTCCGCGCTTCAGCATGATGGCCAGCGTCGACTTACCGCCGGAGGGCGGCCCGAGCAGCAGCAGCAATCGCCTTCCGACATCGGAGCCCGCCGCAGCGGCCTTGAAGTAGTCGACCACCCGTCCGAGCGGCTCATCGACGCCGAACAACTCGCGCTTGAACAGCTCCCTCGCCTTGTGAGTGTCGTCGCCTTCGATCGCGCGTCCGTGCCAGAGCAACATGTCCCAGATATATTCGTGGCTGGTGCGAATGTATGCCGCCGGGCGGTTCGGCAGAATCCTCGTCATGAAATCGCTGAGAGTCCCCTCCCAGCGCTGCGCTCGATGTTCCTTGCTGAACCTGGTCAACGAATCGAGAAAATCCAACGAATTGGATTCTACGCTTAGCTGTGATACTCCCATCGTCGAACCTCCGCTGCGGAATTTGGACTGGGCACTAGCCGGCATCTTGGGCAATGCTCGGTTTAAGTTAAAAACAACTTGCAAATCTTGTACGTGATCGCGTTCAACTCTGCACGAGTGTTTTATGTTAGATCGGTCACAGCTTCAAGTTGTTTCTGGAAATCGATCAGCCGACGCGACGCGCGATGTGTTGCGCGCGAGCACGCGATGCTGCATTGATTGAACATCCCCTGTCGTTGATTGCGGGATTACCGGCGCCGTATTGCGTGAGCGCGCTTCTTTACCGCCGACGCGCGCGTGGCCACTCGCGTGAGCGCGCAGTTAAATTGCTCGAGCGCACTCCGAAATCGCGGGATCGCATAGCAACAAATTGCGCGTTGCGGGAGAAGTCGGCGGCGTAAGTGCTCTTCAGCTGTTGGCCGTCGCGCTTGGCGCAGCGGACGCGTTGAGCGCTGCGAGCGGACGCGCCGCAGGATCTTTGATCAAATGCACGATGCGCTCGAACAAATGACCCGCCGGATCGCCGCGGCCGATGTAAATGATGGCGGTGTGCGTAAGATCGTTGGTGAAAACCTGCTTGAGCCGCTCGAGCGTGTCCTCGTCGAGCGTGTCGAGCGCTTCGTCTATGATCAACCAGCCGGGTGCGTGCAGTAGAGCGCGCGCGAACGCCAGGTTTTCCTGTTCCGCGTCGCTCAAGTCGCTTTCCCATCGCTGAGATTCATCGAGCAGTGGTATGAGCCGGTCCAGGGCAAGCCGTTCGAGGACGTGCGGGAACGCGTCGGCGTCGAAGCTTGCGACGGTCGAGGGGTAGGCGAGGACTTCACGCAGTGTGCCGGGAGGCAGATAGGATGCGCGAGGTAAATAGAATACCGATTCGCCCTTAGGGCGTGTGATGCGCCCGGCACCCCACGGCCAGACACCGGCGAGCGCACGGAAAAGCAGCGTCTTACCGGTTCCGGATGCACCTAAAATGAGCACGCGCTCGCCGGCCTTCACCTCGACATGCGATTCTTCGAGCCGGATTGAGCCCGCGGGCGCGAAGATCTCCAAATCATCGATGACGAAGTGCCCCGGCTCGCCATCAATGAAGTCGATGCGGCCTTGAGCGTCGTGAAGCACATGGGTTGAGAGGAGCTCGCGGCGGAAGCTAGCCACGCGTAGCAACGTCGCGCGCCAATCGGCGATGGTGCTGAAATTGTCGACGAACCAGCGCAGCGAGGATTGGACCTGCATGAAGGCGCCCGAGGCCATCATGAGTCCGCCGAAGGACAAGGTTCCTTGGAAATAGAGCGGCGCCGCGACCAGAATCGGAGCGATGAGCGTAGACCAGCCATAGCCCGCAGTGATCCAGGTGAGATTCGTGAGTCCCGTGACCAGCCGGCGCATGGCCACAAGGACGCTCGTAAGATCGATCTCCAAGCGTCGCGCCTCATCCGCCTCGCCTGAGGCGAGGCCAATGGCATCGATGTGCTCGTTGACTCGTACGAGCGAAAAGCGCAGATCAGCCTCGCGTGCGTAGCGGTCCGCATTTCGATTGATCAGGTCGCGCCCCACCCAATAGCTCAGCAGCGATGCGGAGCCCGAATATATGATCGCGGCCCACACCATGTAGCCCGGCACGGCGATCACACGGCCGTCAATGTGAAACGCGAAGTCGCTCGACAGGGTCCACAGGATGCTGATGAAGGCGAACAGCAAAATCGAGTCCTGCAGCAAGCCTACCCCCAGGTCGGCCGATAGTTCGGTGAGATGGCGTGCATCTTCATGCATGCGTTGGTCGGGGTTGACGCCGATGGCACCGGCGTTGGCGAGGCGAAAAGCACGCCCCGTTACCATCCAATTTTCAATGAGATCGTGCACGAGGCCTTGGCGCAGCTTGAGTTTCAACATCTCGGTGGACCACCGCTGCGCCACGTTCAATGCGAGCAATGCACCGGCGATGACGCCGAAAATGCCCAGCTGGACCAAGAACTCGCTAAAGTTCCGATGCGACAGGGCATCGTAGAACGGCTGATTCCAGCGGTTGAGGCGGATTTGGCCGTAGGCGGTAGCCGCGATGACCAGAAACAGTACGATGGCAAGGAGAAGCAATGTATTGCGAACCGGTGCACACCACAGCGCACGACTCATCATGCCTAATTGCGGCACCAGCCCTGCTTGGGCGATCTCGTCTTTATCGGACGGGGCACTGACTACGCCGGCTGGCCGATCTATCATGCTTGTGCCTCTTTTGGGAGCCAATAACTGCTCCATTATCGTTCACGTTGCCGCCGCCGGGTGCGGTGAATGTGAGAAAAAGCGGCACGCGTTCTCAATTTGCTTGGGCGGATGGCTGTGGTATCCATGAATCGAATCGACCGGCTCCTCCGCGAAATGTCGTTGGCCGAGAAACTCGGTCAAATGACCATGACGGCTGCCGGACTGACGGTCACCGGGCCTACGATCGCCGGGGATTCGACCGAGGCAATCAAGGCCGGTACGATCGGCAATCTGCTCAACCTCAACGGCGCAGATCACGTGCGCGAGATGCAGCGCCTGGCAGTCGAGGAGTCGCGGTTGGGGATTCCCTTGCTCATTGGGCTCGATGTGGTGCACGGATACCGCACGCTGTTTCCCATCCCTTTGGCCGAAGCGGCCATGTTCGATCCCGAAATGTGGGCGCTGACGGCTCGGGAAGCGGCGAAGGAAGCGGCCGCCGACGGATTGGCCATGACGTTCGCACCGATGTTGGATGTGTCGCGCGATCCGCGCTGGGGACGTGCCGCCGAAGGCCCCGGCGAGGATCCTTGGCTCGGCGCGCGCATTGCTGAAGCCAAGGTACGGGGCTTTCAAGGCGCCGATTTGGCCGCGGCGGACGTACTCGCCGCTGTCGCGAAGCATTACTGTGCGTATGGGGCGGTGACGGCAGGCCGCGACTACGCGTCCGTGGACATCTCGGAGCGAACCTTGCACGAGGTGTACCTGCCGCCCTTCGCCGCGGCCGTCGCCTCTGGCGTGGCCGCCGTCATGCCGGCCTTTACCGATCTTGCGGGAATTCCCATGACCGCCAACGCCGAGCTGCTCGACGGTTGGCTGCGCAAAAAACTCGGGTTCCGGGGCGTCATCGTGAGCGACTACAACGCCATTGCCGAGCTCATTCACCACGGAATCGCGGCGGACTTGGCGCAGGCCGCCACCCTCGCGCTCAAAGCGGGCGTGGATATTGACATGATGGCCGGCGCGTATCGCCACGGATTGCCGATTGCGCTCGACCGCGGCTGGGTCACCTCAGCGGATATCAACGCTTCCGTACGCCGGGTGTTGACGTTGAAACAACGGCTGGGGCTGTTCGATGATCCGTACCGCCGCGGCGCTGCGCCGGAGGGTACCGCGGCTCTCGAATCGCGGCGCCGTCTCGCACGCCGAGCGGGCGCGCGCGCCCTCGTCATGCTGAAGAATGACAACGGCGTTTTGCCGCTCGCGGGCGGTACAAAGAAAGTGGCCGTGATTGGACCCTTGGCGGACGCATCGTCCGATATGCGCGGCCCATGGTGGGGTGCCGCCGGGCCCGAGGGCCATGTCAGTGTGGTCGCCGGACTGCGCGGAATACTCTCCGAGGGTCAAGTACTGCATGCACCCGGTGTCGACATCGACGGAGAGAGTCAGACGGGTATTCCCGACGCGCTCGAGCTGTGCGCGCACTCAAATACCATTCTCTTGTGCCTGGGAGAAGCGGCAACCATGAGCGGTGAGGCTGCCAGCCGGGCGCATCTGGGTCTTCCCGGACGGCAACGCCTGTTCGCGGAAGCGGTTCTCGAGCGTGCAAAGGCGCTCGGCAAACCGGTCATCGTCATATTATTCTCGGGACGCCCGCTGATCGTGCCCTGGCTGATCGAACGAGCCGATGCCGTGCTCGCGGCCTGGTTCCTGGGGAGCGAGGCGGGCAATTCAATCGCGGATGTGCTCACCGGGCGGGATGGGCCGAGGGGACGCACACCCGTGACCTGGGCGCGCACCACCGGACAGATTCCGCTGTTTTTCGGGCAACGCCCGAGCGGACGCCCCGCCGACCCTTTGGATCATTACACGAGCAAGTATCTCGATGTGTCGAACGAGCCGCTGTTCCCGTTCGGTCATGGACTCAGCTACGGGCACTTCACGCTGTCCAATCTGCGAATCGATCGCGATCGGGTGACGGAAAAGGACACGGTCGTGATCCGCGTCGATGTCGTAAATGACGGCGCACGGGCTGCTGAAGAGACGGTGTTCCTGTTTACCCACGACGTATTGGCAAGCGTGGCGCGGCCGATGTTGGAACTCAAAGGTTTTGGCAAGATCGAATTGGATCCCGGTCACTCGGGCACCGTGACGCTCCAGCTACCCGCAACGGAGCTGCGTTTTCTCGGGCTGAATCTGCAGCCGGTATTCGAACCGGGCGAGATACAAATCCTCGTGGGTCCGTGCGCAGATCGGTCACGGCTGCTGCTCGGAACGATTCACTTGACGCTGTAGGGATCCGCTACTTGTTCGCTGCGGATTTGCCGACGCCGCAGGCCCATATTGAATTTAACTCCTCGCGCGTGCCGGGAACGATGGCACTCCATGGGTTGGCTTTGGGGTCGGCTTCTTCGGTCTGCGCACTGCCTTGAATATTGTTGAGGGCGTAGTAAATGACCAAGAGATCGCGAGTCTGTTCTTTTTTGCAGTCGTATTGCGCCTTCTCGACGCTGCTGAGGTAAAGACCGTCCGCGCCGCTCTGGGGCTCCGCATACTCGAGTCTCAACCACACCGTCACCACCTGCCCGGAGCGCTTCATTTGATGAGAGCTGCTGAAGGTGGCCGTGGAGCCATCATTGGAGACGGCGCGAAATTCCCAGCCGCCGCTTGCCATCGGATCGAGGGTGCGGACCCACGCCATCGGATCGGCTTTACGTGCCGCGCGCTCGCGGTCCAGTCGTTCGGCCTGGGCCTTCTGTGCTTCGGCGGCGCGCGCCCGGTCAGCCTCCCAATTCTTTTCCTGCTCCGGGGTTTGACCGCGGCTATTCGAACTACCTAACAAGAGTGTGGCGATGACCGCAGCCGTGGCGGCTAATCCGTTATTCGTGCCCATCCGCGCGAATCTTACAGATTTATCGCCCCTGCGGTAAGTTCCCCTAAAGTGCGATCCCTAGGGCTTGATTCCCGCCGATGAACCCCGAGTGCCGGCCAACGTATCGGCGTCGTCATCCTCTTCGATGTCGAGGCCATCGTTGTACAAGGTGTCTTCTTCTCCATCGAGGTGCAACTCGGTGTCGGGATTGCGAGCCTTTTCGTAGTCGCTATGATCCGCGGCGCTCTTGCGCTCAGAACCCCGTAACTCGCTGCCCCGAAGTTTTCGTTCCGGTGCGGCATTGGGAGTTGACTGGTCGGGAGTTGACTGGTCGCCATCGTCGGAAGAGGTAGCGTTGCCCATGGAGGACTCCTGGTGAGATTTCGTGCGGGGCAGGTTAGGTGTTTCGCGCCGCGCCTGCTACGGGACAAAGCGCTCAGGCAATGTAGGGATTTGCTGACGGCCATACAGTTTGTTGCGTCGCGGACTACTGGGTGGACCTCGATCGCGAGGTTTTAGTAACGTGTTCTCGATGGCCAGAAGACGCACTGTTCACGACTCGCTCGAGTCCACTACCGCGCCGCGTTGGTACGTGGTGCGCAGCATGCATGGCACTATCATCGAGTCGCGTGAATTGCCCTTCGGCGCCGATTTGAAGCGCTCGTTCCTGCTCGCCATGCTTGAATGGATCGATGCGGGTTGGAAGCTCGGCGAATTCTCGTCGGCGTCGGCCACCTTCTTCTGCGATCGTCATCCGGAACGTCGGATGATCAGCATCGATCCAACCGACCCGCACGACGTGCCCATGCATGGCGGCGCCCATTTGGGCAGCTGCCCCAACTGCGACGACTAGCGGGCGGTGGGCATATAGAATGGGCGGATGTGCCTACGTCTAATCGTTGATAGCGGTTCCCCCGCGAGGTTTCTCAGCTTTGGCGCTGCGGTAGTCCTTCTCGGGTTCGCGCTCCAGCTTCGAGCGCAGCAGGCCGAGATCAACGGCCCGGCCGATCCAGTTCAGAAAGACGGCAGCCGCTTCGACTCCAAACGGCCGATTCGGCAGGAAATGCAGACCGACGTGCCGGATGGCTTCACCGTCGGCGTCGTCGGCGATCTGATCATTTCGCGTCCCCTCTCGCAGTATGCAGCGCGCCTGCCGGCCTTCGATTCGGTTCTCGGTCTGCTGCGCGGCGCCGACGTGCTCTACGGAAATCTCGAGACCACGCTGTTCGACGCTCGACACTTCCCCGGCGCGCCGTACTCGTGGGACGACGATTGGACCAACTCATCCGAGCCGGCCGTGGCCAAGGATTTGAAGCTCATGGGGTTCGGTATCGTGTCGCGCGCCAATAACCATGTCCTCGATTGGGGTTTCGAGGGAATGCGCGAGACCAACCGGCATCTCGAGGAAGCCGGCATCGTCTATGCGGGAGTGGGCGAGGAGCGGGGTCTGGCGCGCGCGCCGCAATATTTGGAAACCGCCCACGCGCGCGTAGCGCTGGTGTCGATTGCATCGACATTCCGGCCGACGACGGATGCGCTGCCGCGGCACGGCGCCGCACCGGGCCGGCCCGGCTTGAGCGCGTTGCATCTGACCAGAACCATCGTGTTGCCCGCCGCGGCGATGCAGGCGCTGGCGCAGACCGCCTGCGCGATTTACCACCAGCACTGCAACGAGACCCCCGCCAAATTGGAGCTCTTCGACGTCAAGTATCGCCGCGGCAAGACGTTCGAGTATGACTATGAAATGGACCCGGAAGATCTTGCCGAGATTCAAAGGAGCATCCGCTCCGCGCGGGAAAATGCGGATTTGGTGATTGTGTCGATTCATTCCCACGAGTGCAGCACGGGCTGCGATGATCCGAATCAGCCGCGCGGCGCCGGGAATTTCCTTCGAGTGCTCGCCCGCCAAGCGATTGATTCGGGAGCGGATGTATTCGTTACCACCGGCAATCACAATCTTGGGGCGATCGAACTTTACCGTTCGCCGCTGCGAGGCCTACGTCCGATATTCTATGGGTTGGGCAACTTCTTCTGGAGCGATGTGCAGGAGCCGCTGCCGCACGATCTGTTCCAGGACAATCGTGCGTTGTTGGCGGCAGCCTGGGAAGATCCTTCGAAAGCCACCGATTACGATCTTACAGCACCGCTCAACGCCCAGAGCTTCGCGCATGATTTTACCTTTCGCAGCGTCATCGCGGTCAGCCGCTTTCAGGGTAATCAGCTCGCTGAGCTGCGCTTGTACCCGGTCGAGGATGGCTACGGCGATCGCTTGCCGAAGAGTGGGATCCCAAGGCTGGTCACTGACCCAACCACTTCCACAGCCATTTTCAATGAGATCGAGCAGGCGACGCGTCAGTATGGGTTGCCAAAGCTCGAGTGGAACGTCGAGGCAAATGTGGCCGTCTTGCGGCAGCCTCTCAGGACGCCGTAGGGGCCGTAACGGGCAGTTTCGCGGCGGATGCGGCGTCGCTCCCGGCGGTCACATTCCTTGCCGGGGTGCTCGACTCGCCCGAAGGCAGCGCCAACACGACGCACAGGCCGGGGTTACCGTTGGAAAGCTCCAGCGTGCTGCCGTGCAGTTTGGCCACCGCTTGTACGAGACTGAGGCCGAGGCCGACGCCCGGTGTGCCGCGGCTCGCGTCACCGCGATAGAAGCGCTCGACGACTCTGGCTTTTTCGGAATCGTCGATGCCCGGACCGTTGTCCGTGACGGCGATCTCGGCCGCACCATCGGCGCGGCGCCGTACGGCGACGACGATCGTCCCGCTCTCGGGTGCGTATTTGAGCGCGTTGTCGATCAGGTTGCTGAGCGCCTGGGCGAGCAGGATTGGGTCGCCCAACACGGTCAGCGGGCCGTCCGCGTGAAAGCTGAGCTCGATGTTCTTGAGTTCAGCCGCCGGCGCATAGAATTCCGCGGCGGTTGACGCCACGTCGGCGAGATCGAGCGTTACGAATCCGGAACGGCGCATGCCTGCATCGATTTCCGCCAACCGCAATAATGCATCGAAAATGCGGATGACTCGGTCGACATCCGCAACTGCGCCGTCGACCTCGGAGAACGTCTTTTCGGGCGACGGCCGCATCAAGGCGAGTTCTTCCAGCCGCGAGCGCAGTTCGGCGAGCGGCGTGCGCAGGTCGTGAGCAATCGAATTGGATACATTGCGGACGCCGTGCACCAAGAGTTCGATCTGATCGAGCATGCCGTTGATCGTACGCGCAAGAGTATTGAGTTCATCGTCGCTCAAATGCGTCGGCAGCCGGTGCTTCAGATCTCCGTGAATGATGGCCGAAACCGTCCGGCGGATGCTGTGAACGCGGGACATGAGCGCGCGGCGCGTGATCAGGCCGACCAGGAGGCCCGCGATGGAGAGCACTGCGATGGCGGCGGTCAAACCGTACCAAAACCGGCGCTCCAGCGGCGCAAACAGCTTGTTGTCTCGGCCCACCAGCAAGTAGTACTGGCCCAGCTGCGCGACGTGGACCAGCGTTTCCTGGGTACCGTGATCGCCGAATTCAATGTTGATTCGCGAGTTGCCCGACGTCGTGGGCAGAGCGGCCGGCCATGCGGCGAGATTGCCGGCCAGGGGCGTGCGCGATGAATCGGTCAGCAACAAAATGCGGTCGCCGGCGATTTGCATGTGCACGCGAGTGTCGATGAAATTCTTCAGCCCCTCGCCGCCATCGCGGCGATAGACGTCGGCGAGCCGCTGCGCGTCCGCCTGCAGAATTTCACTTCGGCCATCCTGTATGGTGACTTGCCAGGCATACCACAGCGGCGCCGCAAACAGCACCAAAGCCGTGATACCCAGTGCGACGTAGCCCAGCGCCAAGGAGATCGCCGACGAGCGAATCATGCTAGTCACTGGCAGTTACCATATAGCCTGCGTTGCGCACCGTGCGCAGCAGCGGGCGCTCGAACTCCGCATCGATCTTTTGCCGCAGCTTGCTGATGTGGACATCGACGACATTGGTTTGCGGATCGAAGTGATAATCCCAGACATTTTCCAGAAGCATGGTGCGCGTGACGACCTGATCGGCATGGCGCATCAGGTATTCGAGCAATTTGAATTCCCGCGGCTGCAGCGCAATCTGACGATCGCCGCGGGTTACCTTGCGCGTCATCGGATCCATATGCAAGTTGCCCACCGACAGCGGGATTTCGCGGTTCACGCCCTGCGAACGGCGATGCAACGCATCCAATCGCGCTAGCAATTCGCCGAACGCGAACGGCTTGGTTAGATAATCATCCCCGCCGCTGCGCAGGCCGCGAATACGGTCATCGACTTCCGACAGCGCGCTCAAGATCAGAATCGGAGTGCGTTTGCCGGCTTTGCGCAGCACCTCGATGATGGCCAAGCCGTCGATGTCGCCGGGCAGCATGCGGTCCATGATAATCACGTCATACGGTTCGCTCGCGCCAAGAAACATGCCCTCGCGCCCATTGGCGGCATGATCCGTCGTGTGTCCGGCTTCGTGCAGTCCCTTGATTACGAACTGGCTGACCCGTTCATTGTCTTCCACCAAAAGGATTTTCACGTCGTCTCTCCCAAGGGCGCCTCTCTCGAGTGCTCGTGCGCTTTGCCGCGCCGACGCTTCAGCCACAGGCTGAATTGATCCAGATAAAGATACACCACCGGGGTGGTGAACAATGTCAGCGCCTGGCTCACGACCAGCCCGCCGACCATGGTGTAGCCCAACGGCTGGCGCAGCTCCGAACCGGTGCCGCGTCCGAGCGCGAGGGGCAGGGCGCCGAGCAGTGCAGCCATCGTCGTCATCATGATGGGCCGAAATCGCAGCAAACACGCCTGGCGAATCGCATCATGGGGTGAGAGGTGCTGCTCGCGCTCGGCTTGGATGGCAAAGTCCACCATCATGATGCCGTTCTTTTTCACGATGCCGATGAGCAGGATGATGCCGATGAGCGCCATGACGGACAATTCGATATGAAACACGAGCAGCACCAAGAGCGCGCCCACGCCGGCAGACGGCAAGGTCGAGAGTATGGTCAGCGGATGAATATAGCTTTCGTAGAGCATCCCGAGAATGATGTAGACCGCGACCAGTGCCGCCAATATCAGATACGGTTGAGTCTTGAGCGAACTTTGAAATGCCTGGGCCGTGCCTTGAAAGGTGCCGGTAATGGTGCCTGGCAAGTGCATGCCGGCGGAGACCCGATTGATGGCATCGACCGCGTCACCGAGCGCCGCTCCGGGTGCGAGATTGAACGACAGGGTGACCGCGGGAAACTGCCCTTGATGATTGATCGACAGATAGGTGACGTGCTCCGTGTCGTACTTGGTCATCGCCGACAAGGGCACCATCTGACCGGTCAGGGGGGATTTCAAATACAGCTTTTGAAGCGAAGTAGGATCGCGCTGCAGCGAGGGAGTGATCTCGAGCACCACGTGGTAGCTGTTGGCCTGGGTGAAGAACTGCGCGGCCTGTCGCTGGCCAAAGGCGTCATACAGCGCCTGGTCGACAGCCGCCGGTTGTATGCCGAAGCGTGACGCCTGGTCGCGATCGATGGTGAGCGACAGCATGCCGCTGCTCGATTGCTGGTCCGACGCCACGTCGCGCAACATCGGGAGTTTCTGCAGTTTCTCGAGCAGCTTTGGGGACCAGTCATTGAGCTCGTTGATGTCCGAGTCCTGCAGGGTGTATTGATACTGGGTACGGCTCGTTCGCCCGCCGATGTTGAGGTCTTGCGCAGCTTGCATGAACAATGTCGCTCCCGGTACTTTCGCGAGCTGCGGCCGCAAACGGTTGATGATCTGGTCGGCGGAGGCGGAGCGCTCACTGCGCGGCTTGAGCCCGATGACGATAAAACCATTGTTGATCGGTCGAGTCCCTCCGAGGCCCGTACCGTAGCTCGCCACGTCGGGATCCTTCGCCACGATATCCAACAGCGCATGTTGCCGACGCACCATCTCGTCGAAGGACACGTCCTGAGGCGCATCCGACAATCCCGAGATGATTCCGGTGTCTTGTTGCGGGAAGAACCCTTTGGGTATCTCGATGTACAACATAACGGCCGCCGCGACGGTGAGCAAAAATACCGCGAGGGTCGCACGCTGATGGTCGAGCACGAAGTCCAGGCCGCGAGTGTACCCCGCAAGGAGACGGTCGAAGGCGCGCTCGATGACCATATACGCACGGCTATGCTTGGCGTGCTTCTCGTCGCGCAAGAAAAGGGCGCACATGGTCGGTGAAAGAGTCAACGCCACGAAGGCCGAGACCGCAATGGTCATGGTCATGGTAATGGCAAATTCGCGGAACAGCCGGCCGATGATCCCGCCCATCAACAACAGCGGAATGAATACCGCGACCAGCGAGACGCTGATGGACATGATGGTAAAGCCGATCTCGCCCGCGCCCTTGAGAGTCGCTTGCAGCGGCGATAGGCCGTTCTCGATGTGCCGATAGACGTTTTCCAACATCACGATCGCATCATCCACGACGAAGCCCACCGCGATGGTGAGCGCCATCAGCGATAGGTTGTCCAAACTGTAGTTGAGGACATACATCATGGCCGCGGTGCCGAGCAGCGCGAGCGGCACCGTGACGCCGGGGATGATGGTCGCCCAGGCATTGCGCAAGAATAGGAAAATGACCATCACGACCAGCGCGATGGTGAGCATGAGCGTGAACTCGACATCCTCGACTGCGGCTTTGATCGTGGTGGTGCGGTTCGCGACGGTGTCGACTTTGATCGACGGCGGTACGGCGGCCAGCGCGTGCGGCAGCAGATCCTCGACGCGCTGCTCCGCTTCGATGACGTTGGCGCCCGGCTGCTTGTATATCAGCAGCAAGATTCCTTTGCGGCCGTTTTGCCAGGCAGTCAGCAAGGTATTCTCGGGTCCATCGACTGCGGTGCCGATGTCGCGGATGCGCACCGGCGCGCCATTCTTGTAGGCGACGACCACATCGTTCCAGGGCGCCGCTTTGAGCAACTGATCATTGTCGTAAATCGTCATGCTGCGCTTGGGGCCGTTGATGGAGCCCTTCGGCGCATCGACGGTGGCGGCGCTGATGACGCCGGCCACGTCCTCCATCTGCAATCCCAGCGCGGCGAGCTTGGTGGGATCGATCTGCACACGCACGGCCGGCTTTTGCTGGCCGCCGATGGCAACCTGCGCGATGCCCGGGATCTGCGATATCTGCTGGGCCAGGATATTCTCGGCGTAGTCATCCACCGTGGTGACGGGCAGCACATCGGAATGTACGGCAAGGATCAGAATCGGCGAGTCGGCGGGATTGACCTTGCGGTACGTGGGCGGCGTCGGCAGATTTTTCGGCAATTGGCCGCCGGCCGCATCGATCCCCGTCTGCACGTCTTGCGCGGCCGCGTCGATATTGCGGTTCAAATCGAACTGCAGGGTAATGACCGAGGCACCGAGCAAATTGCTCGACGTCATCTGCGTCAACCCCGATATCTGGGCAAACTGGAACTCGAGCGGCTGCGCTACCGATGAGGCCATGGTCTCGGGACTGGCCCCGGGCAATTGCGCGGTGACCTGGATCGTCGGGAAATCGACCTGCGGCAGCGGCGCTACGGGCAACAGGGGGTAGACCACGAGACCGACCAGAAAGATACCGCCCATCAACAGCGAGGTTGCGATCGGGCGCCGAACGAAAGGCTCGGAAATGCTCACGACGCGTTGCCGCCCAGCGAAGATCCACCGATCGACGCCGCGGCGGCGGCGGCGCGCACGTGCACACCCGCTTGCAATCGGTATTGATTGCTCGTGACGACGCGCTCGTTCAAGGCCAACCCACGGGTCACGATCGTCATCCCCCCGCTTTGGTCGCCGATTGCCAACGGACGAACCTCGACCGTCCAGTCATTCTTCACGACATAGGTGAAGGGTCCGTTGGGGCCGAGCTGCACCGCGGCATCGGGTATCGTCAGGGCATTGCGTTCCGTGCGCACCAGCACGCGTGCGTTGACGTATTGGCCGGGCCAGAGGGTGTTGTGGGCATTGTCGAAGGTGGCCTTGAGTTTGACGGTACCCGTCGCTTGATCGATCTGATTGTCGATCAGCATCAAGGTCCCCTCATCGAGCACTGTGCCGCCGTCGCGCGACAGCGTCGTGACCTTCACCGAGCCCTTGGCGAGGGCGCCGCCGACGGCCCCGAATTCCTCCTCGGGCAGCGTAAAGATGACCGATATGGGCTGCACTTGCGTTACGACTACGATGCCCGTGACATCCGCCGCGCGCACGATGTTTCCCGGATCGACCAAACGAATTCCAGTGCGGCCGTTGATGGGTGAGCTGATGTGGGTGTAATCGAGCTGCGTGCGGGCGTTGTCGATCAGCGCCTGATCGACCTGAAGCTGTGCCGTAAGCTGGTCGACCATCGCGCGCTGCGTGTCGACGGTTTGCTTACTCGCCAAGTCCTGAGGTTGCAATAACGTGTAGCGCGCAAGATCGCGCTGCGCGTTCGTAAGCTGCGCCGCATCTTTCGCCTTGGTTGCGACCGCCTGTTCGAAAGCCGCTTGATTCGGACGCGGATCGATCTGCGCCAGCAGATCCCCTTTTCGAACGGTTTGTCCTTCAGTGAACGCCACCTTCTGGAGTTCCCCGTCCACGCGCGCCGTCACCGTCACGGTATAGAACGCCTGCACCGTGCCGAGCCCCTGCAGATAAATGGGAACATCCGCGTGCGCAACCGGGGCGGTATCGACGGCGATCACCGGCGGCGCCTTTTGAGTCGCGGCGTCGGCGCGCTTGTGGAACAACCCGTGTCCCGCAACGATCAGTACGGCGACCGCCCCGACACTACCCAACACCTCTCGTGTGCCGATTTTGGTGATTCGTTTCATATGCATTACCCCTGATTCCAACCGCCGCCGAGCGCAGTAAACAGGTCTACCAGCGCCTGCAGATGCGAATATTCCACCTGCACGAACGCGTCCTGCGCACTGAACAGCGCATTTTCGGTGTTGAGCACCGTCAATATGTTCACCGTGCCCGCCGACATTTGCGCTTGAGCGAATTCATACGCGCGGCGTGCCTTCGCGACGGCGTCGGCTTGCCGCTGCTGCTGTTCGGCAGTTTGGCGCGCAGCGACGAGGGCACTTTCGACGTTACCGAATGCCGTCAGTACGGTCTTGTGATAGGACGCGAGCAATTCGGTATATCGTGCCTTGGTGTAGGCGACTTGACCGCGCAGAGCACCGCCGTGAAAGATGGGTTGCGTCAGACCCGCCGACAGCGCGTAGATTCGATTGGCTGGATTTACCAATGACGACAGCATGGTGCTCTCGTAGCCGCCGCTCGCGGTAAGCTCGATGCTCGG
Organism: uncultured Gammaproteobacteria bacterium; assembly: GCA_963755965.1. Classification (GTDB taxonomy): domain Bacteria; phylum Pseudomonadota; class Gammaproteobacteria; order Steroidobacterales; family Steroidobacteraceae; genus Bog-1198. The sequence goes on from CAVWLU010000017.1 coordinate 160,057, forward strand.
AAACAATTGGGCGCGGGCGACGGTTATGTTCGCGTTGGCGGCGATGAGCTGCTGTTCGGCTTCGGCGACGTCGGGCCGGCGCGACAAGAGTTCGGAGGGCAATCCCGCGATCACTGCGGGGCTCGTGAGCTCGGTCAATGTACCGCTCTGCACATCGATGGACTCCGGCGTCTTGCCGATCAACACCGCGAGGGCGTATACCGTTTGGCGAAATTGCTCCTCGAGCGGGGGGATGGCGGCGTACAACAAAGCCACCGCAGTTTCTTGCTGCGCCACATCGAGGCCGGTCGCGGTACCGGCGGTTTGTTCGAGCGTCAGTCCGCGCAGAATGGTTTGTCCATTCGCGAGATTGTGCTGCGCCACCTCGATCCGGTCCCGCAGCTCCAGCGCTTGGAAATAAGTGGTAGCAACGCTGCTGATCACGGTCAATGCGACTGTCTCTTGATCGTAGCGGCTGGCGACGGCGGCGGCGCGCGCCGAATCGCGCATAGCGCGATTCTTGCCCCAGAAATCAAGTTCATAGCTCGCCGTGAGTTCGGGATTGAAAAGATTGAATATCGTGGGATGCAGCCCGGTGACGGTCGCCCGCTCGCGCGTCGCCGCGGCGCCGAGATCGAGCGATGGAAGGAGCGGCGCGCCCGCGATTCGCGCTTGCGCGTCCGCCTCCTGGACGCGGGCGATGGCTCCGGCAAGATCATCGTTGCTTCGCTCCGCTTCGGCGATGAGTTCGTCCAGCCGCGCGGACCCGAAACCATGCCACCAACCTGCCGACGGCCACACGGCTGGATCCTCGTGGGTCGTTTCGCGCCACTCGGGCGGTGGATGGATGTCCGGACGATGGTAGGGAGTGCCCACGCTGCAGGCGGCGAGCGACGCGCAGCCGAATCCCAAAAGCACGCCGGCGCAAGATTGCCATTTCATGGCCGCCACCCTGGGCCCGAGGCGATTAACTACCGGTGGTCGATTTGTTAAAACCGGTTAATGTGAGGGGTGGATCGCAGAAGCGGCATCGAGGGTGCTGCGAATTTTCACCGCCAATTGGTCGATGGTGAAGGGCTTCGGAAGGAAGGCGATGCCGCGATCGGACATCTCGTCGTGCAGGACGGTTTCGCGTGTGTATCCAGTCGTGTAAAGAACCTTGATGTCCGGTCGGATCGTCCTGATTCGGTCCGCCAATGCGCGGCCATTCATGCCGGGCATGACCACGTCGGTAAATAGCAGATGCAGCGGATCCGCGCGTTCCAGGAGCTCGAGCGCTTGTTCCGGGCCGGCGGCGGAAACCACCGTGTAACCGAGGTTGCTCAGCGCTTCGACGGTCATGCTGCGCAAGCGATCCTCATCCTCGACCACCAAGATGACTTCCTGGTTGCTGGCCGGTGTTTGGGTCTGAGAGGGCGCAACCCTCACCGGCTCCTCGCTGCCGACGTAACGCGGCAGGTAAAGATGAACGGTCGTGCCTTTACCGAGCTCCGAATCGATCTTGACGTATCCGCCCGACTGCTTGACGAAGCCGTAGACCTGGGACAAACCGAGTCCCGTGCCCTTGCCCGTGGTTTTGGTCGTATAGAACGGATCGAAGGCCCGCGTCAGCACTTCAGGAGGCATGCCGGAGCCTGTGTCTGCCACGGCGATGGAGACGTACTCGCCGGGCCGAGCGTCGACATTTGAGGCGGCGTACAGATCATCAAGCGCCGCATTGGATGTGATCAGCGTGAGATTGCCGCCGTCCGGCATCGCGTCGCGACTGTTGACGCACAGGTTGATGACGGCGCTCCCCAATTGCGAGGCGTCGGCGAAGGTTCTCCAGAGTTCCGCCGACAGCACCGTGTCGAGACGGATGTTTTCCCCGATGGTTCGCTTGAGCAGCTCCGACATCTCACGCACCAGCTCGTTGGTATCGAGCGGACGCGGATCGAGCGATTGTTGGCGGGAAAACGCGAGCAACCGCGACGTCAATTGCGCGCCCCGCTGGGCGCCTTCCAACGCATTGGCGATGAAGTGTTCGGCTTTCTGTCTGTCGGTGTTGAGGTTTCGCTTGGCGATGTCGAGCGAGCCCACGACGATCGCGAGCATGTTGTTGAAATCATGCGCGATGCCGCCGGTCAACTGGCCAACCGCTTCCATTTTTTGCATTTGTCGAATCTGCGCCTCGGCGGCGGCCCGCGATGCTGCTTCGTCGCGCAGACGTTGGTTGGACGCTTCCAGAGCTTCGGTGCGCTCGCGAACCCGATTCTCGAGTTCCGTGTTCAGGCGCTGTCGATGCTTCTCGCTTTCCGCGAAATCACGAAATGCGAGATGCATTGCTCCGACCAACGCGAGGATGACGAGAACGGCAAAGGTGTACAGCCAGAAGCCCAGCATGTTCGGCACAACGGGGGAATCGGCGGTGATCGTTGCCGCGGGGACGGGAACCAAGAAATACCACCTCGCCAAGCCACCTAAAATGGCGGCCACAGCGCCCGCGCGCCACCCGCAAATAAAGCTCGTCACCAGGATGGCGGGGATGAAAGTGAGGAACGGAAATCCCCCGATCTGTCGCACGAACAGGAAGCGCGCCAAGATCGCCAAAGCGATGGCCGCGAGTGCGAACGCGTAGCCGGCGAAAAGATTGTCGCGCAGCGTTGCGGTGCGTTCGTAAAATGCCCGCGTTCTAGTGATCAACATGGGAGCACGTGCATGCATCGATGTTTCGTACACTCACCAATTGTAATTCTTTCAAGTAACATTGAGCTACTGTCCGCACTGCGACGTATAACACGTAAATGTCACTGAAAGAGAAGTTGCAGCTCTCAGCCTTAGTCAATTCACCTCTGCCGGAGCCACGGGCGGAAGCAGGGTGGTAAGCCGTGGCGGCTCTGCATCGCGCACCGCGGCGAAAGCCACAATGTGTTCGAGGACATGTTGTACGTAGCTACGGGTCTCGGTGTAGGGAATGTTTTCGATCCAGATGTCGGCGTCTACCGATTGGAGCGGCAGCCAGCGGGCGACCGACACCGGTCCGGCGTTGTACGCCGCAAGGCTCAAGTCCAATTGATTGCCATAGTGATCGAGTAGTTCGCGCACGTAGGCTGCGCCGAGAAGCACGGCAACCGCCGGATCGAACAGTTCGTCGCGGCTCGATGCGGGCAGATGCCAGCGTTTGGCGACCGCCGTCGCGGTGGCGGGTTGCATCTGCATGAGACCACGAGCGTCCGCTCGCGACACTGCGTCTTTGCGGAATAAGCTCTCCTGGCGCATGACCGCGAGGATCCAGTCGGGAGGTACTTGGGTGAGTTTGCTGGCGTCGGCGATGACGGCCGCGTAAGGGCGCGGGTAGCGCAATGGGACGTCGTCCCATTCGTTTGCCTGCGCCAGTGTTGCGATCGATTGTGCGTACCAGCCCCAGCGCGTTGCCAAATGCGCGGCCTGCACCTTGAGGGTCGGGGTTGCCGCGGCGAGAACTGCACTCCATTCGACGCCGGCATCATCCACCATATCGCACTCGATGAGCGCATGCGCGCGGATCATTCCGGGCTCTGCCGCAAGCGCGCCCTGTACCGCCGCATCGTCGGGGGAAGGCCGAATGTTCAAGTTGTACCGTTGGTGCACTCGATCGGCGGCCAAATAGCCGTAGTAATCCCGCATGCCGGCGATTTCCTGGAATAACGGCGCTGCTGCCTCGGGACCTGCGGTCACGGCCGTCGCGCGGGCGCGCCAGTAGCGCCAGCGGGGTTGATTGGCAAGGGTCTCGGGCATCTGGCCCACCCATTTTAGTACCTTGTCAAAGTCGCCGGTCCACAGTGCGGCGCGTACACGCCATTCCTGGACCGAGGCATCGATCGAATCTCCCGATAGTTCGCTGAAAGCAGCGACGGCCCCGGGTTGGCGGGCATATGCCGCGCCAAGCGCGGCGGCCCGGCGCAGCCGTCCTTCAAGCGTGGGAGTGATGTCCGGCCGCGCCAACAACTGGGGCAGCAAAGACAACGAGTCCGCCGCATTGGAGTGCGACAGGTGGGTGAATCCCGCCACGAGCGCCTCCGGATCCACGGGAAGTTTCGGATTGATCGCCAACATTTCCACGCTGGGTCGAGGTGCTTCGATCAGTTGCAACCACTGCATCAGCGGCGCGGCGCGCTCTGCCGGTACCTCGGCAATGAACTCGCGAGCCAGCGGCGCATTGTCCGCCATGAGTGCGGCTCGAGCCCGTGTCTCCTCGAGCGCCGGTGTCAGGAGGCCGCGTGATCGCAGCCACGCGAAGACCGCCGCGCATTCTTGCGGCTGCCGTTGAGGTAGGCTCCAGCGGGACAATGCGTCCGTGCTCAAACCATCGGTGTCGCCGGTCGCGAGGCGCCCCAAAAGCCGGTCGCAGATCAACTGCGGATCCGTGACATCGGCGGAGCGCGGCAGGAACCAGTCCCAACGACGGCGCTGAGCGAGACTCGCCAACCACTGATGGCGCAGCGTATGCGCGACCGGCTCCGCGGCATGTGACTGCAAGAATCCGTCAATGGCGGAGTCGACTTCTTCGTTAGGCGATCGCGTCAGATCGCGCCGCAGCCGAGCTGCCACGAGATAATCGTATATTGGGGAATTCTTGAGCGCAGCTGAGTCTGGAGGTTCCGGGAGATTCATTCGCACGCGCTGCATGGCGGCCATGAATTCTTCAGGCGTCGCTATTTGTTGGGACGGGGGGATGGCGGACGCCGGTGCAAGTGCGACCCACATCAACATTAGCGCGGCGACGAGTCTCGGCATGCCTCCATCTTAGCGCGCTCGGCGGAAGCGGCACTGCCGTGGAGTGCCTAGACTGCCGATGGAGTGCCCGGACTGCCGATGGAGTACCAGGACTGCTGATGGAGTATCTAGCGCCGCGGGCCGCCTGTGGCATCCTCGCTGTGCGGCGAGATTTCGGCGAATTTCATTTCCTTGCGGCTGCCGAAACAGGACCAATCGCAGCGGAGCTTGAAACCATCTGCCGCATAGATCTCGGACCAGCCGCGGACGCCCGGATCGAGCTCCTCCTCGCGGTTCGCCCGTGTGCTCGGCCCGCCGTGCCTGGCTAGAAAATCTTGGATTCTCTCCTGCCGGTCGGGCGAGGCATCGTCGCCGGACCCTGCAAATTCATCTTGTTGCACCGTGACTAACTCCCGACTTTAGGGTGATGCCGGAGCCTAGGGAAATTGTAGGTCCGAGGCAATGCGGTTGCGCCAGCGACCACACGTCGGCGGATTCCTGCATACACCCTACCGCTTCGAAAGGCTCGCCGTTTAGCGCAGTCCGGATTTAAGTTCCATGTGCGGGCAACTTCTCGACCAAACGGTCCGCCAAGGAACTTAAGCATTCGCTGAAGGCCTTCGCAACGGCAGCGTAGCCCTCGCCGCCGAGCGGTGCCGATAGAACGTCGCCGCCGATCTCATCGACCTTGCCGACGGCATCGACGATACGCCAATGGGCTTCGAGGGTTGCACGCTGATCCTTCAGTGCCGACATCTGCACCACGTCCACTTTGATTTTTATCGGTTCGGAGCTCGTCTGATCGAAGCCCTTGTCGCCGACGAGCAGGTCGCTGCGGCGATTTTCGATGTCGCGAGCCAGCGTTCTTGAGACCAGATCCGCCAGCGGTTCCGCCCAACGTTCGTGTTCGAGTATCAAGACGCGGTCACTCGACGTATTGATCACCATTTGGCGTCGATCGACGACCGAGGCGACGGACACCTCGAGAATGACGTGGGTGGTGAGCGTCAAGGCGGGACCGCGGGCGGCGTCCGGCAATGTGGTCAAGGTGTAAAAGTGATCGGGTTTGCTGGCGCAAGACGCCAACACTAAGCTTAAGGCCGCGGGGGCGAAGTACCGAATGACTCTCAAGGTGGATCTCCCGGCTTGCCGCGAATCAGAGATTCCGGATGGCGCTCGAGGTAATCGGCTAGTGCGCTGACGGACTTCGCCGCACGGGACAGCTGCAACAAAGTGGCGCTCAGATCGCTCTGCAGGGGCGCGCCTTGGGCGAGCACCTCCTTGGCATTTTTCATGGCACCTTGCGCTTCCTTCAGGGTGGCGGTGACCTGCGGCGCGATACTGTCGTCGACTTGCCGCATCAAGCGGTCGGTGCTCTTCAGGGCCTGATCCAAGCTTGCCATCGTGGTCAGCAGACGTGAGGAGATCTGATCGAAAGGGACCTTATCGAGCTTTTTGGCAATACTGCCGATCGAGTCTTGAATTTCGTCCAACGCACCCGTGGCTGTCGGGAATACGGGCGGGCGTTCGTCCCAGTTCACGTGCTCTCGGGCGACATCGGTTTGAACATCCACGGCCACGAACTTCTGGCCGGTGAGAAGATTGCCGGACTTGATTTCGGCGCGCATACCGTGTGCAACCATGCTATCGATCAAAGCTCGGCTGCCGTCGGACGTATCATCCGCGTCAGGCGGGTGTTGAGGCGAGCGCCCTCGGATACGTTGCGGGAAAATGTCCACCTCCACGGGAAATCGCAGCACACCGGCATACCGATCGTATTCGACGGACAGATTTTTGACTTCGCCGATATTAATGCCGCGCAGGTCCACCGCCGCACCGGGCGAAAGTCCGCGCAGCGAACCTTTGAAGTACATGACGAAGGTTTGAACCACCGTATTGGGTTCGCGCAGGGCTCGTTCACGGTCGGTGTACAGATTATACGGCGAATCGGAGGGAGCCTCGGCCGTCGAGGCGTCGCCGCCAACGTTCTGAAAGGCAACGCCGCCTTGCAGAATGGATGCCAGCGATTCGGTATGCAATTTCACACCCTCAGAATCGACCGACATATCGATACCGCTGGCCTGCCAGAAATGAGTTGCGCGTGTCACATAGGCATCAAAAGGTGAATCGATGAATACCTTGATCGTGACCGTGGAGCCGCCGGGATCGAGCGAGTAGGCCACCACCTGGCCCGCAGCAATGTGCCGGTAAAATACCGTTGAGCCGATCGTCAACGAACCGATGTTGTCGGCACGTAGTATGAACTCGCGCCCCGGTAGACCGGCAGTCACCACTGGCGGGACTTCGAGCCCGGTGAAATTGCGTACCGGGACGCTCGAATGACCCACATCGACGCCGATGTAGGCACCCGATACCAGGGTACCGAGTCCCGAGATATCGCTGCCGGTCACGCGCGGCCGCACCACCCAGAAACGCGTGTCTGCGACGAGATAGTCACGCACATTCCTGTGAATTCTCGCCTCAACAACGACCTCTTTGCGATCCTTGCTAACGTGGATCTCCGATACCTCACCGATCTCGACCGCTTTGTAGCGGACCTTGGTTTTATTCGGTTCGAGGTCATCGGCGCTGTGGAAAGTGATTTCGATACTCGTTCCCTGCGCAAGCTTTTGAGTAATAGCGACGAAGATGGCGGCCAACACCACCAACGCGGGCAGAATCCAGACCAGGGGCAGCCGCATACGGCGCGGCACGTCGGGCACCGCGCTCGGTAAGTCATCCGGTGGTGGAGCGGGCGACTCAGGCACGCGTTTGCGCGTCCCACAGCAGGCGCTCGTCGAACGATTGCGCCGCGAGCGTGGTCAACACGACGACTGCCGCAAACGCGAGCGAGCCGAGGCGCACTCCGATCGTTGCCAGCGATTCGATCTGAACCAGGGCTACCAGGAGAGACACCGCGTATACATCGAGCATCGACCAGCGTCCGACGAATTCCACGATCCGGAACAATCGGCTGCGCTGCTTCGCATGACGCACGGATTTGCGCGCCACGGCATAGAGAACCTCGCCGAGTGCGACGAGTTTCAGAAGGGGGACGACGATGCTTGCAAAGAATACCAACAAGGCAAGCGGCCAGGATCCGGAATGCGCCAACGAGATCACGCCGCTCATGATCGTGTCATCGTCGTCGCTGAACACCGTGTGCGTATGCATGACTGGCAATACATTAGCCGGAATGTATAGCAACGCGGCGGTCAGCACCAACGTGGTCGTGGTGGCGATACTGCGAGGCTTGCGCGAGTGAAGTGGGGCCCTGCACCGCGGACACAGCGATCGGCTGGCGCGAATTGCCCGCACCGTGGCGCGGCAGTTTGCACAAACCAGAAGTCCCAAGCTTCGGCCGCTGACCCACTTGCTCACTCGCGGCTCCTTTCGACCCATTGCCAGAATTGTTCGGTCGGCGTCTCATAAGTCAGGGCGGCCAGTGCGAGCATCAGCAAACCGTAGGAGATGAGTGCAATCCGCGGGACCACCGTTGCCATCGCGGCGAGCTTCACCAGTGCCACCAAGGCCCCCAACATGAAGACCTCGACCAAGCCCCACACGCGCAACGGCGTGAGGACTCGCAACAAAACGTTGAGGCCCGGAGCGCGGCGGTGGACCCGCAATGGAACGAGCACGTATAAGTAGGTCGCTATCTCGGTGAGCGGCACCAACACCGTCGTTAGGAACACTACAACCGCTATGCTGGCATAACCTTGACGGTACATACCGAGCGCGGCGCCGATCAAGGTGGCGTCGCGCGTCGTGCCATTCACATTGAGAGCCACCAGCGGATAGACATTCGCCACGATGAACAGCACCAGGGCACTGGCGGCCCACGCGATCGCAGTATCTATACTTCCGTCGGTCGTGCGATAAAGCTCGGCGCGGCACCGGACGCACCGGACACGCGCCGGAGAGGCGATCTTGTCGAAGCGGTGCACGAGGTCGCAGGCATGGCAAACAATCAATGATGACACGCGATGACGCACCTCGAGGCTTGGCTTATGTAGGACAAACACAAAACTTAACACGTGCAACGGAGGCCCGCGCGCGGACATTATGCCCTCATGGCGTAGGACCGTTCTGGCTACATACAGTAAATCAATTTAGGATTCTCGGTCTCATGCCCGTTAATTTCCCGAGAATTTGCGCTTTGGTTCTGACGGCCCTATGCTGCTTGCAAGCTGCCCGTGCCGCGGATACGCAATCCTATCGGGTCGAAATTTCCTCTACCGGCGACGGGTCGCTCGATGCGACATTGCACGCCACATCGGATCTGGAATCTCTGCGAGGCACCGCTCCCGTAAGTCCTTTCGGCTTGATAGCGCGCGCCCGCGCCGACATCGATCGCTTCAAGACCGTATTGGAGAGCTACGGCTACTACCAATCCAGTGTCAATATCCAAATCAACGGATTGGCGCTCAATGCCCCGGGACTCGCCAACACCTTGGCGGCGCTGCCCGCGAAGGACGAAGCACGCGTCACCGTCGGTTTCGTGCTCGGCCCGCTCTACCATGTGCGCGACGTGACCATCGATGGGGATCTTCCCGAGTCTCTGCAGGGCACCCTTTCGCTCAAACCAGGCGCACCGGCGGTGGCCGCGAACGTGCTAGGCGCGGGCACGCGGCTTTTATCGGCACTCGAGGATCAAGGTTATGCCTTCGCGAAAGTGCCCCCGCCGATAGCCTACGAGGATCAGACCGCCCCCGTGCTTGACGTCACTTTTCATGTCGAAACCGGGCCGCGCGTCAACATTGGCGAGATCCACTTCGAAGGATTGCGCCGGATCCACGAAACTCTGCTACGTCGCAGACTGCTGCTGCACACCGGCCAGCAATATAGTTCGAGCGCCGTCGAGAGTGCGCGCAGCGATCTGTTGAGCATGGGCGTTTTCGCCGCCATCAGCGTTCAGGTGGGCACGGCGGTCGACAGCACCGGCGGCGTGCCCATCACCTTTTTGATCCGCGAGCGTCTGCGGCACGCGTTCGGAGTCAGTGCCGCCTACTCGACCGATTTGGGCGGCAGCGGAGGAGTTACCTGGACCGACCGCAACGTTTTCGGTAACGCGGAACAATTGAAGATCTCCGCCTCCGTCATCAACGCCGGCGGGAGTTCGACGAACGGGCTTGGCTACGATACCAGCGTCAAATACATCCTTCCGGACTTCGGTCATCGCGATCAGTCGCTGCAATTCTCAATTGGCGCAGTCAAACAGTTCTTGGAGGCTTATGACCAAACCGAGTTCTTGACCGGTGTAACGCTCACTCGCAAGATCAATAAACTCTGGACGGTGAGCGCGGGCCTGACGACCGCTGAAGAGGAGGTGATTCAGGATCAGCCGTACATTTGTATGGTGCCTCCCTTGTCTTCTTCAATGACTTGCGACATCAGCCAAGTCAACACGGTTATTTCGAATCCCGTAACCCATGATTACACGCTCGTGGCGGTGCCGTTGACCGTGGGCTACGACTCCACGAACTTACGCTCGCCGCTCGACGATCCGACCCACGGCATGCGAGATTCGCTGAGTGTGGTTCCTACGCGATCCCTGGGACAAACGAGCGCCACCTTCATCATCAGTACGGCCAAACTCGCCACCTACTTCGATCTCGACCACTTGCTTCCCACGGATCCCGGACGCAGCGTGCTCGCGGCGCGCGCATTGGTCGGGCTGGCGCAGGGCGCCGGAGAATTCAGTCTGCCGCCGGATCAGCGCTTCTACGGCGGGGGCAGCGGCACCATTCGCGGCTATCCCTATCAGCAGGCAAGCCCGCTCATTCCTTATACCAATAATCCCCTGGGGGGTACCGCGATCGTCGCCGGCGGCCTGGAATATCGCCAACGCATCGGTTTGAATTACGGCGCTGCGCTCTTCGTCGACAGCGGTCAGGTGAGTGACCGGCTTAAGCTGTTGCCGACCTCGCCCTACATCGGCGTCGGGGCAGGGATTCGATACTACACGCCCATCGGGCCCATTAGGCTCGATGTTGCCCTCCCGACCAAGCACTACAGCACCGATGACCAATCCTTTCAGGTCTACATCGGACTCGGGCAGGCCTTCTGATGCGCAGGGCGATCAAAGTGTCAGCGTGGATTCTCGCCTCTGCGGCCACACTCGCGATCCTGTTGGCCGTGTTCGTGCTGGTGGCGGGAAACACGACCTCCGGACGCGCGATGATCGAACGGGTAACGTATCGACTGACCGCAGGACACGTGAAGCTGTCGGGGCTGGACGGCTCATTTCCCGCCCACCTCACGCTCGCGGAGTTGCAGCTCATCGACGGGCGCGGCGTCTGGTTGACTGCCGACCGCATCTTGCTGCACTGGTCGCCCTGGGCTTTGCTGGAACGACGGATCGCCGTCCAGACTCTTCAAGTCGGACGGCTGGACATGGAGCGGACTCCGCAATCTGAAAAGTCGAGCGGCAGTCCATCCGTACCGCACATCGATGTCGCGCAGTTCTCCATTGATGTACTGCAATTGGGCGAAGAGCTCGCGGGCAGACCGGCAACCCTGTCGGTTCGAGGCGGCGGGCGTTTACGCTCGCTCGAGGACGCCGAGGCCGATGTGGTGGCACATCGCACCGACAGCGACGGCGAATATACGCTGCATTTGCGTTTCGATCCTTCGCGGATGGACGGCACTTTGGCGGTGCATGAGCCGGCAAGCGGACCGTTGGAAAACATCTTGCAATTGCCGGGCCTCGGTGCCCTGGCGGCGAACCTGAGTATCAACGGACCGCGCAATGCGGAACGCATCAACCTGACGCTGAGCGCCGGTGATTTGTCCGCGCGTGCCGAGGGTAGCGTCGATTTGCGCAAAGGCTCGGCGGATTTGGACTATTCGCTCGAGGCGCCCGCGGTGAGCCCCCGTCCCGACTTACGTTGGCAGAGTATTGCGCTCAAAGGCCGCTGGCACGGCACCTTCACCGATCCGACCGCCGACGGACATCTGCAGGTCGACAAACTACAGCTGCCGGGCGGTACCTATGTTGCCGCGCTCCGCGCGGATCTTTCGGCGAGCGGTGGCGCTATCTCGGCGCAAGGGGTGGTCGACGGTTTGCGGATTCCCGGTCCTCAGGCATCGCTGTTCGAAAAGGATCCGCTGAAGATTGATGCTTCGCTCAAGGTCAACGAGGCGTCGCGACCGCTGGTGGTGGCGGCCACGCACCGATTGTTTACACTCAAGGCGCAAGCGATCACCGAAGGTCGGCAAAGCGTGACGCTCGATCTGCGTCTACCGAATGTGACGCCATTCGCGGCGCTCGCAGGGCAAGATGTCAGGGGCGATGCAACCATCAAGGCGCAGATCGACCGGCGCAGCTCCGACATTGGCTTGACCCTCAATGGCGATGCCGGGATATCTGGGAGCGGCGCGGCTTGGATTGGCGTTCTCGGAAATCATGTGAGCCTTTCCCTGTCCGGCGCGTTGTCCGACGGCAGCATCGCGCTCGACCGCCTACAGCTCGCGGGGCGAGCATGGACGCTGTCGGCGAGCGGAACTGCGGCCCGACCCGGGGCCGCCGGCGCGACGTCCGCGCAGACGCGTGCCGGTGCCCTGGACTTCATCAAGGAACTCAAGGCTCGCTGGGATTTGCACATCTCGGATCTTGGCATCGTGGGATCCGAATTCGGCGGCAATTTGCAGGCCTCAGGGCAAGTGAGCGGCGTACCGACGGCGCTCGCGGCCGATGCCACGGTCAAGAGCACAGTTTCGATTCGCGGTTCGCCGCTGGGTGCGGTGAGTGCGGAGTTGCACGCGCGGGGCTTGCCGACGGCGCCGAGCGCGACGGTGCACGCACAAGGAACCCTCGACGGCTCACCGCTCGAACTCGCTGCCTCATTGGAACGCGGCGCCCGCAGCGGGTTGCGCGCCAACATTCAGCGCGCTGCCTGGAAGAGCGCTCAACTGGAAGGTGAATTTGCCATGGAATCGAGCATCGCCGATACCCGCGGCCAGCTTCGATTGAAGGTAGGCCAGCTCACGGACTTCGAAAACCTGCTCCGCACGAATCTTCAGGGAAGTCTCGACGGCAACGTTAGTTTCACCCCAAAAGCGGGCCATACCCACGCGCAGTTTCAATTGGATGGCCGAGATCTGGCCGCGGGGCAGTTCTCGGGTACGCTGCACTTGACAGGGGAGGGTGCTACCGACGCGGTCAACGTGCAGTTGAATGTGCAGTCGCCGGAAGTCGCGGGTGCGCCAGCTAACGTGTCGGCCAACGCGCTCATCGATCTCGACGCGCAAGAATTTCGTGTGGTCGGCGCGGTCGCGGACTACCGAGGCCAAAAGTTCCGACTCCTGGCGCCCGCCCGATTTTCCTATAAGAGCGGGTTCACGATCGACCAGCTGAAGCTCGGTGCGCAGGACGCGGTGTTGCGCATCGACGGTGCGTTGGCGCCGAGCCTCGATATGCGCGCGTCGCTGCAACACGTCGATCCGAAGCTCATCAATGTATTCCTACCTGATGTCGTGTCGGAAGGAACGATCGAGGGGCAAGCTCACGTACAGGGATCGTTTTCAGCACCCACAGGCCATATCGGCGTCACCGCTCACGGCATGCGCTTTGCAAGCGACGAGGCGCTCGGATTGCCCGCACTGAATCTCGACGCCGGTGCGGATCTCGCCGGCGACACCGCCACGATCGATGCTCGCATGAACGCCGGTACCACCCCATTGCTCACGGTTTCCGGCCGCGCGCCGCTGAATGCGCAGGGCGCATACGACTTGAAGATGATCGGTAAATTAGACGTCGGCGTGGTCAACCCGTTGTTCGAAGCTCGGGGGATGCACGCGGCAGGGCAGCTCGTGGTGGACGCGACTTTGGGAGGCAATCTCGCGCAGCCTCAAATTCGCGGCACGATCACCCTGTCGAAGGGAAATCTAAGAGACTATGCTCGTGGGTTGAATCTGTCGGATATCAACGCGGAGGTATTTGGAAACGAGGGAACCTTGCAGATCAAGAGTTTCAACGCCACCGCTGCTTCGGGCAGCTTCAACATGACCGGCAGCATCGGGGCGCTTCAGCCGGGCATCCCGGTGGACCTCAAAATAACCGCGAAAAACGCGCAGCCCATCACCAGCAACTTGATTACGGCCAATCTCGACGCGGACATCCACGTCAGCGGCACCGCCCGGCAAAAGCTCGCTGTGGCGGGCAAGATCCGTATCAACCGAGCCGTGATCGGCATCCCCGACTCGTTGCCGCCCGACGTAGCCGTGCTGGATGTGCGGCGCCGCGGAAAGCGTGCGCAGGTACCAGAAGGCCACCTGGAAATTGGACTCGATGTCACCATCCAGGCGCCCCGGCAAATTCTCGTGCAGGGCCGCGGACTGGACGCGGAATTGGGCGGCGGCCTGCGCATCGGAGGAACAACCGATGCGCCGCTGGTCAGCGGCGGTTTTGATTTGCAGCGCGGTAGCTTCACGATCTCCAGCACCAAGCTGGTTCTGACTCCACCAGGCCGATTAAGTTTCGACGGGACCGGTCTCAAGAGCACCATCGATCCAACGCTCGATTTCAGCACCGCGCAAACGACCGTGGGGAATGCAACGGTGATGTTGCAAATCAGGGGTTATGCGAGCTCGCCGAGATTCGAGTTCATCAGCACTCCCCAAGGCATGCCGCAGGATGAAATCATGGCGCTGCTCTTGTTCGGTAAACCCGCATCGCAGCTTTCAGCGCTCGAGGTGGCGCAAATCGGAGGAGCGCTCGCCACCTTGAGCGGCGTCGGCGGTGCCGGCTCCAATCCGCTCACCAAGCTCCAGAAGACTCTGGGGCTGGATCGCCTGTCGGTGGGCGCGGGCACAAGCACCTCGGCGACCGGCACCCCCGAGAACTCGGGCGCCGCCGTCCAGGCCGGTCGTTATATCTCCAAACGGGTTTACGTAGAAGGCAAACAGAGCACGACGGGACAGAGTCAGGTGGAGGTCGATGTCGATCTGACCAAGCACCTCAAGCTGCAGACCCGGCTCGGTAACGGTACGGCTATCCAGGGCACCACGCCGGAGAACGATCCTGGGAGCAGCATCGGGCTCTCTTATCAATTCGAATACTAAGCGCGTCAGAGGATATTACAGATCGCCTTTTTTCTGCTTGATGGCATGCAATATGGCGTGGGCGTCGGCGGGCTTGGTCATTTCCTCCATCTGCTCTTGCGCTTGTGCATCCGGACTTGGGCGAAGCCGCGTCAACTCGCGTTGCAACTCATCGACCATCTGCAGAATCTTCGTCACTTTCTGCTCGGTCAGCAAATTGATCTGCAGGTCGAGATGAGATCGGTGCTCCGCCAATTGCGCCATGCGGTTCTGTCGAATCAGCACCGCGACGGTCAACAACAGAGCGTTCGAGCTGACGATACCTTGCAGCCAGGGGAATGGCGGCGCATCGACGTGGCGCCAGCCGGCTCGCGCGCCCCAGGTATTGACCAAGATCCAAATGAGGATGAATGCGACGACGAAAATGAAGTAGGCGGGGCTGCCGAAGAAATCGCTGATGCGCTCGATTATTAATTGGATGCCGGAGATTTTCGCGTGTGCGCGATCCTCGAAGCTACTCAACAGTTCGAGATTCTCCTTCGTCGGCGCAGATAGCTCGGCCGGCTGATGGGGCTCCGTTGCCGCGGATTCCGTCGTCGTCATGCCGGCGCTCTAATCAGGTATCGTAAGTTGCATGCACGCCCAATATTACAGGACGCTCGGCGTCGAGGGCAGGGCGCCGGCACGATGCGCCATGAAACAATGGGTTAATTCTTGCTGCCGCACAGTTCGCGGAGCGAAGTCATTTGTTCGCCCCACCACAACCCGATCATTCGGCTGAAGGACGCCCCTTGCAGACCGTGCCGAGCCGGATGATCGGGTCGCAGGGCCGCCAATCCGCGGTGGGTGACACTCACCAGAGTGCCATGAGCCGTTGCGGAAAAACTAATTTCCACCGCAGAGTGCTCCTCGGGCGCAAAGTTTGCGTTGCGCCAGGAGAAGGCGAGCGATCGCGGCGGATCCCAGACGTTGACCCGACCGACCTCGAACACATGCGGGCCCCGCTCACCATCAATGGATTCGAACAGCCGTCCGCCGACATGGGGTTCCAAACGAATGAAGCCTCGGCGAGCACCTGCATGGCGAAACTTGATGCCACGCCGCCACCAGCGATCGATGTCATGGGTGAATATCTCGAATGCGACGGGCGGCGGAACCCTTACCGTCACGCTGACCCTTGCGGTGTCATCCATCATGATCTGGGTCGACGGCTTCGGTGCGTGGTCTCCGCATAAGCCTTGAAAGCGTTGAGTTGGCGTCGCCATAGGTCCTCGACCTGAGCCAACCAGTGTTCTACCGGTTCGAACGCGCCGGGGTGGACGCTGTAGATCCGCACTCGGGCATCGTTTTCAACGCCTTCTTCCACCACCAGGCCGGCTTTTCGCAGCACACGTAGATGCCGGCTCAGAGCTTGAGGACTCATGGCAACGCACTCGGCCAACTCACCGGCACGTCGCGGCTTTTGCAAGAGCGTACGTATCATCTCACGGCGCGTCGCATCGGACAGCGCGCCGAAGGTTAAGTCCAAGTCGGCTGTAATCGAGCGGTTCATACGGACATCGGCGGTTCGCTCACGGCGCCGGTGGATTACGCACTCGCTGCGTGACCCACCAGGTGTGACCCTCGGGATCTAGCGCGCCGTAGGCACGGTCCGCCCAATAATCGTCACCATAATCATGCGACGCAGGCTCCTCGACGATACGGGCGCCGCGGGCCCGCGCGTGGGCACAGTGTGCGTCTGCATCGTCCACATAGAACATGATGCTCTGAGTATTGGCCCCATCGAGAGATCGAGGGCTGCGCAATCCGTGTTTCCAAGGCCGCTCCGATTCAGGGTTCTCTTGCGCCACCATAATGAGGCCGTCGCCGAATTCCAGTTCACAGTGCTCGATCCTGCCGTTTTCTCCCTCGACTTTGATCCTGATCTCAAAACCGAAGGCATCGCAGAGCCAGGTGATCGCCGCCGCGGCATCCCGGTAGACGACGCAGCTCGAGAAGCGGGGCCAGCCGCTCGGGGTGGGTTTCATCGAAGCCTCCTCGGATAATGTTAACAATTATGGATAATGTTAACCCAGTCGTTAACTACTGGCAAGTCCGCGCCGTTGCTAGGGCTGCTTTCCGGACACGGCCGCGGCCGCGGACAGCGGGCGTCGCGAACCGAAGCGCGCCGGCGTCAGATAGCGCCGCACGCTGGGTGCGCTGATGTTAGTATTTTTGCACCAGAACTCGCAGAAGTTGAGACCGATGGAAACACAATTCGGTGATGGATTGATCGAAAAACGATCGATTGACTATATTCCGATCGCGGAGCGCCACGGAAAGGTCTGGCATCTGTGGCCGGTGTGGTTTTCGGGTGATGCGCACCTGGCGACCGTTGCTACGGGCGTCGTCGGAATCGCCCTGGGGGGCAATCTGGTTTGGATGAGCCTCGCGGTACTGCTCGGCTCCGCCTTCGGTACCTTCTTCATGGCTTTTCATTCGACGCAAGGCCCGCAACTGGGTTTGCCGCAGATGATCCAGTCGCGCCCGCAATTTGGGTATGTCGGTGCATTGCTGGTTTGGTGTGTGGCGTTGATCGCTTACATCGGCTTCAACGCCTTCAACCAGATCCTCGCCGCGCAGACTCTGCATTCCCTGTACGGGGCGAAGATGACGCCCACGGTCGTGATATTCGCGCTACTGTCGGTGTCGCTGGCCATCGTGGGCTACGATCTCATTCACATTGCGCAACGCTGGATCGCGTATGTTTTGATCGTCGCGTTGATGGTTTTTACCGTGGCCGTGCTGATGAAGACGCACTTGCCGGCGGACGAACTCGCTTGGAGTGATTTTCGTGCTGTCCCGTTCCTGGCGCAATTCTTCGCAGCTGCTTCATATCAGGTGGCCTGGTCGATTTACGTATCGGATTATTCACGTTATTTGCCGCGCAATGTCGGCGTCGGCGCATCGTTTTGGTGGACGTATCTCGGTGCGTTCGTCGGCGGATCGTGGACGATGCTGGTAGGCACGGTCGCCGCGGCCCTGTATCCGAAACTGGAGTTCGCCACCGCGTTGCGTGCCGCGGCGGATGCGGTGATACCGGGATTCGGCAAGCCGCTTTTGCTCTGCTCGCTTTTCGGGCTTCTGACGATCACCACGCTCAATTTCTACGGCGCGTCATTGACGTTGCTGAGCGTCGTCGATTCGTTCAAGCCCGGGCGACCGACGCTCGCGAGGCGGGTAGCCACCTTGATCCTAGCGACCGTGGCTGCGAGCAGCATCGCGCTCGCCTCGACGGAGAATTTCGTGGAGAAATTCGGCGAGTTTCTCGCGGTCCTCTTGTACCTGTTCACGCCTTGGACCGCCATCAATCTGGTAGATTTTTACTGGGTACGCCGCGGGCACTATTCGGTGCGTGAGATATTCAATCCCCATGGTATGTACGGGCGCTGGAACTGGCGCGGGCTTCTGGCATATGGGGTGGGGTTTGCGGCGATGATTCCTTTCTTTAGTGTTTCGGGCCTTTACATAGGTCCGGTTGCGGCTGCCCTCGGTGGTGCGGACATTGCGATGCTGGTGGGGCTCCCGGTATCCACGCTCGTGTATTTATGGGCCTGTCGATCGCTCGATGTCGTGGCCGATCGTCGCCGCGCGGACGCAGCCGACGTCGGGTTGGATCCTGATGCAGCGGTGAAGGCATAGCGGCAACACCTCCGGGGGTGCGTCGAAGCGACAACCCAGGCGGGAAGTTATGCGGTGGTTCCGCTGCGCGTAGGGAATGGTCGAACGGCGAAACCCCAGCGAGGCACCGCTTTGCGGTACGACCGGTAAGGGTCTCCAAATCGAGACTCGAGCGAAGGCTCCTCGTAGAACATCACAAATAGATGAAAGAAGATGAATACGATCAGAGCGTACCTAAGCACTGCGAAGCTCGAAAATAACCACGCTTCGCCGAGCAGGATGGCGAGAACGCCGTTGTACATGGGGTTACGGGTGATTCGATACAACCCTTGAACGACGAGATACCTCGGTGGGTCGATCGGCGCCAAGGTGCCGTGACCCGAAGCCAAAAAGTCCCAGACACATCTGGCGAGCACAGTAATCCCGGCAAGCGTCAGGGCGGATGCGGTGAGTGATGAGACGGAGAGGGCGATCGGGCCAAAATGATGCGTGTCGTTGATGATTCGAAAGGGGACATAGCCCGCGACCGTGCCCGGCAGTAGTAGGACAAAAAAGAGGGCTCTCAATACAAGCCGCGAGCGCATTGCGCGTACTTCCACGGACATGAGCCATCAGCTGCGCTTGCGCAGGAAGACATGGTTCGCGTGTTCGCCCGCGACGGTCCTCACCCATTCATAGCCCAATGCAGGCAAATCAAGGTCGCGCAAGAGATGCTCACCGGAACCCAGCAAGACCGGTGAGAGCGCGAGGTGCAGTTCATCAATCAGGGCGGCACGCAGATACTGCCGAATGGTGGACACGCCACCCCCAATGCGAACGTCGAGGCCGCCCGCGGCGGCTGTCGCCTGTTCCAAAGCGGCGTGAATGCCTTCGGTGACGAAGCGGAACTCCGTACCCCCCGCCATCTTTAAAGTTGGCCTCGGATGATTCGTCAGTACGAAGACGGGGGTGTGATACGGAGGCTCGTCGCCCCACCAGCCCTTCCAGTCGTCGTCCGGCCACGGTCCGCGGACGGGTCCAAACATGTTGCGCCCCAGAATCCAGGCACCGACTCTCTCAAAGCCCTGTTCGGCGATTCTGTTATCGACTCCGGTCTCTCCGCCCTCATCGCCATGTATTTTCCCCCATACGCGCGTGGGAAAGAGCCACGCCATCAACTCGGTTCCCCTCACGCCGAGCGGATTCTGGAGATCTTGATTCGGCCCCGCACCGTAACCTTCAATAGAGATCGTGAAGCTTTGCACGCGTATTTTCGACATACATTCCTCGCGCGGGTTGTTAGCGGTCTTGGCGGGACCCGTCAAATAAATGGTACCCCGCAGCTTTCAGCTTGGCGTCGACTCCGGCAACCTCGGCTTGATCAACGTTCGAAATTGTACGAATGTCGTAGACGGAGCCACTCGGAAGTCTCAACTCGTCTCTAACGAACGGAATGACATCGCCACACGGAACGGAACTGCCTTGTGCCTCACTCAAGAGAGCGACGACACAGGCGTGACGCTTCCCATCAATGGTAACTATTACGTCGGGCTTCGCGGCAATGGGTGGAGAAGCCGGATTTGGCGTGTTCGTCGAGGACCCGCAGCCGGCGAGCAACGTGAAAACGGTGGTGGCAAACAATGCGCGGATGTCGATCATAGTCGCTCACGTTGAGGCCAGCGGACGCAGGGACGCGAAGCTACAAAATAAAAGCCGGTCTATACAGATCATCGATTCTCTCCGTTTTTGGGTGCCCGCGCCATGGCGACTCAACCCACCTTGATGCGTACGATGGGCCGCTGCGGCTTGCGGCGCGCCACTTCCTTAAAGCCGGCCTTGTCGTACATGGACTTGGAGCCGAACCACATGGATTCATTGCTGGAACGGGCGGGTCTGTCGACCGGGTACCCCTCAACGAGCTTGGCGCCCTGCTTCTTGGCGTATGCAACGGCCCCTTTTAGGAGTGCTTGTGCAACACCCTGGCCGCGGTATTCGGTCGGGACAACAAAGCAGATAACCGACCAGACGGATTGCCCGTCAACAGCCTTCATCACAGGCGAACGCTTCAGCTTCGCATACTCCTCACGGGGACCGATGGAGACCCACCCGACCGGGACTTTACCGCGATAGCCGATGAGGCCTGGCGGATTGCCGGCATCCACGAGAGCCTTGAGGCCGGCGCGGTTCCATTGAGAGCGGGTCATCCCCCGGTCCAATGGTTCCTCCGCGCCGCTGCGGCGGTAAGCCATGCACCAGCAGCCGCGAGCGATCGAACATCCCTTGGCTTTGAAGACGGCCTCGAGGTCGGACCAGCGATCCGGCGTGAGAGGAGCAATTGCGAGTTTCATTGCCATTGCCTCCGGGCTCCTATGAGCGGTGCGCTCCCATGGCTCGATCGTCCCGGGTACCGGCGTAAACAGCGGATGACACTCGGGGATCCCGATTGTGCGCCACCGCCCATGCACCACTCGGCTCCGCACGGATAATTTTCTCATCAAATGCTGCCACTCGTACAAAATCTGATCGGTGGCAACTGAAATCGAGTGAATCGAACGTAGTGGGCCAATTTTTTGTTTATCGAAGGCATAGCCACGCGCGGCGGCCTCCGAATGGATTGCCGCAAGATACGCGTTGATGGCGTAACGAGGAGATTCGTGCGTCCGAAAACGCTCCAACTGCGGATGGTGCCGATAGCCTCGAGTTTGCCCACGCAATACGGCCCTTGCCAGCAGAGCCTCGCGCCACAACGCAACCAGGCCCTGCGGATCGAGGTACTTCGGATGGATTGTCCAGAGTCGCATGCTTCGATAAGGCACTAGCGTCCAGGCATTGAACGGGCGGCCAGGACGCGCAGATGCCGCATGCGTGCATCCGTCGGTGGATGGCTCGATAGATAGCCCATCGGCGATGTCTTCAAATGTGCTTCTGACAATTTGTTGAGAGCGTCGGCAAGCAACATCGGCGACATTCCGTTGCGCAGCAGTACCGCGGCGCCAAAGTCATCGGCTTGGCGTTCAAGGTCTTGCGAATACCTCGCCTGCAGGAGCGCCGCCGGCGCGGCAGCGAGCAAATTGCTGATATCGCCGATGTAAAAAGTCAAGAATGCGCCGACAGCGGAACTCTGCAAGAGCAGCTTCAAGCCATCGCGGCCACGCGCGTGGCCGAGCTCGTGGGCGAATACCGCCAAGGTCCGTGGGTCGTCGTTGATGACGGTGATGAGATCGTCCAGCACGATGATCGTTCCGTCCGGCAACGTAAAAGCATTTGCTCCTAGTTGCGGGGAACGACGGAACAACAAAACCGAAGCCGGCGTGCCTCCCTTCGGGAGGAGAAGGGCGTGAAACTTACTATCGAGTTCATGTTGGCGTTCGAAAGGAATATTGCTAGGCAACAGAATTTGCCCGTCCAATATCTTCAATGTCTGCGACGAAAGAGCCTCCGCAATGGCGGGCGGCAGATGCCGGGCACCGAACGCCGCCGCCCAGGGCAGCCCCCATTTCCAAGAAGCGATGCCGAGAACAACGAATGCGACGCAAGCGATGAGCACGTACTTTGCTTGCCGCTGAATCCGATCGACGCGTCCATCGCGATGGCCAATGGAGGATAGTAGTGTGTCGAGTGCATTAAGATCCCGCACCTCGCAGAAGCTGCCGTCCTTCAGACGCAGCCGGCGAGGTGCCCGGCCCAGGCGCTCGTCCACTCTTATCTCAGCAATGGGCAACCGCAAATCGATGCCATCACCGGTAATGATGATCTCCTGTCCGTCTACGGATAGATTGACGGCTCGAATGCGCGTCGAGCGTCCATCGAAATAGTTCGCCTCGACCACGGGCGCCAAAGACTATAGCGAGATATCGAAATCGAATGCGGTTGCGGTCTCTTCCCCAATAGCGCCGACATCCTCGGGCTCTCCCGCCTCGAATTCCTGCAGATCACTGGAGGGCAAGACTTGCACGGATTCCAATTGAAACTTCGCCGACCGAACGGCAGCCCAGGGTATGAAAAGTCCCAAGGTGATCACCACCAGGACAAAATTGCTCACGGTGATCCAAATCAGCTTCGAAGGGGGCATCTTGCACTCAATGCGGTGTTCGCCGACTCGCGTATTGCTCCAGATCAGGTTCGTGATGAGGGCATGAATTATGGGCCCGATAAGTAGTCCCATCACGATGAATGCACCGTACAGCAAGGCGAGGCTGTGGAGCACGGTGCTCGGATTAACACGAACGCCTTGCTTCTGCAGCTGCATCGTGTGCACGAACGTGGCGAAGATTCCAGAAACCCCCAACAGGATTGAAAAAGCGATCAAGGCTACCAGCAAGAGCAAGTAGATCAGGTAGAACTGGCCGACACGGGCATGAAAAGATGCACGTGTCCGCCCGAACCAGCTGTTGTCGTGTTGATAAGCCTTCAATCTCTGATGCATGAAGGGCGCCATGACATACAGGGTGATCAGCGACAAGAAGCCGTTGAGCAGGAAAACGCGATAGGCCCCGGCCACACTGCCACGAAAGTGAAAACGAGCACCGCGCCAGCTGGTGTTGTACAGGCGAAAGCGAAAGGAGTTGCGCAGCAGCCAGGGCATGATCACGGCGAGTGCCAACAACACAGCGAATATCAATGGCGAGCGCAACCGAGCCGTCCACTCGTAAGCGATCAGCACTGCGAGCGCTATCACACGGCCGATCAAAATTTTGATCGGACTGCCATGAAAATCAAAGCTGGAACCGGCCAATTCGGTGTGACGATAAAAGTATTGGAGCCGCCGCACTTTGGCCCACGCCGAATAAATGCCGATGGTGACGATGGTCAAGAGTAGATTGACGATCCAAATGCCGAAGTACTCGGCTCCGTTTCCCGTGAAACGCAAAGGCTGCGGCACAAGCGCCGGACCTGACGACTCGCTCCCTGAATCCTTATCCATTGGATCAATCCCTGTTGTTTTTTATGGGCCGACGAAGGCTACCACAGTGCGGACGCAACACATTAGCAGGGGATCATAAGGGGATTGACTAGGGGAAACCCCGCCCAGGGATTTAACTCCCCGGTAAGGGTGTTCTAGGCCGCACGGATGTCTCACGTCGCCTGTTCATCGGAGTGGGCTTGCTAGGCGCCGGCATCCCCCAAAGGATTCTCCGCAAACCACTGCACGATATCCGGTACTCTCAACTCAAAGCCCCCAGGAACGTTGAGACTAATAAATCCGCACCGAACGGTCCCGTGATTTTCAAAGTTGTGAGGGGTGCCACCCGGGATCAACGCATACGAGCCGCGCACCGCGTGGGACCACTCGCCATCAATGACAAGGCTCACCGTTCCTTCGATAACGTAGAACACATGATCCTCTGGGTGCGCGTGGGTCCCGGGACCCTGCGTATTGGGCTCAAGCCACCATTCAGAGACGGAGTAGCGCGAATCCGTTTCCGTAGTATCAGCTTTAAAGACGGCACGCATCCGACCCATCGAGTACGAGCGACCCTGACCGGGCGCCAGGACCAGCGCCTTTCTAACGAGTTGAGTTGCAGAGCTCATGATGACCTCCCGAGGCCAAGCGAAGACGCCACTAGCGGCGCTAGACAACAGTGAACGTGTATGTAAGCCACGCGATCAATAGGCAGACCCCCGCAAGAGCGATACCCGCAACCGGTATGCGAAACCAATAGAGTTGCCCCACGACGAGATAGATTAATGCAATAACGACAAGAACAAATAGCGTCCAGGCCGGCAAGGTTAAGGTGCCAAGGACGAAGCCGGCGCCCATGCAAAGCGTACCAAAAAGGACCACGCCAATGCTGTGACTAAAGTTGAATCCAACCCAGGCACGCCACATCGTTGTGCCGCTTCCGGAGAGTCGAAGGTTGGATTCTGCCATCGCCTGGGCGACATCCGGATCCTGGGGAACTAAGCGGCGAGGTCGGCCGATATCAAGATATGTGTAGAGGGCATGCAAAAGCCCGAGCAAGACGAAGACGCCGCCGCCGAAATCGAGAAAGAATCGGACAATACGCATTACGGAGCTCCTTGTCCCGCCGAAGCTGCGCCCGCGACGCACGCTGAGACTCACTCAAACCATATTTCAATTTCATAGCCGTCCGGATCATGAACGAAGGCATACGGAAGACCCGGACCGAACTCACCACGCGAGGTGACGGTACCGCCGGCGTCTTTTACCGCCGCAATGGCGGCGTCAATGTCCTCCGGCCGGGTGAGCCGAAACCCGAAATGAATGATGCCGCCTGGGGCACCGGCGTCGGCGGGACGTCTCTCAAACGCGAGAACATCGTATTGCCCGGGCCCTAGGACTTGAATCGTCGCTTCATCGCGAAAATATTCGCGAACCCCAAAAACGGAACTATAGAAAGCCAGCGAACGGTCTGGATCAAGCACGGAGAGTGCTAGGTGACTTAGCCCGTGCGTCTTGACCATGGCACTACCTCCAAAAAAGGGGCGCTCGAAGCGATCGTTAGAAGCCAAGCGCGAGACTCAAATACAGGACCGTTGCGGCAACGCTGAGCACTGTTCTAACCGCATGAAGCTTCGCCCAGCGCTCGAGCAAACTTCGCGTCTCCGGAGCACTGAGGTCGCGACCCGGAGCGAGTAATCTCTTGTTCGTCGGCATGATGCCAATAAATGTAAAGGGAATCACCGCGCCGATCAGAAGAGCAGCGATCGCCCATCCCAATCCAGCGCCCAGCAACCACGAACCAAGGCCTGCCACAAGGCTGACCAGCGCTAAGGGTGCCTGCATCCAGGTGGCGCGTCTGTAGCTTGGAGCCCACTGTGCCGCGGCAAACTTTGTGTCGAGCGCCATACGGGCGGGGTGCTCCGCGACGTTCACGTATAGCGCTGCCCCGGCAAATATTGCGGCAGCGAACGTCCCGATAAATTTTAGGAGCACCAGCATTCGCGTATTAAGGCTGCGCATCCGCCAATGGGAGTAGTCGTGAATCTTCCAAAAACGAGGCAACGTCAGACTGACGCACGAGGCACCCTATGCCTGCTTTTGCGCAACGCGGATTTTCTCATAGACGTCGCGCGCATCTGAAATTGAGTCGAATGTCGGGGATAGCTGTCGCCGTGAACCTGGCCAACCGCCGCTCCCGGCCCACCATGGTGCAGCCGGGCCAAATGTGATTGTGCCAACGCCGCCATTGAATTCTGCAAGTGAAACATCCGAGAGTGTACGCAGTTGCAAACTCTTAGTCGTTCGCGAGAACAGCCCGCTGACTATGACAATTCGTTCGGTCGTAAGGCCATAGTGGGTCTTCGATCGTAATTTTGCGTCGGCGAAGAATCTGCCCGCGATCAAGTAAAGCCCAACCAGCACAAACGGGACACCCCACAGCCGGAAAAATGCCGGTGCGTTCGCATTTACGACGCTGCCTTCCCAAAAAAACGCGAACCCGCCCCAGAACAAACTGAAGGGGACGAAATAGGCATCAGTTGAGCGAAGAAATATCCCCTGCCGCGGCTGCGCCGCCCAGAGAAGCCGCTCCTCTCGGCCGAGCAGGGATGAAATGACCTGGCTTGATGATTCGGCTGGCAACACGGTGTCCTCTCCAGAGCACGACAAATGTCAACGTAGCAGCATAAGTTGCGCCGGGATAGTTGCTGGAAAAAAGCTTTCCTAGCAGCATTGAGGCGGTCAGAAGAAGGAATCCCACGAAGAGAAATAAAGGAGTACGCATGTTCCGGCGCTTAGAGATGAGGTTGAGCGGCGCGCGGCTGCGCTATCGCGAGACGAAATTCATTTATCCAAACCATCGACGTCCTCCTTGGCTCACCGCTCGTCTTCAAGAACTCACGCGGTATCATGTGATGGAAGTAGGTCTGATTTCGGCAAATGGTAGGTAGGTAGATGAGATTCTGCAATCCTCCCTCGAGGCACGGCATTCAGGTGGCCCAACCGCTCTTCCGTAAGAGGTCATCGCGACTAACTTTCTGGAATGACCCGAACGATCCCGGTAATGCCTTCAAATGCATCGATTATCCGAGTGCGCGCGCCGAGACCCATAGGTTCCGGCAACTCGTCTCGTCCAAAGTAACCCATCTCGGAGATCTCGTCGTTTGGCTGCCATTGATTGCGGCCAAGCACGCGAGCTCGAAAGAAGAGCACGAGGTCGTCCTTCAGCGGCTTGGCATACACACCGACGAGACGGTCTTCAACCACCTCCAAGCCGGATTCTTCAAGGACCTCCCGCCTTAGTGCAGCAAAGGGCGATTCGCCCGGCTCAACGCGACCGCCTGGTGTAGTCCAAGCGCGAGTCGCATAGTTCATACGCACGCAAAGGATACGTCGACTGTCATCAAAGATTGCGGCGAAGACGCCGAGGGTTGGCATCGGAGGCTCCAGGGTTTCCAACGAATTGCCAAGTAGGTGGCCTAATTCTTCAACCGATACCCGGTCTTGAATATCCACGAGATCACGGCGAGACATAGGGTAAAGAAGCCGAGCGTCATGCCGAAGCTTACGCCGACGTTGACGTCGGCGATTCCGTAGAAGCACCAGCGAAAGCCGCTGATCAAGTACACCACAGGATTGAACAGACTGAATGTGCGCCACGCCGGCGGCAGCATCGCGATGGAGTAGAACGCGCCGCCGAGAAAGGTCAGCGGCGTGACGACCAGCATCGGAATGAACTGTAGTTGTTCCCATCCCTTTGCCCACAGCCCGAGAATGAATCCGAACAAGCTGAAATTGACTGCGGTCATCACCAAGAACACGAGCATCAGCACCGGGTGCAAAATTTTGATTGGCACGAAAAGCGATGCCGTGCCCAGGATCACCAGAGCGAGGACGACCGATTTGGTCGCGGCGGCGCCGACATAGGCGATAACGATTTCCACGTAGGATATCGGCGCCGACAGCAGTTCGTAAATCGTGCCGATGAATTTCGGGAAGAAAATTCCAAAAGAGGCGTTCGCCAGGCTTTCGGTGAACAGCGTGAGCATGATCAATCCGGGTACTATGAAGGCTCCGTAGCGCACGCCATCGACGGCGCTCATGCGCGACCCGATCGCTGCGCCGAAGACCACGAAATACAGCGATGTGGTGATGACCGGCGTCACCAGGCTTTGTACCAGCGTACGCAGTGCTCGCGCTATTTCAAATCTGTATATGGCCCAGACGCCGTGAGTGTTGAACTCGAAGCGAGTCATGGTCCCGTTCATGCGCGTCCCGTGCGATCGCTGACCAGGCTGACGAAGATGTCTTCCAAGGAGCTTTGGTGAGTCTGAAGGTCCTTGATCTCGATCGATAGTCCGCTCATTCGCTGAAGCAGGGTGGGGATATCCATGCCCCCGGCGCCGTCAACGGTAAGGACGAGATCGTGGCCGTCGCCCTGCAGTTCCAAGCCCCAGGGAGAAAGCTCGGCGGGAATGCGCGCCATGGGCTCCTTGAGATGCAGGGTGAGCTGCTTCTTGCCGAATTTCTTCATCAGTGCCTCCTTCCCTTCCACCAGAATGAGGCCGCCCTTGTTGATCACGCCGACTCTGTCGGCCATTTCCTCAGCTTCCTCGATGTAGTGCGTGGTCAAGATGATGGTCACGCCCCGATCGCGCAGACCGCGTACCAAATTCCACATATCGCGCCGCAATTCAACGTCCACGCCGGCCGTCGGTTCATCCAAGAAGAGAATATCGGGCTCGTGCGACAGGGCTTTCGCGATCATCACTCGCCGCTTCATGCCGCCCGATAGCTCCATGATTTTGCTGTTGCGCTTGTCCGTCAGCGACAAATCGCGCAACAGGCGGCTGACATAGTCGGGATTCGGCGGACGGCCAAATAATCCGCGGCTGAACGTGACGGTGGCCCATACCGTCTCGAATGAATCGGTGGTCAACTCCTGGGGCACCAAACCGATCTTGGCGCGCGCGGCCCGGTAATCGCGGACGATGTCATGTCCGTCCGCAACGACGCGGCCGCTGCTCGCCGTGACGATACCGCAAATGATATTGATCAAAGTCGTTTTGCCCGCGCCGTTCGGCCCCAGTAGAGCGAAGATCTCGCCTTTCTCAATGATGAGATTGATCGGCTTCAACGCCTGCACGCCGGAAGCATACGACTTGGTTACGTTGTCAATCGAGATGATCGGTGGCATGGCGAGCTATGAGAAACAACGGGATTGATCGAGTCCGCGAGTTCTAGGCATTGGTGATGCGTTTGACCAGAGCTCGGGTGAATTCCGCGGTGCTCGCCGTTCCGCCGAGATCGCCGGTTCGCACGAGATCCGTGTTCAGTGTATCGCCGATCGCGGTCCGCAACCGCAGCGCCAGTCCGGGCAGCTTGCAGTGGTCGAGCATCATGGCCGCGGCCAACAGCAATGCCGTCGGATTCGCGATGCCTTTGCCGACGATGTCGGGCGCCGAGCCATGGACCGCTTCGAATATCGCTGCGTTCGCGCCGATATTGGCGCCCGGCGTCATACCCAAACCGCCCACCAACCCGGCGACCAGATCGGACAGAATGTCGCCGAATAAATTGGTGGTCACCAAAACGTCGAACTGCCAGGGGTTGAGCACCAGCTTCATGGCGCACGCGTCGATGATCACCGTCTCCAAGGCGAAGCGGCCCTTGTATTTGCGCTCGTACAGCTCCTGTCCGGTTTCCAGAAAAATACCGGTGAGCGCCTTCATGATATTGGCTTTATGCACGATCGCGACTTTCTTCCTGCCGGTGGCTATCGCGTGCTCGAAGGCGAATTCCAACAATCGACGGCTACCTTGGCGGGTATTCACTCCCGTGGCCATGGCGACAGCGTGCGGGTCATCGTCGATGGGGATGTAGTACTCGTGGCCAATGTAGAGGCCTTCCAGATTCTCCCTCACCACGACGAGATCGATCTTGTCGAAGCGGCCGCCGGGGATCAGGGTGCGAGCCGGGCGAAGATTGGCATACAGCTTGAACTCTTCCCGCAAGCGAACGTTTGAAGAACGATAGCCGCCGCCTGAGGGAGTTTCGAGCGGCCCCTTGAGCGCCAAACGGGTGCGGTGAATGCTGTCGATGGTGCTCGGCGGAAGCGGATCGCCGGCTACCTTGACGCCCTCGAGCCCGGCTGCCTGCCGATCCCACTGAAACGGCGCGCCCAGCGCATCGAGCGCGGCAAGCGTGGCGTCGACGATCTCGGGACCGATACCGTCTCCGGGGATCAATGTGGCGGGAATCGTTGGTGGCATGCGGCGAAGATCTCACGTAAATGAAACGAAGGATTAGAATACTCGAACTTGGGTGGCATAGACTGCCCGAGATCGCGGAGGATTTCACTCATGGACAACCCTGAAATAATCGGAAGCGATGAAATCGCCGGTATCGATGAAATAATCGGTGCGACGCGCCGTTGGCTGGAAAAGTCGGTCATCGGACTTGGGCTTTGCCCATTTGCCGAGAGCGTGTACACGAGTCAGCGGGTGCGCTTTCGAGTGAGCGCACAGAGCTCCGCGGCGGCTCTGTTGCAGGATCTTCAAGCGGAATTGCTTTATCTGCACGGTCAAGATCCGAGTGCGTGCGAGACGACGCTGCTGATACATCCCTTCGCGCTCAATGATTTCATCGAGTACAACGATTTCCTCGATGTGTGCGACGCGGCCGTCGTCGACCTGGATCTCGAAGGAGAACTGCAGGTGGCGAGTTTTCACCCACATTATCAATTCGACGGCACGCAGCCCTCGGACATTGAGAACTGCACCAACCGCTCGCCCTATCCCATGCTGCATTTGTTGCGCGAAGCGAGTATCGAGCGCGCACTGGCGGGAGTCCCGGACCCCGACGAGATCTACCAGCGTAATATACGTACCCTACGTGCATTGGGACATGACGGCTGGAAAGCCCTGTGGAAAAGCTAGCGCCGGACTACCTTAGGCGCTCAAGTCCTTGTGCATGGGAATAAATTCAATGCTCTCTCCCTCGCCGACATCGTAACGGACCGGCAGTGAGCCGACATAGCCGCGGGCAGCGTAGAGCTTGACGCCCGGCAGTGTCGCCATGAGCTCGACCCGGGAGAATCCATGCGCGCGCGCCTCCCGCTCGCAGCGATCGAGCAGTAGGGTGCCGATGCCGCGCCGAGCCTTCGATGGCTCGATGAAGAAGGCGCGAATTTTTGCCGCTTGCGTGGAGGGATCGAGCACGGAAGCGTCGCGGCCCGCGCGGGCGTCGCTGCCGAATAAGGTGGAGCGGAAACTCCATCCGCCGCAACCCGCGAGGACGCCATCGTCTTCGGCCACAAAATAAGTCCCATCCTCGAGTAGTTGAGTGTCGATGCCGAACGCACCTCGCAGCGCGCCTTCGACTTGACTTGGACGGTAGTCATTCGTGCTCAAGGCGCGCGCGGAGCGCGCAATGAGTTCTCCGAGCATGGGTACATCGGCCTGCGTCCCTTTGCGCAGAACAATGCTCATGGCGTCCCTTAATCGGCTCCGGCCGCGGTCGCAGCGCCGTCACGGCGATACACGATGCCGCCCTTCATGACGAAGCTCACATGTTTGAATTGATCGGGGTCTCGGAGCGGGTCATTCGCCGTCGCGACCAAGTCGGCGTAGCGCCCGGCTTGGACTGAACCGACCTGCGCGTCGGCGCCGATCAAATCCGCGGCGTTGCGCGTAGCGGCGAGGAGCGCCTGAATCGGGGGAAGACCGTTGCTGATCATCAGAGAGAATTCCATCGCATGATCCCCCTGACCCAGATCGGTGCCATAGGCGATTTTGACGCCGGATTTCACGGCCAGCGGAAAATTGCGCTTGGGCAGCAAATCGTTCGCGAGTTCCTTGGCGGCGGTACCGGGCGTCAGCAACTCAGGGTGGTCGTGCGCCGCCGCGTAGAAGACTTCGTAGACCGACAGCGTGGGCACGAGATACGTGCCATGCGTCCGCATCAGCGCGAAGGTGTCGGCCGTGGCGAAAGAACCGTGCTCGACGGAGTCGACGCCGGCACGCACTGCATTTTCGATGGCGGCCGCAGGATAGATGTGGGCCGCAACCTTCATCCCCAGTGAGTGAGCCGTTTCCACCGCTACCCGCATCTCCTCGTTGGTCATGAGTTGCTGACGCGGATCGTCGCCCGTTGAAGCAATGCCGCCGGACGGCATCAGCTTGATCAAATTGGCGCCGCGGCCGCGATGTTCTCGCACTCGCAGGCGCGCCTCGTCAGGTGAATTCACGAGCCCTGAGCTCCATCCGGAATGCGACAGGCCCGAATCGAGACCGTTCTTAGGATCGCCGTGGCCGGCGGTCGGCCCCAGCGGCTCGAGCGACACCCACAGACGCGGACCGGGGATCTTGCCGTCATCGATGGCGTTGCGCACGGAGACGGTTTCATCGCCGCCGCCGACGTCGCGAGCGCTCGTGAATCCCTGTTGCAGCATCTGCCGTACGAAGCGCGCGGCGTCGAGCGCGCGATCCGTGTCCGTGTGCGTCAGCCAATACTCGGTGGCATTAGTGCGGCTCGGCAGCAGGGCGGAGATGTGCACATGGCAGTCGATGAACCCCGGCATGACCGTGGCGTTCGTCAAGTCGATGATCTCGGCGCCCGCGGGCGTCACGAAACCCGGTTCGACGCTTTGAATTTTGTCATCGTGCACGACGATCGACACTTGACGGCGCGGAGTTTCCGTTACCCCGTCGAACAGCGTGCCGGCATGGATGACGAGATCCTTGCCGCGGCTCAGGCCGGCGTATGTCAAGAACATCAGGCTAAATACCAAGGGCGCAATGCGAAGAGTAGTCAAGGTCGACCTCGATTGAATGTCAGAACGCTGTGTCAATCACGCTGCGAATATACCTGTTGGCGAGCCGGAGTATTCAGCTTGCGGCGGTTCACGTACACTCTCGCCGAGCGCGGCGTCTGCCGCCTGCAAAAAAATGGGGGAGGGGAGTAATTGGGAATGCGTGCACAGGTATCGTGCTTCGCCGTGGCGTTGTTGTTTTCGGGCGCTGGTATTTGCGCCGCGACAGGTCAAGGCCCGGCCGATTGGGTGGTAACCGATGCGCGTATTTACACCGCAAATCCGAGTCGGGGAATCGCTGAAGCATTGGCAATTCTGGACGGGAAAATCGTTTTTGTCGGCAGCGCGGCGGAGGCGCAATCTTGGGTCGGGCCGCATACCAAGGTCGAACGCCTTGCCGGTAAGCTGGTGCTTCCGGGACTAATCGATTCGCACATTCATCCCCTCGACATCGTCGATCTCGATGTCTGCAATCTCGACAGCCGCCCGCAGAAGACTCTGCGCGAGCTGTCCGCCTTCGTGCACGCGTGTGCGGTCAAGTACAACCTGCCGGCAGGCAAGTGGCTGATGGTGTACCAGTGGAATTACACCAGCGGTAACCAACCGGACGCTGAATTTCCGACCTTGCGCGCTGCGCTTGACAAAGCGTCCTCGCAGAATCCGATCGAGCTTTTCGGCAATGACGGTCATCACGGTGCGTTCAACAGCCTCGCTCTCGCGATGGCGAAGAACAAGGCCGGTGAGAAAGTGGGGATCTCGAAAGAGACGATGGCAAAAGACCTGGCGGAATACCGCAAGCTCATCGGCGTCGACGAGAGAGGAGAGCCGAACGGAGCGGTGAACGAAGATGCCCGTTACCTCATGGAAAAAAATTCCATCGTGTACGCGCATCTGGATGAAGTTTCCAAGGCTCCCGAGCGCATCATGCAGCGTCTCAACAGCGTCGGTATCACCGGGATGCTCGACGCGATGGCTGCCCCCGAAGGACTCCCGGTGTACGACAAGCTGCTCGCGCGAGGGCAACTGACGGTCCGCACGAACCTCGCCCAATTCTACGATCCTGAGGAATATAAGCTGCCGGGCGGTAAGATTGACTACGACGGCATGGTGGCCAAGGCGAAAGCCGTGCGCACCAAGTACGCAGCCAGTCCATTGGTCCAAGCCGACACGGTTAAACTCTTTGCCGACGGCGTGCTCGAGGGCAATCCCTTCGCGGTACCGCCGACCTTGCCGGACAGCGCCAGCATAAAGCCGTTTCTCCAGCCCATATTCGGCAGAGACAAGTCGGGCCGCGCCACTGTGACGGGATATGTCGAATTGAATGGTGCCGCCTGTACCGAGGTTCGAGCGAATCCAGCCAAGTATGATGTGCAAGAAACTATCGCCGCCTTTCAAAAGGCGCACGGATACCATCCTGGCCAATGCGTTATTTCGAGCGGCCAGCTGCAGCATGCCCCCGCAGTCATTCTCGAATTTGCGCGTCGATTTCACCTTGCGGGCTTCAATCTGCACATTCATGCCATCGGGGATGCTGCGGTGCGGGTCGCGGTGGATGCCATAGAGGCAGCGCGTGCCGCAGACGGCATCGTCACGACGCGCGACGGCATCGCTCATTTGCAGCTGGGAAACCCGGATGATGTCGCGCGCATTGGTCGCGGCCACATCTATATCGCCTATACCTATGCCTGGGCGGACACCGACCCTGAATACGATATCACCGTCATCCCGTTCATTCAGCCGGTCAAAGGCAATAGCTACGCGGCATTGCACCCACCCGGCAGCTATTATGAATCGAATGCCTATCCGTTTCGCAGCAGCAAGGACGCGGGTGCGATTTTGGTCGCGGGATCGGACGCTCCGGTCGATACGCCCGATCCGCGGCCATTCGTCAACATGAGCCGGGCCGTCACGCGCAGCTTGCCCGGCGGTCATGCGCTCAATCCGAGTCAGGCCATCACCATTCGTGAGGTGATCGATGCCTATACCATCAGCGGTGCCCGCTTTCTGGGACGGGAGAAGCAAGCGGGATCGCTGGAACCTGGCAAATCCGGCGACTTCATCGTGCTCAATCAGGATATCCTGAAGTTGGCCGACGAAGGTCACGCGGACGATATCCGCAACACCGACGTACTCGAGACTTGGTTCATGGGTAAGGC
Source organism: uncultured Gammaproteobacteria bacterium (assembly GCA_963755965.1). Lineage (GTDB taxonomy): Bacteria > Pseudomonadota > Gammaproteobacteria > Steroidobacterales > Steroidobacteraceae > Bog-1198. The sequence continues at coordinate 194,324 of CAVWLU010000017.1, forward strand.
GGTATACGTCAGCAAGGATCGCAATCCGAATGCGAAGAGAGGCCTAACTAAATGACGATTAGAATTTTATCTGCGACGCACATCCTCATGGGCGCATGGTTCGCCGTCACCGTGGCGCAGGCGGCCGAATTTCCGGCACCGTTGCCGAACGACGCCACTAAAAAAGTCGCGACTCTGCCGGCGAAGTATCCGACGGCTTGGGCGTTCCTCAATTACGCCGGCGATCGGATCGAACTGCGCGATGTGGGCAACGACACCCGTGAGGTCAAGGCGCAATTGCAGGCACGCGATTCGGCGACGCTGCTGGTGGGGGACAAGCGGCCCGAGATTTATGTGGCCGATACGGTCTGGTCGCGCGGTGTGCGCGGCACGCGCACCGACTTCATCACGATCTACGATCGACAGACGATGAACGTGGTGGACGAAATCGTGCTGCCGGGAACCAAGCGGGCGCTGATTACGGCGATGGAAGGAATGCTGGCCTTCACCGACGATCAACGCATGGCGCTGGTTTTCAATTTCACCCCGGCCTCCTCGGTGACCATCGTCGACCTGGTGAAGCGTCAGCCGCTCGGCGAGATCGATATTCCCGGCTGTTCGCTGATTTACCCCTCGGGCAACCGGGGCTTTTCGACCCTGTGCTCCAGCGGCACGTTGCTGACGATACATTTGGATGCCAACGGCGCGGCCTCCGGCCGCAGCGAATCCAAGGCCTTCAATCCGCTCGACACGGACCCGCTGTTTACCTCGAGTGCTGTCGTGGGCGGGGTTCGCTACTTTCCCAGCCTGCACGGCCGTGTACAGCCGATCGACATGACGAGCGACGATGTCAAGATATTGCCGGACTGGCCGTTGGTGACGGCGGCCGAGAAAGCGGCCAATTGGCGGCCGAGCGGCTGGCAACTGATCACGGGCGACGAACAAAAGCTGCTTTACGTGTTGATGCAGCCGGACGCCCACGAAGGATCCCACAAGGATCCCTCCACCGAGGTATGGGTCTATAACGCTGCGAGCAAAACACGTGTCAAACGCATGCGGCTCGTGCGGCCCGGCTCGTCGATTTCGCTCACGCATGGAACCGAACCCCTCCTGTTGGTACAGGCGGGAGAACGACTCGACGTATACGATCCGCAAACCGGCAGTCTGGTGCGCAGCATGGATTTGCCCGGATTCCATACGCGTATGGACATAGAGCCGGTGCGCTGATGGGTGAGCCCGCAATGTCTGGGGTCGCGCGGCTGCTCATCTCGCAGCTCTCGGCATTCGTGGCGTTGCTGCTCGTGGCATCGGCAATTCACAAAGTGATGCGCCGCGAGCGCGCCGAGCGTGTGGTGCACGAATTCGCGGGCGTGCCGAAATCGACGGCGCCGTGGACGGTGCTTGGCGTCGCGCTTGGCGAGCTTTTGGCCGGAGCATTGCTGTTGCTGCCGGCCTATCGCCCGGACGGTGCGCTGCTGGCGCTCGCGATCTTCAGCGCTTACCTCGCACTCATTTTGCGCGCCATCGTTCAGGGCCGCCGCGATGTCGATTGCGGCTGTAGTTTCGGCCCGACACGGCACGCCTTGGGTACATTCGAGGTGGCCCGGAATTCACTGCTGGTGCTCTTTGCCGTGCTGCTCGCCGTCTCGTCCACGAGCGGCGGCGGCGAGCCCGTATCCGCCACGCAAGGGTTGGCGGCGTTCGCGCTGCTGGCACTATACGGCGCGCTCGATCAAGTGATGTCATTGCAGCCGTTGCGTCGCGGGGAGGTGGTATGAATTTCGTGATTGCCTCGCAGATTGCCCTTTGGGTGGGGCTCTTGGTCCTAGGAGTGGTGTGCATGGCTCTCGCACGGCAGATCGGCGTGCTGCATCAGCGCATCGCTCCGGCGGGAGCGCTGTCGCTGCCACAGCCTTTGAAACTCGGTGACCTGGCGCCGGAAATGACTTTGAACGGCTTGGACGGGTCGCCGGTAAAAATCGGCGGCGTGCGCGGCGGCCGCAGCCAACTGGTATTGTTTCTCTCGCCGGATTGCACGGTCTGCGAGGCATTGCTGCCGGCATTGCGTTCGGCGCACGGCGCCGAGCGCGCCTGGCTCGACATCGTATTGGCCAGCGACGGCGATCTCGAGAGCCATGCGCGCTTCGTCAGGGAGAAAGGTTTGACGAAATTTCCCTATGTCGTGTCGGAACACTTGGGGCGCAGCTACGCGGTCGCGAAGCTGCCTTACGCCGTTTTGATCGATGAGGCCGGTAAATTATCGGTCACCGGCCTCGTCAATACGCGCGAGCATTTGGAGAGCTTGTTCGTGGCGAAGGAAAGCGGCGTCAGCAACATTCAGCAATACCTCGGTCAACGGGATCAGAGGCGTGCCTCTTCGGGAGAATAGCGTGGCTCAATTGGATCATTTGGCGGAAAAATTGTTGCGTGGCTTTGCGAGCCGGACCTCCCGGCGCAGCGTGTTCACCGTACTCGGGGGATTTCTCGCCAGTGCGGCGGCGCTGCCTCTGTTACCGGTTGCGCGGGGCGCGGAAGGCGAGTCATCGAACTCGGCGGATCCGAATTCCGGTCTGGAGCCGCCGCAAAGCTCGGGAAACCCACAGGATCCGGGCGATCGCACCAAGTGCGACTATTGGCGCTATTGCGCCATCGATGGATCGCTGTGCTCCTGTTATGGCGGTAGCGTCAATTCCTGTCCGCCCGGCACCGAGATGTCGCCGATTACTTGGATCGGCACTTGCCGCAATCCGGCGGATCAACGCAATTACATCATTTCCTATAACGACTGCTGCGGGGGAGTTGCCTGGGGGCGTTGCGCCTGTCAGAACAACCAGGGCGATCGACCGGTGGTCCGGCCCCAAACCAACAACGAGGTCACGTGGTGTTTCGGTACCAAGAGCCAGTCCTACACCTGCACGGTCGCCCTGATCTTGGGCGTGGCGATTGACCAGAAAAAGTAGGCCGGCGCTGCGGAGCATGATGTTGTGGGTGGTGGTGGCGCTGTCGATGGGCAGCGCCGCCGCGCCAGGTGCCGATGGGCCAGGCGCCGCTGCGCCGGATGCAGATACCCCAACCGGCGTCGAGAATGCCCAACGTGCCTGGCAGAACTGGACCTTGAATTGTCAGGGATGTCACCGCCCAGATGGCACGGGCTCGGACACCACCTCCCCGAGCCTTGCGGGCACGGTCGCTAAGTTCCTGTGGGTTCCCGGCGGACGCGAATATCTTGGCCGAGTGCCCGGCGTTGCTACCTCGGGTCTGTCGAATGCCGATTTGGCTGAACTCATGAACTGGATGCTATGGCGGTTCGACAAGGAGCACTTGCCTTCGGCCTTTCAGCCATTTACCGCTGCTGAGATTGGGCAATTGCGGACCCGGCCGCTGCGCCTCGAAGCCTCGCAGATGCGCACCGACTTGTTGAGAAAGGCAGAGGAGTCGGGAGCGCCGTGAGAGTGCGCGCTCGCGACGAAGTCGTACTCACGACCTGTCCGCGAGATTGCTACGACTCGTGCGGGATGACGGTCATCAAACGCGACGGGGTGGTTACGGCAGTTCGCGGCAATCCGGCGCATTCCGTGAGCCGTGGAACCCTGTGCGGCAAATGTTCGACTGGGTATAACCGCGAGTGGCGCGACCCGGCTCGCCGCTTGCTTCACCCGATGCGTCGCGTGGGGCCCAAGGGTCGGGGAAGCTTCGAGCCCGTTTCCTGGGAGTCGGCGATCGCCGAGATTGCCGCGCGATTGAAGGAGATCGTCAAATCGCACGGTGCGAAAGCGATTTTGAATGCCCATTACACCGGGACCATTTCGCTTCTGGCCTGCATGGCGCCGATGCGTTTCTTCAATCGATTGGGGGCGACCGAAGTGACGCCCGACACAATTTGCAATATGGCCGGCCACGTGGCGCTGCGCTATATGTACGGTACATCGGTCGACGGTTTCGATCCGCGCGCAGCGCAAGATGCGGCTTGCATCATCGTGTGGGGGGCAAATCCGCATGCATCGGCGCCGCATGCTCATGACCATTGGCTCCCAGAAGCATCGGGCAAGGTCATAGTCGTAGACCCCATTCGGACGCCGACCGCCGCGCAGGCAGACATTCATTTACAGCCATTTCCCGGCAGCGACGCGGCCTTGGCGTTTGCACTGCTTCACGTGATTCACCGCGACGGGCTGCTCGATGAGGATTTCATCGCGGCTCACGTGTTAGGTTGGGAAGAGCTGCAGCCCACGATAGCGGCATGCAATCTGAAGAAGCTAAGTGCGCTCACCGGCGTGCCCGCTGCGCTCGCTGAAGAGGTCGCACACCTGTATGCGGCGGGACCTTCGCTGCTGTGGCTCGGTCAGGGACTGCAGCGACAGGCGACCGGCGGCAACGTCATGCGGGCGTGCGCGCTATTGCCCGCGCTCACCGGCAATCTATGCAAACCGGGCGCGGGGTTTCTGTACTTGAACGGCAATTTGCGCCAACGCGGCATGGATGAGGCGTACTTGATCGGAGCAGACTTGGCGGCAGCCGCCGCACCAGCGGTCAGCCATATGGACTTAGCCGATGTGCTCGAGGATCCTACGCGATCGCAGGCGCTGATCGTGTGGAACATGAATCCGCTGGCCTCCTGTCCGCAACAGTCGAGGTTGCGCGGCGCGCTCCAGCGTGAAGATCTGTTGACGGTGGCGCTCGATCTCTTCCCGACGGACACCACCGCGCTCGCCGACTACGTTCTGCCCGCGGCGAGCTTCTTGGAATTCGATGATCTCATCGCTTCGTATTTTCATTTGACCCTGTCCGCCCAGGTCAAAGTGATGCAGCCCCTGGGTGAGGCGTTGCCGAATCTGGAGATTTTTCGCCGATTAGGTAAGGCCATGGATTTTGGGGAACCGGAACTTCAGGAGAGCGATACCGACATTATGTCGAGGCTGCTGGCGCAGAGCGGGCTCGGCGAGGACTTCGCATCGCTCAAGGCGAAGGGCTCGATTTGGGTTCCGGCCGAGCCGGTGGTGCAATTCGCCGATCGAGTATTCGATACGCCGAGCGGGCGCATCGAGGTCGCCAGCGCGCGCGCCGCAGCGGATGGTTTGCCGCGGCTGCCGCAGTGTTGGAGCGATCCGCGACCGGCGGCCGGCAACTTGCGTTTGCTGTCGCCGGCGCATGCGTGGCTGCTCAACACCAGTTTCGGCAACGTGGGCAAGATTCGCACGCGCTTGGGGCCGGCGAGCATCGCCCTTCATCCGGAAGATGCCGCGGAGCGACGATTGGAGGATGGCGATAGGGCGGTGGTTCACAATGCCTGCGGTCGATTGGTACTCACGGTGACGACGTCGGATCAAGTGCCGCAGGGTGTCGCTCTCGCACACAAGGGTCGATGGCTCACCACCGATCCAACCCAAGCAAACGTCAATATATTGAATGCCGGAAGGAAGAGCGATATGGGTGAGAGCACCGCCGTCCATAGTGTGGAAGTCATGGTCGACCGGGCCGCGCGATGAATGCGTTAGCCGGCGAAGCGGTGGGTCTCAAGCGCTCGCTGGGATATTGGGACCTCGTTCTCTATGGTTTAGCCTATATCGCTCCGTTCGCACCGTTGAGCACGCTCGGCTTCGTCTGGACCGAATCCAATGGCCTGATCGTGCTCGCTTATATCTTGGGTGGGGTGTGCATGTACTTCACCGCGAGGAGTTACGCCACCATGACCGAAATGCTCCCGACGGCGGGTTCGGTGTATGGCTTTGCACGACATTGTCTGGGTGCTTTCCCGGGATTCATCGCGGGCTGGATGATCCTTCTCGATTATCTGTTGATTCCGGCCTTTGTCTACGTGCTGATGGCCGTGGCGCTCGAGACGCTGCTGCCGGGAATTGACCGGGGTGTCTGGATCTTACTGCTGGTGGCCGCCACGACCGGCATAAATTGGTTCGGCATCACGGTGACCTCGCGCGTCAATTTCGCGGCGGTGGGTATTCAGGTCATTGTTTTACTTTGGTTCATGGTGCTGGGAGTGATCGCTCTCCATGCCGGCAAGGGCAATGGTGCACTGACCCTGAAACCTGTGTTCGATGCGTCGACTTTCCACGCCGGACGAATTTTCGGCGCAACGTCGATTTGCATCATGTCGTTTTTGGGGTTCGATGCCGTTTCGACCCTCTCCGAAGAAGTCGAGGGCGGCGATCGACGGGTGGTCGGCCGGGCGATCATTGCGGTCTTGGTGCTATCGGCTGTGTTTTTCGTCGTCCTCACCTGGGTCCTCGGCAATCTTTTGCCCGGCCTCACCATCAAGGATCCGGCTGCGGCGCAATACGAACTCGCGGCCTGGGCGACCGGTCCCTGGACGGCGCTGGCATTGGCATGGACCTTTGCCGGAGTCGTCGGTCTATCGAACGCGCTCCCCATGCAGGTGGGTGTGGCGCGCGTCGTCTTCGCCATGGGCCGTGACCGTCAGCTGCCGCGCGTCTTGGCGCGCCTCCATCCGCGCTATAACACTCCCTACGTGGGGATGCTGGTCACTGCGGCGATCTCGTTGGGCGTGGCGCTGTTCATGAAAAACCGGTTGGACGATCTCGCCTCGATCGTGAACTTCGGGGCGCTGAGCGGGTTTTTGTTCCTGCATGTTTCCGTGCTGGCACGCTTCGCCATGAAACTGCGCTCGCGTAACTGGGCCGCACATTGGGCGGTGCCGATCTGCGGAATCATCGTGGTGCTTGCCGTGTTCTCGGGGATGAGCGCACTCGCCGTCAAGGTGGGGACCTCGTGGCTCATTGCCGGCCTCCTATACGGGGCGGTTCTCAAAGCCAAGCATCGAGAGGAACTGCACGTGCCTTTGTGAGGCCGCGGCACCGGCAGGTAGGATATTTCCCGCGGAACCTCGAGGTTTGGCCGCCTTATGTTCGCCTCGCCGCAGCCTCAAGCTTGCCCCCATGCACGCTTCGCTCGCCTTTATAAATTGCGCGGGCGCCCGAGGGGCGTCGAGTCGCGACAACAGCACCTTTTTCGAGGTGTTGAACCTGCTGTGCACGACCCACCGCGCAGCAGGTGTGAAGCCCGCACGCAAGGGGCGTACACTGGATTGGGTTGGACTCCAAAGGGATGACAATGCTCGGCAGCGGTACGGATCCTTCTTTTCCGGTTGCCATCGCTATCCTCGATGAAGCGCTCCGCTATAAATCAGTCAACCCTGCTTTTTGCACCCTCACCGGTTACTGCGCCGACGAACTGATTGGTCGCCCGGCGAGCGCTTCTACCAGCGAGGGTGCCCTCGACACCTCGATTCAGTTCGTGACGCTCGAGACGAAGAGCGGCGGCACGGCGGAAATGGAATGCCACTCCATCATGAATACCGCTTCGGGCGATCGAATCACGGTCGCAGTCGACGTCACCTTACAGCGCGAGGCGCAACGGGAGCGGGATAATCTCCTCGAGAGCGAGCGGGCCGCCCGAGCAGCTGCGGAGCGCAGCAACCGGCTCAAAGACGAATTTTTGGCGACGCTTTCGCACGAACTGCGCAACCCCCTAAATGCCATTCTGGGGTGGGCGAGCATATTGAGCCGCAAGACGGATCTACCCGAAAACGTGATTCATGGATTGCAGGCAATCGAGCGCAACTCCAGGCTCCAAGCGCAGATGATTTCGGATCTCATGGATTATGCGGGCATCACATTCGGCAAGGTGCGCCTGGCGTGCGAGACGATCGATCCGTACCCGGTCGTTCGAGCGGCGCTCGATGGGGTGAACCCTTCGGCACAGGTGGCCGGAATCAAGATACACGCATCGCTCGGCGAAGAATCCATTTGGATCGAAGGGGATGCGGCCCGCCTGGAACAAATCGTTTGGAATTTACTCAGTAACGCCATCAAGTTCTCGGCGCCGGGCGGCGATGTTGAATTGTCGGCGGGACGCAGCGGCGATTCCTTCATCCTCATCGTTACCGATCACGGCAAAGGCATCGAGCCGAAGTTCCTACCGCGGATTTTCGAGCGCTTCAGCCAGCAAGATGCGACCACGACGAGAAGCCACGGTGGAATAGGCCTCGGAATGTCGATCGTCAAGCAGCTGACGGAGTTGCACAATGGAACCATTCAGGTGTTCAGCGCGGGACCCGGCCTCGGCGCCACGTTCACGTTGACGCTGCCGTTGAGCGGCAGCGAAATGACTCCGGATATGAGCGATAGCCAAATGCTTCGCGCGATGGATTTTTCCGAAGTGATTGCGCTCGTCGTGGAGGACGATGACGATGCTCGGGAATTGACCCGGCGCATCTTGACGGATGTCGGCGCGACGGTCGTGGAAGCCTCGAGCGCCGGGGCGGCGCTGGCGTGCATCGCCTCGTCAAAGGCGAATATGTTGATCAGCGACATCGGAATGGCGCACCAGGACGGCTATCAGCTGCTGCATCGCTTGCGGAGCCTCGGCTATGGCGCCGAGGTACTCCCAGCCATCGCGTTGACGGCGTTCGCACGCATGGAGGATCGCTCCGCTGCGCTGGCGGCCGGGTTCCAGGATCACATGGCCAAACCCTTGGATCCGCAGGCATTACTGCTGCGAATCGCATCGCTGCACAAACCGTCCGGGGGATAGGCTGCCCCTCGAGGGGACAGCGCCGCAGCCCCCCGTGCCTCACCCGGCTGGGACCGCCCCAACCAGTGCCGCCGCCGCATCGATCACGGCCTCTTGATGGGGCAGCATCTCCTGCCCGGCCATCTGCATCAACTCATCGAGATACGGGTCGACCACGTCGGTTCTGATGCCGGCGAATTCCTCTAGAAGGGCCAAACCGCAGAATGGCACGTATGCATTCGAGTAGCCGCCCTCATGGGTGGCCACCAGCCGTCCAGCACACAAGTCCTGTGCGGCGCTTAAGATGCGAACCGCCATCGCCCGGTAGGTATCGCTGGTGCACAGCATGCGGCCCAGAGGATCCAAGGCGCTGGCATCGAGGCCCGATGCCACGACGATAAGTTCGGGACGGAAGCGCTGCAGCGCCGGCAACACCACGCGATCGAAGGCCGCAAGATAGGCGCCGTGGCCGGACCCCGCCGGCAGCGGGATGTTCAAATTGGTGCCCGCGGCGGATCCGAGTCCGGTGACGTTCATGGCTCCCGAGTCGATGGGATAGCAGCGATCTTGATGTATCGATATCGTGAGCACCGAGGGGTCTTCGATGAAGGCGCTCTCCGTGCCATTGCCATGATGCACGTCCCAGTCGACCACGGCGATGCGCTCGAGTCCATGCACTCGCTGGGCGTGGCGCACCAACAGTACGGCATTGCCGAACACACAGTAGCCGCGGCCTCGGGCGGCTTCGGCATGGTGGCCGGGAGGTCTCACGAGGGCGTAGGCATTCTTGACGCGACCGGCGAGCACCGCATCAGTGGCTTCGATGCATCCGCCGGCTGCGAGCAAGGCGATCTCATAGCTGCCCGCGCCGATGTTGACGCTGTCGCCCAAGGCACCGCCATTCGCTCGAGACAATTCGCGAACCGCATCGATGTACGCGCCGGTGTGAAAGTACTCGAGCTCGCTGCGTTCGGCCGCGCGCGGGGCGACGCGCACCAATCGATCGGCAAGGCCGCTCACTTCCAGAAGACCGAGGAGCCGTCTTTTGGTATCGGGCGCCTCCGGGTGGCGATCGGGCTGCATGTACAGATTGCTGTTCGAGAATCCGGCGCCACTGCCGGTGTCGTGCCAGAAATAGCGCTCGTGCGCGACGAGGCCCGTCAATGGTTCAGACAAGGCACTCATGGCTGGCCTTCAATTGTTGAGCTGGGCCGGTGCGGGGCCGCGCCGCCGCGAATCGCGCCCATAGTAGTCGGGGTAATCCGCGCTCAAGCCCTTGAAGCGCCGGTGCACCCACAGATACTGTTCGGGATATTTGAGAATCTGTTGCTCGAGCAACGCATGGAAGCGCTGTGCGTCTTGAACCACATCGGGGCCGGGGAAATCTTCGAAAGGTGCGCCGATGTTGATCCGATACTTCCCTGTCGGGAGCCGTTCGGGAAAGTAGGTCAGCACCGGAGCGCCCGAGATGCGCGCCAGACGCGAGGTGGCGGTGTTCGTGGCGGCGGGAATGCCGAAGAATTTCACCATCGCAGCGCCCTTGTTGCGATAGCTCTGATCCGGTGCATACCACACCGCCTCGTTTCTCTTCAGCGCCCGAACCATGGCGCGGATGTCATCGTGCGCAATCGGTTTACCGTGCCGGCAAAAACTCGAGTACATGGTGTGCGCCAGCAGCGCATTTTTGGTCGGGCGAAACACCACATTGAGCGGCATCACCGTGCCCAAAATCCGCGTGGTGATCTCGAGGGTGGTGAAATGGCCGCCAATCAGAATCGCGCCGCGGCCGAGCTTGAGCGCCCCCTGAAGATGCTCCAGCCCCACGATCTCCCCGAGCTCTCGTACCCGCGCATCGCTGCTCCACCAGGTCGTGGCCGTTTCGCAGAGCGCTAAACCTAGACTGCGGCAATGCAGATCGAGAAGGTCTTCGCGCTGGCCGGCCGATAGGTTCGGGATGCACAGCTCGATGTTGCGCCGCGCAATGCGAACGTAGGAAAGCGGCAGATGCCGGATCAGGATGCCCAACGCCTCGCCCGCCCGCCGCTGTGCCGCGAAAGGCAGCAGGCTGATGCTGCGCAGCACTGCGAGGCCAATCCAAGTGGGCCAATACTTCGGCTGCAAGTACTCTAACCGCATCGCCACGGCCGGCTTGAATGGCGTTTCAACTGAGTGTTCTGGCGCAAAGAGGCGATCCACCACGATTTTGGCCGCAGAGAATAGCCGCGTTGGGTGGCCGTTACCAGGCTTCAGTTCGAGCGGCGCTCGATGACGGACCCCACGCAAAAACCGCGAATTTTGGTGCAGTGCAATGCAAGTCCGTGCCAAAGGTCCGGTGGCGGCGGGTGGCCGGCGGCGAAAGCTGCTGTAATATTCGTACTTACCCTCAATTTGCTGTAGTATCCGCGGCGGTTCGTGAATTTCTACTTGGTCCGTTTCTGGTCACCGCGCCGCTCCGGCGTCACCTTGGCCACAACCCACAAAGCAGGTTTCTTCGATCCAGGTGGCTGGCATTCCGCTCAAATCTATGGGGCACGCGTGACCGGCCGATAGCTTCTTTTGTAGTAGGTATTCTTCACATGACGAAAATGTATGTTGGCAATCTCCCGTTCTCAATGGACGAGTCCGCGGTGCGCGCGCTGTTCGAAAAGCATGGCGCCGTACAGTCGGTGGCGCTGATCAATGATCGCGACACCGGTCGGCCCCGCGGTTTCGGCTTCGTTGAAATGGCAAGCGCAGATGCTGCGCGCGCCATGCAGGCCTTGAACGGCCACGATGTCGACGGGCGAGCGCTGAAGGTGAATGAGGCTCAGGAGCGCACCGGCGGCGGCGGTGGTGGTGGTGGCGGTGGTGGATCGCGCGGTCCGAAGCGCTGGTAACAGGCATTCGGATTGAGCGAGCACTGGGGCCGCAGCGATGCGGCCCTAGTCATTTTTTCAGCTAGGGTCGTGCAATCAGGGTTTACGCTTAAGTCGGGTTTGCCTATAATCGCGGCCCCCGGCTTCCGGTGCACATGACCTTTAGAGTCGGGCGGACGGTCCTCGAGGGAACGTTCGGATGAACGCGTAGGTGATGGATTGAGCCCCTCGAAGGGGCTTTTTCATTGAACGATAAGGGGGCCGATGGTCCCCTTTTTTGTTTGGACCGGCGCTTCTTTAGCGAAGGGTCGTTTGCGAAGGGTTTGAAACGATGCGAGACGCCTTGATGCGCCTGTTAGAGCCGCCAATCGAGGCGCTCGGGTTTGAATTGGTCGATATCGAGTTTGCGCAGGCGGGGCGCGGCGGAGTTTTACGGATTTATATTGATCGCGGCGCGGGCGAGATCACGGTGGATGACTGCGCGGCAGTGAGTCACGCGGTGAGTCAAGTGCTCGAGATCGAAGATCCGATCAAGGGCCATTACACGCTGGAAGTCTCTTCACCGGGATTCGATCGGATCTTGCGCAAGCGTGCGCATTTTGAGCGTTTTATCGGCTCGAGAGTATTTGTAGAGCTCAAGCTGCCGATCGATGGTCGGCGGCGCTTTGTAGGAGTATTGAAATCGATCGCAGGCGACTCGATCGTAGTTGAAGTCGATGGGCGGGCTCATGAATTGCCGCTCGAACGTGTACAGAAGGCGAGATTACGGCCGGAGTGAGCAGGAGTCCTAAGGGCAATGAACAAAGAAATTTTGATGGCGGTCGACGCGGTTTCCAACGAGAAGGGCGTCGACAAGGAAATCATATTCGATGCGCTGGAAGCCGCACTGGCATCCGCGACTCGCAAGAAGTATGGCGAAGAGCTGGACGTACGGGTGTCGATCAATCGCAAAACCGGCGGCTACGACACGTTTCGCCGCTGGAAGGTATTTGCCGACGAATCCACCGAGCTCGAAGTTCCCGAACGCGAGTTGCGCATGGACGACGCTCGTGAGATCGACAAGGACGTAGAACCGGGCGGCTTCGTCGAGGAGCCGATGGACTCGGTCCCCTTCGGCCGGATTCTCGCGCAAACCGCCAAGCAGGTGATCGTGCAGAAAGTGCGCGAGGCCGAGCGGGCGCAGGTGGTCGATGCCTACAAGGATCGCGCGGGCACGCTGGTCAGCGGCATCGTCAAGCGAGTCGATCGCAACGGCGTGTACGTGGACCTCGGAGCGAATGCCGAAGGCTTCGTCGCGCGCGAGGAAATGATTCCGCGCGAACCCGTGCGTTCCCAAGATCGCATCAAAGCCTACCTCAAAGAGGTGCGCAGCGAACCTCGCGGTCCGCAACTGTTTCTGTCGCGCACCGCGCCTGAATTCCTGATCGAGCTGTTCAAGCTCGAAGTGCCCGAGGTCGGCCAGGGCTTGATCAATATTCTGGCGGCCGCGCGCGATCCGGGCGTGCGCGCCAAGATCGCCGTGCGCAGCAATGATCCGCGCGTCGATCCGGTGGGTGCTTGCGTCGGCATGCGCGGTTCGCGCGTGCAGGCGGTCTCGAATGAAATCGCCGGCGAGCGCGTGGACATCATTCCGTTCGATGACAACAACGCGCAGTTCGTGATCAATGCCATGGCGCCGGCCGAAGTCACCTCGATCGTGGTCGACGAGGATTCCCACTCGATGGACATCGCCGTTTCCGAGGACAAGCTCTCTCAGGCGATCGGCCGGGGCGGCCAAAACATCCGCCTCGCCAGCGAGCTTACCGGCTGGGAATTGAACGTGATGAGCGAGTCGCAGGCGGAAGCGAAGAGCGAGACCGAATCGCTCGCACTGCGAGAAACCTTCATGAAGCAACTCGATGTCGACGCAGACGTCGCGAGTATTTTGGTGCAGGAAGGATTCTCGACCATCGAGGAGATCGCCTATGTGCCGGCGAGCGAACTGAACGGCATCGAGGAGTTCGACGAAGAAATCGTCAAGGAGCTGCGCACCCGGGCGCGCGATGTGTTGCTGACGCAGGCCATCGCCAGTGAGGAGTCGATGGACGGCGTGGAACCGGCGGCGGATTTGGTGGAAGTGGCGGGCGAATCGCTGAGCAAGACGCTGGCGAGAAAGGGGATCCGCACGCGCGAGGATCTGGCCGATCTGGCCGTCGATGAACTGGTCGAAATGGGCGACGTCGATGAGAAGAGAGCCGCCGAATTGATCATGGACGCGCGCAAACACTGGTTCGCGGAAGAAGCTAAGGTCTAGGAGCAGCACTATGGCAGATGTAACCGTCGCGCAATTCGCCGAGGTGCTCAAAGTACCGGTCGATCGGCTGCTGCAACAACTCGATCAAGCGGGGATCAAAGTCGACAATGCCGAGGCCATGATCAGCGAGGATGCGAAGCATGAGCTGCTGACCCATCTACGCCGCAGCCACGGGCGGGAGGATTCACAGGCCGATGCGGCGCCCCGGAAGATCACCTTGCGCCGCAAGTCGCAGTCGGAACTGAAGCTGGCGAGCCCCCAGGGACGTGCCCGCACCGTCAACGTCGAGGTGCGCAGCAAACGCACCTACGTGAAGCGCGAGGTTCTCGAGGATCAGGCCCGGCACCAGCAAGAGGAAATAGATCGGCAGCGGGAATCCGAGGAGCAGGCGAAGGCCGCACTCGAGCGCGCCGAGCATGAGCGGCTGGAAAAAGAGCGGCTCGACCGCGAACGGCTCGAGGAAGAGAACCGGCGCCGCAGCGACGAAGAGAATCGCAAGCGAAGCGCCGAGGAAGACGCGCGGCGTCAAGCCGAGCAGTTGGCGCGCGAGCAAGCCGAGCGCGAACGCAAAGCCGCCGTTGCGACGAAACCCGGCAAGGCGACGCGCGAAGTCGTGGATGACAAGGCGACCCGCTATGGGCGTCAGGAGCTGCACATCGTCGGCGACGTCAGTTCGCGCCACAAAAAGAAGAAATCGCGCGACGGCCGGCGCCGCTCGGTCAGCGGTGACGCGGATACCAAGCATGGCTTCGAGATGCCGACGGCGCGTGTGGTGCGCGAAGTCGCGATCGGCGAGGCCATGACGGTCGGCGAGCTTGCGCAAAAAATGGCCGTGAAGGCGACCGAAGTCATCAAAGTCATGATGAACATGGGCGTAATGGCCACGATCAATCAAATGATCGAGCAGGATACGGCCGTGTTGGTGGTTGAGGAAATGGGCCACACCGCGGTCTTGCGCAAAGAGAACATCATCGAGGACGATCTGCAAGGCGAGACGGACTCATCGCTCGAAGTATTGCCGCGGCCGCCGGTCGTTACCGTGATGGGCCACGTAGATCACGGCAAGACTTCATTGCTCGACTACATCCGCCGTACCAAAGTGGCGGCGGGCGAGGCGGGCGGCATCACGCAACATATCGGCGCGTACCACGTGGAAACCGCGAAAGGTATGGTCACCTTTCTCGATACCCCGGGCCATGCCGCATTTACTTCCATGCGCGCGCGCGGCGCGCAAGTGACCGACATCGTGATCTTGGTGGTCGGCGCCGACGACGGCGTCATGCCCCAGACCATCGAAGCGATACAGCATGCACAGGCGGCCAAGGTGCCGATCGTCGTGGCGCTGAACAAGATGGATAAGCCGGAAGCGGACCCGGAGCGCGTCAAGCAGGAGCTCACCAAGTACGGCGTCATACCCGAGGAGTGGGGCGGAGAGAATATTTTCGTGCCGGTGTCGGCGCGTACCGGCCAGGGCGTCGATCAGTTGCTCGACAGCATTCTGCTTCAGGCCGAAGTGCTGGAGTTGAAGGCACCGACAGCGGGACTTGCGGCGGGCTATGTGATCGAGTCCAGTCTCGAGAAAGGCCGCGGCGCGGTAGCGACCGTGTTGGTGTTGCGAGGCACGCTGAAGCTCGGCGACGCATTGTTGATCGGTCAGGAGTTCGGCCGAGTGCGGGCGCTGTTCGACGAGGCGGGAACGCCGGTCGATGCTGCGGGGCCCTCGATCCCGGTGGTGGTGTTGGGCCTGTCGGGAGCGCCGAATGCGGGCGACGAATTGTTGGTGGTCGAAAGCGAGCGCAAGGCGCGCGAAGTAGCGATGCATCGTCAGTCCAAATCGCGCGACGTGAAGCTCGCGCAGAAGAGCGCGAACATGCAGGACGTGTTCTCCAGTATGGGCGAGAACAAGCCCAATCTGGTTCAACTCCTGGTCAAGGCGGACGTGCAGGGCAGCGTCGAGGCCTTGCGCGATTCGCTGAACGGATTGTCGACCGGCGAAGTCGCCGTCAATGTGGTGGCTTCCGGCGTCGGCGGCCTCACCGAGTCGGACGTCACTTTGGCCGCCGCGTCCAAGGCGCGTATCATTGCGTTCAACGTGCGCGGCGACGCAGCAGCACGCGTGGCGATCAAGGATCATGGCGTCGACGTTCGCTACTACAGCATCATCTACGAAGCCATCGATGATATCCGCGCGGTGCTCACCGGCATGTTGGCTCCCGAGGTCAAGGAACAGATCGTCGGCCTCGCTGAAGTCCGCAGCGTCTTCCGCTCGAGCAAGTTCGGAACGGTTGCCGGCTGCATGGTGGTGGACGGCTACGTACGCCGCAATTTCCCCATTCGCGTGCTACGCAACAACGTGGTCATCTTCGAGGGTGCGTTGGAGTCGTTGAAGCGCTTCAAGGACGACGTGAATGAAGTACGCGCCGGAACCGAGTGCGGTATCGGCGTGAAGAACTACAACGACGTCCACGAGGGCGATCAAATCGAGTGCTATTCGCGGGTTGAGGTGGCGCGCACGCTGTAGCGGGGCGCCACTTAAGATAGACGCCGATGGCGAAAGACAATCCGCGCGCCCGCCGCCTGGGGGAACAGATCCAACGGGAACTGACCGACCTCCTGCGGCGCGACGTGAAGGATGAACGCATCGGCAATGTGACGATTACCGCAGTCGACGTCACCGGCGATTTGCGCACCGCCCGGGTGCACTACTTGGTGTTCGGCAAGCAGGGGCCGGATCCCAAAGTGCAGGCAGGGCTTACGAGCGCGGCCGGATTCTTGCGCAACGCGTTGTCAAAATCCCTGATGATTCGGTACACGCCGACCTTGAGCTTCGCACTCGATACCTCGATTGAACACGGCGTGCGCCTGACGCAGCTCATCGACTCCGTCAGCAAGCCCGCCGGCGGCGCAGATGCAAGCGCGGAACCGGACGAGTCGGACCATATCATCGACGAGGGGTGACGATGCCTGACGACATTCACGGCATCGTGTTGCTCGACAAGCCCCTGGGCTTAAGTTCGGCGGGCGCGGTGGCGCGCATCAAACGGTTGTTCAACGCCCGCAAAGCGGGCCACACCGGATCGCTCGATCCGCTGGCGTCCGGGATGCTCCCAATTTGTTTTGGCGAAGCGACCAAGTTCGGCGCGCAATTGCTCGATGCCGACAAGACCTACCGCGTCACGGTGCGCTTGGGAGAGCGCACGCCGAGCGCCGATCGCGAATCGCCGGTGATCGAGCGGCGCGAGCTGCCGCAGTTTTCGGCAGGGGACATGCGACGCGCGCTTGCGGAGTTTCCCCGCGAATATGCGCAAGTGCCGCCGATGCATTCGGCTCTCAAGCAGGACGGCAAACCCTTGTACGAATACGCGCGCGCGGGGCAGTGGCGGGAGCGCGCAGCACGCGCGATCGTGATTCACGAGATGCATCTGATCGAGTGGCAGGCGCCCGATCTTTCATTCGATGTGCGTTGTACGAAAGGCGCCTATATTCGTGTGTTGGCGGAGGATTTGGCCTCTCGCCTCGAAACCCTTGCGCATGTGGTCGTATTGCGCCGACTGGGCGTGGCGCCGTTCGCGGGCGAACCGCTGTGGACCTTCGAGACATTGGAGTCCATGACGCCCGCGCAGCGGGCATCGGCTTTACTGCCGGTCGACGCGGCGCTGACCGACTGGCGGCGGCTGGATTTGCCGGCGGACGGGGCCAGCCTGCTTCGGCAGGGCCGGACGGTATCGATCCCGGCCGAACTTCCGGGAAATGCCCCTGGAAATGTGCGGATCTACGCGGCAGGGCTGGGTTTCCTGGGTTTGGGGGCGGTTGAACCGGCGGGCCGGTTGGTGCCGCTGCGGCTAATTTCCTCCGGCTAGAATCGAGCTTGAGGGCAACTGCCGCGACGCGTACAATGCGCGCCTTCTTAAAAGGTCTAAGTTATTGATTGAGGTTTGATTTCTATGCCACTTACTCGCGAAGAAAAGACGGGCGTCGTCGGTAATTTCCAGCGCAGCGCGCAAGACACCGGTTCCCCCGAAGTTCAAATTGCCTTGTTGTCCGAGCGTATCAACGGCTTGAGCCAGCACTTCACCACGCACAAAGCCGATCATGCGTCGCGACGTGGATTGCTCAAGATGGTCAATCAGCGGCGTAAGCTGCTCGACTATTTGAAGAGCAAGACGCCGGACAAGTACACGCAGTTGGTCGAACGTCTAGGGTTACGCCGCTAACAGGCGCCGCCGCCGGCCCTTAAGGGCTTGCGCATCAAAATTATTTCCGACATGAGGGGCCTACGTGAGCCATCCTAAGAAAAGTTTTCAGTATGGGGACCACACCGTAACGATCGAGACGGGCGAACTCGCACGTCAGGCGGACGGTGCGGTGCTCGTCACCATGAGCGACACCGTGGTGTTGGTCACTGCGGTGGGCCTCAAGAAGCCGACCCCGGGCCGCGATTTCTTTCCGCTGACGGTCAACTATCAGGAGAAGACCTACGCTGCGGGACGCATTCCCGGCGGTTTCTTCAAGCGGGAAGGCCGGCCCACCGAGAAAGAAACGCTCACCTCGCGCTTGATCGACCGGCCCATTCGGCCGCTGTTCCCGGAAGGCTTCACCAACGACGTTCAAGTGGTGGCTTCCGTGCTGTCGGTCAATTCGGAAGTGG
The DNA here is from genome assembly GCA_963755965.1 of uncultured Gammaproteobacteria bacterium. Classification (GTDB taxonomy): domain Bacteria; phylum Pseudomonadota; class Gammaproteobacteria; order Steroidobacterales; family Steroidobacteraceae; genus Bog-1198. The sequence continues at coordinate 212,646 of CAVWLU010000017.1, forward strand.
ATCCTGACATTGCATCGCTGCTCGGCGCCTCTGCGGCGCTCGCGATTTCCGGTATGCCGTTCATGGGTCCGATCGGTGCGGCTCGTGTGGGCTACCAGGACGGAAAGTACATTCTGAATCCGACTTCGACGCAGCTCAGCGGATCGAAGCTCGACCTCGTGGTTGCCGGCACCGAAGAAGGTGTGCTGATGGTGGAATCCGAGGCGAACGGCTTGGATGAGGAAGTCATGCTCGGCGCGGTCATGTTCGGTCACGAACAGATGCAGACCGCGATCAAAGCGATCAAGGAACTTACCGCGGAAGCGGGCAAGCCCAAGTGGAGCTGGGTCGCACCGGAACCGAATGTCGAATTGAAGTCTGCGGTGGGCGCGCTCGCCGAAAAGAATCTCGTCGCGGCCTATGCGCTGACCGAAAAGCAACGGCGTTACGCCAAGATCGGTGAAATCAAGAACACGGTGATGGAAGCACTCGCGACCGGCGACGCGCCGAAGTTTACCGCGGATCAGGTGAGCAACGAGTTCTTCAATCTGGAATATCGCCTGGTGCGCGAACGGATTCTGGAAGGACATCCGCGCATCGACGGCCGTGACACGAAGACCGTGCGTGCGATCAATATACGTACCGGGCTGTTGGCGCGAACCCACGGGTCTGCCTTGTTCACCCGCGGCGAGACGCAGGCATTGGTCGTGACGACCCTCGGCACCGGGCGCGATGCGCAAATCATCGACGGCTTGACCGGAGAACGCAAAGAGCCGTTCATGCTGCATTACAACTTTCCCCCGTTCAGCGTCGGCGAAACCGGCATGATGGGTTCGCCCAAGCGGCGCGAGATCGGCCACGGTAATTTGGCCAAGCGCGGCGTCAAAGCGGTGATGCCGGATCTGGAGAAGTTTCCGTACGTCATCCGCGTGGTGTCGGAAATCCTCGAGTCCAACGGCTCGAGTTCCATGGCCTCGGTGTGCGGAACGAGCTTGGCGTTGATGGATGCAGGAGTGCCGATCAAGGCGCCGGTGGCCGGAGTGGCCATGGGCCTGGTGAAGGAGGGCTCGCGCTTCCAGGTACTCACGGACATTTTGGGCGACGAAGATCACCTGGGCGATATGGACTTCAAGGTGGCCGGCACCAAAGACGGCATTACCGCACTTCAGATGGACATCAAGATCACGAGCATTACGCGCGAGATCATGAAAGTCGCGCTGGATCAGGCGCGCGCCGGGCGGTTGCACATCTTGGGCGAGATGAACAAGGTGCTCAGCCTGCCTCGCGAGAACATGTCCGAGTGGGCTCCGACGATCATCACGTTGAAGATCGATCCGGAGAAGATTCGCGACGTGATCGGCAAGGGCGGCGCCGTCATTCGTCAGATTACCGAAGAGACCGGCACCTCGATCGATATCGAGAACGACGGCACCGTCAAGATTGCCTCGGTGCAAGGAGCGGCGGGTCGCGAAGCGCAGCGCCGTATCGAGTTGATCACGGCAGACGTCGAAGTCGGCCGCATCTATGAAGGCAGAGTCGCCCGTTTGATGGACTTCGGTGCGTTCGTGACGATTCTTCCGGGCCGAGACGGTTTGGTGCACATCTCGCAGATATCCGAGGAGCGCGTGGAGCGCGTGGGCGACAAGCTCAAGGAAGGCGACGTGGTGCGCGTCAAAGTACTCGAAGTAGATCGGCAAGGCCGTGTCCGCCTGTCGATGCGCAATGTCGACGCGGCATAACGAGAGGCGATTAAGAGATTTTTCTTCGTATAGCGCCGTTTAATCCGGCGCCGTTTCTCGTGATGGCAGCCGCCCTCACGTTTGGCGGCGCGGCGGGACCCATTCGGGCCGAGTCCACCGTGACGGCGAGCGAGGACGGCCTCGCGAGCGCCGATGGCCAATATCTGAGTTGGATCGATCGTTCGATTGCGCCGCGCGCGGATTTCTTTCGGTTTGCGAATGGCAGCTGGCTCAAAGCCAACCCCATACCGCCGGAGCGGTCCTACTGGGGCGTGGACACGATTCTCGAGCGGGAAAACCAGAGCTTCATCCGTATTCTCGTCGAATCGCTCGGGAAGAATGAGTGGCCGGAGGGCAGTCCGCAGCGCAAAGTAGCCGACTTTTATCTGAGCGGTATGGACGAACGTGCCATCGAGGCCAATGGCATCACACCGCTGCAACCGGAACTCGCCCGAATAGCGCTCATCAGCACGCCTATCGAATTGTCGGACGAGATCGCACATCTGCAATCGATAGGCGTCGATGCGCCGCTGCAAATCGGTCAGATGCAGGATTTCAAGGACAGTACGCAGGTCATCGCGTTCGCGAGCCAAAGCGGCCTTGGGTTGCCGAACCGTGATTACTATCTGCGAAGTGAGCCGACGTTCAAGGCCGCGCGGGAGGCCTACGTTCAGCACGTGAGCCGGATGTTCACCCTGTTGGGTGATTCGCCGGCCATTGCTGCGCGCGAGTCCCAAGCCGTCATGGCGTTGGAGGCGCGATTGGCGGCGGCATCGATGTCGGAAGTCGACCAGCGCAATCCCAGCGCGATTTACCATCCGGTGACTCTCGAAGGTGCGGGCGCGCTGGCACCGCACATTCGGTGGCATGCGATGTTCTCGCGCATGGGGCATCCGGAGATCGTCTCGCTGAATGTCGGCATGCCTCAATTCTTCCAGGCCGTCGACCGGGAATTGACGCGCACCTCGCTTGCCGATTGGAAGACCTATTTACGCTGGCAACTTATCGACAGTTACGCGCCATATCTTTCGAAGCCGTTCGTGGACGAGGATTTTCGGATGGCGGCGGCGTTGACGGGAGCCCGGGAAATTCAATCGCGGTGGATACGAGTATTGCGCGCCGAAGACGAGGCGTTGGGTTTCGCGGTCGGCGAGCTCTACGTGGCGCAGAAATTCTCTCCGGCGGCGAAAGCGGCGGCCGCCGCCTTGGTGCTGCGCATCCGCGACGCCTTGCGCGCGGATCTTAAAACGCTGGCTTGGATGACGCCTGCGTCGCGGCAGGCCGCGGAAGAGAAACTGGATTTAATGGAATTGCGCGTCGGCTATCCGGATCGCTGGCGCGACTATTCGGGGCTCAAGATCGACCGCGGTCCGTACGTATTGAACGTTTTGCGCGCCAATGAATTCGAACAAAAGCGGCAGCTCGATAAGATCGGCAAGCCGCTCGATCGCAGCGAGTGGTACATGACGCCGCAGACGGTCAATGCCTACTACGACCCGTCGATGAACAGCCTCAACGTGCCGGCGGGAATTCTGCAGCCGCCGTACTTCGACGTGAGTTGGCCCGATGCCGTCAATTACGGAGCGACCGGCGCCACCGTCGGTCATGAAATGACGCACGGATTCGACGATGAAGGTGCGAAATTCGACGGTCATGGCAATCTCCGGGACTGGTGGGCGCCGGCGGACCTACGAAAATTCCGGGAAGCGACGCGGTGCATCGCCGATCAATACTCAAAATTCACCGTGAGCGGAGGCTTGCACGTGCAAGGCGGTTTGGTGACGGGTGAAGCCGCCGCGGATCTCGGCGGCTTGATGTTGGCATGGCGAGCGCTGCATGCGCTCCCGCCCGGCGAACCGCCGCCCGGCAATCAGGCCTTTACGCCGGATCAGCAATTTTTCCTGGCGTTTGCGCATTCCTGGGCAGGTGCCATTCGCCCGGAGCAGGCGCAAGAATTGGTCACCACGGACCCGCACCCGCCCGCGGAGGATCGCACGAACGCCACTCTCGCCAACAGCTCAGCGTTTCAAGCGGCGTTCGAAATTCCTGATTCGAGTCCGATGGTCAAAAAGGATCGCTGCGTCATTTGGTGAGACTAGTCTCGTCGCGATCCTTTTCGTTCTCGCGAATTCGTACCGAGGACAACGCCTTATAACCTTCTTCCTGGGTGCGAGCGCGCGGTGTATCCGTTCCGCCGAACGGCTTCGCGCGTTCTCGAACCGGCTGATGCTGACTCAGAAAGCTCTTCAAGGCCTGCTCCAAGTGGCCACTCACGAGATTCTGCACGCTGCTGCCGTACGAGCGAATCACGTTGACCATGAATTCTTGCGTGAGAATCGGCTCCGGGAGATGCTCCTGATCGGCAATCACCTGCAGCAAAATACTGCGCGTGATCTCCGAGTTATTTTTCTTGTCCACGACAACAAAGTCGATTCTCTCGACCACCAACCGTCTTACGTCCGCCAAGGTGATATACCGGCTTTCAACGGTATCGTAGAGGCGACGATTCGGATATTTTTTAATCACTCGCGGATCGCTCATATGGCTCCTCGCTCGTGTGGCCGACGCGGTACCGGAAGATGCCGGTTCGTGCCTGACTACCAATGACCAGTCGTTGGGTACTTCAAATAAGAGGATAGCGCAATGCAGCGCTAAGGCAAGTCGGGATTCTTCAATGGCAGTGTCAGGCGCCTGGCGACGCGATTTATATCCCACTCTCCTATGGCCCAGGTCCATGCAGCGGCGATCGTGGCCCTCTTGAGGCCCGGCGGCGGTGCCAGGCCCAGGAGCTCGAATACTTGTAGGAGTTGCGGCAGCGCCACGCGGTTCTCCAGGCGGACGCTGCGCGCCGACTTGGCTAGTTTGGCCCCATCGGGTTCCACCAGGACAGGAACGTGTGCATAGCTCGGGTTCTCGAGCTCCAGCACTCGCTGTAGGTAGATTTGACGCGGGGTGTTGTCCAGAAGATCCGCGCCGCGCACCACGTGCGTCACTCCTTGGGCAGCATCGTCGATCACTACCGCCAGCACGTAGGCAAATTGCCGATCGCGGCGCTTGAGAATCATGTCGCCGACGGCCGCCGCTACATCTTGGCGATAGAGACCCTGAATACGATCCGCAAATTGCACATAACCGGAATCCACGCGCAGCCTCGATGCCATGGGCACGTTCGGGATCAGAGGGCGCTCGCGGCAAGACCCCGGGTAGCGATCATCTTCGGCGAGCTTACTGCGGCTACAGGAACACTCGAAGGTCAAGCCGCGGGCGCGCAACACATCCAGCGCCGCCTCGTAGTGCGCCGTACGATCGGCCTGCCGAACGATCTCGGCATCCCATTCGAAGCCAAATGCCTCGAGCGTATGGACGATGTTCGCCGCCGATCCCGGAACCTCGCGCGGTCGATCTACATCTTCGATGCGCAGTAGCCAGCGCCCGCTGTTGGCGCGAGCATCGAGGTAACTCGCTACCGCGGTGTACAACGAGCCGAGGTGCAAATCGCCGGTCGGCGAGGGTGCAAATCGACCGACATAGCGGCCAAGGCCGGAACCGGCCGGTGAGCTACCGGTACCGGTCGTCGCGGTCGCCGTACTGCTTTTCGCGGCGTTCGCGCCGCTCCTGTGCTTCCACCGAGAGCGTTGCGACCGGCCGCGCTTCGAGGCGCTTGATGCCGATTTCTTCGCCGGTCTCCAGGCAGTAGCCGTATGAACCGTCCTCTATGCGCTTTAACGCCTCGTCTATCTTGCGAATGAGTTTGCGTTCCCGGTCGCGGGTACGCAGTTCCAGGCTGAATTCCTCTTCTTGCGTGGCTCTGTCATTGGGGTCGGGAAAGTTGGCCGCTTCGTCCTTCATGTGCAGCACGGTGCGGTCGACCTCGACCATGAGGTCGCGCTTCCAGTTCTGCAGTATGCGAGCGAAGTGCTCCAACTGCTCCTTGTTCATGTACTGCTCGCCGCGGCGCGCGATGTACGGTTTCACATTGCGAGGGCCCGCCAGCAAACTAGCGGAGGTGCCATCGCCATCGGCGTCGTCGTCGTTTTGCGGTACGCGGGTGGCCATCACCAGGGGGCGAGGGTCGAATTTGATCGGGGCGGCCTTCTCAGCCTTTGCCTGCGCTTCATCCGGCTTGGGTCCGGCTTTGGCAGATCCGTTGGGGGCCTTCGCATTGACGGCAGCGGGTTTGACGACGGCCGGCTTTGCCAATACGGGCGCGGGCTTGAGAGCTGCGGGCTTTGCCGCCGCGGCCTTGGTGGCTGCGGGTTTGGGGGCTGATTTTTGCGGTTTCACTGGTACCTTCGAGTTGGCGGTCGTGGGCTTAAGGGTAGGGGGCGGTCGTGCTGCCTTCTTGGCAACGGCTACTTTCCGGGTAGCCTTTTTGGGAATCGCCTTTCCTGGCCGTTTAGCCGCTTTATTTGGTTTTTTCGAGGGCATTTGCAGACTCCGCCTCCTAACGAAAGAGCGCGCGATTATACCGACGCATTGCGGCCTGTACAGGCCGTCTAGGGCACATCTTTTAACTTTATTTAATATTCTAACTATTTGATTGAAAAGCGAATCGGCGGCGGGTGGGCCGGGCGGCGGCGTGCCTCCGGCTAGGCGGGGCCCCCAGGGGCTAGGGCAATGCGATCGGGAGGGGGTTCTGCCACCCGGGACGGCGGTGTTCGGCCACTATCGTCGTGTAAATCCCGCCTCGGACATTGAACTCGGCTACCAGCCGAATGAACCGAGGCGAGGTGGCGGCAACCAAGTCACCCAGTATTTCGTTGGTCACTGCTTCGTGAAATGCGCCCCGATTGCGGAATGACCAAATGTAAAGTTTCAAGGATTTCAATTCCACACAGCGCTCATCCGGGACATATTCGAGCTTCAAGGTAGCAAAATCCGGTTGGCCGGTTTTTGGACATAGGCAGCTGAATTCAGGAATAGTCATCCGGATCGTGTAGTCCCGTTCCGGCGCCGGGTTTGCAAAGATTTCGAGGGTGGTGCTCATTGCGCCAGGGGTTTACGAAAGTGGCGATTACTTTACACTACGCGCCACATCGACGGCCACGCGCCTGGCGGTCGCTCAAGGTCTGCAAAGGCCCGTCCAACTCAAGGTTGATAAAAACTGATGCGGCTAACAAAACTCAAGATTGCAGGCTTCAAGTCCTTTGTCGATCCCACCACGATTACCTTTCCCAGCAGCCTGACGGGTGTCGTCGGTCCCAACGGATGCGGCAAATCCAATATCATCGACGCCGTGCGCTGGGTGATGGGCGAGATCTCGGCCAAGCACCTGCGCGGGGAGTCGATGGCGGACGTGATTTTCAACGGCTCCGTCGCGCGGAAACCTTTGGGTGCCGCCTCCGTGGAGATGGTGTTCGATAACTCCGACGGCAAAATCGGCGGTGAATACGCCAACTACAATGAAGTGGCGCTGCGCCGCGCGGTGAGCCGCGACGGGACCTCGGACTATTACATCAACGGCGTCAAAGTGCGCCGCAAAGACATCACACAGCTGTTCCTCGGAACCGGCCTTGGAACGCGAAGCTACGCCATCATCGAACAGGGCATGATTTCGAGGGTCATCGAGGCGCGGCCGGATGACTTGCGGGCATTCCTGGAGGAGGCGGCGGGTATTTCGCGCTACAAGGAGCGGCGCCGCGAAACCGAAAGCCGAATCGCTCAGACGCGGGAGAATCTGGACCGCTTGAACGACTTGCGAGAGGAAGTGGAAAAACAGATTCGCCACTTGCAGCGCCAGGCCGCGACCGCGCGGCGTTACCAAACCTTGAAAGAAAGCGAGCGCAAATTACAGGCTGAATTGTTGGCGCTGCGTTTGCAGAGTCTGGATCTTGAGGCGGGCGTCCGCGATGCGGCAACCGCCCGCTGCGAAACGGCGATGCATGCGGTGCTGGCGGATTTGCGCCAAGTGGAATCGGAGATCGAACAGATCCGGGTCGACCAGTCCGCACGCGCGGACACCCTCGGCGCCATTCAGGCTCGCTTCTATGGTGCCGGCGCCGAAGTTACACGGATCGAACAGAGCATTCAGTACGCCCGCGAATTGCAGCAGCGCCAGCGCTCGGATTTGGATCAGGCCCAGGCGCAGGTTTCCGATCTCACCGGCCATATCGAGCGCGACCGCAGCCAGCTCGAGGGGCTTTCGACCGAACTCGCCGCCATGGTTCCGGGTCTCGATTTCGCGCACGGCGAGGAGCGCGATGCGTCGCGCCTGTTGGAGCGCTGCGAGCATGCGCTCGCGACTTGGCAGCTCGCCTCGGACGCGCATGCGCAATCGGTCGCGATGGCCCAACGTGAGCCGCAGGTCGAACGCGCTCGCATCGAGGAGCTGGAAAATCAACAACGGCGGCTGCTGCAGCAGCAGGAGCGTCAGGAAACGGAGCGTTCGACGCTCGCGCAATTGCAGCCGTCGGTTGCCTTGGAGACGCTCGCACAGCATGCGGCGGAGGCCGAAACCGCGGGTCGGAAAGCTGCGACCGAGCTGCAAGAATTGTTGGCGGAGCTGTCCCTCGCCCGCGACGGCGAACGCGAGCAGACTCAGGCGCTCAACGCCTTGCGGGCACGCTGGCAGCAGGCCTTGGGTTCGCAGGTGTCCACCGAAGCGCTGCAACAGGCCGCGCTTGGCAAGGTATCGGGCAAGGTCACCCAGTGGCTAAAGGCGCATTCGCTCGACCAACAACCGCGCGTCGCGCAGCAACTGCGCGTCGACCGCGGCTGGGAGCGGGCCGTTGAGACGGTTTTCGGCTCCTACCTCGAGGCGGTATGCGTCGACGGTCTCGACAGCGTGACCGATTACCTGGCGAGTTTCGACGGCGGGCATCTGACAGTCGTGAGCCCGAGCGCGGGTCCCGCGGTGGCGCCCGATTCGACCTCCTTGCAGGCGAAGGTGCAAGGCGCGCCGTACTTGAGCTCGGTGCTTTCGTCGGTGTTTGCGGCCGAGACCTTGGCCGAGGCGCTCAAGATAAGGCGCGGGTTGGCGGCAGGTCAGTCGGTGGTCACACGGGACGGCATTTGGCTGGGCGCGGACTGGCTGCGGTTGTCGCGCGATCGTGAGCCGCATACCGGTGTCATCGAACGCGAGGAGTCGCTTCGCGAGCTTCGCGCCGAGGTAAACCAGCTTGCGCAAGAGGTGAAGGATCTCGAGCACAAGCTCGAACTCACCCGCGAACGAGTGCGCGAACACGAAGACCGCCGCGACCGAATTCAGACCGACGTCAACCGGCTGCATCGCGAGCACGTGGACCGGCGGGCGGAATTCGATTCGGCTCAGGCCCGCCGGGCGGATGCTGCGCGGCGCTTGAACGAACTCGAGACGGGACTTGCGGATGTTCGCGCGGAGTTGGAGCGCACGGAAACCGATCTGCGGGCGTCGCGCGGCCGCATGGAAACAGCGATCGATGCCTTGGCGGCGCTCGAACCGAAACGCTTGGAACTCGAGCAAGAACGCGAGCGCATGCGTGCCGAGCTTGCCTCCGCGCGCGCCGCCGCCCAAGCCGCGCAGCAAGTTGCGCGCGATTTGGCGCTACAAGTGGAGTCGCGCCGTTCATCGCACGTTTCCTTGAGCGTCACGCTCACGCGCGTCGAAAAGCAGTTTCAAGATTTGATCGAGCGCCGCGACGAATTGGCGCGGCAACTAACGGAGGGCGAGGCCCCGCTTGCCGGGTTGCTCGCGAACCTCGAGCAGGCACTCGAGGTCCGCGTCCAGATCGAGGGCGAGCTGACCGCCGCAAGAATTTCCAGCGATGAGCTCGACACCTTGTTGCGGGATCGCGAAGCGCAGCGTGCGTCGGTGGAAGAACGCGTCGAATCGGCGCGCACGGCCATGGACGATGCGAGGCTCGCCGCACAGCAGGTGCGTGTGCGCCGTGAAAGCGTCGCGGAGCAATTGGCCGCCACGCAATTCGAGCTGGCCGCTCTGCTCGCGGGTCTTGCCGCGGAGGCGACGGCGGAAGACTGGGAATTGCAGCTCGCGGAGACGAAAGAAAAAATAGAGCGTCTCGGCCAGGTCAATCTTGCGGCAATCGGCGAATTCAAGGAGCAGTCGGAGCGCAAGGAATACTTGGATCGCCAGTGCAAGGATCTGACCGATGCTCTCGAAACGCTCGAATCGGCGATGCGCAAGATCGACCGCGAAACTCGTACACGCTTCCAGGATACTTTCGATCGGGTGAATGCGGGGCTCAAGGAGAAATTTCCGCGCCTATTCGGCGGTGGGCATGCATATTTGGAGCTCGAAGGAGAAGAGTCCCAGTCGGCCGGTGTCTCGGTCATGGCGCGCCCGCCGGGTAAGCGCAACAGCACCATCAGCCAGCTATCGGGCGGGGAAAAGGCGTTGACCGCCGTGGCGTTGGTGTTCGCCATATTCGACTTGAATCCGGCGCCGTTCTGCCTTCTCGACGAGGTCGACGCGCCCCTCGATGAGAACAACGTCGGGCGCTTTTGCGACATCGTGCGCGACATGTCGCGCAGCGTGCAGTTCATCTTCGTTACCCACAACAAGAGCACCATGGAAATGGCCTCGCAATTGGTGGGCGTCACCATGAACGAGCCGGGTGTGTCGCGCTTGGTGGCGGTGGACGTGGACGAGGCCGTGCGCATGGCCGCGATGTAAGTAAGGACACCGTCAGTTGGCCGAGTTGCGCTGGATACTGTTGGGACTGGGGATACTCGCGATCGGCGCCATTTGGTGGTGGAGTGCGCGCCGATCGGGACAAGCGCCCGGAAATGCCGAGTTGCGCGAGTCGACCTCGGCACCGCCGCACGCATTCGGCGCATCCACCGGCGATTCTGCGTCGACCGAGAAACGTCACCATACCGCCGGCACTCGCGACTGGGGCGTGCCTCCTCTGGAGCCGCTCAGCATCCGCACCGCCGACTTCGAGCGGGTACCTGCGTTGGATCAGCCCATGATGACCGGTGCCGGTCCGTTGGAGTTGAGCGTGGAGCTCGACAAGGAGGAACTGGAGGATGAGGGTGGTCTCGAGCTGACGGCGCGGGACCGTTACGTCCGGGAACCGACGGTCGAAACGCCGCCCCTGGAGGCGGCCGGCCGAGAGGCCCGCCGCCCGCAGCGGCGCCACCGGTGTCGGCATCAGCCGCCGCGCCGCAAGCCGCCAATGTAGCTGAATCGCAGAAAATCGTGTCGATTCGCGTGTGTTCGGTTGGCGACACACGCTGGGCGGGGACGACTCTAATGGCGGCGCTCGAGGTGCACGGACTGGCCCATGGGCGATACCAGGTCTATCACCGCAACCACAGCGACGGCCGCAGCATCTTTTGTGTTGCCAGCCTGATTGAGCCGGGCACCTTCGACCTTGCCCGTATGCCCGACGAGGAATTTCGCGGCGTGACTTTTTTCGCGGTGCTGCCGGGACCGCTCGAGCCGCTGCAGACCGTCGACGCGCTATTGGCAACGGCGCGCGAGTTGGCGCGGGAACTTTCAGGAACCATGCAGGATGCCAAAGGGGTGCCGTTCTCGCCGCAGCGTGTCGCGGCCTTGCGCGAAGACGTGGCGCGCTTTCAGGCGCTATTGCCCTAAGCTCACGCGTCATGAGCGCAAAGAGCGAAGCGGGAGAGGCAAAGCGTGCGGCGGCGCGGGTCGTCGAACTGCGCGAGCTCTTGGATCGATACAACTATCGGTATCACGCACTCGATGATCCGGAGGTACCGGACGCTGAATACGATCGACTCATGCTCGAACTGCGCGGCATCGAAGAGCGCCATCCTGAACTCCTCACGGCAAATTCGCCGACGCAACGCGTCGGGGCATCTCCCGTCGCTGCGTTCGGCCCCGTGCGGCACCGTATCCCCATGCTGTCGCTGGAAAACGCTTTCAGCGATGAGGAAGTGCGGGATTTCGATCGGCGAATCCTTGAACGTCTCACGAATCCAAAACCGATCCGCTACTCGGCCGAGCCCAAGCTTGACGGTCTGGCGATCAGCGCGCTGTATGAGGCCGGCGAATTTGTGCAAGGTGCCACCCGCGGCGACGGCGAGACCGGCGAGGACGTCACGCAGAATCTTAGGACCATTGCGGCATTGCCTCTCAAATTGCGGACGTCGCATGCGCCGCGTGTGCTCGAGGTGCGCGGTGAAGTGTTCATGCCGCTGGCCGGCTTCGAACGCTTCAACAAAGAGGCGGTGGCGCGCGGTGAGAAGAGTTTCGTCAATCCGCGCAATGCCGCGGCGGGGAGTCTGCGGCAGCTCGATCCGCGAATGACTGCGGCCCGTCCGCTCGATCTGTTCATCTACGGGATCGGCTTCGTGGAGGGCGGCGAAATGCCCGCGCATCACGGCGAGATGCTGCAGTCGCTGCGGCGCTGGGGCTTTAAGATTTGTCCGCAATCGCGTGTGGTCGAGTCGATCGACGGGTGTCTCGAGTACTACCGTGAAATGGGCGCAGCCCGCGCCAAACTGCCGTATCAAATCGACGGCGTCGTCTACAAGGTCGACGACCTCGAATTGCGGCGGCAATTGGGTTTCGTATCGCGGGCGCCTCGTTGGGCGATTGCTCACAAATTTCCCGCCGAAGAGGCTTTGACCACGGTTCGCGAGATCGAATTCCAGGTGGGGCGCACGGGCGCGCTCACCCCGGTAGCACGGTTGGAGCCGGTGTTCGTGGGCGGCGTCACCGTCAGCAATGCGACCTTGCACAACATGGACGAAATGACGCGCAAGGATGTCCGGCCGGGAGATACCGTGGTGATTCGGCGGGCCGGTGATGTCATCCCGGAAGTCGTGCGCGTGCTGACGGAGCGCCGGATTGCAGGTGCGAAACCGGTCGCATTGCCGAAGCGCTGCCCGGTGTGCGGCTCGCCGGTCGTGCGCGAGGCCGATCAAGCCGTCGCGCGCTGCACCGGCGGCAGAACCTGCGCGGCGCAGCGTAAAGAGGAACTCAAACACTTTGCCTCGCGCCGCGCTTTGGACATTCAAGGTCTCGGCGACAAGCTCGTCGAGCAGATGGTGGATCGGGACTGGGTGCGCACGCCGGCCGATTTATTCGACCTTAAAACCGAACAGCTTGGCGCGCTCGATCGCATGGCCGAAAAGTCCGCTCGGAAATTGCATTCGGCGATCGCCGCGGCAAAACAAACGACACTGCCGCGCTTTCTCTACGCACTCGGCATACGCGATGTGGGCGAGGCTACCGCGCTCGCGCTGGCCCAGTACTTCGGCGACGTGTCGGCATTGCGCGATGCATCGGCGGAGGAGATTCAGCGAGTTCCCGACGTGGGTCCTATAGTGGCGGCCAGCATCTTTGCGTATTTTCGCAACGCCGAGAATGCCGCGCTCGTCGAGCGGTTGTTGGCGAGCGGGTTGACTTGGCCGGCGCTGCCTCAAACTCGTCCCAAAGAGGAATTTGCCGGGAAGACCTTCGTGCTCACGGGGGCGCTGGTCAAAATGACGCGCGAGGAGGCCCAGGAAGCGATTACGATGCGCGGCGGCAAAGTCAGCGGCAGCGTTTCGAAAAAGACGGACTACGTCGTGGTGGGCGAGGATGCCGGTTCCAAACTCAAGAAAGCGCAAGAACTCGGGATTGCCGTGCTCGATGAGCCGGCATTTTTGAAGTTGCTGAAAAAATAGCGGGTCCTCGCGGACCCGCTAGATGGGAACGGATTCAAACCTTCGAATGAGCGCTCAAAGCTTCTTTTCGATTTTCGCGTTCTTCTTCAATTCCGCCACGTACTCCTGCAACTTCTTCCGTATCCAGGCGTTGGTGAGCTGGGCCTTGACCTGATCGAACGGCGGCGGCGTAACGTCGCGCGTATCTTCGAGCTTGATGACGTGCCAGCCAAACTGTGTCTGCACCGGCTGTTGGGTGTATTCGCCCTTCTTTAGGCCCTTAACGGCATCGCCGAAAGGCTTCACCATCCGCGCCAGCGTGAACCAGCCAAGATCCCCGCCATTCGCCTTGGATCCATCGATGGATTGAGACTTTGCGAGATCTTCGAATTTCGCTCCGCCTTTGAGTTTCTTGAGGACGTCGTCGGCCTGATCCTTGTTGGCGACCAAGATGTGCCGCGCGTGATATTCGGTCTTGTCCATCGAGGCGAGTGCCGTTTCATATTCGGCATGTAAATCCGCGTCCGTCGGCTCTTGTCCTTTCAGATACTTTTGCGAGGCGGCGTCGGCCAGCACGCGCATGCGCAAAACATCCAGCTGCGCGGCGGTATCGGGATCCTTCTCCAAGCCTTCTTTGTCGGCCTGAGCGGACAGTAGCTGCATGCCGATCATCTCATCCAGCACTTGATCCTTCTGTTCCGGTGTCAATTCTTGCTGCTTACCCTGCAGCAGGCCTTTGACATAGATGTCGAACTCGGTGCGCGATATGGTCGCGCCGTTCACGACGGCAACCGGCGCCGGCACCGGCTTGGTCGCGACCGCGGGTGCCGCCGCCTGCTGAGTCTTGCCGCAGGCTGATAGCGCGGCAATGGCTGTCACAATGGACACCACGGTCCACGGTGTACGGAGAAATTGGCTCATTTGGATCCTCTACGCAAAAGAAGCGACTTGGGCCGACATGGCCGGTGCGCCCGGGGGCGGCAGTTTATGATAATTGGCGTCAATTGGCGAAAAAGCACGTGACTTGGCGGAAAACCACTAATGCTCATTCGGCGGGGGCTAGGGCCTCGATCGCCAGGGCGTGGATGTCCGTCTTCAGCATCTCCGCGAGCGCGGCGTACACCAAGCGGTGACGTGCCACGGCGGAGATGCCGCGGAACGCCTCGGCCACAATACGGATGCGGAAATGGCTTTGTCCGCCGGCGGCCCCGGCATGCCCGGCGTGCAAGTGGCTTTCGTCCTCGACGATGAGCTGAGTCGGGGTAAATTCGGCGGTCAGCCGTTGACGCACCCGTTCCTCGCGAGTCGCGCCACTCACGGCTGCGCGGCGCCCGATGGCACCTGTTTGGTCTTGCCGCTCAGCCATAGGACTTGGGGAATCATGAAGAGCAGCATCGCCACGGTGATGCCGAATACCTTGAAGTTGACCCAGACGCTCTCCGCAAAGTTTCGCGCGACGTAGATATTTGCCGCAGCGAGCAGCGCGAACCAGGCGGCCCACATGAAGTTGATGACCAACCAAGTCGCCCGTGAGATGGCGAGCGGTTCGTTGAATACGCCTTCGAGCATGCGCCGCGCGAGCGGCTGTTTGCCGATGGCTGCGCTGCCGAGAAAGGCGACGGCGGTGAGCCCGAGCAGCACCGTCGGTTTCCATTGAATGAAGCGTTTGTCATGCAGCAGCAGGGTGGCCGTGCCCAAAGCCAGCGCGACCACGACCGTGATGATGTGCATGGTTTTGAAGCTGCCGGCGCGCCACCGGTGCGCCAGAAGCACGACCGTGCACATGAGCATCAGCGATCCGGTGGCCCAATAGATGCCGAACAGTTTGAACACCAGGAAAAAAACGATGAGCGGGGACCACTCGAGGATCTGTTGCATGCGGGTATCATAGCCTTTCAACATGAGTATTTATCTGCAACTGCACCCGGTATCGCCCCAGACCCGCTTCATTCGTCAAGCGGCCGATTGTCTGCGCAACGGCGGCGTGATCGTCTACCCCACCGATTCTTGCTATGCGCTCGGCTGTCACATTGGGGACAAGGCGGCTTTGGAGCGCATTCGCGACATTCGCGAAACGGATCGCCATCATCATTTTACGCTGGTGTGCCGCGACCTTAAGGACGTCGGCAAGTATGCCGTGGTGGACAACTGGCAATATCGCCTGCTGCGAGCGCACACGCCGGGTGCGTATACGTTTCTGCTCAAAGCATCCCGCGAGACGCCACGCCGCTTGAAGCACGAACGGCGCGGCACCGTCGGCCTGCGCGTTCCCGACCACTTGGTGCCGCAGATGCTGTTGACTGAACTGGGCGAGCCGATCATGAGCTCAACGTTGCTGCTGCCGGGCGAGGCGCTGCCGCGTACCGACGCCAAGGAGATCCAGGAGCGGCTGGATGGGCGAGTAGAGTTGGTGCTCGACGGCGGCAATTGCGGACTGGTGCCGACCTCCGTGATCGATCTGTCGGGCGACCACGCCGTCGTCGCGCGTGTCGGTCGCGGCGACGTTGCCCCCTTTGCGAACGCCGCAACCGTATAATGCCCGCTCAATGCGGGCGAAATAGCTCGTGTTTTTTATAAATAACGAGTGTAAGCATTGGAATTATCTGCGTTTCTTTATAAGGTTTCCATCTGGGCAATCCCGGTTCTCTTTGCGATCACCCTGCACGAAGTAGCGCACGGTTGGATGGCCCGGTACTTCGGCGACCGGACCGCGGAAATGCTCGGGCGTTTGAGTCTCAATCCACTGCGCCATATCGATCCCATCGGCACCCTGTTGGTGCCGGGTATTTTGATGGCGATCGGCGGGCCGCTGCTCGGTTGGGCCAAGCCCGTACCGGTTGCGACTAAAGTGCTGCGCAATCCGCGGCTCTCAATCATCATGGTGGCGCTTGCCGGTCCCGCCGCCAATCTGGTCATGGCCTCCCTGTGGTGCGGCGTGCTCGCAGCGATTGCACGAGTCAACGGCAATGAGACCGTGGTCGGCTGGATCGAACTGATGGCGCAGGCGGGAATCGTGATCAACGTGGTGCTGGCCGTCTTCAACTTATTGCCGATTCCGCCGCTCGATGGCGGCCGCGTGCTCGCAGGACTGTTGCCGGCACCGTGGGGTGCACGTATGGAGAAGATCGAGCCGGTGGGCCTGTTCCTGGTGCTGGGTTTGTCCGCGCTGGGAATGCTCGGGTGGCTGTTCGAACCGGCGTACCGGGTCATCGGTCGCGTCATCAACGCCTTGGTCGGATAACCGATGAGCGGACCCATACAGAATCGTCGAGTTCTTTCCGGCATGCGGCCTAGCGGCTTGCTGCACTTGGGCAACTATCATGGTGCGCTCAAGAATTGGATCGAATTGCAGTATCAGTACGAATGCTACTTCTTCATCGCCGATTGGCATGCGCTGACCACCGGCTATGAGGATACCTCCAAGATCGAAGAGTACGTGTGGACGATGGCCATCGATTGGCTGGCCGCGGGGCTCAATCCGGGAGTGGCCACACTGTTCATCCAGTCCAAAGTGCCCGAGCACGCAGAATTGCATTTGCTGCTGTCGATGATCACCCCGTTGGGGTGGTTGGAGCGGGTTCCATCCTACAAGGATCAGCAGGCCCAGATGGCGGAACGGGATCTCGGGACCTATGGTTTTCTCGGCTATCCGTTGCTGCAGAGCGCCGATATCTTGCTGTATCGATCGCAGTACGTGCCGGTGGGCGAGGACCAAGTGGCGCATGTTGAAATCACCCGCGAGATTGCGCGCCGGTTCAATCACATCTACGGCCGCGAGCCGCAGTTCGAGCAAAAGGCCGAGAAGGCGATCAAGAGCTTGGGCACCCGCAATTCTGCGATGTATCGCACCCTGCGCAAGGAGTACCAAGAAAAGGGGGATGTCGACGCATTGGCCAAGGCGCGGGCGCTGGTCGAGTCCAATGCGCGGCTCACGGTCGCCGACCGGGACCGCTTGTTCGGATTTCTCGAGGGCACGGGCATCGCGATTCTGCCGGAGCCTGAGGTGCTGCTCACCGCGACGCCGAAAATACCGGGGTTGGACGGGCGCAAGATGTCGAAGTCCTACGACAACACCATTGGAATTCGCGAGGACCCGGACTCCATCGTCAAAAAGCTCAAAGCCATGCAAACCGACCCGGCGCGCATGCGCCGGACGGATCCCGGCGATCCCGACAAGTGTCCGGTGTGGGATTTGCACAAAGTGTATTCAAATGCCGACACTCAAGCATGGGTGCAACGGGGTTGCCGCACCGCGGGTATCGGCTGCCTCGAGTGCAAGGCACCCTTGATCGAAAAGGTGATCGAGGAGGTTGCGGCCATTTCCAAACGTGCACAGGAGTTTGAGGAGAATCCTGAACTGGTACGCGGTATCATCTCCGAGGGATGCGAACGCGCGCGCGCGGCGGCGCGCGATACGATGGACGCAGTTCGTCAAGCCATGGCCATGAACTACCGTTGACGTCTGCCGGAGAACCGATGAGACCCGAATTGACGCTGGTGCCCAATACGCCGGTAGAACCACCGCCGGCCATTCCCGCGCACGTGCAGGCGGAGATGCCGTTTGCCGTCGTAGAGGGCCAGCCTATTACCGAGATGCCGCGCGATTTGTACATCCCGCCGCAGGCGTTGGAAATCTTCCTCGAGGCCTTCGAGGGCCCGCTCGATATGCTGCTGTATCTGATCCGGCGGCAAAATCTCGACATCCTCGATATCCCGATCGCCGAAATCACGCGTCAGTACATGCGCTACATCGAGTTGATGCAGGTGCTGCAATTGGAGTTGGCGGGCGAGTACCTGCTCATGGCCGCAACGCTCGCCGAGGTCAAATCGCGGATGCTGTTGCCTCGCATGCATACGGAAGATGCCGCCGATGAAACGGATCCGCGCGCCGAATTGGTGCGCCGCCTTCAGGAGTACGAGCGGTTCAAGCGGGCCGCGGAGGGCATCGAGCGAATGCCTCGGCTGGAGCGCGATACCTGGGTGGCGTCCGCGGATCTCGTGGAGCGCAAGGTGGTTCGTATCCTGCCCCAGGTCACGCTGCAAGAGATGCTATTGGCCTTTCAGGACGTGCTGTCGCGCAGCGATATGTTTGCGCATCATCACGTGCAGCGCGAACCGCTCTCGGTGCGTCAGCGCATGACCGATGTATTGTCGGCCTTGACCGGAGGCGCGTTCGTGGATTTTGTCCGGCTATTTGGCACCGATGAGGGACGTCGCGGCGTCACCGTTACTTTCGTCGCGATTTTGGAGCTATTACGGGAAGGATTGATAGAATTGGTTCAATCGGAAGCCTATGGACCCCTGCATGTGCGTCTCGGCAATCCTGCCCGACACCTGAAACTGGTGGCCGACGACGATGCCGCCAATGACGATCTTGCGAGAACCCAATGAACGACCAATATGTACGCAATGTGATTGAAGCGGCATTGCTGGCCGCCGGTCGGCCGCTGGCGGCCGACGAACTGGTTGGCCTGTTCGACGAGCGAGATGGATCGAACGCCGACGAGGTCCAAGCCGCGATCGGCGCATTGCGCGCCGACTATGAAACTCGCGGACTCGAGTTGGTGGAGGTCGCCAGCGGCTATCGAATCCAAATACGGGCGGCGGTGGCGCAGCCGGTCTCGCGGCTGTGGCAGGAACGGCCGCCCAAGTACTCGCGCGCGTTGTTGGAGACCTTGGCGCTGGTGGCCTACCGGCAGCCGATCACGCGCGGCGAGATCGAGCAGATTCGCGGCGTCGCCGTGAACGTAAACATCATCAAGACGCTGCTCGAGCGTAATTGGATCCGGGTGGTCGGACACCGCGACGTACCGGGAAAGCCGGAGCTGCTCGGCACTACGCGGGAGTTCTTGGACTACTTCAATTTGCAGAAGCTCGACGATTTGCCGACGCTCGCTCAACTCAAGGAGCTCGAGGACTTGCGCGTGCAATTGTCGCTCCCAGGCGCAGGCCCGGAAGTTGTGGAAGTCGAGCCGGATGCGGCGATCGAGGCCGCTGCGCCGCCGGGCGAGGGTGCCGAAGCAGCCTCCGACGAAGACGAATTGGAGGCGACCGACGCGACGCAGCCGCGGCCGCAGGGTTTGGTCGCCCGCGGTGCGCAAGACGATGCGGATTGATGCGTCCGCGCCCGCCACGAAGAGAGCGCCCGAACCGTAGCGGAGCGGCCGAATCGGCGGGCCGCCATGAACCGGCGTCGACGGACCGAATTCAAAAGTTGTTGTCGGCGGCGGGAATCGGTTCCCGTCGCGAAGTGGAACGCTGGATTCGCGAAGGGCGGCTGCAAGTCAACGGCGAGACGCCGGCGTTGGGGGCGAAGCTCGAGGCTCGAGATCGCATCACCCTCGACGGGCGCCCGGTACGCTTGCACGCGCCGAAGTCCAAGGAATTGCGCGTACTGCTGTTCCACCGGTCGCCGGGCGAAACCCTCGATTTGAAGGCGGCGACGTCGCGCGCCGCTGAGCATCTGAATCTACCTCGATCCTCCGGCCGGTGGCTTGCGATTCAACCCATGCCGCCCGTGGATGGTGGACTCGAAATTTTGACAGACGACGGATCGTGGGCGCATCGCGTATCGCGCGGCGTGCATGCACTCACCGTCGATTATGTATTGCGCATGCGCGGACCGCTCAACGATGAATTGGTCGAGGAATTTCGCGGCGCCACCGACTGCGAAGGTGAACCGATGAGTATTTTGCAGGCCGCCGCCCAATATGGCGAAGGATTCAATCACTGGCTCACCGTGACCGTACGTGCGACGCGCTCGGCTCAAGTTCGGCATTGGTGGGCGGCTCGGGGCATCATCGTCAGTCGACTCATGCGGGTACGCTTCGGCCCGGTGCACCTGTCGCGCGAATTGCCGCGCGGACACTCGCGCGCGATGCTTGCGAGCGAACGCAATGCTTTGATCAACGAGATCGATGCTGCAAAAGCGGCCCATGAAGCGCAATTACAGCCGAGCGGCGCTTCGCCCTAATCCCCCGTTTTCGGTTCCGAGGAGGCCAGCAATTCCCGGAGGTATTGTTGCCACAGTGCGGGCCACGAGTGCGTGCCGTGTCCGTGAGTCTGATCGGATGCGGGCAAAAGCACGAACCGGCCGTTCTTCACCCGTTTGATCTCGCGTTCCGCGATACCGAGTTCCGGCGGATTGACGAAATCGTCCGCCGAATTGATCCACATGACGGGCGCGGTGATCTTGTCGAGTCCGGCCGAAGGATCGTAATTGCGGGAGGCGTTTATTTGATAGAGCAGGTCGTTCGCATCCAAGTCCTCGAACTCGCGCTCCATGAATTTTTGCAGGAACTGATCCGCTGCGTCGCGCGTCGGCAGCGCGAGCTGCATTTGGATCGGCGAGCTGCCGGCGATGAGCAGCAGTCCGGCGGCGGTACGCAACGCCCCCATCGGTTCGCCGCGGTACTCACCCTGCAGCCACTGGGAATCCGAACGAATGGCATCCATGACGAGATCCCGCCACAGTCGATTGCGCCCCGCGATCTGCACCGGCAGGCAGGCGAGGGGCATCAGCGCGTCGACGAAGTCGGGAAAGCGTTCCGCCCAGATCCAGGTATGCATGCAGCCCATCGAGGTTCCAAGCACCAGCCGCAAATGGTCCACCTGCAAACCCTGTGTCAGCATCGCGTGCTGGGCGACCACCATGTCATCGTAGTCATATTGCGGGAAGTGCGCGTGCAGGCCATCGCTCGGTTTGCTGGACGCACCATGGCCGATGCCGTCCGGCAGGATGACGTAATAGCGGTTGGTATCCAGCAATTGCCCGTTGCCGAAGAGCACGCCGGCGAACTTATCCACCAGAAAACTGTGACCGGAACCCCCGGTGCCGTGAAGGATGAGCACCGCATTGTTGACCCGTCCGTGCGCATCGCGATGCGGCTTTCCGAGCGTCGTGAAATGCAGGCGCAACTCAGGAAGCGTCTCGCCGGACAAGAAGCGATAATTGGGGATGACGTAATCGCCTTCGACCGGCCTGGCGGGCGCACTGCCCGGAGCGCTGCTCGGGGCGTTGCTCGGCGGGCTGCTCGGCGCGTAGGCGAGTCCCGTTCGGGGCGTGAGGCAAAGCCAAGCCGCCGCGAAGCCGAGCGCGCCTATGAGACTGGACAAGCATCTTCGTTTGGTCATCGCTCATCGCTCCTTCATTGAATCATTGGGCGTCGAAGTACTCACCGTCGACCCCCCGACCCTGTGTACTTAGCAAGTAAAGAAACGGCCCGGCGACCGACGCCGGACTCGGAAGCGAGTTCGGATCTTCTGCGGGGTACGCGGCAGCGCGCATGCCGGTGCGCATGCGGCCCGGATTGATGCTGTTGACGCGTATGTTCTCTTCGCCTGCGAGCTCCTCCGACAGCATGCTGCGTACCGACTCCAACCCGGTCTTCGACACGGCGTAGGCGCCCCAGAACGGGCGGGAGTTCTTGACGACACCGCTGCTGACGAAGATCACGGAAGCATCCGCGGACTTGCGCAGGTTGGGCAGGAGGATCTGAGTCAAGATGAAGGGCGCAGTGAGATTCACATGCAGCACCCGGCACCAGGTCGGTACGTCGTATTGTTCCAAGGGAGTGCGGTCTCCCAAGAGCGCGGCCGCGTGCACCAGGCCGTCCAACTTGCCGAATTCACGCCCGATGGTCTCCGCCAACCGATCATAATCAACCGCCGTCGCTGTGGCGAGATCGAGCACGGCGATGGCGGGCTGCGGCGCACCGATCGACTCAATCTCATCATAGATGCGTTCAAGTTTAGCGCCATTGCGCCCCGACAAAATGACGCTCGCGCCGGCGCGCGCGCATTCGAGGGCGAGTGCCCGGCCGAGGCCGCCGCTGGCTCCGGTGATCAGGATGACGCGTCCCTCGAGCAAGGCAGCGCCGGGAGTGAATTGTTTGGGTAGCGACATGAGTGCTCCGCTATGCGTTATGTAGGTAGCGCGGCGCGCCGAGCCGTGGTCCAAGCCAAGTATAAGTCGCGCAGCCGAAAATCCGCATCGGTCGGGGCCCTCGAACTATTCAAATGTTTGGCGCCAAGCGCCGCAAGTATGAGCAAATGACGCAGGCGTGCCCGTTCAGCGCGCGGCAACACCGCGGCGGAGGCGGCAAACAATTGCGCAGCGCGCCGGCGCAACCCGTTCAGATACGATTGTAGATGCGGGGGCGGATCGGCGGCACTAAGATCCGAATTTTCAATTCCGGCGGCCAGCAACTCATCGATCGGGAATACGATGCGGCCGATGCGTGCCTCGCGCCGATAGTCGGCGATTGCGCCGGCGAGGTAGTCAGCTGCAGCAAGCGCTGCAACAGAGTGCTTTAGTCCCGCTTCCGTCTCATCCTCTCGTTTATCTGCAAGTCGCGCAGCCAGGATGAGCGGGCCGGCGCGCAGCGCGCCGCTATGAGCTTCGAGCTCTTCGGCCCGCTCGAGCGGGGCACCGGCGACGTGCCTGGCGGCCGCTTCGACGGTCATCGCGAGCGGCGTAAAGTCGGCGAGCGCCGCTCCCGGCAGCAATGCGAGATACCGGCTGATGGGGTGTACGGGGGTACCTGCGGCAAGACGCCGCATCTCTTCCTGCCACCATGCAAGCTTCAGTTGAGCGACGCCCGATTCGGTCCCGGGATCCATCAAGGCGCGCCATTCGGCGTTGAGCGCGTAGATACCGAGCAAGGGTTCGCGGCTGTCGTGCGCCGCGAACAGCCAGCTCCAGTAGCGCGTCGTTCCCGGCGGTACGGCGCGGCTGTGGTAGGGTTCCTCAAGTGCTCTCGGTGGGAGTCTCATCGGAAGGCGCGGCGGTTTGCATCGTCCCTGCCTCGCGCGGCGTACGCGTCAGCGTGTCGACGTGCTCGATAGGCTCGAGCTCGCGGCTGACGCGCAGCCCCAACTCCGGAAAGCGCCGCGCGGCGGGCATCACCTGTTGTTCGAGAGAGCCGACGGCTTTGTTGAATGAATCGACGCTGTTGCCCAGGGATTTTCCGAGTCTGCCCAAATGCTCGCCGAACACCGCGAGCCGCTTGTACACATCTTCACCCAGGCGGCGTATTTCGGCCGCATTGTCGGCCAGGACGTTTTGCTTCCAGCCGTACGCGACCGCTTTCAACAAGGCAACGAGGCTCGTGGGTGTCGCCAGCATGACGCTTTGGCGTAACGACTCATCGATCAACCCGGGATTCTCCTGTAACGCCGCGGACAGGAATTGATCGCCGGGCAGAAATAACACCACGAAATCCGGACTCTTCTCGAACTGCGACCAGTATCGCTTCGATGATAGTTCGCGCACGCGGGCGCTGACGAGTTGCGCATGCCGCCGCAGTTGCACGGCGCGCTCCTCATCGCTTTGCGCCTCCACAGCCGCAAGGTACGCATCGAGCGGCGTCTTCACGTCCACGACGATGTCGCGGCGTTCAGGCATGTGCACGATCATGTCGGGTCGAATCACGCCCGACTCGGTGACTTGGTGTTGCTGCTCGGTAAAATCGACATGCGAGCTCATGCCGGCCAATTCCACCAACCGCTTGAGCGTGATCTCGCCCCATTGGCCGCGTACGTCGGGCCGGCGCAATGCCGTCACCAAATTGCGCGTCTCGCGAGACAGCAGATTTTGTCCGCTCGCCAACATCTCCATTTGGCTCTTGATGGTGGCGAACGCATCGATGCGCTCGCGTTCGATGTTTTGAATCTGCGCTTCGGTCTTCAACAGCGCTTCTCGGATCGGCTGCACCATGGATTCGATGGCGGTCTCACGCTCTTTCAGCGCGGCGGAAGCGTCCAGCTGCTGGCGCGTCAGACGTTCGCGCGCCAATTGCAGGAACAACTCGCCGTTGTTCTTCAGGCTGTCGCCGGCGAGTTCGGCGAATACCGATTGCAATTGCTCGCGCGCGCGCACGAGAGCCTGGTCGCGTTCGCCGGCCGCGCTCTCTTCGGTTTTGACTCGCAGCCGCATCAGCTCCAATTCAACGGTCAAAGCTTGCTCGCGCTTGGCGCGAAAGAGCAGCGCGGCGAGCCCTCCGAGCGCGCACCCGAGGGCGCCTCCGGCCACGGCCGCGAACCACACGGCGGCGTAGGTCATGGGCGCATTCTTCGCTCGAGCCAACCGGGCAGATCGGCCGGCCGCTCGACAAAGCCATCGGCGCCCCAGGCTTGCCAATCCTCGCCCTCCTGCAAGTAGCCGTAGGTTGCCACCAGGGCCGGCATGCCGGCAGCATGCGCGGCCTGTACGTCGCGTTGCGCGTCGCCCACATAGATGCAGTCGCCTGTCGCGACGCCGGCCAACTGCGCGGCATGCCGCATGGGCAGCGGATGCGGCTTTCGTTCGCTGACCGTATCCCCGCTCACCACGCACGCGAATCGTTGGCGCAGCGCCAATTGTTCGAGCAGTGGATCGGTGAGCCAGCCGGGTTTGTTGGTGACGATGCCGAGAGTGAGTCCGCGGTCCGTTAATTCCTCGAGCACGATCTCCATGCCGGCGAACAGCCGGGTCTCGACGGCCAGGCTCGCACGGTATATTTCCAGAAACCGGCGCTGCAAAACGGCGAGTTCTTCCGTATCCGCGTGCGGGAATCCGAGATTGATCAGGCGGGCGGCACCATGGCTGACCCTGGCGCGGGCCGTGTCGAAGGGCAGCGGATCAAGCTGCCGTTCAAGGCGCAGCGAGTTCAGCGCACCGACCATGTCCGGTGCCGTGTCGAGCAAGGTACCATCCAAGTCGAACAGGATCGCGCGGGGCGCCTGGGTCATGTCAGGCGCCCCGCCTAAAATGCGCGAGGTAATTGACCCTGGTATTCGGCGACAATCGAAACGCTCGGGTCAGCGGGTTGTAAGCGATGCCGGTCAGATCTTCGAGTTCGAGCGTTGCCGCCCGTCCCCAGCGCGCGAGTTCGGAAGGACGGATGAATTTCAAGTACTCGTGTGTGCCCCGCGGCAGCGCGCGCAGGATATATTCGGCGCCGAGAATCGCCACGGCAAATGCCTGCGGATTGCGATTCAAGGTCGACACGATCACATCGCCGCCGGGTTTCACGAGAGCGCCGAGCGCGGCCAGAGCAGCCGCGGGATCAGGTACGTGCTCGAGCATCTCCATGCAGGTCACCACATCGAACGCTCCTGGGCACTCGAGGGCGAGCTCTTCTGCAGCGATCGCCCGGTAGTCGACCTCGATCTTGGCCTGTGCCGCGTGCAATTCCGCGACCTCGAGGACGGCCTGCGAGAGGTCGATTCCCAGCACCTGGGCGCCGCCGCGCGCCATCGCCTCCGACAAAATCCCGCCCCCGCAACCGACGTCGAGAATCTTTTTTCCAGGCAACGAAACGGCTCGCTCCGCATACTGCAGCCGCAACGGATTCAGATCGTGGAGGGGTTTGGAAGGGCCGTTAGGATCCCACCAGCTCTGCGCGAGCGCGGTGAACTTGGCGAGTTCCGCCGGATCGACATTTCGTGCCGCAGATTGCATGAGGTGCTCTCCCGGAGTCGCTTATTTCAGGTCGCCGCGCTGAAGCGAGCGGCCAAGCTCGGCCAGTCCAGGCGAGTAAATTCACCTTGACTCAGCAACTGGCGGCCCGCGACCCATACATCGCTCACCATGTCACGGCCGCCCGAAAAAACCAATTGCCGCAATGGATCGGACAGCGGCTGGGTAGCGGGACCGCTCAAATCGATGCAGCACAGATCCGCCCATTTGCCGCTCTCGAGGGTGCCGATCTCGGAATCGAGACCCAACACGCTCGCGCCGCCGCGGGTGGCGGCGGCAAGCGCGTCCCAAGGGCGCAGATTCGGCTCCGCCGAGGGCGACCCGCCGCCCTCCAAGTTTCGTGAATGTAGAAAAAGCAGTTTCATTTCGCTCCACACATCCTGCCCGTTTCCCGAAATGGCGCCCTCGCTCCCCACGCTCAAACGTAGTCCCGCAGCCGCGAGCGCCGCCACCGGCGCCAATCCGGCCCCGCGCGCGAGGTCGGACTCGAGGCATAGCGTGACCCCGATGCCGCCGCGTTGCGCGAGAGCGATGTCCGCGGCATCGGCGTGGACCATATGGGCTGCGGTCAGCGCCGGCGTCAGCAGCCCCAGCCGGTGCATGCGTTCGAGCGGCCGCAGCCCATGTTGCGACAGCGATTCATCGATGCCGCTCTGCGACTCATGCAGAGAAACCAGAATGCCGGCGTCGAGTTCGTCGGCCAGGGTAGCGATGCGCGCAAACGTCGCGTCGCTGATCGTCTCGGGCCGGAGCGGCGCGAATCCAGTCGAAATGTGGGGATGACCCTTGTAGTCGTCGCGCAGGTGGAGCGCCCGGGTGAGGTGTTCGCCGGCGTTCTGCGCCCAGGGGCTCTGATGCTCCGCCACGGGCAGACCGATGAATGCACGCATGCCTTGCGCCGCGGCGGTCTCCGCAGCCTGGCGGGGAAAATAGCCGACGTTGCAAAAGCAGCTGATACCCGCCTCGAGCATATTGGCGATGCACAGCAGGGCGCCCTCGGGCTTGAATTGCGGTGCCGCGACGGCGTGACCCGGTGATTCCATCCGGGTCCGCGCGTTCACGAGCCCCGGCATCAAGAGGTGCAAAGGGCGGTCCAACAGCACTCGTGGAGCGTATCGTTCTTCCGCCGCCGTACTCGGCAACAGATCGATAATTCGCCCGTCGCGCATCACCAAAGTGTGATGTTCCAGGATCTCGTCGCGCCTCGTCATGGGTACGACCCAACGGGCCTTGATGCTTAAATCGGCGGGAACGGCGGGCATTCCTCAGTATATCGGCTAATCGGTATCGGAGGCTTAAGACCTCCGAGGATCTGTGCTAGAATTATCGGATGTTGAGACCATGTCTCGCCTTCCTTAAACCCGCTTAAATTGTAGCCCGACGGCTCATCCGGACTCTCGCAAATGGCCGAGATCGCTCGCGAAATATTGCCCGTAAATCTCGAAGACGAGATGCGCAAATCCTATCTCGATTACGCCATGAGCGTGATCGTCGGACGCGCCTTGCCCGATGTAAGGGATGGCCTCAAGCCCGTGCACCGGCGCGTGCTCTTTGCCATGCGCGAGCTGGGAAATGACTGGAATAGGGCCTACAAGAAGTCCGCGCGCGTGGTCGGCGATGTCATCGGCAAATATCATCCGCACGGCGATGCGTCGGTCTACGACGCCATTGTACGCATGGCGCAGCCGTTTTCGATGCGATATCTCTTGGTCGACGGCCAGGGTAACTTCGGCTCCGTCGACGGCGATCCGCCCGCGGCGATGCGCTACACCGAAGTACGCATGTCGAAATTGGCCGGGGAACTGTTAGCCGATATCGACAAGGAAACGGTCGACTTCAATCCGAACTACGACGAATCGGAAAGCGAACCCGCAGTACTGCCGACTCGCATCCCCAACCTCCTGATCAATGGTTCCTCAGGCATCGCGGTCGGCATGGCGACCAATATTCCACCTCACAACCTGAACGAAATCGTCACCGCGTGCATCGCTCTCATTGAGAATCCGGATCTTACGCTCGCTCAGTTGATGCAAATCGTTCCCGGTCCCGATTTCCCGACGGCGGGCTTGATCAACGGCGCTCAAGAAATCGTCACGGCTTATAAAACGGGCCGTGGCCGCCTACATGTGCGCGCGCGCACTCACTTCGAGGACGTCGGCAAGGGCGATCGCCAGGCGATCATCATCACCGAGCTGCCGTACCAGGTGAACAAGGCCAAGCTGATCGAGCGCATCGCCGATCTGGTCCGCGACAAACTCATCGACGGCATCGCCTCCGATGGTCTGCGCGACGAATCGGACAAGGACGGGATGCGCGTGGTGATCGAGCTCAAGCGCGGCGAAGTCCCCGAGATTCTGCTGAACAATTTGTTCGCGCAAACCACGATGGAAACGGTTTTCGGCATCAACATGGTCGCGCTGGTCGACGGTCAGCCGCGCCTGTTGAGTTTGAAGGAGATGCTGGACGCGTTCCTGCGTCACCGGCGCGAAATCGTCACGCGCCGCACTGTCTACGAACTGCGCAAGGCACGCGAACGCGGCCATATCCTGGAAGGTTTGGCGATCGCGCTCGCCAATATCGATGAAATCATCGCCGCCATAAAGGCCTCCCCATCGCCCGCCGAGGCAAAAATCGCGTTGGTGTCCAGATCGTGGACCTCGGGGGCCGTGCCGGAGATGCTGGCCCGCGCCGGCGCCATCAGCACTCGTCCCGAAGGGGAGACCGCGACGCTGGGATTGGTTGCGGGTGCTTATCGGCTGACGGAAACCCAGGCCCAGGCGATATTGGACATGCGCCTGAACCGGCTGACCGGCCTCGAGCAGGACAAGATCATCACCGAATTTCAGGAACTGTTGGTGCTGATCCGTGATTTGAGCGAGATTCTCGCGCGGCCGGAGCGATTGCTCGGCGTGATCAAGAGCGAACTCGAGTACGTCCGCGACACCTTTGCCGACAAGCGGCGCACCGAGATCATCAGCAATCACGAAGATCTGACGATCGAAGATCTGATATCGCCCGAGGACGTGGTGGTGACGCTGTCTCACGGCGGTTATGCCAAGGCGCAGCCGATTTCTGCCTATCAGGCGCAGCGTCGCGGCGGCCGCGGCAAGGCGGCCACCACCGTCAAAGACGAAGACTTCGTCGACAAGCTGTTCGTCGCCAATACTCACGATACGCTGTTGTGCTTTTCCGACCACGGCAAACTGTACTGGCTCAAGGTCTACCAGTTGCCGCAGGCAAGCCGCGGTTCGCGCGGCAAGCCGATCGTGAACCTATTGCCGCTGCAGGAAGGCGAGCGCATCAGCGCCATGCTGTCGATCAAGGAGTTCGAGGAAGGTAAATTCGTGTTCATGGCGACCAGCCTCGGAACCGTAAAGAAGACCTCCCTCGCGCTGTTCTCGCGGCCTCGCGCCAACGGCATCATCGCCGTCGCACTCGATCCGGGCGATAAGTTGGTGGGCGTTGCCATCACCGACGGCTCGAAGGATATTCTGCTGTTCACCACCGGCGGCAAGGCGATTCGTTTCCTCGAGGACGAAGTGCGCCCCATGGGCCGGGAGGCCGCCGGCGTGCGCGGCGTCAAGCTGAGTGAGGATCAGCGCGTCAATGCGTTGATCGTGGCCGAGCAGGGGTACATTCTCACGGCGTCCGAAAACGGCTTCGGTAAGCTCACGCCGCTGGATGATTTTCCCAAGCATGGCCGCGGCGGCCAAGGCGTGATCGCGCTGCAGGTCACCTATCGCAACGGTCGTATGATCGGCGCTCTTCAGGTCAGCGTGGACGATGAGATCATGCTGATGAGTCAAAGCGGAGCCTTGGTGCGTACGCCGGTGCGGGACATATCGGTGGTCGGCCGGAATACCCAAGGCGTGCGGCTGATCCGCCTCGAGGAGGGCGATCAGCTCTCGGGTCTGGAGCGCATCGATGGTCTAGCTGCTGAAGTCGACGCTGACGCGGGGGAGCCGCCGCTCGATGAACTTGCGGCCGACATTGATCCAGTCGCCGACGCCGATCCTGCAGCCGACGCCGATCGCAGGCGAACCGCCCACCGACTCCTAATCATCGAAGTCGGGATGCGACCTTACAATTTCTCGTCCGGACCGGCTGTGCTGCCGCTCGAGGTGCTCGAGCAAGCACGCGAGGAAATGCTCGACTGGAATGAAACCGGCATGTCCGTCATGGAGGTCAGTCACCGAGGTCAGCCGTTCATGCGGGTGGCCGCCGAGGCCGAAGCGGATCTTCGAGAGTTGATGGCCGTGCCGAGCAGCTACAAAGTATTGTTCCTGCAAGGCGGCGCTTCGGCGCAATTCGCCATCGTTCCTTTGAATCTCACATCATCTCTCTCCAACGCCGACTACATCGATACCGGGCACTGGTCCAAAAGGGCGATCGCCGAAGCGCGGCGCTATTGCACGGTGAACGTTGCCGGTGATCCGACGGGCGGCGACCCTAAGAGCGCGTATCGGCGGGTGCCTTCGCAAAGCGAGCTTCGGCTGAACTCCGGAGCGGCCTACGTCCATTACACGTCGAATGAGACCATCAGCGGCGTCGAGTTCGGTTACATTCCCGAAACAGGCGGCGTTCCGCTCGTGGCCGATATGTCCTCGAACATCCTCTCGCGGCCCATCGATGTGTCGAAGTTCGGCCTCATCTATGCCGGCGCGCAAAAAAACATCGGTCCGGCCGGCATGGTCGTGGTCATTGTGCGCGAGGACCTCATCGGCCGGGCGCGATCCGAGACGCCGTCGGTGTTCAATTACAAGGCGGTGGCCGACGAACATTCGTTGTTGAACACGCCGCCGACATTCGCCTGGTACATGGCGGGCCTTGGCTTCAAGTGGCTCCGGAAAAACGGCGGAGTTGCCACGATGGCCGAGCGCAACCGTGCGAAGGCGCAGGCCCTGTATGCGGCCATCGACGGCTCATCGCTCTACCGAAATACGGTGGCGGAAGATTCGCGCTCGTGGATGAATGTCACTTTCACCTTGAACAAACTGGAATTGGAGCCGGCCTTCCTCGAGCAAGCGACGGCTGCGGGGCTCCATCACCTCAAGGGCCATCGGCTTCAGGGCGGAATCCGCGCCAGTCTCTACAACGCCATGCCGCTCGACGGAGTGCAGGCGTTGATCGGCTTCATGCGCGAGTTCGAACGTAACTCTTAGGTGAGGTCACGCATGGCAAGCCGCAAAAACAAGGCGACCAAACGCGTTCCCCGTAAGGCCGCCCCGGCAGCCGGCGCGGTCGGCGCGCTGCCCTCAGGCACGGATCTGACGAATATTCGCGAGAACATCGATTCTATCGATGCGCGCATCCACGCTCTGCTCAACGAACGGGCGCGCTTCGCGCAACAGGTTGGCATCTCCAAGACGGCGACCGGCAAGGCGGTTGATTTCTACCGCCCCGAGCGCGAGGCGGAGGTACTTCGAAAAGCGCTCAAACGCAATGAGGGTCCGCTGCGCGACGAAGAGATCGCGCGACTGTTTCGAGAGATCATGTCGGCCTGTCTGGCGCAGCAAGAACCGCTCAAGGTGGCCTTCTTGGGTCCGGAGGGCACATTCACCCAGGCGGCCGTTCTGAAGCACTTTGGGTCCTCGGTGCGTGCGTTGCCGCTGCCGGCGATCGACGAGGTATTCCACGAAGTGGAAGGCGGCATCGCTGATTTCGGGGTGGTGCCCATCGAGAACTCGAGCGAGGGCACGGTCAATCACACGCTGGATATGTTTTTGAATTCCCCGCTCAAGATATGCGGCGAAGTCGAATTGCGCATCAACCATCACTTGATGGGCCGCATGAAGACCATCGCCGATGTCAAGCGTGTATGCGCGCACATTCAGGCTTTGGCGCAATGCCGCGGTTGGCTGGACGAGCAGTTGCCCGACGTCGAGCGAATCGCCGTATCGAGCAATGCCGAAGGCGCGCGGCGCGCGCGCGATGAACGCGGCACGGCGGCGATCGCAAGCAGCGCGGCCGCCGAGATCTACGGGCTGGAATTGCTGGCCAACGACATCGAGGACCGCGCGGACAACACCACTCGCTTTCTTGTGGTGGGGCGCAAACTCTTCAGTCAGAGCGGTGCGGACCGCACGACGTTGTTGGTGTCGGCGAGCGATACCGACGATGCAGGTGCGCTATTTCGGTTGCTCGAGCCGTTGGCCGAGCATCGCATCAATATGACCCGCATCGAATCGCGCCCCTCGCGCAAGCGCAAATGGGACTACGTGTTCTTCATCGATGTCGAGGGCCACGTCAGCGATGGGCCGCTCGCGAAGGCGCTGGCGTCCTTGGAGAAGCGCGCGTCCTTATTCAAGATCTTGGGATCGTATCCGCGAGCCGTGCTCTAAATGCGCAGGTACGACGTCCGGCCGACCCATCGTGTGTCCGGCGTGCTCAACGTGCCCGGCGATAAATCCATTTCGCACCGATCGCTCATGCTCTCGGGCCTTGCCGAGGGAACGAGCGAGATCCGCGGTTTTTTGGCGAGCGAGGACTGCCTGGCGAGCCTGGCGGCCATGCGCAAGTTGGGCGTCACCATCGAGCAGCCGAGCGCGACGCAAGTTCGGGTTCATGGCGTCGGTTTGCGCGGCCTCAAGGATGCGCAGCAACCGCTCGACATGGGCAATGCAGGTACCGCGATCCGGCTGTTCACGGGACTATTGGCGGCGCAGGAGTTCGCTTCGCGTTTGATCGGTGATGAATCGCTGATGAGGCGGCCCATGGAGCGCGTGGCGAAACCGTTGCGCGAGATGGGGGCCGAGGTGCGTACCCACAACGGTACGCCCCCGGTCGACATCCTCGGCGGGCGCCGCCTCCGGGGCATCGAATACCGGATGCCGGTGGCGAGCGCGCAGGTAAAGTCGGCAATCCTAATGGCGGGGCTGTATGCCGAAGGCTCCACGACCGTTATCGCGCCCGCCGTGTGCCGCGACCATAGCGAGCGCATGCTTTCGAGCTGCGGCGTGCGCGTGCGAACCGAGGGCCTCGAGACCACGGTGTATCCACCTCTGCGGCTGGAAAGCCAACGGTTGAGTGTGCCGGGGGACTTCTCCTCGGCAGCATTCTTTATCGTCGCCGGTCTTCTCGGGGGCGCCGGCGACGGGTTGCTTCTGCAAAATGTGGGGTTGAACCCCACCCGAACCGGATTGCTCGATATTCTGTGCAGCATGGGTGGGGATATCCAAATTGAAAACGAGCGTCTGAGCGGTGCCGAACCTGTGGCGGATTTGCGGGTGCGCGTCTCGGCGCTCAGGGGCGTCGAAGTGCCGGCATCGCTGGTACCGCTTGCGATCGACGAATTTCCCGTGCTGTTCATCGCCGCCGCCTGCGCCGCAGGCGAGACCGTGATCAGCGGCGCGGAAGAGTTGCGGGTCAAGGAAAGCGATCGCATTGCCGCGATGAGTGCCGGTCTAAAGGTGCTGGGCGTCAAGCACAGCGTCGCGCCCGACGGCATGTGCATCGAGGGCCGTGCCGAGGGTCCGGCCTTCGAGGGCGGCGAGATCGACTCGTCCGGGGACCATCGGATCGCGATGTCCTTTGGCGTAGCCGGTTTGCGTGCCTCCAAGCCGATCGTGATCCGAGACGTGGCCAACGTGGCCACCTCGTTCCCCGGTTTCGTCGAGCTTGCGCGGTCCGTGGGTCTCGATATCGTCGAATCAGGGGGTTAGGCCGCCGCCATGAGCAAGGTGCACGTCCTCACCATCGACGGGCCGTCCGGATCGGGCAAGGGCACCGTCAGTCGCGCCGCCGCAAGCGCCTTGGGTTGGGGCCTGCTCGATAGCGGTGCACTGTATCGCCTGGTTGCCCTGGCCGGGCGGCGGGCGGGGGTTGCGCTCGACGACGCCCCCGAATTAAGTCGCCTTGCCGCACAATTGGACATCCGTTTCGATTCCGACCCGGCGGGCGAAGAAGCCGTATGGATGGAGGGGCGAGACGTGACCCGCGATATCCGAACCGAGGGGGCGGGCAACGACGCCTCTAAGGTGGCCGCTCTGCCGGCCGTACGCGCCGCGCTGCTGGAGCGTCAACGGCGTTTCGCCGTACCCCCGGGTTTGGTGGCCGACGGCCGGGATATGGGCACGGTGGTATTCCCAGAGGCTCAGGTGAAGATTTTTCTCACGGCAAGCCTGGACGCTCGTGCCCTGAGACGTCATAACCAGTTGAAAGAAAAGGGGGTTGCTGCTACCCTTGCCGCCCTTTCGCAGGAGATAGCGGAGCGGGATCAGCGTGATATTACGCGCTCCGCCTCGCCTCTTGTCGCAAGCGCAGACGCAGTCTTGCTCGACACGACGGGCATGTCGGTCGATGCGGTGGTGGAACGCGTCTTAGGTGTTGTCCGTGCGCGTCTGTCGCTTGGAGCTTTGTAGGCCAAGTTTTTTGTTTAGGTTGCGGGGGTCAAGGATTGACCGCCGTTATTTTTGGTAACCCCTTCATGCACACGGGACTCGTGCTAGGGAAACGTTTATAGAGAACACATGACAGAAAGTTTTGCGGAACTGTTTGAACAAAGCATCGCGAGCCAGCGCATTCGTCCTGGCACTATCCTCAATGGATTGATCGTCGAAGTCGGCCAGGACTACGTCATCGTCAATGTCGGCTTGAAGTCCGAGGCGGTAATTCCGTCCGATCAATTCAAGAACGAAAAGGGCGAAATCGAAGTTACCGTCGGCGAGACCGTCGAGGTCGCGTTGGACAGCGTGGAGGACGGCTCGGGCGAAACCCGCCTGTCCCGCGAAAAGGCCAAGCGCGCCAGAACGTGGACACGTCTCGAAACCGCATTCGAGAAGCAGGAAGTGGTGATCGGTATCATCACCGGCCGCGTGAAGGGCGGGTTCACGGTTGAGATCGACAACGTGCGCGCGTTCTTGCCTGGATCGTTGGTGGACGTGCGTCCCGTGCGCGATCCATCGTACCTGGAAAACAAGCCGCTAGAATTCAAAGTCATCAAGCTCGATCAGAAGCGCAACAACGTCGTGGTGTCGCGCCGTGCAGTGGTCGAACAAGAGTACAGCGCCGAGCGTTCCGCACTGCTCGACAATTTGCAGGAAGGCGCAGCCGTCAAGGGCGTGGTAAAGAATCTCACCGACTACGGTGCGTTTGTCGATTTGGGCGGTATCGATGGGCTGCTGCACATCACCGACATGGCTTGGAAGCGTGTCAAGCATCCTTCCGAAGTCGTCAAGGTCGGCGAAGAGATCGATGTGCGCATTCTCAAATTCGATCGTGAACGTCAGCGCGTCTCGCTCGGATTGAAGCAGTTGGGCGCCGATCCCTGGCAGAACATTGCGCGTCGTTATCCCGCCAATACGCGTCTCTTCGGCAAGGTGACCAACATCGCCGACTACGGCTG
The DNA here is from genome assembly GCA_963755965.1 of uncultured Gammaproteobacteria bacterium. GTDB lineage: Bacteria > Pseudomonadota > Gammaproteobacteria > Steroidobacterales > Steroidobacteraceae > Bog-1198. Next base: position 247,729 of record CAVWLU010000017.1, read on the forward strand.
CTTCGTGGAAATCGAGGAGGGTGTCGAGGGCTTGGTGCACGTTTCGGAAATGGATTGGACCAACAAAAACGTGAATCCCGCCAAAGTCGTGCACGTCGGTCAGGAAGTCGAAGTCATGGTGCTCGACATCGATGAGGAGCGGCGCCGCATCAGCCTCGGGGTGAAACAGTGCAAGACCAACCCGTGGAAGGAATTCGCGGAGAACTACAACCGCGGCGATAAAGTGAGCGGTCAGATCAAATCGATCACCGACTTCGGTATTTTCATCGGCCTCGCCGGCGGAATCGACGGCTTGGTGCATCTGTCGGACATCTCCTGGGACATGCCCGGCGAGGAAGCCGTGCGCAGCTACCAAAAGGCTCAACAAGTCGATGCCATGGTGCTGTCGATCGACCCGGAGCGCGAACGGATCAGCTTAGGGATCAAGCAACTGGCGAAGGATCCGTTCTCCGCTTACATTGCCGAGCATCCAAAAGGCAGCGTGGTGCGTGGAGTGGTGCGCGAAGTAGACGCCAAGGGCGCTATCATCGATCTGGGCAACGGTGTCGACGGGCAATTGCGCGCTTCCGAACTCTCGCGCGACCGTGTCGAAGACGCACGTCTGCTGCTCAAAGTCGGCGAGGAAATCGAGGCGAGATTTACCGGTGTGGATCGCAAGGGTCGCAGTATTTCGCTGTCGATCAAGGCGAAGGACATTCATGAGGAGCAGGAAGCCATGCAGAATTATCGGACCGATTCGCCCACCGGAACCAGTCTCGGAGATCTCCTGAAAGAACAAATCTCCGGCCAGGATTGAGGGTAAACGCTCGAGGGCGGCGGCCTCGAGGCCGCCGCCCGCAGCGCTCCTTAAGTATGTCTAGTGATTCCCATGGATCGATAATGACGAAATCGGAACTCATTGAGATCATTTCGGCGAAACAGAAGCATTTGCCCGCGAAAGACGTAGAGCTCGCGGTCAAACAATTGTTGGAAATCATGAGCGATGCGTTGGCGACGGGCGAACGAATAGAAATTCGCGGCTTCGGCAGTTTTTCGCTGCATTTTCGCCCACCGAGGCAGGGGCGCAATCCAAAGACGGGCGAGGCCGTGGCGCTGGCCGGCAAGCACGTACCGCACTTCAAGCCGGGGAAGGACTTGCGAGAGCGAGTCAACGACGGCGCGGATCAGCCGATCCGCGATTGAGGGGGCGCCAGCCTCTATGGCTTAAGGCGGCGGCCTCGATCACATGCCCGAGCTCTCGCTACTGACTTGGGCCGCCATTCTGGCGGCGTTGGTTGTGGGCATTCTCGCAGGGCACTTCGGCTGGGGTAAACGTTGGCCGGGACCTCTCGGCAAACTGCACCCGGACTATCTCACCGGCCTCGATTATCTCGTCACCGAGCAGCCCGATCGAGCGCTCGACATGTTTCTAAAGCTCATGGATGCGAACGCCGACACCATCGAAACTCACTTGGCGTTGGGTTCCTTGTACCGCCGGCGCGGTGAAGTCGAGCGCGCCATTCGCATTCACCAGAATCTTCTGGCACGCGAGGCACTCGCACCGGAACATCGCGAGCAGGCCTTGCTCGCGCTGGCGCAGGATTATTTGCGCGCGGGTCTGCTCGATCGGGCGGAAGGATTGTTCCTTCAGGTCAGCGAGGTTGCGCGGCTTCGCGCCAGCGCGCTCGATTCTCTACGCGGCGTCTACGAGCGTCAGCACGAGTGGCAGCAGGCGCTGGATACTTATCGCTCATTGGCGCGAATCAAGGCCGCACCGCCCAAGCTGGTCGCCGCCCATTATCTGTGCGAAATCGCGAGCCTTGCGATCGAACGGGGCGAGATAGCGGCTGCACGCAGCCTGCTACGCCAAGCGCGCCGCGAAACCGCGCCGTTTCCGCGCGCCGCGCTGCTGCGCGCGCAAATCGCGGAGCGCGAGGGGCAACCTGAATTGGCAGTGCGCCTGCTGCGCGGCGCCCTGCACGAATCGCCCAAATTGCTTCAGGATGAGCTGCCGCACTTGTTGAATCTCGTGGGGACCGAGCGGCGCGACGAGGAGCTCGAAGAATTGGTGGCGCAGGCGCAGTCGCGCGATCTCGGCGAATTGAAACGCCTGGTATTCGCAGCGATCGCGGCCAATCTGGCCGGCGCCGCGCCGCTGCGTAATGCCATCGAAACGGTGTTCGTGCAGGATCCGACTTTGAATGCCGTGTGGCAGACGAGCTCGGGGCAATTCGAACGAATCGCCGTCGAAATTGGCGCATTGCTCGCACACGCCGAGAAGTATCGATGCGGCGAGTGCGGCTTTGCCGGGCGTACTTTTTACTGGCATTGTCCTGCTTGTCAGTCATGGGATAGTTTCGAGTCATACGCCATTGTTAAACTGCGCTGAAAATCCGCTATCATTTCCCTATGTCACATAAATCTGTAAAAGCCTGTGTATTTCCGGTTGCCGGCCGCGGCACGAGATTCCTGCCGGTCACCAAGGCGAGTCCCAAGGAAATGCTCCCGATCGTCGATAAGCCGCTGATTCAATACGCGGTCGACGAGGCGCTTTCCGCCGGCGCCGAGACGCTGATTTTCATCACCGGCAGCTCGAAGCGGGCGATCGAGGATCATTTCGACAGCAATCCGGAACTCGAGACTGTCCTACAAGCGCAGGGCAAGCAGGAGTTGTTGGACACCCTGAAGGGAATTCTTCCCAGCTGGGCCTCCTGCGTCTACATACGCCAACCGGCTCCGTTGGGATTGGGTCATGCCGTGCTGTGTGCTCGACCGGTGGTGGGTGATTCGCCCTTCTTGGTGCATCTCGCGGATGATTTGATCGACGCGCCTGTTTCTTGCCTGAAGCAGATGGTCGATGTGTATTCGACCCGTGAGGGAAGCGTGCTGGGTGTGCAGACGGTGCCAAAGCACGATACGGACAAGTACGGCATCGTGACTCTGGAACAGCCGATCGTGGCGCGTGTCGGCAAAATCTCACATATCGTGGAGAAGCCCAAACCGGAGAAGGCGGCCTCCACCTTGGCGGTGGTCGGCCGGTATCTACTCTCTTCCTCGATATTCGATGACCTCGCAAGGATCGGCAAGGGCGCCGGCGGGGAGATTCAATTGACGGACGGGATCGCGCGGCTCATGCAGCGCGAGTCCGTGTATGCGTTTGAATTCGAGGGGAAACGATACGACTGCGGCAACAAGTTGGGTTACTTGCAGGCGACCGTGGAATACGGGCTCAAGCACTCGAGCCTCGGCACCGATTTTGCAGCCTATCTTAAGGCCCTGGTACCGAGGCTGTAAGCATTGAAGCCAAGGCGGCTCAGTGTGAGCGCCCCCGCTGTTGCTGACCTTGATAGCGAGCGCCCGAGTTCGAATTTCGGCGCGAATCGCGGCGATCCGAGCCCCGATTGCCGTGCGAGTTGCCAGTGTGCTGACCGTGCCGGCCTGGTGCTTGCCCGCGATGAGCTCCGTCGGTAGGAGCCGCCGCCGACTCCACGATTTTGAATGGCGGCGTCGGAACGGTGGGAATACTGCGTTTTAGAACCCGCTCGATATCGCGCAATAAGCTGCCTTCGTCAGGCGAGACCAGCGAGATCGCTTCACCCGCAGCACCTGCCCGACCGGTGCGGCCAATGCGATGCACATAGTCCTCCGGCACATTGGGCAATTCGTAGTTGACCACCTGCGGCAATTCCTTGATGTCGAGGCCCCGGGCGGCGACTTCCGTGGCCACCAGGGCCACCACCTGTCCGCGCTTGAACATGTCGAGCGCCTTGACGCGAGCGGCTTGACTCTTGTTGCCGTGGATCGCCGCCGAGCGGATTCCTGCGCCCTCGAGCTGTTGCGTGAGCCGGTTGGCGCCGTGCTTGGTGCGCGTGAAAATCAGCACCTGCGGCCATTGGCCTTCTTGAATCAAGTGCACCAGCAGATGGCGCTTCTGTTCCTTCTGAACGCGATAGGCGCGCTGCTCGACGAGTTCGATGGGGGCATTGCGGGGCGCCACTTGAATCGACAGCGGGTTGTGAAGCAGTCGTTCCGCGAGCGCACGTATGTCGTCCGAATAGGTCGCCGAGAACAAGAGGTTCTGCCGCTTGGGCGGGAGCAACTTGATGATGCGCCGGATGTCCGGAATGAAGCCCATGTCGAGCATCCGGTCCGCTTCATCGAGCACGAACACTTGGATCTTGGACAGATCTACCGCCCGCTGCTGGGCGAGATCGAGCAACCGACCGGGCGTCGCGACGAGAATGTCGCAGCCGGCGCGCAGCGAAGTAATCTGCGGGTTGATGTTCACGCCGCCAAAAACCTGGTTGATGCGAAGCTGCGCGTGCTTGCCGTAATCTCGCGCGCTTTCCGCCACCTGCGCGGCGAGTTCACGGGTGGGAGTGAGTACGAGAGCACGTGGAGCTCGGCTGCTGCCGTGATGGAGATCCGTTGTGAGACGCTGCAGAATGGGCAGCACGAAACCGGCCGTTTTGCCGGTACCGGTCTGCGCGCCGGCCAGCACGTCGCGGCCCGCGAGCACCGCAGGAATGGCCTGTATTTGAATGGGTGTGGGTGAGTCGTAGCCCTTATCGGCGACAGCACGCAGCAATTCGGGCAATAGCCCGAGATCGGAAAATGACATTAGTAAATCCTTAAGAATTGGACTCGCACGACAGAGCATTCAGCTCCGCAGCGGTCAGCAGCGAGGGGGGTAAATAAAACGGAGTGCGTCGATGACGGACCGCGAGCTAAGGTGGCACTGACCGAGCACCGACCTCGAATTAGCTGCGCGCATCGTACAGTGTGCCGGGGCCGGCGTCCAGCCGACCGGACGACGCCCGCCGCCCGACCTAAGCTAAAATGACCGATAGCGCCGCAAAGCCAAATCAATCATCAGGGGTTTCGCGTGTCAAATAAAGCCGAGATCATCGAGTTCCTGGCGCGAGAATTTCCGCAAAACACCTGCACCGTCGAGCAGGTTGGTAACGCGTCGGCCACCATCAAGCGCCCCGTCGGCGTCGATGCACTGCGGCCGGGCGGAACCGTCTCGGGCCCGGTACTCATGGCGGTGGCCGATGTGGCGCTCTACGTTGCGCTCTTGGGCGAGATCGGCATTGTCCCGCTGGCGGTCACCACCAATCTCACCATCAATTTCCTGCGCAAACCGTCGCCTGAAAAGAGCATCGTCGGGGTTTGTAAGCTCATCAAGGTGGGTAAGACATTGGCGATGGGTGAGGTGGCCCTGTACTCGGAAGGGAGCGATGTCATCGTTGCCCATGCTGTCGGCACGTATTCCATTCCTCCGAAGCGGCAAAGGTGAGCGTCCGACAGCGCGCTTATCCGCCGCTGATCGACGCCGCGGTTTTTAGAATGTCAATTTCTCCTCGTCGCAATAACGGTGCGATTTGCGCCGCGGGAAGCGGCGGTCCTAAATAATATCCCTGACCCTCGGGACATTGCCGTTCTTTCAGAAACATGAACTGATCGTGAGTCTGGATTCCCTCGGCGACGACGCGCATGTGCAGACTCCGTCCCATGTTGATCACCGCGCTAACGATGCTTGCGTCGTCGGCGTCGGTGGTCATGTCGCGCACGAAAGACCGGTCGATCTTCAAAGCGTCGATCGGAAAACGTTTCATATGGCTCAAGCTCGAGTAGCCCGTACCGAAGTCATCCAGCGTAATTCTCACGCCCAGCGATTTGAGCGCTCTTAGTGTTTCCGCGGTGGATTTCCAGTCTTGCATCATGAACGTTTCGGTCAACTCGATTTCCAGGAGGTCCGGGCTCAAACGAGACTCCTCGAGGATTTGCCGAACATTGACCAAAAAATCCTTGGCCCGCAGTTCCACGGCGGAGATATTGATTGCGACCGGAATGGGAGCAATACCCTCATCTTGCCAAGCGCGTGCCTGCCGGCAGGTTTCGTCCAACGCCCATCGACCGATCGGGAGAATCAAACCCGACTCTTCGGCGATCGGTATGAATTGCGCGGGCTCCATCGGCTCGCGCAGCGGACGATGCCAGCGGATGAGCGCCTCCACGCCCACGATCGCGCAAGTCTCGAGATTCACCTTGGGCTGGTAGTTCAAGACGAATTCCTGCCTCTCGATGGCTTGGCGAAGGTCCGTTTCCACGGCTTGGCGCTCGACCGCATGGACGTTCATGTCCGGCTTGAAGAATTGGTAGTTGTTGCGTCCGCTGTATTTCGCCTGATACATGGCAAAGTCCGCATTTCGCAGCAACGTATCGGCATCGAGGGCATCGCCCGGAAATGTGGCGATGCCAATGCTGGCTGTTAGGTGCAAATCCTGGCCTTTGATTCGATGGGGCGCATCCAATGCCATGATGATTTTTTCCGCACACACGGCCGCATCATGTGCGTGCCTGACGTCCTCGACGAGAATGAGGAACTCATCGCCGCCTTGCCGGCTCACCGTGTCGGAATTTCGGACGCACGACAGCAGCCGGCGCGCCACCGACTTCAGCAGTTCATCGCCGACGGCATGGCCCATCGAGTCGTTGATATGCTTGAAACGATCCAAATCGATGTAGAGAAGCGCAATGGAGTTCTCGTTGCGGCGCGCCCTTACCATGGCTTGATCGAGCCGATCGCTCAACAAAGTTCTGTTCGGCACATCAGTGAGGCTATCGTGCAGCGCGAGACGAGCGAGTTTGTGCGACAACTCCCGCGCAGCCGTGACGTCGTGAGCGACCATGACTGCACCGATCACGCCGCCAAGCCGGTCGTGGATCGGGGCGGCAGAAATTTCTACGGCGAGTTCCACCCGATCGCGCCGAATCAACATGCAGTCCGCGTCCAAGCCAAGCGTCTTATCTTCGATAATGGCCCGGGCCGTCGGATTGGGAATCTGTTCCCGGGTGTTCACGTCGATGAGCCGGAAGATGTCATCGAGCGCCCGGCCCGAAGACTCCGCTTGCGACCATCCGGTCATTCTTTCGGCGACGACATTCAGATACGTCACCCGGCCCCGAAAATCGGTGCTCACGACCGCGTCGCCGATCGAGTTGAGCGTGACTTGAGCGCGCTCTTTTTCCTCGAACAATGCCTCTGCGTTCTCGGCACGCGACTCTTCGCTGGATTGCAGGGCACGTTCTGCATCACGGCGAACGCGGACGTCGCGAATGACAATCACGGCGCCTGCGATGTGGCCGCGGCCGTCGCGCATGGGCGAAGCGGTGCATTCAACGGGAACGCGATCTCCGTCCTTATTGATCAATGAGACATGATTCGCAAGAGTGATTTTCTCGCCGGTCCGACGCACCGTTTCGAACGGGCTTTCAATCGCGGCTTCCGTATCGTCGTGGATGATGGAAAGGCCATCAGTCAAGGGCTTTCCCACGGCGTCGATCGACGAGCAGCCCGTCGTTGCTTCGGCAACCGGGTTCATGTAAGTGACCCGGCCGGACGAGTCGGTGGTAATGACCGCATCGGCAACGCTCGCGAGCGCCACTTCGAAGTGCTCGCGCTGCTTTTGCAGTTCTAGCGACCAGCGCTCGAGCGCCTCATATGATGCGAGATTTGCTGCCTTACCCGCTTTCTTCTGATTGGACTCCAAGTTTTAAGTCTCCACCCTCACACCGCCGCTCAGCGTACACAGTATAGAGGTTGGCATCAGGCGGCTCTCGCCCGATCTTACGTAGGATCTTGCTGATACCTTTATCGGCCTCGGGGTCAGCTGGTCGCGCGATGCGCGGTCGCCATTTGTGCGAGCTTTTCTTTGCGTCGAGCCGTGAGAATGGCTTCGGTATATCCGTTCGGTTGTTCACGGCCCTTGAACACCAGATCGCAGGCCGTTTGGAACGCGATACTTTGCTCGACTCCCGCGCTCATGGGCCTGTACGCAGGGTCACTCGCGTTCTGGTTATCCACCACCCCGGCCATACGGCGCAATGCGACCAGCACCTGTTCGCGAGTGCAAATCCCGTGATGCAGCCAGTTCGCCACATGCTGGCTCGAGATGCGTAGCGTCGCACGGTCTTCCATCAGCGCCACATCGTAGTAGTCAGGCACCTTGGAGCAACCGATGCCGGAGTCGATCCAACGCACCACGTAGCCAAGAATACTTTGAGAGTTGTTGTTGAGTTCTTCTTCGATGTCCCCTGGGGACCACCGTGGTGCCGTGACGAGCGGCGGCGTCAAAATGTCATCGAGCGAGGCGGGCTTGCGCGCCGCCAATTCGGATTGCACCTTGCTCACATCGACTTGATGATAATGCAACGCATGCAGGGTCGCCGCCGTGGGAGAAGGCACCCAGGCCGTGTTTGCGCCGGCCAGAGGATGTGCAACCTTGGCTTTCAGCATATCCGCCATCAGGTCCGGCATTGCCCACATCCCCTTGCCGATTTGGGCGTGGCCAGGCAACCCGCAGGCGAGCCCGACATCGACATTGTGGCGCTCGTAGGCCTCGAGCCACACGGCCTTTTTGAGATCGCTTTTACGCGGCACCGCCCCAGCCTCCATCGAGGTGTGGATTTCGTCCCCGGTCCGGTCGAGAAATCCGGTATTGATGAACACCACCCGTTGGCGCACGGCGCGAATGCATTCGGCGAGATTGACGGTGGTGCGGCGCTCTTCATCCATGATTCCGATTTTTAGCGTATACCTCGGCAACGCCAACAGATCCTCGACTTGGGCGAAGAGTTCATCCGCAAAAGCCGTTTCCTCCGGTCCGTGCATTTTCGGTTTGACGATGTACACCGAGCCTGTCGACGAATTGCGCCGGTCCGCGGGAGCGTGCAAATCATGCAGGGCAATGAGCGAGGTCACGGCCGCGTCGATGAACGTTTCGGGGATCGGTGCGCCGTTCCAAGTTATGGTGTCGGTCAACATGTGATGCCCGACGTTGCGCACCAGCATGAGGCTGCGGCCCGGCAGCACCAACTCGGCGCCGAGTGGCGTGCGGTATCGGCGGTCGGGGTTCAAGCGGCGCAACAACGATTTGTTGCCCTTGACCATATGAACTTGCAATGAGCCCAGCATCAGACCCAGCCAGTTGCGATAAACCAGCACTTTCTCGTCGGTGGTGACGGCGGCTACCGAATCCTCGCAGTCCTGAATCGTGGTGACGGCGGATTCGAGCACGACGTCGCTCACACCCGCCGAATCGTCGCGCCCGATGAAATGTTCGCGATCGATGCAGAGTTCCACGTGCAGCCCGTGATGCTTGAGCAGGATCAGCGACGGCGACTCGGGCGAGCCTTGAAATCCAGCCAGGCCGCCGGCGTCCGCGAGTACGGTGTCGGTGCCCTGTGCGAGCGCCACCTCGAGTCCGCGAGACGATATCCGGTAGCCGACCGCCGCGCGATGACTACCCTCCACGAGCGGAAAGCATTCGTCCAAAAAATCGCGCGCGAAGCGGATCACCTTCGCACCTCGGACCGGGTTGTAGGCGCCGGCGCGGCCCGCGCCGTCCGTCTCCGGGATGACATCCGTGCCGTAGAGGGCGTCGTATAGGCTGCCCCAGCGCGCATTGGCCGCATTCAGGGCGTAGCGCGCGTTATTGACAGGGACCACGAGTTGCGGGCCGGCAACGTGCGAGATGGCGGTGTCGACGTTGGCGGTGGTAACAGAAAAGGATCCGCGCTCGGGGACGAGATAGCCGATCTCGATCAGGAACGCCTTGTAGCTCGCCGGGTCAAAATGCGCCCCCGCATGATCTCGATGCCAGGCATCGATTTGCGACTGCAACTGATCGCGTCGTTGCAAAAGCGCTGCATTGCGCGGCGCCAAACGGCGTACGAGCGCGGCAAATCCCCGCCAAAAAGCAGTTGCGTCGAGGCTCGTGCCCGGAATTGCTTCGCGATTGACGAAATCGTAGAGCCTCTGATCGATCTTGAGGTCTTCGAGGTGGATGGACTCTGGCATGAAGGGATTCCCTGCAACTGTTGATGGGCGTTGACTCACGGCCAGTGCCGGCAGTGCGCCAGCTTCAGCTATTCATTGTACCCAATGGCGAGGCATCGGCTTCGGACAGCGGCTTCGGGCCCGCCGCTTGGGGACTTAAGATGGGTTGGTCGATGCTATAATCGCCCGCTATTTTTGGCGGAGCGATATCGGATGCTGGGCGCGGCGGCTGCAAGATGAGTTTGCTGGTTCGTATCAATGCGGCGCTGGGCATCGTGTTTCTATGCGCTCTCGTCATTGCAGGTTACACGTGTTGGACCGTTCTGGAGGCCAACGCGCGCCGTGAAGTTCTTTCCCAGGCCGGTTTGATGATGGACAGCGCGGTGGCCATACGGGCCTATACCGCCACCGAGATCCTGCCGCTGCTCGAGCATCAGATGCAGGACTCATTTCTGCCTCAGAGCATACCTTTCTACGCGGCGACGCAGAATTTCCTAAGGCTGCGCGAGCGGCATCCCGAGTACACCTATAAGGAAGCGACTCTCAATCCGACCAACCCGCGCGATCGGCCTGTCGACTGGGAAGCCGACATCATCCAGCGATTCAGGAACGATGCAAAGGCCCAAGAGGTCGTCGGTGAGCGTGAGACACCCATGGGCAAGGCGCTGTACCTCGCGCGGCCCATTCGAAACGAGAGCGAGTGCGAAACTTGCCACGGTGTTCCGGCCTCCGCGCCACCCACACTGCTTGCGCGCTATGGCTCGAACAACGGCTTCGGCTGGCAAGATCATGAAATTGTCGGTGCCCAAGTGGTGTCCGTACCTTTCGCCAGTGCGACCGAAAACGCCGAGCGCGCCTTTCGCGGGTTTATGATTTCCCTGATCGCGGTATTCGCCGCCATATTCGTCGTGATCAATGTGCTGCTCTACGCCTTGCTGGTACGCCCAATCCGGCACATCGCGCAAATCGCCGATCAAGTGAGCGTTGGCGACATGTCGGCGGCGGAATTTCCAGTCCATGGGTCGCGGGAAATCGCATCTCTCGTTCGTTCCTTCAACCGGATGCGCAAGAGCCTCGACAAGGCGTTACGGCTGCTCGAACCTTGAAGGTACCGTGAGCGACGTCTTCATCAGTTACTCGCAGCCGGACGGCGACTGTGCTCATGAGATGGTGGCGCGGTTGGAAGCGCAGGGAGTGAAGTGCTGGATCGCGCCGCGCGATATCGCGCCGTCGGCGGATTGGGCCGCGGAAATCATTGATGCCATAACGGCGGCGCGGGTTATGGTGCTGATTTTTTCCGCCAGCACCAATCAGTCCCCGCAAGTGCGCCGCGAGGTCGAAAGAGCAGTACATAAGGGAGTGAATATTTTGCCGTTTCGCATCGAGAACGTACTGCCCTCGAAAAGTCTGGAGTTCTTCTTGAGCTCGCAGCATTGGATGGATGCATTCCCGCCGCCCAGAGAACAATACTACGCACGGCTTTGCAGTTACCTCAAGACTCACCTAAGTTCGCTCGAGATCTCCGCGCCGCTGCCGCCGCCACTTCCGCCGCCGATCTCCGCGACCTCGCGCACCTCAGCGCCGCCGGCAACCGCGGGGTCCGGCGCCCCCGCGTTTGGCAGCGCGGAATTGCTGCACATCGAGGCGCAGTTGGCCGGATACATCGGCCCGCTCGCAAAGCACCTGGTCAAACGTGCGGCGCTTCGGGCGACTGGTGTGGAGGATCTCATTACGCGTCTGGCGACCGAATTGGATGCGGAGCCCGATCGCAACGCATTCGTACAGTGCTGCAGGATGATGCCCGGTTCGAAAGATCGCGCAGGAGATCCGCGCAAGTGAGGACCGGCTCGACGGCCGTCGACCTAAATCCGATCATCCGGAGGAATGCCGAACTGTGGCTGATCCTCGGGTACCTGGTGCTTTATGCGGTCGGATATCTTTCCAAGCCGATTTCCGCCTCGGCGGCAATCTGGCCCTCGGACGCACTCAGCTTCGCCGCCTTCATGTTGCTACCGGTGCGCCGCTGGGCATGGGTTGCAATCGTCATAATCGCCGCGGAATTCACCATGGTGCCGATCCTCAACTCGATCACTCACCATCATCAGCCTCCCTGGACGGCAACCCTCGGCTTCGCGCTCGCCAACGTGCTGACGACGGTGGGTCCAGCTGCACTGTCGCGTTTATTGCACTTGTTTCACCGCCAAGATCGCTGGCAGTTGGCGATATCGCCCGTGTGGATCGTTGCGTTACTCGTCGGAGTGTTGCCCGGTTCAATCCTCGGCGTGGTGACTCGTGCGTACGTGTCGGATGGCATGCCCCAGGTGCCGGCGGACGTGGGCTTGTGGGGCGTTGCCTCGGTGCTCACCATCGTCACGTTCGCGCCAACGGTCTTCGGGGTGTTGCTGGGATTCTCGGAGCCGGCTCAATCCTCTGCACGGCCATGGGAAAGTTGGCTGCTATCAATCATCACCCTGGCGCTTTTAGCGTGGTTTGCTTTCATGCCGTGGCCCGGAGTGGATCAGCTGGTGCAGCCGATGCTCTTTACCTTGCCCCTCGCTTGGCTGGCGCTGCGATTTTCGCGCCGGACGACGAGCGTTGCGGTAGCAATCGTGGCGGTAGGCGTCGTGCTTCTCATCGAGCACGCTGCAAGCTCGCACGTGACCATTGGGAACATCGATGGCTGGCGCAATGTCGTTATCTCAATCGACATTTTCCTGCTGATTGGGGGCGGCGGTGCGCTGCTCATCAATCTGCTGACCTTGAGGCAACGGGCGCTGCTCGAGGAACTCGGGCGCGAGCACGCTCAGCTTCGCAAGTATGCGGAGGCCCTGGACTTTGCGGAGGAGACCGCTCGCCGCTCAACGGCGGCCGATTTGCATGACGGCATAGGTCAGGTATTGGCCGGACAGAGCATGACTCTTGCGGCTATGCGCGCACATGCGCGACATCCCATGCTCGCCGCCTTGGTCGACGAGGCGGTTGAGGCATCTCGTGAGGCGCAAGCGGGTCTGCGCCTCATGATTCAGGATCTCAGTCCACCGGAACTGGAGCACGCCTCGCTCGATGAAATGCTCAAATGGATCGCCGACCTGTTCAATACGCGGTTTGGATTTAACGTGACATGGCGGGTCATCGGAGCCGCAGACCTTGGCCGCAAACAGCTGCAGCTCGTGTATCGGTGCATTCGCGAACTGGTGATGAATGCCTGCAAGCACTCGCAGCGGCAATCCGTTGAGGTGGAAGTAGATGTCTCTTCCGCTTCGGTTGATATTACGGTCATCGACGAGGGGGTCGGGTTCGATACGCGCCGCCAGGTGTCTTTATCGGGACGTCGCTTCGGCCTCGCGCAACTGCGACAGCGTGTCAGTACGGCGGGCGGTGCAATTGATATCGACGCGGTCGTAGGTGAGGGCTGCCGAGTAACGGTGAGGCTGCCCGCATCGTCGCAGGCGACCGGGTAACGACTGCACAGCGGATTCCGGCGGACCCGATCGGCGTGCTATGTGCGGGACCGAACAGAAAGCGCGATTGCCATTTGCAAAGCTTGCGGCGACTGATGCAGGGGTGCGATGCGCAACGGGGGCGCATAGGCCACTCAGGAGGCGGCCATGAACAGCGATCAAGTTTGGGGTCGGGTCGGCGAGGCTAGAGCCAAGTTAAAAGAGCTGGCGGGCGTTCTCGTAGGGTTTGAGGACTTGGCTTCGAGAGCGAGGCTCGACTTTGCCGCTCGCAAGGCGCAGGCAAGGTTCGGGGACGCGAAGTCGGCAGTCGAGAAAAGACGCGTGATAGCAAGGCGCGTTGACCAGCGAGTAGCGCGTTGACTACCGAGTAGCGCGTTGACTAGCGGCTAGCGCGGTTGACCAGCGGCTAGCGCGTTGGCAAAGCGACCCTTACTGAGGGACGCTCTCCCCAGTTTTTCTCCCGCGCCGACCCTGCAGAACAACCAGGCTTCCCAACAACAGCGTGAGAGCGCCCGCCGCAGATCCCGCATCTATTTCAGGTGCGGCGACCGCATTGACCACGAGGAATTCCTGACTCGCACTCCACCGAGTCGGCGTGAAGACGCTGACGTTGTTGCCGACATATCCTTGGGAAACGGCGGAAAACGCCGCTTTTTCCAGGGCCATCGCTCCGCCGTTCGGGTCAGTTTGCTGGCCGTCGAAGATATTCCAGATGGCGAACGCGTAGTTGACTTGAGCTGTTGTGTTGCTGAGGTTTCCGAGCAGTCCGTTCGCCAGCCAGGCGGCCGCATCGTATGACTGCTGCGCTGAGTACGTGTTGCCGTTGAATAGCACGTTCGAGTTGAATTTTTCCGTTCCATTCAGGGCGCCGGCGTTCGTCATGGAAGCGCTCCACGGCGTGTTGAGATAGGACTCGGTATTGAAGTCGTCGCAAATCATGAATCCCGCATAATTCGCGCCGTTACCTTGGATGGTGCCTTGGTACGGGCTCACGTACACACCGCCGGCGACTGTGCCGTTGCCTACGCCGGTGAGGTCCATGTTGTACTGCGCGAACGTAGCTGGGGCACATGCCATCAGCCCGAAACCGAGTAACGCCTTGACTGTCCCGTTCATCAAATACCCCTGGTTTTGCATTGACGCTTGTAGCTTCGCGCGTCTCCCTCCAAGGACGCAAAGCCAAATGCGCGCAACATGACAGCACCCACAGATGCGCTCGAGATAAGTTAACTCGCAGGAGACTCGTGCTCGAGATCGCGACACTGCTCCGCTACTTGATCGCGGATGATCTGGGCCAAGCGCAGCGCGCCGGGACCGGCGTAATCGCGATCGGCGAACACCAGGTACAACGCGCCCCAGCGTTCGCCGCCCTCGCGCAGCGGCAGCGGCTTGAGTACACCGCGCTTCAGTTCGTCACGCACCGTCTCTTCCGCGAACCACGCAAATCCCAAGCCCAAGGTGGCCGCGTGGATCGAGGTCGCTTTGTGGCTCACGGTCCAGCTCTGTTCTGCGCCGAGCCAGCTGCCGCTGCGACGCTGGCTGCCGGTATCCCGAATCACGAGGTGGCGATGCTTGCGTAGGTCTTGCAGCGTCAGTTCTCGCCCAAGCAGGTGCAAGGGATGCTGCGGGTGGGCCGCGGCGATGAAGCGTAGCCGCATGAGCGGGTCGCCGGCGAACCCGGGCGGCACCTGCGAACAGATCGCGAGATCAACTTTGCGCTGCAGCAGCGCTTCCTCAGTGCCGCTGAGCACGCTCTCATACAACTCGATGCGAGTCTGCGGGCGCTCGTCGGCGAAGCGAGCAAAGCATTGCAGCAGCAGCCACGTGGGAAAAATAATCTCGACCGCGAGTCGTAGCTCCGGTTCCCAACCTGCCGCGAGACTGGCGGCCGCGCCCTCCAGCGCGCCGGCTTCCTCTAGCAGTGCCTTGGCACGCCGGTAAAGCACCTGGCCGGTCGGCGTGAGATGTGCCTTGCGCCCGACCACCTCGAACGCCTTGACGCCGAGCCGAGCTTCGATCTTTTGCACGGCATAGGTGACCGCCGACTGGCTCTTGTGCAGCGCCAAGGCCGCCTGGGCATAGCCGTCGGCGTCCACCACGGCCAGCAGGGAACGCCATTGGTCCAGGGAAATCCGAGGGTTACTCATAATATATCCAAATAATAGATAGGTATACCCTAATTATTCTGCTTTTTTATCTATCTATACAATACTTAAATATCCGCTCGAAGAGATGGTTCCGAGGAGATCGCCAATGACTACCCTGTTGCAGATCAATGCCAGCATCAATGAGGGCAATAGCCAGTCCAATCAGCTGGCCAACCAGTTCGTCGCCGCCTTCCGCTCGAGCCACCCGAAAGCGCAAGTTGTCGTGCGCGACGTGGCCGCGGCCGAGGCGGTACCGCACCTCGATGCCGAACGCTTCGGCGCATTCATTACCAAGCCAGAGCAGCGCACTGCCGAGCAGCGAGCCGTGGTGGCGTACTCCGACGGGCTGATCAACGAATTGGCGCGGGCCGACGTGATCGTGCTGGGCCTGCCGATGTACAACTTCGGCGTGCCGTCGCAGCTGAAGGCGTATTTCGATCATATTGCGCGCGCCGGCGTTACCTTCAAGTACACCGAGAAGGGGCCTGTGGGCCAGCTCACCGGCAAAAAGGTGTACGTGTTCGCGGCCCGCGGTGGCGTCTATGCGGGGACGCCGATGGACACGCAAACCAACTACGTGCGCGACTTCCTGCGCTTCATCGGTATGGTGGACGTGGAATTCGTCTACGCTGAGGGCCTCGCCATCAGTCCGCAGAGCAAGGACGCGGGTCTGGCCAACGCCGCGGCGGAAATCGCGCGGCTCGCCGCCTAATGTCTGCCCTTTGGAGAAATGCGTCATGAATAGCACTGTCGAGGTAACCAAGATGAAAATCCGTACGCTGAACCAAATCATCGCGTCCATGCCGACCTCCGACGGCGCCGGCGTCAAGCTGCGCCGCAGCCTCGGCAGCCAGCGCGGAGCATATGTGGACCCGTTCTTGATGCTCGACGAGTTCTACTCCGACAATCCGGACGACTACATCGCCGGCTTCCCATCGCATCCGCATCGCGGGTTCGAGACAGTCACCTATATGCTCGACGGACGCATGCGCCATGAGGATCACCTCGGCAATCGCGGTGACCTCGGGCCTGGCGACGTGCAGTGGATGACGGCCGCACACGGCATCATTCACTCTGAGATGCCGCAGCAGAGCGAAGGTCGCATGCGCGGTTTTCAGCTGTGGATCAACCTGCCATCAACGGAAAAAATGAAACCTGCCAGCTATCGCGACGTACCGGCCGGCGAGGTGCCATTCGTGAAACTGCCGCTCGGCGGGGAAGTGAAGGTCATCGCGGGCACCCTCAATTTGGGCCGCGAAGCCATCAGCGGCCCGGTCAACGGAAGCGGTGCCAAACTCAGCACCGATCCGCTGTACCTAGATATCCGTTTGCCGGCGGGCGCGGAATTCAGCGCACCGGTTGCGACAAGCCACAATGCCTTCCTCTACGCCTATGAAGGCAGCGCCGTGATCGGTGCAGGCGAAACGGCCAAGCCGCTGCCGCATCGCGCGGCAGGCGTCTTGTCCGATGGGGACAGCGTGCGGGTAGTCGCCGGAGCCGAAGGTGTGCGCTGCTTGCTGTTGGCGGCCAGACCGTTACGCGAGCCGGTCGTACAGTACGGCCCGTTCGTGATGAACACTCGCGAAGAAATCGAACAGGCGCTGGCCGACTATCGCGACGGACACTTGGCCGCATAACGAGGGGCTTCGATCAACGGCAAATCCATCGTAGTACCACAAGCGCGGTCACCAGCGCCGTCGTCATCGATGTGGCGACGGTGACGACGATCCCGAGAAAGCCATCTTTGCGATCTTGATACCAGACGTCTAAACGTCCAAGGCGCGTGTGAAGGCGCATCGCCCGATCCGCGCCCGCAAAGGTGACGGCGGTGCTCCATAGCTGATCGGATACTTTCGTATATCTGATGAGCCGGCGATACAGCAAGTAGCGAAGCGGCAGTTCTAGTTTGGATGATAACAATTTGCCGCGGAATTCAATGGGCACAGCCGAGCTGTCGAGACTGTGGAACTGACCATTGGTGTACCAATTGCTTCCGTCGGCGCAGGAGTTCGCAGCGAGCCACAGGATCTGATCCCCGGTGACGGTAAATTCCTCGTCTATGCTTTCACGATAGTAATACAAGCCGTGAAGGATGCGATCTTCGTCTTTTCTACTCATTCGTGCGAGCTTGAGCTTACGTTACGGCGCCGTCTGACTCTAGCTCAATGGAAGCGGCCAGAACGTACGATCAGACATAGTGCAAGGCGTGTCGCTCGTGGTAGCGTAAGTTGGCTTCGGATCGCTCGACCTGAAGGAGCAAGCCACTTGGCACTAACTTCATTCGAAATAGGCAAGCTTAAGATTGCGGCGCATGTTCGCGAAGAGCTGGACCGTGCCGGCATTTCGGCGCAATCAATACAATGTAAGTCCGGAGGCACGCACACACACACCGACACTGCGCGAGTTATCGTAACGGTCAATGGGATCTCTACACACGTGGATCTCAAGGCGCACGAGGTCGAGGATTGCGAGGCTATCGTGGCCGGCGAGACGTGGCATAAAATCGCCGCACTCATCGCCCGGCTGAGGTAGCTGGGCCTGGCTGAGGTAGCCGCCACGGCATTATCCCACAGCGCAGATGGCCTTTAAATGAGATGCAGAACAATTGCTAAGTGATTGTTTATATTAAAGTGTTACGATTAAGCAGTGTGCGACGAGCCAGTCAAAAGCGGGGGACGTAATGGCAATTGAGCGGTTGTTACAAGCTCGGGTGCACGATCTGGGCGGCGGCATGATGGTGCGGCGCCTGCTCCCCCACCCTGAGCGGCAAGGGGTCGGTCCGTTCGTGTTTTTCGATCACTTTGGACCGATCGAGGTTGAACCCGAGAATAATTTCGACGTTCGACCGCATCCCCATATCGGCCTCGCCACGGTCACGTATCTCTTCGAAGGTGCCATGGTTCATCGCGACAGCCTGGGTCATACGCAGCGGATAGAGCCGGGCGCAATCAACTGGATGACGGCAGGGCGGGGCATCGTGCATTCCGAAAGAAGACCCGAGGACTTGAGCACGCGCGTCTATTCGATGCACGGTTTGCAGCTGTGGGCGGCGCTCCCAACGGACCACGAAGAAGTGGAGGCCGCATTCATTCACACCGCCGCACGCGACATACCGAATTTGACGCTGGAGGGCGCGAGCGTGCGGGTTCTGATCGGAAGCGCCTTTGGGATGATTTCTCCGGTCACGACGTTTCAAGAAACACTGTACTTGGACGTAACCGCCCGCCGCGGCGGTGTGGTCGACCTAGAGTCTAGGAACTCGGAGCGCGCCGTGTATGGCGTGGACAACGACATCGTCGTCGACGACCTCATCCTGGAGCGCGGTAACTTGGCGATTCTGAGCCCTGGGGCACCCACGCGCATTACCGCTCCAAGCGGTGCGCGGTACGTTGTGATCGGGGGTGAGCCGATCGACGGTCACCGGCACATATGGTGGAATCTCGTTTCCTCACGGAGGGAGCGAATCGAGCAGGCCAAACGCGATTGGGCCGCTCAGCGGATGGGCGTCATTCCTGGAGAGACGGAGTGGATCCCTCTCCCTGAAAGATGAGCGAAGGCGCGCTAGATATCGGTTTTTATCCTGGCGTTGCCGCAACATGGCTCAACGCTATGATAGACGTTGGAGCTGAAGTGACAATGACAAGCGCAGACGCCATAACGAATGAGCTGGGTCAAAAACGTTAATCGTTCATGCTGCGCGGTGACGTGCTTTCTCTGATTCTCGGCGGCGATGATCTCGAAATACGAGATGCCTTCAATTGAATCGTGCATTTCGCTTATCTCCCTCATCACTACAAGTGACTTGATAATATGTTTATGTCACTTTTAGGTGCGCGGCAACGCGCGCTTCAAGATTCGTGTTGCCTATCACGCTGCGCACGCGCGCATGTAGACTCAGATCACAGCTGCACTGCATCGAGATCGAGTAATCGGTATAAGGCGGTCGAGGGCGAAGCGTGGCTAGGCGAAGCGTCATACGCCCGAGGCGACGGCGGCGAAAGGTAACTAATCGTTACGTATTATTTCCGCGTTGCCGCAACAAATCGAATCGCCGGCGTGGCGGTAGTTCTCGCTGAAGTGACAGGGACAAGTGCATACACCGAAGCGCCGCAGCTGCGCGTAGAGGCCCTTGGTCGGTCCCTTGGGCGGAGCACTGGCCCTCGTCATCTCCGCACGCTTGCCCTCACTGCGGGCGCGCGTCACGCGGTTTATATCGCTTACTTGCCGCCGCAATTCATCCCACTCAGGAAAATCACTCATCGAGATTTATTTATTCTCCGTAACGAAAACGCATCGTATGGGAAATTCGGCGCGCGCGCCAATGTTGTCGACGTTTGTCATAACGGTTCAGGAATTCCACTACTCCGGGAGTGAAGGATTGGCTAAAGTTTTTTCCAATACAACGAATTCCAGGTCCGAACGCAAGGGCGCGCCGAAGCGAGCGTCTTCGTATGGGAAGCGCTCGGTTGCACCCGTGCGGCGGTAACCGTGACGCTCGTACCAAGCGATGAGACTCTCGCGAACCGATACGACCGTCATCCGGGCGATCTGCGCCCCCATACCTATGCCCTCCGCTTCAGCACGGTGGAGCATGGTGCGTCCGAGCCCCCGGTCCTGCGCGCCGGGCCGCACCGCCAACATGCCGATGGAGCAAATGGGTTGGCCACCGATGCCCGTCGTCCGTTCCAATCGGACGCAGGCGAGGAGGTGCTTCGTATCGCGCAGCCCCAGAATCGATACCGCGTCCGAAGCGGATAGGTCTTGCCTCAGAGCTGCGGCAGTGGTCCGTGGCCCGTCGACCATTCCAATCTCGCTTGTCCATCCCGCCAATCCGTCTTCGCCGCGATAGGCTGCATTGACCAAGTCGGCGACCTCAGCAAGATCCGCGATGCCACACTTCGTAGTAGTAAAGCGCATCCTGGTTGACCCCTCACGGGTCGCATGCCGCGGCGACGATCGGCTGCCCCGCACTCACATAAGCAGTTCGCGCGGAGAGGCCGTCATTGCTGACGGTCGGAAACGAAAGTGCACTTCCACGCACCTGCGGCATCCTTTCCGGAAAGGGAGCCTTGTAAAGTCTTCCCGTCCTCGGAAACTGTGAAAGTGCCCGATTCGATGGGCTTCTTCGCCTTCTTGAAGGTGTATTTGAACGATCTCGGGTCGACTTGCGTAACACTGACCGACTCGGCGTACCCACCGGTCACGCTCACATACTTACCGTCGCGCGCGGAGATGAATTCAATGTGAGTCTTCGTCCCATCGCCTTCGACTAAATCGATGGTGTTGTGGAATGCGCCACCCTTTACCTTGGCAATTCTGAAGGTATGGCTCTTGGGCGACGGCGGAGGATCGCAGTTGGACTTCGCCGGGTTCAACATCCAGGTTCCGATAAACGGGTCCGGAGTGTCGGCCGATGATGCGATGCTCGGCAGAACAAAGGCCGCGGCAGTCAATGTCAGCGCTCTTACAAAGGTCATCCGTTTCATGGAAGGTTCTCCCTGCTTATTGATCTTCTCACTGCCAAGCAAGTTTGCACCCGCCGAGGGGAGCGGTCAAAAGATCCCGGATCCGGAAAAGCGGGTGCTGGCTCCGTCGGTCAATACGAGATACCCTGCAATTCACTATTCAAGGAAACTCATGAAAACGCCCGACCTCAAAAAGGAACTCGCAACGCTGAAGTCGGAGAACAAGAGACTCAAGGCGCTGCTGAAGAATGCCGTTCTGCTCCTCAATAGATACAAGCCATTTCTTCAGCATCCTGAGAAACTCGTTGGGACAAAAAAACAATCAGTCGTTGCCAAGAAGAAAAAGAAACCTGCCGGGTGACCTGCCGGCTGATCGTTTTCTAGCCGCGGGGCTGCGGTGAAGTGCCGGTCTTTCTCGGTGAATACGTCGAATTAATCGCTTGACGCGTGTGCAGGGCAGAGCGATATATGGTGCTCTGCGGCCTTTGCTCCAGCTTCAAATAAAGAAAAGCATGATTCGCTCAGAAGCGATCGAGCTGACCGGCGAATTCTTCCCGCGCACGGCATTGCGGTTGCCGCCGAGTTAGGTTGCACCCGTGAATCGATCAGCCGTGTGAAGTGCGGCGGATTTTTGCGTATAGGCGCGCGGCTCCTTGATATTTCGCACTCAATTGGGATCCACGCCCAAGTTCCGTAAACCGTGGTTTCGCTAAGGTAGCTTCATTCGATCGACGAGTGGCTATCTACGTGAATATGTCTACTCAGCCTGCGAGCTACGCCGATTCTCGACCTACCGGGAGGGCCGGCATTCTCGCGCATTCCACTTACCGTTTGCAGTTACTGTCGCTTGGCGTCGTATTGTCGCTCGGGTTTACTGGACGAAGCTCCGCTCAATCGATGCAGCAAGGTCCGCTTGCCGACACCATTCTCGTGGTCAAACATGAGCGCAAGCTCTACCTACTGCATGACAAAAATCCAATTCGCAGTTATCGCATCGCGCTCGGCCTCAGCCCGACCGGCGCGAAACAGCGCCAATGGGACTTTCGCACTCCCGAAGGCAACTATGTCATCGATTTTCGCCGGGAGCACAGTCATTACTTCAAGGCGCTGCACATCTCCTATCCAAGCCCCGCGGACTTGAGGCGATCCTCCGCGCTGCACCTGCCTGCGGGCGGAGATATCTTTATTCACGGTGAGCCAAACCGACCTACCAAGCCGCTCGACTATTACAAAACGCGCGATTGGACCAACGGTTGCATTGCTCTCTCCGATGAAGATTTGCAGGATGTGTGGGAACGGACCGCGGGTCCGACGCACGTTCAGATCGTGCCGTAAGGACCAGCGACCCTAACGCTGCGCTACTGCGGCCCTCGACGGGCCGACCCGGCGGTTGAGTCGATATCGACTTTTAGGAATTCCTACCTACAATCGATGGTAGTGCGTGGGCATGCCGATGTTTACGCGGCCTTGTGCCAATATACCGGTCGTCACGAACGGAGGTTCTTCCATTGCCTGATGTCGACGCCGAAGATTCGCATCCCCGGCGACCATCGGTCTTTATTAGCTATGCATCCGAGGATCGCGAGGCAGCGCGATTGTTGAGGGATGCGATCCCCGGTTTTGGCCTCGAGGTTTGGCACGACGAAAGCGAACTGGGCGGCGGGGAGGCGTGGGATCAGAAGATCCGGCATCAGATTCGTGAATGCGACTATTTCATGCCTCTCGTGTCGGCTCAAACGGAGGCTCGCCATGAAGGCTACTTTCGCCGCGAGTGGCGGCTCGCAGTCGAGAGAACTCTCGACATGGCCGATGATCATCTCTTTCTTCTCCCCATCGTGATCGACGAAACCGATCAGGCGACAGCGAGGGTGCCGGAGAAATTCCTCACGGTGCAGTGGCTGAGGGTACCGGGAGGGCAGCCGACGCGTGCTCTGGAGTCGCTTTGCCGCCGAGTGGCGTCGGCCGATAACAAGGCAATTCCGCCTGCCCGAACAGTGACCGGTCGGCCGAGAAATACCAAGTCCGCCGCGCTCCCCGAAACGAAACCGGAATTTCCGCGGGAAGAGCCGGGGCAACGAATCCGCTTCTGGGTCGATGTGCTCGCGTGGGCTTCGCGCTCGGTGTGGGTGCTCTTCAAGCGGTTTCCCCGTTGGGTGAGATATCTTGCTTATGCGTGGATCGCTATTTTCTTTCTGTCTCACCTTACTCCCTCGAGGCATCCCCCTCCGCGGGATATCTCACCCGCAAAGGTCGAGAAACTCAAATCAATATCGCAGAATTACCAGGGCGCCTTGAACAAGAGCGACATCATCAAGCTTGGTTCGCAAATCGCCAAGGAGTTTTCCGACGATCCCGACGAAGTCGCCAGCGCCACGGATGGCCCATTGTTGGCTGTACCTTTTACGGCCCCGGCCGGCAATGCAGCCGCGCGGAAACTTGCAGATTCCGTGTTTGCCATGGCGTACGGAATGGTCTCCATATCGCACCACGGGCAAGTGAGCTTGACGAAGGACCCGCTGCCTTCCCGCGAACTGGGCGCCGCCTTGGAGCGTGGAAGGGCGAATCATGCGATCTATGTTCTTTGGGGGACGGTCGATACGGTCGACGGCGCCGAAGTACTCACCGTCAAGATCGCGACAGTCGCGGACGGCTCCGTGGTCTGGTCAAAGTCTTATCCCGCCGCAGGCGCGGACCCGACAAAGATCGCGTCGGAAGTGGACGCAAAAATCCCCCCTTTGACGCCCAAGTAGCGCGCTAGGATTGCGCCGGTTAGAGGGCGAGTCAGCCGGGAATTCGCACCGGAAGATTGCTGATCCCGCGCACGAAGGAGGATCGAACTCGCGTCGGCTCACCAACCACTTCGATTATCTCAAAGCGGCGCAGGAGTTCCTCCCAAAGAATCTTCAACTGCAATTCGGCGAGCCGATTACCGACGCAGCGGTGGATGCCGAAACCAAAGGACAGATGCTGCCGCGGTCGTTCTCGATCGATGATGAAACGGTTCGGTTCGGGAATCGCCGATTCATCGCGATTGCCCGATAGGTACCACATCGCCAGCTTGTCGCCTTTTTTGATTTGCTTGCCGCCGAGTTCCGAATCGACCAGAGCGGTGCGCCTCATGTACGCCAACGGCGTCTGCCAGCGGATGATTTCGGGCACGAGGCTGTCGACCAGTGCCGGGTTGGCTCGCAGCTTGACCATCTCCTGCGGATGGTCGTGCAAGGCCAGCAGACCGCCGGTCATTGAATTGCGCGTGGTGTCATTGCCACCGACGATCAGCAACACCAAATTGCCCATGTACTCGGCGGCGCCCATGTTTCTCGTGGCAGGTCCGTGGGCCAGCATCGATATGAGGTCAGTACGGGGCGGCGCGTTGATGCGCTCATTCCAAAGCCGGGTGAAATACTCCAGCATCTTGCGCAATTCTGCCATGCGTACTTCGGGTTCGGGGGCGTCGGGATTCGTGAGCTTATTGGCGGTCGAAATATCGGACCAGTGCGACAGCAGGCGGCGGTCTTCGAGCGGGAAGTCAAAGAGGGTCGCGAGCATGTACGTGGTGAGCTCGATTGAAACCTTGTCCACCCAGTTGAATGTTTCATTGCGGGGCAGACTGTCGAGCACCTTGCCGGTACGTTCCCGTATCAGATCCTGCCAGTTGTTCAGGTTCGCCGGCGCGACGATCGGATTTACGGCCTTGCGCTGCTCATCATGCTTGGGCGGGTCCATGGCAATGAACATCGCCAGTTTTTGTTCATCGCCCGGCGGGAAGTCCATCAGCGTGATGCCGGCCTCGGACGAAAAGATGCCGTGGCTGGTATCGACCTGCATGATGTCTTTGTAGCGTGTAACCGACCAGTAGGTGTCAATGCCCGGGATCGGACTATGCGAGCGGTGAACGGGATCCTCGCGGCGAAGACGCTCGAAGAGATACCCCACGGTATCGTCGACGAAGCCTTGCGGATCGGCTGGATTCACACTCTCGAGCGAGAGCGCAGCGACGCGTGCGCGAGCGGCTGCTTGAGTCGAGGTCCACTGCGGGGAGTCACTGGATATCATCAAGCATCTCCTAGGCCGTACGATTGCTTCAATGTTGAGCTTCCGGCAGGTTGACGACGAGACCATTGAGATCGTCCGTCAGCGTGATTTGGCAGGCAAGTCGAGAGTTGTCGCGCAGCTCCGCCACAAGATTCAGCATGTCTTCTTCGCTCGCAGCGCGAGTTCCGACCCGGCCGGACCACGCTTCATCAATATAGAGGTGGCAAGTCGCACAGGCGCAATTGCCCCCGCAGTCTCCGTCGATGCCGGGCACACGATTGTCCGTGGCGGCGCGCATCAGAGTCGTGCCCACCGGCACGTCGACCGTACGTACCCCGCCTGTGAAACTGATGAAAGTAACTTTGGGCATGATGGAAGTATCTCACTAGACGGTCATGCTGTGCGATTTTGACGGGCAATCATTTGAGACGCAATGTATAGAGCGCGTGGGGAACCCCGTGACAGTCCACAGTGTCCCGATGAAGCACAAACCCTAAGGCGACGTATCCCACAGAGCCTAAGACTTCATTCCCGTCTCCCTCCGCAACCAGAAGATCCACTTCCTTGTCCAGACTCGCCGTCTCGGCGAAAAAAACGGCGCTTTCTTGCCAATCGGTGAAGACGTTTTGATATTGGCGGTAAGCCGACACCGCAATGAGGTTGACGGCATTGGCGTCTTCAGGACGAAAAGACCGGATGTGAATGTTCATATGCTGCGCCGACTTCTTACGGAGCCCTGAGCGCAATCGTCTCGGGATGCTGAGGCGCCGTCAATGCCGCGAGGTCACGCAGAGCGAGTTCGAACCTGCCGCCGTGGTTCAACCGGCCCCACTGCGATGTGAGCAGGCTGCGCGCCTGCGCTAGGTCGCCCATGCGGACGAGCGCCGCAACCGTGACGGTCGTGAGATACGCGACGTCGTCGTCCGACTTGGATGACTGAGATCTCAGCAGCTGCGTACCGTATTCCGCGATCTTAAGTGCGTTTCGACGCGCGATTGCCGCCAAGAGGTCCGCCCATGCTTTAGGTACTTCAGTCGCCTCCCCATAACACGGGCTGGAACCAACTTTATTCCAAATGCCTTCGAGCTCGCTGGAACTCAAGTACGCCGTCGTGGCGTCGCCGATGTTCTTTACGGCGCCTCGCCATTCATTCTGCCTTGACTCCGTTGCACACCGCTCTCGACTCCTGTCAATGAGCGATAGATCCCGCGCGGTGACCGGGTCCATCTCGTTCAGGTTGTCGCTGGATGCGGCAACCCGAATTGCGATCGCCTGTTGGACCAGACGATCCCGATACAGAGCGCTGTTCACCGAAGGCTCTACCGTCGGAGCCGGCAGCGCGGCGCCGCCCAGCAATTCGAAGAACGGAATAGGCAAAACCGTGAGCGCGGGGAGCTCAATCGCAGTCTCCTTGAGGTAACGCAAGCGTGGCGCATTGAGATCGACGAAGGGGAAAAAATCCGAATTCGCCGGAACCGACATGCTCTGCAGCAAGGGGCCAATCGTCCGATTGTCGCCCATTTGCCGCGACGACAAATCCGCGGCCGCTCGTACTCCGACGCGTTCGAGCTCAGCGCGGAGCCCCGGCGATTGGAGCAGCCGGTCATCCGGAGTCCGGAGTGCCGGGCCGCGGGTCGCGATGATCAGCATATCCACGTCGTTGACGTTGTAGAGAGCGTATGCGCCGAAGTGCGGAGCGAGCGCCTTGACCACCGACGCGACGATGTCCATGTTCGTTTCGTACACCTGGATCCATTGCGCGAAGTACCCATCGGGAGTGAGGTAGTGCGCGATCCGGCCGTAGAATTCATCCGAAAAGAGAGTTGCGACTCCGCTCACCCACGGATTGGATGGTTCGGAAACGATCAGATCGTACAGTTCATGCGTGCTTGCAAAGAAAGTCCGTGCATCGTCGTAGATGAGGTGGCTTCGTGGATCCTCGAAGACATTACCGATCCGAGAACCAAAGCCCTTGCGCGCCGCATCCACTATGAAAGGTTCGATCTCGATCGAGTCGAGCCTTTCGACGAGGCCGCTGGTCAGCAACGCATGGGTCGTGAGCCCTGATCCGAATCCTATGTTTGCGACTCGCGCCGGGTGCGGCTGCATGCTGAGCGGGAGCGCCGCGGCGAGCACCGCCGTGACTTCATCGGGGGACGCGACGCCCGGACCCATTTGTATGCTGGCATCCGGCTTGCCGTTGGTGGCAATCGTCACGCTGCCGTTCTTCTCGACCAAACTGATCGTGGCAGTCTTCCCATCTCGAAGATATTTTACAGTGGCGCCTTGGGGCAGCGTTGCAGATCCCGTGCGGTACACGCCGGACGTCAACCGCAGGGGATCCAAATGCACGACGAATAGGGTCAAGCCGAAGGCCCCGATGCACGCCGCGACGACCGTGACGGAGATGATCCGCGATGGACGGCGAGCCCTGCCGAGGAGACGCGATAGGCCCAAAGCCAAGTGAATTCCGGCGCCCGCGAGAATGACACCCTTGATTCCAATGAGCGGCATGAGCACGTGGATCGTCACCAGCACTCCAACGATCGCACCAAGAGTGTTCGCTGAGTAAATGGTGCCTATGGCGCGCTCGCCGATGCCGCGACACATGAGCTCGCGGGTCAACAGCGGCAAGGTCATCCCCGCGCAAAAGGTCGCCGGAATCATTATCAGTGCGGCGATCGACTGGCTGATCAAGTTGAACCCCACATAGCCGCTCGGGGAGCGCGCAAAGGTTCGCAGAAACCACGCCATGACATCGAACGTCGCGTTGTATGCGGGCAACGTGAGCGCGGCCAAGGTCCCCATGGCGATCATGACGTACGCGATGTACGCCACTGGATCGGCGATTCTTTCGATGCGCCGGCGCACATACAGTCCGCCGAACGCCAAGCCGAAGATGAAAGCGCTCAGCATCAGCTCGAACGAATGCGTCGAGCTTCCGAGCACCAGGCTGAGCATCCGAATCCAGCCGAGCTCATACATGAACGATGCCGCACCGGTCAGGAATGCCGCGGCCGTAAACCAACCTGCCAAGCGCTCCGTCGCCGCAGCCGGCCCCGATACCGGCGACGCAGTTGCGGGTTCTTGCTGCCCGCGGACGGTGGCCCAGATGACCAGAGCCAACGCCAGGTTGAGGATTCCGGCCGTGAGGATGGTGCCAGGCAGGCCGACGGATTTAATCAGGACGAAACCGCTGATGAGAACCCCGATCGCCGCCCCGAGGCTGTTGGTGAAATATAGGGTAGCCAGCGTTTCGCCCGGCCGGGCAGGCCAGCGGCGGATCAATCCACCGCTGATGAGGGGAAACGTCATACCTAAAAGCACGGACTGCGGAAGGATGAGGAATGCGGCCAACGACCATTTGTACGAATGAATCAACAAGGTGGAATGAAGCGCGGGTATACCTCTGTCAAACGCGAAATTGGTGGCGGTAACGTATATTGGATGGAAAAGAAGGCCCATTAATCCGATCAGCGCCTCGACCAGTACGTATCCCCACAGCAGCCGACGTATGCGGAACGAATAATGCGCGATCGCCCACGATCCGAGGGCCATTCCGCCCATGAAAATGGCGAGCACGAGCGTCTGCGCGTAGGCGGCATGGCCGAGAAAAAGCTTCAGGTAGTGCGACCAGATGGACTCGTAAATCAGGCCGGTGAAGCCGGATACGACGAATACGCCAAGCAGGAACCGCCGCCGCGCGGAATCACCGAGAATATGCATGTTGGACCTGCGAGCGTTGAATGCCCGGCATTCTCACACTACATCAACTGCAAGATCCACACGATCAGCGCTTTGAGGTCGTTATTCGGAACATCGTTCGACGGCATTGCGCTGTCCCCCCAGGTTCCGCTGCTGCCGTTCAACACGCTTGCCTCGAGGTCGCCGACAGCCTGGGGATCGCTCGCATACTTTTTTGCGATATCGCGATAGGAGGGACCAGGCAGGGAGGATTTGTCGATTGAATGGCATGTCTGGCAGTTGTATTTGGCCAAGAGCTTGGTTGCCTTCGCATTGCCGATCACCTCGTCCGCCGCCGCAACTGAAACGGCGCTCAGCGTCAACAGTAAAACTTGCAACATGATTTTCATTTTGTAGCTCCCATGGGTGATTGACGCTGATCGCGATTGACTCTGATTATGTAATCTGCTCTACGGGCGAGTGAAATCGATGGTCCACCAATACGCCGGTATGGAATCGTGGCAATTGGCAAAAGGTCCATTGGCCGCGCTCCTTGAGGCTTGACATTGCCGCCCGTGAACCGGATTGTCGGGCACTCGTGCGCTGATCCGGAGACGCAGGTGACCCAGCGAAGACTGTTGATCGTCGGCGGCGGCTTTGCCGGCATGTCCCTGGCAATTCGCATGCGCGAGTCGGGCTGGGAAGTGGATTTAGTTGAGATCGACCCCGAGTGGCGGGTTTATGGCGCCGGAATCAGCATTACCGCGCCCACTTACCGGGCCAGCAAGCGCTTAGGTATCGTGGAGGAGTTGATCAGTCGCGGATACGGCAGCGACCAGGGTGTGCGCATCTGCACGCCGAGCGGACTCGTCGTCGCCGAGATGCCGGCACATCCCATTGAGCCGGGGCTGCCGACGGCCGGCGGCATCATGCGGCCGGAGCTGCATGACATTTTGTCGAGCCGGACGCGCGCATCCGGGACAAACGTGCGACTCGGGGTGTCGCTCTGCAATTATTCGGAGAGCGACGATCAAGTGCGGGTCGAGACGAGCGATGGGTTAACTCAGAACTACACGCTCGTGGTTGCAGCGGACGGCATCTTTTCCAAGGTCCGCAATCTCGTGTTCCCCGAAGCTCCGCAGCCCACGTACACCGGCCAATACTGCTGGCGGTTAGCGGCGGAGCGAGCGTCCGGGATCAACGGGGTTCATTTCTATATGGCCGGAGCCATCACCGCCGGTGTCATGCCGACCTCGGCGACGCAGATGTACATGTTTTTGCTGCAGGCGGAGCCAAAGAAGGTGCGGATCGACGAGGCGACACAATGGCAACGCCTCAAAGAATTGATGGCCCCGTTTTCAGGACTTCTGGGTACCCTGCGTGACGGTTTGTCCGCTCACTCGTCGGTCATCTGCCGTCCGCTCGAGGCCATTTTGCTGCCGCGCCCGTGGCACCGGGGCCGTGTGCTGTTGATCGGCGACGCGGTACACGCGACCACGCCACACCTCGCATCCGGCGCCGGCATTGCCATCGAGGATGCCCTCGTGCTGAGCGAGGAACTCGCCGGTGAGGACGATCTCGAGCGGGCCTTGACGCGCTTCGAAGAGCGGCGCTGGGAGCGCTGCCGCTTGGTGGTGGAGAACTCCGTGCAGATCGGTCACATGGAACAGACTCACGCAGACCCGGTTGCGTTGAAGAGGCTGATGTCCGAATCGGAAGCGGCGCTGCGCCAGGACATTTAAGCGATCTCGTCTTTCCCGCGGCCAACGCCGGCGACGGTTGCGGCGGTCTCCTTGAGCATCTTTCGTAGCCAGATGCTCCCGGGGTCTTGGTCCGAGGAGCGATGCCACTGAAGGGCTTCCGTCAGCGGGGGAATCTTGAGAGGAGGCGAAATCACCTTCAATGGGATGAGCTTCTGGTAGTACTCGGCCATGCGCCGATGAACGGTGGCGACGCGCCGCGTACCGACGATAAATTGCGGCAGCAGATTGAAATTCATGGCGATCACTTCGATTCGCCGAGAATGGCCGTGTTGAG
Source organism: uncultured Gammaproteobacteria bacterium (assembly GCA_963755965.1). Taxonomy (GTDB): domain Bacteria; phylum Pseudomonadota; class Gammaproteobacteria; order Steroidobacterales; family Steroidobacteraceae; genus Bog-1198. Next base: position 278,381 of record CAVWLU010000017.1, read on the forward strand.
TCAGAAACCACTCGTCGATCGCCGGTGCGTGCCCGCGCGAGAACTGCACGACCACATGACCTAGCTCGAGATACTGATCCAAGGTGATCGTGTCGGACACCGCGGAGTTCATCGGACACACGATGCATACGTAATCGTCCACGAACAAGGGCTCAATGGGGTGCTCGGCCGACAAAAAATCCTGCGGCATGATTAGGAAATCGACTTCCGCGCGGTCAATGAATTCGGAAGGGGTGGGCACATTGTTGTTGAGCAGCTCGAACCCGAGAGCGGGAGCCAATTCCGCCGCGCGCCTCGCCACAGAAGTCATGAGCGTGCTGGCGACGTAGTCCGACATCATCAACGTGAAGCGCCGGTTCGAGGTCGCCGGATCGAAGCCAGGCTTCGCAGCAATCGTCGTTTGGATCTCGATCAGAATCTTGCGAACCTGGCCGGCCAGGCTTTCGCCGAGCGGGGTGGGAACCATCTTACGGCCCACCTGCACCAGCAATTCGTCGTTAAAATAATCGCGCAGACGGGCCAACCCCGAACTCATGGCTGATTGGCTCAAGTGCAGACGCACGCCCGCCGCCGTGATATTGCGTTCGGTCAGCAATGCATCCAGAGCCACGAGTAGGTTCAAATCCAATTGGTTAAAGCGCATGCCGTCCCCCCGGACCCATTATAGGTGCCTGGATGCCTCATCCGCGCCGATGTATCCATTTGATCGATGGATGGCATTCCTCCAATAGCGGGTTAGGGCGGAAATTGTTCGTTACCATGAGCGGGCTCGTCCACAGGAGCGTCCCAAATCCATGTTTCGCTACTTTCCCACCAATTACGTCTGGAATCTTTCCGTGGACCTTGCGATTGAAATGGGCGCACGAATCGGGGAAATCGAGGCCATGTGCGCGCCCGTGGTGGAGGCCTCCAAGCAGCCGGACGCGATGGGAACGCGGGCGTTTGTAGAGAGCTGGGTCAGTATGGGAGATCGCCTATGCAATCTCGCAGCGGAGGACGAACAACGGGGCCGCATGATCTCTTCGGGCGAGAAACTACTGCGCGCCGCGATCTATTTCCTCACGGCCGAGCGGATGCAGGGCGTGGGAAGCGCGGGTCGGGAGGAACTGTACGCACGGCAGCAGCGAGTATTCCAGCGCGGCATCGCCCTGACCCGGGCCAATTGCGAGCGCATCGAGATCCCGTACGGCGGGGCTCACCTCGCCGGCCTCCTCATACGAGCGGAAGGTGCCATGGGCGCAGCGCCGATTCTGGTTCAGCTCAACGGCTTGGACAGTACCAAGGAAATGAAGTACTTCGTTGGATTACCGGGCTGGCTCGCCAAACGCGGCATATCCTCGCTGGTGATCGATCAACCGGGGACCGGGGAGGCGCTGCGCCTCCACGGCATGAAGGCCGTCTACAACAGCGAGATCTGGGCAAGCCCGGTGGTTGACTACTTGGAAACGCGCCCCGATGTCGACCGGCAGCGCATTGGTCTCGAGGGCGTCTCGCTCGGGGGCTACTACTGCCCGCGTGCCGTGGCTTTTGAGCCGCGCTTCGCGCTCGGTGTTTGTTGGGGCGCCAATCACGATTGGCGCGATGTGCAAAAGAAACGGCTGCAACGTGAGGGAAGCTTTCCGGTACCGCACTACTGGGAGCATGTGCGCTGGGTGTGGGGCGGTAAGGACATTCCGGAATTCATGCGGATTGCCGAGAACGTACACCTCGACGGCGTGCTCGACCGGATCAAGGTACCGTTCCTGGTCACGCACGGTGAGAAGGACTCACAGATCCCGTTGCACTGGGCAGAACGCACTTACGATCAACTCATCAACAGTCCAAAGCGCGAGCTTAAGATATTTACCGAGCGCGAGGGTGGAGTGCAGCATTCGAGCTTCGACAACTCGGTGAACGCCGGCACTTATATCGCCGATTGGGTGGCCGAGAATCTCGGCGGTCATACGTCAATAAAGGGAGTGACATGAATATTTTAGGGCCCGACGCGCTCATCTTCGGCGTCGACGATGTCGGCGCCTGCACGCAGTACCTCACGGACTACGGCTTGCGGCCGGTTGGAGTGGATGCGTCCGGCGGCTGTTTCGAAGCGCTCGACGGGACATCGGTGCTGATCAAAAAGAAGGACGATGCCACGCTGCCGCCATCGCTCGGTACGGCGAGCATGTTGCGGAAAACCGTTTATGGGGTGAACAACAGGGATACGCTCGGTGCGATTGCCGCCGAGCTCGCCAAGGATCGGGTAGTGCGAGAGCTTGCCGATGGCTCGATCGAATCGGTGGACGACATGGGCTTCGTCCTCGGCTTTCAGGTTACCGTTCGCCGGTTGCTTAAGTTGGCCGTGGAGGCGATCAACGCACCCGGCGCGCCGGCGCTGCGGCCCGCAAACATTCCAGGGGTGGACGAGAACGCCGTTATCCTTCCACGCACGCTGTCGCATGTGGTTTACTTCGTTCCCGATACCGCCAAGGCCGAGGCGTTTTACGTCAAGCGTCTCGGATTCCGATGCACTGATCGATTCCTCGGCGGTGGTCCGTTTCTGCGTCCGGCCGGGAATCCCGAGCATCACACGCTATTCTTGATTCAGACGCCGCCATTCATGAAGGGCTGCGAGCACTTCACATTTCATCTGGGCGGCCCGACGGAACTCATGCAGGCCGGCAGCCGCTTCGTAAACAAGGGGTATCAGTCGTTTTGGGGGCCGGGTCGTCATCGCTTCGGTTCGAACTGGTTCTGGTATTTCAACAGTCCCTTGAGTTGCCACGTCGAATACGACGCGGATATGGATTTGCACGACGATTCGTGGATTGCGAGAGAAGTGCCGATGAGTGCCGACGCATCGCAGTTATTTTTGTTCCAGCAGCGCGACAAATGGATGCCTGGCGGCCCGCCGCCGAGCCGCGATTAAATGTTCTCGAGGCGGGCATTATGAAACTCGCGAGCCGACGGGGTCTTCCCGACGGGAATCTCGTCGTCGTGTCGCGCGATCTTTCGCGGATGGTGTCGGCGGCCGGTATCGCGCCAAATCTGCAGAATGCCATTGACCGGTGGGATGAGGTATCACCGGCGCTGCGCGCACTCTACGACCGGCTTAATGAAGGTCACGCCGAGGGCGCAGCGGCTTTCCGCTCGGACGCGCTCACGGCGCCTTTGCCGCGCGCCTGGCAGTGGCTGGATGGATCCGCTTTCCCCTCGCACGGAGAATTGATGCAGAAGGCGTTCAAACTGCCTCCGATCGCCACTGATCTGCCGCTGATGTATCAGGGCATGTCGCATCAGTTCCTCGGGCCTACCGAGGACGTCCCATTCGGGACGGAGCAGGACGATATCGATTTCGAGGGCGAGTTGGGCGTTATCACCGGCCGAGTGCCCATGGGAATCTCCGCCAGTCAATCTCTGGACTGCATACGGCTCGCCGTGCAAATCAACGACTGGTCGCTCCGCGCCGTAGCGCCGATCGAGATGAAGACGGGTTTCGGCTGGATCCAAGCCAAACCTGCCTGCAGCATGGCTCCTCTTGCCGTCACGCTCGATGAGTTGGGCGAGGCCTGGAGGGAAGGGCGCATTCTTGCCACGTTGGAAGTGAACCGGGACGGCGAACACTTCGGGGCGGTCCCCTCTTCGGAGATGGCGTTCGGTTTCCACGACCTCATTGCGCACGCGGCTCGAACGCGGAGCCTGTGCGCCGGCACCATCGTTGGATCGGGCACCGTGTCGGCACGCTCCTTCCGAGAGGTCGGCTCCTGCTGCATCGCTGAACGCAGGGCCGTCGAAATGATCGACCAGGGGACCGCGCAAACGAGCTTCCTCAAGTTTGGCGAGCGCGTCCGCATGGAGGCGCGTCTGACAGGCAGCCCGCATTCGCCGTTCGGCGCCATTGATCAGACAGTTGTAAGGGGATGATAAGATGGCATTTATTCAAAACGTCTGGTACGTATCGGCTTGGGCGGATGAAGTAGGCCCCGACTCTCTGCTCGCGAGGACGATTGCCGGGACACCCATCGTGATCTTCCGCACCGGGCAGGGCGCGGCGGCCGCCCTGTTGGATCGCTGCGCTCATCGGTTCGCACCGCTATCGCGTGGGCGCAAACACGCGGGCGGCATCGCCTGCGGCTATCATGGTCTTGCATTCAATGCCGCAGGAGTATGCGTCCACAATCCGCACGGGCCCCTCTCGCGGGCGCTCCGGGTTTCTGCCTTTCCTTGCATCGAGCGTCACGAGGCGATCTGGCTGTGGCTCGGCGATCCCAATCGGGCCGATGAGACGCTGATCCCAGATCTTTCGTTCATCGACCGAACGCCTGTCAACGCCAAGAGCCACGATTATCTGCCAACGGCCGCGGATTACCGGCTGGCGATCGACAACATCATGGATCTCAGCCACGTCGATTATCTGCATCCAAACACGCTCGGCGGCGGTGCTCTCACTCGCTCGAAGGCGACGCTCACGCAGGATGAGGCCAGCATCAAAATTGCATGGCTTGCGAATAACCACGTGGCGCCGCCGGCATTTGCAGCGCACTTCCCAGATCCGGCGGCGCCGGCGGATGTATGGACGACGGTGACTTGGTACGCGCCGGGAGTCATGGTGTTGGAAGCCGGGGCTGCGCCCTGCGGCCGGCCCCGCACCGAAGGCGTGAACAGCTTCAGCCTCCACGTCATGACGCCTGAAACAGACCGCACTACACACTACCTCTTCGCCAACACCCGCACCTTCAATTTGGACGACGCGGAGTTCAACCAAGAATTGCGCGCCTTTATCTTCGACATCTTCAGCGGGGACGACAAGCCCATGATCGAGGCTCAGCAGTGCCGCATAGGAGATCGGGAGTTTTGGGATCTCAAACCCGCGATGTTGTCGATCGACGTGGGCGCCGCGGCGGTGAGGCGAAGGATGGAGCAGATGATCGCGGCGGAGCAAGCGGCGGCCGGAGGCGGGGGACAGGTGGATCGCCCCGCGGCGACCCTAAAATGAGACCGATAGAGGAGTTCGAACTTACATGCGCCTGATTCGACCAGAATCCGACATCGACCTCTTTTCCGATGAGGCGCTCAACGATCCGTATCCGCTCTATCGCGAACTAAGGGAACTGGCGGCAGCGGTGTGGTTGAGGCCCCTCGGAATGTTCGCGCTCTCGCGCTTCGACGATGTGCGAAATGCGTTGAAGAACTGGGAGGTGTTCTCCTCGGCTCACGGCGCGGCCATGAATGAGCCGATCAACCAGGCGATTGCCGGCAATACCCTCGGTAGCGATCCTCCGCTACACGACAAGCTTCGCGGCGTCCTGGTGCGGCCTCTCTCGCCGGCTGCGATGAGGGACGTCACGACGCTGATCGAGTCCGAGGCGGAGGCCTTGGTCGAACGACTGATCGCGCGCCGGATATTCGATGCGGCGACAGATCTCGCGCAATATTTGCCTCTGACCATCGTCTCCCATCTGGTCGGTCTGCCGGAACGCGGCCGCGAGCGTATGCTGGAGTGGGGCAACGCGGCATTCAACTCGCTCGGGCCCGCCAATCCGCGCTGTCTCTCTGCCGCCGAGACCGCAATGGGACTCTTGGATTATGCTTTGAAACTCGAGCCTGCCACCGTCACGCGCGGCAGTTGGGCGGCCATGGCTTTCGAAGCCGCCGAACGGGGGGAAATCACGCTCCCTCAGGCCCGCGGCCTCATACTGGATTACGTCGCGCCGAGTCTCGATACGACGATCTTCGCGACCTCGAGCGCGCTGTGGCTATTTGCGCTGTATCCCGATCAATGGGATTTGATTCGCGAGAATAACGCGTTGATTCCAGCGGCCATCAATGAAGTGCTGCGCATCGAGTCGCCCATTCAGATGTTCTCCCGCTACGCGGTGCGCGACACGGAAGTCGACGGAGTCGAGATTCCGAGAGGATCGCGTGCACTGGTCATGTACGGATCGGCCAACCGCGATGAGCGAAAGTGGCAAGACGCCGAGAGGTTCGACATCCGTCGCAAGGCCGCCGAGCAGCTCGCGTTCGGGCACGGCGAGCATCTATGCGTCGGACTTCCTCTGGCGCGTCTGGAGCTTCGGGCATTGCTGACCTCGCTCGCGAGGCGGGTCAAGCGATTTGAGATTCTGGAAGTGAAGCGCGGCATCAATAACACGCTTCGCGGGCTGGAGATCCTAACGCTCGCCGTAAGCTGAAATCTATTTAGGGGTGCGCGGCTTCTCCCGGCGGAACAGAAGGCCGATCAAAAAGGGCGCCCACGAAATCCGCAGCATTTTAAGCAGCCCCCGCGCCTGTGCCGGGCGCAGCAGCAGCGTGATGGGCATAGTCCCGTAGGCTTGACCTTTGACCACGAGAGCATCGCCGTCGCGTTCGATGTTGCTGATGGTCATCAATTCCTCGTTGGCCGGGCCGTACAGAGTCACGCCATCCACGGCCGCCTTCGTCGGCGTGCCAGCGGCGGGCGTCGCGGCGGTCTTGGCGGCGAGCGTGATGGTCGCCGCGCTCGCAGCTTCGCCCGCGGCGACCTTCTCGAAGTCCATTCCCAGGTGTTCGAACATTCGAATTGCGGTGGCTCGCCCTGCACCGTATACACCGCCGCCCGGGTGCAAAAAGGGTCCGACCAAGTAGAACCGCTCAATGCCCGGCACCGTGTACTGCGCCAAGTCGGGCGTCGGGCGATGGCCCCCAGTTTGATAGAAGTAGGGCGCCACACCGTGTACATCGCCGCCCACCATGCTGTTCGGCATGTTGCGCGCATGGTCGAGCGGCGTCGCGAGGCTGCGTTTGACGATATTGTCCGGAGTGAGGTTCTTGACGAAGCGGCGATACGCCGCAAGACTCCGGTCGCCCATCTGTTCGCGGATCTCGTCCCAACGCGCGGGGCCGCCCTCGGCAAGATGATAGGGTGCGAACGTAATGCCGTGGAACATGCCGCGGCCGGGCGGCACGCGGCTCGGATCGGTGATGCTTTCATCGCCGCCTGCGATCAGCACCCGCTCGGAGATCCGGCCGCGCCTCAAAGTATCGAAGTCATCGAGCATTTCGCCCAAGGTATTCGAACTCATGAGCTCCAACATGATCGCGCCGCCGACTTCGGGTCCCGCGTAATACTGTGCTTGTTCTTTCAAGTCGTAGTGACTGACCAAGAGACTGAAGGAAGCCAATGTCGCACGTTCGGCGCGATCGAGAACGGGCTCGGGCACGCCGTCCAGAAAGACGCGCAAGCGGTGCGGGTGGATCGCGCCGATGACTGCGTCTGTTGCGATGAACTCCTCGCCGTCCGCGAGCCGCACACCGGTCGCGCGTCCTCCCGAACTCAAGATCTTGGTCACTTCGCTGTTGCAGCGAACCTCGCCGCCATAGTGCTCGATGCAGCGAACCAGGGACTCGGATAATTTGCCGCTGCCGCCGAGCGGCTGCGAGACGCCGTATCCATGCATCAACCCCGGCATCAGAAATACGCCGAATCCGGTGCCAAGTTCGTCCGGCAGCTGCAGGTTCTCCGAGACCAGACGCAGCAGCCAAATTTTGACTTTCTCGCTCTCGAACCATTGGTTGCAGATGTCGAGCGAGCTGCGCTGCATGGCGTCGAGGATTTCACGGCCTTCCTCGCTGCTATCGAGCATGCTGTACATCGCGCCCATCGGGGTGGGAGGCGCGTACATGCCCGCGCCGATCAACGGCAGAACGCCCATCGCGCGCTTGGCAAAACGCCGGTAGGTTTCGGCGTCCCGCGGGGAGATCCGCGCGATGCCTTCGCAGGTCTTGTCCAAATCCTGATAGGCGATCAGGGTGCTCTGGTCGGGGAAGACCATGGCATACGGGATGCCGTACTTGTACTTGAGGCCGAACTTGGATTGCAGTCCGAGTTCGTCCCGGCGGATCATGGGATTGCCCTGGATCATGATGTGCACGCTCGAGTGCTCGTCATGCCAGTAGCCGGGAGTATTCATCTCACGCGTCACGACGCCACCGCCTGGCCACGGCTTGCGCTCGAGTACCAAAACCTTCTTACCGGCTTTCGCGAGATAAGCGGCCGCTACCAGGCCGTTATGGCCGGCTCCCATCGCCACGATGTCGTAAGTGCTGCTCATACAGGACTCTCCATGCTCGGCGTCGTCGATCCACGCCGCAAAAATCCCACCGCCCACGCAGCGACGGCGAATGCGCAAGCGGCTTCGCCCATGATTTGCAGCGCGGGCAGTAGGCCGCCCAAGTGTTTACTGAGGAGCGTCACCGCCATGCCGCTCAAGAATTGTCCGATGGCAAATGCCGCCTGCCACATGCCGATGCCGCGTCCGCGAATCGCATAGGCGAGGCCGCGGGTAGCCCACACCAGCATGGTCGGCAGTACGATGCCGCAGCCGACTTGATTGATGAACGAACCCCAGGCATAGGCGGTCGGATCGGCCGCTTGGCCCATCAAGATAAAGCCGGCACCGAGCAGTGCGAAGTCGATCAGCAGCAGCCAGTAAATCGGCAAGCGCGACAGGCCCCAGTAGATAAACGTACCCAGAGGTACGCCGATGCTGGCAAGCATGGTGTAGCGTCCGATGATCGCGGGGTCGCTCACTCCCAGGGCCACCATCGCTTCGGCATTCTTGGTGACCACGGTGTAGAAGCTGGTAGAAGCCAACAGGGTCACACCGCAGATGCCGAGCATGCGCGCCCATGGGAACTTCGTGCTCGCCGCAGCCGGTTGCAAGGGATCGGCGATGGGGCGGCGTTCGATCGGCGGTTCCCAGACGAACGCGAAGACCCCGCACGCCAGCACCAAGCTGTAGACGTACAGGTAAAACGGTCCCCGCCAACCGTAAGCGGCGCCCAATTGACCGCCCAAATAGATGATCCCGAGCGCCGATAGCGACGCCACGGCGGTTTGACTCGCCATCCAGCGCTCCCGCGAGCGCCCTTTGAAATAATCGCCGATCATGGTGGTCGAGACGGTTATGACGATCGATTCGCAAATGCCGACCCCGATGCGCGCAGCGATAATGGCGTACAGATCGCTGAGGAAGGCGGGCGCGACCCCGACGAAGGCGTATACGACCATCGACACGAGCAAGAGATTGCGTCTTCCAAAGCGATCCGCCAAAAAGCCCGCAACCGGCGAGAACAGGAGGACCCAGATCGCGGGCATGGTGAGCACGCCGCCGATAATCATGTAGTCGTGATAGGGGACGGCTTTGAACTCATCCAGCATCAAATGAACGACCGGGGTGAGCACCGAGATGCCCATGACGTTCATGGTAATCGGCAAAAGCAGCATGATCCCCTGCAAAAATCCGGGTTTGCGCTGTAGCGGAGCCAGAGATTCCGGCGCGATGGATGTCGACATGCGTGCAGCGCGCATCACATGGCCGTAGCGCCGCCGTCGACAGAGAAGTCCGCGCCCGTGATCCAGCTCGATTCATCCGAAGCCAGAAAGGTTGCGCACCAGGCGACGTCATCCGGCTGCCCGAGCCGCTTCAACATGAGCTTGGCCATAACATTTGCTTCGAAGCCGGGCTTCTCCAATACCGGTTTGGTCGCACCCGTCACGATCATCCCAGGTGAAATCGTGTTGGCCCGGATACCGTGAGGGGCGCCTTCCATCGCGAGCTGCCGGGTCATGGCCAGCACGCCACCCTTGCCGGCGCAGTGCGCCAGCGCGGGCGACCCGGGCAGCGCGACGTATGCATTTGCCGAGGCGAAATTGATGATCGAGCCCCCGCCGCGTTTGATCAGATGTGGCCATGCCGCTTTGCAGGCGAGAAACACTACGTCGAGCTCTCCGGCCAGCGTCGCCTTCCATTGCGTCGTGTAATCCATGTCCTCGATCCAGGCGAACGCTCCGAATGCGGCCGCGTTCACCAAGACGTCGATGCCGGCGTACCGCTCGACGGCGGTCTCGATCAGCCGATGCGCATCGGCCGGCTGGGTGAGGTCGCAGGGATGGACACTCGTCAGGGAAAGATTTTCACGCTTGGCGAGTACGAGGGTCTCTTCGGCCGTAGCTGGGTCGATGTCGCAGCCCACGACCTTCGCACCGTGGCGCGCAAACATCAGGGCGCACCCCTTGCCGATGCCGCTTCCGATGCCGGTGACGAGCGCAGTTTTGCCGCTCAGGCGATTCGACAACAGGGTGGGAGTTGCCATCGGCCTGACTGTATCACATGGTGGTCCATATGTATCAATATAAGTTGATTTCTGGTAGGGTAGACCGACGTGAAGAGCAGTATAAGCCGACGTAGTTTCCTATTGACGAGCGGAGTCGTCGGATCCGCCGCGGCGCTGTCCACGCACTCTTTGGAGTTAGGAACGATGGAGTCTGCTCCTGTGATAGGCCCGATACTCAACCGCGAGCGCGCCACCTCTCTCATGCGCCGGATCGGATTGGAGGCGCTGCTCGTTTCCGCGCCCATGAATGTGTATTACGTGACGGGTGCGACGCCGGTCATGAGCCGATTTAGCCAGACCAACATGACCGCGGCGTTGTTGCCCGCTGACCCCAAGCGACCGATCGCCTATTTGGGCGGCGGCTTTGAGTTCTACGCCGGGGTGGCGGACATCGGTTTGAACGAAGGCGTGGAACCCTACCTGACCGGCGGATCGCTGGGCGATCCCGACTCGAAGTCCAGCCCGGCGTTTCCCAGAGTCGGCACTTATCAATTCGACGCCCGGGAAAAGCATCGCCGGCTACTTCTGGATAGATCCGCGCCCTTCCATGACACGATGACCGCTGCATTGGGGAAAGCGCTACGCGATCGCTCTCTCGGCGGCGGAACGATTGGATTCGATACCGCGGATGCAAAGGCCCTGCTTGAATCGGCCTCCGTACGGTCGAGTCTGCGGCCGGCCGATGACTTCATGCTACACATCCGTCTTGTCAAGACGGCCGCCGAAGTCGAGCTTCTGCGCAAGTCATCTCAGAGCAACGTCGATGCGGCACTGGCGACCGCAAAGGCGGCACGCGACGAGGGTACTTTAAAACGTATACGGCAACGCTTCTTCGCGGAGGCCGCGCGACGCGGGAATGTGGGTGTGTACGGCAATGTGGATATGGTCATGGACGAGCGGATGGACGGTCCCTTGCGTGAAGGGCAGACATTCATGATCGATTTTGTCAGCCATTACGGCTTCTACCAAGGAGACTACGGACGCACCGTGTTCTTCGGAGACCCGGATCCTCAAATGCGCAAGGCTACGGAGGTGGGCATCGCCGCCTGGAAGGAGATCGAGAGTCGGCTGCGCCCCGGCCTTCGCTTTTCGGAGATTCGCCGCATCGGCAACGATACCGTCAAGAAATTGGGTGCTGATTTCACGTATGCCTTCAATCCGCATTCCGTGGGCTTGCAGCACTGGGATCAACCGCGAATGACGCCCGAGGGCAAAGCGGTCGATCTGGCGCTCGAAGCGGGTATGGTCTTGAGCGTCGATTGTCCGCTGCTCAATGCGGGAGTCAACGGCACCACCCATCTCGAGGACCTGGTGCTGATTACGGCGACAGGATCAGAGCCGCTTCACCGGCAGGGAGATCACTTCATCGTAGTGTGAGCGCGTCGCGAGCCCGCGCACCCTAGTAGATCGAAAATATTTGCTTCGGTGTTTTGTGAAGGCATTCGGACGGTCCGTTCGCCTCGATCAGGTAGACATCGGTGTTGTGGACGAACATGCGCGAATTGAGAATGCCGGGGTGGCACACGATCGTCATGTGCTCCTCGATGGCCATTTCCTCGTCGTGGCGGATCAGCGGCCGTTCGACCATGTCGTAGCCCATTCCATGGACACTCAGGCGCCGCTCCTCGGGCAAATTGTGCTCGCGCAAGAATGCATTGATCCGTTCGAAGATTTCGCGGCACGAGGAACCGGGCTTGAGCAGCGAGAGCGCAAAACGTTGCACTTCGAGCACCTCGGCGTGTGCGTCGCGCAGTTCCTGCGGCACGGGACCCAGTACGAAGATGCGCGAGAGCTCGGTGTAGTAGCCGCCGGCGCCGTTATTCTCGATGAGTAGTGAGTAGACGTCCCCCGACTGCATGGTTCGGCCTTGCATGGAGCGCGGGCGGAAACTCGCGGCCTGTCCCCACGGAGCGGAAGAACAGAGAAAAATTCCCTGTTCGCTCCCAAATTGCTGACCGACGTATTGGGCGTAGGCGGCGACTTCAAAATCCTTGAGACCAGGCCGTATGAAATTGCGTACCCGTGTCAGTACTTCGTCTTGCATGGCCGCAACCTGGCCAATACACGCCCGCTCCTCGGTGCTCTTCACCGCCTTGATGCGATCCACCATATCCGTGGCATCGACGATCTCCGTGCCTTTTAGAAGCTCGCCAAGGCTACGGCCGAATGTGTAGTACATGGCGGCCGGGGCCACCAGGCCCACTCGCCCCGCGCCATGGCGGCGCAATTCCTGCGCGGCGATTTCGGCATCATAAGCGCCCGTATAACCAATAGATGGGTAGCTCGGCGTGGTCAAGCGGCGCGCGATGCCGGTGGCCCGCGCTTCCTCTTCGCTCGCAACGTGGGTTCCTCCAAGAGGCCCCTGTTCGATGAAGGACATCGCGGCGTCGACGGGGAATACCAAGCTGCTCGGGTAACCGTTGGTTGCCGGTTGATTACTGAACCATCGAATGTATCCGCCAACCCAGTCGCTGGAATTTTGCACCACGAGTGCGTCGATTTTCCGCTCGCGCATCGCCGCGCGGACCGCCTGCCAGCGGCGGCGCAGTTCCATGCCGGAGACGGCGTTGAGGATTCTGGTGTTAGGCGGATTCATCGAATTCGGCGTTTTACGTGCGATGCTTTCGGCCGCAGATGCAGTACGGTTTTCATGATGTACTCAATATACTCCTCTACTGTTGACGGATCGGCGGGATTCGAACCGGCGATCATGCGGACCTCCGAGGAGGAGCCGAAGAATAGCAGGGCACTTCCAATGAGGGCAAAATAACTGAAAGTCGGATTGCGCCCGAGCGATCGATCACGCGCGTGCAAGGCGGCAAAAAGCGGTTGCACACGCCGCCAAATCGCGCGTCCGATTTCCGACACCACCCAATCATGCCGCGGAGAGGACACGGAGAACTCCTGAAGCATGAGCCGGGTCAATCGATGATTCACGGCAAAGAATCTCAAAAGATTCGGCAGTGCGATGCGAGCGGCGTCAAGCGGATGTTTCAGGTTGGCGCGGTCCAACTCCTCGTCGAGAACTCGCATGATTTCGCCGTTGAATTCCTCGATCGTGGCTTTCCAGAGAGCCTCCTTGGTCGGGAAGTACTTCGCCAGGTGTCCTTGCTGCAACCGTGCTCTCTTCGCGATCGCTCTTGTGGTCGTGCCCTCGTAGCCGTGGGTGGAAAATATTTCGAGCGCCGCATCGAGAATCCTGCGGCGATTGGCGATTGCGGTGGCGCGGGGCCGGCGCCGAATTTGTGCTTGGATGGGTGTCCGATTCATTCTAAAAACATCTTCGATTGTTAAAGTTGTCAACTGATAACTTTAATAATACATTAGGGTCCGATGTACCCATTAAACCTACCGCAACCCTATGCGTTCGACCAGTGGTGGGTCTGCGCCTACAGCGGAGAAGTAGGGCGACAACTGCTCCAACGGACGATTCTAGGTCAGCCGGTCGTGCTGTATCGGACCGAAGCGGGCGAACCTGTCGCGCTCGCGGGCCTGTGCCCGCACCGGCTGTATCCGCTGGTCAAAGGCCGCCTGGAGGGCGACGCGATTCAGTGCGGCTACCATGGTTTCACGTATGACCCGACCGGGCGGTGCGTCCGCATTCCCTCGCAGGAGCGCGTTCCGGCAAATTTTGCGGCTCGACGGTACCCGCTGATCGAGCGGGCTGGAATCATTTGGATTTGGACGGGCAAGGAGGCGCTCTCGAACCCGGCGCAATTGCCGGAATTGGAATCGATGGGTTTGGGTGCGCCCGGTTGGGCGGTCGAGCAGCATCCCGTCGCAGCGATCAAGGCTCGCTATCAATTGCTGATCGACAACCTGCTCGATCTCAGCCATATCAGCTTCATTCACAGCACTTCCATCCCAGGCGGAGGCGCCGTCGTGCATCTTCCGTGTGAGATATCCGAAACCCAACGGAGCCTGCTCGTCGCGCGCATTGGAAGGGCGATCCCCAGCAATCCGCATTACCGATTTTTGTTTCCCAGCTACGAAGGCGCGGTCGACCAGCGTTTTGACACCGAGTTGTTCGGACCGCATCTGATTCGCACGGGTGGTCCGATCTATGCGTCCAACCCTGAGGCTCGAGGCGAACCACAACTGCTCGGCGTGACGAACTTCCTCCACGGTATCACGCCGGAGTCGCCAACATCGGTGCACTACTTCGTGATGACCGCCCGAAACTTTCGTATCGACGATGCGGCGATCGGGAACGTCAACCTGAAAATGGGCGCGATGATTCAACCGGAAGATATCGCCGTCATCGAGTCGATCGAGTGCAATGTCGAGCAATTTGCGAGCACGCGGCGCGAATACAGCGTCGCGGCGGACGACGGTGCCGTGCGGGCACGCAGGCGACTCGCCGCGCAGATTCGAGCCGAGAGTGCCGTCACGGTGTGAGTGATCATGGCACCCTCGGCCAGTCGGGCTGACCGGCTAGCCAGCCGGCCGAACCTTCTAAAGCTTCGCCTGCAATCGGATTCCGAAATATCGGTCTGCATCCCGGGCAGGCTGACCGACGACAGCGTTGCTGCCCCACGGACCCGACCAAAAGTCTTCCATATCCACGTAATAGTGGTGGTTCGTGACGTTGTTGCAAAATGCGGTGACCGAATACTTATTAGATTTATCGCGTACGCCAATGCTTAAGTCGAGAATGCCGAATGAGCCTTGGATGGTTTCCGGGTTCTGGTCGGGCTGGAACTGCGTGGTAGATCGATACGCATAGTTGCCGCCGATGACACCCTCATAATTGCTCCCGCCGAAGGGAACCCGTTGTTCGACGATCAACGTACCTTTGAATCTCGGCGAGTCCGGCATGGTATCGCCGGATACGTCTTGAGAGAAGCTACCGGTCGGCACGCCGTTGACGAGGACCGGATGGCATCCGAGCGCAGCGGTTTGTGTGACGCCGTTTCCCCAGCAGGGCGCGCCGATGTAGTCGACGAATTTAGCGTCGATGTAGGCGACATCGAGTCCGATGCGCAGCATTTGCGTCGCCGCATAGGCACTATCGATTTCGACGCCCTCGGTGCGGGCCTTTCCGGCGGGCGTCAGACCGAGAATGGGTGCAACTTGGCCGGGGATGGATTCCGAAGTCTGTACTTGATAGTTCTTGTAGACCGTATAGAAGGCCGATGCATTTAATTGCAGCCGCTGATCGAAATACAGGCCCTTCGAGCCGATTTCATAGTTATAGATGTTCTCTTGGCTGGTGACGGGCAGCGGAGCCGTCGGCGAGGCGGCATTACCGCCGCTATAAGCTCCCGTGTTGAATACGCGAGGCGCGTAGCCTTTGGCAAACGTGGCGTATACCATCGAGTTTGGGGCAAGTTGTTGCTGCAGACTGATGTCTCCCACGGTGGCGTTGGAGTTGTTGCTGTTCGCCGTGTTGACGTTGCCGTCCGAGAGCTGCTCATAGGTATAGCTCAGCTCGTCGCGATTAAATCGTAGCCCGGTGACAAGCGATGTCGACGGGAGAAATCTCCAGGTGGAGCGGCCGTAGATGTCGTAGGTCTTGGTGTCCGAGTCCACGTTGTAGTCGGTGGCGGCCGGCGTCAAGGTGCGCGTGGCAACCATATCCACCGTCTGATCCGAATAGAACAGGCCTGCGACATAATTGAACGGGTCATTCGGGGAGGAGGCGACGCGAAACTCCTGGCTCGTCTGATTGATGATAATGTCTTGGGTCTGCTCGTTGTAGAAGTTCGCCCAAGTGCCGGGCGATCCCGGCGGCGGCGGCCCGGGAAGAAACAGCGACGAAAACGCGTCGCGGAAATTGTTCGAATAGAAGCTCGAATTCACGAACAAGTCCTGGTAATTGAACTGCGACTCGTGCAGGTACGCCGTGGTCGAACTCAAGGTGAGGCCGCCGATGCGATAGTCCACATTGATGGAATACATTTGGTCCGAGATATTGGCGCTCTCCGTAACCACCGAGTTGGCGGTTTCGTTGGTGTTGCTCGGCGTCACGCCCGCGAGCACGGCAGCTTGACTCAAGGTTCCCGTGACAAACGGCGGAAGCGGTGGCGGATTCGTGCCGAGCAGCAGGTAGGCACCGGGCGTCACATAGGTGTACACGAAGTTAGGGCCTTCGGACTTCGACTTCTGGTAGTCGGCCATGAGGGTAATGTCGAGTGCGTCATTGGGCTTGAACACCAGCTTGCCGCGAATGCCGTCGTTGTCCTGATCGGAGTTCGTGCCGAAATGGATATTGTTGATCGGGAACTGGCGCTCGTTTCCATACAGCGAAATGCTTCCGAGGATGGTTTCGGTCAAGGGGCCGCCGACGAAGCCGTTGAATCGATATTCATGATCGTTGGTCGCGGTCGCGGACAAATCCGCAGTCAATTGATCGGTCGGGCTGCGAGTTACGATATTGATGATGCCCGCCGCGGCGGTACGGCCGCCCAGGGTTGCCTGAGGACCTTTGAGCACTTCGATGTCTTTGACATCCTCGAGCTGATTGGCGGTGTCCGCATCCGAAGGAATGGGTATGCCGTCGATCATATAGGCAACGCCGGACGCCAATCCCACGGTCGCCTCATTCGCGTTGCTGGATATGCCGCGAATGCCCAAAGGTACGCGGCCGTTGAAGGAGCCCACGAGATCCACCGAAGGGACTAGCTTGTTGAGGTCGACGATGTCACCCGCATTCATGCTGGCGAGGGCATCGGCGGATACGACCGAGGCCGCGACAGGCACGTCGGACAATTTTTCGGTGCGCTTCTGCGCGGTGA
This sequence comes from uncultured Gammaproteobacteria bacterium, assembly GCA_963755965.1. Taxonomy (GTDB): domain Bacteria; phylum Pseudomonadota; class Gammaproteobacteria; order Steroidobacterales; family Steroidobacteraceae; genus Bog-1198. Next base: position 295,249 of record CAVWLU010000017.1, read on the forward strand.
TGACGATTTCTTCCAACTGCGGCCCGGACGTGGCCTCCGAGGCATCCGTCGCGGTGTTCTCGGCGGCAACTGCGGCCGGTGGAAACTGAGCGGCTGACAGCGCAATCGCTCCGGCCAACAGCATGAGCTCTTTCTTGTAATGCATGGTCCCCCCAACCCGTTAATTGTGCGTTTGCAGCCAGGCTTTCACGGCGCACTATCCCCTGATGTGATTCACCGTTACCACCTGGTGGTACACTTACGTCAGATCATAAGCCACGATGGGCATGCTTGTACAGCGCAGCGTGGCCGGGCACTGTCTCGCGCCCGCAACATAAGAAACCGCTCGGCCCTTCGGTGTGTCCAGGAGGCCGCGCGAGGTGCCGTACGAGTACTCAGTACTGCCTCATTGAGGTTTAATCTCGGTGATTTGGCCGGACATCCACACGGAACACAGCTTTACGTGGGTAAACTTCCATCCGGCACTCGTCCGCCGGTAGCGGCAGTCGTACCACCCGCCCGCCGTCCAATGGTCCTTAGGTCCGCTCTTGACATGGACTGCCTGAAGGTAGGACCGTGAAGTAGCTTCGTCGCCGGCAATCGCAATCTGATGATTCGTACTAATGTGGTGTGTACCGCTATAGCGGCCGAGACTTTTAGGCAGCAACTCCAACATTTGATCCTTGTGCAAGATGAACGTCGCGCCCGTCGAGGACGTCGGATCCGGCAATTCGATAAGACCTCCGTCCGCGTAATTGCCCGTATATTCCTGCCAATTTTTCGTGTCGAGCGCCGAGGCGAAGCTGTACAGCAAATCGCTAATGCGGGAGCGATCAACCAACCAAGCTAACGTCGCTTCCGGCGCTTCGATCACTGCCGCTCCTAAAGACTACGAGTCACGTTATCGGAACGATCTTCAATCTTGAAACCGATTCGCTGCATTCTTGGCATTGACGCCGTAAATGACGGATCGCCGTCAGTCATTTGGGTGCCGGTTCAGTACGAGGAATGCTGCCGGGGTTCCCCGGAGGGGATGAACCCGCCGCGATTGCTTGCGGGCCCGCGATTCGGGTCGGATCGATGGTGTAGAGGCCCGACTCCAGAATCGTGGTTGGGTCACCCTGCGGGCGAATGGTCAACCGCCGCTTGGTCTCGTCGAACTCGATGGTGATCGGCCGGCCGTGCACCACGGAGGCTCGATAGTGCAACCGGTACGGAATGGTTTTCATCTCGAGCCACGCGTCGTCCATCGGCATCGCCGCGGGATCCGGCGACGGCGGCGAATATCGACCGTCTTTGAAGTGCTGCAGATTCAGCAATTTGACCCGCAGAGTCTTGGGATCGAGGACGTTGGCGTCATAGACGATCCGCAGTCGATCGATGCCGCCGATCTTGCCCGGCTGACCGGGAGCGACCTTATCAAGGGTCACTGTCATGTTGAGCATGGTGATATCGGGCGCCGCGACCGCCGCCTGCGCGTTGCAATCGAATTCGAGGATGGCAAGTAAGGCGATGAGCGCGCGGCTCGCCGGCAGGCTCCGGGTATTCGTCATAGTTCATTCCCTCCTCAAGTGAAGTTGGTTTTCGGCCTGTACCGAAAGCCGGTACGGCTCTATCGTATTAAAGCACTCATCGCGTAGCGGGCGAAGCCGCGGATTCGTTATAGTGGCTCACCGAAGCGACGGAGCCTGAACGATGTTCCTTTTCATTAACGCGCGCATTTTCGACGGCAGCGGCGCCGCACCCTTCTCAGGCGAGGTTTTGGTCAAGGACAATCGCATCGCTGCCGTGACGCGGCAGGGCGAGAGACCGCTGTCGCGGGAGAATGCCGAGATCGTCGACGCATCGAATGCGACGCTCATGCCCGGGCTGATCGAAGCGCACGCGCACTTGAGCTGGCCGAGTTCGGTCGAGCGCTTCGTGCCCGGAATGAGCTTGGCACCGGAAGATTTGCTGCTCAATACCGCGCGCAACGCGCGCGTGCTTCTCGATCATGGATTCACGAGCGCATATTCCGGCGGAGCGCTCGGCAAGACGCTGGAAGTCTCGCTCAAAGCGCAAATCGATTCCGGCGGTATGCCGGGACCGCGTTTGGTTCCCTCGTCCATCGAACGTTCGCCGCCCAACGACAGCGCCTATCTGGAAGGCGGCGAGGCCGCGGAACACGGGAGCGGTCCCGAAGCGATCCGCGAGTACATCAAGGACTGTGCGGCGTGCGGCGTCAAAGTGGTGAAGTTCTTGTTGTCGGGCGAGAGTGCGTTGAAGCCCGGCGCCTCGATGCAAATCCTCTACTCGGAGGAGGAGATGCGCGCCGCCGGGGAGCAGGCTCGAGCGTCCGGAGTGTGGTTGACCGGGCACGCGCATGCGGCGGAGGCAATCAAGATGGGAGTGCGCAATGGGTTTCGCGTCCTCTATCACTGTACCTACGCGGATCAGGAGGCCATCGACATGTTGGCGGAGCGCAAGGCGAAGATATTCGTGGCACCGACCCTTGGGATCGTGCAGGCCACTCTCGACGCCAAACCGCCCCCTCAGTTCGACATGAGCCACATGAAGGCGGATGCGGGAGCGGTGCTGGAACGGCAAAAAAAGGTCGCGCCCGAATTGAAGAAGCGCGGCGTGCGCCTTTTGCCCGGCGGGGACTATGGCTTTCCATTCAATCCCAATGGACGCAATGCGCGCGATCTGGAACTCTTTGTCCGGCACCTTGGGTACACACCCGCCGAAGCGTTGACGGCCGCCACGAAGCTTGGGGGTGAAATCATGGACATGGGCGGCGAACTCGGACTGATCAAATCCGGATATCTCGCGGATCTGCTCCTGGTGGCTGGCGATCCGACCAAGAACATCACGGTGCTACAAGATAAGGAAAATTTACGCGCCATCATGAAAGACGGAAAATTCCATAAAGCGCCGCCCAGCCGGCCATGATCGTCCCAAACATCGAGCAACGCATTCGCGAGCGCGGCGCGGTGCTCGACGTGCCCTTCGCACAGTCCATTTACAAACCGCTGTTGGTGAATCAACCGCGCGATGGCGTGCAGGTCGAGCGCGACCTTCCTTACGGCGATGATCCGCGTCACCGACTGGATGTCTATCGGCCGCTCGCCGCGATCGCGAACCCAAGCACCGTACTGATATTCTTTCATGGCGGGGGTTTCGTTCGAGGCGATAAGGGCGATCGGGAGAACGTCGGCCTGTATTTCTCGCGGCAGGGCTGCTTGGTGATCGTGCCGAACTATCGTTTGGCTCCCGCCCACCGCTGGCCGTCCGGTGCAGAGGATGTCATGTCGGCCTACCGCTGGGCGAGTACAAATGCGGCACGGCATGGCGGTGATCCCGACCGCATCGTTCTCGCGGGCGAATCGGCCGGCGCCGCGCATGTGGCGGCCGCCTCGCTCGTGCGGCGCTTTCATCCCGAGGGGTTTCGCATCGCGGGAGCAGTGCTCATATCAGGAGTCTATAACGTGCATCTCGAAAAGCTGGCGCGTGAGCAGTTCGGCGTGTCGACGCCGGACCCGCGCAACGAAGCGTACTTCGGCACGGATTTCGAGCGCTATCGCAGGATGTCGACGGTTGAATTGATCGACGCACCCCCAGCCGCTCCCATCTTGATCACGTACGCGGAACTCGATATGCCGCAAATGCAGGTGCAGGCCGGCGAGCTGTTCGCGCGGCTGGTGGTCGAGCACGGCTACCAACCGCAGTTGGCGGTGATTCGCGGCCACAATCATTTGACGCAGCTCTATGCCGTCAACACCGGCGATGAAACCCTCTCCGCCCCGGTCTTGAAGTTCCTGGGGATTCCCAAACTCGACCAGAACGCGTCGAAGCCGCCGATCTGACATGACCATGGCGACCGCGGAACAGGTATCAAGGCCGCATGCGCGCATCACGCTGCTGTTATGCGCAGCTGCGGCGCTCGTGGAAGGTTTCGATAACCAATCCATGGGCGTCGTGGCGCCCCGCGTCATCGCCGAGTTCGGCCTGTCTCCCGCCTGGGCGGGCGTCGTGTTCAGCTCTGCCACCTTCGGTCTGTTTCTCGGAGCGGCGCTGGGCGGCCGCATCGCCGATTATTTCGGCCGCAAGCGCGCGCTGATCGGGTCGCTGCTCTTGTTCGGGTTCTTTTCTCTCGCGACGGCGTTGGCCGGTGGTGCGGAGTCCTTGTCGGTGGCACGATTTTTCACCGGCCTCGGCCTCGGCGGCGCGATGCCCAATTTTATAGCCCTGTCATCGGAGTCGGCTCACCCAGATCAGCGTGTGAGTGCCGTGACGGTGGTGATGGCCGGCATGCCGTTCGGCGGAGCCTTGTCCGCCATCATGTCGTTGAGCGCGCAAATCGGCTGGAGCTGGCGTTCGATTTTCGTCGCCGGCGGCGCGACGCCGCTGCTCATCGCGGTCGTCATGATGTATGTCTTGCCGGAGCAACGTAGATTTGCGGGTGCAGCGCGGGCGGGGGATTTGCCGCGCGTGGAAAGCGTACGGGCCGTGTTGTTCGGATCGAAACGGGCGGCGACGACCGTGATGCTATGGGTGGCGTTCTTCTTTACTCAATTGGTGCTGCTGCTGATGCTCAATTGGCTGCCGAGCCTGGTCATCGGGCTCGGATTTTCGCGCATCGAAGCGAGCGCGGCATCCGTGTACTTCGGCTTGAGCGGCACCATCGGCGCCATATTCCTCGGTCGTCTACACGCCGGGGAGTCGCGCCGTTGGTGGGTGGTGGCGACTTACGGGGGCATGGCAGCGGCATTGGCCGCGGTTGCCACCGTCGGGACGGCCTTTTGGATGATCGCGTCCGCCTGCGCCTTGGCCGGCGTATTCATCATCGGCGCTCAACTCATTTTGTTCGCGCTGGCTCCCCTTTATTATCATTCCACGATACGAGGCACCGGTGTGGGTGCGGCGGTTGCCATGGGACGACTGGGCTCGGTCGTCGGTCCTCTGTTTGCCGGTGCCTTGCTCGCGAGCGGCGGCGGAAGCGCCACCGTGTTGCTGGCTATCGTCCCTTTTGTCGTCCTGGGCGGCAGCGCCGCGTTTGCGCTCACCTGGCGTAAACAGTGCACCGATTGAGCCGGACCATCACTTCAATTTGTCTTTTATCTTCTCGACACCCGCCGCCGCACAAACTTCGTCCTGATGGCCGATCGGCGTGCCGGCCGCGCCGCTGACGCCAATCGCGCCAATAGTCGTCTTACCGACGACGATGGGAAGGGCTCCTCCTTCCACGAACATGGCGGGGGTCACGCGCGCGAGCAGCGCCTTGTCCTTGGGCACGAGTTCGTTCGCCTTGGAGCTTGGCATCGCGAATATCACGGCCGTCAGCGCCTTGCGCTGGGCGACGAAGACATGGCTGCCGTCCGACCCGTCGGCGGTCAACATGGCGCGCGCGTCGCCGACGGAATCGACAACCGTCACTCCGACCCGATAGCCGGCAGCGCTGCAGGATTGAAGGGCGGCCAATGCGGCTTCGATGGCCAAGTTGAGCGAAGGGCCCGGTGCTGTAGACTCCGGGGGCGAGCCCGGCCCGCGATGCAGCCCCCCTGCGGGGATGGGCGGCGTCGGCACGAGATGACCGTTGGCGTCGAGCATGCCAAAGGGCGGTAGTCTGTCACCGGGAAGGCTGCGCGGCGAATCCGGCACATCGTGAAACACACTGTCCGCGGCGGCGTAGGTGCACTGGAAGCCGGCCAAGAGAGCCCAACTCGTGCAAATCGCCTTAAGTTTGTTGTTCGTCAATTTCATTTCCTTACTGTAAATGAACCGTAATCTCTACTTTCGACAGCCCGCGCATCACATTATTCACGACGCGCCGGGTCTCTCCGAGTTCGAACCGCGTCACCCGCTTCACCAGCGCTCGAAGGAGCGCGGCAATTTCCATCTTCGCCAAATGCATGCCGACGCACGAGTGAACACCGTGCCCAAAGCCCAAGTGATCGGTATTGCGTCGCCGGATGTCGAACGCGGCGGGGTCTGCCCATTTCCGCTCGTCGCGGTTAGCCGACCCCCATAGCATGAGGACTCGCGAGCCTCCGGGAACGACCATACCATCGACGTCCACGTCGGCAGTACAGACTCGTGAGAAGCCCTGCAGCGGCGACTCCAATCGCACGACTTCGTTGATGGCATTCGGGATGAGCGTTGGGTCCTCTCGCAGCGCATCCCATTGCTCGGGGTGCTGGGCGAACAGCCAGACGGCGCTGCTCGTGGTGAAAATCGTCGTGTCGAGGCTGGGCCCCATGTAGTCATTCATCATCAGAGGGGGTCTGTCGAGCGGAATTTCGCCGCGATCGGCGGCATCCCAGATTGCGCGAGCCCATCCTTCGGGTTTGAGCTTGTCGCGCGTGCATTGAGTGAATGCGTAGTCGACCATTTCCTCGACGATCCCGAACGCTTTCGTCGTGCGATCGTTGATGGGACCGAAACACTCGAAATTGGCGGCTGCCCATTCGAGCATCCGTTCGCGTCCGTCCTCGGGCAAGCCAACCAGATTCGAAACGATGGTGACCGGCAGATATTGCGCCAGATCCTTGGCGGCATCGAAGTGCCTGCGAGCGACGAGGCGCTCTACGAGCGCCTCCGCCTCGGATGTAATGAGATCCTGATAGGCCTTGATCGCCAACGGTGTGATCGGCTTCGCGATCACCCGGCGCAGCGCCTGATGCTCCGGATCGTCGGAGCACAACACGATGCCGCGCAGCGTGTCATTCATGCGCTGATTCATCATCACGCCTTGCGCGGATGAGAAGGTTTGCCAATCGCGCATTGCCTGCTGGACGTTTTTGAATCGCGCGAGCACATGCATGCTGTATTTCTCGAGCCAAACCGCTGATCCCAGGTCCCGCAGCGTCCGATAGGCCGGATAAGGGTCGAGCAGGACCTGCTCGTCGTACAGGTCGATATTGGATTTCGGCGCGGTCGGATTCGCTGGCACGGTTTCTGATTCCTACTGCACCAAACGCACCGGCAGATGCTGCAGCCCCCGCAGGGTGTTGTTGTACCGCCTCGTTGGTTCGCCGATGATCTCGATCGATCGCACCCGTTCCGCCAGCGCCTTGAGCACGACCTCCCCCTCGAGGCGCGCCAACAGCTGACCGACGCACATATGGATGCCGGCGCCGAACCCGACATGCCCATAGGTCGTGCGCTCGATGTCATAGGTATCCGGGTTTACCCACTTGCGGGGATCTCGATTCGCTGCCCCAAGGAACAATAGGATCTTGCGATCGGCCTCGAGCGTGATTCCGCCGAATTCGGTTGCCTTGGTCGTCGTGCGAAAGAACGTCTGCACCGGCGATTCGAAGCGCACCGCTTCTTCAAAGGCCGGACGCGCCAGCTTGAGATTTGCGCGCAGCTTCTGCCATTGGTCGGGAAATCGGGCCATACAGTACACGGACGCTCCGATGCCGTTCACGGTCGTGTCGACGCCTGCGGTGAGTATGGACCGCACCAGTTTTTGGGCCTCATCGTGGGTGATTTCTCCTGCATCCGCACATTGATAAAGCACCATGCCGAAGCCGTCGGGCGAAAGATGTTCGCGGAGCGCTTCGCTCTCCACCCAAGGGAACGCTTCTTTCGCCCGTATGGCGGCAGCCTGGAAGAGTTCGTTGGCGGGACCGAAGGAATTGAAAACCATATCGCCGTACGGGAGGAGGTGATTGCGATTCGACGCCCGCATGCCGATCGCATCGGGAAACACCTGCAACGGAAAGGCCTCCGCAAGCTCGGTGCAAGCGTCGATTTCGCCCTTCGCGACCAGTGCGTCGACCATTTGTGCGGCCACCTGTTCGAAGCGAACCTGAAGCTTACGCATCGAGGCGAGCGACAGGGCTTTATTCAACGCCTGGCGCGAGCGGGTATGCTGCGGCGGATCCACTTCGAGGACGATACTCGGCAGGCGCCAGCGGCCATGCTTGACGAAATCGGCCATACCGACACCCCGCGCCGAGGAAAATGTTTCCCAGTCGAGAAGTGCCTGGCGCACCGGCTCGTAGCGTGCCGATGCCGCGATCGAGTAGCCCGAGAGCCAGACGACCGGCCCGGCCTCGCGCATCGTTTCATGATACGGATACGGGTCTCTGAAAAAGTCGCGCGAGAAGGGATCTATATCCACACAAGGCACATCGAGTGGCGCACTGTCGTCGTGGATCGCGAACGGCGAGCGCCGGTGCTGCATTTTCTAGGAGGCCTTGATGTAACGATAGCGTGCGTCGCGGCCGCGGCCCTCGACGGACAGATCCGCATATGGATTTCGCGACGGATCGGTGACGACCTTGTAGAGCGTATAGAGCGTCGGGAGGAATACGCCCCAGTTGCCAATTTCCTGAATATTATGGGCCGCCCATACCTTACCGTCCTCAACCGTCTCTTTTTTGCGGGTGCCGATCGCAGAGGATTTGCCGACGACGCCGTAGTCGGTCTTCTGCCACTGATGAATGCGGTATCCCATCGGGTCGGGATTCACCAGACACTCCGGGCCGAGGCCAAGTCCGGCCACGATCACCACGTGTTCGTACACGATGTAGTCGCGAATGGCGGGTGCAACGTCGTCGAGCTTTTCAAATCGTATGTACAAATTTTGCCGGCGACCATCGCTCCATGTTTGCGGGGCGATGTGAATGGAGCCGATCGGATTGCCGTGCTTCGGCGGGATGGCCCATTCAAGGGCCTCGTGCTGTTCCGGATGCCAAAGAATGAAGCCTTTCTCCATATTGCTCCAGAACCAATCGATCTCACGGGCGGTAACGCCTTCGTGGTTCCAGTCGATGTGAGTGCCCATCGAGTCGTGCGAAATGCTGTGTTCCATTGATGTCCTCGGGAATTGAGCCAATATCACCGCGTGAGCGGAGGTTTGGGAACGTGGAAGCCGCTGTAGCCGTGAGCGTCGATCATTGCTTCGAGAGTGCCCTCCGTGAGAACCGCCGCCTTCGGCGTTTGCCGCCCCGGCGTAACGTAGTCGAACACCACGCGTTCGGTCGTTACCATTGAAAATGATCCGTCTGCCGTGAGCTTCCGGTCGCTCGCCACGATTCGATTTCGCGCCTTCGTGTCGTTGCGAAGCCGTTCGAGGTCCTCGAGACTGTTGAACCAGAACTCTTCGATGCCGGCGTGTTGGCCGACGCCGCCTGCCTCGAACAAGGTTCCTTTGAAAATGCTCGGCTCGAGACTGAGCCTCGGGTTCTGCACATATTTTCGCAAAATGCCCAATGGCGCGAGCGACTGCAGCACTTCGGCCGCATGTTCCCCCTGCCACCGGCGCTCGAACTCCTCATCGGACAAGTCAGGCCGCTTCCTCAAGAAGTGGATGAGCTTCACGCCGCCATTGCGGAACTCGGGCTGTTCATAGATGACGCGGCCGGCCGTGAGTTCGATCGCGAAATTCCCGTCGCCGAATTTGTGCGGTTGCATACGTTCGACGTAATCCGCGCTGCGCACCGAGGCGACGAGGTCCTCGAAGCTCATGAGCCAGTGATCGGCCATGTTGTCCCACGCCATCGGGGAGAGTGGATGCCATAGCCAGTCACCGGGCACTCCATTGATGCTGAAATGCTGTGCGTAGCGTTGAAAGGCACGCTGCGTCGAAGGATTGGTGATCATCAAAGCAACGTGAATGATTCCCCACTCGTAGAAATACCGCTCCTGGGTATCCTCGGGCTTGCGCCGTGCGGCGAGAATGAACTTCATCATTGGCCGCTCCCCACTCTTACCGAACGGTGGACATATAGTACCGCAATACGGTACTGTATCCAAGGCATCGGCGACAGGGTGTTGTCGCCCCGCACTGCAGACTTTAACCGGCAACCAGAGTTACTGGGGAGCGCTCGTCAGATGATCACTATCCGCGGCACCGCATTCGAAGAGAATCTGAAAAACAGCATGGGCCTCGAGTTTTACGACTTGAGCCACCCCTGGGGTCTCGGTCAACCCTGCTGGCCGTATTTCGAGGACGTCAAGATCGAGCGCCTGCACTCGATGGCGAAGTCGGGCGTTCTCACCCAGCGGATCACGACCGTCATGCACTCGGGAACGCATATCGACGCGCCGGGCCACGTGGTCGAAGGTACGGCGTTCATGGACGAGGTCCCTCTGCCGCACTTTTTCGGCACGGGTGTTGTCGTGTCGATTCCGAAAGACGAGTGGGGCGTCATCACGCCGGATGATCTGGAGAAGGCGACTCCGAAGATCCAGGCGGGCGACATCGTCATAGTCAATACCGGTTGGCACAAGTATTACGGCGACAATCAGAAGTACTACGGATACTCGCCGGGCTTCTACAAGGAGGCCGGTGAATGGTTCGCGGCCAAGAAGGTCAAAATGGTCGGCACCGATACGCAGGCGCTCGATCATCCGCTCGCGACGGCGATCGCCCCGCACGGACCGGGTTGGCCAAACGGTCTGCTGCCGTTTGTTTGCCAGGACTATAAGAAGCGCACCGGCCACGATGTACTGCAGGATTTCCCGGAATGGGAGCCGTGCCATCGAGCGATTCTATCGGCCGGTATCTGCGGCTTCGAGAATGTGGGCGGTGAGATCGACAAAGTGACGGGCAAGCGCGTGACGTTCGCGGGTTTCCCGTGGCGCTGGACCAAGGGCGACGGCTGTATCGTGCGCCTGGTCGCAATGATCGATCCCTCGGGTAAATACCGGATCGAAACCGGGAAGGCATGACCGATGCTCGTCAAACGGTTCGCGAACGCGCAGCCGTACGAGGCGCCCAACCACTACGACATGCGCTCGTTGCGGCTACAGGGCTTCGAGTCCGGCGGCCCGACCCAGTCATGGGTGGGGCTGTCGCATTTTTTACCTGGCGGCGGTGCGGGACCTGACGCCTCGCCTCTCGAAAAGGTGTACGTTGTGTTGTCGGGCGAGCTGACGATCCGGGTCGGCAACGAGTCGGTCACTCTCGGCCCGTTGGACAGCTGCTGCATCCCCGGTGGAGAGACCCGGGAGGTGAAGAATCTCGGCAATCAAGTGGCTACCATGATTGTCGTCATGCCCTACCCGAAGGACAGTCAATGAGCGATCTGTTGCGGGATCCGATGCGACTCTTCGACGTGCGCGGCAAAGTCGCGGTGGTAACCGGTGCGTCGGGCGCCTTCGGAGCCCTGGCCTCCCGGGTTCTCGCCGCCGCGGGGGCCCGCCTCATTCTCGCCGCCGGCAACGCCGGCGAACTCGAGGCCACCGCAGCCCAGTGCCGGGAAATCGGCGCCGAGGTAGCGACGGTGGCGCGGCGCCCCAACAACGAGAACGACTGCGACCTAATCATGCAGACCGGAATGGACCGCTTTGGCGGACTTGACATTCTGGTCGTCGGCTCAGGACTCAACGACGTCTCCCCAATTGTCGACATGGCACCGGAGCGTTTCGAGAACGTGATCCACGGCAACCTCACGGGAGCGTGGCTCGCTTGCAGGGCTTTCGGCAAGCGGGTCATCCCACAAGGTCGCGGCGGCAAGGTGGTGCTCGTTTCCTCGGCGCGCGGAAAACTGGGCCACCCGGCCGGCTACACTGCCTACTGCGCGTCGAAAGCTGCGACCGACGGCCTCACCAAGGCGTTGGGCTGCGAGTGGGGCAAGTACGGGATCACGGTCAACGCCATCGCCCCGACAGTATTTCGCTCGCCGTTGACAGCGTGGATGTTCGAGGATGACGAGAAGGCGAAGGCGACCCGCAGCGGAATGTTGGCGCGCATCCCGCTCGGCCGGCTGGGCGAGGCGGAAGATCTCGCGGGACCGCTGCTGTTCCTCGCGTCGCGCGCATCGGACTTTTATACGGGGCATATCCTGTACGCCGACGGTGGCTACACCGCGGGCTAGTGCGATGACCGCGCGCACTGTCATTGCAATCATCGGCGGCGGTCTCATGGGACACGGCATTGCGCAGGTATTTGCGCGCGCGGGTCATCCTGTGCGGGTCTACGATCCCGCGCCGGCGATCCTCGGGACGCTGCATGATCGAATTCGCGCGAACTTGAAGGACCTCGGACAGAATGTAGATGCCGCCGAACGGGTCACCGGGTATGCGGTCCTCTCCGAGGCGATTGCGGGCGCGGGCGTGGTGTTCGAGGCGGGCCCGGAGAACCTTGCGCTGAAGCAGCAGATCTTCGCGAGCATCGAGGCCGCGGCATCGCCGACGGCGATTCTCGCGAGCAACACCTCCGTGATCCCCATCACCCAAATCATGCGCGATTTGAAGCGCAAACAGCGCGCCCTCGGCACGCACTGGTGGAATCCTCCCTACCTCGTGCCGTTGGTGGAAATCATCAAGACGCCATCGACCTCGCCCGAGGTTGCCCTGGCAATGACGGCGCTTCTGACGGCGGCCGGCAAGACACCGGTTACGGTCGAGAAGGACGTGCCGGGGTTCATCGGCAACCGGCTTCAGCACGCGCTATGGCGCGAGGCGATCGCGCTCGTGGCGGCGGGCGTTTGCGATGCCAAGACCGTGGACACCGTGGTCAAGGCCAGCTTTGGACGGCGCCTGGCGGTACTTGGGCCATTGGAGAACGCCGACCTGGTCGGAACCGACCTCACCCTCGCAATCCACGAGTCGGTGCTCGCGGACCTCGACCGTACCCCGGGTCCGTCGGCTTACCTCAAGGACCTTGTCGCCGCGGGCAAACTTGGGATGAAGGTCGGCGAGGGATTTCAACGCTGGACGCCCGAGCAACAGGCCGCGCTTCGCAAACGCGTGTTCGAGTACCTCAAAGCGTTCGACGCAAACGATCCTTGACACTACGGAAACCGCAAATGGCCAATCCATCGAACAAGATCATCATCACTTGCGCGGTAACGGGCGCAATTCATACGCCCACACTCTCGGCCGCACTACCGTACACGCCGGCCGATATCGCCAAACAAGCTATCGATGCCGCCAACGCGGGCGCCGCAATCCTGCATCTGCACGCGCGCAATCCGAAAGACGGCTCTCCGACCGGCGATCCGGACGTGTTCGCGCAGTTCCTGCCGGAGATTCACGCCTCCACCGATGCCGTCATCAACCTGACCACTGGTGGAAGCCCGGAAATGACGGTTGAGCAGAGACTCGCGGCTTCGCTCAGGTTCAAGCCCGAGATGTGCTCACTCAATATGGGCTCGATGAATTTCGCCTTTCACGGGATGGCGGGAAAGATCACCGACTGGAAATTCCCATGGGAAAAAAAGTACATCGAGGACAGCGAGGCGTTCATCTTTCGGAACACGTTCCGCGACGTGGCGCGCGTCTATCACTTGATGGCGGATTTCGGCACGCGCTATGAGCACGAGTGCTATGACATCGGCCACCTTTACAACCTGGCCTACTTCCTCGACAAGGGTCTCGCCAAGCCCCCGCTCTGGATCCAGAGCGTATTCGGTATCTTGGGCGGTATCGGAGCCGAACCGGATAACGTCGTCTTCATGCGCCGTACCGCCGACCGCCTGTTCGGCAAGGATTACGTATGGTCGGTGCTCGCGGCGGGGCGCCATCAGATGCCGCTGATCTCGCAAGCGGCGATGCTGGGAGGCAACGTGCGTGTGGGGCTCGAGGACTCTCTTTACATCGGCCGTGGAAAACTCGCGGCAAGCAACGCGGATCAGGTATTGAAGATCCGGCGAATTCTCGAGGAGCTCGGATTCGGGATCGCAACGCCCGACGAGGCGAGACAGATGCTGGCGCTCAAGGGCCGGCAGCACGTCGAAATCTGAGCATGATAGACTCCGACCCCAGCACCGAAGAACAGCCGCGGAATAAAGAACGCATGGCGAAGAAGCACGCCGGCCGAGCGCCGTCACGGACGAACGATTCCCCGAAACAAAGCATTCAGGTCATCACGCGGGCTATCAGCGTTCTGCGCGCGCTCGAGGGCGAGCCCGACGGTCTAAGTCTCGGCCAGATCGCTCAGCGGGTGAGTCTTGCGCGATCCACGGTGCAGCGGATCGTCGATGCTCTCCGAGAGGAGCAGTTCGTGATTTCGGCATCACCGACAGCGGGTGTACGCCTCGGCCCCGCGCTCATCCGGCTCGCCGCGTCTGCCAGCGTCGAGTTCGACCACATTACTCGGCCCATCATGGCGGAATTGTCCAAGGTGGTCGGCGAGACGGTCGATCTGTCGGTGCTGAAGGGAAATTCCGCGGTCTTTACCGATCAAATTCAGGGACGTCACCGCCTGCGTGCGGTCTCCGCGGTGGGCGAGAGCTTCCCGCTGCATTGCACCGCCAATGGCAAGGCTCTGTTGAGCGTGTTATCGCCCGATAAGCTCGATCGGCTGCTGCGCATCCCGCTACCCAAACTGACGCAGAACACCGTCACGAAGCCCGCCGATCTACTGAAGGAAATCGAGATAAGCCGGCGGACCGGTATCGCGATCGACGACGAAGAACATACCGAGGGCATTTCCGCGCTCGGAACCGGATTCTTAGACCCCATGGGCCGCGCCATCGCACTCTCGATCCCGGTCCCGACCACCCGATTCAAGCGCATCCGCCAAGAACTCGGCGCGCACCTGCTCACCGCGCGCGAGCGCATCCGTGCGGCCTTAGGCGAACCTGCGGGCTCGTGAGTCTTGCGGGCGAGCCCCGCGGGCAACGATAAAGACTATGCCTTGAGCTCGACGCGGTTTCGCATCGCGGCGCGATCGCCCGCAACGTAGGCGCGCACGTTGTGCACCAGCAAGGGCAGGATCTGCTCTGCGTAGATGTCGCTCATGCCGCCGATGTGCGGCGTGAGGATCACGTTGTCGAGGCCCCAGAACGGACTCGACGGCGGCAGAGGCTCCTGCGCGAATACATCGAGGCCTGCGCCCGCAATGCGATGCGTTTTAAGGGCATCGATCAATGCGGCTTCGTCAACCACGTTGCCGCGAGCCACGTTGATCAAGTAGGCGCTCGGCTTCATGGCTGCAAGCACGGAGGCGTCGATCAGGTGGTGCGTCTCGGGCGAGTAGGGCACGAGCAACACGAGAAAATCGGCGCGGCCGGCTGCATCGTGGAGCTGCTTTCGCGGATAGAGTTCGTCGAAGTGGTCGACGGCCACTCGATTCGTGACGCCGACGACGTTGAGACCCAGCGGACCACACCGCTCCGCCAATGCCTCGCTGATCGTTCCGACTCCGACGATGACCACCGTCTTTCCCGTCAGCAGCCGTTGACCCCATCGCTCCCATCGCTTTTCGCGCTGATTCGCGAGCAGTCGTGGAAAGTCACGGGAGAGCGACATCATGAGAAGAATCGAGAGTTCCGCCATCTGCGGTCCGTGAATGCCGCGGGCGGACGTTACGAGCACGGACGTTGGTAGCTTGAGCGCCAGGAGCGGATCGACCCCGGTCGTCAATGCCTGGATCCAGCTGAGCCTTGGCATCGCACGGACGAGTTCCGCCGATACATCCTGAGCCTTCGCGACGAGTACCGTCGCCTCGGGTGCGCGCGCAAGCGCCTCGGCGCGGTCCGAGGTCGCGACGATATCGCGTGCGGGTACCGCGCCCATGACCGCCTCGCCGTAGGTCCGAGCGTGCGCCGCGCTGTCCGGTTCGTATATAAGTATCAGCTCCGGCATAAGTTTAAGGGGCTCAGCTCTACCCCCGGCGTCCGATGTTGTATTAATCAATGGTACCAATGTACTGTATCACGGTATTAAATGACCACTTTCGCGTCGTCCATTCGCCATCAGCCAGTTCAGGATCCGTAGCATGACTCAGAGATTGACCGGCGGAGAGGCCATTGTGCAATCCCTCCTGCTCCATGGCGTGGACACGGTGTTCGGTATCCCGGGAGTCCAGACCTATGGATTGTTCGATGCCTTGCACCAGGTACGCGATCGAATCCGCGTCATCTATCCGCGGCATGAGCAGGCGACTGCGTACATGGCGTTCGGGTACGCGAAGACGACGGGCCGTCCCGGAGTATTTTCCGTGGTCCCCGGGCCCGGAGTTCTGAATGCAGGGGCGGCGATTTGCTCAGCGTATGGGGCGAGCACGCCGGTGCTTTGCGTGACGGGCCAGGTACCATCGGATTTCATCGGTTCGGGAAAAGGTCACCTGCACGAGCTACCGGACCAGCTCGGGACGATGCGCTCGATCATGAAATGGGCTGCGCGGATCGATCACCCTGCCGAGGCGCCCGCCGCCGTTGCCGAGGCCTTCCGTCAAATGGCGACGGGCCGGCCGCGGCCGGTCGGTCTCGAGATGCCTTGGGAAGTATTCGGTACCAGTGCGCCGGTGACTCTCTTACCTCCCGCGCAGAGCTACCCACAGATCGAGGCCGACCCGGAAAAGCTCGCAACGGCGGCGCGCATCCTCAAATCGGCGAGCAACCCAATGATCATGGTGGGGAGCGGCGCCCAACGTGCTGCGGCGGAAGTCCTCGAGTTAGCTGAACTGCTGCAGGCCCCGGTCGTTCCGTTCCGCGGCGGCCGCGGCATTGTGGCGGACGATCACTACCTCGGCTTCACATGCGCATCCGGCTTCAAACGCTGGTCCGAGACAGACGTTCTCGTCGGTATCGGCAGCCGAATGGAACTTCAGTGGTTTCGCTGGCCCAATGCGCAGAAGAATCTCAAGATTATCAATATCGACATCGACCCGGCGCAGATGCCGCGCACCAAGCCGACGGTTCCGATTGTCGGCGACGCTCGCATGGCGACGCGCGGACTCATCGAGGCGGTCATGCACGACGGCAGCGTCCGCAGCTCGCGGCGCGCTGAATTTGAGGCTATCAAGGCGGCGACCCACGCCGCGATCCAAAAGGTCCAACCGCACATCGCATACCTTGCGGCTATGCGCGATGTATTGCCCCGGGATGGCTTCTTCGTCGAGGAGATCTGTCAAACAGGATTCAGTTCGTACTTTGGTTTCCCGGTCTATGCGCCGCGCACGTTCGTGTCTTGCGGTCATCAAGGCACGCTCGGTTTCGGCTACTCGACCTCGCTCGGTGTGAAAGCGGGCAATCCGGGTAAAGCCGTACTATCGATTTCGGGCGACGGCGGTTTTATGTTCGGCGTCCAGGAACTTGCGACTGCCGTGCAGCATGGCATTCAAGTGGTCAGCGTGGTGTTCAACAACGGCGCCTTCGGCAACGTGATGCGCGACCAGGAAGAGCGGTTTCACGGCCATGTGATCGGCGCGCAACTGCGCAACCCCGATTTCGTCAAGCTGGCGGACAGCTTCGGTATGGCCGGCTTCAGGGTCAATACGCCGGAAGGACTTAGGCACACCCTGGAAAAGGCGTTTGCGGCCGACGCCCCGGCGCTGATCGAGGTGTCGTTGGATCGCACTCAGGAAGTCTCGCCCTGGGAATTTTTGATGCCGCCGGCGCAGAAGAATGCGTGATGAACCACTCGATCGCTGAAACGCGCGCGCAGCCATCGCGGGAATTCAGGACCGTCGCGGTCATGGCGCTCGGATTCGGGCTGGTCGGCATCGATCGATTCCTCATCGCGACCATGTTTCCCGTCATCGCTCAGGACCTACACCTCAGCTACTCGGACATTGGGATAATCACCGGTGCGCTCGCGATCGCGTGGGGTGCTTCCGCACTATTTACCGGTAATGCGTCGGATCGGATCGGTCGGCGAGTAGTACTCACTGGCTCCATGATTCTCTTCTCCCTTCTGATCGGTGCGAGCGGACTCGCCGCGGGACTGGCCGGCCTCGTCGCGGTGCGTGTTGTGATGGGCGTGGCGGACGGGGCCTATACGCCGACCAGCATTGCCGCCACCATCGAAGCCTCCGCACCCAAGCGCCACGGGCTCAATATCGGCATTCAGCAAATGATGTTGCCGCTGTGCGGGCTCGGGATTGCGCCGCTGCTGGTTTCGGGCCTGCTCAGGGTCGCCAATTGGCGCTGGGTATTTCTGGTATTCGTGGTTCCCGGGCTGCTGCTGGCTCTAGCCGTATGGCGCGTCATGCCGCCCGGTTCGTCGGCGCAGTCGAGCGCGCCAAGAAACAGCTTCAAGGACTGGCGCGATGTGCTCGCTTTTCGCAATGTACGCATCGGCGGCGCGCTGATGCTCTGCTGGCTTACCTGCCTGATCACCACCAGCGCATTCCTGCCGAATTATTTCATCGACTTTCTTAAACTGCCGTTTTCCGAGATGAGCGGCATCATGTCGGCGATCGGTTTAGGTTCGACTGCCGGCACGCTCGCTTTGCCGTGGCTTTCCGACTTCATCGGGCGCAAGCCGGTGATGATTTTCTCGACCGTCGGCGCTCTTTGCTCGCTGTTGCTCCTTGCAACCTCGAGCGCCCAAATGGCGCCGCTGTTCGGCTTTCTATTCATGGTGCACTTTTTCAACAACGCTCTCATTACGCTCACAGTCGGACCGCTGTGTTCCGAAACCGTACCCGTGGGGCTGATGGCCACCGCTTCGGGTCTCGTGATTGCCGTGGGCGAACTCTTTGGAGGCGGCATTGCGCCGGTGATAGTAGGCCAGGTAGCCGAGCGCATCGGCATCGGCCGCATTCTGTGGTTACCGATAGTGATGATGGCCGTTGGGTTTCTGCTGAGTCTGTTCACCCGGGAAACAGGACGATCGGGCGCCGTTGGTCGCTAATTATTTGTTGACCTGCCGCGAAACCCGGCGTTCTATACAATGATGAGTTAGCCGATTGTGCACGGGGTGATGTATGCGTAACGTTGCGAAGATCCGTTCAATCGCACTTGCTGTTTGCGGCGTTGCCGCGCTGGCATTAACCGCTCCGGCGTTCGCGCAGCATGGTGGCTATGGAGGTGGATACCATGGCGGGTCCGGCGGCGGATACCATGGCGGCTATGCAGGCGGCTACCATGGTGGTTATTACGGTGGCTATCGGGGTGGCTACTATGGCGGATACCGCGGCTATTACGGCTACCGCGGTTGGTACGGCGGCTACTATCCCTGGGGATGGGGCGGCCTTGGACTCGGACTCTATTTCGCGACACTGCCGTATTATTACTCAACGTATTGGTACGGTGGCGTTCCTTACTACTACGCAGACAACACGTACTTCGTGTGGAATTCCGCGGCGGGCCAATATCGGACCGTCGCTCCGCCGGCCGGCGCGCCGGATCAGGCAGGGCAGGGGTGGTCCGAACTCATCGTCTATCCGAAGAAAGGCCAGAGCAAGGATCAGCAGGTCACGGACCGGTACGAGTGCTATCGCTGGGCGGTCTCGCAGCTCGGCTATGATCCGACTACGGCTGGGGGCGGGACGGTGCGTCGCGACTTGACCGATTACAATCGCGCCCAAGCGGCGTGCCTCGAGGCGCGTGGTTACATCGTCAAGTAGCAGCGGGTGTGACTCACGCGGCACAGGTAAGCGAAACTACTTCCAATCATGCAGATACATCCGACTGCCCTCATCGCGGAGGGCGCGCGACTCGGTGCCGGCTGCGTAATCCATGCTCATGCAGTGATAAACGGGCACTGCGAGCTCGGCGAGGGCGTGGTCGTGCATCCGTTCGCCGTGATCGGCGGCGATCCGCAGGATTTGAGCTTCGATGCGCACATGCGCTCCGGCGTACGGATCGGCTCCCGTACCGTGATCCGCGAACACGTGACGATCAGTCGTGCCACCAAGGAAGGCGCGTCGACCGAAATCGGCTCTGACTGCTTCCTGATGGCGGCCTGCCATGTGGCCCATGATTGCCACATCGGCGACAGGGTCGTGATCGCCAACTCCGTACTGCTGGGTGGACACGTTCAGGTTGGGAATCAGGCCTTTCTCGGTGGAGGCGCGGTCATTCACCAGTTTTGCCGCGTCGGGGAGAGCGTCATGATTGGCGGAGGCGCGCGCATCTCGCGCGATGTGGCGCCATTCACTTTGGCCACGGAACGCAACGCCATGATCGGTTTGAATCTCGTGGGCCTTCGCCGGCGAAGCTTTGCACGCGAGATCGTCGATGAAATCAAACTCGCCTTCCGAAAGGTCGATGCGCCCGTGGGCAACGTGCGTCAAATCGCCGCGGCGGCCTTGCAGAGTGGCGAGTTCAGAAGTGCCGAGGCTCGGGTGTTCCTCCAGTTCTTCGAAGGCGGCCGGCGCGGTTTCGTGCGCACCCGGCGCGGCGTCGCCGATGAGCCCACCGGCGGCGAATAGTCCTTCGTACGCGCTATAGACTGGATGATGACCTCCTCACCGGGCACCGCACCGCTCCTCCTGTGGCTGACGCCGGCTCTGCTCGCACTGCTGCTCTACGGCCTGGGCCAGGGCTTCGTGAAGATGTGGATCACGGAAGTGCCGCCGGCGCGCTTTTGCCTCTACTTCGCATTCGCCCGCGCGGTGGTGATGGTTTGCTACTTCTTCGCGAACCCTCATACAGCGGTGTTCGCGGCGGATAACCGCCACGTGCTCGCCATCGGCGTGCTCGCCTACGTGCTCGACGGCGCAGGCTGGATCATGTACTTCCAGTCGATCATAGCGGGTCCGATCACGATCGTGGGCACGCTCTCGGCCGCCTATCCCGCGCTCACCATCGTGTTCGCGCACTGGTTCCTCGGCGAGACGCTCACGCCGCTCCAGTACGGCGCGGTGGTCCTCGTGATCGGCGGCTGCATCGGCCTTGCCTACCAGCCGGCCGACGCCGCGAACAAGGTGACCGGGCGGGCGTGGATCCCGTTGGCGTTCTCGGCCGTCGTGCTGTGGGGTGCCGCCCAGACGATCGTGAAATACGACTACAGCCTGGGTGCTACTGATGCGAACATGGCGCTCTACAGCACGATCGGCGCGCTGCTCACGCTTGGCGTCTACGGCGTGTGGAAGGGACGCGCCGGCACGCACTCTGTAATGGAGTGGACGCGTTCGTTCCTGCCGATGGGGATGATGGCCTCGGGCGACCTTGGGGTGTTGATCGCGAGCCGCTACGGCAAGATCTCGATCGTGACGCCGCTGACCGGCGCCTACCCGCTGGTCACGCTCGCCTTCGCAGCGCTCGTGCTGCGCGAGCGGATCATGCTGCTGCAGTGGGGCTGCATCGCGGCGATTCTGATCGGTATGTTCTTCTGCACGTGACGAGGTGTCGTCGCCTCAATCGAATTGCGGGGGTGGAATCCTCTTCAGTTCGTCTTCCGGTAACCGGTGTTTTGCACCGTGACCGTTAGGTTCTTGGCGGAGGCGTTGAGCGTCGTATCGGACGTATAGATGGTGCCGTCATTCAACTGCGCCATCTTCGCATCCAGCGTGACGACATCCGTGGGACTGTCGAGATAGGTGGAAACCCCCAGCCCCGCAACGACATTATTCGCAAGATCAATCACGATAGCCAAGTTATCGCCCGGCTTCTGATAGTCCTTGAAATTGACTTGGGCGCGCTTGCCGGGATCCAACACTTGAATCGAGACCTTACCCGCATCCTTGCTCGCCTGAATTCTGGCCGGGTCTGGCGGTACATATGATTTCACGAGGCTCACCGCGCTCTGCATATAAGCCGTGAGTTCCGCCTTTTTGTTCGCAATGATCCGCCCGCGCAGCCCCGGCTTTGCCGCGGGGGGCGGCGAGGCATCGACCAGAACCTTCTGCAGCAAGCCGTCCGCGCCGTAGTAGCAGCGCTGTTGCTTGCGCGATTTCTCCTCGCCATTGAGGCTGACGACGGTCGTTTCGATCCATTCATACTGCCTGAGGTTCGCCTGGCTCGTCGCGAACGTGGTTTTGAGCGCGGCGACGCGTTCCTGAAGGGTCGGTTGCGGAGCTTGCGCGACGGCAATATGACTGCCGGCGAGTGCTACCGCGAGCAAGGAGATTCCAAACGTTCTCGAGACCATAAAAAAATTCCCTACCAATGAGTTTCAGCACCACGCGTCGAGGCTTTTCCTACATTGCTCGATGCCAATCGGGTCCGGCCACAAGATAGTCGCCCTGCTCAATCCCGGTCGCGCGGCTGCCGACGTAGCCAAAGTCCTCCGCAATAGCCTCGGTTTCGGCAATGCCGGCCGTTCCGATTTGGGACATCGAATTCTCCGGGCACGATCAGCGTCGCGCAACAGATCTAGGAATTGGGAGTTTCTTTGGCGTCAGCTTGACATCGACTGAAGCTCTGAGGACATTGGCCCTAGGTGCAATGGCGCGCGCGGTACGAGGAACTCTCGTGCACCGCAATTAAGCTTCGATCGGCGCCGATGCGCGTGCGCGCCTCAATCGGAAGTCGTAATTGACGGTATAAAACGGTGTTTCCACGGGCTCACCGTTGGGAGCGACTCCCGGAGGGTGCCTCTCGAATTGCGCGACGAGCGATTCCTTCGTCCCGAACACGGCATCGGAATCCAGGTATGGGCTCTCGGCAACGAACAGGTGGGTGGTCACCGCCAAGTATCCGGGCGCCGAGACGATCATGTGTATGTGGCCAGGGCGATACGGATGGCGCCCCATCTTTCGGAGCATGCGTCCAACGGGCCCATCCGTGGGAACCGGGTAGAACGTCGGCCTTATCGAGCGAAACCAGTAGCGCCCTTCGGCGTCGGTTCGGATCCTCCCGCGCGCCTTCATTCCCGTCTCCTCGGGAATTTGCATGTCATAGTTGCCATCGCCGTCGCCCGACCAAATGTCGAGCAGCGCATTCTCGAGTGGCCGGCCATCCTGGCTGAGCACGCGTCCGGAATAGAACGCCGGCTCACCCTTCACTCCTTCGGCAAGGTTGCTGCCTCGCGGCAGATCGGGCGCGCCCTCCCAATAGAAGGGGCCTAGAACCGTTGACTCCGCGCTGCCCTCGTCTGCCGGATGGTTGAGGGTGATGACGAGCACCGACACACCCAGCGTGTCCGATAGGAGGATGAACTCCTGTCGTTTGTCCGTGCACGTTTGGCCGACGTCGGTGAGAAATTGAATGGCCTTGAACCATTCGGATTCGGTCAGGTTCACCTCCCGAACGAAGTCGTGAAGGTGGCCGATCAACGAAGACATGACCTGCTTGAATCGCGCGTCGTCGCTTTCGGAGAGGCGCCCGATCACGGCCGCAGTAATGCTCTTCTCATCGAACTCGCGCATGGCGCTCTTCCGTTCAGCGGTCAATTAGCGGTAGGTATTGTTCGATGTGTGATCGCCTGCCATCCAACGTTTGAGGTCGGCGTGAGCGCTGGCGAGCCGGTCACGGTTGATCTCAGCCGCCCGCGGAGTATCGAGCGTGAATTCCAGGATCAACCCGTTTGGGTCGGTCACGTAGACCGAACGGCAGTAACCATGCTCGAGAACGAAGGACTGCGGCTCCTTGTAGCCTGCCGCAGCGAGACGCTTCTCGATCGCCCGCTGCGTCTCCGCATCGACGTTGAGCGCGATGTGATGGAACGGTGAGGCGGGCATCTTGGGCCCGAAGAGTTCCTCGTCCTCGGGCTTCGCGAACTTGAAGAAGGCGAGGGCGCCCCCGTCACCCAATGCAAAGAACAGGTGACAATAGACGCGCTCGGCGCCAAAAAGCTCATCGATTTCGCACCACGTTGCAACCAGCGGCAGCCCGATCAGCTCTTCGTAGAACTTTCGGGTCGCCTCCAGATCACGCGTGACGTACGCCGTGTGATGTAGTCGGGATGGCAATTTGGGTGATGCAGTCATGTTGGGTGATGTAGCCATGCAATTTACCTCCGAATCAGAAGCGGTAGTCGAGGTCGAGTCCGTAACGGCGTGGCAATGCACGCCACAGGAACCCTGCACCGCCGACGTTGCCCGGCGAGAATTCGGCATTATAGATCTTGTTGGTGAGGTTCTTGGACCAGGCGGTGAGCGTCCACTTTTCCGCTTTGAGCCCGAGACGCAGATCCACCAGCGAGACCGGGTCGCGCGAGGTGATGTTGTACGGCTCCCACCATGTGCGCCCGATTTCATTGTAGTCCAGGCGCGCCGTCCCGGTCAGGCCATCGCCGAGGGGCTGCTGAAATTGTGCGCCGGCATTGATGGTGTTCTTGGACACCAGCGGCGCCTGGTTACCGATGACCGTGGGGTCGGCCATGCCCGTAATGCGGCTATCGGTGTAGCCGAATCCGGCGTACAGATTGAGCCGATCGATCGGCTGATAGGTGAGCGAGAGTTCTCCGCCCTTGTAGGTCGCGTCAAGATTGCCCAGGTTCTGGGTCGAGTCCGCCGCGATATAAACAAAGAAGTAGCCGTTTGTCGATTGGGTGTAGTAGACAGCCCCATCCAGAGTGAGGCGCTGGCTGGGAAACCGCGCCTTGAATCCCACCTCAGTCGTGCTGGCAATTTCGGCTTGGAACACATCATTGACCCCCTTCACGTTCACGGTGGGCTCGCGGGCTACATCACCAACACCCGTCTGATTGAATCCTCCGCTGCGGAATCCGCGGCTCCAGCCGCCGTAGATGGTCCAATCGTCGTTCGGTTTGAAACGAAGAGTGGCTTTAGGCTGCGGCGCGCAAAAGACGGCATTGCGCACTTCGCCCGTGAAGGCCGTTGTGGTCGGCAAGAAAAAGGTCGGGGTGTCCGTCGTGTTTTGGACCTCCTCGTCATCGTAGCGAATCGCGACGTCGAATTCCCACTGCGGGTTAAATTCGTAGGTCGCATCGGCGTACACCGCCCAGGCGTGGTTATGCTGGGTGTCCGCGAGAAAGGTTTGGTTCGTGTTGGTCGCGAACGGATTGGTCGGATCGACGATCGGCGTGTAGTAGACGGCGGGCGCGCCCTCGCCCCGGTCCGCGAGATTGCCCGTGGAGATGAAGCGCTCGATGTGTAGGTAGTACGCGCCGGCGATCCACGAGAATCCCCCCACCTTGGGGGACGTGAAGCGCAGCTCCTGGCTCCAGGTCTTCACATCGATGTACTGGCTCTGACTCTCGTCGAACGGGCCGCCCAGAGCGGCCGGCACATAAAATCCAGTGAGCGCGTATTCCACGGAAGTCGTCACGGGCCGGAAGTCGTAGGCATCTCCGGTGTCGATCTCCCGGGTGTGATTGAAGTCAGTGATCGAGGTGACCGTGCCATATCCCGGGTTGTAGTCGAGTTTGAGCGTGGTATTGAGGATGTTGCGATAATCCGTGCCCAGATTGTTGTTCTGGATCGGCGAGGTCGTGTCGTTGGCATTCCCAGGCGTCGTGAAATCGCTGAATGGGTTCGCTTCGTCGCTACGAGGAATGACGAAATAGTAAGCGGTCGTGTCGGTCCAATCGTACATGAAACGCAGATCCGCGCTGAACTCGTCATTGGGCTTCCACACCAGTTTGAGGCGCCCCGTGTCGTCGCGATAAGGGTCGGCATTCCGGTCGAGATAAACGTTGTTTATATAGCCGTCGGTATTGTAGAAACTCAGCGAAGCGCGATACCGCAGCGTCCCGGCGGAATCGATCGGGCCGCCGAGGGCCACTTGAGCCTTCTCGGACACGCCGTTGCCCACGCCCAGCCGGGCCGCACCCTCGAAATGGTCGGGTGGGTCCACGGTAGTGATGATGATCGCGCCGCCGATCGCATCGCGCCCGTACAAGGCGCCCTGCGGCCCCTTCAGGACCTCGATCTGCGAAACATCGTACAACTCCTGGTTGAACTCGTACGGATTGGTCTCCAGGACGCCATCGACCACTACGGCAACCGATGGCTCGCTGTTGCGTGCCTGCGAGATGCCGCGGATCGTGATGAAGGAATTGCCGACGTTCTGTGTCTCCACGAATGTCATGTTCGGTACCATGGCGACGAAGTCGCGGGGACTGTCGATCCCGGCGGACTGAATCAGCTGCGACGTGAACACGCTCATCGTGATCGGCACGTTCTGCGCCGTTTCGTCGCGCTTGCGCGCCGTCACCACGATCTCTTCCAGATCGTTCGTCTGCGCCGGTGTCGGCAGCGCGACGAACACAGCCATCATTGTAGTCAACGCAGCTACCCATCTCCCCCGTAGAATGCTCATGATTTATTCACTCCCATTGTCAATTACCGTCTGCTGTGGTTATTAGAGGAAACGCAAGGGACTGTTGCTAGCTCGGCATGGCCGGCCACCGCTCACCCCTTGCGAGCGATGCTCGTATGGACTGTCCGTGTTCGTTGAGGAGCGGCGCTGCGCGCACGGCACTGCTGCGTTTTCCGCCGAACTGCACCGGCGGCCGGACCGATCGAGTCCCGCCATGCGCCCCTTCGACGGGAACGATGAGACCCAAGTGCTCGACTTGCGGATCGTGGGTAACTTCGTCGATGGTGTTGATGGGTGCGTACGGAACGTCGTGCCGTCCCAATTGTTCGGCCCAATGCGCGAGGTCATGCCGCGAGAATCGCTCATCGAGTTCAGCATTCAATGACTCATAGTGAGTGATGCGTGCCTGGCGGGTAGAGAAGCGTACGTCCGACTTGAGTTCGGGTGCGTCGAGCGCACTTACGAGTCCGCCCCAGAATTTGTCGAGTGAGGAGAGATGTATGGCCATGAGCCGCCGGTCGGCCGTGCGCAGAATGTAGGCCTGCGCGAGCCGGGGCCGGTCGCTCGAGGTGGGCGTCGTCCCGAGAGCGAAAAACGCTGCAAACGGCTCGAGCGCGAAATGCGCCATGGCCTCGAGCATCGACACTTCGACGAGACTACCTTCACCGGTCCGACCGCGCTGCACCAGCGCTCCGAGCACCCCGTAAGCCGCATAGATTCCAGTGATGGCATCGGCAAGCGCAGGACCGAGGAAGCGAGGGCGGCTCGAATCGACGACGACGCTCAAGAACCCGCTCAAGGCCTGGGCCACCGAGTCGTAACTTGGCCGCTCCGCGTACGGACCGCTCGAGCCGAAACCGCTGATGGACGCGTAGATCAGCCGCGGGTTGATCGCGCATAGCCGTTCGGGTCCCGCGCCGAGGCGCATCGCCGTACCGGGCCTGAAGTTTTGGATAAAGACGTCGGCCTCGCGCACCAGCCCCTCGAACACGGTACGCTCCTCAGAGACTTTCAGATCGACGGCGATGCTGCGCTTGTTGCGGTTGTAGGCTTGGAAATGCGGTGAGTAGTGGCTGCCTTGATAGCTGCGGTATGGATCACCTTCCGGACTCTCGACCTTGATCACGTCGGCGCCAAGATCGGCGAGCATCATACCGGCGCAGGGACCGGTGATGAAGGTGCCCTGCTCGACGACCCGGATACCGGCGAGTACTCCACCCATTCGAAACGAACCTCGAGAATTACTCATCGGTTGACCTAAAGTCGGGTGGTGCGTCGCCGTCGTAGTCGATTGCCGCGGCGGCCGCATGGGACATCACGAATCCGATGGGGCGAAATTGCTCTTCGAGCAAGTGCGCGATGAGTCCGGCCGTCCGCGCCAATATGGGCACGCCCTTGAGGGCGGCCAGCGGATACCCCGCATCGAGAAGAACCGCGGGGATCGCGCCTGAGACGTTGAGCGCCAGCGGCTTGCCGAGAAGATCCGGCAACAGGCGCTCGACCTCGCGCGCGATCTCGATGTGCGATCCGACGCTGCCGGCTTCTTTCGCAACATCGAACAGCCGCTCTGCTCGTGGATCGAAATCCTTGTGCAAAGGATGCCCATATCCGGGAATCGAGCGCCGGGCGGCGCGGTATTCGAGCACCACGGTCTTTGCCGCCCGTGCGACGGGGTCTCCCGCCTCAACTCGTGCGGCAATCGTGGCGAAGAACTGGCCGGCCGCTTCGGATGAGCCCAAGACGACCGAACCGCAGCCGAGAATTCCCGCAGCCACCGCTCCCTGCAGTGCCTCCGGTGCCGCGGCCAACGTCATTCGTCCGACCTGCACGCTCGGGACGAGACCGTGTTCTGCAATGGCGACCAAAGTCGCATCGAGAATGCGCCTCTGAGCCGGTGTAGGCAGCGCGCCGGTGAGTAAAAACCAAAAGTGCTCCGTGAATCCGATGTGCCCGATCAAATCGCGGGTGAGATCTCGACCGCGAACCAGGATGGTTGCCTCGTTCGACGTCGAAATGGCGGTACTTCGGTGAACTTGAGATCCAATTTTCACGGCAGGCTCATCCTATATTCTGGAATGAATTTCGCATAGCGAACTCACATTCGTATATCGAATATGCTGGACCCGAAGTCATGGTCCGTCAAGCCTGCGGATAAAACGCTCCCTTTATTTCGCATATCGAAATAGACTAATGCTCATGGCCAAGGGCAAAACAGTACGGCGGCGCCGTGAGGCAATGGGCGGCCTTGCAAAGGGGCTCGGTGTCATTCGCGCGTTTACGCGCGATCGCGCGGCGTTGACCTTGAGCGACATTGCCGGCATCACGGAGATGCCGGCAGCAACCGCCCGCCGATGTCTGCTGACACTCGAGGAACTAGGCTACGTCACGCGCAACGGCCGCCAATTTCTCCTGCGTCCTAAAGTGCTGCAGCTCGGCGCCGCGTACCTTGAATCGATGAATATCGAGCTTCTCACCAAGACTCACCTCGAGGAACTCGCCAGGAACACCGGCGACTCGGCCGCGTTGTGCGTCCTCGACGGTACGGAGATCGTGTATGTCGCCCGGGCATCCATTCGCACGCTGATGCGACTAGAGGCGCATGTGGGCAGCCGATTTGCCGCACATGCGACCTCCACGGGCCGAGTGCTACTCGCGGGTTTGAGCGCGGAGCGTCTGAAGCGCTATTTCGATTCGGCAACGCTCGAAGCGCTGACGGATCGTACGGTGACCGATCCGGACAAGTTGCGGCAGTTGATCGAGGATTGTCGTCGCACCGGATACTCCGCGGTCGAAGACGAGTTGGCCTATGGCGTGGTGGCGCTCGCGGTCCCAGTGCTCGATCAAAATGGCCGCGTGGTCGCGGCCCTCAACAGTTCAAGCCATTCGCGAAGGATTACGAAAAGCAAATTGATCCGCGAGCGCTTCAGCATGCTCCAACAGGTGAGCTGCCAGATCTCCGCGGACCTTGCGAGTGTGCCGGGACTGTCGCTCAGCGCGCGCGCCTGAAGACGTCCCGCGCCTGGAGACGCGCCCTTAGGGTCGCCGGCGTGAGACCACGAAGGTCTCGTCGTTGAACCACAGGCCGCCATGTTTCTGCAGGACCTGTTGCGTGGCATTGAGATATGCGCCCGTGGTCACCACGGTATCGAGCCGCTCGTCCTCGATCTGATTCACATAGATTGCGGCATTCCAGGCCGCGAACAAGGTCGAGGTACCGATTCGATCGCCGATCTCGGAAGGCAGTGTGTGCATTTCATAGCGAAATATGCTCTTCTCGTCGGGCATTGCGGAAATTTGATAATCCCGCACGTCGCGACCCAATTCCAATTTTAGGGCGGCAATCAATTGGTGGCGGTCGACCTGAAAGGGATTCTCGCCGGGCCACAATTTCTGCACGATTTCCAGCCCCGGATCGCGGCCATACGATTGGATGGCCAAGAGTCGGCCGCCCGGCGCGAGGCTTCGGGCGAGCGGGGCGAGTACCTTTTCGGCCTTGAACTTCGCCGACATGCGCGCCCGCCATGGTTGCGAGGCGAGGATCAGATCGTAGCTTTCGAATATTTGACCCGGTTTTGGAATGACCGAATCGAGCAGAAATTTGTGATCGTCGCGATAGATCACAAGGACCGACGGGCGTACGTAGGTCGGATTGCCGGTTTTGAGGCTGGGCTTGGTTTGCCAACCATGAGTGAGCATCGGGCCCAATTCCTCGATCTGTTCGGCATACTCGTGCGCGGAGCTGCCTGACAACCGCACTTGCTGCCAATTTAGCGAGGCCGCCGTCTGCAAGTCGCGCGTCATCAGGCGAGGCGCGTCTGCATAGGTCAAATTAGTCACGACAAACACGGTGCCAGGATGCTCGAACAATCGATCGGGCAGCTTTTCCAATCCCAGGCGCACATCTTCCAAGCTGATTTCCTTGGCGACTACCAGCGTCGGCACAGTGGGAAACTGCCGGTGCATACTGCGCATCAGTCGTGTAAGCACGGTGCCATCGCCCATACCGGCATCGAACAAGCGGATTGCGGGCGGAGTCGGTCTGATGTGCTTGAGTTCCTCCGCGGCGCGGCGGGCGACTGCTGATTTCTCGTTGCAGGTGTTGACGAAGGCGAGGTACTTCTGTCGATTATCGTAAAACCGAAACGGCGTGGCGTCCGACGTCGGGGCGGCACCAGGTGGTGAGGCAAGTTGAGTGATATGGGTCATCCGGTGCGCCACAGTCGTTCCGAGGCGATACGAGCACCCTCCACCAACGATCCGAGCTTCAGGTACACAATGTCCGGTTCCACAGGGCCGAAGCCGGCGAACGTTCCGAACCCGCAGTCGGTACCCGCGATCACTCGATCGCGTCCGACAATACCGGCGTACTTTTCAAGCCGTTCGGCAACCAACAGGGGATGCTCCACGTAGTTCGTCGTGGTAGCGAGAACCCCCGGAATCAGAATCTTGTCGTCTGGCATCTTCATGTCTCGGAACACAACCCACTCGTGCGCATGCCGAGGATTGGCGGCCTCGAACAGAATACCCTGCGGCTTGGCCTTGAGCACTATCGGCAGCAGACGCTCCATCGGCACGTCGTGGTGGTGGGGCCCCTCGTAGTTCCCCCAGCACACGTGCATACGGACGCGGTCGGCCGGTACGTTCCGGAGGGCGTGGTTCAGCACCTCGATGTGCTGTGCGGCGAGGGTGTCGAATTCCTCCAGTGAGCGATGCCGGTACATCGTGTGACGTCCCATTGCAAGATCGGGAGCGTCGATCTGAAGGATCACCCCGGCCTCAACAATGGCCTCGTACTCGAAGCGCAGTGCTTCCGCCAGCGCCGCCAGATACTCATCCTGGGTGCGGTAATAATCGTTCGGTTGGAACAGTGCGATAACGCCCGGGGAGGCCGCGTTCATGAACGCTTCGGTCGGCGGTGTTGCCGCGACAGCTGCACGCAAATTCTTGAGATCGGTCCGGGCGGGCACGTCGTTGGTCATGCGAACTTCCCCGACGCAACGCGGCCGGCGATACTTTGCGGTAGAACCTCGCTCGGCGAGCTTTGTCAGGAGGCCCGGAAACTCCACCAGATCCTGACCAGGCTCCCGAGGCGTGTCGCCGCCAAATCCGGAGAAGCGCTTGGCAATGTAAGTCGCGTAGCTGATCTTGCCCATCTCGCCGTCGCTGACGACGTCGATTCCGACCGCAACCTGCCTTCGCACTACCTCGGCGACCGCCGCCGCGATCACAGGTGCTCCCATCTCGGGATCGACGGTATCGTCTTGCTCGCGGGCGAAAATCACATCCGTCACCGCCTTGCTTCGAGGCAAGCTCCCGACATGGGTCGTGAGGATACGATCTGTACTGTGGTGCATTGCTGCCTCGATGCGATAACTAAAGCTTGATGGGGCGTGTATTGGTCGTTACAGAACCTTGCCGGGGTCGCTCTTCGCCTGCTCGCGATCGAGCTGGGCGCGCACAATCTGGGCGCCGGCCACCATCGCTTGCAGCTTGCCGAATGCAACGTCGCGCGGCAGATATTTCATCCCGCAATCGGGGGCGATGAGGATATCGGCGGCATTGACGTATGGCAGCGCGCGGCGGATTCGTGACGCGACCAATTCCGGCAGCTCGACTTCGTTGTTGGACAAATCGATGACACCGAGAATGATTTTCTTGCCGCCCAGGCCGGCGAGGACGGTGCAGTCGAGGTTCGATTGCGCCGTTTCCACCGATACCTGGCGGCAGGTGCATCCGGCGAGTTCCGACAAAAACGAATAGCCCGACGGCCGTGAGTGAATGATGGCGGCGTACCCGAAGCAAATGTGAACCGCCGTCGTGCCCGTAATCCCTTCGAGCGCGCGATTGAGCGCGTCGAGACCAAATGCGCGCGCCTCCTCCGGACGCGCTTGCATATAGGGCTCGTCAATCTGTACCACGTCCGCGCCCGCGTTGAAGAGATCGCGGATTTCGGCATTGACCGCTGCGGCGTAGTCCATGGCGGCAAGCTGACGGCTGCCGCCGTAGTAGTCGATTTGCGCCTGCTGCGCCATCGTGAACGGACCTGGGACCGTCACCTTGACGCGGCGACGCGTATGACGTCGGAGAAATTCGAGATCGACGACCTCCACCGCGTGGCGTCGCCGGATCGGGCCGACGACTCGCGGGACGGGATTAGGGTGGCCGCTGCGATCGAGAGCCGTTCCAGGATTGTCGAGATCGACACCGTCAAGCGCGGTGGCGAAACGATTCGAGTAGCTTTCGCGGCGGATTTCCCCGTCCGTAATGATGTCGATGCCCGCGTCTTCCTGCGCCTTGATCGCCATGATGGTGGCATCTTCCTGTGCCTCCGCCAGATACGGCGCCGGCACGCGCCAGAGTTCCAGAGCTCGGATTCGGGGCGGAAATCGGGATGCCAGGCGTTGGCGATCGATTAGCCACTCCGGCTGCGGATAGCTTCCCACGAGTGTTGTCGGAAATAGCATCGCGACCCCCCCAAATAATCAGCTGCCCTACCGACCGACCTCGAGACCGCTGGGTCGCCAGGACTGACGGACGGCAAGTATATGAAGGAATTTCGTCGAGACGAGCCGGTTTATCACCCGATTCTAAGCGTCGGACCTTCCAATGCGGCCGCACTTCGTATAGCGAAATCCTGGTCGGTATGCGAAACATACTGAACCCGTATCCAGGACTCGTCAAGATGGACGCTGACGCGCTTTCGTTGAAAATTGCGGGCGCCCGCCAAGCAGAATTAAGGCGGCGACGGCCGCCGCCGTCCATTGATACGAGTTGCAGTCGCCGGATCATTCCGGTCGCCGCGCCACGTCGGGTGATTGAAGTGAATCACATGATCGCCGTTGTAGGATACGACCGCGTCATCGAATATCAGTTGACCGATGCGCCGCCAGTTATTGATCACAACATGCTGGGCCAATCCCGGGCCGTGAAGTGCGCCATCGTCGCTCACGTCGATATCGAAGCACAGCGTACGCTGCGGCACCGGGTTGCCCCGATCGAAAATCTGCGCCATTACTTCGTCGCGAAAATCCAAAGCCTCGCCCGCGATCCGCGGCTGCTGCGGCACCACCTGAAGGCGCATGAACTTCGGGCAGAGAGTCGGCTCATTGGCCGCGTTGCCGAGTTCCGCGATGGGGTACAGCTGGCGCTGCGTAGGTTCTTTGTCGACGAGTTGGAAAACCAACCCCGAAATGATCAGGATCGGCACACCACCGCCGCGCCGCCACGCATGAACACCGGGCGCGTTGCGCAACTCCGCATCGTTGATATAGACGGTGTTCTCGCCCGCGATATCCTGTTGAGTGATGAAGTTGGCGGTTCGCAGCGGCCGCGTGTCATCCTTATCCGCGGTTGGAAAGAGCTTGCCCACCAACGCCAGCGACCGCGTGTGTCCGCGCCGCGTTTCGGTGCAGCAGGTCGAATAGCGGCCGACCACCAACGCCTCGCTATTCTGCCGGTAGTAACCGGAGTAGGGCGTCTGCTCGGTGATCCGCCAACGGCCGGTCAGGCACACCCCGTTGGGGTGAAGCAAGCGGCGATACCCCTTTCCGTCCGAACCCCAACGCAGGTCTGCGTGAGAGTCCACGGCGCGGGCCGTGGCCTCTCGAAACATGTAGTTCTTTCCGAATGAAAGGGCGCCACGCACTACGCTCGAGAGGGTCACCGCTCGCATTGGCAACGGAGCGCCGCCCGGAGTACCCCATTCTTGACCGTAAGGATTGGCGAAAATCGCCCGACGCACATCGGCGAAACAACATCCCGCGTAGGCCTGGTCAGCCTCCGTGAAGGATTCGGCGCCGAAATCCTCCGTGCTCATCGACCGTAGCAACCCGGCGCCCTGAGTGGCGTTGCGACGCACAAGGAAGGTCGAATCCCTAGTGCACGTGTTGCGTCGTGCCGCCGAGAACCCGTTCAACCACGGCGTCGAAAGCGGAAGGGCTCCAATGCGACACGCTGACACACCCGGCTGTGATCTTTTTCGCCTGTTGCCGGGATATGTCGGTGACGGAGTGGCACCCAACGATATGGCTATCGATATCGAGAACGATGTATCTCGCGACCCGCATCTCCTCATCGTAGAGTGGACACAGGATGGAGGTGCGCACCATCCGTAGCACCGTTCGCACGTTCTTCGCATCCTTGATGGGCCGGAGGAGCGAGCGCATCGCTGCATCGTCGTTGAGCCGCGCGACGGTGCAAAAGATTTTGTGCTCGCTCATGACGCGACTTATACGCCGGGTCATAGGTCAGATCAAATTAAAAATGTGCTTGACCTCGGAGCGTGCTTTAAGGCGTACTTCGACATCGGTCTCGTTCACTTCGTTCAGCGGACAGCGAACATGCGCAGCTTGCGAGACATCAAATACCGTAGATCTGTTCGTCGGTTCCGTGTGTTCGCGGTTCTCTTGGCTGCCTGCCTGCTCGCCGCTTGTCGTCGGGCGGGCGTTCTCGATCCGCGCGGTCCCATTGGCGGGGCGGAGCGGCTGATTTTGCTCAATGCGACCGCCATCATGTTGGTGGTGGTGGTGCCCGTAATCGTACTCACGCTGGCATTTGCGTGGTGGTACCGAGCATCCAACAAGCGAGCGACCTATTCACCGGACTGGTCTTATTCCGGCCACATCGAATTGGTGGTCTGGTCGATACCGGCGATGGTGGTGATTTTGCTCGCTGGAGTGGCTTGGACCGGTTCACATGCCCTGGATCCTGCGCGCGAGCTCAAGGCGGAAGCCAAGCCGATTCGAATCGAGGTCGTCGCGCTGGATTGGAAGTGGCTATTCATCTATCCGGACCAACAAGTCGCGACGGTCAACGAGCTCATTATTCCAAGCGGAGTACCAGTCGAGTTCGAGCTGACGTCGGCAAACGTCATGAACGGGTTTTTTGTGCCGCAGCTCGGCAGCCAGATCTACACCATGCCCGGCATGACGACGCATCTGAACCTGATGTCCGATCATCCCGGCGAGTACGCGGGCCTGTCGTCAAATTTCAGCGGTGACGGCTTCTCGGATATGCGGTTTCTGGTGCGCGCCGTGCCAGCCTCCGAGTTCTCGGGCTGGCTCGCGCGCACGCGCGGCGAAGGAGGAGCGCTCGACGCGAATACCTACTCGCGGCTGGCACGCCCCAGCGGCGACGCGAAAGTACAAACCTACCGCAGCGTCGATCAGAATCTGTTCGAACGGATCGTGCATCAGAACGACCCGCAGCTAGCCGCTTCGCCTCGCCAGGAGAATTAGATGCTGGGAAAACTTAGCTGGGACGCCGTCCCCTTCGATCAGCCGATACCGATGGCGGCATCTTTGTTGATCGTGCTCGGGGTGCTCGCCGTCCTGGGCCTCGTCACCTTAAAGGGCCAGTGGCCCTATCTGTGGCGCGAGTGGCTGACCAGCGTCGATCACAAGCGCATCGGCGTGATGTACGTGCTGCTGGCGCTGGTGCTGCTGCTGCGGGGGTTCATCGACGCGATCATGATGCGTTCTCAGCTCGCCGTTGCCGCCGGCGGAGCGCAAGGATACCTACCTCCAGAGCACTACGATCAGATTTTTTCCGCTCACGGCACCATCATGATCTTTTTCATGGCAATGCCGTTCGTGGTGGGCTTGATGAACTTCGTCGTTCCGCTGCAGCTCGGCGCACGCGATGTGGCTTTCCCGGTGCTCAACGCCATCAGCTTCTGGCTAACCGCGTCGGGTGCGCTGCTGGTGAATATCTCGCTGGTCGTGGGCGAATTTGCACGCACCGGCTGGCTCGCCTATCCGCCGCTCTCCGAGCTGCAATTCTCGCCGGGAGTCGGCGTGGATTATTATCTGTGGGCGCTGCAGATCTCGGGCATCGGGACTCTGCTCGCCGGCATCAACATGGTCACGACCATATTGAAGCTGCGCGCGCCGGGGATGACCTATATGCGCATGCCGGTGTTCTGCTGGACGGCGCTGTGTTCCAGCATGTTGATTGTTGCGGCCTTCCCAGTCCTCACTGCCACCTTCGGCATGCTGCTTCTCGACCGTTATGCCGGCATGCACTTCTTCACCAACGACGGCGGCGGTAATTTCATGATGTACATCAATCTCATTTGGATCTGGGGGCACCCGGAGGTTTACATCCTAGCCTTGCCGGCCTTCGGCATTTTTTCGGAGGTGATCGCCACCTTCTCGGGCAAGCAGCTGTTCGGCTATCGCTCCATGGTGATGGCGACGCTTGCAATTTGCGTACTGTCCTTCATGGTCTGGCTGCATCACTTCTTCACCATGGGCGCAGGCGCCGATGTCAACGCCGTCTTCGGCATACATATCGATGATTATTGCCATTCCCACCGGCGTGAAACTTTTCAACTGGCTGTTCACGCTCTACCGGGGTCGGATCCGATTCGAGGTACCGGTGCTCTGGGCCATCGGCTTCATGGTGACGTTTGCCATCGGTGGGATGACCGGCGTGTTGCAGGCGGTGCCGCCCGCCGATTTCGTGCTGCACAACAGCCTCTTTCTGGTGGCGCACTTCCATAATGTGATCATCGGCGCCGTACTGTTCGGCGCCATGGCGGGCTATTACTACTGGTTCCCCAAAGCATTTGGATTCACACTCGACCGGCGCCTAGGCGTCGTCAGTTTCTGGTGCTGGTTCGTGGGATTCTATCTTGCGTTCATGCCGCTCTATATCCTCGGACTAATGGGCATGACGCGGCGCATGCAGCATTACGCCGATTTGAGCTGGCAACCGTATTTGATCGTGGCGGAAGTTGGAGCGGTCATCATTCTTTGCGGGATCATCGCTACGATCGTGCAACTCGTAGTCAGCGTCCGCACTCGCGCCAACAGGCGCGACCGCACGGGCGATCCCTGGGACGGCAGGACCCTCGAATGGTCCACCACTTCGCCGCCACCCGCCTATAACTTCGCCGTATTGCCGCAAGTCGAATCGTTGGATGCCTTCTGGGCCATGAAGCAACGCGAGCCCGTGGCGCCGCCCGAGCAGTACGAGTCCATCGAGGTGCCCGGCAATAGTCCCAATGGATTCGTCACTGCCTTCTTCGCCGTCGTCTCTGGATTTGCGATGATTTGGCACATCTGGTGGATGGCGATTCTGGGGCTGGTATGCGCCGCTCTGACACTGGTCGCCTTTGGCTGGGTCGAGCGGGTCAACGTCGAGATTTCGGGCGAGCAACTAGCGCAAGCCGAGCGCGCTCGGTTGCGCGCGGCGAGTTCGGCATGAACGCACGGATGGGCACTGCGGAGCTCCCCGGACTGGGAAGTACGCTGGCGCGTGGCGGCGAGGGGCCGGCGCCGGTACGTATCGTAGTCGCTTACGGATTTTGGATCTTCCTGCTCTCCGACATCATCCTGTTCTCGGCGCTGTTCGCGTCCTATGCGGTGCTGTCCGGGCAAACCGCCGGAGGACCTTCCGGGCGCGTGCTGTTCGAGCTGCGCCATGTCGGCATCGAAACCCTTTGCCTGCTGTTCTCGAGCTATACCTGCGGGCTCGGCATCTTGGCCATTGAGCGGCGCCGCCTGCAGGGTTTCTATCTTGCATTCGCAATCACGTTCTTGCTCGGCGCCACGTTTCTAGGATTGGAATTGAGCGAATTCGCCGGCATGGTGGCGCGCGGCGCCGGTCCGTCGCGCAGCGCCTTTCTCTCAGCCTTTTTTAGCCTCGTCGGTCTGCACGGTGCGCATGTCACCGCCGGGCTGATGTGGCTCGTTTTTATGGTGGCGCAAACCGCCGTGCGGGGTCCGCGCGACTTCGTGCGCCGGCGGTTGCTTTGTTTCAGCCTCTTCTGGCATGCACTCGACATTATCTGGGTGGCGCTGCTGACCTTGGTCTATCTCATGGGAGCGCGATGATGGAAAACGAATCCTCCGGAAGCATTGCAAGCTACACCGCGGGGCTCGCCTTCGCGTTGCTATTGACCGGCGCGTCCTTCATCGTGTCGCAAACCGATCTCCTGTGGGCGCCGGGCGTACCGGCCGGGCTTGCCGTGCTCGCCATCGCTCAGATGGGCGTTCATTTGGTGTTCTTCCTGCACATCGGTACCGGGCCGGACAACACCAACAACGTGCTGGCTCTTGCTTTCGGCGTCCTCATCGTTACGCTCATTATCAGCGGGTCGCTCTGGATCATGGCCAACCTCAATCTGAACATGCTGCCCATGCCGGCCATCCTGGAAATGCAACGTTAACCGATGCCTCGCACTTGATCGCTCTCGCAGTCACCTACCGACATACCTAATATAAATTCGAGAGAGTATTGCTAATAGATTGATATATAAACTAAATATTAATCATTAAGATGCCATTGACTTGGTTCAGCAAAACCCCGAGTCTGTGACTGCAGAGAATTGAGGGTTGCGCGCGGGCAGAAAAAGCTGAGTACGGGAGGGCGGAGGGGTGCACCGGAACGCCGTCAATCACGAGCGCCTCATGCGCGAATCGATCGATCGCGTACAAAGTGCGCTGTACAGCGACAATACCAACGAACAATTAGTTGCTACTAGACTGTTGCAGAACCCCGCGGCGTTTCGGACCTGGGAGAGCGAACATTCCGGACTGATGCGAGAGGTCGCATACCCCAGTTTCAAACGTACCCAGTCGGCTCTGCTAAAAAAAGCGACATTTCGGCTGGTCCATCGCAAGGCGCTGTTCGAATATTTGCGGGACGAGCAAGTTCGGGGCAGCGTACGCCGACGCATCATCCTCTCCTTCCATCCGACGCAGGACTACACCCAGTCGGTCATCGCCGAGCATGGAGTCTATCTTCGAAAAGCTTGCAGCTTTCTCTGCACGAGCCACGTCGGCGGCAATGTCGTGCGCGACGCAGGCTTTTTCGATCCGATGAAGCGCTATCAGGAACTCTACGCGGAGTATTTCCAGCTCTTCTGCGGCACGCAATTCGGCACGGGCTCGGGCGACACGGAACTGCATGCGGCACTGCTGCCGCTGCTGAAACACCAACTCGAAGAGTGCCGCATGGCGGTCATGAATCCGCGACCGGAGGAGTGGCTAAAGCGCGAATCCGAATTGCGCGAGTCCACCGGCGATACGGTCCGGCTCCCCCGACTCGGAATACCCTAGGGGTCAATCCGGCAGCTTATCGACGATATCCCCGATGGAACGTATTGCCGTTTGCACTGACGGCGCCGCGTCACCGGCGTTGAACGGAGCCAGCGCCACCGCTGCGGTTTTTAGGTGCCCTATCACGGCATCGTTCTCCGTCTCCTGATCGATCATGGTCCGGCACTCGTAAATGACTTCTAGGGCCAATTTGAAGTTCTTATAGCCTTTCTTTGCAACCGTTGTGCTTTGCGCCTTTTCAATCATCTCGGCCGCCTCTTGCAGTTTCCGGTCGACGAATTGGTGCGTTGCCGGTGTCATCATTACCATGAAATCCTCCTCACTGATTGTCGCGCATGATCGTCGACAAAAATGTAATTGCGGCGCGCCGAGACGGCGCCGCGGCACCGGCCCCATCGATACAATCGTATAATGGCAGGTGACTATTCGGTCGTGCCATAGTTCTGGATAATTCGCGGCTTAAAATAGAGCGAGCCCACGGTGAAGGCGTTCATTATCAAAATAAAGTCTAGAAATGTTATCGAACTAATTGAAATATAATGACTTCCGAGCCAAGCCACGCTGCCGAGAGCCCGGTTCCTCAGGCAGTAACTGCGGTCCTGACACCGGCTGCGATCTTCCTGGTCGTGACCGTCAAGCCGGGTTTCGATAACTGCGCCTCGGTCCGCGCTGTTTGCAGCGATCTGGCCACTTTGGTGCGCGCGGTTGGATTTCGTGACAGCGACGCGGCCCTGTCGTGCATCGTCGGATTTGGTTCCGAGGCGTGGGACCGGCTCTTTGTTCAGCCCAGACCAGTTGATCTGCATCCCTTTCGGGAAATTCATTCCGGGTCACGCCACGCGATATCCACGCCGGGCGACGTGCTTTTCCATATCCGCGCGCAACGCATGGACCTCTGCTTCGAGCTTGCAACGCAAATCATGGAGGCCTTGGCAGGCGCAGCTTCCCCGGTGGATGAGGTGCATGGCTTCCGCTATTTTGACGCCCGGGATCTATTGGGTTTCGTCGACGGTACGGAGAACCCGAACGGACAGGCGGCGATCGATGCTGTGCTGATTGGGGATGAAGATGCGGCCTTCGCCGGCGGCAGCTACGTCATTGTGCAGAAGTATCTACATGATCTCGGCGGCTGGAATGCGCTCACCACGGAAATCCAGGAACGCATCATTGGCCGCAAGAAGTTATCCGACGTCGAATTGGACGATGCCGTTAAGCCGACGTTCGCGCACAGTGCGCTCACGACAATCGTCGAGAATGGCAAGGAGATCAAGATTCTGCGCGACAACATGCCTTTCGGCCGAGCCTCTCAGGGTGAATTCGGCACGTATTTCATCGGCTACAGCCGTTCGCCGCTCACGATTGAGCAAATGCTCGAAAACATGTTTGTCGGCCGACCGCCCGGCAACTACGATCGGCTCCTGGACTTCAGCCGGGCTGTTACCGGAAGTCTTTTCTTCGTACCTTCGGCAACCTTTCTGGAAAGCGCGGCCGAGGGCCCGGCAGCCGTTTCTTCCACCACGTCCACATCCGATGGCACACTGGGCATCGGCTCGCTAAAAGGAGACATCCGGCATGAATAATCTGCATCGCGAACTCGCGCCAATTTCAGATGCAGCCTGGGCCGAGATTGGGGAGGAGGCGACACGTACACTCAAGCGCTACCTTGCCGGCAGGCGTGTGGTGGACATGGCTCAAGCCGGCGGCGTCGGACTCTCAGCGGTCGGAACCGGTCATCTTAAGCCCATCGATGCGCCGGCAGACGGTATCTTGGCCAGATTTCGCGAGTCGAAGCCGATTATCGAATTGCGCGTTCCGTTCGAACTCGCACGCGATTCGATTGACGACGTCGAGCGTGGCGCGAACGACTCCGATTGGCAGCCGGTCAAGGATGCCGCGAAGAAAATCGCCTTTGCGGAGGACGGCGCCATTTTTGAAGGCTATGCCGCCGCGAAAATAGGCGGTATCCGTCAGGGCACGAGCAATCCCATCATGACGCTTCCGACGGATGTACGCGAATATCCCGACGCCGTGGCACAGGCGTTGAGTCAATTGCGGCTCGTCGGCGTGAACGGCCCTTACAAGGTTCTGCTCGGCGCCGACGCGTACACCGCCCTGGCCGAAACCCGAGATCACGGATACCCGGTGCTCGAACACGTCAAAAGGCTTGTCAACGATGAGATTATCTGGGCGCCTGCCATCGTCGGCGCCTTTGTGCTGACGACGCGCGGCGGCGACTTCGAACTCAGCATTGGGCAGGACACGTCAATCGGCTACCTGAGCCACTCGGAAGCCGCAGTGCGGCTCTATCTGCAGGAAACGTTCACCTTCCGGCTGCTGACCACCGAGGCAGCGGTTGCCCTGGTGCCTCACAAAGGTGCGAAGGCCAATTGAAGACGGCAACACACCATGCGCCGTCGGTGCGCACCCATCCGACTTATCGAATGCGTCGCCCCTCTGCTTCGATGAACTCAGCGCGGCGCCGACGGCGCAGGCAGCGGCGCGAAACATCAGCGGTACCTCGACACCTAACTGCAGTTGCGCGCGCAACATCGGGGTGATCGCCTGCGATTGGAAGTGGACGCGGTACATTTGCACATCTCGGAAGTAGCGCTGCAGCCGATCCCCGCGCCTCGCCCCAGAGGCGCCGGCACTGTGAAACAGCATCTCGACGCATTCGCAGGCGGCTCGGCAGCCTTCGCGCGCCGTTCCCCAAACTCGCAGGGTGTCTGCGGCCGTGATGGGCTGCCGCTCTTTCATCCATCGATCGCATAACTCCATGTGAAGGCGCGTCGCGCTGAAGGTGAGTGCCTCGGCGGCATCGGCACGGCATAGAGCTTCCCCGAATATGCGCTGCAGCTCCGGATCGTGCATTCGAGTGCGCTGCGGATCGTTCAACATGGGTTTCACCCGCATCAATCGCTCGTATTCCTCGAGCGCAGCGCGCGCAGCGCCGGTGAAGATGGCTCCAAACTCGCAGCTGAACCACCCGAAGATGATGCCGAGGAACAGCCCTTCGCCATGCAGGCGAGTGCCCGGCGTACCCTCAGGCAGCTTGCCGGTGGTCAACAGACCGACGGGCGAAGGAATGATGTGGCGGTCGGGAACGAATACCCCGTTCAGTCGCACACTGTTGGAGCCGCTCGCCTGCATTCCCATGGCGGCATCGCCCCCCCAATCCGGCAAAATCTCGACGCTGGAGCGCGGCACGACGAAGGCCACCGGCGAGGGCGCACCGCCAACACCGGGAATGAAGGCGCCGCCCAGAAAATGCGTACACACGGGAATTCCCGACGCGAAGGGCCACAGGCCGGTTACGCGGTAACCTCCCTCACCACGTTCGAAGGCCGGAATCCCCGCTGGGCCGGCAGCAAATGCCGCGCGAAAATTCCCTTCTGAGCCAAACAGCTCCTTCTGTACCTCTTCTTCGAAGTGTGCGCCTAGGACCAGGGCATGAGAGGAGGCGAGGGTGTAGCACCAGCCGCCTCCCGGGTGCCCCCGGGACAGCTCGAGAATCACACGAATGTAGGTTTCGCAATCGACTCCGCCGCCGTTGAACATTCGCGGCTGAAGGATTCGATAGAACCCACCCTCCACGAGCTCCCGGTGTATTTCTTCGGAGTAGCAACCGCGCGCATCGCTCTGATCCTCCTCGGCGCGCAGCTTCGCACCGATCTGCCTCGCCCGTGCAATGAGCTCGGCCGCAAAGGGGTGGCGCGAAGGGATGAAATCGGAGGCCATGACCCATTGTACGCAAAGTCCCGACGCCGTCCTTTCTAAGGCTCGCTTATGCCTGCTCGTCGCGCTTTCGGAAGGCCGCCTCTCCGGCGTCGGACACCTTGACCCACGTCGAGTTAGGCGAGGCCTCAGCGTCATAGTTGTCGTGCCAGTTCCACCACTTGTACGGCAAAGTCTGGGGGTAACCCTTCGGCGAGTCCTCCCAATTCTCCTGACGGCCGAGCGGTGTGATGTCGAGATAGCTCCAGAGGGTCCCCATCGCCTCGTCGCCGCGGCTATTGATGAAGTATGTGCGGAACACCCGCTCGCCGTCGCGGAAGAACACGTTGTGGCCGTGCCATTCATCGACGCCGAAGTCCGCGTCGAAGCCGTCCGTGATGGTGTACCAGGGCATCTCCCAGCCCATCCGCGCCTTCAGGCGCGCGATGTCTGCCTGCGGCGCGCGCGAGGCGTAGGCGAGCGTGGTGTCGCGGGCGCGGAGATGGGCCAGATGGGAGACCTGATCGGCGCCCAGGGAGCATCCGCGGCAGGCGTGCTCGGGCCAGCCGAACACTCCGGGTTCGAAGAAGGCGCGATAGACGATCAACTGACGGCGGCCCTCGAACAAATCGAGCAAGCTTACCTTGCCCTTGGGTCCGTCGAACTCGTAGGTCTTGTCCACAGCCAGCCAAGGCATCCGCCG
Source organism: uncultured Gammaproteobacteria bacterium (assembly GCA_963755965.1). Taxonomy (GTDB): domain Bacteria; phylum Pseudomonadota; class Gammaproteobacteria; order Steroidobacterales; family Steroidobacteraceae; genus Bog-1198. Next base: position 338,490 of record CAVWLU010000017.1, read on the forward strand.
GCGTTCGGCGGCCAGCGTGTCACGGGCGCGGGTCAAGGCCTTCTCCTTCACGAGGAGCTGCAGGCGCAGAGCCTCCCACTCCTGCTTCGGTACGATCGGGGGTGTGTTCATCTATTTCTCCTGAAGAATTTTCTAAACTTCCCGGCGCAAACCGCCAGAATTCCTCCTGTCGATCCGGCTCCGGCGAGCATTACTGCCGTGCCGGCGATGCATGCTGGGCACATATATCTCTCCTTCGAACCTATAATTCGTCCAAGCGCATGGGGATCATGTACCAATACTGATGCAGACATCGAACGGCCAGGGAGTGACAAGTGTGGCGGGATTCCGATGGATGCGGCATCGTCGCCGGTGAATCATATTCTGCTGGTTGCCGGTGCGGGTTTGGTTGCTGGCGCAATGAACGCCTTGGCCGGCTTTGGCTCGTTCGTCAGTATCCCGGCATTGATTGCAGTCGGCGTGCCCTCGGCTCAGGCAAATGCTTCGAGCACGGTGGCGTTATTTCCCGGTGGTGTCGCGAGTGCGTGGGCCTACCACGAAGGTTGGGGGAGAGTGGGAGCGGCGTCACTACGAGCCCTGACGCTTGCAACTCTCTTAGGCGGAGCGCTCGGGGCGGTTTTGCTGTTGCGGACGCCCTCCACGACCTTCGATTTTGTACTCCCATGGCTCTTGCTGCTTGCCACTTTAGCCCTGAGCTTTGGTCGACGTCTTGGTGAATCTTTGCGTCAGCGATGGCGAATTAATCAGGCGGCCGTGTTGACCGTTCAGTTCGGACTAGGAGTCTACGGCGGGTATTTTGGCGGCGGTGTTGGAATCATGATGATGGCCGTGTGGTCTTTATTGGGTAACCAAGATCTGAAACTTCTAAATGCGCCTCGTACTCTGCTCGTCAGCGCCGCGAACACGATAGCTGTGGTCATCTTCGTCGCCGCTCATGCGGTCCACTGGTCCGAAACCCTGATTATGCTTATGGGGGCGACAGTTGGCGGTTACGGCGGCGCACAGATCGGCCGAAAGGCCCCTCCGAGAATCATTCGTGCCGGGACGATTTTTGTTACGAGCTGTATTACAGTAGCGTTCTTCGCACGAGCGTATCTTTAGCAGCGGAAGCGTCGAGGATCCGGTTTCTACAGTGCTGCCGTCTCCATCGCACGTTCAGCTTGCAGGCTCTGCAAGTCCCGAGAGATCGTTGCGACGGCAAGAATGCGGTCACCGCGGCGGTAGGTTACCGCGCAGTCGTGCGATTCCAATGTGCCATCGATCGATGTGGTGTCGTACTTTTCCGCGTGTCCAACATAGTTGATCACCACGTCGTAATGCTGGCTCCAAAAGAAGGGCACCACGGCGAATGGCTGGCGATGCCCTAGCATGTTGCGCGCCGCCGTCTGACCTTGGCGTTGCGCGACCACCCAATGCTCGACGCGAATCTTATCGCCGGAGTGCGGATCAGGCCACCTCGCGATATCGCCGGCGGCAAATATTCCCGGTGCGCTGGTCTCGAGGAATTCGTTGACCGAGATGCCACGATCGATCGTCAAACCGGCACTCTCGGCGAGTGCAATGGCCGGCCTCACACCAACACCCAGCACGACGAAATCAGCCTGGAGGGTCGTGCCGTCGTTCAGTTTGACCTGCTTGCCTTCTATGTTGCTCACCGACTGGCCGAGATGGAAGGTCACGCCGTGCGACTCGTGCACACCGCGCAAGAACGTGCCGACTTCGCGGCCCATCACGCGTTCGAGCGGCACTTGCTCGTGTCCCACTACGTGCACGTCAAGGCCACGCGCGCGCAGCGACGCGGCGACTTCGAGCCCGATGAAACCGGCGCCGACGATGACCGCCGCTTTGCCTGATTCGGCGGCGGCAAGGATCGCACGAGTATCGGCAAAGGTACGCAAATAAAAGATGTGCGCTGCGCCCGTCAGGGGAATCTCCAAGCGGATGGGATCCGCACCTGTCGCGAGCAATAAGGCGCCGTAGGCGAGATGGCGGCCGTTCTCCAGCGTCACGACCCGGCGCGCCGTATCGATAGCGGTTACGCGCTGATTGAGCAGAAGATCAATTTTACGATCGATATAGTATTGCGTGCTTCGCAACGGCATCCATTCCTCAGGCGCGGTCCCAGCGAGATAATCCTTCGATAGATTGGGGCGATCGTACGGCGGCTCATTATCCGCGCTCACCATCGTCAGCGGACCGGAAAATCCCGAGCGGCGAAGCATGTCCGCCGCCGCCAGCGCCGCAGCCCCGCCTCCAGCAATCACTACGGAGGTCGGAGCCCTCGGCGGTGCAACGGTCGACTCGATGGTCGCTTTTGCGGGATCAAGTTTTTCCCGAACAAAAATCTCGTTGTTCATGACCTCTACGCGCCAACAAGCAACCGGATCAAGCGCCGGCGCACCCAAGGCTTCGCCTGTAAGCAAGCTGAAGCAGGCGTGATGCTGGGGGCAGCGGATCGTATTTTCAACAATCAATCCTTTCGCGAGCGCGGCGTGGTAATGCGTGCATAGCGCCCCGACTGCGTAATAATTCTTTCCGCGTCTAACTAGGATTGCATCCTCACCGTCGACGCGTCCGCTGATGATCCCGCCTTCTGCGAGTTCTCCAATGGGGAGCCCGGCCTTGAGATCAATATCGCCAGAATGTTCCATGCTGAGCCCTAGCTGTTTGGTGTGGGAGCCAGGCATTAGAGAACTAACTTAAGAAAACTGCAATTGGACTCACACCTTCGTCCAATGGATGCGATTCAACATTCATGGCTTAATGGGGAGGTGTGTTCATTGATTGGAAAAAGGAGTTGCGGCGATGAAGGGCAAAAGCATGCTGATCGGTGTGGGTATCACGGTAGCGCTCGCCGTCCTGGGAGCCGGGGCTGCGATTTCCGCTCAGGACAGGTACACCCTCAAAGTGCCGAATGGGCTCGCGTTCTCGGAGTTCAAAGGATACGAAGGGTGGCAGGTGATTTCGATCAGTTATAACGGAGGCCTGATGGCTGCGATCCTCGGGAATCCCGCGATGATCGACGCGTTTAAGAGCGGTGTTCCCGGAAACGGCAAACCTTTCCCCGACGGCGCCAAAATGGCGAAGATCCATTGGAACCCGAAAAAGAACGAGGCGGCCCCCGGGCAACCGCTGGTGCCCAACACCCTCCACGACATCGATTTCATGACGAAGGATAGCAAGAGGTTCTCGGACAGCGGCGGATGGGGATATGGCGAATTTGAATATGACGACGCGTCCGACACGTTCCGGCCCGGCACAACTTCGGATCAGCCGCCGCAGGGGAGCGACGCCAAGTGTGGATTCGCTTGCCACACCGTCGTGACGAAGCAGGATTACGTTTTCACGGTGTATCCCAAGAGGTGACGTTCGCTATGTCGAAGTTAACCCCCGTGACCACATTCCCGATGGCCGGCCGTACCGTGAATCGAGTGGGCTACGGCGCCATGCAATTGGCCGGCCCCGGTGTGTTCGGGCCGCCGAAGGATCGTGGCGCATCCATTGCGGTACTGCGCGAAGCGGTAGCGTCAGGCGTCAATCACATCGATACGAGCGACTTTTACGGTCCGCACATCACCAATCAGATCATTCGAGAAGCGCTGCACCCTTACCCGGATGGCCTTGTGATTGTCACCAAGCTCGGTGCCGTGCGGGGCGACGATGGCTCGTGGCTGCCGGCGCTCGAGCCGGAAGAGATCAAGCGGGGTGTCCACGACAACCTACGTAATCTTGGGCTGGACGTGCTCGACGTCGTCAACATGCGAATCATGGGCAGCGTTCATAGTCCCGCCGAAGGATCGATCGAAAAGCAAGTTTCCGCACTAGCTGAACTTCAGCGCCAGGGTCTCATCCGGCACATCGGTCTGTCCAACGTGACCCCGGCGCAGATCAGCGAGGCGCAGCGCATCGCGAAGATCGTCTGCGTGCAGAATCACTATAATCTGATCCACCGAGACGACGACTCGCTGGTCGACGAACTAGGGCGCAACGGTATCGCCTATGTGCCGTTCTTCCCGCTGGGCGGGTTCACGCCGATTCAATCGTCAGAGCTGTCCAAGGTAGCCCAGGCGATGGGCGCGACGCCGATGCAGGTGGCGCTCGCCTGGCTGCTCCATCGTGCTCCGAACATCCTGCTCATCCCGGGCACTTCGTCGCTCGAGCATTTGCGTGAAAACATGCGGGCGGAACAATTGAGTTTATCGGACGCGGTACTCGCGGAACTTGACGCTATCGGTGCACCCTAGGCCTTGCGATTGACAAACTCCCATACCTTGGAGATCACGACGGAACCTTCGCCGACCGAGGATGCCACACGCTTGACCGAGCCTGCGCGCACGTCCCCCACCGCGAAGACGCCGGGCATCGAGGTGGCGAAGGGCGAGGCGGCCGAGAGAGTACCGGAACCTGTGATCACGAACCCCTTATCATCAAGGTCGACCAGTCCCGAGAGCCACTCGGTGTTCGGCGTGGCTCCCACCATGATGAACAACGCACGCGTGTTCACGACGCGGGTTGAACCCGTAATTGCGTCGCGGATGGTCACTGCCTCAAGATGTTCGCCTCCGCGTAGCGCGCTCACCTCGGCGCCGTATTCGATGGTAATCCTGGGGTCCGCTTTGAGCCTGTTCGAGAGGTAGCTCGACATTGATGCCGCAAGGGAGCTCCCGCGAACAAGCACGCGAACGCAACTCGCCGAGCGGCTGAGGAACATGGCGGCTTGGCCCGCCGAATTGCCGCCGCCAATGATGACCGCCTCGGTTCCCTTGCAATAGCGCGCCTCGATTTCGGTCGCGGCATAATAGACGCCCGCACCCTCGAAGTCGGCCAGGCGGTCGAGGGGAGGCCGCCGATATTGAACCCCGGTCGCGACCACCACTGCCTTGGCACGGACGCGCTGTCCGTTGTCGAAGGTGGCGCAGAAACTTTGATCCCGCAGCTTCTCGAGGAGTATCACCCGCCGCGGCATCGCGAAGCGCGTCCCGAACTTCATCGCTTGCACCTCGCCGCGCCAGACCAGATCCGCACCCGAAATACCGGTCGGGAAGCCCATGTAGTTTTCGATGCGGCTGGAGGTTCCCGCCTGGCCGCCGATCGCAATGTCCTCCACGACCAGCGCGCACAGGCCTTCAGCCCCCGCGTAGACTCCTGCCGCGACTCCCGCAGGGCCGCCCCCGACGATCAGGACGTCAAAGGTTTCGTCGTTCCGGAAATCGAGATTGAGGCCCATAAGCCGCGCAACCTTGTCCGGCGTGGGATCAGTCACGACAACGTTCCGGCCAAATATCACCGCCGGCACTGACGCAGCAATCGAGCAGCTTCGGGCCATGGCCTCAGCTTCAGGGCTGCCTAGCGGCAACGAGGAGTAGGGAATGCGGTTCCGGTTTGCAAACTCCGCGATACGACGCACGTTGCGGTCTTCATCCTCGCCGATTAGCCGCAGGACGCCGTCGCGGTCGTCGAGCTGGCGTCGACGGCGTGCAGAGAACACCGTGATGACGATGTCGGACATCTCGGGGATCTGAGACATCAAAGTCAGCATTGCCTCGCGCGGCACCTCTATCACCCGCGTTTCTCGAGCCGCGCGCATGGGCATCGACCAGGGGCCGCCGTTTAAAAAGGCGATCTCGCCCATGAATTGTGTCGGACCTAACGTGGAGGGCAAATGGCGCTCGTCGGTATAGGGATTGACGACCTCGATCTCGCCTTCCTCGACGTAGACAAAGCGATCCACCGGCTCGCCGGGCCTCGCGAGAAATGTACCCGCGGGATATGTCGCGACCTTGCCCACGGCGCGCAATGCCTCGACGTGAGAGACCGCCAACGGGGTGCGCTGCATTTGGCGTAAATCGGCGCCAATCGTTTCCATGTTTCTGCTCGTTCCTCTGTAGTTACATTGGGCCGGCAACGAACCGCCTAGTAAAGCACATCGACGGGTGCGCTGAAGATGTAGCCGACGCCGCGCTCCGTGACAATGTAGCGCGGCTGCGAGGGATCGGACTCGATCTTGCGCCGCAAGCGCAGCACCTGAATGTCGATGGCGCGATCGTACACCTCATTGTCATACACGCGGCTCGCCTCCAGTAGCTGATCGCGCGTCAGGATCCGCTCCGGGGCGGCGAGCAATGCCGCGAGAAGATTGAGTTCGCCCTTGGTGAGATTGACGGGCCGACCGTCCTGACGCTTGAGCCGGCGCGTGCGCAGGTTGAGCTCGAACTCGCCGAATCGATAGGCGCGAGCCTCCCGGCGCTGGCCGCCCTCGGGAGCGGCGCTCTTCGTGCGTCGAAGCACGGTGCGAATTCGCGCCAGGAGCTCCCGCGGGCTAAATGGCTTCATGACGTAGTCGTCGGCGCCGAGCTCGAGCCCCATGACCCGATCGGCCTCGTCTCGAACGCCGGTGAGTATGATGACCGGCATCGAGATCCGCTCGCGCAGTGAGCGGGCGATGGCCATCCCGTCCTCGTCCCTGAGGCGCAAATCGAGAATCACGAGATCAATCGTCTGCTCGCTCACGATTTGCGACATTTCCCGTCCGCTCGACGCGGTGCTCACGCGCAGCCCGTTCTCGGCGAGGTACTCGTCCAACAAGCCGCGGATCTGCGCGTCGTCGTCTACGACCAGGATGTGCGGGCGAATGACCTCGTGCATGTCGGATACCTCCGCGAACCTCAGCCCTTCGACTCGAGAACGCGGGCCAACGACTCGGCGATGTCCCGGGCATGCAGCGGCTTGCGCAGCACCTCCCGGATACCGGCCTCCGTCGCGCGATCCACCAACGGCGCAACGGCGCGTCCGCTCATCAGGAGAATTGGAATCGACGGACGCACGACACGGATTTGCCGGGCCAGCTCCGTTCCCGCGACATCGGGCATCATTTCATCGGTCAAAACGACGTCGAAACGATGGGGCGCGCCATTGAACGCCTGGAGTGCGCTCGTGCTCGATACGAATCCTACCGGCTCGTAGCCGAGTCGCGCCACGATCTCCTCGGCCAGCTCGACGAGCGGCTGCTCGTCATCAACGATCATCACGGTTTCCCCGTTGCCGCGCGGCAGCATCCGGGCGTGTTCCACGTCCGCCACGGCCGCCTCGCCGGCAACCGGCAGCCAGATATCGAAACGAGTTCCCCGGCCGACCGTCGAGGTTACCTCGATCGCGCCGCCGAGATCGACGACGATACCGTGGACCAGCGAAAGCCCGAGTCCCGTCCCTTCGCCGACGCTCTTGGTCGTGAAGAAGGGGTCGAAGATTCGATCGAGCACGGACGGCGGGATGCCACCGCCGGTGTCCGTGACCGTGAGCCGCACGTAGTCTCCCGGTGCGAGCGATCCACGCGACAGTGTCTTGAGCTCGCGTAGTTCCGCGCGCTCCATGAGGACGCCGAGCATTCCGCCGCGCTCCATGGCCTGCACCGCGTTGGTACAGAGATTCATGGTCACCTGATGCAAGTAGGTCGGGTCGCCGATCACCCCTGCATTGCCCGCTTCGAGCCGCGTCTCGAGCCGGATACCGGCCGGAAGCGACGCTGCGAGGAGCTCGAGAGTCTCATTGACCACGGACTGCACGTTGACCAGCACTTGATCGCCGAGGCCGCTGCGGCTGAAGCCGAGAATCCGCTCGACCAGAAGCTTGGCGCGTTCGGCGGCATGCATGATGTGATCGAGATAGCGCCGCAGATCGCTGTTCTCGGCGGAGTTCTGCACGGCGAGTTCCCCGTACCCCAAGATCGCGCCGAGTACGTTGTTGAAGTCGTGGGCGATGCCGCCCGCCAGCGTGCCGATCGCCTCCATTTTCTGCGATTGCCGCAGGCGCTCCTCGCTTTCGTGCAGCGCCCGTTGGCCGCTGGCCACGCGTTTGATCTGGCGCACGGAGAGCGCCAGCAGCAAGGCGCCGAACAGTGCCACGATGAGCGTCCTCAGGGCGACGCGGATCGTCTCGTTTCGCCAGGGCTTGAGAGCCACGTCCACATCGCGCGTCACGACGAGTCGCAGCGGAGCGTTACTCACCGGAGCCATGGCGATGAAGTCCAGGCGGCCGTCGATGGGGTTCACCACACGTGCGTCGGACCCAGGCGGCGCGGATTCTACGAGGAGGGGGAATCGACGGCCGACGACATTCGGCGCCGGGGGATTACGGACGAGGAGGATCCCGTCATCGCGCACGAGCGCGACGTGGCTCCCGGGGCCGGGGTCGACGGCTCGATAGAACCGATTCAGGTCCTCGAGATCGACATTGGCAATCACGATGCCGGCGAAGTGTCCCGCATCATCGTCGAGCCGGCGCGAGAGTACCACGGCACTGCGCCCTTCCGAGCGTGTGGTGAGTGGCTCGCTCATGAAGAGTCCCGCGTTTGGATTGTCGCGCTGGGCAGTGAAATAGGAGCGGTCCGCGGCGTTGTGATTCTGCAGCGAGAACGCTCGGGATCGATACAGCTGATTGCCTTCGGCGTCCATGATGACGACCTGGCGCACCTGGGGCACGGGCGCGGCACGGGCGGCGAGGGCGGCATTGATCCTCTCGCGTGGCATATCCGAGCTTTCGCTGCGATACCAGCGTGCGGTATCGAGGAGCAGCAGATCGACGGCCTCCAAACTCCACACCGTCTGCTCGGCGAGCGCGTTCGCCACGTTGCCGATCTCGCGCTGCGTGCCTTCGACCGCATAGTGATAGGAGCGCCACGCGTCATATGCCGAGGACCCCGCGAACACCAGGATCACGAGAGCGCCCAGCGCCACCACGCCGAACTGGAGGCGCTGGAATCGATTCTTACCGGTATCCGGAGGCGCAATGGCGCTGGTTGGGAGCATTCGACGGGTTGCGCACGCGTGGGGCTAATAACCTATTATACCGCGCACTGACTCGAGCAGTTCCTTGCGCACCAGCGGCTTCGCGACAACCTGCCGGACCTGCAGCAATTGCGCCGTCGGACCGGTTGGCGTCAAGCCGCGGCGAAACTGCCCCGAGATGGCAATCATAGGCGTACCGGCATGCGCCGACTGGATATCTCGGGTGCAGCGCGCTCCGGCCTGCTTGGGCATGTAGACGCTCACGATCACAAGGTCGCAGCGCGCATCGCTCTTAGGGTCGCACCGGTTGCCGATCCGCACGTGATAACCCGCCTCTTCCAGCCACTCCTTGAGCAGAGCACAGGTCAGGCAATCCTCCTCGTAGATGACGATGTCGCGCATGGCCGCCCCCAATACACACATGCTGCGGACCGCCGGTCGCGCCTCAATGTCAGTCAACCCTTAACCGCATTTCAATTGAAACAATCCCGAAATGGTCGTGAGGGCTGCCTCGAATACTCTAGCTCGGTCATGCTTGCCATCGTCCGAATCGCACTCAGCCGGCCATACACGTTCGTCGTGGCGGCGTTCCTCATTTTCCTTCTCGGTACGCTCGCGGCACTGCGCATGCCGGTCGACATCTTCCCGAGCATCAACATCCCCATCATCGGCGTCGCCTTTCAATACCAGGGGCTTCCGCCCGATCAGATGGCGGGGCGGGTCATCACGCCGTTCGAGAGGGCGCTCACGACGACGGTGAACGACATCGAGCACATCGAGGCGAACTCGTACACCACGTTCGGCATCGTGAAAATCTACTTTCACCCGTCGGTCAACATCGCCACCGCCAATGCGCAGGTCACGGCGATCGCACAGACACTGCTCAAGCAGATGCCGCCTGGCGAGACACCGCCACTCATCTTGAATTACAGCGCCTCGACGGTCCCCATCATTCAGCTCGCGCTCTCGGGCAAGGGACTCACGGAACAGAATCTCGCGGATCTTGGCCTCAATTTCGTGCGCACCCGCCTGGTGACGGTGCAAGGCGCCGGGATCCCCTATCCCTTCGGCGGCAAGACGCCGCAAGTCATGTACGACCTCGATACGGGGGCTTTGCAGTCGCTCGGCTTGACGGGGCAGGATGTGGCCGGTGCGCTCGCCGCTCAGAATTTGCTGACGCCGGCGGGCACCGAGAAGATCGGCGACTACGAATACACGATCAATTTGAACAGCGCCCCTTCTAAGGTCTCTGATCTCGCCGACCTGCCGATCAAGAACGTGCGTGGGGCCATGGTGTACATGCACGATGTGGCTCATGTGCGCAATGGCAGCGCGGTGCAGACCAATGTGGTTCACGTCGATGGCAACAGGTCGGTGCTCTTGAGCGTCTTCAAGAACGGCACGACGTCGACGCTCGACATCGTGAGCGGCATCAAGAAGATGCTGGATGTCATCAAGCCCTCCCTCCCGGATGAGCTCGAGGTGAAGGCGATCGGCGATCAGTCCGTGTTCGTCCGTGCCTCGATCCAGGGCGTCATCCGCGAGGGCGTAATCGCCGCGGCGCTCACGAGTCTCATGATCCTCCTGTTCCTCGGCAGCGCGCGCTCCACCTTGATCGTGACCACCTCGATTCCCCTTTCCGTGCTGGGCGCGATCGGCACGCTTTGGGCCATCGGCGAGACTCTCAACATCATGACGCTGGGAGGACTCGCGCTCGCGGTGGGCATCCTCGTGGACGAGGCCACCGTGACGATCGAGAGCATCAACTACCATCTCGAGCAAGGCAAGGGCGTGGAGCAGGCGGTCCTCGACGGCGCGTCCCAGATCGTCGTCCCCGCTTTCGTGTCGCTCCTGTGCATTTGCATCGTGTTCGTTCCGATGTTCTTTTTGAGCGGAGTGGCGCGGTTTCTATTCGTACCCCTGGCCGAGAGTGTGATGTTCGCGATGGTCTTCTCGTTCCTGCTATCGCGAACCCTCGTGCCGACAATGGCGAAGTACCTGCTCAAGGCGCATCCCGGGCACGTCCAGGACCACAGCAAGGAGCGGCCCTCGCGCAACCCCCTGGTCCGCTTTCAGCGTGGCTTCGAGATGCGCTTCATGAGGCTGCGCGATGCCTATCACGGTCTGCTCGCGCTCGCGATCCAGCATCGACGGGTGTTCGTGATTGGTTTCCTTGGGTTCGTGGCGGCCTCTTTCGTCCTCGCGCCCTTTCTCGGCCGCAATTTCTTCCCGCAGGTGGACGGAGGGCAGATCTTGTTGCATGTCCGCGCGCCCGTGGGAATGCGCATCGAGGAAACCGCCGCCCGGTTCGGCGATGTGGAGAAGGCGATTCGCAGCATCATTCCTCCCGCAGAGACCGCCGCCGTCGTCGACAACATTGGTACTTACCTATCGTCGATCAACACGATCTACAACAACACCGGCACGATCAACGAGTCCGACGGCGACATCCAGATCTCGCTCAACGAGGGGCACGCGCCCACCGCGCAATATGTGAGCCGCCTACGCGGCGAGCTGCCGCGGCGGTTTCCGGGACTCACGTTCTCATTCCTGCCGGCCGACATCGTCAGTCAGATTCTGAACTTCGGCGCTCCGGCGCCGATCGATCTGCAGGTCCGCGGCAACGATCTCAACGCTGACTTTGCCTTCGCGAACAAGCTGCTCTCGCAGATCCGCCAGGTGACCGGCGTGGCCGACGCACGCATCCAGCAATCCGCGCGGCTGCCGACGCTCGACGTAGACATCGACCGCACGCGCGCGCAGTACACCGGCGTCACCGCAGCCGACGTGACCAACAGCCTTGTGGTCAACCTCGCGAGCTCGAGCCAGGTCGCTCCGACTTACTGGCTGAACGAGAAGAATGGGGTGACGTATCCCATCGCGCTGCAAACTCCGCAGTACAAGCTCGACAGCCTTCCTGCCCTGCAGAATCTGCCCATCAACGCGACCGGCGGACCGACGACTGTGCTCGGAGGAATCGCCGACATCCGCCGCTCGCACGCCAATGCCGTGGTCTCGCAATACGACATCTCCCCCATGGTGGAAATCTTCGCGACCGTCGAAGGCCGCGATCTCGGAGCCGTCTCCTCCGACATCCGGGGCATCATGGCCCGGTACGACAAGGACAAGCCGAAGGGCTCGACCATCGCCTTGGTCGGACAGACGGCGACCATGTACAGCGCCTACACCGGCCTCCTGTTCGGCCTGATCGGCGCCGTGGTGCTCATTTACTTTCTGATCGTGATTAATTTTCAATCCTGGACCGATCCCTTCGTCATCATCACGGCGCTGCCTGCGGCGCTCGCCGGAATCGTCTGGATGCTGTTCGCCACCCATACCACCCTGTCGGTTCCCGCCTTGACGGGTGCGATCATGTGCATGGGCGTGGCGACGGCCAACAGCGTGCTCGTGATCAGCTTCGCGCGCGAAAAGCTCACCGAGCTGGGCGATTCGACCCAAGCGGCGCTCGAGGCAGGCTTCGTGCGTCTGCGGCCCGTTCTCATGACGGCGCTTGCGATGGTGATCGGCATGCTGCCGATGTCGCTCGGTTGGGGCGAGGGCGGCGAACAGAACGCGCCTCTTGGGCGCGCCGTGATCGGGGGTCTCATCTTCGCGACGGTCTCGACCCTGTTTTTCGTGCCCGTCGTGTTCAGCATCATTCACCGCAACTACCGTCCGCTGGCGGAGCGGGACGAAAGCTTAGGAGAAAGTCATGCCCCCGCCTGATCAACGTGTTGCCCAACCCGATCTCCGTAGGCTGCGCTTCGCGGGGGTTGGCTTTCTCGTCCTCATCGTTGCGATCGTGGTCTACGGATTGGCGTCGCGGGCTGCGCAGAATTCGCGCCTGCACGATCTGACCCAAGCGCAGGCCGTACCGAACGTCGCGGTGGCCGCTCCGAGCAGCGATCCGAATCGCAGCGGACTGGAATTGCCCGGGCGTCTCGAGGCTTATATTCGCGCCCCCATTTACGCACGCGTGCCCGGGTATCTCAAGAGCTGGAAGCACGACATTGGCAGCAAGGTCAAAGCAGGCGAGGTGCTCGGCGAGATCGACACGCCCGACCTCGACCAACAGCTCATGCAGGCGCGGGCCGATCTCAACGTGGCGCAAGCGAACTCAAAACTCTCGGAAATCACGGCGAAGCGTTGGCAGTCGCTCTCGGGCACCGATGCCGTCGCCACGCAAGACGTCGACCAGCGTACCTTCACCTGGAACGCCAATATCGCCCAGGTCAAGGCCGCGCAGGCGAACGTCGATCGATTGGCCGCCGAGGAAGGATTCAAGCGCTTGATTGCCCCCTTCGACGGCATCGTCACCGCGCGCGAGACGGATATCGGGCAGCTGATCAACGTCGGCGCCACCGGAGGTGCCGAGCTTTTCGTGGTCTCGGAAACCCAGCAGCTTCGCATCTATGTCAACGTGCCCCAGAACTACGTTCCGAGTGTGCCCGCGGGCACCAAGGCCACGATTCAAGTTCCGGAGCATCCGGGGAAGACCTACAGCGGAACGGTCGAGGCGTCCGCCCAGTCGGTTAATCCGAGCAGCGGCACCACCCTGATGCAGATCATCGTCGACAACAGCGCGGGCGAGATGATGCCGGGGGACTATGCGAGCATCCACCTGCAGGCCGCCCCGGCAGCGAATGTGCTCAGCGTGCCCTCGAGCGCGGTGATCTTCGATGCCAAGGGTCTGTCGATCGCCACGGTGGGCGGCGATGACAGGGTAGTCATGAAGCCCGTATCCATCGCGCGCGACTTAGGTGCGGTCATCGAGATTGCGTCGGGCCTCGGGCCGAGAGATCGAGTAATACAAAATCCGCCGGACGGGATCGCCAGCGGCGATCTCGTGCACGTGATCGGCAGACCCGCCTCCTCTGTCGCGGGTGCGCCGTCCAAACCCAAGAGCGACCATGGCTAGAGGTCTCATCCGAGCCGTCACGCTCATGCTCCTGCTTGGCGGCTGTTCGCTCGCGCCGCCCTTGAAAGTGCCGGACGTTCCAACGGGCTCTGCCTACAAAGAACTCGCTCCCTGGACGCAGGCGCAGCCGGCCGATCGTCTGCCGCGTGATAGTTGGTGGGCGCTATACCAAACTCCCGAAATCGACGATCTCGCCCGCCGATTGATCGCGGGCAACCCCACCTTGGCAGCCGCGCTCGCCAACTACGCACAGGCGAGGGCGCTCAGCGATCAGGCGCGCGCCGGGCTCTTCCCCACGCTGGGCTTGAATGCAGGCGTATCGCGCGCCCGCGAATCCGCCCACGCGCCGCTGATCGGGCCCACCACACCTCGCTACTACGATGACAACATCGTCGGCGGTAGCGTGGGTTACGAGCTCGATCTCTGGGGACAGATCCGCAATCAAGTTGCCGCCGGCGAGGCGAACGCTCAGGCATCGGCGGCGGACCTCGAAAACGCTCGCCTGTCGCTGCTCGCCCAACTCGTTGACGACTATGTTCAGCTGCGCAGTCTCGACCGCGAGGGCGCCATCCTCGAGGACACCGTCAACGCCTACGACCGCGCGCTCTCCCTGACCGAGCAGCGCCACGGCGCCGGCATCGCCGCCGGCCTCGACGTGGCCCAGGCGCAAACGCAACTCGAGGCTGCGCGCTCGCAGGCGGCCCAGATCCTCGCGCAACGTGCGCTTTTCGAGCACGCGATTGCCGCGCTTCTCGGTGTGTCGGCCTCGACCTTCTCCATCCAACCGGCGATCGTCGACATCAAGCTGCCGCGAATTCCCGCCGGCGTCCCAACCACCCTGACCGAGCGCCGGCCGGATATCGCGGGCGCGCAGCGGCGTATGGTCGCGGCCAATGCGAACATCGGTGTCGCCCGTGCGGCATACTTCCCGTCGCTGACGCTGGGTGCACAAGGCGGTTTTCAGAGCACCGGTTTTTCGAACTGGCTCAGCGCGCCGAGTAGCTACTGGGCGATCGGGCCGAACGCGATACTCAGCCTGCTGGACGGCGGCTTGCGCCGGGCGCAAGTCGCGCAGGCCCGCGCCGAGTTCGATGCCTCAGCGGCGAATTACCGCGGCGTCGTCGTGGCCGCGTTCCAGCAGGTCGAGGACAGCCTCGCGAGCCTCAACCACTACTACGATGCTGATCAAGAGGAAAAAGCCGCGGTCCAGGCGGCCCAGCGCACGCTCGATCTTTCCATGGTGCTCTACAAACAGGGCGCGGCCGATTACCTCACGGTCGTGACCTCGCAGACCGCTCTTTTGCAGGCGCAGCTGCAGGCACTCAACCTCGACACGCTACAGCTGCGCGCCAGCGTCGATCTCGTGCGGGCGCTCGGCGGTGGGTGGGAGGACGACGGGCATCGCCTCGCCGCGCGGTAGACGGCCGGCGGGCCGGCCGGCGCGGCTGCGCGCTACGGTAGCTGCCGGTGCGCGAACGAGAGCACATAAACACTGGTTCGCAGAGCGGGCAACGGATCATCGGACAATTCGATTCCGTCTGTCAGGCTGGTCGGAAAGAACACCAGCACCTTTTGGGCTGCGTCGCTGTCGGGTACCACAGAGGTGATGCTGATCGTGCCGACCTCGATCGTCTTGCGATCCTCAGGCCAAACGAGCGAACCGTCGTTCGTCGGGTCGCCGGGGTTGGCAAGTTGCACCACCATGCGGAACTTGACGGGCCCGGCTTTCAGGCGCGTCTTGAGTTCTTCATCGAGAAAATTGGCCGACTTCGTTTTTGCATCCGCGTCGCTCAAGTTATGCTGTCCGGCGACGGGAAGGATCTTGTAACGGCCCGCCTGTTTAGTCCCGTCCTTGTTCACGAAAATGAACGCGTTGTTGGAGAAGAACCCTTCCGTGCCGTAGCTCGCGGGTACTACGCTAGATTCCTTCACGAATTTCAAGGCGAGAGGATGTCCGCCAAGAAACACCTCAATCGGCCATGGATGCGGCCGGCTGGGATCGGTCGCCACCACAGCCTTTTGTAGAGCCAGGAAATCTTCCCCATTGCCGACCACGAATCCGTTGTGCGACAGCGCGACGATATCGGTATTCCCGCCACCCGGAAGACTAAATCGAATCGCCATTCCACGAGGACCGGCGTTAGGGGAGTTATCCGGGATCGAAGGGTCAGCCGGCCCATTCGAGAAGCGAACGGTTACGGGCACCGAGGCTGCCCGGAAATGAGCGGCTTTTGAGAGACCGGGCGCGTCTTTCGTGGGCGAGAAGGTCCCCAGGCATACGATGCCTTTCGCGTGAGCCACTCGATAGCCCGGTTTGGCTCCCGTTTGCAGCATGGCGTCGAAGATTTGTTGGGAGAGACTCTTGTCGGCTGAAGGTCCGGCAGTCGCTGCTTGGCCATCCGCTGCAGAGGCCGCTGCGGCTGCAATTACGCTAACCGCCAGCAACGCGGCAACGGCACCGACATGCGGAATATTTCTGATTGAAGATCTCATCATTTGTCTCCTGTTGTGCGACGTGCCGGCTTTCAAAGATGCGCTACTCCATAGGGAATCGTCCACTGCACTTTGGCGTCCCTATGAGGATCGTTCGGAGCGTCGTTGCGCATCGGACAAATGCTCGATGATGACGTTTGAAACGATGTTGACTCCGATGCCTGCGAGGAGCGCCGGCAGCACATAGAGGCCAACGGTGATTTCGGAATCGAATAAGACGTCATCGGCCGTTGACGGCGTCTCGCGAGAATGGCGCTGCAGGGCTTGGAGCAGGTATATATCGAGGCCCGCAAGCGTCACCAGCACCAGCCCAACTGCGAGGACGTGGTTGCGGGAAACCTTCCGAATGGTGAGGCTCGTCCAGATGATGGCCGTCGGCATGACGATCGAGAACACCACCAAGAGCCAAAACTCCAACTCGACGAAAACGGACTGTTTCATGGGACGGGCACCGTAGGTAAATAGAGAGCTTTCGGTCGGGAATCTCAATGCCGCCAGGCGTTATGGAACGAACTGAATCTCCTGGGTATTCGGAATATCGCTCGAGACCTTCGCTGCGCTCACGAGCTCATTCAAAAGCGACAGCGCCTGCAGGCTGTGGTTTTGCGGGGATGCCGGGTCGCGCTCATCATCGGTGTCGATCGCATAACGGGTACCGCGGTATGTGACCTGCGTGAATCCCGGCCGCGAATCGGTCGAGAGCCGAAACAAGGTATGAGAGGTGACGGTCCCGTTCGCCTCGCTGCCGGTCCACAGGCCCGCCTCGGTATTCCTCGCGCGCAGCAGCGCACCCAAGTAATCAATCACTTCAGCGATCGAGCGCCATTCAACGTGGCTGTACGTACCCGAGTCCTTGGCGTTCTGCTCTTCGGTGTACGCCGGCAATACCAGCTCGTGCTGCCCACAGGCTCCGAGGGGCAAAACCGCGGCCACCCGGTCGACCTTGAGGTTGGCCGCGAGTGAGCCGACCGGCTGGGGATGAAAGCCGGCATTTCCATTCGAGCCAGAGCTCGTACCACCGCTGGTATTGGGTGCGGCGGGCTCGCTGGTTTTGCCCGCGCCTCCCTTCGCCGCCGCCTTGAGCGCAAGCGCGTAGTTGCTCAGCGCCTCTTCTTCCTCATTCTCAGCCCCCAAAGGCGCAGAGGATGAGGCGAGAGCCTCGGTGCCGATCTTCGAACGAGAAACGCACACAACCACCTGCTGCGGGTACTCGCGATACAGTTGCAGCCGCAGTGAGCCGTCAGGGGTCCGTGGAGCCGCATTGCCGACGTAGAACGATCCGCCACCCAATGGCATTAGATACTGATAAGCCCCCAGGAGCGAAGCGTTCGCCGCGTTGGCAACATCCGTCCTGACAATGCGGTTGGGGACAGAAGACTTCGTGCTCCCCTCCGAGGTCGTGCTGACGGAGGTTACGGTCGAGGGATCCAGAGCGGGTCCCAAGGGCTCGAGCACGGTGAGCGCCCGCATGCTGACACCCGGGAACCAGGAATGGAGCTTGGCGGAGAAGGCGACCATCGCCGCAGGTGAATTGGGATCATTGAGGTATTCGTGATAGCCGCTCGGCTCCTTGATGTTGATGGACTTGATGAAGAGTCGCAGCAAAAACTCCCGGTCCAACCCCGTGCTCCACTTGCTCACGACGTACATCGGAGATATCGGTTGGATGATACCGAGCGTGAAGCCCTGGGTATTGAGCGAGGCCATACTCCAGGTGGGCGAGGAGCTCACCCCGACGCTCGGCGCAACGCTGGCGGCGAAGTTCGTGCCGCTGACGGTCTTGTAGCCCGCCGTCGCACCCAACGTGCTCTGCGCCGATACCGCCCCGTTGATGGTGCTTAGCGCGAGGAGATTGATGGGCGCGTCGTCCCGCGCCCGGAGAATCGTGTAGATCAGCATCTGATCGTTGTAGTTGGCAACTCCGGCGTTGTAATCCAGCGCATCGTGCTGGATCGAGGTGGCCATCGAGCAAGCGCAAAGCGCCAACACGAACGCGGCGACGATCATTAGACTAGGTGCTCTTGACTGAACCTTCATGAACCTTTCCTTGCTAACTACCGAACGTTACCCTTTCGGGCAGCTAAAGTGTCAACCAAGTCGTACTTAAAACTGCTGTTCCGGGCACTCGTGTCGAACGACCGTCAGATGGCATGATGGGGGTCTTAAGTCCCCGGACGAATCATCAAGCACCAGACAATATAAAAGGAGATTTTCCAATGAGAAAGATGCTCTGCACACTAACCCTGCTGCCGCTATTGGCGATCTCGGAGGGAGGTTGCGCGTCCACCCAACAGATTACGAACGGCAATAGCAACATGTGCATGAACGTGATCAATCATGGGTCACCGCAGCCCGGGGCTCCGGTGATCATGAAAGTATGCGATCCGTGGCAGAACCAGCAATGGTCATTCAATGGAAGCGGGCAAATCACGGGCGTCGGGGGCTTCTGTCTCGACGTGCAGGGCGGCGCGCCCACGGACGGTGCTCACATCATCTATACGCCCTGCAACGGGGCGCCGAGTCAGAACTGGACCGCAGGCAACGGTACGATCGTGGGAATTGGCGGCAAATGCCTAGACATCAGCGGTGGCAATCGCGAGCAGGGCGTGCCACTCGTCATTAGTACCTGCAACGGCTCACCAAGCCAGCAGTGGGTTTCGCACTAGCGCCTCGGGCCAAAAAGCTGCATAAAAAGACGAGAAGGTTCCGCGATCTCAAGCTTGCGTGCGGGAGATTGTGTCTGGGAATAAAAACGACGGGTCAACAGTCTTACTGTGGACGGAACCAATCACGACAGCTTTTGAGGAGAAAGTGCGATGAAGGAAAATGTACGGGGTAGCTTATCGAAGGTTTTTCGCCGAACTGCAATTGCGATAGGTGCAAGTGGGATCGTGGCGGCGACCGCAGTCCATGCCCATCCATCCAATGATATGGTTCTCGTGCCGCCTGCGGATCTTCCCGAATTGGCGCAGCAAGGTGGCGACGCGATGTTTCTGCACGAGACAATGGACGGCAAAACAATGCTCTATATCGAGCAGAATCGGGGTGCCCGCCTGGCGACTTTTGATGTGACTGACCCAGCCCATGTCAAAGGCGCGGGCTCCGTGGAGCTTGCTGATTCGGGACCGTTCGACTTTGTTTCCTCAATCGGAAATGAAGCAGAACTCGTCCGATTCCGGCAAAACCATGAAGACGCAGTATTGGATTTGCACAAAGTGAAAGTTCCCAGCATTAGGCCGCTTCGGGGGCTGACATTGCTGGACCCGCAGATGGCTCGAGACGCCCAGGTGGTCGAAACTGCGAACTCGCAGGACCTCAATCGTGTCCTTGGCGTGAAGCAGGTCCGCGAGAAAATGACCAATGCTATAACGGGGACAACTTTCTTCCTCACGGAAAACGGCTTGTATCTTATCAGGCGGCCGGACGTGGAATGGACTCACCAATTTATGGTGATACCCCCCAATTGAAACTTGGCTTCAGAAGTTTGAAATGAGCTGCGGGTTTTATAAGCGCACCTATCGTAGGTGCGCAATACGTCCACGATCCCTGCGGCATAGCCAAAAATGAGGCGGATTTGGTCGTTGGGTTGAGGCTGTCGGTCAACTTTCGAGACAGGTGAATAGGTCAGTTCACCTTGACGCCTTCGACCTGTATGCGCAGCAGCACGTCCTGCTTGAAACCGTATTGCTGGCCGTAGTTCACGCCGAAGTCGGCGCGGTTGAAGCTACCGCTGGCATCCGCTCCGCATACCTGCTTCTTGAGCATGGGATGCTCAAAGCACTTGAAGGAATTAATTGTGAGCCTCACGGGCTTTGTGATGCCGTGCAGGGTCAGTTCACCTGAAATGGTCCGTGGCGCGCCATTGGCGAATTCAACGAATTTTCCTTTGTATTCTGCGGTCGGGAACTTCGTGACATCGAGCATCTCTGGACTCGATACATGTTCGTTGAGTTTGTCATGAGCAAAATCGACCGTTGCGGTGTCTACCACCACATCGACCGTTCCCGTCTTGGCTTCGGGATCAAGCGTGACGGTACCGCTGGATTTCTTGAATGTACCTCGCCACGTGGACAGCCCCCCGAAATGATCCACTTCGAAGCTTGGGTGGGTGTGGTCCGGATCGACATTGTATGTCGTTGACGCGGCAGTAGCCGATGTGATGCCCAAGATCGAGAGGAGCAGCGCGTAAGTTGATTTCATAGTGTTTCCTCGAAAAAAGTAACCGGTTGATTTGGCGCTAGCGGAGCATTCCTGCGGCCACGAGTTGATTGCCAATGCGTTGAATATGCGATTCTCCGGCCACGAGAGCCTCACGAGTGGTGTGGACCGAGTAGCGACCGAGTACCAACTCGTGCGGATGTTTTGTCGCGGATCCAAGGACAAACCTCGACGCACGTTCCGCCTGAATGGAAAGGGCGCTATTGGACTCCTCAAACGCCACAAATTCGCCGGCGGACACCCGCTCTGAAGCATGTATGGTTCCCTCGGAGACTGCGAGCCAGGCAACTTCATGATCCAACGGTGGCTGATAGATCCATCGTTCGCCGGCTCCGAGTTGCACGTCGAGATAGTTAATGCGCTCAGGGCAGAGAATCGCGCTTTTGGCGCGACCATAGGAGCCCAATATGACCCGCGCCGGCTCCTCCTCGGACACTTGGTCCGCAGACAAGTAATGACTTTGGCTTGGACTGTTCTCGAGTTCCGCCGGCAATGCGATCCACAGCTGAAATCCTTTCGCTTGCTGCAAGGCCGCCCCGGTATGCCACACACCGCCGCCGGCCCGCATCCATTCGACGCCGCCAGGTGACAGGGTTCCCTTTACACCGGTGGTTTCTTGATACTCGATCGCGCCTTCATGAAGAACGGTGAGCGTGGCGATGCCGGAATGCGGGTGCCAGCCGAAGGTAGGTCCCGTTGCCGCGGAAATATCAAAAAGATCCAGGAACACGAACGGTTTGATGAGTTCGCCGATAGCCGAAGGGCTTACCAGACGCGTGATTGGCCCGTGCCGGTGTCCTCGCGTGCGAATGACAACTGAGCGCTCCGCGATCGGCGTTACCAATACCGCGCTCATGCCGCCATCGCTGCGATATTCTCGCGCGCCTTCATCATGGCGGCCTCTTTGGCTTCGGGTCCAAACGCGAGGCCCTCCGCTCGGACAATGGTCACATCCGTCAACCCAATGAAGGACAGCACGCCGGTGAGATAGCTCTCGTGATGCTCGAGAGCTGCAGCGGGAGAACCCGGCGTATAGACATTGCCGCGGGAGGACGCGATGAACACGTTCTTGTTCTTCAACAACCCTTCGGCACCATTCGCTCCGTAGCGAAATGTTTTGCCGGCGACGACCACGCGGTCGATCCACGCCTTTAGCTGGCTTGGAATCGAAAAGTTATACATCGGGGCGCCGATGACAATCGTGTCGGCAGCAAAGAGTTCCTCCAAGTAAGCCCCACCCTTCGCCAAGTCGGCACCGAGATCCGCATCTACAACCGCGCCGCCTTGCCACGCGGCTAAATGAGCTGACGATAGGTGAAGCGCCGCATCCGTCGCCAAATCCCGGTGCACCACGGTCAGGTTGGGGTGCAGCGCAATCTGTCTGGCGACGATGCCTGCCGAAAGCGCGCGGCTTGCCGAATGAGGCCCCAAAACGCTGGAATCGATGTGGAGTAACTGCATGATTAGGTACCGCCTCGTTTGTCCAAACTGAAACCCTGCCTGCATGCTGCGCCGACAGTTCTCCTATGAGTAGCCGTTATATTGCGATATTATCCATCGGTATTGGCGATACGAAGGGCCGAGAGCATGCTTGATGGCGTCTCCTTGGACCAATTGCGGGCTTTCATCGCCGCGGTCGATGAGGGCAGCTTCTCGGCGGGCGCGCGCAAGCTGCATCGCGCACAGTCTGCGGTCAGCGAACTCGTCAGTAACCTCGAAGCGCAACTCGGTGTCGTTCTTTTCGATCGTTCCGAGCGCTACCCGAAACTCACGACCGCCGGCGTTCAGTTGGTTGCCGATGCTCGCGGTGTCGTCGCCAACGTCGATCTGCTGAAGGCCCGCGCGAAAGGAATTTCCCGCGGCCTCGAGTCGGAGCTCTCCGCGGTCGTGGATGTGCTGTTTCCGATCGAAGCGATTGCTGAATCGGCCAGAGAATTCAGGGATCGTTTTCCGCGCACGCCTTTGCGGCTGTATGTCGAAGCGCTCGGCGGCGCATACCAACCCGTGCTCGACGGTCGCTGCAGCTTGGGCGTCGTGGGGTCCCTGCCAATCGCACCGGACTCCATGACTTTAGAACGATTGCAAGGGCTCCCCATGATCATGGTCGCCGCGCGCGAGCATCCACTCGCGTTGTTCGCAGGTGTAGTTCCAAAAACAGAACTCGCCAAACACGTGCAACTCGTGCTTACCGACAGATCCGAGCTAACGGCTGGGCGAGAATTCGGTGTGATGTCGCCGTTGACATGGCGCTTGGGCGATTTATTTGCAAAGCACGCGTTTCTTCTTAAAGGATTAGGTTGGGGTGGCATGCCGCTGCATGCGGTGAAGCGAGACCTAATGGAAGGTCGACTCATCAAGCTGTCGATCGAAGACTTGGCGGAGGAGAGTTTGATACTGCCGATGTCGGCTGTTTACCTCACAGCCAAACCACCCGGGCCCGCGGGTCGGTGGCTCATCGAGCGGTTGAAACAGTGTTCCGGCCAGCATGCGGTAGGCCCGCAAGTTGCGCAGCCGAACGCGCCGGAGGCAGTAGCGGGGCTTTGAGAGTGCGTGGCGATCAAAGGTCAACTGCGTTCCAATCGTCTGAACTTCGATCTAGAGCGTACACCGCCGAGCGCGCAGGCTTGCCGCAACACTCGCCGCCATCGAGGGCGTTCTCGCCGTGTGTCCGCGATATTCCGTTCTGGGGGAATCATGACCGATACGCGTTCTTCAAGCGGGCGCCTGTTCGTGCTCGACCTGAGCGGCGGCCGTGTATTCTCGCTCAATCCCGATGGCTCGGACCCAAAAACACTCGTCACAGGATGCCGGCTTCCCGATGGTCTGGCGATCGATTCCGCAGCGGGCTACATCTACTGGACCAACATGGGTGTTCCGCACAGGAATGATGGATCGATCGAACGGGCGGATCTTGACGGCGCCAATCGTCGATTCATCATTCCCGAAGGTGGTACGTTCACGCCAAAGCAACTCCATCTCGACAAGAAGAGTGGCAAGCTCTATTGGTCGGACCGCGAGGGCATGCGCGTGATGCGTGCCAACCTCGATGGCTCGCAGGTCGAGACACTCATCCAGACGGGCGAGGGCGAAGGCGGTCGGCACGATCCATCGAATTGGTGTGTCGGAATCACCATCGATCCGATTCGCAGCGAGATGTACTGGACCCAGAAGGGTGCGGATGACTCCGGGCACGGTCGCATCTTTCGTGCGGGAATCGAAATGCCGCGCGGCCAGACATCGACGAAGCGGCTCGACGTCGAGGTACTGTTCGAAGGGCTGCCGGAGCCCATCGATCTGGAACTCGATCTCGAGCACCGCGTCCTCTACTGGACGGATCGGGGCGATCCTCCGCGTGGCAACACCGTGAGTCGCACGCCGATCGACGGCCCTCTCAACCAGGAAATCGTACTCGGACACTTGATGGAAGGCATCGGCATCGCACTGGACGTGCGAGGCGATCGGATGTTCGTCACGGATCTTGCCGGCTCGATTTACTCCGCACACCTGGACGGATCCGAAAAGCGGCCCATCGCAATGGCACAGGGAAATCTCTCGGGTATTGCCTACGCCGAGAAAATTTGAAAGTTGACCGCACTCGACTGTTGCACGTCATAGAATGCCGAGCGTCCGCGCTCGAGCCATTGCACCGGGACGGTTTTTGACGTTGAGTTTGCCGTAGACATTGTGGAGGTGCCATTTAAGCGTGCCTTCGGAGACGAAAATCGCTTCGGCGATTTCTTTGTTGCTCAGGCCCGACTCCAGGCGCTTCAGGATCGACAGCTCTCGCTTCGTCAGCTCCTCGCCCATGCCGATCGGTGCGCCGCCCTGAACGTCAGGCGTGTACATCTCTCGTTGCAGGCGGCGCGCCAACGGCGCAGCCTCGGAGCCGCGGAGCTGCTCCATGTCGAGTCGATCGATCAGCGCACCCAGTTCGCGGCCTTCATCAAGAAACACGCGGACATAATTTCTCGGAGCCGCGATGATGAGTGCGCGTCGTACGTCCGCCAAGGCGCTGACCCAGTCCTCATCCTCCTTTTTTGCCAAGGCGCGCAGGACCAGCAATTCCACCGAGCGGTGAGCAAGTTCGCGCTGCTGGCTATTTTCGATCGCAGCGTCCAGCGCCTCGATAACGACCCGCGGCGATTGCTTGAGCAGGTAACGCGAGGCTGCGCGCAATGCCTTGTCGGCACTCAGCGGTGAAGCGCCCACGTGGGGCGGCAGCTCGTGGAAGGCGAAGCGCGTTGCCACGAGCCTGGCCTCCTCGTGATGTCCCGCGCGAGCGAGACTACGGCACTCTTCGGCTGCCAATGACAGGGTCACGCGCCGCCAGCCGCGCTGTTCTCCAAGTTCCTGTCCCTCTCTCAGCATCGCCAGTGCGCCGCTCTCATCGTGCTTAAGGTGCTGGATGCGGGCCTGCGTCAAGTAGGCAACGATCAGCGCGTCGGCCTGGGGACATTCGTTCACGCTGTTCAACGCCAGTTCGAGATGCGCGAGAGCTTTCTCGATCTCGTCGAACTCGTAAGAGATGCCCGCAAGGAGCGCGTGAAAAAGGCTGGACTGCCCGGAATGTCCGTGGAGCTTTAGCTCGACGAGCTCGAGACCGCGCGTGCAGGCAAGCCTCGAGTTGAAGTAACTCCCGCGTTTGAGGTGCAGCAGGCCCTCGAGGTAGGCGGTCCAGCTCAGCGCATAGTAGCCTTCGCTTTGCTCGAGCCACTGGCGCGTCTCGGCAACCATCTTAAGTCCCTGATCGATGTGGCTCCGCGTCTTATGCCCAAAACTCAAGACGTTACCGATGACGCCCTTACGCCTTAGCGACGCCTCTGGCCAGCGTGCGAGCCACGCTGCCGCTAAATCTCCACCTCGCATTCCGTCATCGCGCAGGCCAACGGACATGGCGACCTGCATTTCGACCGCACACCGCAACTCGTCGATCCCGCGGGCGTCGGCTTTCGACTCGAGATTCTGCAGCAGCTGTTGCAGGCGGTAGATCTGAGCTTCATATTCTTGATACCGGGGGTAGAACGACAGCGAAAAGGCGTACTGGAGACGGATGACCGGGTAGCGATCGACGCAGTCCTCAGGAAGGGCGTTCATCCAGCGCAGGATCGTCTGGTGGTACCCGCGGCGAAAGACGAGCTCCTCCACACTGTCGGCGACCCAATGTGTGGCCCGTTCCCACTCCTGAGCCCGGATCATGTAGTTCACGGCTTCTTCAACATAGGCGTTGGCGTGCAACCACCGTGCTCCCCGCACGAGGCATTCTCTGGCTTGCGCAGGCGCAGTTCGGCGATAGGTCTCGCGGAAAAATTCGCCGACCAGATGATGAAAGCGTACCCACTCCCAGGATCGATCCAGCGGAATCAAAAAAAGGTTGCGGGCCCGTAGACCCAGCAACGGATCTTCGTCATTGCCATCTGTGACGGCACGAGCGAGCGGTGCGCAGATGCGATCGAACATCGAGATGCGGAACACGATGTCGCGAGTTCGTTCGTCCATCTGTGACAGGACCATGTCGCACAGATAGTCAACCACGCTGGTGTCCGTGCCGGCGAAGTGTTGGATGAATGCTGTGGGTTCGTCTGACCCGGCGAGCACCAGCGCTGCGAGCTCGAGCGCCGCAGGCCAGCCTTCGGTCTTCGTGAGCAAAGTCTGCAGATCGGGCGCCGGCAAGTCTCGCCCGAGGCGGCTTCTGTAGAACTGAGCGGCTTCCGCGGCGTCAAATTGCAGTTGCTCGGCTCCCAACTCGAGCAACTGGCTCCTTATTCGAAGGCCGCTCAAGCGAAGGCCGGGATCCTGGCGAGTGCCGATCACATAGTGCAGCGTTCGGGGCGCGTAGTTGATCAACCAATCGAGAATTCCGCGAACCTCAGGCCCCTCGACAAGTTGCAGGTCATCCAGGAACAGCACGATGCGGTGTCGGACCTGCGCGAGGTCGATCGCAATCGCCTCCAGCATGGACCTTGAACCACTCGCGAAGTCGGTGATGAGGTCTTCCGCGACGTCCTCCCCGATGTGCGGACTGGCCTTCTGCAGTGCTGCGATCAAATGTCGAAGAAAGCGAGCCGCGTCGTTGTCGTCTTCATCCAGGGACAGCCAGGCGCAAGAAACTCCGTGCTGGAGGAGTCGTGTGTGCCACCGAGCCATGAGAGTGGATTTGCCGTATCCGGCAGGTGCGGCCACGACAACGACCGGAAAGATGCCATCCAGCACGTCGCTGGACGAATCAAGCCTGGGCCGGGGCAACGGTTTCCTCGTCCCAGTGGCGGGAAATAGCTTGCCCTGGATTATCGAGCGCTCGTGTCGTTGGTCGGTCATACGCTGGAGCCTGTGCTCCGCCTCTTGTTTATTTGGACCTATCTAACCCCTAACTTCTGATAGGCGCAACTCGAAGCGGGGCAGGGCAAGGTTGACTCGGGTCGAGTCGCTTGAGAGGGCAATAGATGTCACACAGCAACCACACCAGCTCAAATCTGCTCGCGCAGACGGCAAATCCTCAGCGCGTGTTGCCAGAGCCCTCGTGCGTCTCTCCCGTGAGCTTGCCGTGAGCCGCCGCGACCTACTCTCGTTCCGAACGAACCACGAGGTAACGTCTTTCAGTTCCCTGCTTGACGAACGATCCATGTCTTCGGGAGGCTCAATTCAAGCTGTGCGTCGATCATCTTTAGCAGTTGTCCGGCAGCACGATTCCACTGCCCTGAACCGGGACTCTCACCCGCGGCGTTCCGCGTTTCATGGTCCGTTCGGCGGCGGCGCGGCCGGTATCCCGAATACCAGGCCAAACGCTCTGCTCGTGCGCGCTTGGCGGAACCTGATCGAGCTGCGTATCGACGATGCCCTGGCGACCATCGCGCAGTTCGAAGATCAGATAGCGCGTGCCGATGCCCCGGTCGCACACCGATCTTTCGAGTTTGCCGAGGTTCTGACAGCCGTGCTGCTCGTACTGAAGAGCCAAGACGGCCCCGCCCTGCGCGCGGCACTCGCCCTACTCGAAACGCGCCACCGGTCAGGGGGGAAGAGTCCCGCGCTGGCGGCAGCGCTGCGCGTCGGTTACTGGAAGGTGAGAGACTTCGATCGTTACTACTCCGTGCCCCGTCTCAAACACGCGGTGTCGACTCATCGCGGCACGCACGGGCTCGCGACGATCATCGGGCCGATGTACGAAGCGATCGTAGAGGCTGAACAGCTCCGACTGGCCGTCGCAACGAGACTCGCAAGGAGTGCGCACGAACGTGCCGTGAGTCGTTTCGGGAAGCGATCACCGGTGACAGCCCGAGCGGCCGTCGTGCTGGCAGAGTTGCTCTACGAGGAAGGGCACCGGGCGGGCCTGGAATCTATGGTCATGGAGAGCCTTCCCGCGGTCCGAACGTCAGGGGACGAGGAGGGCGTCTCGCGAGGATATCGGGTTCTGGCTCGTCTCGGCGCCGGTCGAGGAGACACGGAGTTCGCTTTCCTCATCCTCAAGGAGGCGGAGGTCCTGGCGGGGGCGCGCGACTGGACGAGGATGATGGCGGAGACCTTGATGCTGCGCACTCAGCTTCTCATCGAGGAGGGTCGCACGCGGGACGCAGCGATCTGTGCTGAGCGGATCGAGACACTTGCACGCGATCATCAACTCTCCTCGGATGACATGTTGCATGCCAGCCATGCGTTGGCACGCGCACAGGTACTGATCGCCGTCGGAGAAGCACGCCAGGGAGCGACGATTCTCCGGGAGCTTCAGGCGGCGAGCTGCGGCAAGCGAAACAACTACTGGGCGTTGCGATTGTCGGTTCAGCTGGCCGACGCCCTGCTCGGGTGCGGAGACCAAGCCGAAGGCCGTGCGATGCTCGTTCAAGCGCTTCAAGTTGGCGCGCGCGCAGGGGTCTATCAGACATTCGTCGATGCCGGCGCGCATGTGGCCGAGCTCCTGTTGTCCCTTCACCACGCCAACCCGCTGGACAGCCGCCTGCCACCGGAGCTCAGACCCTACATCGGAAGCATTCTCGCGGACCGTGCTCAGCAGCGCACACGCACGTTGCCGACTCGTGCCTCGCGCGTCACGGAGTCGCTGAGTCCTCGCGAACAAAGCGTTCTGCGCTCGATGAGCATTGGACTTTCCAACAAACGCATCGCTCAAGAGCTGCAGATTGCCCCCGAGACAGTTAAGTCCCACGTCAAAGGCATCTTCATCAAGCTCGCCGTGCAGACTCGCGCTCACGCCGTATCGACGGCCGGCGCTCTGGGCCTGCTCTGAGGCACGGCTCCGCTCATTACATTGTGAGCATCGAAATTCGGGGCAGGGTCGCCGCGGTTACGTATTCACGAGCGATAGATGATCCCGCCCGGAACCGCAAGGCTGATTACCGTACCGGAACCGGCGGAACTCTCCACCGAAAATTTGCCCACGATGCGGGCGGCACGCTCGCGCATATTCTGCAGACCGAAGTGCCCAGGCTTGCCACGCCGCAGGATGTCGGGATCGATGCCGGCGCCGTTGTCGCTGACCCGAAGGCTGAGATCCTGCCCATAAGAGAGCTCAACTCTCAGCTGCGTGGCCTTCGAGTGGACGCTGGCATTGCGAATCGCCTCATACCCGATGCGATACACCTCGTCACGGACGATGGGATGCATCTCCTGAGTCTGCCCCGCTACCTGAAGCGAGACTTCCATTGAGCTATGGATTCGGCATTCTTCGAGTGCCCGCCGGAAGGCATCCGCAAGATCATTCCCCTCTGTGGTTGAGGTTCGCAAGGAGTGCAGGGCGGCCCGACCCTCCTCGGTTGCTCGTCCCAGCCAAGCCGACAGTTTCTCCATGGCTTGACGCATGTGCGACAGATCGGTACTAGCGCTCAGCGCATCGTCGGCAACCAGTTTGCTACCCTGGATGGTCTGTAGGAACGTGTCGTGCAGGTCGCGCGCGATTCGAGTGCGTTCGGCCAAGCGCTCGTCGAAACGAGCTTTCATGGTTCGAGCCATCCGGCGCACCCGCAACCGATAAATCGCCCAGAGCAGCAGCACGCCGGCGACGGAACACATCGAGCGAAACCAGATTGTCTGATACCACGCAGCAGCAACCGTGAAGTCCAAAGTCGCTCCGGTTTCATTCCACACTCCATCGTTATTCGACGCGATCACCCGAAAGCGATAACTCCCGGGTCGAAGATCGCTGTAGAAAGCCTGGCGGCGCAATCCCGGATTCTCCCAGCCCCTGTCACGGCCTTCGAGAATGTAGCGAAAGCCCATCCTTTGCGGCAGGACGAAGCTTAGCGCGGTGTAGTCGATCTGAATGTCCCGCGTGAGTGGAGGAAGCGTGATGGGGGAAGCCGGTGAGTAGCTTTTTCCGTCGGCAAGGAGCCCCTCGACATGTACCGGGGGTGGCATCGTGTTCTTATATGAACGGCCAGGGTCAATCATTTGGAGAGATGATTGGCCGACGAACCAGAGTCGACCATCGGATGATCTCGCAGCGTTCGGCTGGATCCGGTCTCCATTCCAGCCAGGGTCTGCCCCATCGAGTCCGCCTAGAGTTGTCACCGTCACTTGGGCTTCGGGGCGGGCGGTCCAATGTGCCAGGTCCGCCGCGGGGACCCGCAGATAGCCGCACTTCTTGGCATCGAGCCACAGCGACCCGGAGTCATCTATGAGTGCTGCAGTAACCATGGAGCATGGTAAGCCGTTGCGCGAGTCCATGACACTCAATGTTCCATGGTCCCACCGATACAAGCCTCCACTGGTTGTGCCCCATATGACTCCTGCCGAGTCGACAGAAAAGCCGAACATCATGACGGGAGGGAAGCCGCTACGTCCGTTCGAGACCATGTTCGCTACGCCATTCAGATAGTGCGCAAGTTTCCCATCCGCAGTGCCGATCCAGATTCCGCCGGCCGGATCCGTGCCGAGAAAATGACCGTGCGGCACGAGCGATGTGATCTGAATGTCCTCCTGCACCCGGCGGTCTCTGATGCGCAGCAGATGGGTTATGTGCGTCGGATCGTCGTATCCAATAGCCCAGATATTTCCAGCGATGTCTTCAGTAAATGAAAAGATTCTTGCGATTTGGTCCAAGCGACGCCCATCCTGCCTCTCGATCTCAAACAACCTCCCGAGCTGGTGCACCATCACCGTGGCATTGATCCCCAGCCAAACCTGCCCCAAGTGGTCCTCAAACAGCGCATAGACATCTTGAATGGGATGTCCGTCAGCCATCGTGGTCAGCGAAATAGAGTCCGGACGAATGAGGGCCAGGGCCCCTTTAAGCCCCACCCAGAGAGAATTGTCCTTTCGAGCAATTACCGCGCTGACCTCGCTTCCTCCACTTAGGCCCTCGGGGGAGGAGAAACTGACCACGGGGATATCTCGAAAGAGATCCACACCCTGGTCAGTCGTGATCCACAAATTCCCCTCTCTGTCTTCGTAGATCGAATTCACCCGATCGCCGGTCAGACCCTGCGCGGCGCCATAGTGATCCGCATGGCCGTCATGAATGTGGTAGAGGCCCTGAGACTCTGTTCCGACCCAGAGAGTTTGATGGCGGTCCAGAAGTAGAGCCACCGCTCGAATAGTCGCGCCATCGAACCCGGGGACGCCATAGCTCATGAAGCTCCCATTACTATAATGGCGCACTCCCAGCCCCGGCCCCACGCCGTCCATGGCCGCCCAGACCGAGCCCGCGGCCCCGGCGGCGAGCGCTACTACGCCATAACCGGATGGATGATCCATCTGCTCCTGCATGTAGTGGCTTATCGAACTCCCGTTCCAGCGGCATAGCATCTGGCATCCGAACCAGATGTCTCCTGAGCCGTCCTCGGCAAGAGACGTCGCAAAATAGGCGGGATTGCCGTCGCTCTTGTCCTTGGCGTAGCATTTCAGATCCTTTCCTGCGATTCTGCAAAGCGACCCCTCGGTGCCGCCCACGCGAGTGCGAGTAATCCAAATTGCACCTTCGTGATCCTCGAGGATGCT
The DNA here is from genome assembly GCA_963755965.1 of uncultured Gammaproteobacteria bacterium. Classification (GTDB taxonomy): domain Bacteria; phylum Pseudomonadota; class Gammaproteobacteria; order Steroidobacterales; family Steroidobacteraceae; genus Bog-1198. The sequence goes on from CAVWLU010000017.1 coordinate 369,843, forward strand.
CTCCACGCCGCCTCTCTTGATCGGCAAACTGAATGCCTCACCGTCTTTGAGGCGGTACAAGCCCTGATAGGTGGCCATCCACAGACTTCCATCGCGGCTACCCAAGAGCCAGTTGATACTCGCGTCGGTCGGGAAGGATTTCTGCGGCAGCACTGGGGTCATGGTCACTCCGTCAAACCGAAGCAGACCGTTGACCGCAATCCAGATATAGCCGTCGCTTGTCTGAGTGATCATGTGTGGCCCATGCGGGAAGCCGTCCTGGACCCTCCAGACTGTGTGCGCATATTGGGAAATCATCCGGTGAGGATCGAGCGCCGAGGCGGTCCCAGTGAGGAACACCAGCAGACAGCCACAGACCGTTAGCGCTGTACGGCAAAAATTTCGATGGTGTTTCATCTACGCTCGAGATGTTCGGACACGGACGATCCCACCGGTTTGAGAACGGCTCGACAGTACTTGCACCGCGCTAGTCCTGCCACGTAAGGAGATAGAGTGCCCGTCCTATAGCTATCTACAGGTATTGTTATCGCTACATCTGGAGCAGGCCGCGGCGAAGCGCAATTGTCACCGCATGCGTTCTATCCTTTGCCTGTAGTTTGGCGACGAGATTTTTGATATGGAAGTTGACCGTCGTCTCGGCAATGGCCAACTGGTCCGCGATCTGCTTATTGCGATACCCATCGCGAATGAGCCTGAGCACTTCCAATTCGCGCGCCGTCAGGTCGTCCTCGCCGAGATGCTCGGCCAAGCGAGCGGCGACTTCCGCCGGCACATGCCGCCGGCCGGCATGCACCGAGCGGATCACTGCCAGCAGGTCATCTTTTGCCATGCTTTTCAACAGGTAAGCGGCGGCGCCGGAGCGCATGGCTCGCTGAATTTCACCATCGCTGTCGGAGGTTGTCAGCATGACGATACGGGCTCGAGGGAACTCGCCTCGAATGGCGATAAGAACGTCGGTGCCGTTCAAGCCGGGAAGTTGGAGGTCCATCAGAGTCACATCCGGCTGAAACCGGCGAAATTCAGCCACCGCCTCCACCCCATTGCCCGCATAACCTACGAGCCGCATATCCGGCTGAGATCCGATAACGATAGCCAAACCCTCCCGAAAAACCGGGTGGTCCTCGACACATAGGATTCTTATTGGCGCAGTGGTATTCAGGGGAAATACCTCATGGAGTCGATTCTAATGGGGGTCTCGGTCAAATGCCCGACAGACCGTTTTGCACTACACCTTACAAGGGCTGTCTGTCCCTATACAAGAGTGCAGGTCAGGTACTGCAGTATCTGAGGACGCGACAATTCCCGGTTGGGGTGACCCTATTACACAGCAGCAACTGCAGTGACCCGAATAGACGAGGAGGGAAGCGATGCCTCAGGTAAACGAGCCAGAATTTGCGGTGACGGTAACACCGGACCAGTCTCTACATTTCAGGGTCCATGTATTGGGGCGTTTTCGGTTATCCACGGGGAATAGCCCTATCATCGTCCCTCCACGATTACGCAAACCGCAGGAGCTGCTGCAGGCCCTGATCGCATTTGGTGGAATCGAAGTGAGCGCGGGCGTGCTGGTTGATGCGCTGTGGCCGAATTCCGAGGGCGATGCCGCCTACCACGCACTCGAAAGCGCACTCTATAGGCTCCGGCAGCTGCTCGGTGCACGCGAGGCGGTACGCATGGAGGGCGGCAAAGTCAGCCTGAACCGGGATCAGTTGTGGGTCGACATGTGGGAGTTCGAGCAGGAGCTGCAGCGTCCCCACGATCCGGAGGCGAACTGTATCGAAAGGATCGGCCGTCTCCGACGCCTTTATCAAGGGCATTTCCTCCAGCACGAGACCGAAAAATCGTGGGTCGTGAAGGCGCGTCAGGAGTTGCGGGATCGATTGCTACGCGCCATCCGCGATGCGGCGCGCGAGTGCGAACATGCGCGCCGTTGGGAGGATGCTGCGAACTTGTATCGATCCGGTATAGAGCTCGACTCGCTAAACGAGGGTTTGTATCGGGGCTTGATGCTCTGCCACCAGGAGCTCGGAGATCACAGCGAGGCGCTACTGGCCTACAGGCGCTGCCGTGAATTACTGACCCGCTTCCTGGGAATATCGCCCAACGCAAAGACGCAAGCTCTCTATCACAGCGTGCGCGAGCGTGCCGCTTACGCCCCGGTTGGGAGCGCGCTGTGAGCGCGTGCGGTTAGGCCCGCGGTGACGCTGCCAGGATAGGCAAGTTCGGTGACCCGTTCCTCGATGGCGCCATGTCGTGTCTGCCGCCAGGAAGAGGGCGCCTCGCCGACTATGCGCCGGAACGAACGCGTGAAATGCGACTGATCGCTCATGCCGCAGCTCAACGCGATCTCACTTAGTGAGGCGGCCGTCGTGAGCATGAGACCTTGAGCGAGCTCGATGCGCCTGCGTCTGATCCAGACGCGAGCAGGCATACCGAAGGTGTGCTTGAACGCACGACAGAAGTGACCGACGCTGATGTCCAGTAACGCTGCCAGGTCTTTGATGACGATCTTGCCGGCGAGGTTGGCATCGACATGCGCCGCGAGCCGTCGAGTCTGCCACGCCGCAAAACCGCCTCGCGGGATCTTTCTTGGGCCTCGGTCGCTGGTCTGCCGGGTAATCCTCTCTCTCGAATGTCCGTCCAGTAGCGCCACGGCGCGGGCGATATGCGCTCTGGTGGCGTGGCTGTCACCATCCCTTGCACGACACGCGGCCTCGATGAGTTGAGCGGTCACAACCAATAGGTCGCGAGAACTCTGCCCGAGCATCGATGCCTTGACAATCGTGGTTGCAGCAAGTCCGCTATCGAACGTAGTCACGCCTGCAGTGTGCGCCAATGCCCTGTGTCAGGGAGTCCCCCATCCGGGGGGCTGGGCCGCGAGAGCGCTCGCAATTGTCTGGGGACCTTTACGTTCTAACAAGGGCCTGGCATACCATTTCGATCATGAACGCTATGGGGGTTAAAAACATGAGACCAACAGTCCCGACGCTGCTGAGCTTCAATGGGGGTTACGTCGATTCAGTTGGATACTTATCTTTGCAAGGCCTATTCACCGCGCACGTCACAGGCAATTTCGTAACCATCGGAGCCGCGCTGGTACTCGGAACCTCAGGCATCGTCGCCAAGCTGCTGGCGCTGCCGGTGTTCTGCATGGTGATCATCGTGACGCGGCTGGTTAGTTTCAACCTGCCGGCACGCTGGCCGGTCCTTGAAACGATGTTAACTCTGAAGCTGCTTCTCCTGCTTGTGGCTGCCGTACTTGCGATTGCGCTGGGTCCATTCGCCAATGGTGACGGCGCGCCCGCGATCGTGATGGGCATGACGCTGGTTTCGGCGATGGCAATTCAAAACGCGGCGCATCGTATTCACTTAGGTGCTGCTCCGCCGACAACCATCATGACCGGTACGACGACTCAGATGATGATTGATATTGCGGATATGATTCGCGGTACGCCAGGGATGGCGCGCGACGCCATCAGATCTCGGTTACGGCGGATGAGTGTCGCCGTCGCAAGTTTCGCTGTGGGAGCGGCGGCTGGCGCGTTATTCTTCAAAGCGCTCGGCAGCTGGTGTTTTGTCTTACCGCCTGTTGTCGCATTCTTGACGAGGATCACCGCTAATTCATCCCTGGCCACTCCAACCGGGCCGCAATCCTCAACCACTTAGGTAAATTGACCCCAAGCCGAAGTCAGTCGAACTTGGCAGTGCCCCCCATTGGGGGGATTGGGAAGGGCTTCGAATTTCCACAAAATTCCTTCGCATGTCCAACCGCGCCAGTGGATACCGATGGAGTTCGTGATGCACGCCGCCAGCACCGATCGGATGTCCTCGGAGGTCACTAGAACACCAAGCGCATCGGGAATGTGGCTGCGGGCAATTGCGGTGACCGGTACCGCGATGTTATTGGCGTCATGTCACGAGGGTGTGCTCGATCCGCAGGGTCCCGTGGGCAAGGCGGAGCGCGTCATTCTCTACGATTCGACCGCGATCATGTTGGCCGTCATCATTCCGGTGATCGTGCTCACGCTGGTATTCGCATGGTGGTTTCGGGCCAGAAACAGCCAAGCGCGTTACCGGCCGGATTGGGAATATTCCGGTCGAATCGAAATGATTATCTGGTCCATTCCAGCCCTCATTATTCTATTTCTTGGCGGCATCGCATGGACAGGGTCACATGACCTCGATCCCCCGGCGCCGCTAGAAGGATCTACGGCACCGCTCGATATCGAAGTCATCTCACTGGACTGGCGCTGGCTTTTTATCTATCCGCACGAGGGTATCGCGAGCCTGAACCGCTTGGTTGTCCCAGCGGGAGTGCCGCTGCGATTTCGCCTGACCTCGACGACGGTCATGAACAGCTTTTTCGTGCCTCAATTGGGCAGTCAGATCTATACGATGCCGAACATGGTCACTCGGCTCAATTTGCTGGCCGACCAACCCGGTACTTTCGAGGGTCTCTCGGCACAGTTCAGCGGCGATGGCTTCTCCGACATGCGCTTCGATCTTGTGTCGACTGAACCCGAGGCTTTCAAGGACTGGGTGAGCGCTACGAAGACCCAGGGCGGCGTCCTTGACGCGAGGACATTCGAGGAACTGGTCAAGCCTGCCAAGGCCGACGGGGCGCAGACCTACGCGCAGGTGACCGAGGGTCTTTTCGATAGCGTTTCATCGGGTCACATGGCGGCGGCTTCGCCGCAACGAGGGCAGTAATATGCTGGGCAGGCTCAGCTGGGCGGCAATTCCTTTCGACCAGCCGGTCGTCATGATCGCATCCGGCACAGTCGGTTTCGTCATTTTTTGCGTGTTGGCGCTGGTGACGGTCAAAGGCTGGTGGCCTTACTTGTGGCGCGAATGGATCACCAGCGTCGATCACAAGCGTATCGGCGTGATGTATATCGGCTTGGCGCTCCTCATGCTGGTGCGGGGTTTCTCGGACGCCATGTTGATGCGCAGTCAACTTGCCCTTGCCGCCGGTCACGCACAGGGATATCTGCCGCCCGAACATTACGATCAGATCTTCTCGGCGCACGGCACCATCATGATCTTTTTCGTGGCCATGCCGTTCGTCATCGGGCTCATGAACTTCGTCTTGCCGCTACAGCTTGGTGTGCGCGATGTGGCCTTTCCGGTGCTCAACTCTGTCGGCTTCTGGCTCTCCGCAGCGGGAGTGCTTTTGGTCAACGTATCGCTCGTGGTCGGCGAGTTTGCCCGCACCGGCTGGCTCGCCTATCCGCCGTTGAGTGAAGTCGCGTACTCCCCGGGAGTCGGCGTCGACTATTACCTGTGGTCCTTGCAAATCTCGGGTTTGGGAACGTTGTTATCAGGCATCAATCTCACGACCACCATCTTGAAGTTGCGGGCGCCGGGTATGGGTTATCGCCAAATGCCGATCTTTTGTTGGACCGCGCTCGCCTCGAATCTCCTGATCGTCGCGGCTTTTCCGATCTTGACCGCGACGTTTGCGATGCTGCTGCTCGATCGTTATTGCGGGTTTCATTTCTTTACCAACGATTTCGGCGGCAATCCGATGATGTACGTCAACCTTATCTGGAGCTGGGGACATCCGGAGGTGTACATCTTGATACTGCCGGCATTCGGGGTGTTCTCGGAGGTGGTCGCGACTTTTTCGGGCAAGCCGTTGTTCGGCCGCCGCTCGATGGTAATGGCAACGATGGCGATCTGCGTGCTGTCCTTCTTGGTGTGGCTGCATCATTTTTTCACCATGGGTGCCGGTGCAGACGTGAACGCCTTTTTCGGCGTCATGACGATGCTCATCGCGGTGCCGACGGGCGTAAAGATTTTCAATTGGCTGTTTACTCTCTACGGTGGCCGCATCCGTTTCACGGTGCCCGTCTATTGGGCGATCGGGTTCATGGTGACCTTCGTCATCGGCGGTATGACGGGGGTTCTCATGGCGATACCGCCGGCCGACTTTGTTCTACACAACAGTTTATTTCTGATCGCGCACTTTCATAATGTGGTGATTGGCGGCGTTGTATTCGGTGTCATGGCGGGGATCAGTTATTGGTTTCCCAAGGCCTTTGGTTTCACGCTGAATGAGCGGCTCGGTAAATCGGTGTTCTGGTGCTGGTTCTTCGGTTTCTACCTCGCCTTCATGCCGCTCTACGTGCTGGGCCTCATGGGTGCGACGCGGCGCATGCAGCATTATTCGAACACGCATTGGCAGCCGCTCATGCTCGTCGCCCTCGCGGGCGCTTTGCTGATCCTCTTGGGTATAGCGCTAACTGGCGTGCAGCTCGCCGTGAGCATTCGGCAGCGCGAACGGAATCGCGATGTCACGGGGGATCCCTGGAACGCTCGTACGCTCGAGTGGTCGATTCCGTCCCCGCCGCCGGTGTGGAACTTCGCGCGTCTGCCGCAAGTGGACCGCACTGACGCGTTCTGGGCCATGAAGCAACAGCGCGGGACGGTGCAGGATCGCAACGTCGAGCGGACCTATGAAACGATTCATGTCCCCAGAAATAATCCGACGGGCTTCTTTCTCGCTTTTTTTGCGGTATTACTGGGGTTCTCACTCATCTGGCGCATCTGGTGGGGCGCAGGATTAGGAATTCTCGGGGCGATTGTGGTTTGTCTCATACAGGCGTGGCGCACGGATGGCGAAATCGAGGTGCCCGCGGAGAGGGTCGCCGCTTTTGAGCAGCTCCATGGGCTCAAGGAGGGGGTGGCATGAGCGCTGCGGAGCAAGCGCTTGCGACCGGTGACGCGGTGCCGCTCTCGCTTCGGGGCCCCGCGCCAACGCGCGTGGTCGCGGGCTACGGTTTTTGGTTGTTCTTGCTATCCGACATCATAATATTCGCCGCGCTTTTTGCCGCGTACGCGGTACTTTCGGGCGAAAACGCCGGCGGGCCAACGGCGGCCGACCTGTTCGATAAGAGGCATGTGCTGATTGAGACCGCATGCCTCTTGGCCTCGAGCGTCACCTGCGGTTTCGGCTCGCTCGCGGTGCAAAGCGGAGACAGAAGCTCAACTTATTTTTGGATGGCGATCACCTTTATTTTAGGCGTAACGTTTCTGAGTCTCGAAGTGAGCGAGTTCAGCCACATGCTTACGCTCGGCGCGGGACCGTCCCGCAGTGCCTTTCTCTCGGCCTTCTTCACCTTGGTAGGCACCCACGGACTGCATGTGACCCTTGGCCTCTGCTGGCTGATCGTCATGCTATTGCAGGTGGCAACGCTCGGATTTCAACCGATGGTCAGCCGCCGCTTCTTCTGCTTTGGCTTGTTTTGGCATGCGCTCGACATCGTTTGGATCGGCGTATTTACCATCGTGTATCTGGGAGCCCACCTATGAGTACGGATATCGAAGCCCAGGGTAGGTCTCCCGGAGCCAATGTTTACACGCACGGTACGCGCGGAAGCTACCTCATTGGCTTAAGTTATGCGGTCGCTTTGACACTGGCCTCTTTTTGGGCATCGTCAACCGATGTGATTTACCCGCACGGCGTCCCCATCCTGTTGGGAGTCCTCGCGATTGCTCAGATGGGGGTTCACTTGGTGTTCTTTCTGCACATCTCGAGCGCGCCGGACCAGACCAACAACATTCTCGCACTCGCATTTGGGATTTTTGTCGTGGGTCTCCTTGTATTCGGATCGATGATCATCATGGCTCATTTGAATCACAACATGATGCCCATGGATCGGCTGATTCAGATGCAACGGTAGCGAGCAATCACGCGCTGCCCATGGCGATCGCCCCCCATGATTCGCTGATAACGGCACTGTCCCAGCCACGATGGCGCGAATATCTTTCGCTCACGAAACCCAAAGTAACCCTGTTGATCGTATTCACGGCGATCGTCGGGATGGTATTGGCCTCACCCGGGATGGTACCGCTGCCGGCGCTCGTGTTCGGCACGATTGGCATCGCCATGGCCTCAGGCGCCGCGGCGACACTGAATCATATCCTCGACCGGCGCATCGATAGGCAGATGGCGCGCACGCGGCGCAGACCTTTGGCGACTGGAAGCCTGCAGACGAGTCAGGCGCTAGCCTTCGCGGGTGTCCTATGTGTTGGCTCCATGATGGTGCTATGGGTCTCGGCCGGGGGTCTTTGCGCGCTGCTGACGTTCGGCTCAGTCATCGGCTATGCGGTCATCTATACCGTCTGGCTCAAACGCGCGACGCCCCAAAACATCGTGATTGGCGGCGCGGCGGGCGCAGCGCCTCCGCTGCTCGGGTGGGTGGCCGTGACTCACTCCATCGATGCAGAGGCTCTGGCGTTGTTCATGATCATTTTTATGTGGACACCGCCGCATTTCTGGTCGCTCGCGATTGCGCGGCGCGACGAGTACGCGAAGGCGGGCATTCCGATGCTGCCGGTGACCCACGGCATTGCATACACGCGCCGGCGGATCCTGCTCTACACGGTCTTGCTCATTCTATGTACGTTGATCCCGGTAGTCATTGGCATGAGTGGAATGGTCTATCTGGCGGTCGCGTTCGTGCTCGATGCGCGTTTTCTTTCCCTGGCCTTGGCTCTTAAGCGAGGCGTGCGGCCCGACCTGCCCATGCGAACCTTTCGTTTCTCCATCACGTACCTGATGGCTCTGTTCGGAGCACTTATCGCCGATCACTATTGCAGGCTCTTTCACCCATTGGGGGGATAGGACTGCCCCACACCCCGCGTCAATCTTAGGGGGTGCGGGCCGTCCAATTTCCCCTTTTCCCAGCGTGTCGGAGATCACAATGAGTAAGAAAGTAGCGCAAATCATTGTCGAGACCTTGCAATCGGCCGGTGTCAAGAATTGCTACGGCATCGTGGGGGATACGCTGAACACGTTCGCCACCAGTCTGAGTCACAGTGAAATTAAGTTCTGTCACATGCGCCATGAGGAGGCGGGTGCCTATGCGGCACAGGCCGAAGCGCTTTTGATGGACCGCCTGACGGCTATGGCCGGCAGTTGCGGACCGGGCAGCTTGCATTTCATCAACGGGTTGTATGAAGCAAACCGCAATCGCGCGCCGGTCATATTGATCGCGAGCCAAGTGGTGCGGCGCGAGCTTGGATTCAATTTCATTCAAGAAGTGAATTTCGAAGAGGTCTATCGGGGCTGCAGTGTATTTTGCGAAATGATCTTGACGCCGGAGCAGGCGCTGCGAAAGACCGTCATGGCGTGTCAAGCGGCGATCTCCAAGCGGGGGGTGGCAGTGCTCATTCTCCCCGTCGACATTGCGGATTCGGATGCGGTCAGCGAACCGCCGTTTCGCGTCCATGTCAACAAGCCCGTCATACGCCCGAGCGATGAAGATTTGGATCGGATCGCCGGCATGCTGGCGGAAGGCACGAACATCACGATCTACGCGGGCTCCGGTTGCGTGAACGCCCACGACGAGGTGGTCGAGCTCGCGCAGCGCCTCAAAGCGCCGGTGGCGCATACCTCGCGCGGCAAGGACCAGATCGAATACGACAATCCGAATAATGTGGGTATGACGGGCGTGATCGGGACGGAGTCCGGATATCACGCCATACTAAACTGCGACACCTTGCTGCTTCTCGGTACCGATTTCGCGTGGCGCCAATTCTATCCGGATCATGCGAAGATCATCCAAGTCGATATCGATTCGACTCACGTTGGCCGTCGCCATCCGGTCGATCTCGGCGTCGTGGGAAATATCAAGGACACGCTTCAGGCGCTGCTGCCGCGCATTAAACAGCGTCAAGATGCCACATTCCTCAACACCTATGTGGAACGGCACAAGAAGGCGCTCAAGGCGCAGGCGGAGAGAGCCACGCCGGGCCATCGCGGCAAAATCCCCGGCCAATATTTGACGTCGATCATCAATCGACTCGCCAACCAAGATGCCCTGTTTACCGCAGATGACGGGACGCCGCTCGTGTGGATGTTGCGGTTGGTGGAGGCGAACGGTAAACGGCGCATGTTCGGCAGTCTCCTGCATGGCACTATGGCGACCTCCATCGGCAATGCCATCGGATTGCAGAGGGCCCAGCCGGGTCGCCAGGTCATCGCCTTGGCCGGCGACGGCGGCTTCAGCATGTTGCTCGGCGATGTGATCACCACGATTCAAGAGAAGTTGCCGATCAAGATAGCGGTCTACGACAACGGCAAGTTGGGATTTGTCGAGCTCGAGCAGAAGGGCGAAGGTTTGATACCAGTCTATACGGATCTTCTCAATCCGGATTTCGGCAAAGTCGCGGAAGCCATGGGCCTTTGGGGCAGGACCGTCAGCAAGGCAGACGAACTCGAAGGCGCGGTGGCCGAGTGGCTCGGGCAGCCCGGCCCAGCGTTGCTCAATGTCAAGGTCGAGCCGATGGAACTGGTGATGCCGCCGCACACGGCGCCCGAAAACGTTTATGGGATGGCCATGTATTCAATCAAGGCCGTCATGCATGGACAGGCGGGTGATATTTTCGAAATGATCGGCGAGAATCTTTAGCGAGGAGCTCAATCGGTGTTGCGGCGGTGAACACGATACTCATTTGTCGCGATTGCGACACCGTGTATCGCGCGATACCCTTGCGCCGGGGCGATGTGGCTCTCTGCCGACGCTGCGATGCGGTTCTGGCCCGCTATTTTGGCGCGGACGTGGAGAGTGGGCTGGCGCTCGTTTGCGCCGCGGCGGTCTTATTCGCCATCGCCAATCTCACGCCGATCTTGAGCATCGACATCGCCGGGATTGAGACCAAGGCCAATATCTGGTTTGCCGTGCGCTCGTTGCAGCAGGGCTGGATTTCAGTCGCTGCGTTGGGGCTGGCGTTCACGACCTTTCTCATCCCGGCGCTGCAGATAGCGCTCCTCTTCTGGGTGCTGATGTTCGCGCGCACCGGGCATCGGCCGCCCGGCTTTGGACCGATCATGAGGATGCTCCACCGGATGCGTCCCTGGAGCATGACAGAGGTCTTCTTGCTCGGCGCATTGGTCGCAATCGTGAAGCTCGCGAATTGGGTCCCCATTGCGGCGGGGGCCGGCATGTGGGCGATCGCAGCTTTAACGACCGTGCTGGCACTTCTCGGGCGCTGTGACCCCGCGTCTTGGTGGGCGATTGCCCCCGCGGTCAAGAGATGACGCCGTTGAGGCAATCATTCGAACTCGGCTTGGTTCGTTGCCGAACCTGCGGTCTTGCAGTGTCCCGCGCATCTCTTGAGGAAGATCGGCGCTGTCCGCGCTGCCAAAGCCGAATCGAGCATCGCACGCCCTTCAGTACCGAGATGACGCTTGCGTGGCTGATTGCAGGCATCGTCTTTTATATTCCCGCGAACTTGTTGCCCGTCATGCACACCAGCGGATTGCTGGGCGACGAGGACAGCACCATTCTCGGCGGCATTCTCGAGTTCTGGCGCTCAGGCGACTGGGATATCGCCCTGTTGATATTCATTGCCAGCATTGCGGTGCCATTCACGAAGTTCATCGCAATTGGCTTGCTGCTCTTCACGGTACGCAAGAACAGCCGATGGGAGCAACATCAGCGGACCGTACTGTACCGGATCGTGGAATTCATCGGCTATTGGTCGATGCTCGATGTCATCGTTGTCGCTTTGACCTCGGCACTGATGCAGTTTCAAGTGCTGGGCGCCGCCGAACCGCGCGCCGGCATCGCCTTCTTTTGCGCCGTCGTGGTCGTGACCATGTTGTCGGCGTTGAGTTTCGACCCTCGCCTAATCTGGGATCGGCGAGCATGAGTCCAGCGACCAGCCCTCCCGAAGAAGAGCTTCCCACGCCGGTGGTTCAAAACCGGCGTTGGATTCCGCGATTGGTCTGGGTGGTGCCGATTGTCGCCGCCGTCATTGGTATTTCACTGCTTATCAGAAATTGGGAGAACGAGGGTCCGCGGATCACGATCAGCTTCTTGAGCGGCGAGGGTGTCCAAGTGGGCAAGACACTGATCAAGTATCGCGACGTCACGGTGGGGCATGTGTCGGCCGTCGTGCTGAGCAAAGATCACCAAACAGTCGTGGTGAGCGCCAATTTGTCGAAAGATGCGGCGAGCTTGCTGAACGCAGACACCCAATTCTGGATCGTTCGGCCGCGCATCGGCGTGGGGACGGTGTCGGGACTCGATACCTTGCTATCGGGCGTGTATATCGGCATGAAGACCGGTACCGCCGCGGACCGCGAGCATCAGTTTGTCGGATTGGAGAATCCGCCGGCGCTTTCGCACGGTCCGCGCGGCCGCGAGCTTCAGTTGCATGCCGCTCGCCGCGGTTCACTTAGCGTAGGATCTCCGGTGTATTTTCGGCAATTCCAGGTCGGTCGCGTGATCGATGAGAATCTGCTGCCCGACGGCAGCACGCGAGTGACCTTATTTGTTGATGCGCCCTACGATGGATTGGTGAAGCCCGCGACACGCTTCTGGAATGCGAGCGGGATCGACGTCAAACTCGGCGCCGATGGATTGAACGTGCAAACCGAATCGTTGGCAGCGGTGCTGGCGGGAGGCCTGGCCTTCGACGACGGGCCGACTGAAGCCGTCCCGGCGATTGACGGCATACCGGGTCAATTCACCCTGTTCAAAAATGAATCCGAGGCGATGGCTCCGCCCGACGGAGACCCGCACTTCGTCCGGATGCGGTTTGCACAAGCGCTGCGTGGCCTCGAGGTAGGCGCGCCGGTCGAATTTGTCGGGGTAGACATTGGGTCTGTCGTCGCCGTGGACTTAGGCTACGACGGTCACGATAAATCATTTCCGGTCATAGTGACCGCCAAACTCTATCCCCGCCGTATGGGTCAAGCATATGAGGCGCTCGCGGCGCAGGGCAAGACGGAGAGCGAGGAGACGCTCGCAGCGTTCGTGGGAACCTTGGTCAACCGAGGTCTTCGCGCACAACCGCGGTCGGGGAGCCTCCTGACCGGGAAGCTCTATATTGCGCTTGATTTCCTGCCCGCGAGCCCTCGAGCCGCTTTTGACGTGTCGATTCGGCCGCTCGAACTTCCTACGGTGAATGGGACCTTTCAAGAACTGGAAGCAAGTGTCGGCCGGCTGGTGAAAAAGGTGAATGACCTACCGCTCGAGCAGATCGCGGCGGATCTGCATACGGATTTGACAGACCTACATGAAACCTTGAGCGATATCCACACCCGGGTGCTACCGAATGCAGTGGATACGTTGTCGGCACTGCATGGCACGCTCGATTCTGCCGACCGGACTTTGGACGTGGAATCGCCCTTGCAACGCGGTCTCGCGGAGACCTTATCGGAGAGCCGAAGCACTCTGCGGGCCGTGCGTGAACTGGCCGACTATATCGATCGTCACCCCGACGCGCTCCTGCGCGGGAGGCGAGCGCAAAAGATGCCGCAGAGACCTGCGGCGTTGTCCTCGGACGCCAGCCCATGAACGCCTGCTACCAATGGTTCGCTCTCGCGTGGCTCGTGAGCGTCGGGGTCGGCTGTACGTCGGCGCCGGTGCACTATTACACGCTGACTCCGCCGCCGGACAGTACGTTGCCGGCGTCGGAGATGACTCTCACCATCGATGTGCGCGTCGTCCATACTCCGCCGCAACTCAACCGCGCCGAACTGATGGTTCGTACCGGGCCGAGCGAACTGACGCTGCTCGAGAATGAGCGGTGGGCGTCGCCGGTGAACGATGAGATCAAAGATGCGCTTCGCCTCGAACTGCAGCGCCGCTTCAGCCGCAGACCCGAATTGCGCCCCGCTTTTACCAAGCTAACGCTTGACGTCGACGTGCAACATCTCGAGGCGGAATTCGGGCGACACGCGCTGATCGAGGCGTCTTGGACTGCAACCGTATCCGCCACCGGTCAGGGATCCGACGGCGCGCGGGTGACAACCTGTACCTTCCATGCCGACGAAAAGATCCCTACCGGCTACGCAGGAATAGTCGAGGGGTATCAAGGAGAGATCGTGGCGCTCGCCGACGCCATCGCAGCCGTATTTACGAGTCCAGCGAGCGGTATCGATGCACCGTGCCAAAAATCGATCCGGAAAAACCACTAGTTTCACCAACGCGGGGTTAAACATGTTTCGCCGAGTTCATGAAGTCAGGTCAATTCTTCAGTTTCTGCGCGAGCGCGCACCGCATTACGGTCCGCTCGCCAGAGATGATCTACACAAGTTTCGCGACGAAATCGTCAAGGCTTCTGTGGGCGCGAGCATCTCTGCGGCCGCAGGCCTCATCTTTGCATGCTTCCTGTCGGTCGCCGTGATTGTCTCGGCATGGGACGGCGTGCATCGGACCGAGGTGGCATGGGCGGTTTGTTGCGGCTGGGGCGTACTCGCTTTCGGCGGTTTATGGTATGCGCGAAAGGCCATTTCAGGTCCGCCGCCATTTCAGCTCATGGCGGGTGCGCTCGAGCGCGATTATAGGAGCCTTCTAGAGATTGAAGACCGACAAGAGCCGTAGGTGCGGCCACCCGTCAGGGTCCAACTCCCGCGATGTCAATCGCTCCCATGGAAAGCGCCAGCGCGGCCGCAGCCGTGTGTGCATTCGCACGGGCATCTTCAACCTGCGTGTCGCCTTGGACGACGGCGTTCTCTTCGGTGGCAAGATCCGTATAGGTTCCGACCCCTTGGCGATACGAACGTAGCGCCGCCTCGTAGGCCGTGTGCGCGGCCTGACTCAAGGCCGTGGCGGCGTCATACTCGGCCAGGCTCGTCAACAATCCATTGTAGGCGCGCACAACTTGTTGAGACGCAGAGTCGCGTGCGGCCGCCAGTTGTTCTTGTGCCTCCCGCGCTTTGGCATCGGCCATGGAGATGCGATTACGCCGCGTACCACCGTCAAAGAGGGGGACACTAAAGGACAGGAGAATGCTTTGTCCGGGCCGATTAATATTTGAATAAGGGCCGCCGTCGGAGTTCAACGAACCAATATTCTGAAATGCCTGTCCCGAGAGTTCAATCACGGGATAGTAGGATCGCCGCTCGCCTTTGAGAGCCGCCTCGGCCGCATCCACTTTGCCGAGCGCCGCAATGACATCCGGCCGGTGAGCCAGAGCTTGATCGACCGCCTTGGACACGCTGTCGGCCGGAGCGGGTGGCAGGGGCAACTCTGCGCTATCTACCACATCGATGTCCGTAGCAGCAGGCACGCCGAGCGACGCGATGAGATTTGCGCGCGCGGTTCTTTCCGCGCCTTCGGCCGCTGCCAGCGTATAGCGTGCTTGAGCCGTTTGTCGCTGCGCCTGCGCCACCGCGACCACCGTCGCGAGGCCGTTGTTCTGTTTGGCAACGGCGGCATCCTGAGTGGTAATAGTGGTACTCAAGGCCTTCTGCGCGGCATGGAGCTTCCCCCTCGCAGCGCCCAAGTCAAAATACGCCTGCGACACATCGAAGATGAGTTTCTGATGGGTACCGGTAAAGGCCACGTTGGCGACAAAAGAGTCCGCTCGAGCGGTTTGCAATTGGGCATCGCGGCGGCCGAAATCGAAAAGCAACCATTTTAGCGCCAGCGCGGGAATGACTTCCCGCGTATCGGAGACGAAATAGCCCGCCGGCACCAGGTTTTTAGGCATCGGCAACGGCGTGTGCTGAAAACCGCCGATCGCTTGCAAGGAAAGCTGCGGAAGGTACGCGCTTTCTGCGAGGCCGATCCCTGCGGCCGCTTCACGCGCGACTTCCCAAGCCTCTCGCGTTTTTGGATTTTCTCGTTCTGCTAGGTCAATCAGCGCCGCCAAATCATACTGCTTATGCGGAACCGAAAAACTGGTATCACCCAGGGCTGCGGCGCGGCGGATGGCCGATTCCGGAATCGCCCAGGGTTGCTCGGGGCCTGGAGGTGCCTGTGCGACCGCTAGATGAGCGCTGAACGCGCTAGCAATAAAAGCCAAGCCGACCACCCTGCGTTCAGCGCACTGCCGAAGCGACATGCTGAACCTCCAACTCGAGTTGTTCGATGGCGTGCCGGCTCAAGCGTGCGTCGGGTTCTATCCCAGTTGCCGGCAAGGAAGCAGTAGGCACCGGACTCGGAGGGAGCGGCTGATTCCTCGAGACGTTGTCTGCGGCGGACTCAGCCCATTCGGCCAACCGGGCAGTAGATCCGAGTTCGGCATAGCGTGAAATCGCTTCCGTCGACACGACAAACGCTGCTCCCGCGAGCCGTTCGATAGTCGCGAGGGTGGGAACACTGAGGCTCTCTCGCGCATGGCTCGGCAACATTCGCAGCTCGAAGAGGGTCAACGTGCGCAAGTGATCGGCCCGCACGAGCGCCTGAGCGGTTCGCGTACGGGCCTCCTCGGCATTGCGCGGCCGACGGATCACTTCCCCAATCGCGCGCAGTGACTCTACAAGCGCCGCACGAACGCCGGACCTGGCGGATTGAGGCCAAAATGAACTGAATACGATCGTGATGACGATATTCCCGAGCAGAATCCCGGCGATTCGGTCGCGAAGAACGGTGAGATCCGTGGCGGGCGCATAATCTTGCAGCACGCCCAAGAAGAAGGCGAATGCGATCTGCAGACCGGCGTAGGAGAGCAGTTCACTGCTCGTCGCCACCCAGGCTGCGCCCAGCGAGACAGCGAAAATCAACAGACATAGCTGGCCGATATCCGTGAGGTGCGGGAGGACAAAGACGATGCACAGGCCGGCGACAAGTCCGCCAATGACGGCGCCGGAGAGCCTGAGTAGCAACTTGTGCACGGTCTCGCCGAGGCTTGCGAGCGCGACAAAAAAGCACGTGACGACGGCCGTGCGCATCCCGGGCCAGTCGAGAAGCGTATAGATGGCGTACGAAATCATGACGGCCATGGTGGTCTTCAGAGCAAATTGCCAGTTCGCCGGATTACTGAACGCGTCGGCGACGAAGAGTCGTCGCGGCGCGTGATGTGCTTCAGGTTTGTCAGGGGAGGCGAAGGGGCGGCTAATCGTATCCAAGAGGCCGGACAGCGCGCTGCGCACGGCAAACTCCGCCGGCGATTGTTCGTAGCTCGCACCGACGAATTGCGAGAGCGGCGCGAGGGACTCATCCTTCGCTTCGTCGTCCGACTCGATGGCCTGTCTGCAGGCACGCAACCGGCTCGCCAGCTCTTCTTGAAGATCGTCCGGCAGATCGTCGGGAAGGGCTTCGAAGATCACCAGCGCATCGAGAAGTGCACGGATCACAGGCACCGTGATTCGGCCGGTTCGCGCCCCCTCTTTGGTGCTGTGTTGCGCGGTCTCGAGTAACGGTAGGAGCCGAGCCCGCCAGTCAGGAAGGCATTTGCGATAGGCGCCATTCGCAAGCGAGGTCTCCCACTCCATCAGGACCCTGCGGACGGTGCGCTCCATGAATGTCACAGCGCCCTGACCGAACAGCAAATTGACGATGACCGTCACGGCTATCGGTGCGAATATCACCACCCATGCCCACAAGGTCAGACGTGTCAGGTACTCTGGGCTGGGTACGTCATCGACCAGCGTCTGCAGCAACACGATGACAAAGCCAGCCAGGTAGGAGATGGGACCTAGGGCAAACGTGCGCGCGGTAAACATGGCCACATAGGTCGACATCGCCATGAGTGGCAACCGCAGTGCCGGTTCGGCAGTGTCGATGAGCTCCAGGCCCAGGGTGAGGAGAATCGCGAGGGTGGCGGCGATCAAGGCGCCGAGTCCCGACGTCACGGTCGCGTTCTTCTCATCTTTGCTGATCAGAAAAACGATATAAGCCATGTAGGTTGGCTCGGGGATCCGAAAGACCATCGCGATGGCCACGGTGATGGCACATCCCGTCGCGATGCGCGCGACCGCCGCCCATCGGCCCTCTCGCGGCGCCAGTTCGACGGCCAGCAGTTCAATGAGCGGGTGGCGGGATCGTTGGGACTCAGCGAGCGCCGTCATGATGCACCTTGACGGATGCCGTCAGTCCCACGTGCATGGCAAAGGGGGGCGGGTTATCGAGCCGTACCCACACAGGAAACCGCTGCGCGACCACCACCCAGTTGAGGTCGCGGCCGACGACGGGAAGACCGGGTCCGCCTTGATCGGTCGATTGCACCCCCGCGCCCAAGCTTTCAACCCGGCCTGCAAAGGCACTGTTGCTCTCGGACATAGTCCACACCGTCGCTCGATCGCCGACGGCGATTCGCGGCAATTCGGTTTCTCGAAAGTCGGCGATGGCATACCACGCATCGGATTTGATGAGACTGAAGAGCGGATGGCCGGCGACGGCAAAGGTGCCTTCTGCAATTTGCAATCCGACTACCTTTCCGGCAAACGGGGCACGAAGGGTCGTCAAATCGTGGTTGCGCTCGGCATTGGCCTCCGCCGCTTCCGCGCCTTCCAATTGAGCTTCGAGGCTCAACGTATCGCCCACCGCTTGGCGGGCCTGGGTGGCGCTTCGGGTGAGCGCTTGGAGGCCTGCTTGGGCAGCAGCTTCGTTCGTCTTGGCCTCATCCAACTGCTGTTGAGTTACGAAGCCGGGTTTCACCAACGGCTCAAGGCGCTTGCGCGTGTCCTCGGCGTACCTCAGTTGGTCGCGCGCCTTCTGTACTTGGCTTTCCGCTGCTTGGACTCCAGAACCCTGGGAGGTAACTTGACGTCCCGTCAAAGCGATCTGTGCCTTGAGAGCGGCCACCTGAGCGCGCGCTTGGCGCAGTTGCAATTCATATGGAACTGGGTCAATGATGAGGAGCGGCGCGCCCTTCGCAACATCTTGATCATTCGTCACGAGGATCTGGACAATACGTCCACTGATCTCCGAGGCCATGGCCGCGCTGTAGGCAAAGATGCGGGCATCGTGCGTGCGAGGCCGCCGATCGATTGCGAAGACGACGAGAACGCCCAGAACGATGGCGAGTCCGATCGCCATTGTTGCAATCACTTTTCCTCGAAGCGACTTTCTTTCACTCATAGATATGCTTCAAGCCAGCCAGATCAACCACATCGCAAAGGTGCTAGCACAGGCAATCGCCAGCATGACGACGAAGGGGACGGGTAGTTCCTCGAGTATTCCCAAGGCCTTGAAAATTGCGCGGGCTGCGAGTGCCAACGCAATACCCACCAGCGCGCAAACCATCCAAGACGGAAAATACGAGCCTAAAATATTGCGCGAGGGCGCGCCGTCGCAGCCACCGAGTAGACCCAGCATCGGCGCCGCCGAACGCCAAAGCCGGGCCGCCGGCGGAAAGCGGTAGAACGCGCCCCCTCGTTCCGCAGAACTTATCGCGATATTCATAGAGGGCAGTGTCACCGGTTTATTCATCGCCAGCAGTCCCCCCTTTGGGGGAAGAGTGACTTTGGCAAGGGACGGTGCGCTAGGGTGGATTGTCGAAAAATGCCCGAATGCGATGGAGTAGTGATTGGCCGGCACTGTCATCGGTAGCGCGAACAGCCACGACTCGATTGAGAATCGCGAGGCCGCGGCGCGCAGACCGATCAAATTCGGCATACAAGTCGGAATTTGCGGTGAGCAGGGGCTTTAGGACATGGCAGTCGAGTCCATAGAGCTTGCAATGCGTGCGAGCCGTGGCGGTCGCCGAGTAAGGCGCGCCCGTGAGCAGACTGACCTCACCGATGTAGTCGCCGGCCCCGATAAGGCCAGCCGTCTGCTCCCCGGAAAGCTCCGTATGTTGGCTGATCTGAAGAATTCCGGAGACGACGATGAAGAGCGTCGCTCCAGTTCCCCCTTGCGCGAACAGCACCTCTCCGGGTTCGAGCGATCTAGGGGTCAAGTGGGTGGCCAATTCAGCCAGTTGCTCCGGCTCCAACGCTTCGAAAAGGGTGACGTCTTGTAGAAGCGGCAGCACCCCGTGAAATGGCTGACCGGTATCTTCATCGGGAGTTCGATTATCTTGCGTAGCGGGCAAAAAGTAGAGACCGGAATAGTAAAGTTGTCGCCTTGCATGCCGGAGCAGTAGATCTTTGGTCGTTGACAGGTGTTCGGTATCAGAGACCGAAAAAATCACCCGATATTGGTTTTCCGTCGACCCTAGGCCTGTCAGCACCGCGCTAGGGTGTGGCACAGGAAGAATGGGGGGGCATAGCAAAGTGGCGTGCTGAAGCGTATCGATGACTCGCTCGGGATCGGAGCTGGCTGGACAGGAGAGCTCTATGAATGCCGAACGAACGCGAGTGGGAGAACTGCGGTTCACGATGTCGGATTTCGCGACCACGCTGTTGGGGACAATCGCGACATCATCGCCGTCGGTGAGAATGCGAATCGAACGCCAGTTCATCTGCACCACCGTGCCCTCAATTTTATCGCCGAGCGAAATACGATCGCCCACATTGAAGGGCGCCTCGATACCGAATGCGATTCCGGCAAACACGTCCGCCAGCGTGTTCTGCAGCGCGAGACCCAACACGATCGCTAGGACACCGGAGGTCGCGAGTAGACCACCAATGGGCAGCGCCAGCACGGAAATCAAGACAACCAATACAGCAGCGGCGTAAATCGCGGCAGCGGTGAGGTCAGGAAAGAGCCGAGCCTCGCGCCATCTGCGGTTGTGGTTGAGCGTTAAAGACATGAGAGCAACGAGCAGCCGCGCGCCGAGCAGCCACCATATACCGGCTACCGCACGCAGCCATAACGAGGTGGCATTTGCTGCCTCACCGTTGCCCGGCAAGGGAAGAGTTTGATGCCGAAAAAGTAAGAAGGTCGCTCCGACAAAACACACGGAGTCGAACAAATAGCGAACCCGCGAGGGGAATGGTCGTAGTGCTATGTAGCTGACAATGACGAAACCAAGGATCGAGACAGGTAACAGGGAAGAAGTCACTGTGCTGTACCGCCTAACAGGGGCGCTTGCCGCGACGCGCGGTGTCATCATCATAATGCATTCGCCGATGCGCCTGTCTCCCCCCGTAAGGGGGAGCAACCTACATCTCAGACTGCAGACTCACCAAGTGGAGCCGGACCGAGTTCGCTCCCCCAACTGAGGGATAAAGATCTCTTCACGAGGGGCGCATCATGACCGCACCTTCAGCTGTGACAGTACTTCAAAAAAGGTGTCCACCAACATGCTTCCCAAGGCGCAACCGGCGCACCCGATGAGGAGATCGTCTTGGGCATTCAGGAGGTGCCATCCAGCCAGGCGATGGAAATGGGACAGATCATGCCCGACGTCGCCAGCTCCTGACCGGCGCCAGCCCATCGCGTCGGGAGCCCCAGATGGGGGATGGATGTCTACGAAGCATTGCGGCAGCATAGTTTGCGCCGCCCAGCGGCGAATCCGAGGTGTCTGCGGCGCCACTTCTCTGCGACGCACAAAAGGAGGTATGAGATGGCCAATGTTGCGGACCGAATAGTCGAGACACTCGAAGCTGCCAACGTGCGCCGTATTTTTGGACTGGTGGGCGATTCGCTCAATGGCATCACCGAGTCTCTGCGCGTGCGCGAGAAGATCCAGTGGGTCGCCGTCAGGCACGAAGAAGTCGCCGCGTTTGCCGCCGGCGCGCAGGCACAACTGACGGGTGAACTCGCTGTATGCGCCGGAAGCTGCGGCCCCGGTAATTTGCACCTGATCAATGGGCTGTTTGATTGCCATCGCAACCGCGTGCCGGTGGTCGCCATTGCGGCACATATTCCTAGTACCGAGATTGGTTCCAGTTATTTTCAGGAAACCCATCCGCAATCCCTCTTCAAGGAATGCAGCCACTACGTCGAGCTGATCTCCGATCCCGTTCAGGTACCGCGAATCGTCGAAACGGCGATTCGCGAAGCGGTCGCGAAGCAGGGCGTCTCGGTCATTGTCATTTCCGGTGATGTCGCCTTGAAGGAGGCAGGACCGCGGGCACCCTCTCCGAAGCCGGTTTCGCGATTGCCTCGCGTGTGTGCGGCAGAGGCGGACATCGCGGATTTGGTCGACTTTCTGAAGCGCGGTGAAAGAACGACGTTACTCTGCGGCGCCGGCTGCGCGGGTGCCCACGATGCTGTGGTAGCACTCGCAGCCAAACTCAAGGCACCCATCGTACATGCGATGCGTGGCAAGGAGCACATCGAATGGGACAACCCTTACGACGTGGGGATGACGGGGCTCATCGGGTTTTCCTCCGGATACCACGCCATGGAGGGTTGCGATACGCTGCTCATGCTCGGTACCGATTTCCCATATCGGCAATTCTATCCAACGAAGGCTCGCATAGCGCAGATCGACATTCGCGGCGAAAACCTCGGACGGCGCTGCCGGCTCGATCTCGGCGTGATCGGCGACGTGCGCGAAGTCCTATCGCGACTGACCGAACGAGCGCCAGCGAGGGCCGACGATTCGCACCTAAAGGGCGCAGT
The DNA here is from genome assembly GCA_963755965.1 of uncultured Gammaproteobacteria bacterium. Classification (GTDB taxonomy): domain Bacteria; phylum Pseudomonadota; class Gammaproteobacteria; order Steroidobacterales; family Steroidobacteraceae; genus Bog-1198. The sequence continues at coordinate 391,985 of CAVWLU010000017.1, forward strand.
CAGCCACTACGCCAAGGCCCGGAAGGGTCTTGACGATCTCGCGAACGAATTTTCCAAACACACACCCATACACCCGCAACTGGTCGCGAAAGTGGTGAGCGATCTCGCCAACGAGGATGCGATTTTCACGTGCGACGTGGGTGAGCCGACGGTGTGGGCTGCACGATATCTGAAGATGAACGGCAAGCGCCGGCTGCTGGGCTCATTCCTGCACGGGTCAATGGCCAATGCGATGCCGCAAGCGATCGGCGCGCAGTTCGCGATGCCTGATCGGCAGGTCATTTCGATGTCGGGGGATGGCGGCTTCGGGATGCTCCTGGGCGATCTGTTGACGGTGCGCCAGTCGAAACTGCCAATCAAAATTGTCATCTTCAATAACGGACTCCTGGGCTTCGTCGATATCGAGATGAAGGCGGGCGGATTTCTGCCAACGGGCACGCGGCTCGACAATCCGGATTTTGCAAGCATGGCCGAATCGATGGGAATTCATGGCGTGCGCGTGGAGGATCCGGGCCAATTGAAATCAGCAATTTCAACAGCCTTTGCACATGAGGGTCCAGCCGTCATCGATGTGTTGACTGACCGGCAGGAACTCGTCATGCCACCCGAGATCAAGATCGAGCAAGCGAAGGGCTTCAGTCTATGGATGCTGAAGGCGGTACTCAATGGCCAAGCGAACGAGATCGTGGATGTGGCGAAGTCGGCCGTCTTCCGCTGATTCGCAATGAACGCAACCACTGATCTGCCGCGATCCCAAAGTGACGCGTCTCACGCGTTCATCGTCGCCTGGGTGTTTTCTTTGGCGTTCTATTTTCTCGAGTACGCCGTGCGTTCCTCCCCGGCGGTGATGATTCCGCAGTTGGCCGAGACTTTCGGAGTCTCGACGCTCGGTGTCAGCGATATCCTCGGAACGTACTACTACACCTACTCGACCGCGAGTCTTGTCGCAGGAGTCTTGCTGGACCGCTTGGGGGCTAAATATGTGATCTCCATCGGGATGGCAATCTTAGGAATTGGGTGCCTCTTATACATAGCCCCGCAAGAAGGGGCTGGATACCTCGGACGGCTATTGCAGGGTGCGGGCTCCGCCTTTGCGTTCACGGGGGCGGTGTATTTGGCCTCCCACGGCCTACCGGCGCGGCGTCTGGCAACCGCCATCGGCGTCACGCAGTGCGTGGGCATGCTCGGCGGCACAGCCGGTCAGCTCGTGGTCGGCCGTTGGATCGCCGATGGGCTGTCAGTCCCGCAATACTGGGGCCGCATAGGCATTGTGGTGCTCCTCGTGGCGGCAGGTTTGTGGTGGGTCACGCCCAAGGAAACGCTCCGTACTCCGGATGGAAAAGCGAGTGGTGGAATCCTGGCCACGTACAAAATCGTCTTCTCGAATCCGCAGTCCTACCTTTGCGGCCTTGCCGCCGGGTTGCTGTTTGTCCCCACGACGGTAGGGGACATGGTCTGGGGCGTGCGCTTTTTCCAAACCGATAAAATGTTTTCCTTCGCTGATGCCGTCTTCGCCATTTCGATGGTGCCGCTCGGATGGGTGTTCGGCTGCCCGCTTCTCGGCTGGCTTGCAGACCGGCTCGGTCGCCGCAAGCCCGTCTATCTGGGCGGTGCAGCGATCATGCTCATCGGCTTCGTGCAACTGATTTACTCTCCGACACTCCTTCCCAGTTGGCTCACGCTGTTCATCCTCGGCGTGGCTTCCGGCGCCGCCATGATCCCGTACACCATCATCAAGGAGGTGAATCCGGACGAGGTCAAGGGAAGTGCAACGGGTGCAATCAATTTTTTGACGTTCGGCGTCACCGCGGCGGTCGGTCCAGTTTTTGCTGGGCGCTTCGGTAAAACACTGGGGGCACAAACCATCGACGCTGCCTCGCATTTCAGACACGCCGGTCTTTTCTGGATCAGTGTTCTGATTGCGGCACTAGTGGTGGGATCGATGCTCCGGGAGACGGGCCGAGGTCGTACGAACCAAGCGGCTTAGTCGCGCGCTCCTGCGCTTAAGGATCGCTCGAAGTAATCGGGCCACGACCCCCCTTAGAGGGGATACCGCCCTCAGCTTTCACTGCCGAGAATATACCCATCCTGCGACCGAAGGAGAGCTGCGAAATGTCCTCAAATCAAAGTGTGCATCGAATCGCGATCGTCGGTACCGGGGTGATCGGCGCAAGTTGGGCCGCATTCTATCTCGCTCGCGGATTCGATGTGGTCGCGACTGATCCCGGACCGCAGGCGGAAGCGAACCTGCGCAAGTATGTCGATGACGCGTGGCCATTGCTGACGCAGGTCGGTCTTTCTCCGGGAGCCTCGCGTGATCGGCTGACGTTCAGCGCGGATATGAGCTCGCGCGCTCGCGCAGGCTGACTGGGTGCAGGAGAACGCACCGGAGCGGCCCGATTTCAAGATCAAGTTGTTCGCGCAGATGGATGAGGCAACGCCGCCGAATTCGATCATCGCATCGAGTTCTTCCGGTATCACGATGGATGTGATTCAGTCCGGTTGCAAACGACCGGAGCGCTGTGTGATCGGTCACCCGTTCAATCCGCCGCATGTCGTTCCTCTGGTGGAGGTCGTGGGCGGAGCCAAGACCTCGGAAGCCACGATCGAGCGCGCCATGGCGTTCTATGCGGATATCGGCAAGAAGCCCGTGCGCCTGCACAAGGCGCTTCCGGGCCACGTGGCCAACCGCTTCCAGGCGGCGCTCTACAAAGAAGTGCTCTACCTCGTGCAGCAAGGGGTCTTGAGCGTGGCGGATGCGGACGTTGCCGTGTGCTACGGCCCCGGTATTCGTTGGGGCGTGATGGGTCCCAGTCTCCAGTGGCACGTCGGCGGCGGGCAGGGCGGCATCCAGCATTTCATGGAACACCTGATGGATCCACTCGCGGCGATGATGAAGACGCTCGGCACGCCCGAGATCACGCCGCAATTGAAGCAGACGGTCGTCGATGCCGTGCTGAAGGAGGCTGGAGGACGTTCGGTTGAGCAGCTTGCTCGCGAGGAGAACTCAGTTCTGATCGGGTTGCTGAAGCAGCGTGCGGCGGTTAGCACATGAGTGGGGGCAACCAACCGCGGAGGCCTATGACATGAGCAGGACTTCGAAACAATCGGTTTCTCGAAAGAAGGGCAACGGCGTCATGGCCCGCATCTTCTTCCTCGACCTCGGAGGGGGGCGAGTCCTCTCCGCCAACCCCGACGGCTCGGACCTGAAGATGTTGGTGAGCGAGGGAAGAAAGCTGCCGGACGGGCTGGCGGTCGATATCGCGGCCGGTCATCTCTACTGGACCAACATGGGCAATCCCAAGGCCAATGACGGCTCCATCTTCCGCTCGCGATCTCGACGGCTGAGAATATGACGACGATCGTTGCGCCGGGTCGAACCTTCACGCCGAAGCAGCTGCAGATCGACAAGCCCAACGGCAAGCTCTACTGGTCAGACCGCGAAGGCATGCGCGTGATGCGTGCCAATCTCGACGGTTCGGACATCGAGACGCTGGTCGATACGAGCCAGGGCGACTCTCGTCCGGGTGCGGATCCCAACAAGTGGTGCGTGGGCATCGCCGTCGATGCGGATGCCGGCAAGCTCTATTGGAGCCAGAAAGGCGGCGACAACGCGGGCGAGGGCCGCATTCTGCGCGCGAACCTCGACATACCGAGGGGTCAAACGCCGACCGACCGCGCGGATATCGAACTGCTGTACGACAAGCTGCCCGAGCCGATCGACCTCGACTTGGATCTCAGGAGCCGGATGCTCTACTGGACCGACCGAGGAGATCCGCCTCGCGGCAATACAGTGAATCGTGCACCTCTGGATGCGCCGCCAGGCCAAGCGCCCGCCGCCCGAGATCGTCTTCTCCAACTTGATGGAAGGGATCGGCCTGGCCTTGGATCCGAAGCACGGCCGCATGTTCATCACCGATTTCGGCGGCTCGGTCTACAGCGCCAACCTCGACGGGTCGGGCCAGAAAACCTTGCTCTTTGCGGAGGGCAACCTGACAGGGATTGCCTATGTCGAGTTGCCCGCGGCCTAAACCGCGATCAGACCGGTGTAAGCCAGCAGCCAAATACGCCTTGAGGAGAATGTGAATGAGTTCTGCAACCGTGCGATTTCCGGACGCTCAGCCAGCAAAGTCGTTGACCGAGCTGCTTCAGACCAAGCTGCGAAGTCCCGCCACTTCACCTGAGTTCGACTTCTACAGTACCGTTGATCAAGTGCTCGCGGATGTGGGACTGACAGCAAAGGACAGCGGCGGCAAACTTACTTTTTATGGACAAGATCCGATCGTGCCGAGCAGCTTCAAGTTTGGCGCCATGGCCGCGGTCGGCCTGGCTGCCAGGTCGGTCGCGTTGGCAGCGCTCTGGAAATCCCGAACTGGCGAAGGACAGGACATTCATGTCGATGTCCGCAAAGCGCTCAAGCGCTTCTGTGGTTTTTTCGAAGGCAAATGGGAAACGATCAACGGACGTAGTCCCGTGCTCTTGCCGCGAGACAACCCATTCTTCGAGTTGCCGCTCTTCCGGAAAACACGCGATGGGCGTCACGTGGTTACTCTCAATATTTACCCTGGGCTGCAGGCGCGCGCGCTCAATTTCTTAAGATGCAGCAACAGCACCGAATCCATCGGCAATGCCGTTCTGCAATGGCGTGCGGAGGAGTTAGAGGCGGCGGGGGCGGAGGCTGGGCTTGTCTTTGCGATGGTGCGCACCAATGAGGAGTTTCGCAACGAGCCGCAGTACATCGAAGTGCTCTCCAAAATGCCGCTGATCACTTTGGAAAAAATCGCAGAGAGCGAGCCGGTACCTCTCAAGCGCGGTGCAAAGAGCCCGTTGGAGGGTATTCGCGCGCTCGGATTGGGGCATGTGATTGCCGGAGCGGCCATCGGCCGAGACCTCGCCTACTACGGCGCCGACGTCCTTAACATCTGGAGGCCCAATGATGCGGAGATTGAGGCCTTTGCCTGGGATGTGCAGGTCGGGATGCGCTCCACGCTACTGGATGGTTCCAAAGAAGATCGCGCCACGTTCGATCGCCTCCTAAAGGATGCCGACGTGTTCTTCTCGAATCGGCGCCCCGGCTATCTAGAGCGATATGGCCTCACCGCAGAAGAGCTAAGCCAAAAAAAGCCGGGATTGATTCACGCCAAAGTGGTTCTGCATGGCGAGCAGGGTCCTTGGTCAAACCGAGTTGGCTTCGATGAGATCGGCGCCGCAGTATCGGGTTTGTTTACCATCGAGGGGACACCCACTCAGCCCAAGTCGCCGGCCATCATCCCGATTTGCGACAACGTGGTGGGCTGGCTTGGCACGGTTGGTGTTCTTGAGGCTCTGCGACGGCGCGCCACCGAAGGAGGAAGCTATCGCGTGGTGGTATCCCTGACCAGAACGGTGCTCTGGCTGCTCTCGATGGGAATCTTCGATAAGGCCTATGCGCAGGAAACCGCCGACTCCACGGACGAGCACCGCTACGTCGCTCCCGATCTCTTCACGGCCGAAACTCCGCTGGGTACGTATCAAGGCATGACGGACCAGGTGGTCTTGTCCAAGACTCCTGGCATGTTTCGGACCGTGCTGGCGCCGCGCGGCTCGAGCAAGCCCGAGTGGCTCGGCTGAGATCAGGTGGCGCTCTTCGCGACTGTCCGTATCGCACGGTCCCCCGAATGACAATGGCAGTAGTCGCCGCAGCGCTGATGATTCCCTTATTTCTGGTGGGCGTCGTGAAATTGCTTTTGGACCTATATGCCGAGGAGCCGGACTTACCAGAATCCCGTCACCAAGAGCGGCGCCGAGACTCTGACCAGGGTTCCGTCACACCGCTCTACTAACTGGAAACCGCTTGGTTCCTGACTCGGGGTAGTACTTCTTTGCCGTAGAACTCGATAACCTTCTGCTGGTCCAGTTGACCTGAATGGATGTTGACGATAGTGGCGCCGCTGTCGAAGAGCTTCTTGATCGTTTGCACATGCGCGTCCGGATCAGAACTGACGGTCCAATCTCCGAAAACCTTCGGCAACGGCAGCTCCGTTTGAGCGCGGTGTTCGATCTGTGCCGGGTCCGGAATGTTTTGGTATCCCTTGAACGCTTTGGGAATGAAGTTCCACAGTTTGGCTGCTGCCTGCGCGTCACTCTGATCGCCAACGACCACGAATGCCTCGACGAGCACAGGCATTGCGCCTGGATCCTTTCCGGCGGAACGGGCTCCCCTTTCCCATTCCCCCTTATGTTGCTTCCAAGTTTGCGGATCGGTGATCAGGCCGTCTCCGTGTTCGCCGGCGAACCTCATCGCCTTCGGGCCGTTCGCAGCCAACAGCAGTGGAATCGGTTTGGCTGGTGGATCGTAGAGCTTGCCATCGACCGTGTAGTGCGCACCCTTATGTTGCAGGGGTTGTCCTGTCCAGAGTTGGCGGATGATGGTGACAGCCTCAATGAGTCGGTCCCAACGCTCGCGCCACGGCGGCCATTCACCCGTCGCGGCCTGTTCGTTCAGCGCTTCGCCGGATCCGAGTCCTAGGAAAATCCTGCCGGGATACAGCACACTCAAGCTCGCGTACGCCTGCGCCACTACAGCGGGGTTATACCGCAATGTGGGACAGGTGACGGTCGGTCCCATCCAGATATGCTGAGTTCGCTGCCCCAGGGCACCGAGCGTCACCCAAGCTTGTCCGGAGTGGCGCTCGTTCGATTGCCAGGGCTGAAAATGATCGCTCGCAGCCACGAGATCGAATCCAGCGTTTTCCGCCGAAGCTCCCAGGCGGACCAGTTCGGGCGCCGGAAACTGCTCGTGGGCGAGCATGAATGAGACCATGCCTCTGGACAGGACGCCTGAATGACTTTTCGCAGCGCCGGCGAAGTCCTCATGGATCAGGTTTGAATTCCCCATGCCGTCCCTCCAGTTCACGCGCCGCGCGCGATCACCGCGCATACCTGGTCACTTGCGTGCCCTACCTCGTCACTCGAGTAACGGAGTCATTTTCCGTGCGCCAGGCCACGCTGGCTGTAGGATCGAGCCGCGTACATGGTCGACGACAGACCCAATCGGAGGTGTAACTGCTCCTACTCGATCGAGCTTGCGACGGCGGGACTTGCCGCGCATTGCCGGTTTAGTCTCATCAGACCATAGGCCAATTGCCTGCGATTCACCGGGTCCGTATCGTCGAATTGCGTATGCAGCGGAAGGAGGTTGTCGACGACATGCCGTGCCTTTGCGCTAGGTAACCGATGAGAGAAGCAGCGCCATGATCGATGTAGATGACTTCATGATGTTCATTGTAATAGCCGGTTTTGCACTATGTGGCGCCTATTTCCGAGCGCAATACAGGGACTGGCGTCGACAGCAAACTTCGGACGCTAAAGAGAAAATCCGAGTCCGTCTCTTGTATCAACGGCACTTGCCATAATAGAACCGGATTCAGCGGACGGTGTGCCACCCCCGCCGCGCACGTGGAGAGTTACCGTGGAGCGTCGGGATTACGTCCGGGGCGAGTGGACGGGCTGAGTTTTAGCCGGTGGATCGGCGTCCACGACTTGGAGCATGGGTCCGCTCGTTTGCGGGTAAAGGGCCTCATCGGTTACAAACAATGTCGCCCCCGGCGTCAGTACTCCATTAAGTCGGGTCGCGAAGTCGGCGGGCATTTTGATTCTGGCAACCGCGTTCGGATCTACCTGAGTACCTTGTTCTCCGATGTGACCGGGCACGCCGATTCTCAACCAACTAAATTTGGTTGGATCAGGAACGTAGGGATTGGGCACGCTGCTCGGGAAGTCGCTGAGCACCAGTGCGTGATTGACGAGCGGCGTATCGCCGGTGACGGTCAATCGTGCTCGACCGATCTCTATCCCGTTGCGGTAGACGACGATAAGTTGACTCGCTTGACTTAGCACGATGCTGACCGGCCCACTCGGAGACAACTCAGGCTGCCAACGCTCATCCTCCTTGGGTGCAAAGGCCTCGGGGTCGACCGGCTGCCCGCCAACAGCGATCACTGGAGCCAGATACCCTGGATGCGCGACCTGCTCTGGCTCAGTTTTCTCGGTGGCAATCACCACCGTCATGCCGTTAGGCGAGATCGCAAAGAGCAGCTGTGCGAACTCGCTTGGCAGGTGAATGCAACCGTGCGATTCGGGGTAGCCGGGCAATCCCCCAGCATGCAGCGCGATCCCGCCCCACGTGAGTCGCTCCATGTAGGGCATCGGCGCCCCGTCATAAATCGTTGATCGATGCTCTTTTTGCTTTTGCAGGACCGTGAAGACTCCGGTAGGAGTCGGGTGACCCGGACGGCCAGTGCTCACCGTGGTGGCCCCGATCAGAATGCCGTTCCGGTAAACATAACCTCGCTGTTCTGTGATGCTGACGACCATGACCACAGGACCCGAGGTCACGGCTTCGCCCATCCACAGAAACTCGCCTTTCTTCAACTGATTGATGGGCGTGTCGATAGGGACGGAGGCTTTTGCGCCCCAAAAAGGCACTGAATCCGCCCGCGCCGGAGCCTGAAGCACCGCAGCACCCATGACACTCATCACAACACAAAGCGATTGAATTGCTCGCCCCACGGCAGACATGTGAAACTTCCCCGGATGAATCAAGTCGAAGCTTAAGCTTACTCACGATGGAGTTCGATGTCTTGGTGTTTTCCCGCCGTTTTTTTATCAATCTTGCGCTTGCCGGCGTCGCTTCTGTGTCTGGAGGGGCTAGGCTTGCTCTTGGACGTTCGGATAGTACCGAGAGTAGGATCGCACCCAGTTTGCTTCGGCGTGCGCTCGACGCGCTGGAGCGACACCATGACAGCATCGGTTACCGAGACATTATCGGCGTAGCGGATTTCTCCCTTCCGTCGCGTGCACCGAGGTTTCACCTGGTGAATCTCGCTGATGGCAGCGTGCAGTCGCATTTTGTTGCCCATGGCAGGGGTTCCGATCCTTCCCATACGGGATGGCTCGAGCGATTCTCCAACGAACTGCACTCGAATGCGACTTCCGCCGGAGCCTTTAGAACGAGTTCTCCCTATATGGGCGCTCATGGTCACTCGATGCGGCTCGAGGGGCTGGACCCAACCAACAGCAACGCACTCTCTCGGGCGATCGTGGTGCATGCTGCCTGGTACGTGAATGAGCAAGTGATCAGCCACTTCGGCATGCTCGGTCGAAGCCAGGGCTGCTTCGCCGTCGCGGACTCCAGCTTGCCCGAAATCATGGCGCGCCTTGGTCCAGGGCGCCTGATTTACGCGGACAAAGCTTAAGGATAGGCGAGACACAAACGATTCGGCTGGGTTCATTTAGGATGGTTGGAGCGTGATGTGCATTCCGTTCGCCGAGAGGTTGAATCGTAACCCCCCGGTCTGGGAGTGCAGCTTGATGACGACGCCCTTGTCATTCTTGAGGTAGGCGACCGAGCCGCCTTCAATAATCGTCACGCCCGCGGTGACTGCCGAATAGTTGCCGCTAAGATCCGCCGGCGTGGTCAAATTGTAGACCTCGCCCTCGGCGGTAATACCGGCGCCGCCCACATCAGCGACCGAGACGCCCGAGAGTTTGAACTTGTACTCTTTTTGGTCTTTGCTGTAGTAAAGCGTGCCGTGACCTCGCGCCCGATCGGGCGGAGTGCATCACGTCGGGGTGATCTTGCCGATCGAGAACTGGAAAGGCTTGAACTGCATTGCCTTCACTTGGCGAAAATTGAGATTGCGTATCGATATCGATGCACCCCCCCATCGGGGGGATACGGTCGAAGGCCATTGAGCGGCAGCATTCCGTCGAGGACTGCATAGTGGCCGACAGGCAGGTGCGATCGAATGGGCAACTCTTCGCTGCTCGACAGGCGTCAATTTCTGCTGGGAGCGGTGCCGGCGGCAACGTTAGGTACGCTAGGTATTTCCGCGTGCTCGAATAACGGACGAACGTCAACTTCATCCAGCTACGCACCGACGTATTTCAACACCGCCGAATGGGCGTTCATCAATGCCGCTGTTGGGCGCCTCATTCCGTCGGAAGGGGCGGGTCCCGGTGGAGTGGACGCTGGCGTGCCGGAATTCATCGACCGCCAAATGGAGCTGCCCTACGGTCACGGCGCATATTTTTATTTGAAGGGCCCCTTTCTGGACGACGCTCCCCCGACACTGGGTTACCAGCTGCGGTACACACCACGTGAGGTCTATAAACTCGGTATTGCTGCCGCGAACTCCGCGACGAGAGAATCGCAAGGCAAGGACTTCGCTCAGCTTGTCGCTGCCGATCAGGATCGCTTTCTTGCCGCAATGGAGAAGGGCGAAGCCGCTTTCGCGACGGTGCCGGCGACAGTCTTCTTCGCGCAGCTTCTGACAAATACCAAAGAAGGATATTTCTCGGACCCGCTGTACGGCGGTAATCGGGGAATGGTCGCGTGGAAATGGATCGGCTTTCCCGGTGCCCGGGCTGATTTTACTGACTGGATCGATCAGGCGGGTCGCCGCTATCCCTACGGAGCGGTGTCGATCAGCGGCGCAACTGATGGCTGAACGCAAAAAGAGCGTGGATGCGGTCATCATCGGCTATGGATGGACCGGCGCTATTCTGGCGAAGACTCTCACGGACGCAGGCTTATCCGTGGTGGCGCTCGAACGAGGTCCGGCCCGGGATACGTCCCCGGATTTTGAGTTCCCAAGAATTGCGGACGAACTCAAGTACGGCGTCCGAGGGGATCTTTGGCAACCCCTGGCCAACGAGACTGTCACGATCCGTCACAGCCCGAACGACGTCGCCGCTCCTTATCGGAAGTACGGTTCCTTCGTCCTCGGGAATGGGGTCGGTGGCGCCGGCGTGCACTGGAATGGGCAGCTCTGGCGTGCATCGCCTGAAGACCTGAATCTGCGTAGCCACATCGAAGCACGCTACGGAAAGAAGTTCATTCCGCCGGATATGACTATCCAGGACTATCCGGTCACGTTCGGCGAATTGGAGCCGCACTTCGATCATTTTGAAAAGGTTTGCGGCGTCTCCGGCATCGCCGGCAACCTGCGCGGCCAGATCAAACCCGGTGGCAATCCGTTCGAAGGAGCTCGCAGCGACGAGTTCCCGACGCCGCCCTTGCCGGCTATTTTTGCCGCTCAGCTTTTCGAGAAAGCCACTGCGGAACTAGGCTACAAATCCTTTCCCACTCCGGCGGCGAACAGCTCCATTGCCTACACGAATCCCTACGGTGTGCGCTTAGGGCCATGCAATCTCTGCGGCTTCTGCGAGCGCTTCGGCTGCTTCCTGTACTCCAAGGCATCGCCGCAGACGACGATTTTGCCGATCCTGGAGGGTCGCTCCAATCTAGAAGTACGTACCAACTCCTACGTTACCAAGATTTTGCTCGATGACACAGGCAGGGTCGCGACGGGTGTTCTCTACGTCGATGAGAGCGGACGTGAACTTGAACAGCCAGCCTCGCTCGTCATTCTTTCCGCATTCCAGATGCATAACGTGCGTCTGCTGCTGCTCTCGAAGATCGGCACCCCCTACGATCCAACGTCCGGGAAAGGCGTCGTGGGGAAGAATTACGCTTACCAGATGTGCGCCGAGACCGCCGCTTACTTCAGCGAGGATGTCGAAATCAATCCATTTATCGGAGCGGGGGCGGCAGGTCAGCGAGTCATTGATGAGTTCAATTCGGATCATTTCGATCATTCATCAGCGGGATTCATCGGGGGATCGCTCATCTATGCCGGCGCGACGGGCGGACGACCCATCGATCAGATGATGGTTCCGCCAGGGACACCGGCCTGGGGCGAAGGGTGGAAGGCCGCGATACGCAAGCATTACCGTCACTCCGCGCCATTTGGGACGCAGGGAAGCGTGATGTCGTATCGAGATCGGTATTTGTCGCTCGATCCTACTTACACGGACTCCCACGGTCTGCCGCTCTTGCGTTTGACCTTCGACTGGCACGCCAACGAATACAAAATGGCTGCCTACAGCGCCGCCAAGATGGAAGAGATCGTGCGAGCCATGAAGCCGGAGAAACAGGCGACGATACTCATGCGCCAAGGCAATCCTTACGATGTGCGCATCTATCAAAGTACCCATACGACCGGCGGCGCGATCATGGGATCGAATCCGTCGAACAGCGTGATCAACCGCTATTCGCAGAGCTGGGATGTCCCGAATCTGTTCGTGTATGGCGCGTCGGCCTTCCCGCAGAATATCGGCTACAACCCCACCGGACTCCTCGCGGGGCTCGCCTATTTCTCAGCCGCCAAACTGCGCGATACCTATCTCAAATCGCCGGGTCCCTTGGTACAGGCATGAAGTGGAAGGCCGGTCTGACGGTACTGGCCGCCGGCTTTGCGGGGCTGCTGGTCGCGGTGGGCGTCGCATACCTATCGGATAGCAGCGCTGGCGAGAGGAATCTCCCCGCGCCGACTCCAACTCCAGCCGTCATTGCTCGAGGGGCATATCTTGCGAGGCTCGGCGATTGCGCGGCATGCCACAGTGTTCCCGGCAAGCCAGACTACTCGGGCGGCCTGCGCATGGGTATTCCGATCGGCGCCATCTACACGACCAACATCACACCTGATTCGAAGAACGGTATAGGGCGCATGTCTCTGGATGATTTCGACCGGGCGCTTCGCTTCGGTGTCGCCGAGGGTCACAGTTTGTATCCGGCGATGCCGTTTACCTCGTACTACGACACGCGTCCGGACGATGTTGCCGCGCTGTATACGTACTTCAAGTACGGAGTCTCGCCGGCGGCGGTCCCGAATCGCTCGAACGACATCGTGTTTCCCTTGTCGATGCGTTGGCCGCTGGCCTTCTGGCGTTGGTTCTTCGCGCCCAAGCCCAAGCCTTTCGCGGCGCCACCGGGAATGGACCCCCAACTGTCGCAAGGAGCCTATTTCGTCGAGGGACTTGGGCACTGCGGCGAATGTCATACTCCGCGCGCGATCACGATGCAGATGAAAGCGGCCACGCCCGCCGGGGGAGCCGTCTTTCTTTCGGGAGCCGTCATCGAAAATTACTTCGCACCGAGTCTGCGTGACAGCGGCCCCGGGACTCTCGGTGCTTGGAGCGAAGAAGAGCTGGCGCAGTTTCTCGAGACAGGTGCGAACGCCCAAGGCATCGCCTTCGGCTCGATGAGCGACGTCATCATCCACAGCACGCAATACATGACGCCTGCGGACGCGCTCTCGACAGCGAAGTACCTCAGGGCTCTGAGAAATCCAGGCGAGCAACCGGCGACACCCTTCACCTATGACGCGACCGAGCACCTCGCCCTCAAGAACGGTGATGCGAGCAAACCGGGAGCGATGATCTATCTTGACAATTGTGCCGCGTGCCACCGTCCGGACGGCGTTGGATACGAACGGGTATTCCCACGCCTCGCCGGCAACCCGGTCGTACAGACGGGCAACCCGCGGTCACTGATTACCATCGTGCTGGACGGATCGCAGACACCGCGCACGGCACACACACCGGCTCAGTTCACGATGCCGCGCTTTGCCTGGCGGCTCTCGGACAAGGAGGTGGCAGATGTCGTGAATTTCGTTCGCACGAGTTGGGGCAACAGTGCACCGCTCGCTTCGTCCGCTGACGTGGCTAAGATTCGCGAGACACTGCAGCCCCGTCAGGCCTCGACTAGGGTCCCCGAGAAGTGATCCACCGCGCAAGTGAGACAGATCCGGGTCGCACCGCGCCAATTACTTTTACAACAATTTTATTCTTTACGCGCCATTCTCACCGAGGTCGAGATCGCTGGGAAGGCAGCGTGATTGCAAATCAATCCGTTGTGCTGATTTAACAGGTTTGGCGAAATTGTGCCGACAAGCCAACTCCCCCGTCGGTGCAGTGCCTAACGGTCGGGGCCCCTCCAAAAGGCCCCGGCCGTTTTTTCCTTTTTGACGCTAAGGCTTGCCGGCCAGCGCGGCTGCGCCGGCGGCAGCAATCTGTACGTCCCAATCGGGTTGAGCAGAGCTGACGCCGATCGCACCGACAAGCTCGCCATTGACCGTCAAAGGCAGTCCGCCGGACATCTCCACAAAGCCTGATGTCACCGCAGCAATACGTCCCGACTGAATGGCGTCTTCCAAAGCTTTGCTGGGTTTGCGAAATAACGCCGCTGTGCGCGCCTTGGCCGGCGCGAGTTCGACAGAGGCAAGCATAGGTGAATCGTCCATTCGGTGAAGTGCGATCAAGTAGCCTGCGCCGTCGGTCACTGCCACCACGCACGGCCAACCCTTTTGCAGCGCTTCCGCCTCCGCCGCTGCAATCACTCGTTTTGCGGACTCGAGAGTCAAGACATGCCGCGTCGGCAAGTCGGCCGCGGCTGTGCTGAATGAGATTCCTAAAGCCACGATGATTGTGGCCTTTTTGAGAGTCGCGTGCATATCGGTAATCCCCTATGTTCCCACCTCGAAGGACTCAGCATCTCAGTTCTGATCGCCCGAATTTGCCGTCAGGTGCACCGTGTCCAAGTTCAGTTTCTTTCGCGCCGCCCGCACGTCGGCGACCGACACGGCCGCCGCCTGATTGCCCCAACTGTTGCGAATGAAGGTGGAGACATCGGCGACTTCTTGATCGGTGAGCTTCCACGCGAAGCTTGGCATGGTCATGGGAGAAGGGCGCGTGGGGCTGGTTCCGATGCGGCCGCCGGCCAGGATCAAGTGCTCGAGTCCGATCGGGTCCGCCTGCTGCAGCATGGCGTTGGGCCCGAGCGGCGGAAAGTATCGAGGTTGACCCACGCCGTTTTCCAGGTGGCAGGATGCACAGGCATCCGAGTAAATGGCGGCGCCTCGTTGCATCGCGCCTCGATCAGGTGGCGCGTTGGCGACGCTCGGGCTTGCGGCTTGGCTCTTTAGATAAGTCGCCATGGCGTGGCGATCGGCATCGGTCATCAGCGACGTGGAATAGGTGATGACATCGGCCATGGCGCCGCCGGCGCCCGCGTGAGCGTTGCGTCCGGTGCGAAGATATTCGGCCACATCATCAATGCTCCAGGCGCCAAGGCCCGTGCGATCGTTGGCCGTTAAATCCGGCGCCACCCAGTTATCGAGAGTGCCCCCTTGGAAGTCCCGGCCGGATTTATCCGCGCCGAGCGCGTTCTTCGGGGTATGGCAGCCGCCGCAGTGACCCAAGCCCTCGACGAGATAGGCGCCCCGGTTCCATTCGGGAGACTGGGTGGGATCGGCCTTAAAATCACGCGAGTTCAAGTAAAGAAGATTCCAACCCTTCACCATGGAACGAAACCCCAGTGGGAACATCAGGTCGTTGTTAGGCGGTGTATAGCTGATCGCCGGGGTGGTCTTCAAAAAAGCGAGGATGGCGTCGCAATCTTCACGGCTCACGACCCGGAACCAGGGATACGGAAATGCCGGGTACAAATTCTTACCCTCATCGTCGATCCCATCGTGCATGGCGTGATAGAACTGCTCGCTCGTCCAATTGCCGATGCCCGTCTCTTTGTCGGAAGTGATGTTGGGGGTGTAGATCACGCCGAACGGTGTTTTCAGTCCCAACCCGCCGGCCAACGGCTGACCCCCGTCGCGCAAGTGGCAGGACATACAATCGCCCGCCGCCACCAGATATTGCCCACGACGCAGCTGTGCGGCGTTCGGCGAATCGGGGATCGGCTCGGACAGGAGTTGTGTCGGAATCACCCCGGAGACCGGATGCGCGGGCAGTGTTGGCGAGCCTTGGCTCATCGCGAGCCGTGCCAGTGCAAGGATCGCGACGCTTGTTCCGAGGGCGAGTGCCTGCATGCGGGGGCGTATGTGACGGTTCATGGCTATGCCTGCACCAGCGGGCCGGGGTTTTTCAAATAGCGCGCCCTGATTTCATGAGCCGCCTGATACGCGAGCGCCGCCACAGTACCGGTGGGGTTGTAGCCGGCATTCTGCGGGAATGCGCCCGCGCCCATGGAGAAGACATTCGACACGTCCCACGACTGCAGATATTTATTGACGACGCTGTTCTTCGGGTTGTCGCCCATGATGGCTCCGCCGGTATTGTGCGTCGTCTGGTAAGGGACCACGCTGAAGGAGCCGGTGCGACGATTCAGTTTGATCTCCCGCGGATTCATCGCCCGGGCTACCTCGGCTGCGCGGTCGGTCAGATAGTCCGACATTTTGTGCTCGTTCTCAGTGAAATCGAACGTCATGCGCAGCATTGGGCGACCGTGGATGTCCCGATAGGTCGGATCCAAATCCAAGTAGTTGCCGCGGTGACTCATGCAGGAGCCGTGAACGCTGATGGAGAACGAACGCAGATAGTTTTTGGCCGCCGCATGCTTCCATTCCAGGCCCCAGGCCGGCGTGCCCGTAGGCGTGTAAATCATTTCAATCGGGCGACCGCCCGTGACCATGCCGGCAATGTAGGCGCCGCCGATAAAACCAAGACCCGAATGATCGAAGTTATCCCCATTGAAATCATCGATGACGGTCGCCAAGGCACCGGCGCCGATAAACGGATTCAAGATCTTGTCGTCGAAGAAGACATTCACCGACGACATGGTCTGATAGGCGTAATTCTTGCCGACCACACCTTCGCCGGTTTTAGGATCGTACGGTTTACCGATACCGGATAGGAGCAGCAGACGGACATTCTGCAAGATATAAGCCGAAAGGATCACCATCTCCGCCGGCTGGAAGAACTCCTCGCCCGCGCTGTTCACGTATGTGACGCCGGTTGCACGCTTGCGGTCAGGCGACAGCTCCACGCGCAACACTTCACATTCGGTCTTCAAGGTGAAGTTTCCCTTCGTCATCAGGGACGGCAGAATGGTGGTCTGCGGGCTCGCTTTGGAATAATTGCCACAGCCGAACTTCTCGCAGAATCCGCAGTACGTGCACGCACCCAGCTGGGCGCCGAGCGGGTTGGTATAGGGCTGAGACAGGTTGCCGGTCGGATGCGGGAAGGGATGGCGCCCCAATTCAGCGGCGGCCTTCCCGAACAGGGTGGGCGCGTAGGTTTGGATCATCGGCGGCGTCGGGTATTCGTTGGCACGCGGTCCCTCGAAAGGATTGCCGCCGGGCTGAATCTTTCCATTCAGATTGCCAGCTTTGCCGCTGGTGCCGCATAGCTTGTCGAACTGATCGTAGAAGGGTTCTAGTTCCTCGTACGTGGTGCCCCAGTCCTGAACTGTAAGATCGTAGTCCGTCACGGACTTTTTGCCGTAACGCTGTTGGTTGTGGCTCTTGGTCTGAAAATCTGAGGGCAAGAACCGCCAAATCTGGCCGTTCCAGTGCACGCCGCCGCTGCCGACCCCGGTGCCGAGCAGAAAAGCGCCCAGGTGGCGCATAGGCAGCGCCTCTTGATTCACGTTGTTGCGAATCGTCAAGGTGTCATCCGCGACGTTTTGAAACAAATGGTGCCGCCACATGTAGCGCAGCTCATCTTGCGCAAAGCCGGTCGCGAAATCCGTGGAGGTGTCGCGCCACGGTCCACGTTCCAAGGCCAGCACGTTAAGTCCCGCTTCGCAAAGTTCCTGGCCCATGATGGCGCCGGTCCAACCGAAGCCCACCAACACCGCATCGACCGGCTTGAGAGTGGTTGCCATGACCTCAGGTCTCCGTCCAGCCGGGACGGCCTTTGAAACCGACCGGCGGGTAGGGCACGCGCTCACCATGGCGGGGCACCCATTCCTTGTAATCGTAGTGGGCACCGGGGAACCCGATCATCTTCCAGGCTCCCATGTCTTTGTTGCCGCCGTAGATTGGGTCGGAGAAGTAGCCTTCCTTGGTATTCTGCAGAAACATGACGAAAAAGGTCTTGCTGTCGACACTGTCTTCGAGTTTGATCTCGCCGCTCTCCAGCCCCTTCAATACTTTGTCCTGATCGGCGGCATTCAGTTTGCTGAAGGAAACGCCATCGAAATTCGCGACGACGTGCTTGTCGATCGCCGCGATCGCAGCTCGATACAGTTCTGCGGGGCTGAAGCGGGTTTGATAGCCCTGTTCCGGCGTGCCCTTGGGCCACGGGCCGCCCAGATAATAGTGATCGCCGCGCCCGAATCTTCCGGCGAGTTGTCGATCGAGGAAAAAAGGTACGTTCGCCTCAACAGCGCCGGGTCCGACCGGATCGTTGGGGATCAATCGCCCAACTGCGGCCTCGATGAAGGCGACTTCGGTCGGCGTGAAAAACAAGTAGCCCGAGCTGGATGCGCCAGGCGGAACGTCCGCCGTCCCTTCCTGCCATGGAACCGCGCCTCGAAAAGTCTGCTCCGGACCGCCGAGTTCACCGTCGTGAATGACCGCCGCCGCCACCCCGCCGACGCCGACAACAGCTCCCCCTAACAGCAGCCGCCTACGAACCAGGTTCACTTGGGCGGTAGGAGCTTTCGCAGCACGCTGAAATTGATCGCCTGGAGACTGTCGCGGTTCGTCGCCGGCATTCTCATCCGAGAGAAACTTGGATTCCGGATCGGGCCTTTGGGGGTCGAACTTGTCCTGCGACGACATGGGAATCTCCTTATTTTATGTCTTCGACGCTCCAGCCGCGTCAACACATCCGCGTGCACTGTTGGTGATCGCGAGGAACTCAAAGATACCTCTCGACAACAAGGATTGAAATAGATCGGGTGTATTTCCGACGATCCGGCGCGACTCGTCAGCGAAAGAGGCGGAAGTTTCGGTGATCAGGTAGCCTTGAGAAAAGTGAGGTTGATTGATGCAGGCTGCGATTCGGATTCGGCGCGCTGAGGAAGATGACGCGCAGGAGCTTTCGGTCCTCGCCGAAAAAATCTTCCGCACTTCATTCGCAGAGTCGAACACCGCTGCGAACATGCAGCTGCATTGCGAAACCATGTACGGCCACGCTATGCAGCTCGCGGAGATTCGTGAGTCGAGCCGGGAGACGTGGGTCGCCGAAGCCGACACCAGACTTGTCGCGTACGTTCAGCTGCGATTCAATGCAACATCGCCAATGATCTCGGGCGAGCGACCGGTCGAGATCCAGAGGTTTTATGTAGATGCCTTGCACCATGGAGCCGGATTGGCTCACCAACTCATGGCGCACGTTGTTGCTCGAGCCGAGGCTACCGGATCCACGGTTCTATGGCTCGGAGTATGGGAACGTAATCCAAGGGCCTTGGCCTTCTACCGAAAATGGGGTTTTGACGTTGTGGCCGAGCATATTTTCACGGTCGGCAAAGATCCTCAACGTGACTTAATCATGCGTCGCGACGTGCAATGGAATGAAGGGGACCGAAGCCGACATTCGCCACCTGCCGCTTAGTGTCGGCGAAGGTCGATTCAAAGGCGTAGCGGTAAGCCTCTCAGACTGCATTCCTTAGCGTTTCCAGCCTGACCTCACCTTTGTCGGCCCGCCCTTGACAAGAGGCTGGCTTCAATGCATATAATTCCTATCGTAATACTAGGTGTTTAAGTACGCCGTACCTGCAAGGAAAGGGGAGAGCTAATGAATCATTCAAAGAAAGTGCTTCTGAAGGTATTGGGCGCGCGGCTGGGGTGGAGCGCAGTGGTATTGCTGGGCGCGATGAGCGCTGCGATCCCCGCGTTCGCGCAGCAGAAGACCGGTCCGGGCACTGCCCGCCGATGACAGTCTGACGTGGCACGGCATTACCCTGTACGGGGTCATCGATATCGGTCTGCAATACGATACGCACAGCGCGCCGTTCACTCCCTATCGGCCGGCCGCCAGTGGCAACATCGTGCGCCAGAACGACTACCAGTCGGTGATCGGCCTCACGCCCAGCAACATGGGCCAGACGAGAGTCGGCCTGCAGGGCATCGAGCCGCTGGGCGGAGGGTTGGTCGGCGGTATTCCAGATGGAGACCTTTTTCAATCCCCAGTCCGGCGAAATCGCCGATTCTCTGAAGTCCCTCGCCGTGAACAACGGTCGAGCCCTGACCGCCCAGAACATCGGTGTCGATGGCAGCTCGGCCGGTCAAGCCTTCCAGACCGCCTATGTGGGGCTCAAATCCGCCCAGTTCGGCACCCTCACCTTCGGTCGTCAGGTCACCTTGCTCTCGGAAGGCACCATCAAGTACGACCCGAATTACAACGCCACGGCGTTCGGCTTGCTCGGTGCGTCCAACACCTATTCGGGCGGCGGCAGCAGCGAGGACAACCGGCTCGACTCGATGGCGAAGTACTCCATCGGCTTCGACGATCGGGTGCACCTCGCCGCCCTGTACAAGTTCAACGGGTCCAATGGCTCGGCCAACACCGCCTGGCAGGCGGATATCGGCGCTGAATTCGCCGGCGCCTCGCTCGATGCTTACTACTCGAAGCTCAACAGCGCCATCACCGCCTCCGCGTTGAGCTCCGCTCAAGTCGCCAAGCTTCCGGCGTTGGGGTATTCGGTCTCCAATTCCCTGGCGGCGACCGTGTCGGACAATACGACCTATGCGCTCATGGCGTTGTACAACTTCGACCCGCTCAAGTTCTTCGCCGGCTACATGCACATCAAGTACGCCAATCCCAACACTCCGCTCAGCGCCGGGTTCACCGACATCGGCAATTACGTGCTGGCCTTCGTCACCAACAATGCCTACAACAATTCGAAGACCGTGCAGGTGTATTGGACCGGCGTTCGCTACAGCGTGCTTCCCCATCTTGATCTGACGGCGGCTTACTACGGCTATCATCAGAACGCCTACGGCACCGGCACCCAGGCGGGCTGCTCGAGCTCCGCGCACAGCACCTGCAGCGGCAGCTTCGATGCTTTCTCCTTCGATGCCGACTACCGATTCAACATTCACTTCGACGCCTACCTCGGCGCCATGTACAGCGGTGTGCACGACGGGGTGGCCAGCGGCTATATCAACACCACCAACATCAACCCCACGGTTGGCGTGCGTTACAAGTTCTGATCTGAACCCCCTCGTGTCAATCCAGCAGCCCGACCGGGCCAGAAGGTGAGATCAATGTCGACCAAGATACGAGCGATTCTGACGGCCGCCGTTCTGATGGTGAACCTCGGTACAGCGCCATCGCTGCCGGCGGCTACCGTCAAATTGCTGAATGTGTCGTACGACCCCACCCGCGAACTGTACGAGGACTACAACAAAGCGTTCGCAACCTACTGGAAGGCCAAGACCGGCGATACCGTAATCGTCAACCAAAGTCACGGCGGATCGGGCAAGCAGGCACGCTCTGTGATCGAAGGGCTCGAGGCCGATGTGGTGACCTTGGCATTGGCGTATGACATCGATGCGCTCGCGACACAGGGCGGTCTGATTCCTGCGAACTGGCAACAGCGATTGCCGAACAACAGCGCGCCTTATACGTCGACGATCGTTTTTCTGGTGCGCAAGGGCAATCCCAAGAACATCCACGATTGGAGCGATTTGGTACGGCCCGGCATATCAGTCATTACACCGAGCCCGAAGACGTCGGGTGGCGCGCGCTGGAATTATCTGGCCGCGTGGGCCTGGGCGCTGCACCAGCCGGGCGGCAACGATGTCGCCGCGGAGAATTTCGTGAAGAAGCTTTACCACAATGTGCCCGTCCTCGATTCCGGCGCGCGCGGTTCGACAATAACTTTCGTGGAGCGTGGCATTGGGGATGTCCTACTCGCGTGGGAAAACGAAGCCCTTCTTGCCGAGAAGGAATCTGGAGGCTCTAAATTCGATATCGTGGCGCCTTCGATCAGTATGGTCGCGGAACCGCCGGTCAGCGTGGTGGATCACTACATCGACCAGCACGGCACCCGCAAAGTGGCCGAGGCCTATCTGAATTATCTATATTCCAAAGAGGGCCAGGAGATTGCGGCGACACACTTTTATCGTCCGCGAGATCCGCAGGTAGCGGACCGCTACGCAAAGCAATTTACGAACGTTCCGCAGCTGGTTACGGTCGATGCCGTTTTCGGCGGCTGGACCAAGGCGCAAGCCACGCATTTCGCAGACCACGGTACCTTCGATAGGATTTACGGTCAGTAATCGCCCAATGTCCGCACGCTAGCCCAGGGACGACCAGAGCGGCCCCATGCGGCCGATCCCCGGGCCCAGGCCCATTTTAGGACTCACATGGCAACAACCATCGCCGCGGACGAACTCAATTCAATCAAGCCTCGGCGGGTGCTGCCCGGATTCGGGCTGACTCTCGGATACACGATGGTGTATCTGTCGCTGCTCGTAGTGATACCTCTGTCGGCGGTATTCATTCGCAGCCTGGGGCTGGGGTCGGGACATTTCTGGGAAGTTGTGACGGCGCCCAGAGTGCTTGCCTCGTTGCGCTTGAGCTTCGGCGCTTCGTTGATCGCCGCGCTCCTCAACGCCGTGTTTGGACTCATGGTCGCCTGGGTACTGACGCGATACAGCTTCCCATTCAGGCGCCTCGTCGACGCCATGGTGGACTTGCCCTTCGCGCTGCCGACGGCAGTTGCCGGCATTGCGTTGACCGCCCTGTATGCGCCGAACGGCTGGCTAGGTAGTTGGCTGCATCCGCTGGGGATCGATGTCGCTTTCACTCCATTAGGAATCGTCGTGGCGCTCACCTTCATCGGCTTGCCGTTCGTGGTTCGGACGTTACAGCCGGTTCTCGAGGACCTCGACAAGGAAGTCGAGCAAGCTGCGGCAACTCTCGGCGCCTCTGGAGTCCAGACCTTTGTGCGCGTCGTAATGCCGGCTCTGTGGCCCGCTATGCTCACGGGTTTCACCCTCGCTTTCGCGCGCGCGCTCGGCGAATACGGCTCGGTGATTTTCATTGCCGGCAATATGCCGATGAAATCTGAAATCGCACCACTGCTGATCGTCACCAAATTGGAGCAATATGATTATGCAGGCGCCACCGCCATTGCAGTGGTGATGCTCGTCTTGTCCTTCGCCCTCATGCTCGGCATCAACGCGTTGCAAACCTGGGCCTCATCGCGCCACGGTGGACGTTGATGCCGTCACGCCTCATCGCCGCGAGTTACGACATGGCAACCACGCATAGTAGGCGGGCGCAGCGCCCGCGGCGCCGCCCGCGGGTGGGACGATTGCTGTTGATTGCGTTGTCGCTCGTGTTCCTCGGCCTATTCCTGGTGTTGCCGTTACTCGTAGTGTTCGTCCAGGCCTTTGCCAAGGGTGTCGGCGCATACGTCAGCGCGATCTCTGATCCGATGGCTTGGGCCGCGGTCAAGCTCACGCTCTGGGTAGCGGTGACGGCGGTTCCCCTCAATCTCGTGTTCGGCGTGGCTGCCGCTTGGGCGATCGCTAAATTCGAGTTTCGCGGCAAGAATACCTTGATCACACTCATCGATCTGCCGTTCGCCGTATCGCCCGTTATCGCCGGACTCATCTTTATATTGCTGTTCGGTACGCACGGCTGGTTCGGGGGATATCTACAGGCTCACCACATCCGAGTGGTCTTTGCGCTGCCAGGCATCGTGCTCGCCACCATCTTCGTCACATTCCCTTTCATCGCTCGGGAACTCATCCCCGTGATGCAGGCGCAGGGCAAGGACGATGAGGAGACCGCACTGTCGCTCGGTGCGAGCGGCTGGCAAACCTTTTGGCGCGTTACGTTACCTAATATCCGCTGGGCGCTCTTGTATGGCGTATTGCTATGCAACGCCAGAGCCATGGGCGAGTTCGGCGCAGTCTCGGTGGTCTCCGGACACATTCGGGGACTGACCAACACCATGCCCTTACACGTCGAGATTCTGTACAACGAATACAACCACACGGCGGCCTTCGCGGTCGCGTCGCTTCTCGCTTTGCTGGCACTAGTGACTTTAGCGGCCAAGAGCTTTCTTGAGTGGCGACAGCCGGAGTTGCGCCACGCAGCTCATCAACCCCACGACCGGACAAGAAGGGAACGTACATGAGCATCGCACTACGCGGCGTAGCCAAGCAATTCGGTGAGTTTGCCGCCGTCAAGGACATCAATCTGGACGTGCCCACAGGCGCGCTGATTGCGCTGCTCGGCCCCTCGGGCTGCGGCAAGACCACCCTGCTACGCGTCATCGCCGGGCTCGAGACGCCGGATGAGGGTCAGGTATTGTTCGACGGCCGCGATGCAACCCGATGGCCGATTCGCGATCGCAAAGTCGGGTTTGTGTTTCAACACTACGCGTTGTTCCGCCATATGTCGGTTTTTGAAAACGTTGCCTTTGGACTTAAGGTCAAGCCACGCCGCGAGCGGCCGGCTGCGGCAGAGATCCGGAAGAAAGTGAATTCGCTTCTCGAGTTGGTGCAGCTCGGCTGGGCCGGCGATCGCTATCCCGCGCAGCTGTCGGGCGGCCAGAAGCAACGTGTGGCGCTCGCGCGGGCGCTCGCCGTCGACCCCCATGTGCTGCTCCTGGATGAACCCTTCGGCGCTCTCGACAGCCAGGTTCGCCATGAGCTGCGCCGCTGGCTGCGGCGTTTGCACGACGAACTCCATTTCACGAGCGTATTTGTGACCCATGATCAGCAAGAGGCGATCGAAGTGGCGGATAGCATCGTGGTACTTAATCTAGGCCGAATCGAACAATTCGGTGTACCCGGTGAGATTTATGATCGACCAACCTCGGCCTTCGTACATCGCTTCCTCGGACAGGTCAACGAATTGCCGGTGCGGCTGCAAGAGGGCCGCACCTACGTGGGCCCGCTTGATATCTCGCCGGATGCACCCGCGACCGCGAACGGGAGGCACATCGCACTCATTCGACCTCACGAGATTGAAATTGGGCCCGAGACGGCCGGCTGGCCGGCAACCGTGCTTGCCGTTCGAGTAATCGGGCCGATCGTACGATTGGACCTGCGCGCCGACGATCAGCCATTCAACGAACCGTTGGAAGCGGAAATCAGTCGCGAGCGTTACGAAACCGAGCGCTTCAACGTGGGTGGCAAGGTGGGTCTGCGTTTCAGGCGTTGGAAAGTCTATCCCTCGGACGCAGCCCAGCCGTCGCCCGCCGGTGCTGCCGCTTGAGTTCACACTCACGTCAGGACATAACTATCCCATCGCGGCGATATTGACGACGTCGATCGCGGTCGTGCACGCGGTCATGCTGGAACTGGGGCTCAACGGTGGCGCGAGTGTACCGACACTGATCGCCAATGCATTTTTTCTGCCCCGACACTTGCCTGTATCCACGTCCGATTCGGATGCCACAGCGACCCTGGACTAAGAACCAATTTCAGACCGTTGGATGCGCAGATACGCTCTACTGCTTTTCCGCGAAAGCCGTCTGGCGCTTTGGAGTGAGCGAAAATGACACCGATGGATATTGTGTGGGTTGGATTGGGCGGTGGACTTGGATCTGCATTGCGGTGGAGGATTGGGCAAATCGTCGGCGAACTCTATCATGGCAATTTTCCGCTCGGTACGTTCCTGATCAACATCTCCGGCACCTTTCTCATTGGATACCTGTCAGTTCTGTTCGGGGTCGACTGGCACAACCGCTACGGTCATGGAATGGTACTGAATGCCTTCGTGCTGACTGGGGTGCTAGGCGGCTACACAACCTTCAGCAGTATGCAGCTGGACGCTGCCAAGCTTGCAGCAAAGAGCCGCGGCGGCGTTGCAGCGTCGTATCTTTTGTTGTCCGTCCTAGCCGGTCTCCTGGCCGGCGAGCTTGGGGCCACGCTTGCCAGAGCGCAGGCCTGAGGAGGAATGACCATGATCAAAATCGTCACACTGGTGTTCGCCGGCGGCGCTCTGGGCGCCATGCTGCGCGAATTTCTCATGCTGATCGTGCGACCGGGGTCGCGCGGTTTTCCGCTGGATATTCTTGCGGCCAATTTCGTGGCCGCGTTACTGCTCGGCCTCGTCGCAGCGCTGCACGGCCGGAAAGTCGCGTCTGACAGCATCTACGCGCTCATTGGTACCGGTGTTACGGGCGGCCTATCTACGTTTTCCAGCTTTGCCTACGGCTCGGTAGTGCTTTTGCGGGCCTCGACGATGAGCGCCGTTGTGGCATCGGCGTATGTCGTGATCAGTCTGGTGCTCGGCTACATCGCAGTCATTGTCGGCGTGACGCTCGGCGAAAAAAGTTCAAAGATCAAAAACTCGAACATCTCCTGATTGGCGATTGGTTGCCAAGATCAGGCGCGAAGACCACCATAGCCTGAGAATAACAAGAACGGAGTGCGACATGGCGGAAGGCTTGCTCGGCGAAGTTGTTGGGGATGAAGACGAGAAGGCCGAGGCTCTGGACGCTCCGACGGAGCCGAGAGCGTTCGCTTTAGCCGCAGCCGCTGAGCCACCCTGTGGTCCACACGACCGGGTCAGTAGCTGACCGTGCCGACACTGCGCACACCGATCCGGATCCGCTGGTGGATCTTCCTTTACATCTTTCTGTTCTCGATGCTTGCCTACCTACAGCGTAACAGTCTGTCGATCGCGGCCGAGCGCATCATGCCCGAGCTGCATTTGAGCCAGATGCAGGTCGGCTGGCTAATGGAGACCTTTACTGTCGTCTACATGGTGTTGCAACTACCGGCTGGGATGCTCGGTGAGCGGATTGGAGGGCGGGCGACCTTCGTCGCGGTCGGTGTCGTCACATTCGTCGCGACAATCGCAACGCCACTCACGCCGTTTCTGCTGTCGGGCACGGCGTTGTTCGTTGCGCTCGTGCTCGCACAGGCGTTGATGGGTGCGGCGCAAGCCCCGGTTTTTCCAGTCGGCGCAGGAATCACGGAGACGTGGTTTCCGGCGAGCCGGTGGAACTTCGCCAATGGCCTCAACGCGAGCGGTATGAACCTCGGCACTGCGATCACGGCGCCGCTGATCGTCGCACTGACGGCGGCATTCGGCTGGCAGGGCGCGCTCCTTTGGGTTGCGCTGCCGACCGCGTTGCTGACCGCGACCTGGGCCTGGTACGGCCGGGACAGGCCGCGAGAGCACCCAAAGGTGACTCCGGCCGAACTCAATGAACTCGGCGCGCGTGCGACTGAGCCGATAGCGCCGCTGACGACCACGCGGCTCCTCAGAGTGCTGACCAGTCGCGAGGTTCTGCTGCTCGCGGCCTCATACACCTGCATGAACTACGCGTTTTATCTTCTCTCGAGCTGGTCGTTCCTGTATCTGGTTCAGGAGCGCCACCTGAGCGCGCTGGAGGGCGGTTGGCTCGCGATGCTGCCTCCGATCGGCGCGGCCGTCGGCGCATGGTTGGGCGGCGGACTCACGGACCGACTGGCGGCGCGTTTCGGCGTGAAGAGGGGATATCGCATCGTACCGCTCGTGACGCTGCCGCTTGCGGGCACACTGCTGCTCGTCGCAACCAGCACCGGCAGCGCCTACATTGCGGTCGGCGCGCTAACGCTCGCCTTCGCCGGTATCGAGAGCAACGAGGGTCCTTACTGGTCGGCGATTATGTCCGTGGCGCGCGCAGACACGATGGCTGCGACTGGTGTGCTCAACACCGGCGGCAACCTCGGAGGCGTGATCAGCATCCCTATCATCGCCTGGCTCTCCGGCCACGGCCACTGGCATGGTGCCTTCGCCACCGGCACCGCCTTTGCCGTAGCCGCAGCCGCGCTATGGCTGTTGATCGACGCCGACCGGCCGCTCCAAGCGGGGAGTGCTTGTCAGCCGATCGGAACACGACGGGCCATTTTGGCAATCGACTGATGTAAACATGCGCAGGCAAATTCCGGGGCCCCAAAACGCCGCCTGACACCGCGGTCGGCTCAGTGGTCGACCGCGGAAATCGTTGCTGGGAGTCGATCCGTCCACCAGTCGTCGCTTTCAAATGAAACTGTCAAGGGGGTTTCGGCTCCGACGAACTTTTTGCGTTCACCCAATTGTCGATCCGCCGAATGACGACCGCGAAGAACGCCGAGGTCGAGACTCCGCACATGAGAATTCCCGTCAATGCCTCGATTGGTGCGAACATTCGCCAAGGCGTCGCTAAGACTAGATCGCCATAGCCAACGGTCGTGTAGGTAACTGCGGAAAAGTAGAATGCCGATTCGGCATCCGGCAGACAGCCCTGCCAAAAATAGAAAAGCCCCCATATTGCAATCTCGGCCAGGTGGACCAGCATCAGCCAGCCCGTCAGGTTGATCACCAGCCAGGTGCTGGACCAGAAGCCGAACGATGCCAGGGCATGCGATCTAAAAAGGGCTCTTAGCAGCGCGCTGAATCCGGCCGCGTGCATGACCACCGTGATGGTCACCAGCAACCATGCCATAAGAATTTTCAAGAGCACCCGTAAGTATAGCGAGCAGCGGAAATTTCATCCGAGAGATCGCCACATGAATGTCGCATAAGTGATTGATTTAACGGTGTTACATGGGCACGCTTTCCATGTCCATTGGTCGCTCTTTTCGTTTTTCTGTAGGACTTTTCCCTACCGATTGCGCGTAGTTCATCCGTTGTGCACGCTGACGATAATGGAAAATGCTGCGAGGTGAGGGTGGCCGAGCCTAAGAGTGTTCCCATGACTCAGAAAGAGCGCTTTGAAAAGCCCAATATGCCCGCAGGCGGCTGGGGCTCAGCAAACACAACTACGTCGCTCTTGCGACACGAACACGTGCTGCTCAAGGGCGGTCACGTCATCATGCATCAGAACAAACCTGACGGTTACGCCTGCGTGAGTTGCTCGTGGGCGAAGCCAGCGCATCCCCATGCCATCGAAGCTTGCGAAAACGGGATTAAGGCCACTGCATGGGAAATCACCAAGAAGCGGACGCCGCCAGAATTCTTTGCGCAGCATACGGTGACAGAATTGCTGTCGTGGAGCGATCTGGATTTGGAAGGGGAGGGACGTCTGACCGAACCCCTCAAGTGGAATGCGGCAAGCGACAAATACGTGCGCGTTTCTTGGGAAGACGCTTTTAAAGACATTGCCACGCGATTGAAAGCGCTCGAGCCGAAGTCCGTGGTGTTTTACGCCTCCGGGCGTGCGTCACTTGAAACTGCCTACATGTATCAGTTAATCGCACGGCTTTATGGCAATAACAATCTGCCGGATAGTTCCAACATGTGCCACGAAAGCACTTCGGTGGGTCTGCCACAGACGATCGGGGTGCCGGTAGGGACGGTGATTCTGGATGATTTCAATCATACCGATTGCATCTTCTTTTTCGGTCAAAACGTCGGCACCAATAGTCCTCGCATGTTGCATCAGCTGCAGGATGCGCGTGAACGCGGCGTTCCCATCGTGACCTTTAATCCCCTGCGCGAGCGCGGACTGGTGAGTTTTGTGAATCCGCTGTCCCCGTCCCAAATGCTGACCGGCAAAGAGACCACGATCAGCACGCAATATCATCAGGTCAAAGTAGGGGGTGACATCGCGGCCATTACCGGGATCTGCAAATGCGTTATCGAGGCGGACGATGCCGCCCGCGCGGCCGGGACGACCCGCGTCATCGACGTCGAGTTCATCGAGAAACATGGCTACGGATTCGAGGAGTTCGCCGCCTATGTGCGCGGGAACGACTGGCGGCTAATTGAGCGCGAATCGGGATTACCCAGAGCTGCAATCGAGCAAGCGGCTGCGGAATACATGCAAGCCGGCAAGGTCATCGGAATCTACGGCATGGGCCTTACTCAACATCGGCGTGGCGTCGAGAACGTGCAGATGGTCTGCAATTTGCTCCTGCTGAGAGGCAACATCGGCAAGTTGGGCGCCGGGATCTGTCCGGTTCGAGGACATTCGAACGTCCAAGGTCAGCGCACGGTCGGGATCACCGAAAAACCGGAGCTCGCGCCTCTCGACAAACTCGAGAAGCGCTATGGCTTCTCGGCGCCGCGCGACAAAGGGTTAAACACGGTCGAAACGTGCAAGGGGGTTTTGGACGGGAGCGTCAAGGGATTTATAGGCTTGGGCGGCAACTTTGTCCGGGCCGTACCCGAGACCGGCCTGGTGGAGGCTGCGTGGAGTCACTTGCAGCTAACCGTGCAGATCGCGACCAAGCTCAATCGCAGTCATCTCATTCACGGCAAAGTGGCGTACCTCTTGCCCTGTCGAGGTCGAGTCGAGATCGACCGGCAGGTGAGCGGCCCGCAATCGGTCACGATCGAGGACAGCACGGGATGTATGCACGGCTCGCGCGGCGTCGCGGAGCCCGCCTCGCCGCATCTGCTCTCTGAGCAGGCAATCCTGGGTGGCATTGCGAAGGCATTATTCCCTCCAACTTTCAGCATCGACTGGGATCGGTGGGTGGCGGACTATGGCCTGATTCGTGATGAGATCGCGGCCATCTTCCCTGAGATATTTCATGATTTCAACGCGCGGATGTGGACGCCAGGCGGTTTCCGGCGGCCGCTGCCGGCGGCAAAGCGGGAATGGAAGACACCGAACGGCAAGGCCAACTTCAAGACTCCCCGCAGCTTTGACGAAGACCCGGACGTACACACCGATGATCCGAATGTCCTGCGACTAATGACGATTCGCAGCGATGATCAATTCAATACGACGGTCTACACACTGGATGATCGTTTTCGGGGCGTATATGGCACGCGCCGCGTTCTTCTCATGAATTCTGCAGACATTGGCCGCCTAGGGTTCAAGGTGGGCGATCACGTGACAGTTTTTGCGGTCGCCCGTGATCAGGACACGGTAAGCAGATCCGTCAACGGCCTGCGCGTAACGAACTATGATATCCCGAGTGGCTGCGTGGCCGGCTATTACCCTGAGTGTAACCCTCTCATTCCTCTGTGGCACCACGCGGAGGGAAGTTTCGTGCCGGCCGCAAAGGCTATTCCAGTCCGCCTGCAGATTTCCACAAATACGGTTTAGGCACACTTCGAAGTTTAGGCACACTTCGAACTATCAATATCGGCATCCCAATTCCGGAAGGGGCCAGCCACACATCACTGATAGTTTCCGCCGACCTGAGGTTCACGTTTTGTAAATATTGCCATATGCGGCGCTGACAAATCGTAAAAGAATTTGCCTAGGCAGTCGTTTTGGAGCGACACTCGCAATTGCGCATAGCCTGCCTTTTTAGCGGCCACCAAAAAATCGTAAGGAGAGCCCTGTGCCGCAGACTCGAACCCTCACCATCAACGGTGAATCCAAATCAGTCGAGGTTCCCGATGACATGCCGCTCTTGTGGGTGTTGCGCGACGTTTTGGGGATGACGGGCACCAAGTTCGGCTGCGGCATCGCGCAGTGCGGCGCATGCACCGTGCATCTCGATGGCAAGGCGGTGCGCTCCTGCGTCCTGCCCATCAGTGCAGTTGGCACACGCGCCGTCACCACGATCGAAGCGGTGGGGAACACTTCAGCGGGCGCGCGCGTACAAAAAGCCTGGCTTGAGTTCGAGGTGATCCAATGCGGTTATTGCCAGTCGGGACAAATCATGTCCGCGAGCGCCTTGCTCACCCGAACGCCCGCTCCCGACGATGCCGACATCGATGCCGCAATGGCGGGCAATATCTGTCGCTGCGGCACCTATGTGAGGATACGCGAGGCCGTCAAGCGTGCTGCTGCCGATCGGACCACCGCGCGAGGAACTTAGGATGCACGCGAGCAAGCTGATCCCGCGCGTCACCACGCGCCGTGAGTTTATCAAAAGTGCCGCGGCGGCTGGATTTTTGCTGGCGTTTTACGTGCCCGCACGCGCGGTTAACGAGCCGGAGCAAGCGCCGGATGACACCAAAGGCAAATTTGCGCCCAACGCGTTCATTCGCATCGACAAAACAGGTACCACCACTCTCGTGATGCCGCAAGTGGAAATGGGTCAGGGCATATACACCGGTGTGGCGATGATCCTCGCCGAAGAGCTCGACGGGGATGTCTCGAAAATAGTGCTCGAGCATGCGCCGCCAAACGAGAAGCTCTATACCAATCCATTGTTGGGTATTCAGGCAACCGGTGGATCGACATCGCTGCGTGCCTTTTGGATGCCGCTGCGTACCGCGGGTGCCACCGCCCGCTCAATGCTCGTGCAGGCAGCCGCTCAACAATGGCAAGTTGATCCTGCCTCGTGCACGACTTCCGGCGGCGAAGTTTCGCACAGCGCCAGCAACCGCAAACTCGCCTATGGGGCGCTTGTCGATGCGGCCAGCAAGATCACGCCGCCAAAAAACGTGGCGCTCAAGGATCCTGCTAAATTCGTGCTCGTCGGTACACCTCAGAAGCGTTTCGACACGCCGAATAAAGTAAACGGCAAGGTCGTCTATGGCATAGACGCCATGGTGCCGGGCATGAAATTCGCGACCCTAGCGATCTGTCCGGTGTTCGGCGGCAAGGTGGCGCACGTGCAGGACGCGGCTGCCAAGGCGCTGCCCGGCGTACAACAAGTCATCGTGCTCGACAACATGGTGGCGGTGGTCGGCGATCACATGTGGGCCGCCAAGAAGGGCTTGGAGGCGCTCAAAATTTCTTGGGTTGAGGGCGAGCACGCGAAACTCTCATCGGCCGATATTTGGCAGGACATGCGCACCGCCAGTCAAAAAGACGGTCTCATCGCGAAGACTCGAGGCGACGTCGAGAAAGGTTTGTCCAACGGCCAGCGATTCGAGGCGGACTATGAATTGCCGTTCTTGGCACACGCGACTATGGAGCCTCTCAACTGTACGGTTTTGTTGAAAGAGGATTCATGCGAACTGTGGATCGGCACGCAAATCATCGCTCGCGTGCAACAGACCACTGCGGCGCTCACCGGGTTACCCATCGACAAGATAACGGTACACAATCACTTGATAGGCGGAGGTTTCGGCCGGCGGCTGGAGCCTGACATGGCATTGAACGCCGTACGCATCGCGCAGCAAATGAAGGGCGTGCCGCTCAAAGTCGTGTGGACCCGTGAGGAAGACATCCAACAAGATATTTATCGACCGATATACCGCAATGTAATTTCGGCCAGCCTTGCCGGCGGCAAGGTGGCGGCGTGGAAATACAAAGTCTGTGGCGCCTCCATCATCGCGCGCTGGCTACCACCGGGTTTTAAAAATGGTATCGATGGCGATGCGATCGACAGCGCCGTCGACATGCCTTACGACATCCCGGATTTCCAAGTGCAATATCTAAGGGTCGAGCCGCGCGCCGTGCCGACGGGCTGGTGGCGCGGCGTCGGTCCCAACATCAATGTGTTTGCCATCGAGAGCTTTATGGATGAGCTCGCGCGAAGAGCCGGCAAGGACCCGATTGCGTTTCGTCGCGACATGCTGGGCAAGGAACCCCGGCTCATCGCGGCGCTCGACTTGGTCGCCGCCAAATCGGATTGGGGCAAGCCGCTGCCGTCGCGGGTCGGGCGGGGCGTGTGCGTGCAACCGTCCTTCGGCAGCTTTATCGCGACGGTGGTTGAAGCGGAGGTGGATCAGCAAGGCGAAGTGTTTCTGCGCCGGGTCACCACCGCGGCCGATGTGGGAACGCTCGTGAATCCCGATAGCGTGGAGGCCCAATTGCAGGGCGGCTTGGTATTCGGCCTCACCGCCGCGCTGTATGGCGAGATCACCATCAAGAAAGGCCGAGTTGTGCAGTCTAATTTTAATGACTATCGCATGTTGCGCATCCATCAAATGCCGAAGATCGACGTGCATTTGATAAAGAGCGGCGAGCCGCCGGGGGGTGTCGGTGAAACCGGCACCACGGCAGGGCCGCCGGCGCTGCGCAATGCCATTTTTGCCGCGACCGGCGTTGCGCTCAAGCGGCTGCCCATCGATCGAGATCTGTTGGCTCGGAGCACCAAGGGATGAACGCCACTCGTTTTGCGCGCATTAAACGGCGGCCACTCCTGATTATGTTTACGGTGCTGGTGCTCATCGCCGTAGTCGCGCTTTATTTCATCGTGGGCCCCGGGCCGATGGCGTTCTCGAAGGGCCGCAAGGTCGATCTCGCCGACTACCACGCGACGAATCCCAGCGGCGTTCCTGCAGCCCTCGCACAGGCATCACTGATCAAGAGGGGCGAGTACCTCGCCAAAGCCGCGGATTGCTTGGTATGCCACACCGCAAAAGACGGCGAGGCCTACGCCGGCGGGTTCGCCTTCGTACTTCCATTTGGCACTTTGTATTCCACCAACATCACGCCGGACAAGGCGACCGGCATCGGAAATTACACCGACGCGCAATTTCTCGCCGCCGTACATCGCGGCGTACGCCGGGACGGCGCCAATCTATACCCCGCCATGCCGTATACCTCATATACCTACATGACAGATGACGATGCCTTGGCTATCAAGGCGTACCTCTTCAGCCTCGCGCCCATCGATTCGCCCAATAGACCGAACGCACTCGCTTTTCCCTTTAATCAGCGCTGGGCCATGGGAGTCTGGTCGGCTCTGTTCAATACCAACGAGCGCTTCAAGCCGGACGCTGAGAAAAGCGCGGAGTGGAACCGCGGCGCCTATGTCGCTGAGGCTCTAGCTCACTGCGGTGAATGCCACACACCGCGCAATTTTGCTTTCGCGCTCGATAACCGTAGAAAATTCGGCGGCGCAGTCACCGAGGGCTGGCGCGCCTATAACATCAGCAGCGATAAGGAGAGCGGCGTCGGCGCTTGGCATGACGAGGAACTCATTGCATATCTCGAGAAAGGCCACGCCGCGGGTCACGGTTCGGCGGCGGGTCCGATGGGCGAAGCGGTGGATGAGAGCTTCAGCCAATTGGCGCCCGAAGACGTCCACGCGATTGTCGCGTATCTGCGCAGCGTCCCGAGCAGCGTGTCCTCCGATTTGCCCACTAGACTGGCTCCCGCCGCTCCGGACTCGCATAAAGAAGGCCTCGCGGCGGCCGAGTCGCGTGGCAAGCAGGTGTACGAAGGCGCCTGTGCCAGCTGCCATGGGTGGAGCGGCATCAGCGATACCAGCGAGTACGCCACCTTGACGGGCGCACGTGCGGTGAATGATCCGCATGGTACAAACGTGGCGCAAATCGTGCTTACCGGCATGAAGCGCTCAAGTCCGGAAGGAGTCACCGAAATGCCGGGCTTCGGAGCTGCGTATTCGGATTCGGACATAGCAGCGGTCGCGAACTATGTCACGACCCGCTTCGGGTCGAGTGCCTCGAATCTGAGTGCCGCCGAGATCGCCAAAATGCGCCGCGAGACCGCGCAATAGCTCTAGAGGAATGCGGTGCAGACGCTGGCAATGGCCTGATCGATTACAAGGGGACCTATTGGAGCGGCTCACCCGGCGATTTCAGCGACACGTCGGCATCGGCGTCCGCAGTGACCGACATCCCTTCCTCTGAAGATTTTTACACCGCGTTATGCGCATGATTGATGCGCATCATTTTGAACTGTATGATGCGCATATAAATCATCCAGGAGGTGTCGTGCCGCGTCGTAACCATTCAGTCCCCAAACGTGCGACGAACGTGAGTGTGCGCAGCGATCTGCTCTCTGCGGCGCGGGAGGCCGGCGTCAATCTCTCCGCAACGCTCGAGCGCGCGTTGACAGAGGAACTCGCGGAGATAAAGCGCAAGAAGTGGCGCGAGGATAATCGAGACGCAATCGCTGCGTACAATGAGCACATTGATAAGCATGGCGCGTTCTCTGATGACCTGCGGAGCTTTTAGTGGCTCAATTTGCGGTTTATCGGAACAAGAGCCCGCGATCGAAGTCGACTTATCCATTCCTCGTCGACGTGCAGTCGGATTTGCTCGACGAACTTCAAACGCGCGTAGTAATACCGCTTACTAAGGCCCCCGCTCTGGCGAAAAGGCCGCTAAGTGACCTGACGCCGCCTCTCAAGTTTGACGGAGAAACGTATGTACTGATGACGCCGCAACTTGCAGGAGTCGCGCGGACGGATCTTGGCGCGTCGACCGGGAGCCTTGCCGAGCAGCGACAGCTGATTGTGGCGGCCATCGATTTTCTGCTTATGGGATTTTAGCCGGGACGACCAGAAGTCCCCCCTTGTCGGACTGCTTGCGTGCCATCGCGACCGCCTCGGCACGCGACGGCACACCGAGTTTGTTCAGAATCGCCGAGACATGGTGGTCGACAGTCTTCGTCGAAACAAACAGGCGCTTGGCTATCGCCGAATTTCGAAGACCTTCGGATAACAGCGCAAGGATCTCGGCCTCGCGTCGCGTGAGGCCGAGCGGATTGTCCCGCGTTGATGTTCGTGAGCCGCGGGGCACGCCGCGCACGCCTTGTTCACGCATTTTCTTGCGCAGCATCTGCACCGCCGGACCCGCCCCGAGCTGTTCAAAGATCGAGAGTGCCTCGCGCTGCTCGGGTTCGCCCCCATACAATGAGAGCACGGTTGCACGTTCATAAGGACAGCCCAGATCGCTCCATACACCCGCCGCACCACGCCAGTCGCCCGAAATCTCCAGTGCGTATGGCTCTGCAATATCCGTTGGGTGTTGGTCGAGGGACCCGACGCGCCAGAGCCACGCGGCCAGCTCACCCTTCAACCGCGGATCCCGCCGTTGGCACACGAGTTCATACACCGGCAGGACCTCGCGGAGCACGCCCTCCCAATCGCCCGCCAGCCATGCGGCCTCAGCGCAAGCGTCCGCGAGTGTACCGATCCGCTGTAGCTCCTGGATCGTGCCGGCAAGCGCTCGTGCTTCACCAAGAGCCGACTGTGCGTCGGGGTCGCCGCGCCGTATTCGCAGGTGCCCAATGACGCGGAGCGCAGGAATACGAGTGACGGGAGTGGTAAGCGGATGAAGTAACACGGTTTCTGCGTCGTTGCTCGCTCCAAGCCAGTCGCCCTGCTCAAATTTCATGCGTGCGCTGTAGTAAAGCAGGTAAAGCCGCCAGGGATCCAGGTCGCGCCGTTCACAGTACTCCAGCCCCTGCCGCAGATAGCCGGACGCCTGCAAGAATTTACGCTGAGACACGGCCATAGCAGACAGATTCGTATAGGCGCGAGCGACCTGGCCCTGATAGCCGCCGGCTAAGGCGAGTTGCAGACTCCGTTCGAGATCGGTCCACCCTGATGCGTCGCCAGCCACTAGTCGTGCGGTGCCGAGCGAATTCAACGCATCACTCAGAATTTCGTTATTTGCCCACGGTTCTACAAGAGCGATGGCTCGCTGCGCCCAATTGATCGCGTCATCCGTCTCCGTTGCCTCCATGTGAAGTTGTGCTCGATTACCGTATGCCATTGCCAACTCTGGGCCCGGCGGCAGAAATTCGAGCGTTACGATGGCATCCGCGCCGTACCGCTCGGCCTCCTCGCGCCGGCCCAAATACCAGCTCAACCGAGACAGCCATCGCAGCGAATCACCTTCCTTCATGCGCGCTCCCAACGCGCGCCAAATCTCCAGCGCTCCGCGTCGCGCCTCAAGGGCGCGCTCGTGCCGACTTATCAGATAACACTCGTATGATAATTGCTCCAGCAGCTGTGCACGCTCACCCGGAGCAAGATCCAGCGCGTAACGCAGTGCAAGCTCATAATGCGACGCTGCTTCGCGATGTGCTCCAACCGAAGCGGCCTGACTGGCCGCAACGGGCGCGAAGCGCCGGACCTCGTCCGCGTTGCGCGCGCCGTCAGCGTGATGTGCGAGGCGCGCGGCGGAAATGCCCGGCTGTAAAGCCAGTTCCGCAAGTACCATCGAATGGATGCTTTGCTTACGAGGTTGGGAAAGTGAGTCTTCAAAGGCGCGACGGGCAAGCTCGTGCCGATAGGCGAGGGCGCCGTCTTCGGAGCGCACCATGCCGATGCTCAGGCAGCATTCGATTCCCGCGTCGTCCGGGTGGACGGTCTGCTCGAGTAGCCACGACTCGGTCTTCCCGGGAACTACGCAGACGAGCTCCGCGATTTCGCGTGCTGCCGGGGAAAGCCTGGCCGCCCGCGCGAGCACCGCGTCGCGCACGGTCGAAGGCACGGTGTCGGCAGCCGCAGCCAATACTTCGGTCACGAAGAGCGGGTTGCCGCCCGTGAGGCTGTGCAATCCTTTCGAAGGCCGCTCGGCTTGACATGCCAGCTGCACGACGGCGGATTCTGAAAGCGGCGGGAGCGACATCCTGTGCAAACTTGCACGCGGCAAATCGCCAATTACATATCTTAGCGGATGACGCGTACCGACCTCGTCATCACGATAGGTGACCGCGAGCATTGCGTGGGTTTGATGGATGCGTCGGCCCAGATACTTGACCAGATCGAGCGTTGCCTCGTCCGCCCAATGCATGTCTTCGAATACGACCAGCGCCTTTTCGCGCTCCAGCTCGTCCAGCGCTGCAGTGAAGATTTCGTCGCGGTTCGCGCCGGAATTGAGCGCCGTCAACAACGCACCTTTCGTCTGCCGCGCGATGTCATGCAGTGGGGCGAGAGGTCGGGGTGTAAAGAGCGCATCGCATGCCCCCCAAAGTACCCGAGTCTCCCTCTGCTGCTGCTTAGAGAATTCCTGTATCAGCGCGGTTTTGCCGATTCCCGCTTCGCCAGCAACGAGCGCAATACTGCCGCCTCGCTCGGCGGCGGCACGGAGCCATTCCCCTAGATTCGCAAGACATCGTTCACGCTCTAGCAGCTCCATCGATTGTATACCCGAGAGAAGATTGGGTAGGGTCAGTTGTAACCCATCCGTCGTGGTCGCGCAAAGGTCTGAAATGTCGGCTTCCTAGGACCCGCAGGTTACGGTCTCGTCGTCGGTGACCACTTTCATATCTCGCCATCCTTTGCGACCAATATGGGTAATCCCACCCTGCAATTTGGGTAACTTTGCCATTTTGATTCTATCGCCTGTGCGGCATGATTTTTCGAGCCTGAATTTCCAAGCGCCATTTAGAGTTTCGTTATGCCGCTTATCGACAAGGGGCGCATCGGACTTCGAAGCGATTAGGGGGTAAACACAATGAATACCTGTGCTCTCACACGGCAGCTTACAGCGCCAATCCGACCGGCCTCGTCCCATCCACGCACGACACTCTTCGCACTCGCAATCGCGGCTACCGCACTCTGCGGCGGTGCTCGCGCGGAGCGGCCCGATGTAGGGTCGCAGGGCCCGCAGATGCAGATCTTCTTCGACGCCGCCGGCATCATTGGAACACTGGACGTCAATGGGGCCGTCAACGAGCAGGGCGCGTTCTTTCGCAACCTTGGGACCAACGGACGCACCTGCGCGACTTGCCATGTCGCGAGCCAAGCTATGAGCCTGAGCGCGACGGGAATCCAGGTTCGATTTGCGCAAACGAGGGGACAGGACCCATTGTTTGCTGCGGTGGACGGTGCGAACTGCCCGAACGCTCGCACCGGCAATTACGCCGAGCATAGTTTGCTGTTAAGTCACGGACTCATCCGTATCTTCCTACCACTGCCCGCGAATGCACAGTTCAGCGTATCGGTGGTGCACGACCCTTATGGATGCGCGATGGTGCCGGACCCGAATGGCGGCCAACCCGTGATCTCGGTGTACCGAAGGCCGCTGCCGACGACCAATCTCAAGTTCTTGAGCACGATCATGTTCGACGGCCGCGAGACGCACGCGCTGCTCAACAGCGAGCCGACGTTCCTCGCAAACCTGAGCACCGATCTTACGCAGCAGGCTCTCGATGCGATCACGATTCACGCGCAGGCGGCCCAACCACCGACAGCGAGTCAGCTCGCCGACATCGTCGGATTCGAGCTAGGCTTGTTTAGTGCGCAAGTCTATGACGCGGACGCGGGGTTGCTCAGTGCGCGCGGCGCGTATGGAGGCCCCGTCAATCTTGCCGGCGACTCCCAGCTGTATTACCCGGGGATCAACGACTCCTTGGGCGCGGACCCCAGCGGTGAGCCCTTCAACCCGGTGTCCATGACGCTGTTTGCCGCGTGGGCGAAGCTCAACGATGACGGCAACTTCATTGAGACGTACCGGGACGCGGAACGACGCAAGATCGCAGCCGGTGCCGCCCTCTTCAACAGTGCCCCCGCGCAGATCTCCAACGTCCGTGGCTTGAACGACAATGCCGCACTCGGCAACCCTGGTACGTTTACGGGCACCTGCACCACCTGCCACGATACCCCGAACGTCGGAAATCACTCATTTCCTCTACCTCTCGATATCGGTACCGGACACTCGGTGCTTCCGAGCGTCGAGCCGGATCCGAATATCGCCGAGGGGCTTGCAGAGCTTTCGATGCCCGACCTGCCAGTCTATTTCATTAAAGGTTGCTCGAATCCCTTCAATCCGGGACAGCCGGAATCGTTCTACACGACCGATCCGGGCAAAGCACTTATCTCCGGGTTGTGCAGTGACTTCAATCGCGGCAAGGGACCGATTCTACGTGGACTCGCGGCCCGCGCCCCCTACTTTCATAATGGCGCCGCCGCGAACTTGGACGAGCTCGTGAATTTTTACAACCAGCGTTTCCAAATGAATCTCACTGAGGAGCAAAAAGAAGACCTGGTTGCATTCCTCAATTCACTCTGATGCGCGGTGCGCGCAACGTCGTTGCCTCTCTTGCTATCAGTCCGCAAGGGCCTTTTCACAGCATAGCACGGCCAATATGAACGATGCTTGTATCGGTATGACAAGAACACTCACAAGGTCCTTTGATGCCTTGTATTGCCTTCATATGGCTTTTGCCGAGTCTCTGTAACTCCGCCACAGTTTTGAGCAATTCATCGAACTCTGGGAAAGCAGACATACTGGTCTCATTTGGTTCGCAGCTCCGAACCCTAATCCACTAGTGATCGTGTCCTTCGTCATGGCCGTGACCCTCACCATGACCAGGGCCCTCAGCATGATCGCGGTCGCCGTGCTCGTGTTCGTGCTCGTGTTGGTATCGCGGCACGTATTCGTTGTGGTACCAGTCATCGCGCACGAAATAGACCCGCCGGCCGCAGGCGTTGTACTGGGCACAATGCTTGCTCCAGTGCTTCTCGTGCCCCGGCGGCACGTGAAGGTAAATCGGCGGGGCTGAAATGAATTCCGGCGCTTGTTGGACCACCACGGGCTGCCGATAGACCAGTTGCGGCTGAGGATAGTTGCCGATATTGATTTGGCCGAAGAATCCAGGCTGGCCGACAGAGATCGACACGCCTACGTCGCCGGCTATTACCGGGCCGGCACAGATCCCAAATAACACAGCGGCGAGAATTTTCATCATCACTTGCTCCTTTTTTCCCGACGCTAAGCTTGATGCTGCCAAGCGCCAATACTAACGTCGACCGAATGTCAGCTGGTTGGTGCGCACAGCCCACTATGCGATATTCTGAGCCGGGATTACTTGACCCAGTTATCGTTTCTCCGTGTCTCGATTAGCGACGCTGATGCCCCCAACTTCGTTTCACAAGAGACCACCAATGAACGCTTCC
This sequence comes from uncultured Gammaproteobacteria bacterium, assembly GCA_963755965.1. Lineage (GTDB taxonomy): Bacteria > Pseudomonadota > Gammaproteobacteria > Steroidobacterales > Steroidobacteraceae > Bog-1198. The sequence goes on from CAVWLU010000017.1 coordinate 432,955, forward strand.
GCACCGATGCCGCCCTTTCCGACCGCGATGTCCCTGATGCACAACATTTACTTTAATCCCATCGTAGGAGCCCTGATCCGCCATGGAGTACCGGATCATCTCGACCGGGGACCGCTCGCTGCCTCAGACCTGGCGCGGCGCGCGGGAATGGATGCGCTCGCTTTGGTGCGGGTGCTGAGGGCGCTCGCGGCGTTTGGTGCATTCCAGGAAGTGTCGCCCGGTATCTTCGCCAACAACGCAGTGTCCGAAATGTTTCGTAATCGCCCCGGTGGTCTGTGCAACTACGCGCTCTACACGACCTCCGAACACTATGCCAAATCAGCTGCCGCCCTGGGGCATAGCGCGGTGACAGGACAATCTGCGACCCAGCACGTATTCGGTGAATCGTTTTGGGAGCATGCGAAGAAGCACCCCGAAGACGGTGAGACCTTCAATCGTGCGCTCGCCGAGCTTCGTAGCGACGAACATCAGCAAATCGCCGATGCCTACGAATGGAACGGCGTTGATGCGGTTGTGGACGTCGGTGGCGGAATCGGGTCCTTGCTGGCTGCCATCATGAAGAACGATCCCGAGATTCGTGGGGTACTGGTGGAGCAACCGGAACTGCTGATCGACGCCGATCGCGCTCTATCGAAGCGTGGCGTCCGGGATCGCTGTGAGCTACGCGCTGCCAATTTCTTCGAATCCATTACCGCCACCGGCAGCATCTGGACGCTGTGCCAGGTATTGCACGACTGGCCCGATCGGCAATGCCTAGAAATCCTGACGCGCTGCCGCGAGGCCATGCGCCCGACCGATCGGCTACTCGTGATCGAGATGCTCACTATTCCCTGTGAACCGAATGCGCAGGTCGGACTGATCGACATGGTCATGTTGATGTACTTCGGCGAGGCGCGTCAGCGCACCGTGGAGGAGTACAGGCATTTATTCCGATCGACCGGCTTCGCGATTACCCGGGTGTCGCCCACAGCCGGTGCATTCAGCATGGTCGAAGCATCGCCCATCTGATTGGGGGTCATCGCTAACGGATTGAGGGCCGAGCCATCGCACGGCCCGAGCGCACTGGCGACCGTTCACGGCGCAAAGCTGACCATCCGACATAAATCACTCGGCACTCGCTGGGGTGGATGTGTAATCCGCTCACACGATCCCACTCGGGGGGTCTACAGGAGTCAAAACCATGCGCATTTCAACCGCGATATTCGCGGCAGCGATGATGCTGGCCGCGCTTAGCTTTCGCGCCCATGCCGACACGTCAACCAATGGCTTCCGCACCTTCACACCAGGTCGCGGCGCTGTTTATTATGGTGATCTCAACCTTGACACTGAACAAGACGCCAAGATCATGCTTGAGCGAATCGAACGAGCGGCCAAGAAGGCGTGCGGTGGTCACCCTACATTTGGTTCCTACACCCATTTACCGGACCACACCTTCGAGGAATGCCGCACGGAAGCCATTCAGCGAACAGTGAAACAGCTCGGCGCACCTATGGTGACGCGAATCTATTCCGAATCAAGGCCCCGATAGTCCTGGCTTCGCTTCCGGCGGCGATGGCCAACCCCGCCGTAGTTGCCAGTTTCGACCGTTGGCGGCTGTGATTCGACCGTTGGCCACGACTCGGCCGCCAACCGTGCCGAACGCCGTATAATTTGTTGCCCATATGTACGACGCCTCATTACCCACGCAACACACCAAGTCGCAGCAGCTCTATTGGATTTTACAGGTCGCAGGCTGGGGCCTTTACACTCTGCTACGAGTTCTTGGTGCCGCCACTATTCTTGAATTGCCCTGGCGAAAGGGCGCGCTGGAATTGGCGATTTTTGGCGGCGTGGGACTTGCCTTCTCCCATTGGCTGCGAGACTTCGTTCGGCGCCATAAATGGGCCGCCCTCAGCATACCGAAATTGACGACTCGCATCGTCGTTGCGGCCTTCATCGTGGGCACACCTCTCGGCATCGCGACGCAGATGTCCGATGTGTCGGCTTTGCAGGATGCCCGACCCCTATTACAGGAATACGCTCCCGCCTTGAGCGCGAGCATGAGCGTGACGATTCAAGCGCTATTGCAAATCGCCAATTGGGCTGTGCTCTACATGATTTGGATGGCCATTTACTTCGCCGCTGTCGGGCTGCGGGAGTATCGGACCGTGCGGCTCAAACAGTCCGAACTGGCGCGGGCGCTACAGCTGGCGGAACTGCGCCTACTGAAATCTCAACTTAACCCACACTTTCTGTTCAATGCACTCAACACCGTACGGTCGCTCATCGCGGACAATCCCTCACAGGCGCAAAACGCCGTGACCCGGCTCGCGAACACGCTGCGTTATACCTTAAGCTCCCGGCAAGATGAACTGGTTACGCTTTCCCAGGAATTGGACATCGTCGCGGACTACCTCGAGCTCGAGTCAATGCGATTCGAGGATAGGCTGCGCATCGAGATTCATGTTCCGGATGCCGTTGCAGGGGTACAAATTCCGGTGATGCTGCTGCAGACCCTGGTGGAGAATGCGATCAAACACGGCATCGGCGAATTGCCCTCGGGTGGGCTGTTACGAATCTCCGCCGTCCTGCAAAGTGACATGCTTATTCTGGAAGTCGAAAATCCGCGCCCAACAGCGCGGATACGTGCGGAACACGAAGGCGTTGGGTTACGCAATGCTCGTGATCGATTGAGGCTGCTGTTCGGTGCGGGCGCCAATCTTGAATTGGATCTTTCGAAGCCGGTTGTGGCAACAGCGCGATTGCGCATTCCTCTGCAAAAATGAAGGCGATGATCATTGATGATGAGCCGCCGGCCCGCCGTGAGTTGCGCCGCCTGTTGATCGATTTCTCCTGGGTGGAAATTGTCGGCGAGGCCGGCAACGTTGAACAGGCGGCTGAAATGGTCGAATCGCTCACTCCGGAGTTGCTCTTCTTGGATATTCAAATGCCAGGCGGTTCCGGCTTCGATCTGTTGACCCGCCTGGAGCACTTACCCCAGGTTATTTTCACCACGGCATACGATGAACATGCAGTGCGGGCGTTCGAGGTCGACGCGCTCGACTACCTGCTCAAACCAATCGATCCGGCGCGCCTTGCAGAGGCGCTGAGTAGAGTCAAAAGCGCTCTAACTGCACGAACGCCCCAGCCCGATGCGGTGCTGGAGCAAATCTTCGTCCGGGACGGTAGCCGGTGCTGGTTTGTGCCGCTTCGAGAAGTGCGCTTGCTGAGTTCAGAAGGCAATTACATTAGGTTGTCGTGGGGAAAGTCGCAGCCCCTTCTCGGGCGCGCATTGGCGGCACTCGAGCAACGTCTCGATCCGAATCGCTTCTTCCGGGCTAATCGCCGGCAGATCATCAATCTAGATTTCATCGAGAATGTGGAACTTGGCGTGAATGGGCGTCTGCACGCGCAGCTTCGCGACGGCCCCGAAGTGGAGATTTCTCGCCGGCAGGCGCGCTTGTTCAAGGCCAAGATGAGCGTTTGAAATGCTGCTTTCGCTACCGGCGGGCCCCCATGCCGAAATGACTGCCCGTTACTGGCGTTGGTTGCCAAGGTGAGGCGCGTAGACGACCATAGCCCAATAATTAGAAGACGGAGACGGGGATGCCAGAAGGCTTGCTCGGTGGGATATTGGGGGAAGAGGACGAGAAGCCGGAAGTCGAGGCGAAGGCGACGCTCGCCGGCGCCGACGCATTTGCTGCTGCGGTAGCTGCCAAAATGGCCGGGAACGACCCCGGAGTCGCTCGTAAGACTGAAAACTTCCTGGTCGAGCAGACCGAACTTCTGAAGGTTCAGAAGGAGCACCTCAAGGACGAACACGCGGCCCGCCTTCAGTTGTTGCGCGGCCAGGCTCGGGAAGTGGACATCCGCCGCCTTGGGTTGCGCCTGCGGGTGGGCTTCCAGATTTTTCTCGTGATCGTGGCGACGGCAGTAGGTATCGGTGCCTTAGTCATGATCCGCGATGCGATCGACGATCATGGGCTTGTAGTCGAAGCATTCTCAGTCCCGCCCGATCTGGCACGGAACGGGCTTACGGGTGAGGTGGTCGCGACGCGCTTCTTGGATAAGCTCCAGGCCATGCAGACAGCCACCACATCAGAACGCCCGGCGGACTCCTATCAATACAATTGGGGATCGGACATCAAGGTCGAAATCCCAGAGACTGGATTGAGCTTGCGCGAGGTCAGCAAGCTCCTGCGAGACAGGTTCGGTCACGCCAATCACATCACGGGAGAAGTCATTCGCACGCCCACGGGAATCGCCGTGACCGCACGATTTGGAGACGCGATACCGACAACGATTACGGGTCCGGAAAGCGACTTCGACGAACTCGCGCGCAAGGCGGCCGAAGCCGTCTATCGCACCAGTCAGCCATACCGATTTGCCCAGTTCCTGTTTCAGCATGGCCGCAACGCGGAATCCCTCGATGTCATTTCCGATCTCGCCACCAATGGTCCCCTGACCGAGCGAGGCTGGGCCTACACACTATGGGGCACGCTCGATGTGAATGTGAACGCGGATTTGGACAGTGCACGCAAACACTGCTCGAAGGGGCTTTCTTATTCGGGGGCATCAACCGTTCCAGCCGAGATATGCCTGGTTGACGCGGAAACGTGGTCTGGGCACGACGAAAAGGCGTTCCAGTATTCGGTGCCGCTCGAACTCCATTCCCAAGAGAACTCGCCTGGGATCTCCAAAGTCTTTTTTGAAAGCAACCGATTGATCGCTCAGGGATGGCTGGAAACCATCACCGGAGATCTACAGAAATCGGCCAAAGACTGGACACTCGTAGAGTCCGCGCCGGAGTTCCTCGGAAGTGCCAAACTAGCACCGGCCCTGGCGGCCAGCGCCTACGCACTCAATCACGATCCGGACGCCGGACGAATAATTGCCGCAACTCTCGACCCTAACGACGATCGATCGTTTCTGGAGTTGGACGCTATTTGGGCGTTTAACGCGCTCCCCGCCTATTGGGTCGCTGCCGCCGGCGAGGACTGGGCGGCCGCATTGATCGATGCAAAGGCTTGCGATGCCTGGCTCGACGCTCACGCACCGACTAACAAGCTGCTTGGGCGGCTACGTGCAGTGTGGATTCAACCGCTGATCGCGCTGGCGATGGCGAAAACAGGCGATCTGGCCGGAGCAGAGGCCCTCATCTCGGCGACACCGCTCGACTGCTATCTGTGCCTTCGCGTTCGCGGGCAGATCGCGGCGATCCAGCGCGACTGGCCGTCGGTCGAACGATGGTTCGCGGAGGCGGTCCGGCAGGCACCGTCCATACCGTTTGCATATTCAGAGTGGGGCAACATGCAGTTATCGAACGGCGACACCAACGGCGCCCTTGCGAACTTCGCAGCCGCTCATCAGCGCGGTCCGCACTTCGCCGATGCGCTCAAAGGTTGGGGTGATGCACTGGCTCGTCAGGGGCAATGGAGTTCGGCGTTGGCTAAGTACGACGAGGCGCTGCAGTACGCGCCCAACTGGAAGGAACTCAAGGGAGCCCGCGAGGCGGCCGCGAAAAAGAAGATCTGATTCCACCGGGCTGCTATGTGCGCTGGCAGACGGTAGCGCAGTGGGTAGCCGCGCAAACTTCGTTAAGCAGGAAACGGCTCGTTCAGGGGTTCTGCTGGGAGCGTCCGCCGGCAGGAACTCGCACGGAGCGTTACGCTTCAACGTGCCTTATACCGCTATCTCTATGTGCTGACGGCTCAGATCGCATCGTCGGCTGCTTGCCTGTGCGTTCATCTGATCGTCCCACGTCTGGCTCGCTGGCAGTTAATGAGCCACGATCGCGCACATTCGTGTGATCGAATCTAGCCGCAGAGCTATTTCGATCCTGAATCGCGCGGGCCTTGAGGAATGTGAAAGGGTAGGGGGATGATGTCGGAAAGATCCAAGGAGGCACGCGCCTATTCTTATGTTGCAGCCTGGATTGGGAGCAACCGCTCATATTCTTTTTTGACCACCGCATAACACTCGCAAGTACGCTGCTCTAACCCGGTGCGGTTCAATACCGTGATGTGGCCGCGCACATATCGGATCAGTCCGGCACGCTGTAGTTTCAGTGCGCCCTCGGTCACACCTTCGCGACGCACGCCCAGCATGTTGGCGATCAGTTCTTGCGTCATTACGAGCTCGTCGCCCTGAAGTCGGTCCAAGCTCAGCAGCAGCCAACGGCATAATTGCTGATCTAAGGAATGGTGACGGTTACAAACTGCAGTCTGCGCCATCTGCGTGATCAGGGCTTGGGTATAGCGCAATAGCAGGTGAAGCACCGGGCCGGCATTATTGAACTCGTCTTTCAGCATTTCCGCTTTGAGTCGGAAACCGTACCCGGCGCTTTGAACGACCGCTCGACTCGGGGTGGACCCGCCACCCATGAACAGGGAAATCCCTACGATGCCTTCATTGCCGACGACAGCAATCTCCGCTGAGGCGCCGTTTTCCATCACATAGAGAAGCGAAACAATGGCGGTAATGGGGAAATAGACATGACTTAATGTGGCGCCCGACTCGTAAATCACTTGGCCAAGCCGCATGTCAGCGAGTTCTAGTTCCGGCAGCCAGCGCTCCTGTACGAGTTTGGGGAACGCGGCCAGTAATCGGTTACCTCCAGAATTGGCGTTCACAGAGGCAGCTGGCGCTTCTGGATTCAATGATTGTCTCTTCCTGGTTCTAGCTTCCAGCGAGTATGTACGATGGCGTACAAATAGCAACGGGCGCTCGACGGCTAATCTCGACATGCGATTTGCGCCGCGTTCCCGGTAAAATTGCGGCCCGGCCCTGTCGACTCTGCCGCGCGACCGGCTCAATGATTGGTTTATAAGTGCGCCAGCGTACCGACGACGCCGACTCAGGCGGCAACTTTCTATATGCGGCTGTCGGTGAAGACAGAAACGGAACGCTAGTTACTGTCCTCTCTGTGCTCGCGCGTCAAAATGTGGATCCCTGGGAGGAAGCGGCTGATTTAAGCCGATTGCCTGGGGGCACAGCGATGAAGAGATTAACCTCATCGAGACGCTGCGCATCGAGCAGACTGCGGAGTCACGAGCTTCTACGCGAATAGCGCAGTAAGTTCACATGAAAGCAGCACAAGCGCTTGAATTATCGGCTCCCTGGGGACCGGGCTTGGCAGAGCCGGCGCGCTGCCGGAGAAACTCGCGGGCGGGCGTAAAGTAACGACTTTCTCCACTTCGGAGGTTACCGCGACACCTTGAAGGCCTCCAAGTGATACTATAGTATCACACCATGCGTACAGAACTTGTTACCACCCTGAAGCGAAAAGCATCGGAATTGCTTGCCGATATCGAGAAGGACGGGGCTCCGATCCTCATCACGCAGCACGGCCTGCCGGCTGCCTACCTCGTTGATGTCGAGGCCTACGATGCTCTTCAGCAACGCATCGGCATGCTCGAAGGCATCGCCCGAGGTGAGAAGGCGGTCGAGGACGGTCGCGTCGTGTCCCATGCGCAAGCGAAGCAACGCATGTCACGATGGCTCAAGTAATATGGGCCGAGTCGGCATTAAACGATTTAGACGCCATCGCTGATTACATTGAGCTCGATAATCCCACAGCCGCCAGTGAATTGGTCCAGCGAATCTTCAAGCACGTCGACCAGTTGATAACTCATCCGGACAGCGGCTCCAAACCGCGCGAACTACGCGGCGGCCGCTACCGCCAAATAGTTGAAACGCCGTGCCGCATAATCTATCGGCGGGAAGATGAAACGGTTTACGTGCTTTACGTAATGCGCGGCGAACGCAAATTGCGACCACGCGCGCTGGCGGCGCGTAGCAAGAAGGCTGCGCCGTAGACCCGCGAGCGTATCGATGTTCACTGGCTTGGCGAAAGCGGGGATCGAAGTGAAGTTTCCTAGGAAGTAGCATATTGCCCGGTGAATCCCCTGATCGCCAGCCGGCGGCCTTTTCCTGATCCGGAGTTCCGTTTAGGATGGTTTAAGTGGGGAGGGTTGATTTGCTGACAAGGGATACATCACGTTGAAGAGCGTTCGACCGTTAGCGATTGACCGCAAACAGGCCCCAGCCCACGGCAAGGCTGCGAATGCAGGTTCCGCTCCAGCAGGCGCGCGACCCGATGCCAACATCGCCGGACGGCTGCGCTTCGAATCGTTTCTCCTTGAGCTATCGGCTTTCTTCGCCAAAGCGCCCACGGATGGCGTCGAGCAAGGCGTCGACCTGTGGCTCGAGAAGCTGGCACAATTCATCGGCGTCGATCGGATCAGCCTCTGGGAATGCGATATCAATGGCAGTCATATGCACCTTCGGCATGTCTACTGCGTTCCGGATTTCCCTGAAGCCTCAACCACAATTGCAGCTGCCGCTCTTCCGTGGCTCATCGAGGAGTTTCGCGACGGCCGCATCGTAAGCTACGAGAGAATCCCCGAAGACCTTCCCGCTGCTGCGTCCGCGGAACGCGAATATATGACGCGGCTCGGGATTAAATCCGCACTCGGTGTTCCCGTTGAGGCCGGCACGACGATCTACGCAGTGGCGTTTATGTGCATACGCGGGCATCGGAAATGGCCAAAGAATCTCGTTCGTCGACTGCATCTCGTTGCCGAGATCTTCGCGAGCGCACTGGGCAGGCTCCGTGCCGAACGTTCGTGGTCGGCAAGCGAATCGAGAACTAGGACGATTCTTAAAGCGTTCCCCGACCTAATATTCGTTCTAAGCCGTGATGAAGTATTCATAGAGAGTCACTGTGGGAGTTATACCGATCTGCTGATGCCACCGGAGGAGTTCACGGGACGTGCGATGGAGGATGTCCTACCCCCCGAGATGACGAGACTTTTCCGAGCGGCATTCCAGCGAGCGGCGGAGACCCATGACGTAGTGGAGCTTGAATACCAGTTGCCGGTCAACGGGGACCAGCGTCATTTCGAGGCGCGACTGGTGCGGCGCGATGACGGTGCGGTGGTCGCGGTCGTGCGAAACGTTACCGAACGACACCGAGCGGCGAGTAAATTGCGAGATAGCGAGCAGCAGTTTCGAGTTGCCTTCACTCACTCCGCGATCGGTATGGCGCTCGTGTCATTGGATGGGTATTTTCTACAGGTGAACGGCACATTGTGCCGAATGCTCGGCTATGCGGAGACCGAGCTTCTCTCGACCAAGTTTCAGACGCTGACCGTTCCCGAAGATCTCGCGCTGGATCTCGCTTATGTACGCAAAGCGATCGCGGGTGAGATTTCGCACTTCGAGATCGAAAAAAGATACCTACACAAAGACGGTCGAATTATTTGGGCCCTGCTGACTGCCGCTCTCGTTAGAGATACTTCCGATAAGCCCCTCTACTTCGTCTCCCAAGTGCACGACATCAGCGAGCGTCGGGAATCCCAAATGGAGATCGAACGCGCACGGCTGGAACTGGCTCACATGAGCAGAGTTTCGCTCGTCGGCCAACTGACGGCCTCACTGGCACACGAACTACTGCAACCCATCACAGCCATCACCATCAACGGTGCGGCTGGCTTGCAGGCTACCGATCTCGAGGCAACGTCGGAGACGCGAGCGTTGTTCCAGGATATTTACGATAGCGGCCGACGGGCGGGAAACGTCGTAAAAAATGTAATGGGCATGCTGAAAAAAGATAATCCGCCGCACATGAGAGTCGATCTGAATCAACTCATTCAAGAGATGGTGCACGTTATGCGATCGGAATTGCATGGGCATCACGTAGATCTCACGATGAATCTTGACTCGGCCAACGCCGAGATTGAGGGAAACGCGGTCGAACTACAGCAAGTGCTCCTCAATCTCATGCTCAACGCAACGGAGGCTATGGGCTCGATTCCTTTCACCCAGCGTAAATTGGTTATCACAACCGCGGTACGCTCGGATACGGTCGAATTGGATGTGCAAGACAGCGGAGTTGGGGCGCCGCCGGAGGTCATGAAGCGTATTTTCGATCCGTTCGTCACAACCAAGGCTACGGGCGTTGGCGTGGGCTTATCCATTTGCGCGCAGATCGTCAGCGCACACAAGGGTAAGTTATTGGCAGAGAACAACCCTGACCGGGGTATGACCTTCCGTTGCGTATTTCCGCGATAATTACCAGAGTCGGCTGTGCGGCTCGGTACGTGCAATTCGTATCGCGTGGCGCTCAGTTCTGACCTGACGCTCGAGGGAGCATCGCAGCCGCGATGGTTACGATGAGATGATCCTGCAGATCACATTTGGCGATACAAGCGACCGCGCCCCTTCGGAGGCACTCCTCTCGGATGACTGGATGATCGTAAGCGGTCATTATGATCACCGGCAATTGGATCCCAGCACGCGACAGGAGGCGCTGGACATCGCCTCCGGTGAGCTCCGGCATTTGAAAATCCAATATCACGCAGTCAGGTCGATGACCGGGCAGGGAGTCAATAAACTCCTGGCCGGAGGCGAACGCCAGAACGTCGAAATTAGAGCCGCGCAACAACCGCGATAGTGCGCGCCGGATTGAGTCGTCATCATCGACGACAGCAATTAGGTACGCTTTGGCCATGTGATCCTTGGAGTGAAGAACAATCAGTATCTCGTATCGGCAGATCTTTTGGCGCAAAGGCGGGTACGCACTGCGCAAAAAAAACTTATGTTATCGGTATGGTCTGCGCGATTTTGGGGGTATCGCCCTTCGCGACATGGGTTGGGTCGCTAAACATACCCGCAATAGCGTAGTAAATTCGCAGGAAAGAATCGTAAGTTATTGATTTAACGTGTATGCAGGCGAAGGATCGGACTCATGATGCTCGCTCGAAGGTCGTCCGAAAGCGCGTCGCCAAACAGGCGGCGGGGCTGGATCGATCGCGCGAGTTGAGGTCTTTGCGATGGACCGAATCGGCTTCGGAATTTGATGCCCGACGAAGCGCGGCGATATTGTCAAAGTTGACAATACGAGAATACTCGTAATATGGTATAGCCATGAAAACGCCTTTGGTCATCGGCGCGTTGAGCGCGCTCGCCCATGAACACCGACTGAAAATCTATCGCCTGCTGGTTGAACAAGGCCCGGAAGGTCTCTCCGCGGGCATCATTGGAGAGCGGGTAGGGCTCCTGCCTTCCTCGCTGACCTTTCATCTGCAGAATCTGCAGCGCGCAGGGCTGATCACGCAACAACGCGCGAGTCGGCAGCTCATTTACAGCGCCGATTTTGACGCGATGAATGGGTTAATCGGCTACCTCACGAAAAACTGCTGCGCCGGAAGTGCGGACTGTGTGGCAAGTTGCGCGCCTTCGCAGCCCGCAAAAACTACCAAACGCGCCCGAGTTGCTTGAGACCTCTAATGGCTGAGCTATCTATGATCAGTGCTCGGCCTTCGCGATCGACCGCGGTGGCATTTCTTGAGGGCGAAGGTCTGCCCGTCTCGGATCTGACAGATCAACATTTAGAACACTTCTTCTTCATCGGTTTCGAGGACTCTCCGTCGGGGCTGGTGGGAGTTGAGATCTTCGGCACCGACGCACTGCTGCGCTCGGGGAGTTTGCCAATCTTTGTACGGCAAGTTCCGCGTTCATGACCAAGCAGCTTTAGAGCGACAAGTGAAATGTGAAACGACTCCACGTTCATCCGTGCGCGGTCGGCCCTATAATGTGCTGTTCCTTTGCACCGGCAACTCGGCTCGCAGCATCCTGGCCGAATCGATTACGAATAAGGCCGGCAAAGGCCTGTTTTGCGGTTTCAGCGCCGGCAGTTACCCCAGCGGCAAGGTGAATCCGCTCGCACTCGATTTATTGAAGAGCTTGGATTTTCCCACCGAAGGCTTGCGTAGCAAAAGCTGGGACGAGTTCGCCGCCCCAGGAGGCCCACATTTCGATTTTGTGATTACGGTGTGCGACAACGCCGCCGGCGAGGTTTGTCCGGTGTGGGTCGGCAAGCCGACGACCGCCCATTGGGGTATCCCGGATCCCGCAGCCGTTCAGGGCACGGATATCCAGAAAAAGGCAGCCTTCAACGAAGCTTTTAAACTGCTCGACAGGCGCATCAAGCTCTTTTTGAGCTTGCCGTTATCAAGCATCGACGCGCTGCGCATAAAAGAAGAGATGGACGCGATCGGCAAGACAGACCATGCACTCTGAGCCTCTGCCGAGAAGACTGCTGGCCGAGGGACTGGGATCACTGCTCCTCGCGGCCACTGTCGTGGGCTCCGGAATCATGGCCGAACGCCTCGCCGGAGGTAATCTCGGCGTTGCGTTGATCGCGAATACGGGAGCGACCGTCGCAGTCCTCGCCACGCTGATTGCGCTTCTCGGCCCGGTTAGCGGAGCCCACTTTAATCCCGCGGTGTCGTTGACGGAGGGCTTGCGGGGTAAGCTCGGATGGTTGGACGCAGCCGCCTATTGCTTTACTCAAATCGTAGGATGCTGCACCGGTGCGTGGCTCGCTCACGCCATGTTTGAAACTCCCCTATGGCAGGTCTCAGTTCACGTCCGTACCGGACCGGCGCAGTGGTTGGCGGAATTCGTTGCGACGTTTGGCCTACTGATGGTCGTACTGGGTCACCGACGATCAGAAGACGCGCCATGGATGGTAGCGGCGTGGATCGGCGCCGCGTATTGGTTTACCGCGTCGACTTCCTTCGCAAATCCGGCAATCACGATCGCGCGATCACTGACCAATACGTTCTCTGGTATCAGGCCTATAGATGCACCTGTCTTTATCCTCGCGCAGTTCACCGGCGCGTTGGCGGCGTTGGCTATCAGCCGGCTCTTGTTTCCGGAGCCGAGGTCATGGGAGGCGGCAGGTACGCCCGAATAAGGGGGTCGCAGCTTGCTGCAACGCGAGTTAAAACTCCCCTCGAGGCGCTTTGTAGACGGCTCGAGGGGAGCGATACGCCGTTAGATGCCACTCCAACAGCGTTGGGAGAATTATCCTCCGCTCCGCCGCGGACGTCTGTATGCCCTTCGTGCAATCGAGGTTGGCCGTACGGGCTAGCCCTCCAGGCGCCGTTTTGACTCCACTTGGTTGCGCCTCTCCGTATAGGAGGGTGCCGCGATGATTTCACCTGTAATCAAGACCCGAGCGGCTGTAATGCCGTGGAAATACACACGCGCGACGATTCTTTTTCGCAGCGAAAGGAGCATGGGATATGAAGTATCGGAAATTGGGGAATACAGGACTTATCGTGAGCGAAGTGGCGCTTGGCACGATGCAATTTGGCGGCAAGATGAACATGGGCAACCTCGGCCAGGAGGACACAACGCGAATGCTGAAGCTAGCCCTGGACAGGGGCATCAACTTCATTGACACCGCGGATGTATATAGCCTCGGGGAGAGCGAAATTTTGGTGGGCAATGCCTTGCAGGGTGTGCGGCAAGAAATCGTTCTGGCCACCAAAGTCCGGCTCCCGATGAGCCAAAATCTCAATCGGAGCGGCGCAACCCGCGTGAACATCATGCGCGAGGTGGAGGGCAGTCTGCGGCGGCTGCAGACCGACTACATCGATCTTTACCAGGTGCATGGATGGGACAGCAACACGCCGCTCGAGGAGACGTTGCGGACGCTCGACGATCTTGTGCGCCAGGGGAAGGTTCGCTATATCGGCCTCTCCAACTTCATGTCATGGCAGGCGGCCACCGCGGTTATGCTGCAGGAACGCCTGGGGTTGGAAAAATACGTGACGGCGCAGATGTATTACAGCCTCGTCGGCCGGGGTCTCGAATACGAGTTCCAGTCGTTTGCCGAATACCACAATATCGGGATCCTGGTTTGGAGCCCGCTTGCCGGCGGTTTCCTGTCGGGCAAGTACAGCCGCAGCAACCCTGCTCCTGCCGGCACGCGATTCGCGGAGGCCGGTTCCTTCGTGCCCTTCGAGAAAGAGATGGGCTACCGCGTCGTGGAAGCGCTGAAGGAGGTGGCCCGTCGGCACGACGCAAGTCCGGCCCGTACGGCGCTGTCGTGGGTGCTAGGGAGGCCGGCTGTCAGCAGTGTGATCGTCGCTGCCCGGAAGGCTGAGCAACTCGAAGATAACATCGGTGCGGTAGACCTTCGGCTCTCGGACGATGACGTCCGACTGTTGGATGCAGCATCAGATCCTGGCATTCCGTATCCGAAGTGGATGGTCCTTCAGCTCGACACCGCGGAAGACCCGCGTTCGAGAGCGCTGTATCCCGAGCGCTACGTTGATGGCGGTCCTTGGAAGGATCTCCGCGGGACCCGGTGGTCCGCTTGAGAAAGTCTCACAGCGATGGGGAGCCGCACGGTGATTCTGCGAATGGAAAAGCAAGCTTCTTCGGGTTCCACCGACAAAGGGCAGGCTCGAGTTGGAATCGCTTCAACGGGAACGTAGATCTAGTTTCGGAGAGTCGAAGTGGGTATCGTCGTAATCGACATGACCACACCACCTAATCGACTCATTGGTGTTTGGCAGCGAACAGTCATCTGCCTCGCGGCGGTTGCTCTCCTGTGCGCGACGGAGGCGGTGGGTGCACCGAGCGGCATCGCTGATCAAATATTTATCGGAGGCGTCGTCTATACGCAGGATGCGGCACAGCCGTGGGCCGAAGGGTTTGCCATCGGCAATGGTAAATATCTTGCAGTCGGCAGCACTGCGGCGATACGTGAACTTGTCGGGCCAAGGACCCTCGTCGTCGATCTCAAGGGACAAATGGTCATGTCAGGCCTCATCGATGACCACGTCCATGCAGTTGATGGGGCGATGGGCGAACTCTACGATTGCCTATTTGACTCGACCGCGACACCGGCACGGATTCGCAAGATGCTGATCGAGTGCGTAAAAAAGACACCAAACGGCTCGTGGATCAGCGGTGGTTATTGGGCGAGCGACTTCTTGAAGCATTACCCGATGCCCTCGCCGCGCAAGTGGCTCGATGATATTGGGGGCGAGCGTCCGATCATCCTGCGGGACGATACGGGACACAATGTTTGGGCCAACTCTGCGGCGTTGCGGCTCGCAGGTGTGGACTCCGATGCTGCCGATCCTACCGGCGGCCACTTCGAGCGGGATGCAAAGACCGATCGGCCGAACGGCATTGCACTCGAAGCGGCGGCGGAGAGAATCCAAGCGGCCGTGCCGGATCGCACCAAGGAGCAGTATTTACAGAGTGCCTTGCACGCCCAGAAGATCGCGCACCACTTCGGCATTATTGGATTGAAGGAGGCGGACGCCGGCACGCCGACGATTGCGGCGTATCAGACTGCGGATCAACAAGGGCGACTCACTTTATACATTGCGACGTGTATTTCGACTCTCGCGATGCAGAACAAACCAGATACTGTGCTGAATCTCGAGGAAATTGATAAGGTACGCGCGGCCTATCACTCTAATCTGGTCGCAACCGATTTCGTCAAGATCTACTTGGACGGGGTACCGACAGCCGCACGGACTGCTGCGATGCTGGAGCCTTATTTACCGGACGCCGACGGTAAGCGAGTCTCCGGCGACCTGCACGTCAATCCGGACGTTTTGGCGAACGACCTGGTGGAACTCGATCGGCGCGGCTATACCGTCAAAATGCACGCGGCGGGAGATCGAGCGATACGAGAGGGCCTCGATGCGATTGCGGCTGCTAGACGGGCCAATCCTCACGGTCAACTACGCCATGAGCTTGCACATGCGGGTTATATTGCGCCGGTAGATATCGGCCGCTTCGCTGAGCTTAATGCTGTCGCAGAATTTTCGCCCGTCATCTGGTATCCCTCACCGATCATCGATGCGGTGATCGAGGTGGTCGGTGAGCGCGCCAAACACTATTGGCCGATGCGTACCTTGGTAGCGAGTCACGCGCCGCTTGCCGCGGGATCGGATTGGCCATCGGTGGTGCCTTCGATGGATCCGTGGGGCGGCATTCAAGCGATGGTGACCCGCAGCGACCCGTACCACCCTTACGCGCAAACCCTATGGCCGGAGGAAGCCATTGGACTCGCGGATGCGCTGCGCATCTATACGCTCGGCGGGGCAGCGGCTTTGCGGCGCGAAGCAGAGACGGGCTCTATCGTTGTCGGCAAATCGGCGGATTTCATTGTTTTGGATCGTAATTTGTTCAAAATACCTGTAAGCCAAATTAGCGCCGCGCGAGTTCAGATGACTTTCTTTCAAGGAGAAATGGTATATCAGCGCGCGGCTGTCAAGTAAGTGCGAGACCGTGAGTGTGCACAGCGGGGAATGAATGTCTTCGCAACATGCTGACTCGCTAGATCAGGCAGCCGGTCAGATTTGCCATTTGTGTATATTACTGTAATATACACAAATGGTTGATCTGTCGAAGATCATTGGCTTCGAATGGGATGAAGGCAACGCCAGGAAAAATGAGCATCATGGCGTTTCTATGGCTGAGGCCGAACAGGTTTTTTTCAATGCCCCGTTGCTGGTGCTGACCGACGCGAAGCATAACGAGATTGAACGGCGATTTCACGCTCTCGGCAGGACCAATGAAGGGCGACGGCTGCACATCACTTTTACCTTGAGAGCTGCTGATCGGCTCATTCGGGTGATATCGGCTAGAGACATGCATCGGAAGGAGCGCACGATATATGAGCAAACGACTTAAAACCATCCCGAAGTTTGCAAGCGAGGCCGCGGAACGAGCGTTCTGGGAAAAGAACGATTCAACGGGGTATTTGGATTGGAAAAGAGCTCAGCTCACTGTACTTCCGAACTTGAAGCCGTCTACACAGACGATCTCGCTGCGGCTTCCGCAGCATCTTCTTGATTCGATCAAGACCGCGGCCAATGCTCGCGATGTGCCGTATCAATCGCTGATCAAGGTGTGGTTGCAAGAGAAACTGCAGGGTTCATGACAGGCTGAAGCATCGACTCACTCGGGCAAACTGGGGATGTCGGGCTACTTGGAATCGATCGGCGTACTAATCGAACTCGATGCGTTCAATTGAGTGGCCGTATTTCGAAGAATTGAAATCGCGGTACACAAGTGTTGAACTTGATCTTCACTCAAATCGCGAAGCAACTGCTTGTTGACTTGGCAGAAACGGGCGAACATCGAGTGATAGAGGTTGCGTCCCTTCTCGGTCAAAACAACCTGCGAAAATCGTGCGTTCTTTCGATTAGCCAAGCGCTTGAGGTATCCCTCGCGTGCCAGAGTGCCGATAGCGCGCGAGGTCTGAGCCATATCCAGGTCAGCGCGCTTTGATAAGTCGCTGACCGTGACTCCCTCCGCCGCTGAGAGAGTCGCCAGAATTCGCCACCGCCGTCGGCTCATGCCAAATTCGACTCGGCATAATCGTTCAATCACATATCCGCAGTCGCGATATAGCAGGTACAGCTGATAGTCCAGCATGTCTTCTATGCCGGCCGGTTGCGTCAAAAGCGATTGAGGCTTTGCCGCCGCCGCCCTCACCTGGGCTGTCATGAATTATGGTGCGCCGTCATTCGATGGCTGAATGATACCGCGGATCGGTTAGAGGAGGGCGCGGATCACGACTCCAGGTTTGATTGCATCAAATGTGGGGGGATCGCCTATGATTTAAGGCATGGATCACGGACGGTGTAATCGATTCGCAGGGGCGGTCGCCATCGCGCTGCTTTGTTCCTGCCTCTTTCAGTCGGCCGTGGCGACCGAGGCGTATCGGCCAATCACCGTGACCATGGCGAGCAAAACGATCACGTTGACGGGGCACGAACTCACGATTGAACAAGTGGTCGACATCGCGCGCCATGGCGCCAGGGTGATGATTAGCGAAGAAGCGATGCAGCGCGGAGCGGACTCGTTTGGCCTGATGTTAGAGGCGCAACACGAGGGGATCCCGGTTTACCGCTTCAATCGCCTGGCCGGCTCGGGTCGCGAAATTGCCACGATGACCGGAGATCCGGACACTGCGGAAAACGTTGCAAAGTTGGCCGCACGTCATGAGGCGCGATCCGGCATCATCGGTCAGGGACCGTTTGCGGGGTTCGGCGAGGACATACCCGATGAGGATGTCGGCCGTGCCATGTTGGCTGTGAACGCAAATATCGTCACCTACGAAGCGGCCAGCCCCGGCTACATCAAGGGCATCGTCGATCTACTGAATTACGGCGTTACCCCGGCGGTTCACTGGCGCGGCGCCATTGGTGAGTCCGATTTCGTACCGGTCGCCGCCACGCTCACGGGCCGCGGATTCGCCTACTTGAAAGGAGTGCGCATGCCCGCGGCGCAAGCCTTGGCAAAAGTCGGCCTAAAGCCTATCCACTTGGAGGGCAATGACGAAGCCCTGGGGACGACTAGCGCTTTGACCGCGGGATTTGCGGCGTTGCTGGTGAATGACGCGCGCGAACTGATCGAATGGCATGATTTGATCTGGGCCATGGAACTCGACGGCATGAACGGAAACGTCGGACCCTTGTCGATGCCCGTGCAGAGCACCCGACCGTACCCTTGGGCCAACTTTGCAGCGTTGCGTGTGCTCGACATGCTGCGAGGCAGTTACCTGTTCAACGGCGAGTATCGAATTCTTCAAGACGCCGAAAGTCTGCGCGCCACGGTTTGGCGCGACGGTGGTGTGTGGTCGGCCTGGGCGCGTCTTCGCAAGAGCACTCTCATCCAGATGAATTCCACCGATCACAATCCGACCTTTCGACCCGACATCTCACCTCAAGACTCTTGGGAGCTTGCGACGCCGCAGTTGATGAAATTCTTTGTGAAGGGAGGGAAGTTCAGTCACGGAAAACATGGCTATATTTTGTCGAATTCGGATTGGGACCCTTATCCGCTGGTCGACGAAGTGGAGGCGTTTCCGGTGGCGCTCGTCAATCTGATGGTAGCCGTCGTTCAGCGTATGCATCGATTCGAAGACCCGTTTTTCACGGTCACCGACGCATCGCAGATCTTGAAGACTCATCCAGGGCCGGAGGGCGCCAGTGGCACGGGCGCCGGGGGTGGCGGGGGCGCGATTGCCGACGCTCTGTGGCAGGAACTCAAACCGCTGGCGAATCCCATTGCGCCAGATGGCGTCACGGCTGACAAGGGCGTCGGCGATTTGGATGCTGTACCGATGCTCAAGCTAATGCGGATGCGGCAGGCGCTCGATGTGTCGCGGGACATATTGGGACAGGATTTGCTCAACGCCGCATTCTGGATGGATGTCCGCAAGTTGGAGAATCCGGCTCGCGCATTCGGTCCTGGCCCCACCGCTGTGTGGGTCAATTTCCGTAAGAGTATCCCCTTCCGAGACGCCGAAACGCAGCCTTCGTTCGCGACGCGCGACGATCTCGCAGTGAATTTCCTTCAGACCAATAGTCCGGCGAGCCTTTATCCGGGTAACGCAATCGCCATGCCCATCCGAGGGGACTAAAGGAGTCCGAAATGAGCAATGGAGTGCGATGCCAGTGGATCGGAGGAACCTACCGGTCACTGTCACGCCGAGAGGCAGGCGTTCTTCAAATGATCGCGCGGGGCATGTCCACTAAATGTATTGCTCGGTCGCTAGGAATCGTGCCTGAAACGGTCAAAACACACGTCAAGGGCATCTTGACTAAGCTCGAGGCGCACGCGGGCTCGAGCAGTGGCTCGTGCTGTAGAGGCGATCGGCTTGCTTTGATTCCGTTTAATTCGTTTTGTTATAGCCCGTTTTTGGTAACGGTCGCTCGAGCGGGGTGATCCAGTCGGCGGCATGCCGGGAATGGGTGAGACCGCTTGTTCAGAGCACGCCTGCGCGACCTGCCCACGAGGCAATGTAGCTCTTGAGGAAGGAAGTGAACTCATCCGCTCCCGGCGGCAGCTCTCTACCGCGGCGGTGAATCATGTGAAAGTCGAAGCGCACTATTGGGTTGATCAATTGGCTCACCATCACCTTTCGACTACGGCAAGCCGGCATTCCGAATGAGGGAATGATGGCGATACCTTCCTCTGCTTCGACCAAGGCAATCTGCGTGTCCAGCAAGTTGACAATGGATCCGGTCTGCACCTTCACGCCAGCTTGCGTGAGGTGCTTGTCGATGAGTTGTTGATGTGGATGACCTGGAGACAGCGAGACCAATCTCTCGCCACCGAGTGCGGACCACGTCGTGGTCCTGCGAGGCTGAACGTCATCCTTGGCAGCTCGAGCCACCATCAAAGAGAAGCGGAAGAAAGGCTCGCGACGTACGTCGGGCATGGCCTTGAATATCCCGAGGCTCATGTCGAGCTTCCCGGCCTCGATCATCTGGATCAGGGTCGGCAGGTCAGCATCGAATAGCTGAATCCGTACGTCCGGCCTTTGCTTTCGGAACTCACGCATCGCCGGCGGCAGGATGTTGGCGGCCACAAGCGGCGTGGTGCCGAGCGATATGGACCGCTGAGAGTGCCTGGAGCCTCGCCCGATGTTCGCGATCGTGGCGTCCAACTCCTGGAGGCTGCGCTGAATGACGGCGAGAAGCTCCCGGCCGTTAGGCGTCAACTCGACGTGACGCGTCGTGCGGTCGAAGAGCCGGAACCCGACGCGACTTTCCAGCTCTTTGATCAACACGCTGAGGCCGGATGGCGTGATGAAAAGCGCTTCGGCAGCGCGCGCGAAATTGTGATGCTGGGCCGCGAGACGGAATGCGCGCAGCTGCCGCGTACTGACTTCCATTAGTGAGAGTTTATCATTAGTTACTAAAAACACTGAACTTAAAGTTCATATGAAACCGGCGTAAAAAGTCACTCATGGGCTCTGACAGATCGCGTCGGCTCCGGAAACGAAAGATCACAAATACTATGGAGACTCGTCATGACTACTAACGCAAATACGGCTCTTGCATCAATTGCTCTGGTTCACGGTGGATTCGTCGACGGTTCGGGGTGGGAAGACGTTTACCGTATCCTGAAAAGAGACGGCTATCGCGTCAGTATCGTGCAAAATCCGACCACCTCTCTTGCCGACGATGTGGCCGCCACCAAGCGCGTCATCGCCGAGCAGAAGGGC
Source organism: uncultured Gammaproteobacteria bacterium (assembly GCA_963755965.1). Lineage (GTDB taxonomy): Bacteria > Pseudomonadota > Gammaproteobacteria > Steroidobacterales > Steroidobacteraceae > Bog-1198. The sequence continues at coordinate 453,779 of CAVWLU010000017.1, forward strand.
CCTGTGATTCTCGTGGGGCATTCATACGGAGGAGTCGTCATCACCGAAGCCGGCAACGACGCAAGCGTCACGGGCCTTGTCTACATCACCGCATTTGCCCCTGACAGCGGCGAATCGGTTGCCTCCCTGATCAAGGATCCGCCGCCGGGTGCGGCGGTTCCGCCGATCCTTCCTCCCCAGGAGGGCTTCTTGGCGCTCGATAAAACCCAATTTGTTGCCAGCTTTGCGGCCGACGTGACGCCGGAGAAAGCGGATTTCATGGCGAACTCGCAGGTTCCTTGGGGTATCGCCGCGCTCGGCGGTGCGGTAACCGAACCCGCTTGGAAAGCCAAGCCGAGCTGGTACCTGGTCGCAACTGACGATCGGATGATTCCGCCCGCCGCTCAGCGCGCTATGTCGAAGCGTGCAGGCTCCAGCGTCGTCGAGGTGAAAGGTAGCCACGCGATCTATGTTTCGCAGCCGAAAGCCGTCGCCGATCTCATCGAGAAGGCGGCGAAGAGTCTCTCGGAGAGGTAGGTTTTACGGCGCCGGAGTACGCATCCTGCACTGCCGGCGCCTGAGCTTGGGACGGCTCACGACAAACTCCAGCACTAGCCTTAGGTCCAATTATAGACGGCATGGAGTTATGTAAAAGTCTTGGATGGCCAAGCAAGGGGCACGAGTATGTGTGCGCCCGCGGCGCATCGTAGCCGATCTCTCGACTATCTTTCGCGCGACAACCGCGGCGGCACTGTTATTTTGGTTTCCGTCGGAAGCGCATCGGCGGTGGGACCCGCTACCATCAACCACCAGCTCAGCATTGGGCGTGCTCAGGGCGCCTCTGCCCATGATTAACCAGTATCTCGTGAATACACCGCACACGTGGGAACAGGCTCTTTTTTTCTTCTTGGGTTTCGCACCTAACCTCACCCGTTGCCAATCGATCAGAATCATCTAGAGGAAACAGCCATGTCATTTACCAACGATCTATTGGAAACACCTCCTAATTTGTCAAGGGCGTCTCACTGGACTGCGATGAATGGTTACATCTATCTGAGCCTCGGCGCTTTGTTTGTCATTTGGCCGGGTGCGGTGCAGACCCTGTTCAGGGATGACGAATTCGCGGGACACGAGGAGGCGCTCTTCCGCGTGATTGGTATGACGGTCATGGTCATCGGGTGGCTGTATTTGTTTGGCGGACGTTCCGGGGGCCGGCAAACCGTCGCGGCATCTATCCTCGATCGATGGATACTGGTTCCTGCTGTGCTCGTTCCCATCGCGATGGCCGGTGTTTTTCCGCATGTGCTCCTGATATTTGCGCTGCTCGACGCGTCGCTCGCCCTGGGCGCCTGGATACTTCGGCGCAACACGTAATCGGAGCCAGATGGAAAAAGGGACAAGCAGATGGCATCGAACTGGCATCTTGTGCCAATAGACGTACCTCTGTGTGTCGTGCAAGCCCAAGACTCGGCGGGATCGCGCAACCTCCGTGCAAATACGAAGCACCGTCGAGCTCGGCGCCTGTCCTCCGAACCTCCGCGACATGACGGAGTTGGCTTAAAACGCTGCGAGAGACGAGAGGTGCATAACCCGATGGGCGGTTATTGATGCACCGCTTCCCGGTATCGGCAATTGGGAGAGCATTTTGCGGAGCCCTCTGCTGTGGCACTTCAATTTCCGCGGACCCGATGAAGAGCGGCTCGTGAAGGGACGCGAGCGAATCTATCTGGACCGCTTCTACAACGAGCTATCTGCGGATCCGAGGTCGATCGATGACGCGACGCGCGACCACTATGCCGCGCTCTACGCCAAACCGCATGCCATGCACGACGCCTTTGAACAGTTTGGAGCATTCTCCCAGGATGCGATCGATAACAAAGCCCTGCTTGCTGAAGGAGGGAAATTGACGATGCCCGTGTTGGCGATCGGCGCCGAAAAGTCTTTCGGGACCGGCATGGCAGTTGAATTGCGGTTCGTCGCAAACGATGTCAGTGGTGCAATCGTGCCTCACTCCGGGCACTGGATCATGGAAGAAAATCCGCAAGCGACCATCCGGATCGTCACCGAGTTCCTTCGCAAATGAGGGGCTGCATCGAGCAAATGTACAAAAACGGAAAAGGGGTCGTCAAAGCGACGACCCCTGGGCTGACGTTTCCTGAAGGACTACAGACCCCGCCGCCTCGGGACCTACTTCGCAGCGGCTGCTAGTGCTGCTTTGTTCTGCTCGAGCTTCGCCATCACGTCCCCGACGCTGAAGCTCGCTGGTTTTTGCCTTGGTGGAAATTCAGCCAGCGTCTTCATCCACTGCATGACTATCGCGGCAGCGGGCATAAGCATGTACACATGATCGACGCGCCATTTGTTGTAGAACAAATCAGCGCATTGATCAGCCTTCTCGAACGGATCGGTCCGCAAGTTGACGAGCTTCGGCACTCTCAGCGGCACCAGCGGCTCCTCCCAGACCCCAAATCCTTCCCTGCGCTGTTCCATGAAATGAACTTTCCAGTTGCCGTATCGGATCGCCATGAGCTCGCCGTCATCGCTCCAATATCCGAATCCCGGCCGCGGGCTTGTCTTGACCTCACCCTTGAAATAAGGAGCCAAATTGAACCCATCGATATAGACCTTGAAGGTCTTCTTGCCGGCCGCGTAGCCTTTCTTGAGTTTTTCTACGACGTCCGGTTCCCCGGCAGCTGCCACCAGCGTTGGCAGCATGTCCTGGTGCGAAAAAATCTCGTTGCTGATAGTGCCCGGCTTGATGACGCCCGGCCACCGAATCGCGCAGGGCACGCGCCAACCGCCTTCCCAATTCGTGTCCTTTTCGCCGCGGAACGGCGTGGTCCCACCATCCGGCCAGGACATGACCTCAGCCCCGTTATCGGTCGAATACATGACAATGGTGTTCTCAGTGATCCCGAGTGCGTCGAGCTTGGCGAGCAGTTGCCCCACCTGACGGTCGTGCTCGACCATACCGTCCGCGGTAACACCCAGTCCTGTGGCGCCCTCCAATTCCTTCTTCAAGTGCGTCCAGATGTGCATCTTGGTTGAATTCCACCAGCAGAAGAAGGGTTTGTTGGCCTTATGCTGGCGCTCGATGAAGTCCAGCGCACCCGCCGTGATCTCCTCATCCATGGTTTCCATTCGCTTCTTATTGAGCGGTCCCGTATCCTCGATTTTCTGCGTGCCATCCGGATTCGCCCATGAGTGCAGCACGCCTCGCGGTCCAAAATGCTTCTTGAAATCGGGGTTTTTCGGGTAGTCCGGGTTCTCGGGCTCCTCCTCGGCGTTTAGGTGATAGAGGTTGCCGAAGAATTCGTCGAAGCCGTGCGCAGTTGGAAGGAATTCATCCCGATCGCCCAGATGATTCTTGCCGAACTGTCCGCAGACGTAACCTTGCGGCTTGAGTAATTCGGCAATCGTCGGATCTTCGGGCTGAAGGCCGAGCGGCGATCCCGGGAGTCCAACCTTGGTCAACCCCGTACGGATTGGCGACTGCCCGGTGATGAAACTGGCGCGACCCGCGGTGCAACTTTGCTGCCCGTACCAATCCGTGAAATTGCAGCCTTCTTTGGCTATGCGGTCGATGTTCGGCGTCCGGTAACCCATGATGCCGTTGTTGTTTGCGCTGATGTTGAACCAGCCAATATCATCGCCCCAAATAATGAGAATGTTCGGTTTATTCTGCGCCGCCATGTCGCGATCCTCCTGGAGAGTAGCTCCGATGAAAGTCGACCAATCCGCGATTGCTCGTCAACGAGTAGGCTGTGACGCTAGGGCTGGCACTACAGCCCGTCAATGAGGCTTAGGTCCCATTCGCGTCCCCGACGCGATTATTACCGCGGCTATATTCGTATGCCGCCCGTGACCGGAACGACTTCGCCCGTGATATACGACGCGCCGGCACACAGATACACAATCACCTCCGCGTAATCCTCGGCTTGGCCCACGCGCGCCAAAGGCACCGTTGCCTTCGCCGCAGCGTCCAGGTCGCCGAATGAGCATTCCCAATTCGAGTTGACGTAGCCGGGCGCAATTCCGTTGACCCGGACGGCAGGGGCTAGACCTCGAGCCAATTCCCGCGTCAACCCAGCGAGTCCGGCCTTCGCCGTAGCGTAGGCCGTACTACTGCCGCCGCCACCGAGGGCGGCCACCGATACAGTATTGACTACGGCTCCTTTTGCATCAGTTAACGCAGGGGCCAGCGTCTTGGTCATCCAGAAGGCGCTCAATAAATTGATGCGCAGAATCCGATCCCAGAAATCATCCGTTAATGCGTCGAGGTCCGAGGGAGGAATGGGAGTGCGGGTACCGGGAGCGCCGGCGTTGTTGACGAGATAGTCGAGCCCGCCGAGCAATTCCAATGTCTTCAGGCCCACGTCTCGCGCGCTCGCCGACACACTTAGGTCGCCCGGCACCGCCTCCACCCGGAAACCCTGAGCCTTGAAATCACTTACGACCCGAATCAACGCGTCTGTCGGCAAGTCGTTCATGGCGACGTGGGCGCCGCTGCGAGCGAGCCGCTCAGCCGTAGCCAGCCCGATACCTGAAGCACTGCCGGTCACGAGTGCGCAGCGTCCCTGCAGCTTGAAATCGATCAAAGCGGGCTTCGTCATGGAATCCTCAATATTTTGCTTCCGAAGATAACATCAGGATACTAAGGCCGGGCGTGCTCGTCCCGTCGATTGAGTCGGAGCTATTTTCGGCAGCACGCGCCAGTTGCCAAGCCTTCGAGTATCCGACACCATCACCGACGGTTCACCCGGGGACGGGAGCGCTAACAAAAATGATGTCTAGCACAGCAACGGTGAATGGAGAGAAGAAGTTCGCGATGCGCACCGTGGTCGCGGCGAGCGCAATCGGCACAACCATCGAGTGGTATGACTTTCTCATCTACTCCACGGCGGCATCCTTGGTATTGAACAAACTTTTCTTCCAAACAAACGATCCATTGATAGGCAGGTTGCTTGCGATCGGAACGATAGGCGTGGGATTCTTCGTGCGGCCGTTGGGTGCCGTCGTCCTAAGTCATTTCGGCGATCGAGTGGGACGCAAGCCAATGTTGATCTTGACTCTGGTCACCATGGGGGTTGGCACGACGCTGATCGGGCTGCTGCCCACCTATAAAACCATCGGAGTCGCGGCGCCGATTTTGCTGGCCACATGCCGCTTGGCACAAGGCATTGCGGTTGGCGGCGAGTGGGGGGGCGCCGTGTTTCTCAGGCCGATGAATACGCCCAAAAGCCCTGCTTGGCCCAGAACCTGTCCCATGAGGACCACCCAGGCAATGCCCACAATTGTGCCGAATCCAAATGTAAACAGCTGCAGTGAACCGAGTTCTGACTTAAGCCCGGGGGAGTTCACACGTGGCGCGGCAAGGTCTGCATGGCTCCATCGAGCGCGGACGCCAATTTCGCGACAATCTCTTCTATCTGAGGCTGTGTCACGTTGAAGGGCGGGGCGATCAATACATGGTCACCGGATTCGCCATCCGCGGTCCCTCCACCGGGATAACAGATAAGTCCCTCGGCCATGGCTTGTTGCTTGATGCGGGCGTGCAGCTTGAGTGTGGATGCGAAAGGCTTCTTCGACCGACGGTCTTCGACGATTTCAATGGCGCGAAGAAGGCCGCGGCCGCGGATATCCCCGACCCGGGGATGGTTGCCAAAATGCTCTAGGAGCAAGTTCTCGAGTACTCGTCCTTGGCTCTGAACGTTATTCAGTAAATCTTCGTTTTTGATGACTTGCTGAACGGCTAGTGCCGCGGCGCAGCCCACGGCGTGACCCATGTAGGTGTGGCCGTGATTGAATGATCCGGTACCATTTGCGATCGCTTGATAGATTGTCTCGGAAACCATCATGGCCCCAATGGGCTGATAGCCGGCGCCTAACCCTTTTGCCAGCAGGAGCAGGTCCGGCGCAACGCCTTCCTGTTCGCAGGCGTGCAGAGTGCCCGTGCGTCCCATACCGCACATCACCTCGTCGAGAATCAAGAGCACGTCGTAACGGTCGCAGATTTCCCTAATGCGCTTGAAGTAGCCGGGAACGGCGGCGACCGCTCCAATGGTGGCGCCGACCACCGGTTCGGCAATGAAAGCCGCGACTGTCGCGGGGCCGGCGCGCAGTATCGCAGCTTCCAGTTCGTTGGCGACCCGCGCTCCATAGCTCTCGTCCGTTTCCTCGTCCTGCTTGCCGCGATATGCGAAGCAGGCGGAGATATGAGATACCTCCCCCAGCAAGGGCAGATAGGTTTCCCGTCGTGCGTGATGCCCGCTGACTGACAGCGCACCGAGCGTGTTCCCGTGATAACTGAATTTGCGCGATATGAAATGCTGTCGTTCCGGCCGGCCACATTCGACGTGATATTGACGGGCAAGCTTCAATGCGGCCTCGGTCGCCTCCGATCCTCCGCTAACAAAGAAGACGCGCGTCAAACCACGAGGTGCATGGGCAATCAGTTCGTCGGCCAGCAGCTCCTGAGGCTCGTTCGTAAAATAGCCGGTGTGAGCGTAGCCGAGGCGGTCCACTTGTCGCTTGATGGCTTCTCTGACCGCAGGGTGACCGTGACCCAGACAACTGACGGCCGCTCCTCCCGACGCGTCGAGATACCGTTTCCCGCTAGCGTCGTAGAGAAACAATCCTTCGCCACGAACGGCTACGGGAAATGTAGTTCGTGTATCTCTGCCGAATACGTGACTCATTTTCGGGGGCCTGTGTCGATCCATTGACCCTCCCACGAGGTCGGGCCGAATATTTATTGTACAGTAGACAAGCGTATGTTGTACAACTAGAGAAATGCTCGAGAGATTCTCTACCGGCGGCGAGGGTTCAGTTTTTGTTCCAGTCCTAGGATGATGACGTCAACGAACATGTCGAAACTTGAATCGAGTGGCACCTCGACACCGTTCGACCAGCGCACGATGAATGCTTTGTTGGCGAGTTTTGGAAGATAGCGCGCGAGCGTGGGGTGCTCCATCACGTCCAGAGTAGAGACGCGCTTACGGTGCATTTCCGCCCACTTGTCGGGATTCTCGGACGGCATGGCGGCGAGTTCCTGGCTGATGAAACCCACGAGTGCCCCTATCACCACGTTGTAGGCGTCGACCAGCAGTTCGTCTGAGAAGCCGGCCGCAACCAGCAAGGACAAAACGCGCTCAATGAGATCGGCTCGAATTCCACCATTCGCCCGCAATTGGGTACCGATCAGGGGCGCGATATTGGGATGTTGTTGTATCGCGTGGCGATAGCGATTGAACATTTCCCTAAGGCACGCCTTCCAATCCGCGCCGACGGCCGGGGGAATCACGTCGCGTGTAGCGTAGGCGACGACCCGGCCCAGTAGCTCGTCCCGTCCCTTCACATACCAATAGACAGCCGTGGGATACACATCCAATGCGCGCGCGACATCGCGCAGGCTGAAATTCGATAACCCTACCATGTCGATCTGTTCCAGAGCAGCGGCGACGACTTTTTGCTCGGTGAGCCCTTTCTCTTCGGGTGCGCTCGAGCTGCGCTTTCGCGCGCGGGTTTTCATCCTCAATACTCCTGGCAGGGCCTTCAAGGCTACGACCATAGCATAGCTTCAAGACGCGCTTGCATCGTGAACTTGTTCATTGTACAAGGATTATTGGATCTGATGTACAACCGTGGACGCCGGCGTGGGAGCAAAGGCTAACAGGCGGGGTTACGGTGCGCTGTCCGAAGACGGACGTAGCTCGCGCGGAGCGATCCCTATAGTGGTTGGATTATTGTTTTGAGGAATTACCAATGAGCGCGACACGCCTCGAGTTTACTCATCGCAGCCGAATCCGCAGCGGTATTGGGGTGATATCGATCGCCGTACTGTTGCCGATACTCGTATGCGAAGTGAGGCGACCCGCTTCCGCGAGTGCGATTGTGGCAGATGCGCCGGCGCGGGCCCGCGATTTGGGGGTCCCCTTCCACGGAACGCCGGGCACCTACAATGCCATCACGGACGTATCAGGTGTCGAGGTGGGTCAAACGACGTTGATATCTGGAAACGGCAAGCTGGTCGTCGGCCATGGGCCGGTACGAACGGGTGTCACCGTTGTCCTGCCCACTGGAAAAACCGGAAACGATGCGGTCGCGGCGGGGCGGGCCGTGATCAATGGAACCGGTGAATGGACCGGCATGCTCTTCATCGATGAAACCGGATATTTCTTCGGCCCGATTGCGCTCACGGGCACCGGAAATATCGGCGTCACTCATCAGGCCTTGGTGGATTGGGCAATTCGACCGGGCGCTGTACAGCAGGATGAGTGGTTTACCCGTCTGTTGCCACTCGTGGGCGAAACGCTGGATATGCCTCTGAACGACGTTTTCGGTCATCCGTTGAACAAGGAACATGTGCTTGAAGCGCTCAACGGTGCGGCCGGAGGCTCAGTCGCCGAAGGCGCGGTCGGCGGCGGTACCGGGATGATTTCTTATGATTTCAAGGGAGGAATAGGAACCTCTTCTCGAGTGATCGCCGTAGACGGAAAGCGCTTTACTGTGGGTGTTCTCCTGCAGGCCAATCACGGAACGCGCCGGGACCTGCGCATCGCCGGCGTTCCGGTGGGCCAGGAGATCTCGGATTTGATGCCGACGTCGAGAGCGCCCTCCAAAAAGAGTTCGTGCCTCGTCGTCATTGCCACGGACGCACCCTTGCTGCCCCATCAGTTGCAACGGCTGGCGCGCCGCGCCGCACTGGGATTCGGTCGCAACGGCAGCTTTGCCGAGGACTTCTCCGGCGAATTTGTACTCGCCTTCTCAACGACAAACCGCTTTGCATTCACGCAAGGCTGGAAGCAAATGAGCATTGTCAACGACGCCAATGAGAAAGTGCTGGACGAGCTGTTCGAGGCGGCGGTCGATGCCACGGAGGAGGCACTCGTGAATCAGCTCGTGGCGGCAAAGACGATGACCGGCGCCGATGGGTTCACGGTCTATGGCTTGCCTCACGATCGGTTGATTGCTCTGCTCAAGAAGTATGGTCGCTATTCTCCTCCGCAACGCTAACTTCGAAGCATTCACAGCATTTGAAGCGGCTGCGTTGGACGGCTAGCGGCTGCGCCGTCACCCGATCACGACGAAATCACCGACACGGGGTCGGTTAATCACAGAGCGGTGCTGCGTCCTCGAAGCGACCCCATAACGGGAGCTGTACCAGCTATGGCGCCCAATCTTATCTCCGAATGAGTTGCTTTTTCTGATAGCCAATAAGATACTTGTGTACTGTACAAGAAATAATGGTACGTGTGACAGTGCCTAATAGTTCCTAGAAACGGGGATTCGCGATGTTCTACAACCATGGGTTTAGCCGACGAGCCTTTCTGGGATGCAGTTTCGCAACTTTTGGACTTTGTTCGTACGTTGGAGCGCAAGAAACTCAACCTGAAGCTCAGACTGCCGTCCATGGACTTGAGGAAATTGTGGTCACCGCCACTCGCCGAGAGGAAACCATTCAATCAATTCCGATGAGCATTACTGCCATCACCGAAGTGTCTCTACAAAATCGTGCGGCGACGCAATTCTTTGACTACGCGAGCGCGATCCCCAATTTGTCCTTCGGCTATTCTGGAGGAGGTCAGTCCGCGGGACTGGCCAGTTCACGCCAAGTCGCAATTCGAGGAATCGCCGGCGACGGAACGACCGCTTTCTACATTGATGATACGCCTGTCCCCGTCTCGATCGATCCGCAGGCCGTCGATGTCGCGCAAATCGAAGTGCTGAGGGGCCCTCAGGGTACGCTCTATGGAGCGCTATCAATGGGGGGCACTCTCAGGGTGTTGACAGAACAACCCGATACGCAGCATTTGGAGATATTGGCGCATGGATCGGTGTCGGCGACCGATCATGCCGCGAAGGCAAACTACCAGACCGATGGATCGCTCAATCTGCCGCTCATCGATGACAAATTGGCCATACGGTTCAGCGGATATCACGAGGAACTTGGCGGTTACTTCAAACGGTATGTCGATGATACGGGCGGGACCATTAACGATGTCGGGCAAACGACGACCGATGGTGGTCAAGTGGCGATGTTATGGCAGATGATGGATGATTTGTCAGTTACTCCGCGGGTTATCTATCAGAGAACCGAACTGAATGGCCTGCCATTCTCTACTGTCAATTACAATGCCGCTAGCTTGTCACCCATTATCATCCGGCCAACCAGCCTGATTCAAAATCAGCTGTTCAACGTTCCTGAATCTTCCAGCGACCAATGGACGCTCAGCTCCTTGGATTTCAAATACCATCAGTCATTCGGCACCTTCGTATTTTCATCGTCCTATTTCGATCGACGTACGACAGATGTCGAGGATCAAACTTTAGCAGTCTCTCAGTTATTCGGCATCGCGCCGTTGCCAACGTCGATCACCGATTTGAATCACCCCAGAATTCAGACGGAAGAGTTGCGATTTGCTTCTACTTTTCGCGGGCCGTTCCAGTTGGTGAGTGGCTTTTATTATGAACATATCAACACTTCGGGCGTCGGATTCCCACCCAATTATGTACCCGGACTGAATGCGGCCACCGGGGGAATGTACGGCACCGATCTTGTGTACTACTACAACAATGGGCGCGACGTGCAAATTGAAACAGCGCCCTATGCCGAGGCAAACTACGATATTACGGAACACTGGCGCGCGACGGTCGGCATCCGTTCCACGCGCATCGAGAGTTCGCTGGGTCCTGTAACTGCCGATGGTATCGCCAATGGTGGCCCTACCACGGTGGCGGAAACTAGCACGACGCAAACCACCATTACACCGAAGTATTCGTTGCAGTATCGATTGACGCCGGACAACCAGATTTACGCAACCGCGGCCAAGGGGTTTCGGCCGGGCAGTCCGTCGGGCGGTGTTGTCCCCGAGAGTGTTTGTGGTGCGGATCTCGCTGCACTCGGCCTAAAGTCGGGAGTGATTGGCCCGGTGCAGCCTGATACCGTGTGGAGCTACGAGCTCGGCGAAAAGACGGCATGGCTGGATAAGAGACTCACGGTTAACGTTGACGTCTTCCGCATCGATTGGGACAAGGTCCAGCAGACGGTGCTGCTCGCCTGCGGGTTCCCTTTCGACGCCAACGCCGGCGCGGCGCGTAGCCAGGGTGCGGAAATCGACATCAATGCGCAAATCACAGACGACCTCACCTTGGAGGTCAGCGCGGGCTATGACGATGCGAAATTTACGCAGACCGTACCCGGTGTATTGTTCCAGTCGGGCGACAGGATTCCCCAAGTTCCACGCGAGTCGGCGCAGTTCGATGCTAACTATATCTTTCCTATTTCAGGCGACATTTCGGGATTTGCCAACGCGGATTACAGATATGTCGGAAACAGCTGGAGTACCAACAACGCATTGACGAACCCGAATACGGGCAGGGTAATTCCGCTCATACGTCCTTCCTACCAAATTGCGGATCTTCGGAGCGGGGTTAAATATGGAAAAACGGAATACGCTTTGTTCATAAAGAATCTCACCAACGAATACGCCAACTTGTCGGACACGAACGCGATTTCGCTCCAAGCCATAGGACAGTCGCGCGTTGCGATAAGCCCACCGCGCACCATCGGGCTGGAGTTTCGGTATCGATATTAATCTCAGTATTAAGGCGCGTAATGGGTGAAGACATAGTCGCGATCTTTCACCGGCACGTGACAAGGGAAACAAGTTCCATGCTTCGCTTCGTCAGCAGGCTTTCCGTCCTTATCGAATTGAGCGTATCCCCAGCCGCCGGTTGAAGCGTACTTCTTTGAGTTCTTGACCATGAACTGCAGGTACCAAATCGGCTGCGAACCGGCAACGAAGGATTGATCGCGGCCAAATACTTTGTTGTTCTCTTCGGACGGTACGTAATTCCAAGAGAGTCGGGCAATTACAGCCCCGTCCGGGAACGATTGCCGGCCCTCGCGATAGCTCTTAATCGCAATATCGTTGCCCAAGACTGCTCTAATGTCGTTTAGATTTCCTGCTTCGTGGGCCACGGAGATCAGTTTCCAGTCCCGGTATCCGTCGAAGATCTTGATTCCGAAGATCGGGGCGGCCTCTCCATCGGCATGATCGGATGCCGCCGCTAGGTAGGTGACTAAGGCGGCGATCGTCATAGCCGCAACTCCAACGAGAGAAATGCGTTTCATACGATGTGTCCTTTCAGTAGGGCGCAGACCGGGAATCTGACGCAAGGAATGCCGTCGCCTGCCGCGTGAAGGACTCGTGAAATTGGAACAAGGACCCGTGTCCGGAGTCGGGGTAGGTTAGAAGAACGGCGTTCGGCAAATTCGCGCTTAGCCAGTAGGAGTTCCTGACGGGGATCATCTCGTCAAAAATTCCGTTCACGACAAGTGTTGGCTGATGAATGTTCTTGAGATCTGCAAAACGTTCACCGGCAACTTGCTCCCAGTCCCGAAAAGCCGCTACTTGAGCCTTGGCGACGTCGGGTCCTGCGACGGGCTCGCGATCCTGTGTGCGCAGCGCAAGCCTCTGTATGAAGGCGGCCCCGGCAGCCTGACTAGACTCGGTGGGCGCGAAGAATAATTTTTGTAGCCGCGCGTAACCCTTGAGACTGGGATCGCCAAGGTACTTTGCGAGGCCGGGCTTTTCGAGGTGCATGATATCTTCGCCACCGCGAGGGGCGGTGCCAACTAGGATCATCCTGCGAATGGCGGAGGGGCGATTCAGCGCGATCTGCTGGGTGATCATCCCGCCCAGCGAATATCCGAGGACGTCGCAGGTGGATAGACCGAGGGCGTCCAAGAACCTACATACATGCTGCGCCATGCCGGCGATCGATTCGGGCACCCTGCCTGTGGAGCGCCCCAGGCCGGCGTTCTCGAACAAGATAACTTCCCGTCCTCGTGCGAGCGGATCCGTGACCGCCGGATCCCAGTTGTCGAGCGTTCCGGTAAAGTGCTGAAGAAGAAGAAGGGGTGGTGCTGACCCTTCTCCAAATCGGCGGTATGCGTACGTCTGGTCTCCCGCCTGAAGAAATAGCGTCGGGGCAGCGATGTTGGTCGATGACACGGTAGCCGGCATGGAATCATCTCCTGACTGGACGTAGTGGGAGAGTCCCGAGCCTAGGTGCCATTGGAATCAACGATCCCAATTCTGGACAAATAGTTGGCTAGGGCGTCGACCTGATTAGCGGGTATGGGTGCGCCGAAGGCGCTGCGCATTTTGTTGATTTCGGCAAGCCATTGTTCTTGGGTGAGCGGGGGTTGACGCAGGATCATGCCCGCCGAGTGACAGATCAAGCACTGGCTAGTCGCGATCTCCGAGCCTGTGCCCGGTGGAAAAGGGGTCTCGCTTACGGGGAAATCCACGTGCACCGGCGCCCACCATTGGCCACGCTGCAACGATGAATCGGCCACGGAGGGCCACGGGGTAGAAAAGCCGACGAGGGTGATCGCAAGCAATCCAACGGCCAGTCCGGTTCTGTTCATGGCCAATGAATATTTAGATCGCACGGACGGATACCGACTCGATCACGTTTCGCATGAAGCCGGCCGGATTCCAATTGGCGTGATCCGGCTGGGACATACCCGCGGTGTTGAGCGCCTTGATCATCAATTTGCGTGGACCGGGCGATGAGAAGCGTAGGGATAGTTCCCAGCGTCGGAAGCTGTACTTGCCGTGATCCGGTCCGAGTCGTGCTTCCCGCCAAGTTGCCCCTCCGTCGGAACTGAAGGAAACTTTCGCCACACCCGCATCACCACCGAAGGCGATGCCTCGCACCGCGGTCGTCTGTCCAATCTTGAAAGTCGCATCGTTTGCAATATTGGTGAAGAACGAGCGAGGGAGCATTCGATTGATTGGGATCATTTTCACCCCGAGCTGACCAGGCGTGATGTCGGCGAGCGGCGTATCGGGAATTAGATACGCCTTGGCAGTCCAGTAATTATCGTCGGGCTTGTCGAGTACTTCGATATCTTCGAGCATCTTCACCCAATAAGTGGCATACCACCCTGGCACCACCAAACGCAACGGAAAACCGTTCAACAGTGGCAGCGGTTCACCGTTCATCGCGTAGGCGATCATGACTTCGCCATCGCGCGCGTGATCGATGGCGAGCGATTTCATGAAATCAGGCGTCTGCTCAAGGATCGGTTTATCGAGGCCATCAAAGCGCACTTGTAGCGCTCCCGCATTGACGCCCGCACGATCGAGCACATCCTTCAAGCGCACTCCCTTCCACAGCGCATTACCCATGGCCCCGTTGGCCCATTCACCTCCTGGCACACGCGGACTAAAGAAGCCCCGGGAATTTCCGGAGCACTGGTTCACGGCGGCAATCTCGAATGGCTCGAAGTCGTTGACTAGTTCATCGAGCGTCAAGGAGATCGGCTTCCTCACGTGACCGCGAACGTTGAGCCGAAATGATTTTGGGTCAATGTCCGAGGGAATACTTGCGAGGTGCCAGCGCACGTAAAACCGGCTATTTGGCGTAAATACACTCCCATCGAATACATCAAAGGGTGTTTCAAGTAAGGGTGGCCGCGTCCGTTGCAAGAGCATCGCGCCCTTCTGCGGGAAGTTTCTGACGAGCTGTCGCGTTCCGTTGACGAAGGGGAGCTCTACCAGGGTCTGAGCGATCGCGCTGTGAGCGGGACCAAGTAAAGCCGTCAAACCGAGTCCGCTCGCGCGTGCTACAAATTCCCGTCGAGATACCTGCGCCAAGGGGAGGGGAGAACACTGTCTCACGATCCGCTCCAAAGTTATGCCCGCGCCACGGAAGCGGGAGGGGCTGTCGCGTACGGTAATCGATGTAGCTCGCGTCGACAAGACTACGATGCAGAGGCTTGATTTAACTGGCTCCCCGGGGTGCGGATCATTGCCCCGTGCCGTCGCCCTCGATGCCGAGAATCGTAACCTTCGCCCTGCTGACTGGCACGGGGCCAATGGTGCTAACTACTCCTGCTCGTTGCGCCTCAGTACGTCGCCGTGTACTCGACGTATAGCACGACGTCGTACAGCCGCTTGAGCTCGTCGGCGACACCAGCGCGAGCCACTTCGAGGGCGAACGACTGGTTGAGGTTGATGCCTACGAGGGCGTTGAGCGGCGACGGCGGGTTGGCACCAAGCAGCGGGCCATCATTGGACGATGCGACGCCGGCATCGACGGTGAATGCGGCGCTTTTGGCCGGCTTGTTGACCGACAACGTGGCGTCGTAGGTCTTCTCGGTCTTGCCGACGAAAATGACCGCGAGGTTGGCGACGCGGCGTTTGACCTCCTGCAACGGCAACGCGAGCTTGGTCAGGTCGAACGTGATGCGCGCGGCGCCCGCGGCAGCCTTGAACGAATCGAGACCGTTCGGGTCGGCCGTGCTCGCGGCGACCATGATGGCTCGGGGCGCATCCGCGGGCATGAGAGCGGCCTGCTTGGCCGCCACGGCATCGGAGTAGTACGCGTTGGAATCGAACGTGATCAGCACGTCCGCCACCGAGCGGAAACCCTTGGGATTGGCGACGACAGGCAGCTCCACCTCCCAGTCCGTTTCAAATCCGCTTCCCTCGAATTGCAGAAGCGTCTCTCCCGGCAAGCCATACACGAACAAGTCGTCGTGCAACCGGAATTCCGAGAGCGCCAATGCGTCGGGATAGCGAATCAGCACTTTGCTGGAAAGATCGTCGCCGGAGACCTCGGAGACGCCGCCGTTGCGCAATACTCCGCGCGGCGCCGCGCCGTCGGTGTCCTGTACGGCCACCGTGATCGCGCGAATGCGGTAGGCGAAGGTGCCGGGATACGCGGCGCGCAAATAGCCCTCGCGCGTATGAAAGCGACAGCGTCCGGTCTTCTTGAGTTGCCCGAAGGCGAGCGGGAACTCGCGCGCGAGCGAGACCGTATGCTTGACCGGCGTCGTAAGGCGCACGCCCTGGATGCGGTTGGCCTCCAGCTCGGCGAGATCGGCCTGGAGGCTGTCGGCGCCGGTGACGCCGCGCAGGGCGATGGGGATGTAGTTCAGCTTGATGATGTTCAGGGACTGGTTCTGCTCGAATGCCAGGGCGCGCTCTGCAAACCACGCGGTGCGCGCGCCGAGCTCGACGTAACGGCGCATCAGCCGGTTGGCGAACAGCGTGAGCTTGTTCCAGAAGTCGGCATTGAGAAAGCGGTCCTGCTGGAAGCGGAACAGCGCGTTGGCGAATTCGAGATCGGCCGCCGCAATCTGCGCTTCGAACTGCGCGATGGCGACGTCGCGCTGCTTGAGCCGAACCTGGGCATTGGCGGCGTCCATGGCCGTGGTCCCCAGCGATTTTAGCTCGCTGTCGCGCTTGTTCGCCGCCGAGGACATCGCGTCCAGCGACGTGTAGCTCGCATACACGAATGCGCCGTAGCCGACCAGGAACCCTGCGCCGGCGCCGAGCGCCGACGTCGCCGCGCTTTCCGCGCCGGTGGTGCCGCCGCTTGCGCCCTGGCTGAAAATGCTGAGCATCTGCTCGCCCGTCACGCCGTCACTGGCCGCTGCCGCGCCGCCGGCGCTCTCTTCCGACATCACCTTGCCCGCCAGCGGGACCAACCCCTCCAGCGCGCTTTTGGCGCCGCTGAGATAGTCGGAGAATTGACTCGACAGGCTGTTCTTGTCGGCGATCTCCTTTTGCTTGGCCGCAATCTGCGCCTGCACCGCCGTGACCTGCTCCTTGGCCTTGTCGACGCCGACCTGGGCGATGGCGACGTGCTCCGCGGCGATGCCGCTGCTGGCGTTGGCTTTTTTTACCAGCGATTGCGTCTGCCAAAGCTCGATGAGCGCCTGCTCGTAGCGCGTCATGTACATCAGAAAGTCCGTCTGAGCCGATTTCGCCGAGGTCGCGAACAGGTCCGCTGCCTGCTTGAGCGGCTTATAGCGCAACACCGGAACCATGTCGTCGCGGTAGCCGTAGACGTTGAGGCCCTGATCGATCTGGAACAGCGCGAGGCGCGCGCGCATGACCTGCGACACCTTGGCGGGATTCTCATTGTATTTCCAGAGCGCCGGAAGGACGAAGCCCGGCGCGAGCTCATGCGGCCCCGACCGCGGGAAATGCGGCGCGATGTCCGGATCCTCGCCGTGCAGGAACAGCACGCCCTTGTAGAGCTCGCGCGCGCGGCGAGTCGATGACGGATCGTCGTTGCGATAGAGCTGATCGGCCCACGCCAGCATCACATCCGCCTGCGCCAGGGCGAAGAACCTGATCTCGAACGGCGCGAGGATGAGGCGACTGCTGTCGCCGCTCATGGCGTCACGGGCTTCGCGAACTTCGGGAGCGAGGCTCGTATAGCTGGCGTTGTCCTGGAAGCCCACGAGCGTCGTGTAGGGCAATGTGCTTTGCTGGTACATCGACGGATAGCTGCTCGAGCCCTGAGCCTGCAGATCGTACCCGGGTGCGCTCAGTGTTTCGGCGATGCCGACGCGATATCCGGTTAGCAGTGAGAGCGCATAGGTGGCCTGCGCGAAATTACCCGCCGCAAAGTCCATCTGCGCTCTCAGGTACGGGATCATCACGAAATTAAGGAAGAAAACATTGTAGATGTAGAGCGAGCGGGCTTTGGCGACCGCCTTTTCGCGGTGTTCGTTGTCGCTGGCGGTGTACTGGTCGAACTGTCCGGGCCACGGTATGTAGTAGGGCTCGTCGAAATACTTCTGGAACGTGGCCAGCTCGCCGGCGTCGCTTACCTTGATGCGCGCGCGGTCCTTGAGACTGACCCAGACGTCGAGGTAGGGTTTGCCGTCGGCCGGCGTATTGTTCCATCCGCCCGTGTTCCAGGACCACCAGAACTTATCGACCAGCCACCGGTAGTCGTAGTCGTGCGCCATCTTCCCTAGCTCGTCGGAGATTCCCTTGAGCAGAACCTTGGCGTCGGGATAAAGCTGCGCGTCGATTTTCTTGAATGCCTCGCCGATCTTGTCGCTGACGGCGAACATCCGCTCGATCCATGCGCCGGATTTGGCCCGCTCGCCCGGGTAGTGATCGAAATATCCCTCGCCGGGACTCGTGAGCGGGCCGGAATACCCTTTCTCTGTAGCGATGCTCGTGCGGTAGCCGGCATCGAACAGCGGAAGGTTCGACCGGATGTCATAAATGTTCTCTGGAAAAAACGACCGCTGCCGCTCGAGCCACTCCTCATATTCCAGGAAGAATGGCGCGCGGCCTATGTAAGGCCCGAAGATCAGCGGCTTGCCGTTACCGGTGATCGCAGGTATGGAATTGAAGGGCTCCTCGGGCGACTGGTACGTGTCCGCCAGCAAGCCGAGCAGCGCTTCGACGTTCAATTGCTGCGGGCTAGTCGTGTCGTTCGGGCTGCAGTCGAAGGAAACGCGGAAACGGTTGCGTAGCTCTTTTGCGCTCACTTTGCTCATGCCGACCAGCGCCTGTAGATAGTCGGCATCCGATAACGCGCCCTGTGCCGGAATGCCGGCGGCGCTCACACCGAAGCCTCCCCGCGCGATGGGCCGGCTCAAGAGGGCTGTCAGCAAGGGCACCAGCAGCTTCGCAGCCGGTTTCGAGGTGTCGTTGTGCGTGTGGAAATCCTGTTGGAATCGTTCGTCGAGCTGCCGTTCCAGCAGACTGACCGCGGGCTTCGCGACACCGGCGATATCCACGGCCATCTTCTGCGCGGAAACGACCCACACCCCGCGCAGGTAATCGCGATAGAGCGAAAGGTCGGTGTCGACGACCCACGGAAAGACATGGTTGATGTCGCTGACCAGCTTGGCAAGATTGGCATCGTCGTTGAAGTGCTTGATCGCGCGCCCGACGTTGCCCGTGCTCAGCGCGCCGGTCTCGACGAACTGGCTTTGATAGAGAAGGTCGGTCTGCGCGGACAGCGCTTCGGTTTCGACGGCCGCGGCGTCGAGCATGGTGCGCAAGGCCGATGCGCGTGCCGGCACCGTCCAGTCGGCGACCGGGCTATCGGGGTACGGCGTGGACAGTTGCTGTGCCACATCGCGCACCAGCATCATGCGATTGGTGACCAGATAATTGGTCAATGTCTTCCACTGCGCCTTGCTCGCCTTCTCGGTCGTGGGTGCGTGAAGAACGATATCGCGGGTCTTGGCGGTGACGTCGAGCGGCGTCCCGATGGGCTTGCCGTTCCGATCGATGATCGAGAGGACTGTTCGTGTGCCACTGGGTTGCGCGACGCACAGCGTGGCCTTGGTCGCAGGATCGGCGGCGATGAAGAAGCGCCCATTGCCGTCGGTCGTGGCCGAGCCGAGCACCGATGGCGCCGGGTTGCGGCGCTTAGCCGGGTCGGACAGGGTCCACGTGACCAAGACCCCCGCAAGCGCGAGGCCGGAGCGCTGCTCGATGACCTGTCCACTAACGGACTGTGTCGATGCCACAGGTACTCGAGTCACGGGTTCGGTCGAGGCCGGCGCTAACGGCGCGGTCGCGATAGCCGGGCGGACCAGGCGCTCGCGGGAAGTCGCGCCGAGCGACTTGCGTAACCGGACCGATGCGGGGCGCGATGTACTAGATGTCATGAAGGATCCTCGTGAACACGGTTGACGACAACTTGCGGTCGGCGAATGCGGCGATTGATTGTCGCTTCACGACTCATGGAATCTCTCCTTTGATTTTTTGGAAGCAGTTTGCGTGCGCTGGGTTCAGGTCACCTCGTGATTGCGCAGTCGACGGGAAGAATCTGTCCGAGCGCGCCGGCGGTCGGCGAACTTGGCGTCTCATACTCGATTTGCCGTCGCATGTTGCTGACGATGGCAAACGATGACTTACCCTAGCGCTATGGCGTATCGCCAAACAGTCGGAATCGCCCGTACGGTGACGCTCGACGCGCATGGGCGGTAAATGGCGGAGGCGTCAGTACTGATCGGAAAGGGCAGCAGTTTGACTGCCACGCCTAGGTTCCGCTTCCCACACTTGTTGCCATTGTTGTCGACTAACGGGGTCTTCGTAAGGCACGTGAGCGAATGTTGCAAAACGACGTTCTATCTCGGCACTCATCGTGCGCATCGCCGCCCAGCGAGGAACTAAAAGGACCGCTCTTACAGAGTTCGCTAACTCTGGATGAATGCCAAGAGGTCGGCGTTGATGGTCGCGGCCTCAGTGGTCGGCATGCCATGCAGAAAACCCTTGTAGGTCTTCAATGAAGCAAGAACGGACCTGCCGGCAGATCCCGATAGAACTGAGCTCGGTTATCGGCAACCTGCACCTGCAATCCGTCGAACACGTCTTTCGGAAGACCACCGGGATTCGCCGGCGTCTTGACCATGATCGGGGGAACAGCGGAAATGAGGACGGCCTTGGCGGCCCGACTTTCACCATGACGCGCCAAATAATGCACAACCTCTCCGCCGCCGGTTGAATGACCGATGTGCACGGCGTTCTTGAGGTTCAGATGGTCCGTCAGCGCCGCCAGATCGTCCGCATAGTGATCCATATCGTGACCCGTGGCGGTCTGGGTCGAGCGCCCGTGACCGCGACGATCATGCGCGATAACGCGAAAGCCGTTATTCAAAAAGAACATCATATCGTCGCTTACGACGCTGACAATCGTCCGCGCTATGTGGTCGTGTGGGACTTGCAGTGGGCTGTGGTCTACTGTCAGCGCCTCGAGCCTGCCACGGACCTATCCAGACCAATGACGGCCAGCGATTGAGCGCCTCGCAGGGACGGTTCGCAGGCGGAAGGCACGCCCGAATATGGGTTCGTATTCATCCGCAACGGCGATGAGCGCCGCTTGCTGATGCTCGCGGTACGCGATCCATACTCGTGCGAGTTGCAGTCGTTCTCACCGTTTCGGTCCGCGGCGTGTTAGATGTCCGCCTTCTGCTCGTCACGTCGGTTCAGACACTTATTTGTGTTATGTTTTGTGTTGTAGGGCTGGATTACAGCGCGTCTCATGACGATGCCGCTTTTTACCAAGTCTGTACTGACTCATAGTCAAAATAAGGAGAAACAAATGCTTACCATTAGAAAGAGTCAATTGTCGATCCCACTGTTGGCGATGACCGCGGTCGTATTGCTGCCGGCCGCTGCGCATGCGGCGACTGCCGGGGATATTTCAATACCGCAAGTCCTTAATACCTCGCCACTGTGGGCCGACACACACAGCTATCATGCTTGCAATGTCGTAAATGTTTCAACGGGCCCGGTGAACATCTCCATCGAGCTGATAGAAAGTAGCGGTAGCGTCCTTGCCACGTCAGGCTCAACCCCTATTTCTCTCCCTGCCGGAACTTCTACCGAGATTTCTGCTGGAGCTAGCTATGTCGGATTCGCGCGTTGCCGCTTTACGTTTAACCAAGCTCCAGGAATCATTCGCGCAAATTTGACGATTTTTTTCCCCCTCGCCAACGGCAGCTACCAAACGTACGCAACCTCCGAGGCTCGTTAAGCTAAACTCTGGCGCTTCGCATTGATCCCATCGCGGCGTCTGATCCCTGCAAGACGTCGCGATGGGGCGTCGTGGGCCCTGTGAGGCTGCTGGCAAAGCCGCGGATCAGCGGCGGAAGCCGTTTCAATTTCTGGATGATTTCTCGCACTCCTTGATGCACACCGGGTGGGAACTCGACTGCTTTCCAATCGCTGCTGAGATACTTAGTGGCGAGTCGAAACTGAACGTCATCACGACGGATGTGCCGAATCCTCGTAAGGTGATCAACAGCAGCGTGTGGTCCACACGATGGAATTGATCTTCCTGGTGAGGTTCGTCGAGGCGCCTAGAAGAGGCGTGACGATTGATAGCGATCGAGCATGGATCGGAGGGCTCGAAAGCTCGCCTGTCCAATCACCGGCCGCGGCCTGGTGTTCCCGGGCGAACCGAACGCCGCCGGCGAGCGCTCAGGCATACGTCCATCAGGGTGCTTTGTTTTCCTGAAGAATGTTGCCGCCGTCCACTACCAGCGCCTGACCGGTAATGTACGAGGCATCGCACGACGCTAAAAAACACACTGCCGCGGCAATTTCGTCGGGAGTGCCGGGCCGCCCAACGGGCGTGTGCATCCCAGCGACCCGTTCGGACTCGGAGGACGAGGCGGTGGCGATCCATCCCGGCGCAACAGCGTTGATAGTGATCCCTGCGCTGGCCGTCTCAATCGCAACTGCACGCATCATTCCGTCCATCGCCGCCTTTGCTGCGCCATAGGCGGCCGATCCGCGATTGCTCACCAACGGGCCTGTCACCGACGATACGTTCACGATGCGTCCATACTTGCGCGCAGTCATGGCAGGCAATACCGCGCGAGTCATCAAAAATGCGGTGTGCAGGGTGATGTCTATTTGCCGCCGCCAATCAGCGTACGACGTGTGCTGCAGTGACTTGCTTTCCAGCGGCCGATCCATCTGCGACATTCCCGCATTGTTCACCAATATGTCGATTCGACCAAATCGCCGGAACACCGATTCCACCAAGCCCTGCGCCGCCGCCTCGTTCGTGAGGTCCTCTTCGATGGCCAGTATTCGTTGGTCGCCTGAATCCATTTCCCGCGCACGTTCGTGGATGCGTGATGTTGTTGATGTGATCGTCACCCGCGCACCCGCGGCGTAGAAGCGCCGTGCGACTGCAAATCCTATCCCCCGGGCGCTGCCAGCCCCGGTGACCAGCGCGACCTGCTCGTCGAACATTGGTTCCGCCTTACTTCCGGTGCTCATGATCTTAATGGTAAAGTCACGGTGCCCTTGCAAGCGGCGGCGGCGCCCACGCGCCGTCAACCGCCTCAGCTTTCGGCCAATAAAGACGCATAAACATTATGAACGGTCCCTTCGGTGCGGGAAGCCAGTTCGCTTCGCGATCCTTACCGGGAGATTCGTTCTGGATTAGCAGCGTCAAGCCGCCGTCCTCATCGCGCTTGAGTTCGGGCAGCATGGGTGAATTAATCAGATATCGGTTAATCGGATTTGCCACGAGCAAACTTGCCGGCAGCTCATACATGGTTAGCGACCAGAACGCATTGACGGGGGGCAATTGGCCCGGCGCGAAGTGCATGGAGTAGCGGTGGGACCCATCGAGCTTCTGCTTGGTGTCATCGATCGCATACACCGGGTACATCGCCTCCTGCTTCGTATTGCCGTAAATGCCCTTGACGGCGGCGACCATACGGTACAAATAATTGTTTTTCAGATATTCCCGTGTCCCGAAAACTTGGCCCGCTGTGACCTTCCCGAGGTCGACCTCCTTCACTAAGCCAGCTAACTCAGCCCATGCGTCGGCGATGCCGCCTTCGAGCGCCTTCGCCACCTCAGGGGCGAGCGTGCTCGCATCGAACCTCTCGCCCGCGCCGACACCAATCTGTGCAAAGCGTGCTCGAAGCGCCGCCTCGGAAGGATGCGTCGGGCAGTGCTTCAGAACAAAACCCAGCACACTAAAGAACTGCAGCGAGTGCTTTTCTTCCTCAGGAGTGAGGGGCTTGATGAAATCAATGGCTGGCGCGGCCTGGGGCGCCGAAGTGCCCAAGAACGCCGAGAGCGTCTGAGCCTTGTATCCAGCTTGCACTTTTTTTACGTTGTCGAGATCGCTCGAATTGAACAACTGCGTGCGACAGAGCGCAAAAACGAATTCGGTCTCCGAACGAATCACTTTTTTCACACCCTTGGGTGTATTTCCCTGCCAATTCGGCCCGGCGATGAGGTAGCTGCCTCCTTCGTTGCCAGTGGTGCGACTGCCAATGTAGTCGAAGTTAAAGGTATAGGAGTCGATCAGCTGCACGCTGAAATAGCGCTCCTTGTCAATGGCCGGCACGGTGAGCACGATCGGTTCAGCGCGCAGGTCCATTCCTATGAACGAGTAGGGCGTGTCCGAGTTCGGGGTCTGAATGGCCGTATCTGCTGGCGTGTAAACGCGGGGGGTATTGATAAGCTGATTCCAAGGCCCTTTGAACTCTGGACCTTTGCTATCAGCGAAGTAGGAGTATTGAACACGGTAGCTATCCACGAGCGGGAAGCCGTAGATATATGCCTCTTTGGCGATGGCGCGCGCTTCGGCGGGTGTGATCACGGCGCTCGCAGCTACCTTCTCAACGTTCGGCGGAATCCAAGTTCCATCGATAATGACCTTCTCGGGCCAATAGGCGCGCAAGTAGAGCGAGAAAGCGCCAGCAGGTGCGGGCAACCAATTGCTTTCTTTGTCCACGCCCGGTGTTTTGGCGCTCGCGTAGAGCGTCAGCGAACCATCCTGGTTGTATTTGAGATCCTTATTCTTCGTGCCCAGCGAGTAACGCTTGAGCACGTTGGGTTCAAACAGATGCAGTTCGTTATAAAGCGTCAGAGACCAAAATCCTCTCACCGGCGGCGTCTGTCCCTTGGGGAAGGTGACCGTATATTGATTTCGTCCTTCGAGTTGCTGGCCCTGGTCATCGAGATCCCGATACATGTATTTCGTCTCGCCAGGCTTGTTGTCATACATGTTGGACTTGGCAGTGCCGGCGCGATTGAGATAGTCAGTGCCCCACTGAGCGTTGTTCACAGGCGAGTTCCAGCCGTTGCCGATGGAGCGGCCGTTGTATTGCCAATGGAAGAAAGAGGCCATAATTTCTGCGTCCGCGGCGACGGCACTTTCAACCAACGCTTTCATCACCTCAGGATTGGTTTCAGCGGCGTCCAGTACGCTCCCGATCCAGTTATATAGGGACTCTTCACCCGGCAGTGGCGGCACTTCCTTCATCACTTGCGGAAGCTCACCAAAGAAAGCTTCCGGCACGACCCATTTTGTCTCGCCTTTGCCTGCCGTTGGCGGCGCCGGAAAGTGCGGAATCTTGCTCCAATCGATGGTCTTCATCTTTCCGTCGAATTGGCTCAAGGGATAAAACACGACTTGGTTAATCAGCGGTTGGATAGCTTTGCTGTCCTCGGGGCTGTCATCCAAGAAGATGCGCGGGATTGCAAAGCCAAGCTCGGTGGAAGAACGCACCACCTCGCTGATTCCCGCCGGAGTCGCGCCGTCCCAGTTCGGTCCGACGATCAAATAAAAACCGGGTTTCGTGCCGTAAGGCTTACCAATCTGACTGAACTCATCGGTGCGCGCGTCGTACAGTGCGTACACCCAAAAGCGGTCACCGAACTCCGGCACCTGAAACACGACCGGGTCCTTATCCAGCGCAAAATATCCTGCTCCATACACGACGTCTTGATTCGGACACGTGACAAAACCTTGACCGGGGCTGACGTAACCAGTAAGCATCGCGACCTGTCCCAAGGGAGCGGCGGGTACAATGCCACCGACAAGGCCGAGCATCGGGGCTTTGCCGAAGGATGCGCGGCGGTTGTGCGAATTAACCAATGGCCAACCCCAGAGGTAGGCCATCCGGCCGACCATCCGGACATACTCTGGGGCCATCTTGTTGCCGCGTGCCGGACCCGGAATCTCGCTCGCTCCTGCAAGCGGTACGACAATCTTTTCGACACTCAGGCTGACGGCGCGCGCCGGGTTCTGCGTCAAGGACGGATCCGGACCAGTGGGTGAAGGTTGGAGATCCATGTATGTGCTCCTTTTTGAAGATTCCGCGGATGCGCGGGCGCTGATTGCGCGATCTGGATCAGGGTTCTAGGCAATGCCCAGCACAAAGAAAAGGCACAACCATATTGGTCTCGAGCTTTCGTGAGCGGTTATTGGCCCTTGGCCGTCTTGACACCGGTTAGCACACATCAGCTGCGGGTTATCGGACATTCAACTCCGTGGCTTTCGCAGATGCGGTGAGTGTTTGACGACAAACCGCGTGATGAGCGGCGCCAGGCCGATCACGAACAGCAGTCGCACCGACTGCAAGGCCAGCACGAACGGCAGATCGACCTGCGGGGTCGAACTCGCAATGATGGCTATCGAGTCAAGGCCTCCCGGGCTGGTTGCAAGATACGCGGTGAGTGCGTCGGTCCCGGTTAATTTGACGAGGCACTGTCCCAATGCCGCACAAAATCCCATCAAAGTAAGCGCCGCGACGATGACGACCGGCATGGCGCGGCCCGCATGGATGAGCGCTTCGCGCCTGAAACCTAAGCCGATGTGCCACCCTAAGCAGGCGTACGCCGCGGCCAGTAGCCAACGTGGCAGATCAATCTGAAGCCATCCGGCGGCATGTAGCCCCGAGAGCAGAACCATCGGGCCCAAAAGCGCCCACGCGTGCAGCCCCAGTACTCGCGCGAATTGCTGAGCGATCAGTGCAAGGATGAGTACCAGGGCAAGGTTGCCCCAAGGGACCGGGCCGAACCAGGGTGCCGCGGGGGCATGCGCATTGCCGACTTGCGCCCAGAAGTGCGCCACCAACGCGGCCGCCAGGGCCACCAGCAACACACGTGAGAACTGCATGAAGGCCACCACGCGCGCATCGGCGCCTTCCGCCTCGCCGAGAATGACCATTGCATTGGCCGCGCCCGGCGAGGTGCCATACACGGCGGTTGCACCGCTGATCAATCCTGTTCGACTGATCAACCAGCCGATGCCGGCAGCGCCTAGCAGGGTACCTAATATCACCGTGCAGAAGAGCCAATACTGATGACTGAATGTCACCAGGATCGAGCGGGTGATGCTCTTCGCCACCATGGCGGCGATGAGCGCTTGCGCGCCCAGGAACGGGATGCGAGGCACCTGGATTTTTGCCCCGTTCACGCCGAGCACGATTGCACCGATCATGGGCCCCAACAGGAGCGCTGCTGGCAGTCTCAAGGCGCTCCAGCCCGCAATAATCGACACCGACAGCGCCAGTAGTGCGAGCCAGAGCAGCGGGACGGGCCAGCTGCCGAGTCGCGATTTGGTTGGCAGCTTAGTAGAGACCTTGTGTGTACTCATTCGAAGGTAATCGACTCCGAATTCACCACACGTGCCAAGCGGGGAAAGGTGTACTTGAAACTGTGGGCGTGTGTCTCCTCACTCAAATCAGAGCAAAGATCCTCGCAGAGGACGAGTTCGTAGCCGTGCTCCCAGGCACTTCGCGCCGTGGACTCAACCCCGATGCTAGAGGCAATGCCGCCCAGCACGATGGTATTCACGCCCCGACGCCGCAGCTGCAAATCAAGGTCCGTGCCGTAGAAGGCGCCCCACTGACGCTTGGTCACGATCAGATCGGATGGGGGCAGGGCTTCAGGAAACTCATCCCAACCAGCTGGCAGGGACCCCATGTCGCTCGGCTGATCGACCCTTGCGCGCGGCGCATCCGCGAAGTTGCTGGCAAAAGACACGCGTACCCAGACGATGGGGCCGCCCGCCGCGCGAAGGAGGGACGCGAGCGCCTTCGAGCGCGCATATACGGTGGTCGCAGGGTGGGGGAGAAGCGGCCTAGCCAGGACACCTTTTTGCAGGTCGATCAGTACCAGAGCCGTCGTCTTCGTATTTAATTGCATGGTGTCTCTCGCAAGTTAGAAAAGTGAAAAGTGGACATCGCCCCGGGGGTATACGGCCCGCTTATATGAGGCTATCATCATATAACTCTTATTATGAGGGGAGACTCATAAATGTCAAGTCAAGCAGGGGCCGCCGCGGCGGTTTTACCGAAACGTCAGCGCGGCAAGCAACGTGTCGCCGAATTGCTCGCAGCCGGCGCGGCCGTTTTCGCTGAGAAAGGTTATGCGGCCGCAACCATGACGGAAATTGCTGCGCGTGCCGAGGCGCCCATCGGCTCGTTGTATCAATTCTTTCCCTCCAAGGAAGCACTCGCCGACACGCTGGTCCAAAGCCATGTCGCCTTGCTCACCGCAGACTTGGAAGCACTCGAGGCTCAGGCACGGAATCTCTCCACCGCGGCCCTCATCGAGGGTCTCTTTGGAGTGCTGCGGGCTCACCCGCAGGAGCGTGCGGCGATACTGCCCTTGGTCGAAGCCCGTATGGATGAGCGCACGCGTCGGGAGACATTTCGCTACCTACTGCGCAAGCGTATCGCTTCGATCCTGCGCACGCGCTCGCCGACACTCTCCGCGGAGCGCGCGCGCGACCGCGCAATCGTGCTGTTGCAGCTCATGAAGGCTGCAAGTGCGCTCAACGACGAGGAGGGGCTGAGCGGCCGTTCAACCGCGCTTCGGGAACTACAGTCCCTGGCCGCACAATACCTGGAGCAGCGATGAAATCTCATCGCTGCTCACCATTTCACTGCAGCCGAACGAATCAACCAACGACCCGCCGTGTTCAGAAAGTAGTGCAAATCGTGAATCCGAAGGTGGCTTGCGCAGTGCTTTGGTAGGTCGATTCCACCGCGACAATGCCGAAACGGGGGTAGATATATGCTTGACGGCGTATAACTGGATCGGCTCCGCACTTTTCTTGCAGCCGCAGATGAGGGTAGTTTTTCTGCGGCCGGCCGCCGGTTACGTCGCGCGCAGTCCGTCGTGAGCCAGTCGCTGGCCAATCTCGAAGGTCAATAACCGGGCAAGAACCGCGAGTACTTTTGGTTCTAGAAGGACCACTTGGCCGCTGCGTGTAAACCGTCGATTCGCGGAATCGATCGATCGCGCGGGTTAGGAGACTTGCGCTAGGTCGTTTGGTCGGTATCGGCTAAAGCCTGTTGGATCAAACTGTCGGCGACACCCTTACGCTTGAGACTCGCAATTAACCGGGGCACGGACCCTTCGTCCAAGCGTGCGAGGTCTATGCGCAAACCCTTGCCGATGTAGGCACGAATTAGCGGCTGATATCCTGCAAAGCCCAGGGTCGGCGCCACTCGCTTCAAATCCTCGATCACGTCTTCGGGCATGCGAAGCGTCACCGAACTCATCGCGCGGTTTTTACGAAGTCTTCGCATTATTAGCTCACGGGTTCTCGTATTGGCGGCGTTCCTCACGGGTCGCTTCACGCGCGGAGATGATGCGGATGGTTTCTTCATGGCGGATCACATGTACTACAAAGAGAAGTCGTTCGCCTTGACGAAGGGATCAAAGAATACCTCGTAGGCGGCGTGGAAAGACACGCCGTGTTTTTGAACGTTGGTGTCTGCTTTGTCCGAGTCCCACTCGAACACGACGCCCTGCAGTTCGTACTGAATCCGCACGGTTATAGTGTACTTACAGTGTACGTACGTTGCAAGCGAAGTCTCGGATTTCGGGGTTGGTTCGGATTATTCGCGTATCAATCGCCTGGAAACCCTTCCACCTTGGGCACTTTGATGCCGTCGGCCCGGTAGGGTCCACTCCCTTCACAAACCTGCTGCTCACTTCACCTTTGAAGTGGGAGGCGTCCATACCATTTCTGCAGACCATCGAGCCGGCGCATTTCCTCCTTCAGGGTTGCAATGCGCTCCTTGAGCCGAACGGCCTTTCTCACTGAGCGCGGAGCCTCGTTGCGGTCCATCCGATCGAGCTGCTCCAGGTACTCATTGATGCTCTGTTCGATCAGCTCCATCCGCAGCTTCATCTTCCCGCTCGTGAAGTTGCGGTCGCGATGGTTGACCGCTTTGAACTTGCTGCCGTCGATCCCAGCGATTGCCTGCGTGAACATACCGAGTCGGCGGCACAGCACGATAAACTCGCGGCACACGCCGCGGATTGCGTTACCGTTCTCTGCACGAAAGTCCGCCAGCGTCTTAAAGTCTGGAGCCAAGCGACCCGTCAGCCCCATCAGCTCCAGATTGCGATTCGCCTCTTGCTCGAGCCGGCGGCTCGACTGGATGCGGTTCAGGTATCCGTACAGATAGATCTTCAGCAGCGTTGCGGGATGGTAGGCCGGCCGCCCGGTCGCGTTTGGCTCAAGACGGGCAAAACCCAATCTCGCTAAGTCCAACTCCTCGACGAACGCCTCGATGACGCGTACGTGGCACTACCTGGTGCGCTCGAGAGAAACGTCGGGATAGATTCCCAAAGAGAGTGTCTTGTACTTCCGCGCAAAGCGGTAGGCGAACCGCCAGCACCGGCAGCCCCCACGCTATCAGAGACCTTTCGAGAATGGCGCAGCGGCTTAATGGCTTGCACCTACGTCTCGGTCAGCATGCGTGCACCTGAGTTCTGGTGCAGTGTCGGCTAAGCGGTACGACAGTAGACATATTCCTCTCACTCGCCAAGTCGGGACGCCCAGTGCGCGCGCCTAAAGATGCCTAAGGGTGCAAAACCGTCCCGCGCCGCGCCCAGCCGAATGAGAACTGGCGCTTGCGAATGCGGTGCGCAAACTCCACGCCCGCAAGCGTTACGGCTGCCGTACGAAGGGATTTGAGGGCAAGCATCGGGGCGCAACGACGCTTGATCGCTCGATGGTCCTGCTCTTAAGTAATCCTGACCGAGGAGCCCGATTTTCTCAGCGAGTGTAATCCTTAATCACTGCGACGGTCGCCATTGAGTTCCGTTGCAGGGAGTCGGACCGTGTGTTATGGTTACATGTAACCGACAGAGGCTATTGTGCTGCAAAATTCCCGATCATCGCGCGACAAGGTTAGGTTGCATCGCGAGCGCCTGCGCGCCCAGGGACTACGACCGGTTCAGATCTGGGTGCCTGACGTGCGGGCGCGCTCCTTCGTTGCCGCAGCGCGCAAGCAATCCAAGGCGGTGGCCGTCAGCGAGCAAGCAACGGCGGATCAACAATTTATTGACGCCGTTTCGGAGGACGCGGCGGAGTGAAGCGCGGAGAGATCTGGACGGTGGCGGGTGGCGCAAGCTACACGGGGAAGCCACGACCAGCGGTCATCGTGCAGGAGGACCGATTCAGTCAAACCGCCTCGATCACTCTTTGCGCGTTCACTACAGATCCGACGGAAGCACCATTACTGCGTATGGTAATCGAACCCACTGATCGCAATGGCCTGAAGAACGCCTCAAGACTGATGATCGACAAAGTAACCACCGTCCCGAAAACACGACTGGGTAAACGTATTGGAAAACTGAGTAACGAGGATCTCGTGCGATTGAACCGTGCGCTCACGGTATTCCTCGGGCTTGCCAGCTGATGGATGGCGCGCTTGAATTCCTTTCGCGACAGCGCACGCGGCTGGAAGTTAGAGGGAAGTATCGCGATGACGACCCTAACACATAATCCGCGCGACACGGGATTTCCCCACCACCAAGTAGCTGCCGCTCACCATCAGCAGCAAGTTGGCCGATCACGCCCGTAGATGAAATTGGTGGGATTCAGTGGCTTGAAATAAGATCAATAAAACTATTTAATTATCAGAGTTCATTGATATTTATGGCTCCACCCGGGACGGAACCGAAATCATGTAGAAAACGCCGAGAATTCTAGGAGGATTTTTTGATTTCAGTTCGCTTGAAATACCCCCAAAAGCACCCTCTCTAAAGGGTGGCTGCTGCCGAACGCTGTTGGATGATAGTGAATCAGTTCACTGGCCTCACTGGCCTCACTGTCCGAATACAACTTGTAAGCCCCGCCACGCGCAAGCTCTCTATGTCCGCTTCGAGTTGGCACGCAGGAATTCGCAGAAACCCATTTCATCCATCCTGCCAGCGGCGAGTTCAAGGACAGCCTGCGCCGCCGCTTCCTCGCTTGCGATGAAGCGATAGCCGTTGAGTTCGAGAAAGAGCACGCCGACAACGAAACCCGTTCGCTTGTTACCGTCAACGAAGGGGTGATTCTGCACAATGCCCCCTGTGTACTTGGCGGCAAGCTCGACGACGTCGGTGCTCTCGTAGGCGAAATGGTTCAGCGGCCGTCCAAGTGCAGACTGGAGGAGTGCTTCGTCACGCAGACCCTCAGCGCCCCCGTGCTCGACAAGCTGCCGATCATGGATCGCGAGCGCGAGCTCGTCGGCGATCCAAACCGGCTCGCTCATTTCGACAGGACGTGGAGCGTATTCCGGTAGCGCGACATAATGTCTTCGGCCTTCTCCATCTTCTTTTGGAAGGCTGGATCGAAGGGCGTGAGCCGGTACGTGTTGTTGGGACCCTCGAGAAGGAAGATCTCTTCCCCCTCGCTAGTTCGGAGGCGGCTGACCACCTCCTTCGGAAGCACGAGTCCGAGCGAATTTCCCACCTTACGGACTTTGAGCGTCACCATCTCTCACCTCGACGTAGCCACGCTTAGGGGCTTATCTACGGAAGCCATCAGAAACAACAGTATTGACCCGGAGTTATGTTATCACAATAGTAATAACATTGGCCTAGCGTTTTTTGGATTTAGGTCTGTGTGGCATGCCCCCAAAGGTATCCCTTTCTAGGGGGTGGCTGCGGCTGGACTTGTCGGATCACGAAGCGCAGCCATCCGCATACCCAAGACCGCATCGGCTGCCGCTGTAATTCTCTTCCCATGTTCGCTTCTATGCACCGAATGCTGCGTCGCGGCGGTGACGCTAGTATGACTTCTTGCTACTATTGACTACCGAACTGGAGGCGTATATGGCCAATGTAGAAAAGATCAGCATCGCACTGCCGGCCGATATGGCCACTTTGGTTCGCAACGCTGTTGAAACCGGCGATTACGCATCAAGCAGCGAGGTTATCCGAGAAGCTCTACGCGAGTGGAAGGCACGACGCATTGCGCGATCCGATGCGATTGGCGAAATTCGACGGCTGTGGGATGAAGGCATTAAGAGCGGACCGAGCAAGGATCTCAACGTCTCCGCTCTAAAGAAGCGCGGCCGGCAACGCCTTCAGGCTGAACGCAAGTAGCGAAACAGCGGCGGGCAGGGGAGATGTCGCCCCTTCGAATTACACCACTTGCTGAGCAGGACCTGGTGGGGATTTGGTATTTCATCGCGCAGGACGATCCCTTGGCGGCAGACCGACTTCTCGATTTGCTTGAGGCTAAGTACAAACTGCTCGCCGATAATCCGCTTATGGGACCGGCGCGGCCGGATATAGCGAAGGATCTGCGGTATCACCCCGCGGGTAATTATCTACTGCTTTATCGAATCATTTCCGGCGGCATCGAACTGGTTCGGGTAGTGCACGGGGCGCGCGATCTACAATCTCTGTTCTAGCTCTGGCAGTGCTTGAGCAAATTGCTCAATTGCCGTTCTAGTTCCTCTCGCCTTCGAGCGGTCATTGGAGGACGTGAACTCCCCGCAGGTTGACAGTTCGAGCAATGGTATGTATGTTTACATACATGAAACCGAGAACCTCCCAAGACCGACGCACCGCGATACTCGAGGCTGGCTTGGCGGTGCTGCGCGAAGAAGGACTCGCGGGATTTACGCAGCCCAATGTCGCAGCAAAAGCTGGGCTTCGACAAGGGAACCTGACCTATTACTTCGCAACCCGCGCCGATTTACTCGCGGCGGTAGCCCGAGCCGCGATCGATCTGCAGCTGGGCGCCGCCAAAGCATTGCTGGGATCGGCAAAGTCACTCAACGATGCGACGACTGCGATGGGTGCTGTGGTCGTGCGTCACGAAAACACGCGGGTATTCGTCGCTTTAAATCAGGCGGCGGACCAAGAGCCCGCACTTCAAGCGCTTTTCACTGAACTTCTGGAAGGGTTCGTCGAGGCGATAACCGATTTCTTGAAGAGAGTGAATCTTCGACCGACCCAGAGCCATGTCGATCTACTGCATGCGGTATTCGTCGGTCTTTCTGTTATCGATTTGGCAACCGGCCGCAAGAACGGCGGCGCTCGCGCTCTTGCAGCGCTCAAAAGCCTTTTCAAACTCTTATCCAATGATCAAGCGTCAAGCAAGGAGAGATAGATGAAGCCTCAAGTACTGATCGTTGGAGCCGGGCCGGTGGGTTTAACTTTGGCAATGGAACTGACCCGATATGGCGTTCCGGTCCGCATCGTCGACAAGGCGCCTGCGCGTACCGATAAGTCCAAGGCCTTGGTGCTGTGGTCGCGAACGCTGGAGCTGCTGGAGCGCGGCCCCGGTTCAGCTCGCTTCATCGATGCGGGATTCAAGGTCAATGCCGTCAATATGATTTCCGGCGATAAGCTCATCGGACATGTCGACATGTCTTCGCTCGAAAGTCCCCATAATTATGCACTCATGCTGCCACAGGCGGATACGGAACGATTGCTCGAAGAGTATCTGGCCGACCTGGGTGTCAAGGTCGAGAGGAGCGTAGAAGTAACTGCGCTGAAGGTCGGTGATCAATCGATCGAGGCGGAGCTGCGTCGAGCAGACGGGTCTCAAGAAACGCTGACGGCATCCTGGCTTGCTGGGTGCGACGGCGCGCACAGTGTGGTGCGCCATTCGGTGGGCGCGACGTTTGACGGCGAAACCAATGACAGCGACTGGATCCTTGCGGACATTCATATGCGGGGTTACCCGTGTCCGGACACCGAAGCTTCCGTTTACTGGGACAAGGAAGGAGCGTTTGTAATATTTCCGATCTCCCCGGGACGCTATCGGTTGATTGCTGACTTGCCCGCTTCGGGCGCAGAACGACCGCCGGCACCAACCATGGAGCAAGTGCAGGCGCTGATGAATCGGCGGGGCCCGGCGGGTATGGAAGGCTTCGATCCCATCTGGCTCGCGGGCTTTCGCATCAACGGCCGGAAGGTCTCGAATTACCGGTGGGGCAGAGCGTTCCTTTTGGGCGACGCTGCCCACGTGCACAGTCCTGCAGGTGGGCAAGGCATGAACACCGGTATGCAGGACGCCTTTAACCTGGCATGGAAACTCGCCCTCGTTACACGAGGAAGCTGCGCGGAATCACTTCTCGATAGTTACAGCGCCGAACGCAGCGCGGTGGGAGATGAGGTGCTTAAGTCCGCCGGCCGCCTCACGACGATCGGAACATTGCGAAGTCCGGTCTTGCAGACCATTAGAAATGTTGTTGGCCATGCGATACTCGGTCTCGCGCCGGCGCAGCGTGCTTTTGCGGACAATATGAGTGAACTGTCTATCGGCTATCCTCGTAGCCCATTGAATGGCACTTCCCTCGCACAAGGCGGCCCTAAGCCCGGCCAACGAATGGCGCCCATTGAGAATCGAAAGCCGGTCGGATCGGGCGACATTCCTCGCTTTGCCCTGATGGCGGCTCCATCGCCCGAAGTCTCGCAATTGTTGATGCGGTTCACCAAAGTCCTCGATCCCGAATTGTGTCCATCAAAAGACAGCGATGGAAAGTGGCTCATCCGACCCGATGGCTACATAGCCTGCTCATCGACGAAGTTTGAGGATATCGCACAGTTTCTGTCGGAGCTCTCGATCGGCTAGGACCACAAATTTGCGGAACCATTGCGAGCGCAGCCTGGATTTTTGGCGCAGATAGTTTGATTTCAGTTTGCGTGGGATACCCCCAAAAGTATCCCCGCCAAAGGGTGGCTGCTGCCGGACGTTCTTGGAAGCCACCGTTTGCGTAATTTTCTTGCCTAACTTGTGGGCCGTGCTCCGGTCCGAAGCCCAAGGGCGCGCGTTAAAGCACTGTCGAGTTCGCGCAATTTGTCGGAAGCCAATTCGCCAACGTAGTCTGTCAATCGGGATTTTTCCAGGCTCATCAGTCCATCGCACTGAATCGCACTTTCGTGTTTGAGACCTTCGGCGATGCTCACCGAAACCTGGGTGGGTAGCCCGTGCCACTGTGTGAATACCGGAGCGCAGATCACGGTCGAGTAGCTCGAATCGATTAAGGGTTGGCGACTGACGACGACAAAGACACGTGCCGGTTTTGGGTCACCGGGAGGGCGACGCACCCGGTACAGCTCGCCGCGCCTCATTCGTCCGCCGAGTTCACCTGAAAGTTAAGCGCATCGCTCATCTCGGAATTAAGCTGGACAGCGTGGCGGTTGATCGCAGCGACCTCTCGGGCTCCTTTCCGCGCCTGAGCTCGCCGGTCAACGAATTCCCGCAAAATATGCTCAATATATGCCGAACGCGACACTTTCGAGCCCGCGAGTTTGTCGATGCTCGCTACGAGGTCCTCGGAAAGGGTTAGGGACGTCTTGGATTTCATCCTACACTTATACTACCAAAGTAGGATGCTGGCAAGATACTGTAGGTTTGCTCTCAACAGAAGGGCGATTTGTATTCCTCAATCCAGCGCTCCCGCTAGTGC
Source organism: uncultured Gammaproteobacteria bacterium (assembly GCA_963755965.1). GTDB lineage: Bacteria > Pseudomonadota > Gammaproteobacteria > Steroidobacterales > Steroidobacteraceae > Bog-1198. The sequence continues at coordinate 489,531 of CAVWLU010000017.1, forward strand.
TCCCGGGAAATGTCTTTCCCGCACGCGCAGCATGTGACGGCGCGAATTGACATACACCGTGAAGCGCGATTGCTACCTGGGTGTCCCGATGAGCCGCTCCGACGATGAGTACCCGCAGACCAACGCGCACTTTGTGCACCGAGTCGGAATGGGGGATGATCGGACCATACTAGTCAGATACCCGGTCTCAATTCGGTAACTCGTGACCTCGAGTCGTTGATTACCATTTTCAACTGAGCCCTTCTACAAATTCGCCGTCGATTAGAATGAAGGCGATCCGGCAGTTTTTTCCTGATCGGTTCGCCCCAGCCATGGTTGGTCCCTCGCTAAATGACAATATCGCCTGCACGAAGCGTCACCTCGCCGATATCGACAAGAAGTGTGATTTCGCCTTCAAGAACGATGCCGTAGTCGATCGTCTGAGTGCGGTGCATGTGAGGGTGGCGCGCCTGACCTGTATTTGTAGAGGCGGTCTCCGCACCAATCTCGGCAAAATGAGCGCGCGCCTGCGCCGCATCAAGATTTGATGATTCCGCGGTGTCTGGTGGTATTTCGAGAACTCTGATGCGCGTCCCATTTGAGGGCGGCGCGAGATTTATGCCGTCTTCGGCGGGTTCACCGCTCGACCGATCGATGCGCGCCGGAGTCTCGCGTGTGAGGCATCGAGCCATTGCGGACCCCTGAGTAAGGGGGCCGATAGTCTCAACTTCTTTAATTCCAGCACCTCGGTGCTGACAGCGCCAGGATTACTGGAAGAGAGCACATCGTAGATGCGCTGAAGGCGCGCTGACGAGAAGTCCCAGTTCTCAATCGCGCTGAGAAGCGTGAGGTCTGGCGCGGGCGCTAGAGTGGCCTTCTGCAAATCTCGCGAGACTACAACGAGTCGCCCATCCCGGGAGCCGTCGTTCAAAGATGCAAGTTTCATATTGGCAGGGGCTCTTACAGTAATAGAGGAACAACAGCGGAGCGCTGCTAAGCCGGGAAGGCCTCGGCAGCCTTTGCGTGAATTTCAAGAATGGAACGCACCAACTCAGGAGTGCGCGCGCGGGCAATACCGCACTCAGTGGCGATACCGAAGTTGGGTGTGACTTCGCTGGCTGCCTTCATGCGTCGAACTGTGCCGGCGACTCCGTCGCTGGCATGGACCAAGCCCAGAAAAAGGTCCATGTTGCTCCCGCGGATGAGCGACGCGAGTGGCGCGAAGTAGGCCCGGTCATGCCGATCGGCGGGTACCGGCATGTGCATCCAGTTGACCGGACGGCCCGAGACCGAGGTGATGAGGTTGGCGAGCTCTACCGCCTTGGCAAGATCCACTGGGTCCACGAAGTGTTTGGCGTCCATATCGCCGTAACACAAATGAAAGCCAAACTCCACGTCTAGTGGAATACTCGCCGCGAGCTGACCGAATGCATCGCGGAATGCGGTCTCCATCCCCGGGAATGGTGTTACGAGCGTTGAGCGCCCATCCCATTGAATCATCTCGATGCAGACATCCCACTGGATCGCAAGATCTGAGTGCGGGATGGAGCCACAGATTTGTTTGACCTCGCGCAGCATGCTCAGCGTGTAGGCCGGAATCAGCTTTGGGATGTCCTGAGGGACGACAAAGGCAGAAATCACGGCGGCCGGCGTGGGAAGACATACCTGGAAACGAGAACTCTCTGCAAGATCTCCGCGCTTCTTGGCCTTCAGAAAATCCTGATACGAGACTCGAGCTTCACGCGAGTATCCCAACTCTCCGAACCGTATGTCACCGGGAGCGCTGTCCGGCTTTATCCGCAACGTCGCGAGTCCCATGCCAGGGACGGTGCGGTCGCTCGCGGGCTCGAGAAATGACGTGGCGCGCAGGACTGGCCACTGATAACTGATCCAAAGGCGCCTGCCGGCGACTTCTCCATCCGGACATCGCTTGAGGAAGGGCTTTACGGTTTGGCCGACGGCCGCGAACACCTCGTCCGTGGAGTCGAGCCCGATACTTCCCACAAAGTGAACGTGCCTTGTCATGACTTCCTCTCTTGTGACTCTAAACGATTAGCCTCATCCCGAGAGACGACCCCGAGGACATCGGCGAGCCAGTCGGCAATGAAGTCGCGACCAAAGCTCATGTTGTCGGCTCCGACGTGTTCGACACCGCCCTCGCGTGCAGTAAAGATCTTTAGCTCTCGGTGCGGGCTGTTCACCAGTTGCTCGAAGCTCTGATGGGCATACTTCAGTGGAATCTGGCGATCCTTCTCTCCGTGCGTGACGAGGAAGGGAACGCGAATTTTCTCCATCTGACCGTCAAGCGTGATGCTTGGACACAGCTTGAAAAACGCCTCTTCGTTCGGCGTGCCCCATACCCAGCAGACATGATTCCAGTAGTGCGGCACCGGGCGCTCACCCTCATTGCGGCGGCGTGCCTCCTGCACCTGTCCCCAGTCGTGATTGGCGCCCCAGACAAACCCACAGGCGAAACGAGGCTCGTTTGCGACGGCCCGAGGGGCGTAGTACCCGCCCAGCGAAATGCCACCCATGCCAATTCGGCGGGGGTCGACTTCGGGCTGCTCTTCTAGCCAATCAACGACCGGTGACGCCCAGCGCTCGGTGTCGTAGACGGCATGCAGGTTGTGAAGCCGCAGAGCCTCGCCGGTGCCGGGCTGATCGATCGATAACGTCGAAATGCCGCGGCGAGCCAGCGCCAGCGGCAAACCGGACCAGGCGAGCATTTCTTTCGTGGAGTCGAGTCCATTGACATACACCACAGTTGGCGAGGGGCCGCGCCTTCCTTCTGCAAGAGTGAGGTAGCCGGCGATAACGCCGTTCTCGTAGGGAATCTCCACTCGCCTGAAGTTACGGTTCCCCGCCTCGATCGATCGTTGGAAGCTAGCGACGGCCTTGGCGTAGGTCTCTTTTCTGGCAGTTGCACTCCGGTCCTGCATCCGCTCGGCGACTTGGAAGTACAGACTCGCGCGGTCGAGCTTTTCTGCGGCGGAGTAGCCGCGCCCCAAGGCGAGATCCTCATCGGCGAGGGCGACGAGGTTTTCCGCGCACTTGAGCCATTGCCGGAGAAATTCGCCTGTTCCCGCATCCTCGCCGCGCGCAGCGGCTGCGCGCAGCGGAGCGCACATGTCTTCGATTTCACCAATTCGGCCGCCGCTTTCCAGCGCGATCGCCACCGAAAGGTTCCAAACATAGTTGTTAGGGAAGTATTGAAAGAGCGCCATGCGATCACGCGACAGGTGTTTTAAAGAGTCCAGGATCGGGCTGCGGATGCGGCATGGTCTGGGGACCACCCACTCCGAGTCCCCACTGGTCCATGATCTGCGCCGTGGGCTTGTAGACCTGAGACTTCCAGGTCGCCTCCTCGACGCGTTCCAGGCCGGCTGTATATTCGACGGCAAACCCCGCTGGGGTCACGAAATAACTGAATACGTTATCGCCGGCGGTGTGGCGCCCCGGGCCCCATCTCACGTCGACTCCGAGCGACTTGAGTCGTCCGACACCGCGCATTACATCATCGATGCTGTGCATGTCGTACGCCACATGATTGAGACAAGGCGGCCCCGGCAGAATCGCGAGGCGATGGTGCCACTCATTGCAGCGCAGAAACACCATCATCTCACCGATCCAGTCGCTCAAGCGAAAGCCCAGTACGTCGATGAAGAAGCTCGCGGCATTCTTTGGGTTCGGCGAATGCAGAACAATATGACTCACGCGCTCGGGTACCCCTTCATAACGTTGCAACGCCCGCGCTGGGCCGCGTGCCACGTCGGCGGAGATTTCGAAGGGAAGACCATCCGGACTGAAGAAGCGAAACCCATATCCACCGCCCGGTTGCTGAATTTCAGCGGGTGACGAAATGATACGCCCTTCAGAAGCTTCGACGGCCTCATGAAGCGAATCCACGTCGGCTCGTGTCGCGGCCGCCAATGCCATGATGTCGACGCGCTTCAACGGATCCTGGCGCAGCCGGACGACGAATTGCTCGTCACTGCCGTGGGTTGCGAAGTAGCAGAGTTCATCCTGTTCCGCGACTTCCCGAAGCCCCCACACATCACGATAGAAGGCACGCTCGGCGTTGAGGTCCGGTACGCCATAGCCGATGTAGCGGATTTCGTTGACGCGGCTCATTGGGGGTCCCCACGTTGATTGGAAAATTTGTATACGCGAGCGCTCATCAGATCGGCCGTGCCATGACCTCAAACATCTCCATCGTCGCCTTGGCATAGTCGACTGGCTCTATCTTGCCCAGCTGGCTGTCGCAAATCCTTCGTGACAGGCGCACCGTGAACTGGCAACACTCGAAGCGGCGTAACTGATACGCGCGAAAGGCCTCTTCCGGCGAGCCGCAACGTGCGAGTTCCTCCGCCAATACGATGCCATCCTCGATGGCCATCCCTGCGCCCTGGCCGAGGTGCGGTGTGGTCGCATGAACAGCATCACCGACAAATACGATCCGGCCCCGATACCAGTCGCCATCAATGAAGATGCATTCCTCGGGCTTATAAACGACCGCGGCATCGTCGGTGATCTGTGGCACGAGTGCGGCGATGTCAGGTGCCGCCGCGCTCAGCTTTGAGCGCATAACGGACGCAAGTCCGGCTCGCGGATAGCGCGGATTGCCTGGCTCAGGCGTGGTGACGTACATATACATCGTGGATTGCGAGAGCGGTACCAGGCCGACTCCGACGGGCCCGTCAAATGCACGCAGGCAATCCACTTCGGGCGGCCGTTGAAAGTTATACCGCCACACCGATTGGCCCGTGAACTCAGGCTGAGGCTCCGAAGGCATGACGATGCGCCGTGTGTCGGAGTGCACCCCGTCGGCGCCGACGACGCAGTCATACTTCCCGCAGCTGCCGTCGCTGAAGTTAACGGCCACGGACTGGCCATCATCCTCGAGCGCAAGAGCGGTCACCGCAAGTCGTACCCGCGCACCCCTGGCAATCGCGTTGTCTCCGAGTACTTTGTGCAGCGCGGGTCGCGAGATGCCGAGATTCGAGGGCCTGCCCTCAATGAGCCTCGGGGAGGGAATACGCGCCACCCTGCGACCGTCCGGGAGATAGATCTCTACAAAGTCGAATCCAAAAGCGGCACTCAAGTATTGATCGAGCAGGCCAAGGTCATCCATCGCGCGGACGACGTTGGACTGCTGGATGATTCCGACCCCATAGACCTTCCAGGCGGGGTCTTTCTCGATGATTTCGACATCGAATCCCTTGCGCCTCAACGCAATTGCTGCGGTCAAGCCACCGATGCCTCCACCGATCACCAATATCTTTGCGGACTTCACCTTATTCCCCTAAAGCGCACCGGTAGGCGCGGACGGCGCCCAAGGATGCTAGGGAAGGCTATCGCGTACGGCGTATCTGTAAATTCGATTATGTGGATGGAAATGTATTGAGCGCTCTTATGGAAGCGCACTGACTTCTATGAGCCGCCTACGTAGCCACTGCAATCCAGCATCGGCGTCCCGCGCCCGATGGTGCTGCGCAAATTCACGCATCGATGGAAAGTCAAACGGTACGGGTACGTAGGCGATAGGGAAGGTCTTTGCGACGGTGCGTGCCAAACGCTCGTGCATAAATGCCAAGCGCTGCGTACCACTCAATATCCAGGGGACCGCCAGAAAACTCCCCGTGGTTACCTCGATGCGGCGGGATTTGCCCATGATCGCAAGTTGTCGGTCTGCAAACGAAGCCGTCGCCGTACGCCCGACCGCCACCGTGACATGACCACACGCCATCACGTCCGCTTCGGACAGCGGGTGCGAGAAAAGCGGATTCTCTCGCCAGCCGGCCACCACCTGGTGCTCCTCGAAGAGCAGTTCCGCAGGGTGATCAGGATGGACGTACTCCTCGAGCGTGATAAGCAAATCGGCCTTACCTCGATCGAGTTGCGCGGCACTATCGTCCGAAACCGATTGGAGTTCGAGCACGATGTGGGGCGCTTGCTCTGCAAGCCGTGCTATGAGCGGCACGAGTAGCGACGCCGCAATGTAGTCCGAACAGATAATGGAAAAGCGCCGGTGCGAGGTTGTGGGGTCGAAATTACTCGGGCTCGATACCAAGGCATCCAGTCGGCCCAGACAGTCGCGCACCTTTGGTAGGAGTAACTCGGCATACGCGGTGGGGTATAAGCGCTTCCCATCAGCGACCAGCAGGTCATCTCCGAAGTAGCCGCGCAATCTCGCTAGCGCCGAACTCATGGCAGGTTGACTGAGGTTCATACGGGCAGCCGACTGCGAGACGCTTCTTGTCTCCAGCAAAACATCCAAGGCGACAAGCAAGTTGAGGTCGAGCCGCTTAAAGCGCATGGCAATTAACCTATCAGAGTTGTGAATGCAAAGGCATCAAAACAAAAAATTATTCTGATGCCAAGGGCGCTGGTCTAATCCCTCGTCGCTGGGGCTTCAGCGATACAGAGTGACCAGAGGGGGACAAATAATGCGTCACGCTCTTCTCGCCGTTACGGCGGCCTTCGGCTTATTGGCGGCCTCGACGACCTTCGCCCAGACCTCACCGGTCTCGGGTGCTCAGCCTTCCGTGGCCGCAAGCCCCGACTCACAGCTCCAGGAGGTTGTAGTTACCGCGCAACGTCGCGAGGAAAGCCTGCAGCGGGCGGCGGTGCCCGTATCCGTAGTAACCGGAGATCAACTCGTCCTCGCCGGCGTCACGCAGGTGGAGGATCTCTCCAGACTGGTGCCGTCCCTCCAGATTGCTCCCGCGGCCGGGCCTTACACGCTTTTCTACCTACGAGGTGTGGGCAACTTTAATGGCAACGCTCTGTCGGACGCAGCGGTTGCTTTTAACGTGGACGGAGTCTATGTGGCGCGCCCGTCCTCGACTTCCGGTGTTTTCTACGACGTCGACCGGGTGGAGGTCCTGAATGGGCCTCAAGGCACTCTTTACGGCCGCAACGCAACGGCGGGTGCCATCAACGTGCTCACGAAGGATCCTGATTACGTTCTCTCGACCGGGGGAGAAATCGAAGGTGGTAACTTTTCCGACTTTCGCGCAACTGGTGATGTAAACCTTCCAGTTAATGACTGGATCTCCCTGCGTGGGGCCTTTCAGGTCGTGAGTCACGATGGCTATATGGATGACGGCACAGATGACGACCACACCCAGTCCGGCCGTATCAAGGCGCGCTTTGATTTCTCCAACGACCTGAAGCTCATCGTGGGAGGGGAGTACACCCATGAGGGCGGTACCGGTGTCGGAGCCTCGCTGCTGACCGGGCCGAATCAATTTGTCGGCGGTAACCCTTGGCTCGGCAATACATCAACGGGGGCGGGCGCTGTCTACGCCAGGACCCTCATTTTTACAGCTGGCAATACGCTCTCACCTCTGCCGATTGACAGTCAGGCGGCCGCGCACTGCGGTGTATACGAAGAAAATCACCCGGGCACCGGATGCCCACTTGATAGCAACTCCGTATTCCAGGACAACAAGTACAGCGGCGTGTACGCCAATCTCACGTGGACCACGCCCGCCGGCACGCTAACAGTGATTCCCGCCTACCGACATTCCGATATCGATTACATGAGTCCTGAGGCGGGATTCCGCATTGACCAGACCGAGACGGACAATCAAACTTCCTTAGAGGCACGCTTCGCCTCAAAGACTGACCAGCCATTACGTTATCTGGCCGGGATGTACTACCTGCACGAGGGCATCGACTCCAATCCTGGATACGACCAGGAATACAACTACAGCTCCGAGCACGTGGACGCTACGACGAATACTGTGGCTGGCTTCGGTCGGCTCACGTGGGCGTTCACCGACGCCTTTCGGGCAACGGGCGGGATTCGTTACACGTGGGAGAAGAAGGAGGCCGACGGCACCTATCTTACGATGAACACCATTTGTCCAGGCGTGTTTATCCCGCCTCCCGGGGGGCCTCAGTTCTGCTTCGGCGGTTTTGGCCAGGTGAATGTCCCGGCCCCCGAAATCACCGTGAACCAAAGCAATACTTGGGACAAGGTCACCTGGCGCGGCGCTCTTGAATACGATGTCAGAGCCGACTCGCTTCTGTACGCCTCGGTGGAGACGGGATTTAAATCAGGCGGCTACTCGCTCTCATCCACCTATCCGGTCTATCAGCCCGAGACGATCACCGCATATACACTGGGTTCGAAGAATCGCTTTTTCGACAATCGCCTGCAGATGAACCTCGAGGTTTTTGACTGGGATTACAAGAACCAGCAGATCTCGCATCTCGCGTACGATGCCAATGGCACGCTAGTGTTTCCGACTCTCAATGTCGGCCACTCCACCATTCGCGGAGCCGAAGCCAACATTCAATGGCTGGCGACAACGAACACGCTGCTTGGTGTTGACGCGCAATACCTGCACTCGCGCTATGACGATTACAACTACGGAACGCCGTACTTCGGCGTACCGCCGGCGAGTGGTTGCCCCTACACGATTCAGCCCGGGCCGCCAACCCTTGCCATTCTCAATTGCAGCGGCATGACTCCCCCGCAGTCTCCCGAATGGACGATCAATCTGAACGCGCGTCAGACAGTGCATCTCGGCAGTTACAAACTGATCGGTACGGTCAATGCGCATTATCAAAGCCAGACGCTAACCGGTCTCGACTTCCTACCTGTCGAAGAGCAGAAATCGTATTGGGTGACCGATGCCTTCATCGCTCTGGAGCCGCCTAGCGGGCACTGGACGATCACCGGCTTTGTCCGCAATCTGCAAAACACGCCGGTCGTGACTGCGACCTTCTTGCAGCCGCTGGCCGGAACTGCCCTGCCGAATGCGGCCGTCGCTCCGCCACGCACGTTTGGTGCGATTCTCGGCGTGCGGTTCTAGGGTTTAGGAACTAGCCGCCCGGGCGTGGGTACGCCACGGAATGCAGGCCGCTGTTGCCACGATTCTCGTAGGAGGTTGGGATCCGCCAGGAAACCGCCATGAAATCCGTTCCGCACTTGGACATCAATCCGTTCGACGAACGCGTTCTAAGCGAGCCATATTCGTACCATGGCGCGATGCGCGATGCAGGAAGCGTTTTCTGGCTTCCAGCCATCGGCGCGTACGGAATCGCACGGTACGCCGAGGTTAAGTCCGCCTTGGCAGACCACGAGACATTTTGCTCCGGCCGCGGCGTAGGGCTGAGCGACTTTGCGAAAGAGCCACCCTTCAGGCCGCCGTCTCTGTTGCTTGAGGCAGATCTCCCGCTCCATGAGCGGACGCGCAACCTCATGAATCGCATTGTGTCACGTGTCGCGTTGCGCGATCGGCGCGCGTCTTGGCAGAGAATGGCCGACACCCTGGTGTCGGAGCTGCTCAACAAGCGGCAGTTCGACGGCATGAAGGATCTGGCCGAGGCATTCCCGATGCGTGTTTTCCCAGACACGATTGGCCTGAGAGAAGAGGGGCGCGAGAATCTTCTGGTCTACGCTTTCACCGTTTTCAACGCGTTTGGTCCGCGCAACAAGCTCTTTGAACAGGGACAGCGCGGAGCGGAAGCTGCGATTGAGTGGGTTGGGCAAGCCTGCCGTCGCACCAATTTGGTTGCCGGAGGTTGGGGAATGGCGGTCTTTGAAGCAGCGGACTCCGGACAATGCACGGAGGAGGAAGCGGAGCGCTTGGTGCGCTCATTCCTGTCCGCGGGTATCGATACTACTGTCAATGGACTTGGCCACATGTTGCTAGGGTTTGCGACTCACCCGCAGGCGTGGGAGCTGGTGCGAGCTAACCCCGCGCTGGCTCGCACGGTGTTCGACGAGAGTCTACGGTGGGACGGGACAGTGCAAACCTTCTTCCGCACGACAACTTGTGACGCGAACATCGGGGAATACGTCATTCCGAAAGATTCAAAGGTTGTATTGTTCCTCGCTGCTGCAAATCGCGATCCGCGCCACTTTGCGCGCCCCGAACAGTTCGATCCGGCCCGCAAGAATTCAGGGCACGTAGGTTTTGGATTCGGCTTGCATCAATGTCTGGGACAGATGGTGGCCAGACAAGAGGCAGAGGTCGTTCTCAACGCATTATTGGCGCGAGTAGCATCGTTCCGCCTAACCGGTCCCGTGACTCGCAGACTAAACAACACCCTACATGCGCTGGGTTCACTACCGATTGAAGCGACGCCCCTGTAATTGTGGACACTAGACGCGGTAGATTGGATCTTAGCCGCGCAGCCGTTCGATTTCGTATGCTCGAAGTAGTGACGCCATGGCAGGACGATCAACGGACAGTACAAGGCCGAGGTAATCTGGCGTCGCGGCCCTTGGCGCAGCCTCGAAGCGGCCGAGTATGCAACCCAAGAGTAAGTCGACTTCAACAATGGCGTCTGCTCGAGCCAATTATTCGAATGGAGTCAATTCGGTGAATAGAAAATTTGTCGATCTCTCCATTTACCTCGAAAACGACGTGCTTTCGGACCCGCCGCCGCTGGCACCCAAGATCGAATATCAGCGACACAAGGAAACGGTTCCGGAGTTTCTTCGGATGCTACCCGGCGTAAAGGCCGAGGACTTTCCGGACGGTGAGGCAGCAGCGGCCGAATGGGTACACCTGACTACCCACAATGGCACTCATCTCGATGCTCCGTATCATTTTCACTCAACGATGAATAAAGGCGAGCGTTCGATCACCATCGATGAGGTCCCCCTCGAATGGTGTTTCCAGCCGGGCGTTAAGCTTGATTTTCGTCATTTCCCGGATGGCTATGTCTGCACTGCCGCCGATGTGGAAGCAGAATTGAAACGCATCGAGCACATCTTAAAGCCGCTGGAGATTGTCGTAGTGAACACCCGTGCAGGATCACGCTACGGTGAGAAGGACTACGTCAACTCTGGTTGCGGTATGGGGTATGAGGCAACGATGTACCTGTTGACCCGGGGAGTTCGATTGACCGGCACGGATGCATGGAGCTGGGACGCGCCGTTTACCTTTACGGCGGAAAAGATCAAGGAGACAGGCAACAAGGCTTTGATATGGGAAGGCCACAAGGCGGGCCGTGATATCGGATATTGCCATCTCGAGAAACTGCACAACCTGGAATCAATCCCCGGGGATGGCTTTTATATTTCCTGTTTTCCTCACAAGATCAGGGGTGCGTCCGCGGGCTGGACACGCGCGGTCGCAATCTTCGATGACGCGCTGCTCCCTCGGTCTGCCAATGCGACGGGTTAAGGCTCTAAGTCTATCCCCTTCAAGGTGGCTGCTATAGGACCTTACTGGATCGGGTTTACTAATTTCTTATGAGATCCAATCGGAAAGAATGAGTGTCTTGATATCCGGTACCTTGCGCCAGGCCCCATCGTTGGTAACGGCCAAGGTGGCGCCTTCCTGGAAACCAGTCGCAAGCTGAATCGCGTCTGGGGAGCGCAACCCATAACGTGCCCGTAAACCGGCGGCCTCGAGCAGAATGCCACGGCTGACGGGTTCCAATTGAAGATTTGGAAAGTAGGAGAGCAGCGTTTCATAGTCATCTGCGGCATCTTGGCGGCCGAGTTGCAAGGGACGCACGGTCAACTCCAGCAGCGTCAGTTCGGAGGCAATGCCACGAAACTTCCCGTCCTCCAACCGTTCAATGACTTGAGCGGCGGCCGGCGCATACTCGGGATTCTGTTCGAAATGATAGATCCAGATGCTGGTATCAATGAGAACGCGCTGATGATTGGCAAAGACCTTAAGATTCACCAATCTTCGCGCTCCGTCTTAAGGTAGGCATTCGCGCCGTGCCAAACATCACGATGCAACCCGGCGGTGCGTTTCGCGAAATTCTTTGGCTTTGGGATGATCACCACGCGATCCGCTTTGCACAGAACCAATAGTTCATCCCCAGCGGCAAGCGAGAGCGCCTCGCGTGCCGCCTGTGGAATGACGATCTGATACTTGCTACTTAAGGTAACGGTGTTGGGCATTGAGATCTCCGTGCGCCGGTTAAACCGGCGAAGTGTTGTAAATGAAAGTTTTATACATTGAAGGTCTAGCCAACCACATTGGCCTCGAGTCATGCATCGGCGCCCGCAAGGTCGCAGGTGAAGCGTTGACAGGGGAACGTCCAGGCTGGGTATTGAGCTGCGAAATTAATGCCCCGCCGCAAGGCGGGTTACTTCGGGGTGCCGACGTCCTGGAGATAGGCGGAAGGCAAAACCTGGCGAGTCGATATGGCAAGACACGTCGGGACCCTGCGCGGTCAAAGACCCCACGCATGTACGGATGCACTTCGCTCGGGAACCGGGAGATCCCATTGGCCTCTGTGATCGCAAGATTGGCAGAGCGTGTCGGGCGGTCGAAAGGCTGGAGCCGACGATGAACGCCGATGGGAAGTCGGACCGACCCGTAATACCTGAGAAGTCGCCGAACAAAGCCGAGAGCTCGGCCGCGGAGGCGATGGAGGGAAGGGGTCGGACCAAGGGGAACCTGCTCGAAGGCAACACACTCCGGACTCAGGGCCGGGATGGTGTGCACAGCGCGCTCGAGCGGGTACGTCAAGTAGCTAGAGAGGATAGGAAACAGCGGTTCACTGCGCTTCTGCACCATGTGTACGACATCGAACGACTGCGAACGGCCTATCTCGCGATAAAACGAGAGGCCGCACCAGGGGTGGATGGCGAGACCTGGGAGCACTATCGGGAGAATCTGGAGAGCAATCTTCAGGATCTGTCGTTGCGACTCAAGCGAGGCGCGTACCGAGCAAGACCGGTGCGTAGAGCGTTCATACCGAAAGACGGAGGGCGGCGCCCACTGGGGATGCCTGTGCTGGAGGACAAGATCGTCCAGCGCGCCGTCATCGAGGTGTTGAACGCAATCTATGAGGAGGACTTCCTCGGCTTCTCGTACGGCTTCCGGCCCAAACGTAGCCCACACCATGCGTTGGATGCGTTGACGGTCGGGATCGAGACAAGAAGAGTGAACTGGGTGCTCGATGCGGATCTGCGTAGCTTCTTCGATACGTTGAAGCATGCGTGGCTCGTGCAGTTCATCGAGCATCGTGTGGCAGATAAGCGCATCGTGCGGCTGATCCAGAAATGGCTCTCTGCGGGGGTGCTTGAGGATGGCAAGCGAATACAAAGTGAGGTTGGTACGGTTCAGGGCGGGAGCATTAGTCCGCTGCTGGCCAACATTTACCTGCACTATGTGTTCGACCTGTGGGCCCAACGATGGAGGCAGAAGCAAGCTCGCGGTGATGTCATCGTGGTACGTTTTGCCGATGACTTTGTTGTTGGGTTCGAGCATCGAGTCGAGGCTGAGCGGTTCCTGGCGGAGTTGCGTGAACGGTTCACGCGCTTCGGGTTGGAACTGCACCCCGAGAAGACGCGACTGATCGAGTTCGGGCGCCGAGCGCGGCGCAATCGAGAGGATCGTGGGGATCGGGGCGCGCCGGGGAGCTTTGACTTCCTTGGCTTCACGCACAGTTGCGGGAAGACTCGGAGGGGCGGCTTCACGGTGCTGCGTCAAACGATGCGCAAACGGTGGCAGGCGAAGCTCAAGGCGGTGAAAGCCGAACTTAAAACCCGTCTGCACGACCCCATCCCCGAGGTTGGCAAGTACCTGCGTGCGGTTGTTCTCGGTCACGTGCGTTACTACGGCGTCCCGCGAAACGGCCCCGCAATCTGTGCCTTCCGTCGCGCGCTCGGTCAAGTCTGGTGGCGAGTCCTGCGCCGGCGCAGTCAAGGCAATCACTTGCCGTGGCGTCGCATGTCGCTGGTGCTCGATACCTGGCTTCCGCCCGCTCGAATCTGCCATCCCTATCCCGACCAGCGCTTGCGCGTTACCACCCGAGGTGGGAGCCGGATGCGGTAGTGCCGCTCGTCCGGATCTGGGGAGGGGGGTGGTCAGCAATGATCATCTCTACTCCAACTTTGGTAAAGCGATATGTTGTTATCACTTTACCGCAGTGCGCCGGACACCGCAAATTCAGAGTGGACGTATGCACGCGTGAAATGTCTTCGGTGCGCAAGTTCCCCAATGGGCTTAAACGCACACGTCTAGCAATCGAACTCAGGCTCCGCAGTTCGGAATCGAAATGGCAAACGAGAGGTCAGTTGCCTACGCAAGAATAGTCTAGTAAGTTCTTATGAAAGAATTGTAATCGATGGATTTTATTGGCTCCCCGGGACGGAACCGCAATCAGCGAGAAAACCTCGAGAATTCTAGGGTTTTTTGACTTCAGCTCGTTTGAGATACCCCCAAAGACACCCCCTCCAAAAGGTGGCTGATGCCGGACGTTGCCGGATATCAATTCGTGTCAAAGGGGAGTGCATCATCGCCGCGTGATGTTATCAAAACCGCGTCGCTAGCGAGAGCAAGCGCTCGGCGCCAACAACGGCACATTAGAGCCAAAGTGAAAGTTACAATCATCTACATGCGGCCCAACTCCGGACAGTGTGGGCCCTGAAATCAATGAGTCGAAGCGGACAGCGCGATTAGGCGTACAGCGCTTTCTTCAGATGCAGTTCTTCGAGAGTCCTCTTGGCCTCCCCGCTAAGGTTGGACTTTCCGACCGCGACGGTCACCTTGTGAATCTTGCCGGTGAACTTACAATCGCCCGCTTTGTAGTCGTCGCTGACCGCGGTATAGAGGTTCTCGCCCACGTCCGTCGTTTCCGCGCCAAATGCGAACGGCTGAGTGTGCTCGATCCGCCCTGCGGCAACCTCTTCACCGTTGACGAAGATCACACCGTTACCCCCCGCGCCCAAACCACCGTCGTAAGCAAACTCAAAGCGCAACGTAACCCGCCCGGTCGGCAGACGAGCACGGCCGGCGATCTTGTAAATCGCGCGACCGAGAAAGTTCCAGGCAAACCGGGGTGCGCCGTCCTTGACGTAGAGGCTCCAGCCGCCCATTTCTCCGCCTTGGGCGATGATCACCCCCTTTGCGCCAGCCTTCGGGACCTCAATGTCGGCCGTGACCACGAAGGAGCGGTTCTTGATGTTGATGAAGGCATTTTCGGGAATTCCTATCATTCCCTCATAGACCGTTATCTCGGTGCGACCTTCCAACAGGTCCGGCCGACCCGCGAGAGCCGCGTTGAAACGCTCCCAAGCACGGTCATCCAGAGGCAGCACGTTGTACTTGATGGCCTCTTCCAGGAAAACGGCTTTTAGCTTCTCCAGTTTGTCGGGATACTTCGCGGCAAGATCGTGCGCGCAACTGAAATCTTCCTCGACGTTGTAAAGCTCCCACTTGTCGTTCTCAAACGTAGCCCGCGCCTTGGGCTCCCACGGCGGTCGGTGCACTGTGGTGGCGAACCAACCGTCCTGATAGATGCCGCGATTGCCTGCCATCTCGAAGTATTGCGTGGTGTGCCGCGATTTCGCCTCGGGGTTATTCAAGGTGTCGAGCATGCTCACGCCCTCGAGGGGTCTTTGCTTGACGCCATAGACGACCGCGGGCTCGGGTATACCCGCTGCCTCCAACACCGTCGGAGCAATATCAGTCATGTGAGTCCATTGCGTACGGAGGCCCCCCTGCTCCGCGATCCCCTTCGGCCAGTGCGCCACCATGGATTGGCAGACGCCGCCGTAGGAGGCGACCTGGTGGCCCCAACCAAAGGGCGTCGCGCCGGCGAAAGCCCAGCCATTGTTGTACAAAATATGGGATTTGGGACCGCCGATCTCGTCGAAGTGCTTCAGTGGAATATCCAGAGGCTCCGGTATCCCGTTGAACACGGACAACTCATTGAAGGCGCCGTTGAGGCCGCCTTGGAAGACCGAACCGTTGTCGCCGGTGATGTAGAGGACCAGCGTATTGTCCATCTCGCCCAAAGTCTCAATCTCGTCGAGAAACCGGCCGACCTCGTAGTCAGTCACCTCGGCAAATGCCGCGTAGATCTCCATGTACCTGGCGAAGACCTTCTTCTCGTCGGCCGTCAAGTCGTCCCATTCCTGAATTCCCGGCGGCTTGGGCGCGAGATCCGTGCCCGGGGGAACGACTCCCAGCGCGATCTGCCTCGCCAATGTTTCCTTACGCACCTGATCCCAGCCTTGGTCGAACTTGCCCTTGTACCGATCGCGCCAGACCTCGGGAACCTGGAACGGGCCATGGGTGCCAATCGCCGAGTAGTACACGAAAAATGGCTTTTGGGGGGCGAGCGAGCGCTGCGAACGCAGCCAGAGGATTGCCTTGTCGGTAATGTCGGTACTCGCGTAGTAATCGGCATCGGGGTGCATATCCACCCGGGTCATGTTGTCGTAAATGACCGGATGGAACATGTCCGCTTCGCCGGACATGAAGCCGTAGAATCTCTCAAAACCGCTATGCACCGGCCAACGATCGAAGGGGCCTACAGCACTGAGCTCCCAGGGCGCGAACTCGTGACACTTGCCGAACATGGCGGTGTTATAGCCGTTGAGCCGTAAGATCTCGGGGAGATTCGTGACGCTGCGGGGGCGCACCGCGGTGTACCCCGGGAAGCCGCTGGCAATCTCCGAGATCACGCCGAAGTTTGCGCTATGGCTATTGCGACCCGTTAAGCAGGCCACGCGGCTGGGCGAACACAACGGGGGGACTTTGAAATTGTTGTAGCGCAGCCCGGTCTTGGCCAGACGATCCAGCGTCGGCATCTGGATCGGCCCTCCGAACGTCGATGCGTCGCCGAAGCCCATGTTGTCGAGCAGGATGACCACCACGTTGGGCGCACCCTTCGGCGCCTTCACCTCGAACCGCGGTGGCGACTTCGCTTTGCGGGCATCAAGCTCGGTAATGGGCGGATACTGAGGCTCGGGTACGGGCAGCACGGTACGGTCCATGGAGGCAGCTGTCCCCGATCCGCTGCTTTGGGCCAGTGACTGGGTCATGGTTTTCTTTCCCATTGATGTCCCCGTTAAGCACTGAAAAAATGCTCCGCAGCGATAACCATCTTTCCGTCAAGGATGTCTCATTTGATACCGGTGAAACCACGCTGGGCTATTGGACTTATGGCCCACGTCTGCCGCGCGAATACGGGTCAAGGCGGCGGCATGACGATAGTTCAATGCTGTTCTTTCTTCGTCTTGGCTGCCGCTTCCTGACAGGCTCTCAACGCCACTTTTTTCCTGCCGATAAGCGGCCCTTCGCTACCGGCCGAAACGGGTCGACTCGGTCATAGAGGCTTCATGCACCGAAGATTGCCTTGCTCGGCTGCGCGGCACGTGGATTTTCTTGCTGATGCACGCTCGCGGGAGGACGACGTGCGACAGCAGGCGGCTTGACGGCAGTGCCGCGCGCGACCTGTAAAGAGTGGCTCGAAATCCTAATAGGCCCGATTTATTCGTGGCTGCGAAGAAAAGGCGCTGACGTGTCTCCTCGTGCTTTCTCCCATTCCCGCAGCGTCACCGCGAAGCTGTGTCTTCCAAGCGTGGCCTTCAACGCAGACGGATCGATTCCATGAGCGAGCAGGTGGCGAGCGAATTCGTGACATGACCTCGCTCGCTTGAGAGAAACATCGGGATAGATTCCCAAAGCGAGTGTCTTGTACTTTCGCGCAAAGCGGTAGGCGAACCGCCAGCGCCGGCCACCCTTCGGAGTCACCAGCAAGTGCAAGCCCCCACTATCGGAGACCTTTCGAGGATGGCGTAGCGGCTTGATGGCTTGCACCTCGGTCTCGGTCAGCATGCGTGCACCTGATGAACTGCGCGCGCCTTGTTTCTTGCCGCGAAATGCGGCAGATGCACCTCGCTGGGTGTCGCCAAGAGAAGCTAGGCCGATCGTGACGGTGCTCAATTTCGTCTCCTGCGACCTGTGCACGAGACCGCAATCCTTTGCCGGCGGCCCGCTAGGCCGCTCTTGAGCCGCGCCTGCGTTTCTTTGTTGCCCGCGAAATCACGTCACCCTTTCTGGGTTTCTCACGGCCGCCGCGACTCAAGTCGCGGATTAATTGCGCTCCGGCCCTCGGATTGGCAGCCGCGATTCGATCGGCAAACCATTTGGCGGTCCGCATCTGCGCCAACTTCTCGGCGATCGCGACATTGATCAATTGGTTCACCGCGACTCCTTCCAGATCCGACATAGACCTCAACTCCTCCAGCAACGAGGGTTGTAGCCTCAAAGCAAAGTTACTCGCACGCATACTCATTACCTCGATCGTTGCAGCGCCGCCGCCGGCGTAACTACCTCGATTTGAAACGTCTTAGACGCTTCCGCGAAATCTTCCTGATTAAAAGTCACTAACATGTCGGCTCGGCCGTTCATCGCTAAATCCAAAACATGTTCGTCTTCCGGGTCTGCCAACACGGGTCGCCAAAGAAAATGAATGGGCACCGGCTCCGCCACTACAGCGAGTGCTGCGAGGACGTCCCTAACCTCGGCAGCACTTAGCCCCGTGGCTGTCAGGTGCAAGGGCCGAGTCAGTACCGCTTCGTACTCCAGCCACAAAGCGGTAGAAGCCAGTAGCACAAAACGTTCATCGAGCGCCGCTATAAGCAGTTCACGCTCGCTGCGGAATGCGGCGACCAACACATCCGTGTCCAACACCAAGCGCATTGTTAATTATATGATATTGCCTGCGATATTATCGAGATTAGATCCGCAAGTGGCGATCGGTAGATGACCGCGTTCATCGGTGACATTGGGGGTATGACCCTTGGGGGTATCTACTCTGTATACTTCTTCATACCCCCAGAGATACCCCCACAACCGGGGGCGGGCGGTCAGGAGCCGTGCAGGCGGATTTCTTGGGGATCGAGCTATCAATAAATTACATTATAAATATATTGTAAATTATTGAAATATAAGGACTTGGCTCCCCGGGACGGAATCGAAATCACTTAGAAAACATCGGGAATTCAGTGGGTTTTTGATTTCGGTCGCGTTCAGATACCCCCAAACGCGGCGTGTCTCGAACTCGAGCCCTTTTGCGCTAGCCGCGCCGGCGGTACAGCCGGATGCGTTTTAATTAACTCGGGCGCGATTGAGAGGTCGACGGCTGCATTTGCCGTTCGACCATAATCACATCCAGATCACTCGGCTGCGCGCGTGACGCAACGAAGCCAATTTCCGAGTGCGAGGCCTTAGGGTCAAACGGTCGAGAATCGGCTTGGTACGTCGGGTTCCCCCTAAACCTGCCTCAGACTACCAGTGATAGCGAAATTGGAGTGCAACGTTCAGAGGCTCTTCCTTCGATAAATTGTAAACTCCGCCTACACCAGCAATAACAATCCGATCGGTCAGATTTTTGCCAATCAAATCGATTCCCCAATGTCCGTCTGCGCTGTCTAAACTGAAGCGGCCGTCCAGTCGAGCATAAGGGCCCTGCTCGAAAAACGGGTCATCATTGTCGTGTAGGTAGTACCGCGAGGAGAAGAAGGGACTCACCTCTGTGATGAACTTCATTCCATTAGGCAAGAAAATGGTGTACGCGGCATTGACGCTTCCGCTCCAGCGAGGCGCGAACTCGGTCGCTTGACCTGAAAGATCTTGAAACTGCGCGCCGTGGTATTCCTGAAGGATGGTCGCATCCCCACCCGGGTAGCTGATGTAAAACGATTCCAGATAGGTCACATTGGCAGAAAGGCGAAAATTGCGGTTGACCACCCATTGGTTCTCAAGCTCCACGCCCTGCGACCTGGACGTCGCCGCATTCTTGATTCCCAAAATGGGCGGCCCCCCTCCGGCCGGTATTTGGGCGAAACTCACCTGAAGATCCGAATAGTCAGCTCGGAAAACCGCCATATTAAAAAGCAAGCTTCTTTGAAGCCATTCGCTCTTGAGACCGACTTCGTAGGCGTTGACGTGTTCGGGCGAGAACGGAATATTCGCGGGATTACCCGTGGTATCGGTGCCGTTGAATCCGCCCGCCAAAAACCCTTTGTCATAGGACGCATAGGCCATCACGCTAGGAGTGATCGAGTACTGAACCTTGGCGGACGGCAACCATGCATGGTCGGACCGATCGCCGCTGAGCGTACCCGGAATTCCTGTTCCGAAAAAGCCGTTAGGTGGTACCAGCGCCGGCGGCAAGGGAACGAAGCCACCGTAGGCTTGTGTGCCTGTCCCGAAGCCAAGTACCTGGGTGTAGGTTTTAGTATCCTTGGTGGCGCGCAATCCTCCGCTAATTTTCAGATCGTCAGTCGGCTTCCAGCTCACCGATCCGAAGGCTGCGTAGCTGTGCTCGCCCTGGTTGAAATTGATATCGCGAGCCAAAGGGAGATAGGGAATATAAGGACTGCCCGGCGGGAAAAAAGGATCGGCGAAGGCAAAATTGTTTTCCAACCCAAAGTACAGGGCATCATTCTGGAAATAGAGCCCACCCAAATATTCGATCGGCTGGTCGGTGGGCGAGGCGATGCGGAACTCCTGGCTGAATTGACTGTACTTCTCCGGTCCCTCGGTAGTTAAAAGTAATAGCGGTGTTCCGTCATTGCCGTGGTACAGATTGAAATGATAATTGTAGAATCCGGTAACCGAGGTAAAAGTTTGGCCCCACTGACGGTAATTGGCGGTCAGGACGCTCTCGAAGGTCGATAGCACGTTCATTTCGCCCGGATCTTGGGCTGATTGATTGTTGGTAAGCCCCAACGGCAGACCGCCGATTGCTAGGTACTCCGAGCAGCCCGGCCCGGCAAAAGTCGGAGGAATCGGAGGCGGAGGCGGGCAATTATATTTTTGCATCGGTTGCTGGGCATACGCCGTGCCCGATTCCTGATTTTTGCCCCCTTCGACTTTGAAAGTGGCGTCGAATTCTCCGGTAGGCTTGAACACCAACGTCAATCGGCCGGCGGTATTATAGTCGACTGGCAAACGATCGCCGCTGATCACATCCTTGATCCAGCCGGTCCCACCGCTGACGTTTCCTGCCAGTCGAACAGCGAAAATATCATTGATAGGGGCTGAGACCGCGCTCTCGAATAAATACTGGCCGAACATCCCATAAAGAGCTCGAGCCGAGACATCAAAGGTATCGCCCGGTTTCTTCGAGACGACATTCAATGCGCCCGCAATGGCGTTGTTGCCAAAAAAGGTGCTTTGCGGCCCTTTCAGTACTTCGACCCGCTCGAGGTCAAGAAAGCTTGCCTGCGTAGTGCGCGATCTGCCGTGATAGATGTCATCGACAAACAGCCCGACTGATTGATCGAGGGATTCGTTGGCTCCCGAACCGACGCCACGAATATACATGTCATTACTCGCACCGTCGGGTCCGACGCGCACTGCGGGTACGACTGTGGCCAACGATCCGAGCGAAACGAAGTTGTTCTGAACCAGCGTTTGTGCGACGAACACCTGAGCGGAGACGGGAACATTTTGAAGATTTTCCTCACGTCGCTGCGCCGTCACGACGATCTCTTCCAAGGCGGGAGCCGCTGCAGAATCTTGCGCCTTGGCGATCGGCGCATAGCCAATCCACATGAACCCGGTGACAGCCGACAACGTGCCTGCGCCAAGCCAGGTAATTCTCGTCGTTCTCATACCGCTCCCCCATCTTTATTTAGTCTTACAGCGAGCTGCCTCGGACGTGTCGGTCGCCGCTTAGCTCGAAGCACAACGGACGGACATGATTGTCCATGCTCGTGGCAATCACCGTACTCTTATCGCGCATGCCAAGCGGGTCTACAAGCAACAAATCGAGACATCAGTGTTCCTAAATTCGCCCATGCAGCCGCATAGGTACCGCGGGGCTTCAAAGCATTAAACAAGCTGGAGTTTCTTTAATCGGCACTATGCGTAATGGCTTCGACGCACAATCCCGTCAGAGATTTTCTCGGCGACCATTACCGCCGGAATGTGAGTATTGCCGCTAGGGACACTCGGCATCAATGAGGTGTCGCCGATAATCAGCCCATCGATGCCGTACACGGCGCCTGAGGAATCGCACACGGCACCAGGATCATCGGGCCGACCCATCCGGCAGGTTCCGCAGACATGTCCCGTCCCCGTGACGAATTGCCGGATGAATTGCTCGAGCTCCCGATCATCCGATAACTCAGTCGTGGGCTTCGTTTGGGCCAGCCGCTTCAGCAATGCGAGACCAAAACCGGTGTGCAAATCGAGGGCGGCCGTCGCCAGCCAACCGCGC